>NZ_CP109074.1:5987747-11975494 GCF_035917475.1 Nonomuraea fuscirosea | reverse complement strand
GAAACCACTTCCGTGATCCCCGCTCGGAGGCGTTCACTCCGTTCGTTCTTCCGTTGTGTCTTAATTCTTTCAGCCGTTCAAGTCCCTGTCAAATTGACCGGACTCGCTCGACCTGCGGGAATTAAGCTCTGCCCCCTTTCGGAGACAACCCCTCTAACTTACCAGCTCATCCGAAGTGGTCTGTAACCATCGAAGGACGACCCTGAAGATCGTGGGATTTGCCGGGCATCTTCCGAGGCTCTAGGAACCTCTTGGCCGCCCTGCGCGAAGCAACTCTAGCAGCCTGGCGCGCCCACTTTGGCCGACTCAGGTAATCAGAGGGTTCTCCCCTCACCACCTGACCCTCAAACCTCAGCCGTCCGCCACCTGGACGACCTCCCCGCTCGCAAGTCGATGGCAAGTCAACCGCAATCGTTCTCACGTACGAAGTACGTACGAGCAGACTGCGCTCTCGGAGGTGGCGGCCATGACCCGGTCGGAGTTCGACGACATTCGCGCGTTCCTCGCCGACGAGGCGACCCACGCGGGTGACCTGCTGCGCATCGCCAGGACTCTGATCGACGACCTCGAACACGCACGCATGCGCGAGGCCGTTCTGCGCTCCCATTACCTGCGCCTGCTCACGGCCGCCCGCGCGACGGTGGCGGCGGACACCATCGGCGAGGCGGAGCCGCTGGCGTTCCTGAAGCACGAGCTGGCCGAGCGCGGTCAGCTGCCGGAGGACGGGGAGGCCGTGCAGCGCATCCTCTCCGACGCGCGTGCGGCGGCCGCGTTGCTCGCCTGCCTGGAGGAGCCGGCCCCGCGACGTCCGCGCGGCATGCGCCTGCGCCGCTGCGTCGGCACCGGCCGCACCCTTCGCCGGTAGACGACTCCGGGCATACCTCCCCTTGGCGCATCGCCTGTAAGACTTCGCATATGTGGCAGCGGGGGCTGAACTGGTTGGCAATCATCTTGGTCGGGCTATTTGGCCTGATGTGGGTGGGCATCGTGATTTACGCGGACCAGGGCTCTTCCCTCTGGATGCGCGTCGTGCAGGTCGTCTTCGGTCTTCTGCTCCTGGGCTGGGCCGTGCAGAAGGCGTTCAGGCTGGCCGGCGGCAGAGTCTGAAACCGGCCACCCGGCGAGACAGCCCGAATCGGGCCTGCGTCACTCCAGCGGCAGGGCCTCAGTCCAGTCCGCGTCACTCCGGTGGCGCCGGCTGGAAGCGGTAACCCATTCCCGGCTCCGTCAGCAGCTGCACGGGATGCGCCGGGTCCCGTTCGAGCTTGCGCCGCAGCTGGGCCATGTACTGGCGCAGGTAGTGCGTCTCCTTGAGGTACGCGCTGCCCCACACCTCGGTGAGCAGCTGCCGCTGGCTGATCAGCTTGCCGGGATTGCGTACCAGCAGCTCCAGGAAATGCCACTCCGTGGGCGTCAGGTGCACCCCGCCCGAGACCGTCTTGTCGGCGAGGTCGACGATATGGTCGCCCACCCGTACCGTCGCATTCTCCTCGTCCTGCGGACCCGTGCGGCGCGTCACCGCGCGCACCCGCGCGAGCAGTTCGTCGATGCTGAACGGCTTCGTCACGTAGTCGTCGGCGCCGGCGTCGAGCGCGTCCACCTTGTCGGTGCTGTCCGCGCGCCCGGACAGGACGATGATCGGCACGGTGGTCCAGCCGCGCAGGCCCTGGATGACCTCCACGCCGTCGAGGTCGGGCAGGCCGAGGTCGAGGATGACGAGATCGGGGTGCCACTCGGCGGACTGGCGCAGGGCCGTGCCGCCGTCGGGCGCCACCGCGACCTCGTACTGCCTGGCGGCCAGGTTGACGCGCAGGGCGCGCAGGATCTGCGGCTCGTCGTCCACCACGAGCACGCGCGTCATGAGGCCCGCCGCAGCGAAATGGTCATGGTCAGTCCTCCTCCTGGCGTGTCCTGCGGCGTTAGCGTGCCGCCCATCGCCTCCGTGAGACCGCGTGAGAGCGCCAGTCCAAGTCCGACTCCCGCGTGGTTGTCGCGGTCGCCGAGCCGCTGGAAGGGCAGGAACACCCTTTCATGCGCTTCCGCGGGAATGCCGGGGCCCCGGTCGATGACGCGGATCTGCACGTCGCCGTCGTCAGAGCCGGCGGTGAGACGTACGGGTTCGCCGCCGGGGCTGTGGCGCACGGCGTTCGTGATCAGGTTGACGAGGACGCGTTCCAGCAGGGCCGGGTCGGCCGAGATCTCGGGCAGGCCGGGCGGTATGTCGACTTCGAGGCGATCGCGCAGGGGGCCGAGGTCGTCCTCGGCGTGCGGCAGGACGTCCTCGATCGCCACCGGTTCGAGCCGCACGCCGAGGGCTCCGGCCTGGAGACGGCTCATGTCGAGCAGGTTGGACACGAGGCGGTTCAGCTTGATCAGCGACTCGTCGGCGGTGGCGAGCAGTTCGCCGCGGTCCGCCGCGGTCCAGGTGACGTCCGTGCTGCGCAGGCTCTCGACCGCCGCCCGCGCAGAGGCGAGCGGCGTGCGCAGATCGTGGCCGACGGCGGCGAGCAGCGCGGTCCGCATGCGGTCGACCTCGGCCAGCGGCCCGGCCCGGTCGGCGACCTCGCGCAACCGCTGCTGCCGCAGCGCCACCGCCGCCTGCGCCCCGAACGCCTCCAGCACCTTGCGCTCGTTCGCCTCCAGCGGACGCCCGCGTGCGGCCAGCACGAGCCGGTCGTCGACCGCGACGTCGGTGTCGGCCGATCCCGGGCTGGTGGCGGGCATCCCTCCCGACGTGGCCACGACCCGCCACTCGCCCGGGTCGTCGCTCCGTTCGAGCAGGGTCACCGCGCTCAGTCCGAACGTCTCCCGCGTCCTGGCCAGCAGCGACGGCAGCGCCGACTCGCCCCGCAGCACGTGGCCCGCCAGCGTGGACAGCACCTCGGCGTCGGCCCGCGAGCGCGCCGCCTCCCTGCTGCGCCTGGCCGCCAGGTCCACGACTGTGCTGACCATGACGGCCACCAGGACGAAGATGACCAGCGCGAGCACGTTCTCCGGCCTGGCGACGATCAGGGTGCGCACCGGCGGCGTGAAGAACCAGTTGAGCAGCCCGAACGCGAACACCGCCGCCGTCAGCGCGGGCCACATGCCGCCCGCCATGGCGGCGGCCACGACGAGCAGCAGGAAGAGCAGCAGCTCGCTGGGCAGCGACAGGCCCAGCGGCACGAGTACGGCCGCCAGCAGCGGCATCCCGGGCAGCGCCAATGCCCAGCCCGACAGCCTCCGCGTCCGCGTCAGCGCGGCTCCCGGCCGGGTCAGACGGCGGCCCATGCCGGTGGCCTCGTGTGGCACGATGTGGACGTCGATCGTGCCCGACAGCGCCGAGGTCGTCGCACCGACCCCGCGCGCGAACGGCCACCTCCGCCGCGACGCGCCGAGCACGAGCTGGGTGGCGCGTACGCCACGGGCGAACTCCAGCAGCGCCCGCGGCACGTCGTCGCCGACCACCTGGTGGTAGGTGCCGCCCAGGGTCTCGACCAGGGCGCGCTGGCGTACCAGGGTGGCGGGGTCGCCGCCCGGCGGCCCGTCGGCGTTGGTGACGTGCACGGCCAGCAGGTCGACGTTCTTGCCTCTGGCGGCGATGCGGGCCGCCCGCCGTACGAGCGTGTCGCCCTCCGGCCCGCCGGTGAGCGCGACCACCACCCGCTCACGCGCCTCGCCCGAACGCGCACCCGGGAGGCCGATCCGCCCGCCGTCCGCACCGCCGGCCGGATCGAGGCCGCGCCGATCGTCGTCCGTCAGCCAGCGCCGGGCGAGCTCCCGCAGAGCGGTCAGGTTGCCGGGGTGGAAGTACTCGGCCGGCGCCGGATCCACCTGGTCGCCGTGGGCCGGCCGCCGGAGCTGCGCCTCGGGCAGCAGGTCGATCAGCTCGATCCGCTCGGCCCTCCGCACCACCTCATCCGGTACGGTCTCCCCCTGCCGCACCCCCGTGATCCGCTCGACCGCGTCGTTCAGCGATGCGAGGTGCTGGACGCCGACGGTGGAGACGACGTCGATCCCGGCGTCGAGGATCGCGGTCACGTCCTGCCAGCGCTTGGCGTGGCGCGAGCCGGGGACGTTGGTGTGGGCCAGCTCGTCGATCAGGACGAGCGCGGGGGCGCGCTCGATGACCGCATCAGGGTTCAGCTCGGTGAACGTCGTCCCCTGGTACGGCACGGTCCGCCGGGGCAGGACCTCCAGGCCGTCGAGGATGCGGGCGGTCGCGGCGCGGCCGTGGGTCTCGACGATGCCCACGACGACGTCCTCACCCCGGTCGCGGGCGCGGCGCGCCTCGCTGAGCATGGCGTACGTCGTGCCCGCTCCGGGCGCCACGCCCAGGTGAACGCGCAGCCGCCCTCGGGGCCTGCCTTCCATTCCTCCAGGTTAATAGGGCTATGGCTGGTACGGCGGCGCCACTCCCCAGCCCCAGTGCGGCACCGGCGCCTCGGTGGGCGGCGTCGCGCCGGGCTGGGAGTTGGATCTGGCCAGCCGGGTGCCCCACTCGATGTAGCCCGCGAACGCAGCCCTGAACTCGGGGTCGTCGGGCAGAGCGACCTCGTCGGCCGCGTCCATCAGCAGGCTCACCCATCTGCGCCGCTGCGGCTCGGTGATGGCCTTGCCGATGTGGTGGCGGAGCATGTGGGGATAGCCGCCGCGTTCGCGGGTGTAGCGGTCGGGCCCGCCGAAGACCTCGCTGAGCCACATCGCGACGAACTTCGGATGGTCGGCATCCATGTGTGCGAACAACGGCCCGATCAGGTCGTCTTTCAGGACGCTGCGGTAGAACACCTCGGTCAGCCGCTCCAGCGCTTCGGCGCCGCCGGCCCATTCGTAAAGGGTGGGAACTGTCTCATCAGCCATGTAATGATGTAATCACCACTATGGGCCACGGAACAAGCCTTTGTCGGGACAGTCGTTTCGGAACGGGCATACGAAAAATCCCCGGCCGCCGGATGATCCGGCGACCGGGGATTCTCTTTGGTAGCGGGGACAGGATTTGAACCTGCGACCTCTGGGTTATGAGCCCAGCGAGCTACCGAACTGCTCCACCCCGCGTCGGTGTGTCACTAGTTACTATACAGGCTTTCTGAGAGTGGATGGACCGTGGTCCCCCGCTCACACACGAAAGCCCGGGTTTCCGATGTCGAAATCCCGGGCCTTCGGCCTGGTAGCGGGGGCAGGATTTGAACCTGCGACCTCTGGGTTATGAGCCCAGCGAGCTACCGAACTGCTCCACCCCGCGTCGTCTTCGTGCTTTACAAGCCTATCGGCGACGCGGGGTGGGCGCAAACCAGATCGGGTTTTCTCCCGATTTCCGGCCGGCTAACCGGTCGGAGAGGCCGATGGCGACGCCGGTGGTGTCGCCGGCGGCGACCCCGTTGGTGACCCCGTCGGTGACGCAGTGGCCGAGGCGGTGGGTGACGCGCTCGCCGACGGTGAGGCCGACGGCGCGGGCTCCTGCTGCCTGTTCGCGTTCGCCCCTTCCAGCTGCGTCAGCGCCTCCTCCAGCCGCTTCTGGGCGTCGCCGTAGGCGTCCCAGTCGGGCGGGCTGGCCTGGAGGGCCTTCTGGGCGTCCGCGTAGGCCTTCT
The DNA here is from genome assembly GCF_035917475.1 of Nonomuraea fuscirosea. Taxonomy (NCBI): domain Bacteria; kingdom Bacillati; phylum Actinomycetota; class Actinomycetes; order Streptosporangiales; family Streptosporangiaceae; genus Nonomuraea; species Nonomuraea fuscirosea. Next base: position 11,969,927 of record NZ_CP109074.1, on the reverse strand, counting down.
TGGCGTTGGAGATGGCCGAGTTGAGCGCCGTGCTGGCCTGTTCCGGCCGGCCCTGTTGCTGTTCGTCGCTCGGCTGCGCCTGTTCTTGCTGCTCGCCGCCGAATACCTCCTGCAGCGCCTCCTCCAGGGTGCGCGCCACACCGATCTTGCTGCCGAACGACACCAGCACCCGTTGCAGGATCGGGTACGGCTCCTGCCCGCCGCCTGCGGCCACCTGGATGTACACCGGTTCGATGTAGACCAGGCCGCCCGCGTACGGGAGTGTCAGGAGGTTGCCGTAGCGGACCGAAGAGGCGCCCACGCCGAGCAGGTTGAGCTCACCCGCGAAGCGGCTCTGGAAGGAGTTTTGCGCCTGTCCTGGGCCGGGGATGGGTGTGCTCGACGGCATGCGCAGGATGCGCATGCGGCCGTAGTCGGCGCCACCCGACGAGTCGACCGCCATGAAGGCCGCCAGGTTGGGGCCCTGCCGCGGCACGAACGTCGTGGTCAGCGAGAACGCGGGCGTGCCACCCGGCATCGTGGTGGTCAGGTAGTAGGGCGGCTGCTTGATGTTCTTGTCGCCCTGCGTCGGGTCGCCCGGGACGTTCCAGAAGTCCTGGCCGCTGTAGAAGGCGGCCGGGTTGGTGATGTGGTAGCGCGACAGGGTGTAGCGCTGCACCTTGAACAGGTCTTCCGGGTAACGGACGTGCTGGCGCAGGTCGGGGCTCATCTCCGAGGCCGGCCTGATGGTGCCGGGGAAGGCGTTGCTCCAGGTCTTGAGCACCGGGTCGTTGTTGTCCCAGGCGTAGAGCTTGACCGTGCCGTCGTAGGCGTCGACGGTCGCCTTCACCGAGTTGCGGATGTAGTTGATCTTGTCGCTCGGCTGCTGGGCGATCACGCGACGGTCCGTGGAGGTGTCGCGGGTCATGTCGCCGAGGCTTTCGCTCTGCGCGTACGGATAGTCGTTGGAGGTCGTGTAACCGTCGACGATCCACTGGATGCGCCCGTCGACGATCGCCGGGTACGTGTTGCCGTCGAGGGTGAGGTAGGGCGCGACCTTCTGCACCCTGTCGCGCGGGTTGCGCACGTACAGGATCTTGGAGTTGTCGTTGATGTCGCCGGAGAGGACGATGTTCGCCTCGCTGTACTTGGCGGCGTAGACGAGCCTGTTGACGAACGAGCCGACGGGCACGCCGCCGGTGCCGGTGTAGGTCGTGTTCTTCTGACCCGTGCCGCCCGTCTCCGGATAGTCGAGCTCCTGCGGGTTGTTCGGATTGCCGCCCGCGATCACGTATTCGGACGAGGCCGGGTTCTCGCCGTAGTAGACCCGCGGTTCCTTGAGGTTGGTGCTGGTGACCAGCGGGCCGGTGACCGGCATGTCCTTGGCGTCGTAGGCGGGCAGACCGCTGGAGTCGACCTGGTTGCCGGGCGCGGCGACGAAGCCGTAGCCGTGGGTGTAGACCAGGGCCCGGTTGATCCAGTTGTTCTGGCCCTCGGGCGGGCTGGTCAGCTCGCGTACGCCGACGATGTGGTCGATCAGCTTGCCTGAGCTGTCGGGGTAACGGTCGACGTCGAGCGGGTCGGCGAAGCTGTAGAAGCCCCTGATCCGCTGCGTCTGCTCGTAGGTCGAGGAGACCAGCGCCGGGTCGAGCAGGCGCACGCCGGAGACGGAGGTGTCGCCCTTGGACTGGACCTTGGTCGGGTCGGCCTGGGCGTTGTAGTTCTCCACCTCGGTCTTGTCGACGTTGTACGCCTCCCGCGTCGCGTCGATGTTGCGCTGGATGTAGGCCGCTTCCTTGCCCTGCTGGTTGGGCTTGACCTGGAACTGCTCGACCAGCGCCGGGTAGACGCCGCCGATCAGGATGGCCGAGAGCACGAGCAGGCCGAAGGAGACGCCCGGCAGCATGCCGCCGGGGCGCACGACGCCGGCGAAGAACAGCGCGGCGCAGATCAGCGCGATGATCGCGAGGATGGTCTTGGCCGGCAGCACGGCGTTGACGTCGGTGTAGGAGGCGCCGTGGACGAAGCCCCGGTCGGAGAAGACCAGGCCGAAGCGGTCCATCCAGTAGGCGACGGCCTTGAGCAGCACGAAGATGCCCAGCAGCACCGACAGGTGGACGCGGGCGGCCCTGGAGGCGTGTACGCCGGGCGACTGCAGCCGGAACCCGCCGTAGAGGTAGTGGGTGATCGCCGCCAGCACGATGGAGATGATCACGGCGGTGAACAGGAAGTTCAGCACCATCCGGATGAACGGGTAGTCGAACATGAAGAACGCGATGTCGTACCCGAACAGCTGGTCCTGCTTGCCGAACGACGCGCCGTTGCTGAACTGCAGCCAGGTCTTCCACTGCCCCGCGAACGAGGAGCCGGAGAAGAGCGCGAGCAACCCCATGCCGACGATGAAGATCAGCTTTCGGTGGGGATCGAGCGCCATGCGGTAGCGGTCGGCTCCGCTGCCCCCGCCGAACATGGCCGGCCCGAACATGGGCCGGGTCCGGAAGGCCAGCAGCATGTTGCCGCCCGCGATGCCGACCATCAGCACCGCTCCGGCGAGGAACAGCACGATCTGGGTCAGCAGCACTCCGCTGAAGACCGAGGTGAAGCCGGTCGAGTCAAACCACAAAAAGTCGGTATAGATGCCCGAAAAAAGGAAAAAGAGCGCGACGATCACTACCAGAGCGATCGCCACAGGCAGAAGCAGTCGCGGTCGGCGGGGCAAGCGCATCGCCCTGCCGGCTCCTGGGGTCCGGAAGCTCAAGGCCAACCCCTCGTCGTAATGAAGAAACGGTCCGTGTCTGGCAACTTACACCGCAGTGCCAGCCCTACGGCTAACGCACGGCGATGGCCAGAAGTTTCATCCGGCCTCACATGCGGGCACTTCACCCTTGCCGGTGCGCAGCGCGTCGAGCGCCTGCACCGCGCCGTGCAGCGTGTCCGCTCTGACCAGCCGCAGCCCGTCGGGTACGGCCTTCACGGCCTCGGCGCAGTTGTCGGCGGGGGTCAGGAAGATCGTGGCGCCGGAATCCTGGGCCCCGACCATCTTCTGCGCGATCCCGCCGATCGGCCCGACGGTGCCGCCCGGCTCGATCGTGCCGGTGCCGGCGATCTGCTTGCCGCCGGTGAGCTCGCCGGGCGTGAGCTTGTCGAGTATGCCGAGCGAGAACATCAGCCCGGCGCTGGGCCCGCCGACGTCGCCCACGTTGATGTCGACCTCGAACGGGAACTTGTACTTCGCCTGCATCGTCACCCCCACCAGCGGCTGCCCCTTCGGGCCCGCCACGGTCGGCACGGTGACGTCGAGCTTCTCCTTGCCGCGGGTGATGGTGAAGGCGACGTTGTCGCCCGTCTTGTGCGCCTTGACCGCGTCGCTGACGGCGGTGACGTCCTTGGCCGCCTTGCCGTCCACGGCGATGATCTCGTCGTCCTTCTTGAGCTTGCCGTCGGCGGGCTTGCCCTTCTCGGTGTAGGCCACGCTCACGGCCATCGCATAAGGGATCTTCAGCTCGTTGAGCGCGGCGGCGGTCGCGGAGTCCTGAGAATTGGTCATCTCGACCGCGTTCTCCTCCTCGACCTGCTTCGGATCGCGGTCGGGAGCGAAGATGGTCTCCTGCGGGACCACCGCCACGGTGGGGTCGAGCCAGCCCCGCAGGGCCGTGAGCAGGTCGATCTGGGCGGCGGGACCGCCCTGGTAGGCCACCGTCACCAGGTGCAGCGCGCCCTTGGTGGGGTAGGTCTGCCGGCCCTTGATCGAGATGACCGGCTTCTTGTCGACCTCGCCGATGGTGTTCTCCGTCGGCCCTGGGCTCAGCACGACGTACGGGACCGGACGGAAGGCGCCCACCACCCCGAACGCGAGCACGAGGAATCCCGCGAGCAGCAGGGTCAGGGCGCGTCGTGACATGTCGATGAGCTTATTCTCCGGCGCCGACCCACTCGGTCTCACCGTCGGAGAACACCTGGTGTTTCCAGATGGGGACGTGTGCCTTGAGGTCGTCGATCAGCCGCCGCGCGGCCTTGAACGCCTCGTCCCTGTGCGGCGCGGCCACCGCGACGATCACCGCCGCGTCGCCCAGCCGCAGATCGCCCACCCGGTGCACGGCGGCCAGCGCCGTCACCGGGAAGTCGGCGGCCACCTTCTCCGCCACCTGGCGCAGCTCGGCCTCCGCGGTCGGGTGCGCCGAGTAGGACAGCCCGGTCACCGCCTTGCCGTGGTCCTGCTCGCGCACGGTGCCCACGAAGAACGTGGTGCCGCCCGCGGCGTGGTCGCCGACGGCGGCCAGGACCTCGTCGACGGAGAGCGGGGTGTCACGAATGCCGAGCAACCGGATGACGTCCACGGAAAAAGCCTAACCTTTACCGGCCGCGTTTCTCACGCGGCGCGAACGACGATCACCGGCGGCTACTGGCGGCTACTGGCGGCGCTTCCTGCGGACCTGGCGGACGATGGCGGCGGTGCCGATCACGGCCACCGTGGCGCCGGCGGCGGTGAGCGTGGCCTCCTTGACCGGCAGGCGCCGGCCGACCACGGTCGTCCTGTTCTCGCGCAGCTCCATGAGCTGCTGCAACGCGGCCTCGTTGGTCCACGCCGGTTTCCAGCCCGCCTCGCGCAGCACCGCGCAGTCGACGACCCACGGATAGACGACGTAGTGCAGGTCGGTGGCGGGGGCCGGGGTGACGCCGAGGCGGTGCAGGCGCTGCGCCGTGCCGAAGGTCAGGCCGGCGGGCAGCTCCAGGCTGCGGATGCCGGACAGCTCCTCGACCTGCTCCTGCTCCAGCCAGCCGTCGGAGCCGACCGCCAGCACGCCGCTGACCACCCCCCGCGCCGCCAGTTCCAGCGCGGAGACGAGGTCGTCGATGTGGCAGAACTGCCAGTGCGGGCTGCAGCCCTTGACGGTCAGCAGCCTGGGCGACTCGAAGTGGCGGGTGAGCACCGTGTCGACGCCGGGGCCGACGACCGCGGCCGGGCGCAGGACGGTCACCTCCACGCCCGGATGGCTGCGCAGCGACCGGCGGACGAGGGATTCGATCTCCAGGAAGTCGCCCACGACGCCGGTGTCCGGCTCGGCCGCCACCGGGGCGTCCTCGGGCAGCGGCACCTCGTTGTCGGGCGCGGCTCCGTACACCATCGCGCTGGTGACCAGCACCACACGGCGTACGCGCGCGGCGGCGCAGGCCGTCAGCACCGTCTGGGCGGCGCGCAGGTTGTAGGCCCGCCGCTCGCCCGGGTCGGAGTCGACGGCGTAGTCGCCGGCCAGATGGATCAGCACGTCGATGTCGGAGATCCGGTTCGCCAAGAGCGGATCTCGTACGTCGATCACTCTCCACGTGGCTTCCTGGACGTCACCGCGCTCTTCGTCGATGGCCACCACTCTGCGGAAATCCGCGGAGGAGACGAGCTTCACGAGCACTTCGCGGCCTAGTCCGGAGGCCGCGCCCGTTACGGCGACGACGGGTTGACGCGAGCGTTTCGAGGTAGGCACCAGGTCCTCACTTTGCACTGATCCGCCGTAGGACGGCTAACGTGGCGGATGTGGACTCCTCCATCCTGCACGAGGTAGAGCGGTGACTGACCTGCCAGGTCGCGAAAACGACCCCAACGAGAACCCGTTCGCCATGTTCGGCAACCCTGAGCAGATGGCTCAGGCGATGCGCCAGTTCGCCGACATGTTGTCGGCGCCCCAGGGTTCAGGCCCTGTCAACTGGGACATGGCCAAGAACATCGCCCGGCACGCCGTGGTCGCCGAGGGCGACCCGAGCGTCATGGAAGGCGAGCGCCGTCAAATCGTCGAGGCGCTCAGCCTGGCCGACCTGTGGCTCAACGAGGCGACCGCGCTGCCGAGCGGCGTGGCCAACCCGCAGGCCTGGAGCCGGTCTGAGTGGATCGAGAACACGATCCCGATTTGGCGAAAGCTTTGCGAACCGATCGCCGAGCGCATGGTCGAGACCATGGGCGGCGCGCTCGGCGGATCAGGGCTGCCCCCTGAGGCCCAGCAGATGGCCGGGCCGCTCATGGGCATGCTCAAGCAGATGGGCGGCATGATGGTCGGCCAGCAGATCGGGCAGGCGCTCGGCTCGCTGGCCCGCGAGGTCATCGGCACCACCGACATCGGCCTGCCCCTGTCCGACACGGCCGCGCTGCTGCCCGGCGGCATCGCCTCCTTCAGCGAGGGCCTGGAGGTCCCCGCCGACGAGATCCGGCTCTATCTGGCGCTGCGCGAGGCCGCGCACCACCGGCTGTTCCAGCACGTCCCGTGGCTGAGGTCACATCTGCTCGGGGCGGTCGAGGAATACGCCAGGGGCATCACGGTCGACACCTCGGCGCTCGAAGAGCAGATCCGCGGGCTCGACATCAACAACCCCGAGGCCATCCAGGAGGCGCTGAGCGGGGGCAACCTGCTCAAGCCCGAGGAGACCGAGCGGCAGAAGGCCGCCCTGGCGCGGCTGGAGACGATGCTCGCGCTGGTCGAGGGCTGGGTGGCGACGGTGGTCGACCAGGCCGCCGAGGGCAAGCTGCCCTCCGCCGTGGCGCTGGCCGAGACCGTACGCCGCCGTCGCGCCACCGGCGGGCCCGCCGAGCTGACGTTCGGCACGCTGGTGGGGCTGGAGCTGCGGCCCAGGCGGCTGCGCGAGGCCGCGGCGCTGTGGCGCTCGCTGGAGAGCGAGCGCGGCGTCGACGGGCGCGACGCGCTGTGGGGTCACCCCGACCTCATGCCGACGGCCGACGACCTCGACGACCCCGACGCCTTCGTCCGCGGGAACACCGACTGGGACATCTCGCAGCTTGAGGCAAAGCCCGACGACGACGGCGAGGGCGGCCAGGGTTGAGCCTGCACGACGACGCGGTGGCGGTGCTGTCCACCTGGACGGCGCCCACCCCCGGCGAGGAGGCGCTGCGTGAGCGGTTCCTCGACCACCTGCGCGAGCACGACGACGCCATGCTGCGCGAGTGCGTCCCCGGGCATCTGACGGCGACGACCGCGGTGCTGTCGCACGACGGCGCGAAGGTGCTGCTCACCCTCCATCCGAAGGCCAAGATGTGGCTGCCCATGGGCGGCCACTGTGAGATCTCCGACACGTCCCTCGCGGCGGTGGCGCTGCGGGAGGCGTGGGAGGAGTCGGGGATCTCCGGGCTCCGGCTGTTGCCGGGGCCGCTCGCGCTCGACCGGCACGAAGTGTGGTGCCATCCGCCGCGCAGCTGGCACCTCGACGTCGAATACGCGGCGGTGGCGCCGGCCGGGGCGGAGGCCGTGATGAGCGACGAGTCGCTCGACCTGCGCTGGTTCCCCGTGGACGAGATCCCCGAGCTGTCCGACGAGGCGACCCGCCGATTGGCCGCACGTGGACAGGCCGCCCTTAGCTCGGGCTCACGCGCGCTTGGCTAGAGTCCATTTGCGTCGTTCCAAAAAGGGGGTTGCGTGGAGACATCGCCTGTCGGCGGCACCATCGTGACACCGGTGCGAAAGCGCAGGAAATTCCCCGGAACGGCGTTGACGTGGGTGGCGGTGACGCCGTTCGCCGCCTGGGCGCTGGCCAGGGTGGCGGGGCTGGAACGCGGCTCGCTGCCCACCCAGCTCATGACGGCGACGCCGTACGCGGCGGCGGGCTCTCTCGTGCCGCTCCTGATCGCCGCGGTCGGACGCAAGCGCGCCGCGACCGTCGTCGCGCTGCTCGCGACGACCGCACTCGGCTTCAGCGTGCTGCCCAGGGCGCTCGGCACCGCCGACGCCGCGTCGGGGCGGCCGCTGCGCGTGATGACGATCAACATGCTCTTCGGCCGGGCCGACGTCACGACGATCATGCAGCTGGTACGCGAGTTCGCCCCCGACGTGCTCAGCGCCCAGGAGCTGACCCCAGGGGCGGTCTCCGACCTGGACGCGGCCGGGCTGAAGGAGATCATGCCGCACCGCGTGCTCCAGGCCGAGTGGAGCGCCGGCGGCAGCGGCCTCTACTCCCGCTACCCGATGCGGGCGCTGTGGGACCTGATGCCGCCCGTCGGCCACCAGATGCCCGCGGCGCTGATCTCGGTGCCGGGCGGCGAGCCGATCGAGTTCGTGGACGCGCATCCGTTCCCGCCGCTGGGGCCGCAGGTCACCGGCTGGAACGAGGCAATGGCGGCCTTCCCCTCCACCTCCCCCGACCGGATCCGGATCATCGCGGGTGACTTCAACGCCTCGCTCGACCATGCCGCGTTGCGCGGGGTGCTGGCGCGGGGCTACAAGGACGCGGCCGACCAGGTGGGGGCCGGGCTGATTCCGACGTGGCCGGCGAACAAGCGGGTGCCGCCGTTCATCACGATCGATCATGTGCTGGTGGATCAGCGGGTGGGGGTGCAGGAGGTCAGCGTGCGTGACGTGCCGGGCACCGATCACCGGGCCGTGCTGGCCCGGCTCAGCCTGCCCTGACGAGTGCTCTGGTGTTGTCCCAGCCTTCGAGGCCGGGGTCGAGGCGGGCGACGTCCTCCGGGGTGCGCAGGCGGTGCCAGCCCGGGGTGGTGGCGACCCTGCGCGGGCCGGGGGCCTGGGCGCGCAGCTCCTTGACGGTGTCGTACGCGTCGAGGTCGGGGTCCGCCCAGGCGGGCGGGGGCAGCGCGCAGGCCAGGGCCACGGCGCCGCCGTTCTCCGCCGGGCAGACGGCGATCTCGGCCCGGCCGAGCTCCCTGAACAGCTTGCCGACCAGCAGGGGCGGCAGGTCGGGCGCGTCGGCGCTGATCACGGCCGCCTGCTCCGCGTCCAGGCGGGCGAGGGTGGTCCTGAGCGGTTCGCCCTCGGCGATCGTGATCACCTCGGTGCCCGGCCAGACGAGGTCGTCCAGGCCGGGAACGCTGGTGAGCAGGACCGGGGTGACGAGGTCGAGGCCGGCCACCATCTCGTAGGTGTCCTCCGCCACCGCCTCCAGGAACTCCCTGGGATCGACGCCCGGCGGGGCCGCCTGTGCCATGTGCGGATGGACCAGGACCGCGGCGATGCGCGTCAACACTCCTCCGGTGCCGTGTGGGCCGCCGCGGAGAATCCCTCGAGGAACCCGCGGGCCCGCTCCGCCTTCGGATACTGTTCTACCAGCGCCCAGAACTTGGCCCCGTGGCTGGGCACCAGCAGGTGCACGAGCTCGTGGATGATCACATAGTTGATGACCCACTCGGGCAGGCCCTTGAGCCTGGTGGAGATCCGGATCGTCCCGGTCTCGGGGGTGCACGAGCCCCAGCGGTGCTGCTGGTTGTCGACCCAGCGCACGCTGACGGGGTCGGGCTCGCCGTCCAGATATTTGGCCGACAGCTCCTTGGCCCGCTCGAGCAGCGCCTCGTCGGTGGGCCTTCTTCGGCGTTCCTTGGCGGCCAGCCGATCCAGCATCCGGCTCACCCACTCATCCGCGTCTTCGCCGCTCAACCAGGCGGGCAGGAGCACGATCGTCTTGTCACCGTCGCGGTAGGCGGAGACCGTACGCCGGCGACGAGAACTGCGACGAACCTCGACTGTCTCGGGGGGCACATATGCACGGTAGCCGAGACTGGCGAAATTCCACAGAGGGTGGACGTTGTTTCTGCTGGTCAGATGATTAAGAGCCGGTGAATTTGGGCATGCGCCTTTCCCGATGTGCCGTAAGCCCCTCGATCATGTCGGCGGAGGCCATGGTCACGGGCTGGGCCAAGGATTCCCACCTCAGAGCGGCTTCCAGGTCTTGATGGTCTTGGTTCAGGGCTACTTTGGTGAGCCTTGTGGCAATGGGTGCGTTCTGCGCGATCTTCGTGGCGATGCCGCCTACTTCCGACATTAGGTCATTTTTCGGGAAAGATTGATTTACCAGCCCTTTAGCCGCTGCTTCCGTTCCGGACAGGCTGCGGCCTGTCAGCAGCATCTCCCGGGCGAGCCCCGCGCCGGCCCTGCGCGGCAGCAGGTACGTGGCCGCCATGCCCGGATGCAGCCCCAGCGAGGTGAACGGGGCCAGCAGCTTGGCGTCGTCGGCCGCGTACACGAGGTCGCAGGCCAGCGCCACGCACAGCCCCGCACCCACGGCCGGGCCGTTGACGGCGGCGACCGTGGGGATCTCCAGCTCGGTGATCATCAGCCAGGTGCGGTAGAAGGCGAGCATCCGCTCACGCAACCGGGGCACGGTCTCCGAGCCGCGCTCCCCGATCCACGACAGGTCCCCGCCCGCGGAGAACGCCGTCCCGGCGCCGGTGACGACGAGACAGCGCGCGTCTCTGTCGGTCGCCAGCTCGGACATCGTTTCGCGCCATCGGGCGGTCATGGCGTCGGTCATCGCGTTACGCATGTCGGGGCGATTGAAGGTGATGAGTACGACTCCGTCGTCTTGACGATCAACCAAGAGCTCGTCCATGCCGGGAAGCGTAACTGAGACGCTTGGCGGTGATCACGTATGGGCGGGACGCTTGGATGGTGATCGCAGCCGTTCACAACGCTTGCCTTCGATGATCGTCCACTAACGCTTGCCTTCGGTGATCGCCTGCCACTGGCAGGAGAGGCGGCGGCCTCTATGGGACGATCCATTTCCAGAGACGGTTGCTTCGTCCACAGGCGCTTTCTTCAAATGCGCGGTTATCCACAGCCGTCGCCGAACCCGCTCGGGATCTTGCTCCGGCATGGAAACCTTCCCGCCATGAGGCCACGTGTGAAGCCCATCCTCCGGCGCGTCCTCCGCGACGAGCAGACCCTTCAATATGGCGTCCACCCGCTGCGGGCAGTCAATCTGAGCGGCCTGACCAGACCCGTCCGGCAGTGGATCGAGGGTCTCGACGGCACCCGCGACCTCGGCGCCGTCCTCCGCGACGCGGCCCGCGCCGGGCTCGACGAGACACGTGCCCGCGCGCTGCTCGACCAGCTCGCCGCCCAGGGCGTCCTCCACGACGCCGCCACCGGCCCCGGCTCCCTGCGCGATCTCCCGCTGGCCGAGCGTGACCGCCTCAAACCCGACCTCGACGCCCTCGACCTCACCTCGACCGCGCCCGACGGGATGATCGCCCACTTCGAACGTCGCAGACGATCGCGCGTACGGGTCTACGGCGCCGGCCGCATCGGCGCCCAGGTCGTCGCCCTGCTGGCGGCGGCCGGAGTAGGCCACATCCGAGTCCTCGACCCCGGCACGACCCAGCCCGCCGACCTCACCCCCGGCGGGCTGACGTGGGCGGAGGTGGGCCTGCCCAGGGAAGTGGGGGCGGTGGCGGCAGCCGACAGGATCACCTCAGGCGGCCTCACCCCAGGGGTCACCCCTCACGACCTCGACGGACAAGAGCGTCCCACCGACCGCCAAGCCATCAACCGCACGGAGTCCGTGCCCGCCACCTTCACCACTCCCACCGCCCCCATCGCCCGTCGCCGCAACTCCACACCCGCCCCCGGCACCGGTCCCGGCCCGCGGGCGGCCGCGCCGGGCACACGCGGGACGACCACCACCCGTGGAATTCCCACCACGCGCGGGATCACCACCAGCGCACGCGGGACAACCACCGACCCACGCCAAACGGCCCAGGACCCACGCGGGCTTTCGTCCGGCACCCGAGGAACAGCCCAGAACCCGAGTGGGACGACGTTCAACACCCCCGGAACGGCGCAGAACGTAAGCGGCGCTACGTCCAACACTCGCGGAACAGCTCTGGACGCACGCGGAACCGGGCCCGATTCTCGCGGCACGGCGTCCGGACGAGAGAGCAGGACCGTCTCGGGCGGAACTGGTGCCGGGCGAACGGACACCGACTCGCCCGGTCCCGGGACCGGGACTGGGACTGGGACTGGGACTGGGACCGGGACCGGGCGCGTCGGTGGATCCGGGCGGGTGGGCGGATCCGGGCGAGAAGGCCGGTCTGGCGGCGTTGAGGTCCAAGGGATGAGCCCTCATCAGCCCACCTCGAACGTCGTAGCCGGTGGGCCGTTTCTCGGGGACAAGTGGGATCGGCCTGATCTCGTCGTGCTGGCCCAGGTCGGGCCCCTGGACATGGTGCTGGTCAACGAGCTGAACACGCTGGGCATCCCCCATCTCCTCGCGGCCGGCTTCGAGGGGTACGGGTGTGTCGGCCCGCTGGTCCTGCCGGGAGAGACCGCGTGCCTGCACTGCCTCGATCTCACCCGGCGCGACCATGATCCGTACTGGCCGATCGTCACCGCCCGGCTGGGCGGCTACCCGCCCGGCGAGATCGCCTGCGACGTGGCGCTCGCCACCGCCGTGGCGGGTGCGGCGACCGGTCATGCGCTCGCCTACCTGGACGGTAACGAGTCATCTGTGACCAATGGCACAGTAGACGTAACGCCTGATTGGCAGTGGAAAAGGAGATCGTGGAAGGTACATCCGCAATGTCGTTGTATGCGAAGTAACCCATATTCGCTAAGAATGGTCATGGCACCCAACCGCGACTGACGTGCTCAGACGACCACGAAGGGGGGAAGCGGCATCTCGACGAGGTTCCGCGCATCGGTGTGAACGATCTTCCGCGCCGCGCTGTCACGCGATCGGCCAAACTGGCCACCCTTCCACTCGGCTTCGCGGGCCGCGCCGCCCTGGGGCTGGGCAAGCGCATCGGCGGCAAGTCCGCGGAGATCGTGGCGCAGGAGGTTCAGCAGCGTACGGCCGAGCAGGTCTTCAAGGTGCTCGGCGAGCTCAAGGGCGGCGCGATGAAGCTGGGCCAGGCGCTGTCGATCTTCGAGGCGGCCCTGCCACAGGAGGTCGTCGGGCCCTACCGCGCCACGCTCACCAAGCTGCAGGACGCCGCCCCGCCGCTGCCGGTGTCCACGGTCCACAAAGTGCTGACCGAGCAACTGGGTGACGGCTGGCGCGACCACTTCCTGTCGTTCGACGACCAGCCGACCGCGGCCGCCTCCATCGGCCAGGTGCACAAGGCCGTGTGGCACGACGGCAGGGAGGTGGCCGTCAAGATCCAGTACCCGGGGGCGGGCAAGGCCCTGCTCGGCGACTTCGCGCAGCTCGCCCGCCTGGGCAGGCTGTTCGGCGTGCTGCTGCCGGGTCTCGACATGAAGGCCGTGCTCGGGGAGCTGCGCGAGCGGATCGCGGAGGAGCTCGACTATTTGAGGGAGGCCGAGGCCCAGCACGCGTTCGCCCTGGAGTTCAACGGCGACCCCGACTTCCACGTGCCCGACGTGGTGGCCGCCAACGAGATGGTGCTGGTCACGGAGTGGATGGACGGCACGCCGCTGTCACGCATCATCGCCGAAGGCACCCAGGAGGAACGCGACCGGGCCGGCCTGCTCTTCGTACGGTTCCTGTTCTGCTCCCCCGCGCGGGTCGGGATGCTGCACGCCGACCCGCACCCCGGCAACTTCCGCATGCTGGCCGACGGCAAGCTCGGCGTGCTCGACTTCGGCGCGGTCAACCGCCTGCCCGAGGGCTATCCGCCCGCGTTCGGGAAGCTCACCCGCATCTTCAACCAGGGCGACATGGCCACCGTCACGGAGGGGCTGCGGCAGGAGGGCTTCATCCGGCAGGACATCGAGGTCGACACCGACGCGCTGCGCGCTTTCCTCGCGCCGTACGTGGAACCGACCGCAGTGGAGGAGTTCACGTTCAGCCGGGAGTGGCTGCAGGCGCAGGCGGCCAGCGTCACGGATCTCCGGCCGACCAACGTGATCCGCCAGCTCAACCTGCCGACGTCGTACGTGCTCATCCACCGGGTGCACGCGGCCGGCATCGGCGTGCTCTGCCAGCTCGGCACCACGGCCCGCTTCCGCGACGAGGTGATCCGCTGGGTCCCGGGCTTCGCCGACGACCCCGGCCCGGACCCGAACTCCGACGACGAACCGCTGGCGATCGGCTGATCCCCCGCTCCTTCCGACTCGACTCATCGCCCCACCTCACCGCCGCCCCCTCTCCTCGTCTCTCCTCCTCTCGCGTTCTTCGCCTAGCTGCCACCCCCTTTCACCGCCGCCCTTACGCTTCGCCCCACCGGCCGACTCCCCTCCTCGTCTCACCTCCACCCCGCGACCTTCGCCCCGTCACCGCCCTCTCTGAGGGCCGCCCTTTCGCTTCGCCCCACCGGCCGACTCCCCTACCTTCGCCTCCCCTCGGCGTTTCACCTCCACCCGCGGCCTTCGCCCCGGTCCTCGCCCTCCCTCGTCGCCGGGGTCTTCGCCCCACCGGCCGGCCTCTCTCTTCGTCTCATCTCCTCACGCGGCCTTCGCCTCGTCACCGCGCTTCCTTTTCGCTGCCCTCGCTCTTCGCCTCCCGGCCACCCTCTCTTTCGTCTCATCTCCGCCCACGGTTTCCCTTTCACCGCCGCCTCCGCCCAGATCCATCTCCCCCTCACCGGCACTCACGCAGGCCGTCACCGCGACCGCGTAACCAGCTGGCGGAGGCGTCGGGGTCTTGAGCGGTGTGCGTTGTCCGGCTCGGGTTCGGCGCTGGCCTCGTCAGATCATGCCGCCGGCGGCGTTGATGGTCTGGCCGGTGATCCAGCGGGCGGCGTCGGAGGCCAGGAAGGCGACGATGTCGGCGATGTCGGCCGGCTCGCCCAGGCGGCCTCGCCGGATGATCCGCGTCCACCTCACTCCCGAAGGCGAGGCGGTCACCGGGAAATTCAAGGAAGCCATCGACACCACCCTGGCCACCCGCTTCAGCTCCTGGCCCAGCAGCCAACGCGACCGCCTCGCGCAGCTTCTCCGATCCACCACGACAGCACTGCGTTCCTGATCGCGGCTACCGCAACCGCCCCCACACCCCACCAAGCCGCAGAGTCGGTCGTACGGGAGCGCCACCACGCTGCGGGACTTCCCCCTGAAGTCGGAATAGGGCCCACTGGTGTGCGCCGGCCTCTCTCCGGACGCCGTCCACCATCGGATTGGTCATGGCGTAGTCGGTCAGGGCAGGGGCGGACGCGACGTAGGCGCCTGCTCCGAAGGACACCTTCGACGGCTGCCCTCAGGACCCGCTCGTACCGGTGCTTGTTCAGGTGAGGCCCGACAGGAGGGCTCGGACGCCGTCGGCGAGGATGCGTTCGCCCTCCTGCTCCGAGTTCAGGAACCAGCCGGGCAGCGGGGTGCGCAGGGAGCAGGTGAGCTCGATGCTGACGAGGCCGTGGATCGTGGTCCACACCAGGTAGGCCGCGCGCTGCGGGTCCGTCGATCGGATGAGGCCCTCCTGCGCGGCGGCGGACGTGGCCAGGGCGAGCGGGTCGAAGCACAGGCGCAGAGCGTCGTGGCGCTGCTCGGGTGAAGGGTCGAAGTCAGGCAGCGGGCGCTCGAACATGAGCGCGTACAGGGCCGGGTCGGCGCGGGCGAACCGGCGGTAGCCGTACGCCACCGCCATGATGCGGGCCAGAGGGTCCGTGTGGGCGTCCATGGATCTGGACATCGCCTCGTGGAGGAGGCGGAAGCCGTACTCGTAGATCGCTTCCAGGAGGCCGGCGCGGCCGCCGAAGCAGGTGTAGATGCCCATGGTGGAGGTGTCGGCGGCGTCCGCCACCCGGCGGAGGGTCAGGTGGAGCGCGCCCTGTTCACGGAGTACGCGCATGGCCGCGTCGAGCAGGTCCTGGCGCAGCGCGCCGAGTTCTTTCGAGGTGCTTACGGCTCTCGGCACCCTCTCACCATATCGGCCTATAACGCTCATCATAACAAGTGTTATCGGGGACCCACCAAGACCGAGAGGTCGAGAGAGGAATCGCGACATGAGCGTTCATCGGGTCGCCGCGGCGGCCGGGTTCGTCTGCGCCGTGCTGCTGGTCGTCAACTCCGCCCGTCGCGCCGGGCTGCTGCCGGAAACGGCTCTCACGCATGCCATCGCACCGTTCGCGGCCCTTGCGGGGTTACTTGCGATCACCGGCATCTACCTGCTCATCCGCGGTACGACCGGCGTCCTCGGGCTCCTCGGGTACGTGCTCAACTCGGCGGGGCTGGCCGGGGCGTTCGCGATCGAGTACACACTGCACTTCGTCTTCCCGTACCTCGGGGGCGGCACCGTGAGCGGACTGCTCGCCGGCGGGACCGGGCGGGCGTTCCTGATCACGTCGATCGTCCTGCTGGTGGGGGTGCTGACGTTCAGCGCGGCTGCGGTCAGGAGTGGGATGATGCCGGTGGTTTCGGTGCTGCTGTACGCCGGGGGCATGGTGCCCGGGGCGCTGCGGAGTGTGGTGCCGCTGCCGGTCTATCTCGGGGGGCTGGTGATCGCCGGGATCGGGGTCGCGTGGATGGCTACGCGACTCTGGTCAGCCGAAGGAGTGGACGGGGACGTCGTGGTGTCCTCACGACGTCCGGTTCGTCCGACTGGCTGAGCTTTCTGTGGGCGAACCTCATCCGACGGACCGGGCTTTCCCGATGGCGGGCCTCATGCCGGCGAGCGGTCGGGGTGTGGGCGGGCTCGCGCGGCACCACGGCTGGGCAACGCCGTGGTGAGGGTCGCGGTGGGCAGGGTGTGGTTCGGTGAGGTCAGGAGGAGCCGATGCGTAGCCAGGGGTCGCCGAGAAGGGCGTTGCATACGGCGGTGGCGTGGTCTTCGCCGAGCAGGCGGGTGCAGGCGGCTTCCAGGCATCTGGCGAAGTAGCGGACTTCTGCGGCGGCGAGCTCCGCGGCTTGGGCCAGTGCTTGTCTGGGGAGCCAGCCCAGTTCGGGGCCGGGGTCCCTTTCGGTCGGGCCTGTCAGGAGGAGGGCGTCACCGTCTGCGGCGACGTGGACCCAGGGGTGTCCGACCCACACCATGCACGGGGAGGTGTCGGTGTGGAGGGCGGCGTTGCCCCAGTTCAGGACGTCGCTCAGGTCACTGCAGCAGCCGGGGGACACGATCGTCCCGTCTTCCGCCAGTAGCAGGTATCCGCCCGGCAAGGGGCTGATGCGATCAATGGCGTTGGGATCTTGGGCGAGGTGTCGTCGCACATCGGACATGTCGTCGGTGGCGCGCTCCGGCGGTGAGGAAAGTGTGGCTTCGCTTGGGTCGCCGACGTTCCCGGTGCTGTCGGTGGGGGCGGAGGGCCGTAGTGGAAGGTCGGTGCCGGTGCCGGTGCCGGTGCCGGTGCGGATCTCAGTGCCGGAATCGGTGCCGGTGACAGCGCCAGTGCTGATGTCAGTGCCGGAATCGGTGCTGGTGGCGGTGCCTACGTCGGTCCTGATCCCGGTGTCGGTGTCGTTGCAGGTGTCGATACCGGTGGCGGTGCGGATTTCAGTGTCCGTGGAGATGTCAGTGCCAGAGTCGGTGGCGGCCCTGATTCCGGTGCCTAGGTCGGTCCTAACGCTGGTGTCAGCGTCGACGCCGGTGCTGGTCCGAATTCCGGTGCCAGGGTCGGGGTCGGGGGCGGCGAAGTCTCGTCGTAGGGAGGCCTGGAGCAGGGTCAGCAGTGGGCCTTCGGCGAAGAAGTTCGACAGCCGGATCAAGGATGCGGGGCGGTGACCCGGGATGGGTGCCGGCAGGCCGGCTGCGATCACCCTGGCAGTCCAGTAGGCGTTGCGGAGTTCTTCGTCGAAGGCCGAGATGTCAGCCGAGGAGGGTGGGGGCGCGGGTGGGGTGTGCTCGTCTGAATCCGACGGGATCGCGGGTGCCGGTGGCACGTGCTCGCCGATGTCTGACAGGGCCGTGGATTCGGGTGAGACGTGCTCGCCCGAATTCGACGGGACCGTGGGCGAGGGTGCCACGTGCTCGCCGATATCTGACGGGGCCGTGGATTCGGGTGGGGCGTGATCGCCGGCATCTGACGGGGCTGTGGGCTCGGAGGAGGTGTACTCGCCCGGAGCTGTGGGTGAGATGGCTGGTGGGGGGAGGTGGTCGAGGAGGCCGGAGAGGGTGTCGACTACGGGGATCAGGCGTAGGCCGTTGAGGAGCGGTGGAACAGCGGGCGGGTGGTCGTGGGGTGTGGGGGCGGTGGTGTGGAGGGCGTGTTCGTACTGGCGACGGGAGAAGACGAACGGGCCGAGGCGGTCGGTCAGGTCCCAGTCGCGGTGGTTGTTGCGGAAGCCCGACCAGCGCACGACGGCGCCGTCGATCTCGATCCTGGCCAGTAGTGCCCAGCAGTCCGCGATGCCGCACGTGCAGCCGAGCAGCATGGTCTCGTCGTCGTCCTGGTTGCAGGCCGTCTCCGCCGGCTCGCCCAGGTAGTGGCGGCTCGGCCAGCCGAATCTGGCGCGGGAGAAGCTCTGGTAGTCGCCGGCGAGGAGGGGGGCCGGTTCGGGGGCGAAGTCCGGCTGGCGTTCGAGTTGCTCCTGGCGGGCGAAGGGGAGTTCGGCCTCACGTACGAGTTCGAGCAGGGGCACGTCGTCGATGACGATCTCCATGAGGTCGCCGGTGCTCTTTCCTCCCTGGCGGAACTCGATCCGTCGCATCGTGTCCATGTTCGTTCGCTTTCCTCCCATGGCGTCGGAGCCACTCCCCCGAAGGGGGTCATCCCTCCCCATTGGGAGCGCATCCTGCCGGGGATCGTTACCCGGCTTGGGATCGTTCTTCCGATGAACAGGGAAAGAGCCGGGCGCTGGGTGCGCCCGGCTCTCTCATGAGCGATCTGTGCGGGAGATCCTACGCCGGCGGCAGGATCTCCTCGATCAGATCTGGCGGCTCAGGGCCCTGCGGAGGCGGTCGTTCGCTCGCAGGACCTCGCGCCGCGCCCGCTGCACACGGCTGACGCGCAAGATGAGGCGCTGTTCAGCCGCTTCGCGGTGGAGGGTTTGTATTCGGTCGTTTACCAGGTCATGAATAAGATCCGGCACGGTGAGACTCCTCGTCGGTCGAACGTTCATCGGTTCAGTTCGCTTTCTGTGTGTCGTGCGTTGGTGCGTGGTGGTCAGGCAGCGACCGGGTGCTTGCGGGGACGCCCGCGCGGACGCTTGCGGGGAACGATGGTTCCCCTGAGGACCAGTTCGCCGCCCCAGACGCCCCAAGGCTCCTCGCGCTCGAGCGCGCGGGCCAGGCAGGCCTCCTGGATCGGGCAGCCGCCGCAGAGTGCCTTGGCGAACTCGACGTCCTCCGGCGACTCGGCGAACCACAGGTCAGGGTCGGTACGACAGGGGATTTTGGCTTCGTCGATCAGGTCCATGATCGTCTTCGCCCCCATCTGCTTTCTCCTTTGATCGATCTTTTTGATCTTGTTCGGGCACCTCGTGGGTGGTCGGTGATCACGGACAAACAAGAAGGCCGCGGATCCTGTCTGCGGATCCGCGGCCTGGAGGCGTTTGCTGCCGGTCAGGTTATGACCGGAGCTTGTCTCCAGGGATGCGGACCGCGCAGTCCACCCTTGGTGAGCTGGTTGGCCGGCAGTTCGATACGTGCGCTGTAGACAGGAGCACCTTGCTCGGCGGCGACACCCGTGTAGGCGTGCGCGTAAAAGGCGGCGGCCTGGCTACGGGCAGACTTCTCCTGCCGCGGCTTGGCGGGGCCATCGGCGAGTCTCACCGAGTCACGGCATGCGAAGGCGAACCACGGCGTGGCCGACATCTTGATGCTGATCACAGTGACTCACCTCCACTCTCGGGATCGTCGGAACAGGACCGTCCGACTTGCTTGACCATGACCCTAAACCGGGAAGCCGGGAAGGGGCAACATATTTTCTACCTGCGATTTCGTGTCACTTCGCGAGGCGAATCATGGCCTCTTGAACCACTGAGACCACGAGGTCACCCGACGCGGTGAACATCTCACCCCGCGCGAGCCCCCGAGCCCCCGCGGACCACGGCGACTCCTGAGCATAGAGCAGCCAGTCGTCGGCCCTGAAGGGGCGGTGGAACCACATCGCGTGGTCGAGCGAGGCGCCCACGATGCCGGAGGCGCCCCACGCCATGCCGTGGGCCAGCAGGATGGTGTCGACCAGGGTGAAGTCGGAGGCGTACGCGGCCAGCACCACGTGCAGGAGCGGGTCGTCGGGCAGCTCGGCGTGGTAGCGGAACCACACGTTGGTACGGGAGCTGCGCAGCTCGGGGTTCTGGTGCGCCTCCCACGTGAGCGGCGAGGCGTGCCGGGAGTCGACGGGCCTGGGCCGCGAGACCCAGTCGCGCAGGTCGGGGTTGTCGCCGACGAGCTCGTACATCTTGTCCTGGAACGTCGGCAGCGTCTCGGGGTCGGGCACCTGCGGCATCACCGACGCCTGGTGGGCCACGCCCTCCTCGGCGACGTGGAACGACGCGGACATCGTGAAGATCGCCTTGCCGTGCTGGACGGCCACGATCCGGCGGGTGGTGAACGAGCGGCCGTCGCGCAGGCGGTCGACGTTGTAGACGATCGGGATCGCCGGGTCGCCCGGCCGGATGAAGTAGGCGTGCAGGGAGTGCACGTGGCGGTCCGCGGGAACCGTACGGCCGGCCGCCACCAGGGCCTGCGCCGCCACCTGGCCGCCGAAGACGCGCTGGATGCGCTCTTCCGGGCTCCTGCCACGGAAGATGTCGAGCTCGATCTGCTCCAGGTCGAGCAGGTCGAGCAGCTCCTTCAGCGCCTCGTTCACGTGTCGGTCCCCTCGTGCTCTACGGTCCTGGCAACTGCTCTGCTCGGGACGTCTCCAAGTCTGACGCGTCGGACGTGGCCAGGTCTCCGAATGCCGGACGTCGCCAGATCGGACGCGCCGGACGAAGCCAGTCTGACGTGTCCTACGACCGACAAGTCTGACGTGTCGTACTAAAGCGCTCGAACGCGGCCCGTCCCGACCTCATCATGGCCGCTTCCGATGTCGCGGACGTTACGCGCGGCAGAGCGACAGCACGGCCTCGCCGAAGCGGTCGATCTTGACCTTGCCGACCCCCGGGATCGCGCGCAGCTCCTGCTCGGTGGCCGGCGCGCGCTCGGCGATGGCCTGCAGCGTCACGTCGGTGAAGATGACGTACGGGGGCACCTTCGTCTCCTTGGCCATGGTGGTGCGCCAGGCCTTGAGCCGTTCGAGCAGCGCCTCGTCGTAGTCGGCGGGGCAGGTCGAGCAGCGGCCCAGCTTCTGCTCGGCGGCGGCCACCAGCGTCTTCGCGCACACCCGGCAACTGACCGGCGCGGCCACCTGGCGACGTTCGCGCGGGGCCGCCGCGGCGCGCGGCGGGGCGGCGGCGCGGCCCGTGAGGCCGTCGAGGAAGCGGGACGGGCGGCGGCTCTTGCGCCCGCCGGGCGCGCGGGCCAGCGCCCACGAGATCGACAGGTGCTCCCTGGCGCGGGTGACGCCGACGTAGAGGAGGCGGCGTTCTTCCTCGATCTGCTCGGGGGTCTCGGCGTAGATGATGGGCAGCATGCCGTCGGTGACGCCGACGAGGAAGACGGCGTCCCACTCCAGGCCCTTGGCGGCGTGCAGGGAGGCCAGGGTGACGCCCTCGACGGGCGGCGCGTGCTGCTCGGAGGCGCGCCGTTCGAGCTCGGCCACGAACGCGGGCAGGTCGCCCCCCTCGGCGGCCAGGTCTTCGGCCAGGTCGGCCAGGGCTTTGAGTGACTCCCACTTCTCCCTGGCCTTGCCGCCGCCGGGAGGCGAGGGGGTCAGGCCGACGCCGGCCAGGATGTGGTGCACCTCCGAGGCCAGCGGCTCGCCCGACGCGGAGCGGGCGGCGCCGCGCAGCAGGACGACCGCCTGACGCACCTCGGGGCGTTCGAAGAAGCGCTCGGCGCCGCGCAGCACGTACGGGATGCCGGCCTTGGACAGCGCCTCCTCGTAGGCCTCGGACTGGGAGTTGACCCGGAAGAGCACCGCGATCTCGCGCGAGAGCACGCCCTGGTCGAGCAGTTTCCTGATCGCCCGGGCCACGCCGACGGCCTCGGCCGGCTCGTCGTCGTAGTCGGAGAACGCAGGCCGCGGCCCGTCGGGGCGCTGGGCCACCAGCTCCAGGCGGTGCGGGGACCTGCCCTTGGCGATGACGAGGTTGGCCAGGTCGACCACCTGAGGGGTCGAGCGGTAGTCGCGCACGAGCTTGATGACGGCCGCGTCGGGATGCTCGACCCCGAACCCGGTCAGGTAGCGCGGGCTGGCACCGGTGAAGGAGTAGATGGTCTGGTTGGGGTCGCCGACCACGCACACGTCGTCGCGCCCGCCGAGCCAGGTGTCGAGCAGGAGCTTCTGCAGCGGGTTGACGTCCTGGTACTCGTCGACGACGAAGTAGCGGTACTGCTGGCGGATCTGCGCCGCCACCTCGCGGTGCTCGGTCATCACCGCCGCGGTCAGTTCGAGGATCGTCTCGAAGTCGAGCAGGTGACGCTCGCGCCTGATCTGCTCGTACGCCTCGTAGAGCCGGGCCAGCTCCTCGACCGGGATCGGCGGCGTGCGGTGGTGCTTGGCCGCGGCCGCCACGTAGTCCTCCGGGCCGACCTGGGTGACCTTGGCCCACTCGACCTCGGCGGCGATGTCGCGCAGCTCGGAGCGCTCGGGGGTCCTGCGGACCTGGCGGCACGCCTCGGCCAGGACGGGAAGCTTCGACTCGATGATCGACGGGGCGTCGCCGCCGATCACCCGCGGCCAGAAGTAGGTGAGCTGGCGCAGCGCCGCGGCGTGGAAGGTGCGGGCCTGGACGCCGGGCGCGCCGAGCGCGCGCAGCCGCTGGCGCAGCTCGCCCGCGGCGCGAGTGGTGAACGTCACAGCCAGCACGCTCTGCGCGTCGACGACGCCGCTGCGGACCGCGTACGCGATGCGGTGGGTGATCGCCCTGGTCTTGCCGGTCCCGGCGCCGGCCAGCACACACACCGGCCCGCGCACGGCCTCGGCGACCGCGCGCTGCTCGGGATCGAGTCCGATCAGTACGTCGTCCGCGTTGTTCACCCCTACATCCTCCCAGTCGCTGGCGGTGCGAGACCTTATTCTGGCAACATGCGGGCCGACGTATGTTCTTAGTCTGTCGGATGCAAAGAACTGGTCTCTTCCCCCACAATGGGGCCGACCATCTGCATGGGGGAAAGGAAGGCCGTGCGAACTGCGGTTTCCGTGAGCGCTGTCGCGCTCGCAGCCGTTGTGCTCACACCCGTCGCCGCGACCGCGAGCAACGCGAGCGCGATCAAGGAGCCCACACCCGCCCCGACGGCGAGCAGCTCCGTCATCGACGACGGGTTCGACGGGCTGGCGGTCGAGACCGTGAAGTACGGATCTCACCACCGCCAGAGCATGGACGTGTGGTGGACGACCGACGGCCAGGACCGGCCCGGGATCTTCCTCATCCACGGCGGCTGGTGGTCCAGCGGCGACAAGAAGTACATGACGGAGATCACCCGCAGCTACGCCGAACTGGGCTACACGGTCTTCAACCTCAACTACCGCCTGTCCAGCCAGGCGGCCTGGCCCGCGCAGCGGACGGACGCGCTGGCCGCGATCGCGGCGGCGCGCAAGCACGCGGCCAGGTGGTCGTTCGATCCGCGTAACTACGTGCTGGTCGGCTTCTCCGCGGGCGGGCACATCGCGGCGGCGGTGGGGACGTACGGCAACGGCGTCAACGGGCTCAAGGGCGTGGTCGGGCTGTCGCCGATCATCTCCCCGCTGCGGGCCTACGCCGACGGCGACAACAGCCCCGACCCCAACAAGCGCAGGCTGCGCACCGCTGCCATCAAGCTGGCCGGCGGCTGCGCGCCCAAGGGCAAGTGCTCGCGGATCTGGGCCAGCATGGAAGTGGCCTGGCACGCCAGCCCCAAGGACGCGCCGATGCTGACCCTGCACTCGAAGAACGAGTTCGTGCCGCCGGTGCAGAGCCAGTTGCTGCAGAAGATGCTCGGCCAGGTGGGGGTGCCGGTGAGCGTGGTCACGGTGCCGGGGATCAACCACAGCTCGCCGCTCTACCGGGAGCCCGGCGTGGCCGAGCGGGTGCAGGCGTGGATCGCCGAGCGCATCGGGTAAGAACCGGGATTAACCAGGCACCCCGCGTTGTTGCACGGATCGCCTGATTTCCTGACCTTGGAGGGATTTCCCGAGATGGCGCTCACGGTCTACAGCACCACGTGGTGCGGCCCCTGCAAGCGGCTCAAGTCTCAGCTCGCCCGCGAGGGGATCAGTTTCGACGAGATCGACATCGAGCGTGACCCTGCTGCCGCCGAGTTCGTGATGAGCGTCAACAACGGCAACCAGGTGGTGCCGACCGTGGTGATCGAGACGCCGAAGGGCCGGGTCGTCCGCACCAACCCCTCGGCCCGCGAGGTCAAGGCGCTGCTCGAAGCGGCCTGAGGCGGGTCACCAGTCGCCGACGAGCTCGCCGCCGTACCAGGTTTCGATCAGGCGGCGGGCTATCGACACGGGAGGCGGCAGGCGCAGCTCACCCGACTCCAGGGCCGCGGTGAGCTCCTGCCTGGAGTACCAGCGCGCCTCCGCGATCTCGTCCCGGTCGGGCACGAGCGTGGTGGTGACGGCCTCGGCGAAGAAGCCGAGCATGAGGCTGCGCGGGAACGGCCACGGCTGGCTGCCCAGGTAGCGCGGGTTGGCCACGGCGATGCCGACCTCCTCGGCCACCTCGCGGACGACGGCCGCCTCCAGCGACTCCCCCGGCTCCACGAACCCCGCCAGGATGGACAGCCGCCCCTCCGGCCACTGCGGCCCGCGGGCGAGCAGGCAGCGGTCGTCCGCGTCGCGGATCAGCATGATGACGGCGGGGTCGACGCGCGGGAAGTGCTGGCTCGAGTCCTTCGGGCAGACCCGGATGTGACCGCCCGCCGAGACGTCGGTGCGCGAGCCGCAGCGGGGGCAGAACTCGTGCGTCGAGTGCCACGCCTCCAGCGCCACGGCGTAGACCAGCAGGCCCGCCTCGCGGTCGCCGAGCAGGCCGCCGGCCTGGCGCAGCCCGGCCGGCACCGGCTCGCCCTCGGGGGTGTCGCGCAGGGTCATCGGGACGGTCAGGCGGCCGTTGACGTCGCCCGTGGAGACGCCGGGCAGCGGCGCGGCGACCGCGAAGTAGGCGACCCCATCTTCGACGCCGAGCAGGTAACGCTGCCCGGGAGGCGCGTCCTGCGGCGTGAACAGCACGGCCTGGACGTCGTCTCCCGATCGCCGCACCAGGGTATGGCCGTTGTCGATCACCAGCACCCTGGTCGCGGGGTCGGACCAGGCGCGCTCCAGCCACGCCTCGTCGGCCCGCAGCGCCGAGGATCGATCGATGGTCCCCCGCGCGAGAAGCAGTGGTCCGATCAGTTGCTCTTCCGCGGTCTCCACTGGCCGCCCCCTCCCGAGTCCCATGTCATCCTATGACCTCGCCGTTAGCCCGTGATTACGGTATCCGGGCACCGGGGTGATCTCTCTGGGGCTAAGATCGACGAGTTAGGTTAGCCTTACCTGATTCCTCGGGGGTGCCTTGGCGTTGCGGCTCTACCTGACCGCGCTCAAACCGACCGACTCCGTGACGGACGGCTTCCTGCCGGCGGCCCGGGCGCTCGGTTGCGAGGTGATCATCCTGACCGATCGCCCGGAGCGGCATCCGCACGCGGTGGCGTGTGACGTACGGGACCCGCGGGCCCTGATCGACACCGTCGAGCAGCTGGGCCGGCCGGACGCGATCTTCTCCAACTCCGACCACCTGCAGACGGAGACCGCGCTCGCGGCATCCTACTTCGGGCTGCCCGGCAAGGACTGGCGGGCGTGCGCGACGGCCAAGAACAAGTTCCTGACGCGGCGCAGGCTGGCCGAGGCGGGGATCGAGCAGGTGTTCTCGCTGCGCCTCGGGCCCGGCGACCCCGTACCAGAAAACCTGCCTTGTCCCGTGGTGCTCAAGCCGCGCGAAGGGGTGGCCAGCGAGGACGTCATGCTGGTCGAGAAGGACCTGGCGCGGGCCGTCGCCGAGGTCAGGCGGCGGCGTCCCGGCGAGGCACTGGTCGTCGAGGAGTACCTCGAAGGGCCGCTGCGGACGCTGGAGACCCTCGGGGACGAGAGCGGGTTGCGGGTCCTCGGCGGGTTCGAGACGAGCCTGGGGGCGCTGCCGTACTTCGTCGAGGAGCGGCTCGACTGGGCGCCCGAGCCGGACGCGCACGTGCTCGCGGCGCTGCGGGCGCTCGGGGTGGGGTTCGGCGCCTGCCACACCGAGTACGTGCTCACCTCGGGCGGGCCCCGGATCGTCGAGGTCAACTACCGGGTGATCGGCGACCACTGCGACTTCCTGCTGGCGGATGTGCTCGGGGTGCCCTTGTTCGAGTGGATCCTGCGGGTGCATCTCGGGGAGCGCGTCCCCGACTTCACGCACGGGAGCGCGTACGGGAGCGCCGTCAGCCTCGTCGCCGACCGCGAGGGGATCGTCAAGGAGGCGCCGGGGCACGAGAGCCTGACCACCGGCGACGTACGGCTGTGGCACCGGCCGCTGCGCGAGGTGGGCGACGTCGTCACGCTGACCAGGACGAACCGCGACTACCTGGGCGTCGTGCGCGGCGTCGGCCCCTCCCGCGAGCTGGTGGACGCGGCCGTCCAGAACTACCGGGCCGCCCGGCCGTGGGTGGTCGAATGAGCTCCAGGGAGGCCTACCTGGCCGCCCGCGTGCTGAACGCCCTGCTGCGCGAGGACTACGGCCGGCTCGCCTCCCGCATCACCAGGACCAGGGACGGCGTCGGGCTGACGCTGGCCGACGGGCGGTGGGCGCGGCTGACGCCCGGGGTGCTGTTCCAGGACTTCGTGCTCGCGCCGGACGAGCGGCTGGGGCTCGAACAGGTGCTGGAGACGCTGGCGGAGGTCGCCGACCCGGCGGACGCGGAGGGGGTGGCCGCCTTCTTCGACGAGTGCCTGGCGGCCCTGGCCGCGCTGGAGCTGCACGACGAGGTGGCCGATTCGGTGCTGCGGGCCGGGCCCTCGTACGAGACGCTGGCCGCGTTCGTGGACCATCCGGTCTATCCGACCTCCCGCGCGCGGGTGGGGATGGCGGCGAGCGAGCTGCCGGCGTACGCGCCGGAGTTCGGGCCCTCGTTCGAGCTGCGGTGGGCGGCGGTCCCGCGCCACGCGCTCGCGCCGGGCTCCGCTGGAAGCCTTCCCGCCGACGCCGCGCCGGCCGGGCAGTGGGAGGTCGGCGCCGACGAGGTGCTGTTCCCCGTGCATCCGCCGGCCGTCGCGGAGGTACGCAAGATCGACGGGGTACGGGTGCTGGACCGGGCGGCCGTCACCGTACGGCCCACTCTGTCCATGCGCACCGTCGAGGTCGGCCCGCGACTCCATCTCAAGCTGCCCCTGCCCGTCAGCACCCTCGGTGTGCGGAACCGGCGCTCGATCAAGCCCGGGACGCTGGCCGACGGCGCGAAAGCCGAGACGCTGCTGCGCCGGCTGGCCGATCCCGACGTGGTCCTGGCCGACGAGCAGACCTGGGCGCACGCGGGACACGAGTACCTGGCCTGGATGGTCAGGCGGCTGCCCGAGGGGAAGATCGTGCCGGTCGCCGCGCTGAACGCCCCCGGGGTGCTGGCCGAGCTGGGCGACGTGCTGCCCGGCTACCTGCGGCTGCTGCTGCGCTGGAACGTGCGGCTCTTCGTCCGGTACGGCGTCGCGCTCGAGGCCCATCAGCAGAACCTGGCCCTGCTTTTCCAGGGCGAGCGCGTGCGCCTGCTGGTCAAGGACAACGACGGCCTGCTCGCCTCGCCGTCGCGGCTGCGGGCCGCCGGGGTCGAGGTGCCGGACTTCGCCGACGGACGCCTGCTGACTGACGACCCCCACGCCCTGGCCGACGTCTTCGTCACGATCACGCTGCACCTGGCCGCCGCCGCCGTGACGTTCGGCGCCCTGCCGCACGCCCGCGCGGCCGCCCTGGTCAGGGAGACGCTGGCCGAGGCCCTGGACGAGTACGGGGACGACCCCATGGCCAAGATCCTGCGCGGCCGGACGCTCGACGCGGTCAGGCTCACCGGCAAGTCCATGATCACCGCCGGCACCCTCGTGTCGAAGGAACGCTCCGGCGCCCGCGACGTCAACAAGTTCTACGGCACCAGCGGGCCCAACTATCTGAGGAGAGCTTGAATGCTGCGAGGACTGGCCGTCGACGCCGCCGAAGCTCCGGCCGACGCGCCTCCCGGCCCGCTTTCCGGTGTGCTTTCCGGTGTGACAGAAGCACCGGCCGACGCGCCGGCTGACGCTCTGGCCGGTGCTCTGGCTGACCCGCCGGCCGGCGCGCCTTCCGGCCTGGCCGAGGAGGCGACGCTGGCGGCGTTGTTGCGCTGCTGCGTGCGGGAGGTGGCCGGGCCGCGCGGCCTGGTGTGGCCGGCGCCGCCGTACCTGCTGCTGCGGGTGGCGGGGACGCTGCTGCGGGCCCGCGCCTCCGGCGGCGCGGCGCTGCGCTTCGAGGGCCGGCCCGAGCGGCTGGAGTCCGGCGCGTGGCGGCCGCTGACGAGCGACGAGCTGGTCGTCCTGGTCGAGACCGAACTGGGCGTCCTGGTCGAGACCGAACTGGGCCGGCACGCCGCCGAGGGGGCCGAGCGCGGAGGCGTCGCGCCGCGCGGGCACAACGGCGAGTTCGCCGGGCAGGTGGCGGCCAGCAGGCGGGCCGTGGCCGCGATCCTGGCGGCCAGGGCGGAGGCGGCGCCGCCCGCCGATCCGTGGCTGGCCTCGGAGCAGGCGCTGGTGTACGGGCACCCGTTCCATCCCAGCCCCAAGGCGCGCGGCGGCGGCGACTGGCTGCGGTACGCGCCCGAGGCGCACGCCGCGTTCCCCGTCCGGCTCCTCGGCGTACGGGAGGACGTGCTGGACGAGGGCGGCGACCCCGGCGCGCTGGACGCGATGGGCAAGGCCCCCGACGGCTACCGGGTGCTGCCCGCGCACCCGTGGCAGCTCGACCTGCTCCGGCCGGCCTTCGGACCCGAGCTGATCGACCTGGGGCCGGGGCCGGTGGTGACGCCGACCTCGTCCGTACGGACGGTGTACGCCCAGGACGCGGGGGTCTGCCTGAAGTTCTCCCTGGACGTGCGGATCACCAACTGCGTACGCAAGAACGCCTGGTACGAGCTGGCCGGCGCGGTCGAGCTGACCCGGCGCCTCGCGCCCCTCTTCGACCTGACGGCCGCCGCGCATCCGGGCACCCGCTGGCTGCCCGAGCCCGGCTACCGGTCGGCCGGCCTCGGCATCAGGCTGCGCGAGGGGCTCGGTGTGATCGTCCGGCGGAGCCCCTGGGCGGCCTGCTCCCCCGGCGTGACCCCGGTCCTGGCCGCCGCCCTCGCCGTGGACGCCCCGGTGACGGATCCGCTCGCGTGGTGGCGGGCGTACGTGACGGTGGTGGCCCCGCCGGTGCTGGAGCTGTACTTCACGCACGGCGTCGTGCTGGAGCCCCACCTGCAGAACGTCCTGGTCGGGCTGGACTCCTCCGGCACCCCCGTGCAGGCCGTCTTCCGCGACCTGGAGGGCACCAAGCTCGTCGCGGGCCGGCACGACCTGTCAGGGCTGCCCCCCGAGGTGGCCGGCGCCCTGACCTACGACGCCGGTCGCGGCTGGGCCCGCGTGGTCTACTGCCTGCTCGTCAACCACCTCACCGAGATCGCCGCCACGGTCGCGGGAACCGACGACGAGCTGCTGCGCGAGCTGTGGCGGATCGCCCGCGACGTGCTCGACCGCCAGGCGGACGAGCTGGGCCGGCCGCTGCCGCTGTCCGACCTGCTGGCGGGGGCGCCGCTGCCCGCCAAGGCGAACCTGGGCGTGCGCTGGGCCAGGGCGGCCGACCGCGCCGCCGGTTACGTCCCGATCGCGAACCCCCTCGCATGATCACCCCGCGCGTCCAGGAGGCCGCCGCACGCCTTCCCGAGGTGCCCGCCTACCTCTATGACCTGCCCGCGCTGGACGAGCACGTCGCGTCCGTACGGCGGGCGCTGGGCCCCACGGAGCTGTACTACGCCGTCAAGGCCAACCCCGACCCCGAACTGCTGCGCGTCCTGGCCGGGCACGTGGACGGGTTCGAGGTGTCGTCGGCGGGCGAGCACGCGCACGTCACCGGCCTGCTGCCGGGGGTGCCGGTGGCGCTGGGCGGGCCCGGCAAGACCGACGCCGAGCTGCGGCTGCCGCACCACCGGCTGCACGTGGAGTCCCCGAACGAGCTGCGCCGCCTGCTCGCCGCGGGCGTCGAGGCCGACGTGCTGCTCCGGCTGAACCCCGATCTGCCGGTCGAGGGCGCGGCGCTGACGATGAGCGGGCCGTTCGGGATGGACGAGGACGGGGTGGCGGAGTGCCTGCCGCTGTTCGGCGACCGGGTCCGGCTGCGCGGCCTGCACGCGCACCTGGCCAGCGGGCTGGAGGCCGGTCAGCTGCTCGGGCTGGCGCGGGCGCTGCTGGACAATGCGTACGAGGAGGTCAACCTGGGCGGCGGGATGGCGGTGTCGTACGAGAGGCCCGAGAGCAGGTTCGACTGGGCGACGTATGGGGCCGGGCTGGCGGAGCTGGGGCGCGGCAGGCGGCTGCGGATCGAGCCGGGCCGGGCCCTGACCGTCTACTGCGGCTACTACGTGACGAAGGTCGTGGACGTGAAGCGGGTGCGCGGCCGGGCGTACGCGGTGCTGCTGGGCGGCACCCATCACCTGCGCACGCCCGCCACCAAGGGGCACGACCAGCCCTTCACGGTCCTCCCCACGGGCAAGGGCCAGGCCGTGGGCGAGCCGGTCACGCTCGTCGGCCAGCTCTGCACCCCGAAAGACGTTTTCGCCCGAGATATCGAGACTTCACTGCGCGTCGGGGACACCGTGGTCTTCGCGATGGCCGGGGCCTACGCCTGGAACATCTCCCACCACGACTTCCTCATGCACCCGAAGCCCGCGTTCCGTCATCTACGAGCTTGACCCGCTCGATCAGCGCCATCAGACCGTCGGCGTCGAGCAGATCGACCGGCCGAACGGTGCGGTTGGCCCGCACGTAGTGGAAGGCCGCCCCCACCTCCTCCAGTGGCACGTCCGCCAGGTGGGCCCAGGCCAGCCGGTAGGCCGCCAGCTGCACGGTGGCGGCCTTGGCCGCCTTGCCGCGCGGCGGCTGCCCGGTCTTCCAGTCGACGACCTCGTAACCGCCGCCGGGCCGCTCGAAGACGGCGTCCATCCGCCCGCGCACCAGCCGGTCGGCGATCATCGTCTCGAACGGCACCTCCAGGTCGATCGGCCGCCGGTCGGCCCACTCGCTCTCCTCGAACCGCTCCTGCAGCTCCGCCAGCCGCACATCGGCCTCTTCGAGCTCCTCGTCGTAGAGCTCCAGGTCGTCGATGAGCCGCTGCTGCTCCCACCGCGTCTCCAGCCACTTGTGGAACGAGGTGCCGCGCCGGGCCAGCGGCGCCGGCTTGACCGGGACAGGCCGGCGGATCCTGCGGGCCAGCTCGCGCGGATCGGCCGCCAGCGTCACCAGCGACGACACGGTCAGCTTGGCCGGCAGCTCGACCGTGGTCGCGGGCCTGCGCCGGTGCAGCTCGCGCTCACGCAGCAGCAGGTCGGTGTCGCGGTCCCAGGCGCGCAGGCGCTCCTCCTCGTACGACTTGAGCGGCTCGTCCTCGTCGTCGTCGCCCAGCGTGCCGGCCAGGGCGTCCTCGACCAGGCGGGCGCCGTCGAGCACGGACTCGTAACGCAGCCCCTCGGGCGTGACCGGCCAGACGGCCTCGGCCGGCTCGGCCAGCAGCGGGTTGGTGGCGCCCTCGGCCAGGTCGTCGGCCCAGAACGAGACCCGGTCGGCGGTGTCGCGGATCTCCAGCAGGAAGTCGGAGGGCGCGAGCGGCTTGGTCGCGGTGCCCCAGCGGTAGCCGGAGGCGATCAGGTGGTAGTGGGCGCGGGTCACGGCCACGTAGGCGAGCCTGCGCTCCTCCATCAGGTCGCGCTCGCGGCAGTGCTCGTCGAACGCCGCCAGCTCCTCCTTGCTCAGCCCGCCCAGCCGGGGCAGGTCGGCGGCGTCGCCGCGCAGGGCGTAGGGGAGCTTGCGCGGATTCTCCGTCCAGCGGCTGTTCATGACCGGCGTGGCGGGGAACATGCTGCCGGTCGCGATCGTCCCCTTCGAGCTGACCAGCTGCGACAGGCCGGGCACCACCACGATCGGCCACTCCAGGCCCTTCGAGGCGTGCACGGTCATCAGCTTGACGCTGTTGCTCTCGCCGACCCGGCCCGCCTCCAGCCCGAACTCCTCACTCTCGGCCGCCTGGAGGTAGGCGAGGAAGGCGCCCAGCGTCGGGTCCTCGGAGTCGCCGGCGAACCTGGAGGCCGCGTCGAGGAAGGCGTCGAGGTCGGCCCGCGCCGCGAACGCCCCCACCGCGCCGCTGCGCGCGGCCACCTCGATGTCGAGCCCCAGCCTGCGCTCGACCTCCGTGATCAGGTCGGGCAGCGGCTGCGCGGTATGCGCGCGCAACTGGCGCAGCTCGTGGGCGAGCGCCACCAGCCTGGTGCGGGCCAGCGGCGAGAACGACTCCAGCCACGCCTCCCTGTCGGGCAGCTCGTCGAGCGCGTCGACCAGGCTGCCGCGCTCTTCGGCCAGGTCGGCCACCACCTGGTCGAGCGGGTCGCTCTCGCGGTGGCTGTCGCTCAGCTCGCGGGCCAGCTCCCTGGCGTGCTCGCCCAGCACCCGCAGGTCGGCGGGGCCGATCCGCCAGCGGGGCCCGGCCATCAGCCGGGCCAGCGCGTCACCGGCCGTCGGGTCGTAGAGGACGCGCAGCGTGGCGACGATGTCGTTGACCTCGGGCACGGTCAGCAGGCCGCCCAGGCCCACCACCTCGACCGGGATGTCGCGGTCTTCCAGCGCCCTGCGCAGCGCGGGGAACTGCGAGCGCTTCCTGGCCAGGACCGCGACGTCCTGCGGCTGGACGGCGAGCGTCTTCTTGCGCTCCTTCTCGCCCCACGGCAGCCCGTCGGGCGCGACCTCCTGGCCGAGGATCCTGGCGATGCCGTCGGCGATCCACCTGGCCTCGTCTTCGGCCGTCTCGTGGAAGGCGCAGGTGACCCGGCCCCGGTCGACCCGGTTGGGGCCGGGGATGAGGACCGGCACCTCTCTCGCCTCCATCCGCAGCGGGAGCTGGACCCGGGCGGCGACGTCGAGGACGCGGTCGCCGTTGCGGAAGCTGACGCTGAGCTGGCGGACCGGGGCCCGGTCGCCGGAGGCGGTGCGGAAGTCGCGCGGGAAGCGGCGCAGGTTGCCGGCCGAGGCGCCGCGCCAGCCGTAGATGGACTGGCACGGGTCTCCGACGGCGGTGACGGGATGGCCGCCGCCGTAGAGCGAGCGCAGCAGGACGAGCTGGGCGTGGCTGGTGTCCTGGTATTCGTCGAGCAGGACCACGGAGTAGCGGGAGCGCTCGATCTCGCCGACCTCCTTGTGCCCGGCCGCGATCCTGGCGGCCAGCGACATCTGGTCGCCGTAGTCGATGACCTCACGCCCGCGCTTGAGCCGCTCGTACGCCCGCACCAGCGGCAGCAGCTGCTCCCTGGCCGCCTGGACGCTCACCGGCTTGCGCTGCGCGAGCGTGGTGCGGCCGGGGAGCAGGTCGAGCCGTTCGCGCAACCACTCCCCCACCCGGCGCACGTCGGACGGTGAGCGCAGGTGCTCCGACAGCTCTCCGGCCAGCTCCAGCAGGGCGGCCGTGACCGACGGCGGGCCCAGCTCGATCTTGTCCATCGGGCCGTCGTACATCGCCACCACCCGGGAGGCGAGCTGCCACGACACGGCCGGCGTGACCAGGCGCATCGTCGGCTCCAGCCCTTCGCGCAGCGCGTGGTCGGTGACCAGGCGGGCGGCGTAGGCGTGGTAGGTGGACACGGTCGGCTCGGTGTCGAGCGAGCCCGGCTCGACCAGACCGGCCTCCGCCAGGCCGTTGAGCCGCTCTCTCACCCGGGTGGCCAGCTCGGCGGCGGCCTTGCGGGTGAACGTCAGGCCCAGCACGTTTTCCGGTTTGACCAGGCCGTTGGCGACCAGCCAGACCACGCGCCCGGCCATGGTCTCGCTCTTGCCCGAGCCGGCGCCGGCCATGACGACCATCGGCTCCAGCGGGGCCTCGATGACCTCCGCCTGCTCGGGGGTGGGCGGCAGGATGCCGAGCTTGCCGGCGAGTTCGGCCGGGGTCAGCACACCTGGCCCCCGTTGTCGTTGACCGGGCAGCTGGCCCTGGCCGCGCACGTACGGCAGCCGTCGTTGACCTTCGCCTGGAAGAACGGCCCCGACATGCCGATCGCCACCGTGTCGACCAGGTCCTTGGCCCAGCCCGGATCCTTGTCGTCGGCCAGCGCGCCCTGCTGCTGCTCCAGAGCGTCATGTTTACCCGCCGCCTTGCCGAGCTGGAGCAGCGCCGCCCCGCCGGGCTCGGTCATGCCGTGCCTGGCGAACGCGCCCAGCAGCGCGGCCAGCTGGTAGACGCCGAGCTGCGGGTGCCGGTCGAGGTCGCCCGCCTTGGGCTTGGAGCCGCCCGTCTTGAGGTCGATGATCACCGCCCGGTTCTCCGAGTCGCGCTCGACGCGGTCGACCCGGCCCTTGATCTGCACGCCCTCCGACACCATCGCCGTGAACGCCTCCTCCAGGGCCACCAGCTCGCGCGGATTCTCCTTGTGCCAGCGCAGGAACTTGCCGATCATCTGCTCGGCCACCTGGCGCTGCTTGCGGTTGTACCAGACGCCGCCGAAGTCGAGCTCGTTCCAGATCTGGTCGAGGCGGTCGCCCAGCAGGTCCTCGCTGGGCAGGTCGGTGGCGGCCAGCACGGCCAGGGCGTGGATGATGTTGCCCAGTCCCTGCGCGGTGCTGGTGCCGGCCGCGCCCACCGCCGTCTCCAGGAGCCAGCGCAGGCCGCACTTGGTGAAGCTCTCGACCGCCGACGGTGAGATGTTCACGATGTCGCCGGGCCAGCTCAGCGGGCGGTCGTCGGAGATGGGGGTCAGGGCGTACCAGTCGTTGGGGTGGGCGCCCTGGACCCCGGCGGCGGCCAGGCGGGCCAGCTGCCGGGCCGCCCGCCTGCGCACGACGGCCGGTCTGGTGGGGTCGGTCACCGCGCTGCGCAGGTCGGCCACCAGCGCGGACATGGTGAGCCAGCGGGCCCGGTCGTCGACCGTGGCCGACTCGACCGCGCCCGGCATCAGCTCCGACAGGAACCTGGACGGCCGCTCGTCGGTGTCCTCCCCGCCCACGGCGGTGACCACGAGCCTGCGCCTGGCCCTGGTGGCGGCCACGTAGAACAGCCTGCGCTCCTCCGCCAGCAGCTTGGAGGCCAGCGAGGCGGCGTTGGGCTTGGCTCCCTCGACCACCTCCACCAGGTCCTCCACGCCCAGCATGGAGCCGCGCAGGCGCAGGTCGGGCCACACGCCCTCCTGCACGCCCGCCACCACCACGATGTCCCACTCCAGGCCCTTGGAACGGTGGGCGGTCAGCACGCGCACGGCGTCGCCGTCGGGGGCGCGGTCGGCCAGCGTGTCGCCGGGGATCTCCTGGGCGGCCAGGTCGTCGATGAACACCTCGGGGCCCGCCATGGGCATGCGGTCGACGAACTTGGCCGCGTGGTCGAACAGCGCCACGACGGCGTCGAGGTCGCGGTCGGCCTGCGCGCCCCTGGGGCCGCCCGACAGGCTCAGCTCGCCCCACCGCCCGGCCAGGCCGCTGCCGTCCCAGACGGCCCACAGGAGGTCTTCGGCGGTGCCCTGCTGCCTGGCGGCCTCGCGCGCGGTGGCCAGCAGCTTCGCCACCCGCTCGGCCGGCAGCGCCACGTGGGGCTCGATCCGGGTCAGCTCCCGCACGTCCTTGATGGCCGCGACGAGCAACTCCCCAGAGGACCGCGCCCCACTCCGAGACGGCACCTCCGCCTCCTCGTCACCGCCGCCCGGCTCGTCGCCGCTGCCGGGCTCAGGGTCGTCGCCGGACTCAGGGCCGTCGCCGGTGTCGACGCCGGCGCTCGCCTCACCACCCGGGCCGGCCTCCTCGCCGGTCTCCTCGCCGGTGCCGGGCTCGCCGGTGCCGGGCTCGTCGCCGTCGCCCGTGTCGCCCGCCTGTACGGCCTCGTTCTCGGCGATCTTGAGGGCGCGGCGCAGGCGGCGTACACCGATCATGTCGGTGCCGCCGAGCGGCCCCGTCAGCAGTTCCTCGGCCACCCCCTCGTCGAGCTCGGCCGGATCCAGCGCCACGCGGAGCATGGTGAGCAGCGGCCGCACGCCGGGCTCCTGCGCGATCGGCACCTCGTCACCCGCGATCATCGTCGGCACCCCGGCGTTGACCAGCGCCCGCCGCAGCAGCGGCACCTGGCGGCGGGCCGAGCGGACCAGCACCGCCATCCGGTGCCACGGCACCCCGTCGATCAGGTGGGCGCGGCGCAGCGTGTCGGCCACGATCGCGGCCTCCTGGCTGACGCTGTCGGCCAGCAGCACCCGCACGTCGCCCGCGTCGGCGTCGGGCAGCGGCACCAGGTCGCGGTGGCCGTGGCGCTGGTCGTGCTCGGGCGCGGGCGCGACCGGCAGCCTGGCCGCCACCCGGCGCGATGCCTCCAGCAGGTCGGCCCCGCTCCTGCGGCACACCCGCAGCGCCAGCACCGGCGCCTCGCGCCCGTCGCGGGTCTTGAACCGCTCGGGGAACTTCATGATGCCGTGCACGTCGGCGCCTCTGAACCCGTAGATCGACTGGTCGGGGTCGCCCACCGCGACCAGGTCGCGGCCGTCGCCGGCGAGCTGGGCCAGCAGCAGCTCCTGGGCCGGGTCGGTGTCCTGATATTCGTCGACGAACACCACGTCGTGCGCGGCCCGTTCGCGCTCGCGCACCTCCGGGTCGGTCAGCAGCGCGGAGGCCGCCCCGACCAGCTCGGCGTAGTCGTAGGTCTCCTCGGGGGCCAGGTCGAAGCGGTCCTGGTAGCGCTCGGAGAAACGCCCGGCCGCGGCCCAGTCGGCCCGCCCGTGCAGCCGGCCGAGCGCCACCAGCCGCTCGGCGTCCAGCCCGCGCTCGTTGGCCCGGGACAGGAAGTCGCGCAGCTCCTCGGCGAAGCCGCGCGTCTTCAGCGGCTCGCGCAGCGAGGCGGGCCAGTCGGGCGCGCCCCGCTCCAGCTCGCCGTGGAGCAGCCGGCGGATCTCCAGCAGCTGCTCGGGGCCGGTGAGCAGACGCGGCGGGGCCTTGCCCGCCAGCAGGCACTCGCGGCGCAGCAGCGCGTAGGCGTAGGAGTGGAAGGTCAGGGCGAGGGGGGAGCGGGTGGTGCGGCGCAGGCGGCCGGTGACGCGCCGGCGCAGCTCCTCCGCGGCCTTGCGGCTGAAGGTGAGGATGAGCACGCGCTCGGGGTCGACGCCGCGCCGCTCGATCCGCTCGACCACGCTCTCGACGATCGTGGTGGTCTTGCCGGTGCCCGGACCTGCGAGAACGAGCAGCGGGCCGCCCTGATGGGCCACCACGGCACGCTGGTGCTCATCCAGCACAGGAGGCGCAGCGGGCCCCCCGCCCCCTCGTCGCACCAACCGCCAGGTCTGAGCACTCACAGCACTAGATTCCACCAGACCACAGGGGTAGATCGTGCCGACTTGCCCGGTCTCCCTGGGAGATCCGCCTACGTTATCGAGGGAGATGCCGGATTTCTCGTGACACGCCGGTGGCGATGTTCGCCAGCAGCGTCACGATGGGCCGGCCGCTCCGGCGATTTGCCCCTCTCACGGAGAGTGAAGACTTGTAGCGTAGGGTCAATATTCGCCTTGTGCGGGGGGTTGAGCGCATGCGCTGGCAGGTCCACTCGGAGAAGTCGCTCTATCGCGATCCATGGCTGGACGTCCGCGTGGCGGATGTGGAGTTGCCCGACGGGAGCCGGCTCGACCACCGGCTGCTGCGCACGGCGCCGGCCGCAGGGGCCGTGGTGACCGACGACCACGATCGGGTGCTGCTCATCTGGCGCCACCGCTTCATCACCGACAGCTGGGCGTGGGAGATCCCGCTCGGGCAGGTGGAGGAGGGCGAGACGCCGCGGGCCGCCGCCGCGCGCGAGTTCGAGGAGGAGACCGGCTGGCGTCCCGGGCCGCTGCGCCCACTGATGGGCGTGCAGCCGAGCAACGGCGTCTCCGACAGCCTGCACCACGTCTACCGGGGAGAGTCGGCCACCCACATCGGGTCCCCGTCGGACCCGTGGGAGGCCGAGCGGGTGGAGTGGGTGCGGCTCGCGCAGGTCCGCAAGCTGATCGACAGCGGTGAGATGGTCTGCGCCACCAGCATCTCGGCGCTGCTCTACGTGCTGGTCGAGCACCTGCCGGGCGGGCGGCCGCCCGGCGCGGCGAAGCCGGGGGCCTTCGGCCTGGACTACGACCCGGGCCGGAGATACGTGCTGCCCGACGACCTGCCCGAGCTCTTCTGAGCGTCGCGGGCGAGCCCCGCCCTCGCGGACGGGGCCTGCCCGGCGTCAGGAGAAGAGGTGGTCCACCACCCGGGCCGTGGCCTTGCCGTCGTCGCGGGGCGCGAACGTGGCGCGGAAGGCGTCGTAGCGGTCGGCGTGGGCCGCCGCCACCTCGTCGATCGAGCGCAGCGCGTCGACCACGTCGGCCGACGTCGAGAGCAGCGGCCCCGGCGCCTGCTCGGGCAGGTCGATGTAGAGGCCGCGCTTGGAGGAGTATTTCGCCAGGTCGTAGCCGTACAGCACGATCGGCTTGCCGGTGGCGGCGAAGTCGAACATGACCGAGGAGTAGTCGGTCACCAGCACGTCGGCCACCAGCAGCAGATCCGCGATATCCGGATATGTCGTGACGTCGCGGGCGATGTCAGGGACGGCCGGCGCGGCCTGCATCGGATGGGCGCGGACCAGGATCTCGTGGTCGGCGCCCAGCGCCTCGCGGGTCTTGGCCAGGTCGAGCTTGACCATCGCGTTCTTGCGGTCGTAGTCACGCCACGTCGGCGCGTACAGCACCACCCGCTTGCCCTCGGCCAGGCCCAGCCGCTCGCGCACGGCCGCGGTCAGCGCGTCCCTGTCGGGCGAGTTGAGCACGTCGTTGCGGGGCAGGCCGCTCTCCAGGATCTCGCCCTTGTAGCCGAACGCCTTGCGCAGCACCGGCGTGGCCCACGGCGACTGCGACAGCAGCAGGTCCCAGCCGCGTACCTCGGCCACCTGGCGGTGCCAGATCGGCGGCCTCGGGTCGCGCTTCATGTGCGGCTGGTCACCGCCGATGAGCTTGGCCGGGGTGCCGTGCCACGTCTGCACCACCACCTGGTCCTCGCGGGCGCGGAACCACACGGGCAGGAACGAGTTGGTGATGATGTGGCGGGACCTGGCCAGCGCCTCGTGGTGCTCGCGGCTGCCGGCCCTGATGACGGTCGCGCCGCCTGGCGGCACGAACGCGCCGTCCTTGACCACCCACAGGTGCTCGCTGTCGTCGCCCCTGCGCAGCCGCTCCTCGTAGATGGCGCGGACGCTGTCGGCGTAGAGCCGTCCGTCGTTGACCACGTACACGGTGGCCTCGCGCAGCGGCTCGGTGCGCTGGGCCGGGTAGAAGACGCGGCGCAGGACGTGGGTGCCGGCGACGCCGCGCTCCTGCGCGGGACGGTCCTCCTCGACGGTGATCACCGGGACGTCGAAGCGGGTGGAGATCATCCGGTAGAGGTGGCCGCCGAGCGTGCGCGGCTCCTCGTCCAGGCCGCCCAGGGCCGCGTGGTCCATCCGCAGCGGGACGATCTCGCCCGACGGATGGCGCAGCGACATGTTCCAGGTGCCCGAGGACAGCGGGACGGCCTCGCCGAAGCGGTCCATCGAGGCCGGCTCCACCCGTACGGTGAAGTTCTGCCCGGAGCGCTCCATGGGCAGCCAGTAGGACAGCCCCGACCGGTGCCGCAGCGTGAGCGTGCGGGGCCCTGGCGCGTCGGGATAGTCGCCGCGCAGGACGAGCGCCGGGCCCTCCCAGACCGCCGAGGTGATCA
Source organism: Nonomuraea fuscirosea (assembly GCF_035917475.1). Classification (NCBI taxonomy): domain Bacteria; kingdom Bacillati; phylum Actinomycetota; class Actinomycetes; order Streptosporangiales; family Streptosporangiaceae; genus Nonomuraea; species Nonomuraea fuscirosea. The sequence continues at coordinate 11,930,368 of NZ_CP109074.1, read as the reverse complement.
CCGGGCGGATGCGGTGGGCGGAGACCACGACCCGGTCACGCCGGTCGCCGAGCACGGTGATCTCGCGGTCGCCCACGGGCGTGCGGGTCTCCACCAGGTCGGCCAGCATGACGGAGGCCGCCGGGTCGCCCTTGGGCTCGACCCAGAGCCGCCGCCCGTCCTTCTCCTGCAGCAGCGCGGGCACGGCCAGCCCGACCTTGACCTCGGTGCCGTCGCCCGACGGGGTGAAGTCGGCGGCGATGCGGTGACCGCCCAGCCTGGCGTGACCCTTGGTGACCTGGCGGCCGGGCAGGGAGATCTTCAGTTCGAGGTGCTCGCCGTCGAGCGTCACACCGGTCAGCTCGGCCCTGTTGGGCTGAAGCACGACCTGCAGCGCCCGGTCGGAGGTCCAGACCGGCCTGACCCACCAGCCGGGCTTCAGCTTGAGCCCGGCGGGCCGCTCGGGACGGCCGATCGAGGAGCCGCGCAGCAGGCCCGTGGCCCGCGCGCCCCGGCTCCAGAACACGATCTCGGCCCGCCACGTCGTGGCGTCCGGCACGGACGGGCGGTGCCGCATGCGGCGGCGCACGCCCGAGACCACGCTGCGCACGGCGCCGCGCCAGCGCAGCGGCCACGTGCTCAGCTCGGCGTTGAAGCCGGACCAGTCGTAGTTGCAGCCGGGCTCGCGCGCCCCGTGGGTGGCCTCGGGGGCCAGTACGCGGCGGGTGCGCATCCGGATCGGCGGCAACCAGCGCGGCCCGCGCAGCACCACGGTCGCCCGGTTGAACCTGCGGCTGCGGACCGACAGCCCCGCCAGGTAGGCGAAGCCGGTCACGCGCAGCTTGCCGTCGGCCCAGACGATGTCGTCGATGTGGGTGACGGGCACCAGGTCGGCACGCCGCAGGCGGTAGAGGTCGGGCGGCAGTTCGTCGCGGAAGGGCAGGTCGGCGTACCAGCGCAGGCCCTTGCGGATGCGCTTGGACGGCTCCGCCGCCGCGGCCACCACCTTGGCGAGCGTCTCGCCGTCGACGAGTTCCTCGTCGGGGCGGGTCTCGATCAGGTGGCACAGGACGCGGCGCGCGACCGGCAGGTCGCGTTTGACGCCGGCGTCCACGCCCGCGAGGTACGGGCGGATGAGGTCGAGCATCTCGCGCCGCCGCGCGGGGCCGCGTTTGACCGCCAGCTCGATGCGCGCGCCGAGGTGGTTGCTGAGCACCTCGGTGTCGAATGCCGCGTCGCGGCCGCCTGGGCCGACGGCCCGCATGACCGCTGCAAAAGGCTCGCCACGATCGCAGAGATCCTGGACAGCCTTCAGGCGGTCGGCGAGCGAATCGCCGCCCTGGCTTTGGGCTGTGACGCCGGTGGCCATAGGGGTGGCACCGCCTTTCGGACCGCCATCAGTGTTTTGCCCATGGTAATGGGAGTCACATGTCACAGAATCGCCGTATTGGAGAAAGTGCAGGTCACGTTGGTTACTGAAAATCGGCTGAACGCCCGTCCCAGCGGGCCAGGCGCATGTCCACCCGCTCGCCGCGCAGCGGAGTGCCCTCGTCGCGCCAGTGGTCCAGGCAGCGTCGCAGGTGGTCAGGGGCCGCGGCGGTGCCGTCCGCGTGGACGACGCGCCACCACGGCACGCCGCCGCCCCACGTGGACATGACCTTGCCCACCTGCCGGGGGCCGCCCTCGCCGAGATATTCGGCGATGTCGCCGTACGCCATGACCTTGCCGGGCGGAATGCGCTCGACCACGTCGAGCACCCGCTCGGCGAACGGGTTCACGGGCTCCATGCGGATGGGCCCGCGTCGATGATCTCCTCGAACTTGCCGATCTCCACCACGCTGCCGCCCGTCGAGACCTCGATGACGCCGTCGCGCAGTGCGTAGACCTCGCCGTCCTCGCCCATGAGCCGGGCGCCGAGCGCGGTCGCCAGCCTCAGCAGCTGGGCCACCTGCCAGTCGGAGCCGGGCTCGCCGACCAGCTGGCCGTGCCAGCGGGCGACGGAGTGCGTGCCACCCCCGTGACCGGCCACGATCTCCTCAGATCCGCGCAGCTCGAAACCGGCCGGCGCGATGGCCTTCGCGAGCTCCGCGAAGGCGAGTGGCGACTCGCGCACCACCCGCAGCTCGTATCCCATGACGCGCGACCATAGCGGATCTTCCCAGCAACGAGAAACCTGTTCGCCTCATGCCGTTATGCCTGGTCGATGCCTGTCATCGGGCCGGTCATGGCTCCTTGCGCTGGTTGAGCACGACGATCGCCCCGCAGAACGTGACCAGCGCGAGCAGCAGGCCGCCCCCGTACAGCCACAGCCGCATCGGGTCGGGACCCGGCCTGGTGGGCACCGGAGAGTCCTCGCCCTGACCGAAGTGCTCCATGCCGGGCGTGATGCTGCGCTGCGCGCCCGTGAGGCGTTCGGCGGCGTTCAGCGCGGCGGCGGCGTCCACGACCCCGAACCCGGTCTTGTCGTCGTAGCCGGCCGCCGGCCGGCCCCTGGCGCTCGACGCCAGCGCCTGCGCGACCTGCTCGGGCGGCAGGGACGGATAACGCGACTTGATCAGCGCGGCCACGCCCGCCACCAGCGCGGCGGCCGAACTGGTGCCCTCCGACAGCTCGTAGCCCTTCTTGCGCTTGGCCACCGGCACCTGCACGCCGGGCGCGGAGACCAGCACGGACAGGTTGTCGCTGCTGAAGGTGGCCCGCCGGCCCTGCTTGTCGGTGGCGGCCACGCCGATGACGCCGGGATAGCCGGCCGGGAAGCTCCAGTAGGAGGTGCCCTTGTCCTGGGCGTACTGGGTCAGGCCGTCGTTGCCCACGGCCGCGACCAGCACGACGCCCTTGCCGAGCGCGTACGAGACCGCCTCGCGCTCCGACCTGAGCGGGCCGTACGAGCCGATCGACATGCTGACCACCTGGGCGCCGTGGTTGGCGGCGTAGCGGAGGGCGCGCGCCAGCGGGCTCTCCGCCGACGCCTCGCTCTCCAGCGGCGGGATGAGCATGGGCTCGTCGTCGATGACCATGGGCAGCGACAGGATGCGGGCGGCCGGCGCGGTGCCGACGAGCCCGTCGTCCGCGCCCGAACCCGCGATCAGGGCGGCCATGGCGGTGCCGTGCCGGCCCGGCGGCAGCTCGCGGGTGACCGAGCCCGAGGTCATGTCGGGACCGGCGGTGACGCGGCCCTTCAGCTCCTTGATCTTGCCGTCCACGGCGCTGTCCACGACGGCGACGGTGACGTTCTCCCCCTTGGTGACCGCCCACGCCTGCTCGATGTTGAGCGCGTCGAGCACCCACTTCTGCTGCTCCCTGACGGGATCGGCGGCGGGTGCGGAGAAGGCGAGCAGCGCGGCGGTGACGACGCGTACGGCGGTCAGCACACGTTCCCCTGGGTACAGGGCGGCACCTTGGGCGGGTCCGCCAGGAAGTAGGCGATCTGGTTGCCGACCGACTTGGCGGCCGGCCACAGCTCGCTGTGCAGGATCTCCTCGGGCGGGATCGCGGCCCTGGTGCGGCCGTCGGCGTAACCCGCCGTCGAGAACACGAGGTAGGGGCCCGCGCCCACCCATCCGGTGCGCTGGCGCTGGTCGGGCCCGAAGCGCTCGCTCACCGTGCCGGGGAAGGCGACGGGCAGCACTCCGACGCGGTCGTCCTGGGTGAGCTCCTCGGCGGCCGAGACCCTGGACGCCTCGTCCTTCAGCACGGCCACGCCGACCGTGATGACGAAGGAGGCCGTCTGGTCGATGTAGGTGGCTCGCAGCATGGTGCGGCACCCGTGGTTCTGCAGCACGCCGGCCACGGAGGCGTCCACGCCCTTGGCGCACTCGGTCTCGGGGGCGATGCCGACCCGCCTGGCGTACTGCTGGGCGCGGTCGAGCCCGAGGTAGCGCACCTCTTCGGGGAAGACACCGCTGGCGGGCCAGGCCTGCCAGCGCCGGGCGATCTCCTCCTGCTTGTACTGGTTCTGCTCGGCGGGCGTCAGCGGACGCGAGCGCGTTTCGGCGACCATGCCGACCGTGCCGAGCAGCACGACGACCGCCGACACCGCGATGATGACGCCGAGCAGCGTCACGAAGACCCGGCGGTTGCGGACGCCCTGCTGGAGGAGGGCCAGCTCGGCCCGCTCCTTGGCCTCCGTACGCCTGCGGGAGCCCGCCGCCGGCCATGAGCGCACGCGTGAGCGCCGGCCGGTGGTGGCGCCGAGCGGGTTCCTGTTCCCCTGCGCGGCCTCTCCTTCGGCACGCGGGAGCCCTGTGACCGACCTACGTCCCTTCACCACCGCCTCGTTCCCGCATTCGCTTCGTGTCTATTTCGTCCCCCTTGGTGGGCGGATCATGCGTCCTGTGCCATGGCGGCCCGGCGTACCCGTCTGACCAGGACGAATATGACGGCCAGGGACGCGAGCGCGCCGGCGCCGGCCGCGGCGGCGACCGCCGTGTAGACCGTGACGCGCCGTTCGTCCCTGACGATGACCTCGACCGGGCCCGCCTGCCCGCCGGCCAGCGGCCGGGCCGGGTCCTGGGCCTGGTCGCCCGCGGCGGTCTCGGTGTGCCCGGCCAGCCGGGCCGCCTCTGCCAGGGCCTTGGCGGCGTTGACGATGCCGAAGCCGGTCGCGGTGTCGTAGCCGCCGGGAGGCCGGTCGGTGGCGCTGTCGGCCATGGCCCGCGCCACCAGCGGCGGCGACATGCGCGGATGGCGCGCCTTGATGAGCGCTGCCACGCCCGACACCAGCGCGCTGGCCTGCGAGGTGCCCCGGCCGACCCAGTATTCGTCGCCGGGGCCAGCGCCCATGATGTCCACGCCGGGCGCGGCCACCAGCACCGAGGAGTTCCAGTTGGAGAACGTGGCCCGCCGCAGCCGCTCGTCGGTCGCCCCGACGGAGACGACGCCGGGGAAGGCCGCCGGGTAGGAGTAGGGGGCGAAGTCGCCTTCGACCTTCCTGTCGCCCCGGTTGCCCGCGGCGGCGACGAGCACGACGCCCTTGGAGATGGCGTAGCGGATGGCCGCGCGCTCCTCCCTGGTCGCCAGCTCCTTGGAGATCGACATGTTGATGACGTCTGCCCCCTCGTCCACCGCGTAGCGGATGCCCTTGGCCACCACGTTCTCGAAACGCTCGGCCGAGTTGAACTCCCGAAAGCCCGGCTCCTCGTCCTCGAGGATGACCCTTACCGACAGTACGTCCGCTTCAGGCGCGACGCCGATGATCCCCCGTTTTCCCTGGGGTCCGTGGCCGTGCCCGGCGATCAAGGAAGCCATGTACGTGCCGTGCAGCCTGCTGGGCGCGATCCCGGGCGGATTTGCGCCCTCGGTGAAATCCTTGCCCACGCGGACCACGCCGGCCAGGTCGCGATGGCCCGGATCGACGCCGGAGTCGAGCACGGCCACCAGCACGCCCGCGCCCTTGCTGGTCCGCCACGCCTGCGGCAGTTTCAGCGTCTCGATGACGGCCTGCTGGCCGCCGCGCACGTCGTCGGCGTGGGCGGGCTGGAGCAGTGTGCCGGCCGCGGCGGGGGCGGCGGCGAGCAGCAACGCCCCCGCCGCCGCGCCCACACCGCGCCCCGAGGCGCCCCGGTTCGGCGAGCCATGTCGCAGCACGCCTCGCCCCCTGCCCCGGGTCAGCACCGCCACTCCCTGGCGGCGCAGTCGGGCATCTTCGGCGTGCTCAGCTCGCTCAGCACCCGCTCGGCGATGTCGGTGGCGAAGGCGAAGATCGCGGGCCGCGGCTCCCCGGCCGCGTCCGCCGGCCGCCCGTCGACCTGGCCGGCAGTGGTCAGCACCAGGTACGGGCCCGCCTGGCGGACCGACCCCGACTGGCGCACGGCCGGCGTGAACCGGTCGGACACCGTGCCGGTGAAGGCCAGCGGGCGCAAGCCCGGTGCCGGTTTGCCGTTGTCGGCGAAGGCGGACTTGGCGTGTACGGCCCCCGGCTCGTCACGCAGCGCCACCACGCCGATCGTGACGAGCACGCCGCGCAGCGCGTCCACGTACGTGGCCCGCAGAACACCCTTGCAGCCCGCCGCCCGCAGCGCCTCGACCGCCTTGGCGTCCACGGCGTCCGCGCCGCACGCCGAGTGCGGCGAGATGCCGACCCGGTGGGCCCGCTCGCGCCCGCCCTGTTCGGCGGAGTAGGGCAGCGTCGCGGGGAAGATGCGGCCGGTCGGCCAGGCGCGCCAGCGCTCGGCCACCTCCTGCGCGGCCGCCGTGCGCAGCTCGGCCGTGCTGGGCCCCCTGGTGAGCTCCGTGCCCGCCGCACTGCCCGCCACTCCGGCGGTCACCGCGCAGAACAGCGTCAGCGCGGAGGCCACCACGAGTGTGGGCCAGGGGCGGGCAGAGTTCACACCTTCGACCTTAAAGGCCGTGTCTGGGGAGCATACGCAGAAACCCTCAGTAGCTGGGCAGGCTCGGGTCCACGGTCTTGACCCAGCTCAGCACGCCGCCGCCCACGTGGACGGCGTCGGCGAAGCCGGCGTTCTTGACGACCGCGAGCGCCTCGGCCGAGCGCGCGCCCGACTTGCAGTGCAGCACGATCTTCTTGTCCTGGGGCAGCTTCTCCAGGGCCGAGCCGTTGAGGAACTCGCCCTTCGGGATCAGCGTGGCGCCGGGGATGGAGACGATCTCGTACTCGTTGGGCTCGCGGACGTCGACGACGTAGATGCTCTCGCCGCGGTCCATCATGCCCTTGAGCTCGACCGCGGTGATCGTGGAGCCACTGGCCGCCTCGGCTGCCTCGTCGGAGACCGCGCCGCAGAACGCCTCGTAGTCGTCGAGCAGCTGGGTGACCGAGGGGGTCTTGCCGCACAGCACGCACTCGGGGTCCTTGCGGACCTTGACGTCGCGGTACTTCATCTCCAGGGCGTCATAGATCATCAGCCGGCCGACCAGCGGGTCGCCGATGCCGGTCAGCAGCTTGATGGCCTCGTTGACCTGGATGGAGCCGATGGAGGCGCACAGCACGCCGAGCACGCCGCCCTCGGCGCACGACGGCACCATGCCGGGAGGCGGGGGCTCCGGGTAGAGGCAGCGGTAGCAGGGCCCGTGCTCGGCCCAGAAGACGCTCGCCTGGCCGTCGAAGCGGTAGATCGAGCCCCAGACGTACGGCTTGCCGAGCAGCACGGCGGCGTCGTTCACCATGTAGCGGGTGGCGAAGTTGTCGGTGCCGTCGACGATGAGGTCGTAGCCGGAGAAGATCTCCATCACGTTCTCGGTCGTCAGCGCCGTGTTGTGGATCACGACCTCGACCAGCGGGTTGATCTCGCGGATCGAGGCGGCGGCGCTCTCGGCCTTCGGCCGGCCCACGTCGGACTGGCCGTGGATGACCTGGCGCTGCAGGTTGGACTCATCGACCACGTCGAAGTCGATGATGCCGAGGGTGCCGACCCCCGCCGCCGCGAGATACAGCAGCGCGGGCGAGCCCAGGCCACCGGCACCCACACACAGCACCTTGGCGTTCTTCAGCCGCTTCTGCCCCGCCATGCCCACATCGGGAATGATCAGGTGGCGCGAGTAGCGGCGCACTTCGTCGACGGTCAGCTCTGCGGCCGGCTCGACCAGCGGTGGCAACGACACGTTCTACGCTCCCGTTTCAGGGGTCTCATCTCAACTGTGAAACCTAGCTGGGCAGTGGGGCATTCCCCAATCGAGTCTCACTGATCAGACGGCGTGCCTCGGCCGCCACCACCTTCGGCGTCTCCATCATCGCCACGTGCCCCGCCGTCGGCAGCAGCACCAGCCTGACCTGCCGGAACGTACGGTACGCCTTCCGCGCCATGGCCGGGCGGACCAGGCGGTCGTGGCGGCCGTGAATGATCAGCGTGCGGGCCCTGACCTTCTCCGCCTGCCGCCAGAGCGTGTCCTCACCCCGGCGGAAGTACTCGGCGACGATGCCGCGGGCGGAGCGGATCATCGCCTCGCCGGCGTGCGGCAGGTCGTCGCGCCTGCGCTGCTCGTCGATGGCGTCGCGCAGGCGTACGGGATGCACGGCGCCCGCGTCGGCCCACACCATGGACATGGACGCGGTGATGCGCTGCTCGACCGGGATCAGGCGCAGCCGGTCGGCCACCCACTCGCCCAGCCTGGGCACCGCCGCCGCGGCGATGCGGACGGGGCCGTACCTCGGGAGCAGATCGGGCAGGGCCGGCGAGACGAGCGTCAGCGAACGGACCAGGTCGGGACGGGAGGCGGCCACCCTGACCGCGATCGCGCCGCCGAGCGAGTTGCCGAACAGGTGGGCCGGGCCCGTGTGCTCCAGCAGGCCGACCACCGCGCCCGCGTGGGCCGCGACCGAGTAGTCGCCGTCGGCCGGCACGGGCGAGAACCCCGCGCCCGGCAGGTCGATGGCATGGCCGGTGACGGTGTCCTTGAGCTCGTCCATCAGATCGGTCCAGTTGGTGGCCGCCCCCGCCAGGCCGTGCACGAACACCGCCTGCTCGGCGGGCCCCTTCGGCGTGGATCGGACGTACACCGGGCCGATCATGCGTCCCGGCCAGTGTGGGACCGGCTGCGCGGCCATGATCTCTCCTCCTCGTCTCCTTCGAACACCCCGTCTTTCCACGATAACCATCGTCCCTTGGTGCAGTCCGGATTCCGTACAGAGGGGCATTTACACGCTTTATCTGGACAGCAAGGCGTCACGTCCCAACCAGCACCAGGGGTACGCCATGCTCACCACCCACACCACCGCAACCCTCGCGGCCACGGCCCTCGCGCTCACCGTCCTGGGCGGAGGGCTCGTCGTCCTCGGCGACACCCGCCCCGCGAACGCGACCACCACCCTCGACCGCCCCGGCTGCAGGTACCGGGTGGTCCGGGTGAAAACCCGGCTGAACGTACGGGTGACCCCGGCGGGCCGGGTCGTGGACAAGCTGTATCCGGGGGATCGCACGTGGGGCAGCTGCAAGAAGTTCGGCAAGTGGCGCCGCATCCACGGAACCGACCTCGGCCGCAGAGGCTTCGCCTCCACCCACCATCTAAAGAAGACCGGCAAACGCTAACCACCCCCGCAGCACACCCCACCACCGCCATTAGCGCCTCTCGCCACCTTCACCCCGCCATCCGCCGCGCCCCCTGGACCGCCGTCGTTCACCGACGACCATCACGGTTCCTCCTCCGCCATCGACCAGCACCGCCTCCACACCGTCGTCGGACCGGCGTCGCGGATGGCGATGGCGGACGGCTGGAGGGCCGCCCCTGCGCAGATCGCTCATGCTTGGCCACCCAGAGGGCCTGGGCGTTTCTGGATTTTTCGTTGGATAGGGGTCTAAGCGATCTCTTGACACACCAAGGCTGTGGCAAAGGCTGGCGTAAGCCGTTTATGGCCATCGCGGCCGGAAAGCATGACGATACCGAGTGTGACGATCGAGGCACGTACCGTTAGCGGGTGGAGCGGGCCGACGATCGTCATGGCCGGGATCCACGCACAGCGGCGGACATCTCTTGGGACGGCTCGATCGCCATTCCCCGATCGACGTTGCCCGCCGCGCGCGCCGGGCAACGCACATGGTTTTTGGTACGCATCCCCATTGCGGTGAAAACGGCCAAGCCTATTCGTGTGTTTGTCGCGGCCGGCGCCGTGCCATTGTTCGCTCGCGGATTTTCGACGTCCGGGAGCGGCCGCGCATGCGCACCACCGGCACTAGAAAAGGGTCCGGCGTCGTTAGACGTCCGGGCGATGACCCGTTGCCGCCCATACTTGGCCGGGCCAAATGCGGAAGATTCGGACATATCCTCTCTTTTCAGTGGATAAATCTTTAATGCGAGCAATAAGATTGTTAATGCAGAGCAAAATGGGGTCGTGACCGTTTGCCCGCCCACCGGCCCGGAAATGACATTCCGTGGATGAGCCTTCAGCAGCCGTCCAGATCAGTTTCCCGGCAATCCGGAAAACGCCGAGAACGGGGCAACCGATCCTTTAGGGGGAAAACGCAATGCCCAAGCTCAAGAGTGTTATCGCAGGCCTCGCCTTCAGCACGGCGCTGACCGGCGGCATGGTCAGCGCGGGCGCGGCGACGACCGCGGCCAACGCCGCCACCCAGGTCACCACCGGCACGTCCGTCCTCGCGTCGGACGGCTGGGGCTGGGGCCGTCACCACCACCACCGTCGTCACCACCAGCGCTGCAACAGGGGCCACCACGGTGGCGGCGGCTGGGGCTGGGGCTGGGGCGGCCACCGGCGCAACCGTGGCGGCCACATCTGCATCGTGATCCGCAACGACAACCACAACGACAACGGCCACGAGGAGCACCACCAGCGCCGTGACGGGCAGAACTGGTAACAAAGTCCGTGCGTTGATGGCGCAGGGATGAGTGCCCGCTATTGATGCGGGTTCTCGGGAGCGGTCCGCTTTCTCTCGCGGTTCGGCCTGAGGCTTTCATTTCTCCTCGTCTCCACGGCAACTCGGTGAGGGCTCCCTCGGCAACAGCCGGGGAGCCCTCGCTGCGTTTTTCACGCCATTGTCATCGCCGGCCGGGAATCGCCGTCCCGGCTTTTCGTCGTGGGTGCCGCGCTGTTCGCCGTCCCATGGAAATGCCTTGTGTCGGGCAAAAACCGGTAAGTCCGGTTTGTCGCGCTTTCTCTTGGAAATATGCTGTGTGCGGATGAAATGTTAGTCGTCATCCGAGTCGCTGGACGGCCCATTCGCTTTGACGCGGACAGCCCTGCAGCGGCTGAACGGGGCAATCGATCCTTTAGGGGGAAAGCGCAATGCCCAAGCTCAAGAGTGTCATCGCAGGACTCGCCATCAGCACCGCTCTGACCGGAGGTGTGGTGAGCGCGGGAGCGGCCACCACCATGGCGAGCGCCGACGCGGCCACCCAGGTCAGCACCGGCACGTCCGTCCTCACCAACGGCTGCGGCTGGGGCTGGCGGCGTAACCGCTGCGGCGGCTGGGGCTGGAACCACGGCAACCGCTGGGGTCGCCACCACCACGGCCTGGGACGCATCAGGATCGTCATCATCAACCGGAACCACAACCACAACGGTGGTGACCGCCACAGGTGGTAACACCTCTGGCACGGCCTGAACCCGCCGCGCGCCCACCGCGCCGGCGCGGAGTCCGCCCAGGGCGATGAACGACCCGGGCGATGAGCTCAGGCACACCACTGAGTGCCCGCATTCACCGGCGAGCGGTACCCGACCTCCTTACCGAGGACCGGACGCCCACCCGGCGAATGCGGGCACTCAGCACGTCCGGCCCTCACATCGAACATCCACCGGGCTTGTACGCCCCCTCGACGCGTCCATCTCCCGACGCCACACCCTGCACGAACGCTCAACACGGCCGTCCCCTTGCACCAAACACCCGCCCGACCGGTACAGGCAGTCAAGGCGTCTATCCGCCCACGCCGAACACCCGCCCGATCGGTACCGGCACTTGGCGCGTCCCCCTTCGTCGGATCCACCCGGCGACCACGGGCACTCGGCGGGTCCGCTGCTCGTGCGGGCCCGCCGTCCTCTGCACGCGCGCGGGGGCTTTCGTGCAACGGCGGTCCTCATTGCGGGAGCGGCATCGTGAGGCGTGGGTCGTAAGTCGAGCGACGTCACCGCCCCTTGGCAGCTCTCGGCGCAGGGATCGGCCGTGGGGAGGTGTGGGTCGCCGGCCGGCCACAGCGCCACTCCACCAGAGCGCCACTGCACCACTGTCTCTCCGCTCCCTCGCGCCATCGGCGGCCGTCCATGCGGCTCTGTGCGACCTCGGCGTGCGGTTAACGCGCCGCCTGGCACGCGGGTCACCACCTCACAGCGATGTCCTCGCCGCTGTGAGGTGGTGGTCCTGCGCGTCGCTCCGACGTGTTCCAGGACGGACAGGCCTCGCGTACGTACGCGGGCAGGCCCGAGCCGCCCTCACCTCATAAAGGCGAGCGCTTTTCCACGGGTGCGCGAATAACAGGATGAGGACCCTCCGGCAAACGCCGGAGAGCCCTCACCTGGGTGCCGCTAGGAGAAAGGGATAACGTTCCGTATAAAACTACGGACCCACTCCTGGACGGTCGTCAATTACCGAGTGACGGCGTCGCGCTCGCCCCTCGGGAAGTGGTTGTGGTCGTGGTTGCGGTTGTAGTTGCGGTTGTGGATCTTGACGTTGACGCGGAGCTTGTGGTGGTGGTGACGGCGCCAACCCCAGCCGCCACGGTTCCAGCCCCAGCCGCCGCAGCGGTTGCGCCGCCAGCCCCAGCCGCAGCCGTTGGTGAGGACGGACGTGCCGGTGCTGACCTGGGTGGCGGCGTCGGCACTGGCAGCGGTGGTGGCCGCTCCCGCGCTCACCACACCGCCGGCCAGCGCGGTGCTGACGGCGAGGCCTGCGAGTACGCTCTTGAGCTTGGGCATTGCGTATTCCCCCTAAAGGATCGATTGCCCCGTTCTCGACGTTTCCGCAATAACCGGAAACAAATCTTGGACGCCCGCTGAAGAGTCATCCACAAGCTGTCATTTCCGACAGATTGCCTAGCAAACAGGCACAGCTCCATTTTGCTCTGCATTAACAATCTTATTGCTTGCATTAAAGGGCTATACGATGAAGTAACACGAATTATCCTGATATGTCCCATTTGGTGATCGACATGGCAGGCCGGGTAGGACCCGTCTGGTGATCCACTCGTCGCCGACTCGCTGAGCTGTGCCGGAGCCGATGCGCTGGCCGATGCGCTGGCCGATGCGATGGCCGGTGCGATGGCTGATGCGGTCCGGTGAGCGACCGGTCTGTGGATCGGCGGGCAGGTCACACGGCCGCAGAACGGCCTACGCGGCCGTACAGAGGACAGAGCTGCAGGAGTGGAGGGCGGCGAGAAGCAAGCTCGCAGCTCAGCAAGGGGGCTTCAGTGAGGCAACCCAGCAGCACGGCACGGCTCAGTGCGAAGGAGGACCAGTTGCACGGCAGGGCTCGGTGAAGCGAGACCGGCGGCACGGCAGGATTCGGTGAAGCAGGACCGGGCGGCACAGCACGCTCGGTGGAGCGGGCCCGCAGCGCGACCGGGCCCTCAGGGGGCTGCTACGCGGACTTGCGGGTCTTGCGCTTGGCGGGGGCCTTCTCCTCGCTCTTCGGCTTCCCGGCCGCCTTCTTCGGCTTGGCCGGCGCCCCTTCGCGTTCGCGCTTGGCGGCCTCCACGCTCGCCCGCAGCGCCGCCATGAGGTCCACCGCGGGCCCGCCCTCCTCTTCCTCCTGGGCGGGGATGACCTCTTTGCCCGCGACCTTGGCCTCGATCACCTGCTGCAGCGCCTCGCGGTAGGTGTCGTGGTATTCGCTGGGGTCGAAGTCCGACTCCATGGTGGTGATGAGGGACTCGGCCATCTTGAGTTCCTGGGCGCGTACCTCGATGTCCTCTTCCAGGAAGCCGAAGTCGGGCGTGCGGATCTCGTCCGGCCAGAGCATGGTCTCCAGGACGAACACGCCGTCCCTGACCCGCAGCGTCGCCAGCGACTCGCGCTGGCGCAGCGCCACCTTGACCACCGCGACCTGGCCCGAGCTCTCCAGGGCGTTGCGCAGCAGCACGTACGGCTTCGCCCCCTGCGCGTCGGGCTCCAGGTAGTACGACTTGGCGAAGTAGATGGGGTCGATCTGCTCGGCGGGGGCGAACTGGAGCACGTCGATCCGGCGCGAGGTGGTCAGGGGCAGACCTTCGAAGTCCTCGTCGGTGAGCACGACCATCTCGCCCGAGGCCAGTTCGTAGCCCTTGGCGATGTCGGCGTACGGCACCTCCTCGCCGTCCTGCGTACACACGCGCTTGTAGCGGATCCTGCCGCCGTCCTCGCGGTGCACCTGGTGGAAGGAGACGTCCTTCTGTTCTGTCGCGGAGTAGAGCTTGACCGGGATCGTCACCAGTCCGAAGGAGATCGCACCTTTCCAGATGCTGCGCATGGACACTCCTCAGCTCTCAACAGCTCGCCTTGGGGCACATACCCGTCATGGGGCAACCAATGCCATACCCAATCGAACCGATGCTCGCTGTACCTGGGGAACTACCCTCCGACCGCGATCTGTACGGTCTGGAGGTCAAGTGGGACGGAATCCGGGCCCTGCTGCACCTCGACGGCGGCGGTGTGCGGCTGATGGGCCGGCACGGGGTCGAGTACACGCGCCGCTATCCGGAGATCTCCGGCTTCGGGATCGAGAACGCAGTCATCGACGGGGAGCTCGTGGCGCTGGACCCCCGTGGCCGGCCCAGTTTCATCCGGCTCCAGCACCGCATGCACCTGACCGACCCCGAGCCGGACCTGCTGCGGCTGTACCCGATCACGTACATGCCGTTCGACCTGCTCTATCTCGACGGGACGCCGCTCTTCGACCTCACCTACCGCGACCGCCGCGCGCTGCTGGACGAGCTGGACATCGGCGCGGCCCCCTACTTCCCCGGCGCGTCCGACCTGCTCAGCGCCACGCACGAGCAGGGACTCGAAGGCGTGGTCGCCAAGCGGCTCGACTCGCCCTACCGGGCGGGCACCCGGTCGCCCTGGTGGATCAAGGTGAAGAACCTGACCACCCGCGAGGTCGTGATCGGCGGCTGGAAGCCCGGCAAGGGACGCCGCGCGGGAGGCATCGGGTCGCTGGTCATGGGCGTGTTCACGGACGAGGGGCTGACGTACGTGGGGCACGTCGGCACGGGGTTCACCGACGCCGCACTCGACGATCTGTACCGGATGCTGCGGCCCCTGGAGATCCCGCGCAGCCCGTTCCGCAACGAGGTTCCGTGGAGAAATCGGTGGGTTAGGCCCGATCTGGTCGGGGAGGTGGCCTACACGATGTGGACCGACGAGCAGCGCCTGCGCCATCCCGTGTGGCGCGGTCTGCGCCCCGACAAGCTCCCCGCGGAGGTCACGCGATGAAGGTGCCGGTCAAGGTGGACGGCCGCGAGCTGGCCCTGAGCAACCTGGACAAGGTCCTCTATCCCGAGTACGGCTTCACCAAGGCCGAGATCATCGACTACTACAGCCGCATCGCGCCCGTCCTGCTGCCGCACCTCGAAGGCAGGCCGCTGACCGTCAAGCGTTACCCCAACGGCGTCACCGGCCAGTTCTTCTTCGAGAAGAACGCCCCCGACCACACGCCCGACTGGGTCAGGCGGGTCAGCCTGCCCGTGCCCGGCAGCACCAAGAACCGCGAGACGATCGACTTCGCCGTCGTGGAGGACCTGCCCACGCTCGTCTACTACGCCAACCTCGCCGCACTCGAACTGCACGTCCCCCAGTGGCGCGTGGACGAGGACGGCGCGGCGCTGCCGCCCGACACGCTCGTCTTCGACCTCGACCCGGGGCCGCCCGCGACGATCGTCGAGTGCACGCGCGTGGCGCTCATGCTGCGCGAGGCGCTGAAGGAGGAGGGCCTCACGGCCGTGCCGAAGACCAGCGGCAACAAGGGCATGCAGCTGTACGCGGACTGGGACTGCCGCGAGGAGCCCTCCGCGTACGCCAAGAGGCTGGCCCAGCTCCTGGCCAAGGAGCATCCCGACGAGGTCGTCAGCGTGATGGCGAGGAAGCTGCGTCCGGGGAAGGTGTTCATCGACTGGAGCCAGAACAACCCGGCCAAGACCACCGTCGCGCCCTACTCGCTGCGGGCCGGAGAACGGCCCACCGTGTCGACGCCGCTCACGTGGAAAGAGGTCGAGAGCTGCGAAGATCCTGATGATCTGGTTTTCACCGCGCCCGACGTACTCGCCAGAGTGGAGAAGCGCGGCGACCTTTTCCGCCGGGCGTAGGCTGGGTGCGTCCACACCGAGAGGGGACAGAGATGTCGGAGATGGACATTCGCGGGGATGAGCGGGCCTACATCGAGGAGGACGAGGCAGAGGTGTCGATCGACGAGGGGGAGCTGTCCATCGAGACGCCCGAGGCGGACGCCGCCGAGCAGCAGCGCGAGCTGGGCGCGCAGACCGGCAGACTGCGCCGTGAGCTGCCGCTCGACGTCGATCCCGCCGACGCCGCCGACCAGGACCGCGAGGTGGACCTCGACGACGAGGACTACCGCTGAGCTGGGCTGACGCCGGCGAGGTGCGCGACGGATGACCGGTGATGAGCGTTGTCACCGGGCCGCGGCCGGCGCGCACGTAGGATGTCCGCACAGCCCGCTGAGAGAGCAATGGAGACCCGCGTGACCGCAACCCCGGATGCCAAACCCCGGGGCACCCGGCTGCCCCGTCTGGCCCGCCGCCGGCAACTCCTGAGCGCCGCGCAGGAAGTGTTCGTGGAGAACGGCTATCACGCGGCCGCCATGGACGAGATCGCCGACCGGGCCGGGGTCAGCAAGCCGGTGCTCTACCAGCACTTCCCCGGCAAGCTCGAGCTCTATCTGGCGCTGCTCGACCTGCACGCCGAGGACATGGTCAACCGGTGCAGAGAAGCGCTGGCCTCCACGCAGGAGAACAAACTGCGCGTGCAGGCCACGTTCAGCGCGTTCTTCGACTTCGTCTCCAGCCAGGGTGAGGCGTTCCGCCTGGTCTTCGAGTCGGACCTGCGCAACGTCGCGCCGGTACGCCAGCGGGTCGAGCGCTCGCTCAGCCAGTGCGCGGAGATGGTCAGCGAGCTGATCCAGGAGGACACCGGCTGCACCAGCGACGAGGCGCACCTGCTCGGGGTCGGGCTGGTGGGCATGGCCGAGGTGAGCGCCCGCTACTGGGTCACCACCCACGGCTCGATTCCGAAGGACGCGGCCGAGCAGCTCATGGCCCGGCTGGCCTGGCGCGGCATCAGCGGTTTTCCGCGTACGGCATAACCCGTTCGCTGGCCGCGATCATTCACCCTTTTCGCGGGCCTGAGCGGTCACGATGGAGTGAGCCAGCCCGTCGAATAGGGAGCCACCATGGAAGTCAAGATCGGCGTACGGTCCGTACACCGCGAACTCGTTGTCGAGACCGAGCTCACGGCCCAGCAGGTCGAGGAGGAGATCAGAAACGCGCTGGCCGTCGATCGCGGCGGCGTCTTCTCGATCACCGACGTGAAGGGCAGGCGGGTGCTGGTGCCGGTGGCCTCGCTCGGGTTCGTCGAGATCGGTGAGGACGAGGCCCGGCCGGTCGGTTTCGGCGGCACGCTGTAGAGACTCATCGAAGGGGGTACGGCTCGACCGCCGTACCCCTTCACGAGCACGAGCCATCACCTGGCTCGCCGCGCGCGGGCGGCCTGGCGGGGTCGGGTCAGTGGTGGGTGCCGGGGCGGGCGAGTGCGCAGGCGCGGGGCCATCGGCGGCGGGGGACGTACGCCCGTCCCGGTTCGGTCGCCGGGCATTCCGCGCTCCCTCTCCGCAACACCGCGCGCGAGGTCCAGCGATTCGGCCCACATCTGGTCAAGGAACTGCCGTAGCGGCGCGAGGCCCTCATGTCTGGCACGCTACCGCCGTTTCGTGCCCTCGCGCCGCCCGATGACCAGACCCGCCGCAGAACAAACCGCACAACAGCCGCACAATCCCCGCAGGACAACCCGCACAACAGTCGCACCGCCCAGACAGGCGGTGTGGGAGGGGGAAAGCCAGGCAGGGAGCAGGTCAGAGGCCCATGGCCGCCATGCGCTTGTTGTGCGCCTCGGTCAGGCTCGCGAAGAGCCGGGAGAGATCGGTCTGCCCCTCCCCCAGCGACTCCATCAGCAGCAGAGCCAGCTCCGGCCGCGCCGAGGCCACCTGCTGCCCCTGGCTGAGCGCCTCCCCGACGAGCCGGCGTGCCCACAGCGCGAGCCGCCCGGCGGCCGTCGGCTCGGCCTCGATGCCCGCCCTGACCCGCTCGACCGCGAACTGCGAGCGCTCCTCGTCCACCAGCACCTCGTCCACCAGCTTGGCGATCGAGGGATCGAGGTGCCTGGCCGCCTCCCGGTAGAAGTCGAGCGCGATGCCGTCTCCCACGTACGTCTTGACCAGCGCCTGCAGCCAGTCGGCCGGCCTCGTCTGCGCGTGCCAGGCGTCCAGCGCGGCCACGAACGGCGCCATCGCCGCGTCGGGATCGGCGCCGAGCTCGCCCAGCCGGTCGCGCAGGAGGCGGAAGTGGGCGTACTCGGTCACGGCCAGCTCGCTCAGCGCGGCCCGGTCGGCCAGCGAGGGCGCCAGGGTGGCGGCGTCCTCGGTCATCCGCTCGTACGCGCTGAGCTCCGCATAGGCCAGCACGCCGAGCAGATCGACGACTCCAGGAGACTCGTTCATGGAAGGCAGCGTACTTCGGTGAATCTACGGGAACATACGCAAGCTCGGTCAGCGTTGTGGTATCGAGTACACTGCTCTGTGAAAGTGCGACCGCACTGTGTTAATTCGGGGGAATCCCCCGATTACCCCCGATTCCCCGGGTGCGCGGTCGCTGATGACGCGAGAGGGCTGGCTCTACCGCGAGGACCCACGACACGGGGCTGTTTTCCGCCCGTCGGTCCCGGCAGGCCCGCCTTCATTTGAGACTGAGGCAGGCCACGCTGACGACTTTCCGAGACCTCGGAGTCACACCAGAGATCGCCGATGCCCTCGAGACCGAGGGTATCGTCGCACCGTTCCCCATCCAAGAGATGGCACTCCCGCTCGCCCTGAGCGGCCAGGACCTGATCGGCCAGGCACGCACAGGCACGGGAAAGACCCTCGCGTTCGGCATCGCGATGCTCCAGAGCATCGGCAAGCCGCGCAAGAACCGCAAGAAGCCCCGCGGGCTGGTCATCGTGCCGACCCGTGAGCTGGCCGTACAGGTCAGCGAGGACCTCGTGACCGCAGCCGGAAAGCTCGGCTCCCGGGTCCTCACCGTGTACGGCGGCCGTGCGTACGAGCCGCAGATCGAGGCGCTCAAGGCCGGGGTCGACGTCATCGTCGGCACCCCCGGCCGCCTGCTCGACCTGGTCAAGCAGAAGCACCTCGACCTGAGCCAGGTCACCACCCTCGTGCTCGACGAGGCCGACCGCATGCTCGACCTGGGCTTCCTGCCTGACATCGAGCGGATCTTCAAGCTGATCCCGGCGCAGCGGCAGACGATGTTGTTCTCGGCGACCATGCCGGGCGAGATCGTCTCGCTGTCGCGCAAATACCTCAACCGTCCGACGCACGTACGCGCCGAGATGGAGAGCGGCGAGGGTGAGGCCACGCCGCAGGTGCGCCAGATCGTGTGGCGCGCCCACCGCATGGACAAGATCGAGATCGTCGCGCGGCTGCTGCAGGCCGAGGGCCGCGGGCTCACCATGGTCTTCTGCGAGACCAAGCGAGCCTGCGACATGGTCGCCGAGCAGCTCGACACGCGCGGGTTCGCCGTCGCGGCCGTGCACGGCGACCTCGGTCAGGGCCAGCGCGAGCAGGCCCTGCGGGCGTTCCGCAACGGCAAGATCGACGTGCTGGTGGCCACCGACGTGGCGGCCCGCGGCATCGACATCGACGACGTCACCCACGTGGTCAACTACGACTGCCCCACCGACGACAAGACCTACGTGCACCGCATCGGCCGCACCGGCCGGGCCGGGCGCACGGGCATCTCGGTCACGTTCGTGGAGTGGGAGGAGCTGACCCGCTGGAAGATGATCAACCAGATGCTCGGCATGGACTTCGCCGAGCCCGAGGAGACCTACTCCACCTCGCCGCACGTCTACTCCGAGCTGAACATCCCCAAGGGCACCAAGGGCGTCCTGCCGCACGCCAGCCGGTCACGCGCCGGACTGTCCGCGGAGCGCATCGAGGACCTCGGTGAGACCGGCCGGATCCGCACCCGTGGCGGACGACGCCGGGAGGAGCGCGAGGAGCGCCCCGCCCGTACGCCGCGCCAGCGCCGCCGCACCCGCGGCGGACGGGAGCTGGCGGACAACGCACCCGTCGAGAGGCCGGAGGTCGAGCCTGTGAATGCCAAGACGGACGAGACTCCGGCGATCTTCACGGCGGACGAGGTCCAGGCCGCGGCCGAGCCGAAGCGCACCCGCTCCCGCAGGGGCGCCGCTTCCTCGGCCATCGAGCAGGCGCTCGCCGAGGCCCCCGAGTCGCCGGTCGCGGGCACGCCCGCGCAGCCGGCCGACGCCGAGGAGGTCACGGAGGCGCCCGCCAGGCGGACCCGTACCCGCAGGACCGCCTCGGACGTGGCCGCCGATGCGGTCACGGAGGCTCCGGCCAGGCGCACCCGCGCCCGCGCCGCCGCCCCCGAGCCGGAGACGGCCGAGCCGGTGACCGAGCGCCGGGCCGCCGCGCCGGTGACCGAGCGGGAGGCCGCGCCCGCGACAACCCGCCGGTCCGAGCCGGTGACCGAGCGTCAGGCCGAGCCCGTCGCGCGTCAGGCCGAGCCCGTCGCGCGTCAGGCCGAGCCGGTCGCGCAGCAGGTGCCCGAGCCGAGCTTCCTGTCCACGCCGCCGCCACCGGCGCGCCAGGAGCCGGAGCGCATCATCCCGCCCAGCCCGTTCGCGGTGATCTTCCAGTCGCCCGACCTGGCCACGGACGAGGACGACATCGCGCCGTCCGCCGCGACCGAGCGCAAGCAGCAGCGCCGCCAGGCCCGCGGGGGCGGCGGCAACCGCCGCCGCGCCGGCTGACCCGGACGGCCCCGGTGCGCGCCCGCCACCGGCGCGCACCCGACGAAAGGCGCGCACCCCACCCAGGGTGCGCGCCTTCCGCGCGTCCAGCCCCCTTCCGCGCGTCCAGCCCCCTCTCGCGCAGTACGGACCGCTGACGCAGTACGGACCGCTGACGCGGCACGGGCCCCTGACGCAGCACGGGCCTTCCGTGCGGACTGCCGGGTCTGGAAGCGCCGGGACGGCTACAGACGCGCGTGGACGGCCCTGAGCGGGCGTCTGGGTGGCGAAGTGTCCCCATGGGCGGTGGTGCGCTCTGGCGTGGCCTGAGAAGCGTCCACGGCTGCTCTCGCGGCCTCATGGCCGCGCCGACTGTGCCATGAGGCCGGTTCCCCTGCGCGTCCGGCCCTCCGGGGCGTCCCCACCCGGCCGATGGTGCGCCCGCGTCCGGGCCGGATCGGCGAGGTCCGGATACCTCGTAACTCCCCCGAATCCGCACCGGCGTCGAGGCCATGCCGGTGTCGAGGCGCTGACCTCTGGGTATTGTTGCCCCACGTGAGTACGCCGCGATTCCTCGACCTGCCTCCTGGCGTTGCACCACAGAAGATCGAGACGTCACAGGGCACGTTCGCGGCCCTGGAGGCGCTGCCGGTCAGTGGTGTGGTCGAGCGATGGCCCGCGCTCCTGGTCCCCGGCCTGACGGGCAGCAAGGAGGACTTCATCGCGGTCCTGATGACCCTGGCCCAGTCCGGGCGCCGGGTCGTCGCCATCGACCTGCGCGGCCAGTACGAGACTCCGGGCCCCGAGACCCCCGACGCCTACACGTGCGCCGCGCTCGGCGCGGACGTCGATCTGCTCGCCCAGGTGGTCGGCGGCGGCGATCCCGTCCATCTGGTCGGCCACTCCTTCGGCGGGCTGGTGGCCAGGGAGGCGGTCGTCGACGGGCGGACGAAGTTCGCGTCGTTCACGCTGATGGGCTCGGGTCCCGGCGCGATCGAGGGCAGGCGGGCCCGCAACGGCAAGAAGATCATGGAAGAGATTCCCGTGCTGGGTCTCGAACACGTCTGGCAGCACCGGCTGGAGCCCGAGGCGCTGGCCGCCGACGTCTCCGACGAGATCCTCGCGTTCCTGCGCAAGCGCCTGCTCACCAACTCGCCGACCGGGCTGTCCCGGATGGCCGAGGAGGTGCTGACCATGCGCGACCGTACCGACGAGCTGCGCCAGGTCGAGATCCCGACGCTGGTGCTCTACGGCGAGCACGACGACGGCTGGCCGCCCGACGCGCAGTCGGAGATGGCCGCCAGGCTCGGCGCGGACTGCGTGGTGGTGCCGGGCGCCGTCCACTCGCCCGCGGTCGAGGCGCCGGAGACGACGGCGGCGGCGCTGGTCAGGTTCTGGAACGCGGCCGAAAAGCACTATTTGGACACAAGGTCCAGCGCCATGTAATTCTGTACTTACTATGACGGCCATCGAAGACATCGTCGTCCAGCCGCCCCAGAGCGCCACCTGGCAGGTGCACCTCGACCGCTCGATGTGGGTGGCCGGCGTGCGCGGTCTCATGCTCCAGGCGCTGCATCCGCTGGCCATGCTGGGCGTGTGGCAGAACTCCAACTTCCAGGAGGACCCGTTCGGGCGGCTGCGCCGCACGGCGGACTTCGTCGGGCGGGTGACGTTCGGCAGCCCGCGGGAGGCCGACGAGATCGGCAGACGGGTGCGCAGCATCCACAAGGCGCTGCGCGTCCACGACCCCGCCACCGGCAGGACGCACCGGGTGGACGATCCCGAGCTGCTGCTGTGGGTGCACTGCGCGGAGGTGTCGTCGTACCTGGAGGTGACCACGCGCGGCGGGCTGGGCCTCAGCGCGCGCCAGGCCGACCGCTACCTGCGCGAGCAGCGCAAGAGCGCCACGTACGTGGGGCTGCACGAGGAGGACGTGCCCGGCTCGCGCGCGGAGATGGACGCCTACTTCAAGCGGGTGCGCCCCAGTCTGCGCGTGACGCCGGAGGCGGCCGCGACCGTGCGGTTCCTGCTCTGGCCGCGGCTGCCGAAGGAGTTGCGCCCGCTCTCGGCCGGAAAGCCGGTCTACTTCCCGTTCGGCGCGCTCTGCTACTACACGCTGCCCGGCTGGGCCAGGCGCATGTACGGCGCGCTGCCCGAGGTCCCGCGGGCGAGCGTGACCGCGGCGCTGGCGGCGTTCCGGCTGGCCGCCAACTCCGTGCCAGAGCCCGTGCACGACCACGCCTTCATGCCGGCCACCCGCGACATGCTGCACGCGTCCGCGGCGCGGCTGGGCGCGCTCGGCTACGACGTGCGCAAGGGCCTCAAGGGGCTGACCGACCCCCGGCGCTGGCCGAGGGCGCGGGCCGCCGCCTGACCCGACCCCCGGCGCCGGCCCAAGGCGCGGGCCGCCGCCTGACCCGACCGCCGGCGCCGGCCGAAGCCGCGGGCCGCCGCCTGACGGGCAGCAGGACCGCGGTCGCGCCGGTTCACTCCGCCAGGCCGTCCCAGGGCTGGCGGTCGGGACCGGCGGCCTGGCCCTCGGGGCAGTGCCGGCGGAAGTCGCACCAGGAGCAGATCGGCCCTGGGCTGGGCGCGAACAGCGCGTCGACCTCGGCGGGCACCTCCGGCGGCCCGACCGTCTCGCGCCGGCCCTGGGGCGCACGGCGCGTCGTGCCGGGGGGCGCCTGCACGGCCGCCCGGTAACGCTCGTCGGCCTCGGCGGCCTCACTGGCCAGGTCTTCCGCGCGGTGCAGGTGGCGGGCCAGCGACTCGTCGGTGTGACGCCACTCGACGATCTCGCCGGTGGGCAGGTGGTGCAGCTCGACCTGGTGGCACGGGGTGCGCATCATCGTCGAGGCGGCGATGGCGTAGATCGCCAGCGCGAGCGAGGAGCGGGCGTCGTCCTGGGTGAGCGGGCGGCGGCCGGTCTTGTAGTCGACCACGACCAGCTCGTCGCCGCGCCGGTCGAGCCGGTCGATGCGGCCGGAGACGGCGATGACCTTGGTCCGGGTGGCGACCGTGCGTTCGACGCCCACCGGATCGTCCGTCGGATCCAGAGTCGCGACATATCCGGACACGAGGTCGCAGGCGCGGCCCAGCCAGCGCCCCGACTGCTCGACGTCCTTGAACCCCTCGTTGATCCACCCGTTGGTGAGCAGGATGGACGCCGTCAGCGGGGTGCGCCGTTCGTACGGCTCGCGCCACCAGCCCGCCAGCGCGTTGTGCACGCTCGCGCCGACGCTGTTGTGCGCCCACGCGGGCCCCTTGGAGGGCTGCGGCCGGTCCAGGTAGGTGAACCGGTAGCGGCGGCGGCAGTCGAGCCAGGTGTTCAACCGCGACGGCGTACAGGAGTAGAGCCGCCGCGGCATCCCTTCGAGCGGAAGCTGCCCCGCGACGGAACTCATCCGGCCTCGCTCCGCGCGGCGGCCGCCGTCGCCCGGCGCCGCCCGCTCACTCCGGTCGCGCCCGCACCCACCTAGTCGTCGCTCGGGTCGAGCTTGATGCCGGAGAGCCTGGTGCCGTCGGTCAGCGGGCCCTCGGCCTCGGCGGTGGTCTCGGTACGGGTCAGCGAGCCGGACACCCAGTCGTCGAAGTGGGGCTCCAGGTCGCCGATCGTCACCTCGTCGCCGTGGGAGGCCAGCACCCGCGTGTCGGCCGGCAGCGTGAACAGCCGCCCGCCGATCGAGGTGAGCTGGTCGGCCAGGGCGGGATATTCGCCGCCCAGCTTGCCGGGACCGTCGGCCTGCAGGGCCTTGCCGGTGAAGACGGCTCCGAGCGCCTCGCAGTAGAGCGACACGCCGCCGGGCGAGACCCCGGGCGTCTCCAGGACGTCGAGCTGCACCTCGGCCACGCCGAAGACGCCGTCGTCCTCCATGTCGATGTCGGGCCAGGTCTCCCGCCAGGTCTCCCGCCACAGCGGCTTGTCCTTGGGATGCAGGGCGACCACGGCCTCGTCGCGGCTGGCCACCTCGATGGCCGCCCCGACGTGGTCGGGCAGGCCCGCCGTGCAGATGACGGCCAGCACCTCCCGCTCGCCCACCTGCTCCAGGATCTTCTCGGCGTCACGCGCCGCGTCGATGACGATGACCTCGTCGTCGTCACCCACGATCCAGGTGTTGTTCTCGACCTTGTGCTCGGTGCCGTCGATGTCGACGACGCCCTCGGTCACCACTCGCTCGATACGCGCTGTCACGCCTCCGAACTCTAGCCCGTTCGCCGGACCACGCGAATCGCGTTCGCCCGTCCTAATCCTCGAGTCTCGGTGAGAACGCCCCGAACGGCACGTCCAGATCGTGGTCACGGGCGTCGAGCAGCGACAGTTCGCCGAGCGCGATCACGCATCCGGCGTCGGCGGGCCAGGCCACGGCCCACAGCCAGTTGCCCAGCGCCTCGCCGGCGTAGACGGCCCGGTCGTCCTCGCCGTCGACGCACCACAGCGGGGCGGGATGGCCGAGCACGGACAGCTTCGCGTTCGGCGGCCCCGCGTCGAACCCCTCGCCGGGATCGGGGCCGTCGAGCCCCGCGAACGCCGCCCCGAGCCCGATGCCGGGCTCCTCCGCGATGATGAGCAGATCGGCCGGCCCTTCCATCAGCGACGGCCCGGTCAGCGCGACCAGGCTGGCTCTGGCGCCGGTGCGCTGGTCACCCACTTCGCCGAAGCCGGTCACCAGCCATCCGGCGGGCAACGGCCACGGCAGCCACACCGGTACGACGGACGTCTTGCGTATCGCCTCTAGCGCGGTGCTGGTCGGCGGCAACGGCGGCTGGTACGGCAGCACGTCACCGTGCGCGTCACATCGAAACGCACTCGACCAGGTATTCGGCCCGTGAAGCGGGCCAAAACACCGCGGGCAGGTTGGAGCCGCTCTCACAACTACCCACGGTGCTTTCCCGGGGGCGGCCGCGTCAAGACCGCTATCCGTTATCTCGTCGTAATCTTGGTCAGGTGCGCGTAAATTGTGTGGGTGCGATCATCATCGACGCTTCTGACCGGCTTCTCCTGATCAAGCGGGGTCGTCCGCCCGGAGTGGGGCTCTGGTCGGTCCCTGGCGGGAGGCTGAAGCCGGGCGAGACGGACGAGGCCGGCGTGCGCCGTGAGGTCCTGGAGGAGACGGGGCTGCGGGTGGAGGTGGGCCGGCTGGCCGGGGCGGTGGACCGCCCGGGGCTCGGCGGGGACACGTACGCGATCCGCGACTACCTCGCCACAGTGGCGGGAGGCGAGCTGGTGGCCGGCGACGACGCCGCCGACGCGCGGTGGTGCGGGCGGGCGGAGCTGCTGCGGCTGCCGCTGGTGGAGGGCCTGCTGGAGTCGCTGGGGGAATGGGACGTGCTCCCCTCCTGAGGAACGATCGGTCTGCCGCGGCTATCGGTTGGAGGTCAGGCTGGACGTCCACAGGATCAGGTGGTCGGCGCTGTACGTGGTGGACCGGCCGAGTGCCACCACCTCCGTCCCCTCGACGGCCACGGCCGACAGCCACTGGCTCCCCTGGCCCGCCAGCCGGTCCTGGGTGAGCTCCATGCGGTTCCACGAGAGCCCGTCCTGCGAGGTCCAGGCCGCGCTGTCGCCCTCGCCGGCCACGCCGTGCCAGCCGACCGCGACCAGGCCCTCGTCCGCCGCGGCCAGGTCGTACACGGCCGCCGCCCGCTCGGCCGGCAGCCAGGCCGTCCGCCAGCTCTCGCCCTCGTCGTCCGAGACGGCGGCGAACGCGCGCCGCGCCCCGTCCGTGAGGGCCGTGCCGATGGCCACGAGCTGGTCGCGGTAGGCGGTGATCCGGCGCAGCCCGGCCGAGGTCGAGCCGGGAGGTGACACGCGCTCGCGGGCGCTCCAGTTCACGCCGTCCGCCGAGTACCACACCACGCTGGTCTCCTGGTCCGCGCCGCCCGAGCCGCCCACCGCCAGGTAGCCGTCGCCGACGGAGACGACGTCGTGGACGCGGACGCCGGCGCCGCCCTGCGGCAGCTTCTCCGACCGGGTGTACTTCCGCATGTCGGGCGTGAACCACAGGGCGGCGCCGACCCGGCCGGCCTGGTCCTTGGACTCGCCCGCCACCACGTAACCCTTCTTGCCCGCCGTCACCGCGTGCGTGCGCAGGTAGGGGTGGTCCGCCCTGCGGGCCAGGTCGCCGGTGACGTTGACCCGCTTCCAGTTCTCGCCGTCGCCCGAGGTGACGAGCAGGGGGTCGGCGACGGACACGTTCGTCTCGGTGCCGCCGACGGCCAGCCAGCCGCGGGCGCCGTACGCCACGTCCTCCAGCGTCTGCCTGCCGGGGCCGCCCAGGCTCATGGACTTCCAGCTCTGCCAGTTCCTGATCGTCCACAGGCCGGCGTCGCCCGAGGCCGAGCCGACGGCGACGTAGCGGCCGGCGTGGCTGGTCAGCGCGTTCGTCTCCCTGGCGACCCTGGTCAGGCCCTCCACCTCGCCGAGCGGCACCCGAGAGGCCGAGCCGCGCGCCGGCGCGCTCATGAGCACGAGCTGGTTGTCCACGTCGGAGGCCGCCTGGTCGCCGCCGGCGAACAGGGTGCCGCCGTCGGAGATGGTGAACCCGCGCAGCGTCGCCCCCGGCGGGTTGGCGAGGTCGGTCCGCTTGTTCCAGGTGCGCCCGTCGGTGGTGGTCAGCACGGAGTACTTGCCGAAGCCGGCCTGCGCGATCGCGGCGACGCCCGACGGGTAGGAGATCAGCGACTCGACGCCGGGGCTCTGCGCGGCCAGGTCGCCGATGGAGCCGCACTGCGACCACTGCGCCCCGGTCGGCGAGCAGTAGACGCGGACGTCCCCGTCGATCGTCCGCCGCCGCGTCGGCACCAGCACGAACCGCTTGGGCAGCACCGCCACCATCCCGGCGCGCAGGTCGGTCGCCTCGGGGAGCTGGAAGCCGGTCGCCTGCCAGGTACGGCCGCCGTCGGCCGATCGGAGCACCCGCGATCCCTCGCCGTCCGCGGGGGCTCCGATGGCCACGACCGTGTCGCCCTTGGCGACCACGGCCTTGATCTCCCGTACTTCCAGCTCCCTCGTCTGCACGCGCTCCCACGACCTGCCGTCGCCGGAGCGCCAGATCGCCGGCACGATTCCGCCGCCGTCCGCCGGAGTGCTGCCGACCGCGACGAATCCCGAGCCCGTGCGCGCGATGTCCTCGATGTGGTCGCCGTTCCTGAACGCGGCCAGCCCGGAGGCCGCGACCGCCGTCCAGCTGAACCCGTCGGTGCTGGTCCACAGGCCGCGCTCGCCGGTGACGTCGTCGCCGCCGCTGGCCAGCCAGCGGCCGTCGCCGCCGACCACGCGCCGCACCGTCGGCGTGGAGGCGCCGCTCACCTGGCCGAGCTGCCAGTTCTTGCCGCCGTCCGGTGAGAACAGGAACAGCGGGCGCGGCGTCGGGCTCGTCGTGTCGCTGCCGACCGCCACCACGGCGCGGCCGACCGCGATGATGTCGTTGAGCTTCTGGTCGGTGCCGTCGGCGGCGGCCTGGACGGTGAACAGGTCGTCGCCGGAACGCCCGGTGCCCGCCTCCAGGCGCAGGCCGCCCGCCTCCTCGTCGGGCCACTGCCACACGAGCACGCCGGTGGCCACCAGGACGGCCACCGCCACGCTCAGGACGATCGGGACGGCTCTGCTGCCCCTGCGCACGGGGCTGGACCTGCGGTAGGCGGCCGGGGCCGGGCCTCTGTGGTGGCGGCCCGCGGCTCCCTGGGGGCGCGGGGTGCCGGTCGCGACCAGCAGGTCCGGCCGGGTGGGGCGGCCGGCGGGCGGCCGTCCGACCCGCCGCACCTCGGGCTCGTCCCCGTCCTCGTCCTGCTCCTCGTCGTTGGGCGCGGGCTCGCCCATCAGGTCGGCCTCGGGCCGGGGGCGAGGCACCTCGGGAACGGGCTCACGCCACTCGGGCGTCTCGGCCTCACCGCCCGCATCCCGCTCGGCGGAATCCCCGGCGGCGGCCCCATCAGGCTCGGCCGGACGTCGCTCCTGAGCGTCGGCGGCGGGCTCGGCGGCGCGGTCCCCGGGCGGAGGTGATCCGGGTGGGGGGCTCTCCGGGGAGAGCGGGCCGCCGGCGACGAGTTTGTCGGGGCGGTTGACGATGCGGCGCGGCCGCCGGCGGGGCTCGGTCTCCGGCTCCGCCGTCGGCGAGGCGTACGGCCGGCGCCCCCGGGGCGGCTCGGGCGGCTCCTCGTCCGGGATCGGCGCGGCGAACGGCGGCATCCCCCAGGGTGAGGTCAGCGGCAGCCCCCTGGCCCGGTCGTCGGTCGGGCCGGGCGGCGAGTGGCTGATCCTGGGCTCCGCCGGAGCCTGGGGTGTCGACGTGCTCTCGGAACGTGGTTCGTCGTCTTCCGGCGGTCGCCGTGGCGGTTCGCTGGGGCCGGAGGCCACGCGCCGCACCTCCTAGTCGAACTAGTCGTACAGGCCTTACAGGTCGATCCCGGCCGCGTCGCGCGGACCGTTCCAGGGCGGTCAGGGAAATCCCGCGCCGTCCCGACAGCATCCAGACCAGCATGCCTGAGCCGGAATAGCGAGACCTCTCTAGTGAGATTCCCGGCACCTCTTGCCGGGTTTATTCCGAAACAGTGCTAATTGACCGCTTTTTAGCTAGATACATCACACCAAACGCATACACCCCGAGCTGCACCACGGTTCCCGCCAACGCCTGCCACGGCACCGGCACCTTGCCTTGGTCGAGCGCGTCGTCCAGGTTGCCCGCCGCGGCGCTCACCCCGAAGGCCACCACGTTGTTGACCACGTGCAGGGCGATCGGCGCCTCCAGGCCCCCGGTCCGCACCGAAAGCCAGGCCATGACGGCCCCGAACGCGAACACGTCCACCAGCCCCGCCCACGAGTACGCGTGCAGCGAGGCGAACAACGCGGACCCGATGAGGATCGCCCAGATGGGACTGCGCACGTGCGCCCCCACCGCCTGCATGAACCAGCCGCGGAACATGTACTCCTCGGCCGCCGCCTGGAACGGCACCAGCAGCAGGATCACGATGAGCAGGGGCAGGAAGACCTCCCACCCGGCCCAGCCGAACATCTCGCTGTCCAGGCCGGCCGACGACAGCGCGAGCCACTGCGCCGTCTGCCCGAGCGCCAGCGCCAGCACGGCCAGCGCCGTGCAGCGCAGCAGCCACGACCAGCGCAGCCGCCCGGCCACCGAGGAGAGCGTGCCCGGCCTGCGCCGCTGGATCAGCGCCGCCGTGCCGAACACGAGCAGGATCGCGGGCGCGATCGACAGGAGCGTCATGGCCAGGCCGAAGGGCGTGCCCGCGGGCAACCCGGTCGCGGGGTCGAGCGGTGAGGGCAGCCCGAAGGCCACCGCCAGGATCACGAACGCGAAGACGACCAGGATGCCGATCGCGAAGAACCCGACGCCGATGATGAGCGTGCCCACGATCGAGCGCCACGGCCGCGCGGCGGCGTTCCTGGCGAGGTGGTCGAATCTGGCCCCCTCGGGAACCGGCAGGAACCAGGAGGGCGGTTGCCGCCCGTAGGGATATCCGGCCTGCTGCGCGCCGTACGGAATTGGTGACCCTGGATTTTCCTGCATGACTCTATTCTGTCCGCTTGATGCGCAATAGTTCACAGACGGTCCACCGATTCAGGCGGATGCTCGGAGGCGTAGACATTTCGACCCTGGGAGCAGTCCATGTCAAGGCTGGGACCTGTCATCACGCTCGCGGCGGGCGCAGTGCTCGCCGTGGGGCTGGGTGTCGCCAGCATCACGGCGACACCGGCCGCCGAGAACGCGGCCGCCGACAACGTCGCATCATCGCCCTCGGCCGACGAGGGCGCGCAGGAGGGCACCGGCGCTGACGCCTCGGCCGCGCCGTCCCCCTCACCCACGCGAACGGAGCCCAAGAAGATCGCCAAGGCCGACTACGGCGGCCGGGTGAAGGGCAACGGAGCGCTGATCGCCATCTCGATCAGGAACGGCAAGGCCGTCGCGTACTTCTGCGACGGCAGGTCCGAGGCCTGGTTCAAGGGCACCGAGTCGTCGGGCGAGCTTCAGCTCAGCGGCCTGGCGAGCGCCAAGTCCAAGGTCACGGCCGAACTGGGCGGCGGCCGGGCCAAGGGCTGGGTCTCGGTCGCCGGCAAGCGGTGGAACTTCACCGCGCCCACCGTGGTCAAGCCGTCGGGCCTGTACCGGGCCACCGCCATCGTCAGAGGCGCCAAGTTCCGCGCCGGCTGGATCGTGATCAAGGACGCGAACGGCCGCTCGTACCAGGTGGGCGCGGCCTTCGCCGGGGAGGAGCAGTACGACGTCCCGCAGCTGGACAGCGAGCAGCCGACCGCGCCCGTGACGGTCGAGGACACCACGGTCTACCCGAAGGACGTGGACGGCTTCATCGAGGAGATGCAATGACCGCGATCCAGCAGCAGCCGTCCCGCAGCCTGACCCCGTTACTGGTGCCGCTGCTCATCGGCGGGCTCGTGGTGCTCGCGCTCGGCGTGTACGGCCGGGCGCACACGCCGACCGGGTTCGCGGTCGGCGTGGCCGGCTTCTCCGCCGCGCTGCCGATGAAGGTGTGGCTGACGACGGGCGCGTTCGTGCTGGCGATCGTGCAGGTCGTCTCGGCCATGTCGATGTGGGGCAAGCTCGGCGTCACGATCCCGCCGGGTGTGCACCGCTGGTCCGGGCGCCTCGCGTTCCTGCTCACCATCCCCGTCGCCTTCCACTGCCTGTACGCGCTCGGCCTGCAGTACGACGTGCCCCGCGTGCTCGCGCACTCGCTGCTCGGCTGCTTCTTCTACGGCCTGTTCACCGCGAAGATGCTGGCCCTGCCCAAGCGCGGCACACCGGGCTGGACGCTGCCGGTGCTCGGCGGGCTGTCGTTCACGGTGCTCGTGGGGCTCTGGCTGACGTCGTCGTTCTGGTTCTTCACCGCCGTGGGCCTCAAGGTGTGAAGCTCTTCGTACGGGTGAGCCCGGCCGCCCGCCCCTTGGCGGCCACGACGAGCGCCATCTTCCTGGAGGCCTCGTCGATCATCTCGTCGCCCAGCAT
This sequence comes from Nonomuraea fuscirosea, assembly GCF_035917475.1. Taxonomy (NCBI): domain Bacteria; kingdom Bacillati; phylum Actinomycetota; class Actinomycetes; order Streptosporangiales; family Streptosporangiaceae; genus Nonomuraea; species Nonomuraea fuscirosea. The sequence goes on along the minus strand of NZ_CP109074.1, from coordinate 11,899,000 downwards.
GACCGCGCCGCGCTTCTCCACCGAGGTGTAGTACTCGTAAGCCTCCAGGATGAGCTCGGCGTGGTCATAGTCCTCCTGCGCCGGCGAGAACACCTCGTTGGCCGCGTCGACCTGCCCCGGATGCAGCACCCACTTGCCGTCGAACCCCAGCGCCGCGGCCCTGCGCGCGACCCTGGTGAACCCCTCCACGTCCTTGATCTGCAGGTAGGGCCCGTCGATCACCTGGAGGTCGTGCATCCTGGCGGCCATCAGCAGCCGCATGAGGATGTAGTGGTAGGCGTCGCCCTCGACGTAGCCGGGCGGCTGCTCGCCGACCACGAGCGTGCGCATGTTGACCGAGGCCATGAAGTCGGCGGGGCCGAAGACGAGCGTCTCCAGCCGCTTGGACGATCCGGCGATGGCGTCGGCGTTGACCAGGCCGCGGGCGTTCTCGATCTGCGCCTCGATGCCGATCCTGCCGACGTCGTACCCCATCGTCTTCTCGATCTGGGTGAGCAGGGTGTCGAGCCAGACGACCTCGGTCGGGTCCTGCACCTTGGGCAGCATGACGCAGTCGACGTACTCCCCCGCCCCCTCGACGATCTCGATCACGTCGCGGTACGTCCACTGCGTGGTCAGGTCGTTGACCCGGACCACCCGCGTCTTGCCCGACCAGTCGCCCTCGCGCAGCGCGGCGACGATGTTGCCGCGCGCCTCCTCCTTGGCCAGCGGCGCGACGGAGTCCTCCAGATCGAGGAAGACCTCGTCCACGGGCAGGGTCTGGGCCTTCTCCAGGAACCGGGGGTTGCTGCCTGGCACGGCGAGCACCGAACGTCGTGAGCGCATGCGCACACGCTACTGGGCCTACCCCAAGGACTTTCGACCGGCGGAGCGTTCGCCGTTACAGTCTGAGCTGTGAGCGACAACACCAGCGGCACCACCGCGGCCATCGAGGAGGGCGCGAAGAAGTCCGGCATCCTCTGGCTCACCCTCGACCGCCCGCGCCTGGCCTGGCACGCCTGGCATGACGGCGCCATCTACCTGGTGTCGGGGGGCGAGGAGCAGGAGCTGCCCGGGCTCGACGCCCTCGACCGGGTGCGTGTCACGCTGCGCAGCAAGGACAACGGGGCCAGGCTGGTGGAGTTCGAGGCGGCGGTCGCGCCCGTCGACCAGGCCGCGGCGGCCGACGTCGTGGCGGTGCTGGCCAAGGAGCGGCTCAACGCCCGCGACAGCGAGCACCTGCCCGAACGCTGGGCCCGCGGCTCCCAGGTCTGGCGCCTCACCCCCGAACGGTGACCGCGCCCCGCCTCTGACGGCGCACCCTCGGACGCTGAACACGCCGGCGCTCACCCCTGCGCGGTGACCGGCTCCAGCTCCGGGGCGGGTTCGGGCCGGGCGCTCGCGGTGGCGGTCTGGGCGAGCAGCGCGCCGGAGAGCACGAGCAGGCCGCCCACGATCTGGAACACGCCCAGTGTCTCCCCGAGCAGTCCCCACGCCACCACGGCCCCGCCGATGACCTCCAGCGAGGCCACGGTGGCCCCCACCGCGGCCGACAGCCGCCGCACGGCGTGGACGCCCAGGATGTACGCGATCACGGTGGCGATCAGCACCATCCACAGGTACGCGGCCAGCACGGGCAGCGTGAGCCCGCCCTCCGGCGCGACGGAGCGGGTGAACGCCTCGTACGGGATGTCCCACGGCCGGGCGAACGGGATCAGCACGACGGCCGCCCCCGTCATGCCCCAGGCGATCAGGCCGAGCGGGTCGATGTCGTCGCCGAAACTATCGTTCATCAGGAAATATCCGGCGCAGCACGCTCCGGCCAGCAACCCGAGCAGCACGCCCAGCGCGTCGAGCCGCATCCCCTGCCACGCCTCGACCACGATCGCCAGGCCGACCACGGCCACGACCGCGCCCGCGTACGCGGCCCTGGCCAGGCGGATCCGGCGCACGACCCGCACCCACGCCACCACCATCACCGGCGCCATGAACTCCAGCAGCAGGGCGATCCCGACGGGCAGCCGTGTGATCGCGACGAAGTAGAGCGTCTGCACCCCGGCCACCGCCATGACGACGTAGAGGGCCAGGAACGGCAGCCTGGACGCGGGGATCCGCAGCGCTCTCGGGCGCACCAGGAGCAGCACCGCCACGAGCAGCAGGCCCGCGCCCGCCATCCTCGTCCAGACCGCCTCGATCGGCGCCATACCGGCCGCGATGAGGTATTTCGCCATGGGGCCTGAGAACCCGAAACAGCAGGAGGACACGAAAGCCAGCGCCAGCCCCGCATACCTCATCGCACACCTCACCCGTAATCACCGTTAAGCGGGTTTGATACTGACACGCCGGGCGTCCCAGGCGCAATAAGACGGCACTGTTAGCCTGACCACGTGAAGATCTTCGTGGCCCGGCTGCCGGGCACCCCGGTCTTCGACCCCGCGGGAGACCAGATCGGCCGCGTGCGAGACGTCGTGGTCGGACTGCGGATCGGCCGCCGCCCCAACGTCCACGGCTTCGTGGTGGAGGTGCAGCCGCGCCGCCCCGTCTTCCTGCCCATCACCCGGGTCCGCCGCATCGAGGCGGGCTCCCTGGTCTTCACCGGGCGGCTCAACATGCGCAGGTTCGAGCAGCGCGCCGCGGAGACGCTGGTCATCGGCGAGATGCTCGACCTGGGCGTACGCCTCGGCGACCAGCCCATGACGGTCTACGACGTGGCGATGGAGGAGGTCAGGCCGTCCACCTGGGAGATCACCAAGGTCGCCGTCTACAAGGGCAGACGGCGCGAGCCCCGGATCGTGGACTGGGAGGAGGTCTCCGGGTTCGACACGCTGCAGCAGGACCAGGGGGCCAGCGGGCTGATCTCCGCGTTCGAGTCGCTGCGGGCCGCCGACATGGCCAGTGCGCTGCACGACCTGCCGAGCAAGCGCCGCTTCGAGATCGCCCGAGCGCTCAACGACATCCGGCTGGCCGACGTGCTGGAGGAGCTGCCGCCCGACGACCAGATCGGCATCCTGGAGACGCTGGAGCCGGAGCGGGCGGCCGACGTGCTGGAGGAGATGGGGCCCGACGACGCCGCCGACCTGCTGCACGACCTGCCGGCCGAGCGGGCGGCCGAGCTGCTGGCGCTGATGGAGCCGGGCGAGGCCGCGCCGGTGCGGCGGCTGCTGAAGTACCCGGAGACCAGCGCCGGCGGCGTGATGACCAGCGAGCCGGTGATCCTCCCGCCCACCGCCACGGTCGCCGAGGCGCTGGCGCACATCAGGCAGCAGGACCTCCCGCCCGCCGTGGCCGCCCAGGTCTACGTGACCAGGCCGCCGAACGAGACGCCGACGGGCAAGTACCTGGGCGTCTCGCACTTCCAGCGGCTGCTGCGCGAGCCTCCGTCCACCCTGCTCGGCAGCGTGCTCGACCCGTCGATCGACCCGATCAGGCCCGAGTTCACGCTGCGCGAGGTCACGTACTACATGGCCAACTACAACCTGGTCGCGGCGCCCGTCGTGGACGAGCTGGGCCGGCTCGTCGGCGCGGTGACCGTGGACGACGTGCTGGACCACATGCTGCCCGAGGGCTGGCGCGAAAGGGCGGACGACCGTGACGAGTGACCGCCTCGACCAGCCGCGCGCGCTGCGGCGCACGCTGCGCCCCCACTACGACCCCGAGGCGTTCGGGCGGCTGTCGGAGCAGATCGCCCGCTTCCTCGGCACCGCCCGGTTCATCGTCTACATGACCGTCTTCGTGAGCGTCTGGGTGATCTGGAACGTGGCCGCGCCGGCCCGCCTCACGTTCGACCCCTATCCGTTCATCTTCCTCACGCTGATGCTGTCGTTGCAGGCCAGCTACGCGGCACCGCTGATCCTGCTGGCCCAGAACCGCCAGGACGACCGCGACCGCGTCCAGTACGAGCAGGACCGCGAGACCTCCGAGCGCAACCAGGCCGAGATCGAGTACCTGACGCGCGAGATCGCGGGGCTGCGCATCGCGCTGAGCGAGGTGGCCACCCGCGACTATCTCCGCGCCGAGCTGAACCGGCTGCTGGAGGAGCTGAGGGACGGCGCGCAGGAGCGCCGGTGAGAGCGGCCCCACCTCCTCGGCGGCCGCGGGCGTCACGGAGTAACCTGATGAGGACGTCAGCGCAGCCACACTTCGCACGGACATCTGACAGTGCGGATTAACTCAGCGGGGGCGCCGGTTCATACCATGGAGGGGCATCCTCGCTGGCGTCCCGCGCCTGCCACACATATATCGACTAAGGAGGGACGGCACTCCCTCGTGCCGAGACTTCGATGGCACCTACCCAGGAACTGGTGACGGCGGCGCTCTCCACCGTCATCGACCCCGAGATCCGCCGCCCGATCACGGACCTCGACATGGTCAAGAGCATCGAGATCGCTCCGGACGGGGCGGTGCGCGTCGGCGTCTACCTCACCGTGGCCGGATGTCCGATGAAGGACACCATCACCCGTGACGTCACCACCGCCGTCGGCAAGGTCGAGGGCGTGACGGGCGTCCAGATCGAGCTCGACGTGATGAGCACCGAGCAGCGCAAGGTCCTGCAGACCAAGCTGCGCGGTGACCGCGGGCCCGAGAAGGAGATCCCGTTCAACCAGCCCGGCTCGCTGACCCGCGTCTTCGCGGTGGCCAGCGGCAAGGGCGGCGTGGGCAAGTCCTCCGTCACGGTCAACCTCGCCGCCGCCATGGCCGCGAGCGGGCTCAAGGTCGGCATCGTCGACGCCGACATCTACGGTCACAGCGTTCCTCGCATGCTGGGCGCCGCCGAGCGGCCCACCAAGGTCGAGGACATGATCATGCCGCCGGTGGCGCACGACATCAAGGTCATCTCGGTCGGGATGTTCAAGCCGCCGGGCAACTCGGCGGTGGTCTGGCGCGGGCCCATGCTCGACCGGGCGCTGCACCAGTTCCTCGCCGACGTCTACTGGGGCGACCTCGACGTGCTCCTGCTCGACCTGCCGCCCGGCACCGGCGACATCGCCATCTCGGTCGCGCAGCGGCTGCCGTCCGCCGAGATCCTGGTCGTGACGACGCCGCAGCAGGCCGCCGCCGAGGTGGCCGAGCGGGCCGGATCCATCGCCGCCCAGACCCACCAGCAGATCGCCGGCGTCATCGAGAACATGGCCTGGCTGCCCTGCCCCCACTGCGACGAGCGCATCGCCGTGTTCGGCGAGGGCGGCGGCCAGACCGTCGCCGACGCGCTCACCCGCACGCTCGGCTCCCGGGTGCCGCTGCTCGGCCAGGTGCCGATCGACCTGCGGCTGCGCGAGGGCGGCGACGAGGGCAAGCCGCTGGTGCTGACCGACCCCGACACCCCGGCCGCCGCCGAGCTGCGCAAGATCGCGGCCGGCCTGAGCAAGCGCTCCTCCAGCCTGAAGGGCCTGCAGCTGGGCCTGTCCCCGAACCGCTGACCCGGAGCACGGACGAGAGCCCGCTCACCGCGGAAGCGGAGGGCGGGCTCTTCGCGTGTGCGGGCCGCTCAGGTGGCCTCGGCGTCGTAGGGCGGGATCTCACCGAAGGCGAGCTCGTCGACCGGCTCAGGCTCGTAGGGGGCCGTGGCGGCCGGCTCCAGCGACTGCTGCTTGCCGTTGTTGTTCCAGTCGTCCTCGATGTCGTCGAGGAGGTGCTTGCGGACGAAGTTGCGCGGGTTGAGGTCGGCGGGGTCGAAGTTCTGGAACTCCGGGCCCAGGCCGGCGCGAAGGTCGTCACGCGCGTTGTTCGCCATCCGCCGCAGGTTGCGCAGCGTCTTGCCCGCCTGCGAGGCGGCCTGAGGCAGTTTGTCGGGGCCGAAGACGAGGAGCGCGATCACGATCAGCGCTCCGACCTCCATCCACCCAAGTCCGAACACCGTGAGCTCCTACCGCAGTCCAACCACTCCGAGGACAACCCCGGCCTATCCACAGACTACGGGCTCCCGGGGGTAGGTCGGCCGTCCACCTAGGTCATATCACCGGCGCGGACGGCTCCGCCCAGGGGGGTCCGTTCCCGGACGAACAGGGCTCCGGGAGACGGTCGTGTCTCCCGGAGCGTAGAACCTGATCGTGGTGCCGGTCAGGACGGTGACGGCGTGGGCTCGTCGTCCGCCGTCACGACGAGCGTGGCGGAGCGTTCCTTGCCGTCGCGCTGGTACTTGACGTTGATCTTGGCGCCCGGGGCCTTGCTGCGGATCAGGGCGATCAGCTCGTTGCCGTCCTGCAGCGCCAGCCCGTCGATCTCCAGGATCACGTCACCCGCCTTCAGGCCCGCCTTCCCGGCCGGCCCGTTGGCGTCCACCGGCTGCTGGCCACCGGCCGGCTCGGTGGCGATCTTCACGCCGACCCCGCGGTAGTCCTTCTCCAGCACGATGCCGATCTTGGGCCGCTTGGCCTTGCCGGTCGTGATCAGCTCTTCCGCCACCCGGCGCGTCTGGTTGACGGGGATCGCGAAGCCCAGGCCGATGCTGCCGCTCTGGCTGCTCATCGAGCGCCCGAGCGTGGCGATCGCCGAGTTGACGCCGACGACCTCGCCCCGGCCGTTCACCAGCGGCCCGCCCGAGTTGCCGGGGTTGATGGCCGCGTCGGTCTGGATCGCGCTGATGTACGCGGGCTCCTCGGCGCTGGTGCCGGTGTCGTCACCCGCGATGACCGGGCGGTTGAGCGAGCTGACGATGCCGGTGGTCACCGTGCCGGTCAGGCCCAGGGGAGAGCCGATGGCGATGACGGGGTCGCCCACCACGACCTGGTCGGAGTTGCCGAGGGTGATCTCCGGCGTCCCGAACGTCTCCTCCGGCTTGACCACGGCCAGGTCGGAGCCGGGGTCGCGGCCGACGATGCGGGCCGAGGTGGTCTTGCGGTTGTTGAACATGATCCGGATCTCGCCGCCCTTGGCGGCCAGCGAGACCACGTGGTTGTTGGTGACCACGTAGCCGTTCTTGATCAGGAAGCCGGACCCGGTGGCGCCCTCGGTGTTGCTGCCGTTGCCGACCTCCAGCGAGACCACGCTGGGCAGCACCCGCGAGGCCACGCCGGCGACCGAGTCGGGGGCGCGGTTGGTGGCGCCGGTCGGAAGCGGGCCGAGGCTGTAGGAGGGGTCGTTGCCGTCGGCCGGCTTGGTCAGCAGGTAGGTGCCGACGCTGCCGAGCATCGAGGCGCCCAGGGCGATCACCACGGCCAGCACGACGAGGAGGCCGGTGGAGGGGCCGCGCCTGGCCGCGCCCGTGCCCTGCGGACCGGGGGGCGGTGGCGCCCAGCCCGTGCCCATGCCGAGTGCCTGGCGCGGGGGCGGCGGAGCGGATCCGCCGTAGGGGCGGGCGCCGCCGTAGGGCGGCTGCTCGCCCGAGGAACCGAACGGCGGGCCCTCGTAGGAGCGCGCGCCGCTGTCGGACGCGCCGAAGAAGGGGCTGTCGTAGGCGCGGGTGCCGTTGTCGGGCGAGTTTCCGCCGGACGGACCTCCGCCGGACGAGCCGTAGGGCTGCCCGGAGCCCCCGCCGTCGGGAGGACCGAACGTGGGAACACTGAACTGGGGGCCGGTCTGAGGGCCGGTCTGGGAGCCGGCGTAGGGACCGGTCTGGGGGCCGGTGCGGGGGTCGTGGGAGGACGCGCCGGATGGGGAGCCGCTGGAGGATGAGGCGTCGTACGAGCGGTACTCGTACGGCGGCGAGCCGTAGCCCTCGGAGCGGCCCGTCGGGTCGCCCCACGACGAGCCGAACGAGGCGGGCGGCTCGGGCCGCCTGCCGTCGTAGTCGGACCTGTCGTCCGCGGGCAGGAAGTCCGGCCGCCCCTGTGGCTCGGGGTAGTCCGACGGCGTGCGTCCTTCTCTGGGGCGCTCGTCGGTCATCTAAGTCTCACCACTCCTTGGCTCGGCCACCGCAATCCTCGCTACTGCGGCATACGAGGGTCATAAAGCTTTAGTCAGGACTTGCTTGTGACAATTCCCGAACCCAGATCGTATGCCCCGCTCGCCGCCGACTACGCCAACCGTCTGTCCCCGGCATACCGGGGGGTCAAGGCGTGGCGGTGGAAGGAGCGTTCGTAGGCGTAGTACGAGCCTGCTGCTGGAACAGTTCAACCGGCGGAGCCGGATTGTTCTGCCCCACGCCCGAGGCGGCGAAGAAGGTGCCGAGCGCCACGGCCGCGGAGACCACCCCGACCGCCACGTACGTCGTGCGCCTCCTAGAACCGCGGCCAGGGCCCGAGCCCCCACCGGTGGCGTCCCTGCGCGGGCGGTTGTCCAGCGGCGCGATGCTGTGGGGACCGGGGATGGGCACACCGCCGAACGTGCGGGAGGGGAAAGGGCGCTCCCTCGGCGGCAGCGGGCCGCCCGGCTCCGCCATCCTGAGCAGCGACATGGTCAGGTCGGCCGGCATCGCGGGAGTCTCCAGCGAGCGCAGGCGCGTCTTCAGCGCCCGCATCGACTCGACCTCGCGCCTGCAGTCAGCGCAGAAAGTCAGATGGGCGAGCGCGCGCTCACGTTCGGTGTGGTTGAGCTCTCCGTCGACGAGCGCGGATACACGTTCTCCAAGATGAGCCATATCAGACTTCCTCCCCACGGATCACGGTCGGGGGGAGTTGAGAATTACGGGGGGCCCGATGGTCGAGCGCCTCCCGCAACTGCGCCCGGCCACGGTGAATACGGCTTCGGACCGTACCCAGCTTGACGCCGAGCGTGGCCGCGATCTCCTCGTAAGACAGGCCCTCGATGTCACACAGCACGATCGCGGCCCGGAACTCGGGGGCGAGCGCGTCGAGGGCGGCCTGGATGTCGGGCTCCAAGTGAGCGTCGTCGAGCGCCTGCGCCGGCGACGGCTCGCGGCCGCGCAGCCGCTCGGCGGCGTCGTCGGCCAGACCTTCGAACCTGATGCGCTGCTTGCGCCGCGCCATGTCGAGGAACAGGTTCGTCGTGATCCGGTGCAGCCACCCCTCGAACGTGCCGGGGGTGTAGCTCGACAGCGACCTGAAAACCCGGACGAAGACCTCCTGCGTCAGGTCTTCGGCATCGTGAACGTTGCCGGTCAGCCGGTAGGCCAGCCGATACACACGCGCGGAGTGAGTCCGCACCACTTCCTCCCAGCTGGGAGGCGTCCAGTCAGACGAAACGGGAGTATCCGGCTGGTGGTCGCTTTCGTCCACCAGGACTCCTCTCTCTGGGACCACCGCTACCGCCATAGTGCCTGGTTTCGTCCCTTCGTGCGTACTGCCTGCCTTCCGGACCGGCAAAGCCCGTTTAAACCTGCAACGCCTTAGGTCCCTCCTGAGTTCCCGTCCCGGCGTGTCTCCCCTAGGCTGCGATCGGTGCCAATCTCGCGGACCAATCGCACGAAAGTGGGGGGAGGAGGCCGATGACCAGTCCGGTGGAGGCCACTCTGGCCTATGCGGAGCAGTTCCATCACGAAGATGAGATCCTGCACGCGGCGCGTCAGCGCGGGCTTGAGATGGGGGCCATGCCCATCCTTCCCGGCGGAGGGGCGGCCCTGTGCTTCCTCGCCACCGCCGTGAACGCCAAGTCCGTCGTCGAGGTCGGCACGGGCTGCGGGGTGTCGGGGCTGTGGCTGCTGCGCGGCATGCGCGCGGACGGCACGCTGACCAGCGTCGACGTCGAGCCCGAGCATCAGCGGCTGGCCAGGCAGGCGTTCGCGGAGGCCGGGTTCTCCGGCGGCCGGGTGCGTCTCATCTCGGGGCGGGCGCTCGACGTGCTGCCGCGGCTGTCGGACGGCGGCTACGACATGGTGTTCGCCGACGCCGCGAAACACGAATACGCCGACTACCTGGCCGAGGCCGTCCGGCTGCTGCGCGTGGGCGGCATCGTGGCCTTCGACAACATGTTGTGGCACAACCGGGTGGCCGACCCCGCGCAGCGTGACACCGAGACGGTGACGCTGCGCGAGGTGGGCAAGCTGGTGCAGTCGGACGAGCGCCTGCGTTCGGTGCTGATGCCGCTGGGCGACGGCCTCCTCGCCGCCGTCAAGATCGCCGACTAGCCGGCGACGATCCGCCCGGCGGACCGGCCGCGGGCGCGCCCGTCCGGCGCGACGCCGTACGGGCTCGGGCGGAGCGCCGCGGCGGGACGCCGGTCAGCGTCGGGTGAGCCACTCCAGCAGGACGCGGACGCCGAAGCCGGTGGCGCCCTTGCTGAGGGTGCCCTCGTCGACCGTGCTGCGCCCGACGCCGGCGATGTCGAGGTGCGCCCACGGCCGCCGGCCCGCGAACTCCCGCAGGAACAGCGCCGCCGTGATGGAGCCCGCGCCGAACCTGGACCCGGACTCGACGTTGGCCAGGTCGGCGATCGACGACTCCAGCGCGGGCGCGTAGTCCTCGATCAGCGGCATCCGCCACAGCCGGTCGTCGGCGGCCTGCCCGGCCTCCACGAGCTCCTTGGCCAGGACGTCGTCCGGGGAGTAGACGGCGCCGACGTGACGCCCGAGCGCGACCGTGATCGCCCCGGTCAGCGTGGCGACGTCGACCACCGCGTCGGGGTCGAGCACGGCGTCGGCGTAGGCCAGCGCGTCGGCCAGCACCAGCCGCCCCTCGGCGTCGGTGTTGAGCACCTCGACCGTGCGCCCGCCGTAGGGGGTGATGACGTCGCTGGGCCGCTGGGCGGTGCCGGACGGCATGTTCTCGGCGGCGGCGACGAGCCCGGTCACGCGTACGGGAGCCTTGAGCGCGGCCAGCGCGCCGAGCACGGCGATGACGACCGCGCCGCCCGCCATGTCGGTCTTCTGCGTCTTCATGTTCTCGTTCGGCTTGAGCGACAGGCCGCCCGAGTCGAACGTGATGCCCTTGCCCACGAGCACCACGTGGCGCTCGGCCGGCTCGGCGGGCGTGTAGGAGAGCTTGATCAGCCGGGGCGGCCTCGCCGAGCCCTTCCCGACGGCGAGGATGCCGCCGAACCCGTCGGCCCGCAGCCGCTCCTCGTCCCACACCTCGACCGGCACGCCGGTCTCGGCGGCCCGCTCGGCGAGCCAGGACGGGTCCTTGACGGACGAGGGCGTGTTGGCCAGGTCGCGGGCGAGCGCCACGGCCCCCGCCACCTCGGCGGCGCGGCGCACGGCCGCCTCGTCCGCGCCGGCGAAGACCAGGGCCCGCACGGGCTTCCTGCCCGCGGCACCGATCTTGAAGGAGTAGGCGGCCAGCAGCGCCGCCTCGGCGAACGCGGCCACGTCACCCTCGGGCGCCACCACGGTCAGCGTGTCGCGGCCCTTGACCTTCCTGGTCAGCGCCGCGGCGGCCCGGCGCAGGGCGCGGGGTGAGCCGTCGCCGACGCCGTACAGCAGGACCCGTCCCACGCCGCCGGCCCGTGCCACCGGGACCTCGACGATCTCCCCCGCCTCTCCCTTGGCCTCGTAGTGCGCCAGCAGGTCGGGCACCGGCAGGTGCAACTCGACCGCGGGAGCGAGGTCGGAGGCGTAGGGTACGGCCAGGAGTTCGGCATCGCCGGGAACCTCGGCGATCACCGACGCCGTGGTCTCAATGGGCACGGGAACATCTCCTCAAACGTCAGCGACCCTGGCGCCGGGCCACGCCAGGGTCGTCAATCAAGTGGTCTCTCGGGAGCTCTCAGCCGACGACGTTCTTCAACGCCTCGCCGAGGGCCTTCGCCTCGTCGGCGGAGATCTCCACGACGAGCCGGCCGCCACCCTCCAGGGGGACCCGCATGACAATGCCGCGCCCTTCCTTGGTGACCTCGAGCGGACCATCGCCGGTCCGCGGCTTCATCGCCGCCATGCGTGCATCCCTTCCTGCCTTGGGCTCCCGCGGCCCGCGATTTCCGACCTCCCGAGGGGGTGGTCGGCGCATTCACGTCTTCTGTGATGTCCTATTCTCCCGCATCGAGAGCGCTCATGGGTAACGATCTCCTCCCAGAATGCGTTGTCGAGGCGTGCGATGACGTCCAAACTGGACCTCGTGCACGCTCGCGCCGCTCTGTTCGACCTCTATGGCGACCACTTACGCTCACGCGGTGGACAGGTCTCCGTCGCCGCGCTCGTCCGGCTGATGAAACCCCTGGACATCGCCGCTCCCGCCGTGCGCACGGCGGTTTCCCGCATGGTGCGGCAGGGATGGCTGCGGCCGCTGAGACTGCCGCAGGGCGCCGGCTACGGGCTGACGCCGAAATGCGTCAGGCGGCTGGATGAGGCCGCACTGAGAATTTACCGAGCCGGAACGCTGACCTGGCACGGCCGCTGGCATCTGATCGTCTTCGAGCCGGTCAAGGAGCGCCCGCGAAGAGAGCGGCTCAGAGCCGACCTGACCTTCCTGGGCTACGCGTCGCTGTCGGAGACGACCTGGATCGGTCCGCGCTCGTCGATCGAGCTGGACAACCTGCTCGAAGGCGAGGGGGTGCGGGCCGACCGGTTCGACGCCGGGCTGGAGGGCGACCCGCGCGAGCTGGTGGCCAGGGCCTGGGATCTGACCGCCATCGGCGAGGCGTACGAGAGCTGGCACGCCGAAGCTGTCACGCTGGTCAGCACGCTGCCCGAACAGGCCCCGGCCGACCTGGTCTTCGCCACGAGGAGCAGACTCGTGCACGGGTGGCGCAACTTCCTGTTCCGCGACCCCGGCCTCCCGCCGGAGCTGCTGCCCGCGGGCTGGCCGGGCGAGAAGGCCAGGGTCTACTTCGAGCAGGAAGCCGCCCGGCTGCTGCCCGCAGCCGCCGCGTTCGTCGACAGGGAGTTGATGTGATCCGCTACGAGATGGCCGACGCCGTCGCCACCGTCACCCTCGACCGTCCCGAGGCGATGAACTCGCTGACCGCCGAGACCAAGCAGGAGCTGCTCGCCGCCCTGCGCCGCGCCGCCGCCGACCGCGCGGTCAGGGCCGTGCTGCTGACCGGCTCGGGCCGGGCCTTCTGCGCCGGGCAGGATTTGCGTGAGCACGCCGCGAACCTTGAGGCGGGCCGCGGCCTGGCCGACACCGTGCGCGCGCACTACAACCCGATCGTGGAGCTGATCGCCACCATGGCCAAGCCGGTGGTGGCCGCCGTCAACGGCGTGGCCGCGGGCGCGGGCGCGTCCCTGGCCTTCGCCTGTGACCTGCGGGTGGCCTCGGAGAAGGCGAAGTTCGCGCTGGCCTTCGCCGGCATCGGCCTGGCACCCGACACGGGCGCGTCGTGGACGCTGCAGCGCCTGGTCGGCCCCGGCAGGGCCGCCGAGCTGATGCTGCTCGGCGAGGCACTGGACGCGGCCCGCGCGCTGGAGCTGGGCCTGGTCACCCGGGTGGTGCCGCCCGGCGAGGTGCTGAAGACCGCCCAGGACCTCGCGGTACGGCTGGCGCAGGGCCCCACGCTGGCCTACGCCGCCACCAAGCGAGCGCTGGCCTACGCCGCCACGCACTCCCTGCCCGACTCGCTCGCCCTGGAGGCCGAGTTGCAGGACGAATGCGTCGCGACCCGCGACCACCGCGAGGCCACCCGGGCCTTCCTGGCCAAGGAAGTGCCGGCGTTCAACGCGGAGTGACCGGGCCGCCACGTCCGCGTGGGTAAGGCTGGTGCCATGCGCTCTTCCCGCTCCGCCCGCCCGTCCGCTCCGTACGACTTCGAGAGGCTGCGCGCGAGCGCCGTGAACCTGCTGACGGGCGGCGGGTTCGACGCCTCCGACCCGGTCTACGACCGGCCGCTGACCACGCTCAGCGAGCGCGCCGCCGGCTGGCTGGCCGGGATGGTGCCCGGTCTCATCTGGCCGGACCTGCCGCTCGGGGACCGGCCCGGCCGCGTGACGGGCAGCTACGGCCGGCTGCGCCTGATCGCCACCGCGTGGGCCACGCCCGGCACCGCCCAGTACGGCGACGACGCCGTGGCGGCCCGGGTGATCGAGGCGCTGGACCTGCTGCACGAGGGGCACTACAACGAGCTGCTCGCGGAGACGGGCAACTGGTGGTTCTGGGAGATCGGCACGCCCGCCGAGCTGGCCCGGGTGTGCGTGCTGCTCGGCGACCGGCTCGACGCGGGCCGGGCGGAGGCGTACCTGAGGGCGATCGACCGGTTCTGTCCCGACGCCGACCGGCGCGCGGGCTGGCCGGACGCCTCGGAGAGCGGCTCCAACCGGGCCGACAAGGCCTCCATCGTGGCCTTCCGCGGCGTGGCCGGGCGTGATCCCGGGAAGCTGGCGCTGGCCCGCGACGGGCTGTCCGACGTGCGCGACGGCGGGCGCCACAGCGTGTTCTCCTACGCCGAGAGCGGCGACGGCTTCTACCGCGACGGCTCGTTCATCCAGCACGGCAGCGTGGCCTACACGGGCTCCTACGGCCTGTCCCTGCTCATCGCGGTCTCCGAGAGCGTGGCGCTGCTGCACGGCTCCCCCTGGGAGGTGAGAGACCCCGGGCTGCAGGTGGTGCTGGACGCGGTCGAGCGCTCGTTCGCGCCCTTCGTCCACGACGGGCTGCTCATGGACACCGTCAGGGGGCGGGCGGCGACGCGGCAGGCGTTCTCCGACCGGGTGGCGGGCCATGGCGTGATCGGGGCCGTGCTGCTGCTGGCCGAGAGCGCGCCCGAGCCGTACAGGAGCCGGTTCAGGGCGCTGGCCAAGGGGTGGATCGAGCGCGGCGGGAGCCGCGCCTACCTGCGGCACGCCGATGTGCCCGAGACCAGGCGGGCGGTCGCGGTGCTCGACGACAAGAGCGTGGAGGCCGCGCCGGGGCCGTCAGGGCACTTCGTGTTCCCCTCGATGGACCGGGTCGTGCACCGGCGGCCCGGCTGGTCGGTCGCGATCGGCATGTCGTCGCGGCGGGTCGCCGCCTACGAGGCGATCAACGGGGAGAACCCGCGCGGCTGGTACACCGGCGACGGCATGACCTATCTCTACACCGGCGACCTCGACCACTACGGGCAGGACTTCTGGCCGACCGTGGATCCGTACCGGCTGCCCGGCACCACCGTGGACACCCGTGAACGGGCCGGGCTCGACTTCAGCGCCTACCGGCCGGCCAACGAGCAGGCGGGCGGGGTGGCGCTGGAGCGGCGGTACGGCGTCGCGGCCATGGAGCTGGTCGGTGACGGCGTCAGCCTGCGGGCGCGCAAGTCGTGGTTCTGCCTCGATTCCGCCGTGGTCGCGCTGGGCAGCGGCATCACCAGCACCGACGGCCGCCGGATCGAGACCGTGGTGGAGAACCGGGCCACGCGGGCGGAGCCGTACCTGGGCGACGGGTGGGCCCACCTGCCAGGGGCGGGCGGCTATGTCTTCGACGGGGTCTCGACGCTGGTGGAGACGCGGACGGGCCGCTGGCGCGACATCAACGCGGGCGACGACACCGAGGGCGCCGCCGACCTCGTCTCCCGGCGTTACGTGACGTTCTGGTACGACCACGGCGTCGACCCGTGCGACGCCGCCTACGCCTACGTCCTGCTGCCGAACGCCACCCGCGAGCGCACCAGGTCCTTCCACCGCGCCCGGCCCGCGCGGGTGCTGGCCAACACGCGGGACGTACAGGCCGTACGGACGCGCTCGCTGCTCGGGGCCACGTTCTGGACGCCGGGGACGGCGGGGATCGTCAGCGTGGACCGGCCCTGCGTGGTGATGCTGCGCCGGGCCGGCGAACGGCTCTCCCTGGCCGTGGCCGACCCGAGCAGGACCGTGGACGTCGTGACGATCACGCTCGGCCGCTCCGCCCGCGAGGTCGTCAGCGCCGACGAGACCGTCAGCGTGCGCACGGGCCGGACCCCCGTGATCACCGTGGCCGTCGGCGGGTCGCTGGGCCGCAGCCACGGCGTGGAGCTCAGCGGCTCCGCGCCAGGCAGTCCTTGATGTGGTCGTTGACCAGGCCGATCGCCTGCATCAGCGCGTAGGCCGTGGTCGGGCCGACGAACCGGAAGCCGTGTTTCTTCAGCTCCTTGGCCAGCGCCTTCGAGCCGGGGGTGACGGCGGGCACGTCGGCCATCGTCGCGGGCACGGGAGCGTCGGGGTCGGCGTGCCGCCACACCAGCTCCGACAGGCCGCCGGGCAGGTCGTGGGCGGCCCTGGCGTTGCCGATGACGGCCTCGATCTTGGCCCGGTTGCGGATGATCCCCGCGTCGCCGAGCAGGCGCTCCACGTCCTGCTCCGTGTACGCGGCCACCTTCGGGATCGAGAAGCGGTCGAAGGCGGCGCGGAAGTTCTCCCGTTTGCGCAAAATCGTCAGCCACGACAGGCCCGACTGGAACGCCTCCAGCGAGACCCGCTCGAAGACCTCGTCGTCGCCCTTGAGCGGGCGGCCCCACTCGTCGTCGTGGTAGGCGAGGTACATCGGGTCGGCCAGGCCCGCCCAGGTGCAGCGGATGGGCTCGGTCACGGGCGCTCGTCACCGTCCTTGCTCAGGCCGGCGGGCCGGGGCTCGTCCGCGCCGCCGTCCGAGGCCTGCTCGCGCAGCGCCACCGTCTCGTCGGCCTTCTCATCGTCGGCCGCGGCCTCGCCGGTCTGGTCGGGCCGCTCTTGCGCGGTTTCCGTGGCGGGCTCGTCGTCGGCCTTCGCGGCGGTCTCGTCCACGTTCTGAACGTCCTGGACCGCCGCGTCGTGGGCCTCGCCGTTGAGGGCGGCGGTGTCGCCCGGCTGGGCCACCCGCCACTCCGGCGGGCGCTTGAGCTGCGCGGCGTGCTCCCACATCGCCGTGGCCTCGCCCGCAGGCACGGGATCGCCGGACTCGGGCAGCTCGCGCGGCGCGGCCGGCGCCTCGGGCTCGTGCTCGGTACGCGGCCCCGCCCCCGGCGCGGCGTAGACCTCCTGCCGCGCGTACAGCCGGCTCGACAGCAGCTCGGAGACCCGCTGCTCCAGAACCGCGATCCTGGTGTCGCGGGCGCTGATCGCCCCGGCGGCCCTGCGCAGGGTCTCGTCGACGCTCTGCGTGTGGTAGCCGACCAGGTTGACCGGCAGTTGGAGCGCCATGAAGTCGACCGCGGTGAGCTGCCCCGCCTCGGGCAGGTCGAGCGGCGGCACGTCGGGCGGGAACTCGGTCAGCTCACCGCCCCTGCCGAGGGAGACCAGCACCACGCAGGCCAAGATGGCGACGGCGGCGATGGCGAGTATGACCAGCACATTGGCATCGTACTCATACCATCGGGGCACGAGGTCACGCACTTGCCGCGTCCGGCCCCGGATGAGAGCGAAGCCGCGCAGGTCAGCCCGCGGCCTCGCCGAGTTCGGCGACGCTCGGCCGTACCGGCTGGGTGCGGGCTTCGAGCGCGGCGAACGCCTCCGTCACGGTCGAGGTCCAGGAGATCGCGTCGAAGACGTCGGGGCGGGTGAAGCCCTGCTCGTACATGCCGTCGACCAGGGTCTTGAGCGGGTCGTACAGGCCGTAGGGGTCGAGGATGACCAGCGGGCGATCGTGCAGGCCGAGCACGCGGGCGGTCCAGATCTCGAACAGCTCCTCCAGCGTGCCGATGCCGCCGGGCAGCACCAGGAACGCGTCGGAGCGGGCGTCCATGATGCCCTTGCGCTCGCGCATG
Organism: Nonomuraea fuscirosea; assembly: GCF_035917475.1. Classification (NCBI taxonomy): domain Bacteria; kingdom Bacillati; phylum Actinomycetota; class Actinomycetes; order Streptosporangiales; family Streptosporangiaceae; genus Nonomuraea; species Nonomuraea fuscirosea. The sequence continues at coordinate 11,881,627 of NZ_CP109074.1, read as the reverse complement.
TCGGCCGTGACGATCAGCTCGTCTGACTCCTCGTCGGCCACCTCCATGTCCACCAGTGCCTGCGGGATCACCCCGACCGTCCGGCCCCCGGCGGCCCTGGTGGCGGCGGTGACGGCGCCCATGCAGGACACCGACCCGCCGCCGCTCACCAGGGTGTGGCCACGCCGGGCGAGCTCGGTGCCGACGTTCGCGGCCAGCTCGATGTACTTCTTGTCGATGTTGAGGCTTGAGGCGCAGTAGACGCAGATGTTCACGTCGTCAGAGCCTATTGGGCCTACTGGGGCTCCGCGGTCTGGGCGGCGGTGGCCTTCAGCTCCTCCTCGCGCTGCCGGGAGCGGGCCCGGTCGGCGTCCACGATGATCCGTACGGCCTCGTCCACGTCGTCCGTAATGGTGATCAGGTCGAGGTCCTGCGGCGCGATCTTGCCGGTGCCGAGCAGCGTGCTCTTGATCCAGTCGAGCAGCCCGCCCCAGAACTCCGAGCCCATCAGCACCACGGGGAAGGAGGTGACCTTGCGGGTCTGCACCAGCGTGAGCGCCTCGAACAGCTCGTCGAGGGTGCCGAAGCCGCCGGGCAGGGCGATGAAGCCGCAGGAGTACTTGACGAACATCGTCTTGCGTACGAAGAAGTAGCGGAACTCGATGCCGAGGTCGACGTAGTCGTTCATGCGCTGCTCGAAGGGCAGCTCGATGCCGAGCCCGACCGACACCGCGCCGTCGACGTCGAGCGCGCCGCGGTTCGCCGACTCCATGACGCCGGGCCCGCCGCCCGTGATCACGGCGTAACCGGTCTCGGCCAGCTTCCTGCCGAGTGCCCGGCCCATCGCGTAGTCGGGTGTGTCGGACGCGGTGCGGGCCGAGCCGAACACGGTGACCGCCGGCGGCAGCTCGGCCAGCTGGCCGAAGCCCTCCACGAACTCCGCCTGGATGCGCAGCACCCGCCACGGATCCATGTGGACCCAGTCGGAGGGTCCCTGGCGGGCCAGCAGCCGCTGGTCGTGGGTGGAGCTGGGGACGAGGTCGCCACGCACGACGGCTTGGCCCTGACGGCGCTCTCGACGAATCTTTTCCATGGGGATGACGCTAGCCCTTCTCACGCACGGTCGGTTCCGCCGTCCCAGGCTGCCTGCCGCGGGCGAAATCGCTGGTGGGACAGACGGAACATTGTCTGAAAAAATCTGGACGAAGCCGGGAACCGGATTTCGACTCCCCCGCGTCTAACTGCCGAGGGTGCTGCTCGGGACTGAAAGTGGTCTTCCCCGCCAAATGGCCGGCGAGGAAGGCCACTTTCACATGTGGAGCCAGTCACGCATCGCCCGCTCGCTCTCCACGATCTTGGGCAGCGACACGTACTCGCCCTGCTGGTGCGCCAGGTTCGGGTCACCGGGGCCGTAGTTGACGGCCGGCACCCCCAGCGCGGAGAAGCGGGCCACGTCCGTCCAGCCCAGCTTGGCCCGCGGAGTGCCGCCGACGGCCGCGGTGAAGGCCGCCGCCACCGGATGCGTCAGCCCCGGCCTGGCAGCGGGCGCGCCGTCCGTGAAGCTCACCGCGAAGCCGTCGAACACCTCACGCACGTGCTCCTGCGCCGCCTCGATCGACAGGTCGGGGGCGAAGCGGTAGTTGACCGTCACCACGCACAGGTCGGGGATGACGTTGCCGGCCACGCCGCCGCGCACGCCGACCGCGTTCAGCCCCTCGTGGTATTCCAGCCCGTCCACCACCGGCCGGCGCGCCTCGTACGCGTTGAGCCTGGCCAGCACCGGCTCGATCCCGTGGATGGCGTTGACCCCGAACCACGACCTGGCGCTGTGGGAGCGCCGTCCTGTCACCGTGACCTCGGCCCGCAGGGTGCCCTGGCAGCCGCCCTCGATCACGCCGTCGGTGGGCTCCATCAGCACCGCGAAGTCGGCCTCCAGCCAGCCCGGGTGCTCCCTGGCGACCCTGGTGAGGCCGTTGCGCTCGGCCTCGATCTCCTCGCAGTCGTAGAAGACGTACGTCACGTCCCTGACGGGCGCGGGCACGGTGGCGGCCAGCCTGAGCGCGACCGCCACGCCGGCCTTCATGTCGGTGGTGCCGCACCCGTACAGCAGGTCGCCCTCGACCCGGCTGGGCAGGTTGCCCGCGAGGGGAACGGTGTCGAGGTGGCCCGCGATCAGCACCCGCTCGGCGTGCCCCTGCTCCGTGCGGGCCACGACCGTCTCGCCAGACCTGCTCACCTTCAAGTGCGGCAGCGCCGTCAGCGCCCGTTCGACCTCGTCGGCCAGCGCCTTCTCGGCGCCGCTCACCGACTCGATGTCCACGATCGCGGCGGTCAGGTCGCGTACGTCCTGGGTCAGGTCAAGCATCAGGTGTTCACTCCGTGTTCGCGCAGCACCTCGTTGAGCGCCGCCTTGTCGTGCCTGCGCCCCGGCTCCAGGCGCTTGATCACCAGCACGCAGGGCAGGCCGAACGTGCCGCCGGGGAACTCCTTCTGCCGCGTGCCGCCCACCGCCACGCACCACGCGGGGATGGCGCCGCGGGCCAGTTCTTCGCCGCTCTCCACGTCGATGACGGGCATCGAGGCGGACAGGATCGTTCCAGCGCCGACGACCGCGCCCTCGCCGACCCTGGCGCCCTCCACGATCATCGCCCGGCTGCCGATCAGCGCGTCGTCCTCGACCACGACCGGCACCGCGCCGGGCGGCTCCAGCACGCCGCCGATGCCGACGCCGCCGGACAGGTGCACGTTCTTGCCGATCTGGGCGCAGGACCCGACCGTGGCCCAGGTGTCGACCATCGTGCCCGCGTCGACGTACGCGCCGATGTTCGTGAACGACGGCATCAGCACCACGCCGGGCGCCAGATAGGAGCCCCAGCGCGCGATCGCCCCCGGCACCACGCGGACGCCGTCGAGCGAGCTCTTGAGCGGATGCCGGTCGTGCTGGTGGAAGTCGCCCACCTGCGAGCGGACCAGGCCAAGCACCTTGAAGCTGAGCAGGATCGCCCGCTTGGCGCGCTCGTCCACGACGACCTCGCCGCCGACGAGGTGGGCCGCACGGGCCTGCCCTCTGTCGAGCAGGTCGATCGCGCCGACCACCAGGTGGCGTGCCTCGGCGTCGGCCGGCGACAGCTCCGCGCGGCGCTCCCACAGCTCGTCCACCACCGGGGGTATCGGTGAGGAGGTGCTCACGTGACTCATGGCCACGGAGCTTATCCGGCCGGGTAGGTTCTTCAGGGTGCGCGTGCGCTTCTCTCGTGGGGTCATCACCATCGTGGTCGTGGTCGTCGTGCTCGCGGTGGGCGTCTCGGTGGGCCTCTACCACCTGCTGAAGCGGGCGCCGAAGCTGGCCGTCGAGCCCGAGGCCTACTGCACCGCCGTCACGCCCGACGGCACCATCGGCCTCGACACCGAGCAGGCTCGGATCTCGGCCACCATCGCGGCCGTGGCGGCGCGCCGCCGGCTGCCCGAGCGGGCCGTGGTGATCGCGTACGCCACCGCGCTGCAGGAGTCGAAGCTGTCCAACCTCGGCTACGGCGACCGCGACTCGGTCGGGGTGTTCCAGCAGCGCGAGTCGCAGGGCTGGGGCAGGAAGAAACAGCTCATGGACCCCGTCTACGCCACGAACAAGTTCTTCGCCGCGCTGGTCAAGGTGAAGAACTACCGCAAGATCCCGCTGGCCGACGCGGCGCAGGCCGTGCAGCGTTCGGCGGGCGGCTACGCGTACGCGCCGCACGAGGGGGACGCGAAGATCCTCGCCGCCGCCTTCACCGGGCGGGTCCCGCGGGCCGTCCACTGCTGGTACCCCGCGGTCAAGGAGACCCCGCCGCCGCGGCCGAAGACCACCGAGGCGCGCAAGCAGCTGGCCCGGGCGCTGGGCAGCACCGCGATCACCTCGAAGAAGCGCGGGTGGCTGGTGGCCGCCTGGTCGGTGGCGCACGCCGAGCAGTACGCCATCAGCCGGGTCGGCTACAGCGGCGTGACCTGGTCCAACGACGTGGAGCTCGAAGGCTGGCAGGCGGGCGGCAAGGCCGGCGACCGCCGGGTCGAGCTGTCCTGAAGGCACGCTCCTCAGGACGTCATGAAGACGCCTGTCAGGAGGTCCTGAGGGCGCCGCTCAGGAGGCGCGGCGGACGATGGAGATCGAGCCGGGCGGGAGCGGCTGGGCGTAGCCGGCCGTCCACGAGCCGCCCTGGATGCGTTCGAAGGACAGCAGCCGCCCGTCGGCGGCCCGGTAGTCGGCGAAGTCGAGCAGGCCGCGCTCGGGATAGCCGGTGTCGCCCTCGGTCCTGAACGCGGCCGTGCCGCGCTCGATCGGGAAGAACTCCACGCCCTCCATGATCAGCATGCTCTTGGCCGGAACCATGCCCTGCGTCGGCACGTCGTTCCAGAGCTGGACCTCCAGGTGCGGCGGATCACCGTCGCGCACCTCGACCGAGAGCCGCTGGTAGCGCCGGGAGGCGTCGCGCAGAAAGATCTCGGTCCACTCCTGGCCCTGCCACGAGATGTACATCGCCCCGAGCACGCGGGCGCGTGACCCGTGCACCTGGATCCGGTCCCCGATCCGGAGGGTGCGAGGGTCGGTGTAGTCGGTGCCGACATGCGCCGGGACGCTCACCGGCGCCGCCAGCGGGGTCTCGAAGGACGCGACCTGCGCGGGCGGCGCGCTCGTGCGGCCTCTCCTGTCCTGCCGCAGGGTAGCCAAGAAGGCACCCAGCAGCAGCAGGACGGTGGCGATGCTCAGCCCGAGTACGACCATGGAGGTCATGCTCATCGATCAGCTCGCTCCACTCGCGGTCTGCCTCGGCATAAGCCCTTATCAATTTGTGCGTGCTCAAGCCAGTGGGAATGGCTACGACGCGCGATCCTACTGGAGGCGGCGCACCGCCGCACCGATCCGCTCATCAGTCGCGGTCATCGCGATGCGGATGTGGCGCCCACCTGCTGATCCGTAGAATTCTCCCGGCGCGACCAAAATCCCGATTTCGGAAAGCTTGGCTACCTGATCCCAGGCGTTCTGTCCGTTCGACGCCCAGAAGTACAGACCTGCCGTCGAATGGTCGATCTCCCAGCCGGCCTTCTCCAGTGCGGGCCGGATCAGCGCGCGGCGCGCGGCGTAGAGCTCGCGCTGGTGCTCGGCGTGCTCGTCGTCGCCGAGCGCGGCCGTCATCGCGGCCTGCACAGGCTGCGGCATGATCATGCCGGCGTGCTTGCGGGTCTCCAGCAACCGCTTGACCAGGACGGGATCGCCCGTCACGAACCCGGCGCGGTATCCGGCCAGGTTGGAGCGCTTGGAGAGCGAGTGGACGGCGAGCAGCCCCTCGTGGGAGCCGCCGCAGACGTCGGGGTGGAGGATCGAGATCGGCTGCTCTTCCCAGCCGAGCTCGATGTAGCACTCGTCGGAGGCCACGACGGCGCCGCGTTCGCGGGCCCAGGCCACGACCTTGCGCAGGTGTTCGGCGGGCAGCACGCGCCCCGTGGGGTTGCCGGGGCTGTTGACCCAGATGAGGTCCACGGGCTCGGGTCCGAGCGCGAGCGTGCTGTCGGACGCGGTGCCGACCGCGCCGGCGAGTCTGGCGCCCACGTCGTAGGTGGGGTAGGCCAGCTCGGGGAAGACCACCCGCTTGGCGCCCAGGTAGGTGGGCAGCCAGGCGACGAACTCCTTGGAGCCGATCAGCGGGAGCACGTCGCGCGGCCCGACCGTGACGCCGTGCCTGCGCCGCAGCCAGGCGGCGGCCGCCTCGCGCAGTGCCACGGTGCCGTGGGTCAGGGGGTAGCCGGGACTGTCGGCCGCCCCGGTCAGGGCGTCCTGGACGATCCGCGGCACGGGGTCGACGGGCGTGCCGACCGACAGGTCGACGATGCCGTCGGGATGCGCCAGCGCACGCTCTTTGTACGGCTCCAGCCGGTCCCAGGGGAAGTCAGGCAGTTTGTTCACGATTCTTCTCCTCGGCGTACTGGAGCGCGGCGGCCGTGGAAGGCCGCGTCACGGGCGCATGGCACGCGAACGGGGCGCATCCCCTCGGATGCCCCCGTACACGGCGTCGGGACTCGTCAGTGGTCCTCGCCCTGCGGCGGCAGGGCGGCCACCACCGGATGGTCCTTCTCGATCTTGCCCACCTTCGAGGCGCCACCGGGCGAGCCGAGGTCCTCGAAGAAGTCCACGTTCGCCTTGTAGAAGTCCTTCCACTGCTCGGGAAGGTCGTCCTCGTAGAAAATGGCCTCGACGGGGCACACGGGTTCGCACGCGCCGCAGTCCACGCACTCGTCGGGGTGGATGTAAAGCATGCGCTCGCCCTCGTAGATGCAATCAACGGGGCATTCCTCGATGCACGCCTTGTCCAGGACGTCCACGCAAGGCTGCGCGATGACGTAGGTCACCTCGAGCTCCTTCTTCTCCGCACCATGGCATGACTCTGACCGCGGTTTGCTACGCCCTAGTATTGCCGTGCTTGCACGCTGGCCGAAACGGAGGGTGCCAAACTCATGGCCGCGCGCCTCGTCATCGCCATCACAAGTCACGATATAGGCGCACGGATCACCACCCGTAGACGCGTCCCCGGCGGGTTCAGCGACGCGGTGGGCGTGCTCGTGTCGTGGTCGGACGGACTTCTCAAAGTCCGCAAAAGGGACGGCACTGTGGTGGAGATCCCCGAAGAGACACTCGTGGCCGCCAAGGTCGTTCCGGCCGCGCCTCCTCGACCTGGGCGGATGTAACAGTAAGTATTCAATCTGTGACTGTACGTACCTGCGCCGCCGCAGCAGCCATCCTCGCCAGCGCCGGATGCGGCGCGTCGTCCACGGACACCGCCTCCACCGAGGCCAGGAACCTGCCGCCGATCAACACCGGAGCCACCTCCATGAAGGCCGGCTTCGGCACCATGGACCGCCTGGCCGAGGCCGCCAAGCGCGAGGGCGAGCTCAGCGTGATCGCCCTGCCCCGCGAATGGGTCAACTACGGCGAGGTCATCGACACCTTCGCCGACAAGTACGACATCAAGGTCAACGAGCTGGAGCCCACGGCGAGCAGCAAGCGTGAACTGGACGCCGCCGCCCAGCTCAAGCCCGACGTGTTCGACCTGACGATGGACGTGGCCGTCTCCGCGGCCGACCGGTTCGCCCGCTATCAGGTCCAGGGCTGGCAGGACCTGCCCGACCACGTGAAGGAGCCGTCCGGCGCCTGGTACGCCGCGTACGGCGGCTACATGTCCATCGGCTACGACCCCCGCGCGGTCAAGCCGCCCGCCTCCTTCGCCGCCCTGCTCGGGCCCGGCTACAAGGTCGCGCTCGACGGCGACCCGCTGCGCTCGGCGTCGGCCTTCGGCGGCGTCATGGCGGCGTCCATGCGCTCGGGGACGCCGCAGCCGCAGCAGGGCGTCGAGCTGTTCGCCAAGCTCAAGCAGGCGGGCAGGCTGACCGACCTGGCCAAGGCCAACGTGGTCATCGCCTGGGACCACCTCAACGCCCGCCGCAGCGCCGAGCACGCCGACACCTGGAAGGTGACGATCCCCCGGGACGCGGCGCTCGGCGGCTACCACGTGCAGGCGATCAACAAGGCCGCCCCGCACCCGGCCGCCGCCCGGCTCTGGCAGGAGTTCCTCTTCTCCGACGAGGGCCAGAACCTGCTGCAGAAGGGGTACGCCCGGCCGGTGCGCGGCGAGGCGATGCTCATGAAGGGCACGCTCGACGGCGAGCAGGCGGCGAAATTGCCCAAGGCGCCCGGTCCGCCGGTGCTCATGACGATTCCGCAGGCAGACGCGGCGAAGGCGTACTTGAGGAAGGAGTGGAGCAAGAAGGTGGGATGAGTCCTATGTGACTTGATATGTCGTAGCGACAATCAGCCTCTAAAGTGAACAGACAGCACGGCCACGGGGGCCCGATGTCTGATCGATTGTGAGCTGATCGTCTTGCGATACGACACACCGAGTTTGGAGCGGTGGAACAGTCGCGCCTACGACAGCAGCTTCGGCTACGTATCGACCCAAGGCGCGCCACTGGTCGACCTGCTCGACCCCCGGGCAGGCGAGCGAGTGCTCGACCTCGGCTGCGGCACCGGGGTGCTGACGGCGCAGATCGCCTTCAGAGGCGCCGACGTCCTCGGCATCGACGGCTCGTCCGCCATGATCGAGAAGGCGCTGGCGCAGTATCCCGGCATCGACTTCATCATCGGCGACGGGCACGACTTCACGGTGGTGGACCCGTACGACGCGGTCTTCTCCAACGCGGCGCTGCACTGGATGAGCCGCGACCCGGCCGCCGTGATCGCCAGCGTCCGCGAGGCACTCAAGCCTGGCGGGCGCTTCGTCGCGGAGATGGGCGGCGCCGGCAACTGCGCCGAGCTGACCACCGCGATGCTGACGGCCTGGCGCGAGTACGGCCTGCGCGAACCCGAGCTCCCGTGGTACTTTCCCACGCCTGCCGAGTACGCCCGCCGCCTCGAGCAGGAGGGGTTCGTCGTCAGGTTGCTCGAATACTTCGACCGGCCGACCCCCCTTGACGAGTGCCCCGGCGGGGCCGCCGACTGGGTGCGCGTGTTCGCCGCATCGGTGCTCGAAGGGCTTCCCCCGGAGATCGTGGAGCCCCTGCTCCGTCGCGTCAACGAACTGGCCGCGCCCGCACTTCGCAGGGAGACTGGCTGGATGGCCGACTACGTGCGTCTACGCTTTGCCGCTGTTCGGCGTTGATGCGTCGTGCATGATGCGTAGGGCTGTTTTGCCGGACTATGGTCTGTTCCGTGGGCGGCGAGATTTGGGCTGCACCGCTGCGGCGGCGTGAGGGGCTGGTGAACGGAACGGGATGAACTTCTGCCTGAGCGACCTCGTACCACCGTTGAGGTGGAGCGACGCGTCGACGATCACGCTACTCACCGGGCAGCCGGACCTGCCGGATGCGTGGTGGCGCAGCCTGCCCATGCCCCGCGTCCTGGCCGCGATCGGCCCCGAGTCGCTGGGCGAGCTGCTGACGGAGATCGCCCTGGAACACTGGCCGGCCGCCTCGATCGGTGACGTCCTGCCCGCCCTGCACGTGCTGGACCCGGACGAGGCCGACGAGCCCGCGGTCGCCATCGCGCTCGACCGCACCGGGTCGTGGGCCGGGCTGCTGGCGCTGACCGGCCGGGAGCTGGTCGACCAGCCGTTCATCCAGGCGCGGCCGGTGCTGAACACGCTGTTCTCCGCCGTCCTCGTGCACCTCGCCCAGCCGCTCGCGTACGCCGCTCCGGCCCAGGGCGGAAAGCAGGAGACGCCGCCCGCCGCCCAGCCGCCGCTGGCGCATGAGCCCTTCGCGCACGAGCAGGACGTGCGGGACCAGGCCGCGCGCGAGGCTGAGCCCGCCGCTGCGGCGCCGGAGGGGGAGCACGAGGCCGAGGAGGCCCGCTCCGCGCCGGTCGCGGCGGAGAACGCCGCTGAGGACGCCGCCGGCACCGGGGACGCCGCCCGGCACGACGCCGAGGTGGCCGCCGCCCAGCACGCGGCCGAGGTCGCCGCCGCCGAACAGGCCGAGGAGGCCGTCGCGCCGGAGAGCGAGCCTGAGAGTGCGCCTGAAAGTGCGCCTGAAAGTGCGCAGGTCGTGGCGGCGCATCACGAGGACGCGCTTGAGCCGCGCCACGGGGACGCGGCGGAAGCGCACCAGGGAGACGCTCTGGAAGCGCATCGCGGGGACGCGCTCGCGGTGCACCACGGGGACGCCTTGGACACCGCCGACGAGCCCGTGCCCGCCGCCCAGGAGGCGGAGCCGGCCGGGGACGTCCTCGGCGAGCACGTTCCCGAGCACGTACAGGAGGACGTCCACGAGGGCGTCCACGCCGAGCAGGTCCCGGTCGAGCAGTTCCCCCTGGAGCCCGCCGAGCACCCCGAGCACGCCGAGCTCGCCGCGCCCGTCCAGGACGAGCACGGCGAGCAGGACGGCGGGGAGGCCGCGGCCGAGGGTCGCGGGCAGGAGCTTCCCGAGCTGATCGAGGCCGCGTTCGCCGGTCTGGACGACAAGAGCTGGGCCGTGGCCCAGAACCGGGTCTTCACCGACGAGCCGTCCGCCGTGGACCAGCTGGCCAAGCTCTTCGCCGTCCCCCCTGCCGAGATCGCCGCCACCGAGGACGCGCTGCGCACCCGCCTCGACCACTGGCTGTCCAGCGACGAGGCGGCCCCGTACCGCGCTCATCTGGACGAGCTGGTCGCGACGATCGGCCCCGAGGCGCCCAAGGAGCGGCTCATCGGCGCGGCCGACTGGCACAACGTCGAGATCCGCGCGCTGGAGGTCCCGGCCTGGCAGTTCGTGCTGACCACGCTGGCCCCGCCGCCCGTACGGGAGCAGCAGTACGAGCAGCCCCGAGAGCCCGAGCCCCAGCAGGCCCCGGCCGAGCAGTTCCAGGACCAGCACGCCCCGGACCAGCTCGCCCCGGACCAGCACATCCCGGACCAGCTCGCCCCGGACCAGCAGAGCCAGGATCAGCACGGCCCCGACCAGTACGGCCCCGACCAGCAGGCCGCCGTGCGGCAGGAGCCGGTGGAACTGCTGCAGTCGGCGTTCGGCCCCGTCCAGCTGCCGCCGCCTCCCCCGGGCCCGCCGCAGTTCCAGGCGTTCACCCCGGTGGCGCCCCCCGCGAGCGAGACGAACGGCGGAGCGCCCGAGCCGGACAAGCCGTACCAGCCGCTGAAGGACGTCTCCCAGACCAAGCGCTGCTTCCGGCAGCCCGACGGCCGCTGGTGGCTGCGCGTCGACGTGACCGCCGAGCAGCTGGCGGGAGGCGAGTGCGCGCTGCCGACGGGCTTCGCGTCGTACCTGGGGCTGAATCCGGGTGAGAGCAGGACGGTCAGGAGCGCCGCGGGCGAGCTGACCATGACCTGGCACGGCTCGCCGGTGCTGCAGTCCGTCGAGCACCTGCTGGTGGACGTGGGAGCCCGTGAGGGCGGCCACCTGTTCCTGACGCTGTCGGACGAGGGCGTGCTGCGGGCCAGGCACCTGCCGGTCGCCGCGCAGGGCGCCGAGAAGATCACGAAGGCGCTCCGCCTGGTCGGGTACACGGCTCCGGGCGGAACGCGAGATCAGGCGGCCAGGGTGATCGCGACCAGGATCGGCATGACGGGGCCCGTCGCCCTGCCCGAGCTGCTCAACAGGCTCCGCGAACGCGGGGACCGCGACCTGCTCGAACTCTTGGACTGAGCCTGTGCCGCGGCTCGCGATCGGCCCGGAGTTCCGCGGGGAGCTCAGCGCACTGGCCCAGCCGGTGCGCAGGGACGCCGTGGTCGCGCTGCGCCGGTTCCTGCTGAACGTGGCCGGCGCCCCGCACGCCGAGCGGGTGCGGGGCGCGCGGGATCCGCGGGTCGCGACCCTGCGCCTGGCGGCCGGCTACCGCGGGGTGGTGGTGCGGCAGCGGGACGTGTACTGGCTGCGCGACCTCCTGCCGGACGCCGATGCCTGGTCGTACGCGCGCCGCCACCGTTACGGCGTCAACCCGGTGCTCGGCGTCGTCGAGGAGTGGGACGCGGAGGCCCTTGAGCGGGTGGAGCCCGCGTTGCGCCGCTCGGCCGGGTCGTCCGGGCTGTTCGACCCGATCTGCGACGGCGACCTGCTGGGGCTCGGCCTGGACGGGCACGCGCTGCCGCTGTTCCGGCTGATCACGACCGAGGCCGACGTGGCCGCGCTCGAACCGCTGCTGCCGCCCACCCAGTACGCCCCGCTGGCCGTGCTGGCGCGCGGCGGCACCCTGGCGGAGGCGTGGCGTGAGCTGGACCCCTGGCGGGCCTCCGACGAGGCGAGCGGCCCGATCGACACCGAGGACCTCTACGCGGCGCTGCGGCGCAGCCCCGACCGCGCGGTCTTCGTCCAGGACAAGGTGGCGCTGGAGCGGGTGCTGGACGCGCCGGCGTGGTGCACGTTCCTCGACCCGCCGCAGCACCGGCTGGCCAGGGCCGCCAGGTACGAGCACCCGGTGCTGGTCGTGGGCGGGGCGGGCACCGGCAAGACCGTGCTGGCGCTGCACCGGGCGGCCCATCTGGCGGCGCGCGGCGCGGGGCCCGTGCTGCTGGTGACGTTCTCGCAGAGCCTGGCCGAGGAGCTGTCGGCCCGACTGGACCTGCTGATCGAGGACGAGGTGGTGCGCAAGCGGGTCGAGGTGGACAACGCCGAGCGCCTGGCCCTGCGGATCGTGGCCGACGCCGAGGGCCGCCGCCCGGTGCTGGTCGGTCCGGACGCGCGTTCGCTGGCCGAGCTGACGGACGAGGCGTTGCGGTTGCTGTCGATCTCGACGGGTGATCTGCTCGACGATGTGGATCCAGGGCTCAAGCCGTACCGTCACATGGTCGTGGACGAGGCGCAGGACGTCAGCGCGGCGCAGTGGCGGCTGCTGCGGGCGGCGGTGCCGCGGGCCCGCGACGACCTGTTCATCGTGGGCGATCCGCACCAGCGCGTCACCGACGCGCGCGTGACGCTCGGCGCGCTCGGCATCCCCGCCGTCCAGCACACGCTCAAGCGCTCCTACCGCCTGCCGCAGGAGGTGCTGTCCTTCGCCGTCCGGCTGCGCGGCGGCGGCCTGTCCCCCGGCCTGGTCACGGGCGTCACCGACATGTACGGCTTCGGCGCGACGCGCAACGGCGAGCGGCCGGTCGTCAGGGCGTACGACACGCTGGAGGCGGAGCTGGCGGGCCTGCGCGCCACGGTCGAGGGCTGGCTGGCCGACGGCGTGCCGGCCGGCGAGATCGCCGTCGGCGCCCGCCACCAGCGGCTCGCCCGCCGGGCCGGCCGCGCGCTCGACGGCCTGGAGGTGCGGGTGGCGAGCTTCCCGCAACTCAAGGGCCTGGAGTTCGAACGGGTGGCGCTCGTCGGCGTCGCGGAGGACGTGGTGCCGGGTCCGCTGCCGGAGGAACCGCAGGCACGTGCTCACGCGTTGCAGCGTGAACGGAGCATACTGTTCGTCGCCTGCACCCGTGCTCGCTCGATGCTCTATATCTCCCATTCTGGAAGAGGCAGCCCGTTTCTACCCCTCTGATCACATAGTCTGAACTGCGGATATCTTCCCTTTGCCGGTTGGACCTCAATGAACCTCAGCCTGAGCGACCTCACGCCACCACTGCGCTGGACCTCTCCTGGTCAGATCGCGCCGATCGTGGAGGAGCCACAGCTGCCCGAGGCCTGGTGGCAGGCGATTCCTCTCGACCGCGCGTGCGCCATCGTCGGCACACAGACCGTGGCGGGCCGTCTGGCCGACCTGGCCGTGGCCTGCTGGGGACATCTGACGCTGGGCGACATCCTGCCGTTGTTGCGCTTCTCCGACCCCGCCGAGGCCGAGCGGACGCCGGAGACGCTGGGCAAGGACGTGGTGCAGAAACTGTTCAGCGGCGTCTTCGAGCGGCTGCTCGAACCCGCGCCCGAGGCGGTGCCCGCGCCGTCCGGGACGGACAAGCCGCTGCCCGACCTGATCGACGAGCTGTTCGCGGCGCTGGACGACCGGCAGCGCGCCATCGCGCGCGACCGCCTGTACGCCGAGCAGCGGGCCACCCTCGACGAGCTGGCCCAGCGCTTCTCCGTCACCAGGGAGCGGATCAGGCAGATCGAGCGCGACCTGCGCGAGCACATCGACGCCTGGCTGGCCAAGCCCGAGGCGGGCGGCCTGGTCGCCCACGTGACGTGGCTGCGCGGGCGGCTGGGCGTGGCCGTGCCGGCCGAGGACCTGCAGACCGTCGTGCCGTGGCACGCGGGCGACCTGCGCGCGCTGGGGATCCCGGCGTGGCGGTTCGTGCGCACGCTGATGACCGGCTACGAGCAGTCGGACGGCTGGCTGGTGGCCGGCGGGGCCGACGACCTGCGGGAGAAGACGCGCCAGCTCTTCGCCGACGGGCCCCGCCCGCTGCCCGAGGCCGTGTCCATGGTGTCCCAGCTCGGCGTGCACGAGGACGTGGCCGAGCGGTGGATCCTGGCCGTGCCGCAGCTGCGGGTGCTGGGCCAGCACGTGGTGCCGTGGCCGCGCAGCGTCAACGAGAAGGCCGAGGCGGTGCTGGCGGTGGCGGGCACGCCCCTGTCGCCCGAGGAGATCCAGGAGCGCATCGGCGAGGACTACAGCCTGGTCGGCATCCGCAACCAGCTCACCGCCGACGAGCGCTTCCGCCGGCTCGACCGCAACAAGTACGGGCTGACCAGGTGGGGCGGCGACGAGTACCTGGGGATCAGGGAGATGATCGCCAGGGAGATCGAGCGGGCCGGCGGCGAGGCCTCGGTGAGCACGGTCGTGGCCAACCTGACCTCGCGCTACGACGTGAGCGAGAGCTCTGTCCGTGCGTACTCGGGCGGGCCCGGGTTCGAACGCACGCAGCGGGGCTGGATCCGGGTGGCGGGCACCTCGCCCAGCGGGGAGGCGGAGCCGTACCAGCCGCGCAAGGACGTCTCGGAGACCCGGCGCAGCTTCCGCTCGCGCGACGGGCGCTGGTGGCACCGGGTGGACATCAACGCCGAGCACCTGCGGGGCTCGGGGTCGCCGCTGCCGACGGGGTTCGCGGCGTACCTGGGGATGGCGCCGGGCGGGCAGCTGACGGCCTCCGCGCCGTCCGGCGACGTGGTGATCAGCTGGCACAACCAGCCCACCATGGGGTCGATCCGCAACGTGCTGGCCGAGTACAAGGCCAACGAGGGCGACCACGTCTTCCTCACCGTGTCCGACGGCGGCGAGCTGCTGACGCGCTATCTGCCCGCCGCGCCGCTGGCGATGCCGCCGGTGAACCGGGCGCTCTACCTGCTCGGCTACACCGCTCCGGTCAGCTCGGAGATGGAGGGCCTGCGGCTGATCGGGGCCAGGATCGGACTGTCAGACGCGGCCGGCCGCGAAGAGGTGATCGCCAGGCTGCGCGAGCGCGGTGACCGGGACATTCTCGGTTTCCTGGGCAGTTGACGCCGGGCTAAGCTCGGGAGATGTTGCGGATCTACGACACGCGCGCCAGGCAGGTCGAGCGGATCGACGCCGGGCGGGCGCTGCGGATGTACACGTGCGGGCCGACGGTCTACCGCCACGCGCACGTGGGCAACCTGCGCACCTACGTGCTGTCCGATCTGATCAGACGGGTCCTGGAACGGCGGCGGGTGCGCGTCGTGGCCTGCCAGAACATCACCGACGTCGGCCACCTCGCCGACTCCTCCGCCGAGGGCGCGGCGGAGGGCGAGGACAAGGTCCTGGCCCAGGCGCGGGCAGAGGGGCGCTCGCCGCTGGAGCTGGCCCGCTTCCACGAGGAGTCCTTCGTGGCCGACGCCTCCGCGCTCAACCTGCGCCCGCCCGAGCACATGCCGCGCGCCAGCGAGAGCATCGACCTGATGGTGGAGCTGATCGCCAAGCTGATCGAGCAGGGGCACGCGTACACCGTGCCCGACGGGTCGGTCTTCTTCGACGCGCGTACGTTCCCCTCCTACGGCGAGATCTCCGGCAACCGGCTCGACGCGCTGCGGCCCGCCCACCGCATCGAGGCCGTCGATCCGCGCAAGCGCTTCCACGCCGACTGGGCCCTGTGGAAACCCGCCGAGGGCGAGCTGACCTGGGACACGCCGTGGGGCCGGGGCTTTCCCGGCTGGCACGTCGAGTGCTCGGCCATGTCGCTGCGCTTCCTCGGCTCGCGCTTCGATCTCCACCTCGGCGGGATCGACCTGCGCTTCCCGCACCACGAGGACGAGCGGGCCCAGTCCGACGCGGCGGCCGGGCACGAGGTGGTGCGGCACTGGGTGCACGGCGAGCACCTGCTGTTCGACGGGCGCAAGATGGCCAAGTCGACGGGCAACGTGGTGCTGCTGTCCGACGTGGTGACCGAGGGGCTCGACCCGCTGGCCGTGCGGCTGGCGTTCCTGGAGCACCGCTACCGCCAGCAGATGAACCTGACCTGGGACACCCTGCGGGCCGCCGACCGTACGGTGCGCAGGTGGCGGGCCAGGGTGGCCGAGTGGTCCGAGTCGGTGAGCGCTCCGCTGTCCAAGGACTACACGGACCGGGTGGAGGCGGCCTTCGACGACGACCTCGACACTCCGGCGGCGCTGCGGATCCTGCGGGAGCTGGAGCGCGACGATTCGGTGGCGCCAGGGGCGAAGTTCGAGACGTTCCTGCATCTGGACCAGGTGCTGGCGCTCGATCTGTCCATCGAGATCGGCAAGGCCAAGGTGCTGCCGCCCGGTGCCGGTGAGCTGCTGGAGGCGCGGGAGCGGGCGCGCGAGGCGAAGGACTGGCCGGCCTCCGACCGGCTCCGCGACAAGCTCGCCGACCTGGGTGTACGGGTGTCCGACACCTCGGAAGGCCAGACCTGGGAGTGATCGTCCCGGCCGGGGCGAGCCCCCGCTGGAGTGCTCGTCCCGTCCGGAGCAGTGATCGCGAACTGCCAGACTTGATGCCAGTTCGGCATGAAGGAGGTGGCGGTGAGGCCCTATGCGTGGATGCCGTGGCCGTTGCGGTGGGCGGCCCGGTCGTTGACCGTCACGCTCGCGCTCGTCCTCGTGCTGGCGGGCGTGCTGGTCTACACGGTGCGGAAGTCGTTCCCTCAGGTGGACGGGTCGCTGCGGCTGCCCGGCCTGACGGGAAGTGTGGAGATTTATCGCGATAAATCTGGAATTCCACACATCTACGCGGACAGCGCCACCGACCTGTTCATGGCCCAGGGCTTCGTCCACGCCCAGGACCGCTTCTACGAGATGGACTTCCGCCGCCACACGACCGCCGGACGCCTGTCCGAGCTGTTCGGCGCCTCCACCCTCGACAACGACAAGGCGCTGCGGACCATGGGCTGGCGCCGGGTGGCCGAGCAGGAGCTGCCCGAGCTGGCCCAGGACACGAAGGACTACCTCGACGCGTACGCGGCGGGCGTCAACGCCTGGCTCAGCGCCAACCCCAACGCCTCCGACCGCAGTCTCGAATACTCCGTGCTCAAGCTCCAGGGCGGCGGCGGCACGCCGGAGAAGTGGACCGCGGTCGACTCCCTGGCCTGGCTGAAGGCCATGGCCTGGGACCTGCGCTCCAACATGGAGGACGAGATCGACCGCGCGCTCGCCCTGACCAAGCTGCCCAGGGAGCGCGTCGACCAGCTCTATCCCGGCTACCCCTACGACCGTCACCTGCCGATCGTCAACGAGGGCGCCATCGCCCAGAACCGCTTCGACCAGCGGGCCCAGCCGCGGCTGCGGGCCGGGCGGGCGCTCACCGACGCGGCCGGGACGCTGCGGAACGTGCCGAGCACCATGAGCACCGCGGACCGGGAGGGCATCGGGTCGAACTCGTGGGTGGTCTCCGGGGCCAACACCCTCAGCGGCAAGCCGCTCCTGGCCAACGATCCGCACCTGTCGGCGCAGATGCCGTCGGTCTGGTATCAAGCGGGGCTGCACTGCCGGACGATCACCGAGGCGTGCCCGTACGACGTCACCGGGTTCACCTTCGCCGGGCTGCCCGGGGTGGTCATCGGGCACACGGACAAGATCGCCTGGGGTTTCACGAACCTGGGGCCCGACGTGGCCGACCTGTTCCTGGAGCAGGTGTCCGGCGACACGTACCTGTACCAGGGCGAACAGGTCGAGCTGGAGACCAGGAAAGAGGTGATCAAGGTGGCCGGCCGGTCGCCCGTCACGATCACCGTCAAGAGCACCCGGCACGGCCCGCTGATCAACGAGGTGATGCCGAACGCGCGGCCCAGCGGCGAGGCCAACGCGGTGGCGCTGCAGTGGACCGCCCTGACGCCCGGCCGCACGGCCGACGCGATCTTCGCGCTGAACAAGGCCACCGACTGGAACGAGTTCAAGGCCGCGGCCTCGCTGTTCGACGTCCCCTCGCAGAACCTCGTCTACGCCGACACGACGGGCAAGATCGGATATCAGGCCCCTGGGCGCGTCCCCGTACGGGAGAAGGGCGACGGCACCTGGCCCGTCCCCGGCTGGACCGGCGAGTACGAGTGGCGGCCCGCGCCCATCCCGTACGACCAGCTGCCCACCGTCGAGGACCCCGAGGACGGCTTCATCGTCACCGCCAACAACGCCGTCATCGACCCCGGCCGCTACAAGCCGCTGCTGACCAAGGACTGGGCCTACGGCTACCGTTCGGAACGCATCCGCACCCTGCTCACCGAGGCGCTCAAGAAGGGCCCGATCGACACCGAAACCATGCTGCGGATCCAGCGCGACTCGGGCAACGGTTTCGCCGAGACGCTCGTGCCCGCGCTGATGAAGGTGGACCTGGCCGGGCCGGCCGTACAGGCCAGGGAGCTGCTGAAGTCGTGGGACCGCGCGCAGGAGTCCGGCTCGGCCGCCGCGGCCTACTTCAACGCCGTCTGGCGCCACCTGCTCACGCTGACGTTCGACGACGACCTGCCCGAGGCCGCCCGGCCCACGGGAGGCGACCGCTGGTACGAGGTCGTCAGGCGGCTCCTGGAGGCCCCTGACGACCCCTTCTGGGACGACGCGGGCACCGAGGAGCTGACGGAGACCCGCGACGACGTCCTGCGTCAGGCGATGGCGTCGGCGTACCAGGAGCTCGCCGACCGGCTCGGGCCGGAGGTCAAGGCGTGGCGCTGGGGCGATCTGCACCAGCTCGAACTGGTCAACGGCTCGCTCGGCATGTCGGGCATCGCGCCGGTCGAGGCGCTGTTCAACCGGGGGCCGCTGGCGGTGTCCGGGAGCAAGGACGCGGTGAACGCGACGGGGTGGAACGTCCAGCAGGGGTACGCGGTGACCGCCGTGCCGTCGATGCGCATGGTCGTCGACCTGTCGGACCTGGACAAGTCCCGCTGGATCAACCTGACCGGCGCCTCCGGGCACGCCTTCCACGACAACTACTGGGACCAGGCGGCGGTGTGGGCGAAGGGCGAGCTGCTGCCGATGTACTCCTCGCCGGAGGCGGTCAAGAAGGCCGCGGCGCACACGCTGCGGTTAACGCCCTGACCTTGACAGAGGCTCGTCAACCTGGGCTGCCGCCGCCGCGCCGCCAGCGCGCCGGCCTGCGCGGGTAGCCGCCTTCGTCCAGCCCGGCCAGCCGTTCGAAGACGTTGTACGACGCCTGGTGCCCGCAGACGATCACCGACACCAGCATGGACAGCAGATAGAGCGGCAGCATCGGCAGCCCGACGCACCAGGCCCACTGCGTGGCGTGCCGCCCCTCGTGCAGGACGAGCTGCTCACTCAGCGAGTCGTGCCTGGTCAGGACCACGTTCCCGACGGTGAACGCCCCCGCGACGGGGAACCTGTAGCGGTAGCCGAAGGCCAGGATGAGGCCGTTGGGACCGGGCGTCCTGGACGCCCCGCCGACGACAGCGATCAGCAGACCGAGCGGCGTGGAGAGGTTCACGTAGTTCGCCGCCCGCCGGAACCGGAAGCGCCTGTTCATGCGTCTGAGTCTTGACCAATCTTGACAAGTCGGAATAATGATCCCCGTCCTGAAATCTCCCAAAGAGCAGGATTATGAGATTCTCCATCCTGGGCGCGCTGCTCGGCACCGTTGCACTGGCAGGAGCCGGCGGAGTCGCGATCACCCAGACGTCAGCCACCGATTCCCTACGATTCACCGACACCCCTTCCAACGGGCGGCTGGCGTTAGCCGCCGCACCCTCGACGACGCCACCGTCCGAGACGCCCCCGTCCCAGACGCCGCCCTCCGAGACACCGCCTCCTTCGGGGCCGCCTTCTTCTGGGCCGCCTTCTGAGACGCCGCCCCCGACCGAGACCCTGACCCCGGCCCCCACGCCGACGGAGAGCCCCACGACCGGGGAATACACCGCCGAGACGAAGGTGGTCAAGAGGCGGGGCGTTTCCTATCTGAACGTCTCGGTCACCTACGAAGGAGCGGGCTTCTTCTCCGTAGAGCAGCGGGTGTGCAAGAGAAGATCGTGCAAGACCGCGAACGTGGAGCTCACCGTGCTCGGCGGCGAAGGGAGCACCCGGGCCCGGCTGGGACGCGGCACGTACAAGAAGCAAGGCAAGGCCGGCGTCGCGATGGCGCCGCTGCCGACCGTCACCATCAAGGAGACGGTCACGGTGACCGAACCGGGTCCCACGGTCACCGTCACCGAGCCGGGGCCGACGGTCACGTTCACCTGTCAGCCGTCCGTCGAACCGTCCGACCCGCCCAGCGAGCCGCCGGCCGTTCCCACCGACACGACCTCACCGACCGCGACCGTATCGCCCACCGTGACGCCGAGCGCGACACCGACGCCTACGCCGACGGTCAGTGAGACCCCGACGCCGACGCCGACCGTGACCGATCCTCCGACCGATCCCCCGTCGGATCCGCCGTCGGATCCGCCGTCGGATCCGCCCACCGATCCGCCCGCGGACACCGCTCCTCCGAGCGCGTCCCCGACCACCGAGATCCCGACCTGCCCGCCGCCGTCCGAGCCTCCGGCCGAGGACCCCTCGGAGACCCCGACCCCGACTCCGACTCCGACTCCGACTCCGACTCCGACTCCGACTCCGACGGATACGACCGCCCCGACCGACACGAGCGTTCCGACGGACACCACCGCTCCGGCCGGCACTTCGGGGGACGCCACGACGGCCGCCCAGCCCGGCCCCGCTGTCGCCCGTAACCAGTAGAACCAGCACGCACCAACCAGGAGAACCGGCACGCGACCGGCCGCACAGCCGGCCACCGTTCCGCCCAGCAGGACCGGGCCAGGCCGAAGCGCCTGGCCCGGCTCATGCCCGGCCGCGCCGCATTCACCTCACAGGGTCTTGTAGCGCCCTTCGTGGTACAGGAGCGGCGCGGCGTCCGTCGGCGTGTCCAGCGCGCTCACCTCGCCCACCACGATCGAGTGGTCCCCGCTGTCGTGCACCGCCGTGGTCGCGCACTCGACGGTGGCGATGGCGCCGTCGAACAACGGCACCCCCGACACGCCCCGATGATGCGGCCACCTGGCGAGCTGGCCGTTCAGCGGACGCCCCCGGTGGGCGAAGAAGCGCGAGGCGTCCTCCATGGAGGCCGGTAACACCGACACGCCCCACGTCCCGGACTCCAGCACCGCGTCATGGAACCGCGCCACCTTCTCGGCGCAGAACAGCACCAGCAGCGGATCGAGCGAGACGGAGGTGAAGGAGTTGACGGTCATCGCATGATCGACGTCACCGAGTCGGGTCGTGACGATCGCGACTCCTGTGGCGAAACGGCCGACGACTTTACGGTAGGTTGCCGGGTCCACGTGCCGCTCGATGGAATGCACTAAGCCACTGTATGCCTCTACATGGAATTCTTCGGGGGGTACCCACGCAAAAGCCACGAACCCCCTCCTGATGAGGGCGAAAGCAGATAGCCCGCCACAAGAGCAGCCAATCCCCCGTAAAGGTAGACATAGCCCGGCGCTCCGCTCGCGATCACCAGGTCACCGGCGCTCAGCTCCAGCGTGAACGGCATCGTCACCAGCAGCCACCCGAGCCCGGCCGTCGTGGCGCCGAGCTTCGCCCGCATCAGCCGGCCCGCCCCGGCACACACCCCGAACAACGCCAGCACCCAGACGATCGCCGACACCGGGATCAGGCCGGACTGCCACACGGGATGCGTGAACCCACCCACGATCGCCATGACGACCCCGAGCACGAACAGCATCCCGTACGCCGCCCCGCCCAGCGCCGACTCGGCCTGGCTGCGATGTTCCATATCGCACGAGGTTAGTGGATGCCCGCGAAGAGATCGTTCTCGCGGTCGTGCGGCTCTCCGAGGCCACCCGCCTCGACCGGCGGACCAGGCACCGGAGGGCCGGGCACGCCGATGGCCAGCGTGTAGTGCTCGACGCCCAGGACCTCCTGGCCGATGTTGTTCGACAGCGCGTACCAGGGCGGCTCGACGCTGATCTGCGTGGCGTGCGCCCGCATGGCCTCGATCTTGTTGCCGATCCAGGGACGCGCGTCGATCTCGGTGGTGATGTCCTCGTCCTGGCAGCCGAAGGGCATGTCGTCGACGTCCTCCAGGAGGAAACCCGTCTCGGACTCGCGCATCGCCTCCGCCCCGCGCCGCAGGACGGACCTGGCCACGGCCGTGTGGTAGAACTTCGCGATCTGCCAGGGCTCACCCTCGCCGAAGCCGGGTTTCGCCGCCAGCTCGAACGCCCTGCGCGAAACCCGGTGCGCCTGGATGTGGTCGGGGTGGCCGTAGAAGCCGTTGGCGTCGTACGTGACGAGCACCTGCGGGCGTACCTCGCGGATGACCTTGACCAGCTCGCCCGCCGCCTCGTCGAGGTCGGCGCCCCAGAACGCCTTCGGGTGGTCGTTGCCGGCCACGCCCATCATGCCCGAGTCGCGGTAACGGCCCGGCCCGCCGAGGAAGCGGTGGTCCTCGACGCCGAGCGCCTGGCAGGCGGCGGCGAGCTCGCCGATCCGGTAGGGGCCGAGCGCGTCGTCCCGGTCGGCGGCCAGCTGCGCGAGGTCGTGCGGGATGATCTCGCCCTCCTCGCCCAACGTGCAGGTCACGAGCGTGACGTGGGCGCCCTCGGCGACGTATTTGGCCATGGTCGCGCCGGTGCCGA
The DNA here is from genome assembly GCF_035917475.1 of Nonomuraea fuscirosea. NCBI lineage: Bacteria > Bacillati > Actinomycetota > Actinomycetes > Streptosporangiales > Streptosporangiaceae > Nonomuraea > Nonomuraea fuscirosea. The sequence goes on along the minus strand of NZ_CP109074.1, from coordinate 11,859,203 downwards.
TCGCCTCGTCGTCCGGGTGCGCGTGCACGAGCAGCAGCCGTCGATCAGTCATGCCCACGAGCGTAGCAATGGCAGGATTGAGGCCATGAGCGAGAGCTTCCCGCGCCTGTCTGCCAGGACCCGCCGTTTCACCCTGGGCGTGCCCAGGGGCTTCACCATCTCCCCCGACGGCGACCGGGTGGTGTTCCTGCGCACCAGGTCGGGCACCGATCCGGTGACCTGCATGTGGGAGCTCGACACCGGCACCCATGTCGAGCGCCTGGTGATCGACCCGCGCACGCTGCACTCCGACGACGAGGACCTGCCGCCGGAGGAGCGCGCCAGGCGCGAGCGCAGCCGCGAGGCGGCGGGCGGCGTGGTGGCCTACGCCCCCGACGCCGGCCTGACCAGGGCCTGCTTCGCCCTGTCCGGCGCGCTCTACGTGGTGGAGCTGGCCGGCGGGCAGGCCCGTCGGCTGGAGACGCCCGGCCCGGTGATCGACCCCCGCCTGTCCCCCGACGGGCGACATGTCGCCTACGTCACCGGTGGCGCCCTCCGCGTCCAGGACCTGGCCTCCGGCACCGATCGCGCGCTGGCCGAGCCGGAGACCGAGACGGTCACGTACGGGCTGGCCGAGTTCATCGCCGCCGAGGAGATGGACCGGATGCGGGGCTACTGGTGGTCCCCTTCCAGTGACGCGCTCCTGGTCGAACGCGCCGACGAGGCCCCCGTCCGCGTGTGGCACATCGCCGACCCGGCCAACCCCGACCGTCCCCCTGTGGCCCAGCGCTATCCGGCCGCGGGCACGCCCAACGCGGTGACCGGGCTGTTCGTGCTGGGGCTCGACGGGTCGCGGGTGGCGGTGCCGTACGACGAGGAATACCTCACCACCGCGGCCTGGGACTCCCACGCGCTGTCCATCGTCACCCTCACCCGCGACCAGCGGACGATGCGGCTGTTCACCGTCGACCCGGTGACCGGCGCGTCCTCGCTGGTGCGCGAGGACACCGATCCCGCCTGGGTCGACATCGTCGGCGGCGTGCCCGCCCACCTCGACGACGGCTCGCTCGTGTGGGTGGCCAACTCCGAGGGCGGCCACCGGCTGTTCGTCGGTGACCGCGCCGTCACGCCCCCGACGCTACAGGTGCGCGCCGTGCTCGACGTCGATCACGACAGCGTGCTGTTCAGCGCGAGCGGCGACCCGACCGAGATCCAGCTGTGGACGTGGGACGGCCACTCGCTGCTGCCCGTGTCGACCCGTTCCGGGGTGTTCTCCGGGCGGATGTCGGGCGGGGTCGGCGTGCTGACCGAGCAGAGCCTCGACGCCGAGGGCGTCTCCACCACGGTCGTCCGCCGCGACGGCATGGCGGTGCCGATCCCGTCGTTCGCCGAGCGTCCCGGCCTCGACCTGCGGGTCTCGCTCGGCCGTTCCGGCCGACGCGAGCTGGCCACCGCCGTGGTGCTGCCCTCGTGGCACGAGCAGGGCTCCGGCCGGCTGCCGGTGCTGATGGACCCGTACGGCGGGCCGCACGCGCAGCGGGTGCTCAACCGGCGGGGCGCGTTCCTGGAGAGCCAGTGGTTCGCCGAGCAGGGCTTCGCCGTCATCGTGGCCGACGGCCGCGGCACCCCGGGCCGGGGCACCGACTTCGAGCGCGCAGTCCGCGGCGACCTGGCGAGCCCCGCGCTCGACGACCAGATCGACGCGCTGCAGGGCGTGGCCGAGCAATATCCCGACGACCTCGACCTGAGCCGGGTCGCCATCCGCGGCTGGTCCTTCGGCGGCTTCCTGGCCGCACTCGCGGTCCTGCGCCGTCCCGACGTCTTCCACGCCGCAGTCGCGGGCGCGCCGGTGACGGACTGGCGGCTCTACGACACCTGCTACACCGAGCGCTACCTGGGCCATCCCGAGCAGCATCCGGAGGCGTACGACAACTCCTCGCTGTTCGCCGACGCGGCCAAGCTCGAACGCCCGCTCCTGCTCATCCACGGCCTCGCCGACGACAACGTCGTGGCCGCCCACACCCTCCGCCTCTCCTCCGCCCTCCTGGCCGCCGGCCGCCAGCACAACGTGCTGCCGCTGTCGGGGGTGACCCACATGACGCCACAGGAGGTCGTGGCGGAGAACCTGCTGCTGCTCCAGGTGGAGTTCCTCAAGCGCTCCCTGGGCATCACGACCTGACGCACGTACGGCGGCGCGGCCCCTCCCCCACCGCGCCGCCGCACACCACCCACAACAGCCTCCCGGCCGCCGTACGCCAGCCCCCGGCCGCCATGCCCCGTGCGCCGTGCGCCATGCCCCGTGCGCCGTGCGCCATGCGCCGTGCGCAGGCACAGCACGCCGCCGTGGTCGGGAGTGCCTCACATGACGCCCGCGCCACCGTACGCCAGCCGCAACCATCCGGCCCACGTCCCCAACACGCCGCCGCGCGCGGTCACGGCGAGGAACCCGCAGCAACCCTCGCCCTCGACGACCTCGCCGTCTCTGGCGAAGACCTGCCCACCGGCGACGTCGGCGACCATAGTGCCCGCCCGGCCCGCACCGCCGTGCCCTCTACGGACACCACCTCCCTCCTCCCCGCCGCACACCCACCCTGCACCCGCACACCGCACGGGGACGAGGCACCAGCGATCCACCCATCACGGATGACCGCCCAGTCCACCCCGGCCCCTCCAACGAGACAACCCACCTCCCACCCCGACGTCCTGACCTGACCTCGCGTTCACCGAGGACACCCACGTCAGAGGCCACACTTCACGAAATTTCGAAGTATCGACCAACCCTCACAGCACCTGGTCGGTCCTCGACGATCAACCCACGGTCTGACAACTCCCGGTCTTACTTCCCCCTCCCATAAACCAAACCCCCGTCTGACGCGATGCCACCACCCCCTCCGGCATCGTGAACGCCATGCCCAACCCACACCCCTCCTCCCGTACGCGCCGCTTCGCTCTCCCCACAACCGTGCCCCTGGCGCTGACCCTCTCCCTGGCCCTGCTCAACGCAGGCATGGCATCCTCGCCGGCAGCCGCGCGGGCAAAACCCAGTCCGACCACCACCACAAGCCCGGCCACCGACAGCCCGTCCACTACCGCCACCACCACCAGCACCACCAAAAGTGCGGCCAAGAGCAGCAGCGGCGGCACGCTGAAATGGGAGTCCTGCCCCAATGACAAGATCGGCATGGACTGCGCCGACCTCCAGGTCCCAGCCGACTGGCACAAACCCGACGGCCGCAAGATCACCCTCAAGGTGGGCCGCCTCAAGGCCACCGGCACCTCGGAAGGCTCGGTCCTGGTGGCCTACGGCGGCCCGGGCGGCCCCGGCATCGCCCTGACCCAGTCCTCCCCCGATTGGTGGGCCAAGCTGCGCCAACGCATGGACGTCGTGACGTGGGACACCCGCGGCTACGGAGCCGACCAGTTCCAGGGCCTCAGCACTGGCCTGCCGTGTGTCTGGACCCGCGTCCCCATCGCCGACACTCCGAAGGACGACGCCGACTTCGGCCGCCTTTCCGACACCAACCGCGGCTACGCCGAAGCGTGCCGGCTCAAGGACCCGGAGCTGTTCGCCAACATGAGCTCGGCCGACCACGCCAGAGACATGGACGCGATCAGAAAGGCCCTCGGCGACGACAAGCTCAACTACTACGGCGCCTCCTACGCGGGCTTCTACGGCCAGGACTACGCCCGCCTCTTCCCCGGCCGCGTCCGCACCATGGTCCTGGACGGCACGTGGAGCCACAGCGCCGTCAACTGGCAGCGCGAGCTGGAGGAGATGGCCAAGTCCAACGAGCAGTTCATGCGGCGCTTCTTCACCTGGTGCGCCGCCAACGACTGCAAGGACGTCCCGGCGCTCTGGCGCGCGCTGATCGCCCGAGCCGACCGCACCCCCGTCCCCACCACGACGGCGAACGTCGCCTACAAGGCCCGTGACCTGCAGACCTTCGCCGTGGCCCTCGCCCGCCAGGGCTCCCCGGCCTGGCCCAAGCTGGCCACGGCGATCCGCAAGGCGAGCAAGGGCGACGCCTCCGACTTCGTACCGGCGAGGGGCGCCCGCTACCCCGACCAGGCGACCGGCGTCACCGAATGCACCGACTGGCCCCGGGTCGCCAACCGCAAGGAGATGACCTCCATCTTCACCCGCCTCCGCAAGATCGCCCCCAACACGGGCATCGCCGGCAGCAACGCCTCCGCCACCCTCAACTGCGTCGGCTGGCCCGTCCCGGTCACCAACCCACCTGCCGCCCTCCCCAAGAACCTGCCGCCCATGCTCGGAGCCGGCGCGTGGGGCGAGTCCGACGCCGTCGAACGTGTCCTGACCCAGGTCCCCGGCAGCGCCACCATCCACCACGACGGCCCCGGCCATACCCTCTACGGCTTCAACCCCTGTGCCCGCGACCACATCAACCGCTACTTCACCGACCGCACCCTCCCCTCCCGAAACACCAAGTGCTAACCAGCCAACCCACCTATCGCCCCTCACCCTTCGAGGGGCCATCCCACCAGCCACCGCCACGGTCTACGAACCCCACACGGCGTACTGATCCCGTGAAAGCACGCCCGACCACTGCAATGTCCCGCAACCGCGACACACCCTGGCCCCACCGCTACCGACGCTCCCTGACCAACGCCACAACCCGCCCCACCGCTGCCCCAGCCCCCGACCCACACCACGACCCTCCCAGCGGCCGCCCCGATTCCCCACCACCCCCACAACCCGCCCCACCGCTGCTCAAGTCCCCGACCGCCCCACAACCCGCCCGGACCCTGAACGGCAATGTTCCTGGTCAGGTGGTGTTACGCGTCGGAACGTCAGGAAGGGGAGGCGCTCGTGGTGGGGGTGGGGGTGGGAGTGGGCGTGGGGGTGCCGTGCCAGCTGCTCCACAGGGCCGCGTACGAGCCGCCTTCCGCCACCAGCTCCTCGTGCGATCCAAGCTCGATGATCTGCCCGTCTTCCACCACGGCCACCCGGTCGGCGTCATGAGCCGTGTAGAGGCGGTGGGCGATGGCGATCACCGTGCGGCCGTCCAGGACGGCGGCCAGCGAGCGTTCGAGGTTTCTGGCCGCCCTGGGGTCGATGAGGGAGGTCGCCTCGTCCAGGACGAGGGTGTGCGGGTCGGCGAGGACGAGGCGGGCGAGGGCGAGTTGCTGGGCCTGGGCGGCCGAGACGGCGACGCCGCCGGAGCCGACCTCGGTGTCCAGGCCGGACGGCAGTGCGAGCACCCAGTCGAGGGCGTCGACCGCCTCCAGGGCCTTGAGCACGGCGGCGTCGGCGGCGTCGGGGCGGGCGATGAGCAGGTTGTCGCGCATGGTGCCCTTGAACACGTGGTGTTCCTGGGTGACGAGGGCGACGTGCCCGCGCAGGTCGTTCAGGGGCAGCTCGACGAGCGGCACCCCGCCCACGGTGACCGATCCGGTGCGCGGCCCGTGGATGCCGGCCAGCAGTCGGCCGAGGGTGGACTTGCCGGCCCCGGAAGGCCCCACCATGGCCAGCCGCTCGCCGGGCTGGACGGTCAGGGAGACGTCGTGCAGCACGTCGCGGCCCGCGCGGTAGGCGTACCGGACAGAGGAGGCCTCGAGCAGTTCGCCGGCGGGCCGGGCCGTGGAGGGGACGCGGTCGTCGGGTACGTTGGCGACGCCTAGCAGGCGCGCCATGGAGGCGCCGCCGACCTGCAGTTCGTCGATCCACATGAGGAAGCGGTCGAGTGGGTCGACGAGTTGCTGGGCGTAGAGGGTGGCGGTGGTGACCTGGGCCAGCGTCACCCAGGAGTTGGTGTAGAACAGCCCGCCGACCAGCAGCGCCGTCACCATGGGGATGACGTAGCCGAGCTCGACGGCGGGATACCAGCGGGTGCGCAACCCCAGCGTGTACCGCTCGGCCGCGAACGACCGCGCGACGTCCCGGTCGGTGCGCACCCGCCGCCGCTCGCGCAGGCCGAGGGCCTCCACGGCGCGGGCGCCTTCGATGGTCTCGGCCAGGCCCTCGGTGATGTCGGCGTAGGCGGCGTTCTCGCGGAGGTAACCGTCGCGCGCCCGCCGCAGGTACCACCGGGTGGAGGCGGCGATCACCGGGCCGGCGAGGAGCATGGGCAGCATGAGCAGGGGGCTGGTCAGCAGCACCGCGCCGATGGTGATCACGAAGGTGACCACGGCGATCAGCGTCTCCGGCACGGCGTGGCGCACGGTGCGCGAGAGGGAGTCGACGTCGCGGGAGGTGCGGGTGATGAGGTCGCCGGATCCGGCCCGTTCGACGGTGGACAGGGGCAGGGCGAGCACCCGGTCCACGAACTCCTCGCGCAGCTCGGCCAGCACCTTCTCGCCGAGCTTGGCCGAGGCCAGCACCGCGTACCGGACGAGGATGCCCTGGAGCAGCAGGAACGCCCCGATGGCGGCGGCCACGACGGCGACGTTCACCTCGTGGCCGTACTGGAGGTTCTGCACCAGCTCGCCCAGCTGCCACGGCACCAGCAGCCCGGCGACGGCGGCCAGGCCGTGCAGGAGCAGGGCGAGGCTGAGCCGGCGCGGATATTTCAGGGTGAGCCGCCTGGCGTAGGCGCGCACCTGCTTCCGGTCGGCGACCGGCAGGATCTCACGGGACATCGATCTCAGCCCTTCGCCAGCAGGAGGAGGTGGGTTTGTGCGGGGCAGCGATCGGAGACTTTCGCGGGAGGTGGGCATGCGCGGGCCATCGATCGCAGCCCTTCGCCGACCGGAGGTGGGCTGGTGCGGGGCAGCGGTCTCGGCTCTATGCCGGCTGAAGGTGGGCTGGTGCGGGGCAGCGGTCTCGGCTCTATGCCGGCTGAAGGTGGGCTGGTGCGGGGCAGCGGTCTCGGCTCTATGCCGGCTGGAGGTGGGCTGGTGTGGGGCATCGGTCAGTCCTCTCCGCGCGTTACGGTGGCCGCGTACTGCGGGGAGGTGTCCAGGAGTTGGCGGTGGGTGCCCTCGGCCAGGACGCGCCCGTCCTCGACGTAGACGACGTGTTCGGCCCGGTCGAGGACCAGAGGGCTGGTTGTGCAGATCATGGTGGTGCGGCCGGCTCGGGCCTTGGCCAGGCGGTCGGCGATGCGGGCTTCGCTGTGGGCGTCGACGGCGCTGGTCGGCTCGACCAGGATGAGCACCTCGGGGTCGGACAGCAGTGCCCTGGCCAGCCGCAGCCGTTGCTGCTGCCCGCCGGAGAACTCGCGCCCGGCCTCGGCAACCTCGGCGTCGAGTCCTTCGGGCAGGGCGTCGACGATGTCGGTGGCGCAGGCGGCGTGCAGGGCCGCGCGTACCTCGTCGTCGTCGGCCCCGCCGCGTACGTCGAGCTCGTCGCGGAGCCGGCCGTTGAACAGCCGGGCGCCGTTGTCGGCGACCAGGATCCGGGAGCGGACCTGGTCGATGGGCAGGGTGCGCAGCTCGACCGCGCCGAACGTGACGTCGCCCTCGGCGTAGCGGCCGAGCCGGTCGGCGATGGCGGCGGCGTCGTCGGGGGTGGAGGCGGCGACGGCGGTGAGGGAGCCGGGTTGGAGCGTTACACCGCTGTAGGAGTCGCGCAGCACGCCGCCCTCGCTGCTGCCGGTGCCGCCGGTCATCTCGGGCTCGATGGACAGGATGTGGATCACCCGCCCGGCCGCGACATGACCCTTGGTGATCTTGTCGGCGGCCTCGGTGAACGTGCGCATGGGCCCGATGAGGAACACCGCGTACAGGTAGAACGCGACGAGTTGCCCGGTGGGGATCTCGCCGGCGACGGCGAAGGTGGCGCCGATGCCGGTGACGATCGCGATGAGCAGCCCGGGCAGGACGATCTGGGCGCCTTCGAGCACCGACTCGATCCCGGCGACGCGTACGCCCGCGTGCCGCACCCGCTGCGACTCGGCGCGGTAGCGCTCGGCGAAGACCTGCTCCCCGCCGATGCCGCGCAGCACCCGCAGCCCGGCCACGATGTCGGCGGCCCTGGTGGACAGCTCGCCGGACAGCTCACGCTGGACCCGCTGGCGGTTGTGCATCGGGCGCAGCAGCGGCCCGACGGCCACGGCCATGAGCGGCACCCCGAACAGCACGAGCAGCCCCAGCGGCAGCGAGGTGGAGATGAGGATCACGGTGACGGTGACGACGGCCACGACCGAGCCGACGCCGCGCAGCAGGATGTCCATGGAGCTGCCGATGTGGGCGATGTCGGAGTTGCCGACGCTGACGACCTCGCCGGTCGAGAGCCGCTTCGGCAGCGTGGCGCCGAGCCTGGCGGCGTGTCTGCTGGTCAGCTGGACGGTGCGGTAGGCGGCGGCGAGCCAGTTGTAGACGGCCATCCGGTGCCGCATGATCCCGGTGAACGCCTGCAGCAGCCCGAGCCCGAGCAGGATCGACGCCCACATGAGCAGCGCTCTGGTGTCCTTGGCCGTGACGGCCTCGATGCCCTTCCCGAGCACGGCCGGCATGAGGGCCTGCACCAGCCACCAGAGGGTGGCGAAGCCGATGCCCGCGAGCAGCTGTGGCATCTGCCGCCGCGCGTTCCACCACAGGTAGCGGAGCGGGCTGCGTAGATCGGGCACGCCGGGATCGGCCTCAGGAAGGGAGCGCATAGCCTGACCACATTGACAAGGTGCACCCTCTTCCGGCAAACCATTTTCGCAAAGTGGAACGACCCCCCGAGCGCCGAACTTTACGAAGTCAGAACATGCACCCTGTGTAACAGAGGGTCACTTTCTGTGATGAAGTGGGGGTGTGAGCGCCGAAGATCTCCTGCTGAAGACGGGCCGCTTCCTACGCCGTTCGGCCACCGGCCGTGACCTGCACACGCTCTTCCTCAAGGGCGGCACGGAAGGCGACGCCTTCTACCGTGACCGCTGGAGCCACGACAAGGTGGTCCGCTCCACGCATGGCGTGAACTGCACGGGTTCGTGCTCGTGGAAGGTGTACGTCAAGGACGGCATCATCACGTGGGAGACCCAGGAGACCGACTACCCCGGCGTCGGCCCCGACCGCCCCGAGTACGAGCCGCGCGGCTGCCCACGCGGCGCCGCCTTCTCCTGGTACACCTACTCGCCGACCCGGATCCGCTATCCGTACGCCAGGGGTGTCCTGGTCGAGATGTACGCGGAGGCGAAGGAACGCCTGGGCGACCCGGTGGCCGCCTGGGCCGAGATCACCACGAATCCGGAGCAGCGGCGCCGCTATCAGAGCGCCAGGGGCCGGGGCGGCCTCGTCCGGGTGAGCTGGGACCTGGCCACGGAGCTGGTCGCCGCCGCCCACGTGCACACCATCAAGACCTACGGCCCCGACCGCGTCGCCGGCTTCTCCCCCATCCCGGCCATGTCGATGGTCTCCCAGGCGGTCGGCTCCCGGTTCGTGTCCCTGATCGGCGGCACCATGCTGTCCTTCTACGACTGGTACGCCGACCTCCCGGTGGCCTCGCCGCAGGTGTTCGGCGACCAGACGGACGTGCCGGAGTCGGCCGACTGGTGGGACGCGGCGTACCTGATGCTCTGGGGCTCGAACGTGCCGGTCACCCGCACGCCCGACGCGCACTGGATGGCCGAGGCGCGCTATCGCGGCCAGAAGGTCGTGGTGGTCTCGCCCGACTACAACGACGCGGCCAAGTTCGCCGACGAGTTCCTGGCCGTGCGGCCGGGCACGGACGGCGCGCTCGCGATGGCGATGGGTCATGTGCTGCTGAAGGAGTTCTTCGCCGACCGGGACACCCCGCCTTTCACCGACTACGTCAGGCGTTTCACGGATCTGCCGTTCCTGGTCACGCTGGAGCGGCGCGGCGACGCGTACGTGCCGGGCCGGTTCCTCACCGCCGAGGACCTCGGCTCGGAGGAGGAGGCGGCCGGGTGGAAGACGGTGTTCCTGGCCGAGTCCGGCGAGCCGGTGGTGCCGAACGGCTCGGCCGGCTTCCGCTGGACCGACTCGGGCGAGGGCCGCTGGAACCTCGACCTCGACCACCAGCCGAGACTCACCCTGTACGACTCCCAACCCCCTCCGGAGTGCGCAGAGGTCCTGCTGCCCCGCTTCGACGGCGGCCGTTCGGTACGCAGGGGCGTCCCCACAAGGCAGGTGGCCGGTCGTACGGTCACGACCGTCTACGACCTGCTCCTCGCCCAGTACGGCGTGCACCGCCCGGGCCTCCCGGGCACCTGGCCGACCGGCTACGACGACGCGAGCGAGCCCTACACCCCCGCCTGGCAGGAGCCCATCACCGGCGTCCCGGCCGCACGAGCGGAGAAGATCGTCAGGGAGTTCGCCAGGACGGCCGAGGCCACCGGCGGCAGGTGCATGTTCATCCTGGGCGCGGGCACCACCCAGTGGTTCCACGGCGACACGACCTACCGCGCCTTCCTGTCGCTGCTGCTCCTGACCGGCTGCCAGGGCCGCAACGGCGGCGGCTGGGCCCATTACGTGGGCCAGGAGAAGTGCCGCCCGCAGGCCGGCTGGGCGCTGCTGGCGGGCGCGCTCGACTGGCAGCGCCCGCCGCGTCAGGTCCCGGGCGCCCTGTTCTGGTACCTGCACACCGATCAGTGGCGGTATGACCACTTCGACGCCGGTGAGCTGACCAGCCCGCTGGCCACGGGACTGTTTCGCGGCAGGCGTACGTCCGACCTGGTGACGGAGGCCGTACGCAACGGCTGGATGCCGATGGCGCCCGCGTTCGACCGCAATCCGCTGGAACTGGGCGAAGCCGAGGATCCGGTCGCGCACACCCGGGCGGAGCTCGCGGCGGGCCGGCTGAGGCTCGCCGCCGAGACTCCCGACGACCCGCGCAACTGGCCCCGCGTGCTGACCCTGTGGCGCTCGAACCTCCTGGGCTCCTCCGCCAAGGGCAGCGAGTACTTCCTGCACCATCTCCTCGGCGCGACGTCCAACCTGGAGCACCCCGATCCGCGCGCCCCCGCGGGCAAGCTGGACCTGCTGCTGACCCTCGACTTCAGGATGACCTCCTCGACGATCTTCTCGGACGTGGTGCTCCCGGCCGCCACCTGGTACGAGAAGCACGATCTGTCCTCGACCGACATGCACCCGTTCGTGCACGCGTTCAACCCGGCCATCAGCCCGCCCTGGCAGACCCGCACCGACTTCGCCGCCTTCCACGCCATCGCCCGTTCCTTCAGCGCCCTGGCCAAGGACCACCTGGGCGTGCGCAGGGACGTGGTGGCGCTGGCGCACCAGCACGACACCCCCGGCGAGCTGGCCGGACGCGCCCAGCCCGAGCTCGCGGTGGTCGAGCGTGACTATGGCGCGGTCGCGGAGAAGCTGGCCGCCCTGGGACCGCTGACGGAGAAGCTGGGCATCCCGGTCAAGGGTGTGACGCTCCGGCCCGACGAGGAGGTGACCTGGCTGGGCGAGCGCTGCGGCCTGGTGCCGCGCGGCGTGGCCAAGGGACGGCCGGAGCTGGACACCGAGGCCAAGGCGTGCGAGGCGATCCTCGCCCTGTCGGGTGTGAGCAACGGCCGCCTGGCCGCGCAGGGCTTCCGCCAGCTCGCCCGGCGCACCGGGCGGAGCTTCGAGGGCCTGGCCACCGAGGGGCACCGGATCGTCTTCGCCGACACCCAGGCCAGGCCGGTCCCGGTCGCCGCCAGCCCCGAGTGGTCGGGCAAGGAGTCGCACGACCGCCGCTACGCGCCGTTCACGATCAACGTCGAGAACGGCAAGCCGTGGCACACGCTGACCGGGCGCATGCACTTCTTCCTCGATCACGAGTGGATGCACGAGTACGGCGAGGCGCTGCCGATCTACCGGCCACCGCTGGACCTGGCCGCGTTGTACGGCGAGAGCGGCACCCTGCGCTACCTGACCCCGCACAGCAAGTGGTCGATCCACTCCGAATACCAGGACAACCTGCTCATGCTGTCGCTGTCCAGAGGCGGCCCGACGATCTGGATGTCCACCGAGGACGCCGCCGAGCTGGGGATCGCCGACAACGACTGGGTGGAGTCGGTCAACCGCAACGGCGTGGTCGTGGCCAGGGCGATCGTCTCCCACCGGATGCCGAAGGGCACCGTCTTCATGTACCACGCCCAGGACCGGCTGATCGACGTGCCGAAGTCGGAGGCCACGGGCCTGCGCGGCGGCGTGCACAACGCGCTGACGCGGGTGCTGATCAAGCCGACGCATCTGATCGGCGGGCACGCCCAGCTCTCGTACGGCTTCAACTACCTCGGCCCGACGGGCAACCAGCGCGACGAGATCACCACGATCCGGCGCAGATCACAGGAGGTGCGTTACCGGTGAAGGTGATGGCGCAGATCGCCATGGTGATGAACCTCGACAAATGCATCGGCTGCCACACCTGTTCGGTCACCTGCAAGCAGACCTGGACCAACCGGCCGGGCGTCGAGTACGTCTGGTTCAACAACGTCGAGACCCGCCCCGGCCAGGGCTATCCCCGCCGCTACGAGGACCAGGAGCGCTGGCGCGGCGGCTGGGAGCTGACCCGCGGGGGCAGGCTCAAGCCGAAGGCCGGCGGCCGGCTGCGCAAACTGCTGACCATCTTCGCCAATCCGCTCATGCCCTCCATCGACGACTACTACCAGCCATGGACGTACGACTACCAGAACCTCACCGATGCCCCGCTCTCGGACGACGTGCCCGTGGCGCCGCCCAGGTCGCTGATCACCGGCGACCCGATGAAGATCGAGTGGAGCGCCAACTGGGACGACGACCTCGGCGGCGACCCGAGCCCCGACCCGGTGCTGGCGACGGTGTCGGAGCAGGTCAAGCTGTCGTTCGAGCAGGCGTACATGTTCTACCTGCCGCGCATCTGCGAGCACTGCCTGAATCCTTCGTGCGTGGCCTCCTGCCCGTCCGGCGCCCTGTACAAGCGGGCCGAGGACGGCATCGTGCTGGTGGACCAGGATCGGTGCCGGGGCTGGCGGATGTGCGTGACGGGGTGCCCGTACAAGAAGGTGTACTTCAACCACAAGACCGGCAAGGCCGAGAAGTGCACGTTCTGCTACCCGCGCGTGGAGGTGGGCCTGCCCACGGTCTGCTCCGAGACGTGCGTGGGGCGGCTGCGGTATCTGGGCGTCCTGCTGTACGACGCCGACCGCGTCACGGAGGCGGCCTCGGTGGCGGACGAGCGTGATCTCTACCAGGCTCAGCTCGACCTGTTCGTGGACCCGTACGATCCGGCCGCCGAACGCGCCGGGCTGCCCGCCGACTGGCTGGAGGCCGCGCGCAGATCGCCCATCTACGACCTGATCAAGCGGTATCGGATCGCGCTGCCGCTGCATCCGGAGTACCGGACGCTGCCGATGGTCTGGTACGTCCCGCCGCTCTCCCCCGTCGTGGACGCCCTGTCCACCACCGGGCACGACGGCGAGGACGCCGGCAACCTGTTCGCCGCCATCGACTCGCTGCGCATCCCCGTCGAGTATCTGGCCGGGCTGTTCACCGCGGGCGATCCGGCGCCGGTGACGGCCGCGCTGCGCCGGCTGGCCGCGATGCGGTCGTACATGCGGGCGGTCAACCTCGGGCAGGACCCGGTCCTGCCCGACGTCGGCCTGTCCGAGGAGGAGCTGAACGCGATGTACCGCCTGCTCGCCCTGGCCAAGTACGACGACCGCTACGTGATCCCGACCGCGTACGGCAACGTGCCCGGCGTCGTGGAGGAGGGCGGCTGCAGCCTCGACTACGACGGCGGGCCCGGCATGCAGGGGCCGTTCGGGGAGGCGTCGGGGCGTCCCGTGCCGGTCTCGATCGAGAGCTTCCACGGCCTGAAGGAACGCCAGACCGGCGACGAGATCACCCAGGACCGGGTCAACCTGCTCAACTGGGACGGCCGCGGCGCTCCGGCCGGACTTTTCCCGCGAAGGAAAGGCAAGTCATGAACCCCGCCGTCGTCTGGCAGGCCGCCGCCCACCTGCTCGCCTACCCGGACGAGCGCTTCTGGCGCCGCCTGCCGCTCATCAGGGAGGCCGCGGAGCCGCAGTTCGCCCCGTTCCTGGCGCTGGCCGCGGAGCTGGGTCCCGGTGAGCTGGCCGCCCACTACGTGGACACGTTCGACCTGCAGCGGCGCTGCTGCCTCTACCTGACCTACTACACCGACGGCGACACCCGCCGCCGTGGCGAGTCGCTGGCCGCGCTGAAGCGCCGCTACCGGCTGGCGGGCTGGGAGCTGATGGAGGACGAACTGCCCGACTTCCTGCCGGTGCTGCTGGAGTTCGCCGCGCTGGACGAGTCGGGGGCCGCGCTGCTCAACGAGCACCGGGCGGGGCTGGAGCTCCTGCTCACCGCCCTGCGCGAACGCGACTCGCCGTACCGGCACGTGCTCGGCGCGGTGTGCGCGGCGCTGCCGCCGATCGGCGCCGCCGACCGGGCGCGGGCCGCCCGGCTGGCCGCGTCAGGGCCGCCGGCCGAGAGCGTGGGAGGCTACCGGTGAGCTGGGGCGAGAGCATGTTGTGGACGGTCGCGCCGTACGTCACCCTGGTGATCTTCGTCGGCGGGCTGATCTGGCGGCACAAGTACGACAAGTTCGGCTGGACCACCCGCTCCTCCCAGCTCTACGAGAGCCCGCTGCTGCGGGTGGCCGCCCCGCTCTTCCACTACGGACTCCTGTTCGTGATCGTCGGCCACGTGACCGGCCTGGTCGTCCCGCTCGCCTGGACCGGCGCCGTCGGCGTGTCCAACGAGGCGTACCACGCCAACGCGCTCATCTGGGGCGGCCTGGCGGGTCTGGCCACCCTGGCCGGGCTGGCCCTGCTGATCTACCGCCGCCGCACCAAGGGACCCGTCTTCCTGGCGACCACGGTCAACGACAAGGTCATGTACGTGGTCCTGGCGGCCGCCATCGTCACGGGGACGGTGACCACGATCGCGGGGTTCGTGCCCAGTGAGGTGAGCTATCGGACCACGGTCGCGCCCTGGTTCCGCGGCATCTTCACGCTGCGTCCGGATGTGGTCGCGATGAGCCACGCGAGCGATCTTTACAAGGTGCACACCGTGGTGGGGATGGTGCTGTTTCTCCTTTTCCCGTTCAGCCGCCTGGTGCACGCGCTTTCCGCCCCGCTGGGGTATTTGTTCCGTCCTTACATCGTGTATCGGAGCCGCTCGGATAGCGCGCCGAGGGGCCCGGGAGGCGTGCGGGTACGCCAGAATCGACCCTTGTGAAGCACGGGTACACCAACAGCACATTCGGCGACGGCGCCCTGGTCGTGAAGTGCTACCAGGGGCCCGAAGCGGCGTTTCGGCTGAGCACGGAGAGTCGTTACCTGCGCCGCCTGCGTGGCCGCCTGCCGGTCCCCCGCGTCCATCAGGTCACCTCGACCAGCCTGACCACCCGGTTCGTGGACGGCTCCCACGGCCAGGATCTCATCGACGACGGGCGGGCGGCCGAGGTGTTCGCCGAGTGCGGACGGATGCTGGCCCGTATCCATCGGCTCGGCATCGTCCATGGCGACTACGGCCCGCAGAACATGCTGTTCCACCCGGCCACGATCGAGACGGCCGCGATCCTCGACTGGGAGTGGGCCCATCCCGGCCGACCGGTCGAGGACCTCGCCTGGCTGGAGTGGATCGTCCGCAGCCACCATCCCGAGCAGGCGCCCCTGCTCCCGCATTTCTTCGCCGCGTACGGCGACGACGTCCCCGGCTGGCCCGACCGCCAGGCGGCCATGGTGGCGCGCTGCCGCGACCTGCTCGACTTCTGCGCCCGCTGGGAGCCGGGGGGCGACGGCGAGAAGCTGTGGCGCGAACGCCTCGACACCACGGCGGCCTGGACGGAGTAGCCGGTCGGCGCTCCTGACGCGTTCTGCCCGGCGGCGTCCTCTCCGGCGGGACTTCCTGGCCGAGCGGCCCGCGCCCTTGACGGGTTCTGTCGGTGGCCTTTGCTTGACTACGGGCATGACCAGCCAAGTGATTCTCGTGCTAGGCGCCACCGGCTCCACCGGCCGCCGTGTGGCGGAACAACTTCAGGCCGCCGGTCATCGCGTCCGCGCCGCCTCAAGGACCGCTGAGACCCGGTTCGACTGGTCCGATCCCACCACGTGGGAGGCCGCCGTGTCCGGCGTGTCGGCGCTCTACCTGATGGCCCCCGACGGCACCCCGATCGATCCCGCGTTCGTGTCGCTGGCCGTCGAGCAGGGCGTCGAGCGCATCGTGCTGCTGTCCAGCGGCGGCATCGAGACCATGGGCGACGAGCGGCTGCTGGCCGCCGAGCGCACCGTCCGCGACAGCCCGGCCGGGTGGACGATCCTGCGGCCGAGCTGGTTCGACCAGAACTTCGACGAGGGCTTCCTGCGGCCCGCGATCATGGCGGGCGAGCTGGTGCTGCCGATCGGCGACGTCGGGCAGGGCTTCGTCGACGCGGGCGACATCGCCGCCGTCGCCGCCACGGCCCTCACCGAGGGCGGCCACGCCGGGCAGACCTACGAGCTCACCGGGCCGCGCTCGCTGCCGTTCGCGGAGGCCGTGGAGATCGTCGGCCGGGCGAGCGGCCGCGAGGTGCGCTATCTGGGCGGCGACGAAGACTACATCGCGGCCAACGGGTTCACGGGCGAGTCGATCCAGGCGACCAAGGCGTTCGCCGCCCTGCGCGCCCTCGGCGACCAGCCGGTGACCGAGACGGTGGCCCAGGTGACCGGCCATCCACCGAAGTCCTTCGAAACCTACGCCAAACAGGCCGCCGCCAACGGCGCCTGGCGCTGACCACGACCCGCTCTCTGGCCACGGCACGCGGCGGAACCCCGCGCGGTCGCGGACGCCTGGCGCTCACGACCCCCAGGCGGATCGGGTCAGGAGGCCAGCTCACGCACCAGCGTCACCGCTTCGCCCAGGAGGTCGATCTCCCGGTCGCTGAGCGTCGGGTTGGCGTTCCGGATCGCCGCCGCCTCGTCCAGAGGATCGCCCACGTCCAGGGCGTCACCCAGCTCGGTAACCAGCGCGGCCAGCGCCGCGCGGGCCTCCTCCGGCGCGCCGATCTCCTCGTCCACGGCCACCTGCGCGATGATCAGCGCCGACAGGGCGCAGTCGAGCGCGGGTGGCCCAGGCCGGGAGTTGGCCCAGTCGATCACCACCGGCCCCTGCGGGGCGAGCATCACGTTGTCCGGATGCAGGTCCAGATGCAGGACCCGATCACCCGGTTCGCCCGGCTCCATGGGCGGGATCTCGTGCAGCCGCCGCAGTAACCCCGCCAGCATCCGGCCCACCTGCCCCGCGTCCGCCTTCCCCGTGGCGAACGCCTGCAACAGGGTCGGCCCTCGCACCAGGCTCATCACCAGGTCGGTGGAGCGCCCCTCGCCGGGGAAGACCTCGGGAACGGGGTAGCCGTGCTCGGCCACGTACGCCATGACCGCCGACTCCTGGCCGGCGTCGCCGTCGTACCGGTAGCGGCGCAACACCCGCCCGCCGCCGATCGCGTACACGTCGGCACTGCGCCCGGCCCCGAGCAACTCCCCGATCCGCATAGGGTCAACCTACGCGCTGACCACAGCCGAACGCGTCCAGACGAGACAGCCGCACCACAACCCGATTCATCGGGCGATCCGGTCCAGCTCGGCCAGTTCTTTCGTGTGCTCACCGGCCATCGCCTTCGCCAGCTCCCGCACGCGCGCCGCACCGCCGGCGTCGCGCTCGCCGTTCGCCACCAGCACGAGCTGATTCAGGTACGCCCGCAGCAACGCGGTGAAGCGCCGTTCGAAGGCGTCGCCGCGCTGCCCGTCCAGGGCACGCAGTTCGTCGGCGGTGGGCATGCCGGGCATGTCGTGCAGGGCATGCGGATTGTCCCCGGTGACCCCGGCCTCGGCGAGCAGCGCACGCAACCGCCCGCGCCCCTTCTCGTGCGCGGCGCCGAGCCGACGGGCCAGGTCGGTCAGCGGCCGGCCGGCGCGGTCCGGAGTCAGCTCAAGCAGCGGCACGACCCGCCCGTGCAACGCCTCGGCGAGCTGCAACCAGGCCAGATCGGTCGGGCTGAACCCAGCGGCAGCACTCGCACCGGCCGACCCCCCTGAGTCGACCCCGTGAGAGCCGGACGCGTGAGAACCGGACGCCTGAGAATGAGACGCCTGAGAATGAGACGCAGCAGGAGCAGACACCACGTCGGCCGGGCCCCGAGCGGAAGCAGAGCAGCCCACGAGGGCAAAGCACACAACCACCACGACCGACATCAACCCACATCTCAGCACCGAAACCACCCTCAGGCGAATAGCCCGGGCGGGCGGGAAGGGACGCCCGCCCGGGCAAGATCTACGACGACCGCCTGCCCGCGCCTGATGACCGGCCCAACGACAGACCGCTCGCCGGCGTCGAACACGTGACGACCGGCCCTACGACGGCCGCCCGTCGGCGCCGCACTTGATGACCGGCCTGATGCAGTCACGCACCCGGCGCTCCATCTCCGCGGCCGGCCAGGCGTTGAAGAAGTCGCCGTGCATCGTGAACCCGCCGCCGGAGGCCAGCCGCAGCCGCGAAGGATCGCCGGTCACGGGGTAGCGGATCACCTGCCGCAGCTTCGGCACCGGTACCGGATGGCTGCTCGGGCACTGCAGGCCCACCGGATAGGCCATGTGGCTCTTGTGGTCGGCGGAGTCCAGGTCCCGCCCGTTCCAGCACTGCGGGAAGTCCAGGTACGACTCCAGCATCGTCCCGGACGGGCAGTTCACGAAGTCCTTGGAGGGAGGAACATGCCCGGCGTGCAGGCAGGACCACCGGGAGATCGTCGTGTCGTCGGGCCCGGTCGCCCTGGCGTTTCCGGCCACGATCCGCAGCCCGAGCGGCAGCGGCTGGGTCCTGGCGACGATGTCGTCACGTACGCCCTCGCCGAGGTAGTAGAACGTGATGATGGCCGGCTCCACGGGAGCGTTGTCGCGGTAGAGGGTCGGCACCCAGTACGACGACTTGTCCACCGCCGGGTTGCAGTTGGTGGCGCCCCGCTGCAGGTCGGCGAGCTGAGTGTGGGCGTTGGTGACGCGGCTGCCGAAGAAGCTGTGCATGTGCGAGGCCCCGGGCAGCCCGGGGAAGACGATCGGGTCGTCGGGCAGCCGATGGCTGAACGGGCAGTCGGCGAGGAACTCCGCCACCCGTACGGGCTCGGCCGAGGCGGGCCCGGGGGCCACGGCGAACGTGGCGAACAGCACGGACAGCAGGGCGATCAGTCGTGAGAGGGATGACATGGCGGCTCCCTTGATCATGGATAGACCTGTGCGCGATCGACGAGCATCGGCGGCGGCGTTCTCGGCGGCGTTCTCGATGGAGGCGGACTCGCCCGCGAACAGCGGGACGCCACCGGCACGGGCGGGCACCGCGGACGCGCCGGCGATCTGGCGCCCGCTCCAGCAACGAAGGCCGCCAGGCGGCGCAGGGGTGAGCTCACGAGGTCTCCGTCAAACTGGGGGGTTGGTTCGAGGGAGCGCTCCCTGAAAGGAGCGTGCTCGCCTCCCGACCCGCTGTCAAGACATCGGTTAACCCAACCGAAACCTCCCAGAAGCGGCCGAGCGCCTTCCTCCGCTACCCAGCAACCGATCTACCAGCGACAAAGCCCTCTGATCGACAACCACCCGCCACACCCGGCCACCGCCAGAAACACCCCCATAAGCCCCACCTTGACTCCCCACTCGACCACACTTCCCCATTTCAGGGAGCGCTCTCTTATCTGTCGGCCTCCGGCGCCGTCCGCCTGACGCCCAGCCCCGACCCGGACGATCACCCCTGCGAGACGCGCAGAGCCGCCAAGACCTCTGGGCCGCCCAGGACGATGTCCGCTCCCGGCGCCGCCACGATCCGATACATCGCCTGCAGCACATCGGCGAACGGCTGCTCGTAGAGGGCGTTCAACATCCGGATCGCCTCCTGGCTCCTTCCGGAGCCCCGCAGATGGAGATAGTCGCGGAGCATGGCCTGACAGCGCGGAAAGGCGAGTTCCCGACCTCGCCGCAGATCTGCCCGATTCAGCTGAAAAACCTCAATGGTCGCCTGCCCCTTGGGCGTGCTCCAGCGATACGTACCGGTCGTCAGAATCAACCTAAGGTGATCAAATGGGTCGTCGACCGACGGATCGACGAGCAGTGATCTCCCGAGGTTGTCGACCGGATACTGATCCCGTTTGGCGTTGCTGTTGCACGACGAACAGGCCAGCAGGTGGTTCATCCAGTCGAAGGCGCGGAAGGGCGCCGATCCGATCGGCTCGAAATGGTCGATGTCCGTGCCCCGGCTGTCGCCGCAGTACATGCACCGCTCTATCGCCGTCGACATCCGGCGCAACACCGAACGAAGCTGCGCCCGCTCCGTGGAAGCGGCACGCCAGGATCGCCGGGCGACGCCGGGGCCGGCGCCCGACTGCTTCAGCGGCTCCGTTCGCTCGAGCAGCTTGAGCGCCAGTTCGGCATCGAGGTTCGTACGGTGGACGCGGATCAATCCTGTCTCCTCAGGCGCGCGGACACCTCGTCCACACGAGCCGAGAGCGAGCTCTCCAGCATCTTGCCGAGCTTGCGGTAGTCCTCGATCTCCGCCTCAGAAGCGGACCCGCTCAAAACCTTCTCCTCAAGGTCCCCGAGCTGCCGTCGGACATCTTCCGCCCGGGTCGAATACGGGCTGTCGACGCCGAAGAGTTCGGTCAGGATCGCGTCGTCACCGGAGCCGAAGACGACCCGCTCATAAAGATCCCTGTGCACCACGTGCGCCGATTTCGGCTCGCGTGGTCCGGGCAGCGCGATGAGACCGTTCAGATCAGCGGTCTGGCACACGTACGGGCTGTGCGTGGTCACGATGAACTGCACGAGGGGGAAGTGACTCGTCAGCCACTCACCGATTCTCTTCTGCCAGCCGACATGGAGATGGTTCTCGATCTCATCGATGAGAATCACGCCTGGATAAGCGAGTGTCGGGGTGTCTCCCTGATAGGTGACGCGCAGGCTCCCGTACGCCAGATGCATCTGCCGGATGATGTCGACGACAACGGCTGTGACCGTTCTGTAGCCTTCGCTCATCTGCCGGAGGGAGGTTTCGGCGCCATCTCCCTGCCGCACCCACAGCCCGTCCGAGTCGACCCGGACGACTTGGTGATCGTCAGGGAGCATCCCGTCGGCCAGCAGCGACAGAACGACCTCCAGGAGTTCCGCCGCGCCGGTGCGGCCCTCCAGCTGGTACAGATGCTGCTCGATGAGCCAGCCGACCCCCTCCGTGAGGGTGACGTCCTCGTCGAAGAGGGTGCGCAATCCGGCGTACATCACGGAGCGAGGCGATTCTCCGCGCCCGAACGCATTCGGCGAGAGCCTGCGGAACGGCCCGTAACCCGCGAAGAACCAGCCCTCGCCCGGGCCGAAGCGGAGTGCCCCGATGTTTTTTCCTCTGCCACGCGAGCCCGCGGACCGTGGCGGCACATAAGGATGGCCCTCGTCGTCCCATCGCAATTCGAAAACCTGCGGCCCGAAATCGAGTCCGCTGTCGAAATTCGAATCCTGTACGACGGTGACGGCGATGAGCGCCTGTTCGCCCGTCCGCCTGCCGCTCCATACGTCCCAGCCGCGAATGAAATAATCGCCGACGATGCCCAGGGCGATCGCCTGCAGAAACGTCGTCTTCCCTGATCCGTTCCGACCGGCGAGGACGGTCCATCCCGCATAGGTCCCGTCCGGCCTGCTGAAGTCGAGCGCCACCTCTCGTGGCCCGGAAAATCCGCGGAATCCTTGCACGACAAGCTGTGAAATATACAAGTTGATCCCTCGTCCCGGGACTGCACGTGATCCACGCACTCTACGGGAATCGAGCCGATGAGCTGCTACGAGCTACATCCTGGCCTGCACGCTTGTCGGCGTCCACACGAGTCGGAAAAGCGAAATGGCCGAGCAGGGGCCGGTCCGACGGGACCGGCCCCCGCTCGCCTGGCGAAGCTCAGCCCTTGATGCAGATGAGCTGGCGGAGGTGGGCGACGACCTGGACCAGGTCCGTCTGGGCCGCCATCACCGACTCCAGATCCTTGTAGGCCCCCGGGATCTCGTCGATGACCCCCGAGTCCTTGCGGCACTCCACGCCCGCCGTCTGCTCCTGCAGGTCCTTGACGGTGAACGTCTTCTTGGCCTTGTTCCTGCTCATCTTCCGCCCCGCCCCGTGGGAGGCGGAGTTGAAGGCGGCGCTGTTGCCCAGGCCCTTGACGATGTAGGTGCCGGTGGCCATCGAGCCCGGGATGATGCCCAGGTCGCCGGAGCCGGCCCGGATCGCGCCCTTTCTGGTGACGAGCACGTCCACGCCGTCGTACCGCTCCTCGGCCACGTAGTTGTGGTGGCAGGAGATGGGCTGCTCGAACGTGATGTTCGGCAGGTGGCGGCGCAGCACGTCGCAGACCAGGCCCATCATGAGCGAACGGTTGCGCCGCGCGTAGTCCTGGGCCCAGAACAGGTCGCGCCGGTAGGCGTCCATCTCCGGGGTGCGGCCGAGGAAGACCGCCAGGTCGCGGTCCACCAGGCCCTGGTTGTGCGAGAGGCCGCGGGCCACCCCGATGTGGTGCTCCGCCAGCTCCTTGCCGATGTTGCGCGAGCCCGAGTGCAGCACGACCCACACCCAGCCCTCGTCGTCGGCGCACACCTCCAGGAAGTGGTTGCCGCCGCCGAGCGTGCCCATCTGCGCCTCGGCGCGCTCGCGCCGCGCGTGCACGGCCGGCGCGAGGTCGTCGAAGTCCTTCCAGAACTCCGCCCACCCGGCCGTCTTCATCCCGTGCACGTTGCCCGGATCGACCGGCCGCTTGTGGTGGCCGAACCCGACCGGCACCGCCTGCTCCAGCTTCCCGCGCAGGTAGGCCAGGTTGTCGGGGAGCTGCGAGTCCTTGTACGTGGTCTTCACCGCGGTCATCCCGCAGCCGATGTCCACGCCGACCGCCGCCGGCGAGACCGCGTCCTTCATCGCGATGACCGAGCCCACCGTCGCGCCCTTGCCGTGGTGCACGTCCGGCATGACGGCGACACCGTGGACCCACTCGAGGTTCGCCACGTTACGCAGTTGCTGCATCGCCTGCGGATCGACCGTCTCGGGCTCTGCCCACATGCGCAGCGGCCTCCTGGTTCCGGTCACCTCGTTGTACGTCATCTCCGTATCGCCTCCTTCCGGTCGCAGCTGGGAACGTGATCTATCAGGCCAGAGTTCCTCTACCCGCCGCAAGCGAATTAGCGCGGTACGTCCGCTCTCTCCGCCTCCGCAGGCACGGCCGCCGGCGCCCTGGCCGTCCGGCCCGGGAGCAGCGGCACGAGGGCCAGGACGATCACCGTGGAGACGACGCCGACCCAGAAGACGCCGCGCAGGCCGTTCATCGTGTCGGCCGCGCTCTGCACGACGAGGGTGACCAGGGCGACGCCGAGCGCCGCGCCGAGCTGGTTGAGCATGTACAGGACGGAGCTGCCCTGCGCCACCATGGGCCCGGGCAGCGTCCGGTAGAGCGACCCCATGGTGGGCGCGCTGAAGCAGCCGCTGCCCAGGCCGAGCGTGAGCGCCGCCAGCGCCGACCAGACCTCCGGCGTCCCCGCCTCGATCCTGGTCAGGGCGAACATGCTCAGGATCGCGACGACCGCCCCGCCGGCGGCCAGGCCGCGCGCGCCGACCCGGTCGGAGAGCCGGCCGGCCAGCGGCATGGCGATGGAGCCGCCGAGCCCGAGCGGGGCCATGAGCAGCCCGGCCGCCAGCACGCCGTGCCCGTGTGCCTGCTGGTAGTAGAGGGGCAGCGCGAACAGGCCGGAGAACAGGCCCATGCCGCCGAGCCCCATGATCGTGACGCTGGCGCTGAATCCCCGGTTGCGGAACAGCCGCAGGTCGATCAGCGGCGTCCGGCGCCGGCCCAGGGCGTGCGCGGCGTACCCGGCGAGCAGGGCCAGGCCCAGTCCCAGGGGCGTCAGCGCCTGCCACACCGCGATCGTGCCCTGCTCGGCCGTCTGCGACAACCCCAGCACCACGGCCGCGAACCCGGGGCCGAGCAACGCCAGGCCCAGCACGTCCAACCGGGACGGTCCCGGCGAGCCCGGCTCGTCGGCGGGGATCACCCGTACGGCGAGCACCAGCGCCACCATCCCGACGACCACGCTGATCAGGAACATCGCCCGCCACGTGAACGCCCCCAGGATCGCCCCGCCCGCGATCGGCCCGAGCACCGGCCCCAGCGACAGCACCACACCCATCAGCCCCATCACCCGCCCGGCCCGCCGCGGGCCCGCGGCCCTGGCCAGCAGGATCAGCACGAGCGGATCGAGCAGCCCGGCCCCGAGCCCCTGCACGGCGCGGAAGGCGATCAGGCTGCCGACGTTCCAGGCCAGCCCCGCGGCCAGCGAACCGGCCAGGAACACCAGCAGCCCCGCCGTCCACAGCCGCTTGCCGCCGTACCGGTCGACGGCCCAGGTGGTGAACGGGATGGTGGCGGTCACGGCCAGCAGGAACCCGGTGGAGGCCCAGCCGACCGTGCTCAGCGACGTGTCGAACGCCAGCACCAGGGTGTCGGTGGCGACGGCGGCCATCGTGCTGTTGAGGATGCCGAGCAATCCGCCGAGCAGGACCACGGCGATGATCCCCACCAGCCGGCGACCCAGCCGATCATCATTATCTGAACTCATGAGTTAAACATAAATACCTCGCCCGTACGATTGCAACCAGCTCGTCCATCAACCTGAACCCGCGCGTACAATCGATGGCATGAGCACCACCCGCGGACGGATCGACAAGCGCCAGGCGATCCTGGACGGCGCCTTCACCGTGTTCGCCCGGCACGGCTACGCCCAGGCCGGGGTGGAGGACGTCGCGCGCGAGGCGGGCGTGGCCAAGCCGACGGTCTACAACCACATGACCGACAAGGCGACCCTGTTCCGGCACGCCATGAGGGCCGCCGCCATGGACGCGCTCGACCAGCGCGTGGCCGCCCTGGCGCCGCTCGCCGACCCGGGCGACGATCTGCCCGCCACGTTGGAGGACGTCGCCCTCACCCTGCTCCGCCTGCACACCGACAGCCGCTACTGCGCCCTGCGCAGCCTGCTCTACTCGGAGATCACCCACTTCCCCGACATCCTCGACATCGTCAAGGAGTTCGGCCTCGATCGCGTCAACCAGGCGCTGGCCGACCGGCTGGCCCGGCTCGCGCTGGCCGGCCGGCTGCGCACCACGGACCCCGACCTGGCGGCCGAGCAGTTCATGGCCCTGGTCCTGGGCCCCCTTGAGGCCCGCTCGCAGATGGGCACCCGGCAGTTGGAGGAGGCCGAGCTGGCGGGCATCGCCCGCGCGGCTGTGGAGACGTTCGCGCGGGCCTGGATTGTGTCCTAGAGCTCGTCGCGCCCTAACCAACACGTATGGGAAATATCGCCGACAAGGCCCCTTGTCGGTGTTAGTCAAGGGATATAGTCTGCCGCGTGTGGTGGAACGAGATGATTACGCGGCCATCCGCGACCGCATCATCGGGCTCTCCCGCCTCCACGGCCTGCGCCCCGACTGGGTGGAGACGACGAGGCGGCAGCGCTTCCTGCTGCTGTGGGACGCCGGGGGCCGGGTCGCGGCCCGCGCCATCGTCCCGCTCTACCCAGGGGAGACGCCACAGCTCGTGGACTCCCTCGAAGAAGGGCTGGCACACCTTTTCGGCGACGGCTGGCTGAAGGACTGACTGGAGCACCGATGACCGCAGACCGCGTCGACGTCCACGTCACCATGGCCGGCAGCCTGTGGCTGGCCCAGGTGGACGGCGTGGCCGGCGGCATGTCCGCCCGTACGCTCAAGGAGTTGCACGCCGACGTCACCGAGGGGCTGCCGTTCCTGTTCGCCGACCGCCCCAGGCCGCCGTCCCCGGTCTACCACTACGCCCTGCCCGGCCTGTCGGAGCAGGACCTCGACGACTTCGCCGCCCTCCAGCGCCAGGCCGCCGCCATCGCCGAGGACTACACGCGGACGCTGAAGAAGCGGGTCAAGCACATGCACGAGCTGGGGCTGTCGGACGGCGACATCGGCGAGCTGCTCGGCCTGACCAAGCAGCGCATCCAGCAGATCCGCACGAACGCCAACGACGCGGCCCGCCAGAGCGGCTGACCACACAAGCCGCCAGAGCGGCTCGCCGGCGCGGATGCGCGCCCGGCGAGCCGCGTGCCCGGAGACGACGAGGTCAGGAGCCCTTGGGTCCCGCGTCCGTCCAGCCGGACCCGATCAGCACCTCCGACGTCCACACCGTGCCCGGCTCCAGCCCGGCCTGGAACGTGCCCGCCTTGACCACCACGTTCTCCCTGGCCAGCGCCCGCCCGGTCGACTCGTCGAAGACCAGCCGCTTCTCGTCGATGCCGCCCCCGTGCGTCGGCTCCTGCACCGACACGGCCGTCCCGCTCCGCCCCTCGGCGTCGGTGACGTCGGCGGTCACCTTCGCCTCGTCGAGCTCGGCCAGCATCCGGAAGGCGGCCCCCCGGACCTCGGGCGTCACCGGCATGTCCATGATCAGCCCCATGCTGACCGTGAACAGCCACACGTCGCCCGACATCTCCTGGCTGTCCCCTTCGGTCCCGTGGCCCTCGTAGGAGGCCATCAGCCACTTCTTCAGCTTCGCCGGGTCGCTCGGCAGCCCGCGCAGGTCCTTCATGGTGACGTTCCGGCCGAGCCAGAACACCTTGTCACCGTCGACCAGCGGGCTGCGCTCGGTCCTGGCCGGGCGCGGGGAGGTGGACAACGGGATGGCGCCGTACTTCTCCTTTCCGCTCCCCTTGCCGGGGATGACGGCCTCGAACGCGGACGGCGACCCCGCCCGCTCCCACGCCTTCCTGTCCTGCTCGGTGGCGGGCCGCGCGCCGAGCGACTTGCTGCGCGACCACTGCTCGCCGCCGGTGGCGCTGGGCGTCCAGCCTTCGAGGCGGTTCCGGTCCACGACCAGGTAGCCGCCGTCCTTGACGGTGTAGAGGTTCCGGCTCACCGACTCGCTGTGCCAGTAGTCGCCGCTGCCCTCGTCCTGCCGCGCCGCGTTCTCGGCCGCCGCCAGCAGCACCTGCCTGGCCGGCAACGCCACCCGCGGCGCCCGCGTCCGTGTGCCGCTCGCGCTGGGTTCCGCGCTCGCCACCACCCCCGTGCCGCCTGGCGCCCGGGACGGGTTCGCGGGCACCGGTCCGTTCCCGGACACCACCACCACGGCCGCCGTCACGGCCGCCGCGGCCCCCGCCAGCCCCAGCCCCCAGGCCGGTCGTACGACTCTGCGCCGGGCCGGCGCCAGCCGGGGTCCCGACATCGCCCGGGCCAGCTCCGTGGCCCTGGTCAGCTCGTCCACCCGGCCGCCGTCGTCCAGGTGCGCGGGCTTGGCCGCCCGAAGTTCGTCGATGGGGTTCATGACCACTCCTCGCTGAGGTTCCGCACATGGGGCGTGGGCGACTCGCGCCGGACCGGCTCTCCGGCGTACGGCGCGCTCGAAGACGGCTCCCCGGAGTACGGCGCACCCACCGCCGCCTCCCCCGACTCGATGGCCTGTTTGAGCCGTTTGCGAGCCCGATGCAGCCGCACCCGGTACGCCGCCGACGAGCACCCGATCACCCGCGCGGCCTCCTTGGGCGACAACCCGTGCCAGGCGACGAGGACGAGGATCTCCCGGTCGTCCTCCCGCAGCGCGGCCAGCGCGCGCACGACCGCCATGCGCTCGGTCACCTGGTCGGCCACGTCCCCTTCGGTCCACGCCTTCAACTCGGCGGCCATGGCCTGCCTGCGCACCTCCGCGCGCACGTTGTCGCGCAGGACGTTGCGGGCGACGCCGAGCAGCCAGGGCAGCGCCGGGTCGGGCACGTCGTCCAGCCGCCGCCAGGCGATCGCGAACGTCTCACTGACCACCTCGTCCGCGACCTGCCGCCCGGCACGGCTGACGACGTAGGCCCAGACCCGTTGCCGGCATTCGTCGTACATGCCGGTGAACCGGTGCGCATCATCCGCCACCGCCCAGCCCCTTCGTTCGGAATGCGTTCTTCTGACACCAGGAAGTGGTCACATCCCGCCCGTTGTTACCGCCCGTCTCAGAGAATTCGGCGCGGCACCACCACGGGGTCCGCACCTTCGACCAGCGTAGGCACTCCCACCAGCAGCACGTCTCCCCTGCGCCGCGGCGCGTCGGCCCGCCCCTTCCGGTCGTTGACGGCGGTCGCCGCCACCAGGCCTGCCTCTCCCCGGAACTCGGCCCGACCGCGTA
The DNA here is from genome assembly GCF_035917475.1 of Nonomuraea fuscirosea. Taxonomy (NCBI): domain Bacteria; kingdom Bacillati; phylum Actinomycetota; class Actinomycetes; order Streptosporangiales; family Streptosporangiaceae; genus Nonomuraea; species Nonomuraea fuscirosea. The sequence continues at coordinate 11,831,158 of NZ_CP109074.1, read as the reverse complement.
GCCAGTCTCGGGCGCACTGCTCGAAGTGGGGACCCAGGACGCCGGCCACGAACGTCGGCCTCGACCGCTGCCAGGCTTGTGCCGACTGCCCCGTGTCGACGAGATCGCGCTGCGGCACGGTGATCAGATTGTGAAAGCGCACGATGGGGTCCACCACGGTGATCACCGGGCGTCTCTCCCACAGGGGATCGGTGTCGTACCGGAGGAATCCGGCGCTCGTCAGGGCCTTCAGCGGGCGGGCCGGCGCGGTGCGCGGCTGCTCCAGCAGACCGCCGATCTTCGCCTCGGTTTGCTGACCATCTGATCACCTGCGTTCAGAACGATGGGCGCAACTATGATAGTTGCGCCCATCATTCTGAACCGGCTCCTACTTGGCGTTCGCCTTCAGGTAGTCGCTGTTCATCTGGGCGATCGTGTCCAGGGGGATGCCCTTCGGGCACACCGCCGTGCACTCGCCCGTGTTGGTGCAGCCGCCGAAGCCCTCCGCGTCCATCTGGTCAACCATGGCCTTCGCGCGGGTGAGGCGCTCGGGCTGGCCCTGCGGGAGCAGGCTCAGGTGGGTGATCTTGGCGGCGGTGAAGAGGGAGGCCGAGCCGTTGGGGCAGGCCGCCACGCAGGCGCCGCAGCCGATGCAGGTGGCCGCGTCGAAGGCCGAGTCCGCGTCCTCCTTGCGCACCGGGATGCTGTGGGCGTCGGGCGCGGAGCCGGCCGGGACCGAGACGAAGCCGCCCGCCTGGATGATCCGGTCGAACGCGCTGCGGTCCACGACCAGGTCCTTGACGACCGGGAACGGGGCCGCGCGCCACGGCTCGATGGTGATCTCGGCGCCGTCCTCGAAGTGGCGCATGTGGAGCTGGCACGTCGTGGTGGCGCGCTGCTCGCCGTGGGCCACGCCGTTGATGACCATGCCGCACATGCCGCAGATGCCCTCGCGGCAGTCGTGGTCGAACGCGATCGGGTCGTCGCCCTCCAGGATGAGGCGCTCGTTGAGCACGTCGAGCATCTCCAGGAAGGACATGTCAGGGGAGACGTCCTCCACCTTGTACGTCACCATGCGTCCGGCGTCGGAGGGGCTGCTCTGCCGCCAGACGCGCAAGGTCAGGTTCACTTGTAGCTCCGCTGGGTCATCTTGACGTACTCGTACTCGAGCGCTTCCTTGTGCAGCACCGGCCCGTCCTCGCCGCCGAACTCCCAGGCGGAGACGTGCGCGAAGTGCTCGTCGTCGCGCAGGGCCTCGCCGTCGGCGTCCTGGGACTCGGCGCGGAAGTGGCCGCCGCAGGACTCGGTGCGGATGAGGGCGTCCAGGCACATGAGCTCGGCCAGGTCGAAGAAGTCGGCGACGCGGCCGGCCTTCTCCAGCACCTGGTTCAGCTCCTCGGCGGTGCCACTCACCTTGACGTTCTGCCAGAACTCCTCGCGCAGCTCGGGGATGCGCTCCAGCGCCTTGCGCAGCGACTCCTCGGTGCGCTCCATGCCGCAGTAGTCCCACATGAGCTTGCCGAGCTCGCGGTGGAAGGAGTCGGGCGTGCGGGTGCCGTTCACGGACATGAGCCGGTCGATCTTGGTGCGGACCCTGATCTCGGCCTCCGCGACGGCCTCGTCGTCCACGTCGCCGAACGGGCCCGCGGCCAGGTAGTCGCCGATGGTGGTCGGAAGCACGAAATATCCGTCGGCCAGGCCCTGCATCAGCGCCGACGCGCCGAGCCGGTTGGCGCCGTGGTCGGAGAAGTTGGCCTCACCTACGACGAACAGACCGGGGATCGTGGACTGCAGGTCGTAGTCCACCCACAGCCCGCCCATCGTGTAGTGGACGGCGGGGTAGATGCGCATCGGCACGTCGTACGGGTTCTCGCCGGTGATGCGCTCGTACATCTCGAACAGGTTGCCGTACTTCTTCTCGACCGCGTCCCGGCCGAGGCGGTCGATGGCGTCCCTGAAGTCGAGGTAGACGCCGAGCCCGCCGGGGCCGACGCCGCGGCCCTCGTCGCAGACGTTCTTGGCGGCGCGGGAGGCGATGTCGCGCGGCACCAGGTTGCCGAAGGCCGGGTAGATGCGCTCCAGGTAGTAGTCGCGCTCCTCCTCCGGGATGTCGCCAGGGGCGCGCTCGTCGTTCTTGCGCAGCGGCACCCACACGCGGCCGTCGTTGCGCAGCGACTCGGACATGAGCGTGAGCTTGGACTGGTACTCGCCCGACACCGGGATGCAGGTCGGGTGGATCTGCGTGTAGCAGGGGTTGGCGAAGTACGCGCCGCGCTCGTGGGCCCGCCAGATGGCGGTGGTGTTGCAGCCCTTGGCGTTCGTGGACAAGAAGAACACGTTGCCGTAGCCGCCGGTGGCCAGCACCACGGCGTCGGCCAGGTGGCGCTCGATCTCGCCGGTGACCATGTCGCGCACGATGACGCCGCGCGCCCGCCCGTCGGCCACGATCAGGTCGAGCATCTCGTGCCGCGTGTGCATCTCGACGGTCCCGGCCGCGATCTGCCGCTCCAGCGCCTGGTACGCGCCCAGCAGCAGCTGCTGCCCCGTCTGGCCGCGGGCGTAGAACGTACGGGAGACCTGGGCGCCGCCGAAGGAGCGGGTGTCGAGCAGGCCGCCGTATTCACGGGCGAACGGTACGCCCTGCGCCACAGCCTGGTCGATGATGTTCACCGAGACCTGGGCCAGGCGGTAGACGTTCGACTCGCGGGCGCGGAAGTCGCCGCCCTTCACGGTGTCGTAGAACAGGCGGTAGATGCTGTCGCCGTCGCCGCGGTAGTTCTTGGCGGCGTTGATCCCGCCCTGCGCGGCGATGGAGTGGGCCCGGCGCGGCGTGTCCTGGTAGCAGAACGACTTGACGTTGTAGCCCAGCTCACCCAGGGTCGCCGCGGCCGAGCCGCCCGCCAGGCCGGTGCCGACGACGATCACGTTGAGCTTGCGCTTGTTGGCCGGGTTGACCAGCTTGGCGCCGAACTTGCGCTTCTCCCAGCGTTCCTCGATAGGCCCGGCGGGAGCCTTGGTGTCCCTGATCGCGGAACCTTCGGTGTACTTCACTTGACAACTCCGAACGTGATCGCGAGGGGCGGGGCCAGGAAGCCGATGACCAGGACCGCGGAGACCAGGGCGGCCGACGCGCGCAGCAGCCGGTAGCGGCCGTGGCCGGCCCAGCCGAGGGTCTGGAAGGCGCTCCAGAGGCCGTGCCGCAGGTGCAGGCCGACCATGACGACGGCGACGATGTAGATCAGCGTCACCCACCAGCGGGAGGCGTCGAAGCCGGCGATCATCCGGTCGGCGGGGGCCGCGTCGAAGCCCTTCGGGTTCACCACGCCGAAGGTCAGGTCGAGCAGGTGCCAGATCACGAACAGCACGATCGTCACGCCGCCCCAGCGCATGATGTGCGTGGTGTAGCCGCCGGCCTGCGACTTCTTGGCCACGTACTTGACCGGCCTGGCCTTGCCGGCGCGGCGGGACAGCGAGATCGCGGCCCACATGTGCAGGCCGACCGAGGCCACGAGGGCGATCTCCACGAGCGTCAGCAGCGTGCGGTAGGGAGCGAGCGGCTCCAGCAGCGTGCGCAGAGCGTGGGCGTAGTCGTTGAAGGACTCGCGGCCGAAGAAGATCTTGAGGTTGCCGAGCATGTGGCCGAGCAGGAAGAGCACCATCACGGCGCCCGTGACGGCCATGACGGCTTTCTTGCCGTTCGAGGAGCCCAGGAACCCGCCCGGCTTCTTCCTCGTCGGGGCCTTACGGGGAGGGGTAACAGACGCGGTGGCGGCACCGCGCTCTATCGTGGCAGTCACGTCATCGACGCTAGGTATCCAGCATTGATCCGTCCAAGTCATCACAGATCTGGTTTCGATAGCCAGGGGCTATGATGAGGCAAGGCGCGGCTTTTATCGTCGCCTTACGCCGGGCCGGTGCGAGGAAAATCACATGCAGTTCCAGCAGCTCGCGTACTTCGTCGCGGTGGCGGAGGCCAGGCACTTCACCCAGGCGGCCGAGCGCATGCGGGTCGCGCAGCCGTCGCTGAGCAAGCAGATCAAGGCTCTGGAGGCCGATCTCGGCGCGCCCCTGTTCTCGCGGGCGCGCGGCAACGTGACGCTGACCGCGGCCGGCGAGGCGCTGCTGCCGCTGGCCCGCCGGATCCTGGCCGACGCCGACACCGCCAGGCAGGAGGTGGCCGAGCTGGCCGGGCTGCGCCGCGGCCGGGTGCGGCTGGGGGCCACGCCGTCCCTGTGCGCGGGGCTGCTGGCCGACGCGCTGGCCCGCTTCCATCGCGCGTACCCGGGGATCGAGCTGCTGGTGGAGGAGGGCGGCTCGCGTGACCTGATCAGGGCGCTGGCCAGGGGGCAGCTCGACCTGTCACTGATCATCATGCCGCTGCAGAGCGACGATCCCTCGCTGGTGACCGAGGAGATCCTGCGCGAGAACCTCGTCGTCGTCGCCCCGTCCCACGAGCAGATCAAGGGTCCCTACCTGCGGATCGAGGACCTGCGCGGCCGGGCGATGGTGATGTTCAGGCGCGGCTACGACGTGCGCGAGGCGACGCTGGCGGCGTGCCGGCAGGCGGGCTTCGAGCCCCGGTTCGCGGTCCAAGGCGGGGAGATGGACGCCGTGCTACGGTTCGTGGAAGCGGGACTGGGCGTGGCCGTGGTGCCGTCGATGGTCCTCGACGGGCGGCCCGGCCTGCTGGGCACGCCGCTCGCGCCACCCGGGCTCAGCCGGACGATCGCGCTGGCCCACCGCAAGGACGTCGAGCCGACCAGGGCCGCGCAGGCGTTCAGACAGACCCTGCTCTCCTTCGTCCTGGAAGCAGATCACGAAGGGACGCTTCCGCAAGGGGTCGAACTCATCGCGGAAGCCGGTCACTAGGCCGTGTTTCAGAAGTAGTGGACTCATAGCCAGGTGTCGATCACGGCGATGTGGATGGTCGCTTCGTAGCGCACGGCCAGCTTGTCGAAACGGGTGGCCACCGCTCGGTAGCCCTTGAGCCGGTTGATGCCACATTCCACCGCGTGGCGCAGCTTGTACGACTCGGGGTCGAACGCCGGTGGCCGGCCGCCCTGGGAGCCCTTCCTGCGCCGGGCGGCGGCTTGGTCCAGCTTGATCGGAATGGTGGCCTTGATGCCGCGCCTGCGCAGGTAACGGCGGTTTCCGTGCGAGCTGTAGGCCTTATCGGCCAGCACCCGGTCCGGCCGAGTCCGGGGCCGGCCCCCGCCCAGGCGCGGCACCCGGATACCCTCCAAGACCGCCCTGAACTGAGGACTGTCACCACGCTGCCCGGCCGTCAGCACGATCGACAGCGCTCGGCGGCCCTGCTCGGTCGCCAGATGCAGCTTAGTGCTCAAGCCGCCACATGAACGCCCCAGCCCGTGATCGGCCGGCTCCTCCCGCACCCCGCCCGGCGACTCGACCTGCAGATCCCCCTTTTCCGCGCCCCTGCGGCGTGCTGATGGGCCCGGCAGACGGTGGAGTCGACACTCACATCCCACGTGATCAGCCCGGCCGCGTCCGCCTGGGCTTGCAAGACGGTCAGGATCTGCTGCCAGATGCCGGCACGCTGCCAGCGCCGGAACAACCCGTAGATCGTCTGCCAGCATCCGTACCGCTCCGGCACGTCCCGCCACGGCGCACCCACCCGCACCCGCCACCGGATACCGTCGATGAGCTGCCGTTTCGTCCAGATCGGCGGGCGCCCTGGCTTCCGGCCGACGGGCAACAGCGGCTCCAGCACCGCCCACTGCGCATCGGTCAGATCAGCCCGCCCCGCCACCGGTAAGGTGTCCACGAGGTCTCCGTGCAGATGGTCTTCTTGGTCGTTGACTCATCTACCGGAGACCTCCTCTTTTGTCGATCTACGTCACCGCGCAACCGCCACGCAACTCACTTCTGAAACACGGCCTAGTGCCCGCTTCCGCAAGGGGTTGAAGTCATCGCAGAATGAGCATCTAGCGGTCCTACCCGGAGAGGCTTTTTGACGGCGAACCTTTCGCAGACGCTCACGCTGCTGCTCATCGAGGACGACGACGGCGACGCGTTCCTCGTCGAGGAGTTGCTCAACCAGGCCCAGGCACCGCCGCGCATCTTCAGGGCGCGCAACCTGCGCGAGGCCAAGGAGCAGCTGACCCCCCAGATCCAGTGCGTGCTCGTCGACCTCTCCCTGCCCGACGCCAGCCGGCTGGAGGCGCTGGAGGAGGTGCTGGCGCTGGCGCCGCACACGGCGGTGCTGGTGCTCACCGGGCTGCGGGACGTCCACGTCGGCGTCTCCGCCGTGCAGTCGGGAGCCCAGGACTACCTGGTCAAGGGCGACGTGGACGCCCGGCTGCTGGCCAGGTCCATCCGGTACGCGATGGAGCGCAAGCGCGCCGACCTGGCCCAGCTCAAACTCGTCCAGGCCGAGCTGACGGCCCAGGAGAACGCGCGGCTGGAAAGTGCCCTGCTGCCCGGCCCGCTGCTGCGCTCGTCCGCCATCGAACACGTCACCCGCTACCTGCCGGGCAGCGGCGGCACCCTGGCCGGCGACTTCTTCGACACCGTGCAGACGCCGGACGGCTCCGTGCACATGGTGATCGGCGACGTGTGCGGCCACGGCCCCGACGAGGCCGCGCTCGGCGTGGCGCTGCGCATCGCCTGGCGCACGCTGGTCCTGGCCGGGCAGCCGGACGACACGCTGCTGCGGACGCTCGACACCCTGCTGCGGGCCGAGCGCAAGGCCCCCGAGATCTTCACCACGCTGTGCACGGCCACGATCAGCCCCGACCTGAGCCACGCCACGATGCGCGTGGTCGGCCATCCGCCGCCGCTGCTGGTGCGCGACGGGGAGGTGCGGGTGGTGACCGAGGCGCCCTCCGGCCCGCCGCTCGGCATCTTCGCCGACGCGGAGTGGGCGGTCATCGACGTCCCACTGGGCACGGAGTGGTCGATGATGCTCTACACCGACGGCCTGATCGAGGCCGCCGTCGGCGAGCCGAGCCGGCTGCTCGGCGTGGAGGGCCTGCTCGACCTGGTACGCGAGCACGGCGCCATCGACCTCGACCGGCTCATCAGCCACGTGGGCACGCTCAGCGACGACCTGGCCGTGGTCATGGTGCGGAGGTGCATCACATGACGATCCATCCCCTTCCCCCTCCCAAGCAGCCGATCGGCCTGGGCCGGGTGCCCGTCGCCCACTGGTTCCTGGCCACCGCGACGGTGGCGGGCCTCACCTTCGTCGCCGGGGTCGTCATCGTCATGACGATGACCGCGAGGACCGCCGAGCTCAACCCGCAGCCCGAGGTGGCCGCGCAGATCGAGCGGCTGACCGTGGCCCTGATCGTGGTCTTCGCCCTCCTGCTCGCCTGCGGCGCCGGGCTGGCCGTGATCGTGCGCTACGCCGTGCTCAAGCCCATCGGCCAGCTCACCGAGCAGGTCCGTACGGTCGCCGGCGGCGACTTCGACCGCGACCTGCACGTCGACAGGCCCCTTGAGCTGGCCGAGCTGTCCAGCCACATCGACTCCATGCGCGCCCGCATCGTCTCGGCCTGGCGCACGGCCGCCGACCAGACCGAGGAGCTGAGCCGGTCCAACAGCGAGCTGGAACAGTTCGCGTACGTCGCCAGCCACGACCTCCAGGAGCCGCTGCGCAAGGTGGCCAGCTTCACGCAGATGCTGGAGCAACGCTACGGCGACCAGCTCGACGAGCGGGCCAGGCAGTACATCCACTACGCGGTGGACGGCGCCAAGCGCATGCAGCTGCTGATCAACGACCTGCTCGACTTCTCCCGCGTCGGCCGGGTCACCGGCGAAAAGGCCGAGACCGAGTCGGGCACGGCGCTGGACCGGGCGCTGGAGAACCTCTCGGCCACGATCGAGGACACAGGCGCCACCGTCACCCGGGACGAGCTGCCCCGTGTCGTCGGCAACCAGGTGCAGCTCACCCAGCTCTTCCAGAACCTCATCGAGAACGCGGTCAAGTTCCGCGCCGAGGATCCGCCGCGCGTGCACATCGGGGTCAGGCGCGACGGCGACCGGTGGGAGTTCAGCTGCTCCGACAACGGCATCGGGGTCGAGCCCAAGTACGCCGACCGCATCTTCCTCATCTTCCAGCGGCTGCACCCGCGCGACGTCTACCCGGGCACCGGCATCGGGCTGGCGCTCTGCCGCAAGATCGTCGAGTATCACGGCGGGACGCTCTGGCTCGACGGAGACCGAGACGCAGACGCAGACGCAGACGCAGACGCAGACGGAGCCGGGGACGGGCACGGCGCGACGTTCCGATGGACGCTGCCCGCCGCGGGAGACGAGCGATGAACGACTGGCGGCCGATCGAGGTGCTCCTGGTGGAGGACGACCAGGGCGACATCCTGCTCACCAGGGAGGCGTTCGACCTCAACAAGGTGCGCAACCGGCTCAACGTGGTCAACGACGGCGAGCAGGCGATGGCCTACCTGCGCCGGGAGGGCGACTACGCCGGCGCGCCGCGCCCCGACCTGGTCCTGCTCGACCTCAACCTGCCCAGGATGAGCGGTATGGAGGTGCTGGAGGAGGTGAAGGCCGACGCCGAGTTACGCACGATCCCGGTGGTGATCCTGACGACGTCCGAGGCGGAGGAGGACATCCTCCTCAGCTACCGGCTGCACGCGAACGCATATGTGTCGAAGCCAGTGGACTTCGAGCAATTTATTCGCGTTGTCCGGCAGATCGATAACTTTTTCGTGACAGTGGTGAAGTTGCCGCCCCTGGAACAGCCCCTCTGACGGGCTACGTGACAGGAATCACAGCTAGTCATCGAAAAAGTGAGTGACCCCGCTCACAAATGTCGATCCCGTCGTCGTAACGTATCCCCCACCAACGCGCGCCCGAGCGGATCCCGCCCTAAGAGCGCGCCCAGTGAAACGAAACCACGGACCCCCTGCGCTAAGGGTCCGCGGGAGGTGGAGAGGTCCGCGATGACCCAGACGACGCCCGAAGCCCCGGTCCGCCGGCAGCGTGCGCAAGTCAAGGTGCGCACCCTGCGTACGGACAGATGGTGGCTGGTCCCGCTCGTGACGTTCTTCGGGCTCAGCTCATTCCTTGTCTACGGTGTATGGGCGATCATCGACAACAGCATCTTCGTCGATCCCTACATCGCCCCGTTCGCCTCGCCCTGCCTGGCCGCGGTCACGTGTCCCGAAGGGGCGCAGCTGTTCGGCTGGGCGCCGATCGGCGACTGGTACACGCTGTCGCCGGGGCTGCTCATCCTGGCCCTGCCCGGTGGGTTCCGGCTGACCTGCTACTACTACCGCAAGTCCTACTACCGCTCCTTCTGGCTCTCGCCGCCGGCCTGCGCCGTGCAGGAGCCGCACGGGAAGTACACCGGTGAGCGGCGCTTCCCGCTGATCATGCAGAACATCCACAGGTACTTCTTCTACGCGGCCATCGTGATCGGCCTCATCCTGGCCTACGACGCCGTGCTGGCGGTGGTGCACAAGCCGCTCGGCCTGGGCAGCTGGATCCTGATCGCCAACGCCGTCCTCATCAACGCCTACACGCTGTCGTGCCACTCCTGCCGGCACATCACCGCGGGCAGGCTCAACCACTTCTCCCGTCACCCGCTGCGGTACCGGGCCTGGACGTTCGTGTCCAAGCTCAACGCCAAGCACCAACCCCTCGCGTGGGCCTCGATGTTCTCGGTCATGGGCGCCGACCTGTACGTGCGCCTGGTGGCCAAGGGCATCATCGCCTTCCCGTACGCGTAAGGACAGCTTTCAGTGGAAAACACGCACAACATAGAGCGCCACGATTACGACGTCATCGTCATCGGCGCGGGCGGGGCCGGCCTGCGGGCCGCGATCGAGGCCCGTCAGCAGGGCAAGCGGACCGCGATCATCTGCAAGTCGTTGTTCGGCAAGGCCCACACGGTCATGGCGGAGGGCGGCGCGGCCGCCGCGATGGGGAACGTCAACTCCGACGACAACTGGATGGTGCACTTCCGTGACACCATGCGGGGCGGCAAGTTCCTCAACAACTGGCGGATGGCCGAGCTGCACGCCAAGGAGGCGCCCGACCGCGTGTGGGAGCTGGAGGCCTGGGGCGCGCTGTTCGACCGCACCAAGGACGGCAAGATCAGCCAGCGGAACTTCGGCGGGCACGAGTACCCACGGCTCGCACACGTGGGCGACCGTACCGGCCTGGAGCTCATCCGCACCCTGCAGCAGCGCGTCGTGGCCCTCCAGCAGGAGGACTACGAGACCCACGGCGACTACGAGGCCTACATCAAGGTCTTCGCCGAGTGCACGGTCACGCGGCTGCTCAAGGACGGCGACGCGATCTCCGGCGCGTTCGGCTACTGGCGCGAGACGGGCAACTTCGTCCTCTTCGACGCCCCCGCCGTGGTCCTGGCCACCGGCGGCATCGGCAAGTCGTACGTCGTCACGTCCAACTCCTGGGAGTACACCGGCGACGGCCACGCCCTGGCCCTGCTGGCCGGCGCGAACCTGATCAACATGGAGTTCATCCAGTTCCACCCCACGGGGATGGTCTGGCCTCCGTCGGTGCGCGGCATCCTGGTCACCGAGTCCGTCCGCGGTGACGGCGGCGTGCTGCGCAACTCCGAGGGCAAGCGCTTCATGTTCGACTACATCCCCGAGGTGTTCAAGGACAAGTACGCCACCACGGAGGAGGAGGGCGACCGCTGGTACACCGACCAGGCCAACAACCGGCGCCCGCCGGAGCTGCTGCCGCGTGACGAGGTGGCCCGCGCGATCAACGCCGAGGTGAAGGCCGGCCGCGGCTCACCCCAGGGCGGCGTCTTCCTCGACGTCTCGACCCGCCTGCCCGCCGAGGAGATCAAGCGGCGGCTGCCGTCGATGCACCACCAGTTCAAGGAGCTGGCCGACGTCGACATCACCGCCGAGCCCATGCAGGTGGGGCCGACCTGCCACTACATCATGGGCGGCGTCGAGGTCGACGCCGACAGCGGCGCGGCGGCCGTTCCGGGGCTGTTCGCGGCCGGCGAGGTCTCGGGCGGCATGCACGGCTCCAACCGGCTGGGCGGCAACTCGCTGTCCGACCTGCTGGTGTTCGGGCGCCGGGCGGGCGCGGGCGCGGCGGCGTACGTGGACGGCCTGGCCGCGCGGCCCAAGGTCGAGTCCGAGCTGGTGGACGCGGCTTTGGAGGAGGCGCTGGCCCCGCTCAACCGCGGCGGCGAGAACCCCTACGAGGTCCACCACGAGCTCCAGCGCACGATGAACGAGCTCGTCGGCATCATCCGCAAGGCCGAGGAGGTCTCCGAGGCCCTGGAGGCCGTGGAGAAGCTCAAGGAGCGCGTGCGCATGGTCGGCGCGGCCGGCTCGCGCATCTACAACCCGGGCTGGCACCTCGCGATCGACCTGCGCAACATGGTGCTGGTGTCGGAGTGCGTGGCGCGCGCCGCGCTGCTGCGCGAGGAGAGCCGCGGCGGGCACACCCGCGACGACTTCCCCGGGATGAACCCGGGCTGGCGCCGCAAGCTGCTCGTCTGCTCCACCGCGGACGGCGCGTCCGTGCAGGTCGAGGAGAAGCTCCAGCCGTCCATGCGGGACGACCTGATCACCCTCTTCGACCGGGACGAGCTGAGCAAATACCTCACCGACGAAGAGATGGCCGAGTTCGACGGGATAGCGAAGTCATGAGCTACAAGGCAAAGTTCAAGGTCTGGCGCGGTGAGGGCGGCGAAGGCAAGCTCGAGGACTTCACCGTCGAGGTCAACGAGGGCGAGGTCGTCCTCGACATCATCCACCGCCTCCAGGCGACGCAGGCGCCCGACCTGGCGGTGCGGTGGAACTGCAAGGCCGGCAAGTGCGGCTCGTGCAGCATGGAGATCAACGGCAAGCCCCGGCTGGGCTGCATGACCCGCATGTCCACCTTCGAGGAGGACGAGACCATCACGGTCACGCCGATGCGGACCTTCCCCGTCATCAAGGACCTCGTCACCGACGTGTCCTACAACTACCAGAAGGCCCGGGAGGTGCCGTCCTTCACGCCGCCGAGCGGGGTGAAGCCGGGCGAGTACCGGATGAAGCAGGTCGACGTCGAGCGCTCGCAGGAGTTCCGCAAGTGCATCGAGTGCTTCATGTGCAACAACGTCTGCCACGTGATCCGCGACCACGAGGAGAACAAGACCAACTTCTCCGGTCCGCGCTTCCTCATGCGGATCGCCGAGCTGGACATGCACCCGTACGACGTGGCCGACCGGCAGGACGCCGCGCAGGAGGAGCACGGCCTCGGCTACTGCAACATCACCAAGTGCTGCACCGAGGTCTGCCCCGAGCACATCAAGATCACTGACAACGCGCTGATCCCGATGAAGGAGCGCGTGGTGGACCGCAAGTACGACCCGCTGGTGTGGCTGGGCAACAAGATCTTCAAGCGCAGCAGCAGCAACAGCAAGTAGGCGTACGACAAAGGAGCGGGGGCCGGACATCCGGCCCCCGCTCCTTGTCGTCTGTGCTACTTCTTCTTCCTGCCGAAGAGCCCGCGCTTGGCGTCGGGCATCTCCTTGGTCGGCTCCTGCGGCTGCTCCTGGAGCTGGGGCGGCAGCGGCTGCACGGCCGTCACGTCCGCGTCGGGCGCCAGGTAGGGCGGCGGCTCGTAGTCCGAGGCCACGGAGTCCCCATGACCCGGCTCGCTCTCCCTGGAGGACGCGGGTTCGAACAGCGAGCCCGCGGCCGGCTTCCAGGGGTCCGGGTCACCCGATTCGGCGGCCGAGGCCGGGCCGAGCGGCTGCTCCTGGTCGCCGTCGTACGGGCCGGCCCCGCCCGGCGGGATGTCCGACGGCACCGGCGGGACCAGCGGCTCGAACGGGTCGCGCTCCCGCGCACCGGACGCCGGCTCGAACGGCTCACGTACCTCGGTGGCCGGCTCGAACGGGTCGCGCTCGCGGACGGGCGGCTCGCTGTAGGAGTCGAACTCGTCCGGATGCAGGACCACGGGCTCCTGTACGGGCTCCTGGTACGGCTCCTGGACGTAACCCTGGGGCGGATACGGGTGGTTCGGGTCCTGGTAGCCGGGCGGGACGCTGGGGTAGGTCTGCACCGGCACGAAGCTGATGATCGGCGCGTACGCGGTGCCGCCGGGATAGCCGGGAGCCTGGAAGCCCGCCGTGGCGTAGCCGGGCCCCGCCGGGTAGCCGGCGCCGGGCGGAGGCATCTCGGGCCCGGCCATCGGCGGCCCCGCCTTCCGTACCGCCGCCGCGTGGGCCATCCGGCGCAGCCGGCCCTCGAAGATGAGCACGGCGAAGAGCGCGAGCAGGACCAGCACCAGCGCGGGGATGCTGAGCTTCTGCGTCAGCGTGCGCTGGTCGAACTCCGGCGCCGCGTTACGCAGCTCCAGCGGCACCTCCTCGTCGGAGGCGACCTGCGTCTCGCTGGGCGTCGGCACGGCGGGGGTGGTCTCGTCCGGCGCGATGGCCGGCATCGAGACGCTCTCCTCCTGGGTGGGCGTCGGCTCCGTCGTGGGCGGCACCTCGACGGACTGCGTGGGCAGCGGCTGCGGGTTCTGCTCGGGGGTGGTCGGCGGAGGCGTCGAGGCGGGGGTGGTCTTCGTGGGGGTCGGCGCCTTGGTCTTCTTCGTCGGGCTCGCGGTCACCGTCTTGGTGACCGTCGTCTCCGGCGCCGAGTCCGTCTCCTCGGGAGTGGGCTCGCCCAAGGTGGTGGTGACCGTGACGGTGGTCTCGGGGGTGATGTCGCAGACCTCGCCGACGTCGCACGGCTCGACGGGGTCCAAGGCCGTCACGGAGGCACTCGCGCTCTGCACGATGAACGGGGTCGCTCCGGCGCCCGTCAGTGCGAGTGCCAGGACGACAGCGGACAGGGCTGTCGCTCGCGTGCGTGCCACCGGTGCCCTCCGCGCAGTCCCGAAACCATGGTCAAGGGAATACTAGCCGGGTAAAAGTAACAGTAAAGACGGATTTACAACTCGTTTCTCCGATTACGTCCTCGTTGTACCGTGACAACGATCCAGAGCCCTCCGAGCAGTACTCCGATGGCCCCCGCGACCATGGGCAACGCCTGCGGGCCGTCAATCGGACTGATCCAGCGCACCGGATGAACGGGTTTCGCGGACGACACCATTTCCCACGGCAACGGCGCTTCTCCGCCGGGGCCCTCGGCTTGGAACGAGGCAAAGAGCCGCGTACCGGCGGACAGGCTCACCACGGCCGTCGGCAACGCCTGCGGCACGCCCCCTGAGGGCACGCCGGGACCGGGCGTGAGAGGCGCGATGGGAGTGACGGGCACGATCGGCGGAATGACCGGCATCTCTCCGGCGGCCACCGCCGCACTCGCCGCCGGAGTCGCGCTCACCCTCCGTTTTCCGCTCGCCGCCCTTGCCGTAGCCGGTACGCCTGGCGTCGCTCGTGCGCCCGGCGTGATCCCTGGGCTTCCCGCGCTCGGGGACGCGCTGACGACGGGAGCGGCGGCGACGACCGGGGTCGGGGTCGGGGAGACGAGGGTGCTCGTGCCGGCCAGTCGGTCGACGGCGTCGCGCTTGGGCGGCGGGAGGCGGTGGGCCTGGCCGCTGAACGTCGCCCGTTCCCCCGTGATGCGGCTCGCCCCGACCCGCACGGCGGTGCTCCTGCTCAGGGTCGTCGGCCCGCCTCCGGTCCCGCGCACTTTGGCCACCGCGGCGAGCACCACCTTCCGCGCGCCGGCGGGCGCCGTGACCGTGACGTCCACCGCCCGCTCACCGGCGACCTTCCCCAACCGGCACACCCGCGCCCCCGGCGGAACGGCACCCGTCACCGCCGGATCACCCACCACCGCCGGATCGCCCACGACCCGCAACGCCCGCCTGGCCAGCCGCCCGGCCGCACCTGCCCCCTCACCGGCCCCCTCACTGGCACCCTCACTGGCACCCTCACTGGCACCCTCACTGGCACCCTCACTGGCACCCACCGCCGCGGCCGGACTCCGCACCGCAGGCCCGGCCGAAGCCGAGCCCGCCTGCCCGGCCGAAGCCTCGGCGAAGCCGGCCGGGGTCGCGGCCCCGAGGCCGGCGGCACCCGCCGCAGGACGCGGGCTCATCAGGGGTGCGGGCGGGCAGGTGACCTCGGTCAGGGCCGTCGCCGGGCTGGCCGCGACCGCCACCCTGGCGCCTTTGGCCATGCCGTTGAGCCGGACCCGGAAGCGCTGCACGTCCCCGGTCCTGACCCACTTGCCGACCTCGCCGCCCTCGTGCACCCGCTCCAGCACGAGCGACACCCCGGTCGCCGCCACGGGCACAGAAGGCACCGCCACCAGCGTCAGCACCCCGGCGACGCCCCATCCACGCCGCATCGCGCCCATCTCCCCCACCGCGACAAAAATAACTCCTAGTAATCATTCTGTCACAGAGAGGGATGTCCTAATCACGCGGGAGGAGACTCTCCACCATCTTCATGATCGGCATGTCCGCGCCCAGCCATTCGACCTCGTAGTACTCCCCAGGCCCCAGCCAGCGCAGCGCCAGATGCTCCCTGGCCTCCGGCGTGCCCGAGGTCAGCGTGCAGAGCCAGACGCGCATGACGTACCCCTCGGCGAGCGGCCAGTCATCGCCCACCCGCTCGCCCACGGCGACCTCGACGCCGAGCTCCTCCCTGCACTCCCTGACGAGCGCGACCTCATCGCTCTCGCCGGGGTCCACCTTCCCGCCGGGGAACTCCCAGCCGCCGGCCAGCGCGGCGGGCTCGGCGCGCTGCGCGGCCAGCACCCGGCCGCCGGGCTCGACGATCACCGCGGCCACGACCACGATCATGCTCATACGGACGGCGTCCTCAGCCTCATGCCCCTCATAGGGTGCGATTCTGCAGCTTCTTCAGCTGCTCCTGCACCGCGGGGTTCTGCAGCGGGCGGGTGAAGCCCACGCGGGTGTCGCGCGCCTGGTAGCTCGTGACCTTGATCGGCCCGCACAGCCGGCACCGCGCCTCCAGCATCTTGCCCTTCGACACGACCAGCCCCACGTGGCCGGGGTTGTTCGCGGACGTGCCGGGTCCGGCGTTGAAGAACACCAGGTCGCCGGGTTCTTCCTCGCCTTCTAACACCTTCACGCCGAACGGCCACTGCCCGAACGTCGTGCGCGGGATCGTCAGCCCGGCCGCCTTGTAGGCCGCGTAGATGACGCCCGAGCAGTCGAAGGAGTCGGGCCCCGTGCCGCCCCACAAGTACGGCTTGCCGCGCTGCGCCAGCGCGAACTGCAGGATCTTGGCCACGACGTCGCTGGGCGCGGCCTCGACCAGCGGCTCGTCGCACTCCTCCGACGCCTGCGGGGGCACCTCGACCGCGCCGGACTTGGCGTACTTCCTGGCGATCTCCTCGACCTGGTCGACGTACCACCAGGCCCGGTTGTAGACGAACAGCGCCTGCCGCACGTTCTCGGGGGCGCCGTTGCGCTTGAGCATCCTGGCCGCGCCGAGGATCGCGTCGGCGGGGTTGTAGACGTCGCCCACGCCGTCACCGTCGCCGTCGGAGGCGTAGCCGGTGAACTTCGACGACATCGGCACCCTGGCCTTGCCGCCCCACGTGGAGATGAGGAACTGCATCGGCCCGGCCGCGCCCGCGGAGTTGGTGCCGTTCTTGACGCCGGGCAGATCGGAGCGGCCGTGGTCGGTCTCGCGCTTGCCCACGGCGGCCAGGATGTTCCACTGGACGCCGATCCTCTTGCCGTAGTCCTTGTACAGCTCCAGGTACGCGGCGGGGATGTCGGACGAGGCGGAGTCGGAGGCCTCCTCCACCCGCGCCGAGTCGTCGCAGTCGACGGAGGCACTGTCGCTCAGGAACGACGGCATCGACATCAGCAGCAGCGGGGAGACGATGACCGCCACCAGGAGCAGCATGCCGGCCAGGCCGATGATCAGGGCCAGCCGCGTCTTGGAGAGTTTCACCAGGGGGGATCTCCGTCCTGGCCGTCCGCGGCGGGCAGGATGTCGTAGACCCGCCAGTCGGCCCCCGACTGGGCCACCGTCACCGCGAACTCCTCGCTGACCAGCTTGTTCCCGCTGGTGGCCGTGACCTGCCGGTTCGCGGTGACCACGAAGACGATGGAGCTCTTGTCGACCTGCCTGATCTCCTTGAGCGCGGCCGTGGCCGTGGAGACGATCTGGTCGTTCTTGTTCGTCTCGACAGTGCCCGCCGAGGTCATCGTCCTGGTCAGGGTGTCGCCGAGCTCGGCCGTGGTGTACGCCTTGAGCCGGCCCGCGTAGGCCGCGGGGTCCTCGTCGAAGCGGAAGGTGCCGTAGGCGGCGGTGAACCGGGTGGCCACGTCGGCCGCCGCCGCCAGTTGCTCCTTCTTCATCGGCAGGTACGCGTACACGTCGAACGGCGCGGCGCTCGCGGTGGCCAGCGGCGTGCTCGTCACCACGGCGGAGCTAGTGGCCCTGGCCGTCTCCGGCCGCTCAGGGGTCTCCTCCGAGGAGTCGGGCCACATCGTCAGGTAGATGCCGACCGCCGCGATGACCACGACGATGGCGGCGAAGGCCACCCCCCGCCTGTCACCTGCCTGCGCCATGTTCTAGTCCTTGTCGGAGTTGTTCGGCTTGAGCCAGAAGGGCACGTCGGGGCTGTCGCCACCGGAGCCGCCGCCGTTGCCGCTGCTGCGCAGCCACAGCGGGGGCGCCTCGGAGGAGCGGGACGACGACTCGCCCGAGCCGAAGATCCGCGGTCCCGGCGACGTCCCGCCGCCGGAGCGCGAGCCGTTGCCCGAACGCGAGCCGTTGCGGGACCCGCCGCCGAACAGCCCGCCACCCGAGCCACCCGACCCGCCGGACCCACCTGAACCGCCTGAACCGCCGAAGAGGCCGCCGGAGCCGCGCGAGCGGGAGCCGCCCGTACGGGAGCCGCCCGAGCCGCCGAACCGCGACCCGCCGGACCGTGACCCGCCGGACCCGCCGGACCCGCCGGACCCGCCGAAGCGCGAGCCGCCGGATCGTGACCCACCAGATGAACCGCCCGCCGAACCGCCGCGCCGCGCCCAGCCGCCGCCGGACGCCCCGCCGAACCAGCCGCCGGAGGAGCCCGACGAGGCCGCCGAGGCCGCGCCGGTGGAGGCCGCGGCCCCGCCGCCGACCCGGGGACCGCCGGCCGCGGGCCCGCGCTGAGGCGCGGAGGTGCCCAGGTTGAGCGGGGGCGCGGTGCCCCTGCGCGGCTCGGGCGTGCCCCGCCCGGCCGCCCTGCCGCCCTGCGGGTCGGTGTCGAGCGGAGCCGCCGTGGCCGGGATCCTGGTGCCGGACGCGGCGCCTTCGCCCTCCTCGCCGCGCATCCTGACCTGGCCGCCCGCCGCGGCCGTGGCCGCCGCGCCCGCCGGGTTGGCCGCACCGGCCGCCCTGATCAGCGGCTCGGCCTTGCGCAGACCCCAGCGGCCGATCCTGGCCGACGCCACCGGCGGCAGCACGCCCGCCGACCGCTCAAGCACCGACGAACTCGCCGCCTCGCCGAGCATGCGGGTGGTGACCGTGTGCCCGCTCATGGAGGCGAACAGGTGCTGGAACGGGCGGCGGTAGAAGAACACCGCGATCGTCAGCAGGGCCATGAACAGCACCTGCATGCCCCAGGGCATGGCCGTGGAGATGATGAGCGCGTACCCGTACACGAGGACGCTGAGCACGATCGTCAGCACGGCCTGTCTCAGCAGCGTGCCGATGAGCATCTCCACCCAGCGCAGGGCGACGATCCGCCCGCTGCCCGGATGGACGCCGATCAGCAGGAAGATCGGCCCCAGGATGAGCAGGAGCAGGAAGCCCACCTTCAGCACCAGCAGCGACACCGCCACCAGGAAGATGAGCAGGCCCGCCACCAGGGCGGCGATGAACGCGCCGACGGCCACGCCGAGCCGGTTGGACCAGTCGCGGCCGGAGAAGGTGGCGTAGCGGGGGTCGTTCCTGAGCTTGTCGCCGAGCGCCGCGTACTCCGACTGGCGGGCTCCCACGTCGGGCGCCGGTTGCCCGGCCACCGCCTGCGGGACGGACTGCATCTCCAGCACCTTGCGGCCCCAGTCGCGCACGATCGGCTGCTGCGGGTCGGCGGTGCCGAACAGGCCGACCAGCCACGGCTTGCAGACCAGCGTGGACCACAGCGCGTCGGCGTTCTGGTCGACCCCGGGCGTGCCGGTCTGGGCGTAGCCGCCCGCCTGCACCTTCGGGCTCTCGCCGCCGCCGGGCGGCGGCAGGCAGGACGCGCCGCCCGCGCCCGGCAGGCCGGAGAAGGCGGAGTTGACCACTTCGCCGGTCTTGTCGGTGACGACCTTGCCCAGGCCGGTGAAGTCGCCGGGCCGGCTGAAGAACCACACCGCCACCGTGACCGCCAGCACCATCCAGATGACGCCTTCCGCGGTCGTGGTGGCCCGCTTGCGGATCAGGCCGTACCAGGCCAGCCAGATGGCGCCGAGGATGACGATCGGCTGGAGGAAGTCCCAGTAGACGGCGTCGGCCAGGCGCGTGACGATGTCGTCGACCACGTCCTTGATCGCCTGGAGCGGTCCTTCCGTCGCCGCCGCCTGGTACGTGGTGATCGTCAGCCGGTCGACGGCCTTGGCCGCGGTGAAGATGCCGTTGGCCCACATGTTGCCGAGCACGGCCACGTAGTCGGAGCAGGTCAGCTCGTGCGTGTGCCAGAACTGCCCGCTCATCCCGAACTGGGCGTAGTTGGTGGTCGCCGCCGGGGTGCCGGCCTGCGGCGCGGGCGGCTGGATCAGCCCGTCGGTGCCGCTGCCCACCATCTCGGGCGACAGCGGTCCCGACAGGTCACAGGGGGCGGCGGCGACCGGCGTGGACGTCGCGCCCAGGACGAGCGGCACCACGAGGATGCCGGTGACGAGCGCGAGAGCCAGCGCGAGTCGTCGGGATAGCCGGATCTTCATGACCGTACCTCCTGCGCCCTGCCCACGCCCCCCTGAAGATCATCATGCCCCGTGCCGCCGGGTTTGTCGTGTGTCGGGTTCGTGTCGAGCCAGCGGAGAAGTTCATCGGAGATCAGGTCTACGCCCATACGCCCCGCCCTGCCATCCAGATCACGGAATACGCATTCGCCGTTGCCCAGGGAGCGGAGCACGGCCTTGTGCTCCTCAGACGACTCCACCCCGAGCAGGGACATGACGTGGTCCACCTCCACCCTCTCGGTGGACCTGAACGCGAAGACGGACGACAGGCAGTTGGTCACCTGCTCGTTCAGCAGGTCTCCCGCGTTCTGCGAGACCAGCACCAGAGCGGTGTTGCGAGAACGGCCCATCCTGCTGACCTCGGGCACCAGCTTGGCGCCCTCGGGCGTGGAGGTGATCGCCCACGCCTCGTCCAGGAAGATCGCCTTGGGGGCGCGCCGGTCGAGGCCGTTCATCAGCCTGCGCGCGAACTGCGACACCAGATAGAGCAGGGCCACCGACAGCCGCTGCTCGTAGGAGTAGTCCTCCCGGCCCGTGGCCACGTCGGGCAGCGTCAGCCCGCCGAGCGTGAACACGGTCGTCCAGCCCTCGCTGTCGATCTGGTCGCCGCCGGACGGGTCGAAGCACAGCCGCGCCAGGTGCATCTCCGACATCGAGCGCAGCACCGCGCCGAGGTTCTTCGAGGCCGCGTCCTCTGCCTGCTCCAGGAAGTCCACGACCTTGCCGAGCGAGGGGTCCGCGCCGTTCGACACGGCCGCCACCGCCTGGATCATCGCCGACTCGCGCTCCTCCGACATGCGCGGCAGCAGCAGCCGCAGCGTCTCGGTGGCCATGGTCTTCTTCGCCGCGATGTCGTCGCCGAACGAGAACGGGTCGAGCAGCCCGGGGGCCGCCGAGCCGAGCGGGATGACGCGGGCCTTGCGGCCCCGCTTCTCCAGCAGCCGTACCAGCGACTCCGCGTCGCCCTTCGGGTCGATCACCGCGACCGTCACGCCGCGCAGCGCCATCTGGTAGATCATCAGCAGCGCCAGCGTGGTCTTGCCGCCGCCGGGCTCGCCGGTGATCGCGATGGCGGTCGGCCGGTTGCGCGTGGCCGCCACCAGCGGGTCGAAGTGCACGATGCTGCGCGCCCTGCCGACGGTCTCGCCGATGTACGGGCCCAGCCAGCCTTCGGTGCCCTCCCCCAGCCGGTCGCCGAGATCGACGGTCGCCGTGGCCATGCCGCCGGCGATCGTGCGCAGCGGCTGGCGCTGGGCGTAGGCGTTGACGCCCACCTTCTCGCCCGGCAGCGTCTCGCGGAACAGCGAGAACTGGTCGCCGGTCGAGTTGACCACGTCGATGCCCATGTCGCGGTAGTGCTCGACCACCGCCTCCACCCGCTGCACGCAGATGTCCTCGGTCGGGGCCGAGACGATCAGGCGGTGCCAGCCGTACACGAAGGGCAGCCGTTCCTTGGTGATGCCGTGCTCCAGCATGCGGGCCGCGTCGATCTGCTCGGCCAGCGCCAGCGGCGCCTCCGCGCCCGCCTCGCGGATGTGGTGGTCCATGTCGCGGGCGTGCGCCAGCTTGCGCGCCACGTCCTTCGACGCCTTCACCGGTGGGATCAGCCGCATCCGCGAGGAGATCTCCACCGGGAACGGCAGCTGGTCGGCGAAGTGCAGCCACGGCTCCCCGTCGGGGAAGGGCATCAGGTCGGGGAAGCGCGCGAACGACAGGTGCGCCACGTAGGAGTCGCCCTGCGGCTGCACGATCCGCAGCAACGACCTGCCGTTGTGGATCTCGCCCTCGACCAGCGACTCGATCTCGCCCTTGCCCCAGCGCCTGCGCGGGCTGGCCGAGGGCGGCGGGTCGCCGAGCGCGCCCGCGGCCGAGTGCTGGAACAGCCACGCCACCTCGACGGAGGTGGCGTGACGGGCGTAGAGGGCGCTCGACGCGAGTGCTCGCCCGAGCCGTTCCGCCTGCTCCGTCCAGCGCCCGATCTCGCTGTCGGGTACGTGGTCGTCGTCCATCCCCAGCACCTTCTCGGTCTTCTGGTAGAAGCCGAGGAGCTGGGCCAGCACGCCGCTGCCGAGTTGCTTGCCGCGCGGGCCGAGCCGCACGCCCAGGTAGACCTCCTTCGACCAGAAGTCCTTGGCCCAGACGTGCCGGTACATCTCCTCCAGGTAGTCGCGCCAGCCAGGCCCCTCGTCGGACGTGGCATTGAGCGCCATGGCCCACTCCGCCGCCGGGTACGTGCGGTGCGCGACCCTCAGGTGGACCTCGGCGTCGGGCATCCTGATCGCGGCCAGCGCGATCGTGATGTTGGTGGCCAGCGCCTCGCGTTCCTCGGGGGTGACGAACTCGTAGCTGACCGTCGGGAGCCGGAAATACGCCCATGCGCTGGTGTCCGTGAGCAGGATGCGGTCGTCGAAGTAGCGGACCGCGAGGCGCTGGTGCGCTCGGGATGCCCTGCTCATGCCGCCCCCTCGGCGCATGAACGGGCCAGACCTGCTCGCTTGTTCACTTATCGCTCACCGATTCTCGTGCCCGGGGGGTCACTCGCCAACTCCTCTTCGCTCGGTCGTACGGACTGTGCCGCGAAACCTGCGACCACGACACCGGCGAGAGCGAGGTACGCCCGCCGCCCGGCCGCGCGCAACTGCCCTGGATCGACGACCTCCGCGCCGCCTGGTGCCAGGCCGTCCTCCCAGGGGACCCTGACGATGGCCCGGCACCTGCCTCTGGCCACCGCCTCCGCCTGCTCGACGTCGGTCATCGAACGCCTGCTCACGCCGTTGACCACCATCACCGCCCGCCTGCGCAGCTCCGCGCAGCCGTGCCCGTCGAGCCACTCGTACGTCATCGCCACCGCCTCCGGCGCCTCCTCGCTCGCCGGGACCACCAGCACGAGCTGGTCCGCGTACGGCAGCAACCGGGCCGCCAGGGCGGCGGCCGGGTCGATGACGGCCAGCTTGTAGTGGCGGTCGAGCAGGCGCATGGATTCGCCGAGCCGGTGGTCGGAGAAGAAGGACCTGTCCGCGAGCCGCTGCTCGGCGCCCGCGTCGGAATCCGCGCTGATCACCTCGAGCCCCGAGGCGGTCCGCGTGGTGTAACCCCGCATCGTGAGATAGCCGCTGACCCGGTCGAGCCCCGACAGCAACGACGTCAGGGTCTCGGGGGTCTCCGGCTGGATCTTGCTGGTCAGCGTGCCGCCGCCGGTGCTGGCGTCCACGGCCACGACCCGGTCGTCGCGGTATTGGGCGAAGGCGTGACCCAGCATGAGCGCCGTCGTGCTCTGGCCCGCGCCGCCGGTACAGCCCAGCACGACGACCCTGCGGCTGCCCGCGAACACGCCCCTCGCCCTGGCCTCGTCGATCTCGGACCCGTCGGTCCGCACCCCGCCGCCGCCGACGACGACCTGAGCGATGCGCCGCCAGCCGCCGGAGTCGCGCCCCACGACGGACTCGACCCGCCGCACCCGGCCCTCACCCGGCCGCGGAACAGGCACGGCCCCGATCTCTCCGCTGCCTTCACCGCTGGGTCTCGCCGCACCCCCACCACGCGCCGCCGCAGCCGCCTCCCGGCCCGCCGCGGCCACCGCCTCCCGCTCCCTGACCGCCTGCCGCTCTCTCGCGGCCTCCCGCTCTCTCGCCGTCACCCGCTCCCGGGACGCCTCCCGTTCGCGGACGTCTTCACGCTCCTGAGCCGGCACGCGCTCACGACCGGCCTCACGATCGCCCGATACCGGTGCGGTACGTTGACCGGCCACCGGGGCCGAGCGGTCGTCTGCGTGCCTCTCAGAGCCGTCTGCGGCCGTGTGCGCGTCACCCGTCCCGGCCCCGTCGGCCCCGGCCCCCTCGGACCCGCGTACCTCAAGCCCGGCCACCTCGGACTCGCGTGCCTGAAGTTCGGCCACCTCGGATCCGGTCGCCTCAGATCCGGTCGCCTCGGACGCGGGTGCCTCAAGCTTGACCGCCTCAGACCCGGCCGCCTCAGACTCGGCCGCCTCGGACTCGGCCGCCTTGGATCGGGTCGGCTTGGGTCCGGGTGTCCTGGATCGGGTCGCCTTGGGCCTTGCCGCCTTGGACTCGGGCACTTCGGACCCGGGTGCCGCCGCTTCCGTGGCGTCGTTCACGGCGGCGGCGTCGGGCCCATGCGCTCCGGCCGTGCCCGGCTCCTGGCCGGCAGCCTGATCCGGCACGCCGGCCGTCTCTCCCGCGACCTCCGCGTCGCCACGCTCCCCCAGGGGCCGCGCGTCACCGACGTCGGACGCCTCCCGCACAGGCCGAGCCTCACGGGTCTCGGACGCCTGCCGGTCGAGGCGCGCGTCGCGGGCCTCGGACAGGCTCCGCACGGGGCGCACGTCGCGGCTCTCCGGCGTTTCGGCCGGTGTGCCGGTCGCCTCGACGTCGGCTTCCTGTCGGGGGTCGGTGGGTGTTCGGGGGGTGGTGCCACGCGGGAGGTCCGCTCGCAGGTCCTCGTGCGTCTCGTCCTTGCGGGCACTGGGGCGGGGCACCGGCTTGGCGTCGGGGTCGAGCGGTGGCCAGACACCCTGGCCGCCCGAGAGCGCGAGCCCGGGGACGAGCCGCGGCGGCTGGCCCTTCCTGTGCTTGTCGCGGGCGACCTCGTCCTCGGGACGCTCACCCGCGGGACGCGGTCCGGCCTCGGCCCGTTCCTTGGCGTCGATCGGGCCGTCGGCGCTCGCCGCGAGCCGCCGCAGCCTGCGCAGCGCCTCGGTGTCGATGGGCTTGCCCGCGGCCGGCTTGCGGCTCTCCGCCGTCCTGATCGGATCCGCGGCCTCCTGAGCCGCCAGCGCCTCGGCGCTCATCGCGCCCCGCGCCCCGGACCGATCCCGCACCTCGAACCGGTCCTGTGCCGCGGCGCGGTCCCGGGCCTCAGGCTGGTCACGCGTCTCGAACCGGTCCCGCGTGTCCCCCGCCTCGGGCCGGCCCGCCACCTCGAAGCGGTTCCGCGGCTCAGGCCGGTCCCATGCCTCAGGTCGTTCGCCGAGCTGGTCGTCAGGGTGTTCGCCGGGCCGTTCGTCGAGGCGGTCATCGGACCGTCGCCCGGCCCGCGCGGCGGCGCGCCGGTCGGCCGTGCGCTCCCGTCCTCCGCCGGCGGTGCCGTTCTGGGGCGCGGCCGCAGAAGTCCGGGAGGCGGGCTCGGGGGCGGAGTCAGGCTGGT
Organism: Nonomuraea fuscirosea; assembly: GCF_035917475.1. Taxonomy (NCBI): domain Bacteria; kingdom Bacillati; phylum Actinomycetota; class Actinomycetes; order Streptosporangiales; family Streptosporangiaceae; genus Nonomuraea; species Nonomuraea fuscirosea. The sequence goes on along the minus strand of NZ_CP109074.1, from coordinate 11,806,177 downwards.
GATCGATCACGAGCTCGCGTTCGCCCAGCACCGGCGCCGTAGCCCCCACCGCCTCGCCCAGCAGCGAGCGTTCCTGACGCCGCCCGGAACCGGGGGCGCCCGCAGCGGCCTGGCGTACCTGGGCCTTCAGGGCGGGAGCGGTGCCGCGGCGGGTGCCCCAGCCGGTGCGCGCGGTCGTCGGCTCGGCGACGGGCGCCTGCGCGGCCGCGGCCGCCGCGGCGGCGACGGCGGGGCGCACCTGGCGCGGCCCGGCGGCGCCTTCGCGCCTGCGCTGGGGGTGGCGGGCCTTGCGCGGCCCCTTCGACTTGGCCCGTACGGGCGCCGTACGCCACACGCGGCCGGAGAACGTCACGGCCTCGGGCTCGGAGCTGGGCGCCAGGCGGTACCAGGCCTTCGGCTGCCCGAGGTAACGGAGCTGGGATTCGAGCAGCTCGGTGAGCCGCTTGCCCTCGATGACCGGACGGGTGGACAACCACGTCACGATCCCCGGCGGCACCAGGAACAGCACGTGCCAGGGCATCTCCACCGGCACGCCCACCAGGACCAGCAGGAGCGACCACGGAACGAACACCCCGACGAACACGCCGATCCAGACGATCGGCAGCGGCATCGGCAGCCGTAGGTCGTACAGCTTGTAGAGCCGCTTCTCGATCCGCCAGATGTTCGTGTACGTGGGCAGGTCCACGCGGTCCTCCTCTCCACCCGCTCGTACATGACCGCCGCGGAGCGGTCTCAACCCTTACCTGATGCCCAGTGCGCCCGCGATCGCCTTCGCCGTCACCTCGATGATGTTGGGAACGTAGAAGATCACCCCGATGGCCACCGCCAGGATGAGGAACTGCACGAAGCGCGTGATCTCGCGGGTGAAGAGGAAGAACAGCGCGACCACGGAGACCACGACGAGGAACAGCGGCGCGAAGAACGCGCGCAGGAAGTTGGCCAGCCCGCCGGTGTCGATGCCGGTGGGCGTCGGTGTCGGCGTCATCTCCATCAAGGTGAGCATTACGGTCTTCAAGGTCACTTCTTGTCCTCCCGGGGGGTACCGATCAGCAGCACGGCCGTGCCTCTATCCAGCGACCCGGCCGCCACCGCGGATGTCGGCGACGAACCACTTGTCGCCCTGCTTTTCGACGGTCAGGCGGTAGGCCTGCTCCAGCGTGCCGCCGACCACCGCGGGGTCGGTGCTGTTGGGAGTGGGCGGGGGATCGCTCGGCACGGCCCACACCACGACCGCCTGGATCTCTCGGGTGGCACCCCCCACAGGCACCACGACTTCCTTGAGCTGCGAGAAGGTGAACGCGCCCGCGAAGCTGGGCAGGCTCTTGCCCGCGGCGACGTAGCGCTGCAGCCCGCCGGTGTCGCCTGACGCGTAGTCCTTGAAGAAGCCCTCCAGCTGGGGCTTGAGCTCGGCGGCCGCCGCGTCGTCGGTCTCCGGCGCGGCGACCTGGGGCAGGTCGGCCGGAGCCGGGGCGGGCAGGATCGCCGGGCGTCCGGAGATCACGAAGCGCCGTCCGGCGTCGTCGCCGGAGTAGTAGACCGGGACCGACAGCATCATCCGGCGGGGGCCCGACTGGTAGGCCACGTTGACCACGGCGTTCTTGTCGTCGCTCGCCTCGATGTCGTACGGCTGGATGGCGACGGCCGCCAGCTTGCCGTAGCCGTCCCAGCCGAGTTGCGGGTCCATGCCCTCGGCCAGGAACGCCTTGAGCTTGCTGGACCTGCTGGCGGCGTCCTCAGGACTGAAATTGAGATAGACGCCGGCGAACTGCGCCGCGAAAGCCATGCCCTGTTCGGCGGGAAATCCCTTGTCAACGGGTGCGGCGCCACTTGTCGTCGCCGGTTCTTGCTGGGTGAACCTCTCAAATGGGGCACGAACCCCATTCACGACAACCACCACAATAAGTGCCCAAAGAATGATGCGGCCGGTCCACACCAGCCACCGTCCGCCGCCGCCCGACCAGCCGCCACGCCGCGGCCTGCGCGGCGGCGGCGTGTCGAAGTCGGCCGGATCGAGGGTTGCGGAAAGCCCGGGCCCGTCAGCGATCCGAGGATCGTGCTGGACGGTAGACCTACGAGCCATCACGCCTCCGCTCGCGCCGATCCCCCCGGCTGGCGCGGTGTCGTCCGTTGCCGATCCCCATCATCCGCGGTGAAGTAGTCACCCTATCCGGTCTCCGCCATTGTTCCAGGAAAGCCACGCCCATGCTGCGGCATGACGGTCCACACGGCAAACCGGGCCCGTTTGACCGGCCTCGGCGCCGATTCCTGTGCGTTCCCGGGACGGTGGCCTTTTGACCAGGCCAGATGCCTAAAATCGCATACCGCGGTAGCCACGCTTTCCTGTCCAAAACAGGCATGGACCTCTCGCGACCTGCGGATTCGGCATGAGTCTGAACCAGATCCAGGCCGGACTTCGAGCACCGAGGCCCCCGGACGGAGTCCTGAGCGGAGGCGGCTCCGGTCAGGCGGGCTCGGGATCCTGGTGGGGGCGCGACTGGCGCCTGCTGCGCAGGTCGACCACCGTCGGCTGCACCGTCGGCTGCACCGTCCGCTCCAGGGAGCCACGGAGATCGGCCAGCATCTCGGCGGGCTCACGCTCTCTCATGCGGGTCGTCATCTCGTTGCGCTCGTCGACCTTCCTGCGGAGGTACGCCTCGCGGTTGACGCGCAGGCCGTACATGAGCTCGACCCTGATGAGGGCGAGCTCCTCCTCCAGGCTGATGCCCGCGAGCGTGGGCGCGGGGCGTCGTTTCCGGATGATGCGACGGATCATGAGGGCCTCCCGAGTCAGCGTGAACGCCGTGACGATTCGACGCGCGGGGGCCCAGAGTGGTTGACGCCTCACTAGTCCTCAGAGCAAACCTTCAGTCCGCACCGGAGAACCGGACGCCGGAAGGGCCTCGCCGCCATCCGCCGCCGGTAACGTACCGTAGCCGACCATCGCCGACCGTGACCGGCACGCCGCGAACCGGGCCGCCCCACGCACCGCCGGAGCGGCCGCCCGTCACACGTTGAAGCGGAACTCCACCACGTCGCCGTCGCGCATGATGTAGTCCTTGCCCTCGATCCGGGCCTTGCCCGCCGACCGGGCGCTGGCGATCGAGCCGGCCTCGACCAGCTCGTCGAAGGAGATCACCTCGGCCTTGATGAAGCCGCGCTGGAAGTCGGTGTGGATCACGCCGGCCGCCTCAGGCGCTGTGGCGCCCTTGGGGATCGTCCAGGCCCTGGTCTCCTTCGGCCCGGCCGTGAGGTAGGTCTGCAGCCCCAGCGTCTCGAAGCCGACACGGGCGAGCTGGCGCAGGCCCGACTCCTCCTGGCCGACCGACTGCAGCAGCTCCAGCGCCTCCTCCTCGTCGAGCTCGACCAGCTCGGACTCGATCTTGGCGTCGAGGAAGACCGCCTCGGCCGGGGCGACCAGCGCGGACAGCTGCTCCCTGAGCGCGCTGTCGGTGAGTTCGTCGGCGTCGAGGTTGAACACGTAGAGGAACGGCTTGGCCGTCAGCAGGTGGAGCTCGCGCAGCCCGTCGCGGTCGAGACCGCTCTCGAAGATCGTCTTGCCGGTCTCGAGCACGGCCAGCGCGGCCTCCGCCGCCTCCAGTGCGACCTTCTTGTCCTTGTTGTTGCGCGCCTCCTTCTGCAGGCGCGGCACGGCCTTCTCGACCGTCTGCAGGTCGGCCATGATCAACTCGGTGTTGATGGTCTCGATGTCGCGCTTGGGGGAGATCTCGCCGTCGACGTGGGTGACGTCGGGGTCGTTGAAGACCCGGATGACCTGGCAGATCGCGTCGGTGTCGCGGATGTTGGCGAGGAACTGGTTGCCTCTGCCCTGCCCCTCGGAGGCCCCCTTGACCAGGCCCGCGATGTCGACGAACTCGACCTTGGCGGGCAGGATGCGGGCCGAGGAGAAGATCTCGGCCAGCTTCGGGAGCCGGTCGTCGGGCACGCCGACGATGCCCACGTTGGGCTCGATGGTGGCGAACGGGTAGTTCGCCGCGAGCGCGTTGCCGGTCTTGGTCAGCGCGTTGAAGAGCGTGGACTTGCCCACGTTGGGCAGGCCGACGATTCCGATGGAGAGACTCATCCGACCGACCCCGTCGCCGGGAGGGTCGCCGGGGAGAGCCCAAGATGGCCGCGCCTGGTGGTTGACTCGCTTCGCTCGCTCACGGCGCCGAGTTTACTGGCTCAGCACGTACAGACAGGTAACCGGACGATAGGCCTGCTCGGCGCGCAGATAGCGGCGCGCGTCCGGCGGGCAGGCCGACGGCGCGCTCTCGAACGACAGCACCCTCGCCCAGGCGTGCGGCGAGTCGCACGGGACCCTGGTGACGGCGGACCTGGCGATCACGTCCGTGGCCGGCTCGGCCACGCAGGCGCCCCGGTCGAGCACCTGGCCGCCGGGGCCCAGGCAGATCACGTGGGAGTCGCCGTCGAGGGCGTCCAGGGTGGCGGAGGGGCAGGCGGCGGGGTCGGCGACGATCGCGAGGGACCTGCCGTACCAGCCGGGCCGCTCGCACGGGCGCTCGCGGCCGTCCAGCGTGACGCAGTCGCCCGGCCTGAGCAGGCCGCCGCCACCGCCGGGCGCGCCGGGGTGCGGTTCGAGGAAGTTGCGTACGCACGCCGTACGGCCGGCGCCGACGCGCAGGACGTTGTCGGTGTCCACGGGACAGTCGCCGGGGCCCGGCGGGTCGGGTGCGAGTGCCACCACCTCGGACTCGCCGCCGTTGCACGCGGTCAGCGCGTACTCGCCCGTGACGCACGCGCCTAGGGACCAGCGCAGGACGGGACGCGGCTGAGTGCCGCTCCCCGACCCGGCGATGACGGCCCCGGCCAGGGCGATCAGGGTGATCGCCAGGGCGGCGCCCGCCGCGGCCACCTTCGGTACCGTGTTCATCCCCGTACTCTGCGTGACGAGAGATGTGCCGCACAAGCGGAACGCCCAAGCGTGTCGGCGAGATCAGCGCCCGGCGGGCCTGCCATCATCGATGGAGTGGACGTCGTCTCGCTTCTCCTGGGTCTCGCCGTCGGGTTGCTCGTGGGGTTCCTGGTGGCCAGGACGCGGGCCGCGGTGCGGATCGCGGAGTCGGACGCGCGGGCCAGAGCGGCCTCCGAGAAGCTGGTCTACGTCGAGGAGCAGCTGGCCGAGCGCTTCCAGGCCCTGTCCACGCGCGCGCTCGACGTCAACAACGTGCGCTTCCTGGAGCTGGCGGAGAGCCGGCTCGCAGCCACCAGGGCCGAGGCGGCGGGCGATCTCGAACAACGCAGGCTGGCCGTCGAGCACCTGGTCGAGCCGCTCAAGGACGCGCTCACGCGGGTCGAGTCCCAGCTGCGCGACTCCGAGTCCGGGCAGCGGGCGGCGCGGGCCGAGCTGGCCAAGCAGATGGAGTTCGTGCAGCGGAGCAACGAGCAGCTCCGCTCCCAGACCACCGCCCTGGTCCGGGCCCTGCAGCGGCCCGAGGCGCGGGGCCGATGGGGCGAGCTGCAGCTGCGCAGGGTCGCCGAGATCGCCGGCATGCAGCGTTACTGCGACTTCGACGAGCAGGTCACCGAGGGCTCCATGCGGCCCGACATGGTCGTCAGGCTCGCCGGGGGCAAGAACATCGTGGTCGACTCCAAGGTCTCGCTGGCGGCCTATCTGGAGGCCGCGGAGGCGTCCGACGAGTCGCTGGCGACCGTACGCCTCGACGCCCACGCCCGGCACGTGCGCGAGCACGTCGACCGGCTGGCGGCCAAGGCGTACTGGCAGGGGTTCAACCCGTCGCCGGAGTTCGTGGTGCTGTTCATCCCCGGGGAGGCGTTCCTGGCGCCGGCGCTCGAACGCGACCCCTCCCTGCTGGAGTACGCCATGACGCGGCGGGTGCACATCGCGACGCCCACGACGCTGATCACGATGCTGCGCACCGCGCACTACGCCTGGCAGCAGGCGGCGCTGAGCGAGAACGCGCGGGCGGTGTTCGAGCTGGGCAAGGAGCTGTACGAACGGCTGTCGTCCCTCGGCAGGAACGTCGAGTCGCTCGGCAAGGCGCTCACGCGGACCGTGGAGGCGTACAACAAGTCGGTCGGATCGCTCGAAAGCCGTGTCCTGGTCACCGCACGCAAACTTCACGATCTCGGCGTCGTGGACGGCGATCTCGACTCCCCCGAGATGCTCGAAGGGCTGCCCAGACCCCTGAGCTCCCCCGAACTGCTCGAAACCTCCTCACTGATTTCCCACGCGAACGGTAAGTTGGCCAACGGGTCGCAGTAATCGGGGGAGGGCAAGTGGGTGAGAAGAGCAGGCGTCCTGCGGTCAGGCTGACGGCTCGCGGCGCCATCGCGCTCGCCCTGGTGGCCACCCTGGCGGGCTACGTGCTGGCGGCCGTGTTCGACGTCGGCCACCTCGTGGGAGCGGCGTTCGTGCTGGCCAGCGCGCTCGGCGCGCTCCTGGTCAACCGGCGCGAGCTGCTGTCGCTGGTGGTGACGCCGCCGCTGGTGTTCTTCTGCGCCACCCTGTTCGTCGAGCTCGGGCGGGCGTTCGGCTCGGTGTCGGTCGTGCAGTCGCTGGCGCTCGGCCTCTACACGTCGATGACGCGGGGCGCGCCGTGGTTGTTCGCCGGTTCGGCGATCGTGCTGGGCGTCGCGTGGCGGCGCGGGCTGCGCGACAACGTACGCGAGCTGCGCGAGGAGCTGAAGGCGGACGCGGCTGAGGTGCCGCGCCCGCGCCAGCCGTTCGTGCCCGAGCCTGAGGGCTATTTCGAGCCCAAGGTGTACGGCACTCCGCGCGGCGAAGACTAGAACCGGTCCTCCCACTAACGGACGCCGGCCCGCGGCCTCTCAGGATCGCCGGGGACCGGCCCGCGACCTCTCAGGAGAGCCCGGGACCGGCCCGCGACCGGCGGCGGAGCTCAGGAGGCCCGCAGGTCCTTGCGCAGTTCGTGGGGCAGGGCGAAGCGCATGCGCTCCTCCACCGGCTCGACCTCCGTCACGTCGCCGAACCCGTGCCGGGCCAGCCGCGCCAGCACCTCCGCCACCAGCTCTTCCGGCACCGAAGCGCCGCTGGTCACGCCGACCGTGGTGACGCCGTCGAGCCACTCGTCGCGGATGAAGTCGGCGTTGTCGACCAGGTACGACGCCTGCGCGCCGTAGTCCTTGGCCACCTCGACCAGCCGCTTGGAGTTGGAGGAGTTGTCGGAGCCGACCACGATGACCAGCTCGGACTCGGCCGCGATCTCCTTGACCGCCACCTGGCGGTTCTGGGTGGCGTAGCAGATGTCGTCGCTGGGCGGGTCGATGAGCGTGGGGAAGCGCTCCTTGAGCCGGGCGACGGTCTCGGTGGTCTCGTCGACCGAGAGCGTGGTCTGCGACAGCCACACCAGCTTGCTCGGGTCCTTCACCTCCACCTTGCCGACCGCGTCGAGCCCGTCGACGAGCTGGATGTGCTCGGGCGCCTCGCCGGAGGTGCCCTCGACCTCCTCATGGCCCTCGTGGCCGATCAGCAGGATGTCGTAGTCCTGGGCGGCGAACCGCTTGGCCTCGTTGTGCACCTTCGTGACCAGCGGGCACGTGGCGTCGATCGTGCGCAGGCCGCGCTGCCTGGCCTCCTCGTGGACGACCGGGGAGACACCGTGGGCCGAGAAGACGACGATCTCGCCCTCGGGCACCTCTTCGGTCTCGTCGACGAAGACGGCGCCCCTGGCCTCGAGCGTCTTGACGACGTGGGTGTTGTGGACGATCTGCTTGCGTACGTAGACCGGGGCACCATACTGCTCCAGAGCCTTCTCGACCGCTACCACGGCTCGATCGACTCCGGCGCAGTAGCCCCGTGGCTTGGCAACGAGGACTCGGCGGGAAGTGGGGGTCTGGGGCTCCATACTTTCTATGCTACGTGGAGCGGCGTTCTGGCCCGCGCGTGCGTGGTTGCCCGCGATTTGCCAGACTGTCCGTCCATCACTGACCTCCCAGGGAGACGTACATGTCCTTCAGCGACGTGATACGCAACATCGCTAAAACCGTTACCAACAAGGACGAACTCAAGGAGAAGGCCAAGGACCTGCCGCTTCTCGTCGTCCAGACCACGTTGAGCGCCGCCGGGCAGGCGCTGCTGCTCGTGGACCGGATGAAGAACTCCATCAAGGGCATCGGCGCCAAGGAGGAGCGCGAGGAGGAGCAGGACTCCCGTCCCTCCGCCGCTCAGCAGGTCGCCCCCGCGCCGGCCGAGGCCGAGGAGGGCAAGGCCGAGCGCAAGGAGCCGGTCATCTTCGCCCCGCGCCCCGCGGCCGAGCCCAACGGGGTCGCCAAGACGAAGCCGGACCCGGTCATCTTCTCCCCTGCGGCCAAGACCGAGGCGGCGCCCGCCGCCGAGCCCGCCGCCAAGCCGGAAGCCGTCTCCGAGCCCGAGACCGCTGCCAAGCCGGAGCCCGTCTCCAAGCCGGAGGCGACCTCCAAGCCGGAAGCCGTCGCCAAGCCCGCGACCGCGGACCCCGAGCCGGAGACCGCCGCCAAGGAGTCCGGCACCAAGACCGACGTGGCCCCCGAGCCCGTCCAGGAGCCGGCCGCCACCGCCGCGCCCGAGCCGGAGGTCGCGCCCGCCGCGCCCAAGGCCGTGGCCGACCCCGCCGTGGCCGAGCCCGCCGTGGTCGAGCCCGCCGTGGCCGAGCCCGTCGTGGCCGAGCCGGAGCCCGCCGCCAAGCCGAAGGCCGCCAAGCCCAGGGCCAGGGCCGCCAAGCCGAAGGCCGCGAGCAAGGCTCCCGAGGTGGCGCCCGAGCCGGCCGCCGCGCCGGAGCCCGCCGCGGCCACCGCCGAGCCCGCCAGGGCCCCCGAGCCCGTCGCCGCCGCGGCCGTGGACCTGACCGAGCCGCTGCCCGGCTACTCCGGCCTGACCGTGGCCTCCCTGCGGGCCAGGATGCGCGGCAAGAGCGCCGAGCAGATCAGCTCCTACCTGGAGTTCGAGCGGTCCAACGCCGCGCGGCCCGAGGTGATCAAGATGTTCGAGAACCGCCTGGCCAAGCTGCGCGCCGGGGAATAACGTCGCACCGAACCCGTAGTCTTCCGCCATGAGCTCGAAGACCACGCCTGAGTCTCCCCTGCCGATCCGCACGGTCCTGCAGATGGTGGGCGGATGGATCGGCAGACTCGGCACGGTCTGGGTCGAAGGTGAGATCACCGACCTGAGCACCCGTGGCGGCACGGTGTTCCTGACCCTGCGCGACCCGGTCGCCAACGTGTCCGCCAGGGTCACCGCCCCGCGCGGCGTCTACGAGGCGACCGTGCCGCGACCGGCCAACGGCTCCAGGGTGGTGCTGCACGTCAAGCCCGACTTCTGGGTCAACAGGGGCTCGTTCGCCTTCACCGCGCTGGAGATGCGCCCGGTCGGCGTGGGCGAGATGATGGTCAGGCTGGAGCGGCTCAGGCAGCTGCTGGCCGCCGAAGGGCTCTTCAACGCCGACAGGAAGCGGCGGCTGCCGTTCCTGCCGGGCACGATCGGGCTCGTCTGCGGGCGTGAGTCGGCGGCCGAGCGCGACGTGCTGGAAAACTCGCGCAGGCGCTGGCCTGCGGTGCGGTTCAAGGTCGAGGAAGTGGCCGTCCAGGGGCCGTACGCGGTGGCCGAGGTGACGGAGGCGCTGCGCAAGCTCGACGCCGACTCCTCGATCGAGGTGATCGTCATCGCCAGGGGCGGCGGCTCGCTCGAAGACCTGCTCCCGTTCTCCGACGAGACGCTGGTGCGCGCCGTGGCCGCCTGCCGCACCCCCGTGGTGAGCGCGATCGGCCACGAGCAGGACAGCCCGCTGCTCGACCTGGTGGCCGACGTGCGGGCCTCCACGCCCACCGACGCGGCCAAGAAGGTCGTGCCCGACGTGGGCGAGCAGCTCTCGCTGGTGCGCCAGCTCCGCGACCGTGGCCGCAGGGTGGTGAGCGGCTGGCTCGACCGGGAGATGTCCTGGCTGACGTCCGTGCGCTCGCGGCCCTCGCTGGCCGATCCCGTACGCGAGCTCGAACGCCGGGCCGAGCAGGCCGAGGCGCTGCGCGACCGGGCCAGGCGCTCGCTGTCGTCCTCGCTCGACCGCGCCGCCGACGACCTCACCCATCTGCGCGCCCGCCTCGTCGCCCTGTCCCCCGCCGCGACGCTGGAACGCGGTTACGCCATCGTGCAGCACCCGTCCGGCGACGTGGTCCGCCTGGCCAAGGACGTCTCCCCCGGCACGCTGCTGACGATCCGGCTGAGCGACGACCGCCTGACCGTACGGACAGAAGACCCGGACGCACCGGATGGGCAGGACGCGCCGAAGAGCCGGGCGGGCGGGACGAGCAGGAGAGCACCGGCCGGGGCCAAGAGCCCGAAGAGCCGGGCCAGCCGCGAAGCGCCCGACCAGCCGGAGAGCGCCTGACGGGTCAAAGCGGGCGCGCGTGACGGCTCCGAGGTCTACGTTCAGGCGCCGCACCTGGTCTTCACCGACGACGGGACGTTCGGCACCCGCGACAAGGAGATCCGGATGGCCGCCTTCCGGGACTCGGAGGGCAACCTGCTCTGCCTGACGACCTAGCGGAGCACCGCCCGCGCCACGGCTGTCACGCCTGACTTGATCTGCTCGACCGTCATGCCGCGTTCCTCCCGCTGGAAGGCGATCAGGTAGGCGTTGACGGGCGCGAGCAGGGCGTCGGCGAGGTACGCGGCGTCGGCCTCCGGGCATGCCCGCGCCAGCAGCGCCGCGAGGTGGACGTGGTAGATCTGGTAAGGCGTGCTGAAGCCCTTCACCCTGCCTCGCTCCAGCAGCAGAAACAGCTCCTCCTGCGCCACCACCCGGTCGACGAGCGCCCGCACGAACGCGACGATCCGCTCGCCCTCCGGCGCGCCTGGGCCGAGCGGCGGCGGCCCGGCGAAGAAGGACTCCTGGAAGCGCCGCTCCCCCTCGTCGAGCAGCGCCAGCACCAGGCCCACGCGGTCGCCGAAGCGCCGGTAGACCGTGCCCACGCCGACTCCCGCGACGCGGGCGACCTCGTCGAGCGAGAGGTCCGCCGCCCCGTGCTCGGCGATCATCCGCGTCGCCACGTCGATGATCCTCTGCCGGTTGCGCGCGGCATCGGCCCGCTCGGGCTGGGATTGCCCGACGACGGGCAGGAATCGGCGTCCGCACACGCGGTCGAGCATACAGATGGCAAACGGAGAGTTCTCCGATTAAGCTGTAACCGGAGAGTTCTCCGATTGCTGAGGAGCGAAGCGTGACCATCGACTACAACGAGTTCAACAAGCAGATCATCAAGGAGTTCCGCGAGAACGAGGGCCGGGTCGGCGGCATGTTCGAGGGCGCGCCGCTGGTGCTGCTCACCACCACGGGAGCCAAGAGCGGCAAGCGTGTCACCACACCGGTGATGTACGTGAAGGACGGCGAGCGCTACGTCGTCATCGCCTCCAAGGGGGGCGACGACACCAACCCCGCGTGGTACCACAACCTGCGCGCCACGCCCGCGGCGACGGCGGAGATCGGGACGGAGACGTTCGAGGTGAAGGCCGTCGTCGCCGAAGGCGAGGAGCGTGACCGCCTCTACGCCAAGATGGTGGAGCAGGCGCCCCAGTTCGCCGAGTACGAGAAGAAGACCACCCGCCGCATCCCGGTGGTGACCCTGGTCAGAACGGACGCCTGACGCCCCTTGCGGGCCCGTGGGAGGGGGCGGGCTCGCAAGAGGCGCCTGAAACCCCTAGAAGGGGGCGTCGTCGGAGCCCGCGGGGGTGGGCTCGGAGCGGCGGGCCATGGCGGCGGCCAGCTTGACCCTGGCGCCCTGCAGCCACTCCTCGCAGACGGCCGCCAGCTTCTCGCCGCGCTCCCAGAGCTCGATCGACTGCTCCAGGGTGAGCCCGCCGGTCTCGAGGCGGCGCACCACCTCGGTCAGCTCCTCGCGGGCCTGCTCGTATGAGGGTGCCTTCTCGTCTGCCACGTCACCACCCTAGAGGGACCGGCCGACAACCACGGCCGCGACGAGCCCGCGACTCAGCTCCGGGGCCGTTGCCGGAGGGGCTCAGCCCTCGGGTCGTCGCTGGAGAGGCTCGATCCTGGGGTCGTCGCTGGAGAGGTTCAGCCCTGGGGCCGTTGCTGGAGGCGGGCCGCCAGCTCGCCCAGCTCCGTCCAGTCCGCCGTCCCGGTGATGACGAGCGTCACGTCGGGCAGCACACGTACCAGCGAGCGCTGGTTCTTGTCCTCCCTGAAGCGCCGCTCCCACGCGACGCCCCCGACCTGCTGGGTGCCGGCGGCCTTGTCGGTGTTGGCCATGCGGCTGGCGAACCCGGCCGCGGGCCGCTCGTCGCTCTGCACGAACATCGCGTGCTGCCGCGCGGCCGTGGCGTAGCCCAGGTAGAGGACCTTGGCGCCGTTCTCGCCGTCGGCGATCCTGTTGCTGTTGGGCACCCAGTTCGCCGGATCCGCCTGGGGCGCCCACACGCCGTACGGGACCGCGTGGCCGAAGTTGGCGACGGTGATGGAGTAGTCGAGCCGCGGGATGTGCTCCTCCCGGCTCTGTGGGGTGACCAGCAGGAACAACCCCGCGCCCGCGAGACAGACGAACAGGGCTACCGCGTAGCCGTAGAAACCTTGGGTGAACCGTCGCACAGTCGCCGAGGCTACCCGCTGGAGGCGGCGGTCGCCGAAGCGGCCGGCCGGATCTGCCCGATGATGGTGAGGACCTCTTCGGCCAGGTCGCGGTCTCCCGTGCGCAGCACCTCGGGCACGGCCGCGGCCAGCGCCCCGGTGAGCACCAGGACGAGCGCGGTGTCGTCCTCGAACAGCGCCGCGTTGAGCTGGGCCCACTTGCGCATCCGGTCGCGCATGACCACCTCGAAGCCGGGCGGCCCGTCACCGCGCAGGAACAGCTCGGCCAGCTCCCGCTCCTCCAGGCAGCCGTCGAGGTAGGCGCGGGCGGCGCCGACGAACACCCGCATCGGGTCGCTCTCGCCGGCCGCCCTGGCCGCGCGGGCGGCCTGCTTGGTCCGCTGCGTCTGCCTGGCCTGGAACTCCTCCCACAGCGTGAGGTAGAGATCGGCCTTGCCGGAGAAGTGATGGTAGAGGCTGCCCACGCTGGCCTCGGCCCTGGCCACCACGTCCGTCACGCCGGCCTCGGCGAACCCCTTGGAGACGAAGACCGCCCTGGCGGCGGCGAGCAGCGAGCTCCGCGTGGCCGCGCCGCGCTCGGACGTGCGCGGTGCGGCGACCGCGTTCTCCACATCGCTCATTCGGGGTCTCCTCCACGGCGGGATGCCAGGCTCCATGTTGGAGGCAAGATCCATGCCGCGCACAGCGTATGGCGCAAAATCCGTTCTCCGGAGCCAGATTATCCCCCTCTGACCGGGAAGAGACCGGCAACTACGATCGAGGTAGATGTCCGACGAGGAGGCCACCGACATGTCCGATCAGACTTCCGTGCCCGCGGCGCTCGCCACGAGCGAGCGCGCTCCCGACCGTAACCTGGCGCTGGAGCTCGTCCGCGTCACGGAGGCGGCGGCGATGGCGGCGGCCCGGTGGGTCGGCCGGGGCGACAAGAACGGCGCGGACGGGGCCGCGGTCAACGCCATGCGGCAGCTGATCAGCACGGTCTCCATGAACGGCGTGGTCGTCATCGGCGAGGGCGAGAAGGATCACGCCCCGATGTTGTTCAACGGCGAGCAGGTGGGCGACGGCAGCGGCCCCGACTGCGATGTGGCGGTCGACCCGATCGACGGCACCAGGCTGACCGCGCTCGGCATGCCGGACGCGGTGTCGGTCATCGCGGTGAGCGAGCGCGGCTCCATGTACGACCCGTCCGCGGTCTTCTACATGGAGAAGCTGGTCACCGGCCCCGAGGCGGCCGACGTGGTCGACATCGAGGCGCCCGTGTCGGTCAACGTCAACGCGGTGGCCAGGGCCAAGCACTGCTCGCCCTCCGACGTGACCGTGGTCGTGCTCGACCGGCCCCGGCACGAGCGGCTGGTCAAGGAGATCAGGGAGACGGGCGCGCGGATCAAGTTCATCACCGACGGCGACGTGGCCGGCGCGATCATGGCGGCCCGCGCGGGCACCGGCATCGACCTGATGCTCGGCATCGGCGGCACTCCCGAGGGCATCGTGGCGGCATGCGCGCTCAAGTGCCTGGGCGGCGTCATCCAGGGCAAGCTGTGGCCGCGCGACGACGCCGAGCGGGGCCGGGCGGTCGACGCCGGGCACGATCTCGGTCAGGTGCTCACCACGAACGACCTGGTCAAGTCCGACGACGTGTTCTTCGCGGCCACCGGCATCACGCACGGCGAGCTCATGCAGGGCGTACGGTTCCGGGCCGGCTCGGCGGTGACCGAGTCGCTGGTGATGCGCGGCAGGTCGGGCACGATCCGCAAGATCGAGAGCGAGCACCAGCTGTGGAAGCTGCGGGCGTACAGCGCGATCAACTTCGACACGGCCGGCTGACCGCGGCCGGCTGACCCGAACCGGCCGGTCCGGACTGGTTGGCTCGGGTCGCCGACGCCGGCCGACGGCAGGCGCCGAGCTCTCAGCGGCGGCGCTTGCGGCGGGGTGGCTCCTTGACCTTGACCTCGCCCGCGAAGTTCGTGGTGCGCACCTCCACCACCGGTGCCTCCGGCCCGGTGGGCTGCTTGGTCAGGCGGACCGTCTTGTCCTTGGCCACCCTGATCACTTCCAGCCCCTCGGGCACGTGGATCTCCAGCCCGCCGAAGACGAGGGTGGCGTTGATGATGATCCGCCGGTTCTGCAGGATCGCGTCGCGGAAGTCGAGCTTGGTGGTGCCGAACATGGCCGTCACCCCGAGCTCGGCCGGCACCACCCACCGCCCGCCGCGCTGCTCCTTCTTGAAGATCGCCGAGACCGGCCGGCCGTCCAGGTTGAGCGGCTGCTGGTCGGCGGGCAGCAGGTCGCGGGTGAGCGCGGCCAGTTCGCCGAGCGTACGGGCGGCGTAGAGCACGCCGAGCCGTTCCTCCAGCTCGTCCAGCGTGAGGCGCCCGTCGGCGTGCGCGTCCTGGAGCACCTGGGCGATGCGTTCCCTGTCGGCGTCGGACGCGCGCAGCTCGTGCGGCTGGGGTACGTCGTCCGCCCCCTGCGGCCGGCGGGCGGAGACCCACTCCTCGGCCAGCCGCTCGCCGACTTCCTGAAGTTTCGGCAACCACGATCCCGCGCGTTCGTTCACACTTCTGACGATATCTGGCGGTCGCGCCGTTTGCTCGTCCCGATTGGACAGGTGTCGATGGATTCCGGCGAGTAGTCCGGCAATCCTCTCTCGTGAGCTTCTCGTTCACTTCGGCGTGGCGATGAGGGCGGCCGGGTCGCCAGGTGCGGCGGGTGGTTTCTCACGATTTTCTTAGGAATCCCCGTACCGGTACGGCCGTTGTTTCGATCAAAAGGACCAGTCGAAGTGGGGTGTGCGCGTGCATCAACCGGCGCGGTGGGGTCTCGGCGTGGCAGGCGCGGGCATAGCGGTGATCCTGGGCCTGGAGCTGACGAGCTTCGACGAGATGGACCCGTTCAGGCGGACGATCAGCCAGCACGGCCTGGGCCCCGGCGGCTGGATCTTCGGCCTCGGGGTGGGGCTGCTCGCGGTGGGTTCCGCGGCCATCGGGGTGTCGCTGGCCCGCAAGAGGCTGGCCGGGGTGTTCGGCATGATCGCGCTCATGGGCTGGAGCGTGGGGCTGCTGATGACGGCCTGGTTCGAGAAGCACGACTGGTCGGTAGGGCCCAGCCTGAGCGGCAGCATCCACCGGGTGGGCAGCTTCGTCGCCTTCCTCTGCCTGCCGCTGGCGGTGGTGATCATCGCCAGGCCCTGGCGGCGGGAGCGGTCGCGGGCGACCCTCGTGGCGTTCGCGTTCGGGGTCTGCTCGGTGCTGTGGGTGGCGGGCATCGGCACGATGATGGTCGTCGGGGCCGCCGAGGGGTTGCCGTGGTATCGCGTCATGCCCTTGGGGCTGGTCGAGCGGGGGCTGGCGATCAGTGAGGTGGCGGCGCTGCTGGCGCTCGGCGTCTGGGCCGGCGCCGGAGATCACTCGTTGCCGTCCGGTGCTGGCGGAGGGCCTGTGGCAGCGGCTAACCTGACCGCGCCTCACGTTTGATTTCCCCCCGATCAGGAGGCCGCCGTGCCGTCCTTGCGTGATCGCCAGGCCCGGATCGCCACGTACGCCGTCTTCGCCGTACAAGGGCTGTCCCTCGCCACGCTGCTCGTCCAGATCGCGAACCTGCAGACCAAGCACCACCTCGACGAGGGCTCGCTCACGCTGCTGCTGCTCATCGTGCCGGTGTTCGCCGGGGTGGGCAGCGTGGGAGCCGGGGCGTTCGCCACCCGGTTCGGCAGCAGGCTGCTGCTGCGGATCGCACAGCCGGCGGTGGCCGCCGCCGTGGTGCTGATCGGGTTCGCGCCGCAGGTGGTGCTGCTCGTGCCCGCGCTGCTGGTGTACGCGCTGGCGCTGGGCGCGGTGGACGCGGGCATGAACATGCAGGGTGTGGCGGTCGAGCGCAGGTACGGCCTCCACGTGCTCAACGGGTTCCACTGCGTGTGGAGCGCGCTCAGCATGGCCGGAGCGCTGTGGGCGTCGGCTGCGGTGGCGGCCCATCTCCCGCTCGAACTCATCATGACGCTGCCGATGCTGCTCGCCGTGGCCGGCTCCCTGGTCTTCGGCCGCTCCCTCTACACGCCGGCCGAGGAGAAGCCCGAGACCGGCTCCGTGCACCTCGACGGCTTCCCGTGGCGGCCGATCATCCCGCTCTGCCTGGCCATGGCCTTCCTGTACGTCGGCGACGCGGCCGTCTCCAACTTCAACACCGTCTACATGCAGGACGTGCTGACGGCTGAGGCCTGGGTGATCCCGCTGGCCTACGCCGCCTACCAGGCGACCACGCTGGCCGTCAGGCTCGGCGGCGACCTCGCCGTCAGGCGGTTCGGGCCGGCCGCCATCGTCAGGGCCGGCGGCGTGATCGCCACGCTGGGCTTCGCGGGGATCGTGCTGGCCCCCAACCAGTTGCTCGGGCTGGTCGCCTTCGGGGTGACCGGGGTGGGCCTCGCGGTGGTGGCGCCGCAGTCGTTCTCCGCGGCGGGCCGGCTCGACCCGGCCGGGACGGGGGTGGCCATCGCCCGGGTCAACCTGTTCAACTATGTCGGCTTCATCGTCGGGGCGGCCCTGGTCGGCGGCCTCGCGGACGCCGCGAACATGCGCGTGGCCTTCGCCGCGCCGCTGGTACTGGCCGCGGCCATCATCCTGCTGGCGCCCGGCTTCGCACCGGAACGCACCAAGGCCTCCACCTGAGGGCCGCCGCCCCGACCCCGACCCCGACCCCGACCCCGACCTCAGCCACGGCCACGCCCGAAGCCGCAGCACGGCCCGCACGAGACGGCTCAGGTCACGCGTGCTGTCGCACCTCGGCGACCTCGACGGGGCGGCCCTCGCGCAGGGACAGGTCGGCGGCCTCGGCCACGTACAGGGCCTCCAGCGCGTCCGCGATCGAGCACGGGCTCGTGTCAGCCGTCAGGAAGCAGTCGATCTCCTCCCGGTAGGCGGTCTCGAAGCGGGCGACGAAGTCCGGCCAGGGCTTGCCCAGGCCGGGCAGGTCCTCGGTGGTGTGCAGGGGGGCGTGCGGGCCGAGCCCGACGGCCTGCGTGCGCCGGGTGCCCGCCAGCTCCATGCGCACGTCGTACCCGCCGCCGTTGTAGCGCGAGCCCTGCAAGGTGGCGAGCGTGCCGTCGTCGAGCGTCAGCAGCGCGGCGCTGTTGTCCACGTCGCCCGCCTCGCGGAAGAACGCCGCCCCGCGGTTGGCGCCGCGCGCGAAGACGGACACCACCTCGCGGCCGGTCACCCACCGCAGGATGTCGAAGTCGTGGATGTGACAGTCGCGGAAGATGCCCCCCGACGACGGCAGGAACTCGGCGGGCGGCGGCGCGGGATCGGCCGTGACCAGGTGCACCCGGTGCAGCTCGCCCAGCTCGCCGCCGCGCACCGCGCGCCGCCCCGCGACGTAGCCGGGGTCGAACCTGCGCTGGAACCCGATCTGCACCCGATGTCCCGCGCAGGCCCGCAGCACCTCGACGGTGGCGGCGACCGTCCCCGCCACCGGTTTCTCGCAGAACACGGGGACGCCTCCGGCGCACGCCTCCATGATGAGGTCCGCGTGGGTGCTGGTCGGGGTGGCGATGACGACGGCGTCCGTCGCGAAGGGGTCCCCCGGTCTCCCGTACGGCGACGTCCGTACGGGATCGGCCACGATCAGCTCGTCCACGAGGGGATGCGCGGCCAGGGTGGCGGCGTGGAAGGCTCCGATCCGGCCCAGACCCAGCAGTCCCACCCGCATGTCGTCTCCCGTTCGTCCGAGAAATGCTCTTTATTTAGAGATTTGTCCTGACATGCTGACCTTCAATCCTCGTACCGCCTCGACCGCCTTGTGCGTGGGCAGCCGGGCGAAGCCCACCACCATGGCCGGCGGCCCCGCCGCCTCCCGCATCGGCCCGACCGCCTCGGCCGACAGGCCCAGCTCGCGGGCGGCCCGCACCGTACGCGGCTCGCTCCACCCGTCCGGCAGCTCCAGGTAGAGGTGCAGCCCCGCGTCGATCCCCTTCACCCGCACCTCGGGCAGCTCCGCGGCCAGCGCCGTGACCAGCGCGTCCCTGCGCCGCCGGTACTCCCTGCGCATGCGCCGCAGGTGCTTGTCATAGCCGCCGGTACGCAGGAAGTGGGCCAGCGCGTACTGCTCGATGACCGGCGAGCCCAGATCCAGCTCGCCCCGCGCCCGCCGGATCGCCTCGGCCAGGTCGGGCGGCGCCGCCACCCAGCCCAGCCGCAGGCCGGGCGCGAGCGCCTTGCTCACGCTGCCCGACAGGATCACCCGGTCGGGCGCCAGCCCCTGGAGGCAGCCGACGGGGTCGCGGTCGAAGCGGAACTCGGCGTCGTAGTCGTCCTCCAGGATCGCCCGGTCGCCCGCGTACGCCCACTCCATCAGCGCGGCCCGGCGCGGCGGCGACAGCACCACGCCCGTCGGGTACTGGTGCGCCGGCGTCACCAGCACGGCGTCCCCGCTCAGCCGGCGCACGTCGAGGCCGTGCTCGTCCACCGGCACCGGCACGAGCCGCGCGCCCGCCCGCCGCAGCAGCGGCACCTGCCGGTGGCTGGTCGGGTCCTCCACGGCGAGGCGGATCGGCCGCTGCTGGGTCAGCACGTGCAGGACCAGGCTCAGGCCCTGCGCCACGCCGCCCACGATGACGAGGTTCTCGGGGCGCACATCGGCGGCCCTGACCCGCCGGAGGTAGCCGGCCAGCTCTTCGCGCAGCTCAGGCACGCCGCCGGGGTCCCCGTAATCGAGCGCGTCCGAGGGTACGGTGGTCAGGACATGCCTGACGGCCGCCAGCCAGCGTTCACGGGGGAAGTGGCTGAGGTCCGGGGAGGTGGGGCGATGACCGTAGTACGAGGTGCCCCTGGCGGGGGTCCCGCCGGGCTGACCGGGCCGCTGCTCGGGCCGCTGGTCGGGCCGCTGGTCGGGCCGGGGCCGCGCGGTGTCGCGCGGCCTCTGCAGGCCCCGCGCGTTCTTGGGGGTGACCTGGGTGCCGACGCCCACCCGGGAGATCAGGAAGCCCTCGGCGACCAGTTGCTCGTACGCCTCCACCACCACGCCCCTGGAGACCTGGAGGTCGGTGGCCAGGTCGCGGGTGGCGGGCAGGCGGGTGCCAGGAGTGAGCCGCCCGCCCCGGATGGAGTCGCGCAGCTCAGACGCGATCTGCCCAGCGATGGCCCCCTTACCCCGCTTTATCTGGATATGGAGGTCAGCCATATTGGTCCTGTCTCTCGGCGGGACATTGGACTGTTTGAACGAACCATTGTCTCCCTAGCATCCTTCGCATGAGAAACGGCATCATCGGCGCGGCCTCGGCCATGTTCCTCGTCGGCACGCTGGCCGGCGTCTCGAAACTCGTCGAGGCCTACCCGATATACGGCGGACAGGCCGTCCGGTATCTCGTCGGTTCGGTCATCCTGCTGGTCATAACGCGGGTGCTCGGCCTGCGGTTCGTCCGGATGACGGCGCGCGAGCTCCTGTGCCTGGGCGGGCTGACGCTGTTCGGCCTGGTGATCTTCAACGTGTGCGTGGTCGAGTCCACCCGCGCCTCGGGCCCCGCCCTGGTCGGCACCGTGCTCGGCACCGTGCCGCTGGCGCTCGCGCTGGCCGGCGGCCGGCCCGCGCCCCGGCTGCTGGCCGGAGCCGTCGTGGTCGTGGCCGGAGCCACCCTCGCCACCGGGCTCGGCAGCGGCGACACCGTCAGCCTGCTGTGGGCCCTCGGCGCGCTCGTCGGCGAGTTGTGCTTCTCGCTGCTGGCCATCCCGCTGCTGCCCAAGCTGGGCGCGATCCGGGTGTCGGCGTACTCGACGGCGCTGGCCGTGCCCATGCTGGTCGCGGTGGGGCTCGTGGACGCCGGTACGGACATGGTCAGGATGCCCACGCTGGCCGAGGCGCTCGGGTTCGCCTACCTGGCGGTCGTGGTCACCGTGGTCGCCTTCTTCCTCTGGTACAGCTCGCTGCCCAAGCTGGGGCCGGGGCGGGCGGGGCTGTTCGCGGGGCTCATCCCGGTGGCCGCCATCGTCACGGGCGCGGTGCTGGGGGTCGCGATGCCGTCCGCGTACGATCTGCTGGGCGCCGGGCTGGTCGTCGCGGGCATCCTGCTCGGCCTCAGCTCCGCGCGCTCGGGAGCGCGGGCCGCCGTCCGGCCGTCAGAAGCCTGAGCCGGGTCTACCACAGCCGGAGCCGGTCCGCCGGTCGTGCCAAGGGAGCGTAATCTCTTGGAGGACCGAAAGGATGGACATGGGCGAGTTCGACTACACCGACCTGCTTCCACTGGGAGCCGACGAGACCGAATACCGGTTGATCACGCCTGCGGGGGTGCGGAAGGTCGAAGCGGCAGGGCGTACGTTCCTCGAAGTCGATCCGGAGGCGTTGCGGCTGCTCACCGAGACGGCCATTCACGACATCTCCCACTTTCTGCGCTCCTCGCACCTCGCCCAGCTCAGGAAGATCGTCGATGACCCCGAGTCCAGCGGCAACGACCGCTTCGTCGCCCTCGACCTGCTGAAGAACGCCTCCATCTCGGCCGGCGGCGTGCTGCCCATGTGCCAGGACACCGGCACCGCCATCGTCATGGGCAAGCGCGGCCGCCACGTGCTGACCGACGGGCTCGACGCCGAGCACGTCTCGCGCGGCGTGTACGACGCCTACACCAAGCTCAACCTGCGTTACTCGCAGATGGCTCCGCTCACCATGTGGGAGGAGAAGAACACCGGCAGCAACCTGCCCGCCCAGGTCGAGATCTACGCCGAGGACCCCCACGGGCACCCCGACGAGTACAAACTGCTGTTCATGGCCAAGGGCGGCGGCTCGGCCAACAAGTCGTTCCTGTACCAGGAGACCAAGGCCGTGCTCAACGAGAAGCGCATGCTGGCCTTCCTGGAGGAGAAGATCCGCTCGCTGGGCACCGCGGCCTGCCCGCCGTACCACCTGGCCGTCGTCGTCGGCGGCACCTCCGCCGAATACGCGCTCAAGACCGCCAAGTACGCCAGCGCCCGCTACCTCGACTCCATCCCCACCGAGGGCTCCGCGTCCGGCCACGGGTTCAGGGACCTGGAGATGGAGGCCAAGGTCTTCGAGCTGACCCAGAAGCTGGGGATCGGCGCGCAGTTCGGCGGCAAGTACTTCTGCCACGACGTCCGCGTCATCCGGCTGCCGCGCCACGGCGCCTCCTGCCCCGTCGCCATCGCCGTCTCCTGCTCGGCCGACCGCCAGGCGCTGGCCAAGATCACGCCGGAGGGCGTCTTCCTGGAGAAGCTGGAGACCGACCCGGCCCGCTACCTGCCGGAGACGACCGACGAGCACCTCTCCGACGACGTCGTCCAGGTGGACCTCAACCAGCCCATGCCGGAAATCCTCGCCCAGCTCACGAAATATCCGGTCAAGACGCGGCTCTCGCTCACCGGCCCCCTGGTCGTCGCCCGCGACATCGCGCACGCCAAGATCGCCGAACTCCTCGACAACGGCGGCGAGATGCCGCAATACCTCAAGGACCACGCCGTCTACTACGCCGGCCCGGCCAAGACCCCCGAGGGCTACGCCTCCGGCTCCTTCGGCCCGACGACGGCCGGCCGCATGGACTCCTACGTGGGACGCTTCCAGGCCGCGGGCGGCTCGATGGTGATGCTGGCCAAGGGCAACCGCTCCAAGCAGGTCACCGAGGCGTGCCAGCAGCACGGCGGCTTCTACCTGGGCTCCATCGGCGGCCCGGCGGCGCGGCTGGCGCAGGACTGCATCAAGAAGGTCGAGGTGCTCGAATATCCGGAGCTGGGGATGGAGGCGGTGTGGAAGATCGAGGTCGAGGACTTCCCCGCGTTCATCGTCGTCGACGACAAGGGCAACGATTTCTTTGATCAACGTCAACTTGATGGCGGGGCTACTTTCGTAGGCATCCCAACCCGTTCGCCCAGGTAGGCGACTCCTCACTAGAGACAAGAAGCCTCAGCTTGCGGCACATGTCCGGAAGTCTGGGGCTTCTTGTGGTTCCGGGTTGATCACGGCTGTTGTCAGCACCGGTGCTGACGTTGTGCCGACCCTGATAACACCGATCTCGGGGCTATCCCTTGACGACTTCACAGCAGCCGTTCAGGCTCGCGTGTGCAAGTTCAAGCACACTCGGAGCATCGGAGGGCACCATGGCGCTACGGTTCATCGGCATCGACCCGAACACGGACGGGAACAACTGCCCTTCCGTATGGGTGGACGAGGCAGACGGCAGCATCGTCATACAAGGGTGGGAAGTGGCTGGGCAGGAAGATCTAGCCCAAGTCGCCGCCCGTAGCCCAATCCCCGACAATGAGAAGGTCGTCCGCGTCCCGCGACGCATGGCCAAGCTCCTGATGGAGGCGTGTGGTGGAGCCGCTCATGACCTTTGAGGAGATGCTGGCGAGCGCCCAGCATTCGGCGGTTCACCTGGAGATGCGAGACGCCTACGTGCCCGATGACCCGTCGTTCATCGCGTGGCAGGGTGGGCCGCCCTATGACCGCACACAGCGAGAACGAGACTGGCACCAGCTCATAGGAGACGCACGAGCAAGAGGCGTGGTGGTCCGCAGGGCGCGGATCGTGTCCGAACCGGTGACCGACTACATCCGGTTCGAGCACTCGGTGACCGACTCCATGAACATCAAGGCTGGGGAACTGGTCAGGTGGCTTGCTCGGCGGCAGGCGTCGGACCTCCTACTCCCAGGGAACGACCTGTGGGTGTTCGACGACCACCTGATCCGCTTCGGATTCTTCGCAGGAGACGGCCGGTATCTCGGCGAGGAGTTGGTTCGCGACCCCGACGTGATCAGGCAATGCCTAGCCGCCTTTGAGGCGGTCTGGGACCGCGCCATTGATCATGCGGAGTACCGGCTCGTCTGATCGCTCACATGCATACCTCGCCATCTTCAAGCGCCCAGCAGGCACGTCAGGGCATAGCCCAGCGCCTACGCGAAATCCGCCTTGATGCCGGGCTGACAGCCCGAGCTGTCGCACAGGTGGCGGGGTGGCATGAGTCGAAAGCATCGAAGATCGAGCATGGTCGAACGGTCCCGTCAGAGTCGGACATCCGCGCCTGGTGTGCCGCCTGCGGAGCGGAGGGCCAAATCCCGGAACTGATCGCCGCGTCGCGGGCTGCCGATCTGATGTACGTGGAGTGGAAGCGGCTCCAAAAGACTGGCCTGCGGCAGCTCCAACTCTCCAAGATCAAGATGTATGAGCAGGTGAGACACTTCCGTGTCTACTGCTCCAACGTCATTCCTGGGCTCTTCCAAACCACTGCCTACGCTGAGGCGCTGCTGTCGGCAATTGCCGCCTTCCGAGAAGCTCCCAATGACGTGACCGAGGCCGTGACTGCGCGTGTGGAACGTGCACGGTTCCTGCACGAGGGAAATCACCGCTTTGCGGTCTTGGTCGAGGAATGGGTGCTGCGCAGCCGCGTCGGGGATGCGGAAGTGATGGCCGGACAACTAGGACACCTACTAGCGATCATGTCTTTGCCGTCCGTGTCCCTGGGAATCATCCCGCAGAGCGCCGAACGGCGTATGTGGCCGGTGGAGACGTTCAACATCTTTGACGACACGCTGGTACAGGTGGAACTCCTGACTGCGGAGATCAACGTCAGCCAGCCATCGGAGATCGCTCAATACGCCCGAGGCTTCAGCCACATGTCTGAGTTGGCGGTCTACGGCACGGCGGCCCGGCAGCTCATCGCTGCTGCCATCGCTGACGTTAGTTGATTTGGAGCAAGTTCAAGCACACTCGTTGAGCCCGTAGATCGCCCGCTCCTACCGTCGAGGCATGGCCCTCACGCACACGACACCATCGGCTGACGACCTGCTAGGCCAGCCGATACCGCAGGAGGAAGCAGCAACCCAGGACGCGGCCTTGAACCGGGTTCTTGAGTGCTTGACAGCCGTAGGCGTCAACGCCCAACTGATCAAGCGGTTGGCGATCCAGTGTGAGACCAAGCCCGACCCATCCGCCGAAAGGCTTTGGTATCCGCCACAGCTCGTCATTTACGCAGACGCGGGCTGGCGAGTCGCCACAGTGACCATTGGCCCCCGCTCCGGTAGCTACATGGTCGAGTTGGTGCGCGTCGGAGCAGACAACGAGCCGCAGGCCGACAGGGTAGAGGTCGTGCCGGCGTGCCTGCCTGCCCGTGTCGCCTTCCTAGTGGCGCAGAACGCGGGAGTGCCCGTATGACCACCGTTGCGGCGCTGGAAGCGAAGTACGGGCAGACGTGGGAGATCAGTACATGGCTTCGAGGCTGCGCCGCCACGCGGCGTAAGTACGCGCAATCCATGTACGACCAGGGCTTGACCTACGGTTTCATAGCGCGGGACCTCGATGAGTTGGCGGAGAAGGTTGCCGCAGAGGAAGCCTTGCAGGCCCAGCTAGACGAAAACCGGAACGCAGCCCCGGGAAGGCGAGCGTTGCCCCGGTCCGCATAATTGGAGCGCTCCCGGCATGTTGAGGAGAAACTGACCATGAGTAGGCCCCGCTCGGCGTGGCGCGACCCGCTAATCCCGTTGACCCGCGAGGAACGCGCAAGGGAACTGACGACGCTCAGCGATTTCGTCATAGGGCGACTCTGGGACATGAAGCACCCTGGACAGGTGCGCGGCGACCGCCCGCGCACCGAGTTGGAGGCCGACATCCTTCGTGTGGAGTTCCCGCAGGATGATCAGAGCGAGCTTGTCTGAGCCTGCCACATAGACGCCCCCGGCTTATTCTGGGAGCGATAATATCTTGGTTGAATGCCTAGGAATGCCTCCTGGTATTGAGATAACTTGCTGTCTTGCAGAGGTCATAGGAACGACAAAACCCCACCTCCAAAGAGGTGGGGCATCTTGTTGTCCGGGAAAGGGGAACCGGACAAGATCTCATGCATCGTACGTTGCTACCCTTACAAGCATTACTGGGGCGACCAGCGAGGGAAGCACGGCGCCTGCAGCCCCGATCGAGGGCCAGAGCATCCATACGAAATAAGTCGCTGTCACGAGATACACGAAGGCGACGCTGACGCGCCCGCCCGCCTTCAGACCGATGCTGACCACTAGGCCGGTCTTGACTAGCCAGAGGATGTGCATCAGCACCACGGCCCACATTGGCCAGTTCTCTCGCCAATCCGGCTCCGCCACCTGTGCGGCTCCGTAAGAGACATCCTCTACATGAGAGGACGGCAGCGCAGTCGGTGACGTGGATGGAAAGGGGGTCTTTGAAGGGGCAGCCGTAGAGGGCGTTGAGGTCGGAGGGCGTTGGGCCGAAGAGCCTGCGACTTCCTTGTCATGCTGCAAGGCGAGAAGCGCAATGACGATCGCCACACCTGCTAGAAGTGCCGCCACCACGGCAGAGATCTCCGCTGCCACAGTAAGGCGCCGCGGCTTGTGCAAACCGTCCGACATCTAACGTGCCCTCCAGAGATCCGCGCCAAGAACCTGGGCCCGTACGATGCCCCTCAATACGAGGCTAGTCGGAAACATCTGCGTTCAGCATGCGATGCACGTATCTCGCAAGAGCAGCGCCACCAGCCTGGAGCGCCAGCGCTCCGAAGGCGGCCCAGTCGGGCAGAGCGCCGTCAGACAGAGCGGTGCCAGCCACGCCGGCCACAACCGTAACGTGATCGACCTCCGTCGCCCCGGGACCCCGATTGGGGACGGGGTCTTACTCAAGGGTTGTTCACAAGCTGGGGCCTCTCCAAAGGCCCCAAGCGTCTTGGTCACTTACCACGCCGAAGAAGGCCGCCCCTCCAAAAGGGCGGCCATCAAGTGAGTTCAAGTGGGTAAAGGGTGGGGCGGAGACCCACCTATTAGGGTCCCCAGTCCCAGTCCCCACCTCACCCCTTCGGCGCTGTCAGGCGCTCCTCGGCCGCGCCCGTCAACCGCCACCCGGTACCCGACTGGACCACCGGGATCCTCCGCGAGCTGATGTACTTCTTATAGGTCTCGGCACTACCCCCGCCGAACTCAACAGCGAGTTGGCTGCCGCCTTGTTCCGGCTGAGGCCGTCGCAGTTGGCCACGATCCAGCGGGCCATTCTCAGGTTCCTGTCCCGTGTGGCCGTATCTCGATGTCCGTCCTTCTTCTGCTCGACCTCACCGGCCTGGGCCACCGCGAAGTGCAAGCTGCCCTTATCCTCAAGGGCCAGCCGGTAGACCGTGCTCGGCACGTGGTTGCCTCTCGCGGTGAGCTGATGGGTTCCAGAACCCTGCCCGTTGACTTCCAGGTGCAGGATATGGCGAGGCCATGACGTAATGAACTGCGTTCCCATCGGCGTCTTCCCCTTGCCCAATCCCGGCTTACTCGCATGATGGACCAGCACAACAGGCATGCCATATTCGATGAGCTTGGTGAGCCGCTCCAATGTCGGCTTGACCGTGTGCCGGTTGTTGAGATCAGCGTCTGAGGGCAGAAGCCCATCCAAGTTATCGACGATCAGAACGTCGGCGTTCTCGATTGATCGTTCAAGGTCATACCCTCGTGGCTCCGTGAGCGAAGTGACATTCTTATACGTAGAATCTAGCCTTGCGTATCGTGAGATGAACTCGGGCAATGCCCCCGCGTCCGTCAATGCGATGGCCACAGATTGCGGCTTATCCGCAGGAACGCCTAAGAACGGCTCCCCATTGGCCAGAGCGTGAGCAAGCTGGGTGACGAGGACAGACTTTCCCGCCTTGGGCTGGCCGTAGACGAGAGTCCCCGGCGACGAGACAAGCCCATCAATAACAAACAACCTGTCACGTTCGACCTGCTGGGCAAGCTCGAACAGGGGAACGATCGCCATGCGGGAAGACTCATTACGCTTTAACATGAACAAGCCCCGCCGTAGCGGGGCGATTTCGATTGAGAACTACAGAGCCAATGCTTCCTGTTTTATGGCGATGCGAGCCTTTGCCATCTCGGTAAGCTGCTCCAGCGGAAGAGTGCTCCCGTCATCCCCAAGCGGGGTGTTGAAGTCGGTCCTGTAGTAGTCCAGATCATCCAGTTGAAGATTATTGTCCTGGATAACTTCCTTCAGATTCAGGAACTCCACCACGACACTCTCTTTGGACCATTCAACCAGGTCTCGGAAGACCACGACGCGGATGTTGTGCTTCTTGAGGAAGGCTCGCTTCTGCTCAACGTCTTTCTCTGCCCACACCTCCGCGTAGGTCCTGCCGGTGTTCACATACTTCGGGGCACTGTCCAGCACTTCCACTTCCGCGCGAAGACGAGAGATCTTCCCCGAGAGGCTCTTGTGCATCTTCCAGTACGACTCTTGCTGTCCTTCCTCGTCGTACCTACCGGCCATGTAGTCCGTCTCAAGTCGATCGAGCCGCTTCTTCACGGCCTCCAGCTCGGTGCGGATCGGGCCGGAGTCCACGGATGACTTCTCGAACACGGGGACTTGTCCGAGGGCGCGGCCAACAGCGTCGTTCACGTACTGATCAAGACGCTCCCGCGTGCTTCGGGCCGGGAACCGGCACGTACCGGTCTGGAGGTTGTTGCAGGCGTAGTAGAAGTACTCGGTTCCCTTGACGGTGTTCTTCGACTTCTTGGCGGACGACATGTTGGCACCGCAGACGCCGCAGGTGGCCACTCCCCCGAGCATCGAACGTGAGGGTGTGGACCTGACCGCCTTCCGTTCATCGGTGGTGAACCGAACGACCATCTGGTTCCACTCGTCGGGAGTCATGATCGGGTCGGACGAGATCATGACCGGGTTGCCCTCATCGTCCTCCACCTGTTCTCCCTTGTAAGTGAAGAGCCCCGCAGCGGTGGGGTTGGTGACGATGGCGACGATCGTGGCGGAAGTCCATTGGATTCCCCGAGGGGGCTTCCCCGACTTGATGCGCAAGTAGTCCCGCCATGTCGGCACCTGGCGCCTGTTGAGGTCCACGGCGATCCGGTAGGCCGACCAATCGGCCTTCACCCTGTCCACGATCTCCCTGAGCAGAGCCGCATACTCGGGATCTTGGGCCAGCTTCTTGCCCTTGCCCGCTGTGCTGTCTGTGAACTGGTACCCGAACGGCAGCACTCCCCCGGTCCACACACCCATCTCTAGGCGAGTCTGCGCGCTGGCCTGGATTCGGGCGCGGATCGTGTTCAGCTCCCCCTCTGCGAACGCCGCGATGATCTGAGCGAACATCTTCCCCATCGGGGTAGACATGTCGATGCTCTCAGTCACGGAGACGATCGTCTTGCCGCGCTGCTCGCACCACTCGACGAGTTCGGCGAAGTGTTTCGAACGACGGGTGAGCCTGTCGATCTTGAGAACGGCGATGACATCGAACTCGCTCTCCCGCTCTGTGAGCCAGGGGCCGAGCTTCGGTCGCTTGAAAGGGTCCAGGCCACCGGACACGTCCAGGTCCTCAGCCCATCCGATCACGGTTCCTGCGACATGTGGGGCGGTAACCCAGTGTTGGATCGTGTCTCGCTGACGTTCGGGGGCTGTGCTGGCGTCGGTGGTGACGCTGAGTCTGATCACGCCTAGCACGCGGGGGTTCTCGATCACGATCCGTGATCGTAGAGCAGTTGCAGTTAGACAAACAAGTGAGAAGACTTCTTCACCGACAAGACTGGACCTGTCCTGTCGATCGGCCACCGCTGACTCTCGCGACGGCAGTCTCGCGACGGCGGATCAAGGGCCGGGCGGATCGAAGGCCGGGCGGAGGCTGACTGACCGGCCGGAGGCCGGCGACCCAGGTGGCGGCTTGGCGGATCAGCGGCCGAAGGGTGGTGGGTGGGCGATCGTGCCGGTGGGCACCGGTCGCCGCTCGTCGGGCACGAGCGCCATCATGGCCTCGCCGGGCACGTCGAAGGGCCGTCGAAGGGCCCTTGTGCCGTACGCGGAGGCGCGGACGAAGCCGGAGCGGGGGTGGTGAACGGGGTGCCCGAGGACGAGCGCCAGGGCATCGCCGGCGTCGTGGACCCTGTCACGCGCCCATCGTGCTCGGTCACGACGGACAGGCCGGGCAGCCGGGAGGGGTTCCTACGGAGCGCCTCGACCAGGTCGGCTTCGGGCGCGGCCGGGGACGCCGCGAGCGGGACCTCACGGATCGCCGGGAGGTCTGGCCGCCGCTCCGGCCCGGTGACCCAGGAGGTGGCGCTCACGCGGCCACCGGGGACCGGTGCGGCGCCACGACGGAGCCGTCGGGCAGCAGCAGGCCGGTGTCGTCGAACAGCACGACGCCGTTGCAGAGGAGGCTCCAGCCCTGGTCGGGGTGGGCCGAGATGACGTGCGACCGCTCGCGGTCGAGGGAGTCGGCACTCGGGCAAACGGGGTAGTGACTGCACATCGCGCACCTCTCAGATTGCGCTCCTGAATGCGGGTCTTCAAAAGGGCAGCTGGCGCCCTGACGGAGTGCGAAGGTCCAGAGCGGCTCTGGTCGACTTCTTCGGCCGGCGGCGAACCTGGATCTGGCGCATCTTCATCACGTCCTTCTTCGGTCGTTCTTCGGTGGTTCTTCGGTGGCAGGACCTCGATGGATGCCCTCAGTCTGACGTTCGGGACCGACAGATTCCGGCCGTCTCCGGGAGCTCGCCTTCTTTCTTGGCTTAACCATGCCCCCGCCCTCTTACGGCACCCTTACAAGTCGCTGACGGATCCCCGTGGTTTCTGTAAGCCAGCCTGCCGTACGCCTGAAAGTCCCCTACCAGGCATCATGCACAGGATTTCGGCGAGTGGTTGTGCCGGCCGACACACATGCCCGGTGAACTGCGGAAACACCCTGAGAGAGCCATGCGGGCAAACACGCCCGCGACCGGGGCCGAGCCGCCCGCGCGGCGGGACGGATCCGACCCTCGCCGCCCTGCCGAGGGAGGACCTGGTCGCAAGTCTGATGCAGTTGCGACTAGGTGGCAACAATCTCATCCAGGGATCGATGTCCGGCCACGTGCCGCACTGGATCTTCTGGGAGAACCTGTCGCCGGACGGCGGCGACCGCCAGGAAGGCTCGCTCGCGGACGCCATCCTGGCGCATTTCGGTACGTTCGAGGCGTTCCAGCGGCAGCTCACCACCGCGACCGCGTCGGTGCGGGGGTCCGGGTGGGGGCGTGCCGGCCTGGGAGCCGTTCGGCCGCAGGCTGGTCGTCGAGCAGGTCTACGACCACCACGGCAATGTGAGGATGAACACCACGCCGCTGCTCGTGTTCGACGCGTGGGAGCACGCGTACTACCTTCAGTATCGCAACGTCCGTCCGGACTACGTCGAGAAACTGTGGGGCCTCATCAACTGGGAGGATGTGGCCCGGAGGTTTGCTGACGTGACGAGTCAGGCGGGTTGACTTAAGTTCGCAACAAATTATCGGCCCCGCCTCTACTGGTCGGTTTACACAAATAGGTAAGCTGCCTGGCATGCGTGCGCCCTCCGGTTACCTACTCGCCGCGCGCTATCGGCTCATGGAGCCGGTCGGTCGGGGCGGCATGGGCACCGTTTGGCGGGCACATGACGAGTTGCTTGACCGGGACGTGGCGGTCAAGGAAGTGCGGCTGCCGTCCGTTCTCGACGAGGAGCTGCGTGCCGAGCTGTGCGCGCGTACCGAGCGCGAGGGCCGGGCCACCGCCATGGTCACGCATCCCTCGGTCATCACCGTGTTCGACGTGGTCACCGAGGACGATCGGCCGTGGATCGTGATGGAGTTGCTCCGGGCGAAGTCCCTGGAGCAGCTCATCCAGGAACAGGGACCGCTCCATCCGCGCCGGGCCGCCGAGATCGGCCGGCAGATCCTCGGCGCGCTGCGGGCCGTGCACGCCAAGGGCATCCTGCATCGCGACGTCAAGCCGAGCAACGTGCTGGTGACCGAGGATCGCGCGGTGCTCACCGACTTCGGGCTCGCCGCACTCGAAGGTGACGTTTCCATCACCCAGGCGGGCATCGTTCTGGGGTCGGCGGGCTACATCGCTCCAGAGCGGGTGCTCGGCTCGAAGGCCAGCCCCGCCGGCGATCTGTGGTCGCTCGGCGCCACCCTCTACACCGCCGTCGAGGGCAGAGGGCTGCACGGCCGGCGCACCGCGGCCGCCGCGCTCGCGGCGCTCACCAGCGGCGAGCCGATCCCGATGACCAAGGCGGGTCCGCTGGCGCCCGTCCTCGACGCGCTGCTGCGCATCGACCCGGCGACGCGCCTCGACTCCGTACGCGCCTCGCTCATGCTGACCAGGGTCGCCGCCGGCGGATCCGCGGAAGAGCCGCTGAGCCCGCGCAAGCCCGCGCGCCAGCCCTCGCCCGCCACCCAGCCCGCCTTCGCGCGCAGGCCCTCGCACCGTGGGCTGCACCGGGCCGACGCTCCCCCACCGCCCGTGAACGTGCCCTCGCCCCGGCAGGAACGCAAGCCCGGCGAGGGTGTGCACAGGAAGCGCGTCGAATCGCGGCCGACTCCTTCGGCTTATGCTCGATTCAAAGCTACGGTGATAAAGTTGTGCCTTCCTCGACGGTTCTGGCCCAGAGAACTTCGCAAGCGAGGGTAAAGCACTTCCCAAGCGAGAATCGATATCTTCTTCTCATGCCGGAACAGCAGACACGCCTGCTCGCGGAGCGCTACGAGCTCATCTCCCCGCTCGGCCGGGGCACGATGGGCACGGTCTGGCGCGCTCGCGACCGCGCGCTCGGGCGCGAGGTGGCGGTCAAGGAAATCCGCCAGGATCCCGGGCTCACCGAGGAACAGCGGACCGAGCTGCGCGAACGCATGGTCCGCGAAGGGCGTATCGCCGCGCGGATCAGCCACCCGTCCGTGGCCTCCATCCACGACGTGCTGATTCAGGACGACAGCCCGTGGATCATCATGGAGCTGATCGAGGCCCGCTCGCTGGAGCAGGTGATCGAGGAGGAAGGTCCGCTGCCGCCGCGCCTCGTGGCGGAGATCGGCGTCGACCTGCTCGGGGCGCTGCGCGCCGCGCACGCCCAGGGCATCACCCACCGTGACGTCAAGCCGGGCAACGTGCTCATCACCGAGAGCGGCCGGGTGGTGCTGACCGACTTCGGCATCGCCAAGGCCGAGGGAGACTCGCGGCTGACGAAGACCGGCATGGTGATCGGTTCACCCGGCTACACCGCCCCAGAACGCGCCAGGGGCGAATACACCGGCCCCGAGTCGGACATCTGGTCGCTCGGAGCCACCCTCTACTTCGCGGTCGAGGGACGTCCCGCCTACGAGCGGTCCACGATCGCGGAGACGCTGGCGGCGCTGCTCACCGAGAGCGCCGACCCGCCGACGCAGGCGGGGCAACTGCGGCCGGTGCTGAACGGGCTGCTGAGCAAGGACTACCGGCAGCGGCTCAACGCTGCCAAGGCGGAGACCCTGCTGCGCATGGTCGCCGACACCCCCACGAGCGAGATGCCGGTGCTCACGGCCGAGGCTCTTATGGCGCAGGAGGCCGCTTTGCCCGATCCGTTCGCCACCCAGCAACCCCCCACCGCGGGAGGCCAGGGTCCAGGCGGCCGCGGTGTCCAGGGCGCGGCGGCTGCCCAGGCCGGAGCTCCCCACGGGCCGACCGGCCCTGGCCAGGGCTCCGTGCCCGGCCCCGGCGGGCCCGGGCAGGGCTCAGGGGGTCCCGGGCAGGGGCGGCCCGGCGGGCCGGCGCAGGGCAGTCCTCCGTACGGCGCCGGCGCTCCGGGGCAGGGTCCCGGCGGGCGCGGTGGCCCACAGTCCGGCCACGGCGCACCGATGGGCGGCGCACCGCAGCCAGGCGGTCCTGGCGGTCCGCAAGGACCCGGCGGTCCGGGCGGGCAGGGCGGTCCGCAAGGCCCGGGAGGCCCGCAGGGGCCCGGTGGTTCGGGCGGACGTGGTCCTGTCGGACCCAACGCCTTCAACCCTCAGGGACCCGGTGGCCCCAACGCTCCGGGTGGACCCGGTGCACAGGGCGGCCCCCATGCCGGGGGCGGGCAGGGAGGTCCCGGCGCACAGGGGCCAGGCGGACCCGGCCATAACGGACCCAACCAGGGCGGACCTCACCAGGGCGGACCGAACCAAGGCGGTTCGGGGCAGCGGCCTGGGGGGCAGGGCGGGCAGCCGATGCGTGCTTCGGGCGCGCCGACCGTGCCCCACTCGACCACCCCCGGCTACCCCCCGCAGGGGCAGCAGCAGCACTTCGGCTCGCAGCCGCAGGCCGGCGGGACGGGCGGCGCGGCGGGCGGCGGTGACGAGGGTTACGACACCGAGCGCACGGTCAGCATCTCCCGTCCGAAGGGCCCCTTCGCGCCGGGTTCGGACCAGGGCAGGCCGCCGCAGCGCGACGAGGGCTCCATGGCCACCACGCGCATCCCCTCGCAGCTGCCCGGAGCCCCCGGACAGCAGGTCTACCCGCCGCCCAAGGGAGACCGGCAGCAGACGGGCCCGCACCAGGCAGGCCCCCAGCAGGCGGGTCCCCAGCAACCAGGTCCGCACCAGCCGGGGCAGCAGCCGCCGATGGGACCGGGCGCCCAGCAGGCCGGCGGTCCGCAGATTCCGTACGAGAGCCAGGGCCTCGGCACGGACCTGTTCTCCATCGCCGGCCAGCCGGAGCAGAAGCCCGCGGGCAACCGCAACGGCATGCTGGTGCTCATGGCGGTGGCCGCCGCGGCCGCCGTGGTGATCGCCGTCCTCATCGTGGCGCTCTTCTCCAGCTGACGCCGGGCACCGGGTGGTGTCGCCGAAGCGAACGCGCGCGCGTGAGCCAGACTGAAGTCATGAGCGAGTTCAGGATCGAACATGACTCGATGGGTGAGGTACGCGTGCCGGCGGGCGCGAAGTGGCGTGCGCAGACCCAGCGGGCGGTGGAGAACTTCCCGATCTCCGGGCGCCCGCTGGAGCCGTCCCACATCGCCGCCCTCGGCCTGATCAAGGCCGTGGCCGCGGAGGTCAACGGCGAGCTGGGCGTGATCGACAAGGACATGGCGGAGGCGATCGCGCAGGCCGCCGCGGACGTGGCGGAGAACGAGCACGACTCCCACTTCCCGATCGACGTCTTCCAGACCGGCTCGGGCACCTCGTCCAACATGAACGCCAACGAGGTGATCGCGACGCTGGCCGAGGAGCGGCTGGGCCGGCCGGTGCATCCCAACGACCACGTGAACGCCTCGCAGTCGTCCAACGACGTCTTCCCGACCTCCATCCACGTGGCGGCGGCGACCGAGGTGAGCTACCACCTGGTGCCCTCGCTGCGGCACCTGGCGGAGGCGTTGCGGGCGAAGGCGATCGAGTTCGACGACGTGGTGAAGTCGGGGCGCACCCACCTGATGGACGCGACGCCGGTGACGCTGGGCCAGGAGTTCGGCGGGTACGCGACGCAGGTCGAGCACGGCGTCGTCCGCGTGCTGGGCGCCCTGGAGCACGTCCTGGAGCTGCCGCTGGGCGGCACCGCGGTGGGCACGGGGATCAACACGCCGCCGGGGTTCGCGCACGAGGCGATCGGCAAGCTGCGCGAGGCGACCGGCATCCCGTTCATCGAGGCGAGGGACCACTTCGAGGCCCAGAGCGCGCAGGACTCCATAGTGGAGCTGTCGGGGCAGCTCAAGGTGATCGCGGTGTCACTGACCAAGATCGCCAACGATCTCCGGTGGATGGGCTCGGGGCCGCGGGCCGGGCTCGCCGAGATCAACCTGCCCGACCTGCAGCCGGGCTCGTCCATCATGCCCGGCAAGGTCAACCCGGTGATTCCCGAGGCCACGGCCATGGTCGCGGCCCAGGTGATCGGCAACGACGCGGCGATCACGTTCGCGGGCGCGTCCGGCGTCTTCGAGCTGAACGTGCAACTGCCCGTGATCGCGCGCGACATCCTGGAGTCGATCAGGCTGCTGGCGAACGTCTCGCGCCTGCTCGCCGACCGCTGCGTCGCCGGGATCACCGCGAACGTGGATCGTCTGCGCGAGTACGCCGAGTCGTCGCCGTCGATCGTCACCCCGCTGAACCGGTACGTGGGCTACGAGGAGGCCGCGAAGATCGCCAAGCAGGCACTGGCGGAGCGTAAGACGATCAGGGAGGTCGTCATCGAGCGCGGCCACGTGGCCGAGGGGCGGCTCACCGAGGAACAGCTCGACGCCGCACTCGACGTCCTGTCGATGACCCGCCCCTGACCACGAACACCTGGGACGACCCGCTGCCGGTCACACCGGACCGCGGGGGCGCGCCCGGACGGCGGCGGTCAGGTGTCGGCGGGCCGGGTGCGGGTGGCGGCGGCCTGGGTGGCCTGGGCCCAGCGGGTGAGCAGCGACGCCGCGGCGCCTGAGTCGACGGCGTCAGCCGCCCGCTTGTGCGCCGCGGCCAGGGCCGGCTTGAGCTCGGCCGCCGGCGGGGTGCCGTCGGCGGCCACCAGGGCGGCGGCCGCGTTCAGCAGCACGATGTCGCGCACAGGCCCCGGCTCGCCCGACAGCACCGCGCGCGCCACGTCCGCGTTGTGCCGGGCGTCGCCGCCGCGCAGGTCGTCGAGCCGGGCGCGCGGGATCGACAGGTCGAGCGGGTCGAAGGCGGTGCGGGTGACGACGCCCCGGCGTACCACCCAGACGGTCGAGGGAGCGCAGGTCGTCAGCTCGTCGAGCCCGTCGTCGCCCCTGAAGACGAGCGAGGAGCCGCCGCGCTCGGCCAGCACGCCCGCGATGACCTCGGCCATCGCCGGCTGGAAGACCCCGACCGCCTGACTGGGCGGCAGGGCGGGGTTGGTCAGCGGGCCGAGGAAGTTGAAGACCGTGGGGACGCCCAGCTGGCGGCGCGGCCCCGAGGTGCGTCTCAGCGCCGGGTTGAAGACGGGCGCGAAGCAGAACGTGATCCCGACCTCCTCCACCACCCTGACCACCGCGGCCGGCGGCAGGTCGATGACCACGCCGAGCTCTTCGAGCACGTCCGCCGCGCCCGCCGCCGACGAGGCGGCCCTGCCGCCGTGCTTGACCACCTTGGCGCCCGCCGCCGCGGCGACGACGGCGGCCATGGTGGAGACGTTGACGGTGTCGGCGCGGTCTCCCCCGGTGCCGACGAGGTCGACGGGGTTGCCGGAGACGCGGATCGCCGCCGCCCCGGCCAGCATGCCGTCCGCCAGCCCGGCCACCTCGGCCACGCTCTCGCCCTTGGCGCGCAGCGCGACGGCGAACGCCGCGATCTGGGCGTCGGTGGCGCGGTCGGTCATGATCTGGTTCATCGCCCAGGCGGCCTGGCGG
This sequence comes from Nonomuraea fuscirosea, assembly GCF_035917475.1. NCBI lineage: Bacteria > Bacillati > Actinomycetota > Actinomycetes > Streptosporangiales > Streptosporangiaceae > Nonomuraea > Nonomuraea fuscirosea. The sequence goes on along the minus strand of NZ_CP109074.1, from coordinate 11,769,562 downwards.
GAGGTCAGCGAAGCGCCGTCGAGCAGCGTGGTGAGAAGCCGTGGCCAGGTGAAGGCGGTGCCGGTCATGAGTGCCCTTTCTCGTCAGTGCTCGACGGGGGGACACCCACCTGAACGGTGACGGCCGCCTCGTCGAGGCGGCCGGGTGCGTATGCGCTGGATGGTCCGCCTAGGAGGCGGGCCACCACTGGGACGTATACGCGATCATGCGCCCAACATAGCAGACGCCGTAGATCCACATACCGTGCCGTTCATCTATGTCGCCCGCACCCATGCGACGCCGGCCGGCCAGCGCTTAGGGTGCGGAGTATGGCGAAGCATCTCTCGGGAGAGCTGACGGGGCGCACCGCGCTGGTGACGGGGGCGGGCGGCGGCATCGGGGCGGCCTGCGCCCGGCGGCTGGCCGCGGCGGGGGCCAGGGTGCTGGTCGTGGACATGCGGGCCGAGCCCGCCGCGAAGGTGGCCGCCGAGGTCGGCGGCCTGGCCGTGGTGGCCGACCTGAGCGATCCCGGCTTCACGGCGGCGCTGCCGGACGAGCCCGTGGACATCGTGGTGAACAACGCGGGGTTCCAGCACGTGGCGCCGATCGAGGAGTTCCCGCCCGACGTCTTCGGGACGATGCTCCGGGTGATGGTCGAGGCGCCGTTCCTGATCGCGCGCGCGGTGCTGCCCGGCATGTACGCCCGGGGGTGGGGGCGGTTCGTGAACATCTCGTCGGTGCACGGGCTGCGGGCGTCCCCGTACAAGTCGGCCTACACCGCGGCCAAGCACGGGCTGGAGGGCTTCTCCAAGGTCGTGGCGCTCGAAGGGGCGCCGCACGGGGTGACCTCGACCTGCGTCTGCCCCGCCTACGTACGCACCGGGCTGGTCGAGGCGCAGATCGAGGACCAAGCCAGGGTGCACGGGATCGCGCCGGAGGAGGTCGTGAGCGACATCATGCTGGAGCCCGCCGCGATCAAGCGCCTGATCGAGCCGGAGGAGGTGGCCGACCTGGTCGCCTACCTCTGCGGCCCCAGTGGGTCCTTCATCACCGGTGTGTCTCTACCCGTGGATGGCGGCTGGACCGCCCGGTGAGGGAGTGCCGTCCTCTGGAGGAGTGGAGAGAGCGAAGCGACCGGAGCGGGGGAAGTGGGCGGCATATGGCGACCGAACCCGCCGCACGCAGTGCGGCAGATTAGACACATGCCCGCACTCAGTATCCAGTTTCTCGAACTGCTCGCCCGGGAGGCGTCGGCGGTCGAGTTCGAGGGGCCGATCATCCGGGCCAGGGCGGCGGGGGCGGATCCGGCCGCGATCGAGGAGCTGGAGCAGGCCAAGGTCGAGGCGCTCAAGGTACGCGACCTGCTCAAGCGGCGCGCCAGGCGCGAGGCCGAGCTGTCGGCGCTGTACGACACGGCCGGCGACCTGGCCGCTTTGCGGGACCTGGACGCCGTGCTTGAGGCGATCGTGCACCGGGCCAGGCAGTTGCTGGCCACGGACGTCGCGTACATGACGCTGCACGACCCCGAGCGCGGCGACACCTACATGCGGGTCACCGACGGGTCGATCTCGGCCAAGTTCCGGGCGTTGCGCCTGGCCATGGGGGCGGGGCTGGGCGGGCTGGTCGCGCAGACGGCGACGCCGTACGCGACGGCCGACTACTTCGCCGACGCCAGGTTCCGCCACAAGGAGGACATCGACGAGGCGGTGACCGAGGAGGGCCTGGTCGCCATCCTGGGCGTGCCGCTGCGGCTGGGGCAGCGGGTGATCGGCGTGCTGATGGCGGCCAACCGCAGCGCGCGGCCGTTCCACCAGGAGGAGGTGTCGCTGCTGGCGAGCCTGGCGGCGCACGCCGCCGTCGCGATCGACAACGCCAGGCTGCTGCAGGAGACCAGGAACGCGCTGGAGGAGCTGTCGCGCGCGCACAGGACGGCGCGGGAGCATGGCCAGGCGGTCGAGCGGGCCGCCATGGCGCACGACAGGATGACCTCGCTGGTGCTGCGCGGCGGCGGGATCGAGGACGTGGCGGCCGTGGTGACGGACGTGCTGGGCGGTTCGCTGGCCGTGCTGGACGACCTGGGGCGGGCGATCGGCGGCGCGGCGGGCGAGCTGGCGGAGCCGGACGTGGGCGTGCTGGAGGCGGCGCAGGCGTCGCGGGCGCTGGGACGTACGGTGCGCAGGGGCGATCTGCTGATCGCGTCCGTGGACGTCGGCGGTGAGCCGCTGTGCACGCTGGTGCTGCGCAGCGACGACGCCGACGAGCGCATCCTGGAGCGGGCGGCGCTGGTGTGCGCGCTGCTGCTGCTGTTCCGCAGGAGCGTGGCGGAGGCGGAGGGCCGGGTCAGGGGCGAGCTGCTCGACGACCTGATCTCGCGGCCCGGCTCCCCCGGGCTCGCGGACCGGGCCCGCCGGCTCGGCGTGGATCTGGGCGCGCCGCACGTCGTGGTGGTGGTCAAGCACGGCGGCCAGCGGGAACGGGCCGCGTTCTGGGCCTCCTCACAGGCGGCGGTGCGGCACGGGCTGGCGGCGGGGCGGGGCGACGAGGTGGTGCTGCTGCTCCCCGGCGACCACGCGGGCGCGGTCGCCCAGCGGGCCGCCGCCGAGCTGTCCGCGTCGCTGCAGAGCACGGCGACGGCGGGCGCCGCGCCCGCCGTCGGCCCCGCCGAGCCGTCGCGAGGCGCGCAGGGCGACCCGCGCGTAAGGGACGAGCAGGGCGATTCTCGCGTACGGGACGTGGCCGCGGCCTACCAGGAGGCGCGGCGGTGCGCGGAGGCGCTCATCGCGCTGGGGCGGGCCGGCGACGGCGCGAGCGCGGCCGAGCTGGGCTTCGTCGGGCTGCTGGTGGGCGACGGCCACGACGTGCGCGGGTTCGTGGACCGGGTGGTCGGCCCGGTGATCGACTACGACGCGCGCAGGGGCACGGCGCTGGCCGGCACGCTGGCGGCCTACTTCGGCGCGGGCGGCTCGCCCTCCCGCGCGGCCGAGGCGCTGCACATCCACGTCAACACCGTCACGCAGCGGCTCGACCGCGTCGGGAGACTGCTGGGCGACGGCTGGCTGGAGCCGGAGCGGGCGCTGGAGATCCAGCTCGCGCTCCGCCTGCACCGGCTCGGCCACACATCCACCGGGAAGACTGTGGGTCCCGACGCCATATGAGTGACTCCGGTCACAACCTACGGTGACCGGCATGGCCACTTCCATCAAGAAGATCGTCGCCGCGAGCCTGATCGGCACCACCATCGAGTGGTACGACTTCTTCCTGTACGGCTCGGCAGCCGCCCTCGTGTTCAACAAGCTCTTCTTCCCCGAGTCCGACCCCCTGACCGGCACGCTGCTGGCGTTCCTCACCTACGCGGTCGGCTTCGTCGCCCGCCCGCTGGGCGGCCTGGTCTTCGGCCACTTCGGCGACCGGATCGGCCGCAAGACGCTGCTGGTCGTCAGCCTGCTGACGATGGGGGCGGCGACGTTCCTGATCGGCTGCCTGCCGACGTACGAGACGCTGGGGCCCTCCGCGGCGCTGGTGCTGACGGCGCTGCGGCTCGTGCAGGGCTTCGCGCTCGGCGGCGAGTGGGGCGGCGCGGTACTGATCGTGTCCGAGCACGGCGACACGGCGCGGCGCGGCTTCTGGGCCTCATGGCCGCAGGCGGGCGCGCCCGGCGGGAACCTGCTGGCGACCGGCGTGCTGGCGGCGCTGGCCGCCTGGCAGTCGGAGGAGGCGTTCCTGGCGTGGGGCTGGCGGGTGCCGTTCCTGCTGTCGGGCGTGCTGGTGCTGATCGGGCTGTGGATCCGGCTGACGATCACCGAGTCGCCGGTGTTCCAGCAGGCGCCGCCCGAGGAGCGGGCCCCGATCGTCGGAGTGCTCAAGCACCACGCGAAGGACGTGGTCATCGCGATCGGCGCGCGCCTGGCCGAGAACATCTCCTTCTACCTGCTCACCGTCTTCGTCATCACGTACGCCAAGCAGACCGACGTCGACAACTCCACCGTGCTGACCGCGGTGCTGATCTCCTCGGCCATCCACTTCGTCACGATCCCGATGTGGGGCGCGCTGTCCGACCGGTTCGGCCGCCGCCCGATCTACCTGTCGGGCGCCGCCGGCATCGGCGTGTGGATCTTCGCGTTCTTCCCGCTCGTGGACACGGGCAACTTCCTCGCGATCACCCTGGCCGTCACCGTCGGCCTGCTCTTCCACGGCATGATGTACGGCCCGCAGGCGGCGTTCTTCTCCGAGTTGTTCGGCACCAGGACCCGCTACACCGGCGTCTCCATCGGCGCGCAGCTGTCGGCGATCGTGGCGGGCGCGCTGGCCCCGATCATCGCGGTGGCGCTGCTGCAGGCGTACGGGAGCAGTGTCCCCATCTCGGTCTACCTTGGTCTGGCGGCGCTGCTCACCCTGGCCGCCGTCTACGCCGCACGCGAGACGCGGGGCAGCGACCTGGCGGAAAGGATCAACGCGCGATGAGGATCACCACGTCGAGGCTCACCCAGAACGTCCTGACCGTCGAGGGCAGGACCACCGGCGAACCCGTGCTGTTCGTGCACGGGAACGTCTCCTCCGCCGCCTTCTGGCGCGACGCCATGGCCGCGCTGCCCGAGGGCTACCGGCCGCTCGCGATGGACCTGCGCGGCTTCGGCGACACCGACCCCGCGCCGGTGGACGCCACCCGCGGGCTGCGCGACTACTCCGACGACGTGCTCGAACTGATCGCCGCGCTGGAGCTCGACCGGGTGCACCTGGTGGGCTGGAGCATGGGCGGAGGCGTCGTCCTCCAGGTCCTGCGCGACCGCCCGGCGCTCGTCAGGAGCCTGACCCTGGTCAACCCCGTCTCCCCCTACGGTTACGGCGGTACGGAGGGCCTCAGCGGCCGGCTGACGCATCCTGACGGGGCCGGCGCGGGCGCCGGGGCGGCCAACCCCGACTTCGTGGCCCGGCTCAAGGCGGGCGACCTGTCGGCCGAGTCCCCCACCTCGCCGCGGAGCGTCTTCCGCTCCTCGTACGTCAAGAACGAGGTCCCCGACGAGGACTTCTACGTCCGCGCGATGCTCACCACGAGGGTCGGCGAGGCGCACTACCCCGGCGACGCCGTCACCTCCGACGCCTGGCCCGGCGTGGCCCCCGGCAAGAGCGGCGTGCTGAACGCCCTCGGCCCCACCCGCTTCCGGCTGGACGACCTGCACGAGATCGAGCCGAAGCCGCCCGTCCTGTGGATCAGGGGCGCCGACGACGTGATCGTCTCGGACGCGTCGCTGTTCGACCTGGCCCACCTCGGCGCGCTCGGCGTCGTGCCCGGCTCCCCTGGCACGCCGGCCCAGCCCATGGTGGGGCAGACGCGGGCGGTGCTGGAGCGGTACGGGCCCTACCGGGAGGCGGTGCTGGACGACTGCGGTCACAGCCCGCACCTGGAGCGCCCCGAGGACTTCCAGCGCCTGCTGGCCGAGCACCTGAGGGAGGCGTAGATGCTGGTCGCGCTCACGCTGGTGGCGAGCTTACTCACGCCGCCCGGCCACCATCAGCTCACCGTGCCGGGCGCCGAGCACACCGAGATCGCCGTGCTCGACGACCTGACCACCGCCGGCACCAGCCGGACCGGCCACACCGACCCGGCGGACTGGGCGGGCCTGCACTCGGCCGCCACGGTCAATCCCACCGGCGTGCCCGGCGTCCAGATCGACGGCTACTTCCCCGACACCTCCCACGGCAACACCACGCACGGCTGGAACCACGACTCCCAGTTCGTCGTCAGGCTGCCGCGCGAGTGGAACGGCGGCCTGGTCGTCGGCGGCACCCCGGGCAACAGGGAGCAGTACGCCAACGACTACACGATCTCCGACTGGGTGCTGGCCAAGGGCTACGCCTTCGCCAGCACCGACAAGGGCAACGTCGGCGTGGACTTCCACGAGGACGGCCGCCGCCCCGGCGACGCCATCGCCGAGTGGAACGAGCGCGTCACCCAGCTCACCGTGGCCGCCAAGGCCGTGGTCAGGCAGCACTACGGCAGGAAACCCGCCCGTACGTACGCCGCCGGCATCTCCAACGGCGGCTACCTGGTCAGGTGGCAGTTGGAGAACCAGGGTCACCTGTACGACGGCGGCGTGGACTGGGAGGGCACGCTCTGGCGGGTCAAGGGCGACAACCTGCTGAACTTCCTGCCGCCCGCGCTGAAGGCGTACCCGGACGAGGACGGGGTGCGGGCGGCCGGGTTCGCGGCCGGCTCGGAGTTCCTGTGGCCGTTCCACCAGCAGTACTACTGGGAGCTCACCCAGCAGCTCTACCAGAAGGAGCTGGACCCGTCCTACCAGGGCGCGGCGGCCGACTACGACTACGACCGGCGCAGGCCGTACGCGGCCCTGGCGAAGATCGCACTGACCGGCCGGATCACCAAGCCGCTGATCACGATCCACGGCACGCTGGACACGCTGCTGCCGATCTCGCGCGACTCCGACGTCTACGCGAAGATGGTCGGCCCGCACCGGCCGTTCCGGTATCACCGCGTCGAGGGCGGCAACCATCTGGACAGCCTGGTCGATCTCTACCCCGACCGGCTCACCCCGATGCTGCCCGCCTTCAGGAGCGCCTTCGAGGAGCTGGAGGGCTGGACCCGCCGGTGAACGGCGGGTGCCGTCAGCGCCCTGACCGTCAGTCGGTGAGGTGGCGGGCCGACCGGCGCACCCTCACCGTCAGTCGGTGAGGTAGCGGTGCCGGCCCGCGCGCGCCCACCGGACGAGGTGGCGGGCGCCTGGCAGCCGCCGGCCGAGCCGGTGCAGCGCGGTGTCCCGGCCCATGGGCGAGCGGCGTTCTGGATCGACGGCGGCGGCCGGGCGCACGTCGACCTTGCCCCGGCGCATCTCCAGCGCGAACCGCAGCCCGAACTCGCCCTCCGACGAGCGCAGTGAGGACAGCCAGCCGCCGGGGCCGAGGTGCTCGACGCCGGGCATGATCCGTTTGACCGGCACCTTGGCCACGAGCTGGCCCGCGATCCTGCCCGGCACCCCGGCCTCGACCAGCGCGGGCGCGCTCACCTCGCGGCCCCGCCTGCCGGTGCCGCGCAGCACCAGCTCCAGGGCGGGGCCGCCGCTCGGCGGCACGTACGGCACCGGCAGCACGACGTAGAGGTGCTTGTCGAGCTGCTTGACCATCACGCCGGGCGACACGAGCGCGATCGACTCGGAGAACGAGCGCGGCTCGATGGCCAGACCCAGCTCGCCGTTGTCGCTCCAGCACGGCACCACCAGCCGCATCCTGGGCCGCTGGGCCAGCACGCCCAGGCAGTTGAGCGGGCCCTCGGGGCGGCTGACGCGGCTCCTGGCCTGGTTGGCGCCGCTGAACATGCGGACGTGCACCTCCCACTGGCCGGGCCGCAGCGGCTGTCCCAGGGCGGCGCTGGTGATGTCCAGCCTGGTCTCGCCCTTGATCCTGATGCGGACCCGGCGGCGGCCGTCCTGGACGCGTTCGACGTGCTGCTCCAGCGGCAGGAAGTGCACGATGCCGGTCTCGGTGTGGCGTACGTAGAGCTCGACGCGGGCCCGCTCGACGGCGTCGGTGATGTCGGTGACGTCCTCCGGCAGCTTCCTGGTGTCCAGGGCGCGCGGCGGGATCCAGTGCAGGCGGTCGCCGTCCACGCGGTACCGGTCGGGCGAGCCGTCGCCGGCCATGACCTCCACGCTCAGGCCGAGCACGAGGACGTGGGCGTCCCAGCGCACCTCGGTGAGGTCGGCGCGCAGGCCGGCCCGCCTGGACGCGTTCGACATGAGCACGATCTGGTCGAGCCGGCCGGCGCGGGCGTAGGCGGCCACCACGCGCAGCTGGACCGGGAGGTGGCGGTCGAGCCGTTCGGGGAAGCGCCGGACCATGAGGTCCTGCACGACGCGGAAGTGCATGCCCCTGTCCACGGAGGAGTCGGCGAACTTGCTGGTCACCAGCGGGCGCAGGACGGCGTAGCGGAGCCAGTAGGCGTACATGCGGTCGCGCTGGCGGCCCTCGCCGACGAAGGCGTCGATGTCGTCGAGCAGCGCGGTCAGCTCTCGTACGATCGCGCGGGGCTCCTCCTCGGCGGGAGGGCGCTCCCCGAGGTGGCAGCAGACGTGCTCGGCGAGGACGGCGATGACCTTGGCCTGGAGGTAGGCGCGCAGCACGAACGCCTGCTCGCCGAGCCGGCCGCCGGGCACGGAGAAGCCCAGATCGTGCTCCTCCAGGAAGGCGCGGCGGTAGAGCTGCTGCGGGAGGAGCAGCGTGAGCAGCCGGTCGCGCAGGATGTCGGCGCGGGCCGTGCTGCGCTCGAAGGCCGTCATCGGCGGCCCCCAGTCGCGGATGAGCCGGCCGATGAGCACGTCGGCGTCGGTCTCGACGGCGCGCTCGTACATGTGCGCGAGCGCGTCGCGTTCCAGGCGGTCGCCGGGGTCGAGGAAGTAGACGTACTCGCCGGTGGCCGCCGCCGCGCCGACGTTGCGTCCGCGCGACGGCGATCCGGTGTACGGCAGGTGCAGCACGCGTACGTGGTCGCGGACCGCGGCGATGGTGTCCAGGCGCTCGGCGATGCCGTCCGTGGACCCGTCGTCCACGACGATCACTTCGTATTCGTCCGCGGGCAGCGTCTGCTCCAGCATGGAGCGGATGCACGCGTCGGCGGTGTCACCCGGATTGTGGACATTGACGATCACACTGACCTTCACACCCATGCGGCCAGCGTGCGCCCGTATACAGGATCGGGCGTGGCGGCTTGCCGATTAGAGATGCAAAGTTGACCCGCTCCTGCGGATCCGCGGACTCGGAGCGGGCCGAAGTGTGACTTTTGGTACCGGCCGACGAGTACTGGCCGACTAGTACCAGCCGACGGACTGGGAGTGGCCCCACGCGCCGCAGGGGGTGCCGTAGCGGCCCTTGATGTAGCCGAGGCCCCACTTGATCTGGGTGGCGGCGTTGGTCTGCCAGTCGGAGCCCGCACTGGCCATCTTGCCGCCCGGCAGGGACTGCGGGATGCCGTACGCGCCGGAGTAGCGGTTCATGGCCCGCTCGTTCCAGCCGCTCTCCTTCTGCCAGAGCCGTTCCAGGCAGCCCCACTGGTCGGCGCCGAAGCCGAAACTCGCCAGCATCGAGCGCGCCGTGGCCTTGTTGCTGCCCGGCGACGGGTCGCTGCCCGGCGGGAAGTTCTGCGGCGGGAAGCCGTCGCCCGCCGGCGCCTGCTTGGGGATGACCCAGTCGAGGTCCTTGCCCGAGCCGCCGCCCGGGCGGTCCTTCTTCAGCCTGTCGGCGCGGTAGGCCTGCTCGGCCTCGGCCTTGAGCAGGTCGCTCTTCGGGTCGGGCGCGTAGAGGTCGCCGCTGGCGATCTTGCCCAGGTCCTCCATGGAGAAGACGGGCTGCTGCGGCGGGTTCTTGGCGTTCTGTACGGCGTGGTAGGCGACGAATCCGCCCCCGCCGAGGACGATGCCCACCGACAGGACGCCGATGACGATGCGCTTCGGCGTCGCGCGCGAACGCCGGCGCGCCGGGGGGAGGTCTTCCTTAGGGCGGCGCTCACTCAACTGCGGACCGGGGCTCACGATGCATGAGCTTGCCGTGTCATGGGGGGTGGTCCGCAACCGAAACGCGGGAATCGCTTGGCGAAAATTTCACCAACCAGCCGGTTAGCTCCACAAATCCCGAAAAATGTGACTTTCATCACATAAGCGCGGCTCCCCTTCAGGCGCCCGTAGCAGAAGGGAAGCCGCTTACAGCGTGCCTTGACTACTTCGGGGTCTGATCAACGCCATGTCACAGTTTGGTGACACAACTCGGATAATCCAGACATGGAATAATAATGTGCGCGTGGCTGGCATCCTCCTTGTAGAAGACGACCCCTCGGTCCGTACAGCTCTAGAGCTGGCGCTGACCAGGCAGGGGCATTCCGTCACGTCGTACGCGACGGGCGAGGAGGCCCTCGACCACATCAGGTCCCGCCGCCCCGAGATCGCCATCCTCGACGTGATGCTGCCCGGCATCGACGGCGTCGAGGTCTGCCGCCGCGTACGCAAGCTCGACCAGCTCCCGGTCATCCTGCTCACGGCCAGGGGCGACGACCTCGACGTCGTGGTGGGGCTTGAGGCGGGCGCCGACGACTACGTGGTCAAGCCGGTCGAGCCCCGCGTCCTGGACGCCCGAATCCGCGCCGTGCTGCGCCGGGCCGAGTCCGCCGCCTCCGACCGCATCACCTTCGGCGACCTCGTGATCGACCGGGGCGCGCTCAAGGTCACGCTGGCCGGCAAGGAGATCCACCTGACGCCGACCGAGCTGCGGCTGCTGCTGGAGCTCGTCCGCCATCCCGGCCAGGTGCTCAACCGCCGCTATCTGCTGCGCGTGGTCTGGGACCACACGCACATCGCCGACTCGCGCCTGGTGGACGCCTGCGTGCAGCGGATCCGCGCCAAGATCGAGCCCAGGCCGGCCGCGCCGGTCTTCATCCACACCGTGCGCGGGTTCGGCTACCGGTTCAGCCCCCCGTGATCCCGCTGCCCACGGGGCTGCGCGCCCGCCTCGTCATCACGTTCACGCTCGTCGCCGTCGCCGCCTCGTTCCTGGTCGCCACGATCGGCTACGAGCTGGCCAAGGAGGCGCTGGTCACCAGGGCCGAGACCACCGCGCTCGACCTGGTGAACAGGGAGCTCAGCAGCATCTCCTTCCCGATCGGCAAGCTCAGGCCCGGCGAGGTCGCGCCCACGGCGAAGGACCTCGACGGCGTCGCCCACGCGCTCGGCGGACCCGGCCGCAGCGTGCTGGTCGAATATCGCAGCCTCATCGCCGCCGACGGCGTCATGTCGATGAGCGACGTGCCCAACGAGCTGCACGGGCGGGCCAAGCAGAGCATCGTCACCCAACGCAAGATCGTCCGCAACGCGCTGTACCTCATCGTCGGCGCCGAGGTCTACCGCGACACCGTGGGCGTGCCCGAGGCCACCGGGCTGCGGGCGTTCGTCTTCTTCCCGCTGACGGACGACGAGCGCCAGCTCGCCACCCTGCGCACCACGCTGGCCCAGACGGGCGCGGTCATCGTCCTGCTCGCCCTGGTCGTGGCGCTGCTGTCGGCCAGGCAGGTGCTGCTGCCGGTACGGCGGCTCAGCGCGGCGGCCGAGGCGCTCGGCCAGGGCAAGCTGGACACCCGGCTGCCCGTGCACGGCCAGGACGAGCTGGCCGGCCTCACCGCCAGGTTCAACGACGCGGCCGCGGCGCTGGAGCTGAGCGTGTCGGAGCTGCGCTCGCTGGAGGCCATGTCGCGCAGGTTCGTCGCCGACGTCTCGCACGAGCTGCGCACGCCGCTGACCGCCATGACGGCCGTGGCCGACATGCTCTCCGACGAGGCCGACCACCTGCCGGAGGCGCCCGCGCAGGCCGTCCGGCTGGTGCTCAGGGAGATCGAGCGCCTGCGCGAGCTGGTCGAGCACCTCATCGAGATCAGCCGCTTCGACGCCGGCACCGCCACGCTCAACCTCGAACCGGTGAACGTGGCCGACAGCATCGAGGACTGCCTGGACGTACGCGGCTGGCGCGAGAAGGTCGAGGTGCACGCCTCCCAAGGGCTGACCGCCAACCTCGACCCGAGCAGGTTCGACGTCATCGTGGCCAACCTCGTCGGCAACGCGCTCAAGCACGGCGAGCCACCGGTGACGGTCAGCGCGCGCGCCACGGAGAACGGCCTGGAGGTGAAGGTGCGCGACCACGGCAAGGGCATCCCGCGCGAGGCGCTGGCCCACGTCTTCGACCGCTTCTTCAAGGCCGGCGCGGGCCGGGCCCGCAGCCAGGGCAGCGGCCTGGGCCTGGCCATCGCCAGGGCCAACGTGCTGCTGCACGGAGGCACGATCTCCGTACGCGCCCAGCACCCGGGAACCCTCTTCACGGTCTGGCTCCCCCACACATGAACGTCATCCGAGCCCTGACGATCACCGCGCTGCTGGCCTGCCTGATCCCCGCCGGGGGCTGCGGGATCACGCCCACCGACGTGCAGGACAGGGGCGACGCCCCCACGACCAAGATCCCGCCGCCGTCGAAGACGTTCTTTCTGATCAAGGACGGCGAGCTGGCCAAGGAGCCGGCGAACGTGGACGACGACACCGTGGCCAGCCTGCTGGGAGCCCTGTTCGCCGTCTCCTCGCAGCCGCTGGAGAACCGGGACACCGCGCTGCGCGGATTCACGTACCTGCGCTCCAAGAACTCGGTCGATCCGCCCCAGCGCGACGAGATCCAGCTCCCCCGCACCTCGACCCTGACCGTCTACATCAGCGGCGAGGGCACGCTGTCGCAGCTCGGCAAGGCGCAGATCGTCTGCACCGCGCAGCAGGACGCGGCGTTCGAGATGGTCAAGATCGTCCGGGAGAACAAGAACCGCCCCTCCACGTCGGAGGGGCGGTTCACCTGCGGCGAGCTCAAGTAGTCACATCGTGATGTCTTCCAGCATCTCGGTCACCAGCGCGGCGATCGGCGAGCGCTCGGACCTGGTCAGGGTGACGTGGGCGAACAGCGGATGGCCCTTCAGCTTCTCCACCACCGCGACCACGCCGTCGTGCCGGCCGACCCGCAGGTTGTCGCGCTGGGCCACGTCGTGGGTGAGCACCACCCGCGAGTTGGCGCCGATCCGGCTCAGCACGGTCAGCAGCACCCCGCGCTCCAGCGACTGGGCCTCGTCCACGATCACGAACGCGTCGTGCAGCGACCGGCCCCGGATGTGCGTGAGCGGAAGCACCTCCAGCATGCCCCGATCCAGCACCTCCTCGATCACCTCGGGCGAGGTGATGGCGCCGAGCGTGTCGTAGACGGCCTGGGCCCACGGGCCCATCTTCTCGCCCTCGGTGCCGGGCAGGTAGCCGAGCTCCTGGCCGCCGACGGCGTAGAGCGGCCGGAACACGATCACCTTGCGGTGCTGGCGCCGCTCCAGGACGGCCTCCAGGCCCGCGCAGAGCGCCAGCGCCGACTTGCCGGTGCCGGCCCGCCCGCCAAGCGAGACGATGCCGATCTCCGGGTCCATCAGCAGGTCGAGCGCGATGCGCTGCTCGGCCGAGCGGCCGTGCAGGCCGAAGACCTCGCGGTCGCCGCGGACGAGCCGGACGGACTTGTCGGGCTGCACCCGGCCGAGCGCCGAGCCCTTGGCCGACAGCAGCCGCAGGCCGGTGTGCGTGGGCAGCTCTCTGGCCTCCTCCAGGTCGGCGGTGCCCTGGTCGAAGAGCGTCTCCACGTCGTCGGTGGTCACCTGGACCTCGGCCATCCCCGTCCAGCCGGACTCACTGACCAGCTCGGCGCGGTATTCCTCGGCCGAGAGGCCGATCGAGGCCGCCTTGACGCGCATCGGCAGGTCTTTCGACACCAGGACGACATCGCAGCCCTCGCTGGCCAGCGAGCGGGCCACCGTGAGGATGCGCGTGTCGTTGTCGCCCAGGCGGAAGCCCGCGGGCAGGATGGACGGATCGCTGTGATTGAGCTCGACCCTGATGGTGCCTTCCCCCGTCGGCATGGCCTCGTCCAGCCTGCCGTACTGGACCCTCAGCTCGTCTAGGTAGCGCAGAGCCTTCCGCGCGAAGTAGCCGAGCTCTGGATGGTGCCGCTTGCCTTCCAGCTCCGTGATGACCACGATCGGAAGGACCACGTCGTGCTCGGCGAATCTGGTCATCGCCGCCGGGTCGGCCAGCAGGACCGAGGTGTCGAGCACGTACGTGCGCTTGGCCGACTGGAGAGTAGGGTTGCTCGAGGACACTGCCACACGTTCTCCCCCGGGTGCCCCTTGGTGCGGGCACCCTGCAGACGAGGTGGGAATCGGACCGGACCCGCGTCCCCGACCGCGAACTGCCGTCGGTGCCGGAGTCCGGCCCCCCTCGGCAGATGTTGGTGCAAAGGCGGGACCTCTCCGAAATGTCCGACCTGTGATCGGACACTTCCAACGTTACGTCCTGGATACCCGAATGTCGCGTCAGGAACCGTAACGCCGGTGCCTCGCAGCGTAATCACGCAACGCCCGCAGGAAATCGACCCTGCGGAAGTCCGGCCAGTAGGCCTCGTGGAAGTAGAACTCAGAGTGAGCGCTCTGCCAGAGCATGAAGCCGGACAGACGTTGCTCGCCCGAGGTCCGGATGAGGAGGTCCGGGTCGGGCTGGCCGCGAGTGTAGAGATGCTCCGCGATGTGCTCGACATCGAGTACCTCGACGAGGTCCTCGATGCTCGCTCCCTTGCTCGCGTGCTCCTGGAGCAGTGAGCGCACCGCATCGGCAATCTCACGTCTTCCTCCATACCCAACTGCAACGTTCACAATCAGGCCTGGACGGTGTGATGACGCTTCTTTTGCATTTTTTAGGACATTAGCTGTGCGGTCCGGGAGCAGATCGAGCGCGCCGACGGGACTGATCCGCCAGCCTTCCGCCACGAGCTCCTGGGTCACGTCCTCGATGATGCGCAGCAGCGGCTCCAGCTCTTCGCGCGGCCGATTGAGGTTGTCGTTGGACAACATCCAGACCGTGACGACCTCCACGCCGCTCTCCCGGCACCAGCCGAGCAGCTCGGAGATCTTGTCGGCGCCCTTGCGGTGCCCCGACGCCACGTCGCGCATGCCCATGGCGCGCGCCCAGCGGCGGTTGCCGTCGATGATGACCCCGACATGCCGGGGAACGCTGTCCTTCGACAGCTTGGCCTCCAGCCGGCGTTCGTACAGCCGGTAGACCAGATCGCGCAGGCCCACGGAGTGCCTCCCAGCGGTGCTGTGCCTTGGGGCGCTTGCCCCGACAGGCAATTATCACCGCGAATCGTCCGTGCCTGCTCCTTCTACCGGATTCCTCGCAATATCTCTACCATCCAGACACCCTTCCGCCTCATTCACCAGCTCGCCGACGAACGCCGACAGCTCCGAGGAGGTCAGCACCGCCCGCATGCCCACGCCCGTGCGGCCCCATGCCTCCACGAAGGCCCTCCTGGTCAGCCGCCACGCGCCGGGGCCCGGCTGCCACATGGGGATGGTCCGCAGCTGGCAGCGCAGCTCTCCGCCGCCCACCAGGCCGGCCCTCGTGCGGTAGCGGAAGGAGAACAGCTCGCTGTCGGGCTCCTCGCCGGGGAAGCGGTCGTCGGGGTCGGACCACCTCCTGGCCGCCCCGCCGCCCCTGCGGGCCTCGTCGACGCCGCGCGCCAGCCGGCTCAGCAGCCAGCCGCACCGCTCGCCCACGCTCCCGTACGGGGTGCCGTCGCGGTGGAGCTCCAAGGTGATCTCGTACGGCGTGCCGACGCTGTCGGTGCACGCGACGGGTGTGACGCTCAGAAACGATCCGTCAACACAGCGTAGTCCTCCCACGCCCTCACCGTTTCCGCCCGAAAGCGCCCTAAACCGGGGCTCTCAACGCGGTTTCCACTCGTGTTCGCGCCAGCCGGGCGGCTGGTGCCACTCCGTCCAGCCGTAGCCCGTACGGCCGTCCTCGGTCTCGTACGCGCACAGCGCCCGGGGGAACTCGGCCACCTCGCCCTCAGGGGAGGTCAGCGTCACGGGGGCGAAGGCGATCGGGCGCACCGTGGTGGCGTTCCCCGGGAAGGCCAGCACCGTCTCGGCAGGCCGGTCCCCGTCGAACGTGGTCGCCGCCGAGAAGCCCTCGACGTGCTCCAGGACGCCGTCTCGGGCCAGGAAGGCCGGCCAGGGCAGCTCCTGGCCCAGGTTGGCGCGCATGCCGTGCAGGTGGGTGCCGTCCTCCAGGCGGGCGCTGCTCCACAGCCACGACAGCGACCACCAGTCGCGCACGCCCCAGCTGTGGTCCCGCTCGCCGTGGCCCAGGAAGGGGACGCCGCCGATGGTGCCGGTGACCGCGCAGGGGATCTCGTAGCGGGGGGTGATGGCGTAGCCGTAGACGCCCGCCGCCGGATGCCACTCCAGGTCGAACGTCAGGTCGGTTGAGGTCAGGCCGACCCTGGCCGGGCCGAAGGGGACCGCCGTGGTGTGGGTGGCCGTGTAGTCCGCGGCCGTCACCGTGAGGTCGTCGCCGGGCAGCGGGGCCTCGTGGTCGACGCGGGTGACGACGCCGTCCGCGGTCACGAGGCAGGCCCAGTACCAGGCGCGCTTCCAGTGGGGGTAGAGGCCGAGCCTGATGTAGCCGGCCACCTCGCCGTCCTCGGAGACGAAGTCGTAGTACCAGGACTCGTTCCACAACGGCTCGCCGCCGGGCTCGTGCCGGTGCTCGTCCTCCGTGGTCAGGGGCCACCGGCCCAGATTGACGATCCGCATGCCGCCTCCCAAGCGCTTGCTACGGTCAGCTTAAGCCGGGGATCTTGGACCACCAGCGCCGCCACGCGGACCGCTCGGCCCGCTCGGCCCGCGACTCGCCGGGCTCCTCGGCGCGTTGCCCGGCAGGCTGCTTGGCGCGTCGCCCGGCCGACGGCTCGGTGGGGAGCATCCGGCCGCGTTCGCGCAGCCAGGCGGCGAAGTCGTCGGCGTCGGCGCGGTAGCCGGGCGGCGGCGCGGCGCGGGCCCGCGCGTACGCGGCGAACTCGGCGGCCAGATCGCGGCCCGCCGCCACGGCCGTGTCAGGGCGGATCCTGGCCACGATGGCGCGACGCTTGGCGATCAGGCTCGCCGCCTGGGCGCGCATCCGGCCGGGATCGAAGCCCTCCGGCACCTCCGCCCCGGCGACCAACGCCGCCACGACCCGCGCCTGAGCTGCGGCCAGCCTGGCCACCTCGTCCTCATGCGCGACGCCCGTCCCGTTCGCCACCCGCGCGGCGTCCGGCGCGGCCGTGCCGGGCGGTTCTCCGGTCATCGCTCTCCCGCCAGGGCCATCGCAGTCCTGATCCTGGACAGTTCGCCCGCCAGCACGGCGTCGCTCGGGTACTCGTCGTCCCACTCCAGCAGCACGCCCGGCGGGGTGACGCGGGCACACAGCTCGGTGAGCAGGTCCAGCACGACCTGCGGCGCGGTCGTGGTGTGCGTGTCGTGCCAGATGCCGTGGTGCTCGTACCCGCCGGCGACGTGCACGTACGCCAGGTGGTCGAGCGGCAGCGCGTCCAGTGCCGCCACGGCCGGCAGGCCCAGGTTGAACTGGTTGGTGTAGAGGTTGGCCACGTCGACCAGCAGCCCCACCCCCGTGCGCTCCACCAGCTCGGCCAGGAACTCCGCCTCGGTCAGCTCGTCCTCGGGCCAGCCGAACAGGGCGGCGACGTTCTCCAGCGCCAGCGGGACGGGCAGCGCGTCCTGGGCGCGGCGCACGTTCTCCGTGACGACCCGCAGCGACGCGCGGGTGCGCGGCACGGGCAGCAGGTGCCCGGCCTCCAGGCCACCGCCCCTGACGAACGCCAGGTGCTCGCTGACCAGGGGCGCGTCCAGGGCCTGCGCGCAGGCGGCCAGGTGGGCCAGGCGGGCAGGGGAGGGCGGTTCCGCGTCTCCGATCCCGAGCGAGACCCCGTGCGGGATGACCGTCAGGCCCCTGGCCCGCAGCACCCGCAGCGACTCGGGTAACCGGGCGGGCTTGAGGTTCTCGGCGACCACCTCGAGGAAGTCGACGCCCGCCATCCGTTCGATGCTCAGGTCCAGCTCGGACCGCCAGCCGATGCCCACGCCCAGCCCGGCCATGTCAGCCTCCTCCGCCGCCGCAACCACCACCGCCGCAGCCGCCGCCTCCCCCGCAGCCGGCTGTCCCGCCGCCGCAGCCGGACAGACCGCCGCCACAGCCCGCTCCGTGGCCGTAGGAGCCGCCGGAGACCGGCGAGCCGGTTCCAGCGTACGAGGCGCGCAGGCGCCGTTCACGCCGGGTCCCGCGCCTGCTCAGCTCCGTCCGCAGGGCCGGGTCCCGGACCGAACCGAGCCCGTAGAGCGCGAGCGGCACGGGGCCCTGGGCGACGCCCTCGGCGTTCCCCCGCCTGGCCCACTCGATCGCCTCCTGGCCCGCCGCGGTCAGCGCGTTGCGCACGCGGAAGCGTTGACCGGCGAGCACGACCTCGGCGACCACGCCCGTGCCCGCGAAGACGAGCAGGGCCAGCACGGCGTGGAGGCCCGGGTCCACCAGCACCGTCAGCCCCTCCAGCGCGGCGCCCGCGTAGGCCCCCAGCGACGTCATCCGCAGCCGGAAGCACAGCTTTCGCACCCGGGCGAAGGAACCGTCCTCGATCAGCAGCCCCTGCTCCGTGAGGTGCCGTCTGATCGCGTCCATCGCCAGGCTTCTGGTGACCTCGATCCTGAGCGACATCAGGGGCAGTCCCGAGCGGGTGGCCACCGTGCCGAGCACGGCCTCCTCGACGGGCTCGCGGGCGACGGTCCCCATCGTCACCTTGTGCACCCGGCCGCCGCGTGACACGCGCAGGTCGCCGGCGTCCGCCAGCAGGGCGATGGCGGTGTCGGCCACCCGCTGCGGGCCGCCCACCAGGTACGCCAGGTCGTAGTGACCGAGGTGCAGGAGCCGGGATCCGGCGGCGGCCAGGATGTCGGCCCGTGCGCGCTGGATGGCGGTGGTGGTGGCGGCGGCGTAGGCGCCCAGACCCACCGAAACGATCAGCAGGAACAAGTTCATGTGCGGCCTCCCCTCGTAGGCCGAGCTGGGAGGGTGTACCGGCAGGTACACCTACGAGCACGTTAGCCACCGCTTACGCGACGCAAGGACTTCTGCTCGTTTCGTCACCTACCGAATTTTTCGGTATTTCCGCGCACCGCCGGCCCGTGATCACCCGCCGGGCTTCCGCCGCCTGCCCGGCCGCCCCCCGGTCTTTCGCGGCACCCGCCGATCCTCGGTCAGCTGCCGCCTCCGCAGCTCGACCCGCAACTGGATCCGCAGCTCGACCCGCCGCCCGAGTCACCGCCGCCCGAGTCACCGCCGCCGAAGTCGCCGCCGCCGTAGGAGTCGGTGCCGAACGTGGTGCCGTCGCCGCCGTGGTGGGTGCCGCACGAGCCGGCGCAGTCGCCCTGGGGGTCGCCCACGGACAGTTCGTCGCAGAGTGCCTGGTCGCCGGCGTCCTGGAGGCCGTACAGGGCGACGGGGACGCCCACCGCCAGGGCCAGCGAGGCGGGGTCGCGCACGCCTCTGGGGTGGTGGCCGCGGGCGGCGACCAGGACGGCGCGGCCCTCCCTGGTGGTGACGCTGTGCAGGCGCCGATCCTGCTGGGCGAGCGCCACGAGCCCCGTGACCAGGGTGACCGCCGCGATGAACAGCGCGCCGACGAACGACGTCTCCTCCCCCGCCACGTCGAGGTTGTCCAGCACGATCAGCAGCCCCAGATAGCCGGCGGCTCCCGCGGTGATCCACTTGAGCCGGTCCCGCAGCCGCCACGCCGTGCCGTACGCCTCCGGGGACACGATCAGGCCGCGTGCCTCCAGCCCGGCGGCCAGCGCCGTGAGGGCGGGATGCCGCTCCAGCTCGCGGCGCAGCTCGCCGGCCCGGCAGCCGCCCGGCCTGGCCGCCAGCGTGTCCAGCACGGCCTGCTCCAGCGGCTCGGGCGAGGGACGCGCCCCGTGCACCGGCGTGACCTGCGAGCCCCTGGACACGCGGACGGCGCCGGCCGTCGCGAGGACGGCCAGCGCCGTGTTGACGGCCCGTCTCGGGCCGCCCGCCAGGTAGGCGAGCTCATAGTGGTTCAGCCGGTGGCCCGTGCCGCTCGGCTCGCGCTCGCCGACGCGGCGGCGCTCGCGTTCGACCCGCCGGCCCGCCAGGCTGACCACGAGGAACATGCCGATGGCGGCGATGAGCAGGATCGAGTCCACGGGCGGGCCTCCCTCGCGGTACGACAGTGCGTCAAGTTAGACGGCATCCGCCGTACCGCACAAGGGAGATACCGTCAGCCGAGGCGGTCGAGCAGCGCGTTGTACTCGTCCCACAGCTCCTTCGGCAGATGGCTGCCGAACTTGTCGAAGTGGGCCGGGATCAGCGCGGCCTCCTCGCGCCACACCTCGCGGTCGACGCTCAGCAGCGTGCGCAGGTCCTCGTCGGGCAGGTCCAGGCCCTCGGTGTCGAGGTCGTCGGGCAGCAGGCCGATCGCGGTGGGCACGGCCTTGGCCTCGCCGTTCAGCCGCTCGACGATCCACTTGAGCACGCGGCTGTTCTCGCCGAAGCCCGGCCAGATGAACTTCCCCTCGGCGTTCTTGCGGAACCAGTTGACGTAGTAGATGCGCGGCAGCCGCGCGCCCTCGCGGCGGCCGACGTCGATCCAGTGGCCGAAGTAGTCGCCCATGTTGTAGCCGCAGAACGGCAGCATGGCGAACGGGTCGTGACGCAGCTCGCCGACCTTGCCCTCGGCGGCGGCGGTCTTCTCGGAGGCGACGTTGGCTCCGAGAAAGACGCCGTGCTCCCAGCTCAGCGACTCTGTCACCAGAGGTACGGCGGTGGCGCGGCGGCCGCCGAACAGGATCGCCGAGATGGGCACGCCCTTGGGGTCCTGCCACTCGGGTGCGATGGTCGGGCACTGCCCGGCCGGGGTGGTGAAGCGGGCGTTCGGATGGGCGGCGGGCTCGTCGCTGTCAGGCGTCCACGAGCGGCCCTTCCAGTCGGTCAGGTGCGCGGGAGGCCGCTCCGTGAGGCCCTCCCACCACACGTCGCCGTCGTCGGTGAGCGCGACGTTGGTGAAGATGCTGTTGCCCCAGAGCGTCTTGACCGCGTTGGCGTTCGTCACCTGGCCGGTGCCGGGGGCGACGCCGAAGAAGCCGGCCTCCGGGTTGATCGCGTAGAGCCGGCCGTCGTCGCCGAAGCGCATCCAGGCGATGTCGTCGCCGATCGTCTCGACCTTCCAGCCGGGGATCGTGGGCTGGAGCATGGCGAGGTTGGTCTTGCCGCACGCGCTGGGGAAGGCGGCGGCGATGTAGCGGGTCTCGCCGGACGGCGGCGTGAGCTTGAGGATGAGCATGTGCTCGGCCAGCCAGCCCTCGTCGCGGGCCATGACGCTGGCGATGCGCAGCGCGTAGCACTTCTTGCCGAGCAGGGCGTTGCCGCCGTAGCCCGAGCCGTAGGACCAGATCTCGCGGGTCTCGGGGAAGTGGCTGATGTACTTCGTCCTGCTGCACGGCCAGGCCACGTCGTCCTGGCCGGGTTCGAGTGGCGCGCCGACGGAGTGCACCGCCTTGACGAAGTCGCCGCGCTCCTCGATCAGGCGCAGCGCCCTGTCGCCCATGCGGGTCATCACCCGCATGGAGACGGCGACGTACGCGGAGTCGGTGATCTCGACGCCGAGCTGCGAGATCTCGCCGCCCAGCGGGCCCATGCAGAACGGCACGACGTACATGGTCCGGCCGCGCATGCAGCCCTTGAACAACTCGCCGAACGTCTCCCGCATCTCGTCAGGGGCGATCCAGTTGTTCGTGGGCCCGGCGTCCTCCTCCCGCTCGGAGCAGATGAAGGTACGGTCCTCCACCCGCGCCACGTCACCGGGATCGGACTTGGCGTAGAAGCTGTTGGGCCTGGCGGCCAGGCGCGTGAGCGTCCCCTGCTCGACGAGGAGGTTGGTCAGGCGTGTCCACTCCTCCTCAGACCCGTCGCACCACTCGATGCGATCGGGCTGGGTCAGGGCTGCGATCTCGCTCACCCACGCCCGCAATTCGCTATTGGTGGTGGGTGCGGTTACTTCCACGGAAACGGACACGGCGGTGACTCCTCCACTCTTCCAAGGCCCAGTCATCATTAACGACGAGGCGACCGGAAAGCCAATTGGCATAGACCTCTTGGCCAGGCCGTCGCCGCAGGCAGAAGCCTTGACGATTGGGGAAGCCTACCCAGGCCGAGCGGATTTAAAAGAAGTAATTCCGAGCACTGGTCCAGTCCAATTCGGCTGGTCTAAACCAATTTCCGAAGTGGTTTAGTCCAATGTCGGCGCCGTTTCCCCTGCGCTATCTCAGGAATTGACGTCCGGGCCGGCGGAGCGAACGCGGTCGACGTGCTGCAGGGCGTCGCGCAGATCCGTCAGCCAGGTGTCGGTGTTGCTGCCCACCAGGCGTACGCACCAGGCGAGCGCGTCGCTGCGACTCCTGGCCACGCCGGCGGCCACGAGCGTGTCGAGCACCTGGCGTTCGGCCTGCCGCAAGCGGGTCATGACCGGCACGGACAGTGTGGTGAACATCACAGTCTCGCCGCCGCAGACGACGCCCCAGGAGACCTTCTGCCGGAACTTGCGCTCGGCCTCCCTGGCGATCTCGATCCGCCGCTCGCGCGTCTCCTCCCTGAACCTGACGGCGAGTCCTTCGATCAGCGCGGCGCGCTCGGACTCCGGCACGTCCTCGGGCGGGTCGGGCAGGGTGCCGAGCACCGCGATCTCCTCGCGGTCCCTGACGATCTCGGGCGCGCCGGTGAACCATCCTTCGGGCAGTCGCCCGGTGAACCAGCCGCGAACCTGCGCGGTCGCATCTTCTGTTGCCATGTAATCAAGATTACATAGTTGCGGCGCCGATGCACGGAAGGGATAGCGAAGACTGTCCATGAGGCGCGTCCCCGGAGGCTTCGGCGCCCGCCCGAAGGCCCTGACGCCGCCCGAAGGCTCTAACGGACGCCCGCCGCTGCGACGGGGCTGACGCGGACGACTCCGGCCAGGTTGCGCCGGTTCACCGGGACGATCTTGACCACGTCCCCGGTGCGCGGCGCGTGCAGCATCTTCCCGTCACCCCAGTAGATCGCCACGTGCGAGATGTATTGGGGGTTGGTCGGGTCGTTGCGCCAGAAGAGCAGGTCACCCGGCTGCGCCTGGGCGAGCGGCACCTGCGGCCCGGTCACCCACTGCTGGTGCGTCACCCGCGGCATCCGCACCCCGGCCTGCGCGAAGGCCCACTGGACCAGGCCCGAGCAGTCGAAGGTGTCGGGCCCCTCGGCGCCCCAGACGTACGGGCGACCCAGCTTGGACACGGCCGCCCTGAGCGCCACCGTGAGCTGTTCGCCGGTCATGAACGAGCCCGCCGGCCAGTTGCGCGCCACGTTCTGCCGCGGCCGGGGCAGCACGGGGTTGACCATGGCCACCTGGGTGCCCTTGGGCAGCACCTTCAGGATCCGCCTGCGCAGGGTGTCGGAGTCGGCCTTGGGCGCGCTGACGATGAGCGCGTTGTTCTGGGGCACCCCGAGGGTGCGGCCGACGTCCCTGGACACGACGGCGTCCACGGCGCCGAAACCCGTGGTGGCGTACGCGCCGATGCGCAGGTTGCCCGCGGAGCCCGCCGGCACCCGGCGGTGCAGCGTGAGCCCGCCGTCGTTGCCCAGCACGAACGAGACCGCCACGTCACCGGCCGCCACGTTCTGCCAGAGCGCGTCGGACGCGGCGGTCACCTTGGGGGTGTAGGCGCGGAACGTGGAGGGGTTGACGGCCAGGGTCTGCACCCGTTTGCCGTCGAGCGTGATCGACGCCGCGTCGGCCAGCTCCAGCGCGCGTACCCCGGAGAGTTTGGCGACCTTCTGCAACGACGCGTTGGTGAACGGCCGGCGGGTGAGCACGAACAGGTTGGGTTTGTGCAGTCTGCCCAGCGGCGCGACCGGCTGGAGGGTCCTGATCTGTTCCTGGGGGCGCTGTTCCTGGGGGCGTTTCTCGGCCAGCAGCGACTGCTTCGGCGTGGCGCGTACCGCGACGGGTTCGACGGTCGTGCGCGCCTGCGTCAGCAGCAGCACGTCGGCGGTCATCACCGCCACGAGCGCCACCACGATGAATGGCACGAGTTTGAGTGTGTTACGCCGCTTACGGGTTTTGACTAAGAAACTGAGGTCTTGCCGAATTCCGGACGAATGCGAAAATGCCGCCGGGCCAGCGTGGGCCCGGCGGTCGTCGTCCAGGGGGGTCAGTTGCCGATGTACGGCACAGCCTCGAGGATCTCGACGGTGTTCTGCCGTCCGTTGGGCATGGAGTAGGTCGCCTTCTCCCCGATCTTCTTGCCGTTGATCGCCGAGCCCAGCGGGGACTTGGGCGAATAGACGTCGATCGGCGCTCCGCTCTCTTCGCGGGAGGCGAGCAGGAAGGTGACCTCGTCATCGTCACCGACGAACCTGATGGTGACGGTCATACCGGGCCCGACCACGCCCTCGGCCTTGGGGGCCTCGCCCACCTGGGCGTTGTCGAGGATCTGGCGGAGATGGAAGATCCGGGCCTCCATCTTGCCCTGCTCGTCCTTGGCGGCGTGGTAGCCACCGTTCTCCTTCAGGTCGCCTTCTTCGCGGGCAGCCTCGATCTTCTTGGCGATGTCGACGCGCCCGGGGCCGGAGAGGTATTCGTACTCCCCCTTCAGGCGGTCGTACGCCTCCTGCGTCAGCCAGGTGACGTTCTCATCGCGAGAGTCGGCCACGGGTTCTCCTTGCTTGCCTAGGGGGCCCTGAGATCACTTGAGGATGCGTACGGTTGAATTGCGAAAGGCTAACAAGTTAACCGCTCGAACGCTTCCCCAAATGTCTCACTATACGAGATTGCAGTACTGGATGTGGACGGAAGTCGCCTGACCGCTCGTGTCGAGGCTTTCCTTGAGCTGCTTACTACCCTCACCAGCCGGGATTCTTACTTCCTTGCTGCCCACTTCCGCGTGATCGACGTCCAGCGCCCTGATCCGGCAGACGGCCACCCTATCGTCTGCCTTGTACACCTCAAAGGTGATCTCCGCGCGGCTCGGCCCCAGCACTTCGAACGTGATCACCTGCGACGGCGCCTCCGACCCGCCCGCGGTCATCGACCACATCACGTAGCCCCACCCACCGGCGATGATGGCGACCAGCACGCCGATCACGACGTGGACGACGAGCCGGCCACCTCGCTTGGGACGGTCGGGAAAGTCGTCGGGGGTGCCGAGAACCGGTCCGTTCTCGACATCTCTGGTGGCCATGGCGGAATCTCCCTGCACTCCCTCAGCGTTATCCGAGACAATTGTCGCCCGCGGGGGGTGTGCCCTCGCGACCGCCCAGCAGAAACTAACCTCTCTGGGCGACTGACTGGTCCCGACTGAGGAGCATCGAGCTCGTGAGTGCACCGCTGAGGCTGATGGCCGTCCACGCCCACCCCGACGACGAGTCGAGCAAGGGTGCCGCGACGATGGCGCGCTACGTGCGCGAAGGCGTGGAAGTGCTGGTCTGTACGTTGACGGGCGGTGAGCGCGGCTCCGTGCTGAATCCCAAGATGGACCGGCCCGAGATCGTGGCCAACATCGGCGAGGTGCGCAGGGCTGAGATGGCCAGGGCGCGCGAGATCCTCGGCGTCGAGCAGCGTTTCCTGGGCTTCATCGACTCCGGGCTGCCGGAGAACGAGGAGGAGGAGCTGCCCGAGGGCTGCTTCGCCCTGCACAAGCTGGAGGACGCCGCCGCCCCGCTGGTGGCCGCCGTACGCGAGTTCAGGCCGCACGTGATCATCACGTACGACGACGACGGCGGCTACCCCCACCCCGACCACATCATGACGAACAAGGTCTCCGTCGAGGCCTTCGAGGCGGCCGGCGACCCCGACCGCTACCCGGACGCCGGCGACCCGTGGCAGCCGCTCAAGCTCTACTACCAGATGGGCTTCACCAAGGAGCGCTTCGAGGCGCTGCACGAGGCGATGACCGAGCGCGGCCTCGGCTCCCCCTACTCCGACTGGATCGCCCGCTGGGAGGACCGCCCCGCCAAGTGGCCGGTGACCACGCGCGTGCCGTGCGGCGACTACTTCCAGATCCGCGACGAGGCCCTGCTGGCGCACGCCACCCAGGTCGACCCCGACGGCTTCTGGTTCGTCTGCCCGCGCGAGCTCCAGCAGGAGATCTGGCCGACCGAGGACTACCACCTGGCCCGCTCGCTGGTCGACACCGAGACGCCCGAGGACGACCTGTTCGCCGGCATCCACGCCGACGAGGTCGAGCCCGCCTGCCACTGACGGCACCCCTGGCCGGAGCACGACCCCCCGGTGGCAGACTGGAAGGGTGACCGTTCTAGCAGCTGGTGACGTGAGCCCGGGCGTCCTCGGTTTCGTCGTCGTGGCCCTCATCGGGTTCGCCCTCTATTTCCTGATCAAGTCGATGAACAAGCAGATGACGAAGATCCAGGTGCCGCGCGAGAGCGAACTCGACGAGACCGCCGACGGCCGGGCGTCCGACGACGCTCCTGGCGCCGGCGATCGGGCCGACGGGGCCGACGACAAGGTCGTCGCTGACAAGAAAGCCGAATAGATGCCGATGGAAATCGTCGACAACACGACGGAGAACCGGTTCGAGATCCTCCTGGACGGCAAGGTCGCCGGGTTCGCCGACTATCGGCTGCTGCCCACCAAGGTCGTCTTCACCCACACCGAGGTGCTGCCCGCCTACGAGGGGCAGGGGCTGGCGGGCAAGCTGGTCGGCCAGGCCCTGCAGATGAGCGCCGACACGGGGCTGCGGGTCGTGCCGCTCTGCCCGTACGTGGCTGAATACATCGAACGCCACCCCGAGTTCAAGGACCTCGTGGACGCCCCGGACCGCACCGCCTGACGGGGTCGTCCAGCCAGAGCCCATTGGACGGGGTCGTACTCGCGGGGAGGACGTACTCCCGACGGGTCCTCACTCGACGGCGGGGGACCAGGCACGTTCCAACGCCTGCGGCAGCCCCCACCAGCCCAGCCGGGTGAGCACCTCGCTCCCGTCCACGATGCCGAGGTGCGCCCACAGGCTCACCACCGACGCGAACAGCCCCTCCGTGGCGCCGAGGTCGTCCTCGTCCTGCTCGTCGCTGTCGATGTCCTCCGACTCGGCGATGAGCCGCGCCATCCGTTCCGGCGAGGCCAGCACGCCCGGCCCCAGCCGCACCAGCGCCGCCACCCCGGCCAGCCAGTCGGCGTGCTGGATCGCGCAGAGATTGGCCAGCGCCGTGTCCTCCTCACCCAGCTCCCCCTCCAGGTCGGCGAACTCCTCCAGCACGTCACCGCCCTCCGACAGGTCGGACACCGGCCCCGCGACGCCCGCCGCCACCGCCAGCCACAGCTCCACGTCGTCGTCCGGCACCGGCCGCTCGTCGAACCCGGCACAGGCGCGCAGCACGCTGCCGGGGTAGCCGGGCAGGGCCAGCAGCGCCCGCAACCGCGTGGCGGCCGCCTCCAGCTCCGCCACGGGCAGCTCAGGCCGCTGGGGCAGCTCCGCCATGATGCGCCGCAGCTCCGACAGCGCGAACGCCTCCTCCTCGTCCCAGGCGGCGAACAGCTCCTCGTCCTGCTCGTCGCTCACCGCGAACCCCGGCACCCTGCCGTCGGGCAGCGGCGTGCTCAGCCAGCGCTCCTGCAGTTCCTCGTACGCCTGCCTGGCCTCCCTGTCACCGGCCGCCAGCGCGTCGGGATCGACCTCGCCCGCCGCCACCCGCTCCTCCAGGTACGCCACCAGCCGCGCGAACATCTCCGTGGCCACGGGCCCGCGCTCGTCCTCCTCGGGCCACACGAAGTAGCCGGGCGTCACGAGGATCGGCTCGGTCCCCGTCGCCTCGACCCACCGCTGCACGTCACCGACCGTGGCCACACCCGCCTCGATCGAGCTGAGCGTCGCCTTGGCCGACTCCCAGAACGCGAGGGAGAGCGGGTTGCCCGCCGCCATCATGGCCCGCCGCAGGTCGGGCAGCGCCACCAGCGCGACCCCCGACGGCACGGCCAGCAACGCGCGCGCCACGTCCCTGCGCGTGATCCCGCTCGCGGGCCGGCCGGCGTGAGCGCGGAGGAAGTCCATATCCACGCCCCGTAACCTACGCCGTCCCCCGCACCCGAGTCAGCCGCCCCGCCCCGCCCTCCCGGGCATGTCGCCGTCGCCGTCTAGGGTTGGCAGGGGAGGCTTCCATGAACCGCTTGAAAGACGCGACCAGCCCTTATCTGCTCCAGCACGCCGACAATCCGGTCGACTGGCATCCGTGGGGCGAGGAGGCGTTCGCGCAGGCGCGCCGGCGTGATGTGCCGTTGCTCATCAGCGTGGGCTACTCGGCCTGCCACTGGTGTCACGTCATGGCCCATGAGAGCTTCGAGGACGCCGGCACAGCGCGCCTCATGAACGAGCACTTCGTCAACATCAAGGTCGACCGCGAGGAGCGGCCCGACGTGGACGCCGTCTACATGGGCGCCACGCAGGCCATGACGCAGCAGGGCGGCTGGCCGATGACGGTGTTCGCGACGCCCGACGGGCATCCGTTCTACTGCGGCACCTACTTCCCGCGTCCGACCTTCCAGCGCCTGCTCACCGAGGTGCACCGGGTGTGGACCGGCGACAGGGACTCCGTGCTGCAGCAGGGCGCGAAGGTGGTGGAGGCGCTCAACACGCACGCCACGCTGCCCACCGGGCCGCTGCCGGGCGAGGAGACGCTGCGCGGGGCCGTGGCCGACCTGCGGCGGACGTTCGACGCCGGCCACGGCGGGTTCGGCGGGGCGCCCAAGTTCCCGCCGTCGATGGTGCTGGAGTTCCTGCTGCGCTCGGGCGAGCGGGAGATGAGCGGCGCGACGCTGGAGGCGATGGCCCGGGGTGGCATGTACGACCAGCTCGGCGGCGGATTCGCCCGCTACAGCGTGGACCAGGCGTGGGTGGTGCCGCACTTCGAGAAGATGCTCTACGACAACGCGCTGCTGCTGCGCGTCTACACGCACTGGTGGAAGGCGGGCGGCGGCGAGCTCGCGCGGCGGGTGGCGCTGGAGACGGCCGGATGGCTGCTGCGCGAGCTGCGTACGCCGGAGGGCGGGTTCGCCTCGGCCCTCGACGCCGACAGCGAGGGCGTGGAGGGCAAGTTCTACGTCTGGACTCCCGAGGAGCTGCGCGAGGTGCTCGGCGAGGACGACGGCCGGTGGGCCGCCGGGCTCTTCGAGGTGACGCCGGCCGGCACGTTCGAGCACGGCTCGTCCGTCCTGCAGCTGCTGCGCGACCCGGAGGATCCTGAGCGGTACGCGGACGTGCGGGCGCGGCTGCTGGCCGCCCGCGAGCTCCGGGTGCGTCCGGGACGCGACGACAAGGTCGTGGCCGCGTGGAACGGCCTGGCCATCGCGGCGCTGGCCGAGACCGGCGCGGTCTTCGAGCGTCCCGAGCTGGTGGCGGCGGCCACGGCGGCGGCCGAGCTGCTCGCCGAGACGCACATGGCCGGCGGCAGGCTGCTGCGCACCTCCAAGGACGGCCGGGCGGGCACCAACGCCGGAGTGCTGGAGGACTACGCCGACCTGGCCGAGGGCGTCATCTCCCTGTACGGCGTCACCGGCGAGGCCAGGTGGCTGCGGCTGGCGGGCTCGCTGCTCGACACCGTGCTCGACCGGTTCTCCGACGGGTCCGGCGGCCTCTACGACACCGCCGACGACGCCGAGCGGCTCTTCCAGCGGCCGCAGGACCCGACGGACAACGCCACCCCCTCCGGCCAGTACGCGGCCGCCGGGGCGCTGCTCTCCTACGGGGCGCTGACCGGCTCGGCCCGGCACCGCGAGGGCGCGCAGGCCGCGCTGGGCACCGTGTCGGTGCTGGCCACGCAGCACGCCAGGTTCGCGGGGTGGGGGCTGGCCGTGGCGCGGGCGGCACTGTCGGGGCCCGCCGAGGTGGCCGTGGTCGGGCCGGCGGACGACCCGCGTACGGCGGCGCTGCACCGCGAGGCGCTGCTGGCCGCCGCGCCCGGGCTGGTCGTGGCCCTGGGCAGGGGTGACGGCGACGCGCCGGACGGGGGTGAACCCGTCTTCCCCGCCCTGCTGGAGGGGCGTGTGCCGGTCGGCGGGGCGCCGGCGGCGTACGTGTGCAGGCAGTTCACCTGCCGGATGCCGGTGACGACGGTCGAGGAACTACGCGCCGAACTGGCCCGCTGACTCGGCCGGCCGCATCCGGCCGGCCGAGCGCGGCCGGTCGGGCAGGCGAGCTCGCGGTCAGCTGGGCCGAGGACGGCCGCTCAGGCGCGCGAGCCCGCGGTCAGCGGGGCCGAGGACGGCTTCTCAGCCGCGCGACCAGGCCGTCAGCCGGTCGGGCGGCGGCCGGTTCTGTCGTCCTCCGTGCCGCCGCCGTCCTGCTGGATCGACGGCGCGTCGGGCACCAGCGTGTCCGGCGGTGAGCTCTCGCGTGGCTGCTCGTCGGGCCGCCCGTCGTCCGGCGGCGGCTCCTCCGTGGGCTGCTCGTCGGGCAGCGGCTCGCCGGTGAAGTCGGGCTCGGGGACGTCCCAGTCGTCCTGGTCGGCAGGCGGCGAGTACTCCTGGTCGGGCAGGTCGCCCCGGCCCCGGTCGGGCTCCGAGTAGTCGGGCGACCAGCCGTACTCCGACGGCTCGGGGAACTCCTCGACCGGCTTGCCCGCCATCGCCTCGGTCATGAACGCCCGCCAGATCTGCGCCGGCAGTTGCCCGCCGAACTGGGTGCCGTAGCCGGGGATCGTCACCGTGGCGTTGTCGTCGCGGAACATGTTCACAGCGACCGCCAGTTGCGGGGTGAAGCCGTTGAACCAGACCGCCTTGGACTCGTCCGTGGTGCCCGTCTTGCCGGCCACCGGGCGGTCGTAGAGCCGGGCGGCGGTGCCGGTGCCGTACTTGACGACCTGCTGCATCGCGTACGTGGTGTCGGCGGCGGCCTGCTCGCCCACAGCCTTGGTGGCCAGCGGCTTGACGACCGCCTCGCGGCCGTCGGCGTCGGTGACCGACTTCACCACGTGGGCCTCCATGTGCACGCCCTTGTTGGCGAAGGTGGCGAAGCCGGAGGCGTTCTGGACGGCGCTGACGGAGGCCACGCCGAGCGGGAAGGCGGCGGCGTTCGCGTGCTGGTCGAGCTGGGCGGCCGGGATCCCGGCCGCCTCGGCGGTCTTGGCGACCTTGTCCAGGCCGACCTTCTGGCCGAGGTCCACGAAGGCGGTGTTGACGGAGTTCTGGGTGGCGCTGACCAGGTTGATCTGCCCGTACGAACGGTCGCCGTCGTTGGGGATCGACTGGGAGGCGGAGGCGACGTGCATCGGCGAGTTGCCGTCGACCCGGGTGGACAGGTCGAAGCCGTTGTCGAGCGCGGCGGCCAGCGTGTACGGCTTGAACGTCGACCCGGCCATGACCTTGGCCGAGAACGCGCTGTCGTAGTACTTCGACTGGGAGGGCTTGCCCCCGTAGAAGGCGACGACCTCGCCCGTGGCGGGGTCGACGGCCGCCAGGCCGGTGCGCACCTTCTTGGGCGTGCCGTCGGGCAGGACCTCGGAGACCGCCCGCTCGGCGGCCTGCATGAGCTTCTTGTCGAACGTCGTGACGATCTTGAGCCCGCCGCTGTTGACGTCCTCGTCGGAGTAGCCGCGCCGGTTGAGCTCGGCGGTGACCTGCTCCAGCATGTACTGGGCCTGGCCCTTGAGCTCGAACGGCTTCTTCGGCGCCTTGAGCTTGGGGAAGACCTGGGAGGCCACCTCGTCGGCGCGCAGCGCGCCCGTCTGGCCCATCGCGTCGATCACGGAGCGCCAGCGTTCCTGGGCGGCGGCCAGGTCGGAGCCCTTGGGAGCGGCGAAGCGGCTGGGCTGCTGGATCACCGAGGCGAGGTAGGCGCCCTCCGAGACGCTGAGCTCCTCGACGTCCTTGCCGAAGTAGGCACGCGCGGCCGACTGGATGCCGTTGGCGCCCCGGCCGAAGTAGATCGTGTTCAGGTACTGCTCCAGCACCCAGTCCTTCGACCTGGACTGGTCGACCTTCATCGCGATGAGGATCTCTTTGAACTTGCGGGTGACGGAACGTTCCTGGCTCAGGCCGCTGTAGTAGTTGCGCACGAGCTGCTGGGTGATGGTGGAGCCGCCCTGGAGCTGCTGCCCGGTGAGGGTGGACCACACGGCCCGCCCGGTGCCCTTGAGCGAGACGCCTGCGTCCTCGTAGAACGAGCGGTTCTCGGCGGCGATGACGGCGTCGCGCACGTGCTTGGGCACCTTGGCCAGCTCGACCTTCCTGCGGTCGATCCCCTGCCGCGCGAGCACCGTCTTGCCGTCGCGGTAATAGATCACCGAGCCCTGCGCCGTGGCTTGTTTCTGGGTCGTATCGGGAATAGGCGTCAATGCCCAGGCAATGGCGAAAAGCCCGGCCAGTACGAGGATCCCGGAA
This sequence comes from Nonomuraea fuscirosea, assembly GCF_035917475.1. Lineage (NCBI taxonomy): Bacteria > Bacillati > Actinomycetota > Actinomycetes > Streptosporangiales > Streptosporangiaceae > Nonomuraea > Nonomuraea fuscirosea. Next base: position 11,737,705 of record NZ_CP109074.1, on the reverse strand, counting down.
CCGATAGATATCAGGAGAACCCGGAGTATCCGTCGTTTCCGCATCCCTTTGCCACCGCCGATCCGCACCCCTCGACCCCCCTCGTCGTCAAGCGTCGCCCAACCCCCGCAAGCTGGGCGAATGCCAAGGGTAAACGATCGACAATGGTGCCTCGTCCCTCAGCGATAGTACGACTAGCGGCCCTCACGACGTGGAACATCGGCGACCAAAGGCAACACTCGGTAGGGAACCGGAGTGTCAAGGGCGATGATCGAATTAGTCCTGAGTACGCCCTGTACGTCGACGATGCGATCGATAACCCTTTGCAAATCGGCATTCGTGCGCGCCACCACCCGGCAGAGCAGATCACTGTCACCGGTGATCGTGTGCACTTCCAGCACCTCGGGAATGCGGGCCAGCCGGTCGGCCACCGGATCGTGCCCGGCCACCTGCCTGATCTCCATCGTGACGAACGCGGTCACGTCGTAGCCGAGGGCGGCGGGCGACACGTCGGGGCCGAAACCGGTGATCACCCCCCGCTCCGCGAGCCGGTCGAGCCTGGCCTGGACCGTGCCACGGGCCACGCCGAGCCGCCGCGAGCACTCCAGCACCCCCAGGCGGGGCTCGGCGGTCAGCAGGGTGATCAGCCGGGCGTCGAGTTCGTCGATCGTCATGCTGTACAGATTTAGCGGAGGATCGGCCACATGACTAGGCAGATTGTGCACTCATCGAGGTAACTGTTGCGCAAGTCGTACAGTTAAATCCACTGTTTGAGGTATGAGTGATGTCTTTCCGGTCAACGGCATGGACGCCGTGGTGTTCGCCGTGGGCAACGCCAGGCAGGCGGCCCACTACTATTCGACCGCTTTCGGGATGCGCCTGATCGCCTATCGCGGGCCGGAGAACGGCAGCAAGGACGAGGCCGCGTACGTGCTGAGGTCGGGCAGCGCCACCTTCGAGTTCAGGGGGTCGATCCGCCCCGGCACGGAGCTCGCGCGGCACGTGGCCGAGCACGGCGACGGGGTGATCGATCTGGCCATCGAGGTGCCCGACGTCGAGGCGGCCTACGCCTACGCCGTCGCGCAGGGCGCCGAGGGGCTGGTGGAGCCGTACACGGCGGAGGACGAGCACGGCAAGGTGGTGCTCGCGGCCGTCGCCACGTACGGGCAGACCAGGCACACGCTGGTCGACAGGTCCAACTACGGCGGCCCCTACCTGCCCGGCTACGCCCCCGCCGAGCCGCTGGTCGCGCCGCCCGGCACCAGGAACGGGCGGCTGTTCCAGGCCGTGGACCACTGCGTCGGCAACGTCGAGCTGGGCAAGATGGACGAGTGGGTGGAGTTCTACCGCAAGGTGATGGGCTTCACGAACATGGCCGAGTTCATCGGCGACGACATCGCCACCGAGTACTCGGCGCTGATGTCCAAGGTCGTGGCCGACGGCAGCCGCAAGGTCAAGTTCCCCCTCAACGAGCCGGCCGTCAGCCGCAAGAAGTCGCAGATCGACGAGTACCTGGAGTTCTACGGCGGGCCCGGCGTGCAGCACATCGCGCTGGCCACCAACGACATCCTGGCCACGGTCGACCACATGCGGGCGGCCGGGGTCCGGTTCCTGGACACGCCGGACTCGTACTACGACGATCCCGAGTTGCGCGAGCGCATCGGCCGGGTGCGCGCCCCGATCGAGGAGCTGAAGAAGCGCGGGATCCTGGTGGACCGTGACGAGGACGGCTACCTGCTGCAGATCTTCACCCAGCCCGTGCAGGACAGGCCCACCGTGTTCTTCGAGCTCATCGAGCGGCACGGCTCGCTCGGGTTCGGCAAGGGCAACTTCAAGGCGCTGTTCGAGGCGATCGAGCGCGAGCAGGAACGCAGAGGCAACCTTTAGTTTGTCCCGACTTAGTGGTGGTCATCCAGACATCATGGGATTGCCGCCACCGGGGCTGGCGGGACGCTGGCGGCGGCTGTTCGCCGGCGTCCTCGACTGGCTCATCGTCTCCGTCGCCGCCGCGCCGTTCAGCTGGACGAGCTGGGAGTACGCCTGGGACGGCAGCAGAGGCGTCTGGGACCGCTACCCGGTGGAGCACGCCTTCATGACCGGCCTGCTCGCCTTCCTGTACTTCTGGCTGCTGCACGCCTTCTGGAACGGGCAGACGCTGGGCAAGAAGCTGTTCGGCATCCGCGTCGTGAGCGAGTACGACGGCCGGATCGGCGTGGGCCAGGCGGCGGTCAGGCAGGCCGTGATGAGCGTGCTCTCCTGGCTCTGCTGCGTGGGCAGCCTGCTCGATCTCGGCTGGATCCTCTTCGACCCCCGAAAACAGGCACTGCATGACAAGGCCGCCAGGACGGTCGTCGTCAATGCCTGACTCAGCGTAAGATTCTGGTCACGAACCGAAGGGGGCCGGTCGCCTATGCGAGTCAACAGACGCGGGATGGCCATGGTCGCGGCGCTCGTCAGCGTGCTGGCCTGCTCACCGGCCGACGGGCCGCTGCCGGCCGACGAGGCGCCGGCCGCCGCCGACCGGCGGGCCGGCGCGCCCGGCATCGGCGACCCCGACTTCCCCAAGGACGGCAACGGCGGCTACGACGTCGCCCACTACGACCTGGTCGTCGACTACGTGCCCACCACCAAGCGGCTCACCGGCGTCACCACCATCAAGGCCACCGCCACCCAGGACCTGTCCCGCTTCAACCTCGACCTGTCCGGCCTCGACGTGCGCGAGGTCTCGGTCGACGGCTCGCCCGCCCGGTTCGGCAGGCAGGGCGACGAGCTGACCGTGCGGCCCGCCAAGGCGATCGCCGACCGGGCCGGGTTCACCGTCAGGGTCGCCTACTCGGGCACGCCGAAACCGGCCAAGGACAGCGCCAACCTGGGCACGTACGGCTTCGTCCCGACCTCCGACGGCGCCTTCGTGGCCTCCGAGCCCAACGGCTCCAAGACCTGGTTCCCCAACAACGACCACCCCTCCGACAAGGCCACCTACGACTTCACCATCACCGTGCCCACCGGGCTGACCGCCCTGGCCAACGGCGAGCTCGTCGGAGCGCCCGCCACCAAGGGCGGCACGACCACCTTCCGCTGGCGCGAGCGCCACCCCATGGCCAGCTATCTGGCCACGGCCACGCTCGGCAAGTTCGACCTGCGCCATGGCGCCACGGCGAGCGGCATCCCCAACCTGGCCGCCACCGATCCCCGGTTCAAGTCCTCGCTCGACAAGCTCTACACCACCTCCGCCGAGGTGACCGACTACTGGTCGACGATCTTCGGCCCCTACCCGTTCTCCTCGACCGGCGGCGTCGTCGACAACTACTCCGCCGGCTACGCGCTGGAAAACCAGACCAAACCGCTCTACGGCGGCTTCGACCCCGACGATACGATCATCGCGCACGAGCTGGCCCACCAGTGGTTCGGCAACAGCCTGACGATCAGGCGGTGGAAGGATCTCTGGCTCAACGAGGGCTTCGCCACCTACGCCGAGTGGCTGTGGTCGGAGCACAAGGGCCGCAAGACCGCCGAAGCCACCTTCGCCGAGCTGCTCAAACGCCCCGCCACCGACCCGATGTGGACCTACCCGCCCGGGCGCGCCAAGCCCGACGACCTGTTCAACCAGTCGGTCTACACCCGCGGCGGCATGACCCTGCACGCCCTGCGCGGGGCCATCGGCGACGCCACGTTCTTCACCCTGCTCAAGACGTGGGCCGCCGACCACCGCTACGGCCACGTCACCACCGACGAGTTCATCGACCTCGCCCAGCGCCTGTCCGGCAAGGACCTCACCGCGCTCTTCGACGCCTGGCTCTTCCAGCCCCGCCGCCCCACCTGACCTGCCAGGAAACGCTCCCCGCCGCCCGGTCCAAGTACTGATGTAAGGGCGAACGACGAAGGGAGCGAGGCCAGTGCGCCTCAACGACGACCCCGAGGCCTTCGAGGCCTTCTACCGCCGCCACGTCGATGCCGTCATGCGATTCACGGTCCGGCGGGTGAGCGACCCTCACCTCGCCGCCGACCTGACAGCCGACATCTTCCTGGCGGTCCTTGATTCGGCACACACCTACGTGCCCACCCGGGGAAGCGAGACCGCCTGGCTGTACGGCATCGCGCGCAACGTCGTGTCCGCCCAGCACCGTAAGGCGGCAAGGGAGACGCGGGCATCCGGCCGCGTCGCCGGCCGCCGGCTGATGGACGACGACGATCTCGCCAGGATGGAGGAACGGATCGACGCCGAGCGCCGGATGCGCGACGCCCTGCGGGCCATGGACGGCCTGCCCGAGGGCGAACGCGCCGTGCTGGAGCTCGTGGTGATCGATCAGCTCACCGTCACGGAGGCCGCGAGAGCCCTGGGCATCAGGCAGGTGACCGCGCGGGTCAGACTGCACCGGGCCAGACGTGCCTTGGAGAACGTCGCTTCGCCATCCGCCGTGTACCTGGAAGGACAGGCATGAGCAACTTCGAAGATCGCCTGCTCGGCGCGCTCAAGGAAGAGATCACGACGAGGACGGCGGAGGACAGAGCGACGACTGTGACACCGGTGCGGCGCTCGCGCGGGCGCCTGGTGGGGCTGTCCGCAGCGGTGGCGGGGGTCGCGGCCGCCACCGCGGTGGTGGTGGTGCTGACCGGGCTCATCGGCAGCCCGGCGTACGCGGTGACCAAGGACGCCGACGGTGGCGTGAGCGTGCGGATCAACGCGTTCACCGACCCGGAGGGGCTGGAGTCCGAGCTGGCCGGGGCCGGGATCAAGGCCGTGGTGGACTACCTGCCCGAGGGGCGGATCTGCAAACAGCCGCGCGGCCGGAACGGGGCCGCCTCCGGGCGGTTCGCGACCGGCGTCGGGGTCGGCGAGGGCGGCTCGGGGATCACGTTCACGATCGAGCAGGGGCAGGTGCCGGAGGGGGCGACGCTGGTGCTGGCCGTGTCCAGGAGCGGGGCGGGCGACGACCTGCCGCCGTTCGCGACCGCTCTGGAGGTCGTCGACGGTGAGGTCGCACCGTGCGAGGCCGTCCCCGTGCAGGCTCCGCCGCCGTCCGACGGCCTCGCCCCGGACCGGCAGGGCGACGGCCCCCTGACCGACTCCAGGACGGACGACGGAGGGCCTGGCCTGACCACCGAGCGGGACTGAGCGCTCTCCTGGACCGGCCGGTCCCTTGAGGCCCGGCGCCCCTCCCGAGCGGCACGGGGTGCCGGGCCTCGTGCGGCCGTAAGGCGCCTCAGGCGTCCGTACGGGGCCAGTAGGCGTCTCCGGCCAGCAGGAGTGCGGCAGCGCCGACCAGGCCCGCCTCCTGCCCCAGGGCGGCGGGGACGACCTTCACCCGGCGGGCGAACCCCATGCGCGCGTGCTGCCTCAGCGCCTCCTCCAGCGGCCGGAACAGCGGCTCCCCCGCCTGTGCCAGCCCGCCGCCGATGGTGACGAGGTCCAGGTCGCACAGGTGGGTGGCCGAGGCGATGGCGACGCCCAGCGCCCGCCCGGCCCGCTCCATCGCCCGGAGCGCGACCGGGTCCCCGTCCCGCGCGTCCGCCGCCAGCACCCGCGCCGTGACCCGCCGGTCCTCCCGATACGCTCCCGCACCCGTCTCCCGCGCATGCTCACCGGCTCCGCCCAGGCCCCCGCCGTGGTCGCCGATGGAAGCGCGGTGCGGGGTCCAGCCGTGGGCTAACGCCCAGGTGACCAGGGCGGGGCCGCTCGCGACCGTCTCCAGGCAGCCCGTGCCGCCGCAGCCGCAGCGGGACCCGCGTTCCGGCTCGACCACCACGTGCCCGATGTGGCCGGCGTTGCCGGTTCTGCCGTCGACCAGCCGCCCGTCCAGGATCAGCCCGCCGCCCACCCCGGTGGACACCACCATCCCGAGCATGGCCTGGCTCCCCTGCCCGGCCCCGCGCCAGTGCTCGGCCACGGCCAGGCAGGCGGCGTCGTTGTGCAGCCGTACCGGAAGGCCGGGGAAGCGGGCCGTCAGCCGGGCGCGCAGCGGGAAGCGGCGCCAGCCGGGGATGTTCAGCGGCGAGACCTCGCCGTCCGGCCAGATCATCGGCCCGCCGCAGCCCACGCCCACCCCCTCGGCCTCCCCGGACAGGGGTTCGACCAGGTCGGCGAGCGTCCGCCACAGGGTCTCCGCGTCCGCGCCCTGCGGGGTGGTGGCCCGTCCTGACGTGGTCACCGAGCCGTCGGGGGCGATCAGTCCGGCGGCCGTCTTGGTGCCGCCGACGTCGATCGCGAGGATCACGACCGGCGGCCCGCGACGGCGTACGACCTCGCGAGCCACCCCGGAAGCGGCCTCTGAAGCGACCTCGCGAGCCACCCCGGAAGCGGCCTCGCGAACCGGCGTCCGGCCGCGACGTGCGTCGTCATGGGCCGCCGGCGGCGCTGGAGAAGACCAGGACCGAGGCGGTGAACCCGTGCACGTGGTTGTGCCCGGCGACCGGCCCCACCTCCCCCGCCGCGAAGAAGCCCGCCACCCCGATGGGCCCCAGCGTGTCGCGCAGCGCGACCGGGTCGTGGTCGGCGGTGCCGAACATGGCCGAGCCGCGCCCGTTGCAGGAGAACAGCAGCGCCCCGTCCACCTTGCCCAGCTCTTCCCGGTGGGCGTCGAGCAGGTCGTAGAGGTCCTCGTCGGCGGTGGCGGCGTCGCGGACCTGGAAGCGCACGGTCCTGCCGATCTCGACGATGTCGCCGATGGCCACGGCCTCGCGGTCGGGGTCGATGCCGATGACCCCCCTGATGAGGAAGTCGCCGCGTTCGTGCCGCTCGGCGTACTCGTCCATGGCCAGGCCGATCTGCAGCCCGGACGCGACCAACTCGCGGTCGTCCTCGTCCAGGTCGCTGACGATGTCCTCCAGCCGGGCCAGCGCCGGCTGGCCGGCCAGTTCGAGCAGCAGGTTGTCCTCCGACGCGGTGACCACCATGCTCGGGCCGATCGGGCGGCAGCCCTGGCTGACCACCGTGCTGATCTTCACGGGGCCGCTGAGGAGCACGCCGATCGCGCCCTCGGTGTAGATCTCGCCGTCGGCGAAGAGCCGTACGGAACCCCTGCCCTGCAGTCCGTTGGCCAGCCCGCCGATCAGCGGCAGGTCGCCCAGAACGTCGACCGAGCGCTCGACGAAGGCGTCGGTCGGAAAGGTGTACGGATCGGCCAGCAGGATCGCCACGTGGTCGTCGCCGCCGCGCTCGGGCAGCCCGACCACCACGAATCTGTCCTCGGCCGTCAGCGTCTCCAACGCGAACGTGGTCAGCCGCGCCCCCTCCAGGGTGGCCGCCCACGCGCTCACGGCCGGCGTCAGCTCGACGCCCTGGCCGTCCCCGATCACTCCGGTGGCGCTGCATCCGATCACGTGCGCCTCGGGCGCGAGTTTCATCGCGGCCTGGCCGGCCCGCGCGACGTCCTCGGGATCGTCCCCGCAGATGAAGAAGCAGACCAGGTCGGCTGGGCCGCTGAGCCTCGACAGTGCCTGACCGACGGCGTTCTCCGCGGCCTCCACCAGGTCGGAACCCACGGCGAGGCCGTCGGCGAAGCGGCTTGTCATCAAGGCCACGGATCTCGCCTCCCTCGACATGTCCAAGTTCCCTAGGCCCGATTCTCCCCACTAAAAGGACAAGCACGCGCACGAACCGTCACGCAATAGTCAAGATCCGAAATCTCCGCCAGCTGCGAAACTCTCTGACACATTCCGCATGGGGGACGTAGTCTCGATCCCGTGCATCAGCCACGTATTCTCCGCGAGTTGCGAGAGAGCGGCCACGTTCATCGCACCGTCAAGGCCGAGGTCCGGGAAAACCTGCTCGCCAAGCTGCGGGCGGGCGAGCCGCGCTTCCCCGGCATCGTCGGCTTCGACGACTCCGTCCTGCCGCACCTGGAGCGGGCCCTGCTCGCCGGGCACGACCTGGTCCTCCTGGGTGAGCGCGGTCAGGGCAAGACCCGGCTCATCCGCACCGTGACCAGCCTGCTCGACGAGTGGACGCCGGTGGTCGAGGGGTGCGAGATCAACGACCACCCCTACGCCCCGGTCTGCACGCGCTGCCAGGCCATGGCGCGGGAGCTGGGCGACGAGCTGCCGGTGGCGTGGAAGCACCGCGACGAACGCTACGGCGAGAAGCTCGCCACCCCCGACACGTCCGTGGGCGACCTGATCGGCGACGTCGACCCGATCAAGATCGCCGAGGGACGCACGCTCGGCGACCCCGAGACCGTCCACTACGGCCTGGTCCCGCGCACCAACCGCGGCGTCTTCTCCGTCAACGAGCTGCCCGACCTGGCCGAGCGCATCCAGGTGTCGCTGCTCAACGTGCTGGAGGAGCGCGACATCCAGGTGCGCGGCTACAACCTGCGGCTGCCGCTCGACATCCTGCTCATCGCCAGCGCCAACCCCGAGGACTACACCAACAGGGGCCGGATCATCACGCCGCTGAAGGACCGGTTCGGCGCCGAGATCCGCACCCACTACCCGCTCACCGTCGAGGACGAGCTCACGCTCATCCGCCAGGAGTCCGTGCCGGACATCGGGGCCGACGTCCCCGAGCACCTGATCGAGGTGATCGCCCGCTTCACCCGGCTGGTCCGCGAGTCGACCGCCGTGGACGCCCGTTCCGGCGTGTCCGCGCGCTTCTCGATCGCCGCCGCCGAGACCGCCGCCGCCTCCGCGACCCGCAGGGCGGCGCTCACCGGCGAGGACAAGCCGGTCGCCCGCGTGGTCGATCTGGCCTGCGTGGTGCACAGCCTGCGCGGCAAGGTGGAGTTCGAGGTCAGCGAGGAGGGCAGGGAGACCGAGATCCTGGCCCACCTGCTGCGCCGGGCGACGGCCGAGACGTTCAGGAACCGGCTGGGCGGCATGGACCTGTCGCCGGTGACCGACAAGTTCGCCGAGGGCAACCAGGTGGAGTCGGGCGAGCTGGTGCCGGCCGGCGAGCTGCTGCACCGGATCGGTCCCGTCCCGGGCCTGGCCAAGGTCATGTCGCGGCTGGGGATGGGCGCCGGCGAGGAGTCTCCCGGTCACGCCGCGGCGGCGCTGGAGTTCGCTCTCGAAGGGCTTTACCTGATGCGGCGCCTGTCCAAGGAAGACCTTGACGGGGTGACCGTTTACCGCACGTGAACATGTGGGCGCTCTCCCGCGTCATAGTGGTACAGAACTACGCCGTCGGGGGAGATCGTCCATGCGCCTGTTCACCTGTGCCACCGTCGCCGCTCTCACGCTGAGCGTGCTCGCCGTGCCCGCCGAGGCCGCCAGTTCCGCGTACGGGTGGGCCTGGTCCAACGGCAAGGGTCACCTGCGGATCGTGCCGAAGTCGGCCACCCGCGTGACCCGGCAGGGCAACGTGCTGCACCGGCTGAAGGCCGTCTCGGGGGCCAAGGAGCTGCGGCTCGACTACACCGGGGCGGCCTACGGGCGGGTCACGGTCAAATGCGATCTGAAGGAGACCGAGGGGCACGTGGCCCTCGACTCGAAGGGGCTCGGGCGCACCCGGTGCGGCGCCGGGCAGCTGGCCACCGAGCTGGGGCGCGGCCCCGTACCGGTGCGGGTCGAGCATCGGGGCGGCAAGGCCGTCAAGGTGAACGAGATCCTGCTCGCCGAGTGGCCCGGGCAGCGCTCGGCCAGGGGGACGATCAAGCGGGTCGACGACACGACCGTCCTGTTCGCGACGGGCGGAAAGACCCTCAAACTCGGCTATTCGTACGTCACCGGCTTCTCCCGCACCACGGCCGGCTGCGGCGACGGCTGGCTGTCCGGCCGGCCGGTCAACGCCGACAGGAACGGCCTGGGCAAGAAGCCGTGCACGTGGACGGACCTGACGAAGGCCCTCAAGACGGTCCGGCACCCCGTCCTGGTCAAGATCGAGTACACGCCCGGCGCCGACTCGCTGGACCAGGTGTGGGAGATCTTCGGCGACGCCTGATGATCCATGCACACACATGGGGGCGTTTTCCGGGTTAGCGTGGTTTCGTGATGGCCTTCCGCTATGGCGAATACCACGACGGCCCAGACCCCCTCGCTCCTCCCTACGACGTGCGCGCGGCGCTCGACGAGATGGGCGATGCGATCCTGTCGGGTTCGACGCCGGTCCACGCCCTGCGCGATCTGCTCAAGCGCGGCCTGCCCGGCGGCCAGGACCGCCGGGGGCTCGACGACATGCTCAAGGAGGTCCGCCGGCGCCGCCGTGACCTGCGCGAGCGCGGGCGTCTCGACGGCACGCTGGAGCGGGCCAGGGCGCTGCTGGACAAGGCGATCGGGCAGGAGCGGGCCGAGCTGTTCCCCGATCCGTCCGACGAGGCGCGGCTGCGGGAGTCCGAGCTCGACGCGCTGCCCGAGGACACCGCCAGCGCGATCCAGGAGCTGAGCTCGTACGAGTGGCGCTCGGCGGCGGCCAGGCAGACCTTCGAGGAGCTGCGCGACCTGCTGCGCAGGGAGGTCCTGGACAGCCAGTTCAGGGGGCTGCGCGACGCGCTGGCCAACCCCGACCCGGCGGCCATGGAACGCGTACGCCAGATGATGTCGGACCTGAACGACATGCTCGACCGCGACTCCAGAGGCGAGCACACGCAGGACGACTTCGATAACTTCATGGCGAAATATGGGGATCTCTTCCCGGAGAAGCCCCGCACCCTCGACGAGCTCGTCGACATCCTCGCCCGCCGCGCCGCCGCCACGCAGCGCATGCTGGCCTCGATGACCCCGCGCCAGCGCGAGGAGCTGGGCAACCTCATCAACCAGACGCTCGACCAGGCGGGCCTGTCCGACCAGATGCGCCGCCTCGGCGAGGCCCTCTACGCCCGCCGCCCCGACCTCGCCTGGAACGCCCCCGAGCGCCTCACCGGCGAGGAGCCCCTGGCCATGGGCGACGCGGTGACCGCGCTGGAGGAGCTGGCCGACCTCACACAGCTCGAAACCGCCCTGCGCCAGGACTACCCGGGCGCGCGGCTCGACGACATCGACGAGGCCGCCGTACGCCGTGCGCTCGGCCGCTCGGCGGTCGACGACCTGGAGGCGCTCAAGCGCATCGAACGCGAGCTGGAGGAGCAGGGTTACCTGCTGCGCCGCCGCGGCAAGCTGGAGCTCACCCCGAAGGCGGTGCGCCGCCTGGGCGAGACCGCGTTGCGCCGGGTCTTCGCCTCGCTCGACGGAGGCCGCCGCGGCGACCACGACCAGCACGACGCGGGCTCGGCCGGCGAGCTCACCGGCTCCTCCCGGCCCTGGCGCTTCGGCGACGAGCAGCCGATCGACGTCGTCCGCACGCTGGTCAACGGCGTGCGCGGCGGCGGCGTCAGCCTCGGCGAGCGGCCCAAGGTGCGGCTGACGGTCGACGACTTCGAGGTGGCCGAGACCGAGCGCCGCAGCGCCGCCGCCGTCTGCCTGCTGGTGGACCTGTCGTACTCGATGGCCCTGCGCGGCACCTGGGCCGCGGCCAAGCAGACGGCGCTGGCCCTGCAGGCGCTGGTGGCCTCCAAGTTCCCGCAGGACGCCGTGCAGATCGTCGGCTTCTCCAACTACGCCAGGGTGCTGCAGCCCGACGAGCTGGCCGGCCTCGACTGGGACATGGTCCAGGGCACCAACCTGCACCACGCCCTGCTCATCGCCGGCCGCCACCTCGACCGTCACCCCGACTTCGAGCCGGTGGTGCTGGTGGTCACGGACGGCGAGCCCACCGCCCACCTCATGCGCGACGGGCGCTCGGCGTTCGAGTGGCCGCCGTCGCACGAGACGCTGGAGCTCACGCTGGCCGAGGTGGACAAGATGACCCGGCGGCGGGCCACGATCAACATCTTCATGCTGGCGGCCGACGACCGGCTGAAGGAGTTCGTGGACGAGGTGGCGCGCAGGAACGGCGGGCGGGTCTTCTCGCCCGACGCCGAGCGGCTGGGCGAGTACGTCGTCAGCGACTTCCTCCGCCTGCGCCGCTCCCGCTGACACCGTCCGGCACTATGGCCCCTGCCCCTGGGAACCGTCGGGCCGGCATCCCGCCCGGATCCCTGAGCTGGGGTTTCCGTGGGAGCCGTTTCTGTCGGTGCCGCCTGCGAGACTGCTCGCCATGAGCGAGGACGTGCGGTTGCGTGATGTCGTGGACGCCGACCTGGAGGTGTTCCTGGAGCAGGAGCACGACCCCGAGGCGGCGCGGCGGTCGAGGTTCGCGCCACGGGAGCGTGAGGCGTTCCTGCGGCATTGGCGCACCTCGATCCTCGGCGATCCGACCGTCCACGTGCAGGCGATCATGGTCGGCGACGAGCTGGCGGGCAACCTGGTGGCGTGGTGGGAAGAAGACCGGCGCTTCATCGGCTACTGGATGGGGCGCGCGTTCTGGGGGCGGGGTGTCGGCACGCGCGCGCTCGGCCTCTTCCTCCAGGCGGAGAAGGTCAGACCGCTCTACGCCGACCCCTTCCACGGCAACACCGCGTCCGTGCGCCTGCTGGAACGCCACGGCTTCGAACGCACCGGCACGGTGCGCCACGGCGACGACGACCACACCCTGCTGACCCTCCACGGGTGACCCCGCACCACGATCACCCGGCGGTCAACGACCGTCGTTCCCCGCGGCCGACAGCAGTTTGGCGGCCAGGTCGCGGCAGCGTTCCACCAGCTCAGGCGGGTCGAGCACGTCGAAGTCGTGACCCAGCAGCACGATGTGCATGAGCACGAAGTCGAGGTTGGCGGCACCGCTGGTCACCTCGCAGCGCTCGCTCCCCCGGGCCCTGACGACGGCCGCCGACGCCGGGATCTGCGCCCGTACCGTGGCGGCCGGGGCGTGCAGGAGGAAGCGGGCCTGGTGCCGGTAGACGCGGCTGGCCACGCTCTCCTGCACGTACGCCGCCGCGTCCGGAGCCGCCCGGGGGCGGAACCGCCGGGTCCGCGCGGACACCTCCCTCATCCGGTCGACGCGGAAGTTGCGCCAGTCGTCGCGGTCGAGGTCGTAGGCGAGGAGATACCAGCGCCGGTCGGAGGCGACCAGCCGGTACGGCTCCACCCGCCGCGCCCGCAGCTCGTCCCCCGAGGGGTAGTCGAAGGCGGCCTCGACCTCGTCCCGGCAGGCCCTGGCCAGGGTCATCAGGGTCTTGGGGTCGATCAGCGTACGGCCGCCGGCGCCGAAGGACTCCACCGAGCCCGCCAGCGCCCGCACCTCGTGCCGCAGCCGGGTGGGCAGCACTTGGTCGAGCTTGGTCAGCGCCCGCAACGCGGCCTCGCCCGCGCTGGCGACCGCGCCGCCGGCGCCGGCCAGGAGGGAGACGGCGGTGGCGATGGCCTCCTCGTCGTCGAGCAGCAGCGGCGGCAGGTCCTGACCTGGGCCGAGCCGGTAGCCGCCGCCGACGCCCTGGCTGGCGTGCACCGGATAGCCGAGCGTGCGCAGCCGTTCGACGTCGCGCCGGACCGTGCGCGGCGTCACCCCGAGCCGGGCGGCGAGCTCGGGGCCGGTCCAGACCTGGCGCTGCTGCAGCAGCCCGAGCAGGGTGAGCACCCGCTCCGTCGTGCCCCGCTCGTCACCGCTCGCCACGCTCATGAAATCAGCCTGCCAGAGATAGCGGACCGATCCTGTCCGCCTGGGGTGTCAGAGTGAAGCCATGGACACCACCGACTTCGACTGGAACCGGACGCTGCGCGAGCAACTGGAGTGGCACTGGAACCATCATCTTCGACCCCGATTCAAAGGTCTCACCGACGACGAGTACTTCTGGTCACCGGTGCCGGGCGCCTGGAACGTGCGGCCGCGCGGCCACTCGACGGCGCCCGTGCAGGCCGGCACCGGGGCGTTCACGATCGACTACGGCTTCCCCGAGCCGGTCCCGTCGCCCTTCACCACGATCGCCTGGCGGCTCGGCCACGTCATCGTGGGCGTGCTCGCCGCCCGCACCGCCTCCCACTTCGGCGCGCCGCCGGCGTCGTACGAGAGCTGGGAGTACGCCGGCACCGCGGCCGCCGCGCTCGACCAATTGGACACGCAGGTCGAGGCGTGGCTGACCGGAGTGCGCGGCCTGAGCGAGGCGCAGCTCCGCACCCCGGTCGGCGAGAAGGAGCCCTACCCCGAGGCCCCCATGGCCGACCTGGTGCTGCACATCCACCGCGAGCTGATCCACCACCTGTCCGAGGTCTGCCTGCTGCGCGACCTCTACCTGCACACCCACTCCACGGTGGAGAGCACGGAAGGCACGAACCGATGAGCCGCACCATCCAGGTCACCTTCGACGCCCACGACCCGCGGGCCCTGTCGATCTTCTGGCGTGACGTGCTGGGCTACGTGCATCCGGCGCCTCCCGGCGTCGTCCTGCCGGAGGGCGCCGATCCGCTGGCCGCGTGGGACGACTTCCTCGAACGGGCCGGTGTGCCGGCGGATCAGCGCAACACCGGGTCGGCGATCGAGGACCCGGACGGGGCAGGGCCGCGGCTGTTCTTCCAGCAGGTGCCGGAGGACAAGACGGCCAAGAACCGGGTCCACCTCGACGTCCGCGCCGCTCCCGGGCTTGAGGGGGAGGAACGCATGGCGGCGCTGGAGGCGGAGTGCGAGCGGCTGGTCAAGCTGGGGGCGAGCAGGACCCGCCGGCACGAGCCCGAACCCCCGATGAGCGGCGGCTTCATCGTCATGGCCGACCCGGAGGGCAACGAGTTCTGCCTGGACTGACCCTCTAGCGGGAAGCCTCCGATGGGAGGCGCGTTCCAGGGGAAGGGCTCAGGCGTCCACGAGGCGGGAGTAGAAGTCGAGGGCGACGTCGAAGCCGTCGCGGCAGTTGCGGTGGGAGCGGTAGCAGGGGCGCCAGGCCGAGCTCGCGCCCACCCCCGCCCTCGCGTCGTGCAGCGCCGCCACCACACGCTCCGGTTTCGGTAGCAAACCGTGACCGAGGTAGCGGACGACGCCCGACAACTCGGTGTGCCGGCCGCGGCCGCCCGAGACGAAGGCGCCGAGCCGCCAGCCGCTCTCCTCGTCCCACACCAGCGCCGTGCCGTCGGCAAGCTTGAGCGTGGCGTCACGCGGATCGCACGGGCCCTCCCACCAGTCCACGACCTCGGATCCGAGCAGGTCACGGACCTGCAGCACATAGCCGTACGGCTGCTGCAGCCATTCGTCGGTGTAAGGCTCGACGTGCCTGATGGCCACGGACGGCACCCCCTTGTGCCCAGACGGTAAGGAATTTGCGGCGATGCCCAACCATACCCGCGCCGAACTTATTCCGTTGCACAGCCGTCTAGTCATTACGGACGATATTTACGTCCGAGACGGGGAAGGAGGGGCAGCCATGATAGCCACGGTTCTTCTCATCGTGCTCATGGTCGTCGCGGTGGCGGCCACGGAGCTGTGCCTGCGTTGTGCCGGAGAAAGCAAAGAGAGTGTCGAGTCCCCCGCCGAGATCGTCGGGGACTAGTCTCTCCCGCATGTCGTCCCTGCTTCTCTGGCTGCACATCGTCTTCGCGGTCTTCACCATCGGGCCGGTGACCGCCGCGACCATGTCCGCGCCGCGCGCCATTCGCGCCAAGAACGTGCCCTCGCTGCAGTTCATCCAGCGGACCACCAGGATCTATGCCGTCGGCAGCCTGGGGGTCTTCGTGTTCGGGCTGGTGCTCGGCGTGGTCATGGGCGGCGGGGTGCTCGGCCGGTGGTACATGACGGCGTCGATGACGCTGTTCATCGTGGCCGCCGTGCTGCTCGTCATCATCGACCGCGACCTGCGCACCGCCGTCCAGGCTCTCACCAGCGAGAGCACGGACGACGACGCGAAGGTGCAGAACGGGCGGATCGCCGCGATCAGCGGGCTGCTGTCCGTGATCTGGCTGGTGATCCTCTTCCTGATGGTCGTCCCCTCCTGACCAGGCGCGTCAGCGCAGCGCCTGGGTGAGGTCGGCGAGCAGGTCGTCGACGGTCTCGATGCCCACCGACAGCCGGACCAGGTCGGACGGCACCTCCAGCGGGGACCCCGCCGCGGAGGCGTGCGTCATCCGGCCCGGGTGCTCGACGAGCGACTCCACGCCGCCGAGCGACTCGCCCAGGGTGAACAGCTTCGCCCGGTCGCACACCGCGACGGCCTCCGCCTCACCCCCGGCCACGCGGAACGACACCATGCCCCCGAAGCGGCGCATCTGCTTGGCCGCGATCTCGTGGCCGGGGTGCTCCGGCAGCCCGGGGTAGAGCACCTCGGTCACGCGCGGGTGGGCGAGCAGCAGGTCCACGACGCGCTCGGCGTTGTCACAGTGGCGGTCCATGCGGACGCCGAGCGTCTTCAGCCCGCGCAGCGTCAGCCACGCGTCGAACGGCCCCGCCACCGCGCCCATCGCGTTCTGGTGGTAGGTCAGCTCCTCACCGAGCCCGGCGTCGGCGGCGATCAGCGCGCCGCCCACCACGTCGGAGTGCCCGCCCACGTATTTGGTGGTCGAGTGGACGACCACGTCGGCCCCGAGCGCGAGGGGCTGCTGCAGGTAGGGCGAGGCGAAGGTGTTGTCGACGACCAGCAGCGCCCCGTTGTCGTGGGCGAGCTGGGCCAGGGCGGCGATGTCGGCGATGCCGAGCAGCGGGTTGGTGGGCGTCTCGACCCAGACCACCTTGGTCTTCTGCGTCATCGCGGCCGCCACGGCGTCGAGGTCGTGCAGCGGGACCGGGTCGTAGTGGAGGTCCCAGCGCTCGTGCACCTTGGCGAACAGCCGGTAGGTGCCGCCGTAGGCGTCGTTGGGGATGATCACGTGGTCCTGCGGCCGGCACACCGTACGCAGCAGGGTGTCCTCGGCGGCCAGCCCCGACGCGAACGCCAGCCCACGCGCCCCGCCCTCCACGGCGGCCAGCGCGGATTCGAGCGCGGTCCTGGTGGGGTTGGCCGAGCGGCTGTACTCATATCCGGAACGCAGCCCGCCCACGCCGTCCTGCTTGTACGTGGACGTGGCGTAGATCGGCGGCACCACCGCGCCGGTCAGGGGGTCGGGCTCCTGACCTGCGTGGATGGCCAGCGTCTCAAAACCGTTGCTCATACAGGCAACGTTACAGGCCCCGCCCCAGGTGAACGTCCGCTTGGCACGCCGCGCACCACGGCCCCCGTACCACCCGCCACAGAGCGGCGCGGCCCGCGGTCCGATCCCCATCGGACCGCGGGCCGCTCACGAGGGTTCCGTCCCCAACGGCCCCCGTGGGGGCTCGCGCACCATGCCCGCGCGAGCCGGGTCGGTCAGGCCGCCTTCGGCTCCTGCCGGTCCCCGCCTGACCGGGGCGGGAGCCGTACGACGTCCGCCTTGACGAACCGGCCGCTGCCGCCGCGCGCCTCTTCCCCGTTGATGCGCGAGAGCAGCACAGGGTCGGCCAGCGCGAGCAGTACCGCGACGACCAGCCCAAGACTCAGCAGAGCGAACCCGATGGCAACCATTTCTCTGTCCCCTTCCGACATATCCAGCATCGGCGAGGCACCCCGCGTCGCGCCTCCGCTGAAGGGCTGGTCTCCGGAGAGCCGCCTCGGCCGAACGGTTGATACGACTTGTCCGACTTGCGGCTTAGGCTCGGGGCCGTGGGGGATTCGAAACGGGTCGCGTACTGGCTCCGCCGGCTCAGCGAGCTGGCGATGCTCGGCTGGCTCGGCATGATGCTGCTGATCGACCTCGTGCTCGCGGCCTCCGTCGGGACGTTCCAGTGGCTGGTCCCCTTCTGCGGCGCGGCCGGCATCGCCGCGGTGATGCTGCGGCGCAGGTACCGGCTGGAGGGGTTCTGCGTCCTGCTGGGCCTGTCGTTCGTCTCGTCCATGGTGATCGGCCTGACCGGGACGGCGGGCGCGCCGGGCATGACGGAGACGGGCGCGCTGCTCATCCTGCTCATCGGCGTGCTGCGGCACATCCAGCCGCTGCACCGGGCGGCGGTGCTGACCATCGCGGCGCTGGTCGTCCTGATGATCGAAGGGAGCGGGCGCGACTACGACGGGGCGGGGCTGGCGTTCTCGTTCGTGCTGTTCGCGGGGTGGTCGATGGCCGCGGGCGCGGGCGGCTACCTGCGCTTCCAGCAGGAACGCCGGACGGAGGCGGTGCACTCGGTACGCCGGGCCGAACGCCTGGAGCTGGCCAGGGAGCTGCACGACCTGGTCGCCCACCACATCACCGGCATCGTCGTGCAGGCCCAGGCCGCCCGTACGGTCGCGGAGACCCGGCCGGACGCGGTGGCCCCCGCGCTGGACGCGATCGCGTCTGCGGGCTCGGAGGCGCTGACCTCGATGCGGCGCATGGTCACGGTGCTGCGCGCGCAGGACGAGGCTGCCAGGAAGCCGGGCATCACGCTGGCCGACCTGCGGATGCTGGCCGACCGGTTCTCCTCGGAGGGGCCGAAGGTGGCCTTCGAGATCGGCCAGGGGCTGGACGACCGCACGCTGCCGCCCGAGGTCATGACGACCCTGCACCGGGTGCTCCAGGAAGCCCTCACGAACATCCGCAAGCACGCCGCCCGCACCGCCTGGGTGGAAGCGGATCTGCGCCGCTTCGAACGGGTGACGGTGCTGCGCGTACGGAACTTCGGCTCCGGCTCAGACCCGCGGGTGTCCCGGCTCGGCGGCGGGTTCGGGCTGGTCGGGATGGGTGAGCGGGTGGAGGCACTGGGCGGCCGGCTCTACGCGGGCCCGTCCCCCGAGGGCGCCTGGGAAGTGATCGCCGAGTTCCCCCTCTCCTGAGGCCAGCGCGCGGGCGAGTGTCTCATCGCCGAGGGCGGCGCGCAGGCGACCGAGGATCCGGTCCACGTCCAGCCGCTCGCCGGACGGCAGCGGCGTCCCGGCAGCCCGCCTGATGGCCGTCGCCGCCCCGATCAGCCCCGCCGCTTCCACCTCCAGCTCCTGTTCCTGCTCCCCGGCTGTACAACGCTCAGTCGTACAGCGCTCAGTCGTAGGGCGCTCAAGGAGAAGTGACAGGGCCCCGGCCAGCCCTTCCAGGGCGAGTGCGATCGCGCGGGGGTCGCCGGTGGCCCGCGCGGCCGCGTACCCCTCGCGGTGCCTGCTCAGCGCCGCCGCCCCCGCACCGCGCTGCTCGGCCGCGAAACCCAGCTCGGCCATGATGAACGCCACCCCGGGCGTGCCCTCCACCCCTCGCAGCCAGTCCAGCACGGGCAGCAGGTACGCCTCCGCCTCCTCGTGCCTGCCCTGCCGCCGCGCGCTCATGGCCAGCCCGAGCACGGCGTTCTCCTCGGCCGGCTTGTACGACTGCGCCACCGCCAGCGCCCTGGCCCGCTCGTGGTAGTCGTCGGCCCGCACGTAGTCCCCCGCCAGCAGCGCGATCCGGCCCAGCCCGGCCAGCTTGAACGACACCTCGAACCCCAGCTCCTCCGCCAGCCGCAGCCCCTCCTCCCTGAGGCGGAGGGCCTCGGCGTAGTCGCCCCTGATCTCGGCCGCCCGGTCGAGAACGTCCATGGCCTCGATCCGTCCCCAGGCGTCACCCAACTCCTCGAACAACGCCAGCCCCCGCCGCCCGTCCCGTTCCATGGCGGCCAGGTCGGCGCGCCCGACGGCCAGCTTGGCCCGCAGACACAGAGCCGCCGCGACCCCCCACCGATCCCCCAGCGCCTCGAACGCCACCAGCGCCCGATCCGCCGCCGCCTCGTGCGCCCGGTGATCGCCGTACGCCCAGCGCACGTGACTCAGCAGCCAGTCAGCCAGCGCCACCCCCGCCGCATCCAGCCCGTCCCACCGTACGGGCGACGCACTCCCGCCGATCAGCAACTCATTCCCAGCCAGCCAAACCGACGCCCGCGCCACCTCCCCCTCACCTGCGGCGGGCGTGGCGCCGCGCAGGGCCGCGGTGAGGGAGCGGCGGCCTTCGTTGAGTCGGCCGCGCAGGATCCAGTACCAGGCCAGCGCGTTGACCAGCCGCAACGCCTCAGGTCCGGCGAGGGCGAGGCGCAGGTTGGCGCTCTCGGCGTCGAGCCGGGCCAGCCACTCCCGCTGCCCCGGCCCCCGCAGGTCGGCCCGCGCCGCGAGCGTCGTGTAGTAGCGGGCGTGCCGTTCCCTGATCCGGTCGTGCTCTCCCGCCTCCCGCAGCCGCTCCACGCAGTACGCCGCGACGGACTCCAGCAGCCGGTAGCGGGGCCCCTCGACCCGGACCACGAGCGAGCGGCCCACCAGCCTGGCCAGCGTGTCGAGCACGTCCACGCCGGGCTCGGCGCACACCTCCTCGGCCGCCTCCAGCGTGCACCCGTCGGCGTGTACGGCCAGCCGCCGCAGCACCACCCGCTCGGCGTCGCCCAGCAGCTCCCAGCTCCAGTCGATCATCGCCCTGAGCGTGCGCTGCCGGGCGGGCGCGTCCCGCATCCCGGCGCTGAGCAGCCGGAACCGGTCGTCCAGCCGTGCGGCGAGCTCTCGTACGCCGAGCGCGCGCACGCGGGTGGCGGCCAGCTCCAGGGCCAGCGGGATGCCGTCGAGCCGCCGGCACACGGCCGCCACGGTCTCGTCGGCCGGAACGTCCGCACGGGCGGTGAACAACCGCACGGCGTCGGCCTCAGGCAGCGGCTCGACCACCCGTACCCGCTCGCCCGTCACCCCTAGCGGTTCCTGCCCCGTGGCCAGCACCCGCAGCCCAGGGGCGGCCCGCAGCAACCGCGACACCAGCCCGGCCACCGCCTCCACCAGGTGCTCACAGTTGTCCAGCACCACCAGCACCCGCTTACCCGCCAGCACCCCCGCCAGCCGCTCCACCATCGCCCCAGCCACGCCACGCCCCACCCGCAGCGAGGCCGTGGCATCCCCACGCCTCCCGAGCGAAGCGACGGCGTCCCCGTGCCCACCGCGCACGTCCGCCAGCGGAGCGGCCGCGTCGTCACGCACACCCAGTACGGCCGCGAGGGCCTCCGCTGGGTCGGCTGCGCCGGACAGTTCGACCAGCCACACCCCGTCGGCGGGCGCGGGGACGGTCGCGGCGGCGGCGAGGGCGAGGCGGGTTTTGCCGACGCCGCCCGGTCCCGTGAGGGTCACCAGCCGGGACGTCGTCAGCAGCGAACCCACCGCGGCCACGTCCGCCTCCCGCCCGATCAGCTCCGTGAGCGGGGCGGGCAGGTTGGTACGGGGTACGCCCCCGAGCCCCGGTTCCTGGCGCAGGATCGCCTGGTACAGCGCGGCCAGCCGGGGCGAGGGGTCCAGCCCCAGCTCCTCCTCCAGCCGCCCGCGCAGCTCCCCGTACGCCGCCAGCGCCTCGTTCTGCCGCCCGCCCCGGTAGAGGGCCGTCATGTGGGCGGCCACCAGCCGTTCGCGCAGCGGATGGCGGGCCACCAGGTCGCCGAGGTCGACGGGCTCGCCCAGCGTGAGGCGCAACTCGGCCTGCTCCTCCAGCGCCGCGAGGCGGAGCTCCTCCAGCCTGGCGGCCTCCGCGCGGGCGAAGCCCTCGTCGGCGAACTCGGCGTAGGCCGGCCCGCGCCACAACACCAGGGCCTCCTCCAGTTCGGCGGCGCGGGCGGCGGGGTCGCCGGAGCGGCGGGCGACGAGCGCGGCGAAGCGGGCGGCGTCGGAGTCGGCGGCGGCCAGCCGGTAGCCGGCCGGCCCGAGCACGACCGTGCCGGACCCGCCGAGTGAGCGGCGCAGCTGGGAGACGCGCGCCTGGAGGGTGCCGGTCGGGTTGCGGCCGGGCCGGGCGCCCCACAGGTCGTCGATCAGCCGGTCCGCCGGGACGGGGCCGCCGCCGTGCGCGAGCAGGTCGGCCAGCAGCGCGCGCACCTTGGGTTCGGCCACGCGCACCGGCGAGCCGTCGTCCGTCACGACCCGCAACGGGCCCAGGACCTCGAAACGCAGCACGTTGATGCCAACCCGTGGCGGAGCCGCAGGAATTCCGTAGCGGCCTGCCCGATGGTGGGGCTCATGAGTCAAGTGACAGTCGTAGGGCTGGGCCCGATGGGGTGGAAGATGGCCGAGACGTTCCTGGCCGCGGGCCACGAGGTGGCGGTGTGGAACCGTACAAGAAGCAAGGCGGATCCTCTGATGGACAGAGGCGCCAGGCGGGCGGCGAGCGCGGTGGACGGCGAGCTGCTGGTGGTGAGCCAGATCGGCTACCAGGCGATGTACGACAGCTTCGGTGACGCCCGGCTGGACGGGAAGGTCGTGGTCAACCTCAGCTCGGGCAGCCCGGGCGAGCTGCGTGAGGCGGCCCGCCGGGTGGCGGAGCGCGGGGGCACGCTGATCACGGGGGGTGTCATGGTGCCGCCGCCGGGGATCGGGCAGCCGGGGGCGTACACGTTCTACAGCGGCCCGAAGGAGGTGCTCGACCGGCACGTGCCCGTGCTGGAGACGCTCGGCGAGGTCGCCTACGTGGGGGCCGACGAGGGCCTGGCGATGATGTTCTACCAGGCGCAGCTGCTGATCTTCTGGTCCAGCCTGACCAGCTACATGCACGCGATGGCGATGCTGCGCACGGCCGGGGTGGCGCCGGAGGCGTTCCTGCCGTTCGCGCGGGACCTGTTCACCCAGATGGGCGGCGACGGGCCCATGGGGTACGCCGGGCACCTGGCCGGGGAGTTCGCTGCCGGGTCGTACCCGGGCGAGCTGAACTCCCTGCACATGCAGGCCGTCGGCCTCGGCCACGCCGTGGAGGCGCTGGCGGAGGCCGGGGTGGAGATCACGGTGCCGACGGCGCTGCGGCGGCTGTTCGAGCGCGCCGACGCCGAGGGCCGCGGCGACGAGGGCCTCGGCACCGTGATCCAGTCGATCATGAAGCCCTAGTGGTTGGCCAGGAAGGCGAGCAGGTCCTGCCGGGTGAGCAGGCCGGAGGGCTTGCCGTCTTCCAGCACAACGGCCGCATCGGCCTTCTCCAGCGCTTCCACCGCACGCGCCACAGGTTCACCACTGCCGATCGTGGGTAGCGGCGCGGACATGTGATCAGCGATCGAATCATCGGAGGAGAGCCTGCCGTGATAGAGCGCTTCGAGGAGGTCGCGCTCGACGATGGAGCCGACCACCTCGGCCGCCATGACCGGCGGCTCCTCCTTCATGACCGGGAGCTGGGAGACCGAGTATTCGCGCATGATCGCGATGGCCGTGCTGACCGACTCGTGGGGGTGCGCGTGGATGAACTCCGGCAGCCCCGGCCCCTTGCGCGCGAGCACGTCGCCGACCAGGCCCTCGTCGGAGGAGGTGGTCAGGAAGCCGTAGTCGGCCATCCAGTCGTCGTTGAAGATCTTCGACAGGTAGCCGCGGCCGCCGTCGGGCAGGAGCACGACCACCACGTCGTCGGGCGCCGCCTTGGCCGCCACCCGCAGCGCCGCCACCACGGCCATGCCGCAGGAGCCGCCGACCAGCAGCCCCTCCTCGCGGGCGAGGCGGCGGGTCATGTTGAAGGACTCCTTGTCGGACACCGCGATGATCTCGTCGCAGACCTCGGTGTCGTACGTGGCCGGCCAGATGTCCTCGCCGACCCCCTCGACCAGGTAGGGACGCCCGGAGCCGCCGGAGTAGACGGAGCCCTCGGGGTCGGCCCCGATGATCTTCACCCGCCCGTCCGAGATCTCCTTCAGGTAGCGCCCGGTGCCGCTGATCGTGCCGCCGGTGCCGATGCCCGCCACGAAGTGGGTGACCCTGCCCTCGGTCTGCTCCCACACCTCGGGACCGGTCGAGTGGTAGTGGGAGTCGGGGTTGTTGACGTTGGAGTACTGGTCGGGCTTCCAGGCGTTGGGCACCTCGCGGGCCAGCCGGTCGGAGACCGAGTAGTAGGAGTCGGGGTGGTCGGGCGAGACCGCGGTCGGGCAGACCACCACCTCTGCCCCGTACGCGCGCAGCACCGAGATCTTGTCCTGGGCCACCTTGTCGGGCACCACGAACAGGCACCGGTAGCCCTTGCGCTGGGCCACGATGGCCAGCCCCACACCCGTGTTGCCCGAGGTGGGCTCCACGATCACGCCGCCCGGGCGCAGCTCGCCCGACTTCTCCGCGGCCTCGATCATGCGGACGGCGATGCGGTCCTTGACCGAGCCCCCCGGGTTGAAGTACTCGACCTTGGCGAGCACCTGGGCGGGGACTCCCGCGGTGACTTTGTGCAGCCGGACCAGCGGGGTGTTCCCCATGAGGTCGACCAGGGAATCGTAAACGCGCACCGAGGTGTTCACCTTCTTTGCCGAAGCTTGATCAGCTTGCCGACGGCCGAGGTCCGGTGGGGGTGGCAGGCCCTCGGCTACTTTTCAAGCAAACGCTACCGCCGAGTTCGACCGGGGAGGGCACCCACGTGGTCTGGCCAGCTGGCATGGCGCGCGCGGCGCGGAAGATCGCTACAGCGGCGGCACTCGGCGGAGGGGGCCTCACGGCTCTCGGAGCCACGGCGTACGGGCTGCTGATCGCCGAAGGGCTGCTCGCGCGGAAGGCCATCGGCCGGCCTCACGGACTCGACGGTCCCGTCTCCGACGGCCTGTACGGGGCGTTTCCCGGCGAACCACTCAAAATGGCCATGCTCGGCGACTCCACCTCCGTGGGCCTGGGCATGACCGACCCGGCCAAGACCCCCGGCGTCCTGCTCGCCAACGGCCTGGCCGCCGTCGCCGAGCGTCCGGTGCGCCTGGTGGTCGCGGGCAAGTCCGGCGCGCCCTCGGCCGAGCTGGGCGAGCAGGTGGACGTGGCGCTGGCGATGGAGCCCGACCTGGCGGTGATCTTCGTGGGCGCGAACGACATCATCACGCAGACGCCGCCCGCGACCGCCGTACGGCATCTGTCCAAGGCCGTGCGGCGGCTCAGGGACGCGGGGGTCGAGGTGGTCGTGGGCACGTGTCCCGACCTCGGCACCGTGCGGCCCATCGCGCAGCCGCTGCGCTGGGTGACGCGGCGCTGGAGCCGGCAGCTCGCGGCGGCGCAGACGGTGGCGGTGGTGGACGCCGGCGGCCGTACGGTGGCGTTCGCCGACGTCCTGGGCCCGGAGTTCGCGACAAATCCGACAGAAATGTTCGGACCCGATCGTTTCCATCCAAGTGACCGAGGTTACGCGCAGGCCGCTTACGCGGTGCTACCGTCAGTGTGCGCTGCGTTGGGACTGTGGCCTGAGCCGCGCCCCGCACGCGGCGAAGCACTGCAACCGATCTATCTCGCGGCGGCTACGGCCGCGGAGGAGCCCGGCACCGAGGTCACCGCGACCAGGGTCGACGGGCGGGCGACGGGCCTGCACGGTAAGTGGGCCACGTTGTTCCGCCGTCGGCTCGGCGAGCCAGTCAACGACGCCTGAACGGCTCGGCGGGACCACGCCCCCAGCCGGTCACCCTTCGCGTCGGAGCCGTCACTCCTCGTCCCACTTTGGAGTGGATTGCCCGTGCTCCGGCCCCTCTGGAAACCATCCCTCGCTCTCGCCGGAACCCTCGCCGTGACGGCCTGCTCCGGCAGCGACGCGGCCACCACCACGTTCACGACCTGGGAGAACAGCCAGGTCAACGCCGTCAGCCGGATGGCCGTGGGCGGCGGGGTGGTCGCCACGACCTCGATGAAGCCCGGCGGAGCCCTCGAAACCGTCGCCATCGGCCTGCGCGACGGCAGGCGCCTGTGGGCCCACCCCGCCACCATGGCCGGCCGCCTGCCCGGCATGGGGGTCTCCACCCCCGCGATCGTGGAGACGACCGGCGGCGACAGCGTGGTCGTCGCGCTCGACCCGGGCAAGAAGGGCCGCTGGAACGCCACGCTCGTGGCCCGCGACGCCCTGTCGGGCGCGCAGAAGTGGTCCAGGCCCGTGCACTCGACGTTCGGGCCGCAGCGATGCGGTCCTTACGTGTGCCTGTCCGAGCACACCGCCCTGGCCAAGGCCCGGATGGTGGTGCTCGACCCGGCGACCGGCAAGCAACTGTGGAAGCTGGCGGGGATCTCCGAGGTCGAGTGGGCCGACGACAGCCGGGTGCTGCTGCTGCGGCTGGCCGCCAACCCCATGGTGGAGTCGTACGAGCTGAAGACCGGCAAGCTGCAGTGGCAGCAGCCGATCGAGCAGGCGCTCGGCCCCGGAATCGACCTGTCGGGCGGCTGGGCCTTCGGCTCGACCGGCGACGACCTGGTCGGCTACGTCGCCCCGTACACGAACCCGCGGACCAAGAAGGTCTCCACCTTCGGGCTCTTCTCCGTGCGGATCGCCGACGGGACGATCAACTGGATGCGACCCTCCGTCGTCCGCGTCTATCCCAGCGGCAACCCCGGCGCCGCGCCCGTCGTGCGCCCGGTGGACCGCCAGGGCGGCTACGGCGGCTTCGCCCGGCTCGACTCGGCCTCGGGCCGGGTGCTCGGCCAGATCACCGCCGCGGACGTGCCCGGATCCGGCTGGTGGCTGGCCTTCCCCGACGGGATGGACCGGCTCGGCTTCCTCAAGCACGACGCCAAGGGCACGGCGTTCGACATCGCCTCGGGCCGGCCCGTGCCGGTCGAGGAGGAGCGCGGCTGGTCCTTCTGCGTCACCGACCCCAAGCCGCTGCCGCTGCGCGGGCAGGCGCCCGGCTTCTACGCCACCGCCGCCCTCTGCGAGTACGACCTGGCCACCGGCAAGCGGGTCTCCCCCGCCACGGCCCCGCCGCCCTGGTTCACGGGCAGCCAGGACGGCTGGCGGCTGTGGCGCGACGAGAAGGGCGCCGTGCACGCGGTGAACGATCACACGGCTACGGCGCCGGGTATGTACGGATAAGCGATGGGGTCGGCGGGCCTTGCGCGGGGAACTGGAATATAGTTCTACTATTAGCGCCGACAGAGGAGGGGCCATGCCCGAGGCAGTCATCGTCGCAACCGCGCGTTCCCCGATCGGACGAGCCTTCAAGGGTTCGCTGAAGGAGATCAGGCCCGACGACCTGACCGTGCAGATGATCCAGGCGGCGCTGGCCAAAGTGCCCCAGCTCGACCCGTCCTCGATCGAGGACATCATGTTGGGATGCGGCCTGCCGGGAGGCGAGCAGGGCTTCAACATGGCCCGGGTGGTGGCGGTGATGCTGGGGCTCGACGACGTGCCCGGCACCACCGTGACCCGCTACTGCTCCTCGTCGCTGCAGACCACCAGGATGGCCTTCCACGCGATCAAGGCGGGCGAGGGCGACGTGTTCGTCTCGGCCGGGGTCGAGACCGTGTCCCGGTTCGTCAAGGGCAACTCCGACTCCCTGCCCGAGACACACAACCCCGTCTTCCTGGACGCGGGCGCCCGGACCAAGGCGTTCGGCGAGGGCGGCCGCACCTGGCACGACCCGCGCGCGGACGACGCCGTCCCCGACGTCTACATCGCCATGGGGCAGACGGCCGAGAACGTGGCCCAGCTCAAGGGCGTCTCCCGCCAGGAGCAGGACGAGTTCGGCGTACGGTCGCAGAATCTGGCCGAGAAGGCGCTGGCCGACGGGTTCTGGCAGAAGGACATCACGCCGGCGACCCTGCCCGACGGCACCGTGGTGAGCAAGGACGACGGGCCCAGGGCGGGCACCACGTACGAGAAGGTCGCCTCGCTCGCCCCCGTCTTCCGCCCCGACGGCACGGTCACGGCGGGCAACTGCTGCGCGCTGAACGACGGGGCCGCGGCCGTCGTCATCATGAGCGACGTCAAGGCCGCCGAGCTGGGCATCACGCCGCTGGCCAGGATCGTCTCCACCGGTGTCACCGGGCTGTCGCCCGAGATCATGGGGCTGGGGCCGGTCGAGGCGTCGAAGATGGCGCTGTCGCGAGCCGGCATGGCGATCGACGACGTCGACCTGGTGGAGATCAACGAGGCGTTCGCCGCCCAGGTGATCCCCTCCTACCGGGAGCTCGGCATCGACCTCGACCGGCTCAACGTCAACGGCGGGGCGATCGCGGTCGGGCACCCGTTCGGGATGACCGGCGCGCGGATCACCTCGACGCTGATCAACAGCCTGCAGCACCACGACAAGAGCATCGGCCTGGAGACGATGTGCGTGGGCGGCGGCCAGGGCATGGCGATGGTGCTCGAGCGCCTGAGCTGAGGCACGGCGCGCGGCCGGGGCGCTGGAACGCGACCCGGCCGCCGGCCGGTCAGCCGTGGCGGTCGGGGCCGGCGTGCACCGGCGTGAGGCGCATGATGACGCGGCGGTCCCTGACCATGGCCGCGCGGTAGTCGTCCCAGTCGGGGTGCTCGCCGGAGATGTCGCGGTAGTACGTGACCAGCGCCTCCATCGCCTCCGGCAGCGAGATGATCTCGGCAGTGCCGTCGACCTGGATCCAGTCGCCGAAGAACCCGTCGGTGAAGACGCACAGCGACACCTGGGGGTCGCGGCGGGCGTTGCGCACCTTGGCCGCGGTCTCCCTGGTGCTGATGACGATGTGACCGTCCTGCACCCCTGCCGTGACCGGCGACATCTGCGGGCGCCCGTCGCGATGCCGGGTCAGCAGGACCGCACGGTGGTTGTCGCGGAGAAAGCCGAGGGCCTTGTCGATTTCCATGCCCTCATGATGACGCGGTCGATGCCCCGATGATGACGGCCCCCAAGATGACGCGCCCGTGCCTGCGGCACGGGCGCGGGGGCGGTTGGGCTTAGATGAAGCCCATACGGTTACGGCGGTGCCGCTCGTGCTCGTGGACGATGGCGGCGGCGTAGCCGTGGGTCAGCCCGTGCTCGTCGGCGAGCCAGTTGGCCCGCTCGTCACACCTCAGGAACGACGGGCCGTTGTCGATGGCTTGAAACCACTCGGGGAGTTCGCGTCCCGTGATCGTTGGGACCCTTGCTATCAGCTTCGTCTGCGTCTCCATTGAGTGGTTCAAGGACATGGGCACCTCCGCGGATTAAGGTCCTTTGCTTGACACTGCAACACGGACGTGCGAATGGCAAGCCCTGAACCAGGCATCATTTCGTGACGGCGGGTAGATCTTCGATCGCACAGCGAAAGGGGCCCCGCCGTCACGGCGAGGCCCCTTGTGAGCGCGAGCGCTGAGGGTCAGTCGCTACTGCTGAAGTAGCTGATGAACCGCAGCACCTCCAGGTAGATCCAGACCAGGCTCAGCGTCAGCCCGAACGCGCACTGCCAGGCGAACTTGTCGGGAGCCCCCTGCTTGACGCCCTGCTCGATCGAGTCGAAGTCGAGCAGGAGGAAGAAGCAGCCGATCAGGATCATCACGACGCTGAAGATCCAGCCGATCGGGCTGTCGGTACGCAGGCCGAGACCGCCGTCGACGAAGAAGCCGACGAGCAGGTTGACCAGGATCAGCCCGAGCGCGGCGATCGCGGCGGCGACCGTGAACTTCACCAGTTTGGGGGTGACCCGCACGATGCGCAGCGAGTAGACGGTCAGCACCGCGCCGAAGGCGAACGCCGTACCGAGGACCGCCTGCATCACGATGCCGCTGATCATCCCCTCGAAGACGGCGCTGATCTTGCCGAGGAAGACGCCCTCGAAGGCGGCGTAGCCCAGGATGAGCGCCGGGTTGGTGCTCATCGTGAACGAGGCGATCAACCCGAGGATCAGCGCGACGACCGCCGCGCCGATGGCGACCATCGGGGGCACGTCGAGAATCCAGGCCGCGGCCGCGGCCACGACGAGGGTGCCCAGGGTCATGAACCCGCGGACCACGACGTCGTCGAGCGTCATGGCCCGGAACGCCGGCCGGGCCGGGGGTGCGTACGACGGGGAGTCGTACATGTTCTGCAAATGCTCGGGGGACGGGCTCGGGCCGGCCCAGCCCGTCGCGGCCTGCTGCCGCGACCTGCTGAATACGGGGTTCTTGCTCTCCATCGCTGCCTCCTGTGACGCCGAGCCTACGATGCGCGGCGGCACCTTGGTCAACTAGACGCTCAGATCGATGTTCATTCGGGACTTCGGCGTCGTTCACAACGAACCGTCCCGCCGCGAAGTTCCCCGCCGCCGTCCCCGGGGAAACCCGCCGGGAGCACGGCGGCCGGGACCGGTCCTGTCGACGCCTGGCGCGTCCGCGCGGCCGGGCGGCGACGTGCGGAGATCGGGCCGGCAGAGGGATCGGGACGGGACCGGGACGGGACCGCGGTGGAGGCGGCGATCGGGCCGGGGCGGGCCGGGGCTCACTAACCCCGTTATCCCGCGCCGAAAAGGGCCGGTTGTAAAGCGTAGTCAACCATTCACGGAAAGAAACTCCGGTGGGACCGGGAGAAAGCAGAAACCGGACAGGTTGTCAATATCGTCGTGCGTACGAAAACAGCTCGGGCGGGTAAACGCGCGCCTACATCAACAGTCAGTGAGCGAGACCTTACCCACCCGTCCGACAGGCCCCTCAGCCCCGGTGGCACCGGCTCTCCACCAGCAGTGACCGCCCGGTGACAGGCCAACTCCATAACAACTCGATATCGGCCGAGAAGGGCCGGGCGGGGCCCGTTCGACGATCGCAGTAAACCTCCAGGTCAGAGACCCAAAGGCAGGGAAGATGGCAAGTGCCCCCGGCGGGATTCGAACCCGCACGTCAACCCTTTTAAGGGGTTTGCCTCTGCCATTGGGCTACGGGGGCGCCGCAATCATACGAAACGGACCATGGTTCAGAGGAGCACAACTTCGCATCAGGCGCCACAACTGTGAAGTCTGCGGTGAAGTGATAGCGCTCCAGGGACTCTGTCCAAGAAGAGTAGACCGTCTAGATGGTCCAGTTGGTGCTGAATGCAACGAGCTTCGAACGCATCCGCTTCGATGGTGACCGCCTCGCCGCTGCCTGGCAAATGCCCATGTACGGTGATACGCGTCGCACGGCGTACGTCGGCCGTGAGCCCCTCGACGGACGCGCACCCCTCCCGGCCCTCGTCCCAGTGGGCCGCGCGCGCGAGCCGTGGATTGGCCAGGACGAGCTCTCCGGCCCAGGACCGGCTTCTAGGGTGGCGACCGGCGTCAAAGGCGATCAGGCGCAGGCTCAGGCCGATCTGGGGGGCGGCCAGCCCCGCCGTCCCCCGTTCCGCGCGCAGGGTGGCCAGGAGGTCCTCCGCGGCGGACACGACCGTGGGCTCGGTCGGGTCCACCGGTTCCGCCACGGCGGACAGGAGGGGGTGCGGGGCGCCGAGCACCGCGCGCACCGTTCCTCCCGGCCCTGTCACAGCAGTTCCGGTTCTACGGGTCTGAAGGTGATGTCGGAGTCGAGGCTCGCCCCCGTGGCCGCCAGCCGGCGCATGAGCGCCGCCACGTCCACGTCCTTGGGCAGCTCGACGTCGGCGATGAGCACGTACAGGCGTCCGCTGAGCCTGGAGCTCATGCCCGTGATGTTGCCGCCGTCGTCGGCCAGCACGGCGCTGATGGCCGAGATGATGCCCGGCCGGTCGGGACCGTGCACGGTCAGCACGTAGCCGAGCCCTCCGCCCTCGTCGCAGAAGTGCCGGCGGGCCTCCACCGCCGAGGTGCTGATCACCAGGTCAGGCGTCCCCAGACGTTTCAGCAACTCGGCGGAGTCCAGCTCGCCCGCCACCAGCAGCATCATCGCGATGTGGCCGCCGAGCAGCGTCATGGTCGAGTCCCGGATGTTCAACCCGCAGTCTGCGAGAGAACCTGTCACTGCGGCGATCACGCCCGGCCGGTCTACGCCGAGCACGGTGACCGCTGAAAGACTCACCCGTGGTACCCCTTCCGCTTGCGCCAGGGGTGCCGAAAAACGCCCCGGCGATGATCGCCGGGGCGCTGCCGTACCTGGGCTAGCGGTGAGTCGTCGCCACCGCGGCCCTGAAGCCCTCGCGCGGGTGCTCCATCTCACCCAGTGAGATCGTCTCTCGCTTGAAGAACAGGGCCAGGGTCCAATCGACGACGACACGGACCTTGCGGTTCAGCGTCGGCACCCGCGACAGATGGTAGGTCCGGTGCATGAACCACGCAGGGAATCCGCGAAGCTTGACGCCATAGACATTGGCGACACCCTGATGCAGGCCCAGACCGGCCACCGATCCGACGTACTTGTGGCGGTATTCGACCAGTTCCTGCCCGCGAAGGTGACGGACGACGTTGTCGGCCAGCACCTTGGCCTGGCGGACCGCGTGCTGGGCGTTGGGGGCGCAGTACTGGCCGGGGTTGGTCACGTCCGGCACCCCGGCGGCGTCGCCCGCCGTGAAGGCGTCCGGCGTGCCCGCCACGGTGAGCATGGCGGTCGCCTTGAGCCGGCCGCGCTCGTCGAGCGGCAGGTCGCTGTCGTTGACCACGGGGCTGGGCTTGACGCCGGCGGTCCACACCAGCGTCTCGGCGTCGAACCGCGAGCCGTCCGACAGCACCACGTGACCGTCCTCGCAGGACTCCAGGCGGGTGCCGAGCTTGACGTCGATGCCGCGCTCGCGCAGCTGCTCCAGGGTCCACTTGCCCATCTCGGGACCGACCTCGGGCAGCACCCGCTCGGTGGCCTCGACGAGCACCCAGCGGATGTCCGCGGGCGTGATGTTGCGGTAGTAGCGGGTGGAGTCCTTGGCCATGTCCTCCAGCTCGGCCAGCGCCTCCACGCCGGCGAACCCGGCTCCGACCACCACGAACGTCAGCGCCCTTCGCCTGACCTCGGGGTCGGTGGTCGACTCCGCCACGTCGAGCAGGTGCAGCACGCGGTTGCGCAGCGCGATGGCCTCGCCCACGGTCTTGAAGCCGATGCCGATGTCGGTGAGCCCGGGGATGGGCAGCGTGCGGGAGATCGAGCCGGCGGCCATCACGATCACGTCGTAGGCCACCTGGCGCGGCTCGCCC
The DNA here is from genome assembly GCF_035917475.1 of Nonomuraea fuscirosea. Classification (NCBI taxonomy): domain Bacteria; kingdom Bacillati; phylum Actinomycetota; class Actinomycetes; order Streptosporangiales; family Streptosporangiaceae; genus Nonomuraea; species Nonomuraea fuscirosea. The sequence goes on along the minus strand of NZ_CP109074.1, from coordinate 11,705,252 downwards.
TCGGCCGGCTGGAAGGTGACCGTGCGCTCCGCGTGGTCGACCTTGGTCACCGTTCCGTTGAGGATGTGCACCTTGGGCAGGATGCGCCGCAGCGGCGCCACCATGTGGCGCGGCGACAGGTTGCCCGCGGCGGCCTCGGGAAGGAACGGCTGGTAGGTCATGTAGGACTGGGGGTCGATGACGGTGATGCGGACTTCTCCGCCGCGCAGCTCGCGGTGGAGTTTGCGCTGCAGCCGCAGCGCCGTGTAGAGGCCGACGTACCCGCCGCCGACGATCAAAATGTGCTTGTTCATCCTGAGGCCCCATCCCTCGTGGAGTGCTTGTGAAAGCATTCACAAGCATATGTCAGGGGCTCCCCGCGAATCCAATCCAGGCGTGGTGGGACGCGTCACACAGCCAGTGACCTGGCCCTTTCGAAGACGTCGTCCAGCATCTGGGCGGTGACGCGGCCGGTGAAGGTGTTCTGCTGGCTCGGGTGGTAGCAGCCGATCAGGGTGACGGGGCGCCCGTCGTGCCGGATCTCGTGCTCCACCCCGTGGCCGAACGGCGGGCGGGCGCGCGGCAGCTCGTAACCCGCGGCCTTGAGCGCCGGCCACATGGCCTGCCAGGCGTACCCGCCGAGCGCCACGATCACCTTCACGTGCGGGGCGACCAGCTCGACCTCCCTGGCCATCCACGGGAAGCAGGCGGCCTTCTCCTCCGGGGCCGGCTTGTTCGCGGGCGGCGCACAGCGCACGGAGGCCACCACGCGGGTGCCGATGAGGCGCTGGCCGTCGCCCGCGTACGTGCTGGTCTCCTGCGCGGCCAGCCCGGTGCGGTGGAGGGAGGCGAACAGCCAGTCGCCGCTCCTGTCGCCGGTGAAGATCCGCCCCGTCCTGTTGCCCCCGTGGGCGGCCGGCGCCAGGCCGACCAGCAGGATCCCCGGCCGCTCGTCGCCCCATCCGGGAACGGGACGGCCCCAGTACGTCTCGTCCGCGAACGCCCGCCGCTTCACCCGCGCGACCTCCTCGCGCCACTCCACCAGGCGGGGACACGCGCGGCAGACCGACTGCGCGGCCGTGAGCTCGGCGAGGGTGCCGGACCCGGCGGCCAGGCGGCGCACGTCCGCCGGATCGAGCGCCACGGGGGTGTCGGCGGTCGCGGGGTCGTCGGGCCAGCCGGTGCCTGGAGGTACGAAGGTCATGGCATCGATGGTGCCCGATCAGTCGCCCTTCGTTCGCGCGGGCGTCGGGCTGACCGTGGGCGCGGACGACGGGGCGGACGACGGGGCCGCCGACGGGGCGGACGACGGGGTGACCGATCCGCACGCAGGGGCCTTGGGCGCGTCCATGCCCGGCTCCTGCTCCATGGCCGCGTCACCGTCGATCAGGGGCAGCGGGTAGCGGTTGAGCACCGGGTCGCCGCACGACCTGTCCACCTGGTAGCCGTAGTCCTCCGGCTTGGTCGTGAACGGCTTGCCGTCCTGGTCGTAGAGGTAGACGTCGGTCAGCGGGGTGCCGTCCTTGGCGTACGGCCGCAGGTTGTAGACGCCGTCGGAGGAGGCCTGCCGCACATAGACCGGCTCACCCCGGCCGGCGGCGGCGACCGACTCGCTGGGCACGGGCGTCGTGAGGCCCCCCGCCTCCACCATGCCCGCGAACAACGCCAGCGCGGCCACCACGTTCGCGGCCACGGCGAGCAGCACGACCACCCGGCTCCTGGCCCGGCGCCCGAACCAGACCGAGACGAAGATCCCCGCCAGCACGACGGCCCAGTCGCCCGGGTTCATCGGGACCAGGCGCACCTGCGCCGTGAAGGACACGACGACCATGGCCAGCAGGTAGCCGCGCAGCACCCACCAGCCGGGCCGCAGCTCAGGCAGGAAGGCCCTGAAGCCGCTGTAGGGCGCGGAGACCCGGAGCAGGGCTCCGGCCCTGCGTCCCCACGCGCGCGCGGCCGTGCGGCGGCTTCCGCCGCTCTCAGGGCGATCCCCGTACGCGGCCGCCAGCTCCTCCGCGTAGACACCGGGCGGGCCGAGGCGCTCCTCCAGCGGCAGGTCCGACTCCGCCGCGATCTCGCCCAGGTGGTCGTCGAGGTCTTCGAGCAGTTCGTCCCGCTCGGGATGGTCCGCCAGGGCCTCCCGTACGGCCTGCGCGTACTGTTCGGGGGTCATGATCGCTCCTCCTTGAGCAGGGCTGCCATCGTGGCCGAGAAGGAGCCCCAGGTCTTGGCCGAGGTGGCGTACATCTGCCTGCCGACGTCGTTGAGCCCGTAGTACTTGCGGTGCGGCCCCTCGTCGGAGGCCACCACGTATGAGGTCAGGGCGCCCGCCTTGAACAGGCGGCGCAGCGTGCCGTAGACCGAGGCGTCGCCCACCTCGTCGAGCCCGGCCTCCCTGAGCCGGCGCACGACGTCGTAGCCGTAACCGTCACGTTCTTTGAGCACGGCCAGCACGGCCAGGTCGAGCACGCCCTTGAGCAGTTGGCTGCTGTCCACGCGATGCACACTACTGTGCAAAGCGCGGTAGTGGCAACAAGAGAACCGGGTGGCACCGGAGAGGTGCCACCCGGTTCCCGGGCGAACGCTCAGGCGCGCACGGCGCCCGAGGTCAGATCCCGACGACTACGCGGGAGTCGTCGGCTGCGGAGTCGGCGTCGGCGTGGGAGTCGGCGTCGGCGCCGCGAACGCGCACGCGCTGTAGGACTTGACGACGTGGTCGCGGTTGTTCGGGCCGCTGATCGACAGCGTCACCGTGCCGCCCTTGCGGGCGTCGCCGCTCAGCGGGGAGGAGAAGCCGGAGATCGACTTCGACCCGCCGTTACGACCGAAGTAGGTGTCGCCGCTGGTCACCACACTGCCGTTCAGCTTCCACACGTAGCCGACCCGTCCCGCGCCGGTCGAGGTGACGACCGCGGAGGCGTTGACCGTGCAGTTGACGTTGACCACGGTGGCACCGGCGGACACCATGGTCACCGGCTTGGGGTGATCGGGAGCCGAGTCCTTGCACCAGACCTTGTAGTAGGCCCGGTTGGAGTAGGCGCCGTCGCGACCCAGGACCTGCAGCTGGGCGTAGCCGTCACCACTGTGGCGCGGCGAGATGCCGAAGCCGACCCGGCGCGAGTCGCGCACCTTGATCTTGCCGGAGTCGACCACGTCACCGTTGAGCACCCAGCGGTAACGCACCCAGGTCGGGCGGCTGGTCTCGATGCGGCCGACGAAGTCGATCTTGTCGCCGGGGGTGCAGGGGCCGACGTACCGGCTCGGGCTCGCCCACGCGGTGGCCGAGACCGTCCGGTCGAGGTGCGTGCGCACCTTGTCGTCGTCCCGGGGCTGCTCGCACGAGACGGCGAAGCGGCCCTTCTTCGAGGTGAACTTCTTCGGACCGAGGACCTGTACGGCCTCCCAGCCCTTCACGTCCTCCTTGAAGGTGATGGACTGCTTGACCGTCACCGTCTTGGTGCCCTTGCCCTTGAGCCGGACCACCTTGACCTTGCTCTTGGAGCCGTCACCGTGCAGCCAGCGGTAGGCCAGCACGGTCTTGCCCTTGACCGGTACCCTGATCCTGGCCGAGAAGTCGACCTTGACCGGGCAGGAACCGTCGTGAGCACGGGGAGAGGCCTTCGGCGTGGAGACCGAGACCCTGAGCTTCGAGGCGGGCTTGGCCGCCGCCTTGCCCGCGGCCGAGGCCGTGGCGGTGGTAGCGGCCTGCGCCGGACTTGCGACGAGACCCGCGGCCAGGCCGGCCAGCATCGCGGCCGAAGCGCCGAACGCCGCGGCCTTACGTGCTAACCCGACAGACATCATGTGAGAGTGCTCCATTCCTTTGGGGGAAGAGACGCGCTCGGGAACGGTCGTCACGCCGGCGCCTTCCGCGCACAGCGATATGACAAAGCCCCCGTAATGCTCCTTTACTGAAGCACAATACTGATCACACACTCAACAGTGACCGTGAATCAGGAATGTCCGGATTTCTTCAGCTATGTCGCAAGAGACCAGGCGATTCCATCCAGGATGTCGTGTTCACTGACGACCACCTGCGAAAACGCGAAACGACGGACGATCCGGTCAAGAATGAGCGCGCCCGCGCCAATCACGTCGACTCTTCCCGGATGCATCACCGGAATCTCCGCGCGCTCACCATGGGTCATCGCGAGCAGCCGCCGCGTCACGTCGTGCACCTGCTCGGCGGACAGGCGCGAGTGGTGGATCCGCTCGGAGTCGTAGGCCGGCAGGCCGAGCGCGATGCCCGCCACCGTGGTCACCGAGCCCGCCAGGCCGACGAGCGTGTGCGCCCGCCTGACCGGCACCTCCGCCTCCACCCGGTCGAGCGCGGCCTCGATGTCGGCCACCACGGCCTCCAGAGCCGGCGCGGCGGGCGGGTCGCCGGCCTCGCGCAGGTGGCGCTCGGTCAGGCGGACGCAGCCGATGTCCACCGACAGCGCCGACTCGGCGTGCCCCGAGCCGACCACGAACTCCGTGGAGCCGCCGCCGATGTCCACCACGAGGTACGGAGGCAGCGGGCCCTGCGGCAGCTCCGTCTCGGGCGACAGGCGCAGCAGCCCCCTCGTCGCTCCGGTGAACGACAGCTCGGCCTCCTCCGCCCCGGTCACCACCTCGGGCTCCACCCCGAAGATCTTGCGGACGCCGTCCACGAACTCCTGCCGGTTGGCCGCGTCGCGCGTCGCGCTCGTCGCCACCACGCGCGTCGCGGTGGCGCCGTGGCGCTGGATCAGCTCCTGGTAGCCGCGCATGGCCGCGAACGTACGGTCGAGCGCCTCGGGAGCCAGCCGTCCCGTCCTGTCCACGCCCTGGCCGAGGCGGACGATCTCCATCAGCCGCTCGACGTCGGCCAGCTCGTCGTCGCCGACGTCGGCGATGAGCAGGCGGACGGAGTTGGTGCCGCAGTCGACGGCGGCTACACGCATGGTCCCTCACTCCACCAGTCGGGCAGCGCGTCCAGCGCCTCCCTGCCGAACGGGTTGGCCCCGGGCACCGCCAGCTCGTGCGCCACCAGCGCGTGCAGGCACTTGACCCGCTCCGGCATCCCGCCCGTGCTCTGCATGTCGCGCGGAAGAGGGGCCAGGCCCTCCGCCTCGGCCGCCCGGTCGCGCCTGGCCACGTAGTCGTCGTGCGCCGCCCGGTAGGACTCGGCCAGCTCGGGCTCGGTGGCCAGCCTGGCCTGCATCTCCCGCATCAGGCCGGAGCCCTCCAGCGTGCCGATGGCCGAGGCGGCCTTGGGGCAGGTCAGGTAGTAGAGGGTCGGGAAGGGCGAGCCGTCGGGCAGCCGCGGCGCGGTCTCCACCACGTCGGGGTTGCCGCACGGGCAGCGGTGCGCGACCTCGCGCAGCCCTCTCGGCGGGCGCCCGAGCTGCTTCTCGACGACCTCGACGTCCTTACTGTCCAACGCGTTCCTTCCGTGTCGCGGGATTCGTCCGGCGGGCTCATCCGGCCGGCTGCTGGGTGGGCTGTCCGATGGCCGGGCCGGTGGGCTGTTTCGTGGGCTGTTTCGACGGCTGCCCGGTCGGCTGCTTGGCAGGCTGTTTCGAGGGCTGCTTGGCAGGCTGCTTGGCGGGTGCCTCGTCGGACTCCCGCGGCTGCCCTTCGGACGGCCCCGGGGACGGGTCCGTCACGGCCCTGCGCCCCGTGCCCTTGTCGGCCGCCTCCACCGACTCCCACAGCGTCTCGTACCATGGCGGCACCACCGCGGGCTGCTTCACCGCCGCCTGCTGCCTGCCCTGGTCGGGCTCCATCACCACGTAGCACTTCTCGCCTGGCCCGCAGTAGTGGAGCCGTTCCTTGGCCGTCTTCTTGATCCAGTGGGGGTCGTCGCTCTGCCGGTCACGGGCCAGCAGGGCCTGCTTCTCCGCCTCGACCCTGGCCTTCTCCGCCCGCAGCTCGGAGATGCTGCGGCGCAGGCTGATGTACTCGCGCACCGGGTAGGCCAGGCTCATCGCGATCGCGCACACCACGACGGCCAGGATCGCGGCCCGCCCGGTCAGCTGCGGTCTCTTCGCCAAGTTGCTGCACACCCCCTCAAGTGCGGCTCGCGGCCGGGTCAGGGGCGCCGCGAGCCGTACTCGAAACTAGCGCCGAAAACGCGGGAACGCCGCGCGACCCGCGTAGCGGGCGGCGTCATCGAGGAGCTCCTCGATGCGCAGCAGCTGGTTGTACTTAGCCACCCGGTCGGAGCGGGCGGGGGCACCGGTCTTGATCTGGCCGCAGTTGACCGCGACGGCGAGGTCGGCGATCGTCGTGTCCTCGGTCTCGCCGGAACGGTGGCTCATCATGCAGCGGTAGCCGCTGCGGTGGGCCAGGTCGACCGCGTCGAGGGTCTCCGACAGCGTGCCGATCTGGTTGACCTTGACCAGCAGGGCGTTGGCGGTGCCGTCCTTGATGCCGCGCTCAAGCCGCTCGGGGTTGGTCACGAACAGGTCGTCGCCGACGAGCTGGACCTTGTCGCCGAGGGCCTCGGTGATGGCCTTCCAGCCCGCCCAGTCCTCCTCGTCGAGCGGGTCCTCGATCGACACCAGCGGGTAGTTGGCGACCAGGTCGGCGTAGAACTCGATGAGCTCCTGCGCCGACAGGCCCTTGCCGTCGATCGTGTAGACGCCGTCCTTGTGGAACTCGGAGGCGGCCACGTCGAGCGCCAGCGCGACGTCCTCGCCCGGCACGTAGCCGGCCCGCTCGATCGCGACGAGGATCAGGTCGAGCGCGTCGCGGTTGGACGGCAGGTTGGGCGCGAACCCGCCCTCGTCGCCCAGGCCGGTGGCGTAGCCCTTCTCCTTCAGCACGCCCTTGAGCGCGTGGTAGACCTCGGTGCCCACGCGCACGGCCTCGCGGAACGACTCCGCCCCGATCGGCGCGATCATGAACTCCTGGATGTCCACGTTGGTGTCGGCGTGGGCGCCGCCGTTGAGGATGTTCATCATCGGCACGGGCAGCACGTGCGCGTTGGGCCCGCCCACGTAGCGGAAGAGCGGCAGGTCGGCGCTGTCGGCGGCGGCCTTGGCCACGGCCAGGGAGACGCCCAGGATGGCGTTGGCGCCCAGCTTGGCCTTGTTGGGCGTGCGGTCCAGGTCGATCATGATCTGGTCGATGATGCGCTGGTCCTCGGCCTCGACTCCGTTGATCTCCTCGAAGATCTCGTCGGTCACGGCGAGGACGGCCTTCTCCACGCCCTTGCCGCCGTAGCGCTTGCCGCCGTCACGCAGCTCGACCGCCTCGAACTGGCCGGTCGACGCGCCGCTAGGGACGGCCGCGCGGCCGCTGCTGCCGTCGTCGAGCACGACCTCGACCTCGACCGTGGGGTTGCCCCGGGAGTCGAGGATCTCGCGCGCGTATACGACCTCGATGGTAGCCACGGGATGCGCTCCTAAATCGAAAGGTGATATGCCGTCAGAGCCTATCGGTACGGGTCAGTCGCCCGCCGACGCCCACGCGCGGAGCCGCTTCAGCCGCCCGCCGACGCCCACGCGCGGACGCGCTTCAGCCGCCCGCCGACTCCCAGGTGCGGACCCGTTCCCGGTACGACCGCGCCGCGCCGCGCAGCTCGGCCTCGGCGTCCAGCCCGGCCTCGGCGGCCCGCCGGACCAGGTCGAACAGCTCGCGCGCGACCCCCTGCCCGACCGCGGCGGCGAGCGACTCGGGCGCGCCCGCCCGCTCGGCCCTGCGCAGCAGCTGGGCGGCCAGCGACAGCGCCGGCTGGCCCATCGGCACCCCTTCGAGCACCGACTCGCGCCCCTTGGCGGCCCGCTCGGCCGCCTTGATGGCGTCCCAGTTGGCGTTGACCTCGTCGGCGCTCTCGGCCCGCACCGAGCCGAAGACGTGGGGATGGCGGCGGACGAGCTTCTCGACGATCCCGGCGGCCACGTCGTCGACGTCGAAGCTCTCGGCCACCCGCGCGTGGAAGACCACCTGCAGCAGCAGGTCGCCCAGCTCCTCGCGGAGCGCCGCGTGATCGCCCTGCTCGATGGTCTCCAGCACCTCGTAGGCCTCTTCGAGCAGGTACGGGACCAACGTCTCGTGCGTCTGCTTACGATCCCACGGGCATTCGGTACGCAGCCGGTCCATCACGCCCACCAGGTCGAGCACCCGCGCCCCCGGCAGGTCGTACGACCCCGGCACGACCTCGATCACCGGCGGCTCGTCGAGCGCGACGGCGGCGTGCCCCACGCCCCGCATGAAGTCCTCGGCCTCGCGCTCGGACACCGGCGCCAGCCACACCACGGTCTCGGTGACCGCGCGCCGCGCCAGCGCGGGCGGGTCGGGTTCGACGACCTCGGCCTCGATCCCGGCCTCGGCCAGGTAGGGCAGCTGCGGATGAGCGGCGGAGCCGGTGAGCACCGGGCCCGAGCGCAGCGCCTGCCAGGCCTGGTGGCTCAGCAGGCCCGGCGCGACCCTGGGCGAGGTGGTGACGACGATCAGCGGCACGGTCAGCCCTGCGGCTGCTGCTGCTGCGCCTGATCGGACGTCTGCTTGCCGAATCTGCCGGTGTCGAGGAACAGCGCCGGGTTCTGCTGCGAGCGCTGCGGGTTGAGCGCGCCATAACGGGGGTTGAAGACCGGCTTGATGGAGGCGAACTCCTGGCTCAGCTTCTGCTGCCCGGACTCGCCGCCGAACTGCTGCTGCAGCTTCGACAGGCCGACCATGACCCGCCCGTAGTCGCGGGCGTCGTTGGGCGAGACGCCGTTGGCCAGCAGGTTGATCTGCGGGGACTCGAACTGGCCCGGATCCTTGAGCGCGGCGTCGATCTCGGTCTCGCTCACCCGCACGTTGTAGCGCGCCATGAGCTGCCTGGAGATGCTCACGTTGACCAGGCGCTGCAGCACGACCTGCGTGGCCGGCACGCCCAGCGCCTGCTCGTCGAGCTGGTTCTGCTTCAGCGCGGCCAGGTAGGCCCGCGTGTCAGCGCTCAGCTCGCTCGTCGAGATGCGCTCGTTTCCCACCACGGCCGCGGCGCCCGCGTGCATGGGCGAGGAGCAGGCGGTCAGTCCGACGACCACCGCCGCGGCGGTCACAGCCACTCGTATCGACTTCACGTACGTCCCTTTCCGACCCGAAAACCGCCGCTAGCTTACCCGGGCGGGCTCGAGGAACATCGCCTCGACCAGATCGCCGCACCATTTGAGCAGGTCGAGGTCGCGTAGCGGCTGCCCGCCCAGCGGCTTGGTCTTGGGCACGGGCACCAGCAGCGTCTCCGCCGCCTGCTTGTATATCGCCTTCTTGTACAGCCGGTCGAGCCGGACCTGCTGCGACTCGCGCAGCCTGGCCGGGCCGAACTTGATGTTCTGGCCCTGCAGCGTGACGTCGGTGAGCCCGGCCGCGCGCGCCCTGATCCGGAACCCGGCCACCTCCAGCAGGTTCTCCACCTCCGCCGGCGGCTTGCCGTAGCGGTCGGTCAGCTCGTCGCGCACCTCGCCGATGTCGGCCGGGGTGACGATGGCCGCGATCCGCTTGTACGCCTCCAGCCGCAGCCGCTCGGAGGTCACGTAGTCGTGCGGGATGTGGGCGTTGATCGGCAGCTCGACCTTGACGTCGTGCTGCTCCTCCTGCACCTCGGCGCCGGTCAGCTTGGCCTTCTGCTCCTGCACGGCCTCGGCCATGAGCCGGACGTACAGGTCGAAGCCCACGCCCGCGATGAAGCCCGACTGCTCGGCGCCCAGCACGTTGCCCGCGCCGCGGATCTCCAGGTCCTTCATGGCGACGTACATGCCGGCGCCCATCTCGGTGTGCTGCGAGATCGTGGCCAGCCGCTCGTGGGCGGTCTCGGTCAGCGGCTTCTCCGGCGGGTAGAGGAAGTAGGCGTAGCCGCGCTCCCTGCCCCGTCCGACGCGCCCGCGCAGCTGGTGCAGCTGCGACAGGCCGTAGTTGTCGGCCCGGTCCACGATCAGCGTGTTGGCGTTGGGCACGTCGAGCCCGGACTCGACGATCGTGGTGGAGACGAGCAGGTCGTACTCGCGTTCCCAGAAACCGACCATGATCTTTTCGAGCTGGTGCTCGTTCATCTGCCCGTGCGCGACCGCGATGCGCGCCTCGGGCACCAGCTCGCGCAGCCGCGCGGCCACCCGGTTGATCGAGGCGACCCGGTTGTGCACGAAGAAGATCTGCCCGTCGCGCATCAGCTCGCGCCGGATCGCGGCCCCGATCTGCTTCTCCTCGTACGGCCCCACGAACGTGAGGATCGGATGCCGCTCCTCGGGCGGCGTGAGGATGGTGGACATCTCGCGGATGCCGGTCAAGCCCATCTCCAGCGTGCGCGGGATCGGCGTGGCGGACATGGCCAGAACGTCGACCTGCGTGCGCAGGTGCTTCATGGCCTCCTTGTGCTCGACGCCGAACCGCTGCTCCTCGTCGATGATGATCAGGCCGAGGTCCTTGAACCTGACCTCGGGGCTGAGCAGCCGGTGGGTGCCGATCACGACGTCGACCGCGCCCGAGCGCAGCCCTTCGAGCGTGCCCTTGACCTCGCCGTCGGTCTGGAACCTGGAGACCGCCCTGATCGCGACGGGAAAGCTGGAGAAGCGCTCGGCGAAGGTGGACATGTGCTGCTGCACCAGCAGCGTCGTGGGCACCAGCACCGCGACCTGCTTGCCGTCCTGCACCGCCTTGAACACCGCCCGCACCGCGATCTCGGTCTTGCCGTAGCCGACGTCGCCGCAGATCAGCCGGTCCATCGGGACGCCGCGCTCCATGTCGCGCTTGACCTCGTCGATGGCTTCGAGCTGGTCGCCGGTCTCGGCGTAGGGGAAGGCGTCCTCCATCTCGCGCTGCCAGGGCGTGTCCGTGCCGAACGCGTGTCCCGGCGAGGCCATGCGGGCGGAGTAGAGCCTGATCAGCTCGCCGGCGATCTCCTTGACCGCCTTCTTGGCGCGGGACTTGGCCTTGGCCCAGTCGGCGCCGCCCATGCGGTTGAGCGTGGGCGCCTCGCCGCCGACGTAGCGGGTGACCTCGTCGAGCTGGTCGGTCGGCACGTAGAGCCGGTCGCCCTTGGCGTACTCGATGACGAGGTATTCGCGGGTGGCGCCCTGCACCGTGCGCTGCACCATCTCGACGTAGCGGCCGACGCCGTGCTGCTCGTGCACCACGTGGTCGCCGACCTTGAGCTGCAGCGGGTCCACCATGTTGCGGCGGCGCGAGGGCAGCCGGCGCATGTCCTTGGTGGAGGCCTTCTGGCCGACCAGGTCGAGGTGGGTGAGCACGGCCAGGCCGGGGGTGATGAAGCCGTGCTCGATCAGGCCGGTCGAGACGTGGACGACCTTCGCCTCGGGCGCCTTGTCCAGGAACTGGTGCAGCCTGGCGGGCACGTCCACGCCCTTGAGCAGCTCGACCATGCGCTCGGCCGGCCCGTGGCCCTCGCTGAGCAGCACGACGGCCTTGTCCTCGGCCAGCCAGCCCTTGATGTCGGCCAGCGCCTTGGCGGTGTCGCCGCGGTAGGCCTCGGAGTCGTGGGCGTCCAGCTCGACGCCGTTGCCGAAGGGCGCGATCGTCCACCACGGCTGCCCGAGCGCGTCGGCGTGGTCGCGGATCTCCTCCAGCGAGCGGAACGCGGCCGCGCCGAGGTCGATGGGCGCCTCGCCGCCGGCCGCGGCGTTGATCCAGGAGGCTTCGAGGAACTCCTGCGAGGTGCGGACGAGCTCCTCCGCCCGGCCCCTGATCCGCTCGGGGTCGCACACGAACACGGCCGACCTGGCCGGCAGGTGGTCGAGCAGCAGGTCCATCTCGCCGGCCAGCACGGGCGCGAACGCCTCCATGCCCTCGACCGGCGTGCCGTCGGCGAGCTGGTCGAGCACCTCGGCCAGCGCCGGATGCTCCTCGGCCAGGGCGCGCGCCCGCTCCCTGACCTCGTCGTTCAGCAGCAGCTCGCGGCAGGGCGGCGCGAACAGGCCGTCCTCGGCCGCCTCAAGGGAGCGCTGGTCGGCCACCTTGAACCAGCGGATCTCCTCGACCGTGTCGCCCCAGAACTCCAGCCGCAGCGGATGCTCCTCGGTCGGCGGGAACACGTCGAGCAGCCCGCCGCGCACGGCCACCTCGCCGCGCTTCTCCACCATGTCCACGCGGTGGTAACCGTTGGTGACCAGGTTGGCGACGACCTCGTCGAGGTCGGCGTCGTCACCGGCGCGCAGCCTGATGGGCTCAAGGTCGCCGAGGCCCTGCACGATCGGCTGCAGCAATGCCCTGACCGGCGCCACGATCACGCTGAGCGGCCCGGCGGCGGTGTCGCCCTTGACCGGGTGGGCCAGCCTGCGCAGCACCGCCAGCCGCTGCCCGACGGTGTCGGAGCGCGGCGAGAGCCGCTCGTGCGGCAGCGTCTCCCAGGCCGGGAACACCGCCACGGAGCCGGGCTCGATGAGGCTGGTCAGCGCGGCGGCGAGGTCTTCCGCCTCACGCCCGGTCGCGGTGACGGCCAGCACGGTGCGCTGGTCGTGCCCGGCCAGCGCGGCCACGCCGAACGGGCGCAGCGCGGACGGCGCGATCAACGCGACGTCGCCGCCCTCTTCGAGAGCGGCGGTCAGTTTCGGGTCGGCGCGAACAAGGTCAAGTAGTCCGGAAAGACTCATCAGATACGCCCACAGCCCCACGACGGCAACACGACTACCCCCGGACGGGTCAAGTCGCGGGGGTCTCGTTCCAGACTACTCGCCGCTCCCGACCTCACTCGACCCGATAACCAGGCACGGACGGCCAGCGTACGGTCAGTACGGTAGACGGCTCCTCCGCCCGCCACGAGTGGTCCACGCCCTTGCCCCAGACCACGTAGTCGCCCGGCTCGGCCAGCAGCACGCTGCGGCCCGGCAGCTCCACCCGGAACCGGCCGCTGATGAGGACGAGCAGCGCCGTGCGCTCCTCGCCGTCGACCCATCGCGCCCGCTCGTCGCCCTGCGGGTGCACGCCCCACTTGATCTCGACGTCGTCACTGTGGCGGGGGTCACCGGGCGGTTTGAAGTGACCGAGCAGCCAGCCGCGGTCGAGCGCGCCGTCCACACCGGCGTTGCCCACATAGACATGATGGCGAGTCTGCTCGTCGAGGGGATCGCTCACGGGGCAGGACGCTAGCAGGGAAATGCCTTACCGATCCGGCTCGATTGATTACTGTAGGTCACATGTCTGAGGTGCGATCGGTCGCCCAGCGAGGCGACCTCTTCGGTGAGCGGGTCCGCGAGCACTGCGCGGGGCGGCCGAACAGGCGGCTCGACGTGCTGGTCGCCGGCTGCGCCCACGATGAGCCCCTGGTGCTCGACCACGTCGAGACGAGGGCCACGGGTGTCGACGAGAACCATCCGGCGATCAGGAGGGTGGTGGCCGAGCGGGCCGACCTGGTGGCCTGGTCGCTCGGCGACCTGCGCTCCGCGCCGCTGCCGCCGCGCGGCTTCGACGTCATCCAGCTGTCGTTCCTGCTGGAGCGCGTCAAGCACGCGGAGCTGGTGTTCGACCGGCTGCTGCTGGCGCTGCGGCCGGGCGGGCTGGTGCTGGTGCGCGTCCGCGACCGCAGGTCGGCCTACGGCCTGCTCGACCGGATCACGCCCTCATGGCTGCGCCGCCTGCTGTGGCGGGCTCTGGTGCCGCCGGGCACGCCCGGCCCGCTGCCCAAGGTGTACGAGCCGCTGGCGTCGAGCGACGGCCTGCACGCGTTCTGCCTCAGCCGCGGCCTCATGATCACCGACGACGAGCGCGGCACCAGCGGCCCGGCCCGCTCCCGCCGGCTCGGCGCCGCGGCGGTCGCGCTGATGTCGCACCTGACCCACAACCGTTACCCCGCCTCTCACGACGAGATCACGATGGTGATCAGAAAGCCCCAGCACCACTTCGCCAGGCTCATCTAGCGGCACACTGTCATATGTCGGTATGCTCCTTTCCTACCAATTCAATCGGAATAGTTGGGATGTAGGAACCGTGGAGTGGACCCCCGACCCGCGCGAGCTGGCCGACCTCGAACTGCTGCTGTCCGGCGCGTTCGAGCCGCTGACCGGGTTCCTCGGCCACGACGACCTGCACACCGTGCACGAGCGCGGCACCCTCGCCGACGGCACCCGCTGGCCCGCGCCGGTCACCCTGCACCTGCCCGCCGGCGTCTCGCCCGGCGACGAGGTCACCCTGCTCGACCCCGAGGGCCTGCCGCTGGCCGTGCTGACCGTGACCGCCCACGAGCCCGACGGGCTCACCTCGGGGCCGATCAAGGGGCTCGGCACCCCCGAACACGGGCCGTTCGCGCGCCTGCGGCGTACTCCCGCCCAGGTCAGGGAGGAGCTCGGCGGGCGGCCCGCGCTCGCCGTCACCATGCGCGGCCCGCTCGACGACCTCTCCGAGATCGCCGACACCGCCAAGGAGCTCGACGCGGTGGTCCTCCTGCTCCCCCTCGCGTACGGCGAGCCCGGCCCCGCCCTCGTCCGCGCCGCCCTGCGCGCCCAGGAGCGCCTGCCCGCCGGCACGCTCGTGGTCCCCGTCCCCCTCGCGCCGCGCGACGAGCCCGAGATCGACCTGGAGCTGCGCGAGCACGTCGCCACCGCCTACGGCGCCGCCGAACACCTGGCCGGCCCCGACCCCGTGCACATCCCCGGCCCGCCGCACCGCCGCGGCATGGTGGTCTTCTTCACCGGCCTGTCCGGCTCGGGCAAGTCCACGATCGCCCGCGGCCTGCGCGACTCCCTGCTCGAACTGGGCACCCGCACGGTGACCTACCTCGACGGCGACGTGGTGCGCCACCTGCTGTCCAAGGGCCTGACCTTCTCCAAGGCCGACCGCGACCTCAACATCCGCCGCATCGGCTTCGTCGCCGCCGAGACCGCCCGCCACGGCGGCCTGGCCATCTGCGCCCCGATCGCGCCGTACGCGGACACCCGCGAGGAGGTGCGCGAGATGGTCGAGTCGGTCGGCGCCGACTTCCTGCTCGTCCACGTCGCCACGCCGCTGGAGGAGTGCGAGCGGCGCGACCGCAAGGGCCTGTACGCCAAGGCCCGCGCCGGCCTCATCCCCGAGTTCACCGGCGTCTCCGACCCCTACGAGGAGCCCGACGACGCCGACCTGGTGATCGACACCACGCACATCTCGATCGAGGCGGCCGTGTCCCGGGTGCTCGACACCCTCAAGGGCGGAGGGTGGATCCGTTGATCGCCTGGGCCCTGATCGGGGGCTCGTTCCTGGTCGCGATCGTGGTCGGGCTGACCGGGATGGGCGGCGGGGCCCTGATGACCCCGATGATGATGCTGTTCTTCAACGTCCCGCCGCTGGCCGCGGTCTCCAGCGACCTCGTGGCCTCGGCCGTGATGAAACCGGTCGGCGGCGTCGTGCACCTGCGCCGGGGCACGGTGAACCTGCGGCTGGTCGGCTGGCTGTGCGCGGGCTCGGTCCCGGCCGCCTTCTGCGGGGTCTTCCTGGCCAGGGCGTTCGCGGTGACCGACGCGGTCAAGTACGCCCTCGGTGTCGCCCTGCTGCTGGCCGTGGCGGGCATGGCGATCAAGGCGTGGCTCGGCTCCCGCGGCGGGCCCGGCGGCACCGCGACCCCGCACGAGATCTCCGTGCGCCCAATTCCGACCCTACTGGTCGGTATGGTGGGCGGCGTGGTCGTCGGCGTGTCCTCGGTGGGCTCGGGATCCCTGATCATCGTGGCCCTGCTCGTGCTCTACCCGGCGCTCAAGGCCAACCAGCTCGTCGGCACCGACCTGGTGCAGGCCGTGCCGCTGGTCGTCTCCGCCGCGCTCGGCCACCTGCTGTTCGGCGACTTCCGGATGGACCTCACGGTGTCGCTGCTCATCGGCTCGATCCCGGGCGTCTACCTGGGCGCCAGGATCTCCTCACGGGCGCCGGGCGGCCTGATCAGGGCCGTGCTGGCGATCGTCCTGCTCGCCTCCGCGCTCAAACTCCTCGGCGCGAACGACGCGCTCACGGTCGGGGCGCTGGCGGCGGCGGCGCTGGTGACCGTCATCGGCTGGCGGCTGCGGGTCAGGGCCGCGGCACGGGCGTCGAGCGGAAGTACGGATCTCGAGCCAGCTCGCTGAACGCCCTGTCGGCCCCCTGGTCGGAGTCGAAGCTGGTGTCGCCGCGCGGGGCCTGCGGCGAGTCGAAGTAGAGCAGGGCCTTGATCTGCGGATACCGCTTGATCTGGGTCCGTACGGACTCGAAGAATCTTCGCTTGAACGCCCGGTCGCGCGGCCGCTCGAACACCCCCCACTCCGCCACCATGACGGGTTTGCCGGGGAAGCGCGCCTGCATCCACCGGTAGAAGCCGGGCCACTGCGGATATTCCTTGCGGGTCTTGTTCACGAGGCCGTCGAAGTCCTGGACGCGGTCGTCGGCGTAGGGGTCCATCGCCACCCAGTCGACCACGTCGTCACCGGGGTAGAGGTCCTCGAACCAGGTCTCGGCCGCCCAGTTGGGCGCCCCCATGTACGTCATGACGACGACGGCGTTCCTGACGCCCCCGGCCCGCAGCCGCAGCACGACATGGCGGAACATGGCGGCGTAGTCGGTGGCCTGCATGCCCGAGCCGGACGACGGGTCGACGTCGTTCTCGGGCTCGTGGTGCAGGGTGAGGAAGAACCGCTCGGGGAAGGTGCGCCGCAGGTGGGCGGCCAGCCGGTCGATCCGGCCGTCGAGGGCCCCGCCGGCGATCTCGGCCCAGGTGCGGTCGAGCGACGGCTTCCAGTTGATCATGAGCAGCCGGGGCCTGGCCGGGTCGCGGGCCAGCCGCACCTCGGCCGGGGTGGGGAACAGCTCGCTGCCCCGGTGGTAGACGTGCAGCACGTCGGCGGCCACGTCCATGCGCGACTCGGCCCCGTGCAGCGCCTGCTCCACCGGCGCGCCGGTGAACACCTCCGGCGCCATCCCCCACCACGCGCCGCACGACGGGATCAGCCTGGAGGTGGCGGTGCAGGCGGGCGAGCCCGCCTCCTTCACCGCGGGCGCCCCGGCCGGCGGCACCGCGCGTGAGCCCTCGGCGCTGGAGCAGGCGGTCAATGCCGCGACCGCGGCCAGAATGACGCCGCGGAATGTTGCGTTTCGCGAAATTCCCCGTAGCTGCAAAGCCTTCCAACCCCTTCGTCGAACGACCCCCGCCTGTCACACCTGAACCTTGCCATGTCATTCCTGGAACTTCAGCCAGTGTGGAAGTCTCTCCAGTTCATAGCCCCCAGGTGACGGTCCAAATTTCCCGATATTTCCATTTATCGGGAGGCTTCTATATGGCCTTTCCGGAGAAAATCTTGAGTATTCAGCCGGGCCGATTACCGGCCCGCCTATAGTGGGCGCTCATGAGCTCCGGCACCGACCTGGACGAGCATCTGTCGCTGCTGCGCAGGCGGTGGCTGCTCCTGGTGGGCTGCGTGGTGGTCGGCGGCACCGCGGGCCTCGCGCTCATGCGGCTCGTGCCGCCCGCCTACACCGCCACCACGCAGGTGCTGGTCATGCCGGTCGGCCCGCAGGAGCAGGCCAACCAGTTGACCAGCCGCCAGCGCGAGGCGCTCAACCTCGACACCGAGGCCCAGGTCGCGCAGTCGGCCGTGGTCGCCGCCAGGGCGGCCAGAGAGCTGGGCCTGGGCGCCGACGTGCTCGAACCGGCCGAGGTCGCCGTGCCGCCCAACTCGGCGGTGCTGTGGATCTCGGTCACCTCCACCGACCCCACCGCCGCGGCCGAGCGGTCCAAGGCGTACGCGCGGGCCTACCTCGCCAACCGGCGCGAGAGCGCGCTGACCTCCATGGCCGAGCAGCAGGAAGCGGTGCTGAGCAAGCTCAAGCAGGTCAACGCCGGCATCGACAAGGTGATCAAGCAGCTCGGCGCGCTGCCCAAGGGCGGCGCGGAGCACGCCATCGCCGCGCAGCGCCAAGGCGTGCTCAACCGGCAGGCGGCCAACCTGGCGCTCAAGTACGACGCGCTCAGGACCGTCGCCGTCACCCCCGGCTCCGTCATCAGCCAGGCCGTGCCGCCCGCCGCGCCCAGCTCCCCCAGCCTGCCGCTGCACCTCGGCACCGGGCTGATGGCCGGGCTGCTGATCGGCTCGGCCGCCGCCTACGCCCGCGACCGCCTCGACAAGCGGCTGCGCACCCCCGCCGACGTCGAACGACTCACCGGCCTGCCCGTGCTCAGCGACCTGTCGAGCCCGCGTGAGCACGGCGTGCTGCACGAGCTGGCCGGCGCCGTGGTCTCCGCGTGCCCGGGCAAGCGGCTGCTGGTCAAGGCGCTGCCCGCCGACCTGTACGCCTCCGCCCTGGCCGAGCCGCTGTCGGTCAGCGCGCCGCTGATCGTGCTCGACGGCTCCGACGTGCGCGACCTGGCCAGGGCCGACGCCGCCGTCCTGCTGGTGGGCCTCGGCCTGGTGAAGGCCGGCGAGGTCACCGCCACCGTCGCCCGGCTCGCCCGGCACGACGTGCCCGTCATCGGCGTGGTGACGGCCACCGACGCGGTGCCGTCGTTCGTGCCCCTGCTGGAGCCGCGCCCGCACACCCCGCTCGGCAAGCTCGTCGCGACCGGCGAGCTGGAGCCGGGGACGGCGGCCGAGACCACCCCCATGCAGGCCCTCCACCACCCGCGGCGGCCGGGTCATCCGACGTGACGGCGGCCGCGTGGCCCATCGCGGCGCTGCTGGTGGGCTACCCGATCTGGTGGGCGCTCGGGTTCGGCGGGCTGGCGGTGATCGTGCTGGCCGGGCCCATGGCGGTGCTGCTGTGGCGGCGCCGCCCGATCAGGGTGCCGCGCGGGTTCGGGCTGTGGGCGCTGCTGCTGGCCGGCTACCTGATCAGCGCGCTGATGCTGGCCGAGACGCCGCCGGGCACGTACGGCGAGCTCGGAGCCGGCCGGATCGTCGGCTACGGCATGCGCCTGGCGCTCTACTGCTCGGTCCTGATCATGGTGCTCTACCTGGGCAACCTCACCGAGCGGGAGCTGCCGCAGCTGCGCCTGGTCCGCCTGCTGGGCGTGCTGTTCGTCACCACGGTCGCGGGCGGGCTGCTCGGCGTGTTCTTCCCCGCCTTCTCCTTCACCTCGCCGCTGGAGCTGGTGCTGCCCGAGTGGATCAGCGGCAACTCGTTCGTCCGCAACCTCATCCATCCCACCGCGGCCCAGACACAGAAGGTGCTCGGCTTCGCCTCGCCCAGGCCGGAGGCGCCGTACGAGTGGGCCAACGCCTGGGGCAGCAACGCCTCGGTGCTGCTGGTCTGGTTCGTGGTCGGCTGGTGGGTGCACGGCAGGACGCGGCACCGGGTGTTCGTCGCGGTGGTGCTGGCCCTGGCCGCCATCCCCGTCGTGTACTCGCTCAACCGCGGCCTGTGGATCGGGCTCGGCCTGGCCGTGCTGTACGTGATCGTCCGGGTCGGCGGGCGGACCAGGATCGCGCTCTGCGGGGCCGTGCTGGCGGCGGCGCTGGCGTTCACGCTCAGCCCGCTGGCCACCCTGGTCACGCAGCGGCTGGACCGGCCCCACTCCAACGACATCCGCGCCTTCACGGTCACCTCGACGCTCACCGCCGCCGGACACTCGCCCGTCATCGGCTACGGCAACACCCGCAACGCGATGGGCAACCACCGCTCGATCACCACGGGCAAGACCGGCTGGTGCGACACCTGCGGGCATCCGCCGCTGGGCAGCGACGGGCAACTCTGGCTGCTGATCATCACGCAGGGGTTCACGGGGGCGGCCCTCTACGTGGCGTTCTTCCTGGGGGCGATCCGCCGGCACTGGCGCGACCGCAGCCCCGTCGGGCTGGCCGGGGTGCTCGTGATGGGGCTGGTGCTGCTCTACATGTTCGTCTACGACGGCCTGGTCACGCCGCTCAGCCTGTATCTCATCTCGTTCGCCCTCCTGTGGAGGAATTCATGAACGACTCCGCCGTCCGCCTCGGCTATCTGGAGGAGACCGTGCGGCTGCTGTATCCGGGGGGCGGGTCGCCGCGGGCGTACACGCTGCTGCCGCACGCCCGCGTGCCGCGCAGGCTGGCGCCGCGCCGCTGGTGGCACGTGGGGGCGCAGATCGCCGTGCCGGTCGAGGACTCGATCGCCACGTACCTGAGTGAGGTGTTCGAGCGGCCGGTGGAGACCGTGCTGCACGTACGTCCCGCGCTGCGGGCCAACCGCAAGCCCGTGCTGGAGGCCCGCTCAGGCGGGCGGCGGATCGCGTTCGTCAAGATCGGCGACAGTAAGCGGGCCCGCGCGCTGGTCAC
Source organism: Nonomuraea fuscirosea (assembly GCF_035917475.1). Classification (NCBI taxonomy): domain Bacteria; kingdom Bacillati; phylum Actinomycetota; class Actinomycetes; order Streptosporangiales; family Streptosporangiaceae; genus Nonomuraea; species Nonomuraea fuscirosea. The sequence continues at coordinate 11,685,129 of NZ_CP109074.1, read as the reverse complement.
GGCCGAGGCGGCGGCGCTGCGCCGGCTGGCCGGACTGGCGCTCGACACCGTGGCCGTCCCCGCCGTGCTGCACCACGGCGACTGGCGCGGCCTGTCGGTGCTGGCCCTGTCGCCGCTGCCGGTGCGGCGCGGCCGGGTCCCGGAACGGCTGCTGCTGGACGCCGTCGAGGAGATCGCCGGCACCGGCGGCACCCGACCGGCCTGGCACGGCGACTTCTCCCCGTGGAACCTCGGCACCTCCCTCGACGGGCGGCTGCTGGTGTGGGACTGGGAGCGGTACGAGATCGGCGTCCCCTACGGCTTCGACGCCGTGCACCACTTCTTCCAGCGGGCGCTGCGCAGGATGGCGCCACCGGTCGCGGCCCGCGCGTGCGTGGCCCGTTCCGTACGGACGCTCGCGCCTCTTGGACTGGCCGCCGCGGCGGCCAAGCAGACCGCCATGCGTTACCTCATCGCCCTGGCCGACCGGCACGCCGCCGACGGCCACACCCCGCTCGGGCCGCCGGAGTCCTGGCTCAACCCGGCCGTCGACCACGAGGAGCTGCTCACGTGAAGACCATGAAGCGATCGGTGCTGTCACTGTCACTGGCCACCGGCCGGTTCACCTCAGGGGCCCGCCTGCTGCCGTCGTTCCTGATCGCGGGCGCGCAGCGGTGCGGCACCACGTCGCTCTACCGGGCCCTGGCCCAGCATCCGCTGCTGCTCAAGCCGGTGCTGCGCAAGGGGGTGCACTACTTCGACGTCGGCTACGGGCAGGGCCTGAACTGGTACCAGTCGCACTTCCCGCTGCGGATGAGCGCGGCCCTGCTCGGCCACCGGTACGGCAGCCGCGCGCACGCCTACGAGTCCTCCCCCTATTACCTGTTCCACCCGCTGGCCGGTGCGCGCATCGCGGCCGACCTGCCCGGCGTCAAGCTGATCGTGCTGGTCCGCGACCCGGTCGAACGGGCCTGCTCCGCCCACGCCCACGAGCTGGCCAGGGGCTTCGAGACGGAGTCGCACTTCGAGCGGGCCCTGGAGCTGGAGCCCGAGCGCCTGGAGGGTGCCGACGACCTGCTCAGGGAGTCGCCGCACGCGCTGCACCACTCCCACCGCCACCACGCCTACCTGGCCAGGGGCCGCTACGCCGACCAGCTCGACCGGCTGGAGCCGCTGATCGGGCACCAGCGCATCCTGGTGCTCGACAGCCACCGCTTCTTCACCGATCCCGAGGCGACCTACGATCGGGTGCTGGAGTTCCTGCGGGTGCCGCACGTGGGTTATCCCGCGTTCGAACGGCACAACGGGCGGCCGCTGCCGCGCCGGGTGCCGAAGGAGCTGGCCAGGTCGCTGCGCGAGCACTTCGAGCCGTACGACGCGCGGCTGACGCGCTGGCTGGGCGGTGAGCCCTCGTGGCGGCGGTGACCTTCCGCAGAGGGCTGGCCGGGGTCAGCGCGGCGGCGTTCAGCGCGCTCGCCCAGTTCGTGCTCGTGGTGGTGGTGACCAGGGCGTATCCGGCGGCCGAGGCGGGCGGGTTCTTCACCGCGACCGCGCTGGCGCTCATGGTGGCGGGCGTCGCCAAGCTGGACGCGGGCAACGGGCTCATCTACTTCATCGCGCGGGCGCGGACGTACGGCTATCGCGGCATCTCCGGCTACCTCAGGGCGGCGCTCGTGCCCTGCGTGCTGGTGGCGGCGGGCGCGGCGGTCGTGCTGTACCCGCGCATCGGGCCGCTGGCGGCGCTGCTGCCCGTCATGGTGGTGGTGGACGTGCTGCTGGCCGCCACCCGGGGGTTCGGCTCGCTGCGGCCCACCGTGCTGCTGGACGGGATGCTGGTGCCGGCCTGCCAGCTCGTGCTGGTGGCCACGGCCGCGCTGGCGGGGGTGGCCGCCTCGTGGCTGCCGGTGGCGTGGGGGGCTCCGTACCTGCCCGCACTGGTGCTGGCCGCGGCCGGGCTGCGCGGGCGGGCGCCGCGTACGGCGTACCTGCCGGGGACGCTCAGGGACCTGTGGCGCTACACCGCGCCCCGGTCGGCGGCCGGCGCCATCCAGGCGGTGTTCCAGCGGGTGGACATCGTGATCGTGGCCGTGCTCGCCGGGCCCGCCTCGGCCGCCGTCTACACGGCCGCGACCCGGTTCAAGGTGGTCGGGCAGCTGGCCAACCAGGGGCTGGCTCAGGCGGTGCAGACCGGGCTGGTCAGGGCGCTGGCCGAGGGCGAGCGGGAGCGGGCCGGGGAGCTGTACCAGGCGGCCACCGTCTGGCTGGTGCTGCTCACCTGGCCGGTGTGGCTGGCCTACGCGGGGCTGGCGCCGTGGGTGCTGCGGCTGTTCGGGCCCTCGTACGGCGCCGCCGTGCCGGTGGCGCTGGTGCTGGCGGGGACGATGATGGTGGCCACCGCGTGCGGGATGGTGGACGTCGTCCTTACCGCCGCCGGACATACCGGCACGAGCCTGCTCAACCTGCTGGCCGCGGTCGGCTGCACCGTGCTGCTCGACCTGACGCTGGTCCCGGCGCACGGAGCGCTCGGCGCGGTGGCGGGCTGGTCGGGAGGCGTGCTGGTGAAGAACCTGCTCCCCCTGTGGCAGCTGCACCGCCGCTACGGGCTGCACCCCTTCGGCCGCCACACCCTCGCGGCCCTGCGCGTACGCGACTGGGCGGCGGCATGACGGTGCTGGTGACGGGGCTGCCACGCAGCGGGACGAGCTGGACGGGCAAGATGCTCGCCGCCGGAGGCGACCTGGTCTACGTCAACGAGCCGCTCAACCCCCAGCACCCTCCCGGCCGCTGCCCCGGGGTGCTGTCCGCCCAGGTCACACACCGGTTCCAGTACATCTGCGACGACAACGCGGATGTCTGGCTGCCCGCCTTCCGCGACACCGCGGCCCTGCGTTACCGGTGGCTGGCCGAGCTGCGGGCTAATCGGTCTCCGTACGATCTGGCGCGGCTGCTCCGTTACGGCACCGCGTTCACGCTCGGCCGCCTGGCCGGGCGGCGGGCGCTGCTGGACGACCCGTTCGCGGTGCTGAGCGCCGGGTGGTTCGCGCGGCGGCTGGGTTGCCGGGTGATCGCCCTGGTCCGTGACCCGGTGTCGTTCGTGGCCAGCTGGGAGCGGCTGGGCTGGACGGTGTACTTCCACGAGCTGCTCGAACAGCCGCTGCTCGTCCGCGACCATCCCGAACTGCTGGAGCTGCGGGCGCTCGTCGGCTCCCAGGACCGGGTGGCCAAGGCGGCGGCGCTGTGGCGGGTGACCACGGGGATCCTGGAGCGCACGCCGGGCATCCTGCTCACGTCGTACGAGTCGCTGGCCGCCGACCCGCTGCCCGGCTTCCGGCGCCTGTACGCGTACGCGGGGCTGCGCTGGACCCCGGCCGCCGAACGCCGCATCATCCGGGCCTGCTGCCACGAGGCGGGCGACGGCGCGGGATCCGGGTTCGCCTGGTCGGGTCTGTCGCGCACGGCGTACCGTCCGATGAACTCCCGCCAGGCGCTGGCCGCGGGCCCCCGAGGCCTCACCCCGGACCAGGCGGCCCGCATCCGCGACCTCACGACCACCTGAGCCTTCCGTACTGCTACGGGGAGCTGAGGCGCTCAGGGCGGCGGCGTCGCAACGCCTGGAGACCGCTTCTGAGTCGGGTGCTCAGGCAGCCGACGAGCAGACCGGCCGCGAACGGCAGGTCGTCGATCAGGTAGCGGCGCGCCAGCCGCCCCGGCTCGGTGAGGAGCCGGAACGCCCACTCCAGCCCGATCCGCCGCAGCCACTCCGGCGCCCTGGCCACGCTGCCGGCGGCGAAGGCGATGGCCGCCCCGCAGCCCACGAACCACGCCTGCGGCAGCTCCTCCCGCAGGGAGGCGATGAGCCGGTCCTGACGCGGGAAGCCGAGCCCGACGAAGACGATCCTGGGCCGGGCGGCGACCACCTTACGGCGGGCGCGGGCGATCCCTTCGGGGGTGGCGTCGAAGCGGTACGGCGGCGCGTCCACCCCGCACACCCGTAACCCTGAGTGTCGCCGCCTGAGCGCCCCCGCCGCCTTCCTGGCCACGCCGGGCGGACCGCCGAGCAGGTAGACGGGCCAGCCGCGCCGGGCGGCGAGCCCGCTGAGCGACCAGATGAGGTCGGCGCCCGTGACCCGTTCCGGCACTGGTGTGCCCAGCAGCCTGGCGGCCCACACCAGCGGCATCCCGTCGGGGACGACGAGATCGGCGGAGCACACCAACCGCCGCAGCTGCGGATCGGCGGCGGCCGCGCGGCAGATGTCCACGTTCGGCGTGACGATTCGCCCACCCCGGCCGGCCTCCAGCGCCGTGGCCACCCGCTCGACCACCTCCGCCTCCGTCAACGCATCCACCCCGACGCCACCCACGACCACCCGCCCACCACCGGATCCCTGTCGCGGTGCGTCGCCTTGGGGCGGGGTCAAATGCCGTGTCCGCGATGGTGCAGGGCCGACAGCACCCTGGGCGCGGAGACGAGCCCGGCCGCCACCGCGAGCGCGATCGGGCCGCGCGGTTCGCGGGGGCGGGCGGCGAAGGCGCGGGCGGCCCAGCGGACGGCCGCGCGCCGCCGTCCGAGCGCGGCATGGCCGAAGGCGAGCTGGCCGTAGACCCGCGCCGCGCCGCACGGGTCCACGGCCAGTTCCGGATGCCGGGCGAGCATCCACTCCAGCCCGGCGATACGGTCCGCCCATCGGGCGGCATAGTGGGACCCGGCCCAGCGCACGAGCACAAGGGGTCGGTCGGCGTGGACGAGCGGCCGCCGCTTGGCGGCGCGTAGGGCCAGGTCCCAGTCTTCGTTCTGTCCGGCGGGGGCGCTCTCGTCGGGCCGGAGCTCGCCGCGCCGGAACAGAAAGGTCGATGAGTGCACCATCACCATCCGCGACCGGATCAGGTCGGCCGCGGTCACCACGGAGGCGCCGGCGAGGCGGGCCACCCGATGGCCGCGGTGCTCCACCTCGATGCCGCAACTGGCGAACTCGCCGCCGTCGCGCAGCGCGTGGAGCTGGGCGGCGAGCTTGCCGGGCAGCCACACGTCATCGTCATCACAGAAGGCGATCAGGTCGGTGTCACAGGCGTCGATCCCGGTGTTGCGCGCACCGGGCAGCCCGGGGGTGCGCGTGTTGGCCAGAACCCGCACGGCCTCCCACCCGCCGGCCGGTTGCCCGCCCGCCTGCCCAGCCTCTCGCAAGCCGACTTGCCCGGCCCCCCACTCGTAGGCTCGCCCGGCCAGTTGCCGGCTCACCTCACGGGGGCTGACGCCGTCCGCCACCACGACCACGTCGAGCCGCCCGGCGTGGTCCTGGGCGAGCACGGCCGCCACGGCCTCCCGCAGCGGCCCGGGCCGGTCGCCGCGAGTCGGGACGACCACCCCCACCGAGGGCGTCATGCCGCCCCCCGATATCCGTACCGCGCCCTGAGCGGCCAGGTGAGGGCGCTGACCACCCGCCGGTCCGCCGCGGCCAGCCCCGACCGCCACGAGTCGTCCCGGCGCAGCTCGATCCGCCCCACGTGGAAGCGCATCGGGTTGCCCGAGGCGGTGTGGGAGTGGCCGAGCCAGGCGGTGCGTCCGTGCAGGAAGGGCAGCTCGGGCTCGGGCAGCCCGAGCCGGAACGCCAGCGTCCGCAGGGTGTCGGCGGGGGCGGCGAGCAGGTCCTCGTACCGGATCCTGGTCACGCGCGCCCTGCGCATGGGCAGGAGTTCGAGCGCGGCGTTCTGGGCCGTCCAGTGGACGGCGGTGCGGGCCGGGCTCCAGCGGGTCATCGGCCGCCCGTCCTCGGGCCGCCGCACGGTCCTGCTCCAGGAGTGGGCCACCGCGCGCGGGTCGCGCACCACGTGCACGATCTTCAGGTCGACGCCGCCGGCGATCAGGCAGCGCGCCAGCGAGGCGTGCTTGCTGGAGTCGACGACGACCTGAGCGCCGGTCGCGTCGTAGAGCAGCCGGTACGCCCGCACGTATTCGGCCAGGTCGGGATGGCCGATCCGGGGGATTCTGCGGGTGCGGTCGATCCTGGCTCTCAACTTCAGGATCCGTTCTGCCGACCCTCGCGTCCAGCCACCAAAGGCGCGCTCCCCCACGAAGCGCCAAAATGGACACGAAGGGAAGGACGCACCGCACCCGCAGAGCTCTTCCGCGAGGACCCCGCGCTCCCAGAGGTGCACCACCTCGCCGAGCGCCACCACACCGGGAAGCTCGCCGAGGAGCCTCTCCAGCAGCGTGGTGCCGCTGCGGCCGAGACCGCCCAGGAAGATCACCTGGGCGGGCGTGCGATCTGTCACGGAGCCGGGCCTTCGCGTCGTCAACTACGGAACGCGACGACCCTAGCGCGCAGGGTAATCGTCAGGTATAGAAAACCCTAAAAGATCTACCTCAGCTGGCGTCCATGATCATGCCGGCGCCGACCGTGCCGTTCGTGGACTCGTCCACGAGGATGAAACCGCCGGTCATCCGGTTGCGGGCATAGTCGTCCACGAACATCGGCTGGGTGACCCGCAGCGACACGCGCCCGATCTCGTTGAGCCCGAGCGAGGTCGCCTCCTCGTCCCTGTGCAGGGTGTTGACGTCGAGCCGGTAGTGCAGGTCACGCACCATGGCGCGGGCCGTACGGGTGGTGTGCTTGATCGTCAGCTTCGAGCGCGGCGTCAGCTTGACCCCGTCGGCCATCCAGCAGACCATCGCCTGCAACTCCTGCGCGACCTGGGGCTGGTTGTTGGGCCTGGCGATCATGTCGCCGCGCGAGATGTCGAGGTCGTCCTCGAAGCGCAGCGTCACCGACATGGGCGGGAACGCCTCCTCCACCGGCCCGTCGAAGGTGTCGATGGAGGCGATCCGCGTGGTCAGGCCCGAGGGCAGGTGGACGACCTCGTCGCCGGGCTTGAGTACGCCGCCGGCCACCTGGCCCGCGTAGCCGCGGTAGTCGTGGAAGGCGTGGTCGGTGGCCCGCTGCGGGCGGATCACGTACTGGACGGGGAAGCGCACGTCGACCAGGTTGCGGTCGGAGGCGATGTGCACGTTCTCCAGGTGGTGCAGCAGCGAGGTGCCGAGGTACCAGGGCATGTTCTCCGAACGGGAGACCACGTTGTCGCCGTTGAGCGCGGAGATCGGGATGAAGGTGAGGTCAGTGACGTTCAGCTTGGACGCGAACGCGGTGAACTCCTCCCTGATCTCCTCGAAGCGCTCACGCGAGTAGCCGACCAGGTCCATCTTGTTGACGGCCAGCACGAGGTGCGGGACGCGCAGCAGCGAGGTCAGGAACGCGTGCCTGCGCGACTGCTCCAGCACGCCCTTGCGCGCGTCGATGAGGATGATCGCCAGGTCGGCCGTGGAGGCGCCGGTGACCATGTTCCTCGTGTACTGGATGTGGCCGGGCGTGTCGGCGATGATGAACTTGCGGCGCGGCGTCGCGAAATACCGGTAGGCCACGTCGATCGTGATGCCCTGCTCCCGCTCGGCCCGCAGGCCGTCGGTCAGCAGCGACAGGTCGGTGTATTCGGTGCCCCGGTCGCGCGAGGTGCGTTCGACGGCTTCGAGTTGGTCCTCGAAGATCGCCTTGGAGTCGAAGAGCAACCGTCCGATGAGGGTGGACTTGCCGTCGTCGACGCTTCCCGCCGTGGCAAAGCGAAGGATGTCCATTAGCTGTGACCTTCGTAAGTAGACGCCGTCTGAGCGACTGGTACGGACGGTTCCATCAGAAGTAGCCCTCGCGTTTCCGGTCCTCCATGGCGGCCTCGGAGGCGCGGTCGTCGGCCCTGGTGGCCCCGCGCTCGGTGATCCGGGTGGCCGCGATCTCCTCGATGATCTCCTCCACCGTGCCGGCGCTGGACTGCACGGCGCCCGTGCAGGTCATGTCGCCCACCGTGCGGTAGCGCACCACCGACTCGAACAGCGGCTCGTCGTCGCCGCGCCGCACGACGTCGGAGTCGGGCAGCAGCATGCCGTCGCGCTCGAAGACCTTGCGGGTGTGGGCGAAGTAGATGGAGGGGATCTCGATGCCCTCGCGCCTGATGTAGTCCCAGACGTCGAGCTCGGTCCAGTTGGACAGCGGGAAGACGCGGATGTGCTCGCCCTTGCGGATGCGGGAGTTGTAGAGGTTCCACAGCTCGGGGCGCTGGTTCTTGGGATCCCACTGCCCGAAGTCGTCGCGGAAGGAGAACACCCGCTCCTTGGCCCTGGCCTTCTCCTCGTCGCGCCGAGCGCCGCCGAACACCGCGTCGAACTCGTGCTCCTCGATCGCGTCGAGCAGCGTGGTGGTCTGCAGGCGGTTGCGCGAGGCGCGCCGCCCGGTGTCCTCCACGACCCGGCCCTGGTCGATGGACTCCTGCACGCTGGCCACGATCAGCCGCGTGCCCAGCTCGGCCGAGCGGCGGTCGCGGAACTCGATGACCTCGTCGAAGTTGTGGCCGGTGTCGACGTGCATGAGCGGGAACGGGATCGGCGCGGGCCAGAAGGCCTTCTCCGCGATGCGGAGCATCACGATCGAGTCCTTGCCTCCGGAGAAGAGCAGACACGGACGCTCGAACTCGGCCGCCACTTCGCGCATGATGTGGATGGCCTCTGCTTCGAGCACGTCGAGCTGCGACGTCGTGTAGTCGCGCTGGAGCATGGGAGCTTTCCTCCGGCGGTTCAGCGGTGCAGGTCCCGGATGCCGGCGAGCAGGGATGTCGCCAGCTCCGGTAGGGAAACCAGGATATCCGGTAGTGATGGGTCGGCTTGGTTGTAGGTCAGCTCGGAGCCGTCGATCCGGCTCGCGTGAACCCCGGCGGCCTGGGCGACGGCGACCGGCGCGGCCGAATCCCACTCGTACTGGCCACCGGCGTGTACGTACGCCTCGACCTCCCCGGTGAGCACGGCCGAGATCTTCGCGCCGGCCGAGCCGATGGGCACGAGGTCGGCCCCGAGCAGGTAGGCCAGCTTGCGCACGAACTCGGGCGGCCGGGTGCGGCTCACGGCGATGCGGAAGCGGCCCTTCTCGAAGGCGGGCGGCTTCGGCGGCTCGGCGGTGGTCAGAGTGCGGCCCTGCGCGGGCAGGGCCACGGCGCCGGCGGCCAGCCTGCCCCGCTCCCACAGCGCCACGTGGACCGCCCAGTCGGCTCTTCCCGCCTGATCGTCCAGCCGCTCGGAGAACTCGCGCGTGCCGTCCAGGGGATCGACGATCCACACCCGTTCGGCGCTCAGCCGGCGCGGGTCGAGCCGCTCCTCGCGGGTGGCCTCCTCCGACAGCACGCTGTCGGAGGGCCGCAGCCGGCCGAGGGACTCCATGAGGTAGACGTGGGAGGCGCGGTCGCCCTCCGCCCGCAGCGCGGCCGTGTCGTCGTAGCCCGTGCGCTCGCGGATCCGCAGCAGCCGCTCGCCCGCCTCGTTCGCCAGATCGGCGGCGAGGGCGTGGTCGTCGCGAATCGTCATCAATATGCTCCTTGCCCGCGGGCGACGGCCGACCAAGTCTTCCACAGGATCTGTAGGTCCAGGGTGAGGGACCAGTTCTCCACATAACGCAGGTCCAGACGTACGGATTCCTCCCAAGATAGGTCAGATCTCCCACTGACCTGCCACAGCCCGGTCAGCCCAGGGCGTACGAGGAGTCGTCTACGCACGTCGTCACCGTAGCGCGCCACCTCCTCCGGCAGCGGCGGCCGGGGGCCCACGAGCGACATGTGGCCGCGTACCACGTTGAGCAGCTGGGGCAGCTCGTCGAGAGAATGGCGGCGCATCAGCGAGCCGAGCGGGGTGACCCGCGGGTCGTTGCGCAGCTTGAACAGCAGCCCGTCGCGGTCGCTGACCAGCGTCACCTTCTGCTGCTCCGAGCCGCGCCGCATCGTACGGAACTTCACGATCGTGAACAGCCGCCCGTCCCTGCCCACCCGGGTCTGCCGGAACAGCGCCGGCCCCGGGCTGGTCAGGCGCACGGCCGCGGCCAGCCCGGCCAGCGCCGGAGACAGCAGCACCAGCAGGACGGCGGCCACCAGCCGGTCGAAGACGTTCTTGGCCAGCTGCCTGACCCCGGCCAGCTCGGGATGATCGACGTGCAGCAGCGGCATGCCGGCGATGGGCCTGATCATGGTGCGCGGCCCGGCCACGTCCATCAGCGCCGGGGCGACGACCAGCTCGGTGCGGGTGCGCTCCAGCCGCCAGGCCAGCCGGCGCAGCGCCTGGCCGTCCATCTCGGGGCAGGCCAGCACGGCCACGGTGTCGGCGTCGTACTGCTCCACCACGATCGGCACGTCGGTGAGGTCGCCCGCGACCGGGACGTCCGCCACCCGCTGGCCGGGGTGCCCGCCGGGCAGGCAGGCGGCCACCACGTCCATGCCGTGATGGTGTTCGCGGCGGAAGAGCCGGATCAGCTCCTCGATCGAGGACTCGTGACCGGCCGCGACCACCTTGCGCATGCAGGCGCCCGCGGCCCGGCGGCGGTGCAGCGAGCGGCGCAGGGCGTACCTGAAGACGAGGGTGAACAGCGTGACCAGGGGCAGGGCCAGCACGACGTAGCCGCGGGCGACGTCGGTCTTGGTCACGTAGGAGCCGATGGCCGTGCCGGCGACCAGCGCCACGCCGGTCTGCACGACGCGGCGGAACTCCTCGGAGCCGACGCCGAGCATGCGCGGCTCGTACGCCCGGTTGAGCGCCACCGCGCAGCACCACACCCCCGGCAGCACCATGCTGACCAGCAGGTACGGCAGCACATAAGGGGTGATCCCGCCGAACCTGATGGAGAAGGCGGCCCCGGCCCCGATCGCCGCCCCGCACAGGTCTCCCGCCACGGCCATCAGCCGGTAGGAGCGGACCCAGGCGAGCGTGCGCGGCCGGTCTCCCCAGCCGAGTTCATGACCCGTCCTGACGACGGCCATGACGCCATCACCGCGCACGCCTGCCTCCAGGTGACCATTCCCGCACGGACAGTCACAGATCGTAGCCGCCTGGAAGGCCACGAACCAGCGAACGGCTCTATGCGGGGATCAGCGAGGAGGGCCGGATATGTGCAGATCAGCCCGGTGGAAGTCGTTCTGCGTCGTCTCCAGGCCGCGGGCCATCAGCGACTCCACCACGTCGGCGGCCCGGTCGACCAGGAAGGGCAGGTCCTTGCGCTCCATGGTAGCGAAGTCTCTGAGCACGAAGGAGGCCGGATCCATCCGGCCGGGCGGTCGCCCGATGCCGAAGCGCACGCGCAGATAGTCGCGGGTGCCGAGGACCTTGGTGATCGACTTGAGGCCGTTGTGGCCGTTGTCGCCGCCGCCCAGCTTGGCCCGCAGCGCGCCGTAGGGCACGTCGAGCTCGTCGTGGACGACGATCAGCCGCTCGGGGCCGATCTTGTAGAAGTCGCAGAGCGCCTTGACGGGGCCGCCGGACAGGTTCATGTACGTCAGGGGCTTGGCCAGGACGGCGGCGCTCGTCTCGCACACCTCGGCCCGGCTCTTGTGCGCCTTCAGCCGCCCGCCGGCCCTCGCGGCCAGCTCGTCCAGCACCATGAAGCCGGCGTTGTGCCGGTTGCCCGCGTATTCGGGCCCTGGGTTACCCAGTCCGGCGATCAACCAGCGGTCCATGCGTTCCCCTCACAGCGGAACGGGACGGCTCGAGTCCGGCCGCCCCGTTCACGATCGAATCGTCGCTTACTCGCTGTCGGCCTGCGCGGTCTCGCCCTCGGCGGCGCCCTCGGCGGCCTCCTCGGTCTCCTCGGCGGCCTCGATCGGCTTGTTGATGACCTGGAGGATCACGGTCTCGGGGTCGGCGGTCAGCGTGCTGCCCTGCGGCAGGCGCAGGTCGGCGGCGGTGACCACGGTGCCGACCGTGAGGCCCTCGACGTCGACCTCGACGCCGGTCGGGATGTGGGTGGCCTCGGCCTCGACGCCGATGGAGACGAGCTGCTGGTCGAGCAGGCCCTCGGAGTTGACGTCGCCGACCGTGGTGACCGGGATCTCGACCGTGACCTTCTCGCCGCTCCTGACCAGGAGCAGGTCGACGTGCTCGACGAAGCCCTTGATCGGGTCGCGCTGCACGCCCTTGGGCAGCGCGAGCTCGTCCACGCCCTCACCCTTGAGGCGGATCAGCACGTTGGGCGTGCGCAGCGCGAGCAGCACCTCGTGGCCCGGCAGGGTCAGGTGCTTGGGGTCGATGCCGTGCCCGTAGAGAACGGCGGGCACCTTGTCTTCGCGGCGGATCTTGCGGGCGGCGCCCTTGCCGAACGCGGTGCGCGGCTCGGCGGCGATGCGAACTTCAGACACGACATCTCCTAGGGATGCGGTAGGCGGCTGGTGCGGCGCTCTCCCTGACCCGCCCTAGCGGGAGGCGTTACGAGCGCAACCTGTTCAGTCTACTGGCTCAGGTGTCGCCCTCGAACAAGCTCGTGACCGAACCGTCCTGGAACACCTCGGTGATCGCGCGGGCGATGAGCGGCGCGATGGACAGCACGGTGAGCTTGTCGAACCTGGCGCTCTCGGGCAGCGGCAGCGTGTTGGTGACGATGACCTCGGAGATGCGGGAGTTCTTCAGCCGGTCGACGGCCGGGTCGGAGAAGACCGCGTGGGTGGCGGCCACGATCACGTTGGTGGCGCCCTGCTCGTAGAGGGCGTCGGCGGCCTTGCAGATGGTGCCGGCGGTGTCGATCATGTCGTCGATGAGGACGCAGGTGCGGCCGCGTACCTTGCCGACGACCTCGCTGACCTTGACCGAGTTGGCCACGTCGAGGTCGCGGCGCTTGTGGATGAACGCCAGCGGCGTGCCCAGCGTGTCGGCCCAGCGCTCCGAAAGGCGCACCCGGCCGGTGTCGGGCGAGACGACCGTGGTGTTGTCCAGGTCGAGCTTGTTCTTGAGGTAGCTCTCCAGCACCGGCATGGCGAACAGGTGGTCGACCGGGCCGTCGAAGAAGCCCTGGATCTGGGAGGTGTGCAGGTCGATCGACATGAGCCGGTCGGCGCCCGCGGTCTTGAACAGGTCGGCCATCAGCCGGGCCGTGATGGGCTCGCGGCCGCGGCCCTTCTTGTCCTGGCGGGCGTAGCCGAAGAACGGCATGACCACGGTGATGCGCTTGGCGGAGGCCCGCTTGAGCGCGTCGACCATGATGAGCTGTTCCATGATCCACTTGTTGATCGGCCCGGTGTGGCTCTGGATGACGAACGCGTCGCAGCCGCGTACGGACTCCAGATAGCGGGCGTAGATCTCGCCGTTGGCGAAGTCGATGAGTTTGGTGGGGGTGAGTGAGACGCCGACGTGTTCGGCGACCTCATCGGCCAGCTCTGGGTGGGCCCGGCCGGAGAAGAGCATGAGGTTCTTCTCGCCGGGCTGCTTGATGCTGGTCACTGCTCTTTCTCCTGATCTTGCCCGGCCAGCGCCCGCTCGGCGGCCGCGGCCGACTTCGTGCCCGCGCGCCTGCGCACGACCCATTTCTCGATGTTGCGCTGCCGTGCGCGGGCCACGCCGATGGCGCCCGGGGGGACGTCGTCGGTGATGGTCGAGCCCGCCGCCGTGTAGGCGCCGTCGCCGACGGTCACCGGCGCGACCAGCATGGTGTCGCAGCCGACGAACGCGCCGTCGCGCACGGTGGTGTGATGCTTGTCGACCCCGTCGTAGTTGACGAAGACCGTGGAGGCGCCGATGTTGACGTCGTCGCCGATGGTGGCGTCTCCGGCGTAGGACAGGTGCGGCACCTTGGAGCGCTGGCCGACCTTGGTGTTCTTCATCTCGACGAACGTCCCGGCCTTGGACCGGTGTCCCAGCACGGTGCCGGGGCGCAGGTAGGCGTAGGGACCGACGTTGGCCTCCGGGCCGATCTCGGCGTGGTCGCAGACCGCGTTGCGGACCACGGCGCCCTCCCCGACGTACGTGTCGGTCAGCGTGGTGCCGGGGCCGACCTCGGCGCCGGCCTCGATGACCGTGGCGCCGTGGAGCTGGGTGGCGGGGTGGACGACCGCGTCGGGGCCGATCTTCACCCCGACGTCGATCCAAGTGGTGTCGGGGTCGATGATCGTGACGCCGGCTCGCATGTGGGCCTCCAGCAGGCGCCGGTTGAGCACCTTGCGGACGGCGGCCAGCTGCACGCGGTCGTTGACGCCCTCGACCTCGACGAAGTCGGCGGCCACGCAGGCGCCGACCCGGTGGCCGTCGCGGCGCAGGATGGACAGGACGTCGGTGAGGTATTCCTCGCCCTGGGCGTTGTCGGTGGACACCCGCTTGACGGCGTCGGCGAGCAGGAGGCCGTCGAAGGCGTAGATGCCGGAGTTCATCTCCTTGACGGCGCGCTGCTCCGGATCGGCGTCCTTCTCCTCGACGATCTCCAGGACCGCGCCGGCGTCGTCGCGGATGATCCGCCCGTAGCCGGTCGGGTCGGGGACCGCGGCCGTCAGCACGGTGACCGCGTTGCCCTCGGCGGCGTGCCGTTCGAGCAGGCCGGCCAGGGTCTCGGTGCGCAGGAGCGGCACGTCGCCGTAGGTGACCAGGACGGTGCCGGAGATCGTACCGACCTCTTCGAGCACGGTGCGGACGGCGTGGCCGGTGCCGCGCTGCTCGCGCTGGACGACCGCGCGGGCGTCGGGGCTGTTGGCGGCGAGATGGCCGCCGACCTGCTCAAGGGCGTGGCCGATGACCACGATGAGCCGCTCGGGGTCGAGGTCGCGGGCGGCGGAGAGCATGTGGTCGACCAGTGCTCGGCCGCACACCTCGTGGAGGACTTTCGGGGTCTGGCTCTTCATCCGGGTGCCCTCGCCCGCGGCGAGGACGATCACGGCTGCCGGGCGCGGCACACTCACGGACTGAGGCTCCTGTGGCTGGAAGGATCAGGGCTGTGCGGTACGTCTACCGCACCGCTACCCTCCCGACACCGTGAGGATACCTGGCCTCACCCCGGAGATTTCGCGGGGGGAACACCTCAGAGCTCCCGGAAGAGGACTCGAACCCCTACAAAGTGGACCAAAACCACTTGTCCTGCCGATTAGACGATCCGGGACGGGCCGAACACGTGATGTCCGACACCCCCTACGATACCGACCCCGCGGCCTGGCGCGCGCCCGTATATGACCTCCTGCCCGCGGCCGTTGTTGTAACAGCCCTGATAGCAGGGGTTTCGGAGCGGACGCCCCTATAACAGACCGTCCGAAACGACGCAAGCCACGATCCCCACGCACCTTGCCGGAAGCGCCGTCATCTTCCCGACATTCCCAACTTAGGTCTTCCTAACTTACGCTGGCGTAGGTTACGGTGGCGTAGCCTGGACATAAACCACATACACGTCGTTGGAGGTCGCCAGTGACCGTTATCGCCGAGCGTTCAGCCCCTTCCCCGAAGCCGGAGTTCGAATCAGAACCGAAGTCCAAGTCCGAGCTCATCACCTTCGGACTGGTCGTCGGGCTGCCCATCGTCGCGCTCGTGGCGGCCGTGCCGTTCGCGTGGGGCTGGGGGCTCGGCTGGACGGACATCGCCATCGCCTTCGTCTTCTACGTGGTCTCCGGGCTCGGCGTCACGGTGGGGCTGCACCGCTACTTCACGCACGGCTCGTTCAAGGCCAAGCGGCCGCTGAAGATCGCGCTGGGCATCGCCGGCACCCTGTCGCTGGAGATGTCCGTGCTCGACTGGGTGGCCACGCACCGCAAGCACCACAAGTTCTCCGACAAGGAGGGCGACCCGCACTCGCCGTGGCGCTTCGGCCCTGGCTTCAAGAACATGGCCAAGGGCCTGCTCTACGCCCACATGGGCTGGCTGTTCGAGAGCGAGCGGACCAACAGGGAGAAGTACGCCCCCGACCTGTGCAAGGACGAGGACGTGCTGAAGATGCACAAGTGGTTCGGCGCCATGGCGCTCACCTCGATCCTGCTGCCCGGCGTGCTCGGCCTGCTGCTCACCTGGTCCTGGCAGGGCGGCCTGACCGCGCTGTTCTGGGGCTCCATCGTCCGCATCGGCCTGCTGCACCACGTGACCTGGTCGATCAACTCGATCTGCCACGTCTTCGGCGAGGAGGACTTCCAGGTCCGCGACAAGTCGCGCAACGTGTGGTGGCTGGCCATCCCCTCCTTCGGCGAGTCGTGGCACAACCTGCACCACTCCGACCCGACCTGCGCCAGGCACGGCGTGCTCAAGGGCCAGATCGACCTGAGCGCCGGTCTGATCAGGATCTTCGAGAAGCTGGGCTGGGTGTACGACGTCCGCTGGCCGACGCCCGAGCGGCTGGCGGCGAAGCGCGTTGCCTGACCCTGCCCATGATCCGATGAGCGGCCACGGATCCGTGGCCGTCATTATGGGTACCGTGACCGAACCCCGATCCCGCAGACGCATGTCCGGCGCAGAGCGAAGAGAGCAGCTGATCAGCATCGGCCGCACGCTCTTCGCCGAGAAGGGGTTCGACGGGACCTCTATCGAGGAGATCGCCGCCACCGCACAGGTGTCGAAGCCCGTGGTGTACGAACATTTCGGTGGTAAGGAAGGCGTCTACGCGGTCGTCGTCGACCGCGAGATGCAGAAGCTGCTCGGCATGATCACTGAAGCCCTCTCCGCCTCCCACGCCCTGATCAAGCTGGAACGGGCCGCCATGGCCCTGCTCCGCTACATCGAGGAGAGCAGCGAGGGCTTCCGCATCCTGGTCCGCGACTCCCACGCCGCCTCCGGCACGGGCTCGTTCGCGAGCCTGATCAGCGAGATCGCCAGCCAGGTGGAGGACGTGCTGGCCGACGAGTTCGCGGGCCGCGGCTACGACCCCAAGCTGGCCCCGATGTACGCCCAGATGCTGGTCGGCATGGTGGCGCTGACCGGCCAGTGGTGGCTCGACGTGCGCAAGCCCGGCCGTGAGGAGGTCGCCGCCCATCTGGTCAACCTGGCCTGGAACGGCCTGACCGGGCTCAACCCGCACCCGTCGATCACCGTCACGAGCCGCAGCCAGGGCCAGCCGCCCAAGCCGCGCGTCGCCGGCGGCGATCGGACCGGCGGGGATCGGGCCGGCGGTGAGAAGGAGCTGCGCGAGTTCGAGAAAGCCAGGGAGAAGGAGTTCAAGGAGGCGGAGAAGCAGCGCCAGCGTGAGCTCAAGGAGGCCGAGAAGGCCAGGGTGCGCGAGCTGAAGGAGCGCGAGCGGCTGCTCAAGGAGGCTGAGAAGGCCCGTGAGCGGGAGGAGAAGATCCGCCAGCGGGAGGCCAGGCTGGCCGAACGGGCCGCCCGTCTCGAACAGGTAGATCATCCTGAGTGAGCCTTGAACAGGCGGGGCACACGGGGTGACGATGGGGTTGAGCTGGGCCGACCTTCCAGGTTGAGCCGTTGCGGCTACGTTAACGTTCTGTTCAACCAAACGGGGCAATATACGCCATATGTCCGCAGAACCGGTCGGAGCTACCAACGACCTGCCCCTGCCACAGGAGCGGTTCCTCAACCGCGAGGAGAGCTGGCTCCAGTTCAACGAACGGGTGCTCGACCTGGCCGAGGACCCCTCACTCCCGCTTCTCGAACGCGTGCGCTTCCTCGCCATCTTCGCCAGCAACCTGGACGAGTTCTTCCGGGTCAGGGTGGCCGGGCTGAAACGGCGCATGGCGACCGGCCTGCTGCTGCGGACCAGGAGCGGGCTCAAGCCCCGCGAAGAGCTGGTCAGGATCGCGACCGTCGCCGACCGGCTGGCCAGGCGGCACGCGGCCGCCTTCCACCAGCGGATCTCCCCCGAGCTGGCCACCGAGGGCATCGAGGTCGTCCGGTGGGACGAGCTGGGCCGCGAGGAGCGCACGGAGCTGCGCAAACTGTTCAGGGAGCGGATCAGGCCCGTGCTGACGCCCCTGGCCGTCGACCCCGCCCACCCCTTCCCCTACATCTCCGGGCTCAGCCTGAATCTGGCCGTCCTCGTGCGCAACCCGGCCACCGACCACACGGTCTTCGCCCGGGTCAAGGTGCCCTCGCAGCTCCCCCGGTTCGTCCCGGCGTCCAAGGACCGCTTCGTCCCGCTCGAAGACGTCATCGCCGCTCATCTCGGACAGCTCTTCAAGGGCATGGAGATCCTCCAGCACCACGTCTTCCGCGTCACCAGGAACGAGGACCTCGACGTGGACGAGGACGTCACCGAGAACCTCATGCAGGCCCTGGAGAAGGAGCTGCTGAAGCGGCGCTTCGGCCCGCCCGTGCGGCTGGAGGTCGAGGACACGATCACCCCCGAGGTGCTCGCGCCGCTGGTGGAGGAGCTGGAGCTGGCCACGCACGAGATCTACCGGCTGCCGGGGCCGCTCGACCTGTCGGGCCTGCACGCCATCGCCGACCTCGACCGGGGCGAGCTGAGCTACCGGCCGTTCGTGCCGGCCGAGGTGATCAACGCCGAGGACGACGTCTTCTCCATCCTGCGCGAGCGCGACGTGCTGCTGCACCACCCGTACGACTCGTTCGCCACCAGCGTCCAGCACTTCATCGAGGCCGCCGCGGCCGACCCGCGCGTCCTGGCGATCAAGCACACCCTCTACCGCACCAGCGGCGACTCCCCCATCGTGGACGCGCTGGTCGACGCGGCGGAGGCCGGCAAGCAGGTCGTGGTCGTCGTCGAGATCAAGGCCCGATTCGACGAGCGGGCCAACATCACCTGGGCCCGCAAGCTGGAGCGGGCCGGCTGTCACGTCGTCTACGGCGTGGTCGGGCTCAAGACCCACTGCAAGCTCGCCCTCGTCGTCCGCCAGGAGCCCTCGGGCGAGCTGCGCCGCTACTGCCACATCGGCACCGGCAACTACAACCCCAAGACCGCCCGCCAGTACGAGGACTTCGGCCTGCTCACCGCCGATCCGCTGGTCGGCGAGGACGTGACCGACCTGTTCATCCACCTGACCGGCTACTCCCACCACTCCGCCTACCGCCGCCTGCTGGTCGCGCCCCACTCCATGCGTGGCGGGCTGCTGGCCAGGATCGAGCGGGAGATCACCCACCAGCAGGCCGGGCGTCCTGCGCGGATCAGGATCAAGACGAACTCGCTGGTGGACGAGCCGATCATCGACGCTCTCTACCGGGCCTCCCGGGCGGGCGTCCCGGTGGATCTGTGGGTACGCGGCATCTGCACCCTCCGCCCAGGCATTCCCGACTTGTCGGAAACGGTGCGCGTACGGTCGATTCTGGGGCGCTTCCTCGAACACTCCCGCGTCTACGAGTTCGGCCTCGGCCGCCGCCCGGAGGTCTGGATCGGCAGCGCCGACCTGATGCGCCGCAACCTCGACCGCCGCGTCGAAGCCCTGGTCAAGGTCACGGCGCAGCAGCACAAGGCGTACCTGATCGAGCTGATGGACCTGGCCATGGCCGAGAGCACCAACGCGTGGTGGCTCAACTCCGACGGCACCTGGAACCGCCACCCCGGCGAGGACCTGCAGAGCCACCTCATCGGCACCCGCCGCTGGAGAACCGTTGACGACTGACCCGCTCCGCGCCACCGGAACCGTGCCCTGGAGGACCGATCTGTTCCGGGCCGCCGGGACCGTGGCCTGGAGGACTGGTCTGTTCCGGGCCGCCGGGACCGTGACCTGGAGGACCGATCTGTTCCGGGCCGCCGGAGCCGTGACCTGGAGGACCGACGGCGGCCGTGACCGGGACGACCGTTGATGACCGACCCGCTCCGGGCCGCCGGAGCCGTGATCTGGAGGGGTGAGCAGAGCCGCCCTGAGGTGGCCGTCATCCACCGGCCCGCCTACGACGACTGGACCCTCCCCAAGGGCAAGCTCAAGGCGGGAGAGCACGAGATCGCCGCCGCCCTGCGCGAGGTCCACGAGGAGACCGGCCTGACCGTCCTGCTCGGCCGCGCGCTGCCGCCGGTCCACTACATGAGCATGGGCCGGCTCAAGCGGGTCGACTACTGGGTGGCGCAGGCGGTCGCCGACGCCGGGTTCTCGCCGGGCGAGGAGGTGGACGAGCTGCGCTGGCTGCCGGTGGAGGAGGCCAGGCGGCTGCTGACGTACGAATGGGACGCCGGACTGCTGCACGCACTACGGGCCGCACCCCTGGTGACCGTACCCCTGATCCTCGTCCGCCACGGCACTGCCGGCTCCAGAAGCGAGTGGCAGGACGACGACGCCGTACGCCCCCTCGACGCCGCCGGCTTCTCCCAGGCGACGACCCTGGCCACGGCCCTGCCCGCCTACCGCCCCGAGACCCTGCTGAGCTCCCCCAGCCTGCGCTGCGTCCAGACACTGCAGCCGTACGCGAACGCCATCGAAGCCCCACTCACGACCGATCCCCTGCTCAGCGAGGAGAACCAGGACCCGCAAGCAACCCCCGCCCTGGTCGGCAGCCTCGCCGGCCCGGCGGCCGTGTGCAGCCACGGCAAGGTGCTGCCTGCCCTGATCGAGACGCTGACCAGCACGGAGGTGCACCTGCGCAAGGGCGCCTTCGCCGTCCTGCACCGAGCCGCCGGCCAGATCGTCAGCGTAGAACGCTACGAAACCTGACCCGTCCTCCTTGGCTGTCACCACCGACCAGGGGCCGATCAGCGGCACCCTCAGAGGATCTTGGCGGCTGCTTTCGCCGTCTCGGCCCAGACCTCCGGGAACTCGGCGTCGGCGCGTTCGGCGTGGCCGCGTTCGATGCCGATGAGCAGGCCGTACGTGAACGTGTCCTCGCCCGCGCGCCGCGCCCGCTCCGCCTCCCCGAGCAGGGTCTCCTGCGCGACCACCCCGTCCTGGTGCACGCCCAGGATCTCCTGGACGCGCTCGGCCAGCTTGGCGAGCTTGCCCATGCCGCCGCTGATGCTGGGTTTGAGGGCTTCTGCGGTGTAGCGGGCGCGTTTGGCGGCCTTGCGGACGTCGTGCATGGCGAGGGCGCGGCGGTCGGGGTCGTCGATGGCCTGGGCGGCTTCGTACCGCTTCGTCACCCGCTCCCAGCCGGCCACGGCGACGGCGCGCAGTTCGTCCTGTGCCGGCCTGGCCGCGGCCCTGCCCAAGGCCGGGGCCGACACAAGCTCGTCGAGCGCGCCGAGCAGCCGGTAGTAGCGGTCGCCGCTGAGCTCCTCCCTGATGCGGCCGTACGCCTCCTGCTCGCGTTCGTGCAGATCGGCGCCGAGCCGGGCGCCGATGGGGCCCGTGACCAGCTCGGGCGCCAGCCCGTCGAGCAGCTCGGCGAACCTGGCCCTGATCACCTCCAGGTCACGCGCCTCGCCGAGCACCGCGCCGAGCCGGCGCAGCTCGTCCTGGAGGTGGTCGGTGCCGGTCACGATCTTCCTGAACGCCTTGAGCGCGCTGCGCAGCCTGCGCGCCTCCACGCGCATCTGGTGCACCGCGTCGTCCTCGGCCCTGCGCACCCGTGGGTCCTGCGTGAGCAGGGCGTTCACCTGCGTCGCCAGGTAGGCGACGACGACCTCGCCCGCCGTGCCCGGTTCGGTGGGGGCGGTGGGCGGTGGGGCGGGTTCGAGGAGTTTGGCGAGTTTGCTGGTGGCCTGCGACGGTACGGCCCCGGCCTTCCGCAGGCGCTTGCCCACCTTGGCCAGCAGCTTGCCGGTGCCACCTTCGAGCAGCTCCGCCTCGACCTCGCGCCACCGGACGATCGTGGTCTCCGCGCCGTACACGGTGCCCTTGACCCGGTCGTCGGCCACCTCCAGCAGCCGGGTGTCGCCGTCGAGCAGGACGGTCACGTTCCTGCGGGTGTCGAGCTCGGCGACCAGCCGCAGCTCGGCGCCCCGGGTGTAGGCGCGGACGAGTTCGGCCAGCTCGGCGGGGACGATCTTGGTGCTGCGGGTGAGGGGGTGGTGGATCTCCTGGCGCACGCCCTTGGCCTTGGGCAGCTTCAGGTGCCAGCCCGCGTCGTCGCCGCCCCGCCTGCGCCGCAGCGTGATGCCCCGGGTGGCCAGCCGCAGGTCAGGGGTGTCGAAGTAGAGGGCCACGAGCTGGTGGCTCTTCGGGCCGACGACATCCCCCAGACCGCTCAGGTCCGGCAGCGTGAACTCCGGAGAGACGTCGAACTTGTCCTCGATCTCGATGCCCACCGCACCTCGCAAAAAGTCCGATTTCGGACAATAATGCCACCGGGCGGTGACCCTCACACCAGTTGCAGCAGCTCGATTCTGTTGCCCACCGGATCGGAGACGTAGATCCTCCGCCAGCCCGGGACCAGCTCATCAGCCACCGAGTCCGGAAATTTCGCGATATAGGGGTCGATGTCGTCCACCATGAACGCCGGGTGCGCCTTGCGGGCCGGCCGGAAGTCGTCCTCGATGCCGAGATGCACCTCCACGCCGTCGCCCCGGAACCAGGCGCCGCCGCGTCCGGCCAGGTCGGGCGGCTTGGGCACCTCGCGCAGGCCGAGCAGACCCGCGTAGAACTCCCGCAGCAGCGGCTCGCTGCCGCGCGGCGCGGCGAGCTGGACGTGGTGCAGTGCCTGGATCATGTTCCGCTCATTTCTGGACGACCACGAAGATTCTCCGGAACGGGAAGGGCGTGCCGTAACTCCTTGCCGGATACGCCTCGGCGAGTGGCTTGGCCAGGTCGCGCTTGAAGCGGCGCCGTTCGTCCGGATCGAGGCGGTCCAGGATCGGGCGCAGGGCCGTGCCGGAGACCCAGCCGAGCACCGGGTCCTCGCCCTGCAGCACGTGCACGTACGTGGTCTCCCACGCGTCCACCTGCGAACCGCCCTGGTTGAGCAGGTCGAGGTATTCCAGCGGCTCCTCCACGGGATTGCCCCTGGTGTAGTCGCCGAGCTTGTCGGACCAGGCCCGCGAGCCGCACAGCTCGCGGATCGCGACGTGACTCGGAGCGTCGAAGTTGCCGGGCACCTGGAACGCCAGCCAGCCGCCCGGGGCCAACTCCTCGATCCAGTGCTCCAGCACGGAACGGTGCTCGGGCACCCACTGCAGCACGGCGTTGGACACGATCACGTCCACGGGCCGGTCGGGGCGCCACGTGGTCACGTCGGCGACCGCGAACCTGACGTTCGACTCCAGCCGGCGGGCCTTCGTGATCATCGCCGGGGACGAGTCGAAGCCCTCGATCGTCGCCCTCGGCCAGCGACCGGCCAGCTCGACGGTGAGTTCGCCACTGCCGCAGCCCGCGTCCACGACATAATCGGGCTCGACGGCCCCCACTCTGGAGATCAGCTCGATGAACGGCCGCGAACGCTCGTCCGCGAAGACGGCGTATGTGACCGGGTCCCAGATATCTCTTGACATGAAGATAATTGATATCGAGAGAGATATCTCGATGTCAAGACAGTACACTCTTGTGTCATGACGGAGGATGCTAGAGACGAGGTCGATCGCCTTGTCGCGGCCTGGCGCGCCGAGCGCCCCGACCTCGACGTCGAGCCGCTCCAGGTGCTCTCCAGAGTGTCACGACTCGCCCGGCATCTCGACCGGGCGCGGCGGGCGGCGTTCGCCGAACACGATCTGGAGCCGTGGGAGTTCGACGTGCTGACGGCGCTGCGCCGGGCCGGAAAACCCTACGAGCTCAGCCCCGGCGCCCTGCTGCGGGCCACATTGGTGACCTCCGGGACGATGACCAACCGCATCGACCGCCTCGCCGCGGCCGGGCTGGTCCGGCGCCGGCCCGACCCCGAGGACCGGCGTGGGGTGCTGGTGTCGCTGACGGACACGGGGCTGGGACGGGTGGACGCCGCGTTCGCGGACCTGCTGCGCAGGGAGCGGGAGCTGCTGTCGGGGCTGGGGGACGAGGACCGGCGGACCCTCGCCTCACTCCTGCGCACCCTCCTCACCCCGTTCGACTCCCCACCCGAGCCACACCGCCCCGGACGGGGCCACGATCACAGCGAGTGACGTCAGTCGCCCAGGCGGTCGGCCACCTCAAGCCACTCGGCCTCGACCGTCTCCTTCTGGGCCTTGATCTCGCGCAGCTGGGCGTCCAGTGAGCCGAGCTTGGCGTAGTCGCTGGCCGCGTCCGCCATGGCGGCGTGCAGCCGGGACTCCTGGTCGCCCAGCTTGTCGAGCTGGCGTTCCAGGCGGTTGAGCTCTTTGCGGAGCTCGCGTTCCTCCTTGGCGGAGAGCCCGCCGGTCTGGCCGGCGGCGGAGGCCGGCGGCCCGGCCGGTGCGGTGGCAGCTTCCGTGATGGCGCCGATGCGGCCGGACGGCGCGGCGCCGGTCGTCGCGGCGGTGCCCAGGCGCGCGGTGACGGCCGTGCCCGCCGCGCGCCGTTCGAGGTATTCGTCCACCCCGCCGGGCAGCAGCGACAGCTTGCCGTCGCCGAGCAGCGCCACGCTGCGGTCGGTCACCCGCTCCAGGAAGTAGCGGTCGTGGCTCACCAGGATCAGCGTGCCGGGCCAGCCGTCCAGCAGGTCTTCGAGCTCGTTGAGCGTCTCGATGTCGAGGTCGTTGGTGGGCTCGTCGAGCAGCAGGACGTTGGGGTCGTCCATGAGCAGCCGCAGCAGCTGCAGCCGCCGCCGCTCACCACCCGAGAGGTCACCGACCACCTTCCACTGCGCCTCGCCCTTGAAGCCGAGCCGTTCGAGCAGCTGCGACGCGGTCCACTCGCGCTTGCCGAGCTGGAGGTACTTGCGCACCTCCTCGACCGACTCCAGCACGCGCCGCGTCGGGTCCACCTCGGCCAGCTCCTGCGACAGGTGCGCAAGACGGACGGTCTTGCCCCTGGTCACGCGGCCCGAGTCGGGCTTGATCGTGTCGGCGAGCAGCCGCAGCAAGGACGACTTGCCCGAGCCGTTGACGCCGATCAGCCCGATCCGATCCCCCGGGCCGAACTGCCACGTGAGGTGGTCGAGCACCAGCGGCCCGGTGCCGGGACCGCCCGCGTGCAGGGTGACGTCTTCGAGGTCGTAGACGGTCTTGCCGAGCCTGGCCGCCGCGAACCGCATCAGCTCCACGGTCTCACGGGCCGGCGGCTCGTTCGCGATCAGCGCCTGGGCGGCGTCGATGCGGAACTTCGGCTTGGACGTACGGGCGGGCGGGCCGCGCCGCAGCCAGGCGATCTCCTTGCGCATGAGATTCTGCCGGCGCTCTTCCGCGGCCTGGGCGATCCGGGCCCGCTCGGCCTTGGCCAGCACGTAGGCGGCGTATCCGCCCTCGTACCGCTCGACCCGCCCGTCCACGACCTCCCACGTGCGCATGGAGACGGCGTCGAGGAACCACCGGTCGTGCGTCACCACGACCAGCGCGCTCTTCCGGCCCGCCAGGTGGCCGGCCAGCCACGCGATGGCCTCGATGTCGAGGTGGTTGGTGGGCTCGTCGAGCATGATCAGGTCGTGGTCGTCGATGAGCAGGCGGGCCAGCGCCGTACGCCTGCGCTCGCCGCCCGACAGGTCCGCGGCCCTGGCGTCGAGGTCGAGGTCGCCGATCAGGTTGGCCAGGATCTCGCGTACGCGCTGATCTCCCGCCCACTCGTGCTCGGCCAGGTCGCCCAGGACGATCTCGCGTACCGGAACGCCGGGGTCGAGGTCGTCCCGCTGGGACAGGAACCCGACCCGCAGGCCCCGGTTGTGGGTGACACGACCGCTGTCGGGACGCAGGGCTCCCGCGATGACCGACAGCAGGGTCGTCTTGCCGCCGCCGTTGCGCCCGACCACACCGATGCGCTCCCCGGCTTCCACGCCGAGGGAGACGTCACTGAGGAGAGGCTTGGGCCCGTAAGCGTGGGAGACCGACTCAAGGTTGACCAGATTCATGGCCTTCCCAGGGTATCGGCGGCCCGGGGGACCTGGGTACGCGCGGACCGGTTGCCGAGCCCATGCGGGCGCGCAGGCACCACCTCGGCGCTTTCGGCGCCCGCTCCGGAGGCGCGAGGACCGGGCCCCGCCGAGTCGACAACACTCGACGCCGCAGCCGGCATGCTGTGCCCAGAGGCGGCCGGCCACTCCCGGCGACGCCGTCCCCGGGCGGCCACTCCCGGGCGAGGCCGGACAGGGCTGACCGCCTCCCGGCTCAGTGCCAGTCGCTGATCTGCACGTCCCGCGGTGCCGGCGCTCCCTCGCCAGTCTCCACCAGGGACTTCAGACTCATCAGGAACGAGCCCCACTTGGTGCTGCAATGGTGCATGAACTCCACCGGCTCCTTCCAACCCTGGTGCTTGAACAGCACGATCGTGTAATCGCCGTCCTGGCGGAGGTCCCAATCGATCGTCGTCCCGATCCATTCCTCGGGGCCGTCGACCACCCGCCACGCCACCCGCTCGGACGGCCGTAGCTCGACGACCTCCATGTCGAAGCCACCGACCGGGAACCGGAACTCGAGTACGCCGCCGACGTCGCCGTTCCCCTTCGTGTCGTCGGTCCACCAGCCGGCGAGGCCCTCGACGGTCGTCAACGCGTCGTACACCTTCTCCGGTGTCGTGGCCTTGACGCCGACCCTGTGCAAAATGTCCACCATTTCGACTCTCCTTGATCGTGTCTGTCTTGTTGTCAGTCCTGTCGGGTGCGCTGGATCCCCTCGGCGATCCGCTTGATGCGCTGCAGCCGGGCTTCCCATGCCGACCCGACCACCGACAGCTGGGCCACCGCGCGGGCGAGTTGGGCGTCGTCCACCCGGTACCGCTTCTCCCGGCCCGCCGGCGTCGCCCGGACCAGGCTGACCCGCTCGAGGACGCCTAGGTGCTTGGCCACTGCCTGGCGGGTGACCGGCAGTTGCTGGGCGAGCGTGGTCGCGGTGCCGTCGCCCTCGATGAGCAGCAGGTCGAGCATTCGGCGCCGGGTCGGGTCCCCGATCGCGGACCAGAGGTCGTCGTCGACGTGCTCTGCCACCAAGGTGCTCATGGCCGTACCTGCAGCGTCGCTACGTACGGCGCCAGTCGCGGTAGATAGAAGTCCCAGCCGGTGACATGCTCCTGGTACTGCTGCTCGAGGACGGCGATCTCCCAGCCCATCTCGCGGAAGCCGGTCTCGGTCATCTTGAGCAGCGTCCCGCGGCCCGACGGGGTCAGGTCGAAGGTGACCAGCAGCGAATTGCCCTCCGCCGCTACCTCGTCGGCGGGGTGCGTCCAGCGAAACGAGAACGTCCGCGGCGGCCGCACGTCGACGACGGTGAACGGCACCACCGCCCCGCCGGCGTCGTGGTCACCGAAGGTGATCTCCCCCGCCGACCCTGGCGTCGGCTCGTACCGGGCGTCGTCCGGCCACCACTCCTTGAGGTGGCCGGGACTGCTCACCACCTCGAAGACGATCTCGGGAGACGCCTCGATGTAGATCTCGCGCTCAATGGTTCCGAACTCCATGCCATCCTCCTGCAACGTTTGGTTGCACGTCAGACTACCTGGATGCGCCACGTTGCGCAACCATTAGTTGCACCTCCGGGGGATCCGCTGCAGGCCGATCACGTCATGCTCGTCGCTGTGCTCGACCTTGGGCTGCCAGGTCAAGGGAGCCAGCGAAGTCCTGCTCCGCCGCGAGTCTGACGATCACGCAAAGCAGTCTGACGAAAACGCGGCAAACGTTGCTTGCTGCGGCACTAGACCGTATCCGAGAGGCGGCCAGCGACATGGGCGGTTCCGCGCCTCCGCCTGCGACGCCGCAGCCGGAAAGTTGCGCCCGGAGACGGCCGGCCCCTTCCCGGCAATGCAGGTCGCGGCCGACTGCCAGGACCGGCGGTGATCGCGCCTGGGGCCAGTAGGGCTCGTACTCACGCAGGGCCTTGCTCGGTGGATCGGCCCGTCAGCTGAGTGCGACCGGGCTCGCTGTCGTGTTCCTGGAGCTCGGGTAGGCCCTCAAGGGCCCCCTTGGGCCTGCATGTGAATCGCGGGGATCAGATCAAGGTGGCGCCCTGGACGGGGCCGTGGGCGGCTACGGCGGTGTGGGCGGCGCCGGTGGTGGTCAGGCTGTGGGCCAGGTCGCGGGCGTGGGTGGCGTCGATGGCCAGGAAGGCGCAGGTGGGGCCGGAGCCGGAGACGATCGCTCCCAGAGCTCCGTGCTGGCGACCCGAGTCGAGGGTGGGGGCGAGCTCGGGGCGGAGGTTGAGGGTGGCGGTCTGGAGGTCGTTGCTCAGGTGGTTGCCCAGGGCGTAGGCGTCGCCGGTGCCGAGGGCCTCCATGAGGGAGTCGTTCAGCTGGGGCCAGGGGACTTCGGCCTGGGAAGCCTCCCTGAGGCGGTCGCATTCGGCGTAGACGCTGGCCGTGGACAGGCCACCGTTCGCCAGCGCGAACACCCAGTGGAACACGCCGCCGGTGGGCAGCTCGGTCAGCTGCTCGCCGCGGCCGGTGCCGACCGCCGTACCGCCGAGCAGGGAGAACGGGACGTCGCTGCCGAGGTCTCCGGCGATCTCCATCAGGTCCTCGAAGGGCAGCCCCAGCCCCCACAGCTCATTGCACGCCACCAGCGCGCCGGCGGCGTCGGCGCTGCCGCCCGCCATCCCGCCCGCGACCGGGATGCCCTTCTGGATGATCAGATCGGCGCCGTAGCTGCGGCCCGCGTGCTTGGCGAGCGCGCGGGCGGCCCGGATGGCCAGGTTACTGTCGTCGGTCGGCACCTGGTCGGACCACTTGCCGTTCACCTGAACGGTGATCGACTCGGACTCCTTCGCCACGACCTCATCGAAGATCGATACGGCGTGGAAGACGTTGACCAGGTCGTGGTAGCCATCATCCCTGAGCGGGCCGACAGAAAGCTGCACGTTGACCTTCGCAGGCACACGTACGGTCACCGAACTCATCGATCTTCTGCCACTCTCATCACTTGCCGGGGTCAAGGACACTCGATGTTATCGGGGCGCGCTGCCCTGACATGCGGTTCTGGGAATATGACTCTCTGGTCGGGCCGACTTCTCAACACAGAGAGTCAAGTTGGTGGGCATTTGCCGGGTTCCGTCGAGTCACCATGGGTGAGTCGGGTTCGTTGAGCCGTCGTCGGGGTGGGGCTGCGGGGCTTCAGTTGCGGCCTCGCTTCTTCGGAAGGTGGCAGCCGTGGCACCTCACACCTCGGGCGGTGGACGTGATCGGACGGGGTCGGTTCGGTTTCGTCGGGTGGTCGACGGTGAGGGCTGCGGGGGCTCCGATTGAGGCCGTGGCCAGCGGCGGCGATACGGGGCGCAGGACGAGGTCGTGGACGGCTGCGGCGGGGTGCGGAATGTAGGGCAAGGCCGTGGGCGGCTGCGGTGGGTGCGGAGTCCCAGGACTGAATCGTGGGCGGCTGCGGCGGGGTGCGGGGTCTCATGTTGAGGTCACGGGTAGCGGGGATGCGGGGTCTCAAGTTGAGGCCGTCAGTGGCGATGGAGGGCGGGGTCTCAGGGCGAGGTCGTGGGCGGTCGTGGGGTTGCTGGGCCGTCGGTGGTGGTGGGGGCGGCTGGCCGAGGGCGACCGGGGGGTAGGTGGGTCAGCCTGGGCGTACGGTGCCGCGGTAGGTGGTGCGGAAGTAGGGGGTGTTGAAGTTGGCTCGTCTGACCACGTCGCCTGTTTTGGGGGCGTGGATCATGAGGGTTCCGGTTAGGAACAGGGCCACGTGGGTGGGGGCGCCGGGGTTGCCGCCGAAGAAGAGCAGGTCGCCTGTGCGGCGGGCGCCGAGAGGGATCCTGCGGCCCTGGCGGAACTGGGCGGCCGTGTGGTGGCTCAGTCTTATGCCTGCTCTGGACCAGGCGTAGAGGGTGAGGCCGCTGCAGTCGAAGCCTCTGGTGGTGGCGCCTCTGCCTATCCCCAGGGTTGGGCCCTTCGCTGAGCCTCCGCCCCAGGAGAAGGAGACGCCCAGTTGGGTCAGGGCCGCCGCTGCGGCGATCTGGCCTCTTGTGAGGGGGCCCTTGAGCTTGGGGAGCTTGCTGGCGGGCGAGGGGATGGGGAGGGTGGCGACGGCCGCGGCAGCGGCAACTCGGGCAGGGGTGGCCTGGTCTCGGGTGGCCCGCTCTGGGGTCGCCTGGTCGGGGGTTACCTGCTCTGGGGCTGCCTGGTCTGGGATCGCCTGGTCGGGGGTTACCTGCTCTGGGGCTGCCTGCTCTGGGGTCGCCTGGTCGGGGGTTGCTCGGGTGGAGACGGCTCGGGCAGCGGCAGTGTGGGCGTAGGTGGATCGGGCGGCGGGGGTGGCTTGAGCGGGGGTGGTGTTGATGATCAGCGTGGTGAGGAGTGCCGAGAGGAGTGCTCCGCCGATGGCGAGCCGCAGGAAGGTGATGCGGGTGGTCATGGTGGCCTCCGGGTCATCGGGGGTGGGAGGCCAGGATCTGGGAATGCGGGGTCACGCGAAGCGGCCGAACGCGGTTCTGTGGAAAAGGGAAGGAGGAGTAAGGGGGTTGTGGACGAAGGGCGGCGTTGGTGGTGCGGGACGCCCCAGGTGGCGGGCGCCGGTGTCGGGCTGTCGTGATTCGTCGGGATCTTGGTGGCGGTAGCGGCGCCGGTCGATCTTGTGGAATCGGGTGGGCTGACGGGCGTCGGAGTGCCGGAGAGCTCACGTAGTCCGCGGTGGGGGGTGCCGCCCGGGGAGGGCTGGGGGTCAGGGTTTGTGTTCGGCTATGCGGGTGAAGGCGTGGATGTCGAGTTGTTCGCCTCTCGCCGAGGGGTCCACGTCGGCCGCGCGCAGCGTGCGTTCCGCGGCGGCGGGGGTGCCGGCCCAGGTGGAGAGGGCGGCTCTCAGGGTTTTGCGGCGTTGGGCGAAGGCCGCGTCCACCACCTCGAACACCTGCTCGCGCGTCGCCGTCGTGGACGGGGGGTCGCGGCGGAGCAGGGAGACGAGGCCCGAGTCGACGTTGGGGACGGGCCAGAAGACCGTGCGGCCCACGGGGCCCGCCCGGCGGACGTCCGCGTACCAGGCCGCCTTGACCGACGGCACCCCGTACACCTTCGAGCCGGGGCCCGCGGCGAGACGGTCGGCCACCTCCGACTGGACCATCACCAGGCCCTTGCGCAGGGACGGGAGCACCTCCAGGAGGTGCAGCAGCACCGGGACGGCCACGTTGTACGGCAGGTTGGCCACCAGCGCCGTCGGCACGTGGCCGGACAGGTCGTCGAGGGTGATCTTCATCGCGTCGGCGTTGACGACTGTGAGCTTGTCGGCGGCGTCGCGTTCGGCCACCGTGACGGGGAGTTGGCCGGCCAGCACCGGATCGATCTCGACGGCGACCACGTGGGCGGCCGGCGGCAGGAGCGCCAGGGTGAGCGAGCCGAGCCCCGGGCCCACCTCTATGACCACGTCATCGGGGGTGAGATCGGCCACACGGACGATGCGCCGGACGGTCCCCGCGTCGATCACGAAGTTCTGCCCTAGTTTTTTTGTGGGACGAAGATCTAGCTTGTTCGCCAAAATACGTATTTCTGCAGGGCCCAACAGCCTCATCATCCAATCAGTCTCTCGCATCGAAGAACGTGTGATGGCGGATGGGGAGACCAAAGGAGAGGATGGCGTGGAACAGGAAGGAACGTCCCTCATGGAGCCAACGGGCGCCGCGCCGCTACGGCCGACCGACTTAAGGGAGATCGGGCCGTACCGGTTGCTGGGCCGGTTAGGCGAGGGCGGGATGGGGACGGTGTTCCTCGCGCGGGCACCGACGGGGCGTTTCGTCGCGCTCAAGGTGGTGAAGGCGGAGTTCGCCAACCAGGAGGGGTTCGCGGCCAGGTTCCACGCGGAGGTCGACAACGCGCGGCGGGTGGCCTCCTTCTGTACGGCCCAGGTACTGGACAACGGCAACACCGGGGACGGCCGGCCGTACATGGTGACCGAGTACATCGCGGGCACGCCGCTGTCCGACCAGATCTCGACCTACGGGGCTCTGGAGCCGGGCCCGCTGCACGGCGTCGCGCTGGGAGTAGCGGCGGCGCTGGCGGCGATCCACGTGGCGGGGCTGGTGCACAGGGACCTGAAGCCCGCGAACGTGATCCTCTCGCTGTCGGGGCCGCGGGTGATCGACTTCGGCATCGCCAGGGCCCTCGACCGGGAGACGGGGTTCACGATGTCCGGCGAACTGCTGGGCAGTCCCGGGTGGTGGGCTCCTGAGCAGGTACGCGGCGAGGTCGTCAACCCGGCGGCCGACATCTTCGCCTGGGGCTGCCTCGTGGCCTACTCCGGGAACGGACGGCATCCGTTCGGCCGCGGCGACCCCATCACGCTGGCCACGCGCGTGCTGAACACGCCGCCCGACCTGGGTGCGCTGCCCGCCCCGCTCGACGAGCTGGTCCGGCGGGCCACCTCCATGGACGTCGCGTCGCGTCCGACCGCGCAGGATCTGCTGATCGCACTGGTGGGCGGCAGCGCGCCGGCGCCGGTCGCCGCGGCCGATCCGCCGACGCTGGTCGCGACGGAGATGCTGAACGAGTGGGAGCCGCCGCAGAACGTGGTGGACGAGCCGGACATCACGGCCACCTTCACCACGCCTCCGCCCAGCGATGCCACGGGGCGGGGGCCGGTCCCGGGACGTGACTCCGCACCGGGGCAGGGGAACGCCTCTGGACGGGCGGGGCAGGGTGACGCCGCCGGGCGGGTGCCCAGTGCGCCGCCTTCCGGGGCGCGGACCGCGAGTCCGATGGCCGGAGGTCCGGCGACCGCCGAGCCTTCGGTGGGCGCCGGCACCGGGTCTGACAGCTTGGGGAGCGCGGATTCGGCGGCCGGGCCGAGTTCGCCGTCGGGTGCGGTCGGTGCTCCGGGAGCCCCTGGTGCCTCGGGATCCGTCTCGTCGGGTGGGTCGGGCAGTGGTTCGTCCTCGTCCCCCGGCGTGCCGTCTCAGGGATCGTCGTACGGGCCGGCGCAGGGGTCGTCGCCCGGATCGTCACCTGGTGGCCTGTCGGCGGAGGAGCTGGCCCGGCGCGAGGAGGACGCGGCCAAGGAGGAGCTGGCTCGGTGGAAGGTGCCCGACCAGGCGCCCGCGGAGCGGCCAGGACGGTTGCGCGCCCTATTCGGCTTCGGTACGTCGTCCAAGACGGACGGGTCCGGGACGGAAGCACCGCCGCCCTCGTCGTCGGGGGCGGTGGCACCGGTGCAGCCGCACCCCGAGCAGGCCCGGCCACAGCAGGGATCGCCGCAGCAGGCGCCGTCTCAGCAGGCGCCGTCTCAGCAGGCATCGCCGCAGCAGGGCCCGGTCGAGCAGGTACGGCCTCAGCAGCCTGATCAGTCCGGCCCAGGACGCCAGCAGGACCGTCCCGGGTGGGCCGGAGGACCGTCGGCTCCGGGGTGGCGGCAGGAGCAGGCCGCCCCCGTGCGGCAGGCCGCCGCACTGAGCACCGAGACCCAGCCCGGCGGCAGGACCTCCCCCGCCGTGCCGGGTGACGATTCCGACACCATCGGCGGTACGCGTACGACCGGCACCCGCTGGCTCATCGCCGCCGCCGCGGCCGTGCTGGCCATCGTGGTGACGGCGGGGGTGCTGATCATGACCTCCGCGCGCAACACCGCCGTCACCGGAACTCCGGGCACCCCGTCCCAGGTCGCCGGCAGCGCCAAGCCGAACGACGTGGGCCGCAGGTTCGCCCTGGGCGCGAACTTCGACGACCCGGTGGCGATCGTGTCGGCGGCGCCGGAATGCGGGCTGAAGGAGTACGAGGGCGTCACCGCGACCAAGGGACAGCTCTGCGTGATCCGCTGGACGATGCTCAATCCGGGCGGCGAGCGAAGGGTGCTGGTCCAGCCGGTGGTGACCATGGTCGACGACCGGGGCGGCGAGCACGACTCGATCCCCGTCACGCTGCCGCCGGCGATCCTGCCCGGCGCCCGGGTGGACAGCGCCTTCGTGTTCGACCTGGCGACGTACCGCAAGCCCGTGAGCATGACGGCGAACATGCTGGAGAACGGTCAGCAGATCGAGGTGGCGCTGTGATGATCGGATCCGCGCTCGCCGCGATCATGCTGGTGGCGGCGGCCGGTGCCCCGGCCGCCGCCACGACGACGGCCACAGACACGACCGAATCCGCGACGAAAGCCGTCGTCGCCTGTGCCGGGGCCGCCGACTTCGACGGTGACGGTGTGGACGACGTGGCGGTGGGCGACCCCTTCGGCGACGACCTGAAGGGGGCCGTGCACGTGCTGTCCGCCGGCAAGGTGACGCCGGTGAGCGTGCCGGGGCTGAGCAAGGGCGACGGGTTCGGCTGGTCCGTACGGCTGGCGCAGGTCAACGGCGACACCTGCGCCGACCTGGTGATCGGCGCCCCGTACGCGGACGTGGACGGCGTCGAGGACGCCGGGGCCGCGTACGTCGTCTACGGCGGCGGCGCCGCTCCCCCGCAGCGCCTGGTGCCGCCGCAGCCGCAGCGGTTCGCGCACTTCGGCTGGGCGTTGGCCGGGCGGGGTGACCTGGTCGCTATCGGGGCGCCGTACGAGGACGAGGGCGACCTTCTGGACGTCGGCGCCGTCTACGTGCGCAAGGGCGCGGGTGACCTGCGCCGGATCAGCCAGGAGAGCGTGGACGTGCGGGGCAACAGCGAGGTGGGCGACCAGTTCGGCTACTCGCTGGCGTTCGGGGCGAAGAACGGGCTGGTCGTCGGCGTGCCGTACGAGAACGACGACGGCCTGGGCCGCCAGATCGAGAAGGGCAAGATCGACTCGGGTTGCGTCGTCTTCATCGACGACGTGATGGCCGAGAGGCTGACGACGCTGAAGCTGGACTCGCCGACCGCCGAGTCCGGCGACCGGTACGGGTACGCGGTCGTCTACGCGGAGGGCGCCGGTTACGCCGTCAGCTCACCGGGACCCGGATACGTGGAGCTGCTGGACACCGCCAGAAAGCCCACCAGCCGGGTGACGCAGGGGGGCAAGCAGGCGTTCGGGTTCTCGATGGCGACCTCGACGGACGGCCGGCTGGCGATCGGCGCTCCCTACGGGGGCGGCGTCCGGGTGGTGTCCTGGAAGGACGCGGCCGAGGACCGGAAGCTGACGACCGGGGACGGGCTGTTCGGGTGGTCGGTGGCCTTCAGCGGGAACCGGCTCTATGTGGGGCAGCCGGACGGGGGGCCGTTCGGGAAGGTCGCGGTGGCCGGGCGCAACGCCGAGAAACTGCAACCGCTCCAGCCCCCCGAGGGCGCCGACTTCGGGGTCTCCGTGTCGGGGTGACGATCCCGTGCGCCGGGCCGACGGTCTCGGCGCCGGCTCGCGCAGGGCTCGGACCGGATCAGCAACCCGGCTTACATAGGGCTCGGACCGGATCAGCAACCCGGCTTGCGCAGGGTTCAAACGGATCAGCGACCCCGGCTTCGGACCGGGTCAGCGGTCTCGGCTGACCGGGTTCGTATGCCAGTCCAGGCGAGGTCAGCGGCGCAGGGCCGTGACCGTGGCGCGGCCGAAGAGGCGGTCGCCGCAGTTCGGCCACTGGCCCCGCCACCTGCCCCCCACCTTCTGGTAGAGCAGCTGAGCCCGATAGGTCTGCTCGTCCTCCGGCCAGTTGGACGGCAGCCCCATGCCGCCGACCGCCTGCCACATCGGCAGGCTGAACTGGTACATGCCGTAGTAGGGCCCGTCGGGGTTGTAGGCCCGCGGGTCCCCGTGCGACTCGCACTCGGCCAGCGCCCGCCAGTCGAGCCGCGCGGTGGCGGGGTCGATCTGCGTGGCACGGGGCGGGACGATCGTGATGACCGTCCCGTCCTCGGGGAAGCTGTCCAGCGGCGGGTCCACGTGGTAGCCGCGGCGCAGCTCGACGCGCTTCTGCCTGAGCACCTGGCGCACCGTCCTGGCGGTGGTCCGCGAGGTCAGCCGGGTGGTGCCCGCGACCACGTACACCTTGCGCCGGGTGTAGACCGTGAGCTCCATCCCCTCCAGCGGCACCGCGTCGCCGGGCGGCGCGGACAGCCGGCCGGCGGCGGGGGTGATGTCCAGCTCGGCCAGGGCCTCGCCCACGTTCGAGGCGGTGACCAGGTGCTTGCTGGTGTGGCCGTCGAGGGTCAGGGTGAGGGGGCGGGCGCGGCGCACCTCGATCGTGGCGCCGTCGCGCACCTCCTCCTGGGCGGATGGACGGACGACGTCGCCGTACGCCATCGTGACGCCCGCGGCGGCGAGCACCTCTTCGACGGTGCCGCCGAAGGCGTGGACGGGCCTGCGTTCGCCGTCCACGACCAGCACGACCTCTTTGACGAGGAACGACACCGCTACGAGCGCGCTCGCGGCCACCACGCCGGCCACGCACACGACGGGCGTCCACGGGGAGCGCCACGGGAGCGGCGGACGGGGCGCACGCCTCTTACCTCGCACGAACCACCTCCGGTAGCGGGGCAGGATCGCCCGAACGCTAACGGCGGCCGCGCGCCGACATCCGCCGCTTCACCGAAAGATGGTCACCACTCGCCGAAGACCGTGACTCCGTTGCCGCTGATCACCTCGCACAGCAGGTCAGGATGGACGTTCTTGACCTCGGCGAGGCAGCGCAGGGTGAGCGGGACGAGGTAGGGGGCGTTGGGCTTGCCTCGGTGCGGGACGGGCGGCAGGTAGGGGGCGTCGGTCTCGACCAGCATGAGCTCGGCGGGCGCGACCTCGGCGGCCGCGCGCAGGTAGGAGGCGTTCTTGTACGTCACCGGCCCGGAAAATGACATGAAATATCCGGCTTCAACGCACTTTTTTGCCATTTCGGCGTCGCCGGAGAAGCTGTGGAAGACCACCTTGTCCGGAGCGCCCTCGGCGGCCAGCACCTTGAGCACGTCGTCGTGCGCGTCGCGGTCGTGGATCACCAGCGCCTTGCCGGTGCGCTTGGCGATCTCGATGTGCGCACGGAAGCTCGCGTGCTGGTCGTCCTTGCTCGCCCAGTCGCGGTAGTAGTCGAGCCCCGTCTCCCCCACCGCGCGCACCGCGTCCTGCCCGGCCAGCGCCTCGATCTCGGCCAGCACCTCGGGCGTGGACTCGTGGGCCTCGTTGGGGTGGATCGCCACGCCCGCGTACACGCCCTCCTGCCCGGCGGCCACCTCCGCGTTCCACCGGGACGACGCCAGGTCGTAGCCGATCGTGACCAGCCGCGTCACGCCCACGGCCCGCGCGTCGTCGAGGATGCTGCGCACGCTGGCCGCCGCCTGCTGCGCGGCCTGCGCCACCGGGTCGCCGGACGACGCCTGCCGGTTGCCGACCATGATGTCGAGGTGGCAGTGGCTGTCGAACACGGGTGCGGAGAGCGGCTCTGGGGCGGCGGGAAGCTTGGTCACGGCATCTAAAGTAGCCCCCATGCGGTACGGCATCCTCGGCACCACCCGCGCGTGGCGGGCCGACGGGAACGAGGTGCCCCTGGGCGGTCCCGCGCGGCGGGCGTTGCTGGCGCTGCTGCTGCTCAGGCCCGGAGAGGTGCTCGGTCGCGATCGGCTCGTCGAGGCGCTGTACGGGGAGCGGGCCCTGGAGGACGGCGTCCATGCCCTGCACGCGCAGGTGTCGCGGCTGCGGCGGGAGGGGGTGGCGATCGAGCTGGTACGAGACGGGTACCGGCTGGCCGTGCGGCCCGACGACGTCGACGCCCATCGATTCCGGCACCTGGCCGAAGCCGGCCGGAAAGCGCTCGACCCTGACGCGGGGGATCCCGCCCGGGCGGCGGGCCTGCTGCGCGAGGCGCTGGCGCTGTGGCGTGGGCCGGCGGTCGCCGACCTCGACCCCTCGTACGGAGCCGCGCTGGAAGAGCGCCGGTTGGGGGCGATCGAGGACCGGATCGAGGCCGACCTGCGCCGCGGCCGGCATCGCGAGGTGGTCGCCGAACTGACCGAGCTGGTCGGACGGCATCCGCTGCGGGAAGGGCTGCACGGCCGGCTCATGCGGGCCCTGCGGGCCGACGGGCGTCCTGGCGAGGCGCTGGCGGCGTACGAGTCGGCCAGGCGGATCCTCGCCGACGAGCTGGGCGCCGACCCGTCCCCCGAACTGGCCGGCCTGCATGAGGAACTGCTGCGCGGCACGCCCGGACGGCCGGCCGGCGACTCGGTCGCGGCACGGACCCGGCCGGGACGGTCGCCGCACGGCACACCCGGGCGGCCGGCCGGCGAACCGGTCGCGGTGCGGGCCCTGCCGGGACGGCTGACGAGTTTCGTGGGACGTGACCGCGATGTCGCGCGGGTGTCGGAGCTGCTGGCGTCCGCCCGGCTGGTCACCCTGCTGGGACCGGGCGGCGCGGGCAAGACCAGCCTGGCCGTCGAGGTGGCCCGCACGACCGTGCCGGCGTCGACGCCCACCGCACCGGAGTCGACGCCCACCCGGCCGCACACCACGCCCGCCGCGCCGGACGCATCGTCCACCGCACCGACCGGCAGCACCGCGTCCGAAGTGGTGCTGGTCGAGCTGGCCGGTGTGGTTTCCGGCACTGATCTCGCCCGTACGGCGCTGGCGGCGCTCGGCGTCCGTGAGAGCGGGCTGCTGGGCGGGCCGGCGACGGGCAGGGGCCAGGAGGGCACCACCGTGGCCAGGCTGGAAGCGGCTCTGCGTAACCGGCCGGCGCTGCTCGTGCTCGACAACTGCGAGCACGTCGTGCACGACGCCGCCGTGCTCGCCGAACGCCTGCTGTCCGCCTGCCCCGCCCTCCGCGTCCTCGCCACCAGCCGCGAGCCGCTCGCCCTCACCGCCGAACACCTCTGGCCGGTGCGCCCCCTCTCCCCCTCCGACGCCGTCCGCCTGTTCACCGACAGGGCCAGGGCCGTGCGTCCCGGTTACGTCCCCGACGAGGCGGCCGGGCGGATCTGCGCCGCGCTGGACGGGCTGCCGCTGGCGATCGAGCTGGCCGCTGCCCGGCTGCGTACGCACGAGGCCGGCGAGCTGGCCGGACGGCTCGCGGCCCAGGACCGGTTCAGGCTGCTCTCGCGTGGCAGCCGTACCGCGGAGGTACGTCACCAGACCCTGCGCGCGGTCGTCGCGTGGAGCTGGGACCTGCTCACCGAGCAAGAGCGGGCCGTGGCCAGGCGCCTGACCGTGTTCTCCGGCGGCGCCACCGCGCGGGCCGCCGTCGAGGTGTGCGGGACGCCCGACGCCGAGGACGTGCTCGACTCCCTGGCCGACAAGTCGCTGCTGGAGGTGTCCGGCGGCCGCTATCGCATGCTGGAGACCATTCGCGCCTTCTGTGCCGAACAGCTGGGCGACGAGGAGCCGGCCGTTCGGCGGGCACACGCCCGGTACTTCCTGGAGCTCGCCGAACGAGCCGATCCCAAGCTGCGTGGCGCCGGGCAGCTGCGCTGGCTGGAGGTGCTGGCGGCCGAGCACGGCAACCTGGCGGCGGCATCGCGCTGGGCGGCGGAGGCCGGGGAGGTCGCGCTGGGTATGCGGCTGCTGGCCGCCCAGTCGTCGTACCAGTACATGCGCGGCACCCGTACCGCGGCTAAGGGCGTGGCGGCGGCCCTGCTGGCGGCGGCGGGGCCCGAGCCCGACCCCGAGCTGGGCGACGCGTACGTGCTGTGCCTGCTCGCCGCGCTGACCGACGGCGAATCGCCGGCCGGGGACCCCGTCGAGGGACGGCGTGACTACTGGGAGCGGCACAGGAGCAGGGCCGAGCGGATGATCGGCGGCACGGTGGGCGGCCGGCGGTATCCGATGGTCACCTACCTGTGGCCGATCGTCACGGCGGGCTCCATCGACCCGGCGGTGGCGCTGACGGTGCTCAGGCGGGCCGAGCGGAGCCAGGACACCTGGGAACGGACGATGGCCCGGTTCATCTGTGCGTATCCGCGGATGGCGGCCGGTGAGTTCGCCTCGGCGGAGGTGGAGCTGACCGGGGCGCTCGACGCGTTCAGAGCGCTCGGCGACAGGTGGGGCGCGGCGCTGGCACTGGACGGGCTGGCCTGGCTGGCGGCCACCTGCGGGGACGACCAGACGGCGCTGGCCCGCACGGACGAGGCGCTGGCCCTGGCCGAGCTGCTCGGCGCGCGGGAGGACCTGCCCGACCTGTTGTGCAACCGGGGTGATCAACGCATCGGGAACGACCCCGCCGGGGCGCGGGCCGACTACGAGCGGGCGGCCGAGCTGGCGCGGCGGGTGGGCCTGATGACGTATCTGAGTTCCGCGCTGCGCGGGCTGGGCGACGTCGCGGCCGGTGAGGGCCGTCTGGAGCAGGCCAGGGAACTGT
Organism: Nonomuraea fuscirosea; assembly: GCF_035917475.1. NCBI lineage: Bacteria > Bacillati > Actinomycetota > Actinomycetes > Streptosporangiales > Streptosporangiaceae > Nonomuraea > Nonomuraea fuscirosea. The sequence goes on along the minus strand of NZ_CP109074.1, from coordinate 11,645,413 downwards.
ACGAGCAGGCGTTGCGCCACTCCGACCCCCTGTGGGTGCGGTCGGCGGGCAACCTGACCCGGGTGCTGGTCGGGCTGGGCCGGGTGGCCGAGGCCGATGGGGATCGGCGGGCGGCCAAGTCCTGCTACGAGCGGGCCGTGAGCTGCGCGGTCGCCTCGGGGGCACTGGCCGAGACGGCACGGGCGTTCGAGGCGCTGGCCGGGCTCGCGTTCGGCGGCGGCGCCCGGGACGCGGCGGTCGCGGCGGCCACGCTGCTGGGTGCGGCGGTCGCCATGCGGGGCGTCGCCCTGCCCGAAGAGCCGGAGGTGGCCGGACGGGTGCGGGAGGTGCTGGGCGAGCGGGAGTACACGCGGGCGCGGCGGGCGGGCGCGCGGCTCTCGCACCGGGAGGCCCTGGCCCTGGCCGGAGTCCCCCAGGAGGTCATCGACCGCTCACCGCTGCCCGCCATCACCGCGCTCGCCGGCGACCGCACCGACCGGCCCGACCGGCTCAGGTGAGCGGCCGGTGAGGGTGTGGTGAGGGGTCCCGGGCAGGCTCGGCCGCATGGACATCCTGATCTCCGGCGCCGGCGTCGCCGGCCCCTCGCTCGCCCTCTGGCTCAACCGCTACGGCCACCGCACCACCATCGTCGAACGCGCCCCCGCCCTGCGCGAAGGCGGCTACGCCGTCGACTTCCGTGGCGAACCCCACCTCACCGTGCTGCGCGAGATGGGCGTGCTCGACGTCGTCGAGCGGGCCAGGACGAACATGGGCGCCATGTGGAACGTCAACGCGGCCGGCCGGAAGCTGGCGGCGATGCCGGCGGACCTGTTCGCCGGTGACGTCGAGATCCTGCGCGGCGACCTGGCCCGCATCCTGTACGAGGCCACCAGGGCCGGCACCGAGTACGTCTTCGACGACTCCGTCACCTCGATCGACCAGGACCCCGACGGGGTGACGGTCGGCTTCGAGCGCGCGGCGCGGCGGCGGTTCGACCTGGTCGTGGGCGCGGACGGGCTGCACTCCACCGTACGGTCCCTGGCCTTCGGCCCCGAGCCGCCGTACCTGAAGTATCTCGGCCTGCACTGCGCCGTCTTCACCACGGACAACTACCTGGGGCTCGACCACACCGGGCACGCCTACACCACGCCGGGCCGGATGGTGGCCCTCTACAGCGCCAGGGAGAACACGGAGGCCAAGGCGGTGTTCTGGTTCGGCTCGCCGGTGCTCGACTACGACCGGCGCGACGTGGGCAGGCAGCGGGAGCTGCTGGCGGCGGCGTACGAGGGAGTGGGCTGGGAGGCGGACGAGCTGATCCGGCGCATGTGGCGGGCGGAGGACTTCTACTTCGACTCGATCAGCCAGGTCCGCATGGAGTCGTGGTCGCGCGGCCGGGTGGTGCTGCTGGGTGACGCCGCCGCGTGCCCGTCGCCGCTGTCGGGCATGGGCACGGGGCTGGCCGTGGTCAGCGCGTACGTGCTGGCGGGCGAGCTGGCCGCGACCCCCGACCACCGCACAGCCTTCGCCGCCTACGAGCGCGAGGTGCGCGGCTACGCCGAGGGGTGCCGTCGTTCGGCCGAGGGCGTCGCCGGGTTCATGGTGCCGGAGAGCAGGTTCATGGCCTGGTTCGTCAACCAGAACCACCGGTTGCTGCCCTACCTGCCGTGGAAGGGCCTGATGGCGAAGTCGGCCAGGAAGACCGCCTCCGCCATCGGGCTCAAGGACTACACGGGCTTCGAGGTCACTCGCCCAGGCGGGCCAGCTCCTCGTCGACGACCTTCGGGTCGAGCTTCTTGAACAGCGGCACGGGCGGCGCGAGCGGGGTGCCCGGCTTGATCGGCCGGTGCTCCCAGCGGGCGGCCCCGTCGTACTCGCCGGTGATCACCGGGTAGGGGGTGCCGCCGTCCTCGTCGACCTCGCGGATCTCCGGCATGCCGGACCAGACGCCCTCGCCGCCCAGCATGGCGGACACCTTGTTGGACGAGCCGGGCAGGAACGGCGTGAGCATCGTCTTGGCGTCGTCGACGACCTGGAGCGCGACGTGCAGGATCGACTTCTGCCGCTCAGGGTCGTCCTTGAGCTTCCACGGCTCCTGCTCGGCCAGGTATTTGTTGGCCTCGCGCACGACGTCGAACGCCTCGGTGATGGCGTTCTTGAAGCGCGAGCGGCCCAGCTCGGCCCCGACGGGGGCGAAGGCGGACCGGGAGCGCTCCAGCAGCGCCCGGTCGGCGTCGGTGAGGTCGCCGGGCTCGGGCACCGCCCCGAAGTTCTTCGCGGCCATCGAGATGGACCGGTTGACCAGGTTGCCCCAGGCCGCGACCAGTTCGCCGTTGTTGCGGTTGACGAACTCCTGCCAGGTGAAGTCGGTGTCCTGGTTTTCCGGCCCGGCCACCGCGATGTAGTAGCGCAGCGCGTCGGCGTCGTAGCGGGCCAGGAAGTCGCGCACGTAGATGACGACCTGGCGGGAGGAGGAGAACTTCTTGCCCTCCATGGTCAGGAACTCACTGGAGACCACCTCGGACGGCACGTCGAGCGCGCCGAGCGAGCCCGGAGAGCCGTCACGGGCGCCGATGCCGCTGTAGCCGAACAGCATCGCCGGCCAGATCTCGGCGTGGAAGACGATGTTGTCCTTGCCCATGAAGTAGTAGCCGCGGGCGTCGGGATTCTGCCACCACTGGCGCCAGGCGTCGGGGTCGCCGGAGCGCCTGGCCCACTCGATGGAGGCGGACAGGTAGCCGATGACCGCGTCGAACCACACGTAGAGCCGCTTGTTGGGCTGCTCGCTCCAGCCGTCGAGCGGGATCGGCACGCCCCAGTCGAGGTCGCGGCTGATCGCCCGCGGCTGCAGGTCGCCGAGCAGGTTGAGGGCGAACTTCAGCACGTTGGGCCGCCACTCGCCCTGCTTGGACTGCAGGTAGGAGCCGAGCACCTCGGCGAAGGCGGGCAGGTCGAGCATGAAGTGCTCGGTCTCGGTGAAGACCGGCGTCTCGCCGTTGATGCGGCTCTTGGGGTTGATCAGCTGGATCGGGTCGAGCTGGTTGCCGCAGTTGTCGCACTGGTCGCCGCGGGCCCCGTCGTAGCCGCAGATGGGGCAGGTGCCCTCGATGTAGCGGTCGGGCAGGGTGCGGCCGGTGGATGGCGAGATCGCGCCCATCGTGGTCTTGGGGAAGATATAGCCGTTGTTGTAGAGACCCTTGAAGATCTCCTGCGTGACGGCGTAGTGGTTTTTCGTCGTGGTCCTGGTGAACAGGTCGTAGGACAGGCCGAGCCCGGTCAGGTCCTCGGCGATGACGCGGTTGTAGCGGTCGGCCAGCTCTCTGGCGCTCACGCCCTCCTTGTCGGCCTGGACCTGGATCGGGGTGCCGTGCTCGTCGGTGCCGGACACCATCAGCACCTTGTTGCCCGCCATCCGCTGGTAGCGGCTGAAGACGTCGGACGGCACTCCGAATCCGGAAACGTGCCCGATGTGACGGGGGCCGTTGGCATACGGCCACGCGACGGCGGTCAAGATGTGCTGGGACATGGTCCTTAGCCTACGGGGTCCGTGATGATCGTTTGTTACGGCGGGCGGCCTGCCACGGCGGCGCGGGAACGGTCAGTTCTTCGCCTTGGCCTTCTCCAGCGCGAGGCCCTCGGCGGCCTCCTCGGCCGCGCGGGCGGCGTTGTCGATGAAGGTCTCGCGGGTGCGGCGGATGCCCAGGATGCTGATGAACAGCGAGGCGAAGATCGTCTGGAAGCTCATGATGAGCGCCGTCGCCGACGGCACCACGATGCGCAGCGACTCGCGCGGGTCGAGCTCGCCGAAGCTGCGCACCTGCCAGTGCACCAGCGACATGACCAGGCCGATCAGACCGGCCAGCGCCAGCAGCCCGCCGACCACGAGGCCCTTCTCCAGGCTGACGATGTCGATCAGCTTGCGGATGCGCGGCGACTCCGGCAGGAAGCCCTCCTCGGCCGCGTAGACCTTGGTGAACACCGCGAACAACGCCGCCTGGAAGCCGATCACCACCAGGGCGGACGTGCCGACCAGGGTGTCGACGTCGAAGGCGAGCTCGCCGATCTCGACGGGGCCGAAGGTCAGCGCGGTGCCGGCGACCAGGCCGATGACCATCATCAGCACGCCGGGGTAGAAGAACAGCCACTTCGGGCTGTAGAGGAGCAGGAAGCGCAGGTGACGCCAGCCGTCGCGCCACGAGCGCAGGTGCGGCGGGCGGGAGCGGCCGTCGGGGGCGAGCGTGGTCGGCACCTCGCGCACGTCGAGGCCGGCCAGCGTCGAGCGGACCACCATCTCCGAGGCGAACTCCATGCCGCCGGTCTGCAGCTGCAACCGCAGGATCGAGTCGCGCCTGAAGCCGCGCAGGCCGCAGTGGAAGTCCTTGATCGCCGAGGGGAAGAACAGCCGCCCGATGAACGACAGCACCGGGTTGCCCAGGTAGCGATGCAGCGGCGGCATGGCGCCCGGGGCGATGCCGCCGCGGAAACGGTTGCCCATCACCAGGTCGGCGCCCTCGCGCAACTGCTCCACGAACGGCAGCAGCGCGGTGAAGTCATAGGAGTCGTCGGCGTCGCCCATGATGACGTATTTGCCGCGGGCGGCCCTGATGCCGCCCATGAGGGCGTTGCCGTAACCCTTCTCGTCCACGTGGACCACACGGGCCCCGGCATCACGGGCGAGCTGCTGTGAGCCGTCCGTGCTGCCGTTGTCGGCGATCAGGACCTCGCCCTCGATGCCGTGCTCCTCCATGCACGCCAACGCCTTGCGTACACAGACTTCCACGGTCTCCGCCTCGTTGAGGCAGGGCATGACCACCGTCAGTTCCACGTGTCTACCCTTCAGTTAAGGCTCTTCCAGTGAACCATCATGCCCTGAAGACGACCATGCTCGGGCACGGACCTGAAAACGACTGGCATTCTTTACAACATGGTGAGCGTCGCGGAGATTACCCCTGTGGACCACTCCGCTCCTGGTCGGATAGCGCGCGCGCTGTCCATGTTGCGCAGGCATCGGGTGTTCGCCGCGGCCTTCGGCGTCGGCGCCGTGCTGCGGCTCATCACCATGCTCGGCTACGGCCCGGCGATGTGGTTCAACGACTCCTACGAGTACGTCTCGGTGGCGCTGCACCCCCGGCCCCACCCGATCAGGCCCGACGGCTACAGCACCTGGCTGATGCTGCTCAAGCCGTTCCACAGCTTCAGCCTGGTGATCTTCACCCAGCATCTGATGGGCCTGGCCACGGCCTGCCTGATCTACGCGCTGCTGCGGATCAAGTTCCGGCTGCCGAAGTGGGGGGCCACGCTGGCGGCGGCGCCGGTGCTGTTCGACGCCTACCAGATCCAGCTCGAGCAGATGGTGATGTCCGACACGCTGTTCATGCTGCTCGTGGTCGGTGTGATCACGATGGTGCTGTGGAAGCGGCGGCTCACCTGGCAGGCGGGCGCGGTGGTCGGCCTGCTGCTGGCGATGACCTGGCTGACCCGCTCGATCGGCCTGCCGATCCTCGCCCTCGTCGTGCTCTACCTGCTGGTCAAGCGGGCCGGCTGGCGTACGGTCACGGCGCTGATCACCGCCTGCGCGATCCCGGTGATGGCCTACATGGGCTGGTTCGCCTCCGCGTACGGCAAATTCGCGATGACCAACAGCGACGGCCTGATCCTCTACATGCGCACGGCCATCTTCGCCGACTGCAACAAGATGGACATCGACAAGTACAAAGAGGTTCAGCTGCTGCTGCTGTGCATCAACGATCCGGTCAACCAGCGCAAGGACTACGCCCAGTGGTACCTGTGGGGCCAGGGCAACGGCGACGGCACCGGCACCGGCGAGGTGCTGCACCGGTGGGGCATCAACAAGAAGTGGAGCGAGATCACCAACGACGCCGCCAGCGCGTTCGCCACCAAGGCGATCCTGTCGCAGCCCGGCGACTACCTCCAGGTGGTGGCGCGCGACTTCTTCCGCTCGTTCCACTGGTCGCGGCCGCGTTTCCCGGACGAGTCGACGTACAACATGTACGAGTTCAAGCCGTACGTCCCGCTGGACGAGAACGGCCAGCCCAAGCGGCTGCCGAGGTGGTCGTCGTACGCGGGCGGGCGCACCGACACCGACGCGTTCAGCTACGAGCAGGGCCCGCCTGAGACCCGGATCGTGCACCCGTGGGCCGACATCATGAGCGGCTACCAGAAGGTGTTCTACCTGCGCGGCATCATGCTCGGCGGCATCCTGCTGATCGGCCTGTACGGCGTCGTGGTGCGCTGGCGCAAGTTCGGCGGCCCGGTGGTGCTGCCCTGGCTGGGAGCGGTGGGGCTGCTGCTGGCCCCGGCGGCGACGGCGGAGTTCGACTACCGCTACGTGCTGCCCGCGGTGCCCCTGGCCTGCGTCGCGGCGGCGATCACGCTGCGCAGGGGCGTCACTTGGGCGCGGCGGTCACCCAAGAGCTCAGGAGCATCCGGCTCCACCACTGTGCCTGCGTGATCGTCTCGGCCGCCAGCACCGGATAGAGCCACCAGAAGTTGACCAGCACGATGAGCGCGTACGCGCCCACGACCGCCGCCCCGATCGCCCGCCGGGCGGCCGGGGCGTCCCGCGGCCCCATGATCAGCCCCGCCATGAGCACCAGCGCCAGCACCATGAACGGCACCACGGGGATCATGTAGAACAGGTACATCGTGCGGTTGTCGGCGATGGCGTAGTAGAACCACGGCAGCCAGCCCACCCCGTAGGCCAGCAGCACGGCCCCGGCCCGCCAGTCGCGGGTGGCGACGTACCAGGCGACCAGGCCGACCAGGGCGAGCGCGGCGGCGTACCAGAGCGCGGGGGTGCCGACCCCGAGCACGGCCTGCGCGCACTTGTCGGCGCCGCACGCCGACGGCGGCAGGTTGGTCGGGTAGTGGAAGGAGACCGGGCGTAAGAGCACCGGCCACTGCCACGGCTCCGACATGTACGGGTGATAGTCCTCAAGGCCGCTGTGGTAGCCGAGCACCTGCTGCTGGTAGCGCAGCCACGAGCGGACCGAGTCGACGACGAAGAACAGCGGCCCGGACGAGGTGGCCTGGTCCCAGTCGCGGCCGTAGCCGCCGGCGGTGACGAACCAGCCGGTCCACGACGCCATGAACGTCACCGCGGGCGCGAGCGCCATCGCCCCCGCCGCGCCCGGCAGGTCGTACGTCAGCGCCCCCCGGCACGGCTCGCGCAGCCCCACCGCCCGTCTGGCGCCCATGTCCCACAGCACCGACATGACGGCGAAGGCGAGCAGGAAGAAGATCCCCGACCACTTGACCGCGCACGCGGCCCCTAGGCAGATCCCGGCGGCCAGCCGCCACGGCCGCGGGCCGAGACGCGGGCCCAGCGCGGTGACCGGCGAGCGTTCGTACCAGGAGACCAGCTTCGCGCGGGCCTGGTCGCGGTCGGCCACCAGGCAGGCGAACCCCGCGAGCACCCAGAACATCAGGAAGACGTCCAGCAGCGCCGTCCGCGACAGGACCAGGTGCAGGCCGTCGAGCGCCAGCAACAGCCCGCCCAGGCAGCCCAGGAGCGTCGAGCGGGTCATCCTGCGCGCCACCCTGGCCAGGACGAGGATGGACAGCGTGCCGGCCAGGGCCGCGACGGCGCGCCAGCCGAACGGGTTCATCCCGAACAGCCACTCGCCCGCCGCGATCATCCACTTGCCCAGCGGCGGGTGGGCCACGAAGGAGGCGCAGTCGGCCGGCTGCGGGCACTGCTGGAAGATGTCCAGGTTGCCGGCGATCAGCCGCCGGTCGGCGATGGGGTTCTTGGCGTCGCCGAGCATGGTCCGCTCCACGCCGTGGAGCATCAGCGAATAGGCGTCCTTGACGTAGTAGGTCTCGTCGAAGACGACCGCCTTGGGCTCGCCCAGCCTGATGAAGCGCAGGAGACCGCCGAAGATCGCGACCGCGATCGGGCCGAGCCAGCCCACCAGCGCCGATCCCTGCATGGGCGGGACGAGCCGCCGTGCCGACACCCCCCAGTTGCTCACGTTGCGCACCCTATGGCGTGGCGGTTCGCCTGTGAACCAGGTCGTACAGCTCTCGTCTCGGCATCCCCGCGCCCTTGGCCACGGCGGCGACCGCCTGGCTGCGCTGCTCCCCCTCGGCGACCCGGCGGCCGACCTCCGCGATGAGCTCGTCCACGTCCTGCTCGGCCTCGCCGGGGACGTGGCCCGCGACCACGACCGTGATCTCGCCCTTGACGCCCTTGGCCGCCCACTCGGCCAGCTCGCCGAGCCCGCCCCTGCGGACCTCCTCGTAGGTCTTGGTGAGCTCGCGGCAGACCGCCGCCCGCCGGTCGGGCCCGAACGCCCGCGCCATCGCCTCCAGCGAGCTCGCCAGCCGGTGCGGCGCCTCGAAGAAGACCATCGTGCGCTCCTCCTCGGCCAGCGCCCCGAGCCGCCGGTCCCGCTCGCCGGTCTTGCGCGGCGGGAAGCCCTCGAAGCAGAACCGGTCGCTGGCCAGGCCGGAGACGGCCAGCGCGGTGGTGACGGCGCTCGGTCCCGGCAGCGCGGTGACCTGGACGCCCGCCTCGACCGCCAGGCTCGTCAGGCGGTAGCCGGGGTCCGACACGCCCGGCATGCCCGCGTCGGTGATGACGACGACCGTGCGGCCCTCCTTGAGCGCCTCCACGAGCTCCTGGGCGCGGGCGGCCTCGTTCTGGTCGTAGTAGGACACCACCCGGCCGGTGATCTCGACGTCGAGGTCGGCCGCGAGCCTGCGCAGCCGCCTGGTGTCCTCCGCCGCCACCACGTCGGCGCCCGCCAGCGCCTCACGCAGCCGGGGCGAGACGTCACCCGCCTGGCCTATGGGGGCCCCTGCCAGCACCAACCTGCCGTTCCCAGTCACCTGACCATTGTGGCAGGGCATCCCAATTAGACCGTGTTTCTTGGGTAACCACCGCTCTGGGGCCCGTACGATGTCCGAATGGCGGTGACCGATTCCCCGTACCAGGCCTACGAGAGCCCGGAGTCCGGCGACAGCGGGCCCCCGGCTCGGTCCGTACGCGATCGGGTCCTTCCCCCCATGCGCGGCAGCGTGCTGTGGGGCTGGATCGGGCCGCTGCTCGTCATGGTCTTCGGCGGTGTGCTGCGCTTCCTCAACCTCGGTCATCCCAAGGCCGTGGTGTTCGACGAGACGTACTACATGAAGGACGCCTTCTCGCTGATCACGCACGGCGTGGAGAAGGTCACCGTCAAGGACGCCGACAAGGCGATCATGGCGGGCAACACCGACGTCTGGCAGGCGTGCACGCCCGCGGACCTGGACAAGTGCGCCTCCTACGTGGTGCACCCGCCGCTGGGCAAGTGGATGATCGGCGTGGGCGAGTGGCTGTTCGGGCTCAACCCGTTCGGCTGGCGCTTCGCCGCGGCCGTGATCGGCACGCTGTCCATCCTCGTCATCGCCAGGGTCGCGCGCCGGATGACCCGCTCGACCCTGCTCGGCTGCTTCGCGGGCCTGCTGCTCGCGCTCGACGGCCTGCACTACGTGCTCTCCCGCACGGCGCTGCTGGACATCTTCCTGATGTTCTGGGTGCTCGCCGCGTTCGCCTGCCTGGTGGTCGACCGCGACCAGGCACGCGAGAAACTCGTCTCCTGGTACGAGCGCTCGCCGGTCTCGCCGATCGGCACGTCCATGTCCACGCTGGGCCCGTCGCTCGGCATCAGGTGGTGGCGCATCGGGGCCGGGGTCTGCCTGGCCTTCGCGATGTCGGTCAAGTGGTCGGGGCTGGCGTTCGCGGTGGCGTTCGCGATCATGTCGGTGCTGTGGGACTTCGGCGCCCGCCGCGCGGTCGGGCTGCGCCGGCCCTACGTGGGGGCGCTCAACAAGGACGTGCCGCAGGGGGTCGTGGCGTTCGGCGTGGTGCCGTTCGTGACCTACATGGCGACCTGGACCGGCTGGTTCGTCAACGCGACCGGCTACGGCCGCAACTGGGACCAGGCCACCTCCGCGGGCAACCCGCTGTTCTTCGTGTTCGACTCGATGCGGTCGTGGGTGCACTACCAGTGGCAGGTCTTCACCTTCCACAGCGGTCTTGAGACGTCGCACCCGTACATGTCCGAGCCGTGGCAGTGGCCGCTGCTGCTGCGCCCCGTCGCCTTCTACTACGAGGGCAGGCAGAACGTCTGCGGACCCGGCGTGAAAGACTGCTCCGAGGCGGTGCTCGGCGTGGGCACGCCGGTGATCTGGTTCGGCGCGGTGGCCGCGCTGGTGGCCCTGATCGCCTGGTACTTCTCCTCCCGCGACTGGCGGGCGGGGGCCGTGCTGCTGGCGTACGCGATGGGCTGGCTGCCGTGGTTCTACTTCGCCATCGCCGACAACCGCACGATGTTCCTGTTCTACGCCATCCCGATGGTGCCGTTCATGGTGCTGGCGATCACGTTGTGCGCCGGGCTGCTGATCGGGACGTCCCGGCCGACGATCAAGGGCGTGGTGCCGCTGCGGCGCACCGCCGGAGCGGCGGCCGTGGGCGCGTTCGCCCTGCTCGCCCTGATCAACTTCTGGTGGCTGCATCCCGTCCTGTCCGCCGAAGTGCTCCCGTACCTGGACTGGAAGGCCCGCATGTTGTTTGAAAAAGGGTGGATATGATCACGTTACAGTCGGCTCAATAGGGGTTTCTTAGGTAGTCGCTGTGCAAGACCCAATACGCACCGGTTTCGGTCATCGTCAGGCCCGGGGTCGATACGGCAAACTTCGAGGCATGAGTGCACCGGATGTCACCGCCCTTCTCGCCGAGTTGGAGCGATCTCAGCCGGATCTGGCCGAGGAGGCCAGGACCGCCGTCGAATGGTTGACGGGTGGCGAGCCGCTCGAGTCGGTGACCCAGCTCGACGTCTGCGAGTTCCTCTGGTACACGTTGCCGCTCAAGGTCGGCCCGCAGATGACGGGCGCGGACCAGGAGCGCCTGGCCCATTCGCTGGGGCGGCTGCTCCAGCTCGGCGGCATGGAGCGGTACGCCTCTCTGTGCGTCTCCCCTACGACCCTGCAGATCCTGCGCACCTACGCCCGTGAGGGCGAGGACGCGGGCACCAGCGCCTACCAGCAGGCACTGGAGGCCACGGGTGTGCTCCCGCCCGACGTGCCCGAGCTGCAGTGGAGCATGATCATGGGGCCGGAGGAGCTGGGCGCCCACCTCGCCTGCTCCGCCGCGCTCGAACTGGCGATCCTGGCCGGTGAGAGCATCGACCGCGCCGCCCTGACCCGGCGCTGGCTCACCGAGCCGCGCACCGACCTGGGCGGCGACAGCTGGCTCAACCGGGTGCACGGCGAGCGGCTCAACCGCTGGGTGCTCGGCCGCGGCCCGGCCAGGCGGGAGCTGGCCCAGCCGTTCGAGGTGCGCCTGCACGCGCCCGTGACCCCGCAGCCGCTGCCCGCCCTGCACCGGCTGCTGACGCTGGCCGCCTCGGAGGAGAGCCTGCCGCTGCGGCTGGCGCCGTCGCCCGAGGCGCTGCGGCTGCGCGACCTGGCCGAGAGGGAGCTCGGCGCGATTAAGCGCGACGGGGCCAGGCTCGCCATCACCGACTACGGCCGGCGGCTGCTGGAGTCGAAGTCGGCCATGTGGACGGCGGTCACCAGGCTGCTGCTGGCCAGGGGTGAGCACGAGTTCGAGGTGTCGGCCAGGGAGGCCACGCTGATGCTGCTGGCCGACGGCACGCTGATGTCGCCCGGCCAGCTGCGCGAGCGGGTGGCCGAGGTGGTGGGCGGCGAGGGCTGGCATCCGGCCACGAGCCTGGAGGAGGTGGCGCGGCCGGTGACCGACCTGGTGGCCCAGCTCACGGCGCTGGGGCTGGCCTTCAGCGACGAGCTGGCGGTGCGGATGGACCGGCCCGGCCAGCTCGCCGCGCTGGCGGCGCTCCGGGCCCACGCGCTGCGGCCCAGAAAGTACGTCAGCTCCGCCTGACGGCGTGCGTACGTGACCGGTGGCCTGGAACCCGGGCCACCGGCCATCACCCGTGCGGCCGACCAGCGCTCACAGGGCTTTCAACCCCGAGGCACTCTGCCGAGGGCCTGTCTGAACTCGGGGCAGTCGACCAGCGGATCGTGGTCGCAGGCAGCCGCGTGGCGCAGGCTGTCGCGCAGCCGGGTGAGCTGCGCGATCCGCCCGGTCACCCCGCGTTCCCTGGCCGCCAGGCGCTCGCGCAGCTCCGCGTCGGACGGCCGCGCGCCGAGGAAGGCGGCGATCTCGGCGAGCGTGAACCCCGCGTCGCGGGCACAGGTGATCAGCGCCAGCCGCTCCAGCGTCTCCGGCCGGTACGCGCGGCGCAGCCCGTTGCGCCCCTCGGCCCTGATGAGCCCCTTGCGCTCGTAGAACCGCAGCGCGGACGCGGCCAGCCCGCTCCGCTCCGCCACCTCGCCGATGTCGATCAGGCCCTCGCCCACGCGCCCTCCTTGACTTGAACCGCGGTTCAAGTCGCACTCTATTCGCCATGCGAATCCACCATCTGAACCTCGGCTCCATGCGCGAGATCGACTCCCCCGACGGCCGGCCCTCCGCGCGGGCGGTCTGCCACGCGCTGCTCGTCGAGACTCCGGCCGCCGGCCTCGTGCTGGTGGAGGCCGGGCTCGGCCTGCACGACGTGGCCGAGCCCGGCGAGAGCCTCGACCGCGAGTGGCGGGAGCTGGTCGAGCCGGTGCTGGCGCCGGCGGAGACGGCCGTACGCCAGATCACCGCGCTCGGGTACGACCCCGCCGACGTCCGCCACATCGTGCTCACCCACCTCGACGTGGACCACAGCGGCGGCCTGCCCGACTTCCCGCAGGCCAGGGTGCACGTCACGGAGGCGGAGCTGAAGGACGCGCTGGCCCAGGCGCCCAACCGCCGCTACCGGCCCTCCCACTGGGCGCACGGGCCCCGCTGGGAGACCTATCAGGACACGGGCACCCGCTGGCTGGGCGTGGACGGGGTGCGGCCGCTGGCGGGCCTGCCCGAGGAGGACTTCCTGCTGGTGCCGCTCGACGGGCACACCAGGGGGCACGCCGGCGTGGCGGTCAGGGACGGCGGGCGCTGGCTGCTGCACGCGGGGGACGCCTACTTCTACGCCGGCGAGCTGGAACCCGCGCCGCGCCCCCATCCGCTGATGGACATCGTGCAGCAGAGCGCCCAGGTGGACGCGGAGCGCAGACTGTCGAGCCAGGCGGTGCTGCGCTCGCTCAAGCACGACCACGGGGTCGCGGTCTTCTCCGCGCACGACCCCTGGGAGCTGAGCGAATACTGAGGGTAGTTACGATTGCGGGGAAATGCTCTAGTCGGAGGGGGCCGTCATGGAGCTGTTCCCGGCCATGCCGCTCGCGGAGTGGACAGAGGCCAAAGAGACCTTTCACCGATTCGCGCAGATCGTGGGGAAGATTCGGCTCGCGTCGAGCAACCGGCGCAATCACTGGTGGCAGGTTCCGTTCCACCCGACGGGGCGCGGGCTCACCACGCGCCCGATGGGCGGGCTGGGCGAGCAGCCACTGTTCTGCATCGACTTCGACCTCGTCCGGCACCGGCTGGTGGTGGACGTCTTCGACGGGCGCAGCGCCGAGTTCAGCCTGATCGGCAGGTCGGTGGCCTCGTTCCACGACCGGCTCTTCGAGACGCTGGCCGGGCTGGGGATCCGGCCCGAGATCTGGTCGGTGCCGTTCGACCTGGGCGACGACACACCGTTCCCCGAGGACACCCTGCACGCGCGTTACGACCCCGTGCTGCTCAACCGCTACTGGCGGATCCTGTCGCAGGTCGTGCAGCTGCTCGACCGCTTCGCGGCCGACTTCGCCGGCAAGACCAGCCCGGTGCACCACTTCTGGCACACCTTCGACATCGCGGTCACCCGGTTCACCGGGCGCGTGGTCAAGGTCTCGCCGCAGGCCGATCCGGTCACGCGGGAGGCGTACAGCTGGGAGGTGATCAGCTCGGGGTTCTGGTTCGGCGACAAGGAACGGCCGTGGCCGGCGTTCTACTCCTACACCGCGCCGGAACCCGAGGGCCTGGAACGGGAGCCGCTGCGGCCCGGGCAGGCCGAGTGGGTCGCGGCGCGCGGCAGTCATCTGGCCGTGCTGCGTTACGACGACGTACGGGCCATGGAGGACCCTGTGGGCGCGGTGCTGGAGTTCCTGGACAGCGCCTACCAGGCGGGGGCCAGGCTGACCGGGATCGACGCCGAGGCGCTGGCCTCGCCCGGTGGCATCACCGACCCGTACTGGGAGAAGTCCTGACACACGTGAGCGCCCGCCCTCCGGGGAGGGCGGGCGCCCGACGAGTGCGTACCGGTGTGCGTGTCGCCTCTCGGCGAAAGGCACAACGCGGCTCCAGCCGAACGGTAGTCCGCGAAGGCAATAGGTGAGGCCCGGGGACACTGGGCACACCGGCCACGATTCATGTAACCACACCCGGGGCTCAGGCATTCCCCGTCCACGCCGATCAATTTTCCCGGCCGCCGGCGGCGTAGGCGCCGTGCAGGAACAACTCGACCAGTTCGGCCGAGGTGAGCGGGGCGACGCCGCGGCCCGACGCCATGGTCATGAACTGGAACGCCTCGGCCAGCCGTTCGGGGTCCAGCCTGAGCCGGTCGCGTTCGGGCTCGAACAGGCCCGCCAGCACCTCGCGGGTGGCCGCCATCGAGGCCTCCCGCCCGTTCATCGCCCGCTTCCCGCTCTCCGTCGTACCGCCGGAAGACTCGCTCGCGCTCTCCGTCGTATCGCCGGAAGACTCGCTCGCGCTCTCCGTCGTACCGCCGGAAGACTCGCTCCCCGGGCCTTTCCGAGGTCCGGCCGCCGGGAACTCGCGGCGCAGACCGCCCGAGGCCGCGAGGGCGCCGGCCACCGCGCCCATCCGCGACAGGTAGCCGCGCAGCGCCTCCGACGCCTCGATCAGCCGCTCGGCCAGCGGCAGCTCCAGCGAGATCGCCGCCACGTGGGCGAGCGTGTCGTCCGGCCGGGCCGCCTCGGCCATGCACGCGGCCAGCAGCGCGTCCTTGTCGCCGAAGGCCCGGAAGATGGTGCCTTCGCCGATGCCCGCGGCACGGGCGACCTGGGCGGTGGTCACGGACGTGCCGTATTCGACCACCAAGGGCAGAGCGGCGCGGACGATCATCTCGCGGCGCTGCTCCGGGCTCATCGCCGGCGCTCGCCGCCGGCTCGTCGCTTCACTCATGCCACCCACTCTACGGAGTGAGTACTCACTCCGTCAATGGCTTAGCCGCGAGCCTGGCCGCCCTGGCGTGCAGATAACGCTGCTGGGGCAGGCTCATGGCACGTCCCGCCGCCTCCTCGTAGGCCCGCCGCGCCCCCGTCAGGTCCCCGGACATCTCCAGCAGGTGCCCGCGTACGGCACTCAGCCGGTGGTCGCCGGACACGCGGTCGTCGTCGCGGAGGCGTTCGAGCAGATCGAGCCCGGCTTCGGGGCCCTTGGCCATGGCCACCGCCACGGCCCGGTTGAGCGCCACGATCGGGTTGTCCGCGATACGCATCAGCAGCTCGTACAGCGCCGCGATCTGCCGCCAGTCGGTCTCCTCCGCCGTGGGCGCCTCGTCGTGCAGGGCCGCGATGGCCGCCTGCACCTGGTACGGCCCCGGCCTCCCGCGCGGCAGGGCGGCGGTGACCAGGGCGACGCCCTCGGCGATGAAGCCCGCCTTCCACCGGGTGCGATCCTGCTCGGCCATCGGGATCAGGGACCCGTCGGGGGCCGTACGCGCCGGGCTGCGGGCGTCGGTGAGCAGCATCAGCGCCAGCAGGCCGGTCACCTCTCCGTCGTCGGGCAGCAGCCGGTGCACCATGCGGGCCAGCCTGATCGCCTCCGCCGCGAGCTCGGCGCGCTGCAGGTCGGGCCCCGACGTGCCGGCGTACCCCTCGTTGAAGATCAGGTAGAGCACGTGCAGCACCGCGGCCAGCCGTTCGGCGCGCTCGTCCGGGCGCGGCAGGCGGAACGGCAGGCCGCTGTCCCTGACCGCCCGCTTGGCCCGCGTGATGCGGCGCGTCATCGTGCCCTCGGGCACCAGGAACGCGCGGGCGATCTCGGCGGTGCTCAGCCCGCCGACCGCGCGCAGCGTGAGCGCGATCTGCGAGGTCGGCGAGAGCGACGGATGACAGCACATGAACAGCAGCACGAGCGTGTCGTCCGCGGCGGCGAGCGGCTGGTCGGCGGCGGGCGCGAGCCAGTCGCCTGGCAGGGTCCGCGCGGCGGCGTCGTCCTCGCGGCGGCGGCGCGCCTGCTCGGCGCGCAGCAGGTCGGTCAGGCGGCGCGCGGCGACCGTGATCAGCCAGGCGCGCGGATCGTCCGGCAGCCCTTCCTCCGGCCACTGTACGGCGGCGGCGAGCAGCGCCTCCTGCACCGCGTCCTCGGCGATGGCGAAGTGCCCGTAGCGGCGCACCAGCGCGCCGAGGACCTGCGGCGTCAGCTCACGCAGCAGGCCCTCGACCATCGCGCTCAGAACCCGAGGTCCTCGACCGAGTCCGTGATCGGCCGGATGTCGGCGTACCCGTCACCGCCGCCGGGGATCGGGCACTGCCCCAGGCGGACGGCGATCTCGGTGGCCCTGTCGAAGCTCTCGCACTCCACCACCCAGTAGCCGGCCAGCACCTCCTGCGTCTCGGCGTAGGGCCCGTCGGTGACGAACGGGACGCCGTCGCGGACGCCGGCCCTGCGGGTGTGCACGGGAGCCGCCAGGCCGCGGGTCTCGACCAGCTCCCCGGCCTCCTCCAGCTCCTTGTTCACGGTGCTCATGAACTCGTGCATGGCCGCCGCGTCCTCCGGCGTCCAGACGACCCCTCCCGTGTCCTTGCCGGTCATCTCGTCGTAGTCACGCTGGGAGGCGTACGAGAGAATCATGTACTTCATCGGCTGAGTCCCTTCTGTGGCGTCCTTTCGACCGGTACGTCGGAGCCGGGGCGGCGTTCCGGACATCATCCCCCCGAGTTTTTTCCTTGTCACCGTGTAGGGCACTCTTGGAGGCGTGCCATACGCGACCGCCCCCGACGGTGTGAAACTGCTCTACCAGGTCACCGGCGCCGGGCCGCCTCTCGTGCTGCTGCAGGGCCAGGCCAACGACCATCGCTGGTGGGGCCCCGTACGCGCCGACTTCGACGCGGCCTACCAGTGCGTCACCTTCGACTACCGGGGCACGGGCGGCAGCGACAAGCCCGACGAGCCCTACAGCACGCGCGGCTTCGTCGCCGACGTGCTGGCCGTGCTCGACGAGCTCGGATTGGAGCGGGCGCACGTCTACGGCACGTCGATGGGCGGGCGGGTGGCCCAGTGGCTGGCCGCCGACCAGCCCGGGCGGGTCGGGGCGCTGGTGCTCGGCTGCACCTCGCCGGGCGGCGCCCACGGGATCGAACGGAGCAACGACGTCCGCAAGTCGCTGGCCCAGGCCGACCGGGCCGCCGCCGGGCAGGTGCTGCGCGAGCTGATGTACACCCCCGCCTGGCTGGCCACCCACCCCGGCCCGCACTTCACCCTCGGCGATCCCGGCCTGCCCGCCCACGCCCGCCGCCGCCACCTGGCCGCCAGCGCCGCCCACGACAGCTGGGACGCGCTGCCCTCCATCACCGCGCCCACACTGGTCGTGCACGGCACCGACGACCTGCTCAACCCGGCGGCCAACGCCCCGCTGCTGGCCGGCCGGATCCCCGGGGCCGAGCTACGGCTGATCGAGGGGGCGCGGCACGCGTACTTCGAGGAGTTCCGCGAGGTCGCGAGCCCCGCGGTGCTGGACTTCCTGGCCCGGGCTACCCCGCCGCCCGCGTAAGGCGCGCGGCCAGCGTGCGCAGGCGCGCGACCAGCTCGGGCGGGTCGTGCACCTCGAACTCGCAGTCCAGCGCCAGCAGGCGGAAGGCCAGCCAGTCGAGGGTGTCGGCGTGCATCCGCACCCGGCAGGCGTCCTCGCCCAGCGGGGTCACCTCGCCCAGCGCCCTGACCGGCTCCGTCGCGCCGCAGCGCAGCGTGACGACGGCCGCGTACGTGGGCACCACCGAATACAGCCGCTCCGCCACGTAGGCCGCCGCGTCACCGCCCGGCGGCTCGCGCGGCACGACCCTGACGCCCGTGGCCTGGAGCTCGCCGACGCGGTCGAGGCGGAAGATGCGCCAGTCGTCGCGGTCGAGGTCGTGGCCGAGCAGATACCAGCGCCGCCCGGCCGCCACCAGGCGGTGCGGATCGACCAGCCGCCGGCGCACCGCCCCGTCGTTCGCCCGGTAGACGAACCGCACCCGTTCCCCGCTCTCCACCGCCATCGCCAGCGCGGCGAGCAGCCCCGGGTCCAGCCGCGGGCCGTCGAGTCCTGGCATGGGCTCGGTGGCGCCCCCCAGTGACCTGACCCGGTGCCGCAGCCTGACGGGCAGCACCTGCTCCAGCTTGGCCAGGGCCCGTACCGAGGCCTCCTCGATGCCCCGCACCGGCTGCCCGGCCGCGGTGGACAGGCCGACGGTGATGGCCACCGCCTCCTCGTCGTCCAGCAGCAGCGGCGGCATCGCCGTGCCCGCCACCAGCCGGTAGCCCCCGGTCGCGCCCATTGCGGCCTCGACCGGGTAGCCGAGGTCGCGCAGCCGTTCGACGTCGCGGCGCACGGTGCGGCGGCTGACTCCCAGGCGCTCGGCCAGCTCTCCGCCCGGCCACTCGCGCGGGGTCTGGAGCAGCGACAGCAGGGCCAGGAGGCGGGACTCGCTCATGCCGTCCAGAATGCCGGACATGTAGGACAAGTCCTGACCTACTGCGCTCCTACCGTGATGGTCATCGCCCGCCGTCAAGGAGGAATCATGACCGTCAGCCCGATCCCCGAGGGATACACCACCGTCACGCCGTGGATCATCTCCCAGGACACCGCCGGGATCATCCGCTACCTGGAGGCCGCGTTCGACGCCGTCGAGCTGGGCCGGGTGACCGACGCCGAAGGACGGATCGGGCACGCGGAGGTCCGCATCGGCGACGCGATCGTGATGCTCTTCGACGCCGCGCCGGACGCGGCGCCCACCCCCGCCTTCCTGCGCCTGTACGTCCCCGACGCCGACGCCGTCCACCGCCGGGCCGTCGCGGCGGGCGGGACCTCACACACCGAGGTCACCCACCTGTACTGGGGCGACCGGGTGGGACGGGTCCGTGATCCGTTCGGGAACCTGTGGTGGATCCAGTCCCGGGTCGAAGAGGCGTCGGCGGAGGAGATGACACGGCGGCTGAGCGATCCGGAGTTCGTCCGGGCGATGGAGTACGTCCAGGGCGTCCGGGACCGCTGATGGAGTGGGGCCAGGGCTTGATGGGGCCCGTCCAGGGCGTTCGGGTCCGCTGATCGCCTTGCTATATTGACCGTCATGTCCAGCCCCGAGGCATCAAGACGCTAGCCACCGGTCGTCCGGTGGCCGTCCCGCGCCGTCCCCGCCCCGCCGTCATCCGGCCCGGGGCGCTGACGCGCGTCTGCTGAGTCCGGCGGGGATGTCTCCCGCCTGCCTCCACGCCATCCGGATCACCGTGACACGGGCCGTGCCCGGGACCGCGCGTCGTTCCATGAACGTCCGCCCCCGGGCCACTCCATCGCGGCGGGGCCTGCGCTTCGGCCCCGCGCGCCTTTCTGATCCATGTCGTGGTCGCGGAGTTGTCGATGCCTTTCGCTGTCTACCTGCTCGGACTGGCGGTCTTCGCCCAGGGGACGTCCGAGTTCATGCTGTCCGGGCTGTTGCCCGGCATCGCCGAAGATCTGAACGTGTCCATCCCCGCCGCGGGGCTGCTGACCTCGGCGTTCGCCGCCGGGATGGTGGTGGGGGCGCCGCTGATGGCGGTGCTGAGCCTGCGGTGGTCCAGGAGGTTCGCCCTGCCGGCGTTCCTCGTCGTCTTCCTGCTCGCCCACGTGGTGGGGGCCGTCACGACCGGCTACGAAGTGCTGCTCGTGAGCCGGGCCGTGGCGGCGCTCGCCAACGCCGGGTTCCTGGCCGTGGCCATGGCGACCGCGATCAGCCTGGCGCCGCCGGACGCCAAGGGCCGGGCCACCTCCGTGCTGCTGGGCGGCGTGACCGCCGCCTGCGTGGCCGGGGTTCCCGGCGGCGCGCTGCTCGGGGAGCTGTGGGGGTGGCGCTCGGCGTTCTGGGCGGTGGCCCTGGCACTGGTGCCCGCCATCGTCGCGGTCCTGAGGTCCGTACCGGCCGAGGCTCCCGGCGGCGGAACACGCGGCGCGGGTCATGCCTCCGCGCGTGGTGAGTTCCGTGCCCTGCGCCGGCCCCGGCTGCTGGTGCTCCTGCTGCTGGGCGCCCTGGTGAACGGGGCCACCTTCTGCGCGTTCACCTACCTCGCGCCGCTGCTGACCGGGGTCACCGGGATCGGGACGGCGTGGATGCCGGGGATGCTGGCTCTGTTCGGGCTGGGGTCGTTCGCCGGGGTGACGATCAGCGGGCGGTTCGCGGACCGGCGGCCGGTGCCGCTGCTGGTGTGTGGCGGGGTGGCGCTGGCGGCCGGCTGGGCCGTCTTCGCGCTGAGCGCGGGCGCTCCGGCGGTCGCGGTCGCGCTGGTCTTCGTCCAGGGACTGCTCTCGTTCGCGGTCGGCTCCACGCTGATCTCGCAGGTCCTGTACGCCGCCACCGGCGCCCCCACGCTGGCCGGCGGCTTCGCCACGGCGGCGCTCAACGTCGGCGCGACGTTCGGCCCCTGGCTGGGCGGGCTCGCCCTCGGCTCCGGGTACGGGTTCCGCGCGCCGCTGTGGGTGAGCGCCGCGCTGGTGGGCCTCTCCCTGGCCGTCGCCGGAGCCGCCCGGCTGACCTCGGCGAACACCGGAACGCCGGCCGCCGATCAGGTGGAGACCGAACTGCGTCCTGGGGCACAGTGAGGCCCTGGAAGCCCAGGGCTATCGCAGCAGGGGCAGGCGGCCCGTGAGCCGTTCGACCAGGGCCCTCGGGCCGAAGAGGCTGACCGCGTAGTAGGGCGGGTCCTCGGTGCGGGCCAGCTCGGCCAGATAGTCGTCGTACACGCTGGCCCGCTGCGCGATGGCGGCCATGTCGCAGAGCACCAGGCCGGGCTCGGCCGCCGCCTCGTTCCTGATCCCGGCCACGATCGCGGCGGGCGCGCCGAGCACCGTGCAGCCCGTCCACGGCAGCCCGCTGTGGACGGCGCCGGAGGCGTCCGCGCCGCCCGCCCCGACGATGGCCGGCACGGCGGCCGCGACGGAGGCGGCCAGGCAGGCGGCGGCGTTCGCCTGCAGCCCCTTGGGCAGGTCGCGGTCGATGACGATCGCCCACTTGACCGCGAGTTCCTTGGTGGGCAGGTCGGTACGGCGGTCGAGCTCGTCGAGCACGCTCATCAAGCAATCCCCTCTCCGAAGTTCTCTCCGGAGATTCACATCCGTTCCGTCGATATGACAACTCGGAACGGCTGCTTCCGAAGGAAGTTCGGAAAGTCGTGGCAGGATGCGTACGTGGACGAACTAGATACGGCCATACTCGCCGAGCTGCAGCGTGACGGCCGCCAGACCAACAAGGAGCTGGCCGAGCACCTCGGCATCGCCGCCTCGACCTGCCTGGAGCGGGTGCGCTCGCTGCGCTCGGCGGGCGTCATCGAGGGCTTCCACGCCGAGGTCAACCTCGACGCCGTCGGCCGTCCCGTGCAGGCGCTGATCAACGTACGGCTGCATCCGAAGATCCGCGAGGCCGTCGAGGGCTTCCGCGACTACGTGGCCGCCCTGCCGGAGACGCTGGCCGTGTTCGTCGTGTCGGGCGGGGACGACTTCATCATCCAGGTGGGCGTGCGCGACGCCGGACACCTGCGCGACTTCGTGCTCGACCACGTGGCCCGTCATCGCAACATCGCCGACGTGCGCACGTCGCTGGTCTACGACCACATCCGCAAGACGTCGGTCGAGGTGCTGCCCCCGGAGGGCCCGTCGCGTCCGCGTACCGGCCGGGCGAATAAATAGGTGGTGGCCGCGCGCGCAGCAGCGTACCGTTACCGCAGGTCAGCGGGCTGACAAGGGGTGGCGACGGCCGCCTCGCGGCGCATCGTCGCGCCCTGTCCGCCGGCCGGCCTGCTCGAACCCGCGGCTCATCCGTACGGAATCGACCGACGGCGAGGCGATGGTCGCCAGGGGCACCGTCCAGACCCCCAGATGATCGCGAGCCGCGGGTTCACCGGTCGGCGAAGCGGTCGATGGCCGCCAGGATGGCGTTCCGCATCGTGTCGCTGCCGGTGTGACCGGAGTCCTCCACCATGATCAGCTCGGCGCCGGGCCAGGCCTTCGCCAGCTCCCAGGCCGTCTGCGGCGGGCCGCCCATGTCGAGGCGACCGTGGATCAGCACGCCGGGGATGCCGGCCAGCCGCCCCGCCTCGCGCAGCAGCACGCCCTCCTCCAGCCAGGCGCCGTTGGAGAAGTAGTGGGAGCAGATCCGGGTCATCGCCATGATGGCGTCGGCGGGACGGTCGCTGTAGGCGTTGGGCCTGCCGTTCGCCTCCATCGAGATCACCGCGTCCTCCCAGGTGATCCAGTCGACGGCGGCCTTCTCGCGGACCTTGTCGTCGGGGTCGGACAGCAGCCTGGCGTATGCGGCGAGCAGGTCGCCGTCGCGGTCGGCCTCGGGCACGCCGTCCCTGAACCGGTCCCACGCCTCGGGGAAGAAGCGGCCGACGCCCCGGTAGAGCCAGTCGATCTCGGAGCGGCGGGTCGTCGTGACCGCGGGGATGACGATCTCCGACACCCGTTCCGGGTGGGTCTCGGCGTAGGCCAGGATCAGCGTCGAGCCCCACGAACCGCCGTACAGCAGCCACTTGTCGATGCCGAGGTGCTCGCGCAGCAGCTCCATGTCGGCGATGAGGTGCTGGGTGGTGTTGCGGCTCAGGTCGGTGGCTGGGTCGCTCGCGTGCGGCCGGCTGCGGCCGCAGTTGCGCTGGTCGAACAGCACGATGCGGTAGCGCTCGGGGTCGAACGTGCGGCGGACGCCGGTGCTGCATCCCGATCCTGGACCTCCGTGGACGACGAGCGCGGGCTTGCCGTCCGGGTTGCCGCAGACCTCCCAGTAGATGAGGTTGCCGTCGCCGGTGTCGAGCATGCCGTGGTCGTACGGTTCTATCGGGGGACGCAAAGGGGGTTCCTCTCCAGAGATATAACAGTGCTTCTATATTAGCCCGGAGCAGGGACCTCGATCGGACCGGTAAAGAGGGCTAGATCCAACTATGGAGTAACCGAACCACCACCAAGGGTAATGATCGCTTCGAAAAGCCGATCATCGCCCTACAGGGAGCATCATGTCCAGGCAGGCCATTGCCCTATTCGTCGCGACCTCCGCCGTGCTGCTGGCACCCGCAGGGACGGCGAACGCGGAAGAGGAAGCCGCCTTCCCGCCCGTCGAGTGCACCACCCACGACGGCAGGGTCGTGAACGTCACGCCGCCTCCGCCGTGGCTGGGCACGGTCACCGCCGACGTGGTCGGCGGGCTCATGGACTCGGTCGCGGGCCTCAGAACCATGGAGGGCGCCTACGGGCCGGGCGCGGGGACGGCGAATCCGTATGCGCCGCCCGCGATCCCCGCTCCCGCTCCGACGCCACCCGTCACTCCGGCCCCGGGGACGGCCGAGCAGGACGGGGAGACGATGGAGGGCCTGATCTACAACGCGGTCGTCTGCAGCCACGGCACCAACCACACC
Source organism: Nonomuraea fuscirosea (assembly GCF_035917475.1). Classification (NCBI taxonomy): domain Bacteria; kingdom Bacillati; phylum Actinomycetota; class Actinomycetes; order Streptosporangiales; family Streptosporangiaceae; genus Nonomuraea; species Nonomuraea fuscirosea. Next base: position 11,621,847 of record NZ_CP109074.1, on the reverse strand, counting down.
ACGACCTCGCTGCTGCCGCCCGAGGAGGACCCTGAGCGGGTCGCGCGATACCTCGAAACGCTCTTCACGACCAGCAAGCAGGCCTGCGCCCCCACCGCGCCGCGCCCGAAGTCGCTGCTGTCGGCCCTCGGCGTGCAGCAACTCGTGGACTCCCTGATCGCCGCCCCGGCACCCTGCCTGCCCCCCGCCCAGCCGGGCCAGGTCCCACAGGAGGACCAGATGTACCAGGTGGGCCAGGAGGACCAGGCCCCGACCTCACTCCTGGACGCCATCGGCGTCACCGACCTGCTGAACAGCCTCAGCGGCGACTGACCCACTCCCCGCACCGCCCGGGCGCGGCGGTCACCGGGCGGGCGGGGTGGTCAGGTGCGGGGGCCCAGGATGACGGGGAGTTCCAACGGGCCTTCTGTGATGAGCGAGGAGGTGTAGGCGATCTCGTCCTCCTTGATCGCCAGCCGCAGCTCCGGATACCGGCCGAACAGGGACTCGAGCGCGATCCGCACCTCCAGCCGGGCCAGCGGCGCGCCCAGGCAGAAGTGCGGTCCCCTGCCGAAGCCGAGGTGCACGTCCGGTTCGCGGGTGGCGTCGAAGCGGGCGGCGTCCTGGCCGAACCTGGCCGGGTCCGTGCCCGCCCCGGCGAGCGTGACGATGACCGGCTCGCCCGCCGGGATCGTGGTCCCGGCCACCACCACGTCTTCGAGCGCGTACCGGAAGAAGACGTTGACCACGGAGTTGCGGCTGCGCAGCGCCTCCTCGACCACGTCCTCCCAGGCGTCGTCCGCCCGAACCCTGACCAGCTGGTCGGGATCCGCGCTCAGGGCGATGACCGTGTTGGCGATCAGATGCACGGTCGTCTCGTGGCCGGCGATGAGAACCAGCCACAGCAGCCAGACCATCTCCTCGTCGGACAGGCGGTCGCCGTCCTCCTCCTGCACCCGGATCAGGCCCGTGGTGAGGTCGTCGCCGGGTTCCACCCGCCTGCGCTCGATGAACTCGCCCAGGTACCCGAGCAGCCCGCCGCCGGCCGCGGCCGCCTCCTCCGGCGTGGCGGTGTGCGACAGCAGCACGTTGGTGTAGCCGCGGATCAGGTGCCGCTCGTCCTCCGGCACGCCGAACAGCTCGCAGATCACCGCGATCGGCAGCGGCTCGCTGAAGGCCCGGACCAGGTCGACCACGCCGTCCCGGCCGTCCATCCGGTCGAGCAGTTCGTCGGTGATCTGCCGGATGCGGGGCTCCATGGCCTGCACCCGGCCGGGCGTGAAGGCGCGGTTGACGAGCCCTCGGAGCCGCCGGTGGTCCGCGCCGTCCTTGACCAGCAGGTGGTCGCCCGAGATGACCTGGCGGATCGGCCAGTCGGGCGGGATGGTGCCGTCGTTCAGCGCGGGGAAGTTGCGCGGGTTCTTGCTGAACAGCGTGCCGTCGTTGGTGAGGACGTATTCGACCGTCTCGAACGAGCTCACGATCCACGCGCCGACCTCACCCGGGAGCTCGACGCGGACGACCGGCCCCGCCGTGTCCCGCAAACGGCTGATCGTCTCGGAGATCCGCTCGCCGGGCGTCGGAATCTGCAGTGTCATCGAAGTCTCCCGCGTAGAGGTCTACTCAACTCTCCGCTTCGCCCTGGTACGGGCCAAGGTCGTACGTTGTCACCCCTGGGCCGCCAACACCTGCCGACAGCGCCACTTGCGCAGCCCTATCGTGAGCGGATGGACAGCATCGAGACGCCGCTCCTCGTCCTCACTCCCCTCCATCCTGACCACGCGGGCGAGATGACCGGCGTGCTCTCCGACCTGGCCCTGCACGAGTTCATCGGCGGCGAACCGCTGACCGAGTCCGAGCTGCGCACCCGCTACGAGCGGCAGACCTCGGGGCCGCCCGGCTGGCGCAACTGGGTGATCCGGCTGCGCGCGGAGGATCGGCTGGTCGGCTACGTGCAGGCCACGATCGACGGTCGTACGGCCGAGGTCGCCTGGGTGGTCGGCACTCCGTGGCAGGGCCGCGGGCTGGCCCGCGCGGCCGCCACTGCCCTGGTCGAGCACCTGATGGAACGGGAGGTCGACACGGTCGTGGCGCACATCCACCCCGACCACGCGGCCTCGGCCTCCGTCGCCACCGCGGCCGGGCTGCGCCCCACGGAACGGTGGGAGGACGGCGAGGTCCGCTGGGAGCGCCACCGCGCGTGAGCACCCGGAGGTCCGCTGGGAGCCTGGAGAGGTCGTAGGCCGCACGCCCTCGCCCTCCCGGCGCCGGTCACTGCCCGGCGCGCAGGACGCGTCCTCTGCGCTCGCCGGTGAACTCGCCCGACTCCACCACCGGCTGTCCTTCGAGCAGCACGTACGCGATGCCGGACGGCTGGACGGACGGGTCCGCGTACGTGCCGGAATGGCCGATCGTGTCCGGGTCGAAGACGCAGACGTCGGCCCAGGAGCCCGGGCCGAGCCAGCCCCGCCCGTGCAGGGCGAACTGGTCGGCGGTCGCGGAGGTGGCCTTGCGTACCGCCTCCTCCAGGGGGAGCAGCCGCCGCTCGCGTACGTACGTGCCGAAGAAGCGCGGGAAGCAGCCCCACGTCCTCGGGTGTTCAAGCCCGACCGGCGTCCCGTTGTCGGAACCGACGCCGATGAGCGGATCGCGCATGATCTCGGTCACGTCCTCCTCGGACATCAGCGAGACCACCATCGTGGCGGCCGGGTCGGCGGCGACGAGCGCGCACGCGACCTCCCACGCGTCCCCTTCGAGGTGGGTGAAGGCCGGGTCGGTGGCGATCGCGGCGAGCGTGCGGCCGGAGTGAGCCGCCTCGGCGTGCGCCGTGACCAGCACCGCGTCAGGGGCGGCGTCCTGCCACAGCCCGGCGCCGGTCCCTCCTGACTCGGCCAGGGTGCGCAGCCGGGCCCGCCCGGCGGGGTCCGTGAGCACGTCGCGCACCTGGCCGCCGGCCAGCGCCGACGGGGGCAGCAGCGCGGCGAGCATGGTCGCCCCCGCCAGGTACGGGTACTGGTCGCCTCTCACGTCCACCCCTTCGAGGCGGGCCTGGCGCAGCTTGGCCAGCAGCATGCCGGCCTGCCCGTGGTTGGCCCGGCCCGCGACCTTGCAGTGCGACACCTGCAGCCGTACGCGGGCCCGCCGCGCGATCTCGACGGCCTCGTCCAGCGCGGCGGCGAGCCCGGCGCCCTCGTCGCGCATGTGCGTCGTGTACGGCACCCCGTATCCGTGCGCCACCGTGGCCAGCGCCACCAGTTCCGCGGTGCCGGCGTAGCTGCCCGGCGGGTAGATGAGGCCGCTCGACAGCCCGCACGCCCCTGCGGTGAAGGCTGCCGCCGCCAGCTCGCACATCCGGTCCAGGTCGCCCTCGCGCAGGTGCTCGTCGAACCCGGCCACGGCCCCGCGCAGCGTCGAGTGCCCGACGAGCGTCGCCACGTGGTTGGTCGGCCCGGCGTCCGCGATGGCGTCCAGGTACTGGGCGAACGTCCAGTCGGGCACCTCCTCGCCGGTCAGCTCCTCCAGCGCGGAGGCGTCGGGGGCGTAGGAGAAGCCGCAGTTGCCGTTGACCTCGGTGGTGACGCCCTGCAGCAGCTTGAACGGCTGCGCCTGCGCCATCAGCGGCACCAGGTCCGAATGCGCGTGGGCGTCCACGAACCCGGGGGTCACCGCCAGCCCGGACACGTCGATCACCCGCCGCGCGCTCCCGAGGTCGCGGCCCACCTCGACGACCCGGTCGCCGGTGATGGCGACATCGCTCACGACGGCCGGAGAGCCGAGACCGTCGTACACCGTTCCGCCACGCAGGATGAGATCGACCATGCCCACCACCCAACACCCACCCGAGCCGGGAATTCTTGTGGCCGGCCACCCAACAACGTGTCCCGCATTGGCCGGACACACGAAGACGCTCTCAGCTCACGGAGTCCCCCGGGCCGCGTGACGCGTGCGAACCACGCAGTCCCCGGTCGCGTGACGCATGCGAATCACGGGGTCCCGGCCGCGGCTCGGCCGGCCCGTCGCTCCGACGCCCTTGCGGATCACGTGACCGCTGGCTTTAATACGCGCACCCGCGCTCACCACCGGCGAGGAGCTCCCATGCACGTTCCCGCAGCTCTGCCCCTCCCACCCGCCCTGTTAGCGCTATCACCCCGGTCGCCGCACCCATGAAACTTTCTCTCCGCCCGTCGGGAAAGCGCTTACCATCCGCGAAGGAGACCATCATGCGCCTGCACCTGGCCGCCGCGGCGGCCGTCCTGGCCCTGGCCGCGACCGCGGTCCCCGTCCACGCCGCACCGCCGACCAAACAGATGGAGGACCTGGACCGGGGCCTGATCAGCGTCCGGTCCGGATCCGGCAACCTCGTCTCGTGGCGGCTGCTCGGCACCGACCCCGACGGCGTCACCTTCAACCTCTACCGGGGCTCGGCCAGGATCGCCTCCGGCCTCGCCACCTCCACCAACTACCTCGACGACGGCGCCGCCGCCGACTCCTCGTACACGGTCAGGGCGGTGACCGGCGGCGCCGAGCAGCCCGCCTCCCCCGCCTCACGCCGCTTCACCGGCGGCGCCTACCTGGACGTCCCCATCCAGCCCCCGCAGGGAGGCACCACCCCGGACGGCGTCGGCTACACCTACAGCGCCAACGACGCCGGCGTGGGCGACATGGACGGCGACGGCACGTACGAACTCGTGCTCAAGTGGGACCCGTCCAACGCCAAGGACAACTCCCAGTCCGGCTACACCGGCAACGTGTTCGTGGACGCCTACCGCCTCGACGGCACCCGCCTGTGGCGCATCGACCTGGGCCGCAACATCCGGGCCGGCGCCCACTACACCCAGTTCCAGGTGTACGACTACGACGGCGACGGCCGGGCCGAGGTGGCGATGAAGACCGCCGACGGCACCAGGGACGGCCGCGGCGCCGTGATCGGCAGTTCGAGCGCCGATCACCGCAACTCCAGCGGGTACGTGCTCAGCGGCCCCGAATACCTGACCATGTTCAGCGGCCAGACCGGCGCCGCGCTGTCCACGGTCGCCTACGACCCGCCGCGCGGCACGGTCTCCTCCTGGGGCGACAACTACGGCAACCGGGTGGATCGTTTCCTGGCCGGGACGGCGTACCTGGACGGCGAGCGTCCTTCGCTCATCATGGCCCGCGGCTACTACACCCGCAGCGTCATCGCCGCCTGGGACTTCCGCAACGGCTCGCTGACCAAGCGGTGGACGTTCGACAGCAACTCGGCCGGCTCCCAGTACGCCGGCCAGGGCAGCCACAGCCTGTCGGTCGGCGACATCGACCGCGACGGCCGCGACGAGATCGTCTACGGCGCGATGGCCGTGAACGACAGCGGCAGCGGCATGTGGAGCACCCGCACCGGCCACGGCGACGCCCAGCACCTCGGCGACTTCGACCCCGCCAGGGCCGGGCTGGAGTACTTCAAGGTCAGCGAGTCCACCTCCCAGCCGGGCTCGCTCTACATCGACCCGGGCAACGGCTCGGTCCTCTGGTCCACCGCCTCGGGCTCCGACAACGGCCGCGGCGTGGCCGGGGACATCTCCACGGTCCGGGTCGCCGGCGAGTTCTGGTCGGCCGCCGACGGCAACCTGCGCAGCGTCACCGGCAACAACGCCGGCCGCAAACCGTCCTCGGTCAACTTCCTGGCCTGGTGGGACGGCGACCCCGTCAGGGAGCTGCTGGACCAGACCAGGATCGACAAGTACGGCACCAGCTCCGACACCCGCCTGCTGACCGCCTCAGGCGTGCACTCCAACAACGGCACCAAGGCGACGCCGTCGCTGTCGGCCGACCTGTTCGGCGACTGGCGCGAGGAGGTCGTCTGGCCCACCACCGACAACCGCGCGCTGCGCATCTACTCCACGCCGATCCCGACGGACCGGCGCATCTTCACCCTCATGCACGACCCGCTCTACCGGGTCTCGGTGGCCTGGCAGAACACGGCCTACAACCAGCCGCCGCACACCGGCTTCTTCCTCGGCGACCGCATGCCCACGCCGGCCAGGCCCGACATCTACGTACGCTGACCCAGGCGGCGGAAGGCGCGGCGGCCCCGGCCACCGCGCCATCCGCGCCCCCACCTCAGGAGGTCGTCGCGTCCTCGGCCGCCGGCTCGGCGGTCGCGGTGGCCCTGGTCACCGCTCTCCCCACGCCGCCGGAGCGGCGCGACGGCCCGCGCAGGACGACGGCGGCCACGACGAAGGCCGTGAGCAGCAGCCCGGCCGAGATGCCGAACGCCAGCTGGTAGCCGCCGGTCAGCGCCGCCGCCCGGTCCTGCCCGGCGGCCAGCAGCCCCTCGGTGCGTCCGGCGGCCATCGTGCTCAGCACCGCCACGCCGATCGCCATGCCCACCTGCTGGGTGGTGTTGAACAGCCCCGAGGTCAGGCCGGCGTCGCTCTCCCGCGCCCCCGACATGCCCAGCGTGGCCAGCGCCGGCAGCACCAGGCCGCCGCCCCAGATCAGCAGCATCACCGGCAGCAGGTGGGTGAGGTACCCGGCGTCCGTGGGGATCCGGGTCAGCAGCAGCATGGCGGCCGTGAGCATGGCCAGCCCGCCCAGCAGCACGACCTTCACCCCGAACCGGGCGCTCAGCCGGGCGGAGGCGAACAGCGAGATCGACCCGATGCCGACCGCGGCCGGGAGCAGGGCCAGCCCGCTCTCCAGGGCGCCGTAGCCGAGGACCTGCTGGATGAAGAGCACGAAGAGCACCTGGAAGGCGAACATGCCCGACAGGGACAACATCTGGGCGACGTTGGCGCCGACCACGTTGCGCGAACGCAGGATGCGCAGCGGCATGAGCGGGGTCCTGGCGGTGGCCTGCCGCACCACGAACCCGGCGATCAGGGCCAGCGCCAGCGCGCCCAGGCCGAGGGTGTGGGCGGCGAGCCAGCCGTACTCCTCCACCTTGACCACGGTGTAGATGCCCAGCATCAGCCCGGAGGTGATCAGCACGGCGCCTGCGATGTCGGCGCCGGCCGACAGGCCGATCCCGCGGTCGGCGGGCAGCGCGCGGACGGCCAGCGCGATGGTCAGCACGCCGATCGGCACGTTGATGAAGAAGATCCACGGCCAGTCGAAGGCGTCGGTGAGCACACCACCCAGGACCTGGCCCAGGGAGGCACCGGCGGCCCCGGTGGAGCTGAAGATCGCGATGGCCTTCGCCCGTTCCCGCGCCTCGGTGAACAGCGTCACGAGGATGCCCAGCACGACCGCCGAGGCCATCGCGCTGCCCACTCCTTGCAGGAATCGGGCCGTGATCAGCATCCCCGGGCCGCCCGCCACGCCGGCCAGCAACGACGCGGCCGTGAAGATCACGTTCCCGGCCATGAACATCGTCCGGCGGCCGATCAGGTCCCCCAGCCGGCCCGACAGCAGCAGCAACCCGCCGAAGGCGATCAGATAGGCGTTGACCATCCAGCTCAGCCCGGCGGGCGTGAAGCCCAGATCCCGCTGGATCGTGGGCAGCGCGACGGTCACGATGCTGCCGTCGAGGATGGTCATCAATCCGGTGGCGGACAGCACGCCCAGTGCGGTCCAGCGCGAGTCAGGCGAATACGGCACGGTCTCTCCCGATCAAGGTTCGGCACGTCGACGCCGGCGACATCGACAGGAGAGACCGTAACAGATGGTTCCGTTACAGACGATATGTTTCGGACCTAGTTTTCGCGCACCTTCGGAGCTACCGCTGCCGCTCGCGGGCCCTGCGGGCCACCTGCGGGCTCTCCACCGGGGTGGCGAGGTGCCCTCCGACCAGCCGGTTCAGCGCCCGGACCAGCACCTCGCGCTCGTCGTCAGGCAGGGACGCGAGCGCGTCGCGGTGCACGCCGTCCACGACCTCCTGGCTGCGCGCGGCGACCTCCGCGCCCTTGTCGGTGACCGCGATGATCCGGGCGCGCCGATCGGCGCTGGAGGGGCGGCGCACGGCGTAGCCGGCCTTCTCCAGCGCGTCCACGGTCACCACCATCGTGGTCTTGTCCATGTCGCCGAGCTCGGCGAGCTGGATCTGGGTACGCTCCTCCTCCAGCGCGTGCACCAGCACGCAGTGCATGCGCGCGGTCAGGCCGATCTCGGCCAGCGCCGCGGCCATGCGCGTCCGCAGCACGTGGCTGGTGTGGTCGAGCAGGAACGACAGATCGGTCTCGGTACGGGCGGGGGCCATCGCGGTCATGCCCTTCAGCCTACCCAAGTGGTTCCGGACCGGATTATCCGCAAACTGACGTCCACAGTCATCGGACCTCCCGCCCGTCCCCCGCACTGGACGAGCAGGGCGGCACCCGCGACGCATACATCGGATGTCAACTCTTGTTAAAGGCAGGTTTCGGTGCTATCTCCTAAGGTCAAGGTTTCCGTGTGATCGGAGAGATCCGTGACCCACCCCCCACGACGCCGCCTCGACTCCGTCCTGTTCGCCGCACTGCTGCTCGCCACCGGACTGCCCGCCCCCGCCCAGGCCGTCATCGACGACCGTCAGACACCCGATGACTTGACCCTCTGGTACGACCAGCCCGCCACCGACTGGGAGACCCAGGCGCTGCCCATCGGCAACGGCCCGCTGGGCGCGATGATCTTCGGCGGGGTCGGTTCCGAGCGGATCCAGTTCAACGAGAAGACGTTGTGGACCGGCGGCCCCGGCTCCCCCGGCTACGACTTCGGCAACTGGAAGTCGCCGCGCCCCGGCGCCATCGATGACGTGCGGCGCCAGATCGACCGCGACGGCCGGATGAGCCCCGAGGACGTCGCGGCCAAACTGGGCCAGCCCAAGACGGGGTTCGGGGCGTACCAGACGTTCGGCGACCTGCATCTCGATCTTCCCGGCGCACCCGCCGACGCCTCCGCCTACCGGCGCGAGCTGAGCCTGCGCGAGGCCGTGGCCCGGGTCGGCTACACCGCGGGCGGCGTCCGCTACTCGCGCGAGTACTTCGCCAGCAATCCGGGCAACGTGATCGTCGGCCGGCTGTCGGCCGACCGGCCCGGCAAGGTGTCGTTCACGCTGCGCCACAGCTCGCCGCGCGACGACAAGACGGTCACCGCCGCCGGCGGCCGGCTCACCATCCGCGGGCAGCTCAGCGACAACCGGCTGCGGTTCGAGGCGCAGGTGCAGGTGATCGCGCAGGGCGGCACCCGTACGGACGCGGGGGACGAGATCACCGTCGCCGGCGCCGACAGCGCCGTCTTCGTGCTCTCGGCCGGCACCGACTACGCCGGCGCCTACCCGGCCTACCGGGGCGCGGACCCGCACGCCAAGGTCACCGCGGCCGTGGACGCCGCCGCGGTCAGGAGCTACGAGCAGCTGCGCCGGGCGCACACCGCCGACTACCGCGAGCTGTTCGACCGGGTGAAGCTGGACCTCGGCGGCACGACGCCCGCCGTCCCCACCGACCGGCTGCGCAAGGACTACACCGGCGGCGACGCCGGCGAGGACCGGGCGCTGGAGGAGCTGTTCTTCGCCTACGGCCGCTACCTGCTCATCTCCTCCTCCCGCGAGAACGACCTGCTGCCGGCCAACCTCCAAGGCGTCTGGAACCACTCCACCAGCCCGCCCTGGTCGGCCGACTACCACGTCAACATCAACCTGCAGATGAATTACTGGCTCGCCGAGCAGACCAACCTGCACGAGACGACCACTCCGTACGACCGCTACATCTCCGCCATGGTCGCCCCCGGCCGCATCACCGCGCGGGACATGTACGGCGCGCGCGGCTGGGTGGTCAACAACGAGACCAACCCCTACGGGTTCACCGGCATGCACGACTGGGCCACCGCCTTCTGGTTCCCCGAGGCCGCCGCCTGGACCACCCAGCACCTGTACGACAGCTACCGCTTCACCGGTGACACCGGTTACCTGCGCGACACCGCGTACCCGGTGATCAAGGGCGCGGCGGAGTTCTGGCTCGACTTCCTGCACACCGACCCGCGTGACGGCAGGCTGGTCGCCTCGCCCAGCTACTCCCCCGAGCACGGCGACTTCTCGGCCGGCGCGTCGATGTCGCAGCAGATCGTCCGCGAGGTGCTCACCAACGCCCTGGCCGCGGCCGAGAAGCTGAACGTGGACACCGGCTTCCGCGCCGAGGTGCGCGCCGCCCTGGCCAAGCTCGACCCCGGCCTGCGCGTCGGCTCGTGGGGCCAGCTGCAGGAGTGGAAGAGCGACTGGGACGCAAGGTCCGACACCCACCGGCACGTCTCCCACCTGTACGCCCTGCACCCGGCCAACCAGATCGCCGCGGGCACGCCGGAGGCCGAGGCGGCCAAGGTCACGCTGACCGCGCGCGGCGACGGCGGCACCGGCTGGTCCAAGGCATGGAAGATCAATTTCTGGGCGCGGCTGCTGGACGGCGACCACGCCCACAAGATGCTCGCCGAACAGCTCAAGAGCTCCACCCTGGACAACCTCTGGGACACCCATCCGCCGTTCCAGATCGACGGCAACTTCGGGGCCACCTCGGGGATGGCCGAGATGCTCGTGCAGAGTCAGCACGACGTCGTCCACGTCCTGCCCGCCTTGCCCTCCACCTGGAAGAACGGCTCCGTGACCGGGCTGCGCGCCCGCGGGAACGTCACCGTGGACGCCACCTGGAAGGGCGGCGCGCCCGACACCGTCACCGTGCGGCCCGGCAGGTCCGGCCCGCTCAAGGTCCGGTCGCCGTTCATCGCCGGCCGTTACCGCGTCCTGGACGAGCGGGGCCGCGTGGTCGAGCCGCGCCGTGACGGCGACACCCTCACCTGGAACGCCCGCGCCGGTCAGGCGTACACCATCCAGAACGAGGCCGCCGTCGCCCTGGAGGCGCCCGCCACCGCCGTCCCGGGCACCCCGTTCGAGGCGCGGGTCACGGCGACCGCCACCCGGCGGCGCGCCGTACCGGCCGCCGACGTCGCCCTCACCGCGCCCGCGGGCTGGACGGTCGAGCCGGCCACCCGCCACCTGCCCGCCACCGGCCCCGGCCGCACGCGCACCGCCGTCTTCACCGTCACCCCCGGCCCGGCGGACGGCTCCCGACGCGCCGTGCTCACCGGCTCGGTCACCGGGTCGTGGCGGAGCTCGGTGACCGCCGTACTCGGGCTCGACCCCTGCCCGCCGCCCGAACCCGGCTCTCTTCTGGTCGCCTGGGACCCGGAGGAGGGCGGCACCGTCGCCGACACCTCCGGCAACGGCCGCGACGCCACCGTCACCGGCACCCCCGCCTACGACACCACCGCACCCACAGGCAGCGGCCTCGTCCTCGACGGCGACACCTACCTGACGACGGGCGCGACCACCCTCGGCCTGGTGCGGGAGGCCACGTTCGCGGCCGAGGTCAAGATCGCCGGCTCCGGTTACCGCCGCCTGTTCGACTCGCAGGTGTCCGGCGACCCCGGCACCGATGGCGTGCTCATCGACGTCACCCCGGACAACACGCTGCGCTTCATCGGCGCCGGCGCCAACACCGCGTTGAACGCCACCCTGCCGACCGGCCGCTGGATCGACGTGGTGGTCACCCTCGACCGCACCGGCACGCTCACCGCGTACGTGGACGGCGAACTCAGGGCCACCGCCCAGACCGGCACCGACGGCATCACCGGCTGCACCGCCCGTTCCCTGCGCTTCGCCGCCGACCAGAACGGCGGCCAACGCCTGACCGGCGCCGTGGACCGAGCCGCCATCCTCGCCAGAGCCCTCTCCGCTGCGGAGGTGAAAACCTGGCAGACCCTGACCTTCAAGTAACCGACGCCGACCAGCGTCCATCCCCCGATGGTTACGATCGCCGGGTGATCTCTGGACGCTTACGCTCGCTGCAGCGTCGCCCGACCGCCACGGGCGGCACAGCGGCCACGCCCATCATCGACTGGCGGCATCCTCGGGTGCTGGACCTGCTGGACGAAGCACGGGACCTCGACGGGCGGGCGTTCCTGATCGCGGCCCACCGGCTCGTCGCGGCCCGCGTCCGCCCGGTCTACGCGATGAACGAACGGCGTCCCGTCTCCACGACCCTGCGGCTGGGCCAGGGGTCCTGCAGCCAGCGACTGGCCCTGCTGGAGGGCCTGGCCCGGGGTCGCGGCATCCCCACGCGGGTGAGGGGTCTGCTGCTCGACGGGCGTTTCTGGCATGCGCGCCTCCCCCGGCTGCGCATGCTGATCCCCCGGCACGTGATCCTCGCCTGGCCGGAGTTCCTCCTCGGCGACCGATGGGTGTCCGTCTCCGAGTTGTACGGCGATCTCGACGCCCTGCGAGCAGGAGGCCGGTTCACGAACACGGCCGGGGAGACGCTCTTCGACGCGGTCGCGCGCACCGCCGTGGACTGGGACGGCGCCACCTGCCCCGCCTGCGACCTCTCCGGTCACGTCCGCGCCGACCTGGGCTTCTTCGACTCCCGCGACGACCTGTTCGACGAGCACGGCCAGACCCTGTGCGCGCCCGTGCGCGTCCCCGCGGATCTGGTCATGCGCTGCCGGGCGGCCTGACCTTGCTGACCGCGCTATCGCCGCGCTAACGGCCCGCCAGTGCCTGTCCCGATAATCGCCGATACGTCAATCGGTAAAGGGATACGAGGAGGCAGAACGTGAGAACGCTCATCGACCGGGCGCTAGCGCTGGTACTTCCTGAGGTGAAGGCGGCGGCCGTGTGCGGGTACCAGTACCAGTGCCGCCCGGGCGGGTGGAGCAGGCGGCTGTGCTGCTCGTCCTCCGCCGACAACTGCTCGCCCTGGAAGGTGCTCACGCCCGCCTGCCCGTAGGGAGAGACGGGACCGGCCCGTCAACGTGGCCTCGCGCCCCTCGGCGGGCTGGTCACCGGCACGACGACCGACCACCCGATCGCGTACGCGACGGCGAAGGCTCCGAGGACGAGCATGATGCCGGCGGTCCCGATGGTCGCGGCCATGGGTGCGACCGGGAGCGTGGACACCCCCTGGCGCCCGGCCGGGAAACTGAAGACGAGCACCGTCACGGGCCCGGCGGTCACCGGGTGAGGTGGCGTCCGCCCGCGACGGAGACGATCTCCCCGTTGACGTGCCCGTTCGCGGCCGAGCCGAGATAGGCGACGGTGGAGGCGACGTCCTCGGGGGTGCAGATGCGGCGGGTGGGTGTCATGGCGGCCTCGGCGTCGACGACCTCCTGCCCGAAGCCTGGAGTGTTCAGTGCCCGTTCGGTGAGGGTGAAGCCCGGTCTGACGACGTTGGTGAGGATGCCGTACGGGGCCTCACGGGACGCGTACACCCTCGCGGCCGTCTCCAGCGCGCCCTTCGCGGCCGGATACGCCACTCCCGCCGGCATGGGCTGGGCGACCACGTCCGACGAGAGCACGACCACGCGGCCCCAGCCGGCCGCCCGCATGCCGGGCAGCGCGGCGTCGATCACGGTCAGCGTCCCGGTCACGTTCGCGGTGAAGTCGCCGGTCAGGCTCTCCCAGGTCTCGGGGGCCCGGGCCGGCCAGGAGACGGCGTTGGCGACCAGGACCGCGACACCGCCCAACTCCTGCTCCACCTGACGGGCGGCCGTCCGGATCGAGTCCTGGTCACGCTGGTCGAGCCGGACCGCGATCGCCCGGCCGCCCGCCGCCGTGATCGTGCCGACGAGGCCGTGGGCCCGTTCTTCGCCGCTGTGCCAGGCGACGGCGACCGAGGCTCCCTCCTGTGCCAAGGTCATCGCGATGGCGCCGCCGATGGCGCCCGACGCCCCTGTGACCAGCGCGACGCGTCCGTGCAGTCCGAGGTCCATCTCTCCTCCATACATAGTCGGCTATCTAATAGCCGACTATATACCACGATAGACTGAGGGCCATGGAGGCAAGCGAGGGGATGCGCGTCAATCGAGCGCTGAACAAGATGAGCAAGCTCTACCGCGCCGCCAAGGCCCGCAAGCTCGCGGCGCTCGGCCTGCATCCCGGCCAGGACGTGCTGCTGTGGGTGCTGGCGCAGGAACGCGACGGCATGACGGTCTCGCAGCTGGCCGCCCGGCTCGGCGTCGAGCAGCCGACCGCCACCCGCAGCCTCGCCCGCCTGGAGACCGGCGGCTGGTTCCGGCGCGAGCCGGTCGCCACCGATCGCCGTCAGGTGCGCGTCGTGGTCACCGACGCCGGCCACGCGCTGGTGCCGGAGATCGAGCGGGCGTGGGCGGAGCTGGCCGAGGAGGCGCTGGGCGAGGTGGGCGCGGAGCAGCGCGCGATCGTGCTGCACGCCCTGGAGCAGGCGAACGACCGACTCCGCGCCTCGGTCGGGGAGGCGGTCCTGGCCGAGGAGTGACCCGAACGGCAGGCTCAATCGGAAAGGCCGTTCTGGTCGAAAGTGACCCGAACGGCAGGCTCAATCGGGGAGCGAGCCGAGGATCGTCATCGGCACGGGCGCCGGGCTCAGGCTCGCTCGACGGTGCCCGACGCCAGGTCGACGAGATGCGCGTCAGGGAAGCGGAGGTCCGCCCAGAAGTCGCCGGGGCGGTCCAGGCCCAATCGCGCCGTCACCCAGACGGTCATCGCCATGCCGTGCGTCGCCACCACGAGCGGCCGCCCGCCGGCCAGGGCGAGCTGCTCGGTGATCCCGGCATCGAAGCGTTCGGCGACCTCGGCCCGGGCCTCCCAGTCCGGGTGGTCCGCGCCGTCCACGTAGGCGCGCCGCAGCTCGCGATAGCCGCCTTCCCACGGCTCCACGCGGGCGACCTCGCCGAACCGTCGATCGCGCGTGACCGCGTCGTCGCCGCCCAGGGTCTGCCACGCCTTCACCTCGTCGCTGGAGACGAGCCGGGCGTCGCCGGGCAGCCGGCCGACCAGCCGGCGGGCCGCCTGCCACCCCTCGGCGCTGAGCGTCCACGCGTGCGGCGGTACGTCCGGGCCGTAGGCGGGCATGGCATGGCGGACCAGGAGCAGCACCCGAGGAACCCTACCGGCTCGAAGCCCCGAGAGCCGCCGCCAGCCACCCCGCGAACGACGCGAACTCGCCCGTGTCAGGCGGGAGGTCGTTGATCACGGCCACCAGGGACACGTACCTGCCGTGACTCGCGTCGTACCGATGCGACTCCTCGGGCTCCTCCCGTTCGAACTGCTCGGCCATGAGGAACCCCGTGGCCATGCGGGCGCGCGACTCGGCCGTGGACCGCGTGCCGACGGCCTCGGCGGCCGCCGCCGCCATCCGTACGACCAGGTCCTGCGCCTGTGGCGAGTCCGCCCGCAATCCGGAACGGAACGCCGCCATGACCTCCTCCATGATCGCCGTCCCCGTCTCGTAGATGAAGTCCTGTACGGGCGCGGCGGCCAGATCCCGCCCGGGAGAGGTGGAGTAGGTGTCCTGGAGGTAGGAGCGGACCTTGTTCCTGAACTCCGCGCCCTGGACCAGGTCGGCCAGCTCGATCCAGGCTTCGAGCTGGACGAGCGTCGGATCCTCCGGCAGGCGCGGCCGCATCGTCCGCAACCGGTCCACGAAACCGGCCGGCACGTCGAGTCCTTCGGCGACGTCGTTCCAGAAGTCGTCCACGAGCCGCTCGCGCTCCTCGTCCGGCATCGAGACGAGCTTGCGCATCAGGGCCGCCTGGTCGGCGGTGCCGCCCTGCTTGACCAGGGTCCGCAGCACGGCCCGCCGGGCCCGCAGGCCGCGTTCCTGACGTTCGACGATCTCCAGGTGCGCCACGAGGAGGTCGTGCAGCGACGTCTCACCGTCGAGCAGCCGGCGGATGTCGTCCAGGCCGGCGTCCAGGTCCCTGAGGGTGCGGATGAGCTCCAGCCGCGCGATGGCGCGGACGTCGTACAGGCGGTGGCCGGCGTCGGTCACGCGGGTCGGCGCGACGATGTCGACGTCGGAGTAGTACCGGATGGCGCTGACGTTCAGACCGGTGCGGCGGGCCACATCCCCGATCGAATACAGCTCGTTGTCGTCCATACCGTCACTATCGGATCTCAAGCCGCTTGAGGTTCAAGTCCCATCGAACCGTACGAGCGGGCTCTCGTAGGGTCGGATCATGGAACCTGACGCACTCCATCTGGACCGCGCACGTGCCACCTCCTTCGGCTCGGTGGCCGAGCAGTACGACCGGCACCGCCCGCAGCCCCCGGACGAGCTGATCGACGACCTCATGGCGGACCGTCCGGCGCGCGGCCTCGATGTCGGCTGCGGCACGGGAAAGGTGGCCAGGACGCTGGCCGGCCGGGGGCTGGCCGTGCTGGGCGTCGAGGTGGACGAGCGCATGGCGGACGTCGCGCGGGGCCACGGCGTCGAGGTGGAGGTCGCCCCGTTCGAGACCTGGGACGACGCGGGCCGCCGCTTTGATCTCATCACCTGCGGCGACGCCTGGCACTGGATCGACCCCGAGGCCGGCACCGCGAAGGCCGCACGGGTGCTGGCCCCCGGCGGTCTCATGGCCTGGTTCTGGAACTCCTCGCACATGGAGGAGCCGATGGCCGCCGCGTTCGCCGAGGTGTACGCCCAGCACGCGCCGGAGATCGTCTGGGTCTGGGGGCCACGCGACACGACCCGTTCAGAACGCGTACCGGCGTCGGCCCGTGACGCGTTCACCCCGATCGAGGAGCAGGTCTACCGGCAGGAACGTGTCCTTACCGCCGACCAGTGGACCGGGCTCGTCGCCACGTCGAGCGACCACCTCCGGCTCGGGCCCGACCGGCTCGCGGCGCTGCTCCTGGTGGTAGGCGAGACGATCGGCTCCCTGGGCGGTCACGTGCACCTGCACCATGAGACCACGACCCTGCTCTGCCGGCGCCGGTCAGGCTGAGGTCCTGCGGCGGTTCACCGTCTCCTGGCCGGCGTGACGCCGTCGCGGACCGGCAGCATCACGCTGTCCAGCCGGTCGTCACGGGCCGAAGCCTCGTTCACCTGCCGCATCGCCCGGTGATGGTCCCCGTCCACGCCGGCCCGCCACTCGGCCGGGTCCGGCCGCTCCGGCAACCCGCCGGAACCTTCTGCACCTCATCGCCCACACCACGTTGTCGGACCGCGCCATTCCGAAGTTCCGTTCCGCGCGGTGAGACTCCCCATACGTCTGCCGGCGGCTCAGCGGCGGACGCGGTAGCGGATGTGGGTGGCCTCCGGTGTGTCGATCACGCGGACGATCTCCATCTCGACCTCCGCCGGCAGGATGTCGAACAGCCGGCGGCCACGGCCGAGCAGCACCGGGACCAGATGGATCTGCACCTCGTCCAGCACCCCGGCCTCGATCGCCCGTTGCCCCGTGTACGCGCCCCGCACCTGCACGTCCCGGCCCCCGGCGGCGGCCTTCGCCTGCGCCATCGTGCTCTCGATCCCGTCGGTCACGTACGTCACCAGCGGATAGCCCCAGCGGGCGGCCGGGCCCGGCGGCCGGTGACTGGGCACGAAGATCGGCATACCGTTGTGATCACCACCCCAGTGGTCCATGAGCTCGGCCGTCCGCCGTCCCGCGACCACCGCCCCGGCGGCCCGCCATTCCTCCGCGAACCTTTCGCCCGGCTCCCCCTTCGCGTCCGCCCATCGGTGCAACCGCTCGCCGTCGTCGCCGCCGAGGAAGTCGTCGGGATCGGCGATGTACCCGTCGAGGGACACCGACATGTCGAGCACGGATATGGACACTGTGACCTCCTGCGGTCTCGATCCGGGATCTCCCGGTGGATCACGCTCGCGCGATCGCCATCGTGGCGGACCTGGGGTGACAGAGTGGTGTCAGTCCAGTGACACTCCCCTTTGGACCGGGCGTGTGAAGGAGAGTGATGCGCGTGCTGGCCGTCGAACTGCTCGGGCCGCTGCGCGTTTCCGTGTCCGGGCTGCCGGTCGAGCTGCCCCCGGCGCGGCAGCGCGCGTTGCTGGCGGTGCTGGCGATGTCGGCGGGCCGGGCCGTACCGGCGGAGAAGCTGGTGAGCGCGGTGTGGGGCGCCGATCCGCGCGGCGACCCGCGGGCCAACCTCCGTACCACCGTCAAGCGCGTACGCCGCGCGCTGGGCACCGCCGAACTGATCGCGGCCCGGCCGGGCGGCTACCTGCTGGCGGCCGAGCCCGATCAGGTGGACGCGCTGCGCTTCGGCCACCTGGTCGACGAGGCCGCGGCGGCATCCGATCCGGCGGCCGAGCGGTCCCGGCTGGCCGAGGCGCTGGCGCTGTGGCGCGGCACCCCCTTCGACGGGATCCGATCGGACTGGCTGGAGCACTTCGCGGCCCCCGCGCTGCACGATCGGTACCTGAGCGCGCTGGAGCGCCGGGTCGATCTGGACCTGGCCCACGGAACGCGGCCGGACCCGGCCCCGCTGGCCAGGGCCGCCGACCGGCACCCGCTGCGCGAATCGTTGTGGGCGCGGCTGCTGCGGGTGCTGGAGTCGTCCGGCCGTCCCGCCGAGGCGCTGGAGCGGTACGAGACGATCCGGCGCCGGCTCGCCGCCGAACTGGGCGTGGACCCCAGCCCTGAGCTGCGGCAGGTCCACGCCGACCTGCTCACCGCAGGCGCCCCGGCAGCCGGGCGCACGATGCCCGGCCCAACGCCCGCCGCAGGCGCCCCGGTGGACGGGCGCAAGGTACCCAGTCGACTGCCCGCCGCCGACGCCCCGGCGGCCGGAAGCACGGTGCCCAGTCAGCTGCCCGCCGCCGTCATCGGGTTCGCCGGGCGGGAGGCCGAGCTGGCGGCGCTGGACGCGCTGCTCGGGTCACCGGAGGAGACACGGTCCCCGGCACCGTCGATCACGGTCATCTCCGGCACGGCGGGGATCGGGAAGACCACGCTCGCGGTGCACTGGGCACACCGGGTCGCCGACCGGTTCCCGGACGGCCGGCTCCATGTCGATCTGCGCGGATACGACCCTTCTGGGGAGGCGGTACGACCGGCGACGGCCGTCCGCGCGTTACTGGACGCGCTGGAGGTGCCGCCGCACCGGATCCCGGACGGCCTGGACGCGCAGACCGGCCTCTACCGCAGCCTGCTGGCCGGACGGCGCATGCTGGTCCTGCTGGACAACGCCCGCGACGCCGGCCAGGTCACCCCGCTGCTCCCCGGGGCGCCCGGCTGCCTGGTGCTGGTCACCAGCCGCGATCACCTCACCGAGTTGGTCATGACGTACGGCGCGCGTCCGCTCCCCCTCGGCCTGCTGCCGCCGGACGAGGCGAGGCGGCTGCTGTCCGCCCGGCTCGGCCAGGAGCGACTCACCGCCCGGCCCGACGCCGTCGAGCAGATCGTCCGCCGCTGCGCCGGACTGCCGCTGGCGCTCGCGATCGTCGCCGCCCGCGCCGCGATCCACCCCGCGCACCCGCTCGACGCGCTCGCCACCGAGCTCCGGGACACCCTCGGGGCCTTGGACCGCGTCGCCGGCGTACGGGCGATCTTCTCGTGGTCGTACGACTCGCTCGGCGACGCCGCGGCACGGCTGTTCCGGCTGGTCGCCGGGCTGCATCCGGGCCCGGACAGCACGATCGCCGCCGCTGCCAGCCTGGCGGGCCTTCCGATCTCCGAGGTACGGGCGCCCCTGGCCGAACTGACCAGCGCCAACCTGCTCACCGAACCCGTCCCCGGCCGCTGGTCCTGCCACGATCTGCTGCGCGCCTACGCCTCCGAGCTCTGCCAGGCCCACGACGCGGACCGGGACGCCGCGCGGCGCCGCCTCATCGACCACTACGCCCGTACCGCGTACGCCGCCCATCGGTTGCTCGGCGGCGACGCGGAAGGGGACACGGAGGGAGGAGTGCAGGAGGACGTCGAGACCGTCGGCGCCGCCGCGCCGGCGACGGGCGTGTGTGTCACCGACCTGGGCGGACGGGACGCGGCGGCGGGCTGGTTCGCGGCCGAGCGCCCCGCCCTGCTCGCCGTCCTGGAGCAAGCCGCCGACCTGGGCCTGGACCGGCAGGTCTGCCACCTGGCGCGGGCGATGTTCGTCTTCCTGCACGGACAGGGCTTCTGGCACGACCGGGCCGAGACCCAGCAGGCCGCCGTGGCCGCCGCCGTGCGGCTGGGCGACCCGGTGGAGGAGTCCCGCGCGTACCGCAACCTGGCCTTCGCGCTGGCCGACCTGGGCCGCTTCGACGACGCCCACCACAACCTCGACGCCGCCCTGCACCGAGCGCGTGACGACCTCGCCGGTCAGGCGTGGACGCACTACCACCGCGACATCGTGTACGCCCTCCAGGGCAGGCAGGCCGACGCGCTCGACGCCGCCCGCCGCGCCCACGACCTGTTCGAGCGGCTGGACCACCAGGCGGGCCGGGCCATCGCGCTCACCGATCTCGGCTTCCACCACGGCCGCCTGGGGCACCACGCCCGGGCCCTCGAACTGTGCGAGCAGGCCCTGCTGCTGCACCAGCGGCTGGGCAACCGCCCCCATGAGGCCCACACCTGGTCGTGCCTGGCCGACACCCGGCTCCAGCTGGGCGACCCGGCCGGGGCCGTCCCCTGCTACCGCCGGGCCCTGGGTCTGTTCCGCGAGTTCGGCGACCCGTACGCCGAGGCCAGCACCCTCGCCCACCTGGGCGCCTGTCATCACCTCGCCGGCGACCACCCGGCCGCCCACGAGCACTGGCGTCACGCCCACACGCTGCTCGGCGACCGCGACTCCTCCGCCACCGATCAGATCCACACCCAGCTGGCGATCATCGACCGATCCGCCGCCGACGCCTTCCGTCACCGACGCTGACGACCGGTCAGTCGCCAAGCCGTCAGTCGCCGGGTGGTCAGCGGCCGGGTGGTCAGCGGCCGGGCGGTGGTGTGGCGTCGCCGATCTCATCGGCCGAGGGGTCCGCCACGACCTCGCACGGCGCGACGGGCCCGGTCGTCAGCCGCCCGCTGAACTGCCAGGCGACCCCGGGACGCTCCACCGTGGGCGCGACCGGATTCTCCATGACCTCGATCATCGCGATCTGGCCCGGCCGGATGTGGCGGGGGTAGATGGTGATGCCGTCTCGCGGGCGAATCGCCTGGGCAGAGGGCGTCCGGCCCAGTCTCTCCCGAACCCTGGCCCGCACGGCGGCATCATCGCTCGCCAGTTCCTCCTTGCTCACGTCGACCTGGTCCTCCTTGAGGAAGGGCGCCCTGGCGTTCCCGCAGCGCCGGCCAAGAGGCAGATAGGTGATGTCGGCCGTCACCCCCCAATCCTTCAGCTCCCTCTCGACCTGCGCGGGGTCCCTGAAGTCGTAGATCTTGAGGTTGATCGACCCGTCCTGGTTCTTCGTCAGGGCGTAGGCCGGCTCGGCGGAACCGAGTAGAGAGGGCACGGCCACACCCACCGCGACGGCCGCCGCCACGGCCGCGCCCACCGCGAGCCGCCGCGCGCCCAGGAGCGGAAGCGGCCTCCTCCGGCCTCGGCCAGGCGATGTCCCCGTCGCCTCCTGAACGAGGCGGAGTCGCTGCCGGGCCAGGGACCCGGGCGGCTCGTGCTCCAGCTCTCTGATGAGCGTCTTCAGTTCATCCATGACCGTGCTCCTCCAACGGGTTGATTCCGCCCAGCGCGTGGCGCACCTTGCGCCGGGCGCGATTGAGCCGTGACTTGACCGTGCCGACCGGGATGCCGAGCGCGCGGGCCGCTTCGTCGTACGTCATGTCGCTCCAGGCGACCATGAGCAGAACGTCGCGATCGCCCCGCGACAGCTTCGCGAGCGCGTCCAGCAGAGCGGTCCGCGACCCTCGCGCGGTCAGATCGCGGGCGATCGCCTCTTCCGGCCCCTCCACGGGCTGGGCCGGGCTCTGCCGTTCCAGCGCGCGGTAGCGGCTGACCTCGCTCCGGCGGTGGCCGGTGACGAGTTTCGTCGCGATGCCCAGCAGCCAGGGCCGGGCGTCACGGTAGGCGATGTCGTACGTGTGCCGCCGTCGGAACGCGATCAGGAACGTCTCTCCGACCAGGTCCTCGGCGAGTTCCCGGCCGAGGCGGAAGGAGACGTACCGGTAGAGCGTCGCGGCGTAGCGGTCGAACAGGGCGGAGAACTGCTCCGGATCATCGAGGGAACGCGTGATGATCTCGGCGTCCACCACCAGCGGCGACGTGTCCGTCACCACGGCTGATCTGCTTTCGTCACTGGACTCCCTTCGAGATGTCACCTGTGTCTTGTCGCGAGAGGCTCAGGTGTTCACGGACGGGCGCCACCGGTCTGGTAAACACACGCCCATGACCTCGCTCACGTCCCAGCACCTGCGGATCCTCGCTACCGCGTTCGTCATCGAGCAGTTGCCGCACGACGCGTCGCCCGGTGACGGCTGGCAGGTGCTCGTCCGCGCGCCCGAAGGGCTGACCGTCGTGCGCGAGGCACCTCCCGCCGGACCGCCCGAGGAGGAACGGTGGATCGCCTTCTACGGCGGTGCCACGGCCCACGACCTGGACGTCCCCGGGATGCTGGCGGCGATCGTCGAGCCCCTGGCGGAGGCGGCCGTTCCGGTGTTCGTCGCCTCGACCGTGCACGCCGATCTGGTGCTCGTTCCACGGCAGCGGAGGGAGCGGGCCGTCATGGCGCTGCGGGAAGCGGGACACCAGGTGGAAGAGCAGAAGTGACCACGCCGCCGGACAGCACGGAGGCCCGTCCGGCAGCTCGGACGGGCCTCATCGGCTCGGGTGCGCTCAGTCGTTTCGGGGCGTACGGAACTCCTCGATCAGCACCGGATACTGCTCGCCACCATGCCCGGCCGCGATCGAGCGGTCGGCCATCGCCTTGATCAGCTTCGGCAGCTCGGCGTTGACCCCCACCGCCTCGCTCTCCTCGATCAGATGGGACATCGCCCGCACGTCGGTCTCCAGGGCCGACACCTCGGCCGGGAAGGAGCCCCGGTCGATCTGCTCGGCGTACCCGGGCAGCCAGTCGGCCACGCCGGCGGCCAGCTGCCGCGCGAACGGCGCGAACGTGACGGCGTCGACCCCGGCCGTTCCGAGCAGGGCCGTGCCCTGCAGCCAGGCGTTCAGCACGCTCCACATCATGGCGAGACCGGCCACGTCGTACAGGGAGGCCAGTCCATGGTCCGCCCCCAGGTAGGTGACGGTGCCGAGCGCGTCGAGCGCCCGCCTGTGCGCGTCGAAGTCCGGCTGCGGCCCGCTGTGCAGAATCACCGCCTCGGGGGTGCCGATCGCCGGGGGGATGGCCATGACGGCGCCGTCAAGGTAGCGGGCGCCGCGCTGCTCGGCCCATCGGGCGGCCTGCCTGGCCTGCGCCGAGTCGCCTGAGGTCAGGTTGATCAACGTCGTGCCGTCCAGCTCGGTTTCATCCGCGCCGAGCAGCTCGTACACGGCCTGGTAGTCGGTGACGCAGATGATCGTCAGAGAGCTCGCCCTGATCGCCTCGCCGACCGTCGGCGCCAGTCGCGCGCCCCGGTCCACCAACGGCCCGGCCTTGGCCGGCGTACGGTTCCACACGGTCGTGGGATGCCCTGCTTTCAGGAACGCGCCGGCGAGCGCCCGGCCCATCAGTCCGAGTCCGATGACGGTCACGGGTGTATCGGTTCTGCTGTTCATGGCAGCATCGTCAACGTTGATACCGGTCTGAAGGTCAAGTGAGGGTTCGATGTTGATCGGGGAACTGAGCCGCCGGACGGGCGTGAACGCCCATCAGTTGCGTTACTACGAGGCCCAGGGCCTGCTGGACGCGGAACGCGGCGCGAACGGCTACCGCGAGTACGACGACAGCGCCGTGCTGCGGGTCAAGCAGATCCGGCATCTGCTCGGCGCCGGTCTGTCCTCGGAGGACATCGCGTACCTGCTGCCCTGCGCGGTCGGCGAGGCCCCGGAACTGCTCGGCTGCCCCGAACTGGTGGCCGCCATGCGCTCCCGGCTGCGGCGACTGGACGACCAGCTGGACAGACTCGCACGATCCCGCGACGCTCTCGCCGACTACATCGACGCGGCCGACCGCATGGCCGGCGCGAACTACCCGCCCTTCGACCATGCCTGCCAGGAGCCCGTCCCCGCCTGAGCGATCTCTGGTCGGCTCACGCCTCCAGCGCGGTCTGGGCGGCCGGTTCGTGGTGCGGAACGGCCAGGTCGTGAGCGGTGCGGGTCAGCCAGATCATGAGCAGCACGTTCGCGATCACACTGGGCACCTCGTCTACGCCCGCCTCGCCCGAGAACGGCATCACAGCCAGTGTCAGCAGAATTGGCGCCACCAGGGAGGCCGTACCGTACGCGAAGGTCGCCCTCCCCCAGCGGTCATCGCCCCATTGGGCCCGCAGGACCAGCGCCAACCAGATCAGGCTGGCCAAGCCGCAGAACGTTGCCGCCCGGTCCAGGGCAGGCACGCCAACGAGGTCGAACAGGCCGATGACGGTGAAACCGCCGTACCCCAGCGCTCCCAGGCCCCGCGTGAACATCTGGTCGCCGTCCAGCACCCGCGTGAACCGCAGCACGACCACCCACATCGCGGCGGAACTGATCACTATCCCGACTTCCCAGCTCAACGACGCGGTGACGTGGAACAACCACGTCGCCGCCGCCGCGACGTAAAGCGCGATGCGCAACCGCACGATGTCCTGATCCTGCTCGGCCGCCGACCCCGCCGCCGGCCCGCGCAGGCTCTGCCAGATCGCCCACGTCCAGGCCATCCCGGCCAGAACCGGGACGAGCAGACTCTGCGGCGTCACCACGGCCCCTTCGGCCACGGGCACGAACAGCGTCACCCACCACAACGGACCGAGGTCTCCGGAGACCAGGGTGACGACGAGGGCGACCGCCAGCGCGGCGCCGTACAGACTCGTGAGGATCAGGGCAGGCAGGGCCGAACGATGGCGAGATAACACGAGACGCATCCTGGGGGGTTCGGAGGCGATGAGAACAAGCGCCCCACCCTACAGGCGATCATGACAACCGTCACCACCTCCCCGAGCCCGTCACACCCACGACACGGTGGCTTCCGTAAATGGCTCCCCTCCGGAAGAGGAGAGATGCCTATGATCAGCGTCAGTCGATGATCAGCGATAGCGCATGCGGGGAGATATCCATGTTGAGATTATGGGCCATCGTGCTCCTCACGGCGGGATCCCTCTATCTGCTCGTAAGTGGTGCGGCAGCGGTCCAGCGTGTCATCTCTGGCGAGGGACTTCTGCCCATCGAGACCCTCGAAGTCGAACCCGACGCAGTTCGCGAGGTCAGCAGCATCGGTACGGTCGTGGCGCAGACGACAGTGGATCCCTTCTATGAGCGCACCGTCCAGGTCAGCAATATTCTGATCATGGACGTCGGCGCTTCATCCTACAAAGAAGCTTCCGCCACAGCTCGTACTGCTCTGGAAGGACATGGCTGGGTGAAGTCGGCTGAGCCGATCACCGATCACATCTACATGGAATCGCCCGAATGGGCCTTCACATCCTTGAGCATCGCACCCATCCAAGACCTCGCGGGCTGGGGCGCCGACGTGCCCGATTCGGTCATGGAGTCACCGAGAGCAGATGCGTACGTGCTTATCGACATGACGCCCTTGCAGTAGTCGCCTGGCAGCCGGTCCGCAGGTGCGGCCCGAGGAGTTCCCGTTCCTCAACGACGTGCGCGGACACGACGACGCGGTGGTGCAGGCCCGATCGGCGGCCGACCCCGACGGCTTTCCTTGGGTCGACGGGTGATCGGGGCGGTTCAGCTCGGCTGCCGTGAGTTCGCGCGGCCGGGCGGCGGAGTGGCCGCGAGGCTGGCCAGCAGCTTGAGCCGTTCCTCGGAGGTGCTGCCCGGTTCGGCGGTGTAGATGGTGAGGTCGTACGCCACCCGGCCGGACAGGGGCAGGTTGAGCGACTGGTAGGTCAGCTCCAGGTCGCCGACCTGCGGATGCCACAGCCGCTTGCTGCCGTCGTGTCGGAGGCGTACGTCATGGTCGGCCCACCGGCCGCGGAAGTCGGTGCTGAGCGTGGACAGTTCGCCGATGAGGTCGCGCAGGGCGCGGTCATGAGGCGCGCGGCCGGCCTGGGCGCGCAGCAGCGCGGCGGCGATGACGGCGGCGTCGTCCCAGTCGGCGAAGAACCGCCGCGAGTCGGGGTCGAGGAAGATGTAGCGGGCGATGTTGGGGCGGTCGTGCCGGACGGTGGCGGGGCTGTCGAAGATCGGCGCGTGCAGGGCCCGGGTCAGCGCGTTGCAGGCGACGATGTCCTGACGCCCGTTGCGTACGAACGCCGCCGCCATCGTCATGGCATCCAGCATCCACTGGACCCGCGGCGGCACCTGGGCATCCGAACGGCGCGCGGGCGCGCGACGGGCGGGGCGGGCAGCGTGCGCCAGCGTGAACAGATAGGCGCGTTCGTCCTGGTCCAGCCGCAGCGCCTGGACCACCGCGTCGAGCACGTCGTCCGATACACCGCTGATGTGGCCTTTCTCCAGCCGGGTGTACCACTCGGTGCTCACCCCGGCCAGCACCGCGACTTCTTCACGCCGCAGCCCCGGCACCCGGCGGCGGCCGCCGGCGGGCAGCCCGACCTGCTCCGGGGTGAGCCTGGCGCGCCGGGTGACGAGGAAGTCCCTGATCTCCGCGCGGTGCTCCATGCCTTCCACGGTAACCGCGGCCGGCCGCGGTAAGGGGGTTGAGCCTGTACCCCCGATGAACGCGCTCTGCCTCGCCCGCGCTCGGACGGGTTTTCTGGACGCGACCCGAAACGAACGGAGAACTCCCGATGCGCGCAACCCTGATGTACGGCGCCGGCGACGTCCGCGTCGAGCAGGTGCCGGACCCGGTCATCAAGCGGCCCACCGACGCGCTGGTCCGCATCACCGCGTCCTGCGTCTGCGGCAGCGACCTGTGGCCGTACACCTCGATGAAACCGGCGGACGGCCCCGCCCTGATGGGGCACGAGTTCATCGGCGTCGTCGAGGACGCCGGCCCGGAGGTGACCACCCTCGCCAGGGGCGACCTGGTCGTGGCGCCGTTCGCCGTCTCCGACGGCACCTGCGTGTTCTGCCGCGAGGGCCTGCACACCTCCTGCACCGACCCGCAGGCCGGCTTCTGGACGAACGCGAGCGGCCAGGCCGAGGCGATCCGCGTCCCGCTCGCCGACGGCACCCTGGTCAGGCTGCCCGTCGAGGCGGACTCGGCGCTCGTACCGTCCCTGCTGACGCTCGCGGACGTGTTCGGCACCGGCCACCACGCGGCCCTGACCGGCGGCGTCAGCCCGCGTACCCTCGTCACCGTGATCGGTGACGGCGCCGTCGGCCTGCTGGCGGTCCTTGCGGCCAGGCGTCTGGGCGCCGAGCGGATCATCCTGATGGGACGCCACAAAGCTCGCACCGACCTCGGCCGCGAGTTCGGCGCCACCGACGTCGTCTCCGCCCGCGGCCAGGAGGGCATCGATGTGGTACGCGAGCTCACCGGCGGGCACGGCACCCACGTGGCCGTGGAGGCCGTCGGCACCATGCCGGCCTACCGGCAGGCCCTCGGCGTCGTCCGCCCGGGCGGCGTCATCAGCCGCGTCGGCATCCCCCAGTACGAGGACGCGCCCATCGGCTTCGGCAGCCTCTTCCTCCGCAACATCCGCCTGGCCGGCGGACCGGCGCCGGTCCGGGCGTACATCGAAGAACTGATGCCGGACATCCTGAACGGCTCCATCGAGCCGGGCAAGGTCTTCGACACCACCATCAGCCTCGACGCCGTCCCCGTCGCTTACCAGGACATGGCCGCCCGCAAGAGCCTCAAGGTCCTCATCAAACCCTGACCGAGATGATGCGGGGGGCCGGAGATGAGCGGCATCAGGTGCCCTGCCGCGCGAGCCGGACCGTCGATCGGGAGGTCGCCGTGGTGGTACGCCTGACCACCCTCGGCGAGGACGGCCTGCTGCCCTGATAGCGATCCGGCCAGGAGAAGTGATCGGCCGGGAACCGGATCACTGTTCGATCGCTTCGGCCAGTTCGTCACGGAACTCGGCCCCGGCCAGCGGGTTGGCGTAGTCGCGCGAGTGGACGATCAGCCCATCCCTGATCCGCATGACCATGACGTAAGAGAAGACGAAGGGCCGGCCGGATTTCGTCATGGATCCGTGGAGGTCGTACTCCACGATGACGACCTCCGGGTCGCGCGTCTCGTGGATGACGACGGGGGCGGCCTTGTCGAACCGCCGCAGCGGCGCGGCCGCCTTGAATCGGGCACGGAAGATCTCCCGCCCCCGCGATCGGGCCGGGACTCCTTCGGGCGCGAAGGGGATCTCGATCTCCGCGTCGGGGGCGTACAGGTCGGCGAGGTCGTCCCAGGCATTGGCGGCCGAAGCGCGCAGGAAACGGTCGACGACCTCGCGGGGCGAAGGGACGTTCGTGCTCATGGGACTCCTTGAGGAGATGACGGCCGTGCGGGCCGTGGATAGAATCGGAACGACCAACCCGGTTGGACGTTACGGAACGACCGCCCCGCCTGTCAAAGCGGACCCAGGAGGAGCACATGTCCGAGGAGGCCGCCCGTGGCGGCGGCGCGCCCGCGCGAGCGGACGCGCGACGCAACCGGAGCCGCGTGCTGGAGGCGGCGCGGCACGCCTTCGCGGAGATCGGCCTCGACGTGCCGCTGGACGAGATCGCCCGGCGCGCCGGAGTGGGAGCGGGAACGGTCTACCGGCATTTCCCGAGCAAGGAGGCCTTGTTCGAGGCGGTCGTGCTGGAGGGCCTGCGACAGCTCACCGAGGAGGTCGGGGCCCTGGTCGCCGCCCCCGATCCCGCCGAGGCGTTCTTCGCGGCGGTCCGCCTCACCGTCGAACGGGCCGGGCCGAACAAGGCCCTGTGCGACGCCCTGTCCACCGAGGTCGACCCGCGCCTCGCCGCGCCGGCCAGGGAGGAGTACGCGGCCGCGCTCAGCACCCTGCTCGACCGGGCCCAGCGCGCCGGCGCGGTACGTCCTGACGTCGACCCGGCCGACGTGCGCACGCTCCTGAGCGGCTGCCTGACCATGGAGGGCGGACCGGACGGCACCCCCGGCCGGGCGACGGCGATCGTCCTCGACGGACTGCGTCCCGCTCCGGCGGACGGGCGCCCTTCCCTGCCACCCGTAACGAAAGCCACCCCGTCACGAAACTCAACGACGGGCGGTGACGCTGGAGACGGTGCCGCCGAGTCCTCGACGGAGGACGATCCGCGCTGCCGCCAGTGCGGCCGGCACCTCCGCCCGGCCCGCACCGGGCGCCCGGCCCGGTTCTGCGGCTCCGCCTGCCGCCAGAAGGCCCACCGCCGCCGCACCACCGACCGCTGACGCGCCGGGACAGGCCGTCGGGGGACGGTCATCCGGCGCGGCTGACGGCGCCGCGCCGAGTACGGTGTGTGCTGTGATCCGGGTGCTGCTGGCCGACGACGAGGCGTTGATCCGCACCGGGGCGCGGGCGATCCTGGGCGCGGCCCCGGACGTGGAGGTGGTCGCCGAAGCGGCGGACGGTCACCAGGCCGTCGAGCAGACCCGCGCCTACCGTCCCGACGTGGTCCTGCTGGACATCCAGATGCCGGTGCTGGACGGGTTGAGCGCCGCGGCGGAGCTGCGGCGGGTGGCGCCGGCGACGGCGGTGGTGATGCTGACGACGTTCGGCGAGGACGAGTACGTGGCCGCCGCCCTGGAGGCGGGGTGTCGGGGTTCCTGCTCAAGTCCGGCGACCCGTACGAGCTGATGGCAGCGGTGCGCGCGGCGCACGAGGGGGCGGCGCTGTTCGGTGCGGGGTTGAGCAACGCCGAGATCGGGCGCCGCCTCTTCCTGGTGGAGGGCGCCGTCAAGGCGCACGTCTCGGCGCTGATGACCCGCGGCTACGCAGCACCCCGATGCCCGCGCCCACCGCCGCGACCGAGGTAGACCCCGGTGCCGGCCACCTGCTCGGCCGCGGCCCCGAGGACGCGGGGCAACTCCCCGTGGCGTGCCGCGGCCGTACCGACTCCTGAGGTGGTGTCGTCCAGGAAGGACTGACCAACGCGGCCAAACACGCCCCCGGATCCGTGGTCCGCGTGAGCTTACGCCGTACCGGCGACCTTCTGGAGGTGACCGTCGCCAACGGGCGAACAGACGGCCGGCGCCAGAGTCCGGCCGACCCGGCCGGCTCCGGGTACGGCCTGGACGAACGCGTCCGCCTGGCCTGCGGCGGTCTTCCTGCTCCGCGGCGGAACGTTGTGACGCCTGTCGAGCCGTCCGGCGGTGGGTTCTGGAGGCACGGTCGGCCCGGGCTCCGGCCGGGTGCTCAGGCGGCGGCTACCAGCAGGAGGGCAGCGGTGACCGGGACGAGGTACATGATCGGGTAGGCGACGGTCTTGTACGAGCGGGCGCGGAGCACGGTGACGACGGCCCCGGCGAAGTACACCACCAGGCCGATCCCGGCCAGCACGCCGATCACGGGCAGGACCAGGCCGGCCAGCAGGCCCGCCGCCCCCGCTGCCTTGGCGACGCCGAGCCAGAGCCACCAGGAGGCGGGGACACCGTACGACCGCAGCGGCTCGATGACCCACGCGGCGCGGGTGAGGATGGCATAGGCGGAGAAACCCACCCAGGCGGCGGCCAGAACGGTGACGATGAGCTGCATCATGGGGTGTCCCCTTGCTTGGATGAGGCTGAGCGGGTGCCGCAGCGGCGGTGATCGATGAGTCCGTCACCGCCTTGACCCGCCGCCGTACGGCGATGTGACCGACGACGGCTGTGACGTGCGTCATAAGCAAGCCGACGGGCAGCTGGATCGCGACGACCCGCCTGTCCGCCTCTGTCAGTCGACGGGGCGAACCCCTGGTGGGCAGGCGCCCATCACCGTCAGTCGAGGACCGCCAGCTGGAGGCGATCAAGACGATCGGGTTCGGCGATGACGTCGATGGCGGTGATGAGGTCGTCGGCGATCGTGAAGGCGAGTGCCACCCGCAGGCGGCCGTACGGAGCCATCACCAGGCCGACGGCGCCGTCCAGGAGGGCGGGTCCGGTGAACCGGGCCCGCCGCATGGCGGCCATCGCGCCCTTGGCGACGGGCTCGGCTCCGGCCACCATCACGGGTTCGGCGGTCAGCATGACGGCCCTGTCGGCGCGGAGCGTGACCTCGGGGTGGAGCAGCGTGATCAGCGCCCGGAAATCCTGGCCGCGCGTGGCCGACAGGAACGCCTCGACGATCTTCCGCCGACGAGTCAGATCGGCATGCGGAGCAGGTGCGGCGCCCCTGACCCGGCGGCGCGCACGGCTGGCCAGTTGCCGGGTCGCCTCCGGTGATCGTTCCAGCATGGGGGCGATCTCCTCGAACGGTACGGCGAACAGATCGTGCAACACGAAGGCGAGCCGCTCGGCCGGGCTCAGGGTGTCCAACACCACCAGCAGCGCCACCCCCACCGAGTCGGCCATCACCACCTCGTGTTCTGGATCACCCGCCGACGCGGGACCGAGCAGCGGATCGGCCGTCTGGATGTCCAGCGGTTCGTCGCGGCGCTGACCGCGCGAGCGCAGCATGTTCAGGCACACCCGGGCCACGATCGTGGTCAGCCATCCGATCAGGTTGTCCACCTGGCCGACATCGGCGCGGCTGGCCCGCAGCCAGGCATCCTGCAGCGCGTCGTCGGCCTCACTCAGCGAACCGAGCATCCGAAAGGCCACCGCGCGCAGGTGCGAGCGATGCTCGGCGAACCGATCCGCCAGCCACTGCTGTTCGTCCATGTCACGTTCTCCCCGTCAACCAGCGTCGAAGGGGAAGAATACTTTCCGACATATCGCCCCATAGAGGGATCTATGACGTCCGCACGAGCCCGCCGCGACGCTCACACGTCATGGGCCTCCAGTGCCTTCATGAGCGGGAGCGGGTTGATGTAGTCCCGGTAGAACACGACCTGCCCGTCGCGGACCCGGATCACGGCGATGACCCGTTGAGTGAACGGCGCTCCCGTGCCGGTGACCGTGCCGTTCGCGGTGTATTCGACGATGACCACCTCAGGATCAACCGTCTCGTGCAGCACCAGGTCGGCATACTCCTCGAAGCTGATCAGCGAACCCCGCGCGGAGAGGAACGCGGCGATCTCCGCCCGGCCGCTCAGCGTGGCCGGCCTGCCTTCCAGCCGGTACGGCCACTCGATCACGGCGTCGGGAGCCATGAGGCCGAGGAAGTGTTCATGGTCTCCCGTCCTGCCCGCCTGGAGGATGTCCGTCACCACTTTCGTTGTACGCATGTTCATTGAACCAACGTACAACGAAACTCGCGGTCGATTCAACGCCCGTACAATGAGTCGGTGAGTGAGCCGTCCCAACCCAGCCGTACGCGCGCTCAGCAGCGCATCGACACCCAGCAACGCATCCTCGCCGCGGCCCGGCAGTCCTTCGCCGAACTGGGTTACGACCACACCACCATTCGCGCCGTCGCCGCCGCGGCCGGGGTCAACGCCGGCCTGGTGATGCACTACTTCGGCAGCAAGGAACAGCTCTTCGCGCGGGCCGTCCCGGTCGAAACCCACGAACTGCCGCCCGGCGAGCCCGCCGAAGCGCTGCTCGCGATGCTGCGCAGCCGCCTCGACGACGAACCGGCGGCGTCGCTGGCACTGTTGCGTTCCGTGCTCACCCACGCCGGCGCCGGCGACGACTACCGCGACAGCGGGCGGGCCTGGCTGTCCCGGGTCGGCGAGTCCATCCCGCACCAGGACGCGGACCTGCGGGCGGGCCTGGTCACGGCCATCATCACCGGCGTGGTCATCGACCGTCACCTTCTCAAGCTGAGCGCCCTCGCCGACGCCTCCGCCGACGACATCATCGAGCTCCTGCGTCCCTGCTTCGAAAGCCTGGCGGGCGAGCACACCACCCCTTGATCGGCGCGCTCACCGTCCGCGCGCGCACGCTCCGCGAGGACGCGGAGGGCGTCGGCCCAACCCGCACACCACCAGCGCCCGCCATCCCAAGAACCGACTCGCCCACGGACGCGCCGCCCAGACCATCCTGGTCGCGTCACACTTGGGGGTTACGGCACCACGGTCCTGTCATGATCTCGGTGGTACCTCACCGATGGGATCCGCCATGCCTCCACGCTCACTCGTCCTGGTGGCCGCCTCACTCTGCGCGGGTGGCCTCGCAGTCCTGCCGTACTTCCACGACTCTGACCTGGTGCTCTTGAGGGAGCATCTGAACCATCCGTTCGCGTTCGGTGCGCTGGCCTGTCTCCTGATGGCATGCGCCGCCCTCGGGCTGCGGTGGAGATGGCTACGCGTCCTGATCGCCGTCCTTGCCGGGCTGGGCGCGAGCGGTGCGCTGTTCGTGGCATTGGTCGCCCTTTCGTTCACCGCCACCGAGGAGGCCGGCTACGTCGACGGGCCCGCCCCGTACCGGATCCGGCTCCAGCAGTCGTCGACGGGTTTCGGGCCGGACTCGGTGATGCGGCTCAGCCTCCGCAGAGACGACGGGTTGCTCAGCAAGGAGTGGGATCTCGGCTGCATCAACGACGACGACCCCGACGACGCCTTCGACTCGGTCAAGTGGACGGGGCCGAGCTCCGTGGAGATCCGGGTGACCGACGGACGAACGTTCCCCATAGCCTTGGACCCCGCCTCGGGCCGGCCCCAGTCCACCACCGCGCTCAATTGCTGACACGCTGCGGTCGCCACCGCGCTCCGTACCAGGATCGAGAGGGGCGAGGTCATCCATCCGGAAAACCCAGAGCAGGCACACGGTACGTTCCGCACCGACTGACACGTGAAGCCGCCATCGATGGCGAGGGTGGCGCCGGTGATGAAGGCGCCCTCCGGTCCGACGAGGTGAGCGACCAGAGCGGAGACCTCTTCCGGCGTGCCGATCCGAGGCAGAGCCAGCCATTTGGTCATGGCCTGGGCGGCGGACCGTCGGCGCTGCCACGACGTAGTGGCAAAGCGACATTTCGCAGGAGCACCGTGGTGATCGAGGAGACCCATCCAGCCGCTGCCGACCTGCGACTGCCGAAGGTCCTGGCAGCCCTGGCCGACCCGGCGAAACTGCTGGCCGTACGCGCCCTGGACCAGGTAGGGGAATCGCCCTGCACCCAGCTCCAGCAGACGGCCGGCCTGACGATCAGCCGCTCCACCTTCTCCCACCACCAGCGGGTGCTGCGCGAGGCCGGGGTGATCCAGGTCAGGGTGCGCGGCTCCCAGCGCATCCTGAGCCTGCGCCGCGACGACCTGGACACGTGCTTCCCCGGCCTGCTGGACGCCGTACTCGACACCGCCCCCGAACACATCGAGACCTGACCGGACTCGCACAGCTGCGCGGCTTCGTAACCGACCCGACCGGCCCAGCGGGGCTGCGACTGGCCGACGACCTGCCCGAACCCGAATCCCAAGGCAGGAAACTTCCATCGAGCCGTATCCCAAGTCCCGAGCCGAACGACGGGAAAGCCCGCTTCCCGGCTTCGAGGTCCGAAGCCGATTCTCTTGAGGATCGAAGTAGCGCAGGCCGAGTTGGGCCGCAACATGGACCGCGTACGCCGAGGTCTCCTCCGCGCGGCTCCACGCCATCGCGACGTAGACGAAGGGCCCTGCCGCCCCATGATCAGCGGAGATGCCGCCCACGGCACATCCTCCTCCGCCTCACTCTTTCTGGCCAGCGCCGCAGAAGCCGCTCCACGAGGCTGCGGGGATGCAAGGCGCCGGCTCAGCGGGATTTGGTGAGTGACCACAGGGATACCGCCATGAGCAGAGCGGTCAGCCCGCCGCAGATCATCACGGTGGAGACCGAGAAGCCATCGACGATGCGGCCGCCGAGAAGAGCGCCGAGGGCGAAGGTCGCCTGGAAGGAGGAGGTGAAGACGACCGTGGCGGCTTCGGGCGTGCGACGGGCGGCGGTGACGAACGATGCCTGCGAGCAGACCGGCACGCCTCCGTAAGCCAGGCCCCAGACCATGAGCAGCACCACGGCGCCGACGATTGTGCCGCCGACCGAGGGCAGCAGCAGGGTGGTGGCTGCGAGCAGGCAGCCGCAGGTCACGAAAGCGGCTCGCAGGCGTGTGGCGGCGACCTTGCCTGCCAGGAAGTTGCCGGCGATTCCGGCGATTCCGTACGCCAGCAGAACGGCGCTGACGGCAGCTGGAGGCAGGCGGGTGACGTCCTGAAGGAAGGGCGTGACGTAGGTGTAGGTGCCGAAGTGGGCCAAGACGATGAGAAAAGTGGACAGCAGGGCGATGGCGGCACCCCGGGTGCGCAGCAGGTCGAGGAGGACGCGAGGGCTGGTGACCTGGTGGGCGGGCAGTGGCGGCAGCAGTATCAGCAGGGCGGCCAGGACCAGGATGGCCAGCACGGCCAGGACCAGGAAGGCGGTCCTCCAGGTGGCGAGGTTGCCGATGAAGGTGCCGGCGGGTACACCGAGCACGGAGCCCAGCGGCACGGCGGAGAAGATCACAGCGGTGGCGGTGCCGACGGCGTGCGGCGGCATCAGACGGCCGGCCAGCCCGGCCCCGATCGACCAGAAGCCGCCGATGGTGAGACCGACCAGCACCCTGGAGATCAGCATGACCCAGTAGGACGTCGCCACTGCGGCCAGCACGTCGGCCACGGCCAGCACTGCCATGAGGACGCACAGCATCACGCGGCGGTCCAGGTGCGCAGTGGTCAGTGTGACGGCGGGTGCGGCGACTGCGGCGACGATGCCGGGCAGCGTCATGGTCAGCCCTGTGGTGCCGTCGGAGATGCCGAAGTCGGTGCCGATGGCGGTCAGCAGGCCGATGGGCAGGATTTCGCTGGTGACGATGGCGAAGATGCCCAGCATGAGCGAAGTGACCGCGAGCCAGCTGATGAGGGGCGAGCGGGGCCGGGCGAGCGTGGTGGTAGACATGATCCCCGTTCAGGCAGGTGTTCTGCGTGGCGTGCAGGCACCCAGCCAAGCAGTGATGAAGTAGCGGACACTGGCACGTTTCGGACGCAGCCGTCGCCATGCCTCAGTGCACCGTCAGCGGTGGCTCGTCACCGGCATGGATCCCGACGGCTGTCCGGGGGCAGTCCGGCTGAACCCCATCATTGACATCGCCCCGGCGCCGGACACGGCTCGGCTTTGGGTCCATGTCGAGCGCCGTGATCTCGCCGGCAACCAGCGCGGCGACAGGAAGACTGCCCTGATACACGAGTTGGTTCAGTAAGGGATCTTGCATTCGGAAACGTCTGAAACGACAAGATCCCGCCCGATCACGATGACCAGACGGGATCCCGTCAACTTCAGTCCGGCCGTTTCAAGAACGGCCCCTGGTGGGGTGTTCACGAGTGTGACTGGCCTGCGATAAGACAGGCTCGTCAAGATCGCTTCCCATCACGACGATGATCGCTTCCCGGACGGCTCATACGGTGAATGTCCACCCAGCCCTTAGCGATCTTCGGTCGCACTGCTTTCCCCAGGGAAGACTTCACGCGTGTGGCAGAGGAGGGGCACCCGCCTCGCCTGGCCGCGACCACGGCCGGGGACGATCCTCGTACCCGCGCGCGGCCCGCTCGCAGACCGGGCCACTGTCGCTGCCTCTGGGCAAGCCCGCGCCCTGGGTCGTGATGCCGGACTGGACGGTAACGCGGGCGTCGCCGTATCGGAGGGCTAGCTCCTCGCAGGCGGCCGTCCTGATGTGTCGCTGCCGTCATCGTCCCACTGTGGGTCGTCGATGACGACGCACGGGCCGACATCGCCGGGGACCAGGAGCGTGGCGAGCTTCCAGAACACCTTTCCGGTTACAGGGGACTCCTTCTCATCGTCCTGTTTGCCGGCGAACTCCAACACCAATGTCTTGTCCTTGCCTATAAGCCGAGGCTTGATATCCAGCCCGCCCTCCCGCATGGTGACGAGCCCGTCCGGGGTCAGGACGCTCGCTCCTCTGTTCTTCTCGCACTGCTTGCCGGACTCGAGGTACGTGATGTCCGCTCTGACGCCCGCCGCCTGCAGGTCCCGCTCCAGCCGGTCGGCGTCCTTGAACTCACGGATCTCGACCCCCACCGTGCCGTCCGCCTTCTTGCTCACCGCGTACGCCGAGCTCTCCGTGCCGGTCATCAGCGGTACGGCGATGGCCGCCGCGGCGGCGAGGCCGGCCACCGCCGCTCCCACGGAAATACGGCGAACAGTACGACGACGGCGTTCGTCCCGCGCGGCGAATTCGACTTTCAGATCCATCAGCAGCTGCTCCTCGAAACTCATGTGCCGTTTCCTTCCATGACGAAGGGCACTTCCTTGAGCGTTCGGCGCGCACGGTGCAGCCGGACCATGGCGGTCCCCGACCGGATGCCGAGGGAGCTCGCGGCTTCGGTAACTGTCAGCTGGTCGAGGACGACCAGCTCCAGTACGGCACGTTCCCCCTCAGGCAAGTCGGCCATGGCCTGGAAAGCCCGCCGAGCGGGCTGTTCCGCGTCGATCCGCTCCTCCAGCCGGGCGATGTCGTCGCCGTCCAGTGGCCGCCGCCTGCTTACGCGGTCGGTCAGCTGGGACTCCCGC
Source organism: Nonomuraea fuscirosea (assembly GCF_035917475.1). Lineage (NCBI taxonomy): Bacteria > Bacillati > Actinomycetota > Actinomycetes > Streptosporangiales > Streptosporangiaceae > Nonomuraea > Nonomuraea fuscirosea. The sequence goes on along the minus strand of NZ_CP109074.1, from coordinate 11,584,675 downwards.
AACGCCCGGCGCCGCTCGGCCGAGAGCGTGTTGCGTGCTACGCCATACAGCCACGCGACCTCGCTGCCCCGTCCCGGCCGGTAGGTGTGAGCGGACTCCATCACCGCAAGGAACACATCCGCAACCAGGTCCGCGACTGCATGAGGGTCATCGACCCGGCGGGCCAGGAATCGCGTGACTCCCTCGACGTGGCGCCGGTAGAAGGCTTCGAACGCCACGGAGTCTGTGGCGAACTCCGCCTGTTTACGACGCACCGGCCATGCTCCCTTCGTCGATCTACACCCATACTTGGTATGAAGCGATCAAAGGCTTACAAGCCGACGTTATCGACCCGTGAGTCGCACGAGCGGTGGCTGGTACTGGCTGGGGGCAGCGCTGCGCGCCGGAACGCGAACACGCTCTTGGCCGGGATCAACTCCCGCCTTTCGACTGTTCCACCGTTGACAACGCATGGCCTGAAAGATCTTTAAGCCTCGTAGTGACTGTCAGTGCTTTGCTGTTTACAGTTTGGAGTTGTTGCTGCATGGTGTGAATGCGGCAGGCGGATACGGCGGCTTCTCGTTTGGGAGGCGATGGTGACGTCACTGTGGGAACGCGTGGCCCAGGCCGAGACGACTGCGCTACGGCAGGCCGAGGACTTGCGGGCACAACTGGCCGCGGTCGAGGAACGACTGCAGCGCCTGGCCATCACGCGCGAGACGCTGACAGAGTTCGCTGGCGATCACCCCAGCGACGCCGACATGCCTGAAGACGACGCGGGCGCCGAGGCGGAATCGTCGCAGGCTGCTCACCTCGCCCCCACAAAGGAGCCGTCACCGCTACCGCCGCTGCGGGGGTTCCGGCAGCAGGTGGTGGCGTTGCTGGCCACGGCCGATAAGCCGATGCGGACACGGGAGATCGTGCAGGCCATCGGCAAGCCGGACACGCGCTCCCAGGTGGAGGGCATGCGTTCACGGCTGCAGCGGCTGGTGACTGATGGATGGCTACGCCGGGAGGCGGACGGCCTCTATGCGATCGCCGCCGGGATCAACGGCTACGTGCCGAGCGGGGAGGCCGATTGACCATCCGTTCCTGATCACGGCCATGCCGTGGACGAGCAGGGTGCCGCCGAGGGTTCAGCTCGGCGGCACCCGAGGTTGCACGAGCGACCCGAGCTAACTACCCAAAGTGGCTCACGCATTCCCGAGAGTAACCCGGATGCGGTGTCTTGGGGAGGCGTCGAGCCTGGAGTTCGCCTGCTCTGCCACCGGCAGGGCCTGGCAGGAAGGATCGACGATGCCCTCACCAGGACGGAAGCGGGTACACCGCGAATCAACTTCCTCCCAACTCACCGGGCGTGCCCGGCCACAAGCGGATGGCCAGACCGGCCTCGAGCTGGGCGATGGTGGCCACGTCCGGCCAGCAGCGTCCGGCGACCACGTCGTTGACGGTCTGCCGGTTCACCCCACTGACCTCGGCCCGCGCCACCACCAGCCTGGACGACGCCGCCATCCGCACACCGTCGGAAGAACTCACCGCGTTGATCGCCGCGCGAGAGCCGTACTTGCTGCGTCTCAAACATAGCGTGAACGCAGGCGGCAACATTCGTCTCCAGTGCCCGGCAGCAGGCACCGCCCCGTCCCTCACCTGCCCCCGCATCGACCGCCTCCACCGACGCGGGCCGTTCCGGCCCGCCGCGGTCGACCTGACCGACACCCGACAACGAGCCGCCCACCCCGCGGCCAAACCCCGCGTCCTGCCCCCCAACCCCCGACCGCAAGACCGGCGAACTGCCGAAGATCTGCCACCAGCAGACCATCACCCTGAACGCCGGCGACCTCGGCCACCTCGACAAATTCCGCCAGGATCTGACCTACTTGAGTTCCGCCTGGATCGGGACCTACAAATCTGTCCGCGCCAACACCAAGGCGTCAACGGCAGACTCAAGGGACACAACCTCGACCCTCGGCGACCCCAAGAGCCGGCTCGCCCACGGACGCGTCGCCCAGACCATCCTCGTCGCATTGCTCATCACGGTCGCCAACAACCACTTCCTCGACCAGTGGCGCCACACCCACCAGCCTCCAGACGAGCCGATCACACCCGCCGACACCCCGCAGACTCCAGTCGAGCCCTTCGACGACACGCCCCCCACAGGCCAGAGCAGGCCACCACCCACCCCATAGGCCGCAAAAGCCGCCACCCCACCGCAGCGCCCAGCCCACCATCGGCTTCGCCATGCCCAACGGCCGAATCTCGGTCCTCCACCAGCGGCCTGACACCACCCGGACCTTCTCGGACACCTGCTCCTCGGTTCCCAAACCAGGACGAACCCGATTCGAAACCCCTGAAACGACAAGATCCCGCCCGATCACGACGATCAGACGGGATCCCCTCAACTTCAGTCCAGCCGCTTCAAGAACGGCCCCTGGTGGGGTGTTCACGAGTGGATCTGGCCTGGGGCGGAGGAGGGGGCAAGGAGATCGTTTCCTGGCATGAAGATGATCGTTTTCCAGCTCCGAACGGATGCCCAGAATCCTGGAGTACAGGGCAGCGGCGTAAGGGTTCCTTGATCTGCAGTGACCTGGCGGTGGGTGCTGCGGCGGCTGGCTCGTTGACGTCGAAGTCCTGGCGCACACATGGCCCGCTCACCACGAGAACGTCCACGCCCACGGCACTCACTTCGTCGCGCCATCGGCTACGGCGCAAGACGGGCGCGGGCAGTCACCCGGTCACGCCGAGCTCGGTCAGCACGTCAGATGCGGGATCGGTGCGGTCACCGTCCAGAAGCCCGACCAGTAGGTGGACCGCGGTGACCCGGCGCGCGGGGCCGCGCTTAGCCACGACGATAGCCCGGGACAGCGCGGCCTTCGCACCGGAGGTGAAGGGCATCCGTTTCGACGGTGCCGAAATCATGGCCCGCTCGACGCCACGCGCGACTACGCCGATGCGGCAAGGGCGGCATCATCCAAGACAGCGAGCGCGGACCGCGCCGATTCGACGTCCGCCCCGAGTGCCTGTGCCGCCTCTGCTTCATGGAGCACGCCGCGGAGTAGATGTTCTGTGCCAACGCGCCGGTCGCCGCGCCGCCGCGCCTCCGCGGGTGCGTGCGCCACGACCGCGGCTTGGGCACCAGCCGTGAACCGTTCGAACGTCGCAACTCACTTCCCGTGCTTGGCGTGGGCGGACTGGCGCGAGACGCCGAGCGCGTCGCCGATCTGCTCCCAGGACCAGCCTTCGGCTCGAGCGCGGGCTACTGCGGCGGCCTCGACCTGCTCCGCGAGCCGGTGCAGGGCACCGACGGCGCGCAGCCCCACCGCCGGGTCGTGCGACCGCAGCCGGGCGACCAATTCGGGCTCCTCCATGCCTGTCAGTTTGGATTGACAAGCGATGCTTGTCAATCCAAACTGACATTCCAATACTTGAGGAGGGCTCAATGTCCAAGGCCACGTTCATCTGCGGCATCGCCGCCGGTCCGCTGTTCGTACTCAGCTTCCTCATTCAGGGCGCCGTTCGGAACGGCTACGATCCGCTGCGCCATCCGGTCAGTTCCCTCGCCCTCGGCGACCATGGCTGGGTGCAGAGCGCCACATTCCTCGTCGCCGGCGCGTTGACCACCGTCTTCACCGTCGGGCTCCGACGGAATCTGCGCCCAGGGCCCGGCAGGCTATGGGGCCCACTGCTCGTGGGCGTGTGGGCGCTCGGCCTCGCCGGCGCCGGCCTGTTCACCACGGACCCGGTGAGCGGATACCCGGCTGGCAGCCCGGATCTGCTGCCTGCCTACGGCAGCACCCAGGCGGCCCTGCACGACGCTGTGTCACTGGTCGCCTTCGTCGCATTCCTGGGGGCCTGCATCGTGTTCGCCCGCCGGTTCGCCGCCGACGACCGGCAGGGCTGGGCGCTGTACTCGACCGTGACCGCCATCGTCGTCCTCGTCGCCCTCGGACTCTCAAACGCGGCCTTCGCCCAATCGCCGAACCTCGTGGCCTTCGGCGGCCTGTTCCAGCGAATCATGATCGCTGCAGCCTGGTCATGGCTGACCCTGCTCGCCCATGACATGTATGGCAACAGTGAGCGATCAAGGTGAGCGCCCGCATCCGTTAGCCGATCGCGTATCGGACACCGGGCTGGACGAACCGGAGAGGATGCCGACCAGCATCGGGGTTGAGGAACCGGCGGGAAGCCGTTATGTGCGACCGCCCCAGATGCCCCGCCATCGGCACTTCCCGCTCTTCGCCCACCTTCGGCGACGCGCCCGCGGCGGCATCCGGGAGACGTTGGACCTTGCTGAGGGTTGTGGCCGGTGATGTCCTGGCCGGCTTCTCGTCACCGACCTCCAGAAAGACAGGATCCGCCATCCCTACGGCGGGCGCATGGAGACTGGCTGTCCGCCCTCCCTTCCGGCTCGTGAAGGCGCAGCGCCATATGCAGGTGTTGATCTTGATTGTGGTAGTGACTGCCAGAACTTCCCCGCTTACAGTGTGGAGTTGTTGGACCACATGGCGTGAAGCGGATCGGATGGGCGCGTCTGCGCTCTTTCGTGGAGGGCGACGTGACGCCACTGTTGGAACGTTTGGCCCAGGCCGAGGCGGCTGTCACCGAGAAAGCGGCTGAGCTGCGTGAGCAACTGGCCGCGGCGGAGGAACAGCTCCGGCGCCTGTCCATCACCCGCGAGACGCTGCTGGCATTGTCGGCCCAGAACGAGCAGGTGGCGGGGTCGGGCGAGTCAGGCGCCGAGGAACCAATCGAGGCAGGCAAGGGGCATGAGCCGGACGGCCCAGCCGGGCCTTCAGGCGGGACTGCGGCGCTGCCGGAGTTGCGCGGGGTTCGCCGGCAGACGGTGGCGTTGCTGGCCACGGCGCAGCGGCCGATGCGGGTCCGGGATGTGGTGGTGGCGCTGGGGCAGCCGGACGACCGGGGGAAGGTGGAGTCGATGCGGTCGCGGTTGCTGCGGCTGGCCGCCGATGGATGGCTGACCCGCTGTGAGGGCGGCACCTACGCGATCGCCTCGGGCGTGAACGGCAACGCCCCAGCCTGGGAGGGAAGTGAACCGATAGCTCCGTGAGCGACCGAAGCGGGGTGCCGCCGAGATTAGGCCCTCGGCGGCACCCGAGGTTGCGTGAGCACCCTCCAGGTTCTAACTGACAGTGGCTCGCACACTCCCGAGAGTAACCCGGATGGGATGTCTTGGGGAGGGGCGTCGAGCCTGGATTTCGCCCGCCCTGCTACCGGCAGGGACCGGGCGGGAAGGATCGGCGATGCCCTCACCAGGGCGAAGGCAGGTTCGTCGAGGCCTGGCGGATCGCCGCGTTCTGTCTGACCGCCGCCGCACGCCACCGGCTCGGCCTGCCCGACATCAACCCCGAAGACATCCACCGGGTGCTCGCCTCCTCCCGCCGCTTCTACCGGGCCTTCGACCGGCTGACCACCCTGCTGGATCCAGCCCGCCACGATCGGCGCGCCCGCCTGCCCCAGCATCAGGCCGACGCGCTGGCCACCGCCTGGGAGGATGACGACCCAGCACACAAGCGCAAGCGGGAACTGCTGCAAGACATCGTCACCGCGCTCGCGCTCACCCCAGTGCGCTGGGCCAAAGGCCGGGGCTACCTCCGCCACTTCCGCGGCGACGTCGGCATCGACACCACCGCCACCCCGGTCTTCGCCCGCCCGCCCCACGCCCGCCGCTCCACCGGCGAACTCATCGCCTCCACCGAGATCACCGCAGGCTGGCACCACTCGGCCGGCAACGGCCCACCCGCCTACGGCTACAGCGCCACCCTCACCGTCGCCGCCCGCACCCGCTCGACTCCTGGCTCTTTCCCGCAGCTGGCGCTCGGCCTGGTCCTCGACACCCCGCACAAACGCATCGGCGCCAACGCCATCACCACCCTCAAACCCCTGGCCGCGCTCGGCTTCCCCACCGCCTTCGCCGTCGTCGACCGCGCCTACACCGACCAGCAGAGCGCCCATTTCGCCCGACCCGCACGCGACCTCGGCTACAAACTCGCCCTCGACTACAAAGTGGACCAGCGGGGAGTGCAGGGCAGCGCCCATGGCGCGCTGCTCATCGACGGCCACCTAGCCTGCCCGCTGATACCCGGCCGACTCGCGCAGGCCACCACCGGTCTGGACGACGCCGCCATCCGCACCCCATCGGAAGAACTCACCGCGCTCATCAGCGCGCGAGAGCCGTACTTGCTGCGTCTCAAACAGAGCGTGAACGCAGACGGCGCCATCCGCTTGCAGTGCCCGGCAGCAGGCACCTCCCCGTCGGTCGCCTGCCCCCGCTTCGACCGCCTCCACCAGCGTGGGCCCAGCCGGCCCGCCGCGGTCGACCTGACCGATGCCCGGCAGCGAGCCGCCCACCCTGCGGCCAAGCCCCGCGTCTTGCCTCCGAACCCCGACCACAAGGCCGGCGAACTGCCGAAGATCTGCCACCAGCACACCATCACCCTGAACAAGGACGACCTCGGCCACATCGACAAGTTCCGCCAGGACGTGGCCTACCTGAGTCCCGTCTGGATCGGGACCTACAAGTCCGTCCGCGCCAACACCGAAGGCATCAACGGCAGGATCAAAGGACACGACCTCGACCTCGGCGATCCCAAGAACCGGCTCGCCCACGGCCGCGTCGCCCAGACCATCCTGGTCGCGCTGCTCGTCACCGTCGCCAACGACCACTTCCTCGACCAGTGGCGCCACATCCACGAGCCCCAAGACGAGCCCGTCACACGCGCCGACACTCCGCGGACTCCAGCCGGGTCCTTCGAGGGCACACCACCCGCAGGCCAGAGCAGGCCGCCACCCGCCCCATAAGCCGCAAAAGCCGCCACCCTGTCGCAGCGTCCCGCTCACCGTCGGCTTCGCCATGCCCAACGGTCGGATCTCGCCCCACCACCAGCGGCCTGACACCACCCGGGCCTTTCCAAACACCCGCTCCGCTGCTCCCAAACCGGGACGAACCCGATTCGGAAACCCCTGAAACGACAAGATCCCGCCCGATCACAATGATCGGACGGGATCCCGTCGACTTCAGTCCGGCCGTTTCAAGAACGGCCCTGGGTGGAGATGAGGGGATTCGAACCCCTGACCCCTTCGATGCGAACGAAGTGCGCTACCGGACTGCGCTACATCCCCAAGGACTCGACCAGATTAGCAAACTCCAGAGGGTCCTCGCGCCACCGTTTCAGTCCCCCACCGCGCGCCGAGGCGGTTCGGCGTACTGATCGAACAGGACGTCCCCGTTCAGCGCCGTTAGATCGATCACCTCGGCCTCCGCCTCGACGGCGGCCCGCTGCTGCTCGCGCTGCCGTCGCAGGCGCTCAGCGCGCGCCTGGCGGGCGCGTTCGCGGCGTTCTCTGTCGACCTGTACGGCGATGCGCAGGAACGCCATGTACGTCAGCATGACGACGATCGAGGGCGCGACGCCCCACCACGGCATCATCTCGACCGAGGCGGTCACCACGGAGGCCAGGACGAGCAGGGCGGTGAAGAAGAGCAGGCGGCGCCGGCGGGCGACGATGATGGCGCGGCGCCGGAACCGGAACTGGCGGACGTCGACCTTCTCGATCTCGGCGGGCGTCGCCCCGTCGTAGTCCTCGGAATCGGGGGCGAGATTGTCGAGATCGGGCAGTTGGTGCTCGCCGGTGTAATACTCTTCGAGCTCGGCCAGTTCGGCGAGGTTCGTCTTGTCCCGACGCAGCCACATGGGAATCAGGACACAGAGCCACATAACGACGATGGCCATGTAGAGGAGGACAGGACTCACGGCCACCTCCGGGCAGCACAAAGACGCGGATGTGCTCGTCGCGCCTTGAATGTGCTCACGTCACGCACCGTAAGACCGCGTGTCACTAATTGACGAGCATTCGGTGCGGTGTGTCGCGAGATCGTCAAACCTCTTCGACGGAGGACCCCCCGTGAGCCGCTGACTCACGCGCGCGACGCCACTGCACGAGCAGCCCGCCAGGTACGTCCTCGACGGTCAACGCGTAACAGATGTGGTCGCGCCAGGCTCCGTCGATGTGGAGTTGGCGACGCCGAATGCCTTCTTCCCTGAAACCGAGCTTCTCAACCACTCTACGGCTGGCTTGATTCTCGGGGCGGATGTTCGCCTCCAGCCGATGCAATCCGGTGGTGAAGAAGCAGTGGTCAACGGCCATCGCGAGCGCGGTCGGGGTGACCCCGTTGCCCGCCACGGCGCCGTCGATCCAGTATCCGACCTGGGCAGAACGGGCAGATCCCCATACGATGGCGCCCACGGTCAGCTGACCCGCGAAGCGGCCGTTGTACGTCATCACCCACGGCAGCGCCAGCCCCTGCCTGGCCTCGCGGCGCAGGGTGCCCACCATGGAGACGTACGGGCCGAGCCCGGTCCGGAACAGCGGCGTCTCGGGGTTGCTCGGCTCCCAGGGCCGCAGCCAGTCGGCGTTGCGCAGCCTGGTCTCGCGCCACACGCGTACGTCGCCCAGCCGCAGCGGCCGCAGGCCCACGGGGCCTTCGTTCAGGGTCGCCGGCCAGCCACGAAGTCGATCCACACCCCTCATCATCCCCCGATCGGGCACGATGGCGCCACGGATCAGTGACCGGAGCTGCGATTGCCCCTCAGGACGCCGATCCCCGGCGCGATCACCGGCCGCTCTCAGCGCGGGTGATCGCCGCCCCGGATCTGGTCGACCGCGTGCCGCAGGATGGGAGCGAGTACGGCGACGCCATCCCGTACACCGCCGGACGATCCGGGCAGATTCACGATCAGGGTGTCACCCGCCTGCCCGGCCAGCCCTCGCGACAATACGGACGTAGGCACCTTCTCCCGATTCGCCAGCCGAATTGCCTCCGCGATGCCAGGAATTTCCCGAGAAATCACCCTGGACGTCATCTCCGGCGTCAGATCCAGCGGCGTCAGCCCGGTGCCCCCGGTGGTGACGATGACCTCGTACCCGCCCGCCACCCCCTCCCGGAGCGCCCGCTCGACCGCCTCGCCGTCGGGCACCACCACGGGCCCTTCGACCTCGCATCCGGCCTCCTGCCGCAGCAGATCGGCCAGCAATGGCCCGGATTTATCGGCATAAATCCCGGCAGAAGCCCGGTTCGACACCGTGATCACCAGCGCGCGCATCAGCCCTGCTCCCGCGTCCACCGGCCGGTCTTGCCGCCCAGCTTCTCCTCCACCCGCACATCGGTGATCACCGCGCCCGGATCGACCGCCTTGACCATGTCGATGAGCGCCAGCGCCGCCACCGAGACGGCCGTCAGCGCCTCCATCTCCACCCCGGTCCGGTCGGCCGTCTTCACCCGGCACGTGATCGCCACGCCCCAGTCCTCGACGTCGAGCGTGACCTTCACTCCGTGCAGGGCGATCGGATGACAGAGCGGGATCAGATCGGGCGTACGTTTCGCCCCCATGATCCCCGCGATCCGCGCCACCCCCAGCGCGTCGCCCTTCGGCACCTCGCCCGAACGCAGCAGCGCGACCACCTCGGCCGACAGCAGCACCCGGCCGGTGGCGGTGGCGGTGCGGGCCGAGACGTCCTTGGCCGACACGTCCACCATGCGCGCGGCGCCGGTCTCGTCGATATGGGTCAGTTCACCCACGGGCGGCACCCTCCAGTCGGCTCACAGCCGGACCACCTCCATGGCGGACCCGCTCTCCACCTCGGTCACATCCTCCGGCACCACGATCAGCGCGTTGGCCAGGGCCAGAGCGGCGAGCTGATGGGAGCCCTGCCCGTGCACCGGCGTCACCGTGCCGTCCGGAGCCAGCACGCCGCGCAGGTAGGAGCGCCGGCCAGGCGGCGACCGCAGCGGCCCGGTGACCGTCGCGGTGACCGTCTCCGGCAGGCCGCCGGGCAGCCCGCGCATCCGGTCGAGCGCAGGACGTACGAACAGCATGAACGACACGAACGACGAGACCGGATTGCCGGGCAGCGCGAAGATCGGCACCTCGTCCTCGCCCAGCACGCCGAAGCCCTGCGGCATCCCCGGCTGCATCGCCACCTTCTCGAACCGGACGGTGCCGAGCGGCGACAGCGCCTCCTTGACCGGCTCGTACGCCCCCATCGACACCCCGCCGGTGGTGATGATCGCATCGGCCCGGACGAGATGCGTGTCCAGCCGGTCGAGCAGCACCGCGGGATCGTCGCCGACGGATCCGGCGCGGAACCCCTCGGCCCCCGCCTCGCGTACCGCCGCCGCCAGAGTGTAGCTGTTGGACTCCCAGATCTGGCCGGGCGCGAGCGTGCCGCCCGGCTCGACGAGCTCGGCGCCGGTGGAGACGACCACGACGCGGGGACGCGGCCGCGCCAGCACGCGCCGCCGCCCCACCCCGGCGATGATCCCGAGCTGCGCGGGCCCGATCACGGTGCCCGCCTTGAGCACGACCTCTCCGGCCTGTACGTCCTCCCCGGCCCGCCGGACCGCGTTGCCCACCTCGGCGCGGCGGTCGATGCGTACGGAGACCGTGCCCCCGTCCGTCCACTCGACCGGCACCACGGCGTCGGCCCCGGCCGGCATGGGAGCGCCGGTCATGATGCGTACGGTATGGCCGGGCCCCACGGCGCGCAGCTCGACGGAGCCGGCCGCCACGTCGTCGATCACCGGCAGCGTGACCGGAAGCTCCGCCAGGTCCTCGGCCCTGACCGCGTACCCGTCCATGGCCGAGTTGTCGAACGGCGGCAACGGAACCGGCGAGGTCACGTCCTCAGCCAGCGTCGTGCCGAGCGTCTGCTCCAGCTCCAGCTCCAGGGGGGCCAGCGGACGTACAGTGGCCAGGATCTCGGCCAGATGCGCGTCAACTGATTTCATCGAGGAACTCCCGCAGCCACGGCACGAAATCCGGCGCCAGGTCGTCCCGGTCCGCCGCGAACTTCACCACAGTGCGCAGATAGTCGAGTTTGTCGCCCGTGTCGTAGCGCCGCCCCCTGAACAGCACCCCGTGCACGGGCCCGCCCTCGTCGCGGCCGCGCGAGGCGAGCGTGCGCAGCGCGTCGGTGAGCTGGATCTCGCCGCCCCGCCCGGGCGGCGTCTGCTCCAGCACCTCGAAGACCGCCGGATCGATCACATAACGCCCGATGATGGCCCAGTTGGACGGCGCCTCGTCGGCCGGCGGCTTCTCGACGAGGTCCGTCACGCGTACGACGTCCTCTTCCGCGGTGGCCTCGATGGTGGCGACACCGTAGAGCGAGACCTGCTCTTTAGGCACCTCCATCAGCGCGATCACGCTCCCCCCGAACGTGTCGCGCACCTCGATCATGCGCCGCAGCAGGTGGTCGCGGTGGTCGATCAGGTCGTCGCCGAGCAGGCAGGCGAAGGGGTGCTCGCCCACGTGCTGCTTGGCGCAGAGCACCGCGTGCCCGAGCCCCTTGGGCTCGCCCTGGCGTACGTAGTGCAGAGTCGCCAGCGAGGCCGGCTCGCGGACCTGGGACAGCCGCTGCTCGTCGCCCTTGGCCTCAAGGGCTTCCTCCAGCTCGAACGCCCGGTCGAAGTGGTCCTCGATCGAGCGCTTGTTCTTGCCGGTGACCATGAGGACGTCGAGGAGACCGGCGGAGGCCGCCTCTTCGACGACATACTGGATCGCGGGCTTGTCGACGATGGGCAACATCTCCTTGGGTGTCGCCTTCGTCGCCGGAAGGAACCGGGTGCCCAGACCCGCGGCGGGCACGACGGCTTTCGTCACAGGGTCGAAGTCAGCCATGAGTAGACCCTAGTGGAGGGACCTGTGGACAAGATGAACCTGCGCCGCGAGCTGAACGCGACGCGCGGCTCACTCTCCCCCGAACAACTACGGGCAAACGCCATCAAGGTCCGCGAAACGCTGCTCGAACAGCCGTGGGTCCAGATGGCCGGTCTGGTGGCCTGCTACTGGTCAGCGGGGTCGGAGCCGGAGACGCACGGGCTCGTGTTCGCTCTCTGGAAACATGGGGCCACCGTCATCCTGCCCGTGCTCCAGAAGGACAACGACCTGGATTGGGCGGTGTACGACGGGCCCGACACCCTCGCCCCCGGCCGCCACGGGATCATGGAGCCGGTCGACACGCGCCGGGGCGTCGACGCCGTACGCACGGCCGCCCTCGTGATCGTGCCCGCGCTGGCGGTCGACCGGCGCACGGGCGTACGCCTCGGACGCGGCGGCGGCTCCTACGACCGGGCGCTGGCCAGGGTCGGTCCGAACGTCCCCACCGTGGCCCTCCTGCACGACGGCGAGCTGATCGACGACGTCCCGTCCGAGCCCCATGACCGGCAGGTTCGATACGCGATGACACCTTCAGGACTCACTAGTCTTATGTGACCGCCGGTACGAGAGGGGCCAGTGATGCTCGACGTCTGGCTCCTCCTGGGCGCCGCGATCGTCATCGCCGCGATCGCCTCCGTCCGCATCGCCCATCGCTCCGGGCTGCCCAGCCTCCTGGTGTTCCTCGGCTTCGGGCTGATCCTGGGGCCCTCGGGGTTCGGCGTCCCCTTCGAGAGCCCCCAGCTGGCGCAGCAGATCGGCATGTCGGCGCTGGCGGTGATCCTGGCCGAGGGCGGCCTGACGACGAACTGGTCCCACGTACGCCGTTCCGTCCCCCTCGCCCTCGTCCTGGCGACTGTGGGCGTGGCCGTCAGCATCGGCGTGGTGGCACTGATCGTCCAGGGCTTCCTCGGCATGGAGGCCAGGACGGCGCTGATCCTCGGCGCCGTCCTGGCCTCCACCGACGCCGCCGCCGTCTTCTCCGTGCTGCGCAGGCTGCCGCTGCCGCCCCGCCTGGCGGGGGTGCTGGAGGCGGAGTCCGGGCTCAACGACGCGCCCACGGTCATCGCCGTGGTGCTGCTCAGCGGGGCGTCCCACTCCTCGGCCACCCTGGGAACGTTCCTGCTGGAGACCGGGATCGAGCTGCTCATCGGTGCCGTGGTGGGGCTCGCCGTCGGCCCCGCGGGCGCCTACGCCCTGCGCCGCGTCGCCCTGCCCGCCTCCGGCCTCTATCCCATCGCCGTGCTGGCGCTCACCTTCGTCTCGTACGGCGGCGCGGTGCTGCTGCACGGCTCCGGCTTCCTGGCCGTCTACCTGACGGCGCTCATCCTGGGCAACTCGCGCCTGCCGCACCGGGCGGCCACCAGGGGTTTCGCGGAGGGCGCGGCCTGGCTGGCGCAGATCGGCATGTTCGTCATGCTCGGCATGCTGGCCGACGTCGGCGAGATGGCCTCGGCGATCATTCCCGGCCTGATCACCGGCACCATCCTGGTGCTCCTGGCCCGCCCGCTGTCGGTGCTGGTCAGCTCCGGTCTGTCATGGGCGCTGCGGCTGGGCTGGGTGAGCTGGCGCGACCAGGCGTTCCTGTCGTGGGCCGGGCTGCGCGGCGCGGTCCCGATCGTCCTGGCGACCATCCCGTGGGCGGGCGGCGTCCTCGGGTCCAAAGGTCTCTTCAACGAGGTCTTCGTGATCGTCATCGTGTTCACCCTGCTCCAGGGGCCGACGCTGCCGTACGCCGCGCGGCTGCTCGGGGTGGCCGCTCCCGGCGAGGCCCACGATCTCTCGGTCGAGTCCGCTCCCCTGGAGGAGCTCAACGCCGACCTGCTGCAGGTCAAGGTGCCACCGGGATCGCGCCTGCACGGGGTCGAGGTCTTCGAGCTCCGCCTGCCCTCGGGGGCCGCGGTGACGCTCGTCGTACGCGACGGCAAATCCTTCGTCCCCACCGCCACGACCAGGCTGCGCGTGGACGACCAGCTGCTGGTCGTCACCACCGCCGCCTGCCGAGACGAGGCGGAGCGCCGGCTGCGCGCCGTGAGCCGGGGCGGGAAGCTGGCAGGCTGGTACGGCGAGCGGGGGTTGGAATAGCTGTTTGACCCCATCGGTTAGCATTAGCAGTCGCCTCGCTCGAGTGCCAAAGCTTGTAAGGAGGAGCGCGTGCCGACCTATCAGTACGCCTGCAACGACTGCGGTGAGCAGCTCGAGGTCGTTCAGAAGTTCACCGACGATGCGTTGACGGTGTGCCCGAGCTGCCAGGGCAACCTGCGCAAGGTGTTCTCGGCCGTCGGCATCGTGTTCAAGGGCTCCGGCTTCTACCGGACCGACAACCGCTCGTCGTCGGGCTCGTCGTCCGCGGCCGCGTCCTCTTCCGGTTCTTCCGGCGCGAAGTCCGGCGAGAAGTCCGGCGAGAAGTCCGGCGAGAAGTCCGGCGAGAGCAAGTCGTCGTCGGAGTCGAGTTCCTCGACGCCGTCGACCGCCCCCGCACCGGCCGCCGCCTCCACGACGACCTCCAGCTGACCTTCTCAGAGCCCGGGGCCCGCCCCGGGCGCTCGGACGGTCGGCTTACCTGAGCCGTCCGCCCATCCGAGCGGTCGCTTACCTGAGCCGTCCGCCCATCCCAGCGGTCGCTTACCTGAGTGTGGCGCGGAGACCGGCTGCGGTGGACGGACAAATGCCGACATGCCGGTTGCTGTCGGCTTATGTCGGCGCGCCCGCAACACCCGAACCCCGTTATCCACAGAACGGCGTTCGGGTCGTTCTAGCGGCACCCCGCTCCCGCTACTCTCAGCGCCATGGTCACTCGCGCAGACATCGGCGTCATCGGCGGCTCGGGCTTCTACTCCCTGCTGGACGACGCCGAAGAGCTCCAGCTCGCCACCCCCTACGGCCCCCCGAGCGATGTCGTCACGATCGGGCGCATCGGCTCGCGTTCGGTGGCGTTCATCCCCAGACACGGGCGAGATCACCGTTTCCCGCCGCACCGCATCCCCTATCGCGCCAACCTCTGGGCGCTGCGCTCACTCGGCGTCCGCCAGGTGCTCGCGCCCAGCGCCGTGGGTTCGCTGAAGGCCGAATACGGCCCGGGTGCCCTGGTGGTCCCCGATCAGCTCGTCGACCGCACCTCTGGGCGCGTACAGACCTATTACGACACCGACGGCGCGGTCCACGTCTCCTTCGCCGACCCCTACTGCCCGTCCGGCCGCGCCGCCGCCGTCAAGCGCGCGCAGGAGGGCGGCTGGCAGACGGTCGACGGCGGCACGCTGGTCGTCATCGAGGGCCCGCGCTTCTCCACGCGCGCCGAGTCGCAGTGGTACGCGGCCAACGGCTGGTCCATCGTGGGCATGACCGGCTTCCCCGAGGCCATCCTGGCCCGCGAGCTGGCCCTCTGCTACACCTCGATCTCCCTCGTGACCGACCACGACGCCGGGGTCGAGGCCGGCCAGGGCGTCACCCATGACGAGGTGCTGGAGTTCTTCGCCAGAAACGTCACCCGCATGCGCACCCTGGTGTCCGAGACCGTCCAGTCCCTCCCCGAGGAGCGCACCTGCTCCTGCGGCTCGGCACTCGACGGCCTCAAGCTCCCGTTCGAGCTGCCGTGATCCGATCCTGGCCGGCCCGCTACGGCCGTCGCCGCCGCCTCGTCGCGGCGGCGTTCGCCGCCCTGTCCGTGCTGGCCGCCTTCCTGGCCACCCGCCCCGCCGCCTCCGCCCCCACGGTGCTGGTGGCCGCGCGCGACCTGGCCGCCGGCCCGCTCGACCCGGCCGACTTCCATCCGGCGGCGCTCGTCCCGCCGCCCGCCGGAGCCGTGCGCACCATCTCCCCGTCGGCGTCCCAGACCCTGACCGCCCCCATGCGCCGAGGCGAGCCCCTCACCGACGCCCGCCTCCTGTCCTCCTACCGCCTCCCACCCGGCCTGGTGGCCACCCCGGTGCGCATCTCCGACCCCGCCGCGGCCGCCCTGCTCTCCCCCGGCTCCACGATCACACTCCTGGCCTCCTACGCGGAGGGCGTACCCGCTCGCCAGATCGCCCCGGACAGCCAGGTCCTCACCATCCCCGGAGCGTCGTCCCCGTCCTTGTCCTCGTCCAACGGCAGCCTGATCGTCCTGGCCACCACGATCACCCAAGCGGCCGAACTCGCCACCGCCCAAGCCCACGCCCGCCTGTCGATCGCCATCAAACCTAACCCTGGGTAATGGCTCGACTACGATCACTTCCCATGAACGGATTCCGGAAGTTCCTCACCCAGGGCAGCGTCATCGACCTGGCCGTCGCCGTGGTCGTCGGCGCCGCCTTCAACGCGATCGTGCAGTCGTTCGTGGCCGACCTGCTCACCCCGCTGATCTCGGCGTTCGGCGGCCTGCCCGACTTCTCCACGCTCAAGGTCACCATCGGCCAGTCCAACTTCATGTACGGCAACCTCATCAACGCGGTGATCTCGTTCCTGATCGTCGCCGCGGTGCTCTACTTCCTCGTCGTCAAGCCGTACACCCACTTCAGAGACCGCTCCGCGGCCAAGATCGAGGCGAAGACCCGCGACTGCCCCGAGTGCCTGTCGGAGATCCCCAAGGCGGCGAGCCGCTGCGCCTTCTGCAGCGAGGAAGTCACTCCCGTCGCCCTGTGAACCCGTGGGCTCGCAGAACGCTCAGACCAACGAATCGATCTTGGGATCGTACTCCCAATGCCACGGCTCGAACGGGCTGCTGTAAGCCCACGACGGATGGAACCACCCATACCGCTTCGAGTTCTTCTCCATCCACACGAACTCCGCGGACCCCGACCGCTCCACACCGCCACACAGGTCCACAGCCAGCCCGAGCCCGTGGTTGCTCCGCCCCGGCACCGCCGCGAACCCGGGCCGCCGGTAGTAGACCGACTGCTGCTCGGCCAGGCTCCGGTACGCGTCCGTCACACACATGGCCTTGCCGAACCGGCGCCGGTAGGCCTCGTTCAGACTGACGAACGCGATGGTGGCGTCGGCCCTGAGACTCTGCCCCTTCTGCTGCAAGGGGCAGAGCATCGACGGGGGGATCAGCCCGTTGGGATAGTGATCGGCCGTGGCCGCCCGCAGCGGATTGCACCCCAGCGCCGCCCGCCCCACCTTGTCGATCTTGATGCCCAGCTTCACCAGCGCCGCGGTCAGCGACTTCACGATCTTGTCCGACCGCTGCCGCAAGGTGTCCACCTCGGCCGCCAGCTGCGCCTCGGCCAGCAGATTGCCGGCCCGCAGTTCCTGCGCCTCACCGGCCAGCCGCTCGGCCTCCTTGTACAGCGTGCTGGTCTGCTCGACCGCCTGCTGCCGCACGGCCACCATCTGGGTCGCGTCCGACAACGCCCGCAGCGTCTTCTCATCCGCGCCGCCCGTCAGGAACGGCACGAAGCCCCCCGCCATGAGCGGCTGCTGATAGAGCAACTCGGCCATCTGCGACACCGGCTGCCGCATCACCGCGACCCGCTGCTCCAGCTGCTGCAACGAGGAGAGCTTGCTCTTGAGCGTCCGCTCGGAGCTCGCGATCTCGGCCCGCCGCTTCTCCAGCGCCTTGGTGGCCTCTTCAAGCTCCTTGGCCGACTTCTCGGCCTCTCTCCTGAGCTCGGTCAAATTGGACGGATCCCGCCGATCGAGCTGACCCTGGGCCTGCGCCTTCGAACGCGCCTGTGCCTGAGCCGGCACCTGCCCACCGGGCACGAGAAGAGAAGCCACCGCCATGACTACCGCGATCAGACCCGCTGATCGAGGGGCTGGCACGTTCGACTCCTCCGTTTGCACTCTCGTTACCCAAGTCAGGCACGCACGTTACTACAGCCCCCGGAGTGTCCGGACCGAACTCGGAAGAGCTGCTATGAGACAAATAGCCCACTTTGCTCACCTCGCCACGCCCCGCACACACACCACCCCGACCCAGTCACCACCTCCCCCGCTCACACACACCGCGGTTCGATCAGCACACCCTTATTTGATCAGTACGCCCCACCACCCCCCGCGGTTCATCCCCCAGCCCTCAAGTCCCCCGCGCACTCCAGCTCCCCGACCCCGAACCCTCCCGAAATCCAGATCCCCAACCCTCAACCCTCCCGCGCACTCCAGCCCCAGCCTCCAGCCCTGAACCCGCAATCCAGCCTCAGCCCTCAGCCCCCTGACACTCCCGCACAATCCAGCCCCAGCCCCAGCCCCAGCCCCGGATCCTCCCCCGCGACTCATATCCCCGGCACCCAACTTTTCCCCGCCTCCGCCTCCGCCTCCGCCTCCGCCTCCATCTCCGCGTCCGCTCCCACCCCTCTCCCCATCCCCGCCCTCTCCTGCTCCCGATCCCGGCACAACTCCCACAACCAGGTGTCCACCCACTCCCCCGGACACCCATCCCGAGTCCGCACGGGAGCCGGCGTCACAGGCTCCTCAGGAACGGCCTCCTCCGGCGCCTCGGAAGCCACCACGACCTCCTCCGGCACCTCCTCCTCCACAGGAGGCGAGACCTCCACCTCACGCACGGGAGCAGGCACCACCCCCTCATACCACCGATCAGGCCGAGGCGGAGCAGCCACCAACACCGGCTCCAACGCCACCCCCCGCCCTCCGCTAGGCACAATCACCGGCGGCCCCGTCAACCCAAGCCCCCGCATCTCCCCCGCCAGCAACCCACCCGCCAGAATCGCCGGCGCGAGCAACGCCCCGAACAGAACAACGGGCCGCCGCCGGGCCTGCGTACATCGCCTCCTGGTCACGAGCAGACGGTATCCACGCCCCCCGAACCCGCCACCGACCGCTTGCCATGGCTTTACCGCAGCTCAGAGCACCCATAACCAACCCCACAAAACTGATCGGCGCCTCACGTCGCGGGCAGTGCCAGACTTTCGCTAGGCTTACGAGAGTCCGCCTCCGTAGCTCAGGGGATAGAGCACCGCTCTCCTAAAGCGGGTGCCGCAGGTTCGAATCCTGCCGGGGGCACTCATCTCGACCAGCAAATTTGGCCTCTGACCTGCGGTTTCTCAGCTGCAGGTCTTTTGCTTTCCTGACCCTCAGTAGGCCGCCGAGGGCACCCGAATGCAGCCGTAGGACAGAGTTCTGGGGACATGCGGGGGATGATCTTGGAGGCGTTTCCCGAGCTCATCGCCTATTCAAAGACCGGTCTGTCGCGCCAAGATGCTCCCATCTAGGGTGGCGGCATGCAGCATCTCGCCCTCTTTGACCTTGATAGGACGCTGATCGACCTCGATACCGCTTTCCTGCACTGGACGGAGGAGTTCGCCGAGCAGCAACGGTTGGGGCCTGAGGGCGTTGCCTGGCTCGTCGCTCTGGATCGAGAGGGGTACGCGCATCGGGAGGTCTTCTTCGGCAAAGTACGTGAGCGGTTCGCCCTGACGGAACCGGTCGACGAGCTGTGGGCCGCCTACCGCCGGCGCATGCCGCACCTCGTGCGTTGCTATCCGGGCGTGCCCGAGGCGTTGGCCGAGTTGCGCGCCGCAGGGTGGCGGGTCGGGATCGTCACGAACGGCATGGCGGACAACCAACTCGGCAAGCTCCGCCGAACCGGCCTGGCCGAGGTGGTCGATGGGTACGCCGTTTCGGGCGCCGAGGGTATCAGCAAGCCGGACAGTGCCCTCTTCCACATAGCGGCGGAGCGGTGCGGAGCCAGCCTCACCGAGGGCGGTTGGATGGTCGGCGACAACCCCATCGCAGATGTCCAAGGCGCACAGACAGCCGGCCTACGCGCGATCTGGATCGACCGAGGAACATGGCGAGGTCACGAGCACCGAGCCGACCACGTGGTCACCGACGTCATGGCGGGAATCGCCATCCTGCACGAAGCAACCATGGCGCTGCGCCCAGACGGGCCGATGAACTGATCATCGCGTAAGGGCCCACGGCGCTTTTCCTGAACAATCAGATCAATCCCGGCGATTCGGTTGCTCCGTCTCCTGTGTCGAAGTCCAATAGCTTCACATCTTGGTCTTATGCTCGATCATCGCGCCTGAGGGAGTCGCGTATGACCCGGGAGCAAGTGGAACAGGCGTTACGCAGAGCGGAGCGATTAGCCGACCAGGCCAGGACCAGCCTCGATCGGGCAGTGGCGCTCATGTCGCAGAACGTCTGGACGGGGCCGGCCGCGCAGCGCTTCGGTCACGAACTGACCGGCCAGCGTCAGGTCCTCCTCACCGCATGCACGGAAGCGGTGGACGAACTACGGGCGCTCCTGGCCCGCACGCCCATGGACAACCCCGGCTGAGCCATGGGGGAGCTTGAGGGCATGGTCCCCGAGGGAGTCCGGGCGCTGAAGGAAGCACTGCGCGTCGCCGAATCGTCGCTGGGCTCCATCGGGGACGAGTTATGGGAGCTGCTGCGTGAAGCCTGGCTGTCACCGGTCTCGGCCAACAGGATCCGGCAGGTGGCCGGGTGGGCCGGGCAGCAAGGGCCGGAGGTCAACCGGCGGTTACTGCTTCTGGAGCGGATGGAGCTCGACAAGCCGGAGCTGTTCAGTGGCGGCAAGCCGGTTCATGTCGATGAGTCGCTGTTCGCTCCAGGAGCGGTCCTCCCGCTGGCGGGAGGCTTCTGGGATCGCGTAGGCCAGCACCTCCAGGCCACGTTCGACCCGAACCTGAACTCCGGCGACCCGATGACCGAACAGGTCAAGGGCGCCGTCGAGAGTGTCGCCGGGTTGGGCGAGATGGTGGTCAAGCACTCCCCCAATCGCATGTTCTTCGATCGCATGGGATGGGAACGCGACATCAGCGACCTTGCCCAGGCCGTTATCGCGGGCGTTCAGGATCCGGTCGGGCTCGCCAAGACGGCGGTGGACTGGGACACCTGGGCGTCCAACCCCGAGCGGGCCTTCGGCCGGCTCATCCCGGACATCGTGGCGGCCGTCACGTCGGCCGGATCCAGCAGTGTGGTCTCGGGCGGCAAGAGGGTGACAGGAGCCTTGGCGAAAGCCGCCGAGAACACACGGGCCCGGCCTCCGACGAAGCCGTCAACACTCGACAGCGGGACCGCCGGCCGCGTAGACCAGGACGTGGCCCCGCTGTTCCGAGGTGACGGGCGCAGAACGGAGAAGATATTCGAGAACGGCATGACCGCGCGCAACCCCGAGATGAGCATCGAAGAGCACATGACCGGCGGGAACGGCTTGATCGCAGCCTCCGAGAGCAAGAGCGTGGCCCGAGGTTTCGCGATCAAATACAAAGGCTTCATCTATGAGATAGACGACTGGGGCAACGGCACGCCTGTGAAGTACGCAGGCCGCGTCAAGTACCTGCTGCCCGAGCAGGAGATCATCTTTACCAAGATCGATCCTGGGCAGATCAGAGGGGCTTGGAAGCTAGGCAAGTACGACGCACCGGACACATGGATCCCGAACCCGAACTACGTACCGAGGTGAGCATGTACAGGCTCGAACTGGTCAGGCTTGCAGACGAGTCGCGGCTGCCATGCGTGGTGACCTTGCGGGATATCGAAGAGGATGACATATGCGAACTCCGCCTCGATCGGCAGGACGCTCCGCCTCTGGAATTTCAATCGCCCGTGGATTTCGAGGACACCCTGATCGAGTTGCGGAAAGAGCTTGAGCGCCAAGGTCTTCTCCTGCTGTGCAACAGGTATCGCCGGAACGCGTTCGTCTCCTCGATGGCCCGCCAGATGAGCACCGGCCTGTCGTGCTATCTGGTGAGCCCGGGAAAGCCGGTGGATCCGAAGAAGCTCGCTGATTCCCTTGGCCCGGCCCCCAGGGAGGACGTGGTCCTCGCCGAAGAAGGCACGAAGTACATCAACGAATGGATCGCCGGCTTC
Source organism: Nonomuraea fuscirosea (assembly GCF_035917475.1). Taxonomy (NCBI): domain Bacteria; kingdom Bacillati; phylum Actinomycetota; class Actinomycetes; order Streptosporangiales; family Streptosporangiaceae; genus Nonomuraea; species Nonomuraea fuscirosea. Next base: position 11,563,194 of record NZ_CP109074.1, on the reverse strand, counting down.
GACGACGATGACGACTGACTTGGCTAGCCGTAAATCTGATGACACGCCTGGTTGCGTAGGCGGAACGCCGGGTGGGAAGGCGGGAACAACTCGTCGCATCTTGCGGCAACCAAGGAGGCTGAAGTCTCCCTGACGCCGCGCGTGGAGCCCTTGATTCCAGTCGACCGACCCCAGTCGGCGGGCGTCGAGGGCTCGTTACGCGATTCAGCACGGGCCCTCGTCTGGTGACGGGCCGACCTCACAGGCGGGGTTACCTGCTCATGTCGGTGCTGGGGACGTGGCACCATCCGAAGCACTGATCGACGACGAGGCTTTGCCGACTTCACCTTGCTCTTCGAGCTGTTGGGTCGTGTCCGGGGTGTCGTCGAGGGCACTGCCCGTGACGACGGCCAAGGCGTAGATACCATCGAGTGCCCAGCAACGCTCGGGACAGGGGTCGTCGTCGAAGCGGCGTTCGGCCGCGACGCGGCGTCGCCCGTTCCCCAGGGACTCGCCCAGATGCTGAAGGCGGCGCAGCTCAGAAGCGCCGCGGCAAGCACCGGCAGAGCCCGCCGCCGCCGATCGTGCAACGTTGCCCGCCGTGGCGGGGTGGGGGTCGAGTACTTCCGCCAGTCGAAGGAGCCGGGGTCCAGGCCGGGCCGGCGGCGATCCCGGAGGGGTAGACCATACGGCGGTCGTCGCCGCGAGCGGAGTTCTTCGACCGAGGGGGTGCGGTGGTTCGGGTCTTCGTGCATGATCCTCCCTACTGGCCGCCCTACCTGTCAGAGTGCCGCCATAGGGCGGCATCCAGCGGGAATGACTCGGTAAAGACAACGGCGCAGACGAACCGACCCCGCGAAGAGCGGGGTCGGCAACAGGTGAAGTCGGGCTATATGTCCAGAGCAGCGTTGATCTTGCCGTTGATCTGTTCCTGCTGGCCGTCCATGCACTTGGCGTAGACCCTCAGCAGGACGTCAACGCTGTGTCCGGCTCGCTTGGCAACCTCAGGAGCCGGGACGCCGGCGTTCAGCCAGAGGGACACCGCCGCGTGGCGGAGGTCGTACGGGCGGGCGGCCAGCGACGAGGCGACCTGAGCCGGAGTGAAGGCGAGTTTGCGGGCTTCCTGCCAGACGTACGAGTGTGCCGAACTGGAGTGGGTGCCGCCGGTTCCGGTGCTGAAGATCCGTCCGTCCTCGGCGGTGCCGAACTCGGCGACGTGCTCGCGCAGCATGGCCACCAGGATGGGCGGGATCGGGATCTCGCGCGTCTCCTTGTCCGCGCGATGCTTCAAGCGGCGCGACTCGTGGGTCTGGCCCGAGTCGGTCCAGCGCTTGGTAGCCTGCGGGCGCGCCCTCTCCAGGACGATCAGACCCCAGCCCGTCTCAGGCAGGTTGCAGTTCCTCAGCCGCAGGTCGGCTGCTTCTTCCGGACGCAGCGCGGCGTAGTAGATGCAGGCGAACAGCGCCTTGAGGCGAGGACCGCGCTTCCGCCCCACCTTTGGCACGGCGTCGAGCAGTTGCCGGGCTTGGGCCGGGTTGACCACGGTACGCGGATCGACGACCGTGACGGCCTTCGGCACCGTCCACTTGATCTCGTCCAGCGGGTTGCTGCTGAACGCCTTCTGCTCGACGGCGTGTTCCAGCAGGTGATGCAGGACGGCGCGCTTACGCCGCACCGTGTTCGCGCCGGCGGGTGCTCCGGCAAAGGTGACCGAGATGGCGGAGAGCGCCACACGAAGGACATGCGGCTCTTTCAGCTCCGTCAATGGCAGCGACGCCCTTTCGAGCCAGCCCAATGCCGCGGTCTGAGTATCGGTCGGGGTAGGGCGTCTCTTCTCTGGGATGAGCGCGTACGTCCGGAGGACTTCCCTCAGCTCGTCGTCCTTGGGCCGGCGCGGCGCGTCGGCCACCAGGGCAGGGACCAGCGTCAAGAGCGCGTAGGCGTCCGTCTCCCGCGTCCGGGCCGCCGACGTGCTCCAACGACTGAGCACGTACGACTGAGCGAACTCCAGGAACGTCGGCCCGGTGGACTTGGCAGCGAGCATCGACACCGGCAGACCGGTGGCGATGTCGAACTCCTCCCCCATCTTGGCGGCCTGACGCAGGTCGGACATGAAGGCGTTGGCGAGGCCCTTGGTCCGGAAGCTCTTGGACTTGGCCTTGCCCGCGACGCGCCAGCGGGCGATGAACGTAGGGGTCTCGCGGTCTGTACGGTGCTGGATCACGCCGAGCTTGACGTCGTAGGTGGTGTTCACGCGGCCTCCCGTCGCGAGTCGAGCCAGGCGTTGAGGTCGCTCCGCCAGACGCGGAGTTCGAGGTTGGGCAGTTGAATGCAGACCGGCGCGCGGCCGAGTTCGCGCCAGCGGTAGAAGGTGCGCCGGGAGACTCCGCCCAACTCGGCGAGCACCTGCGGAATGGTCAGCAGTTCGTCGCGCCTACTCATCGACGGTCACCGCCAGTGTCGCGAGTGGCCTACCGGTGAGTGCAGCGGCGAGAAGTTGATCTCCGAGGGAGAGCCCTTGCCCGACGTACTCCCAGTGCGCGACGACGAGAACGGTGTCCTCGTCGAAGAGCGGGAGCCGTCCCATGGTGATCTCTTCGGCGCGCATGTGTTCTTCTCGGGCGGCACGGAGTTCGCCGAGAGTGGTGGAGTAGCGGCGGCTCTTCGTGGAGAAGTGGCCGCGGAAGCCGAGCATGTGGGCCCAATGGATGAGCCGCAGGTCGGCCAGGCCCGGGTTCTCACCGAGACGCATGCAGGCGGCGATCAGCTGGCGGGCGTGGTCGCGGACGGGCAGTGCCTCTAGGTTGTCGAGGGGTTGGATGCGGCGATCCAGGGTGCCGACGCACTCCGCGGCCTTGGTGGCGTACTTGGCGATGTAGGCGGCGACGGCTTGTTCGGTGAGGTCGCCGTCCAGGGTGATGGGGCGGACGTCGAGTTGGGTGCCCCAGCGGAACGTCCGGGCCAGCGGCTTGACCTCGGCGGTGACGACTGCGGCGGCGTGCTGAACGGCTTGGGACAAGGCATCGGCCGTGGCCCAGGCGGGTGGCGGTGAGTGTGGGCCGTCGGGTCCGTCGAGGCGGATGACGGCGTGGAAGTGGACGACGCCACGGCGCTGGTATTCGGCGACCTTGGCGAAGGCGATGCTGACGTGCTCGCGCAGGGCTCTGACGGTCAGGCCGTTAAGGCGGGCGAAGCGACGGCGCAGAGCGAGCGTGAAGCGCCGCCACAACTCGGGACTGATGGCGTTGAACAGGACCGAGCCGTCGTAGTCGTAGCAGTCCGGGCACAGCGGTTCCCCGAGCTGGGGGTCGTCGGCGCTGTGCCGGTCGGTGCAGGACATGACCCGCCCGTGCGGGCAGGTCTCGGCGTCTCGGCGGGCGTGGCAGGGCAGGACCTTGCCGTTCTTCTCCTTCCGGACGTGGACCGCGCCGAAGGAGGGCGCGGTGAGGGTGACGAACAGGCACGGGTGAGCGGCGACGGTCTCAGGGACGCCCTTGCCGCCGACGAGGCCGGCGCGGACGAGTTGGTACGTGTCGGCGCGATAGACCTCGGCGCAGGCCGGGCAGCGGGAGGCGCGGCGGGTCTTGCACGGGACGCGCAGGACGCCGTTCGGTTCGGTGGTGGTGGAGTAGCGGTGGAGCAGGTGGCCAGTGGCCTGGTCGAAGTGTTCGACCTTGCCGCGCAGGTGGATCGGCTGTCGGCAGCCGCCAGTGCGCTTGATCTGGCGGGCCCAACGGTCGTAGTCAGGTTGGTTGAGCCGGTCGATCACCCCGGCTACGGCGTGGGAGTGGGCAAGGCAGGGCAAGATGGGTTCCGTCCTATCCAGTGACGCTGGTGTGGATGGCCCCCGGCCTGGCGAACGTCTTGGCGGATGTGTGGCCAGGCGGGGGGCGCTGCGGCTATGCGCCGTGGTTGTCGATGCCGGCGCCGTGGCAGTCGGCGCAGGTCTGGTCGTCGTAGATGCCAGTGCCGTTGCAGGTGCAGCAGCGGTAGTGGTGGAGTTCGGTGTCCATGATGATCAGCGGTTGTCGCGCGGGCTGATGCGGACGTAGACGCGGTACATGCGCGGGTGGGCGCGGTCCGGGTAGGCCCGGGACATCGCGGTGACGGTGAAGACCTCGCGCAGGTGGATCAGGCCGAGCGTGATCTCCGCGCGGTTTCCTTCGAGACGGATTCGCATGGTGGTCGCTCCTAGCTGGGGTCGATGCAGCCGTAGTAGCTGCGGTCGGCGTCGTGGCGGGCGCGGGCGGTGGAGAGGATCGCGACGGCGCGGTATTCGACCGGTCCGAAGAGGACGGACGTCGCGTAGTGGCCGTACGGAGAGTCCTCGAAGTCGATCTCTGAGCCGACGCGGGCAGCGATCTGGTCGATCTCGGCGCGTAGGTCGTCGTCGTTGTCGTGGTTCGGGAAGTGGTGGAGGGTGAGGCTGGACGAGGCGGGCACGTCCGGGTGGGCTTGCAGGAAGATGGCCAGGTTGAGCAGGCCGTTGATGAGGGCTCTGCGGTGGTCGTGCATGGTTCTCCTTCAGGCGGTTTCCGGTGTGGTCAGCAGGGTGCGGAGCAGTTCCGAGGCGAGTTGGTCGGACACGCCCAGGCGGGTGCGGAGGAGGTCTCCGGTGATGGGCTTGCCGTGTTTGGCGTGGTGTTCGGTGGCGACGCGGCGGGCGTAGTCGATCAGTGCCGGGGCGGGTGCGGGTCCGTCGCTCTGTCCGTCCTCATGGGCGGGGACGAGGGCGGGGCGGTCCGCTTGCGGGGCAGCTTGCGTTCTGTCGGGGACGTCCGGGGACGCCGCTCTCCAGGACGGGGACGGTTGCGGGACGTCCGGGGACGGTTCGGTACGGGTTGCGGTGGCGCGGCGTTCGAGCATGGAGACCGCGACGAGGAAGGCGCCGGCCGGGGTGGCGGCGGTGATCCAGCCCCAGGCGGTCGGGGTGGCTTGTTGCAGGTTGGCGGCCAGTGAGAGGACCACGCCGCCGGTCAGGACGAGGACGGGCCAGGAGACGAGTCCGCGCCGGTCTTTACCGATCTTCTTGTCGCGTTGGCGTTCGCGGGCGGCCATGACGCAGGTCAGGTCGATGCAGATAGCGATGGCCCAGGCCATCCAGCCGGTCTGTCCGTGCTCGGTGGCGGTGTCGCGGATGTGGGTGAAGGAGCCGGCACCCGCGATAAGCGCCAGGACCAGGACAGGGCCGGTGTCGAGCAGCCAGGCGGCGAAGCGGCGCATCTCGTTCCTCCTCTCAGGCGGTCTGCGAGTCGGGCAGTTGGTGAGGTTGCGCGGCCATGACCTCGGCCCAAGACGGGGCGCGGTCGGCGTAGGTGTGAGCGGCGTGTTCGGCGGTCTGTTCGCTGACGTAGAAAGAGCGCGCGCGGTACCACTGGCCGTCCTGGCTGGCGACGATGGCCACGCCTGGTGTCTCGGCGGCGATGGCACGGGCGGAGTCGAGCGCGGCGGGGTCGAGGTCGCCGAGGGTCATGGTGGCGGTCTCGGGGTCGTTGACGCGGTGGCAGATCCGTCCGGAGCACTGGGCCCGCAGGGCGGTGACGCCGGGGCCGAGATCGGAGCCGATGCGCTGGCCGCAGCAGAAGAGGTAGATGCCGAACGCCCTGCCAAGCTGTGCGATCCGGAGCAGCGCGGTCGAGGTCTTGGCGATCTCGTCCTTCTCCGACTTGTCGGCCATCAGGTAGAGCTCGGCCAACTCGTCCACCAGGACCACGATCGGAACCGGTCGCAGGTGCGGCGGTAGTTGCCAGATGTTGCGGGCCGAGGCCATTCGGCAGATGCCCATGCGGTCGGTCATGAGCGCCACCAGGTCATCCAGCAGCCCGCCGCACTCGGCCCGTGTGGTGGCCAGCGCGGACAGTCGCGGGGCGTAGGGAGTGAACTCGACGCCGCCCTTGAGGTCGAAGCCGACCAGGGCGACGGGTTGCGGGGCCAGGCCGACGATGAGCGCGTTGGCCAGGTTGGATTTGCCGGACTGCGTGGCTCCCGCGTTGATGTAGTGCGGCACGGTACGGAAGTCCACGACCCAGGGCCCGCCGGTTTCCAGGCGTCCCACGGTGACCTTGAGCAGTTCAGTGGAGGGCGGGAGGTCGTCGACCTTGACCAGTGGGTCACGGATGGTGGCGGCCAGCCGTACCCGACCGGGCTTGTCGGAGGAGACGCGTACGGCGTGTACGCCCCAGGAGTGCGCGAGGCGTTCGGCGACGTCGGCGTAGTCGGCTGGAATCTGTCCTTCCAGGGTGTGCAAGGTGACGCGCCAGCCGTAACGGGTCGGCAGCGGCAGCCACATGAACGGCTTGGTGTCCACCGCGATGCGCTGCCACTTGCGCCTGACGCGGACCACGCCGGTCGAGGCGACCAGACCGGGGACGGTGGTGAACCAGAAGCGCTGCCGCTTCTTGGTGAGGTTGCAGCCGAGAGCGACTTTGCGCCAGGACCCCCGGATGCTGATGGCCGTGACCGGGAAGCCGATGAAGAGCCAGAAGGAGCGGTAGTGCCAGCGGCGCCAGGCCCAGAGCCCGGCCGCGACAGCGGCCAGGACTCCGAGCATCCAGAAGAACTGGTCAGACACTGGCGGCCTCCTGCTCCTGCTGCGGGAGCAGGGCGGTGGCCCGGTAGGAGATGCCCCACCGTCCGGCCATCTCCCAGATGTAACCGAGCAGGCCGACCGCCTGGACGGCGTCGCCGGCCTTGATGGGCGGCTCTCCGGTGATGCCGATCTTGACGAGTTCGATCCGGCCGAACTCGTCTTCGACGGAGACGGTGACCTCGTAAACCGTGTTGCCGTTCTTGTCGGTCTTGATCTCGCCGGTGTCGCGGTTAAGCACGCGAGGGCGCGGGCCCTTCACGCAGGTGATGGTGAGCTTGCTGGTGTCCACAGGGATGGGGACGGTGCGCATGGTGTGGTTCCTTCGTTCGATTGGACTCTTAGAATACATAGAATACTTGGAATTCTAAGTTGTCAAGGGCTTCCACGAAGACTTGGTTGGCATGTCATGCGGGCTGTGCTGAACTAGAGGGGCACGCACCCTCACGGAAGGCATCGGATGGTCGAGAAGACCGGCCAGCCCGGCTACCTCCAGATAGCTGACGACCTACGCACGCAGATCAGAACGGGCTCACTCGCGCCCGGTGCTGCGCTGCCCTCGACCGCCCAGCTATGCAAGCGCTATGACGTCTCGGCCAGCGTGGTCAAGGCGGCCATCAGCGTGCTTCGTACTGAAGGACTGATCGTCGGCCAGCAGGGCAAGGGCGTGTTCGTTCGCGAAGATGCCGCGGCATCGGCATCAGAGGAAGAGCCGACCTCGTCGGAGGTCATGGAGCAGCTCGCTCAGATGCGGAGCACTCTGGCGACTCTCGGTGAGCGGATCGCCGAGTTGGAGAAGACCGTGTTCCAAGGGTCGAAGCGATCTCGCTGACCCGGCAGGCCAATTCTTCCATTTCAGACCGAATGGCCTGGAGTTCGTCCAGGATCCGCTGGTTTATGGTCACTTCGGCACCCCTTTTCAGGTCGGTCGTTACCCCGGTGGGATGCCGTTAGTTCATCGCGCATCGGCGCTGGTGAGTATCACAGAGCGTTAGCTAAGCTTCTTCACTGCTGCCTGCACGGCGGTTACACATCCGCTTACACATTGCCCGCTTCTCAAAGTGCGCAAAAGGATGCAATTGAAGACAATCCACCGCCCTGGATGGCAACCTCTGATCCTGCGCCAGCATCGCGAAGCACACGGGCTCACCCTCGAAGCCGCAGGTGACCAGCTTCGCCAGGTCGCCCATCGACATGGCCTGACCGCACCAGCCGCCAATTTCCAGACACTCTGGGCACACGAACAGGGATCGGTGTATCCCGGACCTCACTACCGAAGAGCTTATTGCCTCCTATACCAGGCAAATGAACCCACACTCGGTTTCCGCCTGGCACTTCCCGGCGAAATAACCGAAGTGGAAAATTCCATCTCGGATTTGCCCCAGCCCACCGATCCCGCCACCGATAATGCCGCCGCCCAGGTGATCGAACAAACTCTGCTCAAAGTCTCAGGAACCCCATCCAAGGCTGAGCAGAACGCACTTCTCAACCGCGTCGTGGATGCCTGGCGACGCCGCCACGGCAAGGGCAGCCCCAAGCCCATCCTCACGCTCGTCGGCGGCTACGCCGGATCAGGCAAGACGGAGTTCTCCCGGTTCCTGTCCGACATCACCGGCTGGGCCTTCCTGGACAAGGACTCCCTGACCCGCCCCATGGTCGAACGCCTGCTCATCTCCCTCGACGGTGACCCCCACGACCGGCATACCGAGCTGTACCTGCGCGAGGTCCGGCCGCTGGAGTACCGCTGCCTGATGGAGACCGCGTTCGACAACCTCAAAGTAGGCACCTCGGCCATCCTGACGGCCCCCTTCATCGCCGAGCTGAGCGATCCCGACTGGGTGTCGCGCCTGACCAACCGGTGCGCGGCCAGAGGCATCGACGTGGCCGTGGTGTGGGTGCGCTGCGACGCCGCATCCATGCGCGAGTACATCGAGTTCCGCGGCGCCCCCCGCGACGCCTGGAAAATCCAGAACTGGCAGGCGTACGTCAGCACCCTCAACATCGAGACCAGCCCACCCACCACACACATCACCGTCGACAACCGGCTCGGTGCCGCAATCAGCTTGGCCGACCAGACCCGTGAGACGCTGAAACGGATCCTGACATGATGGGCATCGTGCTGTACGGGCCGCCCGCCAGTGGCAAGAGCACTGCCACCGTCGCTCTCAGAAAGCTCGACCCGCGGTTCACGCTGGTGCGGAAGCTCAAGACGGGAAACCGGCGCGGTACCGAGTACGACTTCGTTAGCGCCGCAGAACTGGCCGCGCTGCGAGACGCCGGACGGCTCCTGGTCGAATCCCACCGCTACGGCAACACCTACGCCATCGATCGCCACCAGATCGATCAGCTCACCTCGACCGGACGGGTGCCGATCGTCCACCTGGGCAACATCGCCGACATCCACCGCTTGATCCAGGCCGCCCCATGGCTTACCGTCCTGCTCTGGGTTCCGCGTCAAGTCTGTGAGCAACGCTCCCGCCAGCGCGGCGACAACGACACACTCCACCGCCTCCAGGCATGGGACGAGACGCTGACCGACCTAGGCGCCAACGACGACGGCCTGTTCCACCACCGATTCCACACGGACCAGGCCAGTCCAGATGAGATCGCACACGTGATAGCAAGCAGGTTCTTCGAGAAGCGAGCAGTACCACTCGGTCAGCGTGCTTGACCAGTCAGGATCAGCAGCCACAGAGCCCGCGCGGCCCGTGCGGACATCCACTCACTCCCGAGGATGTCCGCACGATCTTCCGACCTGGGTTGCCGGATGAAACGAAAGCCGGCCGCAGGCGCGGGCCGAGAGGCCACCGCAGTAGGGGCGCTACGTGTGCGCGATCTGCGGGGCCGGCGCGTCGTCACCTCGCTTCTCCGCTCATGAGTTGCCGCCACAGCGCCTGAACCTCGGCGACTCTCACTCGCGGGCTCTCGGCGATGCCACATGGAGTGATCGAACGGTCGTATCTCCGGATGAAGCCCAGCCCGCCAGCTATGCACTGCTCGAAGACCAAGGACAGGCATTCACAGGTGTAGCCCCTCACCCGTGCTGGAAGCGGACGGTCCTGCACCTGGGTCCACCTCACCGGCACCGCGTCCGGACGAGGCGCAGCGGGGTGCATGCCGTGAAAGTCGAAATCATCTGCCACAGGGGATCACTGTCCTTCGCGTGACGAGCGATCACCAACGGAGTGCCGGGCGGCGCCTGCGGAGACCGCGATCGATGAACAGGCGCTGGTGAGCGACGAGCCATCTCCAGTCACAGCGTGCGCCCTCACGAGGAGCCATGCCGGGGCGCAGCTGCAAAACCCCATCCCGAGGGGCTCTGAACCATCGCTCACCAACGCCATACCGTGACTGTAGAAGGAAGCGAGAGAACCTGTCTACCCCTATAGGTACCGTGGGCTAGCCGCAGACCCCTATAGATACCGATAGATCCATAGAGGCGACTGAAGACCCGCGACGCCCCCTTTCTACGCTTAGCTCGTGATGGAGTTCGAGCCTGATCGGCCACGCTGGCAACAAATCGCCGAAGTTCTACGTCAACGCATCACCACCGGAGAGTACCCGCCAAAGCATCTTGTTTCGGAAGTTCAACTCGTCCAGGAGTTCGGCGTCGCCCGCGACACCATCCGCAAGGCGATCCGCCAGCTGCGCGACGAAGGCTTGATCTACACCGTCCCCAACCTCGGCAGCTTCGTTAGTCCACCTGCCCAAGCCACGTCCGGGGACGCCTGAGGCCGGCCATCTGTTCCCAGTCCGGACGTGCTGGTCATGCCGCTACAGGTCAGCCAACTAACAGCAAGGTCAACGGCTCGGCGGAGGCACAAGGTTGCAAGCCCAGCACAGAGCCGTCATGGCCATCATGACCCTGTCTAGTCCCATGAGATGCCTGACGTTTCTGTCCCAGGACATGGGCGACAGGTGATCTAGGAAACATGGTCGACCTTGTACGGCCGGTGCGCTTTGACGTTGCGGACCGGAAGGTCGGTGGTGCGATGCACCGTGCGCGGGCCCTCGTCCAGGTCGATGGTCAGCGTGGTGTCGCTGACGTGCACCGCGACGACCTGGCTGGCGTGCAGGCGGCCAAGGGAGACGGTCTGCCGGGCCACCATGATGACGCCGAAGGAGTTCGCACGCCGCTGCACCGTGATCGGCGAGCGCTCCGGGACAGGCGGCGGGCCGGCAGGGCGAGCACCACGCAGCATCAGGCACTTCTGCCAGATCAACGGGTTCGGCCGCGTGCGCAGCAGCTGCCGGGTGTCAGGGTCGAGGAACATCAGCGTCTTCTCCTCGATCCGGATGGTGACCCGGCGTCCGCCCAAGATCTCGGCGGCCAGTAGATAGCGGCCGGCCAGGCTGACCATGCCGTACTTGTTGACCGTCCGCTCCACTTCCACCACCGCGTCGTTCTCCGCCTGCGGCAGCGGCGACGGCCCTGCCGGGCGGCCACCGTCGGCGAACAGCCGGGCCAGGTCGCTGGTCGACAGGTGGGAGCGCAGGCTTTTGAGCCGCGCTCCCCCGACCAGCAGGTGGATCACGTTCACGTCCGCCCAGAAGGTGATCACCTGACCGGCGCGAGCCGGGCCGAGCCAGAACTGCTTGCCGGCCACCCCCAGGTTGCCGCTGGCCGGCACCACCCGATCGAACTCGATAGGCCCGCCCGGCCAGGACGCTGCCGATCTCGTCGGACGCCTGGCCACCTGCGTGCCCTCGTTACTGCCTTTCTGGCGCTCCGGCACCCGAGCAGCGGCGTCGGCGGCCGCATCGTCCGTGGCAGGTGCCGGGTCTGGCTGGGCGGTCAGGATCGCCGGCAGACGCAGCGGCAACATCTCCCGCTCGGCCTCGCTCACCGGCGTGAACCGGTCAGCAGGGACGGCCATGTCCAGGCTCTGATGCGGCCGGGCAGTGTTGTAATGCTCCACCCACGCATCCAGCGCCGCCTGGAACGCGGCCAGGTCCTCAAACGGGCCAGCGTCATCCAGCAGCTCGCGGCGCATGCTCTGATGGAAACGCTCCACCTTGCCCGTCGTCGTCGGCGAGCGCGGCTGAGTCAGCCGATGCACGATCGCGTTGTCCCGGCAGATCCGATCGAACAGCACCTCACCGCCATGGCCGAACCTCGCGGTGAACTGCTTGCCGTTGTCCGTCAGCACTTCGCCCGGCACCCCAAACGCCCGCAGCGCCTCGGTGAAGGCCAGGCAGACAGCCCTGCCGGTGGCCCGCACCACCGCTTTGGCGATCACACAGAAGCGGGAATGGTCGTCAACGCCGGTCACCACCTTCACCTCCCGCCCGTCGGCCAAGAACACGCCGCCGACGATGTCCAGCTGCCATAACTCCATCGGCGCCTCACGCTGCCAGCGACGGAAGACCCGCTTGCGCCGCCCCGCACCCGGCTCAATCAGCCCGTGACGCACCAGCGCTCGATACACCCCCATCCGCGACGGCGGCGGATCCACACCCCGGCGGCCGGCCTCATGCGCCAGCCGGACCGGACCCCACCGCGGATGCTGCCGCCGAAGCTCACACACCAGCACCTCCACCTCCGCCCGCATCTGTGACGGAGACGAATGAGGCCGCCGCGAGCGATCCACCAGCCCGCCCAGCCCCGACTCCCGATAACGCGACACCCACCCGGACAACGTCTGCCGCGCCAACCCCACCTCCCGGGCGACCTCGGTCACCGACGCGCCGGCCAGCACCGCCAGCACAGCCCGATACCGCTGCTCCACCACAGACATATCCACCAGGGCCAATCCCGGCCTCCCGACGCACGACGCCGCAACGACGCACGCCAGACTGGCCGATGACAGCACCTGTCGCCCATGTCCTGGGACTCATCCGTCAAGCATGTCCCGGGACAGCACACAGCCATCATGACCCGACGGATGAGAACTTTCTCTACGACTTCAAGGGCAGCCCGCCTGCGGCGGCCTGCCGCGCGTCTAGGCGGCCAGCGGGCCGCGCTGCGGCTCTCCGGCCGGTCGCGGCCCGCGCCGCCCACGCGCTAAGCCGTCATGCTGAACAGCCTAAAATAATCCAAGCACCTAACAGGCCAAGGCCGGACAGTAGCCGAACTCGCCACAGTTGGTGGCGATCAGAACACGCCTTCGGCGAGGATCTTCGGCCCCGAGGCGAGCACCTCGTGCGGGCGGCCTAATGGACTGGTCGAGGCGGACGTGATTACCTCGCACCTCATCGACCCAGGCAAGCTCAACAGGCTGGCTCCTCCACATCAAGCGCGGCCGTGACCGCAGGACAACAGATCACTCAGAAACGGCGGCCAGCGAATGTATGCGCGAAACCCAGGCTTGACACTGTATCTCCGGCCTGCCCCCGCTTCGCGGTGCGGTCCGACGGCATGCGAGATGATCAGGGGTCAGGCATTGGACGAGCGATCACACATGGGTTGCGCTGAGTAGAGGTCGCGTTTGCTTGCCGAGGGCAAGATAGCAAGTGGTATCTACTCCTACGGCCTAAATCGATGAGCAATGAGCAAGCAAAATGAGTGTCCTCAATGCGCATACCCTCTTGACGCAGGCTACTGCGCGAGGTGCCAAGAGAGGCCGAAGCATCCGCCGCCCCGCCTGCACTTTAAGGACGATGCTCTAAGGATTGGAACTGGAATGGGCCACTTCCACTCACTCGAGCCAGGCGAGATCGTTTCAAGAGCCGTTCGTCGTGTCAAGAGATATGAGTTTGAGGACGAGTGGAAGAATCAGACAATAAGCGATTCAGAAATTCGCCAAATGCTCAACAGAGGGGTGGAGACGACCACTGCGTTCATCGATCAGATATTCGAATTCCTTGTTGGCAGCCTTCTATTGTCGCCCGACGTACCAAAGATCGAAATAGAGCCCACAGAGTGGGAGGTCCATATCGCCGGAAAGGGATCAGCTCCACCTGAGCTTCGAGTTCGCGAAGGTGTGCATTTCGGCGCAATAGAGGCCGTGAAGAGCATCGTCGGCATTCTGCGTATTCTGCTGAACACGGTAGGCGTGACCACGATCACAAGGATCCCGCAAGAAATTGAGCGCCTTGTCAACATTATGCCAAGGTTTTCTGATACGGAACGCTTGGTATATGAGGCGGTGTATACTCACTGCGCATCCCTGGCAATCGTTAATTACGATATAAAAAGACTAAGCGAGCCGGGCGCAACGGGATACCTTGGGGGATATACCGAAACCATTATTCGTGACCTCGCTGGGCAACTGGACGGGGTGAAAGTTACCGAGACCCTTTATGAACTTGAGAAGCGCAAGGTACTTAGCCTACGGCGACATCGCTGGTATATCTCCCCATGACCAACTCCACCGCTCTTGTGTGCTGATGGCAACGTCGGCCATCAAATCCACATCGAGGGCAACTCCTCTGCTGGCACCCGACCAAATCGGCGCGACCGATGATTGCCACACCTGAATGTAGAAGGTCATGCTGCCGCGCCGCTTCCGGTGCTCGGGCCTGGTGGCCCTGCGCTCCGGGTCGGCTTGCCACCGGATACACGGGTTGCTGTGGTCTGCTGTACAGCAAGGAAGTGCAACAACGTCGCCTCGCATAGTCTGATCGTCTCGTACCGCGTCACACGGTTGAGCAGCAGCATCGGTCGAGATCACGGCCTTCCGCTTCACTCGAATTAAGGGCTCATCAGCGCCCCATGTCGGCTTCTTGGGAGCAAGTCGGCGTGGGCGGCCTTAATGATCGCGTTCGTCGGTGTTAGTCGATGATGACGTTGGCGCCGCCGTACTAGGGGTAGAGGGCTGAGCGCGTGCGCGTCAAAGGGCGCCAGCGATCTGCCCTCGCCGAGTACGACATCCGACACGGCCGATCTTTGCAGCATCATTGGCGCGCCACTCGTTCGCGAAGCCCGCGACCGCGGCGACCTCAAGGCCGAGTCTACGTTCACCCGCCTCACCGCGAACGGCGTCGCCTGGGCCGGCGACACCAAGGCTGCCTACGACGCGTTCATCCATTTGGTTGAGATGAGGGACTACAAGATTTGGCCCGGGAAACCTCCATTCTTCAAATACTCCGCTGCCCTGAGAAGAATTTTAGCATTATCCCGCATGAGCCCTAGAGCTTTGTTGCAATTCCCGCACAAGATACCTCTGATGCAACGACCGCAGGAGTTCGCGCCTGGGCAACATTCGTGGTCATGGTCAATGTGCGTATCCGGACCCCGACTTAATGTAACTCGACATATAGCACAAGAGCCGCCCTGCATCAGAACGAGATTTTCAAAGCGCTCTGCGGTAATGTTGTGACGCTGCAGAACTCGACACTTTCGGCAAAGTCGCCCTGCTCGCTGGCCGGGCCTACGCGAGATCCTCTGAACAGGATATTCTCCCGGATCTTTCCATCTTTCGCACAGACGGCACCGTACCCAACCATCATCCCTAACATGCTCTTCGTATGAGTTGAAAAGCGGATCGCCATGCTTACGGAACCGGCCTGCATGCATAGAGCAGTATCCGTAGCTATGACGAGGCTTTTCGCATCCTTCAACCTTGCAAAAGTTGATCTCCCCAGCTGTTCTGCGGGGACGCAGCTCCTGGCCTCGATATTGTTGCGAGTAATGTGCTCTACATAGGCCTTTCGCCACTTTCGCTTCCGTGCATCCTGGCTCTGTGCACGGCTCTTTCGATTTTCCCAAGCTAGAGCCAATCGGACGAAGCTCTTGACCTCTCCGTCTTTGGTAATTATGGGAGTCACAAAGTCCATTGGCATCATGAGGCCGGCCGCACCCAGGAAATGTGCAGACTCGAACCACAGTTACGGCCTTCAGCGGCCGCAACTCTTGGCCGCGGGCTTTCTGTGCATAATGACTTTTGCATAGTTTCGCTGAGTGGGCAGGCCGCTCGCAGGCAGGAAATATGCACGCTTCTACCGTGCCCTCCAGAGGCTGTAGCGGACGGCCAGCGCTCTTCTGCTGGGCATGCCCTTTACAGAGGCCTCGGGATGACGCCTCCCGCTGGCATGGCTCCATATCAGTGGCGATTTCTCGACCAAATATGCACAATTTGCCAGGATGCACTCTTCGCGCCGGGCGTAAGACCTTCCCATCCTTCACTTGCTTTGCATGCGCCTTGCAAAGCCAGACCATCATGCCGTTAAGCTCGTGACGCTCACGTGCTAAAATTTCACACTCTGGCCCTTCGCAAATACGTTCGCCCCGCTCTTTAGGTAGATCACGCGCACTGCTATCCACGTCTTCCTCCTCCCGTTCGAGTCCGGGATGATATAGCACCGCGCTGACATCTCCAGGTCCAGACGCACCGACGGGGGTGGGCGAGATTCGAACGGCCACGGTTTGTACAGCGGAAGATGTGGCCGCCGTCCAGAATCATGCGGCATCTGGGATGTCCTGATGCTGCTAGCCTGCAATCGCGTCAGGAACGCATGGGGCCTTCCGACAGATTACTCATGGCTATGCAATTCAGAATTTGTACGTTCGAAGTACGGAACCGCGCGCAATCGTATCCATGGTTTGTAGTGGATGTTTTGCATGACGGTATCAAGTGGGGCCAAGCCCCGTATCATGTTGCCGAGGTGCTCGGCCTCGCTGCCAGATGTCTTCCCGATGAGCGTGCGCTGGATCTCGCGTATCTGCTCGGCTTTGGTCTGGCTGAAATAGAGCCTGGTCGCAGTTGACCCTGCAATCTGGTCTGGCAGGTCTTTCGGGAACTGGGTTGCGATGATCACGCCCAGGCCGAACGCGCGGCCTTCCCGCATAAGCGGTTCGAGGAACGGGGAGTTCACCAGTCGCCATGCCTCGTCTAGGACAAGGAGCTGCTCCAGTCGGTGTGGCTGGGGCCGGCGGATCAGAAAACCGTAGAGAGCCATGAGGAAGAACTCCGCGACAGCGTTCTTCACCTGGTCTCCAGGGAGTTGGCTGAGCCGGACCACTGTCGGCTGGGTAAGCAGGTCATCCAGCCCCGACTGGACGTTGGCCTGGTTGAACAGCCCTAGATCGAAGACCGGCGAGAGTCGGCCGAGAAGAGTTGTCGCCCCCTCCCTGCGCAGGACATCGCCGATAGCCTCGAATGCCAGGTACTCCTGGTTTGCTGACGGCATGAACGGTCTGAAACCAACGCCAGATATCTCGTACGTCTCCTTCATTGCCTCGCGCAACTGGAACGCCTGCTGGTCGCCGAGTTTGTAGATCCGCTGGAGCATGTTGCCCAGTTCGTGGACATGAGCGATCGGGTTGGCCCGGCCCGTCTGTGGGTCAACGGGCGGGACCATGGGGTTAAAGGGCAAGGCACCGAAACTGGCGTCGTGAACTGTGAAGCCCTCCACCGCGGCATAGGCAGGACTGGAGTAGTCGTCCTTGAAGTCGAGGATCAACGCAGGAAGCCCTTGGGCTAGGAAGTCGTGCACGATCGCCTTCACTGCCTGGGTCTTACCACTTCCCGTCTCGCCCGAGATCGAGATGTGTGGGTTGTTCAGAGACTGATCCTGGTTCTGGGGATCGAACCAAACTTCCCTCGGCTGACCGTAGCCACTGTTGGCATTGCCTATGAACACCCTGGGGCGTTGGATGCTCTCAGCGAGATCGGGTCCCCTGGGCGACCTATCGCTCGTGGGGGCCTCTGGGCCTGCGGGGTGCTGCGGTCCCGGCGTTCCGCCTTCGTCAGGCTCGGTAGGT
Source organism: Nonomuraea fuscirosea (assembly GCF_035917475.1). Lineage (NCBI taxonomy): Bacteria > Bacillati > Actinomycetota > Actinomycetes > Streptosporangiales > Streptosporangiaceae > Nonomuraea > Nonomuraea fuscirosea. Next base: position 11,545,984 of record NZ_CP109074.1, on the reverse strand, counting down.
CCAGTTTCTCCCTCCGGCCCTTCTCCGCGAGGCGCGTCCGGGGGCAAGGTCAGCGCCTCCTCAAGAACCGGGACGCCCTTCTCATTCAGGTGTCGGAGAGTCACGGGCACAAGGATTTCCCCGTCAGCGGCCATGCACTCGCGCGTGGGCTCAAGGCTGGCGGTTGCCATTCCAAGCTGGACGTCCACGAGTTCGCACCGGAGAAGCACGCTAGGGCGTTCCGCGTCGAAGAGGTGGTGCGACATCCTCGCCCACCTCCCCTTGGTTCCTGCGTCATACCTGCCCTTGGAAAGTTCTCGGTATAGGTGCTCACGCAGTATCTCGCGCCTCGACGGCGTGACCAGCGCGTCAGGGGCTGAAGGGTCGAACACAGGGCGCAGTAGCCGGTGGGTTGACAAGACCTGATCAACCGCAGGCCCGGTCACCATTCCCCCAGCGACTGAATACTCGACGGACATGTCGCGCCGTGCCTTGACCTCGACGACCGTGACGATGAACTGGCTGTCCTTGCCGTCGATGACGAGGAGGTCAGCCCGCCGCCGATCCTCGTTAAGGTGAAGCCAGCGCTGTGCCTGATCGCCATCCAGGCTGAGGATAACCCTGTCGAAGCCGTCAGGTGCGGCGTCCTCCAGTGCCTTAACAGCCACCAGGAGCCCGAGGATACCCCTGATGTGCGCTGGGTCAGGCTCGCCGGTGCGCCCGGGGCGAAGCGAAAGGATGCCAGCGTCAAGGAGGTCACTAAGTGCTTCCAGGAGGCCGTCAAGTTCCTGGTCCGTGACGTAGGTGTTGAACTGGCGGACCTCGTCCCTGAGGATACGCCGGAATGCATGAGGCTCCCGGGCAAAGGCGGCGACAACTCTGGTTCGGTCCCGGTCTATGAAGACGCGCAAGCTGCCGAGTTGGAGGTCGCGGTCAACATGTCCGTCCGCGATGACGTACCACGGCACTATGGCTGCACCTTCAGCCATGCGTTCCCGCAGTTCGCGTGACTGGTGGATGGTGGGGTAGGAGACGACACTCGCACCCACCGCGAGCTTCGCAAACTGCGTGTAATCGGCAAGGATTCCGCCGAGGGCCGGCTCTAGGTCAAGGTTCCTCGTACTGATCCTGTAGACGAGGCGATGCCGGCTTGCGAGAGGCTGGATGCGGCCAGTTGGCGAGCCAGCATCGGTAGAGCGACGCTCGCTCTGATCGAAGACAACCAGCATGTGGGGCATACACCCGTCTGGGGGTGCCATGGTGCTAGGTCCAACGTGGAGGGTCTCAAAAGTGAAGCGGCGATCGGCGTGGTTGCCGAACCGCTGCTGGACACGCCGTTCCGCATCCGGGTAGAGGTTGAGTTCAGCCCCCGGGCCGTGCTTGCGTCTGAGGATCGTGACATGGGCGCCCCGGAGCCGCCCAGCATCCGCGAGTTCGCAGATCAGAGGGAGGAACGTGCTCGCAGCATCCGCTGGCGGGTCGAGCAACGCGAGACGAAGTCCCTCGACAGCCGACGGATGCAGCGAGATGAAGGCCTCGATTAGCTTGCTGATCTGCTTCAGCCCGTCCCTTGGATCGGGGACGGTTGCCCGCTCACTAAAGTATGCAAGTTCCGCGTACTTTCCTGCGTAGGTCAGGGTCAGGGGAGCGTTATCGGAGATGATCCGCGGCACTCCGATTGACGTCAGGAAGAACGGAACGCCGCGCAGTTCGAGTTCTGACCGGATGAGCTCACGGTCCCTCTGGCTCAATTGGATGCGCTGCTCGCTGATGACTGTGGCGTACTGGAAGTAGTGCCAGAGTACTAGCGGATGCAGCGGCGTGAGAAGCGCTACAAAGGTCTCCGTACTCCCGCCTGAATCACTGCTCCTCGAGAACACGGTGTCGATGAGCATGATGTGCTCAATCAGGGCGCGGGCGTCATCTCCCCATTCCTGGTGAAGTTCCGTATATGAGAACTGAATTGCCGCTAGCAGTTCTTGGTAGGCATCCACAACAGGCTGCAGGAGGGGCCTTGTCTCCTGTGCCGTGGCGAAGAGCAATGGCTGGGTGCAGAGTACGCCAATATGTGGCAGCAGCTGGCTGCGAGCCTGGTCGAAGCAGATGAAGGCCTGGCGGATGAGATCCAGGCCGGGGGACGACGCCTGAACGAACGCGTCGAGGTACTCCAGGATGGTCTCTCTCACCCACGGCTTGATGACGTCCGACTGCTGCTGGAAATTGCGTATGATCCCTGAGATCTCGGTACCATCGCCGCGGATCAACCCCCCGTACCTGCCGTCCCCAACCATCCTGTTCATGAAGTTCAGTACGTCCGTCTGGACTACAGCGTCGATGTGCTTCCCGCTCGGCAGTGTCACGCCGACCGGCTTGGGGCGGACCGACGAGTCGTCGACCTCTTCCTCCAGCCTCTCGCGGAATTCCACGACAGCCGTGTTGAGGGCCTCGTCAGACGTGTCCTCGACCTCATCCTCGTCTGGATCATTGTGGAGGAGGTTCGCTACGGCCAGATCAGTGAAGCTATCCACACGCGGAGGAGGAGTGGGCCGGGGAGGATCTGGTTCGTCCTGGCCTGACGCGTCCGTGGGTTGGTCTTCCGGTTTCTTGGGTGGCAGGACCGGCTTCGGTGCCGGAGGGATGGGCTTCGGCGTGGGCTTCTTAGCGCGCATCTTCAGCAGTTCCATGGCCTGCTCAGCCGTAAGGCTAAGTTGCCCCCCGCGACGATACTCCTGAAGGTCACGCAGTCGCCTGCGCAGATCCGCGCGCCTCGCAGGGTCCTTCTCCGCATTGAGCGCAGAATTCACTTTGGCGCGGTCTTCCTCGCTGAAATTGGCAAGCCGCAGAGCAAGCGAACGGTTCTCTTCGAGTCTCTGCCTGAGTTGGCTCCTCCTCGGATTGTCGAAGAACCCTGGATCTGGGAGTAGGCCCAGCCGGTTAATCTGCTGCGCCGACTGTTCTCTCACATCGTCACCGTCGAGGGGCTCAAGGGCAGTGTAGTAGTCAACGAGGTCAGAGAACGATATCTGCTCGTCCCTCCCGATCATGTCCCACCAGGACGGCAGTACCTCGTTGATCTCCTCGAACCTACCGATGGCCCGCCGGACCAGCATGGCGCGCAGTTGTGACGGGCCTATGGGCGCGAAGTCTTCCAGCGAGGTCAGCTTGGCGGCATCTTCCTCAGTGATCACCACGATGAGCGCATCGAGACCGTGAGTGTTGCGCCATTGCTCGGCCTGCTCCACTTTCGTCGTGAATACCGACTCGGGGATTCCTGCCCGCCGTGCAGCCTCATCCGCCTGCGGGTTGAGGAACGCGATCCGCAGGTCGACCTCCTCCTGGCTGCGGACGCTCTCAAGCTCGGCCAGGACGGCATCCACATCCAGGTGCGGCACGTCCCGAACCAAGACGCCGGGACGACCCACGGCTTCCGCTACCGCTCTGCCGACCAGCCACGCAACGAGAGATGTCTCGCTGAGTTGCGCCTGAATCATCGCCGTCCCTCATCAGTTGTCACGATTGTCCGGCCGTCTGCGTATGACTTCGCGAACCCGATGTCTAAGATGAGGTCGCGGAACGCCATGACGTTAGCGCGCAGGTCGTTCTCGTTCACTGACACCGACTTCTGGAGCGCACCCGTCGGTTGAAGGTCGCTGCGGCGGATTATCTCGAAGTCTGCTCTCCTTCCCACCACGATCCCGAAGGAATCCCGCAGGCGGTCCAGGAACACGTCGAAGTCGACCGGATCACCCGGAGCGACAGTGGCGGCTACGATGATCTCGGCGAATTCCGCGCTAGCCCCGTAGCGCTTGTGTTCCTTCCCTCCTCGTCCCCGGTCGTCGTAGGGAAGCAGATACCCGGCCCTGCGTCCGAGGTTTAGGAGCGCATGCCATGGGAGCCCCTTCCGTGAACTCGATCCCACCCCGCCGTCGTATCCGGCGACCCAGTAGGCTTCGGTAAGCGCGTCCAGCGAGTTACCACCGTGAAGGTGGGCGCTGTATTCGGCGCGTATCCTCGCCGTGTCGGAATTGTGCGGAAGGCCGGCTAGGTATGCCTCGGCGTCTCCGCCTTCGCATAAGGGCTCAAGTTCCACGCGGATGCGGTGGATGACGATCTGCTCGATGGCTCGGAGCGCGCCCTGGAGGGTGGCCGCCGATGCCTCTCTGAGGGAACGCCTACGCCCCTCGAACAGGTCGAGCAGGATCGGCGGACGCGGACCATAGCCAAGATGGTCGCTGCACCGCCGGATCATGTGGACGTGGAGCGTGAAGATACCAAACATGATGAGCCTGCGCAGGGTTGCCAACTTGGCTCCATGCAGTTCCTCGTATGCAGCGAGTTGTTCGAAGTGCCTTCGCAAGGTGCGGAGGGTTGGCGACTCCAACAGTCCACTGCTGTCCGTACCAAGCAGCGGACTCGCGCGCTGGGCGCGGTCCAGCGCTGCGCCTGTAAGCGGAAAGTCCCTTTCCGTCGCCACTCTCAGCAGCGGCCAGGCAATGGTGGTCCACGGATCGGTATCCTCCTCCAGGAGGGATTGGATCAGGATGGCCGCGGCCGGCTTGACCTGCGGCTGCCCTGCCCTGAGAAATGCGGCAATGAAGTCGCCCGCTCCGTTGTCGGAGAAATCGGAGCTGATCATCGTGCGGTGGGAAAGCGTGAATGAGGCCACGGTCGGATAGACCGCGTCGTCCGCGCCAAGTGTCTCGTTGGCAAGCGACCGGAATCGTGTCATCGCCTCGTCGGACGGGCGATTGCCGTGAACGTCTGAGAACATGTCGGGGTAGCGGTCAAGAATGTCGCTGTTGGGCATGCGCTCCTCTACCACGCCACCCTTCTGGTTCTTGACGTACTGGCGCATTACGCCTGCCAGGGGCTTGTGGTCAGATGAGACTCCGCAGAGCCTGCGATACAGGCCGTTGGCTACGTGCACCGGTTTCATGGAGGCGTTCGTCGGGATGAACCCGAATTCTTCCTCGTAAATCCGGCGCAGCAGCTCGCCCGGTGTCTCTATCTCTGTCACAGCGTATACCTCGGAGGATCTCTCCGGACCTGGACCTTGGCGATCACGCTGGTGTCCACGTTGCGGATCTCCAGTTCCGACAACTGCTTCGGATGATGGCGAGTGCGGTTTAGCTCATCGACAAATCGCGTAACCTTACGAGCCACGCTGCGCGACCACGTAGACCTGCCGAGCCCGACCGCCGCCTCCTGGAGTGTCAGAAACATCTCGCGGTCGACTAGCAGACGTGTCGGATGATCTTGATCGGGGTGGACTGTTAACGCAAACTGGTTAACCTGCCGCATTTCCTCCGGAAGCCATGCGGTTACCCATTCAGCGAAAGCTGGCCCTTCCACCATCATGACATCGCTCGTCTCGTGTGCCACGGCGACGAAGGCAGCCGGTGCCTGTACGTCATACCTATGACTCTGCCACAGAGTGAGCCTGGACGCCTCATCATCACTGCTGTCTGGCTGGTAGAAGCGGTTGACGGCCGTAATCATCTGGCGGACCAGTTGCGGATCGCCCTGGAGCCCCCCGTGAAGGACTTTATCGAATTCCTCTTCATCATGAGGGAGTGCGCGCAGTAGTGCTTCCCCGGCTGCATGCTCAAAGAAGAACCGCCGCTTAGCCGCCTTGAAGTACCGTCTGCGCTTCTCCTCGTCCTGGAATGAAGCCGCGGCGTGCGGGCGATCACCCGGGTTCAGCCAGTCTTCCGCTCTCGTTGTGCCGCGCCACAGATCTTCGTCGTACCTTGGATGAGTGACATTGGCAGGGTCGAAAGACTGCCTTAGTAGGTCGAAGATCGGCCCAACGCCCATTTCGAATGCAAGATTCGCGTAGAGGTATCGGCCAGTGTCGCGTTCCGCGATCCTTGCCACGGAGTCCGTACCGCCGGTAATGACGTAGGCAAAGAATCCCATCAATTGGCGCATCGTGACATGCTCGCCCCGCCGTGACGCTTGGGCGAGCAGAGAGGCCATCCGCTCGCTGACTCGGGCGGTGCGGAGCAGCGCGACATTGCCGGCTGCTGGGTCAGCATCGTCGATGCCATCTACGAAGCGGTCAGCGGTAAGCCTGCTGATTGCTGCCCGCGTTACACCGGAAGTGAGGATGTTTCTAAGGTTCAGATCGACCACGCGGACCCGGCCTCTGGCAGGGTCGGGCGGCAGCCGGTAGTAGACCGCCTCCTGAACTTGGCGGATCGCCTCCTCGACCGGCGTGAATCCTTGAACCCGGGCTGACCTTCGGAGTTCGAACAGAGGCCACTCGTTGATGGCGAGGATAAATGACCGACCGTTCTCTTCGCACGAGCGCCAGGCGGAGAGGACTTCCTCATCGGTGCATGCATTGGCATCTGCGATCACCACCGCCCCGAACTCATCCTGAAGACGCTCCCTCAACCGCTGAATGAGGAATGTCTTACCGTCTCCAGGGTTGCCAGTAATGATCAGTTGTCTGCCATCTCGGGCGCACTGGATGATGTAGTCGTCCAAGCCGAGATCGACGTGAACCCACTCCAGTTGTTCACTCGTAAGGCGGTCAGCGTAGCTGTTAGCGTTCCGGTACAGACGCTCTACGAACGAGATCGGCCCTGCGCTGTTGCGTACCTCCAGCGGAAGAGCCGCTACAGTTTCACTCCCATGGTGGCCATCGTGGAGGAAAGTGCTGAGATCGCTGCTTACCTTGCTGAGTAGCATGTCGTCTCTCCGGGCCTGACGTAGGTTGTCGCTGAGCCCTGACTGCTGCAAGCGGTTCTTCAACCATCGCTGTGCCCAGTGCCTGGCGATAGCCCTCGTCGTTTCCTCGCCCGTTCCGGCGAGAGGGAGGACGTAATCCGGCTCGCGGGTAAGGCCGATCAGCAAGTCTTCCGCGTTCCGCACCAAAGGCACTGCGTAGAGCAGCCGCGGCGCATGGTGGCGAAGGTACTCGTCTGGCCGGAGCCCGAGTGCCTCCAGGCCGAGGCGAAGGGACCGCAGCTTGGGGCTTATCCCTTCCCCGAAGAGGTGGTTTACCATGCGGCGATTGCTGTTGGCGACCCTGGCGGCAGCAGTAAGGTTCTCCGTGGTGTCCGATGCAAACTGGACAGTACCGAAGCTGTCAGTGGACCCCACTCGCTGGTACCGTATTTCGCCTTGCCTTCCGAGCATCTCGCCCGGTATCCGCACGCGGTTATATTGCGCGCTTCCGATCGCGTACAAGCTCGAGGTGGTAAGCACGGACAGCGCTGCCGCGCGGGTTACAGGAGCGCCTGCCATACCCGACGCGATGAGGCTGACCCGTCCCTCGTAGCGGTTCTTGACGTCAACAACCACTTGCGGGCTCGTCATGAGCATCGCCACCAGCTTGCCGCCGAGCAACTGGTTGTACGGGGCCACCGCACCGCACGTGATGAGTTCCATGACGTTCTCAGTGAGCGCCTGCTGCTTGATCCGGCGCAAGGCAGTTTCGACTGCCCGACGGCCCTGCTCGGTCTCAAGTAGTGCGACCATGCGCTGCGGATCTTGCTCCACGCCAGCATCCGCAAACGTCGCCAGGGTCCGATAGGCATCTGCGAGGCTCGCTGCGCGCTTGCGCCGGTACAGATGTGTGCGAGCGACGGCAATCCAGTCGACTTCTTCAGCGCGCCCAGCCTCGGTCAGGTCGTGCGCCCTGCGAGTCAGCCAATACTCTTCCGTGCGCTCATCGCCAGCTGCCTCCAGGTCGGCCCGCCGTGCGGCCATCGCATCAGCCTTAACCCGGTCAAGATAACGAACCGCATCGTGCATGGACATGCCGGAGAGTTCGAAGTCCTGGGCGTAGATGCGGGACACCTCATCTCGCATGAAACCAATGAGGTGGTGGACGAGGGTCCGCCTTTCCCCATCAGATGATGCGTTTAGCCGCCTGGCGAACGCCTGGACAGACCAGCCCAGCGCGTCATCACGCTTCGACAGGCCCAGGATGGCATTGCCCAGAGCGGCGATGCCGATCACCGGCCGGTTGGGGCCGGCGGCGTCTCGAATAAGGTAGTGAACGTTGCGTCCTGGCGTCTGCTGGTATGGGATGGACCACTGGAGTCGGGAGTACCGCCAGATGTCTTGCAGCTTGATCTTGGTGAAGGGGTCCTTGGCTTCGGGCGCCACGAGTTCGAGCACGGGGCGGATTGCATCTTCTTCAGCGCCTCCCGCCATGTCGGCGACTCGGGTAGCTAGTTCGGGCCCATCCGCGAATACCTGGCCAATGCCATTACGTTCCATGCGTGAGATGAATGACGCGACCGACGGCGACAGGAGTTGATCTGCAATTGCGAAGCGGAATGAGTTGCGTACTTCTGACTTGATCTCCGACGTGTCGCCACCGTCTGCCGACAGGTCCGGGGGAAGGATGTAAATGCCGTTATCGTCGCATCCGGGGGTCCAGCCTTGTGAGATCAGATCACGGAGGACCCGCAGAGTGGCCAGATATACGACGGTCGGTTGGACGCCTTCGTCGTTCACGGCCATGCCCTTGAGCTGCATCTTGTGCGCTTCTCCGACGTCAATGGATGCACGCACTCGTTTGATGCTGACCTCGCGGTGGCAACCTTCCAGATCTTGGACCAAGGCCTGCAAAGCCTGGTAGTAACCGAGCGTCAACTGCGGCCGGAAGCGCCGCGGCTCAAGGCCGGACTTACGCGTCTTGGCAGGGTTCGCGTGTGCCGCTTCGATACCGGTCATGCCCGTGGCACCGACATCCGACTGACATGATCGACGACACGCGTCACTCCATCAGTCGCCGAACATTGAGCATACCCGCCCGATGCCTGCAAGCTCTCCTCCTTGCCCTTCCTGCCGCTACCACACAAAATAGCCACTATTATAGTCAGTCTAGAACCAAACCGGCAGATTAATCTAGCACTTTTCCCGGTAAAATGCAGTCGTGACGCGCCAAATTTATAGGGCTGTTACGGGCAAAGGCCGACAGTTGGCTGACGCACAAATAGCTGCGTGATGTGGCCCGTAACCGCCCGAAGGCCTGCCCGCTCAAGCCCGCAAGCCTCGCTAGCCCCGCCCGACCGGATCGATCCGGAACCCAGCCGCCAGCAGGTGCCCCCGATCTGCGCCCAAAGACCGATCACCATGGCCCCGAACACGACGTCCGGCACGCCCAAAACCCACCCCTTCCGCGTGCCCGACTGAGCAGCCGCCTACTTCAGGCTCCGTAGCCCCAGCGAGGGCACCCGCGCCTTCGTCACGGACCCCGCCACTGAAACGATCGAACAACCCGGCATCCGGCAACCCCGGCAGTTCCGGGTCAGTCTGGCCGCCGCGACATTGTAGGAGAGTCCGTCGGGGAAGGTTGTACCCAGTGACCCCGCTCTGTTCAGATTCCTCGTGGAGACCCTGAAGGAGCGGGCCAGGCATTCGGGCCGGTCGCGCTCCACCTGCCCGCGGCCGAACTCGCCGCTTGCGCGCGCGTCACCATCGCACCAGCTCAACCCGTCACTTCCACTTGGCTTGCGATGGTCCAGGATGCTGCTTCGGCGTCTCGCGCCGAAGCAGGAACGCGGCCATGTCTTGGCCGGGCGGGCTCGATGGAGAAGTTTGCGTTCAGGTGTCCGGAATCGTCTGTCGGTTCTCATAGAGCACACCCTTGCAGACGGGGGCGACAAAAACAGGTATAAGTATCTGTGGTTGAGCGGTCGGCTTCTCTCAGTAGAGAGCCCTCTTTAGCTCGTTCGTCGAGACACCAGAGCTGGAGCGAAACGCTTTGCGGGTGTCCCCGAGTGGGCGCGGTGTGATCAACTGAGGGCCGATCTGCTCCGACAGCCGCTGAGCGTGGCCACGGTCTCGCTGCCAGGCCGGCGAGTAGCGCCCGCTGGGTCCCAGAGTGCAGCCGCCTCCCGGTCGGGGACCCGCTGAAGCCTAACCGCGCTTGGATTACTTTACGCAGCGCGGTTGCCCTCGCGACCGAGGCCAGGGATATGCGTGGGATGATCTTGCGCAATCCACACGCCGCGTCGCCTATTTGCCCAGCTCAAGTCGCCTAAGCAGGCAGATCAACCTCCGCTCTCCTAAAGCGGGTGCCGCAGGTTCGAATCCTGCCGGGGGCACTCACCTAGATCGGCATTTCAGGCCCCTGACCTGCGGTTTCACAGCCGCAGGTCTTTTGTTTTGTGGACCATGCTAGGCAGCCGACGGTGCCCGCATGCAGCCGAGAGACCATGATCAGGGGACATACACGGGATGATCTTGGAAGCGTTTCCCCAGCTCAGGGGCTAATTCCCTGCCATCCGGCCACCGGTATCCGCCACGATCATCTAGACATTGGACGAACGCCACAGGTGATCATGCCAGATGCGTGTGTCTACCAAGTACGCGTCCCAGCGCCAAGGACAGCCGTGGCTACCAAGCAGGCTGCGACCAGACCGCAGGAGCCCCGCTGAGCGACTCCCTCAAATCGAACACCAGCGCTCCTTTCTCTCCCGATGCTGACGCCGCCCCGGCATCCGGCTCTCCCTTCAGTTCCGAGTCAGCCGAAGGGCACGTCAACCGGGATCACCCATCTGGATGCCAATAACCGGGTGGGGCGGGCCATACGGCCTGTCGGAAAATTTCGTTGGCTGGTTCCGCGATGAACCTGGACGATCGCCTATCGTGATGGGGATCTCCGGATTTGAGCCGATCTTTTCGTCGGCCTTGAAGCCGCATGAGAGGAACATGGACCGGCCCTGGCCGCGCTTGCTGGCCGGCGGCTGACGGGTTCGCGATCCTAGGTTTCGTCGAGGACGGGTACCGGTTCGCCGACCGCCCCATCGTCTTGGACTTCGACGGCATTCAGATGAAGATCTGCCACTGGAAGTTCGATGAGCTGTCGATCGGCTGGCACACCATCGACACGACGGCCGCGATGAGCGGCTGGGAGTACGTCGAGCAGACGCCGGCGTGGTCCGACGCCGACGAGCGCCGTGAGCCGTTCATCGATCAGGAACTCCGCGAGGTCGCTCTGCTTGAGTGGGCCATCATCACGTCATGACCTGGCGGACGGCACCCTCGCTGAGGAGGTCGTCTTCGATACCGGTAGGTGGCCAGGCCGCAACCCGCATAAGCGACTGGAAATGTCCCGTGCTCTCGGCCGCCCGGCTCATGCCGCGGGTATAGGACCGACGGTCACCCCCAGGTGAGTACGCCCGGGCCACGCCGAATCGAAGCGCACCGAGGTGATCTTCTCGGCCAGCGTCAGCGTTGCTGCAAACCAGTCCTGAGCCCAGGCGTCGAGGCCCACACCATGATCGACGACCCAGCCCACCTCTGCCTCATCAGGGTTCACGGAATCGAGGGCCACCGGGTCAAAGGAATAAAGGACATGGCCGCGCTCGGCCCACTTGACGTAGGCATCCCCGTTGACGGTCCAGTAGACACTCAAGGCGGCTCCGTCCGAGGAGAGCCGCCGCAGCAACGCGGACGAGATTCCGCGATGGCTCGTCGGCTCCACCACCACGACCCAGTCGCCCTGCTGATCGAGCAGGATGGCGCCGTCGCGCGGGTCGTTAGGGTCGAGGTCATACCCTTCCTCGTATATGTCCTCGAAATCGGCCTCACGTGTCTGGAGCGGATCTCCGCCGAAACGGCGGACGCATTCTGATAAGGATAGGCCACCGATCCACGTGATGCAGGTTGGTTCTTCGAAGAGCAGCTGCGCCGTCGCTTCATAGACATCGAATATTTCGCTCATCATGACTCCACAAGGAGGGTGCGGCACGATCAGGCATACGCGATCGTGCCGCAACCGGATCCAAATCAGCCAGATGATCCTAACCGTCTACGGTACAGCCGTCCAGGTGGAAGAGCTCCTCCGGAGTCGGGTTGGTCGCCACATATCCGGGGGCGCCGCTCCTCGGACTGGACGTGTTTCTAGCGATCGTGTCAACCCAGAACTCGTCGGTCTCCAGCAGTCGAACCCGGTTATACCAGTGACCCAGCCTGCTGCCCGCCAGACAGTTGTCTTCTCCTTCGATCACCGCTACCGAGAAATGGTAATCTGTTTGGCTCGCGCCCTGCAGAGTCGATGCGAATGGATATTCATCGCAGCTGTCCGGATCCCAGTACTGGCGAATGAACAGCTTGCAGGTGGAGATTGCCTTCTTCCGGTTGTTGTAGGGGATCGTCCCCTTCACCTTCGCACTAGCTCTGGTCACCTTCAGACAGCCACCGTAGGTGCACCCCGGTGCCCACCATTGAAACGCACCGGGTATCTTCTTCGGTACTCCGTTCCCGGCCTTGGGAATGGTGGTCTGCGGATTGTAGAGTGCCGCCGCGATGTGCGAAGCCGATTTGGTGACGAGATCGTCATTCTCGTCGAGCATGAAGATCGGCCGGATGTGCCAGACGATGCAGCCACCTTTGTATGACTTGATCACCCGCGACGTGTCGCAGCGGAAGAGCGCGGGATTCTTCGTGGGGTGCAGGTGATAGTGACGGGACTCGAGATCGGCCTGCTGGTAATTGACCCACGGGCTGATCTTGCAGTACCTGATCTGATCTCCTGTGCCTGAGCCTGGAGCGTCGATCGTCATCTCGAAGCCATTCTCCGGGCTCGACTTCGATTCATTGATCCACTGCTCGAGAGTGGCGGTCCGGCCGTTCGGGAAGTTGGTCGTGCACCCGCTTCCACCGACTCCCAGCCCGACCGCCACCGAGCGTTCCAGGTAGTCGTCGTCCAGGGCGTCCCAGTTGTCGATCCGGACCCAGGCCTTGATCTGCCTGCTGTTGACGCCGGCCGCAGCGTCCCTGGCCGGCATTCCGCTTCCGGCAGCCTTCCAGCCGATTCCCACATAGGAGTGCATGACGACGGTGAGCTTGGCCGTGTACATGAAGACATCGCCGAGTTCGTTGTCGTCACTGTTGTCCTTCACCTCACCGATGCGCATCACCCAGCACATGTTGAAGGCGTTCTTGTAGATGGCGGCGGGGCGATTGGGGCGCTTGGCGATCTCGTCCTGACATTCCTTGTGAGACAGCCGCTGGTAGGGGAACGCCGAGCTGGCTGCCGCTGCGGTACGTGGGGCGGCGGTCGCGGACTCCCCAGCACGTGGCGCGGCGGTCGCCGTCTCTTCGGCGGGCGCGGCGAGCGTGGGGAGCGTGGACACCTCTGCAGCGGTCAGCGCCTGCTGAAAGACTACGACCTCGTCGAGGTTACCGTCCATCCGAGTACCCAGCGACAGCGCGGTTGCGGCGTTCCATGCCGCTTGCGTGACCGGCTCGGACAGGAGTGGAGCGCCGTTGAGGTAGAGCGTGGCCAAGCCGGCGGTGGCGTCGTAGACGCCGGCCAGATGGAACCACTCGTTCACTGGAGGTTCGGTCCCGGAGACGACCCCTTCAGAAGCCGCATCAGTGCTGTCGGCGCCTCTAAGGGTGAACACGAGACCGTGCTCGGGGTCGTTGCCGAAACGGAACGGCGCGACATTGTCCCCCTTCTGCTCCAGTACGGTGAAGTCGCCGTCCTTGTCACTCCATCGAAGCCAGGCAGCGATGGTGAAGCTGTCGTTCGTACGCAGCACCGGACCGGAGGTCATCGCCATGGGCCCCGAATCGCTCGATTCGGTCTCGATGCTGAAGGACTGCCATTCGGACCAGTCCGATGTGGCGGAGGTGGCGCCGTTCACCGCTCGTACGCGCCAGCGTGCCTTCCATCCGTCCACCAGCTTGCCTGCCGGGACGACAACAGTCGCCCGACCTCCGGAGGCGGTGGCAACCGAGGTCCCGGCCCAGATCTGGCCCGTTCCCTGGCTGGTCGCCGAAGGATCGTGCTCGACCTCGAACTCAGCCGTCAGGCTGGCTTCCCCGATGTCGGAGACGGTCGCCGCCAGTTGCGGAGTCACGGAACTGGTGACGATGGCACCGTTGACGTTCTGCGCGGGTGACATGGCAAGCTCTGTGGCGGTCGGCGGCTGTGCCGACCCGCTGGTGATGATGGTAAGCGTCGGCGGCGCGTTGAAGTCGGTGTCCTCCGAAGAGGTGAACGCCCGGTAGTTGTTGACGTCCGCCTCGCCGGGCGACTTGAGCACCAGCCCATGGTTGGCGGCGCCGGCGGCCCAGTCCTGGGCGATGCCGGTGACATCCCAATCCATCCTGTCCGGATAGACGGCGCAGTCGGAGTTGACGCCCTTGAAGTTGGTGGAGGCGTCCTCCGCGGTGAAGGCGGGCATGCCGTCCCAGTACAGGTTCTCCGGATCCCAGCCACCGGTAAGCCGGGCGACCTGGATGCCGCGGGCCAGCGCCGTGCCGCAGTTATGGCTGTCGACGGTGTTCATCGACAGCGTGGCGTTGGTCACCGTGCTGCCTTGCAGGCTGGGAGTGTCAAACTTCAGATGCGTCCGGGACTTGATCCAGCCGACCATGGTGCCGGCCATGATGATCGAGGTGTCCGGCAAGGCGGGTGAGTCGACCGTGTCGTGCGTGGTGACCTCCATGTCGGCGCTGACAGGCAGGGTGACCGCCGCGGCCACCCGCACCGGGTACGTGGTGCTGGCGTCGGCCAGGAACGCCTGGTCCGGCTTGACCACCAGCTCCGTACGACCGTCTTCGCTGAACACCTCTGTGCCGACCTTGCCAAGCTTGGGCAGCGGGAGCCGTCCTTCGCCGCTGCCGTCCGACACGACCGGCCGTGTCCCCGTGGCGATCAGCTTGTCGTCCTTGCCCTTGAGTAGCAGGCGGCCGTCCTTGCCCTCCGATAGGGCCAGGCCCTCGTCTTCGACTTCGATCCGCAACTCTACCGGCTTAGCGGGCCGCTGACGCAGCACCACTTCATGCCGGAACCCGGTTGACAACGCCGTCACGACCAGGTCGGCACCGGTTCCCCCAGCGTCGGCATAGGTTGCGGTATTGCGATGGATCCTCGGCTTGGGCAGCGGCGTCGGCCAACGGAGGGCGTAGCTGTGCCCGCCAGCACTCATCCTCGCGAACGGGGCATCTCCACCGGCAGAAATCTTCACCTCTACGCCTTGGGCGATTGCGCGGGGCCGCCAGGTCCCGCCGTCGTCGACCAAAGTGGTGTCGATGGGAACCCACGAGCCCTTCTTCTTCGTCCGTACTGGGCCTGTGGCGTATTCGGTTGTGAACGTCTTTCCGTCAGGAGCTGCGTAGGTGATGGACGAGTCTGTTGTTTCCTCAAGCACCGTCACGCGTTGTCCGGAACTCGCCGCCTCTCGCGCGGCTGCCGCGCGACCATCCAGGGGAGCCGGTTGATGAAGTGCAGCTACGCCCTGCTCGGCAGTCGAGTTCGACAGAGCGGTCCCGGTTTTGCCGGGCACCCACCTCGTCGTGGCACCGAGTGTGGCATCGTGTCCGCTTCCCGCGGAATCAGCGGCGGTCTGCCCGGTCCCCTCTTCGAACGACCACCGGCCCGCTGGCGTAGGCAGCGGAGTGGGAGTTGGGACGGGGGAAGGGCTCGGGTTGGGAGTGACCGGCTCCACATCGAGTGATTCCAGCCACTCTTCACGGGTCATGTCCGTTGGAACGTTGAACCCGACGGAAGAATCCTCCAGCGCGTACTCCACGGAGTTTTCGCGCACAGCGCGCGCATCCTCCTCCGTGACCTCCGGGAATGCCGGAACAGTGTCGGTGTAGTACGTTTCGGCCTTGATCTCGCTGAGCGTCGGATTGTCGTAGTACGGCAGGACGTAGCCACGAGATTTCACAACGGCAGGCTCGTACTTGATGATGAGGACGGGCCCGCGAGGCGTGAAGGGGTAGGTGTCGTAGCCGCCGTATTCGTCGGATCGGTACCAACGCCAGTTGGTGGGCACACTTTCGCTGGCAGAGGACAGTTGGACGCCGTAGTCATCGGCGCCGTCCATCCATTCCTGTGTGATGTCCTCCAGGGTGTGCCAAATCTCGCCCTCGCCTTCGGGGCAGTCCACCCCGTAGGCGCCCTTCTCACCACTCTGGCCGTTGGGAGTGACGTTGGGCTGTCCGCTGCCCCAGGTCATCGTGTTGATGTCCCAGTCGCTGGTGATGCGGCGCGCGACGATGCCGGCAGTGGCGGTATCGCTGCAGTCGTTGGTGTCGTAGTTCCACAGCCGCAGGTCGGCGTTGTCGACCGTGCCGCCCTCCAGCGGGGTGCCCTTGATGTTAAAGCGTATGTAGCCGCGCCAGGTCACCGTGCCGCTGTTTGACCGGCCCACGATGATCCGGTTGAGACCCTTGTTGCTGGCACTGCTGGGATAGCTGTGACTGACGAACGTGTCGCCGGCAATACCCGTTCCGACCCAGTCCTCCAGCGGCGCGGCCAGCGTGACCGGATAGGTGACGGCCGGATCGGCCAGGAACTCAGCGTCTGGCTTGAGCACCAGAGTGCTGTCGCCTTCTAGGCTGGTCTCGGCCTGGCTCATGTGACCGGTGGCGGGTTCGCGCATCTCGGTGGCATCCAGCACGAGCGCGGAGGCCAGGTCGGCGATCTCCTTGCCCTTACTGTCCAGCACTCCCGGCGTCTTGTCGCTGCCCTTGCCCAGTTTGAGCCCCTTGGGCAGGGTGAGCGGGACGCGGAGGTTCAGCTCCTTGGCAGGGCGTTGCCGGAGTACGATCTCGTGCCGAAATCCTGTCGAGTGAGTGCGGATGACGAGGTCAGCGCCAGCTCCATAGGCGTCGGGGTAGGTGGCAGTGTTGCCCTTGACCACCGGCTTCGGCAACATAGCCGGGACGGAGACGCTCCCCTCACCCTTGTCGCCCTTGTAGGCAACGGCGGTCTTGTCGCCGCCGAGCGATAGCGTGATGTCGCCCTTAGCGACTTTAGGCCGCAGAACGCCGTTCTCTTCGATCAGGGTCGGGTCAAGCGGCTGCCAGTCGCCATTCTTCTTCACCCGAACGGGGGCGCTGGACACCTCAGCAGTAAGCGTTTTGCCGTCGGGGTTGGCATAGTATGTACCCGTCTCAGAGCGCAGTGCCTCGATCTCGACACGCTTGTTGTCTTTCTTCGCCTGGGCGAGCTTCGCACTCGTGGGCGTGTTGGCGGCAGCCTGCTGGGGAGCGGGAGTGGGAGTAGGAGACGACATGGGCCCCTGGGCTGTCGCCGGTGCTGTCATAAGCGAGATGGGCAGTGTCAGTGCGGTGATCAGGGCAGCACGGCGGCGCGTCCGGGCAGATAAGCCGGACGCCGGTTGGCGTGGGTTCACTCACAGCCTTTCGAACAGATGTGGCAAATCTGAGCGATCATCACATGAGGTCAGACTAAAGTAAAGATCGTTTTTGTAACCGGAAAGAGCCAATCCGCGATGAATCGGCAAGGCGACCTATAGTCACTGCCATGCCGCCACTGCCAGCGAGGGGGATGCCTTGCCGCCCAGGCCTTGCACCGCGATGCCTCTGGCAGCGATCGAGGCCGGGGCGTCAGCGAGTCGAATGACCAGCGACGAGCATAATCGGCCACGCCCGCGCGCCACCCCGAAGAAGCACCAGATGGGGCACGTGCGCCCGTCATCGTAGGCAACCGAATGGTCGCCTCCAGGTAAGCGCAGCCGAGAGCACAGCACGAGTGCCCCTGAGCGGACTGCTTGGAATACCACTTCCGCGAAGACGCCCGCACGTGAAGAGCGGGACCGCCCTACAAGGTTCCGGCGGGAGTATCGCTTCCACCAGGGCAAACACCCGCCCAGCGATGGACAGTGGGGAGGTCCTTACTGAGGAGCCAATGCACGCCGAGCAACAACCACATATGGCCCATTAGTAGATAAATCGAACTCCGTTCGACTCGAGCTCTCCTAAAGCGGGTGCCGCAGGTTCGAATCCTGCCGGGGGCACTCACCTAGATCGGCTTTCCAGACCCCTGACCTGCGGTTTCTCAGCCGCAGGTCTTTTATTTTGCACCCTTGATAGGCAGCGGACGGTGCCCGCATGCAGCCGTAAGACCATGATCAGGGGACATGCGCGGGATGATCTTGATGACGTTTCCCCAGGTCAGGCCGCATTTTAGGCCGCCACGTTCCGCCGGCGCCCGCTTCCGGTCGCACGGCATGGGCATGGAGCGAACACAGCCAGCCTTGGCATCGGCATGTGACCACGGTCACACTCGCGCCGGCCTTCCTCACCATCACCCGCTCCCGCCTGCCCGACGGCGATCATCCCGGCTAGCACGACGCACCACACCGCGGCCCCGACTCCCAAATCATCCCAATCCGCCCGCCCATCAGCAAAAGTCACCCGCCTGGCGAGGCTGTTCATCCCCGCCGCCAACGCTGCCGACCACGACCTCGTATGGTCCCAGTTCCGACACCTCCACCAAACTCGAGCCCCGCTCGGCAACTACCGAAGTCGCGGCCACACCATCCCAACGAATCTACGAATGCAGCACCTGGTACAACTGAGACGCTCTACAAATTCGCCCTCTCATATCGAGAATCGTAATTTCCACATCGCGAAGCGTGATGCGCGCCTCGCTAGGCACATAGCGATACACCACATCGACCCAGAGTTGCATGATCTTCGCCGGAATGCATTAAGAGCGCTCCAATAGCACGTGCCACGATCGCATCGGGCAGGGAGAGCCTGCACGCGTGAGCTGCTGCGATACGCAGCGCAATGGACAAGGAACTCACTCAAGACATTTTCCTACCTTGACTCGGTTTGAAAACTGGCCCATGATCCTCCTGGCCGATTTCATTGACCATGTGAGGTGTGAGTGAACTACTTATCCAGCCGGGCGCGTCACGCCGGCCGTTCCATTCGCCCCCTCGCCGCCATTCTGGCAATCACATCGGCGGCTTCGATCCTCGCGACGAGCAATCCTGGACCGGCACGGGCCGACATCAGCCCGCCCACCCTGCAGCAAACCCAGTTATCCCCCAGGGCCGTCACTTTCCCCAAGCCGAATGACCCTGACGCCCCGCTCCGCGAGGCGGTCACGGAAGCCAGACGGCGTGGCAGCGCCGTCGAAGTCCTGGCGCGGGCTTCGGAGACCAGCAAAACGTGGGCACACCCGAATGGTCAGGTGACCGTCGACACGTACGCGGGGCCCGCACGCGCCGAACAAGCTGACGGCACCTGGAAGTGGGTCGATCCCTCACTCGTGGAGCGCGACGGTGTACTGGAGGCGAAGGTTCCCGCGCCCCGGGTGTCAGTCCGGTTCTCAGCGGGAGGCGAAGACAGTCCGCTGGTCTCCCTGGACGTCCCCGGCAAGGGGAAGCTGGCCCTGACCTGGCCCACCGCGCTGCCACGGCCGGTCATCAAGGGAAATTCCGCCGAATACACTGAAGCCGCAGGGCCCGGGGCCGACCTGGTGGTTGAGTCGTTCGCATCGGGATTCCGCTTCAACATACGGCTTCGCCAGCGACCGCAGTCGCCACCAACCTTCAAGCTGGCCATACAGGCAGAAGGGCTGGATCTGCGGACCGACGCAAGCGGCGCCCTGGTACTGCAGGACGCCAACGGCAAGCGCCTGGGCGTCGGCGGCAAGCCACGCATGTGGAGCGGCGATTCCCTCCATCGGCCGGCGGCCGCCCGCCAGGCCCCCGTACAGGTCGACGTCGAAGGTCGTGACGGCAAGGCGGAACTCGTCCTCAAGCCCAGCACCTCGTTCCTGGCCGCCCCCCAGACGCGGTTCCCGGTAACCGTCGACCCCAGTGTCACGCTGGGACTGCAGGCTGACACCTGGGTCGAGAACAGCGACGTCTACGGAGACTCCCAGTTCGGGGACATCCAGCTATGGGCCGGCGGCTACGCGGACCCCTTCGGAGGCGGCTATGTGGTCGACAGGACCTTCCTCACCTTCGGCACCTCCGCGATCACCGGGCGGGTGATCTCCAGCGCCACCCTGCAACTCCATCAGAACTTCCTGTCGGGATGCGGTAACGCACAGTCCGGGATCAAGGCTCAGCGGGTCACCTCGGGCTGGGACCAGTACAGCCTGAACTGGAACGCACAACCTGCCACCACGAGCACCGGAGAGGCCGTGGCCAGGGACGCCGCCGGATGCGTCGAAGGCCAGAACATGAGCTGGGCGATCCGGGACATCGCGCAAGCGTGGGCCGACGGCGCGGTCAACCATGGCCTCATGCTCCGGGGCGTGGACGAGGTGGCTTCGCGTCCCGACTACAGCCGGGTCTTCGAGTCCGCAGAGTGGGGAGGTACTGGAGCGCCCAAGTTGTCGGTGACCTACTGGCTGGCTCCGGCGCCGCCCACCGTCTCGCTCGGCAAGGTGGACGTCCTGCGCGGGAACGACGCCGTGATACACGACAGCACGGTCGGGTTGACGTATACCTCCAGCTCCGCCGGCGGCGAAGATCTCGAGTACTCCATGACGGTCGGCGAGTACGTCAACCCCATCTCCCCGCCCGCCCCCCATGTCGGCGGGTCCGGCCAGCAGGTCACCCGCGACATCGCTCTCGGCAACGCGAACAGCGTCAAACTTGCCGTCAAGGCCTGCCTTTCCGGCGTCTCGCCGCCTGTGTGTAACGCCACCCCGGCGTACCGGATCACCTCCGACGCGCCCGACAGCCCGTTGACGGCCGGGACCGATCTCAGCGATCCGGCCAATCCTGTGCTCATGGCACTGATCGCCAGGCCCTCCGGCAAGCAGGTCACCGGCAGGTTCTTCCTCTTTGACAGCACCGGTACGCCCGTGGGACCGAGTCCGATCGGGGAAGGCACGGTGGCCGATGCCTACCAGATCGCCCTGCGCCTGCCTGACGGCGTAGTGCAGGCGGGACGGACGTACACCTGGAAGATTCAGGCATGCGTGAGTGAGACCTGCAGCCCGCAGAGCGCAGGACGAAGCTTCACGGTGCCCCGCCCAGCCGTCACCACCCACGGGAACCCATCGGATCACCATCGGCAAGGACGCTCTCACGATCAGTACAGCGAAGATCGCCGCGGACGCCTGCGCAGGACAGGCCTGCCCGCTGCAGCAGAGTTCCACCATCGTCGTAGGCGGGGACGCCGGCGAACGGCGCATCGCCTGGCTGTCCGCCGACGTCGGCGCGCTTCCCGACGGAGCTCAGATCACCTCCGCGACCTTGAACCTGGGTACGCCCACCTGCGATCCCACTCCCTGCGTCAACGGCAGCAAGATATCCGCGACCACCACGGCCGAGGATGTGACCGGCACGACGACGGGCGCGGGCCTGGCTGAGATCGTCAATGGGCAGCCGCCGGTCCAGGCCACCGTCGGGCAGCCCGCGATCGATGTCACGGAAATGGCCAAGGTGTGGGACCAGCAGCCCGGGGCCGGCCAGGGGATAGCACTGCAGGCCGACCCGGGAAGCCCGATCGCGACGTTCGGTGCGCCGGGCATGGCCGCTCCGGTGCAACTGGTCATCGACTACCTGCCTGCCGTCGCCCCGGGCACCATCGGACCGGTCACCGCGAGGGGCGGAGACGGAGGCGCGTACCTATCGTGGTCGGCCCCCGCCGACGAGGGTTCCTCGGCCGGAATCTCCCAGTACGACGTCCAGGTGATCAACGGTAGCGGCGGTGTCGTCCGTACCCTGAACACAAAGGAAACCCACGCGACCGTCACCGGCCTGACCAACGGGACGGTGTACCGAGCCCAGATCCGGGCGGTGAACAGCACGGCGGCCGGCGCCTGGACGACGTCAGCCACCTTCACGCCGAGCTCCGTCCCTGGCGGCAGCCAGCAGTACATCGAGGCGGTTCGCCAGTACCAGCAGGCCAGGAACGAACTGGCGCAAGGCGACAGCACGACGGTGGAGCACGCTCTCGCCAGCAAGACGCGGGCGACACTGATCCGCGCGAGTCTCCACGCGGAGGGCGCCGACCTGATCGACCTGGCCGTCCAGTCCTCCCAGCAGGGATTCAACCGGACCAGCGTGGCTCTTACACAGGACGACGTGCTCGTCTCCTTCAACGCCGGCACCAATCAGGTCACCGTCCATGCGAACGTCAAGGAAACCGTCCGCACCACCATCGAGGCCGGCACCGCGAACGAGGAGACCAGCGACGACTCCAGCGTGCTGGCACGGGCCTTCGTGTTCGACGCGGCCACGGGCAGGACTGGGCTGCTACGTTCGCAGGCGGCGGGCGCTGACCGGCCCGAGGGCCGGGCTGGAGAGGTGAACGCCCTGCCCACGGGCACCTCGGTGCCGTCGCTGCCCGACGACGCGGTGCCCTTGCCCGTCGACCAGAACGGCTATCCGGTCGAGACGGCCGGTGCCCGGCAGAGCGAAACCGTCACGGCGGCGGTGAATCGTTCGGCCATCGCGACCTGGGCAGTCAACAACGCCCACAGCGAGCCGTACGACTTCGACAACGACTGTGCGAACTTCGCCTCCAAGGCCCTCTACCGCGGAGGTGGGGTGAAGATGGCTGTGCCGCCGGGCGCTCTCGGCGCGCTCACCAAACGTCAGGATCCCCGCTGGTGGTACCAGTCGTGGCCTCGGCGGTACTTGAGTTCCTACTCCTGGTCCGCCGCGCACAACTTCTACCTGCACTTCGTCAAGACGCGAGGGCGGGCGAGCTGGGTCAGCTCGTGGGCGAACGTCCAAGTCGGTGACCTCCTCCTGATCGACTGGCACGGCAACAACGTTTTCGGCCACGTGTCCGTAGTCAGCAAGAAATCATCGAAATCATGGAAGGGTGTGTATTACGCCCAGCATCAGCCCACGTACCAGTGGCGATCACTCGTTGATGGAATGACCGCAGGAAAGAAGAAGTACCCCAAGATGAAGGTCTACGCGATTCGCGTCAACTGGTGAGCAGGTGCGCGAGGGCGCCTGTGCCCTCGCGCACCCCTCCCTTCTGCGAGGAAAGGACACTCCCGTGAGCGCAAATCCGACCCGACGCAGGATCGGTGCCGTCCTGGGCGCCGTAGTGCTGGTGTCCGCGCTCGGAGTCTCCGTGACCTTGGTCTGCGCCACCTGCCAGGTGTACGCGTGCCGACTGTTCGCCGGGCCGGACCGGCAGGTCGCTTTGCCCGATCCGGGCGCCGCACCGGAGGCGGTCGTACATGCGTACCTGGAGGCGCTGGTCGCTCGCGATGTCGACACGATGCAGGAGTTGGCCGCCCCAGCATTCACCGAACGCGAACGATCCGTGATCGGGGCGCCGTACTGCAATTGGCAGCGCATCGAGGGACTGGTTCTTCAGCGGGCCGATGCCGGACGCGTGGAACGTCGCGAGTTTCGCGAGGTCGCTGCTGTATGGGGGAAGTTCCGGCTTTCGTCCCGCGAGCACAGCGGCCTGCCCAGAGACTCGGAAGGGAATGTGGACTGGGGTTATCTGCTGGGCAGGAATGACCCAGGCGAAAGGTGGCGCATCTTCGACTCCGGAGCCGCCCTTTGAATTCCACCCCGAAGGCCAGGACACCCCCCGGGCTACGGCTACAACTGGATGATGTTGTAGTGGTCGAGCCGGTCGACGGTCGATTTCAACTGGCCGTGCCGGCCGAGCCCCGAGCACTGCACAGTGTCCAGGCAGACAACGACGGCAAGCAGGCACAGGCGACGCAGGCGCTCGACGGCTCCGAGTAGGCGGTGGTGATGGTCGGGTCGGTCCTTGTCATCAAGGATGCGGGCCGCTTGGTAGTACGGACGCTCACTCAGCGTCAGCTGATGTTCCTGGAGCGCAGCGCCGACATGACGCAGCCGAGCAATGTGCTCGAAGCGCTGGAGCTGTGTGGGTACGGCTGATGACCCGCCGCCGACGCCAGAGCGCTCCCTGCCATCCGGCGAAGCTGACGACTGATCTGAACGGTGTCGTGTCCGGCAACGCTGTTCCAAGCCGGACAGGCAAGCCCACGCGGCCTGAGCCGCTGGCGTCTGGACCATTCGCTACCTCCCAGATATTCCACAACGCCAAGGCCACCGCCTGCTGAGCCAACTGCAGCAGCACTAGCTTGGTGGAGACACCCGCATTTGATGAGCGGGAACGCCTTGCGAGGCTCCAGTCCCGGAGGCCCTTCTGACCAGCCCAAATAGCAGCCAGGTGGCGAGTGATGCGAACTGCTTATCGAGCAACGAACACACGTCGAGGGACAGTTCATATCACCCATCAATGGATGAACTGGACTCCGAACGACTCGAGCTCTCCTAAAGCGGGTGCCGCAGGTTCGAATCCTGCCGGGGGCACTCACCTAGATCGGCATTTCAGGCCTCTGACCTGCGGTTTCACAGCCGCAGGTCTTTTGTTGTGCGCCCTTGATAGGCAGCAGGCGGTGCCAGCATGCAGCCGGACGACCATGATCAAAGGATATTCACGGGATGATCTTGATAGCGTTTCCCCAGCTCAGGCCCTAGATTCCCACCATCCCGGCCTCCGGCAACCACTACGGCCGCACCAAATATTGGACGACCGCCACGAGGAATCGTGCCAAATACGTGCGCAAACCCCCACCGGAGGTGCCGTTCATCGCCGCGCTACCGCCGCCATGCCGGCCAGTTCCCCACCCCCGACATGGACGCGTCGGCTGTGCCCGATCGCGCGATGCCATTGACCGCCTCCTCCGGCACCAACCGGCGTAGTACACGAGCGAAGAGCCGGAAGCGGCGCGGATGCCGTCCGGCGAGGACATGGATGCATGGTCCAGCGCAAGGCTCGGTCGTCCAGCTTGCCACGCGTGCCGGTGTACATGGCGACGGTGAGGGCGCGGGCGACGCTTGGCGGCGACTGATGGGCGGCGCGCTGGATCACGGGCCGGACGCAGCCACGACCCTCACAACGGCTCAGGCCAGAGACGTGGAGATCGTCATGATGGCGCTGATCACCGTGATCGTCGTCGGGCCCACCAACCTCAGCCAGTACAGATCCGGCAGGCCGTCGAAGCGGGTGACCAGGCCATCGGCTTCCACGGGCCACGTCGTGGCCGAGCGCAGCAACGGTATGAGGGTGATCTCGTCGATGAACGACGATTCGATGTCGGGGCCCTTGTCGACGGTAACGTGCCGTACATCCTCCAGCAGCAAGCTCACCATCGGCCATTTTCCGGTCTGCACGATCTTGATGTCGAGTTGGTCGCGCTCGCCGAGCGCTGCGAAGGCCACTATGTCGAGGAAACCGCCGACGCAGTGCGGAAGCACTGCGCCGGCTCGCTCACACGTCATCGCGACCGTGCTGTCTACCACGGGTCGCTCAACATTGCAGGTTCTCGCCGGTGTCGTGCGACAGGGTCTTGTTCCCGTTCTGGTCCCAACGCTGCGTGCCGTTCTTCTCGTTGGGGCCCCGTGACGATCACACTGGTCCGGGTGACCCGTCCATCGGAGAGTCTGACCGTCACTTTACTGCCGTCTGCTGCCTTATAGGTGGCATAGGCGCCGCTCTGGGAGATCGCCTGAAGCTTGAATCCGTGCCGTTCCAGCACCGCGTCAGCGCGGGTCTGGGTCATGCCGGTGAGGTTGGGTACGCGGCTCGCCGCCGGTTTCGGCGGATCGTCATTGTGGACCAGGACATCGGCCACACCGGCCTGCACGTGGTACGTGTGGCTGCCGGCCACCGTCAGGTTGTGCACCTGCTGAGACCCGCTGGTCCACCTCGCGACGGTGGCGACCTGGACATAGGTACCCGCGCTCGTGCGCAGCCACATGCCCGGCTCCAGTCGGGTTGCGGCCGTCCACGCCCGCCGATCCGCGACCCAGAAGGGGTGCTCGTCGGTGGCGACGAGCACGCCGGTCGCCGCACCGGCGGCGCCGTCTGTGTCGACCGTGATGCGAACGAGGTTCTTGACGCCTGATCCGGCGATGACGGCGATCACGGGTTGCGCTTCGCGGCGGCCAGCGGAATCCGCCATCACGGCGCACGACGATCTGCAGGGTGACGCCGGACTCCTCCAGGAGCCAACCGATGAAATCGTGTCCGCGATAGCCCTGATCAACCCAGACATGCTTCAGCCGCCACAAGAGTCCGCGAGCACGGGACAGCAGCACGACGGCGCCGTCGCGATCGTTGACGCTGGCCGGGCTGACGCAGGCGGTGACCACAGTGCCGAGCGTGTCGACCAGCAGGTGCCGCTTCACTCCCGGAACCTTCTTACCTCCGTCATAGCCGTGCAAGCCGCCGCGGTCGGTGGCCCGCACACTCTGACTGTCGATGATGCCCGCGCTGGGCGTGGGGTCACGACCGCCGCCGGCACGGTCCCGCTCGCGTAATCGCGCCAGGATCTGTTCCCATCAACCCTCGATCCGCCAGATGCGCCAGTAGTGGTAGACCGTCTGCCACGGCGGCAGATCGTGCGGCAACAGCCGCCAGGCGCACCCTGCCCGCACCCAGTACGCCAGCGCATTCACGATCTCCCGACGCTCATGCACGGCAGGCCGGCCGCCCGGCTTGGGATCGGGAATCAGCGGATCGAGCAGCTCCCACTCAGCATCGGACAAATCGGTCGGGTATGGACGCCGAGGAACCATCGCACGCCTCCAGGCTCACGCCCCCCGACACCTGTCAGCATGACTCGCCCGACCCTTTTCAGACACCCTCTACCCGTATGAGCATCGCTGACAACTCACACCACCCGTACTCATGCATTGCTATTTGGAGACCTGCGGCACGACAACAAGTCCCTCAGTGTCGGTGAGCTTCTTGGCTGGACATCCGGCTTGTGATGGCAGCACTACCACCGGAGCATCCAATGTCCCACCAACGGCAACCCCATCCAATAGCCTCCCCGCGCACGGATCGTTCTTCGCGGGCGGAGTGACCACTCGAACACTTGTTGGATTCTTTACGGCTATACGAGCGGGCTGCAGCGACGGCAGCCCCAAGAGGAGCAATACACTGAAAACGAAGGGGACGCCAGACCATCTCATAGCTCTAACGAGACGCTCATATCTCCGTCGCGTCTCGAAGGAAGCGGCAGCATCCATGACGCGCTGGATGCGAACTTCGAGGTCGAGCACGAGGTTTCTTAACGCGTCCCGATCAGAAGAGTCGTTAATGTTGTACTCGTACGTCCCGATTCGCACCTTATCGTCAGGGGTGCCCGGCTTGGCTAGAACCTTCTGCGCCGAGGCCCGATCCGAGATCAGTTGCCAGATGGCGTCCCTTGACGCCCCCAGTAAGTCGATGCGGCGTTCAACCGCGATGTAGGTGATGAGCGGCGACGTTGGCGGTTCAAGACGGCGGTAAGGGAAGTTGCCGCTGTCAGCGCGGTCCAGCCCAGCAAGCTCATCGATGCTTCGGCGGGGAGTTGCCAGTACGGCGGCTGCATTGTAAAGAGTCCAGCCAACACTACCCAGGGCGACCAAAACCCCCAGCACGGTCAGCCCAACAGCCCAGACTCCGGCATCAGTGACGACTGTGAGGTTGCGTAATTGGATGCTGCTGCCGAGTATGACGGCTACGACCGTGCCACTTGCCCCCGCCAACCACTTCGTAGCCGACCGCAGGTCAGAGGCGTGTGACACGTCATTCGCTGTCGCTGCTAGGGGTTCCGACTCGAGGCTGCTCATGACCAGTTCCTTGTCCGCATTGATGGGTCGGGTCGCATACCAAGGGGTAGATGTAGTACAAAGGTAGTACGCAGATTTGCAAGGATGGCCCATGAGCGTTGAGAAGCCACCAGCAGGTCCAGGAGATGTCCGTATTTACAAGATGCGAGATCTCAACCAGAGGACTGCTGAAGTGATCCAAGAGATCAATGACTCAGGCAAGCCTGCGATCATTACCCGTCATGGACGTTTTGTTGCCCTTATATCTCCGCTGCTCAATCGAGGCCTTGAAGGTGAACTTATCGCGCGCCTTTTGGAGCGAGAGGGTATTGAGACTCCGCGTGGCGGCCATTCCCCTGAAGGCAAAGTGGAGACCAAAGCGCGACTGACCGAAGATCTGGCACGCCGACTGGGCATAGACTGGCCGTGACTAATCCCTGACTGAAGCCAATTCGGAAAGGGGCAGCACGCGCTCCACCAAGGCGATGACATGCCTATCCGCTTCGCGATACTCACGGTCACTGGGTGCCCGATAGACAAAATAGCGGTTAGCCGCCGCCTCGTCACAATCATCTGCTGCTCCGGTGAGAGGAATGGCGCGGCGCCAGGCAAGGCTTCCCTCGCGGCCCCTGACGTACCCTTCGTCAGGAGAATCTCTACGTGGAGGGAAAACGAGGGCGCCTTCCGCTGCCTTCAGGATCCTGCTGATGACGGGAGCTTCTCCGATTTCTATGAGATCAGCCTCCGCCATTTTGCTCCACAGGACTCTGGACACATTCCCTCCCGAACCGGCACAACCTTCGTCGTAGCTACCCAGAGGGTGTAACGCAGCGCATCTTCAGTTGCGGCGACCTCCTCTAGCCTCTGGTGCTCGCCCGTGAGACGCACTCAACCGTCTCCCAAACACCCACATCAGGCACTCAGCCGTGCATCACGCTCCGTCAGCTCATCTCCACATGCAAGGTAGCAATCTGCTATCTTGCATCGCATATCCTAGCAGAAGGTAAAGAAGCGCTGTCCGATCCTGCGATCGAGTGGCCTCGCGTACCGCATCTGCCTGCTTCCGCAGGTCACCCACACCACAGGGCCCGCTGGCTGACGGCGGCGGCCCTGCCCGAATGAGGTAGCGTGAGGCGCCCCGCATAGCACCGCAAGGATGGCGCTTGAGGTGCGACCGGGTTACGGAAAGTGAGGTGTAGTGCTGTGAATCAGCATGGTCCTGTTGTCCAGGGGGCGCTTCTCCGCAGGAGGCTCATAGAGCTCCGAAGGCTCGCGAGATTAACGCAGGAAGAGGTCGCCAGGGATTTGGAGTGGCATACCTCGAAGCTGATCCGCATAGAAGGAGGGCGGACAGGAGTATCTCGCGTCGACCTTGACGCGCTGGGGCATCTCTACGGAGTTTCAGATCCTGCCGTCATGGAAGAGCTTCGCCACTTGAACAGGGAGGCGCGCTCAAAAGCGTGGTGGAGCAGTTTCAAGAATGACGTTTCGGATGCCTATCTGACGTATATCGGGTTCGAGGCGGGCGCTTCCGCTATCAGGCAGTTTCAGCCCTTGGCCATACCTGGACTGCTGCAGACGGAGGCCTACGCCGAGACCCTGGTAGACGCTGCCACAGATATGGCCATACTGAAGCAACTCGTACAACTTCGCAAGCTACGCCAGGAGACCTTGAGGCACCGTCCAGTACCGCCATGTGAGTTGTTTGTACTCGATGAAGCAGTTATTCGCCGACGAGTAGGAGTGCGGCGTGATCGCACTATAATGCCGACTCAGCTCCGGCACATGGTAGAAGTGGCTGAGGGTAACGAGCACATCAGTATCAGAATCGTGCCATTCGAGTCAGGCTCCCATGTCGGCATGGTGCGTGGCGCTTTTACTCTACTCGAGTTCGATAATGGCCTGGGAGAGCTTCTCCATCGCGAAAACGGGGATCTTCACGAGACACTAGTCGGCGAGGACCCTCGCATCAGGCATGTTCGTGCAGACTTCGAAGCCATTCTCGATGAAGCATTGGATCCGACCGAGTCGCTGGCGCTCATCCTCGAGACAGCTGCGAGTATGGAGTGAAGGCTGCCGGCTAGTCGGCAACGTACCCCTCCATTCGCGAAGCGTCATCCGCGTGCGGTCTGTACGATCTTGATCCGCCAGGCTATTCTCTTACCGACATGGGGAGGACGGCTTGATGACTCAGGGGCCCGGCGATCCGCCTGAGCTGATCTGGCGAAAGAGCTCTGCGAGTACGACAGGTGAGTGCGTGGAGGTAGCGTTCGGCCTAGATTCAGCTTACGTCCGCGACTCCAACTCGCCTGACGGAGCGGTTCTTGAGTTCAGCCGCTCGGACTGGACGGCTTTTGTGGCTGGTGTGCGCAGGGGTGAGTTCGACTGGGCCTAAGGCATGCTGATACTCACAGAATATGGAACGTCACCCTCCGGAATGCGAGAAGCGGTGCTCGCTACTCGCTCGGAGGATTATGTTCGGTCGCCACGGCCGCAAGGTAGCCGGACGTCTTACCCGCCGATCTTTAGTGTCTGCCTATCAAAATGGCCAGTTAGACAGATCGCGAAGCAAGAGCACGCGGCAGCCAGTCTACGATCCAGCGTGCAGGTTCGCGAGAATTGCGCCTTTCACGGAAGAGGATCACTCAAGGGCAAGATTGCATGCTTTGAGGCCGTCAGAAGCCAATCCCTATTGCCGTTCCCCGGCATCACGAAGGTCACCCCGTACGACTCCGCCTTTAGCACCTACAGCAATCTCATGACCAGCAGCACGACCGAGAGATCAACAGGTGATGCATCGGGGACAGCTAATTTGAGCAGCTACGGCTGCCTACCGTACAACCGCCCGAACATGCGACCAGCACAGCTGTTGATCATGCCAAGATACGTCCGCGCACTCCCCGCCGCGGCGCGTTTCTCAGAGCCGGGTGATGATCGGGCCCACATTCCATCCGCCGGGCCCACCCCAGTAGTGCCGTCATCTGCTGTCTCAGCGTTCAGCGAGGACCTTGAGGTTTGTGCCGTAGGTGCTTGCAGCAGGCCGAGCACCCCTCCGGACGTCGGCGCCGAAGACGGCAATCGATCCCAGGGGCGGGGACGGCGTGTAGCGCCACCAGTGTTCGATCTACCTGCCCACGACCACGCAGCGTTTTCAAGTTTCCGGCACCCATCTCTTCGCTCGTGAAACGGCCCGCTCTGGCACCTT
Organism: Nonomuraea fuscirosea; assembly: GCF_035917475.1. Taxonomy (NCBI): domain Bacteria; kingdom Bacillati; phylum Actinomycetota; class Actinomycetes; order Streptosporangiales; family Streptosporangiaceae; genus Nonomuraea; species Nonomuraea fuscirosea. The sequence continues at coordinate 11,515,477 of NZ_CP109074.1, read as the reverse complement.
GACTCAGCGGTGCCAGATGGCGGCGTCGAAGGCGTCGATCAGGTGCTGCCACTTCTCTGAGAGCCTGCGCTGCCCGGTGCCACGCATGACCTGACCGCGGCACGCGCCACCGGCCTGATCGACGCGTTGACTGCGGCAGGGGTGAAGACTGAACCGCTCCGACTTTCTTGGAGACCCTGGTGTGCCCCGAGGACCTGTTGGAGGCCGCGGACGAGCTGCTGGGTATCGCCAAAGACCGGGACGCAGGTGGGCAGCTGCGCTTCCACCGCGGCCAGCGTGACGCTCAGGACCACTGCTGGTGGGTGCCTCCGTGGCACTTTTGAGGCACCCACCCAACGTGACGCTCCCGTCGAGGTACAGATCGCTCTGCACGTGCTTCGTTTCGGGAAACCGACCATAGCGGCCTGCGGGCAACGAGAGACGAGGGTGACGATTCTCGGAAATCGTCACCCTCGTCGTCAACCCGCTCGGCGATGCGATGCGATGGGATGCGACGTGGCCAGGATCAGGACACGGTCCCGTCCCCGGCCCGTCTGTGCAAGTCGGACCACGCCGGGCTGGAGGCGACCTTCTCCGTCGCTTCCGCCAGCGAGCAGCCCAGCAGGTCAATGACCCCGCGGATGCAATCGACCGGCGTGAACCCGTTCCTTCTCATGGACCCGATCAGCACGTTGACATCGACGCCCGCCTCCAATTCCTTCTTCGCGTTCGCGAGGAATTCGGCATGCTGTTCCTTGGAGAGCATTCTCTTCGCCTAGCTGCCTGCGCCCGGCACCTTGAATTCGAGATCCGGCCGGTGCCCGACCGGGCCCGTGACACGTACTCCGCGAACGCGCAGGGACTTGAATCCCTGAGCGCCCAGCGCCGGAAGAAGGACCTTGCGTACTTCACGGAGCAAGAGACCCGCGCCTCCCGTTCCGAGCGATCCACGTGCCATGTCACCCGTCGTGCCGAAGATCGCGATGTCCGACAAGGTCACCTGCCCATTTTCGATACTTACCGTAGCCAATATCTCGATCTTGCCTTGAGGCGTGTCGATGGTGTGGTAAAGCATCTTGCCATGGGCGAGGTTGTCGATACCGCAAAGATCGTCGTTGTGGACGAGTGCGTCGGCGCCTCCGACGGCCACGTGGTAGGTGGAGGAGCCGGCGACATCCAGGTTGTAGACACGCTGATCGCTGCTGGAACTCTTGGCGATGGCGCTAACCTGCACGTACGTACCGGCGCTGGTACGCAGCCACGAGCCGGCCGACAGATCCCCCGCCTCGACCCATGCGCGCTGGTCCGGTGACCAGAAGGGGTGCTCGCTGGTGGCGACGACCACACCCACGCCGTCACCGCGCTCGCCGTCCGTGTCGACCGTGACCTGGACGAGGTTCTTGGCGCCCTTGCCGGCGATCACCGCGATGACCCGCTCCGCCCGCGTCTGACTGGACTTGGGATCGGTGGCGAGGACCATGTCGCCAGTGGCTACCTCTTCGATCGGTTTCCGGGATCCGTCGGCCATCACCACCAGGGTTCCGGGCGTGAAGCTGTTCTTCCGGCCTATCGGGCAGGACCTGCCCACCCCCAGCGCCTCGGTCGCGCTCTGCACCTTTCTCGCGGCGAGCTTGAGCCGGTCCTTCGCCGCGAGCCAGTTCTTGAAGGCGCTGATGGCGTCGCCGGCGTGTTTCCAGACTCTCTTGCCGAGCTCGTACGCCTTCTTCCACTTCCATGGCAGGGCGTACTTCGCAGCGAGCTTGCCTGCGAGACCGCCCGCGAGCGAACCCAGGATGTTGAGCGCGGTCTCGCCACAGGCGCCCAGGTCCCCGCTGGCGAAGCACTTGATGCCAGCGGTGATGCCGAGCTCGTCGGCCGCGATCTTCGCCAGGGCCATCACAGAGTCGATCAGTGCCTTGAGCTGACGGTCCACCTCGCCCTGGGCCGCTCTGGCCTCGGCTTCGGCCTGACGTTTGCGCTGCACTTTGCAGGCCGCGCTCTTGGGCTTGGCGCACGCGTCGACCGGCCCGACATCGTCGATGACCTTCAGCCCCGAGGGGTCGGAGGCGCCGATCGGGTTGTTCCCGGCGTAGGAGTAAGGGTTGCTCCATTGCGGTTTGGACAGGTCGAGCAAGGGATCGGTGGAGACGAACTTGCCGATTCTCGGGTCGTAGTATCGGGCCGACAGGTAGTCGAGGCCGGTTGATTCGTCCTCGGTCTTGCCGAGGAAGCCGCGGTCGGTGAACAGCAGATCGTCCTGGCCGCGGCGCTGCCCGTACGGGCGATACCTCTCCCGGGCGACCTGACCGGTGGCGTCGTCGATGGCGAGTTGGGTCGAACCGTGCAACCCGGAGGCCATCCACTTCACACCTGCGGCGGTCCGCATCGCGACCACCGTGCCGTCGGGACCCGAGTAGTAGCGGGTGGCCTGGGCGACTCCGCCAACGGCGCGGATCTCCATCGTCCCTAGGTACAGGGTGGACGAGCCGTCAGGGTCACGCCGAATCAGCCGCTCACCTTCAGCGTCGTAGACCATGGACGTCTCAGCGCCATCGACTGTGGCCTTTTCCATCTGGCCGAGGGAGTCCCAGGTGAAGGTGGCCTGCTTGTTGTCCACGGTGCGGGTGACGAGCTGGCCGGCGTCGTCGTAGCCGTACGTGTCGGTCCCGCCGGGATCGGTGATCGAAGTGACGGCGTTGGGCCGTACGGACGATGCTCCGGCGGGCGGGTAGCCATAGGTGGAGGTCACGCCGTTGTCGCTGGCGGAGGTCATGTTCCCGACGGCGTCGTAGGCGAAGGACTGGCTGTAGGGGTCAGGCCCCTGGTTGTCGGCGGACGCGGCGCAGGAGGCACCGGTCGTGGTGTAGGCGGAGGTCAGCCGGTTCAGGCCGTCATAGCCGAAGCACTCCGCCTGCCCGGAAGTCGCGTCCTTGATCGTGCTTATCTGGCCACCCTTGCTGTAGGTGAAGTTGTCGTCCTGGGCGACCTGCGAGCCGGAGGTGGTGGTAAGGCGGTTGAGCCAGCCGGTACTTTCATCCCAGGTGAACGTGCGCCTGACCTGGGAGTTGGCGCCGTATTCGCGCTCGTTGAGCCGAGCGGTCGCCGAGTAAACGCTCTCCTTGACGTAGGTGGTCCCGCTCGCGTAGTCGGACGTCAGGCTGCTGGGCAGACCCAGATCGGTGTAACCGAGGGCGAGCTTCTCAGCCGGGAGATCGCCCTTGCCAGGTGCCCCTTGCTCTACCAGGTGCCCCGCCACGTCATATTTGGCGGTGAACTCATAGTCGCCCGCGAGGGCTCCTTCAGAGGCAGGGATGGTGACCTTGGTGGCAGTGGCCCGGTAGGAGCTGTCCAGGGCCAGGACCCTCTCCGTGTACGCGTTGCCACCGACGTATCGCGTCGAGGATGACGGGTACCCCTTGGCGACCTCGTCGTAGGTCCACTCGGTGAGCTTCGTCCCGTTCTGCGGATCTCCCTGCCATTGGCTGGTACGCCTTCCGAGGTCGTCATAGACGTTCGAGACCTTGGTGCCGTTACCGTCGATGCTCCACGCGAGCCTTCCTACGGCGTCGTAGCCGTAGGAAGCACTGCCCGAGTCACGGTCGCTCGCGGCTGTGCGGCGGCCAAGCCAGTCGTAGCTCGCCGTACGGGAGTTGCCGTTGGCATCGGTGATCGTGGAGAGGTTACCGGCGGCGTTGTAGGTGTAGGTGGTGTCGTGGTGGGTGGCGGCGTCCTTCCACTCCTCGGTCTTGATCGTGCGGTCGAAGACGTCGGAGACGGTGGCCGTCTTGCCGCCGACCGGTGGCGTGACCTCGACCCGGTCCAGGCCCGGGTAGGCGGTTACAGTCCGGCGGAACTCGGCGGCAAGGTGATACTCGATGGCCGCGGTAGGCCGTTCCATGCTGTCGTAGACCTTCTTGGTCCACGAAGGCAGCGTGGTCAGCGCCGGGTTGAGCAGACCGCTGCCCGGATCGGCGGCGTTGTGCACGGGCTGGGAGGTCGCCGCCGCCAGGCCGCGGGCATCGTACGTGGTCAGCAAGACCACACGGCCACCGGCGGGTGAGCTCATCTGCGTCTCGCGAGGTCGGCCGAAACCGTCGTCGTAGCTGTATGTCGAGATGTACGTGGTGCCGCGCAGGAGCTTGCGCATGGTGGTCCTGGCCGGGGCGGTGGGCTGGCCCAGGTTGCCGTTGAACGGGATGTCGTAGGCCACCGTCGCGGTCGGGGTTCCCGCGCTCCTGGGCTGGTCCGGCTCCCACAGGGTGGACGTCCGGCCGAGGGCGTCATAGTCGATCTCCATGGTCTTGCCGTTGGCGTCCACCACCTTGGTGGGAAGACCGTTGCGGTGGGAGGAGAACGTTGTGACGACGTGATTCTTGGGATTGGTAACCGTCACACCCTGGTGCGGCCAGCCCACCACCGGGCTGTAGGCCGTCGTGGTGACCTTGTTCAGGGCGTCAGTGGCGGTCAGCGGGCGGCCGTAGTCGTCGTAGGTGTTCTTGGTGGTGGAGATGGTGGTGGCGTTCGCGTAGGAGCGGGTCTCGGTGATGTTGCCGTCGCTGGGGGTGTTGGTGGCGGGGTCGGTGCCGCCGTCGTACAGGGTGATGGTCCTGCCGATCAGCGTCCCTGAGGTGCAGCTGTCGCCGGAGCGTTTCTCCACCGTGGAGGGCAGGCCGGTGATGCCGTTGGCCGGGTTGCGGGCGTAGGTGGTGCTGGTGCAGGTGTTATCGGTGGTGAGGGCGGTGTCGCCGTAGTCGTTGACGGTGGTGGGCTGGCCGTCGCTGTTGTAGGCGGTGCGCTGGTCGCTCCAGCGCCAGGTGCCGCCGGTGATCTGTTCGCGGGTGCGTTCGCGGGTGCGGTGCACGAAGGCGGGGTCCAGGACGCCGGGTCCGGTGCCGGTGGCGGCGACCTGGTATTCGTAGCGGGTGGATTCGGCTTCGGTGTAGGCGCGCGGGTCGGTGGCGGTCAGTTTCCAGGTCTGCTCTTGGAGGAGCTGGCCTTGCAGGGCGCGGGAGTCGGTGGCCGTGGTGCCTTCGAAGGTGGTGATGGTGGCGCCGTCGATGCCGCGGTAGAAGGTGTCGGAGGTGACGGTGTAACCGTTCGGGTCGCTGCCAGAGCCGCGGGTGGTGCGGACGGTGCTGTAGCCGCGCCAGTCGCTGCCCGTGGGGGCGAGGTCGGGCTGGGCGAAGGCGACAGGGTTGGTCCAGCGCGGGGCGCCGAGGTAGTCGTAGCTGGTGACCATGTCGGGCGAGCCGCCGACCAGGTCGCGTTCGGTCACCTTCATGGCCAGTTGTTTGAAGAAGCGGCCCCAGCTCTCGTAGCCGGTCTCCTCGTTGTAGTCGTAGTCGACGCGGTAGCAGTCGCCGGTGGCGTCGGGTAAGTAGTTGGTGCCGTCACGGCCCTTGCCGCCGCCGCACGGGTCGGCCTGGCCGTAGGTGACCTCGATCCGGCCGCCCATGCCGTTGCCGATGCCGGCCACGCGGGGCACCATCCGCCAGGACAGGAAGTCGGTCCAGTCCGACCAGTTGTCGTAGTCCATCCGGCCCGCGACCATGGCGGCGTCGAAGCTGACCGGCGGCAGCTTCTGCGTGGTTGTGCCGGCCAGGCCGGTCTGCTGCACGCTGTCCAGCCACAGCACCGGGTCATAGGCGGGGCCGAAGTCGGTGCGGGTGTAGATCCACCGGTAGCGGAAGTCGGTGCGGGTGTCCGGCTCCCACACCCCCGAGGCAGGGTTCTTGGACTCGGTGAGAACCGAGTCCAGCTTGCGGGTGGAGTAGAACGCGACCGCGTCGTTGGTCGTGCAAGACGAGCCGCAGGTCAGGTCAGTCGGAACGTCCAGGCCCCCGCGGTCGGAGGTGGTGAACGTCATCCGCGACGTCGGCGTGCTGCCGGACACCTGGGTGTTGTGGCCGTAGCTGATCTGCTTGAGGAAACCGCCCCGATCGTACGGCAGCGGCACGTAGACCTCGGAGACACAGTCGGGCATGCAGAAGTAGTTGGTCTCGCGCTCATAGGTGTAGTCGATGACGTTCTCGTTGGCGTCGATCGACTGGTCCAGGTTCCACCGCCACACGCCGGTGCAGGTCGGCGGGATCATGTCGTTGAAGTACCGGTCGGCGCACGGCTCGGCGCGCTGGTTGCCGACGTACTGCAACTGCCACTGCGCGTCCTTGTTGTAGCCGAAGCGGTGCACCTGCCCGTCGCTGGAGGTGACCTTCCAGTACTCCAGGCCGTCCGCACCGCCGGCCTGCTGCTCGATCTTCCAGCCGAAGTCCGGCACCGTCTTCCACAACCCGCTGGTGCGGTCCTTGACGATCGAGGCCGACCGGCCGGCCAGGTTCAGCACCAGCTCCGACTGGGTGTAGTCCTTGGTGACGTCGGTGGCCAGTTCGTCTGGTGACTCCCAGCAGACGGCCGAACCGTAGGGGCCGTTCTCGTCGGCATGCCAGATCAGCGCGGCGGTGTCCGGGTCGTACTCGGTCCAGGCCGTGCAACGGCGGTACTTGCGCTCGATGAACCCGGCCGACACATTCCAGCCGACACCGACCACACCGGACTGGTTGTTGGTCCAGTGACCCTCGCCGTCCACCGACGAGGCGTCGTACTGCAAGGACAGGTTCGGCCCGGTGCCCACCGGCGACGGCGCCTCCGGCAGCGGATAGTCATAGGAGAAGCCGCCACCGGACGTGCCGGCCTGCCAGGTTCCCGACGGCTTCAGATCGGTGGCGCCGAAGTTCCCGTCCGGGCCGGTCATCCCGGCCGCCAGCACGTACACCGACCCAGAGGTGAACGCCTGCGCCGCGTTGGACGTGGCGTCCTTGCCCGTCTGGCTCTTGGGCAGCGTCAGCGGGGCCGCCTTGCCGGTGGCGGGGTCGACATCGACGTCGGCGGTCAGCGTGCCGGTCTTCATGTCGTTGTGCGCCTTGACCGGCTGCGGGCGTACCACGCAATCGCGCGGGTGCGGCGTCGTCAGCGCACACGCCGGCACCCGTAACACCTGCAGACGGGTGGCGAAGTTGCCGCCGTAGGCGTCGCGGAAACTCGCGTACGAGAACTCCGCCCGTACTTTGCCCGCCTTGTCGCCAGTCAGCCGGGCCGCGATGCCCACACCGCCCAGCTTCCTGACTGTGTCGGCCGGCAGCGTTTCCACCTTCACCGCGCCGACGTCGGCGACGCCCTTGACCTCGGAGAGCCGTATCGGCAGTTGTTCCGCCGCAACCGCCTCTTCGCCGGGATCCACCTGTGCCGTCCCAGGCTTCGGCCACACCGGATCCTTGCGTTCGACCTTCGGCTGGGACTCCTCAGCCCCCTCGGCCACCTTCGCCTTCGCCACCGGCCGGCCCTCCACCGAGGTCTCGGGATCCGGCCCGGACACCGACGCAGCCGCGGGGACCACAAGATTGTCCGGCACCCCCAACCCGGAGATCACCACCGTCATCGCCACCGCGATGACCAGCACCATCGTCCGTAACCGCCGCCAGACCTGCATGTCGCCACCTCTTCAAGGCACGCTGACGCAGGCCCCGGGAACAGGGGCCACACCGCGCCGTAAGGATTTGATAAAGACGATCAGCCTGGATCGTGATCGACAATCACCGCATGGTCAACACGTGCAAGTTGGCTGCAAATGTTACGGAATGTCGCTTATGCGATTCATAGCGAGGCGCACTCCACGTCAACCGGCCTGTAAAAACCGCCCTTACCAGATGGACAATGACCTGTGACATGAGTCACATTGACGAGCCGAGTCAGACATTGCACGAGCTGTCATCCCGGAAATGCCTTCGTCGCCGCCGCAGGCGAACCCGTCCCCCCGTTGCACCTCTCACACGATGTCGCGTCACTCAGTACAGAATCCGAGCGACAGGTGAGCCGAGCGCTCGGATGGACAGCTGGATCTGGGCAGTGCGACTGATCAAGTGCGCTCGATCGTGAACCGCCCCGGGTTGGTTGGAAGCTCCCAGGACTGGAAGGCTGGGAGTCGTGCCCGCACCGAGGAAGTACCCGCAAGAGCTGCGTGATCGCGCCATCAAGATGGTGTTCGACCTGCGTCAGGAAACCGGAGGCAAGGCCGGGGCGATCGCCCGTGTGGCCGATCGGCTGGGCGTGTGCGGGCGCCGGGTTCCACGAGCCCGGATGAGGCTCCTTCCTAGATCGTCGCGGTCGGGTTCGGCTCTCAGGTGAGAGCGGGCAGGTCGGTGCGGCGCTGCCAGGCCAGGACGAACGCCCCGGCCCAGGGCCAGGTCCGCTCGATACGATCGCCGAGGTCGGCGCGGAGAGCAGGGTCGCCGGCGCGAGCACGGAACTCGGCGACTCCCACGTCGCCGCCGTCTCAGGCAAGTGGTACATCAGGGCGGCGGCCGACCAGCGCACCTTCGACCAGGCGCTACCCCTCGTCTTCGCGGCGCTGAACCGGCATCTCGGCACCCGGTTCACCTAACCGGGGGCTGTATCCCGGCACCGCGCCCTGCAACCTCATGGAACCGTCGGCACCCGGCGGCCTCACCGCACGGCAGGCCCAGAACCTGCTCGTCCTGCACGACGCCGCCTACCGCCGCGACTACCGGACGCTGCGCCGCCACATGGCCCACGACTTCACGCACAACGGCGTCACGGTCCGTCCGGAAGGCTGGTCTATGAGTGGGAACGCACTCCGGCGACGGCGAAACCCCTGCGCGGGAAGGGGACCGAAGCCGGTCCCGGGGTCGTCGCGTACCGGGCGAAGGACGTGACCGTGCGCTTCGACACCACGTCCCTGGCCTGGATCGCCCTGGACGGCGCCCCGGCCCCGCGGCGTCCCCTCGGCGAGCGTCACTGGATGAAGGCCGCTTCCTCGCACCTCGACTGCGGATCCCCGCGGCCCGAGTGCCTCTACGACGTCGAACCGGTCGTCGAGGACGTCACAGGCGACGGGCTGCCGGACCCGATCGCGGTCGTCGCCTGCAAGACGGGCAACAACTCCTACTCCCACCAGGTGGAGGCGTTCGACGGCGCCTCGGACCCGGCCGCGCCGCGCAGCCTCGGCGTCCTGCACCCCGCCGGCTCCGGCGTGCACGTACGCACGATCACCTCCACCGGCACGCGGGTGAAGCACCGGGGAGCCAAGGCCGCCCCCGGCGATCCCACGACGCACGACGACCTGGAAGGGGCGGGACCTTCACGTTCGGACGCCTGTCGATCACCCGGGCTCCATAGGCCACCTGCGCCTGACGTTCCCACCCTGACGGCCCGAAGAAAAAGGGGGCCACCTCCCACCAGGAAGTGGCCCCATTGCTCACGGCCGCGCGAGCGCGTACAGCTTCGTGCCGCCGATCGTGACCACCGTGCAGTAGTACTCGGGGCCGGCGGCGTTGGCGGCGGAGTTGCACGCCTTCGCACCTGCGGTGTTGTACGAGTACCACTGGACGATCACCTGCGCGGAGGCCGGTGCCGGAGCGAGGGTGGCGGCCATCGCGGCGGCGGCGATGGCGGTCGACACGCCCAGCGAGATACGCCTCATGGCAGTCTTCATAGGGCGATCCTTTCGATTCACGGAGCCTTTCCGGAGATGAAGGCGCCGATTCCGGCGGCTCCATTCACGGAATTTCGGTCCGATCCTATGAAGGGCGTGCCTTATTTCCGCATGTTTTCCGCACGCCCCCAACGGGGCTGGGTGATCTTCTGGTGCCGGGGCTCCAGCCGTAGACTTGTCCGGTGTCAGGAGGTGGGATGGGCCGGAAGCCGCCGGCGGGACAGCAGGACGGCAAGGCGCCGGCGTTCCTGTTCCGCCTCCTCGGCCCCGTCGAGCTGGAGGCCGACACCGGACGGGTCACCTTCCGCGGCAAACAGGCGGCCCTGCTCGCGGCGCTGCTGCTGCAGGCCGACCGGATGATCTCGACACAGCGCCTGGCGGAGGCGGTCTGGGGCCAGGCGCTGCCCAGCGACCCGGCCTCCCGGATCAGGATGTTGATCTCCGAGGTCCGCCGCGCCTGCGCCGCCCTGGACGCCGACGTGATCGGCACCCAGCGGCCCGGCTACGTGCTGCGGCTCGGCCCCGGCCGGCTCGACCTCGCCTGCTTCCAGTCACAGGTGTCACTGGCCCGGGAGGCGATGGCCGAGGGCCGGTGCGAGGAGGCGCTCGCCCGTTACGACGAGGCGCTGGCCTGGTGGCGGGGCCCGCCGCTGGGCGGCGTCACCGGCCTGTTCACCGAGGCGCAGACCGAATGGCTGGACGGGCTGCGGCTCGACGCCCTGGAAGAGCGGCAGTCGGTGCTGCTGGAGCTGGGCCGGGACACCGAGGTCGTCACGCGGGCACGCGCCCTGGCCGCCGAGGCTCCGCTCAGGGAGCGCCTGCACGGACAGCTCATGCGGGCGCTGCACCGCAGCGGACGCCGCGGCGAGGCATTGGAGGTCTACCGGCAGTTCCGAACCCGGTTGGTCAAGGAGCTGGGCCTGGAGCCCACCAACGAGCTCCAGGAGGTGCAGCGGCAGATCCTGCGGTCCGACACGGCCCCGACACGGCGGCAGGACGAGCCGGCGCCGGAGACGTCCCTGCCCATGCCCGGCCAGCTTCCGGCCGCGCCGGCCGCGTTCACCAACAGGAGCCGCGAGCTGCGCGAGCTGGACCTGCACCTGGCCTGCGACGCCGGCAGCGTGGGCGTGGCCGTGATCAGCGGGCCCGGCGGCATCGGCAAGACCTGGCTGGCGCTGCACTGGGCGCATACCCGCCGCGACCGCTACCCCGACGGTCAGCTGTACGTGAACCTGCGCGGCTTCGACAACATCGAGGAGCCGCTGTCCCCGAGCGCCGTGCTGCGCCATTTCTTGACGGCGCTGGGCGTGCCGCCCACGGTGATCCCCGCGGACCAGGAGCCGCAGGCCGCGCTGTACCGGTCGGTGCTGGCTGAGCGCCGGCTGCTGATCGTCCTGGACAACGCCAGGAACAGCGCCCAGGTGACGCCGCTCGTCCCGGGCCGGCCGGGTTGCACGGTGCTGGTGACCAGCCGCAACCGGCTCGTGAGCCTGCACGCCACGCACTCGGCCCAGCTGCTGGAGGTGGGAGCCTTCTCCGACGAGGAGTCCTACCGGATGCTCTCCCACCACATCGGTCCGCGGACGCTGGCCGACGATCCCGCCTCCGTCGCCGTGCTGCTGGAGCACAGCGGCGGCCTGCCGCTGGCGCTGGGAGTGCTGGCCGCCCGCGCCAGCGCGCAGCCCGGCTTTCCGCTGTCCGTGCTCGCCCAGGAGCTGCGTGATCCAGCCACCAGGCTCGACGCGCTGCAGACCGGCGACCTGGGCGCGGGCCTGCGCGCGGTGTTCGCCTCCTCCTACGCGGCGCTGGACGCGCGGGCGTCCCGGCTGTTCCTGCTGCTGGGGACGGCCCCAGGCCCGGACATCGGCCTGCCGGGCGCAGCCGCGCTGTCCGGGCTGCCGAGCGCCGAGACCCGCGCGCTGCTGTCCACGCTGGAGACCGCCAACCTGGTCAGGCAGCTCTCCCCCGGCCGATACTGGATGCACGACCTCGTCCGGCTCTACGCCGCCGAGCGGATCGAGGCCGACCTGCCGCCGGAGACGCGGAACCAGGCTCTGGCGCGCCTGGTCGAGACCTACACGGCCATGGCCTGTGCCGCGGACCGGGTGCTGTCGCCGCACCGTCCGGCGATCGCGGCTCCTCCTCTGACCGCGTACGTACCGGCCGTCGAGGACGCCGCCGCCGCACTGTCCTGGTTCGAGACCGAGCTGCCATGCCTGCTGGCCGCCCAGCTCCTGGCCCCGGAGCTGGGCCTGGACGTCACGGCCTGGCAGCTCGCCTGGGGCATGAGCACCTTCCTGCTGCGCCGCTTCCACATCCGCGAGCGACTGGCAACCTGGCGACTCGCGCTGGCGGCGGCGGAACGCCTGGACGATCCGCACACCACCGCCGTCGTCCTCTGGCACACCGGGTACGCCCACGCCACGCGCGACCCGGTCGACGAGGCGGCCGGCCACCTGGAGCGGGCGCTGAAGCTGTTCGAGCAGGCCGGGGACCGTCCCCTACTGGCCCAGGTGCACCACACGATGGGCTGGATGTGGAGCATACGGGGGCAACCGCGGCGCGGACTCGACCACGCGCAGACCGCGCTGCGGCTCCAGCGCGAGGGCGGCGACCCCATCTGGGAGGCCAGCGCCCTCGGCGCCGTGGGCTGGATCCGCCTGCAGCTCGGCGAGCACGAGGCGGCCCGCGACGCCTGCGAGCAGGCTCTGACGATCTTCCGCCGGCACCGGTACCTCGACGGCGAGGCCGCCACCCTCGACAGCCTCGGCAAGCTCGCCTTCCACCGGGGCGACCACAAGCGTGCGCTGGAGTACTACGGGCAGTGCCTCGACCTGCGCAGGGGCACCGGCAACGCCTTCCAGAGCGCCGACACCCTGGTGGCCCTGGGCGACGCGCACCACGCTCTCGGCAACGCCGCCGAGGCGCGGGCGGCCTGGCGGGACGCGCTGGCCCTGTACGAGTCCCAGCATCGCCGGGCCAATGGGGAGCGGGTTCGGAAGAAGCTGGTGAACGCGGGGAACTCGGACTCACGTGGTCGGGACGGGATCGGGTGAGCCTGCGAGCGTGATCGTGGAGGACCGGATAACCCCTCTCTCGACCTGTTCGGGCAGGTACGGCACGTGGACGAAGCCTCCGCGTACCCCCGGCCGGCCGGACGCGATGAGGTGCATCAGGCCGTAGAAGACGTGGTTGCAGACGTACGTGCCCGCCGTGTGCGAGACGGACGCCGGCAGGCCGGCCTCGCGGACGGCGGCCACGCAGGCCTTGACCGGGAGGGTGGAGAAGTACGCCGCCGGGCCGTCCGCGACGACGGGCTCGTCCACGGGCTGGGTGCCCTTGTTGTCGGGGATGCGGGCGTCGTCGAGGTTGATGGCGATGCGTTCGACCGAGATGCCCGGCCTTCCGCCCGCCTGGCCGACGCAGATGACGACGTCGGCGCCGAACTCCTCGACGGCCGCGCGCAATCGTGCGATGGCGTCGTGGAAGACCACCGGCAGCATCGCCGTCGTCAGCGATGATCCGTCCGGCGGCGTGGTCGCGACGCGCTGCACCGCCTGCCACGACGGGTTGACGCCGGCGCCGTCGAAGGGCTCGAATCCGGTGAGCAGGACGTGGGTCATGGGTTTCCTCTCGTACGCCTGTGTCATGGTCGGGCGCGGGTTACGAGGATGCCGTCGTCGTCGCTGAACAGTTCGGCTCCGGGGTGGAAGGTGGCGCCGCCGAAAGTGACCGGGACGTCGCGTTCGCCGGCTCCCGTTTTGGCGCTCTTGCGGGGGTTGGAGCCCAGTGCCTTGATGCCCAGGTCCAGTTCACGCAGGGCGGCGACGTCCCGTACCGCGCCGTTGATGATCACACCCGACCAGCCGTTGGTGACGGCGAGGCCGGCGATGATGTCGCCCATGAGGGCGGTGTGCAGGGAGCCGCCGCCGTCGACCACCAGGACGCGTCCCCCGCCGGGCTGCTCCAGAGCCGACCTGAGGGGTGTCGCCCACGACGCGGCCCGGTCGTAGGCGGTGCGTGCGTCGGCGATGGCGGCACGGTGCCGCTCCGCCCATGTGGTGAGCGACGTCAGGGATTCGTAGAGTTCCAGGGCGATCTCGGTGGCGGTGTACTCGACCTTGGGCGGCACCGTCGGATAGATGGTCCTGACGAGCAGGCCGTCGCGTTCCAGCTGGCGCAGGGTGAGCGTCAGCATGCGCCGGCTGATGCCCTTGACCGCCCGCTCCAGCTCCGTGAAGCGGATGGGCCCGCGCGCGGCCCGCGAGGTTCATTGTGCCCTGTGCGCAGCACGCGGTGGCGGGCGATCCCTGCTGCCTGAAAATGTTCATCCCCCAAATGGCCGAACTCCTCGTCGAGGAGGTGACCGACCATGCGGACTATGTACTGGTCACGGCGCATACCGGGGGCGGGCCGGCGGCCTGCCGGGCGTGCGGCACAATCTCCTCGCGGGTACATGGCCGCTACCGGCGGCTGCTGCATGATTTGCCCGTTTCGGGCCGCCCGGTCCTGATCGCGCTCACGATCCGCGGCCTGACCTGCCAGAACCCAGCATGCCCGGTCCGGACGTTCGCCGAGCCCGTGCCCGGTCTCATCCAACGCTACGCCCGCCGCACGCAGCTGTTGTGCCGGCTCCTGGAGCTGATGGCCCTGGCACTGGCCGGGCGTGCCGCCTCCCGGCTGCTGGAGCTACTCGGCGTACGCGTGGGAGGGGACACGCTGATCGGTCTGGTCCGCGCCCTGCCCGACCCCGAGATCGGCCAGGTCACCGTGCTCGGCGTCGACGATTTCTCCAAGAAGCGCGGACACTCCTACGCCACCGTGCTGATCGACATGGACACCCACCAGCCCATCGACGTGCTGGACGACCGGACCGCCGACGCCCTGGAGCAGTGGTTACGCGACCATCCCGGCGTTCACGTGATCTGCAGAGACCGGGCCGGCGCCTATGCGGCAGGCGCCAAGGCCGGGGCCCCCCGAGGCGACTCAAATTCGCGGTGCAGGAACTGGCCGCCAAGGGCTGGACGATCTCGGCGATCGCACGCAAGCTGCGGTTCTCCCGGCCCACCGTCCGCAAGTTCGCCGGCGCGGCGTCGGCGGAGGACCTGCTGACCAAGGCGACCGGACGATCCGACCTGCTCACGCCCTACCTGCCCTACCTGATCCAGCGGTTCAACGACGGCTGCACCGACGCCTCCCGCCTCACCCGCGAGATCCAAGCGCAGGGCTACCGGGGCAGCCCCACAGACTGTCCGCCGGCGGTCTTGAACCCGCTGAACCCGTCCATCGCCACGACCTCGATCGCCTCACGCCAGGTGTCGGGGCGGGCGGCGAGCCAGGTCGTGAACACCTGTTTGGAGTGGCCCTCGACCATGTCGAGCAGCCGCGCCGGACCGGTCTTGTCGCGGATCGGGGTGCGGTCGATGATCACGGTGACGTACTTATCGCCCGTCCTGGTGTGGCACCAAACGTGCTCATCGACGCCAACTACCTTCACGCCGTCGAAGCGGGCTGGATCATCGATCAGGATTCGCTTGCGCTCGGCCAGGACGGCGTCGTTGGCGGTGTTCCACGCGACCCCGAGCCCTTCCGCGACGCGGGCGATGGCGAAGTGCTGACACACGATCCCTTCCAGGGCCCACCGCAACCCGCGACGCGAGAGCTTCGCCCGCGGCTCGGCCGCCAGGCTGCTGTCTTGGTGCCAGACGTGACCGCAGCCGCTGCACCGGTAGTGGCGGATCGTGACCAGCAGCGTCGTAGGTCGCCAGCCGAGCGGTTCGTGGGCCGGCTGCCGGGTCACCGTGTCGCGTGGAGACCCTTCGCAACCACACCGGCAGCACCACTGGTCCGGTTTAAGGACCCGGCACGAGAGGACCTCGAGGCGCTGGCCGGTGACGACGAGGCCAAGCTCGTCGAGTCGGCAGAACGTGGACAGGTCGGGGCGGGCAAAGGCGTCTGGGCGCTCGCCGACGGTGGCGTCGGGCTCGTCGAGGTCTTTCAGGATGAGCGTGTAGGAGCCCTTTTGGATCGGGAGACCTCGACGCCTATCGGCTCATCGACGCGCCGGCTCCAGCTACACCTTCATCTGGTGAGGAATCGTTCTAGGCCGCAACTAAACCTCCAGTTCCTGGGAATGGTCATCTGTCGAGGGATCCCGCGATCATGGCCGCTAGCGGAAGCTGATGCGCATCAGCCGGCTGCCGGCCCAATCTTCGAGCCGTGTCGGCCGGATGGTGCCGGGGTCGTGAAGCTGATTGAGATCCGCGACGATCTCCGCCAGCACGGCCTGACGTTCGGCTGGGTCGGTGACCGGCGTCGCCCGTGCGGGCAGATCTGCACGGATCCCGTTCTTGAGGTGGAAGGTGAAGTTGGGATTGGCGAGCAGGTTTGCATGCCAGTCGGTCGCGGCACCGCCGGCGCCGCTACACAGGTAGGTTGTGCCCGCAGCTCGGTAGAAGAAGATCTCGATGCGGCGTGGTTGGCCGGTGCGGCGTCCCAGCGTCGTGATGTCGATGATCCGTTCTCTGGTGCCCGCGGCGGGTGTGATCTCGATGGCTCGCCGGATGGGATCGGGCAGGTGCGACAAAGACGCGTCCCGTACGGAGCCGTTCGATCCGGTCGTGTCTGGAGTGTTCATGCGGTCTCGGTCTGAAGGGCGGGGCCGAGGAGGAGTCCACCGTCAATGACGTACTCCGAACCCGTGATGAACGACGCGTCTGATGACGCGAGGAACAGGAGAAGCCGGGTGACGTCGGTCGGCTCGCCAAGCCGGGGGATGGCGAACGGCTCGGGTGAGTAGAAGTCTGCGATTGCCGCGGTGGCACCAACTGCTGGTTCGCGGATGAACGAGGTCGCGATCACGCCGGGGTGGATGGTGTTCACACGGATGTGGTCGCGGCCGAGCTCGAGCGCTGCCGTTTGGGTGAGACCTCGCACGGCCCACTTGCTGGCGACGTACGGCGCGTAGTGAGCCGTGCCGCCCAAGCCCATGGTCGAGGCGACGTTGACGATGGCTCCCCCTGCTGCGCGGCGCAGAGCGGGGGCAGCGGCCTTGACGCCGAGGAAGGTCCCTGTGAGATTGATGTCAAGGATGCGCGACCACGTGGCCTGCTCCGTGTTTTCGATCGTTGCAGGCGGGTTCTGGACGCCCGCGTTGTTGACGAGCACGTTCAGGGCGCCGAAGGCGCTCTCGGCGGCTAGCACAGCGGCGTACCAAGAGCTCTCGTCGGTGACGTCGAGGCGGGTGAAGCGAGCACGGGTCCCGAGCTCGGCGGCGAGAGCAGCGCCGCGTTCGGCGTCGATGTCGCCGATGACCACGTTCGCTCCCTCCGCGTGAAAGGCGCGTACGTGGCTCGAGCCCTGGCCGCCGGTCCCACCGGTCACGAGCACGGTCTGGTTGTCGAAGCGGGGCATCAGATGTTCCTTCGGTACGTGGATGAATGACCGGATCACCAGTGACGAACGGCGGCCGGTGGTGAGCCGGGCGACTCACCACCCCCTGACACTAGGTCGGCGGCAGTGGCGAGTCAAGCCACTCACCTCGTATACTCGGCCCATGAGCAGGGTCGTGACGACGTATCACCAGCGCATCGCCCAGGAGAAGCGCGCCCTGATCGTGACGGCCGCGACCGCACTGTTCCTCGAGTTGGGCTACGACCGGACGTCGCTGGCGCGGATCGCAGAGCGCTCGGGCGTTTCGCGGGCCACCTTGTTCAAGCAGTTTCCGAGCAAGGCTGCCCTGTTCGACGCCATCGTCACCGAGTCCTGGTCAACCGCTGACGAGGAGGATCCTCCACCGGCAGGCAACGTCGTTGAGGGACTCAGCACCATCGGTCGCCGCTACGCCGAGCTGTTGAGTCGGCCCCAGATGACCGACCTGTTCAGGATCGTCATCGCCGAGCTGCCGCGGTTCCCCGAACTGGCCCATGCGCAGTTCTCGCACGGGAAGATGCCCTACTTCGAGTCCGTACGCGGCTACCTCCTAGCCGAGCACGAGGCGGGAACGGTGCAGGTCGAAGACGTGGACCTCGCAGCCACCCAGTTCCTGGGCATGATCTCCAACTACGTCTTCTGGCCGACACTCCTAGTGCCGGGCTGGGAGGTGAGCGCCGAACGCGTCGCGCAAGTGGTCGACGAGGCCGTCCACACCATCGCCGCCCGGTACGCCGCGACCAGACCATGGGCGTGCACAAACAAATGATCGCCGCCTACCGCGAGTGAGTCTCGGCGCCAAAGAAGCGGCTGCCTAACCAACCGAGGGTGTCGTGAGGACGCCCGCGAGGCTATCCCGCCCGCAGACACCGAAGAAGGAAGCGCCGATGTGTTGACCCACCTCGACCAGCCTGGCACCAGCACGGCCCGACAAGAGTCTTGCTGGCACGCCTCAAGAAGCCCTCGATCGCGCCGGCGACCTCTGCCTCAGTCACTGGCCCGGAAGGACTCACGGGCAGGACCGTTCAGCGAGGTGCCGCGAGGACATCCTGGAGTACGTCCTCCAGCGTGACGCGGGCCAGCTCACGCCGGAGGGCCTCCTCGACGCCGTCGTAGATACGCTGCATCGCCGGCTGGATGCCGTGACCCACCACGCATCCCGGGTCCGGGGTCGCGCGGTGCAGCGCGAACAGCGGACCGGGTTCCACCGCTTCGTACACGTCGAGCAGCGTCATCGACTCCAGGTCGCGCGCCAGCGACCAGCCCGCACCCACCCCGCGCCTCGGGTTCGACGAGCCGCGCTACCGGCGGCTCGCCGCCCAGAGGTCGATCGAACCCGGGACATGGCCGCCTCGATGACCAACCATTTCGTCCTCGACGACGACACCCCGACCGGCTCCCGGCTCGACCAGATCACCGCCCCCACCCTGGTCCTGCACGGCACCACCGACCCGATGTTCCCCCTGGAGCATGGCCGAGCCCTCGCCGCCGAGATCCCCGGCGCGCGGTTGATCCCCCTCCCCGGCGCCGGGCATCAACAACCGCCACGAGACCTCTGGGACCTGGCCATCGCGGCAATCGTCGACCACACCGAAAAAGCTGACACCCGATAACAGGCGACACGACTGGCAGCGATCACGTTTTCGAGCCCCCAAGGCATGACCGACTTCGCCGATTTGACCCGGGCGATAGCGCCTTGATCATGGAGTTGAGCCGGGTATGCAGGCCTTTCCGGTCAGAGGGATCGCCAACAACCTGGGCGTGGCGCGTAACACCCTGGCCAGGTGCATGGTGCCCTGAGCGCCGTGATACACAACCGAGGTGCGAAACATCTTGGAGTTCCCCGAGGTCCTGCGGCTGATCGAGGACCGCTCGGCCGCGTTCCGCGCCGCGATCGCGTCCGCCTCCGACCTTGACGTCCAGGTCCCGACCTGCCCGGGTTGGACGCTCCGCGAGCTGGCGCAGCACCTCGGTGACGGGCGCCGCCGCCAGGCCGCCATCGTCGCGGCGGGCCCGGGCGCTCAACCCCCGGCGAAGACTGACCCGAAGGGGGCCCCGACCGCGCCCCGCGATCACGAAGCCCTGGACGCCTGGCTCGCCGAGTCGACCGAGCTCATGCTCGACGCGATGCGCGAGGCCGGCCCGGACCGCGGCTGCTGGACCTGGTGGGGCCGCTCGCAGGCCCCGGAGACCAGCGGAGCCGTGGCCCGGCACCAGATGCAGGAGATCGCCGTCCACACGTATGACGCCCAGCTCGCTCAGGGGACCGAGCAGCCGCTGCCGGCGGACGTCGCGGTCGAGGGCGTCGACGAGTTCCTGACGACCGTCGCGGCGACGACCGTCCCCTGGCCGTTCAAGCCGGCGACCATCGACCTGCACGCGACCGAGGGCCGCTCCTGGCGCCTGACCCTGAACGCCGACGGCGTCCGCTGTGACGACCTCACCGCCGACGCGGAGCCGGGCGACATGGTGATGCGAGGTGCGGCGAGCGAACTGGTCCTCTACTTCTACGAGCGTGTCCCGCTCGACGATCTGGAGACCATCGGCGACCCCGAGCCGATGAAACTGCTCGCAGAGTGGGACCCGAACGCGTAAACGCGCACTCGGTTCTGCGGGTGCCGCTGGGCCCGGCGTTGCGGACATCGCAGCGGGCCGGCTTGCTCCACGTCGCACGGAATCTTTTGGACGATCATGACCGAGATCATCGCCGAATTGCTCGACCAGCAAGAGATCTTGAAATACCTCACCGGGATCGCGGACGTGGAGGAGGAGTCTGGCATCTACGACATCGACCCCGGAGGGTGGATCAACGCGGGCGAGAACGCGATCGCGATCAACGAGCGGCGAAGCGAGCGATGTCTGATCAAGTACGAGCTCTGGAACGGGCAGCCGCCACCACTCGGCTCCTGGGACCGTACCTGGTCCGGAGACGTACGTTTCGCGTCCGGAAGAGTGTTCGCCCTGAGCGACTACGACGGCGACACGACCTACGGCGAAGCATTCGACCTGGGCCGGCGGGACACGCTCTGGCGGGTGAGCATCCATCGCAAGGCGCTGGCCCACGAGGACTTCACTCCGGACATCGTCGGCGTCACCCTGCTGAAAGCCCGGTTCTGGCCTGCGGCCTAGAAGATCGGGAGGGCCCCACGCCCGGCCGAGCACGCTTCAGCGCTTGCGCTTCTTTCGGCGGCCTTGGGCTCCCGGCGGCCGGGTGGGGACGAGGCGGAGGGGATGGCGGGCGGTCCTGCGGAGCGGCTCGGCCACCAGCTCGCGTAGCTCCCGCAATCCCACGACATCAGGGTGCCCCGAGGCCAGGATCGCCTCAACGAACTCGGACGGGTCCCCGCCCCCCATCCTCTTGAGCTGCTCGATCAGCCCCTCAGGCCCCGCGAGCTCCAGCACCGACAGGAAACTCTCCGCCCCCATCAGCAGGTTCTCCCGCTCACTCGACGACCCGGGCTCCAGCTCCCCGGCGTCGATGAGCTGCGTCCACACAACGGGCCCGAGGACCGGGTCGTGACGCAGGTCGTGCAGCAGCCGCCGTTCGGGGGGAAGGGCGTCGGCCAGCACGCGCAGCATCGCCCCGGCCCGCGTACGGAACGGGCAGTCCCGCACGGCCTGCAGCAGCCTCTCGAGGTCCTGCCCCGGCCGGGCCAGCCACCCCTGGAGCTCCGCGACGGCGTCCTCCGGCGGATAGTGCTGGGCGAGCACCCCCAGCAGCTCGGCCGGCGGGGCGGTGGCCAGTTCGCCGAGGAGGGGAGCGTCGCGGCCTTCAGCGAGGAGGCGCTCGCGGACGCCGCGCACGCCGAGCGGGGTGAGGCGGACCAGCGGGAGGTCGGGCTCGGCGAGGGCGGTGCGCAGGCGTTCGACCGCGTCCGGCGGCAAGAGCTGGTCGTCGTGGTCGAGGTCGCTCGTGTAGAGGGGGTCGGCGGGGCCGCGGGTGAGCTCCACGGCTCCGAGGTCGGACAGGACCTCGAACATGCGCCCCAGGTCCCGGGCGGCCTCGCGACGCCAGAGATCGCGCAGGCGGTCGTCCTCCTGGTCGAGGACGAAGTACTCCTGGCAGGCCAGCCACACCGTCTCTTCGAGCCGGATCACCGGCATCTCGTCCAGCCCGTACATGGTGTTGAGCACGTCCGGCAGGATCTCGTCGAAGACCTCGGCCAGAACGGGCTCGGGTCGCCACGTCGCGACGGGCATGGTAACCACCTGGCCCAGCTCCGGCAGCACCTCGAACGCGCGCCGCCACAGCGCCTCCGGGTCGCGCAGCAACGGCGCCGCTTTGGCCACGCGGAGGAGCCGGCCCTTGCTGATGCGGGTCAGGCGCAGCTTCCTGGCCCAGGCGAGCAGCAGGTTGAGCTGCGGCAGATCGGTGGCGCTGCGGACGGTCAGGCGGTCCTCGCCAGTGCCCAGCAGGGCCGACACCTCAAGGGCGTCGGCGACGCGGAGGTTGCCCGCGTCGGTGAGGGCACGTCCGTCCTTGCCCACCCAATCGGTCAGCGTGATGAGACGCTGGACGGTCCGGCTGCGCGCGGCGGCCTCCGCCAGCTCGGACGCCGGCGGCAGGGAGACAGGCGGCTGGGGGAAGGCGCGTTCCTCGCCGATGCCGCCGTGCACGATGCGGTCCTGCATGATCTTCTCGAGCACCTGCTCGTCGTACGGCACCCGCCCGGCGTCGAGATCGCGCTTGAACCGTTCGAACGCCCCCTGAACGGTGAGATCGACGCCGTGGTCGAGAGCCGTGTGCGCCCAGAACGTGGCCAGCCCGCGCAGCGTGGGATCGTCGAGCGCCGCCGCGTACGAGGCTCGCAACCCGGCGATGATCTCCTCCGCCTCCACGAGCGTCGCGCCGCGCGGGTCGCGCAGGCCCGTGACGTCGAGATAACGCAGGTACGTGCGCAGCACTTCCGGTGCGAGGTCGAGCTCTTCCCGCGAAGCCGTCACCGCGTACGGCACGTACCGCAGCAAAAAGAAGCTGATACCCGCATCGTCCCAATACGCCAGCCGCCCGTCACGGCTCTCGTGCCGCGCGTCGACGGCGGCGGACAGCAGCAGTCCATCGACCGGCTGCCCGCGCTCCTCCGCCCAGGCGACACACCGCCGAACCAGCAGATCCTTGGCGGCCTCGAACTCCTCGGCCTCATCGGGCCCGAACCAGGTACGCACGCCTCAAGCCTCCCATCCCTCCAGGGTCACCGTCTCACCCTCAGGCCGTCAGCGCCGTCGGGCACCTGCTCGATCTATCAACCGGACCTCTTGGTACGGCCGGCCCTACCGCCGGTGGGAGGGCTGGCCATCCCCTGGTTGGGGGGTCGTCGGGGTGGGGCCGAAGCAGGTCGATTTCTAGCGTTGGGGCTGTTCCTCCGTGGCGGCTTTCGCTGGAAAGGGCGTGCCGATGTCCGAGGTTCTCGAGCCCGTGCGTACGCCGGTCCGGCGCCTGCACCGCCCGCTCCTGCTGATGGTCGCGTCTATGGTGCTGCTGCTGGTCGTCTCGGCCGTGGGCATGGTGGTCGACGACCGGGTGCTGCTCGGCGCGCCGGTCTGGGGGAAGCCGCTGAAGTTCGCGGTGTCGTTCATCGTGTACGGCCTCACCCTGGCCTGGATGCTGACGCTGCCGCACCGGGCGAGTCGCTGGACCTGGTGGATGGCGACGTTGCTGGCCGTCACCGGGATGGTCGACGTCGGCGTCGTCGTGGTGCAGGCGGCGCGCGGCACGTTCAGCCATTTCAACCAGGCGGACGACCCGTTCACCGACGGCATCTCGTTGATCTTCGGCGTGGGTGTGCAACTGCTCATGCTGGCGAACTTCGTTCTCGCCGGGCTGCTGATCTTCCAGCGGGTCGGCGATCGGGTGCTCACGTGGGCGATTCGCGCGGGGCTGGCTTTCGTCGTCGCGGGGATCGGACTCGGGTTCTGGATACCGGCGCGGTCCAGCGAGGTGTGGACGGCGGTGGACGCGGCCGGGCATGCGATCCCCCTGGGCGCTCAGCACAACGTGGGCGTCCCGGACGGCGGTCCCGGGCTGCCGCTCACCGGCTGGAGCACGGTCGGCGGCGACCTGCGCATCCCGCACTTCGTCGGCCTGCACGGGCTGCAGGTCATGCTGGTCGTGGCGCTGGTACTCGGGCTCCTGGCCGGCCGGGTCGCCCGGCTGCGTGACGAGCGGATCCGGGCGGGTTTGATGATCGTGGCCGCTGCGGCGTACGCGGGGCTGATCGTGCTGGTGACGTGGCAGGCGGTGCGTGGTCAGGCGCTGATTCACCCTGACGGACAGACGCTGGGCGCACTGGCTCTGCTCATCGCCGCCACGACGGCGGCAGGCTGGGCGGTTGTCGTCGCGGGCGGTTCGCCTGGCCGCACCGGGTGATTCGCTCGGTGACCCGATCGCGGTCATGCCTTGCTGACGGCACGGGTCCTTGGTGAAGCCATTGCTCATCTTCCGTACGCGAGTCCAGAGCGGGGGGTGGACTGTCCTGGACGGCGGTGTCACCACATCGCGACGGCGCTCTCGGACTCTTCGTTTTCAGGGTTGGGTGCCCGGCCCGCCGGAGTCGTTCCTGCGGCCGGGTACGTGGATGAGTTGCACCCGTTCCCCTCGTTGCAGGTCATCAGGGGCCTGGCCCGGCCTGCTCATGTGATGGAAGGATCTAAGCCCAGGGGCGGGGAAAGGTGTCACCGTCCAGCCGATCACCCACGGCGAGCCCGAGCGGATCGGTCACGACATGCCGGGTCCCGCCATAGCGGGTCGCCTCGTCCATGTAGATGACGACGTGCGCGAACCGGGCCTGGTCGGTGCGGTTGGGCAGCGCCATGTGGCCGGTGTAGCCGCTGTGGAAGGTGCAGTCGCCGGCCCGGAGCGGCACGGTGACGCGCGGGATCCAGCGCAGCGACGGGTCCGTCTCGAACAGGTCCTCCTCGTGGTGGAGGTCCTGCGGGCGCAGGCCGGTGCGATCCTGGGTGCCGGGCAGGAAGGTCATGCAGCCCCGCTCCGGCGGCACGTCGACCAGCGCGATCCACGCCGACAGCGGCAGCCGGTCATCCGCGTGCGGCCAGTACGGGCGGTCCTGGTGAAACTCCGTGGCGGCGTTGTTGTGCGGCTCCTTGACCAGCATCTGGTCGTGCCAGAGCCGGAGCGGGAACCCGGCGAGCTGTTCGGCGATCCGGCCGAGCCGGCGGTCGAACGTGAGCTCGCGCAGCGTCCGGTCGCGTTGCCAGACGTTGACGAGCTGGCTGAAGACGCCCTGCCGCTCCAGGCTCTCCGCGCGATGCGCCGCCAGGAACGCCGCCGCGCCGGCTCGGAAGCGCTCGATCCGGCCGGGTTCGAGGACGCCGCGTACTCGGACGAAACCGTGCTCACGGTAGGCCGCCACCAACTCCTCCGGCAGCCGGCCGTCCGCGTCGACGTCGCTGACGGAGTGCTCGATCGTCATCACTGACCTCCAAGGTTGTCGCCGTCGAACACTCCAAGCGTCGTCGTGGCAGGCCGTTCAGGGCTAGCCCGATCTCGACGCGTAGTCGTACGATCCCGACATGCCCGCCACCCTGCACGAGCACGCGCTGTTCGCCGGAAGCCCTGTCCTGGCCGGCGTCCACCACCTGGACCTCGGCATCGAGCCGCACGCGCACGACTTCCTCGAGATCGCCGTGATCGGACCCGGCGACGGGCGGCACCTGACCAGCCAGGGCGAACGCCCGCTGCGGCTCGGGCAGGTCATCGTGCTGCGCCCCGGCGCCTGGCACGGGTTCCGGGACTGCGCCGGCCTGACCGTCGCCAACTGCTGCCTGTCCGCCCAGGCCTTGCGGGCCGAACTGGCGCTCCTGTACGACATCCCGATGCCGCGCGCGATGTTGTGGACCGATCCGGTGGCATCCGGTAGGCACGGCGTCGCGGTCACGACCGTCGGCCCCGCTGCCGCCGAGGAGGCCATCGCCGAGATCGCCCTGCTCGAACGGGACCTCGGCGCCGATCGGGGCCGCCCTGGCCGGGTACTGGGCCGGCTGGTCACCGTCCTCGGCATCCTGGCCGACGGCCGCGACCTCGTACCGGAGGCGCCAGAACCCACCGCCTCCCCCGCGGTCACCGCCACCATAGCCCGCTTCGAGGCGGAACCCGCCCATCCGTGGCGGTTGGACGATCTCGCCAGCGCGGTCAACCTGGACCCCGACCACCTCGGCCGGCTGTTCGTCCGGCACGTGGGCCTGACACCACTGCGCTACCTGGCCCGCCTGCGAGCCGAACGCGCCGCCACACTCCTGGCCCACACGACCTTGCCGGCCTCCCGGGTGGGCGCCGCCGTCGGCTGGCCCGACCCGACGTACTTCGCCCGCCGCTTCCGTACCCTGGTCGGCCTGACCCCCACCGAATACCGGCGACGCACCCGATCAGCGACCCACCGGAGCGGAATCGGCCGGCCAGAAACCCGTTGATCGCCCAGGCAGCGTGCCACCGCCGGCTCGGCACTGATACCCAGGACACGTGACCAGCAGAAAAGAGCGCACCCGTGATTGACGCGACGTCCTTCTTGCTCGAACGCCTGCACGCGATCGGTCTGACCGACATCGCCGCAGTCGAACCAGTCACTGGAGGCCTCGCCGCGACCGCAGGGCTCGCGCGCCGCGGCGACGGCACGTCGGTGTTCGTCAAGGCGTTCGGCGAGCCGCCGTCGGACGATGTCTTCGCCGCGGAGGCCGAAGGGCTCACCGTACTGCGCGAGGCGGGCGGCGTCGTCACGCCCGAAGTCATCCTCGCCGACCGCGACCTGCTCGTGCTGTCCACGCTGCAGCCCCGGCCGACGACCGAGGTCTTCTGGGAGCAGTTCGCTCACGCGCTCGCCCACCTGCACACCAGCACGCGGCACCCCCGATTCGGATGGCACCGCGACAACTGGCTCGGCCGTCGCCGGCAGGTCAACACCTGGAACGGCGACGGATACGAGTTCTTCGCCCAGCGTCGCCTCTTGCGCTGGCTCAGCGAGCCGCGCGTCTGGGAAACGCTCGACGCCGCGGACCGAGCGGCACTCGAACGGCTGTGCAACCGGCTGCCCGAGCTCCTGCCGGTCAGGGCCGCGTGCCTGACGCACGGCGACCTGTGGGCGCAGAATGTCATGGCCACCCCCGGCGGGCGGCCCGCGCTGATCGATCCGGCCGTTTCGTACACATGGGCCGAGGTCGACCTGGCCCACTTGTGGACGACGGCACCGCCGCCCGAGGCGCACGTGCTCTTCGAGCTGTACGCCGAACTGACCGGACTCGACCGCGGCTGGCGCGAACGCATGCCAATCCTCCAACTGCGCCAGCACCTGGCAGTGATCGCCCAGTTCGACCCCGACTGGGGAGCCGCCGACATCGTGCGCGCCACGCTCGCCCCATTCCGGCAGCGGCCCAAAGACCAGCCGAGCAGACGCCGCACGACACCACCTGCGGAATCAGCGCCCGAAGGGCTTCACAAACCGGCAACTTAGCTATCTGGCGTCGAGCGTGGCCGGCTTGGGGGCCTGTCGTCGCGATTCGGTCACGGATAGTGTGTTGGCGCTCTTCGGAACGGTGTCACGCCTTGTTCACCTCTACCCGGAGAATCCGGTCGTCGCCCGGGCGCGGGTCCGTGCCGCCCCAGGTCGCGCGGTCGGTGTTCGACGTGATCAGCCACAGGGCCCCGTCGGGGGCCACTTCGACGGTACGGATCCGGCCGTACGCGCCGGTGAAGTGGTCGATGGGGGCGCCCGTCGCGGTGCCGCGCTCGACCGGAAGTTGCCAGAGCCGCCGGCCGCCCAGGGCGCCGATCCACAGCGACCCCTCGGCGTACGCGAGGCCGGACGGGCTGGCCTCGTCCGGGTGGATGGTGGCGATCGGCGGCTCGCCCGTCGAGCCGGCGGTGCCCTCGGTGGCCGGCCAGCCGTAGTCGGCGCCCGCGCGCAGGACATTGACCTCGTCCCACGTCCGGTGGCCGAGCTCGGACGCGTAGGGGGTGCCGTCGGGGCCGAACGTGATGCCCTGGACGTTGCGGTGACCGCTGGAGTAGATGGCCGACGATCCCGGATTGTCCTCGGGGACGGAGCCGTCCACCGCGATGCGCAGGATCTTGCCGTTGAGCGAGTCGGGGGTGGCGGCGTTCTCGGGCTCGAAGGCGTCGCCCGTGCCGATCCACAGGTGCCCGTCCGGCCCGACGGCGATGCGGCCGCCGTGGTGCCGGTCGGCGGTCTGGATGCCGTCGAGCAGCACCCGGCCGACGGCGAGGGAGCCGAAGTCGGCGGCGATGGTGAGCGCGACGATGCGGTTGCCGTTCTGTCCGGAGACGGAGGCGAAGACCGTACGGTCGGCGGCGAATGTCGGGGAGGCGGCGATGCCGAGCAGCCCGCCCTCCGAGCTCACGTGCACGCCGGGGACGACGCCGACCGTCCGCGGGGTGCCGCCCTGAGCAGGGACGCGTACGATCTCGCCGGAGATCCGCTCGGAGACGAGCGCCGATCCGTCAGGGAGGAAGGTGAGCCCCCAGGGCGCCTCCAGTTCGGTGGCCAGCTCGACCGGCCGGCCGAGAGTCGCGACCGCGCCGGCGCTCGGGGTGGCTGTCCGTGACGGCGCCGCCTGCGGCTCGGCCGCCGGGGCCGAACATCCGCTGAGCGCGAGGGCGACCCCTATCAACGCCGCCCGCCGTAACGCGCGGCCGCTCATCGCTTGAGCTCCAGCGTCTCGGCGAAGCCCAGGCGCCGTACGAACGCCTCCCGCGTCAGATCGCTGAAAGCCATGACGTGGTCGGCCCCGGCACGGGCGGCGTCCACCACGGAACGGAACGGTTTGTCCCCGGCCGGGAGGGACAGGATGCGCCGGATCTCCTCCGCCACGTCCCGCGGGTCGGCGGCCGTCCCCGGCGCGAAGAGCTGCTCGTGCGCGTCGTGGGTCCGTTCGACGAGCGGGTCGAGTACGGCGTACTGCGCGGCCACGCGCTCGTCCGTGGCCTTCGAGGCGTTCGCGAAGTGCTGCGTGCCCTGCGTGATCGCGCCGGGCATCACGATCGAGGTCTCGATGCCGAACTGCGACACCTCGTACGACGTCACCACGGCGAGCGCGTCGAACGCCGCCTTCGAGGCCACGTAGGGGCCGAGGAAGGGTGGTGTGGTGACGAGGATGGTGCTGCCGACGTAGAGGAGGGTGCCGGAACGGTTCTGACGCAGGTACGGCAGCACCGCCCGGTTGACCCGGTGCGCCCCGACCGTGTTGACGTCGAGGAGCCGGGCGAGGTCGTCGTCGGTGAACGCCTCGACGTAGCCGAGGTACAGGTGCCCGGCGTTGTGCACGACGGCGTCCAGGCCGCCCGCGTCCGCGAGGATGTGCCGTACGGCATCATCGGCCGAAGCCTGCGACGTCACGTCGAGCGCGGCGACCCGCAGGTCCCGGCCGGTGTCGCGGGCGAGGGCCGCGAGCTCGGACGCGGCGGCGGCGTCGCGGCCCTGGGGGTCGCGCATCGTCGCGTAGACGGTGTGCCCCGCCGCGGCGAGGGTTTCGGCCGTCAGGCGCCCGATGCCGGTGGCCGCGCCGGTGATCAGCACGATGGGCATGTCAGGCTCCCCTCTCACGCCGCTCCGCCGTTGGCGTACAGGACCTGGCCGTTGACCCAGCGTCCGGGCCCGGCGAGGAAGGCGACGACCTCGGCGATGTCCTCCGGGGTGCCGAGCCGTTCCATCGGGTTCATCGCGGCGGTACGGTCGATGACCTCCTGGCTCTTGCCCTCGAAGAACAGCGGCGTCGCGGTCGGACCGGGCGCCACGGCGTTGACTGTGATGTCCCGGCCGCGCAGCTCGCGGGCGAGGATCAGCGTGAGCGCCTCCGCGGCGCCCTTGGACGCGGCGTAGGCGCCGTAGCTCGGCAGCTGCAGCCGGGTGACCGAGGTGGAGAAGTTGATGATCGCTCCCCCGGCGCGCAGGCGCCGGGCCGCGAGCTGGTCGACGACGAACGTCCCGCGGACGTTGGTGCGCTGGACGCGGTCGAAGGTGTCGAGGTCCATCTGCGCGACGGGCGCGAGCGGCATGATGCCCGCGGTGTGAACGAGCACGTCGAGCCCGCCGAACTCCTGCTCCGCGACGTCGAACACGGCGGCCATCGCCGTCTCGTCCGCCACGTCCCCGCCCGCGACGACGGCGCGGCCCCCGGCGCGCGTGACCGCCTTCGCCGTCTCCTCGGCGCGGTCCCTGCTGCCCGCGTAGTGCACGACGACGGCGAAACCGTCGGCGGCCAGCCGTTCCGCGCTCGCCCTGCCGATGCCGCCGGACCCGCCGGTGACCAGCGCGACGCGTTCTTTGTTGTTCGCCATGTCAGAGTCTCCTCCGATAAGATATGAACAAGTCGTCCACATACGACGATAGCACCGAAATGAACAAGTCGTCCATAAAAGGGGTGGGGATGTCCGAGGAGACTGCCGCTCGGCGCGGCCGGGGCCGCCGGCCGGCCGCAGAGGTACGCGCCGCTGTGCTCGCGGCGGCCGGGCGCATCCTGCTGCAGGACGGCATGCAGGCGGTGACGTTCGACCGGGTCGCGGTGGAGGCCGGTTCGAGCAAGACGACCCTGTACAAGTGGTGGCCGTCGCCGGGCGTGCTCGCGGCCGAGGCGTACTTCGCTCTGAGCCGGCGGACGCTGGAGTTCCCCGACACCGGTGACATACGTGCCGATCTGATCGCCCAGCTCAAGGCGTTCGTCCGCTATCTGAAGGAGGAAGGCGCGGAGAAGCCCGTCAGCGAACTGCTCGGCGCGGCCCAGCTCGACCCGGGCCTGGCCCGGGCCTGGTCGGAGAGTTACGCCCTGCCGCGGCGCGCACTCGCCCGGGAACGGCTGCGCGTGGCTGTGCGGCAGGGGCAGGTGCGGGAGGACGCGGACCTGGACATCATCGTGGATCAGCTCTGGGGGGCCTGTTATCACCGGTTACTGGTGTTGCGGGTGCCTTTCGACGAGTCGCTCGTCGAGCGCCTGGTCGATCAGGCCCTGTACGGCTCGGCACCTCACGGGGACCGCCCCTGACAGCTCGGCTCCGCCGCCGACCGTTCCGCGATACTTGGAAGATCTTTTGGGCTTCTGCTGACCGCTCCTTTGCCGCCCCTGTCACGCTGAGGGCCGTGACCAACGATCTCATCGACGTCCGGACCCGCCTGGTTTCGCCCAACCGGCTGCACCAGGTGGCGGCCCTGCTCAACATGCCGTACCTCGACGAGACCACAACGCACGAGGACGACGCTCCGCCGACCCAGCAGGCGCTGTACACCAGAATCGCCGACTGGACCCGGCTGTCGGCGCAGACGGCCGGCCTATCCGGCGTATCGGACGGGCATCAGATCACCGAGCGATTCGCGTACCTCATCGAGTACACCGACCAGCACGCCAAAGGCTGGCACCAGCCTCCCGGCGAGTACACCGACGGCGTCGTCCAGGCCGAAACGGCCGAGACGGTCGCCCAGAGCGTCCTTCCTCGCTACATCACTCACCTGGCCCAACACCGTGACGAATACCACCTGTGGTTGACGGCCACGTTCACCCTGCGCGCGAGCGTGTGGCACATCGACGACGCGGAGAGGGAGCGTCGCGGCCGCCGCGCCGGCTGGGCCTCGGCAGCGTCCACCTACAACCAGGTCGGAATCCCTCCTCACGCCATCGAAGTCCGCACACCCAGCCAAATCCGCCACGTCATTGACGACGTGATCGAGGGGTGGTGACGTTGCCGGCGGTCAGTCTGCCAGTCGGGAGAGGGCCAGTTCGTGGGCGTGGTCGAGGGTGGCTGCAGACGAAGGCGACGGTGTCCGGGTCGCCGCCCCGGTTGTCGCGAAGGTCCACGATCAGCGCCCGGGCGCGGGAGGCCAGGGTGAGCGCGGCGGTCAGCGGTTCGGCGGCCCGATCGAGCGGGAACAGCATCGGCGCCGGCTTCACCACGGCGACCCTCCGTCGAGCAGTTCCACCCGAGGTGCGCCGCCCAGCAAGGTGTCGAAGTCCCGGCGGATGGACTCCAAGGTCGCCGCGCCCTCTCCGGGGGACACCGGGTCGGCGTGGAACTTCAACCTCAGGTGCTTGTCGTCGTTGACGGACTGCAGGTCCGCGGTGACCAGCCGGGCGAGCTCCTCGGCGCCGTCAACGTCGTAGGCGCCCTCGGCGAGGCGTCGTCGCAGCAGGTCGGCGAGCTGCTCGGCTGTCTCGGGGAACACGTAGTACTCGGTGAGCAGCCGGGCTGCGGCATTTGTGCCACGATGATCGCAACGTTCCGGCGGGGGAGGTTGCTTGGTCGTTTTCGCCTGTGCGGGGTGCGGGGCCGTGGTGACCGCGAAGGTGGCGCGGGTGGTGCTGCCCGATCACGCTGACCAGAAGTACGGGCATGGCCTGCTCTCCGGCCTGTTGGAGCCGGGGACGTACGCGGCGGACCCCGGAGACGGCCGGCCTTGGCGACCCTTGCAGCCGCCCGAGCCGGAAGAGCATGGCGTCCGGCTGCAGACGTACTGCATCACGGGCCCTCCGGACCGGATCGGGATCGCGCCGGGTGACGTCCGTGGGACCGTCTTCATCCCGGATCGGCTGGGCGGCTGCTGTTGCGGCTGGGACGGCCAGGACGGACCCAACCTCGCCTGCGCGGAATGCGGCCGTCCGGTGGCGACCCGCGTGGACGACTGCGGGTTCTGGCAGGCGGTGTGGCTGGAGGCGGACGCCGTACGTCCCGTCGCCGTCGCCGGCCCCGTCCAGCGGGTGATGGGCTGGGAGGAACTGCCGAGGACGCCGCCCGTCGGCCAGCGTGGGTACTGGAGCCCTCAGTGGGAGGCCGCCGTCGCGGTGGCACTGGCACACCTGGTGGTGGTTTCAGGTGGTGAGCGGGTGGTTGTCCCGGACGGGCCTGTCGCCGTGGCGTTACGCCGGGCGATCGACATCCTGCTCCCTCCAGGGCTTCCCGAACGACACCTCGGCCTCGCCGGGCCCGGCCTGCCCGCCACCTCGGAGATCGCCTTGGTGCCACGGCATCCGCAGACCGGTGAGCTGTGGCCGTGCGAGGCGGGCGCGGTGGTGCCGCTGGCCGCGGACGTGTGGACGTACCTGGCCTTCCACGACGAACGGCGGCTCGTGCCCGCGGCATACGGAATGCCCGCCGGCGTTCGCCGCGACGATCCGCCCCCGCTACTGCCGAACTCTCTGTTCCGCCCTGGTGGGCAGGTGTTTCTCAACACGCTAAAACGGCTGACGGTGGTTCAGCCGCCGTGGTTGCAGCGCATCTGTGACCGGGTGAAAGACCGTCCGTACGCGGACCCGTTCTGGTAGACGTCAGACCTCGCAGCTCTGACCCTCCTCAGCTGTCGCGGAGGGTTACTTGACGGCGAACTGCGGGGACGCCCTGTGGAGATCAGGCGTGCTCTCGTCTCAGGTGGGTGGGCGTTCGTCGATGAGGAGCGAGCTGGTGCTCGTTCCCCACGCTCATCGCCGGCCTGGTCACATGTCCGCGATGAGCTTGTCCACTCGCTCGTCCACGCTCCGGAACGGGTCCTTGCACAGCACGGTCCGCTGCGCCTGATCGTTCAGCTTCAGGTGGACCCAGTCCACGGTGAAGTCGCGCCGCTTCTCCTGCGCCTTGCGGATGAACTCACCGCGCAACCGCGCCCGGGTCGTCTGCGGCGGCACCGACTTCGCCTCGAAGATCTTGATATCGGCGGCCACCCGCTCCACGGCCCCGCGCCGCTGCAGCAGGTAGAACAGCCCCCGATTGCGATGCACGTCGTGATAGGCCAGGTCGAGCTGCGACACTCGCGGAGACGACAGCGGCAGATCGTACTTCTTGCGATAACGCTCGATCAGCTGGTACTTGATGACCCAGTCGATCTCGCGGGACACCAGCCCCAGGTCCCCGGTCTCCACCGCGCGCAAAGTGCGTTCCCACAGGTCCAGCACCCGGTGGGTGATCGGGTCGCCGCCGTGCCGGTCCACGAAGTCCATCGCCTTGCCCAGGTAGTCCTGCTGGATCTCCAGGGCCGACGCCTCGCGTCCGTTCGCCAGCCGGACCCGCCGCCGCCCGGTCATGTCGTGGGAGACCTCGCGGATCGCCCGGATCGGGTTCTCCAGGCTCAGGTCGCGCATCATGACTCCGGCCTCGACCATGCGCAGCACCAGGTCGGTCGCGCCGACCTTGAGCAGCATCGTGGCCTCGCTCATGTTCGCGTCGCCGACGATCACGTGCAGGCGGCGGAACCGTTCGGCGTCGCCGTGCGGCTCGTCGCGGGTGTTGATGATCGGCCGGGACCGGGTGGTCGCCGACGACACGCTCTCCCAGATGTGCTCGGCGCGCTGCGACACGCAGTAGACGGCGCCGCGCGGCGTCTGCAGCACCTTGCCCGCCCCGCAGATGAGCTGCCGGGTGACCAGGAACGGGATCAGCACGTCGGCCAGCGCCCCGAACTCGCCGTGCCGGCCCACGCAGTAGTTCTCGTGGCAGCCGTACGAGTTGCCGGCCGAGTCGGTGTTGTTCTTGAACAGGTAGACCTCGCCGGAGATGCCCTCCTCGCGCAGCCGCCTCTCGGCGTCCACCCGCAGGCCCTCCAGGATGCGTTCCCCCGCCTTGTCGTGCGTGACCAGCTCGACCAGGTTGTCGCACTCGGGGGTGGCGTACTCGGGGTGACTGCCGACGTCCAGGTAGAGGCGGGCGCCGTTGCGCAGGAACACGTTGCTCGACCGGCCCCAGGACACGACCCCACGGAACAGGTATCGGGCCACCTCGTCCGGGGACAGCCTGCGCTGGCCGCGGAACGTGCAGGTGACGCCGTATTCGGTCTCCACGCCAAAGATGCGCCGATCCATCACCTCACACTACTCTGATCCGTCCCGCACCGCCGTGGGGATGATCTTGGATGGGGTACGGGTGCCGTTCACCAGGACGCAGGCGCTGAGCGACGTCGTGCGACGCGCAGCACAGCGGCGCCGCACAGGTACAAGAGCACCCCGCGCCAAGGGAGCCCGGTCGGGCCGTGGTAGCCGGGGCCGGCCACGGCGACGAGGAGCAGCCCGGCCACCACGGCGACCGATCCGCCTACGGTCGCGCCGTCACGCCACAGATCGCGTTCGACGGAACGCAGCCTTGTCACGCGCAGTTCGATCCGCGCGAAGAGCGCGACCAGGACGACGAGAGCCAGGACGCAAGCCGCTATCCACGGCGCGCGCCACAGCACCCACGCCGCGGACTGCGGCGGCGGCTGCCGCAGCACCCCGGTCGGATACAGCAGCGCGGCCGCGATCGCCGCCGCCGTCATGTGCCAGAGGAACACGGTCAGGATGACCGCGTTGACCGCGACGACCACGCGCCACGGGCCGGTCCGGCGAAGCCACCGGTTGGCCGCGGGCGTGAGAGCCAGGATCAAGGCGATCTGCGTGATGGCGAGCGTCATCAGCGCCAGGGTCGGCGGAGCCGTGTTGTGCCCGACCATGGCGACCGGGTACGGGCCCACCACGGTCAGCCCGACCAGGGCGACCAGGCCACCGGCCACCACCGCGAGCGCCTTCCCGGTGCTCAGCCGCAGCAGCCCGTCCCGCCAGCAGAAGCCGAGCTGGTAGATCGCCATCCAGGCGAGCAGATAGGTGCTCAGACCGACGACCGGCACGTGCAGGCCCCTGCGCAGCAGGTCGGCGATGGCGACGAGCAGCACCATCACGCCCGGGACGGCGAGCCCCGCACGGCGGTGCAGCGCGTGCAGCAACGGCGTGAGCAACATCAGGACGAGGTACGCCAGCAGGAACCACAGCGGAATGGAGGCCAGCCACGCCGCGTGACCGACCAGCTGGCTGTTCACCCCGGCTGCCATCGCGGCCAGTGACACCAGCGGCAGCACCAGGAACAGCGCGGTCGCCGGCCGGAGCAACCGGTCGGTCCGCTTCAGCACCCAGCCGACGCCGTCACCTCCGGAGGCGCGGTGCGAGGCCATCGAGGCGCCGGCGGCGTAGCCACCGACCAGGAAGAAGATCGGCATCACCTGGAACAGCCAGGTGACCGGATCCATCCACCGCAGGAGGTCCAGCGCGTTGTAGCCGGCCAGCCGCCCGTCCCGGTAGGTCACGGCGACGACGAACCAGTGCCCGAACACCACCAGGCAGATGGCCAGCGCGCGCCACAGGTCGACGCCGCGCTCGCGGCTGTCCGGCGTACGTACCGCCAGGTCGCGCACCAGCGCCGCCAACCCCCGCATGACTGCAACCCTCGCCCACCTGGATCATCGCGCGACACTTCGCCACCGAAGCGAGAGGCGCTGTTGACCCTGTCCCCCTGACCTGCGGTTTCTAACCGCGGTCGGCGGCCGGCGGGCGGGGCAGTACGGCGAGGGCCGTCGCGGCTATGCCGGTCAGCGTCTCCTCGCTCGCTCCCGCCTTGCCCAGCGCCTCGATGCCGCGCAGGACGGCGAGCACCAGCGCGGCCAGCTTTCCCGGATCCGCGTCCGCGTCGATGTCGCCGTTGCGCTGGCAGGCGGCGATGTCGTCCTCCAGTAACGCCCGCAGCGCCTCGATGGTCGCGTGCGCCCGCTTGGCCACGGTCTCGTCGTGTTCGGCCAGCTCGGCAGTGCCTTTGGCCAG
Organism: Nonomuraea fuscirosea; assembly: GCF_035917475.1. Classification (NCBI taxonomy): domain Bacteria; kingdom Bacillati; phylum Actinomycetota; class Actinomycetes; order Streptosporangiales; family Streptosporangiaceae; genus Nonomuraea; species Nonomuraea fuscirosea. Next base: position 11,479,998 of record NZ_CP109074.1, on the reverse strand, counting down.
CAGGCAGCCGCGGCGGGCGGTGTCCGCCGCGGTCGCGGCCGCCACCGCGTGCACGTGGGCGGACAGCCGCGCGTAGGCGTCCGCGTCGCTGCCGCACAACTGCTTGCTCACACCGTCGACGACGGCACCGCAGTAGTCGTCGAACACGCGGTGGAACAGCTCCTGCTTCCCGCCGAACGCCCCGTACAGGCTGCCCTTGCCGAGTCCCGTCGCCTCGGCGATGTCGTCCATGCGGGTGGCGGCGTACCCACCCGACCAGAACCGCTCCCGAGCGGTGTCCAGCACCTGCTGCTCGTCGAATTTCCTGGGACGCGCCATGGACACAGCCTACCCATTCTTGACTCACTCGTCCAGAACGATTAGCGTTCTGGACGAGCCAGTAAAGAACTCAGCATCGGGGGCATCATGACGGACGTACTCGCCGGCAAGGTAGCGGTGGTCACCGGAGCCAACAGCGGCATCGGGCTGGCCATCGCCAAGCAGTTCGCCGCGGAGGGAGCACGGGTGTTCCTGACGGGCCGCCGCCAGGAGCCGCTCGACGCGGCCGTCGCCGAGATCGGACCGGCGGCCACCGGTGTGCGGGCCGACGTCTCCGTACAGACCGACCTCGACCACCTCTACTCGGTCGTACGCGAGCAGGCCGGCCGCATCGACGTGCTGATCGCCAACGCCGGTAGCGCCGTCCCGCAGCGCCTCGGTGAGATCACCGAGGAAGCCGTCGACGCCACCTTCGGCACGAACGTGAAAGGCACGATCTTCACCGTCCAGAAGGCACTGCCGCTGCTGTCGGGCGGCGCCTCGATCGTCGTGATCGGATCCACCAACTCTCTGCGCGCCGGCCCTGGCCTGGAGATCTACGGCGCGTCGAAGGCGGCGGTACGCAACCTGGTGCGCAGCTGGGCGCTCAGCGCGCAGGAACGGAAGTTCCGGGTGAACGTCCTGAGCCCCGGCCCGACCGAAACCCCTGGCCTGAAGGGCGCCGCAGGCCCGGAGTACCGCCGGCTCGCCTCGGTGGTGCCGCTCGGCAGAATCGCCGACCCGGACGAGATCGCCGCCGTGGCGACGTTCCTCGCCTCGGACGCTTCCAGCTTCGTCAACGGCGCCGAATGGTTCGTCGACGGCGGCCAGGCACAGGTCTGACCGCCTGCCGGGCAACCGTTGGCGGGCTCCAGCGGGTCATTACGGGAGCCGGTACGACGGGAAGGGCACGGCTGATGCGAGACAAGGCGGATTTCGTGGCATTTGTCGAGGCGCGCTCGCCACGGCTGTTACGAACCGCGTACCTGCTCTGCCGTGACTGGACGCAGGCCGAGGACCTGCTGCAGACCGCGCTGGTACGCGCGTGGCGGGCCTGGGGCCGCGTGGGTGAGCACCCGGACGCCTACGTGTCCCGGGTCCTGGTCAACACGCATCTGTCCTGGCGGCGCCGGTTATGGTGGCGCGAGCTGCCGACAGACACACCGCCAGAAACCGTCGTACCGGACGACGAGATCGGCATGACCGACGAGCGGGCGGTGCTCTGGGCGGCGCTGGGCCGCCTGCCGCCCCGCCAGCGGGCGGTCCTGGTGCTGCGCTTCTTCGAGGACCTGCCCGAATCCGTCGTGGCCGAGATCCTGAACTGCTCCATCGGCACCGTCAAAAGCCAGAGCAGCAAGGCGCTGGCCAAGCTGCGCATCGACCCCGAGATCGCGCCGCCGGCGGTGGCGTCCCGTACGGAAGGAGATCGGCGATGACGCCGGCCCTGCGCAAGCTGCGTGATCTGTTCGACGACATGAGCGCCGACGCGCCGGACAACCATCGGCGTATCGCCCAGCTCGAACGGCGCATCCGCGACGACAACCGCCGCCGCGCCTTTGCTGTGGCAGGGGTGACCCTGCTCACCGCCGCCGGCGTCCTCATCCCCGCGTTCCTCCTTCCCGGCCTGGCCGCCCCGCCGCGCGAGACGACGACGGCCGTCCAGCCGGCGGCTGAGCTGCCGCCCCGGTTCACCTCGGGCGACGGCTCCGCCTACCGCCGTCTGGCCTCGGCCACGCTCAAGGCGAAGTCGAAGGGAGAGAAGAAGGCGTCGCTCACGGTCCCGGTCTCGGGCAAGCCGTTGGAGGTGGCCGCGCTGTGCCCGGAGGGCAACCCCGCCGACCTGGCGAGACCGCGGGTCATCGTGAACGGCGAGCCGTCCAGCAACGGGTTCCAGCAGTGCCTGACCAGGCAGGGAACGCGGATGGTCCTGGGCTCGGTGAGCGCGCCCAAGGGGGCCGAGCAGGTCACGATCACGTTCGACATCACCGATTGGGGCTGCGTCCGCAAGAAGGACGAACCATGCCCGACCCGAACATTCTTACAGCCCACCGACTGGCCATTGGCGGTCTACGAGTACACGCCGCCGGCCCGGCCGGTCGAGCCGGACCCGGTCGAGGCCTTTCCCGCCAGGCGGGAGACCCTGAAGCTGGCCGGCCAGGCGTCGGGGGTGTGGCCGCGCAAGTCGTCCTTCGCGCTGACGGTCACGAGTCCGGGCGGCTACTTCGGCATCGATCACCTGTGTACGGGCGATCTGGTGGATCGGCTCTCCATCTCGTACCAGATCGGCGACGAACCCTCCCAAGGGGAACGGGTCTGCGGTCACCGGACCCTGAACGACACGAACGCGCTGCTGTGGAGCGAGAAGGTCCCCAAGGGCACGAAGATCACCATCTCGGGCAAGGTACGGATGCGCGGAGGCCACCCCAACCGGCAGACCCGCTGGTCGGTGGGGGTGTATTCGAGCAAGATAGTCAAGCTCGCCCGCTGAGCCCCCATATCCAGCAGCCGCACGCCCCGGCCCGCCGTAGCGGGCCGAGGCGCCCGGCGTCGCCTATCCGATGCTCTTGCGCGGCGCGGTCCACGTGTTGCAGGAGTCGAGTCGCCCGCTACCGAACCCACGATCCAGCCATACTCCGTACGCCTTGAGGTCCTTCTCCCTCTTGTACATCACCATGAAGTCGGACCACGACGGCAAGGTGGCGCGGGTCGCTCGCAGCGCGACCGCGGCGAAGCAGCCCGCCTGGTCCTCGTTCCTGTTCTCGGCCAGCGCCTCCTCGTCCTTGTTCGCCGCATCGGCCTGGACCTCACTCAGGTATTCCAGAATGCCGGCCAGGTGCTGGATGTAATGAGCGTGCTCGTGGGCGACGAGATGCGCGGCCCACATCCCGTTCCAGGAACCCCAGGTGTCGGGCTCGGCGAGTACGTAATACGTCTTGTTGGCCGGGCAGTAGGTGCCGTGTGCGCCTGGTGCGGGCATCTTCCCGGCACAAGCTTTGACGCTGATCCGCGCCTTCAGAAATCGACGCTCAGGCGCTTTGTAGGTCTTACGCATCTTGGCGAACTGCTTCGCCCATATCCGATCGAGGCAGCCACTCATGCTCTTCATGTAGCGTCGCATCGAGTCCCAGTCATCATCTCGCAGACGGGGTAACTCGCACTTCGTACTGGCGATACGAGACGTCCGGTAGAGCGGATTTGTTGGCCCCGCATCTTCCGGAGAAACTGAGAACTCAGCGTGCACGACCGGTTTCCTGGGCGCCACCTGGAGGCTCGGCGGCCGTTCCTCCGTCGGAGTACAACCGAGCAGACCGCCCAACGTACCAAGCAGAACCAAGCCGCTGATGGGCTGCCTTAGCGATGTTGTGGCCTTGGGCGATGCCGAAGGGAGTCGCCTGCCCGTTTGATCCCTTGATTTCACGAGAAGACATGATCCGGCATCGCGACCTACAACGAGGAGAAACTCACCGTCACATTCAGGTCACGGAAGCGAAGCGAGAACCACCCGGGAGCGCGGGTCCGACTCATACATCTCTGAGGGTAAGAGTCTCCGCTACGAGCGAGCACTGGATCTCGTCCATGTCTATATCGAAGCAAGTTTGGCCGGAAATATCCTGATAGAAGATTCCCTCTAAAGAGGTTGCCGCTCGTGGTTCATAGTCAGCGGGAAGCTCCATCTTCAGACTCCTGATCCCACCGAACTCCAACTCGACAGGATGCGGCTGAACACCGGTCGCTCGCCAGTCGCCATAATAGGCGAAACCGATCGTCAGCGTCGAACTTCCGGGAGAGATCGTCAACCTCTCGATCTCGGCCAGATTATGGAGATCTACGAGTCCCTCGTCCGTCATGAATTCCACTTCAGGACCCGGCGCCCATCGCCGCAATCCAATAAACGACGCCATCGCAGATACTCCCCATGTCGTTGCAGTAATGTGTTACGGATCTCAGATTGTTCCAGCCCCCAGAACGGGGTGTCACTTCTATTTCGTGCTCGACCGAAGCGGCTCACCTACGGGTGTCGTCCTAATCGCCCCCACCGGACCGTCTCCGAGCGAGACCGCCAGCACCGCACCAGTGCAACTGGCCCGTTACGCCGTCTGCCGCCCGCTCCGCTTCGCCCAACACCATGACATCCGTAAGATGTGTGACCCACGTATCGGATGTGACCTAAGGGGCATAAGTGACCGGCCTTTCCCGCAGAGCCCTTCTCGCGGCAGCACCGGCGACGCTGATCGCCGCGCGACCGGCCCAGGCGGCGCCACCCGCCCCTGTCGTACGCACGTCGGGAACCGCACCGACGCAACTGGCGGGATACGACAACGCGGTCAAGAAGTTCGTCCTGGACCGCCGGATCAGGGCCGCCCAACTGGCCATCATGAAGAACGGCAAGATCCTGCTCGCACGCGGCTACACCTACGACGACTACTCCAGGGCGCCGGCCGTACCCACCCCGACGTCGCTGTTCCGCATCGCCAGCCTGAGCAAGAACATCACCTCGGCCGCCATCATGCGCCTCGTCCAGGACGGCAAGCTGAGCCTGTCGGCCAAGGTCACCCAGCTGCTCGGCCTCACCCCGGCCGACGCCCGGATGGAGCAGGTCACCGTGCTCCGTCTCATGCAGCACCTCGGCGGCTGGGACCGCGACGTCTCCAAGGACCAGCTCTGGCTCGACCACACCATCTCGGCCGCGCTCGACGTACCGCTGCCGATCGGGCACGACGACATCATCCGGTACGCCACCGCCCGCCCCCTCGACCACGCCCCGGGCACCAAGATGGTCTACAGCAACTACGGCTACCTCCTGCTCGGCCGCATCATCGAAAAGGCCTCGGGGCAGCCCTACGAGACGTACATCAAGACCAAGCTGCTCAAACCACTCGGCATCACCCGCATGCGACTCGGCGCAAGCCTCAGAAGCGACGCCGCACCCGGCGAAGTCGCCTACGAGTCCCAGTACACGAACAAGACAGTCCTGGACACTTCCGGCACCACCGTCCCGTACCCCTACGGCGGCTTCAACATGCCCAACCAGGACGCCAACGGCGGCTGGCTCGCCTCCGCCGTGGACCTGGTCCGCTGGACCCTCGCCTTCGACCGGCCGGGCACCGTGCTCAGCTCGACCTCGATCGCCAAACTGGTGGCCAAGCCGGAGACCGGCGTCAACGAGTACGGCTCCTGGTACGGCGGCGGCTGGTGGTGCCGCCAGGTCACCGGCCACCTCAACACCTGGCACAACGGCTCGATGCCGGGCACGTTCACCTACCTCGCCCGGCTCCAGAACGGCTTCAGCTACGCCGTACTGTTCAACCGGCGCGAGGAGAGCGGCACCCTCGACTACGACACGATCGACGACGACATGAACAAGGTGACGGTGTCCTCCTGGCCCACCACCGACCTCACCTCGAAATACTTCTGACCTAAGCAACTCCGTCCCGGCGGATATGCCGTCACGCCGTGCGCATCCGCCGGGACCGCGCCGGACGAACCTGCACCAACACCGGATTGCGAACCGCAGGCGCTGCCCCTGCCCCAGCGCGGGCACCCGTCACCCACAGCGCTGTCCTACGCGCGGACCCTCTTCCTGCGCGCCGAGCCGATACGAACAGTGATCGCATGGATACTGGATGCCATGCGCGTCGACTTCGATCCCGCAGCGGTAGGCCCAACGGCTTTCTACCGGTTCCTGACATCGGTCGTTGTTCCCCGCCCGATCGCCTGGGTCTCCACCATCACCCCCGATGGAGCGGTGGAGAACCTCGCCCCGCATTCGTTCTTCAGCATCGCCAGTACCGACCCGCCGATCGTGCAGTTCACGTCGATCGGCCGCAAGGACTCGCTGCGCAACGTCGAGGACACCGGCGAGTTCGTGGTCAACTTCTCCCCCGAGCCGATGCTGCACCTGATCCGCGACACTGCCACCGACTTTCCCCGGACCGTCAGCGAGTTCAACACCGCCGGCATCGAGCGGGAAGCCAGCCGCTGCGTGCGGCCCTCCCGTGTGGCCGCCGCTCCCGTCGTCCTGGAATGCCGTTCCCACACCACCTTGCGCATGGGAAACTCCACCCTTGTGTTCGGCCGGGTCTTTTTCGCGGCGGTGCACGAGGAGTACCTCCTCAACGGCCGCCCCGACGCCAGGCGGCTACGGCCGCTGACCAAGCTCGGCGGTGACGAGTGGGGCACGCTGGGCGAAATCCTGCACCTGAACCGCATCCCTTACGAGGAGCCTCAACCCGGCTGACCCAGGCCGAGCGCTAGGCGGGATGTAGCCGTAACGCCAGGCGAAGATGCTGTCGGCGCCGTGGCGGGTCTCGACCAGACAGAGGCCGTCGTTCGTCAGGTGATGAAAAAAGTGATCTTTCAGAAAGGCCTGATCTGAACGGTTTCAGACCAGGCCTATGGGTTTAGTTGTGGGTTGCTTCCTGTCTGGCTAGGTTGATGAGTCGTTGGAGTGTGATAAGCCAGTTCAGGTTTTCGCGATGTAGAGCGGTGAAATGGTCGTGCATGTGCCAGCGGAGGCCGCCGACTTCATCGCCGAGGGCGGCGGAGTCCTGTCGCACCTCGGTGCACTGGTTGGCGATCTCGGCGCGGAGTTCGGCGAGCTCGTTCAGCACCAGAAGGAAGCCGATCGCGGTGGCGTCCGCGCCGGCGCGGGTGTTCGTCTCAAGCGTCCCGATGCGTTGCATCAGCTCGAGGAACCGTGCTTCTGAGTTCACGCACATCCTTCCCTTACCAGGTGAGATAGGGGATCCCGGGTCGGCCTTTTGACGACGCCGGGCCTGTTGATGAGCACAGTGACATACGTCTGGACGAGTGCGGACGCACAAGCCACGGCGGGTGTGAATTTTTCTCCCGAACTTCGGCGTGTTTTCCTCCACGGGGTGCGTTCTTCCGCCCAGAGATGCGCGGGCGAAATAGCCCAAGTAGGGATAAAGATGAGGCAATTGCTGGACGTTCTTGAGAATGAGGGCTAGGTAAAATTTTTTGTGAGCCAGTCCGTACGGTACGTCGCCCAGCCGGATGTGTCTGGCGTGCCGGTGATCGCGGAGTTCCGGACGATCCTGCAGCCAAGGTGCCGCATGACGAGCACCATGCTGGAGTACTACTGCGGTTCCCCAGAGACGACGCCCCCGCTACTCTTTGGGCGACCAAGCGATGCGGCCCGACGGGCTTCCGCATTCGTCCGTATGCGTACGGCTCCGGCCGGAGCGGATAGGCCCCTACCCGCACGGGTATTCTCGTGCTGCCCTGGGGGACATCTGTGACGGCGCTGCGGCTGTCTGTCGAGAACCTACTCGCCTCTCCCAACGAGGCCATCCTGGCGGAAGCCATCTGGTCGAGATGCTCGTGAAGTACGGACTGCCGCCGACCAGCAAGCGTGCCGACGTAGTGTTCGCCGGCGTGCATCCGCGAACCGGCGAAGACTCCTATGTCGTGATCGAACTCAAGCAGTGGAGCCGCAGTGAGCCCACTACTGCCCTGGTACAGACAACGCAACGCCACAGGAGCGCTCCTTCGGAACGACGGCCGACGTAGCGGTCGGCAGACGGACGGGGGCGAAGGGTGGTGCGAGCCGTACTGTAGCGATCATTGCTTGACAGATTAGGACAGATCAGGCCAGTAGCCGTGCGCAGCCATAAACTGGCGTCTCCTCTGGCCGAACCGCGGACCCGCGTTCGAAGCTGACGCGGTGGCGCTGGTGGTCGAACCGGAAAAGCCGGTCACATGATCAAGAGCCGTCGCGAAAGCGAGAAGACCTGGAGGCCGAATTTCCGCGATCGCAGGCCAGAGAGTCGAGGCTGCGCTCAAACTGGTGCTGGAGCCATTCTTGAGGCCGACTTCCAGCCGGTCGCTTAGCTCTTTGTAGGTGTACGCACGCAACCCGCCGTTTGGATCGATTCCCCAGCAAGAATTGCGAATCGGATGGTTGGCGGGGCAATCAGCTCGGGTGAGGTTATCGTCAGTTGGGGCCCTTGACAGTTGCACGAGGAGATCGGCATGCCTGGTCCTGATCGCGAGCTCATGCAGGCAGCGGTGCAACGCATCCAGAAGCTGTCCGACGACAACTGGTGGGCTCTGCATGCCTCCTGCCAGCTCATGGAAGCCGAAGCATGGGTGGGGCCGACGGGCGACCGCTTCGGGCAGTCAGTGCACAACTGTCAGCGTGAGCTGCGTGCGCTGCTCGCTCAGGCCGTCGCGATGGCCAGGGATGAACTGGTGAAGACGAGATGAGCTTCAGTGGGGTCAAGCTGCCGGAGTTCGATACCCTCGTCGCCCGGCACACGGCGGTCGCCAGGCAAATGGAAGAGCTCGCTTCCCAGTTGTACGGGGAGCTTACGAGCGCGGGACTAGACACCACTCCCGCGGAGCGCATCAGAAAACTTGCCGCCCAGGTCGGCCAGGAAGCTGAAGACCTCCGCAAACGGCAACGCATTGTCCGCGAGATAGAACGCCACAAAATCACCCTTGGAGCGTCCATAGCGACAGGATCCCTCATCGCGGTGCCGGACTCGCTCCGCCAGGCCCAGGGCCAGCTTGACGGCGCGCTGGCCGCCAAGGCGGCGATCGCCGCCGGCCGTGGTGACGCAAAGGCCATGGCGGAATTGCAGAGGTACGCGGGCAGGGTCAATGACCCGGACTTCGTCAAGGCCTTTCTCGCCGGGCTGGGAGCCAAGGGCATCACCGAGCTCCCGGCTGCACTGGGCCTGCAAGTTCGCGCCAATGTCACTTCGACACGTGACCCCCAGCAGGTGAAGCAGGTCCAGCAGGTCATGAAACTGCTGTCCACCGCACTGGCGAAGGGCACCGATCCCCAGAACGAGGCCTTCATGGGAGAGGCCTACCTGGATCAGTTGGTCAAGGAAGGGCGGGCGGAGCACAAGGCGCTCGAAGTGACCTACGTCGGCTACCAGGCTCAGGCGCTGATCTGGAGAGCCGGCGACGGCAAGCCGCCTTTCTCCGAACGGTTCATGGAAGTGGTCGGCAGAGATGCGGTCGTGCACCAGAAGGAGTTGTCCGATTCGCGAACTCCCTACGCCAACAGCATGGACCTGGCCACCGTCCTCGGAATCAGTGACAGCATGCAGCCCGGCGGACCACGTATGGGGCAGCCAGGAGAGCCGATCAAGGCGAGCGTCATCGATGACCTTTCGCAGGCGGCGCAGTACTCGCTGCCGGCGGCGCAGGCGCTGCTCTTCCACACCCCCAAGGGCTGGAAGAAGTCCATCATGGAGTACCTGCTCACCGACCGACTGGACGGCTTCAACAAGACCGGGAACCACGCCCCCTTCGCCGCTCTGTTGCAGAAGGCGTTGAGCGGCAAGGACAAGGAATCACTCAAGTACACGAATGATGCGCTCGTCATCCTCAAGAAGGAACTGGACGGCGTCTTCGCAGCAGGCGAGGACGGCAGGCTCGAAGTCAAGGATCCGGCGAAGCTGGAACGGCTGTCCTTCCTCAGCGGTCCTATGGGTGTCGTCATGGCTGCTCACATCGATCAGATCTTCGGCGTCTTCGATGATCGCCATCCCGAGATCAAGGACATCAGCAGAGCCGACATGGACCGACTGCTGCTCTTCGCAGCACGCCACGAAGGCGCGTCGAAGGCGCTGATCGGAGCGGAAGCCCAGAGGATGATGGCGAAGATCCAGGAGTCCTACAGGCGGGACGGCGGCAGGAGTATCGAGAATCTGCTGCCTCCTGAAGCACGTTTCATGGGACACCTGCTCGAAACCCGACGACTGGTTCTGCTGGCGCAGGCGAAGAGCGATGAGCAGGCCAGGGCGGAGGTGAAGAGCATGGTAAGCGGAGTGCTGGGCGAATTGACCGGACCGGTCGGCAAGCTCGCCACGCGGTTCGGGTTCCTCGGCGACAAAGCACACGAGAAGCTGACACCGGCGGCATTCGAGAAACTGTCGGCACTGATGGCTGAACAATTGATAAGAGGAGGCCTCAGCATGGACGAGGCCCTCAACCGGGCGAGCACCGAGCGCGGGATGACCATGTGGATGATCGAACAGATGATCGCCGGCGCTGCCCTGGCACATGGCAAGTTGAGCGATCAGGCACGCGCGGAGATGAAGGGCGCGCCCTTCGCTACAGACGATGATCCGCCTGCCTTCAAACCATTGGACGAGATCATCGCTGATCCAGCGGCGTATGACGCCTTCATCGAGTGGGCGCGACTTCATTTCGAGATCGAGTCGAGAACCCAAAAGGTCCGACTGGACATGGACAACAGCGCAGCCTTCGACGTCCACGACCATCTTGGCATCATTCGGGGTTACTGACATGCCGAAACGCGCTCTGCTAATCATCGGGATGACCCTTACGGTGGCGCTCAGCGCAGGGTGTACGCCGGAGCCTGCCGCGACCCCTCCTGAGAAGAGCCCCGAGGCGACTCCTGTCATCGACGCCGCCCCTTACTGGTGCGAAGTCATACCGCAGCAGGGGGTTCGCGCCATCAGCGGTCTCACCATGCCTCTGGAGGAGAGCAAGTGGGGTGCTCTGGCCTCACATGGTGGGTGTTCGTTGAGAAACGAGTACAGCAGGTTCTCGCTCAACTGGTCCATCAACGGCGGAGAAGAAGCGCTCGACCTCGCGCGTAAGAATTTCGGATCAACGCGGCTGTCGGAGCTTCCCGCGGATCTCGGAAAGGGCTTGATCGCGTACACGGGTGGGATTCCCAGGAGCAAGCCATACGTCGCCTTCATACTGTTCCGGTGCGGCAAGAATCAGCCTTGGATGGGCACGTCACTTTCGCAGGTCGCGAAGGAGCGGAACGTAGTCAAGGACCTTACTGACTTGCTTCACATAGCTCGGGACCGGTACGGAATGGCACACAACTGCACGCCTGAGGCCGCGTAATACCTGATCGGCAAAAGAGACATATGCTGCGATGGCTCCGACATAGGCGTTTCCGCCCCAACCTTCGATGTGCGACATATTCCCCTCAGGGATGAGACCGACCAGATTGATCGATCTTTATAGTGTGCGTTCCTGGAATGCAGTCGAGGGATTGGGCCAACCTGATGGAAACGTTCCGCACCGCGGTGTAAAAAAGTTTGGAACGGCTCGCGTAATCAGACCTGGGCCATGCAACCCCGTTGCATCACTCGTCTACCTGAGGCGGGACACCACATTGCTACTCACATCCGTACAGAGCTGACCGTGCCCATCTCCCAAGAGGGCACCCCCCGTTCGGCCGTCACGCACGACCGCTCGCTCGACCGGTTCGTCAACCGCTTCAAGCTGACCCGCCACATCGTCACCCTCATCAACGACGACCCTCCCCCAGACCGAATCCTCTATCTCCACGGCCCCGACGGCACCGGCAAGTCCCTGCTCCTCCGCCACCTGGAAACCCGGGCTTGCCTCCGGGCGGACCACTGGCCGGACATCAGCGGCACCCCCGATGCCGAGCTGCTCGACCGTCTCGCCGAGCACGGCCGCAGCGTGCCCGTGGCCAGGATCGACTTCGGTGCCCGGCCAGCGGGTGATGACCGGCCGCTGGAGGCGTTCTCGGCGCTGTTCATGATCAAACGCCAGCTTGCCCACCACCGCATCGCCACCCCACGCTTCGACTTCGCCGCCATCACGTACCTGCACAAACTGGGCTTCGACCTCGCCCACCGGATCCGCGAGCTGTTCCCGAGCAGCGAGGTCGGCATCGCGCTCGACATCGCCGACGCCTTACTGATCCTGCCGATCCTGCGCGGCGGCCAGGATCTGCTCACCTCTCGCATGGACGAGACCTTCACCCGCCGACGAGTGCGACGCCGTCTCTCCCAGGAAGACGCCGACCACATCCTGGCCCTCGTCCCCGAGCCTGACCTTCTGTATGAGCTGCCACGGCTGTTCGCCAAGGACCTCAACGACGCCGCCGCCGAGCACGACCGGATCGCGCTGCTCTTCGACACCCACGATGCGTTCTTCGGCGACACGGACGACCTGTTCCACGCCGACAAGCCGATACGCGACGAGTGGCTGCGCTGCCTGCTCGGCCAGCTCGACCTGGGAGCCGGCATCGTCGCCGTCGTGGCGGGCCGCACCCGCCCGCCGTGGCCGTCCGCTCCGGTCTTCCCCATCCCCGAGCGGTACGTCGATCACCGCCTGGTCGGTCACCTGACCACCGCCGACGCGACCCAGTACCTCACCTTGGCCGGCGTTACCGATCTAGCCATGCGGACGGCACTCGTCACTTACGCCTCCACCGCCCCGAACGAGGTGCATCCTTACGTCCTCGGCCTATGCGCGGACGTGGCGCTGGCCGCCGGCCCCCGGCTCAGCGCTGGAGACTTCGGAACGCTGATCAAGAGCAGGGAACACGACCTCGCCCGCAGGCTGCCGACCGAAGCCGAGTACGGCATCCTGGCCGTCAGCGCCTGCCGCTCCTTCACCGCCGACACCTTCTACCACCTCGGCGAAGCGCTCGGCTTCCCCTGCGACCGCAGCGCCTTCGACAAGCTGACGGCCTTCTCCTTCATCTCACCGTTACGAGGCGGTACGGTCGGCGGGTCGGGCGCGTACACCATGCACTCCCTCCTGCGCCGATCACTGGGACACGTCCGTCCGGACGAGGTACGGCAGGCCCACGACGTCCTGGCCAGGCACTTCGCCGCAGGCCAGGAGTTCACCGCCGAGCTGGAGGCCGCGTACCACCTGAGCCACCTCGACCCCGACCAGGGCGTGGCCGCCTGGATCGCGCTCATGGACCGCAGCCTCGCCACCGGCCGCTTCGACCGCTGCCGCACCCTGACCAACCTCCTCCACGACCTGCCCATCGACAGCGACGAGGGCAAGGGCCGCTGCCTGTACCGGGTGGCCAGAGCCCATCTCGGTCTCGGCAACCGGGCCCACGCCGAAGCCCTCATCGAGGGTCTCCCCTTCAGCTCCCCGTACGCCGTACTCGTACGTGCCGAGGTCGCCTTCTGCAGTGGCGACTTCGACCACGCCGAGCACCTGGCCCACTCTGCTCTGGCGCTCACGGACGAGGACGCCCGAGGGGACTCGCTGTTGCGCCTGGCCGAGATCGAGCTGTACCGGGGCCGTTTCGCCGCAGGCCGTGAGCACGCCACCGAGGGCCTGAACTCCACCACCGACCAGGCGCCCTGGCTCAAGCTCCTCGGCGAGATCGAGTATTTCTCCGGCAACACGGAACGCGCGGACACGCTGATCAGTCAGGCGCTCAGCGACGTCGCCGCCCGTCCCGTCCACCAGCGCGATCAAGCCCTGCACGCCGGCCTGCTCCAGGACGCGGCACTGATCGCCGAGGCCACCGGAGCCTGGGAAACCGCGCTGACCAGCCAGACAGAAGCCCTCGCCATCCGCAGAGCCGCAAAAGACGCCCGCGGGATCGCCCAGTCCCTTCACGGTCTCGGCAAGGCCCGATGCGGTCTGGGTCTGGAGCAGGAAGCCGTCCAAACCCAGGAAGCCGTCCAAACCCTGGCCGAGGCCGGCCGCATGGCCCGAGACCTCGGCGACGGCCTGCTCGCGGCGAGAATCACCCACAGTGAAGCCGACGTCCACCGGGCCGACGGCGACCATACGAAGGCCCGGCAGCTGACCGTCCAGGCGCTGCGGGAGTTCGAGCACCACGGCACCCCGTACGACGTCGCCTCCGCCTGCCTCTCCCTGGCCCGCCTCACGCACGGTCGCGAGCGCGTCCGGTACGCCGACCGCGGCCGACGCGCCAGCGCCTCGGGAGGCTTCGGCGTCCTCACCCTGCTGTTCCCTGACCAGACGGTCCCGCCGGCACGCCGCATCCTCAACGGGCTCACCGGCTTCTGCTGCGGGGACGCTTTCGGTGTCCCCTGGGAGGGCAAGCCTCCCCAGGACATCCGCCTGACCGAAACGCTCACCCCCCGAGGCGACTGGCCACTCGGCAGTACGTCGGACGACACCGAACAACTCCTCCTGCTCGCCCGCAACCTGATCGACACCGGCGGCTCAGAACTGGCCTTCCTCCAGGCCCTGACCGCAGCCCTCCCGACCATGCGCGGAGCCGGCCCCACCACGCGCGGAGCCGTGCAGCGGTTCGTGACCACCGGATCCGCGGTCGCCGACGGCGGATCCACCAACGGCGCCATGATGCGGGTGCTCCCCATCGGCTGGGCTTTGCCGGCCATCGAAGCCGAACGCCGCCGCGAACTGGCCGTACGCATGACCAAGACCACCCACGCCGACCCACGCGCCGTCGCCGCCGCCTGCGCTGTGGCGGCCATGGGATCGTGGGCGCTCGAAGGTTGTCCCGGCGAGGAGCTGATCACCGTTGCCCGGGAAGAACTGGATCACTTCGGTGTCTCCTTCCCCACGCCATGGCAGCCCCCGCCCGGCGGAGTCTCCCTGGACGTCGCGGATACCCTGGGCGCGATCCTCCATCTACTACGCCTTCACGACGAACCGATCGAAGCCATGCGGTACGCGGTCGGCCTCGGCGGAGACACCGACACCGTGGCCGCGATCATCGGAGGCGTCCTGAGCTGCCGGCAGGACACGGCGGACATCCCCTGGGCACCTCAAGTCGCGTTCCCACCAGGTCTGGACACACTCGCCGAAGGGCTCCGCGCCATGCGACAGGCAGCGTACGGCTGACTTCTGGATCAGCGACCCACGGGCGGTGCGGCGCTCTGCCTGGGCGGCGCGCTGCTGCTGTGGGTCGCTGTCACCGCACGCCGCGCGGCCCGGGTCGGCTGGTTGGCCACCACGGCGCTGACGCTTGCCGGGCTGTTCCTCAGCATGCTGGTGGTGTGCGAGGACGTGTGCTGCATGTACGGCTACCATCGCGGACTGGGCTATCCCTGGGCATGGCTGGACAGTTACACCACCACCGACAATGTGGCCGCGATCGATGCGATCAGGTCCGATCCGGCAGCGCTGGAGAAGAGCGTCGACTGGTCGAAGGTGGTGCTCGACGGACTGTTCTGGTGGCACGTCGCGCTGCTCGTCGTCGTACCGGCCATGCAGGCGCGGCGCCGATCTCACCTGAGCGCGCGTGACCGCTCGGCTCGGTCGAGAGCGGCACGCGCCTTCACCGCGCCCTCGTCGGTCAGCACGTAGTAGTGGCGAGCCCGGCGTCCCTCAGCCAGGTGCTCGGCCGGAGCTTCCTCGTGACGCTCAAGCCATCCGAATTCGCGCTCCAACCTGGTCAGGATCGGGTACACCGTACCGGGATGCTGGCGAGTCTCCTCGCAGAGTTCCAGGCCGTAACGACGCTGGGCTGGATCGGACAGCAGTACTTGCAGCACCAGCATCGTCTGCAAGGTCATCCGGGGACCATCTGCCATATATCGAACTCTAGATATCCAGCACGCAGCGTGACATTAGCCTGTCGGCCATAACAGCCTGACCCAGCTCTCCGGGCGCCGCCCGCAGGTCACCGGCTGGACATCTGATCAACCAGCTCACCGGCAAGGCGATGGGCACCCTGCGGCCCGTTCCCGGTCACCAGGTCGATCGGCGATACCTGGCGTACCACCGCAGCCTGTACTGAACCCACAGAGCGGCCCGCGTACCGGGGCGCAAACTGGCATGGCAGTCAGCCGGGGCGCGGGCCTTGATGCTCGTCAGGTCTGCACCCGCCACTTCCGGGCGCTGGGGCGGTCAAGCCACAGGTGGGTGCCGGCCGGATCGAGCATCAGCCCGAACCGGTCGTAACCGGGACTGCCGAGCGAGACCCATTGCCGATAGGCGGACGACAACTCATCCCAAAGCCGCCGCTCACCATACTGCGCCACCTCCCCCTCAGCCGCTTCAGGCCTCCGGTCGCAGGCCGCCCAAGCGCCTTCGCCGGTGTGGTCGTCCAGCTCGTACAGGAGCAGGGAGTCCTCACCGTCCTCGCTGACGTCGTGCCAGCCGACACGAGGAACCAGGGCATGGCACAGCAGTTGCGCCCCCAGGTCCATGTTCCAGAAGGTACGAGGGTGGATTTTCGTCGTGGAACGGTGTGCCGCCTCGTGGTGGTGGCTGGTCCATCTGGTGTTGTAGCGCTGGTCGCGGAGCATCATGTAGCTGGCCGTCCCGTGGAAGCAGCCGACCGCCGTGGTCTCGTTCAGCACCTTCAGGCGTAGTCGGTGACCGACCAGGCCGCCGGCGTGCCAGGGCAGCACGATGACGCCGCCCGGCCTGGTCTGCTCGATCCAGGCCATCGGGATGTCGGAGACTCCCACGGTCACGTGCACCCGATCGAACGGGGCCGGCTCGGGCCGGCCTTCGGTTCCGTCACCGACCACCAGCTGCGGGGCGAATCCGGCCTCGCCGAGATTGGCCGCGGCCCGAGCCGCCACCTCAGGATCCACCTCGATGGAGACGACACCGTTCGCTCCGGCAGCCCACGACAGCAGACCTGCCGTCCAGCCGGAGCCCGTACCGATCTCCAGGATGCGATCCCCCTTCTGCGGAGCCAGCAGTTCCAGGAAGGGGAACACGATGCCGGGAGCCGAGACCGACGACGAGAAGAGGCCCTTGCCGCTGAGCGGGTCGCCGGCCCCGTCGTCGGTCTGCAGGATGATGGAGGTGTCGGCGTACACGGCCGTCCACCAGCCCACCGGGTCCTCGTCGACGGCGAACCTGCCCCGCGGCGCGCCGGCATGGTTCGAGTTGAACCACGCCGCGGCGGGAGCGAACAGGTGCCTGGGCACCGCACGAAGCGCCTCCTCCCAGCTCTCGTCTGTCAGCGAGCCTCGGGTGCGCAGGTGGGCGGCCAGTTTCGCGATCAGGTCGTCGAACGTGAGGCCGTCCGGGGGCGTCACCGGGCCCATGCCGGGCCCCGCTGCAGGATGTCCGCCAGCGCCTCCGGCACGGGCAGGCCCGCCCGCTGGTTGAGCCAGCCCCACTCCCCGCTCTGGTTGGTCTCCAGGAAGTGGTAGCGGCCCTGCGGGTCGCAGATCAGGTCGGCGGCGCCGTACACCAGGTTCAGCTGGTCGTGCAGCTCCACCAGCCGATCACTGATCTCGGTGGGAAGGTCGATGCGCTCGTACGTGAGGGAGTCGTAGTCGCTGCGCCAGTCGATCGTGCCCTGCTCGCTGGCGCTGTCGATGCGCACCGCGAGCACCTGGGCGCCGATCACGAGCGCCCGCACCTCGTAGGCCTTGTCGACCCACTCCTGGAACAGTTGCGCGGTACGAGCCACGGCCGGATCGAGCAGCGCATCAGAGTCATCCAGGGGCTTGGTGTAGATGACCCGCACCTGGCCCTCGTCCGCATGCCAGATGCCACCGACCGCCTTGTAGACGAACGGCCCGCCGAGCTCCTTCGCCCACGCGTGCGCTTCCTGGGGATCGTTGGTGATGATCGTCTTCGGTACGTTCAGCCCGATGCGAGCGGCCGTGACCAGCTGGATCGGCTTGCACTCGGCCCGCATCGCGGCCATCGGATCGTTGACCCACAGGCAGCCGCTCTGCCGCAACGCGGCCAGCACGCCGCCGAACCCGTTACGCGCTTCCGCGTAGGCGAAGGCACGTTCCGGGGACGACATCCGCTCGTCCATCCGGAACTGGGTCGGACGCCTGCTGTAGACCGCGCCCACGCCGGCCAGGTCGAGCTCGCCGCGTACCGTACCGACGACGCCTGACCAACCGCGGCTGCCCGTCTCGATGTGAGCCGCCATCGAGACGTGTGCCGGGAAGTCGGCGGTGTCCAGAGTGACGACGGGAACCCCGCGGCCGGTCAGCTCGGCCGCGACGCGTTCGGCCGCGGTGTCGGCGTCGTCGGTGATGATCAGGACGGTGTGCGTCACGTCAGTCCTTGACCTTCTCCTCGTTGGGGCCGTTCCCGTCACTGGTCGTCTCGCCTGGTGCTCGTAAGCATCGAACTGATCCTCCTTGCGCGGGTATGCAGGTATTTCCGGACAGTGCTTCTCTCCTGGCGCCAGGGGGCCGGGGCGTCAGGAGTACGGGAAGTTTTCGGTGACCGCCTGGAGCGGTGACGACGGCTTATCTCACTTGTCCGCTGATGAGCTGGCACCACAGCGTTTCGGCCTCGCCGACCTTCACTCGCGGGCTCTCCTCGATGACCCACGGCTCGACGGACCGGTCGTACCGCCGGATGAACCCCATCCCTCCGGCCCGGCAGTCCTCAAAGACCAGCGGAAAGCACTCGCAGGTGCATCTCCGGACATGGACTGGATCCGGACGACGCTCGACCGGCCTCCACTGGATCTGCACAGCGTCCGGACCAGGCGGAGCGGGGTGCGTGCTGTGGAAATCGTCATCATCGGTCACAGGAACTCACCGTCCTTCCTGACGAGCGATCCCCACGGCGCCCCGCGAAGATCGCTATCGATGAACAGGCGTTGGTGAGCGAGGAGCCATCTCAGTCGCTTCGTGCGCCTCCATAGGCGGCGACCTGGAGCGCACCACACAAGCCGCAGCCGGAGGAGCCAGGGACTGGCGCTCACCAACGCCACGCCGCTCAACCTAACTCAACCTGTCCCATGCTGTCTATAGACTTCTTAGCCATGCCTGTTCTATGTCGGAAAGTCCACTAACACGTATGGTCGTCCTGTGATCGAGTGGGACCCCAGGCTCTACAAGTGGGAGCAGATAGCGAACGTCGTCGCAGAACGCATCGACGACGGCACCTATCCGCCGCTCACCTTGATCTCGGAGGTGAAGCTTCAGGAGGAGTTCGACGTCGCCCGCGTCACCGTACGCAAGGCGATGGAGGACCTCAGGGGCAGGGGACTGATCACCACCAAGCCCGGCAAGGGCTCCATAGTCGTGCCGAAGTAGGATTCCGGCCGCTACTCAGAGGCGGCTTTGGTAGATCTTTTCCCATTGTTCGCGGTGACTGAGTCAGCGGCAGCGCTTCTCTGGCTTGGGGTTCACTCCCGGCAGAGCTGTCGATCACGCCTGCTTGAGCACTTGGCCTGCGAGGACGTCAGGTACGCTCGCTCCACCCACAGGCTTCCGGTTTAGACCTATCAGTCCTTCATTGTCACTTTTGTCATGGTCTGCATGGTTGAATCCGGCCTCGTCCAGGGAGGTCCCCCGCTTCCATGACGCCAGAGATCCAGAAGTTCATCGACTCGGCCTTTTTCTTGACCTCGTGGCATCAGCCTGCCGAGGCAGAACCTGGCGCCCATACGCCTCTTGCTCAGGCTTCCGGCCAGACCTCCGTGGCTGACTCCAGTCCGTACGTTGCCAAGGATCAGCAGGGCCACCGGCCTCCCGGCGATCAGGACGATGCGGAGTTCGGCGATTCGCAGGACCATGAGGACCATGCGGGCCCGCCGGCGGGCGGACCTCATGATGGGCCGCATACCAACGCGGACGACTCCCAAGATGCTCAAGGCGGCTACCAGAGCCCGCATGGGAGGGGCTCGGGGTCTCAAGAGCTGGGCCAAGGCTCTCCGGAGGAGCCGTACACCTCGCAGCCCCCGGAGCGAGACAGCGACAGCCAGAGCGGTGGGAACCCGAACGGGTCTCATCACGGCGGATCGCATCACCACCAAGGGGGTGCCGACCCGTCGGCCGTGGCGACCCGGCCCGTGCCAGGGTCGACTCATGGCTCGGACGACACTCCGCCGTCCGAAAGCACGCCACCGTCCGAAAGCACGCCACCGTCCGAGACGCCAGAGGCCACTCCCACCTCAACGTCGGACGGGCCTGACGGCACGACTACGCCGCAACCTACTTCGGACTCACCGACTCCCACTGCGACGTCGTCATCCACCCCGACTCCCACGTCGTCGGACTCGTCCTCCCCCACCCCCACGACGTCCGAGTCCCCCTCGGCCACTCCCACCCCCACGGCATCCGAGTCAACCTCGCCCACTCCTACGGCATCCGACTCGTCATCGCCGACAGAGACCGCTACGGCCTCCGAAGCCCCCTCCCCAGGGGACACCGCCACGGCATCGGAGTCACCGGCCGCTTCGACCGGCGACGAAGCCGAGCCGTCTGCCACCTCCACTTCAGCAGCGGCAGAGGGCGCCTCTCCTTCGCCCGCACCGGAGGCCGCAGCCGACGAGAGCACGGCGGCCACGCCGGAGGTCGAAGCCGACGAGGGTGCCGCCGCCTCGCCGCCGGCGTCCAGCACCACCACTTCCAGCGCTGTCCCCGCGCACGTCAACACCGCGGCGTCCAGTCAGCAGTGGGGATTGTCCACCACGACGACGGTCACCTCGGCTGTGCTGCTCCTGGTCGCCCTGCTGGCCGGGCTCGCGGTGCTCGTCGCCAGGTCCCGGCGGACGCGCCTGGCCACCCCGGAATACGTCGAACCCGTGCCTCCGGCTCCGGCTCCCCTCCCCGCCAGGGCTCCCGGGGAGGAGAACCCGTGGACGCGGCAACTTCTCGAAGCCCTCGACAACGTCATCGCCCTCGACAAACAGGACAGCGCCCCATCCGGTGCGGACGATCCTCGTCCTGGAACCGATTCGCCTGCGCACGACTCCGGCGCCGACCCTGAGGCGACCGCCGCCTGGAGCCCGCCGTTCAAGTCGTCCGCCTCGCCCGGGTCGCTGGAAGCCCTCTTCGAGCCTGCGGACGCGTCTCCACCTGATGGCCTCGCCGAGGACGACTCCGAAGGCGAGCAGGTCAACGAACAGCCGGCCGGCGATGACGACGACACCAGGCCCGGGAGCACTGGCGACTCCACTCCGTAGTCCTGCGGCCGAGGTGACCAACCGAGGACGCCGGGGTGAACGCCCTGCTCTGGCGCCCCGCTCGCGTCGAGCTGGGCGCACGACTCAGGTGGCCGGCCTCTGGACGCCTCAATCCGGACGGAGGCTGGGTCAGTGGAGGGAGCCGCCGGTTTCCTTCAGGTCTGAGGTCGTGGTGGCCGCCGCGGACACGATCGCGGTCAGGGCCGCCGCGATCGAGTCGACGGGCATCGACGGCTTGTCGCCGTCCGGGACCTGTTCGGGCAGGTACGGCACGTGGACGAAGCCTCCGCGTACCCCCGGCCGGCCGGACGCGATGAGATGCATCAGGCCGTAGAAGACGTGGTTGCAGACGTACGTGCCCGCCGTGTGCGAGACGGACGCCGGCAGGCCGGCCTCGCGGACGGCGGCCACACAAGCCTTCACCGGGAGGGTGGAGAAGTACGCCGCCGGGCCGTCCGCGACGACGGGCTCGTCCACGGGCTGGGTGCCCTTGTTGTCGGGGATGCGGGCGTCGTCGAGGTTGATGGCGATGCGTTCGACCGAGATGCCCGGCCTTCCGCCCGCCTGGCCGACGCAGATGACGACGTCGGCGCCGAACTCCTCGACGGCCGCGCGCAATCGTGCGATGGCGTCGTGGAAGACCACCGGCAGCATCGCCGTCGTCAGCGATGATCCGTCCGGCGGCGTGGTCGCGACGCGCTGCACCGCCTGCCACGACGGGTTGACGCCGGCGCCGTCGAAGGGCTCGAATCCGGTGAGCAGGACGTGGGTCATGGGTTTCCTCTCGTACGCCTGTGTCATGGTCGGGCGCGGGTTACGAGGATGCCGTCGTCGTCGCTGAACAGTTCGGCTCCGGGGTGGAAGGTGGCGCCGCCGAAAGTGACCGGGACGTCGCGTTCGCCGGCTCCCGTTTTGGCGCTCTTGCGGGGGTTGGAGCCCAGTGCCTTGATGCCCAGGTCCAGTTCACGCAGGGCGGCGACGTCTCGTACCGCGCCGTTGATGATCACACCCGACCAGCCGTTGGTGACGGCGAGGCCGGCGATGACGTCGCCCATGAGGGCGGTGTGCAGGGAGCCGCCGCCGTCGACCACCAGGACGCGTCCCCCGCCGGGCTGCTCCAGAGCCGACCTGAGCAGGACGTTGTCCTCATGGCAGCGGATGGTGGCGACCGTGCCGGCGAAGGCGCGGCGGCCGCCGTACTGGGAGAGCTGGAGGTCACAGGAGTCGAACTGCTCGCCCCGCTCGTCGTAGAGGTCTGCGGTCACAATGGTCACGGCG
This sequence comes from Nonomuraea fuscirosea, assembly GCF_035917475.1. Classification (NCBI taxonomy): domain Bacteria; kingdom Bacillati; phylum Actinomycetota; class Actinomycetes; order Streptosporangiales; family Streptosporangiaceae; genus Nonomuraea; species Nonomuraea fuscirosea. The sequence goes on along the minus strand of NZ_CP109074.1, from coordinate 11,457,824 downwards.
CGGCCTTTCAGCACGGGTTGGAGCAGTCTGGTGAGTGACCGTATCGGCTCAGCCGTCCAAGGCCGGGACCGGGCAGGCCGTCGTACGCGATGCGGCAGGTGGCGCGGTGCGGTCTGAGCACTCCGGCCACCCACCGCAGGAGCACGTCAGCTATTCCTGCTGCTCCAGGACCGTGACGTCGCGTTCGACCCAGGTTCCCCGATGGGAGGTGTCGCCTTCCCACTCGACGGCGTAGGTGTACTCACCCGGCCCGGTGGGGGTGTCGGTGAAGCTGCAAGAGCCGTCAGGAGCGGGCGTCAGCTCGAACAGCTGGGTCAGGTCGGCGCGGGCGAGCGCGCGGTGCACCTTGAGCGTGGTGGTCGGCGGGAAGACCCGGTCACCGGCCTTCAGCACGCCGCTGAACTGGAGTTGTTCGCCGACGGACCCTTCTGACGGGCCGGACAGGGTCAGTGACGAAGAGGGCAGAGTGATGGATATGGTCCTGTGGGCCTTGCTCCACCGGTGATCTGTGCTGCCGTTCCAGAGCACGTCATACGTGACCTTGGTGGGCGGTTGTGTGTCTGTGATGGTGAACGTTCCATCTGCCGCGGTTGTCACATCCGGAAGTGGTGTCACAGGACTGCCGCTTATAGGCGACCTACGGGTCAGGGTGAGCGTCTGTACGCCAGGGGCCGAACCATCGCTCAGCGTGAGGCGTCCTGTCAGGGTGAACTCCTCGTACGCGGTCGCCCTGGACGGCCCCGTCAAGGTCAGCTGGGACGGTGGGAGGGTCACTCCGTGCAGCCGCCACAGCCGGAGCCGCTTGTCATTGTTTCCCCGCAGCACGCCGAAGACGTCGGCCCCGGAGAAGGCGAGACTCCCGAGGGAATTGGCAGCCGGTGGGGTGGTCTGGTGCAGCGTCGTCGCCGTGGGAGTGCCGTACAGGGTGAATGCGCTCTTCCAGCCGCCTGCGATGTGGGCGCCGTCCGGGCTGATCGCGACGGCCGCCGGGGAGTCTGCCGCTTCCGTGGCGTAGTCGCGGACCTTGGCCAGGCTGGTGGCGTCCCAGGCGGCGAGCTGGTGGGTGTCGGCATCCACGGAGATGACGGTCGAGCCGTCGGGCGTCAGCGCGAGGTCGTTCGGGAGACCCTGGTCGTTCGGGTGGCTCTCGATTGTGCCGCGCAGGGTGGCGGAGGTGCCGCTGACGTCGTATATCAGCAGGTCGGACGACTCGGCGGAGGTGTTGGCCACCGCCAGTGTGTCCCCTGCGGCGGCGACCCGGGGTGCGTCGAACGTGTCGGCGTCGATGGGGACGGGCACCGGCACCGGCACCGGCGCTGACAGGTCGAGACCGATGACGCCGCCTCCGGTCTCGCGGTAGCAGCCGTGGCCGACCCACAAGCGGCTGCCGGACAGCGACAGGTTCACCGGGCACGGGTAGGCGGTCAGGTCGATGCGCCGGATGATGGTGAGGTCGGCGGTGTCGACTTCGGCCACCTGGTGCGAACCGCCCAGCGCGGCGTACAGGCGGGTGCCGTCGGGGCTTAGGGCCAGGCCGGCCGCGGCGGACAGGCCGGTGATGCTGCCGGTGAGCACGCCCCGGGTGTCCGTGACGATGATCCGGGTGTTCGCGGAGACGAAGACCTTGCCGCCGCCTGCGGCTACGACACCGCTTCGAGATGCGACGGACGGCATGAGCACGCCGAGGTCGGTCGTGGAGTCGGCGGCTGAGGCGACCGGCGCGAGTGAGGTGAGCAGGCCGGCCGCCACGGCTAAGGCTCCGCTGAAGGCGAGCAGGCGGCGCGTCACTGATGAGCCGGCACCGCGTTTCGGTAAGCGCACGTGTCCTCCTGGAGGTACGTATGGGAACATGAGTTCGATGCAATGCGATCATGAAGGCGGGGGCTCCAAGAGTCAAGCCCCGGCAATGGCGTCGGCTCAATGGCGAGTGGGGGCAGGCCGGGGGCGCGTCGTCAGAGGTTCAGGAGTTCGCGGGGCAGGGCTTCGGCCCACCAGTGTTCGACGCGGTCCGGGGGCCAGCCGCGTTCGGTGGTGAGGGTGGCGTAGACGTCGATGTTGCAGATGGCCGCGTAGATGTCGGCGGCGGTCGGCACGTCCAGGCCCGGGCGGAGGGTACCGGCCGGCCACGAGGAGAACACCGCCACGCGGGTCTCGGCGGCGCGGGCGCGGCTGTCGCGGTAGAGGGCGGCCAGTTCGGGTTCCGTACGGGCGGCTTCGCGTAGCGGGACGATGATGTCTCCGGCGTCTTCGTACAGGCGCCGGTCGAAGGCCGCCATCACGGCGAGTTGCCGCTCGGGCGTGGCCCCCGGGCTCTCCAGTTCGGCGAGTTGGCGCGAGGGGTCGGCGGACAGGCCGACGGCGTCCGCCAGCGCCCGGGTCAGGCCGGCCTTGTTGCCGTACACCGAGTAGACCGTCGGCACGGAGACGCCCGCCTCGCGTGCGACGTCGCGTACCGTCGTCGCCGTCCACCCGCGCGCGACGAAGAGGCGGCGCGCGGCCTGGGCGATCTCGGCGCGGGTCTCCATCGCCTGCGCCGTACGGCGCAGCGAGTCGTAGCGGCGACGGGTCCCCTCTGCGCTCATGCTGAGTGACGTTATCGCAGCAGCAGGGAGACGCTGTAGGCGACGATCCAGGTGATCCAGCCCAGCCAGCCGATCAGCCCGGCCAGCCCGAGACGGTTGCCGCCTTCGACGTTGTACGGGGCGGCGAGCGCGGACAGCAGGAGCAGGGCGGCGCTGACATATCCCAGGCCCGCCTGCCAGACGGGGACGAGGCCGGCGCTGACCCCGGCGGCGGTGAAGCCGAGCAGGGCCATGGCCAGGAATGCCTGGTTGAAGCCGAACAGCACGTTGCTCATCCCCCACAGGCCCGCCATCTCGCCGCGTCCGTGGCGGGCGGCCGTTGCCATGCCGAAGCGCAGTGCCTCGACACAGGTGAACGTGGCGTTCTGCAGCAGCACGCCGGCGAAGCCCACCAGCGCCCACGCGCTCTGATCTCCGTTTTCGTGCCACAGCACGGAGAGGAGTCCGGCGGCGAAGAGCGTGAGGCACAGCCAGGTCAGCGGCATGAGCACCGACGGCTTCTTCAGGGCGTCCGCGATTCCGCTGTACGAGTCGGTGGTCGCGTCCAGACCCTTGCCGGAGGTCGGGAGAGGGAGGCCGGAGCGGAGGTAGACGGCGTTGATGACGACTCCTACGAGCACGAACCCGATCCCGCCGAGCCCTCCCAGAACGGTGAACTCCATGCCGGCACTCCTCTGATGTTTTGAGTTAACGCTCCTTATAATCAATATATAGTACGTCAACCTGTTCGGAGGGAGACGAGTTTGCACCCTGGCGGTGGACAGGAGGGCGAGCCGCGATGGGCGGGGCTGTGGATCGAGCGCGGGCATCGCTCAGCATGCTGTCCGTGCCGCATGCAGGCCGGGGGCTCGCGGGTCGGTCCGGAGTTCAGGACGCATATCGTGCTGTCGTCACCGGCCCAGCATGCGATGGTCATTCGCGGCGAGACCGACTGCCACCATCTCCCACATCAGGTCGGTACGGGGGCGACGCGGGTGAGCGCGAGATCCTCCGCGGTGAACACGATCCTCAGCACGCTTCCGACGTGCCCTCTCACCATCGTTCCCTTCCTGGGTCCGAGCTGACGGCGACGACCTGAGGATCAGTTCTTCTTGCACCGGGCGGGCTTCGTCGCGTTGAGGTAGACCTCGTACACCAAGGACTCACCGTCGCAGAAGTAGCGGGGGTCGTACTCGAAGCTGTAGACGGCGCCGGACCAGCCGCCCGCTGTGAAGCTCGCCGAGATCGAGGGCGAGATCTTTTTCGACCCGTGGCAGTTCCAGCGAAGGTCGGAAGCATGGGCTGTCCTTCCTGCGTCAGCTCAGTGGGGGACGTCTCCTGTTGCAGGAGGCCCACTGGTTGTCCAGCGAGGGCGAGAGGCGCTGGACAATCAACGCACGGACCGGCCGGGGCAGTGACCTGCGGTGAGACGTTGTCAGGAGCCCGCGGGTCCCAGGGCTCGACTGGCGTCGAGGCTCATGTCCTGGGTGCCGATGACGGACAGGAGTTCCAGCTGGGCCGCCCCTCGGGTGCCGGCCGGCGCGGTGAACCACAGGAGGCGTTGCCGGCCGTCCTCGCTGAAGAGGCTGTGGCAGTCGACCTCGATGATGCCCAGCGTCGGGTGGACCAGGCGCTTGTGGTCGGCTCGGCGGAGGGCCACCCGGTGGTCGTCCCACAGGGTCGCGAACTCGGGGCTGCGGCGTCGCAGGGTGGCCACCAGGCGCAGGACGTGGGGGTCGCGGCCGCGGCGGGCGGCGACCGCGCGCAGGTCGGAGACGAAGACGCGGGAGTGGTGCGGGTGTTCGTCCGGGGGGTAGAGCGTGCGGGCAGCGGAGTCGGTGAACCAGCGGTAGACGTAGCTGGCCTGCGGGCCGGTCCGCATCGGGTGGCGGCCGATCAGGGCGGCGGCCAGGTCGTTCTGGGCCAGGGTCTCGTGCAGGTCGGTGATGATCATCGCCGGTGTGGTGGCGAGGCGGTCGAGCATGGCGAGCATGGCCGACTGGACGTGGGCGGTCGGGCCGTGTGCCGCCGGGACGGGGCGGCCCGCTAGGTGGAACAGGTGGTCGCGTTCGTCGCCCTCCAGGCGTAGCGCGCGGGCGAGTGCGGCCAGGGTCTGGGCCGAGGGCTGGGCGCCGCGGCCGCGTTCCAGCTCCGTGTAGTAGTCCGCCGACAGGCTCGCGAGCTGGGCGACCTCCTCGCGGCGCAGCCCGGGCACGCGGCGCCGGGGGCCGGTGGGCAGGCCGACGTCGGACGGCCGGACGCGGGCGCGGCGGGTCTTCAGGAACGCGGCCAGTTCGGGGAGGTTCACCTTTCCATGGTGACTCCTGGCGCAAGTCGTAGCCAGGGGGTGGTGACCCCTGGGTGAGCTCAGCCCTGGTGGGCGGGCGGACTTCGGGCGAGCGTGAACGGGAAACCGTTACCCCAAGCAGGAGGGCTCCTCATGCGTGTCATCATTCAGCGCGCGCTCGGCGGGCCGGGCGTGCTCGAACTCGCCGAGGTCGAGCGGCCGGAGCCGGGCTTCGGGCAGGTGCTCATCGCGACCGGGGCGATCGGGGTCAATCCGGTCGACGTGCACGTACGCTCGGGCGCCCTGCCGCTGCTCGGCGAGCCGCCGTTCACGCTCGGCTGGGACGTCGCCGGCGTCGTCGAGGCCGTCGGCCCCGGCGTGTCCGCGTTCTCCGAAGGCGACGAGGTGCTCGGGCTGCTCGCCATGCCGGGCGCGGGCAACACCTATGCCGAGTACGTGCTCGCGTCGGTCAACGAGATCGTGCCCAGGCCCGCGGGGCTGAGTGTCGAGCAGGCGGCGGGGCTGCCGATGGCCGGTCTCACCGCCTGGCAGGGTCTCGTCGGTCTGGCCCGGGTCGAGCCAGGGCAGCGGGTGCTGGTGCATCGTGCCGCCGGCGGTGTCGGGCATCTCGCTGTGCAGATCGCCAAGGCCCGGGGTGCTCATGTCGTCGCCACGGCGAGCGCGGGGAAGCATGAGCTGCTGCGCCGGCTCGGTGTGGATGAGCCGGTCGATTATCGGGCCCGCGACTTCACCGAGGTCGAGCCGGTCGATGTGGTGCTCGATCTGGTCGGCGGCTCGTACGGTGACCGGTCGGCACGCGTCGTTCGCCCGGGTGGGGTGCTGGTCAGCGCCTATCCGCAGGACACCGGGGTCACGCCGGAGCTGGTCGCCGGGCTCGGCATCCGGCATGCCGTCCTTGTCGTGCATTCGTCCGCTCCTGATCTCGCCCGGCTGACGTCGCTGGTCGGGGAAGGGCGGCTCACCGTGCACGTCGATCAGGTGTGGTCGCTGGCGGAGGTGGCCAAGGCGCACGAGGCCGTCGAAGGCGGGGCGGTCACGGGGAAGCTCGTGCTCGTGCCCTGATGAAGATCCCGTACGGACGAAGGTGAGGAGAATCATGAGACGTGGTATCGCCCTGTTCCTCGGTGCCGCACTGGCGGCGGGCCCCGGTCTGCCCGCGTACGCGCATCCCAGCCATCCGACGCCCACGACGACCGCTGCGGCCGATCCGGTCTACGGGAAGGGGTGGTCGCGGCGGGCGGCGATCGGTGGCGGGCCGCGGCAGGAGCACAGTGTCGCCGCGGTCGGTCACCGGGTCTACCTGCTGGGCGGCATCGTCCCCGACCCGGCCGGTGGTGTCGTGACGACCGGGCGGGTGGAGGTGTACGACACCCGGCGCGACACCTGGTCGGAGGCGGCCCCGCTGCCCGTCGTGATGAACCATCCCAACGTGGCGACCGTCGGCGGCCGGATCTACGTGCTCGGCGGGCTGTCCGGCGGCGCGTCGTGGCAGGCGGTGCGGGACAGCTTCGTGTACGACCCGCGTACCGGCCAGTGGACGCCGCTGCCGCCGATGCCCGCCGGCCTGGAGCGGGGCAGCGCCGCGATGGGCGTACGCGGGACGAAGATCTATCTCGCGGGCGGCATGCGCACACTGACGCCCGGTCCCGGGGGTCTCCAGGACACGGTGGACCTCGTGTCGTCGTACGACGTCGTGACCGGCCGGTGGGAGAGCCTGCCGAGCCTGCCGCAGGCGCGCGACCACGTCGGCGGCGCCGTCGTCGGCTCCACCTTCTACGTGCTCGGCGGGCGCGACCGGGGGCAGGTCAACGTGCGTGACACCGTGTACGCGCTCGACCTGCGCTCGCGTCGCTGGTCGGAGCGGGCGCCGATGCCGACGGCCAGGGGCGGGATCGCCGCCGCGGCCGTGGGCGGCCGGATCTACACGTTCGGCGGCGAGGGACGGCACGACGGGACGAACCCGAACACGGTGTTCTCCGAGGCCGAGGCGTACGACACGGCGCGTGACCGGTGGGTGCGCCTGGCGCCGATGCCGGTGCCCCGGCACGGGACCGCGGCCGTCGCGGTGGGCGGCACGATCCACATCCCCGGCGGGGGTACCGCCGCGGGCGCGGCCCCGGTGGACGTCAACGACGCCTACCGGCCGTAGAAGGCCGGCTCACAGCAGGCGGGAGCCGATGACGGTACGGGATCAACGTGCCGTCATCGGCTCCGGCGCGCGTGCCGTCTGCGGTTCCGAAGCCCGTGCCCCCGCCGGCTCCGGTGCGTGGTGGGCGCGGCGGTAGGCCAGGGGTGACAGGCCCACGTACGTGTAGAAGTGCTTGCGCAGCGCGACCGGGTCGCCGAAGCCGCAGGCGGCGGCGATCCGGGCGACGGGCAGGTCGGTGGACTCCAGCAGCAGCCGCGCGTGCGCCAGCCGCCGCAGCGCCAGCCACTTCAGCGGGCTGCTGCCCACCTCGCCGCGGAAGCGCCGGGTGAAGGTACGCACGCTCATGTGCGCGTGCCGGGCCATGTCCTCCAGCGTGATCGGCTCGGCCAGCCGGTCCAGCGCCCACTGCCGGGTCGCCGAGGTGGAGCGGTCGGTGTCCGGCGGGATCGGGTGCTCGATGAACTGCGCCTGCCCGCCCTCGCGCCACGGCGCCACCACGCAGCGCCGCGCGGCGGCCGAGGCCACCGCCGCGCCGTGGTCGAGGCGGACCAGGTGCAGGCACAGGTCGATGCCGGCCGCGCCGCCGGCGGAGGTCAGGATGCGTCCGTTGTCGACGAACAGCACGTCCGGATCGACCTCGACCTCGGGGAACAGCCGCGCCAGCGCGTCGCACAGCGCCCAGTGCGTGGTGGCCCGCCGGCCGTTCAGCAGACCGGCCGCGGCGAGCAGGAAGGCGGAGGTGCACAGGCTGACGATGCGCGTGCGCGGCCCGATGCGGGCCAGTGCCGCGGCGACCTCCTCGGGGAGCGCGCCGGTCGCGAGCAGGTGCTCGCCGGGCTCCTGGGTGGCGAGGACGACGGTGTCGGCGCTCTCCAGCGCCGACTCGTCGTGGTCGACGACGAGGCGATAGTCCTCGTGCGTGCGGACCGGCCGGCCGCCGAGGGAGCAGGTGGTGACGGAGTACAGCCGGGTCCCGTCCGGTTCACAGGCCTCGTTGAACACCCGGGCCGGGATGCCCAGGTCCAGCGGCAGGACTCCGTCGAGGGCGAGTACGGCGACACGATGCGGCATGGCTGGAATAGTACGATGGATGACTCTCCGGCCACTCACCCGCCTCCACGAACGCAGGCCAGTCTTGCTTCTGCCGGGACCGAGGAACGTCCCGGCGGGAGAAAGGTGAGACGAGATGATGCGAGCCGTCACCATTGAGGAGTTCGGCGGGCCGGACGTGCTGACCGTGCAGGACGTCGCGCGCCCCGAGCCGCTGCCGACCGAGGTGCTGGTACGGGTGCACGCCGCCGGGGTCAACCCGGTGGACTGGAAGACCCGCGTGGGTCACGGCATGGCGGGGCTGCAGACGTTCCCGCTGATCCTGGGCTGGGACGTCTCCGGCGTCGTCGAGGAGGTCGGCTTCGGCGTCACCACGCTCGCGCCCGGGGACGAGGTCTACTCCATGCCCTGGTTCCCGCGGGCCGCCGGCGCCTACGCCGAGTACGTGACCGCGCCGGCCCGCCAGTGGGCCCGCAAGCCGGCCACCCTCGACCACGTGCACGCGGCCGCCGTGCCGCTGGCGGCGCTGACCGCCTGGCAGGCCCTGGTCGACACCGCCCGCGTACAAGCCGGGCAGCGCGTCCTGATCACGGCCGCGGCCGGCGGAGTGGGTCACTTCGCGGTCCAGCTCGCCCGGCACCTGGGCGCCCACGTGATCGCCACCGCCAGTGCCGCCCGTCACCCCTGGCTCAAGGAGCTCGGCGCCGAGGAGGTCGTCGACTACACGGCCACCCCCTTCGAGCAGGCCGTCGAGGACGTGGACGTCGTCATCGACCTGGTGGGCGACGGGCAGGACCGGACCGGCACCCGTTCGATCGACGTCCTGCGTCCGGGTGGCCTGCTGGTCGCCGTACCCGGCGGGGTCTCCCCCGAGCTGGCTCAGGCCGCCGGGACGGCCGGCGTGCGCGTCACCCCGTTCCTGGTCGAGCCGGACGGTCCCGCGCTGGCCACGATCGCCGGCCTGATCGACGAAGGTCAGGTCGCTGTCGAGGTGGAGGAGACCTTCCCGCTCGACCAGGCCGGTACGGCGCACACCCGGGGCGAGGCCGGCCGTACCCGGGGCAAGCTCGTCCTCACCGTGGCCGGCTGAGCACGCCTGCCGGCCGTCCGGAAGACCGTCGTCACACCCACTCCCGCGCGCTGGTCCGGGGCCCGGCGCCGGCCAAGGAGCCCTCACCCGGGCGCGGGAGCCGGTCGATCCTCGGGCCCGCCCTGGACGGCCCGCGCCACCTGCTCGCGCAGCTCGTCGAAGCGTTCGGCGTGACGGCGCGCCCCGGGCGACCACCTGCCCACCAGCCGCCGCCACGCCTCGAACGGCGGGGCGATCTCCTCCATCCGGGCGACGGCCCGGTCGAGGCGTTCGCGCCGCTCGTCCAGCCGCCCGTCAGCGGCCCCGGCGGGCCCCGGCGGGCCCCGCCCGGCGGACCTGCCGATAGGCGGCCAGCGTGCACCACGACCGCCGTGGCGCCGACGCTGGACACCATGGCCGTCGTCGTGACCATGGCGGCCTTCACGCGAGCATTCATGGTCATATATTAAGACATCACTTATAAAAATCAGCGTTTTAACCGGCTATCTAGTGCTAACTAGTAAGTGTTAGCGTAGCGACATGCGGCGACTGGAAGTGGCGGCGGAGACCCGCCGGGCGGTGATGGGCCTGGCCCGGCGGCTGCGCGCCGAGCGCCCGGCCAACGCGCTCAGCAGTAACAAGCTGAGCGTCCTCGGCCATCTCTACCGCAACGGTCCCAGCACGCCGACGCGGATCGCCGCCGCCGAGCACCAACAGCCGCAGTCGCTCACCCGCGTGTTCGCCGAGCTGGAGGCCGAAGGGCTGATCGCCCGCAGGCCGAGCGAGCTCGACCGGCGCGCGTCCGTGCTCGACCTCACCGACGTGGGCCGCGACCTGCTGACGCGCGACATGGCCACCCGCGACCGCTGGCTCGCCACCGCCATGGAGACGCTGAACGAGACCGAGATCCAGGTCATCGGCCTGGCCGCGGCGCTGCTGGCGGAGCTGGCCGAAGACCGGAGGCCGCCCGCCGGCCCAGGAGACGGACCGGTGACCGGGGCGGCCGCCCGGCTCACCGAAGTGGAGTCGATGTGACCTCCTGGCTGGACCACGCGATCTGGTGGCACGTCTACCCGCTCGGCTTCACCGGCGCGGAGGCCACGGCCCCGGCCTCCGGCACGCCGCCGCGCCACCGCCTGCCGCAGTTGGAGAAGTGGCTCGACTACGCCGTCGACCTGGGCGTCTCCGGCCTGCAGCTGGGCCCGGTCTTCGCCTCCGAGACGCACGGTTACGACACCGTCGACCACTTCGCCATCGACCCGCGACTCGGCGACGACCACGACTTCGACCGGCTCGTCCAGGCCGCGGCCGACCGGGGGCTGCGCGTCGTGCTCGACGGCGTCTTCAACCACGTGGGCCGGGGCTTCCCGCAGTTCGCCGACCCCGGCCGCGCGCACTGGTTCCGGCCCGCGGCCGACGGCGGCCACGAGACCTTCGAGGGCCACCACTCCCTGGTGCGGCTCAACCACGACTCCCCCGACGTGCTCGACCACGTCGTCCGGGTGATGAACCACTGGCTCGACCGCGGCGCCGCCGGCTGGCGGCTCGACGCCGCCTACGCGGTGCCGCCCGCCTTCTGGCGCCAGACGCTCGACCGCGTACGCCCGGCCCACCCCGGCGCCTGCTTCGTCGGCGAGGTGATCCACGGCGACTACGCGGAGTACGTGGCGGCGAGCGGCCTCGACTCGGTCACCCAGTACGAGCTGTGGAAGGCCGTCTGGAGCTCGTTCAACGACCGCAATCTGTTCGAGCTGGCGTGGGCGCTCGACCGGCACAACGGCTTCCTCGAGTCCTTCCTGCCGCTCACCTTCGTCGGCAACCACGACGTGACCAGGCTGGCGAGCAGGCTCGACGACGAACGCCACGTGGGCCACGCGCTGGCCGTGCTGCTCACCGTGGGCGGCCTGCCGAGCCTCTACTACGGCGACGAGCAGGGGCTGCGGGGCGTGAAGGAGGAGCGCGCGGGCGGCGACGACGCGATCCGCCCGGCCTTCCCCGAGCACCCGGGCGACCTGGTGCCCACGGGCCGGTCGACGTACCGGCTGCACCAGCGGCTGGTCGGCCTGCGCCGCCGGAACCCGTGGCTGGTTCGCGCCCGCACGACCGTGCACCACCTGACCAACACGACGGCGGCGATCGAGGCGGCCGACGGCGCGGGCCACCGGCTGGTGACCCTGCTCAACCTCGGCGACCGGCCCCACCGTTTCGACTTCCCTCTCGGTTCCCCTCTCGACAGGGCCGGCCTCGCGACGGCCGACGCCTCGGCGCGGACGTCGGACCCGTGCCTGGTTCCCGCGCACGGCTGGGCGATAGTGCAGCGATCACCCGAACAGACGTCATAGCGGACGCCCCGGCCGTTTCGTTATTCGCGGCACGCTCGTCCTCACCGTGACCGGCTGATCGAGATCGCCGTCACAGCAGGCCCGCCTCGGCGAGGGCCCGGTGGTCGAACCTCCTGTTCACGACGTTGGGGTCGCGGACGTGGTGGCGGGCGACCGCGGCCGGGACCAGGCGCCGGTGCCTGATCTCGAACCGCGGCTCCCACGGGTGCGGCAGTGTCGCCGCCCGCCAGAAGGCGCGTACCAGGACCAGTCCCTGCTCGTGCCCGCGGACGCACTCGCTGCGGACGTAGCCGAGCAGCCGCGCCGCGGTGACCGTGACGCACGCCTCCTCCCACATCTCGCGGCGCAGCGTCTCCTCGTAGGTCTCCTCCCCTTCCGGGCGTCCTGCCGGGAAGCCCCAGTGCTCGCCGTCGTGGCTGATCAGGACCAGCTCGTCGGCGTCGGTCAGACAGACTCCGGCGGATCCGTGCGGTCTGCCCGGCGGGGGGTCGCCGGCGGGATGCCAGGACGCGAGCCAGCTCTGTCCCTGGCTCTGGACCGAGAGGGGTTCGTGGTCCAGGGCGGGCACGATCGGTTCAGTCATGGTCTACTCAAGCTTGCCCGGCCCTGGTCGGCGACCTCATCGTTGGATTATCCAACACCTTTTGAGGGGTCGGCCATGACGTCTCCCCTTGGTGCTCCGCAGCCGGCACGAGGTGCTGCACGCGGCCGCCGGGCTCGGCGCGCGACCCTGACTTCGGCCCGCCCGCCTCTGACCCGCGGTCACGTCAGGGAGGCGGTGCGGCAGCGGACGCGGACGGCGGGTCTGGCGCCGTGCGGTGGCCGCAGGGTCGAGGCGTGCGCGTGGACCAGGTCGTGCAGCCGGTAGCGGCCAGGGGCCGGCTCCTGGAGGAGGTGGGCGTGCACGAGGTGGTCCAGCAGCCGGCTCGCCCGGGCCGGAGTCGTGTTCAGCAGGACGGCGGCGGTGCCGAGGGTGAAGGACGAGTGGGGGGCCGCGCCCAGGAGGCGGTAGGCCCGCTGCTGGTCCGGGGGCAGGCGTTCGTAGGAGCGGTTGAGTGCGCCGGTGACGCTCTGGTGGCCGGCCGCCAGCTCGGCGAGGCGGTCGGTGGTCAGGCGGTCGAGGAGGTGGCGGGCGTTCCATGAGGGGTGGGCCTGGAGGCGGGCGGCGGCGAGCCGGATCGCCAGGGGCAGCAGGCCGCAGCGGCGGACGATCTCGGCCAGGACGTCAGGAGGCGTCTCCGGGGCGCAGACGGAAGTGACGGCTGGGTCGCCGCCGGAGGTGGCGTCGAGGGCGCAGCCGGCGGTGCGGACGAACAGGGAGACCGCCTCGGTCAGGGGCAACGTGTCCAGGGACAGGACGCGGGCGTCGCCGGGGCAGGTCAGGCGGTGGCGACTGGTGACGATCACCCGGCAGCCGGGCGTGGCGGGCAGGAGCGGGTGGAGCTGGTGTTCGTCGGCGGCGTCGTCCAGGACGATCAGCAGCCTGCGGTCGGCCAGGACGCTGCGGTACAGCGCGGCGCGGTCGTCCAGGTGCCACGGGACGTGCTCGGCGGGGACGCCCAGGGTGCGGAGCACGCGGGCGAGCGCGTCGCCCGGATCCACCGGCGCGGTCGCCTGAGCGTGGCCGTGCAGGTCCACGAAGAGCTGCCCGTCGGGGAAGTGGGGGGCCAGGCGGTGGGCGGCGTGCACGGCCAGCACCGTCTTGCCCGTCCCGGCCATGCCGGTGACGAAGACGACCGCCTGAGTGGTGCGGCTCGCCACGAAGGCCGCCTCGCGCTCCCGTACGCCGGACACGGCGAGGTCGGCGGGCAGCTGACGCGGGACGGTCCACGGGCGTGCGTCGGCAGCGTGGTCGGCGGGGCGGTGGGCAGCGTGGTCGGCAGGGCGGTCCCTGGCGACCGCGTTCAGGGCCGCCCGTTCGGCCCCGTCCAGGTCCAGGGCTTTGGCCAGCAGCAGGACCGAGGTGGTCCGCGGCCGGAGCAGCCCGTCGTTCTCCAGCCGGCGTACCGTCCTGACGTTCAGACCGGCCCGTTCGGCGAGTTGTTCCTGAGTCAGCAGCGCCCGCCGTCGCCACGTGCGCAGCAGTTCCCCCATCGACATCCCGGCACCGGGATTCATGGATCCGACACCCCCGTTCTTCTCGTCGGCCTGGCTCACGACGTATCCCCCGTCGTTCCTGACCATCGAAACCGCGTCCCGCCTGTTCAGGCCACCGTTCGGACGGCATTGGACGGAATCGGACGGGAGGGGCGAGCCAGGCATCGCGCGCAAAGATGATTGAGAGCGTGCGGGTCATTGGCCAGAATGAGCGCCATGGGCGAGCGAGGCGGGGGCGGCCGATCTCATGACGTGTGCCCCTACCAAGGGCTGGTCCCGTTCGAGAGCACGAAGGCGGAGCTGTTCTTCGGGCGGACGCGGGCGACCCGGAGCCTCCTGGAGCGCCTGGCCGGCCGGCTGGGCCGGCACGGGTCCGTCCTGCTCGTCTCGGGCGCCTCGGGGGTGGGCAAGTCGTCGCTGCTGCGGGCAGGGCTGCTGCCGGCGCTGGCGGAGGGGATGGCGCCGCTGCCCGGGTCGCGGAACTGGCCGCGGCTGCTGGTGACGCCGGGCGCGGATCCGTTCGGTACGCTCACCGCCGCGTGGGTGCGGCAGTTCGGCGGCACGGCAGAGACGACGGCCTCGCGATTACGCCACGCTCCGGCCGACGCCCTCACCGAGCGGTGTGTGCTGGTGGTGGACCAGTTCGAGGAGCTGTTCACCCTGGTGAGCGACGAGCGGGAGCGGCAGGCGTTCGTCCGGACGCTGCACGCCCTGGCGCGGGGCCGGGACGGCGCCGCGGTGATCGTCGGGGTGCGCGCCGACTACTGGGACCGGTGCGCCGCCTACCCGCAGTTCGCCGAGGCGATCCAGGACGGTCAGGTCATCGTCGAGCCGATGACGGAGCCGGACCTGCGGCTGGCCATCACCGGCCCGGCGGCCACGGCGGGCCTGCGGCTCGAACCGGGGCTGGTGGAGATCATCCTGGCGGAGCTGGGGGCCGGCGACCGGTACGAGGCCGGCGCCCTGCCCCTGCTCTCCCAGGCCCTGCGCAACACCTGGGAACGGCGCGAGAAGGACACGCTGACGGTCCGCGGGTACGAGGACTCCGGCCGGGTGCGCGACTCCGTACGGCGTACGGCCGACGAGGTCCTCGACGCGCTGCAGCCGGACGACCGCAAGGCCGCGCTGCGCATCTTCCGCCGGATGACCACGATCACCGCGGGCGGCCGGGTGGCGCGGCGCCGGGCGACGCTGTCCGAGCTGCACACCGCCGCGTCCGTCCATGACACGAGGGAGCGTACGGCGGCGCTGCTGTCCGCGTTCGCCGACCGCCGCCTGCTCACCCTGCACGAGGACAGCGCCGAGATCGCCCACGACGCCCTCCTGACCGCCTGGCCCGCCCTGCGTCAGTGGCTCGAACCGGATCTGGCCGCGCAGATGGTGTACGACGGGCTCGTCGAGGCGGCGGCGCAGTGGGCGGACAACCACCGCGACCCCGCCTTCCTCTACCGGGGCCCCCGGCTGCTGGCGGTCCAGGACAGCCGCCCCCGCTGGGAGCGCGACCCCGACAGCTTCCCTCCGCCCGGCGCCACCGTGGAGAGCTTCGTCACGGCCTCCGAGCGGGAGGCGCGGCGGGTGCACCGGCGCCGCCGGCTCGTCATGTCGGGCCTGGCGGCGCTGTCGGTGATCGCCCTGATCGCGGCCGGCGCCGCCGTCAGCGCGGCGGACACCGCGAACCGGCAGCGCGGCCTGGCCAGCTCCCGCCAGCTCGCGGTGCTGAGCGAGGTCACCGGCGACACCGCCCTGGCCTCGATGATGGCGGTGGCTGCGTGGCGGATCGCGCCCACCGATGAGGCCCGCAACCGGGTGCTGACCGCGGCCACCCGTACCGGCAGAGGGACCCTGACCGGGCACGAGCGAGGCGTCGAGGCGGTGGAGTTCAGCCCGGACGGCGCGCTCATCGCGACGGGCAGCGACGACGGGACGGCGCGGCTGTGGGACGCGGCGACACGGCGGCAGCTCGGCGCGCCGATCACGCGGGCGAAGTACGACTGTTCGAGCGTGCGGCTGGCCTTCAGCCACGACGGCCGGACGCTGGCCACGGCGTGCCTCGGCAACGTCCGGTTCTACGACGTGGCCACCCGCCGCGAGCTCGGCCCCGAGCTGAAGGCCGGCGGGGTCGTCAACGCGATCGCGTTCAACCCGGACGGCAGGACGCTGGCGACCGGCGACAGCGGCGGCGTGGTCCAGCAGTGGGACGTGGCCACGCGCCGCCCGCACGGGGCTCCCATGGGCCGGCCGCACGGGAAGGCCGTCTTTGGCATCACGTACGGCAAGGACGGGAAAATGCTGGCCACCGCCGGGGAGGACAAGACCGTGCGGCTGTGGGACACCGCCACGTCCCGGCAGCTCGGCAAGCCCTTCACCGGGCACACGCAGGCCCTGACGGACGTCGCCATCAGCCCGGACGGGTCGACGCTGGCCACCGTGAGCTGGGACCGTACCGGCCGGGTGTGGGACGTGGCCACGCGCGAGCAGAAGGGGCGGCTCAAGGACCGCACCGCCGGCTACCACTCGATCGCCTTCAGCCCGGACGGCACCAGGATCGCCACCGGCGGCGACAGCGGGCGCACCGTGCTGTGGGACACGGCCACCAGGGAGCAGCTGTTCGCGCTGTCCGACAACTACGCCGGGGTCGACGACATCACGTTCAGCCCGGACGGGACGGTGCTGGCCGCCGCCAGCGGCGACGGCGTGGTCCGGCTGGCCGACCCGCGGACGCTCCAGCAGAAGGGGACCCGGGTGCCGGCGTCGGGGGCCGTCGCGCTGAGCCCGGACGGGCGGATCCTGGTCACCGGCGTCGCCGACCCGAAGAGCCCCGACCTGCAGCTGTGGGACGCGGCCGGCCAGCGCCCCCTCGGCCCGCCGCTGCGTCCCGTGACCGCGCGCAGGTCGGCCGCGTACCAGTTCGCGTTCACCCCCGACGGGCGCAAGCTCCTGTCGGAGGGCCTGGACGGGATCCGGCTCTGGGACGTCGAGACCCGCCGTGAGATCGCGCACGAGAAGTCGCTGCACCACGCCAGGATCAGCTCCGACGGCAGGTTCGTCGCCGCCCAGCGGGACAAGTCGCTCGTGTTCTGGGATCTCGCGAGCGGCAAAGACTTCGGGCCGCGCATCACCGTACGCGACGCGACCGACGTCATCACCGCGATGGCGCTCAGCCCCGACGGCACGATCGTGGCGACCGCGGGCTTCGACAACCGGATCCGCTTCTTCGACGTCGCCACCGGTGCGGAGCGGCCCGGACCGACGTTCAAGGCGCACGGCGGGTTCGTCAACGACCTGGCCTTCAGTCCCGACGGCACGCGGCTGGCCGTGACGGCGTACGACAGCAGCGTGCGGCTGTGGGACGTGCCGCGCCGGCGCGCGGTCGGCATCGGCCTGATCGCCGAGGAGGGCACGGTGGGCGCGCTCGACTTCAGCCCTGACGGGAAGATCCTGGCCACCGGACTCACCAACGGCGAGGTGCAGCTCTGGGACCTGCTGACCTACCGGCCGCTCGGCGCCCCGATGACCGGCCACGACAAAGGTGTGACCGACCTCGCCTACGGCCGCGACGGGACGACCGTCGCGACGGCGTCGGGAGACAGGACCGCGCGGATGTGGAACGTCCGCACGCCTCCCGACCTGGTGGCCGCGGCGTGCGCCAACGCGGGCCGCTCCCTCACCCGCGAGGAGTGGGAGAATCTCGTGCCCCAGGAGGAGTACCGCCAGACGTGCCCCTGAGCTCGACCCTGAACCGACCACGGAGACGACGAGGATGTTCCTGCGAGGCTTACGGCGGCGGACAGGCAGGCCGGTCCCGGAGCTGGTCGCGTTGTTCCGTTCGATCGTCGAGGGCGGCCGCGACTTCCATCCGATCGCGTCCGACTTCCTGGAGCACTTCATGGACGGCGCGGGCGCGTCGCGGACGATGTCGCGGCGGTGGCTGCGCTCGTTCAAGGTGATCAGGAAGGCCGAGCGCAAGAACCAGCGCCGCTTCGAACGCCAGCTCATCCGGAGCGCCCGGCAGCTCCGGGAGGGAGAGTCGAGCTGGCTGCACGACCACTGGGACGCGCGGATCAACGCCTTCATCGGTACGGAGCTGTTCTACGTCAGCAGGATGAGCCTGCTGCGCTCGCAGGGGTCGTTCGTGCTGACCAGGGACGGGCCCGACGTGAGCGTGTCCGGCACGGTCCGGCACCGCTGGTTCGACCCCTACGACTGGGACCGGGGCCGCTGGGTCTACATCCCGCGCCACGGGTTCGTGCCCATCGCGGTCGGCCGTGACCTGGTGGAGGCCGACGAGGCGCGCAACTTCCTGATGGAGTCACGGCACGTGCAGACACTGGAGGGCCGCTGCCGCGACGGCCGGCGCGGGAACGAGTTCGTCTGGTCTCTGGTACGGGCGGGAGAGGGATGATCGAGGAGCGTCCCCGGCCCCCGGACCCCTCCGGGGCGGGCGGCACCGCGGACTTCGTCGGGGCGCTGGTCCGGCTCAAGCAGTGGGCGGGCGAGCCGTCCCTGAGCAGGCTGCGTGCGCTCGGCGGCCAGACCACGGCCGCCGACGGGGCCACGGTCGACACTCTGCCCAAGAGCACGGTCTCGCACGTGCTGCGGCAGACCGACCGGCTGCCGCGCTGGGACTTCGTCCGGGCCTTCGTCACCGCCTGCTTCCGCTACTGCGAGTACCCGGCCGAGCTGATCCCCGGCGAGCTCGAACGCTGGCGCGCGGCCAGAACGGCCCTCGCCGAACCGTCCGCCCCCGCTGTCGTATCGCCTCCTGAGCTGCCTCCCACCACGCCCGACCCCGCTGTGGAGCTGCTGATCCGCCGCGTGCTCCGCGAGGAGGACCGGGCCCGCAAGGGGCTGCTCGGCGGCTACAACCTCGCGGCGCTCTCCTTCAGCCGGTACGGCGACCCCGCCGAGACCACCCACGACCTGCACACGATCGGCCGGTTCTTCGGCGGCCTCAGTCCGCGCCGCCTGCTGGTCGTCGGCGAGTCGGGGGCGGGCAAGACGGTGCTGGCGATCGAGCTGGTGCTGCAACTGCTGGAGCCCGTCCTGGCCGGCCGCCTCGACCAGGGGCAACCGGTGCCGGTACGGCTGAACGCGGCCCGCTGGACCCTCGGCAGGCCGTTCGAGACCTGGCTGGCCGAGCAACTGGCGCAGGACTTCGGGCTGGCGGCCGGGGACGCGCAACGGCTCGTCCGTGACCGCCGGGTGCTGCCGGTGGTGGACGGGCTGGACGAGCTCGACCCCGAGCCGGGCTGGGGCCCGCCACGCCGGGCGATCGGGCTGCTGGCCGAGCTCAACCGCTACAGCGACCTGTCCGGCCGGCGTCCCGGCGCGGTCGTCGTGACCTGCCGCGCCGACCGGCACGCCGAACTGCGCGAGGCAGGGGCCGGGCTCGCCGACGCCGCGCAGATCCACCTGCACGCCCTGACCGACCAGCAGATCGGCGCGTACCTGCGGGCCCGCTGGCCGGACGGGCACCCGCACGCCTCGAAGCGCGAGGCCGTGCACGAGACGCTGTCCGGGCCGGCCGGCAAGGCGGTGCACGCCGCGCTCTCCACGCCGTGGCGGCTGGTGCTGACCGTGACCGCCGTGGAGTCCGGCGCCGATCCGGACAAACTGCTGCGGGTGGAGCCGGGGCTCGACAGCGGTGAGGGGGCGGCGCGGATCGTCAGGAGGCTGCTGGAGGCGTACGTGCCGGCGGCGACCGTGCTCACGCCCCGTACCGCGCAGGGGGCCGCGTACCAGCCGGATCAGGTGCGGTCGTGGCTCGTGCTGCTGGCCGGGCACCTGCGCCGGCAGGCCGCGCGGGGAGCCGAGGCGGACCGGCCGCCGCCGGGACTGACCGCGATCGACATCGTCCCGCACCTGCTCTGGCCGATCGGCGGGCGGCGGATCGTGCTGATCGTGCACTTCCTGGCCTGCGTGCTCTTCGCGTGCGTCGCGATGCTGGCGTTCTGGACGGGGTCGGCGGCCGGCGTCGCCGGGACCGGCGCCGAGCGGCTGCTCACCCTGACGCTCATGGTGAGCTGGGTGAGCCTGGCCACCGGCCTGTCGCTGTCGCCCTGGCCGGCCGCCGCCGGCGGGCGCAGCGAGGTCCCCCGGCGGCGACGGGTGATCGGCGGCCTGCTCGGCGCCCTGGCCGGAACGCCCGTCGGGGTGCTCGGCGGCCTGGCCGGGCTCATGCTCACCGGCGGCAGGGCCTTCGGGCCCGGCTTCGCCGTCACCGCGGGCGGCACCGGCGGGCTGGTGCTCGGAGCGGTCATCGGGCTGACGGCGGCCGGGCGCAGGGGTGCGGAGCGGATGACCGTCTCCGAGGTGGTCCGCGCGGAGCCGTTCACCCTGCTCGGCTTCGGGCTGTGCGGCGCCCTCACCGGCCTCGCGCCCCTGCGGCTGGCCCACGCGGGCCCGCTGCCGCTGGCGGCGGGGGTGGCCGGCTCCTTCGTGCTCGCCTTCGCGCTGGGGGTCGTCTTCAAGATCGCCACAGGCGGCTGGAGCAGGGACGCCGAGCTGGCCCACCCGCGCGAGGCCCTGCACCGCAACCCCCTGATCGGCCTCGCCTTCGGCCTCACCGGCGGGGTCGCCGCCTTCCTGGTGTTCATCATGAACACCGGCGTCGTGGAGTCACTGGTGTGCGCCCTCGTCGGCGGGGTGACGTTCGGCCTGGCCTTCGGCGCGGTCGCCTGGGCCCGCACGATGATCGGCCTGGTCGTGGCGGCCATGCGGCACCTGCTGCCGCTGCGCCTGTGGGCCTTCCTCGACTGGGCCTGCGAGGCCCGGCTGCTGCGGGTCAGCGGCGCGACGTACCAGTTCCGGCACCGGGAGCTGCAGAACTTCCTGACACCGCCCGACGGCGGCGGATGAGTTCACCCCTCCAGGGGTTCGACCTCGTACGGGTCGACGACGAAGTAGCCGTCATGGGCGGTGCACGCGCCGGGCGGCTCGGTGAACGTGGAGATCCTGGGGATGGGCGGCTTCAGAACGGGCGGAAAGTTCGAGCCGCCCGCGTCGATCAACGTACCCTCGAAAACCCCTCCCACCTGGGGAATCTCGACGCCGCGCCGGCCGTCCCCGGCCCGGGCCGGCTTCGTGCCCTCGGGCCACAGCGGAATCAGCGTCCTGTCCTGCCGATCGGTTTCATGCCTCGTGACCACCAGGCATCGCTCGTCCTCCAGCCATTCCAGCCGCGCCGTCAACGGCATCAGGTTGGAGTAGAACTCTCCCCGATACACGACGATGGCCGGATCGGTGCCGATGACGGAGTGGCACACCTCGTCCGTGGGACACGGTGCGGGCCGGGTGGCCTCGGGTGCGTCCAAGGTGCAGGCCGTCGTACTCACGACCGCGACGAGCAGGGCGACGGCTGCGGATAGTCGCCTCACGGGGCGGCCTCCTTCCGGCGAGCGTTGGCTAGACCGTCCCGCATGGGCGGCGGTGGCCGCAAGGAGTCGGAGGGTGTGCGTTCGCGCGTGGGTCGGCGATGCTGGGGCGTGTGCAGTACGTGTCCCTGGTGCCGCGGCCGCCTCTGGACGGGCTGA
Source organism: Nonomuraea fuscirosea (assembly GCF_035917475.1). NCBI lineage: Bacteria > Bacillati > Actinomycetota > Actinomycetes > Streptosporangiales > Streptosporangiaceae > Nonomuraea > Nonomuraea fuscirosea. The sequence continues at coordinate 11,436,716 of NZ_CP109074.1, read as the reverse complement.
TCGACGACCTCTACTACCTGGAGGGCAGCCCGCCGTACCCCCGGCTGCGGTTGCCGCCGATGCCGGCGGCGTTGTTCGTGCTCAACCTCGGGCCGCCGTTCCGCATCCGCGCCGGCGCCGGGACGGACGGGTACGACGACGGTTGCGTGATCACCACGCCCACCCGCGCCTTCGAGTTCGGCTACCCGCCGGGCACCAGGTCGGTGGGGGTGCACTTCAAGCCGTGGGGGCTGGCGCCGTTCCTGGGGATGCCCGCGGCGGAGCTGCGGGACCTGCCGGTGACGGTGGAGCAGATCTGGGGGCGGGCCGCCGTCGCCGAGCTGCGCGAGCGGCTGGCCCTGGCGGCCGGGCCGGGCGAGATGCTGGCGCTGCTGGAGAGTGAGCTGCGGCGGCGGCTCACCGGGACCGGCGGGCTACGGCTCACCGCGACCGGCGGGCTGTCACTGCGGCGGCTCGACGAGACCAGCGGGCTGGAGCTGGTCCGGCACGTGAGCGGCGTCATCGTGGCGACGGGTGGCACGGCGGCGATCGGGGATCTGAGTGAGGCCGCCGGAGTCAGCAGCACCTATCTGGCGCAACGGTTCAAGGCTCTCGTCGGTGTCACGCCGAAGCGGCTGGCCCGCACCTACCGTTTCGCCAGCACTCTGCTCTCGATCGATCCCGCGCGGCCGGTCGACTGGTCCGAGCTCGCCGGGCGGGCGGGCTACTTCGACCAGGCGCACTTCGGGCACGAGTTCCGGGCGTTCACCGGGCTGACGCCGACCCGGTACCTGGAGATCCGGCGGCGGTTCCTGCGTGAGCATCCCGGCCACGTGCTGGACGGCTGGCCGCTGCCGGCCGATTGATTTCTTACAAGAGCCGGCACCCTCCGGCACGCCAGGATGAGCACTCCCCCGATGAAGAGGAGAGAGCTCGTGGGCAAGGTGGTCATGTACAGCTCGGTGTCGGTCGACGGCTTCATCGCCGACCGGAACGACCAGGTCGGGCCGCTGTTCGAGTGGCTGTCCAACGGTGACGTCCCGCTGGACGAGAGCGGGCAGGTCAAGGTGTCTCAGGCGTCGTACGACTACACCCGCCCGTACTGGGACGAGATCGGCGTGACGATCGCCGGCCGCCACGTCTTCGACCTGACGGACGGCTGGGGCGGCGAGCCGCCGAGCGGGATCGCCCACGTGGTCGTGGTGACGCACCGGCCGAGCCCCGAGGGCTGGGACCCCGAGGCGCCGTTCCACTTCGCCGACAGCGTAGCGGCTGCCATGGCGAAGGCGCGGGAGCTCGCGGGCGAGCGTACGGTCGAGGTCGCCGCCGGGGACGTCGGCGGCCAGATGCTGGCCGCGGGGCTGGTCGACGAGGTGGCCATGGACGTGGTGCCCGTGGTGTTCGGAGCGGGCAAGCGCTACTTCGGCTCGGTCGGCGGGCAGCACCTGCTGGAGGACCCCCACGTGGTGATCCAGGGGAACCGGGTGCTGCACCTGCGTTACCGCGTGCGCCGGTGAGCTCGTCCTCGGAGATCTGTCGTTCGCCGCTGCTATAGATGAGGCCGGTACCTGATCTCCACGACAAGAGGATGGCCGATGGCATCGGTGACGTTTCGCGACGAGTCCGCGACCGGGCGGGCGTTGGAGGAGTTCTCCGTGCCCGGCCTTCCCGAGCGCATCTCGGCCAGAGAGCTGGTACGGCTGCGCGTGCGCGAGGAGGTGGCCCGGCACAACGCCTCCCCCACGGCGCACTTCCGGGGCCTGGTCAAGCCGACCGACGCCGAGGCCGAGCTGAACGGCTACCGCTTACGCACCGCGCGCCGGCTCGACTGGGAGCGGCAGGCCGACGCCACCGAGGCCGCGTTCGCCCGCAACGGGTTCCTGCTGCTGGTCGGCGACCGGCAGATCGAGGACCTGGACGTGCTGATCGATCTGGCCGCCGACCCCGTCGTGTCGTTCGTCAAGCTCGTCCCGCTGGTCGGTGGCTGAGATGAGCGTGCTCGACAACGTGCTGTCCCCGCTCGCGCAGCGCCTGCTGCACCTGGTCACCGGCACCGCGAACGATCCCACACACTGGCCGGGGGCCTCCCGGCTGAGCGTCGGCTTCGCCGGGCTGGGCAGCGGGGCGATCATGGCTCCCACCTCGTACTACGCGCTCGACGAGCGGGCCAGGAAGCGGCTGGTCGAGCCGGCCCGCGAGCTGGTCGGATTCCTGCTGGAGGAGGTCAGGAGACACGCCTACGGCCGTCTTCCCGTGCTGGTGGCGGCGGGGTTGGCGGGCCTGGACGCCGACGTGCGCGCCGTGCTCGCCGAGGGATGCGGGCCGATCGCGGTCGCCGAGATGGACCTGCTGCTCAGCTGGGACGTGGAGCTCAGGGCGCTGTTCAGTGAGGCCGAACGTTTTTCCGAGCCGGTGCCCAGCCTGCCCGAGTGGCTCGCCGGGCTGCCCGGATACCTGGGCTTCGCCCGTACGGCGCTGGAGACGGCGCGCGACCGCGTCGCGGCGATCCACGCGGGCGAGATCCCGTACCGCGCGGAGAAGGCGTTCGACGACGGCGAGAAGCGGACGCTCGGCAGGGCGGTGCGGCTGGCGCTCTTCCGCGACGAGACCTGGCTGCCCGAACTGCTGGACGAGCTCGTACGCGGGATCGCGGTGGCCCCCACCCAGGCCAAGACCCTGCCCTCGCAGGCGTTGCTGTTCGAGATCGCCCGCGCGGCGGAGCAGTATCCGACGCCCGAGGCGATCTCCGCGCTGCGCACCGCCCGCCGCATCACCCGGCACGGCGGGGTGCCGATGCAGCTCGACCGCAAGTTCAAGCGCATGGAGCCGGCTCTGGCGGATCGGCTGGAGGTGGCGTTCAGGATCCCCGACGGGCGGGTACGCGAGACGTTCGGCGAGCACACGGCGGTGATCTCGACCGACGACGGGGTCGAGCTGTCGTGGTGGCACGGGGACAAGAAGCTCAAATCGGTCCCGGCGGCGGTCAGGCGGGAGCACCCCGACGAGGTCAAGCGGCTGCGCGAGCTGGCCAAGCTGACCCAGCAGCAGCAGGCGACCCTCGGCCGGGCGCTGGAGGCCGGCTACACCGGCGACACGGCCGCACCATACCGGCGGCTCGACGGCCATCCGGTCACCGAGCGGCTGATCTGGGAGTTCGAGGTCTCCCCCGGCGTGTGGCGCGCCGAGCTGGGGCTGAACGTGCCCGACCTGCCGGTGCGGCTGTGGCATCCGGCCCGCGCGTCCGTCGCCGACGTACGCGGCTGGCGGGAGGTGGTGCAGGGCAAGGAGCTGCGGCAGCCGTTCAAGCAGGCCTTTCGCGAGATCTACCTGCTCACCCCCGCGGAGGAGGCGGCCGGCCACTGGTCCGGCCGCTTCGAGGGGCACGTGGTGCACTATCGCCGGTTGCGGGCGCTGTTCAAGGACCGGGGCTGGCAGTCCAAGTTCCAGGGCCACTGGGAGGAGGACTGCGACGCGCACCGCGTCATGGCGGGCGGAGGATGGCGGGCGTCGCTGGAGCACTATCTGTCCGGTGACGACTACGCCGAGATCGGCCGCGCCCGCTTCCAGCGGATGGCCGGCGGGGCGTGGCACGACGCGCCGCTGACGGAGGTGCCGCCGCTGGTGTTCAGCGAGGCCATGCGGGACATCGACCTGTTCGTGGCCGTGGCCTCGATCGCGACCGATCCCGAGTGGACCGGCCAGGGGCCCGACCGGCTGCGCGACTACTGGCAGGCCGGCCCGTTCGCGCCCCTGCCGCCCTCCGCCGAGGTGCGCAGGGACGCGCTGTCCCGCCTGATCGGGCGCACGGCCATCGCCGACCGGTGCACCCTCACCGATCGTCATCTGGTGGTACGGGGTGATCTGCGCACGTACAAGATCCATCTGGGGTCGGCGAACATCCTGATGGAGCCCAACGACGCCTACCTGTGCATCGTCTCCGCCCGCGGCCCCCAGCCGGGGTTGTTCCTGCCGTTCGAGGAGGACGGGCGGCTGGCACTCATCCTCAGCAAGGCGTTCCTGCTGGCGAACGACACCGCCATCACCGACCCCTCCATCACCCGCCAGCTCCAGGGATGATCGCCGGATCAATCGACGTCGTCTGCCCTGCCGGATTCTTCGGCTGCCACATCACGCTCCCGTCCCTGCGTTGCGGTTCGCCGGCTTTCGCCCGTACGACCGCCGCGGGTTCGCGGCGCAGGACATGATCTCCATCACACGGCTTCCGGACGATCGGCGGCACTAGCCTGGTGCGGTGGGATGGGATTTGGGTGAGCTTGTCGACAAGTACGACGTGCCGGGTGCGCAGGTCGCCGTGCTGGCCGATGGGGAGATTCGCGACGAGGCTGCGGGTGTGCTGAGTCTGCGTACCCGGGTCGAGGTCACGACCGACTCGGTGTTCAAGGTCGGCTCGATCACCAAGATCTGGACGGCGACGCTGATCCAGCAACTGGCCGGCGATGGCGTGCTGGATCTCGACCGCCCCGTTCGCGACTACCTGCCCGGCTTCCGGCTGAACGATCCGGCCGCCACCGCGTCCCTGACCGCCCGCCACCTGCTCACCCACACCGGTGGGATCGACGGCAACCATTTCATCGACACCGGTCGTAACGACGACGCGATCGAGAGGTTCGTCGCCACCCTCGCCGAGGCCGACCACCTCTTCCCGCCTGGCACCATCCTCTCCTACTCCAACAGCGGGTACGTGATCCTCGGCAGGCTGGTGGAGGTGTTACGCGGCAAGCCCTTCCATGACGTGCTCCGCGAACGTCTGGTGATGCCACTGGGCCTGGGCACCGCCGCCTTCGACGCCTACGAGGCGATTCTGCACCGCGCCGCCGTCGGCCATGTCCATACGGGCGGAGGGGTCGTTCCCACTACGACGTGGGCGGTTTCCTACTATTCCGCTCCCAGCGGCTCCCACTTCGCGATCAGCGCACGCGAGCTGCTGGAGTTCGTCCGCCTGCATCTCACCGATCCCGCGCTGGCGGCGCTGCGTGAACCTCAGGTCGGATCCGTTCCGGACTTCGGCGGCGGTGTCATCGGCTGGGGGCTCGGCTGGATGCTCTACCGGGACGGTGTGGTCGGCCACACCGGCGTCTCCAAAGGGCAGAAGGCCTTCCTTCGTGTCGTTCCGTCGGCGGGGGTGGCGGTGGCCGTACTGACCAACAGTTCGGGCGGCGAGCCGCTGGCGTACGAGATCTTCGATGCGGTGCTCAAGGAGCTCGCCGGTGTCGAGACGGCGCCGCTGCCCGTGCCGCCCTCGAACCCGGCCCGGATCGACGCGGACCGGATGTGCGGCACCTACCGCTCCACGCTGTACGACTTCACCCTCACCAGCGAGCACGACCGCGCGTTCCTCAGCTATCACCCACGCAACGACATCGCCGCGACTCTTCTTGGCGGGCCTGGGAAGCGTGTCGAGGTCGTCCGCCTGAACGACAGCTCGATCATCACCGCCGAGCCGAGATCCGGGGGCCACCAGGTCTTGTCTCTGGTGGGCTGTGACGGACGCGGACGCGCCCGGTTCCTGCACGACGGCGCTGCTGCCTACCGGATCTCCTGAAGGCGCGGTCACGTCACCCAGAGTCGATCTCCGTCTGAGCGCGGTCTTCGAGGAAGGCTCGGGCGGCTGGGTCTGTGGTGAGGGTGGATGCTCGGGTGTAGGCCGTGGCTGCTTCCCGGTGGTGGCCGAGGCGGGTCAAGAGGTCGGCGCGGGCTGCGTGGTAGGGCTGGAAGTGTTCGCGTTCGACGGGCAGTGACTCCAGGAGTGACAGGCCCGTTTCGGGTGAGCGGGTGCGGCCGATGACGGCGGCGTGGGCCACTCGGCTGCCCAGGCTCGGTGCGATCGCCACCAGGGCGGTGTAGAGGGTGCACAGGGCGTTGTCGTCGGTGGTGCCGGTGCGGGCGCGGTCGCAGTGGACGGACTGGATGGCGGCCTCCAGTTGGAAGCGGCCGGGGGCTTGGCCGGGGCGGGCGGCTCGGCGGAGGTAGGACTCGCCCTCGGCTATGAGGTGGTGGTCCCATTCGTGGGGGTTCTGGGCGTGCAGGGGGAGGTAACGGTCGCCGGGGGGTGTGGCGCGGGCAGAGGCGAGGGTGAGGAGTGCGGCCAGGGCCCAGGCCTCGGGTTCGTCGCCGAGCAGGGTCGCGGTCGTGACGGCCAGATAGCGGGCCTCGCCGGCGAGTGATGCCGCCTCGCCTCTCTCGGGGAAGGCCAGGGCGTAGCAGCCGTACACCGCTTCGAGGACCGGGGGCACTCGCTCGGGCATGGCCTGCCGGCCGGGGACGACGAAGGGGATCTTGGCGTCCCTGATCCGGCGCTTGGCTCGTACCAGGCGTTGCGACATCGCCCCTGCGGGCACCGCGAAGGCGTGCGCGATCTGGGCGGAGTCGAAGCCGAGCACGGCCTGCAACATCAGCGGGGTGCGGACGTTGGCGGCGATGGCCGGGTGGGCGCAGACGAACAGCAGGGCCAGGCGGCGGTCCGGGATCCCGTCCGGGTCGAGGTCGTTCAGTGGGTGAACGACGCCGGTGGCCGCCTCCAGTGGCTGGTTGCGGCGGTGGGCGGCGGATTTCCACAGGTCGCGCTGCCGGTTGCGGGCCACCGTCAGCAGCCAGCCGTCGGGATTGTCCGGTACGCCGTCGCGGGGCCAGGTGGTCAGGGCCTGCTCGAAGGCGTGTGCCAGGGTGTCCTCGGCGAGTTCTACGTCGCCGGTCGGTGCGGCCAGGAGGGCGAGCAGCCGGCCGTACGAGGCCCGGGCGCTGCGTTCGGCGACGTGAGCAGTGTTTTCATCCGTCATGTCGGCTCGCCCGTCATGACGACGGGACCCAGGTTCCCGCCTCCGTGTGTACGGCGCCGGGGCGGATCTCGACGGTGCCCCATGACAATGGCGGGGCCTGGCGGGCCCAGTCCAGGGCGGTGTCCAGGTCCGGGACGTCGATGACGATCACACCCCCGAGCTGCTCCTTCGTGTCGGCGAACGGGCCGTCCTGGATTCGCGGCTCCCCGTCCACCAGCGTGAGCGTGGTCGAGCTGGACGACGGCTCCAGCACCTGGCCGCTGACCAGGATCTCGGCCTGCTCCAGCGTGGCGGCGTAGGCGGCCATGGCCCGCATGCCCTCGGCCATCGCCTCGGCCCCGATCGACTCCTCGGTGGCCTCGCCGTAATGGAACAACAACATGTACCGCATGTCTGGATTCTTCCTCTTCAGCTGGTCAGGTAGCGCGCGATCAGCACGCCGGTCGTGGTGGTGATCGTCTCCTGCAAGGCCAGGTCCGTACGTTCTCCCGCGCCGAACAACCGCGTGCCCGAGCCGAGCACGGTCGGGTGGATCAGCAGGACGTACTCGTCCACCAGACCCGCCGCGTGCAGGGAGCGGACGAGATCGCCGCTGCCGAGCACCCTGATGACGCCGTCGAGCGGTGCCCGAAGAGCATCGCGGCGGCCGGGTCCATGCCGCCGACGTACTTGGCGATCACCTCGTCGGCGCACCCGATGCCCCAGCCGCCGTGACGGAAGCCGCCCCTGGTGTCCTCGTCCGCCCGGCCCGGGCCCTGCATGACGCCGTCCAGGCTGAGGTTCGCCAGAACGCTGATGGTGCCCATCTTCTCTCCTCGTGATCGTGCCGGTCGCAGGAGCGGCCGGCACAGTGATGACGAGGTCGGGAGGGGTGAACAGACACGCGGTCGCGCGATGGGTGGAAAAGGTTCAGCCGAGCCAGGTCGCGAGCTGGGACATGGCGCTGGAGGACCAGCCGAGTTTGAGGTGGTTGAGCGGGAGGGTCACCGTGGCGGCGCGGTTGGCGATGCCGTCGGTCGCCGTACAGCTCGCCACGAAGACGGCGCCGTCGGACGGGCCCGTGTGCTCGTTGTGCAGCAGCGCCATGTCCGGCATGTTGCCGCACAGCTGGTAGACCGGCACGCTCGACGCAGTCCCCGCGTTGATGAGGGGCTGGACGAGGGAGCCCCGGTCGATGGCCCACTGGATGCCGCGGCCGGCCGTGTAGAAGCCGGTGCCGCCGTAGTAGGTGGTGTACCAGTCCTGTTCGGCGACGGGCAGCGGGTAGACGTCGTCCCAGCGGTAGAGCATGTCGTCGGAGCCCGGGTAGGCGTTGCCCTCGTAGCTCAGCTCGGGGTGGTTGCGCCACAGCGCGTAGCAGACCATCTGGGAGTGCGGCGCGGGCGCGTTCAGCGAGCCGCCGCATTCAGGAAATATCGCGAAATCGTGGGTCCAGCCGTGCCGGTAGCCCCAGTCGAAGCCCTTGTTCGGCCCGCCGACGAGGATCAGCTTCCTGACGTCGCCCGCGTACGCCGTGCCCCAGGACTTGCGCAGCGACGAGACGTACATCCGCGCGTTGAACGCCCCCTTCGACCAGCCGATCACGTCCACCTGCGCGGCCCCGGTCTTCGCCCGGATCCTGGCGACGGCGTCGTGGATCTGCTCGGCCCAGTAGTGGCCGTCCCCCGTGATGTGCGGGAAGCCGATCGCGAAGACCTTGTAGCCCCGGCCGTCGAGGTGCTGCATGAGCCCCGTGGTGGGGCAGCTCGCCTGGCCGCAGCCGTACGCGCCGCTGGCGTTGGGGTTGGCCCAGGCCAGGTCGGCGGTCTGGTTGGCGCCGTGCACGAGCAGCACGGGGGTGGTCTTGGTGCCCGCCTGCCAGCCCGGCGCGTGGTACAGCAGGAAGCGCGAAGAGTGCGGGCGGGCGACGTCGCCGAAGAGCCGCCTGGTCTGTCCCTTCTGATCGCCGCGTCCGTCGGACGGGTACGTCTCGGCCTGGAACCCGGTGGAATTGTCCTTGTAGCGCTCGACGAGGGCCCAGCCGTTCTCCAGGCCCGAGGTGTAGGTGGCCTCCAGCGTCACCGATCCCGTCGCGGTCGCCGCCGCGGGTGTCGTGACCAGCGCACCGGCCGATAAAGCGAGGGCCGCGACCATCCACGTCCACGAACGCCGTCCCATCAGACCTCCCACGAAGCTGAAGTTGAGCCATGCTCACCCGGCCCAGGACGCCGGTCAATGTGAGCCGCCCCCATAGCCCGGTGTCGGCCGCCGACGGCTTGGACCTCTCATCGCCGCGGAAAACGGACCCTGGCCAGGGTGGACGGTCAGGTCGCCCCAGTGGGCCGGCCAGGCGATGCGCCGGTCGATCGTCCAGGCGAGCAGGCGGGACACGGCCCGGTGGGACGATCACGGTGCCGTCCTCAAGCGCGGCGGGGCCGGCCGCCGGGTCCAGGGAGTCGATCATGCCGGCCGACGATGACGGCGAGCTCCGACAATCGCGCCAGGCTCGCACGATGTCGTGAGGTCAGGCGTCGTCGCACCCCTTCACCCGCACCGGGTAACGCGCCAGTTCTTCCGTCGTTACGCGCTCCTCGCCTATGGGGGCCGGCCCCTCCCCCGCCTTCACGTCGCCGTAGGCCCAGGACTCGGGAGAGATCTCAGGTGTCGGTGTCGGTGTCGGTGTCGGTGTCGGTGTCGGTGCGTTCTCGGCGATCCAGGCGTCGACCAGCCTGTCCCTGGACGGCGCCGTCATCAGGCAGGACACGCCGACCGGCGCCGCCGCCGGCAGCGCCAGGACCGCGGCCAGCCCAAGGCCGACCAGAACCGCGATACGCCACCCCACCGCCGCCTCCCGACCGCGCTTGGACCAGGCGCCCCAGCATGCCTTACCTAGATCACGAACAGAGCACTCACGGTGCGGGGCAGGAGGTCCGGAGTGGCATCGGGGCGAATAGGATCAACCGCGTGGATCTGCACGAAACCGCTGCCCGGCTCGGGGTGCCCGTCGAAGAGGTCGAGCGCGTGCACCGGCTCGCCGGTGACCGGCCGTCGGCTCCGTTGCCCGCCAAGGCCGACGCGCCGGCGCTGCTCGAACGGCTGGCGGTGCGGGCGGACGACGCGGCCGAGATCATGGAGGGCTGGCCCGGCCCGGGCTCCCCGCTGTGGACGCCCGAGCTGCGCTGGCTGCTCGACCGGTCGATCGCGCTCGTCCGGGCCGACGTCGGCGGTCATGAGTGGCTGTCGCCCGGTCCGTCGCTGCCCCGTGAGCGGGGGCCCGCGTGGCGGCATCTGTACGTGTACGCGTACCTGGCCCTGGTCGACGACGCCCTGGGATACCACCGCGACCACGGCATCGCCGCGGACGTGTCGTGGGCGAGCCTGGCGGATCTGGGCCGCAACCTGGCGGTCGACCGGCGCATGCGCCGCGAGGGCTGGCCGGTGATGCAGAGCTGGCTGACCCTGCACTCACGCGGCACCATCTACGAGCTGGGCCGGCTGCAGCACCAGCACAACGACGAGGCCATCGAGCTGCACATCCCCGAGTCGGGGCCGATGACCCCCGAGGCGGTGGACGCCTCGCTCGACGAGGCGCGGGCCTTCTTCCCGCGCCACTTCCCCGACCGGCCCTACCCCGCGTTCTCCTGCGGCTCGTGGCTGCTCGATCCGCAGTTGCTGGAGTACCTGCCGGCGGACTCCAACATCGTCAGGTTCCAGCGCAGGTTCGAGCTGGAGCCGGACGAGGAGCAGGAGGGGAACGACGCCGACGTCGAGGTGCTGCGGTTCGTGTTCCGTACGCTGACCACGCCGCTCGACGAGCTGCCGCGCCGTACGGTGCTCCAGCGCGCGATCGTCGATCATCTGCGGGCCGGTCGCCACTGGCGCGTCCGCCGTGGCCACCTCCCGATGTGACCCGTCAAGGACATCAGCGGTTGGTGAGGCGGCGCAGCAGGATCTCGGCGGGCCCGCGGTGGCCCGTCCTGCGCATCACGTCGGCCAGCAGGATCGACGCGCCCCAGACCGCGACCGCGACGCCGAAGGTGGCCGGCAGGCTCAGGTCGTCGCTCAGGTCGAGCGTGAACGGGTAGAACAGCGCCACCCACACCACCGACTGGAAGAGGTAGAAGGTCAGCGACCGCTGCCCGAGCGCCGACAGCGCCAGCGTGACGGGCCCGCGGTCGTCGCCGATCCGGTACGCGACGAGCCCGACGAGGGCGGCCAGGCCGATGCCGCCGGCGTAGCCGGTCAGATCGTGCGCGAAGGCGGCCAGCCAGGCCACGGGGGCGGAGGTCACCGGCCACGCCCCGGCCAGCATCAGCGCGGCGGGGATCCGGGCCGCGGCGGCGACGCCCAGGCAGATCAGGGCGACGCGGCGGAGCAGTGTCAGGTGCCGCTCCGGCTCGTCGAGGATCCTGCGCCGGGCGGCCCAGAGGCCGGCCAGCATGCCAGGCACCACCATGATCGTGGGCACCGCGGTCTCGACCGGCCAGGTCGGGATGGCGGCGACCAGGTGCAGGCCCAGGCTCGGCTCCATGTACGCGGCCAGGGTGACCGGCGTGCCGGCCGCCGCCGCGATCAGCGCGTTCGCGCTCTGCCAGGTCAGCAGCAGGGTCGCCGGGAGCAGGGTCGCGCCGGCCGTCCACAGCAGCACCGAGTCCCTGGCCCGGACGATCGGCGCGAGGGCGAGCAGCGTCAGTCCGTACACCGCGACGATGTCGATCGGCACCAGGATGACCGTGTTCGCGAACCCGATGACGGTCAGCCAGAGCCCCCGGCGCCGCAGCAGCCCCTTGAACGAGCTCCACTCGGTCTGCCGCCTGGCGAGCTGCCCCAGCCCGTAGCCGAACAGGAAGACGAACATCGCGCGCGCCTGGTTGTCCGCGACCAGCGACTTGACGAACTTGAAGACGCCGTTCAGCCAGGCGGGCCCGGCGTCCCAGTCGGCGACGAGGGCCGGTGCGTGCGCCAGCGCGATCAGCAGCAGCATGAAACCGCGGGCGAGATCCGGTGCCAGCGACCGGGCGCTCACATTGACGGACATGGTGGACATGGGAGTCCTTCCGGGGGTGAGGGTTCTTCCGAACGCACCCACGATGTCCGCGGCGCCTGACAGCGACCTGATGAGCCGGCCTCGCGGCTGTCAGGTCAGCTCGGCCAGCCGGTTCAGCGCCTCCTGCCTGGGCATCTCCGCACCCCTCCGATACGCCGCACGATAATCCTGCTCGCCGAGGCGCGCGGTGAGCTCCGCCACCAGGTCGCGCAGTTCCGGCTCGCCCCGGTCGAACACGCCGCGAATGGCCTGGCTCGTCCCGAGCGCGGTCGCCGCGCCGGCCGGATCGCCCTCCAGCAGGAGCAGGCGGGCCAGGTGCTCCGCCGCCGACGCCGGGTCCCGTGCGGCGAAGGCCGCCAGGATCGCGGCGGGCAGCAGGTCGCGGGCCCACCCGGCCGCTCCGTCCGCCAGCCGGTCGGCCAGCCGGGCCGCGGCCACCCGCCCCGCGGCGGCCTCCGCGGGGATCGACATCTCCCGCGCGAACGCCTCCAGCCGGTCGAGCGTCCGCTCGGCCCGGTCCACCTCGCCGCCGCGGCGGTGCAGGTCGGCCAGGCGCAGCAGCAACTCGATCTCCGAGTACGGCTGCGCCCGCCGCACCACCCGCCGCCGCGCGGCCGCCACGTCCGCCGCCGCCCCCTCCTGGTCACCGCCCCGCATGCGCAGCCCGGCCAGCCAGGAGCGGTACATGACCTCCTCGCCGGCGCTGAACTCGGCGGCCAGGGCTACGGCGCGCTCGGCCATGGCGACGGCCGTGCCGTAGTCGCCCTCGACGGAGTGCACGCGCGCCAGGCTCATCAGCGTCATAGCCAGCCCGTACCGGTCGCCCACGCTTTCGAACAGGGCCAGCGTGACGGCCAGCCGCTCGGCTCCGCCGCGCCAGTCGCCGCGGTCGGTCAGGACGAAGGCGTCCACCCAGTGGGCCGCCGCCCTGGCCCACGGGTGCGGGTGCCGCATCGCCCGGGGCAGCTCGCGTTCGAGCAGGTCGTCGAAGCCGAGGAAGTACGCGGGCGCGATCGCGATCACGGCCAGCATCGGATAGCGGTCGATCGCGCCGGTGCGGTGGACGTCCTCGATCACCGCCCGCGCCTCGGCCGGATCGGGCAGCGACCCGCTGTTGTTGGCCAGCCGGTGCATCGCGGTGAAGGCGGCCAGGACCTGGCCGGGCAGCGCGTCGCCGAACTCCAGCACCTCGGCCAGGAAGGCCTCGGCGCGGGCGTCGAACCGGGCGTTCCAGTAGAGCCAGAGCGGGCCGAGCAGCCGCCAGGCGGAATCGGCGTCGCCGTCGTCGATGGACACGCGCAGCGCGGAGACCAGGTTGTCGTATTCGCCCTCGATGACGTCCTTGGCGCCTACCTGGGCGCCGGTGAGCAGCACCGGCTCCTGCTCCTCCATCAGGTTCCGGAAGAACGCGACGAACCGGGCGGAGGTCGCCGTCCGCTCGCCGGCCTGGCGCAGCCGTTCCGCCGCGAAGACCCGTACGGTCTCCAGCATCCGGTAGCGTCCGTCGCCCTGCACGATCGACTTCTCGACCAGCGAGCCGAGCACGTAGACGACGTCCTCGGCCGGCAGCGGCCCGTCGCCGTCCGGGTCGGCGCAGACGGCTTCCACGGCGGCGACCCCGGCCTCGTCCGGGAAGATCGACATGCGCCGGGCCAGCGCCTGCTCCGGCTCGCTCAGCAGCTCCCAGCTCCATTCGACCACCGCGGCCAGCGTGCGCTGGCGCGGCAGCGCGGCCCTGTCGCCGGACGTGAGCAGCCGGAAGCGGTCGTCGAGCCGCCGGGCGATCTGCCCGACCGGCATCGAGCGCAGCCTGGCCGCCGCCAGCTCCAGCGCGAGCGGCAGGCCGTCCAGCCGGCGGCAGATCTCCGCCACCGGCCCCGACGTGTCCGCGTCCAGCTCGAAGTCCGGCCGCACCGCCCTCGCCCGGTCCACGAACAGCCGCACCGCCGCCGGCTCCGCCAGCGGCGCCAGCCGGCACAGCGTCTCGCCGGTGACCGCCAGCGCCTCCCTGCTGGTCGCCAGGATCGTCAGGTACGGCAGGCGGTCCAGCAGCCGCCGCCCGAACCCGGCCGCGGCGTCCAGCAGGTGCTCGCAGTTGTCCAGCACCAGCACCGCCTCGTCCGCGCCGAGCAGGTCGGCCACCCGCTCCACCGGATCCGCCGCCCGCCCGGCCGCCCGCTGCCCGGGCGGGCCGGGGTCACGGGAGCTGACCGCGCCGAGCACCGCCTCAGCCAGCCGCTCCGACGCGCCGTGCATCGAGTCGGCCGGCCGCTCTGACGCGCCGAGCACCGCCTCAACCGGCCGTTCGGACCCACCGAGCACCGCCTCAGCCGGCCGTTCGGACCCGCCGAGCACTGCGTCGGCCGCCCGGCCCGGCGCGCCGGGACTTCGTTCCGGCGCTGCCACGCCGGCCAGTGGTACGAACCAGACCCGGCCGCGCTCGTACGCCCGGTGCCGGGTCGCCGCCTCCAGGGCCAGCCGGGTCTTGCCGGCCCCGCCGGGACCGACGACGGTGACCAGCCGGGCCGTCTCCAGCAGCCCGGCCAGCAGGTCGAGCTCCTCTTCGCGCCCGACGAAGCTGGTCAGCCGCGCGGGCAGCCGTCCGCGCGCCGCCCGCCCCGGCGGCGCGAACTCGCCGCGGAGCATCGCGAGGTGGGTCTCCCGCAGCTCGGCCGACGGGTCGACGCCCAGCTCCTCGGCCAGCGCCGTCCGGGTCCGCTCGTACGCGGCCAGCGCGTCGGCCTGCCTGCCGGCCGCGTACAGGGCCCGCATCCGCAGGCCGGCCAGCCGTTCCCGCAGCGGATGCCGCGTTCCCGCGTCCTCCAGCTCGGCCAGGACCTCGGTGTGCCGGCTCAGCCGCAGTGCCGCGTCGAACCGGTCCTCGGCGGCGTGGATCCGCAGGTCGGCCAGCCGCCGCGCGGCGGCGCCGGCGAACGGCAGGTCGGGCAGGTCGGCCAGCGCCTGGCCCGACCACAGGTCGAGCGCCTCGCCGAGCAGGCGGGCGGCGGCCTCCGCCCGCCCGGCCGCCAGTTCGCGCCCGCCGCCGGCGGCCAGTTCCTCGAAGCGGAGCGCGTCCACGTCCGCCGCCAGGACCGCCAGCCGGTAACCGCCGGGGACCGACTCCACGACGGCCACCCCGCGCAATGCCTTGCGCAGCCGCGACACCAGGGCCTGCAGCGCGTTGGCCGCGTCGGCGGGCGGCGCGCCGTCCCACAGGTCGTCGATGAGCGCGTCGGAGGTCACCGCCCGGCCGGCGTCCAGCGCCAGCCGGGCCACGAGCGCGCGCGACCGCGCCCCGCCCAGCATGACCCGGCGCGCGTCGTCGTCGAGGACGCGCACCGGCCCGAGCAGCGCGATCCGCACCGGCTCACCCTCTCAGACATCGGCCCCCAGTTGCTCGGCCAGGCGGTCGAGTTCGGCGGTCGTCGCGGGCGAGGCGGTGCTGAGCCCGCTGTGCACGGCCGTCGGGCTGCGCAGGAAACGCCGCAGCACGGCCACGAGCAGCCCTTCCGGCAGGGTCAGCAGCGCGGCGATCGCGCGGGGCACCGGCGGCCCCTGCAGGGCCGCCATGTTCCGCCGCATGAGGCCGATCATGCCGCGGATCGCGTCCGGATCGGTGGCCAGCGCCTGGGGGCCGCCCGCCGCGTCCACCGCCTGGCCGAGGGGCGCCGAGAACGCGGCGTGCGTCTTCAGCCAGGCGTCCATCCGCGGCTCGGCCTTGACGCCGACCCCGGCGGAGCGGAACGTGCGCACGATCCGGTCCAGTCGTGGGGTGGTCCGGCCGCCGGGTTCGCCGATCGGCATCGTGACCAGGCGGGTCAGCAGGCCGGCCGCACGGTAGCGGACCACGTCGCCGTCCATCGTGCCGCCGGAGGTGGGGAAGCCGAGCAGCACCCGCTCGTGGCCGATCACCGCGCCCAGCGGCCGCGCGCCGGCCGCCCAGTTGAGCATGAACAGCACGTCGCCGTCGACGTCCGCGAGTGACTCCAGCACCGCGTCCACCTGGTGGGTGCGGACGACGACGGCGATCAGGTCGTAGCCGCCGGCGGGGCGGTCGACCACCGGCACCTCCACCCGCCTGACGTCCTGGCTGTCCTGCTCGGCGATCCGTACGCCATGCCGGCGCAGGTCGGCCAGGCGCTCGCCCCTGGCGAGCAGCGCGACGTCGTGCCCGGCCTCGTGCATGCGGACGGCGAGCAGGGTGCCGCAGACCCCGGCGCCGTAGACGAGCAGTTTCATGGCGGTCCTCTTCCATGCGGTTCAGTCAAACGTTCGTTTCATTCAAACGACTGTATGCTACGTCCTCATGGCGTCACCCGACACCCGCACTCAGCTTCTCGACGCGGCCGAGCGCCTCTTCGCCGAACGCGGCTACCGCGGCACCTCGGTCCGCGCGATCACCGACCTCGCCGGGGCGAACCTGGCCGCCGTCGCCTACCACTTCGGCTCGAAGGCGGAGCTGCTGGCCGCGGTCGCCCGCCGCGTGATCGAGCCGATCAACGCCGCACAGTGCGCCGGGCTCGACCGGCTGCTCGCCAGGACCCCTGACCCGCCGGTCGCCGAGCTGGTGGCGGCGTTCGTGGGGCCGATGTACGACGAGATGCGGGCCGGGGACGAGGGCGGCGCGCGGACGTCCCGGCTGATCGTGACGATCCTCAGCGACCCGGCCGAGGAGGTGCGCTCATGGACCGGCCCGGCCGAGGACGCGGTCCGCGAGCGTTTCCTGGAGGCGTTCACCCGCGCCCTGCCCGACCTGCCCCCGCAGGAGCTGTGGTTCCGGATCCGGGGCATTCTCGCCGTGACGGCCGTGGACCGCGTCGAGGTGCACAACCGGCCGGCCGGGCTGCCACCGGTGGCGGGCGAGGCGGCCAAGCAGTGGGCGATCACGTTCCTGGCGGCGGCGATGAGCGCGCCACCGACCGGAACCTGACGATTCCGGCCGGCAGCGCAAGACCCCTCAGTCGAGCCAGCGGCCGACGCCCCGCACGGTGACTTCGAGGAGTTCGGCCGGATTGTCCGGGTCGGGATAGTAGATGATCATGGTCGTTCCGGCCGGCAGCAACATCTTGACCGCCTGCACGCAGCCGGCCACGGCCTGCCGCTGCCGATCGGGCCCCGTGCCCTCAGGCGGCACCGCGTCGCAGAATCCGCCCGGATTGTTCATGACGAGCCGGAGCGTGTCGTCCCGCAGCTTCACCTCCCGGGTGGCGACGCGGTAGGCGAGCTGCGTCTCAAGGTGCCAGGCCGGGGGCGCGATCGGCAGCCCGAACGCCTGCCCGTACAGCAGGGCGAGACGCTTCTCCAGGGCCGCCAGGTCGTCGTGCAGCCCGCTTTCGACCGTGTAGCGCGCCCACTTGTCCAGGTCGTCGATCGGCGGCAGGTTCGCGATGGGCAGGCCGCTCGCGTCGAGCAGCCGTCCCGACCCGTCGACGATGTAACCCTGGTTGTTCGTCTGCTTGAGCGACTCGCTCACGTTCCGCAGCTGCTGCGCGGTGTCCGCGAACGGGCACTCCCCGCCCTCCAGGACACAGCCGACCGGCAACGTCCGGCGCAGCGACGTCGCCAGGCTCGACTCGTAGAGGGCCGACAGGATGGTCCGGTCGGACAGGTGCCCGTGCAGGTACATCGGGCCCAGGACCGAGTTGTACTCGGCGAACCTGAGCTCCTCGGGGACGAGGGACTCGACGAAGGTCCCCTTCCACTGGCGCGAGTACTGGTTCCAGTCGGGATCGTCGGTCAGCTCCATGATCCCGGTGAAGCAGTCCGTGAAGTTCCAGGCCGTCCCCTTCCAATGGCTGCCGAAGCCGTTCTTGCACGCGCTGGCCGTCCCGTACTGGGACATGGCGTTGACCAGGTCCAGCGCGGTCAGGGTCATGTACTCCTCGCCGAGCCGGTGGGCCTCGCTCTCCTGGTCGGCGATCCCCCGCGCGGCGAAGTAGAACAGCGGGCTGAGGACGAGGGACATGCAGGCGTCCTGCGCCTTGCCGACGAACTGCCGCTTGCAGTATTCGACGCGTTCCTTCGCGTAGCCCTCCGGGTCGTGCAGCGGGCCCTTGGGGTCGTTGAGGATCTCCTCCACGTACGCGTTGCAGTCGTTGTAGCCGGGCAGGCCGTCCTCGGGGCCCCACTTGCAGTGGCCGTACCACTCGCCCTTGACCGAGTTCAGATACTTCTCCGCCTCATCGCGGTAGTGCTCGAACACCTCGGCGGCGATCTGGGCCGCTTCCGCCGCGCTCTTGTTCGCCCGCAGCGCCGAGGCGTACGCGGCGTCGTAGGCGGCGAAGGCGCTGCTCGCGTCCTTGGCCGCCGCGACGGCCGAGGCGCGGGCCCAGCGTGCCGAGAGAGACGCCTCCCTGGCCGACCGCTGCGCCTGCTTGGCCGCCGCGGCGGCGGTGCGGACCGCCTGCGCGGCCTTCTCCGCGGACGCGGCGGCGTCGCGGGCGTGGGCGACGGCCTGGGTGGCGAACGTCCGTGCCTGGTCGGCCGCCTTGCCGGCGTCGTTCGCGTAACCGACAGCCGCCTCCGCCGCGCCGCGCGCCTCCGCCGCCGCGGCCTGCGCGGTGCGGGCGAACTCGACGGCCTGCTGCGCGATCTGCGAGGTCTCGATCATCAGCGACGTGGCGATGTAGTTGTGCGTCGCGGTCGCGTGGTCGCGTTCCGCCGCGCGGTGCCGGTCCACCTCCAGGAACTCCGCCTGCATCGCCGTCGGGCCGGCCAGGGCCACCCGGGCGCCGTTACGGACCTCGGTCCCGTACTGGTCGTCCCCGGCTATCGCGGTGACCTGCGCCCTGACGTCGATCGCGTACGCGGTGTTGTGCGTGACCTCCAGGAACTTGGTCAGGTCGGCCGGGTCGTCGGAGCGCAGCGCGAGATTGGCCGCCGCCTCGGTCTCCGCGTGGCCGGCCCGGCGGGCCTCGGCCAGGATCCGGCCGACCTCCTCGCGTTCCTCACCGGCCCGCTCGGGATAGGCCGGGTCGTCGAGGAACGCGATGACGTCCTGCCACGAGCCGTCGAGCGCCCGCTGGCCGGCCGCTCTCCTGGCCGGGCTGCCGGTGACCAGGAGCCCGGTCAGGGTCGTCCGGTCGTCCTGCTCCTCGGCGGCGGCGAGCCCGCTTCTGACGAACTCGATCGCGAGGACGCGGTCGTCCGCACCGAGCGCGGCCATGGCGGCGGAGCTGGTCCACGTGCCGGGGATGGTCGCGAAGTAGCGCGCCACCTGCCGTACCTTGCCGGCCGCCACGGCGGGGTCGGCCTGAGGGTCGGCGGCCTGGGCGATCAGGGCGTCGATCTCGGGAGTGTGGTAGCGCCGCATCGACGCGCCGAAGCCGCGTGCCTCCCCCAGCCGGCCCTCGGCGGCCTGCTGGCCGATGTGGCGGGCGAAGGACAGTTCGAGCTCGTACTCGTTCTTGAGCCGTTCGTCGTCGGCCGCGCGCGCCGCCGTGTAGACGGCCTGCGCCGTCTCGGCCGCCCGTAACGCGTCCTCGGCCGCGCGATAGGCGTTGTTCGCGTGCTCCGTCGCCAGTTCGGCCGCGTTGACGGCGCCGCCCGCGTGACTCGCCGCGCTCGCCGCGGCGGCGGCCGCCTGCTCGGCGTAGGACACCGCGCGGGTGGCGGCGTCGCGTGCCTTGCCGGCCGCGTCCTTGGCGATGTCCGCGTGCCGGACCGTCTCCGCGACCGCGCGCTTCGCCCGCTCCGCGCTCGCTCCCGCGCGCGTGGCCGCGGCGAACGCCGCCCGCGCCTCGGCGCTGGACACGCCCGCGTAGTGGCCGGCGGCCTCGGCCGCGCGCCCCGCGGCCTCGGTGTTGGCCCGCGCCGCGTCGGCGGCGGCGATCGCGGTGTACGCCTTCTGGGTCACGTCGTTGATCTGGTTGATGGGCGAGAACCAGGCGGTGATCTGCGGGCCTATCTGCTGCATGGTCCGGTTGTGCGCCGCGGCCTCGTCGGCGGCGTTCGCGTTCAGCTCCGCCCGGGCCGCGGCCGCCCACGCCTCGTCGGACTTCGTGTGCGCCCGCGCCGCCGCGGTCGCCGCGCGTCCCGCCGCCCCGGCGGCGGCCCGTGCGGCGTCGGCCGCCGCCCGCGCGGCCTGTACGGCGACGCGGGAGGCCGCCGCGGCCCGGTCGGCGGCCTCGGCGGCGCGCTGGGCCTGCCGTCTGGCCTCCGCCGATTCCTGTCCGGCCAGCCCCGCGAGGCGCTGCGCCTCCTGCGCGTCCCGCAGGGCCGCTTCGGACTCCACCTTCGCCCGCTCGGACTGCGCCACCGCGGAGATCGCCTCGAAGGCCGCCCGGCGCGTCGCCTCGGCGGCGCTCGCCCGCAGGTCGTCCAGCGTCTGGTTCTCGTTGTCCCTGGCCTGGGCCACCCCCCAGTCGATGGCGACGAACCGCTCCTGCATCTCCTGGCTGCCGTCCTGGAGCGCCCGGTTCGCCGCGGCCTGCACCTCGGGGCCGCCGTCCGCCATCGCGCGGTTGACGACCGCGCGCAGATCCAGCCGGTACGGCACCCGCCACCCCGACTCGATGAACTTCCCGAGCTCCGCCGCGGACCCGTTGCGCAACACCGCGTTCGCGGCGGCCTTGACCTCCGGCCCACCGGCCGCCTTCATCTCGTTCACGCTGGCGCGCAGGTCGATCTCCCTGGCCCGGGCCCAGCCGCCGTCCAGGAACTCCGCCACGGCATCGGGGGCGTCCGAGATCAGCGCGGCGTTGGCGGCGGCGGACACCTCGGGTCCCCCGCGGGCCTTGATCCGGCCGGCCTGCTCGCGCTCGTCCTGCGCCGTGAGACGGGGCAACTGGGTGAGGAAGGCGCAGATCGCCGCCTCGTCCCCGAGCAGCGCCTGCTCGGCGGCCGGGCGGACGTTCACGCCGCCCGTGACCCAGGCCTCCAGGACCACCTGGCGTTCGCAGGCCGGCGGGTCCGCCGTCGTCGCGGCCCGTACCCCGCCGATCGGGGCGCCCATGAGGAGCAACGAGAGCACTACTCCGACGACGCCGGCCTTCTGCCGGCGAGCCCTGTTACATAACGCATTCATCGCCGTCGTTCCCGCCATTTCGGTCGATACTTAAGCAAGGAAAAGGCCGGCCGGGCGAGCCGACCGGCCGGTGATCAGCTGACGACCCGCAGCTCCAGCAGGGTCTCCCGGCAGTTGTCCGGATAGTCGGGATGGCCCTCGTCACAGGTCGTATCCGTACGTCCGAACTGCTCGCTCTCGTCCCGCTCGACGCGCTTGGTCCGCTCGGCGCCGGAGGCCACGTTCACCACGGTCGCGTCCACGTCGTGACCGGCTCCCGGTGAACGGCTGTCGCCCTGGACCTCGTAGACGTTCGGGATGCGGATCTTCACGTAGCCCGTGGGCGCGAGGACCTTGAAGCACACCGCCGTCACGCCGAGATGTGGCTCGCCGATCTCGGTCTCGCCGTTCAGCAGGCCGGGGAACACCTTGATCACGCCGATCCCGTTCTCCGGGGATGCGGTGCACGAGACCCAGATGATCCCGCCGTTCCCGGAGACCAGCTCGAAGTTCTTCGCCTCGGCCGCCTGGGTGCCCCAGTCGGCCTGCCCGGAGGTGCCGGCGTACTCGTGCCGGTAGGTCACGGGATAGGCGAACTTCTCCAGGATGGAGTCAGGGCGGACGACGGGCCGCATGGTGACCCTGGCCGGCACCGCGGGCCCGTAGTAGCGGCCCAGCACCCACGCGATCTGGCTGCCCGGCCGGTAGAGGAACAGGAAGCCCTGCCCGCCGGAGCTGCGGTGGTCCCAGGCGATGATGCGGTCGGCCGCCCTCTTCAGGTCGTAGCCGCCGATGCCGGCCGAGCTGTGGAACACCGCGCTGAACGAGTTCCCCGTGCCGTGCTTGAGGATCCAGGCGGTCGCCGCGCCCGGACGGTACAGCAGCAGGTGATCCAGCTTCCCCGTGTGCTCGTAGTCGTAGGCGACCACCTGGTCCCGCACGTCCTCCAGGTTGTAGCCGCCGATCCCGGCCGAGCTGTGGAACACCGCGCTGAACGAGTTCCCCGTGCCGTGCTTGAGGATCCAGACGGTTCCCGTGCCCGGGCGGTAGGCCACCAGGTGATCCGGCTTGCCCGAACCGTCGTAGTCGTAGGCGATGATCCGGTCGGCGGCGCTCTTCAGGTCGTAGCCGCCGATTCCGGTCGTCCTGTTCAGCACCGCGCTGAACGAGTTCCCCGCGCCGTGCTTGAGGATCCAGACCGTCTCCGCGCCCGGACGGTACAGCAGCAGATGGTCGAGCTTCCCCGTGTGCTCGTAGTCGAAGGCCACCACCTGATCCCGGGTGTCCCTCATGTTGTAGCCGCCGATCCCGGCGTCGGTCGAGGCGTAGACCGGCGTGAACGTGTTCCCGCTGCCGTGCTTGAGTATGTGCACCGTCCCGACCCCCGGGCGGTACAGCAGCAGATGGTCCAGCTTGCCGGAACTCTCGTAGTCGAAGGCGATGATCCGGTCGGCCGCCCTCTTCAGGTCGTAGCCGCCGATCCCCGTGGTCGAGGAGAAGACCGGGACGTAGGTACCGTCCGGGCCACGCTTGACGATGGAGACGCGCTGCCCGCCCGGGCGGTACAGCAGCAGATGGTCCAGCTTGCCGGAATGCTCATAGTCGAAGGCCACCACCTGATCCCGGGCATCCTTCAGGTCATAGCCGCCGATCCCCTCCACCTGGGACCCGTACGTGGCGAAGTCCGCGGTGGGCTCCCCCGCGACCACACGGACCCAGTCCGCCAGGTCGTCCACGCGCACCGCGTCGGCGCCGCGCGGCCCGTCGTCGGCCGCGCCGAGACAGCCGCCCTGCCCGGCGCCGATGCCGAGCCCGACGAGCTCGGGGCCGCTGCCACCCGTACGGAAGACCGGCGCGCCCGCGTCGCCCTGGCAGGCGCTCACGTCACTCGCGTCGGCGCCAGTCCAGCCGAACGAACCGGCGCTCACGGTCCCGGCCACGACCGGCGCGGCGTGCAGCCGGCGCGGCGCCCACTCCTGCGCGGTCCTGCCGAAGCCGGCGACCTGCAACGCGTCCCCCTCGGCCGGGGCGGTGGCGCTGACCCTGACCGGGGCGACGTCGATCACCCGCAAGGCCAGCCGGACCAGCGCCACGTCCCGGTCGCGGTGCGGGTGGATCCAGTCCACGGGCAGCACGCGCCCGCCCGTACCGAGCAGGTCCGTCCTGCCGACCGTCACGGTCGTCGCCAGCGTCGGCGCGCCGGTCGAGACGGACTGCCCCGCGGCGGCGAGGCAGCTGGCGGCGGTGAGCACGTACTGCGAGCTGACCAGGGCGCCGGTGCACCCGTGCAGCTCACCGACGGTCACCTTCGCCACGAAACCCCACGTGCCGTCGGCGACCTGGGTTCCGCCCCGCACCGCCTGGGCCGGGGTCGCCCCGGCCCAGAGCACGATCGACGAGACAGCCAGGGACAACGCAAGAGTGATGACGGATAAGAAGCGGAATGTTCGCTGGAGGTTCACGGCATGATTCTGGGAGCCGATCTTCGAGCGAACCAGGACAGCAACCGGTCACTCAGCGGGCACTTCGCGGGAAATGTCCGGGTCGTCGCGGTGGGCTCGGGTCTACGGGCTCAGGGCCAGGTCCTGGCCTCCGCGTCGAACAACGCGGCGTCGCTCTCCACGGGCAGCACGCACAGGAGATGGCCGCCGGGTGCGCGCAGCGTGCGGCACTCCTGCCACCGCCCCACCTCGCTCGCGCCCAGGTCGATCAGGCGCCTGGTCTCCGCCTCGACGTCGTCGGTCTCGAAGTCCACGTGGATGCGGGGCGCGTCGTCGACCGACTGCACGGCCACCAGCGGGGCGACCTCGGGCAGGGCGCCGTGCAGGGAGATGAACTGCTCCTCCGAAGGCAGCGGGCGGGCGGTGGCCCCCAGCGCCGCGGCCCAGAAGGCGGCGGCCGCCTCGGCCTCGGGTGCGGGGGTGTCGATCAGGAGGGCGTACACACGACTGCGATGCATGTGAATCATGCTAGGCACACGGCACGCTCCGGCCGGTACGGGATCCTGCCCAGACCTTTTCCGTCAGGTGAACGGCGGGCCTGATCGGACCCCTGCCACAGTCGGGCGGGTGGAAAGCGACGAGCTCATGGAGCGGCTGGCGCGCTTCGGGGTGCTGCGCCGCAGCTACGGCGACGCCGCCCGCCATCTGGTGCCCCTGCTCGCGCCGTGCGTGCTCGTGCTCGTGCCGCTGGGCCTGCTCGCCACGCCGGTCCTGATCCTCACGGTGAACGGCCAGGTCATCGTGGTCAACCAGGAGCCGGAACTGACGGCGGTGCCGGCCGGCGCCCTGGCGGCGTGGGCGGCGGTGGTGCTGGTCACCTGGCTCGTCCTGGCGGTGCTGGTCTTCCCCGCGGTCGTGATCGTCGCCGCGGGACGGCTGCTCGGCCGGCGGGTGCCGCCGGTGGCCGCGCTGCGGGCGGCGGCACGGCGGGCGCCCGCCCTGCTCGTCCTGGCCGGGGTCGCCGTCCTGCTGCTGTCGGTCGTCGTGGCGGTCGCGTTCGGGGTGCTGCTGGTCACCGGGCCGGTGTGGATGGGGATCGCCGGTACGGTGCTGGTCCTGGCCGCCATGCCCACGCTGATGGCCGTGCCGAGCGTCGTGCTGGAGGGCCGCTCGCCCTGGGCCGCCGTCGTGCGCGCGTACCGGCTGAGCGCCCGGTGGATGCACGTGACCGCGTTCACACTGCTGATCGGCACGGTCGCGGTGCCGGCGCTGGCCACGTGGGCGCTCGACCGGGGGGTGGACGGTCTGACCGGTTCCGCCCTGACGATCGTGTCCGGTACGGCGGGATTCGCCCTGTCACTGCTGATCGTGCCGTTCCAGGCCATGCTGGTCGCCCGCCAGTTCCTGTACCACCTGGCCGCGCCCCGCGACGCCGGCGCGTTCGGCGACCTCGCCGAACGACTGCCCGCCGGGCCGCCCGGTCCGGCCCGGCCCGTGCCCGTCCTGGTGGCGCTGCTCCTGCCCGGGCTGGCGTTCGGCGCCACCGTGCTGGTCAACCCGCTGGGCTGGCCGGAGGTGGCCGAGACGTACGCGCAGGAGGTGCTCGCCCGCGATCCCGCCTACTTCGACGAAGGCTCGGCGCACGTGTCCACGACGGAGCTGCGGGCCGCGTTCGCCGGGCCCGGCGAGGGCGTGACGGTGCTGACCGACTCCGGTTTCGACTCCGCCTCCAAGCTGCTGACCTGCTCCGACGCCCGGTGCACGCGCCTGTCGAACCGCTGGACCGGCCCGAATGAGGAGCTGCGCCAGGGCATCCGCCCGCCGGCGGCCGCCACCCGGCTGCCCGACGGGCGGCTCCTGCTGGTGCGGTGGGAGCCGACGGTGCGCGGGCGCGGGTGGCGGGCCCGGCTGCTGATCTGCGACGGGCGCGGCTGCGCGGAGGCGCCGGGCGGCCGGTACGTCACTCAGGTGCGGGATCCGTACCCGCGCATGAACCTGGCCCTGGCCGCGCGTCCCGGCGGCGGTGTGGTGCTCGCCCAGGCCGCCGAGGTGCCGTCCGGCGACCTCGGGCCGTCGACGACGGAGACGTTCTCGCTCGTCGTGTGCGACGACGTCGCCTGCACGCGGCCACGGACGAAAGCGGTCGCGCAGGTGGATTCCCGGGCGTTCGTCCGGGCTCCGCACAGCCTGGCCGTCGCCATGGGGCCGGACGGACGCGCGGTCGCCGTGCGCCTGGACAGCCTGACCGGCGCCCTGCACGTGATCTCCTGCGCGGACCCGGCCTGTGAGCGGGTACGGGTAAGGCGGCCGGTCCCCCCGATCCTGCCGGACCTGGACGCGGCGGAGCCGGGCGAGGTCAACCGGCTTTTCGACGAGTCCCGCGAGCACGGTGATCGGGCCGGGGCGTCGCTGGTCGTACGGGCGGACGGCCGGCCGCTGATCGCCTACCGCAGTACGGCCGGCGGCGCGGTGCTGCTGCTGGACTGCCGTACCCCGGACTGCGCGGCGGCCGGCTCGCGCACGCTCGCCCCCGCCGGAGCCGAGCACGCCGCCCCCGCGCTGGTCCTGGACCGGTCGGGGCGGGCGCTGGTCGCCTACCAGGACCTCGAAGGCCGCCGCCTCATGCTCGCCACCTGCGCGGGACTCGACTGCGCCACCACCCCGGTACGGAACATGCGCCACGGACCCGGCCCGGCCCTGGCCATGACGCTGGACGCCCGGGGACGACCCGCGATCGTGTGGACGGACGCCGGCGGGAGCACCGGCGCGGAAGTGGTCGTCACCGTACCGCTCAACCTGCCCTGGCCCCACCAGACCCGATCGTCGCGCGCCGCGCGGTGATCCCGGCGAACAGCCCGAGAGGGACGATGAGCCGACCGACCGATGAGAGACCCGCCGTCACGGCGGATCACGAGGACGCCCGGTACGACATGCGGCGGTTGGGCGTGCTCTGGCTCGCCTACGCCGCCGCCGCGCGGCACCTGGTGCGGCTGCTCCCACCCGTGCTGCTGATCTTTCCGCCGCTCGTCCTGCTCGCGGTGCCGGCGCTGCTCCTCGTCGTGGACGAGTCCTCGATGGCGGTGGTCAACGGCAGTTTCGCCCTGATCGGCCCGCCAGGACCGCCGGTGCTGGTGTGGTCGGCGGCGGTGCTGGTCGCCTCGACGGCCGGGCTGGTGGTGGCGCTGCCCGCGACGGTGCTGCTCGCCGCCGGGCGGCTCACCGGCAAACACGTCTCCACCTCGGACGCGCTGCGGATCACGGTCCGGCGCCTGCCCGCGATGGCGGCGCTGCTCCTGCGGAGCGCGGTCGTGGTCGCGGCGATCATGGCGGTCTGGTACGCCCTCTTCGTGGGGATGCGGGCGCAGATCGCGGCCTACGTCGTGATGACGGTGCTGTTCCTGCTGGCGATGCCGTGCCTGCTGGCCGTGGCGGTCGTGATGCTGGAGGGCCGGTCCGCGACGGGGCCGATCCTGCGCGCGTACCGGCTGGCGGGCGGCGCCACCTGGGGGACCGCGTTCACCCTGGCGTTCGGCGTCGTGCTCTTCCCCGTGCTGGCCACGCAGGCGGTGAGCTGGGCGGCGGCCGGCACTCCGCTGCTGCTGGCTGGTGCGGCCTCCGTCGTGGCGCTCGTCGGCGTGCCGTTCCAGGCGACCGTGATCGCCCGCCTGTTCCTGCACCGCCTGACCGAGAGGGGGGCGCCCGCCGAGTTCGACGCGATCGTGGACGGCCTGCCCGGGAGCGCGCCGCGCCCCATCAGGCCCGTGCCGCTCCTCGCCGGGCTGCTGCTGCCCGGCCTGCTGTACGGCGGCGCCGTACTCGTCAATCCGCTGGATCTGCTGGAGGTCTCCGAGACGGTCATCACCGTGAGCAGGTCGGGCGACCCCGACGTCACGGTGTCCACGGAGGGCGGGCGCTCGAAACCGACGCTCGAATGGTCCGAACTGCACGCCATGTACGCCGGCCAGGGCGGGCGCATGGTCATGCTCATGGACGGCTCCCGTGCGGTGAAGCTGCTGACCTGCGCGGACAGCCGCTGCGCCCGGGCCCGGCTCACCTGGGCCGAGCCGGAGGCCGTGGAAGGTGAGTACCCGGTGGCCGGCGCCCGGCTGGCGGACGGCCGCCTCGCCCTGACGACCTGGGCGATCGACGACATGTACCAGTGGGTGTGGGACGAGAACTGGAACGCCCGGCTCAGGCTGATGCTCTGCGACTCCGAGGCGTGCGCCCCGGCGGCCGGCGACCCGCCCCTCGCGAAGGTGACGCGGGCCGCCAGGAGCAGGGTGCTCGCCCTGGCGGCCCGGCCCGGCGGCGGCCTGCTGCTCGCCCAGCTCCGTCCGATTCCCACGTGGAAGGAGGAGGACGGCTTCACGGAGGTGCTCTCGGTCACCACGTGCGACGATCCGGCCTGCGCCCGGCGGCGCACCCAGGAGGTCGCCCGGCTGCCCGGCAACGAGGAGACGGAGTTCATGCGCCAACTCGTCGCCGCGGTGGGCCCGGACGACCGGCCCGTCGTCCTCGCCTTCGACCGCCACACCGGCTCCATGGTGGTGATCTCCTGCGACGACCCCGCCTGCACCCGTACCAGGACGGGCCGGCCGTTGCCGGACGAGTCGCTCCCCCGCTACCCCGACCGGGAGAAGCGGGCGCACGCCGCCCTGGCGATCCGGGCCGACGGCCGCCCGCTGATCGTCTACCGGGACGTGCAGAACGACGCCGTGAAGCTGCTCGACTGCCACGACCGCGCGTGCGCGAAGGCCGGCACGGCGACGCTCACCGAACCCGGCGACCACCACTCGAAGCCGGTGCTGGCGCTGAGCCGGGACGGACGCGCGTTCGTGGCCTACCAGAACCTCGACCGCGCCCAGGTCGTCATCGCCACCTGCACGGGAACGCGCTGCGCACGGACCCCGGTCGCGCGGATCCGGCACGACGGCGACCACGGCCTGACCATGGCACTGGACGACCGCGAGCGGCCGGTGCTCGGCTGGATCGACGCCACCGAGGAGAACGAGTGGGTCCTGGTCGTGACCACCCCGCTCACGCTGCGGTAGAGCACGCGACGTCGGTCATGCGTGATCGCCGGTCGCGCGGCCACCTCGGGCCAGACCATTTCCGGCAAGTGACAAGAAAACCCACGACATGCCCTGTCACCGTTCAACAGGTGACCTCGATGCAGCACGTCGAACGGTTACGCGCCGACCGCGTGCCGTTTCTGAGCCACCTGGACGCCGGACGCCACCTGGTACGGCTCGCGCTGCCCGGCGTGCTGGTGCACGTGCCGCTCGCCACGCTGACCCTGCTGGCGCTGACGGCGACGGCCGGCGGCTCGGCGACGGTGGTCGACCAGCGGCTTCAGCTGGTCGGGACCTCCGACGCCGCGCTGACGACCTGGATCGTCGTGGCGGCGGTGGTCGCGCTCGCGGGGCAGCTCGTGGTGTTCCCCGCCACGGTGGTCATCGCCGCGGGTCACCTGCTCGACCGGCAGGTGGCGCCGGTCGAGGCGCTGCGGGCGACGGTGCGGCGGCTGCCGTCCCTGCTCGTGCTGCTCGGCGTGGCCGTCCTGGCGTCCGGGGCGATCTGGGCGGCGAGGGCGGGCGTGCTGACGGCGACCGATGAGCGGTGGCAGGCCGAGGTGCTGCTGGTGGTGACCGTGTTCGCGGCGCTGCCCGGCCTGCTCGCCGTACCCGGCGTACTGCTGCACGGCTGCGGCGGGCTGGGCTCGATCGGCCGCGCGTATCGGCTGACCAGGCTGCGGTTCCTGCGGACCGCGTCGACGCTGGCCGTCGGCGTCGTGCTCGTTCCCGGCGCGGCGGCGTGGGCCCTGTCTCACGGGCTGTCCCTGCTCCCCGGCCCGCTCACGACCCTCGGATGGGGCCTGGCCGGAACCGTGTCAGCCCTGGCCGTCACGCCTTTCCAGGCCGCCGTGGTCGCGCGCCAGTTCCTGCACTGCATGGCCTGGCGTACCGAGGTGGACGACTCGGACCTGGCGCACGGCCTGCCCGACGGCGCTCCGCCGGGCCCGGTCAGGCCCGGCCTCGTCCCGGTGGCGCTGCTGCCGGGGCTGCTGTTCAGCGGAATCGTCCTGATCAACCCGTTCGGGTGGCCGGAGGTCGCCGAGAAGAACGTGACGGAATCCTGGGTACGCCAGGAGTTTCCCGTCCCCGCCCACGAGCGGCGGCCGGAGCTACGCCCCTTCGACCTGCAAGCCCTGCACACCGGACGCGGCGCGGGCCTGATCGTGGTGATGGACGGCTTCATGGACGACTCCAGCCTGCTGGCCTGCGCCGACCCCTCGTGCGTGCGGACGAGTTTCGAGTGGGCCGAACCACGCGGTTCCGGCACCCGCTGGGAGCCCGGCACGGCCAGCACCCGACTGCCCGACGGACGCCTCCTGCTGACCACCTGGACCTCCACCAGGCTCGAACTGCTCACGTGCGAGGCGACCGGGTGCGTACGGAGCAGCGGAGCCGTCGCGACGACGCGCTCACGGCCGGAGCGGGTGGGGGTGGCGCTGGCCGTGCGGCAGGGCGGCGGCCCGGTCGTGGCCTACGCCGAGGCGGATCCGGCGGGCGGTGACAGGCCGGCCCACGACGTCCTCTCCTTCATCTTCTGCGCGGACCCGAGCTGCGCGCACCCGGAGCGCAGGCGGATCGCCCAGCTGGAGACGACCCTGTATTCGGCCACGGACGACACCCTGGCCGTCGCCGTCGGCCCGGGGGACCGTCCGGTCGCCGCCCGGATCGACGCCGTCGACGGCCAGATCCATGTCATCTCCTGCCTGGACGCCGCCTGCCACCGGCCGACCGTGATCAGGCCCGTGCCACCCGCGCCGTCGAGCCTCGACGACCTGCCCTGGACGTTCGGCCTGGCCCTGGCGGTGCGCCCGGACGGCCGCCCGGTCATCGCCTACCGGGACCCGCGTGACCAGGCGAACAAGCTGCTCGACTGCCGCACCCCCGACTGCGCCCAGGCCGACGTGCGCACCCTGGGCGCCGGCGACGAGTACCACGCGATCCCGGCGCTGGCCCTGGACCGCTCGGGGCGGCCGCTGGTGGCGTACGAGAGCCGCGAGCACCAGCGGCTCATGCTCGCCGTCTGCACCGGCGGCCGCTGCGACAGCATCCCCGTGGCCGAGAACAGGAACGGCTTCGGCGAGCGACTGGCCATGACGATCAACGCCGACGGGAACCCCACGATCGCCTGGATCGACCACAACGCCGAGCCGACCGGCCTCGACTGGAACCTGCACGTCACCACCCCGCTCAACCTCACCCCGAGGTAGCGGGCGACCCTGTCACCCGTCCCCGGCGGCTACGTGCCGAGTCCAGGGGCGGAGTTTGCCGGGGTTGCGGACGGCCCAGATGCGGGTGACGCGGCCGTCGGCGACGTCGAACGAGGCCACGGTCGTGACCGTGCCGGCGACCTGGGCCACCAGGCCGGGCGTACCGTTGACGGATCGCTCCAGGAGTTCGATGCCCGGGCTTCGCTCGGCGATGGCGAGCAGGTACCGGGCGACGCGCGTGCCGCCTTCGACCGGGTGCAGGACCGTGCCGGCCAGGCCGCCGCCGTCGGCGGTCAGCACGGCGGCCGGGTCGAGGAGGTCGATCAGGGCCGCGATGTCCTTGGCCTCCCAGGCCCGCTTCACCTGCCGTACCGTCTCGGCCCGCGTGGCCGGCGGCACCGGGGTCCTGGTGACGCCCACCCGCCTGCGGGCGGAGGAGGCCAGTTGCTTGCAGGAGGCGGGGGTGCGGCCGAGGACGCCGGCGATCTCGGCGAAGGGGTAACGGAAGACGTCGTGCAGCACGAACGCCACCCGTTCCGCGGGCGTCATCGACTCCAGGACGACGAGGAAGGCCGTCGTCACCGATTCGTTCATGACCAGCTGGTCGGCGGGGTCGGCTCCGTGGCCGTGGTCCCGCTCGGCGGGGTCGGGCAGCGGCTCGGGCAGCCACGCGCCGACATAGCGTTCCCGCCGCGCCCGCGCCGAGCCGAGCACGTCCAGGCAGATGCGGCTGGTCACCGTCGTCAGCCAGGCGCCGGGGTTCGTGATCTCCTGCCGCCGGTCCTGCGGCAGCGCGTACCAGCGCGTGTACGCCTCCTGCACGGCGTCCTCGGCCTCGGCCGCCGAACCGAGCAGCCGGTAGGCGACGTTGATCAGGTGGCGCCGCTCGTCGGCTGTCTCGTCGGCGCTGGTCCCAGCCGTCCCCATGCCGTCGCCTTACCTTTCGCGGGCCCACGTCGTCAGGCAGGTGAGACCCTATCCACCGACGGCCCCACGGGGCGGAACAGGGGGGACCCTGACATGGCCACCCGCACGACGGCACAGCGCCGTTTCTCTCTCCTGCGGATCGCGATCGCGCTGCAGACTCTGACGATCTTCCTGCAGGCCGTCTCCGCCGGGCTGCTGCTGACCGCGCCCTACGGGGAGACGCTGCACAGCGCCGGAGCTCGCGTGATGTGGGGGTCGTCGCTGCTGTACGTGCTCGCCGCGGTGCTGGCGTGGAAGCCGGGCGGCGGCTCGCTCCGGCCGGTCTGGCCCGCGGCCGGATTCCTCGTCCTCGCCTCCGCCCAGGTCGTGCTCGGCATCGCGCACGTGCCGTCGGTGCATCTTCCCCTGGGTGTGCTGATGTTCGGGCTGAGCGTGCTGGCACTGGTCAGGCCGCCGGCATCCGGCCTCGTGCGGGCGGATCAGTAGATGCGGTACTTCTTGCCGCAGTTGTCGAACTTCCCGGCCCAGCAGGTGAAGGTGTAGACCTTCTTGACACCCTTGCCGCTCCAGGCGCCGACGACCTCGCCGTCCCAGGACTTGTTGAACCGCTTCCAGTGACCACCCTGGTACACCTCGAACCAGACCCAGCCCTTCTCACCACCGACCTTGTCCACCCCGTACCACTTCGTGAACACCTTGCCGTGCGACTCCCACGTCTTACCGAACGTGTACGCCTTGTGATCACTGGAGAAGAACTTCCCCCAGCTCGTCCCCGTATGAGCAGTCGTGGCGGTGCTCGCCTGAGCCGCAGCCGGGCTCAACGCCAGACCGGCCAGAGCCATCGAACCAGCCAGCGCCGCGATCGCGAAGGTCTTACGCATCTCGGGATCCTCCCCTTGTCCGTTCCGCCGGGGTGCTCCGGCAAGACAGACACTACGGAGACGCCACCCGACCATCTGTGGACGAATCCACACACCACATGTGATCGCCGCCACACAGCCGGCAGCCCCGGTCAGCCGGTGCCGGACGCGGCCTCCTGACCGCGGACGGCGGCCTGGCCGGCGCGGAAGCGGCTGGGTGAGACGCCGTACTCGCGGCTGAAGGCGCCCGAGAAGGCGAACTCGTTCGCGTAGCCGACCTGCCGCGCGATCGACGACAGCGGCGCGTCGGTCTCGCGCAGGAGCCGGGCGCCGCGGCTCAGCCGCCAGCCGATCAGGTAGCTCATCGGCGGCCGGCCGACCTCGGTGGTGAACCGCCTGGTGAACGCCGTTCTGGGCAGGCCCGCGACCTCACTGAGGCGCTCGACCGTCCACGGCTGCTCCGGGTGCTCGTGGATCTCCCGCAGCGCGGCGGCGATGGCCGGGTCGTGGGTGTCCGGCCAGCCGGCGGCACCCTGCTGCTCGTGCCACTGGCGCAGGACGTGGACCAGGACGAGGTCAAGCAGCGCGGGCAGGGTCGCCCCTGCGCCCATCTGAGCGCCGCCCGACCTGTCCGCTTTGAGGAGTTCGACCAGCGCCCGCAGTTCGGGGTGGGCGGCGTAGTCGGGTGACACCGCGATGAGGTCGGGCAGCACACGGAGGTACTGGGGCGCATGGCCGTGCTGGAGCTGGTAGCAGCCGCACAGGAACTCGAAGTCGAACGGCCCGGGCGCGGGCGGGAGCGGCCTCATGTCGACGAGCGGCAGGCCGGCGAGCGGATGCGGCACGCGGCTCAGCCCGTGGGCGGCGCCGGAGGAGGTGAGCACGACATCGCCGGGCCGCAACGCGACCGGCTCCTCGTCCTCGGTGATCAGCCAGCAGGAGCCGCGCAGCAGGATGTGGATCCCGCTGCCGTCGAAGGCGGGGAAGCGGATCCCCGTGGGGCCCGACTGCCTGATCACGCGGCCGGTCGCGCTGCCGACGCGTACGGTGCGAATCACCTCGCTGAGCAGGTCCACCCTGACGATGCTATCCGCACAAACGGGTATGGCCCGGCACGGTTCACGTATGGTCCCGCGCACGGGGACGGTGGTGGGATCGATGCCGTGATCGATGACTTCTCGCAGAGTGAGACCAGCGGCATCCTGCGCGCCCACGCCGGGAAGACGGAGCAGGACGACCGTCCCGCCGCGGAGAGCCTGGACGCCGTGCGCGAGCTCGGAGCTCTCAGACTGCGGACACCACCGAAGTACGGAGGCACCTGGGCGGGCGCGGAGGCCCTCGCCCGTGGCCTGAGCGACCTGGGCCGGGCCTGCCCGTCCACGGCCTGGGTCGCCGGCACCTGTGCGACGTCGAAGAACATCGTCGCCGGGGTCTTCTCCGGCGACGCGGTGCTGAGCGAGGTCTTCGCCGATCCGGACGCGCTGTTCTGCGGGAGCGGCGTTCCCGCCGCCACGGGCGAGCGGGTGCCCGAGGGGGTACGCGTCAACGGCCGCTGGCCGAACATCTCCGGGTGCGAGGACGCGACGTGGACCGTGCTCGCCCTCATGGTGGACGGCCGGTACTCCTTCGCCGTCCTGCCGGTGGCCGACCTGGTCATCGAGCGGAACTGGCACATGGCCGGCATGCGCGGCACGGGCAGCCACACCCTGGTCGCCGAGAACGTGCTGGTGCCGGCCGAGCGGGTGGCGGCGTCGGGCCCGTTCGGGAGCGGCGATCTGATCTTCTACACCATGACGGTGCTCGGCCCGGTCGTGGGCGCCGCGAAGGGTGCGCTCGACACGATCGACGCGATGTTCGCCTCGGACCGCAAGCCGTTCATGACCTCGTACACCAGGATGAGCGAATCTCCCGGCGCCCGGCACTGGCTGGCGGAGGCGACGCACCTGGTGCGGCGCGCGGAGAGCACCATGCTCGCGGTGGCCCGCGCGGCGGATGCGGACGGGGTGCCCGACGCCGACTTCCCCCGCCTGCGCATGGAGCTGGCCGGCGCCGGCCAGGACTGCCGCGCCGCGCTCGACCGGATGCTCGATCTGCACGGTTCGAGCGGATTCAACACGGCGAACGCGCTGCAGCGGTACTGGCGGGACGTCGCCGTGGGCAGCCGCCACCCGCACCTGAACCTGTACCTGGCGCTGGAGAACTACGGCTCGGCGCTGGCGGGGCCGCAGCCGACCGCCGGGTGAAGGGGTGGCCACTCAGGGCGGCGGCTCAGGCTCGATGGGGGCTCACGCCGAAGCCTGTTCGCCTTCGGCCATGTGGGCGAGCAGGCTGTGCGGCGCGTCGTCGCCGAGCATGACCGCGTACATGTCGTCCCCCGAGTCCGCGGCGGCGGCGCGGGCGAACATGTCCTGTTCGTACGCGGCGAGCGCGGCCTCCACGTCACCGGGATGCGCGGCGAGGGCCTGCCCGAGCCTGGCGCCGTCCTGCATGGCCAGGTTGGCGCCTTCGCCGTCCGGCGGCCTGAGGTGGGCGGCGTCGCCGAGCAGGGTCACCCCCGGCACACGGTCCCAGCGGTGCCCGGCCGGCAGCGCGTGCAGGCGGCGCAGGATCGGCGGGGTGTCGCTCTCCGCGATCAGCGCGGCGAGCTCGGGGGCCCAGCCGTCGTACTCCGCGACGACCCGCGCGGTCACGGCGGCGGCATCGTCGAGGTCGAGGTCGGCCAGCCAGTCCCGCGGCCTGCCGAGCTGCGCGTAGACGTGCAGCGTGCCACCGCCCTCGCGGTGGGCCAGCAGTCCCCTGCCCGGCGCGAGCGCGAACAGCGACCCGGCGCCGACCGCCTTCGCGGCGGCGGGATGGCGGGTGTCGCCGTCGAGGAGGAACGTCTCCACGACGCAGACGCCGATGTACCGCGGGAGGGCGGGCGACAGCACCGGCCGCACGCGTGACCAGGCGCCGTCGGCGCCGACGAGCAGGGACGTGACCAGCGTGGCCCCGCCGGCGAAGGCGACCTCGTGCCGTCCGCCGCCCAGGGCGCGCACGCCCGTGACCTTGTGCCCCCAGCGGACGGTGCCTTCGGGCAGCGCGTCGAGCAGCGTCTGCCGCAGCGCGCCGCGCGGCACCTCGGGGCGCGCGCCGGTGCCGTCGTCGGGCCGGTCGAGCAGCACGTTCCCGGTCCTGTCCATGATCCGGTACGCCTCGCGGCCGGGCAGGACGAGCCGGCGGAACTCCTCGGCGAGACCGGCCGCCTCCAGTGCCGGCTCGCCGTTCCACGGATGGATGTCGAGCAGCCCGCCCTGGCGGCGCGCGTCCGCCGAGGGCTCCGCCTCGTAGACCGCGGCCGGGATGCCGTGCACGTGCAGCACGCGGGCCAGGAGCAGGCCGCCCAGCCCCGCTCCGATGATCGTGATCGGTGTCGTCATGTCGAACTCCCAAGATTGGATCGTCAATCCAAGAAGCTAGCACGACTTTGGAGCGGCAATCCATCCGTGCCAGACTGGGCTCATGGTGAAGCGAACGGCGAAGCGGGCCCCACGGCGGACCGACGGGCTCTCCAGGGAGGTGATCGTCCAGGCCGCGACCGACCTGCTGGACGAAGGCGGCGAGAGCGCGCTGACGTTGCGTGCGCTCACCCTCCGCCTGCGCACCGGCTACGGGGCGATCTATCATCACGTCACCGACAAGAACGACCTGCTCGCGGCGGCCGCCGACGACGTGATCGCCCGCGTGCTGGCCGGCGCGGTCGTCGCCGCCGACCCGCGGGAAGCGCTGCGCGGTGTCGCGCTGGGCCTGTTCGACGCGATCGACGCCCACCCGTGGGTCGGCGCCGAGCTGTCCAGGCAACCGTGGCGGCCCGCGCTGCTCGACTTCTACGAGAGCGTCGGCAGGCTGCTGCACGCGCTCGCCGTCCCCGAGCGAGCGCGCTTCGACGCGGCCGGCGCCCTGGTGAACTACGTCCTCGGCGTCGCCGCCCAGAACGCCGCACGCCCAGGCCGGGGCCCGAAGGACACAGAGCGCGGCACAGGGCGGGGCACAGACCAGGAGACGGGCCGGGCGGACTTCCTGGCCGGCGTCGCCGAGCAGTGGTCAGAGCTGGACCCCGGCCGCTACCCCTTCGTGCACGAGGCGGCGACGCGCCTGCGCGAGCACGACGACCGCGACCAGTTCCTCGCCGGCGTCGACATCTTCCTGGCCGGCATCGCCTCACTGACCGTCTCACCGTTCGAACGCAGAGTTGATCATGATGCGGATCCTCCCTAGGGTTCCTGGCCGACCAGGCCGTCTCTCGCTGGAGGATCGCTGAAGACCCGCACTCTGGGTGCCGCGCTTCCGGTGAAGGCCCGAATCGTATGGAAATACACCACCGGAGCTGGCGCCCAGGCGCCTGGAGGAAGGACACCGGACACTCACTGCGTCAACACCACGACTCGCTACAACCAGTACGTCCACCCGGGGCGCTGACGCGCGGGCGGGTCAGAGCATGTTTCCGATCGGCCCGGGCATCTCGGGGACGGGCTGATCGAGCAGGTCGTCCACCTCCGCGCGGGTCAGGAGGCGGGCCTCCAGCAGGCTCGTGAAGCAGTCGCGCCAGACCCGGCGCGCCTCTGCGGACCGGCCCAGCTCGTGCAGGGTGTGGCCGCACCACCAGGCGGCCACCGCATGGCCGATGCGGTATCCGGCTTCGCGGAGGAGGGTCAGCGCGACCTGGAAGGTGTCGGCCGCCTCGACGAGGCGGCCCGCGTGCAGGTAGGCGCGGGCCAGGGTCTCGTGGGACGCGCCCTCCACGTACAGACTGCCGGTCCACTCCACGACGGCGGTCTTCGCCTGGGCGATGGCCTCCTCGAACCGGCCCTGCCGGTAGAGCAGGTGCACGCCGTTGTTGTGGATCGCGCTCCGCGCGTAGACGTCGCCCGTCTTCTCGGCGATCTCCGTGGCGCGGGCGAAGTTGATCCGGGCCAGGTCGAGCTGCCCCTGCAGGGTGTGGATGATGCCGAGGTTGTTGAAGGCGCCGATCCTCCGGTGCGGCAGACCGGCCTTCCCCCAGTACACGACGGCCTCTTTCAGCTGCTCGACGGCCTGCTCGTGACGTCCCTGGTCGCGGTAGACCCAGCCGAGGAAGGTCGCCGCCTGCGCCTGGCCGGCCCAGTCTCCGCACCGCGCCGCCACCGCGATCGCGTTCAGGTGGACGTCGGCCAGGTGGGTGACCCAGCCGCGGTAGTTGAACGGCCAGTGCAGGCTCAGCGCCAGCCCGATGGCGGTGTCCGGGTCGGCGGACTCGGCCGCCTGGTGCGCCACGGCGAGCAGGTTGTCGCGCTCGGCCTCGGTCCACTCACGGACCTCGTGCGCGCCGGTGAAGGCGACACCGGGCTGCTCCGCCGCGTAGTAGGGCTCCTGGACCTGGGAGTGCACGCGTTGCGTGGCGGTGTTGGCCGAGGCCAGGTAGTGGTGCAGCCCCCGGCGGAGGGCGGCGGCGCCGTCCTGGCCGGGCAGTTCGCCGGCCTGCTCGCGGGCGTACAGGCGGATGAGGTCGTGGAAGCGGTACCGGCCGGGCCCCGCGGACTCCAGCAGCCGGGCGTCGTGGAGCCGTTCGAGCGCCGCCTCCGCGCGGGCCTCGGGCCAGCCGGCCAGGGCGGCCGTGGCGGCCGGCGTGTGGGTGGGCGTGTCGAGCAGGCCCAGCAGCGGCAGTACGTGCGCGGCGTCGTGGCCGCCGCTCTCCTCGCGCAGGTGCTGGTGACTCACCGCGATGCCGGCGCGTACGGCCAGGTCGGCGTACTGCAGGGTGTCCAGGCGGTGGGTGGCGTCGGCCAGGCGATCGGCGAGGTCGGCGAGCCGCCGGCCAGGCCGCGCCGCCAGCCGGGCGCCCGCGATCCGGATGGCCAGGGGGAAGCCGCCGCACAGCTCGGCGATCCTGGCGGCGGCCTCCGGTTCGCGCTCGACGGGCTCCTGACCCGCGATCCTGGCCAGCAGCGTGACGGCGTCGCGGTCGCCGAGCCCGGAAAGGTGCAGGTGACGGGCTCGGTCGAGGGTGCTCAGCGCGGCGCGGGAGGTGATGAGGGCCCGGCAGTCGGCGCCCGCCGGGATGAGCGGCCGCACCTGGCCGGCGTCGAGCGCGTTGTCGAGGATGACGAGCAGCTCGCTCGCCTGGGTGAGCGATCGGTAACGGGCTGTCGCTCCGTCCAGATCGGCCGGTACGGCGGTGCCGTCCAGCCCCAGTGAACGCAGCAGGTGACCCAGCGCGTCGAGCACGGAGAGCGGCTGAACGCCGGGGGTCGCGCCGTTGAGGTCGACGTAGACGACGCCATCGCCGAATCGCCCGGCCATCGTGTGCGCGACGTGGACGGCGAGCGCCGACTTGCCCACGCCGCCGGGCCCGTCCACGACCGCCACGCCCGTGCTCAGCAGCGCCTCCCGCAACCACTCCGCCTCCTCCTGCCGGGCGGTGAAAGACTGGATGCCGGCGGGCAGCTCGGCGGGGACGATCGTGGCGGACTGCTCGGGTGTGCCGAGTTCGAGCGCGGGGTCGCCGTCGAGGACGGCCTGCCGCAGCCGGCGCAGCCGCGCGCCCGGTTCGAGGCCGAGCTCCTCCACCATGGCAACGTGCCCCTCCTGGTACACCGCGAGCGCCTCGGACATCCGGTCCGCCCTGTAGAGCGCCAGCATGAGCTGGGCCCGCGGCCCCTCCCGCAGCGGATGAGCCAGGACGTACGGGGTCAGGTCGGCCACCACCGCCTTCTGGTCTCCTCTGGCCAGCCGCAGCTCGATGTGGTCCTCGAAGGCGGCCATGCGCTCCTCCTCCAGGCGCTTGGCCTCGATCCGCGCCCACGGGTCGGCCAGTTCGGCCAGGGCGCTCCCCCGCCACAGGGCCAGCGCCCGCCGGAACAACGCGTCGGCCGTACCCGGCTCACGCTGATGGCGCGCCGCCCGCGCCTGGCCGGCCAGCCGGGTGAAGAGGTGCGCGTCGACCCGGTCGCGGGGCAGGTCCAGCAGGTAGCCGCCGGGCACGGTCGCGATGGTGTCGGGGGTGAGCGCGTCGCGCAGCTTCGACACCACGATGTGGAGCTGCTTGCCGGCCGTGGCGGTCGAGCTCTGTCCCCAGACGTCGGTGACGAGCTGCTGCATGGTGACGGGCCGGGCGGCGTCCAAGGCCAGACGCGTCAGTACGGCGACACGGCGCCGGCCCACCAGCCCCACCCGTCGCCCGCCCAGCGTGACCTGCCAGGGCCCGAGGTAACCGATCTCCATTGTCATCAACGGGGAGCCTACGAAGCGGCGGTATATCCCCGGTATGTCCAGGGGCTGCCCGGGCTCGTCACGCTGCGGAGGAACCGGAGACTTTCCCTCCCATTGACTTTCCAAGACGGAAAGTGATTGACTTTCCACCATGGAAAGTCATGACGGCCTGTCCGCCATCGCCGAGGTGCGCGCGGCTCTCGCCGACCGGCTGACCCCTCCCTGGTGGTATCACCCGAGCTTCGGGCTGCTGCTCGCGGGCTGCGTTCTCGCCGTCGGACTCGGCGGCACCCCGGTCAGGATCGGCGGCGTGGTGCTGCTCCTCGCCGGCTGCGCCGCGATCGCCGCCGCCTATCGCCGCCTGACCGGCTTCTGGGTGTCCGGGTTCCACGCGGGCCCCGCCGGGCGATGGATCGGCGCGACCGGCCTGCTGACGATCCTGTCGAACGTCGCGGCCTTCGGCGTCGGCTCCTTCACCGACCTGCGGTGGCCGGTGTGGTGCCTGGCCGTGGTGGCGTTCGCGGCCGTCATCTCGCTGGGGCGGCGGTTCGACGTCGCCCTGCGGGCCCAGTTGCGGGCCGGCGCGTGAACGGGCGGCTCGACGTGACCGCACGGGCGGGCGCATGAGTGCCGGCTTCGACGAGGTGATCCACGCGCCGAACCGGTTGCGCATCTGCGCGCTGCTCGCTGCCTCCTCCGTCGCCGAGTTCGCCGCGCTGCGCGAAGTGCTCGGCGTGGCCGACTCCGTGCTGAGCAAGCACGTGAAGGTGCTGCAGGACGCCGGCTACGTCACGGTCTCCAAGCCGACCGGGCGGGGCCGGGTGAAGACCTGGGTGAGCCTGACCGCCGAGGGACGGCGCGCCTACGCCGGGCACGTCCAGGCACTCAAGGCCCTGCTCGACACTCCCGGCCTGCCCGCTGGCGCGCCGCACGAGTGAGAACGCATTCTGACGGGTCCGCGCGAACGTGAGCCGACGCGGATCCGGGCTCTCCCCTGTCCCGATACCGCCGGCGAAAGGCTTCATCACCATGCACACAGCGCCCCGCCCCTCACCCTCGCCTGCGCCTGCGCCTGCGCCTGCGACGAGCGAATCAGGACCGCGCGACAACACCGCCGCGCGCCACCGGATCACGACCGCCGCCCAGCTCGAAACGATCATCGGACGGCCGGCGCCGCTCGTGCTGATGAAGGAACTGGCGGAGCTGGACGACGCCGCCAGGCGCATGCTCGACCTCGCGCCGCTGGCCGGCTTCGGTTACCGCGACGCCGACGGGCGTCCCCGGTCGACGGTGGTCGGCGGTGAGCCCGGATTCGCCGTGGTCGAGTCACCGACGCGGTTCGCCTTCGCCTGCGACGCGGACGCCTCCGGCCCGGTCTCCTTCGTCTTCCTCCTGCCCGGCGTCGGCGAGACGCTCCGGGTCAACGGCTCGGTCGCCGAACGCTCCAACGGCCGCATCGTCGTCGCCGTCAGCCAGGCCTACGTCCATTGCGCGCGAGCGATACTCCGTTCCCGCCTCTGGAAGCCGTCCGTCACCAGCAACCCATCGCCCGCCACAGGAACGCCGCTCAACGCCGAAGGACCACTGTCCGCTACGGGGAACGCCGAGGGAACGCCGGCCCGCGCCGACGCCACCGAAGGGCCGCTGTCCGGTACGGAGATCGCCGGGTTCCTGGCCGAATCGCCGTTCGCGGTGGTGTCCTCGTGGGACCTCGACGGCGGCAGTGACACGAGCCCGCGCGGCGACCTGCCCGGCTTCGTCCAGATGATCGACGGGCAGACACTGGTCATCCCGGACCGGCGCGGCAACAAGCGTGCCGACACCTTCCACAACCTCCTCACCGACGACGGGTTCGCCGCGGCGCTGCTGGTGCCCGGCCGTACCGACGTCCTGCACATCAACGGCACCGCCCTGGTCACCGACGACCCCGAACTGCTCGCCGGGATGGCGCTGGGCAGCGCCGTCCCGCAGGCCGCGCTCGTCGTCACCGTCGAGCGGGCCGAGGTGACGCCCAGCCGGGCCGTCGCCGCCGCGGACCTCTGGGACGACGCCGTCCGCGCCGACGCCGCCACCCGCTCCGAGCTGATGGCGCTGACGACCAAGCAGCTCGGCGCCGCGAAACCGGCCCTGCGCCGGCCGGCCCGCATGCTGGCCGTGTTCTCCAGGCTGCTCCGCCGGATCATGGATGCCTCCTACCGCCGGGCGCTCAGGAAGGAGGGGTACGGAGACGACCTTCCTAAGCACTAGACCTAATTGCCTAAACTTGTTAGGAAAGCAGACGTACCGTACGACAGGTTGAGGCGAATGAGCACCGAACCCGACTGGATCACCACCCCCGTCACCCCGGACCTCCTGCGCGGCCAGCTCGACGTGGAACCGACCGCGCACGGCCTGCTGCCGCACCGGCTGCCCGCACGGGCGCGCCGGCAGATCCCCGACGATCAGACGGCCACGGCGCAGGCGCAACCCTCCGGCGTACGGGTGGTCTTCCGCACCGCGGCCACCACCGTCGAGCTGGACACCCTGCCCACCAAGCGGGCCTACCGCGGCTTCCCCACCCCGGCGGACGGCGTCTACGACCTGGTGGCCGACGGCAAGCTGGCGGCTCAGGCCACGGTGACCGGCGGCAGGCTTCGTACGATCATCGACATGTTCACCCAGGCCGTCGAGCTGACCGAGGGGCCGCCCGGAACCGCCCGCTTCACCGGGCTGCCGGCCGGCGACAAGGACGTCGAGATCTGGCTCCCGCACACGGAGATCACCGAGCTGATCGCCCTGCGCACCGACGCCCCGATCGAGCCGGCCCGCGACAACGGGCGCCGGGTGTGGCTGCACCACGGCAGCTCCATCAGCCACGGCTCGAACGCCACCCACCCGACCGCGATCTGGCCGGTCCTGGCCGCCGCCGCGGGCGGGGTGGAGCTGGTCAACCTGGGGTTCGGCGGCAGCGCGCTGCTCGATCCCTTCACCGCCCGCGCGATCAGGGACGCCCCCGCCGACCTGATCAGCCTCAAGCTCGGCATCAACATCGTCAACGGCGACGTGATGCGGCTGCGGGCCTTCACCCCGGCGGTGCACGGCTTCCTCGACACCGTCCGCGAGGGGCATCCGGACACTCCGCTGCTGGTCGTGTCGCCCATCCTGTGCCCGGTGCAGGAGGACACCCCCGGTCCGCTGGCGCCCGACTACGACGGCACGACCCTGCGGTTCAAGGCCACGGGCGATCCGGCCGAGCGCGCCGCCGGGCGGCTGACGCTGAACGTCATCCGGGACGAGCTCGCGCGCATCGTCGAGCAGCGGGCGGCCGACGACCCGAACCTGCACTACCTCGACGGGCGTGACCTCTACGGCGAGAGCGACTACGCCGAGTTCCCCCTGCCCGACGAGGTCCACCCCGGCCCCGACGGCCACCGCCGCATCGGCGAGAACTTCGCCCGCCTCGTCTTCACCGGCAAAGGCCCCTTCACCCCCTGAACCGCCCGACCTCGTCCGACGCGTCCGACGTGAACGCCCGGAACCGTAACTCCCTCAGCAGGTGCGGAGCATGTTGAGCAGGGCGCGGCGCTCGTTCCTGGTCACGAAGAGCCGGTAGTGGTGTTTCACGCTGATCCAGGAGGTCGCGTACCGGCACCAGTAGGCGCGGCGGGACGGACGCCAGCTCTGCGGGCCCTGGCCGCCCTTGGCGATGTTGGCCGAGTGGCTGACGGTCAGCAGCTCCGCGCGGGTGAGGTCGTTGGCGAAGGCGTGCCGCTTGGCCGGGCTCCAGCGCTTGGCGCCGGAACGCCAGGCGTACGCGAGCGGCACCACGTGATCGACGTCCACCTGCCGCTCACTCTTCAGCCGCCTGCCGTCGTAAGGGCTGTACCAGGTCCCCTTGACCGGATGGCAGGCCGCGTTGCGGCGGACGCGGCGGCCGTCGCGGGCCAGGACCAGCTCGCGGGTGCTGCACGTGCCCTTGCGGTGCGGCCAGTGCGGGCGGAACTTCTGGCGGTGATAGCCCCGGATGGACAGGGCTCTGGCCACCTTGAGCTGCCCGAGCATGCGC
The DNA here is from genome assembly GCF_035917475.1 of Nonomuraea fuscirosea. Classification (NCBI taxonomy): domain Bacteria; kingdom Bacillati; phylum Actinomycetota; class Actinomycetes; order Streptosporangiales; family Streptosporangiaceae; genus Nonomuraea; species Nonomuraea fuscirosea. Next base: position 11,393,128 of record NZ_CP109074.1, on the reverse strand, counting down.
TTGGCCAGGGCTGCTGACACCGTTTTGGGACGTTTGCGCGCCTCCGCGCCCGCCGGCGGCACGGTGAAGGCGGCGACGAGCGGAAGGAAGACCAGGGTGAGCATGGCGGCGTGGAACGCCCGCCTCAGGGGGACCATGACGGGATGCATCCCCCGCCGGGGCCGCGGTATTCCGGCCGCGTGGAACCTTCCAGCGATCGACGGCGGCGCTCCGGCCGGGCCTTCCGGCGATCGACGGCGTTCGACGGCGGTCAGTACAGTGGCAGGGTGGCAGAGGAGCAGGTGAGCGCGCGGGTCGACAGCTGGATCTGGTCGGTCCGGCTGACGAAGACCCGTTCCGTCGCGTCCGACGCCTGCCGGGGCGGTCACGTCCGGGTCAACGGGGTGCGGGTCAAGGCCGCGCACGCCGTCCGGGTCGGTGACGAGATCCGGTTGCGGCACGACGGGCGCGAACGCATCGTGGTCGTCTCCCGCATCATCGCCAAGCGGGTCGGCGCCGCCGTGGCCGCCGAGTGTTACGTGGACAAGAGCCCTCCGCCTCCGCCGCGCGAGGAGGTCGTGACGGTGGCCGTACGCGCCCGGGGCGCGGGCCGGCCCACCAAACGCGAGCGGCGCAGCCTCGACAAGCTGTTCGGGCGGCCGGGCGGGGAGGGGCGGGAGCGCCGGGAGTGATCCCGGCCGCCGCACCGATGAGTTTCCCAGTCCCGCCGGGTCTACCTCTTCGTCCGGACGACACGTACGAGGAGTGAGAACTCATGAGCACCAACGCACTACCGCCGGTCGTCGACGCCGAGACCTGGCAGAAGCAGCTCGACGAGCTGCGCGCCAGGGAGAAGGCGGCGACCCGCGAGCTCGACGCCATCGCCGCGCAGCGCCGCCGTCTGCCCATGGTGCGGATGCCGGACTACGTCCTCGACGGCGAGGACGGCCCGGTCCGGCTCGCGGACGTCTTCGCGGGCAGGAGTCAGCTGATCGTCTACAACCACATGTGGTTCCCGGGCAAGGAGTGGCAGTGCGGGGGCTGCACCGGGTACACCTCGCAGTTCACCCGGCTGGAGTTCCTCGACAACTACGACGCCCGCTTCGTCATCGTCACCCAGGGCCCGATCGACGAGGCACTCGCCTACAAGCGGCGGGTCGGGAACAAGATGACCTGGTACTCCACCGCCAACAGTCCGTTCGGCGCCGACGTCGGCGCGCCGCCCGGAGGGGGCTTCGCGGTCAACGTGTTCCTGCGCGACGGCGACACCGTGTACCGCACCTGGCACACCAGCGGGCGCGGCACCGAGCAGCTCAGTCACACGTTCGCGCTGATCGATCTGCTGCCGTACGGGCGGCAGGAGGAGTGGCAGGACTCGCCCGAGGGCTGGCCGCAGTCGGCCACCTACAGCCGGTGGCTCGAATCGGAGGGCATCGCCGCCTTCTACGGCCCGGACAGCGCCTGACCGGCCCGCACCCCTGACCCCGCCGGCCGGCCTGTCGCGGCGGGCGGGGCGGGGGCGGGCGTCGGTCCGAGGGGGCGTTAGGCTCGCCCGCATGCGGATCGTGGAACGTCCCGTCACGGACGCGGGCCTCGCCGCCCTGATCGACGCGGCCTTCGGCGAGCTGGTCGAAAAGTACGGGCCCGAGGGCCGTTCGGCCGTGCACGCCGAGGCGAGGTTCCTGGTGGCGGTGGTCGACGACCTCGCCGCCGGGTGCGGCGCCGTCCAGCCGGCCGAGGGCACGACCGGCGAGATCAAACGCATGTACGTCGCCCCCGGGCACAGGGGGCGCGGCATCGCCCGTTCGCTGCTGAAGGCGCTGGAGGGCCTGGCGGCCGAGATGGGCTACGACCGGCTGCGCCTGGCCACCGGCTTCCGCCAGCCTGAGGCCATCGCCCTCTACGAGAGCGCCGGCTACACGGCGACCGCGCCCTACGGCAAGTACGTGGGCGAGCCCCAGGTCTTCTGCTACGCCAAGGACCTCCGCTGAGCTCAGTCGAGCCTGGCCTCACGTCCGTGGACGATGAGCGCGTACAGGACGAGCACGTCGATCGCGATGACGGCGAGTGACCACCAGGGGTTCACCGCTATCCAGGTCAGCTGGGTGAGGGCGTTCAGCATCACCAGGACGACGCCGACGACCCTGGCCCAGTTCTGGCCGACCATGACGGCGACGCCGGTGGCCAGGACGAGCACGCCCAGGACGAGGTGTACCCAGCCCCAGGTGGTGACGTCGAAGATGAGCAGGCGGGCGGACGTCTGCACGTAGACGCGTTCGGCGAAGACCGCGGCCAGGCCGGTGATGACGTTGAACAGCCCGGCCATGATCATCATGGCCCCGCCGAACCAGACCCAGCCGACCCAGCCGGTCGCGCGGGGTGCGTGATGGTAGGTCATCGGAGAGTTCCCCTCTATCCGGGTTCCGCCTCGTGGAGGCGTCGTCCTTTACCTCGTCTGCCCGGGCGGGGACGAAGGAAAGCGACATATGCCCATATATAGGACGAGAGTGGCCCATCTTTTGAAATATGGGGATCCGTCGGGGTGGGGGCCGCTGATCATGGAGGTGCGCGTGTGACTAGGGTTGGCAACGAGGAGGCATCCGAAATGTCAGACCTGCACGTGGTTCTGGGCGCGACCGGCGCGATCGGCTCGGCCGTCGTCGCCGCACTCACCGCCCGCGGCCACCACGTCCGCGCCGTCAGCCGCCACGCCCCCTCGGGTGACGGCTTCGCCGCCGATGTCGCCACCGCTGAGGGCGCGGTGGCCGCCTGCCGGGATGCCGCCGTCGTCTACCAGTGCGCGCAGCCGAAGTACGAGCGCTGGGCCGAGGAGTTCCCCGCCTTCACCCGTACGGTGCTCGCCGGGGTCGAGGCCGCGGGAGCCAAGCTGGTCATGGCCGACAACCTCTACGTCTACGGACCCGTCACCGGCCCCATGACGGAAGACCTGCCCCACGCCGCCACCAACCCCCAGGGCCGCGCCCGCGCCGAGGTCGACGCGCTGATCCTCGACGCCCACCGCGCCGGCCGCGTCCGCGCCACCCTGGGGCGCGCCTCCGACTACTACGGCCCCGGCGGCACCAACACCACCATCGGCGCGACGATCTTCGCCGCCGCCCTGGCCGGCAAGACCGCCCGCTGGGTCGGCGACCTCGACCAGCCCCACACCGTCGCCTACCTGCCCGACATCGCCGCCGCCCTGGTCACCCTCGGCGAGCACGACAGCGCCGACGGCCGTGCCTGGCACCTGCCCGCCGCCGAGCCGATCACCGGCCGCGCCTTCCTCGACCTCGTCTGGGCCGAAGCCGGCGGCACCCCCAAGATCGCCGGCCTCGGGCGCGGCACACAGCGCCTCCTCGGCCTGGTCAACCCGACCGTGCGCGCGCTGGGCGAGACGTGGTACCAGCGCGACCGCCCGTTCATCGCCGACGACTCGGCCTTCCGCACGGCGTTCGGCCCGGTCGAGGTCACCCCGCACGCGACGGGCGTGGCCGCCACGCTCGACTGGTACCGCGCGCACTGAACCCACCCGCCGAATTCCGCCCGATAACGCGAAACACCCTTTTTATTGGGCGAAAAGCTTTTTTTGTAGCGTGTATTGCGGCTGGTACATGAATGCGACGCACCGAAGAAAGAAAAGTTCATCGATGCGTCACCTTCGGGTAGACGTTTCCCTGTCGCCGCGGACTCTATGGGGTGTCGGGACGATGTCGTCCCGTGGCCGAACGACCGCGGAGGGGTAACGCCCCGTACGCAAACACGCTAGGAGCGAGGAATTTGGCGGAAACAAGCGACGAGGCGACGGGCGACGACGTGGCGCCCGTCCTGCTGGCCACACCTCCCCGGGACACCGGTGGCCCGCGCCGGTCCGACGAACTCGACCTGCCGCGGACAATGGGCGCGTCGGATTCGCCGAGCGCTCATATGAGTTGTCTGCTCGGCGACTTCTCCACCTTCTTCAAGGAGACCTATCCGGCCCTGTTGGAGATCATGCGCCGGCGCACACCGGACGGCAACCTGGCCGCCGACATCTCCCAGGAGGCGATGGTGCTCGCGCTGCGCCACTGGCAGAAGGTGTGCGCCGCCGACCAACCCACGGCATACGTGATCGACATCGCCGCCAACCTCTTGCGGCGGCTCCAGTCGCGCAAGCTGGGCAAGGAGCAGGTCACCGATCTGACCCGGGAGGACGAGCCGCCCGGAGCCCGGCTCGCGCACGAGTTTCCCGACGAGCAGGTGATCGACGCGACGTTGGTCCGCAGGGCGCTGGACCGGTTGCCGCCACGCCAGGCGGAGGTGGTGATCCGCCACTACATCCTGGATCACGATGTCAAGAGCATCGCCGCGGCTCTGCGGATCAGCCAGTCGACCGTGCGCAGTCATCTGCAGAAGGCGCGGGCGAGTCTGCGCGAGCCGCTGCGGCCGCTGCGGCCGACAGGTGGAGGGAGGCACCGCGCGTGAAGAAGAAGATGAGCCCCCAGCAATTGCGTGACGCCCTGCGGCACATCTCCAACGCCGACCCCCTGGAGATGGAGATTCTGCTCAGCGTCATCGAAGCCAAGTCGAACAGCGCGACCCCCATCATCGACGACAAAGACCTGGAGGAGGCGCTCGACAAAACGGTGGACATTCTGGAGGAACGCAACAACGCGCTCTCCCAGCCGACGCCGGACTGGATCGAGGTGTTGTCGGTCAGCGAGACGAGAACGGGCGACCGAGGTGGCCCGAGCCTGAGTGAATTCATCTTTCCCGCCCAACCTCCGCGAAAAGGCCACTGACCCGTGAGATGGCGCAATCGCCGCAAGGTGTTTCTCGCGCACGGGCGCTGGTACGAAGCCGTGGACGCGATGAAGGTCTTCCTCGGGTCGTTGGGCGTCGAGGTGGTCGACTGGGACGCGGCCCGGCTGCGGGCGCGCCGGGAGGGGCAGCACGCCACGGACATCCTCGACGCGGGATTTCGGATGTCGTACGCGACCGTCGTGTTCTTCTCCCCCGACGACGTCGCCGCCCTGCATCCGGCGCTCGCGGAGGCGCCGGAGCGCCTGTCCGGCCAGCCGCGGCCGAACGTGCTGTTCGAGGCCGGGTACGCGTGGGCGCTCAACCGGCGGCGCACGCTGTTCGTCGACTTCGGGACGCTCAGGTGGCCGAGTGACCTCGCGGGGGTCGACCATGTGCTCTTCGACGGCTCCGCGAGGTCGCGCAGGCAGTTCGTCGACCGGCTGAAGAACGTCGGGGTGCCCGCCGACATCTCGGGCGCGGCCTGGCTGTCCGCCGGGCGCTTCCCGCGTCCCCTGCCGGAGGTCGGCGCCGCGCACCTCCGTACCAGAAGGAACCGCCCTTGAGCCGGCCCCCGCCGGGAGGCGGGGAGCCGGAGGACGCGGCGGCGGGTCAGCAGCTGCTGGCGCCGTCGAACGTCCTGACGCCCCGGGCGACCTTGGACCAGATCGTGCCGCCCGATTCGACGGTACGGCAGTCACCGTCGGTGCCGCGCGCCCAGATGATCTTCAGACGCAGGGTCTGGCCGCAGTCGTTGCGCGCGTATCCGGTCTTGGTGATTGTGCCGGCGGTCTGCCAGACGACCACACAGGAGGGCGCGTTGCCGGCCGGGACCGCCGCTTGGGCCGGGAGAGCCGGCGCGAGGGCGCAACAAGCGAGGGCGAGGCCGGTGAGAGCACGTCGCACGAGGTGGATCCTTCCTGCCGCGAACAATGACTCCACGATTAGTAATCGATTGACTACATAAAGTCAACATACGAGGATGGCGGGGTGCGCGGGCGGAAGGAACATGTCGCGAAACCTGTACAAAACGGACGATCGACCACTAACCTGGCATCGCTCCAGTGGGGGCAACTGGAGCACCAAACCTCCCACCGCAGGTGGCGGGGCTCAGGCGGCGGGGTCAGCCCTGAGGTCGAAGCCGCCCAGGCGGCGGACCGCCTGGTAGTACGACCAGGCGAGCCGGTCGCAGGCGGCCTTGCGGGCGCCCGCGTAGCCGGCGCACACCTGGTTCATGTCGTACAGGAACGCCTCGTCCACGTGGCCCTTGTTGGCCGGGAAGTGGTTGACGGCCTTGTAGTTGCGGTAGCCGAAGTCGTGGCGCGCGCACGGCATGCGGAAGTCGTACCCGAGCGGCTGGTCGGGGCTGCGCGAGCACAGGTCGGTGGACCAGTCGAAGCCGTAGGCCGTCCACGAGCCCGGGTCGGCCCAGGCGCCGTGCCAGGCCACGGCGCTGAGCGCGGTGGGCTGGGTGAACGCGGACAGCGCGGCGAGCCGCTGCTCCAGCGTCACCGCGTACGCGGGCGCGGGCCACGCCAGGACGCCGATCAGCGCGAAGGCGGCGGCGGATCGTCCAACCATGAGAACCTGCCTGTCTTGCCCGAGGCCGGAACCTGTCACGGCAAGCCTGGCCTCCGGCACCCGGCGACGAGCCGTCCTGCGGGGCAAGGTCGCCGCAGGACTTGGCCAAGGTTTCGCCCAGGGTCGAACGACGCTCCGGCGGCCGGGTCAGGCGGTGCTCCAGCGCCGGGGTCAGGTGGTGTGCCAGCGGCCGTCCGCCTGGGCCCGTTCGACCTCGGCGAGGCCGGCCGGGGCCATCCGGCCCTCCTGCCGCAGCCGCGCCACCCGCTCGACGTTCGTGCGCGACCAGCTGCTGCGCGGCCGGCGCGGCGTGTAGCGCTGGAGGTACGTGCCGGCGTCGCGGCGACGGGTCAGGCCGTCGATCCAGCCGAAGCAGAGCGCCTCTTCCAGCGCCTGCTCGTAGCCGAGGCTGGTCGGCTCCGTCGTGCCCTTCTTGGCCAGCACCACCCACGCCTCCGTCTCCGAGTCGTGGTGGGCGGCCAGCCAGGATCGCCAGACGGCGGCGTCGGGGAAGATGTGCATGGCTCCATCTTCACGCCGAGAAGTGCTCACCAAATGACTACTTATCCCGAGAAGTCCACGCGAAGGCCCCGGAGTCCCGTGAAACGTCAGCGCAGGGTGGCGGTGAAGGTGCGGCCGTAGGCGTGCCGGGTCGTCACCTGGATCAGCGTGCCGCCGGGCACCCGCTTCGCCGTCACCCCCTCGTCCGCCCCGTCGAGCCTGAGCGACGTGCCCAGCAGCATGACGGTGACGCGGTCGCGCTTCATCGTGGGGTCGGACACGGCGACCGTCGTACGCCCGCCGGACCTGCGCGGGTCGGACCGGACGATGACGGACGCGGGCCCGTCGATGAGCAGGCGGCCGGCATGGCGCGGGCCGCCGGTGAAGACGTTGGCGGCGACGATGCCGAGCAGCTCGTGCCTGATCGCCTGCACGTGCCGGTCGTTGGCCAGCACGGTCAGCGGCCCCCGGGCGTAGGCACGCAGGCGGGCCCCACCGGCGTTCGGCACCAGGACGTACGCGAGCGCGCTGACGCCGCCCTCCGCGGGATGCGCGACCGAGGCGGTGAAGACGTTCTTGGTCACGCTGGTGTCGGGGTTGGCGGTGCGGACGACCCTGCGGCTGCGGGTCACCGTCTCCAGCCCGGCGCTGACCGGCTGCCGGGTGAGGAAGGCGTAGCCGACGGAGGTGCCGCGGGTGCCGTTGGCGTAGCGGAGCCAGCGCGGCGGCGCGCTGTCGCCGAGCCGCCAGTCCCGGCCGGTCCACGCCTCGCCGGTGACCGTGACCGCGTCGCCGGGGGCGGCGATGCGGCTGTCCACGGTGGTGACCGCGTCGCGCCCGCCCTGCCCTGAGACGTCGGCCGCCAGCACCACGATCTCGTCGTCGAACAGGAACCACGACTTGGTGGCGCGGGCGTTGCGGTAGGCGACGAAGTCGTCCGGCAGGACGCCCTCCTGCTTGGCGGTGTAGGCGGCGTCGTCGCTCTGGACCATGCCGCTGACGCCGTACGCGCCGAGCGTGGCGCCGCCGGAGAAGGCGTTGCCCGAGACGGGGAAGTAGACGTAGGTGTTCTGGGACTCCGAGGAGGAGGTGAAGTTGAGCGGATGTCCCGGGTTCTCGTACCAGAGCCGGCCGCCGTACGACTCGGGGACCGTCTTCCGCTCCTCGACCGGCGCGGTCACCCCGGCCAGCCGGTACGGCGAGACGGTCGTGTAGTAGTCGACGCCGAAGACCTCGCGCTGGTCCTCCCCCGACAGGTAGAGGTAGTAGGCCCCGTCGCCCTGGAACCAGGGCATGAGGTTCTCGCCGCTCATGTACTCGTACTTGCTGATCCGGTCGGAGCTGCGCGCCAGCGCGAAGGCGTAGCCGGGACGGCGGTGCACGGTCCGGTCCATGGCGTTGAACGCCACGCTGCGCTCGGCCGGGTTGAGGTCGGCGGCCGGGACGGCCGCGTCGGCGCGGATGGCCGCGTAGCGGGCGATGCTGCCGGGAGAGACGAAGGCGGCCTGGTCGGCGGCCGGCAGGAACTTCAGGTACTTCTTCAGCGCGAGCGCGCCGGCGTCGTCCACGTGCTCGGTCAGGTCGGCGACGGCCTCGGCGATCACGCCGACGTCGGTGTAGCCGGTGGTGGTGCGGACGACCGCCCGGCCCTTGACGATCTCCATCATCCAGCCCTCGAAGATCAGCGGGGCGAAGCCGTCGGCGACCCAGCGGTAGACCACGCCGGGCAGGTCGTCCGAGGCGCCGCCGCTCACGCCTTCGAGCATCTTGAGCGTCTGCACCACGCGGCTCAGCAGGGCGCGGCCGTAGGAGCCGGTGTAGGCGACGCGGTGGTGCTGGATGAAGGAGCCGTCGCGGTAGTAGCCGTCGGTGACGCCGTGCTGGAGGTCGTACGGGTCGATCGTGGCGAAGACGGTGGCCTGGTCGGAGACGGCCTTGGCGACCCGGGCGTCGTCGCCGGCGAGCGCGCCCTGGAGGATCCGGTTCGCGGTGATGTCGGCCAGGTTGGCGCCGGTGTGGAAGCGGGAGTCGAGGTCGACGTCGCCGTCCTTGCCGCTGCGCAGGTAGGCGTCCATGGAGGCGATGTAGGTCGCGGTCAGGCCGTCGGGCACCTGGTCGCCGAGCAGGGCGAGAGTCCTGCTCACGTGGGTGGGGATGGCGATCTCCCAGTTGTGCCAGTTGCCGTAGTAGCCGGTGGACTGGTCGCCGAAGTAGCGCTCGTGCAGCCACACCAGGCCGTCGGCGGCCCGTCGCCGCACCGCCTCGTCGCCTTCGAGCGCGCTGCCGGGGGTGCGGGTGGCCAGCGCGATCTCGTACAGGTACTGGTACGCCTGACGCAGTTGGACGTCGTCGGTGCCGAGCCGCAGGCCCGCGAAGAGCTCGCCGTCGCCGGCCTGGTCCATGGCGGTCAGGCGCTGCCTGGCGGTGGCGAGGATCGAGGCGAGCTTGCCGGCCAGCTCGGGACGGGCGTTGACCTCGGGGGTGCCCGCGAGCATCGTCACGGTGTTGGCGAGCACGCGCGGATGGTCGACGGCCGCGGCGCGGGCGGAGGCGGAGGTGGGGGTGGCCGCGGCGACCAGGCCGGCGGCGGGGAGAAGGGAGAGAACTTGGCGGCGGGACATGTGCGGCACGGCGTGACTCCAGGCCGGTGGGGGGCTGCCCGGCTCACCTTACATGATCCCTTACGGCCCGGTCAGCAACCGCTTTCCAGCAGCTCAGTCGTCCGCGTACGACAGGATGACGGCCTCCGTCACGAGCGTCACCTGGTTCTCCGTGTAACAGTCGGCCTGGTGCACGGCCAGCTCGGCGCCGCAACCTTCGCAGACGAGGTTGGGCAGCCCGCCCTGCATGTTGATCCCGCAGCAACCCATTCGCCGGACGAGGTCGGGGTGCAGGCGCATGCCCATGGCGTCGTCGGGGTGGATGACCAGACCGGGCGGCTCGCCGGAGAACTCGCCCGGGCGGTGGTTGGCCGCGTACGTGCCGCGCGGCATCCGCGGCGCCTTGATCCGCTCGAACCACTCGGTCGCCCCCTCAGGGGACTCCTTCCACGGTGGCAGCGGGATCTTCCTGACGGATGCGGTGATCGTCCGGCGGCAGGCGAAACACAGGAAACGCGCCACGACGCGAGACTACTCCGGGGATGTGACGTGCGCGCGCCTTGCCAACGGCGCGGAGGCCGGGAGACCGTGACCTTGTGCGCGAGATTCCAGGACCCCCTGACGGCGGCGACGCCATCGGTGCCGCCGGCGGCCTGCACACCTACCAGTTGCGGCTGCACGAGCGCTACGGCCCCGTGGTCCGCTTCCAGCTCCCGGGCGGGCTGACGGCGGTCTCGGTGGCCGACCCCGTGCTGCTGGAGGCCACGGCCGCGGTCGACGAACGGCCGGACCAGCTGTTCGAGTTCCTGGCCCCGCTGTGCGAGGCGGGCAATCTGCAGACCCTGCCCGCCGCCGAGCACCGGCCGCTGCGCCGCGCCCTGCTGTCGGCGCTGGCCGGGCGGCGCTCGCACGAGGCCTGCTTCGACGGCTTCACCGCCCTGACCGTGGACCTGGCCGACCGGTGGGCGGGCCGCGCCGCCGACGGGCCCGTGGAGCTGCAGCAGGACCTGAGCGAGCTGTCGTTGCGGATGATCTGCCAGTACGCGCTCGGCGGCGGCATCGAGGACCCGGCGCGGGTGGTGAGCGCGTTCGAGACCGTGCTGACCGGCTATCTGGGCCGCCAGTACGAGCGCGGTGAGGACCTGTCGCGGGCGGAGCGGGCGCTGGCGTACCTGCGCGAGGTCGTGGACGGCGTGCTGGCCCGGGGAGACAGCGACCTGGTCGCCGCGCTGGTCAAGGAGGGGCTCGGCCCCGTCAGGGTGCGCGACACCGTACTGATGATCATGCTGGCCGCGCACCACACGACCGGGGTAGCGGTCTCCTGGACCCTGCACCTGCTGGCCGGGCATCCGGACCCGGCCGCGCGGGTGGCCGCCGAGCTGGACGAGGTCCTGTGCGACCGGGCCGCGCCCGCCTACGCCGACCTGCGCCGCCTGCGCTACCTCGACATGGCGCTGAAGGAGTCGATGCGGCTCTACCCGCCGGGCCCGTACGGCGCCCGCGAGACCACCGAGGACCTCACGCTCGGCGACCACCACGTCCCGGCCGGCACGACGATCTTCTACCCGTTCTGGGCCGTGCACCTCAACCCGCGCTACTGGCCGGACCCGCGGGCCTTCATCCCCGAGCGGTTCACCGCCGCCGAGCAGGCCAGGCGGCCCCGGTACGCGTTCATCCCCTTCGGGCTGGGCCCGCGCGGCTGCGAGGGGGCCGCGCTGGCCATGGTCGAGGCCGAGCTGGTGCTGGCGGTGCTGCTCAAGCGGTTCCGCTTCGAGCCGGTCGCGGGGCATCGCGTGGTGCCGGTCGAGCGATTCGTCCTGTGGGCCGAGAACGACATCCGCCTGCGCCTGACCGAGCGGCCGGACAGGGTCACTCCCGGGCAGTGAGGCGTTCGGCCTGGGCGCGGCCGACCTCGGCCGTGCGGCGCAGATAGTCGGCGATCAATTCCAGCTCCGCGTCGTCGTAGCGGCCCAGCACCTCGCCGAAGGCCGTGCCGGGGATGTCCCAGGCGTCGCTGATCCGCGTCCTGGCCCCGGGATCGAGGCTGACCAGGGCCCGCCTGCGGTCGTCGGGATCGGGCCGGCGGACGACGAGACCCGCCTTCTCCAGGCGGTCGACCAGGCGGGTGGCCGAGCCGGGGGTCAGGCCCGTCAGACGGGCGACGTCGCCCGAGCTCACCGGGCCGGGCTCCAGCTCCAGCAGGGCCACGCACTGCAGGTCGGTGGGGTGGAGGCCGAGCCGGTCGGCCATGGCCTGGTTGAACAGCGTGTACGCCGCGTAGTGGCGCTGGCTCTCCGCGATGACTCGCTGCAACGTCTCGGCTCGGTTTGACATGGGCGGCTCCGTGCTCCACATTAATTTGCGTCACACAATCTTTGTGCGGCGCAACCTTTGCGCGACGCCTTCATCCTATCCGGAGACTCCATGCTCATCCGCGCGTCCCCCGAGGCGCCCGCCCGGCCGTGGGCCGTGCTCGCGGTCGTCATCGCCGCCGCGGCCCTCGACCTGCTCGACGGGACCATCACCAACCTCGCCGCCCCCGCCATCGTCGCCGACCTCGGCGGCGGGCAGGCGCTCGTCCAGTGGCTCGGCGCCGGTTACGCGCTCGCCCTGGGTGTCCTGCTGGTCACCGGCGGACGCCTCGGCGACCGGTACGGCCGCCGCCGCGTCTTCCTGACCGGCCTGACCGGCTTCATCCTCGCCTCGATCGCCTGCGGCCTGGCCGCCGGCCCCGCCGTGATCATCGCCGGGCGGATCGTCCAGGGCGCCTTCGGGGCGCTGATGATCCCGCAGGGGTTCGGCATCATCGGCGCCGTCTTCCCCCGCGACCGGCTCGGCCGGGCCTACAGCCTCTTCGCCCCGGCGCTCGGCGTCTCCTCCGTCGGCGGCCCGATGCTGGCCGGGCTGCTCATCGAGGCCGACCTGCTCGGTCTGGGGTGGCGGGGCATGTTCCTGATCAACATCGTCCTCGGCGGCGGCACGCTGATCGCCGCGATCCGGCTGCTGCCCGCCGACGACGGCGAGCGGGACACCACCGTGGACGCGCCGGGCGCGGCGCTGCTCGGCGCGGCCATGCTCGGCCTGCTCTACGGCCTGATCGACGGCTCGGCCGCCGGCTGGTCGGTGCGCCCGCTGCTGTGCCTGGCCGCCGGGCTGGCCTTCGCCGCCCTGTTCTGCCTGCGCCAGGTCACGGCGCAGGCGCCGCTGATCGAGCCGTCGCTGCTGCGCCGGCGCGGGTTCACCGCCGGGCTCCTGCTGAGCGTCGTCTTCCACGCCGCCGTCGCGGGCCTGCTGTTCGTGCTGGCCCTGTTCCTCCAGTCCGGCCTGGGCTACTCCCCCGTACGGGCCGCGGCGCACCTGTCGCCCGTGGCCGTGGGCATCATCGTCGCCTCCGTGGCCTGCCACCGCCTGGTCGCCCGCCTCGGCCGCGTGCTCATCGCCGTCGGCCTGGGCATCACGCTCGCGGGGACCGCCTGGCTGCCGGTCGTCGTGTCCGGCGGGGGCTGGGCGCTCGTGCCGCCCGTGCTGGTCGTCGGCCTCGGCCTCGGCACCTGTTTCGCCACCGTCTACGACGTGACCTTGGGCGACGTGGACCAGCGCCAGGCCGGCAGCGCGGGCGGATCGCTCAGCGCCGTCCAGCAACTCGCCAACGCGGCCGGCGCCGCCGCAGTCACCACGGTCTACTTCCACACGGCCGGCCTCCACACCGCCGGCCAGGTCCCGACCACCGACCTGCACACCGCCGGCCAGCTCGCCACCACCGGCCTCCACGCCGCCGGCCAGGCACAGGCCGCGACCGCCGCCGCCGTTCACGCTCAGGCCGTCACGCACAGCCTCCTGGTCGTCATCGCGGCCACGCTCATCTGCTGCGCACTGGTGTGGCTGCTGCCACGCCGCGCGCACGCCCACCACTGAAAGGAACTCCGAAAGATGACCATCCTCGTCACCGGCGCCCGCGGCGCCGTCGCCACCGCCCTCATCGGGCTGCTGCGCGAGCGCGGCCTGCCCGTCCGCCCTGCTTCCTCCACCCCGGCCGACCCGTCGATCGTCAGGTGCGACCTGCGCGACCCGTCCACCTTCGCCGCCGCGCTCGCGGGCGCGAAATCCGTCTTCCTGTACGCCGAGCCCGCGCACGCCGGGGAGTTCGCCCGGGAGGCGGCCGACGCCGGGGTCGAGCACATAGTGCTGCTGTCGTCGTCGTCCGTGCTCACCCCGGATCCCGACGCCGACCCGCTGGCCAGATCCCACGTCGAGGCGGAGCGGGCCCTGACCGCCGCACCGGTGCCTGGCACGCTGCTGCGGCCCGGCGCCTTCTGCGGCAACGCGTTCGCCTGGGCGCGGCCGATCAAGGCCGGGGAGCCGGTCGCGCTGCCCTATCCCCAGGCGCACGTGGACGCCGTTCACGAAGCCGACCTCGCCGCCGTGGCCGCCGCCGTGCTCGCCGACCCCGGCACGCTCGGCGGACGGGCGTACACGGTGACGGGGCCGCAGTCGCTCACGTTCGCCGACCAGATCGGGGTGCTGTCCCGCGCGATCGGGCGCGAGATCGTGGTCAAGCGGATCAGCAGGCAGGAGTGGAAGGCGCAGGCGGGCCCGTACATGGAAGGCCCGGTCGGGGACGCGCTGCTCGACTACTGGGAGAGCCGCGACGGGCGGCCGGCCGAGCTGACGCCGGTGGTGGAGGAGCTGACCGGGCGGCCCGCGCGCACCTTCGCCTCATGGGTGGAGGAGCACCGGAGCGCCTTCCGCTGACCCACTCCAGGGCTCGCCGGGTGCCGGGTGGACTCTCACGTATGGGGTTGAGCGGGACGACCATGGACCGTCCCCGGCCGGCGCGGCCACGATATGACCATGCTCGCACTCGCGCTCATCACCCTCGTGCTGCACGGCGCCCTCACCGGCCTGTTCTACGCCTTCTCGATGTCCGTCATGCCCGGCCTGAACACCCTCGACCCCGCCAGGGCCGAGGAGGCGATGCGCGGCATCAACAGGAAGATCCTCAACCCGTGGCTGTACCTGGTGTTCCTCGGCTCGCCGGTGGCGGCGCTGGTGGCCGGGTTCGTGGCGTCGTCCGTCTGGTTCTTCGCCGCGGCGGCGGTCAACTTCGTCGGCTCGTTCCTGGTCACCATGGTGATCAACGTGCCGATGAACAACGCCGTCGACGCCGGGACCATGTCGTGGAAGGAGTACTCGCCGCGCTGGACCGCGTTCAACACGCTGCGGACGGTGGCCTGCGCGGCCGGACTCGTGCTGGTCGGCATCGGCCTGACCGCTCTTCAGTAGATGCGGTACTTCTTACCGCAGTTGTCGAACTTCCCGGCCCAGCAGGTGAAGGTGTAGACCTTCTTGACGCCCTTGCCGCTCCAGGCGCCGACGACCTCGCCGTCCCAGGACTTGTTGAACCGCTTCCAGTGACCACCCTGGTACACCTCGAACCAGACCCAGCCCTTCTCACCACCGACCTTGTCCACCCCGTACCACTTCGTGAACACCTTGCCGTGCGACTTCCACGTCTTGCCGAACGTGTACGCCTTGTGATCACTGGAGAAGAACTTCCCCCAGCTCACCACCGACTGAGTCGACGCCGTGGTCGTGGTGGTGGTGCTCGCCTGAGCCGCAGCCGGGCTGAGAGCCAGACCGGTGATGGCCATCGAACCAGCCAGCGCCGCGATCGCGAAGGTCTTACGCATCTCGGGATCCTCCCCTTGTCCGTTCCGCCGGGGTGCTCCGGCAAGACAGACACTACGGAGACGCCACCCGACCATCTGTGGACGAATCCACACACCACATGTGATCGGCGCCACATCGCGTAGACCCTGCTCAGAAGTGCTCCTTGCGGATGAGCCCGTGCACGCCGGTGGTGCGATCGACCACCTGAGAGATCTCGAAGTCGGTGGCGGCCGACAGGTAGGCGTAGGCGACGGCGCGGTCCATCCCCTGGTCGTGCTCCAGGAAGTCGAGGGCGTTGACGACGGCGCGGCGCATGGCCACGTCCAGGTCGTTCACCTGGCCGTTCCTGGAGCCGTCCGGGTCGGACAGGCCGATCGGCAGCCAGGCGTCCGCCGTCTCGCCGAAGGGGTAGCGGAAGGCGACAGAAGGGGCGTCCCCCGAGCCCTTCTTGCACACCGTCAAACGGAACGTGGCGCGCAGCGAGCCCTCCATCGCCGTCAGCGCCACCTCGCCGCCGCCCATCGCGTGGTGGGGGTCGCCGGTGTAGAAGAGCGCGCCCTCGGCGAAGACCGGCAGGTAGAAGGTGGCGCCCGCGCCGAGGTGGCTGATGTCGATGTTGCCGCCGCCCAGAGTGGGCGGAATGCTGTTGAGCAGCGGATCGGTCGGCCGGTCGGACTCGGCGAACGCGACGCCCATCACCCCCATGAACGGCTTCAGCGGGAACGTCACCTCCTTGCCCTGCCTGCCGCGCTTGAGCACGCCGCTGGCCACGCCCTTGCGACCGCGCCGGACCGGGGTGAAGACCGAGACGTTCCCGTACCTGAGCGGATCGCCTGTGGAGCGGCCGTCGGTGGCCACGGGCGGCATGACCTCCGCCGGCGTGATGCCGTCGGGGGCGCCGCCGTTCGCCTGCCGGGCCAGCGCGCCCTTGCCGTGGCGGCTGGACACCACCCCGTACGGGACGCGCGGCAGCATGGAGAGCATCTCGACCTTGAGCACGTCGCCCGGCCGCGCGCCGGCCACATGGATCGGGCCCGTCACGACGTGCGGGCCGTCGAGGTCGAAGTCCCTGGGCGTGCGGTCGTAGTCGCGGGCGATGGCGATGGCGTCCTGGAGCACGTCCGACCGGGATACGCCGTGCCGGGCGAAGTAGGCGACGGGGTCGCGGCCCTGGTCCTCCAGGATGCCCTCGTGCGAGACCGTGTCGACGGTGACCGTGTCACCGGACCTGACCCGCAGCACCGGCTCGCTGCCCAGTGCGGGCACGTACCCCCACGTGACCTGCTCCACCGTGGACGGGAGGTAGTGCCGGCCGTGGATC
The DNA here is from genome assembly GCF_035917475.1 of Nonomuraea fuscirosea. Classification (NCBI taxonomy): domain Bacteria; kingdom Bacillati; phylum Actinomycetota; class Actinomycetes; order Streptosporangiales; family Streptosporangiaceae; genus Nonomuraea; species Nonomuraea fuscirosea. The sequence continues at coordinate 11,376,700 of NZ_CP109074.1, read as the reverse complement.
GGCCCCTTGCGGGGCTGGAGGATCTCCTTCGGCAGCGTCGGGGTGGCGGCGGCCCGCCCGGCGCCGGCCAGCGACGCGCCGCCCGCGCCGGTCAGGGCCGCCGCCACGCGCAGGAAGTTCCGTCGTCCGTACGTCTGCGACACGCTCATGACTCTCCTCGCGGGGTCGAACGGGGGCGGGGTGACACCGATCATGTAGGACGTCTGTTACGTCCCCGTTTCGGATCGGGTGTTCCTCGCGTCAGGAGTGGAAGGATCGAAGCCACGTCCGTAATGAAAGGCATGTGTCATGGCTCCCAGCATCGCGACCGCCCGCCGCGTCGAACTGCCCGAACTGCTTGACTTCCTCCGTCCCCGCCACCACGGCCTGCTGTCCACCACGCGCGCGGACGGCCGGCCGCAGCTCTCGCCGGTCTCCTGCGGCGTCGACCAGGAGGGCAGGATCGTCGTCTCGACCTATCCCGACCGGGCCAAGGCGGTCAACGCCCGCCGGGACGACCGCGCCTCGATCTGCGTCCTGTCCGACGACTGGAACGGGCCGTACGTGCAGGTGGACGCCCGTGCGGAGGTGCTGGACATGCCCGACGCGCTCGAACCGCTGGTGGACTACTACCGCTGCATCGCCGGCGAGCACCCCGACTGGGACGAGTACCGCGAGGCCATGCGCCGCCAGGACAAGTCCCTGATCCGGCTGCACATCGACCGCTGGGGCCCGATCGCGACCGGCGGCTTCCCGGCCCGCCTGGCCTCCGACGACTGACCCCTGTAATCAGCCCCGGTCAGCGGGTAGGCGTACGAGGGCGGTTCCACCAGAGGGAGAGCGACAGGGCGGCGATGACGAAGAGCGCGCCGCCGGCCGCGAAGGCGGCGGCGGTGTCGACCCGCCGGCTGACGACGCTGAAGCTGCCCGGCAGGGCTTCGAGCGCGGTCTTGAGCTCGTCGGCGTTCTCGGCGCGGTGGTAGGCGCCGCCGGTGGTCTGGGCGATCTGCTTGAGCGCGGGCTCGTCGATCATGCGGATGTTGCGTCCGCCCCGGTCGAAGCCGCCGCCACCGCCCCAGCCGCCGCCCCACCCGCCGAAGCCGCGGCCGTCGAACTGGGTGTTCTCACAGACCATGGGAGCCGGAGTCGTGGTGCCGAAGCCGATGGGGTAGACGCGGACGCGGCGCAGGGCCGCCTCCTGGGCGGCGGTCTGCGGGTCCACGCCCTGGGTGTTGGCGCCGTCGGTGAGCACGATGATCGCCGCGGCGGCGTGGCCCTCGCCCGAGCCGGGATCGGGGCTCGCGCCGGTGGGGGCGACGGACGGATCGACCTCCGCGATGGCGTCGAGCGAGGCCAGCATGGCCTGGCCGATCGCGGTGCCGCGGCCGACGGTGAGGTTGTCCAGCGCCTCGGTCAGCGCGTCGGTGTCGTCGGTGGGCGGGACGAGCAGGCCGGCGCTGCCCGAGAAGGTGACCAGGCCGATGCGCGGCCCGCCCTCCAGGGACTCGATGAAGTCGGTGGCGGCCTTCTTGGCGGCGGTCAGCCGGTTCGGGTCCACGTCCGTGGAGCACATGGAGCCCGAGGTGTCGAGCGCGAGCAGGATCGTCGCCGCCGTCTGCGGCACCGGGACCGACGCCTGCGGCCGCGCGGCCCCGACCGCGAGCAGGGCGAGCCCGGTGACGAACAACGCGGGCGGAATCTTGCGGATCCACCGGGTCCGGCCGGGCAGCGCGCTGCGGACGAGGGCGATCGAGGTGACGCGGACGGCGGCCCGCCGCCGGCGGCGCAGCGCCCACCAGCGGATGCCCAAGATCAGCGGGATGATCAGGATGGACAGCAGGGCCCACGGCCATGAGAACGTCATTTCAGATCACCCGTCCTGACCGGAGCACGGTGAGCGCCGCTCCCGCGGTGAGCAGCGCGAGGGCGAGCCCGATCAGCCCGCCGGCGAGGGGCAGCGGCTCGTCGGAGACGGTGAGCCGCAGGTCGATCGTGCCGGCGATCCCGTCGAGCCGCGCGGTGTCGGTGGCGGGGTGGTACTCGCCGCCGGTGGTCTGCGCGATCAGCGTGAGCGTGTCCTCGTCGAGCGAGGTCTGCAGGTTGTAGCCGTCCACCTTGACCGCGGTGCCCGCCGTGGTGCCGACGCCGACGGTGTGGATGTGCACGCCCGCCTGCTGGGCCAGGGTCGCGACCTGCTCTACGTCGTTGCCCTGGTTCTGGCCGTCGGAGAAGATCACGATCGTGGCGGACGGCCAGTAGCCGAGGTCGGGCGGCGGGGCGCCGTCGCGGCCGAGGGCGGCCTGCTTGCCGGTGATCGCCGTCAGCGAGGCCGTGATGGCCGCTCCCAGCGAGGTGCCGCCGGTGATCTTCAGCCGGTCGATGGCCTTGAGCGCGACGGAGTGGTCGGCGTCGGGCCTGGCGGTGGTGAGCGCGCCCCGTTCGAACGCGACGACCCCGATGTCGACGCTGTCCGGCTGCGCCGCCACGAACGCGCGGGCGGCCCGCTGCGCGCCCGCCAGCCGGGTGGGCGCGACGTCGTCGGCTCCCATGCTGTTGGAGACGTCGATGGCCAGGATGACGGTGCCCGCCGCTCGCGGGACCGGCACCATGGCCGCGGGGCCCGCGGTGGCGATGGCGAGCACGGCGACGCCGGCGATGGTCAGGCCGACTCCCAGGTACGCCCGGCGTCCGCCGGGCACGGCCAGGCCGGCCGCGGCGAGCGCGGTCCTCCTGCGGCGGGCCGAGACGACGGCGGCCCAGGCGAGCGCGGCCGTGACCAGCAGCCCGAAGATCAGCAGCAGCGGAGCCGACCACGTCATGGAGCCTCCCCCGCGAACGTGTCAGGCGCGGTCATGACGTCCGCTTTCCGGTTCTGGCGACGACCTCGACGAGCGCCTCCCCGAGGTCGCGGTCGGTGTCGATGCGGTGGACGGGCACCCCGGCCCGGCGCATGCCCGCCGTCAGCCGGGCGTCGCGGGCGTCCACGGCGGCGCGGAACCGTACCTGGAGCAAGGGGTCGGCGGAGTCGACGACGAGCTGCTCGCCCGTCTCGGCGTCCTCGACCACGATCAGCCCGGCCTCGGGCAGCACGTCGTCGGCGGTGTCCACGATGCGCAGCGCGACCACCTCGTGCCGGCGGGCCAGCCGCTGCAGGGAGCGCTCCCAGTCGCCCTCGCCGATGAAGTCCGACAGCACGACGACGAGCGCGCGCCGGCGCGCGAGCCGTCCGGCCGCGTCGATCATCTCCGCCAGGTCGGTGGTGCTGCCGCCGCGCGTCCCCGACGTGCTCTGGAGCTCGGCGGCGATCCGCAGCGCGTGCCGCCGCGAGGTGCCGGGCGGCACGACGCGCACCATCCCCGTGTCGAACAGCACGGCGCCGACACGGTTGCCACCCCGCCCGAACAGCCGGGTCAGGATGAGCGTGAGCTCGGCGAGCACGTCGTGCTTGCCGCGCCCCGGCCGGCCCGCCCCCATGGAGGCCGAGCGGTCGAGCACCAGCCACACGGTCAGCTCACGGTCCTCGGTGAACACGCGCAGGTGCGGCTCGTCCAGCCGGGCGGTGACGTTCCAGTCGATGTGGCGGGCGTCGTCGCCCTCGGTGTACGGCCGCAGCCCGGTGAAGTCGATCCCGGTGCCGCGGTACGTCGTCCTGTGGGCCCCCTGGAGCCGGCCGTCGAGCCTGCGGACGACCTTCCACTCCAGGCGGAGCAGCAGTTTCTCTGGGGCGGTGGCCATGGCGGCTCAGCGGTTCTGCAGGACGACGTCGGGCGCCCTGACGGCCCCGAGCACCCTGGTGATGATCGTGTCGGGGTCGACGTCGTCGGCCAGGGCCTCGTACGACAGCACCAGGCGGTGCCGCAGCACGTCGAGCGCGAGCTCGGCCAGGTCGTGCGGCAGGACGTAGTCGCGCCCGCGCAGGAAGGCCAGCGCGCGAGCTCCGGTGACGAGCGCGATGGAGGCCCGCGGGCTCGCCCCGTAGGTGACGTACCGCTCCAGCTCGCCGAGCCCGGCCGTCGCGGGGGAACGGGTCACGCCGACCAGCCGGACCGCGTAGTCGACGATGGCCGGATCGACGTACACCTGCCGGGCCCGCGCCCGCATGGCGATCAGGCCCTCGGGTGTCACCATCGGCTGCGGCGGCTCCGGCGGGCGCAGCGCCCTGGCCACGATCGCCTGCTCCTCGGCCTGCGCGGGGTAGTCGACGACCACCTTCATCATGAAACGGTCGACCTGCGCCTCGGGCAGCGGGTAGGTGCCCTCCGACTCGATCGGGTTCTCCGTCGCCATGACCAGGAACGGCTCCGGCACCTTGAACGTCTCGCGGCCGATCGTCACCTGGTGCTCCTGCATCACCTCCAGCAGGGCGCTCTGCACCTTGGCGGGGGCGCGGTTGATCTCGTCGGCCAGCAGCAGGTTGGCGAACACGGGACCCAGCTCGGTCCTGAACTCCCCGGAGTGCTGGTGGTAGACCCGGGTGCCGACGAGGTCGGCGGGCACCAGGTCGGGGGTGAACTGGACCCGCTGGAAGCTGCCGGACATCGCGGCGGCCAGCGACCTGACCGCGAGCGTCTTGGCCAGGCCGGGCACGCCCTCGACCAGCAGGTGGCCGTCCGCGATCAGGGCCACGGCCATGCGCTCCAGCAGCACGTCCTGTCCGACGATGGTGCGTTTGACCTCGAACAGCACCTGTTCGAGCGGGTGATCGGCCTGGTTGGTCGAGGTCATGCGGTGTTCCCTCTCGTCGGTTCCCTCTCGCCGGTCAAATCAGCGGCCCGTCGCCGGGCGGGCCGTCGCCGTCGGTGCCTCCGCCCAGGGCCACGCCGATCGGCACGGCGAACGCGATGCCGGCGAAGGCCTCGTCGCCTCCCGGGTCGGCGATCGAGACGACGATGCCGACGACCAGGCCGCGGGCGTCCAGGAGCGGGCCGCCCGAGCTGCCCGGGTTGACGGAGGCGTCGAACTGGATGAGCCCCTTGAGGTCGCCGTCCTCGGCGGTCCTGTCGGCGGTGCGGTTGAGGCCCGAGACGACGCCGGTGGAGACGCTGTAGGTGAGGCCAAGGGGGTTGCCGATGGCGACGACGGGCGCGCCCACGCTCACGCCGCCGCCGAGCGTCGCGGGGACGACGATCTCCGGCAGCTTGGCGGGTTTGAGGGTGGCGACGTCGAGCTTGGGGTTCGAGGACGAGACCGCGGCCTTGGCCTTGGTGCCGTCGGCGAACGTCAGGTTCACGTCCTTCGCGCCGTCGATGACGTGGTACGCGGTCAGGATCGTGCCGTCGTCGGCCGCGATCACCCCGGTCCCGAGCGACCGGCCGGCCTGGATGACCACCACCGACGGCCCGACCAGCTTGAACACGTCCGGCACCGTGAGCGTCGCGGTGGGCGTCGGCGTGGGGCTCGGCCTGGGCGCGGATCCCTCGACCTGCCCGCCGCGGCCGCCCAGCCAGTACGCCAGCACCGCCACGAGGACGAGCGCGGCGATCGCGGCGCCCCCGACGGCGAAGCGCCGGGCTCGCCCGGCCACGGCTCCCCGATCTGCCAGAGCCTCGGCCGCACCGGTCTCCTGCGGCGCGTGCCCCATCGCCCCATAGTCATAAATTTATGTTGAAAGTGCTACAAACTTCGCCTGAGAACTTCATGAGAACCGCGTCCGCGCAGCTCACCGGGGTCGGCGCTACACGACCATGGCCAGATAACCAGCGAGCTCGTCGGCCGAGGAGGTGGCGACGCCGACATGGCCGTCAGGCCGGATCAGCGTGTACCGCTCCCCTCCGTACGGCTCCGCCACCCGGTACGCCCGCACCTCCGCCCCCGACCCGTTCCACGGCTCGGCCGACAGCAGCGTGAAGTGCGTGCCTCTGAGCAGGTCGAACATGCGCGCCTCTGTCCCGTCCGCCAGCCGCACCCGGCCGTCGGGAACGCGGTCACCGCCGTGCCCGGCCAGGGAGCCGCCCCCGTAGGAGAGCGACAGCTGGTAGGTCTCCTCGTCCCGTTTGACCGATTTCTTGTCGTGCAGGTCCGTGCTGAGGCCGAGCATCCGGGCGGCGACGGGCCGCCGCTCCTCCTCGTAGGTGTCCAGCAGTTCCTCCGGCGCCCCCGCCAGCACCCGGGCCAGCTTCCAGCCCAGGTTGTACGCGTCCTGCACCCCGGTGTTGAGCCCCTGCCCGCCGGCCGGCGAGTGCACGTGGGCCGCGTCGCCGGCCAGGAAGACGCGGCCCGAGCGGTAGCGGTCGGCGAGGCGGATGTTCACCCGGTAGAGGGACGACCACAGCAGCTCGGTCAGCCGGACCCCGCGCAGCATCGACCGCTCGGCGAACAGCCGCTGGTACCAGGCCAGCGTGTCCTCCGGTGACACCCCGGGTTTGAGCGGGGCGAGGAGCTGGAAGGTGTCGGTGCCGGCCATCGGATACAGGGCCACGAAACCCTTGCCCGGCCGCGCCCAGGCGTGGATGTGGTCGCGGCCGAGCCCTTCCGCCCGCACGTCGGCCAGCGCGGCGCGTTCCTCCTCGCGGGTCTCGCCGGTGAAGCCGATGCCGAGCGACTTGCGTACCGGGCTCTTGCCGCCGTCCGCGGCGACCAGGTAGCGCGCCCTGACCGTCTCCCCCGTGCCCAGCGTGGCGCGCACCCCGTGGGCGTCCTGCTCGATGCCGGTCAGCGCGGTGCCGTACTCCACCTTTCCGCCGAGCTCCGCCAGGCGTTCGCGCAGCACCGCCTCCGTACGCCACTGCGGGTGCATCATCACGGTCGGGTACGGGACCGCGTCCGTCGGCCGGGCGGGCCTGTGCATACGGGTCTGCCACACGGGTACCCGGCCCAGCCGGAACCGCAGCGGCGGGTACGGCGTCGCCACGCCAAGAATGCGGCCGATCACGCCGAGGTCGTCGAAGACCTCCTGCGTACGCGGCTGCAGGCCCTTGCCCTTGGACCCTCCCGAGGGCTGCGCGGCCTGCTCGACGACGCGGCAGGAGACGCCGCGGCGGGCCAGGTCCACGGCGAGGGTGAGGCCGGTGGGACCGGCGCCGGCGACGATGACGTCCGTGGTGGGTTCGTTCATGAAAGGGACGGTGTCAGGCCGCTCTGCCGGATCGCTGTCAGCCGCTGCCGGGCGCTGTCAGCTGCGGATTCTCCCTCGGCGGCGATGGGCCTCCGGCAACCGGCTCGGGACCTCCCCGGAGCGTGTTAGAAAGGCTCATTGTCCGATGATGAGGTGTGCCGAGTGATTGACGATGTTCTCCGTGCCATGGCTGAGAAGATCACCGATGCGGCACCTCCGGGTTGGCGGCGCGCCGAGGTGCGGGGATACGCCACCGGCGACGGCGGATCCGGGCACCACGGCCTCCGGTTCGACCCGGCGGGAGACGGCGGCGACATCGACCTGCATCCGCAACTGTCCGCCGTGCACACCCACTACGGAGCCGGCGGCGACCATCTGTCGATCGAGCTGACCGTCGAGGCCAGGGGCCGGTTCGAGGCGGTGGTCAGCGAGTCGCTGGTGCGCGAGGACGACCGCGGCTTCCTGTACGTGCTGCGCCCCGGCGTCCTCCCGCCCGACCCCGGCACCTACCAGCCGGGCCCGTCGATGGCCACCCCGGCGGGCAATGCGCAGGAGGCCGTCGCCCTGCTCGGCGCGTACCTGCGCGGACGCGACCGCGCGCTGCGGGGCAAGGACACCTACGCGCCCCCGCCGGCGCTGCCCGAACACCACCGCCGGTGGCTGGAGGCGCGGCTGCAGGTCCCGCTCCCCGACGACCTCCAGGCCCTGTACGCCCACGTGGACGGCGACGGCGGCGAGGGACTGCTGGCCGACCACCACTGGTTCGGCCTCGAACGCCTCGAGAAGCTCAGCCGCCCGGAGAACCGCACGTGGGCGGCGGGCCGCGCCTGGCGGCACCACCTGCGCCGGCCGCTGGTCACCAGCACCGGCGGCCCGCCGCTGGCCGTGCGCCGCGCCGCGGACCACCCGCACTGGATCCCGTTCGCCACCGACCCCCAAGGCGACTTCCTGGCCGTGGACCTGGCGCCCGGCCCCGGCGGACGCCCGGGCCAGGTGATCCGCATGGGCAGGCACCACGACGACGGCCCCGTCTACGTCGCCGACTCGGTCACCGGCCTGCTGCGCCGACACGTCAAGGCGCTGCGGGCGGGCTCGTACGAGGTGGGGCAGGGCCGGCGGATCCGGATCGACATCGACGGCCAGGACGAGCCCGAGCCCGACAAGCCGGACGAACTCACGATCGCCGGCGCCGACGCCGCCTCCATGCGGGGCCTGCACCAGCACGTCCAGAAGCTCCACATCCGCAACGCCCCCTGGGCCGACCTCGCCCCAGTGCGCGGTGCGCCGATGTTGTGGCAGGTGAACGTCGAGAACTGCCCCGGCGCCGACCTGGCCCCGCTCCAGGACACCCCCGTGGAACTGCTCGACCTGGCCATGGACCGGATCGACCTGGCGCCGCTGGCCGAGCACGCCACGCTGCGCTTCCTGACCCTGCGCACCAGCCGTCCGGTGGACCTGGGGCCGCTGCTGTCGTGCCCGCGTCTGTACGCGCTCGACCTGTCCGAGGCGTCCGCGATCCGCGACCTCAGCGTGCTGTCCGAGCTCAAGGACCTGCTCTACCTGCGGTTGCGGCGCGGTCAGTGGGAGGAGTTGTGGGAGCGGTCCGGGCATCCGCCGGGGCTGGCGGCGGCGGGCCTCGCCGCCGAGCCGCCACGGGAGAAGGGCTGGTGGTGGTCGGGCGAGCACGCGGTCGAGCCGTCGTTGCGGACGGTCGCCGGGTGGGTGGCCGACCTGGCGGGCGACTCGACGGACGTCCGGCTCATCAAGGGCCGGCTCTCCCGGCGGCGCAGACGGTCTTTCTGACGAGGCGTATGCTGGTGGGCGGCGCTTTCAGGGCGCCCCCGGTCCGCGGGAAGGGCCAAGCCCACCTGATGATCCTCGCACCACCCGGCCCGACCTCTTTTCCGGCCTGAGCATGCGGACGGCAGGCCAGACGGAAAGGAGGCCATCGTGCCCGTCCATCGGCTGCCCGACAACCCCAGCCTCGAACGGCTCCGCAAGCAGGCCAAGACGCTCCTGCGCCAGGTGGAGGCCGGCGCCCCCGAGGCCCGCGGGCTGGTCGCCGAGTTCCATCCCCGGCCGCCGCACCCGTTCAGACTGTCGGACGCGCAGCTGGTCACGGCCCGGATGTACGGGTTCGCGAGCTGGCCCCGGCTGAAGGAGCATCTCGGCACCGTCGAGCGCTACACCCGCTCACCGCATCGCGTCACGCCTCGGGCGGAGCCGCCGGAGGAGTTCCTGCGGCTGGCCTGCCTCACGTACGGGGCCGACCATCCCAGGCGTACCGGTGAGGCGGCGCTGCTGCTGTCCCGGCAGCCCGCCATCTCCACCGCGAACGTCTTCACCATGGCCGCCACCGGCTCGGCCGACGCCCTGGCCGCGACCCTTGACGACGACCCGGGGCTCGCGCGCACGCAGGGCGGGCCGTTCGGCTGGGAGCCGTTGCTGTACCTGACCTACGCCCGCCTGCCCGCCACCCCGGGGCGGTACGTGGAGGCGGCCCGGGTGCTGCTCGGCCACGGCGCCGACCCGAACGCCGGCTTCCTGTGGGACGGTCTGACCTCCCCCTTCACCGCGCTGACCGGCGCGTTCGGCGGCGGCGAGCAGGACCAGCCGCCGCACCCCGAAGCGCTCGCCCTGGCCAGGCTGCTGCTGGAGGCCGGCGCCGACCCCAACGACAGCCAGACCCTCTACAACCTGGGCCTCGGCGGCTCCTTCACCGACGACACCGCGCACCTGCGGCTGCTGCTGGAGTTCGGGCTCGGGAAGGGCGGGAACGGGCCGTGGCACGCCCGGCTGGGGCCCACCCTGGGGTCGCCGCGCGGGCTGCTGCGGGAGGAACTGGCCACGGCGGCACTGCGCGGAGGGCCACGGCGGGTCCGGCTGCTGCTCGCGCACGGGGCCGAGGTCGACGGGATCGGCGGGCATCCGGTGTTCGGGGGGCGGACTCCGTACGAGCTGGCGCTGCTGAACGGGCACACCGAGGTGGCGGAACTCCTCGCCGCGGCGGGAGCGTCGGCGGTGCTGGAGGAGATGGACGCGTTCACCGCCGCCTGCATGCGCGCCGACGCCGCCGCGGTGGCCGCGCTCGGCCCGGACGTGCGGGCCCGGGCCCTCGCCCGGCACCCCGAACTGATCAACCGCGCCGCCGAGCAACGCAAACCCGCCGCGGTACGCCTGCTGGCCGGCCTCGGCTTCGACGTGAACCACCCGCACGGAGGCACCCCGCTGCACGCGGCCGCCTGGAACGACGACGTGGAGACCGCCAGAACCCTGCTGGACCTGGGCGCCGACCCCACGCTCAAGGACAACCGGTACGACGCCACCCCGCTCGGCTGGGCGGAGCACGGCGGCAAGGAACGCGTGGCCGCCTATCTACGCGACACGACCCTCCTCTAGTCCTCGCGGTGCGCCATCGTCATCGACTCACTGATCGCTTCTCCCCGAGCGGGACGGAGAGTCCTTCCTCGGCCGCCAGCACCTCCCCGCCGAACTCCTCCCGGGCGGCGGCCACGGAGGCGGCCCGGTCGTTGCCCGGCCAGAAGTGGGTGAGCATCAACCGGCGTGCGCACGCGCGGCGGGCCCAGTGACCGGCCTCCGTGGAGGCCAGCAGATTGCGGACGGGGCGATCGGCCTCGCCGTCGCGGTCGGTGGCCTCGACGATGAACAGGTCGGCGTCGCGCCCCAGTTCGGCGAGCGCGGGAGCCGGACCGGTGTCGCCGGTGTAGGCCAGGGCGACACCGTCGGCCTCCAGGCGGACGCCGGCGTTGGGCACGTGGTGCGGCAGCGGCAATCCGGTGACGGCGAACGGCCCCACCCGGTGACTGCCTGGCAGCGGATGCACGTCGAAGACCGCGTGGAGGTCGACGTCGGGCTCCAGCCCGCTGATCCGGTCGAGCACGCCCGGCGGGCAGTACAACGGCAGCCGTGGGCCACCGGGGTCGCCGTAGAACCGCATCCGGAACAACCCGTGCAGGTCGATGCAGTGGTCGGGGTGCTCGTGGGTGACGACGACAGCGTCCACCGCGCCGTCCGGCCAGTGCGCGAGCAGCCGCGGCAGGGTGGCGTAGCCCAGGTCGAGCAGCAGCCGGTAACCGTCCCAGTCCACCGCGAACCCGCTGCAGGCCCGGCCCGGCTCGGGAAACGCACCGCAACTGCCGAGGACGGTCACTTGGCGCATCCGTACAGGATGCCAGTTCCCCTCAGCGAATCGCCCGCTCAGCGGCCGCGCGGACGGCCTCGCGGCGCGACCTGAGGTCGGCGAGCACGGCGTCGGCGGCGCGGCGGCCGGAGACCAGGGCGCCCTGCTGCGAGCCGGTGTCGCGGTGGTCGCCGCACACGTACATCCCGCTGCTCAGACGCACGGGCCTGCGCAGCGGGTGCGGCGGGGGCATCGCGGGCAACGCCGCCGCGATCGGGTACGTGGCAATGTGCTCCCAGCCGGAGGTGTCGCCGTAGATCTCGTCCAGACGCCGCCGGACCGGCTCCTCGTCGGTGATCAGCCCCAGCACCGACGTGGACACCAGCGCCCGCCCGTCGGCCGAGTACTCGGGGGCGGCATCGGTGAGGACCAGGGTGTCGGTGATGACCCCGGTCGCGTCGATGATCTGGATCGGCTCACCGAGGGGTGAGCGCGGGGCCGCATGGTAGAAGGTGGTCACCGCACGCATCGGCGGCACCTCGATCTCGCTCAACAGCTCACCCGCCGCCCCGGGGTCCGCCGCCACGACCACGGCCCGCGCCTCGATCGTGGCCCCGTCCGCGAGCCGGACACCGTCGGCCGCGACCTCGCTCACGCGGGCGCCCAGGGTGATGGTGTCCGAGGGCAACCGGTCGGCGAGCTGGCGCGGGATCTGTCCCATGCCCAGCGCCGGCACCCCGATGGTGCCGCGCGCGAACGACCGCCAGAACAGGTGGAAGACCCGGCTGGAGGTCTCCAGGTCACGTTCGAGCAGCACGCCGGCGAGGAAGGGCCGCATCAGGCAGTCGATCATCTTCTCGGACATGCCCCAGGCGCGCAGCTCCTCGTCGGTACGCCGTTCGCGCCCGCCACGCAGCCGGGAAGCGGGCGCGGCGAGGTCGCGTGCCGTGACCGCGCCGAGCACGGCGGTGTCGCGCATCGTCCCGACCCCGGACAGCGGCCCGCTCAGCGCGTGCCTGGGGTGCCGCCAGGGCAGCATCACCCTGGCCCGGGCCGTGCTCCCCTGCACGATCATCCCTGAGGCGAACGGCCGCAGGTCGAGCGCTCCGATGTCGAGGACGTGGCGGGCCTCGGGGTAGGCGGTGTTGAACACCTGGTAACCCCGGTCGAGCCGGAACCCGTCGACCACGTCCGTACGCACCCGGCCGCCGACGTCGTCGGACGCCTCCAGCACCCGTACCGGCACACCGGCCTCGTGCAGCCGTAGCGCGCAGGCCAGCCCCGCCATGCCCGCGCCGACGACGATAGCGGGCGCACGCGTTCCCCGATCACTGTCCATGCCTGCGCCCCTACCCGCGTCCACGCAGCTCAGACGTACCCCTGCGAACCGGACGGTGGCCTGGGCAGCACCCGTCCTACGGAGATGAACCGTCGTCGCGTACCGGCGATCTGGGGGGCCGGATTGTCGGTGCGGGACGACATGATGGACCCATGACCGAGACACCCCCCATCACCACCCTGGCTGACGACACGGCCTACGCCGAGGCCGTTCAGCTGGCCGTCGACTCGGCCGCCGCCTACTACGCGGACGGCACCTCGACCCTCGACGACGACGCCTACGACCGGCTGGTCCGCGGCATCCAGGCGTACGAGGAGGAGCATCCCGAGTCGGTGCTGCCGTCGTCGCCGACCGGCAAGGTGGCCGGCGGGGCCGTGGTGGGCGACGTGCCGCACACCGTGCCCATGCTGAGCCTGGACAACGTGTTCGGCGCCGAGCAGCTGGCCGACTGGGCGGCGGGGCTGGAGCGCCGGCTCGGCCGGCCCGTCACGGTGTGGAGCGTGGAGCCGAAGCTCGACGGCCTGGCCATCTCGGCCCGCTACCGGCACGGCCGCCTGGCCCAACTGGTCACTCGCGGTGACGGCACCGCCGGCGAGGACGTCTCGCACGCCATCGGCACCATCGTCGGCCTCCCCGACCGGCTGGCCGACGCGGTCACGGTGGAGCTGCGCGGCGAGGTGATGATGACCGCGTCGCAGTTCGAGGACGCGTGCGCCAAGCGGCAGGCGCACGACGGCACCACGTTCGCCAATCCGCGCAGCGCCGCCGCCGGCACGCTGCGCGCGCAGGACCGGCCTTACGTGTGCGAGCTGACCTTCTTCGGCTACGGCGTGCTGCCGTCGCCCGGCGACGACTCCGAGCTGGCCACCCGGCTGCGCGGGCTACCGCACAGCGAGGTCATGGAGTGGGTGGCCACGCAGGGCGTGCAGACGACGGCCGTCACGCCGGTGGCGGGCATCGTGGCCGAGACGCTGGAGCGGGTGCAGGAGCGCGTCGGGGAGATCGCCGGCCTGCGGGCCACGCTGCCGTTCGGCATCGACGGCATCGTGATCAAGTGCGACCTCGCGACCGACCAGGCCGAGGCCGGGTTCAGCTCCCGCGCGCCCCGCTGGGCCATCGCCTACAAGCTGCCCGCCACCGAGAAGATCACCAAACTGCTCCGCGTGGAGTGGAACACCGGCCGCACCGGCATCATCGCGCCGCGCGCCGTGCTGGAGCCGGTCGAGCTCGACGGCAGCACCGTCACCTACGCCACTCTCCACAACGTCGCCGACATCACCCGGCGCGGCCTGATGCTCGGCGACAGCGTGACCGTCTACAAGGCCGGCGACGTGATCCCGCGGGTCGAGGCGCCGGTGGTGCACCTGCGCACGGGCGACGAGCAGCCGATCGCGATCCCGCAGGTCTGCCCGTCCTGCGGCGACGCCATCGACACCTCCCAGGAGCGGTGGCGGTGCGTGCGCGGGCGCGGCTGCCGGGCGATCGCGTCCATCACCTACGCGGTCGGCCGCGACACCCTCGACATCGAGGGTCTGGCCGAAAACCGCATCCAGCAGATGCTCGACACCGGCCTGATCGCCGACTTCGCCGACCTGTTCTTCCTGACCAAGGAGCAGCTGCTCGGGCTGGAGCGCATGGGCGAGACCAGCAGCGACAACCTGATCGCGGCCATCGAGCAGGCCAAGTCCCGCCCGCTCAGCAGGGTGTTCGCCGCGCTCGGGGTGCGCGGCACGGGCCGTTCGATGAGCCGCCGCGTCGCCCGCCACTTCGCCACCATGGACGCCATCCGGGCCTCCGACGCCGAGGCGATCCAGCAGGTGCAGGGCATGGGCCCGGAGAAGGCACCGGTCGTGGTGGACGAGCTGATCGAGCTCGCGCCGCTCATCGACAAGCTGGTCCGAGCCGGCGTCAACATGACCGAACCCGGCGCCACCCCGCCCTCGGCCGAGCCCCAGGAGCCATCGGCCGACCTCCCCCTGGTCTCGATGTCGGTGGTCGTCACCGGCACCATGACCGGCCCCCTGGCCCAGCTCTCCCGCAACGAGGTCAACGAGCTGATCGAGCGAGCCGGCGGCAAGGCCAGCTCCAGCGTCTCGGCGAAGACGTCCCTGCTGGTGGCCGGCGAGAAGGCCGGCTCCAAGCGTACGAAGGCGGAGAGCCTGGGGGTGCGCATCGTCAGCCCGGAGGAGTTCGCGGAGCAGGTGAACGCCTTCTTGTCGACCGACAACGTCAGCGCTTAATCCTCTTACGACACTTTCCGCAAGCAAGCAGCGGACAGACCACGCTCCTGGTCAGCCGCTCGTCACCGGGCCCGGGGAGTCGGCGGCGTCGTAACGCCGCTGGGCGGCCTCCAGCTCCTGGGTGTTGGCGCTGAACCAGCTCAGCAGCGCGCACAGCTGCTGCGCCAGGCTCTGCCCGAGTGGCGTCAGGCGGTAGCTGACCTGCGGCGGGACGGTCGGCTCCACCAGGCGTTCGACCAGTCCGTACCGCACCATCGACTTGAGGTGCTGCGACAGCACCTTCTGGCTGATGCCGCCGATGTGCCGGTGCAGGCCAGAGAAGCGCATCGGCCCAGGAGCCAGCGCAGCGATGATCAACGCGCCCCACCGGCCGGTCACCTGGGCCATCACCGGCCGCGTAGGGCAGTCCTTGTCGAAAGCCTCCGCCGGAAGCTGGGCGAGAACGTCCTTGAGCTGCTCACTCACCGTCATGTCATCAGCTTACAAAAAGGTACGTACTTACTAAAAGACACCGACGCTCCTAGAGTCGACCCACGGAACCACGAACAACCACGACGAAGGGACTCGGAGTGTCTACAAGCCGCATATCCCCGGCCTTCCTGGGCTGGGACCTCGGAGGCGTCGTCGTACGCCGCGTCGACGAGATCGACATGTCACCGGCGACCAGTCAATGGCTGCTGCCCGATGCCACACCGGAACAGTTGCGACACTCCTGGCTGCGACCGACTTCACGGACGGCACGGCCTTCGCGATGCACGTACACCTCTTCGCGATCGAGGCGAACGGCAGGCGCATCCTGGTCGACACCGGCATCGGCAACGACAAGCCCCGGCGGATACCCGACGCCGACAACCTGCGGACCCCGCTGCTGAACCGGCTGACCGCCGCGGGCTTCGCCCCGGACACCGTCGACCTGGTGATCACCACGCACATGCACGTCGACCACGTCGGCTGGAACACCCACCTGGTCGACGACCGCTGGACACCGACCTTCCCGAACGCCCGCTACCTCACCGACCGCAGGGAATGGGACTTCTGGACCGCCGCCGCCGAAAGCGACGAGGACGTCGCCCAGACGTACCGCGACTCCCTGCGACCCATCCGCGACCACGGCCTGTACGACCTGCTCGACATCCCCGCCTCAGGCCTTGAGGTGGCCGACGGCGTCCGCCTGCTACCGACCCGCGGTCACACGCCCGGCCACCTGTCGGTGAAGCTTATGGGCACCGGCCGCGACGCGCTGATCAGCGGCGACAGCCTGCACCATCCCGTGCAACTGGCCTACCCCGACATGGGCAGCGTCGGCGACGTCGACCCCACCGAGGCACGCACCACCCGCCACCGCCTGCTCACGGACCTGGCCGGCACCGACGACCTACTGCTGGGCACCCACTTCACCCACCCCACCGGCGGCCGCGTCCAGCAGCGGGACAGCCGATTCCGGTTGCTGACCGATTCCCCTGCTCTGCTCTCACCCGCCTCGTTCTGAACGATCGGGCTGTCCCCACCCCCAGCCTTTTCCCTTCTCTCATCGAAACACCTGAAATTTCCTCGCAAAAAGCCGGTTTGAAATACCGCCGGCCGTGTGCTCTTGGGCACGGATTCTGTCGGTGCCGTCGTTCATAATCGCCAGCGAGACCGACCTTCAGGGAGGGATTAATGGCGAGGCGACCGGGACGCTCAGGCCGTTCGGGGCGATCAGGGCACCGCAGACGCCGGCGGAAGACCGGCGGAAACGAGGGGTTGTGGCTGCTCGGCATCGGGGTCACGGCCATCGCGATCACCGCCGTGGTCAAATACGTCTCGGAAAACCCGGGCTGGGCCACGACCATCGCCCTCCTTACGGTCGCGGCCCTCTGCGGCGGCCTTTTCCTGCGATATCGGGCCATCCAAGCCCGTCGGGTGAAATTCCTGGCGGCCAACACCGAATTGGCCAAGGTCGACCTCATGACCGGCCCCCAATTCGAGCACCTGATAGCCGAACGCATGACCGCCGACGGCTTCCGCCGCGTCCAGCAGCGGGGAGGCAAGGGCGACGGCGGCGTCGACATCACCGCCACCGCCCCCGGCGGAAAGCCGTACGCCATCCAGTGCAAGCGCTACAGCGGCAACGTCGGAGCCCCGGAAGTCCGCAACTTCCTCGGCGCCCTCGCCAACACCTTCGCCGGCCACACCGGCGTCCTCGTCACCTCAGGCCGCCTCACCCGCCAGGCCCGCGAGGAGGCACTCAACGCCCGCCAGCCCCTGCTGCTCGTCGAACGCGACCGCCTCGCCGACTGGCTCCTCGGCACCCTCACCCTCCTCCCCCGCCGCCCTCTGCCGTTGGTCGAAGGCGAGGAGCCGGCCGGCTGACCCCAGCCCGCCCGGCGACGTCCCGCCGGGCGGTGGCTACCTCCGATTCGCCCGCCCTTCCCGCCGCCGCCCGAAGGAACCGGCCGAGTCGACCGGCCGAACCGAGCACCGCCCTCACCAGACGTCTGCCGGGCCAATTGATGATCGACTCGGCGAGGGCGGCTCCGTTAATCTTGGGCGTTTCGATCTTCCCCCTCTGCTCCTCCCCTGCCTCAGGAACCGCCCGTGCCCCGCCATGCCCTCGCTCGGATCGTCGTCGCCGTCTTCGCCGCTCTGGTCATCACAGCGGGTGTGGTGGCGGTGGTGTACGGCGACGCCCGGCTCCTCGTGCTGCTCGTCTACCGGGAGTTCGCCGAAGGTGCCGATGAACTCGTGGAATTCGACGCAGACCTGCTGGTGATGCTGGTGATGCTGGTCGGGATGGGGTTGGCGCAGGCCTGGGGGCTGGCGCAGATCCTGCCTGGACGGCGGAGCGGCGGGACGACGAGCAGGCACGCGCCGCCCGTCGCCGCTA
Organism: Nonomuraea fuscirosea; assembly: GCF_035917475.1. Lineage (NCBI taxonomy): Bacteria > Bacillati > Actinomycetota > Actinomycetes > Streptosporangiales > Streptosporangiaceae > Nonomuraea > Nonomuraea fuscirosea. The sequence goes on along the minus strand of NZ_CP109074.1, from coordinate 11,359,081 downwards.
CCCGAGCACCCGGCGACGGCGAGGGGAGCGAGGGCGGCCGGAGTGACGAAACCCGCCGAAGCCGCGATCAGCTGCTGCTGCGGGCGGCCCTGTATGCCTTGATGGCGATCGAGCTGACCGACCATCTGCCTTGGCCCGACGACCTGCCCAAGGCCGTCGCGCGCATCGCGATCGTCGTGCTCCTCTACCGGGTGATGAGCACCGTCTCCCGGACGCTGCGACTGGTCGCGCTGGTGGTGGGGCTGTACCGGCCGATCCTGGCACTTGTCGCGATGGCGCTGGACCTGTTCGGGGTCGCGCGCGACGCCCTTCCGCCGGGCGGCAGCCTGGCGTGGGTGGTGTGGATGACGCTGATCGTGGTGGCGCAGGCCAGGGACGGCAGGTGGGGGCGGACGACGCTGTGGGCGGGGGCGGTGATGGCCGCAGGGCCGTTCCTCCTGCCGCTGGTCGCCTACCCGATCACCCAGACCTTCGTCATCTACGAGGCGAGCCGGATGCTCCTGGACGTCTTCACCGTGGTGTGGCTCGGCCGGTCCGCGATCGAGGTCGCGCGCCCGCCCAGGGCTCCGCGTCCGCGCGTGATGGGTACGTTCCGGTGGCGGCCGTGGGAAGTGGTCGCGGTCGGGCTGCCGTTGCTGCCGACCGCGGTCAACTGGACGAACGGCGTCTTCCTGTGGCTCGGACCCCAGGGGGCGATCGCGTCGTGGTTCGCGAGAACCGGGTGGTATCTGCAGGAACTCTGGCTGCTGATCTCCCTCGCCGGATGCGGCGGAGGAGCGGCCCTGGTGCTGGCTGTCGTGCTCCGGCACAGAAGGGCCGATGGCGAGGGCCGGGGCAGGCTGCGCCAGGGGGTCGTCGCGGCGTTGTCGCTGGCGGCGGTCGCTGGGGTGGTGGAGGCGGTCACCGGAAAGGACAGGCCCGCGCCGCCGTACGATGGTGTCCGGATATTTCCGGAACAGTTGCTCGACTCCGCACCAGGCATCTCCCCGCTCTGGCACAGCGCCGCCTTCACCGGATCCGCCCTCATCCTGCTCTTCCTGTACGGCGAACGACCCCGTCCACGGAAGCCGTATCAGGTGGCCATGGCGAGCCTGGCCACGGTCGCGCTGCTGGCCCTGGTGCCGGCGGCGGACCACACACCCGGCCGTACCACGACGAGAAGCGAGTGCGAGAACCCCTCGGAGGCGACCGGCGAGCGGGCCTTCGTCTGCGCCGTGCGGAGGCTGGACGCCCCGCCGTTCCGTCCGAGCATGCCCGACCAGCGGCTGATCGCGTACGGGCACCGCATGTGCGGCGTCTACACCCGCGGCGACGCCCTTGAGGCGGCGACCTTCAAGCTGACGTACGGCGTCCATCCGCGCGAGCAGAAGTACCTCCTGGAGGGCATCTGCCCGAAGGTCGCGGCGGAGTTCGACGCGGCGGTGGCCGAGGAAGAGGCCGAGATAGCGGCATGGAACGCCGAGCAGCAGGCCATGTGCGACCAGGCTCCCCGCCACCGGCCGAGGATCGAGCCGGTCCGGGCCGTCAGGGAGAAGAAGCCGGTGTGGACGGAGTTGCCGCTGGAGGCGTTCGACGAGGAGGCCGACCTGGACGACGATCTCGCGTGGCGGGCCAAGGAGGGTGACCTGGTGGTCACCGCACCCGGCCGCCTCGCCATCCTCGTCAACACCGAATTACGCATGTGCGTCACCACCGAGACCTACGACCACCGCCCGCCCGTCGAGACGAAGGGCTGGGACCACGTCGTCGAGGCCGGATACGAAAGCCGCGACGGCACACTCATCCTCGGCGACAGCCTGTCCGGCGTCACGCTCCCCGACCTGGCCGCACGTGGCAAGCGCCACTACCGCGTCCGCGTCCACTACGCCTGGCTGTCCTGGAAGGGCCAGCAGCAGGCCGGCCAGCGACTGCTCATCATGGCCTACCCGGGGCGCGGCGACGAGGTGATCGTCCACCGCAAGCCATGACCACGTCCTGGGATCGCGGCTACGTCCGGGCCGAAAGCTTGTCGAGATCGTCGGCGCACGGTCTCATGGACCGCGGACGAAGGGGTGTCGCCGAGGTGAGCGGAGCAGGCATGGACGGACCTATCGAGAGGGCCAAGCTGTCCTACGAGCGTGCTGTCTTCGCCGGTGAGGTCGGTGGGCTGGCAGCGGCGGAGCGGGAGCTGGACAAGGTCGAAGCCGATCTCGCCCTGGCCCGTGGGCGGATCCTGCACGCGCGGTTCTTCGACGACCGGCGCGAAGATCCGCGTGAGCTGGAGCTGTTCGAGCGGGCCACCCGCCTGTACCGGACGCTGGGCGAGGCGGCGGGCGAGGCGGAGTCGGTGTTCTGGGAGGGGTGCTTCCACCAGGTCGTACGGGGCGACCACGACCGCGCCGTTCCTCTCCTTGAGCAGGCGTACGAGCTGGCCACGGCGGCGGGCGACCCGTACACCCGGTCGGAAGCCCTCCGGCACTTGGGGATCGCCGACCATGCCGCTGGCCGGCTGGACTCCGCGCGAGAGCGTCTGGAGGCGGCGGCACAGCAACGCCGGGAGATCGGGTTGCCGGCCGGTGCTGCCGCCGACCAGGTAGGGCTGATCTACATCGCCGCCGCGCAGGGCCGGTGGGACGACGCGGTGGCGCTGGCCACTGAGGCGTACGCCACCGCCGAGGCGTGCGGGGCCCACCGCATCATGCGGCAGGTCGCGGAGGCGCGTGACCACGTCATGGCGCAGAAGGTCGATCATGGCGAGACCCGCGATCAGCGCGCACCTTGAGCCGCCGCGACTTCGCCGCCACCAACTCGCCGCATGGACGGCGCTGTCGCCGGTTCAACGCTCATGGTCACCGGGCAGCGGTCGGCTGCCCGGTGACGGCTCGGACCAGGAGCGGAGGGCGACGTCCGTCCCGGACGGCGGTCGGCTGCCCGGTTATGGCTCAGGACTTGGCGCAGAGGGCCGCGTCGAGGGCGGATTCGACGTGGTCGCGGGCCTCCTGGGTTTCCGGGAGATGGGTGACGGCGATGGCGGCGGCGCGGCCGTCGTCGGTGGCGGCGTTCGTCGTGTAGTAGCCGGGGATGGCGCCCCCGTGCCCCCAAGCCGTGCCCCCGCAGGACAGCTTGACGGCGCTGAGGCCGAGCCCGTATCGGCCGCCGGGGCCGAGTTCCGGCGCCTTGACCGTGGTGCGCATCTGCTTGAGCTGCGCGGGCTTGAGCAGCTTGCCGTCGAGCAGGGCGGAGAAGAAGCGGTTGAGGTCGCCGGGGGTGGAGATCATCTGCCCGGCGGTCCAGGCCTGGGACGGCTCGTACGTGGTGACGTCGGTACGCGGCTTGGCCGGGTCGTCGCGGTGGTAGCCCTTGGCGTGCGGCGTGCGCAGGGTCTGGTCGCCGACGTTCGGGAAGTAGGTGTGGGTCAGGCCGATCCGGTCGATGGTCCGCTTGGTGATCTCCTCGATCGCCGGCCGGCCGGTGACCTTCTCGATGATGAGGCCGGCGATGATGTAGTTCGTGTTGGTGTAGACCCATTTGGCGCCGGGCGCGAACTGGGCCTTGTTCTTCAGCGCCAGGTCGAGCAGTTCGCGCGGCTGGAAGTAGGTGTGCTGGTAGGGCAGGGCGCCCTTGGCCAGGAAGTCGGTGTACTCGGGCAGGCCGCTGGTGTGCTGGAGGAGCTGGCGCACGGTGATGCGGCGGCCGTCCACGCCCTTGCCGCGCAGCAGGCCCGGCAGGTACGTGTCGACCGGCCCGTCCAGCTTGACCTTGCCCTCGCCCACGAGCTGCAGCAGGGTCACGGCGGTGAAGGTCTTGGTGTTGCTGCCGATCCGCACGTACCCGTCGACCGGCACGTCGTCGCCCGCCGTGTAGTCGGTCATCTTGCCGTGGCGGTCCTGGACCGACGCCTGCACGGCGGGGAACTTGTCCTTGCCGACCAGGTCGTCCAGCACGTCCTGGAGCGGGGCCGAGGTGGCGTCGGCCTGCGCCGGGGCGATGGCCGGGCCGTAGAGGACGGCGAGGGCAAGGGCGGAGACGCCAGTCCACCGGCGAGTACGTACGGGGATCATGCGGTCAAATTTACGGAGATTCCCGGCAGGTGATCGATCCCGCTGCCGGGAGATCCTTGGTAGTGCCAGCTATACCAAGAGCGCGAGAACGGCCTGGGTGAACTCGTCCGTGCCGGCCGTCCCGCCCAGGTCGCGGGTGCGTACGTCGCCCTTGGCCAGCACGGTCGCGATGGCGGCCACGATCTGCTCCGCCGTTTCGGCGTGGCCCAGGTGGTCCAGCATCATGGCGGCCGACCAGATGGCCCCGATCGGGTTGGCCACCCCTTGTCCGGCGATGTCGGGAGCCGAGCCGTGCACGGGCTCGAACATCGACGGATATTCACGCTCCGGGTTGAGGTTGGCCGACGGCGCGATGCCGATGCTGCCCGTCACCGCCGCCGCCAGGTCGCTGAGGATGTCGCCGAACAGGTTGGAGCCCACGATCACGTCGAACCGGCCCGGCTCCAGCACCAGCTTGGCGCAGAGCGCGTCGATGTGCTCCTGGTCCCAGCGCACGTCGGGGTGCTCGGCCGCCCGTTCCTGGACCAGTTCGTCCCAGAACGGCAGCGTGTGCACGATGCCGTTGGACTTGGTGGCGGAGGTCAGGTATCCCCTGCGGCGGCCGGCGAGCCCGAAGGCGTAGTCGAGCACCCGCGTCACCCCGGCCCTGGTGAACACCGCCTCCTGCACGGCCATCTCGTCGGGGAAGCCGCGGTTCATCCGGCCGCCGATCTCGCTGTACTCGCCCTCGGTGTTCTCCCTGACGACCACGAGGTCGATGTCAGTGGCGCGTACGGGGGCCTCGATGCCGTCGAACAGGCGTACCGGGCGGAGGTTCACGTACTGCCGGAAAGCACGGCGAATCGGGATGAGCAGGCCCCAGAGAGAGACGTGGTCGGGCACGCCGGGGAAGCCGACCGCGCCGAGGAAGACGGCGTCGAAGCCGCGCAGCCGCTCCAGGCCGTCGGCGGGCATCATCGTGCCCTCGCGCAGGTAGCGCTCGCACGACCAGTCGAACTCGGTCAGCCGGAGCTCGAACCCGTGCCGCCGGCCCGCGGCCCGCGCCACCTCCAGGGCCGCCGGGGTGACTTCGAGCCCGATGCCGTCTCCGGGGATCACGGCGATGTCATGCGTCGTCATGGGTCCGATTCAAGCGGTGGACGGAGCATACGTCCAAGATGAGCCCCCGATCCGATCTATAGGCCGCGCCTATAAGCGCGAGCCGTCGCCAGGAACGCGGTGGCGGCCGGGGTGAGCCAGCTCTGCCTGCTGACCATGGCCAGGTGCAGCGAGGCCGGCGGGTCGAGGTCGAAGACGAGCGCGCCCGCCCGCTCCGCCAGCGTCCGCCACGCCTCGGCCAGCACGCCGACGCCCACGCCCTTGAGCACCAGCGGCAGGAACGACTCCCGGTGCTCCGACTCGACCGCGATCGACACCTCCACGCCCGACGCGCGGATCTCCTCCACCAGGCGGCGCAGGCCGGTGCCGTGCTCGCCGACGATCAGGCGCTGGCCGGCCAGGCGTTCGCGGGGCAGCGTGGAGGCCGGCTCGAAGGGGCCGTCCGGCGCGGCGACGAGCACGAAGCGCTGCTCCTCGACAGGGTGCAGGCGCACGTCGGAGACCATGGGCAACTCCCAGGCCGACAGCAGGCCGAGCTCCGTGACGCCCGTGCGTACCGACTCGATCACCGCCTGCGGCACCGGCGCGTCCCGCACGACGACCCGCACGTCCGGGTGCAGGCGGCGGAAGCGGTCGATCATGCTGCTCAGCGGCTCCACGGCCGGCGACGGCATCGCGGCGATGGCGACGCTGCCGCGCACCATCCCCTCGACGGCGGCCACGCTGGCCCTGGCCACCTCCATGCTGCGGACGACCTGCCTGGCCGGCTCGATCAGCGCCCGTCCCGCGTCGGTGAGCACCACGCGCCTGCCGACGCGGTGGAAGAGCAGGCTGCCCAGGTCCTTCTCCAGCGCCTTGATCGCCTGCGAGAGCGAGGGCTGCGCCATGAACAGCGCCCGCGCGCCCTTGCTGAATCCTCCGTGATCGACGACGGCGAGGAAGTATTCGAGCTGCCGGACGTCCACACGCTGCTCCGCTCCCATAGGCCCGACCTATCGATGACCCTAGCTCGTCGAACCTCCGCACCGCCTTCCGCGTCCCGACCCGACGGCGCGCGGAGAGGTCACCGTGACGATCGGATCAGGACTCCCTGGAACGCAGGAACGCCTCCAGAGCCGCGCGGACGGCCGCCCGCGTCGGCTCCAGGTCGATGCCGTGATCGCGCAGGAACGTGCTGGACCTGTCACGCAGCAGGCCCAGCAGCATGTGCTCGGTGCCGACGTAGTTGTGCCGCAGCTCGGCCGTCTCGGCCAGCGTGGCCGTCAACACGCGTCGGGTCTCGGGCCCGATGGGGATCGTCGCCTCGGAGCTCGTCCCTGTGGTCCCGGGCCCGGTGATGCTCGCGCCCGAAGCCCCGGACCCTGCGGGGCTCGTCGCCGTCGCCTCCGAGCCGGCGGTCAGGCCGCGGGCGAGTTCGACGCGGAGGGCGGACGGATCCACCCCCTGAGCGGCGATGGCGTGCACGGCCAGCGTGTCGGGGTCGTCGAGGATGCCGAGCAGCAGGTGGTCCACGCCGATGGCGGGCTGTTCCAGGCGGCGGGCGTGGGCCTCGGCGCGTTCGAGGGTCTGCTTGGCGCGGGCCGTGTAGCGGTCGAACGCTCCCGACTGCGCGAGGTCCGCGACGGTGAGGCTGGACCAGCGGCGGCCGTAACGCTGCTGGGCGGCCTGGCGGCTGATGCCGAGGTGGTCGCCGATGTCGGACCACGAGCAGCCTTCGGCCCTGGCCAGCTCGACCAGGTAGCCGAGCAGCCGGTCACCGATGCCCTGTAGATCGGACAGCACCCCTTCGGCCACGGTGAGGCGGCTGAGGGGGTCGGCGTCGGGGTCGCGCTCTTCGACGATCGACAGCAGGGCGGTGAGGTCGGGTAGCTCGGGCACCGTTCCATTATGCCGTCAAGGCTTGCCTTGACACTATCCGAGCGTCAATGCGAGCCTTGACGCATGGACATCGATGGCTTGGCCGAGGCGCTGGACGCGTTCGTGCCGGAGATCATGGATCACTGCGGCACGCCGGGGCTCTCGATCGCGGTGGGCGTCGGCACGGAGGTGGTGCTGACCAGGGCGTACGGGCACGCCGACCTGGCCACCGGCCGCCCCATGACGACGGACACGATCGGCCCCACGGGGTCGGACGCCAAGGCGTACACCGGCGTGGCCGTCCTGCAGCTCGTGGAGCGGGGCCTGATCGGGCTGGACGACCCGATCGACAAACACCTGCCGATCGTCAACCCGCACGGCCCGCGCCCGATCACGCTGCGCGACCTGCTGACCCACCGCAGCGGGCTGGGCATCAACCTGGGCAATTTCGACCGTGTGCCGCCTCCGCCGCTGGAGGAGCACTTGCGGCGGGTGTTCGCGGCCGGGCGATCCGACGCGTACGGGGGCGCGCTGACGCCGTTCTGGGCCGGGCCGGTGGGGGCCGCGTACCAGTACAGCAACGTCGGGATCGCCGTGGTCGGACGGCTCGTGGAGCTGCTGAACCCTGAGGGCGTCTCTTTTTCGGAGTACGTACGCGAGCACGTGTTCGCGCCGCTGGGCATGTCGTCGAGCGTCTTCCCCAGAGCGCAACATCCCGACTTCGTCCCGGCCGAGCTGCTCGCACGCCGTTCGACCGGGTACGCGACCCTGCCGGGCCTGCGCCTGCCGCTCCCCCAGCTCTACGCGGGCGACTACCCGGCGGGGTCCGCGCTGAGCACGCCGTCCGACCACGCCAGATTCGTGCTCGCCCTGCTCGGCGGCGGAGGCGGCGTACTGTCCGCCGGCACCGCCCGGCAGATGATCACGGCGCAGGCACCCGGCGGCACCCTCACCGGGCCGAGCCAGGACACCTCGATCGGCTTCGTCTTCAACGTCTTCGACGGCTCGGGCGGCTCGGGCGGCTTCGGACACCCTTATATCGGGCACGGCGGCGAGTACCCGTGGGGCTGGAGCCACTTCACCCGCGGCTGGACCGAGGACCGGATCGCGCTGGTGATCGCCGCGAACCAGCTGGACCTCGGCGACTTCGGCACCTCCGACCGCCCCAGTCACGCGGCCGCCCGGCTGGTCGCCGAGATCGTCACCACCTGGGTACACGGAGCCGACCCCCGCCGCCGCCACGCCCAGGACGGCCTCAGCTACCTGGCCGGACTGCTGACCGGCGACCGACTCACCACCCGGCTCGGCATCACCATCCGGCCTACCCCCGATGAGTTGGCCGGGATCGCGGAAGGCGCGGTCGTGGCTCCCGGCATTCCGTGGGATGCGCGGGCGTTCTCCGAGGCCGCCGGACAGGTACGGATGACGGATCATCCGCTGCGCGACAACGCCGAACTCGTCCGCCGCGAACTGCCCGCACACGAGCTGGAGCTGCTCAAACGGCAGTTGGGCGTGCCGGGACTCGGGGCGTTCTGGCAGGGGGAAGGCGTACGACGTGGCGTCTGACGAGCACAGCGAGCCGACGCCTGAGGAGCGGGACGAGACGACCGCTGACGAGCACAGAGGACCCGCAGCCGAGGAGTGGAGCGGGCCGGCCGTTGACGACTACGGCGGGACGGCGGCCGAGGCGTTGTCGATCGCGGTGTCGGCCGGAGTGCCCGCCCTGCTGTGGGGCAGCCCCGGCGCCGGCAAGACGTCCGCCGTCCTGTCCCTGGCCGAGTCACTGAACTGGCCGATCGAGGTCGTCATCGGCTCGATCAGGGAGCCGAGCGACTTCGCCGGCCTGCCGGTGATCGCCGACAGCACGGTACGGCTGGCCCCACCCGCGTGGGCCCAACGCCTGGCCACCGCCGGTCACGGCCTCCTCTTCCTGGACGAACTCACCACCGCGCCACCCGCCGTACAGGCGGCGATGCTCCGGGTGGTGCTGGAACGGACGGTCGGCGACCTACGCCTGCCCGACAAAGTACGCATCGTGGCAGCCGCGAACCCGCCCGAGGAGGCCGCCGACGGCTGGGACCTGGCCGCACCGCTGGCCAACCGCCTCGTCCACCTCGACTGGCCGGTGGACGGCAGGCGGATCGCCCGCGGGCTGGCCATCGGATTCCCCCGCCCGCCGCTGTCCGGCTTCGAGAGGCCGGCCTCGCCCGAAGAGGTCGCGCGGGCACGGGCGGTCGTGTCGGCGTTCCTGGAGGTACGGCCCGCGCTGGCGATCCAGGTCCCTTCGGGCGACGCCGCCGGCAAGGGCTGGCCCAGCCCCCGCTCCTGGGAGGCCGCCGCCCGCCTGCTCGCCGCCTGCCGATCCGCCGCCGTGCCGCCCGACGTGTTGGCCGTGCTCGTGGCGGGGGCCGTCGGGGAGGGAGCGGCGCTGGAGTTCCTGTCCTGGCTGGAACGCCTCGACCTGCCCGACCCGATGGCGGTGCTCGCCGACCCGGACGCGTTCGAGCTGCCCAGACGTGGCGACCGGGCCTTCGCCGTACTGACGTCGGTGGTGGCGGTCGCGGTGGCCGACGGCAGCGGCGACCTGTGGGACGCCGCCTGGCGCGTGATCGCCAAGGCCGCCAGAACCGCCCCCGACGTCGCCACCCTGGCCGCCCGCGCCCTCGCCCAACGCCGCCCGCCCGGAGCACGACTGCCGGTGGCGCTGCTGGAACTGACACCGATCCTGCGCGCGGCCGGACTGCTCCATGAGTGAGCCACTGTCCCCCGAGCTGTGGGAGAAGTGGGCAGCGGCCCGAGTATGGGCCGTGGCACGAGCACCGTACCTGAGCGGAGCACTGCTGGCCCTGGACCCGATCGTGGTGCCCGGCGAGATCAGGCGCTTCCCCGTCGACACGGCCTGGCACGTGTACGTCGGGGCAAAGGAGCTGGAACGGCGCAGCGTCCCCGAAGTGGGCTTCTGGCTGATCCACCACACCGGCCACCTGCTACGGGCCCACGCCCGCCGCTACCCGGGCACGAACGAACGCCTGGAACGCCGGAACTGGAACCTGGCAGCCGACGCGGAGATCAACGACGACCTCACCGACCTACCGCTACCACCGGACACGGTCACCCCGGCACGCCTGGAACTGCCAGAAGGCTGGACCGCCGAGCAGTACCACCAGGCTCTATCCGTACGGGTGCAGGAAGGCGACCGCCTCCGCGACGAACAGCCGGCGGACTGCGGGAGCGGCTGTGACGGTCAGCCCAGGCCGTGGGAGACCGACAGACCCGGGCTGTCCGCCACCGGCGCCCGGCTCACCGCGCTCGACACCGCCCGCCGCATCCGCGAACGCCTCGACGCCCGCGACGACGTCCCGGCCGGGTGGCTCCGCTGGGCCGACCAGGTGCTCGAACCCACCATCAACTGGCGACGCCACCTGTCCACCACCATCCGCCACGGCCTGGCCCAGGCAGCGGGCCGGGTGGACTACACCTACCGCACCCCGTCACGCAGGGCCGCCGCACTCCCCGGCATCGTGCTGCCGAGCCTGCACCGCCCGGCCCCATCGGTCACCGTGCTGATCGACACTTCAGGCTCGATCACCGAGGGCATGCTCGGACAGGCGTTGGCCGAGGTGACCGGCGTGCTGCGGGCCGTCGGCGTCGGACGGCGCAAGGTGACGGTGATCTCCTGCGACGCGCAGGCGTACCGCCCCCAGACCCTCGCCCGGATCACCGACCTACGACTCGGCGGCGGCGGAGGAACCGACCTACGGGCCGGATTCGAGGCCGCGCAAGCGTCGGGACCACCACCGGACCTGATCATCGCACTCACCGACGGACGCACCCCGTGGCCCGACCGTCCTCCCACCCGAAGCCGGGTCGTCGTCGGCCTGCTCGACAAAGGCGGGCAGGCACCTGCCTGGGCGCGAACCGTACAGATCGGAGAAGAATGACCCAGCACTTCGACCCGGCGCCCTACCGCGCGGCCGGCATCCCCGACGACGAGGGCTGTCGCTGGTGGGACTGGCGACTCACAGCGGGACAAGCCTCCGCGTGGCGACGGGCAGGGATCACCGACCCCGCACTCGCCACGCAGTGGACCACCGCCCGCATCACCCCAGAACGCATCGCCGCCTGCCGCGCCGCCGGGCTCGGCGCAGCGGAGGCACTGCTCTGGCACGAGTACGAGTTCACCCTGGACGAAGCGCTGACGTACCGGGAGAAGGGGTTCACCCCGGACCAGGCGTTCGACGTTGAACACGGCCGCGAGCCACGCCAGACGGACGACCCCACCGCGCCCGGCGACGCGTTCACCAGCCTGATGTCCTTCGGCTCCGACGACCCACGAGACCGCGTCCAGCGCTTCATCCGCCGCGCGGGCAACGCCGGGGTGCTGGTCATGTACAGCTACATCGACGCCGACTGGGTCGACGACGAAGCCATCGCCTGGGCCGGGTACGGCATCGACGCCTCCACCGCCCGCATGTGGCAGGAACTCGGCCTCCGGCCGGCCGAGGCGCGCCGCTACATCCAGCGGGGCCTCACCCCGATGGCGGTCGCCCGCGAGTGGTGGCAGGCCGGGATCCCGTACGAGGAGACCGCCTCCTGGGCAGGCGCCGGCCTCACCGCCCAGGAAGCCGTCGACCAGCGCGCCAGAGGAGTCACCGCCGAACAGGCCGAAACCCTCCGCGCCCTACGCGACGACTCCTGACCTCCGCGCCGTCAACGAGACACCACGCGCCCACCCACGCCGCCGCACTCCACGGGTCAATCCCCGTGCGGCAGTCGGGCCGCAACGGCTGGGGCCGGCTCGCCAGGCCGGATCTGCTCGACGGCGTGATGCAGCGCGCTGATGAAAGCCGTCGTCGCCGGCGGATCCGGCGGTTCGCCATAAGTAGCGAGATAGACCCGCCGCCGGAAGTCAGGCAGCACACTGACCTCGATGCCAGGCGCGTGGTGCGTACGCAACGTCAGCCCCGGCATGGTCGTCACCCCCATGCCCGCCGCGACCAGCGCCTGCTGAACGATGGTGTCGTCGGTGATGTACGCGATCGACGGAACGAACCCGACCATGGCGCACGCCTCAAGGAAGTCACGGCGGCAGTTCTCACACCCCGCGATCCAGTCGGCGTCACGATTGCCTTCCAGCGTCTGGCCAGGTTCGAGGCTGAGCAGATACATCGGGTCGTCGAACAGCAGCGTCGCGCGAACGTCGTCCGGAACCGCGTCGTCGTACCGGAAGCCGACCGCGACATCGACCTCCCCGGCCCGCAGCAGATCGAGCGCCACCCGCGGATGGGCCTCGACCAGGTGCAGCTCGATGCCGGGATGCTCACGGCGCAGGGTGCCCGCCGCATGCGGCACCAGCGCCGCGAGCGCCGACTGAAACCCGGCCACCCGGACCCGCCCGGTACGCAGACCCACCATCGCGGACAGTTCCGTAGCCGCGGTGTCCACCCGCCCGACGATCTCGGCGGCGCGACGGGCGAGGTGTTCGCCCTCGGGGGTGAGCCGGATGCCCCGGCCGACCCGCTGGACCAGCTTGGCCCCGGTCTCGGCTTCCAGCCTGGCCAGATGACGGCTGACCGCGGGCTGGGAGTAGTTCAGCTGTTTGGCGGCCTTGGTGACCGAACCCTGCGCGGCGATGGCCGCGAGCACCCTCAACCTCGGGATATCCAGCACATATACAGAGTACGCATGAATTACCACCAATATCATCATTAGACGTATAAGTCGCCGCTTGGGACCCTTAACAGGACGCACCCACTCGCAAGAGAAGGCGATCATGACCCAGACCCTGGCAACCCTCACCGATCTCGTCGCCGCCGTACGCCAAGCGGTCGACGTACGAACCGACTGGACGAAAACCGCGGAACTGGTCGCCGACGAACTCCGCACCCACCTCCCGGGCCCCGAACTCCTGACCCCCGACCAGCGCCTCGGCGAGCCCGACCGAGTCGCCGGCCACCTGCTGCACGTCGAGCCCGACGGCGCGTTCTCCATCCTCGGCCTGGTCTGGCGCCCCGGACAGACCACCCGCATCCACGACCACATCACCTGGTGCGTCGTCGGTGTGCTGGCGGGCGTCGAGCACGAGGAACTGTTCGACGAAGCCCTCAATCCCATCGGCGCGCGGGACACCCCGCCCGGCGAGGTCAGCGGCTTCGCGCCGCCCGGCGACATCCACCGCATCCGCAACATCGGCGACGAGATCGCCATCAGCCTGCACATCTACGGCACCGACATCTCGCGCGTGGGCTCCAGCGCCCGCCGCTACTACAACTGAAAGGTCAGCTCATGGACCAGCACGCCATCGACGAGGTACTGAACCGCCCGCTCAGCCAGGAACTGCTCGCCCGCGACCTGGCCAGGCTGGCGTTCGTCGCACTGGACGGCACCCCCCGGGCGATCCCGATCGGCATCTTCTGGAACGGCACGGAAATCGTCATGTGCACGGCCAAGAACGCGCGGAAACTGCCGGCGCTGCGGCGCAATCCCGCGGTCGCGCTGACGATCGACACGGAGTCACATCCGCCGAGGGTCCTGCTCCTCCGCGGCAACGCGGAGCTGGACGTCGTCGAAGGCATCCCGGAGGAGTACCTCCAGTGGAACGGCACGTACGAGATGACACCGGAGCAGCGGGCCGAGTGGGAGGTGGGCGTGCAGTCGCTCTACGACGGCATGGTCCGGATCGTGGTGAAGCCGACCTGGGCCAAGCTGATCGACTTCGAGACCACACTCCCCACCGCCATCGCGGAGCTCATGCAACGGCAGCAGGAACGCCAGAACTCCTGAACCCGCCCCCTCACGTCAACCAACCCGCACCTCGCATCCAGACGACCGAACCCGCTCCACCCCTCAACCCGAACCTGGCGCATCCTGACGACCCGACCGGCGCGGCCCCACCCCTCAACCCGAACAACCCGAACCTCGCGCATCCAGACGACCCGACCGGCCCCGCCCTGCCCCTCAACCCGAACTGACCGGAACGAACCCCGTCCCCGCCCGATAGTTGGGCGACTGGTGCCGGAAGTAGGTGTTGTAGACCTGGCAGTAGCGCCCACCCCGGGCCAGCAACGTGGCGTGATCCCCCTCCTCCACGATCTGCCCATGGTCCAGCACGATGATCCGATCGACATGCTCGATCGTGGACAACCGATGCGCGATCACAATGGAAGTCCGCCCGGCCAGCACCACGTCCAGCCCCTCCTGGATCTGCGCCTCGGTCAGCGGATCGACGCTGGCCGTAGCTTCGTCCAGCACCACGATCGCCGGATCCTGGATGAGCAGCCGAGCCAACGCGACGAGCTGCCGCTGCCCCATCGACAAGGCACGCCCGTGCTCACCGACATCGGTGGCCAGACCGTTCGGCAGCGCCTCGATCCAGTCACCACCGCCGACCGCCGACGCGGCGGCCAGCACCTCGTCATCGGTGGCCTCCGGCCGCGGATAGCGGATGTTGTCCGCGACCGTCCCGCTGAACAGGAACGGAGCCTGCGGCACCGCACCGATCTGCCGCCGGTAGGAGGCCAGGTCGAGGGTACGGATGTCGCGGCCGTCGATCAGCAGGCGGCCTTCCTGGAACTCGTAGAAGCGGGTGATCAACTTGCTCAGCGTCGACTTGCCCGCCCCGGTATGCCCGACGAGCGCGACACTCTCACCCGCCTCGATCCGCAGATCGAAGTCACGCAGAACAGAATGCGCGGCATCGTATCCGAACGTGACCCCCTCGAACTCGATCCGCCCGGCCAACTCTCCAGCCGGCTGTGAGTCGCTCTGCACCACCCGGGGCGGAGCGTCGATCAGCGCGAAGACCCGTTCCGCGGCTGACAGGCCCTGCTGGAACTGCGACCAGAACGCGGCGATGGACGTCAGCGGCATCCAGAAGAGCGCGATCCCTTGCAGGAACAGGTACCAGTCACCCGCCGACAGCCCCCGGGTCAGCACCGCCGAGCCGCCAAGATACACAAGGGCGACCGTGGCCAGCCCGGCCACGAAGAAGAGCACGGGGAAGATGCCGGAGAAGACGAACCCCTGCCGCAACGTGACCTGGTAACTCTGCTGGTTGATCGGCCGGAACTCGTCGTAGACCTGCTGCTCCTGGCGGAAGTTCTTGGCCACGGCGATGCCGCCCATGGTCTCCTGCAGATTGGCGTTGACCCGGCTCAGCGACCGCTGCGCACGCCGGGTGCTGGCCCTGGCCAGGCGCCGGAACAGCAACGCCAGACCCACCACGATCGGCACCACGAGCAACGTGAGCAGAGCCAGCTCGACACTGCGCACGAACAGCAGCACCGTCACGAACAACACCATCAGCACCTGACTGATCAAATCCATAGTCAGGCTAGATACGGTGGCGAAGTCGTCGGTGTCGGAGGTCACCCGGCTGACGATTCGCCCGGACGGCGTCTCGTCGTAGAACGACATGTCACGTTCGAGCACGGCGTCGAACGCGTCCTCGCGCAGTTGCAGCACCACGTCGCCGGTGACCCTGGAGCTGAACCACTGGCGGACGAAGTTGAACACCCATCCGAGCCCGCCGGCGAGCAGCACCCCCACCACGAACATCCAGCCGACCTGGGCGATCGTGCCATCAGCGACGGCGTCCACGACGTAGCTGACCAGCAGCGGCATCGCCGCGTTGCTCAGCGAGGCGGCCACGATCATGCCGGCGACCAGGAACATCGCCCCGGCCTTGGGCCGGAAGTAGGTGACGATCCGGCGCAGCAGGTCGCGGTCGTTGTAGGTGCGGTCGTAGTCCTCGGCGTCGAGCCCGTCCATGATGAAGCCCATCAGCGCACACCCCCCTGCTCACTCGCCAGAATCGGGGCGTCGTCTTCCTCCTGGACGCCGACCTCGTCGTAATGGGCGAAGATCCGCCGATAAAGCCGACTACGTTCGATCAGCTCGTCATGCGTACCGCAGTCGACCAGCTCGCCCCGCCGCAACAACAACACCTTGTCCGCCCACCGGATCTGGGAGAGCCGATGGGTGATCAGCAAGGTGGTGCGCCCGTCGAGGATGCGCCCGATGGCCTGCTGAATCTTGTCCTCGGTCGCGGAGTCGATGGCGCTGGTGGAGTCGTCGAGCACGAGGATCGCCGGATCGGTCAGCAACGCCCGCGCGATGGCCAGCCGCTGCCGCTGCCCGCCGGACAACGTCACGCCCCGCTCACCGATCACTGTGTCGTAGCCGTCGTCCAGCTCGCCCACGAACTCGGCGGCCTGCGCGTCCTCCGCAGCCCTGATCACCGCCTCCCGGTCGGCCCGCTGGCCGAGGCTGAAGGCGATGTTCTCGGCGACCGAGCGGGAGAAGAGCACGATGTCCTGCTCGATCGTGGAGATCTGGGAACGCAGCGAGTCGAGGTCCCAGTCGCGTACGTCGACGCCGTCGACCAGGATGCGCCCCGAGGTGACGTCGTAGATGCGCGGCACCAGCTTCGTCAGCGTGCTCTTGCCCGACCCCGTCTCCCCCACGATCGCCACCGTCTCGCCCGGTTTGACGGTGAACGACAGCCCGCGCACCGCCGGCTCGCCGCCGTCGTCGTAGCCGAACGTGACGTCGTCGAAGACGATCTCACCGGTGATCGGCGCGGCGTGACCGTCGTCGCGCTGCTGCAGCTCGGTGTCGGAGGTGACGATGTCGAGGATCCGGCGCGCGGAGGCGATGCCGATCTGGACCAGGGAGAAGGTGAAGATGGACATCTGGGTAGGGAAGCCCAGCATGACCACCAGCCCCATGAACGCCACCAGGTCACCCACCGAGATCGCCCCGGTGCTCTGCAGGTAGAGGCCGTGCCACAGCGCTCCGGCGACCGCGCCCGCGAACAGCAACGTCGGCAGATAACGAGCCTGCACCAGCCCGTTGCGGACGAACGAATCACGGTAGAGACGCGCGTACGAGCGGAAACGCCGGCGCTCCTGCCCCTCCTGCGCCATCACCTTGATCACCTCGATGCCCCGCACGGCCTGGCTGAGCCCGGCGTTGAGATCGCCGAACTGCTCACGCATGCGGGTCGCCACCGGGTTGAGCTGACGCATGTAGTGCCACAGCGCGAAGGCGAAGCAGACCGCGAAGAGGCCGGGCACCAGCAGCAGCCGCGGATCGATCGTGGCGATGAAGAAGAACGGCACGATCCCGGTCAGCCCCGAGTCGGCGATGAGGTCGATGCCCGGCGTGACCATGATCGACAGCTGCCTGATGTCGTTGGCGGCCCGCGCCATCAGATCGCCGACCCGCTGGCGGTTGTGAAAGGTCTGACTCTTGCCGAGCAGGCTCACGTAGAGCTCGTCGCGCGCGTCCCGTTCGAGCCGCTTGGCCAGCACCTCGCTCGACAGCCGCGCGACGACGTCGGTCAGCCCGCGCGCCACGATGACGACCAGCAGGATCAGCGCGATGAACCCCAGCACAGAAGCCGCGCCGCCACCCCCGCCGAGCACGGCGTCGAAGGCCGCACCGGTGAACTGCGGCACCGAGGCGTTGAGCACGGTGTTGACCAGCGTGCCACCGAGAAAGCCCAGCAGGACGACCGGATGACCGCGCATGTGAGACCAGATCCAGCGCACCGGGCCACGCCGGTTGTAACGCCGACCGGAGACGGAGAACTCCGAGCTGTTGCCGGTCACGACGGTGGCCTCCCCGATCAGGCGGTGAGTGGGCTTCGAAACTGTTTTCTATCACCGGGGTCCGACAGTTTCCCACCGCATTTCCCACGACCGGCCACCACGCCGCGCAGGCTCTCGAACCGACCTCGGGGCACGCTCTCAGCCCGCCCTCAACCGACCGATCCCCCGCCCCGCCAACCAGCCGGCGCGCGTCAACACCCACGATTCCTGTACGCCCCCGCACAGCTCCCGCAGATCACTTACCGCCACCCGTCACCCGCCAAACCCGCGAGACGTCACCCCCCGTCCTTCCACCCGACCGGCACCAGATTCACATCGAACTCGATCTCCTCGTACGGAACCTCCATCCCCCACCCCTCCGTACGCGCCCGCGGACGACGAACAAGCTCCTCCTTCACCGCGTAAGCCGCATCGGACCCCAGATAGGGATCCCCCGCTAGAAACACATGCGTGACCAACGGCCGATGCCCTTCGGCAGCGACCCGATAGTGCAGGTGAGCAGGCCGCATCGGATGCCGCCCGATACTCCGCAGCAGCACACCCCCCGTCCCATCAGTAGGAACGGGATAACTACTCGGCCGAATCGTCCGGAACCAGTACCGCCCATCGTCATCGGCCGTGAACACCCCACGCAGATTGCCGAGCTCCTGAGCGTCGTCCTGACTGTCGTACAGGCCGGCATCACTGGCCTGCCACACCTCCACGCTCGCCCCGGCGAGCGGCGTACCGTCACAGTCGAACACCCGCCCGTGCACCACGGTGGGCACCCCACGCTCCCGCTCGGGCCCATCACTGACCCAATCGCCCAACTCCCGCACAGGAGCAGGCGAGTGGAACGGCCCCTCCACAGACGACGGCGTCATGTTCGCGGGCCCGACGTGGTTGACGTCGTCCACGGCACTGGTCAGCCCGAGCATGTCGGACACCAGGATGAACTCGTTGCGATCGGCCGTGCACATCTTCCCCGTCTCGACGAGGAACGAAAGCCCCGCCAGCCACTCCTCGGGCGTCGGCCGCACCTCCTCGACGAAGGCGTGCAGATGACTGACGAGCGCGGAGACCAACTCGTTGACCCGAGGATCGGGCCCATCGATCTGATCCAGCACCTGACGCAGCAGCGGGTTCGCATCCATACCCCGGAGTCTCCCGCTGTCCACGTCCGGAGGAAACCCGCTCCTTCATCCGTCTCATGAACCAAGCCACAGCAGAGAGCGGAATCCCTCAATATGTTCAGCCATAAACCCCAATCACAACAGCCCGTATCGCCCTCACCCCGCTCCCCTATGCTTTTCGGAGAACATCCTGCCGAACCGAATAGCGGATCCACGAAACGCTGCTTGAACCGGAGCTCAGCGGTTCGCGTACTCCTGGTCGTCACTGCGATTACCATGCCGGTACCGCAGCAGTCCTCAGCCGAATGCCAAGGCGAGGTTAAGCTGATTGGCGGTCCGGACGTGTTCCCCGAAGATGCCGGAAATCCCCCATGACACAGCCGAGCGATCTACCGCAGAAGCCGTTCGACGATGAGTACTCCGGGATCCACCCGTCCTGGATGGATCAGTTCGAGAAAGCATTGAGCCGTGCCGGAGAACTGCTCCGCAGGAACGAGCCGCTGGTCCGGCGTGCGATGGAAAGAGTAGAGCTGGACGTCTCAGGACTGAGCGCCATGCGGGAGGTGGAAGGCTGGATCCGCTCGAAGAGTCCCGAGCTTCGGCGGCGGAACGATGCCATCCAGGCGATGAACGATACCTGGGGACCGCAGTCGAATGGGTTGATCCCCTTCGATGAGGAACTGCACAAGAAGGTCTCCTACGACGCCGACGCCTACGCGGCGGCGGCGCACCTCAACCGAGCCGCGGACGGCGAGAAGGTCGATGACAAGACGCTCGCTCAACTGGAGAAGCACGCGGGAGACACGGGCTTCGCGCTCAAGCTGATGAACGCCATGGGACCGGAGCGAGTCCGGCGACTGCTCGCCAAGGTCAACGGGCAGGACGACAAGCAATCCGAGCGCCTGCAAGCGGCACTGGGGAAGGCGCTGGGCAGCGCCAGCAGCCAGTTGAGCACGCAGTGGCGTAGAGACCTGACGTCCAAACTGACACGCGGCACTCAAGCGGGGATCGCCGCCGCGCTGAAACACGGCAGCTACAACACCTCTTTCCTAGTCGAGGTCGCCAAGGCTCTGGATACGTTCGAGCGAGGGCCGATGGCGCACCATGTGGTTGGGCGCCATCCCATGGCGGACGTGATGGAGGCGCTGAAGGGTAATCCCGAAGCAGCTCAAGAGTTCTTCGCGAGCGGCGACAGGCTCAAGTTCTACACCACCGTGCTCTCTTTGAAAGACGGAGGCAAGGCGGTGGGCCAGGCGCTGGAAGCGGCCACAATGAAGCTCAGGGATCGTGCGGGATCGCCTGAGCAGCCGTTCGCCGGCTATCGATCAGCTGATCTGGCGGCGAAGCTCATGGAGTTGCAGTACGAGCAGGTCAAGGCGGGCAAGCCGCAGGAGACGTTTGTCGCGCCGATTTCCATCGGGCGGATATTGGCGTCCTACATTCCGGACGTCAACCGAGCCGCTATGGGCGGAATAGAGCAACCCGGCGTCTACACGCAGGACCATCCTGGCGTTCCTGGCCAGGAGCCATGGGGTGCCAAGTTCAATCGGCAACACCTCATCAAGGTGATGCAGCATACTTTTGAGAAGGACGAGAAGGCGTTGGGAGTGGTCACGGCCGCCCAAGCGGCCTGGAGTGGCAAGCTCTACGATTTCGGTGCCGCCGAACTCGCCGCGAAACATGGCAAGGACGCGATGATCACTGCTACGCAAGAAGTCGCCGCAGGGTTCGGGTTGATCGCCTATTCCGGTGGTATCGCCAAAATAACCGAAGGGCGCGAACTCGACGAGGCTCAGAAGCGCAATATGAAGATGTTCATGGCAGTCATCAACACCGGACTGTCCTTCCCTCAGGCAGGGGCATGGCCGATCACCGCCAGCGTGGTGGGGTCCTGGGGGTCCGTGATCGAGGACAGCGTCCAGGGCACCGCCGAGAAGAACGCCGTGGAGTCGGCCAACTTCACCGCCGAATACACGCGCGAATTCGCCGGCCAGCTCGCCGCTCAGGCCATGTTCAACCACGGCCTGTTCGGCTCGCCGGATCCACCTGCCAAGTCCCATCCATGGGCGTCGCTGACCGATGTGAGACCGGGAGATGACCCACGCAAATCGCCTAACAACTTTCTCAAGGACGACGGCAAGACGCTGATGACGCTGGAAGAGATGATGAAGTCGAATCAGAACCCGTACGACGCTTATAAAGCGTGGCTACGTCGCCCGAACGACAACCCGTGGGTGGGCCTGGGAATGCAACAGACCATAGACCAGGCCTACGCCAACGGCTTCCCGAAGTTCTGAACGATGAAGAAGCCCGTCGCCGGAATGGCTGGCCTCCTCGCCTGCGCACTGATCTTGATAGCGGCATGCCAGCAAGACAGGCCGCCGGCCGTGGACACAGCTCCTCTGCCATCAGCGGCCGATCCTCCTTACCTTTGCAACCACGTACCAGAGGCTGCGGCCAGGCTGATGACAGGTGTGCGCGATCCCATCGTGGTCGGCACTCTCACGGAGCCGCGCGACGAGGCCGGCCACGGCACCTGCGGCCTGTACCAGCCGGAAGGTGAACGGGTACAGCTCCTGCGAATCACCCTCGATACCGGGGGGATCCGCGGCCAGGTCGATGAGTACCTCAAAGACGGCGGAAAGCCGCTACCTGCCATCGTGCCCGACGGCTACGGGGCCTACATCAAGGACCCCGAGCAGGAAACGCACATCGCCGCGATTCTCGTCAGGGGAAAGGCGCGCCTCTTGGTCGACCTCGGTCATGGATCCACCGGCAGGGACAACGCCGGCGACATGGTGGCATTCTTGAAGCTGATAGCTCCGAAGCTCCTCACCGGCACACCGTCATCCAGCCCTTCACAGAAGACGGGGAGCTGAGCCGATGTCCGAGATGGTGTCAAATCCGCTGCGTGAGGCGCTGCAGGACACGCTGAAGACGATCGAGCCCCTGCTCCATGAGATGAGAAACGCGCTCGATACGCCCTTCAAGAACTTCCACACCGGCAGGGTCTGGACGGGGCCGGTTGCGAAAGCCTTCGATGGCGAACTTGATCGCCACAACGGACGGGTCATGCATGCGAGCGAAACCATGCTGAATGATCTCCGCTGGCTGATCACACGCACCCCAGTCGAGGTATCCGAACAGCAGGCATTGGAGATCAACCGACGGTACGGCCTGTAGCCGCTTCGGCACTGAGCAGGCAGTGATCAGTGATCACCGAGAGCCGCAGGACCGGGACTGCCTACGCGGCCTGATTTCCTCCACGTATCTGTGCCAAGGTTCGAGCTTCTGGGAAGTTACCGGCGTCCATCAGGTGGCCGACTACTGCCAAGACGAAGTCCCCGGGCCTACTCGCGACCTTCCGAAGAAGGGTGTCCGTAGCCTCGGTAAGTCCCCGGCTGCTGCACTCTCGGATCGCGGCGGCAGCCTCTATCGCAGGTGCCTGGCCGCCGGCAAAGTCCAGCATGGCCACGACATGCTCGTAGCGGCCGCTGTCCAGGTGTCCCACGAACTCGTCGATCGGCCAGAGGACGTCGGCCGTCAAGTCGTTGCGCCGGTCCCCCTCAGCGGCGGGGACCGGCGCAACGTGCGGAGCGCCGGTCCCAGGTGCCGGAGGGAACCGGCGGACCGCGTGTGCAGGGAGATCGGCCGGCTCTTCAGCGTCGGTCTGGACCTCGTCCTCGTCCTGGGCTCGTTGCAGGAGGCACCGCAGATCCTCCTCACTCTTGGTCCCGGCAGGATTCTTGCACTCCGCGAGCTTGCGGAGTCCGAGGACCGTCCCCATGTCAGGGCTCTGTACCTGCCCCAGGAGAAGCCGACTGAGGGCGGAGCGGGAGCACGGGATCCGCGCTGCGACGCTGCGCATCGAGCCGCCAGCGCTACGGAACAGGGTGCGCATCACCAGCGTAAACTCACGCCGGGCCGGTGAAAGGGAAGCGGAAAGGGGCCTCATTTGCCCACTTGTTGGCACAGACAACTCCTTGCAATGGAGTCCCTCTGGGATAAGAGCTCCATATTGGCGGATGTCTACGACAGTTGTGAGGTTTTTCCGCACCAGCGGGACACAGCGGAACACAAACAGCAATCGGGACACGGCCGGGACAGAAAAGGCTTCCCGCGACGCATCGGCTTGCGCTTCTCTGGAGGGGTCAGCAAAACCGGCCCGCCTAGCCATCGGGCCGTCATCATCCGCAGACGAGAGGATCCGAGAAGCATGGTGGCAATACCTCCCTGGACGGACGAGAGCCTCGGCACCATGAAGCGCGTAGCCCTGTGGCTGGTGCAGGAGGTCGGAGTCGGCAACGTGTTCACCAAGGAGCAGCTGCGGACCACGTTCGACGGAGTCAGCCAGGTTGACCGCCGCATGAGGGACCTGCGCGACCACGAGTGGCAGATCGACACCAACCGGGAGGATCCCTCTCTCGACCCCAGGGAGCACCGGTTCGTGCAGCAGGGGCTACCGGTGTGGCAGCCAGGAGTGGGAAACCGCAAGACCACCGGGTCGGTGGGTGCCGTACAGCGTCGTGCTGTGCTGGTGAGGGACAACTACCTGTGCCGTACCTGCGGCATCGGGAACGGTGAGGCGTACGCCGACGACAGCGCAGCCACCTCTCAGCTGGACATCGCGCGCCGCCAGGTCAGTCTGCCCGATGGGAGCACCGAGGTGCAGTTGGTCACCGAGTGCAACCGGTGCCGCGTCGGCGGGCGAGACGCCGGCAGCGATCTGCGTGCCTTCAAGGCGGCTCTGGAGACGCTGTCGGCGTACGAGCGCAAGATGCTGTCCGCCTGGATGGAGCAGGACGCCCGGAGCTTCAACGAGGTCGAGAAGCTGTGGGGCGTCTACCGCACCCTGCCTGAGCCGGCGCGCGACCAGGCCCGCAGCATGGTTCAGTAGTCCCCTCTCCCAGTCCGCGGGTCAGGCACCGGAACTCGCACGTCGGTGCCACCCCTGACAACTTGTACCTACGTGAAGGAGCACTCACGTGTCGATCGACTTCGGCCAGCCCCGCGAGGCTGCCGGCAACCGCGAACTTGTGGCCCAGCGGCTGAAGGAGCTGCGCAACGGGCAGGGAGTGCCGGAGACGCTGACAGTCGAATGGCGGGGAAAGCCTACCCATGTCGAAGTCATCGACATGCCGGTCGAGGTCTTGCGCTACAACCCTGGCACACACCGCATCCGTGCCCAGCGAGCCTACGACCCGGCCCGTGACCGGACCTTGGCCGAGGACCCCTGGAGCCCTGAGAGCCAGGACTATCTCCACTCCCTGCTGAAGGCGTTGCCGGCTGACCCCGCAGTGATCGACAAGGCCTTCGAAGACCTGATGGAGAGTCTGCGCGAGTACCAGCAAAACGAACCCGGGCTGATCACTCGCGAGGGCATCCTCGTCAACGGCAACACCCGCCGCGCTGCCCTCAAGGAACTCGGGCGGCCCAGCATGCGGGTTGGCGTCCTGCCTGAAAGCTGCACGTGGAATGACATCCACGCTGTTGAGCTGTCCCTGCAGCTGCGCCCGGATACCCGCCGGGACTACTCCTACATCAACCACCTGCTCGCTCTGGAGGAGCAGGTGGCGCTCGGCAGGCCCCTGGCAGAAATCGCCCGGAACTTCCACACCACGACCCCGGCTTGTGACCGTGACCTGTGGATCCTGACCCAGTTGCGGGAGCTCATCAACCGCAGCACTGCTGGCACTGCCTCGCTGCGGCTCATGGACTTCGAGAACGCAAAGGAAAGGTTCTTCGAGCTCTACCGCACTTACAACACCGAATCCGCGCGTAACCGGGAGCGCGCCGACCTGATGAAGGAGGGCCGGCTGGCGGCCATCGTGCTCGAGTTCGCCAAGACGGATGTCCGCTTCATCCAGCCCGACTTTCATGAGCGTTTCCTGGATCAGCGCCTGCCAGCGGATCTCAAGCCCGCACCCGCGCAGAAGACCGCAGCTGTAACCATCCCTGGCCTCGGCCGCACTGTCCAAGCTGCCGGCGCGAGGGTCACCGCGGCCAAGGCGCTCACCGACTCCCTCCTACGAGCCAAGGCTGTCAGGGCGGCAGGCTCCGCCGTAACTGCTGAGGAGCGTAGGGCGGCGGCCGAGGTCTTCGACCGCGCACGCGTGGTCTTCAATGAGGCACTGGAATTCGCCGGCAGGGATTACCGACTCCGCAAGAAGCGCCTCGCTGCTCCCGATCGCGTCACAGATGCATGCAAGGACCTGGAGCAGTGTGTAACTGACCTCGTCCTCGCCCGCGGTAACGGAAGTCTGGATGAAGGCGCGTTCGACGACGCCCTTCTGCAGTTGCGCACCATCATGGAGCGCGTTGCTGTCGAGGCCGGCAAGAGCGTACCGCTCCCAGGCGAGGGCCTGACCTGGCTCAACGACGCTGTGGGGAGGCAGCGGTGACGGTGGCGGAGACGGAGCCGTCGCTGCGGATCGCACTCGACGTCTCGCGAACGCGCGTGGTTCTGCGCACCACACCCGGGCACGAGCAGGATTTCGCGGACCTCGCCGCGCGCATCGCGCCAGGCGGCCAGCGGGGGCCGCTGGTTGGCGAGTTCGATCTAGACGACTTCCTCGACCGCCTTATCGAGCTCGGTTCCTGGCAGCACGAGGGCGTCGAGTGGGAAGACGTCCTGCTCCAGTTGGTCAACGGCGTCCTCGATGACGCGGAGCGAGCAGAGCAGACACTCAGCGGTGGAGCAGACGCCGGTCAAAGCGCGATAGCGCCAGACGACGTGCTGGGACTGCTCGGAGAAGGCTGGATCGGAGACCTCACTCCTTTCCAGCTCCGGGACGCCGCACAACTGCTGTCGCTCGGTCACGGCGCAAATTTCAGCGTCCCCGGCGCCGGCAAGACCAGGGTCACACTCGCTGTCTACGCAGCCCTCCGCGAACAAGGGCTAGCCGAGCGGCTACTCGTTGTTGGGCCCAAGTCGGCTTACGAGGCTTGGCTGACAGAAAGCCAGCTCTGCTTTCGTACGCCACCGCGCACCGCTGTCATGAGCCGCACTCCGGACTACGGCGCCGAGGTGCTGCTGGTCAACTACGAGCGTCTTTCCCGGGCCGTGCCCAGCCTCGCTTCCTGGCTGGGGGCCGCGCCATCGATGCTCGTGCTCGACGAGGCCCACCGCATGAAGCTCGGCGCCAACGGAACCTATGGCGCGGCCTGCCTCGCGCTCGGGCCCGCCGCCGCCCGGCGGCTCATCCTCACCGGCACTCCGGCCCCTAATGGGGCCCGAGACCTGGAGAATCTGCTGTCGTTCGTCTGGCCCGGCCGTGGCAAGCGCGTGGTCTCTGATGCCGTACGCGGAGGCGACCTCGCCTACGCCAGCAGCGTCCTGCGTCCGCTGTTCACCCGTACCACCAAGAAGGAGCTGGGCCTGCCGCCGTTCGAGCCGAAAGTCCGCTACGTCAGCCTGCCGCCAATCCATCGGGAGGTGTACGAGGCGCTCAAGGGCAATTTCTCCGCGCGGGCTGAGGCATGCCGCGACGACATCGAAACTCTCGGCCGAGCAGCGTTGCGTCTGATCATGGCCGCTACCAGCCCAGCCCTGCTGATCGAAGGCAATAGCCCGTACGAACCGCTCGCCTACGGGCCTTCGCTCCTGGAGGCTGCTCCCGGAGACTCTCTATACAAACTGCTGCGCAATCTGCCCAGCTACGAACTCTCCCCCAAATACCAGGAGGCCGTTCAGATCGTCGCCGCCAATGCGGCGGCCGGTCGCAAGACGATCGTGTGGACCAGCTTCGTGCGCAACATCACCACTCTGACCGAGCTGCTCGCCCCCCACGATCCGGCCGTTGTCCACGGCGGCACGGCCGACCGGGACGAGGAGATCAGGCGCTTTCGCGAAGATCCCGACTGCATGGTGCTGATCTCGAATCCGGCCACCCTTGGTGAGGGCATCAGCCTGCACCAGGTCTGTCACGACGCCATTTACGTCGATCGCGACTTCATGGCCGGCCGGTTCCTGCAGAGTCTCGACCGCATCCATCGGCTAGGACTGGCTCCCGGGACAGAGACCAGGGTCACCGTTCTCGTCGCAGAAGGCACCATCGATGAAGTGGTGCAAATGCGGCTCCAGGCGAAGCTGGAGTTCATGGGCAGCATCCTGGATGACCCAGAGGTCCGCCAGCTCGCAGACCTCGTAGAAGAGCCCGTCGGGAGCTACGGCTTGGACCTGGCGGACATCCGCGAACTCCTCCGTCACCTGGGATAGAGCACTACTGGACCACGTAGACCCGCATGGCCATAGTGCAGCGGCCCTCATCGAGGATTATCCCGCTGAAGTCCAGCTTTCTCCTGAGCAGGTCTGGGATCGGTCATACAGTTGCCAAGGAACTACAGCTGCCTGGCCGGATGGCTGCCGCATGTCGCAACAAATCCGAAATGCTCGGCTCACTGCTGGGCGCTGAGAGGGAGCGATAGTTGACCGAACACGACTCCGCCCTTATGGCGGTCTCCTCACATCTGAGGATGCTGGACGCGGTGGGGCCGCGAATGGGTCAAGCCGTTCGCCGAACCTTCGACATGTTGCTCGACGGCCAGCACACAGGCCGGTACCGCTGGGAGCAGCTTCACAAGACTGAGAAGACACATTGTGGGACTCTGATTGAGATCAACCTGCAGCGTGAGTTCGGTTTTGCGGACGGCGAGGTGCTTGACTACTCGATCGCAGGCCACGAAGTCGATTGCAAGTATTCGCAGAAGCTTGCGGAGTGGATGATCCCGCCAGAGGCCGTCGGCCATCTGGTCCTGGGACTGTGGGCAAGCGACAAGAAGGGGCAGTGGAGCGCCGGACTGGTACGCGCGAGCGAGGAGAACCTCAACCCTGGAAGAAACAGGGATGTCAAACGAACCCTCAGCCGCACCGGCCGTGCAGCTATCCACTGGCTGTTCGAGAACGAGCCACTCAAGAAGAACATCCTCCTCGATCTCCCCACCCATGTCACGGATATCATCTTCCGATCCACGAGCGGGCAGACGAGAATAAATGAACTGTTCCGCCATGTCCAAGGGCTACCTATCAGCCGGAACACAGTAGCAACCGTGGCTATGCAGGAAGATTATATGAAGCGGGTCCGCAGCAATGGCGGCGCTCGCACGGTACTTCGCTCCGAGGGAATCGTCATCTTCGGCCAATATCAGAACCACGTCGACGCCGCCATAGCTCTCGTACTGCCTGCGTACGGCCGGGGAGATTCCATGAGCGTACGACTGGCACGGAAACGCCCGCATCATGCAGGCTTGCCATCTATCACCCTGGACGGCGAGCGATGGGTAGTGGCCGAACGAGATGATCCACCAGAGATGGCACCGCTGCTACCCGATATCGGCCCACTACCCAAGTCGTGACTGCGCTGCGACTGCCTGCGTGGCGTCAACAGCGCTCAACTGTTGCGTCAGCTGATTTTCGACCTGTACTTGCTGAACAAATCGTGCCGCTGGTGACTCTCCTGCCCAAGAAAGGCCTTGAACTCGCCAATCTTGTACGCGACATCGCCGTTGGACCGGGGGATCTCCTGGAGTTCGAAGTCGTGGCTGAGGTGATTGAGATGCCGTTCGACCTCTGACTGCTCCATCGACTCGTTCATTTCGGCGAGTTTCTCGACGATCTGCTCACCCGTCAGCGGCCGGGCACTGGCCAGGAGGACCTTGTATACCGGGTCGTGCACAACGTCAGTGTTCTCCACAAGTACCCGGCGGGGTCCGTCCTTGCGCAAGGCTTTCCTGATCGCCACGCCGAGCGCCATCGCGACGGGTGGCGGGAACGCGTTGCCGATCTGCCGGTAGCGCGAAGTCTTGCCACCGAGGAATTCCCAGTCGGCGAACTTATCGCCGTACCAGCCCTGAATACGAGCAACCATCTCAACGGTGAGCATCGGGTGGGGGGCACCCGCCACCCGGGGGTTGTTGGGTCCAGGCGGGCCATCCGCCACACCCTTGCCGTCAACCCCCATGGCTTCCCACGCGGCCTTGGCCCGGCTGGGGCCGAGGTCGGCACCACCGTGCTTCTTCGAGCCGCCGACGATGGTCGGCGCTATCTTGCTCGCCCCGCGAACCCACTCGTCGAGCTTGGCCTCGGACCAGTCTCCGTGCGCCATCAAATCCCGGAGGAGCTCACCAACCGATGGAGGCTTCTGGGCGTTCTTCTCTGGCCACTCGAAGTACTCCGCGTACTCGGACTGTAGAGCGATCAGCACGAACCGGGGCCGGAGCTGCGAAACGCCGTAGTCATCTGCTTGCAGCAACTTCCACTCGGCTATGTACCCATACTCGCTCAGCCGGTCGAGGACCCGCTGCCGGTAGGCCGTGAACCGGCTGCCAGCCAGGCCTTTGACGTTCTCCAGCAGCAGGGCCTTCGGTCTCATCCGCCCGCACAGCTCCACTGCCCACGCGAACAAGTCGCGCTCGTCTGTAGCGCCCAGCTGCTTGCCAGCGATGCTGAAGGGAGGGCACGGCACGCCACCCGCCAGCAGGTCCACGCCAACGTGTTCTTCCGGCTTCCACACCTCGGGATCGGCGACGTCACCGATCCTGACCGTCTCAGCAGCTTCCTTCTCGTCATATCCGAGCACTTTGACAAGGTTGTGACGGAGTGTCTCAGCGGCGTGCTTGTCGAGCTCTACGGCGAGCGCGTGCCGGAAGCCTGCCCGCTCCAGCCCGAGGGACTGCCCGCCGGCCCCGGCGCAGATCTCGACGACCTCAAGAACGTCCTCATCCATTGCCTCCGACCTGCTCAGAGCAGCAGCTCCAGCCGTCGGCTCAAGCTCTGAGCCGCCATCCTCCAGACCGACGGGCTGTTCGCCAGCTTCCGTGAGGTTCTCGATGACGTGAGGCTGCTTTTCGGTCACAAGGACCCCTTTCGTAGCCCGGATGAGGCAATGGACAAGCGGTCAACTGTATCTTCGCGGACGACACCATCAGTCGCACGCCTATCGGGATGACATGCGAGACAGCAAGAGAGCCCAGGCCCGGGAGCAGGCCCATGAGCGAGGCACGTATCCGGCGCCGCTCAACGCGGGCCGATCGCGCAACATGCAGGCCAACCGGCGTTCCGACACCAAACCCGAAGTCGTCCTTCGCAGCGCGCTGCACCGTATGGGGCTCCGCTACAGGAAGGACTTCCGCCTGGACCTGGGCGAGGTCAAGGTTCGCCCGGACATCGTCTTCACGGCGAAGAAGGTCGCGGTTTTCGTCGACGGCTGTTTCTGGCATGTCTGCCCGGAACATGGCCGTCAGCCCACCACGAACGAGTGGTACTGGACGCCCAAGCTTCGCCGGAACATGGAACGCGACCAGCGGGTCAACTCGGCGCTTGAGGCGGCCGGCTGGCAGGTGATCCGGCTTTGGGAACACGAGAGCCTCACCACAGCCGTGGAGACGGTGGTGGCAGCAGTGCAACCCGATGCCGAACATACGAGCGAGACTAGCGCGACCGGCCGACAGTGACCAAGCAAACGCCGCGTACCAAGGAGATGTTCCGATCTCACTGCGGAGCCGCACGCGACCATACCGGACATGCTGGTCAAGTCGCCGTCTCCTAGCGTCCCGAGCATCAAGATCTGCTCGGTTCCCATAGCTGCAGAAGACCCTGGGCCGTAGCCTGAAGGTGTCGCTGCTTCAGGGAGGTCAGGGCCCATGACCGACGCTAACTCGATCGGCGCACGACTCCGGGCCGCTCGCGGATCTCGCGGTCTCACCCAGGAGGAACTCGCTGAAGCGGCCGGCCTGTCAAGGGATCTGATAGCGAAGCTGGAACAGGGGCAGCGCAAATCCGCGAGGGTGACGTCGCTGGTCAAGCTGGCAAACGCTCTCGATGTGGAATTGAGTGCTCTCATCGGCAAGCGCGACCAACTCGGCACCGACCGAGACGGCGGCAGCGTTCTGGCCCTCCGCAACGTCCTGCTCTCACCCTCATTGCTGCCTGATCTCGACGACGGGCACGATGGCGAGCCCACGCCACTGCCGCAGATCACCACAGCGGTCCAGAACGCATGCTCCACCTACTGGAACGGCCAGTTCGCCAGCCTCATAGCGGAGTTGCCCGGCCTGATCACCGAAGCGCGGCTCACCCGCGAAGCTGTTGGCCCAGAGGCGACCTATCCGCTCGCGATGGCGTACGACCTGGCCGCCAGCCTGATGATCCACTTCGGCCGAGATGATCTGGCGGCAATCAGCGCGGAACGTGCTATCAACGTTGCCCGCGCCGGCAACGACGAGTTGCTGTGGGCCACGCTGCACGCCACCTACGCCTGGGTCTTGTTGCATCAGGCGAGACTGCCCGAAGCGGAGCAACTGGCCATCGGGATGGCATCCCGTATCGAGCCCTCCTTCAGCGCACCTGCTGAGCATGTCGCTGTCTGGGGCAATCTCCTCCTCTGCGCCTTCGCACCGACCGCAGCCGCCGGGCGCGACATCGCCGACTACGCTGCCATGGCCACCGCGGGCGCCGAACGGCTCCGGGGCACCGTGGAGATCTACAACTCCACTTTCGGGCCTGCGCGAGTCGCGGAACAGGAAACGCACGCCTACACCGTGCTGCAAGCCTCGGGGAAGGCGTTGGCCGCATCGCGCCGGGTCCGTCCCGGAGACCTCGCAGGTATTGCGTACGGCCGGCACCTGCTGGACGTGGCGCAGGCTCACCTGGATGCCCGGCACCGTAAGACCGCCACCGAGCGCCTTTTGCAGGCCCGCTCACAGTCAGCGGTGTGGTTCCGGCACCAGGCCGTCGCGCGCGACCTTGTGGAGTCCATCCGTGAGGAGGAGGCTCGGTCGTCCCCAGAGGTGAGGTCTCTGGCGACTTCGCTCGGCATCTGAGGAGTAGGACGCTGTGTCCTCATCTCCCCGCAGGGCGATTGCCCAGGTAGGACAGGGCGTCCATGTAACTCCGTCACGGACGGTAATAGCGTCGCTACATGGACATCAAGTGCCAGGAACGACCTCCAATTAGCCATGGAGTCTCGTCATGAACCGCGACGACTCCTTCTATGCCTGGGCGGCCCAGGACGCCACGCAGGGCTCCTGCGGCGTCACCGCGGAACCCGACTTGGCTCGGCACCGTATTCGGGAGGCATTGGCCAATCTTGCGCCGGACGCCGCCGGCCTGGTTGAGAAAGTGCGGCTCGACCGCTCCGCCCATCAGCCGTCGTACATCCGTCTGACGGTGCTGGGCCGGTATGGAGCGGCGAGCAGAGGCGTGTGAAGACTTTCACCGTGACCGTCGCCGGTACTGAGCGTTTCGACGGTGAGGCGCCTTACACGTGGGTTGTGGCGGCCTCCGATATCACCAGCGCGATCAGCAAGGCCACGGCATACCACGCGCTTTCTCTGGATCAACGGTTGTGCGATCTGGAGATCGACCACCTCCGCACTTATGAAGGCATTCCTCCCACCAACTGTGGCTACTACTGGAACGATCTGCGAACTGAGGAGTCTCGTGGCGTCGGTGAGTGACAGCGGTCATGTCATCACCGCGCACGCCCGGACCGCCATTTGCACCTGGGTCTGACCACATCCGAACGAGCGCGGTCATCCCTTCTCGGGCCAGACGTCCTTGGGCGCTACACAGGTCCCACGCCACTGAATCGACCACCCACCCCCTCCCCCTCAGCCCTTCCCCGGCTCTTCATACAGACCCGTCACGCGACAACACGGTAAGGACGTTCTGCCAGGACCGCACGTTGGATGCGGGACGTACGTGCTGGTCAAAGGACGTGTTCAGCGAAGCCAACGGGCCCGTCTCAGCGGGGCAAGCGCCAAGACGGGCCCTTGATCGGACGAAGGAGGTCCGACCCATGGGAAACACAACCACAGAAGTCCGGTTCACGCCCCTGCTGGTGGCAGAGGTGCGGTCCGTGTTGGAGAGGCACGGGTACCGGCTGCCGGACGAAGGCGATCACGTGCATGGGCTCGTCGTCGCGCGGGTCGACGCGGCGCTCAGGAACCTCGTCGAGGTCTTTGAGGGGAGGACCTGGTGAGCGTCTCCGACGAGGACCCGGACTATCACGGCTGGCATGTCCAGCCGCTCCAGCCTGACCACGCCCAGGTGGCCTGGTACGAGCCGCATCGGCGGGTGCCGCGGATCCGGGTTTCCGTGCACACCTGCGACTGCCAGTTGATCGTGTACGAGCTGTGTGCCGCTGGTGGGCAGGCGTTCGTCCGGCGTACGGATCGCAAGAGGAAGACCGTGCACGAGACCGCCTGGATGGCGACCGCTGCCGCGAGACGGATCTTCGAGCTGATTCTGAGCGGGAGAATCGCGTGACAGGGCGCGGCGGGCGGGCCTCCTGATTCGTCCGCCGCGTCTACGTTCTTGGTCGAGCCGTCCCCTGGGGTAGCGACCTTACGGGCTTGTACCGGAGCCCTGCTCAAGGGGATGCCGTCGTCGTAGTCCCGGTGGGCGCTGGTCACCAGGTCAGGAGGTCCTCCTCCTGGTCGGGGACGACGCCGTAGAGGTAGGCGGTCTGCTCCAGCAGGCTCGGGGTCAGTTTGATGCCGGTGAGGTGTTCGGCCAGGAGGAACATCGGGCCCTCGTGGGGGTCGGCGGAGTCGGGGTAGCGGGTGTCGAGTTCGCTCATGAGCGGTACAAGTTCGTCGGGCACCGGCTTCATATAGCCCTCCTGGGCGATGAAGCAGAAGCGGAGGTCGCCGTCTTCCAGCCAGTAGAAGTAGTCGAGGGCCTTGATGTCGAGGCAGTAGTGGGAGACGAGGCGGGTGCCGGCGGATAAGCGGGTGATGACGCTGCCCGTAAGGCCGAGCACCGTGTGCATCTCGACGATCATCGTCCAGTCGCCGATGGATGTGATGCCAAGGCTCGCTCCGGACGAGCCGGGGACTGTGTCGTACAGATCGTGGAACGGCGCCGAGGTGAAATCCTCGGGACGGCCGCCGAGTTTGATGATCACCTGCTTCGGGGTGAGGCCTCGGACGTAGGTGATGCAGCCGCCTGCTTCGGCGAGGGCTTCGTAGTCGTTGTCTGGTGTCATTTCGGCATGGTGGCAGGTGGGGCTGACAGAAGTGGCGCTGGTCAGGGAGCCTGGATGAGGCCGCTCAGGGGTGCAGTGGGGAGGGCGATCCAGCCCTCGGTGGCTGCGGTTTTTGAGTGTTCCGAGGGTGGGGTGGTTGCGAGGCCGAGGGCGGCGGCGCGGGCGGCCAGGGCGCAGATGACGGCGTCGGTGGCGTCGGCGGAGGTGCGGCAGAGGGGCTCGTGGTCGGCCAGGTCGAGCCAGGGGGCTGCTTCCTTGAGGCGGTCTACGAGCTGGCCCAGTTCGGTGGGGCGTTTGTAGCGGTTGTGCGGGAGGTCCCAGAGTTTGAGGGTGGCGGCTGGGTAGACCTCCACGGCCGCGCCCGTTCCGCGGCGGTCCACCGGGTGGCCCTGGGCGGCGAGGGTTGAGAGGAGGGCGGCGCAGCGCATCGTGGTGTGGCCGATGCGGTCGGCTGAGGCGCTCAGGGGACGGCGGCCGGTTCGGGCCTCCACCGCCTGGTCCGTGACGCGGTGGGTCAGGTCGTGGCGCCACACCAGGCCGGGTACGCCCTGGGGCACTGGGACGGCGCCTGTTCGGTGGGCGGTGATGAAGTCGATGAACTTGACCGGCCAGCCGAAGGGGCAGTCGATGCCGGTTTTGGTGGCTGTGGTGATGGCTTCGAGGAGGAGGTCGTCTTTTGCGCCGAGTTCGAGACGGGTGAGGTGGGCGCGGCCGGGTGGCCAGGTGAGCCAGGCCACGGCCGTGCGTGGGGGTTCTGCGGCGAGGTCGATGCCTGCTGTCAGCACCTCTCAAGGGTAGAGACGCCGGTTGTGGTTCAGGGGGTGACGGCCCGTCGGAGGTCGAGGTCTGAGGTACGGCGGTCGAGGGGTGCGGGCATGAGTGGGGATCTGGCCTAGCCCACGACGAGTGCGGGGCCTACACCGCAGGTCCATGGCTCAATGCCTGGGCCGCATGCCAGTAGCCGGTAAATCGAAGGTCTGGCGGTCGGAAGGGGGCCAGGGGCAGAGCCGGGGTTCCATGGCCCAGGCCGGGGGTCCGGGGGCCGGGAGGCCCCCGGCAAGGGGGTGTGGGGGAGCTCGGCTCCCCCACCAAGCGCAGCCCGCAGCCCCCAGGCGCGAAGCGCCCCCTGCGGAGGACCAAGCAGTTAGGGCTGAGGCGGGACGGGGCCCAGGTCCGGTGGCCGTTGGTTCCGGGGTGGGGAAGATCGGGGGTGGCATGCTGAGGTGATGGACGTCGCTGACTTCTGGTTCGATCCCTCCTGCCCCTACACCTGGCTGACCTCGCGCTGGTTGCTGCAGGTGCGGGAGGTGCGGCCGGTCGAGGTGCGCTGGCATCTGATGAGCCTGTCGGTGCTCAACGAAGGCCGCGACGACGATCCGGAAGGTGATCCGGAGGGCTATCTCTGGGTCCCTGTACGCGTCTGCGCGGCCACCCTGCGCGAGCACGGCCAGGAAGCGCTCGGCCGGCTGTACACCGCCCTGTGGACGACCGGCACCGGCGACTGGCTCGGCGACCTGCGGACGGCGCTGGCCGCGGCCGGGCTGCCGGTCGAGCTGGCCGAGGCGGGGATGAGCACCGATTATGACGGCGACGTGCGGGCTTCGCACGCCGAGGGCGTGGCCCTGATCGGTGGCGACCATGTGGGCACCCCGATCGTGGCGGTCACCCGTGACGGCGGCGAGCGGGTGGTGTTCTTCGGGCCGGTCGTCTCGCGCCTCCCGACCGGTGAGCAGGCGGGCCGGCTGTGGGACGGGACGCTGCTGGTGGCGGGCACTCCGGGGTTCCATGAGCTGAAGGGCAGGCCCCACGAGCAGCCGCAGATCTAGGGACCTCACTGAGGGCGATGGGTTTGCATGCATGGGTGATCGAGCCCCTTGGCGCGGAGCGCCGCCATGTGGAGGACCGAGCAGTTGGAGGTGGGGCTTCGGGTTAACGCGCTTACTCAGGGTAATGGGTTTGGGTGAATGGGTGATCTGGCGTGGTGGGGCGGGCTATCTTGGGTGCCTCGTGGCATCCGTACCGCCGGAACGAGAGCGCTGACACCCCTTATGGACGAGCATGTCATCAGCATCGGGTGGGTTGACGCACCCGACGAGATCGCCTTTCACGACTATGCCGAAGGGACCTACAACTCCTTCTCCTGCAGTTGCGGGCTGCCGCTGGCCGATCGGGACGCCGCTGCCAGGCATGCCGGTGAGTACGGGCGGTGCGTGATGTGTCTGGGCACCGGGGAGATCTCCATCAATCCTCGCGACAAGGGTGGTTGCGGGAGTTGTGGTGGGTCGGGGCAGGCCGAGCCGGGGGCCGGAGCGGAGGCGGGGAAGGGCCCGGTCATGGTGCATGCGCGGGTGACCGAGGGCTTCATCCGGGAGGTGGCGGAGTTGCTGCCTGAGGAGTTCGGGCTCACCGATGTGGTGGCGGTGCTGGAAGGGCAGATGCCGCCGGGGAGTGGCGGGGTCGAGGCGGTGCTGTCCGTGGCGGCGGGGCTGATCCGGTATCTGGAGGTCCGGGGGGAGATCGTGTTGTGTACGGCGCCCGATTTTCTGCCGGGGGATGGGGTGGAGCAGCGGTACGACGATCCCCGTTGGATTCGCGTTCCCCGATGACCTCTGAAGACGCCGTGTGGGTGGTGTGCGGGTCGCTGAGCGCTGGTTGATAGGTTGCGCGCGTGACGATCACGGCGTGGGTGGCGGTGGCCGTCTTTCTGGGCGCGTACACGCTGATCGCCACCGAAAAGGTGCACCGCGTGGCCGCGGCACTGGGCGGGGCGGGGATCATGTTGCTGATCCACGCCACCGACGCCGGCGCGGCGTTCTTCGACGAGCGGTCCGGCATCGACTGGAACGTGATCTTCCTGCTGCTCGGCATGATGGTCATCGTCGGCGTGCTGAAGCAGACCGGGGTGTTCGAGTTCCTGGCCATCTGGGCGGCCAAGCGGGCCAGAGGACGGCCGTACCGGCTGATGGTGCTGCTGGTGGTGATCACGGCCAGCGCGTCGGCACTGCTGGACAACGTGACGACCGTGCTGCTGATCGCGCCGGTGACGTTCCTGGTGTGTGAACGGCTGGCGCTGCCGGTGGCGCCGTACCTGATCGCCGAGGCGATGGCGTCGAACATCGGTGGCGCGTCCACGCTGGTCGGCGATCCGCCGAACATCATCATCGCCAGCCGCGGCGGCCTGACCTTCAACGACTTCCTCGTGCACCTGGCGCCGCTCATCGTGGTGCTGATGGTGGTGTTCGCGGTGTTGTGCCGGTGGCTGTTCAGGAAGTCGTTCCGGTACGACCCCGAGCTGGCCGCCGAGATCATGACGCTGAACGAGCGCGAGGCCATCGCGGACCGTCGGCTGCTGTGGCAGTCGCTGGCCGTGCTGGCGCTGGTGATGGCGGCGTTCGTGCTGCATCCCGTGCTGCACTACGAGCCGAGCGTGGTCGCGTTGCTGGGCGCCGGTGTGCTGGTGGCGGCGACGAAGGTGACGACCGAGGACGCCATCCGCGAGGTGGAGTGGCCGACGCTGGTGTTCTTCGCGGGGCTGTTCGTCATGGTGGGGGCGCTGGTGGAGACCGGCGTCATCGGCGAGATCTCGAAGGCGGCGGCGGAGGCGACGCACGGTCAGCTCGGGCTGGCGACGATGCTGCTGCTGTGGGCCTCGGCCGGGCTGTCCGCGGTGATCGACAACATCCCGTACGTCGCCACCATGAGCCCCATCGTCGCCGACCTCGTCCAGGCGAACGGCGGCGGCGAGCACGCCCAGGTGCTCTGGTGGGCCCTGGCGATCGGGGCCGACCTGGGCGGGAACGCTACGGCGGTGGGGGCGGCGGCCAACGTGGTGGTCATCGGCATCGCCGCCCGTAACGGCACGCACATCTCCTTCTGGCAGTTCACCCGTTATGGGCTGGTGGTCACGTTCGTCACCGTGGCGTTGTCGACGCCTTATCTGTGGCTCCGCTACCTCGCCTGAGCCTGCGAGCGCCGCAAGAACACCTCACCTGAGCGGCAGGACGTCCACACCGTGGTCCGACTCCGGGCGGGCGCCGAAGATGCGCCGCTCCGGCTCCGTGATCCGCACGTCGTTGATGCTGGCCTCCCTGCGCCGCATCAGCCCCGCCTCGTCGAACTCCCACTGCTCGTTCCCGTAGCTACGCCACCACTGCCCGGACGCGTCGTGGCACTCGTACTGGAACCGCACCGCGATGCGGTTCCCGAGCACGCCCCACAGCTCCTTCCGCAGCGCGTAGTCGAGCTCCCTGTCCCACTTGCGCCGCAGGAACGCCCTGACCGCGTCGCGGCCGGTCACGAACTCGTCGCGGTTGCGCCAGACCGTGTCCTGCGTGTACGCCATCGCGACCTTGTCGGGGTCGCGGGTGTTCCAGGCGTCCTCGGCGGCCTGGACCTTGAGCCGGGCGCTCTCCTCGGTGAACGGCGGGAACGGCGGACGTGACATGACGGGTGCCTCCTCGACGAGCCTCGACACAGCAGCCTAGAGCTACAGCAGCTTGTCGAGCGTGATCGGCAGGTCCGCCACGCGCTTGCCGGTCGCGTGCCGCACGGCGTTGGCCACGGCCGCGGCGACCCCCGTGATGCCCACCTCCCCGATCCCGCGCAGGCCCAGCGGCATGTTCGGGTCCGGCTCGTTCAGCCAGTCCACGTCGATGTGCGGGACGTCGGCGTGCACCGGCAGGTGGTACTCCGACATGCTCGGGTTGACGACGCGGCCGCTGCGCGGGTCGATCAGGGTGTGCTCCGACAGCGCCATGCCGAGGCCCATCACGATCCCGCCGCGCAGCTGGCTGGCCGCCGTCCTCGCGTTGATGATCGTGCCGGCGTCGAAGACCCCGAGCCAGCGCGACACCCGTACCTCCATGGTGTCGGGGTCGACCCGCACCTCGCAGAAGTGCGCCCCGGTCGCCGCCTTCACCCACTTCCTGCGCTCGCGCAGGAACTTGGCCATGAAGGCCAGCGTGCTCCCCTTGACCTCGGCCTCCACGTGGCCGCGGCCGGCGGCCGCGAGGATCTCCGCGTAGGTGAGGCCGCGGTCACCGGCGTAGAGGCCGCCGTCGCGGGCCCGCACGTCGGCGGGGCGGCTACCGCGCAGGGGTGAGCCGGGCGCGCGGCGCGCCAGGCCGGTCAGCGTGCGCTTCAGCTTCTCGCAGGCGGCGATCACGCTCGCCGCGACGCTCGCGGTCTGCGCCGAGCCGGCCGCCTGCGTGCCCGGCGGCAGGTCGGAGTCGCCGTACTCCACGCGTACCTTCTCCAGCGGCACGCCCAGCTCGTCGGCGGCGATCTGCGCCTGTACGGTCGCCGCCCCCATGCCCACCTCGTGCAGGCCGCTGCGCACCACCACAGTGCCGCCGGCCTCCAGCCGCACGGTCACGCTCGCCATCATCTGCAACGACGGATGGTAGGCCGTGGCCACCCCCATGCCGACCAGCCATCTGCCGTCGCGCATGGCGCCGGCCCGGGGATCGCGCGAGCGCCAGCCGAAGCGTTCCGCGCCCAGCGCGTACGCCTCCCGCAGCCGCCGTGACGAGAACGCCTGCCCGCCCAGCGGATCGCGCTCGGGCTCGTTGCGCATGCGCAGCTCGATCGGATCCATGCCCAGCTTCCAGGCCAGCTCGTCCACGGCCGACTCCATGGCGAAGGTGCCGATGGACTCGCCGGGGGCCCGCATGAACGTGTTGGCCAGCAGGTCGAGCGGGACGGTGCTCTGCTGCAGGTGGATGTTGGGCGCGGCGTAGAGGTGCCGGGAGGCGGCGGTGATCTGCTCTCCCCCGCCGCCGCTGCGGCCGATCCTGGACACGCTGGTGTGGATCAGCGCGGTCAACCGGCCGTCCGCCTCCGCGCCCAGGGCGACCCGCTGCGTGCTGGCGGTGCGCCCGCCGACCGTGTGATAGACGCTCTCACGGCTGAGCGCCAGCCGTACGGCGCGGCCGGTCACGCGTGCGGCCAGCACGGCGAGCAGCGTGCCCGCCCAGACCGAGGCCTTCCCCCCGAAACCGCCGCCGACGTAGGGCGACAGAATCCTGATCCCCTTCTCCTGGACGCCGAACCGCAGGGCCAGGTGCCGGCGCGTCCACGGGATGTTCTGCGTGCCCTCGTGCAGGGTCAGCCGGTCGCCGTCCCAGACCGCGGTGGTGGCGTGCGGCTCGATCGCGTTGTGGTTGTGCGGCGGCGTGGAGAAGGTCAGGTCCACCGCGTACGGGGCGGCGGCCAGCGCGGCCGGGGCGTCCCCCTTGTTCGCCGACGCCTCGGCGATCAGGCTGCTCTTCTGCGGGACGGCGTGCCGCTTCTCGGCCTCGAAGTCGGTCGCGGCGGGCAGCTCCTGGTACGCCGGCCGCACCAGCGAGGCCGCGTACCGGGCGGTCTCGGGCGTCTCGGCGACCACGACGGCGATCGGCTGGCCGTTCCAGTGCACCTCGTCGGTGCCCAGGTAGTTGACCGACGTGCCGGCCACCATCGAGCTGAGGTCGAGGACGCTGGGCTTGGGCGGCGGTTTCATGGCCGGGGTGCTCTCGTGGGTGAGCACGTCGATCACGCCGCGCACCGCCCGCGCCGCCGCCGTGTCGATGGCGGTGATCCGGCCCCTGGGGATGGTGGCGTGCACGAGCGCGGCGTAGGCCAGGTCGGGGTAGGAGTGCTCGGCGGCGAAGCGGGCCTCGCCCGTGGTCTTGGCGGGGCCGTCGATCCGGTCGACCGCGCGGCCGACGTACTTGGTCGCGTCGGTCGTCGCCGGCTCGGCCTCGGCGTACTTGATGCTCATCGCACGGCCCCTTCCTTGCTCAGCTCGCGCAGCGTGGCCACGATCGTGGCGGTGGCGAGGGTCGTCTTGAACGCGTTGCCGTCGCGGACGCTCGCCGCGGCCAGTTCGGCCTCGGCCGCGCGCCGGAACGCCGCCTCGTCGGCCGGGCCGCCGGTGAGCAGCCGCTCGGCCTCGCGGGCGCGCCACGGTTTGGGGGCGACGCCGCCGAGCGCCAGCCGGGCCAGCGTCACCGTGCCGTCGCTCACCTCCAGCGCGGCGGCCACCGAAACCAGGGCGAACGCGTACGAGGCCCGGTCACGGACCTTGCGGTAGCGGGAGTTCGCCGGGGCCGGCGGCAGCTCGACCGCGGTGATGAGCTCGCCGGGGGCCAGGTCGGTCTCGATCTCGGGGGTGTCGCCGGGCAGCCGGTGCAGGTCCGTCACCGGGACGCGGCGGGTGCCGCCGGTGCCGCGTACCTCGACGACGGCGTCCAGGGCGGCCAGCGCCACGCACATGTCGGAGGGGTGGGTGGCGATGCAGCTGTCGCTGACGCCCAGGATCGCGCAGCTCCGGTTGAACCCGTCGAGCGCGTCGCAGCCGCTGCCCGGCTCGCGCTTGTTGCAGGCGGAGGTGGTGTCGTAGAAGTACAGGCAGCGGGTGCGCTGGAGCAGGTTGCCGCCCACGGTGGCCATGTTGCGCAGCTGGCCGGAGGCGCCCGACAGCAGCGCCTGCGACAGCACCGGGTAGCGGTCGCGCACCCGGCGGTCGGCGGCCAGGGTGCTGTTGCGGACGAGCGCACCGATCCGCAGCC
Organism: Nonomuraea fuscirosea; assembly: GCF_035917475.1. Taxonomy (NCBI): domain Bacteria; kingdom Bacillati; phylum Actinomycetota; class Actinomycetes; order Streptosporangiales; family Streptosporangiaceae; genus Nonomuraea; species Nonomuraea fuscirosea. The sequence goes on along the minus strand of NZ_CP109074.1, from coordinate 11,317,824 downwards.
CGCCGTCCGGCAGGTCCTCCACCGTGTCGAACGGCAGCCCGGTGACGTCCACGACGGTCTGCGGCTGCTCGATGCCCTCGCGCATCAGGTCGACCAGGTTGGTGCCGCCGCCGAGGAACTTGGCGCCCGGCTCGGTGGCGGCGGCGTGCAGGGCGGCCTCGACGTCGGCCGGCTTGACGTAAGCGAACGGTTTCACCGGGCCACTTCCATGATCGCGTCCACGATGCCGTTGTAGGCGCCGCAGCGGCACAGGTTGCCGCTCATGCGCTCCCTGACCTCGTCCTCGGTCAACCCGCCCGGCTGACCGACCGCGCTGGGCATGCCCGCCGCGTGCTCGGCCAGCATGCCGATGGCCGAGCAGATCTGGCCGGAGGTGCAGTAGCCGCACTGGAGGCCGTCGTTGCGGACGAACGCCTCCTGCAGCGGATGGTCCACGCCCTCGATCGTGGTGATCTCCTGGCCGTCGTACTGGACGGCCAGGGCCAGGCAGGAGTTGATCCGCACGCCGTCGGCCAGCACCGTGCAGGCGCCGCAGGCGCCCTGGTCGCAGCCCTTCTTCGGCCCGGTCACGCCGAGGCGTTCGCGCAGCGCGTCGAGCAGGCTCACCCATGGCTCGACGTCGAGCGCGGCGACGTCGCCGTTCACCTTCATCCTGATCTCGGTCACTCGCCATCTCTTTTCTGTGCCGGTGTAGTCGGGACGCTAACAGAACACCGTACCCTTAACAAGTGAACGGTGTACCGTTAAGTACGCCAGTATGCTGGGACGGACATGACGAGGGCGGCATTTCGCCGGGCCAGGCGGCCCGAGCACAAGCAGCAGCGGCGCGAGGCGATCCTCGACGCCGCCCGCGAGCTGGCCCGCACCTCCGGCGTGCGCAACGTCAGCCTGGGCGCGGTCGCCGAGGCCGTCGGGCTGGTGAAGTCCAACATCGTGCGCTATTTCGGCACCCGCGAGGAGATCTACCTGGAGCTGGCCGGCGAGGAGTGGCGGCAGTGGGCCGAAACCGCCACTCCGCGCCTGCGCGCGGCCGTCGGAACGGGCGAGGCGGTGACCGTGCTGGCCGAGACGATCACGGACCGGCCGCTGCTCTGCGACCTGCTCGGGCACACCTCCACCAGCCTCGAACACAACGTCTCCGTCGAGGCCGCCCGCACGTTCAAGCGCGCGGTCATCACCATCGCCACCGAGCTGGGCGCCGAGGTCGCGGCCGTCACCGACCTCAATGAGCGCGAGGGCATGGAGCTGGTCGCCGCCGCGAGCAGCCTGGCCGGCACGCTCTATCCGGCGGCCAACCCGCCGCCCACGCTGATCCAGGTCTACGCCGAGGATCCCGAGCTGGCCGCCCTCTGCCCGGTGCTGCTGCCCACGCTCGTCCGCGCGCTCAGGGCTCTGGCGGCGGGCCTGCCGACGCTCAGGGACGAGCCGTCCACCCTCGGGGGCGAGCCGCCGTCCCGCAGAGGTGAGCCGCCGGCCCGCACCGACGAGCCGGTGAAGTGAAACTTTCACCCCGGTCCAGGCGTTCCTGACCGTCCTCGGCTGACTTTCTGGACGTCGCCGCCGATTCCGCAGAGCATGTGCCCGTGCAGAACCTAACCGGTTAACGGCAGTAGAAGGGCACCCTCATGACCCACCGACTCGGGCTCGCCACGGCGGCGCTCCTGTCGCTCCTGATCTCGATGCTCATCTCCCCGGCCCCCGCGCACGCCGCCGTCGGGTTGCGGGTCAGCGGCACGAGAATCGTGGAGGCCAACGGGAACGCGTTCGTCATGCGCGGCGTCAGCCACGCGCACACCTGGTACACCGGCCAGACCGGCTCGTTCGCCGACATCAAGGCCCTGCGCGCCAACACCGTGCGCGTGGTGCTGAGCGGCGGCCGGTGGCCGGCCAACGGGGCGGCCGACGTGGCCAACGTCGTCTCGCTGTGTCGGCAGAACCGGTTAATATGCGTGCTCGAAAACCACGACACCACCGGGTACGGCGAGCAGAGCGGGGCGTACCCGCTGGACCAGGCCGTCGACTATTGGAGCAGCGTCAAGAGCGCCCTCACCGGCACGGAAGACTTCATCGTGGTCAACATCGGCAACGAGCCGATCGGCAACAACAACGCCTCCTCCTGGACCGCCGCGACCACCGGCGCGATCGGCCGGATGCGCGCGCTCGGCTTCCAGCACCTGCTGATGGTGGACGCGCCCAACTGGGGCCAGGACTGGCAGTTCACCATGCGCGACGACGCCCAGACCGTCGCCGCCGCCGACCCGCAGCACAACACCGTCTTCTCCATCCACATGTACGGCGTCTTCGACACCGCCGCCGAGATCAACGCCTACCTGAACGCCTTCCAGAGCGCCGGCCTGCCGCTGGTCATCGGGGAGTTCGGGCACAACCACTCCGACGGCGACCCGGACGAGGACACGATCATGGCGCAGGCGCAGTCGCGCGGCCTCGGCTACATCGGCTGGTCGTGGAGCGGGAACGGCGGCGGCGTCGAATACCTCGACATGGTCACGAACTTCGACGCCGCCAGCCTGACCTCGTGGGGGCAGCGCATCTTCAACGGCGCGAACGGCATCGCCGCGACCTCGCGCGAGGCCACGTTCTTCGGCGGCGGCACCCCCGACACCACCGCCCCGACCACGCCCGGCACCCCCTCGGCGGCCGGCATGACCGCTACCGGGGCCACCCTGACCTGGACGGCCAGCACGGACGCGGGCGGGTCGGGACTGGCCGGGTACGACGTCTACCGCGAGCAGGGCAGCACCGACACGCTGCTCGGCCAGAGCGCCACCCCCACGATCGCCCTCACCGGGCTGAGCCCCGCCACGAGGTACGAGGTCTACGTCCGCGCCCGCGACGGAGCCGGCAACGTGTCGGGCAACTCGGCCACCACGACGTTCACCACCACGTCCGGCGGAGGTGGCGGCGGCTGCACGGCCACCGGGTCGGTGCAGAGCCAGTGGGGCGGCGGGTACGTGGTGCAGGCCACGGTCACCAACACCGGCACCGCCCCGGTCACCGGCTGGACGGTCACCTTCACGCTGCCGTCCGGGCACACGATCGCCGGCTCGTGGAACGCCACGCTGACGACCAGCGGGCAGACCGTGACGGCTCGGAACGCGGGCTACAACGGCAACCTGGGCGCGGGCGGCTCGACCGGCTTCGGCTTCCAGGTCACCCGTCCCGGCGGCACCGCCACCGTGAGCTCGTACACCTGCGCCGCCACCTGACGTACACCTGCGCCGTCTCCTGACCGGCCCATCCGCCTCCCGGAGTGTCAGGACACCCCGGGAGGTGAGGTGGAGTCGCGGATGACGAGCTGGCACGGCAGGGTGTGCACGCCCGGAGTCGCCCTGCCGTCGATGGCCGCGAACAGGTGCTGCGCCGCCGTCCGCCCCAGCACCTCCAGGTTCATGTCCACGGTCGTCAGCGCGGGCCGCGTCTCGGTGGACAGCACCTCCCAGTTGTCGTAGCCCACCACGGCGACGTCGTCGGGCACCCGCCGGCCCCGCTCGCGCACCGCCTCGACGAACCCGGCCGCGATCTGGTCGCTGCCGCAGAACACCGCGTCGATCTCCGGCTCGGCCATGAGCAGCATCTCCGCCGCGTGCCGCCCCCACCGCTGCGACCACACCCCGGACAGCGTCCGCCCCGCCTGGGCGACGCCGGCCTCGGCCAGCGCCTGGCGGAAGCCCTCCTCGCGGTCGCGGGCCGCCTTGTAGTCGCCGGGCCCGGTGACGTGGGCGATCCGCCGCCGGCCGAGTGCCAGCAGGTGGCCGACGGCCATCGCCGCCGCCCCGACGTCGTCGGGCACGAACGACACGTCGGCCGGGTCCTCCGACGGCCCGTACGCGTAGACGACCGGCACCGGCAGGTCCTTGCTGATCGACGGCCGCGGGTCGGTGCTCTCGCCCACCACGATCAGCCCGTCCACCCGCCGCGACAGCAGCGCCCTGATGTGGTGCTGCTCCCTGATCGCGTCGCCACGCGCGTCGCAGAGCAGCACGGCCATCTCCCCGGCGCCGAACGCGTCTTCCGCGCCGAGCAGCACGGGGATGCCGAACCGGCCGACGCTGTCGGAGGTGAGCAGCCCCACGGTCCGCGTCTGCCCGGACAGCAGCCCTCTGGCCAGGGCGTTCGGCTGGAAGGAGAGCTCGGCCGCGGCGGCGAGCACCCGCTCCCGCGTGGCCGCGCGCACGTCCTGGCGCCCGTTGAGCGCCTTGGAGGCCGTGGCGATCGACACCCCCGCCAGCGAGGCCACATCGTTGATGGTCGCCCGCTTAACCGCCATATGTCGAAACCCTTTTCGGTGAATGGTGAACCACAGAGCACCTTAGCACCCATTGACAGGGCCTCTTGTTTCTTCTACGTTTCCGAAAACCTTTAAGTCCAGGAGCACATCATGAGACGAAGGCTGGCCGGGATCTCCCTCCTAGGTGTGTTAGCGCTCACAGCCGCAGCTTGCGGCGGCGGAGGCGGCGCAGGCGGCGCCACGCCCGCGGACGGACCCGTGACGATCACCATGTGGACCCGCGCGGCCACCCAGACGCAGACCGAGCGCCTGGTCCAGGCCTACAACAGCAGCCACAAGAACCAGGTCAAGCTCACGGTCATCCCGACCGACAACTACCAGCCGCGCATCGCGGCGGCGGCCGGGGCCAAGCAGTTGCCCGACGTCTTCGCGGCCGACGTCATCTTCGTCCCGAACTACACCTCCCAGGGCCTGTTCATGGACGTCACCGACCGGATCGCGGCGCTGCCGTACAAGGACAAGCTCGCCCCCTCGCACATGAAGCTCGGCACGCTGGACGGCAAGCAGTACACGCTCCCGCACACCCTGGACCTGTCGGTCTGGTTCTGGAACAAGGACCTGTACGAGAAGGCCGGCCTCGACCCCGAGCAAGGGCCGAAGACGCTGAAGGAGTTCGCCCGGCACGCCACCACCATCCACGACAAGCTGGGCAAGGACGGCAAGGTCCACGGCACCTTCTTCGGCGGCAACTGCGGCGGCTGCTACGTCTTCACCTTCTGGCCGTCGGTCTGGGCCGCGGGCGCGCAGGTCATGAACGACGACGGCACGGCCTCGCTCAACGACCAGCCGGTCATGACCGAGGTGTTCCGGATCTGGCGCGAGCTGTACGAGAAGAAGGCCACCGGACCGACCGCCAAGGAGGAGCAGGGCCCGACCTGGACCGGCTTCTTCCCCAAGGGCGAGATCGGCGTCATGCCGATGCCCTCGACCACGCTCGGCCTGATGCCGAAGGAGATGAAGATCGGCGTCACCCCGATCGCGGGCCCCGACGGCGGCGAGTCCACGTTCGTCGGCGGCGACTCGGTGGGCGTCTCCGCCACCAGCGAGCACGCCGACGCCGCCTGGGAGTTCCTGTCCTGGACGGTCTCCGACGACGCCCAGATCGAGGTCATGGCCAAGAACAAGGACGTGCTCGCGCGCACCGACCTGGCCGACAACAAGTACTCCGCCGAGGACCCGCGGGTGGTGCTGATCAACTCGCTGGTGGCCAAGGGCCAGACGCCGTACGCGCTGCGCTTCGGCCAGACCTACAACGACCCGCAGGGCCCGTGGCTGCGCCTGGCCCGTGAGGCGGTGTTCGGCGACGCGGCGAAGGTCGCGCAGTTGAACGCCGAGATCACGAAGTCGCTGCAGCAATGACGCTGACGGTCACGAGATCCGGGCGGGCGGCACACGCGGCGCCGCCCGCCCGGTGGCGCGGCAGGAAGGTGCAGGGCTGGCTGTACGCGGCCCCGACGGCGGTCATCGTGGGCGTGCTGTTCCTCGCGCCCCTCGTGCTGGTCGTCTGGATGTCGCTCAACCGCTGGCCGCTGCTCGGCCCGGCCACCTTCAACGCCCCGGACAACTACCTCAAGATCGCCGACAACCCGCTGTTCGTGGACGCGGTCGTGTTCACGCTCAAGTACACGGTGATCACCACGGTCCTGCTGTCGGGCGTGGCGCTCGGGCTGGCGCTGCTGGTGCAGGAGCGCAGGCCCGGCATCGCCTTCTTCAGGACCGCGTTCTTCCTGCCCGGCGCGGTCGGCTTCGCGGCGGCGGGCCTGCTGTTCTACGGGATGCTGAACAACGACTTCGGCCCCATCGACCCCATGCTCCAGGCGCTCGGCATCACCGGCGAGCCGGTGAAGTGGATCGGCACCCCGAACATGGCGCTGTTCTCCACGATCACGCTGGTGCTGTGGCGCTTCGCCGGGTTCAACATGCTCATCCTGCTGACCGGCCTCCAGGCGATCCCCACCGAGGTGTACGAGGCCGCGAGGAGCGACGGGGCCAACCGGTGGCAGATCTTCACCAAGATCACACTGCCGCTGCTGCGCCCGACGCTGGCGCTGATGCTGATCCTCAGCGTCACCGGCTCGCTGCTGGCCTTCGACCAGTTCTTCGTCTTCACCAACGGCGGCCCGGACAACAGCACCGTCTCCATGGTCATGGTCGTCTACCGCGACGCCTTCTTCCGCTTCGACCTCGGCGGCGCGGCGGCCCTGTCGGTCGTGCTGCTCGCGGCCCTGGTCGGGCTCAACACGCTGATGATGAGGAGGCTGCGGTGAGCCGCTACCTCACCCTGTCCGCGCTGGCGGTGCTGTTCCTGTTCCCGCTGGTGTGGAGCGGCTACGCCTCGCTGGAGGAGCCGTCCAACTACCTGGAGATGGCCGGGTTCGGCGAGGGGCTGGACACGTACGCGACCAACAGCGTGCTGGTGTCCGTCATGACGGTGGGCGGCACGCTCGTCGTCTCGGCGCTCGGCGGCTACGGGTTCGCCCGGTTCGACTTCCCGGGCAAGAACCTGCTGTTCCTGGCCACGCTGGCGATCCTCATGGTGCCGTACGCGACGATCCTGATCCCGCTCTACGTCCTGCTCGGCTACCTCGGCCTGCAGAACTCCCTGGTCGGGCTGTCACTGGTGTTCGTGATGTTCCAGCTCCCGTTCGCGCTGTTCATGATGCGCAACGCGTTCGAGGCGCTGCCGCGCGAGCTGGAGGAGGCCGCGCTGGTGGACGGGTGCGGCACGTTCCGCGCCTTCTCCAGGGTGCTGCTGCACGCCGTGCGGCCGGCGCTGATCACGGTGGGGCTGTTCGCCTTCCTCGCCTCGTGGAACGACTTCTTCGCCCCGCTCATCCTGCTCAACGACGGCTCGTCGTTCACGCTGCCGGTGGCCGTGGTCAGCATGACGCAGCACACGTTCGGCGCCGTCGACTACGGCATGCTCCAGGCCGGCGTCATGGTCATGGCCCTCCCCTGCCTCATCCTCTTCATCGTGCTGCAGCGCCACTACGTGCGCGGATTCATGTCAGGAGCTCTGCGTGGCTAATCCCGTCCTGCCCTCATCGGGCGTCCTGTCCCCCATCGGCCTCGACGCGGTACGCCTCTCGCCCGGCTTCTGGGGCGACCGGGCCGCGCTCAACCGCGAGGTCACGATCGACCACTGCCGGGAATGGGAGGAACGAGAAGGCTGGATCGGCAACTTCAGGGGCGAGCGGCCTCGCAGGGGGCGGGAGTTCAGCGACTCCGAGATCTACAAGCTGCTCGAAGCCATGGCCTGGGCCGGCCATCCCGGGCTGCCCGCGCTGGCCGAGACGGTGGCGCAGGCCCAGGAGGGCGACGGTTACCTCAACACGCGCTGGTCCGGCAGCCGTTACACCGACTTCGAGTGGGGTCACGAGCTCTACTGCTACGGCCACCTCATCCAGGCGGGCGTGGCCCGGCTGCGCACCCATGGAGCGGACCTGCTGACGGAGGTGGTCGTCAAGGCCGCCGACCATGTGTGCCGCCGCTTCATGAACGGCACCGAGACCTGCGGCCACCCCGTGATCGAGATGGCGCTGGTCGAGCTCTACCGGGCCACCGGCACCGAGCGCTACCTGGAGATGGCCCGCCGCTTCGTCGACCGTCGCGGGCTGCCCGCCCTGGCCGACATCCCCTTCGGCCGCGGCTATTACCAGGACGACGTGCCGGTCAGGCAGGCGCAGGTGTTCCGCGGGCACGTTGTACGCGCGCTCTACCTGGCCTCCGGCGTGGTGGACGTGGCGGTCGAGACCGGGGACCAGGAGCTGCTCAAGGCGGTCGAGTCCCAGTGGGAGCGGACGGTCGCGCGGCGGACCCACCTGACCGGCGGCATGGGCTCGAGGCATGCCGACGAGTCGTACGGCGAGGACTACGAGCTGCCGCCGGACCGCGCCTACAACGAGACCTGCGCCAGCATCGCCTCCGTCATGCTGGCGCACCGGCTGCTGCTGGCCACCGGTGACGTCCGCTACGCCGACCTGACCGAGCGCACGCTCTACAACATGCTCGCGACCGGCGTCGCGCTGGACGGCCGCTCGTTCTTCTACGCCAACCCACTGCAGGTACGGGTGCCGGCGGTGCCGCACGACGGCGTCAACCACGCGGCGGAGGGCGGGCTGCGTTCGCCCTGGTTCGACGTGTCCTGCTGCCCGAACAACATCGCCCGCACGCTGGCGTCGCTGCCCGCCTACCTGGCCGCCGGGACCGGCGACGGGATCGTGCTGCACCACTTCACGCCGTCGGAGATCCGGCACGGGCGGCTGGCGGTGCGGGTGGAGACCGGCTACCCGTGGACCGGCTCGGTGCGGGTGCGGGTGCTGGAGGACGGCGCGGGCCGCATCGGCCTGCGCGTCCCCGCCTGGGCGGCGGACGCGACGCTGGCCCGCGTGCCCGTCTCCGCCCAGGACGCGCCGCTGCCCGAGGGGCCGGTCGTGCGGCCGGTGAGTCCCGGGTACGTGCACGCCGACGGGCCGTGGCGGGCCGGCGACGAGCTCCGTCTTGAGCTGCCGATGCGGCCGCGGTGGACGTTCCCCGACCGGCGGATCGACGCGCTGCGGGGCAGCGCGGCGGTCGAGCGGGGGCCGCTGGTCTACTGCGCGGAGTCGGTGGCCGACGAGCCGCCGCTGGGCGATCTGACGGTACGCGCCGAGCCGCCGGTCGAGCGGCCGGCGGGCGACGGGGCCGAGGGGGTGGTCGAGCTGGAGGTGGCCGCCTCGCTCGGCGGCTCCGGCTCCAAGGACGGGTGGCCGTACGGCGCGGCGGATGCTCCGGGGGACGGCGGTGACGTGCGGTTGCGGCTGGTTCCTTACCACCGGTGGGGCAACCGGGGGCCCGCCACCATGCGGGTCTGGCTGCCGACAAGGTAGTCGGGTAGCGCCTATTCTGTCCTGGCCCCGCCCGTTTCGCGGGGCCAGGATGGACGGGTACGCCGGGCTCGGGCGGGGAAGGCGGAGGGCAGCACGATGGCCGAACTCGCCGACACGACAGACGACCCCGGACCTGGCCCGGGGACCGGCCCGGACACCGACCCTGGAACCGGCCCGAAAGCCGGCATCGGAACCGCTCCGGAACCCGACACCGGCGTCGGGCCGGAAGCCGGCGTCGGAGCTGGAGCCGGGCGCGCACGGCGGATGAGCGGTGCGGCCGTGGTGGCGGCCGTCATGGCCGTGGCCTCCCCCGTGCTGGGGCTGGCCACGATCCTGGTCTGGCTCGGTCTGCCCGCCGAGTGGGCCCCCACGAAGACGGTCAGCCCGCAGTCCGCCGTCGTCTTCACCTTCCCGGCGGTCGGCGCGTTCCTCCTTTACCACCGGCCCCGCCTGAACATGGCCTGGCTCATGTGCTCGGGCGGGCTGGCCGCCGGGATCAGCGACGTGTCCAGCGCGCTGATGTTCCGCGCCGCCGCCGGCGGCGAGCTCGCCCTGGCCGGCTGGTTGCGGGTGCCGACGCAGCTCGGCTGGGCGGTGTGCGGGCTGGCGCTGACGATGGTGCTGCCGCTGTACTCGCCGGACGGCCGGCTGCCCTCCCCGCGCTGGCGGCCCGCGCTGTGGCTGGGCTGCCTGTCGATCACGGCCGCGACCGTGCACAACCTGTTCCGGATGACGCCGCCCCGCGAGGGGTACCCGTACCCGGAGGTCATCCCCAGCCCGCTCGGGATCCCCGCGCTGGCGCCGTACATGGAGAGCGTGAACGTCGTCGGCTGGGCCGGCATCTACACGGCGATGGCGCTGTCGGCGCTGTCGCTGCTGACCCGGATGCGGCGGGCCGACCCCGCCACGCGACGGCAGATCGGCTGGCCGCTGTTCGCCTTCGCCGGCTACATCGTCTTCCTGGTCCTGGCCGCGATCTGGCCGGTGTTCATGTGGCCGGCGATCGTGTGGGCGGCGGCGATCCCGTTCGCGGTGGCGTTCTCGGTCATGCGTTACCGGCTCTACGGGATCGACACCGTCGTCAGCCGGGCCCTCGTCGCGGCCGGCCTGGTGATCGTGGTCAGCGCCGTCTACTTCGGCGCGGGCGCGCTGTCCGGGCTGGTGGTCTCCGGCTACGACCAGGTGGCCGGGATCACCGCCGCGCTGTTCGCGGGCGCGTTCTTCCAGCCGCTGCGCCGCGCCCTGCAACGGGTCGTGGACCTGCTGCTGTACGGCGCGGTGGGCGACCCGGGCGTGCTGGCCGGGCGGCTGACCCAGGCCGTGCGCCGCGGCGATCCGGCCGAGGCGCTGACCTCGGTGGTCAGCGTGCTGCGTGACGGGCTCGCGGTCGAGGGCGTGGCGGTGGAGGTGGCCGACGGCGAGCCCCGCTACGTCGAGAGCGGGCGCGTCGGGCCGGCCGCGCGCGAGGTGCCGCTGGTCTGGCACGGGACCCGCGTCGGCCGCCTGCTCGTCGGCCCGCCGGGGCCGCGCCGCTTCCCCGCCGCGCACAACGAGCGCGTCCTGGCCACGCTGACCCCCTACGCGGCGGACGTGGCGCACGCCGTGCGCATGGCCGCCGACCTGCAACGTTCGCGGGAACGCATCCTGACGGCCAGGGAGGAGGAGCGCCGCCGGCTGCGCCGCGACCTGCACGACGGCCTCGGCCAGACCCTGTCGGCGATGGCCATGACCATCAACATGGCCCGCCTCAGCCTCAAGAGCTCCCCCGAGGCCGCCGACGAGCTGCTGCGCGAGCTGCACACCGGCATGGGCGCCGTCACCAGCGACATCCGCGAGCTCGTCTACGGCCTGCGCCCGCCCGCGCTCGACGACCTGGGGCTGGCCGGCGCGATCCGGGACCTGGCCGGCCGGTCGTCCTCAGGCGTCGAGGTCGAGGTGGAGATCGGCGGCGACCTGTCCGACCTGCCGGCGGCCGTGGAGGTGGCGGTCTACCGCATCGTCCAGGAGGCCCTGACCAACATCCGCAGGCACGCGGGCGCGTCGCGGGCCACGATCGCCGTGCACCGGGAGGAGGGGGTGCTGCGGATGCTGATCGGCGACGACGGCCGGGGGCTGCCCGAGTCGCACCGGGCGGGCGTGGGGCTCGGCTCGATGCGCGAGCGGGCGGCCGAGCTCGGCGGCATCTGCGTGGTGACCGGCGAGCCGGGCGCGGGCACCCGGGTCGAGGTCGCGCTCCCCCTCACCTCCACGCCACCGGTGATAATCCGCTAATCCGGATTAGCGCTGCGGGAACTCTTGACACCACGCGGCCGCGCAGCGAACAATTCCAGGCATCGCCCCGCGCTAATGCGCATTAGCTAGGATCACCGCATGCCTCCCCCAGTCCCGTCACGACGCCTGACCCAGCGCGACATCGCCCGGCTGGCCGGTGTCAGCCAGACCACCGTCTCCCTGGTGCTCAACAACCGCGCCGACGCCGAGTCCCGCATCCCGGCCGAGACCCGGGACCGCGTGCTGCGGGTGATCCAGGAGACCGGCTACGTCGCCGACCCGGCGGCCCGCAGGCTGGCGGCCGGGCGCAACCGCATCCTCGGCGTCTTCACCTACGAGCCCGTCTTCCCCAGCGCGACCGGCGACTTCTTCCACCCGTTCCTGATCGGCATCGAGGAGTGCGCGGAGCAGCGCGGCTGCGACCTGCTGCTGTTCACCAGCGCGCCCACGGTCGACGGGCGCAAGCGGGTCTACCACCAGGACCACCGGCTCCGGCTGGCCGACGGGTGCGTGCTGCTGGGCCGCGAGCTGGACCGCGAGGACCTGGCCAGGCTGGTGGCCGAGGACTACCCGTTCGTGTCAGTGGGCCGCCGCGACGACGCGGGCGGCACGGTGCCGTACGTCGGTGCCGACTATCCGGCCGCCGTCGGTGAGCTGGTCGCGCGGACGCGGGCGATGGGTCACGAGCGCGTCGCCTATCTCGGCCACGGCCGCGGCCCCGAGTCGTACGTGGACCGCTACCGCGGCTACGCCGAGTCCGTGCCCGAGCCGCTGCGGCTCGACCCGGGCGAGCCCGCGGAGATGGCCGAGCGGGTGCTGGCCGCGGGCGTGACGGCGGTGCTGGCCGAGGAGTACGCCGACGGCGTCGCCCTGACCGACGTGCTGGGCCGGCGCGGCGTCTCCGTTCCCGGCGACCTGTCGGTGCTCACGCTGGGCGATCCGACCCGGCCCGCGCCCACCGACGTCGACTTCACCGGCTTCCGCATCCCGCGCAGGGAGATGGGACGCCAGGCGGTGGAGGACCTGACCGAGCTGGTCGAGGGCGGTTCACCCGTCCAGCGGCTGCTGCCGTGCGAGTACACCGAGGGCGCCACGCTGGCGCCCGTACGCAGATGAAAGGACCGGATTTGCGCGAGTCGAGCACCGAGGTGCTGATCGTCGGGGGCGGCCTCGGAGGGGTCGCCGCGGCGCTGGCCGCCCTGCGGGCCGGCCGGAAGGTGGTGCTGACCGAGGAGTACGACTGGCTCGGCGGCCAGCTGACCAGCCAGGCCGTCCCGCCGGACGAGCACACGTGGGTGGAGCGGTTCGGCGTGACCGCGAGTTACCGGGCGCTGCGCGACGGCATCCGCGACTACTACCGGCGTCACTACCCGCTGACCGAGGCCGCCCGCGCGTGGGGTGAGCTCAATCCCGGCGCGGGCCACGTGAGCCCGCTGTGTCACGAGCCGCGGGTGGCGGTGGCGGTGCTGGAGGCCATGCTGGCTCCCTACCGGGGCGGCGGGCGGCTGACCGTGCTGCAGCCGTACCGGCCGGTCGGGGCGGAGATGGACGGCGACCGGGTGACGGCCGTGCGGCTGGCGCACCGCGACGATCCCGGCGACGAGATCTGGGTCGCCGCGCCGTACGTGCTGGACGCCACCGAGACCGGCGAGCTGCTGCCGCTCACCGGCACCGAGTACGTCACCGGCTTCGAGTCGCAGGCCGACACCGGCGAGCCCAGCGCGCCCGCCGCCGCCCAGCCGATGAACATGCAGGCCGTGTCGGTCTGTTTCGCCCTCGACCACGTGGACGGCGACCACACGATCGACCGGCCGGAGCGCTACGACTTCTGGCGGGCGTACCAGCCCGAGTTCTGGGGCGGGCCGATGCTCGGCTGGCGCAGCCCCAACCCGCGCACGCTGGAGATCTCCGAGCGTTCCTTCACCCCCAACCCCGGCGACGACGCGCTGCGGGTCCGGGCCGACCAGCGGCGCAACCCCGGCGACGGCAACCTGTGGACCTTCCGCAGGATCGCCGCCCGCGACCTGTTCGCGCCGGGCGCCTACGCCAGCGACATCACCCTGGTCAACTGGCCGATGATCGACTACATGGAGGGCCCGGTCATCGACGTGCCCGACGCGGCCGAGCATCTGGCGGCGGCGCGCGAGCTGTCCAGGTCGGTGCTCTACTGGCTGCAGACCGAGGCGCCCCGCCCCGACGGCGGCACCGGGTGGCCGGGGCTGCGGCTGCGCGGCGACGTGACGGGCTCGGCCGACGGCCTGGCCCAGGCCCCGTACGTACGGGAGTCGCGCCGGATCCTGGGCGAGTACACGATCGTCGAGCAGGACCTGTCGATGGCCGTGCGCGGCGACAAGGGCGCCGCCCGCTACGCCGACTCGGTCGGCATCGGCATGTACCGGATCGACCTGCACCCCTCGACCGGCGGCGACAACTACCTGGACGTGCCGAGCAGCCCGTTCGAGCTGCCCCTCGGCGCGCTGCTCCCCCGCCGCGTGCGCAACCTGCTGCCCGCGGGCAAGAACCTGGCCACCACCCACATCACCAACGGCTGTTACCGCCTGCACCCGGTCGAGTGGAACATCGGGGAGGCCGCGGGCGCGCTGGCCGCGTTCTGCCTCGACCGGTCCACGGCCCCGCACGCCGTGCGGGCCGACCCCGCCCTGCTCGCCGACTTCCAGGAACGCCTGGAGGAGCAGGGCGTCGAACTCCACTGGCCGGACGTGTCCGGCTACTGATCCCCCCTTTGTTAGGAGCGCCGATGCGCATCACCATGGCCGCCGCCGGGCTTGCGGGACTGCTCGTCCTGACCGCCTGTGGCTCGGGCGCCGAGCCCGCCGCCACCGGCCCCGCCACGCTGCGGATGACGATCTGGACCGGCAACGCCGAACACCTGTCCCTGCTCAACTCGATCGCCGACGAGTACAAGAAGACGCACCAGGACGTGGCGGCGATCAAGTTCGACACGCTGCCGATCGAGAACTACACGACGACCCTGACCACGCAGATCGCCGGCGGCAACGCCCCCGACCTGGCCTGGATCCTGGAGAACTCCGCGCCCGACTTCGTCGGCTCAGGCGCCCTCGCGCCGCTGGACAACCTGGTCCAGCCGGAGCAGCTCGCGCCCGCGACGACGAAGCTGTGGCAGCAGGAGGGCAAGCTCTACGCCTACCCGTTCTCCACCTCGCCCTTCGGTGTCTTCGTCAACCTCGACCTGCTGAAGCAGGCCGGGCAGAAGCCGCCCAAGGCGGGCTGGACGTGGGAGCAGGCCGTCGCGGCGGCCGCCGCCGTGAACAAGGAGAGCGGCAAGGCCGGCCTGGTGGTGCGCGACTTCGACTACAAGGGCTGGGACAACCTGGCCACCGTGTGGGGCGGCTGGGGCGCCGAGGCGTGGAGCGAGGACGGCAGGACCTGCGGCTTCGCCAAGCCGGAGATGGTCGAGGCGATGACCTTCCTGCACAAGGCGATCTTCACCGACAAGGCGCTGCCCGCGCCCGGCACCACCGCCGACTTCTTCGCCGGTGAGGCCGGGATGACGATCACCCAGATCTCGCGCGCCTCGCTGCTCAAGGACGCCACCTTCAAGTGGGACCTGATCCCGCTGCCCACCGGCCCGAAGGGCGCCTACAGCGTCATCGGCCAGGCCGGCATCGGTGTCATCAAGAAGAGCCCGAACGCCGCCAAGGCCGCCGACTTCCTGTCGTTCCTCTCCAACCCCGACAACTCCGCCAAGCTCGGCCAGTACTTCCCGCCGCCGCGCACCCAGCTGCTCACCGCGGAGAGCCTGGGCAAGAGCAACCCGCTGCTCAAGCCCGAGCAGCTCCAGCAGGTCGTCATCGACGGCATCTCCACCGGCCGGGTCAAGCCCAGCCACGCCGGGCAGGCCGAGCTGGCGCAGACCGTGCGGGCCCAGCTCGACCAGCTCTGGCAGCCGGGCGCGGACGTGACGAAGACGCTGGCCGGGGTGTGCACCGCGATCCAGCCGATGCTGGCCAAGTGATGCCCGACCGTACGACGTGGTGGACGGCGAGCCGCAGGGACCACCTGGTGGGGTACGCCTTCGTGGCCCCCCAGCTGCTCGGGAGCCTGCTGTTCGTCTTCCTCCCGCTCGGCCTGGTGCTCTACTACAGCCTGCACGAGTGGAACGTGCTGGCCGACACGTTCGAGTTCGTCGGCGGCGAGAACTACCGGCAGTTGCTCGCCGACCCCAACGTGCCCAAGGTGCTGGGCGCCACCGCGCTGTTCTCCGTCGGCCTGGTGGTGTTCAACCTGTCGCTGGCCATGCTGCTGGCGGTGCTGCTCAACCAGCGGCTGCGCGGCACGGTGGTGTTCAGGACGCTGTTCTTCTCGCCGGTGGTGGTCTCGCTGGTCGCCTGGACGATCGTGTGGGGCTTCCTGCTCCAGTCGAACGGCGGCGTCAACGCCCTGCTCCAGACCGTGGGCGTCGAGGGGCCCAACTGGCTGCGTACGGGGACGGGCGCGATGGTGTCGGTGATCGGCGTCCAGGTGTTCAAGAACGTCGGGCTCAACATGGTGCTGTTCCTGGCCGCGCTGCAGGGCGTGCCCAAGGAGCTGTACGAGGCCGCCAGGATGGACGGGGCCGGCGCGTGGACCAGGTTCGCCCGGATCACGCTGCCCATGATCAGCCCGACCGTGCTGCTCACCTCGATCATCACGGTGGCCGGGTCGCTGCAGGTGTTCGCCCAGATCGCGGTGCTCACCCAGGGCGGTCCAGGCACCTCCACGACCGTGCTGGTCTACTACCTCTACCAGCAGGCCTTCCAGTTCCACCACTTCGGTTACGGCGCCACGCTGTCGGTGCTGCTCTTCGTGATCGTGCTCGCCCTCACCGTGCTGCAGTGGCGAATGCGCAGGAGGTGGGTGTTCCTTGAGGCGTAAGACCCTCCTGTACGGCGTGCTGTGCGTCCTGTGCGTGCCCTTCGTCTTCCCGACCTGGTGGATGGTCACCTCGTCGCTGAAGCCGGTGAGCGACATCTTCGCCTTCCCGCCCTCGCTGCTGCCCGGCCGGCCGCAGCTGGAGGCGTACCGGCAGGTGTTCGAGCTGCAGCCGTTCGCCCAGCAGTACTGGAACAGCCTCTACATCGCCGCCGTCGTCACCGTCGGCACGCTGGCGGTGTCGTCGCTGGCCGGATGGGCGTTCGCGCGCATCCGCTTCCGCGGCTCGAACGCGTTGTTCCTGGTCATCCTGGTCGGCCTGCTGATCCCCAGCGAGGTCACGATCGTGCCGTTGTTCCGGCTGTTCCACTCGGCCGGGCTGACCGACACGCACTGGCCGCTGATCCTCATCCCGATCCTGGGCGCGCCGAGCGTGCTGGCCACGTTCATCATGCGGCAGTTCTTCCTGGCGCTGCCGAAGGAGCTGGACGAGGCGGCGGCGGTCGACGGGCTGGGGCGCCTGGCCACGTTCTGGCGGATCGGGCTGCCGCTGGCCAGGCCGGCGGTCGGCGCGGTGGCCATCTTCACGTTCCTGCACAGCTGGAACCTCTACCTGGAGCCGATCGTGTTCCTGTCCACGCCGGAACGGTTCACGCTGCCGCAGGCGCTGACCCAGTTCGTGGACGCCTACGGCGGGCCGATGTGGAACGTGCAGCTGGCCGCGGCCTCGCTGACCGCGCTGCCGGTGCTGGTGGTGTTCGTGGTGGCGCAGAAGCAGTTCGTGGAAGGATTGGCACATACGGGACTCAAGGGGTGATTTCCTAGAAGCATGCCTGATCTCGTGGTCGACGGCGGCGACAAGCTCTGCGTGCAGCTGCTCCTCGAACTGCGCGCCCACGTGCGCGCGGCCGGTCCCGGCGCGGTGATCCACCTGATCGCCGCCGATCCGGCCGCGCCCGTGGACCTGCCCGCGTGGTGCCACCTGACCGGGCACACCTATCTGGGCCCCGTCGAAGGGGCGGAACGGGCCACCTACGCCCTGCGCGTGGCCCCGGCCGCCAAGGAGACCCGGGAATCGAAACCCTGGCACGCGGCTTAAGCGGTTAATATCAAACGGTGAAACGCCCCACCATCGCCGACATCGCCAGCAGGGCGGGAGTGTCCAAGGTCGCGGTCTCCTACGCGCTCAACGGGCAGCCCGGGGTGTCGGAGGCGACGCGGGCCAGGATCGTCGCCATCGCCGACGAGATCGGCTGGCGTCCCAACAGCGCGGCCAGGGCGCTCAACGGCGCCCGCGCCAACTGCGTCGGCCTCGCGCTGTGCCGGCCCGCCCGCATCCTGGGCGTCGAACCGTTCTTCATGGAGCTGATCAGCGGCATCGAGGGCGTGCTCGCCGACCGCTCCTACGCGCTGCTGCTCCAGGTGGTCACCAGCCACCAGCAGGAGAGCGAGGTCTACCGGCACTGGTGGGGCGAGAGCCGCATCGACGGCGTCTTCCTCGTCGACCTGCACTACTCCGACTCCCGGGTGAGCGAGCTGGAGCGGCTCGGCATGCCGGTCGTGGTCATCGGCCATCCGTCGGAGTCGGGCTCGCTGTCGGCCGTCTGGTCCGACGACGGCGAGGCCGTCCGCGAGACCGTCGGCTACCTGGTGGCGCTCGGCCACCGGCGCATCGCCCGGGTGGCCGGGCTGCCCGAGCTGGTCCACACGACCGTCCGCGACCAGGCGTTCGCGCAGGCGTGCGCGGGCATTGGGGAGCACGCCGTCGAGCACGTCATCGTGCACACCGACTACACCGGCGAGGAGGGCGCCCGGGCCACCAGGCGGCTGCTCAGCTCGCCCGACCGGCCCACCGCCATCATCTACGACAACGACATCATGGCCGTGGCGGGCCTGTCGGTGGCCCAGGAGATGCGGGTGGACGTGCCGCGCGACCTGTCCATCGTGGCCTGGGACGACTCGCCGCTGTCGCAGGTCGTCCGGCCGCCGCTGACCGCGCTCACCCGGGACATCCCGGCGTACGGGGCGCACGCGGCGCAGCGCCTGCTCGCGCTGATCGCCGGCGAGAGCGTGCCTCCCTTCGAGGACCAGGCCGCCATCCTCACCCCTCGCGGCAGCACCGGCCCCGCCCGCCTCGCGACGTAAGCGGGGAGAACTCGCGGCGCGTGTCCGGGGCGGGGGCGGCGGCTGGCAGACCGCCGGCTCCTGGCCCGGACACGCGCCGCCCCCTCCTTCGCGGCGTCAAGCCCTTCGGGAGCCGTCCCGGCGTCCCCCGCGCGAGACGGCTCCAGATGTACCCGAGTGCCACATGCCTGCTTCGCGTACGCCCGTACCTAAATGAGATGGGAAATCCAGCGAATCGTGACCTGGCGGCCAGGTGTTGACAAATTTTTTTGTCGGCAACTACTGTCGACACCATGAGCAACGTCACGTCCGCGGACGGCACCCGCATCGCCTACACCCGCGCCGGCTCCGGCCCGGCGGTCGTCCTCGTGGACGGCGCGCTCAGCCACCGCGCCCAGAGCATCAACGCCGGCCTGGCCACCGCCCTGGCCGCGCACTTCACCGTCTACACCTACGACCGGCGCGGCCGGGGTGAGAGCGGCGACACTCCGCCCTCCATGCCCTTCGCTCCTGAGCGCGAGGTCGAGGACCTGGCCGCGCTCGTCGCCGAGGCCGGCGGCCCCGTGCGCCTCTACGGCACCTCGTCCGGCGCCGCCCTCGCCCTGGCCGCCGCCGACAGCGGGGTCCCGGTCGAGCGGCTGGCCCTGTACGAGCCGCCGTTCATCGTGGACGCCACCCGGCCACCCATTCCCGATGACTACCTGCGCACGCTGGACGACCTGGTCGCCGCCGACCGGCGCGCCGACGCGGTGCGTTACTTCATGCGCAGGGGCGTCGGGCTGCCGGGGTTCGTCGTGGTCATGATGCGCTTCATGCCCGCCTGGTCCACGCTCAAGGCGCTGGCGCACACGCTGCCCTACGACGCGGCGTTCGTCGCGCCGTACGAGCACGGCGCGCCCTATCCCGCCGCCGACTGGGCCTCGGTCAAGGCGCCCACGCTGGTCATGGACGGCGGCAAGAGCCAGGCCTGGATCAGGAACGCGGCCCGCGCGCTGGCGGAGCACCTGCCCGAGGCCACCTACCGCACGCTCGAAGGGCAGACCCACATCGTCAAGCCGGAGGCGCTGGCGCCCGTACTGGAGGGATTCTTCCGATGAGGTTCCGCACCACGGTCGAGTTGAACGGCAAGACCGCGACGGGGTTCGAGGTCCCGGCCGCCGTCGTCGAGGAGTTCGGCGCGGGCAAGCGGCCGGCCGTGACCGTCACGGTCAACGGCCACACCTACCGCAGCACGGTGGCCCCGATGGGCGGCCGGTTCCTGCTGCCGCTCAGCGCGGAGAACCGGGAGGCCGCCGGGGTGGCGGCGGGCGACGAGGTCGAGGTGGAGCTGGCCGCCGACACCGCGCCGAGGCAGGTCGAGGTGCCCGCCGACCTGGCGGACGCGCTCGACGACGCGCCGGAGGCCAAGGCGTTCTTCGAGAGCCTGTCGTACTCGGGCAAGCGGCGTTACGTGCTGGCCGTCGAGGCCGCCAAGAAGCCGGAGACCCGGCAGCGGCGCATCGCCGACACGGTCACCAAACTCACCGCCGGCCTCCGCTGAGCCACGCGCCCGGCTGACGTGAGGCGGCCGCGCGAATCCCGGCGGGCACGGGCGTACGGCGGCCGTGCGAATGCCGCTCGGGGCGGGTTTCAGGTGCGTAAGGCCCGGCCAGGCGGGTAGGCGGCCTGGCATGAGTGCAGGGTTCGAGGGTTTCGACACCGACATGTTGTGGGACGAGTTCCATCGTGTGGTCAACATGAGCTCCGAGGAACTTCGGGCCCACCTGCTCGCCGACGCGTCCGACGAGGAGGGGTTCCCTCCTGACCCGGATCTGGGCATCGACGAGCTGGGGCGCGCCGTTCTGCATGTCCTGCGCAAGCGGAAGGGCGACCTGACCAAGGTCGATCTCGACGTGATGCGGCAGGTCGTGGAGCTCGTCGAGACCATGGGCGACCATACGGACGACGGCTCGCGGCGCGAGCTGATGTCCGTCGGACACGATCCGCTGAGAGGTTAGACCGATGGTCGAGCCTCTTCCGTGGATCGAGGGATACGTGCGGGCGTGGAACTCCAACGATCCCGACGACATCGCCGCCCTGTTCACCGAGAACGCGGTCTATTACACCGAGCCGTACAGCTCGCCCTGGCAGGGGCGTGACGAGATCGTCGCGCAGTGGCTGGGACGGCAGGACAAACCTGGCGAGGCCACTTTCGAGTGGCATCCGGTGTGCGTGACGGACGACCTGAGCGTCATCCAAGGAGTCACGACATATCCGGATAAAACGTACAGCAACCTCTGGGTGATCCGCTTCGCTTCCGATGGGCGATGCCGGGAATTCACCGAATGGTGGATGCGGCACGATGCCAAGTGATGCAATGGGCCGAACCGTCTTCACCCGAGGAGATCCGTTGAGAGACAACCTCGACCTCGCCGCGAGCGCCCAGGAACTGGCCGACGCCGCCCCGACGGGATCGATCGACCGCGCCGCCGCCTCGTCGGTGGCGATCACGCTTGCCACCACCCGTGACATCTCCGACGCCAGGAAGACCCTGGACGGGCTCTCGCCCGAGGAGGTCAGGCAGGCGGCGCTGCAACTGTTCGACCGGCTCTCCTCGGCCTGACCCGCCCGACCGCTTCTCCTCGGACCGGCACCACCTGCAACCGGCCGCGCCACCAGCCCGCCGACCGGCGTCACCGGCACGGGCTCTTCCGGCGTGGGCTCTTTCAGCGCGGACCACTCAACGCTGCCCAACTGTCGCGCCGGCTATCTTCGCGCTGCCCGTTTTCGCGCTGCCCGTTTCGCGTCCCCCACCGACCTTCATGGCCGGGCGAGGAAGGCCCGGACGTCGGAGGCCAGGGTGGTCAGTTGCTGCCCGGCCTCGATCCAGGTGGTCGCGGAGACCTCCCACGTCGCGTCCTTGTCGAGGCCGGGGCGCATTCCCCAGCTCAGCTCGACGTGACCACCGGAGTGGAAGCCGGCTTCGAGCGTGAGCTGGTCGGTGTCCCAGGTCCGCGTTCCCGGCCAGCCGCGGAAGTCGTCGGCGAGCCCGCGCAGGAAGGCGGCCAGGTCACCGGCGAGGTCGTAGATCGAGACGGTCACCTCGGGGATCGTGGCATGCAGTCCATCGGCCGTGGCCTCGACGGAGAAGACGGTCTCGTCGTCGTCGATCCGCCGCCCACTGAGCCGGATCGCCACCGCGGGGTCCCGCGAACAGCGAACCAGCACATCGGACGGCACGTCCCGGCCCTCGTGACCTTCGTAGCCCACGCGAGCAGGATAGTCAGCGCTCAGCGTGTGGGGGTGCGGCCCAGGCGGGCTCGCATGGCCTGGCGGGCGTACGTGGCGGCGTGGGGGTCGCGGTGGAGCTGGACGGCGTGGTTGAGCGCCATGGCCAGGCCCAGGAGTTCGAAGGCGAGGAGGCCGGGGTCCGTGTCCTGGGGGAGATCTCCCGCGGCCACCGCTCTGCGAATCTCCTTGCCGAGACGGTCACGCCAGGCGTCGAACCGTGACTCGACCGCGTCCCGCACCGGGCCCGGGCGGCCGTCGAACTCGTGCGCGGCGGCCGTGAAGAAGCAACCGCCGGGAAAGACCTGACGTTCCAGGTAGGAGATCCACGCCTCGCAGAGCATCCGCAACCGGGTCAGGCCGGGCGCGGCCGAGCGGGCGGGCTCCCAGACCTCGGCGCGGAAGATCTCGTCGGCGCGGCCCAGGACCGCGAGCTGGAGGGCTTCTTTGGAGCCGAAGTGGCCGAGCACGCCCGACTTGCTCATGGCCAGTTCGGCGGCGAGGCGGCCGATGGTCAGCCCTTCGAGCCCGTCGTTGGAGGCGATGGCCACCGAGCGGTCGAGGATGGCCGCACGCGTGCCCATCGCCTCGGCCGCGGACCTGCGCGGGCTCATCCGAGCTCGCTTCCGGGCAGCGGTTGCCTGCCGCCGGTGTGCCGGTGGGTGAGCGGGGTCATGGGGCCAGGGTAGCGGGCCTCGATGAATTAGCGTACGAACGGTCGGTTGCTATAGTCCGCAACATGAATGGATCACGGCTTGTCGCGACTGGTCACTATCAACCGGCAAAAGTCCTGACGAATGATGATCTGGCGGCCATGGTGGACACCAGTGACGAGTGGATCACCAGACGGGTCGGGATCCGTACCAGGCACGTGGCCGCTGACGGCGAGAGCGTGGCGGATCTGGCCACGCACGCGGCCGCCAAGGCGCTGGCCGGCAGCGGGCTGGAGCCGTCCGAGATCGATCTTGTGCTGATCGCCACCTGCACCCAGACCGAGCGCGCCCCCAACGTGGCCTCCCACGTCGCGGGGCGGCTCGGCGTGCCTGAGGCCGCGCTGATGGACGTCGGCGTCTCCTGCTCGGGGTTCACGCACGCCCTCGCCCAGGCCGACCACGCCATCCGCGCGGGCGCGGCGACGAACGCGCTGGTCGTGGGGGCGGACAAGATGACCGCCGTGACCGACTGGACCGACCGGACGACGTGCGTGCTGACCGGCGACGGCGCCGGGGCCGCCGTGGTGAGCGCGGTGAGCGCGGCCGAGGAGCCGGGGATCGGGCCCGTCGTGTGGGGTTCCGCGCCGGAGCTGGGGACCGCCGTACGGATCGAGGGGACGCCCACCCGCTTCTCCCAGGACGGCCAGTCGGTCTACCGCTGGGCCACCACGCGGCTGCCCGAGCTCGCCCGGCGGGCGTGCGAGCGCGGCGGCGTGCGGCCGGAGGAACTGGCGGCGGTGGTCCTGCACCAGGCGAACCTGCGCATCATCGAGCCCATTGCCCAGAAACTCGGCGCGGTGAACGCGATCGTCGCCCGTGACGTGGTCGAGTCGGGCAACACCTCGGCCGCGAGCGTGCCGCTGGCGCTGGCCAAGCTGCTGGAGCGGGGCGAGGTGGCGAAGGGTGCGCCGATGTTGCTGTTCGGCTTCGGCGGGAACCTGTCCTACGCGGGCATGATCGTGCGCTGCCCCTGAGGATGGATTCAGGGGCCGGCGGCGGGCGGGTCGGCTGACGTGCGCGGCCGGCTCAGGGCGCGAGTTCCGGTTCCGGCGGCCCGGCTGATGGGTGCGCCTCACCCGGTCCTGCTCGGTCTGGATGGTGGCCACCATGTCGCCCGTCCGGCCCGCTCAGGTGGGCGACCAGTTTCTCGATCTGCTGGGCGTAGTGGTCGGTGAGCTCGGGCGCGGCCGGGTCCTGGTCCCAGACGGCGCGGACGAGCTGGGGAAACGAGATGCCCGCCGCCGCCATCGCGAAGAGCGCCACCAGGAGCGCGCCCGGGTCGAGGTCGGCGGGGAACTCGCCGGCCTCCTGGCGGCGGCGCAACTGCTCCAGGTCGCGCCGCACATCGGCGACGAACGCCGGGTCGGGTGCCGTGTCGTCGGTGAGGCCCTGCCAGAGCATCAGCCGGCCGTAGTCGCGGCGCTCCGCGTTGGCGCGGACGTAGGAGGCGGCCAGCTCGCCGAGTGAGGCCGACGGGTCGGCGAAGGCACTCTCCTCGGCCTGCCAGCGGGTGTTGAGGGCCTGGTAGAGCCCCTCCTTTCCACCGAAATAGTACGAAATAAGCTGCTTGTTCACCCCGGCCCTGGTCGCGATCTCGCTCACCCGCGCCCCCGCGAACCCCTTCGCCGCGAACTCCTCCAGCGCGGCCTGCAGAATCCGGGCCTTCGTGCGCTCGGGGTCGCGCTGCCTCTCCTCCGGTGCTCGCCTCATACTCGCCAGCTTATCATCCAACTGTTTGGTTGACAGTTTCATCCGATTGGTTGATAGTCGGAGGCATGACGACGCAGACGAAGCACATCGCGATCATCGGCGGCGGGGTCGGCGGGCTCTGCCTGGCCCAGGGGCTGCGCAAGGCAGGGCTCGACGTGACCGTCTACGAGCGCGACCGGACCCCGTCCGACCGGCTCCAGGGCTACCGCGTGCACATCGACCCGCACGGCGCCCGCGCCCTGCACGACTGCCTGCCCGCACCGCTGTGGCAGGCCTTCCTGGACACCACCGGACGAGGCGGGCAGGACTTCGGCTTCCTCACCGAGCGGCTGCGCACGCTGGCGCTGCTGGAGACGCCGGCCGCCGCCGACCCGGCCGACGACCACCACTCCGTCAGCCGCATCACGCTCAGGCAGGTGCTGCTGTCCGGCCTGGACGACGTCGTACGATTCGGGAAGACGTACGAGCGCTATGAACGGCTGCCCGACGGGCGGGTGCGGCTGTTCTTCGCGGACGGCACCGACGCGACGGCCGACATCGTGGTGGCCGCGGACGGCGGCAACTCCCGGGTGCGCAGGCAGTACCTGCCGCACGCAGAGCGGGTGGACACCGGGATCACCACCGTGGCGGGCAAGTTCCCGCTGACGGCGGAGACCAGGAAGCTGCTCACGCCCCGGCTGGTCGAGGGCCCCAACAACGTGATCCCGCCCCAGGGGATGGGGTTCTTCACCGCCCCGCACGACCTGGGCGCGGGCCTCGCGCGCGAGGATGGGATCGGCGGGACCGAGCAGGAGGGCGCGCTGATGGACAACGCCGGCAGCTATATCCTGTGGGCGTTCGGCGCGACGTCAGGACGGTTCCCCTCGAACCTCTCCGGGATGACGGGCGAGCAGCTCAAGGCCACCGTGGCGGGCATGATCGCGTCCTGGCACCCCGACCTGCGCAGGTTGGTCGACCTGTCCCACCCGGACACGGTCACGCTGCTGCCGATCCGTACCTCGATCCCGATCGAGCCCTGGCCGGCCGGCACGATCACCCTGCTCGGCGACGCCATCCACAGCATGACGCCGATGCGCGGCATCGGCGCCAACACCGCGCTGCGCGACGCGCGCCTGCTCTGCGCCGCTCTGACCGCCGGCCTGACCATCGGAGGCGACCCCGTCGCGGCCATCGCCCGCTACGAGGCGGAGATGCGGGAGTACGGCTTCGCCGCCGTACGCGACTCGCTGCGCTCGGCCGAGCAGTTCATCGGGGACAACCGGGCGGCGCGGGCCGGGTTCAAGACGTTCCTGCGGGTGGTGCAGCACGTCCCCGCGCTCAAGGCCAAGGTGTTCTCCTAGTACTCCAGTGACACTTCGCGATCATGGTTTGGATCTGCGCTGGTAGTGGCAGCGTCGGGCGATGGCTTGGTGCCGGCGGCGCCAGTCTGACCAGCGCAGAACATCGGTGGTTGATCGGTGCCGGGTCAGCAGCAGGGTGGCCAGTAGCCGGCGGATCTCGGGCAGTGTCAGCGGGATGCGGTCCTCTGTGGTGTCGGACGGCTGGACGGCGGCGATGGCCGCGAGTAGGGCCAGGGCGAGCATGGCCAGGGTGACGTGCCGATGCCAGGCCGTCCAGCCGCGCACCTGATAGTGATCCAGCCCGACCTGACCCTTGGCGGCTTGGAAAGACTCCTCAACCGCCCACCGAATCCCAGCGATCTTGACCAAGGCCATCAGCGGCTGCCGGGCAGGGGCGTAGCAGCGGTAGAACGCCAGCTCACCGGTGGTCAGGTTGCGCCTGATCAGCAGCCACCGATACCCCTGGGCCTCGCCTTCATCGATACGGGCCCACGCCCAGGCATACCAGCGCGGGCCCTTGGCTCCTTGACCGGCGCGGTAGCGGTGCCAGTGCCGATCGGCCACCCTGGCGGCGACCTCGGCCGCGCTCACCTGGACGCCCTCGAGTTCGATGCGCCGGTTGCCCGCGATCGCCAGTACGTATCCCATCCGGCGTTCCTCCAAGGCGGCGCGCAGGCGCGGGTCTTGGCCGTAGACCTCATCGCCGGTCAACCAGTGTGCGGGCACGCCGGCCTCCAGGGCGGCCAGCATCATCGCGGTGGCCAGGGCGGGCTTGGTGGCGAAGGCGATCTCGTCCGGGACGCCGGCCGCGCGGCACCGATCAGGATCGGCCATCCAGGTGTGCTCGGGCAGGTAGAGCCGCCGGTCCAGCAGTGCCCGCCCGGCCGGGGTGGCGTAGGCCAGGAACACGCCGATCTGGCAGTTCTCGATCCGGCCCGCGGTGCCGCTGTATTGCCGCTGCACCCCGGCCGAACCGGCGCCCTTCTTGAGGAACCCGGTCTCATCCGCGATCAGCACGCCGCCGGGGCCGAGCCGGTCGACGACGAAATCCCGGACGTCATCGCGCACCTTGTCGGCGTCCCAGCGGGCGGTGCGCAGCAGCCGCTGCAGCACCTGCGGGCCACCCAGCCCGGCGTGTTCGGCCAGGTTCCAGCAGTTCTTGCGGTCGAGGTCAGCCAGCAGCCCACGCACGTACGCGGTCACGGCGCGACGTGGCTCCACGCGGCCGAACCGGCCGGCGATCCGGGCCATCAGCTCGTTGAAGGTGACCATCCAGCCGTCAGGGTCTACGCTGTGGCTCGCGGCCACCGCATGATCTTTGGTTGTCTTCACAAACTCCGAATGATCTCGCGGTGGCCGTCGCTATGTGACCTCGCACTCCTCAAGATCGCGAAGTGTCACTGGAGTACTAGGTCGGCTGTTGCGCGGAGCGGGCCTGGCGAAGAATGTGGAGGCATGCCAGGCGTCGACACGCTGGACGGTCTGCTCAAGGCCGTCGCCGAATTCCGTACGGACGACTACGAACTGCGGGCCGAGCAGGGCGCGCTCGACCGCGCCAGGCGCTCGATCGAGGAGTCGGGGCTGCTGCTGCTCGGCGAGGTGCACGGCGTCAGGGAGAACCCGCTGATCATCCGCGCGCTCATGCGCGCGCTCGGGCTGACCCACCTGGCCCTCGAATGGCCCGGAGACCTCAAGCACCAGCTCGACGTCTATCTGAGCGAGGGTACGGGGCTGGACCACCCGCTGTGGTGGCTCGGCGACGGGCGCGTCACCGCCGGGCACCTCGCGATGCTCAAGGCCATCCCCGGGCTGTCGATCACGCTGTTCGACGGGGGCATGTTCACCGGCGACTGGTCGCAGCGGGACGCCCTGATGGCCGAGCGGGTGCTGACGGCGCACCTGGAGCCGGCGCTGGTCGTGGCCGGTCACGCCCACGCGCTCACCTCGCCGACGGAGCTGGGCCTGCCGATGGGGGCGTGCCTGGCCAGCGCGCGGCCGTCGCTGGAGAGCGTGCGGATCGACTACGGCACCGGCGGTTACTACGCCATCGAACCACGCCAGGCCAGGGGGTACTCCGCGCCCGACGGGCTGCGGGTGGTGGACGGGGAGCTGGTCGTGGGGCTGCCCGTGTTCCACGAGGCCACGGTGCCGCATCTACCGGTCGAGCTGCTGCGGGAGCGGCTCGGGCTCTGACCGTACGCCGCTGGGGCTGGCACACGCCGCGCCCGCCGGCGTGACGAGGGTCGGGGCTGACGCGACTGCGGCGGCCCGCTC
Organism: Nonomuraea fuscirosea; assembly: GCF_035917475.1. NCBI lineage: Bacteria > Bacillati > Actinomycetota > Actinomycetes > Streptosporangiales > Streptosporangiaceae > Nonomuraea > Nonomuraea fuscirosea. The sequence goes on along the minus strand of NZ_CP109074.1, from coordinate 11,290,055 downwards.
ACGGCAGGAAGATCGCGCTCGCCTCGTCGGCGAGCGCGGCGGCGTCGTGAGCGTCGGGGTCGGTCTGGGCGAGGTGGGACAGCCCGAGGATGGCCGCGTAGGCGACCCGCGCCCGCGACGCCGCCCGGCCGGGCGGCAGGCCGAGCTCCCGGTAGGTACGGGCCAGCAGGTCCAGCCGGGCCTGGTTCACGTGCCGGACGGCGTCCTTGACGCGGGGGTCGTTGCGATCACCGAGCAGGCTCAGGTGCACCGAGGGCGCCAGCGGCTGCACCGACTGCACCACGACGGTGAGCAACTCGCGCAGCCGCTGCGCCGGATCGGCGATCTCGGCGAACGCGGCGAGCCCCGCCTCCCCGTGGCCGCGCGCCCACTCCTCCAGGGCCGCCGTGATCAGCTCGTTCCGGTTGCGGTAGTGGGCGTAGAAGCTGCCCTTGGTCACGCCGAGCGTCCGGGCCAGCGGCTCGACCGCCACCGCGGCCAGCCCGCCGGCCGCGATCGCCTTGAGTGCGGCCAGCGCCCAGTCACGGGCCGACAGCCGGGTGTCCTTCACCACGCGCAACAGGATACGCCGACGTATTGACGATTCCACCGAAGGGAGCATACGGTGCCGTATTAATACGCAACCGTATCCATACGCCGGAGTATTGAAGATGAAGTCTGCGAAGATCCGCCGCGTGGTCACCGGGCACGACGCGGCAGGCCGGGCCCGCGTCGTCGACGATCGCGAGGTCGAGCCCATCACCACCGAACTCATGCCCGGCTGCGCGGCCTACCGGCTGTGGGGCCGCGACGAACGACCCGTCTTCCCCGACGACGGCGCGCCACGGCCCGCTGAGGCGTACTACCCGCCGCCTGACGGGTCCCGCTTCATGATCAACACGTTCCCGCCGGGCGACATCGTCCCGCCCGCCGGCCTCGACACCGCCGCCGCCCTGGACGAACTGGAGCGCCGGATGCCCGGCGCCATGGCCCGCACGGAACCCGGCGCCCCCGGCATGCACACCACCGACAGCCTGGACTACGTCCTCATCGTCTCGGGCGAGGCCACCCTGGAACTCGACGACGGCGAGCGGACGGTGCTGCGGGCGGGCGACGTAGTGGTCCAGAACGGCACCCGGCACGCCTGGCGCAACCACAGCACCCAACCCTGCACCATCGTCGGCGTCGCCATCGGCGCAGACCGGATCACTCATCACCCCCCGGTCGGGGAGCCCGCCAGAGGCAGGTAGGCGTCGGCCTCCAGCGGGCGCCGGACGGGTCTCCGCACTCCGCACGCGCCCTGAAGACATCGCCCGCCCGCCGCCCACCTGGCGGCGCCGAGTGCCCACCGGCCGTCAAGGGCGGTCGGGCGGCCCCGGGGTCGGAAGCGGCCGGAGGCGGCCGGATGGTTGGGGGTGATCGGAGCGGACGGGGTGGCCCGGGGCGGCCCTGGGTGGCCCGGATGTTCTGGGTGATCGGAGTGGACGGGGGTGGCTGTGGGCGGCCCTGGGCGGCCCTGGGCGGCCGGAGATGGTCGGGAGCGGCCGGGGGTGGGTTTGTGGGGTGGCGGTTAGGGTGGAGTGGGCGTGCGGTCGTGGAGGGCGGATGCGGGTCGGGATCCTGGGGCCCCTGCGGGTGGCGGGCGGCGAGATCGGCGGCGCCCGGGTACGCGCCCTGCTGGTACGGCTGGCGCTCGACCCCGGCCGCGTGGTGACCGCCGATCGCCTGATCGACGACCTGTGGCCGGACGACGCGCCCGCGCATCCGACGGCGGCGCTGCAGTCGCTGGTGTCCAGGGCGCGCAGGGAGGCTCCCGGGCTGATCTCCTCCCATCCGGCCGGTTACCTGCTCGACGTGCCGCCCGGCGAGGTGGACGCGTGGGTGTTCGAACGGCTGGCCCGCGACGGCGAGGCGGCACGGGCGCTGGCGCTGTGGCGGGGCCCGGCGCTGGCCGACGCGGTGGAGCTGCCGTTCGCGGCGGGGGCGGCGGCGCGGCTGGAGGAGCTGCGGCTGACGACCCTGGCCACCCGCATCGCCACCGACCTCACCGCCCTGCAGAGCACCGGCCGAAACGGCTCCCCGGACGCCGGTCTCGCTGCCCCCCGGAAGACCGGCCAGAACGGTTCTCCGGACGCCGGCCTCGACGCCGTCGGTGATCAGGGCACGGCCGAGCCGGTGACCGGCCTGGATGGGCTGGTGGCCGAGCTGGATGGGCTGGTGGCCGAGCTGGAGGGGCTGGTGGCCGAGCTGGAGGGGCTGGTGATGGCACATCCGCTGCGGGAGCCGTTCCACGCCCTGCTCATGCGCGCCCTGACCGCCGGCGGGAGGCGGGCCGGAGCCCTGACCGTGTTCGAGCGGATCAGGACGGCTCTGGCGACGGAGCTGGGCGTCGATCCCGGGCCCGAGCTGCGGGAGGCGCACCTGGCGGCACTGCGCGACGACGAGCCGGCCGCCGGCGGCAACCTGCCCGCACGGCTCACGAGCTTCGTCGGCCGCTCGGAGGACATCGCCCAGGTCACCCGGCAACTCGGCACGGCCAGACTGGTCACGCTGGTGGGCCCCGGCGGCGCCGGAAAGACACGCCTGGCCGTGGAGGTGGCCGCGTCGCTGGAAACGGGCGCGGAACTGGGTGCAGGCGCGGGACCGAGGGCGGGCGCGGAACCGGAGGCGGGTGCGGGGCTGGGCGTTGCTGGTGGTGTGTGGTTGGTCGAGTTGGCCGCTGTCACCGGGGTGCGGGCCGCGTTGGAGGCTGTGTTCAGGACCACCGACCTGGTCACGACGCTGCGCGGCCGCACGCCCCTGATCGTGCTGGACAACTGCGAGCACCTGATCGACGAGGCCGCGCGGGTGGCGCGGTGGCTGCTGTCCGAGGTGGCGGGGCTGCGGATCCTGGCCACCAGCAGGGAGCCGCTGGACATCCCCGGCGAGCGCCTGCACCAGGTCCTTCCGCTGCCCGAGGGGCCGGCCCGGGAGCTGCTCAGGGACCGGGCCGCCGCCGCCCGGCCGGGGCTGCGGCTGGACGACGCGGACGCGGCGCGGATCTGCGGCGAGCTGGACGGCATCCCGCTGGCCATCGAACTGGCCGCCGCCCGCCTGCGCACGATGCCGGTCCCGGTGCTGGTGGAGCAGCTCGGCGACCGGCTGGCCTTCCGTGGCGGGCGCACGTCGGAGCCGCGTCACCGCACGCTGCGCGCGGTCATCGACTGGAGCTGGAACCTGCTCTCGGAGCGCGAACGCGAGCTGCTGCGCGGCCTGACGGTCTTCTCCGGCGGCGCCACGTACGAGGCCGTCGCGAAGATCTGCGGCGGCGACCTCGACCTGCTCTCCTCGCTGGTGGACAAGTCGCTCATCGCGTTCACCGGCGACCGCTACACGATGCTGGAGACGATCAGGCAGTACGCCGCCGCCGACCTCCCCGGCCTGCGCCGGGCCCACGCCCGTTACTACACCGAGCTGGCCGAGACGGCGGAGCCGCACCTGCGGACCGAAGCGCAGCTCACCTGGCTGGCCGTGCTGGACGCGGAGCAGGGCAATCTGGACGCGGCGCTGCGCCACACCGACGACCCGCTGCGGGCCGTCCTGCCGCGCTTCTGGCCCTGGATCATGCGCGGCCGGCGCCGCGAGATCACCGAGCGGAGCGCCGAGGTGCTGGCCAGGGCGGGCGGCACGCCGCCGCAGGGACGGGAGCTGGCGTACGGGCTGTGCCTGGCGGCGACGGGCGGCGGGCTGAACGAGGCGGTGCGCGCGTCCGACCATCCGGCCGCGCTGAACGCGTGGGCGCTGGCCACCGTGATGGAGCCGCCCGAGGACGTGGTGGAGCTGACCGAGCGGGGCGTGACCGAGCTGCGCGGGCATCCCGACCCGTGGACCCGGTCGGCGGCGCTGCTGGTCGGCGGCATCGTCCGGTTCGAGTACGGGACGGTGGCCGGTGCGGAGGACCTGCTGGAGCCGGCGCTGGCCGGGTTCAGGGCCACCGGCGACCGGTGGGGGCAGTGGGCGGCTCTCTACTGGCTGTCGCTGGTGGCGGAGAACCGGGGCGACTTCGCGGCGGCCGTCGCGCTCGGCGAGGAACCCGAGCGGGCGGCGGCCGAGCTGTCGGGGCTGGAGACGCCGCTGGGGCCGATGACGTTCCTGCTGCGGCTCGGGCAGCTCAAGGCCAGGGCGGGCGACCACGAGGGCGCGGCGGAGACGCTGGCGCGGGCCTGGACGGCCGCCGTGCGCTCGGAGGACCAGGGCTTCATGGCCCGGGTCATGCACGCCAGGGGCGAGCTGGCCCGGCGCACCGGTGACCTCGATGAGGCGGCACGGCTGCTGGAGGCGGCGCTGGCGATGGAGGCGGAGGTGTCCACGCAGTGCCGGGCGTTCATGCACGTCGAGCTGGCCAGGGTGAGCCGTGCGCCGGCCGGGCCGCTGCGGCGGGCGCTGGAGCTGATGGCCGGCTGCTCCGACCGGACGGCGCGGGCCACCGTGCTGGAGGGCGTGGCCGAGCACCTGGAACCACGGCCGGCGGCCCGGCTGCTGGGCGCCGCGCGGGCGCTGCGCGGCATCGGCGAGTCCGCCGACCCGTACGTACGCCGCCTGACCCGCCGGTGCGAACAGGCACTGAACCCCGACGAATCGCAGGCGGCGCTACGGAAGGGACCGGCGCTGCCTGAGCCCGAGAAATACGCGCTGAGCGCGCTCGCGTCGGCGGCGGTCGAGCACTGACGTTCTCGGCCCGATCGGTGGGGTAGGTCACGCGGTCACTCGATGTTCTTCCAGTTTGGCGGCTGATACGCCATGGTTAGGGCAACTTGCACCGCGAGGTAAGGAGAGCAGTGGCCAGTCCAGGCACGATCGACACTCGAGGCAGTGACTTCGCCCGACTAGCCCATCGCATCACGGAGGCCGGTCTGCTCGACCGGCGTCCCGTCTACTACGCCGTACGCATGACCATCGCGGCCCTCGTCTACCTCGGCTGCTGGGCGTTGTTCGCCTGGGTGGGCGACTCCTGGCTGCAACTTCTCGTCGCGGTCCTGATGGCCGTGGTGTTCACGCAACTCGGCTTTCTCGCCCATGACCTGGGGCACCGGCAGGTCTTCAGGACCAGGCGGCCGAGCGACATCGCCGGCCTGATCATCGGGAACTTCGGCGTGGGGCTCGGCTGGGGCTGGTGGAACACCAAGCACAACCGCCACCACGCCAATCCCAACCACGAGGACCACGATCCCGACGTCTCCCCCGCCGTGATCGTCTGGTCCCAGGAGCAGGCGGCGAACAGCAATGGCTTGCCGCGATTTATCGCGAAATATCAAGCTTTCTGGTTCTTCCCGCTGCTCACGCTCGAAGCCTGGCACCTGCACATCGCCAGCTTCAAGGCGCTGCTCAACCCGGCCGCCAAGCGCCGCCGCCTGGAGCTGACGCTCCTGGTCACCCACTTCGTCCTCTACTTCGGCCTGATCTTCACGATCCTGCCGTTCGGCAAGGCGCTGCTCTTCCTGCTAGTGCACCAGGGACTCTTCGGGCTCTACCTCGGCTGCACGTTCGCCCCCAACCACAAGGGCATGCCGGTGCTGACCAAGGAGGACAAGCTCGACTTCCTCCGCAAGCAGGTGCTGACCTCGCGCAACGTGCGCGGCAACCTGTTCACCGACGTGGCGCTCGGCCAGCTCAACTACCAGATCGAGCACCATCTGTTCCCGCACATGCCGGCGCCGAACCTGCGCCGGGCCCAGCCGATCGTGGAGCGCTACTGCGCCGAGATCGGCGTCGACTATCTCCAGACCCGGCTGCTCACGTCGTACGGGCAGGCGTTGAGCCATCTGCACGAGGTCGGCGCGAACCTTCGGCAACGCTGAAAGGCACAACCCCGGCAACGCTGAACGCGGAACTCCGGCAACGCCGAACCACGCGGGGCGCCCCTACCGGGCGCCCTCTTCCTCCAGGCGCTGGATCAGGGCGTCGCGGCGGCGTTCGAGCCCGGCGATCAGCTCGACCTGCTCGTCCGCCTGGCTGATCACCGCCGAGATCTCCACCTGGTCGGTGGCGCCGATGTCGCGGATCTGGTCGCGGACTTCCTGATTCTCGGCGCGCAGCCGGGCCAGATCCTCTTCGACCTGCCGGAGTTCGTCCTTGGTGCTCATGCACCGGCTCTACCCAGGATGCGCGCCGCCAATTACCCCGTCATATGCGGATATGTAGACAATAGGAGTCATGAGCAGGCCGTCGACCAGCACGATCGTGACGTCCGTGACGATCGCCGTCGCGCTGATCGGCACCCTGGCGTCCTACGCCTTCTTCCCGCGCGTCAACCCGCTGAACGCGCTCGACCTCGTCCTGCCGCTGACCGCCGCCTGCGGGCTGCTGGTGCGGGAACGCTTCCCCGTCGCGGCGCTGATCGTCGCGGCGGCGTCGGTGGTCGCCTACTACCCGTGGGCCACGGTCGACGGGCCGATCCTCGTGCTGCTGTTCGTCTGCCTCTACTCCGCCGCCGACCTGGGGCACCTGACCGCGGCCATCGCCACCGGCGGCGCCTCGCTGCTGGCCATGGGGATCGGCGAGAGCGGCGGCGTCCGGCACGTGGACGACAGCCTGTTCCTGATGATCGCCGGGTGGGTGGTGGCCGCCATCGCGTTCGGCGGCGTCACCCGCAACCGCCGCGCGTACCTGGAGGAGGCCAGGCAGCACGCGCTGGACGCCGTACGCAGCAAGGAGGAGGAGGCCAGGCGGCGGGCCGGCGAGGAGCGGCTGCGGATCGCCAGGGAGCTGCACGACGTCCTGGGCCACAACATCTCCATGATCAACGTGCAGGCCGCCGCGGCGCTGCACGGGCTCAAGAAGCGGCCGGAAGAGGCCGAGACGGCGCTGCGGACGATCAAGGACACCAGCAAGGAGACGCTGCGCGAGCTGCGGACCACACTGGGCGTGCTGCGCCAGGTGGACGAGGACGCGCCGACCACTCCCCCCGACAGCCTGGCCCGGGTCGAGGCGCTGGTGCGGGACTCCGGCCTGGACGTGCGCACCGAGCTGTCCGGGCCGCTCGACGCGCTGCCCACCGAGGTGGACCTGGCCGCCGCCCGCATCGTCAGGGAGGCGCTGACGAACGTCTCGCGCCACTCCGGCACCGACCGGGCCACGCTCCGGCTCACCAACGCGTCCGGGCACGTCGAGATCGAGGTCGACGACGAGGGCCCCGGCGCCGAATACGACGAGGGCAGCGGCTTCGGCGTGCAGGGAATGCGCGAGCGCGCCGCCGCGCTCGGCGGCACCCTGGTCGCGGGCCCGCGACCCGAGGGCGGCTGGCGCGTCGCCGCCCGCCTGCCGCTGAACCCGCCCACGAACCTGCCGCTGAACCTGCCGCTGAACCTGCCGACGAACGGGGCTCGATGATCCGCGTACTGCTCGCCGACGACCAGACCCTGGTACGTGCCGGCTTCCGGTCCATCCTCAGCGACGAGGAGGACATCGAGGTGGTGGCCGAGGCCGCCAACGGCGCGCAGGCCGTCGCCGGGGCCCGCGAGCACCGGCCCGACGTGGTCCTCATGGACATCCGGATGCCCGAGCTGGACGGCCTGGAGGCCACCCGCCGCATCGCCGGGGACCCGGCGCTCGACGGCGTCCGGGTGATCATCCTGACCACGTTCGACCTGGACGACTACGTGTACGGGGCGCTGCGCGCGGGCGCGGCCGGATTCCTGGTCAAGGACACCGAGCCGGCCGAGCTGATCCACGCGGTCAGGGTCGTGGCCAGGGGCGACGCGCTGATCGCCCCGTCGATCACGCGCCGGCTGATCGCCGAGTTCGCCGGCCGGGTCAAGCGCCCCGAGCCGGGACCGCGGCTCAACGCGCTCACCGAGCGGGAGCGCGAGGTCATGACGCTGGTGGCGGCGGGCCTGTCCAACGACGAGATCGCGGCCAAGCTGGTGCTCAGCCCGGCCACGGCGAAGACGCACGTCAGCCGGATCATGACCAAGCTGTCCGTGCGTGACCGGGCGCAGCTCGTGGTCATCGCGTACGAGGCCGGCATGATCACCCCGGGCTGGCTGACCCCCGGAGCGTGATCACCCCCGGCCCCGCTTACCTCCTGAGTGGTACGCCGGGCCGGCCCATGACACCCGGGATGTACGCCGGGTGCCCGCCCGGGCATGACGCGGCGCGCGGTGTCCTGCCCGGAGGCTCGGAGCATGGACACCCTGGACCTCGCCCGCCTGCAGTTCGCCCTCACGGCGGGCGCGCACTTCCTGTTCGTGGCGCTGACGCTCGGCCTGGCGACGATCGTGGCGGTCATCCAGACCAGGGCCACGTTCGGCGGCAACCCGGTGCACCTGCGGATGACGCGGTTCTGGGGCCAGCTCTACCTGATCAACTACGCGATGGGCATCGTCACCGGGCTCGTGATGGAGTTCCAGCTCGGGCTGTCGTGGAGCGGGCTGACGAACTACGCCGGCGACGTGTTCGGCTCGGCGCTGGCGATCGAGACGCTGGCGGCGTTCTTCGTCGAGTCCACGTTCCTGGGCCTGTGGATCTTCGGCTGGAACCGGCTGAACCGGTGGGCACACCTGGCGGTGATCTGGGTGGTGACGCTGACGGCGTACGCGTCGGCGTTCTTCATCATGACCGCCAACGGCTTCCTGCAGAACCCGGTCGGCCACGTGCTGGAGGGCGACCGGCTCAGGCTGACGGACTTCGGCGCCATGGTGGCCAACCCGGCGGCGCAGCTCGGGTTCTGGCACGTGCTGGTGGGCGGGCTGATCACCGGGGCGTTCTTCGTGGCCGGGGTGAGCGCTTACCACCTGTGCCGGCGCACGTCCGAGCAGGACGTCTTCCGCAAGTCGCTGCGGATCGGGATCGGCCTGGCGCTGCCCGCCGTCTTCATGAACGCGGCGTTCGGCGGGATCTCGTTCCAGACCCTGCAGCCCGCCAAGACCGCCGCCTGGACGAACGACGCCGGCCGGCTGGCGGAGGCACAGGCCGAGATGGTGGCCCGGTTCGGGCCGGGTGACTATCTGCCGCCCGTGGGGTGGGTGCAGGCGGGCGGCATCACGATGCTGACGTTGTTCGCGGTCATGCTGGCCGTGGCCGGGCTGAGCTTCCTGCTCATGCTGTTCCGGCCGGTGGTGCGCGTGTTCCGGCTCTGGCACTGGCTGCTCGTCCTGATGATCCCGGTCCCGTTCGTGACCATGCTGAGCGGCTGGATCTTCAGGGAGATGGGCCGCCAGCCGTGGGCCGTGTACGGGCTGCTGCGCACCTCGGAGGCCATGTCACCGGTGACGCCCGGCCAGATGCTCTTCTCCCTGATCGCGTTCTGCGCGACGTTCGCCGTGCTCATCTCGGTCAACACCTGGCTGCTGGCCAGGCAGGCCCGGCGCGGGCCCGGCGCGGTGGCGCTGGGCGACCGGCCGGCCGACGCCCCCGTCCCCGTCCCTTCGTTCTAGAACCGGAGCCGATCATGGAGATCCTGATCCTGGCCTTCTTCGTCCTCGGTTACCTGGTGCTGGCCGGCGCCGACATCGGGGTGGGCATGGCGCTGCCGTACCTCGGCCGCTCGCCCGCCGAGCGGCGCGAGGTGATCGCCGCCATCGCGCCGTTCTTCCTGGGCAACGAGGTGTGGCTGGTGGCCGCGGCCGGAGTGCTGGCCGGGCTGTTCCCCCGGCTGGAGGGTGAGCTGCTGCACGGCAACTACCCGGTCGTGGTGACGCTGCTGGTGGCGTGGGTGGTGCGCGACATGGGGCTGTGGCTGCGCGGGCGGGTGCCGGGGGCGCGCTGGCAGGCGTTCTGGGACGGCGCGATCGTGGCCGGGAGCTGGGGGCTGGCGCTGAGCTGGGGCACGCTGCTGGCCCACGTGCTGCTCGGCATCCGGGGGCCGGCGGCGGCGCTGCCCGCGCTGGTGCCGGCCGCGCTGTTCGGCACGCACGGGCTGACGTTCGCGGCGCTGCGGTTGCGCGGAACGCTGCGCGAGCGGGCCGCCGTGCTGTCGGGCGGGGCCGGGGAGTGGCGCACGTACGCGCTGACGTCGGCGGCGCTCGTGGTGGTGGGGGTGCTGGCCGGGCTCCGGCTACCGCTGGAGCCCGGCTCGGCGGGGCCGCTGCTGGTGCCGGTCGTCCTCAGCCTGCTCCCGTTCCTGGTGGCCGCCCAGGCGTGGGTGTGGTGGACGTTCCGGCACCGCGTGAGCGGACCCTCCTACCTCTAGAAGAGCGGCTGGCCGTCCCTGGTCAGCTTCCAGTTGGACGCGGCGAAGTCCGCCGGGTCGATGGTGCCCTGCGCGGTGGCGTACTCGATCAGCGCCTGCCTGATCTCCACCTGGGCGTTGTAGAGGACCGGGGCCGTGGTCACGTGCGGGAAGCCGCCGCCGCCCGACTGGCGGTAGTTGTTGATCGCGACGACGAACTCCTTGTCGGCCGGGAGTGGCGCGCCCTCGTAGCTCAGGTCGGCGATGCGCTGCCCGGCCGGCTTGGCCACGTCGATGTCGTACGACACCCCGGAGAACTGGTCGTAGTTGTAGTCGGGGGTGTTGTTCGCGTTCGTCAGCGTGGCCGGGTCCACGGGGGCGCCGGGGGCGAGCTGGTTGAAGTACTTGGCGGAGTACTCCAGGTAGTCCTTGATCTGCGCGCCGGTCAGCTTCACCGCCAGCAGCGTGTTGTCGTAGACGTACAGGCCGGCCACGTCCCTGACCCGGATGTCGCCGGCCGGGAAGACGGCGCTGCGGCTGAACGGCGCGGCGATCGAGAGCACCGGCAGCGTGTTGTCCGGCAGCGCCTTCTTGACCGTCTCGACCTGGACGTGCTGGATGTAGTCGAGGATCGGCGTGTCCTTGTACGGCGACTCCGTGGCCGGCAGCTCCTGCGCCGACTGGGCGACGACCTTGTTGACGTAGCCGATCGTGGTGTCGTGCTGCGGCTTGAGCAGCCGGACGATCTTCGGGTCCTCCGCGACCGTGTTCGTGTTGAGCGTGGTGGCGGACTTGCCGGTGACCGTCCACTTTCCGCGCTGCTTGGCGAGCTGGAAGTCGAGCACCGACAGGCGCTGGCCCCACTTGCTCGGCTCGGTCAGCAGCACCTGCTCGCCGGTCGCCTTGTTGGTCACGAACCTCTGCGCGACCTCGTTGTGCGCGTGCCCGAACAGTACCGCGTCGATGCCCGGCACCTGCTCGGCCACCATCGCTGAGGCGTTCTCCACCGGCAGGTCGCCGCCGTAGGAGGACAGGCCACTGTCGCCCGCGTGCGCGGTCACGACGACCACGTCCGCGCCGAGGCCGCGGATGACCGGCACCCACTTCCTGGCCGTGTCGACCAGGTCGGTGAAGCGCAGCCTGCCCTCGACGTTGGCCTTGTCCCAGATGGCCACACCCGGGTTGGTCAGGCCGAGCACGCCCACCTTGATCGGCTTGTCGCCCTTGACCTTCATCGTCTTGATCACGAACGGCTGGTACGCCGGCAGCCCCGACCTGTCGCGGACGGCGTTCGCGCCGAGCACGGGGGCCTTCATCTGCTTGATCCAGGTGGCCAGCAGCGGCAGCCCGTAGTTGAACTCGTGGTTGCCCAGCGTCACGGCGTCGTAGCCGATGGCGTTCATCGCCTTGGCCATCGGGTGGGTCCTGCCGGTCTCGGTGATCGGCTCGACCTTGGCGTAGTAGTACGCCAGCGGGGTGCCCTGAATGGTGTCACCCGAGTCGAACAGCAGCGTACGATCCGCTCCGCGCTCGGCCCTGATCCGGTTGACCAGCGAGGACACCTTGGCCAGGCCGACGGCGTTGCCCTGGCTGTCGGTGTAGGCGCCGTCCTTGAAGTAGTCCCAGTTGAGCGCGTTCGCGTGGAGGTCGGACGTGCCCATGACCGTGACCGTGACCGTCTTGGCCGGTGGGCCGGCCTGCGCGGGGGGCGCCACCAGGGCCAGCGCGCACAGCGCGGCGGCTCCGGTGAGGGCGAGCTTCTTGGTCTGCATGCTGCTGGAGAGTAATCTCGACAAATTACTCATTGATTACGAAAGATGCTGATCAAGCTCGCCCTGACGGGGGCTCATCGCGACCGAAGCTCGCCGTGGCCGGGACTCACGGTGCCCTCACCGTGCCTTCACCGTGCCTTCACCGAGGCGTCCTCGGGGGCGACGTCCGGATGCGAGGCGCGCAGCCAGCGGCAGCCGTGCGGTTCCATCGTGATCCGCACCACGCCTCCGTCCGGCACCTCGGTGGTCCCGTCCACCAGTAGATCGGTGAGCCGGTAGCCGCCGAGGCCGTCCAGCCGCAGCTCCGCCTCCCGCGCCGTGTCGCTGAGGTTGTGCGCGACCACCACCGTGGCCCCGTCGGCGTCGCAGCGGTGCGCGAAGACGGCCGGCTCGCCCGTGTCCAGCACCGTGGACTCGCCCCACGCCAGCTCGGGGCACTCGCGGTAGCGCTCGATCAGCAACTGGAACCAGCGCAGCAGCGAGTCGGTGTCTCGTTTCTGGTCGGCCACGTTCACCCGCTCGGGGCCGAACGCGCCCTCGGGCACGGCCCGGGCCGGCTTCACCCGGCTGAACCCGCCGTCGCGCGACCACTGCATGGGGACGCGGACCGCCATCCGGCCCTCCGCCTTCAGGTTCTCCCCCAGCCCGATCTCCTCACCGTAGAAGATCACGGGCGTGCCGGGCAGCGAGAACAGCAGGCTGTAGGCCATCTTGATCCGGCGCAGGTCGCCCCCGAGCATGGTCGGCAGGCGGCGGCGCAGCCCGCGCCCGAAGATCTGCATGTCCTCGCTCGGCCCGAACGCCTGGAAGATCTCCTGCCGCTCGTCCTCGGTCAGCTTGTCCAGCGTCAGCTCGTCGTGGTTGCGCAGGAACACGGCCCACTGGGAGTCCTTGGGCGGCTTCGGCCGCTCGCGCAGGGCCTCCGACAGCGCCCCCGCGTCGCAGCGGGCCAGCGACAGCCAGGCCTTCTGCATCCCGATGAAGTCGAAGCACATCGTGATCTGGTCGCCGAGCCCGTCGCCGAAGTAGGCGACGAGGTCCTTGTAGGCCACGTTCACCTCGCCGAGCAGGATCGACCCGCCCATCCGCCGGGTCATGAACGCCCGCAGGTCCGCCAGGAACTCATGCGGCTCGGCCAGCTTCGGATCGACGTTCTCGATCAGGAACGGCACCGCGTCCACCCGGAAGCCCGACAGCCCCAGCTCCATCCAGAAGCCCAGAACCCGCGCGATCTCGTCCCTGACCGCGGGGTTGGCCACGTTCAGGTCCGGCTGGTGCCGGTAGAAGCTGTGCAGGTAGTACTGGCCCGAGCCCTTGTCGTACTCCCAGATGCTGTCCTCCTTGTCGGGGAAGACGACCTGGTCGGGGTTGTCCGGTTCGGGGGTGTCGGACCAGACGTACCAGTCGCGGAGCGGCGAGTCCTTGCTCGACCGGGCCTCCTTGAACCAGGGATGCTTGTCGGAGGTGTGATTGACCACGAGGTCGGCGATGACCCGCAGGCCGCGGTCGTGGGCGGTGCGCATGAACTCCACGAAGTCGCCCAGCGTGCCGAGCCGTGGATCGACGCTGTAGAAGTCGGTGATGTCGTAGCCGTCGTCCTTGTTGGGGGTGGGGAAGAACGGCATCAGCCACAGGCAGGTCACGCCGAGCCCGGCGAGATAGTCGATCTGCTGCGTCAGGCCCCGGAAGTCGCCCACGCCGTCGTCGTTGCCGTCCTTGAACGTCTCCACGTCCAGGCAGTAGACGACGGCATTTTTCCACCAGACGTCGGAGGTGTACGTCAGTCGCATCCACTCCCGCTACCCCCGGCGGGGCCGGTCATGACAGCGTGCGGACGGACGCTTCGAGCAGTTGCCAGAACCCCTCGACGTCCACGCCGGTGGCCACCCGCGCGTTGGGCTCGCGGCCGAGCTTGCCGAGCAGGTCGACGCTGGTCGCGCCGGCCGTCTCGGTGCCGTGCAGTTCGACGTCGATCCTGGTCTCGACCATGGTCAGCAGCTCCGGGCGGGCCACCAGGGCCATCGCGACAGGGTCGTGCAGCGGGCCGGCCGGCATGCCCTGGTCGCGCTCGTACGTGGAGTTGAAGAAGGTGAGCAGTTCGACGCCGAAGGCGGCCGTCCTGGTGCCGGCCGCGCCGATCCTGGCGACCACCTCGGGTGTGACGAGGACCTGGTGGGTGACGTTCAGGCCGATCATGGTGAATGGCAGCCCCGAGCCGAGCACGACGGCGACCGCCTCGGGGTCGGTCCAGGAGTTGAACTCCGCGTACGGGGTGATGTTGCCGCGCCCGGTCGACCCGCCCATCCAGACCACCTCCCCGACCAGGGGCAGCCGCTCGGGATGGGCCCGGACGAACAGGGCGATGTTCGTCAGCGGGCCGGTGGCCACGATCGTCACCGGTTCGCCGGCCGCGTCGAGGACGTCCCTGATCAGCTCGACCGCCGTGCGCGGATCTTCGTCCACGACCGGCTCGGGCAGCTCGGGGCCGCCGAGCGCGTTGGCCCCGTGGATCGACTCGGCCGGCGTCAGCACCCGGACCAGCGGGCGGGCGGCGCCGGGCGCGATCGGCACCCCCCTGATGCCGGCCAGCCCGGTCACCACCCTGGCGTTGTAGGTGGTGTGGCTGAGCAGGCCGTTGCCACCGACGGTGGTGATGGCGCGCAGGTCGATCTCCGGGTCGCCGGCCGCCAGCCAGATCGCGAAGACGTCGTCGTGCCCGGGGTCGCAGTCCAGGATGACCGGTTTCGGCATCCGCCCAGGTTATAGACCAGTTTGCGGTGGAACGCTGCGGGCGGTCGGCGGGCCTGTGGATCAGCCCGGCCGAGGCCGGTCAGCGGGCCAGGACCGCCTGTCGGGCGCGCAGGGCGATCTCCAGCTCGAACCTGATGTCGGGGTCGGTGAGCTGGTCGCCGTACAGCTCCTCCAGCTGGCGCAGCCGGTAACGCACGGTCTGCGGATGCACGTGCAGCTTGGCCGCCACCTCGCCCGCACCCCTGCCGTGCCGCAGCCAGGCCAGCAGCGTCTCCGCCAGCCGGTCCTGCTGCGTGGGCCGCAGGTGGGCCAGGGGCGCGAGCCGGACTTCGGCCAGCGCGCTGACCAGCTCCTCGTCCTTGAACACCACCAGCGTGGCCATGTGGTCCTCGCACCGCAGCAAGCCCCTGGGCAGCACGCCGCGCCGGGACAGCTCCAGCGCCTCGCCCGCCCACCGCAGCGAGGTCGCGGCCGAGGTCAGCGGGACGGCGGGGCCGATGGCCGCGTGGTGGCCGCGCAGGGCGTGCTCCAGCGTCTGGGCCTGGCCGGGGCCGGCCGGGTCGGGCACCAGCAGGCACGGCGCCGGCCGCTGGTGGCCGGTCAGCACGTCGGGCGGCAGCGGGGGCAGGCGGCGGGCGCCGTGCTGCTCGTCCAGCGCCACGCAGGCGACGGTCCTCGGCAGCCGCCAGCCGGCGGCCTTGGCCAGGTCGGCGATGGCCTCCTGACCGGCGGGCGGCCGGCTGAGGAGCAGGTCGAGCAGGCGGCTCCGGCGGCGTTCCATCTCGCCCGCCTCGTGCGCCCTGGCGTACTCGAAGCCCTCGGCGGCGGCGTCGGCGAGCTGGTCGAGGTAGACGAAGATGGCGTCGCCGAGGCCGTACAGGCACTGCGGCGACAGCCCGAGCGGGCCGGCCAGCTCGGTGAGCCGCCGCCAGCCGACCCGGGCGCCGAGCCGCATCGCCGCCTGGAGCGGCTCCAGGTTGCGTCCTTCCGCCGCCTCCCCCTTGCCGAGCATGCGGAACGGCTCGGGGTCCCAGGGTGCGCCGGGGTCTTCGAGGCGGTCGAGGAAGCCGTCGATGGCCTGCTCGACCGCCGTTCGCACGACTTTGACGTAGATCTCGTCCGAGGGCCGGGCGTATTCGGGGATGCGGGTCCTGATCTCCTCGATCACCTCATCGCAGACCCGGCCGATGCCCGACCTGAGCGTTCTGACGATCTCCGCGGGGATGCGGCTTTCGCTGACGTCACTCCTGATGGCCATCGTCCCTCCTGTCGCCATTGTGACCCAGGCAACAGAAGAATGTGAAGCAAGTGCTTGTTTTTTGTCACTTCTGGAGGAAGGCGCCGAACTCGTCGATGTCGATCAGCCCGTCACCGTCCTTGTCGAGCTTCTGCACACCCGCCTGCGCCGCCTCCAGCGTCACGGGCTGGCCGAGCACCTCCATCAGCCGGACGAGCTCGACCGCCGAGATGCGGCCGTCCTTGTCGGCGTCGATCAGTTCGAAGGTGGTCGCGTAGTCGCTCATGGTCACCCTTCCCGCTTGATCCGATATCGCGTCAGACCTTAGTCGTGACTTGTCGTAGCGCGTCAACGAATGCCAGTACTTGCGGGCCGGCATCCCCTTCGCGCCAGGCAATGGCGAGTTCCCCAGGAGGCAGCCCCGTAACGGGCCGGTAGGTCATTCCCGGCCGGTCGTACAACATCGCGTTCCCCTTCGCCACCAGGACGACGCCGAGTCCGCTGGTCACGGCCTCGAACACCTCCTCGGGCGTGTTGGCGGTCACCCCGATCACCGGTTCGTCCTCCCGCGCGTCGAGCGCGAGCCAGAAGTCCCGCAGCGGCCCGGCGGCCGGGGGCAGCGCGATGAACGGCTCGTCGCGCAGCTCCGCGAACGGGACCTCCGCCAGCCCGGCCAGCCGGTGATCGGCCGGCATGGCCACCCCGCGCTCCTCCCTGGCCAGCACGTACGTCCGCAGCCCCGCCGGCACCGGCAGCCAGATGAAGGCCACGTCGGAGGACCCGTCGGCCAGCCCGCCGCTGGGGTCGTCCCATCCGACCAGCCGCAGCGACACCTCCCACCCCGGCATCGCCGTACGGAAGCGCCGCAGCGCCTCCTGCTGCAGCCCCCTGCCCACGGCGGTCTGCATCCCGATCACCAGCGTGCCGGTGGGCGCCGCCGCCCGCGCCCGCTCCACCCCGGCGCCCCAGCGTTCCAGCAGGTCGCGGGCCGCCGGCAGCAGCGCCGCGCCCTGCCTGGTGAGCACCACTCCGCTCGGCACCCGGTCGAACAGCCGGAACCCGAGCTGCCGCTCCAGCACCCTGAGCTGCTTGGACAGCGCGGGCTGCGAGACGAACAGCCGCTCGGCGGCCCGCGTCACGTTCAGGTCGTCGGCCACCGCGACGAAGTACCGCAACTCCCGCAGATGCACGTCCATAGCCATCGGTTATAGCAAAAGGTCTTGGACTCGGCAGTTGTCCCGGGCGCAGGATCTAGCGCATGAAGACACGCGTACTCGGAAATCTTGAAGTCCCCGCCATCGGCTTCGGCGCGATGGTGCTCTCTCCCGGGGTGTACGGCGAGATCGACGACACCCGCGCCGAGGCCGCGCTCAAGGCGGCGCTGGACGCCGGCGGCACCCACGTGGACACCAGTGACGCCTACGGGTCTGACGGCCACAACGAACGCCTGGTCGGCCGGGCGATCAAGGGGCGCAGGGACGAGGTGGTGGTCGCGACCAAGTTCGGCCTGGCGATCCCTGAGGGCGAGCCGAGCCGGTCCTATCCTGTCGGCTACGCCTTCGGCGAATTGCGAGTGAACGCCGAGCCGCGGCTGGTGCGCGGCTACGCCGAGCGCAGCCTGCGCAATCTGGACACCGACGTGATCGACCTCTACTACGCCCACTACCCCGACCCCGGCGTCCCCATCGAGGAGACCGCCGGCGCGATGGCGGAGCTGGTCCGTGACGGGCTGGTCAGGTATCTCGGCCTGTCCAACGTCAGCGCCGCGCAACTGCGGGCGGCGCACGCCGTGCACCCGGTGACGGCCGTGCAGAACGAGTGGTCGATGTGGCGGCCCGTGGACGCCGACCTGCTGGCCACGGCCCGCGAACTGGGCGTCGGGATCGTGGCCTGGAGCCCGCTCGGCAACGGCTTCCTCACCGGTACGGTGCAGGCGCTCGGCGAGGGCGACTTCCGGCACAACGCGCCCCGCTTCTCGGCCGAGAACCTGGCGGGCAACAACGACCGCTACGCCCCGATCAGGTCCCTGGCCACGCACCTCGGCCTCACCCCGGCCCAGCTCGCCCTGGCCTGGCTGCTGCACCAGGACGAGCACGTGGTGACCATCCCGGGCAGCCGCACCCCCGCGCACATCGAGGAGAACCTGGCCGCCGCCGACCTGACCCTGCACCCGGACACGCTGGCCAGGATCGACGAGGCGCTGCGCGGGTTCGAGGTGAGCGGCGGGACGCTGCTGTAGCGGACCGGCCGGCTCACGGTCGTGAGCGCATCGACGAGTGGAAGCCGGCCGGCGACGCGCACGTGGTCAGAGACTGCCGGCCGGGCGGCCGCGGACGAGGGTGGCGAGCCAGACCGTGGCGAGGGCGGCGTACACGGCGAGCAGGGCGACCACCGGCTGCGCGACGATCACGGAGACGGCGGCGGCCAGGGCGAGCAGGCCGGTCCAGCCGTACAGGATCGTCCGCCCGCGCGGCGAGCCGGTGTGCGCGGCCTCCTGAAGCGGCGTGACCAGCGCCATCGCCGCCACGCCCGCCGTGCCGAGCGGCTCGGCGCCGAGCCCGATGCCCAGCCCGAGCAGGAGCCCGCCGGCCGCCAGCAGACCCCAGCACGCCACCGCCACCCGGGCCTCCGCGCCCTCGAACAGCAGCCTGGTCGCCTTGGCGCGGGCCAGCCGCAACGTGGTCCACGCCTCGGCGATCCAGGCCACCCAGTGCAGCACCGCGACGAGGATGAAGACCAGGATGACGGGCGGGACGGCGGGCAGCAGGAAGATCAGCCGCCGGCCGCCGGTGAACCGGCCGCGCAACCGCGAGAGCACCCGGTAGAGCGGGTTGCGCTGCTTGAGCGCCGCCACCAGGTAGTCCCTGGCGGCGCCGAAGCCGGGGTCGAGGCGGAGCACCTCACGGAACGACTCCGCCGCCCGCCTGGGCTCCCCGAACCTGAGCGCCGCCCGCCCCTGCACGAAGTGCGCGGTGGCGTCCTCGGGATCGAGCTGTACGGCGTGCGCGGCGGCGGCCGTCGCCTGCCCGCCGTCGCCCAGGTTGGTGCAGGCCAGCGAGAACAGGCTGACCAGGTCGCGGTCCTGCGGATCGATGCCGAGCCCCTGCCGGGCCGCGCCGGCCATCAGCTCCCACTCGCCGCGCAGCATGTGCACGCGGGCCAGCACCTCCCAGTTCGGGACGTGCTGGGGTTCCAGGCGCAGGGCCTCGCGGGCGGCGGTCATCGCCGGCTCCGGCAGCCGGGCGCGGTAGTAGACCTGGGCGGCGGCGTACTGGGGGAACCACTGGTCCGGCGCGAGCCGTACCGCCTCCTGGGCCGCCTCGACGGCCTCGCCCGCCTGACCCTGCTGGATCAGGGCGATGCCCAGCAGCGCGTGCCCGGAGACGTGCTCGGGCTCCTGGGCGAGCAGGCCGCGCAGCTCATGCTCGGCGTCGGCGGGGCGGCGGAGCCGGATCAGCGTGCGCGCCCGCTCGACCGGATCGGCGACCGTCACCACGTGCCTTCCCCGGCGCGGCCGAGATCGAGGCCGGGGCCGGGGCTGACCACGGTCACCACTTGCCCTTCACCCAGGGCATCAGCTCGTCCCAGGCGCCCGAGTCGTTGGCGTGCAGCACGTAGTTGCGGGCGGTCGCCATCCACTCGCGTACCGCCGTCGGGCGCAGCGTCTGGGCCGCGGCCAGCAGGTCCTGGGTGGACAGCGGGATGGGGCGGCCCGCGCTGATCGACTGCTGCAGCTTGGCCTCGACCGCCCGGTCCACCAGGCCCTTGAGGTCGGCGCCGACGAAGTGCTCGGTGACCCGCGCCACCGCGTCGAAGTCCATCTCGGCCAGCGGCTTGTCCCGGCACAGGATGCGCAGGATGGCCGCGCGGGCGGCGGCGTCCGGCGGCGGCACGAACACCGGCTGGTCGAGGCGGCCGGGGCGGCGGAAGGCGGCGTCCACGTACCAGGGGACGTTCGTGGCCGCCAGCACCAGGACGCCCTCGTTGGCGCTCTGGTCGACGCCGTCCAGCTCGGCCAGGAACTGGTTGACCAGCTGCCTGGTCTGCGCGTGACGCATGTCGGAGCGGCGGCCGGCCAGCGCGTCCACCTCGTCGAAGAACAGCACGCAGGGGCGGTTGCGGCGGGCCAGGTCGAAGGTGGCGTGCAGGTTGCGCTCGCTGGAGCCGACGTACATGTCGAGGATGTCCGCCAGGCCGACGTTGACGAACGCCGCGCCCAGCTCGCCCGCGGCCGCTCTGGCCAGGTGCGTCTTCCCCGCTCCCGGCGGGCCGTACAGCAGGACGCCGCCGCCGGCGCGCTTGCCGTACGCGGCGTAGAGCTCGGGCTGCTGGAGCGGGAGCAGGAGCTTGATCCGCAGCGCCTCCTTCACCGTCTCCATGCCGGCGACGTCGGCGAACGTCACACCGGAACGCTCGACCTCGGCCGTGGAACCGTTCGCCGGGGTGGCGGACATGGGCGGCGGGGAGCCGGACGGGGTGGCGGGCATGGGAGGCGGCGCGGCGGCAGGGGGCGGCCACGGGCTGCCGGGGCCGCCCGGGGTCAGGCGGCCGGCCAGGTCGGGATCGGCCAGGGAGGCGTCCCTGCTGATCGCCTCGAAGTACCGGTAGGCGGCCCGGCCCATGTCGCCCTCGCCCATGAGCGCCCTGGCCGCGAGGATGCCCAGCCTGGGCGGGTAGCCGGGCTCGGCCAGCAGCGGTTCGAGCGCGGCCAGCGCGGGTCCGTGCGCGCTCTGCCGGACGAACGCCTCGGCCAGGCCGGCGATGATGTCGGGGTGCTTGGGCGCGAGCACGAGTGCTGCGCGGAACTCGGCCTCGGCCTCGGCGAGGTACCCCTTGGCCAGGAGCTGCCCGGCGAGGTGCTGGCGCAGGGGGAGGTTGTCAGGAGACAGGCGCGCCGCCTCCCGGAGGGCCTGAAGGCCGGCATCGTCCGACACGCGCCGTTCCCTTCTGTCGCGATTTCGGTTCTGTCGAGTTACGCAAGATACCGAAATATCGCCTTACCTGCCGTTCCTCCGATCCACGGGCGCACCGATCCACGGGCGCACGGAGCCGCCGCACGACGGACGGGCCGGCGCCGCACGGCGGCCCCGGCCCGCGTCATCCCGCTTCGCAGGAGAAGACTCCTACGGGACGTCGAACGTCTTGCGGTTGTTCGCCCCGATGACCTCGATCCCCTTGGTGCCGAGGATGCCGTCGAGCGGCAGCGACACCGTGTAGGGAGCCGTGGCGGGCAGCCCGATGCCCGACAGCGACCCGACGACCTCGATCCCCCAGTACTCCGGCTGCTTGATGTAGATCAGCGGCGAGAGCGAGACCTTCAGGTTGAGGTAGGGCTTGGTGCCGCTGACGATCAGGATGAACGTCCTGGGCACGATGCCCGGCACGACCCTCGCCTCCTCGAAGTCGATCAGCCGCACGGACGCCGCCGGCGGGTTCTCGGCGAAGTTCTCGGTCATGGTGGATCCCCCTTCGTGAGATGGACATGAACCCCCGAAGGTCACGGCCGGAAGCTGCCTGCCGCCGTCCGTGACCTCGCGGGTTCGAAACTCTCACGCGCCTTGGGGGCGGGCAACGACCACTCCGGACGGTTACGGGACCCTGGCGGCAAAGTCATGCCCGAGGGGGTTTACACCTTCCTGAACACCACCAGTTCGCTGCGATAGTCAGGCCCGATCGGCTCCCACGCGGCGGGCCTGATGCCGGCGGCCATGAGGGTGGCGCCGTACCAGAGCGAGCCGTCCCGCTCCAGCTCGTACCGGGCCTCCGGGTCGAGCCCGGTCAGCCGCAGGCGCCGAGGGGCGCGCTTGGCGTTGCCGAGCGGGTTGTAGACGAGCACCGCCACCTGGTCGCCGTGCACGTACTGGACCGCCGACCGCTCGGCTCCCGGCGTGCCCGCCAGGCGGTACTGCCGTCCGTGCTGCACGGTCGCGCGCACGTGCTTGTACTGGGCGATCAGCTCGGCGGCCGCCTCCAGCTCGCCGGAGGTCCACTCCGCCAGGTTCCCGCCGATGCCGAGCACGCCCGCCATGGCCACGTGGAAGCGGTAGCGCAGCGGCATCGTGCGCCGGGTGGTCGGGTTGGGCGTGTCGGTGACCCAGGCGGACATGGCGCCGGCCGGGTAGAGCTGGGAGAAGCCGTGCTGGATGTGCTGCCGGTCGCGGGCGTCGGTGTTGTCGGACGGCCACACCTCGTCGGTGTAGCGCAGGATCCCGAGGTCGACCCGGCCGCCGCCGCCCGAGCAGGACTCGATCCGCAGGCCGGGGTGGCGTTCGCGGAGCCGGGCCATGACCTCGTAGACGCCGCGCGTGTGCTCGATCCAGATCCGGTCCTGCGACTGCTCCTTCTCCGGCCAGCCCGCCTGGGTGAACGGGCGGTTCATGTCCCACTTGAGGTAGTCGAGGTCGAGTTCGGTGACGAGCCCGTCGAGCCAGCCGACCGCCCACTCGCGTACGTCCTCGCGGGCGAAGTTGAGCACGAGCTGCTGGCGCTTCTCGTCCCTGCGGCGGTGCTCCAGGTGCAGGGCCCAGTCGGGATGGGCGCGGTAGAGCTCGCTCTCCTTGCTCAGCCCCTCGGGCTCGACCCACAGCCCGGTGCTCATGCCCAGGTCGCGGATGCCGTCGAACATGGAGCGCAGCCCCTCGGGGAAGCGCTCGCGGTGCGGGAACCAGTCGCCCAGCGAGGTGGTGTCGTCGTCGCGCCGGCCGAACCAGCCGTCGTCCATCACGAACAGCTCGACGCCGATCGAGGCGGCCGTCTTGGCCAGCGCCAGCTGGTGCGCCTCGGTGACGGCGAACGTGGTCGCCTCCCACGAGTTGTAGAGCACCGGCCGTTCCTCGGCGGGGGTGGGCAGCACGTGCCGGCGGGCGTACTCGTGCCAGGCCCTGCTGGCCGCGCCGAACCCGCCGTCGGTGTAGAGGCCCAGGACGGGCGGCGTGACCAGCTCCTCGCCGGGCGCGAGCGTCCAGCGCACGCCGTCGTGGCCGAAGCCGCCCGAGACGCTCACCCCGCCCTCGGGGCGGTGCGTGGTGGTCAGCCGCCAGCTTCCGCTCCAGGCCAGGGCGAGACCCCAGACCTCGCCGTGCTCCTCGGTCGTCTCCCCCGCGTCGATCATGATCCACGGGTTCGCGATGTGGCTGGTGATGCCCTGGCGGCTGGTGAAGACCAGCTCGCCGACCGGCAGCGGGCCGCGCTGGAGCTGGGACTCCTCGGCCCACGCGCCGAAGACACCGCTGTAGCGGTAGGCGTCGGCGTCGGGGACGAACCAGTTACCCGAGTCGAGCCGGGTGACGGCGGCGTCGGTGCCGGTCCGCACGGTGGTCCAGCGTTCGATGACGTCGGTGTCGGCGCGCACCCGTACGGACAGCACGACCTCGAACGGGTGGTGGGCGTCGGCCAGCACCAGGTCCAGCCGCTCGGCCCCGTCACCCTCGTCGCGGACCTCGGACCGGACGAAGCGCAGCTCCAGCGATCGCACGTGGCCGAAGGCGACCTGGAGGGACGGCGCCCCCCAGCGCTTGCCGCCGTCCACCGGCAGCAGCTCCTCGATCTCCGACGGCGTGGAGAAGCTGGAGACGTGCCGCCGCGGCGGGTCGGTCACCTGGCGGGCGGCCTCCGGTCCGAGCCGCGGCCCCCAGTAGGTCTGCCGCGGCGCGGCCTCACCGGTTTCCGGGTCGATCACCACGCCTATGACGTACGTGGAGCCGGGCGTGGTGAGCGCCCAGTGTTGATCGTCGAGCGGAATTACAGGCATCGGCGTCCCCCCGAGGCTGCTGGATCGATCAGGCCGCTGGAGACTAACCCGCTTTAGTGCACTCGGTCAATGAAAGCTGGGGACATCAACGGCCCCATACCGACTGTTCGTGATCTGTGCCACCCATTTACTTGACAGCATGAACATATAACCCCAACCATGGGGCCGTGTTCTCACACACCGAGACCGAGTCTGTGCGGCTCACCGACGCCATGCGATCGGTGTTCGTCGAGCTGCTCGTGCACGGCCCCCTGTCGAGGGCGGAGGCGGCGCGGCGGCTCGCCCTGTCGCCGTCCGCGCTCACCAAGCTGACCAAGCCGTTACTCGAAGCGGGCTACCTGCTGGAGGCGGCCGGCGAGGGTCCGGCGACCGTCGGGCGGCCCTCCCAGCCGTTGCAGGTGGACGCCTCGCGCATGTCGTTCGTCGGGATCAAGCTGACCGCCGACGAGCTGTTCGCCGTACGCACCGACCTGGCCGCCACCGTACAGGCGGAGACGTCGAGGCCGCTCGCGGACCACGAGATCGACCACGTGCTCGGCCAGATCGCCGAGGTGGTCGAGGAACTGGCCGAGCCCGGCCGGCCCCTGTCGGCCGTCGGGATAAGCCTGGCCGGCATCGCCAGTCCCAGCGACCCCGTCGTGCACACCTCCCCGTTCCTCGGCTGGAGCAAGCTCCCGCTGGCCACGCTGGTGGAGCGGGCCGTGTCCGTACCCACGGTGCTGGACAACGACGTCCGGGCGCTGACGGCCGTGCAGCAGTGGTTCGGCGAGGGCGTGGGCCACTCGTCGTTCGCGCTGGTCACGGTCGGAGCCGGGATCGGCTGCGGGCTCGTCGTCGGCGACCGGCTGGTCACCGGGCAGTCCGGCGCCACCGGGCTGGTCGGCCACCTCCAGATCGACGACCGCGGGCCCATGTGCGAGCGCGGCCACCGGGGCTGCGCCCGCGCGTACGCCACCTCCCCCTCCATCCGCCGCTCGATCGCCGCCACGCTCGACCGGCCCGAACTCACCTTCGACGACTGCCTGAGCCTGGCTGCCGACGGCCACCCCGTCGCGCGCCGCGTGATCGACGAGGCCGGGGCCGCCCTCGGCCAGGTGGTCGCCACCGTCGCCAACCTCACGGGCCCCGAGCTGGTCGTCCTGTCCGGCGAGTCGGTCCACATGTACGACGTCTGCGCCGGCGCCTTCCACGCCGCGCTGGCCCGGCACACCCACTGGACGGCCACTCCCGTACGGGTGGCCGTCAAGCCCTTCGCCTTCAACGAATGGGCCAGGGGAGCGGCCGTCACCGCTCTCCAGCATCTGCTGCTGCACCGCTGATCTACCGCCGGCGGGCACCTGGAGGTCTGATGACCAGTGATACCGTCCGCGCCGCCCCCCGCGCCACGCCCGGGACAGTGCCCGACCCTCCGCCTCGCTCACTCCGACAACGCCTGGGCGATCTGCCCGTCGCGATCATGTTCGTCCTGCCCGCGACCCTCGGTTTCGCCGTCTTCTACCTCTGGCCCGCGCTGCGCGGCGCCTACCTGAGCCTGACCAAGTTCAACGTCCTCACCCCGCCGACCTTCATCGGGCTGGAGAACTACGAGCGGCTCTTCGGCGACCGCCTGTTCTGGAACGCGCTGAAGGTCACCGCCGAGTACGTGGTGCTCAACATCGTCACCCAGACCGTGACCGCGATGCTGCTGGCCGTGCTGATGTACCGGCTGACCAAGTCGATGATCGTCCGCGGCGTCGTGCTGCTGCCGTACCTGGTCGCCAACGTGGTCGTCGCCCTCGTCTGGTACTGGATGCTCGACTTCCAGATCGGCGTGGTCAACAACGTGATCGAGTGGCTGGGCCTGGACCGGGTGGCGTTCTTCGGCTCCGACTGGGCCATCCCGACCATCGCCGGGATCAACACCTGGCGGCACACCGGCTACACGGCGCTGCTCATCTTCGCCGGCCTGCAGATGATCCCGCCCAGCGTCTACGAGGCCGCCTCCATCGACGGGGCCTCGGAGTGGAGGACGTTCTGGCGGGTCACGCTGCCGCTGCTGCGCCCGGTCATGGCGCTGGTCATGGTGCTCAGCGTCATCGGCTCGTTCCAGGTCTTCGACACCATCGCCGTCACCACGGCGGGCGGGCCGATCAACGCCACCCGGGTCATCTACTTCTACATCTACGACATGGCCTTCAACCGGTTCAACTTCGGTTACGCCGCCGCGCTGTCGTCCGTGCTGTTCGTGCTGCTCGCCGGGATCGCCTATCTCCAGTTGCGCCTCTCGCGGGCGGGCGAGTCGGATCTGAGGGGGTCGTGATGGGCTCGATCCGCTGGGGGCGGGTGGCCGGGTGGGCCGTGCTCGTCGTGGTCATGCTGGTGACGCTGTTCCCGTTCTA
The DNA here is from genome assembly GCF_035917475.1 of Nonomuraea fuscirosea. Taxonomy (NCBI): domain Bacteria; kingdom Bacillati; phylum Actinomycetota; class Actinomycetes; order Streptosporangiales; family Streptosporangiaceae; genus Nonomuraea; species Nonomuraea fuscirosea. The sequence goes on along the minus strand of NZ_CP109074.1, from coordinate 11,264,041 downwards.
CTGGATGTTGCGTACGTCCTTCTCCAACACCCGCGCGCTGGCCGGCGGCGCCTCCGACCTGCTGCCGGTGGACTTCACGCTCGGCGCCTACCGCCGGGTGCTGGGTCTGTCGACCACGGCCGAGGCGATCGCCGAGGGCGGGTCGAGCGGCACCGTCAGCTTCTGGCTCTACCTGCGCAACTCGATCATCGTCTCCACCGTGACCACGCTCGGTCAGGTCTTCTTCAGCTCGATGGCCGCCTACGCCTTCTCCCGGCTGCGCTGGCCCGGCAGGAACGCGCTGTTCACCGTCTTCGTCACCGCGCTCATGGTGCCGCCGATCTTCACCACGCTGCCCAACTTCGTGCTGGTCAAGGATCTGGGACTGCTCAACACCTATCTCGGCATCGTCCTGCCGCACCTGCTCATGACGCCGTTCGCGGTGTTCTTCCTGCGCCAGTTCTTCCTCGGCATCAACGCCAGCGTCGAGGAGGCCGCGCGCATCGACGGGGCCGGGCACGTGCGCACGTTCTTCCGCATCGTGCTGCCCATGAGCAAGGGCCCCATCGCCACGCTGGCCATCCTCACCTACATCACCAGCTGGAACGACTACTTCTGGCCGCTGCTGGTGGGCAAGGCGGAGAACGTCCGGGTGCTCACCGTCGCGCTGGGCATCTTCCGCTCCCAGACGCCGCAGGGCAGCCCCGACTGGGCCGGGCTCATGGCCGCCACCCTCTTCGCGGCGCTGCCGATCATGGTGCTGTTCGCCGTGCTCGGCCGCCGGGTCATCGACTCCATCGGCTACACCGGCGTCAAGTGAGCGCCGTCCCCCCACACCACGGAAGGTTGATGTTGTGATGAAGCGTTCTCTCGCCGTCGCCGGAGCGGCGGTGCTGCTGCTGACCGGCTGCGGCACCTCGGGATCGTCGGAGCCGGAGGCCGCCGGCGGCGCCGCCACGATCGACTACTGGCTCTGGGACGTCGCTCAGCAGCCCCAGTACCAGGCCTGCGCCGACGCCTTCCACCAGGCGAACCCGCAGTACACCGTCAAGATCACCCAGTACGGCTGGGACGACTACTGGAACACGCTGACCACCGCCTTCGTCTCCGGCACCGCCCCCGACGTCTTCACCGGCCACCTTTCGCGCTACCCGGAGTTCGCCGCCCAGGGCCAGCTCATGCCCCTCGACGACTTCGTCGCCAAGGACAAGGTGGACCTGTCGATCTACCAGGACGGCCTGGCCGACCTGTGGGTCACCAAGGACGGCAAGCGCTACGGGCTGCCCAAGGACTTCGACACCGTGGCCGTCATCTACAACACGGAGAAGCTCAAGGAAGCCGGCATCAAGCCGGAGGAGATGGCCGAGCTCTCCTGGAACCCGCAGGACGGCGGCACGTACGAGAAGGTCATCGCCCACCTCACCGTGGACAAGAACGGCAAGCGCGGCGACGAGCCCGGCTTCGACAAGACGAAGGTCGCCACCTACGGCATCGGCTCGAACGGCAGCGGCGCCGGCTTCGGGCAGACCGAGTGGAGCATGTACACGATGAGCAACGGCTGGCAGTACGGCGACCAGAACCCGTGGCCGACCAAGTTCAACTACGCCGACCCGAAGTTCAAGGAGACCATCAAGTGGTTCACCGGGCTCATCGACAAGGGCTACATGCCGAGCCTGGACATCGTGAACTCGGGCGTCGGGATGATCGACGCGTACGGGGCGGGCAAGTACGCCATGGTCACCGAGGGCAGCTGGAACACCAAGACCTTCTTCTCCCTCAAGGACGTCAAGTCGGCCATCGCGCCCACGCCGATCGGCCCGACCGGTAAGCGCGCGAGCCTGCTGAACGGCCTGGCCGACAACATCACGGCGGGCACCGACAACCCGGAGGCGTCCTGGGCCTGGGTGAAGTTCCTCGCCTCGCCGGCCTGCCAGGAGGAGATAGTGGCCAAGGAGGCCACCGTGTTCCCGGCCATCAAGACCGCGACGGTCAAGGCGGAGAAGGCCTTCGCCGAGGCCGGCATCGACGTCAAGCCGTTCACCATCCACGTGGACGAGAAGACCACCCACCTGGCGCCGATCGCCGAGCACTGGGCCGACATCACGGCCACGATGACCGAGACCATGGACTCGATCTTCTCCTTCAAGAGTGACGTCAACGCGCTCGACCAGGCCAACGCCACCGTCAACGGCCTGTTCGGCTGACGCGCCCACTCCCCGGGACACGCGCCGGCTCCCCGGGACAGGCGAAGGGGCCGGGCGCCGCTCTCCGAGCGGTGTCCCGGCCCCTCGCCGTGAGTCGGGTCGAGCAGGTCAGGCGGCGTGCAGGTACACCTGCCCGAAGACCTCGGAGAGGTTCTTCAGGTCGGTGGCCAGGTCCACCTCTGGGTTGGCCGGGTCGTAGACGGTGGCCAGGCGGGCCCGGATCGAGCCGAGCTTCTTAAGCTGGTCCCAGGTGGCGGTGGCGGCCCACTTCTCGCCGTAGACCCGGTTGACCTGCCCCTGGTCGTTCTGCCAGCGGCTCCACAGGGTGACCGTCTCGGCCGCGTCGTCCTGGAGCGGGGCGGCGATCCGCTCGGTGATGGCCTTGGTCGCCTGCTCCTCGGTGAGCTGCCCGGCGGTGAAGGCGGCGTCCTCGGCGGCGATCTGGGCGTAGGCGTCCCAGGCGCGGGCCCGGACCTGGATCCACTGGTTGCGCTGCGCCTCGGCGGCGTCGATCTTCCAGGTGGCGTACTCGGTGGCCAGGTGGCCGCTGTCCAGGGCGAGCTGGTCGATCGAGCCCTTGCTCAGCCAGGCGCCGATGCGCTCGGGGTCGAGCAGCGGGTACTTCTTGGTCAGCTCGGCCTTGCAGGCGTCGTTCGAGCCGCAGCCGAGCACCGGCACCACCGTGTGCGCGCTCAGCTTCTTGCCCGGCAGCAGCGTGCGCAGCGCGGCCGTGGTCTCGGCGACGAACGCGTCCAGCTCGTCGGCGGTGGCGAACGTCTGGTCGTAGCCGAGCTGGGAGGTGAACCTGACCCCCACGACGCCGGGCTGCGCGACGGCCAGCGCGGCGACCTTCTTGGCCGCCTCGTCGAGCTTGCCGGCCTTGTAGTCGTCGGCGAGCTCGGTCTCGATCCAGATCCGCATGCCCGTCGGCGCGACGACCTTCGTGGCCTTGCCGGTCGGCGTCTCCAGGGCGGAGGCCCGCTCGGCGGCGCTGATGCCGTTGCCGTCGACGAAGCACTGCTCGCCGTTCTGGCACTCGGGCGTGCCGCCGTCCTCGGCGCCGGGGACGTCGGGGTCGCCCGCCTCGTGGGCCTCGCCGTCGCCCTCCTGGCCCTCGGTCGGGCACTCGGCGCCCGGGGCGCTGCAGTCCATCGTGATCGGGTCCTGCGGGTCGGCGCCCTTCAGGTTCTCACCGTCGTTGTCGAGCCAGAAATGGGCGATCTCCAGGGCCTCTTCAGGAGTGGCCATCCAGGTGCAGACGACGTAGGCCGGGGTGTCGGCCGCCATGAGGTCGTTGCAGCTCCTGTCGTCGTCCTCCGACCACGCGGGAACGCCGATGCCGAGGAGCGAGAGGGTGAGTCCGATGATGAAGACCTGCCGTAGCCGCCGTCTCATGGCACCTTACTTCCAGGGGGTGATCGTGGGCATATGCACACTATCCGCACGATCAACAACGTTCAATGAGATCCGCCCCGTTCTTCACGCCGTCCTCGACGCGAAGTAGCCGTCTCAGTTGCGTGGCTTTTTCTCGATATTTCGCGCCATGATGAACAACAGACGTCCTTTCGGCGAACACCCATTCACTCGTCGACCCCTGCCCACGTCCATCCGCCGTCCGGATCGGGCCGCACCACCCGCGCCGGGCTCTCCTTGATCCGCACCCATCCGGGACGGGCGGCCGGACGCGCGGGCGCGGGCTGGGGCACGGGTTTCGGCGGGGCGGGGAGTGGGGTGGGTCGGCGGAGCTCGACCCGGCGGTGAAAGGGCCGCCACGACCACCAGTTCGCCCCGTCCAGCAGCCGCATCGACGCGGGCACGAGCAGCATCCTGACCAGGGTGGCGTCCACCACGATGGCCACGAACACGCCCACCCCGAGCAGCTTCACGATCGTGCTCCCAGCGGTGGACAAGGCTCCGGCCACGACGAGCGGCGGCAGCGCCGCGCCGGTGATGACGCCGCCGCTCTGCCGCAGGCCCGCCGCCACGGCCGCCGTGCTGTCCCCGGTACGCAGCCACTCGGCCCGCACCCGGGACAGCAGGAACAGCTCGTGGTTCATCGACAACCCGAACACCACGGCGAGGATCAGCACGGCCACGGTCGCCTCGACGGTCCCGGTAGGGGTGAACCCGAGCACCGAGGCCAGGTTGCCGTCCTGGAACGCCCACACGATCACCCCGAACGAGGCCCCGATGGACAGCACGCTCATCAGCAGCGCCTTGACCGGCAGCACCAGCGACCCGAACGCGGCGAACAGCAGCACCCCCACGACCGAGCCGGCCACCAGCGCCGCCCACGGCAGCCGGGCCGCCGAGCCGTCCTGGAGGTCCAGCCGCTCCGCGGTGGAGCCGCCGACCACCACCCGCCGGATGTCCGGCTCCGGCGTCATGGCCCTGATCGCCCGGACGAGGGCTCCGGCCTGGTCGGACAGGGGATCCAGGTCGTGCCGCACGGCCAGCCGCACCGCGCCGTTCGCCCGCGACACCCCGCTCACCTCGACCGCCGTGACGTGCGGCATCCGCTTCAGCCGGGCGGCGAAGGGCCGCACGTCGGCGGCACTGACCGGCGGCTGCCAGTCCGCGAGCGATTCCTGCTGATCGGGCTCGCCGGTGGAGGTGCGCGCGACCAGGACGTGCACGTCGATCGGCGTCATGACGTTCCTGGCGAAGTCCCGATCGATGGTCTCGGCGACCCGGCGTCCCTCGGAGGCGACCGGCAGCCCCCGATGGTCCGCCTCCCCGAACCTGACGTGCGCCAGCGGCAGCGCCAGCATGACCAGCACGACGCTCACCCCCACCAGGCACACCACCGGCCGCCGCGTCACGCTCGACGCCACGCCATGCCACGGCCCGCCCTCACCTCGCCCGAGGCCGGGGGCCAGGCGCAACGCGTTCACCCGCGACCCGAGCACGCCCAGCGAAGCAGGCAGCACGACCAGCGCCGCCACGGTCGCGGCCAGGGTCACGGCCGCTGCCCCGAGCCCGATCGAGCGCAGGAACGGCTGCGGGAACACCAGCAGCCCGAGCAGCGCCCCGGCCACCGTCAGCCCGGAGAGCGCGACGGCGCGCCCGGCCGTGGCCATCGTGCGGACGACGGCCCGCTCGGTGCCCGCACCGTCCGCGACGGCCTCCCTGAACGCCTTGAGCACCACCGACGAGTAGTGGACGGCCAGGACGAACCCGAGCAGCGCGACGACGCTCAGCGCGAAGACGGAGACCTCGGTCACCCCGGTGAGCAGCCGCAACACCACCAGGGCGCCGAGCTCCGCGAGCACCCACACGACCAGCGGCAGCCCGGCTGCCACCAGCCCGCCGCACACGAGCACGAGCAACACCAGCAGCACGGGCACGGCGACGGCCCCGGCGCGGACGAGGTCGGCCGCGATCCGGTCGTCCAGCTCCGCGCGCAGCGGCACCGCGCCTCCGACGGAGACGCGCAGGTTGTGGACGTCTCTGAGCTGCGCGGCGACGGCGGCGTAGGCGCGCCGCTGGTCGCCCTTGAGGGTGATCACCGCGTACGTCGCGTGCCCGTCCGCGGAGACCATCTTCTTCGACCGGCTCGTCCAGTACGTGACCATCGCACGCACGTGCCCGGCCGGCAGCGCCCGCAGCGAGTCGTGCACCGCCCGCCGGTACCGGGGGTCGCGCACCTTGACGGTGGGATGCCGGTAGAGGACCACCACGTCGGGGGTGTGGCCGCCATACCAGTCGTCGTTCCAGCGGGCGGAGGCGGTGGAGTCGGCGCGCGGGTCCTCGAACCCGCCGTCCGCCATCCGCCCGAACAGCTCCATCCCCAGCGGCACGACGAGCACGGCCACCGCCAGGGTCAGCGCGAGCAGCGTCCAGCGGCCCCGGTGGACGAAGCGGCCCGCCGTCTCGAGCATGCCTGGTCGTCCCCTCGCCGTCAGCAGCGACCTAGCAAATTACGGGAGATGCGAGTTCGATTCTTGCGAAACCCCGCACACATTCCGCAACCGGTCTTGTCGCCGGGGTGACAATAAATATGCGCACGACAAAGGGCCGGACCATGCGGCAAGATGGCGGGGTTTGGCCACTTTCAGGGGGTTTGCGCCGATGCACGACATCCTCGGCGATCTCGGGCTGCTCCGGGACCGGCGGTTCGCACTGCTGCTGACGGCGCGGACGATCTCCGTCCTCGGGTCGGCCTTCGCCCCCGTGGCGCTCGCCTTCGGCATCCTCGACCTGCCCGGGGCCACCGCCTCGACCCTGTCCGTGGTGCTCACCGCGGAGGCGGTGCCGATGATCGTGTTCATTCTGGTCGGCGGCGTGATCGCGGACCGGCTTCCGCGCCAGCGGGTGATGACGGCCGGCGAGATCCTGATGGCGGCGGCCTTCTTCGCGCTGGCGGTGATGCTGCTCACCGGCTGGACCCCGCTGCCCGCGCTGGCCACGGCGGCGGCGGTCGCGGGCGTGGCCACGGCGGTCACGTTCCCCGCGCTGACCGGGATCATCCCCGAGGTCGTCCCGCGCGACCGGCTGCAGAGCGGCAACGCGCTGCTCGGCCTGGGCGCGAACGCCTCACGGGTGGCGGGCGCGGTGCTGGGCGGCGCCACCGTGGTGCTGTTCGGCGGCGGCTGGGCGCTGATGATCAGCAGTGCGTTGTTCGCGGTGGCGGGCGCGCTGATCGCGTTGCTGCGGCTGAAGCCGGGCGAGCGGCCCCGCGCCGAGTCGCACTCCGTGCTGGCCGACCTGCGGGACGGCTGGCGGGAGTTCAGCTCGCGGCAGTGGATCTGGGTGGTGGTCGCGCAGTTCTCGCTGATGGTCATGGCCATCCAGGCCGGGCACGGCGTGCTCGGGCCGCTGATGGCGAAGGAGACCCTGGGCGGCCCCGCGGCCTGGTCGGCGTTCCTGACCGGCGAGGCCGTCGGCACGATCGTCGGCGTGCTGGTGTCGCTGCGGGTGCGGCCGCGCCGGCCGATCCTGGTGGCGGTGCTGCTCTGCCTGCCGACCGCGCTCCCGTACGTGCTGCTCGGGGTCGACGCGCCGCTCTGGGCGATCGTCGGCGGGGCGTTCGTGCTCGGCGTCTGCTTCGACGTGTTCGGCGTGCTGTGGCAGACCACGATGCAACGGGAGATCCCGGCGGAGGCGCTGTCGCGGGTCAGCTCGTACGACGTGCTGGGCTCGCTGATGTTCGGCCCGATCGGGCTGCTGCTGGCCGGACCGGCGGCGGCGCTGTTCGGCACCGAGGAGTCGCTGCTCGGCTGCGCCGTCATCGTCGTGGTGTCCACGCTGGCCGCGCTGCTCTCCCCCGGGGTGCGGAACCTGCGCGCCCCCGTGGCCCCCGCTCAGGCCGACCTGAAGTAGGCGCCGGCCCTGGGCTGGAACATCAGGGTCAGCGCCCCCAGCACGGCCACGATGTGCAGGATCCTGCTGGCCGCGAAGGCCCAGGCCATCGCGTCGGCCCCGGACACGGCCGCGGCGATCGAGCCGCCGTCCAGCAGCCACCGCACCGGCTCGATCACCAGCGAGAGCGTGCCGAAGACGCCGAGCGTGCCCGCCAGGGCCCAGCGGGCCCAGTTCGCCCCGGCCTTCAGCCGCAGCGCGAGGAAGATCGCCCCGGCGAACACGGCCAGCCGGAACCCGGCGCCCGGCAGCAGGTCCATCACCGCCGTGCCCTCGGACAGCTGCTCGCCGATCATCAGCGCGGCCTCGAACGCGCCGAACGCGACCGCCGAGAGCCAGAGCATGGCGGCGGCGTGCACGACGGGCGGCGGCGCGGGTGCGGTCGCGGGCTCGCGGGCTTCGGTGAGGGTGGTCATAGAGTGCTTCATGGGGACAAGTCTCCGCCCCGCACCTGGCCCGGATCATGCCCGCCGTCCCCCCAGTTCAGGTGAGGAGAGCCCTACCGGGGCCGGCCGCTGGTCCGCAGCTCACGTGCGGGGGTGCGCTCGTGCGGGCCGAAGCGCGGCTCCGGCTCGTACGCGCCGTCCAGCACGCCCGCCACGTAGCCGGCCAGCGCGGGGGCGTGCTTGAAGCCGTGCCCCGAGTCACCGCCCAGCAGCCACACCCCTGGCGCCGTCTCGGCCAGCAGCCATTCGGCGTCGGGGGTGAGCGCGTACTGGCCGACCTGGGTGAACAGCACCGGCGCCTGGGCCAGCGAGGGGAACCGCCGGCGCAGATAGGTCCTGGCCTGCTCGACGCCGGCCGGGTCCACGACGCGTTCGCCGTGCTCGGGCTCGTACGGCGGGCCCTCCCCGTCGGTGGTCGCCTTCATGCCCACGCCGTCCACGTCGCCGTGCCCGTAGGCCGCGGCCCCGTGGTCCACCCAGGCCGGTGTCTCGGGCAGCGACCACGCGGGCGGCACCGCGAAGTGCAGTGTGTCCTGCTTCGTCACGGTCATCGGCAGCCCGTCGAACAGCGCGGGCAACCACGCGCCGCACGCCCACACCACCCGGTCGGCATGCTGCCGCTCGCCGTCGATCTCCACCGCGCTCAGGTGGGAGCCGGTCTGCTCGTCCCGTACGGGCAGGGCCCGCGCCCTGACCAGCCGGACCCCCGCGTCGCGGGCCAGTGCGGCCGTCACCTGGGTGGCCCGGCGGGCCCTGATCACGCCCGCGTACGGCTCTCTGAGCAGGAAGCTGAGGTCGTCGCCGCGGAAGTCGGGGAAGAACCGGCCGCCGTCCGCCGGGTCCAGCACCTCACACTCGATGTCCAGATTTTTCAGGACCTGGGCGCTGGTGTGCTCCCACCCGTCCGGCGTGCCGGCGAACCAGACCATGCCCGCCTCCAGGTACAGCTCCTCCCCGGCCCGCTCCTCCAGCCGCCGCCAGCCGTCCCGCGCCTGCCAGGCGAGCCGGGTGTACCACTCGTCGCCGCCGTGCGCGCAGCGCAGCAGCCGGGTCTCGCCCGCGCTGGCCTGCCGTACGTGGCCCGGCCGGTGCTGCTCGACCAGTGTCACCCGCCATCCGTCGTCGGCCAGCCGCAGCGCCAGTGATGACCCCCAAATGCCCGCTCCGACCACGATGACCGATTTCATGGAACCACCGTGACCGGAAACCCCGCCCCACCGCAAGAGACACCAGATCAGATCTGTCACACGATGATGAGGCGGACGACGACGCCCGCGCAGTTGCCCGCCACGCAGATCCGCACCGGCACCTCGCTAATGCCCGCCTCCACCGGGACGCCGCCCACGTGGCCGTCGGGGCCGATGCTCACGCCGCCGGGCACCTTCTCGACGTCGGTCACCGTGAAGGTGGGCACCACCCCCGAGGGCCCGCCGTTGATGCCGATCTCGCCGTCGAGCGGCGTGCCCACCTTGCCGGGGAAGGTCAGCTCACGCGGCTCCCACGGCTCGTTGGCCAGCACCACGAGCGTCAGGTTGTGCGCCTGGCACGACCGGTCCATGCAGAGCTGGACCGGCGCGACGAACGTGCCGGGACGCTGCGGCCTGCCGGACAGGCGGCCGCCGGCGTCGACCCTGACCCCGACGGCGAGGTAGGCGGCGCGGAAGGTGACGCCCTTGGCGATCGGCAGCAGCTGCTGCCGCACCTCGATCCCCTGGGTGACGTAGAAGGTGTCCTCGACCAGGGCGCGCTCCGGCCGCGCGAGCGGCGTCTGGTACGCCATGGGCGTGGTGATGGAGGACATGGCAGGAGAAAAGGCGCATATTGCCACTCCGGCCAGCAGGAGCACCCACCAATGCCGCATCGTCACCCCCCGGCGGTTCTACGCCCATACGTACCCCCCTAACCGCGCGGCGTCACTACATAATCGGTCGCATGGCCGCCGAATCCGCTCAGACCCTCGAACGCGGGCTCCGCCTGCTCCGCCTGCTCGCCGACGGCAAGGGCGGCCGGACGCCGACCGAGCTGAGCGCCGAGCTGTCGCTGAGCCGGCCCGTGGTGTACCGGCTGCTGACCACGCTGCTGGAGGCGGGCTTCGTGCGTAGGGACGCCGAGGGCCGGGTGCACCTGGGGTTCGGCGTGCTGGCGCTGGCCCAGGCCGTGCAGCCGCTGTTGCGGGCGGCGGCGGTCCCGACGCTGCGGCGGCTGGCCGAGCAGGTGGGCGCGACCGCACACCTGACCGTGGCCGAGGGCGACGACGGGCTGGCCGTGGCGGTGGTGGAGCCGTCCTGGACCGACATGCACGTGGCCTACCGGGAAGGTTCGCGCCATCCGCTGGCCAGGGGCGCGGCCGGGCGGGCGATCCTGGCCCTGCGCACGGGCAGCCACGATTACTTCGTCACGGAGGGGCAGTTGCAGGAGGGTGCGCGTGGCGTCGCCGCGCCGGTCACCGGGCTGCCGTGGCTGGAGGCGTCGGTGGGGGTGGTGACGTTCGGGCCGCTGGAGGAGTCCACGGGCCCGGCGGTGGTGGCCGCCGCCGCCGAACTGGCCGCCGTGCTGGGTTGACATCTCCCGGCGGATGGCGGACGGTGGCTCACATATAGAGGACACTTCCGTCCGATAATCGGACAGATGTGGAGGGGGCCGGGATGCCGTACTACCGGGTCGTGGGAGAGGTGCCGCGCAAGCGGCACGTGCAGTTCAGACGGCCGGACGGCGGTCTCTACGCCGAGGAGCTGATGGGCGAGGAGGGCTTCTCGTCCGACTCCTCGCTGCTCTACCACCGGCACCTGCCCACGGCGATCGTCAAGGCCGAGGCGGTCACACCCCTCGGGGAGACGCGCCTTGAGCCCAACCTGCCGCTCTCCCCCCGCCACTTCCGCACCCAGGAGCTCTCCAGCGCCGGCGACCTGGTCTCCGGCCGCATGCCGCTGGCGGGCAACGCCGACGTCCGGTTGTCGTACGCCACCAGCGATCAGCCGAGCGAGCTCTACCGCAACTCCATGGGCGACGAATGCGTCTACGTCCAGCGCGGCCGGGTGCGCTTCGAGTCCACCTACGGCGTGATCGAGGCCGGCGAGGGCGACTACGTCGTCGTCCCGACCGGCACCATCCACCGGTGGGTGCCCGACGGAACCGTCAACGTGCTGGCCATCGAGGCGGCCGGGCACATCAGGCCGCCCAAGCGCTACCTGTCGCAGCACGGACAGTTCCTGGAGCACGCCCCCTACTGCGAGCGCGACCTGCGGGCGCCGGCCGAGCCGTTCACGGTCGAGGGCGAGGAGGTGCCGGTCCTGGTCCGCACGCGCGGCGGCCTGACCAGGCTCGTCTACCGTCACCATCCGTTCGACGTGGTGGGCTGGGACGGCTGCCTCTATCCGTTCGCGTTCAACATCGACGACTTCGAGCCGATCGTGAAGCGCACGCACGCGCCACCGCCGGTGCACCAGACGTTCGAGGGGCCCGGGTTCGTGGTGTGCTCCTTCTGCCCCCGGCCGCTCGACTACCATCCGGAGGCCGTGCCGATCCCGTACAACCATCACAACGTCGACTCCGACGAGTTCATGTTCTACGTGGGCGGCGACTACTCGGCCCGTCAGGGCTCCGGCATCGGCGTCGGCTCGATCTCGCTGCATCCGGCCGGGTTCACCCACGGGCCGCAGCCGGGGGCGGTGGAGGCGGTGATCGAGGCGGTGTCGCGCGGCGTCACCACGACGAGCGAGGTGGCCGTCATGGTCGACACGTTCCGCCCGCTCGACCTCGGCGGCAGCGCACTGGCCTGCGAGGATCCCGGCTACCCGTGGACGTGGGCGCGATCATGACCCTCTACGCCGCCCTGGTGGACGACGCGGGCCTGTTCCCGCCGACGTCTCTGCACATGGACGAGGCCCTGGCCCGCAACCGGCGCGACCTGGAGCAGGGCCACCCGGTGCTGACGCACCGCTTCCTGTGCCCGGCCGGCCGGCTCGACCGGCTGCGCGGCATGGACTACCTGCCTCAGCGCATCGGGCTGATCTGCGACATGGACGAGCTGCCCGACTTCGGCGACCTGCCCGTGGACTACGTCGAGACGAAGCTGCCGCCCGACATGTCGGTCGAGGAGCTGGCCGCGCGGCTGGATCTGCCGGACGGCGTGCGGCTGTGGGCCGAGGTCCCCGCGCGCAAGACGTCCATGGAGGTGCCCGAGGGCGCCGGGCTGAAGGTGCGCTGCGGCGGTGCGACGGGCGAGGAGTTTCCGCCGGTGGAGCACCTCGGGCAGTTCATCAGGTCCTGCGCGGAGAACGAGATCCCGTTCAAGGCCTCCGCCGGGCTGCACCACGCCGTACGCCACTTCGACCCCTCGCTCGGCGTGGACCGGCACGGCTTCCTCAACCTGGTGCTGGCCGTCTGCGAGGCCGTCGAGGGCCGCGACCCCGCGCCCGTCCTGCGCACCACCGACGTCGGCCACCTCGTCCGGCTGTCCACGGCCGTGCGCGAGGAGACCGCCAGGCGGGCCAGGAGGCTGCTGGTGAGTTACGGCTCGTGCAACACCACCGCGCCCCTGGACGACCTGCGCGCGCTCGGACTGGTCGAGGAGGACTCATGAGCTGGGGAGTGGACAACCTGCCCTACGGCGTCTTCTCCCGCCCAGGGCAGCGCCCCAGGGTCGGCGTGCGCTACGGCGACAAGGTGCTCGACCTGGCCGCCGCGCTGCACGACGAGGTCTTCGCCGCGCCCTCGCTCAACCCGTTCATGGCGCGGGGCCGCGCGGCCTGGCACGACACCAGGACCCTGATCCAGAACAAGCTCACCGACGACGTGTCGGTCACCGAGCGGCACCTGATCCCGCTCGACCAGGTGCGCCTGCACCTGCCGTTCGAGGTGGCCGACTACGTCGACTTCTACTGCTCTCTTGAGCACGCGAGCAACATCGGCCGGATCCTGCGCCCCGGCTCGGAGCCGCTGCAGCCGAACTGGCGCCACCTGCCCGTCGGCTACCACGGCAGGGCGGGCACGGTCGTGGTGTCGGGCACGCCGGTCAGGCGCCCCCACGGGCAGCTCGGGCCGGGCTCCTTCGGGCCGAGCGGGAAGCTCGACATCGAGGCGGAGCTGGGGTTCGTGGTGGGCGTGCCGTCCGCCATGGGGTCGCCGGCGGGGGCGTTCGAGGACCACGTGTTCGGGGTGACCCTGCTCAACGACTGGAGCGCGCGCGACATCCAGGCCTTCGAGTACGTGCCGCTGGGGCCGTTCCTGGGCAAGTCGTTCGCCACCTCGATCTCCCCGTGGATCACGCCGCTGGAGGCGCTGCCCCGGATTCCCGGCCCGGTCCAGGAGCCCGAGCCGGCCGCCTATCTGCGCCGGCGGGCGGACTGGGGGCTGGACGTCTCCCTGGAGGTGCTGCTGAACGGGGAGGTGGTGGCGCGGCCTCCGTACTCGGCCATGTACTGGACGCCGGACCAGATGCTCGCCCACCTGACGGTGAACGGCGCCTCGCTGCGTACGGGAGACCTGTTCGCCAGCGGCACGATCTCCGGCGCCGAGCCGGGCGAGCGCGGCTCGCTCATGGAGCTGACCTGGAACGGGACCGAGCCGGTGAAGCTGGCGGGCGGCGAGACCCGGGGTTTCCTGGAGGACGGCGACACGGTCGTCATCCGCGCCACCGCCGGTGACCTGACATTGGGCGAGGTGTCGGGAACTGTCGGATAAGTGACTCGACGTGCTTGCGCGATGACTCACCGCTACCCTGGGACCTCCCCTTCCCTCGGAAAGCAGGAGTCACATGCGCCGCGCCGTGATGTTCTGTGTCGCCTTTGTCCTGGCCTGTGGCGGTTGTAGTTCCGTCACGGCCGAGACCCCTTCGGCGCCTCCCGTCGTGCGGGTGTGGCCGCCGTTCGGCAGCAAGCACGCGCGGCCCGATCGCGGCCTGCTGGTCAACGCGCAGGGCGGCACGCTCAGCCAGGTCCTGGTCTACCAGGGCGGGGAGCCGGTGCCGGGGCGGCTCGACGAGTCGCGGACGACGTGGCGTACCGACTGGACGCTCAAGCCCGCCACCGAGTACACGATCACCGCCACCGCCGGGCGCGAAGGGGCGCCCGCCACCGTGGCCATGGGCCGGGTCCGCACCCGCGCCGCCGTCAGGACGTTCCAGGTGGCCGCGACCGCGCCCCTGCCGGGCGAGACCGTCGGCGCCGGCATGCCGATCGTGATCGACTTCGACACGCCCGTCGAGGACCGGGCGGCGGTCGAGCGCGCGCTGGAGGTCACCACGCAGACGCCGGTCGAAGGCGCCTGGCGGTGGATCAGCGACACGCAGGTGGTCTACCGCACCCGGCGGTTCTGGCCGGCCAGGCAGCGGGTCACGGTCAGCGCCCACCTGGCCGGCGTGCGCGCGGGCGCCGGCCTCTACGGCGCCGCCGACTCCACCTTCTCCTTCACCGTCGGCCGCCGGCAGACCAGCCTGATCGACGCGAAGACCCACCAGATGCTGGTCAGCCGCGACGGGCAGATCGTGCAGCGCATGGCCATCAGCGCCGGCATGGCCACCACCCACGAATACACCACGACCAGCGGCGTCCACCTGACCATGGACAAGGGAAACCCGGTCCGCATGGTCTCCCCCGGCCGGGAGAAAGGCGACCCCGGCTATTACGACATGATGATCGACCACGCGGTGCGCATTTCCAACAGCGGCGAATACGTGCACGCCAAGGACAACGTGTGGGCGCAGGGCCGGGCCAATGTCAGTCACGGTTGCATCAATTCCCGGCCCGACCAGGCCGCCTGGTTCTACGCCACGTCGCTGCGCGGCGACCCCGTCACCATCACCGGCACCGACCGGCCGCTCGAATGGAACAACGGGTGGGGTTTCTGGCAACTGCCGTGGGAGAAATGGCGGCTGGGAAGCGCGCTGGCGGAAACCGGGGCGGCGGGCGGCGGGGTGCCGAAGCGCTGAAATCGGCATTACGGTAGAGGAGGGGGGAACCTTCGGCGAGCTCAGGCCCGTTACCCCTTATAGGAGGGCCGGATATGGATGAATGGATCATCTGGGTAATCCTCGCAGTCGTCCTGGGCGTGGCCGAGATATTCACGCTCACGGCCTCGCTCGGCCTCCTGGGTGTCGCGGCGCTGCTGACCGCCGCCACCGCTGCCATCGGATTGCCCGTTCCCCTGCAACTGATCTTCTTCGCCGTCTCCTCGGCGGCCGGCCTGCTGGTGCTCAGGCCGATCGCGATGCGCCATATCAAACATCCGCCGCTGCAGCGGTTCGGCGTCGAAGCACTCGTGGGTAAGCCCGCTTACGTCGTGGCGGAAGTGACGGGCCGCGACGGCCGCGTGCGCATCGGGGGAGAGGAATGGTCGGCGCGCGCCTACGACGAGACCCTCGTGATCCCCACAGGGGCGACCGTCGACGTCATCGAGATCGAGGGGGCTACCGCCCTCGTGTATCCCCGGGAGTGACCCATGGATCCGCTGTTGCTGGTCGGACTGTTCGTCATACTTTTCGCCGTCATGACCCTGTTGAAGGCCGTACGCATCGTGCCGCAGGCCCGTGCCCGCAACGTCGAGCGCCTCGGCCGCTACCACCGCACGCTCAAGCCGGGCCTCAACTTCGTCATCCCCTACATCGACCGCGTCCACTCCATGATGGATCTGCGTGAGCAGGTCGTCTCCTTCCGCCCCCAGCCGGTCATCACCGAGGACAACCTGGTCGTCGAGATCGACACCGTCCTCTACTTCCAGGTCACCGACCCGCGGGCGGCGGCGTACGAGATCGCCAACTACATCACCGGTGTCGAGCAGCTGACCGTCACCACACTGCGCAACGTGGTCGGCTCCATGGACCTGGAGAAGACGCTGACCTCCCGCGACACCATCAACAGCCAGCTGCGCGGCGTCCTCGACGAGGCCACCGGCAAGTGGGGGCTGCGCGTCAACCGCGTCGAGATCAAGGCGATCGACCCCCCGAAAACGATCAAAGACGCCATGGAGAAGCAGATGAGGGCCGAGCGTGACAAGCGCGCGGCCATCCTGAACGCCGAAGGCCAGCGGCAGTCGCAGATCCTCACCGCCGAAGGCGACAAGCAGAGCCGCATCCTGCGCGCCGAGGGCCAGCGTACGGCCGCCATCCTGGAGGCCGAGGGCCAGTCGCGGGCCATCGACCAGGTCTTCCAGGCGGTGCACCGCAACGACCCCGACCCGAAGCTGCTCGCCTACCAGTACCTCCAGGTGCTGCCGCAGCTCGCGCAGGGCGACGGCAACACGTTCTGGGTGATCCCCAGCGAGGTCACCTCCGCGCTGCAGGGCGTCTCCAAGGCGTTCACCGAGGCCCTGCCGCGCTCGGCCGCCACACGGGACGAGATGCCCGAGACCTCCGCGGCGGACGAGGAGGTGGCCAAGGCCTCCGAGGCGGCGGCCGAGGCGGTCGCCGACGCCCAGGAGGCGGAGAGCCCGAACGGGCCCCGGCAGCTCACCCAGCGGAACGAGGAGCCGTCGCCGTTCCCCGGCCTGGACCGGAACCCGACGGAGGCCGATCGCTGACCGTCCTCCGGCGTTCGCCGGCCTGCCGTTCCCGGCGGGTTCCGGCCGTCTCATCGGCGGCCGGGACCCGCCGGAACGCTTTCCCGCCGCACTGTGGCGCGCTCTCCTGCCGCGTGAAGCGGAGCTGTGGGGGCACTTAAGAACTCCTCGATGGACACGTCCCGGGTCCTGCGGGCATGGTGCGTTAGGTTCTTAAGGGGGAAGTGAGGCCATGAAAGCGCTGGTCAAGGAGCGAGCCGAACCCGGGTTGTGGCTGACGGACGTGCCGGAGCCCGAGCTGGGTCCCGGCGAGGTGAAGATCCGGGTGCTGCGCACCGGGATCTGCGGCACCGACCTGCACATCCGCAAGTTCGACGACTGGGCCAGGCACACACTGGAGCTGCCGCTCGTCGTCGGGCACGAGTTCTCCGGGCACGTGGTCGAGGTGGCGCCGGGCGTCGAGGACATCTCCGTCGGCGACCTCGTCAGCGGCGAGGGTCACCTCGTGTGCGGCAAGTGCCGCAACTGCATGGCCGGCCGCCGGCACCTGTGCCGCAACACGGTCGGCCTCGGGGTCAACAGGAACGGCGCCTTCGCCGAATTCGTCACGCTGCCCGCCTCCAACGTCTGGGTGCACCGCGTGCCCGTCCACCCCGACATCGCCGCCCTGTTCGACCCGTTCGGCAACGCCGTGCACACCGCGCTGTCCTTCCCGCTGGTCGGCGAGGACGTGCTGATCACCGGCGCGGGCCCGATCGGCCTGATGGCGGCGGCCGTGGCCACCCACGTCGGCGCGCGCAACGTGATGATCACCGACGTCAGCGACGAGCGGCTCGACCTGGCCGGCAAGCTCGGCGTCTCCCTGGCCGTCAACGTCTCCAGGTCCTCCATCGCCGAAGGCATGCGGCAGCTCCATCTGCGCGAGGGCTTCGACGTGGGGCTGGAGATGTCCGGCAACCCGGCGGCCGTGCGCGACATGCTCGCCAGCATGACCCACGGCGGGAAGATCGCCATGCTGGGGCTGCCGGCCGAGGAGTTCGCCGTGGACTGGTCGACCGTGGTCACCTCCATGATCACGATCAAGGGGGTCTACGGCCGCGAGATGTACGAGACCTGGTACAACATGTCCGTCCTGCTGGAGAAGGGCCTCGACCTCTCCCCCGTGATCACCGACCGGTTCTCGTACCGGGACTTCGACGCCGCCTTCGAGACGGCGGCCGGCGGCAGGACGGGCAAGGTCATCCTCGACTGGAGCGACGCGTCCAGCTCGGGGGAAAGCGGCGGCGAGCCGGCCGGAGCCACCACGAACAGGAGCGCCTGATGTTCACGAACGTGCGCGAGCAGCTGCGTACGACGCTCGACGAGATCACCGAGGCCGGGCTGCTCAAGCCCGAGCGCGTCATCTCCACCCCGCAGAGCTCCCAGGTGAGCGTGGCCGGCCGCGAGGTGCTCAACTTCTGCGCCAACAACTACCTGGGCCTGGCCGACGACCCGACCGTGGTCGAGGCGGCCAAGCAGGCGCTCGACCGGTGGGGCTTCGGCATGGCCTCCGTACGCTTCATCTGCGGCACCCAGGAGGTGCACAAGGAGCTGGAGTCGCGCCTGTCGGACTTCCTCGGCATGGAGGACACCGTCCTCTACAGCTCCTGCTTCGACGCCAACGGCGGCGTGTTCGAGACCCTGCTCGACGCCCAGGACGCGGTGATCTCCGACGCGCTCAACCACGCCAGCATCATCGACGGCATCCGCCTGTCCAAGGCCCAGCGCTTCCGCTACGCCAACCGCGACATGGCCGAGCTGGAGGCCCGGCTGAAGGAGGCGTCGGAGGCGCGGCGGCGGCTGATCGTGACCGACGGCGTGTTCTCCATGGACGGATATCTGGCGCCGTTGCGGGAGATCTGCGACCTGGCCGACCAGTACGACGCCATGGTCATGGTCGACGACTCCCACGCCGTCGGCTTCGTCGGCCCGACCGGCCGCGGCACGCCCGAGCTGCACGGAGTCACCGACCGGATCGACATCATCACCGGCACGCTGGGCAAGGCGCTGGGCGGGGCCAGCGGCGGCTACGTCGCCGCCCGCACGGAGATCTGCGAGCTGCTGCGCCAGCGCTCGCGCCCCTACCTGTTCTCCAACTCCCTCGCCCCCGTCATCGCCTCCGCGTCGCTGCGCATCCTCGACCTGCTGGAGACCTCCAGCGAGGCCAGGGAACGGCTGCGCGCCAACACCGCCCGCTTCCGCGACGGGATGACCGCGGCCGGCTTCGACATCCTGCCCGGCGACCACCCGATCGTGCCGGTCATGATCGGTGACGCCGCCGAGGCGGGGGCCATGGCCGAACGCCTGCTCGACCTGGGCATCTACGTGATCGGCTTCTCCTACCCCGTCGTACCGCACGGCCAGGCCAGGATCAGGGTGCAACTGTCGGCCGCGCACTCCGAGCAGGACGTCGAACGCGCACTCCAGGCGTTCGCCCAAGCCAGGGGCTGAGCTCCAGGCGTTCGCGCAAGCTCGGAGGCGTTCGTGCGAGCCTGGGGCTGAGCTCCACGCGTTCGCGCGAGCCCGGGGGCTGAGTATCCTCGCTCGCGTGATAGACACGCGGCGACTGCGCACGTTGCGCGCGGTGGCCGACCACGGCACGGTCACCGCCGCCGCGGCGGCGCTGCACCTGACGCCCTCCGCCGTGTCCCAGCAGCTCGCCGCGCTGGAGCACGAGGTGGGCCACCGCCTGCTCACCCGCGACGGGCGCGGCGTGCACCTCACCGCGGTGGGCAAGATCATGGTGGCGCACGCCAACGAGGTCCTGGCCCAGCTCGAACGCGCCGGGGCCGAGGTGGCCGCGTACACGACGGGCGCGGCCGGCGAGGTGACCGTGGCCTGCTTCGCCACCGCGATCAGCGCCGTGCTCTCCCCCGCCATCGCCGCCCTCCGCCACGACGCCCCCGGCCTGCGTGTCCGCGTCCACGACGCCGAGGGCGACCACGGCCTGCTCATGCTGCTGGACGAGCGCGCCGACCTGACCATCGCGGTCGAATACCGCGGCGCCCCCGACGCCGCCGACCGCCGCCTGTCCCGCCATCCCCTGTACGCCGAGCCGTTCGACCTGGTGCTCCCCCGCGATCATCCGCTGGCCGGCTCGGCGACCCTCGTCTCACTGGCCACCGAGACCTGGATCGGCCCCCATCCCGGCAACCCGGTGCACGACGTGATCACGTTCGCCTGCCAGCAGGCCGGATTCACGCCCGACCTGGTGCACTGCTCCGACGACTTCCGCGCCGTGGTCGCCCTGGTCGGGGCGGGTGCCGGGGTGGCGCTGGTGCCACGGCTGGCGCTCCGGGACATGGCGCTGCCGGGGGTCGTGGTGCGGCACACGCCGGGTCCTGAACGCCGCGTCTTCGCCGCCGTACGCCGGGGCTCCGACGCCCACCCCCTCCTGCGCCCGCTCCTCGCGGCCCTCCGCGAAGTGGCCGGATCCCTCGGAACGGGCTGAAACACTCCGCCCGTATCCGGACATCTCCTCGGGTGTGTTCGCCGATCGGAAGGAAGGACCACTTCATGGGCCCCCTGAGCCCGAGCAACGTCGGTGCCCGGCGACTGGCACGTGGACGGCGGCTTCCTCACCGAGCCCGGCGTGGCCACCCTCTCGGTCTCGGAGACGCCGATGCCGGCGGAGGACATCACGTTCCAGAACGCGAAGTCGATGAGAACGTACGGCTGCCCGATCGGGTGATCTCCGGAGGTAGCCTGCGGCGGTGACCCGCGACGGGCCCGGCGGCCTCCCCCATCGCAGGCTGCTCGGCCTGCCCGGGGTCGCGGCGCAGGCCGTGCTCGGGTTCCTGGCGCAGCTCACGCAGCAGGTGGCGCCGGTCGGGCTGGTGCTCGTCGCGCAGCGCGCGAGCGGCTCGCTGGCTCTCGCCGGACTGACGGCGGCGGCGTTCTCCGTCGGGGCGGGCATGGGGCGGCCCGTGCTGGGACGCCTCATGGACCGCCACGGTCCCCGTCCGGTGCTGGCCGCCACGGCCCTCCTGCACGTGGCGGCGCTGCTGGCGCTGGTCGGCTACGCCCAGCCCGGCCGGCCGCAGTGGCCCATGGTGGCGCTGGCCTGGATCGTCGGGGTCGCGCTGCCGCCGATCTCCGTCAGCATGCGGCTCGAATGGGGCCGCAGGACGCCCGCCGAGGGGCGTACCGCCGCCTACAGCCTCGTCTTCCTGGTCCAGGAGCTGGCCATGCTGGCCGGGCCGCTGCTGTTCGGCCTGCTGATCGCGGTGGCCTCGGCCTCGCTGGCGCTGGGCGCGGTCGCGGCGGCGGCCGGGGCGGGCACGCTGGCCTACGCCCGGGCGCTGCGGACCGGCTCGGCCGTCTCCGCACGGGGCCGGAGACGGGTGTTCGCCCACCGCGGCATGTTCGTGCTGCTGCCGGTGGTGCTGCTGCTGGGCGGCTTCATCGGAGCGGTGCAGGTGGGGGTGCCCGCGCTGGCCGCCGCCCGCGGCCTGCCCGCCGCGACCGGGCCGCTGGTGGCGGCACTGGCGGTGGGCGGCATCATCGGCGCCATGGTGTACGGCTCCCGGCGATGGCGCTCGGCGGTCCCGGCCCGGCTCGCGGCCCTGCTGCTCGCCCTCGGCCTCCCCCTGGTGCCCCTAACCCTGCTCGACACTCCGGCGTCGGGGTCGCTGCTGTGGATGGGGCTGTTCTGGGCGGCCCTGTTCGCCGCCGGGCTGGCGCTGACCCCGGCGCTGACGACGTCCTCCCTGCTGGTGGACGTGTACGCGCCGGACGCGCAGGCGGAGGCGTTCGGCTGGGTCTCGACGGCCATCGGCACGGGCGGCGCGACCGGCGCGGCGGTCGCCGGAGTGGCCGGCGACCGGTTCGGCCCCACGGCCCCCTTCCTCACCGCCGCCGCCTTCGCCCTGATCGGAGCGGCCCTGGCCCTGGCGCTCCTCAGACGCCCTTGAACGCCGTCACGCTCCTCAGACGCCCATGAACGCCGTCACCGTCCGACGCTGACCCTGGCCGAGTGCTCTCAGGTCCTGCCGCGGGCCAGGTCCAGGGTCTCGGCGAAGCGGGCGTACGCCGCCAGCTCCGTCTCCACGGGCCCCAGCACGTACTCCCGCCCGACCTGCCCGATGGCCGTACGCAGAGCCTTGGCGGTACGGCGGGCCCGGCGCCGGCCGCCCGCCCAGGCCGCCAGCCGCGACAGCAGGGCGATCACCACGCCCGCCAGCGCCCCGCCCACCAGCAGCGCCGTCGGCCACGGCACCACGCCCACGGTCGGCAGCGGCGGCTGGGGCAAGCGCAGATAGTCCATCGCGAACAGCCCGCCCAGCCACAGAACGCCGGCCAGCATGGTCGCGAACACCAGCCACTGCAGCACGTTCACGGCCCGCCACCACCGGGGCCGCCTCGTGGCCCCGGCGGAGGTCGTGGCCACCGCCCGGTCCACCGCGTCCGTCAGCTCGCCGGCGCGCGACCTGCCCGCCTCACGCACCGACGCCGCCCACGGCCCCGGCAGCCCGGCCGCGGCCACCTCGCCGACGTCCCTGATCGCGGTCTCGACCTGCGCCCGCTGCACGGCCGAAGCCGCCGGTACGGAGGTGCGCCCGACGATCTGCCTGTCCTCCCGATCCCGCCGGTCGTGCGGGATGCCGCCGATGCGGAGTCTGCGCAGCGGGTCGGGCCGCAGCCTTCTGACCCAGCGGGTGAGCGGCCATCCGGTGGCGACCACGGCCCGATGCCGGTGCCCCTTGGCCACGGCCTGGACGACCAGCGGCACTCCGGCCGCCGTGCTGAGCGCCCCGGTGAGCGTCCGTTCCGCCCCCTGCATCCGCTTTGTGGCCGCGACGGGCTCCCCCCGCGCCTCGGGCGGGGCGAGGTGATCGGCGGCGGCCGTGATGTCGGCGGCCAGGCGGGCCGACCAGGACGCGCGTTCCGCGACCCGCTCACGCAGCAGCGAGCGCAGCTCCCGCACTCCCTGCCCCGTACGGGCCGAGACGGCGAGGACGGGGACGCCGGCCAGCCCGTCCTCGTCCAGCAGCCGGCGCAGGTCGGCCAGGCAGCGCTCCACGGCCGGGGCGGGCAGGCGGTCGATCTGGTTGAGCACGACCAGCATCACGTCCCGGTGCCCGGCCAGCGGGCGCAGGTAACGCTCGTGCAGCGCGACGTCGGCGTACTTCTGCGGGTCCACCACCCAGATCAGCAGATCGACCTGCTCCACCAGCCGATCCACCTCCAGCCGGTGCGACAGGCGGATGGAGTCGTGGTCGGGCAGATCAAGCAACACCAACCCGGACAGATCAGCCCCAGCGTCGGTGCCGGTGCGGGTGTCGGCGTGGTCCGCGTGGCCGTCGGCCGCATGACGTTTCGGGACGTCCAGCCAGTCGAGCAGCGGTCCCGCGCCGTCACCGTCCCACAGCGCCGCCTGGGCGGCCGAGGTCGTGGGCCTGGTGACACCGACATCGGCCAGATCCTGCCCGGCCAGCGCGTTGTAGAGCGAGGACTTGCCGCTGCCGGTGGCTCCGGCCAGCGCGGCGACGGTGTGCTCGATGGACAGCTCACGACGTACGCCGGCACGGTCGGCGACGGCCCGCGCGCCGGACACGACCTGCTCGGGCAGCCGCCCCTCCGCCAGCTCGGCGGCCTCCCGCAACGCGGCCAGCCGGGAGTCCAGCGACGGCCCCTCCTTACGCCGCAGCAGCTTCACGGCCTCTCCCCCGGCCCGTCCCGGTCCCCGGCCCACCGCGCGTCCGGTCCAGGTCCGGCGGGCGGCTCCGTTCCGGGCGCGTCCGGGTGGGGCGCGGGCAGTTCGGCCGTCGTGGCCGTGCCCGTGTCGCCGGCCGCGCCCGTGTCGCCGACCGTGTCCGCGTCGCCGACCGTGCTGGGGAGTTCGGCGCGGTGGTCGCGGATGCGCCGCGCCGCCGCGCGGAGCCCGTCCGCCGTGCCCCGAGCCGGCTCCATGCTCTCCAGCTGGGTCAGGAACCGCCCGGACTCCTCGTCCAGCAGCCCCCGCACCCGTTCCCGCAGATCCTCCCTGGCTCGCACGGTCAGCGTCCGTACGGCCTGGTCGCCGAAGACAGCCTCTAGGAGCTTCTGCGACAGCACGCTGGTCCCGCCCGCGATCCCCACCTCGATCCCGGTCAGCCCGCCGGTGGAGGCGAAGACGGCCAGCATGAGCAGCAGCCCGGCCCCGTTCACGCTGAAGGAGGCCACCCTGGCGGTGGTGCGCCGTTCGGCTCCTTCCTCGCGTACGAGATCGAGCACGTATTCCTGCCACCCCCGCACCGCCGCCTCGGCCCGCTTGCCCAGGTCGGCCGAGGCCCGGCCGAGGCGGGCGGACTCGACGGCGCCCAGCCGGTCGAGCAACCCTGGCCCGCCCGGCGCGGCCGACCACCCCTCAAGAGCACGCTCGGCGGCCCCGTCGGCGGCGCCCCTGATCAGCGCCTCCACCCCGCTCTCCAGCGCGTCCCTGAGCTGCGCCTCCGGCACCCGTCCGGTGAAGAAGCCGACGATGCGGTCACGCAGCCAGCCGACGCGGCTCTCCAGGGAGCGCATGAGGTCGCCGGTGCCGATGAAGTCCTGCCAGCGCGCCAGCACCTCGCCGCGCAGCAGCGAGCCGTCACGCATGCCCTCGTCGAAGTCGGCCATGCCGCCCGCGTACGCGCCCGCCACGATCGAGCGCAGCCCGTCGAAGGCGGCCTGCTGGCGTTCGACGGCATCGGCCAGCGACGGCACCCGCACGGCCAGGCTGTCGAGTGCTCCGGACAACGTCTGGCGGACGACGCGCGACCTCTCGGCGGCGTCCGAGGCCAGCCCGGTCAGCCAGGTGGAGATGGGCTCGACGGAGGAGGCGGGCAGCCGGGCCTTCTCGTCGGGCAGCGCGGCCTCGGGCACGGTGAACAGCCGGGTGCCTTCGAGACCGTTCTCGGCGAGCAGCCTGGCCAGGTCGCGGCTTACGGGCTCGACGGCCTCGGGCGGGGCGCGGTCGAGGACGACGGCCAGCGCGGTGCTGCGTTCGCGGGCCGAGCGCAGGAAACCCCACGGCACCTCGTCGGCGTAGCGGGCGGCGGTCGTGACGAACAGCCACAGATCGGCGGCTGCCAGCAGCTGGGCGGCCAGTTCCCGGTTGGCGGTCACCACGGAGTCGATGTCGGGCGCGTCGAGCAGGGCGAGCCCCGCGCCCAGCGCCGGCGAGTCCACCACGCGCAACGCGCCGGGGCCGCCGCCGGTGGCGCGGGACAGGCCCGGCAGCACGTTCTGGCCCAGGAACCAGGCGCGGTCGGCCGGGCTGACCACGAGGGTCGGCACCAGCGTGGTGGGCCGCAGCACGCCCGGCTCGGCCACGTCGGCCCCGACCAGCGAGTTGACCAGGGTGGACTTGCCCGCCCCGGTCGAACCGCCGACGACGGCGAGCAGCGGCGCGTCCAGGGCCCGCAGCCTGGGCAGCAGGTAGTCGTCGAGCTGCCCGGTCAGCTCGCGCAGCGCGCGCCTGTCGGCCTCCGCCTCGCCGACGGCCAGCGGGAACAGCTCCCGCTCCAGCGGTCGCCGCAGCGACTCCAGCGCGCCCAGCAGGTCCATGCTGTCAAACTAACCGGGCGGCGGCTCTCTAAGCACGTAACCGACGCTGCGCAGGGTGTGGATGAGCCGCGGCTCGACGTCGTCGACCTTGCGTCTGAGGTAGGAGACGTACGACTCGACCACGCCCGCGTCGCCGCCGAAGTCGTAGTTCCACACGTGGTCGAGGATCTGCGCCTTCGACAGCACGCGCCCGGCGTTGACCATGAAGTAGTGCAGCAGCTTGAACTCGGTCGGCGACAGGCGCACCTGACGGCCGCCGCGCCAGACCTCGCGGGCGTCCTCGTCCAGCTCCAGATCGGCCACCTTGAGCCGGCTGGCGGGCGCGGACTCGCCGCGCGTACGCCGCAGCACCGCCCTGATCCTGGCCTGGACCTCCTCCAGGCTGAACGGCTTGGTCACGTAGTCGTCCCCGACCCGCAGTCCGGTGATCTTGTCCTCGGTGGCCTCGCGGGCGGTCAGGAAGAGCACGGGCGCGTCGATCCGCCTGGCCACCTCGAACCCGTCCAGGTCGGGCAGCATCACGTCGAGCACCACCAGGTCGGGAGAGGTCCTTACGGCCACTTCGACGGCCTCCTCGCCGTCGGCGGCGGTCAGGACCTCGAACCCGGAGAAGCGCAGGCTGGCGGAGAGCAGATCCCTGATGCTGGGCTCGTCGTCCACCACCATGATCAACGCCTCGGGTTTCGTCACCTACTTAGAGTGACGCAGCAGCCTGAGGGTTAGCTGAAGGCTCACTCCAAGGCGAGTGGGAGTTCGACCCGGAAAGTCGAGCCGGCCTCGGGCGAGCTCTCCACGGTGACGGTGCCGTCGTGGGCCTGGACGAGGGCCTGCACGATGGCCAGGCCGAGCCCGCTGCCCCGGTCCTCGGCCGAGCGGCGGCGCGAGCGGGCGGAGTCGGCCCGGTAGAAGCGCTCGAAGACGTGCTCGATCTGCTCGGGCGTCAGGCCGGGACCGTGGTCGACGACCTCGACGAAGAGCTTGTCGCCGCTCGTCCCCGTGCGCACGATGATCGGGGAGCCGGGGTCGGTGTGCACGAGGGCGTTGGTGACGAGGTTGCTGATGACCTGGCGCAGGCGTACCTCGTCGCCGGAGACGATCAGGGCCGTGCCGCCGACCACGTCGAGCTTGATCGTCCGTTCGGGCGCGATGATCCGGGCATCCTGTACGGCGTCCGCCGCCAGCGCCAGCATGTCCACCGGCTGCATCCGCAGCGGCCGTTGCTGGTCCACCCTGGCCAGCAGCAGCAGGTCGTCCACCAGCACGCTCATCCGGCCGGCGGCCTGCTCCACGCGCTGCATCAGCTCGACGGGGTCGGCGCCCGGGTTCTGCCTGGCGTACTCGGCGAAGCCGCGGATGGAGGTCAGCGGGGTGCGCAGCTCGTGCGAGGCGTCGCCGACGAACTGGCGCATGCGGTCCTCGGAGCGCCGGGCCGCCTCCTCGGAGGCCGACCTGGCCGCGAACGCGCTCTCGATCTGGGCCAGCATCCCGTTCAGCGACCTGGCCAGGCCGCCCACCTCGGTGCGCGGGTCGCCGTCCGGCACCCGCCGGCCCAGCTCGCCGGCGGCGATGGCCTCGGCCGTACGTCCGATCTGGCCGAGCGGCCGCATGCTGTGCCGGACGATCGTGACGCCGGCCACGGCCAGGATGAGCAGGATCCCGCCGCCGCCGAGCAGCTCGATGAGCACTAACCGCCGGGTGATCGCGTCGACCTCCTCCAGGTCCACCGCGACCACCAGCGTGCGCCACCTGTCCACGGTCTCCAGCACCCGCCACTCGCCGGGGCCGCTCATGGCGGGCGCCGTATAGGCCTCGGTGCCGGGCGACGTCGACAGGACCGGCTTCGGCTTGGCGTCCACGTCCCGGTCGGTCAGCATCGGCACGAAGTCGCTGTTCGGCTCCTTGACCAGGGCGATGGCGTCGGACTCGATGAGGATCGGCCGTTCGGCCGTCTCCCTGTCCTTCCGCCAGTCGCTCCTGACCTTCTTCTCCATCCGCGCGCTGAGCAGGTGGAGCTGGCTGTCCACCCGGTCGATCAGGTAGCCGTGCAGCACGGACACGCTCACCAGGCCGATGAAGAACATGCCGAAGCCGAGCAGGGTCAGCATCGACGCGATCAGCTTGATCCGCAGCGGCAGGCCGCGCATCAGGGACTCGGTGGCAGACGCAGGACGTAGCCGACACCCCGCAGGGTGTGGATGAGCCGCGGGCTCCGGTTGTCGATCTTCCGGCGGAGCACGGACACGTACGACTCGACGATCCCCACCTCGCCGCGGAAGTCGTAATCCCAGACGTGGTCGAGGATCTGCGGCTTGGACAGGACGCGGCCGGCGTTCGTCATGAAGTAACGCAGCAACTTGAACTCGGTCGGCGACAGCGCCACGGCGTTGCCGCCGCGCCACACCTCGTGGCTCTCCTCGTCCAGTTCGATGTCGGCGAACGTGAGCCTGGGCGGCGCCGCCGGTGAGTCCCCGCTGGTCCTTCGCAGCACGGCGTGGATCCTGGCGACCACCTCCTCCAGGCTGAACGGCTTGGTCACGTAGTCGTCGCCGCCGAGCGTCAGCCCGCGGATCTTGTCCTCCGTCTCGTCACGCGCGGTGAGGAAGACCACAGGGGTGTGCACCCCGCCGCCGCGCATCCGCCTGACGATCTCGAAACCGTCGAGGTCGGGCAGCATGACGTCGAGCACGACGAGGTCGGGGCGGTGCCGTTGCACCGAGGCCACGGCGTCGAGGCCGCTCTTCGCCGTGGACACGTCGAAACCCGCGAACCTGAGGCTCGCGGCGAGGAGTTCGAGGATGTTCGGGTCGTCCTCGACTATCAGCAGGCGTGATTCCATCACCTCCAAGGATGCCCTCATCGGACGAGTGCTGGGACAATTCCGGCGATATGCCGGGCTATGGCCAGGCTTGAGGTGGCCGCGGGCGAGGGCGCGTTGCGGACGAGGACGACCTTGCCGTGCACGTCCACGACGAAGTCGTCGAGCAGGCGGCCGTCGCGGGCCACGGCCTGCGCGCGTACGCCGCCCGGAGCCCGTTCCAGGTCAGCGGCGGTGAGCTCGGGCACGTAGCGGCGAGCGTCGCCGACGAACGCGCTCTTCAAGAGCGAGCCGCGGACCTCTCTCAGGCCCGTCCGCCAGTGGGAGCGGGCCATGCGCAGGGTGCCCGGCCAGCTGAGAATTTGCCCGATATTACGGAAATTTCGCCATCTGTAGCCTTCGTAGGCGAGGGCGAGCACCGCGTTCGGCCCCACCAGCACCCGGCCGTCGACCTGCCGCGTCAGATGCACGCCGAGGAACGGGTAGCGCGGATCAGGCACCGGATAGACCAGTCCCCGCACGAGGTCTCGCGCCGCTCCCTTGAGCGCGTAGAACTCCCCCCGGAAGGGGACGATCCGCACGTCCCCTGGCGCCCCCGCCATCCTGGCCACCGCGTCGGTGCCCAGCCCGCCGCACACCACCAGCTGGTCGAAGACGTGCCTGCGCCGGCCCGCCAGCACCTCGACCCGGTCCGCCCGCTCCCTGATCGCCCTGACCGGATGCCCCAGCCGGACGGACCCGCCCAGCTCGGCCACGTCCAGCGCGAGCCGGCGCGCGACGGCGGGGAAGTCGCAGATCGCGGTGTACGGCGAGTGCACGGCGCCGACGCCGACCGCGTGCGGCTCGATCTCGCGCAGCGCCAGCGCGTCCAGCTCGGCGATGCCCGGCACGCCGTTGGCCCGCGCCCGCTCGGCCAGCGCGCTCAGCCGGGGCCGCTCGGCCCGCGTGCTGGCGATCACCAGCTTGCCCACCTCCTGGTAGGCCACCCCGTGCGCGGCGCAGTACTCCTTGAGCAGCGCCACGCCCTCCCGGCACAGCCTGGCCTTCAGCGAGCCCGGCGGGTAATAGATCCCCGCGTGCACGACGCCGCTGTTGTGCCCGGTCTGGTGGGCGCCGACGCGCCCCTCCTTCTCCAGCACGGTGACCTCGGCGCCCCTGACGCTGGCCAGCTCCCGCGCCACGGCCAGACCGACGATGCCCGCGCCCACGACTCCGATCTTCTCCCTCACACCTCCGATTTTCCGGCCATCCGCTCATGACCGCCATATCCCCGGAGACCCGGTCGAGCGGGCTCAGCCGTGTGCCGGGGAAAGTTCGCGAACCGCGGCGACCAGCTCGGGCATCGTCCCGGCGGCGCGGTGCGGTTCTCCTCCGGCGGCAGGCTCGGGGTGGGCGTCGGTGTCGTCGCTGCGGAAGAGCACCGTCCTCATCCCCAGGGAACGCGCGGGAGCGAGATTGACCGGCCGGTCGTCCACGAACACCACCTCCTCAGGAGCGAGGCCCAGCGCGCCGAGCACCGCCTCGTACGCCTTCTCGTCAGGCTTGCGGGCGCGCAGATCCGAGCTGATGAACCACCGCCGGACCTGCCGTTCCAGGCCGAAACGGCGGCGGACGAGCGCGGACCACGCCGCCGCGTCGTTGCTCAGGCAGGCGAGCTCCAGGCCGTCACCCGCCAGTTCGGCGAGAGCCTCCTCAGCGCCCTCGGTGAGCCGGTGCTCCTGGCAGTAGTCCTCGTCCCTCTCCTCCGGCAGCCCGGCCGCCGCCCAGAACTGCCCGGTCGTGATGCGCCCGAGCGTGACCGCCCGGTAGGCGGCCCGGATCTCGGCCTCGGTCCGCTCACATCCACGGGCCCGCAGGTAGGGGATCAGCACCCGGCCCTGAACATCGCCGTACCGGTAGAGGACTCCCATCGCGTCAAGGACGATCACACGGGGCATCACTCCATCATGCCTGGCCTGCTTGCGTTTCAAGGTTCCGCAGTCCCGCCAGAGAGCCGAACCTACCCAAGCGCGCCCCCCGCGGGGGGCGCTTGTGCGTAGCCGCGAACGTAGTCGACGGTGAATTCCTTCGGGTAGACGCCTCCCGGCTCGAATTCGAAGATGTTGAGCATGAGCTGCATCGGGTACGCCGGCGCCTGGTTTATGGTCCTGACGTGTTGCCCGTCAACGGAGAAGGACACCCGCCCGGGAGTCCAGTCGACGGCGTACACGTGGAACTCACGGGCGTCGATGGGCATGGTCTCCACCGTGAAGTCGTCCGCGATCGACGGATCACCGAAAGGATGCAACCCCATGCCGATCCGGGCCTCATCGGGGCCCACATCGCGGCCGAAGATCTCCGCGACGCAGATCTCGGCGGAGCGCTCCGGCTCGTCCTCGAAGCCGATCATCCACAACGCCACCATGCAGCGCGGGTCGTCGACGGCCTTGGCGCGCATCTCGATCCGGCCGTACAGCGGGGTGTAGAGCCTCAGTTCGGGATACTCCTCCTGAACTACCGCGCCGCGGCCATGCTGCCCGATGCGGCTGCCTGCCGGGCCGGAGAAGATGCCGGTCTGCAGCGACGAGACCCGCATGGCGCCTTCGGTCTCGGGATGCCAGGGCGGCTGCTCCTCTTCGATGAGCAGGCGGAGCAGGCCGTCGCCCAGCCGGTAACGGGCCGCCGCCGCTGTCCGCGTGGTCCACTGCGGCAAGTAGTAGGGGATCCACTTCGTCTCCTCGACACGATCGCCCTGGAAGGTGTCCTCGAACTCGAGCTTCCGCATGACCGTTCATCCTCCTGGACGACCAGACTGATCCCAACCCGATTGCCGAGACCGGCCCGCGACCGCTGATGGACGGTCTCGCGTGCGCGCTGCCAGGCGGTCTTGGTCCCTGTCCTGGACCGGCCTGTTCCCCGTCGGCACAACCAGCCGAAACCCTCCAAGGCCGGCCCCGGACGCCCCAAGGGCCGCACCAGCTCCACGGCACCCAGCCCTCAAGAAGGCTTCTTGATCACCTTGAAACGCAAGGCATGCTCACAGCCGGGAATCGAACGTGAGTACGATGGTCTCATGTATCTGCCGCCGGAGTGGCCGCCGGAGGTCCGGCCGCCCAGCGTGCCCGACTGGGAGACCACGGCCGTGGCCTGGCTGCTGGACGCGGTGCCGCCCGACTACCGGGCGTACGAGGTGCTCAGGCGGCACCCCGTGGCGCTGGCCGCCATGGCCCGCCACCACGTCACCTCGGCCGTCGAGGCCGCGCGCGCCGGCTACCGGGGGGCGGCCGTCGACCTCAAGGGGCATCTGCCGCCGCACGCCATCGAGGCGGTGCTCGACACCTACCGGCAGGAGGGGCCGCGACTGGTGCGGTTGTCGCGTTCGATCGAGGTGGTCGAACGCGCACTGAGAGGCGACCTCTTCACCGCCACCATGCGCCGCCCCTGACCGGGCGACATGCTCACCGCCGCCATGCGCCGCCCCTGGCCAACGCGCCCTCTCGTGCGGGTCAGCGGGTGCGGCGGGCCAGGAAGGTGATCACTCCGATGGCGGCCGCGGCGGCGGCCAGCCAGATGAGCACGTCCGTGACCGTCAGCCCGCCGCCCCCGGAGTCCGCCTGCGCGGCGACGGGCGAGCCGCTCTGCTCACGCTCCTCCGCCCCGGACGAGCTGGACGAGCTGGACGGGCTGGGCGTGGCGGTGGGACGCGCCCGGTCGGGAAGCGGCACGCGGTAGACGGGGCTGCCGGGGCCCTCCGAGCCGGTGAGCAGCGCCTTCCCGTCGGCCGTGTACGCGATCGACTCCGCCTGCTTCAGATCCGGCATCGTCACCTTGGCGATCGTCTCGCCCGACGGCTTGAACAGGGTGGCGGAGAAGTAGGTGCGCACGACGTAGGACGAGCCGTCGGGCGCGTAGGCGGCGTCCGTGGCCATGATGGGCGCGCCCCCGACCTTGCGCAGCACGTTCACCTTGTCGCTGCGCAGCTTCTTCGGCGCCGCGTAGACCGAGCCGGCGAACTCCTTGGAGACCACGTAGAGCCGCCCGGTCACCGGGTTGATCATGACGCCTTCGGCGTTGCGGGCGCCGTCGGCATACCGGAAGCGGTAGCGGATCGCGGGCAGCGTGGCGTCTCTGAGCGTACGCGGCTCCGTCACCTTGTAGACCGAGACGTTCGGCCACGCGCCGTCCAGGTTGTCGCCGATGTCGGCGAACCAGAGCACCCCCCGGCCGGTCGCCGGGTCCTTGGTGGCGGCCATGGCCTCCCAGTCGCGCGCCTCGGCCCCGCGTACCCGGAAGGTGGCCCGCGTGCGTCCCCGGCCGTCCACGGCGTAGAAGGTGGGCGCGGCGGCGCTGTCGTTGTGGGTGTAGTAGACGCCGTCGTGCGTCGGCGACACCGCGAGCCCGCTCGACTCCGTGATCCGCGGATCCTTGAAGACGAACAACTTCTCCGTGCCGTCGTCGTCCACCGCGAAGGCGGGCGCGGCGGGCAGCAGGAAAAGAGCCGCGACGGCGGCGAGCACCCTGGTCACGAAGTCCCCCACGCCGCCATCATGCCCCACGCACCGCCTCGGGCCCGCCTTCCAACGGCGTGGCGTCCATCAAGCTCGTGGCGGCGCGAACGGCCACTCATGCCCACGCGGTTGGGGACTACTCGTCGAGGGCGGCCACCGCCGCCGTTATGAGGGCGCGGGCTGCCTTGCCGTACACCGCTAGGTTCGCCAGTCTCATGAACACGTCGGCGTACATCCCGATCTCGTGAGGCCGCGTGATCGTCAGATGGCCGGAGACGAGTTCGACGGTCACCTCTGCCTCGTCGAACATGAAGAAGCCCTCGGTCGGCCAGATCGTGGACCGGTCGGCTCCCAGGGGGATGATCCCCAGGGAGATCGACGGCAGAATGCTCATGCTCAGGAGATGACCGAGCTGCGCGGCCATGATGTCCACGCCGCCAATGGGCTGGCGGAGCACGCTCTCCTCCAGAATGACCGCGATGCGCCGGCCGCCGTCGTGGATGATGTGCTGCTTGTCCACCCGGACCTGGACGGCCTCCTCGATGTCGTCAGGCAACCCCCGGCGATGCATGAGGGAGGTCAGCAATGCCTCGATGTAGGTGGCGATCTGCAGCGGGCCAGGGATGAGGTGGGAGGAGTAGATGCGGAAGTGCCGGGTCCGCTCCCAGGTGGGGATGACGGACTCCTGCGCGGCTTTCAACCCCGTGCGCTCCATCTCCTTCCACTCCACGAACATGCCCTCGATGGCCTCCAGAGAGGCCACCAGGTCTCCTGCCTGGTCGGGCACGCCGCAGCGCCCGCACCACACGCGGATGTCGGCGGTCGAGGGGGTACGGCGGGCGTTCTCGATGCGGCTGACCTTGGAGGGGTGCCAACCGGCCAGTTCCGCGAGGTCTCGGCCGGTCATTCCGGCGTCGGTCCGGACCTTGCGGAGCCTGGCTGCCAGCACATTCGCCGCGTGCTGGGCACTGGAGGACGAAAGGGGCATGGTCTATTTGATCAGGCGGGCTGGTACCGGTCGTGCGGAATGGCGCGTTGCCAGACGGCCTCGAACGCTTCGGCGCTGAATTTGATCACGTCAAGGTCGGTGACGTGCTCGACGTCCAGCCAATCCCCCTCGCCACTGAAGTGGTTGATCAGCAGCACTTCCCCGTCGAACAGCCAGAGGTCGTTGCCGGGGAGGGCGAGGTCGGAGGCTCTCCTGCGCGGCAGCCACCGGACATCCTCACCCGCCCGGATGTTGGGGAAGGTGATGTCGTACTCGTAGCGGATGTAGTCGCTGATGGGTTCGGACACGATGCGCGCCCGTCGTACCTGGACACCACGGGCGACAGCGTCGGCGATGTTCTGCAGCCACGGCCGCCACCACGATGATCGGTCTGTCTGATCGAGCCGGTGACCGGCCTGCCAGGCGTGGTAGTCGGGATCGTCGAGCATGTAGCCGTCGCGCATCTCCAGGTGGAGTGCGGAGCGACGGCACTGCCGCAGGGCCTCGTCGACGCGTTCGGCTGGGGTCACTGCTCGGCCTCTGGCAGGAATTGGAGCATCCGCAGCGGAATCCGGACCACAGCCTCCCCCGAGGGGATGTCTCCGACTTCCGCCACGGCTACGGGGTCCGTGAGGGTGTAGCCCTGCACGATGAGATCGCCCGTGTCCTGGTCCTGCCACAATGTGGGCGACCCGCCGCTCGGGCTGTCGGGATCCTTGCCAAGGAACCGGAGCATCATGGCAGTTCTCCTCCTGAGAGATCGAGTACCCGTGTGCCGTAGCTTGCGCGCAGCCGTACCCCGCCCTCAACAGGATTGCCAGAAATTGCCAAGGAGGCTCAGCACCGTCGTCCCGTGATACTGACGTGCGCAAGGCGCGGCAATGGCATTGAGCCGCGTCGCATCGGCTTCATACCTTCCCCTCATGCAGCCACAATCACGGAAGGATGACAACGTGGGCGGGAAGCACGAAGACCCCAAGAGCCCCGAGGACAAGGAGATCACCGGCAAGGAAGGCGGCACCGGCAGCACCAACGACCAGCACCAAGAGCCCAAGGGTGGCCACGCCGAGAGCAAGGGCAAGAAGAAGTGAGCGTCACGCCGCAGCGGCTGGCGCGGCTGCTCGCCGCCCTCGATCCCGAGGGCTCCGGCGACATCAGCGACCGCATCAAGTCGGCGGTACGGAGCGTGTCCCGGCACCTGTTCGTCCCTCCGATCGGCCTGGTCGTCGAGGACGGCGAGCCGTACCTGATCGACCAGGACAAGGACCCCGGCTTCTGGTGGGACACCGTCTACTCGCCCAGCGTCATCGTCACGCAGCTCGACGACGGCGCCACCGACCTGACCAACCTGAAGGGCGATTCCACGTCGTCGGCGTCCGCGCCCAGCACGGTCGCCGATCTGCTCAACCACTTGCGGGTGGAGCCCGGCCACCGGGTGCTGGAAGTCGGCACCGGCACAGGGTGGACGGCCGGGTTGCTGTCCCATCTCGTCGGAGATCAGGGGGAGGTGACCTCGATCGAGGTGGACGCGACGGTCGCTGAGCAGGCGGCGAAGAACCTGGGCGACGCCGGCTTCCATCCACGGCTGCTCGTCGGTGACGGCGCGTTCGGCTGCACGAACGGGGAACCGTACGACCGGGTGCACGTCACCTGCGGCGTGCGGAACATCCCCTACGCGTGGGTGGAGCAGACCCGGGCCGACGGCGTGATCGTGCTGCCCTGGCATCCCGGCTACGGCACCAGCCACGCGCTACGCCTTGAGGTGCAGAAGGACGGGACCGCGGTCGGGCGGGTGGTCGGGTACGCCGGGTACATGATGATGCGCTCCCAACGGCCCAAGCCGGGCGAGGACCCGCCGCCGGGCGAAGGGCGTCGGCACTACCGGACGGCGCTCGACCCTAGGGCGCTCGACCAGCTCGGCGCGGGCGCGGATCTGGCCATCGGCGCGCTGACGGGCCTGCTGTCGCACACCACCGAGGGCTCCGACGAGAACGGCCCGTACATGCGCAGGTGGGTCTACGATCCGGACGATACCCGCTCGTGGGCCGTGGCCACGTGGCGGCCGGGGAGCGTGGATCACGGAGTTCAGCAGGTGGGCGACAGGCCGGTGTGGGATGAGGTCCTCCAGGCGTACGCCCAGTGGGTGAGCTGGGGTGAGCCGCACTGGCGCCGGTACGGCCTCACCGTTGCCCCGGACGGCCAGTCGATCTGGCTGGATACACCGGAACGGATACTGACCAGCGCCTGAGCGCTGCGCGGCTCTTGCCTGCCGGGCTGATCCGGATGTCAGCCATGGTGCGGATGATCACCCGCTCGGCCGCGACGCCGGCGTCATGGCTGGCGGCTACCAGGCGCTGGGTGAGACGGTGTGCGCGGTGGGTGTCATGAGCGGCCGGGTGCGCCAGGTGGCTTCGTACGCGTGTCGGGCGTGGGCGGGGGATCTGTCTCTTCCGGGGTTCCAGGAGCGCCCAGCTTGGCGCTGTGGCGGCGGAAACCGGTGCCCTGCAGCACGACCAGGAGCCCGTTGGCCACCGCCATGGCCGCCCACAGGCCGGTGATGCCCCAGGTCCCGGCCACGGGCACGGCGGCCAGGAGCAGCAGGCCGTACCCGATCGCGAGGAACATCAGGCTGAACGACGAGCGCTTGAGCGCGGTGAGGCCCATGCCCTGCACCGCCTGCGCCGCGTCGAGCGCGGAGGCCAGCAGCATCAGCGGCAGCAGCCCGAGCACCCGGTCACGCACCGCCGCGTCGTCGCTGAACAGCACCAGAAGATTTTCCCCGAACCCGAGCAGCAGACCGGCCACCACAAGCGTCCCTGTTATGGCGAGCAGAACCGCGCCGCGATGGGCCCGCCGGGCCCCGGCGGTGTCGGTGGCGCGCGCCACATCGGGCAACGCGGCCGAGGCGATGGACAGGGAGGTCACCATCATGAAGCCGGTGAGCGTGGTCAGCACCGCGTGGGCGGCGGTGTCGCGGGTGCCGGTGGTGCTCGCGGCGAGGGTGACCACGCCGAGCACGGCGAATTTGATCAGCACGGTGCCGGCCAGCGGGATGCTGACCTTCGCCAGGGTGATGATCTCGCGGATCCTGGGCCTGGCCTGGCCGATGGCCCGGCCGAGCGCCCGGCGCAGGCTGAGGGCGGCCACCACCGCCGACACCACGCCCGCGGTCACCCAGGCCACGCCGACCCCGGTCAGCCCCAGCGCCGGCACCAGCACGGCGCTCAGCCCGCCCAGCAGCGCCGCGAACGACAGGGTCGGCCACATCACGCTCCCGCTGCGCCCGAGCGCGACCAGGATGGTGGTGGCGCCGCCGGTGGAGGCGAAGACGAGCAGATACACCGCCAGCAAATACGGCAGCGCCCCCATCTCCGCCACCACCTCGCCGGGCACCCCGGTGGCCCCGGCGAGCAGCGGCACGCAGGCGACGGCCGTGGCGCCGACCAGCCCGGTGGTCATGCTCAGCCAGCGGGCGTCCCTGATCACGGGCACCGCCGCCGCCGGATCGTCCCGGTACGGCGCGACGAACGGCCCGAGACCGCGCAGCGAGCCCTGCACGGCCGTGCTGGCAGGATTGAGCACGGCGGTCACCACCGCGAAGGCCGCCAGCGTGACCGTGGCATGGTTACCGAGCACCGAGGTGACCACGAGCGAGCCGAGCTGACCGGTGATCATGGCGAGAAAGAGCGGCACGGCGGCGCGAAGCAGGGCGATCATCGCGACCGATGATGCGCCCGTCAGGCGCCGGTGTCGACCGAGTTCACGAATCCACCCTCTGGCCTGGAGTGCACTCCAGCTATTTAGGGTGAAGTCATGGACTACGTCAATCTCGGACGCAGCGGCCTCCTGGTGAGCCCGCTCAGCCTCGGCACCATGAACTTCGGCCCGCGTACCACGGAGGAAGACTCCTTCGCGATCATGGACCGGGCTCACGAGCTGGGGCTGAACTTCTTCGACACGGCGAACGTCTATGGGGGCCAGAAGGGCGCGGGGATCACCGAGAACATCCTCGGCCGGTGGTTCGCCCAGGGCGGCGGGCGGCGTGAGAAGACGGTCCTCGCGACCAAGGTCTACGGCGACATGGGCGACTGGCCCAACGAACGCCGGCTGTCCGCCCTCAACATCCGCCGGGCCTGCGACGCTTCGCTGAAGCGGATGCAGACCGACTACATCGACATCTACCAGGCCCATCACGTCGACCGGGACACCCCGTTCGAGGAGTTCTGGGAGGCCATGGAGGTCCTGCGGCAGCAGGGCAAGATCATTTACGTGGGTTCGTCCAACTTCGCCGGCTGGCACATCGCCAAGGCCCAGGAGACGGCGGCCCGCCGCAACTTCACCGGCCTGATCAGCGAGCAGTCCCACTACAACCTGCTCACCCGGGCTCCCGAGCTCGAAGTGCTGCCCGCGTGCGAGGACTACGGCCTCGGCGTCATCCCGTGGAGCCCGCTGGCCGGCGGCCTGCTCGGCGGCGTGCTGCGCAAGATCGACAAGGGCCGCTCGGCCGCCGACAACATGGTCAAGCAGCTCGAACGACACCGCGACAAGATCGAGCAGTGGGAGAAGTTCTGCGACGAGCTCAACGAGGACCCGGCCAACGTGGCCCTGGCCTGGTTGCTCAAGCAGCGCGCCGTCGCCGCCCCGATCATCGGGCCGCGCACGATGGAACAGCTCGAAGGCAGCCTGCGCGCCCTGGAGATCGACCTCGACGAGGCCGCCCTGGCCCGCATCGACGAAATCTTCCCGGGCCACCGCACGGCCCCTGAGGACTACGCCTGGTAACACCGCATCCCGAGGCCCGGCTGCTCTTCCACCGGGCCTCGGCTTGCCCAGGGCGGTGCATGAGCGCGACCGCCACGGGGGCTGCGTAGGCGGGTTCGACACAGACGGCACGGCCGCCACCAGCGGGTGCGGCGTACCAGCGTGGTGCGTGCGGCCCGGCATAGGCGATACGGCTTTGCCAGGCTGTTGCGACCGTGGCAGGACAGTGCGTGCGGGTCCCATACAAGGGCAGCGCGGGCCTACCAGCGGGTGGCCGTACCAGGGAGTCGCGGGTGGCTCTTTCGAGCGCCGCACACCTCAGGCCACCGGATGCCGCGCACCTCAGGTTGGCCGGGCGGCTCAGCTCAGCCAGGCGCCGATGATCACGATCAGCAGGAGGAGGCCGAGCACGATGGGCAGCAGCCAGGGGCGAGGACGATCCACGACCTGGAGCCTAGCCCCGCTCGGCGGGTGCGAGCGCCCATTCGGCGAGTGACTCGTACCTCACCTGTGGCCCGGTGTGGCTCCGGACCAGGTGGACGTGCTCGGCCCGCCAGACGGAGCCGCTGAACCCGGCCAGCGACTCGACCAGGTCGCGGAGATCGAGCTCCGTCTTGGCCCTGGCCAGAGTGAGGTGCGGATGGAAACGCTTGTCGTCCGTCTCGGACGCCCCCGCCCGGCGCGCACCCGCCTTGACGGAGTCGGCCAGCCTGGTCATGGGGTCGCCGGTGACGCCCGCCCAGAAGACCCGCGCCCGGCGTACGGAGGAGAAGGCGCCGAAGCGGTCGAACGACAGCTCCGGCGCAGGGTGGCGAGCCACGGCCCGGGCCAGGCGCGTCTCCAGCTCAGGCAGCACCCCCTCGGGCACCTCGCCGAAGAACCCCAGCGTGATGTGCCAGGTCGCACGGTCAGGCCAGCGCAGGCCCGGCACCTGCCCGACGTGGGGGGCGATGGCGTGGGAGAGCTCGTCCAACACCTCATCAGGCGGAACCAAAGCCGCGAACAACCTCATGCCGGCGGTGCCGGAGGAGCCGTGAAGAGCTTCATGTCATGCGATTCTGCCCCGGCCTCGCCTCACCCGTCACACCGGCTCCCACCGCCGGTCCGCCCGGCCCCCTAGCTCCAAGCCCAGCGCCGTTCCCCATGCCCGTCGCCCTACGTCGACCGCTTCGGAGTTCGTCACCCTGTGGTCAAAGGGCGTCGCCTGGGCTTCGCGGTGTGTGAATGACTCATGCCACCGCGAGCGCCGGCCTGCCCACCCGTGAGCTGATCAGCCGTGTCACCACCACGGCCAGTCCCGTGCCGACGAGCACCAGGGCGCCGGACAGGATCACGCCCATCCGCGGCCCGCCCATTTCGGACAGCCAGCCGATCAGCGGTGCCCCGAGGGGAGCTCCGCCGGTGAAGACCAGCATGTAGATGCCCATGACCCGGCCCCGCATCTCAGGGGACGTGGCGATCTGGACGCTGGCGTTGGCCGCCGTGTTGATGGTGATCAACGCGATCCCGGTGGGGACCAGCAGCAGCAGGTAAACGGGGTAGAACGGTGCGATCCCGGTCAGGATCTGGAACAGTCCGAACCCGATCGCCCCAGAGAAGAGCACCTTCCGCGTCAGCCGCGCCCGCCGGGCCGCGAGCAGCGCGCCGCCGAACGCTCCCACCGCGAACATGCTGGAGGCCAGCCCGAACGAGGACGCCCCGGCCGCGAACACCTCGCGGGCCATGAGCGCGATCGACATCGAGAACGACTGCGAGAACATCGACACGAACGCGATCAGCAGCACCGGCATCAGCAGTTCCTCGTGCCGGAGCACGTACCGGAGCCCTTCGCGCAGTTGCCCCTTGGCCCTGGGCACCGGCTCGGAGAGGTTCAGCTCGGCCTTGCGCATGAAGACCAGGCTGGAGATGACGCCGCCGAAGGTCAGGGCGTTGATCAGGAACAGCGGCCCCGTGCCGCCCAGGACGTAGATCAGCACGCCGGCGAGCGCCGGGCCGAGCACGCGGGCGAGGTTGAAGATGGAGCTGTTCAGGGCGATCGCGTTGGGCAGGTCCTGGCGGCCGACCATCTCGACCACGAACGCCTGCCGCGTCGGCACCTCCACACAGGAGATCATGCCGAGCAGGAACGCCATGACGTACACGTGCCAGACCTGGGCGGTGCCCGTCATCGTCAGCAGGCCGATGGTCAGCGCGAGGCCGGCCATGAGCGACTGGGCGGTGATGAGGATCGGGCGCTTGGGGTAGCGGTCGGCGAGCACGCCGCCGAACATCCCGAAGAGCAGCATCGGCAGGAACTGCAGCGCGGTCGCCGTACCGAGGGCGCTCGCGCTGCCGTGGGTGAGGTCGAGGATCAGCCAGTCCTGGGCGGTGCGCTGCAACCAGGTGCCGACGTTGGACACCGCGCCGCCCGCGCTAAACATGCGGTAGTTACGAATCCTGAGCGACCGGAACATCCCGGTCTTGGGTTCTTCAGGCTCTATATCCTGCTGAGCTTCTCCAGCAGCGGTGCCGCCTGTCTGAGGATCGCCCTCTCTTCCGGAGACAGCTCCTTCAGGCGTTGCGTCAGCCACGCCTCCTTGCGGCGTCGCTCCTCCTTCAGCAACTTCTCGGCGGCCTCGGTCACCGAGACGGTCACCTGCCGCCGGTCGGTCGGATGCGGGCTGCGGGCGACCAGGCCGCGTTCCTCTAGCGCGGCGATCACGCGGGTCATCGAGGGCGGTTGCACCTTCTCGAGCTCGGCCAATTCGCCGGGGGTTATCCCGGAATGCCGTTCCACCGCGGCGAGCGTCGCGAACTGCGTGGGAGTCAGTGTGTGCGCTGCCGCCTGTCGTCGTAGGCGTCGGTTCAGCCTTGCGAGTGAAACGCGCAGGGCTGAAGCGAGACCCGCGTCGCTGCGCAGGTTCATCTTGGGCTGGGGTTTGGTTAGCATGAGTCATTACCTTTGCTAACTATACGGCATGATGGGATATTTCCGTACAGAACGTTCGTCTGATCCCTTGATACCTCGAAGCCGCCCCGCCTGCGCGGGACGGCCTCGATCGATCTCGACGGGCTTCGACCGGATCGACGTACGGGACGCGCCGACCGGATCGACGGGACTCGGGCGGATCGTCAGATGCCGAGCGCCACCCTGATCGGGCCGATCGCGAAGTAGAGCGCGAAGAGGAAGGCCACGCCCCACAGCAGCGGGTGGATCTCCCGCGCCTTACCGCGAACCACCTTGATCAGCACGTACGTGATGAAGCCCGCGCCGATGCCGTTGGAGATCGAGTACGTGAACGGCATGAGCACCACGGTGAGGAACGCCGGCACGGCGATCTCGAAGTCGGTCCAGTCGATGTCCTTGACCGCGGTCATCATCATGAACCCGACCAGCACCAGCGCCGGGGCGGCGGCCTCGTACGGGACCACCTCGACCAGCGGCGCGAAGAAGATGGCCAGCAGGAACAGCAGCCCGGTGACCACGCTGGCGAGGCCAGTGCGAGCGCCCTCGCCGACACCGGCCGCCGACTCGATGTAGGTGGTGTTCGACGAGACGGAGCCCGCGCCGCCCGCCGCCGCGCCGAGCGAGTCGATGAGCAGGATCTGCTTGGTACGCGGCAGCGTCCCGTCTTCCTGCACCAGGTCGGCCTGCCGCCCGACGCCCACGATGGTGCCCATGGTGTCGAAGAAGTCCGTGATCAGCAGTGTGAACACGAACAGTCCGGCGAGCAGCACGTCCACGCGGACGAACCCGCCGAACGGGTCGAACTCGGTGAAGAGCACGAGCGGGTTGTGGAAGCCGAGGATCTGGTCCGGCACGGTGGGCACGTTGAGCTGGAAGCCGCCGGGGTTGTCGGCCGAGGCCCGGCCCACCTTGGCCAGCAGTTCGACGATGACGGCCAGGATCGTGGTGCCGGCGATGCCGATGAGGATGGCGCCCTTGACCTTGCGCGCCACCATCGCGGCCGTGGCCAGCAGCCCGACGATGAACACGAAGATCGGCCACGACGTGAGGCTGCCGCCGATGCCCAGCTCCAGCGGCGTGCCGGCGCCCTTGCGCACGAACCCGGCGTC
The DNA here is from genome assembly GCF_035917475.1 of Nonomuraea fuscirosea. NCBI lineage: Bacteria > Bacillati > Actinomycetota > Actinomycetes > Streptosporangiales > Streptosporangiaceae > Nonomuraea > Nonomuraea fuscirosea. The sequence goes on along the minus strand of NZ_CP109074.1, from coordinate 11,221,883 downwards.
CACGAAGCCGATCAGCGCGATGAACAGCCCGATGCCCACGCTGATGGCGGTCTTGAGCTGGGCCGGGATGGCGTGGAACACGGCCGTCCGCAACCCGGTCAGCACCAGGATCGTGATGAGGACGCCTTCGAGGAAAACCAGACCCATGGCCTCCTCCCAGGTCATCACAGAGGCGATGCTGAAGGTGACGAAGGCGTTCAGGCCGAGCCCGGCCGCCATCGCGAAGGGCACCCTGCCGACGACCCCCATGAGGATCGACAGCACACCGGCCACGAAGGCCGTGCCCGCGGCGACGAGCGGCACGTTGGCCACCGTACCGTCACCGATGAACTCACCGGTGACATCTTTGCCGTTGGCCAGGATCAGGGGATTGAGTACCACGATGTAGGCCATCGTGAAGAACGTGGCCAAGCCTCCCCGTACCTCACGGGAGACGGTCGAACCTCGTGCGGAGATCGCGAAGAAACGATCGATTGCGTTACGTGTGTCGCTCACGACGCGAAGGGTGACAGTAGGTGGTGAACTGCGAAAAGAGCCAGTGATGAGATCGAGACCCGATTGGAAGCTAGGCTGGACAACGTGAAGCAGCAGTGGCATCCCGATCCGGAGCCCATCGAGACCAACGACACCGCCGCCGTCGCCATCGGCACGGCCGCCTGGGCCGTCGCGCTGGTCGCCCTGCTGATCTTCCGCCCCACCCCGGAGAACTCGTGGTGGATCTGGACCTGCGTGGCCGGCATCGGCTTCGGCCTGCTCGGCCTCTGGTACATCCGGCGCCCCAGAAACGGCTGATCATCAAAACCGCGTTGACTTCCGCTCCGTACGAGAGCTGACATTCGTCATCTCCAGCTGTTCGCCGAAGTCATCTACAAGTGGTGTTTCCGCCCACTACATCGGCATATGCCTGGCATCTCATCCTTGATGCATGAAGAAGCCCATAGTGACCCTCCTCCTGGGAGCCGCGGTCCTCACCGCCTGCGGCACCGGCGGCACTTCAGCACCCGCGGGCGACAGCGCGAAGCCCACGGCCACCAGCACGGGCACCGGCACCGGCACAGTGGCCTGGGGCGCGTGCACCGACCTCGTCGGACCCGACGGCAAGCCGGCCACCCCGGCCGCGGGCGTCGAGTGCGGCAAGCTCCCGGTCCCCCTCGACTACGCCAAGCCGGACGGCGACAAGATCGACCTGGCGCTCATCCGGATCAAGGCCACCGGCGAGCGCGCCGGCTCGCTCGTCTTCAACTTCGGCGGCCCCGGCGGCTCGGGCGTGGACACGCTGGCCATGGCCGCCACGGCCTTCGCCAGTCTGGGCAAGAGCTATGACCTGGTCAGCTTCGATCCCCGCGGCGTCGACCGCAGCTCGGGCGTCACGTGCGGCGACGAGATCGAGGAACTGCTCACCGCCGACCTCGACGCCGACCAGGACGCGCTGGCCAAGGAGTACGCCGACGCCTGCGCGAAGGACTCCGGCAAGGTCCTCCCGCACGTCGGCACCGTCAACGCGGCCAAGGACCTCGACGTCCTGCGGGCCGCGCTCGGCGACGAGCAGCTCAACTACTTCGGCTTGTCGTACGGCACCCACCTCGGCGCCGTCTACGCCACCCACTTCCCCAAGAACGTCGGCCGCTTCGTCCTGGACGGCGCCTTCGACCCGACCGTGACGTTCGAGGAGCGGGCCGTCATCCAGGCGACCGGCTTCGACCAGGCGTTCGCGGCGTTCGCCAAGGACTGCGTGGCCAAGGGCTGCGACCTGGGCGCCGACCCGGCGGCCGTGGAGAAGACGATCGAGGACTTCGTCGACGGGCTCAAGACCAAGCCGATCAAGGTCGGGGACCGCGAGCTCACCTACGGCCTGGGCCAGCTGGCCGTCATCACGCCGCTGTACGCGCAGCAGACGTGGCCGATGCTGGAGCAGGCGACCGCCGCCGCGATCAAGGGCAACGGCACCATCCTGCTCGCCCTGGCCGACGCCTACACCGGGCGCAGGGCGGACGGGACGTACTCGACGATGATGACGAGCCTGACGGCGATCAACTGCGCGGACAACACCGAGCGGCCGACCGCCGCCCACACCGCCCGGGTCAACGAGAAGGTGAAGAAGATCTTCCCGATCCTCTCCTTCGACGGGGCCACCGGGACGTGCGCCCACTGGCCGGTGCCCGGGGACGACGCGGCCAAGCGCATCGACGCCACCGGCTCGGCGCCCATCGTGGTCATCGGCGGCAAGGGCGACCCCGCCACGCCGTACCAGTGGGCCGGCAAGCTGATCAACCAGCTCAAGACGGGCGTCCTGGTCACCTACGAGGGCGAGGGCCACGGCGCCTATCTGACCGGCAACGGCTGCGTCATGAAGACGGTGGACGCCTACCTGGTGGAGGGCAAGGTCCCGGCGAACGGCACCACCTGCGCCGCCTGACCGGCGCCGCACGACGTACCGGGGAGGCCACACGGGGGCGCCTCCCCGGCCCCGCGCTCAGGACAGGTCGGCCTCGGCGAGCAGGAGGGGCACCGAGCTCGGGTCGCGCAGCAGCGCCGCCACCGCGAGCCGGTCGTTCCACTGCCCCGTGGCCCAGGCGAGCCCTCTGGCCAGCCCGTCGACCCCGGTGCAGTGCACGGAGCCCTCGAAGAACCGCCAGGCGCACTCCACCCCGTCGACCAGCAACTTCTCATGCTCCACGTACGTGCCCGGCGCGGTCGGCAGCAGCGACCTGACCTCGGCGGGCACGTCACGCCGGACCCCCTCTGAAGTGACCTCGCCCGAGGTGAGCTCACCGGCGAGCGGCAGGTCGAGCAGCTCGGACAGCGACTCGGCCAGGTCGTAGGAGGCCAGCACCAGCGGCCGGTCCTGGACGAGTTGCAGCAGGTCGGGCGCCTCCACCACGACGGCGTCGTCCGCGGCGGCGACCACGATGACCCCTTCGAGCACGGCCCGCACCCGCGACGGCGGCGCGACCCGCGACGGGTCCACGGCGGCCAGCGCGGTCCACAGGGCACGGAGCTGGGCCCGGTCGACCTCGATGGACTCGTCGGCCATCAGGTCGAGGAGCTCTTCCGGGCCGCCGTGGGAGGCCAGCAGCTCGGCCAGCGTCGTACGGACCCCGAGCATCGACAGCGCGGCCTCGTCGAGACCGGCGGGCGCGTCGGCGTAGAGGCCCTGCAGCAGCGGGTCGGCCCCGGGAAGGCGCAGCTCCAGCGGCTTGCGCCCGCCCAGCACGGCGTGGTTGGCCAGCCACCAGGCGGTGTAGGACGGCACCTCCACGCCCTCGACGCGCAGCGGATGGAGTGCGGCCCGCAGCGGCGGCGTGGTCAGCAGCCGGAGTGCGGCCGGCCAGTCGGCCACCAGCTCCAGGTCGCGCACCGCCAGGAACTCGGGCACCAGCGGCGGCACGTCGAGCTCGGGCAGCAGGTCGAGCACGTGGTCGAGCCAGTCGGCCTCGCCGTCGAGGTCGTGGTCGCAGTCGTCAGGGTCGAGCAGCACGTCGGGCTCGTGCACGACGGCGAACCCGTCGAGCACCCCGGCCGCCGCCAGCACCCGAGCGCCGTAAGCCTCCTCCAGCTCGGACGCGGCCACCCCGAGATGCGTGTCGGCCTCCAACAGCCCGGCCAGCGCTCCCTCGGCCAGCATGAGTTCACCGGCCGGGTAGAGCTCGCCGTCGCTGCCGCGCAGGGCCAGCTCGGCCAGCCACGGCGCCTCGCCGGGAGCCAGCCCGGACGCCTCCACCAGGGACAGCACGGCCCGCGCCACCGGCTCGGGGTCGGGGCTGTCGAGCGACTGCGCGACGGCGGCCTTGGTCAGCGGGTCGTCGAGCACGGTCCGCGGCGTGGCCTCGGCCGCGCCGAGGCGCAGCAGCGCGGGATGGGCCGCCTCGGGGTGCACGATGCGCAGCCCGAGCGGGGACAGGTCGAGCTCGGCCCCGCCGTCGGTCAGGATCAGCGTGCCGCGCGGGCCGCGGACGAGCCGGCCGTCGGTCAGCGGCACCGGCAGCGCGCCCAGCGACTCGGGGTCGTCGGCCGGCAGGACCTGATAGAGCGCGCGCCACCAGGACGGCTCGCGCGCCTCGGCGGCCTCACCGGACAGCAGGTCGACGACGTCGGACAGCTCCACCCGGCGCACGCCGAGCGCGGTCATGGCGGGGTGGCGGGCGGGCCAGCCGGCGGGCAGCAGGCCGGGTACGAAGCCGGCCACGGTGTCGAGCAGCTCGGCCGAGGCGGAGGCCACGACGGCCGCCTCGCGGCCCGGCACCACCCAGCCGTCGCCGTCGGGCTCGGGGGCGGGCTGCTCAACCTGCCACTCCGCGTCGGGCTCGTAGACCCGTTCGTCGGCGAAGGAGGGCGTCTGCACGACGGGGGCGGGCGCGGACAGGGCGGGCAGCAGCGGCGTGCCGGGCAGGCGCTGCAGCACGGCCCTGCGTACGCGGGCGTCGAGCTCGCCCTTGCCCATCAGCGAGGGCACCAGGTCGAGCAGCTTGGACGTGCGGGGCAGCTCGCGCAGCAGCCGGACGTAGGCGTCGGCGGCCCGCTCGACCAGGAAGTCGGTGAGCGGCCCCTTGGCCACGTGACGCCGGTCGGTGGCCATCGGGAACGAGGCGATGAGCAGCGCGGGCAGGTCGATGGGCTCGTCGCTGGGCGTCGGGGCGTGCACCACGGGCGGCACGGAGGCGGGCAGCGCGCCCGGCTCGCCGGTGCCGGTCACCGGAACGGCCCAGCGCAGCGACCAGAAGGGGCGGGCCCGCTCTTCCGTGGGCCGGTCGGCGAAGAGCCTGCCGACCTCCTCGGGGGTGAACACCCCGGAATCGGACACCACGTGCCAGCCGTCGGCGGCCACCGCGTGGGTGGAGCCGTCGACGTCGATCTCGATGCTCTCCAGCGCCGGCAGGCCGAGCAGCAGCGCGGGACTGGCCTCGGCCAGCATGCGCCGGACCGCCTCCACGCTCGCCTGGTCGCGCAGCGGAAGCCGGACGAGCGTGTCGAAGCCGTCGGGGATGTCGATGAGGGGCGGCTCGTCGAAGGGCAGCCGCAGCAGCGGCACGTGCCCGCCCCGGTCGGCCAGCTCGCCCGCCAGCGCGGGCAGCTCGGCCACGATGGCCGCGGTCTCCGTACGGGACCAGCGCACGGCGGGGGCCCCGCGCGAGCCGATCGAGGGCGAGTCGCAGACCGACACGACGGCCGCGAACCCGACGCCGAACCTGCCCGCCGCGCCGGCCTCGTCACGCTTGCCCGAGGCGCGCAGCGTGGACAGGCTCTCCACGCCGGTGGCGTCGAGCGGGGCGCCGGTGTTGGCGGCCGTCAGCACGTCACCGCGCAAGGTCAGCCGCAACACCCCTGGCACGCCCGCCCGCAGCGCCGCGTCGGCGGCATTCTGCGCCAGCTCGACGATCAGCCGATCGCGGTAGCCGCCGAGCGCGAAGTCCTCCTCCGCGTTGGCGTCTTCGCGGAACCGGGCGGGCGAGGCCGTCCACGCGGAGAGGACGGCTGCGCGCAACCGGTCAGTGCCGTAGGTGTCGCTCATCGATCACGATCCTGGTCGAGGGTAGGGGGCCACCGTAGGTTAGCGGCCCGCACCGACACTCAGGCTCAGGAATGCCCGAGCTCCTCGGAGGCGGATTCGTCGACCGAGCCGGCCTCCTCCTCCATCAGGTCGTAGCCCAGGTCGTCGAGGATCGGGATGGCCTGCTCCACCGGCGGCGGCAGCACCGCGGCCTCGGAATGGGCGCCGCAGCCGTGGTCGGCGGCGACGACCTTGCCGTCGTCGGGCGCGTACTCGTTGGCGCAGACCCCGAACGACAACCGGAGCTCACCCGCGAGCAACCAGTAGAAGCCGCAGGTGGAGCATTGCGCGGGAGCGGCGTGTGCGATCGGTGTGTGCGGCCCGTGCTCGCCCGCGTGCCAGCGTCTGGCAGCCCGGTCTCTGCCAATGGCCGAGAGCACACGGGCCCGGCCCAGGCCGTACTCGAAAACCATCTGTCTGTCGGTGTCGTCGTCGACTTCGGTGAAGCCCGGCGCCAGCCGGTCGTCGTCGTCCGCGGTCGGCAGCAGATCGCCCACGCCCAGGTCGCCCGGACGCAGCCGCTCGCTCCACGGCAGCCACTCGGGCGCCAGCAGCGCGCCGGTGCCGGGCAGCAGGACGGCCTCGCTGACGGTGACCTTCTTCGCCCGCGAGGCCCGGGTCACCGTGACCGCCCAGCGCCAGCCGCGATAAGCGCGGTCGAGGCAGGCGAAGTAGTGGGTGACGATCCGGTCGCCTTCGCTTTCGTAGCCGAGGTGCTCGCCGGGCTCGCCCGGCCGCGCCAGCTCCTCGGCCGCGGCGCGAGCCAGATCGACCGCGGCGACACAGGCCTGGTCGGGAGCGGAGACGCGGGCCCGGGTGCGGCTCATCGGGCCGGCTCCGCCGAAAGGTGCTGTTCGCTCACACTTCATTCTCACCCATCCCGGGACGTGCGGGGGCCCACAACGGCGGATCCGGCTCAGAGATCGCCCGCGAATCGGGTAAGACTGGTAGGCGTGGAGGGTGGCTGGGGCCGGGCACGGGAGGTCTCGCGGCGGATGGCGCGCGGCGCCGCCGACGCGGGCCGCGCCACCGTGCGCGCGGGCAGGGTCACGGCGAGCGGCACCGCGCGGGCGGGCAAGGCCACCGCGAGCGGCGCCAGGAAGGTGGGCCAGGCCACCCGCCGGCTCACATACGCCAACGGCGCCGGCCGCACCGGGCTCGGCCGGCTGATCGAGCTGTCGGCGGGCAACAGCGCCGGTGACGCGCTCGTCACGGTGGCGCTGGCCAGCACGGTCTTCTTCGGGGTGCCCGTCGGCGAGGCACGCGGCTCCGTGGCCCTCTACCTGGTCATCACGATGTTGCCGTTCGCGCTGCTGGCGCCGTTCGTGGGGCCGATCCTCGACCGGTTCAGGTCGGGGCGGCGCTACGTGATGGCGGGCACGCTGTTCGGGCGGGGGCTGCTGTGCTTCGCCATGGCGGCCGCTGTGGGGCCCGGTGACCTGCCGACGCTGTTCATCGGGGCGCTGGGCGTGCTGGTGCTGTCGAAGTCGTACAACGTGTCGCGGGCGGCGATCATGCCGAGCGTGCTGCCCGCCGACATCGGGCTCGTCTCGGCGAACGCGCGGGTGGCGCTGTTCACGCTGGTCGCGGCTGGGGTCGGGGTGCCGGTCGGCGCGGGGCTGACCGCCGTCGTCGGCAGCGCGGTGGTGCTGCGGGTGGCGATGGTGGCCTTCCTGCTGCTGGGCGTCGCCGCCGTACGCCTGCCGCGCCACATCGACTCGCCCGACCTGGAGGAGGAGGGCGCGCCGCCGCGCTGGCGCACCCTGCTCAAAGTGGGCCCGGCGGTGGCCGAGGCCGTCTGGGCGAACCTGGCGCTGCGCGTCTTCTCCGGCTTCCTGCTGTTCTTCCTGCTGTTCCTGGTGCAGGACGAGGCGGTGCCGTGGCTGGCGGTCGCCGAGCCGTGGGCGCGCGACCCGTTCTTCGACATCCCCAAGACGATCGCGCTGCTGGCGGGCGCGGCCGGGCTGGGCGGCCTGATGGGCGCCGCGGTCGCGAACTGGACCCGCAACAACTCACCGCAGCTCATCGTGCTGGTCACGCTGGCGGTGACCGCGGTGACGGCCGTCGTCACGGCCGTCTTCTTCGGGGTGTGGACCGCGCTGGCGATCGCCCTCGTCACGGCGTTCGCGCAGGAGCTGGGCAAGCTGGCGCTCGACGCGATCGTGCAGCGGGAGATCGGCGAGGAGGTGCGCTCGTCCACCTTTGGCGTGGTCGAGGCGGTGCTCCAGCTGGCCTGGGTGTTCGGCGGGCTGGTGGGCCTGGTGCTCTCGCTCACGCGGAGCAGCACGGCCGGGCTGGTCGCGCTGGCCGTCGCGCTCACCGCGGCGCTCGGCTGGCTGCTGGTCTCGCGCCGAGGCCGCGTACGCGAGACCGAACGCAAACTACGCCGCCAACGAGCCGAAGCCTCCCCCGACACTCAGCCCGACCCCCAGCCCGACACTCAGCCCGATCCCCGGCCTGACGCACAGCCCGACGAGCAGCCCGACCCGCGGCCAGATCCCCGGCCCGACCATCGGACCGACCACCGGCCCGGGCCCGGTGAGCAGCGGGGCACGGTGGATCCCACCAAGCCGCTCACCAACCCGCACGGCTGAGCGGGAACGGCGGGTCAGGCGTCGAGGTCGTCCGCGACCGCCCTGAGCACCTGCGCGATCTTCTTGGCGTGCGCCGCGTCCGGGTGCTTGCCCCGCTGGTAGGAGGTGGACACATCGTCGAGCAGCTTGATCAGGTCTTCGACGATGACCACCATCTCGTCCGGCTTCTTCCGCTTGCCCTTGGGCTTGGTCTTGGCCAGCGTCGGCGGCTGCTCCAGGATCCTGACAGAGAGCGCCTGCTGGCCCCGACGGCCCTCGGCCACGCCGAACTCGACCTTCTGGCCGGGCTTGAGCGGGCCCGCACCTGTGGGCAGCGCGGATGAATGCACGAAGACCTCACCGCCGTCGTCGCGGGTGAGGAAGCCGAATCCCTTGTCGGCGTCGTACCACTTGACCTTGCCACTCGGCACAGGAGGACCTCGTTCAAACAGTCGAAAGGAGGACGGATGGATGTAGGTTATGCCCCGCGACGCGCCAGGGCGACCGGGTAAATGCGGTGCATTTACCGGAGTTCATGATGCTCGCGCCATGTGCTGAACCAGGCGGCGAATTCGGTCAGGTCGCCCAACGTCACATCAGCTCCGTGATCACGCAGCTCTCCCACCGTGTAAGGGCCGGTCGCGACGGTCACGCTCACGGCGCCGCCGGCGCGTGCGGCCTCGATGTCGGCGACATGGTCACCAACATAAGCCGCCGCGCCGAAGCGCGCGAGTGCCGATCCCTTGGCCGCCGCGAAAAGCGAGCCGACCACTTCGTCCACGTCCAGGCCCAGCACCTTGAGGGTGCCGGCGGCGTCGCGGGGGTTCTTGCCGGTCACCACGATGACGCGGCCGCCGGCCGCGCGCACCGCTTCGACCGCCTCGTACGCGCCCGCCATCGCCGTGTGACTCGGCACCCCCATTTCCGGATATATCTCTCGATAGAGGTCGGCGGCTGCCTCGACCTCCTCAGCGGGCAGCCAGTTGGCCAGCTCCATCTCCAGCGGCGGCCCCAGTCGCCGTACGATCGCCGCGCTGTCGAATGGCACGCCCAAACGCACGGCCAGCTCGTCGAAAACGGCCGCTATGCCCGATCGCGTGTCCGCCAATGTCATGTCAAGGTCGAATCCCACCGAAGTCATCACCAGAGCAGGATCCCAAACCTCCCCCTACCCCGCGTAACGGGCCTTGTTCTGAGAGCATGGGAATGGGAAGAAAGGAATTACTTATCGGAGAGGAGTGGCCGTGACCGCCACCCCCCAGCCGCCGCACAGCGGAGACCGGCTCGTCGCCTCCTCGGCCCCACCCCAGTCGCAAGCCCAGGCACAACCCCGGCCGGAGCCCAGGCCGCACCGCCCGGCCCGCCCCGGCGGGCCCGTGCTGACGGTGTGGCAGCGCGTCGTGGGCGCGCTCGTCTACCTGGTACGGCTGGCCAGCAGGGTCGCCGCGCTGGCCCTGGTGCTCCACGCGGTCTTCACGGTGTTCAGCGCCAACCCGGCCAACGTCTGGTACCGGTTCGTCGAGACGCTCGCCACGACGCTCTCCCTCGGGCTGGCCAACCTCTTCCGGTTCGCCGATCCGCACTTGACCACCGTCGTCAACTACGGCCTGGCCGCGGTGGTCTGGTTGATCATCGGTTCCGCCCTGGCGAGCCTGATCCGGCGCGCTGCTCCCTAACGACTACTCTCCTTACGGAGGTATCAGCACAGACATGACCAGATCGACACGTGAGCGGATCATCGATGAGTCCCTGCGGCTGTTCGCCGAGCGGGGCTACGCCGCCACGTCGGTGGCCGAGATCGAAGCCGCCTCCGGGCTCTCGCCCGGAGCCGGAGGGCTCTACCGGCATTTCAAGTCCAAGTACGAGGTGCTGGCCGCGGCCATCAACGAGCACGCCAGCCGGACCCGGATCCAGGTGGCCGAGAGCCTGGCCGAGCTGAGCACCATGGAGGCCTCGGTCGACCTGGAGGAGCGGCTGTCCCACGTGTGCCGCGCCGGGCTGGCGAAGGTGCGCGAGGAGTCAGAACTGACCCGGGTCTTCTTCCGCGACCTGAGCCAGTTTCCCGAGCTGGTCACGGTCGTCCGCGAGGGGCTGCTCCAGCCCATGTTCGACGCCATCGTCACCTGGTTCAAGGCCCAGCCCGAGTACCACGACGCCCAGCTCGACTGGGCGGGCATCTCGACCGTGCTCGGGGGCTCGGTGGTGCACTACCGGCTCTTCCAGGAGACCGTGGGCGAGCTGCCGGGGCACGCGGAGAAGGACCAGTTCGTGGCCGCCTGGGTGCGGCTGGCCGTCGGGCTGCTCCCCAGCCCCAGCCCCGCGCCGGTCAGTTGACGTCGAGCAAGCGATAGGCCAGCCACAGCACGCCGGCGCCCGTACCGATCATGAACATGGTGCCGCTGACGTCGAAGAACTGCGTGACGAACGCCTCCATCCCGGCCTCGATCCCCACGCGCAGGCCGCCGATGAGCACACCGCCCACGGCGTAACCGAGCAGCGGCGCACCGGCGCCGACGAACCGGTCGCGTACGTTCCAGGCGTCGCTGAACAGCACCATCACCGCGCCCACGGCCCACACCACCAGGGGGATCTGGAAGATCGCCACCGCCGGCAGGTGGAACGGCACCAGCAGCGCCGCCAGCACCAGGATCACGAGCGCGGCAGTGTCGCGCGGGTACTCCTTGACGATGGTCCTGGCGTCCCTGCCGCCGGTGGCCATCGGGTTGGCACTGGACATGGCCGCCCTGCGCAGCCCGGCGAACGGCAGCCCCATACCCTGACGCCGGTCGAGGCTGTCCTGGGCGATCCCGCGATAGGCCCGCACGCCGGGCGGCGCCTCCTCGCCGTCCACGGCCGGCAGGGGCCGCGTGGCTCCCCCACCCGCACCAGCACCATCGGAAGGCCCACTGACCGGCCCACTGACCGACCCACCGACCGGCCTCGTGACGGCCCCGGTCCCCGCCGCCCCAGGACCCGCCGCCCCAGAGCCCGCCGTCCCAGGACCCGCCGTCCTAGGGCCCACCGTCCTAGGGCCCGCCGTTCCCGAACTCGTCCCCGCGCCACCCCCGGACGGCCTCGCGCCCACGCCGGCCGGGTCCCGCGCGGTGGCGACGCCCGCCTCGGCCAGCCGGCGCGCCTCGCGCTCGACGAGCGCGACCGGATCGCCGAACCTGGCCAGCACCTTGGCCACCTGGCGGGCGTTCTGGCTGCCGCCCCGCTCGACCTCGATCCTGGCCCGCAGCCGTCTGGCGAAGTCGAGCCGCTGGTCAGCCCTGAGCACGCCGTGGGCCGCGTCGGCGGCTTTCGAGACGTAGTTCAGCACCAATTGGTCCGCGCGCTCTATCACGCCTAGCCATGCTGCCCCAATCAGGGGGGACATACCATGGCAACGATGGAGTTCACGGAGTGGATCAGGGGACGCACCGACGCACAGCTGCGGGCGCTCGTCTCCGCGCGGCCAGAGCTGATCACTCCGGTGCCCGCGCATCTTGAAGGTCTCGCCTCACGAGCGGGCAGCCCGTCGGCGATCGGCCGCGTGCTCGACCGGCTCGACCGGTTCACGCTGGCGGTCGTGGAGACGCTGGCCGTACGCGACGGCCCGGTGACGAAGGACGAGCTGCGCGAGCTCATCCGGGCGGCGCTGGCGGGCGCCGATCCGGCGAACGCCGTGGCGACCGGCGAGGCGGGCAGCGCCGACCCCGAGCCGGCGCTGTCGGCCGCCCTCGACCGGCTGTACGACCTCGCGCTCGTCTACGGCCCCGACGACGCGCTCGACCTCGGCCCCGGCGTACGCAAGCTGCTCGACGACCCGGCCGGGCTGGGCCCGCGCGCCGTGGACGCGTTCCGGCACCACGCGCCCGAGCAGTTGGAGGAGATGGCCGACGACGTCGCGCCCGGCACCACGGGCTCCGGCAAGGAGCGGCTGGCGGCGGCGCTGGCCCGGCCGGCCGCGCTGATCGACCAGGTATCCCCGGAGGCCAGGGGCGCGCTCGACCAGCTCGTCTGGGGCCCGCCGACCGGCCGCGTGCCCAACGCCAGGCGCGAGGTGAGCGTGGCCTCGGCCCGTTCGCCCATCGAGGAGCTGCTGGCGCGCGGCCTGCTGGCGGCCACCGGCGAGGAGACCGTGGCGCTGCCCCGCGAGGTGGGCCTCCACCTGCGCGGCGGCCGGGTGCACCGCGACCTGCTGGCCGCGCCGCCGCCGCTGGAGGGGGCCGCGCGCGATCCCGAGCTGGCCGACCGTACGGCGGCCGGGCAGGCGTTCTCGTTCGTCAGGTCCGTGGAGGAGCTGTGCGAGCGGTGGAGCGTCGAGCCTCCTGGCGTGCTGCGTACCGGAGGGCTGGGCGTGCGCGACCTGAAGCGCACGGCGGGCGAGCTGGACCTGCCCGAGTGGGTGACCGCGCTGGTGATCGAGGTCGCGCACGCGGCCGGGCTGGTCGCCGCGGGCGGCGGTGTGGACGGCGAGTGGCTGCCGACCTCCGGCTACGACCTGTGGCGGGTCAGGGGCGCCGCCGACCGGTGGACGGCGCTGGCGCTCACCTGGCTGTCCATGGACCGCGTGCCCGGCCTGGTCGGAGACCGGGACGAGCGTGACAGGCCGCTGAACGCCCTGCACGCCGACCTGCGCCGCGCGTCCGCACCCGGCATCAGGGCGGCCACACTGGGCGTGCTCGCGTCGGCTCCGGGCCTGGCGCCCGCGCGGGACGCCGTGCTCGAACGGCTGGCGTGGGAGCAGCCGCGCCGCAGGGGGCCGCTGCGCGAGCAACTGACCGACTTCGCGCTGCGGGAGGCCGAGCAGGTGGGCGTGACCGGGCTGGGCGCGCTGTCCACGCACGGGCGGGCGCTCGTCGAGGGCGGCGACGCGGCCTCCGTGCTCGCCCCGCTGCTGCCGGAGCCGGTCGATCACGTACTGCTGCAGGCCGACCTGACCGCCGTCGCGCCAGGCCCGCTGACGAGCGAGCTCAACCGCTGGATGACGCTCACCGCCGACATCGAGTCGAAGGGCGGGGCCACGGTCTACCGGTTCAGCGAGGGCTCGATCCGGCGCGCGCTCGACGCGGGGCACGGCGGCGAGGAGCTGGTCTCCATGCTGGCCAGGCACTCGGCCACGCCGGTGCCGCAGGCGCTGTCCTACCTGGTGACCGACGTGGCCAGGCGGCACGGGCGGATCAGGGTGGGCACCGCGAGCGCGTACATCCGCTGCGACGATCCGGCGCTGCTCGACCAGATCACCGCCGACCGCCGCTCGTCCGCGCTGCGCCTGCGCAGGCTCGCGCCGACCGTGATCGCCTCGCGCTCGCCGCGGGCGGCGCTGGTCGACTCGCTGCGGGCCATGGGGTACGCCCCGGTGGCCGAGTCGCTGGACGGCGACGTGATCATCTCCCAGCTGGAGAGCCGCCGCACCGAGGGGCTGGCCCCGGTCCGCGCGGTCGCCTCGCCCAACGGCCTCGATCCCGAGGTCGCGGCGGCGGCCGTACGCGCGCTGCGGGCCGGCGACGCGGCGCACCTGGCCCGGCGTGAGCCCGTGGACGCGCCCGCCGGCCAGGTGCCGCGCGGGCCCGCCACCGCCACGATCTCGGCCCTCCAGGAGGCGATCAAACAGGGTGTACGGGTGTGGATCGGCTATCTCGACTCCCAGGGCAACGCCACCTCGCGCATCCTGGAGCCGGCCAGGATGGAGGGCGGCTACCTGACCGCGTACGACGAGACCAGGGCCGCCGTCCACCGCTTCGCCCTGCACCGCATCACCGGCGTCTCCGGCCTCTGACCAGCGACGGCGGGGAGGCCCGAGAGGGCCGGCGATGAGACGGGACCGGCCGAACGCCCGGGTCAGCCGTGCGGCACGGCCGTGAGCGACTGGGCCAGCGACTGGCGTGCCACCGCCGCGGCGGGCCCACCGGCCGACTCCAGCCGCCGCAGCTGCCGGTCGGAGTCGGCCGGATAGCGGACCGACAGCCCGCCGCCCAGCGCCAGGGCCGCCGTCGTGGCCCTGATGTCCGCGGGGTCCGCCGCCCAGCCCAGCGCGACCCCGAGCGCCCCGGGAGCGAGGGTGTCGTCGGCGCACATGTACGACAGCACGTTGGCCGCCGCCACCCGCTCGGCCGCGCTCCCCTGCCCCCAGACCTCCAGGAACTCCTGGCGCACCTCCTTCGGCGAGTGCCGGGCCAGCAGCGCCACCCCCTCCGCGGCGCGTACCTGGACCGCGGCCCCCTGCCCGGGCAGTGACAGCACCCAGGCGCGCAACGGCTGCCACAGCCAGAACCCGTAGCGCGTGACCAGCTCGCCCAGCACCCGCCCGCGCTGGTGGGCGGCGCGGAAGCCGGTGAGCCCGCCCTGGACGCCGATCAGCGGCCCGGAGGCGGACCGGTGGCCCTGCTCCTCGCACAGCTTCTCCAGCCGGGCGAGCTGCCGTTCGTAGACGGCCACGGTCAACCGGTGCGTGAACGCCAACGCCGCCACGGCCAGCACGTCGCGCACGGACGGCTTGGTGTCGAACCAGGCCGCCACCTCGTCACCGGCCGGCTCATCGCCCCGGGTCAGGCGCGTGGCCAGGCGCACGACCTCGGCGGGGGTGGCCAGGGTCAGGGCCAGGTCCCTGGCCCTGCTCACCTCGTCGCCGCCGAGCCCCGCGCGCCGGTCGAACGAGCTCAGGCACAGGTCGAACAGCTCACCGCGGTCCGGCACGGCCCACCGCTGCTCCACCTCGACCGCCTGGGAGAGCTCGCCGCCCCTGGTGACGACCAGGTAGGAGCCGAGTTCGGCCAGCTTGCGGGCCAGGTTGACCAGCTCGGTGCGGTCGGTGCTGGGCGTGATCCAGTCGTGCAGCAGGTAGGCCCGGCCCGGCTCGTAGTCGATGCCGCACAGCAGCTCGCCCGCCCGCGCCGCCGGGGACAGCACGGTGATCGTGCTCTCGGCCAGCGACATGCGCGACAGCAGCGCGAGCCCGCCTAATCGCCGGCCCGTCTCCTCCTCGCCGACGAGGACGAGCAGATGGCGGGTGGTCAGCCGGCGCACCGCCTCGGGGAAGCAGCCCGGCTCCAGGTAGGGGGAGAGCAGCGCGTCGGCCCGCCTCCGGCTGAGGTCTCCCGTGGCCGGACCGGCCACGGTACGCACATGGTCACCGACTGTTCTGAGACTTCCGGTGAGCGTTATGTTGTCGAGGTCGATCTCGCCCGGCTCAGGCGTTTCGGTCACGAAAGTCACCTCGGGATTAACGGGGAAGTTTTCTACAGGAAGCTTTCCTGCCCAACAAGTTTCTTCATTCACGTACAACAGGTCGCGCAGTGTCACCACGACCAGGACGACCTGCGGAAACGGTCACACAGTCAGGTCGAACCCGATACGCGGACGAACCTTTCCTCATCACTCAAGACCTCACGGTCCTCAGATCTTCCACCATTACACGATCCCGGCCAAACTGAAAACACAAATGACACTGAACGCGGATTAATACTCATTTACGGGCTACATGAAGACCGTCCACAATGACTAGTCAAGGCGGAGGAGGCTTGACTGCGCCTCATCACTCGCATCAGGTTGGGCATGTGACCGAGCAAACGCTGGGCCGTCTGGCCGAGGAGTCCTGGAACCGTTTCGACGACCACGACTCGGTGTTCTACGAGGGCGTCTGGCATCGCAGTCACACGCTCGCCGAGCGGGCGCGCCGGATGTGCGGCGGATTGGCCGAGGCGGGGATCCGGCCCGGCGACCGCGTCGCCGTGATGATGGCCAACTCCCCCGAGGTGCCGCTCATCTACCAGGCGGTGTGGGCGGCGGGCGCGGTGGTGACGCCGGTGGTGTTCCTGGTGGGTCCGGAGGAGCTGCGGCACATCCTGCTCGACAGCGGCGCCCGCGCGATCGTCACCTCGCCCGAACTGGCCGACACGGTACGAGCCGCCAACGTGGACATCCCCATATATGTGGACACGGTGGAACTGGAACAGGCGACCGGACGCGGCCCCGTGACCAGGTCTCCCGGTGACCTGGCCGCCCTGATGTACACCGGCGGCACCACGGGCCGGGCCAAGGGCGTCATGCTCAGCCACCGCGGCCTGTGGCAGGTCGCCAAGGACGCCTTCGAGCTGTCCCGCCAGGAGGGCCTGAACCGCGCGCTGATCCCCGTGCCGCTGTCGCACGCGTACGGGCTGATCGTCACCGTCGCCTCGATGCACGCCACCGAGCCGCAGCAGGCCGTGCTGATGCGCTGGTTCGACCCGAAGGCGTTCCTCGCGCTGGCAGCCGAGCACCGCGTCCAGTACGGCAGCGTCGTCCCCACCATGATCCACCTGCTGCTCGCCGAGCCGCTCGACGAGCACCCGCTGCCCGACCTGGCCTTCCTCACCTGCGGCGCGGCGCCGCTCGGCCGGGAGGCGCTGGCGGAGTTCGAGCGCAGGATGCCGGGCACGCAGATCCTGGAGGGCTACGGCCTGACGGAGACGAGCGCGGTCACCACCTTCAACCCGCCGGGCCGGCGCCGGGCCGGCAGCGTCGGCCTGCCGCTGGCCGGCTACTCGATCACCATCCGCGACGGCGACGGCGAGGCGATGGAGACGGGGGACGTCGGCGAGATCTGCGTCTCTGGCGAGTCGCTGATGCTCGGCTACTGGGGCGAGCACGAGCCCGACCCCGAGGGCACGGCGCTGGTCGGCGCGGAGCTGCGCACCGGGGACATCGGCTGCGTGGACGACGACGGCTACCTCTACATCGTGGACAGGAAGAAGGACCTGATCATCAGGGGCGGCTTCAACGTCTTCCCGCGCGACGTGGAGGACGCGCTCAACCGGCATCCGGACGTCGTGCTGTCGGGCGTCGTGGGCCGCCGCGACCCGCGTCTCGGGGAGGAGGTCGTGGCGTTCGTGCAGCTCAGGGAGGGCGCGGAGGTGACGGCCGAGGAGCTGATCGGATGGGCGCGTGAACGGGTGGGGCGGGTGAAGTATCCCCGCGAGGTGCGCTTCGTCGACTCCGTCCCGGTGACGAGCGTGCTCAAGCTGGACCGGAAGGCACTGCGGGAAAGGCTCGGCTGAGCGGCCCGCAAAAGCGACGGTGATCTCGCGCGACCGACGCCCGGAGGACCCGGCGATCCCGCACAACGTGCCCGGAGGCCCCGTGGTCTCGCACATCGGGTCAGGCCCCGGCCAATTCCGTGATAAGTGTTGACCTGTCTGGAGGTGAACATGAGTCAGGAAAACCCGTCGGGCTATCCGTACCAGCCCTATGGCGCCCCCTACGGCGACCAGCCGCCCCCGCAGTACGGCTACGGCTACGGCTACGGCACGCCTCCCCCGAGCAACAACGGTCCCAACGCCAACGCCATCGTCTCCCTCGTGCTCAACCTGCTCGCGGTCGTCTCGTGCTGCAACATCCTCGGCATTCCCGGCGCGATCCTGGCCGGCCTGGCCCTCGGCCGGGCCAACACCGACCCGCGCTCGGCCCGCAGCATGGTGATGTGGAGCTGGATCCTGTTCGGCGCGGGCTTCGTGCTCACCATCGGCGGCTTCGTCATCCTCGGGATCAGCGGCGCGTTCGACGACTGAGCCGGGCCGCCCGGCCGGCCCCGGCCGTCACCGTGGACTAATCCTGGCTCCACCGTTGTTGGAGAGGGGAAGCGGGGAAGCCGGGATCACGAGACGATGGTCCTGTCGCGCCGAGCCCCGTCTGAACCCCACGGAGAAATGCCAGTGAGCGATGGACCGCTGATCGTCCAGTCGGACAAGACGCTGCTGCTCGAGGTCGACCACGAAAGGGCTGACGCCTGCCGGAAGGCGATCGCCCCGTTCGCCGAGCTCGAACGCGCTCCAGAACACGTGCACACCTACCGCGTCACCCCGCTGGCGCTGTGGAACGCGCGCGCCGCGGGCCACGACGCCGAGCAGGTCATCGACGCGCTCATCGGCTTCAGCCGCTATCCGGTGCCCCACGCGCTGCTCGTGGACATCGCCGAGACCATGGCCCGCTACGGCCGGCTCCGGCTGGAGAAGGACCCGGTCCACGGCCTGACCCTCACCTCCACCGACCGGGCCGTGCTCGAAGAGGTGCTGCGCTCGAAGAAGATCCAGCCGATGCTGGGTGAGCGGATCGGCGCCGACTCCGTCGCCGTGCACCCGAGCGACCGCGGCAACGTCAAGCAGGCGCTGCTCAAGCTCGGCTGGCCCGCCGAAGACCTGGCCGGCTACGTCGACGGCGAGCAGCACCCGATCAAGCTGCTGCAGGACGGCTGGGAGCTGCGCCCCTACCAGCGCGAGGCGGCCGAGGCGTTCTGGAACGGCGGCTCGGGCGTGGTCGTGCTGCCCTGCGGGGCGGGCAAGACCATCGTCGGCGCGGCCGCCATGGCCCACGCCGAGGCCACCACGCTCATCATGGTCACCAACACGGTCTCGGCCCACCAGTGGAAGACCGAGCTGCTCAAGCGCACGTCCCTGACCGAGGACGAGATCGGCGAATACTCCGGCACCAAGAAGGAGATCCGCCCGGTCACCATCGCGACCTACCAGGTGATGACCACCCGGCGCAAAGGCGTCTACAGCCATCTGGAGCTGTTCGACGCCCGCGACTGGGGCCTGATCGTCTACGACGAGGTGCACCTGCTGCCCGCGCCGATCTTCCGGATGACCGCCGACCTCCAGGCGCGCCGGCGGGTCGGGCTGACCGCGACGCTGGTGCGCGAGGACGGGCGCGAGGGCGACGTGTTCTCGCTGATCGGTCCCAAGCGCTACGACGCGCCCTGGAAGGAGATGGAGAACCAGGGCTGGATCGCGCCGGCCGACTGTGTCGAGGTGCGCGTGACGCTGACGGACGAGGAACGGCTGGCGTACGCGATGGCCGAGTCCGACGAGCGCTACCGCTTCTGCGCCACCACGCCGTCCAAGACGCACGTGACCGAGGCGCTGGTCCGGCGGCACCTGGGCGAGCAGGTGCTGGTCATCGGCCAGTACATCGACCAGCTCGACGAGCTCGGTGAGCACCTCAACGCGCCGGTCATCAAGGGCGAGACCCGGGTCAAGGAGCGCGAACGCCTCTATCAGGCCTTCCGCGACAAGGAGATCCAGGTGCTGGTGGTGTCGAAGGTGGCCAACTTCTCCATCGACCTGCCGGAGGCCGCCATCGCGATCCAGGTGTCGGGCACGTTCGGCTCACGTCAGGAGGAGGCGCAGCGGCTCGGGCGGGTGCTGCGGCCCAAGGCCGACGGCGGGGGCGCGCGGTTCTACACGGTGGTCAGCAGGGACACGGTGGACCAGGAGTTCGCCGCGCACCGGCAGCGGTTCCTGGCCGAGCAGGGGTACGCGTACCAGATCATCGACGCCGACGACGTGCTCGGCGGGGTCTAGAGACAGTGATGCCCGGCCGCTCGCCCGAGCGGCCGGGCACTTCCGCGTGGTGTCATGTCCACGAGACTCCGCGGGCCGACGACATTCGAACCACCCCCCTCACCTGCGTACTATCACGCCGCCTGCGACATACCCCCATGATCCGACAAACCCACCTGAAATGCCCGATTTTTTCGGTGTTCCCAGGTTGGTTACGAACGTACGGATCTGTGGCAATTCGCGCAAGTTCAGCACGCACAACCATGCCCACTCAGCGCACCCTTCAGCGCACCAGCAGGCCCCCGAGGAAGAGCACGCCCTCCGCGACGACCCACGCCAGCACCCCGGCGCCCATCAGCCGGGCGAACGCCTGGGGATCGTGCCGGGGCCACGGGAACAGCCAGGCGGCCACCGTGCAGCAGGCGGCCAGCACGGCGAACAGCCCGGAGACGGCGGAGACCGTGGACAGGCGCTGCGAGCACAGTGAGGCGGCCTCCCCGCCCGCGCAGAACGCCTGCGCCCCCCACCCGGCGAACACCGACAGCGCCCACAGCGCGGCGAGCAGGAAGCTCGCGATCGTGGGGATGACCGGGGAGAAACGAAGCTGGACCCGCACCACCTCCTGTGCGTACCCAGACCGCCGCCGGTAAATGCTTTGGAGTCATGCCGGAGTCGCCGTTAAACTGGCCGATTCGCTGCCTTGACCACCTCCGAAAACCGACAAGGAGGCATTTCCGCATGCCCGCACACCAGCTGGCACCCGACATACCCCCCGACGCACCCGATGGCGCACCCACCGACGTGCTCGCCTCGGAGCAGGCGCACCTGGCCGAGTCCAGGGCCGCGCTGAAGGCCATGCGCGCCCACGCGCAGTCCCTGTCCGCCGACGCGGCCGGCGACTGGGTGTCGCAGCAGATCCTCCAGTCGCTGCTCGACCAGCGCGTCGCGGCCCTGGCCGACCATCCGGACACGCCGCTGTTCTTCGGCCGCCTCGACCGCGCCGGGGGCGACGACCTGCCCGGCACGATCTACGTCGGCCGCCGCCACGTCCACGACGGCGGCAGCAAGCCGCTGGTCATCGACTGGCGCGCCCCGGTGTCCCGCGCGTTCTACCAGGCCAGCCCGGCCGACCCGATGGGCGTCGTACGCCGGCGCCGCTTCGGCTACCACGGCGGCGCGCTCACCGCGTTCGAGGACGAGCCGCTCGGCGAGGGCGGCGAGATCGGCCCGTCGAAGATCCTCACCGAGGAGATCGAACGGCCGCGCACCGGCCCCATGCGCGACATCGTCGCCACCATCCAGCCCGACCAGGACGAGATCGTCCGCGCCACGCTGGCCCAGACCGTGTGCGTGCAGGGCGCGCCCGGCACCGGGAAGACCGCCGTCGGCCTGCACCGCGCCGCCTATCTGCTGTTCACCCACCGCGAGCGGCTGGCCAGGTCCGGCGTCATGATCGTCGGCCCCAACCGGGCCTTCCTGTCCTACATCTCCTCGGTGCTGCCCGCGCTCGGCGAGGTCAAGGTCGACCAGACCACGGTGGCGGGCCTGCTGGGCGAGCACGCGGCGCCCGAGGACCCGCTGGTGGCCGCGGTGAAGGGCGACGCCAGGATGGCGCCGGTGCTGGAAAGCGCGCTCTGGCTGCACATCGTGAAGCCGGAGGACGGCCTGGTGTTCACCAAGGGCGCCTACCGCCACCGGGTGGCCGACTACGAGGTCCGCGAGATCGTGGCCTCCCTGCGCGGCACCACCCGCTACAACCCCGGCCGGGCGGCCCTGGCGCAGCGGCTGGCGCACATGGTGCTGGTCAGGATGGAGCAGCGCGGCGAGTCGCCCGACGACCGGGTGCAGGACGCGGTGGCCAGGTCGAAGCCGGTCAAGCAGCTCGTGGACGCCGTCTGGCCCAAGCTGACGCCCGAGCAGGTGCTGTTCCGGCTGCTGTCCGATCCCGACTTCCTCGGCCGGGCCGTCAAGGCGGCCAAGTCGGATCTGTCGCCGGAGGAGCAGGAGCTGCTGATCTGGCGCAAGCCGTACCGGAGCTGGAAGTCGGCGAAGTGGTCCGCCGCCGACGCCGCGCTCCTCGACGAGCTGGGCGACCTCATGGAGCGCACGCCGTCGCTCGGCCACCTCGTGGTGGACGAGGCCCAGGACCTGTCCGAGATGCAGCTGCGGGCGCTCGGCCGGCGCTGCCGCAACGGCTCGGCCACCGTACTGGGCGACCTGGCCCAGGGCACGACGCCGTGGTCGACCACCTCGTGGGAGTCGGTGCTGCGGCACCTGGGGCAGCGCGAGGGCGAGGTGACGGAGCTGACGCTCGGCTTCCGCGTGCCGCGCGAGGTGCTCGACTACGCCGCCAGGCTGCTCCCGTCCATCGCCCCCGCCCTGGCCGCGCCGCGCTCGCTGCGCCCCGGCCTCGGCTCGCTCACCGTCAGTGAGGGCGGTTCCGTGGCGCGGGCCGCAGGGGAGGCGCTGGCCAAGGAGGGCTCGATCGGCGTGATCGTCCCCGACGCGCTGGTCGACGAGGTTTCGCGGGCGCTGGCGGAGCTCCCCCACGCCGTGCTCGACCCCGACGCCGCGCAGGGGCACCGCCTGCTGATCGTGCCCGCCACCCTGGCCAAGGGTCTGGAGTACGACCACGTCATCGTGGTCGAGCCGGCCGACATCGTCGCCGCCGAGCCCAGGGGCCTGGCCCGGCTGTACGTCGTGCTGACCCGCGCGGTGACCTCGCTGACGGTCCTGCACGACAAGGCGCTCCCGGCGCAGCTGACGGCGTGAGAGCGGCGGGCACGGCCGCTTCTAGGATGGCTGGGCAAGCAGCTCTCAACCTAGGAGGATGCCGTGCCCGCACCGCTTCCACACGAACACCTGCCGTCGGTTCCCGCGCTCACGGTCGAGAGTGACGACCTCCAGGACGGCGCGAGGCTCGCCGACCTCCACGTCTTCAACGACTGGGGCATGACCGGCGGGAACCAGTCGCCTCACCTGCGCTGGTCCGGCGCCCCCGAGGGCACCCTGAGCTACGCCGTCACCTGCTACGACCCCGACGCCCCCACGGGCAGCGGCTTCTGGCACTGGGTGCTGTTCGACCTGCCCGCCTCGGTGACGGAGCTGCCCGCGGGCGCGGGCAGCGCGCCCGACTTCAAGGGCCTGCCCGAGGGGGCGGCGCACGCGCGCAACGACTACGGCACGAAGGCGTACGGCGGCGCGGCCCCGCCTCCCGGCGACCCGCACCGCTACGTCTTCACGGTCCACGCGCTCGGGGTCGACCGGCTGGGCGTCGACGGTGACGCCAGCCCGGCCGTGGTGGGCTTCAACATCACCGCCAACACCCTGGCCCGCGGCCACATCGTCGCCCTCTACGGCGTCTGACCGCGTCAGGAGACGCCGAAGCGCCCCGCCGCGACGGCGGGGCGCTTCGTGTCGGCGACCGCTGTCAGTCGGACAGCGGGGTCTGGGCGCAGGCCATGAGCTGCGGCAGCAGCGCGTCCAGCACCGTGAGCCCGGTCCGCGAATTGGGCAGGCACAGCGGCCCCTTCAGCTCACGCAGCAGGGGGATGTCGGTCAGCGACAGGGAGCGCTGCTCGGCGAAGGCCGGGGCGGCCGGGGCGGTGGTGGCGGCGACGAGGGCCAGGGCGGCGATGCCGAAAATGCGCTTGCTGCGGGAAAACATCCTCATACTCCTTTGTGCAGGCGGTGTGGTGGCACCACCCTTCCTCACTTGGAGTAGCCGAGCAATTGTGAAACGTAATGGCAGTCAAACAAAACAAGAGCGGCCCGGAAAAGCCCGGACCGCTCTTCGTTCTTACGACGAGAAAAGACCTAGAAGTCCATGTCGCCGCCGCCGGGCATGCCGGCCGGCGCAGCGGGGGTCTTCTCGGGCTTCTCGGCGATGACGGCCTCGGTGGTGAGGAAGAGCGCCGCGATGGAAGCGGCGTTCTGCAGCGCGGAGCGCGTCACCTTGGCCGGGTCGAGGATGCCCACCTCGAACATGTTGACGTACTCGCCGGTCGCCGCGTTGAGGCCCTCACCCGGGGTGAGGTTGCGCACGCGCTCGACCACGACGCCGCCCTCGAGGCCGGCGTTGACCGCGATCTGCTTGAGGGGCTCCTCGAGCGCCTTCTTCACGATCGCCGCACCGGTGGCCTCGTCGCCCGCCAGCTCCAGCTTGTCGAAGGCCTTGGCGCCGGCCTGCAGCAGAGCCACACCACCGCCGGGGACGATGCCCTCCTCGACGGCCGCCTTGGCGTTGCGCACGGCGTCCTCGATGCGGTGCTTGCGCTCCTTGAGCTCGACCTCGGTCGCGGCACCGGCCTTGATCACGGCCACGCCGCCGGCCAGCTTGGCCAGGCGCTCCTGCAGCTTCTCGCGGTCGTAGTCGGAGTCGGTGCGGTCGATCTCGGCCCGGATCTCGTTGACCCGGCCCGCGATCTGCTCGGCGTCACCGGCGCCGTCGACGATCGTGGTCTCGTCCTTGGTCACGACCACCTTGCGGGCGCGGCCCAGCAGGTCGAGGGTGGCGGTCTCGAGCTTGAGGCCGACCTCCTCGGCGATGACCTGACCACCGGTCAGGATCGCGATGTCGTTGAGCATGGCCTTGCGGCGGTCGCCGAAGCCCGGGGCCTTGACCGCGACCGAGCGGAACAGGCCGCGGATCTTGTTGACGACCAGGGTGGCCAGGGCCTCGCCCTCGACGTCCTCAGCGATGATCAGCAGCGGCTTGCCGGACTGCACGACCTTGTCGAGCAGCGGCAGCAGGTCTTTGTTGGCCGAGACCTTGCTGTTGACGATCAGGATGTACGGGTCTTCGAGCACGGCCTCCATGCGGTCGGAGTCGGTCACGAAGTACATCGACGTCATGCCCTTGTCGAAGCGCATGCCCTCGGTGAGCTCGAGCTCGAGGCCGAAGGTGTTGCTCTCCTCGACGGTGATGACGCCTTCCTTGCCGACCTTGTCCATCGCCTCGGCGATGAGCGAGCCGATCTCGGGGTCGGCGGCGGAGATGGAGGCGGTGGAGGCGATCTGCTCCTTGGTCTCCACATCCTTGGCCAGCTTGGAGAGCTCCTCGCTGACGCGCTCGACGGCCGCCTCGATGCCCTTCTTCAGGGCCATCGGGTTGGCGCCGGCGGCGACATTGCGCAGACCCTCGCGCACCAGCGCCTGGGCGAGCACGGTGGCGGTGGTGGTGCCGTCACCCGCGACGTCGTCGGTCTTCTTGGCGACTTCCTTGACCAGCTCGGCGCCGATCTTCTCCCAAGGGTCCTCGAGCTCGATCTCCTTGGCGATGGACACACCGTCGTTGGTGATCGTGGGAGCGCCCCACTTCTTCTCCAGCACGACGTTGCGGCCCTTGGGACCCAAGGTCACCTTGACGGCGTCGGCGAGCTGGTTCATACCGCGCTCGAGACCGCGCCGGGCGTCCTCGTCAAACGCGATCATCTTGGCTGCCATAAGGCTAGACCTCCCAGATGCAGGGTGGCTTGTCGTGGACCGAGCCGACGCCCGCGACGGCATGGGCCCGCATCTCCGTTCGGCAGACCCCATCGTCTCGATCCGATGTTGGCACTCTGCTGCACAGAGTGCCAACGAACTGTTTAGCACTCTACCCTGCCGAGTGCAAGCGAACGCACCCGCGCCCGGTGTTCATCCCCAGGTCAGAAGTCAGTACGGCGAGCCGCCCGAAGCAGCCCGCCGTACGCGAGTCGACGATTGAGGGGGTGACGGTTCGCACGGACTGCGCTGCCGTGCGAGCCCGCCCGGTGCATACCAGTGATGTGACCTCAGACCGTGCGGACGGACTCCGCCTGCGGCCCCTTCTGGCCCTGCGTGATCTCGAACTCGACACGCTGACCCTGTTCGAGAGAGCGGTACCCGTCCATCATGATCGCTGAGTAATGGACGAATACATCCTTACCACCGTCTACCGCGATGAAGCCGTAGCCCTTGTCCGCGTTGAACCACTTGACGGTGCCCTGCGCCACTTCCGACTCCTCTTACTGGTCTCTCAGATCTCGCCCATTCCTCCGCGAGGCCTGTAATCGTCTGACATAACTTGAAAATCAGGCAGACGATCGCCCTCGACCATACCTGTGGCACGGGGTTTGGCAACAGAGTCAATCTGCAAACCAGGTATTTCTTCGCAGCGAACCTCGTACAACGTTGAATTAGCCCAGGAAAAGCAGAAGGCGCCCACAAGGGGCGCCTTCAACGGTCGGGGTTCGCGCGGCGCTCAGCCGCCGGCGACCGCGGGGATGATGGAGATCTGCGTGCCCTCTGGGGCGGGAGTGTCGAGACCCTGGGCGAAACGGACGTCCTCTTCCCCAACATAAACGTTGACGAAACGTCGAATCTTGCCCGATTCATCCAGAATTCTCGCGCCGATGCCGGGGTAGTCGGAGTCCAGCTTGGCGAGTACGTCACGAAGAGTCGCGCCTTCGCCACTCACTTCGGCGTTGCCCCCGGTGTAGGTGCGCAGAATGGTGGGAATCCGCACAGAAACGCTCATGGTAAATGTCGCCTTTCCTGGTTGTCAGACAGTCGCACGGAACGCGTCGAGGGAGGGCCGGATCACGGCCGTGGGCGCGGCGTCGTCGCTGATGGCGTCGAGCGTCTTGAGCCCGTCGCCGGTGTTCAGCACCACGGTCTCGGCCTCGGGATCGAGCCTGCCGCTCTCGGCCAGCTTCTTCAGCACGCCCACGGTCACCCCGCCCGCGGTCTCGGCGAAGATGCCCTCGGTGGAGGCGAGCAGCTTGATGGCGGCCACGATCTCGGCATCCGTGACGTCCTCGACGCCCCCTCCGGTGCGTCGTGCGATGTCCAGCACGTAGGGACCGTCGGCCGGGTTGCCGATGGCCAGCGACTTGGCGATGGTGTCGGGCTTGACCGGCTGGACGACGTCGTGCCCGGCCTTGTACGCGGCCGACACCGGCGAGCAGCCTTCGGCCTGCGCCCCGAAGATCTTGTAGGGCGTCTCCTCGACCAGCCCCAGCTGGATGAGCTCCTTGAAGCCCTTGTCGATCTTGGTGAGCTGCGAGCCCGAGGCGATGGGGATGACGATCTGCTCGGGCAGCCGCCAGCCGAGCTGCTCGGCGATCTC
Source organism: Nonomuraea fuscirosea (assembly GCF_035917475.1). NCBI lineage: Bacteria > Bacillati > Actinomycetota > Actinomycetes > Streptosporangiales > Streptosporangiaceae > Nonomuraea > Nonomuraea fuscirosea. The sequence continues at coordinate 11,195,372 of NZ_CP109074.1, read as the reverse complement.
GTACGCGAGCGTCTTGGAGCCCTCGGCGTAGTAGGGCCGCAGGTTGACGTTGACGAAGCCCCACTTGTCGCCCATGGGGTCGCCGATCAGCTCGGAACAGAACCGGTTGACCTCGTCGTAGGTGCCGTCGATCGCGATCAGCCGCCCGCCGAACACGCGGGCCATGGCGATCTTCGCCGCTTCGAGGTCGGCCGGGATGAACACGCAGGCGTCGAGCCCGGCCCGCGCCGCGGCGGCGGTCACCGCGCCCGCGAGGTTGCCCGTGGAGGAGCAGGAAAGGGTGTGGAAGCCGAAGTTGCGAGCCGCCTCGACGGCCATCGCGACCACGCGGTCCTTGAAGGAGTGGGTGGGGTTTCCCGAGTCGTCCTTCACGTGCAGGGATTTGAGCCCGAGCGCCTTGCCGAGGTTTCCGGCCTTGACCAATTTGGTCCAGCCGGGGTTCATATTCGGCTTTTCGGTCACGTCCGTCGGAACGGGGAGGAGTGCGCGGTAACGCCAGATGTTGGCCGGACCGGACTCGATCTGCGCCCGAGTCACCGTGCCGAAGTCGTAGGCCGCCTCAAGCGGCCCGAAACACTCCAGACAGGCGAAACTGGGACCCAGGGGGTAACGGGCGCCGCACTCGCGGCAGGACAGACCGACAGCAGGACCAAAGTCGAGCGACATGAAGCGAGGCCTTCCCTCATCTTCGCCCACGGCCACCTTGACCGCGAACCGGAATTGGCACCTAGTCCCGGTCGGCCTCGCCAGGTCGCGAGTCGAAAGCCGGGAGGGTTGCCGGGGCTTCGCAGGGCCGGTCCCTCCACCCCTCTGGATGAGCAATATGAAGTTGTTGAACTGGACTCTACCCGCTCAAGTGGCCGAAACTTCCACCCGTCTCATCATGTGGGACGGGCGGTCTCAGCGATAGTCCTCGCCCAGGACGCCCTGAACGTACTTGCGCGCCTGGTGGATGCGGGACTTCGCGGTGCCGAGCGGAATGCCGAGCTGCTCGGCCACCTCGTTGTAGTCGAGCTGGACGATGTCGCGCAGCACCAGCGCCTGCGCCAGGTCGGGCTTGTCGGCCTCCAGCGCCTCCATCGCGTCGAGCAGGTCGAGCCGCGAGCCCGCGATCACGCTGACCCGCCGCACGTCCGGCTTCTGCATGGGCAGTTCGTCCGAGCTCTGCTCGGCCGCCCTGCGCTTGAGCGTCCGGTACGTCGTCCGCGCGCAGTTGGCGGTCACGATGTGCAGCCAGGTGCTGAACCTGGCCCGCCCCTCGAAACGCCCGATGTTGCGCGCCACGGCCAGCAACGTATCTTGCGAGGCCTCTTCCGCATCCTGGTGATAGGGGAGGATCCGGGCGCAGTGGCGCATCACATCAGGCTCGATCCGCGCCAGGAGCTCGCCAAGTGCGCGATGGTCTCCTCCGGCCGCGGAGCGGGCGAGTTCCTCGGTTAGCTCATCAAGCGCCATAGATGGGATCCTATGTTTGTGATCGATGGGAGCCTAGTTGACTTCCTCGCCCCTCCGCACGCGAGATGCCGCGGTCCGCGCGTCAATCCCGCGACTCGTGACCGAGGATGTCCATGAACAGCGTCCTGCTCGCCTCCAACAGAGGCCCGGTCTCCTTCACCGTCTCCGACGACGGTGAGCTGACCATGAGGCGCGGCGGCGGCGGCCTGGTCTCGGGCCTGTCGGGCGTGGCCAAGGACGACGGCGTGCTGTGGATCTGCGCCGCGCTGTCCGACGGCGACCGCAGCGCCGTGCGCCTGGCCGCCGGCGGCCGCATCGACCAGGCCGGCTACGACACGGGCCCGCTGCGGATGCTCGACATCGCGCCCGCCGTCTTCCACCGCGCCTACAACGCCGTGGCCAACTCCACCCTGTGGTTCGTCAACCATCTGCTCTACGACATCCCCAACACGCCCAATTTCGGCACCAGGTTCGAGCGCGAGTGGGAGTCCTACCGCGACTACAACGGCGCGTTCGCGCTGGCGCTGGCCGAGGAGGCCGGCCACGGCGCCCGCGTGATGGTGCAGGACTACCACCTGACGCTGACCCCCGCCATGCTCCGCGCCGAACGGCCCGACCTGCGCATCGCCCACTTCAGCCACACGCCGTGGGCGCCGCCGGAATACTTCTCCCTGCTGCCCGACGAGGTGGCGCGCGAGGTCCTGGAGGGCATCCTGGGGGCCGATCACGCCGGGTTCCTCACCGACCGATGGGCGCAGGCGTTCATGGACTGCTGTGAGCGCCTGCTGGGCGCGGAGGCCGACCGCGTCGGGCGCAGCGTCACCCACGAGGGCCGCACCACCCGCATCGGGGTGCAGAGCCTCGGCGTGGACGGCTCGGCGCTGTGGGAGCGGGCCTGCGAGCCCGACGTCGAGTCCCACATGACCGCGCTCAGGGAGCAGGTGGGCGACCGCAGGCTGATCGTCCGCATCGACCGCACCGAGCTGTCGAAGAACATCGTCCGCGGCCTGATCGCCTACCGCGAGTTCCTGGCCGCGCATCCCGAGTGGCACGGCCGGGTCGTCCACCTCGCCTTCGCCTATCCCAGCCGGCACGACCTGCCCGAATACCGCGAATACACCGCGTCGGTGCAGCGCCGCGCCCAGGAGATCGAGGACGAGTACGCCACCGACGACTGGGACCCGCTGATCCTCAACGTCAACGACGACTACCCGCGTTCGCTGGCCGCGTACCGGATGGCCGACGTGCTGCTCGTCAACCCCATCCGCGACGGCATGAACCTGGTCGCCAAGGAGGGGCCGGTCCTGTCGGAGCGGTGCGCGCTGGTGCTGTCGCGGGAGGCGGGGGCGGCGGCCGAGCTGGGCCAGCACGCGCTCCTGGTCAATCCGTACGACATCAGCGGCACGGCCGCGGCGCTGCACGACGCGCTGGTCATGCCGGAGGACGAGCGGCGCATGCGCCGCGACAAGCTGCACGCCGCCGCGACCGCCCTGCCGCCGCAGAAGTGGTTCGCCGCCCAGCTCGACGCCCTGACCTGACCCGGCTCGGTGCCCTGACCCGACCTGACCCGGCGCCGCCGCCCTGAGCCGGGCCGGTTCCGGGCGCTGACCTACTATGGGAGGGCGATCCCCTCACCGATCGGGAGGCTGCCGGGTGAGCATGGTCTTACCGCCCATCCGGCTGATCCGAGATCGCCCGACCTGGCTCATCTACCTCCAGCTCAGCGCGTTCGCCACCTACATGTACGGCCTGAGCGCCGCCCTGCCGCTGCTCCGCGCCGACCTGCGCGTCCCGGCCACCGTGGCGGGCCTGCACGGCACCGCCATGGCCGCGGGCACGATCGCGGCCGGGCTGCTGCTGCCGGCGCTCACCCGCAGGTTCGGCCGGCGCGCGACGACCTGGATCGGCCTGGCCGGGATGAACGCCGGCCTGCTCGTGATCGTCCCCGCCGACGCCCTGCCGCTGACCATGCTCGGGTACGGCGTCTCCGGCGGGTTCAGCGCGATCATGCTCTACACCGCCATGGCCGCGCTCAGCGACCACCACGGCCCGGCGGGACCGGCCGCGATCAGCGAGGCCAACGCCGTCGGCGTGGTGGTGGGCATGGGGATGACGTTCTGCCTCAGCGTGGTCGCCCAGACCGCGTTCGGCTGGCGCGCGGCGCTGCTGGTCACGCCGGTCGTGAGCGTGCTGCTGGCGCTGTTCATGGGCCGCGTCTGGCCCCCGCCGCCGCCCGGCCCGCACCAGGCCGCCGGGGCCGCCGGGGCCGGCGTGGACGCGAAGACGGTGGCCGGTCCGGGCGGGAGCCCGGGGCGAGCGGCCAGTGCGGATGGGGACGCGGAGGCGGTGGGCAGGCCGGGGTGGGGGTTCCATCTGGCGGGGCTGGTGCTGTTCTGCTGCGTGGCGATGGAGTTCACGTTCAACCTGTGGGCCGCCGACCTGTTCGCCGGCCGTACGGGACTCAGCGCGGCCGCGGCGGCCACGGGGCTGACGGCGTTCGTGGGCGGGCTGGCGGCCGGCCGGTTCGCCGGGGCGCAGCTGGCGCTGCGCCTGCCCACGGTGCCGCTGTTCGTGGGGGCGCTGGCGGTGGCGTTCGCGGGCTGGCTGCTGTTCTGGCTGAGCACCCACCCGGCACTCTCCTACGCCGGGCTGGTGGTCTGCGGGCTCGGCGCCTCGCTGCACTTCCCGCTGGCGCTGTCGGGGCTGATCGCCGGCGCGGGCGGCCGGGCCGACCTGGCGGCGGCGGCGTCGCCGATCTGGGCGGGAGCCGCCATCGCGGCCGGCCCGCTCGCGCTCGGCGCGCTCGCCGACGGCTTCGGCACCTGGAAGGCGTTCCTCCTGGTGCCGGTGCTCATCGGCCTGGCCGTGGCCGGGGTGCTCAGTTCCAGTCGGCGTTCCTGAGCGCGGCGGACAGGCCCGGCGTGCTCCACTGGTCGACGACGAGGATCCTCGTCTTCGGCAGGTACCACTCGCGCTGTGTGTAGCGCGACTTCACCTTGCCGTTCGCGTACGAGACGCAGCTCGCCCGCCACTCGCGGTAGGCCGCCTTGTGCCCGGGACCGAGCCGGCGCAGGCCCTTGACCTTGGCCGAGCCGAGGACCTGTCCCCACTTGCCGTTGCTCGGACACTGCTGCACGTCGGTCGCGGGGTAGAACGGCCTGGTCCCGTCGTAGGCGTGGAAGAGCTCATTGCCGTGCTTGATGGCCTTGGGGCCGAGCACCCAGAAGCCGCGGCAGCCGGGGGTGCCGTAACCGCCGGAGGGCTTGGCGCATCTGCCGGTGACCACGTGGATCCAGTCGGGGCTGACCCGGTGCACCGCCCATTTGATCGGCAGATGGAGCGTCAGCCCGCCCCTGAGCTTGAGGGGCTGAGTGGACGCGTCGCTGGTGGCGTTCGCGGCGTGCGTGCCGCTGGTGGCGTTCGCGGCGTACGCGGGGAAAGGTGCGGCCAGGAGGGTGATCGCGGTCAGGGTCGCGACGGCGAGATGGCGCTTGGACATGGGACCGACTCTAGGAAGTGCGACTTGCAGCCCGATCACGAACGACTGAACGCCGACCCCAGCTCACGCAGCAGCGCCACCACACCCTGCGGCCCGTCCACTACGATGTCGGCCCGTTCGGCCAGCGCCGTCACCTCGGCGGAGCCACTGCACACGGTCACCCCGGGCAGCCCGGAGGCGCGTACGGCGTCGAACGCGGCCAGATCGCCCAGGTCGTCACCCACGAACATCACCGACCTCGCCGCCTTCTCGGCCAGGAACAGGCTCAGCGCGTGTCCCTTGTCCATGCCTGGCGGCCGCAGCTCCAGCACCATGCGCCCCGGCTCGATCACCAGGTCGTGCTTCGCGGCCAGCTTGGCCAGCGGCTCGCGCAGCACGGCCAGCGCGCCCTCGGGGTCGGGGCTGCGCCTGGTGTGCACGGCCACGGCCCGGCCCTTGTCCTCGATGACGACGCCCGGCAGATCGAGCGTGCCGAGCAGCAGTTGCAGCTCCGCCTCGGCCCTGGGCACCCCTGGCGGGGGCGGGGGCGCGGAGACGCGGCCGTCCTCCCAGCGTTCGAAGCCGTAGTGCCCGAGCACGACCAGCCCCTCCACGTCGGCCAGGCCGGGGCCGAGCTCCAGCGCGGTGGCCGCGGGCCTGCCGGTCACGACGACCACCGCGAGGACGTGAGCGCCCAGGTCGGCGAGTACTTCGGGCGCTTCCGGGTGGATCACAGCCTTGGCCGGATCGGGCACGATCGGCGACAGTGTGCCGTCGAAGTCGAGCCCGATCACGGCGCCCGCCGGATCACGCAAGATCGCTTCGATTCCAGGGATGTTCTTCACGCGGCTGCCGTACCCAGCCGGTCAGGGGCGCATGCCAAACCTTCTGGCGGCGCGCTCGCGCTGGCGGGTGGAGCGTAGCCGGCGCAGCCTCTTGACCAGCATGGGGTCCTGCTCCAGTGCCTCCGGCCGGTCGATCAGTTCGCTGAGCAGCTGGTAGTAGCGCGTGGCGGAGAAACCGAAGCTCTCCTTGATGGCCTGCTCCTTCGCGCCCGCGTAGCGCCACCATTGGCGCTCGAAGGCGAGGAGCTCGATGTCGCGTTGTGAGAGGGGTTGTCGGGACGGTTCCTGGGCAGCATTGTCACCGCTGAGCGGTGCTCCCATGGTGTCCTCCTCGAAAGGGGCGAGCGTCGGTCACGTCGCTCGCACGCGGCCCGAGGCCATCGTATGTGCCGAGTGCGGCCGTTCACGGCGGATTGGCGGCTGTTCACGGTGGATTGCGGGACGTACAGTCACCAAATGTGACCTCTGTCATCACGCTCCTCACCGATTACGGGCTCGAAGACGGTTACGTGGCGGCCTGTCACGGGGTGATCGCCGGCATCGCTCCCGCGGCCCGCGTGATCGACGTGTGCCACCTGATCCCCTCCGGCGACGTACGGCGCGGAGCGGCGGTCCTGGCCCAGACGATCCCCTACCTGCCGCAGGGCATCCACATCGGCGCGGTCGATCCGGGCGCGGGCGGGGCCAGGCGGGCGGTGGCCGTGGAGGCGGGCGGCCGGGTGTTCATCGGTCCCGACAACGGGCTGCTGTCGTGGGCGGTGCACGCCAGTGGCGGGCCGGTGGCGGCGTACGAGATCAGCAACTCCGCGCACTTCCTGCATCCGGTCTCGCCCACCTTCCACGGGCGCGACGTGTTCGCGCCGGTCGCGGGGCGGCTGTTCGGCGGGCTGCGTACCGCGGACCTGGGGCCCGAGGTGCCGCTGGCCAGGCTGGTGTCGCTGCCCGAGCCGACCTCGCAGCTGCGCGAGGGCTCGGTGGAGGGCGAGGTGGTCTCGGTCGACCGGTACGGCAACACACAGCTGTCGATAGCGGCCGGCGACCTTCAGGCGCTGGGTGTGCGGGTGGGTGACACGCTGGGGGTGTGGCTGGGGCGGCGGCAGCTCGCGCTTCCCTTCCGTGAGACGTACGCGGCTGTGCCGCCGGGGGAACTGGTCGCGTTCGCGGACTCGGCCGGGCTGATCGCCATCGCGATCAACTCCGGTGACGCGGCCCAGCGCCTGGGGCTCCCGCCTGGGGCACATGTCCGACTTTCGCCCACACCGTAGGCGGAAAGCCATAGATCGGAATTACTCCGCGTATCGGTCTGTTTACCGAAGCGTCGGAATGTCTGAACGCTCTCGTGTCAGAATGCGGAACAGATCGGAGGTCCCTCCCCTCCCGTTCGAGGTTGACATGTTCCATTTGTCCCTTGTGCTGTTGTCCATCATGGCCGCGGTCTGGCCCTCATCGGCGCCGACCGTCTCAGAGCGCTGGCACGCGTGGCCGGTCGCCCGGGTCTTCCCCGACTCGGTGCCCGGCTCCAGCCCTTCGGGGGCGCGGGTCACGTACGTGCTGGCCGGAGTCGCCCCCGAGGCGCCCTGCCGGCGCGCCTTCCAGCCCGCCGCCGTACGTTCGAGTTGCCGCACGGCCTTACGCGCCACGTACGTGGACAGCACCCGCACCTTCGTCGTCACCGTCGGCATCGCCGTCCTCGCCAGCCGCACGACCACCGCCACCGATCCGGGGGCCGAGCGCACCGCCGGGTCGTCCGCCGACCTGGGATTCGGTCTCGCGGCCGGACCCTCGGCCGATCTCGCGGCCGGGTCTTGGGCCGGTGTGGTGGCCGGGTCTTGGGCCGGGACCTCGGCCGGTGTGGTGGCCGGGTCCGTGGCCGGTCCCGGAGTCGTTCTCGCCGACGCGGGGCGGCCCGCGACCGTGCGGCCGGTTGCCTTCCCCGGCGGAGCGGCCGAGCGGTTTGGCGATCGGCAGTACTTCACCGGCGTCGTGGTCGACTCCGACGAGCGCTATGTGGTGGCGACGGCCGCCGGATACGCCGACGGGCGGACGTACCGGCCGGGCGACGGCGCCGTGGCCCGGCTGCGCCACGCGGCCCGGCAACTGGCGACGGTCCTGCACCAGGCGCTGACCCGATGAGGCGGCTCATCGTCCCGACGCTGGTGACCGGCCTGGCGGCCGTCATCGCCGTCCCCGGCACCGCCGCCCACGCGACCAGCACCACCGACACGACCAGCACCGCCCACACGACCGGCATCGCAGGCGCGGCGAGCGTTGTCGGGGTGGCGGATGTGGTGGATGACGTCGGGGATCTGGGGGAGGCGGCGCGGGCCGGGCAGTGGCAGTTGGGCACGTTGCGGCTGCCCGAGGCGTGGCGGGTGAGCAAGGGCGAGGGCGTGGTGGTGGCCGTCCTGGACACCGGCGTCAACGCGCACCACCCCGACCTGCGCGGCGCCGTCATCGAGGGCCCCGACCTGACCGGCACGGGCGACCGGCCGTGGGGCCCGCACGGCACCGCCATGGCCAGCCTGATCGCGGGCCGCGGTCACGGCGACGGCAGCGGGATCATGGGCGTGGCCCCCGCCGCCACGGTGCTGTCGGTGCGGGTGACGCTGGAGAACGGCGACCCGCGGCGCGGCAGGCAGCTCTCCGGCTGGCGCGACGCGCTGGCCAAGGGCATCCGGTACGCGGCCGACCACGGCGCCGACGTCATCAGCATGTCGCTCGGCGGCGGCAGCGGCGCGTGGGAGGGGTACGCGGCGGAGGAGGAGGCCGTCCAGCACGCGATCAGCAAGGGAGCGGTGCTGGTGGCCTCCTCGGGCAACGACGGGGCCACCGCCAACAGGAAGAACTTCCCCGCCGCCTATCCGGGGGTGATCGCGGTGGGCGCGGTCGACCGGCGGATGAAGGTGGCCCGGTTCTCCAACAAGCAGGACTACGTCTCGGTGGTGGCGCCCGGCACGCAGATCGTCACGGCCGACGCGGGCACCTCGTACGTGGTCGGCGACGGTACCAGTTCGGCCGCCGCCATGGTCGCGGGCATCGCGGCGCTGATCAGGGCGGCGCATCCCGACATGTCGCCCTACCACGTGCGCCGGGCCATCGAGCTGGGCACCGGGCGGCGGCCGTCGGGCGGCTACAGCCCCGCCTACGGGCACGGCGTGGTCGACGCGCTGCTCGCCCTGCGGACGGCGGACCGGCTGGCGGTGCCGGTCACGGCCATGGCCGGCCCAGGGCCGTACTTCGGTGACGGGCCCGTGCCGGCCACCCGGATGCCGGTGGTGGGCGGCATGCTGATGCTGATGGCGGTGATGTCGGCACGGGTGGTGCTGCGCCGCCGCGGACGGCGAAGGGATGTAACCTAGCAAGCGCTTGTGTGATACTCCGGCTATGACGTACGCGATCGACGGCTGGTTCGCCATCGAGGAAGAGGGCGTCCGCCTGCTGGGCACCCGGTGCCCGGCCTGCGGGACGGTCTGCTTCCCGCCACGGCACGACTCGTGCCCCGATCCCCGGTGCACGAGCACGGACATGGAGGTGTTCCGGCTGCCCCGGCGCGGGCGCGTCTGGTCGTACACGAACGCCTGCTACCCGCCGCCGGCGCCGTACGTGGCCGCGCAGCCGTACGAGCCGGTCGCACTGGCTGCCGTCGAGCTCGACGAGGTCGGGATCGTGGTGCTCGGGCAGGTCAAGGGCCTGACGGTGGACGAGCTCACGGTCGGCATGGAACTGGAGCTGACCTCGGGCCCCCTGGCCGACGGCCCGCTCGTGTGGATGTGGGGGCGAGCGTCATGAGGGGCACACCGCTGGAGGCGAGCGTCATGAGGGGCACACCGCCGGAGGCGAACGTCATGAGGCCCGTGACAGTGCCGCACCGCTGGAGGCGAGCGTCGTGAGCGTGGTCGTGATGGGCACCGGGATGCACCCGTGGGGCAAGTGGGGCCGCCCGTTCCTCGACTACGGCGTGGCCGCCGCCCGCGAAGCGCTCAAGGACGCCGGCCTGGCCTGGACGGACGTGCAGTTCGTGGTCGGCGCGGACACCATCAGGAACGGCTACCCGGGCTTCGTCTCCGGCGCCTCCTACGCCAAGGCACTGGGCTGGTCGGGCGCCAGGGTCGCCTCCTGCTACGCGGCCTGCGCGTCGGGCGCCCAGGCGCTGGACATCGCCCGCGCCAGGATCCTGGCCGGGCTGTGCGACGTCGCCCTCGTGATCGGCGCGGACGCGACCCCGAAGGGCTTCTTCAAACCGGTCGGCGGCGACCGCCCCGACGACCCCGACTGGCTGCGCTTCCGCCTCCTGGGCGCCACGAACCCCGCCTACTTCGCCCTCTACGCCCGCCGCCGGATGGCCGTGCACGGCTCGACGCCGGCGGACTTCGCCGCCGTCAAGGTCAAGAACGCGCTCGCGGGCTCGCTCAACCCGATGGCCCGCTACCGCGAGCGGGTCACCGCCGAGCAGGTGCTGGCCTCCCCCATGGTGGCCGACCCGCTGCACCTGATGGACATCTGCGCCACCTCGGACGGCGGCGCGGCGGTGGTCCTGGCCTCGGAGGGGTATGCCCGCCGCCACGGCGGCACCCTGGTACGCCTGGCCGCCGTCTCCACGGTCACGCCCACCTTCCCGAACACGGTGCTGGAGCTGCCCGACTTCGCCACGGACTCCCGCGTCACCGAGCCCCCGCCCGGCCACCGGCCCTTCAGGGCCGCGATCGCGCACGCGGCCTACGAGGAGGCGGGCCTGGGCCCGCAGGACGTGTCGCTGGCCGAGGTCTACGACCTGTCCACGGCGCTGGAGCTGGACTGGATGGAGGACGTCGGCCTCTGCCCGCCCGGCGAGGCCGACAAGCTGCTCCGGGACGGCCAGACCGCGCTGGGCGGCCGCATCCCGGTCAACCCGTCGGGCGGCCTGGCCTCGTTCGGCGAGGCGATCCCGGCCCAGGCCATCGCCCAGCTCTGCGAGCTGACCGCCCAGCTGAGCGGCCGGGCGGGGCCGCGCCAGGTGGAGAACGCCCGCGTCGGCCTGGCGGCCAACCAGGGCCTGTTCGGCCACGGCTCAGCGATCATCGCCACCCGCTGAGCCCCGGAACGTGGTCCGGCTTTTGAACCACGTCACGGGGCCCACAGAGCGCCGTGACGGCGGCCCGCCACTGACGGGTTCAGCCGGCGTCTCCCTGGAGGGCCATCAGCCACGTACGGCGTCCGGGGCAACCCGGCGCCGCCGTAACAGATGGACCCTCCAGAAAAGAAATCAGCCTACGTGCACCACATCGTGGGTTTCGGCGAAATGGCAGGCGCTTTCGTGCGCCGTGCCCGGCCGGATCTGCAGCAGCGGCTCCTCCTCCGCGCAGATCTCCTGCGCCTTCCAGCACCGCGTGCGGAACCGGCACCCGCTCGGCGGGTTGGCGGGCGACGGCGGGTCACCCTGGAGGATGATCCGCTCCCGCTGCTCCCGGCCCTCGGGGTCGGGCACCGGCACCGCCGACAGCAGCGCCTGCGTGTACGGATGCGCCGGCCGGTCGTAGATCTCCGTGTCCTTGCCCAGCTCCACGAACTTGCCCAGGTACATCACGCCGACCCGGTCGGAGATGTGGCGCACCACCGACAGGTCGTGGGCGATGAAGATGTAGGCCAGGTTGAACTCGTTCTGCAGCCGTTCGAGCAGGTTGATGACCTGCGCCTGGATCGACACGTCGAGCGCGGAGACCGGCTCGTCGCAGACGATGATCTCCGGCTGCAGCGCCAGCCCGCGGGCGATGCCGATGCGCTGCCGCTGCCCGCCGGAGAACTGGTGCGGGTAGCGGTTGATGTGGTCGGGGTTGAGTCCGACCACCTCCAGCAGCTCCTGCACCTTCGTGCGCCGGTCACCCTTGGGGGCGACCTCGGTGTGGATCTCGTACGGCTCGCCGATGATGTCGCCGACGGTCATCCGGGGGTTCAGCGAGGTGTACGGGTCCTGCATCACCATCTGGATGTTGCGCCGCATGCGCTTGAGCTCGCTGCCCTTGGCCTTGGCGATGTCCCGGCCGTCGATCTTGACCGAGCCCGAGGTGGGCCGCTCCAGCGCCATCAGCACCTTGGCGAGGGTGGACTTGCCGCAGCCCGACTCGCCCACGATGCCCAGCGTCTCGCCCCTGTTCAGGTCGAACGAGACGCCGTCGACGGCCTTGATCGCGCCGATCTGCTTCTTGAAGAGGATGCCCTGCGTCAGCGGGAAGTGCTTGACCAGGTCGCGCACCTCGAGAATGCGCTCACTGCCGCTCGCCATCGAGGACCTCCCTCCAGTAGTGGCAGGCGCTGCTGCGCACGCCGCTGATCTCGTAGAGCGGGGGGGCGTCGGTCACGCAGTTGTCCTGCCGGTACGGGCACCGCGGGTTGAACGAGCAGCCCGACGGCAGGTCCAGCAGGTTGGGCGGCAGACCCTTGATCGCGTACAGTTCCTGGCCCTTGAGGTCGACCCTGGGGATCGAGTCCAGCAGGCCCTTCGTGTACGGATGCGCGGGCGCCTTGTAGATGTCGTACACGGGGGCGTTCTCCACGATGCGCCCCGCGTACATGACCGCGATCTTGTCGGCCACGTCGGCCACGACGCCGAGGTCGTGGGTGATGAGGATCAGGCCCATCTGGCTCTCGCGTTGCAGCTCGGCCAGCAGTTCCATGATCTGCGCCTGGACGGTCACGTCCAGCGCCGTGGTCGGCTCGTCCGCGATCAGCACCTCGGGGTCCAGCGCGATCGACATGGCGATCATGATGCGCTGGCGCATGCCCCCGGAGAACTGGTGCGGGTAGTCGTGCACGCGCTGCCTGGCGGCCGGGATGCGGACCCGGTCCATCAACTCGACGGCCTTCTTCATGCCGTCGGCCTTGGACATGCCCCGGTGCACCCGGAACATCTCGCTGATCTGCCAGCCCACGGTGAAGACCGGGTTGAGGGCGGAGAGCGCGTCCTGGAAGATCATCGCGATCCGCTGCCCGCGCACCTGCGTGCGGGCGTCCTCCGACAGCTTGAGCAGGTCGGTGCCCCTGAAGCGGATCTCCCCCTTGGGGATGACCGCCGGCGGCATGTCGAGGATGCCCATGATGGCCTGGGCCGTCACGGACTTGCCCGAGCCCGACTCGCCCAGCACGGCGAGGGTCTCACCCGCGCCGACCGTGTAGCTCACGCCGTTGACCGCGCGCACGACGCCCGCGCGGGTCTGGAACTCCACGTGCAGGTTGTCGACGGCGAGCAGCGGCCCGTCGCCCGGCCCTCCCTCGGCGGGCAACGCGTCCGGAGTCGTCTTCGTCACTTTGATCCTCCCTCCTACCTGAGCTTCGGATCGAGCGCGTCGCGCACGGCGTCGCCCATCATGATGAACGCCAGCACGGTGACGCACAGGAACACGGCCGGGAAGATCAGCGGCAGCGGCGCCTCCAGGAACCTGTTGCGCGCGTCGGCGATCATCAGGCCCCAGGAGATGTCCGGCGACTGCACGCCGACGCCCAGGAAGGACAGCGCGGCCTCGGCCGCGATGAATCCGCCCAGGTTGATCGTGGCCACGACGATGACCGGGGCCACCGAGTTGGGCAGCAGGTGACGGAACATGATCCGGCCCGCTCCCGCGCCCAGTGCCCTGGCCGCGACCACGAAGTCCTGGCTCTTCGCCGTGATCACGGCCGCCCGCATGATGCGGTACGTCATCGGCCAGCCGAGCACCGCCAGCGCGATGATGACCAGCAGGATGCTGTTGGCCCGGCCGCGGAACGTGGCCGCGATCAGCAGGGCGCCCAGGATCGGGGGGATGGCGAAGAAGACCTCGGTCAGCCGCGAGGAGACCGTGTCGACCATGCCGCTCTTGTAACCGGCGATGATGCCGAGCAGCCCGCCCACGAGCGTGGTGATGATCGTGGTCAGCACGCCGATCACGATCGAGTTGCGGGCCCCGTAGATCGTCCTGGAGTAGACGTCACAGCCGAGGCTGTCGCGTCCGAACAGGTGACCCGCGCTGGGCGTCTGCCGCGCCGTGGACAGGTCGCACGTCCTGGCGTTGAACGGGTCGACCGAGGTGAACAGCTGCGGCCAGAACGACATGACCAGCAGGATCAGGATGATGACCACCGACAGGATGAACATCGGCCGGCGCCTGAGGTCGTACCAGGCGTCGGTCCACAGGCTCGCGGGCTTGCCGCCCTTGGCCTGCTTGTGCTTGCCCTGACGGTGCGGCGCGGGCGCGGTCACCGTGTCCGAGACCATGGTCTGCGTCTCCGGGAGTCCCGGCCCGACCGGCGGGGTTGGGTTACTCATAGCGGATCCTCGGGTCTAGCACGGCGTACAACAAGTCGACGACCAGGTTGGCCAGGATGTAGACCAGCACCAGTACGGTGACGATACCGACGACGACGGGTTGTTCGCGCAGGTACACCGACGTGAAGAGCTGGTTTCCGATCCCCTGGAGATTGAAGATCGTCTCGGTGATCACCGCGCCGCCCATCAGGTTGCCGAGGTCGGCGCCCAGATAGGTGACCAGCGGGATCAGCGCGTTGCGCAGGCCGTGCCTGCCGACGACCCGGCGTCTGGACAGGCCCTTGGCCGTGGCCGTGCGGATGTAGTCCGCCCTCAGCGTCTCCGCCAGGCTCGTCCTGGTGAGCCTGGTCAGGTACGCGATGGACGTCCCCGCGAGCACGAAGCCGGGCAGCAGGTAGCTGCGCCAGCCCGCGAACGTGCCCGCCACGGGGAAGATGTCCGCTCCGGTCCACTGCTTGAGTTTCACACCCAGCAGGAGCTGCAGCACGAAACCGGTCACCAGCGTGGGCACCGAGATCAGCAGCAGCGTCGAGGCCAGGATCATGGTGTCGGTGGCCTTGCCGCGGCGCAGCGCCGCCCACAGGCCCAGGCCGACGCCGATGACGGCCTCCATGGCCAGGGCGGTCAGCGCGAGGTTCAGCGTGATCTGGAACTTGCCGGCCATGATCTGGGACACCGGGATGTCGGCGAAGTTCACGCCGAAGTCACCGCGGAAGAGGACGCCGCTGATGTAGTACCAGTACTGCAGCAGCAGCGGATCGTTGAGGTGGTACTGCTCGCGCAGCACCTCGGCGATCGCGGCGTCCGGGCGCTTGTCCCCGAACAGTGCCGCGATGGGGTCTCCGGGCAGTGCGAAGACGATGCAGAAGATGAGTAGCGTGGCGCCGAGCAGGACGGGTATCGCCTGGATCAGTCGCCTAATGACATATCGGCCCATTCAAGCCCTCCGGTACACACTTGGAGGCAGCCCCCGGAGTCCGTGGTTTACCCGGCTCGAGTGGCTGCCTCCAAGTTCAGCCATCCGACGGGTGGACGGCGGGAGCCGCCGCCCACCTGGCGAATGACGTCAGGCCTTCTCGATGTCAGCCCAGTTGATCTGGTTGAGCAGGTTGAGCTTGACGTTCTTGACCTTCGTCGAGTGCCCGAAGTTGCTCCGGTAGAAGTAGACCGGGATGTACGGAAGCTCCTTGAGCAGGATGTCGTCGGCCTGCTGGTAGAACTTCAGGCCCTCGGCCGAGTCGGTGGCCTGGTCGCCCTTGGCCACCAGCTCGTCGAAGTCCTTGTTGGAGTAGCCGCCGTAGTTGGAGCCGGTGCCGATGGCGCCGGTGCCGAAAATCGGGGTCAGGTAGTTCTCGGCCGCCGGGTAGTCGATCGCCCAGCCCATCCGGAACAGGCCCTTGTACTCCTTGGAGTCCAGAGCGTCCAGGATGCCCTGGAACTTCTCGAACGGCTTCGGAGTGACCTCGATGCCCAGGTTGGCGCGCAGGTTGTTGGCGACGGCCTCGATCCACTCCTTGTGGCCGCCGTCGTTGTTGTAGCCGAGCTCGATGGTCTTCGGACCGCCGGCGGCCTCGTACAGCTTCTTGGCCTCGGCCGGGTTGTACGTGCACGCCTCGCACGCGCCCTGGCGGTAGCCGGGGATGGCCGGGTTGATGAAGTCGTCGGCCGGCGAACGGGTGCCGGAGAAGACCGTGTCCGTGATCGTCTTGCGGTCGATGGCCATCGAGATGGCCTTGCGCACGTCGACGTTCTGGAAGTCCTTGTTGTACTTCAGCGGGGTGCCGATGTAGCCGATGGAGGCGTCGGGCTCGTCGAAGTACCGGTCACCGAGCACCTGCTTGGCCGTCGAGATGGCCGTGGCAGGCAGCGAGTCGTGGATGTCCAGGTTCTCGGCCTGCAGGTCGTTCCAGGCGGTCTCGGAGCTGGTGTAGACCTTGAACTGGAGCTTGGTCCAGCCCGTGGGCTTCTTTCCGGGGAACTTGTCGTAGACCGACAGCTCGATGGTCGGGTCGGTGCCCTTCTTGTAGGGCTTGTCCAGCTTGAACAGGCCCTGGCCGATCGGCTGCTCACCGAAGGCCTGAGTCACCTTGCCATCGGGGCCGATGGCCGACTTCGGCATGGGGTAGAAGGCGGTGTAGCCCAGCATCGTCTTGAACTGGGAGAACGGTGCAGCGAGGGTGACCTCTAGCGTGGAGTCGTCGACGACCTTGAGACCCTTCATCTCCTTGGCCGACGGCGTCTTGCCCTCACCCGGGTGCACGTCCTCGTACCCGTCGACGCGACCGAAGAAGTAGGACGAGCTCATGGCGTTGTCCTGGAGGGCGGCGAAGTTCCACGCGCGCGCGTAGTCCGCTGCGGTGACCGGCGTGCCGTCGTGCCACGTGTAGCCGGACTTCAGCTTGATCGTCCAGACCTTGCTGTCCGTCGTGGTGATCGACTCGGCGGCCTCTTCGACCGGCTGCTTGTTCTCGTCGTAACGTACGAGCGGCGAGAACACCGCGGCGAGGACCTCAGAGCCCTCGGTCTCGGTCGTGTTCTGGGGGTTCAGGAGCTCCTGGGGCTCACCGATCTCCATGCGGACCGGCGTCTCCCCGCCGCCCGCGGCAGTGCCGCCGCTGTCCGAGGCACCGCCGCCACACGCGGCAACCGCGAGGGCGAGCAGCGCGGTACCGGCGACGATCCGTGCGCCCTTAGTAACACGCATGGTGAAAGAATTCCTCCCTCTACAGGTGGGCGCCAAGCGCTGAGCTGCGGTGATCCGGAGCAGCCTGACGGGGGGTTCCTGGTATCCCCCCGGATTTGGCTGACATGGTCAAACCAGCCCGACGCCCTGCCAGTCGATCGCGACTATCCCTTACTACTTGCCACCAGGGAGTCTCTGGCGCATTGCAGTTCGGTCACACGTGTGCCTATCCACCGTCACGGGCATTCAGCCCAGAAACGTACAAACAGCCCAAACAACGATAGAGGGTAGAGCCCGGACGTGAACAGTCGATGAAAAATACCCCCTACACGACGGTGGTCGCGCCCTTGCCACCACACCCCGCCTCGCTGGGCTACGGTTGAGCAGGTCTTGACGACGCCTTGGAACCCGGCGTCGCCAAGCCCCGTCCAACAGACTGTCGCCGACCCGCGTGACAGGCACTCCACCGACCGGGATCCAATAGAGTCCTTGCCATGAGCCAGCCGGAATCCGCTGTAGCGGACGCCCAGGCGGGCGGCCGAAGCGGGCAGGAGCCGCTGGCCAAGCTCGCCAAGAGATACGGGCTTCGCCGTGCCATCGCACGGCCGAGGTTTCCTGTCTACCTGCGCCAGCTGTGGCAGCGGCGTCATTTCATCCTGACGTACGCGACCTCACGCAACGTCACGAAATACTCCAACTCCGCGCTGGGCCAGCTGTGGCAGGTGCTGACGCCCCTGCTCAACGCCGGCATCTACTTCCTGATGTTCGGCCTCATCCTGGGCGGCAACAAGAACATCGCCAACTACCCGGCCTTCCTGCTGACCGGGATGTTCATCTTCACCTTCACGCAGCGCACGGTCACCGCGGGCGCGAAGTCGATCTCCGGCAACCTGTCGATGATCAGGGCACTGCACTTCCCCAGGGCGTCGCTGCCGCTGGCCTACACGATCCAGGAGCTGCAGCAACTCGCCATCTCCATGGGCGTGCTGCTCGCGCTCGTGATCGCCACCCAGGAGTGGCCCACGTGGTATTGGCTCATGATCCCCGTGGTGCTCCTGCTGCAGACGATGTTCAACGTCGGCGCCGGACTGGTGGTCGCCCGGCTCGGCGCCACGATGCGCGACCTCAACCAGTTGCTGCCGTTCATCACCCGCACGTGGCTCTACGCCTCGGGCGTCTTCTTCTCGATCCAGGACAAGGTCGTCGACGCCGCGCAGCTGCCCCAGTGGGTGGCCAACGTGATGTATCTCAACCCGGCGGCCTCCTTCATCGAGTGGATGCGCGAGATCCTCATCGCCACCCACAACCCGGAGTACGGCCACCACCCGCCTCCGATGGTGTGGATGTCTTGCGTATTCTGGGCGGTGTTCGCACTCGGCTTCGGCTTCTGGTTCTTCTGGCGGTCCGAGGAGAGGTACGGGCGTGGCTGAACTGACCAAGGAGCTGTCACAGGTGAAGGGCGACAAGCCCGCCGTCCCCGGCAAGGATGTCAGAGTGCATCCCAACCCGGAGCCCCCGGGCAAGCGGCCCCTCGACGTACCCACGGGCACTCCCACCGTCATCGTCGACGACCTCCACATCGTCTACCGCGTCTACGGCGCCGCCTCGGACAACGAGAAGGGCAACGCGGTCAACGCCCTCACGCGCATCCTGAAGCGCCAGGGGCGGCCGCAGATGAAAGAGGTCCACGCGGTCAAGGGCGTGACCTTCGTGGCCTACCACGGCGACGCCATCGGCATCGTGGGCCGCAACGGCTCGGGCAAGTCCACGCTGCTGCGCGCCATCGCGGGCCTGCTGCCGCCGCACGAGGGCGCCGTCTACACCGACGGCCAGCCCTCGCTGCTCGGCGTCAACGCGGCCCTCATGCGCGAGCTGACCGGCGAGCGCAACATCGTCCTCGGCTGTTACGCCATGGGCATGACGCCCGCCGAGGTCAGGGAGAAATACCAGGAGATCGTCGACTTCTCCGGCATCGACGAGTTCGTCCAGCTGCCCATGTCGACCTACTCCTCCGGCATGGGCGCCCGCCTGCGCTTCGCCATCTCCTCGGCCAAGACCCACGACGTCCTGCTCATCGACGAGGCCCTGGCCACCGGCGACCGCGAGTTCCGCAAGAAGAGCGAGGGACGCATCCGCCAGATCCGCGAGTCGGCCGGCACCGTCTTCCTGGTCGCCCACGACCTGCGCGTCATCGAGGAGACCTGCAACCGGGTCATCTGGCTGCACAAGGGCAAGATCAAAATGGACGGCGACCCGAAAGAGGTCATCGCCGCCTACAACAAGGGCTGATCGACCAGCAGGCTCACGTCGGACGTCATCCGCCGCCGCCGGCCTGTCAGCAGGGCGGCTCACGTCGGACGTCACCCACCACCGCCGGCCCGTCATCCGTGCCGGCGGCCGGGCCCGTCGCCGGCCTGGAGCCGGTCCACCGCCTCGACCACGGGCGCCGCACCGTCCTCCGCCGAGACCCCGGCCGAGAGAGCCCGGGCCCGCTGCCGGTAACCCGGGTCGGTGACCGCCGCGGTGAGCGCGGCGGCCAGCCGCGCGGGCGTCAGGCGGCGGAACGGGATCGCGGCCGAGGCCACGCCGAGCGCCGTCAGCCTGGACGCCCAGAACGGCTGGTCGTTCATGACCGGCACGGCCACCGCGGGCACCCCCGCCCGCACCCCGCTCCCGGTGGTGCCGCCGCCGCAGTGGTGGGCGACGGCGGCCATCCGGGGGAACAGCCAGTCGTGCGGCACGTCGCCGACGCCCAGCACGTCGTCGGAGAGGCGCCCCCGCACGCCGGTCTGCAACACGCCGCGCAGCCCCGCCCGCCGCAACGCGTCCACGGCCAGTCCGGTGTGCTGCTCGGCCCGCGTACCGGCCAGGCTGCCGAAACCGACGAAGACCGGTGCGGGCCCCGACGCCAGGAAGTCGCGCAGCACCGGGTCCGGCTGCCAGCCCCGCGGCCGTGGCGGCCACCAGTAACCGGCGATCTCCAGCCCCGGCCGCCAGTCGGCGGGGCGCGGCAGCACCAGCGGGCTGACCCCGTGGAAGACCGGCCAGCGCGTGCTCTCCCTGCGCCGGTAGAGGGCGCGCGGGGTCATCGGGGGCAGACCCAGCCGGGCCCGCATCCTCACGCCCAGCCCGGCCAGCAGCGGGCCCGCGGCGGGCACCTCGAACGCCAGCCGCGCCGCCCTGCGGTTCCCCCACCGGCCGAGCGAGCGCTGGAGCAGGCTCATGACCGGCGGAAACTCCCCGGTGGGATCGACCGGCTGCAGGTGCACCCCCATGCTCGGCACACCCATCGCCTCGGCGACGTGACAGGCGGGCGCGCCCGCCACGCCGAGCAGGAGCACGTCGGCCTCCCGCTCGCTGAGCCCGGCCAGGCCTTCCACGAGCTGCTCGCTGTACTCCCTGAAGGCACTGATGGAGAAGCCGCCGGCCAGAGCGGTGAGCGGGTCTCCTGCAAGCGGGACGCACGCCAGGTCCGCATCGGTCACCAGCTCCGCGTAGGGTTCGTGCGCGGCGATCGTCACCTCGTGCCCGGCCTCGCGTAACCGCACCGCGAGGCCCGCGTACGGAGCCACGTCCCCACGCGTACCGATCCCGATGATCAGAACTTTTGTTGTCATACAGTCGCATGATAAAAGAACGTGCCGGTTTTTACCATGCACCCGCATGAGAAAGCGACGGAACATGCCGAAGATCGTCGACCACGACACCCGGCGGCGGCACATCGCCGAGGCCGTGCACCGCGTCATCCACGCCAGGGGCATGGAGAGCGTCAGCCTGCGGGAGGTCGCCGCCGAGGCCGGCATGTCCATGGGGGCGGTGCAGTACTACGTCACGACGAAGGACCAGATGCTGCTGCTGGCGCTGGAGCGCATCGCGATCTGGATCGGCGAACGGGTGGCGGCCGTCGCCGCGGACCGGACCACGCCGCTCGACGTGCTGCGCGCGACCATCCTGGAGCTGCTGCCGCTGGACGAGGAGCGCCGCTACCTCAACCGGATCGGGCTGGCGTTCCAGGCGAGCTCGGTCGTGTCCGAGGACCAGGCGGCCGCGATGCGGGCGGGGTACGCGGCCCTGCTGTCGTTCCTCACCGACCAGATCAGCGCCGCCCAGAGCGCCGGCCAACTCGCCGCCCACCTGGAGGCCGCCAAGGAGGCGAGCCTCCTCTACGCCTTCGCCCAGGGCATCGTCAACCCCACCCTGGTCGGCCACTACACCCCGGACGACGTCGCGGCGCTGCTCGATCACCATCTCTCGCGCCTTCGCGCGGAGTGATCCAGTGGCGCGCCGCCGCCACGCGAGCCCAGGCCCCCCGATCAGGAGTTCGATCTTGTGTACGAAACTCCCGCGACCCGAGGGGCAAAAGACTGACACCGAGCCTGCCGTTCCGATAGGATTCGAACGTCAATTCGATCCGAGGAACGGTGATGGAGTGGGGGCTCGCGATGGCAGAGCTTTCGGCCGCGATTGACCACCTGGCCACCGAGGAGGTGTCCGAGATCCCGAGGATGCAGCTCGCCGAGCAGCTTCTCGAGCTGCACTGGCAGATGGCCCGCCTGCAGGCCCAGATAGCCCGCCGCACAGGCGTCCGCCTCCCCTGACCCGCCTCCCCTGACCCGCCACGCCTTCAGAGCCGCTATGACGCCCCGGGAAGACCCCCCACGCCCCGGGGCCGAATAACCGCCCCTCGCGCCTTCCACGGCCACCACAGCCACCCTGAACCCGCGCCCAGGACGGCGAGACGAAGGGAGGGCATGTCCCCGTACAACGAAAAGCGCCGCCAACCACAAGGGGTTGGCGACGTGGGGCGGCGCCGCTGCCCTGCAGTAGCGGCGCCCGCGCCCTGGCCGTGGGCGCGTCCGCCCAGGCCCGTGATGAGGCGGCCCGCTCTCGCGGGAGCCTCGCAACCGTCGCGCGTCAGTGTCCCGGGCGCCCGGCACCTCATGGGAGCCCCGGCGACCTGCCGCGTCAGTGTGGCAGCATCCCGATGCGGGACCCGCCGTCAGGGAACAGCTGGGGCACGCGAGCGGGCCGCCACGTCGCCGGCGGGTCCGGTGCCCGGGCGTCGGCACCTAGGACGCCCGCGAACCGTACTGCCGGACTCGGGCCGGCCTCGCTCATCAGCGCCTCCGTCGCGGTCTTAGTCGCGAACCCAGCGGTCCCGCACCGAGCTCGTCAGCGCGTCGGTGGTCCAGCCGAGGGCGGTGATGACGTCGCTGTAGGAGCCGGCGGCCCTGGTCCCGCGGGCCTGGACGAAGCCCGCGCCCTCCTCGACGAGCGGGGCGAGGTCGTCCATGGCCGCGGCCTGGGAGGTCGCGGGCAGCGCCTCGACGACCGGCGCCATCTCGGCGGGCGCGACGTGCCCGATCATCGGGGCCAGCCCGCCGCCGGTGGCGTTCGGCAGGGCGCGCTGCGCGGCCTGGCCGAGACCGCCGAGGACGAGGTCGGCCGACAGGGACTGGAAGCCCTTGGTGGTGCCGGCCATGACGGTGCCGCTGTCGGAGGCCGGCAGCAGGCTGGTGGCGTGCAGCTGGGTCACCGCGCCCCCTGCGGGCGACCCGAGCAGGCCGGTGATCGCGCTCTGCGCGGACGTGCCGGTGGCCGCGGCCTCGCCGCGACCCTGCTTGCCCGCCTTGACCGACGGCGTCGCCGGCTGCGCCATGCGGGCCGCGCCCGACAGGACGGGCAGCGAGCCGGTGAGGCTGCTGCCGGTGGTGAGCGGGAAGCCGCCGACGATGGGCGACAGCTCGGGCAGCGGGCCACCGTCCTGGGTGATGTCCTCGAAGCCGTTCGCCGAGATGCCCTGCTCGGCCTGGTTCTCGGCGGCGGCGTCGAGCTCCGCCTCCGTCATCTGGGTGGGCGGCTTGGCGGCGGACTTGGCCTTGAGGCCGTCCAGCAGGCCGCCCAGCAGACCCTTGCCGGCCAGGCCGCTCAGGAGGCCGCCCAGCGGGCTGCCGGCTGCGGCGGTGCCCGCCCCCTGGCCGTCGATGGGAGCGTACCTGGCGATGCTGTATTGAACTTCGGCCTGCGCGGGCACGGCCATCGCCGCCGCGGCCAGACCGAATGCTGTGACGGCCATAGCCGTCTTGACTACTCGATTCATGATTGCCTTCCCGGCTCGTGATCGATCGCTCTCGAATGCGGTGGAAATGCGAATCGATAACCCCCGTATGCCGTGGCGTGCGCGCTATGGGCACCACACGAAGCGTGCCGCTACGGCTGAGCTACGCCAGCAGTTCTATCACTCGCATTGATCGGCCGCAGGCGCATGAATCCCCATGTAGCAGGGGTTTGCAGGCCGGTTACCGAGTAAAGGGGGAGCGTTGAGCGGAGAGACAAACCGGGAAATAGGAGGGCCTTGTTTCGATATTGTGCGCACGCGCGTGAACACGCGCGTGCGCACGGAGGACGCCCCCGCCGGCCCGCGAACAAAGGGTCGCGTAAAAAAGTCGCGGGCCGGGGGTGCGTTTCTTTCCGGTCGCGGTGGACGCGCGCGACCGGTCAGGCGGGAAGGAGCGCTTCGGCCGGCTCGAACGGAAAACGGTCGGCGAAGGCCGGGCGCAGATCCGTCAGCCAGACCGCGGACGGGTCGTAGCGCGCGAAGAACGGCCGGCCCACCAGCGACGGGTCGCGGGCCTGGATGAAGTGGAGCATGAAGACCTGCTCCCCGGCGATCTCCGTGACGCCGTCGACGCACACCTTGCCCGGCGTGGCCGACATCGAGGGCCCGCGCACCGTGCGGCACAGCCCCGATACGGACGAGTAGGCCTCCCTGAAGATCTCGTACCCGCGGGCCAGCGGCACCGCGAAGTAGTCCTGGGGCCCGGTGTCACGCTCGATGAACATGTAGTACGGGATCATCCCCATCCGGTGCTGCCGCCGCCACATGCCCGACCACACGGCCGGATCGTCGTTGATCGACCTGATCAGCGGCGCCTGGGTCCTGATCGTGGCCCCGCTGCCGAGGATGCGCTGGACGGCCGACTCGACCAGCGGCGACTCCAGTTCGCGCGGGTGGGAGAAGTGGGCCATGAACGCGAGGTTCTTGCCCGCCTCCACCACTTCCTCGAACAGGCGCAACGTGGCGTCGGCGTCGGGGTCGGTGGTGAACCGCTGCGGCCAGTAGGCCAGCGCCTTGGTGCCGATCCTGATGGATTCGAGCTGCTCCAGTTCGAGCAGCGGCTCCATGTAGCGCCTGATCACGGGCTCCCCCATGATCATCGCGTCGCCGCCGGTGATCAGCACGCTGGTGACCTCGGGATGGCGGCGGACGTAGTCGACCATCTGGCCGATGTCGTCGGAGGCGAACTTCAGGTCCGCGTCGCCGACGAACTGCGCCCACCTGAAGCAGTAGGTGCAGTAGGCGTGACAGGTCTGCCCCTGTTTAGGGAAGATCAGCACGGTCTCCGGATATTTATGCTGCAACCCGGGGACGGGCTCGTCGCCGATCCTCGGGACGTTGAGTTCCTTCTGACCCGCGGGATGCGGGTTGAGCTGGGCGCGAACGCGGTTCGCCTCGGCCTGGATCTCGGAGTTCGGGGCCTCGGCCTTCAGCAGGTCGGCCAGCCTGGCCACGTCTTCCGCGGGCAGCATGTCCGCCTGCGGGAAGACCAGCCGGTATATGGGGTCGTCGGTCGCGGCAGACCAATCTATGAGTTCATCGACGACGTAGGCGTTCGTCCGGAAGGGCAGCACCGTGGCGACCGCGCGGACCTTGAGCCGCTCGTCGTCACCCAGCCCTGCACGCCGCAGAAGCTCGTCAAGGTGCTTGGACGTGTACGCCTTGAAGCGTCGGGTGCCTGCCTGGTTCAAGATCACTAGGCCTTTCCCATCTTTTTTGTTCGATCGGGTGTAAACCTCACGACCCTGTCGCGCGTCTACGGTCCTTAATACCCGGACGCGCCCAGCGGCGTCACCGGTTCCGCTGGGCTCCAAGTTTTCCTTGAGGTTCGGGACACTCGCGACATATCGCGATCCGGCATAAACTCCTATACCGTGACCAACGATCCGCAGCTTCGCGCTTCCGACGCCGACCGCGACCGCGTGGCCGCGGTGCTCGGCGAGGCGCTCGCCACAGGAAGACTCACCAGCGTCGAGCACGCCGACCGCCTCGACGTGGCCTACACGGCCAAGACCGTCGGCGAGCTCGTCCCCCTCACCCGGGACCTGCCCGAGGTGTCCGCCTCCAGCCCGCCCGCCGGCATCGAACGGCAGGTCATCGACTCGAAGTTCAGCAAGATGGTGCGCAAGGGCCACTGGGTGGCCTCCAGGCACGTCAAGCTGTCGGCCAGGTTCGGCGCGCTCATCATCGACCTGTCCGAGGCCGTGCTGCCGGGCCGCGAGATCACCGTCGAGACGGACGCGCGGTTCAGCAAGGTGATCGTGCGCGTGCCCGACAACGCCAACGTGATCGACGAAGGCAACTCGATCTTCGGCAAGCGCAACGTGACGGGCGGGTCCCAGGGCGACGGGCCGCTGATCCGGGTGACCGGGTCCTCGAAGTTCTCCAAGGTGATCGTCACCCGCGGCAAGGATGACTGGAACCTGCACTAGCGGACGGCCGGCGCGAAGCCCCGGACCCGGCGCGCCGCCTGGACCGGACCCAGGACCGGGCCGCCGCCGGCCCGGACATGACTGGAACGTGCCCTCCAGGGAACCAACAGGGCCTACCCGCCGGTTAACCTGGCACCTGCCTCGCCTGCGATGCGGACATACCGAGCCCGCGTACCGGCCAAGCCGTGACGGCGGGCTCGATGCCGTACGAGGTGATCAGTGTCCGACAGCAGGCCCATCGCGCTCGACGCCATGGGCGGCGACCACGCACCCCACGAGATCGTGGCGGGTGCCGTGCACGCCGTACGCGAACGCGGCCTGGCCGTCGTCCTCGTCGGCTCCCCGCGCGTGCTCTACGAGGCGCTCGCCGACCACGACGCCACCAAGGAGGTCCCGATCGTCCGGGCCGAGGAGGCCCTGGCGATGGACGAGGGCGCGCTGGCCAGCCTGCGCCGCCCCCGTTCCAGCATCGCCGTCGCCTGCCACCTCGTCCGCCGCGGCGACGCCGCCGCGGTCGTGTCCGCCGGATCGACCGCGGGCATCGTGGCCACCGGCAGGCTCCGGCTCAAGGGCCAGCAGGGCGTGCTCAGACCGGCCATCGCCGTCGCGCTGCCCACGCTGCCCGCCCCCACCGTGCTCCTGGACGCCGGCGCCAACGCCGAGGTCAAGCCGGAGATGCTGGTGCAGTTCGCGCACCTCGGCGCCACGTACGCCGAGCTCGCCCACGGCATCAAGGACCCCAAGGTGGGCCTGCTCACGATCGGCAGCGAGGCGGAGAAGGGCAACAAGCTCGTCAAACGCGCCCACGAGCTGCTGCAGGGCTCCCCCGGCATCCAGTTCGCCGGCAACGTCGAGGGCCACGACCTGCTCACCGGCAAGGTCGACGTGATCACCACCGACGGCTTCACCGGCAACGTGGCGCTCAAGACCATGGAGGGCGCGGTCCGCTACGCGTTCACCGAGCTCAGGGAGAGCATCGGCGACAGCAGGGTGGCCCGGCTCGGCGCCGCCATGCAGCGCTCCCGCATCCGCGGCCTGCGCCGCCGCCTCGACGCCGAGGAGCACGGAGGAGCCGTCCTGCTCGGCCTCAACGGCACCGTCGTCATCGCCCACGGCGCCGCCAGGGCGCAGGGCATCAGCGCGGCCTGCCGCCTCGCCGCCGACCTGGCGCACGGCGGCGTGGTGCCGGCCATCGGCGAGACGGCCGCATCCCTAAGTCGCTCCCACAGATTGTGGTGAAGGCTTAGTGTGTGAGTCCGATCCACAGAAACGGGGGGTTATGTGGACGGGCTCACCTTGACCGCGCCCGGGCTGACGTCCGCACAGGTGGCGGGGGCGAAGGCCAACCACGTGCCACGCCGGTCGAGCAGGTCGCTGAGCGCGATTCTCCGGGCGAACGTCTTCACCCTGTTCAACCTGGTCATCGGCGTCCTGTGGGCACTCATCCTGATCTTCGGGGAGTGGCAGGACGGCGCGTTCGGGCTGGTCATCGTGGCCAACGCGCTGATCGGCATCATCCAGGAGGTGCGCGCCAAACGCACGCTCGACAAGCTCGCGGTGATCAACGAGGCTCCCGTACGCGTGCGCCGCGACGGCGAGGAACGTCAGGTCAGCCCCCGTGACGTGGTGCTGGGCGACCTCATCCTGCTCGGTCCCGGCGATCGGCTGCTCGTCGACGGCGAGGTCGTCCACGCGGAGGGCCTGGAGGTGGACGAGTCGCTGCTCACCGGCGAGGCCGATTCCGTGCACAAACAGCCGGGCGAGCAGGTCCTGTCGGGCAGCTTCGCGGTGGCGGGCTCGGGGGCGTTCGTCGCCACCAAGGTCGGCACCGACGCGTACGCCGTGCGCCTGGCCGAGGAGGCCAGCCGGTTCCACCTCGCCCACTCCGAGCTGCGCGCCGGGGTCGCGAACTTCATCAAGTACATCACCTGGCTGGTCATCCCCATCGGCGCGCTGCTGATCTACAGCCAGCTGCGCAACTCGGCCGACCTCGGCACCGCCATCACCGGCGCGGTCGCGGGCATCGTCACCATGATCCCCGAGGGGCTGGTGCTGACGACCTCCATCGCGTTCGCGGTCGGCGTCGTGCGCCTGGGCCGGCGCGGGTGCCTGGTCCAGGAGCTGCCCGCGATCGAGGGCCTGGCCAGGGTGGACGTGCTCTGCCTGGACAAGACCGGCACCCTCACCGCGGCCGGCATGGACCTCGACCAGGTCCTCCCCGCCCACCCCGACAGGTCCGCACCCGCTGTCCTTCCTCAGCCCGACGGCCGCCCGATCGATCCCGCGCTCGCCGCCGCCCTGGCCAAGCCCGACGGCCAGCCGATCGACGCCGCGCTCGCCGCCCTGGCCCACCTCGACAGCCGGCCGAACGCCACCGCCGAAGCCATCAGGGCCGCCCACCCCTCCGCCGACGGCTGGACGGCCGGCGCGACCGTGCCGTTCTCCTCGGCGCGCAAGTGGAGCGGGGCTGACTTCGGCGAGCACGGCACCTGGGTGCTGGGCGCGCCCGACGTGCTGCTCCAGGGCGGCGACTGCTACGACAGGGCCGCCGAGCTGGCCGCCACGGGAACCCGCGTCCTGGTGCTGTGCCGCGCCACCGGCCCGGCCGCCCTCACGGACACCGCAAGCACGCTCCCCGCCGGCCCCCTGCTCCCCGTCGCGCTCGTCACGTTCAAGCAGCGCATCAGACCGGACGCCCGCGACACCCTGCGCTACTTCGCCCAGCAGAACGTCAAGCTCAAGATCATCTCGGGTGACAACACCCAGGCGGTCTCGGCCATCGCGACCGGCCTCGGCATCCCCGGCGGCGAACGTGCCATCGACGCCAGGACACTCCCGCACGACGACCCGGACAAACTCGGCGAACTACTCGACAGCCACACCGTCTTCGGCCGGGTCACCCCGCGCCAGAAGCGGGAGTTCGTGACGGCGCTGCAGTCGCGCGGTCACACGGTCGCCATGACCGGCGACGGCGTCAACGACGTGCTCGCGCTCAAGGACGCCGACCTCGGCATCGCGATGGGCGCGGGCAGCCCGGCCACCAAGGCGGTCGCGCAGGTGGTGCTGCTCGACGACAAGTTCGCCACGCTGCCCCACGTCGTGGGCGAGGGCCGGCGGGTGCTGGCCAACATCGAACGGGTCGCCAACCTGTTCCTCACCAAGACCTTCTACGCGATCGTGCTGTCGTTGCTGGTCGGGGTGGCCGGGGTCGCGTTCCCGTTCGCGCCGCGCCACTCGACCCTGACCAACGCCCTGGTCATCGGCATCCCGGCGTTCTTCCTCGCGCTCGCCCCCACTCTTGAGCGCGCCGAGCCCGGGTTCGTGCCCCGTGTGCTGCGCTTCGCCGTACCGGCCGGAGTGCTGTGCGCGCTGGCCGTGCTGCTGTCGTTCTGGGCCGCGCACAACGGCGCCTCCTCCCTCCTGGAGGACCAGACCGCCGCCGTGATCACGCTCTTCCTCACCACCTGGTGGGTCCTCGTCCTGATCGCCAGGCCGCTCAACTGGTGGCGGGCGGCCATGGTCGCGGCCATGGCGGTGCTCTTCTGCGTCGGCCTGTCCCTGCCCTTCATCAGGGAGTTCTTCGCCCTCGAACCCGGCGACCCGAGCAACGATCTGATCGCCGTCGGCATCTCGGTCGTGGCCGCTTTTCTGATAAGCGTGTCGGTCAAGCTCGCCGGTACCCTTAGACCATGACCGACCCGCAGATTGTGCTCACCGAGCGCGTCCAGCAGGCGCTGGCCCGCGCGTTCGGCCCGGAGCACGCCGACGCAGATCCGCTGATCCGGCCCTCCCAGTTCGCCGACTTCCAGGCGAACGTCGCGATGAGCCTGGCCAAGCGTCTGCGACGGAGCCCGCGGGAGGTCGCCGAGGCGATCAGGGCGGAGCTGTCCGATTTCCCCGGCACGATCGAGGTCAGCGGCCCCGGCTTCCTCAACATCACCCTCGCCGACTCCTTCATCGAGTCCGAGGCCCGGGGGATGCTGGCCGACCCGCGCCTCGGCGTCGGCACGATCACGCCGTCGCAGACCGTCGTGATCGACTACTCCGCGCCCAACGCGGCCAAGGAGATGCACGTCGGCCACCTGCGCACGACGATCGTCGGCGACTCCCTGGCCCGCCTGCACGAGCACCTGGGCAACACCGTCATCAGGCAGAACCACCTGGGCGACTGGGGCACCCCGTTCGGCATGCTCATCGAGCACCTGCTCGACATCGGCGAGCAGGCCGCGGTCGCGCAGCTCGAAGCCGGCCAGGGCACCGAGTTCTACCAGGCGGCGCGGAGCAAGTTCGACGGCGACGAGGACTTCAAGACCCGCGCGCGGACGCGGGTCTCCACCCTGCAGTCGGGCGACCCCGACACGCTGCGGCTCTGGCACGTGTTCATGGACGCCACCGTGCGCTTCTTCAACAAGGTCTACGACCTGCTCGGCGTCACGCTGACCGACACCGACATCGCCGGCGAGAGCATGTACAACCCGATGCTCCAGAAGACCTGCGACGACCTCGAGGCGGCGGGCACGGCGGAGATGAGCGAGGGCGCGCTGTGCGTCTTCCCGCCCGGCTTCACCGGCTCCGACGACAAGCCGCTGCCGCTCATCATCAGGAAGAGCGACGGCGGCTACGGCTACGCCACCACCGACCTGGCGGCCATCCGCTACCGCGTGCACGACCTCAAGGCCGACCGCATCCTCTACGTCGTCGGCAACGAGCAGGCGCTGCACTTCCAGATGGTGTTCGCGGCGGCCCGGCTGGCCGGCTGGCTGCCCGACACGGTCGACGCCGAGCACGTGCGCATCGGCATGATGCTGGGCAAGGACGGCCGGCGGTTCAAGACCCGCTCCGGCGAGTCGGTCAAGCTGATGGACCTGCTCCAGGAGGCCGTCGACCGCGCCGCCCGGCTGATCGAGGACCGCGGCTACGACGAGGCCCTCAAGCGGGAGATCGCCCACGCCGTCGGCATGGCCGCGGTGAAATATGCCGACCTGTCCGTCAGCCACGACAGCGAATACGTCTTCGACCTCGACCGCATGGTGGCCACGACCGGCAACACCGGCCCCTACATGCAGTACGCGACGGCCCGCATCCGCTCCATCTTCCGCAAGGCGGGCATCGAGCCGGACGAGGCGAACGCCCCGATCGTGCTGGCCGCCCCGGCCGAACGCGCGCTCGGCCTCCACCTGCTGGGCTTCGGCGAGCTCGTCGCCCAGGTCACCGCCGCCTCCGAGCCACACCGGCTGTGCGCGTTCCTCTTCCAGACGGCCAGCCTGCTGAGCACGTTCTACGAGGAGTGCCCGGTCGTCAAGGAAGGCGTCGACCCCGAGACGAGAGACCAGCGGCTGGCCCTGTGCGCGCTCACGTTGCGCGTCCTGGAGACCGGGCTCGACCTTCTGGGCGTCCCTGTCCCCGAGCGCATGTAACAGGCAGTTGACTCAAAGTCTCCCGTTCCGTCATGGGCGCGCCTCCACCCGGTTGGCGCGCCCATGCGGTTACGCTTTACGCGGTCATGAACTGAGGCCGAATTGGGGGAGTTCTCTGCCTTGAGCACGGACCTGACTGCGAGCCCCCCAGCAGCGACCGAGTTGCATCGCTATGCCGAGGCGCTGCTGGCGCACCTCGCCGCCAAGGGCACCGCGCCTCCTGCCGCACCGAGCTTCCGCGACGTATCCGGCTACTGGCTGCCCCCGGCCGTCCAGGCGCTGGTCGCCATCCTGTCCGGCGACGACCCGCTGGAGCACCTGAGCAAGGCGGCCGGCCGCGACGAGCAACAGACGGCCCTCTTCCTCTGCCTGGCGCTGGCGGTGTCCGGTCAGGGCAGCCGCATCCACGCCTCCTGGCTCGGCACCGCCTTCGGCGAACTGTCCCTCGACCGCCCTGTCACCCACGGCCAGCGCTCGCTCTGGCTGGCCGCCGCCCGGGGGGCGTACGGCCCCGCCGGCAAGATCTTCGTGCTGCGCAAACTCGACGCGCTGGCCGTCCAGGACCGCGCCGACCCGCAGGAGTGGGTGCAGGCGCTCGTGCCCGGTGAGCCGGCCGTCGTCGTGCCGCCGTCGCTGGTCGACTTCCCCGAGATGGCCGAGATCCCCGCACTCGCCAGGCCCGCCGTGGCCGCAGCCCGCCTGGCCAGGCTGCGCGGCCGCTGCGCGGAGATCACCTCGGCCCGGCAGGCCGAACACGACTCCGCCGCCCCGCTCGACAACAGCTCCAACAGCCCCGCCGCCGCCTGGGCCGAGAACGAGCCGCTGGCCGTCCTGCGCTCGCTGATCGGCCTGGGCGGACCGGCCGGGCCGATGGCCTCACTCAGCACCTACCTGCTCGACGACCTGCGCCCCGGCGCCGACCCGCATCTCGCGGCCATCGCCCTGCACGTCGCCGCGCCCATCCTGCGCGCCGTGGCCGAAGAACTCGAAGCCGACAGCCGCCTCGACCCGCCGGAAACGCTGACCGTGCCGCTGCTCGGCCACCGCATCCACCTGCGCCCCGAGGGCCCCGACCAGGATTCCCTGGCGGCGGCGGAGGAGTCGATCGTCACCGACGGCATGGTGCCCCGCGGGCGCCCGTGGGCCGCCGTGGTGCTCACCGTCGCCGGCGTGGCCTGTCTCGTCGGCGCGGTCCTCGCCGCCCGTCTGCTCGCCGCGGCCGCCGTCGCCATGATCGGCCTGGCCGCCTGGCAGCTCTGGCAGCGCCGCAAACTCGCCGAGGCGGACGCCCGCTACGTGGCCTCCCAGGTCAACGAGCTGAGGGAGCTGGCGGAAGGGGCCGTCTGGGCGCTGCACGCGTACGCCCGCGAGTCGGACGCCCGAGCCAAGCAGGCCGCCGAAGACGCCGCCGAACTCACCCTCCTCATCCGCCGCGGCCCCCGCGCCGCCCACTGACGTAAGCCCGCGAAGTCCTCGGCCCGGCCACACCCAGCAAGCCGGCACCCGCCCCAACAGACCCCGCCCAGACGGAACCCGCCGAAACAGGGACGGCCCGCGCCAGAATCCGCCGGAACCAAACCGCCGGACAAACCCGCTAGGGCCGTTGCCGGCGCGCCTGACCGCCCAGCCCACGAACAGCCAGCACCATGCCGAACAGCCCTATGCCGGGCAGCCCTTGAACACGTGCTTCGATCGGAGGCCGGCCGCAGGTAGAAGACGAGCGGAGGGGGATAAGACGAGGATCATCTGGCGGTCAGCACGGCCTTCCTATATATGCGCGATCAGGTGGTCTCGATCTCCACGTGAGCCGGCGCGAGCAGGAAGACGCGCTCGGCGATGCGCTCGATCCGCCCCTCACACCCGAAAGCCAGCCCTGCGGCGAAATCGACCATCCTCGTCGCCTCGGACATCGACATGCCCGTAACGTCCATGATCACCGTTTGCCCGTCACGGAAATGCTGACCGATCAACGGCGCGTCGTTGTACTTGAGCGGCTGGACCATCACGATCCGCGACGAGTCGACGTTCGCGCGCCACCGCCGGGCGGCCCGCTCGGTCGCGGGGACGTACTCGTCCTCGTAGTGCTCGTCGTCGTCATAGCCCTCGTCGTAGTGATCGACCCCGCTCAGGCCAAGGTAGCTCACCACCTTGCGCACTGCCCCCATCGGCTTGTCCTTTCCTCAGGAACTCACCGTAATCGGCACGTCCCTACACATTGGACGGTAACCGACGATTCCGCATTCGCCACGCGACACGCCCAGCCCTAATTCCATTTTGTACGGCTTGCAGCCTGGTTGCAGCTGGATATCCGCCCCCCGTATACCCTGAGCCACATGCTCCTCTTCACCGTCGATGCCTTCACCGACACAGCTTTCAAGGGTAATCCCGCGGCGGTCTGCCTGCTGGACACTCCGGTTACTGAGCGGTGGATGCAGAGCGTAGCCAACGAGATGAGCCTCTCCGAGACCGCTTTCCTGCTCGGAGATTCGCTGCGCTGGTTCACCCCGACGGTGGAAGTCACACTCTGTGGCCATGCCACGCTGGCGACCGCACACGTCCTCTATTCGACCGGTGCGGCGACGGGACAGCTGGAATTCAGCACGGCGAGCGGGATCCTTACCGTGAATCGGCGCACCGACGGCATGATCACAATGGATTTCCCGGCCAAGCAGGTGACCCCTGTCCCCGTTCCCGAGGGCCTGGAGAAAGCGCTCGGCGCCACTCCGGTGCGGGTCGGAAAAAGCGCGCTCGACCTGCTGGTCGAGGTGGACTCGGCGGAAACCGTACGCACCCTTGGCCCCGATATCGAAGCCCTGGCCGCCGTGGACGCGAGAGGCGTCATCGTCACCGCTCCCGGCGAGGACACCGACTTCGTCTCCCGCTTCTTCGCCCCGAACGTGGGCGTCAACGAGGACCCGGTGACGGGCTCGGCCCACTGCGCCCTGGCGCCGTACTGGTCGGCCCGCCTCGGCCGCACCTCCCTGACCGGCGCCCAGCTGTCGGCGCGGGGCGGCACCGTACACGTCCGCCATGACGGCGACCGCGTCCACCTCGCCGGCCACGCCGTCACCGTGATGTCCGGCACGCTGCACCTCTGACCCTCGCCTCTCCCGGAAGTACGCACTCGTCCCTCTGCCACCAAAACCACGAAGTAGTCCCGAAACCTCACCACAACCCCCCAAACCCCAACCCACCCCAGCACCCGGCACCCCGACCCGCAGCCCCCTGCCCACACCCACCCCACACCAGGTCCCATCCCAGCGCCCCACACACCCCCTGAGCCCCACCCCCACGGGGCCAGCTCCCAGCCAGCCACCGCCACCCCTCCCACGCAACTCCCCCGGCTGCCCGCCCCTCACCCCATGCTCGGAACCTAGCCGACAGCCGCCGGCGACCCCGCCTACCCGCCAACGACGACGCGACCCGCCCCACCCCCGCAGCGGCACGACCTCCAAAAACCCGGCCACCAATCGACGCGCACAGACGGACACGAACCACCCGACGCCCGTCGCCCTCCCCCACAACGCCAAGCCTGCCACCGGCCCCGGCGATGAACGTCGACTCGCAGCAGACGCCCGTGGCATCGGCCTCCACGTCGAACGCCGACACCAGCCCTCCCACACCGAAGGCCACCGAGGCGTAACACTCCAGCCGCCCAGGCGGAGTCAACCCGCGCACACAAACACAAAGCCAGAAGCGTTCGTCAACCGACGTGATCATGAAGCCATGCTGGCAGGCCCCACCGACATATTCCCCTACGCCGAGACTGATCCCGAAATTCTCCAGAAACAGCCGCGAACAGCTCCGACCGCAACGAGGACTCCACCGAGCGAGTCGAACCATATCCGCTGGTGAACCATCGCAGAACGCCCGGTGGAGAGCGACCGCAGAAGCACCATTGTTTGTTCAGACCATCCCGAAGTCGTAGGTAGCCGTCTCGGGGAGGTGATCGTTGCAGGGCGACCAGGTCATGGAGCCGTTGAACTCGGAGGCCACAACACAGCCCATGGCGGAACGGTCGCGCTGATCAGCCGGGTCGAACGCTAACGGCCGACCACCCCGCTGCTACCACGCACCCTCGCTACTACCACTGTCGCCGCTGATGGCCGGCCGCCCCCACTGATCCTGACCGCCCCTGCTTCCACGGTTGCCAGCCAGCGAGACAATCGGCCAGTTCGGGACTCATGCAGCGGAAGCCGCGTGAACGCTATGTTCTGCGATGTGCCGTAGTGCGACTCTCCCATACGGGCAAGTGAGCATGACCGCCAGAAAGGAGTAATCATTGTCGAGCCCCGGCGAGAACACCGACGAGGCCCTCACCGGCGATGGCATCCACGCCGCTGCCCCAGGACATCGACAACCGAACTCGCCGACCACGTCGAGTTGGAGTCCCGACCGGGTCCACCCCAGCACCACTGACGCTCCCGGACAAGACCCGCAGCCGACTCGACCCAGACCACGGCACGCTTGGCTGCGCCACGACCGACGGCAACCAACAGCACATCCCCGCACAGCCCAGCAGCAAGCATCAGAGCCGACAAGCCACCGATCAGGTAAGTGCCGGCCGAGCTGACGGCCTCGACCGGGTCCCAAGCCGGTCCGGCCCCCAGACGCGACGCGCTGAGCTGTGCCGTGAGCGTGGCAAACTCCGGCGCGTCCCCGCGCTGCCCGGCGATGAGCACCAGGGGCCGTCAACCACTATTGCTGTTCATATGCCAAGTGCCGCATGGTCTACAGCCCACTGCGGGAATGCCGAGGGCATGACCGGCGCACTCAGGTCGTACAGCACACAGACCGCGGACCATATGCCGGGAGTCGTGCACCCCACCGCGGCGCTTCGCCCCAATCCTGCAGCAGAAGCCGTCTATCGGCTGACGTTTGCTCCATCGCGGTGCGGCGACTTGGACCCGCCAGCGGAAGCCGTCTCTTGGCTGACGCCTGTCCACCGGCGGGTTCGCAGACCCGGACTCGTCAGTGGATACCGTTGGTCAGCTGGTGCTTGCTCCATCGCGGTGCGCCGGCCCCGACCCGCCAGCGGATGCCCGTTCCATTGCGACGACCAACGAGGGCCTGAAGCTTACTGGTCGTAGTAGTTCCCGCCGCGCTTGCTGCGCATCGGTGACGGAGAATCGCCGCGTCACCGGTTAGGTGTTCATGAGGTCGCCGTTGTTCAAGCTCTTCTTGGTCTTTGATCCCTTTGGCGGAGACCTCTGCTTGTCCGGCTACTACACGACGTCGACCCGCACGAACCCCCACAGCAGGCCCGCCCAGGCAGGAGACCGTCCCCAGGAACGTCCTCAGCGAGGCCCACCCGAGCCCTCACAGGCCAGCAGCCCGCCAAGCTGCCCCGAAAGGCTGCCCGGCGGCAGGACCCTGAGAAAGAGTCCGGACATACAAGAAGAGGGCCCCGACGCTGTAAAGCGTCGGAACCCTCCTCGAGAAAGATTGTCCGGCGGTGACCTACTCTCCCACACCCTCCCGAGTGCAGTACCATCGGCGCAGAGAAGCTTAACTTCCGGGTTCGGAATGT
This sequence comes from Nonomuraea fuscirosea, assembly GCF_035917475.1. Taxonomy (NCBI): domain Bacteria; kingdom Bacillati; phylum Actinomycetota; class Actinomycetes; order Streptosporangiales; family Streptosporangiaceae; genus Nonomuraea; species Nonomuraea fuscirosea. Next base: position 11,159,139 of record NZ_CP109074.1, on the reverse strand, counting down.
AACCGGGTGTTTCCTTCCCGCCATAACCGCCGTAACCCTCTGAAACACACAAACAACACACGCTGTTTGCTGCCTCAGAATTGCTTAGTGGACGCGAGCAACACACTCCAAACCCATCGAGTGCGGCGCAGCTCTGGACCCGGCGAAGAGAACAGAACGCAGCACACACCCCACAGAGCAAAGAAGAGTTGCTTTGTGGTCAAGTCCTCGGCCTATTAGTACCGGTCAGCTCCACACGTTACCGTGCTTCCACCTCCGGCCTATCAACCCGGTCGTCTACCGGGAGCCTTACCCCTGTTACAGGTGGGAGACCTCATCTCAAGGCGAGCTTCCCGCTTAGATGCTTTCAGCGGTTATCCCTTCCGAACGTAGCCAACCAGCCGTGCACCTGGCGGTACAACTGGCACACCAGAGGTTCGTCCGTCCCGGTCCTCTCGTACTAGGGACAGCCCCTTTCAAGTCTCCTGCGCGCGCAGCGGATAGGGACCGAACTGTCTCGCGACGTTCTAAACCCAGCTCGCGTACCGCTTTAATGGGCGAACAGCCCAACCCTTGGGACCTACTCCAGCCCCAGGATGCGACGAGCCGACATCGAGGTGCCAAACCATCCCGTCGATATGGACTCTTGGGGAAGATCAGCCTGTTATCCCCGGGGTACCTTTTAGCCGTTGAGCGACACCGCTTCCACACGCCGATGCCGGATCACTAGTCCCAGCTTTCGCTCCTGCTCGACCCGTCAGTCTCACAGTCAAGCTCCCTTGTGCACTTACACTCAACACCTGATTGCCAACCAGGCTGAGGGAACCTTTGGGCGCCTCCGTTACTCTTTAGGAGGCAACCGCCCCAGTTAAACTACCCACCAGACACTGTCCCCGATCCGGATCACGGACCAGAGTTAGACGTTCAAAACGACCAGAGTGGTATTTCACCAATGACTCCACCCGAACTAGCGTCCGAGCTTCCCAGTCTCCCACCTATCCTACACAAGACGCTCCAAACGCCAATGTCAAGCTGTAGTGAAGGTCCCGGGGTCTTTCCGTCCTGCTGCGCGTAACGAGCATCTTTACTCGTAGTGCAATTTCGCCGGGTCTGCGGTTGAGACAGCGGGGAAGTCGTTACGCCATTCGTGCAGGTCGGAACTTACCCGACAAGGAATTTCGCTACCTTAGGATGGTTATAGTTACCACCGCCGTTTACCGGCGCTTAAGTTCTCACCTTCGCCCAGCCGAAGCTGAACTAAGCGGTCCCCTTAACGTTCCGGCACCGGGCAGGCGTCAGTCCGTATACATCGTCTTACGACTTCGCACGGACCTGTGTTTTTAGTAAACAGTCGCTTCCCCCTGGCCACTGCGGCCCCCACCAGCTCAGGATGCAAAACCCATCACCAGCAGAGGCCCCCCTTCTCCCGAAGTTACGGGGGCAATTTGCCGAGTTCCTTAACCACAGTTCACCCGATCGCCTTAGTATTCTCTACCTGACCACCTGAGTCGGTTTAGGGTACGGGCCGCCACAACACTCACTAGAGGCTTTTCTCGGCAGCATAGGATCATCCACTTCACCACAATCGGCTCGGCATCACATCTCAGGATACGCGTGAGGCGGATTTACCTACCTCACTCCCTACATGCTTACCCCAGGACAACCATCGCCTGGGCTGGACTACCTTCCTGCGTCACCCCATCGCTTACCTACTACCCGATCGGATCGAGCGTTCAGCCTCACACCAGTCCCGAAGGACCAGCGGACTTAAGGACTCTTAGCATCACGAGGTTCAGTATGGGCGCATTGAAGCGGGTACGGGAATATCAACCCGTTGTCCATCGACTACGCCTGTCGGCCTCGCCTTAGGTCCCGACTTACCCTGGGCGGATTAGCCTGGCCCAGGAACCCTTGGTCATCCGGCGCGAGGGTTTCTCACCCTCGATTCGCTACTCATGCCTGCATTCTCACTCGCACAGCCTCCACAACTAGATCACTCTGCTGCTTCGCCGGCTGCACGACGCTCCCCTACCCATCAACCCCCCTCGAAAGGAGGATCAATGCCACGACTTCGGCGGTGTACTTGAGCCCCGCTACATTGTCGGCGCGGAATCACTTGACCAGTGAGCTATTACGCACTCTTTCAAGGGTGGCTGCTTCTAAGCCAACCTCCTGGTTGTCTCTGCGACTCCACATCCTTTCCCACTTAGCACACGCTTAGGGGCCTTAGTCGGTGATCTGGGCTGTTTCCCTCTCGACTACGAACCTTATCGCCCGCAGTCTCACTGCCACGCTCTCACTTACCGGCATTCGGAGTTTGGCTGACGTCAGTAACCTTGTCGGGCCCATTAGCCATCCAGTGCTCTACCTCCGGCAAGAAACACGCAACGCTGCACCTAAATGCATTTCGGGGAGAACCAGCTATCACGGAGTTTGATTGGCCTTTCACCCCTACACACAGATCATCCCCCAGGTTTTCAACCCTGGTGGGTTCGGTCCTCCACCCAGTCTTACCTGAGCTTCAACCTGCCCATGCGTAGATCACTCCGCTTCGGGTCTACAGCATGCGACTCAAACGCCCTCTTCAGACTCGCTTTCGCTACGGCTCCCCCACACGGGTTAACCTCGCCACACACCATAACTCGCAGGCTCATTCTTCAAAAGGCACGCAGTCACATCACACACCAGCAAACTGATGTAAGCTCCTACGGCTTGTAGGCACACGGTTTCAGGTACTATTTCACGACCCCTCACCGGGGCACTTTTCACCTTTCCCTCACGGTACTCGTGCACTATCGGTCATCAGGGAGTATTTAGGCTTACCAGGTGGTCCTGGCAGATTCACACAGGATTTCTCGGGCCCCGTGCTACTTGGGATCCCCTCAAACAGTCGACAAGGTTTCGCCTACCCGGCTCTCACGGTCTACGGCGCCCCTTCCCAGAGGCTTCGACTACCCCACCGATTTATCACTGTTCACAGTCCCGGCAGAGACTGTAAGAAGGTCCCACGACCCCGGACATGCAACGCCCGCCGGCTATCACACACGCCCGGTTTAGCCTCATCCGCTTTCGCTCACCACTACTCACGGAATCACTCTTGTTTTCTCTTCCTACGGGTACTGAGATGTTTCACTTCCCCGCGTTACCACCAACCGCCCTATACATTCAGGCGGAGGCAACACCACATGACTGGTGCTAGGTTTCCCCATTCGGACATCCCCGGATCAACGTCTGGTTGGCGACTCCCCGAGGCTTAACGCAGCCTCCCACGTCCTTCATCGGCTCCTGATGCCAAGGCATCCACCGTGTGCCCTAAAAAACTTGGCCACAAAGATGCTCGCGTCCACTATGCAAATCTCAAACAACAAACAGCAACCGGCTCCCACCCCACAACCCGCAGGATGTTCACCGGCCCTGTACCGAGGTCAAACAAGCAAACCCAAAGGCTGCCCGTTTCCTCAGGACCCAACAGTGTGTCCAACCAGCTCACGCACCCGTGACCTCGTTCCCACTCCCAGCCCTCCCGAAGAAGAGCCAGACGGTACTAGCAGTCCAGTCACGCGAACCGGTTGAGTAGCCAGTGCTCCACTAGTGAGCTGTCACCCCACCACACATTCGGTAGTGACGGGTGAGAGTGCTCCTTAGAAAGGAGGTGATCCAGCCGCACCTTCCGGTACGGCTACCTTGTTACGACTTCGTCCCAATCGCCAGCCCCACCTTCGACCGCTCCCCCCAGCAAGCTGGTTGGGCCACGGGCTTCGGGTGTTGCCGACTTTCGTGACGTGACGGGCGGTGTGTACAAGGCCCGGGAACGTATTCACCGCAGCGTTGCTGATCTGCGATTACTAGCGACTCCGACTTCATGGGGTCGAGTTGCAGACCCCAATCCGAACTGAGACCGGCTTTTAGGGATTCGCTCCGCCTCACGGCATCGCAACCCTCTGTACCGGCCATTGTAGCATGTTTGCAGCCCAAGACATAAGGGGCATGATGACTTGACGTCATCCCCACCTTCCTCCGAGTTGACCCCGGCAGTCCCCCATGAGTCCCCAACCACCAAAACGGTGTTGCTGGCAACATGGAGCAAGGGTTGCGCTCGTTGCGGGACTTAACCCAACATCTCACGACACGAGCTGACGACAGCCATGCACCACCTGTCACCCAGTCCGAAGAAGGATCTATCTCTAGACCTGTCCGGGTGATGTCAAACCTTGGTAAGGTTCTTCGCGTTGCGTCGAATTAAGCAACATGCTCCGCCGCTTGTGCGGGCCCCCGTCAATTCCTTTGAGTTTTAGCCTTGCGGCCGTACTCCCCAGGCGGGGCGCTTAATGCGTTAGCTCCGGCACGGAACCCGTGGAAGGGTCCCACACCTAGCGCCCAACGTTTACAGCGTGGACTACCAGGGTATCTAATCCTGTTCGCTCCCCACGCTTTCGCTCCTCAGCGTCAGGTAAGGCCCAGCAAGCCGCCTTCGCCACCGGTGTTCCTCCTGATATCTGCGCATTTCACCGCTACACCAGGAATTCCACTTGCCCCTACCTACCTCTAGCCGGCCCGTATCCACCGCAGACCCGCAGTTAAGCTGCGGGCTTTCACGGCAGACGCGACCAGCCACCTACGAGCTCTTTACGCCCAATAATTCCGGACAACGCTTGCGCCCTACGTATTACCGCGGCTGCTGGCACGTAGTTAGCCGGCGCTTCTTCTGCAGGTACACGTCAACTTCGTCCCTGCTGAAAGAGGTTTACAACCCGAAGGCCGTCATCCCCCACGCGGCGTCGCTGCGTCAGGCTTCCGCCCATTGCGCAATATTCCCCACTGCTGCCTCCCGTAGGAGTCTGGGCCGTGTCTCAGTCCCAGTGTGGCCGGTCGCCCTCTCAGGCCGGCTACCCGTCGTCGCCTTGGTAGGCCACTACCCCACCAACAAGCTGATAGGCCGCGAGCCCATCCCCAACCGAAAAACTTTCCACCACCACCCGATGCCAGGGGCGGTCATATCCGGTATTAGACCCAGTTTCCCGGGCTTATCCCAGAGTCAGGGGCAGGTTGCTCACGTGTTACTCACCCGTTCGCCGCTCGAGTACCCCGAAGGGCCTTTCCGCTCGACTTGCATGTGTTAAGCACGCCGCCAGCGTTCGTCCTGAGCCAGGATCAAACTCTCCAAACAATGTCTGGAAACAATCCCAACAAAAATCCATCAAGTACAAATGACTTGACGAGGTGTTGCATGAAAATCATGCACTGGCTTTTAACACACTGTTGAGTTCTCAAGAAACGGACGCGTACATCCGCACCGAAACCACTTCCGTGATCCCCGCTCGGAGGCGTTCACTCCGTTCGTTCTTCCGTTGTGTCTTAATTCTTTCAGCCGTTCAAGTCCCTGTCAAATTGACCGGACTCGCTCGACCTGCGGGAATTAAGCTCTGCCCCCTTTCGGAGACAACCCCTCTAACTTACCAGCCGTTCGGCCGTTCTGCGAATCGATCTCCGGACCGGCGCGTCAGACGGGTTTGCCGACAAGCGTGACACAACAGACCAAAGTCACCTGAGTGAGAGAGGAGGGTTGCGCCGCACCGCGTCGGCTCCTAAAGATTAGCAGCGCTTCCGAGCCCTCGTGCCGCTTCGCCGTCTTCTCCGGCAACAGAACGATCACGACCGAACATAGACTCCCCACGTGAGCAGCAACACGCCGCCAGTGGCGAAGAAGGTTCCCACGAAGCGCATCCATCACGGCGACACCGTCATCGACGAGTACGCCTGGCTGAGCAACAAGGAAGATCCCGACACGACCGCCTATCTGGAGGCGGAGAACGATTTTCTCAAACAGCAGACCGCTCACCTCTCCGACCTCCAGGAGCAGGTGTTCCAGGAGATCAAGGGCCGCACCCAGGAGACCGACCTGTCGGTGCCGAGCCGTAAGGGCGCGTGGTGGTACTTCTCGCGCACCGAGGAGGGCAAGCAGTACGCGGTCTCCTGCCGGGTCCCGGCCGACAGCGACGCGCCCCCGAAGATCACCCCGGGCGAGCGCCTCGACCGCGAGCAGGTGATCCTCGACGGCAACGAGCTGGCCGGCGACAGCCCGTTCTTCTCGGTCGGCGCCAGCTCCGTCAGCCCCGACGGCACGATGCTGGCCTTCTCCACCGACTACAAGGGCGACGAGCGTTTCACACTCAAGTTCAAGAACCTGACGACCGGTGAGGTCCTCCCCGACGAGATCACCGACATCTTCTACGGGGGCGCCTGGTCGGCCGACGGGTCGACGTTCTTCTACACGCGGGTGGACGACGCCTGGCGCCCGTTCCAGGTCTACCGGCACGCGCTGGGCACCCAGGAGGACGTGCTCGTCTACGAGGAGTCCGACGAGCGCTACTGGGTCGGCATCGGGCTGACGCGCAGCGAGAAGTACCTGGTGCTGGGTGCGGGCAGCAAGATCACCAGCGAGGTGCGGATCCTCGACGCGAACGACCCCGCGGGCGAGTTCAGGGTGGTCCGCCCGCGGACGACGGGCGTCGAGTACGGCGTCGAGCACGCGGGCGACTTCTTCTACGTGCTGCACAACGAGAACGCCGAGAACTTCGAGCTGGCCACGGCCCCGCTCGATGACCCCGGCACCTGGACGCCGCTCATCGCGCACGGGGAGGACACCAGGCTGCTGGAGATCGACGCGTTCTCCGACCACGCCGTGGTGCACCTGCGCCGCGACGGCCTGACCGGGCTGCGCGTGCTCCCGTACGGCTCGGCCGGCGGCACCTGGCGCGAGCGGGTCGAGGCGTCGGAGCGGAACGCGTACGAGATCGACTTCCCCGAGCCGCTCTACGACGTCGGGCCGGCCGGTAACCCGGAGTTCACGACGACGCGGCTGCGGCTGGCGTACACGAGCATGATCACCCCGCCCAGCGTGTACGACTACGAGCTCGACAGCCACGAGCTGATCCTGCTCAAGCAGCGCCCGGTGCTCGGCGGCTACGACGCGGGCGACTACGAGCAGTTCCGCGAGTGGGCCACGGCCGAGGACGGCACGCGGATCCCGGTGTCGATCGTCAAGCGCAAGGACGCGGCCAAGCCCGCCCCGACCCTCCTGTACGGGTACGGCAGCTACGAGACCTCGATCGACCCCGGCTTCTCGGTCCCGAGGCTGTCGCTGCTCGACCGCGGGTTCGTCTTCGCGATCGCGCACGTGCGCGGCGGCGGTGAGATGGGCCGCCGCTGGTACGAGGAGGGCAAGCTCACCAGGAAGCGCAACACGTTCACCGATTTCGTGGACGCGGCCAGGCACATGAAGGCGTCGGGCTGGAGCGAGCGGATCATCGCGAGGGGCGGCTCCGCGGGCGGCCTGCTGATGGGCGCGGTGACGAACCTGGCTCCCGAGCTGTTCGCGGGCGTGGTGGCCGAGGTGCCGTTCGTGGACGCGCTGAACACGATCCTCGACCCGTCGCTGCCGCTCACCGTCATCGAGTGGGACGAGTGGGGCGATCCCCTGCACAACCCGGACGTGTACGCGTACATGAAGAGCTATTCGCCCTATGAGAACGTTGACGGCGGGCCGTACCCGCCGATCCTGGCGATCACGAGCCTGAACGACACGCGCGTGCTGTACCACGAGCCGGCCAAGTGGATCGCCCGGCTGCGGGCCTCCGCGAGCGGCGGGCCGTTCCTGCTGAAGACGGAGATGGGCGCCGGTCACGGCGGGCGCAGCGGGCGTTACGACGCCTGGCGGGAAGAGGCGTTCGCGCTGTCGTGGATCATCGAAAGGGGCACAGCATGACCTATCAGGCCGACGAGGGGCGTTACGAGCGCCAGCCGTACAACCGCAGCGGGCGCAGCGGGCTCAAGCTGCCCGCGGTCTCGCTGGGGTTGTGGCACAACTTCGGCGACAACCGGCCGATCGAGAACTCGCGGGCGATCCTGCGCCGCGCGTTCGACCTCGGTGTCACGCACTTCGACCTGGCCAACAACTACGGCGTGCCGTACGGCTCGGCGGAGCGGAACTTCGGCCGGATCTTCAGCGAGGACTTCGCCCCCTACCGGGACGAGCTGATCATCTCCACCAAGGCGGGCTTCGACATGTGGCCGGGCCCGTACGGTGAGTGGGGCTCGCGGAAGTACGTGCTGGCCAGCCTGGACCAGTCGCTGGGGCGCATGGGCCTCGACTACGTGGACATCTTCTACAGCCACCGTCCCGACCCGGAGACGCCGCTGGAGGAGACCATGGGGGCGCTCGACCGGGCCGTGCGCTCGGGCAAGGCCCTTTACGCCGGCATCTCCAACTACTCGGCCGAGCAGACCGCGCAGGCCGCGCGGATCATGCGGGAGCTGGGCACGCCGCTGCTGATCCACCAGCCGTCCTACTCGATGGTCAACCGGTGGGTCGAGGACGGGCTGCTGGACGCGGTGGAGGAGGCGGGCATGGGCTGCATCGCGTTCTCGCCGCTGGCGCAGGGGCTGCTGACCGACCGTTACCTCGACGGCGTTCCCGCCGACTCGCGTGCGGCGACCAGCAGGTTCCTGAACGCCGAGCAGATCGACGTGAATCTGGCGCGCGACCTCAACGAGATCGCGCGGACCCGGGGACAGACGCTGGCGCAGATGGCGCTGTCGTGGGTGCTCAGGGACTCGCGGGTGACGAGCGTGCTGATCGGCGCGAGCAGTGTCAAGCAGCTGGAGGACAACGTGGCGTGCGTGGACGGGCCCGCGTTCACGCAGGACGAGCTCCAGGCCATCGACAAGATCACCGGATCGGCGTAAGCGCGAGGCCGGGCTCAGAGGGCTTCGTGCCGCTGGAGGTAGGTGAAGGAGGCCCAGCCGGGCAGGACCGGGAGCCAGAACGTGAGCAACCGGTACAGCAGCACGGCCGAGGTGGCCAGTTCCTTCGGCACCCCGGCCAGCACCAGGCCGCCCACCAGCGCCAGTTCGACCGCGCCCAGACCACCCGGTGTGGGCGCGGCCGAGCCGATCGCGTTGGCCGTGAGGAAGACGACCGCCACGGCGGTGAAGCTGATCTCATGGCCGAAGGCGGCGATGCAGGCGTGCAGGCACAGCACGAACATCAGCGTGATCATGAGCGTGCCGACGCACGCCTCGATCATCTTGCGCGGCGACTGCAACACGTCGAGCAGCCTGGGCAGCACGTTGGAGAACAGCTTGCTCATCCGCGTGGTGAGCAGCCGGCGCAGCGGCGGGATGCCGAGCACCGCCACCACCAGCACGGCGACCGCCAGCATGACCAGGACGAGGCCGCGTGACGGCGTGAACGAGGTCGCGGTGGTGGAGCCGGTGATGTAGGCGAACAGGGCCAGCAGCGAGATGTGGAAGACGAGCATGATGAGCTGCGAGGCGCCCACGCTGGCCACCGCGCTGGCCGGCGGGATGCCGCGTTTCTGCAGGTAGCGCGTGTTGATCGCGACGCCGCCGACGGCGGCGGGCGCGACCAGCTTGACGAACGACGACGCGAACTGCACGAGCACCGTGCGCCAGAGCGGCAGGTGCTCGGGGACGAACCCGCGCAGCATGAACGCGGCGGCCACGAAGCTGGCGAAGGACGCCACCAGGGCGAGTCCCGACCAGGCCCAGTTGGCCGTGGTGACGACCTGGTAGACGTCCACCTGGCTGAGCTGGTAGAGCACGATGTAGGCGGCGATGGCGCTGGCGATGATCGTGATCAGGGTGCGTGGCCGGAACCGTTCGAGGCGGACCTCCTCGACCTTGCTCTGCGGCTTGAGCGCGACGATGTGCTCGCGGATGCCGGGCAGGACGTTCTTGGCCTTCGACAGCGCCGAGCGGGTCTCCCTGGTCAGCGCGATCTGCTGGAGCAGCGGCATGGCGGCGGCCAGCGCGTCCGGGCCCATCACGGCGGACGCGGCGCGCACGGAGCGTTCGGGGCCGACCCGCAGCGCCAGGTAGGTGAGCAGCTGGGCGACGTCGAGCCGCAGGAGCAGGTCTCCGGCGGCGACCTCGCCGCTGCGGGCGTCGGTGAGGATCACCCGGCCCGCCCCGTCGACGTGGATGCTGTCGCCGGTGAGGCGGCGGTGGGCCAGGCGCTGGATCTGCAGCAGTTCGACCTGCTCCCAGATCTGGGCGAGCAGGTCGTCGCCGATCTCCTCGTCGGGGACCTCGTCGAGCGGGCGGGTCTCGATGTGCTCGTAGGCGAGCAGCGCGGCCTCGGTGCCGATCTCGCTGGTGCCGAGCAGGCGGGGGGTGCTGGCGCCGGCCGCCTGGGCCGCGTACGCCATGAGCGCCTCGCGTTCGAGCTCGGCCCGCAGCGACCTGATCGCCCGCCGCCTGGTCTCGGAGTTGAGCCGGAAGCGGCGCCACAGCCGGTAGGGGAGCCCGGCCACCTGCCGGTCGCGGTCGAGCACGGTCACGTCGAGGCTGGAGCCGTCGCGCAGGCCGATGGCGTAGCGGCGGCTGCCCTGGTGGTCGTCCTCGATGCGGCGGGCGGAGACCGGCGAGAACGACAGCTTGCGCAGCGCGGCGACCACGGCGCTGCCGGCCGGTCTGGTGTTGGGGCTGCCGACGCCGTAGAGGGTGGCGTAGCCGATGGCCATGCCGACGAGGACGGTGACGATGGCGCTGGGGATGGTGATCTGGCGGCCGGAGAAGAAGGCCAGGATGTACAGGGCGATCGTGGTCCACATCAGCATGCGCCAGGTGGGGCGGCGGGAGATGCGGACGGCGGTGGCGTAGGCGATGACCGAGGTGAGCAGCGTGTTGAGCGGCTCCATCTCGCGCCCGCCGGTGAGCAGGACGCGCAGGTCATTGGCGTTGCCCCCGACGAGCCACTGCCCGAGCAGGAACGAGCCGGCCATGCCGACGATGGCGGCGATCAGCCCTTCGGCGACACGCAGCCCGTCGCGGTGGAAGACCCGCTCGACCGCGAAGGCGGCGGGCACGATGAGGACGGCGGCGCCGCCGAGGAAGGCGGCGATCCTGCTGAGCAGGGGGACGAGCTCCGCGCCCTCCTTGACGTCGGCCTCCAGCCCGATCAGCGTCTGCTTGGCGACCAGCGCGAGCAGGACGACGGCGGCCAGGACGAGGATCGTGGCGATGAAGCGCAGCAGGTCGGAGGGCCGGCGCAGGCGCTGGGGCAGCAGCGGCTCGACGACGTAGACGTCGTTTTCCTGGCGCGACTCAGCCACGGCTGGATCCTCCTCGGTGAGGTCCTCCGTGTTGTCTCGTTCCCTGATATCGGCCACCGAGAGAGATTCTGCCCCTTCCCGTGCCGGACCGTACGATCTCCGCCCCCCAGTGTCGTCGATCGTTCTCCAGTCGTCGCAGGGGGCAGGCTACACGCTGAAGTTCCCACCCTTCATCTCCGATTTCCCGGCGCTCCCCTGGGACGTAGGCTGTTTCTCATGCCGGGTGAATTGAGTGTTTTGGGAGCATGTCCGCTTGACTGTCCGGATACCTGCTCCTGGGTGGTCACCGTGGAGGACGGCGCGGCGGTGAAGCTGCGGGGCAACCCCGACCAGCCCTACACCAGGGGCGCGCTGTGCGTGAAGGTCAACCGTTACCTGGAGCACACCAGGGCGGACGACCGCATCCTCCATCCGATGCGCCGGGTCGGGCCGAAGGGCTCGGGACAGTTCGAGCGGATCACGTGGGAAGAGGCGCTGGACGAGATCTCCGTACGGCTGCGGGGCATCGTCGAGGAACACGGCGGCGAGGCGATCTGGCCTTATCTGGGCACCGGCTCGCTGGGCTACCTGCAAGGGTGCGAAGGCGTGGCGGGGCGGCGGTTCTGGAACATGCTGGGCGCCTCCAAGCACTGGCTCAACATCTGCTCGGCGGCCGGCAACAGCGGCCTGCGCCGGACGAACGGGACCGCGGGCGGCATGGACCCGGAGAACTTCGCGCTGTCGAAGCTCATTCTGCTCTGGGGCACCAACACCCTGACCACCGGGCACCACCTGTGGAAGTTCATCCAGGACGCGCGGGCGGACGGCGCCCACGTCGTCGCCATCGACCCGATCCGCACCAGGACCGCCGACCAGGCCGACGAGCACCTCGCGATCAGGCCGGGCACGGACGGGGCGCTCGCGCTCGGGCTGCTCAACGTCGTGCTGGCCGAGAACGCGCAGGACGAGGAGTATCTCGCCGAGCACACCGAGGGCTGGGCCGAGTTCCGCGAGGAGATCCTGCGCTACCCGGTCGAGCGGGTGGCCGAGATCACGGGGATCCCGGCCGAGGCCGTCCACAGGCTGGGGATGAGGCTCGCCCACACGCGCCCGACCGCGCTGCGCGCCACGCACGGCCTGCAGCGGCACGCCGGCGGCGGCGCGGCGCTGCGCACGATCGCCGCCATCCCCGGCGTCACCGGCGACTGGCGCCACCCCGGCGGCGGCCTGGCCTTCTCCACCAGCGACCACGTGCACCTCGACGTCGACCGGCGGGACGACCTGCTGGCCAAGCCCGTGCGCACGCTGGTGATGACCAAGCTGGCCTCCCAGCTGGAGTCGGTGAAGTGCCTGTGGGTGTACGCGGCCAACCCGGCCGGCTCCTCCCCCGACGCCAACGCGATCAGGCGCGGCCTGGCCCGCGAGGACCTGTTCACGGTGGTCATGGAGCACTTCCCGACCGACACCGTGGACTACGCCGACATCGTGCTGCCCGCGACCATGCAGACGGAGCACCACGACCTGCACGCCGGGTACGGGCACATGTACCTGCTGTGGAACGAGCAGGCCGTGCCGCCCCCGGGCGAGTGCCTGTCCACCACGGAGACGTTCCGGCGGCTGGCGGCGCACATGGGGATGACCGAGCCGTCGCTGTTCGACTCGGACCTGGAGCTGGCCGAGCAGCTGCTGAGCAGCGGGCATCCGTCGCTTGAGGGCATCACCCTGGACAGGCTGCGCAAGGAGGGCTGGATGCGGATGAGCTACCCGCGGCCCTTCACGCCGTTCGCCGAGGGCTTCCCGACGCCGTCGGGGCGGCTGCGCTTCCCTCCCCCGGGGCAGGCGTACGTGCCGTCGCACACGGCCGCCGCGGCGGGGGGCTCGCCGTACCCGCTGACGCTGATCACGCCGGCCTCGCACACGTTCCTCAACACGACCTTCGGCAACAACCCCGAGCTGCGCCGCCGGGCCAAGGACCCCGTGGTGCTGGTCAACCCGGCCGACGCGGCGGCGCGCGGGCTGGTGGACGGCCGGCGCGTGCGCGTGCACAACGACGGCGGCGAGTTCCTGGCCGACGTGGAGGTCAGCGACCGGGTGGCGGCCGGGGTGGTGGCCTCGCGGAAGGGGCACTGGCCCAAGCTAAGCCCCGGCGGCGCGGGCCCCAACGCGGTCGTGGCCGAGCGGGACGGCGACATGGGCAGGGGGCCGGCCTTCCACGACAATCTGGTCGAGATCACCCCAGTGTGAGCTTGTATCCCTCGTGGGAGGCGGTGAAGCCGAGCGAGTCGTAGAAGCGGTGCGCGCCCGTACGGGACTTGTCGGAGGTGAGCTGCACCACCGCGCACCCGCGCGCCCGCGCCCGGTCGATCGCCCACGTGATCATCTCGCGGCCGAGCCCCTGGCCGCGGGTGGAGGCGGCGACCCTGACGGCCTCGATCTGGCACCGTTCGGCGCCCAGCCGGGACAGCCCGGCCAGGTAGGTGAGCTGCATCGTCCCCACCACCTTGCCGTCCCGCTCGGCCACGATGAGCTCGTCGTGGGGGTTGGCGTCGATCCGGTCGAAGGCGGCGAGATAGCGCTCGTCGTTCGGATCGCCCTCGCGCGCGGCGCCGAGATGGTCGTCGGCCAGCATCGCCACGACGGCGGGCACGTCCTGCCTGCGGGCCTGGCGGAAGACGAGGTTCAGCACGTAGTGGGACTCCATCAGCGCGGGGTTGGACGGCAGGGCCATGATCTCACCGCTGGGGGTGAAGCCCTTGCGGGTGTAGAGGGCTCTGGCGGCGTGGTTCTCGTCCACGGCCCACAGGCCGATCCGCCCGGCTCCCGTGCCCCTGGCCCACTCCACGGCCTCGTCCACGAGCCGGGAGCCCACGCCGGCGCCTCTGGCCTCGGGGGCGACCCACATGGACAGCAGGTGCGCGCCCTGCTCCTCCAGCAGCACGCACACGAGGCCGACGTCCTGGCCGGCGCGGGTGGCCACCCACCAGCGCGACTCCGGGTTCGCCAGTCGTTCCGCCCAGGTCTCGGGCTCGAACGCGAGCTCGCGGTCGTACGAGGAGCCGAACGCGTCGGGTGAGTCGCGCAGCGCGCGTAGCCGCACCTCACGCAGCCGGGGCCCTTCGGCGGGGCCGAGCCGCACAATGTCGATGTCCTGCATGCCGGAAATCATGTCAGGGACAGCTCAGGGTCCGTCCCCGATGCCCCCAGGGTGGGACAAAAGGCAGCATTGCTGACATGAACGAAATCAGTCGACGCGATGAGGTATCGCTCTCCGGCGCCGCTCTGCGTGGCGCTCCTTGGAAGGCCGCCGCGGTCGGCGGCGGTGTCGCGGCCGCGGCCGGCTTCGGCGTGAGCCTGCTCACCGAGGGCGGCGACCCGGTGTGGGCGCTGGGGCTGGGCATCAGCCTGTTCGCCCTGATCGCCGCCATCGGCGCGGTGTCCAAGCCGGAGGTGGGCGACCGGGTCACCCGCCAGGCCCGGCTCTGGTCGCTGCAGCATCCGTGGCGCTTCTCGCTCCTGCCCGCCGCCATCGTGGCCGTACTCGACTACCCGGTGCAGCTCGTCCTGGACGGCGACGGGGTCTTCGGCTCGGCCTGGGACGCCGCGTGGCACGGCGCGCTCGTCTACCTGATCTCCGCCGTCCTGACGCTCACGATGCAGGGACGCGCGCGATCGAGCCGGTGAGCCCCGGCTCAGCCGGCGGTGGCCTCCCGCTCCGCCTGGCTCCTGCAGACGCAGAACTCGTTGCCCTCGGGGTCGAGCATGGTGACCCAGCCGGTGCCGTCCGGCTTGCGCAGGTCGTCGAAGATCGTCGCGCCCAGCTCGACCAGCCGCTCGACCTCCTGGTCACGAGTCCTGCCCTCGGTCGCGTTGACGTCGAGGTGCAGCCGGTTCTTGACCGTCTTGCCCTCGGGGACGCGGATGAACAGCACGAACGGGTCCTGCTTCGTGCGCAGCATGATTTCGTCGTCGCCGGGCTTGTCACCCTCGCCCAGAGGCAGCCCGGTGGCCTTGCTCCACCAGGTGGCGATCTCGTACGGGTCGTGGGCGTCGATGGTGACGGCATGAATTTCGATCACGCCGCCACCCAACCCGACACCACCGAAGACGTCAAGCCAGTGTTCGCAGGCCGATGACCCCGGCCAGGATCAGGGCGATGGAGACGAGCCGGGGCCACGACACCTCGTCGCCCATGGCGATCATGCCCAGGATCGCGGTGCCCGCCGCGCCGACGCCGGTCCAGACCGCGTAGGCGGTGCCGACCTCCAGCGTCCTGAGCGCGTACGAGAGCAGGCCGAAGCTGAGCACGGCGGTGAGCAGGAACGACAGCGTCCACCACAGATGGGTGAAGCCGCTGCTGAGCTTGAGTGACAGGGCCATGGCGACCTCGAAGACGCCGGCCAGCACCAGGATGATCCACGCCATGATGACGAACCCCTCCGGAACGAGACTGACTCGGTGCGTCGTCTTCGCTTTCCGGGTACGGCGCGTCTCGTCCGGGAGCCGATCGCGGCTCATCTAAGCCAACGGCGCCCGCACGGGGGTCATTCCCACCAGATCGTGACCCAGCGGTCGCGCGGCAACGGCCACATGCCCAGCTCGGCCGCCGTCTGCCCCACCTCCTCGGCCCTGGACGGATCGAGGCAGACCCGCCTGACAGCGCTGGCTGCCAGCTCGTCAAGTGAGCTGAAACGTTCCAGCGGAGCCTCCCTCTCCTCCACCCGCACCGCGAACCCGAGCGCCGCGACCAGCGCCACGCAGTCTTCCGCGATAGGCCGCACGGGCCGGTCGACGCCGTGGAAGTGCTGCCAGAGCGGCGTCATCCAGCTCATGGGGTGGCGGTGCGGCAGCTCCAGCACCACCCGCCCATGGGTGCGGGCGTCGAGCGCGCGCAGGAAGCCGGCCAGGTCGGGCACGTTGTAGACCACGTGCGCGGCCACCGTGACGTCGGCCGTCGGCACCTGGTCGGCGACGTCCGGCCA
The DNA here is from genome assembly GCF_035917475.1 of Nonomuraea fuscirosea. Classification (NCBI taxonomy): domain Bacteria; kingdom Bacillati; phylum Actinomycetota; class Actinomycetes; order Streptosporangiales; family Streptosporangiaceae; genus Nonomuraea; species Nonomuraea fuscirosea. Next base: position 11,143,067 of record NZ_CP109074.1, on the reverse strand, counting down.
GCGGCCGTGGACCGTCGTGACGGGCACGCCCAGCTTCTCCGCCCTGGCCGCCAGCCCCTCCAGCATGGAGGCGGAGCTGTCGACCGCGTAGAGGTGGCCGATGCGCTTGTGCAGCGGCAGCGAGGCGGCGCCGGGCCCCGATCCCACGTCGAGCAGGGTGCCGTGGTCGGGCAGGGCCTCGGACAGGCGCGTCATGGTGGGGCCGTCGTCGGGCTCGGCCAGCGCCCTGTCGGTACGGGTGCCGAACCTCTCAGGCGAATGACTCCACGGGTCCACCGGAGCCTTGGCCAGGATCTCGTCCGGAATCGCCCAGGATTCGAGTCGCTCTCGCCACCTGGCGGCGAGTTCTTCGGCGTCCATGGAGACGAGCATGCCATGCATGGCGCGGGTTACCCGCGGGTAGCATTTCAGAGTAAGGTTACCCGCCAGTACAGATGTCTCGGTTCAAGGAGATCGACGCCCATGGGCCACTACAAGAGCAACCTGCGTGACCTGGAATTCAACCTCTTCGAGGTCTTCGGGAGAAGCGAGATCCTCGGCACGGGGCCGTTCGCGGAAGTGGACGAGGACGTCGCCCGCAGCGTCCTGGACGAGATGAACCGCCTGGCGACCGGCGTGCTGGCCGACTCCTTCGAGGAGGGCGACCGGCATCCGCCCGTGTTCGACCCGGCCACCGCGTCCGTGACCGTTCCCCCCGGCTTCAAGAAGTCGTACAAAGCGCTGATCGACGGCGGCTGGGCGCACCAGGACCTGCCCGCCGACCTGGGCGGCCCTGGCATCCCCAGGACGCTCGCCTGGGCCACCGCCGAGATGGTGCTGGGCGCCAACCCCGCGCTCTACATGTACGCGGCCGGCCCCAACTTCGCCTACACCCTGTGGCAGGTGGGCACGCCCGAGCAGAAGCGCTTCGCCGAACTGGCCATCGAGCGCAACTGGGGCGCCACCATGGTGCTCACCGAGCCGGACGCCGGCTCCGACGTGGGCGCCGGGCGCGCGAAGGCGGTGCGGCAGCCCGACGGCACCTGGCACATCGAGGGCGTCAAGCGCTTCATCACCAGCGGCGAGCACGACCTGACGGAGAACATCTTCCACCTCGTGCTGGCCCGCCCCGAGGGCCACGGCCCCGGCACCAAGGGCCTGTCGATGTTCCTGGTGCCGAAGTACCACGTGGACCTGGAGACCGGCGAGCTGGGCGAGCGCAACGGCGTCTACGTCACCAACGTCGAGAAGAAGATGGGCCTGAAGGTCTCCACGACCTGCGAGCTGACCTTCGGCGACAGGCACCCGGCCGTCGGCTGGCTGGTCGGCGAGGTGCACGAGGGCATCAAGCAGATGTTCATGGTGATCGAGCACGCCCGCATGATGGTCGGCACCAAGGCCATCGCCACGCTGTCCACCGGCTACCTGAACGCCCTGGAGTACGCCAAGTCCCGCAAGCAGGGCGCCGACCTGGCCAAGATGGCCGACAAGAGCTCGCCCAGGGTGAGCATCACCCACCACCCGGACGTGCGGCGCGAGCTCATGCTGCAGAAGACGTACGCGGAGGGAATGCGCGCCCTGGTGCTCTACACGGCCACGTACCAGGACACGCTGCTCATCGACCCCGCCGACCGGCACGCCCACGCGATGAACGACCTGCTGCTGCCCATCGTCAAGGGCGTGGGCTCCGAGCGGTCGTACGAGCTGCTCTCCCGCTCCCTGCAGACCCTGGGCGGCTCCGGCTACCTGCAGGACTACCCGATCGAGCAGTACATCCGCGACGCCAAGATCGACTCCCTGTACGAGGGCACGACCGCGATCCAGGGCCAGGACCTGTTCTTCAGGAAGATCCTGCGCAACCAGGGCGCGGCGGTGGGCGCGCTGCTGAGCGAGATCACCGAGTTCGCCGGCTCCGACGCGGGCAACGGCCGGCTCAAGGAGGAGCGCAAGCTGCTCCTTGAGGCCGCCGCCGAGGTCAAGGCGATGGGCGACACCATGGCGGGCTGGGCGCTCGGCTCGCTGGACAAGCCCGAGGAGATCTACAAGGTCGGCCTGAACACCACCCGGCTGCTGCTCGCGCTGGGCGACCTGATCATCGGCTGGCTGCTGCTGCGTCAGGCCGAGGTGGCGCTGGCCAGGCTGGCCGCGGGCGAGGACCCGTTCTACCTCGGCAAGGTCGCGGGCGCCTCCTTCTTCGCCAAGACCGTGCTGCCCCGGCTGTCCGCCGAGCGGCGCGTGCTCGACTCCACCGGGCAGGAGCTCATGGAGCTGCCGGAAGAGGCCTTCTAGGCCCCCTCCCGTCCAGGAACGCCCGCACCTCCGTGCGGGCGTTCTGTCGTCGGGGACACAGCCCGCCGGCCCGCCGGGCAAGTAGGTTCCCCGGCATGAGCTCATCCCCGCACGACGACCACCAACCGGCCGCCCTGCCGCCGCCGCGGGTCGAAGAGGTGTCGGACGGCGTGTACGCCTACGTGCAGCCCGACGGCAGCTGGTGGATCAACAACACCGGGTTCCTGGCCGGGCGGCACGGCGTCGTCGTCATCGACGCCTGCTCCACCGAGCGCCGCACCAGGGCCTTTCGCGAAGCGATCGGCAAGGTCAGCGACCGGCCGATCACCACGCTGGTCAACACCCACCACCACGGCGACCACACGTTCGGCAACTGGCTCTTCCCCGAGGCCACGATCGTCGGGCACGAGGGCGTGCGCGAGCAGATCATCGCCGACGGGATGCCCGCCTACCGCGCCGCCTGGTCGCCCGAGGTGGAGTGGGGCAGGCTCGAACTCGCGCCGCCGTTCCTCACCTTCACCGACCGGATCACGCTGCACTCCGACGACCTGCGCTGCGAGGTCAGGCACGTGGGGCACGCGGCGCACACCACCAACGACTCCTACGTGTGGATCCCCGGGCGGCGGCTGCTGTTCTCCGGCGACCTGGTCTTCAACGGCGGAACGCCGTTCGTGCTCATGGGCTCGGTCGCCGGGACGCTCCAGGCGCTCGAACAGCTCAGTGAGCTGGGGGCCGAGACGGTCGTGCCGGGGCACGGGGAGGTGTGCGGGCCGGAGGCGTACGAGCCCGTGGCGGCCTATCTGCGCTTCGTCCAGGAGACGGCCAGGCGCGGGCGCCAGGCGGGGCTGACGCCGCTGGAGGCGGCCAGGGAGAGCGATCTGGGCGAATGGGCGGGGCTGCTCGACTCCGAGCGGATCGTGGGCAACCTGCACCGCGCCTACGCCGAACTCGACGGACAGCCTCTCGGCGCCCCGATCGACGTGGTCACGGCCGTGCTCGACATGATCGCCTACAACGGCGGCCGGCCACTGTCGTGTCTCGCCTGACGAGTGACGGGTGTGATCGGCTATACCCGGGTATGACCGTGGCTGTACTCGCCGTTTGCCTGGAGGTCGTCATGGGTGTCGGGGTCAGCATCTTCTTCCTCACGCTTGGCGCCATCCTGAAATTCGCCATCGAGCCCGACGTGTTCGGTGAGTCCGTCCACATGGACATCATCGGCGTGATCTTCATGATCGTCGGCGGCGTGGGCGTGGTGCTGAGCATCGTGCTGGCTCCCCGGCGGGGCCAGACGTCCGACGGCAGGCTGATGCACCGCGAGAACAACCCGCCGGACCTCTGACGGGGCTTCGCCCGGCGAGAGGCCCGGGTGCGGGTCAGACGCTCATCTGCACGGCCGCGCGGCCGGCCACGATCGGCTTGATGTGCTCGGCGATCACGGCCTGGTGGCCGGGGTCGTCGCGGTAGACGAGGTAGTCGTCCACGTTGTCGAAGTCCGCCACCACGGCGAAGTCCCACGTGCCCTGGTTGACACCCACGTCGGCGCCGGCCGTGTAGGAGCGCAGCTGGGGGATCTGGCCGGGCAGTTTGCCCAGCTCGGTGACCACCCTGGCCTTCTGCTCGTCGGTCGCTTCTTCGGTCCAGGTGAACAGCACGATGTGGCGAATCATGAAAGCCACTTTAACCGTGTATCAAATCCGGGCCCCGGCCGCTCTGACGTGTTCGGGGTGCGGGCGTCCCCACCGTACGGCGATCGCCGGGAGAGGGGTCCCCCCGGCGATCGCCGTACCGGTCTCGCGGCCTGTGGGGGGGTTCAGCTCCAGGCGAGCATGCGGACGGGGTCCTCCAGCATCGCGCCGACGTCGCGCAGGAACATCGAGCCGAGCTCGCCGTCCACGATCCGGTGGTCGAACGAGAGCGACAGGGTCGCCACCTTGCGCACCGCCAGCGCGCCGTCCACCACCCACGGCATGTCTCTGACCTGACCGACGGCGAGGATGGCCGATTCGCCGGGGTTGATGATCGGGGTGCCGCCGTCCACGCCGAACACGCCGACGTTGGAGATGGTGATGGTGCCGCCGGACATCTCCGCCGGCTGCGTACGGCCCGCCCTGGCCGTCTCCGCCAGCTGGGCCAGCTCCCTGGCCAGGCCGGGGAGCGACAGCTCGTGGGCGTTCTTGACGTTGGGCACCACCAGGCCGCGCGGGGTGGCGGCGGCGATGCCCAGGTTGACGTAGTGCTTGACCACGATCTCCTGGGCCTCCTCGTCCCAGGAGGAGTTGATCATCGGGTGACGCCGCGCCGCCGTGAGCACGGCCCTGGCCACCAGGAGCAGCGGGGAGACCTTGACCTCGGCGAACTCCGCCATCGTCCGCAGCCGCTGGACCGCCTCCATGGTGAGCGTCATGTCCACCTGGAGGAACTCGGTGACGTGCGGGGCGGTGAAGGCGCTGGTGACCATGGCGCGGGCGGTCATCTTGCGGACGCCCTTGACGGGGACGCGCTCCTCGCGCTGCTCCCCAACGGGCCTCTGCCCGGGCACCTGGACGGGCGCCTGAACGGGCGCCGCCTGCTCCTCGGCACTGGCCGCCGCCTGGATGTCGTCCCTGGTGATCGAGCCCTGCGGGCCCGTGCCGGTGACGGCGGTCAGATCGACGCCCAGGTCCTTGGCGAGCTTGCGTACCGGAGGCTTGGCCAGCACGGCGACCCGGGCGGGCGTGGGGGCGGCCGGGGCCGCCTGAGGGGCGGGCTGAGGAGCCGTCTGAGGGGCGGGCTGGGCCGGTGGGGTGTCCAGCTCCACCCTGGACGGGTTGGCGACCGGGTTTGCGGGGATGCCCTTGCGCGGGCGGCGCTTGGTGGTGCCGGTCTTGACGCCGTAGCCGACCAGGACCGCCTGGCGCTCCTCCTTGGGGGCGGGGCTGCCGTGCGCGCCCGGCTCGACCGCGCCCTCGGCCGGCGGCTTCGGCACCAGGTCGTCGGCCAGCGCCTCGACCGTGCTCCTGGCCGGGGCTCCCGCACCCGTGACGGCCTTCGGCCGCGCGGCGGTCGTCTCCCCCGGGCCGCCGGCGCCGGGCTCGGACGTCTCCACGGCGATGATCGGGGCGCCCACGTCGACCGTGTCGCCCTCACCCGCCATGAGGTCCGCCACCACGCCGTCCCACGGGATCGGCAGCTCGACGATCGACTTGGCGGTCTCGATCTCGACCACGATCTGGTTGACCTTGACGTCGTCGCCGGCCTTGACGTGCCAGCGGACGATCTCCGCCTCCGTCAGCCCCTCGCCGACGTCGGGCAGCTTGAACTCGCGTCGCATCGACAACCCCCTCAGTACCCGAAGACCCGGTCGACGGCGTCGAGCACCCGGTCCAGGTCGGGCAGGTAGTGCTCCTCCAGCTTCGACGGTGGGTAGGGGGTGGAGAAGCCGCCGACCCGCAGCACGGGTGACTCCAGGTGGTAGAAGCACTCCTCGGTGATCCGCGCCGCCAGCTCGGCCCCGAGGCCGCTGTTGACCGGCGCCTCGTGGACCACCACGACCCGGCCCGTACGGCGTACGGACTCCATGATCAGCGGCTCGTCCAGCGGGTTGAGCGAGCGCAGGTCGACGACCTCAAGCGAGCGCCCGTCGTCCTCGGCCGCCGTGGCGGCCTCCAGACAGGTCTTGACCATGGGCCCGTACGCCAGCAGCGTGACGTCGGCGCCCGGCCGCACCACCTTGGCCGCGTGCAGCGGCATCCACCAGTCGGTGGCGGCGGTGTCGATGTCGGCCTTCTCCCAGTAGCGGCGCTTGGGCTCGAAGAACACCACCGGGTCGTCGCTGCGGATGGCCTGCTGGATCATGGTGTAGGCGTCGGCCGGGTTGGAGCAGGAGACGACGCGCAGGCCCGCGGTGTGGGTGAAGTACGCCTCGGGCGACTCGCTGTGGTGCTCGACCGCGCCGATGCCGCCGCCGCAGGGGATGCGGACGACGACGGGCAGCTTGATCGCGCCCAGCGAGCGCATCGGCATCTTGGCCAGCTGGGTGATGATCTGGTCGGCGGCCGGGAAGACGAACCCGTCGAACTGGATCTCGCACACCGGCCGGTAGCCGCGCAGCGCCAGCCCGATCGCGGTGCCGATGATGCCCGACTCGGCCAGCGGCGTGTCGATCACACGGTCCTCGCCGAAGTCCTTCTGCAGGCCGTCGGTGACCCGGAAGACGCCGCCCAGCTTGCCGACGTCCTCGCCCATGATGAGGACCTTGGGGTCGTCCTCCATGGCCTTGCGCATGCCCTCGTTGAGCGCCTTGGACAGGCTCAGGATCGTCACGACGCCTCCTTCGCGACCGCCACCACGGCCGGCCGGTACGACTCAGTCACGGAACCCCTCCAAGTACCCGGCGAACTGGGCGCGCTCCCGGTCGATCAGGGAGTGGGGCTCGCGGTAGACGTGGTCGAAGATGTCGAGCGGCTCCGGGTCGGGCATGGCCAGGCAGCGCCTGCGCAGGTCGGCCCCGAGCTGGTCGGCCTCGGCGTCCACGGAGTCGAAGAACGCCTGGTCGGCCAGCTCGTTCTTGAACAGGTAGGACTTGACCCGCTCGATCGGGTCCTTGAGCTTCCACGCCTCCAGCTCGCTGGCCACCCGGTAGCGGGTGGGGTCGTCGGTGGTGGTGTGGGCGCCCATCCGGTACGTGAACGCCTCGATGAGCGTCGGCCCCTGCCCCGTACGGGCGGCTTCGAGCGCCTTGCGCGTCACGGCCAGGCAGGCGAACACGTCGTTGCCGTCGACCCTGATGCCGGGGAAGCCGAAGCCCGAGGCCCGGCGGTAGAGCGGGATGCGGGTCTGCTTCTCCAGCGGCTCGGAGATGGCCCACTGGTTGTTCTGGCAGAAGAACACGATCGGCGCGTTGAACACGCTGGCCCAGATGAACGACTCGTTGACGTCGCCCTGCGAGGTGGCGCCGTCACCGAAGTAGACGATCGTGGCGGCGTTGGCGTCGTCGCGCTGGATGCCCATGGCGTAGCCGACCGCGTGCAGGGTCTGGCTGCCGATCACGATCGTGTACAGGTGGAAGTTGTGCTCCTCGGGGTCCCACCCGCCGTGGTTGACCCCCCTGAACAGCCCCAGCAGCTTCACCGGGTCCACGTCGCGGCACCAGGCGACGCCGTGCTCGCGGTAGGTGGGGAAGGCCATGTCGGAGTCGGTCAGAGCGCGGCCCGAGCCGATCTGGGCGGCCTCCTGGCCGAGCAGCGAGGCCCAGATGCCCAGCTCGCCCTGGCGCTGCAGCGCCACGGCCTCCAGGTCGATGCGCCGGACGAGCGTCAGGTCGCGGTAGAGCGACCGGACCTCCTCCGGGCTCAGGTCGATGTCGTAGTCGGGGTGCTCGACCCGCTCGCCCTCGGGGGTGAGCAGCTGGACGAGCTCCGGAGGTGCTTCGGCACCACGAGAGGCGTCGGTTGTCATGCCACTCCTGCTGGTCGGGGCTGGTGTCGATGGGGTTGCCACCTTAGGCCAGCCTTCTTCGCGGCGAACCGTTAGGTGGTGGTTCGCCCGCTGTCGGGGCCATCGTGGCAGACGTCACAGCCCTGTGCGCAAGCCCCATGTCCTCCCCGTTCCCGTTGTGTCGGCAGCCACACGCGCCGGTAGGCTGTGCTTCCCATCCACCACCCGCTTCCAGGAGGAACGCAGTGGCCCGCGTCATCGTGGACGTCATGTTGAAGCCCGAGATCCTCGACCCGCAGGGCCAGGCGATCGCCAGAGCGCTGCCGAGGCTCGGCTTCTCCGGCGTCTCCGCCGTGCGCCAGGGCAAGCGTTTCGAGGTCGAGATCGAGGGCCCGGCCGATGAGGCGGCGCTCGCGGAAGTGCGCAAGATGGCCGAGACGTTGCTGGCCAACACGGTGATCGAGGACTACGACGTCCGGGTCGAAGCCTAGGTCAGAGCCCCTGAAGGCACTTTTGCCGCCGGATTTCCCCCGCGGCGGTTAAAGCCGGGTTCGGCCGTGCCACAATGCCACGGGCTTGCCAACAGTAAATAACAACAACGTGATTTTGCGGTTAGCCCCGTTTTCTCAGGGAAACCTACTCCAGGTGACATTCCGGAGCCCGGAGGAGTCCGGTGGATATTGAGTTCTCGTTGGCCCTGCCTCGGGATGCGATCGGCATACCGATGGTCAGGCGGGTGCTAGGCGACGCCATGCGTTCACTCAACGTGAGTGAGACGTGCATCGCCGACATGCTGCTCGCCGTCTCCGAGGCGTGTTCCAACGCGGTCCGGCACGGAGGGCCGGCCAACCGCTACGAGGTGACGGCCGCGATCGGCTCGGACCACTGCGACGTACGCGTGGCCGACAACGGCGCCGGCGTGCCGTCGATGCCGCGCCAGTTCCCTCCTCCCGACACCGAGAACGGCCGCGGCCTGCTGATCATGCGCTCCGTGGTCGACGAGATCTCCTTCGGCATCACGCCAGGGCGGGGCACGACCGTCCACCTGCGCAAGCTGCTCGACAGGGACGAAGAGGCACAAGCCCGTCCGCGCGAGCTGGCCGCGGTCTGAGCCGCACGTCCGCTCGTGGCAGAGCCGGCGCGGAGCACTCCGGCCGGTGCGTCCGCTCGTGGCCGAGCCGATGCGGACCATGGGGAAGCACCCGATAACCTGGTGAGACCGCCGTCCACCCCGATCGGACGGTGGCGCGCGCATTCCTCCGGAGGGGACGACTGTCATGAGCGCTGCCCGTGTGGGCGTTGTCACGTTTCCAGGGACTCTCGACGACCAGGACGCCGCCAGAGCCGTGCGCCTCGCCGGCGCGCAGGCGGTTCCGCTGTGGCACGCCGACCACGACCTGAAGGGAGTCGACGCCGTCTTCCTGCCCGGTGGCTTCTCCTACGGCGACTACCTGCGCTGCGGGGCCATCTCGCGCTTCGCGCCGCTCATGGACGAGCTCGTTCCCGCCGCGAAGGCGGGGCTTCCGGTGATCGGCACGTGCAACGGGTTCCAGATCCTGTGCGAGGCCCATCTGCTGCCCGGCGCGCTGACCCGTAACGCCTCGCTGCACTACGTCTGCCGCGACCAGCGGGTCAGGGTCGAGCAGACCGCGACCGCGTGGACCAACTCGTTCGCGTCCGGCCAGGAGATCCTGCTGCCGGTCAAGCACGGCGAGGGCCGCTACGTGGCCTCCGACGAGACGCTCGCCGCGCTGGAGGCGGGCGGTCACGTGGTCTTCCGCTATGTGGGCGGCAACCCCAACGGCTCGCTCAACGACATCGCCGGCATCCGCAACGAGGCGGGCAATGTGGTCGGCCTCATGCCGCACCCGGAGCACGCCGTCGAAGAGCTGGTCGGGGCCCCGAGCACCGACGGTCTGGGCTTCTTCACCTCCATCCTGAAGAATCTGGTGAACACGTGAGCGAGGGAGCCGGCAGGCACATGGCCGACAGCGTGAAGCGGGCCGCGGAAACCCCCGACGAGCCGATGCCCTTCGCCGAGCTGGGGATGAAGTCCGACGAGTACGACCGGGTCAAGGCGATCCTGGGTCGCCGTCCCACCGGCTCCGAGCTGGCCATCTACAGCGTCATGTGGTCCGAGCACTGCTCGTACAAGTCCTCCAAGGTGCACCTGCGGCAGTTCGCCACCAAGGCGCCCGCGTCCGAGGCGCTGCTGGTGGGCATGGGGGAGAACGCCGGCGTGGTCGACATCGGCGACGGCTGGGCGGCCACGTTCAAGATCGAGTCGCACAACCACCCCTCCTACGTGGAGCCGCACCAAGGTGCGGCCACTGGCGTCGGCGGGATCGTGCGCGACATCATGTCGATGGGCGCGCGCCCGATCGCCGTCATGGACGCGCTGCGCTTCGGCGCCGCCGACGCCGTCGACACCCGCAGGGTGCTGCCCGGCGTGGTCGAGGGCATCAGCAGCTACGGCAACTGCCTGGGCCTGCCCAACATCGGCGGCGAGGTCGTCTTCGACCCCTGCTACCTGGGCAACCCGCTGGTCAACGCCCTGTGCGTGGGCCTGCTGCGCAAGGACCAGATCAAGCTCGCCACGGCTCCCGGGCCTGGCAACAAGGTCGTGCTGTTCGGCGCGTCCACCGGCCCCGACGGCATCGGCGGCGCCTCGGTGCTGGCGAGCGCCACGTTCGAGGACGAGTCGCAGGCCAAGCGGCCGGCCGTGCAGGTGGGCGACCCGTTCATGGAGAAGCTGCTCATCGAGTGCTGCCTTGAGCTCTACGCGGCCGACGTCGTCGTGGGCATCCAGGACCTCGGCGCGGCCGGCGTCTCCTGCGCCACCACCGAGCTGGCCGCCAAGGGCACCGGCGGCATGACCGTCGACCTCAACCTGGTCCCGCTCCGCGACCCCTCGCTCAGGCCCGAGGAGATCCTCATGAGCGAGTCGCAGGAGCGGATGATGGCCGTGGTCCGGCCCGACGACATCCCCGCGTTCATGGCGATCTGCCAGCGGTGGGACGTGCCCGCCGCCGTCATCGGCGAGGTCACCGACACCGGCCGCCTGGTCATGACCTGGGACGGCGAGGTCATCGTGGACATCCCGCCGGGCACCGCGGCCGACGATGGCCCGGTCTACGAGCGGCCCTTCCACGAGCCCGCCGGGCAGGCCGCGCTCAACGCCGACACCCCCGACCGGCTGGAGCGGCCCGGCGACCTGCGCGAGACGCTGCTCAAGCTGCTCGGCTCGCCCAACCTGGCCTCCAAGGAGTGGGTGACCAACCAGTACGACCGCTATGTCCGCTCCAACACCGTGCTGGCGCAACCGGCCGACGCGGGCATGCTGCGGATCTCCGAGGTCATCGAGCCGGAGCGCAGGAGCTCGGCAGGAGAGAGCGAGCCTGCGACGCCAGCGGATGCCGAAGCGGGCGCGACCATCGAACACGCCGAGCCGACGACGCGGGGCATCGCCCTCGCCACCGACGGCAACGGGCGTTACGCCAAGCTCGACCCGTACGCGGGGGCGCAGCTCGCGCTCGCCGAGGCCTACCGCAACGTGGCCGTGACCGGCGCCAATCCGCTGGCCGTGACCAACTGCCTCAACTTCGGCTCCCCCGAGGACCCCGAGGTCATGTGGCAGTTCGCGGAGGCCACGCGCGGGCTCGCCGACGCCTGCCGGACCCTCGGCGTGCCGGTGACCGGCGGAAACGTCTCCTTCTACAACCAGACGGGCTCGACCGCCATCCACCCGACGCCGGTCGTGGGCGTGCTCGGCGTGATCGACGACGTGGCCGCGCGGGTGCCGACGGGGTTCGTCGCCGAAGGGCTGCGGGTCGTGCTGCTGGGCGACACCCGTGACGAGTTCGGCGGCTCCGAATGGGCGCACGTCGCGCACCGCCACCTGGGCGGGCTGCCGCCCCAGGCCGACCTGGAGGCGGAGAAGGCGCTGGCCACCGTGCTGGTCGAGGCGGCCCGGCGCGGGCTGCTGGCCGGATCCCACGACCTGTCGGACGGCGGGCTGGCCGTCGCGCTGGCCGAGTCCTGCCTGGCGCGGGGCGTCGGGGCGACGGTGGAGCTGACCGGTGACGCCTTCACCGACCTGTTCAGCGAGTCGGCGTCGCGGGCGCTCGTCGCGGTGCGGCCCGAGGCCTACGCCGAGTTCGCCTCGCTGTGCGGGCGGCACGACGTGCCCTGCTACGGGCTCGGGACGACCGGCGGGAACGCGCTGGTGGTCAAGGACGTGTTCGAGGTTCCCGTCGAGGAGCTGCGGGAGACGCACACGGCGGCGCTGCCGGCGCTGTTCGGCTGAGGATCAGCTTTCAGAGCCGATCTTTCGGGGCCGGTCCTTCGGGGTGGGTCCTTCGGGGTGGGTCTTCCAGGGCCGGTACGGAGATCCGTACCGGCCCTGTCACCCACGACCGCATTCCCGCACGTGCCGGCGTCTGCCTGACGGGCGTCATGCGCCTGTCCGACGGTCACCACTTGTGCCTGCCACCGTCCGACGGCCGCCACCCACAGCACCTGGGTGCCGGCCTGTGCCCGGCGGGCGGCACGCGCACGTGCGGGCCCCTTCCTTCTGGTCGTGAGGCGCTTGGACGCCTGCCGGCGTGGTCGTTACTTCTTCTCCAGGCAGACGGCGTAGACCGTGCCACCGCCGCTGCCGCCGCCCGACATCTGCGAGCCGGACGGGCCGTCGGCCTTGACGTCAGCCTTGGTGATGGCGACCGACCAGCCGCCGCTCGTGGGCATGCTGCTGGTCACCTGGTAGCGCGAGTCCACCTGGAAGCCGCCGCCGGTCACGGCGTCACCCTTCTTGCAGGTCGCCGTGCCGGAGTTGCCGTTGAAGCGATCGGTGACGACGTAGGTGGTGTAGGCCGCGCCGCCGCCGGGCTCACCCTTCGGGCCCTGGGGTCCCTGCGGGCCGCGATCGCCCTTCGGGCCCGGGGTGCCGGGCCTGCCCGGCTCGCCCTGGGTGCCCTGCTTGCCCGGCTCGCCCTGCTCACCCTTGACGCCCTGGTCGCCCTTCGGCCCCTGCTCGCCCTTAGGGCCCTGTTCGCCCTTGGGACCCTGCTCGCCCTGCGGTCCTTGCGGGCCCTGAGGGCCTGCCACGCCCTGCTTGCCCTGCGGGCCGGGCCGTCCGGGCCGTCCGGGCATGCCCCGGTCGCCCTTGACGCCCTGCGCCCCCTGCCGGCCCGCGGGACCTTCGGGGCCCGCCGGGCCCTGGCTGCCCGTCTCGACGGTCGTGGACGTGCCACCCCCGCCGATGAGCACGCGCACCTCGGTCTTCCTGCACTTGGCCGTGGCGTTGACGATGCGGGCGTAACGCGACTTCCGGTGCACGCAGGCGACTACCGTGCCGGCCGTGGCACCCGCCGAGACGGCGGCGGAGACGGCGGACGAGGCGGTGGCGACGCCGCCCGTGGCGAGCAGCGAGGCGGCGAGCGCCCCCACGGTGGCGAGCGTGAGCGTACGTCCGCGGCGAACCTGGCTAGGCACGATTCCCTCCAGAGGGTCCGGTGATGCGCATGGGATGCATGAGATTCACGCATCAAACGTTCCAATGGATGACAGTGACTACGTAACGTATTGATCACAGAACAGAGGGTTACTGATGATATTGACGATTTGTCGGCGACCGTGGTGAGTAAAACGACGCAGTCGCGACAGCGATCGGGCGTGGATAATCGGTCTGTGCCAACCCCCGCTCCCGCGTCCTATCTCCCGCCCGCCACCCAGCCCGTGCGCGGCGTGGTGTGGGGAATCCACCTCGTCGTGCCCATGCTCGGGCTCTGGCTCCTGCTCGCCCAGCCCCACCTCAACGTCCCCTGGCAGCACAACGCCAGCCACTTCTGGATGATCATCCTGGTGGCCGGGGTCAACGTCGTGCTCGGCGCCCTCATCAGCGAGGCCTCGCGCCGGCGCCAGGACGCGCGGCTGTTCCTGGTCTCAATGGTCTTCCTGACCAGCGCCGGGTTCTTCTTCCTGCACGGGCTGTCCACCCCCAAGGTGATCCTCGAATCCGGTTCCGTCGGGTTCGACATCGGCCAGCAGGTGGGGCTGTCGATCGCGGCGCTGTTCGCGTTCGCCTCCGCGCTGCCGCTCGGCGAGCAGCAGGCCAAGACGGTGCTGGGCGCGCAGCACTTCGTGCGCGCCGCGCTCGTCGGCATCATGGCGCTCTGGGGTGTGACCTCGCTCGTGCCCGGCCTGACCTCGCTCAGCGAGCCGCCGCTGGAGTCACCGATGTCCTGGCTGGCGTGGGCGTCGGTGCCCGGGCTGCTGCTGTACGCGGCGGCCAGCGTGATGATGTTCCTGCTCCACCGCCGGCGGCCGTCGGCCATGCTGATCAGCCTGATCACCGCCTACGCGCTGCTGGCCGAGTCGATGATCGCGGGCATGTCGCAGCTCAACTGGCACCTGTCCTGGTGGGAATGGCACGTTCTGCTGGTGTTCGCCTTCGTCTTCGTGGCCTACAGCTCCTACCTGCAGTTCCGGCGGGAGGGGTCGAGCGCGGGGCTGTTCGACTCGGTGGCGCTGTCGGCGACCGTGCGGCGCATCCAGCGCGACTACGACAAGGCGCTGGAGGAGATGGTCGAGCACGTACGCAAGGGCGAGCCGCTGGCCGCGACCCGGCTGTCGGGCAAGTTCCGGCTCAACGAGGGCCAGGCGGCGGTGCTCGACCGGGCGGGCGAGGCGCTGGCCAACGAGCGGGCGCTGTCGGAGCGGCTGGCCGCGCTGGTGTCGGTGAGCGCCCAGACCAGGATCGGGCTGCCGGAGGACCAGTTGCTGACCTCCTCGCTCGAACGGGTGCGGCAGGCGTACGGCGACGTCAAGATCGCGCTGGTGGCCGACGGCAGGACCCAGATCGGCTCGCGCGACTACCAGTTCGCCGACGGCAACCCGATCAAGCGTGACCAGCTGCTGGCCTTTCCGCTGACCGTCAAGGGCAACCTGGCGGGTGTGCTGGAGGTGCCGATCGGGCGGACCAACCAGGACGAGGCGCTGGCCGCCACGCTGGCCGGGCAGTTGTCCATCTCGCTGGAGAACGCCCGCCTCTACCAGGAGCTGCACACGCTCTTCCACCAGTACATGTCGCCCGACGTGGCGCACGCGCTGCTGGCCGACCCGCGGCAGGCGGCGCTGGGCGGCGAGCTGAAGGAGCTGACCGCGCTCTTCGCCGACCTCAAGGGCTTCACCACGTTCTCGGAGAAGGTCACGCCGGGCGAGATCGTCGAGATGCTCAACCGCTACCACACGGTCGCGGTGCCGTGCATCCTCGACAACGGCGGCACGATCGTGCAGTTCGTCGGCGACGCACTGCTGGCCCTGTTCAACGCGCCGGCCACGCAGACCGGGCACGCGCGTTCCGCCTGCAAGGCCGCTCTGGCGATGCAGCGGGCCGCGTCCGAGATCGCCGAGGAGATGTCCTGGAAGCGGGAGGACGACATCGAGTGGCCGACGTTCCGGGTGGGCGTCAACACCGGTCCCGCGCTGGTCGGCAACATCGGCAGCCCGGAGCTGCGCGGCTTCAACGCGATGGGCGACTGCGTCAACGTGGCCGCCAGGCTCCAGGGCGTGGCCGAGCCCGGCACGGTCGTGATCGGCGAGACGACGCTGCGGCAACTGGGCGATGACGTTTCGGTGACGCCGCTGGGAAGGCTCAGCCTCAAGGGCAAGGAAGAGCTCGTCGAGGCCTATGTTCTGACCGAAATGACATAGAACGGTGATAGCGGTACCGACATAATCAGGCGCATGGATCCAGAGCCCGGTGAATTTCTTTCCATGCTGACCTCGGAGGAGGTCGACGCCCTGCGTTCGGCCGGCCGGCCGCGGCGCTGGGATCGGGGCACCACCATCATGACCGAGGGCGACACGTCCGACTGGGTGCTCCTGCTGATGGAGGGCCGGGTCAAGTGCTCCTCCCACACCAGCGGCGGCACCGAGGTGGTGCTGGCCGTCCGCGGTCCCGGGGCGCTGCTCGGCGAGCTCTCGGCCATCGACGGATCCCCCCGCTCGACCACCGTGACCGCGCTGGAGCCGATCTCCGGCATCGTGGTGCGCGACTTCTCCACGTTCCTGGAGGCCCACGGGCGCGTGGCCGTGCTGCTCATGAAGCTCGTCAGCGGGCGGCTGCGCGACGCCGACAGGAAGCGGATCGAGTACGGCGCGTTCGACACCACGGGGCGGGTCGCCACCCGGCTGCTCGAACTGGCGGAACGCTACGGCGAGAAGACCAACAGCGGCGTGCGCGTCGCGCTGCCCCTGTCGCAGGACGAGCTGGCCGGCTGGACCGGCGCCTCCCGCGAGGCGGTCAGCAAGGCGCTGCGGACGCTGCGCGACCGGGGCCTGATCGAGACCGGCAGGCGGCGCGTGGTGATCCACGATCTTGAGGGGTTGCGCAAGCGGGCCAGGTGACCCCTGGTACAAATCGGACGTACGTCGTACGTCATAGTGGAGGGCATGGCCGCCGTCACCCCCCAGGACGACACCCGCCTGCGTTACGCCTGGCGCGTGTGCGCGGTCACCAGCCTGGGCATCGTCCTGATCGGCGTGGCCGGCAGCACGCTCAACGTGGCGCTCCCGACGGTCGTGCGGCACTTCGGGGCGGACGCGCTGGAGTCGACCTGGATCCTGCTGGCGTTCCTGCTGGTCAACACGGCGAGCCTGGTGTTCTTCGGCCGCGTGGCGGACCTGCTCGGCCGGCGTGAGGTCTATCTGACGGGGTTCGCCCTGTTCACGCTCGCCTCGCTGCTGGCGGGGCTGTCGCCGGACGTGTGGTTCCTCATCGGGACCCGTGCCTTACAGGCGATCGGCGCGGCCATGATCCTGGCGAACGGCACCGTGATCATCACCGACGCGTTCCCGCCCGACCGGCTCAGCCAGGGCATGGGCGTCTACATCGGCACGCTGTCGGTGGCTCAGCTCGCGGGGCCCACGCTGGGCGGGCTGATCGCGGAGACGGCCGGCTGGCAGTGGATCTTCTGGCTGAACGTGCCCGCCGGGCTGATCGCGCTCGGCGTGGGGGCGGGGCTGTTGCGCAAGATGCCCAGGCGGCCGAAGGCGCCGGTGGACGCGCTGGGCAACGTGCTGGTGTTCGCGGCACTGTCGGCGCTGCTGCTGGCCCTGTCAGAGGCGGGCTCCAGCGGGGTGTCCAGCCCCGTGTTCCTGATCGGGGCGGGCCTCTTCGTGCTGCTGGTGCCGCTCGTCGTCTGGACCGGGCGGCGCTCCCCCAGTCCGGTGCTGGATCTGCGGCTCTTCGGCGGGCGGCTGCTGGCCTGCGCGAACCTGGCCTCCTTCTGCAACGCGCTGGCCCGTTCCGCGCTGATCCTGGTCGTGGCGCTGTACTTCCAGGCGGCCAAGGGTCTGGACGCGTTCGCGGCGGGGCTGAGCGTGCTGCCGGTGCCGGTCGGGATCGGGCTGGCCTCGCCCGTCGTGGGCATGCTGGGGCGGCGGGTGTCGCCGTACGCGCTGTCGATCGTGGGGGCGGCGATGAGCGCGGCCGGGCTCGGCGTGCTGGCGCTGGCGGCCGATCCGGCGACGCCGTACTGGGTGATCGGGGGCGGGCTGTTCGTGGCCGGCTGCGGCAGCGGAACGTTCCTGACCGGGAACACCACGCAGGTCATGCGGGCGCTGCCGGCCGACAGCCTGGGGGTGGTCAACGGCTTCCGGGTGATGGTGATGAACGTCGGCATCGTGATCAGCGTCGGCCTGTCCCTCAGTGTCCTGACCGCGTCGGTGGGCCCGGCCCTGCGGGCGCAGGTGTACGCGGGCACGCTGTCCACCCTCTCGCCGGTGGCGGTGGGGCAGCTGATGGAGGGGTTCCAGCGCGCGTACGGCGTCCTGTTCGCCGTAGCCCTCACCGGCACAGCCCTCGCCGCCCTGGCCCGCTCACCCCACCGCTGACGTATTACAAATCGTGTTACACTTAGGTCATGGGAACGCTCAACGTACGCACTGACGAAGCCATGGAGACGGCCCTGCGTGCGCTCGCGGGAGAGACGCGAAGCCGCTCTGAGGCGGTTCGTTATGCCCTGCTCCACACCTATAAGGAAATGCTGCTCAACCAAGCCGCGGCGGATGCGGACCGACTGCGCGACGACCTTGACGATCAGGCCGAGATGCTGGCGATCCAGCGCTTCATGGGCGTTGCCGAGTGATATTTCGGGGCGCGATCTACGAGCTCAAGGCTCTGCCGGGGGCCAGGGATCACGAGCAACAGGGACGGCGCTACGGTGTGATCATTCAGTCGGACCGCTTCACCACGAGCACGCTGACCATTGCGATGACCTCAACGAGCGCCGGGCCCGCCGTCTACCGGCCGGAGATCGATTTCAACGGCACGAAATCCCGAGTCCTGACGGATCAAATCTATTCCGTGTCCCCGTCAAGGCTCGGGGAGTTCAAGGGCGCATTGGAAGCGCATGAGTGCGCCGATCTTGATCGAGCGCTGATGTTGAAGCTCGGGCTTATTTGAGGGCCGGGGCCAGTCTGGATTCGACGTCGCGGTAGCGGGAGACCGGGATGAGGTGGACGCCGGCGAAGGCTCCTGAGTCGCGCAGGGCGAGGACCTGTTCGCAGGCCGCCTCCACGCCGGCCATGCGGTCGGCGCCCACGCGGCGCACCAGGTCTTCCGGCAGGGCGATGTCGGGGATGGCGGCGGCCAGGGTGCGGGCGTGCCGTTCGCTGGCCAGGACCATGACGCCGGCGTAGACGGGCAGGTCGGCGGGGTGTTCTTCGCGCCAGCGCACCTGCGCCTCGACCGAGTAGCTGACCTGGCTGAACAGGAAGTCGGCCGAGCGCTTCCATGCGGGCAGCGGGCGCAGCGCGGCGGCGGCGCCCACGCGGAAGCCGGGCGAGAACTCGCGCGCCTCGGCGATCATCGAGCGCACCGTCAGATCGCTGGTGCGGTTGCCGCTCGTCGGCTTGTCGCCGTAGACGAACAGGAACCGCTCGACCCCGTACGCCGCCGCCGTGAGCAGGTCGCGGCGGAAGCCGAGCAGGTTGCGGTCGCGCGAGTTGAGGCAGGCGATGCCGCGCCCGCCCATGGACTCGACCTCGTGGGCGACGGCCACGCTGGAGACCGTGGCGCGGCCGATGTGGTTGTCGGGGATGAGGAACGAGTGGGCGATCGTGCTCATCGTGCCGATCTGGTGCCTGACGTGCTTCAGATCGGGCTTGGTCGGGGGTTCGATCTCGCAGATCAGCTCGAAGGTCACGATCATGACCCTAACGCCTGGCGGCCAGCGACTCGATGCCGGACAGGACGAGGTCGACGCCGAAGGTGTCGTACAGGCCGGGAGGCGTCCCCCCGGCCAGCGCGCGGGCGCTCTGCACCAGGTGGGGGTAGCGCTGCACGGGCAGTGACGAAAGGCCCACCTGCTTGATCCGCACCTGCTCCTCCCAGTTGCAGTCGGCCCTGACGTGGACGGGCGCGTCCGCGATGGCGATGGCGCTCTGCAGCAGGTATTTGGTGATCAGGCAGCTCTCGTCCACGCTGAAGCCGGCCGCGCGGGCCAGCCCGAGTGCGCGGTCCCAGACCACCAGGAAGTGCTCCACCTCGACCGGGTCGATCTGCTCGATCACGCTCTTGGCGCAGGGGTGGGTGCGCAGCGTCCTGATCAGGCCCTCGATCAGGTCGCGGAGCTGGTCCTGCCAGGGGCGTTCGTCGGCGGGCTTGGGCGCGAAGCCGCCGATCAGGTGGTCGGCCATGCCGACGAGCAGTTGCTCCTTGTTCTTGAAGTGCCAGTAGAGGGCCATCGGGGTCACGCCGAGGTCGGTGGCCAGGCGGCGGATCGTCACGGCTTCGAGGCCCTCGGCGTCGCCGATCTCCAGGGCCCGCTCCGCGATCGCCCGCGCGGTCAGTTTTCCCATCACGGTTGACAACTATACGACGTACAAGTTCAACTATACGGCGTACAAGTACGCTGTATAGGAGGAGATCTCATGCGATGGTGGGCCCTGGCCGCGGTGACTCTGGGCACCTTCATGACCTACCTGGACAACAACGTGGGCAACGTCGCCCTGCCCACGATCCAGCGCGACCTGGGGCTGACGATCTCGGGGCTGGAGTGGATCGTCAGCTCGTACATCCTGGTCTTCGCCGGCCTCATGCTCGTCGGCGGGCGGCTGGCCGACGTGTACGGCGCCCGCCGGGTCTTCCTCGGCGGCCTGACCGTCTTCACCCTTGCCTCACTGGCGGCCGGCCTCGCCACCTCGGGCGGCATGCTGGTCGCGGCGCGAGCCGTCCAGGGAGTCGGCGCGGCCCTGCTCACCCCCACGGCGCTCGCGCTGATCAGCCAGATCTTCCCCGACCCCGCCGAGCGCGGCCGGGCCGTGGGCGTCTGGAGCATGGCGGGGGCGCTGTCGATGGCGCTCGGGCCGGTCGTGGGCGGGTTCATCAGCGAGAACCTGCACTGGGGCTGGATCTACCTGGTCAACGTCCCCATCGGCGTGGTGACGGCGGGGCTGGCGCTGTGGGCGGTCAGGCCCGCGTTCGAGCGGGTGCGCCACCACCTCGACGTGCCCGGCCTGGTCACCTCGGCGGTGGCCCTGTTCGCGCTGACGTACGCGCTCATCGAGGGCGAGAGCGCCGGCTGGACCTCCCCCGAGATCCTCGCCGCGGCAGGCGTGTTCGTGCTCGCGGCCGTGGCGTTCGTGCTGGCCGAGTCGCGCGCGGCGGAGCCGATGGTGGCGGTGTCGCTGTTCAGGTCACGGGTGTTCAGCGGCGGGCTGCTGACCAGCGGGATCTGGTCGTTCGGGGTGTTCGGGATCTACTTCTTCAGCGCCCTGTGGCTGCAGAACGTGCTCGGCTTCACCCCCACCCAGGCGGGCGCGTCGTTCGTGCCGATGGCGCTGACCATGGCCGTGGTCGCGCTCCTGTCGCAGCGGATCAGCGCCGCGCTCGGCATCGGCCGCACGGTGGCGCTCGGGATGGCGCTCATGGGAGCGGCGATCTTCCTGATCTCCCGCGTCGGCGCCGACGGCGGCTTCGCCGACGTCGCCCCCTGGTTCCTCCTGTACGGCCTCGGCGGCGGCCTGCTCGTCCCGCTGACCTCCGCCGTGCTCGGCGGCATGCCCAAGGCCCGCGCCGGGGTGGCGTCGGGCGTGCTCAACGTCTCCCGCGAGGTCTTCGGGCTGCTCGGCATCACCGTGCTGGGCGCGTTCCTCAGTTCCAGGCAGAGCGGCAGCGACCTGCCGCCGCTGCCCGCCTTCCTGGACGCCTACCAGTTCACGCTCGTCATCGCGGCCGCCGTGGTGGTGGCGGCGATCCCGATCGCGCTCTACTCGCTGCGCGACCGGGCCGAGCCGGACGAGCCTCAGGCCGCCGCCCCCGTCACCGTGGGGTCCTCGAACTGAGTGCGGTGGAGCTCCTCGTAACGGCCGCCGGCGGCGAGCAGTTCGGCGTGCGTGCCACGCTCGACCACCCGCCCGTCCTCGATGACGAGGATGACGTCGGCGGCCCTGATCGTGGAGAGCCGGTGCGCGATCACCACGGCGGTCCGGCCGGCCAGCGCCTCGCCCAGCGCCGCCTGCACGGCCGCCTCCGAGGTCGAGTCGAGCGCCGCCGTGGCCTCGTCCAGGATCACCACCCTGGGCCTGGCCAGCAGCAGCCGGGCGATCGTCAGGCGCTGGCGCTCGCCGCCCGACAGCCGGTAGCCGCGCTCGCCGACGACCGTGTCGAGCCCGTCGGGCAGCGACTCGATGAGAGCGGCCAGGCGAGCGCGGGAGAGCGCGTCCCAGATCTCCTCCTCGCTCGCCTCCGGCCTGGCCAGCAGCAGGTTGGCGCGGATGGTCTCGTGGAACAGGTGGCCGTCCTGGGTGACCATGCCGAGCGTGTCGCGGATGGAGTCGGCGCTCAGGTCGCGGACGTCCACCCCGCCGAGCCGGACCGCGCCCGAGTCGACGTCGTACAGTCGGGGCAGCAGTTGCGCGATCGTGGACTTGCCCGCTCCCGACGAGCCGACCAGCGCCACCATCTGACCGGGCTCGGCTCGGAACGAGACGCCGTGCAGCACCTCCTCGCCGCCGCGCGTGTCGAGCGTGGCGACCTCCTCCAGCGAGGCGAGCGAGACCTTGTCGGCCGAGGGGTAGGCGAAGCGCACGTCGTCGAACTCGACCGACACCGGGCCCTCCGGCACCTCGCGGGCGTCCGGCCGCTCCTGGATGAGCGGCTTGAGGTCGAGCACCTCGAAGACGCGCTCGAAGCTGACGAACGCGCTCATGACGTCCACGCGGGCGCTGGCCAGCGCGGTCAGGGGCGCGTAGAGGCGGGTGAGCAGCATGGCCATCGACACCAGGGCGCCGGGGGCGAGCTGGCCGCGCAGGGCGTAGAAGCCGCCCAGGCCGTACACGAGGGCCAGGGCCAGCGCGGACACCAGCGTCAGCGCGGTGACGAAGGCCGACTGGGTCATCGCCGAGCGCACCCCGATGTCGCGCACCCGGCGGGCCCTGCTCGCGAACTCGGCCGACTCGTGCGCGGGCCGGCCGAACAGCTTGACCAGCGTCGCGCCCGGCGCGGAGAAGCGCTCGGTCATCTGCGTGCCCATGGCCGCGTTGTGGTCGGCCGCCTCGCGCCGCAGCCGGGCGATCCTGGTGCCCATCCGCCGGGCCGGCAGCACGAAGACGGGCAGGAGCAGCAGCGCGAGCAGGGTGATCTGCCAGGAGATGCCGATCATCGCGATCAGCGTCAGCACGAGCGTCACGACGTTGCCCGCCACGCCCGACAGCGTGTCGGTGAAGGCCCGCTGGGCGCCGATCACGTCGTTGTTGAGCCGGCTGACCAGCGCGCCGGTGCGGGTCCTGGTGAAGAACGCGATCGGCATCTTCTGCACGTGGTCGAAGACGGCCGTGCGCAGGTCGAGGATGAGGCTCTCGCCCAGGCCCGCCGACAGCCACCGGTTCACCAGCCCGAGGCCGGCCTCGGCGACGGCCAGGGCGGCGATCGCCAGCGCCACCGTGACGACCACCTGGAGCGGCTCGCCGGTGAAGATGGCGTCGACCACCCGGCCCGCGAGCAGCGGCGCGCCCACCGCCAGGCCCGCCGTCACGACGCTGAGCACCAGGAACCAGGCCAGCCTGCGGCGGTGCGGGCGGGCGAAGCCGCCGATGCGCCGCAGCGTCTCCCTGGAGACGCTGCGGCGCTGCTGCTGGTTGTTCATCGAGTACAGCTGGTGCCAGGCGGTCATTTCCATGCTCATGGCATGGACCCTATGACCTCAAGTTAAGCTGAGGTCAAGCGCCGATCTTCTTGCCCTGCCCGTGCCAGACCACCGCGACCGAGGGGCGCGGCTGGTCGCCGTCCGGCCAGTGGCTGCTCGGCGCGTCCGGGCTCGCTCCGTCGGTCTCGCCCGGGTGCTGCACCGCCACGAAGACGCTGCGCTGGTCCGCCGTGACGAGCGGGCCGCAGGTCTCGGCGCCGACCGGCACGGTGAGGAACTGGCGCAGGTGGCCGCGCTCCCTGCCCTTGACCGGCATCACGAACAGGCCGTCGTTCGTGCCCAGCGCGTTGCCGTCCGTGGAGATCCAGAGGTTGCCGTCCTTGTCGAACGTGACGTTGTCCGGGCAGGAGATCGGCGAGACCTTGCTCTTGTCGTAGCCGGCGAAGTAGGTGGCGGGGTCGTCCGGATCGCCGCAGACCAGCGGGATCGACCAGGCGAACCTCTTCTCGCCGGCGTCGCCGCGCCGCTCCACGATCTCCAGGACGTGGCCGTGCTTGTTCGCCGAACGCGGGTTGGCCTCGTCGGCCTCGGCCGCGGTGCGGTTGGTGTTGTTGGTCAGGGCCACGTACACGCCGCCGGTGACCGGGTTGCGCTCGATGTCCTCGGGGCGGTCCATCTTGGTCGCGCCCACCTTGTCGGCGGCCGAACGGGTGTGAACCAGCACCTCGGCGGCGGACATGCCGTCCACGTACGACCTGTCGCCCGAGACCAGCGGGATCCACTCGCCCGAGCCGTCGAACTCGCCGTCGGCGGGCGCCTTGCCGGAGCCGTCGATCTCGGCGGCCGGGCTGTCGCCGGTGAACTTGGCCACGTACAGGGTGCCCTCGTCCAGCAGCGTGCGGTTGTGCCGGTCGAAACCGGGCTTGTAGCGCTCCTTGGAGACGAACTTGTAGACGTACTCGTAGCGCGAGTCGTCGCCCATGTAGACGACCAGGCGGCCGTCACGGGCCAGCGTGGTGTTGGCGGCCTCGTGCTTGAACCGGCCGAGCGCGGTGCGCTTGACCGGCGTGGAGTCGGGGTCGAACGGGTCGATCTCCACGATCCACCCGAACCTGTTGGCCTCGTTCGGGTGCTTGGCCAGGTCGAAGCGCTCCTCGACGCGGTCGAACCTGCGACTGCTCGACGGGACACCGGTCTGGATCGTGTAGCGGGTGATGTACGGCTTCTGCGCCGCCGGCACCTTGTCGCCGTTGACGAAGTACTGGTCGAAGTTCTCCTCGGCGGTCAGCACCGTGCCCCACGGAGTGGTGCCGCCCGAGCAGTTGTTCAGCATGCCGACGGGGCTGACGCCCTTGGGGTCGGCCGCCGTCCTGAGCAGGGCGTGCCCGGCCGCCGGGCCGCTGAAGCGCATCTTCGTCTGGGCCGTGATGCGCCGGTTGTAGCGGCGGCGGCCCCTGGTGACCAGCTTCCACTCGCCCTTGCCGCCGGAGCGCTCGATCTCCACGACCGAGCCGCCGTGCGCGGCCAGCCCGATCCTGATCTGCTCCTCGGTCGCCTCCGCGCCGCCGGTGTAGCCGCGGAACATCAGGCTCTCGTCGGTGTACTCGTGGTTCACCCAGAGCAGCGCCCGGTCCCTGCCCATGGGCAGCAGCGTCACGTAGTCGCAGTTGTAGCCGAACTGCTTGCTCTGGGCGTCGGCGCTCTGGCCGTCGAAGTCGAACTCCGGCGCTCCGGGCAGCACCGGGTCGCCCCAGCGCACCACCACGGAGGAACGGTAACCGTCCGGGATGCTCAGCTTGTCGTCCTTGTTCGGCGGCACCGGGGTGAAGCGGAGGTCGGCGCCGCCGTGCCCCCTGCCCCTGGCGGCGGCCTCCGCCGGCTCATCCGCGAAGGCCGGAACGCCCGCGCCCGCCACCCCCGCCACTCCCGCGCCGGCCACGAGGGCGCCGAGCGCACCGGCCCGCAGCACGCCGCGCCGCGACAGCGCCTCACGCACCACGTCGCCGAAGTAGGCGTTGGCGGTGGTGTTGGCCACGTCATGCGCGCACGCGTTGCCGCAGCGGAACTGACACGTCAGCGCGGATCGGCCACCTTGGTGCGGAGCGGACAGCAACGGCAGCAGCCGCCGTCCCGCGTTGGGGTTCGCCACAGGTCCTCCAAGAATGTGCGCAGTTGTACGGCGGGGACGCTACGGCCACTGTCGAAACCGGAGGTGAACGACGACCTCCGTCTCGATGAACGCTTCCCGGGAGACAATGGTGGGGTGCCACCACGGAAGATGGACCGGGAAAAGCTGAGATCGGCCCTCGACGCCCAGCTCGTCGCCCTGGACGAGCCGCCCTACGACGGCCCGGCGTCCGCCCTGCCCGGCGCGCTCGTGGCCGCCGTGCTGGCCGCCTACGACCGGGGGCTGCGGCCGGAACGTGAGGCGGCCAGGCAGGCCGTGCGCCACCTGCTCGACAGACTGGCGACGGCCGCGCCGGGCCGCACCGTCGAGGTGCGCGTGCCCCCTTACGCGGCCGTCCAGGCCGTCGCGGGGCCCCGCCACACCCGCGGCACCCCGCCGAACGTGGTCGAGACCGACGGGCGGACCTGGATCGAGCTCGCCCTCGGCCGGCTGACCTGGGACGAGGCCATGGCCAAAGGCGCGATCTCCGCCAGCGGGGCGCGCGCCGACCTGTCGGCGCACCTGCCGCTCTGACGGCGCCGGCTGACCTGCCGGCGCAGCCGCCGCTCTAGCGGCTGCCGTTCATCCAGGGGAACTTCGACTCGAAGCAGCGGTCGGCGAGCTGGCCCGGCAGGTGGGCGCACTCCTGCACCACGTTCCAGAACCAGATGGCCACGATCGCGAACAGGATCAGCGACAGGACGCTGATCACGATGCCGGCGATGGCGCGGCCCCTGCCGACGTGCCTGACCAGGGCCACGCAGCCGAAGGCGATCGACAGGATGGCCGTGATGAGGCCGGTGAAGCAGACGAAGACCAGGAACGGGCTGGCCACTCCCAGGACGAGCGAGGCGGTGGCCAGGCCGCTGCCGGGGGCCGGCTGCTGGTATCCGCCGTACGGGGACGGCTGGGCGCCGTAGGGGGATCCGGGGGGCGGGGGGTAGCCGGGCGGGCCGCCGTACGGGCTGGAGGGCATCGTGCCCGGCACGGCCTGGTCCTGCTCCCGTGCCGTCCCGCCCTGGTACGCCGGCGGGGCCTCCTGCCCGCCGTACGACGGGCCCTGAGGCGGGCCCTGGGATGGGCCCTGGGATGGGCCCTGAGATGGACTCTGCTCGTAGCGTGAGGGCGCCTGCCTGGGCGGCGGCTCCTCCTCGTGCGGCGTGCCGCTCCAGCCCGGATACGACGGGGTCGCGCCGGGCACCGGGAACACCTGGGTCGACTCGGCGTCCGCGCCCGCGGCGGGCGGCGGGGTCTCCGGCGAGGTGGGCAGATCGGGATGGGACGGCCCGTCGCCCGGCCGGGGCTCGTGCACCGGCGGCGTGTCGGGCTCCGGCGCGTCCGGCCGCGGCGTGTCCGGCCGCGGCGCCACCGGCGGCCTGGGCGCGATCGGCTCGCCGCCCGGCCGCGGCTCCTCCCCCTGCGCCGGCTCGCCGCCCCTGGACGGCTCGTCACCACGGGACGGCTCCTCCGGCGGCCTGCCCTCGCTCCGCTCACCGCCCCTGGACGGCTCCTGCGGCGGCATGCCCTCGTTCCACCACGCGGGCTCGCCCTCGTCGTGGCGGCCTTCGCGCGGGTCCTGCCCCTGGCGGGGCTCGTTCGGGTCCCCAGGTGTGCTCACGTCTGCGTCTCCCGCCGGGTCAGCATGCCGGATACTTCACCCTTTCGCGGAAGCGGTCCGCTAAACCGCGCGACACGGTAATACCGTGCCCAACCTTGGGCCACCATGTGCCAAAGTTCCAGGTCGGAGGCGGCCCGGGGGCCCCGATATCGGCCCCGGGTGTGCGAGCACGGAAGCCGCCGACCTAGACTGAGGCATGTGCTGAAGGGCGACGGCCGGCTCGGCCATGACCTGGACCCCCACGACCGCGCACCTAAAGACGCCTGTGGCGTCTTCGGCGTCTGGGCTCCGGGCGAGGAAGTTTCCAAACTCACCTACTACGGGCTGTACGCGTTGCAGCACCGCGGGCAGGAGTCCGCGGGCATCGCGGCCAGCGAGGGCAGCCGCATTCTCGTCTACAAGGACATGGGCCTGGTGGCCCAGGTCTTCGACGAGTCGGTGCTCAGCACCCTGCGCGGCCACCTGGCGATCGGTCACTGCCGCTACTCCACCACCGGATCCAGCGTGTGGGAGAACGCGCAGCCCACGCTGAGCTCGACCGACGTGGGCGGGCTCGCGCTGGCCCACAACGGCAACCTGATCAACACCCCGGAGCTGGCCCAGCGGCTTGAGCCCGGCTCCATCCGCGCGACCACCGACACCGAGGTCCTGACCACGCTGCTCGCGCAGGACCGCACCCGTTCCGTCGAAGACGCGGCCGCCGAGCTGCTCCCGCAGGTCAAGGGCGCGTACACGCTGGTCTTCATGGACGAGAAGACCCTTTACGCCGCCCGCGACCCGCAGGGCATCCGCCCGCTGGTCCTCGGCCGCCTGGAGCGCGGCTGGGTGGTGGCCTCCGAGACGGCGGCGCTCGACATCGTCGGCGCCACGTTCGTCCGCGAGGTCGAGCCGGGCGAGATGCTCACCATCGACGAGCGCGGCGTCAGGTCGCGCCGCTTCGCGCTGGCCGAGCCCAAGGGCTGCCTGTTCGAGTACGTCTACCTCGCCCGCCCCGACACCACCATCGCCGGGCGCGGCGTGCAGGTCACCCGGGTCGAGGTGGGCCGCGTGCTGGCCCGCGAGCACCCGGTCGAGGCCGACCTGGTCATCCCGACGCCCGAGTCCGGCACGCCCGCCGCCGTGGGCTACGCCGAGGAGAGCGGCATCCCCTACGGCCAGGGCCTGGTGAAGAACTCCTACGTGGGCCGCACGTTCATCCAGCCGTCGCAGACCATCCGCCAGCTCGGCATCCGGCTCAAGCTCAACCCGCTGCGCGAGGTCGTCGAGGGCAAGCGGCTGGTGGTCGTGGACGACTCGATCGTGCGCGGCAACACCCAGCGGGCCATCGTCAAGATGCTGCGCGAGGCGGGAGCGCGTGAGGTGCACGTACGCATCTCCTCCCCGCCCGTGCAGTGGCCGTGCTTCTACGGCATCGACTTCGCCACCAGGGCGGAGCTGATCGCGGGCTCGCTGTCGGTCGAGGAGATCAGGGCCTCGCTGGGGGCCGACTCGCTCGGCTACATCTCCCTGGAGGGCCTGACCAAGGCCACCACCATCCCGTCCGAGCGCCTGTGCAGGGCCTGCTTCGACGGCACCTACCCGATCCCGATCGACCAGGACAACGTGGGCAAGTTCGTGTTGGAGAGCAAGGCGTGAGCACCTACGAGGCCGCCGGGGTCGACATCGAGGCGGGCGAGCGGGCCGTGGCCCTGATGAAGGACAAGGTGGCGCGCTCGCGGCGGCCGGAGGTGGTCGACGACGCCAGCGGCTTCGCCGGGCTCTTCGACGCCTCCGCGCTGCTGCGCTACCGGCGTCCGCTGCTGGCCAGCTCGACCGACGGCGTCGGCACCAAGGTCATGATCGCTCAGCGGTACGGCAAGCACGACACGATCGGCATCGACCTGGTCGGCATGGTCCTCGACGACCTGGTGGTCTGCGGGGCCGAGCCGCTGTTCATGACCGACTACATCGCCTGCGGCAAGCTGGTGCCCGAGCGCGTCGCCGAGATCGTCGGCGGCGTGGCCGAGGGCTGCCGGCTGGCCGGGGCCGCGCTGGTGGGCGGCGAGACGGCCGAGCACCCGGGGGCGATGGGCCCGGACGAGTACGACCTGGCGGGCGCGGGCACCGGCGTCGTGGAGGCGGCGGCCATGCTCGGCCCCGACCGCGTGGCGGCCGGTGACGTGGTGCTGGCGCTGGCCTCGTCGGGCGTCCACTCCAACGGCTACTCGCTGGTGCGTCACGTGCTGCGCGAGGCTTCGCTCTCGCTCGACACCGTGCTGCCCGAGCTGGACCGGCCGCTGGGAGAGGAGCTGCTGGAGCCGACGCGGATCTACTCGCTCGACTGCCTGGAGCTGGCCCGCGCGGTCGACGTGCACGCCTACGCGCACATCACCGGCGGCGGGATCGAGAACAACCTGTCCAGGTCGCTGCCGGCCGGCCTCGACGCGCTGCTCGACCGGTCGTCCTGGACGCCGCCCGCGGTCTTCGGGGTGCTGGCCGGGCACGGGAAGATCGCCCAGCGGGACATGGACCGCACGTTCAACCTCGGGATCGGCATGGCGGCCGTCGTGGCCCCCGACGTCGCCGACGCGGCGATCAGGCTGCTGGCCGGGCGCGGGCTGGACGCCTGGGTGCTGGGCGAGATCGTGCCCGGCACCGGCCAGGCCCGCTACCGCTGACTGCAAGCCCCCCATGGGGACGCTTGACTGCAAGGTCTTCCATAGGGGGCGCTGCACGCACGGGATTTCAGGCAGCGCCTCCCAAGGGAGGCTCCGCCCCCCTTTCGAAACCCCCCGAAAAGCACGTTCGCTTGCGCTCGCCGAACCCGCCCGGGCCCCGATTACACGGTGGGCTCGGTCGCGTGGACCGACGCCGACCACCGCAGGGCGAAGGGCAACGGATCAGTGTGGTTCACCGGCAGCTGGTCCGGCACGAAGTGCCAGAACCCGGTACGGAGGCCACCGCCATGGCAGTCTGCCGGTGGAAGTACCCCGACTGCGCCTACGCCGTGGGTGAATGTCCGGCCAACCCGTTCACCCATCACTACCTGCCAGCTGTCTTGATCGGTAGCGCTAGCTGTACCGACAGACTCCAGCCCTCGGGATCGAGGAGGTGATCACCCCGGCGACATGCTTTGGGGGTCAGCGAATGACCGCCACCCCTCCTGAGGAATCCTGATGAACAAGCCCCGCCGGACCGCCCTGCTCGCCCTCGGCGCCCTCGCCTTCACCCTGACCGCACCAGCCGTCTCGGCACCCGCCCAGGCCGGGACCGTCAGGCCGCTACAGAAGGCGCTGGACGGCCTCGTCAAGAAGGACAAGTTCCCGGCCGCGCTGGCCACGGTGCGGGACGAGTACGGGCAGGAGCAGTTCTACACCGCGGGTGTGGGAGACCTGAAGACCAAGAGTGAGGTCCCACAGGACGGCCGCGTACGCATCGCCAGCAACACCAAGATGTTCACCGCCACCGTGATGCTGCAGCTCGCCGGCGAGGGCAAGATCAAACTGGACATGCCGATCGAGAAGTATCTGCCGGGACTGGTCCGCGGCAAGGGCGGCGACGGCCGCAAGATCACCGTCCGGCAGATCCTGCAGCACACCAGCGGACTGCCCGACTACGACGAGGTGGTCTTCCAGGACTTCCCGAAGTCGCTGCACACGTACTGGAAGCCGCAGCAGCTGGTGGGCTACGCGCTGAAGAAGAAGGCGCTGTTCAAGCCGGGCAAGGGCTGGAGCTACAGCAACACCAACTACGTGCTGGCCGGGCTGATCGTGGAGAAGGTCACCGGCCGCTCGATCGGCGACCAGATCACCTCGCGGATCATTACGCCCCTCGGCCTGCACGACACGTACTGGCCGGACGCCCGCGACCAGGGCATCCAGGGCCCGCACCCGCACGGCTACCTGGCGACCAGCCCCAAGCAGCCCTGGACCGACGTCACCACTTTCGATCCCTCCTCGGGCTGGGCGGCAGGGGAGCTGATCGGCACCCCCGGTGACCTCAACCGCTTCATGGTCGCGCTGGTCAACGGCGCCCTGCTCGAGCCCGAGCAGCTCGCGGAGATGAAGAAGACGGTCGCCGCGCCCACCTTCGACATCACCGGCAGCGCGCGCTACGGCCTGGGGCTGGGCACGTTCAAGCTGAGCTGTGGCGGCTTCGCCTGGACCCACGGCGGTGATGCCCCCGGCTACACCACGCGCAACGCCGTAACCAAGGACGGCAGGGCGGCCGCCGTCGCCGTCACCGGCGGGCCCCGCTCCATCAAGGCGGCCAAGAACGTGGAGAAGGCCCTCGACACCGCCCTGTGCGACTGACAGTGATGATGGAGGTGAGCGCTTCCCGCCAGGGCCTGACCCAGCGACTGACTGACCTCGAGGTCCTCAACGGGATCTGTCCGCCCTGGCAGGGAAGCGCTCATGTGCACTCACCGGACGCGGCACCTGTGAGCCCGATCGCAAAACCCGTCGCTTCCAGGGCAAGTCCGACCCGATCGACGCCATCGCCGCCGCCAAGGCCGCTCTTGCCGGCGACCGCACCGGCACCCCCCAAGCAACGCGACGGCCGCATCGAAGCGCTGCGCAACCTGCGCATCGCCCGGCGCAGCGCGATCGACCAGCGCGCCGACACCCAACGCCAGATCAAAGCCCTGATCGTCACCGCCCCCGACGCGCTCCGCCGGCGCCTGCGCGGCCTGACGAGCACGAAACTGCGCCTGACCGCCGTCCACGGCGTCGGCCCGGACACCGCCGGGCAACTCCTGGTCACCGCCGGCGAGAACTACGACCGCATCCACAGCGAGGCCGCCTTCGCCATGCTCTGCGGCGTCGCGCCGATCCCCGCCTTCTCCGGCAAGACCACCCGCCACCGCCTCAACCGCGACGGTGACCGCCAAGCCAACGCAGCTATCTACCAGCCGAGGACATCGGGATTCGCGAGTAAATCCACCTTTTGACAATAATCCTGACGAACCGACAAGTTCGGTATAGCCTGCTGTACCTCCGGTGATGATCCATAACGGCCTGTAAGCGGCCGAGGAGGTACGGATGGCGGCCGGTAATGGCCAGATCCTTCGGCGATGGCCGGCACGGTGGGACCTGCTCGCCCGTGGCCGACTCACCCTCGACGCGCTCGAACACCTCGTCAGCGGCATGGGCACGGGCGTCCTGGCGCTGGTGGCGCTGCTGTCCTTGGTCCTCACCGCCCTGATCTGCCTGGTCGGCGTCGGGCTGTTCCTGGTGCCGGCCGCGCTGCGCGGGCTGCGCGCGGTCGCCAACCGGGAACGGGCCCGGCTCTCCCGCTGGGGAACTGAGGAGATCATCGCTCCGCTCCCACCGCCGGCCGGGCTGCGCGCTGCCCTCGCCGACCCGGCTGTGCGCCGCGAGCTGGCCTGGGTCGTCACGCACGCCTCCGGAGGGCTGTTCCTCGGCGTGCTCGCCCTTACTCTCCCCATCCACGCCGTGCAGGACGCCACCTTCTCGTTGTGGTGGTGGCTGTTGCCGCCAGGCGAGGCCTCCGACGCCACCTACGGCTTGTGGGCCGTGAATGACGCGCCCAGCGCTCTCGCCGTCGCCGGGCTGGCCCCGATCGAGATCGCCCTCACCATGATCTTCGCGCCTCGCATGGCCCAGCTGCAGGCCTGGACAGGCCGCCGGCTGCTGCGGCCAGGGCCCGACGTCGATCTGACCCTCCGGGTGGCGCAGCTCACCGCGACCCGCGCCGCCGCCCTCGACGCACACGCCGCCGAACTACGACGGATCGAGCGGTCGCTGCACGACGGGACGCAGAACCGCCTCGTCGCAGTCAACGTGCTGGTCGGGGCGGCGCTCCGGGCCCTGGAACGCGATCCCGCCTCCGCCAAGGCTCCGCTGGAACGGGCGCAGACCGCCGCCGAGCAGGCACTCGGTGAGCTCCGGGGCGTCGTACGCACGATCCTGCCGCCCGTGCTGACCGACCGCAGCCTCGCCGAAGCGCTCACGGGCCTGGCCGCGGCCTGCCCAGTGCCCTGCAGGATCGACGCCGACATCCCGGTCAGGGCCGCCGCGTCCGTCGAGGCGACTGCCTACTTCGTGGTGGCCGAGGCGCTGACCAACATCGCCAAGCACAGCCAGGCCCGGCATGCCGTCGTCAACGTGCGCCGCCGGGACGGCAATCTGCACGTCCAGGTCGTGGACGACGGCCGAGGCGGGGCGAACGAGGACGGCTCCGGGATCGTCGGTGTCCGCCGGCGGATCGAGGCGCATGACGGGTCGTTCACACTGAGCAGCCCGCCCAGCGGGCCGACCATCCTCAACGTGACCCTGCCCTGCGGAACATGAGGCCCCATCCTGAAGGGCTCCTCAAAACTCGAATCACTGGCAGCCTCGTGTTTCGCAGTTTTTTTGATCGCGTGCCGATGGCGAAGGGGATGTTTCCGCGTACTCTCGCTGGTCTGCGGGGCGGAGGTGGAGAGGCGGGAGGAGCATCGGCGGTGACTGAAACACCCTGGTAGAAGGTGAATCCGCCGATGCTCCCTGATGGCACGTTACCGTCGCTGGCCGCGCTGCCGGCGGACTTCCGGTCCTGTTTGACCGCGCCAGGTCACCGCTCGTTCGCCGCTTTGGTGGTGGGGTTGATCGCGCAGACGCGGCGGCGCACGGTGTGCGGCTGGGGGCTCGCCGTTGAACGCCTTCCAGATCGCCTTCGAAGGCCGCCTCACCCCAGCCAACCTCTGAACACTTCAACAACCAAGATCAGCCGTTAAGTTGACGCTCCCGCATGGCCCGTGCTCGTGGGGCCGTCCCGGCACATGGGTCCGGCCCCCGGAGCTGGTTGTCCGGGGCCCGCGACGCAGGTTGGCGTCAGGCGGCTACGGGCTCGGGAGTTCGCGCACGAGCCTGGAAGTCCAGGGGCACCAGACGAGGCCGGGCAGGAACGCTCCGCCGGCCTCGTCCAGGTGATCTTCGACGTAGGGGATGGTGGCGTCGCAGACCTCGATGGCGACGTCGAAGAAGTCGACTGTGTCGGGGTTCAGGTTGTAGCTCCAGCGCGGGTTGTAGGGAGCGGTTCTCTTGAGGATGCGCCCGTAGACATGCGGCCTGTCCGTGGTGGTGCCGCTGAGTAGGTCGCGGGCGTGCTGGATCTTGACCGGGTCGGTGAGCTGGACGACGAATTGTTCGCGGGTGATGTCGGTCATCACGAAGTAGGCGGGGCCCGCCGCCTGGGCGGGCGCCGGGGCGGCGACGCTGAACGTCGCCATGACGGTGAGGACGGCGAGGAGCTTGGTCAGGATGCGGTGCACGGTGACCCCATTTCACTGCGCGCGATTACTTTTAGTCGCGCTTTGCAAGCGCTAAGTAATCACGGGAAGATTAGAGGAGCCCCTTACGTCATAGTGACAGCAGCGTCACCGTCAGCAGCGGACAGCCGCGCTGATCTCCCCCAACCGTGCCGCAACGACACGATTCCGCGTGACTCTCCCGAAGAGTCACCGGTGTGGGGGACTCCCGAAGCCCCAATCCGAGCGACAGCTCCCAGCAGGATCCCGCTGCCCCCCTTGCAACCAGGGCCGGACGTGGATCTTCAGATGGGCATAGGAACCGGCCCACGAGTGGGCGCTGGGCGAGCGGTAGCGAGCGGGGTTCGAAAGGGGGCGAAGCCTCCTTGGGAGACGCTGCCTGGAACCCCGACGCGCGAAGCGCCCCCCGTGGAAAGCCGTGCAGTTAAGGGCTGTCAAGGAACGCAACGAAAGCCCCACGGTTGCCCGTGGGGCCCGACGAACGTGTACGAGGAGCCGGCGCGGTGAGACGCCGGGCCCTCGGCCACATCAACCCGGAGAACGGCCGTCGTCGTCTTCTCCGGCGCCATAGTCATCGGCGTAATCGGCATAGCGATCCGCCAGCTCATCATCGCGGTCGTCGGCGTCGTCATTGCTGCCGGGGTCGCCGACCCCGAGTTCGTCGCGAAGACGGTCAAGATCCGTGCCACCGCTGTTGTACTTCAGCTGGCGAGCAACCTTGACCTGCTTGGCCTTTGCTCGGCCGCGCCCCATTGGCTCGACCCCCTCGTGTGGGGTCGTCCCCGACCCCTCGTCGCTAACGCACCACACACTGACGCCGCCTGACTTTGGGCGTCAGCCTATCGTTCGCCTATTACCGTACCTGTTTTGTGCCCAGCTCGGTACGTCGTATGGACGTGGGGCGTCAGCGGCCCAGCCAAATGCCCCTAATCCGCCCGACTTCCGACATTCTGCGCTCGGCCAGCCTATCTGCTGCCACCGCCGGCGGAACGCCCTCCTCGGCGGCGATTCCGTAGATCTTCAGAGTCGTGTCGTAGATCTGGGTCGCCTTCGACCTGGCTCGTTCCATGTCGAAACCGTCGATCTCGTCAGCGACCTGAATCACACCGCCGGAATTGACGACGTAGTCGGGCGCGTACAGGATGCCGCGTTCGGCGAGTTGTTTCTCGACGCCCGGATGGGCGAGCTGGTTGTTGGCCGCACCACAGACGATCTTCGCCTTGAGCGCGGCCACCGAGTCGTCGTCGAGCGCGCCGCCCAGCGCGCAGGGCGCGAAGACGTCGATGTCGGCCGTCGTCAGCGCACGCGCGTCGGCGACCACCTCGACCTCGGGATGACGCTGGCGCACCCGTTCGACCGCTCTCGGGTCGACGTCGCAGACCACGACGTCGGCGCCGTCCTCGCGGAGCAGCCCGACCAGGCGGTGGCCCACCTTGCCGACCCCCTCCACGCCGACCCGCCTGCCGTGCAGCGACGGCGTGCCGAAGACCCGCTCGGCCGAGGCCCGCATGCCCTGGAACACGCCGAAGGCGGTGAGGATCGAGGAGTCGCCGGCCCCGCCGTGGGCCAGGGTGCGGCCGGTGGCGAAGCGCGTCTCGCGCGCGACGATGTCCATGTCCTCGCTGTAGGTGCCCACGTCGCAGGCGGTGATGTAGCGCCCGCCGAGCGACTGGACGAACCTGCCGTAGGCGCGCAGCAGCGCCTCGCTCTTGTCGCGCGCCGGGTCGCCGATGATGACGGCCTTGCCGCCGCCCAGATCGAGGCCCGCCAGCGCGTTCTTGTACGCCATGCCCTTGGCGAGGTTGAGCACGTCGGCCAGGGCCGCCTGCTCGCTCTCGTACGGATAGAACCTGGTGCCTCCCAGTGCCGGCCCCAGCGCCGTGTTGTGGATGGCGATGATGGCACGCAGGCCGCTCTGCTCGTCGGCGCAGAACACGACCTGCTCATGGACGTCCTTGTGGGACGCTCCGAAGACGTCGGTCACGGTAGTGACTCCCTGTCCGGTCCACCGCACCTTCGCGGCGGAGATCACCTCACAGAGTAGTAAGCCTCGACGGTGCGCGCAGGATCGCTTCGTGACACGATGCCTCCGTGCTGCCCTATGCCGCCTACCTCCGTGTCTATGAGCCACTGACCGCGTTCGCCGAGTCCGAGCGCAAGGTGTGGGCCGACTACGCCGACTCACGGGACCGCCCGCGCCGCGCGAACGCGCTCAATGCGGAGCACGGCGAGTCCGTCACGCGCCTGCTCGGCATGCCCCCTCAACCCGTTCCCGCCCAGGAGAGCCCCAACGCCTATCTCCGGCGTGTCGAGGACCGGCTCTATGTGTGTCCCTGGCAGACCCGGCTGCGCTCGTGGCTGGCGTTCTCACGGCTTCGTGGCACCACGCCCGTGAAACTGATGGACCACCTCGTGCCCAAGCCGATCGCCGAGCAGACGGCCGACGACTTCGACCGCTACAAGCGGAGGGCCGGATCGTCGGCGCTGCGCACCCACATCCGCACCACGGCGTGGCATGTGCCGCCGTCGTGGTTCGTGCCGTTTGATGGGAACGAGCGCTGGCTGGTGCTCGGCTCGGCCAATCCGGGGCAGGACGTGACCACCACTACGGGGCGTAACTTGATCTACGTCACCTCCATGGCGCAGGCCAGGAGGCGGGCGGCGCGCGCGCTCAACGTCCTGCGCCGCCATCTGGGCGACGTGGCCTCCAACTTCGACGTCGAGGACATCGCCAGGTGGCTGGAGGACTTCCACCCCCACAGCCTGGTCGAACTCGACTACGGCGGGCTCGTGCACCTCATGGACGACGACGCGCTGCAGGCGGACCAGTCCGTCGCGGAGCTCTCCGCGGCCCTGACGGGCCTGGACACGGGTCAAGAAGAACTTGCCTACGCCATGTACCAGAGGGTCATCCTCCGGTGGAAGTCAATGCAACTACTGGAATCTGCCAACTGAACCCCAATACGGCCGTCTGACCTGCATGAGTAGGTCACGTCTCGCGGCTGCTCTCTTCTGCGAACTGAGTAGTTTGCCGTTTTCACTGCGATACCACGAAACGTGTCGCTAGAATCACCGAGCGTGACATGGCCACGGGGGCGGGCAGTTGGGTCAAAGAAGGGCTCGCCAATCGCTCTGCGTGGCGGTATGGTCACATCGGGTGATGCCGCATATGGCTCGGAAAAGCCGCACGCTCTGCGCCATAGGGGGACATCCGTGACACGCGCAAAGGCAGTCACAGGATCGCTAAGCCGGTCCACACGGAGGAGAGGCCGCACAAATGTCAGCTCGTACACCCGAGGCCGAGCCGCTGCTCACGCCCGCTGAGGTCGCGACCATGTTCAGGGTCGACCCCAAGACCGTTACGCGGTGGGCCAAGGCGGGCAAGTTGACGTCGATTCGTACCCTCGGCGGTCATCGGCGTT
Source organism: Nonomuraea fuscirosea (assembly GCF_035917475.1). Lineage (NCBI taxonomy): Bacteria > Bacillati > Actinomycetota > Actinomycetes > Streptosporangiales > Streptosporangiaceae > Nonomuraea > Nonomuraea fuscirosea. The sequence continues at coordinate 11,105,770 of NZ_CP109074.1, read as the reverse complement.
ACCGGGAGACCGAGGTTCGAGCACTGCTCGCGGGGATTCCGCAGCAGCGCTCCGAGTAGCTGGAGGGGTCGTCACGGACCTCAGGGGGGTTTGAAGGGGTGGACCAGGCCGGCACCGGCCCGGTCCACCGCTGTGACGACATGACGTCGCACGGGAAGTTGGCGCCGCCCGCCCGGCGCCACCTCCCCGGGGCACGCCGTCCCGCCGTCGCGCGCTGCCGCGACGACGACACACGGTGACGAAAACGGTGACGGCACGCGGGAACGAGACCCGCGGACGCCGTCGCGGGAACGACGCCTCAGGCACGTCACCTTCAGCGAGGCAGCCGACCCGAGGCTGTCACGCCAGCCGCTCGAGCAGCCTGGCGACGTCACCGTCATGGGCGGCGGCGACGCCGAGCAGCGCGATCATGTGATCGACGAGCAGCTTCTCGAGTGTCGGCCGCTCTATGTCGCGATACTCGAGCCAGTCGAGGCCGGCCGTCTCCACGGAGGCGATCCACGACCGCAGGGTCGTGCGCAGCACCGGGCTGGGATCCTCGACGCCCATCTGCTTCTGGATCAACCGGAAGAGCCGGCGGCGCACGCCGTCGACGATCTCACCGACCTCGCCGCTCCTGTTGGCCGGGCCGCCGCGCAGCAGCGCCGCGAAGCCCGCCGCGTGTTCCTCGACGAAGTCGAAGTAGCGACTGAGCCCGGAGGCCAGCTCGTCGAGCGGCCTGCCGCCCCCGTGGGGCCGCAGCCGGGACTCCAGCTGCTCCGCCGCGCTCCGCAGCGCGGCCACGTAGAGCTCCTGCTTGCCGCCGAAGTAGTGGTAGACCAGCGCCCGCGAAGCTCCCGCCGCCGAGGCCACGTCGTCGATCGAGACGTCTTCCGCGTCGCGGGTGCTGAACAGCTCCAGCGCCGCCGCCATCAGCTCTTCCCTGCGCCGGTCCACGCTGAGCCTGCGCCGCGCCGGCCGAGCCGTCTCGGCTGCCTTCCCGGGTGTCACACCTGCACAGTATCCGACGGCCTGCCCAATAGCGGACGCGCGACCGCCCAGTCAACACCGACCTCGGGGTGAGCAAGGTTGCGCCAATCCGTAACGAAGGCCGTACCCTGCGGCTAACTCGATCGTTTGGTGAGACAGGTGCCCATATCCGCATCGCGGGGGAGACACATGTCAGGACCGCCCGTCAACTCTTCAACCATCGCCGAGCTCAGAGAGGTAGACACACTGCCTCGGCCCAGACCGACCATCCGTAACGTCGCCGAACGAGCCGGCGTCTCGAAATCGCTGGTCTCTCTCGTGCTGCGCGGATCCCCGCACGTGAGCGAGCACCGGCGCCAGGCCGTGCTGCAGGCGGCCCGCGAGCTCGGCTACCGGCCGAACGCGGTCGCGCGCAGCCTGGTCGAAGGTCGTACGCATCTGGTGGGCGCGCTCGTCGCCGACCTGCACAACCCGTTCTACGCGGAGTTCCTCGACGGACTGCAGGAGAGCCTGCACGGCGACGGCCTGCGCATGCTGATCGGGAACAGCCAGTGGGACCCGGCGTTCGAGGACGAGGCCGTGGAGGCCTTCCTCGAATTAAGGGTCGACGGGCTGGTCCTGCTCGGCATCGCGCCGACCAACGAGACGCTGATCGAGGCCACCGCGTACACCCCCACGGTCGTCGTAGGGGAACGTGACATCGAGCTCGACGGCGTCGACATCGTGGTCGACGACGACCAGCTCGGCGCCCGGTTGGCCATCGATCACCTGGTCGAACACGGCCACAAGCGGATCGCGCACATCGAGGGCCGGCGCTCGTCACGCTGCGAGGGTTATCTCGTGGCGATGCGCAGGCATTCGCTGGCGCCGTACATCATGGTCGAGGCCGCCGACTCGACGGAGGAGGGCGGCAGGGACGCGGCCGTCGCGCTGCTGACCCGCGACCCCAGGCCCACGGCGATCTTCGCCGCCAACGACGTGGTCGCTCTCGGCGTGCTGTCCGCCGCGAGCGAGCTGGGCCTGCGCGTGCCCGAGGACCTGTCGGTGGTCGGCTACGACAACACGCACCTGTCGGCCTCCCACCACATCTCGCTCACCTCGGTCGACCAGCCGCGCCGGGCCATGGGCCGTTCGGCCGCCGCGCTGCTGAGCGACCGGATCGGCGATCCGGGCAAGGTCGCGCGACTGAGGGAGGTACGCCCTGAGCTGATCGTGCGGCGCAGCACGGGCCCGGCTTAAGAGCGGGCCAAGCCTGGGTCAAGCCGTGTGGAGACGCGGCCGCACGGCGGTTTACTCGTCAGGGTCATGCTAATTGTGGCCGGATTCGGTCCGGTCACGATCTGATCCGGGGGGAACAGTCATGCGTGATCCGGAACTGGTGTCCTGCGCCCAGCGCGCCGCGGCCGAGCTAGAGCGCGCTTGGGGGCAATGGCGAGCGGGCAGGGGACGGGGCACCGATGGCGGCGCCGAGTCGGTCGCCAGCTACGTCGCCCACTCGCTGGACCATCCGTGGGGCCGCCCCCGTGTCGTTCTCGGGCTCGACGCCGAGGACGCGCGGGAGCTGGCCGCCCTGCTCGAACGGCAGGAGGTCGGAGAGCGCGTCTGGTGAGGCGCGCCCGGTGACACGCCTCTGACGGCGGCGTGTCCGATGAGACGCCTCTGACGGGGCGTGTCCGGTGAGGGCTGACGGCGTGCCGCCTTGCGCCACGCTTGGCATAAGACAGGCTTGAGCTCCTGGTTTGCCGTAAGTTGGACGGCATGCGTGCTCTACCAGCCACAGTCCTCGCCGTCTGCGGCCTGATCGCCTCCGCGTGTGGCGGCACCGGCTCCGGTGACGCCGCGGCAGGTCAGGCCGCCCCCGCGACGCCGGCGGGGCAGGCTTCCTCCTCCTCCGCGCCCGCGAAGGACGCGCCGCCGGAGGCCAAGCCGCTCGACGGCAAGGTCATCGTCATCGACCCCGGCCACAACGGCGGCAACTACCGCAATCCCACGGCGGTCAACCGCAAGGTCAACGTGCTGACCAAGTGGAAGCCCTGCGACACGACCGGCACCGCCACCAACGACGGCTACAGCGAGGCCGCCTTCACCTGGGACGTGTCCAAGCGGATGGTGAAAATCCTCAAGGGCCGGGGCGCCACGGTCAAGCTGACCCGCGGCGACAACAACAGTGTCGGGCCGTGCATCACGCAGCGGGCCGCCATCGGCAACAAGGCCAGGGCCGACGCCGCCATCTCCGTGCACGCCGATGGCTCGGGCCCGGCCAACCACGGCTTCCACGTCATCATGCCGAAGAAGATCAAGGGCCCGGTGGACAAGGTCGTGGGCGCGTCCAGCAGGCTCGGCATCGCCGTACGCGACGCCTACCGCAAGGGCACGGGCCTGCCCTACTCCACCTACATCGGCACCAAGGCGCTCGACTACCGCAACGACCTGGGCGGGCTCAACCTGTCCACGGTGCCGAAGATCTTCATCGAGACCGGAAACATGCGCAACGCCGCCGAGGCGGCCAAGTTCAAGGACCCCGCGTTCCGGCAGCGGATCGCCCTGGCGCTGGCCAACGGATTGCAGCACTATCTCGAAGCATGATTCCTCGCCCGCAGTTGTTCAGTGATCTGTCCGCCTCCTCTGTGCTGACCTCTGGCGTGACGGTGTCCGGCGACCTGGTCGACCCCGTACGCACGGCTCTGGCCGGGCTCGACCCGCTCCCGGGCGACTCCGGTGAGATCGACGTGCGCCGCGATCCCGCGCTGGGCGAGGAGGCGTACCGGCTGACGACCGGGTCGCGGGGCGTGGAGATCGTGGCGGGCGGCCCGGCGGGCGCGTTCTACGCGGCGCAGTCGCTGCGCCAGCTGCTGCCCCCGGCCTCTTTCCGGTTCTCGGCCGGCGCGTCGTGGCCCATCCCGGGGGTGCGGATCGAGGACGCGCCGCGTTTCGCCTGGCGCGGGCTGCACCTCGACGTGGCCCGGCACTTCTTCCCCAAGCGGGAGATCCTGCGGCTGATCGACCTGATGGCGCTGCACAAGCTGAACCGGCTGCACCTGCACCTGGTGGACGACCAGGGGTGGCGGGTGGAGAGCCCGGCCTATCCGCTGCTGCACGAGGTCTCCTCGCACCGGCCGCGGACGGCGACGAACTTCCACCGCGAGCCGGAGAGCTACGACGACCTCCCGCACGGCGGCTACTACACGCTCGACGACCTGGCCGAGATGGGCGCGTACGCCCGCTCGCGGCACGTCACGATCGTCCCCGAGATCGACGTACCCGGGCACGCGTCGGCGATCCTGGCCGCCTACCCGGCATTCGGCGTCACCGGTGAGCCCTACGACGTGCTCGACCGCTGGGGCATCTCCCCGGCCATCCTGTCGCCGCTGCCGCCGACCGTGGAGTTCCTGACCACGATCTTCGACGAGATCATCGGGGCGCTGGGCGAGACCCCCTTCGTGCACATCGGCGGCGACGAGGTCGTGCTCGACCACTGGGCCGAGTCGGCCGAGATCGGCGCCTACCGCGACTCGCTCGGGCTGGAGAGCGTCAACGACCTGCAGGCATGGTTCCTGCGCCGGCTGGCGGACGCGCTGGCCGAGCGGGGCGCCCGCGCCGTGGTGTGGGACGAGGCGTTCGTCAGCGGGCGGCTGCGGCAGGACACCGTGGTGATGCCGTGGCGCGGCATGGGCGTGGGCCGCCGGGCCGCCGCCGCGGGACACGACGTGGTGGCGACGCCGGTCTTCCCGCTCTACTTCGACTACGCCGAATCCTCCTCGCCCGACGAGCCGATGGCCATCGGGGACGCGACCACGGTCGAGGACGTGGCCGCCTTCGAGCCCGCCCCGGCGGACTGGACGGAGGAGGAGCGGGCCCGCGTCCTGGGGGTGCAGGCCCAGCTCTGGACCGAGCGGGTGCCCGACGCCCGTACCGTGGACTACCGCCTGTGGCCCAGGGCCTGCGCGCTGGCCGAGGTGGCCTGGTCGGGCACGGCCTCCCCCGACTTCGACGGGCGGCTGACGGAGCACCTCGCCCGGCTCGACGCGCTCGGCGTCGAATACCGGCCCGCGGCTGGGCCGCACCCGTGGCAGCGCCGCCGGAGGCACCGTCCGGGCCGGGTGCCCGTCACCGAGGTGATGGCCAGGATCGACGCCATGACGTACGACGCGGAGTCGACCCGGCCGAGCCTGTGATCAGGACCGTCAGAAGGCCGGCCGGTCGTTGAGTATGCGCTGGAACAGCCGGTGGTCCTGCCAGCGGCCGTCGATCTCCAGGTAGCGCGGGGCGGTGCCGTACGCCTCGAAGCCGGCCTTGCGCAGGACGCTCTGGGAGGCGGCGTTGTCGAGCAGCGTGCTCGCCGCCACCCGGTGCAGCCCCACCTCCTGGTCGGCCATGCGGCACACCTCGCGCACGGCCAGGGTGGCCAGGCCGCGGCCGGTGTGGCCGGCGTCGGTCCAGTAGCCGAGGTCGCCGCTTAGCCACGGGCCCCTGACGATGTTGCTGAGCGTCATGCGGCCCACCACGCTCTCGCCCTCGGCCAGCACCCACGCCACCGCCTGACCCGCGGCCTGCTGCTCCAGCAGGCTCGTGAGCCGCCTGGTCTGCCCCCGCTCGGTGAAGAACTCCTCCGGCCTGCGCGGCTCCCAGCGCCGCAGGTGCTCGCGGTTGCGCAGGTAAGCGTCCAGCAGGGGCCGCGCGTCGTGCTCGGTGACGGGGCGGAGCACGACGTCGCCGGCGAGCTTGACTTCTTCGATCACCGCTCCACGATAGGCCGACACGTCGTCACGCCGTGCGGCCGACGGCCTCCGTGACGGACTTGAGCCCGTGCCGGTGCACCCGGCGCAGCAGCTGGCGGTGGATGCGCGCGGCCCACAGCGGGCCGCCGTAGATCCAGCCCGTGTAGCCCTGGACCAGGGTCGCGCCGGCGAGGATGCGTTCCCAGACGTCGTCCACGTCCTCGACCCCGCCCGCCGACACCAGCGTCAGGCGGTCGCCGACCTTGGCGCGCAGGCGCCGCAGGACCTCCAGCGAGCGCTCCTTGAGCGGGCGGCCCGACAGGCCGCCGGTCTCGCCGCCGTGCCTGATCGTGGTGTTGGTCGCGATGATGCCGTCGAGGCCCAGCTCCAGGGCCAGCTCGGCGACCGCGTCGACGTCCTCGTCGGCCAGGTCGGGCGCGATCTTGACCAGCAGCGGGGTACGCCGCGGCGTCGCGTCGGCGACCTGCTTGACCGCCGTGAGCAGCGGGCGCAGCAGCGAGACCGCCTGCAGGTTGCGCAGCCCCGGCGTGTTGGGCGAGCTGACGTTGACCACCAGGTAGTCGGCCAGCGGGGCGAGCTTCCTGGCGCTGGCCACGTAGTCGGCGGTGGCCTCGGACTCGGGGACGACCTTGGTCTTGCCGATGTTCACCCCGACGACCACGGGGATGCCGCGAGGGCGGCGCAGCCTGCGCGCGGCGGCGTGGGCGCCGTCGTTGTTGAAGCCCATCCGGTTGATCACTGCCCGCTCGCGGACCAGCCGGAACAGGCGGGGGCGCGGGTTGCCCGGCTGGCCGTGCGCGGTGATGGTGCCGACCTCGACGTGGCCGAAGCCGAGCGCGGCGATGCCCTCGGCGCACGCGGCGTCCTTGTCGAAGCCGGCCGCCAGACCGAGCGGCCCGGGGAAGTGCACGCCGAACGCGCTCACCCGCAGGGCCGGGTCGTGCGGCGCGAACGCCCGGTGCAGCAGCCGCTTGAGCAGCGGCAGCCGCGCGAGGAGCGCGAGGGCGCTCACGGTGAGACGGTGCACGGCCTCGGCGTCGAAACGCCGCAAGACCTGCGAGAACACGAGGCGATACATCACGCGTCAGGCTATCAAGCCGGCCTCGTGGGCGATGATCGCGGCCTGTACGCGGTTGCGCACGTCGAGCCTGGTCAAGATGGCGCTCACGTACGCCTTCACGGTGCCCTCCACGATGTGCAGCCTGCGGGCGATCTCCGCGTTGGACATCCCTGCGCCGAGCAGGGCGAGCACCTCGCGCTCGCGTTCGGTGAGCGCCGCGATGCGGTCGCGGGCCGCCGCGCCCCTGGCCATCTTCCCGCCCGCGAGCTGGGTGATGACGCGCTGGGCGACCTTCGGAGACAGGTACGCCGCCCCGTCGGCCACCGCGTGGATGCCGGCGATGAGCTCGCGCGGGTCACCCGACTTGAGCAGGAACCCGCTGGCCCCCACGTCGAGCGCCTTGGCGATGTAGTCGTCCTCCCCGAACGTGGTCAGCATCACCACCGCGGTGCCCGGCGCGACCCTGCGCAGCTCGGCCGCGGCGGCCAGCCCGTCGAGCCTCGGCATGCGGATGTCGAGCAGCGCCACGTCGGGGTGGTGGCTGATGGCCAGGTCCACCGCCTGCCTGCCGTCTCCCGCCTCCGCCACGACGTCCAGCTCGGGATCGGACTGGAGGATCGCCCGGACCCCCGCTCTGATCATGGCCTCGTCGTCGGCCAGCAGTATGCGGATCACGCCCTCTATATTGGCCGACATGGCTCAGGTGAAGGTGTACGGGCGCAGGGACGTGTGGGCGGGACGGCAGCGGGAGGTCTCCGACCTCATTCAGTCGTGCCTGGTGAGCGCGTGGGGGCTGCCGGAGGACAAGCGGTTCCACCGGTTCCTGCTGATGGACGCCGACGACTTCGTCTGCCCGGCGCGCAGCGAGCGCTACCTGATCATCGAGGTGATCTGCTTCACCGGCCGCAGCGAGGCCGCCAAGCGGGCGCTGATCAGGGAGATCTACGCCACCTCCGGTTACGACCCCCAGGACGTCGAGATCACGATCATCGAGATGCCCCGGGCGAACTGGGGGATCAGGGGTGTCCCCGCCGATGAGCTCGACCTGTCGTACAAGGTAGAGGTCTGAGGTCGGGGACAGGTACGGCCGGGCGGTATGGTCCGACTCATGAGCACTCACTATGACGTCGTCGTTCTCGGCGCGGGTCCGGGAGGATACACGGCCGCGGTCCGCGCCGCCCAGCTCGGACTGCGCACCGCGGTCGTCGAGGAGAAGTACTGGGGTGGCGTCTGCCTGAACGTGGGCTGCATCCCGTCCAAGGCGCTCCTGCGCAACGCCGAGCTGGCCCACATCTTCCACAGCGAGGCCAAGACCTTCGGCATCAGCGGCGAGGTCACCTTCGACTACGGCGCGGCCTTCCAGCGCAGCCGCAAGGTGGCCGACGGGCGGGTCAAGGGCGTTCACTACCTGATGAAGAAGAACGCCATCACCGAGTACGACGGCCGGGGCACCTTCCTCGACGCCAACACGCTCCAGGTGAACGGCGAGACGATCACGTTCTCCCACTGCATCATCGCCGCGGGCGCCACCACCAGGCTGATCCCCGGCACGCAGCTGTCGGAGCGGGTGGTGACGTACGAGGAGCAGATCCTCACCGAGGAGCTGCCGTCCAGCATCATCATCGCGGGCGCCGGCGCGATCGGGGTCGAGTTCGCGTACGTGCTGCACAACTACGGCGTGAAGGTGACGATCGTCGAGTTCCTCGACCGGGTCGTGCCGCTGGAGGACGAGGAGGTGTCGGCCGAGCTGGCCAAGCGGTACAAGCGGCTCGGCATCGAGGTGCTGACCTCCACCCGCGTCGACGGCATCGAGGACACCGGCTCCTCCGTCAAGGTCACCGTCACCCGCGGCGACCAGACGCAGGTGCTGGAGGCCGACAAGGTCATGCAGGCCATCGGGTTCCAGCCGCGCGTCGACGGCTACGGGCTGGAGAAGACCGGCGTGGAGCTGACCGACCGGGGCGCCATCGCGGTCGACGGGCGGTGCCGGACGAGCGTGCCGCACATCTACGCCATCGGCGACGTCACGGCCAAGCTGATGCTGGCCCACGCGGCCGAGTCCATGGGCATCATCGCCGCCGAGACGATCGCCGACGCGGAGACCATGGAGCTCGACTACGTGATGATCCCGCGGGCGACGTACTGCCAGCCGCAGGTGGCCAGCTTCGGCTACACCGAGGCGCAGGCCCGCGAGCTGGGTTATGACGTGAAGGTGGCGAAGTTCCCGTTCACCGCGAACGGCAAGGCGCACGGCCTGGGCGACTCGGCCGGCTTCGTCAAGATCATCAGTGACAACACGCACGGTGAGCTGCTCGGGGCCCACCTGATCGGGCCCGAGGTCACCGAGCTGCTGCCGGAGCTGACCCTGGCGCAGCAGTGGGACCTGACGGTGCACGAGGTGGCGCGCAACGTGCACGCGCACCCGACGCTCGGCGAGGCGGTCAAGGAGGCCGTCCACGGGCTCGCCGGACACATGATCAACATGTAGCGGACCCTTCGATGCCGCCGTCCGGGTGCGGACCCGGGGCGTTGCCCGCGCGTAAGCCGGCCGCGCCCGGTCCTGAGGCGTCGTCCGTGTGCAGGCCGGCGGTCAGGGCGGCGGCCTCGGCCGTGAGGGCGCGCAGGTCGGAGATGTCGTCGGCGCGGGCCAGCAGGTCGAGATACCGGTCGTCGCTCCTGCGCAGGTCACCGGCGCGCAGCGCGGAGTCGGCCGCGCGCACCTGGTCCGCGTACGCCTCCAGCTCCCGCACCCGCTCGGTGACCGCGGCCACCGAGCGGCGCAGCGCCTCCTGCTGGGGACGCAGCACGGCGGCCAGGCCGGGGGTCATCACCTCGCCGAGCGCCTCGGCCTGCTCGGCCCGCAGGTCAGCGTGGACGCGGACGAGGCCGGCGATCTCCCACAGGTGCCGGGGCAGCACGACGTCGTTGGCGACGGCGTCCAGCAGGCCCAGGCGCTGCGCGCGGGAGCCGGACACGTCCCCGACGGCCCGCCTGGCCCGGGCGAGCAGGTCGAGTGCGGGGTCGTCGAGGGTGGCCGGGATGACGTAGCGGCCCGCGTACCGACGGGACAGCCGCGTCCCCTCGTGGGAGCGGGCCACGCCGGTGCAGACGATCGCGACGAACAGCAGCATCATGGCGGCCAGCATCGCGCTCCCGCGGCCGGTTCCCCCCGCCACCCCGGCCAGCGCCACGGCGGCCGTGGCCGACAGGACCGCCCCGGCGGCGAACAGACGGCGCACCCATCGGGGCGGCTCCGGATCGGGCCGGGCGAGCAGCGCCGGCAGCGCGACGGCCAGCCGCCGCCGGTCCCCCTCGGGGATCTCCGGATCGACGATCGGCTGCTCAATCCAGTTCTCCACCCGGCGTCACCCACCTCATCAAGAACGTGTAGTGATCGACCCGCCAGCCCTCCTTGTCGAGGTCCCGATGGGCCACGACCTCGGCGCCGAACCCGGCCGCGCGCGCCGGCGAGCGCAGCTGCTCCAGGTCACCCGAAGTGCCGGCGGACATCAGCGGGCGGTGACGGCTCTGCTCGGTCATGGGGTCACTCTCCCTCCGGCGAGCGTCGAGAGCACGTGACTTCCGTGGCGCGACGGCGTACGTTCCGAGCACACCGCGCACGGCCGTTCCGTTCTACCAGGCCGGTGTGCGGATGTCGTGAAGATCTCGTGCAGCCGTACGCGGGGGCGAGTTCTCACCAGATCTTCAGAATTCGCTGAGACTCCTCTGAGGATGCCTGGAGACGTTGGAGGCGGACGAAGACCCCTCGCACGGACGGTGGTCCCGCACATGACCTCTACTCCCCCTGAAACGACCGAGCGGCCGACCCGCCGCCGCGCACCGGCCGGCACCACGATGCTGCGGCTGGGGCTGCTGGCGCTGGTCGTGATCGGCGTTCTGGGCGCCGCTCTCGAACTCGCCTTCGAGCGTCACTGGCAGACCCCCACCCAGCTGATCCCCTGGGCCGCGCTGGCGCTGCTCGTGGTGGCGCTGATCCTGCTGGCGGTACGCGACTCGGGCAGCGCGTTGACCGTGGCGCGCGTGCTGGCCGCCGTCGTGCTGGTGGCGTCGGCGTACGGCGTGTTCGTGCACGTGTCGGTCAACCACGGCATGGGCGCGGTGGACGCCGGCTGGGACGCCTACTCGCCGCTCACCCAGTGGTGGTACGCGCTGACGAAGTCGGTCGGGGCGGCGCCGCCGCTCGCGCCCGGCATGCTGGCCCAGAGCGCGCTGCTTCTGCTGCTGGCCAGCGTGACCCCGAAGAGGCGGCAGAACCTCACCTGACCGCTCCGGCTCCGCGCCGGCGTCCCTCCACGGGGGCGCCGGCGTCGCCTTTTCAGCCGGCGTCCGTCCCCGGCACCCGCGTCTCTGAACACCAGCTAGACGATTTCGTACTTTTCCGAAACTTCCCGGCTGTTATCCGCGTCACATTGAGGCAAGCTTTGTGACAACTGAGGCTGGTGAAGTTGTGGCATTACGTCGCATGGTCATCGCCGCTGCCGTCATGGCAGCCACCGCGATCAGCGCCGACGGGGCCGCCGCCAAGGTGGCGGCCGGTCCGGCGATCCGGGCGGCTCCTGTGGTGCCGGCGGTCCAATCCGTCGGAACCGCTCCCCCGGCCGCGACCGGCACGCCCATCGCGGCTCCCGTGGCGGCGGCCAAGGCGGAGGCGGAGCCGGTGTGCGCGCGGCTCAAGGGGGTCGAGGCGTGCGTGGGGCCCGACAGCAGCAGCCGTCCGGGGGTCACGGTCGAGGACACCCGGGACGACCACATGCATCCGGCGGTCGAGTACTACCTGAACGGCTACCTGGGCACCAAGTACGTCATCCACAACCTGGGCCGCAAGGGCGAGGTACGCGGCAGCCGGGAGATCGGCAAGGTCGTGACCTTCCGGGCCGCCCTCTACCGGGGTGACCGCCGGGTCGGCTACGGCCGCTGGAAGACCGTACGAAATGTCGCGAAATATCCCGTCAAGCGCGACTCCCGCACCACCCCCGCGGCCGCCCGCGCCAAGTCCGAGGTGTGCACCGCCACCAAGGGCGCGGCGAGCGTGTGCTTCGCCGAGCGGCACACCTTCGTCTACGCCTGCGACACCGGCGCCGACCGCTACCAGGCCCGCGCCGAGTACTTCGTGGGCGGCGACCCGACCACCCGTTACGAGATCCACCAGCTGGCCGGCGCCGGCACGTGCGGCAAGGCCGAGCACGGCGACCTGTCCATCAGCATGTACCGGGCCTCGCTGTTCGACGAGAACCACCGCAAGGGCACGCGCCTGTACAAGTACAACTGAGCCACCGGCGGGCAGTGGGCGGGCGCATCGCCCGCCCACGAGCTGTCGTGTTCATGACATGTCGCCCTTTGACCAGGACAAAAGACTCCTCCGCGCGCGCGTGATCCCTCATTCTCATGAGCGACTGAAGCAGCACGACAGATCGGTTCGCTCATGAGATGGATCCCCCGCCTCGCCGCCGCCGGCGTGGGCCTGGCGATGCTCGCCGTCCCGGTGCCCGCGCAGGCCGCGGAGCCAGGGCCCGCGCAAGGCGGAGAGCTGCACCGGGTCACGCTGATCACCGGTGACGTGGTGACCGTACAGGAGTTCGCCGGCGGAAAGCGCGCCGCGACCGTGGAACCCGGAAAGGGAAGGGAGGCCGTCAGGTTCTTCACCAAGGAGGAGAACGGCGACCTGATGATCACGCCGGCCGACATGGTTCCGTACCTGTCGCGCGGGCTGATGGACGAGCGGCTGTTCTCGGTCGGTGAGCTGATCGAGCAGGGTTACGACGACGAGAGCAGCGACGTGCTGCCGCTCATCCTGGCCTACAAGGACCGCGGCGCCGAGGCCGTCACCCTGCACAGCGTGAACGCGCGCGCGATGCGGGCCGACAAGGACGCCCTGCCCACCCTGTGGAGCGACGGCGGCGAGCCGAAGCTGCGTGACGGGCTGGCCAAGGTGTGGCTGGACGGCAAGGTGAGCGCCTCGCTGGAGCACAGCGTGCCGCAGGTGGGCGCGCCGCAGGCGTGGCAGGACGGCTACGACGGCAAGGGCGTCAAGGTCGCGGTGCTGGACACCGGCATCGACGAGACCCACCCCGACGTCGCGGGCAAGATCACCCAGACCCGGAACTTCACCGCCGACCCGTCGGCCAAGGACGAGCACGGCCACGGCACCCACGTCGCCGCCACCGTGGCGGGCACCGGCGCGGGCTCGAACGGCCTGCGCAAAGGCGTCGCCCCCGGCGCCGAGCTGCTGATCGGCAAGGTCCTGGACAAGCAGGGCAGCGGCTCGGAGTCACAGGTGCTGGCCGGCATGGAGTGGGCGGCCCAGGAGAGCGGCGCCGACATCATCAGCATGAGCCTCGGCGGCGGCGCCACGGACGGCACCGACCCGCTCAGCGTCGCCGTGGACACGCTGACGGAGCAGACCGGCACCCTGTTCGTCATCGCGGCGGGCAACGAGGGCGACGCCTACACGGTCGGCTCCCCCGGCGCGGCCAGCTCTGCGCTGACCGTCGGCGCGGTGGACGGGAACGACGCGCTCGCGTCGTTCTCCAGCCGCGGCCCGCGCCTGGACGAGGCGATCAAACCGGACATCACCGCGCCCGGCGTCGGCATCACGGCCGCCAGGGCCGCGGGCACCGGCATCGGCACGCCCGTGGACGACTTCTACACCAAGCTCAACGGCACCTCCATGGCCACCCCGCACGTGGCGGGCGCGGCGGCCATCCTGGCCCAGCGCCACCCCGACTGGAAGGCCGGGCGACTCAAGGACGCTCTGGTGTCCACGGCGAAGACGATCGCCGGTCAGACGCCGTTCGAGCAGGGCGGCGGACGCCTCGACGTGCCGCGGGCCCTGCGCCAGGCGGTCACGGCCACCGCCTCGATCAGCATGGGCGTGCACGAGGACGGTGACACCGGCACCCCCGGCGGCACGATCACGTACACGAACTCGGGTGAGTCCCCCGTGACGCTCACGCTCGCCCCCGTGCTGACCAACCTGGACGGGACCACCCCCGGCGAGGGCGCCGTGACGCTGTCGGCGACGACGCTGACGGTCGAGCCGGGAGCGAGCGCGACCGCGCGGCTCAGCGTGGACCTGGCCAAGCTGAACCACGGCCGGCACGCCGGCTACGTCACCGCCACCACGGCCGACGGCGCGGCCGTCGCACACACCACGATCGCGCTGACGCGCCGCGGCAAGACGCGCACGGTGCACTTCACCGGTGTCGAGCGCGACGGCAACGCCGCCCGGGTGCCGCTCATCGCCCTGTACGGCGCCAGCAGCCTGGACGACGCCTACGGCTACATCCTCAAGGAGAACGAGGGCTGGACGGTGGAGGTGCCTGAGGGCACGTACCACATGCAGGCCATCATGGGGGAGACGCACGACGAGCTGCCCGTCGACTCCCTCGTCGTCGTCCCCGAGCTGCGGGTCGACAAGGACCTGGAGGTCGTCCTCGACGCCAGGACCGCCGTGCCGATCGAGATCAGGACCTCGCAGCCGGTGGCGCAGGACGGCATCGCCACCTACTTCACCCACCGCGAGTACGGCAACCGCAAGATCAGCCTCGGCGCCATGAACTTCCCCTCGGTCGAGCAGCTCGCGGTCACCCCCACCAAGCCGGTGACCAACGGCACCTTCGAGTTCGCCTCCCGCTGGCAGCTGGCCGCGCCCCGCGTGACGGCCAAGCTCGGGCGGGACGATCTGGTGGTGCGGCCGACGATCAGGTCGCCGCGGATCGAGGGCACCAAGCGCCTGCCGCTGGCGGACGGCGCGGCCGGCACCAAGCTGAAGGGCAAGGCCGCGGTCATCACCAGCGAGTCCTTCGGCGACTGGACCGGCAAGCTCGACGCGCTGGCCGCGGCCGGCGCGGCGGCGGCGGTCGTGGTCGGGCCCGACGGGCGCGCGATGTGGCAGCCCTGGCAGCCGACCGGCGACCGGGACCCGCTGCCCACGCTGATGATCACCCATGACCGTGGTCAGGAGCTGCTGAAGCAGGCGCGGGCGGGCCGCGGCACGCTGGAGGTGAAGGGCGCGTTCGACACCCCGTACCTGTACGAGGTCATGCAGGTCGCCCAGGGCCGGGTGCCCGCGCGCATCGTGCACGAGGTGAACTGGCGCAACACCGCCCTGGTGAGCTCCGGCTACCACGAGTCGGGCGGCGAGCGCTACGGCAAGGACCAGCGCTTCGGCTGGCGACCCTGGCAGGGGTACGACCTGGGCCTGCAGATGGAGACCCAGCGCATCGTGCCGACGCCGCTGAGCAGGGCCGAGTACGTCAGCTCCGGCGACACCCAGTGGCAGCACGTCGTCCAGCACATGCTCACCTGGGAGTCCAGCAGCCGGCTGCGCGGCGGCGTGACCGACGCGCCGCGGTCGTACCGGGCGGGCGAGGTCGTCAAGGAGAACTGGTTCGGCCCGGTCGTCCGCCCGGCGGCGCTCGAGTCCACCCGCATGGGCGACGTGCTCTCGCTGCACGTCCCCGAGTTCGTGGACAGGAACGGCCATTACGGCTACACCGGCGGCAGCGGCGACAAGGACACCAGCACGGCCCGCATCCTGCGTGACGGGCAGCTGGTGGAGGAGCGCGCCAACCTGCGCGGCACGTTCGAGACCGTCGCGCAGAACGCCGAGTACCGCCTGGAGCTGGCCACGACCAGGACCTCGGAGGAGTGGCGCTACGCCACCGCCACCCGGTCGGCGTGGACGTTCAGGTCGGCCCGCACCGAGGGAGCCAAGGCGCTCCCCCTGCTCGGCGTGGACTACGACGTGCCCGCCGACCTGGAAGGCAGGGTGCCCAGGACGCTGCCCGTCCCGATCGGTTTCACCGCCCGCCAGGCGCGCAAGCTGACGGCCGAGCTGTCCTACGACGACGGGAAGTCCTGGCACCGCCTGGCGCTCGTCCCGCTCGGCCAGGGCCGCTACACGACACTGGTCGCGCACCGCGCCACCTCGGCCGGGGTGTCCCTGCGGGTCAC
Source organism: Nonomuraea fuscirosea (assembly GCF_035917475.1). NCBI lineage: Bacteria > Bacillati > Actinomycetota > Actinomycetes > Streptosporangiales > Streptosporangiaceae > Nonomuraea > Nonomuraea fuscirosea. Next base: position 11,090,026 of record NZ_CP109074.1, on the reverse strand, counting down.
CGCGACGGGCGCGTCGGGCGAGAAGTTCGAGCAGACCGTGACCCGGGCGTACGGGGTCAAGTAGTCAGATAGGTCACAACCAGCGCTCGCGGGCCGCATGCCAGGCAAGTTGCATCCTGGTCTGCGCGCCCGCGAGCCGCATCAGGTGGTAGACGCGGCGCTGCACCGTACGGAGGCTGAGCCCGAGCTGGCTCGCGATCGTCTTCTCCGGCACGCCCGCCACCAGCAGCGACAGCAGATAGAGCTCGTCGGCGTCCAGCGGGCAGGGCGGCGCCTCCGTGACCCGGCCGTCCTCCAGGAACCTGATCGGCGTGGCTCGCTCCCACTGGGCCTCGAACAGCGCGATCAGCGCCTCCAGCAGGCTGCTGCCGCGCACGAGTGCGGCCGTGGGCTCGGTCATCCCGCCCGCGTGCTGGACCAGCGGCAGCAGCGCGGTGGCCCGGTCGGCGATCATCATCCGCACCGGCAGCACCCGTACGGCGCGGGCCTGCTCGCCTAACTGGATCCCGTAGGCGACGTTGGCCACCATCCCCGGCTGCTCCAGCAGGGCCCGCTCGTAGATGACGCGGTAGCTCACGCCCCGGCCGAGCGCCTCCAGCTCCTCGGTGTTGTCCTCCGACGGCATCACCACGTGGCCGGCCCGGCAGAAGTAGAGGACCTCCTCCTTGGCGCTGTCCTGGAGGTGCCTGACCTGCTCGCGCAGCGCCTCCCTGCTCGGCAGCACCTCCACCAGGCCGTCGGCGTCCCTCCTGCGGGCGCTGGCCCGGTATTCCTCGGCCAGCTGCTCCACGGCCTGCCTGGCCCAGTCGATCGTCTCCTGCCGGCGTACGAGTCTGGGGCCGAGCGCCACATCCGGCGCCACCGGCGCGAACCTGCCGGGCGCCACCTCGCGGGCCAGGCCCGCGCTCCGCATGCCCGTCAGCGCCGCCTCCGCCGCCTCCTTGGTCAGGCCCAGTTCCTCGGCCAGGCCCGGAGCGTCCGCCTCGCCCGCCCGTACGAGCAGCCGGTACGCCCGCTCCTCCAGCTCACCCAGTCCGGCAACCTCCAACATGCCGTCCATCATGACAGCCGGCCTTTACTTGAAAGTTTCAGGCTTGATTGACGGGTTCCTGGTGCTCCCCTCAGGATCATGGTGCTTCGCACGAATCCCCCCGTTCCTGTGCGTTCATGGTGAGGTGCGCCGATGCGTAGAACCCTCGTACGAGCCCTGTCAGCCGCCGTCCTGACACTGGCCACCCTGAGCACCCCGGCCGCGCACGCCGACGGGGACGCGCCCGTCGAGGTCACCGTCAACGCCCGCGCCGCGCTCGCCACCGTCCCCGAGACGGGCCTCGGCGCGAACCACGCGATCTGGGACGCGAACCTGGGCACGAACGACACCGCCGACCTGCTCAAAAACGCGGGCATGAAGCTGCTGCGCTATCCCGGCGGCTCCTACTCCGACATCTACCACTGGGCCGACCACACCGCTCCCGGCGGTTACGTGGCGCCCGGCACCGACTTCGACACGTTCATGAGCGGCGTACGGCGGACCGGGGCGCAGGCGATGGTGACCGCCAACTACGGCACCGGCACCGCCGCGGAGGCCGCCGCCTGGGTGCGCCAGGCCAACATCGTCAAGAAGTACGGCGTCAAGTACTGGGAGATCGGCAACGAGAACTACGGCAACGGCCACTACGGCACCGCGTGGGAGGCCGACGAGCACGCCGACAAGAGCCCGGCCGAGTACGCCCGCCACGTCGTGGCCTACGCCGACGCGATGAAGGCCGTCGACCCCACCATCAAGATCGGCGCGGTGCTGACCACCCCCGCGAACTGGCCCGACGCGATCGTCGCCGAGGGCGACAGCGGCAGCTGGAACGAGGTCGTCCTCGCCACCGCCGGCTCGAAGATCGACTTCGTCGTCCTGCACTGGTACCCCGGCGCCCTCGACCGGGCCGGCCACGTCCCCGACATGATCCAGCTCACCCGCGAGCAGATCGCCCGGCACGCCGGCCCCGGCTCGGACCGGATCGGCATCGCGATGACCGAGTTCAACACCGGGAGCAGCAGCAACGGCAGCAACACCCAGCCCGGCGCCCTGGCCGCCGCCGACGCCTACGCCACGCTGCTGGCCGCCGGCGTGTTCACCGTCGACTGGTGGAACGTGCACAACGGCATCGGCGCGGTCACCGAGGTCGAGGGTCACACCGACTACGGCGACTTCGGCCTGCTGTCGAGCGCGGCCTGCACCTCGGACGGCAGCGTCTGCGAGCCCGCGCTCAACACCCCCTTCGCGCCGTACCACGCGCTGCGGATGATGAGCCGGTTCGCCCGCCCGGGCGACCGCTTCATCCGCGCCGCGACCGACCGGCCGGAGGTCACCGCTCACGCCGTCCGCCGTCCGAACGGCGACCTGGCCGTCCTGCTGATCAACACCTCGTCCACCACCTCCCACCCCGTGGCGATCGACTACGCCGGCTTCACCCCCGCCGCCGGCGCCCCCACCGTCCTGACCCACACGAACGGCGCCACCTCGATCACCACCACGACCACCGGCACCGCGACGAGCCAGACCCTGCCGCCGCTCTCCCTCACCACCGTCCTCCTGCGCCCGGCCACCCCACCCACCGGCCTGCCCGCCACCCCCGGCAAACCGTCCGCGACCGCCGTCACGGACACGACCGCCACGATCACCTGGCCCGCATCCAGGCCAGGGATCAAGTACGAGGTCCACCGCCAGAACGGAGCCGTCACCGAGCAGCTCGGCGAGACCACCGGCACCACCCTCACGGTCCGCAACCTCAAGCCCGGCACCCGCTACACCGTCAATGTGATCGCCAGGAACGCCGCCGGCGCCCAGTCGGAGCCCTCACCCCCGCTCACCTTCACCACCGGCACCCCCGCCACCAGCTCCTGCTCCGTCCGCCTGACCATCCAGACGGACTGGGCCAGCGGCTACGTCGCCGCCCTCGACCTCACCAACCACGGCGCCCCGGTCAGCGGCTGGACCCTGACGTTCGACTGGCCGCGACCGTGGCAGAAGCTGAGCAGCGGCTGGAGCGGCGTGTGGACGCAGACGGGCGCACAGGTCAAGGTCGTCAACGAGCCCGGCAACGGCACCCTCCCCACGGGCGCCACGACCACGATCGGCTACGTGGGCGACTACACCGGCCCGAACGTCCTCCCCAAGATCTTCACCCTGAACGGCGACACCTGCACCCTCCACTGACAGCCCGCCGATGCCGGCCGTTACTCCCCGGTGACGGCCTCCCCGCGACTACTGCCCAGTAGCAGCTTCCGCTGCGAATACACTGCCCCGACTTCGTACAGACGAGTGAGGTGCCCGCCATGGCGAAAACCGTGATCGACCTCGATGACGAGGCCCTCGCCGAGGCCGCGCGTCTCCTCGGCACCGCGACCAAGAAGGACACGGTGAACACGGCCCTGCGTGAGGTCGTCGAGCGGCGGGGGCGAGCGGAGGCCGTGGCCCGCATGCGTGCCATGGTGGCGGAGGGCGAGATCCTCGTCGAGATGGGCGCCTCACCGCCCCGCACGCGGACGGAGACTTCGACACCATCGCCCGCCTGACCGGGCAGCCCGTGCGCCGGATCGGCTGACCGGCGGCGGGCAGGTCAGCCGATCGGTGGATGCCCCGATCGCCGCCCGCCGACGACGCTCGACCTGTGACGTACATCGACCCCTGTGGCCGTCCCGGCTCCCCCGGTTACGCTGGAGATCATGAGGCTCCGGTGGTGAGGCGGTGGGACCGGGTCCAGGCCGCGCTGCCGTACGCGCTCATCCTGCTGCCCGCGCTGTTCTCCCTCCTGCGCGAGTGGCGGCCCGAGGTGCTGGCGCTGGCGTTGTTCGCGGCGGCGTGGCACTGGCTGCTCGTCACCGCGCACCCCGACCGGCTCGCCCGCCCCTGGGCGCTGGCCGGCTACTTCGCCGTGCTGCTGGCCGTCGTCGCGGCGCTGGTCAGGATCGACACGGTGTTCACGGTGACCGGCGTGGGCACGTTCCTCCAGTGCTTCGCCCTGCTGCCCGGACTGTGGGCGTACGGCGGGGTGGCGGTGACGGTGGGCGTGCTGGTCGCCGCCCGTCCCGTCGCGGGCCGTACGCCGGCCGAGCTGGTGACCTCCGCCGTCGTCGGGGTGCTGATCGCGTCCATGACCGGGCTGGTCTTCCACACGATCAGCGACCAGAACCGGCGGCTGAAGGAGAACGGCGCCCGGCTGGCCGCCCTCGCCGAGGAGAACGCGAGCCTCCAGGCCCGGCTGCTCACCCAGGCCCGCGAGGCGGGAGTGCTCGGCGAACGGCAGCGGATGGCCAGGGAGATCCACGACACCATCGCCCAGAGCCTGACCGCCATCCTCACCCAGCTGGAGGCGCTCGGCGACGTGCCGCAGGCGCGCGAGCGGCTGGAGACGGTACGCGCGCTGGCCAAGGAGAGCCTGACCGAGGCCCGCCGCTCGGTGCAGGCGCTGCGCCCGGCGCCGCTGGAGGAGGCCCAGCTCGGCGCGGCGCTGTCCGGCATCGCCGAGCGATGGTCACGGGTGTCCGGGGTGCCCGCCTCCGTGTCCGTCACCGGCGAGCCGCGCCCCCTGCACGGGGAGGTGGAGAGCACGCTGCTGCGGGTGGCGCAGGAGGCGCTGGCCAACGTGGCCAAGCACGCCTCGGCCGGGCGGGTCGGCCTGACGCTGTCGTACATGGAGGACGTGGTGGCTCTGGACGTACGCGACGACGGAGCCGGCTTCACCCCGGGCGCGTCGGACGGCTTCGGCCTCGTCGGCATGCGCCAGCGCGTGACCCGGCTGGCGGGCACGTTCGAGCTCGAAACCGCCCCCGGTCAGGGCACGGGGATCTCCGCCACCGTACCCGCCATCCCCGCCGACCCGAGGCCGTGACCCATGCCGATCAGGCCGCGACCCCATGCCGACCCCTTCGCGACCCTCTGCCGATCAACGATGACGACCCCACACCCGGCGGAGGCCGTATCCCCATGCCGATCATCCGTCTGATCATCGTCGACGACCACCCCATCGTCCGCGACGGGCTGCGCGGCATCCTCGACACGGACGACTTCGAGGTCGTCGGCGAGGCGGCCGACGGCTCCGAGGCGCTGGCGGTCGCCCTCCGCACCGCCCCCGACGTGGTGCTCCTCGACCTGCGCATGCCCGGGATGAGCGGCGCCGAGGTCATCCGCCGCCTGCGCGAGCAGCAGCCCGGCGTCCACGTCCTCGTCCTGACCACCTTCGACGACGACGCCGACGTGCTGCCCGCCATCGCGGAGGGCGCGACCGGCTACCTGCTCAAGGACACGCCACGGGACGAACTGCGCCGCGCGGTGCACGCGGCGGCCCGGGGCGAGACCGTCCTGTCCCCCACGGTGGCCGGCATCCTCACCCGCAAGGCCCGCGAGCCGGAGCCGCGCACGCTGAGCCCGCGCGAGCTGGAGGTGCTGCGGCTCATCGCGCGGGGGGCGACCAATCGGGAGGTGGCGGGCAGACTGTTCATCACGGAGGCGACCGTGAAGACACACCTGCTGCACGTGTACGGCAAGCTCGCGGTCAACGACCGGGCGGCGGCCGTCGCGGCGGCGTACGACCTGGGCCTCCTCGACCGCCAGCGCTGAGCCGCCCGCGCCGGCCGAAATGAGGGCGTCCGTCACGTCGTGGGCCAGCCCGATTCGAGCAGGTCGAAGACGGCGTTCATGGCGGCGAGCGGGTCCGGCTCCGCGCCGGCGAGCTCGGGGATCTCCAGCACATAGCGGGCGAGCGCGCGAACCGTCATGTCGGAGGAGTCGCGGCCGCTCTCGGCGGCGATGGTCTCGGCCAGCGCCGCCGCGCCGGCGATCCAGAGCTTGCGCGAGTATTCCCGCAGCGCGGGCGTATTGACGATCAGGTCGCGCTTGCGGCGCTGGCCGGGCGGGAGATCGCCGGCGAAGGGCCCGCTGCCGGCCAGGCAGCGGCGCAGCGCCTCCAGCACGGACTGCCCGCTGGGCCGCTCGCGGACGGCGGCGGCCAGCCAGACGTGCCGTTCGGCGCCGTCGTCGAAGATCAGCGCCTCTTTGCCGTCCGGGACGTGCGCGAACAGGGTGGCGATCGAGACGTCCGCCTCCTCGGCGATCTGCGCCACGGTGACGCCGTCGTAGCCACGTTCGCTGAACAGCCGCAGCGCGGCATCGGACAACGCCTGCCTGGTCTGTGCCTTCTTGCGCTCGCGGCGCCCCGTCGCCATGCGCCTCATCCTAGCGAACTTGGAACGACTCTGATTCTGAAGTGACTATACTTTCAGAGTCATTCCAACTATCTCCCGACGAGGAACCGACCATGTCCTTTCGCTCCACCCACCCCTGGGACGTACGGCGCCTCCCCGCCGCCGACGGCAAGAACTTCCTCATCACCGGCGGCAACGGAGGCATCGGCTACTTCGTCGCGGAACAACTCGCCGGCACCGGCGCCACCGTCGTCCTGGGCAGCCGCGACCCCGCCAGGGCCGAGGCCGCGCGGGCCTCGATCCGGGCCCGGGTCCCCGGCGCGCGCGTCCAGCACGTCCGCCTCGACCTCGCCGACCTCTCCTCCCTCAGCACCTCGGTGCGGGCCCTGCGCCTGGACCGGCTCGACGCGGTCGTCTGCAACGCCGGGGTGCTGCTCGACCGCCCGCCCCGGCGCGAGACCCGGGACGGCCACGAGCTGATGTTCGCCACCAACCACCTCGGCCACTTCGCGCTGATCTCCCGGCTGGCGCCCCTGCTCGCGGCCACGCCCGCCGGCCGCGTCGTCACCACCGGCAGCTTCACGGCCAAGTCCGAGACCGTCGACCTGGACGACCTGCAGAGCACGCGCGACTACCGCCCGAAGCGCACGTACGCGCGCTCCAAGCTCGCGCAGATGCTCTTCGGTTTCGAACTCGACCGCCGCCTGCGCGCTGCCGGCGGCACCACGCTGAGCGTGGTGACTCATCCGGGAGGCGCGCTCGACTCCCTCACTCCGGCGCGCCCCGGAGTCCACCACCGCACCACCGCAGAACGACTGCGCGCCCTGCCCGCCGGCCTCCTCCTCCAGGGCAAACAGTCCGCCGCCTGGCCCGCCGTCCGCGCCGTCCTCGACCCTTCGGTACGGGGCGGCCAGCTCTGGGGCCCCCGCACGTTCGGCATCCGCGGCCTGCCCATCCTCGAACCCGTCCGCGGCCACCTGGCAGACGCCGACCTGGCGGCCCGCATATGGACCGCCAGCACAACCCTCACCGGCCTCGACCCCTTCGCCTGAAACTCAGTACGGCGTTCCCGGCGCGCCTAGCGAGCAGTCACGCAGGACACCGGTACCCATCGGCATCCCAGCAGTCATCAGCCGCGGAGACCCAAATGTCCACGTCCGTCGACCCCTCAAGACTCACGCCGACAATCCGCTCCCCGACCTTCTTGCTCAGCTCATACGCCCGGCACCACCCGACACAGTCCCGACTGCGCTCAGAGACCGGCCCGCCACTCCACCCCGCCCGCACAAAGGCGGCCACGACATCCTCCGGCTCCGCATTCGCCACATGGACAGAGACATACGACCCGTAGGACGACGAATCACAGTCATCCTGATCTTCCATGGACCCGCCCATCCCCATCTGGGCCAGAACCGGACTCAACGCGTCACGGACCAGCGCGTTCTCGTAATCCGCCCGTTCCTTGCATAAACCCTCACGAGCGATCACCTCCCACAGCCCTCCGCACCCCGAGCCGCAGAGCACGACGACCACCGCCACAAGCAAGGAGACACACCACCGACCCACCCAAGATCACCTCACCCCATCCTGCCGCAGCGCCTTCAGCCCGATGATCATACGAGCGCACAGTGCCATCGCCGCCGCCTCAACCGGCCCCCGCCGATCGACAAGCCTGCCGCTCCACCGAAAACAAGATCGCCACACAGACTCCTGGGCCCTACTCTGAGCCGCATGCCCGCGCACGAATTACCGGGTTCGGCCCTGCCCGAACTCTCGGCTCTGTGGCGATCCAGGTGGCCGGACTGCCCGCCCATCGGCCACATGCTGTTCGGCGACCCGGATCGCTGGGTGCGTTTCCACAGCCTGCCGAACTCCAAACGCTACGCGCATTCAGAAGCCGAATATCGGACGGTGCTCCACCGCTACAACACCGTCCTGACCGAATTGTTCGCCGGCCAAGAGGTGTACGTCACCACGATCACGTACGTCATGGACGAAGGTTTCACCGACCTCGCCCCCTTCGACGCCCACGCCCTGAATCCCGGCTCCCGCCCCTGGACCCGAGTCCGCGAAGACGACGACTCCGACCCCGGCTGCACCCTGCACATCCACATCGGACGTCACCAGTGGAAGCCAGGCCTCCTCGACCCGCTGCTACGAGCGGTCGCCGACGACGAATGCGGGGACGGCCTCATCATGGACACCGACCTACGCCGCCTCTACCACCCTTACGACGGCGGCGCCGATGTCATCCTGGCCGATTCCCAAGAACGCGACATGCTGAAAGCCGCCCACGCCGACTGGCTCTCCAAGCATCCATCCGGCCTCTGACCTCACCTTCGAACACCAAGCGGTTCAGGCCGAGCTGGGGAGTCTATGGGCAGGCCCGTACGACGCCGCCATGATGAACTCATGCGCCTGCCGCTCTCACCCGACCTCAGGCAAATGCTCCTGGCACGCCGCTACGTCGCCAAGGGCAGAGGCCCGGTACGCCGGTACCTGATGTTGCATGGCAGCGGGTTCATGGTGCTGCTGCCGGATCGGCAGGTGGTGCGCTTCGGCAGGTCTCTGGCGAGGGACGCGCGGCGGATCACCGATCATGATCTCAAGCTGCTGCTGGACTTGGAGTGGCGGTCAGGATTGACCGCGGCATGGTTGATCGGCATGGACCGGCGCACCCGCTTCCGTGACCAGCTCGGCGGGATGCTCCTGGAAAGCCAGGGCTCCTACGCGGCGGACGGCTACTGTTTCGCCCTTGCCCGATTCGGCGAGGACGAAGACGCGGCGATCCTGTCCGCCTATCTGGACCGCTACTTCGCGCGGCCGGACCACGATCACTATCAGACCGATGCGATGGGCGCGCTTCTCCACCTCGATGCCCAGCGCGGCACCGACCACGCCGCTCGCTTCCTTGTTCCAGACGGCCCTTGGGCCCGATCCCCCATGCGCGATGGGGATCCCGCCGAGCAGAAGCTGTACATGGATGAGCGTTGCGCCTTCGCCGACGCCTGCATGTCCGGCCGGACCAAGCAGTGGCTACCGCGACGACGGCATTTCATGGATCACGTCTGGGATTAGCCGACGTACAGCCGGACAGGCGCTTCCTCGTAGACCCCCATCGACAAGGCGGTGCTCGCCTGCTGATCCCACCAGCGTCGCCCTGGCCCACGAGGTCCTCCACCAGACACAGCCCGGTTCCATCTCGCGAACCCACATCGATCCGCTACCGGCAGAAAGCCCACTGCGCTGCTCCTTCTGCCACAAGCCCGCCGACCCTGGGAAGACTCTCGCGGCGGGCCCTGGAGTCCGCATCTGCGACGAGTGCGTACGGTTCTGCAGCGAAGTCCTCGCAGCACGTCCCGAGTAACCCTGAGCAGGCGCTTGGACTGTCACTCCGAGCGTTCACTGTTGCCCGAGCATGGCTATCGCGGTCGACCATCGCTCTGGGCGAGGCCGACAACCCAGGCGGCCATGCCGGGACAGCCGGAGTCGAGGGCACCGAAGGCGATCTGGAGGCACTCATGTGTCGACTGCCTGCGCTGTCGGCGGTCGCACTGAGCGTAACTGAGAAGTCTGGCAAGAAGAGCACTTCTCAGTTACGCTCAGTGCATGGATCATCGGGAAGCGTCGGCGGCGTTGGCGGCTGTGGGAAACGGCATGACAGCAGATGCCCTGGAGACGGAGACACTCGACTTCAAGCTTCCCGGCGAGTCTCACAAAGCTACCTACAACCTCCTGGCCGACGCTCTCGTGTGTTTTGCGAACGCCCATGGCGGGACGGTGGTTCTGGGCGTCGACGACAAAGCGACGAACCGCCATGACGCGCTCCGAGGGGTACCGACGGCTTACAGCTTGGATTCGATCCGAAAAGGCATCTTCGATCGCAGTAGACCCCCGATCACGCCGTTTGCCGAAGAAGTCACCGTCGACGATGTCCGACTGATCCTTGTCTCCGTGCCGCCGGGCGTCATGCCACACAGCAACGCCGCAGGGCTGTCGACCCGCCGTTTGGGGAAAGAGTGCCTGCCCTATCCGCCCGACCAGCAGCGCGAGGTGATGATCGCACGTGGTCAGGTGGACTGGTCAGCCGACGCTTCCAGTGTCGGCCTTCCGGACCTCAGCGCTGTCGAATTCGAAAGACTGCGGCAGATCCTGGACGCCGGCGGCCGCGACCACTTGACGGACCTCCCGAACCAGCCCCTTCTGGAGTCGCTCAGGTTGATAGCGCCCAATGGGAGCGTGACAAACGCGGGCGTCCTCCTGCTGGGGGACGAATCTCTTATCGGCAGGGTCGTCCCGAGCTACGGGTACTCGTATCAGTTCAGGCCTACCACCGGTAGCGAGGCGACCGGCAGGATACGCGGGAACCGTCCACTCATAGCGGCTGTCCAAATTCTGACGGAGGCCATAGAGGCACGTCGGGAGATCCACCCGCTCAACCTGGTCGGTGGGGTACAGCTCCCGCTCACCGATTATCCCAGCGAAGCCGTCAGAGAGATCATCATCAATGCGTTCATCCACCGCTCCTACGAAACCAGCGGAACGGTCGACATCGAGCACTCGCCGGAGCGTCTGGTCATCACGAGCCCAGGTGGCCTGGTAGCAGGAGTGACTCCGGCGAACATCCTCACCTACCCCTCCACCCCACGCAACAGGTTGCTGACGGAGACCGTGTCCATGCTCCAGCTGGCAGAGCGGACAGGACAAGGAGTCGACAGGGCGTACCGTGAAATGCTCCGCATAGGAAAGGAACCACCGCAGTTCGAAGACAAGGGAACCCTGGTTCGAGCGACGCTCGCCGGAGGGATCGGCAACAAGACGTTCGCGCGGTTTGTCAGCGATCTGCCGGCGAGAGCGGGCCGGGATCTGAACGTCCTTCTCACGTTGTCGCATCTACGGCACAGCAGCAGCATAAACGCCCTGAAGTTGGCGGGCATCATCCAACGAACACCGCCAGAGGCGCAAGAAGTACTCGCCGCCATGGAGGATGAATATGGCCTCGTCGAGGCAACGAGCCGTACCGTTCGGCGCCCCTACCCGACCTACCGGCTGCGATCAGAATCCCTTGCGGCGATGTCCCGGTCGGTCACTTACCGTCGACGTTCCATCGACGACATTGATCAGAAGGTCATCGAGCATGTGAAGGAGTACGGCTTCATCACCAACCAGACCGTCCGCCGCCTATTCGACCTCCACGTCTACGCTGCCCGCGACCTGATCAACAGTCTTCGCGACCGCCATGTTCTGGAGAAGATCGGGGATGCGAAAGGCGGGACGGGGGTGCGTTACGGCCCGGGAGCCAACTTCCCCAAGTGACCACCACCGTCGTCCCCGCAGTACCGACACGTCCAGCCGAGCAGGGCGGTCCGCGGTGGAGGGAGCAGCACTGAGACCCAACTGAGAAGTGCGCATGGGATGATACTTCTCAGTTGGGTCTCCGTGTGTCTACCGCCCGCATGTCCACCAGCAGCGTAAGGGCGAGCCCAAGACGTTCTCCTGAACCGACTACCGGGACCTGATCGTGGCCACTGTTCCACGACTTCCGGCAAGCGTGCCGCCACGTTTTCCAGGCAAGCCGACCGGAGGTATGGCGCGCATTTCGAATACGCGATGAACGCTTGACGCGCGCCATTCCCCAGCGTTTAACCAGCCGAGAACTCCGTCTATGGCCGGCCGCTTGTCGCTCCGGTCAGGTCCTTCCCCCGCTCTGCGTGTGGCAGACCTTCGTCGATGAGCTGGAGGTGCACACCTTCACGGAGACCGCCTTGCCTTCGTCGTAACTCCGGTCCCGGAGACCCGCGCCTTCGAACCTCGCCGTTCCCGAGCCTGACACGGTCAGGTACGCCACCACACTGTTGGGGTCGCTGCCGTGGTGGTCCTCGAGCTCCAGCGTCTCCTTGTACGCCCGGAAATACGCCCGCACCCACTCGTTGCCCTTGTGGCACTCGGCCCAGACGTCTCTGCCGCCGTTGTCCGAAGTCGAATCGGAGGAACCGCTGAGGCTGGTGCAGTTCCATGCACTCGCCGACTGAGCTGCCGCCGGCGCGGCCGTCGACAGGAGCGGCCCGGCCATCGCGACAGCCGCCAGTGCGACAGCCGTTGATCTCGACAGTTTCATGAGCTGAATTCTCCCCCGTGGTGCCGTTGCGAACTGTTTTCCTTTCGTGCGTGAACCACGGTAGCGAGCGTCGCTTTAGATCTGCTTTTGAGCCCATTTATTGCATTGAACGGCCGGCGGCTCTTCGCGTTTTTGACGCCATTCGGAGCGAACGGTCCCGCTGCCTTCTCTGTGTGGAGGCCCTGCGGGAACACCGAAGGGAGCTGCTTCACTCTTGGCATGGCCCAAGCTCTTGACCTCGTCGTCCGATTCGCCGCCGGCGGCCGACTCGGACCCCTGCACTGCGGCATGCCCTTGCAGGAGGCGGAAACCCTGATCGGGCCATTCCACGACCGCATGCACGACTCCAAGCCGCGCCGATGGCGGCCCCGTCTTCACTTCTGGGACGACCTTGAGGTCCTGATCTGCCATGGGCTTGTGATCGATATTGGAGTTCCCCCCTGTTCAGGAGACACGCGTCTGCACAAGATCTACAGGTCGGACGACCACATGGACCTGAACGATCATTCGCCGCGGCAGGGACTTGCCACTCGATGAAGCGGCGAAGTCGAACTGCCGGCGCATGAGGCTGACGCTCACCTCAACACGACGCTCACATCGTGCTCGGCGAAGATCGTCTGAATAAGGTCGAAAAGAGGCGGAGCGTCGTCCGTCTCCTCCCAGACCCCTCTCAGCGCCTTCCGCGCAACGTGGGAATCGCTCCAGATCAGAGTGAACGGCGTCCTAGCTCCGAAGCGCCCATACATACAGTCGTCCAGCGCATCGAGGTTCCAGCCGAAATAGCCACCAGGCCCGTTGATGGCTTCTCCGATCGCAAGATAGAAGGAGGTCTCATCGGTGACGTGGGTTCCATCGAGGTGATAGACGCGTCCTGCCGGACGATCGACGCCATCGGCCCTCCGGAAGCGGCTGCGACCGACGATGGTCAGCCATTCCCGCCTGCCTTCCGGCCCATACACGGCCCACTGGGCGGCCTGATCAGGTCGAGCCGAACGCCAGCGCTCCCAGACGTCCCGCGCGCCGGCCGACGGACTGTCGAATCCCCACAGAGCGACGATGTCCACCCGCTCAGGATCGAGTCGCGAGGGCCGCCACTCGATGATCTCGCCCACGCAGAAGTCCACGAGCGGCTCTGCTGCCTCGTCGAGCATCCGAAGCGATAGCGAGTCCAAGGGATTCCTCTGGCGATAGCGTTTTGAACCCGCAAGGTAGTCGCGTAAGCGCGGAGCAAGAAGGCATCCCAGGATCTCCACCGTGAGCTCCTCATCGCTCTCCGACGGCTCGATGAAAATGCCCTCAGCATCGAGACACACCCCAAGAACCTGATCATCCTCATCAATCAGAAGGAACTTCGGCTCGGCGGAATCCATGCACCCCATCCTCACCCACGATCAATGACGTTGCTGTCGCCGTTACTGTCAGGAGACATGAAAAAGCCCCGAACGATGATCCGTTCAGGGCGTTCTTGCTGGTGAAATCTTGTGGTCAGGGGCAGGGTCGAACTGCCGACCTTCCGCTTTCAGGCGGACCGACCGCCCTGGTATCCGTGGTGCCGCCCAAGGCAAGCGGTCCGCTGAACCAGGGGCGGGTCACGCTCGGGCGAGCAGACCGGCGAGGGTGGTCTGCAGGATCTCCCCGTACATGGTGGCGAAGTCCACCCGGGAGCCCGCGAGCCGGGGGTCGGACGTGGCCTCGACGATGGTCGGGGTCGGGTTGCTGAACGACCACAGGCCCACCAGCGCGACGACGGCGTACTCCGTCAGCGTGAGAGCGTCACCCGCGCCGAGGGCCGGCACCCGCTCCCTGACCAGCCCCGCCAGCCGGGTGCGGTGCTCCAGGTCGGTGAACTTGTAGGCGCGCACGGTGCCGGCGGAGACGTTCCGCTCCAGGACGGTCGGCAGCAGGCTCCACAGCTGGCACAGGACCGGCCGGGCGGCGAGCGAATCGGCCCAGGCCCGCATCACCTGGTCGGGCTCGCACGGCGCGGCCGGCCACTCATCCGCCAGCGCGTCGAGCCAGGCCAGCCGGAGCCTGGCGAGCAGCCCTAGGAAGACGCCCTCCCGGCTCTCGAAATAGCGCACCACATGCGTCTTGGACACCCCGAGCCGGCGCGCCAGCTCCCGGAGGCTGATCTCGTCGGCGGGCATCTCGGCCAGCAGTGCCTCGGCGGCGTCCAGGATCTCCTGCTTGCGGAGCTCCCGGTGCTCGGGCCGCCTGGCCCGCTGGAAGGACGGCGCCTCCATCTCGTCCATCGAACCTCCTCGCGCACCGCGGATCATGGCAGCTCCCACATTAGCGGTCCATCGGACATTTGATACGTGTCCACTGGACCGCTATAGTCATAAAGGTCCAGTGGACACGCATATGAGGAGCCTTTCCGTGATCACTTACCCGAACCTGTACGTCGGCGGCCAGTGGGTCGCCCCGGCCACCGCGGACGTCCTGGAGGTGCGTTCCCCGCACGACCGCTCGCTGGTCGGGACCGCGCCGCACGCCGCCCCCGCCGACGTCGACCGCGCGGTCGCCGCCGCCCGCCGGGCGTTCGACGAGGGCCCCTGGCCCCGGATGAGCCCGCAGGAACGGAGCGCCGTCATGGAGCGGTTCTCCAAGCTCTACGCGGTCCGCGCCGAGGAGTTCGCGGCCCTGGTCGCCGCCGAGAACGGCTCGCCGCTGTGGTTCACCCACTGGACGCACCTGCAGTCCCTCCCGGAGATGACGGAGGCGTACGTGCGCGCCGCCGCCGCTCTCGGCTGGGAGGAGGAGGTGGGCGCCGTCGGCGACGCCACGACGCGGCTGCGCCGGGAACCCGTCGGCGTGGTGGCGGCGGTGATCCCGTGGAACGCTCCACATCAGTCGGCCCTGGTCAAGCTGGTTCCCGCGCTGCTCGCCGGCTGCACGGTCGTCCTGAAGGCCTCCCCGGAGACGGCGCTGGACGCCCTGGCGCTCGCCGAGGTCTTCGACGCGGCCGGGCTGCCCGAAGGCGTGGTGAGCATCCTGCCCGCGGGCCGCGAGACCAGCGAGTACCTGGTCGCCCACCCCGGCGTCGACAAGATCGCCTTCACCGGCTCCACCGCGGCCGGCCGGCGCATCGCCTCCGTCGCCGGGGAGCAGCTCAAGCGGGTCAGCCTGGAGCTGGGCGGCAAGTCTGCCTCGATCATCCTTGAGGACGCCGACCTGACGGCGGTCGTGGCAGGCCTTAGGGCCCTGTCGCTGGGCAACAACGCCGAGAACTGCGTGGCCCACACCCGCATCCTCGCCCCGCGCAGCCGCTACGACGAGGTCGTCGCGGCGCTGGCCGCCATGATGGAGGACGTCCGGGTCGGCGACCCCTCCGACCCCGAGACCTTCATCGGGCCCATGGTCCGCGCCGACCAACTGGAGCGGGTGCGCTCCTACATCGAGCTCGGCATCGCCGAAGGCGCCCGGATGGTGACCGGCGGACTCGAGACCCCTGACGGGCTGGAGGGCGGGTACTACGTCCGCCCGACGCTGTTCGCCGACGTCGACAGCGGCATGCGGATCTCCCGTGAGGAGATCTTCGGCCCGGTCCTGGTCGTCATCCCGTTCGACGACGAGGACGACGCGGTCCGCATCGCCAACGACTCCGAGTACGGCCTCGGCGGCGGCGTCTGGGCCGCCGACCGCGAGCACGGCATCGAGGTCGCCCGCAGGGTCCGTACCGGGTGGATGATCGTCAACGGCGCCGCGCCGACCTTCGACGGCGCCTTCGGCGGCTACAAGAGCAGCGGCATCGGCCGCGAGTTCGGCGTCGCCGGCCTCGCCCAGTACGTCGAGTACAAGACCATCGCAGCCTGACGAGGAGGAACCATCATGCGGGAAGCCCGTGTCACCCTTGGACACACCGACATCTCCGTCCGGCCGATCGGCCTGGGCTGCATGGGGATGTCCCAGTTCTACGGCGACGCCGACGAGGCCGAGTCCGTCGCCACGATCCACGCCGCAGTCGAGGCCGGCATCGACTTCTTCGACACCTCCGACATCTACGGCGCCGCCGGCGCGGCCACCGGCCAGTCCCAGAAGGGCTTCGGCCACAACGAGGAACTGCTCGGCCGCGCTGTGCGCGGCCTGCGCGACCGGGTGGTGCTGGCGACCAAGTTCGGGGCGCGGCCCTTGGAGGAGGGCGGGGTGGTCTACGACGGCCGCCCGGAGTACGTGGCCGCCGCCTGCGAGGCCAGCCTGCGCCGCCTCGGCCTCGACCACATCGACCTCTACTACGTCCACCGCCACGACACCACCGTGCCGATCGAGGACACCGTTGGCGCGATGGCCGAGCTGGTGACCGCGGGCAAGGTGCGCGCGATCGGGCTCAGCGCGGTCGGTCCGGACATCCTGCACCGGGCGTCTGCCGTGGCGCCGATCTCGGCCCTCCAGAGCGAATACTCGCTCTGGGCCCGCGAGGTGGAGCAAGAGGTGCTGCCCGCCTGCCGCGAGCTGGGCATCACCTTCGTCCCGTACAGCCCCCTGGGGCGGGCCGCGCTCGCCGGGCGCTTCACTCGCGAGACCGCGTTCACCAGTGACGACTTCCGCTCGACCCTGCCCAAGTTCCAGATGGAGAACTTCGCGGACAACCTCCGCCTCGTCGAGGGGCTGAAGGCGTTCGCCGACGAGCGGGGACACGCCCCGGGCCAGGTCGCCCTGGCCTGGCTGCTCGCCCAGCCGTACGACATCGCGCCCATCCCCGGCACGAAACGGGCGGAGTACGCGCGCCAGAACGCCGCCGCCACCGCCGTGCCGCTGAGCGCGGACGACGTCGCCCACCTGTCGGGCCTGTTCGCCCCCGCGCGGGTACGCGGCGGGCAGTACGGCGAGCTCAGCGCGCGTCCCCAGCACTGATCCGGAAGGCATCACCATGACCGACACCCTGCGGGAACCCGGCTACGAGGCAGCGCTCGACACCGCCGCGCACCTGCTCGGCAGGAGACTGGAGCCGTTCCTGAACCCCGGTCCCGGCGAGCCCGCCAACGCCGCCGACTTCATGCGCCTGGCCACCCGGCACACCTTCGGCGACGCGTGGCCGCGCACCGACGTCCTCGACACCCGCACCCGCGCCCTCGTCTCCGTGACGATCGCCGCGACCCTGGGCACGCTCGAGCCGCTGCGCGGGCAGCTGCGCATCG
Source organism: Nonomuraea fuscirosea (assembly GCF_035917475.1). Lineage (NCBI taxonomy): Bacteria > Bacillati > Actinomycetota > Actinomycetes > Streptosporangiales > Streptosporangiaceae > Nonomuraea > Nonomuraea fuscirosea. The sequence goes on along the minus strand of NZ_CP109074.1, from coordinate 11,072,572 downwards.
CGCTCAACAACGGCGTCACCCCGGAGGAGATCGTGGAGGCGTTCGTGCACATCGAGGCGTACGCGGGCGCGGCCCGGGCGTTCGACAGCTATCGCGTCGCCCGTGAGGTCTTCCAGGAGGCCTGCGGAGCATGAGCCCGTTGACGGGGGCGCCTCATGATCACGCTCTACAAGTAGAGCACGGGCGAACACCCGGGCCAGTTCGGCTCTGCGTGAGCAGGTCCGATCTTGGTCCGGGGTTAGGGGTAAGTGCAGCCACTTACCCCTAACAGCAGCTGACGGCCTGTCCTGTGATCTTGAAGCTGGTCGCATTGGTCAGCTCGGCTTGTGAACCGCACTTGGAGACACGCCGCCTCCGCTGGCTCAGCGCCTGCCACAAGTCGATCTCCAACCAGGCGGGTAAGCGTGGGCCTTACTTCGGCCCTTCAGATGAAAGCCCTCAGGTGCTTCCCACGTGCTGTCACTGTTGCTGTCAGCGAAAACCAAAAGCCCCGAACGATAAGCCGTTCGGGGCATTCTTGCTGTTCAATGCTGGTGGTCAGGGGCAGGGTCGAACTGCCGACCTTCCGCTTTTCAGGCGGACGCTCGTACCAACTGAGCTACCTGACCCAGAGCGGTCCTGACGGGACTTGAACCCGCGACCTCCACCTTGACAGGGTGGCGAGCACTCCAAACTGCTCTACAGGACCTTGCGTGGTGTTGCGTTTCTTGCTGTTTGCGCTCGCTTAGCTTACCAGCTCTTCGGTGGCCTTAGACCATCCGTTTTGCGGGTGCGCCAGGCGCTCGCAGTGCCCCCAACGGGATTCGAACCCGTGCCGCCGCCTTGAAAGGGCGGTGTCCTAGGCCGCTAGACGATGGGGGCTCAGGATTCCCTGTCGCCTTCCGTCGGAGACCTCTGAAGCATAGGGGACGATCGCCCCTGATGCCAAAGCGGCGGGCCCGCGGCCGGTGACCGGGCGCCAGTGATCGTTCCCGTTGGCGACGGGGCGGTCGTTGGCTCTGGGGAAATCATACGTTGTGGGTCGGGCTCCACGTGACGTTGGATGTAGACCGACTGCTCCCCGAGCCCGCCGAGAGTGATGTCGTCCCACGCCTGCAGCCGTTTGGTCTCCTTGTCGAAGTACAGGACGGACGCCTGTACGGGGGTCGGCTGGGCGTGTTCGAGCGCGCGCAGGCCGGCTCCGCCGGTCGAGCCCTGGATGAGCATGCGGGTGCCGGTCGGGAACATGTTCGTCCGGCGTTCGTGGGTGTGTCCGGCCAGGATCATGGGGGCCGCGCCCGAGAAGCCCTTGCCGACCTCCCCGTCGTGTACGGCGATCACGTCCGCCTTCTTGACCTTGGGCACATGGGAGCGGCCGAAGCGGGCCAGCGCCTGCGGGTCGCCGGCGACGTTGACCGATTTGTCGGGGGTGAAGCGGGGGTCCCCGAGGCCGTAGATGGTCAGGCCCGCCACCTTCCTGGTCTGGTCGTCGAGGACGATGGCGTTCTTCTGCTTCTCGACGGCCTTCTGGGTCGTCATCGAGTCGTGGTTTCCGCGGATGAACACGTACGGGACCTTCAGCGTGCCGATCTCGTCGACGAACTTGTTCTCCGCCTTGGTGCCGTGGTCGGAGATGTCGCCCGTGTCGACGATCAGGTCCACGGCGAACTGGTCCTTGAGCGAGCGGATGACGTTCCAGGCGATGGGGTTGATGTGGATGTCGGAGACGTGCAGGACGCGGATGGTCTTGGGGTTGGCGTCGTACAGGGGCAGGTTCGAGACGGTGTCGTAGAGCTTGGAGACGTTCGTGACGAGTTTGGTGAGCTGCGACCGGTACGACTCGAACTTGCTGACGATCGACTCCGCGCTGCCCACGAGCGAGGGCGCGGCGGCGATCAGGCCCGAGTAGCGCGGCTCGACGAGCGAGTTCGGGCGGAACGTGAGCGCGGCGAGGGCTCCGGTGACGGCCAGGGCCACAGAAGCCGCCAGAAGGCCCATCAGCGCCACTTTCGGACGTCTGAAGACCATCAGCACGGCGAGCAGGGCTCCGGCCCCGGCACAGAGCAGCGAGCGGATGACGAGGGCGCGCACGCCGTCGAGGAGATCGTCCTCGATCACGCCGGGCAGGCGGTCGGCCAGGCGCGGGTCCTCCAGGAGCGATTTGGCACGTTCCTGGTCGATGTTCTCGAGCGTGATGCGCAGCCGCAGTGGCGCGTCATGGGTGCGGAAGGTGAGGGTGCCGAGCGGGCTGGCGTCGACGACCGTCTCGCCGCCCCAGGCCGGCCGCAGCGACATTCCGGTCTCCACCGGACCCACCTGCGTACGTACAGTGCCGCTGAGGAAGATGCCGAGCCAGGCGCCCACGGCGGCCACGAGGAGCACGGCGGCGATCCTCGCCGCCCGTGACGCCCCTCGTGAGCGAATGACTGCCTTTGCCCTGTGCGCGAACTTCATACAGATTCTTGCTTACCCCACCGGCGGGGCAGAATGGCAAGTGTGATCGAGGTTTCGCGGGAGAGATTCGAGGAACTCGTGGCCGAGGCATTGGACACGATCCCTCCGGACCTCACGCGCGCCATGAGCAACGTCGTCGTCACGGTCGTCGATGACCCGCCGGAGCCCCACCTGCTCGGCCTGTACACCGGTATCCCCCTCACCGAACGTGGCGACTGGTACTCCGCTGTCCTGCCCGACCGGATCGAGATCTACCGCAATCCGATATGCCAAATATGTGCTACCGAAGAGGACGTGATCGACGAGGTCCGCATCACGGTCGTGCATGAGGTCGGGCATCACTTCGGCATCGACGACGCCCGGCTTCACGAATTGGGCTGGTAACCCTTTGCTTTTGGTTGGCTGCTTTGGGTTGCGGCCGACCCTATGTTCGGGCACCTTAGGTGACATAGCGAGCACCCTGCGTCAGGTACAGCGGAGTCCAATGGGGGCCATGCGGGCGAGACGGCCGCCGGGACGGCATCGCCGTGCCGGACAAGAACGACAAGTCACATATCGAGAGGTCATCGCCGTCAGGGAGTTCCGGGCGCTCTGGTACGGCCAGGGCCTCTCACTCCTCGGCGACCAGCTCGCGCAGGTGGCGCTGGCCGTGCTCGTCTACGATCGCACGGGCTCACCCCTGGCCACGGCCGCCGTCTACGCGCTGACCTATCTGCCCGGCATCGTCGGCGGGCCGCTGCTGGCCGGCCTGGCCGACCGCTTCGCGCGCCGGGGCGTCATGCTGGCCTGCGACCTGCTGCGGGCCGTGCTGGTGGGCGTGATGGCGGTGCCGGGCGTGCCGTTCTGGGCGCTGTGCGCGCTCGTCTTCCTGGTGGTGCTGCTCAGCGCCCCCTTCTCGGCCGCGCGGGCGGCGCTGCTGCCGGAAGTGCTCGAAGGCGACGCGTACGTCATGGGCTCGGCCCTGCAGAACATGACCAACCAGGCCGTGCAGATGCTCGGTTTCGCGGCCGGCGGAGCGCTGATCGCCACGATGGGCCCGTACCGGGCGCTGGCCCTCGACGCGGCCACGTTCCTCGGATCGGCGCTGATCCTGGTCTCGGGCGTACGCCGCCGCCCCGCCGCCCAGCCCGATGGCGCCAAGCCGTCCATGTGGACGATGACCAAGGGCGGAGCCCGGCTGGTCTTCGGGTCGCGCAAACTGCGCACGCTGGTGCTGTTCGCCTGGCTCTGCGGCTTCTACATCCTGCCCGAGGGCCTGGCCGCCCCCTACGCCGCCGCCCTGCACACCGGCGCCCTGCCGGTGCCCGTGATCACCGGGCTGCTGATGGCGGCCATGCCGGCCGGGACGGTGGTGGGCGCGTTCCTGTTCAGCAGGTTCGTCTCGCCGCCGAGGCGGCTGCGGCTCATGGGGTGGATGGCCATGCTGAGCTGCGCGCCCCTGATCGTCACCGCGATCCGGCCGCCGCTGGCCGTGGTGCTGGCGGCGTGGGTTCTGTCCGGGATCGGTGGGGCGTACCAGCTCGCGGCCAATGCGGCTTTTGTTCAGTCCGTACCGCCTGAGCGTCGCGCTCAGGCGTTCGGCCTCGTGCAGTCGGGGCTGATGACCGTGCAGGGGATCGGCATCCTGGTGGGCGGTTTCGCGGCGGAGAGACTCGGCCCCGAGCCGGTGGTCGCGCTGGCGGGGATCGCCGGGGTGATCAGCGCGGCCGTGCTCGCCATGGTCTGGACCGAGTCTCGTGACAAGGCCGCCCGGATGAGTGCCCAGGCCACCGCCTGATCACTGCTGGGGCTTCTGCTCGCCGCTCCAGTCCGTCGCCGACCGGTTGGCCTGCTGCTTGTTGATCAGGTCCTGGACGATCGAGGTGTCGTGGTCCTCGTCCGGCATGAGGAGCCAGCCGACCGCGTAGACGCCGACGCCGAGGCCGCCGAACAGGGTCGCGATCGCCAGCGCGATCCGTACCAGGTTGGCGTCGATCCCGACGTACTCGCCGATGCCCGAGCAGACGCCCGCGATGATCCGGCCCTTGTGCGTCCGGCGCAGCTTCTTGACGTTGTATTCGCTCATGCCTCAAGACTGCCCGCCGGGCCGGTGTTCGCACATCAGGATTGCCCCTGGTACAACCCTGGTAGCCCCCTATGTACGAGGGAGAGGACCCAACCCATGGACGACCTGCTGCGCCTGGACGACCGCCTCGGCCCTGACCAGCGGCTCATCCGCGACACGGTCAGATCCTTCGTCGCCGACCGCGTCCTTCCGCACGTCGGGGACTGGTTCGAGGAAGCCGTCTTCCCCGCGCGCGAGCTGGCGCCCGAGCTCGGCTCGCTCGGCCTGCTCGGCATGCATCTCGAAGGGTACGGCTGCGCGGGGACGGACGCGGTGTCGTACGGCGTGGCCTGCCGCGAACTGGAGGCCGGCGACTCGGGCCTGCGCTCCTTCGTGTCGGTGCAGGGCTCACTGGCCATGTTCCCCATCTGGCGGTACGGCTCCGACGAGCAGAAGGACGAGTGGCTGCCCCGCATGGCCGCCGGTCAGGCCATCGGCTGCTTCGGCCTGACCGAGCCCGACCACGGCTCCGACCCGGCCGGCATGCGGACGTACGCGAAGAAGGACGGCTCCGACTGGATCCTGAACGGCGCCAAGATGTGGATCACCAACGGCTCGATCGCCGACGTCGCCGTGGTCTGGGCCCAGACCGACGAGGGCGTACGCGGCTTCGTCGTCCCCACCTCCACCCCCGGCTTCTCCGCCCCTGAGATCCACAAGAAGCTGTCCCTGAGGGCCTCGGTCACCTCCTCCCTCTACTTCGACGACGTACGCCTGCCCGCCTCCGCCGCGCTCCCCGGCGTCGTGGGCCTGCGCGGCCCGCTCTCCTGCCTCTCCGAGGCCCGTTTCGGCATCATCTGGGGCGTCGTCGGCGCCGCCCGCGCCTGCCTGGAGGCGGCCGTCGAATACTCGAAGACGCGCGTCCAGTTCGACAAGCCGATCGGGGCGTTCCAACTGACGCAGGAGAAACTCGCCTGGATGTACGTCGGCATGACCCAGGCCGGCCTCACCGCCCTGCACCTCGGCGAACTGAAGGACGCGGGCACGCTGGAGCCGCGGCAGATCAGCTTCGGCAAACTGGCCAACGTACGGGCCGCCCTCGACATCGCCCGCCAGGCCCGCTCGATCCTGGGCGGCAACGGGATCACCCTGGAGTACCCTGTGATCAGGCACATGAACAACCTGGAAAGTGTGCTGACGTACGAAGGCACCCAGGAAGTGCACACTCTGGTGCTCGGGGAGGCGCTGACGGGGCTGGCGGCCTACCGGTGATGGAGACGTCGCGGACAGGGCGGTAATCTCTGTACCCTTGCTGGTGCGAGGGGCGTTAGCTCAATTGGCAGAGCTGCGGACTTTTAATCCGTAGGTTCCGGGTTCGAGCCCCGGGCGCCCTACCCTAAATGACCTGGGCGGACTCCTCGATCTTCATGATCAAGAAGTCCGCCCGGTTGCATTTCCAGTTGCAGTTAGCCCCAGAGGGCGCGGCCCATTCGAGCTGCTGCCTCGGTTGAGAGCGTCGCCGTGATGTGGGTGTAGCGCTTGGTCGTGGTCAGTTGTGAGTGGCCGAGGATTTCCTGGACGACGCTGATGTCCACGCCCTGCTCTATGAGGAGCGTTGCGGCGGTGTGGCGAGCGTCGTGGACACGGGCGTCCTTCTCGACTCCAGCCAGGCGCAGGAGTTCCTTCCATTCGTCCCAGTCCTGGCCGGCGTCGATGGGGCGGCCGTCGGGGTGGCACCAGACGAGGTCATAGTCCTGCCACCGCTCCCCCATCGTTTCCTTCTCGGCCTGTTGGGCCTGCTGGTGGAGCTTGAGGAGCGGAATTAGCGGGGGCGGGATCATGACGGTTCGCTTGCTCTTGCCCTTGGGCTTCACGAAGATCCAGCCGCCTACGCGTTCGGGGCAGGAGGGCGCGTGCTTGGTGCAGTCCGGTGCGCAGTAGCTCTGTCCTGGCTTGTTGCACACGTGCTTGCGGCCTGAGGTGCGCTTGGCCTTGGGGCAGTCCTTGGGGCACGGGTAGCGGTGGAGGCGTTCGCCGCAGGTGTGCGGGTCCCTGCAGCCGTGGCGGTAGCGCTGGTGCTTGATCTGCCAGAAGACGCGGATGACGCCTCGCTTGAGGTCCACGTACTTCCAGCGCAGGCCCAGCGCCTCACATTGCCGAAGACCAAGCGCGAGGGCCACGGACCAACGGGTGCCGTTCCTCTGGCTGTTTGCCACGTCGAGGACATCGCGGGCCTCGTCGGCGTCGAGGGGCTCGATCTCCACGTCCTCGGCGGTAGGCGCGTCGATCAGGGTGCAGACGTTGCGGGCGACCTTCTCACGCCGTACCGCGATCTTTAGCGCGCGGGAGAGGATCCGGTGGATCTGCACAATGGTGTTCTGGGCAAGGCCCTGCTGTGCGAGGTAGGCATAGAAGGCGTCCAAGTGCTCCGGGCGCAGCCGGTCGAGGCGGTGAGCACCGAGGCGCGGGATGATCCAGTGCTCGGCCTTGGGCCGGTAAGTGCTTTCCAAGGTGCGGTCGCTGACCTTGAGAGGCGCGATCTCGTCGAGGTACGTGCGCATCCACTCGGCGACCGTGGGCGCGAGCCCCGGCTGGTCGGACTTGCCGGAGTCCCGCTTCCGCTCCAGCTCGCGGACCTTCTTGGTCACCTCGGCCTCACTGTCGCCAACCCGGTGGCGGCGGTCGGGCGTGCCGTCGTCCTTGACGCCCATGGTCACGTAGCCGTGCCACTTGCCGTCCTTGCCCAGGAAGATCGAGGAGCGGCCGTTGGGCTTGCGCGTCGTCACGCCGCCTCCAGGTCACGGGCGAAGTCAAGCAGAGCGGCAGCAGGGATCAGGCGGTATCCGTCGCGCTTGATCGATCGAAGCTCACCTGTCTTGATGAGTCGGAACACCGCCGTACGGCTCATGCCCAGGACCGTGGCTGCGTCGTTCGGTCGGTAGAAGAGTCTTTCCATTACGCCGCCCTCCCTTCAGTTGCCGAAAGTTCTTGGCCGTTCGCTCTGGCTTCCAGTTCGCGGAGGTGGGCTCGCCAGCGTTGGCGTTCGTGGACTGACCGGAGGAGTCGGACGGAGAGGGGCGGCACGTTGGCGTCTCCGGCCGGGACGGGGCGCCAGATGTAGCGGTGCGGGTTGGTGGGTTCGTCGGGTTGGCCGAGGGCTTCCAGGACCCAGGTGCGGCGGTCCTGCTTGTGCTCGGCGAGAGTCTTGTTCGACCACTTGCGCGAGACCAGGATGCGGCGTCCGGCGTAGCCGAGGTGTTCGGGCTTGTGGGCCTTGCCTCGGCATCGGCCAGGGTGCATGCCGGGCTTGGCGTCCTTGGGCTGGACGCCGTAGCGCAGCCAGTTCGGGCAGGTGGGTGAGCAGGGTTCGTAGCGAAGGGCGCCGAGCATGCGGGTGGCGTGCTCACGCTGGGCCTGGCCGCCGTCGAGAGTGTCGCCGATGGACTTGGTGAGGTACTTGGACAGGTAGCGGATGCACTGGTCAGCGTCCGGGGTGCCCGCGAGAACGCCTTGAACGTCGACCTGTTCGCCGAAGCGGATCGCGTGGAGGGGTTCGGTGTCCTCGTCGAGGGCGTCGAGGGCTTCGTCCCAGGTGGGCAGGACCTCTCCGGTAACCGGGTCGAGGTAGCCGGCCTCGTCCTGCCAGACGGGCATGTGCTCGCCCTCGAAGACGACTTCGTCGGCCTGGGGCCACCAGACCTGGTGGTAGGTGGCGGCCGCTATCTGCTTGATTTCGGCTCGTGGGAGCGTTCCACGGATGGCCATGTGTAGATGTGGCGCGAGGCGCTTCTGAGGCTCGACGGAGGCGAAGTACTGCACGTCGTAGCCTGCGACGCGGCGCAGGTTCTGTACGAAGCGATCGACGAGCTTGGAGAAGTGCAGCGCGTCCCGGGCGGCGCGCCGGTAGTCATAGGTGTCGGGGTCGATGGGTGCACCGTCGCGAACCTTGCCGTACGAGGGCAAGGTGAGCGTGATGAACAGTGACGGCCGGTAGATCTTGCCATCCGTGCCCTGGAAGGTGCGTCCAAGAGTGGTGCTGGTCATCTTGCGCTTGGGCAGGTCGGGTGCGTCCTGCCGTCGCCGGGTGGAGCGGGAGCGCTTGGACGCCGTACGGCCCAGGACGTTGCCGCGCATGCCTGCGGCGTTGATCTCCTCGTCCAGGCCGGTGATGATCGCATCCAGTTCGGTGGTGTCGTCGCCGGCCTTTTCGGCGGCGTCGCGCTGGGCTTGGTAGTCGGCGCGGAACTCCACCAGCCAGCGTTGTTCGTCGTTGGCCTTGTCGGGTGTGATGGCGGGTTCTTCGTCGAGGTGCCAGCCTTCGCGGCACTGGGCCTTGCGGAGCTGCTTGTTGCGCTTGGCACACGGCGGGCACTTGCTGTCGAGGGTGGCCCCGCAGGGTACGTCGATGATCTCGGACTTGCCGGTGACGACGTCGAGGCGCTTGAGCGGGATGGGGCGGATGCAGACGCCGTGCTGCTTGGCGACTTCTACGAGTACGTCGCGGGCCATCGGCATGGCCTGTCGGATGGCACGGGGGAGGGCGCGGTCGTGCGCTTGGGTCATGCGGTCCTCCCTTCGTCGGGGTCGGTGACGATGAGCGCGGTCTGGCCGCACTCGGAGCACTCGACCAGGCCGCGGACGGGGTCGAGCCAGAGAACGTTCAAGGCGAGACAGGTGGCGCAGCGCAGGCCGTGGAGCAGGTGAGTCATGCGGCCTGCCCGTAGTAGGTCACCATGGCGCGGATGTCGGTGTCGGAGACGTAGGCGGCGCGAACCCGGATCGGTTCGGGTGAGGTCTCCAGGCGCATGTACGCGACGCCCGCTCCCAGTTCCGGGACGGGTGAGATGTGGTCGGCGAGTGCGCCCCGGTCGCGTGCGCCGTCGCCGAGGACCATGTCCACCTGCTCGGACTCGTCGAGCCTGAGGGCGATCTTGTCGGGGAACAGGTTGCGAATGTTCATGACTTCCTTGCGTGGGTCTTGGAGGGCGGCCATGACGCCGACTCCGACCGAGCGCCCTTGAGTGGCGAGCGTGGCCAGGGCGGCGGAGATGCGCTGCCGGAGTTGCTTGTCGGGCTGGTAGGCGGTCAGGAACGCCACCTCGTCCACGAGCACCAGGACGAACGGGTCCTCAATGGTCGGGACGTGGGAGCGCTGGAGACCGGCGAAGCGAGCCGCCCGCTTCTGCATGACGGAGACGGCCTCGTCGAGCAGGTCGGCGCAGTCGGCCGGATCAGCGGCGTAGCGGCCTTGGAACAGCTCGCGTCCGAAGGACAGCTCCATCAGCTTGGGATCGAGGGCCCAGACTTCGGCCAGGCCCGCCCGCATCGCGGGGAGCAAGCCGCGGATGGTGTCCCACAGGAACGAACCCTTGCCCGCCCCGGTCGCGCCCGCGATCAGGACGTGCGTGCCGTGGACCTTGAGCCGGAGCGGTCGGCCGTCCTCTTGCTTGCCGATCTCGACCGGTCCGACCGATGGTTCGTCCGGGATGGGAAGGGCGGGCATGGGCGCGGCGAGCGGATCGCTGCGCGGGAAGGTCAGCAGCAGTCGGCCACCCTTGACGAGCGCGACCCGGCAGGAGGTTGCGCCGAAGCCTTGGGCGAGGTTGTCGATGCGGTCGGACCAGTCTTTGACCGCCTGGCCGCCGAGCATCCGGACCGTGATGCGGTCGGCCCAGCCGTCGCAGGTGACGCGGAGCAGACGCGGCATGTAGACGCGACCGTTGATGCGCTTGGCCAGTCCGGAGACGTCCATGACGCCATGCCAGTGACGCCGGTAGACCGACACCAGCCGCCACAGGGCAAGCAACCGGAAGCCGACGATGCGGGAGAAGAGATCGCCGTCGGTGCAGGCCCAGGCGAGCATGGACAGGACGACGAAGCCAAGGGTGGATGCCGCAGCAGGCCAGCCGTAGCAGGTCCACATGACGCCCAGGGCGACCGGCACGGCGACCGCGACCGGATGCCGCCAGGTGGTGCGGACGAGGGCGGCCAGGAAGCGCCAGCCGTAGACGAGGAAGGTGATGATGGCGGGTGTCTTGAGCACGGCCGGTCGGAAGACGACGGCCGTATCGGGCGTGGTGGAGACGAGGCTGCGTGCCTCATCCCCAGGCAGCCGCTTGAACATAAGCTGGGAACCTCTCGTGATGTGGAGTCAGGGGAGAACCGAGGGGCCGCCGGAAGTTGCCGCTTCCAGCGGCCCCGCCTCTTGTGTCAGGCCGCCGGGTCGGTGGCGTCCTTGGCCGACTGTTCGGCGTGCAACTGCTCGCAGTCGGCCAGGTAGCGAGCGGCAGCGTTAAAGATCTCGCGGGCGGTGGCCAGGTCGTCGTCGGTGACTGGCCCGGCCCCGGTGGTGGAGATGTGCACGTTCGCCTCGTGGGAGGCGAAGTCCAGGTACGGGCGCGGGTTGCTGAGCAGGATTCCGGCACGGACCTTGAGGCGCGGGGTGTGGAAGGAGACGCCGACGTGCGGCGCTGAGTCGGGTTGCATGGACAAGGTGACGTAGGTGTAGGGCCGGTGCTCGCTCACGCCGCCATCCCCTTGCCGTCCGGGAGGCCGTAGAAGCTGCGCTCCAGGGAGCGGGCGAAGCGGTGCGCCGCGTGGGCGAGCTGGCGCGCGAACTCCAGGTCCTCCGCCGTCACGGGACCGCTCGTGGTGACCAGGACGGAGGTGGCGCCGAAGTCGAGCGCCAGGACGGGCTCACGGCGGGCGAACGGGTGGTTCATGGTGCGGGCGGCGTGCCCGGTGGTCAGCCGGATCACACTGTTGCGCGGGGTACGGCGTCGGGTCATCAGGCGGCGTCCTTTCCGGCCGTGGCCTTGCTCTGGGCGGGCTGGATGGTCTGGCGGGGCGCGTGCATCTCGCGGACCTTGATCGAGTACGCGAGGCGACCGGCGGCGTTGACGTACGGCGTGATCGTGATGCCGTCGAACTCGACCGGTGTGAACGGCAGGCCCGGCATGGGTTGCGGGGGCACCGGCTGGACCGGAGCGAGGATCTTGACCGCGACCGTCTTCTGGGCGGGCTTGAGGGTCGGGTCACCGTCCATGACCGCGACCTGCCAGACCAGCTCGGCGGTCTGCTTGTCGCGGGCCTGCACGAACTGGCCGCCGGCGGAGGCGTCGAAGTCCTTGACGGGCTCGACCTCTCCGACGATGTAGCAGCCGTGCGGAAAGACCATGGCGAAGGTGACGGGGATGGGGCCTTGCAGAGCCATAACGTTGGTTCCTCTCTTGGATGACAGGCACTCGACCTATCAAGTAGTTAGACCGTAACCCTGCGTATCTTGCTAGGTCAAGTGACTAGGTGCGAGGTGACGGGCGTGTCACCTGTGCGATAGACAGTCGCCCAAGCTGATGGCCCGACATCTGAGGAGGATCTGGTGCGAATCCTGTGGGGCTGCTTAGCCGTGGTCGTGATCGCCCCGCTGGTCGGGCTGTTCCTGCTGATCATGATGCCGGTGTGGCGCGACGATGCCCGGCTCGACGACTTCCATGAGCGAGTGCTGGCCATCCCGCTGCCGCCTGAGACACGCAGCAATGGCGACAGCGAAGCCGAATTCGACAAGAACCCCGGTGGTAGTGGCGACTACTGCCACTACGAGATCCGACTGCCTCTCAGTACCGGACTGTCGGCGGGGGAGATCGGCGCCTACTACCGCAAGACCGCAGTCACCGGAGTGGATGACGAGGCTCACGTCGGTCTGGACTGGGGCGAGGACACCGAAGACGGCAGAGCCGTCGTTGTGGTGTTCAGCGACCTCAGCTCCAGCGATTGGGACTTCCGCTGCACATAGTCGGCAGCCTCATCAGGTGATCGGGTAGGCGTCTTCCAACTCGTGCCGGTCGGCAGGTAGCAAAACCTCGACGACAGCAAGGGGCCGGCCGGAGGCATCACGGACAGCGCCGAAGACCGCCAGGAGCGGGACGTTCTTCGGCATGCTCAGTTGCTTGGCCTCGCCGGCCGAGGGCATGCGCGCGGTGATCTGCTCCACGATGTGATCGAACCTGACGCCCTTGCGCGCTTGGAGATGCTCGCGGAAGCCCTGCCGCAACGGCTCACCGCTGGTGAGATCCGTACCGCCGGAAAGATCCAACGGCAGCCACAGCGACACCAACTCGGTCGGCTCGCCATCACGCACGATGAGCCTCCGGCGCACGAACACCTTGCTCTTGGGCTGCACGTCGAGCAGCACACCGATGCGGTTCGGGACGGCCACGGCGCCCACTTCGACGACCTCGCCGGTGGTGTCCGTCTCAGGCTTGGTCAGGTATGCCTGGCCGGGCCGCTTCTGCTCAACGGAGGCCATGGCCGGACGGCCGCGCACGAAGCGTCCCTTGCCCTGCTGGGACTCGATCCAGCCCTGCTCACGGAGCACGCGAAGGGCGGCGACCACGGTGGGACGGGAGACGCTGAACTCTTGGATGAGCTGGTTCTCGCTGGGGAGAAGGGTGCCCGGTGGGTAGTCTCCGGCCTCGATGCGCCTCTGGAGAGTCTGGACAAGCTGCGCATACTTAGGCGGCACGGACTCTAGCGACATCATGACCGTCCAACAGCCGACAGGTTGTTTTACCAAGTTTGAGCGTATCGGGAGAACTACAGCCTGTCCATGTCGTTGACGCAAGCCGCAGCCGTACGCAAGAAGACCGGCAGGCACCACAGCGGCCGGGCGGGGAAAGGACGCCGCGGGGGCCACCGCTGCCACTGCCTGCCGGGAGCGGCGCGACGAGACAAGGCGGCGGCAATCCCCACCCCCCTTTGGCAGGGAGCGCACTTGTCTCGCCGCGCCGGTCATCACCTGGCGAGGTACTCAGCCAGGACGTTCGCCGCGCCCTGCGGGTCGTTGGTGGGATGCCGCTGCTCGGCGTTCTGCCACGAGTAATAGGCCCCGCCGAACCCGACGAACACCCACACCGGCATCCCCGGCTCCCGCTTGTGCACCATGAGCGCGGTGTTGTTGTCGCGCAGCTCGGCGTTGACACCGAGGTTCGTGAGCTGGTCGCGCAGCCGGACGAGCATGTCGCCCTCTTCCTGGTTCTGCGGGAAACCGGCCATCGCCGCCTGAATGATCGAGTTCATTTCCCGTTCCCTTCGGCCTGGCCGCCTCCGAGGCAGTCGAGACACTCTCGCTCCTCACTAGGGGTCTGATCTGTGTCGCTGTCGCCGATGAGGAGCGCACGGCGCGAGTCGCGCAGCTTGATCCCGCGTCCCCGGCAACCGGGGCACGGCGACGTCTTGCTCATCTCGTCTGGCCGGATCACCGTCGCCATCTCCTCGTTCATCCGGCGTTCCCTGTGGCGGGAGGCCGCGTGACGTACCGTGGTTGACTGATGACAAGTCCACCGGCAACCGAGTCTGAGCAGGACCCCTGAACGGCCCCCCTCATTTCCCCTTTCGAGCCCCCAGCCGGGAGGAAGACCCGAAGATGCCCGACTACATCCCGAACGTGAGGCTTCGTGCATGGCGCAATGAGCGACGGCTGTCCCGCGCGGAGATGGCCGACCAGATCAACGCCACACCCATAGGCGTTGCCGAACGACTGGTATGCGACGAGGAACGGGTACGCCGCTGGGAGGCCGGCGAAGTCCGATGGCCACGCACCCCCTACCGGCTGGCACTGACCCAACTGACCGGCCGGGAGCCGGAAGCACTCGGGTTCACCCAGACCAAGCAGACCGGCAGCGGCCTCATCGAGGCCCGCGTGATCCCCGTCGACGCTCTCCGCTCCGAGGCCGACCTGTACGGAACCATGGAACTCGCCCAGCAACTCCAGGCGTCAGATGTCGGGGCCGGGACCCTGGAGGCCCTTGCCGAGGCCGTCGATCTCCTGTGCCGCGCCTATCCCGTTGTACCCGCGAGCACCCTACGAGACCGAACGCAAAAGCGCCTGGCGCAGATCAACCACCTGCTCGCCGGACGCCTCACCCTAGACCAGCACCGCGAACTGCTCGTCATCACCGGCTGGCTCACCGCCCTTCTGGGCTGTGTCCACTACGACCTGGGCGAGAGGGAAGAGGCCGAAACCGCCCGACGCGCCGCCTTCGAGATGGGCCGCCAGGTCGGACACGGCGAACTCATGGGCTGGGCACATGAGATGTCAGCCTGGTTCGCCCTCGTCGAAGGCCGGTACGAAGACGTCGTCACTGCCGCCCGCATGGGCCAAGCTGTGGCTGGCACCAGCAGCGCCATGGTCCAACTCACTCTCCAAGAAGCCCGCGGCCTTGCCCGCATCGGAGACCGCCGCGAAGCCGACCGAGCCCTGACCCGCGGAGCCGAAGTCCTCGGCAGCCTGCCCATACCCGACCACCCAGACCACCACTTCGTCTTCGACCACGCCAAATGGGTCTTCTACGCCGCCACCTGCTACACCTGGCTCGCCGACGACGACCGCGCCGAAGAACACGCCCGCGAAACCATCCAGATGCATACCCGCCCGGACGGCACCTCCAACGCCCCCATGCGCGTCGCCGACGCGCAGATAGACCTAGGCATAGTCCACGCCCGACGTGGAGACCTCGATGCAGCTGTCAACGCAGGTATGGCCGCCTTCGACATCGACCGACGATCCCTTACTGACCTTGTTAACCGTGCCGGAGATCTCGACCGTGTACTACGGCAGCGCTACCGACGAGAAGCACTAGCCGACGAATTTCATGAGCGCTTCGTTACAGCCCGACGTGCTCTTGGAGACCGTCGCCCAGAGCTACTAGATGGAGCGTGACGAGCTGCTGCGGTGTGCTGCATATGTGTTTTCGACCGAAAACATCGGCTTAATTGACGATCAGGCGGGTCTTGCATTTGGGCTGTTACCTAGTTCAGGCGCTGCGATAGGTTCAGCGACCTTGGCTTTCATGGATGACCTCCATCGCAAGAAATCTGATCAACTGTACGTCGGGGCCCAGAGAATCGGCTTCTCGGCTTTCAGGCATTAGAACCTTGGAGTCTCCGTATTTCGGCTCATCTTTCGCATGCACGATCCGATTGCGGAGCTTGTAGACACGTTCCGCCACTTGGTCGATTATGCCGGTAGTTTTATCTTTTGCATTTAAGGCTCTTACTCCGCGTATCGGTCCCTTGTTTGAAAAGTGGCCGTTCCATGAGCCGTTTTCGAGGAAATCCTTGAGGAGTTCTTCTCGGACGCCCTCCTTCAGTAGAGTTCGTAGATGTTTGGCCTCAAGTCCTAGAAGACTTTCTTCAACGATGTCGATGAGCTTCAGGACGGATGCGTCTCGCTTCTCATCGAACTTCCTGTCGAAGAGCTCGGATCGTACGTCACGTATTATCGCACGTCGTATCATGCTGAAAAGAAAGTATTCCAAGATCTGATAGTAGGAGAGAAAGGCTAGAGTAGGATTTCCAGTGGCTTGCGTGGCGAAGCCAAAAAGCGTAGCGATCTCTGGACTTATAGATGTGATTGGAAATCTCGCCGATCCGACGGCTGACCTTGCGGCACGCATTCGAGGAGGATCGACATCTGTTTGCATCGGCCAACGTATAGGGCTAAGTATCACTCCGTTTCGCGAGTTTAGCTCGTATAGAAAGGAGTGGAGTATCTCATCGCTCTGCTCTAGCAAATCTTCTTTTGGTTGACGGTTGTCAAGATATAGTTTGATTGAGAAGCGTGGCCTCTCTTGTGCGCGCATGATGAATGGCACAACAAGAGGGCTGCAATTCGATAGCTCTATGCAGGCGCTTCCATCCCGCCGCGTGAGATGAATCCGCGCCGCTATTCGAGCTTCGCGATCATCGGCATCGCGGATCCTCTGAATGATTTGCCCATCCTGCAAGATTGGAAGCCATGAATTGTCCATCGCATGCTTGCATTGCGTTTCAATGTTTCTCAGGATTCGAGAGATTTGAAGGGGGAACCCAGGAAGTCCCATTCCTCTCACAAGGCCGATCTCAACAACGCCAGGTGAGGGTGCAATGTAGCCTGCATACTGTGGATGATCGGAATGGTCCCAACCAAGCTGATCTCTCAGGGAAGCGAACATAGAACGAGGAACGGATGATTCGGTGCGAAGGTAGCTCCTGGGGCCACGCATAGCGATCGTCAGCCCTTCGTTCGCGATCGCCGCTGAATCGTACCCCTTTGACAAGAGGGCGTCCCGCAGGGCTTCATCCTCGCTCACCGCTTGGGGTTCCTTGTCTTCGGCCATCTCTGCTCCTTAGGCGGCCTGCGAGAGTTCCTGTGGTCGGGCTCATTGCTGCGGGAAACCAAGGCAAGTGCCTGATGAGTTGCCGAATTGTTCTCATACCTATCAAGCGGCGGCGCGGCGCGCCGCCGTACCCCGGCCCTCCGCCCGCCCGCCGTCCGGGCGTGCGGCCTGGGGGCCGGTCCCGGACGGCGGCGGGACACCGGGCCGGGCACCGCACGCCGCCCCCGCCGTACCGACCGAACGCACCGACCAGGGTTGCCACGCCGCCGCACAGATACAGCCCTACGATCGCCACAGCATGGCCGGCCACCGTATGTGCTTGGGGGCGATCGACGATCCGTGCTTCGTTCCTCAGCACGGCTCACCGAACAACCTGGTTGCGGTCCGCTTCCGGGCTTCCCGGTCTTCGTTGCTCAGCGTCAGCTTGGCCACATCGTCCTGACCATCCGTGACATCCTTTGGTCCATGGTAATCAAGGCTCTGCTGTTCGATGTCGATGGGGTGTTACTCGACTCCAGCGCAACGCACCGACGCATCTGGGATGCCTGGTCAGCCATGCGGGGACTGGACAAGGACCTGGTATGGAGCCTCACCCACGCCCGTCGCCCCGAAGACACCGTCCGCGAGGTCGCCCCTGGCCTCGATCCCCACGCCGAACGCAAGGTGTTGAACCAACTGATGTTCAAGGAAGGCGATGCCTTCCCGGCAGCGCGTGGGGCGATAAGCCTGCTGCGCGAACTGGACCGGCGCCCTTGGGCATTGGTCACTTCGGGCAGCCGAGCCCACGTCCACCAGCGCTTCCAGCTTGCTTCGCTTCCGCTGCCGCGAGTGCAGATCTATGGCGAGGACGTCGAACGATCGAAGCCCCATCCGGAGAGCTATCTCAAGGCGGCCGAACTTCTCTCAGTCGAGGCGGGCGACTGCATCGTGGTAGAGGATGCACCCCACGGAATCACCGCAGGGAAAGCAGCGGGATGCACAGTGATCGCTGTAGCCACGACCCACTCACCCCATGAACTGATCAAGGCGGATGCCTGCTTCTCATCGCTCGAGGCAGCAACTCCCCACCTCCTGGCGGCGATCCGGACGGCATAGGGGTGCGCATGGGTGGGGCGACAGCGGCAGACTACGCCTGGTTGAGCGAACGGTGGACCGATGGTGTCGGTACCACCGTCTTGTGCATCACCTTCGTCCGTGATCTATCCCCTGCGGACGCTCTGCGGCGGATCAAGGTCACCCCAGGTACTCTCGGCGAGTTCAACGTTGCCGCATACGCCGCTCAGGGCGGAACCGTCCTGGCCGACACCGGATGGGGGACTAGGTACGTCACCAACGTGGCCGAGCCGTTGTCATTGGATACGGCCGTGGCCACGGTGTTCGCCAATGTCGAGAACTCCGACTTCACCTTCAGGTTGAACGATCGACTGATTGCCACGTTCGGCTTGTACGGCTACCGCTACCGGGAGGGCGACGACCCCGATCGGCTCCTCGCGGATGTCCGTGACCTGGGCCTGTACGGCGACGGATACCGCGAGGACCCCATCGCCAGCGCTCTGGCTCTCGCCTCCCGCGCTACCGGCGTACACCTATCTCGCGCCCACTACGCCAGACCAGCCCTAACCGGTTCGACTGATCATCTGCAAGCCACCTGGTGAGTTGGGGAGAGGCCCCGCGATCCAGCACACAGCTGGGAGCCACCTGGGGAGCCACCCAGTCGAACGATCATGAACTGTGGCGGACTACCGCGAACGCGGTGACATCCAGCGACCAGCCCCGCGAACGCGTCCGGACGGCGGCGGAGGTCGTTTGGGGACCTTGTAAACAGAAGGTCAGGCCGTCCGTTCGTGGTCGTCAGCGAGCCGCCAGGGTTGCAGTTCGGGTTGCAATACGAGGCCGTTCACAGCCGTTCAGTGCGGACCTGGCAGGCCCTCTGACCTGCATTGAACGATCTGGAACGGCCTGAACTGGATCTTTTAATCCGTAGGTTCCGGGTTCGAGCCCCGGGCGCCCTACCACTCCACACCCCATCCGACCTGCACTTTCTCGATCTCGGACGCCTTCTGCGAGGCGAAGACGGCCGAGTTCATGCTCGTCACATGCTCTTCGGCACACGTCCGGCACATGCCTGGACACGCCGGTTCCCCATTTGACCCCAGTTCGCCAAGAGCAACCCGCAAGAAGATCAAGGGCGACCCGAACCGGAGCACCTGGCGGCCATCGCGTTCCACGTCCCACCTAGTGACGGGACAAGAACCGGTCAAGCTGCTCGCCGTGCGGGTAGGGCAGTTTTCACGATGACCAATAGGTTGGGCGTCCGCATCTACGAAGAGAGAGTCGCCCCCCAGCGGGAGTGTTGCCAGCGGATCGAAAATCTCCCACCTCACGGTTCGCCTCCCGATAGAGTGCTGTTCCCGACTTCTTCCCCTCGAAGGGCAGCCTTTCGTGATGGCAGGCGTGCCGCGGCCCCCGCCCGCAAGGGACCCGCTCTGCTCCAAGGGCTGGCCATCTGCGGAAAATGCGGCCAGAAAATGACCGTGCGCTACCACCTCCGCCACGGCATCGAACATCCCGACTATGTCTGCCAGCGCGCCAAGATCGAACATAACGAAGGGATCTGCCAGACCCTGCCCGGCACCGACCTGGACGCCCACATCAGCCAGCTGCTGCTCGACACGCTCACCCCGCTGGCCATCGAAGCCGCCCTCACCGTCGCCGCCGAACTCGCCCACCGCGCCGGCCAGGCCAACCAGCAACGCGCCGCCCTCGTCGAACGCGCCCGTTACCACGCCGACCTGGCCCGCCGCCGCTACCTGGCCGTCGATCCCGGCAACCGGCTGGTGGCCGACACCCTGGAAGCCGACTGGAACACCGCGCTGCGCGAACTGCGCCAGGCCCAAGACGCCTACGACACCGCCGCCGCCACGGCCGACGGCCCGCTCACCGACGCACAAAAGACCCGCATCAGCCGGCTGGCCGGCGACTTCCCGCTATCTGGAACGACCCGGCCACCCCGCAACGCGAACGCAAACGCATGGCCCGCCTGCTGATCAGCGACGTCACCATCATCCGAGACGACCAGGCGACCACCTGCCACGTCCGCTTCACCGGCGGGCAAGACCACACCTTCGCCCTTCCCCTCCCGAAACCCGCCTGCAGCCGCAGAACCAGGCTCGGCATCGCCGACGTCGACGTCGGCACACCGGTCAGAACAGTGCCATCTACAGCGAGATCGGCATGGGCGCGCTCCACCTCGGTCACCAGGGACACGTTCCGGTAGACGGCCCGCGCCCATGCATCGGGATCCGCGGCACCGTCGCGTACCTGCCAGACACCCCACGGCTCACCTTCGGGAGTGCACCACCAGCGCGGCACGAGCCGGTGTCTCGGGACCGCCGCAACGACCGGCCGCCACCGGGAATCCTCCGTAGTGACCTCCGCAGCGAGTCGCCTGCTGTGCTCCCGCCACCGCATGCGATCTCCCCCTCCGCAACCCGGCGTGGCCTACGTGGCCGCTTGCTGCAGCTTACCCAGTATCCCACCAGGGCCAGGGCCCCTCCTCGGGATCCGGCCGCCAGGCCTTTGTTCTTCAGCCGGCCGAGAATCATCTGGCGGTCGATCGGCACCCGAACCGAAATCAAGTCGTCAATGTCACGATATCGGTCGTGTCTTGCGGGCTTGTGTTCCTCATGCGAACGTTGATCCCCAGCCGCTTCCATGGGTGTAGCCAGTGCCGTCCCGGGAGATGTTCATGCTGCGGTTTCACCTGACGTCCGATGACCTGACCCACGTGCGCATGGCCGGACAGCCGCTCGCGCTCTGGGACATCATCTTCAGCCTGAACCTGCTGCAGAACCGGCAGGCCGCCCTGGTGTTCGATCCCTGGCGCCACGCGGTGCGCCGGCAACTGGAAAAAGCGCGGTTGACCAGCGCGGTGGCCATGCTCTCCCGGCTGTACTTCGAGGGGGGTCACGCGCCGGACTTCTTGGTCGCCACGCCGGACGTGGTCGATCTGGACAGCGCTCTCGATGCAGTGCTGTCGACCCCGCGGATGGCGCTGCGCGGCCAATTGACCGAGCTGGTCCGGCTTCGCCGCCGTCCGCTGCCCTCCTGGAGCCGCGACCTGGCCGAGGGCGATGTGAAGGCGCTGAAATCACTGGGGGCGGTGCTGCGTCGCTACTACGACATCGCCGTCGCGCCCTACACCGCCCATATGCGGGAGGCGTTCACCGCCGAACGTTCCCGCTGCGCCGAACTCGCCATGTCCGACGGCGTGGACGGCTGGCTGGCCGGCTATCCCGCACACGTCATGCGGTGGGAGCAGGGGGTCTTGGCCACGAACCATCCCTTCGAGGCGGATTACCAGCTCGAAGGGCGGCCCTTGACGTTCATTCCCTCGTTCTTCGCCGCGGATGTGCCGGTGGCGACAGGCGAGCAATGGATTCCTCCTGTGATCGCCTATCCCATCGCGCACCGGCTGGGGTGGCTCACCAGCGGCGCGCAGAGCCCTGCCGCGCAGCAGAGCGGTTCGGCCTCGCTCAGCCGTCTCATCGGACCAGCACGAGCGGTCGCGCTGGACGCGCTGGGAAACGCGATGACCACCACTCAGCTCGCCCAGGCACTGAGCTTGTCTCTGCCCATGGCCAGCAGGCACGCCACCATCTTGCGCGAAGCCGGCCTCATCGTCTCGCAGCGCCGCGGCCAGGCCGTCGTCCACACCCGTACTCCGCTGGGTGAGGCTTTGTTGAACGGCGAATCGGCTATCGCCGTTCCGCCCTCCGGTCCCTGCTGCCCTTCCTGATCTGCTCCGCGGGCCGTGTTCTGCCGGTCGGGCGAAGCGGGACCTTTGCGCCAGAGTGCAAGGGCTTCAGCCGCCGGTAGCCGCTCATCCAGAATCAGCGGTGTTCCGTCATCCACCACGAACGGGGACAAGTCATGTCACGATGGTCCATCGCCGCCACTACTTGAAGTACGTGACGCATGACCGAGGGTCACCAAAGATAGCCGCCGCCTATTCATCGGGGCGGGATATGAATTCCGTGAGCGTTCTGCCAGCTCGCCCGCAGAAAGGGCCATCGGCCTCCGTCACCGCCACCACGAAAGCACGAGGAGAAATCATGCGACGCCCAATCGGAAGGCTTCTCGCCACGCTCGCCCTGACCTCGGTCATCACCATGGGTGTTGCCGCACTGGCCAACGCGACGGCTCCAGCGTCGGCCGCCACCTGCAATCCGTGGGAATGCTGAACTATCGGATCGGTCTGCCGAGTCAACAAGGAGGTATCCATGCAAGACTCTGTCAAGAGGGTGCTTGCCGCTTTGAGCATCGCTGCGACGGGCGTAGCATCGACGCCTGCGCCTGCCGCCGCGGGAGCGGAATTCAGCCTTAAGGTTCAGGGCACGGGCCAGTGTCTGGACACGCCGGGCAACAACATGACTGTTGTCACGAAGAACTGCTCCACTGCCTCGACACAGCTGTGGTTCACGGATTCTACCGGAATTCTGAAGAATTACAAAACCGGCCTGTGTCTCGATGTCAATACCAGCAGTAAGGTCGTCTTCGCCAACACCTGCAACGGGCACCTGAATCAGAAGTGGTCGTTCAGGAATGAGGGGGACGGCGCCTACAAATACCGCATCTATAATAGAGGGCAATACCGCTATCTCTACGCCGACCGCTACGGGGCCGTGAAGGTCGACGTCGTCGGCAGCACAGCGATGGCATTTAACTGGCAGCGATTCTCCTAATACTCCAGTGACACTTCGCGATCTTGAGGAGTGCGAGGTCACATAGCGACGGCCACCGCGAGATCATTCGGAGTTTGTGAAGACAACCAAAGATCATGCGGTGGCCGCGAGCCACAGCGTAGACCCTGACGGCTGGATGGTCACCTTCAACGAGCTGATGGCCCGGATCGCCGGCCGGTTCGGCCGCGTGGAGCCACGTCGCGCCGTGACCGCGTACGTGCGTGGGCTGCTGGCTGACCTCGACCGCAAGAACTGCTGGAACCTGGCCGAACACGCCGGGCTGGGTGGCCCGCAGGTGCTGCAGCGGCTGCTGCGCACCGCCCGCTGGGACGCCGACAAGGTGCGCGATGACGTCCGGGATTTCGTCGTCGACCGGCTCGGCCCCGGCGGCGTGCTGATCGCGGATGAGACCGGGTTCCTCAAGAAGGGCGCCGGTTCGGCCGGGGTGCAGCGGCAATACAGCGGCACCGCGGGCCGGATCGAGAACTGCCAGATCGGCGTGTTCCTGGCCTACGCCACCCCGGCCGGGCGGGCACTGCTGGACCGGCGGCTCTACCTGCCCGAGCACACCTGGATGGCCGATCCTGATCGGTGCCGCGCGGCCGGCGTCCCGGACGAGATCGCCTTCGCCACCAAGCCCGCCCTGGCCACCGCGATGATGCTGGCCGCCCTGGAGGCCGGCGTGCCCGCACACTGGTTGACCGGCGATGAGGTCTACGGCCAAGACCCGCGCCTGCGCGCCGCCTTGGAGGAACGCCGGATGGGATACGTACTGGCGATCGCGGGCAACCGGCGCATCGAACTCGAGGGCGTCCAGGTGAGCGCGGCCGAGGTCGCCGCCAGGGTGGCCGATCGGCACTGGCACCGCTACCGCGCCGGTCAAGGAGCCAAGGGCCCGCGCTGGTATGCCTGGGCGTGGGCCCGTATCGATGAAGGCGAGGCCCAGGGGTATCGGTGGCTGCTGATCAGGCGCAACCTGACCACCGGTGAGCTGGCGTTCTACCGCTGCTACGCCCCTGCCCGGCAGCCGCTGATGGCCTTGGTCAAGATCGCTGGGATTCGGTGGGCGGTTGAGGAGTCTTTCCAAGCCGCCAAGGGTCAGGTCGGGCTGGATCACTATCAGGTGCGCGGCTGGACGGCCTGGCATCGGCACGTCACCCTGGCCATGCTCGCCCTGGCCCTACTCGCGGCCATCGCCGCCGTCCAGCCGTCCGACACCACAGAGGACCGCATCCCGCTGACACTGCCCGAGATCCGCCGGCTACTGGCCACCCTGCTGCTGACCCGGCACCGATCAACCACCGATGTTCTGCGCTGGTCAGACTGGCGCCGCCGGCACCAAGCCATCGCCCGACGCTGCCACTACCAGCGCAGATCCAAACCATGATCGCGAAGTGTCACTGGAGTACTAAGAGAGTTTTCGCACCAATGAGGAATGCGCTCTGCTCTGATGGGAGGAGGTGCTCTTGCCTCAGAGCAGATCCGTTCCGCCGTTACACAGGTCAATTCGTAGAGTCGGTCATGGTTTCGTCGGGGTGTCGAGGGTGAGGGCCAGGGCTCCGGCATAGTAGAAGAACATGCCGGAGTGTCCGTTTCGCCCCGACGCTCGACTGGGGTTTCGACACGGATCGTCACGGCTCTCAGCCTCAACCCCAAGCCTGACGAATCGGACAAATCTCTACTTCGCCGGAGCCCTGCTACGCCGACGACGACCAGCCGGGGATGCCCCGGCGGTGAGCGGTCCGGGCACACCTCGACAACGGCGGGACGCTCTCCCTGCGTGACCTAGAGACCTTCAAGCCGTCGATCGCTGAACTACGCGCCGCCTTGACCCACGAACTCGGCTACCGCGTCCGCACCAACACCTACCTCACCCCTGCGGGCGGCCAGGGCCTCACCTACCACTACGACCCCTACCTGACATTGATCGACCAGCTTCACGGCCGCAAAGCGTGGCCCATGCACGCCGCGTGCATCGACAGTCCGCCTGCCGATAATTCCATCCGTGCAGGTCAAGCGGCATGTGAGTACTCGTGAAGGACGCTGCCAAGCCGGTCCTGCCGGCGTATGCTCAGGTCGGTGATTCGCTCTGGATCCGTAATCGGATCGGGGACGCTGCGCAGCGGGGCGGCTTGGTTCAGGGCTTGGTGGGCCTGGTGCTGGTTGTAGAAGTGTTCGTACTCGCGCAGGGAGTGCCGCAGGTGGCGTTCGTTCCAGATCAGGCAGCGGTCGAGAAGCTCGTGACGGCAGGACTGCACCCACCGCTCCATGATGGAGTTCATCCGCGGCATCCGGATACCGGTGAGCACCGTCTTGATGCCGGCTTCGGCGAGGACCTCGTCCATGAGGGCCAGGAACTTCCCCTCTCGGTCTCGGATCAGAAAGCGCGCCCGGCAGCCCGCATCGTCCAGATCCATCACCAGATTCCTGATCGCCTGGATGACCCAGCTCGCGCTCGGGTGAGCGGTGGTGCCGAGCACACGGACACGCCTGGTGGCGTGCTCGATCACCGCCGGAATGTACTGGCGTTGCCCGCTGAGAGTGACGGTCTCGATGAAATCGCACGCCAGCACGGCGTCGGCTTGTGAGCGCAGGAAGTCGGCCCACGTGGTGGACGCTCGCTCGGGCGCCGGATCAAGCCCCGCCTGCTTGAGGATCTCCCACACCGTGGACGGCGCGACCTTGATGCCGAGTGTGGTGAGCTCACCATGCACCCGCCGGTAGCCCCAGCCGGGGTTCTCTCGAACCAGGCGCAGGATGAGAGCGCGGATGGACTGGACGGTGGGTGGGCGGCCAGGCCGCTTCAGCCTGCAGGTACGGGCGTGACGCCGTTTCATCAGATCGCGGTGCCAGCGCAGAACCGTGTCCGGGCGGATGAGGAGCCGCAGCCGGCGCAGGACCTCGCGCGGCAGCGACGTCAGGAGCGCGGCAAGGAAGGCTCGGTCCTCAGGCGCGAATCTCACTCTGATGTCGGCGCCGAGTTGGCGTTCAAGGACGGTGATTCGGTGACGCAGGACGAGAATCTCCACGTCCCTGTCCCAATCGCCCACGGGCAGCAACCGCAGCGCGGCGTAAGCGTTCGTGACGGTCAGGTAGGCCAGGCGAAGGAGCACAGCGGATCATCCTGCCGTACGCGCTTCCCTCTCCCGGGTGACCGGAGTTCGCGTACGCCACGCGAAGCCCTCGCAGAGTCATGACCTGGGTGGATGTAATTATCGGCAGGCGCAGGCTTGGCCGTAGTGCAGCTTGTGCCCGGAGCAGCCGCGTAACACAGGACGACATTCATCGAGACGATGCGCTGTACAAGGCGGCAGGGGCTACCTTAGAAAGGACTTCCAAGACACGAGGATTCCACCAGCGTTCCGACGGTTGAGCGCCTATCCAGTCGTAGACGAAGAGGAGTCGCGTGGAGCCCCGCAGTGCAGGCGCCTTAGGCCGAGATTTCCCCTACAACCTTAAGACCGTGTGCTATATCGAGGTATTTGAGGATGGCACGGTATCTCACGGTCGAGATACGGGGACATACGAGCGTGCGCGGAGCGGAAAATCTCGATTGTTCGCTGTATGGCCGGGTGAGTGGTCCAGTCACCTCTTTGTGATTGACGATCTCGATGAGTACGCCAGAGCCCACGGTCTTGTTCACGATGAGGAACGCACCGGGCTCGCCGATCATGTGCACGTGGTTCGCTGGGAGCTGGATCCCAGCGAGGACAAGCCCATGGGGACCTACATCACGATCCGGGTCCAGCTGGACTGTGGATGCTCGATCCGTGACCGGCGGGTGTTCGCGCAGCAAATGCGTGAGCAGCGAGGTGGGAGATCAACACGTCCGGGGGCTGGGGTGGGAGCAGCGGCCATGGCTACCATTTGCGCGTGCGCCGCAAAAGCCTGACCACCGGCTAGATCGGTTGTCTTCGTCCACCCAGCGGAACTTTCGTGGTGTGCAGGTGGAGAGTGGAACGATGTAAGGGGAGACTGCGTGCCGCACCTCGGAAAGATCACGATTTCCAGCCCCGACCCAGGAACGATAGATACAGATCGTTTAATGGATGCGGTCGGCGCGGCCATCCAGGCAGGCTGGGAATCGCCGCGGGTCCTATCAGAGGATGAGGGTGACGACGAGCATCAGGGAGGAGGCTCGGTTGAGGATTACCGAGTCCTAGGCTACCCCGGCGGTGCGATCGTCTATGTGCTGCTGGTGGGGGGTGAGCTCGAACAGGTTGCACTCGCAGTAACTGCGCTGGGCCGTCACCTGACTACGTGGAGCCCTGACCTGCTGGCCTATTCGGTCGATGAGGTCGGCGTCTCCCGATACGACGAGCCGTACGATGCCGACAACTGGCTACCACTCTTGGATCACGATGAGCAGCCGCAGCCGCACTGGTCTCCCGAGGAACTCCTAGACCAGAACCTCATGGCGCTCAATGCCCGATATATTCTCGCCGGCGCCGTTAGGTCACTATGGGAACCAGGTCGACGCGTGGGCAGTCCGGCGGTCGATCCATACGATGTCGCTGCCGGCGCCGCCGAACATCCGTGGGGAGGCGCATTCGTCCGAGCACTGGGAACCTTGCTGATCCGCGCCGCGCGACTCGACGCTCAGGCAGGCGCTCAGTCCAAGCTGACCGCCCAGGGAGCCGGCGACCCCGCGTTGACGGCCGATCTATTGCAACGGGCTCGTGCCACAGCCCAGCAGAGTGAGACTGAAGGCTGGACGGACGACAAGATGCGCGGTCACGTGCTCGTCACGAGATTCACAGAAGATCATGGACTCGACTGGAATCAAGTCCGTGACGGGGAGTCCACCGAGCAGACCGACACGCGAAGCGCCGACCAACTGTGGCAGTTGCTGTGGGCCGGCCTCAAGACGCTGGCAACCCTCGCTGCCCCTCTCGCTCATGTCAGCAGTGCCTGGCAACTGTTGGATGATCTCGGCGATGACGAGGTCGTGGCGCTCATAGCCGAGCGGGAGAATGAACGTATCGACGCGGTCACTGAACACGATCGGCAGGAGGTGGATGCCGCAGCGGCAGCACACGCCGCGCTCTGGCTCGCGATCAACAGGCCAGAACTGTTGGCCACAGGCCAGTGCCGGTGGCTCATCTCCGTCGTCGCGAGCGACGTCGACACTTTCCACCAACTCGTCTACTCGGCCATGGTGATGGCCGGAACAGGCCCTGTCCGGGCTGCGGTCGACGACGTCGAGATGCCCGCGACGATGCATGCGGCAATGACGGAGTTCGTCGAGGCGCAAGCCCTGACTGACCCGGACGGCATCAGCCCGCGTCCCGGCGATGAGGAGGTTGGCGATGCATACGATGACATGCACCATGCACTTGAAGCGGCTCTCACCGACAATGGCGACCTATCCAGGCGAGTACGAGGACTTTTGACTGTCGTCGGCCGGGCGGCTGAGTTGACAGCGACGGACGTGAACACCCATCTCGGCCAGGAACGCCACATCTGCGCCCCACGCGAGTTGACCAGAGAACTGCTTGAACGCGCAGCAGAGCATGCTGCCGTCATCATCAGCGATGAGGAGCCTGATGATGACGGCAGTGTCCGGCTCAACGCTCTGTCCATGCTCGCCCAGATTGCTCCTGACGCGGCGGGCGCGATGGCGGCAGACTTTCCCGACCTCAGCAGCGATGATCCTCGTGATGAGCCCGCGGCCCGGACACGAGCACGCCAGTGGGTTGCAGATGCAATGCGAGTCGTGCGCGAACATCAGGAAAGCGATCAACTGGTGCCGGGGATGGCCAGCCCAGACGCCGAACTGGTACTTGGCGCCGTCGCGGCTGAGCAGGAACTGCCCCAATGGCCGATTCAACGGGTCGTGGCCGCTTCAGCCGAAGCAGCGGCAACCTTGCTTCACACCGCCTCCCTCACCACGTTGGCAGCGGATGTCTTTACGAGAACCTGACGCCTCACGACCGCTTGTAGCAACCGAGCCGAAGGATAACCCTGTAGCAAACGCCATCACCCACTGGCAAGAAAAGGCAAATAGGGTACTCCCCTCCGCCGCTGTCCGAATTCGGCACAGATCGAACCGTCAAGAGCGCACAATGGTGGCCGCATCGCGGGGCCGCGTGCTCATTACGTGCTCTTCGGCCATCGGTACCCACGGATACGCGCCGACATTTTCAGACATTTCAAATGCGGTAAAATTCGACAGAGCGACATAATTGAATACGGGGAGACACCGCTCGGCATAGAAACTGTCGACTTTTAATCCGTAGGTTCCGGGTTCGAGCCCCGGGCGCCCTACCACTCCATACCCCATCCGACCTTGCGCCTGCCGATAATTCCATCCATGCAGGTCAAGCGGCATGTGAGTATTCGTGGAGGACGCTGCCGAGCCGGTCTCGTCGGCGCACGTTCAGATCGGTGATTCGCCCGGGATCGGTGATCGGGGCCGGGGCGGGACGCCGCGGCGCTGCTTGGTCCAGGGCTTGATGGGCTCGGTGCCGGTTGTAGAAGTGTTCGTACTCGCGCAGGGCGTGCCGCAGATGGTGTTCGTTCCATACGAGGCAGCGGTCGAGGAGCTCTCGCCGGCACGACTGCACCCATCGCTCCATGATCGAGTTCATCCGCGGCATCCGGGCACCGGTGAGCACCGTCTTGATGCCGGCCTCGGCGAGGATCTCGTCCATGAGGGCGGGGAACTTCCGATCCCGATCTCGGAGCAGAAAGCGAGCCCGGCAGCCCGCATCCTCCAGGTCCATCGCTAAATTCCTGATCGCCTGGGTGACCCAGTTCGCACTCGGGTGCGCGGTGGTGCCGAGCACTCGGACGCGCCTGGTGGCATGCTCGATGACCGCAAGGATGTACTGGCGTTGCCCGCTGAGAGTGACGGTCTCGATGAAATCACAGGCCAGTAGGGCGTCGGCTTGCGAGCGCAGGAAGTCGGCCCACGTGGTGGAAGCCCGCTCGGGCGCCGGATCAACACCTGCCTGCTTGAGGATCTCCCAGACCGTGGACGGCGCGATCTCGATGCCGAGCGTGGTGAGCTCTCCGTGGACCCGCCGATAACCCCAGCCAGGGTTCTCCCGGACCAGACGCAGGATGAGGACACGGATGGAGCGGACCGTGGCCGGGCGCCCACGCCGCTTCGGCCGGCAGATACGGGCATGACGCCGTTTCATCAGATCGCGGTGCCACCGTAGGACGGTGTCCGGCCGGACGAGCAGCCGTAGCCGGCGCAGAACCTCGCGGGGTAGCGAGGTCAGCAGAGCCGCAAGCAAGGCCCGGTCCTCGGGCGCGAATCTGACTCTGATGTTGGCATCGAGTTGACGTTCAAGGACGGTGAACTGGTGACCCAGGATGAGAATCTCCACATCCTTGTCCCGATCACTCATGGGCAGCAACCGCAGCGCGGCGAACGCGTTCGTGACGGTCAGGTAGGCCAGGCGAAGGAACACAGCGGATCATCCTGCCGTACGCGGTCCCGCCTCCCGGGCGACCGGAACTCGCGTAGGCCACGCGAAGCCTTGGCAGAGTCATGACCTGGGTGGATGTAATTATCGACAGGCGCACCCACTCGGTGCGGGTGCTGGTGGAGTAAGGGTTCGCCCAGGTGCTGCGGGAGTTTACCGACACCACCCGGTACGGCAGCCGTTCCGGCCGCAGGCCGGTGACGAGCAGATGGTCGTAGGGCGCCTCGCCCAGCAGGGTGTCTCCCTGATAGAGCTTCAGGAAGTTGGACACCATGCTGTTGAGGAAGGTGCCGCCTACGTACCCGGCTCCCGTGCAGGACGACCTCGGGGCCGGGCTTGGCGTCGTCCAGGCGGCCGAGCACGGCGCGGGCCTGCCAGCGCAGCACCCGCACATGATCCAGGCCCAGCGTGGCCGCCGCCCGGCGGGGCGACCAGCCGCCTGCCGTGCCGCGACCTCGACGAGGTCCAGCAGATCGGCCTTGACGCTCCCGTCTAGCCTGGATGACCGCGCGCAACCCGTCGTCGGTGAACGTCGGCGGCAGCCGTACGTCGACGACGGCGACGTCGGGCCGGTGCCGCAGCAGAGAGTCCAGCAGCAGCGGGCCGGTGGCCACAGCCTCCACGACCTCGAAGCCGTGCGCGGTCAGCAGCCGGATCAGGCCGTCTCTCAGGAGAGTGTGATCTTCGGCGACGACAACCCGCACGGCACCTCCACCAGGATCTCTGTCGGCCCGCCCGCCGGGCTGCTCACGGTGAGGGCGCCGTCGAAGACAGATAGGCGGCGCCACACCCCGGCCAGGCCGGTGCCACGGTCAGGGCAGGCGCCACCCGTGCCGTCGTCACCGACGACCAGGCTCAGCACTCCCGCTTCGTGCGACAGCCGCAGCCAGGCCGTCGTCGCCGAGCTGTGCTTGGCGATGTTGGTCAGGGCCTCGACAGCGGCGAAGTACATCGCCGACTCCACCGGCGGCGAGGGGCGGCCGGGAATGCCCACCGCGACCCGCACCGGGATGGGGCACAGCAGCGCGGCGGCCTCCAGGGCACCGGGCAGGCCGCGATCGGCGAGGACGGGCGGCATGACGCCACGGACCAGATCACGCAGCTCGGCCAGCGCCGTGGTCGCCGACTCCCTGGCCTCCACGACGAGCTTGCGCGCCTGCTCCGGGTCGCCGGCGATCGAGTCCTCGGCCATTCCCAGGCTCATCGTGAGCGCGACCAGCCTCGCCTGCGCGCCATCGTGCAGGTCACGCTCGATCCGGCGCAGCTCGGCGGACTGCGCGTCGACGGCCGTCGAGCGAGAGACGGTCAGCTGGGCCACCCGTGCGGCCAGGTCGGCACGATCGGGCTCAGCCAGCAGCCGGAACGTGACCAGGGCCTGCATGCGGGCCAGCCAGGGCAGCAGCAGCCACGCGACCCCGATGAGCAAGAGGCCCGCCAGCCCCTCTGCTACCCGGCCGGCCGGGTCTTTCGGCTTGCTCGCGATCGCCACGGCGGCGAGGACGAACCCGGCGGGCACCAGCGTAGTGACGGCCACGATCGGCACGAGGACGGCCAGCCACCGCAACTCACGCCCCCTTTTGTGCAGGTCCGTGGGTAGGGCGATGCCGTACCCTGGCACGAAGCGCTCGCCGAGCACGCGCCCCGCCCAGTCGCCGTGCGAGCGGGCCAGCAGCCGGACAGCAGCCAGCGCCTGCGCCAGGATCGGCAGGCCGAGACCGGCGATGGGCACCAGGATCAGCCCCGCCAGCAGGATCGCCACCAGGAGCAGTGCTGCGGCGGCGGTGAGGAGGCCGCGTCCAAGGCTGGCTGCGGCCTCCACCCGGTGCCGGGTATCCGCGCGCAAGCGCTCAACGATCACTTCGTCCCCTTTCGTGACGGCCCATTCTCCCAAGCCCGGCCTGCGGGCGCAGTGGACCTAGATCCCCAACACGTTCGACGGTCCAGGCCCATGGCCGCCTCCCCCTCGCGCCGGAGACCATGTGAGGCCCGACGAAGGAGGTCAATTGTGATCACGAAGATGGTGGCGATCGCCGCCGTATCAGTCCTCACGGCGGTGTCCTGTCCGGCGATGCCCGTCTCCGCAGCGACACTGCGCTGGGGGCCGTGTCCAGCCGATGGCGCGCCAACCGGCGGGTGGCCGGCCAAGGCTGAGTGCGCGACCCTGCAGGTGCCCCTGGACTACGCGAAGCCGCGAGGACGGACGCTCGGCATCGCCATCTCCCGGGTGCCCGCCACCGGTCCCGCAAGGCGGGGCGTCATGCTGTCCAACCCCGGTGGCCCCGGTGGCCCGGGCCTGGGCAGCACGGTGGGCTTCTCGCGGATCGGCCCGCCGCCGGTGAAGGAGGCGTTCGCGCAGTACGACCTGGTCGGCTTCGACCCGCGCGGAACCGGCCGCAGCAACCCGATCTCCTGCGGCCTGACCGACGAGCAGATCATCGCCGCGCAGGTGCCGTTCCCGTTCCCCGGCGACGCCGCCATGGCCAGATCGATCGCGGCCTCCTGCGGCCGCAACGCCGGAGACCTGCTCCGCCACCTGACCACCGCGAACGTCGCCCGGGACATGAACCTGCTGCGCCGGGCGCTGGGCGAGGAGAAGATCTCCTTCTACGGCAACTCCTACGGCACCTACGTGGGCATCGCCTATGCCGGGATGTTCGCCCGCCACACCGACCGCGTCACGTTGGACTCCAACGTCGACAGCGAGCACGGCTGGTATCACCAGAATCGGCTGATCGGGCGGGCCACGGAACGGCGTTTCGACGACTTCGCCGCCTGGGCCGCGGCCAGGGGGTTCAGCGGTGCCCGCGCCCGCTTCCTGGCACTGGGCGCGCGGCTGGACAAGCGACCCGAGCGCGTCGGCGCTCTGACGGTCGACGGGCGCCGGCTGCGGATGGCCACCTACGCGCTTCTGCGTTCCGACGCCACCTTCCCCTCCCTCGCCGGTCTGATCCAGTTCCTCGACCGGCTCCCCGGGGCACCCGCCGAACACGCCATGGAGACGCTCCTGAACACGCTGTCGAAGGCCGCTACCGCAGAGGGCGACCGGGAGGCATCGGCGTACCTGGCGGTCCAGTGCGCCGACACCCCCTGGCCGAGCGACCTGGCGATCTATCAGCGCAACACCCGCATGGACGCCAGGCGATACCCCATCACCCAGGGTGGCTTCGCCAACGCCAACGCCTGCACCTTCTGGACGGGCGCGCCCAACGACCGGCCAGTCACAGCCGACCCTCGTGGCCCCCGCAACATCCTTATGCTGAACAACACCCGTGACCGGATCTCCGACCTCGGCGGAGCTTTGGCCACACGGCGCGCACTGGGACCGCGGGCAGCGTTCGTCACCGTGGAGGGCTGGAACCATGGCATCCTCGGCAACGGCAACACCTGCGCCGACACGTTCATCGCCGAGTGGCTCGGCAAGGGTGTCCTGCCGGACAAGGACACCTATTGCCCACCGCCCACGCTCAACAGCCTGCACTAACCTGCGGCTTTCACGGCGAATATGAGCCAGCTTGATCGTTCACATAGGAAAAGTGCCCTTGAGCTGGGAGGATCGGATGGCTCACCCGCCCCGGACGATGGCTGAAGTACTCCATCGGCTTCACCATCACCGACGACATCGCCGCCGCCATCGGCAAGCTCCCGGCCACCGCCTGGACCCCCGCCTACAACGCCGACCGCCAACCGCGGCCGGGTGCCTGGGTCGCCGAGCCCACCGGCCTGCTGAAGCCAGCCGGCCGGCCCAGGGGCATGCGCGTCATCGTCCGCAAAGAACGCCCGCACCCCGGCGCCCAGCTGCGCTTCACCGATCTGGACGGACACCGCTTTCACCTGCTTCGTCACCGGCACCCCCGGCGGCCAGCTTGCCGACCTGGAACTGCGCCCCCGCCGCGGCGCCCGCGCCGAAGACCGCATTTGCACCGCCAAGGACACCGGCCTGCGCAACCTCCCCCTGCACGACTTCACCCAGAACCAGATCTGGCTCGAAATCGTCGCCCTGGCCTGCGAACTACTCGCCTGGACGCAGATGCTCGCCCTGGACGACACCGACGCCCGCCGCTACGAGCCCAAACGCCTGCGACTGCGCCTGTTCGCCGTGGCCGGCCGGCTGGTACACGGCGGCCGCCGCCTGCATCTCCGTATCCCGACACGATGGCCCTGGGCCCACCAGATCATCACCCCTGACCCGTCTGCACGCTCTGCCGGCACCGACCTGACCAGCACCAACCCGACCCACGATCAGGAAAGGAGACCCGCGGGCCCGTGGAATCCCGCCCACCCGGCGCGACAGCCGGGCACCCACGCTGACCACAACGAGGAAATCGACCTCCGGCCGGACCCTTCAGCCGACCGGCTCAAGGTCGAGGAAGATCGAGGTTAGAGGATCTGCGCTGGTATCTGGAGGACTATCTGCGCTACCCGTTCGCGGTGTATTCCGACCGCGGTGGCGATATCGCCGCGAAACTACCCGGCTGGGGGGAAGTGTTTTCGAGGCGATATTCGGTGCGGCGCCGGTACGGGCCGCGTACGCGACAGTGCGGGCGCGTGGCCATCCGGTTGAGGTGGTGCTGCAGTCGACGACCGCGCAGCGGCTGGGGTTGCCGTGGGAGCGGATGCGAGATCCCGCGGGGCCGGCCGCTGGTGCTGGATCAGGTGGCGCTGACCCGCAGCCTGCCCGCGGCCGACTTGAGCGAGGCCTTCCCCACGGGCGGCAGCCGGCTGCGGGTGTTGATGGTGATCTCCCGGCCGGCCGGTGAGTGTGATGTGGGCTATCAGATGATCGCCCGGCCGCTGCTGGAGCGGCTTGAGGCGGTCCGCGGCAACGTCGATCTGCTCGTTGCGGCCGCCCACTCTGGACCGGCTGCAGCAGGTCCTGGACGAGGCGGTCGCGGCGGGTGGGCCGTTCCAGATCGTGCACTTCGACGGGCACGGCGCCTTCGGCGGCGGGCACGCCCCGGTTCCGGGGTGGGCCATCAGCGTGCGCAGATCGCACTCCATGCGGGAGGCCGGATCCACCTTGAGCAGCCGCGCCATCTCCTCCTGGTCGTCGCTCTCGACCCAGAGGGCACAGCAGACTCCTTCTTCCGGGAACCAGGCTTCCCCAGAGATCAGGTGTCCACCAAACCGGGGCAGCTCCAGGCGATCGACGAACACGACTCCGTCCCCTTTGCGCGTGTTGACCAATTCGACGGAAGGATGACCAAGGGGTTGGGGTGCCCTGAACTTACGTGTCATATGCCGCCACACCACAAGGATCCTTGCCTGACCTCCTGTAAGTCACCGTGCGTGAGGGCCGCCCTGGGGGGTAGGCGCAGATGACTATCACCAGTACGACAAGGGAGGCGCCATGAGCGGCGTTCTTTCCT
This sequence comes from Nonomuraea fuscirosea, assembly GCF_035917475.1. NCBI lineage: Bacteria > Bacillati > Actinomycetota > Actinomycetes > Streptosporangiales > Streptosporangiaceae > Nonomuraea > Nonomuraea fuscirosea. The sequence goes on along the minus strand of NZ_CP109074.1, from coordinate 11,037,394 downwards.
CCGCCACCAAGACCCCCGTTCAGCTGGCGGCGCTCATCGTCGGCGCCGTGTTCCTGCTGATCGGCATTCTCGGGTTCATCCCCGGCATCACCACCAATTACGGTCAGATGCAGTTCGCCGGCCACGAGTCGGGCGCCATGCTGCTGGGCCTGTTCCAAGTGTCGGTCCTGCACAACATCGTCCACCTGGTGTTCGGGGTCGCCGGCGTCCTGCTGGCCAGGACGTGGGCGGGGGCACGCGGGTTCCTGCTCATCGGCGGCATCATCTACCTGGTGCTCTGGCTCTACGGTCTGTTCGTCCCGCACGGCGGCGGGGCCAACTTCGTCCCGTTCAACACGGCCGACAACTGGCTGCACCTGGTGCTGGGGGTCGTGATGATCGCGCTCGGGGCGATGGCGACGCGTGCCCGGCTCCAGCACCGCCTGGACACTCACTAGCGGTAGTCCGTTGAATCAAGGTGGGGTGTAGAGGTAGAGGCCATGACCTGCGGTGACAGCGTCGATCATCGCCTGGAGTTCAGGTGGTGGGGGCGCGGTGGACCAGGCTTTCCACCAGCGTGACAGCGCGATGGCCGGGGTCAGCCAGCTGCGGACGGCGCGTAGCGTGTGGGGCCGGCTGGGTGCCGATGGGACGGGTAAGACGGAGAGCTGTGGATGGGATCGGGCCTGGCCGCCCCCTCTCGAGCTCGGTGTCAGACGCCGGCCCAGGTGGAGCGGAGCCTGAGGTTGGGTCGTTGAACCAGGTGGTCCAGCAGAAGCTGAACGCGCAGTGCACCAGGCTCTGGTGGCGGCGGATGGCGATGTCGGAGCGGACCTGGAAGTCGGCCCAGCCCAGTTCGTCCTTGACCTGTTTGTAGCCCTGCTCGACCCAGTGCCGCAGGCCGTAGAGGCGCACGATCTCGGCCAGGCCGACGGGTGGATGCGGGCTGTCGCCGCCGCAGGCGGGGTCGTGCGGGCCGCCGGGGCGGGGCAGGTTGGTGGCCAGGTACCAGGTGGCCTTGTCCGGCAGGACGACCGGATCGGTGGTGACGACCACCAGCCGGGTGAGCCCGTCGGGTCCCCAAAAGCCCAGCGACGCCTCGGCCGCCCACCACATCTCGGTGTGCCCGTCCCGGAAGCGGCGCTCGACTGGCTGCCAGTCGGCGGGTTTCTCCGGCCCGCGCCACCTCAGCCGGGCGGCGGCGTCGCGGGGAGTATGCGCATCGGTGCCGTAGGCCCAGGTGCCCCGCTTGGGGCGGACCGCCACCACCCAGCCCGCGCCCGCCCGCCGCAGCTCACCCCGGAAATCGTCCAGGTCGCCGTAGGCGCAATCGGCCACCACCGCGCGGAAGGCCACCCCGGCCGCCACCGCCTGAACGGCCAGCTCGACGGCGATCCGCCACTTGGTCCGAAAAGCCGGGTCACTCTTGCCCCGGGCGAAATGATGAGCCGGGGTGTAGGGCCGGGCATGCAGCGGATAGTAGATCCGCTCATCGGCCCACAGCGTGCTCACCGTGACGATGCCGTTGTCGGTCTTACCCAGGCGGCCCAGCCACTGGCGGCCCACATGCGCGGTGGCCCTGCCGTCCTTGCGATCCCCGCTGTCATCGATCACCAGCACCCCTCCGGATGGGGCGCGGTCGCGGCCTCGGCCAGCAGCAACTCCAGCCGCCGGGCGTTGACCCGCTCGGGATCCCAGCACGACTCGGACAAGAAGTACTGCACTCGCTGCGCGGCCGCGCTCTTGGACCCGGCCCCCGGCTCGGCCCCGGCCAGCGCCGCGGCCGTCTTGTTCCGTTCCCGCGGCGTCAGCAACCCCGTCACATACTCCCGGAACCCGCGTCGCTGCCCCAGATGCGTGAACAGATCATCGAACCCGGCCGCGTACCCCTCCAGCGCCCCTGGCGCGGGCGGAACCGGTTTGAGCTTGGTCATCGCCTGGCCTCCTCATCGGAAGCCCCGCGACACCATCCCTGCCCAGCCAGAATCTTGATCTAACGGACTACCGCTAGTGCTGCGACCGGAAACGATCACCGGGTTGGGTGAGGTTCAGGCCGCGGGTTCGAGAGGGTCGCCCTCCCCCAACGGATCCCCTTTTCACTGCGGACGCGGGCTCGTTCGCGGCGTTGGGCGGCCAGCACGTCGGGATGGCGGGCATGAGTGTTGTGCCCGTTCGGCACGGTGCTGACGCTGGACGACGTCTACGCCTTCGAGCCGATCCCGGCCGATCTGCGGGGCGACCCGGCGGCCCGGCACATCCTGGGCGCGCAGTGCGGGGTCTGGACCGAGTTGATCGACAACGGCCGGCACGTCGACTACATGACCTTCCCCCGGCTCGCTGCCTTTGCCGAGACGGTCTGGAGCCCGGCCAAACGGGACCTCGCCGACTTCAGTGCCCGCCTCGCGGTGCACCTGCGGCGGCTGGAGGCGGTGGGCGTGGAGTACCGGCGCGAGGAGGGGCCGCTTCCCTGGCAGACGCGGCCAGGCGTGTCGGGGCGTCCTGAGGACCCGGTGGAGTGGCAGGCCCAACTCGCCGCCTGGACCAGCAATTTGCGGGGCCTGGCGTGAACAGCGTGGAACGTATGCTGCGCTGGCCCGGGTGCGCCAACGTGCGGGACCTGGGCGGGCTGCCCGTCGCCGGGGGCGGCCGGATCCGGCGGGCGTCCTGGTACGGGGCGACCGGCCGCGGCAGGCGAGCGTGCCCGCGATGTACGGGCACGGCGTACGGCTCGTCGTCGACCAGCGTTCACAGGCCGAACGCGCCGCCGACCCGGGCCGTCCGAGCCGCGCATCGCCTGGCACCACCTGCCGGTCCTGCGGGAAGAGGACGCCGTGCTGGAGGAGATGGCCGACACGCTGACCGGCATCTACCGACGCATCCTCGACCACGGCGCCCGCAGCCTGGCCGCCGTCGTCTCCGCGATCGCCCACGCGCCGCCGGGCGCCACCCTGGTGCACTGCCACTCCGGCAAGGACAGGACCGGCCTGGCGATCGCGCTGACGCTCACCCTGGCCGGGGTGGCGTCGGCCGACGTCGCCGCGGACTACGCCGAGACCGCCGCCCGCATGAGCCTCGACGCCCACCTGGCCGCCCTGCCCGGCGAGGCGGAGCGGGCCAGATCCCGCCGGCTGTTCACCGAGGTCCGCGCCGACACGATGCTCGCCACTCTCGCCCACCTGGACGACCGGTACGGCGGAGCCGACGCGTACCTGCGGGAGGGCGGCCTGCCCCCCCGCGGACCTGGCCCTGCTCCGTACCGCCTGACAACCGACGCCTGACGCCACGGCCGCCCGCCCGCTGCCCTTCTGGTTCGCCGATCAGCATCGGCGCGGTTGACTCTTCACCCTGCCCCATCCGCAAGCGCGCGGCTGGTGAGCGCCTCGGTGATGGCGTAGGCGGTGTCGACGAAGGACTCCGCCTGCTGCTCCGTCAGGTTCCGCACGGAGGTCTCCTCCAGGGTCTGCCACAGGGCTGCGATGGGTTCGCGCATGGAACGGCCCTTGTCCGGGGGTCGGTAAGACTGCTGCCAGTGCGCCATGGAAAGCGCTGTTTGTCCGAATGGAAGGGAAAGGCCACCGTCGCCCGGCCGTCGTAGCGGTGGGGTGAAGCTGGAGGCAGCCTGATCCGGGGATCTGCGCCTGCCGAAAACTAGGTCCGTGCACGTCAAGCGGCATGTGAGTATTCGTGGAGGACGCCGCCGAGCCGGTGTGTCGGCCGGGCAGGACATCGATCCGCTCGCTGGTCTCGGCGTCGGTGAGGATGGTGGCATCCCGGTGCCGGCGTTTGAGTGCGAAGTCATCGACGCCTGGCACGCGCGGGATCCGCGGCGCGCAACGGTAGCCCGCATCAGCAGGCGCAGTTGCCGTGGGGGCCGGTGCGCCCGCCCGTCCCCCCGGAGGAGACGTTGGCGGACGAATTCGGGTCCTGTCCGGGATCAAGGATCGTGGCGGGTTCTCTCTCTGCCGCGCCTGCCCCGGCCGGCCTGGTCCTCGCCGGGATCGGGATGAGCAGGGGCCTGACCGATGAGGCCATTGAGGTGGGCGTAGGCCACCGCGTGCACCCGGTCCCGCAAATTCAGCTTGGTCAGGATGCGCGACACGTGCGTCTTGACGGTCTCATCGCCGATCCCGAGACGGTCGGCGATCTCGGCGTTGCTGTGCGCCCCGGCGAGCAGCAGCAGTACCTCGCGTTCCCGCGCGGTGAGGAGATCCAGGTCGGTCGGGAGCGGAGGAGGGGCAATGCCGTTGGCGAGACGGGTGCTGAGGCGGCGTGTCACTGAGGGGTCGATGAGGGCGTCGCCGCGGGCGGCGACCCGGACTGCCGCGATCAGTTCCTCCGGCGGGAGGCTCTTCAACAGGAATCCGCTGGCTCCTGCCCGAAGGGCGCGGTGGACATAGGCGTCGTGGTCGTAGGTGGTCAGCAGGATGACCTTGGTGGCGTTGGCCGGGTCTGCGAGGATGTCCTCCGTGGCGTGCAGGCCGTCGAGCCCAGGCATGCGGATGTCGATGATGGCGACGTCGGGACGCAGTCGGAGCACCTCGCTCACCGCAGCCCGGCCATCCGACGCCTCGCCTACACAGGTGAGGTCGGGCTGGGTGCCCAGGACGGCGCGCAGACCGGAGCGGAACATCGCATGGTCATCGGCGATCAGGACGCGCAAGGTCATAAGGGGCTCACGGGGAACGTCGCGGTAGTGGTCCAGGTCTTGCCGTCGGGGGCGGGTCCGTAGCTGGTGGAACCGGAGAACACGGCGGCACGGCTGCGGATCCCCTGCAGCCCCCGGTGCGGCGAGTCTGACCAGGCGCGCGCCCGCGGGCCGAGAAGGTTGGAGGTGGTCACGGTGAGGCTGGAGGGAGCGTGGCGCAGTTCGACCTCCGCGGCACCGTCGGCGCCGTGCCGCAGGGCGTTGGTGAGCATCTCCTGCACCACCCGGTATACGGCGATGTCCAGTGACTCCGGTAGCGGAGACGGGACGCCGTGGACGGTCACCCGCGCCCGCAGGCCGACGACGCGGAGGCTGTCGAGGAGTTCGGGGAGGTTGTCCAGCCCGGGCTGGCTGTCCTCTCCGGACGGGTGGCCGTGCAGGACGTCCAGCAGCCGCCGCAGGTCGAGCATCGCCGCCCGGCTGGAGGTCTCCACGGCGGTCAGCGAGTCCGCCAGGTCGGAAGCGCTCGGCGCCGCCGCGGCCCGCAACCGGGCCACCCCGGCGTGGACGCCGATGGCGCTCACGTGGTGGGAGATCACGTCGTGCAGGTCGCGGGCGATGCCGGTGCGCTCCTCTGCGATGGCCGCGGCCAGGGCCTGCCGCGCCTCTGACTTCTCCCGCTCGGAGCGCTGTTCCAGCTCGGCGATGTAGGCGCGTCGGGCGGTGGTGTACCGACCAACGAGCCAGGGCAGCAGTGCGCTGGCCGTTGGAGCGAGCAGGAGGAGCTCCGGCGCGAAGTTCGCCTCGCTGAGGACCGGACTCGCGAGAGTCCCCGCCACCAGGAAGAGCAGGGACACCACCGCGGGCCACCGGTCCAGCCAGGCACCCGCCCGGTAGGCGGAGATGAGCATGCCCGCGCTGTTCAGCGCGGGCGGCAGTTCGGTCTGGGGGCATGACAACGTGCCCGCTACCCGGACCGCCGCCTGAGCGACGGCCACCACTCCCGACAGCCGCGGTGCGCTGGCCAGGCCGGCGTCCACCATGATGATCGCCGCCAGCATGGCCCAGCGCCATCCCGCCGGAAATGCGGGGGAACCGGTGGAGTGGGCGAAAGTGAAGGCGTCCACCACCAAGGTGACCGCGGCGATCACGATCGCCTGACGGGTCAGCGGCCCGTTGACGTCGCGGAGCCCGTCATGTTCCTCCCTGCCGGGCACCGGCACCCCCTTTCTCGTTCACGACCTCCCATAATGCCCGGCCGGCGCCGGGGCGGAGTCCCCCGTCCGGGGGACCCTTGTCCCCTGGCGCCGTGACGACAGCGGCGGGCGGCCTGCCTAGGCTGCCCGCACGATGAACGATTCCGCCGCTCCAACGAGGGAGTGGGACACGTTTCCGCGCACGGCTCCTGATCCCCGGCACCGCCTCGGTGCCGCGCTCGCCGTCGTGCTGACCGCCGGAGCCCTGATACTCGCCATGAGTTCACCGGCAGGGGCGGACTCCAACGACGGCGGCGACGTGCAGGTCGCCCAGACGCTCGGCGACCGGGAGCTGACCGTCATCCTGCGACGGGTCACCGGGGTGCCCGGACCGCTGCACGTAGATGTGTTCACCCACGCGGGCACGCCCGCCGGCACCTTGCACCTCGCGGTGACGCCCACCGGGGTCTCCACCTCCGCCTCCGCCGCCTCGGCTTCCGGCACGGTCGCCGACACCGCCGTCGTCATCTTGGGTGTCCGGCCGCGGACCTACTCCGCCCAGTTGAACGTCACCCAGGTCGGCCCGTGGGAGCTGTCGCTCGGCGACGGGGAGAGAACCGCGACGATTCCCTTCATCGTCCCCGAACAGACCACCTCACCGGCGGAGACCGCCGCCTACCTGGGCTTCTCGGGCGCTGGGGCGCTGATCCTCGTCACCGTCCTGGTCGCCGTACGGGCGCGGCGCGGCTGGTGGACGCTGGTGCCGGGCGGCGGGCTGGTGGCCTGCCTGACCGTGGCCGTCACCGGCGCGCTCCTGTCGTCCCAGCTGCCGCTCCCGCCGTCTCAGGGCGGCCAGGTGGACGCCACCATCGACGGCGTCAAGGATCCCTACGCCTCCGTCGGGCAGCGCACCGGCGACTACTCGCGCCCGCCCGCCACCCTGCTGCTGTCGTCCTCCACGGAGCGGGCGGGTGAGGTCGCCGAGCTGCGGCTGACCCTGTCGGACGCCGCCACCGGACTGCCCCTGGACGACGTCGTCGTGCACGACGGGGCGCTCATGCACCTGCTGGCCATCGGCCCCTCGGGACAATTGTGGCACCTGCACCCCGTACGGACCGGACCCGGCGCATTCGAGGTCCCCTTGTCGCTGCCCGAGGCAGGCCACTACGCGGTCTCCGCCGAGTTCGCCCGCCGGGGCGGCGGCGTCCAGCAACTGCGCTCCGCCACCGGCATCGACGCGGTGTCCCGATCCGGCGCGCAGAGCACGGCCGGTGACGCTCCGGCGCAGGCGGGGACCGGTTCGCGGACCGTGGCCGGGGTCGAGGTGCGGCTGACCGCGTCGTCGCTGGTGGCGGGCAGGGCCACCGTCCTGACCGCCCGCGTGGGGGACACGGCGACCTTGCAGCCCTGGCTAGGCATGCTGGGCCACCTGATCGTCGTCGGTCCGCTCTCGCCCACGGCGGCGGTGGGGGCGGAGACGCAGAAGGCCCAGCTGTGGGCCCACTCCCACTCCATGGGCGCGGTGCCGGACAGCGCTCACGAGGCGAGCGGCACGCAGGAGACGCCGCACAGGGGGCCGCACTCGCCGCCGCCGACGTCGTCGGCCTCCTCCTCGCAGCTGCATTCGATGAGCGGGCTGACCTCCGTCAATGGCGATGGCATCGCCGATGAGACCGTCGCCGCCTACGGCCCCGACGTCGCCTTCGTCTACACCTTCCCGGCCGCCGGCCATTACCGGGTGTGGGTCCAGGCCGAGCGCGACAACACGATCCTGACCGTCCCCTACCTGCTCCACGTCACCGGCACGGAGAAGACTCCGTGAGCCCATCCGGTCGGCGGTTCCTGGTAGCCGCGGTGCTCGTTGCGGCGATCCTGCTCACCGGACTGTCGGTTCATGCCCTGTGGGCGCCGTGGTCAGGTGGGGCGCGGCCCGCGTCCGACTCCGTCCCGCGGGGCGCGGTGACCCTCACAGGTGGCACCGCCCACGATGTGGTGACCCTGACGGTTTCCGCGCCCGTCACCGGAGTCACCGCGGTCGATGTCCGGGTGGTGGCGCGTGACGCGGCCGTCCGGTCAGCACCGGTCGTCACGGTCTCCGCAGTGCTGCCCACCGCGGGACACGCGGTACCCGACCTCCCCGCCACACGCGTCTCCGACAACAGCTACCACGTGGCCGGCGTTCCGCTGATGATGCCCGGCCGGTGGGAGTTCCTGGTCGCCATGGACGGCGACGGCCATCGCGACCGGCTCGTCTTCCCGCTCACGGTCTCCCCCTAGCTTCTTCCCGAGAAAGGCATGTCCGATGGATCCTGTTCCCGCATCCGCGCCGATCGGCCCAGGCGGGCCCACTTCGTCCGACCGGCCGGCGACCGGCCTGGTCGGCGCGTACACCGTGCTGGCCGGAACGCTGATGTCCACGGCGGGCGTCAGCTGGGACGTACAGTGGCACATCGAGGTCGGTCCGGACACCTTCTTCACCCTGCCCCACCTGATCCTGTACTCCGGCAGCGCCATCGCCGGCATCGCCAGCCTGGTGATGGTGCTCCGCGCCACCTTCGCCCAACGGGCCGGGCGCCCCTCCGACCCCGCGGTCGGCGGCAGTCCGGTCCGGGTTCTCGGCGGCACGTTCACCGCGCCCCTGGGATACCTCGTCGCCGGGACCGGCGGCGCGTTGTTCCTGCTCTACGGCCTGCTCGACCTGTGGTGGCACTCGCTGTACGGCTTCGACGCCGTGCTGGACTCCCCGCCACACGTCGCCCTGTTCATCTCCATCAGCCTGACCATGGTCGGCAGCGTCATCGTCTTCGCCGCCGCCCGCGCGCAACGCGGGGGGCGGATCGGGCTCATCGTCAGCATCCCCGTGCTGATGACGTTCGCCCCGATCACCACGTACGCCTTCCAGAGGATGCCTCTTCCTCTCGACCCCAAGCTCGCGGGCACCGTCTTCTTCGCCGTCTGCTTCGTGCTCATGGGAGCGATCACCCTGCGGCACCGACAGGTGACTCTGTCCATCGCGGTCGTCCTCGGCGCCATGCAGCTGTTTCTCTGGTGGTTCTCCCCGTGGGCCTCGAGGGCATACGCCGACTACGTCGAGCTGCCTCTGCGGGACAACCTCATGGGCGTGGCGCCTCAGCTTCCGGCCGGCATACCGATGTTCATGCTAGCCGCGGCCCTGGTGATCGAGGGGCTGCTCCGGCTGGGGCGCGGGCGGGGCTGGTCGGCCCGCTGGCTGCCGCAGCTCGTCGGCGCCGCCGGCGGCGGCGTGGTGAGCCTGTCCATGCTCGTGCAGACGTCGATGCTGCGCGCAGGGGCGGGGAGAGGGCCGATGGGCCAGACCACCACATCGGCGACCACAGTGCTGATCGACGTGCTCCTTGGGCTGGCGTTCGGTGCCCTGGCCGGGTACCTCGCCGCCCGCTTCGCCGTACTGCTGCGCCTCAACACCCCCGCCGCCGATCTGGAAGGCCGCTGACCCGATGCACGTCCGAACGTACCTGCTGCCACGGCCGCGACCGGCCCGCGCCACGCGCCACGCGCCGAAGCACCGCGCCCGCAGTCTGCTTCTCGCCGTGTGCATCATGGCGGCTGTGATCCCGGTCTCTGCCCCGTCCGCCCAGGCCTACGCGCCGGCGGAGCCCGAGCAGGCGTACGCGCCGGTCGAGGTTGTGCACACCGAGCAGGTGCAGGCCGGCCCGTACCACCTGACCGTGGGCTTCTCCACGTGGCCGCTGCGCGCCATGCAGTCGCTGGACTTCACCTTCGCCCCTGACGGGGGACTGACCGGCAAATCCGGCACCCTCAGCATGACCGGCCCCGGCATGAAAGGGAGCAGGCGCGGGGCAGGCCCGCTGTCTCGCCATCCACGCAAACGCGACGTCTGGGGCTTGGACATCCAATCGCTGTCCACGGCCGGAAAGTGGAGCTTCACCTTCGCCATCAACGGACCCAAGGGGCAGGGAACAGGCACTCTGGACAACGTCACGGTCCTCGACCAGCCCGGCCCGCCGCTGGCACTGAGCTGGGCCCTCTGCACCCTGCCCGTCCTCGGCCTGATCGCCTTCCTGGCCATCGCCTGGCGACGCCATCGTCCCTCCCGCCACCTCGCTGCGCTGGGCATCTGACGAGGCGGCTCTTTTGATCCGTAGGTTCCGGGTTCGAGCCCCGGGCGCCCTACCACCCAGACCTGCAGATTTGTCCACCTCTTGATCAACGAATCAAGCGGTGGGTCATACCTGGGTCAGGTCAACGCCACGGGAGCTTCCAGCTCGCGCTTAGCGTGATGCCTGGTTCGTGGGGCGACGCCGGAGTGTCCGTTTCCACAGCTGGTGACCTGTTCTTCGTGCTGTGGTGAGTACCAGGCGTCTCCATCAAGGCGGTCACTTCGCCGACCGCCGGGGGATGATCGCGCCGGCTCACCGAAAGAAGTCGGTGATGTCGTCCCCAAAGGGCACCCGCTTGACCCGCATTGCGGTCGGCGCCGTGACAGCGGCCTTGGCGTCCCAGCCGTACCGGGTCGCCGAGACCACATTCCCGATCTCGAGATCCGTGTCTTCCTTGCCCGTCCTCAGAACTGTCTGGACGACGATCGGACGTCCGCTCAGGTCGGCGGAGATTCCCCACATGAGGCTGAGGTTCCGCATCCTCGGGTGGAGCGGGCCACCAACCATCTCGCGGAAGGCAGGCGACAGCTTGAACAACTCAGTCAGTGTGATCGTCCCCCGGATGGTCCAGGACTTCTTGACCACCGCTCGGTTGTCGACACCGACAATCGCGCCGGAGGGCCTGTTGATGGTGGCCTTGGCGATCAGGGCCTTCAGCGTGGGCTGTTCGAAGATGTCGATGACCTGGTCACCGTGCAGCCCGGCTCCGCCTGGTGCCTTGCCCAGATTCACCCACCCCTTCTGTCCATACGCCGGCCCGTTGGCATACTGCACGCCGCCGACCGTCCGCAGCCGCTGCGGACGGGTGAACACCTTCACCAGGTCCGCGTCCCGTCGATCACCGTTGGCGGCATCCTCCTTGAGGAAATGCACGTGCCAATAGTTCGCTTTGACCTCCCGCCGTAGGTCGGAACTCACGATGCCCGAGCGGCCAAGCCGCAAGATGCCCCTGGTGTGGACGTGGAACGAGGTGCTCGGGAACGAACCGCGCGGCAGATCGTCCATTCTGGGATCATGCGGCATCGCCGCACTCGCGAACTGCCAGACCCGCCCTGCGGCCCCGGCGGCGACCAGCTTCTCGACCGCCCTCACCACATCCACCGATGCCGCCTGGGCTGGGGCAGCCGGGATGATCACGACAGCCGCCATCACGGCCGTCAAAGATTTCTTCATGGGAAAGATTATCGAGGCACCAACCGACAGAACATTTCAACGTCGGCCGGCATCTTGCGGCAGTCTGGCGATGCGTTCGGCCGATTCCGCGCTGTCCCGATCCCATGGGCGACGGCGACCGGGTAGAGGGCGTGCTGCTTGCGCATGGTCGTCTCTGTGATGCCGGGCGGCAACTGCATGAGACGAAGCAGCCTGCTGACGCGTTCGAGCGCGGCGCGTACGTCGTCGGCGGAGACAGTGCTCCCCGTCGGCGTCGAAGGCGTGAAAGTCAGCTCCACACACCGCCTGGTCGGCCCGGAGATCTTCACGACCGCCGACGTGGACCGCCTGACTATGGCGTTCGCAGCTTGGTTGGGCGTCGACTCTCAAAAAGTGACATTCGGTGGCGAACATATGTTGGATGTTGCTTGTGAAGGCCATCAAGGCCGGTGTGTTCGTCCTGGAGAAGACCGCGGGCATGCAGATAGGCAAGGCGTGGGACGACCCCGCACTGGGCGCGATTCTGCGCAAAGTACGCTCGGGACGGCTCGAACCAGGCCTTGAGCTCATCAGGCAGGCCCGCGAGGACCACCAGCTACGCGCGCTCCGCGTGGACAAGCTGGCCGATGCGGCCAAGTCGCACACTGAGGCGCTGGCCAGGCTTGCGGGAGGTGACCCCGATGGCCTGCTCTGGCTCGGCGCCGCGCGCATCCAAGAGGCCTGGGCGATCCGCGGCGGCTCGTACGCCAAATACGTGGGCGAAGAGCGTTTCACTCGGTTCTTGCAGGTTCTGGGTACGGCTGAGGAGCCGCTACGGCGCGCAGCCGACCTGCTGCCCGCCGATCCCGTGCCGTGGAATGTACTCCAGTGGCATGCCATCGGCATGGGCAGCGGCAGGACTGAGCTGGATCGTCTCTGGAAGGAGCTGATCGCCAGGAACCCTGGCCTGTACGCCGGCCATCACAGCCGCACCCAGGCCCTGTGCGAGAAGTGGTACGGCTCTCACGCGGAGTTGCTGGCCTTCGCCGCCGAGACGGTGGCGGCAGCCGAGCCGGGTGACCCGGTGGTCTCGGTACTGCCCATGGCGCACATCGAGATCGTCATCGCCCAGCAGCGTGACAGGGAAGGCCTATTCGACGAGAAGCTCGTAATGGCCCACTTCAGCGACCCGGCAGTGGCCGAGCCGCTGATCGAGGCGTCGGACAAGTGGCTGTCCAGGCTCCAGCCGCACCCGCTGGCCCTTGAGGCCAGGCATCTGTTCGGTGCGGCGTTCTATTACGGCGGTCATCTCTCGCGCGCTCAAGGCCTGCTCGCAGGGGCGGGCAGGCGCATGCCCGACAACCAGCCCTGGACGGTGGCCTCGCTCACCCCGGCCCGCCGTTATGCCAAGGCCCGGCGTGAGCTCGGCCTGTGAGGGATTCAGCCGCCCTGGGGTGCCCGGCGGCGCGGACCGCGTCGCGAGACGTTTCGACCGGCAAGCCGAGCGCGATCGCGTTGATGCGATGGGCAGCCTCCGCCACCGGTCGCGGTACGTGGAAGGGCCGCCTGCAGAACGCCCTCAGCCACCGCCGCCGGAGCCTGCCGCAGGTGGTGTTCGTTCCACAGCAGGCAGCGGTCGAGAAGATCGCGGCTGCATTCGCCGGTGTCCTCTTGGAAGACCGAGGGGAGACCGCCAATTCGGGAGACCGCCCTCGGAACGATCGCGGCGCTCGCCTCGGTCATGTTCCGGTAGAAGACAACGAACACGGTCGGCATGCGCTGTGTTCCCCATTTGTGTTCCCCATCGGGTGAAGACCACCGGTCCCGGGCCGGCGCGCTTGCCGGCGACGTCATCGGCAGAGGGTGAAGAACATGCGGAGGTCGTCGGCGAGGAGTTGGGGTTCTTCTTGCGCGGCATGGTGCCCGCCTTTGTCGTAGGTGTTCCAGTGCACGATGGCGCTGTGGTCGCGTTCGGCGAGCGGGCGGATGGAGGGGAAGAAGTCATCGGCGAAGCAGGCAAGACCCAGCGGGATCGATGACGGCCCGGCAGGCGGCCTGTTGCCGTGATAACCGACCAGGGCCGAGCTGCCGGCGGTGTCGGTCAGCCAGTAGATGGCGGCGTTGGTGAGGATGTAGTCGTCGCTCACCGCGCCGCCGAACAGCTGCAGGTTCCAGGCCAGCTGGCCGGCCGGGGAGTCGGCGAGCGCGTGCGCCAGGGTCTGCGGCTGGGTGGACTGGAGGGCGAGGTAGGCGCTCCGGTCGGCCATGAAGCGCTCCAGGGCGGCCAGCTTCGCCCGATCGTCCGGTTCCAGCAGGGCCCGCTCCGCCGGATCGCCCGAGGGCAGGGAGAAGATCTGGGTGACGTGCACCCCGACGACGCGGTGCGGATCCAGGCGTCCGAGCTCGATGGAAATCAGGGAGCCGACGTCGTTGCCGTGCGCGCCGTAACGTTCGTAACCGAGCCGGCGCATCAACTCCGCCCACGCCGTGGCGACGCGGCGGCGGTTCCAGCCCGGCTCCCGCGGTACGCCGGAGAACCCGAAGCCGAGCACCGAGGGGATGACGAGGTGGAAGGCATCGCTCAGCCGGTCGATCAGCGGGAGGAACTCTACGACCGACATGGGCCAGCCGTGGGTGAGGATGAGCGGCAGGGCGTCATGCCGGGCCGAACGGATGTGCAGGAAGTGCACGTCAAGCCCGTCGATCTCGGTGATGAACTGCGGATGGACGTTGATCCGCCGCTCCCAGGCGCGCCAGTCATAGCCGTCGCGCCAGTACTCGACCAGGTGCCGGACGCGGTCGGCGGGCACGCCGAGCCCATGGCCGGGCAGCGGGCGGGTGAAGCGGGTCGCGGCCAGCCGGGCGGCCAGGTCGTCCAGCGCCTCTTGCGGAATCTTCACCCGGTATGGCCGCATCATGACCGGACCACCTGGTCCAGCACTCGGGCCAGCTCCGCCGGTTCAGTGATCATCGGCCAGTGCCCGGCGTCCAGCGTGATCACCTCCAGACCCGGCAGGCGCGGTGGGCCGCCCCGGTCGGCCGCGCAGGCGATGTAGGTACGGGGCAGTCGTTGTGCCGCGCTGAGGTCGGCCGGTGCCGGGTCCTGGTAGGTGCCGACGGGCTGGCCGACGCCGCGTGCCCGCAGCCAGGCCCGGTCCTCGGGGGTGAGCCCGTGCTCGCCGAAGTTGGCGTCGATGACCTCGTCTGTCATCACCGGGATTCGCCCGTCCTGAACGGTTTCCATGATCGCTTCGACGACGGGCGCGGGTGTGATGTCGAACAGGCTCTTGCCGGGCTCGGGCAAGAGCGCGGCGAGGTAGACCAAGCGGGCGATCCGCCCGGGAATCGTGGTGGCGGCGATCGTGGCCGGGGCTCCGCCGTAGGAGTGCGCCACGAGCACCACCTCGCGCAGCCCGGCGTACTCGATCGCCGCCGTGATGTCGCGGGCATGCGTGGTGAGCGTCGTGTCCGGCGAGCCCAGATGCGCGCGGTCGCCGAAACCGGTGAGCGTCAACAGATGCACCTGGTGACCATAGGCGGTCAGCAGCGGCGTGACGCGCTCCCAGGCCCATGCCCCCAGGAACGAACCGCCGACAAGAACGATGGTCGACACCGGGTCGACTCCTTTCTATCGCCTTCTTACCGGGGCAAGGCTAGGGAGGATTGTGGACGCTTTCTGCCCTCATTAAAATCGCTACCGTGTCCCGTCCCGCGACCCGCGTCCTGGCACTGCTGGAGCTCCTGCAGGACCGCGGCCTGGTGTCGGCCGACGAGCTCGCCCGGCGCTTGGACGTCGACGCCCGCGCCGTTCGCCGCTACATCACCGCCCTGCGTGACATGGACATCCCCGTCGAGTCCGTCCGCGGACGCTACGGCGGCTACCGGCTGGCCCGCGGCGTACGCCTGCCGCCCCTGATGCTCGCCGATGACGAAGCGGTCGCCGTCGCCGTCGCGCTGGCCACCGGCAAGCAGCACGAACAAGCGGGAGAGCCCGGCTCGACCGACCGGGCGCTGGTCAAACTCAACCGCGTCCTGCCCGCGCCGCTGCGCCGACGCGTCACCGCGTTGATCGCCGCCACCTCGGCGACGGCAGGCCCGCTGACCCCTGAACCTCACCTGACGCTGACGCTGGCCGCGGCCGTCCATGCGCGGCACACCGTCCGGATCGAGCACACCCGCGGCGCACGCGAGGTGGACCCGTACGGGCTCGTCGTGCACGCACGCCGTTGGTACCTGGTCGGACACGACCATCTCCGCGCCGCCATCCGCATGTACCGCCTGGACCGGATCAGCGACGCCACCGAACTCTCCGGCACATTCACCCCACCCGACGGTTTCGACCCCGTCACCCACGTCCTGGACATGTTGACGCTCGGTGCCTGGACCCACCGCACCGAGGTGTGGCTCGATACGGACCTGGACATCGCCCGCGACCATCTGCCGGCCACCTTCGGCGATCTGCACGCCTGCCGCGACGGCGGCGTGCTCCTGGTCGGCGGCGCGGAGAACCTGCCCGCCATGGCGCGCATCCTCACCGGCCTGCCCTGGCCCTTCACCGTCCGCAATCCGCCCGCGCTGGTCGCGGCGCTCGCCGAGCACGTCACCGCGCTCACCCTGGCCGTCGCCCGCTCCCGCCCCGCACCGTAGCCGTCGGCGTCGGCGTCGGCGTCTCTCACCCGCTGTGCGGCGGCGCAGGTGTCAGCCCGTGATGAGGTCGATGATGTGGCCGAAGTCGAGATCTGATGCGAGTGCGGTCAGGTCTCCCTTCGCGAGCTTCGCCGCAGCTGCCTGTGTCGCTCCGAGAGCGTGCGTGTAGGGGTCGACCCCGAGGCTGATCCGGCGGACACCGATCGTCTGGAGGCCCGCGAGGGTAACCGCGTCTTGGGGACCGACCAGGACGTTGACCGGCTTGGGGGCGACAGCCCTGACGACTGCGCCGATGGAGACCAGGTCCGGCAGGCCCGGCGCGTAGAGGACGTCGGCTCCTGCCTCCGCGTAGGCGCAGAGGCGGCGGACGGTGTCATCGAGGTCGGAAATCCCCCACAGGAAGTTGTCCGTCCGTCCGGTCAGAACGATCCGTCCGTGCGCAGCCGCGGCGGCGGCCTCCATGCGACGGACCGCGTCGTTGAAGTCGCGAATCGGATTGGAGGGGTCACCAGTGGTGTCCTCGACGCCGATGCCGGCGAGACCGCGGCCGACGGCAGCGTCGACAGTGGCGCGGACCTCTACGTGAGTCTCGCCGTAGCCGTCCTCGAAGTCGCCGTTGATCGGCAGGCCGCTCACGAACGTGAGCAGGGCGGCATGGTTCAGGTGCTCATCACGGCTGACGGCGTGGATGCCGTCGAGCCGGCCCAGGGTAGCGGCGAGAACCGCTGAAGAGGTCGCGATGGACCTGAACCCGGCCTCCTTGAAAAGCAGGGCCGAGGGGCCGTCCCATGCGTTGGGCATGATGAACGTGCCAGGGCCACGGTGGAGTTCGGCGAACTGTTCGTAGCGCGCCTGGGCCGCAACGTCGGACATGGCGGCGGGTCAGGCGCCCGGGGCGATCGCGCAGGCGGAGACGCAGAGCCAGACGCCCTCACGCTTCTGGTACACGTCCGTGTACAGCGCGTCGTGCTCCACCCCATCGGCGATCGTGGTGTACGTCACCCTGCCGTGGATCAGCGCGACATCGCCGAGGATTCGGATCTTGGCTCCGTGCAGCACTTGATCCTTGAAAGGCCGGGGCTTGGCGATGTCTTCGAGGTACTCCTCACGGTTGCGGGTGACACCCGGCGTCTGCACGATGAAATCCTCAGCGAGGAATTCACCGAGGCGCTTGGCATCGCCGGCCTGGTCCGAACGGTTGTAGTCAAGGTTGAGCTGCTCGAGGATCGCCAGATCTTCGGCCGACGACTTGGTGTCGTTCATCTCTCGCTCCTTCTTCATGCGGTTCGGCGTTCACCGCGGCTGGGTCGTCGTCTACGCGGTACTAGCCTGACCGATATCCACTTAGGACTATATAGTCCAAGCTAGATTACCGCTCCACCGCTAGGCAAGCGCTGAAGCCAGGTGCTGAAGAAGCTTGACTCACAGTTTAAGTGGACGACTTCGTCCGATTGTGCGTAGTGTCATCAGCCCCTGGCCGCCCCGCTGGGCGTGCTCCGTCCCCCGTCGAGGAGCAGCGTTGTCTCACGAGGTCACCATCGTTGGCTCGACCATCAGCACACCACGGTTGCGGCTGCGTCCGTGGCATCAAGCAGACGCAGCGGAGGCGCTCGACATCTACGGCAGCTCGGAGGTCTCCCGGTGGCCGGCTCCGGCCATGGATCGTGTCGACGATCTCGACCAGATGCGGGCGGTGATCACCGGATGGATCGCCGCACCCCCGGGATCCGATGGACGCCCGAGTGGCCGGTGGGTGATCGAAGAGGCCGAGAGCGAGCGTGTCGCCGGCTCGGGACAGATCCTTCCGCTGCCGCCGGAGGGTGAAGACCTGGAGCTGGGCTACCAACTCGCTCCCTGGGCGTGGGGCCGCGGGCTGGCGGCCGAGGCGGGTCACGCTCTGGCCCACTATGCCTTCAGCAACGGCGAGGAAGAGGTCTTCGCCGTCGTACGGCCCAAGAACGACCGCGGTACACGCGCCGCCCGTCGCATCGGGATGGAGTGTCGGAGAAACGGAGAAGTACTACGAGCTGCGCCTTCAGGTCTTCCGGCTCCGCAAGGGTGACTTGGACACCTCCGCGCTCGACCCTCAGGCCGACCGAATCGCAGGTGCCTCAGGCAGGTAGCCATCGGCCACCAGCGCGATACGGAGCTTCTTCCTGGCGTCGAAGAGCACCTTGTACAGCGCATTGTGGGTCGAGCCCAGTTCGTCGGCCAGAACATCCATCGGCATGCCGTTGAGAACCGTCGCAACGAACACAAGTCGCTGGCGATCGGACAGGTTCTCGTCCACCGCGGCCGAGACGGCGGCCGCGAATTCCCGGACCTGTGCCTCACCCTCAGGGCCGGCGTCGAACCGACAAGCGAGCTTGGACCAATCCTCTTGCTCGTAGGGGATCTCGTGGCGACGCCAGAAGTGGCGATTCATCTTCGTGGCCACGTTGAGGATCGCGAACTTGCTCGCCCATGTGGTGAACCGGGCCTCACCCCGAAACTTGTCCAACCGGTCGGTGATGGCCATCAGCGCGTCGGCGGCGGCCTGGTGGGCGATGTCCTCGAGTTCCGGGCCGTCCAGCTTGAGGAGGGAGGCGCGTCGACGAGCCTCAGAATGCGCGACGCGGAGCAGCAAGGGATACAACTCGGCGCATGTCGCCTCTCTCCGTGGGCCTGCGGCGCCGAGATCCCGTACCCATCGGCGATTCTCCTGATCGATCTCCGCGTCGTCCACCGCAAACCTCTTTCGTCAGAGCGGCACAAACCGTGTACGCGCTGGTCGAGTCGCTCCCGACATCACCTCTACGCCCACCACATACTGGACTATAAGGTCTCTACAAACGCTCGTTCACCTGTGGGAGCGCGGTGATTTTCGGACTTTATAGTACGATTTGTTGAGCTACGGCCAGGCCGAGATGAGGCCGGCCCTGTGAGCGCCGACAGCAGGCCGTCCAAGTCCCGGGCGCATGGACCGCAGGCCAGAAGGTGCGCATGGATGCCCGGAAACCGCTCGCTCGGTCGTTGCGCACTGCAGGCAGCTCCGCGTAGACGTCCAGCCTCGCCGCGGCGGCGATTCGGTCAGATGGCCAAGCCTGCGCCTCCGGACACGACGATCTCTTGCCCGGTGACGTACGCGGCATCGTCCGAAGCCAGAAAAGCGACCGTCCCAGCAACGTCTTCCGGCGTCCCGAGGCGGCCGAACGGGTTGCGCTCGGCCATCGCCGTCATCGTCCCTGCGACGTCTTCGGTTTCCGTCCGGATCGAGGCCCGGGTCATCGGGGTGTCGGTCATTCCCGGGCTGACCGCGTTGATGCGGATGCGGCGCGGCGCGAGCTCGAGGGCCAGAGTCGGGATCATGGCCAGCATCGCGCCGTGGGACCCGGCAGCGACGCTGCTACCCGTCAGGCTGCGCGTTGCTCCGATCCCCACGGTGACAATGACCGAAGCACCGTCGGACAGCAGCGGCAACGCCTTGACGAGGGTGAAGAACACCCCTTTGGTGTTGACGGCGAACACATCGTCGTACGCGGATTCGTCCCAAGCCTCCAGCGTCATCGGATGGTTCACGCCGGCGTTCAGGAACAGCGTGGTCAGATTGCCGAATCGCGCTCCGACTTCGGACACGACCCGGTCAGTGTCCGAGAGCGACCGTGCGTCAGCTTGGAGGACCAGGACATCGTCGGGCAACTCCTCCCGCGCCCGAGCGACGCTCTCCTGACGATGTCCGGTGACAGCGACGCGGTAACCGCGCTCGTGCAGAGTCCGCGCGGCCGCCTTCCCGATTCCGCTGGTGCCGCCCGTGATCAGGACTGTACGTGTCGACATGACCATCATTCCATCCTCGTTGTCGGCTCGACCGGACAGCCCAATGGCATCGCGCAGGTGCCTGGTATGCAGGAGAACTTGCCCGCAGTCACTGAGCTCGCAGGCCGGCGAGACAGTTTCTGCCCTCACCATGTACCTGAATGTCTAGCCGGTCCGTCCAGAGTACAAACCTATACTGGACTATACAGTCCAAGTTTGTCAGGAGGGTGTCGTGACCATGACCCGTACGGGGAAGTGTGCGACCAAGGAGCAGCATGCAGCTGCTGAGTACTTGGGCTCGCTCGACGACTCACTCGCCCGGTGGATGCAGTCGACCGGCCCGATCGATGCCTACGACGCGCATCTGCCCGTTACGGTGGGCAGGCCGCTCGAATGGTTCTCCTTCGCCGTCACGTCGCGGCAGCTCAGCAGAGCATCCAGCTTGGCGATCTATCATCGGCTGGTCGCGCGATTCGGCGGCGTCATCACTGCAGAGCGTGTCGTCTCGACCGACGAACAGACCCTGCGCGACGTCGGGTTGTCTCGGCCGGTGACCTTGCCGTGCGCAGAGCGATCACCGGACTCGATCAACTGGATGGACGCGCCGCATCCCCGCCAGGGTCACGCCTTGCGCCGGCCAACGCGATGCCTGTCTGAGGCCTTGGCCTCCGCAGACAACTCGCCGTCAGAGGGCTCCTCACGACCGACGATCAGATCTCGATCCGAACCTGGCGCCCGTCGAAAGCGACATAGCCGCTGAAGTCGCGGCCTACACGGGCCACCGCCGACTCGTTGACGGCCGGGTAGGACCAAGCCCCGTCATTGAGCACCGTCTTGCCGACCAGGACGTCGTGATACCGCGCCCTTCCCTTCCAGGGACAGGTGTAGGGCGTGGGGCTGTCGCGGAGCACGCCGGCCACAACCGAGTCCGGTGGGAAGTAGACATTTCCCTCCATTCTGACAACCGTCTCGTTCGGAGCCTCGGCCACGACGGTCTCCCCGGCCACTGCCTTCATTCCGTTTCCCCTCATTGATCCTTTACCTGGCCGGCTCCGCCCTCGTGACCGGCCCAGGGTGGGCACCAGCACGCACCCACCTCGTACCCTTCAACGGCCCTTCAATGGCCCTTCCAAGTCGAGGCCACCGGCGGAGGCGACGGCACCGTACCCGGGCGTTCGAGTTGGGGGCCGGAGCCAGCTTGCGCATGGCTAGACGTTCATGCTGGGGTGGACAGAAACAACCATGAGCTGGAGCCCGAGAGGTCGAGCCACGTGCCCTGTGGTGTCTTGGCCACGCGGGCGACCATCGCCTCACACTGGCGACAGCGCAGCACAGTTCCCGGTCCGCCCAGGTATGCCAGCAATTGTCCGAATGCTTGTGTGGAACCGCAGCTCCCGCAGCTGACGGTGACGGTGGTCGGGTCGCTTGCGAGGATCCCGGCGAAGTCGCCGGCAGCGGCGTTGCCGTCCAAGACCGCGCCTGACTCGGCGTCGCCATCGGGCGCGGCGGGGGTGGAGCGGTACGAGGTCATCGATCGACTCCTGTTGGTCCGAATCGTTCCGTGCGTATGCGATCGTCGGGGTACCCCGCCTTGCGGAGCAGTCCGGTGGCGTGGTCAACAAAGCCAGAGGAGCCGCACACGTAGACCCGGACCGCCAAGGGCTCCGGCCACGCGGACGGAGGTTTGATGTCCTCGACCACGAGGTGTGAGGCTGGACGGGGGTGCCCGTAGGGAACCTTGCGCGTATAGACGAGGCGCACTTCGGCGGACCCTGGCGCGGACAGATCAGCCGACATCTCTTCCAGTTCAGGCCCGTACATGAGGTCGCGAGGGCCGCGAAGCGAATACACGAGCATCGTCGGCGTCGAATCCCCTGCTTCCTTCCGGGCTCGCAGCATGGTGACCAGCGGTACCACCCCTGATCCGCCGGCGATCAGAAGTACCGGGCCGTCCCCGATGGATGGGTCCCCCGGCTCCCAGACGAACCATCCACCGATGGGCCCGCGCACATCGAGATCGTCACCGAGCTCCATGTTCTCCACCAGGTACGGCGAGACCTCACCGTGGGGCAGGAGGTCGACGGTGACGGCGACGCGGTTGGGCGAGGCGGGCTCCGCCAACGAGTAGCTCCGTTGGGCCGAGTAGCCGTCCGCGGCAGTGAGACGTATGTCTACGTGCTGACCGGGCAGATGTCCGGCCCAGCCAGGGACGTCCAGAGCGAGTGTCCGGGAATGCCAGGACTGCGGCTGCAGACCGATGAGCGTTGCTTTGCGCCAGTGATTCCCTGCTGGCGGAGTCTCCTCCGCAGAGCTGCCGGCCTGACCCTCGGTCGTATTCGTGTCAGTCACCGGCGTAACGCTCCTCGCGCCACGGGTTCCCGTAGTTGTGATAGCCGAAGTTCTCCCAGAAGCCCGGCTCGTCGAAGCGCTGCATCGTGATGCCGTTCACCCACTTCGCGGACTTCCAGAAGTAGAGATGCGGCACCAGCAGCCTGGCCGGGCCACCGTGCTCGACGTGAAGCGGCTCGCCCTCGTACTCGTACACGATCCAGGCCTTGCCCCCGACAAGGTCCTCCAGCGGGAGGTTCGTGGTGTAGCCCCCGTACGAATGCGCCATCGCATATTCGTAGTCGGTCTCGATGTCCTCGAAGAAGGTGTCGAGCGCCACGCCCCGCCAGTGGGTCCTGAGTTTCGTCCACCGGGTCACGCAATGGATGTCGGCGTTGATCTCCTCGGAGGGCAAGGCCATCATTTCGTCCCAGCTCCACCGCCTCGGCTTGCCGGTCTCAGGCGTGATGGTGAAGCTCCACACCTCCGTCGAGATCAGCTGTGTTGGCCCAGCCGTCAGCACGGGGAATCCGTGGGTCAGATGCTGACCGGGCGGCAGATCGTCGGCACGCGGATCGTGCCGGCCGAAGAAGCCACGCGAGATTGTCACCCTGTGCTCTCTTTCAGATTCAACGATCTCTGGTGGTGGGCGTCTCACAGTTGGGGTCGATGGCGACAGCAACCCTAGAATGGACGATTTAGTCCAACATAGGATCCCGCCGTGGCCTGTGTCAACGCGCACACAGTCCGTCGCGCACATCCCGCTCTTCCGCCAGGCCGCTGAACGTCACCCTGCGCCGCGGTGGGCCATGCCGTTAGGCAGGGTCGAGGGCTGAGCGGCCCATTTCGTCGACGTCAAGATCTTGTCGGTGGTGTCATCGACGTGGGTGATGTTGCGCAGGGACGTAACCGCCCAGCCGCGGCCGCGCAGCCAGCGCTCCAGGACGTCGATGTCGATCGGCGAGGGGCACCTGGCCGACGCGGGGTTCCGACTACACAGAAGACCACAAGTCCCTCGCCCCGACCACCACGAGAGGGCCGTTGCGAGCGTGTTCTCTCGTCGCCGAGCATGCGGGACGCCCGCCGGGCGGACGTCTTCCGCTCAGCCGGGTAAGACCTCGACGCCTGACGTCACCAAGGGGAAGAGCCGAAGTTTCGTGTCGGCGAGCGACTGATCAGGAAGGCGTACCGATGAAGGCGATTGTGGTGACGGATGAGGCTGCGGGAACGGCTGGGATGACGCTGGCGGAGCGGCCGGAGCCGGAGGCGGCAGGAAACGATGTTCTGGTTGCGGTTCATGCGTCGGGTTTCACCCCCGGTGAGCTGACATGGCCCGGAACCTGGACCGATCGCCTAGGCCGGGACCGCACGCCGTCGATCCCTGGCCACGAGGTGGCCGGCGTGGTCACCGCGCTCGGCTATGGCGCGAGGGGGCTGTCGGTGGGACAGCGGGTGTTCGGTCTCGCAGAGTGGACTCGTGACGGCACCCTGGCCGAGTTCGTGGCCGTCGAGGCGCGTAACCTCGCGCCGCTGCCGGGCGACGTCGACTTCGCGGTGGGGGCGAGCCTGCCGATCTCGGGCCTGACCGCGTGGCAGGGGCTGTTCGTGCACGGCCGCTTCGAGGCGGGTCAGAGCGTTCTCGTGCATGGTGCGGCCGGCGGAGTCGGCTCGATGGTGACTCAGCTCGCCAAGGAGGCCGGCGCCTACGTCATCGGCACCGGACGTGCCACCGACCGGCAGACGGCGCTCGACTTCGGCGCGCAGGAGTTCGTCGACCTGGACAACGACGCCCTGGACGACATCGGTGGGGTCGATCTGGTCTTCGACGTGATCGGCGGCGACATCGCCAGGCGGTCCGCGGGCCTGGTCCGCGCCGGCGGGATGCTGGTGACCATCGCCGGCCCTCCCGAGGCGCAGCCGGTCGAGGGTCTGGCGGTCGACTTCGTGGTCGAGGCCGATCGCGCGCAACTGGGGGAGGTCGTCCAGCGGGTCCGGGACGGCCGGCTGCGTACGAACATCGGTAACGTGGCGACTCTCGACGATGCCGTCGCCGCCTTCAACCCGACTGAGCGGATCAAGGGAAAGACGATCATTCGCGTTCGTCCCTGAAGGACTCGGCACACCCAAGAACAAGTATGAGCGGCCCCCGCCGACGAACGAGTAATCAATGAATGGGCATCCCATGACCGAGCCAAACCGCTACACCTCTGAGAACCCCGAGGGGAAGAACACCCTCAATGAGGATCAGGCCGTCCTCATCGACGAGGTCATCGACGATCCACATGCTCCCACGTTCGACTTCACAGTCGTCAATGACGAGAAGGCCGGCATCTACGCGGCCATGCTGGGCGACCGCGAGATCGCCGGGCTGCCCTACAACGTCGCCGGCCGCGGCCGGCTCGTACTGCTGGCGATCTCGGTGTTCCCCGAGTACCGCGAACAGGGCATCGCCACCGAGCTCATCAGACGCGTCCTCGACGACGTGCGCGCGCGAGGCAAGACGGTCACCATCATGTGCCCGGTCGTACGCACCTTCATCGAGCACAACCCCGAGTACACCGACCTCATCGACCCCCAGCACCCTGGAGTAGCCAAAGGCCACCGATGACCTTGGTTACTCCGGGCCGTCAGCGGTTGGTGGCGCAGAGGTGGCCCTTGTGAGGAGGGATGCGGACGGATTGCCTTCGTGCTCGCGACGAACCGGGAGACCGGCTCCGCCAACCTATGGCGCCGCGTCCCGCTCGCGCGGATCCACCCCCACGACCTAGCAGGCGCGAAGGCACCCGAGACGGTGGCAACGCTGGGCTGATTCTTCGACTTCGCGCGCGGTCTCCGACGATCAGCGGCCCTCCGACACCATCCGGATCACTCACGAAATTGGACTTTTTAGTCCCATAACATGGCAGAATGTAGGAGCGGTTCGACTGGCCGGGAGGGATTGATGACGACACACTTCGCGGAAGTCTTGGCCCGCGAAAGCGCTTCTCTGTCTGGCGTCACCGACCGGGAAAAGCTGGCCGGCTGGCGTCGCCGCGTCGTCAAGGAGCTCATGACCCCGCGATCACCGTACGTTCTGGCACTGCGAAAAACGGGTGACGTGCCCGAGCGAGCCGATTTACTCGATCGCTGGCGCGAGCTCATCGCCGAGGCTTTGGACCGGTTGCTGCAGTCCGGCGCTACAGGAAACCCGCGCTGCTCTTCCGCGCAGACCTCGAGAGCCGATATCGACGCCCAGAAAACTGCCGTGCTGATCCTTGCAGCGCTTTATGGAGGCAGCACCCTGAGTCAGGTCGCACGAGACCCTCGGCCGCTCGACGCCGCGCTCGACATGGCGCTCGCGCCCTTTGCGGCGGCCGAGGATGACAGCCCCGCAAGGGCGGGGAACGAGTAGACCGATATCAGTAACATGAATGCGTGATGACGATCGCTGACTCGCACACTGGCAGACGCCTGACGGCGCGTGGCGCAAAGACGCGGGCAAGGATCGTCGCCGCAGCGGCCGACCTGATGTACGTCCAGGGAGTCGGGGACACCACGCTCGACGACGTGCTCGCGGCAAGTGGAGTGAGCAAGTCGCAGCTGTACCACCACTTCGACGGCAAGGAACCGCTCGTGCGCGCCGTCATCGATCACGTGGGAGAACGCGTCATCGAGCGTGAGCGCGATGCGCTCGGCCATGTCTCGACGATCGCAGGTCTGCGACGCTGGCGGGATGCGTTGGTACAGAACAACGCGCTGCGGCATGGTGCCTACGGCTGTGCGCTCGGCACGCTGGCCTCCGAGGTCTCCGACCAGGACGACCTCGGGCGCCTGGCCTTGTCACAGCTTTTCAGCGAATGGCAGGAACTCCTGGCGCGCGTGTTGCGCCGGCTTCAGGACAAGGGCACGCTTCCGGCCGAGGCGCCGATCGACCAACTCGCGACCGGCCTCATGGCCGCCCTCCAGGGCGGATACATGCTGGCCCAGACCGCGCGCGATGTCACACCGATGGCGACCTCCATCGACATGGCGCTGGCGTACATCGAGAGCCTGTCTGCCGGTTGAGCTGGCGTTGGCGGCATGAGATCCCGGAGCGGGGCCCCTCTCCTTGAGCCCGCCAGCCAAGCAATCTGGTGCCGTGGCCCCTCACGGTCCCCATGATCGGCTGCGCTGGATTGACAGTACTGATGGCAGGCGTAGGCACGAAGGCGCGGCCTCCCTCCACGCTGGAAGGGTGAGCCGATGAGCGGCGAAGAACAGGTACCGGTGACCGAGGTGTGATCGACAACACCGATCAGGGGCGGTTCGAGCTTCACCGCGACCGCGATCTGGTCGGCTGGCTCTGCTACACCCGCCTGAAGCCCAACCGGTACGCCCTACCGCACACCGAGGTGTAGTCGAGCCATCAGCACCAGGGCGTGGCGAGCGCAATGGTGCGGCAGGTGCTCAACCAGATCCGCGCCAGCGTTGCTCACTGCCTTCGTCACCGGTCTGCCTGCGACCGTACCCGGCCGCCTCCTTGGCCAGCGACCCGATCGAGCCAAAGACACTGGTCTAAATCGTCCATTTTTTCTCCGACAACGCTACGATACCAGGGCGAACACGAGCCTCCTGCGGAAGCGCACGTACCCGACAGCGGCACGATTCGGGAGGACACCCGCGGGCACATGTTGTCCGACCCAGCCAACCCACTCATAGGAGAGATGATGGACGACTACGTCCCCGGACTGCTGCCCCCAGAGGAGAGTCTCGATGACGAGGAACTTGGTGAGGACGGCGACGGCCCGGGCTATCTGCCAGCGGATCGCCCGATCGGAAGCCTGGCCTGGGGGCTGACCGCCGACGAAGCTCGCACCCACGAACCCTTCAGCCAGAGACTTGCCCATGAGGTTCCCGACTTCGCAACTGAAGAGTCCGGCGACGGGATCGGTGATGCATCCGATACTGACGGCGAACTCATCGACGACCAGGTCGGATATCTGAGGGCAGGGCGGCTCGTCTCGGCCACCCAAGATGCCGGCGACCCGTCATCGGACCTTTGGGCCGAGGACATCGGCATCGACCGTGCGGGCGCCTCCGCAGAGGAGGCTGCGATTCATATCGTCTCCGACGACCAGTTCGAAGTGTAGGTGGTTCAAGGACCAGTTCTGGCTCCATCCTCCAGGAGCCCTGTCCGACGCACCTTGGTCAAGCAACACCCACAGGGTCAGGTGTTGCGATCACCCCGAGTTCCCAAGTCCGGAGGCGAGCCTCAGTCTCACGCGCCTTCCGGTACGGGGGTTGGAGTACCGGATGCCAACCATGTCCGGTGGCGGTTCATGGCTGACGCCATCCATCGAGCAACCTCACGGTCGCCGAAAATGCTCAGGGCCGCTTCAACCGTCAGTCGGTGCGTTTCAGGTCGTGCGCGCGCAGGTCGGTCACACGAGCCGACGTCCGGGTGAGACCGGTTGCGAACCGTCGCGGCTCGCCGCGCCGATCCTTCGCCCGGCGATCATGCCGCCGGCTCCTCAGGGGCGAACGCGGATGATGGTCTTTCCCTTGGGCCGCTCGGCCGGGTTGAAGGCGGCGACGGCATCGTCGAGGGTTGCGATGTTGCCGATGTTCGTCCGCACTCGCCCGTTACGGACACGCCGGACGATCTCCCCCAGTTGAAGGCGATCGGGCACGACAACGAAGTCGACCGCCAGGCCATCGGTGGGCCGCGCCTCGGGCGGGCCGGCGATGGTCACCAGCGTCCCTCCGGCTCGAACCAGACCCGCGGACCGGTTCCCGATGTCTCCGCCGAAGATGTCAAACACCAGATCGACTCCACCGATCTCTTCCAAGGTGTCGTTCTCGAGGTCGACGAACTCCTGTGCGCCGAAGTCGAGGGCCGTCTGCCGGTCGGCAGCGCGTCCAGAGCCGAGGACATACGCGCCCGACTCGCGGGCGAGCTGCGTCGCCATCGAGCCGACTGCACCGGCCGCACCGTGCACAAGGACGCTCTGCCCCGCCCGAAGGCGGCCGTGCTCGAACAGCCCCTGCCACGCGGTCAGCCCCGACATCACGACGCTCGCGCCTACCGCGAAGTCGACGTCGCCCGGGAGTGGCGCAAGGTTGCGCGCCTCGACGACTGCGTACTCCGCCAGCGTCCCGTCACGAGTCCAGTCCGTGAGGCCGAACACCCGCTGGCCCACCGACAGCCCCGTCGTGCCATAGCTGAGGGCGCTGACCACTCCGGCCAGTTCGTGGCCGGGGATCGACGGCGTCCGGTCACGGCCGAGGCGGTCGGTCCAGGTCGAGGGCCACGACAGCTCATCCCAGGTGAACCCGGACGCATGAACCTCAACGACGACATCGCCGTAGTTCGCGCCCGAGAGGCTGGCGAGCCTAGCCGCCTGCGGTTCGGGCCGCTCCACCAGCTTCATCCCAGCCGTTCCGGCAAGCCGGTCCGTCACCACGATCGCTTTCATCCGGTGCCTCCCTGCATCCAGTCCTCGCCGCAAGTCTCTTAATGCCTTATGGACTATATCGTCCATCATGATTTCGACGAGACACGGTACGCCAGATGCGGACACACGGACATGAACTCTTGATGTCCCGGACGAAATAGTCCCATTACAGCCAGACTGCCGACGTTCCGCTCCGTCGGGCCGGCCCCCGTCGTAACCCGAGAACAAGAGCGCGCATGTCGACATCAAGTTCAATCATCGGTGCCGTAGATCTGATCCCCGCACACCGACACGAGCGTGACCCCACCGCGGTCGGCCATCGAGTCGGCGGCGGAGGATCTGGTTCTCCTGACGGAGCATCGGCAGCTCAACGTCCCTGGACAGATCAGCACGACCAGCAGGCCGAACAAGTCACTCACCAATGGGTAGGCCAGCGACGACAGCACCCCGAAACGGTCGCAGCAACCGCCCTGATCATGCAGCAAAACACCAGCTCACAGCACGACACCGAATTGACGAGCGGGACACCGAAGCGACAGCCCCGGTTGCCGTGTCGCGCCTTCCGCTTCCGGGGACCGGTCCCCCGAAGGGACCGGATCTCCGACCTGAGTCTTTCGTTTCCCGAACGGTCGCGCGAGCTCTGTGTTCACCCGACGTTGTCGTCGACCTTGAAGTTGTAGTTGACCTGCTTGCCGCTGACCGAGGTGGCAGTGACGGTGACACCGAGGATGTCGCTGCCGGCAGTGAGCTCGCAGCGGATCGTGGCGCCGACCCGGGCCGGGAGGTGCTCAGGACAGGTGACCCTGTCGGGACGCTTGCCGGAGTTCGCGGCGAGCTTGTCGGAGATCGTCTGCGCGACTCGGGCCTTGTGGACGGCCCCGCCCTCGCTGACGCCCGCGTCCTCGGGCTTGGCGGGGTCGTCACCGACTCGCTGCTCCTCAGGCGTCTGCCGCTTCTCGGTGGGGGCCTCCTCGGCAGCGGCTGCTTCCTCGCTGGCCGTCGCCTCACTCTTCTTCCCCACGTCGCCGAAACTGATGGAGCATCCGGTGGCGAGAAGCACCGTCAGTGCGCCCAGCGCCGCCGCGGCCGCAATCCTCTTGTTACGCTCCGTATGCCACATGAGTTCCCCTGTTTGTGGGTGATGAGAAAAGGATCAGGATGCCGGGGGACGACCGCGTGCTCGCTACGGCGACGGCGCAAGCTCCGCTCGACGCCGTGGACGCCAGGCGATCGCGTCGGTGGAAGGCAGCCTGCGCGGCGTTCTCCCTTCCCTGACCTCGTCCATAGACCTTAGGGTCATCGTGGGCTTCGGACTTTGTCATGCATGCTGGGCACTTTGTCAGTGGTGCACAGCTTCAGGCGCCGTATCAGGCGAGGGCCCTACCGTGTCGAGGGGAGTCTTGTGAGGGAACGGGTCGAGGTATCGCCAGGCCGGCTCTGTGATCGACGCGGACGAAGGTCCGCCTCATGAGCCCGGTCCTCGACACCGCGTTCATACCGCCGCGGGACCGGGAGGAAGTGATCCGGAACGCGGTGTGGGAATCCATGGTGGCAGTCGACATCGACCACGGTCCGCCGGCTGAGGACATCGCCGTTCGCATAGGGCTCGGCGCCGTCGGGCCCCTCAGGGTCTGTTCGGCCCAGGCGACCGCGGTCACGCTCCGTCGGACGGAGCGGCTCGCCCGGGAGGATGAGGAGCCGGCCGTCACCTTGGGTGTTCAGATGACGGGCAGCAGCATGGTGGTGCAGAACGGTCGCGAGTGCCTGCTGAGGCCAGGAGACTGCGCCGTCTTCGAGTCGGTCGATCCCTACACACTTCTCTTCGACGAGGGAGTCGACCACCGCTTCATCCGCTTCCCACGCGCTGCACTCGCGCTCCCCGACAGGTTGCTGAGAGACATCACCGCGGTCCCTCTGGGATCCGGCAACCCCATCGCGCGTCTCGCCTTCACCTACTTCTCCCAACTGGCCGTCACCGACGAACTGCACCAGGGTGTGCACGCCGACGCCGCCGTGCAACCCAGCGTCGAACTCCTCCGTGCCGTCCTGACGTCCCAGCACGGCAACTCCGGCTTGGCCAAGGCGCCGCTGGAGGCGACGCTCAGCCTGCGGGTCACTGGTTACATCCGCGAGCATCTGGCCGATCGGGATCTGTCGGCGGCGCGGATAGCCGCGGCGCACGACATCTCCGTACGCCATCTCTACGCCGTGCTGTCTCGCTCGGGAATCAGCCTCGGAGACTGGATCCGCACACGCCGCCTGGCCGAATGCAGGCGGGAACTGGCCGGCCCTAACGGGCGGCTGCGGACCATCGCGGCGATAGGGCGGAGCTGGGGCTTCGCGGACGCGACCCACTTCAGCAAGGTGTTCAAACAGACGTACGGGATCTCACCGCGGGCCTGGCGCGAACAGAACCACCCCCGCGCCTCCACGTGATGGTCAGACCCCAACTGCAGCGACTCTTGCCAACAGCCCGAAAGCCTCGACTACCTGGCCTTGGGCGAGCCCCCCATCCGCTGCTACCGGTATCGTCTGCCGTTCCGTCCCGATCGACGACTGGCAGCCGGTGCGGTGATGGTCACGGGGATGCCTGAGGGAGCCTGGGCGCCCGTGATACGCCTCAGCTCGGACTCGCCCGAACGGACCTCGCTGGTCTGCGGGACGATACCGGCGTCGGCCAGCAAGCGGGTCATGTCACGGCGCTGATTGGGCAGCACCAGGGTGACGACGCTGCCGGACTCGCCGGCGCGGGCGGTGCGGCCGCCGCGGTGCAGGTAGTCCTTGTGGTCGCTCGGCGGGTCGACGTTGACGACGAGGTCCAGGTTGTCGACGTGGATGCCGCGGGCCGCGACGTTGGTCGCCACCAGCGCCGTGACGTGGCCGCTCTTGAACTGGGCGAGGGTGCGGGTGCGCTGGGGCTGGGACTTGCCTCCGTGCAGCGCGGCGGCGCGCACTCCGCTGTTCAGCAGTTGATCGGTGAGCCGGTCCACAGCGTGCTTGGTGTCCAGGAACATGATCACCCGGCCGTCGCGAGCAGCGATCTCCACCGTGGTGGCCTGCTTGTCGGCACCCTGGATGTGCAGCACGTGGTGCTCCATCGTGGTGACCGCGCCCGCCGAGGGGTCGACCGAATGGACCACCGGGTCGCTCAGATAGCGACGGACCAGCAGATCGACGTTGCGGTCCAGAGTGGCGGAGAACAGCATCCGCTGGCCGTCCGGGCGCACCTGGTCGAGCAGGTGGGTGATCTGCGGCATGAAGCCCATGTCGGCCATCTGGTCCGCCTCGTCCAGCACGGTGATGCCGACCTGGTCCAGGCGGCAGTCGCCGCGCTCGATGAGATCCCTGAGCCGTCCCGGGGTCGCGATGACGACCTCGGCACCGCCGCGCAGCGCATGGGCCTGGCGGCTGATCGGCATGCCGCCGACGACCGTGGCCAGCCGCAGCTTCAGTGCCTGGGCGTACGGCGTGAGCGCATCGGTGACCTGCTGGGCCAGTTCCCTGGTGGGGACGAGGATCAGGGCGAGCGGTCGCCGCGATTGTGCCCGCTGTCCGAAGGTGCGGGCGAGCAGGGCCAGGCCGAAGGCGAGTGTCTTGCCCGACCCGGTGCGCCCCCGCCCCAGGACGTCCCGGCCGGCCAGGGAGTTCGGCAGCGTGGCCGCCTGGATCGGGAACGGTTCGTTCATGCCCAGGCTGGTGAGCACCTTCAGCAGTGCGGGCGGCATGCTCAGCTCAGCGAATGTCGCGGCCGCCGGCAGAGCCGGAGTCACGGTGACCGGCAGCGCGAACTCTCTCTGGAGCGCGGCGGGACGCCGCCCGTTGCCGGACCGGCTGGAGGCGCCTGAACGGCCCTGAGCCGGAGAGCTGAATCGGCCGCCCCTGCCTCGGGCGGAGCCGCCCGTACGGGCCGAAGAGTTGCGATCGTGCGCGCGAGTTGCGTGGTTCATGCAGAACCTTCCTCAATGCGGCACGTGTCAGGTGGTTCTCGGGGCGACAAGCGGCACAAGAACAGCGAGCACGAGCCGAAGAAAAGACGAGCCGAACCGGCGGAGACAGCCTGGGCTCGGACGTCGAAATGGTCGGCTTTCGCCGGAAGAAACGGCGGCTGTGATGCCGCGCCGTAGAACTGGAGCGGGCCTGATGCCCGAACCGGAGCCATCGGTGGCGCATCCGGTGTGCGGCGGAAGAACAGACACGCTGTGCTTCTCGGGTTGTGAGGTCATCACGGCACGATGGATGCCACAAAAGCAACGCGCCGGGGACCGCGCCCTGCGGCGCGGGCCCCGGCTACGTGGTGCGCGGTGTCAGGCGGGAACGATGTTCTCGGCCTGCGGGCCCTTCTGGCCCTGCGTGATGTCGAAGGCCACCTTCTGGCCCTCGCGCAGCTCACGGTAGCCGCCGTTGGCGACGATGTTGGAGTAGTGGGCGAAGACGTCGGCGCCGCCGCCGTCCTGCTCGATGAAGCCGAAGCCCTTTTCCGCGTTGAACCACTTCACGGTGCCAGAAGCCATGCTGATCTCCTTCGATGGGTGCAAAGCCGGAATCCGCATCGAACGGATTCCGCGTCGCCGCGATAGGACCACACACCCGGAAATGACCGGAGAACAAAAAATGCACCCGAGGCTACATACCGTCAGGTGCACACAAGTCTTTATGGGTACCACAACTGCAACTGATCCCAATCTAGCACATGCGCCGTCGTGCATGACCAACATGGGCCCCGCGACCGATCCGAACAGGTGCCGTCGCCGGACGATACGGAGATCGAAGGCCTACCCGCGGCGCCGGCCGGCGCCGAAGCCGACGGCGGCGAACTGCTTCGCCGCCGGCGCGCGTTCAGGGTGGGTGAGCCACTGCGAGGCAAGCCCGACGAGCAGGGCGAGGTAGTGGGACCCGGTCGCGTGGACCTCGTCCGGGTCGCTGTCCGGGCCGAGGCCGGCGAACGCCCGCGCCAGCGCCGCTACCGGCCGCCGGTGAAGGAGGCGGCGGGGACGAACAGCTCGTGCCCGGTGCCGAAGCGGACCTGTACGCCTTCCGGAGTCCACTGTGTGGACCGCACCGGCTTGTCGGCGATGCCCGGGAGGTCGACGTCGACGAAGTGGCCGTAGCGCAGCGACGGATCGCGTCCCGCGTACAGGCGATAGGAGTCCTCCAGCAGCGAGTGATCGCGAATGAGCGCTATCACGTGCGCGGAGCCGTCGTCGTACGCGACCGTGCCCGGCTGCTTGTCGGTGTAGAGGGTCTGCTGGGCGGGCCAGCGCATCGCGATCATCGCCCCCGCACACAGCACGACGCCCACGATCAGGCCGACCACCAGGGGGCCGAGCCGTCCCGGCCGACGTGCGGTGCCGGATGGCGCAGGGGTGTGGACCGTCATGGTCACCTCTCTCTCAGAGACGTGACGACCCTTCCAGCCCCGCCTTTCACTCCCCTTTCTCGCCGCTTGAAGGGACGCGGGACAGTGCTCACAACAGTCCTCTGCCGTGGAGATTTCCCATGAGGTCGCGGATCCCGAAGCTCCAAGGCGTACAGTCCTCGGCGTTCTGGACGCGGTTGACGAGGGTGCCGAGTGCGGGAGAGCTGATCCGCACCACGTCGCCGGTCTTGTGCGTGAACCCCTCGCCAGGGTGGTCGCGGTCCTGGATGGGCGCGAACATCGTGCCGAGCATGAGGACCGCGCCGTCGGGGTAATGATGCTGCGGGCCGATCAGCTGCCGCACCAGCGCTTCCGGATCACGCGAGATCTGCGACATCTCCGAGACCGCCTCAAGGCGGAAGCCGTCCTCGCCTTCGACGTCCAGCCGCACCGCGAGGCCGCGTACCTGTTCCAGGTCGAACCGCTCGTCGAAGAGCCGGATGAGGGGGCCGAGCGCGCAGGACGCGTTGTTGTCCTTCGCCATCGGCAGCAGGAGCGCGGATCGGCCTTCGACGTCCCGGAGGTTGACGTCGTTGCCGAGCGTCGCCCCCACGATCCGGCCACTCGACTGGACGATGAGTGACACCTCGGGCTCCGGGTTGTTCCAGGTCGAGGCGGCGAGCACCCCGACGGGCACCGCGGTTCCCATGGCGGACAGGATCTGGCCCTTGGTGAAGATCTCGGCATCAGGGCCGATCCCGACCTCCAGGTACTGGCTCCACATGCCTTCGGCGACCAGCGAGGTCTTCAGCCGCGCCGCCTCCTCGGAGCCCGGCGAGAGCTCGTGAAGGTCGGCGCCGACGCCGGCGAGCATCCGGCGGCGGATGTCCGCCGCGAGTGCCATGTCGCCGCCGGCCCGTTCTTCGATGACGCGCTCGATCATCGAGACGGCGAAGGTCACCCCGGCGGCCTTGAGCGCCTGGAGGTCGACCGGTGCGAGCAGCCAGGGCCGGGTACGGTCGCGGGCGGGGGACCCGGTGTTGGCGAGCACGTCCCCGAAGGCGCCGACGTGCCGGCCGTTCAGCCCGGCGACCACGGCAGCGGGTTCCGGCAGCTCGCAGATGTCGCGGACCGTCGGGAACTCCGCGCTGATGTCGATGACCTCTCCGTCGCGGACCACCACGGGTGACGGCCCTTCGACGAGGGGATCCCAGATCCGGCCGATCAGGACGGCGTCCGCGGCATCGTCAGGCAGCGCGTTCGCGGCCGTCCCGTACCAGGCGGGCTCATCGGACGATGACAGGTTCATTCGCCGTCTCCCAGGTTGAAGAAGGACCGCTCGTCGGGTGGCCTGATGTCGAAGACGGCGTCCTGGAACAACCGCATGGGGTGGGGGGTGAAGGGATGCCGGACGATCGCCTCCAGGTCGAGCTCGATGCCGAGACCGGCCCCGGTCGGGATGAGGATGTCACCCTCCTCCGTCAGCACGAGTCGCTCGTTGGTGATCTCCGGGCGCCAGGGGACGTCGGTGGCCATGATCTCCAGGTAGCGGAAGTTGGGCAGGGCGGCCCCGAGCTGCAGCGTCGCCGCCGTGCTCAGCGGTCCGCTGGGATTGTGCGGCGCGAACCCGACGTAGCCGGTCGCGGCGAGCGTCGAGATGAAGGCCAGCTCGGCGATGCCGCCGGCGTGCGTCACATCGGGCTGGACGAAGTCGACCGCCTGGCGGGC
This sequence comes from Nonomuraea fuscirosea, assembly GCF_035917475.1. NCBI lineage: Bacteria > Bacillati > Actinomycetota > Actinomycetes > Streptosporangiales > Streptosporangiaceae > Nonomuraea > Nonomuraea fuscirosea. Next base: position 11,002,016 of record NZ_CP109074.1, on the reverse strand, counting down.
GAGCGCCGGCGCGAAGCCCTGCCGTCCCAGCCATCGCTCCCCCGCGGCGATGGGCACCGGCGATGCCCGGCGGATGTCGACGAGAGCGTCGAGGTTGTCCGGCGGGCAGGGCTCCTCGAAGAACACCGGATCGAACTGCGCGATCTCCCGCGCGATCTTGATGGCGTGGGTGACGTCGAACCGGCCGTGGCCCTCGATGAACAGCTCGACGTCGGGCCCGACGGCGGAGCGGACGGCGTCGATCTGCGTGAGCACGCGGTCCAGCTGCCGGGAGGTGATCGTGAGGTCGTAGTTCTCGAAGGGATCCCACTTGAGACCGCGAAAGCCGCTGTCGACGGTCCTCTGCGCGGCGGCCGCGTATTCCTCGGGCGTGGCGGCTCCGGAGAACCAGCCGTTGGCGTACGCGCGCACCCGGTCGCGGGTGGCGCCGCCGAGCAGGCGGGAGACCGGGACGCCGAGCTCTCGTGCCGAGATGTCCCACAGCGCCATCTCGAACGAGCTCAGCGCGGTCATGATGACGGGGCCGCCGCGCCAGTACCAGTCCCTGGCCAGCTCGTACAGGATGCCGGAGATGCGCGTGGGGTCCAGCCCGGTCACGGCCTCGGCCAGTTCGGTGATGGCGCCCTGGACGGCGCGTTCCTTGCCCTCCAGGGTCGCTTCACCCAGTCCGACGATTCCCTCGTCCGTCGAGACGCGGACGATCACGAGGTTGGTGCGGTAGAAGTCGACGACGAGGGTGTCGACTGAGGTGATCTTCACGTGCGGCTCAGCCCTTCACGGCGCCGGCGGTCATGCCGGCGACCACATACTTCTGGACGAACAGGTAGAAGACGACGGCCGGTGCCGTGAACAGGAAGGAGACCGCCATGACCGTCTGGATGGGCGTGCCGAGTTCGCCGATGAAGCCGGCGATGCCGACCGATGCCGGCTGCGTCCCGGGAGTGAAGATGAACGTCACGGCGAACACGTACTCGTTCCAGGCGTGGAAGAACGCGATGACCGCGCTGGCGGCGAGCGAGGGGGCGATCAGCGGCACGTTGATGCGGGTGAGCACGGTGAGCGGTCGTGCTCCGTCGACCCGCGCGGACTCCTCGATCTCACGGGGCAGGCCGTCGAAGGCGCCCTTGAGGATGAGTGCGACGATCGGCAGGACGAAGGCGGAGTTGACCAGGATGAGCCCGCCGAGGGAGTCGAGGAGGTCGAATCGCCGGAAGAGTGCGAACAGCGGCACGACCATGAGCGCCTCGGGAAGCATCTGCGTGAACAGCAGCACGACGGTCATGAGGACCTTGCCCCGGAACGAGAATCGCGAGAGGGCGTAGCCGAGCGGGATGCCGAGACCGATCGACAGGACCGTCGTGCCCGCGGCGATCACCAGACTGTTGCGCAGCCAGGTCGCCGCCTTGCCTTCGGCCAGCGCGTCGATGAAGACTCCGAACTGGGAGAAGTCGGGGACGAGCCGGGCCTTGGCCGCGAAGAGCTCCGAATCGCCGGACAGCGCGGTGACGAACATCCAGTACAGCGGGAAGACGGCGACCCCGAGCACGACGAGAACACCGACGATCCGCAGGGTCAGACCGATGTGGGGCAGCCTCATCAGCCGGCCTCCCTTTCAGCGGCGCGGGCGACGAACCGGCTGCCGGCGATGACGATGAGCGAGACGACCACACCGACCATGCCGACCGCCGCAGCCGAGCCGAGTTGCTTGGAGTCGAAGGCCTGCGAGTAGAGGTCGATGACCAGCGTCTCGGTCGCGCCGACCGGTCCCCCCTTTGTCATGAGCCAGATGAGCTCGAACCGCCGTAGCGACCAGATGGTCATGAGGAGGGCGAGCAGGCCGACGGTCGGCTTGATGGACTGCCAGGTGACGGCGCGGAAGGTCGACCATCGTCCCGCGCCGTCCATCATCGCGGCCTCGGTGAGGTGCGACGGGACGGCCTGCAGCGCGGACAGCAGGACCACCGAGGTGAACGGGAACAGCTGCCAGATGGTCGTGACGAGGATGGCCGGGAGGGCGTATCGCGGGCTGTCGAGGATGGCGCCGCCGGGGACGCCGAGGCCGACCGTGTCGAGGAAGCGGTTGACGATGCCGTAGTCCGGGTTGAGCATCCAGATCGCGATGAGCGCGACCGCGATGCCGGGCGCCGCCCACGGAATGGTCACCAGTGCCCGCGCCACCCCCCGGCCGCGGAAGCCCTTGTTGAGCAGCAGGGCGACCGCGAGCCCGGTTCCCACGGCGGCGACGACGCACACGACGACGTAGATGAGGGTGATGAGGAGGGTACGGCGGAACTCCGCGTCGCCGAAGATACGGGTGTAGTTGTCGAGCCCCACCCAGGTGCTGCGTGTGGGGTTCAGCAACGAGGTTCGCGTGAAGCTCAGAAAGACTTCCTGCGCCAGCGGAACGACCTGGAAGACCAGGATGAAGAGGGCTGCGGGGGCCAGGAAGAAGTAGGGCGTCCACTTGCTCCCCAGAGGGCTGCCTCGACGCCGGGTCCCGGTTCGAGGCCCTGGAAGCTGCTGCTGTTCCAGCGCGGTCATCGAATGTGGTCCTTAGAGAATAGGACGCCGCCGGCGGAAGGGGCTCGCCGGCGGTGTCGTCCGGTCAGCCGACCTGCTGGGTCGCTTGTTGCTGAGCGCGGTCCAGTGCGGTCTTGAGGTCGACCGTGCCCTGGAGCGCCGCGATCACGTTCTGCACGACGATCTTGCGGATGTCCGGGGTCTTCGCCTCGAATCCCTGGACGATCTGCGGCAGGCTCGTCTCGGTGAGGTCGTCGAAGACGGTCAGGAACGGCGTCTCCTTGAGCTGCTCAGGGCTTCGCTTGGTGACCGTCGCCACGCTGCTGGCGCCGAGGATCTCCTGCAGCTTGACCTGGTTCTCCGGCTCAAGCGTCCACTTGATGAAGGTCGCCGCCGCCTCCTTGGCCGGGCTCGCCTCGTTGATCACGATGGGGGCGAGGATCGCGCCCTGCTTGCGGACCGGGAACGGGATGGGCGCGACGTTGAAGTTCAGATCGGCGTTCTGGCCGCGGGTCGCCGTCACGTAGCCGCCGTTGTTGAGCTCCATGCCGACCTTGCCCTCGGCGAACATGCGGCGGAACGTCGCCGCGTCCGTGCCACGCGGGATCACCTTGGCGTCGTACAGGTCCTTGAACGCCTGCAGACCCTTGAGGTTCGCGGGCGAGTTGATCGTCAGCTTCTGGCCGTCCGACCACGCGCCGCCGAAGCCGTAGACGTAGTTGAAGATGTCCTGCCACACGCCGGCTTCCTCGGCCTCCGTCTGGCGGAACGCCAGGCCGTAGGTGTCGCCCTTGGTCAGCGACTTGGCCGTCTTGACGAACTCCTCATAGGTCGTGGGCGGCTTCTTGATCAGATCGGCGTTGTAGAACATCGCGTAGTTCGACGCCTCGAAGATGATCCCGTGACGCTGGCCGTTGTGGACCATGAACTGGTCCGGCTGCTTGATCAGGTCGTACTTGCTGACGTCGACGAGCTCGTCGAGCGGTGCGATGAGGCCGGCATCCGCGGCGGACTCGAACTCCGGCATGTCGAAGCGGATCAGATCGGGCCCTTTTCCGCTGCCCATCTGGGTCAGGACGGTCTGGCCGAACGTCGGGTACGGCACCGCCGCGGGAGCGACCTGGATCTTGTTCTGGCTCTTGTTGAACTCCTCGAGCCATTTCGTGAGTAGCGGGCCCCGGCCGGGGTCGCCGAGGGTCGAGGCGGCGAACGTCAGCTTGGTCACGCCGCCTTCGGATCCGCCATCGTCGGAGCCGCAGCCGGTCAAGAGGGCGGCGGCCATACAGGTGACGCCGGCCGCCGCGACCATGCTCCGGCGAACGCGATGCAGCCTCATTTGTGCTCCAGAATGGTGACTCGTTACTTCCCGTCGGAATTGCAACGATCGTAGCGACATGTGCAACGCTGTCAAGTGACGATTGCGCAGGTCATGCGCTACATTGCAACATACGCAACGAGAAGGAGGCGTTAGGTGGCGCAGACGATCCGGCGCGCGATCGACCTGATCCGCTTGACCGCGGAGCATCCGCTGACCCTCTCAGAGGCCGCGGACGTGCTCGGCGTCCACAAGTCCACGGCCCTCCGCATCCTCCATACGCTGGAGGACGCACGGTTCGTGCGCAGGACGGGAGCCGGGACGTACGTGTTCGGCAGCGGGCTCATCGAGCTGTCGGAGCTCGCGCTCGGCTCCATGGACCTACGTCAGTTCGCATCCCCGCACCTCCGTGCGCTTCAGCGGCAGACGGGCCATACCGTGCACCTGGCACAGTTGACCGGCGACGAGATCATCTACGTCGACAAGGTGGACAGCCCCGCGTTCGACGCGGTGAAGCTGCCGTCACGGATCGGCCGCGCCGTCTCGATCCACGCGAGCGCCGTGGGCAAAGTGATCCTCGCCCATCTCTCCCGGGAGGAACGTGATCGCCTGCTCTCGCACGTCACCTTCGAGCGGCACACCGGCACCACCCTCGCCGACCGCGAATCCCTTGAGGCCGAGCTCACCCGCGTCGCCGAACGCGGCTGGGCCGTCGACGACGGCGAGCACGACGCCTATGTCATGTGCGTCGCCACGCCGATCAGGGATTCGCGCGGACAGGTCATCGCGGCCGTCTCCGTGACCGCGATCGAGGTGATCGCGAGTTTGGAGCAACTGAAGGAGAAGCTTCCGCTCCTGCTGGAGACCTCGGCGCTGATCTCTCAGGAACTCGGGTTCACCTCCCGGCCCTCACCTGATCCGGCGAGCTGAGACGCTCCACGAGAGGCTCCAGGAGCTGCGCGTGCATGGCACGGCTCTGCTCGGCGATGGTGTCGCCCGGCACGACCTCGGCGAGGACTCCCATCCACCGTCGACAGAACGCGATCGCAGCGGCCCAGCACCTCGTGATCGTGGGTGATGCATTGACTCTTGGTAATCATTTGCCTACCGTAAGTGCTTGACGTGGCCAAAAGCTCTTGCGAGGGGTGAAGCTCATGCTCAGGCGAGTCGAAGCCGACCGGTGGCAAGAATCACTCGATGTCAATCCCCTTTACAACGGGCTGGTGCCGGACGGCGGCGTGCCCCGGTTCAAGATGCCGGCCGGCCCGATGAGTCCCACGGCGGCCCAGGCGCTCATCCGCGACGAACTCCTGCTCGACGGCAACGCCCGGCTCAACCTGGCCACGTTCTGCACGACCTGGATGGAACCCCAGGCCCGCGAGCTCATCGCCGAGACCCTCGACCGCAACCTCGTCGACCACGACCAGTACCCGCAGACGGCCGACATCGAGGCGCGCTGCGTCAACATGCTCGATCACCTGTGGGGCGATCCGAACGGCGCCAGCGTCGGCTGCTCCACGGGCGGCTCCAGCGAGGCGGCCATGCTCGGCGCGCTGGCGATGAAGTTCCAGTGGCGCGAGCGGCGCCGGGCGGCCGGGCTGCCCACCGCCAACCCCAACCTCGTGATGGGCACCGCCGTCCACACCTGCTGGCCGAAGTTCTGCCAGTACTGGGACGTCGAGCCACGCTGGATACCGATCGAGGAGCCCGCCTTCACCCTGAACCCGGCCCGGCTCGGCGAGTTCTGCGACGAGAACACCATCGGCGTCATCGGCGTGCTCGGCTCCACCCAATGCGGCAAGTACGACCCGATCGAGCAGATGTCGGCCGAGCTGGACCGGCTGGAGGCCGAGCGCGGGCTGAGGATCCCGCTGCACGTGGACGCGGCCGTGGGCGGCTTCATCACCCCGTTCCTGGAACCCGACATGGTGTGGGACTTCCGGCTGCCCCGGGTGCAGTCGATCAACACCTCGGGGCACAAGTTCGGCCTGGTCTACCCCGGCGTCGGCTGGATCGTCTGGCAGGAGCCGGACGCCCTGCCGCAGGACCTGGTGCTCTCCTGCGACCTGCTCGGCGGCAACATGGACACCTTCACGCTCAACTTCTCCCGCTCCGGCGCCCCGGTCGTCGCGCAGTACTACAACTTCCTGCGGCTCGGCTTCGAGGGCTACCAGGCCGTCCAGCAGACCTGCCGGGACGTGGCGACCTACCTCGGTGCGGAGATCGCGAAACTCCCCGAGCTCTCGCTCATCGCCGACGGCTCGGAACTGCCGGTGCTCGCCGTGCGGACCGCCCCCGGCTACGACGGTTTCACCGTCTTCGACCTGGCCGCCCGGCTGAAGATGCACGGCTGGCAGGCCCCGACGTACTACCTGCCGCCTGACCTGGAGCACATAGCCGTCATCCGTTTCGTCATCCGCAACGGCTTCAGCCAGGACACCGCCGCCAAGCTGCTGGCGAACCTGCGCACCGAGGTGGAGCATCTGCGCGGCAATCCGGTCCCACGCCCTCGCCATGGCGGCGACGAGGCGGCCGCCGAGCAGCCCGGTGTGCCGATGGGAGGGTGAGGCCGATGAACGACTTCGCCGCGTCCATCACCTTCGACCAGCTCGTCGGTGACCCTTATCCGATCTTCGCCAGGCTACGCCGCGAGGCGCCGGTCGTCCTGCTGCCGAAGCTCGGCCTGTGGATGGTCACCCGCTGGGATGACGTGCGCCAGGTCCTCAGCGCCGGCGAGTCGTTCACCAGTGCCTTCCCCTCGATGGCCACGCAGATCTTCGGGGAGCGGTCCGTGCTCAAGGTCGAGGGTGACGCCCACGCCGAGCTGCGCGCCGCCGTGGACACGCGATTCGCCCCCGAACGCATCGAGCGGGCCACCACACTCACCCGCGAGGCCGCGCTGCCGTACGCCGGCGGGCTCGGCAGCCGGGACGAGCTGATGTCCGGCTACTTCGAGCCCGCCGCGAGCACCGCCCTCGCCCGTTTCATCGGCCTGCCGGACGTGGACACCGACGCGCTCATGCGCTGGGCCCGCGACCTCACCGCCGGGATGAGCAACTTCACGGCGGACCCGGCCGTACACGAACAGGCGATGGCCACCGCCGCCGAGATCCGCCGGACGATCGAGCCCTGCGCCCGCAAGACCGCGGACCGGCCCGACGGCTCGGTCCTGTCGCAGCTGCTCCACAGCGGCTGCCCGCCCGATACCGTCCGATCCGCCGAGCACGTCGTGCCCACCTTCATCGAGATCCTCTCGGCGTTCCTGGAACCGGCGGCCGGCGCCGGGCTCACGCTGCTCGCGCTGCTCCAGCACCCCGCGCAGATGCGGGCCGTCCGCGAAGATCCGCGCCTGATCCGCAAGGCCGTGCACGAAACGCTGCGCTGGCTGTCACCGAACGGCGCGCTCAGCCGCCGCGCGACCAAAGACGTGCTCCTCGCCGGGCAGATGATCCCCGCCGGAGCGACCGTCATGGCGGTCATCGCCTCGGCAAGCCGGGACGAGAGCGTCTTCACCGACCCGGACACCTTCGACATCAACCGAGATCCCTTCCCCAACCTGGGCCTCGGATACTCCCGCCACGCCTGCCTCGCCGCCCCGGTCGTCGGCGCCATCATCGGGGCCCTGCTGGACGTGTTGATCGAGCAACACCCACGGCTCTCCTTGGACCCCGAAAAGCCGCATGACCTGCACGGCTGGAAGTTCCGCGTGCTGACGAACCTGCATGTCCGCATCGGCGATCCGGCCCGAGGGAGCTGAATCGCCGGTCGTCTCCCTCTCTGTCATGTGTTCGGTGCCGGGCCGCCGGTAAGGATGAACGCTGTGGACGACGATCGCGTCCGTCGCTCACCAGGCGGGCCGCCCGGTTGCCGCAGGTGATTCGCGGCGGCGCGGGAGCGCGGCTGAGGTGAGGGCCGCGTACGCAGCACAGCGAGGAGAGCCCATGCCGAATAGCGCACCCGTGATCGCGGTCGGTGACGCGGAACTGAACGAGCTCCGCGCTCGGTTGACGTCCACGCGATGGCCCCGGCCCTGGCCGGGGAACGGCTGGGAGGCCGGTACCGACGCCGTGGAGCTCCGCCGCCTCGTCGCCTACTGGGCCTCCGGCTACGACTGGCGGGCTCACGAGGCCGCCATCAACGCCCTCCCGTCCCATTTCGCGGACCTCGACGGGACGGCGGTGCACTATCTCCGCTTCGACGGCGAGCACCCGGACGCGTTGCCGATCATCATCACGCACGGCTGGCCCAGTTCCTTCCTCGAACTCGTCCCCCTCGCCGACCGGCTGGCCACCCCCTCCCGGTACGGCGGGGCAGCGGCGGACGCCTTCACCGTGATCGTCCCCTCACTGCCCGGATTCGCCTTCTCGCCCCAGCGGCCCGCACTCACCGGCGCGGAGCAGACGCACGACCTCTGGCACCGGCTGATGCGCGACGAACTCGGCTTCGAGCGGTACGCGGCACACGGCGGGGACCTGGGCGCCGGCGTCACCTCACGGCTCGCCGAGGCCCACCCCGAGGCGCTGGCCGGCATCCACCTGCTGGCCGTGGCGCCCCCGTCCGGCTACGACCCGGACGGCCTCACCCCGCAGGAGCAGGACCACCTCGCCTCCGTGGCGGCCTGGCAGGCGGAGGAAGGCGGCTACCAGCACCAGCAGAGCACCCGTCCCCTCACCCTGGCCCCTGGCCTGGCCGACTCGCCCGCCGGGCTGCTCGCCTGGATCGTGGAGAAGTACCGTGCCTGGTCCGACAGCGGAGGCGATCTGTCCTCGCGCTTCAGTGACGACTTCATCCTCACGCAGGCGTCCCTCTACTGGTTCACCGGCACGATCTCCACCTCGTTCAGGCCCTACTACGAGTACGCCCACGGCCTGACCAGGCGCGTGGAGCGGGTGAGCGTGCCCACAGCGGTCGCCCTGTTCCCCGCCGACCTGAGCCGGCCCCCGCGGAGCTGGGCCGAGCGCACCTACAACATCGCGCGCTACACGCACATGCCGCGCGGTGGCCACTTCGCCGCCCACGAAGAACCCGACCTGCTGGCCCACGACATCATCGAGTTCTTCCGCGCCCACCGTCCTTCCGCACGGTCAGCCCCTCGATCCGATGCCTGAACCTCCGACAGCGGTCGACGGGCACGCCGAAGATGACCGCGTTGCGACGGTCGGTGCCGCGCGGATGGCCTGCCTGGGTCCCTGCCGTCAGCGGGCGGAGAAGTAGTGGCCGTTGTCCAGATCGGCGAGCAGACTGGGCTGGACGGGCTCCCAGCCGAGCGTCCGGCGGGTGATGAGGTTGGACGCCGGGTAGTTCTGCGTGACTATGTTGGCGAGAAACCCGAAGTATCCCGGCACCATCAGTTCGTCCACCGGAACGCTCACAGCGGGCAGGCCCAGACGGCTGCCGATGGCCTCGGCAATCTCGCGGAACGGGACGGCCCCGTCCCCGACCGCGTGCCAATATCGGCCGGCCGGCCCCTTCTCCAGCGCCAGGCGGAACAAGGAGGCGACATCGCGGGCGTGCACGGCGTTCCACAGGTTCGCGCCGTCTCCGGGATAGCCGACGAAGCCCTTCTCCTTCGCGAGCGCGATCAGCGTGGGGAGGAATCCGGCACGGTCGGTCGTGCTGTGCGCGATGTTGGCGATCCGCACGACCGAGGACCGCACACCTCGCTCGGCGAGGCCGATTACGGTGGTTTCCACGATGTTTCGAGCCCGCAGGGTCCCCTTGTGCTCATCGCCGCTGGGAAGGGCCGGGTCCTCCTCGGTGGCCGTCCGGCCCAGGAATCCCTGCCCGGGCGAGCCGATGCTCCCCGCCGCGACCAGCGGCTTTCCGGTTTGCGCGAGTGCCTCCCCGTAGGCGAGCATGATCGGGAGCTCGGCGGCGGCCACGGCGTGGATCCCGCCGGAGGGAAGCAGGTCCTGCCGGTGCGCGACGTGGATGACGCCGTCGGAGTCCGCGGCCGCTTCCTTGAGCCCGTCGAGATCCTGGAGTTCACCGCGGCGCACCTTCGCGCCGAGCGCGGACAGCGCCGCCGCGGCCGTGTCCGATCGGGCCAGGCCGGTGACCTCGTGCCCCGCGGCGATGAGCTCGGGGATGATGTACGAACCGGAATGGCCGGTCCCGCCAGTGACGAAAACGCGCATGCTGATGATCCTTGTGATTGATGTGGCGCGAGAAGTGGTGGTGCGGGCGTGCTCAGGCAGAAGGGCCCGCTCAGGCAGAAGTACCGACGTCCGCCCGGGCCGAGCGGCGGACGGGGACCACGTGACCACGCCGGTGTGCCAGCCACATGAACACGACGGTGGCCACCACGCCGAACACCACGGCGTACACACTGCCCTCCGGTCCGAAGTCGCCGCCCGTGACCAGCGCGGGACCCGACATCGTCGCGTCCAGCAGGCCCTGCGGGGTGTTGCTGCCGGACACCTTGGTGCTGAAGACGGCGCTCGCGGCGATGTTCCAGCCGAAGTGCAGACCGATCGGCACCCACAGCTTGCGGGTGGCGATGTACGCGGCGGTCAGCATCCCGCCTGCTTCGATGGCGATAGCGATGGCGCCCCACAGGGTGGCATTCGCGTTGAGCAGGTGGATCAGGCCGAACAGCGAGCCGGTCAGCACGAGCGCGATCCAGGTTCCGGTCCACTGCTCGACGTTCCGGAACAGGACACCGCGGAAGACCAGTTCCTCGGTCACGGCGGCACCCGCCATGATGCCGAGCAGGCCGACGGCGCTCGCCGGCGTGCCCAGGCCGTTGATCGTGTAGTCGCCTAAGAAGGCGATGTTCGCGATGACTGCCCCGAACAGCGCGATGCCGAGCAGCGTGCCCCAGCTGATCCCCGCGCCTGCTCCCTCCAGCGACACCTCGACGGGGGCCCGGTGCTCGGTGCGCCGCACCACCCAGCCGTAGACCAGGACCGCGACGACGGCCGTCAGCAGGCCGGCGACGAGCGCCAGCCAGGGGTTGTCCTTCATCGCCGCAGTGCCCAGACTGCCGGGGATCCAGACCGCCACAACCGCCAAGAGCTGCCATATGAGACGCACGATGACTCCTTCGTGAGGATCCGCGGCGGGAGCGCCGCGGGCTACTTGCAGGGGTGCAATCAGCCGGGGAGGTCGACGCCGAGAGCGATGTCGAAGGTCCCCGCGCCGTTGCGGGCCAGGCCCATCAGCAGCGGCCCGACTCCTTCCAGCCAGCGGGCCATCTCCAGGCCGCCGACATCGAGCGGGCGCAGTCCGAGGCTCTCGATGAACGCCGACACCTCAGCCTTGGCCCGCGCGTCGTCTCCAGCGAGGAACACGTCCAACGGACGCCCCTGGGCCAGCACGTGGCCGAAGACCGTGTTGAACGCCTTCACGACGTGCGCGCTCGCCGGAACTGCCTTGGCGATCTCCTGCGCACCGGACGTGCCTTCAGGGATGACGAGCCCGGTGGCGTCGGCGTTGAACGTGTTGGAGACGTCGATGATGAACTTGCCGGCCAGTGCATCCCCGTAGTGGGCGACGACCTGCACGGCGCTGGCGTATGGCACGGCCAGGACGACGATGTCGCCGGACGGGACGGCGCCGAAGGTCCCGACCGTGGCCCCGCCGCCGAGCGCGGCGGCCAGGTCCTCGGCCTTGGCCGCGTCGCGACCGACGACCTCGACGGCGTGGCCGCCCTCGACCGCGCGGGCGCCGATGGCGCGGCCCATACTCCCCAGGCCGATGATGCTGACGCTGCTCATGGGTGTGCCTGCTTTCTGGAACTGGAGAGGACGCCATGCCCACCGCCGTCGTCAACGGCTGTGTCATCGACACCCCATTTGGTTAACGTGTGAACCAGAACGTACGCCGCATTTGGTTAACATGTCAACCAGACGGTAAAGTGACGTGCGTGACCGAGCCGCGGTGGTTGGACGAGCGAGAACAGCAGGCCTGGCGCAGCCTGATGAAGATGCAGGACGGGCTGTCGGAGTTCCTCGAACGGCAGTTGCGCAACCGGTGCGGGCTGTCCTCCGCCGACTACCAGGTCCTGGCCCATCTTTCTGAGACACCCGAAGGCCGGCTGAGGTCGTTCGAGCTAGGCCGGCTGTTGCGCTGGGAGAAGAGCCGCCTGTCGCAGCACCTGGGCCGGATGCAGAGTCGCGGCCTGGTGTCCCGCGAGCGGTGCCCCACCGACCAGCGGGGGGCGGTAGTCGTCATCACCCCCCGGGGCAGTGAACTGATCAAGGTCGCGGCTCCGCAGCACGTGGCCGACGTCCGCGACGTGCTCATCGATCATCTGACCGCGGCGGAGATGGCCGCGCTCGTCACCATCGGCGACAAAGTGGGCGAACGGCTGGCGGCGCTGGAACGCGAGCAGTGACACCCGACCCCGGGCCTCATGGCCATCCGCGCGACGGTGGCGAGCCGCTCGGCGATCTCCCGCAGGTCAGTCGCCGGCCGTGGCGGGGATGGCGTTGTCGATGAGGACGGCGGCGATGGCGGCGGCCGTGGGGAAGGCGTCGGCGTTGAGGACCCGGGTACGGGCCGCGGCGCCGTCGAGGAGCAGGGCTAGCTGCTCGCCGAGCTGTTCAGGGTCGACGGCGCCGGCCTCGCGGGCGGCGTCGGCGAGCCGGGCGGCGACGGCCTTCTTGTAGTCGCGCGCGTACTGCGACGCGGGGTGCTGGGGGTCGTGGAGTTCGACGGCGGCGCCGATGTAGGGGCACAAGGGCGTGGCGGGCGGGATGTCGAAGGCGGCGAGGAGCCGTTCGCGGGGCGTGAGGTCGGTGCGGTCGAACACGCCGGACAGAACGGAGGGGTCGAACCGGCGCAGGTACTCGGCGACGAGTTCGTCCTTGCCGGCGAAGTGCTGGTAGGCCGTGCGCTTGGACACCTGGGCCGCCGCGCAGAGCTGGTCCATGCCGGTGCGGTTGATGCCCTGCTCGCGAAACAGCTGCTGGGACACGCTGAGGATGCGCTCGCGGGCGCCCCGGCCGCGGCGGCGGCCCGTGGGGCCCTTCTCCAACTCCGTCATGAGCCTCATGCTACCCGAGTTGGGTAACGACCGGTGTACATAGTTGCGCCCCCGCCGCCCGGCGGCTAGCTTAAGGACACAGATCTGTTTACATAACGCCGTCACCCCAAGCGCGCCACGGCACCACCGACCTCTGGGAGAGACCATGGGAAAGCTCGACGGCAAGGTAGCGGTCATCACCGGCGGCACCACCGGCCTGGCACTGGCCGGCGCGAAGCTGTTCGTCGCCGAGGGAGCGCACGTCTTCATCACCGGTCGCCGCCAGGACGCCCTGGACGAGGCCGTGCGGCACATCGGCCGCAACGTCACCGGCGTCCAGGGCGACGCCGCCGACCTGGATGACCTGGACCGCCTGTACGACACCGTCAAACGGGAGCAGGGCAGCATCGACGTGCTGTGGGCCAGTGCCGGCATGGGCGCGCCCGCCCCGCTCGGACAGATCACCGAGGCCCACTTCCACGACGCGTTCTGGCTCAACGCCCGCGGCACCCTGTTCACCGTCCAGAAGGCCCTCCCGCTCTTCAACGACGGCGGCTCCATCCTCATGACCGGCTCCAACGCCTCCCTCGGCGCCTTCCCCGGCTGGAGCGTCTACGCCGGCAGCAAGGCCGTCCACCAGGCCTGGGCCCGCGTCTGGCTCAACGAACTCAAGGACCGGCGCATCCGCGTCAACGTCCTGACCCCCGGCCAGGTCGCCACCGCCAAACAGGAAGAACTCTTCGACGAGGCCACCAAGCGCCAGTTCGAGTCGCTCATCCCCCGCGGCCAGATGGGCCGCCCCGAGGAAATCGCCGCCGCCGCGCTCTTCCTCGCCTCCGACGACTCCAGCTACGTCAACGGCATGGAACTCGTCGCCGACGGCGGCACCACCGCCATCTGAACCGAACCACCCACCACCACGACAGGACATCTCATGAGCAGCATCACCATCATCGGCACCGGCAACATGGCCCGCACCCTCGGCGCGCGGGCGGTGGCGGGCGGCAACACCGTCGAGGTCATGGGCCGCGATCAGGCCAAGGCCGACGCCCTGGCCAAGGCGCTCGGCGGCGGCGCCACGACGGGCAGATGGGGCACCGCTCCAGCCGGCGACATCGTCATCCTGGCCCTGCTGTACGAGGGTGTCGTGCCGGCCGTCGCCCAGTACGGAGACGCTCTGGCGGGCAAGGTCATCGTCGACATCAGCAACTCCTTCAACGCCACGTTCGACGGGCTGAACCACCGCGGCGAGACCTCGACTGCGCAGGAGGTCGCCAAGGCGGCCCCGGCCGGCGCCGGCGTGGTGAAGGCGTTCAACACCATCTTCCGTCACGTCCTGGAGCAGGGCCGGCCCGACGTCTTCATCGCCGGCGACGACGCGCGGGCCAAGGCACGTGTGGAGACGTTCGTCGAGAGCCTCGGGCTGCGTCCGCTGGACGTCGGCGGACTGAAGATGGCGCACTGGCTGGAAGGAGCGGGCGCGCTCACGATGGGCCTGGCCAACCACGGGGTGGGGAACTTCGACTTCTCCCTCGGCGTCACCGAACTTCCCGGCTGAGCACACCCGGGTCACCGGAAGGGGCTCGCCCGGCCCGCGACCCCGGCACGTCGAGCCGCCGGGACAGCGAGGTCCTCGGCCCGGCGGCGTGCGAGCGTCAGGCGTTGGGCGTGGGCGGGCTTGTCGGGCCGGGCTGTTCGCTTCGCCGCTGGGCCAGGGGGATGAAGAGATCGTTGATGATCGAGTGGATGCGTTCGGGTTCCAGGGGTCTCAGGTCCATGAGCAGATCGTGGCGTACCAGGTCGAACGGCATGGAGAGCACGGCGGGCGGGACGCTGTCCAGGTCGATCTCCCCGCGGTCGTGCGCGCGCTGATAGACGACCCGGGCGATGGCGAGCGGTGCGCCACCGAGGATCTTGTCGCGTAGCTCCGCCGGCGTCAGGGCGGCGTCGGCGAGCAGGCCCGAGAACGCGGTGGCCGCCGCGATCGCGAAGAAGGTGGCGCGGGCCTCGCTCATGCTGGTCAGCAGCGCCAGCAGGTCGCCGGGCAACGAGCCGGTGTCGGGGACGGCGACCTGACGGCTGTTGCGGTAGTGCTCGATGGCGGCGAGCACCAGCTGGTCCTTGTTGGCCCAGCGGCGGTAGAGCACGGCGATCCCGGTCCGCGCCCGCGCGGCGACGGACTCCATGGTCAGCCTCGCGTAGCCGACCGCGACCAGTTCGTCCCACGCCGCGGAGAGCACGGCGTGCTCGAGTTCCACTCCCCGGCGCCGTTGCCTCACCCGGTCGGCGTCACCTTCGACAGCACTCACCCACCCATCATAAGAGAGGTTTGCATTCCTTGTCGCGTGGCTGTACTTTGAGCGCAATAAGGAATGAATCCATTTCTTAAAGTGGGGTGGGCGCATGATCGACGTCGTCGTCGTGGGAGCGGGACCGGTCGGGCTGCTCCTGGCCCGCGAGCTCAGGCCGCCGGGATCCGGCCTAGTGATAAGCGCGTCGCACATATCTGGGCTCGCGCAGGGGCAATCGACCCGAGGTGGGAATCGGCAATGGGATTCGAATCAGTCAGGTTCGCCGACGTGCCGCTCGGCAAGGTGGCCTACTACGAGGCGGGCACCGGAGAGCCGCTCCTCCTGCATCATGGCGGTGAGGGGAGCAAAACCCAGTACGCCGCCGTCGTGCCCCATCTCGCCGAGGGGATCCACGCGATCTCCTTCGACCAGCGCGATGTCGCCGGCAGCTTCCGGTCCGCCGATCCGTACACCATGGCCGACCTGGCCGACGACTCCGCGCGGCTCCTGGACGCGCTCGGGATCGACAAGGCGCACATCCTGGGGACCTCGTTCGGCGGCGCTCTGGCGCTCAACGTCGCCGTACGCCATCCGGATCGCGTGCGGACGCTGACCGTGGCGGTTGCGCCCGTGACGTCGGCGGCGCTGTCCGAGTCCACCAGGAGACTCACCGAACTGCCGCGCGAGGAGTTCGTCGAGGCGTTCGCGCGGGCCGCTTTCAGCGACGAGGCCCTGCGTGACCCGAACACGATGGCGTTCGTCCGCAGAGCCATGTCGGCGGTCGTCATGGGGCAGGACTCGCATCGACGAGCCGCGATCGAGACGCACGACGTGTCCGCTCAGCTCGCCTCGATCACCGCTCCGACGCTCCTGCTCTACGGAAGCGACGACCCCCTCGTTCCGGTCGAGCACGGTCAGCGGTTGGCCGCCGGCATCCGGGACTCCGAACTCGTCGTGTTCGAGGGTGCGCGGCACGGTCTCTTCTCCGAGTTCAAGGAACGCGCGGCGGGTCACGTGAACGCTTTCGTCCTCGCTCATTCCCTTTCCGGCTGAGGCGGCCCAGGCCCGGGGACCAGGTCGGCCGGCCGCGCCGTGGTCGCCCGACGCGCGGCCTCCGAGAAGGGTAGGGCTTCATGGTCCGGACGATTGGGCGGGTTGCCGCCATCGGCACGCTCTTCATCGCCAGCCTCACCGTCACCCCCACGACCGGTGCGTGGGCGGCGTCCGCCTGTTCCTCGCCGCAGGAGAAGACCTTCTCGCTGCCCGGCAAGCCGGACGTGTGGGTGGGCGCCGAAATGTGCATCTACACCAGGGGGTCGGGCAACAATCAGAAGACGGCCATGCTCAGCATCAACTGGTCCGGGTCGTTCCTGGCCGGCAAGCGGTTCGACAAGTTCGTCGCCGAGGCACGCGTCGAGCGCAACGACACCGTCTACGCGAACGAGCAGTGCAACTGGACGAGCGATCTCAACAACATCAGCGACTCCGAGGGCCAGATGTGGGACTGCCTCGCGTACTACAGCTCGTCTCTCAACGGCGGATGGACCGCCGACGGGAGGATCATCTACAACATCAACAACGACGGCAAGGGCGACTACGTCTGGAACCTCACCGGCTCACCCCGGGTCGCCATAGCGCCGGACGGCACCGAGACCCTGGTGCCCTCGACCGAGGTGTCCTCGATCGAAGAGGCGCCCGACGATCCGACCTCCTGAGCCTGAACCGGGTGGCCCGAAGGACCTCACCTCCGGGCCACCCCAGCATCGAACGCCCTCTGAGAGCCGCCGTCAGCCGATATACGGCCCGGCCTGACGTGCCGGCACGGCCCATACTGAGGCCATGGAACGATCTCTGCGCGTGGCGGTCATCGGCGACCACGACCCCGCCGCTCCCACGCACGTGGCCACCGACGACGCGCTGCGGCACGCCGCCGCGCACCTCGGCGTCGGGGTGGACGTCCGCTGGCTGGCCACGGAACCGCTCGAAACCGACCTGGGCGAGGTCGAGGCCGCCGACGTGTTGTGGTGCGCGCCCGGCAGCCCCTATCGCAGCCTGGACGGCGCCCTCGCCGCACTCCGGCACGGCCGCGAGCACGGCGTCCCCACCCTGGGGACGTGCGGCGGCTGCCAGCACATGATCATCGAGTACGCCCGCCACGTGCTCGGCATAAAGGACGCCCAGCACGCGGAGTACGACCCGTACGCCTCCACCCTCTTCGTGTCGGAACTGACCTGCTCACTGGTCGGCAAGACCATGCCCGTCACCCTGGCCCCCGGCACCCGGGTGGCCGCACTGTACGGACGCACCGAGGTCGAGGAGGAGTACTACTGCAACTTCGGCCTCGACCCCGGCCGGCGCGACACCCTGCACGACGGCGGCTTCGCCGTCACCGGCGTGGACGCCGACGGCGAGGCCCGGGTGCTGGAGATTCCCGGCCACCCCTTCTACGTGGCCACCCTGTTCGTCCCGCAGGCCCGCTCCCGCCCCGAGACCCCGCACCCGCTGGTCGTCGGCCTGCTGCGCGCGGCGCTGTGACCTCCACCGCGAAAGGGCGCTGACGACTCCCGGCAGGGCCGTCCACCTCGATGGCGGCCCGCCCGTCAGAGCTGGAGTGACTGGGTGCCGAGGACGATGGCGAGGGCCAGCCGGTCGGCGTCCTCGGTGCCGGGCTCGGCGGTGTAGACGGTGACGCGCAGGTCGTCCAGGGCGACGAGCAGCGTGTCGCAGTCGAGGGTGATCGGGCCGACCGCCGGGTGGTTGATCGTCTTTTGCCGGGACGTGTCAGTGAGGGGTGGTGGTGTGTCGGCGTCCCAGAGCTCGGCGAAGCGCGGGCTGCCGGCGGCCAGGTCGGTGATCAGGCGTCGCAGGGTGCGGTCGGCGGGGTAGCGCGAGGCCGTCAGACGCAGGTCGGCCACGAGCCGGGCTTCGTGCTCGGACTGCTCCCGCGGGGTGTGCGCGACCCGCGAGGGCAGCCGGGCGACGTTGCGCCAGACGGCGTTGCGTTCCAGGCCGCGCCAGGTGGCCGTCTCGCCCATGAGCGCGTCGTAGGGTGCGTTGGCCAGCACGAGGGTCCAGCTGGCGTCGTACACGACGACCGGGGTGTGCGACAGCCGGTCGAGCAGCCGTTGCACGCTCGGGGGGACCCGCGACGGCACGATGTCCGGGCCGGGCGCGATCTGCCCGGCCAGCCGGTACAGCAGGTCGCGTTCGGGGTCGGACAGGCGCAGCGCTCGCGCCAGCGACTCCACGACCTGCGCCGACGGCGCGGCCGCGCGCCCCTGCTCAAGGCGGGTCAGGTAGTCGGCCGAGATGCCGGCCAGCGCGGCCAGCTCCTCGCGGCGCAGCCCGCCGGCCCGGCGTCTGCGGCCCACCCGCACGCCGACTGCCTCGGGTGCCAGCCGGTCGCGCCAGCGGCGCACCGTCGGGCCGAACTCCCACGCTTCCACGCTCTCCATTCTGCGGGTAGCCGCACGGGTTGTCCTGGCCCTGGCTTTCCTATGACAACCTGACGACTGGTCGCGGCCGGACCGTACCCGCAAGGCTCGGGCCATGACCGAACCCGGAACCGTTCTGATCACCGGCCCGACCCGCAACCTGGGCCGTCACGCCGTGCTGGCCATGGCCGACCGCCCGGACGGCCGGCGACCCGACCTGCTGCTGGTCGGGCGGGCCGGGCGGGACCTGACGGCGGTCGCCGACGAGGCCCGCGCGCGCGGCGCCGCCGTCCGCGAGATCGGCTGCGACCTGTCGCGCCTGGCCGACGTCCGTGCCGCCGCGGCCACCGTGCGCGGCCTGCTCGCCGCCGGCGCCGTACGGCCGCTGCGCGCGCTGGTCGCCAACGCCGGCACCATGTCGGCCGACACCCGGCGGGCCTCGCACGACGGCTACGAGCTGACCTTCGCCGTCAACCACCTCGCCCACGCCCAGCTCATCGGCGACCTGCTGAGTTCGTTCACGGCCCCGGCGCGGGTCGTCCTGCTCGGCTCGAACACCTACCACGCCAACGTCTGGCGCAAGCTGCTGGGCGTGCCCGAGGCCAGATGGGCCGATCCGGTCGAGCTCGCCCGCCCCGCCACCGGCGCGCGGGCCCCGGGCATGGCCGCGTCCGGCGTCGCCTACTCCAACGCCAAGCTGGCGATCCTGTACTACGCCCATGAGCTGCAGCGTCGCGCCGGTGCCGGGATCAACGTGTCGGTGTTCGAACCGGGCTGGATGCCCGGCACCGCGCTGGGCCGTGGCGCTCCCGAGGCGCTTCAGGCGATGAGCCGCGCCCTGGGCCGGGTGCCCGGCGTGTCGACGCCACGACGTTCGGGGCCGCTGCTGGCCGCGGTGGCCCTCGACGACGCGTGGGCGCATTTGCGCGAGGGCGCGTTCGTGGTGAAGACCAAGCTGACCGAGGTGCAGCCGGTCGCCCACGACCGCGACCGGGAGCGGCGCCTGTGGGAGGCGACCATCGAACTGCTGGAACGCGCGGGCGCGTCGCGTCAGTAAGTGCTCTTGCTGGGCACGTGCCGCCAGCTGCCCGGCAATGCACCATGGTGCAACTATTCGCTCGGAACGGGTCCAAACCACACAAGATCACGCTAGGGTGCGGCAGATCATTTCCACCGCAACAGGAGCCGCTCTCTTCATGCCGAACGTAGAAACCCTGCGCACAGAAGCTTCCCTGACCGCCCCTCGCCGGAAGCCACGGTTCCCGCTCGTCTCCACCGCGGTCGCCGTGTCCGTGGCAGCCGGTGTCCTCGTCGGAAGTGCTCCCGCGACGGCGCAGGCCGCCCCGCGGCCGGTGGCCGCCCGGTCCGCCGCGGCGGCCGGCTCGTTCTCCCTCGCCTACGTACGGGTCGCCGGCGCGTCCAGGATCAACCAGGACGGGGTCACGTGCTACTCGGGCCCGGTGAGCTTCGGCATCGGCCTGGACGGGCCTAAGCCGGGAGCCAGGTTCTCCTACCGGTGGATCGTGGACGGCAAGGTCTTCAAGAAGGGCAGAAGAAAGCTGCCGTCGTACGGGCGGAGCGACTACTTCGGCTCCAAGAAGCAGGTCACGATGGACCTGGGCACCGCGCACAAGGTCGTCTTCCAGCTCACCTCGCCGCAGCGGCGGTCGAAGTCGGCCACCTGGGTCATGTGCTGACGCCCTGACCCACTCTCCACCCCGTGCGGCGCCGGTCTGTCCGAGGCCTCCGCAAATTGCGACAATCGCGGCGTGACGGTGACGGCGGCGGATCATCTGGAGTCGGTACGGGGGCGCGTCGAGCGGTTCACCCGTACGAGCGACAGGCAGGACCTGTGTGACGCGGCCGGGCTGCGGGACGCGGCGGCGTTCGAGGACTTGGAGGACGCCCTCGCGACCATGCGTGAGGTGGCGGAGCGGACCTTGCCGTGGGCCTGCTGACCGAGGCGGTCACGACCACCGCCGACGACGAGATGATCTCGGTCGCCGCCTCCCGGCTGGGTCTGCTGCAGCAGGCGACCCTGGCCAGGTATCACCTCCGAGGGGACCCCGACGACCTGGGCAGTGCTCTGAGCATGGCCGAGCAGGCGTGGCAGGCCACCCCGCAAGGGGATCACAACCTGCTCGAACGCGCCCTGGACCTGAGCCGGACGCACCTGGCGGCTCTCCGGCACACCGGCGCCGCCGGGCACGCGGACGCCGCGAAACAGCTGGCCCGGCAGATCGTGAAGGCGACACCCGAGGAGCTGGCAGAGTACCAAACGGCCGGCGCCATCCTGGAGGAGTTGCGGCGGCTGGGAGCATGATCGCCAGGGTATGGTGCTGCTGTGACTCGCCGGGCCCCTGATGAGCATGTGGATGAGATCAGCGAGCAGGCGATCGGCCGGGCCGGGTGAGAGCGTGAGCGAATACCAGTACTACGAGTTCCTGGCGATCGACCGGCCGCTCACCGGCCGGCAGCAGGCCGAGGTGCGGGCGCTGTCCACCCGGGCGCAGATCACCGCCACCAGCTTCACCAACGAGTACCACTGGGGCGACTTCCGCGGCGACCCGTCCCGCATGGTGGAGCGTTACTACGACGCCCACCTCTATCTGGCCGGCTGGGGCACCCACCGGGTCATGGTGCGGCTCCCCAAAGCCGTGCTCGATCCCGAGCTGGCCGAGCGGTACTGCGTGGGCGAGCAGGTGAGTGCCTGGACCAGCGGTGAGCACCTCATCCTCGACTTCACCGGCGAGGCGGAGGAGGAGTCCTCCGAGGACGACGTCGAGCGCTCGCTGTCGGCGATCGCCGGCATCCGTGCCGAGCTGGCCGGCGGTGATCTGCGGCCGCTCTATCTGGCCTGGTTGTCGGCGTATGGGACGTGGGAGCGCGACGAGGACGCCTTCGACTACGAGGAGGAGGACGTACTGGAGCCGCCCGTCCCACCGGGCCTGGGCTCGCTCAGCGCGCCGCAACGGGCTCTGGCCGATTTCCTGCGGCTGGACGACGACCTGCTCGCGGCCGCCGCCGAGGCCAGCCCGCCGGCGCGGCCCGTACAGCATGATCGCAAGGCGCTGGCCGCCTGGATCGGCGCTCTGCCCGCCAAGCGGAAGAACGCGCTGCTGCTCCGGGTCGTCGAGGACGACGGCGCGAAGGTGCGGTGGGAGCTGCTGCGGGAGTTCGACGGCGGCGGCACCGACCAGGAGACGGAGCTGGGGACAGAACGAACGGTCGCCGAACTGCTGGACGGTGCCGCCGCCCGCCGTCACGGCCGTGAACATCAGGAGGCGGCCCGGCGCGCCGAAGAGCGGGAACGGCGGGAACAGGAGCGGCGGCGGGAACAGGAGCTTCACCTCAACCGGCTCGCTCAGGACCTCGAAGCGGCGTGGGGCCGGGTGGAGGACTCCATCGGCACGAAGAAACCCCGCGAATACGACCAGGCCGTGCAACTCCTGCGTGACCTGCGCATCCTGGCCATCCGCGACGAGCACGCCGGCGTCTTCGCGCAACGCCTCGCCCACCTGCGTGAACGGCACCAGGGCAAGCCCAGCCTGATGAAACGGCTCAACGACGCGGGCCTCACGACCGAGTAGCCGGCCGCAGCTCATCCCCTTCTCCCCGAAGATCGGGGATGGACGCGGCGAGGGCGCGTGGGCGATCCTTTAGCGTGCTGTTGCGCCAGTTGGAGTACCTGGTGGTCCTGGCCAGGGAGCGGCATTTCGCCCGTGCCGCCGCGACCTGCCACGTCTCCCAGCCGTCCTTGTCGGCGGCCATCCGTAAGCTGGAACGCGAGCTGGACGTGCCGCTGGTCCGGCGCGGGCAGCGGTTCGCGGGGCTGACCCCGGAAGGCGAGCGGGTGCTGCTCTGGGCGCACCGCATCCTCGCCGACGTCGACTCCCTGCGCCAGGACCTGTCCCGTATGCGCGAAGGGCTGTCCGGCACGTTGCGGATGGGCGCGATCCCGACCACGCTGACCGCCGCCTCGCTGCTGACCACGCCGTTCTGCGAGCGCTATCCGCACGTACGAGTGCTGCTGACCTCTTTGTCGTCACGGGAGATCGCCCGCCGGCTGACCGAGTTCGAGATCGACATGGCGATGACGTACCTCGATGACGACGAGGAGGAAGACTGGGGCGAGGTACGCGTCAGCCCGCTCTACCAGGAGCGTTACCTGCTGCTCACCCCGGCCGACGGCGAGCTGGCGGACCGGCAGGTGGCCCGGTGGGCCGAGGTGGCCGCGCTGCCGCTGGCCCTGCTGGCCCCCGAGATGCGCAACCGCCGGATCCTGGACGCCAACTTCCGGCACGCCGGCGCGGTGGCGGTGCCGGCGATCGAGACCGACACCGTCTCGGCGCTGTTCGCGCACGTGGCCACCCACCGCTGGTCGAGCGTCATCTCCCATGCGTGGCTGCACATGTTCGGCGTGCCCGAGGGGATGCGGGTCGTCCGGCTGGAGCGGCCCGCCCGGGAGCCGCGGGTCGGGCTCGTGCTGGCCGGTTCGAGGCCGGAGTCGGTGATCGCCAGTGCCGTGCTGGACGTCGCCCGCGACCTCGACCTGCGTGAGGTGTTCGACCGGCTCGCCGCCCAGCACCTGACCTAGCCGGCGACCCGCTCCCCGCCCGCGTAGACGTTGCAGCGCTCGTCGCGCAGGAAGCCCACCAGCGTGATCCCGAACTCCCTGGCCAGGTCGACCGCCAGGGACGACGGCGCCGACACCGCGCACACCGCCGGGATGCCCGCCGACAGGGCCTTCTGCATGATCTCGTAGCTGGCCCGGCCGCTGACCATGAGCACATGGTCGCTCAGCGGCAGCCGGTCGCTCATCGCCGCCCAGCCGACCAGCTTGTCGACGGCGTTGTGCCGGCCGACGTCCTCCCGCGCCGCCACGAGCGTGCCCGAGGCCGTGAACAGCCCGGCGGCGTGCAGGCCGCCCGTCTTGCCGAACCCGGCCTGGGCGGCGCGCAACGCGCCGGGCAGCCCGTACAGCAGGCCGGCGGTGAGCTGCAGCTCGCCCCGAGGGAGGGGGCGGCAGCGGTCGTGCAGCGATTCGAGGCTGGCCGAGCCGCACACGCCGCACGCGCTGGAGGTGAGGAAGTGACGGTCGAGCGCGGGCAGGTCGGGGACGGGCCCCCTCAGGTGCACGGTGACCGTGTTGTAGCGGGCCTCGGGCGGGAGGTCGTCGTCGGTGCAGTACGCGATCGCGGCGAGGTCCTCCGCCCCCGCCAGCCCCTCCCCGCTCATGAACCCGGCCGCCAGCTCGAAGTCGTGCCCCGGCGTCCGCATGGTGATGGCCACCGTCCGGCGCGAGCCGTCAGGGGCGGACACGCGGATCTCCAGCGGCTCCTCCGTGGCCAGGTCGTCGCGGCGGTCCCTGGCCGTCGAGCCGGACAGCTGCCTGATCCGCATCGGGGTGGTCGGCCCCGGGCGCACCTTCACCGCGCCGACCCGACTGCGCGGACCGGTCGGCCGCACGCCGTGTGCCGGGAGTCGCGCGGTCTCCTCGTACGTCATCGTCACTCCTGCTCAGGAAAACACCCGGCATCGGCCGGGGCTGCACGGCAGGACGGCGACGGCCTGCGGCGTTCCGCGAACGTTCAGATCCATGAGATACCCCGTTCCGGCGGGCCGATCAAGACCGCGAGCTGGGCGATTACCCGTCGCGCACTCGACGCCGCCGACGGGACCTCAGCGGCCTGCCCTGATAGAAGCCGCCTATCGGATGAGAGAAAGAAACGATTGGACGCCCCGCCCGCGGATGAACGACCGTGCAGAGAGATCCCCCCGACCGAAAGGCTGGTCATGACGTCGCCGGCGCTGTCTTTTGCAGATCAGGTGCGCTCGGTCGTCGCGCGGCACCGTGACGACCGGGGCGCGCTGTTGCCCATCCTGCACAGCCTCATGGAAGAGCTGGGCCACATCGATCCGGCGGCGATCCCGATCCTGGCCGACGAGTTGAACCTGTCGAGAGCCGACGTACACGGCGTCGTCACCTTTTATCATGACTTCCGGCAGACGCCGCCCGGCCGGACGAAGGTCCGGATCTGCCGGGCGGAGGCGTGCCAGGCGGTGGGCGGGGACGAGCTGGTCGAGCGGGCGAAGAGCCGGACCGGCGTCGGACTCGGGGAGACCACGCCGGACGGCGCGATCACGCTGGAGCAGGTCTTCTGCCTCGGCAACTGCGCGCTCGGCCCGTCCGTCCAGGTCGGCGACCGGCTGTACGGCCGGGTGGGGGCGCAGCAGCTCGATCGCCTCCTGGAGGGCGCCGCGTGACGAGCGAGCCGACGACCGTGTACGTCCCGCGCGACTCGGCCGCCCGTTCCGTCGGCGCCGACCAGGTCGCCGAACGCATCGCCGAGACGGCGGGGCCCGGCGTCCGCGTGGTGCGGAACGGGTCCCGCGGCATGTTGTGGCTGGAACCGCTGGTCGAGGTGGCGACCCCGGCCGGGCGGGTGGCGTACGGACCGGTGAGCCCGGACGACGTGGACGGCCTGCTCGCCGCGGGACTGCTGGACGGCGCCGAGCACCCCCTGCGCCTCGGCCCGGCCGAGGAGATCCCGTGGCTGCGCGACCAGACGCGGGTGACGTTCGCCCGGGTCGG
Source organism: Nonomuraea fuscirosea (assembly GCF_035917475.1). Classification (NCBI taxonomy): domain Bacteria; kingdom Bacillati; phylum Actinomycetota; class Actinomycetes; order Streptosporangiales; family Streptosporangiaceae; genus Nonomuraea; species Nonomuraea fuscirosea. Next base: position 10,976,893 of record NZ_CP109074.1, on the reverse strand, counting down.
CGTGGTCGACCCGCTCTCCCCTGACGACTACGTCGCCCACGGCGGGCTGGCCGGGCTGACGCGCGCCCTGTCACTCACCCCCGAGCAGGTGGTGGCCGAGGTCACCGACTCCGGGCTGCGCGGCCGCGGCGGCGCGGGCTTCCCCGCGGGCATCAAGTGGAAGACCGTGCTCGGCGCCGCGTCGGAGCTCAAGTTCGTCTGCTGCAACGCCGACGAGGGCGACAGCGGCACCTTCGCCGACCGGATGCTGATGGAGGGCGACCCGTTCACCCTCATCGAGGGGATGGCGATCGCCGCCTGGGCGGTCGGGGCGAGCGAGGGGTACGTCTACGTCCGCTCGGAATATCCCGACGCCGTGGCGACGCTGCGTACCGCGATCGACGCCGCCTACGAGCGGGGCTGGCTCGGCAAGCGGGTCCTCGACCGCGACTTCAGTTTCGACCTGTTCGTCCGGGTGGGCGGCGGGGCGTACATCTGCGGCGAGGAGACCTCCATGCTGGAGAGCCTGGAGGGCAAGCGCGGCATGGTCCGCGCCAAGCCGCCGATCCCGGCCCTGGAGGGCCTGTTCGGCCGACCCACCGTGGTCAACAACGTGCTCACCCTGGGCTCGGTGCCGATGATCATGGCTGCCGGCGCGGCGGCGTTCGCCGGGCTCGGGGTGGGCCGCTCACGCGGCACCCAGGTCTTCCAGCTCGGCGGGAACGTCGCCCGCGGCGGCATCGTGGAGACCGCGTTCGGCATCACTCTCGGCGAGCTGGTGGAGGGGTACGGCGGCGGCACCCGATCGGGCCGGCCGGTGCGCGCCGTGCAGGTCGGCGGGCCGCTCGGCGCCTACCTGCCGACGTCCAGGTTCGACCTGCCCATGGACTACGAGGCGTTCGCGGCGGCGGAGGCGATGGTCGGCCACGGCGGCGTGGTGGTGTTCGACGACACCGTGGACATGGCGGCGCAGGCCAGGTTCGCGATGGAGTTCTGCGCCGCCGAGTCGTGCGGCAAGTGCACCCCGTGCCGGATCGGCGCGGTGCGCGGCGTCGAGGTCATCGACCGCATCGTCGCGGGCCGGGACAGGACCCGCGACCTGAAGCTGCTCGACGACCTGTGCCACCTGATGACCGAGGGGTCCCTCTGCGCGATGGGCGGTCTGACGCCGATGCCGGTGCGCAGCGCCCTCACCCACTTCCCCGGCGACTTCGGAGCGACGACGGAGGAACGGCGATGAGCCTGATCAAGGAGCAGGACTACGGCACTCCGGCGCGCTCGGGCGAGGCGACCGTGGCCGTGGAGATCGACGGCAAGCAGGTACGGGTCCCGGAGGGAACCTCGGTGATGCGCGCCGCGTCCGAGTGCGGCATCGACATCCCCAAGCTGTGCGCGACCGACAGCCTGGAGCCCTTCGGCTCGTGCCGCATGTGCCTGGTCGACATCGACGGCCGCAAGGGCTCGCCGGCGTCGTGCACCACCCCGGTGGCCGAGGGGATGAAGGTACGCACCCAGACGCCGGAGCTGGCGGAGCTGCGCCGCGGCGTCATGGAGCTGTACATCTCCGACCACCCGCTGGACTGCCTGACCTGTCCCGCCAACGGCGACTGCGAGCTGCAGGACATGGCAGGACAGGTCGGACTGCGCGAGGTCCGCTACGGCTTCGACGGCGAGAACCACCTCGACCTGCCGACCGACAGCACCAACCCCTACTTCGACTTCGACGCGAGCAAGTGCATCGCCTGCTCGCGCTGTGTGCGCGCCTGCGGTGAGGTGCAGGGCACGTTCGCCCTGACGATTGAGGGGCGCGGATTCGACTCGAAGGTCGCGGCCGGCGCCGGCGGCACGTTCATGGAGTCCGACTGCGTCTCCTGCGGCGCCTGCGTGCAGGCCTGCCCGACCTCGACGCTGCAGGAGCGGTCCGTGGTCGAGCTCGGCATGCCGAACCGCACCGTGCTCACCACCTGCGCCTACTGCGGCGTGGGCTGCTCGTTCAAGGCGGAGCTGCGCGGGGACGAGGTCGTGCGCATGGTGCCGTATAAGGACGGCAAGGCCAACGAGGGACACTCCTGCGTCAAGGGCCGGTTCGCCTTCGGCTACGCCTCGCACCCTGACCGGCAGCTCAAGCCGATGGTGCGCGAGCGGATCACCGACCCCTGGCGGGAGGTGGAGTGGGAGGAGGCCATCGGCCACGTCGCCGGCCGGATGCTGGAGATCCAGGCCAGGCACGGCGCCGGCGCGATCGGCGGCATCAGCTCCTCCCGGTGCACGAACGAGGAGGTGTACGTCGTGCAGAAGATGGTCCGCGCCGCCTTCGGCAACAACAACGTCGACACCTGCGCCCGCGTCTGCCACTCACCGACCGGCTACGGGCTCAAGCAGACGTACGGCACGTCGGCCGGCACCCAGGACTTCAAGTCCGTGGAGAAGGCCGACGTCATCCTGCTCATCGGGGCCAACCCGACCGACGCCCACCCGGCGTTCGCCTCGCGGATCAAGCGCCGGCTGCGCCAGGGGGCCAAGATCATCGTCGCCGACCCGCGCCGGATCGACCTGGTCAAGTCCCCGCACGTCCAGGCCGAGCACCACCTGCAGGTGCGGCCCGGCACCAACGTGGCGCTGATCAACGCCATGAGCCACGTCGTGGTGACCGAGGGCCTGGTGGACCGGGAGTTCGTCGCGGAGCGCTGCGAGGACTTCACCGATTGGGAGCGGTTCATCTCCGCCCCCGAGCACAGTCCCGAGGCGGTCGAGGAGATCACCGGCATCCCCGCCGCCGAGCTGCGGGCGGCGACCCGCCTGTACGCGAGCGCGGGCAACGCCACCATCATGTACGGCCTCGGCGTCACCGAGCACAGCCAGGGCTCCACCATGGTGATGGGCATGGCGAACCTGGCCATGGCCACCGGCAACATCGGCCGCGAGGGCGTCGGGGTCAACCCGCTGCGCGGCCAGAACAACGTGCAGGGCTCATGCGACATGGGCTCGTTCCCGCACGAACTGCCCGGCTACCGGCACGTCTCCGACGACGTCGTACGCGGCACGTTCGAGACGCTGTGGGGCCGGGTGCTCGACCCCGAGCCGGGCCTGCGCATCCCCAACATGTTCGACGCCGCGATCGACGGCACGTTCCTGGGCCTGTTCGTGCAGGGCGAGGACATCGCCCAGTCCGACCCGAACACCAAGCACGTCACCGCCGCCCTGTCGGCGATGGAGCTGGTGGTCGTGCAGGACCTATTCCTCAACGAGACCTCGAAGTTCGCGCACGTCTTCCTGCCGGGCACCTCGTTCCTGGAGAAGAACGGCACGTTCACCAACGCCGAGCGCCGGATCAACCGGGTCCGCCCGGTGATGGCGCCGAAGACCGGCAAGCACGAGTGGGAGATCGTCTGCGAGATCGCGCAGGCGATGGGCTACCCGATGAAGTACGACGACTCCGCGCAGATCATGGACGAGATCGCGATGACCACGCCCACCTTCGCCGGGGTGTCGTTCGCCAAGCTCGACCAGGTCGGCAGCGTCCAGTGGCCGTGCGACGACGCGGCGCCGGAAGGCACCCCGATCATGCACATCGACGGGTTCGTCCGCGGCAGGGGCCGGTTCGTGCTCACCGACTACGTGCCTACCCAGGAACGCAGCACCCGCAAGTACCCGCTGATCCTGACGACCGGGCGCATCCTGTCGCAGTACAACGTGGGCGCCCAGACCCGGCGTACCGGCAACACCGCCTGGCATCCCGAGGACGTGCTGGAGATGCACCCGCACGACGCCGAGGTGCGCGGCATCCGCGACGGCGACACCGTCGCGCTGACCAGCCGGGTCGGGGAGACCGGCCTCCGGGTGAAGATCGACGACCGGATGCCGGTCGGGGTCGTCTACACGACGTTCCACCACCCGGTGACCGGCGCGAACGTCGTCACCACGGAGAACTCCGACTGGGCGACCAACTGCCCCGAGTACAAGGTGACCGCGGTCCAGGTGACGCTCAGGCACCCGGCTCCGGCGGGGATGGTGTGAGCACGTGACCATGACGCGGACGCCTCCGCACATCCGCATGGCGAACGAGATCGCGGTGCAGTTCAGGCACCGCGACCCGGCCTGGGCGGCCGAGCGGATCGCCGAGCACATCCGGGCCTTCTGGGATCCCCGGATGCGCTCCATGCTGGTCGCCGACGCCACCGGCGCCACCGACGGCCGCCTCGACCCGCTCGTCTTGGCCGCCGCCGCGCTGCTGTCCCCGGCGCCCGGCCCGGGGTCAGGGCAGCGGTCGTCGTCCTGAGACGGTCAGCAGGATGTCCTTGACCGGCAGCTCGACGGGCTCGCCCGTACCGAGCTCGATGTCGGCGTCGGTGCCGCGCAACCGCACACCTGTCAGATCGACGCCGAAGTAGGACAGGCTCCGGTCGTCCGCGCTCGCCAGCACGAGGGCGACGCGTTCGGCCGGAGGCGCGGGCAGTCCCAGCGGCTCGGTCATGTCGAGGCCGTGGATGATGTCGTGACTCAGCGCTCCGGCGAGCCCGCCGCCGGGTGGCCGCCACTCGTTGGTGACGTTCTCGCGCAGGCAGGCGAGGAGGGCGGCGTCGGGCATCCGGGTGGTGTCCTTGCGGGCGGCCCGGTCGGCGTACCGGTCGAAGGAGAAGCGGGCCGCCGCCAGTCCTGCCACGAACCGGGGCAGGCTCGTACGGAACGGCGCCGTCATGTGGGCGACGACCTCACGAACCCGCCACCCCGCGCACAGGGACGGGCTGTCCCAGCTCTGGGCGGGGAGGTCGGTGAGCAGGCAGGTCAGTCGTTCTCTCTCGGCGTGGATGTGCTGCTTCAGTTCCGCGTCGGTCGATGACATGGGTGTGGCCTTCGGGTCGTGGTGGACATGTCGCCTCTTGTACGACCGAAGGCAGCCGGACTCATCGGTCCTTCCTGATCAGCTTCGGGCACGTCAGGCAGGCCGAACTCGGCGAAACGGTCACCCCAGCCCAGGAACGTGACGACCTCGCTGATCCGCCCGTCCCTGAGTTCGAGCACCAGCAGGGCGAACGGCACCAATACCCCGTTCTCGTCCGGCCGGTACTGACCGAGCGTCCAGCACCCGTTGGCCGGTTCGCCGAAGATCAGCCGGTCGTCGCCACAGGCGTCCGACGCCGACATGACCGCGGCGATGTGCGCCGCCCCGTCCAGCCACCACGCGAAAGGCGGCATCCCCGACCGCGCGTCGTGCGCCAGCACGGCGACGAGTTCCTGCACGTCGTGCGCCTGGAACGCCTTGACGTAGCGGTGCAGGAGGTCGAGCTGAGTCACGTCGTCCAGCCGCGGAGTGTCGGCCGGGTGCGGCCGGTGCCGGTCCAGCGTCGCCCGCGCCCGCTGCAGCGCGCTGTTGGCCGCCGCCACCGACGTCCGCATGACCTCGGCCGCCTCGACGGCGCTGAACTCGAGCACGTCCCGCAGCACCAGCGCGACCCGCTGCCGCGGCGGCAGCCGCTGCAGCGCGGCGATGAAGGCCAGCCGCAGCGTTTCCCCGCGCATCGCCAGGGCGGCCGGGTCGGCGGTCCCCATCACCCGGGAGTCCGCCAGCGGCTCCACCCACCGTGCCGCCGGCAGCGGAACGCCGAGGTCGGCGCCGCCGCTCGACGCGGGCCCCATGTCCCACGGCAGCGCCCGCCGCTGCGCGCTTCTGAGCATGTCGAGGCAGACATTCGTGGCGATCTTGTGCACCCAGGTCGAGAGTGCCGCCCGCTCCGGGTCGAAGCCGTCGATGGCCCGCAACGCGCGCATCATCGTCTCCTGCACGGCGTCGTCGACGTCGCTCGCGGAACCGAGGATGCGGTAGCAGTACCCGGTCAACGGCCCCCGCAACGACTCCAGCATCGCCGGCGGGACATCGGATCCATCCTTCACAGCCACCCGCCCATCATGACGTCTTCGACATCCAGGACATAAGCGATCAGGCACTCGCGGTTCCTGCGCGTCGGTTTCGAGACCATCAATCTGCGCCTGGCCGGCTCAGGCTCGGCGACGTGCCGGGAAACGGCCCGCCGTCGTCGGGCCTGAGCCGCCTCGGCCGAACGAACTGGGAAATCCCATGGATGTTTCTTCCAACCCGGAATTCGAAAAGGCAGGAAATGGCGGGAGCGACCAGTCCGCCGTCAGGGCGCTCCAGGGTTTTCGCCCGATGAGCAGCGTGATCGACACTTCGGGAATGGGCATCGAAGTGCGGGTCGAGCTCAAGAAGAGCGTGCAGTGCTTCGATTGGCACATGATGTTCGCCCTTTACGGGGTACCGGTCAAACTACGGCCATCTGATCGGCGAGCTGGTGTTCCGGCTGACCGGGCTGTCCCTGCGCGCGTTCGTCCGGCAGCACCTCGCCGGGCCGCTCGGCGCCGACTTCCAGCTCGGGGTGCGCGACGAGGACCTCGGCCGGGTCGCCGACGTCATCCCGCCGGCGGCCGGCCTCGACCTTTCCGCGCTCGACCCCGACAGCGTCGCCTACCGGACCTTCTCCGGGCCCGCGGCCGACGCGGCGGCGGCCAACACGCCGGCCTGGCGGGCCGCGGAGCTCGGCGCGGCCAACGGCCACGGCAATGCCGGGTCGGTGGCCCGAATCCTCGCCTCGTCCGCGCGGCTCCTCAAGCCGGCCACCCTCGACCTGATCTTCGCCGAGCAGTCGAACGGGCCCGACCTCGTCAACGGGCTGCACCTGCGGTGGGGCATCGGATTCGCACTGCCGGACCGGCGCACGCTGCCGTGGCTGCCGGACGGCCGCGTCGCGTTCTGGGGCGGATGGGGCGGATCCATGGCGATCATGGACGTCGACCGGGGTGTGACGATCGCGTACGTGATGAACGACATGGGCGCCGACATCCTGGGCTCCGCCCGCTCCGCCGCCTACGTCCAGGCCGTCTACCGCGCGCTCGATGGATCCGCCGGATCAGTCCGCCCAGTGGAACCAAGCGTCGAACACGGTGTACGGCGGATCCCCGAGAACGGTGTCCACCTGAAGCCCCCGCTCTAACGGCAGGCCGAGTAGCCGAGCATCGAGCAGGCCGAGGTCGTGCCGATCGAGCACCTGACGGATCTGCCGGTATTCCGCCGCCCATCCCGGCGGAGCATCGTCCGCGACCAGCGGCAGCTGCGGCAGGCCGCGGCTACCGGCGCCGTCCGGCCCCGAGGATTGACTGCCGGGCGTGAAGAGCACCGCCACCGGCGCGAGCCGGCAGAGCGCCAGCGGCAGCCCTTCGACCTCCGTCCAGCCGTTCGCGGAGCGGCACGCCGAGCCGTCGCGTCTGGTGACGAAGACGTCGACGTACGACGCGTAGCCCGAGCCGTAGTTCCCGAACTCGGCATGGTGAACGCGTAACGCCGGCATGCGGTCGAGGTCGGCGACGACCCGCCGGAGGAACCCTTCGACCGAGGCAGCCCCGCCGGCCCAGGCTCCCGCCGTGCTCGCCGGTTGGTCGGTCACCGCGTTCCGGAGAGCTGCCGGATCGAGCGCGGCTTTTTCGGGTCCGGTCATCGCCTAAAGCCTAGTTAAAGCAGCCGTCGCTAGCGTGCTCCACGCGACCTGCCATCGACTTGCGGAAGGTGAACATGCCGGGCCAGTCTTCCCACTCCCGCGCCGCGCGGCTGCGCACGCTGATCGTCGATCATGACCACGCGACGCGTGCCCAGCTGGAGCGGCTTCTGTGCCGCCACCAGGAAGTCGAGCTGGTGGCCGCGTGCGCGACGGCGCGGGCGGCGGCTGAGGCGATGAAACGGCGCCGACCGGATCTGGTCTTCCTGGATCCGGGGCGGCCGGAGGAGGGCGGCTTAGAGGTGTTCGACGTTCTCCGGGGCCGTCGGCGGCCGGCTGTCGTGCTGATGGCGGCGGCAGGTGCGCCTCTGCCGGGTGCCGCGGAGGTTCATGAGGTCGATCGGCTGGTCAAACCGTGCGACCGGGTCGCGCTCCAAGACGCGCTGGCCCGGGTGGTCAGCCACCTGGCCGCTGATGGGCGATCGGCCGGGACGTCGCCGCTGGACCGCTTCTCCGGCGGTGAGCGGGTGGCCGGGCCGCCGCCGCTGAGCCGGCTGCCCATCGAGGGCGCCGGTCGAATCCAGTTCCTCGACCTGGCCGCCATCGACTACATCAGGGCCGAGGGCAAGTACGCGCGCATCCACGTCGGCTCCCGGACTCACCTCGTCCGCGGCACGCTCACGCTGCTCCAGGAGCGGCTGGATCCGCGGACGTTCCTGCGCGTGCACCGCTCGCTCATCGTGCGCCTGGACCGGATCCGCGAGGTCGAGATCCTCCGGCACGGCGAGCTGCGCCTCTTCCTGTCCACGGGCGACAGCCTCATCTCCGGGCGCACCTACCGTGACCAGCTCCGCCTTACGCTCGGCCTGCCGACGTAGGCCGTGACCGGCCGGCGGTCCGCCGCTGGTAGACGTGCACCGACCAGGGCAGGAAGGTCGCGATGAGAACCGCGCACCAGCCCAGCGCCAGCATCGGGGCGTGCTCCTGCGGCCAGCCGCCGGCCGCCGGGGCGCCGTCGCCGAGAAGGGCGCGCACCGTGGTGGTGACCGCGCTCATCGGGTTCCACTCCGCGATCAGTCGTACGGGCATCGCCATCCGGTCCGTCGGGACGAACGCGTCGGACACGAAGGTCACCGGGAAGAGCCAGGCGTAGCAGGCCACCTGCGCCGCCTCGGTCGAGCGGACGGCGCATCCGATCGTGACGCTGACCCAGCTCATCGCCAGGCCGAAGAGCATCAGCAGCCCGAACGCGGCCAGCGACCCCGCGAGCCCCCCGTGGGGACGCCACTGCAGGAGCAGCCCGCAGCCGGCCGTGACCGAGATCCCGAGCGCGCCCGTGATCTGCTGGGACAGGACGCGGGCGATGACGATGCTGGCGCGGGGCACGGGCAGCGATCGGAACCGGTCGACGACGCCGCGTTCGAGGTCCTCGGCCATGCCGATGCCCGCCAGAGCCGAGCCGAACACGACGGTCTGCACCAGCACCCCCGTGACCAGGAACGCCTGGTAGTCGCCCGCTGGCACCTGGATGGCGCCGCCGAGGACGAAGCCGAACAGCAGCACGAACAGCACGGGCTGCACGGCGACGACCGCGATGAGGTCGGGTGAGCGGCGCAGACGCAGCACGTTGCGCGCGCCGATCACGCGCGTCGCGCGGACGAGCGACGGTGCGGTCATCAGATACCTCCGAGGAAACCCCCGCCTTCAGGCGGGGGAGGAATCGGACCCCTGCGGAGCAGGACAGGAGCAGCCGGTTCGCCGTCAGGCGAACCGGCGTCAAAACGCCGCGCGACACGGCACGGTTCGTTAATCTGTTCGGCGGTGGCGACAACCAAGCCGCCGGACGAACGATCAGGAACACCCTCGCCGCCGGGCTGGCGGAGAGGCAAAACGCCTGTGGAGCTGGTGTAAGACCTCAACGAGAGTTTCCCTTCTCGGGCGGGCGACCGGCAGTGAAGCAGGAAGCCTCACGGGCGACCGTGGGAATCCCCCTCCTTTCGGAGGGGGAGGATGTCAAGTGAACGATCTCTCTTCCTGCCGGTGCTTCCTCGGCTCGCTGGTCAGGGCCACGAAGACGTCCTCTAAGGACGGGCGCCGCAGCGCCAGCTCCTCGACCTCGACGCCGGCCGAGGCGAGGGCCCGCACGGCCGTGCCGAGCAGCGCCAGCGGGTCGGTGGCGGCCAGGTGCGCCACGATCGCGCGGTCGCCGGTGGTGATCCCCGACAGGGCGAGCGTCTCCAGAACGGACAGCACCGGGCGGCGCTGGTCCGGATGCCGGAGGACGATCTCCAGCCGGGGCCCGCCCGCCTGCCGTTTCAGTTCCCCGGGAGTGCCGTTCGCGATCAGCCGGCCGTCGCGCAGCACGCTGACCGCGTCGGCCAGCCGTTCGGCCTCGTCGAGGTGCTGCGTCGTGAGCAGCACGGTCGTGCCGGCGGCGACGAGCTCGCCCACCAGCTCCCACACGTCCAGGCGGGCGACGGGGTCGAGGCCGGTGGTGGGCTCGTCCAGGAAGAGCACGCGTGGTCTGGCCAGGAAGGCCGCGGCCAGGTCGATCCGCCGGGCCATGCCCCCGGACATGTCGGCGACCGTCTTGCCGGCGAAGTCCGCGAGCCGGAGCCGCTCGGCCAGCTCGCCGGTCCGCTCGCGGGCCGCCGCTCTGCTCAGCCCGGCGAGCCGGCCGAGCATGTGCAGGTTCTCCCTGCCGGTCAGCCGGTGGTCGAGCGCGGCGTGCTGGCCGCACAGGCCGATGCGCTCGCGGACGAGGTGGGGGTGCGTCCGCAGGTTCGCGCCCGCCACGAGGACGTGGCCGCTGTCCGGGGCCAGCAGGGTGGCGAGGATGCGTACGGTGGTCGTCTTGCCCGCGCCGTTCGGCCCGAGCAGGGCGTGTACGGTGCCGCCGGGGACGACGAGGTCGAGGCCGTCCACGGCCGGTCTGCCGTGTTCGTACCGTTTGCGGAGCCCCTCGATGACGATGGAGCCGGACGCTGTCATCGTTTCCTCCCGGAGCGTCAGAGCCCGGTGACGGCGGCGATCCACCGCCAGAGCCAGCCGTACAGCAGGACCAGGTCGAGGCACACGCCCAGTGCGGCGAGGGCCGCGAACAGCCGGCGCACGCGCGGCGACCCGGCCTGCCGCGGCGAGGGGCTGTCGAGGACGGCGGCCACCGCGAAGTAGACGTCGGTACGGCGGTGCGTCCCGCCCTGCCAGATCAGCCGGGCCACCAGCACCGCGACGACGAGCCGGGGGAACCAGCCGCCGCCGAGCGCGGTCCAGCCAGCGAACGCGGCCAGCACGGCAAGATCGACGGCCACGCCGGCGCCGAGTGCGGCGAGTTGATGGGGTTTGGCCCACCCCCACGTGTGGGTCAGGTCGGCCGTCGTGACCGCCCGCCACCAGCGCAGGCGTACCCTCGGCAGCGGGCCGCCGCGCGGACGTCCCGTGAGCACGTGGGCGCTCTCGTGCAGCGCCGTCGTGACGACCGCCACCAGGACGGCGACGGCGGCCGCGAGCAGCGGGGGTACGCCCGGCGGGGCGAAGGCGCCGCCCGCCGGGACCGTTCCCGCGACGAGGAGCGCGGACGCGGAGAGCACGAGACCGGCGAGCGCGATCGGCGCGACCGCGCGCAGTAGCGCCGGGTGCGCGGGATCCGTCAGTTCGAGGTCCCTCGCGTGTTCCGCGCCGTCATCGACGATCCTGGCCAGTTCCTCGGCGTCCGCCGGGGTCAGCCAGGGCAGCGTTGCCGGCAGTTCGTCAGGGGTGATGCCCTGCTGGAGGTGCCGGGCCGCGTCTGCGGTGCGGGCGTCCACGATGAGCGGGCCGTCCCGGGAGGCCAGCGCCCACGCGTCCGGCCCGCGCCGGCGCAGCGTCACCGCCGGAGCCACAGCCGGAGTCGCTGTTGAGGCCGCTGCTGGGGTCGCCGCTCGGCTAGGCGCCTTCCCGGTACTCACGGAAGACCTCCCAGTCCGACTCCGTGCCCGTGCCGCAGGTCGGGCAGAGCTCGGGCAGCCGCGGCCAGTCGTTGAGGTGGAACGCGGTGCCCTCCTCGTAGTCGATCTCGAACTGCACGCCGACGGAGCGGGGCGGGGCGTAGCCGGTCAGGACCCGTACGGCCTCGTCCACGGCCACCGCCGAGAGCTGGAAGAGGGCGGGGGCGTAGGCGATGGACGGAGCCTCCCAGCCGCTGCGCATGAACCCGCGGAACTGCGCGACGAACACCGGGTCCTTCTGGCTGTAGTTGATGTTCAGGCAGTCGAAGCAGCCGGAGACGCCGGGGACGACGGTGAACACGCGGCCCCTGGTGACCTGGGACAGTCCGTAGACGCACGGGACGTTCCGCGCGACGCAGGCCGCGTTCACCCGGCGCTGGGCGATGAACGGCGGCTCGTCGATCGCGCAGATCACCAGGTCGACGCCGTCGAGCAGATCGGTGACGTCCTCGGCGGAGTCGACCTTCCGCACGTGCGGGCGCACCTCGACCCTGGAGTTCATCTGCCCGAGGGCGTCGGCGGCGGCGGTCGCCTTCGGCACGCCGATGTCCTTCTCGCGGTAGAGAAGCTGGCGGCCGAGGTTCGCCGCCTCCACGGAGTCGTGGTCGGCCACGATGACGCGGCCGACGCCGACCCCGGACAGCAGGGTGAGGAAGTTCGAGCCCGCGCCGCCCAGGCCGAGCAGCAGCACGGTGGAGTCCTGAAGGCGCTGTTGCGCCCGGTAGCGGTTGCCCGCTATCCCCTCGAACCGGCTGAAGTAGCGGATGTTGGGCAGCAGGCGGGCGTCGAAGTCGTCCTCGGTGTGCCCGCCCGGTGCCGCCGACTCGACGAAACCCTCGTGGTCGAGGGTGGCGATGCCGTCCAGCACGTCGGACACGCTCAGGTGGGGATGACGTCGCCGTACGGCCGCCACGACCTCCGGCACCGGCCGTCCGTCGAGCGACTCCGCGAGGTCCCACACCTCACCGCCGGCGTCGTCGAACTCCGCGGTGATGCCGAGCTGCGCGCCGATGCGGAATCGGCGGTCGTCGAGCCGGTAGCGGGGGTAGATCTCCTTGATGCGCGGATTCCCGTCGGCCGCGGGCTCCGCATCGGTCGTCTGGTTCGCAGGATGACCGGCCATGTCGCCTTTCGCTTTCCGTGAGATGTCAGCTGTCCTTCGGGGTCGGCAGCGTTCCTGAGATGCCGACGGGGAAGCGCGCCCCAGGCGGCCGTGTGGCCGCCCGGGGAGCGCTGAACCGTATGGCGTGGATCAGGCGACGATCCACCAGGCGGTGGCCTCGATCTTCTCGGGACGACGGATGACGATGCGCATGTGAAATCACCTCCATTCCTGGGACTTCGACCCCTTTCGAGCGGGTCTGATCTCATGGTGCGGAGTTCTCGGCGCCGCACGGCAGGTGGAGGTCACGAACGGGTGCAAGGGGACATCGAACGGGAGAGAACCCGGGACGACTCGGTCGGCGGCTCAGGTGGTGGAGCCGCGGACCTCGTTCAGGAGGTCGGCGGCCCGGGTCTCGATGGGCTTGGTGCCGATGGTTCTGGCGATCTCCACGGCCGTCTCCAGCTGGGCGGCGGCCTCCGTGGGCCGGCCGGCCACGTGGTAGAGCTCGCCGAGTGACGTCCGCACGCGGGCCTGGATGAGCCGGCTCTTCAGGCTCCGGGCGATGTCCACCGCCTGGGTCAGCACGACCTCAGCCTCCTCCAGCAGGCCCTGCCGCATGCTCGACTCCCCCAGCCCGTGCAGGGCCAGCGACTCCCCCACGCGGTCCCCGATCGTGCGGGCGCCGGCCAGGGTTCTGGTGAAGGCGTCGCGGGCCTCGTCGTACCTCTTCTCCCGCAGGTCGAGGCTGCCCAGCCAGTAGAGGGTCTGCGCGAGGCCGCGCGGGGTGTCCAGCGGCTCGTAGATCGCCAGGGCGGCCTCGAAATTGGTCCTGGCGAGCTGGAGCCGGTCCTGGTCGAGGTGGATCTGCGCGATGTTGCGCAGGACGAACGCCTCAGTGCCGAGGTCGCCCGCCGCTCTCAGCTCGTCCAGGGCCTGCTCGTAGCGGCTCATGGCCTGGTCGAAGTGGCCCACGAAGCGATCGACCATGGCCAGGTACGTGCGGGCGATGCCCTGGCCGTGCACGTCCCCCGCCTGCCGGAACAGCTCCAGCGAGCGGTCGTAGTCGGCCCGCCCCAGGTCGTAGAGCGCCTTGTCCACGTGGAGCATCCCCCGCCGCTGCAGCACCGCCGCCATGCCCCGGACGTCGCCCGCCCGTTCGGCCGCCGCGTAGCCGGTCTCCAGCATCGTGTGCTGGTCGTCGAGGTATTTCAGCAGCGAGAAGAAGATCGCGGTCGTGCAGGCCAGGTCCCAGCAGAGCTCCTCGTGCCCGGTGCTCGCGGCCAGGTGCACCGCGTCGACGATGGTCAGCCGCTCGGTCTCGAACCACTCCACCGGATCGGCGACCAGCTCCTCGACGTAGTCGGCGGGCAGGCGCGGGCGTCGGGGGGAACCGCGGACGATCTGGTGCTCGCCGCCGTACAGGACGCTGTACGCCTGTCTGCTGACCGACAGCAGGCAGCTCAGCAGGCGTTCGACGGCCTCCCTGCGTACCTGGGCCGAGTCCTCGGCCTCGCCCGTCTCCCGTGAGAAGAGCCGTACCAGATCGTGGAAGAGGTAGCGGGTCCGCCCGGCCGAGTCGGTCGCGGCGACTTGCAGCAACTGGGCGTCGACCAGGGTTTCGAGCAGCTTGTCCGCTTCGGGCACGTCGACATCGAGCAGCGCGGCGGCGGCCCACGAGGCGAAGCTGGTGGCCTCGATGAGCCCCAGCCGCCGGAAGGCGCGCTGCTCGTCCGGCTCCAGGCCCTGGTAGCTGAGCGCGAACACGGCCCGCACGTGCAGCGGCCCGTAGGCGAACTCGTCCAGTCTGCGTCGCTCGTCGCTGAGCAGCGACACCAGCGTGGTGGCGGTCCAGTGCCGCTTGACCGCGAGGCGGGCGCCGGCGATGCACAGCGCCAGCGGCAGATAGCCGCACAGCGAAGGAAGCTCCTGAGCCGCGGCGGGATCCCGGGCCAGCCGATCCTCTCCCACGATCCGTTCCAGCAGTGTGGTGGCCTGCGCCGGGCTCAGCACGTCGAGATCCACCTGCCGGGCGCCGGTCAGCGACCCCAGTGGCCTGCGGCTGGTGACGACGACGGCGCAGGACGGGCTTCCCGGCAGGACCGGCATGACGTGGGCCGTGTCGGCCGCGTTGTCCAGGATGATCAGGGCTTTGCGGTCGGCCATCTGCGTACGGAACAGCTCGGCCCGCTCGTCGAGCGTCGGCGGGATCGAGTCGCCGCCCACGCCCAGGATGCGCAGGAACCGGCTGAGCACCTCGGCCGGATCGACCGGCTCGGTCTGGGTCCCCGTGCCGTGCAGGTCCATGTAGAGCTGCCCGTCGGGGAACTCCGCCCGCAGCTCGTACGCCAGATGCAGGGCGAGCGCGGTCTTCCCCACGCCGCCCATACCGGCGATCGCCGCGATCGCCACGGTGTTCCGGCCCGGGTCGCACAGGTGGCGCCGCAGCTCCCGCCGGATCTCCTCGCGCCCGGTGTAGTCCGTCACGTCCGGCGGGAGCATGTTGGGCACCGCCGGGCGGGCCGGTTTCCGGCCGGCGGCGCGGGACTCCTCCGCCAGCAGCGCGGCGTGGGCGTCGCGCAGCTCGGGCGAGGGGTCCACGCCGAGCTCGTCGGCGAGCCTCTTCCTGGTGGCCTCGAACCAGCGCAGCGCCTGCGCCCTGCGGCCGGACGCGCCGAGCACGGTGATGAGGCGCGCGTGCAGGCGTTCGTCGTAAGGGTGCCGCCCGGCCAGGCGCACCACGTGATCGACGGCGTCCTGCGGCCGGTCGAGGGCGAGCGCGAGGTCGGCCACGTCCAGCACGGACGTCAGTTGCGCCGTGTCCAGCCGGTGCGCCTCGGGGCAGTCGCGCAGCCGTTCCGGGGCGCCGAGCAATACCGGGCCGCGCCACTCCGCCAGCGCCCGCTGGAGCAGGCCGAGCCGGCGCTCGGCGTCGCGCTCGGCCGCGGCCTCCTCGGTCAGCTCCGTGAAACGCGCGGCGTCCAGCCGGACGCGGGCGAGGTCGAGCCGGTAGCCCTGCGGGGTCAGCTCGATCGCGCCGGGCAGCGACATCCGGTCGCGCAGCCAGGTGCGGATGCGGGAGATCCCCGTACGCAACGCGCCCACGCTCGCCCCGGACGGCCCCCACACCCACTCGGTCAGCTGGTCTTCCGAGATCGGACGGCCGCCTCCGAGAGCCAGCCCGGCCAGCAGCCAGGGACCGTTGCGCCCGGGGACGGTCACCTCGCGGCCCAGCTTCCGGATCTCCAGGCCCCCGAGAACGCCGATCGCGAGCATGGCGCGTTCGTCCTGGTGAACCATACGTCTCCCCCCGGTACAGCCGTCCGCCAGGGTGACTGACACCCTCCACGCCTTCTGTAAACGGACTGAAATCGGATTCTGGCAGCATCCGTACTGATCACAGTCGGCAGGGAGGAAATACCACATGTTCCAGCGGAAACTCGCGATTCTCGTGCTGGCGCTCTCCACGCTCACGGGGGCGAGCGTCGGGACGGCCGCCCAGATCGACGCTCAGCAGCAGGCGCCTGTCAGTGTTCAGGCAGGTGAGTGCGAGTGGTGCTGACCACCGTACGGCGGGTCGTGCCGCCGTGCACGGGACCGGGATCGGGGGATCGTCGTCATGCACGAAATCATCGCCGCGCCTGTGGCACCGGCCGCCGCGACGCGGCCGGACACCTGGTTCGGCATCCTGGGGCCGCTCATGGTGACCATCGGGAGGCGGCCGGTCCACATGGGCGGGCCGCGGGCCCAGGCCACCCTCGCGGCGCTGCTCCTGGCCGAGGGGCGGATCGTGGCCATGGAGCGGCTCATCGACCAGGTCTGGGGGGACGATCCTCCGTCCTCCGCGCGTAACCAGGTGATGATCGCCGTGTGCGCGCTGCGCAAGGCGCTGCGTACCGGCGGCGGCGATCCCGATCTGATCGAGACCGTGCCGTCCGGCTACCGGATCCGCGCCGTCGACCTCGACGCCCATCAGGCGGAGGCCAACCTCGACCAGGCCCGTCAGGCGCCGCCCGCCAGGAGGGCGGCGCTGCTGCGGGAGACGCTCGGGCTGTGGCGCGGTCAGGTCCTCGCCGGGATCAGCAGCCAGCCGTTGCGCGCGGTCGCCGGCCGCTGGGAGGAGCTGCGGCTGAGCGTGCTGGAGGACTGGGCCGAGGCGGAGCTGGCCCTCGGCCGGCACCGCGAGCTGGTGGGGGTGCTCGGCGTGGCGGTGGCCGAGCACCCGCTGCGGGAACGGATCCGGGCCCAGCTCATGCTCGCCTTCCACCGGTCAGGACGTCAGGCGGACGCCCTGCACGTCTACCGCCGGGGGCGTGCCGTGCTGGTGGAGGAGCTGGGGCTGGAGCCGGGTCACGTGCTGCGCACCATGCACACGGCGATCCTGCGCGACGAGCCCGCCCTGTGACGCCGCTTGTCACCCCACCTCGTGCGCGTGCAGGAGTTGTTCGAGGCGGGCGTTCTGTTCCTGGAGCATGGTCAGGGACTGGCGGGCGAAGGCGGCTCGTTCGGCCGGGTCTTCCGGCATCGGCGGGGCGATGTTCGGTTGCAGCCGGGACGTGCGCAGCCAGGTGTCGAGGTCGTCGTCGCCGGCCCAGCGCAGCGCCTCGGCGTTCGCGGACAGGGCGAAGCGCAGCCAGTCCACGTCGGTTCTCGGGTTCGGCGTGACGGGGCACAGGTCGTTCTTCACGGTGTCGTCCGGATAGGCCGCCTCCACGTGCGCGATGAGGGCGGCGCTGAACACCGGCTGGCAGACGCGGACCGACTGCAGGGTGATGAGGCCGTCCTGGAAGATCGGGACGACGGGGAGCTGTTTGGCGGCGTCGGCGGTGCAATCCACGTGCAGCGCCCCCGGGCCGACGGGGACGGCGCCGCCGTCGAGTTCGATCTCCGTCTCGGTGATGCGTTTCACCCGGCCAAGGCGCACGACGTCTTCGATCCGGCGTAGTCGTTCCAGCTCGGCCTGGGAGACGGTGGCGCAGCGGAAGGCCGTCGGCCGGTCGTCGGGGAAGATCTTCAGCAGGGCGCCGGCGGCGTTGAGCCGGTCGAAGAGGTCGGGCAGGGATGCGGCGCTCATGACGGCTTCGTGTTTGGCCAGGAAATCCCGCCCGATGTCCTCGGCACGGCGGAGCGGGATCGGCTGCACGGTGACGCGGTCGATGAGCCAGGGCGCGCGGGGCATGATCCACGTCAGGCGTTCAGGGGCCAGGCCCTGCTCCAGCAGCCAGAGGCAGGCGTCGATCCCGGTCTTGCCCGCGCCGACGACGACGTACCGCTCATAGGGGTCGCGGATGGCCGGCAACGCGTTCGGCGGCACCACCTGGACGCCGGCGGCGACCGGGAACTCGGGCGGGCGCATCGCCGGGACGGTCACGCCCTGGTAGGTGGTGTCCACGACCCTCCGGCGTACGGTCACCTCGTACGCGTCGCCGGAGGTCGTCAGGTGGAAGCGGCCGGCGCCGTCGTACTCGGCCATGGGGAAGTACGACACCCGGCCTGAGGGCAGGAACGTCTGCCGCATGACCTGGTCGTAGTAGCTGCACACCTCGGCGGCACTGGCCAGTTCGTAGAAACCGGCGTTCAGGCCGGTCCGGTCGATCGTGTCGTCGCCGAGGGGGCGGGAGTTCACGCCGTACATGGCCGACGGCTGATGCAGCCGTACGTACGGGTAGGCGACGGTCCAGTGGCCGCCCGGCTGGTGGTAGCGGTCGACCATCACCACGGTCGCGTCCGATTCGCTCAGCAGCGTGTCCACGAAGGCCATCGCCGTCGCGCCCGCGCCGATCACGAGGTAGTCGGCCTCGATCCTGGTCGTCATCAGCTGCTCCTGTTCTGGGAGTTCAGTTTCAGTCTGAGAGTTAACTCGCAAAATCGGAGGTTACACCACGATTTGAGCGGGCGCGGTTCTCCCAGGCCAGCGGGCGTCGCGCAGGCGAGGCGTACGATGACCGCTGCAGCTGTGACCGTGCGTTGAGGAGCGAAGCGCGACGTGGTGACGAGTGAACAGCCCGGAAGCCGATCGTCCGGAGGAGCCTGGGAACGCAAGCGGGCCAGGACCAAGCAGGCGATCCAGCGGCACGCACTGCGGCTGTTCGGCGAGCAGGGCTATCACGCGACCACGGTGGAGCAGGTCGCGGCCGCCGCGGATCTCGCGCCGAGCACGGTCTTCCGCTACTTCCCCACCAAGCACGACCTGGTGGTGCTCGACGACGACCTCCTGATGATCAGGCCGTTCATCGCGGCCTTCCGCGAGCAGCCGCCGGAGCTGGGGGTGCTGGCCGCGCTGCACAACGCCGTACGCACCGCTTTCGACGAGACCGGCGCCGCCCGCTCCGAGCACGTGGAGATCCAGGACCGGGCCCGGCTGGTGGTGACCATTCCGGAGGTGTGGGCGGCGAACATGGGCAGCCTGGCCTCCAGCATGCGCGGGATGGCCGAGCTGTTCGCCGAACGGGCCGGCCGCGACGCCACCGACCCGGAGATCCTCAGCCTCACCAGGATGCTCTGCGGATCCATGACGATGGCGTGGCTCGCCGCCGGCAGCGGCGGCGCGTTCGACCTGCCCGCCGTGCTGGAAGAGACCGTCGCCCGCCTGCGGACCGGCTTCCAGCTGTGACCTCGCGTGCTGCCCGCCAGGTCCGGCGCGATCATCCCTGTAGGACACACTTGTCCCATGCATAACGAACGGCTCATCACCCGCGTCGGCGGACTGTTCGCTCTGGTCGGCCTGGTTCTGCTGGGCGTCACCCTCGTGCTGGCCGCCTCCACGGCGAGCTTCCTGGCCTCGGCGCAGCGAACGGACGGGACCGTGATCGAGCTGACCGCCCGCACCAGCACGACCCGGGATTCCGACGGTCGTCATCGCCGCAGCACCACGTGGTACCCGACCGTCACGTTCACCGTCGCGGGCAGGCAGTACTCGTTCGAGAGCTCCACCGGCAGCAACCCGCCGGCCTACGCGGAGGGCGAAGCCGTACCCGTCGCCTACGACCCGGCCGATCCGCGCGACGCGCGGATCTCCTCGTTCTGGTCGGCCTATCTCGGCCCGCTGATCACCGGCGGCCTGGGCGTGGTGTTCACGCCGCTCGGTCTGCTCCTTTTCGTGCGCGGACGGCGGATGGCCCGGCGGCGAGCCTGACCGTGGCCGCGGTCCCGGACGCCGGGTCGCCGGCCGTCGCGCCCGCAGGGGAGCTAGGCGTCCGAGCCGTTCAGCAGGGCGTGGTGGAGTGAGTCGCGCAGCCAGCGCTCGGCCTTCTCCAGCGACCAGCCGTTGTCGTCGGTCAAGGTGAAGTAGGCGTTGTTGTTCAGGTAGAACCAGAGCGTCTCCGCGGCTTCCTCCGCGTCGGCGCCGGGTCGCAGGGCGCCCAGTTCGGCCAGGCGCCGGGCGGTACGGGTGAGGCCGTCGCGGAGGCTGGCCTGCGCGGTCCGTAGCGCCTGGGCGGCGCCCGCGTCGTGCGGGGCGGTGTCGGCGACCACCCGCATCAGGTCGCGGGAGTGCTCGAAGCGGACCCGGGTGGCGTTGACGATGAAGCGCACCAGTTCGGCCGCGTCCGTCGCGGCGGCGATGTGGGCGTGGGTCTCGGCCACGTCCGGCGCGGTGGTCCTGGCCTCGATGATCGCCTTGAGCAGGCCCTGCTTGCCGCCGCCCACCGCGTACACCGTGGCCGGCGCGACCCGGGCGGCGGCCGCGATGTCGTCCACGGTGGTCGCGAAGTAACCCTGGGCGCTGAACAACTCCCGCGCGGCCTCGTGGATCGCCCGGCGGGTCGCCGCGGCGTACTCCGCCCGCCTGCTCGCTCCGGCGCTCTTCGATGACCTGGTCGGCACGGGAGGCATGCTACCCGCCCGGTTGATCAGAGTTAGACTCTGATGAGCAGAGCATGTCTCTATTCATAGGCTTGGAGTCGCAGGTGAACTACGTTTTCGTTCCGGGGGCCTGGCACGGCGGGTGGTCGTGGCATCCGGTGGCCCAGCGGGTGGCCGACGCCGGTCATCGGGGCATCGCGCTGACCATGCCCGGCCTCTCGGCGGGTGACGACGCGCGTGAGCCGCGGCTGGCCGACGCGGTGACGTACCTGGTCGATGAGGTCGAGCGCCGCGACCTCACCGACGTCGTGCTGGTCGGCCACAGCTGGGGCGGCATCCCGATCGCCGGCGCCGTACCGCGGCTGCGCGGCCGCCTGCGCGGGATCGTCTTCGTCAGCGCGTTCGTCCCGCGTGCCGGTGAGTCGATGGCCGACGCGATGGGCCCGGAGGTGGGCGCCTTCCTCCGTTCGACGATCGCCGCGTCACCCGACCACACCGTCTCCGTGGACTTCGAGTCGTTCCGTCAGTCCCTCATGCAGGACGAGCCGGAGCAGGTGCAGCGGCTCGTGTACGACCTGCTGGTCCCGCAGCCGGGGAACTACATGCTCGACGCGCTGGACACCGTGGACTTCGCGGGCCTGCCGATCGCCTACCTCCTCGCCGAGAAGGACCGGGGGCTGGCCGCGCCAGGCGCCGAACTCGCCGCCCGCGTCGGCGTCGAGCCGGTGCCGCTGCCCGGCACCCACGAGACCATCCTCACGCACCCGGACGACGTGGCGAAGGCCCTGCTCGCCGCGCTGGACTAGCGTTTCCTGGCGGTCGAGTCGCGTTCCACCAGCGTGGGGGCGATCAGCTGCTTCAGCGGACGGGCGCTGCGCCCGCCCGCGATCTCCTCAAGGAGCAGATCGGCGGCGATCTCGCCGACCTCCTCGGCGGGCAGCCGGACCGTGGTCAGCGACGGCGACAGGAACGCGGAGAACGGATGGTCGCCGAAGCCGATCACCATCAGGTCGTCCGGCACCTTGAGCCCGTGCTCCGCCAGCGCGCGATACAGGCCGAGGGCGAAGTAGTCGTTGCCGACCACGACCGCGTCCGGCAGCCTGGCCCGGCGTAACATGCGGCGGGCCACCTGGTAGGCCTGCTGCGGCTGCCACGGCAGGGCGGCCTGGTCGTGGCGGCGGGTGGGCACCCGCATGACGCTGCCCCGCGGCATGGACAGGCCGGCCTCGGTCATGGCGCGGCGGTAGCCGGCGATCCGGTCGGCGATGGTGGTGATCGGCAGGTCCTCCTCCAGCACCACGATCGAGCGGGCGCCGCAGGCGATCGCGTGCGCGGTCGCCCGATAGCCGCCGAGCTCGTTGTCGGTGCCGACGAAGCGGTAGCCCAGGTCGGGCAGGTCCCGGTTGAGCAGCACGGTGGGCACGCCGACCGCGCCGAGCCGCTGCCACGGATCGGCGCCCGCCTGCACCGGTACGACGATCGCCCCGCTCACCGACGACCGCAGCAGCGACTCCGCGGCCCGCGCCTCGTTCTCCGCCGATTCGTCGGTCACCGTCAGCAGCAGCGAATAGTCGTGCTCCCGCGCGCGTAACTCGATGCTGGAGATCAGCTGCGCGTAGAACGGGTTGGACGGGTTGGTGATGACCAGGCCGAAGGTCATCGCGGAGCCGGTCACGAGCGACCTGGCCATGCTGTTCGGCACGTAGCCGACCCGCTCCGCCTCGGCGCGTACCAGCGCCCTGGTCTTCTCCCCGATGCCGTCCTTTCCCGACAGGGCACGCGAAACGGTGTTGACCGACAGATTCAACGCCGCGGCGATGTCCCGCAGCGTGTGACGCCGGCCCCCGGCCCTGCGCATGCCCTGCTCCCGCTCGCTCCCGTGCCTTCTCCCGGTCGCGCTCAGCTCTTGGCGGTGAGATAGATGCGCAGCTTCGCCGACGGATTTCCGCCGGTCACGGTGCCGCGCAGCCGCAGCCACTGGCCGAACCGCTCGACCGGCCAGGTCACCAGGCCGGGACCGGTGACCACGTGCTCGTGGCCGTCGAGGTCGCACCAGGTCAATCCGTCCGGCGAGATCTGGGTGACCAGCCGCACCGCGACGTCCTCGCCGGACGCCGAAAGGGTGTGCACGAACCACCGCGCCTCACCGGCCCACGCCACCTCGTACGGTTCCGTCGCGAAATCGGCGTCGAAAGTCGTGTCCCGTTCGAGAACCGCCGTCTGCACCTGCCGCATGAACGTCACCACTCCGTGGAAATGAGAACCGAGTCGAGGAACAGGAAGTTGCGCACCGACGAATGGGTGCGCACCGAGAAGTAGAAGTTCAGCAGGTTCTCGAGCGAGTCGTAGCGCTCCTCGTACGGCGGCACTGGAATCGAGGACATGTCCATGACCCGGTCGTTGACCTGCAACTCGACGCTGCGCCGGGCGCCGGTGTCGATGACCCAGCGCAGGTAGTGCCAGTTGACCTTGGTCGGCACCTCGTTGTAGCAGAGCTCCTGCGGCTCGCCGAACGGCTGCCAGTCCTCCGGGTTGGGCGCGGTGAAGTCGGCCCCGTAGGCCAGTTTGACCTTGCCCTCAAGGTGCTCGCGCGGCGTCGGCTCCGGCACGGTCGGATAGACCCACTGCCGTGACAGCGTGTTGTCCAGCGTGGTGTTCAGGTAGCGGGCCACCGTGTGGTAGCGCAGGCCGCCGTCGCCGCAGAGGTCGGTCGCCACGGTGAAGCAGCCGAACTGCGCCTCCGACGGGTGCAGGTTGCCGTCCCAGGTGACGTCGCCGAACTGGTCGCCCGTGCTGCCGTCGATGGTCGCCTCGGCCTTGAAGGTGAAGTACGCCTCGATCTGCAGCAGGCCGCGCCCGCTCATGGTGAGCCGCCTGATGGCGGTGGCGGTGTGCCCCTCGTAGGGCCGGGTGGCCAGTTTGAGGGCGTACGAGCCGGTCATCGCCCCGTGGCTGCCGATGTCGAAGAACGAGCAGTTGGACAGCTGCGGCGGCCGGAAGTCGCGCATGTGGTCGTCGACCGTGGACAGGTCGCCGTTGCCGTTGTAATTGCCCAGCAGTTCGGTCCAGCCATGGGCGCCGGAGTTGAAGTCGTCGTAGGTGAGGATGCGCCGAAGCGGGGAGAACTTCGACAGCCTCGGGTCCGCCGACAATATCGCGGCGCGAAGTTCTGCGGCCAGGTCTGGCCGCTCCGTCATGGTCATGCCGGAGGCTCCTGGAAAAGGTTGAGGCCATACGGAAATGGCGAAGGTCCACGCCCGGCCGATCGACCGGAGCGGATCACACGGTTGGCCCGGACATTAACGTTCATGTTGAACGGACGTCAACCCTGCGGGTGACCGCCTCACGTCCCGTCCGATGACATGGTGAATCACATATGCGCAGGTCAAAGCAGAGAAGTCGAGATCGTTCAGGACGGTGTCAAGCGGAAAAGCCGATCCCGACCCTTGACGCCCACGATCCTCAGTCCTAGCATCAGCCACCAATCGCATTAACGTTAATGTTGCGAGCCGGTCATCCTGCCGCTCCCCTGCGGCCGACGGCTCGCCGCCTCTGTGGACCACCCTCCGAAGTCCGGCCGGCTCGCCTGCCGGCCCTCCTCCACCCTCAAGCCGTCACCGCCAGACGCCCGCCGCGTCCTGGCTCACCCAGGAGTTGCCTGGCGATGCTGAAACGGGACGCCGACCGACCGCGATCGGACCGGCCATGACCGCGTACTTCATCCGGCGCGCGCTGTTCGCCGTCTTCGTGCTGTGGGGCGCCGTGACCATTGTGTTCCTGGTGCTCCGGCTGGTTCCCGGCGATCCGGCCCAGCTCATCCTCGGCTCCGACGCCACCCAGGCCGAGATCGCCCAGTTACGCGAGCAGATGGGGCTGAACCGCCCTTTGGCGGTGCAGTACGGGATCTACCTCGGCGACGTGGTCCGCTTCGACTTCGGCGACTCCTACCGCTACCACAGTGACGCCATGGGCCTGGTGACGGAGAAGTTCCCGCTCACCCTGCAACTGGCCGTCGTGGCGATGGTGATCGGCCTGGTGCTCGGCGTCGCGCTCGGCGTGCTCGGCGCCCTGCGGGTGAACCGCCTGGCCGACCGCATCGTCTCGGTGTTCGCGCTGCTGTCCCAGTCCATGCCGTCGTTCTGGATCGGGATCATGTTCATCCTGGTGTTCGCCCGGCAGCTGCACGTGCTGGCCAGCGGCGGGCACGGCGGCTTCGACCGGCTGATCCTGCCGGGGGTCACGCTCGCCCTGCCGCTGGTCGCGGTGCTGATCCGGCTGACCCGCAGCGGCCTGCTCGACGTCGTGCACGAGAACTACATCCAGACCGCGCGGGCCAAGGGCCTTTCCGAGCGGCTGGTCATCTCCCAGCACGCCATCCGCAACGCGCTGATCCCGATCGTGACGGTGGCCGGGCTGGAGTTCGGCAAGCTGCTCGGCGGCGCGGTCATCGTGGAGACGGTCTTCTCCTGGCCCGGCGTCGGGCGGCTGCTCATCGACTCGATCTCGGCCCGTGACTACAACGTGGTGCAGGCCGCGATCCTGCTCATCGCCGGCGGCTTCGTCCTGATCAATCTGGTCGTGGACGTCCTGTACGGCTACCTCGATCCGCGCATTCGGCTGGGACGGTGACGATGAACAGGTCGACCGAGCAGGTTCTGCCCCAGAGCGCCGACGACTCCACCCCGCCGGCCGGCGAGGTCCGCCCGGCGGGCAGGAGCCGGGTCAGGATCGGACGGCTGCGCATCATCGTCTCGCTGGCGGTGGTCGCCTTCTACGTCGTCGCCGCCGTCGTCGGGCCGATGCTGCTGGCGTTCGATCCGGTGGCGACGGACCTCGGCTCCCGGCTGAAACCGCCCGGCTTCGTCCTGCCGGACGGGCACACCGCGATCTTCGGCACCGACCAGGTCGGCCAGGACGTGCTCGCCCAGATGTTGCAGGGCGCACGAGTGTCGATCACCGTCGGCGTGGCGACCCTGGTCCTGGCCGGCGTCATCGGCGTCGCGGCCGGTGTCGCCGCCGGGTACTTCGGCGGCTGGCTCGACATGGTGCTGATGCGGCTGGCCGACATCCAGCTCACCTTCCCGTCGATCCTGCTGGCCATCTTCATCGCCTCGATCCTCGGGCCCAGTGTGGTGAACGTCGTCATCGTCCTGTCCATCTCCAACTGGGTGACGTTCGCCCGGGTCACCCGCAGCCAGGTGCTCGGGCTGAAGAGCCGCGACTTCGTCGACGCCACCCGCACGCTCGGCGCCCGGACCTGGCACCTGGTGACGCGCAGCATCCTGCCGTCGGTGACGGCGCCGATCCTGGTGGTCGCGACCGTGGAGCTGGGCCACGTGATCCTGGCCGAGGCGTCCCTGAGCTTCCTCGGCCTCGGCACCCCGGCCAGCACGCCGAGCTGGGGGCTGACCATCGCCAACGGCCGGGACTACCTGTCCAACGCGTGGTGGATCTCCACGATCCCCGGCATCGGCCTGGCCGTCCTGGTGATCAGTTTCGGCGTGCTGGGCGACGCGCTGCGCGACCGCTTCGACCCGCGGCTGAGGAGCATGTGATGGACGATCCACTGTTGTCGGTACGGGACCTGACGGTACGGTTCCGTACCCGGGCGGGCACCGTCACCGCCGTCGACCGGGTGAGCTTCGACCTGGCAGAAGGGGAGACCCTGGCCATCCTGGGCGAGACCGGCAGCGGCAAGAGCGTCACCGCCCAGGCCCTGATGGGGCTGGTCCCGCGCCCGGCGGGCGAGGTGACCGGCGGCCGGATCGTGTACGCCGGCACGGATCTGCTGACCCGCCCGCGCTCAGAGCGCCGCCGGCTCAACGGCACCGACCTGGCGATGGTCTTCCAGGACCCGCTCAGCTCACTCAACCCGGTGTTCCGGGTCGGCGCGCAGATCGGCGAGCTGTTCCGGCGCCGGCGCGGCGCCTCCCGTGCCGAGGCGCGGCGCCAGGCGATCGAGCTGATGGACCGGGTCGGCATCCCGGCGGCCTCCCGCCGGGTGGACGACTATCCGCACCAGTTCTCCGGCGGCATGCGGCAGCGGGTGATGATCGCGATGGCGATCGCGCTCCAGCCGCGCGTGCTCATCGCCGACGAGCCCACCACGGCGCTGGACGTCACCGTCCAGGCGCAGGTCATGGCGTTGCTCGCCGAGCTCAAGGCGGAGCATCGGATGGCGATGATCCTCATCAGCCACGACCTGGGCGTGGTGGCCGGCGTCGCCGACCGGGTCATGCTCATGTACGCGGGCCGCGTGGTGGAGACCGGCGGGCTGCGCGAGGTCTACGAGACGACCGGGCATCCGTACACGCGCGGCCTGATGGCCTCGATCCCGGCGCTGGACGGGCCGCGCGAACGGCTGACGCCGATCAAGGGCTCGCCGCCGGACCTCACCCGGCTGTCCGTGAGCTGCCCGTTCCAGCCCCGGTGTGACTTCGCCACCGACGTCTGCGGCACCGAGCGGCCGGAGCTGGCCCAGGTGCCCGGCCGTCCCGGGTCGCACCGCGCCGCCTGCCACCACGCGAAGGAGGTCGCCGCCGATGTCGTCCCCCACTGACCCGCTGCTGTCGGTACGGGATCTGCGCACCAGCTTCCCGATCCGCTCCAGCGTGCTGCGGCGCAAGGCGGGCGCCGTCCAGGCCGTCTCGGGCGTCTCGTTCGACCTGCCCGCGGGCCGCACGCTCGGCCTGGTCGGCGAGTCGGGCTCGGGCAAGACCACGCTGGCCAGGACCGTCATCGGCCTGGAGCCGCCGGAGTCCGGCCAGGTGGTCTTCGACGGCCAGGACCTGCTGACCCTGCCTCCGGCCGAGCTGCGGCAGGTGCGCCGGCAGATCCAGATGATCTTCCAGGACCCGTACGCGTCGCTCAACCCCCGCCTCACCGTCGAACAGATCATCAGCGAGGCGTGGCTGATCAACCCCGGGGTCGTGCCCCGCGACCGGTGGGCCGCCGAGGTGAAGGACCTGCTGGCCAGGGTCGGGCTGAACCCGGACCACGCCGACCGCTACCCGCACCAGTTCTCCGGCGGGCAGCGCCAGCGGGTCGGCATCGCCCGCGCGCTGGCGCTGCGGCCCCGGCTGGTGATCTGCGACGAGGCGGTGTCGGCGCTGGACGTCTCGGTGCAGGCGCAGGTACTGAACCTGCTCGTCGACCTGCAGCAGGAGCTCGGGCTCAGTTTCCTGTTCATCGCCCACGACCTGTCCGTGGTGCGGCACATCAGTGACGAGGTCGCGGTGATGTATCTCGGCAAGGTCGTGGAGACGGGGACGACGGCGCAGATCTTCGCCGCTCCGGTGCATCCGTACACGCAGGCGTTGTTGTCCGCGGTACCGGTGCCCCGCCCCTGGGCCGCGCCGCCCCGGCAGCAGATCCTCCTCAAGGGTGACATTCCATCGCCCGTGTCGCCGCCGTCCGGCTGCCGGTTCCGTACCCGGTGCTGGAAGGCGCAGGATCGGTGCGCCACGGAGGAGCCGGCGCTGGCCGTCCGGCTGGGCGAGCACTCGTCCGCGTGTCACTTCCCCGAGCTGCCGGTCGCCGCGGCGGGTGCGCGATGACGGGCAGGGTGCGCCTGGTCCTCGTCCGGCACGGCGAGTCGGTGTGGAACGTCGAGGAGCGCTACCAGGGACAGTCCGACTCGGGGCTCACCGCCACCGGTCGCGAACAGGCCGAGGTGGCCGCGGCCGCGCTGCTGGCCCGGTTCGGCCGGCCCGACCTGGTGGTCTCCAGCGATCTGCCCAGGGCCAGGGACACGGCGAACGCGTACCTACGGCACTTCGACCTCGAAGCCAGGCTGGACGCCCGGCTGCGTGAGGCGGACATCGGCTCCTGGGCCGGCCGGCCCTTCACCGAGATCGCGGCGGAGTACCCGGACGTGCTCGCGGCCGTCGGGCGCGGGGAGGACGTGCGGCGCGGCGGCGGCGAGACGTTCGCCGAGCTGCGCCGGCGGGTGTGGCAGGCGCTCGTCGACGCGGCCGGCGACGTGGCCGGGGACGCGACTGTCGTGGTGTTCACCCACGGCGGCCCGATCCGGGTGGCCGCCGCAGCCGCGCTGCGCCTGCCGGTGCCCGGCCACCTCAGCTTCGCCCCGCCGGTGAACACCTCGCTGACCGTCATCGGCTACGCGGGCGAGCGGCGGAACCACGCGGTGGTCGAGTACAACGCGCCGACCACCTGGGCCGCGCAGGCCGCGCGGGCCGACTGAATCGAAAGGATCAGCATGCTGACCGGATCGTTCACCTTCGTCGCCATGACCTACAACCTGTGGGGCGACTGGGAGCTGGAGCAGCGCGAGCCGGCGATCCGCGACCTGTTCACCACCCGGCCGCCCGACCTCCTCGCCACCCAGGAGCTCCGGCCGCGCTCGCGCGCGGTGCTCGATGAGGCCATGCCGGGGCACGCGCGCGTCCACGACGACTTCCCCGGATGGGGCACGCAGAGCAACCTGTGGTGGCGGGAAGAGCTGTTCGACCTGGTGGAGTACGGGGCCACGAACGTCGGCATCCTCGCCCCCGACGCCAGGTTGTTCTGGGTCCGGCTGCGCCCCAGGATCGACGGCGCCCGGCCGCTGGTGTTCGCCACCGCGCACCTGACCTGGCCGGGCCACGAGCGGGAACAGGAGGACCGCCGCAACCTGCGCACCGGGCAGGCGGAGCAGGTGGCCGCCGCCCTGGACGAGCTCGCCGGCGACGGGGCCTGCCTGTTCACCGTGGACATCAACGACATCGGCCAGCCGCTGTGGGTGCTCGGCAACAGCGGCTTCCTCGACTCGTTCACCGCCCTGGGACGCACGTCGCCGGTCACCCACCCCGTGTCGCCGCTGCCGTTCGTCACCGAACGCGGCACGCGCCTGTCGCCGCTGGGGTCCCCGTCCAAGGCCATCGACTGGATCTTCGCCAAGGGCCCGATCGCCACCCGGGCCAGCGAGGTCGTCGACTTCTTCTCAGCAGGCACCGCCCCGTCGGACCACAAGCCCGTCGCCGCGACCTTCACCCTGCCGTCCGTGACGGCGTAGAACCAAGCAAGGAGACAGGCAATGATCGCACGTTCCCGGGCCAAGGGCGGCCTCGTCGCGATGGCCCTCGTGCTCGGCCTCGCGGCCTGCGGCGGCTCCGGCGGCGGCGCCGCCGACGGCGGTGAGCAGGTGCTGCGGTACGCGCCACAGCTGTTCCCCGTGTCGCTGGACGTCCAGCAGTTCCCCGCGGAAGAGGCCGTCCAGACCACCGTCCAGCAGGGGCTGGAGACGCTCACGGTGATGAAGGACGGTCAGCCGGCCCCGAAGCTGGCCACGTCATGGGAGAGCCCCGACGACAAGACGTGGGTGTTCCACCTGCGCGAAGGGGTGAAGTTCAGCGACGGGACCCCCTTCACCGCCAAGGACGTCAAGGGGTCCGTGGAGCGGCTGATCAGCCTCAAGGGGTCGCTGGCCCCGCTGCTCGCCTCCATCACCGGCGTCGACGCCACCGACGACCGCACGGTGACGTTCCACACCTCGGCTCCGCTGGGCACCCTGCCCAGCACGCTGTCCCTGGTGTTCATCGGCCAGGGCGACAAGGTCGCCGACGACGCGTACTGGCAGCGGCCGATCGGCACCGGGCCGTTCACGTTCACCTCGTTCAGCCCCGACGACAAGGTGGAGCTCAGCCGCAACGACACCTACTGGGGCGAGAAGGCCAAGGTGGCCAAGCTGGAGATCCTCAACATGCCGGAGGTCTCGGCCCGGATCACCGCGCTGAACAACGACGAGGTGGACGTGCTCGCCTCGATCCCGCCGGACCAGGTGGCCGAGGTGTCCGGCGTGGACGGCATCACGTACGGGACCGGCCCGAGCTTCAACTACTACTTCATCTGGTTCAACCAGAACAACAAGCCGTTCGACGACGTCAAGGTACGTCAGGCCATGCTGCACGCGATCGACGTCAAGGGCGTCGTCGGCAGCCTGTTCGGCGACCTCGGCACGGTGGCCCGGTCGCCGATCACGCAGGCGGTCTTCGGCTCGACCCAGCTCGAACCGTACGCCTACGACCCGGAACGGGCGAAGAAGCTGCTCGCCGAGGCCGGGCATCCCGACGGGATCACCGCCACGATCCAGTGGCCGCTGGCGGGCGGGCCGAACATCCGGGCCATGGCGCAGGCGTTCATCTCCTCCTGGGAGAAGGTCGGCATCAAGGTGCAGCCGCAGGAGAAGGAGCGGGCGACCTGGCTCAAGGACTTCACCGCCCTGAAGTGGGACATGAACCTCCAGACCAACACCACCGGCACCGGCGACGCCGACTTCACCCTGAACCGGCTCTACACCTGTGACGCCAAGCGCATGGGCTACTGCAACAAGGAGCTGGACTCGATCCTGGCCAAGGCGCGCGGGTCGCTGGACCAGGACGAGCGCAAGACGTTGTACGCCCAGGCCAGCAAGATCATCTGGGATGAGGCGGTCGGCATCTTCCCGGTGGACCTGAAGAACAACTACGCCGTCCGCGACAACGTCAAGGGGCTGGAGATGCCGGTCAGCGGACGGCCGGACTTCTCACGAGTCTCCGTCGAACAGGGCTGACGCCCATCCGCCAGGTGTCCTTCGAACCGCGCTGAAGCCCTTCCACCAGGTGTCCCTCGAACCGCGCTGAAGCCCTTCCACCAGGTGTCCGCCGAACAGCGCTGAAGCCCTTCCGCTCACCCTCAGCACAGCAAGCACAAGGAAACGCCCATGCCTCGAATCCGCCCCGCCCTCCTGGCCGGGCTCGCCGCACTGACCGCCTTCGCCGTGTCCGCGATCAACGTTCCCGCCGCGCAGGCCGCCCTGCCGGAGCCGGCCCGCAGCGCCTGCCGTAACGCCGCCGAGGTGCCGGTCACGACCGGCGCCGCCTTCAACGACCCCGTCGCGGGCACCCCGACCGCGGTCGTGGAACGCATCTGCTCGCTGATCAAGCAGGCCCCGGCCGGGTCGTCGATCGAGATCGCCGAGTTCGTCATCTCGGGCGACGCCGGCGCCGACTACGTGGCGGTGCTGCTCGACGCGTACCGGCGCGGCGTCCAGGTGCGCATGGTCATCGACGGCTACCAGATCGACAACCCCGCCGCCGAACAGCTGATCGCCACCCTCGGCACCGACAAGTCGGCCACCTCGTGGGTGCACGTCTGCAGCCACATGAGCCCGGAGGGCAACACCACCTCCTGCCAGGGCACCAAGGGCATGCACAACAAGATCTCGCTCTTCTCCGAGACCGGCGGCCGGCGTGACGTCGTCGTCCAGGCCTCGAACAACCTCACCGACGTCAACTCCACCAGCTACTGGAACAACCTGGTCGTGCTGCCGGGCAACCGCGAGCTGTTCCAGGGGTACGGGAAGTACTTCGACGACCTCGCCGCCGAGGTGCAGAACCCCGACTACGACACCGTCGTCACCGCCGGCGGGCGGGGCGGCCGGATCACCGCCCAGTTCTACCCGGTCGCCGACCGCGACCCGATCGAGCAGCGGCTCGGCCAGGTCCGGTGCGCGCCCAGGAACGGCACCCGGGTCGAGATCGGCCAGTCCGAATGGGACGACACCCGGCTCGCGATCGTCGACCGGCTCGCCGCGCTGGTGAGGGCCGGCTGCCAGGTGCGCGTGGTGCACGGCCCGGCCGACGACGCCGTCACCACCGCGCTGGACGCCGCCCACGTCGGGCGGCGGGTGCTCGACGGCTCGACCCCCGCCGGGCGCATCCACTCCAAGTACATCGTGGTCACCGACCGGGCGCCCGGGCGGAGCTGGGTGATGACCGGCAGCCACAACTTCAACGCCACCTCGCTGCGCCGCAACGACGAGGCGATGGTCGAACTGTCCGAACGCTCCGTCGTCCGGGCGTACGCCGCCAACTTCGCCCGGGTGTGGGAGGTCGGCGCGATCCCGGCCGGGTGACACGAACCCGGAGGCCCAGGCCGGGTGACACGAACCCGGAGGCCCAGGCCGGGTGACACGGAGACGACGAGGAACGGCGCCGGAACTCTTCCGGCGCCGTTTTCTTTGCGCGTCTGGCTTGCTCCCGCAATAGTCAGAGGCTAACTTGTGTTGAGATAAGTCAGGTCGCCGCCTCCCGATGGGCGGCGTCCGACGGTAGACGACTTTGGGGGAGCTGCCATGCGAATCCGTAATTCCGTCGCGCTGGTCACCGGCGCCAACCGGGGTCTCGGCCGGCACCTGGCCGCCCAGCTGGTCGAACGCGGTGCGGCCAAGGTCTATGCGGCGGCCAGGGACACCGCCACCATCGACCTGCCCGGCGTCGTACCGCTGCGGCTGGACATCACCGACCCCGACGACGTGGCCCGCGCGGCCGAGGTGGCCGGCGACGTCACCCTCCTGGTCAACAACGCCGGCATCGGCGCCCGCGAATCGGTGCTCACGGGCGACATGGCCCGCATCCGCGCCTTCATGGACACCAACTACTACGGCACCCTGAACATGTTGCGGGCCTTCGCCCCGATCCTGACCCGCAACGGGGCGGCGGCGGACGGCGCAGGAGTGCTCAACGTGCTGTCGACCGCGTCGTGGCTGCACCTCGCCGCACAAGGCGGCTACAGCGCCTCGAAGACGGCCGGGCTGGCGCTGACGGACGCCGTACGCGAGGAGCTGCGGCCCGACGGCGTGCTGGTCACCGGGCTGTTCGTGGCCTTCATGGACACCGACATGGCCGCCCGGGTGCCGGCCGACGCGAAGATCGACCCCGCCATCGTCGCGGCGCGGGCCCTGGACGGCGTCGAGTCCGGGCACGAGGAGGTCCTCGCCGACCCCCAGACCGCCGCGGTCAAGGCCACGCTGTCGATGCCCGGCCCGGTACCGATACCGGTGCTCCCATAGCAACGCCGGCCCGGTCCGCTCCTAGGTACGCAAGAAAGGTCAAGCAGTTATGTCACTCAGTTACGACGTGTTCATCGCCGAGCCCATTCCGCTCAACGTGAGGGAGCGGGTACCCAACGGCGACGAGCGCAGGTTCTCTCCCCTGTCGATCACGCTGGTGTACGGCGACCGCGACGCCGTCCTCGTCGATCCGCCTCTGACGCGGAACCAGGCGGACGACGTCGCGCGGTGGGTCGAGGCCACCGGCAAGAACCTCACCCACATCTTCGCCACCCACGGCCACGGTGATCATTGGTTCACGGCGGGCCTGCTCGCCGAGCGCTTCGACGCCCAGGTGGTCGCCTCGGCCGGCACGATCGAGCAGATGCGGCGCAACGTCGCCATCCGCCCGCAGTTCTGGGACGCGCTGCTGCCCGGCCAGATCCCTGACGCGCCCGCCACCGCGACCGTCCCGGACGGGAACCGCATCGACCTCGAAGGCCACGAACTGCGCATCGTCGAGGTCGGCCACAGCGACACCGACGAGACCAGTGTCCTGCACGTGCCCGACCTCGACCTGGTCGTGGCGGGCGACGTCATCTACAACGGCGTCCACCAGTACCTCGTCGAGTCCAAGGACGGCGGCGTCGACGCCTGGCGCAAGGCCATCGACATCGTCGAGGGCCTGCGGCCCCGTTTCATCGTGACCGGCCACAAGAACAAGGACCTCGACGACGACGCCCAGCGCGCCATCGCCGAGACCCGTCGCTACCTCGACACGGTGGACGAGCTCCTCCCGCAGCACGAGACCGCTCGCGGCTTCTTCGACGCCATGCTCGAACGCTTCCCCGCGCTGCTCAACCCCGGCGCCATCTGGAGCGGCGCGCTCGCGCTCCGTCCGGAGAAGACTCCATGACCACCACGTACGCGGCCGACCAGGCCGAGACTCGCTACGTCACCTCCGCCACCGCCACCTACGGTTATCGCCGGATGGGGCCCGCGGGAGGCGTTCCGCTGGTCATGGTGCTGCGCTTCCGCGGCACCATCGACTACTGGGACCCGGCGCTGCTGGACGTCCTGGCCGCCGAGCGCGACGTCATCGTCTTCGACAACCGCGGCCTCGGCCACTCCACCGGCGAGCCGGCCGACTCCGTCGAAGGGCTGGCCGACGGTGTCATCGACTTCCTCGACGGGCTCGGCCCGCGCGAGGTCGACCTGCTGGGCTGGTCTTTGGGCGGGTACGTCTCCCAGGGCGTCGCTCTGCGCCGGCCCGATCTCGTCCGGCGCCTCGTCATCGCGGGCAGCGGGCCGGGCGGCGCGATCCCCGGCATGCCGCGGATGAGCGAGCGGACGTGGCAGACCGCGACCAGGCCGGAGAACGTGGACGACGACTTCCTCTACCTCTTCTTCCCCGAGGACGAAGCGGGCCGGGCGGCGGGGCTGCGGTCGCTGCGCCGCCTCGACGCCCGGCTGAGCGAGACCAAGGCGAGCGTCACTCCGGCCGCTCTGGCCGCGCAGATGCGGGCGGCCGCCACTTTCGGCGGCTACTGGGACCGCGTCGAGGGACTGACCCTGCCGATCCTGGTGGCGAACGGCGCGCACGACGTCATGATCGACGCCTGGGGCAGCTGGGTGATGTCGCAGAAGCTGCCGAACAGCAAGCTGGTGATCTACGGCGACGCCGGTCACGGCTTCCTGTTCCAGCACGCCGCGGACTTCGGCCGGGAAGTCCTGGCCTTCCTAGCCTGACCGAAGCGCCTGACCGAAGCGTCTGACCCAAGCGCCTGACCGAAGCGGCCGACCGGCGCGGCCGACCGGCGCGGCCGACCGGCGCGGCGGGCCAGTTGAAGGGAGCAATATGCGTGGCTTATCGCGCAAAGTCAGCAGTTTCCTGACGTTCACCACGCTGCGGGCGACATTCGCGGTCCTGGAGCGGGTGGCGCCAGGGCCAGGTTCGGCGCTGGCGGAGCGGCTGTGGTGCACCGTGCCGCGCGGAACGGTCAGACCGCCGAACGTCCTCCCGGGCAGACGGATCACCGTTTCCGTGCACGGCCGGGCCGTGGCCGCGGAGATATGGGGTGACGGGCCCGCCGTCTACCTGATGCACGGCTGGGGCGGCTCGCGCGGCTGGTTCGAAAAGTTCATCCCTGCGCTGATGAAGGCCGGCCACCGCGTCGTCGCTCTTGACGCGCCCAGCCACGGCGGCTCCGCTCCGGGCGTGCACGGTCGGCGGCGGGCGGTGGCGGCCGAGTTCGCCGCAGCGCTCGAGGGCGTGGTCTCCGAGTGCGGGCCGGCGTACGGGATCGTGGGGTATTCGCTCGGGGGCGCCGCCGCCGCGCTGGTCGTCCTGGACGGCGTGCCTGCGGACCGCGTCGCTCTCGTCGCGCCCATGGTGAGCCCGCTCGCGTTCGCCGGCACGTTCGGCCGCGTGCTCGGCCTCGGCGAGCGCGTCCAGGCCGGGATGCTCGAACGGGTGGAGCGCCGCAACGGCCGGCCGATGTCCGACCTCGACCTCGCGGCCCGGGCCACGACCAGGAGCGACCTCCCTCCGCTCCTGGTCGTGCACGACCAGGACGACCTGGTCGTGGACCTGGCCGGTGCCGAGGCGATCACGAAAGCCTGGCCGCGAGCGGAACTGCTGCGCACCGAGGGGCTGGGCCACCAGTGGATCCTGCGCGATCCCGAGGTCGTGCGGCAGGTCGTCCGCTTCCTCGCCGCCGCTCCTCCGAGATAGTTGCGGGCGGACGCAACCGGGAAGGTAACCTGCTCGGATGACGACCCCGGTGACCGGCCTGGACCGCGAAGAGGAGATCCTCTGGCGATCCCTCATCGAAGTGCTCGTGCGGCTCCCCCGCCTGCTCGACGAACAGTTCACCAGGGAAGCTCAGGTGGGGATGACCGAGTACTCGGTCCTCGTCGCGCTGTCCGAGGCTCCGGACGGCGAACTGCGCATGGGGGAGCTCGCCCAGGCGACCGCGCTGTCCCGCAGCCGGATCAGCCGGGTGGTCGACGACCTGGTCCGCCGCTCGTTGGTGACGCGGCGGAAGTCCGAGCAGGACGCGCGCAGTTCGCTCGCGGCCATCGCCCCGGCCGGCGCGGCCGTGCTGGCCGCCGCCTATCCGGGGCATCTGGCCCGGGTACGTTCGCTGGTCTTCGACCATGTCACGAGGAGTGAGATGCGGGCGATGACGGAGGCGCTCTCCCGCGTCCTGGTGGCGCTCCGCGAGGCCGCGGGCGACGACTGACCAACACGAGCGGGCCTGTGCGGCTTGATGCTGCGCGCCGAATAGTTGCTTGCGTCCGCAATTAATCTGACGCATACTGTCGATCGTGACGCCAGCCTCATCTTGAGAGAGAGCCGCTTCAAGGCAGCTTTCGCACAGCAGAGCCAAACCTGGCGACTCACCCATGGGCCACGAATATTTTACTACGCAACCATTTGGAGCGCATCATGACCTCCTCCTCCGCCTCCGATCGGCGCGCCTTCCTGCGCCGGGCCTCCGTCGCGGCCGCCGTGCCCGCCGCGGCTGGTCTCCTCGGCCTCGGTCTGCCCCGGGCCGCCTCGGCCGCGGCGGACGACCTGCCGGACTACGCGCCCGTGCCGGCCGGCGCGCTGGGCCCCGCGGTCAACGCGTCCGGATATTTCGTGGATCGCGTACGCGGGAACCTGTACTGGGTCACCGACGGCTTCTACCAGTCCATGTTCCTGACCACCACCGAAGGCGTCGTGGTCGTCGACGCGCCGCCCACCATCGGCCGGAACCTGCTGCGGGCGATCGAAGAGGTCACCCGGGCCCGCCGCCGGCCCGGCCGCGTGACTCACCTGGTCTACTCGCACTCGCACGCCGACCACATCGGCGCCGCGTCCATCTTCGGCAGCGGCGTCACCCGCGTCGCGCACGCGGAGACGAAGCGCCTGCTCAAGGCCGCCAGGGACGGCAACCGCCCGCTCCCGACGGTGACGTTCGACGACCGGCATGAGCTGCGGGTGGGCGGCGAGCGGCTGGTGCTCAGCCACCACGGCCCCAACCACAGTCCGGACAACATCTTCATCCAGGTGCCGTCCGCGGCGACGCTGATGGTGGTGGACGTGATCTTCCCCGGCTGGGTGCCGTTCAAGAACCTGGCCGAGTCGCAGGACGTCCCGGCGTGGATCGCCGCCCATGACACCGTGCTGGCGACCTCGTGGAGCACGCTGATCGGCGGGCATCTCGGCCGCCTCGGCACGCGCTCCGACGTGACCCTGCAACGCGACTACATGCGGGACCTGTCCGCCAGCACCCGCGCGACCCTGAGCAAGCTGGACGCCACACCGTTCTTCGCCGAGTACGGCCCCACCGGCAACGCCTGGGCCGTCTTCAAGTCCTACCTCGACGCCGCCGCCGAGCAGGCCGCCGCCCCGGTGATCGCCAAGTACAGCCGACTGCTGGCCGGCGCGGACGTCTTCACCACCTCCAACGCGGCGGCGCTGGTCAACTCCGCCCGGATCGACCAGGGCGTCCTCGGCCCCTTCGGCATCCATCCGTAGCCAGCAGACTATCTCCAACGCAAGCCAGCCCGGTACAATCAAGGGCATGGGAAGTGTGCTGGAGAATCGGGACGCGTGGTCGATGGAGAACTGCTCGATCGCGCGGGCGTTCGACGTGATCGGCTCGCGTTCGGCGGTGCTGGTGCTGCGGGAGGCGTTCTTCGGCGCCCGGCGGTTCGACGACTTCGTCCGCCGGGTGGAGGTAGGCGAGCCCGCCGTGGCGGCGCGGCTGAAGGAGCTGACGGCGCTGGGGCTGCTGGAACGGGTGCCGTATCGGGAGCCCGGCCAGCGGACGCGATACGAGTACCAGCTGACCGGCAAGGGCCGGGCCCTGTTCCCGGTGATCGCGGCACTGCGGGAATGGGGGGACGCGTGGGCGGCCGACGCCGCGGGCCCGCCGGTGCGGTCGGTGCATCGGGGATGTGAGGCGGACGTGGGGGTCCGGCTGGTGTGCGCGGAGGGTCATGAGGTGACGCTGGAGGAGATGGAGGTCCGCGCGGGCCCGGGCCTGATCTCCTCCTGAGGCTCGGGTCAGGCGTTCCTCGGCGTAGGGCCAGTGCTCTCCGGCGCAGGAACGGGCGCTCCTCGGCGTACGGGAAGACGATTCCGGCCTGCGGCGAAGGATGGGTGATCGCGACCGCTGACCCGGAAGGCCGGCCCCATGCAGAAGACGAGAACGTGAGCACCGACGTGGGCGAAGAGGCGACCGACGCCGAGCTCGCCGCCCGCTGCCGGCGCGACCCCGACCTGTTCACCGCCGTACACGACCGCTATCACCGCGACATCTACCTGTACATCGCGGGCCGCCTGGACACCCAGATCGCCGAGGACCTGGCCGCCGAGACGTTCCTGCTGGCCTTCGACCGGCGCGACCGGTACGACCCGGAACGCGGGGAGCTGCGGCCCTGGCTGTTCGGCATCGCCACCAATCTGATCGCCAGGCATCGCCGCAAGGAGACCCGCCGCTACCGGGCGCTGGCCAAGCTGGACCCCCAGCCCGTCGTGGAAGGCCACGAGGACCGGGTCGTCACCTCCGTCGCCGCCGAGCGCATGCAGCCGCACCTGGCCAGAGCGCTCGCGGCCCTGACCGGTGGCGAGCGCGACGTGCTGCTGCTCGTGGCGCTCGGCCAGCTCAGCTACGACGAGGTGGCGCAGGCGCTCGGCATCGCCGTCGGCACCGTGGGCTCCCGGCTCAGCCGGGCCCGTACCAAGATCATGGCCCGCATCGACAAGGGGAACGTCCGTGGATGACCTGAAGAACGCCGTCGCGACCCTGCTGGCCACGCCCGAGCCGCCCGCCGAGGCGATCACCCGCAGCAGAGGACGGCTGCGGGACAGAATGGCGCGAGGCCAGGCCCGCCCGCGCCGCTTCCGGCTGCTGCCGGTGATGGGCATGGCGGTCGCCGCCGCGGTGGCCGTCGCCGTGATCGTCACCAGCGTGCTCCAGCCCGCCGCCGCGCCGCTCTCGGGCCGGGACGTGCTGCTCA
This sequence comes from Nonomuraea fuscirosea, assembly GCF_035917475.1. Taxonomy (NCBI): domain Bacteria; kingdom Bacillati; phylum Actinomycetota; class Actinomycetes; order Streptosporangiales; family Streptosporangiaceae; genus Nonomuraea; species Nonomuraea fuscirosea. The sequence continues at coordinate 10,937,695 of NZ_CP109074.1, read as the reverse complement.
TGGCCGCGGCCAGCGCGGAGCACACCCCCCAGGGTGCGGGGACGTACTGGCACATCACGCGGACGTGGCAGGGTCCGGACGGGCCCATGGCCGAGGAGAGCTGGACCACCCGCGACGGCCACCGCTGGTCCAGGAACGAGCCGCAGGCCGCGCCCGGCGCCGTCGTCGAGGCTCCGGCCCCGTTCCGGCTCATGGGGGTGGAGATCGGGTTCGCCGAGCTCGAAGGGCTGCCGTCGGACCCTGAGCAGCTGAAGGAGCGCATCGCCGGGTTGCCGCGCAATGACAACGCCCTGATGCTCTCCGATCGGGAGGGCGCGCTGGTCAGCCCGCTGATCACGCTGATCACCGAGTTGCCGACGCCGGCGCAGGTCCGTGCCGCGGCGTTCGAGGCGCTCGCCGTGACGCCGGGGGTCGAGAACGCCGGGCCGGTCGAGGACGGGCAGGAGCTGCTGATCCCGCTCTCCGGAAAGCTGAAGGTCAGGATGGTCGTCGATCCCGAGGCCGCCCGGGTGGCCCGCGCCAACGTCCTGCTCACCGCCGAAGGTGGGGCGGCGATCAGCAGCTCGTACGTCACGGTGACCACCGAGTGGACGGACGAGTTTCCACGGTGAGAACGGCGCCGGCGCCCCTTCTTGAGTGTGGGGCGCTTGGCGACGGCCCTGCCCTGCCTAGCGATCGGGCGCCAGCGCGCGGCGCATGCCGGCCAGGCCGTACTCGAAGGCCTGGTCGACATCGCCGCCGAGCCTGAAGGCGCCGAGCAGTTCCATCTCGACGAAACCGGTGATCCAGGCCGTCAGCAGGCGTGCGGCTTCGAGCGCATGTCGTTCGCCCACGAGTTCCCTGGAGACGCGCAGCACCGGAGCGGACACGCGGGCGCGGGTCTCAGGCGCCACGTCCGCGGTGAGCATCAGCCGGAATCCGGCCGGCCAGTCCTGGGCAAACTCGCGATAGCTGCGCGCCAGCCCCTCGATCGACCCGTCGGTGGCCTCCATCCGGGCGATCAGGTCGTCGATGGTGGCCTCGGCGACGGCGGTCAGCAGGGCCGCGTGGTTGGCCACGTGCTTGTACAGGGACGGGGCGCGCACTCCGACCTTCGCGGCGACGTTCTGCATCGTCAGCTTCTGGCCGCCGCCCTCCTCCAGCAGGTCGCGTCCGGCCGCGACGATCCTGTCGAGCGAGGTCTTCACTGGAGTGGGCACCGTCGATCCTCCCGATGGGATAGCTATTGACGTTAGCCATCATAGCTAATTATCGTAGCTATCAACAGCCCCTTCCGAGATCGGGAAGATCCATGAAACTCGCGCCCAACCTGCACCGCCTCGGCAATGATCTGGTGGCGTGCTACCTCGTCGACACCGCCGACGGCATCACGCTCATCGACGCCGGACTGCCCGGCCACTGGCGGGACCTGCAGGACGAGCTGCGCTCTCTGGGCAAGTCGGTCGAGGACATCCGCGGGGTCGTGCTGACCCACGGCGACTCCGACCACATCGGCTTCGCCGAACGCCTGCGGCGCGATCACGGCGTGCCGGTGTTCGTGCACGCCGCCGACGCCGTCCGCACCCGTACGGGTGAGAAGCCCAAGGTCCCGCTCGGCCCCATGCGCATCGGCCCGCTGCTCGGCTTCTTCGGCTACACCCTCGGCAAGAACGGCCTGCGCACCCAGTACGTCAAGGAGGTCATCGAGATCGGCGACGGCGACGTCCTGGACCTGCCGGGGAGCCCGGTGATCATCGGCATGCCGGGGCACTCGCCGGGCAGCGTGGCGGTGCACGTGCCGGTGGCCGACGCCGTCTTCGTCGGCGACGCCCTGACCACGCGGCACGTCCTCACCGGGCGCGAGGGCCCGCAGCCCGCCCCCTTCACCGACGACCCGGCGGAAGCGCTCGCCTCCCTCGACCGGATCGCCGGGCTGAAGGCGTCCTGGGTGCTCCCCGGCCACGGCGCCCCCTGGCGCGTCTCACCCGCCGAGGTGGCCGAGGCGATCAGGACGGCTTGAGCCGGGCGCGGCGGTCCTGCGCAATCATGCCAATCCGTTGGCCTACGCCTGGCCACGCCGCCTGCCCGGTCGTGATCGTACGCGGGTCCACCGGCACGGAACACGGCCGCGTGGTCGTCGGCGACGACGGCTCCCCGTGTGCCAAGGCCGCTCTGGCATACGCCGCTGAGCAGGCGCGCGCCCGCGGTGTGCCCATGCACGTCACGTACGCCTGGCAGATGCCGGTGACGCTGTCGTACCCCGCGGGCTACGGCGTGCTGCGGGCCAACTGCTGCGAGCAGGAGCTCCACCTGGCGGCCGAACGTCTGTCCGTGTGGCGCCAGGAGAACCAGGACATCGAGTCACCGGCGAGCAGGCCGTCGGCCATCCGGCTCAGGCGCTGATCAAGGCCGGTGAGACGGCCGATCTGGTGGTGGTGGGCTCACGCGGCCTGGGCGGGTTCACCTCCGCGGTGCTCGGCTCCGTCAGCCGTTCGGTGCTGCAGCACGCGACCTGCTCGGTCGCCGTGGTCCGGCCCCGGCCGGGCCGGACGTGAGGACCCGGCCCCGTCGCGTCACCGGCCGATCGACGAGGGCGTCGCGTGCCGGTCAGAGCCGGGCCGGCACCTCGTTGACAGGACTGCGGGCATTCTGCCCGGTCAGGACCCGTACGGCCTCCTCCGCGGCGATGCGCCGCACCGCCGTGACGGCCTGCTCGGAGTAGTAGGCGGCGTGCGGGGTGACGATCACGTTGGGCAGCGAGAACAGAGGGTTGTGCGGACGCCAGCCACGCTGTTTCGCGGGCTCCTCCTCCAGGTCGTCCAGGGCCGCGCCGGCGATCCATCCTTCGGTGAGCGCCTGGTACAGGGCCGCGTCCTCCACGATCGGGCCGCGCGCGGTGTTGATCAGGATGGCGGACGGCTTCATCCTGCGGAGCGTCGTACGGTCGAAGGCGTGATGGGTGCCGGGAGTGAGCGGCGCCTGGATCACGAGATGGTCTGAGCCCTCCACGAGTTGGTCGAAGGAGACCGGCCGTACGTGACGTGAGCGCAGCTCGGACTCGTCGAGGAACGGGTCGTGCGCCCACACTTCGACGCCGAACGCTCTGGCGCGTTCGGCGACAAGCTGGGCGATGGCGCCGAAGGACAGCAGCCCGAACACCTGTCCCCGCAGCCGCCAGATCGGCTGCCCGCTCTGCCACTGCCAGGTCCCCTGCCTGGTCGCCTGGTCGTAAGCGCAGATCTTGCGGGCCGCGGCCAGCCAGAGCGCCACGGCGTGGTCGGCGACCTCCTCGGCGCACCAGTCGTTCGGCGCGTTCGTGACCTGGATGCCCCGGCGGGTCGCGGCGTCGACGTCGACGATGTCCACGCCCGTGCCGTAGCGGGCGATCACCCGGCACCGGGTGAAGGCGTCGATGGCGCGGGCTCCGATCCTGGCGTACTGGGTCAGCACGCCGTCGGCGTCCCGGCCCCGCTCGATCACCTCGTCCTCGTTCTTGCACTGTGCGGCGAGGAGCTCGAATCCGGCGTCCTCGACGATCTCGCGTTCGATGTCCACATCGCCGAAGTCGGAGTCGGCGATCATGATGGTGCCTCTGGCGTCAGTGCGAGTCACGAGGAATCCCCTTGGTGTGGACGAGATCCTGATACTTCAGGGCGAGCTCCAGACAGGCTCCGCTGTCCAGTTGCCCGACCGTGGAGCGGTAGATCTCCTGCCATGGTGTCTGGTTGTCCAACTCCGGCGGCGTGTGGTCGGCCCACCGGGCGGCGATCTCGTCATCCGGCAGCAGGACGTCGACGCGGGCGTCGTCCAGGTCGATGCGGATGCGGTCGCCGGTGCGCAGGATGGCGAGATTGCCGCCGACCGCCGCCTCGGGCGTGGCGTTGAGGATCGACGGCGCGTCCGAGGTGCCACTCTGGCGGCCGTCGCCGAGTGTCGGCAGGGTGGTGACGCCCCGCAGGAGCAGCGCGGCGGGGACCTCCATGTTCACGACCTCGGCCGAGCCCGGATAACCGATCGGCCCGGTGTAGCGGATGACGAGGATGCACTCCTCGTCCAGGCCGAGGCCGGGATCGTCGATGCGGGCGTGGTAGTCCTCCGGCCCGTCGAAGACGACGGCGCGGTAGTCCGACACCGCGCGGAGGCCGGGGGTGAGGACTGAGGTCTTCATGACCGCGGAGTCGAACAAGTTGCCCGTCATGACGAGGAGCCCGCCGCGCTCGGCGATCGGCTCGTCGAAGGGACGGATGACGGTCGGGTCGGCGGGTGGGGCGTCGGCCAGGTTCTCGGCCACGGTACGGCCGGAGACGGTGACGACGTCGCCGTGCAGGCGCCCGGCGGCCAGCAACGACCGCATGACGGCGGGCACTCCGCCGGCGCGGTAGAAGTCCTCGCCGAGGAACTCACCGGCGGGGGCGACGTTCGTCAGCACCGGGATGCCGGCTCCGACGCGCTGCCAGTCCTGGATGGTCAGGGGCACCCCGACATGTCGCGCGATGGCGTTGATGTGGACGGGCACGTTGGTCGAGGCGGCGATGGCGGAGGCGACCGTGATCGCGTTCTCGAAGGCCCGCATGGTCATGATCTTGCGCGGGGTGAGGTCCTCGCGTACGAGGTCCACCGCCCGGCGGCCCGTGTCGTAGGCCATCTGCCCCCGCCGGCGGTAGGGCGCCGGGATCGCCGCGCAGCAGGGCAGGGACATGCCCAGGGCTTCGGCCAGGCTGTTCATCGACAGCGCGGTGCCCATCGTGTTGCAGTGGCCGATGCTGGGCGCGGAGGCGGCCACGCGCGCCAGGAACTCGGGGTAGTCGATCTCCCCTGTGGCCAGCAGCCGCTTCGACTGCCAGATCACCAAGCCCGAGCCCGACGCGGCCACCCGCTCGCCCTGCCGGTAGCCGTTGAGCATCGGCCCGCCGGACAGGACGATCGCCGGGATGTTCACCGTCGCCGCCGCGGCCAGGCACGCGGGCGTGGTCTTGTCACAGCCCGTCGTCAGAACCACTCCGTCGAGGGGATATCCGTAGAGCACCTCGACCAGCCCCAGGTAGGCGAGGTTGCGGTCCAGCGCGGCGGTCGGGCGTTTGCCGGTCTCCTGCAGCGGGTGGACGGGGAACTCGAGCGGTATGCCACCGCCGTCGCGGATCCCGTCCCTGACCCGGTCGGCCAGGGCCAGGTGGTGGCGGTTGCAGGGAACGAGGTCGCTGCCCGTCTGCGCGATGCCGATGATCGGCCGGCCGGACTGGAGCTCGGCCTGGGTCAGCCCGAAGTTGAGATAACGTTCGAGATAAAGAGCCGTCATCTCCGGATTGCCGTCGTTGTCCCACCAGGCCTGGCTGCGGAGACCTCCCGTGGCGTGCTCCTTCGGCGACATCAGCCGCTCCTCACCGTGTCAGGCCCGTCCGATCCGGCCGGATAGCCGGCCAGCGGCACCACGTCTCTGGACCAGGCCGACATGACCGGTTCGAGGACGCGCCAGGACTCTTCGGCCTCGTCGCCGCGGATGGACAGGGCGGCGTCACCGTGCAGCACGTCCAGCAGCAGCCGACCGTAGGCGGGAAGCTCGGAGCCGGTCGGCAGCGCGGCGAGGGTGAGCGGGGCGAGGGTGTGGGAGCCGGTCCCGACGCCGGTCAGCGCCAGGGTCATGCTCTCCGGCTCCAGCCCGAAGCGCAGCACGTTGGGCGCGGCCTCCTCGTCGAAGCCGGCGGGCAGATGCGGCACGGAACGGAAACGTACCGCGACCTCCTTGCGCTCACGTCCGAGCGCCTTGCCGGTGCGCAGCCGGAAGGTGGTGCCGGACCAGCGCCAGCTGTCGAGTTCCAGCTCCACCTCGGCGAAGGTCTCAGTGCCGCGTTCCGGGTCCACGCCCTCCTCTTCTGTGTAGGCGGGAACGTCGCGGCCGCTGGCTCGGCCGGCCAGATAGCGGGCCCGGCGGGTGCGGCGTACGACGTCGTCGTCCGTGAGCGGGCGTACCGAGCGCAGCACGTCGATCTTCCGGTCCCGCAGGTCGCGCTCGCCGAGGCTGAGCGGCGGTTCCATGGCCACCAGGCACAGCACCTGCAGCAGGTGGTTCTGCACCATGTCCTTCAGCGCCCCGGTCCCGTCGTAGTAGCCCGCCCTGCCCTCCAGAGCCAGCGACTCGTCCCAGACGATCTCCACCTCGCGGATGTGCGCGCTGTTCCAGATGGGCTCCAGGACTCGGTTGGCCAGGCGGCTGCCGAGCACGTTCTGGACGGTCGTCATGGCCAGGAAGTGGTCGACGCGGAACACCGCCTGCTCGGGCACGATCCCCGCCAGCAGCCGGTTCAGCTCGACCGCGCTGTCCAGGTCCACGCCGAACGGCTTCTCCAGCACGATCCTGCTCCCCCGCGGCAGGTTCGCGGCCCCCAGGGCGGCGACCGTGGCGGGGAAGATCTCCGGGGGAAGGGCGAGGTAGAAGGCCACGGGTCCGTCGCCGGCGACGACCGACGCGACGTCGGCGGCATCGGTGGCGTCGATCCGCCGGTAGTGCGCGCGGTCCGCGACGGCCGCCCTGGCCTCGGCGGGCGAGTCGAGGCCGTGCCGGTCGAGCTGATCGGCGGCCCAGCTCCTGAAGTGCTCGCCGGTCCAGTCGGCCCGGCCGGCGCACGTCAACGTGAAGCGGTCGTCGAGGTGTCCGGCCGCGCGCAGGGCGGTCAGTGCCGGCAGCAGGTAGCGGGCGTTGAGGTCGCCGGTGGCACCGAAGATGACGAGCCGGTTGATCATCCCGTGTGGCCTGCTCTCGCTCGTGCCAGGTTGACGCCGCTGGCGATGATGCCGATGTGGCTGAACGCCTGCGGGAAGTTGCCGATGAACGTGCCGGTGGACGGGTCGATCTGCTCCGGCAACAGGCCGAGCGGGCTGGCGCGGGCGCACAGGGACGCGTACAGGTCCTCGGCTCGTTCGAGGTGACCTTGCAGAACCAGGTTGTCGACCAGCCAGAAGCTGCACAGCAGGAAGGCGCCCTCGTCGCCGGGCAGGCCGTCAGGCGAGCGCTCGTGCAGGTACCGGTAGACGAGGCCGTCACCGGCGGACAGGCGTTCGGCGATGGCCGCGGTGGTGGCCGCCATCCGCGGATGGCGGGGCGGGACGACCCGCCGCAGCGGCAGCGCGAGCAGGCTGGCGTCCAGGCTTCCGCCTCCGTCGAGATGCTCGCTCAGGCATTGAGCCTTCTCGTCCCAGGACTGGTCCAGGATGAGCCCGCGCAGCTTCTCGGCCTCGGCGCGCCATCGCGGCATCGGTCCCGGCAGACCGAGCCGATCGCCGATCGCCGCGGCCCGGTCGAGGGCGACGTGGCACATGCCGGCCGAGTAGGTGAAGAGCCGGCCTTCGCCGCGGACCTCCCAGATGCCCTGATCCGGCTGCCGCCACATGGTCGCGGCGGACTGGGCCAGCTCGGCCAGGCCGGACCACAGCGCGGGCTGGAGCTCACGGCCGGGACGCAGCCACTGGTCGGCGCAGTCCAGCACCTCGCCGTAGACGTCGTGCTGGCGCTGGTCGGCCGCCCCGTTGCCCCATCGCACCGGAGCCGAGCGCCGGTAACCCTCCAGCTCGGCGTCCGCGATCTCGTCGGGCACGGGAGCGCCGCCCAGGGTGTACATGATCCGCGGATGATGGCTCTGCTCGAAGGCGTCGAGGACCCAGCCGAGAAAGGCGTCGGCCTCCTCCCCGAAACCCACCCGGCGCAGGGCGAACACGGCATAGGCCGCGTCCCTGATCCAGGTGTAGCGGTAGTCCCAGTTGCGGACACCCCCGACCGGTGCGGGCAACGAGGACGTGGGGGCCGCCACCAGCGAGCCGTTGATCCAGTCGTCACACAGCTTCAACGTGATCACCGAACGCCGGACCAGCGCCTCCTGCGGGCCGGCGTAAGCGCACGTCGCCATCCAGCGGCGCCACGCGTCGGCGGTGTCCCGCAGCATCGCCTCGGGAGCGAACCGGTGGTGGCGGTGGATGCGCCCCCAGGACAGCACCAGATCGAGCCGGTCGCCCTTCTCCAGGTCGTGCACCGTGCGCAGATCGGTCAGCGGCCGGTTGGAGCGCAGGTGCAGGCGCAGGTCGGGCCGCCGCAACGCCCGTACCTCCAGGCCGCTGCCGAGGGCTCTGGCCTGTCCGCCACCGCGCGGCTCCAGCTCCGCCCGCAGGCGCACGGTCCCGTCCAGGACGACGGCGCACCGGACGAGCTCGGCCCGGCCGGCGCCCGCGTCGTCGCTGAGGTCGGAGCCCGCGCGCAGGGCCAGCGCGTCGGTGATCCTGACCAGGCCGGTCGGGCCCTGCAGTTCGGTCACCAGCACCGCGGTGTCGGGTTCGTAGAACTGCCGGGCCGCGCGCAGATCGTCCAGCGTCAGCGCGAACTCGCCGCCCCGCGCGTGATCCAGCAGGCCGCACAGCAACGGCTCGTCGTCGAAACGCGGCAGGCACAACCACGGGATCGAACCGTCCAGGCCGACCAGAGCCGCCGTCGCACCGTCGCCGATCAGGCCCAGGTCTTCCAGGGGCAGGTAGCCGTCCCGGCGGCGTACCGGGCGAAACGGTGGATCAGGATCGAGCATTGCCGAGTTCTCTTCCGCTGGGCGCGCCATATGACGAGACTCGCCCGGTCGTGGTCCTGGAAGGTGCTGATCACCTTCCAGGACGTCCTGCCGGCCGTCGCCCGCACGCACCGGAATGCCTGCACCGCCGACGGCCGCGTGGCATCCGTCCTCCCGTCCGCCCTCGTATGCGCGACAGCGTCAGCGAGAAGTAATGCCACGATTACCCACCGTATCTACCCGGGGACGCTCACCGCGGAACGCCTGCTCCGCCATCCGGCCGGCAATGACTTGTTGCCGGACAACGGGTCGTCCTATTACCAGGACGAGAGCCCACGGCCGGGGACCCGTCCTTCGAACGGCTGTGCCCGCGGCACGCGTCGGCCAGCTCCACGGTGAGCGTGCGGGCGGCGGTCATGTCGCGACTCACAGCCAGGTGCGGAGCGCGTCCATGTCGACCAGCGGCAGCCCCCAGCGCAGGGCGGACGCCTCCAGATCGGCCGCGCCGGCCATGACGCCGTCGCGCCGCATCACCTCGCAGCACACGCCCACCGGCGGCAGGCCGGCCGCCACGCACAGGGCGACCGTCGCCTCCGAGTGCCCGGCACGCTCGCGCAGCAGGCCGGAGCGGGCGGCGATCGGCACGACGTGGCCGGGTGAGACGAAGTCGGCGGGCCTGGCCTCGGGGTGGGCGAGCCGCCGTACGGTGGCCGCGCGTTCCGCGGCGCTGACCCCGGTGCCGGTGGCGGCGGCCAGGTCCACCGGCGTACGGAAGGCCGTGCCGTGGCGGTCCCCCTCGCCGGACAGCGCCGGGATCTCCAGCCGGTCCAGGACCTCCGGCGCGCACGGGACGCACGGGTAGCCGCACACCTCGGTCAGCAGGAACGTGAAGGCGGCCGGGCGCAGGTTCTCGCCGGCGAAGATGACGTCGCCCTCGACCTCGCGATCGGGGTCCCACACCATGACCGCGCCCCCGGCGGCGATCTGCCGCACCGCCTTCTCCACGCCGACCCGGCCCGAGAGGTGCCCGGCCCAGCCCAGCGCCGCGACCGCGCGGGCGACGTTCGCGCCGGCGGACGCGGGCCCGGCCTCGGCCAGGCGGCTCACCAGGTCGGATTCGAGGTTGACCCGGTCGCCCTCGGTCAGCCCGGCCAGGGTCGTCCCGGCCAGCGTGGCCGGGATCAGCGCCACCGAGAACCGGTCCTTGACGATCTCGGCCACCGTCAGGCTCACGCCCTCGACCGCGACCGACCCCTTGGCCGTGATCCTGCTCAGGAACCGGTCCGGCGGGCGGATCCACAGCCGCCGCCCCCTGCCGGGTTCGTCCTCCACGCGGACCACCTTGCCGACGCCGTCCACGTGACCCTGCACCAGATGCCCGTCGAGCGGGTCGCCGACGGCCAGGGGCGTCTCCAGGTTCACCCGCCGTCCGGGTGCCGGGGGTTCGTCGAACGTCGTCCGCCGCCGGGTCTCGGCGCTGATCGACGTACTGATCAGGTCGTGCTCCACGCGTTCGGCGGTCACGCAGACCCCGGCGACGTTGAGCGACCCGCCGGGCATCAGCCGTCCCGCGCTCTTGGCCGCCCGGATGCCGAGGCCGCTCGCGTCGGCGTACTCGATCACGCCGATCTCGTGGATTCTTCCGGTGAACATGCCCATTCCTCTCGTGCCGGCCTCGGCCGCGTCCGTCGCGGCCGGTGGCGTCAGGGACCGTCATGGGGTCCGAGAGGGGGCGGGGTATCACCGCGTGGCTCCGGAATCACACCGGATCGTTCCTCCCTGGGGAGAAACCGGGGGCTGTCACCACCGCACCTGGAATTGCACCACTTTCACGATAACCGGCGAACCATCCGATGGGAACAGCAGCCGATCATCCACGGACGCGGGCGATCCCGGGCGGTCTACTCCTTGACGACGGCGTCGCGGGGACCGCCGTAGACAGGGTTCCTGGTGAGGCGATGGTCGGTGACGAGCAGGCGGACCCGCCCCGGTTCGCGGGCAGGCTCCGCCCCACCACGATGCCCGCAGACGATCTGCTGCCGGTCCACCTCTTGGTCGGCGTCGAGTTCGACGCTGAAATCATGGAGAAGCCGCACGCGGAAGATCGCGTCCAACCTGAATGAGATCCTTTCGCATGATCCTGGCGGCTGCTCTCATCGCTGTGGGGGCCGGATGCGGCGGCGGCGCGCCCTGAGGGCGATCATCACCGCTACAGGAGAACGCCGACGGGCTCGGTACGGCAGTGCGCGACGAGCCCGGGAAGATGGCGGGAGAACTCGACATATGCCGCGTTGGCCTCGGGAATGCCGAATCACGACGGCAACTGACCGATCAGTCCTGCTGTGACGTCCGCCAGCTCGGTCGAGCCGCTCACCTCGGTTGTCCGGAGAGCCGGGCCATCGTCCACGCCCGGATCGTGTCACCGCCGATTGCCGTGACGCACCTCGTTTTCCGTTCCCCTCACGCTCGGCCCTGGTTCGGCGGCGCGGGCGTGTCAGCGGGTGAAGTCGCGTCGGCAGGGTGGTCGCCGACGTCGATGATCAGGCCGTCGTTCATCGTCACCGGGAGGTCGATCCGGCGGACGGGCTTGAAGAGCAGTTCGATGTGCGGCGCGGCCGGGTCGAACTCCGTCCGCAGGACGAGCTCGCTGTGTGCGGGTACGTAGCTCCACATCCTGAAGCGGCGGCCCGGGAAGCTGAGCGGGAGCACGAGCCGGCCCGGGTAACGATCGTCGCCCACGGAGAGAGGCTACCCGGCAGGTTCTGCCGGTTGCGGGTGGTCAGGTTTCCGTGATGGAGAAGGTGTTGCCGTCGGGGTCGCGGAAGGAGAACATCGGGGGGACGCCGGGCCAGGTGAGGAGGTCGTCGGTGTCGACGCCGGCGGCCGTCAGGGCGGTGTGGGCGGCGGACGCGTCGTCGGTGGTGAAGCGGATCATGATCGGGCCGCGGGTGACGTCCGTGGTGGTGTGGTCCAGGGTGACGATGACGTCGTCGGTGCCGGGGGCGAGTTCGATCCAGCGGCCGGTCGGGATCGGGGCGTCGCGCAGCACGGTGAAGCCGAGGGTGCCGGTGTAGAAGCGCAGCGCCTGGTCCTGGTCGGTGACGGGGACGCTGACGGTTCTGATGCCGGTGATGACCTTCGCCGGCGCGCTCATCGCGAGATCCGCTCGTCGAGGGTGACGGTGACGGTGTCGCCGGCCTGCTTGCCGATGCGGGCGCGGGTGCCGGCGGTGAACGCGAGCTTGTGGGTGCCGTCGCCCAGCGCCATGAACGAGCCCTGGAACGGCTCGCCGTCGACGCGGCCCCGGACCTTCACCAGGCCGCGGGTGCCGAAGAAGTCGGCCGAGCCGGGCATCACGACATAGGTCCAGCCGCCCTTGGCCGGGCTTTTGAGCAGGGTGGCGGTGAACGTCCTGTCCAGTTCGGTGCTTGCTGGTGCGGTCATGAAGGGTCGCCTCCGTACATGAGTGAGCCGGGTGTGGTGAGTTCGGTGCCGGTCTCCAGCCAGGTCTTGAGCCCGGACATGATCATCGGCCAGCCGCCGTAGAGGTGCTCGTCGGCGTCGGCGGGGAGCTGGTCGTGCCGGACGACGAGCCGGCAGCTGTCGCCGACCTGCTCGATCTCCCAGGTCACCCGGCTGGTGCCCTGGGCGGCGATGTCGTCGTCCCAGATCGCGTGGTAGCTCTGCACCAGCCGCCACGGCGGGTCGACCTCGAGGTTCTCACCCTCGATCAACCCGCCGGCGCCCTCGTGCGTGATCCGGTACGCGGATCCGGCGGTCCAGTCGGAGTCCACGCGCGCGCCGAACTGGAACCGTGCCCGCGTCTCCGGATCCGTGATCGCCTGCCACAGCCGCTGCGGCGTGGTGCGGATGAAGATCTCGAACACCTTCTCCACGCGTGCCTCCAGTTGTCGTTTGAGGTCGACGAGGCCGGCGGCCCAGGTCGAGGTGTATTTGCTGACCCATCGGTCATGGACGAGGCGGATCGGCACGGCGTTCAGGAAGTGCAGCTTCTCCCTGCCGCGCCGGTCCGACACCACCAGGCCGGCCTCCTCCAGCAGGCGAAGGTGCTTGGCCACGGCGACCCTCGTCATCGCGAACCGGCTCGCCAGCGCGCTGAGCGACTGCCCGTCCCGTTCGAACAGCTCGTCGAGCAGCTCGCGGCGGGTCGGGTCAGCCAGCGCCTTGAAGACCAGTTCCACGCGCACCACTATAGGAAACCATTTGGTTTCATGTCCAGCCCTACGGAGCCTGAAGGAGTTCGGAAGCGATCTCGATCGGGTCGCCGTGCGGTTCTGTCGGGTACGCGGTGAGCCGGTCGGCCCACTCCTGGCCGTAGGCGTTCCAGTCGATCGGGCCCTGGTCGAAGAAGGTCTGCCAGCGGGCCCGGTAGTAGTCGCCCATCAGGCCCGCCCAGTTCCGGTTGGCGTACTCGGTGAGGATCGCGGCGTCCGGGCCGCCCCACACCGTGACGAGCCGCTTGGCCGCGCGTTCCAGCAGGCGGCTCTCCTCCTCGTCGGCGCCCCAGCGGCGGGCGTCGCGCAGCCAGCGGCCGAGGAGGTGCTCAGAGCGGGTGGCGAGCAGCCGGTCCTGGAGGTCGATCAGGTGCAGGAAGCGCCGCTGGGCGTCCGCCGAGGCGAGCTGGAGCACGAGGGCGCGGCCCCGGTCGTCGATGACCTGGCGGGTGACGTCGACCAGATCGTGCCGGTACGTGTCGGAGTCGCGCAGGCGCGGCGCCGCTTTGAGCAGCAGCCGCCAGGCGGCCTCCACCTGCGCCGGGTCGTAGTGCAGCCGGTGCGGGCCGACGGCGGAGGCCTGGTCGGCGGTGAAGGAGGGGGTGGCGGCGAAGACGCTGTCGGTGCCGGCGTAGACCTTGAAGTCGCTCAGCTTCTCGTCGAAGTCGTCGAACTCCTCCTCTACGGCGATCGTCCCGCCCCAGGTCGCGTACGCCGACGAACGCAGCAGGCGCCACGCGGCCAGGGCGTCGGGATCGGCGGCGCCGTAGCGGGCGTGGACCCAGTCCGCCAGCCAGGCGTCCAGGTCGACGGGCTCGCTGGTCCAGGTGAGGTCGGCGAACAGGTCCCAGACCACCGGGTTGGTGTGCACGCCTTCGGCCATGTTGGTCAGCGCGACGAGTTCGCCGGAGGCGAGCGGGCCGGCCAGTTCGCCGGGGGCGGCGGCGATGTCGGGCAGGGAGCCGTACAGGCCGTGGCGGCCGCCGTAGTTGGGCAGGATGCCGAACCCCCACGGCGCGCCCCAGAACCCGCCCTCGCCGCGCCAGGCGTCGCCGGTCAGGTCGAGGACCAGCATCCGGTCCCGGTCGCAGGCGTCGAACAGTTCCTTGCGGGGGTTGCCCGCCCACGCCTGCACCACCCACAGGTAGTCAGGGTCGGCCGCGCGCATCGCCCGTTCGACGCCCGAGGCCGCGTCGGCGAGCGAGGTGCCGCCGATCCGGCCGCCCTCGTGCAGCAGGTCGACCGCCCAGGTGCCGCTCTGGCCGAAGCGTTCGCGCTGGCGGCGGTAGAAGGCCTCGGCGACCCGCGCGTAGTGGGGTGTGGAGGTGTCGAGCCAGTCGGGGCGGGCCGGGCCGGCCACGTCCATGAACCACAGGCCCTGCGGGACGACGGTGGCGCCGGGGTTCCGGCCAGCGAACCCGCCGGGGACGGTGCCGGAGAAGCCGGGCAGGATGGGCCTGATGCCGAGTTCGCGCATGCGCGCCAGCACCCGCAGGGCCAGCGACGCGCGGCGTTCGACCAGGTCACGGGTGGTGCCGCCGCCGAAGCTGTGGATGTTGTTCAGCCACTGCCACGGCTGGTGCGACGGCGGCACGATCCAGGCCAGCAGTTCGTCTTCCGTGTAGCCGAACTCGCCGAACGCCTCCAGCCACACGGCCTCCTGCCCGAGCGTGAGGTGGGCGGCGTTGACGCCGGCGGCGGCGAGCAGGTCGAGCTCGCGTTCCCACTGGTCCCAGTCGTAGAACGGCGTCGTGTACCCGGCGACGGTGAGGTTGTAGGCGACCCGGTACCGGTACGGCGACGTCGCCGCCAGCGGCTGGGCGGGTGGCGGCGCGCTGGCCGGGAGGTTGTCACCCCAGCGGCCGACCTGGCCGCGGCCCACGTGCCGGAGGTAGTGTGCGAACGCGCTGGTCACGGCGACCGGACCGGTGCCCGCGAGCACCGTCCTGCCGTTCTCCGCCCAGATCTCGAAGCGGTCCCCGGCGTCCACGCCGGGCAGTGCGCGGACGTCGAAGGCGCCGGCGAGCGGGCCGGCGAGCCGGCGCAGCGACTCCTCGGCCGCGGGGATCCATTCGGGCGTGAACATCGCTGACTCCAGACGTCGAAGTGTCCCAATGGGACATTTTATAGCGCATCGGAAAATTTCCCGCTGAGCCTACTGTCCCAATGAGACACTTTTGCTCTACCGTGGCCCCATGACCAGCGGCGAGACGTCCAAGGGACTACGAGAGCGCAAGAAGGCCGGTACCCGCCGCGCCCTCATCGAGGCCGCGCTGAGCCTGTTCGAACGGCAAGGCTTCGACGGCACGACAGTCCAGCAGATCGCCGACGAGGTGCAGGTGGCACGGCGGACCTTCAACCGCTATTTCACCTCGAAGGAGGACGTCGTCCTCGCCCACGAGGACCAGGTCATGGAGGACCTGATCACCGCGATCGACGACCGCCCGCGCGGCGAGTCGCCGGTCACCGCCCTGCGCGCGGTGTTCCGCACCCTCCTCGCCGATCCCCACTGGCGCCGGCACGGGCTGCCCCGGATGCAGCGCGTCCAGCTCCTGCTGGCCGACAATCCCGCGCTCATGGGCGAGAACATGCGGCGCTTCGCCGTACGCGAGGAACTGCTCGCCCACCACCTGGCCGAGCGTTCGAGCGCGGGTCACTGTTTCCACGCCCGGCTGCTGGCCTCGACGGCCTTCGCCGCCCTGCGCATCGCGTTCCAGGAGTGGGCCGGGTCCCCCGACGCCGACCCCGACTCCTGCGCCCGCCTGGTCGACGAAGCCCTGCGGCGACTGGACCTCGGGCTGGACCTTCCCCCTCTCATGGAGTAGGCATGACCATCACCTCCGGCCGAGACGGCCGAGACGGCCGGGGCGCCGCCGGTGCCCGTACGGGCCGTCTCGGCGCGCTCTTGGGCGCGATGTTCCTGTTCAACGTCGCCGGCTACGCGGCCGTCGGCGCCGCCCTGCAAGTCCTGCTTCCCTCCCAGGTCGAGGCGGCCGACCCGGTGGGCAAACTCTCGGCGTTCGGCCTGGTGACCGGCGTCAGCGCGATCGCGTCGGTGTGCGTGCCGCCGATCGTGGGCGCCCTGTCCGACCGTACGCGCGGGCGCTGGGGCCGCCGCTCCCCCTGGATCCTGTACGGCGGCGTGGCCACCCTCGCCTCCCTCGTCCTGCTCGGCTGGATGTCCACGGTCGCCGGCCTGCTGATCGGCTGGTTCCTCGTGCAGGGCACGGTCAACATCGGGCTGAACATCCTCATCGCCGTGGTGGCCGACCAGGTGCCGAAGGACCGGCGCGGGCTGGCCTCCACCGTCGGCGGCCTCGGGGTGCCGGTGGGCTCACTGGCGGGCACGGTGGTGGGCGCCCAGGTCCACTCGGCGCTGCTCGCCTACACGCTGTTCGGCGTGGTGTTCCTGGCGGCGTCCGTGCTGCTGGCGCTGCTCAGCCGCGAGCGGCTCACCGGCGCGGAGTCCGCGGAACGGGTGCCGCTGCGCGTCCAGTTCGGGTCGGCGCTGGCCGGTCTCCGCTCGCGGGACTACGCGTGGGCGTTCAGCTCGCGGGCGGTGATGTTCCTCGGCTACTTCGCCGTCTCCTCCTTCAACCTCTACATCCTCAGCGACTACATCCGGCTGCCCGCCGGGCTGGACCCGAAAGACGCGCTGGCGCTGCAGGTGACGGTCCAGACGGTCTCCCTCGTCGTCGGGACGATCATCGCGGGCCCGCTGGCGGACCGGCTGAGGCGGCACAAGTTGTTCGTGCTCATCTCCTCGCTGATGGTCACCGTGTCGGTCGCGCTGCCGCTGGTCTCACCGACCTGGACCCAGCAGCTGGCCGCCGCGGTCATCGGCGGGGTGGGCTTCGGCGCCTATCTCTCCGTGGACCAGGCGCTGGTCACGCTGGTCCTGCCCGCGGCCGAGGACAGCGGGCGCGATCTCGGCGTCTTCCACATCGCGTTGAACGCGCCGCAGGTCGTGGCCCCGTTCGGCGGCTCGCTGGTCGTGGCTCATCTCGGTGGCTATCCGGCCCTGTTCGTGACCGGCGGCGTGCTCGCGCTCGTCGGAGCGCTCATGATCCTGCGGGTACGAAGCGTCCGATAGCAGGAGACGGGCGTGTCCTCCGACAAGGAGGAGACGCCCGTCTGCGCGGGTCAGCGGTGCAGCGTGAGCGGCAGGGTGCTCCACCCGTGCGCGATGAACGACGGCACGTGCCCGACCTCGCCCGCCTCCACGGCCAGCCCCAGCTCGGGGAACCGGGCGAACAGCGCGGGCAGGGCGGTCAGCGCCTCCTGGCGGGCCAGCGGAGCCCCGATGCAGCGGTGCACGCCGATGCCGAAGGCCAGGTGCTCGGCGAAGTCCCTGGTCGGGTCGAACCGGTCGGCGTCCGCGCCGTGCTGGTCGGGGTCGTGCCCGGCCGCCATGTAGCTGGTGATGATCGCGTCGCCCGCCTCGATCCGGGCGCCGCCGATCTCGATCGGCTCGATGGCGAAGCGCAGCGGCAGGTTGGCGATCGACGGCGCCCAGCGCAGCGTCTCCTCGATCACCGCGTCCCAGGAGATCTCCCCCGCCAGCACCCGGCGCAGGTGGTCCGGATGGGTGAGCAGGGCGTGCACGGCGTTGCCGATCAGGTTGACCGTGGTCTCGTGCCCGGCCGCGATCAGCAGCAGCAGGGTGTCGCAGAGCTCGGTCTCGCTGAGCGAGTCACCGCTGTCACGGACGTTGATCAGCTCGGTGGTCAGGTCGTCGCCCTGGTGCTCGCGCTTGTAGGCGACCAGGGCGGGCAGCACCGTGCCGATCTTGGCGGCGGTGGCCGCCGCCTGCTCAGGGGTGGCCGTGGTGTCCATGATGGCCTCCATGACCTGGGCCATCTCCTCCCGCATGTGCGCGGGAACGCCGAACAGCTCACAGATCACCCGCATCGGCAGCGGGTGGGCGTACGCCGCGCGCAGGTCCACGGGCTGACCGGGCGGCTGCGCGGCCATCGCGTCCAGCAGCTCGGCGACGATCTGCTCGACGATCGGCTGCATGGCCTTGCTGCGCCGCGCGGTGAAGCTGGGGGCGATCAGCTTGCGCAGCCGGCGGTGTTCGTCGCCGTACGCGCTCAGCATGTTGGACACGCCGATCCAGGTGATGATCCAGGACCAGCCCGGCGTGGTGAGCGCCCGGTCGAGCTGCCCCCAGTGCCGCTTGTCCTTGCTCACCCGTGGATCGAGAATGAGCTGCTTGAGCAGGTCGTGCCGGGTGACCGCCCAGGCGGGGATGCCTCCGGCGAGCTCTACGAGGACCAGGGGGCCGAGGTCGCGTAGTCGCCGGACCTCCCCTGGTAGGTCGGTGCCGAAGGGGTCGAGGACGACGGGGGCTGAACTGCCCAAGGGGATTCTCCTGGCTGATCAGGTCGAATGGGGGTGAAACGCACCGGCAAATGAGCCAGCGCGCGGTGGAACGGGCCGGGCCGCCACGAGAGCTCCTCGCGCGGCACGGTCAGTTCGAGGTCACACAGGTGCGAGGTCAGGCGTTCGATCGCGGTCATCGCGATGATCATGGCCGGGTCGCTGGCCGGGCAGCGGTGCGGCCCGGCGCCGAAGCCCAGGTACGCGCCGCCGTCGGAACGCAGCTCCTCGGGCACGTTGGTGGGCTCGGTGTTGGCCGCGGCGTAGGAGACGAGGACCAGCTCGGCCGGCTGGATCCACGTCCCGTGGAAGTGCACGGGCTGACGGACGAAGTAGGGCCCGTAGTTCGACATGGCGGGCTCGGCACGCAGGGCTTCCATCAGGGCGTCGTACGTGCCGAGCGCGCCGTTGGTCAGCGAGCTGTAGTAGCGGTCGTCGCTGACCATCCGGGAGATCGTGTTGGAGATCAGGTTGGCCGTGGGCTCGTACGCGGCGGCCATCACGAGCACGAGCGTCTCGGCCAGCTCGTTGGGCTGGAGCGCGGCCGGATGATCGATGAACCAGGACGTCAGGTCGTCGCCCCGCTGCGCGTGCTTGGACTGGACCAGCTCGCCGATGTAGCGGCTGAACGCGTCGCTGCCCTGCTTGCCCGTCTCTCCGTCCGCCTCCATCATGTCCGACAGAGCCTGGATCAGGCCGGCGCTGTCGGAGTCCGGCCGGCCGAAGAGCGCGTTGAAGATGCGGCCGGGAATGGGCTTGGCGAATTCGCCGACCAGGTCCGCCTCGCCCTTCGCGGCGAACTGGCTGATCAGCGAGTCCGACACCTCGATCACCGTCTGGCGCAGCTTGTGCGGCTGGACCAGGTCGAAGCAGTCGGAGATCACCTTGCGGAACCGGGCGTGCTCGGCTCCGTCGGACATCAGCGCGTTCGGCCGGTAGCCGAGCATGGCGACGGGTCCGGCGGCCTCGGGGGTGTCGGGGACCCGCGCCTGCCAGGCGGTGCCGTTCTTGATCCAGACGCCGCCGACGTTGGTGAGCACGTCGAGCGCGGCCTGGTAGCCGATCACCAGGTGGGCCTCGATGCCGGGGGCGATCTCCACGGGCGCGACCGCGCCGTGCCGCTTGCGCAGCTCCGCGTAGACGGCCTGCGGGTCCCTGGCGTACTCGGGACCGTAGAGGCGGCCCGCGTCGGGCATGTAGCGCATGGTCATGACAGCACCAGCTCCTTGATGTGCTCCACCAGCGCGATCAGCGAGGCGCGGGCGGAGACGGGGTCGCGGGCGTCGCACACCACCAGCGGCGTGCTCGCGTGCAGGTCGAGCGCCTGGCGCAGGGCGTCCGGCGGGTAGTCCGGCGAGTCGGGGAAGTGGTTGACGGCCACCGCGTAGCGCAGGCCGGCGCTCTCCACCAGGTCGAGGACGGCGAAGCTCTCGTCGATCCTGCGGGTGTCGGCCAGCACCAGGACCCCCAGCGCGCCGCGGACCAGCTCGTTCCACAGGACCTGGAAGCGGGTCTGTCCCGGCGCGCCGAACAGGTACAGCACCACCCCGGGCATGGTGAGGCGGCCGAAGTCGATCGCGGTGGTCGTGGTCGTCTTCTCGTTCACCCCGGTCAGGTCGTCCACCAGCGTGCCCGCCTGGGTGAGCACCTCCTCGGTGTTGAGGGGCTTGATCTCCGAGAGAGCGTCCACCAGGGTCGTCTTGCCCACGCCGAACGGCCCGGCGATGACCAGTTTGACCGGTATGTGTTCGGTACTGATACGGCTTTCAGAGAGCGCGGAGGCCACTGAGCACCAACTCCAAGATCTCAATGTCGGGCAGGTCGGTGGCCGGCGGATCGCGGGTCAGCAGCGTTCCGCTTCCGACCAGCCCGGCGACCAGCAACCGCACCACGCAGTACGGCAGGCCCAGGTGCGCGGCGCACTCGTACACCGACAGGGGCCCGTCCCGCAGCAGGGTCAGCAGATGCGATCCCGGGGGGTCGAGCCCGTTGGTGGCGGCGTCGGGCGCGATGTAGACCAGAGTCGTGCGCTCGACGTGGACGTTCTCAGGTACGGTCAGTCGCGCGGCGGCCATGTAGTCCGGAACGACCCGCCGCCGTTGTCGTCCGGAGGTCATGCCCGGACGCCTGGCGTCCTGGCCGCACTGGCCTCGTCGAGAGCCTTGATCAGTTTCTGTACCTGGAGCTGCACCTCGTACGCGAGCGTGCCGATGTTGACGCCGCCGGTGGCGGCGACCACGATGGCGGCGCGGTCGCCGGCCGGGGCGACGTAGTAGTAGCCGCTGCCGGCGGAGATGACGATGTCCACCACCTCGTCGTCGGCGCCGTTGCTGAGGCCCGCGCACAGGGCGCGCGCGGCCCCGAGCACGGAGCTGGTCATGGCGGCGGCCCGCTCGCCGCTCTCGGTGGTCACGTTGGCCGAGCCGCCGAGGATCAGCCCGTCCCGGCTCAGCACCACGCCGCTGGCGACACCGGGCAGCGCGAGCAGGGGTGAAAGGACCCAGGACACGTCGAGGGGCAACGGGCGACCCTTGGCCTGGACCCGGCCGGAAGCGCTGTGAGCGTCCATGGAACGGTCATTTCCCTTCGGTTGCGTCGTGCTGCTCGGTGGGGAGCGCTTCGCGGCGGCCCGCTTCGGCTCCGACCTGGAAGTCACCCCATCGTTTCTGGGCCTCTTCCGGGGTGGTGAGCAACCTGCCGCCCGTACCGCCGGAGCCGCCGCCCGCGGGGGCCGGCGGAGGGCTGGTGTCACGCGGCTGCTGGCGGCGGCGCTGCGGCAGCGGCGCGAGTTCCTCCGCCGTCCGCTGCAGGGGCGCCGTGACGGGCTGGGGCCGCGCGCTGGACGCGGCCGGTTCCGGCCGGGCGGCGGAGGCGACCGGCTCGGGCCGTGCGGCCGGGGCGACCGGCTCGACCCGGGGCGCCGGCGCGACCGGCTCGACGCGAGGGGCCGCCGCCGGCTCGCGCCGGGCGGTGGGCACGGACACCGGCTCCGGCCGGGCGGCCATGGAGGCGGGAATGGGGTCCCGGCGGATGGCCGTGGCGACGGTTGGGGCGACCGCGCGCACCGGCTCGGGCGCGAGCACCGAGGGCCGGCTGTCCTCCGGCATCTCCACCAGCAGCGCGCCGGGGATGTTCAGCACGGCCTGCACGCCGCCGAAGGCACTCTTCTTGACCGTGACCTGCATCCCGTAGTGCGCGACCTGACGGCCGATGGCCGCCCACCCGGTGCGGGGAGGGTTGCCCAGGTCGACCAGGCGGACCGGGTGGTTGCCGCTGAGCAGGCGGCTCGCGCGGGCGTACTGGTCCTCGTTGAGGCCGACGCCGGCGTCGTCGATGACGATGGCGGCGCCGTTGTTGGTCTCGTGCACGGCGATGGTCACCTTGAGCGTGCCGTGGGAGTGGTGCACCGCGTTGGCCAGCAGCTCGGCGGTGATGAACAGGATCGACTCGGCGGCGCGGGCGGCGACGCCGATCCGGCGGCGCAGGTGGTTGGCCGGGCCGTCGATGCGCAGCTCGAAGTTCTCCACCCGCGAGACGGCGCCCACCACCAGGTCCACCAGGTAGGTGTCGTCACGCGACAGGCCGGGGGTGGCGCCGCAGGCGATGCCGGTGACCTGCATCCGGCGGATGATCAGTTCGTTGAACATGTCGAGTCCGAGCACCTCGCGCAGCAGCGCGGTGTGCTCGTCGCCGCTGTAGCGCTGCTGCACGCCGGCGAGCAGGTCCTGGGCCCGCAGGGCCTGGCTCTGCACGCGCGACATGGCGCCTCTGATGACGGCCTGGGCGCTCTCGTCGATGCGCTCGGCCTCGTCGCGGATGCCGCGGGTGACGGCGTCGAGTACGGCGCGGTGCTGCCGGTCGACGTCGGTGCCGGCGAGCGCCTGGTTCTGCATGCCGGGCACGATCACGTGCGGGGCGCGCAGGTGGGACAGCAGGGCGGGGATCCGCTTGTTGATCAGATGGTCGGTCTCGGCGCGGACGAGGTCGTGCTGGGCGCGGGCGTCGCGCACCTGGTCCGCGTGCTCCTGGACCTTGCGCTCCGCCTGGAGCAGGCGCTGGCTCCAGGCACTGGACTCTCGGGTCAGGTGGTCCTGTACCTGACGGTTCTGCGCGAGTTGCCCGCGGGCCTGGGCGAGCTGGCCGCGTACGCGCAGGTAGAGGATCAGGACGCCCGCGAGGGCGAGCACGAGGACGGCGATGCCGATCACCGTCGGGACGCTGAAGGAGTCTGGCGGCATGAAAATCCTGGGGTCGGGGGGAGTCGTCGGGATCTGTCGACCGCTGCGAAAGGCTGCGCTAGCGGTGAGTGCCGGTCCCGTCCGGTGGCCGGTCGGAGCCGCGCCGATCTGGCGCGTGCCTTTCCTCGTCGTCCGGGTCGTCCGCGGCGCCGGCAGCCTGGTGCGGCTCTGCCCGGTGCGGCTTCGCCTGATACGGCTCCGCCTGGCGTGGCTCCGCCTGATACGGCTGTGCCTGATACGGCTCTGCCGGGGGCAGCGCGAGGCCGAACGACGACATGGGAATCCTCGTCTCACTAGAACGACGGCCCAATCGGGTGACCAGTATTCCGCTTAAGTCGCGTTAGTCAACTGTGTGTAGTTCCGTCACTCCGCTCACAGCACCCCGGCGGACGGGTGCGGCGCTCCGCCCCGCGTCCGCCGCCCGCTCACTACCTGCGCGTCCTCGCCCGGCGGGTCCGACGAGGCGTCAACTACTTACCTGACCGGGTGTCGTGGAACCAGTTCGCGAAACCCAGCCGCGGAAGACCCCTTCGGGGCTGTGCGCCGCCAGCGCCGCCGCGATCGAGCCGTGCAGGGCGGCGTCGTCGGGCAGCCGGAGGCGGCGCGCGTCCGGCTCGTCGTAGAGGGACAGATCGAGCCGGGCCGACCGGTGCCGGCGGACCCCGTTCACGACCTTGGCCTCGCCCTTGTACGACAGCGCCACCGAACGGACCCTGGACCACGGATGCTCGTCGAGGCGCCGATCGGTGACGGTCAGGACCCCCATCGCCCTGGCCCGAACATCGATCCAGACGTATCCGGCAATTCCCGCAAGCACCACCAGCACCACGCCTACCATGAAGGCGATATAGTCCGGGGCGTTCGTTCCCCGGTCCGCCGGCAACGTCGCACCGATGGCGCCGACCACGAGCAGCATGAGCACAGTGACCACGATCATCAGGCAGCCGAACTTGCCCCTGCTCTGCCGGAGCGCGGCGGAACGCAGGTCGAAGGCTGTCCCGTCGGGCGGCTGGCGGACCACCCGTACCGCGACCGTGGCCAGGCTCCACCGCTGGACCTCGCCGCGCATGAGCAGCACCCCGGCGAAGATCCCGCACACCGCGACCGCGAAGGCGACCAGCTGCGACGGATACACCTCGCCGCCGCCGATCCCGATGGCCAGCCCGGTGGCGAAGATCAGGATCGGGCAGAGGCCGAACAGCGCCTTGCGCATCAGCCCGATCGCCATCGGACCGCCCAGCCAGATCCGGGCGAGCCAGAAGAACCAGACCAGGCTCCAGAACGCGCCCGCGAAGATCTCGAAGGGGGCGGCGTCGTCCTGCCAGACGAGCGCGATGCCGCCCATGAGACAGAGCCAGACGACGACGAGCAGGCCGACGGCCGACACGTGGGCGAGGGGGCGCTGCATGCGCGGCATCCTAGCCCCGCCGTCGGACCGCCAGGACGGCCACACCCGCTCAGACGTGGCCCTGCCGCCAGGCCCCCAGGACGGCCACTACCGCCCGGTCCGCCGGGCCCGCGGGTGTCAGACGCGTCGTGTCCGAAGGCGTCACGTCCGCCGGGGAAATGCCGGCCACCTGCGCTTATGCCCGTAAGGGGAGTTCGTCGAACAGGCTGACAACACCGATCTCCTGGCGGACACGCGAGGCGGTCCGCCAACGTTGGACTCCGCCGCACCGGCACCGCCTCAGCCTTTCGCACCAGGAGTGATGATGAAGTTGCCCGCATACGCCGCCGCCCTCATGCCGAGCGTCCTGATCGCTTCGCTGAGTGGCACGTTCGGGGCGTCGGCGGCGCAGGCGGCCGAGTTCCGGGGCCTTCCGAGCGTGAACATGGAGGCCACCGTCAAGGCGGCCCAGATCGACCCGCGGCGGCCGGACGACACGCTCACCCCTGGCGCCAAGGCCGGCGTGCTCCTCGTCGAGCAGGCGCTGCGCGACCGGAAACTCCTGGACGCCAAGTGGGTCGACGGCTACTTCGGCACCACCACGGTGGCCGCCTACGGCAAGTACCAGAAGTCCCTCGGCCTGTCCGGACTGGACGCCAACGGCCTGCCGGGCAAGATGTCGCTCAGCAAGCTGGGGGCCGGCCGCTTCAAGGTGACCGGCGTGCTCGATCCGGGGCCCCGGGTGTCCCTCGGCCGCTTCGTCGTCAACTCCCGTACGCGGGACATGCTGGCCGAGGCGAAGCGGCTGTTCAAGCGGGACCTCAAGCTGGATCAGGGCTCGTACAACCCGGGCGGCGATCCCACCTCGGCCGGCACCCACGATGGCGGGGGCGTCGTGGACATCTCGGTCAAGGGGATGAGCGCCGCCGACCGGACCGCGGCCGTCCGCGCGCTGCGCCTGGCCGGCTTCGCGGCCTGGGTGCGCAACCCCGAGCAGGACGACTGGCCGTGGCACATCCACGCCGTCGCCATCAGCGACACCAGCCTGTCCGGGCAGGCGCAGCACCAGGTCGGTGACTACTACCTCGGCCTGAACGGCCTGGCCGGCCGCGCGCCCGACGACGGCCCGAAGGTGACCATCCGCACCTGGGAGGAGCGCCGGCGCCGCTGACCCCTCGTGCTCCGCTTCTACACCCGAACCTTCACCACCCTTCGCACGACGAACTCCGCAGACAGGAGAACAGCATGACCATGCTCACCAAGATCCTCACCGCGACGACCGCCACGGTGGCGCTCGGCGGCTCGCTGCTCGCCACCGCGGCGCCGGCGTCGGCGGCCGCCCGTGACGGCGTCTGCCAGAGCGGCGAATTCTGCTACTACTTCAACAGCAACACCCAGGGATCGCTCTCCGACTTCACCACCTCGGTCCCCAACTACAACACCACCCAGCCCACCTGCTACGACTACAAGGGCCCCGGCAACGGCAAAGGCAAATGCATCAAGAACGCCGCCGCCTCCGCCTGGAACCGCAGCGGCAAAACCGTCCGCGTCTACTTCAACAGTGGCTACAGCGGCGCCTACCAGGACTTCGCCCCCGGCGCCAAAGCCAACCTGAAGTCCGGCCTGAAGAACCAGAACGCCTCGCACGAGTTCGGCCCGGGGTCGGGTTCCGGTTCCGGGTCGCGTAAGGCCATGTCGACCTCGCTCTACTCGGCCAGCGGCACGATCACCTGCGGTTTCGACGGCTACAAGAACACCGCAGGACGGCACGAGGGCATCGACATCGCCAGGGGCGTGGGGGCGAACGTCTACGCCCTGACGGCGGGCCAGCTGATCAACGTCGCGCGCGGCAGCACCGGCCGGTCGGGGCTGTCCACGATCGCCGTCTACAACTCCTCGCTGAACAAGACGGTCATCTACCTGCACTCCGCCCCGCTGTCCTCGCTGCGCGTGGGCCAGACGATCCGCAAGGGCCAGGTCATCGCCAAGGAGTCGTGGCACGGCGTGTCGAGCAAGGGCGCCGCCCACACCCACGTGGAGATGCGCCCGGGCCGGCAGACGCGGGCGGCCAAGAGCGTCGGCGACTCGCGCCTGGAGAACCCGAACCCGACCTCGTTCTGGAACTCCCAGGGCTACTCCGTGCGATGACACGGCCTCGGCAGTGCCGGAGCGCCGCCTCAGGCACCCTCTCGGCGCCACTTCGGCACTGCCGCTGACCACCCTGGACCTCCGGACGGAAGGAAGACTCCTCGTGTCTGAACGAACGGCACGGCTGATCTCGCGACTCGGCGCGGCGAGCGTCGCGGCGGCGCTCGGCGGGACGTTACTCGCCGCCGGGGCGCCCGCCTCGGCCGCTGCCCGTGACGGCGTCTGCCAGAGCGGCGAATTCTGCTACTACTTCAACAGCAACACCCAGGGATCGCTCTCCGACTTCACCACCTCGGTCCCCAACTACAACACCACCCAGCCCACCTGCTACGACTACAAGGGCCCCGGCAACGGCAAAGGCAAATGCATCAAGAACGCCGCCGCCTCCGCCTGGAACCGCAGCGGCAAAACCGTCCGCGTCTACTTCAACAGTGGCTACAGCGGCGCCTACCAGGACTTCGCCCCCGGCGCCAAAGCCAACCTGAAGTCCGGCCTGAAGAACCAGAACGCCTCGCACCAGTTCGTGACCTCAGGGTCGCCGACCGGATGCAAGACCGACGGCACGGACACCCGGCTGCCCACGACGATCCTCGTCTACCGCAAGTCGCTCGATCGCGTGGAGCGGGTGGAGTTCAAGAGCTACGTCAAGGACGTCCTGCCCAATGAATGGGTCTCGAGCTGGCCGGCCGAGTCGCTCAAGGCCGGGGCGATGGCGGTGAAGAACTTCGGCTGGTACTGGGCGCTGCACTCCAACCGCAAGACCCCGGACGGTCGGTGCTTCGACGTCTACGACCACACCTCCAGCCAGGTCTACAAGCCCGGTTCGGCCAGGGCGTCGACCAGCGCCGCGGTGGACGCCACCTGGGGCATGCGGCTGACCAGGAGCGGGAAGATCTTCCGGGCCCAATACTGCTCCACGACGACGGCGTGCGGCAACTGGACCGACGGCGACTGGATGTCGCAGAAGGGCTCGCGCGACAAGGCGAACGCGGGCTGGAACTACGCGCGCATCCTGCGGAACTACTACACGGGAATCGCCATCGGTTCCTGATCGCCGGGGGTCGTCCCGGCGCCTGAAATTCCCCGTCGTGTGCCGCACGGCGGGGATTTTCAGCTTTCGGCGACGATGAGCTGGAAATTGATCGGCCGGTTCCCGGGGAACACGACCTCTCCCGAGGCGTCCACCATCTTGAAGCGCACGTAACACAGGCCCGGTTTCTTGGGCGTGGTGACCACGGTCTGAATGTCGACGATCTCGCCCGGCATCGTGTCCTTGATCGGCACGTCGGGAATCGTCTGGCACTGGTCGGCCTGCTGCGTGGGATGGTCGAGGCGGCGCAGCGAATAACCCTTCCACGCCACCGACCCGGCGTTCTTCAGCCGCCACACCTTGGTCATGGTCTGGTCGGCGCCGACGCGCGTGCAGTCGGAGAGCGTGACGTCGGTGATGAACTCCGCCTTGTCGTCCTCGTACAGCGGCGGGGCCCAGGGCGGGTTGGTCGAGCGCACGGGGCAGTCGGCCGGGGTCAGCGCGGCGGGCGACGCGCCGCCGGTCGGGCTCGGGGCGCGTCCAGCCGGCTCGGAGCCGCTGTTGACCACGGTCACGACGAGGACGGCCGCCCCCGCGACGACGACGGCCGCTGCCGCGAGCGCGACCGGGCGGGTCAGCCATCGCCGCCCCCGGCTCCCCGGCGCGGGCGGCGACTGCTGCCCGTCGCCCGCGTGGCCGGAGGGCGGCCGTGCGTCGTTCGCGTGACCGGATGGCGGGGGTACGTCGCCCGCGTGGCCGGACGGCGGCTGCGTGTCCCTCAGCGGCGCGTGGTTCGTGTGGCCGGGCGGCGACGGCGGGAAGTCGGGGGCCTGGGTCTCGCCGGTCGGCCGGGTCGCCGGTGACCCGGTGGCGAGGTGTGCGGCGCGAAGGTCCTGGCCACCCGCGGCGGAGGCCGCGAGCTCACCGGACGGAGGGGCCGCCGGGGCGCGCGTAGCGGGATCCCCGGTGCTCACGGATCTGACCGTACGGTTCGCCGCCTCCCAACGCTCCCGGTACGCGGCCGGGTCGGCGTCGCAGGCCTTGACGAACTCGACGGTGGTCTCCCAGCTCGGGAGCCGGTTGCCTTTCGTGGCCTCGTGCAGGGTCGTGTGGGAGATCGCCCCTGACTTGCCGGACATCTCACGAAAAGGTGGGTTGCCGACCGCGTTGCGCAACTCCCGCAGAGTCGCCGCGAAGCTCTCGATCGCCTCCGCTCGTGCACGCCTGTCGTCCACCGTGCGAAGGTAACAGCAGCCGCTGCCTCGCTCAACCGATACCGGCGGGATCACCGGGTCACAGGGTCAGAGAGCGAAGAGCAGGGCGGCGCTGATCAGGACGAGCACGGCGGTCGCGAAGTGGATGCCGAACGCCACCGCCTTCGTGCCGCCGTTACGCAGCACGATCACGGTGTCGGCGAGCGGCGCGAGGGCCACGACGAGCATGAACCAGGCTTCGGCGTAGGCCCCGACGAAGATCAGCAGGGCCAGGCCGACCAGCCCGTACGTGCCGTCACGCACGCCCTTGATGGTCAGATAGGCGCGGTCGTCCTTGGCCGGGACACCGTACCCCGTGGCCGCGGCCACCGGCGCGAACAGGAAGCGCAGACCGATGAAAAGGATCATGAGGTTGAGCGCGATGGCAAGGCCGTAGGCGATGACGGTGAGCATGAACGTCTCCAATATCTAGCGCCGCTAGGAACAAGAACAAAGCTAACATAGCTGCGACATTCACGCTAGCGGCGCTAGATTCCGGAGCGCTCAGAGCGGCCCGCTGATCACGCCGGGGTGCGGCAACCGGGGTGGCGGAGTGCCGCCGCGGCCGGGAAGGTACTCGAAGTGCCACCACTCGTTGTCATAGACGCGGTAGAGGTCGTAGCGGCCGCCGTGCTCCTCCAGCCAGCGCGCGCCCTCGTGCGGGCGTACGTCCAGGGCGAGGCCCCTGACGTGTGGTGACAACGCCGGTGGCAGCACGAGCATGCGGGCCGAGGCGGTCGAGCCGGAGCGGCGTACCTCCTCGTCGAAGAGCCGCTGCTGGGCGGCGGGATCGCGGTAGCCCGAGGTGAGGCCGATGAGCTGGCCGTGACGCCAGAGCGCCTCGGTGCGCGCCGCCGTGAACGCCGCCAGGGCGCCGGCGGTGAGCCCGGTCAGATCCTCGGCGGGGAAGCGCAGCCGCAACGCCCAGCGACAGGCCACTTCGCGGGCGCGGCCCGCGTCGCGAACGAGCGCCGCGGGCAGCAGCAGCACGGCGAGCACCAGCGTGACCACGGCATACACCCGATCTCGGGGCCGCGGGGGAATCATGCGGGGTTCGTCCATGCCGATTACGATTGGTGGCGAATGTGCGCGCGCCGTCCGCCGCATGTCACCGTTTCTCGACGGCGGCCACCGTCATGGGCCGCCGTCATGGCCCGCTCGCGCGGCCGCGACCGGGCCATGACGGGGCTGTGACACGACCATGACATCGCGCGGACGAGGCGGAGACACGGCCGGCCGACAATGGACGGGGGTTGACCGGCGGACGAGTTACGGAGCGTGTGGTGAAACTCGGCGGCGTGTCGCGAGTGTTGCTGATCGAGGACGACCCGGCCGTGCGTGAGGGCCTTGAGCTGGCCCTGAGCCGGCACGGGCACCGGGTGCGCGCGGTGGAGTCCGGCGAGCTGGGGCTCGACCGGCTGCGGGCGGACGTTCCCGACGTCGTCGTGCTCGATCTGATGTTGCCCGGCATGGACGGGTTCGAAGTCTGCCGGCGCATCCGGGCCATCGGTGAGGTGCCGATCATCATGCTGACCGCGCGCGGCGACGACATGGACGTGGTGGCCGGGCTGGAGGCGGGCGCCGACGACTACGTGGTCAAGCCGGTGCAGCCCAGGGTGCTGGAGGCGCGCATCCGCGCGGTGCTCAGGCGGATCGGCCGGGACCAGGCGGAGCTGGAGCGCTACCGGGATCTGACCATCGACCGGGCCGGGCTGGTGGTGACCAACCGCGGCGAGCCGGTCAGCCTCGCCCCGACCGAGCTGCGGCTGCTGCTCGAACTGTCCGGCACGCCCGGCCGGGTGCACAGCCGGCAGCAACTGCTGGAGTCGGTGTGGGAGCAGGACTACTTCGGCGACTCCCGCCTGGTGGACGCCTGCGTGCAGCGGTTGCGCGCGAAGATCGAGGACGACTCGGCGGCGCCCGTCTACGTGCAGACCGTGCGGGGGTTCGGCTACCGGTTCGGGCCGGTGTGAGCGGCCCGTGAGAGCACGGCCGAGCCTGGGGTTGCGCGCCCGGCTGCTGTTCGCGTTCGCGCTGCTGTGCGTGGTCACCGCGGCGGCGGTGGCCGGCGGGAGCTACGTCAACGCCCGCAACGACATCCTGCAACGGGCCCAGGACGCCGCGGTGGAGGCGATGCGGAGCCGGCTGGAGGCGCTCTACCCGTTGCGCACCGCGACGCCGGGGCAGGCCGAGCTGGACGAGATCGCCCGCGCCATGACCGAGGGCAACACCTTCACGGTCGCCGTCTATCACGACATGTACGCACCATCCATGCTGCGACCCGCCCACCCACCACCGGACCACCAGTCCCAGGACCGCCGGCCCCAGGACCGCCAGCCCCAGGACCGCCGGCTCCAGGACGACCCGCTAGGGGACGACCCGACCCAAGACGGCCCGCCCCAGGACGGAACGCCGGAGCGCCGGCGGCCGGCCATGCCACCGGACGCGCCGGTCGCCGATCTTTCCATGATCCCGGGCGGGCTGCGGCAAACGGTGGCCGGCGGCCAGATGGCGTGGAAACGCCTGGTGTGGCATGGGCAGCCCGTTCTGATCATCGGCGCCCCGCTGCTGATCGCCGACACCGAGGCGGACCGGACGCCGCGCGTGTCCGGCATCGAGGTCTACACCGCGCTCAGCCTGCTTCCCGAGCAGCACAGCATCGACGAACTCGCCACGTACGCCTGGATCACCGGCGGGGCTGCGCTGGCGTTCGCGGTCCTGCTCGCCTCGCTGGCCACCCGTGGCGTGCTGCGTCCGGTGCGCGAGCTCGGCCGGGCGGCCCGCCTGCTGGGCGAGGGCGAGCTGCGCACCAGGATCGAGGTCCGCGGCTCCGACGAGCTGGCCGACGTGGCGCGTACGTTCAACCACACCGCCGCGGAGCTGGAACGGCACGTCGCGCAGCTGCGTGAGATGGAGGCCGACGCCCGCCGGTTCGTGGCCGACGTGTCCCACGAGTTGCGCACGCCGCTGGCCGCGCTCGCCGCCGTCGCCGACGTCCTCGACGAGGAGGCGGCCGGGCTGCCGGAGCCGGCCGGCCGGGCCGCCAGGCTGGTCAGCCAGGAGACGCTCAACCTCACCGGGCTGGTGAACGACCTGATCGAGATCAGCAGGTTCGACTCCGGCGTCGCGGCCCTCGCGCTGAACGAGATCGACATGGCCGAGCTGGTCCGCGCGACCCTGCGGGCCCGGGGCTGGTCGGAGTCGGTGCGGACCGAGCTCGCCTCGGGGGTGACGGCCCGGCTGGACCCGCGCCGGGTGGACGTCATCCTCGCCAACCTGGTCGGCAACGCCCTGCGGCACGGCGAGCCGCCGGTGTCGGTGCGGCTGCGCACCGACCCGTCCTGGGTCACCGTCGAGGTGCGCGACCACGGACCCGGGCTGGACGAAGCGGCGCTGCCGCACGTGTTCGACCGGTTCTACAAGGCCAGCGCGACCAGGGCCAGGTCGGAGGGCAGCGGTCTCGGCCTGGCCATCGCACGGGAGAACGCGCGCCTGCACGGGGGCGACCTCACCGTCGCCAACGCCCCGGACGGCGGCGCCGTCTTCACCTTGCGCCTCCCCCGCCAGGCACCCGACCCCGACGAACGGACCGAACGCCCGGCGACCGGCTCGGACAGCCCCGACGAACGGACTGGACGCCCGCCACAGCCGGCGGACGGCCCCGACGAGCGGTCCAGACTCTCGCCACGACGGGCGACCGGCCCGGACAAGCGGACCGGACGCCCGCCACGACCGGTGGACGGCCCGGATGAGCGGATCGACGTGGGAGGTTCCGAGTGAGGAGAGGGTTTGCCTGCCGTGTGCTCGCCGCCGGCCTCGTGTCGCTCGTCGCCGTGGCCGGCTGTGGGGTGCGGCCGAGCGACGTCATCCCCGTCGGTCCTCCGCCCAGCGGAGCCGTCGTACCGGCCCGGCCGGTCACCCTCTACCTGGTGGAGAAGGGTCGCCTCAGCCCGGTGACACGACCCGGTCGCCGGCTCTCCCAAGCGGACACGCTCGCGCTGCTGGCGGCCGGGCCCTCCGCCGCGGAACAGGCGCGCGGCCTCACCACCGACATCCCGCTCGAAGCCGACCCGTTCTCGGTGATCACCGGCCCGAACGGCCGCGTCGTGGTGACCCTGTCAGCGAGGGCCGGCGAGCTGTCCAAGCGGGCGGTCGAGCAGATCGTCTGCACGGCCGCCGCCGCGACGCCCCAGGGCCGCGCCGAGGTCACCGTCACCGGCACCGCCAAGCACGTCGACCCCCGGAACTGCCCCGCATAGCACCGCGATCATCCCGGAACCGCCCCGAGCAGCACGACGCTCATTCCGCGTCCGGTGCCGACCAACACGGCGATCATTCCACGCCCAGCGCCGAGCAGCACGGCGATCAATCCGCGTCCGGCGCCGGCCCGATCTGCGGCGGCGTGGCGGAGCCGGCGGTCAGCTCGCGTCCCTGGTTCAGGGTGTGGTCGAGCTGCCTGGCCAGCAGCGGAAGGGTCGCCGGAGGAAGATACGCGTCGGCGCCGGCGTCGAGCAGCCGGCGTACCGGGCCGTGGTACCGGACCCCGAGTTCGGGATCCTCGATCTCGGTGACGACGACCCGCGCCCGCGGAAAGCTCGACCGCAGCGCCGCGATCAGCTGCGGGCTGCCGGCGGGCACCAGCAGCACATCGGCCGTGGCCGGGGCCGCGTGCAGGTCGAGGACCACGTAGTCGGCCCCGAGCTGGGTGGACAGCGCGAGCCGGGCCGCCTTCGACAGCTCCATGGCGGTGACCACGACCGTCACGCCGTCGTAGTCGGGCGGCGCCTGTTCGCCGGGCTCGTCGTCCGGGGCCGCACGATCGACGACGGCGCCCTCGACCACGTCGATCGTGCTGGAGATCGTCGCGATCGACGCGCCGTCACGGGTGAGGATGATCTCCGCACCGGGCTCAAGGGCGTCGACGAGCGCCACGACGTCGTCGGGAAGGCGCGTCACCTCGACCCGCGGGGTGGCACGTGGGGTGCGTTTGCGGATCATCATCCCTTTTGGATGCATCCGCACGGCCGCAGGTTCGGCACCGCGCCCGACTTTCCCGTACGCGACCGTGCTGAAGGAACCGCCGCCGCGAGCCGTACATCGCGCCAGGAACCGATGCGAGGTGATCAGGCGATGCGGTAGCCGACCCCTCGGGCCGTCGTGATCGCCGGGGGGTCGCCGAGTTTGCGGCGCAGGCGGCCGACCGTGACCGTGACGGTGTTGGTGAAGCTGTCGGCGTTCTCGTCCCACACCCGTTCCAGCAGGGTCTCCGCGCTCAGGAAGCCCGGGCTCGCCCGCAGCAGCGCCTCCAGCACGGCGAACTCCTTCACCGAGAGGTCGAGCTGCCGCCCGTCGCGGACGACGGTACGGCCTACCGGATCCAGCACGATCCCGGCCACGTGCAGGGTCCGGGGCCGCGCGTCCGGGCGGCGGCGGGCCAGCGCCCTGATGCGCAGGATCAGCTCGGGGAAGTGGAAGGGCTTGGCGAGATAGTCGTCCGCGCCCAGGGTGAGCCCGCTGACCCGGTCGCCGGGCGCGCCGGCCGCGGTCAGCATCAGCACCATCGGCCGCTCCGCCCGTTCGGTGAGCAGCCGGCACAGGATGTCGCCGTGCAGCCCGGGCAGGTCCCGGTCCAGGACCACCACGTCGTACGCGGTGAGGTCCGCCTTCGCGGCGGCGCTGAGCCCGTCGTACGCCAGGTCGACGGCCATCCCCTGGTCGCGCAGCCCTTCCGCGACGACCTCGGCGAGGGCGTCGTCGTCCTCGACCACGAGAATCCTCATGATGCCCCGACCGGCGCCTTCGCGACCGGCGCTCCAGCGACCGGCGCTCCAGCGACCGGCGCTCCAGCGATCGGCGCTCCAGCGATCGGCAGGGTGATCGACACGCGCAGGCCGCCCTCCGGCCGGGCCAGCAGGTCGAGCCGGCCCCCATGGGCGGCGGCCACGGCGGCCACGATCGACAGGCCCAGGCCGGAGGAGCCGGTACGTTCGCCGCCGAGCCGTTCGAAGGGCCGCGCCAGCCGGTCCACCTCCCGCTGGTCGAACACGGGCCCGCCGGTCTCGACGACGAGCACCGTCTCCCGCGAGTCCACGGATCCGATGATCCCGATCCAGCCGCCGCTCTCGTTGTGGGTCACGGCGTTGTCGACGACGTTGCCGACCAGCCGCGCCAGCAGCGCCGGGCTCCCCACGACCGCCGTCTCCCGCGGCACGTCCACCGAGACGCTCAGCTCCTTGCGCCCGACGTCCGCGGACCTCTCCCGCAGCGCGGCGTCGACGAGGTCGCCGAGGTCGACCGGCGCGGTGTCGGCCGGCGGGCCGTGCTGCGCCCTGGCCAGCACGAGGAAGCCGTCGAGCAGGTGGTCGAGCCGGTCGAGCTGCCGGCGTACGCGGGCCGCGAGCGCCACCGTCGAGGGGGGCGGGTCGGGCTTGGCGATCGCGACGTCCAGCGAGGCCCGGATCGTCGCCAGCGGCGTACGCAACTCGTGGGAGGCGTTCGCGACGAAGCGCCGTTGCGCGGTGAACGACGCCTCCAGCCGTCCGAGCAGCTCGTCGATGGTGTCGGCGAGGTCCTTCACCTCGTCCGCCGGGCCGGTGACGGCCAGGCGGCGATCCAGGTTGTCGGCCGAGATGCGCCGGGTGACGGCCGTGATGAGCCGCAGCGGCCGCAGGACGCGCCTGGCCAGCACCCGGCCGAGCAGCACCGAGACGGCCGCCATCACGATCAGCGCGAGCAACGAGCCGACCAGCAGTTGCCGGGACTGCTGCGTGTGCACCGCGGCCAGCTCTCCCTCCAGCTCCCTGATGCGCTGGTGTGCCGCGGTGAGGCCACCCTGGCCTGGCGGACCTCCGGCCGAGCCGGCCGGGGCGGTCTCGGTCAGGCTGCCGCCGGAGAGCAGGAAGGCCAGGGCCAGCAGCCCGACGCCCGACAGAAGGAACACAACGGCGTACAACATCGTGAACCGTGCGCCCACGGTCCCACTGCGCGGCCCGACCATGCTCCCAGCATGCCCTGGGGAACCTAACAGCAGCATGACGGGGCCGATTCGGGCCGTGTTACGCGCGCGGACGTACAACCGACCGCATGTCGACCACCGAACTGCTCCGGCGGGAATGGAACGCGTTCCGCCGCCCGGGGCGGCTGATCGCCCTGGCCTGCGCGGCCGTCACAATCGTCGCGCTGGGGCTGCTGCTCGCGCTGAACAACCGTTCGTCCTGCCCTGGCGCCTGCCCGGCCGTGCCCGTCGCCGCCGACGGGTCCGTGGTCAGTGACACGTTCTGGTTCCTCCATCGTGACCTGGGCCGCGAAGGCTCGATCACCGTGCGGATGACCTCGATGACGGGGACGATCACGTACCCGCCGCCGAAACACGACCGGATCGTGCCCGGGCTGGTGCCGTGGGCGAAGGCCGGGATCATCGTCAAGGACGGCACGCGGCAGGGCTCGCGGTACGCGGCGCTCATGATGACCGGCCGCCACGGCGTGCGCTTCCAGCACGACTACCGGAACGACGTCGCCGGCGGCCCCGGCGGAGTCTCCGCACGCTCTCCCCGCTGGCTGCGGCTGACGCGTTCCGGCGACGTGATCACCGGTGCCGAGTCCACCGACGGCAACCGGTGGCACACCGTCGCGACCGCGACGCTCGACGGGCTGCCGGACACCGTGCGGGTCGGCCTCTTCGCCGCCTCCCCCGGCGACCTCACGCTGCGTGAGACCGGACTCGGCGGGGCGATCGAGGAGGTCAGGTTCACCCAGGCGGTGGGCGTCTTCGACCATGTCACCGTCGAGGGCGGCGCCGCCGGGGCGTGGGACAGCGACGCGGTCGGCTCCATGAACCACACCGACTGGGAGAAGCACCACAACGCGTCGGGGGCCGTGGTGAAGGACGGCGTCATCACGATCAGCGGCACCGGCGACATCGGGCCGGTCAGCGAGGACGGTGCGCGGGCCGTCGACAACACGCTGCCCGGCCTGCCGATCGCCCTGATCATCCTGGTCGTCATGGCCGCCCGCTACGGCACCCGCACGGCCGGCGAACTGACCGGCCGCTACGGCACCCGCACAGCCGGCGAGCTGACCGACCCCCACGGCTCGGCGGTGTCGCGGCGGGTGGTCGTGATCCGGGCGCTGGTCCTCGCGGGGGCCGTCTTCGCCACCGGGCTGGTCGCGGTCGGCGTCGTCCTGCCCACCGGCCTGGCGGGCATGAAGGGGAACGGCATCGTGCTGCCGCCGCTGCCGGTGCTGACCGGCGTCCGGGTGGTCGCCGGTCTCGCGGCGGTGCTCGCCCTCTGCGCCGTCGTCGCGTACGGGATCGGCGTGCGGTTGCGCCGCGGGTGGACGGCGATCGTCGCCGGCGTGTCACTGATCGCCCTGCCGTACCTGATCACGGCGTTCCCGCTGCTGCCCGACACGGTCTCCGACTGGCTGCTGCGGCTCACGCCGGCGGCCGGGTTCGCGGTCAAGCAGACTTTGGTGGAGTATCCGCAGGTGACGCAGCACTACGCGCCGTCGGCCGGGTATTTCCCGCTGCCGTGGTGGGCCGGGCTCACCCTGCTCTGCGCGTACGCGCTGATCGTCTCGCTGATCGCCGCCCGTTCGCCGATCGGCGGCGACCGTGAGCAGCCGGTCAGACGAGGTCGACGGTCTCGTGCAGGCGCATCCGGCGGTTGAGCGCGGCGGCGAGCCGCACCACGGCGGTGCGCGGCAGCAGGCGCGCGGGCCACGTCATGGCCCTGGTCACGGCCCGGCCCGGGTAGGAGACCGCGCGCCGCCTGGCGTAGTCGTCCAGCGTACGGGCCGCGATGCCCTCCGGCGTGTCGGCCACCCGGGAGTCGATCGTGGCGGAGGTGCCGTCGAAGAAGCCGGTCGCGATCGCGCCGGGGTGCGCGGCCATGACGTGCACCCCGGTGCCGCGCAGCTCTTCGGCCAGCGCCTCGCTGAAGGAGAGCACGAACGCCTTCGTCGCGGCGTAGCTGGCCTGGTAGGGCAGGGGCTGGAAGGCCGCGGTGGACGACACGTTGATGATGCCGCCTGAGCCGCGGGCGACCAGCTCGGCCCCGATCGCGTGGGTCAGCGCGAGCAGGCCGCTGACGTTCAGGCTGACGGAGTTCAGCTGCGGCTGGAGCGGGCGGGTGAGAAACGGGCCCGCGCTGCCCATGCCGGCGTTGTTGAGCAGCAGGTCGACGGTCAGGCCGCGGTCGTGCAGCTCCCGTACGATCCGTTCGGGACCGTCCTGGGCGGTGAGGTCGCCGACGATCACCTCGGTGTCCTGCCTGCCCTGCGCCTCGTCGATCTGGGCGGCGAGCTCGCGCAGGTCCGCTTCCGAGCGGGCCAGCAGGATCACCCGCGCGCCCCGGCGGGCCAGCTCCAGCGCGTACGCCCGCCCCAGCCCCTTGGACGCGCCGGTGACGAGCGCGGTGACGCCTCGATAGTCGTCTCTCATCCGAACCTCCATTGCTTCGAGCCTCGAAGCAAAAGCTAGCACGATACTTCGATACTCGAAACGTCGTAGGATGGCGGCATGACCGCGCACGAGCTCACCGCAGTGGTCACGGCGACCTACGAGATCTGGATGCGCACCAACGCCCTGATCATGGAGGCCCTGGCCGGGCACCGGCTGACGCCGGCGACGTTCCAGGCGTTGTGGGCCATCGACCCGGACGAACCGCCGCCGTCCATGAAGGTGATGGCCGAGCGGCTCTACTGCAACGCCCCCAACCTGACCTTCATCACCAACCAGCTCACCGAACGGGGCCTGGTGGAACGCGCCGTGGACCCGTCCGACCGCCGCTCCCGCGTCCTGGTCATGACCCCCAAGGGCCGCGAGGTCCGCGCCGAGCTGCTCAGGACGACGCTGGAGAAGACCCCGCTGGGGGTGCTGTCGGAAAGCGAACTACGCCAGCTCATGACCCTGCTGAGCCGCGTCGTCCAACCCACGACACCCATCTCCGGCTAGAGGACCGGGCGTACCGGGATCAGGCGTACACGCCGCCGTCCACAAGCAGAACCGGCCCGATGACGTAGGAGGCGCGGTCACCAGAGAAGCCAGCAGCGGCCTGCGTGATCTCATCCGACGCGGCGCAGCGGGGTACGGGCGTTCGCCTACGCACAACGAAAGGCCCACCTCGGCGAGGCCCTTGGCGTTACGGGTGCGATCAACTGACAGGCTGGACTTTGCGCAGCGTCTCAGCCGCGTCGGTGCCGCGCTCGATCTTCGCCAGCACGGCTTCCATGATGTTGGGGTAGAGGTTCGATCCTGGTTCCAGGGGACCCAGGACGTGGGCCATCTCCAGGCGGTCGCCCACGGCGAGAGCCGCTACCAGCGGCACGCCTTTGAGGGTCCGGTCGACTGTCGTGGCGAACTCCGCGCCCTCGGCTGCCGTCAGCTTCTCGACCTGGTCTTCGGTGACCTCGACGTAGGCCCAGACGTTGACGTCCCAGGCGTGGCCCTCGATGCAGTCGAAGAGGAATGTGCGCCCCTGCTGGTCGATGAGCCCACAGGTCGGCCGGTCATGCTTGTCGTACACCGCGATGACCCTGGAGGTCTCGGAGGGCTGCCAGGGCTTCGCGCCGAACTGGAGACTTACCAGCTCACGCATCGCCGTCCTCCATCCAGACTGGTTGGCCGAAACACTCACTGAAACGTGCACTCTCATCGTCGGTCCAATCAGTATCCCCGTCCAGGCAGACAGACACATGGTCAGGGTTTCTTTTGCCCCCATCCAGGACAATCAGGAAGCCTGCCGCTCGCAGTTCGCCGGCCGTCGTGTGCCGGACCCCGTCATGCATGCTCGCGCTCCGTCGGCCGCGATACATCAAGTCAACCATCTCCTTGACGCTTCGCTCACCGATCGTGAGGGACAGGCCCTTCTCTCCTATCCGGAGCTGACTCCGGAAGGGAAAGATGCAGAATCCTGGGTTGAGTATGTTGCCGAACTGGGTCAGAACGGCATCGTCCGGAAGCCCGGCGTTGGACGGCCGGGGATCGGGCGGGCGGCTCGCTGGCATAGTTGACCATCATGCCCGCCAGCCCCGACAGGCACGGGGTTTCCGGCGGATCGGGTGCGGTAGGCGAAGGGGCGCCTTGTCGCCGGTGGACGAGGCGCCCCCGTCGAGGGGTCGTCAGAAGGACTGCCAGGTGCCGGCGAGGGGTTGTTGCTGGATGCCGGACGCGGACCAGTCGCAGACGCCCTTCGGGAAGAGGCGCTTGAGGCGGGTGAGCTGGGGGGCGGTCAGAGGGGTGCCGTAGGCGGTGGGGTCCACGGGGCGGAGGCGGCACTTGACGATGTCGCCGGCCATCGGGCTGCCCGCCACGAGGCGCGGTGAGGTCCACACCGGGTAGAGCGTGTTGCAGGTGGTGGTGCCGCTGCCCGCGACCTGGGGTTCGGTGATCTTGCGGGGGGTGGCGTCGCGGGTCCAGCAGGCGTCCGTGAGCTCCTGGGGCTTGTTCCTGACGACCTTGGCGCCGGGGTGGCCGGGGCGGTGGTCGGCGGCGATGGCGGTGAGCCACTGGTCCATCCGGGTCAGCGCCTCCATGAGGACGGGGCTCGACAGCGAGAAGCCGCCGTAGCGGTTGTCCTCGACGAGCATGACCTGGTTGGCGTACGTGCCGTTCGCCTTCTGCAGGCGTTCGCGGGTGGCGAAGGAGTGGAAGCGCATGTGGATGTCGCCGCCCGGCGCGTCGTCGGTGTAGGCGCGGTAGTCGATCATCGGCATGCTCGCCAGGCCCGCGCCCGCGTTGAGCAGCCGCCCGCTCCGGTACGCCGCCCGCGTCGCGGCCAGGTCGGCCCGCGTCCGCTCCGCCACGTGGTTGGCGTCGGCGTCGAAGCCGCCGATCCCCTCGTTGAGGTCGAGGAACTGGTCGACGGTGATCGTCTGGTCGCGCAGCGAGCCGAGCCCGTACTGGACACCGGTGTTGTCCAGAGGCCGCCGGGCGAAGCCGGTGTGCGGGTCGCGGCCGTAGACGTTCACGGTGTGGTCGTACACATCGCACCGCGCGCCGGCCGGGTTGGTCTCCGGGTGGTAGCGGAGCGCCGCGGGAAGCTGGCCCGGGCAGAAGATGCGCGGGTCGATCCGGCCGCCGCCCGCGGCGAGGTTCGCGATGCTCTCCCACCGGCCGAAGCCGGAGATCGCCTGCTGCTGCTCCTGGCTGAAGGCGCCGGGCGCGACCTCGCGGAAGTAGTGGTCGAGCAGGCGCGCGTCGGTGATCGCGTTCACGGTGGCGAAGCCGACCTCGGGGAAGCTGCATCCCGAGACGATGCCGTCGAGCAGGCCGGGGTAGTTGTCGCCGATCTGGTGCGTCTGGTACGACCCGCCCGAGCAGCCCCACCCGATCGTGAACGCCGGCGCCCCGTACGCCTCGACGAAGCGTTCCTTGACCATGCTCGTCGTCTCGGCGGCCAGCAGGTCGTTGCAGTTGTTGCCGAAGACGTTGAGCGACGACGACGCCACCGCGTACCCCTGGCGGAGCATCCTGTCGTCCATGACGGAGCCGGTGTTGCGGCCCTGGACGTACCATCCGCCGGTGCAGCCGCCGCCGAAGGTGTAGATCAGCCGGCCGTTCCAGCCGGGCGAGCGCCGCCACGGGTCCGGCGGCTCGGCGGCGGGGTCGGCCAGCATCGACATCTCGTAGACGGCCCGGTTGACGGTGCCGGTCTCCACCCGCACGATGTACGGCACCCGCTGCCCGGCGCTCGTCGTCGTCCAGGCGAGGTCGGCGGGGCGGGTCTCGTTCGCGGGCAGCGGCGCGAACCTGCCCGCCGTGGTGCGGTACACGTGGTCGACCCGGGTGGCGATCGAGCAGTCCGCGTCCGTGGGCGGGCCGAGCTTGTCGCCGGTGACGGTGGTGAACGCGGCCGTGTCGCAGATGAACGGCTGCTCGTGCGGCCCCGAGAACACCGGCCCCGTCACCGGGTGGTCGTCGAGGACGAGCCGGGCCCTCCCGGTGCCGGGGGCCGTCGCGGTGAGCACGTTGCGCCCGGCCCGCAAGCCCGTGACCAGCCCTTCGAGCGCGCGGCCCGCGTCGACCCGCCGGAGGCTCCCGGTCACGTCCGTGCCGTCGCGTTCGACCCGTACCTTCGCCACGGGCACTCCCGCCGGGAGCTCCAGGCGGATGAGAGCGTCGTGCGCGGAAACGACCTGCGGGCGGGACGACAGCACGGTGAAGGTCAGGCCGCCGCCATGCGCGACAGCGCCTGCCGCCGTCGCCGGTAAGGCGCCGTTCGTGGCCGCCGCGGACGGGCCGGCGATCGCCGTGGAAGAGGCGAGGACCACCGCGACCACTCCGGTAACGGACAGCAAGCGCGTACGACGCACAAACGATCTCATAGGGGGTTTGTACGTCAAAAACGATCTACAAGCCAGAGCCGATCCGCCCAGGGATCACCACTTACTGGAGCAGACCGAGATCCGGCGGGTGGAGAACTTCCCGATCTTGATGGACTTCTTCTTCGGCGCGATCCGGCCGTTGGCCAGGCGCTCCACCTTGAAGACGCCGGGCCGGCCACGGAAGTAGCTCGTGCCGGTCACCTTGCGGGCGGAGCCCGCGATGCCCGGCCCCTTGACGGTGACCGTCACCGCGCCCACGCGCGAACAGTTGAAGGTGAACTTGACGAGCGCGTACGGCGGCGTCGCCGAGGCCGAGGAGGGGGCGAACCCGATGGCGGCCAGGGCGACCCCCATCGCGAACGCGCTGGTGAGCACGGAACGTCGGACGGTGCGCAACATAGTGATCC
Organism: Nonomuraea fuscirosea; assembly: GCF_035917475.1. Lineage (NCBI taxonomy): Bacteria > Bacillati > Actinomycetota > Actinomycetes > Streptosporangiales > Streptosporangiaceae > Nonomuraea > Nonomuraea fuscirosea. Next base: position 10,895,767 of record NZ_CP109074.1, on the reverse strand, counting down.
TTTCCCGATGATCGCGGTCACCCTAGCGGTATCGCCGTCGCGGCATCCCCCTGGGGCCTCACCTCACGACTGACGCTCTTCGCCGGAAAACGCGCCCAGGATCCCTTTTCAGGTTGTTATTCGGGAATTGTCCACATAAGGAGATTCTCCGGTGCCGACGGGGCGGTGAAAGAGAAATCACCGCCCCGGCGACTTTTCGTCAGCGGGCCGTCATGGCCCCGTCCACCGCCATCGGCAGCCCGGTGACGAACGAGGCGGCGTCGGAGCTGAGCCAGGCGATCGCCTCGCCGATCTCCGGCGGGTTCGCGTAGCGGCCGACCGGGTGGTAGGCCGCCGTCTGCTCCAGCGTCATGATGCCCTGCTCGATGAGGTCGTCCACCATCTGCGTCCGCACCGCGCCGGGGCACACGGCGTTCACCCTGATGCCCGAGGTGGCGTACTCCAGAGCGGCCGCCTTGGTCAGCCCGACGACGCCGTGCTTGGCCGCGATGTACGGCGACACGAACGGCGCCTCGATGCCCACCAGCCCGGCCACCGAGGCCACGTTCACGATGGAGCCCGAACCCTGCGCCACCATCTGGGCCAGCTCGTGCTTCATGCACCACCAGACGCCCTTGAGATTGACCTCGAACGAGGCGTCGAAGGACTCTTCGCTCACCTCGTGGAAACGGCCGTCGCCCGCCGTGTCCACGCCGGCGTTGTTGACCGCGCAGTCCAGGCGGCCGAACCGCTCCACGGTGAAGGCCACCATGTCCCTGACCTCGCCGGAGCGCCGTACGTCCGCCCGGACGAAGGCGGCCTCGCCGCCGATCGCCTCGACCTCGGCGACCGTACGCCGGCCGCCTTCCTCGTTGATGTCGGCGACCACGACCTTGGCCCCGTGGCGGGCGAACACCAGCGCCGTCGCGGCGCCGATGCCCGACGCCGCGCCCGTGATCAGTGCCGCTCTGCCGTCAAGGAGAGAACCTGCCATTTGCGAGCGACTCCAAGATTGTTCCTAAGGACAGAAAGGGGCACCGTACTTCGAGCTGATCAATATGTCGAGAATGTAGGCAACCAGATGACCACATGGAGTGAAATGTCGTAAGATCCGGTGTCACTCGCCCCGCGATCATGGAGGTCGGGAACCGGTCGTCGCTACGCGTTCGGCCCCGTCGGGTTCGCGGTGACCGTGATCCACTCGCCGACGAGGAACTCAAGATGTCAGCATCGGTACGTACTCGCCATCGCGCGGCACATCCGCGGCTGGGTGATCCCCTGGTCGTCCTGGCGGTCACGGCCGCCGTCACGGGGGCCGCGTCGCTGACGGCGGTCCTCACCGCCCCGGACTCCTCGCGCGGCCACCTGGCCTGGGCCCTCGGCGTCGCGGCCGTCCTGGTCTGCGCCGCGATCACGTTCGCGGCCTCGAACAGACGTCAGATCCAGCAGCTCAGAGGCCGGATCGCGGTCGGCGACGCCGAACTCACCAGGCTCGCCGCCGAGACGCTCCCCGAGACGGTGCAGCTCATCCGCACGGGGATGTCGGCCGAGTCCGTCCTCGCCAAGCTCCCCCGTCCCGCGAACAAGGCGCAGCAGCAGATCCTGCGCTCGTTCGTCAGCGAGGTGAGCAGGGAGGGGCGCGTCCGCGCCGCCACGACCTCCGCCTGCGCCAGCGCCGCCGGCCGGGTGCAGGCCCTGGCCACGAGCATGCTGGCCGACCTGCGCGAGATGGAGGACCGGCACGACCAGATCACGCTCGGCGACCTGCTCAAGCTGGACCACACGACCGCCCAGGCGGGGCGGCTCGCCGACAGCATCGCCGTCCTGACCGGGGCGCGCTCGGGACGGCGCTGGACCAAGCCGATCGTGATGGAGAGCATCCTGCGCGGCGCGATCGGCCGGATCAGCGCCTACCAGCGGGTCCGGGTCCACTCCACCAGCACGTTCGCCATCGCGGGGCACGCCGCCGAGGGCGTCATGCACGCCCTGGCCGAGCTGATGGACAACGCCACCAGCTTCTCCCCGCCGACCGAAGAGGTCCACGTCTACGTGGAGGAGGTCACCGCGGGCGTCGTGATCACGATCGAGGACTGCGGCCTGGTGATGAGCCCGTCCGCGCTGGCCAGGGCGGAGCGGGCCGTCTCGGCCGAACCGCTGGACTTCACCACGCTGTCCGGCTCCCGGCTCGGCCTCGCGGTCGTCGGCTGCCTGGCCCGCAAGCACGGGCTCACCGTCTCCTTCCGCCCGTCCTCCCGCGGCGGCACCGGGCTGGTGGTGATGATCCCGCAGCAGCTCATCAGCCAGAACGTGCCGGCCCCGCAGCCGGTGCCGGCGCAACCCGCCAAGCCGGCCCAGGTCAAGCAGGCCCAGGCCAGGCAGGAGATCCCCGCGCAGGTGTCCCCCGAGCCGGACGGGGAGTTGCACGGCCTGCCGCGCCGCCGTCGGGGACAGACGTTCGCGGCCGCCTCGTCCGCGCAGACGCCGTCCCGTCCGGCCCCCGCACAGGAACCGCGGCGGGCCCCGTCGGACGCCGGCAACAAGTTCAGCGCCTTCCACCAGGCCGGCAAGGCACGACAGAGTCAGGCGAGCGAAGCACGACAGATGGGTGAGGAAGAGACTCGATGAGAACATCGGACCAGGAACTCGCCTGGCTGCTCGAGAACCTCCTGGAGAGGACTCCGCAAGCCAGGTACGCCGTGGTGCTGTCGAGAGACGGCCTGCGACTCTCCCACACCGCCGCGCTGTCCGTGGACCGCGCCGACCAGCTCGCCGCGATCGCCTCAGGGATCCAGAGCCTGTCGTACGGCGCCTCGATCGAGTTCGGCGACGGCACCGGCGGCCTGCGCCAGTCGATGACCGAGTTCCACGGCGGCTTACTGTTCATCGTGGAGGCCGGAGAGGGCGCGCACCTCGCCGTGGTGGCCGGTGACGAGGCCGACCCCGGCGTCATCGGTCACAACATGAACGAACTGGTGGAGCAGATCGGCGAACACCTGACCGCGCCACCTCGTGCGCCACAGACGAGCAGCCGGCACTGATGGCCCCGCGCCTGGAGGACGAGAACCCGGACCGCCTCTACATGGTGACCGGCGGGCGCAGCAACGTGGCCGACGACGGCCTCGACCTGGTCACGCTCATCGTGAGCGAGTGCGACCCCACTCCAGGCATGCAGTCCGAGCATGTCCGGATCCTGCGGATGTGCACGAGTCCGACGGCGGTCGTGGAGATCGCGTCCGAGCTGCGGCTGCCGGTCAGCGTGGTGCGCATCCTGCTCTGCGACCTGCTCGACACGGGACGCATCACCGCGAGGAACCCGCGTCCGGCGCCGGCCGAGTCGCGTCTGCCCGACCCCGACGTTCTCAGACAGGTGCTCGTTGGACTCGAAAATCTCTGAAGCGGCCGCGCGAACTCCCCTGGCGAGCTCCGCGACCACCGGACTCAAGATCGTCATCGTCGGCGGGTTCGGCGTGGGGAAGACCACCATGGTCAGGTCGGTCAGCGAGATCCGCCCGCTGAGCACCGAGGAGACCCTGACCCGGGCCGGCCAGGACATCGACGACCCGCGCGGCGTGGAGTGGAAGTCCACCACCACGGTCGCGTTCGACTTCGGCCGGATCAGCCTGAACCCGGAGATGGTGCTCTACCTCTTCGGCGCGCCCGGCCAGGAACGCTTCTGGTTCCTGTGGGACCGCCTGTTCACCGGCACGCTCGGCGCCGTGGTCATGGTGGACACGCGGCGCCTGGCCGACTCGTGGTACGCCATCGACCGGCTGGAACACCACCGCATGCCGTTCGTCGTGGCCCACAACCGGTTCGGCGAGACCACGCACACCCTCGACCAGATCCGCGAGGCGCTCGACCTCTCCCCTGACGTGCCGCTGGTCTCGTGCGACGCGCGGCAGCGGGACTCCAGCAAGGCCGTGCTGATCACCCTCGTCAACCATCTCTACGCTCTGTCCTCCGCCCGGTAGGTGACCTCATGACTGACTTCACGCAATCCTCCTGGTTCGCCAACCCAGCGGAAGGACCCGACCAGAACGCCTTCGAAGGCGCGTTCCCCATGTACGGCCGGGCCTACCACCAGAACCCCGCCGCCGCCTTCGACGAGATGCGCCGGCACGGGCCCGTGGTGCCGATCCTGCTGGAGGGCGACGTCCCCGGCTGGCTGGTGCTCGGCTACCGCGAACTGCGTTACGTGCTCAGCAACCCGAAGCTGTTCGTCCGTGACTCCCGCTACTGGAACCAGTGGGACAACATCCCGCCCGACTGGCCGCTCATGGCGTACGTCGGCTACCAGCCGTCGATGTTGTTCGAGATCGGCGAGGCCCACGAACGCCGGGCCGGCGCGGTCAGCGAGGCGCTGGCCGCGGCCGACCAGTTCGAGCTGCGCGCCAACTGCGAGCGGGTCACCGAGGGGCTGATCAACACGTTCATCGGCTCGGGCCGGGCCGACCTGATGGCGCAGTACGCCAACCCGATCCCGCTGCTCGTGCTCGGCTCGATGCTGGGCCTGCCGGACGCCGACACCCGCGCCCTGGTCGGCGAGGTCGCCACCACGCTGAACGGCGGCCCGGCCGCCATGGAGGCCTACGGCCGGGTCCAGGCCATCATGACCGGCCTGCTCGAACTCAAGCGCCGCGAACCCGGCCCCGACCTGCCCTCCCGGCTGCTCGCCCACCCCGCGAACCTCACCGACGAGGAGCTCATCCAGGACCTGCTGCTGACCATGACCGCGGGCCACGACCCGACGGCCACCTGGATCGGCAACACCCTGCAGCTCATGCTGACCGACGACCGGTTCGCCATGACCCTGTCGGGCGGCCGGCGCAGCGTCGGCCAGGCGCTGAACGAGGTGCTGTGGAAGGAGGCCCCGGGCCAGATCGCCATCGGCCGCTGGCCGATCATGGACACCCAGGTCGGGGGCCGCCGCATCAAGGCCGGCGACCTGCTCGTCTCCGGCCTGGCCGCGGCCAACCTCGACCCGAAGGTGCGCCCCGACTTCCACGAGGGCTCCGTGGGCAACCACGCGCACATGTCGTTCGGCTACGGCGCGCACGGCTGCCCGCATCCCGCGCCGGAGATCGCCGAGATCATCGCGCACATCGCGGTGGAGACCCTGCTCGACCGGCTGCCCGACGTGGTGCTCGCGGTGCCGCAGTCGTCGCTGGAGTGGCGCTCGTCCATCCAGATGCGCAGCCTGGAGTCACTACCGGTCGAGTTCACCCCCGGCTACCGCATCTGACCCCGTCTCACCGGGCCGGCCGGGGATCAGGGGGCGCCCGTGGTGGTGACCTTGAGCGCGGTCCCGAGGGTGGGGGCCGCCTTCTCGGCCAGTTCGCGGGCGCGGGCCAGGTCCGCCTGCTTCGCGACCACGATGGCGGCTCGATCGGGCATCAGGGTGGCGGCGGCGACGGCGTACCGGGCGGCCACCGCCTGGTAGGCGGCGAGCGCCTCGGTGGGGCGGGCGCCGTCGAAGTCGGTCCCGACCGAGAGCCCCGGCCGGGTGTCGCGGCCCGTGCCGACCTTCAGCGACACCACGTCCGACAGGGGCCGGTGCCGCCCGCCGTCGGTGAGCAGGTCCTCGAACAGGGTCGTCGCGGCGGCGGCGTCGGTCGCGGTGAGCTCGACCCGCCAGCGGACGACCCCCTTCGTGGGCGCGTCGTGCAGGTCGCCGCTCAGCAGCCGGCGGTCGGCCGTCAGTGACCGCCACAGCGCCAGTGCCTCGTCGGCGCGGCGGCGGTCTGCGACGACGGTGAAGGTGACGGTGCCCGCCGCGATCCGGCCGGTGACGTTCCCGTGCTCGGTGACGTACCGCCTCAGGTCGTTCGCCAGCGCGCTCACCCGGTCGGCCGGCGTGCCGTCCCTGAGGGTCAGGGTGCCGGCGGCCGAGCCGGCGAAGGGCAGCGTGTTGTTCTCCGTCGTGTCGATCGTCGTGACGTCCGGCGTTCCGGCCCAGTCCGCGTCGAAGCCGGCGGCGAGTGCGGTGCCCTTGTCGATGGCGCAGCCGCTGGGCATGAGCAGGCCCAGCGCCAGCGCGATGATCGGAAGGGACCGCCTCGGTCCGTCTCGTCGCAGGGTCTCTCCTTCTGGCGGTGAGCCGACCGGACGATCTCCAGCTCGTGGAGGAGCACCGTAGCAGGTCCCCCGTCATGACGATCGCGAGGCCGTCACGGGGTGATGTCCACCAGGACCTTGCCGACCGTGCCGGCCTCCACCGCGCGGTGGGCGTCGGCGGTGCGGTCGAGGGGGAAGCGGACCAGCGGCAGGCCGTGGTCCTCGCCGACCGGCAGGACGCCGTCGCGGACGGCGGCGGCGACGTCCTCGGCGGCCGCGGTGAGCGCCTGCGTGCCGACCGTGTAGAGCACCAGGAACTGGTAGCGCGTGTTCAGCGTCATGTTCTGCCGCACATCCAGGTTGACCGGCTTGTCGCCGTCGTTGGCGTACGTCGCGATCGTGCCGCGGGTGGCCAGGACAGCCAGGTCCAGGGCGAGGTTCGCCCCGAGCGCCACCTCGGCGACGATGTCGACGCCGTCCGGGGCGATCTCCCGGATCCGGGCGGCCACGTCGCCCTCGCGGTAGTTGATCACGTGGTGGGCGCCGGCGGCGGTGGCCAGCCGGGCCTTCTCCGGGCCGCTGATCGTGCTGATCACGGTGGCGCCGGCCCACCGGGCGAGCTGGATCGCCGCGTGCCCGACCGCCCCGGCCCCGCCCGCGGCGAGCACGACCTTGCCGTCGAGCGCGCCAGGACCCAGCCGGCGCGGCCCGTCCTCGGCGACGGTGAGCGCGCGGTGCGCGGTGAGGGCGGGGACGCCGAGTGCGGCGCCGACGTCGAACCCGGCCGCGTCGGGCAGCGGCACCGCCTGCTCGGCGGACACGACGGTGAACTCGGCGGCGGTGCCGACGGGCCGGCCGACGGTGGCCATGTACAGCCAGACCCGCTGGCCGACCCGGCTCCGGTCGACCCCCTCGCCGACGGCGTCGATCACGCCGGCGCCGTCGAGGTGCGGGGTGACCTCGGGGAAGCTCTTCCTGCTGGTGGCGCCGGAGCGGCTCTTCCAGTCGGTCGGGTTGACCCCGGACACGGCGACCCGGACGCGTACCTCGCCGGGGCCGGGCTCGGGCACGTCACGCTCGACGAGCTGCAGAACGTCGGCGTCGCCGTGGTCGCGGTAGATGATGGCCTTCATATGATGTCTCGTCCTCGTCCTCGGTCTCGTGATCGGTGCGCGCCCCTCGGGCACGGTGATCGTCCGGTGCCTATGTCTTACCCGCCCTGCTCCGATCAGCCGAGCGAAACCTGGCTGGAACGGGATTCGACGGCGTCGAGGGCGGCCAGGGCGGCGGCGTCCAGGGTGATGTCGCCGACCGCGAGGTTGGCCTCCAGGTGGGCGGGGTCGCCGGTGCCGGGGATGAGCAGCACGTTCGGGGCGTGGTGCAGCAGCCAGGCGAGGCCGACCTGGGAGGGCGTGACGCCGAGCGACTCGGCCACGGCGCGGACGGCCGGCGCGTCGGTGACCTTGGGCATGCCGGGGAAGACGTTCCCGCCGAGCGGGAAGAACGGCACCCAGGCGATGCCCTCGGCCGCGCACAGCCGCAGCAGGTCCTCGTCGTCGCGACAGACGAGGCTGTAGGCGTTCTGCACGCAGACGATTCCGGCGGGAACGGCCCGGCGCAGCCCGTCGAGGCCGACGCCGCTCAGCCCGATGCCGCCGATCTTGCCCTCGTCGCGCATCGCGGTCATCTCGGCGAGCTGGTCGTCGAGGTCGACCACCTGATCGCCCTCGGGCGGCAGCCCTGGGCCGGAGTCCGAGCGGCGCAGGTTCACCACGGGGATGTGGTCCACGCCGAGGGTGGCGAGGTTATCCTCGACGCCGGCGCGGAGCTCTTCCGGCCGCTGGGCCAGCCGCAGCGGGATCGGGCCGCCGGGGTTGGCGGTGGCGCCGACCTTGCTGACGATCATGACGTCGTCCCCCGGCCCGACGGCGTCACGGAGGATCTCGTTGGCGTAGCCGTCGCCGTAGAACTGCGCGGTGTCGATGTGGTCGACGCCGCGCTCGATCGCCCGGCGGACGAGCGCCAGGGCCGTGGCACGGTCGCCGCGCAGGCGATCGAGCTGCAGGGCGCCGTAGCCGATGCGCGACACGGTACGGCCGGCGAACGGAGCGGCGCCGCCGGGCCGCGGCGCGGTGTCCGTCTCGCCGGGAGAACTGGTCGAAGGCATGGGTATCCCGTCCCGAAGTAGGATGTCGGAGATAGCGGAGGATCCTCCGTTATCTTTCCCCGACTATAGGGCAATACCGGAGGTTCCTCCACTTTGGCCGCGCTCGAACCGACGCCCGGACCCCAGCGCCCGCTGCGCGCCCACGCCCAGCGCAACCGCGACAAGCTGGTCGCCGTCGCCCGCTCCGCGTTCGCGGCGTCCGACGACACCGTTCCGCTGGAGAACATCGCCCGCGAGGCGGGGGTCGGGATCGGCACCCTCTACCGCCACTTCCCCACCCGCGAGGCGCTCGTGGAGGCGGTCTACGCGGCCGAGCTCGACGAGCTCAGCGCGTGCGTCCCCGACCTGCTCGAACGACTCCCGCCGCAGGTCGCACTACGCGCCTGGATGGAGCGGTACGCGGCGTTCGCGGTGATGAAGCACGGCATGGCCGACGCGCTGCGGGCCGGGCAGGCCGCGGGCCGCATCCCGACCGCCACCACCAGGGAACGCATCACCGCCGCCATCACGGCGTTCCTCGACGCGGGCGCCGCCACGGGCGCGCTGCGCGCGGACGTCGACCCCGAGCAGGTCACCATGATGATCCTCGGGATCTTCCTGGCCACGGCGGCCCTCGACACGCCCGGGCAGATCGGCCGGCTGCTCGACCTCCTCGTGGACGCCCTGCATCCCCAGCCGGCCCGCTGACCCCTCCCCACGGCCGATCGGCATCGCGGTACGCGCGACGTCGTCGCCGGTGGGGTCTCGCGCCGGAAGGGAGCGGACGGCGTCAGCGATCCGGATCGGACGGCTCGGGCGTACGGCCCCCGCTCTTGGGCCGCACCGCGTTCCACAGCCGGGGAGCCAGTGCGGCGAGAGCGAGCAGGCCCAGGAGGAGCAGCAGGTTGCGGACGTAGTCGAGGGGGAGGATCGACGGGTTGTCGGCCCTCCGGCCCAGCGCCAGCACGGTCGGCAGGGTCGCGAGCGTCACCGTGCCGGCCACGATCGCGGCGGCCCGCGCCGCCCGGCCCGTCCGGCGCAGGGCCAGGCCGATCAGCAGGACCACGGGAGCCAGGATCCCGTCATGCGCCACCGCGACGCCGCCGAACCACAGGGCCCAGCCGATCGGGGCGCTGTCCAGGAACAATCCGGTGAAGCCCAGGCCCACCAGGGCGGCGCCGGCCGCGTACAGGACCCACCTCATGCGACCCTCACCGTGCCGATCCACTTGGTCTGCATGACGCCGGGCCGGTTGGGCGCGATCAGCCGCACCGGGTAGCCGTGGTCGGCGTCCAGCGTGCGGCCGTTCAGCTTGAGTGCCAGGAGGGTCAGCGGGTCGTTCCAGTGCGGGGGGCGTACCTCGCTGGTGCGGTAGTAGCCGCTGCGTTCGAGGGACTCGACCGTCAGGAACGCGTCCGGCGCGGCGCCCGCCCGGGTGATCAGGTCACGCAGGCGTACGCCCGTCCACTCGCACTCCACGCTCCAGCCCTCCACGCAGGCGATCGGCAGCCGTACCGTGTGCTGGGGCAGGGCGGCGAGGTCGGCGTAGGCGAGCGACAGCTCCGTCCGCACGGCTCCCGTCACCACCAGCCGGTACGCCGGATCGCCCGGCGCCACCGTCACCCCCGCCGCCACGGCCGACCGGTTGACCGGCACGCCCTGCGGCCCCGCGTCCGGATCGCGCGGGGCCAGCACCGCCAGCCCCTTCAGCGGCGTGACCGCCTCGCCCACCGTGACCAGCGCCGCCACGCCGCACGCGGCGGCGACCGTGCCCAGGAAACGGCGCCGGTCCGGGTCCTCCACGCGTACCCACAGATGCCGCCGCACCTTGGACCACTCGTTGACGGCGTGAACGACGAGCGCGCCGTAGACGATGAAGGCGGTCCAGTAGTGCGCCTGGACGAACCCGAACGGCCACGGGTAGGTGTAAGCGATGTTCAGCAGCCCCGTGACGAGCTGGAACAGCGCGCCCGCGACCAGCAGCAGCACGAACAGCCGCTCGGCCGCGTGTCCCGCGGAGCGGAACGGCGGCCACTGCCACAGCTTCGGGTAGACCGTCCACAACTTGGCCAGCAGCAGCGGGACCGTGGCGATGCCGCCGATGACGTGCAGACCCTGCGTCACCCGGTAGAGGTTGACCGGCCGCGACGGCCACAGCAGCCACGCGGGCGGATGCTGGGTGAAGTGGCTGAAGAGGCCGGTCGCGAAGGCGACGGTGAAGCTGATCCCCAGCCACATCCCCAGCTTGGCCGCCACCCGTTCCGAGCGCAGCCGGCTGGTGAACCTGCCGGGCAACGACCGGCCGAAGGTCACCGCGATGCTTGTCAAGCGCCTGCTCATGTCTCGAAGCCTGACACCGCCGGGCGCTCCGGTGGCCGTCCCGGCCGGTACCGTCCGCGGTCCGTAAGAAGTGCGTCCGGGGCCGCCGCCGGTCCAGCGTGGCGGTCGCGGTCGCCGGGCGGCCGCTGGTTAGTGTGGAGGTGAACGGCCACGTGGGGTGGACGACACCACAACGAGGATCATGACGGCGAAGCTCTTGTCGGTGAACGTCGGGATGCCGAAGGACGTGTCCTGGCAGGGCAAGACCGTGCACACGGGCGTGTGGAAACATCCCGTCACCGGCCCGCGCCTGGTCCGGCGGCTCAACATCGACGGCGACGGCCAGGGCGATCTCCAGGGGCACGGCGGCGAGCAGCGGGCCGTGCTCGTCTACCAGATCCAGTCCTACGCCCACTGGCAGGAGCACTTCGGCCGCTCCGACTTCGAGTACGGCCAGTTCGGGGAGAACTTCACCGTCGACGGGCTGCCCGACGACGAGGTGTGCGTCGGCGACCGCTACCGCATCGGGGAGGCGGAGTTCGAGGTCACCCAGCCGCGGGTCACCTGTTACCGGGTCGGCATGCGACTCGGCGAGCCGGAACTGCCCGCCCTGCTCGTCTCCCATCATCGGCCGGGCTTCTACCTGCGCGTCATCACGGAGGGTGTGGTGCGGGCGGGGGACGACATCGTCAAGACACGGACCGGGCCCGGGGCGCTCAGCGTGGCCGACATCGACGCGCTGCTCTACCTGCCGGGTCGCGACCCGGACCACCTTCGCAGAGCACTCGCCGTCCCGGCGCTCAGCCCGGGCTGGCAGCAGTCGTTTCGCGACATGACCGCCGCCGGGACCGCTGCTGGGGCCGGCGCTGGAGTCGGGGCGCGGGCCGAGGCGTGGCCGGGGTTCCGGCCGCTGCGGGTCACCGGGCTCGTGCACGAGACCCCGTCCGTGCTCTCCGTCGAGCTCGCAGCGGACGACGGAGGCGCGCTGCCCGCCGCCGAGGCCGGGCAGTACCTCACGCTCAGGGTCGGCGGGGCAGGCGATCCGCCGCCGGTACGCAGTTACTCCCTCTCCTCCGCGCCCGGTGCGGCCGCGTACCGGGTGAGCGTGAAACGGGAGGAGTTCGGCCTGGTCAGCCGTTACCTGCACACCGGCCTGCGGGTCGGCGCGGTGCTGGAGGTGGCGGCTCCGCGCGGCGACTTCGTCCTCGTCCCCGAAGCCGGGCCGGTGGTCCTCGTCTCGGCCGGCGTCGGCGCGACCCCGGTCATGGCGATGCTGCACCGCCTGGCCGCCGAGCACACCGCGCGGCCGGTCTGGTGGATCCACGCGGCACGCAACCGCGGCGAGCACCTCTTCGCCCGCGAGGCCCACGCCCTGCTGCACGGCCTGCCCGAAGCCCACGAACACGTCTTCTACACGGCGCAGAACGACGCGACCGACGATGGGGACGGGGTGCGGGCCGAGGTTCATCGGGGACGTCCCACGCTGGAGAGCATGGCGGCGCTCGGGCTGCCCGCCGACGCCACCGCCTACCTGTGCGGTCCCGCCCCGTTCATGGCCGCCATGCGCACGACGCTCACCACGATCGGCCTGGCGGACGACCGCATCCACACCGAGCTGTTCGGCGCGCTCGCCGCGATCAACCCGGGCCTCACGGCCAGGCCGGCGGTGGCGCCGCACCAGCCGCCGGGTGAGCCGGGCACCGAGCCGCTGATCACCTTCGCCCGCAGCGGCCTGTCGGTCCGCTGGTCACCGCGCCACCGTTCCGTGCTCGATCTCGCGGACGCCTGCGACGTGCCGACCCGCTGGTCCTGCCGTACGGGGGTCTGCCACACCTGCACGACGCAACTCCTGGCCGGGGACGTGGAATACGCCCCCGACCCGCTGGAGCCACCGCCCGCCGGCGAAGTCCTCATCTGCTGCGCCAGGCCGCGCCACGACCTGGTGCTCGACCTCTGACGCAGTGACGCTGAGGTACGGCGGCGGATCAGCCCGCCGCGTGCTCGCGGATGTAACGGATCATGCCGGCGACGTCCTCGGGGACGAGGCGGCCGATGGCCCCGCTGGAGTACACGCTGACGATGACCCTGCCGTCAGGGCCGAGCACGAAGCCGGTCGAATCCAGGTAGACGGGATCGGTGTGCACGAACGCGCCCGTCGCCGCCGCGAACGCGGCCGCGTCGGCGCTGTGGCCCACCGGGAACGTCAGGCCGTGCTTGGCGACCAGCTCCTTGGTGGTGGCTTCGTCGTCGACCGAGACCGCGACCACCTTGACGTCCAGCTCGGCGAGCTTGTCCAGCGACCGCTGGAACGCGCGCAGCTGGGCGTTGCAGTACGGGCACCACGAGCCCCGGTAGAAGAGCACCACGCCGAAGCCGCCGGCGAGGGCGTCGGGCAGCCGGAGTTCGTCGCCGCCGGGCAGCGACAGCGTGAGTGCCGGAAATGCGTCACCTGGGTGCAGCAGGCTCGCCGGAGCGGCCTTGCCGTTGACTGAATCGGTCATACCCGGTTGGCGGCGGCCACCGGCGAAGTCTTACCCCTGTGTGACGCTCATCACAGCGATGCCGCCGACCGGACGCCGGCGACATGGCGGTCGGCTCAGTCGTCCTGACCGGTGACCGCGGCCAGCAGGCCCTCGAAGTCGTCCGAGCACGGGCCGCACGCGCGCAGGTGGGCGGCGATGCCGGGGTGGCGCCGTTCGGCCCCGGTGTCCTGCGCCACCAGCTCGACGTAGACGTGGAGCAGTTCCATCGCCTGCGCGCAGCCCACGTCACGCGGGTCGGTCCGCAGGAAGCGGTCCAGCTCAGCCCAGCCGTTCACGATCGCCTCACCATGCCGTCGTCCATGAGACCGTCCGCGGCGAGCGCGGCCCGGAGCTTACGCCTGGCGTCGAACATCGTCTTGTAGATCGCGTTCCGGTTGGTGCCGAGCTCGGCGGCCAGGGCGTCCGGCGGAACCCCGGTGAGCACCAGCGCGACGAAGATGCGGCGTTGCCGTTCGGTCAGCTTCTCCTCGACGGCCCGGCGCAGCGCGACCACCAGATCGCGCCATTCGGACTCGGCGGCCGGGTCGAGCCCGAACCGGTCGGGCAACCGCTCCCAGTCGTCGGTTTCGAGTGGCACACGGGGATTGCGCCAGAAATGCCGGCTGACCTTCGCCGACACCTCCAGAATGACGAACTTGTAGGCCCAGGTCGTGAACCGGCTCTCACCGCGGAAGTCGCCGACCTTGTCGATGATGGCCAGCAGCGCGTCGGCCGCGGCCTGGTGGGCGAGGTCGTCGAGCTCGGGGCCGGTGACGCCGAACCGTGCGCTCCGCCTGCGCACCTCGCTTCTGCCGATGCGCAGGAGCAGCGCGTGCAGCCGCTCGACGGCCGCCCGCCGATCCGGCTCCGAGCCGCGCAGCGCGCGCAGCCACCCGGCCGACTCGGGATCGAGCGAGACGGGGCCGGTCGTGCTCTCGCCTGTCCGGTCGTGTGCCGTCGCCACGCTGCCATGGTAACGGCCCGGCCCTCAGGGCTGAACGTTCTCCAGGTCCGCGAGCAGGCTCGGGTGCTTCGGCTCCCAGCCGAGCGCCTGCCGGGTGTGGGCGCTGGACGAGGGCTGGTCGGCGGCGAAGATCGAGCCGAGCGGGCCGTAGGTCTCCGGCGGCACCGACTCGACCGGCAGGCCCAGCCGGCGGCCGATGACCGCGGCGATGTCACGTACCTGGTCGCCCTCGTCGGCCACGGCGTGCCAGGCCGTGCCGGCCGGCGCCGTCTCCAGGGCGAGCCGGAACAGGACCGCCGCGTCGAGCGCGTGCACGGCCGGCCAGCGCTGGGTGCCGTCGCCCGGGTAGCCGGACACTCCGCTCTGGCGGGCGATGCCGGTGAGCAGGCCGGCGAATCCGCCCGTGCCCTGGTTGTGCACCGTACGCGGCAAGCGTACGGCCGTGCTGCGGACTCCGCGCCCGGCCAGGCCCAGGACCGCCATGACCGCGCGACCGCGACCGCCGACCGGTCCTTCGGTCCACACGGAGTCGGTCTCGGTGGACGCACGGCCCGGCACGTGCGGCGTGCCCGAGGCTACGACGAAGGGACGGTCGCTGCCGGCGAGTTCCTCCCCGAGGGTGGTGAGGGCGGCGCTCTCCTCGGCGACCGCCCGCGTGAGGGCGTCGGCGCTGCTGAAGTCGTTGGCGAAGGCCAGGTGGATCACGCCGTCGGCCTGGCCGGCGCCGGCGCGCAGGACGTCCAGATCGGCGAGACCTCCCCGCAGCGGCTCGGCGCCCGCCTCCTTGGCGGCCTGCGCCGAGGCGTCGGAGCGGGCGAGGGCGAGGACGGTGTGGCCGTGGCCGAGCAGTTCGGCGACGACGGCGGAGCCGATCAGGCCGGTGCCGCCGGTGATGAAGACGCGCATGGAACACTCCCGCAAGTGATGGGACTCTTGTCTCATCACTCTAGCAGGGTGATGGGACCAAGGTCCCATCGCGTTACGATGGAGCACATGGGCCGATGGGAACCAGGTGCGCGCGAACGCCTCGTCGTGGCCGCCGTCGACCTGTTCACCGAGCAGGGATACGACGCCACCACGGTCGCGCAGATCGCCGAGCGCGCCGGAGTCACCAAGAGCACCTTCTTCCGCCACTTTCCCGACAAACGGGAGCTGCTGGTGGCCGGCCAGGAGACGCTGAGCCGGCTGCTGGCCGAGGGGATCGCCGAGGCACCCGCCGACGCCAGCCCGCTGGAGGCGGTCGCGGCCGGTCTCCGGCGCGCGTCGAGCACGATGGGCCCGGCGAACCGCGAGTTCGCCCCCCGGCTGAAGGCGGCCATCGCCGCCAGCGGCGAGCTGCAGGAACGTGACGCGCTCAAGTCCGTCAGCCTCGCGGCCGCGATGACCACCGCACTGGTCGCGCGCGGCGTGCCCGACCCGATCGCGGCGCTCGCGGGCGAGCTGGGCGTGCTCGCCTTCAAGCGCGGCTACCAGGAGTGGTCGGAGGGCGAACGCGACGGCGACGACGACCTGGCCGGCTACGCCCTGGCCGCCCTGGACGACCTGCGCGCGGCCAGCGCGGCACTGGGCTGACCCGCTCGCCTGACGCGGCGTCGCCGACCGGAAGCAACCACGCCGCCGAACGGGGCGATCACCGCCGGCTGTGCGCGCCGGCGACGCTGGTGGCCCGTTCGTCCCGGCACGCGACCGGGTCCGCTTCCGCCGACTCCACCGCTTCCGTCGCCGTGGGGACGTGAGCCCGTACGGCGAAGCCGCCGTCCGTCTGCCGGTCCGCGCTGAACGCGCCGCCCAGGGCCTCGACCCGGTCGCGGAGCCCGGGCAGGCCGCGCCCGCTTCCGCCGGGCGAGCCGGACCGCGAGCCGGTGCCGTCGTCGGCGACCTCCACCTCGATCGCCTGCGCGCCATGGCGGACGCGAACCGCTGTGGGGGCGCCGTGGGCGTATTTGAGGGCGTTCGTCAGCGACTCCTGCACCACCCGGTAGATCACGAAGTACGCGCCGCCGGACGGCTCCGCGGCCGCGCCCTCCTCGGTGAACTCCACCGGCTGCCCGGCCTGGCGCGTCTGCTCCACCAGGGCCCGCAGGTCGCCGGCCGCCGGCGTCTCGGCGCCGGAGTCGTGCTCGGGGTCGAGCACGTCGAGCATGTGCCGCAGGTCGGTGATGGCCCGCCGGCCGGTGTCGGTGACGGCGCCGAGGATCTCGTCGAGCCGGTCTGGCGCGCCGGTCAGGTAGCGGGCGGCCTCGGCCTGGACGACGATCGCGGTCACGTGGTGGGTCACCACGTCGTGCAGCTCGCGGGCGATGCGGGTGCGTTCGGCGGTACGGGTGGCCTCGGCGACGTGGCGACGGCGTTCGGCCTCGACGGCCCTGGTGTTGCGCAGCCAGGCGCCGACGCCCCAGGCGAGCACCATCGACAGGTAGAGCAGCGCGTGGTTGGCCGGCGTCTCCTGCCCGCCGGCCAGGTCGAGCGCGTACGCGAACCCCACGTACGCGAGCGACAGCAGAACCATCGTGACACGCCGCCCCCGGCGCAGATGAGCCCCCGCGCTGACGAGCGCGAAGGGCAACGCGGTGCCCCCCAGCGAGTGGAAGGCGAAGACCTGGTCCAGGGTGAAACCGATGGACACCAGGGCGACACAGACGACCGGCCACCGGCGGCGCACGGTCAGCGGCAGGCACTCCAGGGCGACGACCAGGATGGCCAGCGCGTCATAGGGCCGAGTGGGCAGGCTGCCGATCTGGGTGCCGTTGCCCTGGAACTCCGGTAGGAGCGGGACCACGGTCAGGAGCAGCGCCACCGGGAAATCTCGTGCCGTGACGTCGCACCGCCGCCACAGCTCCTTGACTCGCCGCGTATCGATCACTGGTCGAGCCTAGTAAAGAAGTGGTCAAGTGAGGGAGCGGACGGCGTTGTTCACCGGTTTCGGTCGCCCCTCTCGGCGTCAGGGGTGTGACCCGATCAAGGGCCACACCCCCAAGGCTCCTAGCAGCGCGTCTGCGAGGTGATCGTGATGGGGACGGACTGGGTCTCCTTCCCGCTGTAGGCGACCAGCGTCGGGGTGTAGACGCCGACCGGGAGCGGGGCGATCGAGATCTGCAGCCAGCCGTTGATCGTCGTCGCGCCGTTCTCAGGGTTGGGGTAGTTGGAACCGGGCGGGATCGCGTCGTCCGTGCTGGTCGTGCCGGGCGGCAGGTTCCGCAGCCCGACGTGGACCGTCTTCGACCACTTCCCGACGACCGCGGCCACGAAGTACGTATTGGGGTGGCCGAAGTCCGACGTGACGCACATCCGCTGTTCGAGGTCGCGCAGCTCCCAGCTCGACGCCGAGGCGGGGGTGCTGCCGGCCAGCGCCAGCACCAGCCCGGCCGTCGCGCCGATGGCGAGCTTGGCGGCTCGGTTGCTCGTTCTCACGGCTGCCTCCTTGGTGCTTGTGCTGTGGATGGCTTACGTGTGAATTATTGAGCGTTTGACGATCTCTGTAAAGTTTCTCTTTTCGAGCGAAACTTTCGGAGTCAGCCGGCCAGCGCCGCGACGCTCTCGATGGCCTTGACGGCGACCTCGGGCTGGTCGACGTAGATGTAGTGCTCGCTCTTCTCGGCCGTGGTCAGCTTGCTGCTGGTGGACAGGGCGAGCCAGCCCCGCTGGCCCGCGGACCAGGCCTTCTCCAGCTTCGGCCCGTACGTGGGCAGCGCGGCGAGGTACGGCTTGCCGTGCTTGATCACCTCGACCGGGATGTCCCCGGCGGACTGCACCTTCCCGTCCGGGACGACGAGCTTCTCCGGGTTCTGCCCCGCGAAGACGGCCAGGTTCTGGGCGCGAAGTTCGGCCGCCGGGCCCTTGGCGGAGGCCGGGATGGCCTTCCTGATGTCGGCGGACATCGTGGACGGGGTGGCGTCCATCAGCACCAGGCCCTTGATCCGGTCCTTGTGCTCGGGGGCGTACCTGGCGGCGATCAGACCGCCCAGCGAGTGACCCGCGAGCACGACCGGCGCCTCCCCGGCGACCCGGTCGAGCACCCCGGTGAGCACCTTTCCGCTGCTCGCGAAGGTCTGCGGGTCGTCGGGCTGGTCGCTCGCCCCCGAGCCCAGCCGGTCGTAGGAGCAGACCCGGTTCTTGCCGCTCAGCGTCTTCTGCAGCGCCGCCAGCTTGTCCACCCCGTCACCGGCCCCGTGCAGCAGCACGACGACAGGCTTGCCCTCGGCCGCGTCGCCCGCGCACGACACGTTCACCGACTTGCCCTCGATCTTGATCTTCTGGGTGCCGTCGATCAGGTCGGCGCCGGCCTTCTTCTCGCCGTCGGCCTTCTCGGTGCCGGCGAGGGGGTCCCAGTCGTCCATCGCGTCGCTCTCGCAACCGGCGAGCCCCGCGCCGATCGCGGTGCAGCAGAGTGCGACGACAAGGGACCGCTTGATCTTGCGGAGCATTCGAGTCCTCCAGGGAGAGAAGTGACACCGGGACGGTTCACACGGCGGTGGGATCCGGCCGGAGCGCGGCGGCCATGCCGCTACGCTACGGATCCGGCCGCCCCGTCAGCGTCACCGCACGGTGGACAATCGCCGGTAGCTCGCACGGGGGACAGCCCCGCCGCCTCAGCCCCGCTTGGCGCGGAACGTCCTGCGATAGGCGCCCGGCGTCGTGCCGAGCAGGTTGACGAAGCGCCGGCGCAGGTTGACGGCCGAGGAGAGACCGACGCGTCTGGCCACGGCGTCCAGCGGCAGATCGGAGGATTCGAGCAGGTCCTGGGCCGCCGCGACGCGCCGCGACAGCAGCCACTGCCCGGGGCTGATGCCGAGCTGTTCGATGAAACGCCTGGTCAGGGTGCGCGCCGAGACGCCCGCGTGCGCGGCCATGCTCTCCACGCTCACCGCCTCACAGAGCCGCCCGCTCACCCAGTCGA
Source organism: Nonomuraea fuscirosea (assembly GCF_035917475.1). Taxonomy (NCBI): domain Bacteria; kingdom Bacillati; phylum Actinomycetota; class Actinomycetes; order Streptosporangiales; family Streptosporangiaceae; genus Nonomuraea; species Nonomuraea fuscirosea. The sequence continues at coordinate 10,876,886 of NZ_CP109074.1, read as the reverse complement.
GCAGCGGCGCGAGCGTGCCGTCGATCTGCGCGGGACGCGCGGGCGCCGAGTACTGCAACTGGCCGCCCTCGCGGTGGGGCGGCATCACCATGGTGCGCGCGACGTGCGCGGCGTAGCGGGCGCCCAGGTCGTGCCGGACCAGATGCATGCACAGGTCGAGGCCGGCGCCCGCGCCGGCACTGGTCGCGACGTCGCCGTGGTCCACGTACAGGACGTCGGGCTCGACCCGTACGTACGGGAACCGCGCCGCGAGCTGGTCCGCCAGCGCCCAGTGCGTGGTGGCCCGGCGTCCCTCCAGCAGACCGGCGTGCGCGAGCGCGAAGGCGCCCGAACAGATGCTGACCATTCGCGCCCCGCGCGCGTGCGCCCGGCGCAGGGCCGCGACGACCGCCGGCGAGGGCGGCTCGGTGGCCGGCAGCCAGCCGGGGACGATCACGGTGTCCGCGCCGTCGAGCGCGTCGAGCCCATCGGTCACGAGCATGTCGTAACCGGCGTGCGTCTCGACCGGCCCGGGACGCTCGGTGCACACACCGAAGGCGTACCGGGTGGGCAGCCCGGCCCGCTCGATCCCGAACACCTGGGCCGCGCAGGCGAGCTCGAAGGTGGACTGTGGTGGCCGGACCAGCGCCACTACCCGGTGCATGTCAGAAAAGTACCTCATGATGTCTTTCCTGACACTCGGCCGGGCGGCCACCTTTCGCCAGGCTGGCACCATGACGACAGAACAGCAGGCGGACGCCTACGTGTGGTCCGCCGTCCAGGACGCCCCCGTCAGGGAGCTCTTCCCCGGCATCCGGCTACGCCCGCTGTGGAGCGCCGGCGACGCGAAGGCGTACGTGCTGGAGATGGACGCGAACACGTGCTGGCAGGGCATCGACGTGCACGACCCGGGCCCGGAGGAGGTCTTCGTGGTCTCCGGTGTCTTCAACGACGGCGACCGGGACTACCCCGCCGGCACGTTCATCCACGCACCCGCGGGCTCCTCGCACGTCCCGCAGACGACCACGGGATGCACGCTCTTCCTCTTCTACCCGGAGGGATAGGGCCGCTCAGGCCGGGCGGCCGAAGTGGCGGGCCAGGCCGGTGATGTGCAGCAGCCGGGTCATGAAGGGGGGCACGCCGGCCAGGGTCAGCGTGATGCCCAGCGCGCGGGCGCGGGCCTGTACGCCGAGCAGCACGCCCAGTCCGCCGGCGCCGCAGAAGGTGACCTGGGACAGGTCGAGGACGAGGCTGCTGGTGCTGTGGCTCAGGGTGTTCAACAGCCGCTGGCGCAGCTGGGCGGTGTTGAAGATGTCGATGTCACCCGACAGGTGGACCACGGTGGGCTTGGGGGTGCTCGCTTCGAGCGGCGCTACGGCTTCGATGACGGTCATTCGTCTCCTCTTCGGAACGACGGGAAGGGAAAAGTCGGTGGTGGAGCGGCCGTCCGGCAGCACGGCGATGCTCTCGTGGCGGCCCTGGCCCAGAGCCGATCGGGGAGTTCGCGGACGTGGCACCGCTGAGCGGTGGGCGCGGATCGGTTTCGGCGTCATGGTCGCTCACCCTGTCCAGGCCCGCTGAGAGGGGCCGATGGTGTGGTTCGCCGGGGCGACGCTGACCTGAGTGCCGACGCTCGATTTGTCCTCGGTGGCTTCAGTCTACCTCATGGCCTTCCGGCGGCCCTTGGGGCCCGGTGCGCCGCGCCGGTCAGGGGGCGATGACGGCGCGGATCTCCGTGACGGTGAACGCGTCGACGATGTGCCGGTTGCCGACCAGGAAACCGACCAGGCCGGCGATGGCCTCCGCGCTCGTGGCGGCCCGCGCCTGGCCGCTGAGGAGATAGACGAGCGGGGTGGACGGCTGGTCGAGCGCGAAGTGGCGGCCGTGACGGCGCACGTCCTTCAGCACCCTGATCGGCATCGGCCGCTCCGAGGTGAACCACACCGCGATCCGCCACAACGGCAGCGCCGGGTCCGCCTCGGTCGCGGCCTCGTAGCAGGCGACGCAGCCCTTGGCCGCGTGACGTCCGTGGGGGCACGTCCAGCGGACGGCGTCGGGGGCCGGTTGGCCGCGTGCGCTCAGCTTCGCCTCGCTCACGTGGGGGCGTACCCGCCGGGCCGGCTCCTCGGACGGGGGAACGGCAGGAATGGCGATGGTCGGTGTCCCTTCGTCGAGGTGGTGCGCCGGCAGGTACGGAGGTGCTCGGCCAGGAAGCGGGCGTCGTGCTAGGAGAGGCCGGGTGCGGCCGGGGCGACGCCGACGCCGTTGTCGGGCAGGCGGAAGATCCCAGTCCACCCACCATACGCCGCCCGCTCCCGCGCGCCCCTGTCCCACACGGGCGGCGGGCGAACCGATGTCGTCGGACGCGGGCCCCGGCAGGGCGCGCGAACCCGGGCGGGCGGTAAGCGGCGAATGTACGTTTCATCGATCGGCGCCGGGCCCGGCATGGGCGTGCGCGCATCGTCACAGGTCAGCGGCCCGGGGCCGGCGCACCGGGCGGACGCGGTGATCGCGGATCTGGTTGGGGCGGCGGGTGAGCTTATACCGTCCGGTCTGCGGATCCCGACGATGCCCCGGTCTGGAGTTCGACATGCCAGGAAGACGCTGGGCGGCCCCCGTGCTGCTCGCCCTGTCCCTGCCACTTCTCTCCCCGCTGAGCCCGCCATCGGTCGCCGCCGCGACCGGCTCGCCCACCTCGCCCGCCGCCACGGTGCCGCTGGAGGAGATCAACGCGGTCACCACCCAGGTCGCGTTCGGGCTGCGCCGCCCCACCGCCATCGCCGCCCCCGACGACGGCACGAGGCGGCTGTTCATCACCGAGAAGCGCGGCACGGTACGCGTCTACCATCCGGACACCGGCCTGGCGCAGACGCCGATCATCGACATCACGGCCTCCGTGGACGAATCCGGCAACGAACGGGGCCTGCTCGGCATCGCCCTCTCCCCCGACTTCGCCACCAGCCAGGACCTGTATCTCGCCTACACCGCGCTGCCGGACGGCGCGGTCACCCTGGCCAGGTACCGGCTGGACGACGCCCGCCTCGAACCCCTGCTCGCCCAGGAGCACGCCGAGAACAGCAACCACAACGGCGGCCAGATCACCTTCGGCGCCGACGGTCACCTCTACATGAGCATCGGCGACGGCGGCGGCGCCGGTGACCCGTTCGACAGCGGCCAGCGCGTGGACACGCTCCTGGGCAAGATCATCCGGATCGACGTCAGCAGGAGCTGCGGCGAGCTGGCCTACTGCGTTCCCGCCGACAACCCGTTCGCCGGCGTGGCGGGGGCGCGCGGGGAGATCTGGCTCTACGGCGGGCGCAACCCCTGGCGCTTCTCCGTCGACCACGCCGACGGCTCGATGTGGGTCGCCGACGTCGGCCAGGGCCGGTGGGAGGAGATCAACCACCTGCGGAAGGGACGGCAGGCCGGGGCGAACCTGGGCTGGTCCTGCTACGAGGGGCTGGAGGTGTTCGACCAGGCCCAGTGCCGCACCGGAGCCGCGTACACCGCGCCCGTCTTCACCTACTCCCCGCACACCGGCGGCTGCGCGGTCATCGGCGGGCAGGTGTATCGCGGCAAGCAGTTCGCCGACCTGGTCGGCGGCACCTACCTCGCCACCGACTACTGCTACTCCACCGTGTGGGCGCTGCGCGAGGACGGCTCCGGCGGCTACGCCCAGGCCGAGATCGGCCAGACGCCCACGCAGGTCACCGCGTTCGGCGCGACTCCTGAGGGCGAGCTCTACGTCGTGAACGACCTGCCCGGCGGGCTGCACCGCGTCTCGTTCGAACGGGCGAAGCCTGCCTGCCGGATCGCGTACACCACGCGGACCTGGGGCGGCGGCATGACCGTCGACCTCACCGTGACCAACACCGGCGCCACCCCGATCGACGGCTGGACGCTGCGCTTCCCCCTCGCGCGGGGGCAGAGCGTCATCGGGGACTGGAACACCGACCTCACCCAGAGCGGAGACATGATCACCGCGGCCGACGCGGGCCACAACCGCTCCATCGCCCCGGGTGGCAGCGTCACCCTGGGCTACCTGGTCAGCCACACGGGCGACGCGTCGCCGCCGGCCCGGTTCTCGCTCAACCGGGACGCCTGCGCGGTCGTCCGCTGAGCGGCTCCGCTACCGGCTCAACCGGCGGTCCAGGTGACCTTGTTCGACACGATCCGGTGGCCGTCGGGTGCTTCGGCGACGATCCACACCTGCTGGCCGGTGGCGTTGCAGGGGAACCTGTCGTCGCTGTGCTGCTCGCCGTTCTCGTCGGCGCTCAGGTCGGCGCCCGGGTTGAACGCGCCCCAATTGCTGGTGTACGGCTGGAAATGGTATTCGGTGCCTGGCTTGAGGCCGGTGGCCAGGAACTCGACGAAGGCGCAGTTCTCGCGGCAGCTCCTGCCGTAGGTCGTCCGCGCGCCCTTGGAGGCGACGATCCGCGCCTCGCTTCCCGCGGACGGCGAAGAGGCGGGCGGCGAGCCGGACCGCGTCACGGGCTGTGTGACGGGCGGCGAGGCGGGCGATGAGACGGGCGGTGAGAGGGACGGTGAGAGGGACGGTGAGGCGGACAGCGGGAGTGGGGCGGTGGTGGCCGGGGATCCGGTGAGCCAGACGGTCGCGGACCCGGCCAGCGCCAGGGCGGCCACGGCCCCGGCCGGCACCGGCCACCGGCGTGCGACCAGCGCCCGCCACCCGCGTACGGCCGTGTCGCGCGCCTTGCGCCACAGCGGCGGCGGATCGGCGACGTCGCGCAGGGCGTCGCGGGCTCCGGCGGCGGCCGGGCGTCGCTCCGGCTCGGCGCGCAGCATCGCCGCCAGCACCGGGCGTAACGGCCCGACGTCCGCCGCCATCTCGACGACACCGTGGTGCGCGGCCCGCCCGACGATCCGCGCGTCGTCGACGGACCCGCCGCCGTCCGCCTCGTGCGAGGCGGCACCGGAACGGCCGCCGTCCGCTCGGCGCGCGGCCGCGCCGGAGCCGCCGCCGTGGGCCCAGGGGCGGGGTGGGTGGCCGGTGACCAGGGCGTAGACGGTGGCGCCGAGGGAGAAGACGTCGGAGGCCGCGGCCGGGCGTCCGCCGACGAGTTCCGGCCCGGCGTAGTCGGGCGTGTAGGAGATCGGCCGGTCGGGCGAGATCGTCTCCACGCCGCCGATCCGCCACACGGCGTCGAAGTCGGTGAGCTTGGCCGTGCCCTCGGCGTCCATGACGATGTTGGCGGGCTTGACGTCGCAGTGGACCAGCCCCTTGCGGTGCAGCGCCGCCAGCGCGTCGGCGATCTGCGCGCCGATCCTGGCCGCCTCCCGGGGGGCGAACGTCCGCTCCGACAGGCTGCCGTTCGGCATCCGTTCGAGGACCAGCCACGTGCCCGCCCAGGAGCCCTCGCCGACGGTCAGGACGTCGTGGACGGTGACGATGTGCGGGTGGGTGAGGCCGGCCAGGGCGCGCGCCTCGGCCGGATCGGTGCGCTTGAGCACGACGGAGCGGCCGAGCTCCTCGTCGTAGGCGAACAGCACCCTGCCCCTGCCCTCGGCGACGGACGTCTCCTCCGCCACGCGGAAGCGCGCGCCGAACCTGCTTCCCGGCTCTCCATCCACCTCATCCGCCTCCCTGTGGGCCCGAGCGGCCGCGTCGTCACGTGAGGTAGCCGACCGGCCACGAGAGTAACAAGAAGCCCGCCAGGTCGCCCCCGAACGTGCACAGCGCACCAGGTCAGGAGGGCCGTCGCGGATAACGTTCCGCGAACGTTCGTTGTGAGGTCACTGGTCAGACCTACCGCAAGCTGACCTGGGTAGGCAGAATCCAGCAAGCACGAATGTGAATGACCTGTGAACGAAAGTAGGACGGCACGACGATGGAAGCCCGCGCTACCAGGGAACGGGGACCGACGGGCGAGCGCCGGTTATCGCTGCTGTACCTGGCGCCCTCGCTGCTCGTGTTCGCGATCTTCGTCTTCTACCCGCTGGGCAGGACCTTCTACCTGTCCACGATGGGCACCGACATCATCGGCCGGGCCAACAAGTTCGTCGGTCTCGACAACTTCACGGCCATGTTCGGCGATCCCGGGTTCTTCAAGGCGCTGGGGACGACCGCGCTCTTCGTCCTCTTCACGGTGGTTCCCGCCATCGCCGGGGCTCTCGTGGTCGTGCTCCTGCTGGAGTCGCGGATCAGCGGGCAGCGCATGTTCCGCACGGTGTTCGCGCTGCCGTTCGCCTTCTCGGTGGCGACCGCTTCGGTGATCTTCGCGCTGATCTACAACCCGGCCGTGGGCATGGCCAACGGCGTGCTCAGCTACCTCGGCGTGGACCGGATCGGCTGGCTCACCGAGCCGGACCTGGCGCTGATCTCCATCTCGATCACCACGGTCTGGATGACGCTGGGCTACAACGTCCTCGTGCTCTCGGCGGGTGTCGGCGCGATTCCGACCGAGGTGGTGGAGGCGGCCAGGCTCGACGGCGCCACCGGATGGCGGCTGCACAGCCGGATCACCATCCCGATGCTGTCGCCGCAGCTCTTCTTCCTCATCGTGATCTCCACGATCCACGCGCTGCAGAGCTTCGGGCAGATCCACATCCTGACCAAGGGCGGCCCCGACGGGGCCACCTCCACGCTCGTCTACTGGATCTACGAGAAGGCCTTCAGCTACGGCTCCTCCGACTTCGGCACGGCCAGCGCCGCGGCGATCGTCCTGCTGGTGATCGTGCTGGTCTGTACGGGCATCCAGTTCGGCGTGCTGGAAAGGAAAGTCCACTACCGATGAGCAGATCCGCCACCTCCTCAGTCACGAGCAAGATCATCGTCTATCTCGTGCTCATCGTGTGCGCCATCCCCGTGGTCTTCCCGCTGTACTACGCGTTCGTCGGCGGCATCATGACGCCGGGCGACCTGGCCAGCTACCCGCCGAAGCTGCTGCCGACGGCGATCGACCTCGGCAACTTCACCTCGGCGCTGGACACGATCCCGCTGGCCAGGCAGTACCTCAACTCGGCGATCCAGACCGGCATCGTCACCATCTGCCAGCTCCTGTCGAGCGTCCTGGCCGCCTACGCGTTCGCGTTCCTGCGGATGTGGGCCAAGACGGCGATGTTCGCGCTGTTCATGGTGACGCTCATGGTGCCGTGGGAAGCGATCATCCTGCCGAACTACCTGCTGATCTCGGACCTGGGCCTGACCAAGGGGCCGCTCACGTACCTCGGCCTCACGCTGCCCTTCCTGGCCCACGCCTTCGGCACGTTCCTGCTGCGGCAGTCGTTCCTGCAGTTCCCGGTCGAGGTACGCGACGCCGCGGTGATGGACGGCTGCGGGCACCTGCGGTTCCTGTGGCGGATCCTGCTCCCCCTGTCGAAGCCGGCCATCGCGGCGGTCGGCGTCTACGTGTTCATGACCACGTGGAACCAGTACTTCTGGCCGCTGATCCTCGGCAACGACGACCAGTACAAGACGCTGCAGATCGGCGTGTCCATGCTGAACGACGCCGAGTCGTCCAGCCCGACGCTCATCCTGGCCGGAGTCACCCTCGCGCTGATCCCCACCCTCGCGCTGGTGATCTTCGGACAGCGCTTCATCATCCGCGGGCTCACCGCGGGCGCGGTGAAGTGATCGTGAATCAGAAACGGAGTTCCCCCATGGCACTACCCCGATCCCGGCGGACGCGCGGCGCACTGGCCGCGGCGGCCGCGCTGTCCCTCACCCTGGCGGGCTGCGGCGGCGACGGCGGCTCCAGCGAAGGCGGTGAGGCCGCCACCGCGCCCGGCGCGGACGCGATCACCGAACCGGTCGAGATCGAGTTCTGGCACTCCATGAAGGAGAAGAACGAACTCGCCATCAAGGCCATGGTGGACGACTTCAAGAAGGCCAACCCCAAGATCACCGTCAAGCCGGTGTTCAAGGGCGACTACGACCAGATGGTCGTCGCGTACAAGCAGGCCGTCCAGCAGGAGTCCACGCCGCCGCTGGTCCAGATCTACGACATCGGCTCACGCTTCATGTACGACGCCCAGCAGGTCGTGCCGATGTACAAGTTCATCGAGGCCGACAAGTTCGACCAGAACGCCAACATCGAGCCCAACATCGCCAGCTACTACACGATCAAGGGCAAGCTCTGGTCGATGCCGTTCAACTCCTCGGCGCCGCTGCTCTACATGAACGCCGACGCCGTGAAGAAGGCCGGGCTCGACCCGGACAAGCCGCCGGCGACGCTCGACGAGATCGGCGAATGGGCCAAGAAGCTCACCGTCAAGGAGGGCGGAACGGTCAAGCAGTACGGCTTCAACGCCGCGCTCTACGGCTGGTTCGTCGAGCAGCTGACCGCCCAGGACGGCGCCGAGTACTGCGACAACGGCAACGGCAGGAACGGCCTGGCCACCAAGGTGAACTTCGGCACCGGCGCCGGGCCCAAGTTCGCCCAGTGGCTCGGCACGCTGGTCAAGGAGGGTTACGCCACCAACACCGGCCGGCCCACCGACCAGGCCCAGAACGCGTTCAAGACCGGGACCGTGGCGCTGCACCTGGAGTCGACCTCCGCGCTGGGCGGCTACACCGCGGCCGCCGAGGGCAAGTTCGAGCTGAAGACCGCGCCGTTCCCCAAGCCGTCCGCCTCCTCCAGCGGCGGCACGATCATCGGCGGCGCCTCCCTGTGGATCAACGCCGCCGGTCACAGCGACGCGGAGAAGCGGGCCGCCTGGGAGTTCGTGAAGTTCTCCAACACGCCCGAGCAGCAGGCGAAGTGGCACGCGGCGACGGGTTACGTGCCGGTCAACCCGCAGGCCAAGTCGAACGACAACCCGAACTTCCAGGTCGCGGTGACCCAGCTGCGCTCGCAGCAGCCGTCGGCGGCCACGTCGGGCTGCCTGCTCGGCATCATGCCCGAGGCCAGGAAGGCGGCCGAGGTCGGGCTTGAGCAGGCCGTGCCGGCGGGCGAGGGCCAGGAGCCGAAGACGTCGGCGGAGCAGGCGATGCAGACGGCGGCGACCGGGCTGCAGTCTGCCATCCAGAAGTACAACGCGAACGTCGGGCAGTAACCGCCGACGTGGCTGGTGCGCGGGTGTCCCTGCAGGGGGACGCCCGCGCACGGACGCGGGTGGCCGGGCGGGTGGGAGACTGCGCGGCATGGGGTTCTTCTGCTACCACCGTGACCGGACCGGCTCGCTGCCCCTGCGTGAGGAGCTGGTGGAAGCGCACTGGAGCTACATGGACCGGTACGCGAAGGAGCTGATCGCCCGGGGCCCGACCATGACCGACGACGGCGAGACGCCCACCGGCAGCGTGCACGTCGTCGACCTGCCCGATCCCGCCGCCGCCCGCGCGTTCGCCTTCGACGAGCCGAACTACCAGGCCGGCGCGTACCGGGACGTGCTGCTGCGACGGTGGCGCAACACGCTGGGCCGTACCATGTGGGACTTTCCCGGCGGCCGGGAGGGCGGCAACCGCTACCTGGTGCTCGGCCTCGGCGCGGGAGAGCCCGCCGACCTGGCCCCGCCGCCCGGCGAGGACGCGCTGATCGCCTACGGGCCGCTGTCGTCCGACGACGGGACCGCCTGGCTGGGCACGGCGGCGCTGGTCCTGGCCCCGGACCCGGACACGGCCCGTGCCGTCCTGACCGCCGACCGGTACGCGGACATCGAGGTGCACAACTGGCAGTTCGGCGGCCGCTCCTGACCCTGGACGTCCACAGCACAGTGCCTTCCTGTGACCGGCACGGCGACGCCGGGCGTCAGCCGGTGAGGTCCAGGCCGCCGTCCACGGTGAGGATCTGGCCGGTGATCCAGGTGGCGGCGGGGTCGGCGAGGTGGGCGATCCAGGCGGCGACCTCTTCCGGCCGGCCGCGGCGGCCGAGCGGGATGCGGCCGGCCTCGTCCTGCTTGATCTGCTCCACGGTCGCCTCGGGCAGCCCGGCGGCGCTCAGGGCCTCGCTCTCCGTCGGCCCTGGGGCCACGGCGTTGACGCGGATGCCGTCGGAGGCCAGCTCCAGCGCCCAGCTGCGGGTCAGCTGCTCCACGGCGGCCTTGCTCGCGGCGTAGTGGGCGGCGCCGGGCAGGGGGCGATGGCCGTACGTGCTGGAGACGTTGATGATCGTGCCCCGGCCGGCCCGCAGGTGCGGCAGCGCGGCCTGGGCGAGCAGGCTGGGCGCGACGACGTTGAGGGCCAGCAGGCCGGTGACGCGCTCGGCGTCGGTGTCGGCCAGCGACATGACGGCGGTCGCGCCGGCGTTGTTGACCAGCACGTCCAGCCGGCCCCAGCGATCGACGGCCGCCTCGACGACGGCCCGTGGGACCCCGTCGGCGGTGATGTCGGCGGGCAGGGCGACGATGCCGGGGTGAGCGGCGGCGGTCTGCTCCAGGGCCTCGGTGCGGCGTCCGACGCCGAGGACGTGCGTTCCGGCGCGTGCCAGGGCGAGCGCGGTGGCGCGGCCGATCCCGGAGCCGGCCCCGGTCACGATCGCGACGCGTTCCCGCTCATGGGTGATGGGTTGTGCGGTCATGTCACCCTCATTGTTCGATGTTCGTGAAATGTCGAACAAGCTACCATGGACAAATGAGACAGGTGCACCACCCCGAAGTCGGCGAGATCTCGCTCACGGCGGTCATGGGAGCGCTCAGCGATCCGATCCGGGTCGGGCTGGTGCGGGTGCTGGCCGACGGACGCGAGCGCGGGTGGGGCGAACTGCGGGCGCCGGTGGCCAAGTCGACGCTCAGCCACCATCTGCGCGTGCTGCGCGATGCCGGGCTGACCCGCACCCGGCAGGAGGGTACCCGCTGCTTCGTCACCTTACGCGTCCATGACCTGCGGGAACGCTTCCCCGGCCTGCTCCGCGCGGTGCTGACCGCGGCCGACGAGCAGGACGTCGGACTCCAGGTGAGCGTGCAGGAATCCCCCCGGGCCGCCGTCTCCTGAACGGGAGCGGCTGTCGCTTCTGGGGTGTCTTGCGAAGAATTTAACGGCGGCTGTCACAAGTGAGGAAGGCGTCCTGTCTTAGCTGGCGACCGGAGGGCACAAGATGCCCCGGCGGCAGAAAGGGGATGTCATGAAGGTCGTCGTGATCGGCGGGACCGGCCTGATCGGGTCGAAGCTGGTGGCGAAGCTGGGCGAGCACGGCCACGAGGCGGTGGCGGCCTCCCCGCGCACCGGCGTCAACACGCTCACCGGCGAAGGGCTGGCCGAGGCGATGGCGGGCACGCAGGTCGTGGTCGACGTGTCGAACTCGCCGTCGTTCGAGCCGGCCGCGGTGATGGAGTTCTTCGAGACCTCCACCCGAAACCTGCTCGCCGCGGAGGCGGACGCCGGGGTCGGCCACCATGTCGCCCTGTCGGTGGTGGGCACGGAGCGCATGCCGGAGAACGGCTACTTCGCGGCGAAGATCGCCCAGGAGCAGCTGATCCAGAAGTCGGGGATCCCGTACTCGCTCGTGCACGCGACGCAGTTCTTCGAGTTCGTCCGCGGCATCGCCGACGAGGCCACGCAGGACGACACCGTACGGATCGCGCCCGTGCTCTTCCAGCCCATCGCGGGCGACGACGTCGCCGCCGCGGTCGGCCGGGTCGCGGTGGGCCGGCCGCTGAACGGCCGGATCGAGATCGCCGGGCCCGACCTGTTCCGGATGGACGAGTTCTTCCGCGAGACGCTGGCCGGCTGGGGCGACCCGCGCCAGGTGGTCACCGACCCGCACGCGCGTTACTTCGGCGCGGAGCTGAAGGAGCGGTCGCTGGTGCCGGAGGACGGCGCGACGCTCGGCACGATCCGCTACGCCGACTGGCCCGGCCGCGACGCCACCGGCCGCTGAAGCGACCGCCGCTCGCCCAGGACCGCCGCTCGCGCCGCGGCGCCGGCTCTCCGGCCTTCGCCATGAGCCGACCGGCTCGTACGGGCCGCAACGAAAGGTGAATCTCATGTCCGACAACCCATCGCAGACCCGCGAACCGCGCTCGACCGCCTGGCAGTCGGCGCTGACCCTGCTCCAGGAGGTCGAACCGCCGTTCATCCCGGCCGGGGCGCACGCGATGACCATCGTCATCGAGTACCCGCCCGGCGACCCGGGCACGCCGCCGCACCGCCACTCGGGGCCCGCGTTCGGGTACGTGCTGGAGGGCGAGATGCGGTTCGAGCTGGAAGGCGAGCCCGAGCGGGTGATCCGGGCGGGAGAGGTGTTCTGGGAGCCGGGCGGCGACGTCATCCACTACCAGGACGGCAACAACCGCGACGACATGCGGGTCCGGTTCACCGTCACCATGCTGTGCGAGCCGGGCAAGCCGATGCTCGCCCTGGTGGACGAGGAGGAGCTGGCCCAGCGCAGGGACCGCCGCGCTCCCCGTCCCGCCTGAGCACCCGGCCAGGAGGCGCCTTGTGAGCGCATCGGCGATGTCCGCCGAGTTCGACGACGTCCCCGGCTGGACCGCCGAGGCCGTCGAACAGCTCGGTGAGCGCCACGCCATTCCCGCCGCCTGCCGTGGCAGCGCGAGCCCGGCGGCGCTGGCCTGGCTGGCCGAGGCGTGCGAGCTCGCGCCGGGGATCAGGCTGCTGGACGTGGGCGCGGGAGCCGGCGGCCCGGCCGCCTGGGCGGCGGAGCGGTTCGGGGTGGCGCCGATCCTGCTGGAGCCGATGCCGGCCGCGGGCCGGGCCGCCGTCCGGCTGTTCGGGCTGCCGGTCGTCGCGGCCGACGGACGGCGCATCCCGCTCCGTACGGCGTCGGTGGACGCGGCCTGGTGCCTGGGAGTGCTCTGCACCGTGCGCGACAAGGCGGCCATGCTGGCCGAGATCCACCGGGTGCTCACGCCCGGCGCCTCCCTGGGACTGCTGGTGGTCCTCGCCAGAGGGCCGCAGGTCCTGCCCGCACCCGACGGCAACCACTTCCCCACCGGCGGCGAGCTGCTCGGGCTGCTGGCCGGGGCCGGGTTCGAGGTCGTCGAGCAGATCGACCAGCAGACCGGCGCGCCGCTGTCCTGGACGCGACGGGCCGAGCAGGTCGCCGCGGTCGTGGCCAGCCGCCACCGGACCGACCCCGCCTTCCGGCTGGCCGCCCACCAGGGCGAACGTTTCGCCCGCCTGTTCGCCTCCGGCCAGATCGCGGTGCGGCTGATCCACGCGGTCAGCCGGCCCGCCTGACCCCCTTTCGAAGTCACCCCTGAAGTAGGAGATGAACGTGCCGAACGGCGAGGACGACGTCCTGTACGAGCTGCGGGCCGAGGTCGAGATCGAGCTGATCACGGCCGAGGCGAGCCGTCCCGAGGAGGAGATGGAGCTGCCGGTCACCGACTGGCTGTTCGACCCGACGGACGTCGAACGCGAGGAGATCGGCCTGCGCGGCCTGATCGACGCGGCGGAGGAACTGGAGGGCGGGCACGGCGGCCAAGGAGCCTGACTCTCCATGACGGCCGAGAGTCCTGACCCTCCATGACGGCTGAGGAGTCCGATCCTCCTATCCGACGATGAACGTGCCGATCACCCCGGTCGCGCTCAGCAGGCCGATCGCGGTGAGCACGGCCACCGCGATCCCGGCGCCGGCCAGCCACCGGCGCCGCTGCGTTCCCGCGTCCAGGCTCGTCAGCGCGAGCGCCGCCCACAGCAGGCCCTCGATCAGGAACCACGGCTCGTTGAACAGCAGATCCTGCAGGTCGGCCGTGCGCCGGTCGAGGGTGCGCCAGAACGGCAGCTCGATGTGCAGCAACCCGGCCAGGCTCAACGCTCGTTGCACGCTGTCGACCAGGGCGTGCATGACGCACCCCACCGCCGCCACCCAGCAGAGGGCCAGCATGGCGCGCCGTCCGGACCGGTGCCGCCACAGCGGCAGCGTCGCCGGCGGCAGCACGGCGGCGACGAGCAGGATTCCGGCTCCGACCGCGTTGATCGCCAGCCACTGTGTCTGCGAGACCGGCGTGCCGAACATGCCGGCGGTCCCGCCCAGCGCGTAGTAGGCCCGGTAGGCGCTGTAGAGCAGCCCCCACACGGCCAGCGCGACGCTGATCCGTACGCGCGTGCTCATCCCGCCGCCGGTCTGTACGCGCGCGGTCATCGCTTCCCCTCCATCACGGCAACGTCAGCGACAAAGCGTACGCAATGCGTAGATTCGTCCTCGCGGCCGGGTCACCTGGCGTGGTGGATGTGCAGGCGGTAGCCGAGGGTGGGGACGGTCTCCAGGACGACCGGGTTGCCCGGCTCGGGTTCGACACACTTGCGGACCGCGTACACGACGGCGGCGACGTCCGAGTTGTCGTACGTGCGGCCCACCGGCCAGTCCTCCCGCGGGCCCCACAACGCGGTGATGAGCTCGGCGTGGTCGCAGGCGACCTCGTCGGAGGACTGGCTGCGGCCGCGGCCGACCATGAAGCGCAGCAGCTGGTGACCCTTGGGGCGCAGCCCTTCGATGAGCGTCTCGGCGCCGGTCTGGTCCACCCGGTACGCCCGGCTGGCCACCCAGTCGTAACGCAGCCGGGACCGTGGCGCGGGCAGGTCGAGCCGCGCGGGAGTGGTGGTGGTGTACCACTGGTGGGCGGGCAGGGTGCGCTCGTCGGCGTCGATGTAGACCAGCCGCCAGTGTTGCGGGATGTCGCCGTCGGCCATGTCACCGATGATCAGCAGGGTGTCCTGGTGGTGCAGCATCTGGCGCCCGCTCACCGCCTGCGGCCCGCCGGGGGTGTCGTCGCGTTCGATGAGGGTGCCGTTGCGGGCGTGGTCGGTCACCCACCAGCGGCCGTGCTCGTAGTCGAGGATGCAGTGCAACCGGCTGATCCAGCCCTGCGGGTCTGGTTCGAGCACGATGTCGGGGCGGTGGTCGGCCACGGCGCGGCCGATCGTGTACTGCGTGCGCGTCAGGTCGTATCGATGGGATTCGCCCGAGGGCGAGATCACTTTGAGTACGGCCGTTCGCGACATCGCTGCCTCCGGTCCTGCGGGGAAGATCCGCGCTCGTCCCGATGTAGCCACAGCCGCCGGACACGTGTCAACCGGCTGGAATCGGCGGTTGACCAGTGAACTTGACAACGCCTTCCGGCCGCAAGCGCACGCTCGTCCATGCTGCCTGAGCAGACCCCAAGGTTTCGCTCAGGTTGACCGCATAGCCTGACACGATGCCCATCGACCTGGCCGCTCGTGAAGACGGCGGTGAGCTGCGGACCGGACACCCGACCAGGACGGCCCAGGCGGCCCCGCCGGCCCGCCGGCAGACCTGGTTGGACGCCCTGCGCGGGCTGGCCGTGCTCGCCGTGCTCTTCGAACACCTCCTCGACCCCCTCTTCCCCGAGGTCCGCACGGGCGCCAGCCCCTGGTTCGACTTCGGCCAGTACGGCGTCATGCTGTTCTTCATCATCAGCGGCTACGTGGTGCCCGCCTCGCTCGAACGGCGGGGCAGCGTCACCCGGTTCTGGATCGGCCGGGTGTTCCGCATCTATCCGCTGTGGATGGTGGCCGCGGTCATCGGCACCGCGTTCGCGCTCGTCCCCGTCTACACGGAGCTGCCCGACCAGCTGGGCGAGCATCCGGTGCTGGCCGGGCTGGCGCACCTGACCATGCTCCAGGACTTCCTCCAGGTGGTCAGCGTCGTCAACGTGTTCTGGACGCTGTCGTACGAGATGGTGTTCTACCTGCTGGTGACGGCGATCTTCGTGGTCGGGGCACGGCGCGTGCGCACGACCGGCGTGCTCGCCGTCGCGGTCGCGGGCGTGCTCGTCGGCGGTCTGCTGCCGGCCGGCGCCCTGTCGCGCGCCTTCGGCTCCGATGTCGTCGTGCTGGTCGTGACCGGGGTGATGGTGGCGGGGCTGGCCGCGGTCCTCGCCGGAGCCCATCGTGTACGGCTCTGCGGCGCGGTCGCCGTGGCCGGCATGGCCCTCGTGCTGCTGGTGGTCAACAGCCGGATCGGCGCCTGGCAGAGCCTGGCCGTGGTCGCCACGATGTTCGCCGGGACCGCGCTCTACCGGCTGGATCAGGGGCAGGTGCGGCGGGGCGTGACGGGGTGGTTGATCGGGCTGGTGCCCGTCGTGTCCGTCGGCGCGGCGGCCTGGTTCGGGCCCGGCTGGTCCATGGCCCACCAGCAGGCGGTGGCGTTCCGGTGGAGCTGGTCCACCGCCGTCGCGGCGGCGTGGCTGACGTTCCTGATCGGGCGGCGGCTGCGGTCGTCCGTCTGGCCGGCCCTCATCGTGCGCCTCGGGCTGATCAGCTACTCCGTCTACCTGCTGCATCCGCTCCTGATCCAGGTGCTGCGGCGGTCGATCCCCGATCCGGTGCCGGTCCCGCTCGGCTGGCGGATCACCTGGTTCTGGGTGCTGCTGGCGGCGGTGGTCGCCTGTGCCCTCGTCAGTCACCGTTACATCGAGCTGCCCGGACAGGGGGTGGGCCGGCGTCTGGCCCGCTCCGACCGGCTGCGGCGCCTGCGTAGCGTCGTGCCAGGCGGGCGAACGCGTCCCTGAGCTCGGGCGGGCCGACCACCTCGATGTCGGCGTCGAACCTGCCGATGGCGGCGACCAGGGCGGGCCACGACCACGAGCCCATGACGAGCCGGCAGCGGCCGGGGCCGAGCTCCTCGACGAGCCCGTCACGGACGTAGCGGGACACCTCTGCCGCGGGCAGGCCGAGGATCACCTCGCCCTGGCAGGGCCAGTCGCCGGTGCCGCCCGAGCCGCGGAACTTGCTGGTCACGTACGCGGTCACGTCGCCTCCCGGCAGCTCGCGCGGGGTGAAGCGGGGGCCTGAGAGGGTGCGGGGGGTGATGCGGTCGGCGCGGAAGGTACGCCAGTCGGCGCGGTCGAGGTCCCAGGCGATGAGGTACCAGCGCCCGCCCCAGGTGACGAGGTGGTGCGGCTGCGCCCGGCGCGGCGGCTCCGTCTCGCCACCGCCGGAGGCCGAGCCGCGGGCGAAGGCCGAGCCGCCGCCGGAGGATGCGTCGGTGTCCTGGGACGGGCTGGCGTCGGGGGATGCGCGGGCGTAGTCGAAGCGCAGCACCTCGCGGGCGTGGACGGCGGCGCTCAGCGTCATGAGCACGCCGCTGTCGACCTGGACGTCCGGCCGGGAGGTGGGCCGGTCGACGGCGGTGACCTGGAAGGTGTCGATCCGGTGCCGCAGCCGGGCGGGCATGACCTGCCGGACGGTGTGCAACGCGCGGGACGCGGCCTCCTCGATGCCGGCGCCCGTTCCGGTGGCCATCTGCAGCGCGATGGTCAGCGCGACGGCCTGCTCGTCGTCGAACAGCAGCGGCGGCAGCTCCGTACCGGCCTCCAGCCGGTATCCGCCGTCGGGGCCCTTGAACGCCACGATGGGATAGCCGAGCTCGCGCAGGCGGTCGACGTCGCGACGCACGGTGCGCGGGCTGATGTCCAGCCGCTCGGCGAGCAGCGCTCCCGGCCAGTCCCGGCGGGTCTGGAGCAGGGAGAGCAGGGCCAGCAGGCGCGCTGAGGTTTTCGGCACGAATTCCATCCTGCCGCAAGTAGAGGCCACAACCTGGCCGCTACTCCTGTGAGAGTTCCTTGCGGGCGCCACCCCGGCGTCCGCTGAAGGCTCAGGAGTAGCGATATGTCAGTCAAGTCCGTTCTTCATGTGAACTTCCGTGGCGAGGCCCGCGCGGCGCTGGAGTTCTACCGGTCCGTGTTCGGGGGTGACCTCGGCATCGTCACGTACCAGGACGCGGGCAGCGTGGCGGACCCGGCCGAGGCGGACCACGTGATGTGGGGCCAGGTCGCCGCCGCGAACGGCTTCCACGTGATGGCGTACGACGTGCCCGCGGCCATGCCGTACGAGCGCGGCGAGAACTCCTTCTTCGTCTCGCTGACCGGCGAGAGCGCGGAGGAGATCACCGCGTACTGGGAGAAGCTGTCCGCAGGGGCGGACGTCGTGCAGCCGCTGGAGCCCTCGCCGTGGGCGCCGCTCTACGGGATGCTCAAGGACCGCTTCGGCGTGGTCTGGGCGGTCAACGTGGCCAGCACCTACCACGGCTGAAACGCACAGATACCGGAGGGAACCACCATGACCACGCGGCTTCTCGATCCGCAGGCTCGCGCATGAGCGTCCTCAGCGCCCGGGCGCTCAACCGCGCGACGCTCGCCCGGCAGTTACTGCTCGATCGCTCCGGCCTGCCGGTGCTCGACGCCGTCGCGCACGTGTGCGGGCTGCAGGCGCAGGAGCCGCAGGAGCCGTTCGTCGGGCTCTGGTCGCGGCTGCGCGCGTTCGACCCGGCGGCGCTGTCCGACCTGGTCACGGAGCGCCGCGTGGTGCGCACGCACCTCATGCGCCGTACGGTGCACCTCCTCACGGCCGACGACGTCGTGGCCTGGCGGGCGCGGCACGACGGCATGCTGCGCCAGCGGGTCCTCGGGACCTACCGCCGCGAGCTGGCCGGGGTGGACCTCGACGAGCTGGCCGCGGCGGGCCTGGCGGTCATGGCCGACGGCGAGCCCCGCTCGATGGGCGAGCTCGCGCGGGCGGTGGCCGGGCGCTGGCCCGCGCCGGGGCCGCGGCCGCTGGGCGAGATGCTGGCCGCCGCCCTCATCCCGACGGTGCAGCTGCCGCCGCGCGGGCTGTGGCGCAAGAAGGCGGGGGTGCGTTACGTCCCGATCGCCGCCTGGCTGGGACGCGAACTGGACCCGCCGGCCCAGGACGGCGCCGACCCGGTCGGGCAGGAGCTGGTGCGGCGCTATCTGGCCGCGTTCGGGCCCGCCACCACGGCCGACCTGCGGGCCTGGTCCGGCCTGGCCGGGCTGCCCGTCGCGGTGGCCGCCGTACGCGCGGAGCTGATCTCCTTCCGGGACGAACGGGGCCGGGAACTGCTGGACCTGCCCGACGCGCCGCGCCCGGACCCCGGCACCCCCGCCCCGGTACGGTTCCTGCCCGCCTTCGACAACGCGATCCTCGGCTACCAGGACCGCGGCCGGATCATCGACGACGCGCACCGCAACCTGTCGGTGAGCGGCGCCCGCGTCGCGCTCGTGGACGGCCGGGTGGCCGCGACCTGGCAGGTCGAGGACGACACCGTGACCGTCACCCCGCTGGGCCGGCTCTCCCGGGAAGAGCGGGAAGCGGTGGCCGAGGAGGGCCGGTCGATGGCGTCGTTCCTGTCCGACGGCGCCTCCGACCGCGTCCGCGTCACCGCGTCCCCCTGACCGGCCCCCTGACCGGCTTCAGTGCTGGTTCTGCTCGGCGTCACGGTCGAGCCCCGGGGCGTATCAGGCCGAGTCGGGCCAGCCGCGGCGGGCGGCGAGCAGGCCGGCCTGGAAGCGGGTGCGTGCGCCGAGCAGGTCCATCAGCTCGCTGACCCGCCGGTGGATCGTGCGCAGGCTCACCCCGAGCTGCCGCGCCACCGCCTCGTCCTTGAGCCCCGCGGCGAGCAGGGTGAAGAGCTCGGGATCGGGCAGCTCGGGATGCCCGGTGGAGGGGGCGGACGGCAGCGGCAGCGCCGCCCGCCACAGGACTTCGAAGAGCGTGACGAGCGCGTCGAGCAGCGTGGAGGAGTGCACGATGACCGCGCTGTCGGCGTGCGCCGGCTCGGTGGTGCTCAGCGGCAGGATCGCGCTCTTGCGGTCGGCGATGGCCAGCTTCATCGGCACCTCGGGGCTGATCCTGGCCTGCTCGCCGGCCGCCGCCGCCTCCTGGGCCAGGCGCAGCTTGCCGGGGATCTCCAGGGCGGAGACGTCGTAGATGCCGCGCACGAGGACGCCGTGCGCGAGCCGGTTCATCTCCTCGGCGTTCTGCTCGGTGGGGTTCTGGGCGTAGGGAGGGCGGTCCAGCACCAGGAGCTCCTCGGTCGCGGTCTGCTGCAACTGCGTGAAGCGCTGCACCACGGCCGCCTGGCCCTGGACGACCTCGACCAGCTCCTCCGGCGACTGGTTCTCCGTCCGCGGCGTCTCGGCGAGCAGCGCGATCGAGGCCAGCCTGGCCTGGGCCAGGCCCTCCTCCCTGCGCGAGATGAGGGCGGCCACCGCGACGTCGGGCCTGGTCGCCAGGAACCGGGCCGGGCGGCCCGCCATGCGGCTGACCAGCCCGAGCGCCTCCAGCCGGGTGAAGGCCCGGCGCAGCGCCACGGTGGTGCGGCCGGTGTGCTCGGCCAGCTCCGGCAGGGTCGCGCGCGGGCGGCGGAGCAGGTCTCGGTAGACGCGTTCGTCGTCGGCGTCGACGCCGACGGCCGAGAGTGCGTTGTCGTCGGCGTTCATCGTCTGTGGCTGTGTCCTCTTCATGAAATGTCACAAATCTGCCAGTGCTTTGCCTAGCCTAGGCGATTCTCCGCCCGGTAGGACGGACGACGGGATGTTCCCGTTTGAGCCTGTCATGGAGGCAGTCGTGCGAAAGATGATCACCTTGGGAGTCGCGGCCGCGTTCGCGGTCCTGTCGGCGGCGACGCCGGCCGTGGCCGCCGACGACCCGGCGGCGGCCGGCCTTGACGGTTTCGGCCGCTGGCACCAGCCGCGCTGCGAGACGGTCACCGGCGACGGGACGGTGACCTTCACCCGTGACGAGGGCAAAACGCTCACGCCGACCAGCCAGGCGCCGAAGCCCGTCGTCTACACCCGTGGCCTCGTCGCGCTCGACCGTCCCGACCACTTGCTGGCCCTGTCCAACAACGTGCTGCTGACCTCGAAGGACGCCGGTTGCAGCTGGACGCAGGTGGGCCAGGTGAACGGCGCCAACCTCACGCTGACGGCGGCCCGCGGCGGCCGGGCCTACGCCTGGGACCAGAACGGCCACCTGTCGCTGGTCACGCCCGACGGCATCACGCCGCTCACCGCACCGGCGGAGGACGTCGCCGGGCTCGGCGTCGACCCGCTGCGCGGCGACCGGCTGCGGGTGGCGGACGGCGACGGGCAGCTGCGCGAATCGCGTGACGGCGGGCAGACCTGGAAGCCCGTGGGCCGGCCCGCCTTCCCCGAGACCGAGCTGCTGATGATCTACACGGCGGCGTTCGACCCGTACAACCTGAACCACGTGGTGCTGGGCGTGGCGACCGAAGGCGCCCGCGTGACCTACGACGGCGGGCGGACCTGGCGCGCCGCCACCGGCCTGAGCAGGACCGGCACCCGGGTCAACGTGTTCAGCGCGACCATCTCGCCCGCCGCGCCGAACGTCGTGTACGCGATGGGCCTCGACCTGGCGGAGAAGGACGAGCAGGTGCCGTCCGACGGCCGGCACATCTACCGCTCGTTCGACGGCGGCCACCACTTCACCCCGGTCGTCGACCAGGGCGACGGGATCACCCTGCCCAACGGCCCGCTGCTCGCCGCCCATCCGAAGAACCCGCTGGTGCTCTACTTCGCGTGGGGCACCGGCTGGTCCAACCTCGGCACCGACCTCTACCGGTACGACGCGCTGCGCGGCCGGGTCACCATCAACCACAACCCGCACGACCGGGTCACCTCGATCGCGTTCAACCCGTCGAACCCGAAGGTGATGTACCTGGGTCTGGCCGAGGAGTCCTGACGGCGGCGGGTGCGGACCTCCGGCTCACGTCTTCTCGGTGTACGTCAACGTGAGCCGGGGGTAGTCGTCGGTGTCCGCGAGCTTGCGGACGAACTTCCCCGTGAAGTCGATGACCTGGATCGTCCCCTTCTGCGCCACCTTGGCGTAGCAGTAGAGGTGGGCGTCGTCGTACCAGCCGAGGAGGTCCGCGCACTCGGTCCTGAACTGGTGCGCGGTCTTCCCGGTCACGACGTCCGAGATGCAGTAGCCGCCGCTCGGGCAGTCGGTGAGCACGAGAGCGCCGGAGGGTGAGAAGTCGTCCCAGGTCTTCTCGGTGCGGGCGCCGACGCCGAGCAGGGCGTGATCCATGTTCCCGTTCTCGTCGAAGAAGCGGATCACCCCCTTGCGCTCGTTCACCACGCCCCGGTCCTTGTTGTCCCAGGTGAAGGCGGAGGTGGCGGTGTACTCGTCGGTGGGCTCGACCTTCTTGATGGTCTTCTTCGCGACGTCGATGATGGCGAATCCGGAGTAGCGCGTCTCGTCGTTCCTGGTGCGGCTCAGGTTGAGCAGGATGCGCGAACTGTCCCGCGACCACTCCACCATCGTCCCCGCCTGCGGCTCCTTCACGCTCTTGAGGGTGAACCTGCGCCCGGTGCTCCGCTCCATGACGGTGACCGAGTCGTAGCCGTCGTCATCGTACGTCGACTTCCTGGTCGCCACGTAACGGCCGTCGGGCGAGACGAGACCCTCGATGAGTTCGGAGTGGTAATCGAAGAGGCCGGACGTCGTCGGCAGGTAGACCCTGACGTCGTCGTCGGTGACGTCCAGCTGGTAGCTG
Organism: Nonomuraea fuscirosea; assembly: GCF_035917475.1. Taxonomy (NCBI): domain Bacteria; kingdom Bacillati; phylum Actinomycetota; class Actinomycetes; order Streptosporangiales; family Streptosporangiaceae; genus Nonomuraea; species Nonomuraea fuscirosea. The sequence goes on along the minus strand of NZ_CP109074.1, from coordinate 10,854,711 downwards.
GTGAGCGCGATGGGCTGGTCCGGGTATTCGTACACGGTGGTCCTCGTGCCCGGCAGGGGCCGCCCGGAGGGAAGCTGCGCCGAGGCGGACGGACGCGCCGGCGGGGGCGTGGACGAGGCGTTCGTCGCGCCCAGCCGGCCCCATGGGACGGTCACGCCGACCGTGACCAGGGCCGCCGCCGACAGCGCGGCGAGCACGCTCTTCCTGCGCCGGCGCCAGGCGGTGGTGTGCCACAACGACGACAGCGAGGTGGACGGCGACGAACCGGCCGGCGTCGAGGCAGCCTGCGGAAGGACGAACGGGGGCGAGGCGGACGGCGGCAAGGTGTCCGGCGACGATACCGACGACGCCGATGGGGCGGACGGCGGGGAAGTGGACGCGGGCCGGCCGGAGGCGGGCGCCGCGGTGCTCGCCGGACCCGGCATGGAGGCGCGACCCGCCCGCGCGGGCCCGGAGGCCGCGGCCGGGCCCTGGAGCAGACGGCGGGTCGCCTGGTCGAGGGTGGGCCGGCGGGTGGGATCCTTGCTCAGGCAGTCGATCACCACCTCGCGCAGCGGGCTGTCGAAGCCGGGCACCTCCGGCGGGTTGTACAGGATCCTGGCCAGCACGGCCGGCACGCTGTCGTCGCCGAACGGCGGCCGCCCGGTGGCGGCGTAGACCATGGTCGAGGCCCAGGAGAACAGGTCGGCCGCCGGTTCCACCGGCTGCCCGAGGAACTGCTCAGGCGACATGTACGCGGGCGTCCCCATCACGGACGAGGTGAGCGTCGACGTGGCGTCGAGGGCGCGGGCGATACCGAAGTCGACCACCCTCGGCCCGTCGGGGGCGATGATCACGTTGGACGGCTTGAAGTCGCGGTGCACGATGCCGGCCTGGTGGATGGCCGCGAGGGCGGTGAGCGTGCTGACGGCCAGCCGGTGCAGACTGCCCCCGGTCCTCGGCCCGTCCTTCTCGATCACCTGCCGCAGCGACGGGCCCTCGATGTACTCGCTGACGATGTACGGCCGACCGGCCTCAACGCCGGTGCTCAGGACCTGGGCGGTGCAGAACGCGGCCACCCGCTCGGCCACCCGCGCCTCACGCAGGAAACGCTGGACGATGTCCGGATCGAACGAGACCTCGGGGCGCAATAACTTGATCGCCACCTGCTGGTCCGACTCGGACGCCGCCAGGTACACGACGCCCTGTCCGCCCTCTCCCAGCCTGCCCAGAAGCTCGTAGTCCGCGAGCCGCCTGGGGTCCTCTGGTTTGAGTGGTGCGTACAGCGACATGAGGGAATTGTGTCGTCCATCTCCGCCCGAAACCAAACAACGGCGAAGACGGGCGCGTCAGATCAGGCGGCACACCGGGGCGCATCAGATCGGAGGCTGCTCAAGCCGGTGGGCGGGCGGCGGAGCGGGCGCGGAAGGCGGCCGCCTTCGTCCGGCTCTGGCAGGAGCGGGAGCAGAACTGGCGCACCGCGTTGCGGGAGACGTCCACGTACACACGGTCACACCCCTTGGCCTGGCACACACCGAGCCGGCCGCCGAGGTCGCTGCCGATGGCCAGCGTCAGCGCGGAGGCGAAGCCCGCGCTCCACCCCACCGACAGCGTGTCGTCGGCCCCGTGGAAGTGCATCTGCCAGGGCTCGCCCGGCACCCGGTTGAGCTGAGGGCGGGCACCCGTGCTGATGACGAGCGCGTTGACGATCCCGGCCGCGTCGTCGTCGCGCCCGCCGTCCATGGCCTCGAAGACGCGCCGGACCTTGAGCGTGGTGCCGGCCAGGTAGAGGGCCTCCTCCATGGAGACCGCCGGCTCACCAGGCAGCACGGCGCCGATCGCCTCGGGCAGCGCGTCCGCCCTGGGTGCCGTGTACGGCCTGCCCCGGTCGCCGCCGTCGGTCAGCACGTTCACGAGCGCGGCGGCGGTGTCGAGCAGGATCGCCACGTGACTATCGAACATCACTTGACTGGTCACTCCTAGCGTCGTAGTGTCCGTGACCAACGATAGCAGTTTCGTTGGTCACGGAAGGAGCGCGCATGCCGGTCCTGGGCCTCCCGCGTACCGTGTGGTGGCTCGTCCTGGCCCGGGCGATCAACCGGCTGGGCGCCTTCTCCATGGCGTTCCTCACCGTGCTGGTCACCGCCGGCTTCGGCGCGGACACGGTGACCGCCGGTCTGATCTCCGCCGCCTTCGGCCTGGCCACCATCCCGTCCCGCCTGCTCGGCGGCGTCCTGGCCGACCGCTTCGGCCGGCGCCGCACGATCGTGGCCGGGCTGGCCGGGTGCGCGCTGGCGCAGGCGGGCATCGCGATGTCCGGGTCCGTGGCGATGGTGGCCGTGTTCGCCGTCCTGCTCGGGCTGGCCTTCGAGATCTACGAGCCGCCGTCCCAGGCGATGGTCGCCGACGCCGTACGGCCGGAGCGGCGGGCGCAGGCGTTCAGCCTGTTCAACACCGCCCTGGCGGTGGGCGGCATGGGAGCCGGGCTGATCGCGGCCGGGCTGGGGCGATGGGACCTGCGCTGGCTCTTCGTCGTGGACGCCGTCACCTGCCTGGCCTGCGCCGTCGTCATCCACCTCGTCCTGCCCGCCGACTCCCCCGCCCGGCGAGCCGCCGACCTGCCGGTGGACCGGCCCGCGGACCGCCCCGTTCAGCGGCTCGTCCGGCGGGTCTTCGCCCCGTTCAGGGCCGAGGCCGCAGGGGCGGAGGCCCGGGCGGTGTGGCGGGATCGGTCGCTGCTGGTGCTGCTGGTGTCCGGGACGTTCTTCGCGCTGATCTACATGCAGGTCATGATGGCGCTGCCGCTGGCGCTCACCCGGCGCGGTCTGGAGGCCGCCGACGCCGGGCTGCTGTCGACGCTCTCGGCCGTCGTCATGGTGCTCTGCCAGCCGCTGCTGCGCCGGACGGCGACGACGCTGTCCCACCACGCGGCGATGGCCTGCGGCTACCTGCTGCTCGCCGCCGGCCTCGCCGGTTACGCCGTGGCGGACGGCCTGCCCGGTCACCTCGCCGCCACCGTGGTCTGGAGCGTCGGGGACGTGCTGATGTTCGGGCGCAGCTACGCGCTGGTGGCCGACATCGCGCCTGAGCACGCCCGCGGCCGTTACCTGTCGGTCTTCGGCACCTCCTGGGGCATCGCCACCGTCGTGGCCCCGCTGTGCAGCACCCAGCTGCTCGACCGCGCCGGACCCACGGGGCTGTGGAGCGGCCTGGCGCTCACCTGCCTGCTGCTGGCCGCCGCCCAGCTCACGGTGATCAGGCCCCTGCTCGACAGGAGCGCCGCCGGCGCGGTGCCGGCGGCGCGGTCTCCTGAAGGATGACGCGAGGGCGCTACCGCTCCGCCGCGTCGCGGTAGCGGTCGGCGAGGGCGGCCGTCTGCTGGGCGGTGTAGGGGTCGAAGGTGCGCAACGCCTCCGCGCCAAGGCCGTCGAGCAGCCGCGCGGCCTGCTCCGGGTCGCCGTCGTGGCGGACGAACTCACGGTCGGTGAACCGGATCGAGGGCCGGGCGGCGTCGAGCGCGGCGGTCCGCGTGATCGCCGCGACGACCGGGTCCCCCGTCCCCGCCTCCGCCTGGCGGCGCTCACGTACCTCCGCCAATGCCTGCTTCGCCGAGCCGAGCGCGTCGCTGCCGCCGAGGGCGAACCACGCGCCGACGTCCGCCGTCCGCAGCACCTCGGCGTCGCGTTCCTCGGCGACGCCCTGCGGCGGCGCGACGCGGACGCGCAGCGGCTCGCCCGAGACCAGCCACTGGACGGGCTCGCCCGCCGGGTCGCGGCCCGGGATGGCGAGGACCGGGGTGATGTCGTACTCGCCGGGTTCGGCGAAGGTGAAGCCGGCCGAGCCGAAGGTGAGGTTGACGTTGTTGCTGAGGGACGCGCCGGGCGGCAGGGTGAGCGTGGCTTCGGCGTCCATCGCGGCCATGCACCGCTGGGCGATCGGGGTGAACGCGGCCGTCTCGTCCTGGGGCGCGCCGCGGCGGCGTACCAGGAGCTCCAGCGGTCCTGCCTTCGGGTCCAGCACCCAGCGCTCGACCCGCAGCTCCTTCGCGGTCCTGTTCTCCAGGGTGACCTTGAGGAACACGGGCTGCCCGAAGGCGAAGACCGGCCCGGCCTCGGGGGCGGTGAGCGCCAGCCGGTACCCGTCGAACGGGATCTCCGGCGCGTACGGCGAGTGCCCGCCCGCGCCGTCGGCCCAGTACCGCACCGAGTGGAACGGCTCGCCGCCCGGGATGAGCGACGTCAGCGGCCCGTGCCGGAGGAAGGCCAGCTCGTCGGCGTCGAAGGTGAACGCGAAGTTCCGCCAGTAGTCCGCCTCGTGCCCGCCGCCCAGGTAACGCCAGTCGTAATTCATGAACGAGGTCGAGTCGGCCCGGCCCACCGCGCGCTCGAAGCGGTGCGCGAGGTTGAGCGCGTGACCCAGTTCGTGGACGATCGTCCTGATGATCCGCTGGTCCCTGGCAGCACCCGCGAACCCGGCGGTGAAGACGGCCGCGCCCTGCCGCTGGAGCAGGCCGTCGGCGTCGAACATCACCCCGGCCAGCCCGGGGATGGCCGCCCGCGACAGCAGGAGCAGGTGCAGCTCCCACGCCCGGCCCCGGAGCGAGGCGTCCCCCGTGATGAGCATGAGATCGCTCAGCATGGTGTAGAGCAGGGAGTCGTCCCAGGCGCCGGCGATCCCGGCGGGGATCGAGCTCTGCCGTCCGATCTCCTGGACCGCGAAGCCCGCGGCGCGCAGGCAGCCGCCGACCGTGCGCTCGATGCCCTCGACGACCACCGGGCTCGGCGCGGGGACGCCCTGCTCCAGCTCGATCTCCAGGCCGAGCGGGCGCAGCGCGTCGTCCTCGTGCTCGACGGGGACGATCACGCCGGTGCGCGCGGGCAGCCCGTTCAGCGGGGCGTCGAGGACGAACGTGGCCGACACCGTGCCGTCCGCCGCCGAGTCCAGGGCCAGCGAGCCCGTCGTCTTGTTCGCGGGGCTCGCCTGCCAGACGGCCGGCCACCTCCCGTCGTCGAGCGCCACCTTGGCTCCCGGCGCGGTGCGCGCCGATGCCAGGTAGCGCCGTCCCTCCGTGCGGAACACGTCCGCGCTGATCACGCCCGAGCCGTCCGCGTCCACCCGCAGCGTGACCGAGAGGTCGCCGCTCTGTCCCTCGTAGCGCCCGTCCCTGATCATGGGACCTCCTCGACCGTCGAATACGCCGGATCCCCACGATGGGGGCGAGGGGCGGAGCGGGCATGAGTACCCCCGTACTCAGACAGCGGCCGGGCCTCCGAGGTGGGCGATGGCCATGTCGAGCGCGGCCTCCAGGTGCGTGATCTCGCCGGTGGACAGCTGGATCAGCACCCCGCCCTGGATGCAGGCCAGCACGGCCGCCGCCGCGCGGTCGGGGTCGAGGCCGGGGTCGATCTCGCCGATGGCCTGCATGTGCCGTACGCCGGCGCCGATCTCGCGCTGCCACCGGCTCATCAGCTCGGAGACCACGGCCTGGGCGGCGGGCGTGGTGTTGCCCAGGTAGGACATGACCGAGTTGAGCGGGCAATGACGGCCCTGCCGGCGGTAACGTTCGACCACCTTGTCCCGCCACTCCCGCCACGCCTGCCAGGAGGTGAGGTAGCCGAGCTGGGGCTGCTGGTCCTCCAGCACGCGGTCGGCCTCGAAGCGGGCCACGGCCAGCAGCAGCTCCTCCCGCCCGCCGGGGAAGTAGTGGAACAGCTGGCTCTTGCTGGTCGCCGTCCTGCTCAGCACGTCGTCGAGGGTCGTGGCGGCCACGCCGAACTCGCGGATGTGGGCGGCCGCGCCGTCGAGGATGCGTTGCCTGGTCGCGGCGCCCTTGCGGGTCAGCGTGGGCATCATTCCTCCCAAAATGGACTCAGCGGTCCATACTACTCACCCGGCGGGAAGTCGGCCGAGCGGCTGACCTCGGCCCAGCGTTCGGCCTCGGCGGCGCGGGCCCTGGAGGAGGTCTGCGCCATCTCGACCGCCTGCGCGCCGAGCAGCAGCCGCAGCGGCGGCTCGGCCAGCTCGGCGAGGTCGGTGATGATCCGCGCGGCCCTGACCGGGTCGCCGCGCCAGGTCGCGACGGTGGATTCGCGGTAGCGGTTCATCTCGCCGACCGTGGCCTCGTAGTCCGCGCCCACCGGCAGGGCGGTCATCGACGAACCGCCCCAGTCCGTACGGAATCCGCCGGGTTCGATGATGGTGACCTTGACGCCCAGCGGCTTCAGCTCGGCGTTGAGCACCTCGGAGAAGCCTTCGACGGCGAACTTGGCGCTCTGGTAGGCGGCCAGGCCGGGCGATCCGCCGACGCGCCCGCCGATGGAGGAGAACTGGATGAAGTGGCCGGAGCGCTGCCGGCGCAGGGCCGGCAGGGCGGCCCTGGTCACGTTGAGCACGCCGTAGAAGTTCGCCTCCATCTGAGCGCGGAACTCCTCGTCCGGCATCTCCTCGATGGAGGCGCTGGTGGCGTAGCCGGCGTTGTTGACGACGACGTCGAGCCGGCCGAACGCGTCGAGCGCGAGCCGCACGGCGGCCTCGGCCGCCGCCGCGTCGGTGACGTCGAGCGCCGTGGTGCGGACGCGGTCGCCGTACGCGCGGACGAGGTCGTCGAGCTGCTCGGGGCGGCGGGCGGTGACGACGGCACGCTGCCCGCCGTCGAGCACGGCGCGCGCGAGCGCCAGGCCGAAGCCGCGCGAGCCGCCGGTGATGAGCCAGATCTTGCTCATGGAACGTCCCTGCTTCCGTTCTAACTAAACAGTCATTTATATGCTGCGTCCCGCCGGACGAGTTGTCAAATAAACGGTTAGTTGCCATAAACTGAGGGCATGTCGCAGCGACCCCGGCCCGCCAAGATCCGCGACGCCGAGGCGACCAGGGCCCGCCTGCTCCAGGCGGCCACGGCGGAGTTCGCCGCCCACGGCATCGCCGGCGCCCGCGTCGACCGCATCGGCGCCGCCGCCGACGCCAACAAGGCGCTGATCTACACCCACTTCGGCAACAAGGAGCAGTTGTTCGACGCGGTCATGGACGCGCACGTGTCCCGCGTGCTCGACCAGGTGCCCTTCACCGCCGACGACCTGCCGGGCTACGCGGGCCGCCTGTTCGACTACCTGCTCGCCCACCCCGACCAACTGCGCCTGGCCACCTGGCACCGCCTCGAACGCTCGGGCACCGGCCACGAGACCGAGGGGCTGCGCGCGTCGATGCGGCAGAAGACGGAGACGATCGCGGCCGCCCAGGCCGGAGGACGCGTGCCGGCCGCATTCACCCCCGAGGACCTGCTGGCCTTCACCCTGGCCCTCACCAACGCCTGGATGCCGACCAGCCCCGTCGCCGCCGCCGGCGAGGACGCAGAGCAGCACCGCGCCGCGGTCGTGGAGGCCGTCCGCCGCCTCGTCACCTGACCGACATTTCTGGACTTGCCGGTCCATTTTCTGATGTGCAGGCTGAACGCACCCCATCAGAAAGAGAGACACGGCCATGTCCATGGACCGCTACTACCTGCTCGGACGCTCCGGGCTACGGGTCAGCCCGCTGGCGCTGGGCACGATGAACTTCGGCACCGGCGGCTACCACGCCGCGTACGGCAAGACCGAGGAGGAGGCCCGCCCGATCTTCCGCCGCTACCTCGAAGCCGGCGGCAACCTCATCGACACCGCCGACTTCTACACGGCGGGCGAGAGCGAGACCATCCTCGGCCGGCTCATCGCCGAGGCCGGCGTGCGCGACCGGGTGGTGCTGACCACGAAGTACACCAACAGCGTCGATCCCGGCGATCCGAACGCGGGCGGCAACGGCCGCAAGCACCTGATCAGGGCGGTCGAGGCGTCGCTGCGCCGCCTGCGCACCGACCACATCGACCTGTTCCTGCTGCACACCTGGGACCGCATCACGCCGGTCGAGGAGGTCCTGCGCACCTTCGACGACCTCGTCAGGGCCGGGAAGATCCGCCACGCGGGTCTGTCGGACGTGCCCAGCTGGTACGCCGCCCGCGCCCAGACCTACGCCGAGGCCCACGCCCTCGAACCGATGGTCAGCCTGCAACTGCCCTACTCCCTCGTCGACAGGGAGATCGAGCGCGAGCACGTCCCCATGGGGCAGGCGCTGGGGCTCGGCGTCACCGCGTGGAGCCCGCTCGCCGGCGGCTTCCTCACCGGCAAGTACCGGCCCACCGGCCAGGGGCTGGCCGGACCCGGACGGCTCAGTGGCGAGACACCGGAGTGGTCCGAGCGGGAGTGGGGGATCCTGGCGGCGGTCGAGAGCGTGGCCGAGAAGCTGGGCGTGCCGATGGCCCAGGTCGCGCTCAACTGGGTCGCCACCCAGCCGGGCATCGCCTCCGCGATCGTCGGCGCCGGCAGCGCGGCGCAGCTCGACGCCAACCTGGCCGCGCTCGACTTCGAATTGCCCGCCGAGCTGCGGGCCGAGCTCGACCAGGCGAGCGCGGAGCCGCCTCGTTCGCTCTACCGGATGTTCACCGGCGGCTACCAGAGCCTGCTGGTCAGTCCGGGCGTCAAGGTCGGGGACAAGCCCGCCGGATACGCCCCCGTCATCCGCAACTGGGGAGAGGAGCAGGGTCCCACCGGGTCGTGACCTGCGAGGAAACGTTCCGGTAACAGCCCCTTGACCCGGCAAACCGGACAAACTAGCCTCTTCTGCATTCTATAGAATCCAGAATCCGGAGGCGGGGATGAGCGGGACGGCACGTGCGGCCATCGTCACGAGCGTCGCCGGTGACGTGCAGATCCGCTCCTACGACCTGCCCGCGCCCGGCCCCGGCGAGTTCGTGCTGGAGGTCGAGCTGTGCGGCATGTGCGGCACCGACGCCCACATCTACCGCGGCCGGCTGGCCAGCGTCCGCTTCCCCGCGCTGCTCGGGCACGAGATCGTCGGCCGGGTGGCGGCGCTCGGCGACGGTCTCACCGCCGACCACGCGGGCCGGCTCGTGCGGATCGGTGACCGGGTGGGCGTCTTCCCCGCCCTGAGCTGCGGCCGGTGCTACGAGTGCACAGTACGCGGCCGGCCGGGCAACTGCCCCGACCGCCGCCCCTCCTACGGCTTCGCCTCCCCCGCCGACCGCCCGCCGTACCTGACGGGCGGCTTCGCCACCCACCTGTACGCCTCGAACGCCGGCACCGTCTTCTACCGGACCGACCTGCCCCCGGCCACGGCGGTGCTGCAGGAGCCCCTGTCGGTCGCCCTGCACGGCGTGGAGCGCGCGGGACTGCGGATCGGCTCGACGGTCGTCGTCCAGGGCGTCGGCGCGATCGGGCTGATGGCGGTGCTCGCCGCCAGGACGGCGGGCGCGGCCCGGATCGTGGCCGTGGGCGGCCCCGCCGCCCGGCTGGAGCTGGCCGCGGCGCTCGGCGCGGACGAGACCGTCGACCTCGGGCGCGTGCCCGACCCGGCCCGCCGCGGCCGGGCGATCCGCGACGCGCTCGGCGACGACCGCGGGGCCGACGCCGTGATCGGCACGGCCGGCTCGCCGGAGTCGTTCGCCGAGGGCGTCGGGCTGGTGGCCGACGGCGGCGTGCTGGCGGAGCTGGGCAACTTCACCGACCGCGGCGCGATCCCGTTCAACCCCTACGCCGACCTGCTCAAGCGGGACCTCACCATCACGGGCGTCTACGGCGCGGGCCCCGACATGCAGCGCCGCTACCACACCGCGCTCACCATCCTCGAACGCGGCGGCGCGCCCTTCGACCGGGTCGTCAGCCACCGCCTGCCCCTGTCCAGGACCCGGCAGGCCCTGGAGGCGCTCGGCGGCGGCTACTCCGTCGACGGCAGAGACGTCGTGAAGCTGGCCATCGACCCCACCGCCTGAAACCTGAAGCCCGAGCGGCGCCCGCGCAGGGCGCCCGACCCCCACCCCTGAAGGAGAAGCCGGTACATGCCCAGAAACTTCCGCCTCGTCGCGGCGGTGGCCGCGACCGGGCTCGCGCTCGCCGCCTGCGGTTCGGCCGCGGAGGAGATCCCAGCGGACGGCGGCGGCCTCGGCAGCGCCGGCAGCCCGGTGTCGATCCGCGTGATCGCGAACGACGCGTTCGCCAAGCAGTGGCAGGACCAGCTCGTCCCCGAGTTCACCAAGAAGTACCCGAACATCAAGGTCACCGTGGACGGGGTGCCGTACAACGACCAGCTCGCCAAGACGATGCTGGAGCTGACCGGTACGACCGCCACCTACGACGCGGTGCTGGCCGACGACCCCTGGCTGCCGCAGCTGGCCAAGACCGGCGCGCTGTACGACCTCAAGGGCCCCGAGCTGGCCAAGTGGAACGCGGCCGACTACGACTGGGACGACCTCAACCCGACGCCGCTGGCCGCCGGGCAGTGGGACGGCAAGCAGTACGCCGTGCCCGTCCGCTCGAACCTGCTGCTGATGTTCTACAACAAGAGCCTGTACAAGAAGGCCGGGGTCGAGGAGCCGGGCCCGCAGACTACCTGGGAGGAGTACTTCGCGGACGCCAAGAAGCTGGTCCAGGACACGAACGGGGACGGCAAGCCCGACTCGTGGGCGGTGGGCACGTACTTCACCAAGGACCCGCTGACCCCCACCGTCTGGCAGACCGTGCTCAACTCGAACGGCGGCAGGCTGCTCGACGACAAGATGCGGGTGACCTTCAACGACGCCAACGGCGTAAAGGCGCTGCAGACGCAGGTGGACCTGCTCAAGTACGCGCCTCCCGGGGCGAGCACGTACCAGTTCAACGAGCCGCTGGAGGCGTTCAGGCAGGGCAAGACGGCCACCATGTTCATGTGGGGCAGCGTCTTCAAGGGCACCGCCGTGGACAAGGAGACGACCACCCTGACCCCGGACGAGGTCGGGATCACCACGCTGCCGGCGGGCTCGGCGGGTCCGGGAGCACACCGCGGCATCTGGACGGCGGGCATCTCCAAGAAGTCCGAGCACCCGGCCGCGGCCTGGACGTGGCTGCAGTGGGTCACCTCCAAGGAGGGCGAGCAGTTCACCGCCAAGGCGTTCGGCACCTTCCCCGCGCGTAACTCCACCCTCGACGGCGAGCCGCCCGCGGACTGGGCCAAGCCCGTGTACGCCGCGCTCAAGGAGGGCTACGACGTCGTCAGCAAGAACGAGATGTGGCGGCCCCGCCTGCCGGAGTCGGACGCCGTGCAGCAGGTGCTGGCGTTGCAGACCAGCCGGGCGATGTCCGGCCAGGCCACCGCGCAGCAGGCGATCGACGAGGCCGCGAAGGAGATCACCGAGCTGCTGAAGTCCAAGGGCTACAACCCGTGAGGCGAGCACGGCTGGGAGAGCCGGGCACGGCCTGGCTCTTCCTCACCCCCGCGCTGGTGCTGCTGGCCGGCATGCTGCTTTACCCGATCTTCTACACGGTCTGGGTGAGCGTGTCGGACTTCGAGCTGGCCACGTTCCAGCCGACCGGCTTCGTCGGCCTGCGCAACTACACGGCGGTGCTGAACGACGCCGGCTTCCTCGAATCGCTCAAGGTCACCGGCGTCTACCTGGTGATCGCGCTGCCGCTGCAGATGGTGCTCGGGTTCGCCATCGCGTTCCTGCTGAACGTCGAGTGGCGCGGGCGCGGCGTGCTGCGCGCGCTGTTCCTGGTGCCCATGGTCGTCGCGCCGGTCGTGGCGGGCGGCGTGTGGCGGATGCTGCTCGACCCGCTGTGGGGCGTGGTCAACTACGTGCTCGGCCTGGTCGGGATCGGCCCGGTCGAGTGGATCGGCGATCCCACCCTGGCCATGGCCAGCGTGATCATCATCGACACCTGGCGGTGGACGCCGTTCGTGGTGCTGATCGCCGCGGCCGGCATCATGGCGCTGCCCGGCGACGTGTACGAGGCCGCCAGGTCCGACGGCGCCGGCCGCTGGCAGATCCTGCGCCGCATCACGCTGCCGCTGCTGGTGCCGGTGATGGCCGCCGCGTTCATCGTGCGCTGGCTGGGCGCGGTCAAGATGTTCGACATCGCGCTGGCCGCGACCAGGGGCGGGCCCGGCAACGCCACGAACGTGGTCAACCTCTACATCTACGAGAAGGGGTTCCGGAGCCTCGAGTTCGGCTCGGCCTCCTCGATGGCCACGATCGTGCTGGTCGTCACCATGCTCCTGACCTTCGTCCTGTTCCGTGTCAGCCACCGCCTGGAGAACCGATGGTGAGGTCGTCAGCGGGGCGCTACGCCGCCATCGCCGGAGCCGTCCTCGTGACGCTGCTCTTCCTGCTTCCTGTCGTCTACATGGTGAGCATCTCGTTCAAGCTGCCCAAGGACATCTTCACCGTCCCGCCGCGCTGGTTCAGTGAGCTGACCTTCGACAACTACACCAGCTACTTCGGGCAGGCCCGCATCCTGCCGCGCATGATCAACACGATCATCGTGGCGACGGGTGCCTCGGTCATCTCGATGGTGGCGGGCTCCATGGCCGGGTACGCGCTGTCGCGGATGAAGATGCGCGGCGCGGGCGTGGTCGGCGGCCTGATCCTGGCCTCACGCGCGGTCCCGCCGATCGCGCTGGTGGTGCCGCTGTTCCTGGTGGCGCGCAAGCTCGGGCTGACCGACCAGTACATCACCGTGATCCTGGCCTACGTCACATTCCTGGTGCCGTACGTGGTGTGGCTGATGCGGGCCTTCTTCCGCAACCTGCCGGTCGAGCTGGAAGAGGCGGCCATGCTCGACGGGTGCTCCAGGTTCGGGGCCTTCTTCCGGATCATCGTGCCCACCAGCCTGACCGGGCTGATCTCCACGCTGATCTTCTGCATCATCCTGGCCTGGGAGGAGCTGCTGTTCGCGCTGATCCTGACGAACGACAGGGCCGTCACCATCCCGGTCGCCATCGCGGGCATCGCCGCCGACACGGAGAAGGGCGGGCTGTGGGGGCCGCTGGCGGCGGTGGGCGTGCTCACCGTGCTGCCCGTGGTGATCTTCGCGCTGCTCGTGCAGAAGTATCTGATCAAGGGTCTCGCCGACGGCGCGACCAAGGGGTGAGGCGGATGAGGATCACAGACGTGCGCGGCCGGGTCATCGACATGCCCTACCCCCGGCCCTTCGTCCCTTCCTGGGCGCCCGAGGGCGCGCACCCGTCGATGTCGGCGGTGATCGTCGAGGTCGAGACCGACGAGGGCGTGGTCGGCGTGGCCGGCGGCGACATGGGCCACGGCACGGGGCCGATGCTGCTGGAGGCGATCAGGGGCTGGATCCGGCCGCAGCTCGTCGGCCTCGACGTCTTCGCGACCACGCACGTGGCCAACCGGCTGCGGTACGTGGCCGAGTACGTCTTCCCCCGCCCCTGGGTGGTGGGCGTGGCCGTGTGGGACGCCGTCGGCAAGGCGTGCGGCCGGCCCCTGTACAAGCTGTGGGGCGGGCACGCGGGATCGGTCCGCGCCTACGCCAGCTTCGGTGAGGTGCGCAGCCCGGCCCAGCGGGTCGAGGACAGCCTGCGGGTGGTTGAGGAGGGCTTCCACGGCATCAAGCTGCGCGTGCACGCGGCCACGATCGCCGAGGACGTGGCCCAGGTCGCGGCCGTGCGCGAGGCGGTCGGGCCGGACGTGGCCCTCATGGTGGACGCCAACCAGGCCGCCGCCCGCTGGCGCTACGCCCCCGACGGCAGCCGGCTGATCTGGGACTACGACCGGGCGCTGGCGACCGCCAAGGAGCTGGCCGGCCTGGACGTGGCCTGGCTGGAGGAGCCGCTGCCCCGGCACGACTACCGGGCGCTGTGCGAGCTGACCGCCGCCTCCCCCATCCCGATCGCGGGCTGCGAGCACAATCGGGGCATCGGGCAGCTCGTCCGGATGCTGGAGGACGGCTGCTTCGACATCTTCCAGCCGGACGCCAACGAGAGCGAGGAGATCGGCGCGCTGCGCGACTTCGGCGCGATGGCCGCGGCCAGGCAGCGCCGGGTGATCCCGCACGCGTGGGCCACCGGGCTCGGCGTGGCCGGCAACCTGCAGCTTTGCGCGTCGCTGCCGAACTGCGACTGGCTGGAGTACCCCTACGATCCGCCGGTGATCGTCCCCGAGGTGTTCCATTCGATGCTGACCAAGCCGCTGCTGCCCGATTCCACCGGTTTCGTAGGCGTTCCGGATGGTCCGGGACTCGGTGTAGAGCTGGACTACGCGACGATCGAGTCGCTCACCGTCCAGCAGGTCTGAAGGGGCTCCCACCATGGCCGAACCGCGCTCCCCGTTCCGCACCAAGGCCGACCTCGCGGCGGACCACATCAAGCACCTGATCATGACCGGCGAGGCGCCTCCTGGAACGAAGATCATCACCCGGGTGGTGGCGGAGGCCGTCGGCATCAGCGAGACGCCGGTGCGCGAGGCCATCAAACAGCTCTGCTCGGAGGAGTGGCTGGTCGAGCGCCCGCACGTGGGCGCCGTCGTGGCCGCGTTCAGCGTGGACAACGTGCGCGAGCTCTACAGCGTGCGGGCCGCGCTCACGGCGCTGGCCCTGCAACTGGGCGGCGAGCCGCTGACCGGGGCGCGACTGGAGGCGGTGGACGACGTCCTCGCGCGCTCCGAGGTGGCCGTGCGTGACGGCGACGTGGCCACGTTCGCCACGCTCAACCGGCGCTTCCACTCGCTGCTGTGCGACACCGAGCACAGCAAGCTGACCCACCGCATGCTGCAGGGCCTGTGGGCGCGTACGGAGACCGCCCAGCGCGGCTTCCACCTGGTGCCCTGGCGGCTGCCCGAGTCGCACGCCGAGCACGTCGCGATAAGGAACGCGCTGGTGGCTGGGGACATCGAGCTGGCCAGCGAGCTGCAGCACGCGCACGAGACGGCCGCGATGAACGCACTGATCGACGGAATACGGGAGCACGATGCGAAGGGCTGAAGCGCTGATCGGCGGCACCTGGCACGAGGAGCAGGACGGGACGAGGTTCACCGTCCACGACCCGGCCACCGGAGCGGCGCTGGCCGAGGTGGCCGACTGCGGCGCGGAGCTGACCCGGCTGGCCGTGGACGCCGCCGCGGCGGCGCTGCCGTCGTGGCGCGCCATGGCGGCGCACGAGCGAGCCGAGCTCATGCGCCGGGCCGCGGCCGAGCTCACGGAGCGGGCCGGGCTGATCGGCGAGATCATGACGGCCGAGCAGGGCAAACCGCTCGCCGAGTCCACCGCCGAGGTGCGCGCGGGCGCCGAGCACCTGCTCTGGGCCGCCGAGGAGACCCGCCGCCTGTACGGGAGCACCGTGCCGGGAGCGGGCGCCGACCACCGCGTCTGGCTGCTGCCCGAGCCCGTCGGCGTGGTGGCGGGCATCACCCCGTGGAACTTCCCCGTCTCGATGATCACCCGCAAACTGGGCCCGGCGCTGGCCGCCGGCTGCACGGTGGTGCTCAAGCCCGCCGAGCAGACGCCGCTGTCGGCCGTCGCCGTGGCCGAGGCGTTCACCGCGGCCGGGCTGCCGCCCGGGGTGTTCAACCTGGTGCCGACGTCCAGGCCGGCGCTCTTCGCCGAGACGGTGATGGCCGACCCGCGCGTGCGCAAGGTGTCCTTCACCGGCTCGACCGAGGTCGGCAGGGAGCTCATCAGGCGCAGCGCGCAGGACGTCAAACGGATGAGCGTGGAGCTCGGCGGGCACGCGCCCGTGCTCGTCTTCCCCGACGCCGACCCGGTGGCCGCCGCCGCGGCCGTGGCCCGCGCCAAGTTCCTCAACGCCGGCCAGGCGTGCACGTCGCCCAACCGCGTCTTCGTGCACCGCGACGTGGCCGCGCCCTTCACCGCCGCGCTGGTCGAGCGGGCCGAGGCGATCACCCCCGGCGTGGACATGGGGCCGCTCATCGACGCCGCCGCGCTGGCCAAGGTCGAGCGGCACGTCGAGGACGCGCTCGCGGGCGGCGCCACGGCGCTCACCGGCGGCCACCGGCTCGACCGGCCCGGCGCCTTCTATCCGCCGACCGTGCTGGCTGGGGTGCGGGACAACATGCTCGTCTGCCGTGAGGAGACGTTCGGGCCGGTCGCGCCGATCATCGAGTTCGACGACGTGGACGGGGTGGTGGCCAGGGCCAACGCGACGCCGTACGGGCTGACCGCCTACCTGTGGACCGCCGACCTGAACCGGACCCTGCGGGTGGCGGAGGAGCTGGAGTTCGGCATGGTCGCCGTGAACGGCGGGCCGCTGGCGCCGCCGCAGGCGCCCTTCGGCGGGATCAAGAACAGCGGGTACGGCCGGGAGGGCGGAAGCCTCGGCGTGGCCGACTACCTGGACTACAAGTACCTCAGCGTGGGGCTGGGGCGATGACGGGGAGCGCCATGCAGACGAGTCCGCACGCCGTGAGCGAACGTGAGATCACCACGAGGGTGGATCTGTGCCTGCCCGACGGGCGGCTCGATCCGGCGGCCGTCGGCTGGAGCCGGGTGCCGCTGCACCGGGCCAACATCCGCGGCTGGGGCCGCACCATGCGCTGGGACTACTGGTGCGTGACCAGCGAGGAGATGGTGTTCGCGTTCAGCGCGAGCAGCCTCGACTACCTGGCCGGGGAGTCGGCCTGGTTCCTGGACCGGCGTACCGGCGAGCAGGTGTCCAGCCGCGGTCTGCTGGTGCCCGCCAGGGGCGTCTCCTTCTCCGAGCGCTGCGGTGAGGGCAGCGTGCGGATCGGCGCGGGCCCGGTGCGGATCGCCGTGGACGAGACCGCCGCCGGCACCCGGCTGCGGCTGAAGTCGGCCGAGTTCGAGGCCGATCTGCTCGTGCACCGCGTGCCAGGCAGGGAGAGCCTGTCGCTGGTCGTGCCCTGGTCGCCGCGGCGCTTCCAGTACACGGTCAAGGACGTCGGCCGGCCCGCCGAGGGCACCGTGCGGGTGAACGGCAGGACGCGCACGTTCGCCGCCGGGGCCCTGGCCACCCTCGACCTCGGCCGGGGCCGCTGGCCCTCGCCCATCCTGTGGAACTGGGGCGCGGGAGCCGGCCGGCCCGGCGGCCGGGACGTGGCCGTCCAGGTCGGGGGCAAGTGGACCGACGGCACCGGCAGCGTCGAGAACGCGCTCATCCTGGACGGCCGCGTCCACAAGATCAGCGAAGAGCTGGTCTGGCGGTACGACACCTCCGACTGGTACGCGCCGTGGCGGATCACCGGCGAACGGGCAGACCTGGAGTTCGTCCCCGAGCACGTCAGGCTGGCCGACGTGCGCCGGGCGGTCTACATGCGCAGCCGGGAGGCGCAGGCCTTCGGCCACTACCGGGGCACGGTGGTGGCCGACGACGGGGAGTCCGTGGCGATCGACGGCCTGTACGGCTGGGCCGAGGAGGTCTTCCGCCGCTGGTGACCTGCGCCTTCACCACGCCTATTCATCGCTTGTGTTAAAAATCTTCATCATTGAGTAATGTGATGCCGGTTTGTTTCAGATGGTGCGGCAGGGGCAACTGATGACGGATGTTTTCCGGGCGACGGTCGAAGAGCTGGCGGGGCAGGTCGACCAGCAGGTACGGCGGGTGCGGGAGGCGTACCAGGCGCTCAACGCGATCGAGTCCACGATGACCTCCTCCGACGGCATGATCCAGGTCACCGTGGGCCCGCAGGGCCAGGTCCGCTCCATCGACCTCAACGCGCGCGTCTACCGCAGGCTCTCCACCGCCGAGCTGGCCGACACGCTCATGCGGCAGATCAACCGCGCCACAGCCGACGTCACCGAGCGGCGCCGGCGGCTGATGGAGCCGCTCATGCCGGAGGGCCTGCCGTACGAGCAGGTCTTCGGCGAGGACGTCACGCTCGACGCGTTCCTGCCGCCGCCCGTGGACGCCGGCGCGTGAGCGGCTACCATGTCCGCCCCGCCACGCTGCGCGGCCAGACCCCCCGCTACGAGGAGCAGCGCAACCACGTGGAGCAGGTACGCGACAACCTGAGCGCGGCCTTCGCCCGCGACAGGAACACCCTCGGCCACGACGAGTACGGCGCCGAGCTGGCCAAGAAGCTGCCCGCGATCGAAGAGGCCGTCTTCACGGCGCTGCAGAACCTCATCACCGAACTGGACGACACCTCCACCGGCCTGCACGTCACCGCGCGCGCCTACGAGCTGGCCGACCGGCCGCGCCAGCCGAACTCCTGACGCGGCCATGAGCTTCGACGGGTTCCTCGTGCCCGACTGGGCCAAGCCGTACGTCGGCTGGGTCGTCGGCATGGACTGGCCGGAGGGCGACGAGGACGGCTGCTTCCGGCTCGCCGACGCGTGCGTGACCGCCGCCCACGGCGTCGTCGCGGGCACCGACGCCGACCAGCCGTGGAGCGCCGGCAAGATCGGCCCCGACTGGGACGGCGCCGCCCACCTGGCCTTCGCCGAGCATGTGCGCGCGATGGAGGACAAGCGGATCGCCGACCTGGTCGAACGGCTGATCAACACCGCCGTCGGGCTCAACGGGGTGGGCGTGCAGATCCAGTACGCCAAGTACATGATCGAGGTCACCGTCTGGCTGCTGATCGCGCAGCTGGCGTACCTGCTGGCGGCCGCCGCCGCCAGCGGCGGGGCGAGCCTGGCGCTCATCCCGCCCCGCGTCCAGCTCGCCCGCATGACGGTCGCGCGGATCGCCACGACGACGCTGCGCAACATCCTGCTCTTCGCCGGGATCGTGGCCGGCATGGACGGCGGCATCCAGGCCCTGCAGCTGGCGAAGGGGCGCAGGGACGAGCTCGACCTGCGGCAGCTCGGCGTCTCCGCGCTGAGCGGGGGCGCGATGGGCGGACTCATGGGGGTGCTCAGCGGCGGGCTCACCCGGCTGGCCACGCCCGTCCTGCGCGCGGGGCTGACCAGGGCGGAGATGACCACCGCCGAGCGACTCCTGTCCGCCGCCAGCTCTTCCCTGTACGGCCAGGCCGCCCAGTACGCCCTCACGGGCGGCCTCACGACGGCCGGGACCCTGATGGCGGAGGGCAATTTCAGCTGGGAAATGCTGGCCAAGGGCATCACCTCCAGCGCCCTCGGCGCCGACGGCCAGCACCTCACCACAACCCTGCCAAGCCGCAGCGCCCCACCATCCCCCAACGGCGCTCCCCACCCAACCCCAACCCCGCCACACCCGGACCCCGGCCCACCTCCGGGCTCCGGTTCAGACCCGGCCGCCGGCTCACCTGCGGACTCAGGCTCCCGCCCGGACACCACCCCACACCCGGACACCACCCCACACCCGGACTCCGGCTCCCGCCCGGACCCCGGCTCAACTCCGCACTCCGATTCACGCCCGGCCGCCGGCTCACCTGCGGACTTAGGCTCTCGCACGGACTCCGGCTCGCCATCGGACTCCGGGTCGCGCCCCGACCTCAGCACGCGCCCGGACGCCGAGCCGCGTCCGGTGTCGGAAACCCGGGGCGGCGCCGATCCTTCGCCCGGACAAGGCCGCCCCGGCGACACCACGCTGAGCCAGGCGACGTCCGACACCAGCCCCGGAGCAGGCCCCGGCACCGCCCAGGGCACCGGACCCGAGGCCGCCCGCCAGAGCACCGCCCCGCAGGGCCTGCCGGACCGCTCGCCACAGGGGTCCGACACCGAAGCCCGCCCCCAGCAGGGCCCGGCCCCCGTTCCCACCGACACACCACGCCCCCGCACACCCGATCCCACCCCGGCACCAACGCCCGGCGGGGAGCCGCCGCGCCCTCGCACGACCGACGCGGGCGGGCGCGGGGCCGAGCCGGCGGCGTCCACGCGGCAGTCCGGCGAGACGCCGCCGGTGAGCAGGATCGAGCGGCTGCTCAACCACGCCCCCGAAACCGAGACCGCCACCCCACCCACCCGCACGGCCGCCCGCACCGACCAGCCGGGCGAAGGCGCACCCCCACCACGGCCGACAGACACCACGCCCCCACCCACCCAGGCAGCCGGCAGCACACCTCCACCACCCCGAGCAGGCGAAGGCACGCTTCCACCGAAGGCACCGGATGGCACGCCACCGGCGCGACTCAGTGACACGTCAGAACCACCGACGCCACCGGGTAACGCGTCAGAACCACCGGCACGACCGGGCAACCGGCGCGAGCCGCCAGGACGACCCGGCGACACTGCCGAACCGCCGACACGACCGGGCGACACGTCGGAACCGGCGACACGAGCGGGCGAGACGTCGGAACCGGCAACGCGGCCGAGTGAGGGCGCTGAGCCGGCGGCGCGAAAGTCGGGGCGGGTTCCGTTTGACTTTGAGCGGTTCTACAACGATCCCCGCTGGTCAGCCGAGGCGACGCGGTTCGAGCAGCGGCTGGGTGCGCACTACTTCAACGACCCGCAGACCGTGGACGCCGCCCGCGTCGCGCTGGGCAAGCTGCGAGACGTTCTCATGGACCTCACCCCGAGACAGCCGAAAGAGAGCCAGGAAGCGTTCGCCCGCCGCGTGGAGAGTGTCTTCTTCAAGGACGACCCGACCAGCGCCGGTCAGGCCGGTACCCGCGCCGGTGTCACCGTGGACGACCTGATCGCGCACGGAAACCTGCGCGAGCTGGTCACGGCGTTCTACAACGGCGCCTACTACAACCGCGCCAACCCGCATATCTTCGGCAACGCCCTGCTCGACATCATGGACACCGGCGGCTGGGACCGCGCCCGCGCGGCGGGGCTCGACGTGGACGTGGTGCGGCGGGCTCAGCACCAGCTCGACGAGCGGCTGCACCGTCCGGTGCTCGGAGGGCTGGAGGCCAGGTTCCTGACCGACATGTACACCTTCAACCGCGACCCGTTCGGCACCGGCAACGTCGGCATGCTCTCAGAACGGGGCGCCAGGGACGTGGCCGAGATGGTCAGGAGCCAGCTCAGCCGGCGCGACCGTTCGCACACGGAGATCCAGGAGCTCAACCTCAACACCACCCCCGGCCACTACGACCGGCTGAGCGCGCCGCTGGGCCGGTTCGAGCGAGCGTTCGTGGAGGAGCATCTCAACCGGCCGGCCGACGCCGACACGCCGCTGCCCTGGCGCGAGGGCGTGACCATGCACGACACGGCGGGCAGCCGGTGGGCACGCAAGATCGTCGGTGACGGGTTCCCCGTGGTCGACGGCGTCTCAGGCACCACGGTGAAGATGCTCACCGCGGTCAAGTTCCTCGGTCTGGGCCCGGGGACGACGGAGAGGTTCCTGGGCGCGCTCATGGGCTGGATGCTGCCGGGCCAGGACCACTCGCTGTTCGAGATCGCCAGGGGCGCGCAGATCGCGGACGTCGGCGGGATGCGGCTGGAGCCGGGCTCCCGGCCGGGCGCGGTGGACTTCTACCGCAGCCTGCCCGGCCTGGATCTGGCCACGCTGCGGCGGGAGATCCTGCCCGGCGGCATGTTCCCGCACGAGTCCCGCTACGCCGCGAACGCCCTGGACCGGGCCGGTTTCTCGGAGACCCAGCATCCGGTGGTCCGCGAGACCGTGGACCGCCTCTGGCCGCAGCTGGAGAGCGGCCGCGTCGTCGATCCCGACCTGGCCGCCTGGCTCGACCGCTCGGGCGTCGACCCGGGGAACCCCGCCGCCGTACGGGCGCTGAGCGATCGGCTGTCGCCCGCGCACGTGATGGCGCTGACTGTCTACACCAGGCACAGCCACTACCTGATCAACAACGTGACGCGCACCCAGCTATGGACCGGTGGGGTGTCGGAGTCGGTGGTCAGGAACGGCATGGTCGGCAAGATCAACACCCTGGTGAGCAACTACCTGAACAACCTCGCGGCGGCGGCCAAGGCCCTGCCGCTGCCGCTGGCCCTGCGCCCGCTGCTGCACCTGGGCGAGGGTCACCTGAAGTCGGACGCGCCGCTGAATCCGCTGAGCGACGCCTACGTCGACGCGGTCCGCCGTACGGACGAGGCGAAGGGACGCTTCGAGCTGGCCAGGGAAGAGGGCGACAAACAGCAGGCCAGACAGGCCGGCGACGACCTCAGAACGGCCCGTAAGGACGCGAAGGCGGCCTGGAAGGCGCTGGAGGAGCACCTCGGCCGGGTCACGCCGCGCCTGTGGGACGAGATGCGCTGGCACGCCGACATGGTGCACGACGCGATGGCGCAGCTCCCGGCGGTGGGCTCGCCCGAGCAACCGGTGCGGGCGTACCGCGGGGACTGGATGACGCCGGTGCACTCCCCCATCTACGGCTCCAAACTGCACCCGCACGGGGTGGCCCGCGAGTTCCTCAGCGTCAGCAAGCTGCTGGAGGTGGCGATCAGGTTCATGGCCGAGAACCCGGCCGGTGACCGCAAGGTGCTCGTGGCCTACCAGCTCACCGGGCAGCAGGCCAGGGACGTCTCCGTCTTCTCCTCCTTCTCCGAGGACCAGGAGGCCGTCTTCCCGCCGCACTCGCGTACACACCGGGTCGACGACCCCGAGCTGACCGCACGACTGCGCGAGGAGGTGGACGCGCTGGCGGCGGACATGGTCGCCCGCGGCGTCATCCCGGAGGCGCCGCGCTCGTATGAGATCATCGTGATGGAGGAGGGCTGACGTGAGCGCCGACTGGGCCGACGACTGGGCCGAGCTCGACGATCGGGGCCTGCGGCTCTACACCGGCCTGCACCGGATGCTGCTCCGGCTGGCCGGGCAGCTGCCCGACGAGCTGATCAGCCGGGCCCGCGCGCTGCTGGCCGAGGGCGAGCTGGCCTACCTGCCCGACGCGGTGACGATCGCCGCGGCCGAGGCCGGGGTGGCGCTGACGGCCGGGGAGATCGAGGTGCTGCGCGAGGTGTTCACCGCGCTCGGCCTCGACGGCGAGCCGGCGGCGGCCGGCGAGGTCACGCTGACGACGACCACTCCGGCGACCGGCCACACCTTCTCCCCCGATTCGGTGCGGCCCCCGCGCGTGCCCGCCGGGATCGACCTGTCCGGCGGCGTCCCCGGCGAGCTGGCCGAGCTGGAGGACGACCTGTTCGACCTCACCGACCATCTCGTGGTGGACGCGCTGAGCGAGCGTCCCGGCGTCGTCGCGGTGCGGCGGGCCTGGCGCGACGGCTCGCCTGGACCGCGCCGGGTCTTCCTGGTCGAGGTGGATCCCGGTGTGCCGGCCTGGGAGGCGGCGCTGGAGGGCCAGACCGAGGCGGAGCAGCTGGGCGAGAGCGATCCGCGGGTCGAGGTCTACTGGACCGGCGACGACCTGCCCCCCTACCACCGGGCCGCGATCGAGGCCGCGGCCCTCCTGTGGCGTCGCTGACAGCTGATCAGCCGGCGGTGGCGCGGCGGGCGCGGACGGCCTCGGCCAGGACGTCGAGCAGGCGTTCCGTCTCGTCCCAGCCGACGCAGGCGTCGGTGATGCTCTGCCCGTACGTCAGCGTCTCGCGCGGGCCCGGCTCCTGGCGGCCCGGCACGATGAAGCTCTCCACCATCAGCCCGGCGATCCCGGTGTCGCCGGCGGCGATGCGGGCGGCCACCTCCCTGACGACCTCGGCCTGCCGTACGTGGTTCTTGCCGCTGTTGCCGTGGCTGGCGTCCACGACCAGCCGCTTCGGCCGGTCGGCCTTGGCCAGCAGGGTGAGGGCGTCGCGGACCGAGTCGGCGTCGTAGTTGGGGCCGCCGCGACCGCCGCGCAGGATGATGTGGCAGTCGGGGTTGCCGGTGGTGCTGACCACCGCGGAGCGGCCCTCGTCGTCGATGCCGAAGAAGACCTGCGGGTGCGAGGAGGCCTGCACGCCGTCGATCGCCACCTGCACGTCGCCGTCCGTGGCGTTCTTGTAGCCGACGGGCATGGACAGGCCCGAGGTGAGCTGCCGGTGCACCTGGCTCTCCGGCGTACGGGCGCCGATCGCGCCCCAGGTGACGGCGTCGGCGATGTACTGCGGGCTGTTGGGTTCGAGGAACTCGCAGCCGACCGGCAGGCCGAGGCTGAGCACGTCGAGCAGCACCGTACGGGCCGTGCGCAGGCCGCGCCGCACGTCGTGGCCGCCGTCGATGTCGGGGTCGTTGATGAGCCCCTTCCAGCCGATCGTGGTACGGGGCTTCTCGAAGTAGACGCGCATGACCACGAGCAGGGCGTCGTCCATGTCCCTGGTGGCCTCGGACAGGCGGCGGGCGTAGTCGAGCGCCGCCTCCGGGTCGTGCACCGAGCACGGCCCGATGACGAGCAGCAGCCGGTCGTCGGCGCCGGTCAGCACCTCACGGGCGGCGCGGCGGCTGGCGGCCACCAGCGCGGCGCGTTCCTCGCCCAGCGGCTGTTCCGTGCGCACCTCTGTCGGCGTCGGCAGGGCCTCGAACGAGGTGATGCGCAGATCGCTGGTTTCGGTCATGGGTCGTGTCCCTCGTGCTCGACGGCGGTACGGCCCACGCCCAGATCTCCGGAACCGACCGCCTAAATGACGAAAAGCAGAGACGGGTCGTCTCTGCTTCGTGGCTCCGGATGATCAGTAAGTCAGCGCATGTGACTCTGGGCCCCACCCGGAGCCGGCACATAGCGCCAAAATCGACTGATCAACATGGCCCGAACGGTACCAGGGCGGTGCGGAAATCTCCAAATCAGCACGTCGGTCCGGACTAGGGTGTGTTGATCAAGACATGACTCCCCGTTGGAAGGACGGCAAATGACCTCCCACCTGCCGATGTCCCGCAGGGGCCTGCTCAAGCTCGGCGCCGGCGCCGCCGCGACCGTCGCGCTGGCGGCGCGCCCCGCCGCCGCCGCCGAGGGCCGCTTCGAGCTGACCGCCCCGGCGTCGCCGCTGATCTGGAAGAAGGGCCTGTACGACGAGACCGTCCTGCAGTCGCTCGCCTTCGACAACGTCCACGGGCACATCTACACGCTCCAGGTGAAGAACGGCACCGGCCAGAACGCTGCGGGCAACCTGTGCCTGACCAAGCTCAGCCTCACCGGCACGGTGCTCGGCCACATGTACCTCATGGGCTTCGGCCACGGCGTGCAGTTCGGGGTCGAGCCGTCCGGCTCGTCGGCGTACCTGTGGACGGAGACGGACGGGGTGAGCGACGGCACCAGCTCCAGGGGCAGCCGGCTGGCCAGGTTCAAGTTCGCGAACGGCCAGACGCTGACCACGTCGTCCCCGGCGCTGACCAAGTTCAAGCCGATCTCCGACGCGGAGAACACCACGTGCGCGATCGATCCGTCGACCAACCGGCTGATCATGCGGTACGCGGACGGGAGCAGCTTCCGTTACGCCGTCTACTCGCTGCCGGCGCTCAAGGCGGGCACGGCCAGACCGCTGTTCGAGATCGCCCAGCCCACGGGCCTGGGCGTCTTCCAGGGGTACGCGGCGTACGGGAACTTCGTCTACATGCTGACCGGCGAGGCCTACAGCGAGGCCAACCCCGCGCCGGGCAACACGTACATCACCTGCCTGGACCTGCGGACGGGTGAGCAGGTCCAGCGGGCGCGCACCGAGGCGGGCCGGTCCCTGGACTACCGCGAGCCCGAGGGCATGGGTATCCAGCTCGTCTCCGGCGCCCCGCGTCTCTGCCTCGGCCTGGCCTCGGGCGTGACGGGCGCGCGCAAGGCCAGCATCTTCTACAAGTCCGCGCTCGTCTGAGTCCAGCCGTTGAGTCCAGCCGTTGAGTCCGGCCGTTGAGTCCGGCCGTGAATGTCCCTGGCTCCTGGCAGGATCGGTCGGTGAGGGGAGGAGGAGCGGAGCGTGGAGGAGAGCGTCTCGCTGGCGCGGCTGGCCCGCCGGCTGGAAGAGGTGGTGGGTGACCTGCGCGGCATCCCCGTCGAGGTCGAGCGGGTGGAGGACAACGATCTGGTCCGCCGGCTGATCGCGCAGGCCGCCGACTCCTCCCGCGAGCTGCGGGCCATGCAGCCGCTGGGCGCGACGGAGACGGGCCGCGACGAGCAGCGGAGCAGGCGTCACGTGCTCGACGCGCTGCGGCAGGGCCTGTCGATGCGGACGATCATCCATTCGAGCGTGCTCGACGACCCGCGCAAGGCGGCCAGGATCAGGGAGCTGCACGCCGCCGGGGATCTGCACCGCCTGATCGACGAGCCGATCCAGCAGTTGCTGGTCTTCGACCGCTCGGTGGCGTTCGTCCGGATCACGCCCGTCGCCTTCGCTCCCGGCGCGCTGGTGATCCGCCAGCAGAGCCTGATCACGACCCTCATCGACCTGTTCGAGCAGACGTGGATCAGGGCCAGGGAGGTCACGGAGCCGGGGCAGCGGCTGACCCCGCGCGAGCGCGAGGTGCTGGCGCTGATCGCGGAGGGCCGCTCCAACAGCGCCGTCGCGCGTGCCCTGTCGATCTCGGAGGCGGCCGTCGGCAAACACGTGGCCAGCGTGTTCACCAAGCTCGACCTGCCCGCGAGCGAGGACGACAACCGGCGGGTGCTGGCGGTGCTGGCCTATCTGCGGGGCGCGGCCAGGTAGGGCTAGGCGCTGAGGGCCCCTTGAAGGGTGCGACCGGGTAGGGCCAGGTCTACCTCGGCCTCGCGCCACCCCCAGTGCGAGTGGGGGCGAATGACCGCTTAGATAGGGTCATGCAACGAATGTCTGGTTTGTTGGTGGGCGCGATTTTCGGCGCGGTCTTCATTCTCGTCAACGCGCAGAGCCCGTTGAGCGCGCCGGTGGCGCTCGTCCTGCGGGTGGCCGCCTGCCTGGCAGCCGCGGGTGTGATCGCCATGTGGTTCATGACGGCCAGAAAAGAGCGGTCGGCCGTACGGGGGGAAGGGGCGGCCGGGCAGGAGGAGCGGCCCGGGAACATGTTCGGCCGGGGATACCTGATCGTGGTCGCCGCCGAGGTCGTCCTGCTCTTCGGCGGGCTGCGGGTGATGGCCGCCCTGGGCGCGCCCGCGCAGGCCAACGTGGGCTGGGTGGCGCTCGTGGTCGGCGTGCACTTCATCGCGCTGGCGCCGGTCTGGAAGGACTGGGGCATCGCGGTGCCCGGCGTGGTGCTCACGCTGCTCGGCGCCGCCGGGCTGGTGCTGGCGGCCACCGGATCCGCGCTGGCGTGGGTGCCGATCATCAGCGGCGTGCTGTCCGGCGTGGTGCTGCTGAGTGGTTCGCTCACCTTCGGCTGGCGGAACGTGCGGGCCTCGGCCCTGTGACCTCGTGGAGGCGGTCTGGCCTGTTGGTCATGATGCCGTCCACCCCGTACGAGACCAGCCGGCGGATGAGGGGCGACCGGTCCGCCGACCAGGTGTAGACCCGCATGCCCCGCTTGTGGGCTTTCCTGACGTAGGCCGCGGTGAGCCCGGCGTGCGGCACGGTGAGCCCGTCGGCGTAGTGGGCCAGCTCGGTGAGCCGGTCGGCGGCGGGCTTGCCGAGCAGCGCGATGGGCAGGCCGGGCACCATGTCGCGCAGGACCCGCATCGACTGCCAGCCGAACGCCTGCACGGTCAGCCGTTCGCCACTCCAGAGCTCGCGGGCCTCCTGCAGTTCGGCGGCCACCCGCCGGTCGATGTCCGGGCGGTAGGGCGGGTGCTTGACCTCCACCAGCAGCCTCGTGGCGGTGCCGCGTACCGACTGCAGGGCCTGCGTCAGCGTCGGCACCCCCTCGCCCCGGTAGCGCGGGGAGAACCAGGAGCCGGCGTCCAGGCGGCGGATCTCCGCGAGGGTGAAGTCCGCGACCCGCCACGGGGCGCGCCCGGGGAAGACCTTCTCCACGTTGGTGGTGCGCTCCAGTGTCTCGTCGTGCATCAGCACGAGCCGCCCGTCCTTGGTCTGCTGGACGTCGAACTCGCACATGTCCGCCCGCTGCGCCCTGGCCAGCGCGCAGGCCGCGATGGTGTTCTCCGGCGCGTGCGCGGCACCGCCCCGATGCGCGATGTTGTCGACGCGATGGGCGACACGGGGGGCGGCACGATGGGCGGCACGGGGGGCGGCACGGGGAGCGGCACGACCGACGCGGTCGGCGAGGTCGTCGCGCGGTGACGCGAGGGCGGGGGTGGCGGTGAGGATCAGGGTGACGGCGGTGGCGACGCCGAGCGAGCGGTACATGGTCCTCCCCAGGCGTGCTCCCCATGTCGAGTTATGCGGAAATGTGCCCAGAAAGGCGTCAAAGACCGCTTTCAGCGGAGATCCGGACGAAGATTTGGGAGAGACACGACGAGCCACCGGTCGGTCTCGCCGCAGGGGGGACCGACCAGCGCCGAGCCCGGCCCGCGCAGTGCGGGCCGGGCTCGGGTCACGTCAGTCCGGAACGGGCTCGGGTCACGTCAGTCCGGAACGGGTCAGAACCGGAGCTTGCGCAGGTAGCGGTAGCCGATCTCCGACGTACGCCGCGGCGTCACGTCCGGGCTGTCGTTCTCCACGATGTACTCCCGCACCTGGTGGGCGTCGAAGACCCGGCGGAAGTCGATCATGCCGGTGCCGAGGTCGGCATGGTCGCCGTCGAGGTGCCGATCCTTGACGTGGTACTGCAGCACGCGCTGCGGCGCCCTGCGGATGACGTCGATGGCGAACTTGATCGGATCCCTGGCGCCGCGCCCGACGCCGCCGGTGACCGCCCAGTAGATGTCGATCTCCAGGTGGACCAGGCGCGGATCGAGCTCACGGGTGAGCACGTCCCACGGCGTCACGCCGCCCCCGAGGTCGGTGGTGAACTCGTGGGCGTGGTTGTGGTAGCCGTACCGCAGCCCGGCCGAGCGGGCGGCCCGCGCCTCTACGTTCATCCGCTCGGCCCAGCCCTTCCACTCGTCCAGGCTGTCGGACTGCAGGAAGGGCACGACCATGTACGTCTGGCCGAGGGTCAGCGCGTTCTGGATCTTCGTGTCCAGGGCGGCGTCGTCGGGGCTGATGCCGTCGTGGCTGGAGCTGGCCTGGATCCCGAGCCCGTCGAAGAACGTACGCAGCTCCTGCGCCGTCCGCCCGAAGTAGCCGAGCGCGACCTCGACCTTCGGGTAGCCGATCTTGGCCAGGTAGGTCAGCGTGGTGTCGTAGTTCTGGGCGAGGTCGTCGCGCACCGTGTAGAGCTGCATGCTGATCTGGCCCGGCGGGACACGTCGCTTGGGGTGATGGTGGTGGTGCGGCGGCGTGGCCGCGGCGGCGGCGGGAGACGCGGCGGCCAGCGCGGCCGCCCCGAGCCCGAGGCCCGCGGCGAGCAGGGAGCGTCTGCTCGGCTCATAGCCGTAACACATGGTGATCTCCTAACTCGTGGGCTGGAGCACG
Organism: Nonomuraea fuscirosea; assembly: GCF_035917475.1. Taxonomy (NCBI): domain Bacteria; kingdom Bacillati; phylum Actinomycetota; class Actinomycetes; order Streptosporangiales; family Streptosporangiaceae; genus Nonomuraea; species Nonomuraea fuscirosea. The sequence continues at coordinate 10,825,801 of NZ_CP109074.1, read as the reverse complement.
ACCTCGGTGCTGCCGGTCAGCCCCGGCAGGTCGCCGGTGCCGGGGTCGGTGTAGGTGGCGACGAAGACGCCGGTCAGCTCGTCGTTCTCGGGGTCGTGGCCGCTCGGCACGGTGGTCTGGATCGAGCCCGTGCAGCCGCGCGCCGTGGTCTGCGGATGGCCGTGGTCGTCGTGGCCGAGGATGTAGTTCACGGCCACGTTCGCGCAGTTCACCGGCTGGTCGTCGGTGACGCGCACCTCGAACTCGATCAGGTCGCCGAAGCTGAACGGCTGTCCGGCGACGGGCCTGACCAGCTCGACGACCGGGACGGCGTTGCCGATGACGATCCGCACCGACGTGGAGGCCGACATGCCGGCGTCGTCGGTGACCCTGAGGGTGGCCTGGTAGAGGCCGTTCTGCCGGTAGGTGAACGACGCCGAGGGGCTGCGTGAGTCGACCCTGCCGTCGGCGTCGAAGTCCCACGCGTAGCGGAGCCGGTCGCCGTCGGGGTCGCTGGTGCCGGTGCTGGTGAAGGAGACGGTCAGCGGGGCGAGCCCGCCCGTCGCCGACGCCTGCGCCGCCGGGATCGGCGTGCGGTTGCCGGTGTGGCCGGTGAAGTCGATCCTGGCCAGCTGGGCGTCCGGGTTCTCGCTGAAGTAGCCGTCCCCGTACTCCAGCACGTACAGCGCGCCGTCGGGGCCGAACTCCATGTCCATCGGGTTGTCGAAGACGATCGAGGGCAGCACGCTCTCGATCCGCTGACCACGGTTGAACATCGCCTTGACGTAGTCGCGGGTCCACTCGTAGAACAGCGGGACGCCGTCGTAGTACTTCGGCCAGGCCACGGCGCGGGGGCCGCGGGTGTCGGCCGGGTCGTAGTCGTACGCGGGCCCGCCCATCGGGCCGATGCCGCCCGTGCCCAGGGCGGGGAACTCGGCCGACGTCCCGTACGAGTACCAGACGTCCGGCTGCGTCACCGGCGGCAGCCGGCGCAGCCCGGTGTTGTGCGGCGACTCGTTGACCGGGGCCGCGCAGTCGAACGTGGCCCCCGACGCGCCGGTGCCGAAGTCGTAGTCCACGTATGGCAGCCGCGCCGTCGCGCAGTAGGGCCAGCCGTAGTTGCCCGCCTTGCGGATCGTGGTCCACTTGCCGGTTCCCGACGGGCCGCGCTGCGGGTTGGCCTGCTGCTGGTCGGGCGAGTAGTCGCCGACGTACAGGTCACCGGTGCGGCGGTTGAGCTCGATGCGGAACGGGTTGCGCAGGCCCATCGCGTAGATCTCCGGCCGGGTGTTCTTCGTGCCGGGCCGGAAGAGGTTGCCGTGCGGGATCGCGTAGGAGCCGTTGTCGCGGACCTTGATGCGCAGGATCTTGCCGCGCAGGTCGTTGGTGTTGCCCGCGCTGCGCTGGGCGTCGAACGCCGGGTTGCGGTCGGCCCGCTCGTCGATCGGGGTGTAGCCGTCGGAGAAGAACGGGTTCGTGTCGTCTCCGGTGGACAGGTACAGGTTGCCCGCGGCGTCGAAGACGATGTCGCCGCCGACGTGGCAGCAGATCCCGCGATCCACCGGCACGTCGAGGATGCGCTGCTCGGTGCGCAGGTCGATGGTGCTGCCGCTCCAGCGGTACCGGGACAGCCGGATCAGGCCCTTGAAGGGCGCGAAGTCCTGCGGTGTCCCGGTGAACGGGGCATCGCCCTCGTTGACGTTCGGCGTGGCCGGGTCGTCGACGGGGGTGTCGAGCGGCGGCGAGTAGTAGAGGTAGACCCAGTCGTCCTTCTTGGAGCCCTTGCCGAAGCCGGGGCTGAGCGCGATGCTCTGCAGGCCCTCCTCGTCGTGCCGGTAGACGTCGAGCTGAGCGGCGAGCGTGTTGAGGCCCGTCTTGGGGTCGTGTAACCAGACCTCGCCGGGTCTGGTGGTGTGTAAGACCCTCGAATCGGGTAACACCGCCAGGTCCATCGGCTCACCGGGGTTGTCGTTGAGCGTCACCTTCTGGAACTGACTGTCGGGCGGCGGGGCCGCGGCGCCCGAGGGCGCGCCGGCGCCGGCGGCCAGTGCGGCCTGCGGCATGAGGATCGCCGCAGCAGTCAACGCCACGATCGTGCTTCTCACTCGCATGCCTCTCTCCTTCGGTTTACTCGGGTGTGTAAGAGAGGGCAAAGTAACGTGAATGTAACCCGAGTTACGCCGATCGAGGAGGGCCTAATCGCCACCGATCGCTCACCTTTCGCGGCTCATCGCACTAAGTGCCGACGCGAACGCGGATCGCCCCCTGCCCGCGGGGCGCGGACAGGGGGCGATCGGGAGCCTTCGGTCTAGTTCTTCTTCTCCTGCATGGTGACGGTCACGGTGCTCTCCTTGCCGTCACGCTGGTAGGTGATCTCGACCCGCTGGCCGACCTTGTAGCCGCGGACCTGGCCGACGACCGTGTCGCCGCCCTGGACCGGCGTCACGCCGATCCTGGTGATCAGGTCGCCCTCCTTGAGCCCGGCCTTCTCGGCCGGGCTGCCCGCCGTGATCTGGCGGACGAGCGCGCCGGACACGTCTCCGGCGGCGTCGGTGACGCTCACGCCGAGGTACACGTGGCTCACCGTCCCCTTGCTGATGAGCTGCTCGGAGACGTGCTTGGCGGTGTTGACCGGGATGGCGAAGCCCAGGTTGACGCCGTCGGCGGCCACCGCGCTGTTGATGCCGACCAGTTCGCCGGCCGCGTTCACCAGGGCGCCGCCGGAGTTGCCGGGATTGATCGCGGCGTCGGTCTGGATCATGCCGCCGAGCGTGGTGGTCTCCTCCTGGCCCTGCTGCCGGCCGCCCCAGCCGGGCGGGAGCTGCTGCTCGTTCGGGGCGTTGCCCGAGGTCACGGTGCGGTCGAGCGCGCTGACGATGCCCGAGGTCACCGTCCCGTCCAGGCCCAGGGGACTGCCGATGGCCAGCACGTCGTCACCCACCTTGAGCTGGTCGCTGTCGCCGAGCGCCACCTTGGCCAGCCCCGAGACACCCTCGGCCTTGATCACGGCCAGGTCGGTGGCCGGGTCGGTGCCGAGCACGGTGGCCTTGGCCGTCTTCCCGTCGTTGAACTTCACGGTCAGGCCGGCGTTCTGCCCGGACACGACGTGGTTGTTGGTCAGGATCCGGCCGTCCTCCGACAGCACCACGCCCGAGCCCTCGCTCGTCCGCCCCTGGATCATCACCACGGACGGCTGCACCTTCGCCGCCACCTCCGCGACCGTGTACTGATCGGCCGCCGTGTGGAACACCGGGCTCGGGTTCGCCGGCGTGGCGGTCACCACCGCCGGGCCGTTTCCTCCCGCGAGGGACGCGCCCACCGCGCCGCCGCCCAGCGCCGCCACCGACATCGCGGCGACGGCGGCCAGGGCGAGGCCGGCGATCGCCTTGCGGGTCAGCACGAAACCCGTCCTGGGTGGCGCCGGGGGCGACGGCGGCATCGGCGGCGGAGGCAACGGGCTCGTCGGCCGGGTGAACCCTCCGGTGGTGGGCGGCCTGTCGCCGAACTGGCTCCAGCCACCGGTACGAGGCTCGTTCGCGTCCATGTCATCTCCTAGTGTCCCGATGACACCAGGTTGGCCAACACCATGTAAATCCCGGCTAAGCAGGCGATCCCCCGGCCGCGGCGGCCCTGACACCTGCCTTATCGCCCCTGGCAGGAGCGATCATCACCGCCGGAAAAAATCTAGGGCGCGGTGTCGCAGTACGGCCCCGGCGGCACCTCCGGAGCGGTGATCGCCAGGCACATCACGTCGCCGGGGACCAGCGGCGGGTAGGGCTCGTACCAGCCCTGGACGTAGTCGTCGCCGGTGAAGTGCGTGAGGCTGCCGGTGACCGGCGTGCCGTTGACCGTGGCGTCCACCGCGAGCGTGGTGGGCCGCGGCCGGATCGTGAAGGCGAAGCGGCCGTCGTCGAGGCCCGCGCACACCTGGGTCTCGGGCAGGCACACCGGGACGTCCGCGCGGGCGGGCGGCGCCGCCACGAGGAGGGCGAGCGGGACGGACAGCCCCAGGAGCAGGCGGGTGATCGGTTCGGCGTGGATGGCGCACTCCCGTCGGTCGCGTGGTCGTTCGCGGGTCTCGCGAAGCGATCCGACCCTAGCCCGATCACCAGGTCAGGTCCACGGGTGAAGATCTCAGCCGGACCGGCCGACCCTACGACTCAGCCGGGCTCGCCGACTCCATAAGGGCTCAGGCGGGTTCGCCGGGGATCGCCAGCCCCGTCTCGTATGCGACGATCACCGCCTGGACCCGGTCGCGCAGCCCGAGCTTGGTCAGCACGTTGCTGACGTGCGTCTTGACCGTGTGCTCGCTGACCACCATCTCCCGCGCGATCTCCGCGTTCGAGAGCCCGCGCGCGATCATCCGCAGCGTCTCCCGCTCGCGCCCGGTCAGCACGGCCAGCCGCTCCGAGGGCGGCGCGGCGGGTCTGGGTCCTCGCGAGGTGAAGTCGGCGATCAGTCGCGTGGTGACCGAGGGGGCCAGCAGCGACTCGCCGGCCGCGACCACCCGTACGGCGTGCACGAGGTCGTCCCTGCGCACGTCCTTGAGCAGGAACCCGGCGGCGCCCGCCCGCAGCGCGTCGTAGACGTAGTCGTCCAGGTCGAACGTGGTCAGCATGAGCACCCGGCAGTCGCCGTCCGCGCACACGATCCTGGCCGCCTCGATGCCGTCCATGACGGGCATGCGGATGTCGAGCAGGAGCAGGTCGGGGCGGTGCTCGCGGACGGCGGCGACGGCCTGCGCGCCGTCCCCCGCCTCGGCGACGACCTCGATGTCCGGCTGGGCGTCCAGGATCATGCTGAACCCGGCGCGTACCAGCTCCTGGTCGTCGGCCACGACCACGCGGAGCGTCATGACACCGCCAGCGGGAGCAGGACGCGCACCCGGAAGCCGGGCCCGTCCTCGCGCGGGCCGGCCACGGCGCTGCCGCCGCAGGCCGCGGCGCGCTCGCGGATGCCGATCAGGCCGTTGCCCCCTGAGGGCAGCTCCTGGTCCCGGCCGCTCGCGGCGGAACCTCCGTCGTCGGTGATGTCGATCATGAGTGCGTGGTCCTGCCAGGCGAGGGAGATGGCGGCGCGAGCGGCGCCCGCGTGCTTGACGATGTTGGTGAGGGCTTCCTGGGCGATCCGGTACGCGGCCACCTCCGCGTCAGGCGACAGCGCTCCCGGCTCACCGGACGTGGAGCAGGTCACCCGCACCCCGGCGGCCCTGACCTGCTCGGCCAGGGCGGGCAGCGCGGCGATGGTCGGCTGCGGCCCGCGTGGCCCCTGCTCCTCCTTGAGCACGTTCAGCATGCGGCGCAACTGGTCCATGGCGTCGCGCCCGGCGGCGGCGATGGCGTCGAAGGCGGCCACGGCCCGGTCGGGGGCGGCGGCCACCGCGACGGGCCCGGCCTCGGCCTGGACCACCATGACGCTGACCGCGTGGGCGAGGATGTCGTGCATGTCGCGGGCGATCCTGGCCCGCTCCCGCTCGGCGGCCCGCTCCGCCTCGGCCTCGCGTTCGCGGGCGAGCTGAGCGGCGCGCTCCTCCAGCGCGGCGGTGTGCGCGCGGGAGGCGGCCGCGGCCCGGCCGATGGCGTACGCGGCGACGAAGAGCACGATTCCCCGCAACGCGGTCTCGGACGAGCCGACGACGAGCAGGCCGCCGGAGATCGTGACGACGAACATGAGCCGGCGGATCCACCGGGCGCTGTGGGCCGCCACGGTGTAGAAGGCGACCAGGCTGCCGTACCAGATGGGCTGGCGCACCACCTCGTCCACGAAGTCGTAGCAGCCGGTCGGGACGAGCACGCCGAGCAGCACGGCCACGGGCGCGCGGCGGCGCCAGATCAGCGGGATGGCGGCGGCGACCACCACGGTGTAGCCCCACCAGTGCCACGGGCGGCCCCACGGGTTGTCCGCGCTGACGAACGGCCACAGCTGCGCGGCCAGCACGAGCGCGGCGAGCACGCCGTCCACCAGCGTCGGGGGCAGCGTGGCCACCCAGCCGCGGAGCCGGGTGACATACCGCGGTTCGGTCACAACGCCCCATTTTGCCCGTCCGGCCGGGAAGGCGGATCCAGCGCTCATAGTGCGACATCTTCCTCGCGGGCCGGAGGAAGGGCATCGCCGGTGAGAGGGATCCGGCGGCTCCCTCTCGGGGGCGAGCACGAATGGCTCGTACCGGCGATCCGCGGAGAGGGGTGCGCGCAGCAGGCTTGCCGCATCCCACAGCACCTGGAGTTCACCATGATGAAGACCGCTGCCGCCGGCCTCGCCCTCGCCACCCTGCTCGTCGGAGCACCCGCCCAGGCCGCCACACCCACGTCCACGCCCACACCGACGCCCACATCGACGCCATGCCCGGCGCCGACCGCCGGCCCGGCCCACCCGAGTGCCCCGCCGGCCGACCCGCCGGTGCAGGTGCCGCCGATCAACGAGGCGGCGCTGCGTGAGTCGATCGCCGGGCTGCCCGCGGCCGACGCCACGGCGGCGATCGTCCGGGTGGGCGGCCGCAAGGGCTCGTGGCGGGCGGTGCGCGGGGTGGCCGACCTGGCGACGAAGCGGAAGGCCACGGCCGGCGCGCGCTTCCGGGCGGGCAGCGTGACCAAGATGTTCACCACCGCGGTGGTGCTGCAGCTCGTGGCCGAGCGCAGGCTGTCGCTCGACGACACGGTGCAGGACCGGCTGCCCGGACTGCTGCCCGCCTCGTACCCGGAGGTGCGCGTCGGCCAGCTGCTCAACCACACCAGCGGCCTGCCCGCGCCGGCCGTGCCCGGCACGCTGGAGTACGCCTACCGGACCAGGTTCAAGAAGTGGACCCCCAAGGAGTACGTGGCCCTGGCCGTGCGCAACCCGATCGAGTTCGCCCCCGGCACCGCACAGCACTATCTCAACACCAACACGTTCGTGGCGGGGCTGCTGATCGAGCGGGTCACGGGCAGGTCGTACGAGCGCGAGGTCACCACCCGGATCCTGCGCCCGGTGGGCATGAAGGACAGCTACCTGCCCGGCGCCTCGGTCCGCGTCCGCGGCCCGCACCACGAGGGCTACCAGTCCGTGCCCGAGGGCTTCGACGACGCCGTCCCGTACGGCGACGGGTATGTGGTGAACATGACCGAGACCAGCGTCACCTCGACCTGGGCCTCGGGCGACCTGATCTCGACGGCCGCGGACCTGGAGAAGTTCGTCAGGGCGCTGTTCTCCGGGAAGGTGGTGCCGCCGGCCCAGCTGGAGCCGATGTTCACGGTGCCGGACGTCACGATGTTCGGCGCGTGCGACCAGCCGACCGTCTACACCTCGGGCATGACGAGGTTGGTGCTGCCCGGCGGGCTCGTCGCGTACGGCAAGACCGGAGCCCGTTACGGCTACTCGGCCGGCGTCGGCGCGACGCGCGACCTGGAAAGGACGCTCGTCTACTCGGTCAACTCCACGGACGCCAAGGCTTCGGGCCAGAACCAGCGGGCTCTGGGCATCGCGGTGGCGGCGTTCTCCTGATGAGAACACGGCCGCGTTCTCCCGACCGAGATGGCGGAAGCATCCGGCGGGAGCGGCAGCGGCCGAGAAGCCAGAGGTGAGGGCGGACGCCCTCACCTCTCCAGCGCTGTCGGCTCAGCGGCGGCGACGGCGCCGGCGCCGCGCGCGGCTGAAGCTCTCGTTCTCGCCGCCCGGAGGCGGCTCCGGGAACCGGAGCATGGGAAGTCGGAACGATGTGAGACCCAGATATCGCTGGATGGCCATGGTGTTCCCCCTCATGAAGTCCGTGAGGTTCGGCGCACCGGACGGCTGCGCGTCCGGTCACTACCGGACTGAGTCACGCTCTACCCGGAAACCCACCAGCTATCCCCGCTGACCTGCGCCTCAGCCTCTCCCCCTACTTGACGGACAGCTTGCGGCGCTTGAACATCGGGTGCTTGGTCTCCCAGTAGCGCCAGCCCTCGACGCGGGACGGCACGCTGGCGATGCCCGCCGCGACCTTGTTGCGCTCACAGGTGCCGAGCACCGACCAGGCCGACCAGCCGACGCGGTAACCGAAGACCCGGTACCACATGTTGCCGTACATGCCGTCGCTGATTTCCTTGGTGTATTCATGGCCGGAGAAGACCATGTGACGCTCTTCCAGGTGCGGCAGCCCGAGCCGGCGCAAATGGTCGACGACGGTTTTCGTGTCGATGGTCTTGGAGAAGTCCTTGCCCTTCTCGTTTTCCGTCTCGAGGAAGGCGGTGATTTCCGCCTCACGGGTGACCGACACCGTCATGGAGCCGCCGGGGCCGTCGATGTAGCGGGTGCGGGGCAGGTAGAAGTTCCGCGGCGACATCTGGTGGATCCGGAAGAAGGTGCGTGGCCTGCAGTTCCTTCCCCCGTCGTCGTCGTCATCGTGGTGATCGACGAAGCCTCTGTCACTGGTGCGGTGGTGGTGGTCGTCGTCCTTGGAGTCGGCGCTCGCCGCCGGTGCCATGGTGACCGCCAGAGTCGCCGCGAGGAGACCGCGCAGGGCGGGCTTCGCCATTTCGCTCAGTGGGGTGAACATTACCGTTCCTTTCCGCATGCGACCTATAGTCGCCAGACCGGTACGATGCTTACAGTTGCCGCGAGCGAGGTGACAACGCCACGCCGTAGTCGAATTTCCCGTACCGGGAAAAGAGTGGCCAAAAAGCGTCAACAATCGACGCCTATTCGGCAAAGAAAGAACAGGACCCGGGCGGCGAACCGGAACTCACCCTCTGTGCGCGACTGCTTTCGTACAGGTATGTCGCCATATCTAAATGTGCATGCGTTGAGGCGGATGGATCGCGCCGTACGTACCTCCCTACGGCAGATTCCGCGTTTCAGGAGGTACGTATGCACCGCAGAGTCGCCCTGCTCTCCACTTTCGTGCTCGCCCTGGCGGGCTCCCTCGTCCCCGCGGGCGCCGCCAAGGCCGACCCCAGCAGGCCCGTCACCTGGTCGGCCACGGATTCCTGGTCGGAGCGCAGGTCCGTCTCGCAGTACTGGACCCCGCGTCGCATGGTCGCCGCGCAACCGCTGGAGGCGCCCGCGCCCCGGCGTGGCGTCCGGACCCGCACACCGTCCCAGGGCAGACCGTGGGCCACCCGCGGCACCACGGGCAACAGCAACGGCAGGCTGCAGGCCGCGGTGGCCAACAGCCCCGGCCTGCAGTGGACCGACGGCGGCGCCGTCGTGCGCACCACCGGCCGGGTCTTCTTCACCACCGCCGACGGCCGCAACTCCTCCTGCTCGGGCTCGGCCGTGACCAGCGCGAACGAGAGCGTCGTGATCACGGCGGGACACTGTGTGAAGCTGAACGGCGCGGCGCACCGCAACTGGGCGTTCGTCCCGGCCTTCGACGACGGCCGGCGCCCGTTCGGCACCTGGGTGGCCAGCGAGATGTTCACCACGCCGCAGTGGAACGCGCGCGAGGACATCAACTTCGACGTGGCCGCGGTGGTGGTCGCGCCGCTGAACGGCCGCACGCTGACCGACGTCGTGGGCGGGCAGGGGGTGGCGTTCAACCAGCCCAGGCAGCGGCAGAACTTCGCCTTCGGCTATCCGGCGGCCGATCCGTTCGACGGCTCCGAGCTGATCTACTGCAGCGGGCGCGCGTTCAACGACACCGTCTCCACCAACGACCAGGGGCTGCGCTGCAACATGACGGGCGGATCCAGCGGCGGGCCGTGGTTCCAGGGCTTCGACCCGGCCACCGGGCTCGGCTGGCTGAACTCGCTCAACAGCTTCACCTACAACTTCGCCCCGAACTTCATGTTCGGCCCGTTCTTCGGGAACGAGGCGATGGCCGTCTACCAGACGGCGCAGAACTCGCAGGCCACCTGAGCTGCGCGGGGCCGCCGGGAAGCGGTGCGGCATGATGGGCCTGGATCCCCCAGGAGGCCCGCCATGCCGCCCGTCGTGCCGCCCGTCGTGCCACCCGACGTACCGCCCACCGGCCCACCCCCAGGACCACCCGCCACACCCCCCACCGGGTCACCCGCAGGACCGCCCTCCGGCGATCCGATGCCGCTGCTCGAACGCCTCATCGCCGTCGACTCGGTCAATCCCGACCTTTCACCCGGCGGCGCCGGCGAGTCGGCGGTGGCCGACCTCTGCGCGCAGTGGCTGGGCGAGCGCGGCTTCGAGCTGCACCGTCTCGAACGACGGCCCGGCCGCCCGTCCCTGGTCGCCGTGGCGCGCGGCACCGGCGGCGGGCGGTCGCTGATGCTCAACGGCCATCTGGACACGGTCGCGTACGGCACGTACGACGGCGACCCGCTCACCCCACGCGTCGAGGACGGCCGGATCCACGGCCGCGGCGCGTTCGACATGAAAAGCGGCGTGGCCGCGATGATGGCCGCCGCCGCCCGCGCCACCGCCGCCGGCCCCCTGCGCGGTGACGTCATCGTGGCCTGCGTGGCCGACGAGGAGCACGCCAGCTCCGGCACCGAGGAGGTGCTGGAGAGCTTCACCGCGGACGCGGCGATCGTGACCGAGCCGAGCCTGCTGGAGGTGACGCTCGCGCACAAGGGGTTCGCCTGGTTCGAGATCGACGTCCTGGGCCTGGCCGCCCACGGCTCGCGCCCCGATCTGGGCGTGGACGCGATCGCCAAGGCCGGTCACTTCCTCGTCGCGCTGGAGGAGCTGGGCCTGCGCCTGGCCGCCTCGGGCGGGCACCGGCTGCTGGGGCCCGGCACCGTGCACGCCTCGCTGATCGAGGGCGGGGAGGGCCCTTCGACATATCCGGCCAGGTGCCGGATCACCGTCGAGCGGCGTACCGTTCCCGGTGAGAGCGCCGAGACCGTACGGGCCGAACTGGCCGCGATCCTCGACCGGCTGGCCGCCACCGTCCCCGGTTTCCGTTACGAGCTGCGCGGCGGACTGCACCGCGACCCGTTCGAGGCCGATCAGGAATCCCCTATCGCCCGGGTGCTGCTGCGGCAGGTGGAGCGGGCGCTCGGCCGGCCGCCGGTGATCCGCGCCGAGCCGTTCTGGACCGACTGCGCCCTGCTGGCCCGCGCCGGGATCCCGTGCCTGCTCTTCGGGGTGGACGGCGGCGGCGCGCACGCCGACACGGAGTGGGCCGAGATCGCCTCCGTCGAACTGGTCACGGACGTGCTGGCCGCGACGATCACCGAGTTCTGCGCCTGAAAATCGGGCATTGACGAAAAATCCTTACATGGTAGTTGTAGATCGAGTCGGAAAGCTTCACACCCCTCGCTGAGATCGTCCAGAGCTCACCCAAGGAGGACGCGCCATGGCGCGAAGCACCGCCCCCGACCCGCCCGCCGACTTACTCGGCCCCGTCCAAGGAGAGGTCTCCTGGTTCTGCTGCGGCACCGCATGGGGCCCATGCAGCAGCACCGGAAAGGGAGCCTGCGGCACCTGCAACTCCGGCAACCTCCAGCACGCCTGGCCCAACACCTCCGACGCCTGCTGGGCCATCACCCGCCCCGACAGCTGCGGCGTCGGCCTGTCCCGCCGTACCTGCGGGTTCCGGCACCGGATCACGGCCCTGTGCAGCGGGTCCAGCGTCGTCACCGCCATCGCCGACTGCGGCCCGCAGACGGACCTGTTCTGCGGCGAGCGCAGTTGCTGCGGCGCGACCTGCGCCAGCAACCGGCTGATCGACCTCACCCCCGCCGCCTACAGCCAGATCGCCAGCCTCTCCTCCGGCCTGCGTCCGGCCGAGATCTCGACGGCCTGAGGAGGCGGGGCAGATGCGCAGCAGAAGAGATGTGCTCAGGTCCGCCGTGCTCGGCGGAGGCGCGAGCGTCGTCGCCGCCACCGCGATGGGCTCACTCGGGCCCGAGGCGGCGTTCGCCGCCACCGCGCCCGCGCCCGCGCAGAAGGTCGAGCCGGGCGCGCCCGACCCCGACTTCGCCGAGGGCCGGATCCGCTCGATCAAGGAGAACACGCTGCTCGTCCTGGGCTCGAACCTGGTCTTCCACACCATCAGGGTGGTGGACGGCACGAGCCTGTGGAAGCTCGGACCCGTCGCGTTCGACCAGGCCAAGCCGGGCGACGGCCTGTACGCCAGGGGTGTGCGCATGCCGGACGGAATGCTGGCCGCCGAGTCGGTGTGGCTCAACATCGTCAACATCAAGGGTCACATCAAGAACATCACCGGACAGACCCTCCACCTCGACCACAACGGCCACGAAGTGCTGTGTCACGTCGTCGCCGGCAAGTCGGTGGCCATCCACTCCGAGTCGCCGCCCACCGAGGACCTGTCGATGCTGAAAGTGAGCCAGCACGTGCAGATCCTGGGCGCCTGGCGGCCGGACACGAACGAAGTGGACATCGCAACGGTCTTCTCCCCGCACTAGGAGGCAGTTCGTGAACGGGATCGCCGCGTCGCAGCCGTACGTGATCGCTTTCTTCCTGCTCTGGGCGGGTCTGATGAAGCTGCTCAGCCGGCGGATGGGGGCACAGGCCGGCCAGACCGCTCTGGCCCGGCTCACCGGCCCGGCGCGCGCGGTCCCGGTCCTGCGGCTCGTCGGCCTGGCCGAAGTCGCCGTGGCCACCGCCCTGCTGCTGCCACCCACTCACCTCTTCGACGGGGTCGCCGCCGTGCTGCTGTCGGCCGGGTTCCTCGCCTATCTCGCCTACGCCCACGTGGCCGCGCCCACCGCGTCGTGCGGCTGCCTGGGCACTCATGCCAAGCCCGTGGACGCGCGGTCCTTCGCCCGCGCCGGACTGCTGCTGGTCGCCGCGCTGGTCACCGTGCTGCTCGCGGCCTCGCCCAGCCTGCTCCCGGCCGTCACGTTGCCCGCCGGCCTGCCGGCGGTCGTGGTCCTGGCGGAGATCGCGGCCCTGCTGGCTCTGTCGTCGGAGCTGGACCGCTACTGGCTCGTCCCGCTGCGCCGCCTCCTGGTCCGCCTGCGCCGGCCGCTCGCGCTCGCGCCCACGGGGAGCGTTCCGCTGGAGGCGTCGCTGCACCTGCTGCGCCGCAGCCCGGCCTACTGCTCGGCCTCGGCCCAGCTCACCTCGGACGTGCGCGACACATGGGACGAGGACGGGTTGCGCTTCGTCGTGTACGGCGCCCGCGACCGCACGGCCGTCTTCGCCGTCCCCCTCGTCGGCGACGACCCGCGCGCGGTCAAGGTCGCCCTGGTGAACGCCTGAGGCCGGGGCCGGCGCCTGAGCCGTGGTCCGCGTCTGAGCCGAGGCCAGCGTCTGAGCCGTGGTCCGCGTCTGAGCCGAGGCCAGCGTCTGAGCCGTGGTCCGCGTCTGAGCCGAGGCCAGCGTCTGAGCCGTGGTCCGCGTCTGAAGCCCGGGGCCTGGGGACGCTCAGGACCCCTGGGCGCTCGGGGAGCGGGCCCCGTGTCGCGGGTCAGTTGTCGCGGGCCGCGGCGTGGTTGCTGGCGATCAGTTCGTGGTGCCGGACGACCTCGGCGATGATGAAGTTCAGGAAGCGCTCGGCGAAGACGGGGTCGAGCTTCGACTCCTCGGCCAGGGCGCGCAGGCGGCGGATCTGGGCCGCCTCCCGGTCGGGGTCCGCCGGAGGAAGCCGGTACTCGGCCTTGAGCCGGCCCACCTCCTGCGTGCACTTGAAGCGTTCGGCCAGCAGATGGACGAGCGCGGCGTCGAGGTTGTCGATGCTGTCGCGCAGCCGCTGCAGTTCCTTGCGGATGTAGATTTCCTGATCAGGCAGATCTTGAGAGGTTTTATCCACAAATATCCCCACATAGTGCAACATGACCCTAGAAGGGGAAATGTTACCCGCCGGCCATCAGGTCGGCGAAGGCCCGAGCCGCGGCCCCCGAGCTGAACAGCCGCTCCAGCCGCGCCCTGGCCAGCTCCCGCCGGAACGGCCCCGCCAGCGTCGCGTCACCGGATTCGTGGGTCATCTCGGTCAGCCAGCGCGAGAACTCCTGGTGGTTCCACACCCGTTTGAGACACGTGGCCGAGTACGCCTCCAGCGGCCCGTCGTCCCCCTCGCGCAGCACCGCCCGCAGCGCGTGGGCCAGCACGTCCGCGTCGGCGATGGCCAGGTTCATGCCCTTGCCGCCCATCGGGGTGATGATGTGGGCCGCGTCCCCGGCCAGGAAGAGGCGCCCGTACCGCATGGGGTCGACGACGAAGCTGCGCATGTCCACCACGGCCTTCTCCGTGATCGGCCCCTCGGGCAGCCGCGGGTCGCCGAGGCGCAGCCGTAACTGGGCCCAGATCCGGGCGTCGTCCCAGCCGTCGAGCGCGTCGCCGGGCGCGCACTCCAGGTAGAAACGGCTGGCGTGCGGCCCCCTCGGGAAGTGGGCGGCGAAGCCCGCCGAGTGGATCGCGAACATCGGGTGCCGCGGCGGCGGCACGTCGGCCATCACCGTGAACCAGCCGATGCCGTGGTCGTAGGTGTACGTCGTCAGCGCCTGCTCGGGGACGCTCGCCCGGCTGACGCCGTGGTGGCCGTCGCAGCCGGCCACGTACGAGCAGGCGATCTCGCGTACGGTGCCGTCCTGATCCCGGTAGGAGACGACGGGGGCGTCACCCTCGACCCCGCGCGGGCTCACCTCGGCGGCGTCGAAGCGCAGGTCTCCCCCGCCCGCCTCGAAGGCCGCGATGAGCCGGCCGACGAGGACCTGCTGCGGGACGATCCGGCCCGATCTGCCGTCGGCCAGCGCGACCACGTCGAGGAAGCGCGGCTCGCCGTCCACCCTGATCTCCATCGTGGAGTCCCGGTGCGTGCCCGCCAGCAGGCTCTCGGCCAGGCCCCAGTCCTCGAAGACGCGCGTCGCCGCGTGATCGAGCACGCCGGCGCGCTGGCGCCGTTCCACGTGGGAACGGCTCTGCCGCTCCAGCACCACGCACGCGACGCCCGCCTGCCGCAGCAGGTTGGCCAGGGTCAGGCCGGCCGGGCCGGCTCCGATGACGACGACCTCGGTGCGCTCCGGCATGCTCGGCCCCTCCGGCGAAATCGGTACTTGTCGTCCGGCATCCGACACCAGGATCGGCCGATCCGCAAGTCCTCAGTTCCGCCCGCCCCTGCGGGTCTCGTAGTGCTGGGCGATCAGCGCCGCCGCGCACCCCAGGGTGGCCAGGCCGAACCCGACCCCGATGAACACGTTGACGTCCGCGATGGACGACACCGCGTTGCAGACCGCGAAGACGGCCAGCAGCAGCCAGAGAACGGGGCGGCGCACGCGGGCGAGGGCGCCGGCGGGACGGGTCTCGGTGCCGTGCTCGGTCATCATGCCCTCCTTGGTCGGTTTGTCATGCCGAGAACGCTACGGAGCGGCGCGAGCCGCGACGATCCCAGCAGCGGGACAGTCGGAGGTACAGCCAGCTGTACTTTTCGGCCGGCGATTGCCCGATGCAGCACCTCTTGTCCTAGGGTCTGAGCGGACGAAGGAGGTGCGGATGCAGGCCCAGGACCCGGCGACCGGGCAGCGGCGGGCCCGTTCGTGGGACGTGTTCGCCCGCGCCCGCACCACCCTCGACGGGCTGGAACACCTCGTGGGCGGCATGGGCACCAGCGCCCTGGCCCTCATCGCGCTGATCGGGCTGGCCGCCGTCCTGCCCTTCTGCCTGACGGGCGTGGGCCTGCGCCTGGTGCCGACCTCCCTGCGCGGCCTGCGTACGGTCGCCAACAGGGAGCGGGCCCGGCTGTCCCGCTGGGGCCCGGAGATCATCAACCCGGATCCGGTGCCCGCCGACTGGCGGACGGCCATCAGGCAGCCCGCCACCGGCCGCGAGCTGCTCTGGCTGGCCTGGCACGCCACGGTGGGGCTGCTGCTGGGCGCGATCGGGCTGACGCTGCCGTTCCGTGCGGCGCTCGACCTGGTGTTCCCGCTCTACTGGCCGCTGCTCGGCCCGGAGGACCGGGCCGGCGCCATCCTGGAGATCTGGCCGGCCGACGACCTGCCGAGCGCACTCCTGGTGAGCCCGATGAGCCTGTTCTGGCTCGGGCTCGCCCTGGCCCTCATCCCGGGCATGGCCCGGCTGCAGGCGTGGCCCGGCCGCCGGCTGCTGGCCGCCGATCCCGGCACCGACCTGGCCCTGCGGGTGGCCCAGCTGACCGCCACCCGTGCCGCCGCGCTGGACGCGCACGCCGCCGAGCTGCGCCGGATCGAACGGTCCCTGCACGACGGCACCCAGAACCGGATCGTGGCGGTCAACGTGCTGCTGGGCGCGGCCCGCCGCGCGCTGGCACGTGACCCGTCCACGGCCGACGCCGTGCTCGAACGGGCCCAGGACGCCGCCGAGCAGGCGCTGGCCGAGTTGCGCGCGGTCGTGCGCAGCATCCTGCCCCCGGTGCTGGCCGATCGCAGCCTGGCCGACGCGCTGAGCGGCCTGGCCGCGGCCAGCCCCGTGCCGTGCGAGGTCGACGCCGACGTGCCGGGGCGCTGCCCGGTCTCCGTCGAGGCCACCGCCTACTTCGTGGTGGCCGAGGCCCTCACCAACATCGCCAAGCACAGCAAGGCCCGGCGCGCCACCGTGACCGTGCGACGGACCGACGACCGGCTGCGCATCCAGATCGTGGACGACGGCCGCGGCGGAGCCGTGGAGGACGGCGGGTCCGGGCTGGCCGGGATCCGCCGCCGTACCGAGGCGCTTGACGGCACCTTCACGCTGACCAGCCCCACGGGCGGGCCGACCACCATGAATGTGAGCCTTCCATGCGGATAGTGATCGCCGAGGACGACGCCCTGCTGCGCGAAGGGCTCGCGCTGCTGCTGCGCGCGGAAGGGCTCGACGTGGTGGCCACCGCCCCCGACGCCGCCGGGTTCCTCGAAGCCGTGGACACGCACAAGCCGGACGTCGCCATCGTGGACGTACGCATGCCGCCGACCCACACCGACGAGGGCATCGTGGCCGCCGTCGAGGCCAGGCGGCGACTGCCGGGGCTCGCCGTGCTCGTGCTGTCGGCGTACGTCGAGCAGGCGTTCGCCACGGATCTGCTCTCCCACGGCAGCTCCCGCCTCGGCTACCTGCTCAAGGAGCGGGTCGGCCGGGTCGGGGAGTTCCTGACGGCGCTGCACCGGGTGGCCGACGGCGGCACCGCCATCGACCCCGAGGTGGTCGCGCAACTGCTGACCCGCAGCCGCCCGGACAACCGGCTGGAACGGCTGAGCCCGCGCGAGCGCGACGTGCTCGCCCTGATGGCGGAGGGGCTCGGCAACGCGGCCATCGCCGAGCGGCTGTTCGTCACCGACGGCGCCGTGCACAAGCACATCCGCAGCATCTTCGCCAAGCTCGACCTGGCCCCGACCGACGGGACGGACCGGCGGGTGGCGGCCGTGCTGCAGTACCTCGAAAGCGCCTGACCACCCGCCGCCACCCACCCGATCCGCGGACGCCCCCGTTCTCAGGCGCCCAGGTCGCGGACGACGTTGTCGAGCCGGATGGCCAGCCGGTCGAGCTCGTCCTCCGTCGGCTCGCCCGCCGGCAACTGGGCGATCACCTCGTCACGCCGCGCGATGACCAGGCCCCTGTGCGCCTCGTCCACGTCCGATGCGGGCAGCACCACGCAGTCACCGCGGACGAACACCAGCGTGGCGTCGGGATGGCCCGATTCGAGCAGCTGACGGACGCACTCTTTGTCGATCAAGGACATGGAAGACATCGAGACTCCTCCCCGGTCGGCCCCTCCACGCAGCCGCCTACCCCCGTGCGGGGAGCAGGAACCCCGTCCCTGTCGGGCCTGGCCGTCATGGGCCGCCGTACACCCGCTTGACCTGCGAAAACACCCTAATGCGGCATCACGTGTCGTCCGCGGCCAATCACGGAGAGTGACCGTATGGTGAGCTCAGTGGCCCCAGGTGGCCCCTCCGCAAGCGAGAGGATCGAAATGCCGCAGGAACCGAGAATCGATGTCGAGACCAGAGCCCACGGGATCGAGAGCAGCCTGTCCGCCGAACAGGTCGAGCGGATCGCCGAGGCGCTCGGCCACCAGGGCGTCTGGTTCGCCGCCCCGCCGGAGCGCTCCGGTCAGGCCCGCCCGCCCGAGCAGGTCTGGGAGCTGGTCGGCGACAGCCCGCACCACGGCCGCCTGGCCACCGGCCGCGCCGCCGTGCACCTGGCCGAGGGGCACGACGCGCTGACCAGGCCGCTGATCCTGGCCGACGGCTTCAACTACGGGCCGAGCGACCTCGACGAGCTGTGGCGGCACTTCAACAAGCCGTACGCGCCCGGCAAGCCCGGCTTCCTCGACCAGCTCAGCACGCTGGGCATCGACGTCATCCTGCTGGGCTTCGACCAGCGGCACATCGCCATCCAGGCCAACGCCGCCGTCGCGGTCACCGCCGTGCAGCGCGCCATCGACGAACGCTGGGGCGACGACCAGCTCGTCGTGGGCGGCGTCAGCATGGGCGGCCTGATCACCAGGTACGCGCTGGCCCGCATGGAGAACGAGCGCATCGACCACCAGACGGAGAAGTACTTCTCCTACGACAGCCCGCACCTCGGCGCCTGGATCCCGCTGGTGCTCCAGCAGCTGGCCTACCTGCACGAGGCGCTCGACCCGCGCTCCGACGGGCCCGGCCAGGCCGAGCTGATCCGCAGCCCCGCCGCGCAGCAGCAGCTCTGGGGCTGGGTCCAGAACGCCGACTACTCGGGCCCGGTGACGGACAACGCGCTGCGCCAGGAGTGGATCGAGGATCTGCGCAGGGTGGGCTGGTTCCCGATGCGCCCGTACAAGCTGGGCATGGCCAACGGCACCGGGCACGGCGTCGGCAACGGCCTGCCCGCCGGCACCCCGGTCTTCGACCTGAACCTCGACGCGCTGCAGCTCGTCGCCCGCTTCCAGCCGGACATGGGTGAGCTGCAGAACATCGGCACCGTGCGCTTCGGCGCCCCGGTGTGGACGAGCGCCACCTCGCACGTCCCGGCGTTCGACGGAGCGCCCGGTGGCACGCTCGACGCGTGGGGCCGGCTCGCCGACGCGATGGGGCTGACGATCGAGCCGCGCTTCCGCAGCAGCTGCTTCGTCCCGGCGGTCAGCGCGGTCGCCCTGGCCAGGGACCCGTACCAGTGGCAGTCCGACCTGCACCTGGACCTCAGCGACCTACCCAAGGACGAGACGCAGCTGGACGCGTTCTGCTGCGACACGACCGACACGGAGCACAGCGCGGTGTCCGCGCCGCTGATCGAGTGGTTCCTGGAGCAGCTGGCCGGCTGGTAGAGCGGCGAAGGAGAGTGCCGGCTCGCCGCGCGAGCCGGCACTCGGCGTTCAGCGCACGCCGCGGTGCACGCACAGGAGCTGGTCGCGGGTGGCGTTCTTGTCGCGGTAGGCGATGACGGCCGGGCCCTCGGCGCTGTGGTGGTCGGGCAGCCGCTCGTCGGGGAGCCAGCCGGAGCCGTTGAAGCTGCTCCACCACAGGCTCTGGTCGGAGGCGCCGCGGTGCACGCAGTAGAGCCGGTCCTTGTAGACGGTCAGGGCCGGGCCCTCGGTGGTGTGGTGCGCGGGCAGCTTCTGGTCGGCGCTCCACTTGCCGCCGTCCCAGCGGGTCCACCACAGCGCCGTGTCCCCGCCGGCGCCGCGGTGCACGCAGTAGAGATGGCCGCGGTAGGTGGCCAGCGCCGGGTTCGAGCGCGAGGAGTGGCCGGGCAGCCGCTGGTCCTGGCTCCAGCGGGAGCCGTCCCAGCGGGTCCACCACAGCGCCTCGTCCGCGCCCGCGCCTCTGTGCACGCAGAACAGCTGCCCGTCGTACGCCGCCAGCGCCGGAGCCGTCCGGCTGAAGTGCTGCGGGAATCGCTCGTCGTCGCTCCAGCTCGCCCCGTCCCAGCGGGTCCACCACAGCGACTCGTCCGCACCGGCGCCCCTGTGCACGCAGAACAGCTGCCCGTCGTACGCGGCCAGCGCCGGGGCCGCGGCGCTGAGGTGCCGGGGGAAGCGCTCGTCGTCGCTCCAGCCCTGCTCGGCGTCGTAGACCGTCCACCACAGGTTGGAGTCGCCCGCCTTGCCGCGGTGCGCCAGGAAGAGCCGGTCCTGGAACTGGGCCAGGGCGGGGCTCGACCCGCCGAAGTGGTCGACGAAGCGCTGATCGCGGCTCCATCCCTCGCCGGGCTCGTGCACCGCCCAGCGCAGGCCGGCCTCACCGGCGGGCCTGCCGTCCTGGCGGGCCGGTACGAGCATGCCGGGCGCGGTCCACGGCGAGACGAGCCGGACCCCGTACGGGCGGGCGATCGAGGCGATCCACTCCGACCTGGCCCGCACGGAACGCTCGACGATCGGCGCCAGCCAGGAGCCGATCACGGTGCCCGCGCTCTCGCCGATGAGCTGCGGCAGCTCGGCGGCCAGCAGCGCGGCCGACTCGTTCAGGTGGATCTCGTAACCCCACCACCTGGCCACCGGCCAGACGTCGGCGCCCATCGTGCGCAGCTCACGCTGGATCCGCTGCACCCGCTCCTGGTCCTTGGGGGTGAGCGCGGCGATCTGCCGCTCGCTCTCCCGCCTGGCGTCGGCCACCTGACGGGCGGGGGCGTCGTCGAGCAGCTCCGTCTCGACGGCCGCGTCGACCGCGGCGGAGGCCACCGGGTCGTCCTGAGAGTGCAGCAGAACGGCCTCACCGTCGAGCGCCGACTCCTCGGCCGTGTCGGTCCCGACCTTGCCGGCCCGGGTCTCGTCAGTCATTTTCCAGCCCCCTGGAGTGATAGATGAGCGAACTTCGCCATCGTAACGTTGGGTAGTGATTCGATTACTCTAGGGGTGGATTGTTCCGAGTAAAGCCCGCCGGGCGGCCCGTCATGAAGGCGCGGAGGGTGCCGGTCGCGGTTCACAGCGGATTACTAAGCGACGTTCATCGAACGCTCATGCAAGGGCGTCATCGTCACGAGCATGCACACGTCCAGCGCGAACGTTTCCGCCCAGCCCGTGCGCCGGCCCGGCGGCGGTGCCGCCGACATCCTCGTCGTTGCCGGCGAGCCCGCACTGACGAGGCTCCGCTCCACGCTGGCGCGGCAGGCGTCGTGGCGGGTCCGCGGCGCGTACGACGGCGGCGCGGCCGCCCGCGCGGCCCGGTGCGCGCGCCCCGACGCGGTCGTGCTCGACGCCACCATGCCCGGCGCGGCCGACGTCAGGCTGCCCGGCGTGCCCGTCCTGTACCTGACCACGACGGACCGCCTGGCCGAGGGGCTGGCCGGGCTGCGCGCGGGGGCCGGCGACTACGTGACGAAACCGTTCACCGCGGAGGAGGTCGTCCTCCGGCTGCACGGCCTGCTGCGCCGCCCGCCCGCTCTCCGGCTCGTCGTCGGGGACCTCACCCTTGACCAGCGGACCCGGCGGGCGCGGCGGGACGGCGTGGACATCCGGCTCTCGCCCACCGAGTACGAGCTGCTGCGCCTGCTGATGCGCAGCCCCGGCCGGGTGCTCAGCAAGGCGCACATCCTCGACCGGGTCTGGTCCTACGACTTCGGCGGCCGGGCCAACGTGGTCGAGCTGTACATCTCGTACCTGCGCAGAAAGATCGACGCCCGGCGCGAGCCGATGATCCACACCGTCCGCGGCGTCGGCTACACCCTGCGCCCGGCCGCGTAGGGCCCCGCCTGCCACGGTCAGCGGGGCTCCGGCCAGGGGGTTCTGTCGGTCCGCGCGTGGCTGAAGGTCCATCTGACGTAGTAGCCGGCGTAATCCGGCCGGGCCTCCCGTGTCCGGAACCGGTACAGGCGGGCGTAGCGGCGGTCGCGGGCGCTGGCGAGGCGGTCGAGCAGGCTGGCGTGGCGGTCGTGGGCGCCGTCCTGCCGGTCGCGGGCGCTGGCCCGGCGGTCGTCCGCGCTCGACGAGCGATCCAGCGCGGCGACGCGCCGCTCCTGTCCCTGCTCGCGTTCGAGCTGGACCCGGTCGTCGCGCAGGGCGGCCAGTTCGGCGCGGATCGCGGCGCGGTCGAGCCGGTTCCGCTCCCGGTCGGCCGCCGCCGAGTCACGGTCCAGGGCCAGCAGCCGCCAGAGCTCGTCGGTGCCCTCGCCCCGCTCGGCCTGCGCCCGGTGCCGGTCGGCGGCGGCCCGATCGCGTTCCTCGGCCGCGCGGTCGCGGCGCTCGGCCTCCCAGAGCAGGTCGTGCACCCGGCGGTCGTGCTCGTCGTTCTCCTGGCGGAGCCGCTCCAGCCGCCGGACGCGCGGCAGCGCCTCCTCGTCCCTGGCGGTGGCCCGCAGGTCGCGCCGCCGCGCCGCCTCGTCGCGTTCGGTGGCGGCACGGTCGCGCGTGCCGCCCTGCTCGTCGCGCTCCCGTGCACTGAGCTCCCGGGCCCGGGGCCGGTCCCGCCTGGACACCGTCGGCTGCCGGCCGTCTTCGCCTGTCATCGCCGTCTCCGCTAAGAGCCGCGTGCCTACATTGACAGTGTTCCCCGAAGTGCCGCCGCTAAGTGCGGGCCCGCCGAAGCGTCCGCGTCACCAGGCCACCTCCAGGGAGGCCATGCCGTACACGATGCTGGACGTGCGGAACTGCGGGGTGTTGTCCGTGGTGCGCAGCCCGGGGAAGCGGCGGAGCAGGGCGGGCAGCGCGGTGCGCAGCTCCATGCGGGCCAGCGGGGCGCCCAGGCAGTGGTGCACGCCGTGGCCGAAGGCGACGTGGCCGGGGGCGCCGCGGGTGAGGTCGAACGTGTCCGCGTCGGGGATGAGCCCCTTGTCCCGGTTGGCGGCGGGCAGGGAGACGAGGACCAGGTCACCCTCCGCGATCGGCTGCCCGCCGATCTCCGTGTCGGCGGTCGCGACCTTGGTGGTGCCCGAGTTGACGATGCTGAGCCAGCGCAGCAGCTCCTCGACCGTGGCGTCGATCCGCTCCGGCTCCTTCCTGAGCAGGTCGAGCTGCTCGGGGTGGCGCAGCAGGGCGAGCGTGCCCAGGGAGAGCATGTTGGAGGTGGTCTCGTGCCCGGCGAACAGCAGCAGCCCGCCGATCCCGACCAGCTCGTCGGTCGACAGGTCGTCGCCGTGCTCGCGGACGAGCATGCCCAGCAGTTCCTCACCCGGGTCCTGCTGGATGCGGGCGACCAGCCCCTCCATGTATGAGCGCTGCTGGAACTGGAGCATCATCCGCTCCTCGCCCGGCACGCTCATGTCGAGCATCCGGTTCGTCCGTCGCTGGAAGTCTTCCCGGTCCTCGTACGGCACCCCGAGCAGCTCGCAGATCACCAGCGCCGGGATCGGCAGCGCGAACGCCGGCACCAGGTCGGCGGGCGACCCGGCGGCCTCCATGGCGTCGAGGTGGTCGTTGACGATGGCGTCGATGCGCGGTTCGAGGCGGCGCATGCGGCGGATGGTGAACTCGGGCGTCAGCATCCGGCGCAGCCGGGTGTGCTCGGGCGGGTCGAGGCCGAGCAGGTTGCCCGCGCGCACCTTGGCGAGCTGCTCCTCCGTCATCGGCGGCGCTCCCGGCAGCCGCGCGATGGTCTGCGGGGCGACCTTGAACCGCTCGGCGTCGCCCAGCACCTCGCGTACGTCCGCGTACCGCGTCACCAGCCAGGCGTCGGTTCCGAATGCCGTCTGTACCCTCTTGACCCGCTCCTCGTCGCGCGCGGCCGCCAGCTCCGGCGCCGGATCGAACTCCACCCGCCGCATGTGCAGCGGCATCGTCGAGGTCTCGCTCATGCAGTCCCCTGGATGGTCCCGGTTTTTGCTAGCACGCTACTGATCGGGACCCGGGTCCTCTAGTTGCGATCTTCAATCGTTGTGCGGTCGTACCAGAATCATGGCCGCATTGACGCGGGCCGTACGGCGTCAGGAATATACCTCTCATCATCCTGACGAATAGGACATCCATGGACCTGGTTCGGCACGTGCCCGACTCCGTACCGGTGCTGGTGGCCGGAGGCGGGCCCGTCGGCCTGGCCACCGCCGTCGAGCTGGCGTACCAGGGCGTCGAATGCCTGGTCGTCGAGCCGCGCGAGCAGGTGTCATGGCTGCGCCCCCGCGCGAAGACCACCTCCGCCCGCTCGATGGAGCTGCTGCGCAGGTGGGGGCTGGCGGAGACGCTGCGGGCGCGGGCGCCGCTGGCGGTGTCGTGGTCGGACCAGGCGGTGTTCGTGGACAGCCTGCTCGGCCGGGAGATCACCAGGATCGGCGGCTGTTTCGGCCTCGACCTGGTCGGCTCCGACCTGGCCGCCGAGTCCGGCCAGCAGGCGCCGCAGCCGCTGGTCGAGGAGGTGCTGCGCGAGGCGGTCGGTGACGCGCTGCTGACCGGCCGGCGGGTGACCGGCCTGCGCGAGGACGCCGACGGGGTGACGGTGCGGATCGCGTCGCCGGACGGCGCCGAGCAGGAGGTACGCGCCCGGTACGTGGTCGGCTGCGACGGCCCGCGCAGCGTGACCAGGGCGGCGATCGGCTCCCGGTACGAGGGCCGCCAGGACGCCAGGCCCAACTACAACATCGTCTTCCGCGCCCCCGGCCTGGCCGAACGCATGCCGCACGGCCCCGCCGTGCACTACTGGGTGCTGAACCCGGAGCAGCCCGGCATGGTCGGCCGCCTGGACCTGAAGGAGACCTGGTGGTGCATCGCGCAGGGGGTGCGGGAGCAGGACGCCGACCCCGTCCGGCTGGTGCGGAACCTGGCCGGGGCCGACATCGAGGTGGAGATCCTGGCCACCGACCCGTGGACCGCCCGGATGCTGCTGGCCGACCGGTACGCCAGCCGGCGCGTGTTCCTGGCCGGTGACGCGGCGCACCAGAACCCGCCCTACGGCGGGCACGGCTTCAACACCGGCATCGGGGACGCGGTCAACCTCGGCTGGAAGCTGGCCGCCGTACTGCGCGGGTGGGCGCCGGAGGCGCTGCTGGCCACGTACGAGAGGGAGCGCCGCCCCATCGCCGCCGACACGATCGAGACCGCCGCCGCGAACATGTCCACCCTCGCCCCAGAGCTGGCCGATCCGGCGCTGATGGGCCCCGACGAGGAGTTCGAGCGGGTGCGGCCGGCCGTGGCGGAGGCGGTGCGCAGGACCAAGGACAGGGAGTTCCACAGCCTGGACCTGGTGCTCGGCTACACCTACGCGGGCTCCCCGATCGTCGCGCCCGGCTGCGGCGAGCGCCTGCCGCACCGCTGGCTCACGCCGGGCGAGTCCCTGTACGACCGGCTCGGCCCCGTGTTCAGCCTCGTCGGCGACCGCGGCGCGCCGGGCGCGGACGTGCTGGCGGCGGAGGCGCGGGAGCTGGGCGTGCCGCTGCGCGTGGTGGACCTGCCCGGCGAGCCGCTCGCCCTGGTCCGCCCCGACCAGCACGTGGCCTGGCGCGCCGGCCACCCCTCGGGCGCACTGCGGATGGCGCTCGGACACGCCTGACCGGCGGCTCGCGGATGGCGCTCGGACACGCCTGACCGGGGATCGCGGGTGACGCTCGGGTTCCCCGACCGACCTCACGCTCACGCGCACGGGGGTCGCGCCGAGCATGGGCCTGACGTCCGTTCTGTCCTGAGGTCTACGCTGTTCGCATGCGCGTAGTGGTGATTGGCGGCAGCGGACACATCGGCACCTACCTCATCCCCCGGCTCGTCGCCGCCGGCCACGAGGTGGTCAACGTCAGCCGGGGGCAGCGCGAGCCCTACAGCCCCCACGGCGCCTGGCAGCAGGTCGCCACCGTCACCGCCGACCGCCAGGCCGAGGAGGCCGAGGGCACGTTCGGGCGGCGGATCGCCGAGCTCGACGCCGACGTGGTGATCGACCTGATCTGCTTCACGGAGAGCAGCGCCCGCGCGATGGCCGACGCGCTCAGCGGGCGGGTGCGCCACTTCCTGCACTGCGGCACGGTCTGGGTGCACGGCCCGAGCGCGCAGGTGCCGACCACCGAGGACGCCAGGCGGGAGCCGTTCGGCGAGTACGGCGTCCAGAAGGCCGCCATCGAGGCGTTCCTGCTCGACCGGGCCCAGCGTGACGGGTTCCCGGCCACGATCATCCACCCCGGCCACATCACCGGGCCCGGCTGGGTGCCGGTCAACCCGGCGGGCAACGTCGATCCCGGCGTGTTCCAGGCGCTCGCCGAGGGCGCCGAGGTCACGCTGCCCAACCTGGGCATGGAGACCGTCCAGCACGTGCACGCCGACGACGTGGCGCGTTTGTTCATGGACGCCATGGCCGCCCGCTCGGCCGCCGTCGGCGAGAGCTTCCACTCCGTCGCCACCACCGCCCTGACGCTGCGCGGCTACGCCGAGGCGGTGGCGGGCTGGTTCGGCAGGCCGGCCAGGCTGGCGTACCTGCCGTGGGAGCGGTGGCGGGAGACGGTGTCCGAGCACGACGCGCAGGTGACCTACGACCACATCGCGCACAGCCCCCACTGCAGCATGGCCAAGGCCGAGCGGATGCTCGGGCACCGGCCCCGCCACACCTCCCTGGAGGCCATCCGCGAGGCGGTCGACTGGCTGGTCCGAGCCGGCACCATCAAGCCGTAGGAGATCAGCCGGTCAGCGGGCCGAACTCCTTGCGGGTGTCGATCACGTCGCCGAACAGCTCCCACCGCTCTCCCTTGAACGTCATGAGCTGCATCGACTCGATCGGGAACCCGTCGCCCTGCGCCGTGTCGAGCGTGACCCCGGGCAGCAGCATGTCCACCTGGACCCCCTTGAGGTTGCGTACGGAGTCACGCAGCCCCTCACGGGTCGGGCACGCGGCCGCCTCCATGGCCTTGTGGAAACTGCTCGCCACGGCCCAGCCGAACGTGTGGTACGGCACGTTGGGGTCGGCCCCCGGCGCATACTGCCGCATCTTCTGCTTGTAGAGCGTCATCTCGGCGTCGCTCGCCCACGTCGGGTCGTTCGGGTCCTTGTAGTACGTGGACGACACGACGCCCTGCACGTTCGGGAACCCGACCGGCTTCAGCACGGTGATCGAGGCGGCGACGTTGTTGACGATGTGCAGCGGGTTCCACTTGGTGTTCTTGGCGTCGGCCGCGAGCGCCTGCGAGCCGAACTTGGGCGTGGTGACGTTGAGGAGGACCTCCGCCTTCGACTCGGCCAGATTGCGCATCTGCGGGTCGACGCTCGGGTCGGTGACCTCGTAGCTCTGCTCGGCCACCACCTTGACCTGCGAGCCCTCGATCGCCCGCTTGAAGCCGCCGAGCAGGTCCTTGCCGAAGTCGTCGTTCTGGTACAGGACGGCGACCTTGGCCTCGGGCTTCTCCTTCTTCAGGTAGGCCGCGTAGACGCGAGCCTCGGAGATGTAGTTGGGCTGCCAGCCGATGGTCCACGGATGCGCGGTGTCGGAGCCCCACTTGGAGGCGCCGGTGGCCACGAAGATCTGCGGGACCTTGCGCTGGTTGGTGTAGTCCCAGGTCGCGGAGGTCGAGGGGGTGCCGAGCGTCTGGAACAGGGCGAAGACCTGCTCCTGCTCCACCAGCCTGCGGGCCTCCTCGACGGCCTTGGGCGGCTGGTAGCCGTCGTCGCGGACGACGAACTCGACCTTGCGCCCGCCGATGCCGTTCTTCTCGGCGTTGACGTAGTCGAAGTACGCCTTGATGCCCTTGGGGATGTCGCCGTACGCGGAGGCGGGGCCGGACAGCGGGTAGATGCCGCCCAGTTTGATGCTCTTGTCGGTGATGCCGGTGGTCTGCTGTCCAGCACACTGGCCCGACGCGGCCGTGCCTCCGGTGGTGGCACCGCCGCCGTCCCGTCCCCCGCAGGCGGCGACGGCAAGCAGGAGCAACGCCGTGCAGCCGATCGCGGTTACTCGCATACCTCTTACTCCTTCCGGGGAATCTTCTTGACCAAGCGCCCAGCCAGGCGCGCTGCCAGGCCGGCCAGCCCCGTCGGGGCCACGTACATCACCACGATGATCAGCAGGCCGAAGATGACGCCGGGCGCGGCGTCGTTGACGTCCTGCGAGATGCTCGGCACGAACATGACGAACAGCCCGCCCAGCACCGGCCCCGACAGCGAGCCGAGCCCGCCGACGACCAGCCCGGCCAGCAGGGTGATCGACAGGTTCACGGTGAACGAGTCAGGCGAGACGAAGCCGATCACCCACGTGTAGACACAGCCCGCCGCACCGGCGAACATGGCGCTCCAGGCGAACGCGAGCGTCTTGTAGAACGACAGCCGCACGCCCATCACCTCGGCCGCCGTCTCGTTGTCCCTGAGCGCGTGCAGCGCCCGGCCCACGCGCGAGCGCAGCAGCCCGGCGGCCAGCAGGAACGCGGCCACGGCGACGATCAGGGTGAGGAAGTACAGCCACTGGTCCTCGGCCAGGCCGCTCCAGGCGGGCGGCGCGGGCTTGGCCAGCGTCAGCCCCATGGAGCCGCCGGTCACCGCCTCGAACCGCTTGAGCAGCGGCACGAGGAAGATCGCGATGGCCAGCGTCACGAGCGCCAGGTACAGGCCGCGCAGCCGCATCGCGGGCACGCCGAGCGCCAGCCCCAGCACGAACGCCACCCCCGCCGCCACGGGCAGGGTCAGTGGGTACGGCAAATCCCAGCGGTCGAGCAGGATGGCCCCCGAGTACGCCCCCACGGCGAAGAACGCGCCGTGCCCGAGCGAGATCTGCCCGGCGTGCCCGACGAGCAGGTTGAGCCCGAGCAGCGCCACCGCGTACACCAGCACCATCGTGAGCTGGAAGACGTGGAAGGGCACGAGCTGGAAGGGCGCGTAGACGGCGGCGGCGAGCAGCAGGGCCAGCCCGGCCCACCGCCATCTGGGGTCGGGCGGGCGCCGCTCGCGCACGGGAGCCGGCTCGGTGACGACCTTGGTGGCGCTCATGCCCGCTCCACCACCGCTCGGCCGAACAGCCCCTGCGGCCGCAGCAGCAGGACACCGAGAATGATCACCAGCGGCACCCCCACCTTGAGGTCGGATCCGATGACGCCGACGTACGCCCCGGCGAGCGTCTCCGCGACGCCCACGATGAGCCCGCCGGCGACCGCCCCGAGCGGGCTGTCGAACCCGCCGAGCGTGGCCGCCGCGAACGCGTAGATGAGGACGCCGCCCATCATGTTCGGCTCCAGGAACAGCAGCGGCGCGACGAGCACCCCCGACACCGCGCCCACGGTGGCGGCCAGGCCCCAGCCGAGCGCCAGCGTCCGGCCGACGCGGATGCCGACCAGCCGCGCCGAGGCCGGGTTGGTGGCCACGGCGCGCATCCCGAGCCCGATCTTGGTGTGCTGGAAGAGCAGGTAGAGCAGCCCCATGACCGCCGCGACCACGCCGAGCACGCCGAGCGTGGAGAAGCTCACGCTGACCCCGGCCGCCTCCAGCGCGCCGCCGGGGAAGGGGTTGGGGAAGTCCTTGATGAGGAACGTCCAGATCCACCCGGCCGCCGCGTTGACGAAGATGAACAGGCCGACGGTGACGATCACGATGGTGAGCTCGGGAGCGCCCTCGACCGGCCGGATGATCACCCGTTCGATGAGCATGCCGCCGGCGAACGACACCGCCAGCGTCAGCACCAGGGCCAGCCAGAACGGCAGTCCCGCCGCCACGCACTGCCAGGCGATGTAGGTGGAGAACATGGCCAGCTCGCCCTGGGCGAAGTTGACGATGCCGGTGAACTGGTAGATCAGCACCAGGGCCAGCGCCAGGCTGGCGTAGATGGCGCCCGCGCCGAGCCCCTCGACGACCTGCTGCACGAATCCGGCCATCGCGCTACACCCGGTACCCGAGGTAGGACTGCGCGACCTGCTCGTCGGCCCTGATCTCCGCGGCCGTGCCGGACAGCACGATGCGCCCGGTCTCCAGGACGTGCGCCTGCTGGGCGATGCCGAGGGCGAGATGGGCGTTCTGCTCGACGACGACCACGGTGGTCCGCTCCTCTGCGTTGATGGCCTGGACGATGCGGAACAGCTCCCGGGTGACCAGCGGGGCCAGGCCCAGCGACGGCTCGTCGAGCAACAGCAGCCGGGGGCGCAGCATGAGGGCACGGCCGAGGGCGAGCATCTGCTGCTCGCCGCCGCTCAGGCTGCCCGCCGCCTGCTTGAGCCGGGTCTTCAGGACCGGGAAGTAGGTGTAGATGCGGCCGAGGTCCTCCTCGACCTCCGCTCCGCCACGCCGGACGTACGCGCCGAGGCGCAGGTTCTCCTCGACGGTCAGCGGCATGAACGTGCCCCGGCCCTCGGGCACGTGGGCGACGCCGTGCCTGGCGATCGTGTCGGGTGAGCGGCCTGCCAGCGTGGTGCCGCCGAGCGTGACCGTGCCCCGGGCCCTGACCACCCCCGACAGGGCGCGCAGCAGGGTCGTCTTGCCGGCGCCGTTGGGGCCGAGGATGGCGCAGACCTCGCCCTCGCGGACGGTGAAGCTCACGCCGTGCAGCACCCGCGCGTCCCCGTAGCCGGCGACCAGGTCCGCCACCACGAGGTCGCTCATGCCGCCGTCCCCAGGTACGCCTCGATCACCGCGGGGTCGCGCTGGACCTCCTCCGGCGGGCCCTCGGCGATCTTGCGGCCGAAGTCCAGGCAGACGATGCGCTCGCAGATCCCCATGACGAACCCCATGTGGTGCTCGACCACGATCACGGTCAGGTCGTGCTCGGAACGGATCGCGCCGAGCGTGCCCGCGAACTCCTCCACCTCGGCCGCGTTCAGGCCGTTCACCGGCTCGTCGAGGAGGAGCAGGCGGGGCCGGCCGATGAGCGCGCGGGCCAGCTCCACCCGTTTGAGGGTGCCGAACGGCAGCCCAGTCGCCGGATGGCCGGCCACCTCGGTCAGTCCCAGCCGCTCCAGCACCGCGTCCGCGTCGGCGCGCAGCTCGCGTTCCTCGCGGCGCACGCCCGGCAGCCGCAGCCCGGCCGACAGGAAGCCGGCGCGGCCCCGGTGATGCGCGCCGACCAGCACGTTGTCGCGCACCGACAGGCGCGGGAACAGGCCCAGGTTCTGGAACGTCCTGGCGATGCCGAGCGGGGCGATGGCGTACGGGGCCATGGCGGTGAGGTCACGGCCCTCGTACGCGATGGTGCCGGAGTCGGCGTCGTAGCGCCGGGTCAGGCAGTTGAACAGGGTGGTCTTGCCGGCGCCGTTCGGCCCGATGAGTCCCACCATCTCGCCGGCCGCCACCTCGAACCCCACGCCGTCCAGCGCGGTGATGCCGCCGAAGCGAACGGTAAGATCATGCACCTCCAGCATCCGGCCTCCTGGAGAACAATGTTCTGAAGTTGCGCTCAGCGTAGGAGCCGCTCGTCAGGAGCCGCATTGGGCACGGTGACCCAAGATGTTTCCGGCAAGTTGTCCGCTGAGCACAGGGAGGGTCTCGGACCGG
The DNA here is from genome assembly GCF_035917475.1 of Nonomuraea fuscirosea. Classification (NCBI taxonomy): domain Bacteria; kingdom Bacillati; phylum Actinomycetota; class Actinomycetes; order Streptosporangiales; family Streptosporangiaceae; genus Nonomuraea; species Nonomuraea fuscirosea. The sequence continues at coordinate 10,794,759 of NZ_CP109074.1, read as the reverse complement.
TTACGACCCGTTGACCGCCCGGCCATGGGCATGGATCATCCCGGCATGTCCACCGGTTCGAGCACCGTGGCAGCCGCCGTCCGCGCGGAACGCACCCGAATCCTGTCCGAGCTGCTGAGCGACCTTCCCGAGCTGGCGGTTGTCGCCCTGGCCACCATGCTGGAGGAGATCCCCGCCTACGCGGCGCAGGACGCGACCTTCCGCACCGACGTGCGCGACCAGGTGGTCAAGCACTACCGGGCCAAGCTGGGCGTGCTGCTGGAGGAGCGGACGGTCACCTTCGAGGACATCTCCTTCACCCGGCGCGCCGCCATGCGCCGGGCCAGGGCCGGGGTGGCGCTGGCCGACTACATCAACGCCTTCAGGGTCGGGCAGCAGGTGTTCTGGGAATCCGTGGTCGAACGGGCCGGGCACACGTACGCGGGGCGCGAGGCGGCCCTGTCGCTGGCCGCGCCGCTGATGCGGTACTGCGACTTCGCCAGCACGCACGCGGCGAACGCGTACATGGAGTTCCAGCAGTACGCGGCGGCGGAGGCCGTGCGGGAGAGCCGCGACCTGCTGGAGACCCTGCTGGCCGGCGGCCTGCCCACCCGGGGCAGGGAGCTGGCCGCGGCGCAGGCGCACGGCCTGGGGCCGGACGCCCGCACGCCGCTGCTGGTGGTGATCGCGGTGCTCGCCGGGCCGGCCGCCCCGGTGCCGAGCGGCCCCGACCAGGGCGCCGACGCGCTGCACGCGGCGTGCGCGGCCATCGCCAGGACCGGCGGGAACGGCGTGCGCACGCTGTCGGTCGTGCGCCAGTCGGAAATCGTGGCCATCCCCGTGCTCGGCTCCCCTCATGGCGCGGAGGAGTTGTGCGACCGGCTGCAGGGCGTGCTGCGCGGCCTGACCGCCGAGGGCATCAGGCTGGCCATGGGTGTCAGCACCGTGGCGGCGGGCGCCGCGCAGCTCCCGCAGGCCTACCAGGAGGCCAGGGCCGCGCTCGACTTCCTGCCCGAGGAGGGCGGGGTGGCGGCGCTGCCCAGGATCACGCCGTTCCAGTATCTGGCGCTCAAGGCCGACGACACGGCGCGCAACCTGGTGGACGCGCGCATCACCGCGCTGCTGTCGGAGGACCGGGCCCGCGGCGGCGTGCTGACCGCCACGATCAGGGCGTTCGCCGAGGCGGACCTGAACCTGCGGATGGCGGCCGAGCGGCTGCAGATCCATCCCAACACCGCGCAATACCGGCTGCGGCGGATCCAGGAGCGCACCGGGCGCAGCCTGCGCTCGATCAACGATCTGGTCGAACTACTGGTCGCCATAGCCCTCCAGGACACACTTCCCACCAATACCGGGCGGGAAAGACTGGGCACCACGACCAATGAGGGGCGCGGGAGAGCGGACGTACCTTCTTTCCATGAACCTCGCTGACCGGCTCCACGCCGCCGCCGACCGGCTGGGCGGCAGAGCGGTGCTCACGCTGGACGAGGCGGAGCTGACCTACGGCGCGCTGGAGGAGCTGAGCGCGCGGCTCGCCGGGCTGCTGCGGTGCCGCGGGATCGGCCCCGGCGACCGGGTCGCGATCATGTTGCCGAACGTGCCCGAGTTCGGCGTCGTCTACTACGGGGTGCTGCGGCTCGGGGCCGTGGTGGTGCCGCTGGACCCGCTGCTCAAACGCCGGGAGATCTCCGCCTACCTGGGCGACTGCGGAGCCACGCTGCTGATCGCCTGGCACGCGTTCGCGGAGACGGCGGAGGCGGGCTCGGCGGGCACGAAGGCGGACTGCTTCTTCGTGGTGCCGGGCGAGTTCCGGCGGCTGCTGCGGGGCGTGGCGGCCGAGCGCGAGATCGCCTCCATGGCGGCGGACGCCACCGCGGTGATCCACTACACCTCGGGCACCACCGGCCGGCCGAAGGGCATCGAGCTGACCCACGCCAACCTGGGCGGCAACGCCGCGACCGTGGCCCGCATGCACGCGCTCGGCGTGGACGACGTGGTGCTGGGCGCGCTGCCGCTCCACCACACGTTCGGCCAGACCTGCTCGCTGAACGCGACCGTGCACGCGGGCGCGCGGCTGACGCTGCTGCGCCGCTTCGAGGCGGGCCGGGCGCTGGAGGTGGTCAGGCGCGACGGGGTGACGGTCTTCCAGGGCGTGCCGACCATGTTCATCGCGCTGCTCGACCATCCCGGCGCCTCCGACCTGTCGATGTTGCGGGTCTGCGCGTCGGGCGGGGCTGCGCTGCCGCTGGATGTGCTGCGCGCGTACGAGGCCAGGCTCGGCTGCGAGATCATCGAGGGGTACGGGCTCAGCGAGACCTCCCCTGTCGCCGCGACCAACCGGGGCGGCCGGCACCGCAGGCCCGGCTCGATCGGCTGGCCCATCAGGGACGTCGAGATGAAGGTGGTCGGCGAGGACGGCCGCGAGCTGCCCGCCGGCGCGATCGGCGAGATCGTGGTACGCGGCCCGAACGTGATGAAGGGCTACTGGAACGACCCCGAGGCCACCGCCGAGGCCGTCCAGGACGGCTGGTTCCACACCGGCGACCTGGGCCGGGTGGACGAGGACGGCTACTTCTTCCTGGTGGACCGGCGCCGCGACGTGATCATCAGAGGCGGCTACACGGTCTATCCGCGCGAGGTGGAGGAGGTGCTCTACGAGCATCCGGCGGTACGGCAGGCCGCGGTGATCGGCGTGCCGCACGCGGGGCTGGGCGAGGAGATCGAGGCCGTGGTGGCCCTGCGCGCGCCGGTGACCGGGGAGGAGCTGCGCGACTTCGTCCGGGAGCGGGTGGCGGCGTACAAGTATCCGCGCCGGCTGTCGTTCGTGGACGAGCTGCCGATGAGCCCGACCGGCAAGATCCTCAAGCGGGCGCTCCTCCGCCCGGCCACCGGCGGGCGCTCCGGCTGAGCGTGGGAGCGATATATCTCACATAACGGGATAAATCATCTTATTCTATAAGATGATGATCTAAAGTGCCCAGACATGACACCCTGGGAAATGGTCGCGGTGCTCGTGGCCGGCCTCGCGGGCGGAGCCATCAACACCGTGGTCGGCTCGGGATCGCTGATCACCTTCCCCACGCTGCTCGCGGTGGGCCTGCCGCCGATCACCGCCAACGTCTCCAACAACATCGGCCTGGTCCCGGGCGGGCTGAGCGGTGTCATCGGCTACCGGACCGAGCTCAAGGGCCAGCGCGATCGGCTGCTCCGGCTCGCCCCCGCCTCCCTGGCCGGCGCACTGACCGGCGGTCTGCTGCTGCTCAACCTGCCCGAGGCCACGTTCACGGTGATCATCACCGTGCTCATCGCGCTGTCGTGCACGCTGGTCGTGATCCAGCCCCGGCTCAACCGGCTGCTGGCCGCCCGGCCCCGGCGCGCGCACGGCGGCCCGTGGTTGTGGCTCGGCGCGCTGGGGGCGGGCGCCTACGGCGGCTATTTCGGCGCCGGCCAGGGCATCCTGCTCATCGGCTTCATGGGCATCCTCATCGACGAGGAGCTCCAGCGGGTCAACGCGGCCAAGAACGTGCTCGTCGTCGTGGTCAACGGCGCGGCCGCCATCCTGTACGCCCTGGTCGCCGACGTGGACTGGCTCGCGGTGCTGCTGGTGGCCCTGGGCTCGACGGCCGGCGGCTTCCTCGGCGCCCGGCTGGGCCGCAGGCTGCCCGCCTCGGTCCTGCGCGCGGCGATCGTGGTCATCGGCGTCGTGGCCATCGCCAAGCTCCTCCTCGGCTGAACGCGACGCGGCCGGCCCGCGCCCGCCTTCTCAGCGGCGGAACGTGCGGCGGCCGGCCCGCGCTTGATCAGGCGTGGGGGAAAGCGGGTACATCCACCGACGGCTCCCGGGGTCCCTCACGCGGGGGCCGCCGGTCGTGTCGTGCTCGTCCCTCAGGAGTTCCATGCCCAGGCCCGGCAAGAAGCCGCATCCGCTCGCCCTCGACCCCGTCCTGATCATCGGCACCGCCCTGTCGGTCCTGCTCGGTGTGATCTTCTACGTGCGCGAGGACACCGCGCAGGGGCTGGCCCTGGTCGCCGGGCTGATCGGCGGCGTGATCACGTTACAGGTGCAGACGCTGCTCAGGGAGAAGCGCCGGGTGGACCACGAGACGAAGGTCGGGCAGATGGTGGCCACGATCGAGAAGATCCCCTGGCTGCCCGACCTCATGCTCCCCATGTTGCGCGCGGCCAAGCACGTCGAGCGCGAATACGCCGGCACCCCGGCCGTGGACGCCTGCCGGGTCGCGTTCGAGGACTGCCTGCGCACGCTCGCCGACCTGGAGCGCGGCCACTTCCGCACCCCGTACGGCGACAACGCGGTCTTCCAGCGCCTGATCGGCCAGACGAAGCACACGATGTGCGCCACCAGCGTCCCCTCGGTGGACCTCGACTGGTGGAACGAGCCGGTCGGCAGGCAATACTGGCAGGCCCAGCTCGACGCGCTGGCCAGGGGCGTGACGATCCGGCGGGTGTTCATCTACAAGGAGTGGACGGCCGAGCTGGACTCGCTGGCCCGCGAGCAGCTGGCCGCCGGCGTGAAGGTGCGCAAGGTGCGGGCCGAGCGCCTGCCGCCCGCCCTGCGCGTGATCAGCGGGCTGTGGGACGGCACGTGCGGCCACGAGCTCAGCTACACCGCCGCGGGCGAGGCGGTGTACGACACCTTCACGGTGTCTCCCCCTGATCTCGAACGGCTGATGACGCAGTTCGAGATGATCGAGCGGAGCGCGGTGGAGATCGGCGAGCCGAAGCTGCCCGACTCCGTCTCCTGAGACCCTCACCGGTGAGCACCGCCAGCGCGGCCCACAGCAGCGCGAACGCCATCCACCGGGCCGCCGGCATCACCTCACGGAACACCAGCACCCCGAGGAGGAACTGCACGACGGGCTCGATGAACTGCAGCATGCCCACCAGGCTGAGCGGGATCCGCGTGGCCGCCGCGTTGAACAGCAGCATCGGCACCATCATGACGAACCCCGAGCCGACGCCGAGCAGCGTGTTGGCCACCGACACGTGGCCGAACGTGGCCTGGCCCGAGGTCTGGAGCCAGATCGTGTAGGCCAGGGCGAACGGGAACAGCACGGCGGTCTCCACCATGAGCCCCTCGGCCGCGCCGACGTCGAGCCGCTTCTTGATCAGGCCGTAACCGCCGAACGTGGCGGCCAGGCCGAGCGCGATCCAGGGGAGGCCGCCGTACTCGACCGTGAGCAGGCCGACGGAGAGCGCCCCCAGGCCGATCGCCGCCCACTGCCAGGCCCGCAGCCGCTCCCGCAGCACCACGACGCCGAGCGCCACGCTGAGCAGCGGGGTGATGAAGTAGCCGAGCGAGGCGTCGACCACGTGGCCGTTGGTCGTGGCCCAGATGAACAGCGCCCAGTTGGCCGAGGTGAGCAGGCCGGCCAGGGCGAGCATGCCCAGGTCGCGGGGGCGGCGCAGGATGGCGGCCACCTTCCCGGTGCGGCCGGTGGCCACCAGCAGGAGCCCGACCGCGACGGGTGACCAGAGCACGCGCAGGGCCAGGATCTCGATCGCGCCCGTCGGCTGTACCAGCGGCCAGTAGAGCGCCGACAGGCCCCAGAGCAGATAGGCCGCCACGCCGAGCAGGACACCTTGGCGAGCGACGGGCATCCCCTCACTCTTCCCGATCAGATCGACGGCCGAACCTCGCCCGCGCTGCTCTCTCTGACGATCAGCCGGTGCGGCACCACGATCTCGGGTGGTGCGCCCATTTCGCCGCGGATCGACTCCAGCAGGGTGTCCACCGCCCGGCGGGCGATCTCCCCCTTGTCGGGGGCGACCGTGGTCAGGCTGGGCGTGCTGTACTGGCCCTCCTCGATGTCGTCGAGACCCACCACGGCGACGTCCTCGGGGATGCGGCGGCCCGCTCTGATCAGCGCCCTGATCGCGCCGAGGGCGAGCAGGTCGTTGTAGCAGAAGACGGCGTCCGGCGGATCGGGCATGGCCAGCAGCCGCTCCATGGCCTCGGCGCCCAGCCGCCGGTGGAAGTGCGTGGTGGGCACGATCAGTGCCTCGTCCACCTCCAGGCCGTGCCTGGCGTGGGCCTGCCGGTAGCCGGCGGTGCGGAGCTGGGCGGTCTCGCCGGTCGCGTACGGCTGGTCGCCGATGGCGGCCACCCGGCGGCGGCCGAGCCGGAGCAGGTGCTCGGTGGCGTCGCGGGCGGCGGCCACGTTGTCAATGGCCACGTGGGGGAAGCTGCCGTTGAAGATGTGCTCGCCGAGCAGCACGATCGGGACCCGGTTGCCCCGGCCGCGCAGCTCCTCGGCGGTGACCGACAGCGGGCTGAGCACCAGACCGTCGAACATGGTGGCCCGCGAGTCGCGGCCGAGCAGCTCGCGCTCCCTGTCGCCGTCGCCGTCGGTCTGGTCGATCATGACCACGTAACCGCGCGTCCTGGCGGCGGTGATCACCTCGCGGGCCAGCTCGGCGAAGTAGGGCACGTCCAGCTCGGGCACCACGAGGGCGATCATCCCGGTGCGCCCCTGTTTGAGGTTGCGGGCGATGAGGTTGGGACGGTAGTCGAGCTCGTCGAGCACCGCCTGCACCCGGGCGCGCAGCTCGTCGGAGACCGGCGCGTAACCGTTCACCACGTTGGACACCGTGCGGATGGACACGTTCGCCCGCTTGGCGACGTCACGCAGGGTTGGACCGGCCATGCGTCTCCTATACCTCCGACCGCTCGTGCTTGGGAAGATCCTAAGCCCGGTCTTGCATCGTTGCAGACAAGTATGCATGATGTCTGCATCGTTGCAGAGCCTTCACAACGCCATTTCCCGTCCGGCGAGGAGTCGCACATGTCCACACCCCCTCTTGGCCGTCGTGGGTTTCTCCAGGGAGCCCTGGGCATCGGCGCGCTCGCCGCCACCGGCTCCCTCGCCGCGTGCGCCCCCGGCGGCACGGCCACCCAGCCCAGCAAGCTCGCCGCGCCGAGCGCGTCCACCTCGGCGGCCAAGGGCGAGATCACCATCTGGAACCGCTCCGGCGACCTGTTCAAGGTCTTCGACGCGGCCATCGCCAAGTTCCGCGCGGCCTACCCGAACGTCAAGGTCAACCACCAGGCCGTCGACATCGACGCCAAGCTCGCCAACACCCTCATCAGCGGCACCGACGTGCCCGACGGCAGCTTCTGGGACGACGCCAAGATCGGCGGGCAGGCCGAGCACCTCTTCGACCTGACCGACCTGATCGCGCCGTACAAGGAGCAGACCTCGCCGTACAAGCTGTCGGTGAACACCGTGGACGGCAAGATCTACGGCGTCCCGTGGGACCTCGACCCGGGCCTGCTGTGGTACCGCGAGGACATCCTGGAGAGCGCCGGGGTCGACCCCGCGAGCCTGGCCACGTACGACGACCTCATCACGGCGGCCAGGACCGTCAAGGAGAAGGACCCCGAGACCCGGCCCATCCACCTGGAGAAGACGCCGTTCCTGAGCCAGCTCTGGCTGGAGATGCTGGCCGGACAGCAGGGCACGAGCCTCACCGACGCGCAGGGCAAACTGCGCCTCGACTCCGAGGAGTACCGGCGGATCTTCACCTGGATCCAGACGGCGGTCAAGGACGACCTGGTCACCCACGCCCCCTACCTGGAGCCGGCCGACGTCAAGTCGCTCGACGACGGCAGGCAGGTGTTCGTGCCGTGGGCGATCTGGTGGTCGTTCGCGCCGCAGCAACTGCTCAAGGCCACCAAGGGCAAGTGGCGCGCCGCGCCGCTGCCCGCCTGGACGCCGGGCGGCGCGCGCAGCGGCGCCATGGGCGGCAGCAGCTTCGTCATCCCGGCCAAGGCCAAGAACCCCGAGCTGGCCTGGCTGCTGTACGAGTTCCTGTGCTTCAAGGAGCCCGGCTACACCGCCGTGTACGGCCCCAACGACGTCTACCCCGGCGGCCTGTCCACCTCGATCCCCAGCTACACCCCGGCGGCCGACCCGGCCAAGCCCCTGTTCCAGCCCATCGAGGCGCTCGGCGGCCAGGACCTGTGGAAGGTCGCCGTCGAGGCCGGCGCCACCATCCCGGCCGCCACGCCGATCCCGTGGTGGTGGGCCCAGTCGGTGGACTACCTCGGCAACAACATGCAGCGCCTGATGGAAGGCAAGATGTCGCCCGACCAAGTGATCTCGGAGTCGGCCGAGAAGATCCAGCGGAACCTGATCGACCGCTCATGAGGTCAACTCGGCTTTCGCCGTACCTGTTCATCGCCCCGTTCTTCGTGGTCTTCGCCGCGTTCGGGATCTATCCGCTGATCTATGCCCTGCAGCTCAGCTTCATGCGCTGGCGCGGCGCGGGCGCGGCCCGCTGGGTCGGCGTCGACAACTACCTCTACCTGCTGACCAGCCCGGACTTCTGGGCCTCGCTCGGCAACAGCGCCGTCATGTGGGTGCTGATCGTGCCGCTCCAGGTCGTGGCCGGGCTGGGCGGCGCCGTGCTGCTGGCCAACGCCAAGCTGCGGCTGCGCGGGTTCTTCCGGGTGGCGTTCATCGCGCCGTTCGTGACCCCGCTGGTGGCCATGGCGCAGGTCTGGATCGTGGTGTTCGACCAGGACTACGGCCTGATCAACTACCTGCTCAACCTGGCGGGGCTGCCCGACGTGGCCTGGCTGACCTCCACGACGTGGTCGAAGCCGACGCTGGCGCTGCTGTTCCTGTGGAAGACCACCGGGTTCGCGATCATCATCCTGCTGGCCGGCCTCCAGGCCGTCCCCGGCGGCGTGTACGAGGCCGCCGCGCTCGACGGCGCCTCCCGCGCCCGCCAGTTCTGGTCGATCACCGTGCCGCTGGTGCGGCGGAGCATGGCCTTCCTGGTGGTCATCCAGACGCTGGCGGTCTTCCAGATGTTCGCCGAGCCGTACGTGGTCACCCAGGGCGGCCCGTACGGCTCCACCACCACCGCGGGGCTCTACCTGTACAACCACATCACCGCCTCCGACCTCGGCACCGGCGCCGCGAACTCGTTCCTGCTGGTCCTGCTCGTCTTCGGGCTGTCGCTGGTGTCGGTCAGGCTGCTGCGCCCGAAGGACGAGGTGTCATGAACAACACCAGACCGGGCATCGCGCAGTACGCGGTGCTGGCGCTGCTCGCGATCGTGTTCCTGTACCCGATCTGGTGGGCGCTCAGCTCCTCGTTCAAGCCCGCCGCGGAGATCATCACGAGCCCGCTGTCGATCGGCGAGCTGACGCTGGGCAACTACCGGGCCATGTTCGCCGACGTGCCGATCGGCACCGGCTTCGCGAACACGGCGCTGGTGCTGCTGGTCAAGGGCGCGATGACGATGTTCTTCGCGCCGCTGGCCGGCTACGCGTTCGCCAAGTACGACTTCCCGTTCAAGAACCTGCTGTTCGGGACGGTGCTGCTCACGCTGATGCTGCCGACGCTGGTGCTGATCATCCCGCTGCTGCTGGAGATGAGCGCGCTCGGCTGGGTGAACACCTACCAGGCGCTGATCCTGCCGGGCAGCATCGACGCGTTCAGCATCTTCTGGATGCGGCAGACCATCGCCGCCATCCCGAACGAGCTCATCGACGCCGGACGGGTGGACGGGGCCGGCGAGTTCGGCATCTTCGCCAAGGTCGTGCTGCCCGTCATCAGGCCGGGCCTGGCGGCGCTGGCGGTGCTGACCACCATGAACGTCTACAACGACTTCGTCTGGCCGGTCGTCGCCGTCAACGACACCTCCCATCAGACCCTCCAAGTGGTGCTGTCCACGCTGGCGCAGAACGTCACCGGCAACCGGATCGGCGCCGACTTCGCCACCGTCTGGGGCGAACTGCTGGCCGCCGGAAGCATCGCCATGCTGCCGCTGCTGGTGATCTTCGTCCTGCTGCAGCGCCACTTCATCAACGGCATCCTCGCGGGCAGCGTCAAGGGCTGACCCCGATCATGAAAGAGAGCACTATGTCGCCGCGTGCGGAATACCCCCGGCCCCACTTCGACCGGTCGCACACCTGGTCGAGCCTCAACGGCGACTGGGACTTCCGGGCCGACACCGAGCCGGGCTGGGACCGGACCATCACCGTGCCCTTCGCCTGGGAGACCCCCGCGTCGGGCATCGAGGCCCACTGGCTGCCCGTGGCCTGGTACCGCCGCTCCTTCACCGTGCCGGCCGGCTGGGCCGGGCAGCGGATCGTGCTGCACTTCGGCGCCGTGCACCACGAGGCGACCGTCTACGTGAACGACGTCGAGGTGGCCTCCCACCGGGGCGGCTACACCCCGTTCGAGGCCGACGTCACCGACGCGCTGGACGGCACGGGCCCGCAGCAGGTCGTGGTCCGGGTCTCCGCCCCGCTGGACAAGCGGGAGATCGCGCACGGCAAGCAGCGCAGCATTCCGCGCGACGACTTCGACGGCGTCTGCTTCACCCCGTCGTCGGGCATCTGGCAGAGCGTCTGGATGGAGGCCAGGCCGGCGACGTACCTGGCGGCGCTGCGGCTGCGTCCTGCTGCCGGGCTCGACGCCATCGAGGTCGAGGCCGAGGTCGCGGGAACGGCACGGGCCACGCTCGTGCTGCGCCTGCGCGGCACGGACACGAGCGTCACGGCGGACGTCGAGAACGGCCAGGTCAAGGCCGTGATCCCGGTGGCCGGGCCGCGTCTGTGGTCGCCGGAGGACCCGCACCTCTACCACGTGGACGCCACCCTCACCTCGGCCGACGGCACCGACACCGTCGGCGGCTACACCGGGCTGCGCCGGATCGAGGCGATCGGCGAGAACCTCTACCTCAACGGCGCCCGCCTGTTCGTCCGCGGCGTGCTCGACCAGGGGTACTGGCCGCGCACCGGCATCACCGCGCCCGACGACGCCGCGCTGCGCCGGGACATCGAACTGGCCGCCGCGGCCGGCTACAACCTGGTGCGCAAGCACCTCAAGCTGGAGGACCCGCGCTTCGTCCACCACGCCGACGTGCTCGGCATGCTCGTGTGGGCCGAGCCGGCCGCGACCGGCCGCTTCTCCGCCGACTCGGTGGCGGCGTTCGAGGAGCAGGTCGCGCCCATGGTCGAGCGGGACGGCAACTCCCCCGCGATCGTCATCTGGGGCCTGTACAACGAGGAGTGGGGCCTGGACTGGGACATCCCCGGCGACCCGGCCAAGCAGCGGGCGGCGGCCGCGGCGTACGACCTGCTCAAGTCGATCGACGCGAGCCGGCCCGCGGTGGAGAACTCCGGCTGGACGCACGTCAAGACCGACCTGCTCGACTGGCACTACTACGACGAGTCCGCCGCCTCCTGGGGCCGGACCGTCGCCGCGCTGCTCAACGGCGACCAGGACGACTTCCCCGTCGGGCTCGGCCCCGGCTTCGTCGTGCGCAAGAAGCTGGCCGGGACGCCCGAGCAGACGCTGCGCGGCCTGCCCAACCTCAACAGCGAGTACGGCACCGGCTTCACCTCCGTCGAGCGGGGCTGGCAGCTGCGCTGGCAGACCCAGGAGCTGCGCCGCCACGACCGCGTGGCCGGCTACGTCTACACCGAGATGTACGACATCGAGCACGAGTCGGCCGGGCTGCTGGACTTCGAGCGCCGGCTCAAGGACCTGGGCGGCGTCGCCCCCGCCGACGTGAACGCCACGACCACGCTCGTGCTCGACGTCGTCCCTGTGGCGCCGGGGCGTGACCTGCTCAGCGAGTCGGGCGAGGTGAGCGTGCCGGTCCGGGTCTCGCACCACGGGAGCGAGCCGGTCAGCGGGCACCTGCGCACCGCCTGGACCCCCGTGCTCGGCGCCACCCTCACCCGTCTCGACGCCTTCACCGGGGACGGGCCCTGGGTGGAGGCCAAGCCGTTCCTGCTCAGCGGCCCCGCCGAGGTCCGCGCCGCGCTGCCGGACGGGTGGAGCAGCGGCCGGCTGCACGTCGCCCTCGTCAGCGACGGCACGGTCGTGGCCCGCTCGGCCGTGGACGTGGACACCTTCACCGGCCGCGTCATCGGAGACCAGCACTGACCGATCCAGCCGACCAACCCTGAGGAGAGCAATCAGTGCGATTCACACCCCCCACCCGGATCCTGTCCGCCTTAGCCCTGACCGCCGCCTGTCTCGTCGGGCTTAGCGGCCCGATGGCGGGCACCGCCTCGGCCGCGCCCGCCGGCCAGGTGCTCTACTCCCCGAACCTGTCCGCCTTCCCCCAGGGCGACGCCAGCTACCCGAGGGCGATCCGGCTGGACCATGACGGCTCGCCGAACGAGACCATGCTGGCCACCTACGCCCGCCGGGGACACAACGCGCGCGCGTCGTTCCCGATCCACCGCAGCACCGACGGCGGGCGTACGTGGTCGGCGAACCCCATCTCCACGATCACCTCGAACACGCCGGGCTGGGACCTCGGCGCCCCCGTCCTGTACGAGGTGCCGCGCACCGCGAACGGCCTCGACCAGGGCGACCTGCTGGCCTCGGGCACGGCCTGGGCCGAGGGGAACTTCACCGCCCAGAAGGTCGAGGTGTTCAAGAGCACCGACCACGGCGTGACGTGGACGTACCTGTCGAACTGCACCCAGACCAGCGGCCAGCCGAACAGCATCGGGCACGGCATCTGGGAGCCGTGGTTCCTGCTGACCCCGAGCAACACGCTGGCCTGCTTCATCTCCGACGAGCGGCCCGCGAACTCCCCCACGAACAACCAGGTCATCGGCCACTACACCTCCGGCGACGGGGGTCAGTCGTGGAGCGCCACGATGACGCAGGACGTCGTCTTCCCCGCCGACAACCTGGCCAGGCCCGGCATGTCGATCGTGGCGGCGCTGCCGAACGGCACGTTCCTGATGGCGTACGAGCTGTGCCGGGACGCCACCAACGCCGACCACGCCTGCGAGGTCTACACCAAGACCAGCTCCAACGGCTTGTCCTGGGGCTCGGGCGCGGGCACGCTCGTGCGTACGTCCGACCAGCGTGAGCTGCTGCACACCCCGTACGTCGCCTGGCTGCCGGGCGGCGGGGCCAACGGCACGCTGCTGCTGTCAGGACAGCGCGTCGTCGCCGGTCCGACCGGCAACAAGACCGTGCTCGGCGAGTCGGGCCAGGTCCTGTTCGCCAACACCAACCTGGGCGCCGGCGCGTGGACCGAGATCGAGGCGCCGGTGCACATCTCGCCCACCGGCGGTTACGCCCCCGGCGTGCCGTCCTGTCCCGGCTACAGCTCTCCGATCGTGCCTTCCGCGAACGGCACCGACTTCCTCTACCTGGCCGCCACCCACCTCACCGGCAACCAGTGTCAGGTCAGGTACGGCATCGGCACCCTGCCGGGCCGGGCGGGCCAGATCACCGGCCCGGCCGGCGCCGGCAAGTGCCTGGACGTGGACACCAACACGAACGCCAACGGCAACGCCGCCCAGCTCTGGGACTGCGGCGTGGCCACCGGCCAGCGCTGGTCCAGGCACCCCGACGGCACCTTGCGCGCCTTCGGCAAGTGCCTGGACATCGACGCCAACGGCACCGCCAACTTCACCAAGGTGCAGCTCTGGGAGTGCAACGCCAACGGCGGCCAGCGATGGGTGCCCCAGGCCGACGGCTCGCTGCTGAACCCGCAGTCGGGCCGCTGCCTCGACGCGCCCAGCGGCGCCACCGCCAACGGCACCAAGCTGCAGATCTACGACTGCAACGGCCTGGACCCGCAGAAGTGGAACCTGCCGGCCTGACCCGTTGAAGGACCCTCACCCTTTGTGGTGGGGGTCCTCGTGGTGAGGGTCCTCGTGCGTCAGGCGAACGGCTGGGCGATCTGGTCGAGTGTCTCGTCGATGACCTCGCGCAACGTGCGGGCCTGCTCCTCCTCGGTCCACACGTGCGTGGCCAGCCGGAGCCCCACCAGGAAGGCCGCCGCCAGCACCTGGGGCGAGACCGGGCAGAACCGCTCGGCGACGGCCGCCGAGAGGTCTCGTTCCAGGGCGGCGTGGTTCGCCAGCTGCCGGGCGAGCAGCGAGGGGTGCCGCTTGGCCAGCCGGGTCCGCAGCGCCCACTCGCGCTCCGGCTCCCCCTCCTCCCGCTGCAGTTCCTCGATCGCCACGCGCAGCGCCTGCCAGGCCGGCATCCCCTCCGGCTGCGCCCGCACCCGCACCACCAGGGTCAGGATGCGCTGCTCCTCGCCGTAGAGCAGGGCGTCCTCCTTGCCGGAGAAGTAGTTGGAGAACGTCCGCCGCGAGATGTTCGCCGCGTCGGCGATCGACTCGACCGTGACGGCGTCGAGCCCGTGCTCGACGACCAGCCGCAGGGCCGCCTCGTGGACGGCCTGGCGGGTCTCGGCCTTCTTGCGTTCGCGCAGCCCCAGCGTGCTTTCCATGATGCGGGTCAGCTTACCCCGGACGATGTCTACATCTGTAGACAGCAAGCGGGTTTCCCTTTCCGCCGGTGACGTGCGGGACAATCGGGGCGTGCAGTTCGGCGTTCTCGGCCCGCTCGTGGTCCGGCAGCCCGCCGGTGACCCGCTCGCCGTCGGCGGGCCGCGTCCGCGTGCGCTGCTCGCGATGCTGCTGCTCGACGCGGGCCGGCTGGTCAGCATCGAACGTCTCATCGACGGCCAGTACGGCGACCGGCCCCCTTCCGGCGCGGCCAACGCCGTCCAGGCGCAGGTCTCCCGCCTGCGGCGCAATCTGCCCGCGGACCTGATCGAGTTCCACGGCTCCGGCTACCGGCTGGCGGTCGACAGGGACAGCGTGGACGCGCACCGGTTCGAGCGGCTGTCCCGCGAGGGGCGCGGGCTGCTGGCCGCGGGCCGGCACTCGGCCGCCGCCGCCGTGCTCAGGGAGGGCCTGGAGCTGTGGCGCGGGCCGGCGTTCGCGGACGTGGCCGAGGCGCCGTTCGCGCCGCCGCAGGCCGTCCGGCTGGAGGAGCTGCGGCTGGCGGCCACCGAGGACCTGTTCGAGGCCGAGCTGTCCCTTCCCTCGGCCAGCCCGGTGGGCGGGCTGCGTGAGCTCGTGGCCGCGCAGCCGCTGCGGGAGCGGGCGCGCGGGCTGCTGATGCGCGCGCTGCACGCGGCCGGACGGCAGGCGGAGGCGCTGGCGGTCTTCGACGAGGGCCGGCGGCTGCTGGCCGACGAGCTGGGCGCCGACCCCTCGCCCGAGCTGGCCGCCCTGCACCTGGAGATCCTGCGCGGGGAACGGGAGAGCAGCGCGCGGGTGCCGCCGCCGGCGCAGCTCACCAGCTTCGTGGGCCGCGAGGCGGAACTGGCCCGCCTGGACGCGCTGCGCGAGGCCCGCCTGGTGACGATCGTCGGGCCGGGCGGCACCGGCAAGACCCGCCTCGCCATCGAGTCCGCCACCCGCTCCGCACGCGACGGCGGGCCGGCGTTCGTGGACCTGTCGATCGCGGACGGCGGGGCCGGGCAGGCGGCACCAGCTCAGGCGGCGTCACCTCAGGCGGCGTCACCTCAGGCGGTTCAAGGGGCGCAGGCGGTTCAAGGGGCGCAGGCGGCCGAGGCGGCTCAGGCCGTTCAGGTGGCACAGGTCGCTCAGGCTGTGCTCGGCGCGCTCGGGTTGCGCGAGTCCGCGCTCAAGCCGCCCGCCGCCGGCGGGCCCGACCCCGCGGACCGCCTGGTCGCCGCGCTGGCCGAACAGGACGTGCTGCTCATCCTGGACAACTGCGAGCACGTGATCGCCGGAGCCGCCGCGCTCACCCGCCGCCTGCTCGCCCGCTGCCCCGGCCTGCGCGTCCTGGCCACCAGCAGGGAGCCGCTCGGCCTCACCGGCGAGCAGCTGGTCCCGCTCGCGCCCCTCCCCACCCCGCCGCTGGGCGAGGCCGACCCCGCCGGCTATCCGGCGGTCCGGCTGTTCGCGGACCGGGCGGCGGCCGTACGGCAGGGGTTCACGCTCGATGCCGGCACCCTGGCGGCGGTGCTGCGGATCTGCGCGGCGCTCGACGGCCTGCCCCTCGCCATCGAGCTGGCGGCGGCGCGGGTGCGCACGTTCGGCGTGGCGGAGATCGCCGACCGGCTGGCCGAGCACGGCCGGTTCCGGTTGCTCTCGCGCGGTGACCGTACGGCGGCGGCGCGCCACCAGACGCTGCACGCGGTCGTGGAGTGGAGCTGGAGCCTGCTGGACGCCAGGGAGCAGGCGCTGGCCAGGCGGTTCTCGGTGTTCAGCGGCGGCGCGACCCTGGAGGCGGTCGAACACGTCTGCGCCACGCGCGCACCCTGGCCCGCCCAGGTGGTCGAGCCGGTGGAGCCGGAGGACCTGGCCGAGGTGCTGGCTGATCTGGTGGACAAATCACTCGTCGAGACCGACGGCGAGCGTTACCAGATGCTCGACACCATCCGCCTGTTCTGCGCCGGACGGCTGGCGGAGGCGGGTGAGGAGGAGGCGCTGCGGCGGGCGCACGCGGCCTGGTTCCTTGCGTACGCCCGGCGCGCCGACGACCACCTCCACCGGGCCGAGCAGCTGGAGTGGCTGGCCCGGCTGTCCGCCGACAACGCCAACGTGCAGGCGGCGCTGCGCTGGGGCGTCGAGCACGACAGGCCGACCGCGTTCCGGCTGATGACGGCGCTGGCCATGTACTGGTGGCTGAGCGGGCGGCGCGGCCAGGCCACCCGGCACGCCGAACGCCTGCTCGACGGCCCCGAGCCGGGGGACGAGCTGGCCGAGGAGTACGTGCTGGCCGTGCTGCACGCCGTACCCGCTGCCGGCTCGCCGCACTGGGAACGGGCGCGCACCATCGTCGAGGCGCTCGACCGGCCGCTGCGGCACCGGTTCGGCGTGGCGCTCTGGGGCATGATCGCCGGCCCGCCCAGGAGTGGGGTGGGGGCGGCGCGGGATCGGCGGATCTCGCGGGCCGACCCGTGGAGCCGGGCGCTCGAACAGCTCGGCCTGGCCCTCATGGCCCTGCACGACGGCCGGCTCGCCGAGGCGGAAGGCGAGATGGAGGAGGTGCTGGCGAACTTCGGCGCGGTGGGCGAGCGCTGGGGCACCGGGCAGGCGCTCGACTGGCTGGCCCTGCTCGCGAGCTGGCGCGGCGACTGGGGCCGGGCGATGGAGCTGTGGGACCGGGCGCTCGCCATGGTCGCGGAGCTCGGGGCGCTGGACGAGCTGGCGGACATCCTGCTCAGACGCGGCAACGCGCACTGGCGGTCGGGGAACGCCGAGGCGGCCCGCGCCGACTGCGAGCGGGCGGGCGAGCTGGAGCGCCGGCTGGGCCGGCCGGAGCTGCTGGCCTGGGTGCGGCTGGAGCTGGGGGACATGCTGCGGCTCCAGGGCGACCTCGCCGGGGCGGCCGAGCGGCTTGAGGCGGCGCTGTCCGGCTCGGACGCCGGGACGTTCACCGCCGGCGGGACGACGTCACGCGTGCACACGGCGCTGGGCCGGTTGGCGACCGCCCAGGGCGACGGGGAACGAGCGGCGCGCATGCACGCCGAGGCCGTGGCCATCGCGTTGCGCTCGCCCTTGGCCAACGACCTGGCCGAGGCGGCGGAGGGCCTGGCCGGGCACGTCCTCACCGCCCGCGTACCCGACCAGGCGGAGGGCCTGGCTGGGAACGTCCTCACGACCCACGTACCCGACCCTGGCGGCCCGACGGCGGACGCCGGCGTGGAGCGGGACGGGGGCGATGAGGTCGTCGAACGGCGGCGGGCGGCGGCACAGGCGGCGGTCTTGCTCGGGGTGGGAGCGGCGGTGCGGGGCATGGCCGTGGTCGGCGACCGCGACGTCGCCGCCACCGCCGCCGAGGCCACCCGCGTCCTCGGCCCTGACGCGTTCGCGGCCGCGTACGCGAGCGGCGCGGCCATGAACAGGGACGAAGCCATAACCCTCCTGCGCAGCACCACCTGCCGGTAGCGACCGCCACGCGCGACGTCATCGGCCGGTGGCCGCCGCCCGGCGTGGCGCCACCGGCCGACAGGGACCGCTGACGGCGCGGGGCAGGGCTGTCAGCCGGGTGTCGCCGGGTTGTCAGCGGGTGCGGCGAGGCTTCCTGGCATGCGAAACGTGAACGTCCTCATCTCCGGCGCCAGCATCGGCGGCCCCGCCCTCGCCCACTGGCTCATCCGCTACGGCTTCAAGGTCACCGTCGTGGAGAAGGCCGGGACCCTGCGCGAGGGCGGCCAGGCCGTCGACTTCAAGGGCGAGACCCACGAGACCGTGCTGACCAGGATGGGCATCCTCGACGACGTCCGCCGCCTGCAGACCGGCGGCGCCGACCAGGAGATCGTGGACGCGAACGGCCGCGTGCTGGCCGTCATCCCCGGCGAGTTCACCGGCGGCGACCTGGAGATCAGGCGCGGCGACCTGTCCAGGCTCCTCTACGAGCGCACCGCCCCCCACTG
This sequence comes from Nonomuraea fuscirosea, assembly GCF_035917475.1. Taxonomy (NCBI): domain Bacteria; kingdom Bacillati; phylum Actinomycetota; class Actinomycetes; order Streptosporangiales; family Streptosporangiaceae; genus Nonomuraea; species Nonomuraea fuscirosea. The sequence goes on along the minus strand of NZ_CP109074.1, from coordinate 10,776,555 downwards.
CGAGTACGTCTTCGGCGACTCGATCACCTCGCTCACCGAGACCCCGGCCGGCGTGCACGTCACCTTCGAACGTGCCGCCCCCCGCACCTTCGACCTGGTCGTGGGCGCGGACGGGATCCACTCCAACGTGCGCCGCCTGGCCTTCGGCCCCGAGGCCGACTTCGTCAAGTTCCTCGGCCACTACTACGCCCTGGTCGAGCTGGGCGCGGACTTCGGGCAGTCGGCGACCATGTACAACGAGCCCGGCCGGATGGTCACGGTCGGCGGGACCAAGGCGACCGCGTTCTTCGTGTTCGCCTCCGGCCCGCTCGAGTACGACCGCTACGACGCCGGGCAGCAGAAGGCCATCCTGGCGCGGCGGTACGAAGGCATGGGCTGGCGTACCTCGGAGGTCATGAAGGCGGTGAGCCAGGCCGAGGACGTCTACCTCGACTCGCTCAGCCAGGTCAGGATCGACCGCTACAGCGCGGGCCGGGTGGCGCTGCTCGGCGACGCGGCGTACGGCAACACCCTGGGCGGTTTCGGCACCGGCCTGGCCATGGTGGGCGCGTACGTGCTGGCGGGCGAGCTGGCCGCGGCGAACGGGAACCACCGCGCGGCCTTCGCCGAGTACGAGCGGCAGATGCGCCCGTACGCCAAGATCGCGGAGAACGGCAACGCCGGCCCCTTCCTGGCTCCCGGCGGCGGCGCCAGGATGTTGCTGCGCAACTGGACGTTCAAGTCGAAGTTCCTGCTCGGGATCATGATGAAGATGACCGACAAGTACGCCACGCACATCGAACTGAAGTCGTACTGAACCTATCCCGGCATGATCACGTCCAACCAGGCATGAAGAACACGCGCCTGCCGGCCGCCCTCTCCGCGGGCACCGTCGCCGCCGCCTTGATCGCCCTGCCCGCCCAGGCCGAGACCCGTCCCTCCTGCCCGGCCCCGCCCAAGGCCGCGCTGGCGAAGGCGCTCAAGCCCGCCGAGCCCGACCGGCCGGCCAAGGGGGCCACCGCGATCAAGGGGGTCCGCGTCGGCCACCTGCCCAAGGGCTTCGTCCACGGCGAGGTGACGGCGTCGAAGCACCACGGCCTCACCGAGTACGGCTACCGCTGGTCCGACGACCGTGACGACGTCGACCGCGCGCACCGGTCGTTGTGGGTGCGGGTGGTGTGCTGGCCGAAGGCCGGGAGCGGCACGCAGCTGAAGAAGGTCCCGCTGGTGGAGGGCAGATTCACGGGCGGAAAGAAGAGCATGAAGATCGGCGAGCGCCGGGTGCTCGTCAGGCGGAGCGACGGCGCGCTCGGCACCGGCCGGTACGCGGGATGGGTCGAGCGCGGGGGCGTCATCGTCACGGTGCACGCCAGCGAGGGCATCCAGACCGAGCTGATCAAGATCGTGCAGGGCATCAAGCTCTGACCCGGCCGACCCCGCCCTCCACGAGCAGGTGCGGCGGGGCGTCCATGAAGGGCACCCGCACCTCGGCGGGATCGGCACACCAGTCCTGGACCGGTACGAACCCAGGCCCGATCAGCTCGAACCCGTCGAAGAAGCGCAGCACCTCCGCCCTCGTGCGGAAACTGGACTGCGCCGGCGAACCGGCCGTGGCCTTCCGCAGCTGGGCGACGGCCTCGGGTGCGCTCTCCGCCATCGCGTGCGAGAGCACCAGATGGCTGCCCGCCACCATGTGCTTCCTGAAGGCCGCCACGATCCCCAGGGGATCCTCCTGGTCCATGACGAAGTGGAGCACCCCGACCATGAGCACGCACACCGGCTGGTCGAAGTCGATCAGCCCGGTGACGTGCGGGTCGGCCAGGATCTCGGCAGGACGGCGCAGGTCGGCCTCGACGGCGGCGACGCCGGGGGCGTCGGCCAGCAGCACCTGGGCGTGCCTGCGGACCACGGGGTCGTTGTCCACGTAGATCACCCGGCAGGAGGGGTGCACCGCGCGGACGGTCTCGTGGACGCTGGGCGCGGTGGGGATGCCGGTGCCGAGATCGACGAACTGCCTGACGCCCCGCTCGGCCAGATGACCGACCGCCTCGATCTGGAACCGGCGGTTGGCCCTGGCCACGAGGCGGGTGTCGGGGGCGACCGCGAGCAGCTTCTCGGCCACGGCGCGGTCGACCGCCAGGTTGTCCTTGCCTCCGAGGAGGTAGTCGTACACCCTGGCCGAACTCGGTATCCTCGGGTTGACGCCGGGCGGAACGCGTTCTAGCTCGGTCACGGTGTTTCGCCCCCTCCGCCGCGAACAACTTGGACGTCATATTACTCGCCGATGACCGAGGATCTCCTTCGGTTGCCCAGACAGGCGAAATAGAACAAGTTCTCGCGCGGTTGACCAGGCAGGAGGTCCGGCGCCCGAACATCCTCCCCAGGACGGACCGGAAATACAGCCGCCGGACCGATGCGCGGAGGGCCCGAGCCTGTGCATCCTGGTGGTGACGGGTCCGGTGCGGGCCTCGTTCCGGACCTGAGAGGAGTCACGAGGGCATGGACAACGCGGCAGGCCGCCCCACCGTGATCTTGGACAACGGCGTCGTCGGCAGGGTCGTGCTGGCCCATTCCCACCGGCGCGACCTCGTGCTCGTGCTCGGAATGGACGGCACCCTGCTGAGCTGCGAGCTCGACGACATCGCTTGCGTGGTCGGCGGCTCACCGCTCTGCCGCGACGGCTGACCAGCAGGTCGGCGAAGCTCGGTCAGGAAGCGCGGGAGACCAGGTCGGCGAAGAGGCCGGCCGCGGTGAAGTCGTTGGTGAGCCGGTTCTTGGTGAGCGCGAACGCCGTGCCCGTGGCCGTGTCGGCCCAGGCCGCGCTGCCGCCCGCGCCAGGCACCCCGAACACGCTCGGGCTCCGCTCCGCCGTCGAGGCGGGCCCGCCGATGCCGTACCCCAGCCCCCACGTCACCGGCATGCCGAACACCTCGTCCGTCCCGCTCGACACCACGGCCGTCGCCTCCCGCAGCCGCTCGGGCGTGATCAGCCGCACCCCGTCCACCTCGCCGAGCAGCGCCGCGTACATGCGCGCGATGGCCCTGGCGGAGGTCTTGCCGCCCGCCGGGATGTCGGCCGACAGATAGTCGGAGCGGCTGCCCAGCTCGGCGCTCGGCATCAGCGTCATCGGCCCGGCCTTGAACATCGGCAGGTCCGCCGGCATCTCCCCGAAGGCCGACATGTCCACGGGAGCGTCCTCCAGCCTGGCCAGCCGGGCGTGCTCCGTCGCGGGCATCCCGAAGTAGAGCTCGCCGGCCACGCCCAGCGGCCCGGCCACCTGCTCCTTCAGCACCTGAGAGATGGGCTGACCCGTCGCCCGCCGGACGATCTCGCCGACCAGGAACCCGAACGTGTAGGCGTGGTAGCCGACCTTGCTGCCCGGCTCCCACCACAGCTCGGCGTCCTCCAGCGCGGCGGTCATCCGGCCCCAGTCACAGATGTCCTCGGGCGTGGTGTCGAGCGGCACGCCGGGCACGCCCGCCGTGTGCGAGAGCACGTGCCGCACGGTGACGCCCTGCTTGCCGTGCCGCGCGAACTCCGGCCACAGCTCGGCCACCGGCGTGTCATAGCCGAACAGCCCTCTCTCCACCAGCACGTGCGCGACGGTCGCGGTGGCGCCCTTGCCGATCGAGAAGTTGTAGAAGGGCGTGTCGGAGGTGACCGGCCGGCCGGTCTCGGGGTCGGCCACCCCGGCGACCACGTCCACGATCTGGACGCCGTCCCGGTAGACGGCCACCTGGAGCCCGCGCTCCTCGCCGGACTCGACCAGCTTGTCCGCGGCTTCCTGCACCTGCCGCTGAAGGTCACTCATGGTGTTCTCATCCCCGTTCGTCGTTGGAACTAGACGGTACAGTACTGACAGCAGTACGGAACTGTCTAGTACTGTGTCTCCGTCGGACGACGAGAGGGCGGTCATGGCAGCGGAAGAGGACACCCGGACGGCACGCAAGCGCAGGCAGATCATGGAGGCCGCGCGCCCGGTCTTCCTGCGCAACGGCTACGTGGGCGCCAGCATGGACGAGGTGGCCGCGCTGGCCTCCGTGTCGAAGCAGACCGTCTACAAGCACTTCACCGACAAGGAGCAGCTGTTCACCAGCATCATCATGGACACCACCGGCCAGGTGGAGGGCCTGGCCAAGATGGTCACCGCGACCCTCGACGACAGCGACGACCTGGACAAGGACCTCGGCGAGCTGGCCCGCCGCTTCCTCGGCGAGCTCATGCGTCCCGAGGTGCTGCGGCTGCGCCGGCTGGTGGTCGCCGAGGCCGACCGCTTCCCCGACCTCGGCCGCACCTGGTACGAGGCGGGCTTCGAACGCTCGCTGCGCACCATGGCCGCCAGCTTCGCCCGGCTGGCCGAACGCGGCCTGCTGCGCACGGACGACCCGGAGCTGGCCGCGCAGCACTTCGTCGGCCTGCTGCTGTGGATCCCGGTGAACAAGGCGATGTTCTGGGGCGGCGCCGACCACTACACCGAAGCCGACCTGGAGCACCTCGCGCAGGCCGCCGTCGCGGCGTTCCTGCGCGCGTACGCTAGCTCAGGAAGTTCCTGACCCCGTCGGCCAGGGAGGCGGCCATCCGCTTGCGGAAGGCGGGGCTGGACATCTTGGCGGCGTCGCCCGGATTACGCATGTTGCCGCACTCGATGAAGATCGCCGGCTGCGTCGACAGGTTGAGCCCGCCCAGGTCGACCCGGGTCTGCAGGCCGTTGCGCGCCACGTAGTCGGCGTACGGCATGCCCGTGCCCTTGCGGTAGGCGTCGCGGACGGCCCGGCCGAGCCGGCGCGAGGGCTTCACCACGGCGTCGTTGTGGCCGGGCAGCAGCCCCGGCATGATCACGTGGAACCCGTGCCCGCTCGGGGCCGCGCCGTCGCCGTGGATGGACACGACCGCGTCGGCCCTGGCCTCGTTGCCGATCGCGGCCCGCTCGGTGACGCAGGGGCCCACACCCTTGTCGTTGGGCCTGGTCAGCACCACCTTCGCGCCCATCTTCTCCAGGATGGGCCGCAGCTTGCCGGCGACGTCCCAGGTGAAGGCGTGTTCGGGAAAACCGGCGTCGGTCTGGGTGCCGGTGGTGTTGCAGGGCTTGCGACCGGTGATGACGTCGACCAGCCGGTTGATCTCCTCCGGATGCGCGGCGTTGCCGCCGTTGTGCCCCGGATCGATCACCACGGTCTTGCCCGCCAGCGGGAGCCCCGGAGTGGCGGCCGGCGGCGGGGACGCGGGCGGCGCCGCCTCACGGGCGGCGGGCACGGCCGCGCCGCCGCATCCGGCGCTCAGCGCGAGCAGCGCGGCCAGGGTGAGCTGGGTCACGGATCCGGCTCGGTAGACGCGCATGGGATCGACCGTACCGGGACCGGGACGACAATCCCAAGACCTGTCTGACCTGCGCCGTCGTGTCGCGCGCCGAGCCCGGCGATCACGCTCCCGGCAGTGGCGGCTCCGCGCGTTTGCGGATGAGGTACGGCGGCATCGCGAGCGCGTGCAGGCCCGTCTCGCGCAGGGTCTGGATCGCGTGCTCCGGCGTCTCGGCCGGCGGCTCCCCCGGACCGGAGAGCGTGGCGTTGGCCAGCACCGGCGTGCCCGTGCGCGCGTGCCAGGCGGTCAGCAGGGCGTGCAGGAACGGCGTGGTCTCCCGTTCGACCGTCTGGGGTGTGGCCGTGCCGTCCACGTGGGTGATGCCCGGTAGCAGGTCACGGTGCTCCGGGCGGACGTCTGCGGCGTACTGCGTGAACGGGGACGGCCGATCCAGCTCGAAGATCCGTTCCGCGTGCTCGGCCGGCACCACGGGCGCCAGCGGCCGGAACCACTCGCGGCCCTTCACCTCGAAGTTGACGTAGTCCTGGAGGTCGGGGTCGCGCGGGTCGCCGAGGATGCTGCGGTGGCCCAGCGCCCTCGGCCCCGACTCGCTGCGCCCCTGGTACAAGCCGACCACCCGGCCGCTCTCCAGCAAGGTCACCAGGGTCGCCGTCAGGTCGGCGGGCCGCTCGACGTACAGGTCGCCGGGCACACCGCGGACGGCGGCCTCGATGTCGTCGTCGTCCCGGTCGGGGCCGAGGAAGTCGTCCGTCCAGCGGAATCCCGGCCGCACCCCGAGGCAGGCGGCCAGCCCGTACAGCGCGCAGCCCACGGCCGTGCCGCCGGCGTGCGGAGCGGGCGGGACGAACAGCTCGCGGAACGGCGACTCACGGGTCAGCCGGCCGTTGGCCGAGGCGCTCAGCGCCGTACCGCCGGAGAACGCCAGCGCGTCCAGGCCGGTCTCGGCGTGCAGCCACGCGACGACCTGGAGCAGCGCCCGCTCGAAGGCCCGCCGACCGGCGGCGGCCAGATTCGCCGCCCGCCGGAACTCCTCACCACCCGGCTCGTACGCGAAAGCACCGGCCCGCCGGAACTCCTCGCGGCCCGAGGCGCCCCCGAAGGCACCGGCGCGCCGGAACACGTCGTCTCCCGGCTCCTCCCCGGGCGCGCCGGCCCGCCGGAACAGGTCCGTCCAGGCGGGCGGGATGTGCACCTCGTGACCGCGTACGTCCAGGTCGGGCAGACCCAGCGCGTCCGGGTCGCCGAACGGGGCCAGCTCCATCACCTTGGTCCCGTCGCCCTCGCTGCCCGGCCACGTCATCTCGGCCAGCAGCGCGTAGAAGCAGCCGAGCCCGGCGGGCCTGGCCCAGTCGCCGTCCCAGAACTGCTTGGCCAGGCACTCGATCCCCCCGCGCGTGCACCGGTAGTAGGAGGCCACCTCCAGCAGGTCCTCGTCCGCGTCGGGCGGCAGCTCGACCTGCTCGACGAGGTCCCCGATCCGGCTGCCCCGCGCGTCGATCACCAGCCCCGCCGCCTCCGCGAACGGCGAGGGGTGGAACGCGCCGTAGACGTGGGACAGATGGGAGGAGACCATCACGATCGGCGTCTCGTCCCCGAGGCCGAGGGCCTGACGGGTCTCCTGCTCGTACGCCCCCGCGTGCTCGATCTCGGTGTCGGCGGCGTAACCCTCCACGACCAGGTCGACCCGCTCCTTCAGCAGCGGCATCGCGGGCACGTACCGGTCCGGCAGGTCACCGAGGCGGCCCCAGTGGTGCTCGCGGCGGCTGACGCGTTCCTTCTGCAGGCTGTACATGCCCGACTCACCCACCGCGACGGCGATGGAACCATCCTGCGTGCGATTTATACCGACAACAATGGGAAAGTCCGCCATCGCGGTGCCTCCTGATCGTGATCCCGGGCACCGATTACCCCAGGCCAGAACAAGTGGATCTCCCAACCACGTAAGAGACCCGTCAGCCGGGCGGCCGAGCGCGTGCCGCACGCCGCGCGATCGGCCGGGGCGGACCCTCGTGCTGCGCTCCCGACCGCGCTCCGTTTACGCTGCGATGGTGGGGATGGACGCCGAGGCGGCCACCGCCCAGGACACCGCACCACTGATGAGAGGAGACCTGGGCCTCGTGAAAGAGACATTCGAAGCATGGCCGGTCATCGACCGCACATCAGGAGGACCCTTCGCGCTGCGGGTGACCGTCCGCAGGGCCACGGCCGACGACGGAGCGGCCGCCGCCGAACTGATCGCGACCGCGTTCGCCGGGCTGAGGTGCTCGACCTACCTCGTGCCCGACCGCCGGTCGCGGCACCGGATCCTCGCCGCCGACTATCGCATCTTCGTCGAGCACGCCCTTGAGCACGGTGAGGTCCATCTCGCCGACGACGGCCAGGCGGTCGCCGTGTGGTTCGAGCGGACGGCCGAGCTGCCCGCGCCGACGGACTACGACCGGCGGCTGAGCGAGGCCACCGGCGAGTGGGCCGACCGTTTCCGCACCCTTGACCAGTTGTCCGAGCAGAACCGGCCGCAGCCTCCGTACCACCATCTGGTCTTCCTGGCGGTCCATCCCGACCGGCAGAACCAGGGGCTGGGCACGGCCCTGCTGCGCTACCAGCACGCCCGGCTGGCGGGCGCGCCAGCGTACGTGGAGGCCAGCGACCCGCGCAACCGCGACCTGTACGCACGGCACGGCTACCAGCCCCGGCAGCCGTTCGCGCTGCCGGACGGCGCACTGTACTGGCCGATGTGGCGGCCGGGCGACGCCTGACGCGCTGGTCCGGCCGCTGTGCCGGCCAAAGCCGGCGCGGCGGCCGGGCGGCACCTGACGCACAGTTGCGCCCGGCCTTTTGTGAGGCGTCACAGATTTGACCGCTCACATTTACTCCACGGTCCAGTTCACAGAATGACGAGCATGGCTCATCGTTTGTCTGCGAATCGAACCGCGACCAGTGGGGAGCCGTCATGCGCCGCCGTACCTTCCTCGTGTCCGTGCCGGTGGCGGTGGCGTTCTCGGGGGCGGTGTGGCACGAGGCGGCGGCGTCGATCTCGTCGGTGTCCGCCGGGGCGAGCCCGTACGGGCCGCTCGGCGCCCCCGACGCCAACGGCATGGCGTTACCCGCCGGCTTCACCGGCCGCGTCGTGGCCAGATCGGGCCGGCTGGTCGGCGGCACGCTGTGGCATCCGGCCCCCGACGGCGGCGCCTGCTTCGCCGACGGCGCCGGCTGGATCTACGTCTCCAACTCCGAGGTGCCGCTGATCGGCGGCGCCTCGGCGATCAGGTTCAGGGCCGACGGGTCCGTGGAGCGCGCGTACCGGATCCTCAGCGGCACGAACATCAACTGCGCCGGCGGCGCGACCCCGTGGCAGACCTGGCTGTCGTGCGAGGAGATCTTCCGCGGCCGCGTGTACGAGACGTACCCGCTCGGCGGCACGACGGCCCGCGCCCGCCCGGCCATGGGCCGCTTCAAGCACGAGGCCGCCGCGTGCGACCCCGACCACCGCGTGATCTACCTGACCGAGGACGAGAGCGACGGCTGCTTCTACCGCTTCACGCCCACGACCTGGGGTGATCTGTCCAGCGGCCGGCTCGACGTGCTCTGCGGGCTCGGCGGCGGTGCCGTGGAGTGGCGCCAGGTCCCCGACCCCTCGCCCGGCGTGCTCGAACGCCAGACCAGGCACCAGGTGGCCGCGGCCAGGCACTTCAACGGCGGCGAGGGCTGCCACTACGCCGCCGGCGTCTGCTACTTCACCGCGAAGGGGGACCGCAGGGTCTGGGCGTACGACACCGCCCGCCAGACCGTGACCGCGATCTACGACGGCACGGGCACCCTCGACGGCGTCGACAACATCACCGGCCGGCCGTCGGGCGATCTCTACGTGGCCGAGGACGGCGGCAACATGGAGATCAACATCATCACGCCGGACGGCGTCGTGGCCCCGATCATGCGCCTGGACGGGCACGCGAGCTCGGAGATCACCGGCCCCGCCTTCTCCCCCGACGGCACCCGGCTCTACTTCTCCTCCCAGCGCGGCACCAGCGGCGAGTCCGCCGGCACCGGAGGCATCACGTACGAGGTGACCGGCCCCTTCCGCCACTGACCGCCCCACGGATTCCGCACCCCCCACCCTCTGCCCGAAGGAGTCCTCATGGCGCGAACGGTCAGCCTGCCACGAACGGCCCGGAGCACGGCCCGGCGAAGGGCGCGGAGAACGCTCAGTGTCCTCGCCGCGGCCTGGTTGGTCCTCAGCCTCACCCCGCCACCCGCGCACGCCGCCCTGGCCGAGGTGTACGTGGCGCTGGGCGACTCGGCCGCCGCCGGCCCGCTGGTGCCCAACCAGATCGGCCCCGACTACGGCTGCCTGCGCTCCGACCGCAACTACCCCCACCTGACCGCACGGGCCATCGCCGCGAACACGTTCCGCGACGTGACGTGCTCGGGCGCCAAGACCACCGACATGTACGAGTCGCAGGACACCGAACTCGGCGACGTGGCGCCCCAGCTCGACGCGCTCAGCCAGAACACGACGCTCGTCACGGTCCAGATCGGCGCCAACGACGTCGGGCTGACCGACTTCATCGAGGACTGCCTGAACCTGCTGCCGCCCCCGATCGGCGACGCCTGCAACGACGACTACAACGCGGGCGGCCAGGATCAGTGGCGGGTCGCGACCGACGCCCTGCGCCCCCGCCTGACCGCCCTGGTCTCCGACATCCGCGCCCGCGCCCCCCAGGCCCGGATCTTCGTGGTGGGCTACGCCACGTACGCGCGGCAGAACGGCTGCTACCCGCGCGTGCCGATCATCCGCGCGGACGCCAACTACATCAGGGCCACGCTGATGTACTTCAACCAGATGCTGGCCGAACAGGCCGCCTCGGCCGGAGCGGGCTTCATCGACCTGCAGGCTCCGAGCGCGGGACACGACCCGTGCGCGTCGCCCGGCGTGCGATGGATCGAGCCCTACGTCCCGGCCGCCCCCGCCGCCCCGTTCCACCCGAACGCCCTCGGCATGCGCAACTTCGCCACCATCGTGACAACAGCGGTCACCGGCGCCCGCTGAACCCCAGCAGCAGCCTTACGGGATCCCGTGAAGCAGCGGCCCTACCGACATCAACCGGGGCGGCAGCCTTACCGGGATCCGGTGAGGCGACGGGCGGCCAGCGCGGCCCCGATCCGCTGCAGATGGGCCGGATCCATCGGATCGAGCCCGGTCAGGGTGGCGGCCCGGCGCAGCCGGTAGTCGACGGTGTTCGGATGCACGTGCAGCAGCTCGGCGGTGCGCCGCCGGTCGAGCCCGGTGTCCAGGTACGCCGTGAGCGTCCGCAGCAGGTCGGGATTGTCGAGCAGCGGGTCCAGCAGCCCCGCGAGCAGCGCCGTGGCCTGACTCGACCGGGTCAGCTGGTATTCGAGCAGCACGTCGGCCAGCCGGTAGGCGCCCGGCGGCTGCTCGAAGACCCGGGCCACCTCCAGCACCTCCTCGGCCAGCCGCGCCGCCGCCGGCACGTCGTCCGGCGGCGCCGGCTCGGCCGCCAGCCACACCGGCACGCCCGCCGCCCGGCCCGCCGCCTCCGCCAGCTCCTCGACCGCCGGATCGCCGGCCTCCTGCAGCGGAAGGAGCACGAGCCCGCCCGAGGTGTCCAGCGCGGGCAGCACGGGCTCGGTCACGTGCCGCTGCAGGGCGCTCCTGATCCGGTGCAGCTTGCGCCGCCCCGCCACCGCCCCACCCGGCCCGTCCTCGTCCGGATGCCGCCCCACCGCGATGGCCAGCACCAGGTAGCGCGGCGCCAGCCGGATCCCCGCCAGCGCCGCCCGGTCACCGCCGAGCAGCGCCGCCACGGTGGCGTGCATGGCGTGCTGCTCCTGGCTGAGCACACTCTCCCGCTCCTCCAGGTACGCCGTGCACACGGCGGCCGTCACGGACTCCATGTACCGCAGGATGATCCGGTTCGCCTCCAGCACGTCACCCAGATCGTCCGGCCGCGCCTGCGCGAACAGCCGCTCGCACACCATCCGCGCCCCCAGGTGATAGGCCGCGAGCAGCGCCTCCAGCGGCACCCCCTCCTGCGCCCGCCGAACCGCCGACACCCGCAACGGCGCCAGATCAGCCCTGGCCGGCGGCCGCCGATCCCGGAACACCCGGGCGATCAGCCGCAGATTGTGCTCGGTGATGACCGTGATGTCCCCGTCAAGCTCCTCCTGCGGCAACCGCCGATAGACGGGAATCTGCTCGGCGAACCCACGCACGAGCAGCCGGGCCAGCTTGGCGGACTGCCGCTCAAGCAACTCGTGCACGGGGCACCCGGCCAGAGTGAGAGCCACGCTCGAACACTCCCAGATCGAACGCCATCAATAAAGGCCCCCGAAGCCGCCGCACCACCCGGTACGCCTGCCCTGGCGGTGCGTGGCGAGGCGGCGCGCCGCCTCATCGATCGTGCTCTCACTGATCATGAAGAAATCTGAAGCAATCTCATTGAGCTTCACCGCACACTGACCGTAGCGTTCCGGTTGTGGAGAGCGGTTCGCGGTGTACGTCCGCGACCCCGCCGATCCGGGCCGGTGGGCGGCGGCCGTGCACCGGCCCGGCGAGCGGGTGCACCAGGTGTACCAGGTGGGCGACCGGCCCTTGTGGGAGGAGCTGGTGGACGCCTACTTCCGGTGGGTGTCGTGGGGCGAGCCCGGCCACGAGCGGTTCGGCATGACCGTCTCCCCTGAGGGCGGTCAGTCGATCTGGCTCGACTCGCCGGAACGGGTGCTGACGCCGTGAGCCGATCGGCCACCTCGGCGGCGGCCGATCGGCGGGAGAGGATCGGTTACTGGCCGGTCAGCTTGAGCCTGACCGTGTAGGCGTACTTGTTGCTGGACAGGACGGTGTCCTCGATGTGGATGTCCCCGACGCCGAGGTCGTCGCAGTCGTAGCCGAAGGCCCACGCCTCGCCCAGGTTCTGCCCGCCGGTGATGACCGGCGGGTCGACCTCGCGCAGTTCGAAGTACTTGTTCTCGTGCCGCTGGACGATGGTCGACGGGAAGCCGAAGTCCGCCGGGTCGCCGTCCGGCCGCGCGGTGCTCATGTCGAAGTGGCCGTTCTGCGGGAACCAGTTCCCGTCGACCTTGAAGCGGAGCTCGTCGACGCCGTCCTTCTCTCTGGGGTTGCTGAGGTCGATGTCGTAGAGCGTCACGACGCACGAGGACGCCATGGCGTAGGCCGGCGCGGCGGCCACCGCCGGCCCGGCCAGGCCTGCGACGAGAGTGAGTGCGGCGATCAGTTGAGGAGTGCGCATGCTCTGTCTCTCCTTGATGTCGAACGCCCCGCGAAGGTCGCGGAGCGCGGCATCAGAGTGGCCAGGCCACCGTGAGCACACCGTTAACGCGCAGGTGAGTCACGCAGAACACACCCCGTATGTGCCTTTTCGAACAGTCATCCGGCCGGCTCGCGCCTAGCCTGCTCGGCTATGAGGCAGTCGCTGACCATGCTCCTGCTCGGCTCACCGGACCTGTCCGTCGGAGGGACGCCCCTGCGCGTCCGCTCCGCCAAGACACGCGCGCTGCTCTGCTACCTCGCCACCACGACCGGCCCTCAGCCGCGCTCCGCGCTGGCCACGCTGCTGTGGGGCGAGCGTCCCGAGGCCAACGCCAGGGGCAGTCTGCGGCTGGCGCTGTCCGAGTTGCGCGCGGAGGTGGGCGGCTGGCTGGAGATCACCCGTGGACACGTACGGTTCCGCGACGCCGGCGAGTGCTTCGTGGACCACCGGGTGTTGTCCGGGGCCCCGGCCGTGGCCACGGCGTTGCGGCTGTGGCGCGGGGACTTCATGGACGGGGTCGGGTTCTGCGACGCGCCGGCGTTCGGCGAGTGGGTGGCCGCGGAACGGCAGCGGATGCGCACGCTGCTGCGCTCGCTGCTCCCGCCACCGGGGTCGGGGGCGTCCGACGAGGTGACGCGGCTGGCGCGCATCATGACCGGGCTCGATTCGTACGACGAGGAGGCGTACCGGGTGCTCATGGCGTCCCTGGCCGGGACGGGGAACCGGGCCGCCGCCCTGGCCTGCTACGACGAGCTGCGCCGGCGGCTGGCGGACGAGCTGGGCGTCGCCCCCGCGCCGCGGACCCAGGCGCTGCGGCGGGAGCTCGCGCCCCGCGCTCCGGCCCGGCCCGGCCCGCCTCTGCCCGGTACGGAGCTGATCGGCCGGGACGCCGAGGTGGGCGCGCTGCGGGCGCTGCTGGCGCGCGAGCGGCTGATCACGCTGCTCGGGCCCGGCGGTATCGGCAAGACCCGCCTCGCCATCGCCGCCATCGCCCCGGATCCCCGTACCGACATGACTTCGAAGCCCAGAGCCGGCCCCACGACCCCGCCGGACGCCGGCGGAAACGGCTCACTCGCGAAGACGGCCGGCGAAAACGGCTCTCCCGGCGGGAACGGCTCGCCCGGGGAGACGGTCTTCGTGTCGTTCGCCGGAGTGCGGGCCGAGGCGGCCGTGACCACGCTGGCGCGTCGCCTGGACGTCGATCTCGCGCCGCCGCGTCCCGCCCTGGACCTGCTCCTGGCCGACCTCGCCGCCCGCCGCCGGCGACTCCTGCTCGTCCTCGACAACCTAGAACACCTGCCCGCCTTCGACGCGGTCATCGGCGCCCTCCTGCGCGCCGGCCCCTCCGTACGGGTGCTCGCCACGAGCAGGCGGCGGCTGAGCCTGCCCGGCCAGGCGACGGTCACCGTGGAAGGGCTGCCGGGACCGGCCGCCGAGGCGCTGTTCGCGGTACGGGCACGGGCGGCACGACCGGCGTTCGACCCCGATCGCGAGGCGGCCCCGGTGGCGGCGATCTGCGCGGCCACCGGCGGCCTTCCCCTGGCCATCGAGCTGGTGGCCGGCCTGCTGCGCGCCGTGCCCTGCGCCGACCTCGCCCGGCGCCTCGGCGCGGACCCCGGGCTGCTGTCGGCCGCCGGACCCGCCACCCGGCCTCGGCACGCCTGCATGCGTACGGTCTTCGAGACCTCGTGGCGGCTGCTCGACCCGGACGGGCAGCGGGCGCTGGCGGCGCTGTCGGTGTTCGGCGGCGGGTGCACGCTGGAGGCGGCCCTGGAGGTGGCCCGCACCAGCCTCGGCGTGCTGGTCCGCCTGGTCGATCACAGCATGATCCGGCTGACCTCCTCCGGCCGGTACGTGATCCACCCCCTGATCCAGCAGCTCGCCGCCGAACACCTGAGCCCGGCGGACCTCCTGGCCGCGCGCAGACGTCACGCCGCCTGCTTCGCCGGCCTGCTCGACCGGCACGCGGACGCGTTGCAGGACGCCTCCGACACCGAGGTCACCGCCGTGCTCGGGGCGGAGCTGGACAACATCAGGCCGGCCTGGACCGTGTCCGGTGATCCGGATTTCCTGGACCGCTACTGGACGCTGTGCCTGCGGTTGCACCTGTACGAGGAGTCGAGGGCCATCCTGCGCCGGCACCTCGACGGCACCCACGAGAACCGGCTGCTCCGGGCCCGGCACCTGTGGATGGCCGGGACGAGCGAGCACCACCTGGCCAACGACCTGGACGCCACCCGGCTGGCCAGAGCGGCACTGGACACGCTGGGCGAGCCGCTGCCCGAGTCGCGTACCGGCCTGATCGTCACCTGTCTGACCGCGGCCACCCGCCAGACCGCGCACCGCCTCACCCCACCCCTGCTCAGCCTCGGACGCGAGCGGGAGGACGGTGGGCGGGAGAACGGTGGGCGGGAGGCCGCGCAGGCGCTGACCATGCTGGCCAGGCTCGCGTACCACCAGCAGGACCTGCTCACGATGCTGGCCGCCTCGTTACGCCAGCTCAACGCCGCCGAACGGACCCGGGATCCCGCCCTGCGCGCCGAGGCCCACGCCAACGCCGCCACCATCGCCCGCGTCGCCGGCCTGCACCGGACCGCCACCCGCTACGCCACGCTGGCGGACCGCGCCCTGGCCGAGGTCGGGCACGCCGCGGAGACCGCGCACCGGGCCCGGCTGGCTCGCGGGCTCGACCAGCTTTATGCGGGGGCGTTCGAGGCGGCCAGGCGTTCGTTCACCGAGTGCCGCGCCAGGACGCTGACGCCGCGCGTGGCGGAGAACTGCACGGGCATGCTCGCCGAGACCGCGCTGTGGCAGGGGGACTTCGAAACGGCGGCCGAGCTGTTCGCGGACACGGCCGAGCAGGCGGCCAGGCGCGTGGGCGGGGACGACATCGGCCGGCACTGGTGCCTGACCGGCCAGGTCGAGGCGATGCTGCGGATCGACGGGATGGCTCCGGAACGGATCCGGCGGGTGCTGGAGGCGGCCCGGGCGTCCACCGAGCGCCGCCGTACCCGACAGAAGGAGCTCGGGCTGCGGGACGGCCCGGTCATGCGCACCATTCAGGACATGCGCCTGCGCACCGCCACCGCCCGCCTGCACCTGCGCACCCACCACCCCGACGACGCGTTCGGCCCGCGCGCTCGTGCCCTGAGCGGCGCGCCCCTGGTGACGGAGGACGCGGTGGCGGTGCGGGAAGTGGTGGCCGAAGTGCTGGTGCTGGCCGGGCGGTTGCCGACGGGGCAGCGCGGCATGCTGGAGTGCTGGGCCGGGCTGGCGGAGCTGCTCTGGGCGCTGCCCGGCCCGCCGGACCGGGCGTCCGCGCGGCTCCTGCACGGCCACCTGTCCAGGTACCAGGCCAGGAATCCGGGGGCCGCGGCCAGGATCGGCTGGGCCCGCGCGCTCGTGCTGGCCGTCGCGGGCAGAAACGGGCCGGCCGAAAAGGCGGCTCACCGCGCGCTGGCCGCCGCCGACCGTCTGGCCGCACCGTACGACCGGGACCGGGCCGAAGCGGTCATCCGGCACCTCACCCGCACCGCCACCAGGCAACCGTCCGTCCCGCACCCGGAGACCGGTGCCAGGAGCGGCGTGTCACCGTCACGAGAAAGTTTCAGCCGGGATTTCCGCGCCCGTTGACGCGGCGGCGAGGGGAATGGAGGATCGGGGTCGCTCCATTGGGAGCGCTCCCACACCCCCTAAGGACCTCCATGACCCGACGCCGGGCCGCCTTACTGGCCCTCTTCACCATGGTCGCCCTGTCCCCCGCCCCAGCGGCCCAGGCCGCCGACGAGGGACCCGAGCAGATCGTGAACGGCACTTTCGACACCGGCACCGCCCCCTGGTGGGGCACCGGCAACGTCACCCTCGCGGTGGACGAGGGCCGGCTGTGCGCCGACATCCCCGGTGGCACCGCCAATCCGTGGGACGTGATCATCGGCCAGAACGACCTCCCGCTCGTGGCGGGCGAGACGTACGCCTACCGGTTCTTCGCCACCGCGACCCCGGCCAGGGTCGGCCGGGCCCTGATCCAGCTCCCCGTGGACCCCTACACGCAGTATCTGTCGGCCGCGCCGGAGATGAGCGTCTCGGGCAACTCCTACTCCTACACGTTCACCGCCCCCGTGTCGCTGCCCGACGCCCAGGTCGCCTTCCAGCTGGGCGGCAGCGCCGAGCCCTGGAGGTTCTGCATGGACGACGTGTCGCTCAAGGGCGGCGCGGAGCCCGAGGTGTACGAACCGGACACGGGCCCCCGCGTGCGCGTGAACATGGTCGGCTACCTCCCCACGGGCCCGAAGAAGGCGACGGTGGTGACCGAGGCGACCACGGCCCTGGCATGGGAGCTCAAGAACGCCAGCCAGGTGACCGTGGCCCGGGGCAGGACCACCCCCAGGGGCGTGGACGCCAGCTCGGGCCAGAACGTGCACACGCTCGACTTCGGCTCCTACCGCAAGCCGGGCAAGGGGTACACGGTGACGGCGGACGGCGAGACGAGCCGGCCGTTCGACATCGCGGCCGACCTGTACGAGCAGCTTCCGGCCGACGCGCTGAAGTTCTACTACACCCAGCGCAGCGGCATCGAGATCCTCGACCGCCTGCGCCCCGGCTACGGCCGGCCGGCGGGTCACGTCGGCGTCGCGCCGAACCAGGGCGACGTGAGCGTGCCGTGCCAGCCGGGCGTCTGCGACTACAGCCTGAACGTCAAGGGCGGCTGGTACGACGCCGGCGACCACGGCAAGTACGTCGTCAACGGCGGCATCTCGGTCTTCCAGCTCATGGCCGCGTACGAGCGCGACAAGACCGCGTTCAAGGACCGGCAGCTGAACATCCCGGAGAGCGGCAACGGCCGGCCGGACATCCTGGACGAGGCCCGCTGGGAGCAGGAGTTCCTGCTGAGCATGCAGGTGCCGGACGGCAAGCCGTACGCGGGCATGGCGCACCACAAGATCCACGACCAGAACTGGACCGGCCTTCCGCTGCTGCCGCACCTGGACCCGCAGCTGCGCGAGCTGCACCCCACCTCCACCGCCGCGACGCTGAACCTGGCCGCGACGGCGGCGCAGGCGGCCCGGCTGTTCGCCCCGTACGACGCCGCGTTCGCCGCCAGGAACCTGACGGCGGCGCGCAAGGCGTGGGCGGCGGCCAGGGCGAACCCGGAGCGGTACGCCGACCCGAGCGACGGCACCGGCGGCGGCGCCTACAACGACAACGACGTGAGCGACGAGTTCTACTGGGCGGCGGCCGAGCTGTACCTGACCACGGGTGAGCGCGAGTTCATGGACTTCGTGCTGGCCTCGCCGCACCACACCGGCGACATCTGGCGCGAGCGCGGCTTCGACTGGGGCAACACGGCCCAGCTCGGCCGCCTGGACCTGGCGACGGTGCCGAACGCGCTGCCGGACCGGGCCCGGGTCCGCAGGTCGGTGGTCGAGGGGGCCGAGAAGTATCTGGCGGTCCAGCGGGCGCACCCGTACGGGCTGGCGTACAACCCGCCCGACTTCGACTGGGGCTCCAACAACCTGGTGCTGAACAACATGGTCGTCATGGCGACCGCGTACGACCTGACCGGCGAGGAGAAGTACCGGTCGGCCGTACAGGAGGGCATGGACTACCTCCTCGGCCGCAACGCGCTCAACCAGTCGTACGTCACCGGCTACGGCGAGGTCGCCTCGAAGAACCAGCACAGCCGCTGGTACGCCCACCAGCTCGACCCCGCGCTGCCCAACCCGCCGCGCGGCACGCTGTCGGGCGGCCCGAACTCCAGCATCCAGGACCCGCTCGCGCAGCGGCTGCTGCAGGGCTGCAAGCCGCAGTTCTGCTACGTGGACGACATCGAGTCGTGGTCGACGAACGAGCTGACCATCAACTGGAACTCCCCACTGGCCTGGGTCTCCGCCTTCCTGACCGACGACGGCGGGCGCTCGGACTGCCGGGTCCGCTACTCGGCGCACGGCTCGCACACGTTCACCGCGCAGGTCGTGATCGAGAACGCCGGCAAGCACAGCGTGGACGGCTGGGACCTGCGCTGGTCGTTCCTGAGCGGCCAGCGCGTCCGTGACGGCCGGGGCGCGGCGCTGTCGCAGTCGGGCTCGGTGGTGACGGCGAAGGCGCTGGGCGGCCACGGCCGGATCAAGCCGGGCAAGTCGGTGACGTTCGGCTTCACCGGTACGAACGCCTCAGGCCCCAACCCGGATCCCGAGGTGTTCCACCTCAACGGCGCCCGCTGCGGGTAGCCGTGAGGGAGCCCCCTGGGCGTCGCGGGACACCCCGCACGCCTAGGGGACGCGTTCCGGTGAGCCGATCGCGGCCGGCGTACGTCGTAGGGGCATGAGGATCTGGCGAATAGTGCTCCTGCCCGTGCTCCTCCTGGCGCTGAACACGTCCATGGCCCCGGCGCAGGCGGAGGTCGCGCCGAAGCGGGCGCTGGTGGACTTCCGCAAGCAGGGCGGCTTCGCGGGGCTGAACGACCGCGTGATCGTGTACGGCAGCGGGTGCGTACGGCTCAGCCGGCGGACGGGGCCGACGATCGACAAGTGCCTGACCGCCAAGGAGCAGCGCAAGCTCCGCGGCCTGCTGCGGAGTCTGCGGATCGGCAGCTCGGAGCGGCCGCCGCAGGGGGCGGACTTCATCAAGTACACGCTCGCGTACGACCACCGCAGGGCCGCCCGCTACCGGCTGCCCGGGAGCTGGCAGCCCGTGGTGCGGCTGCTCGATCAGATCATGGAGAAGTACTGGGCGCCGGACTAATTACGAAACCCCGGTTGCGTAATACGCCTCTCACGGGGTAGCGTCTTTTTCGCTACCCGAGTTTCGAAAGAGAGGCGTGACATGACCCCGCGAGGCCGGCCGCGCAGGGCCGACGTGGACGAAGGCGTGCTCAGCGCGGCCACCGAGCTGCTGCTCCAGCGCGGCTACGCCGGCCTGTCGCCGGACGAGGTGGCCGAGCGGGCCGGGGTCGCCAAGACCACGCTCTACCGCCGCTGGCCCACCAAGGACCACCTGGCCCTGGCCGTGGTGGCCAGGCTCCAGGCGGGCGACGAGATCACCGACAGCGGCGACATCCGCCGCGACCTGCCCGCGTACCTGGAGAAGATCGCCGCCGGTCTCAACCGCATGCGTGCGGCCGGCCGCGGCGCTGCCTCCGCCGGCGACCAGCCCGACGACCGTCCGGGCGACCAGCCCGACGGTAAGGCCGGCGACCAGGACGAACCCGACGACGGTCGGGGCGCCGGCACGGTGGCCGAGCTGGTCGCCGCCGCCGCCCGCCATCCCGACGTCGGCGCGCTCGAACGCCGGATGTACGCCGAGCGCAACGCCCTGGCCCATGCCCTGCTGCACCGAGCCGTCGAACGCGGCGAGCTGCGCCCGGACCTCGACGTCGAGGCCCTGTTCGACCAGCTCGCCGGCGCCCTCTACTACCGCGTCCTGATCACCGGGCTGCCGGTCGATCGCGCCTACGCCGAACGCCTGGTGGACACCGCGCTGCGCGGTGCCGCCGTACCGAAGGAGTAAGACCTTGACGATCTTCGACCCCGCCACCGCCGCCGTGATCCGTTCCGTGGACGCCGAGGTCATCGGCGGGCCGCCGAGCACGGGCCGCATGCTGCTCGACTCCAGCGCCACCGGCGGCGCGCTCAGCACCGTGCGCATCACCCTCGGCGAAGGGGCCGACGGCGCGGTGCCGCACACCCACACCACCGCCTCCGAGCTGTTCTACGTGCTCGACGGGCGGGCCCAGGTGCTGGCCGGCGAGAAGGTGGTGACCCTGGAGCAGGGCGACGTGGCCGTGGTGCCGCCCGACGTCGCCCACGCCTTCGCCGCCGCCCCCGGCTCGGAGGCCGACCTGCTGATCGTGATCACGCCGGGCGTCGAGCGCTTCGAGTACTTCCGCCTGCTGGCGCGGCTCAAGACGGGCGAGGCCACGCTGGAGGAGCTGCTCGAGTCCCAGGAACGCTTCGACAACCACTTCCTCGACAGCCCGGCCTGGAAGCTCGCGCGGGCCTGAGGTCTCCATCAAGCGATTGACCGAGAAGGGGTGACCGAACTACCTTCGGTGGTATGACACCCGGCGAAAGCACCCAGGCCGGCCTGATACTCAAGGTGGCCACACACCTGTTCGCGGCGCTCGGCTACGACGGCACCTCCACCCGGCAGATCGCCGAGGCCGCCGGGCTGAACATCGCCACCGTCAACTACCACGTGGGCGGCAAGCGCGAGCTGTACCTGGCCGTCATGGAGCGCGCCCACCAGGCGGAGAAGGCGGCGCTGGAGACGGCGCTCGCCCGGCTGCCCGGCGCGGCCGACCCGGTCGCCGCCATCCACGGGCTCACCGACGACTACCTCGACTTCTGCGTGGACAACCCCGAGGTGCCCGCGCTGTGGATGCACCGCTGGCTCTCCGACGCCAGCGACATCACCGAGCTGGAACGCCAGTACGTGCAGCCACTGCTCGCCACCGTGACCGGCGCGCTGCGGCCCGCGGTCGAGGCCGGGCTGATCTCCGGCGAGGTCGACCTGGAGTACACCGTGTGGACGGTGATCTGGTCCGTGCACGGCTTCGCCAAGGGCGGGGTGCTGGACGCCGAGGGCCGGCGCAGGGGCTCGGGCGACCGGGCCGCGCTGCGCCGCTTCCGCGCCCACCTGCACACCAGCCTGCACCGCACCCTCGGCCTCCCCGGCGACCCCAGGTGAGCCGACCCGACCGGCCGGTGGTGCGGCCCGACCGGCTGGTGATGCGGCCCGGCGAGAACCTCAGGCCCGGCCGGCGCCGGCGCCCGCGGTGAGCCGGCTCGGGAGGGGCCGGCTGCTCGGTTACGGCGTCGGCTCCGTCGGGACCGGCGTGTTCTCGGCGGTTCCCGGCCTGCTGCTCCTGTACTACCTGACCGACATGCTCGGCGTCCCCGCCGCCGTGGCGGGCGCCGTGCTGGTCGCGCCCAAGATCTGGGACGTGCTGCTGAACCCCCTGGTGGGCGCCGCCAGCGACCGCGAGGCGGTGCGGACCGGCCGTAGGACGCGCCTGCTGACGGCCGGCTCGGCAGCGCTGCCGGTGGCGTTCGCGCTGATGTTCGCGGTGCCGGGCGACGTTCCCGGGGCGCTCTGGGCCGGGGCGGCGTTCCTGCTGGCGGCCACGGCCTTCGCCTGCTTCCAGGTCCCGTACGTGGCGCTGCCGGCCGAGATGTCGCCCGATCCGGGCGAGCGGACCAGGATCATGTCCTGGCGGGTGGTGTGCCTGACCGTGGGCATCCTCGTGGCCGGCGGCCTGGCCCCGGCCGTGGTCGATCTGGCCGGGGGCGGCCGGGCCGGATACGCCGTGATGGGCGTCACGATCGGCGCGATCATGGCGGCGGCGCTGGCCGGCTCGACGCTGGCCACCCGCTGGGTGCCGTCCAGGCCGGGGCCCAGGCAGCTCGGCCCCGTGGCGGCCTTCCGGCTGGCCAGGGGAAACCGGCCGTTCTTCGTGCTGCTGGCGGCCTTCGTGACGCAGGCGCTGGCCGTGGCGGTGATGCTGGCGGGCGCGCCGTACGTGGCGTCGTACCGGCTGGGCGACTACGGGCTGACGTCGGTGATGTTCGTCTGCCTGGTCGGGCCGAGCATGCTCGCGGTGCCCGGCTGGGCCTGGCTGGCCCGCGTGCACGGGGCGGTGCGCTGCTACCTGGCCGCCTCCGTCGGCTTCTGCGGCGTCGCGGTCGCGCTGATCCCGGCCATCGCCTCGGGCGGGCTGATCGCCACGCTGGCGCTGACCGCCCTGGCCGGGGTCTGTTACGCGGCGCTGCAACTGCTGCCGCTGTCGCTCCTGCCCGACACCGTGCACGCCGACGCCGCCCGTACAGGACATGCCCAGTCCGGCGCGTTCACCGGCCTGTGGACGGCGGGCGAGACGGCCGGCCTGGCACTCGGACCCGGGCTGTTCGCGCTGGTGCTGACCCTGTCGGGATTCACCTCGGCGCCGACCGAGGCGCCGGTCGCGCAGCCGCCCGGCGCGCTGACCGGGCTGCTGCTCGGCTTCACCGCGCTGCCCGCCCTGCTCATGCTGATCAGCCTGCCGTTCGTCGTCAGGTACGGAAGGCTCACCCCCACGAGAACGAAGGAGGCCACGTGAACCTGCCTCCGGCCGGAAGGACCACGGAAGACCTGCTCGCCGAGGTCGCCCGGCTCAAGGAGCACGACCTGCCCGTACGCGGCGGCCAGGTGACCGCCTACGTCTACGACACCGGGCGGGCCGAGGTGAACGACGCCGCCACCCGGGCCTACCTGGAGATGCTGGAGGTCAACTGCCTCGACCCGACCGCGTTCCCCAGCGTGGTCGAGATGGAGCGGCAGGTCGTCGGCGCGGTCGCCGACCTGCTCGGCGGCGGCCACGGCATCTTCACCAGCGGCGGCACCGAGTCGATCATGCTGGCCGTCAAGGCGGCCCGCGACCAGGCCGGACGCGACCGCCCCAACCTGGTCCTGCCGGTCACCGCCCATCCGGCCTTCCACAAGGCGGCGCACTACCTCGGGGTCGAGGTCGTCGCCCTGCCGGTGGACCTGTCGACGTACAAGGCGCACGCCGACGACGTCGCGGCGGCGATCGGTCCGGACACCGTCCTCGTCGTCGCCTCCGCGCCGTCCTACCCCCAGGGCGTGATCGACCCGATCGAGGAGGTGGCCGCCGTGGCGTCGGCGGCGGGCGTGCCGTTCCACGTGGACGCGTGCGTGGGCGGCTGGCTGCTGCCCTGGTTACGTGAAGCGGGGGCGACGGTGCCGCCGTTCGACCTGTCGGTCCCCGGGGTGACCTCGATCTCCTGCGACCTGCACAAGTTCGGCTACGCGCCCAAGGGGGCCTCGGTCCTGCTGTTCGCCGATCCCGCGATGCGGCGGCGGGCGTACTTCGCCTCGGCCGCCTGGCCCGGGTACACGATCATCAACGCGACCGTGCAGAGCTCCCGGTCGGCCGGCCCGCTCGGCGGCGCGTGGGCCACCCTTCAGGCGCTGGGCCGGCAGGGGTACGCGGAGCTGGGCCGGGCCACGCTGGAGGCGACGACCAGGCTGCGCGCCGGCCTGGCCGCCATCCCCGGGCTGCGGGTGCTCGGCGAGCCCGAGTCGTCGCTGGTGGCCTTCGCCGGCGACGGCGTCGACGTGTTCGTGCTGGCCGACGAGGCGCGGGCGCGGGGCTGGTTCCTGCAACCTCAGCTCTCGTACGCCGGCATCCCCGCCAACCTGCACATCACGGTCACCGGGGTCACGCTCGCCGGGGTGGAGGCCATGCTCAAGGTGATCGCCGAGTCGGCCGAGGCGGCCAGGGAACGCGGGCCCGTCGTGCTGCCGGAAGGGCTGGTCGAGCTGGTGGCGGGGCTGGACCTGGACACCATCGACGACGCGTCGTTCGCCGAGCTGAGCGCGTCGGTCGGGGTGGACCTGCGGCCGGGGGCGGGGCAGCCGGAGATGGCGATGGTCAACGCGGTGCTGGACGCGCTGCCGCCCGCCTCGCGGGAGGACGTGCTGGTGCGCTTTTTGTCGGTGATCTACAGCTCCTGAACGCCCACCGCTTCAGGCGGCCGGGAAGGGCGGCGCCGGTTCAGGCGGCCGGGAAGGTGGCCTCGACGTGGAAGCCGCCGTCCTCCAGGGGCCCGCTCTCCAGCGTCCCGCCGGCCACCTCCACCCGCCGCCGCAGGTCGGTCAGGCTCGGCCCCGGCCCGGCGACGCTGACCCAGGCGCCGGGCCGCCCGGCGGAGTTGCGCACGCCGATCCGCACGTAACCGGGCGGGTAGCGGACGCGCACCCGCACGTCCGCCCCCGGCGCGTGCTCGCGCACGTTGGCCAGGGCCGCCTCGACCACCAGGTACGCGCTGCGCCCCACCGGCCCGGGCACCGGCACGGGCGTGCCCTCGACCGACAGCTCGACGGGCACGCCGGCCTGCGCCGAGTCGATCACCAGCGGCCGCAGGTCCGGCAGGGGCAGCCCCAGGTCGAAGCCCTCCCCGGTGCCCCGCCGCAGCAGCGCGGTCATGTGGCGTAACTCCTCCAGCGTCTCGGAGCCGGTCGTGCGGATGTCCTCGGCCGCCGCCCTGGCGCGTTCGTCGCCGGCCGCCAGGGCCATCGCGCCGGCCTGGAGCACGATGCGGCCGATCCGGTGGGTGACCACGTCGTGCAGCTGGCCGGCCAGGCGCTCGCGTTCGATCCGCTGCGCGCGTTCGGCCAGCTCGGCGCGGAGGCGTTCCCTGACGGAGACGTACAGGCCGTACAGGACGGCGAGCGCGATCACCGCCTCGGACCTGGCGACGAGCCCGAACCGGTCGGGCAGGGAAAGGACGCCGAGGGCCAGCACGAGCACCGGCAGCCGGCGGCAGAGCGGGCGGCTGTCGCGGGCGCAGGCCACCGCGGCGTAGGCGGCGAACGGCCCCAAGGGCGGCCAGAGCAGCGTGTCCGGCGGCGGAAGGGGCACGACGGACGGCGCGAGCAACGACAGGGCGGGCACGGCGACCGCGATGCCGGCTCCGATCCAGGCCACGACCAGGGGCGCCCGGCGCATCCAGAACACCGGCAGCGCCCCTGCCAGCAGGAGCACCAGGCCCGTGCCCGAGTAGCCGGCCACAGGCGTCAGACCCGCCGCGGCCAGGGCCGCGACCGCGTCGATCGGCCGCGGGCGGGCACCGTCCACGGCCTCATCGTACGATCACCCGCCGTACGTGCCCACCCCTACTTTCGTAGCCGGTCAGAGCCGGGTGATCCGGACGGCGTCCGCGATGACGTACCCGGTCGTGGCGGTCCAGCGGCTCACCCCGACCACGTTGTACGTGCCCGCGTCCAGCCGGTACGTGCCCAGGCTGCGCCAGGTTCCACCCCCCGTACGTTGGTCGAGAGTGACCGTCCGGTTCCCACCGGAAGCCGCGACGATGTACGGAGTCGCGCTGTTGTAGCCGGGATCGGCCGGATGCCACACCTCCACCCGATAGTCGCCCGCGCTCGGGACGGCCGCGCTGAACCAGGCCGGATCGCTCGCCGCGACGGGTTCGGCGAAGCGGTAGTCGGCGCCGTGGAGCTGCGGGGAGTAGGTGGAGGTGCCCCAGGCGGAGCCGGCGGCGAACCCGGGCCCGGCGTTGTCGATCACCACGCTGAACGCGCCGCCGCCGCCCTGGCCGACGGCCTTGCCCGCGCTGGGCGCGCTCTCCTGGTGGGTGCGATTGAGCGCGGCCACGTAGTAGGTGTAGGCCGATCCGCCGGCGCCGGCGTCGGTGAACGTCTTCTGCCGGGTGGTCCCGACCAGGTTGCGGGCGTCGGCGAAGAAACACGGATCGGCGCTCGTCGGGCTGCCGTCCACCCGGTAGACCGCGTACGAGGTGGCCGAGCCCGTCCACGCGAGCTGGACGCCGTTCGAGCCCCGCGTGGCCGAGGTGATCGACGGCGCGGCGGGGGCGGCGGCCGTGCCGCGGGCCGGCAGCAGCGCGGGCCTGGTGTAGTGAGCGTTGACGACCCTGGTGAACGCGCCGATCCGGTCGGCCCGCACGTCCTTGGCGCTGAAGAAGATGTCGCCGGCGACCTCGGGATGTTGCCGGTTGTCGTGCAGGTGGTCGCTCAGCTCGGCCGGGTCCTGCCAGGCGGCGTCCTGCCCGGAGGCGCCGGCGCGGTAGGCGGCCTGCCCGACGACGAGCTGCACGCCCGTGCCCCGCACGACGTCGGACCACCAGGCGGTGAGCACCTCGTAGGGGGCGGTGGCGAAGCCCATGTGCCAGTAGATCTGCGGCGCGAGGTAGTCCACCCAGCCCTGTTTGACCCACTTCCTGCTGTCGGCGTAGATCGCGTCGTACGACTGCAGCCCCGACGTGCGCGAGCCGAGCGGGTCGGTGCCGTTGTTGCGCCAGATGCCGAACGGGCTGATGCCGAAGGACACGTGCGGCTTGGCCGCGTGGATGCGCTGGTCGAGCTCGCGGATCAGCAGGTTGACGTTCTCCCGCCGCCAGTCGCCGACGTTGGAGAACGAGCCGCCGTACTGCGCGTACGCCGCCGCGTCGGGAATGGCCTGGCCGCTCACCGGATAGGGGTAGAAGTAGTCGTCGAGGTGCACGCCGTCCACGTCGTACTTGGAGACCGCGTCCATGATCGCGTCCTCGATGAAGTCGCGTACCTCCGGAATGCCCGGGTTGTAGTAGAGCTTGCCGCCGTAGGCGAACCGCCAGCCGGGATTGCGCCGGGCGGGATGGCTGGAGATCAGCCTGGACGGGTCGTCGTGGTTGGCGATCCGGTACGGGTTGAACCAGGCGTGGAACTCCAGGTTCCTGGCGTGGGTCTCGGCGACCATGAAGGCCAGCGGGTCGTAGCCCGGGTTGCCGCCCTGGGTGCCGGTCAGCCACTGCGACCACGGCTCGTACGACGAGGGCCAGAACGCGTCCGCCGTCGGCCTGACCTGCACCACCACGGCGTTCATCCGCTTGGCCACGGCCAGGTCGAGCCAGGCGCGGAACTCGGCCTGCTGCGCCGCCACGCTCAGCCCGGTGCGGCTGGGCCAGTCGATGTTGGCCACCGAGGAGATCCACATGGCCCTGAGCTGGCGCTTCGGGGTGGCGGGATCGACGGCGCAGGCGGCTGCGGCGGCGGGGGTCGGCTGGGACGGGGCCACGATGCTGACGAGTGCGGCGGCGGTGAGCGCCGCCATGAGGGTACGCAGGAGCGCGGTCACGAAGGGAAGTTTCAGTGCATTCGCCGACGAGCGCAATAGTTTTCAGCAGTTTCACGGGGCCCAATCTCGGACGCCACATGACAAGGCGAAAAGTTTCACCTAACTCAGAGTTAATGTCAATTATCGACATAAGTCAGAAGCTGCCGTAAGTTGCACCCGTCACCTGTGAACGAGGAGCACCTCACATGACTCTCGCCCGCACGCGATTAGCAGCCCTCGCCACCTCGATCCTCGCCGTCATCCTCGTCGCCGCCGGCCAGCCCGCCTGGTCTCAGGCGAAGGAGCCCGCACTGCCGGCCGCGTTCGCCAAGGCCGCCGCCGCGCACGACGTACCCCGTGACCTGCTCGTCGCCCTCGCCTACGCCGAGACGCACCTCGACGGCCACGCCGGCGAGCCCAGCGCCAGCGGCGGCTACGGTGTGATGCACCTGGTCAGCAACCCGACCAACCACTCGCTCGAACGGGCCGCCGACCTCACCGGGCTCCCGGCCGACAAGCTCAAGTCGGACGACGCGGCCAACATCCTCGGCGGCGCGGCCGTGCTGCGCGCCCACGCCGACAAGCTCGGCCTCGACGAGAGCGCCAGGAAGGACGCCGGCCGCTGGTACCAGGCCGTCGCCCAGTACGGCAACGCCTCCTCCCCCGAGCTGGCCCGCCTGTACGCCGACGCCGTCTACGAAGGGCTCGGCCTCGGCATCGACCTGCGCGGCGTGCGGGTCAAGCCGCAGGAGGTCACCGCCGACCGCGGCGACCTGGCCAAGGCCCGCGACCTGAACGCCCGCGGCGTGGACGCCCAGGCCGCCGTGGCCAGCCCCGACTACCCGCCGGCCGCCTGGGTCGCGGCCAGCTCCAGCAACTACCGCGTCTCCAACCGGGAGACCAGCTACAACATCGACAAGGTCGTCATCCACGTCACCCAGGGCTCGTACGCCGGCACCATCTCCTGGTTCCAGAACCCGAGCGCCCAGGTCTCCGCGCACTACGTGGTCAAGTCCTCCAACGGCGCCATCACCCAGATGGTGCGCGACAAGGACGTCGCCTGGCACGCCGGCAACTCCTCCTACAACAACCGCTCGATCGGCATCGAGCACGAGGGCTTCGTCAACGACGCCTCGTGGTTCACCGACGCCATGTACCGGGCCTCCGCCGCGCTCACCCGCGCCCTGTGCGACAAGTACGGCATCCCCAAGAACCGGACCGGCATCATCGGCCACAACGAGGTCCCCGGCGCGACCCACACCGACCCGGGCTCGCACTGGAACTGGACCACGTACATGAACTACGTGACCGGTGGCGGCGGCACCCCCTCGTGGACCACCACGGTCGACAACGCCACCGCGGGCCAGTTCACCGCCAGCGCCAACTGGGGCACCTCCACCTACTCCAGCCAGCGCCACGGCGCCGACTACCGCTTCGCCGACCCGGTCTCCGCCAGCGACCCGGCCTGGTACTCGGCCACGATCCCCAGCGCCGGCACCTACCAGGTCGAGGTCTGGTACCCGGCCGACGCCGGATACAACAGCTCGGCGCCGTACATCGTGGCGACGGCGGGCGGCAACCAGACCGTCTACGTCGACCAGCGCTCCGGAGGCGGGGCCTGGCGCAGCATCGGGACGTTCTCCCTGAACGCCGGCACACAGAACGTCGTCGGCGTGAGCCGGTGGACGTCCGGCACCGGTTACGTCATCGCGGACGCGGTCCGCATCAGCAAGCCCTGACCACCCCTCGGTGACACGGCCCGCGCCCGACACCTCCCGGGCGCGGGCTCTCCGATGATTCGCCACTGTCCGTAACGGATAATGACATTATGTGAGCGGGGAGGAAGTTCTCAGAGCGGAAGGCCTGCGTAAGGTCTTCCCCGGCGTCGTCGCGCTCGACGGCGTCGACCTGAGCCTGCGCACCGGCGAGGTCCACGTCCTCCTCGGCGAGAACGGCGCCGGCAAGAGCACCCTCATCAAGATCCTCTCCGGCGCCTACCGCCCCGACGGCGGCCTGGTCCGCATGGACGGCCACCTCGTGCACCCGCACTCGGCCGGCGACGCCCAGCGGCTCGGCATCGCGACCATCTACCAGGAGTTCAACCTGGTTCCGCAGCTCACGGTCGCGGAGAACCTGGCGCTCGGCCGCCCGCCACGCAGATTCGGCTTCGTGGACGTCGCCCGCATGGAACGCGACGCCGCCCGGCTGCTCGACCGGGTCGGCGTGGACGTACACCCGCGCACCCCGGTCGCCCGGCTCGGCATCGCCCGCATGCAGATGCTGGAGATCGCCAAGGCCCTGGCGCTGCACGCCCGCGTCCTCATCATGGACGAGCCCACCGCCGTCCTCACCACCAGCGAGGTCGCCAAACTCTTCACCATCGTGCGGCAGCTGCGCGACGAGGGCGTCGCGATCGTCTTCATCACCCACCACCTGGAGGAGATCGCCGAGATCGGCGACCGGGTGACCGTACTGCGCGACGGCAGGTCCGTGGCCGAGGTCCCGGCGAACACCCGACGCGACGAACTGGTCGGGCTCATGGTCGGCCGGCCCATCGACCAGCAGTACCCGCGCCGCCCGTCCCCTCGCGGCGAGCCGCTGCTGCGGGTGTCCGGGCTGACCCGCGCGGGCGCGTTCGACGACGTGTCGTTCGAGGTACGCGCGGGCGAGGTGGTGGGCCTGGCCGGGCTCGTGGGCGCGGGCCGCACCGAGGTGGCCCGCGCGGTCTTCGGCGCCGACCGCTACGACTCGGGCGAGGTCGTCGTCCGCGGCGAACGGCTGCCGCCCGGCGACGTGCACGCCGCCATGGAGGCGGGCCTCGGCCTGGTGCCCGAGGACCGCAAGGGCCAGGGGCTGGTCCTGGGGGCCGGCATCGGCGAGAACCTCGGCCTGGTCACCATGCGCGACGCCACCCGCGCCGGCTTCGTGGACCGGACCCGGCTCCGCACGGCCGCCGCCCAGGTCTCCGAACGGCTCGGCATCCGCATGACGGGCCTCGACCAGGAGGTCCGCACCCTGTCCGGCGGCAACCAGCAGAAGGTGGTCATCGGCAAGTGGCTGGTGGCCGACGCCCACGTCCTCATCCTCGACGAGCCGACCCGGGGCATCGACGTCGGGGCCAAGGTCGAGATCTACCAGCTCGTCAACGCCCTCACCGACTCGGGGCACGCGGTGCTGATGATCTCCAGCGACCTGCCGGAGGTGCTCGGGATGAGCGACCGGATCCTGGTCATGGCCCGAGGCCGCCTCGTCGGCGAACTCCGCGCCACCGAGGCCACCCAGGACGACGTGATGGCCCTCGCCGTCACGGAGGTGGAGGGCTCCCGTGCCCACTGACACGCATCCGCTCACGCACCGGCCACCAGCCACCACCAGGCCGAACAACGCGACACCACCGAGGCGGGACGATCCCCTACCCACTGACACGCATGCCCTCGCGCACCGACCATCGACCGCCACCTGGTTGAACGACGTGACGGCACCGGCCACCACCGAGGCGGAGGATTCCGTGCCCCCTCACGCACTCACGGCGGAGACTCCCGCACCCGCTCACGTACCCACGACGGAGACTCCCGCGTCCGCTCACGGACTCGTGCTGGAGGGACCCCATGCCCACTGACGCACACGTGCTCGCGCGGCGGTCACCAGCCGCCGCCTGGCTCGCCGAGAACGGCGCTCTGGCGGCGCTCGTCGTGCTGGTCGTGGCGCTGTCACTCCTGTCGTCCGACTTCCTCAGCGTGACGAACCTGCTCAACGTGGGCGTCCAGGCCGCCGTCACCGCGATCCTGGCATTCGGATCCACGTTCGTGATCGTGACCGGCGGCATCGACCTGTCCGTCGGCTCGGTGGCGGCACTGTCGGCGATCACGCTGGCCTGGACCGCCACCGCCGCCGGGCTGCCGTGGCCGCTGGCCACCGTGATCTCGCTGGAGGTGGGCGTCGTGTGCGGGCTCGTCAACGCGGCACTGATCGCGTACGGGAAGCTGCCGCCGTTCATCGCCACGCTGGCCATGCTCGGCATCGCCCGCGGCCTGGCCCTGGTCGTCTCGCAGGGCAGCCCGATCGCGATGCCGGAAACCGTCTCCCACCTCGGCGACACCATCGGCCTCTACCTGCCGATCCCCGTCATCGTCATGGTGATCATGGGCGTGATCACGGCCGTGATCCTCAACCGCACCTACCCCGGCCGCGCCATGTACGCCATCGGCGGCAACGCCGAGGCCGCCAGACTCTCGGGCATCAAGGTGGACCGCCAGCAACTGGTCACGTACGCACTGTCCGGCGGCTTCGCGGCGGTGGCCGGCATCGTCCTGGCCAGCCGCCTGGCCTCAGCCCAACCACAGGCGGCGGCCGGCTACGAACTCGACGCCATCGCCGCCGTCGTGATCGGCGGCGCGAGCCTGTCCGGCGGCAAGGGCCGCGCACTGGGCACGTTCGTCGGCGCCCTCATCCTGGCCGTCCTGCGCAACGGCCTGAACCTGCTGTCGGTGTCCGCGTTCTGGCAGCAGGTCGTGATCGGCGTCGTCATCGCACTGGCAGTCCTCGTCGACACCCTCCGCCGCCGAACCACCACTTAGGAGAAAGTCATGCGCCATCCCACACCAACCCAACCAACACGAAACCAGCCCACAACCAGCCACCCCACACCAGACCGGCCCACGCCAGGCAATCCCGCACCGAGCCAGCCCACGCCCGTCCAACCCACACCCAGCCAGCCCACACTGGACCAGCCCACACCTGACCAGCCCGCACCCCACCAACTGCCGCCCGACCTGGCCGCATCCCACCACCCTGCGCCCAACCCACCCACGCCTTACCCAACTGCCGCACTCCAGCAGGCCACGACCGACCCGGTCGCGCCCTGCCGCCCCGTGTCCGACTCGCCCGCATCTCACCAGCCCGCGCACCACCAGGCCGTGCCATGTCCCGCCGCACCCCGGCAGCAACAACCCGCACCCCCCAAGCCCGCGCTCGACCACCCCGCGCCCTCTCTGGGCGTACAACCCGGAACCCCTCGGGGCGTACAACCAGGGACCCATCGAGGCGTACTCCGCCTGACCATGCTCTCCCTATCCGCCCTATGCCTCGGCCTGGGCCTGGCGGCGTGCGGCACCTCCGGAGGCGGTGACGGTTCCACCGCCTCCCCAGGCGCGGGCGCGGGCGACATCAAGATCGGCATGTCGGTGTCGACGCTCAACAACCCGTACTTCGTCCAGCTCCGTGACGGCGCCCAGGCCCAGGCCACCAAGCTCGGGGCCGAACTGACCGTCACCGACGCCCAGAACGACGCCTCCCAGCAGGTCAACCAGGTCCAGAACTTCACCAGCCAGAACATGAAGGCGGTCATCATCAACCCGGTAGACTCCGACGCCGCCGCTCCGGCGGTCAAGGCGGCCGAACGGGTACGCATCCCGGTGGTCGCCGCAGACCGGGGCGTCAACGGAGCCGAAGTGGCCCAGACCGTCGCCTCCGACAACGTGGCGGGCGGAAAACTGGCCGCGCAGGAGCTGGCCAAGCAACTCGGCGAAAAGGGCACCGTGGTCGTCCTCCAAGGCACCCCCGGCACCTCCGCCTCCCGCGACCGAGGCCAGGGCTTCACCGAAGGCATCGCCGCCTACCCGGGGATCAAGGTCGTGGCCAAACAACCGGCCGACTTCGACCGCACCAAGGGTCTGGACGTGATGACCAACCTCATCCAGTCACACCCCGACGTGACGGGCGTCTTCGCCGAGAACGACGAAATGGCCCTGGGCGCGATCAAAGCACTCGGTGCCAAGGCCGGGCAGCAGGTCAAGGTGATCGGCTTCGACGGCACCCCGGACGGCATAGCCGCAGTCAAGGCCGGCACGATGGCCGCCTCCATCGCCCAGCAACCCCGCCTGCTGGGCCAGGAAGCGGTGGACGCGGCCGTCAAACTCGCCAAGGGCGAAACCGTCGAGAAGACGGTGGCGGTCCCGGTGAAGGTGGCGACCAAGGAGAACGCATCAGAATTCCAGACGTCATGACGGCCGGCCGCAGGGAGCCAAACCACCGCCCATCCATCCCTCACGGCTTGCCAATCCCACCCCGCATACAACTGCGGATCACACGAGCAGCATGTCCGCAAGCGGCTCAACTCAGCCCGTACGAGCACTCCGAGCCCACCCATACGAGGACGTGTGACGTGCCACGGTTAATGTCGTTGATTCTGCCGCGCTCTTGTCGGGTCCCACAGGAAGAATGATCTTGCTAGGGACCGCGACGGGCAGAACCGGGATGTGGGTGGGATAGCGGCTGGTCAGCCTCGCGCGAGTGCTGCGTAGGCGGTGGAGCGGCCGATTTTGAGAGTGCGGGCGGCTTCGGTGACCGAGGTGCCATCGTTGACCAAGCGGCGTAGGGGGGTCAGTTCAGCGGGGCCGATGACGCGCGGCCGGCCGGTCTTCTTCTTGCCGGGCAGCATGGCGCCGGTGGCCTCGCGGCGCTTGGCGGCGGCGATTCCCTCGGCCTGGCGTTCGGCGCGCAGTTCCAGTTCGTACTCGGAGGCCGCGGCCAGGACCGCGAACATGAAGCGGCCTTCTTTGGTGTCCAGGTCGAAGTTCTCGGTCAGGGACACGACCTTGACGTCGCGCTCGCGCAGCTCGGTCACCACGGTCAGCACGTGTGCGGCTGAGCGGCCCCACCGGTCGGATTTCCAGAACTTCAGCGTGTCGCCGGGGCGCAGGGCGGCCAGGGTGGCGGCGAATTCGGGACGGTTTCCGCGCAGGCGGCTGGAGATCTTCTCCTGGAACAGGACGTCGTAGCCGTCCGCGGCGAGGCGTCGAGCTGGAGCTGCGGGTTTTGGTCGCGGGTGGAGACCCGCGCGTAGGCGATCGTGCGGCCCATCGGTTTCTTCGGGGTGTGTGATGGAACGGCGGGGTCAGGGCGCCTGGAGGTATTCGTCGAGGGTCGACAGGTCATCCGGCGGGGTCTGGCCGACGATGAGAGACAGTTCCGACGCCCACCGGGTGAGGCCGCCCTGCCAGGAGGAGAAGTAGATCGCCCCTTCGGAGTCGTCTTGATCGGGAAGCAGGACCTAGTTGTCCTTGCCGTCGACCCGTGCTTTCAAGACCTTCGGCCGCTGGCCGTCGTAGATGAATGTCATGAGACCCCGTCCAGGAACGTGTACGTTTCCGGGCAGGCGTTGAGTGGCAGCACCTATTGCCCACACTTGATCATTCTGGTCTCATGGCTTTCGTTACCCGCTGATCCCCAGGAGGGCCCATGGCCAACCTCGCACGGCTGTCCTTGGAAGACGGAAGCACGATCCTGGTCGAAGCTGATGGGACGCAAGGTGACGGACCGGTCCAGATAGGGCGTGGCGGTGATGCGATCAAAGATCTGCCGGTGGCCTTCCAGAAGGTCATGAAGCCTGTGGCGGAGATGGCCAGGGAGGCGATCGACCAGCTGCGCGCGGCGGCCCCGGACGAGGTGGGGCATTCCCCCAAGGCCAGGTAGTTAAGGCTTCTGTGGTGCCGTCAAGGGCGTGGGTTCTCAGGACATGAGGACGGAGATCCAGTAGAACGGTGATCTTCCACAACCAGCCGTCGAAGAACTGGATCTCCGTTGATTGCCGAGTATGCCAGCTCTGCTGTTTCCCGCGCTGTCGAGACGGACTCTTCGTCCCGCTCGGCAGCCGGGCGATTGTTCGCTCCCGGGCATTTGGGTGAGCTGACCGGGCTCGTGCCGTTCGAGCTCGTCGATGCGGTCCTTGATGAGACACGCAGCGTGCAGCGTCGTCTGCGCGCGCTGCCCTCGCGTGTCGGGGTCTACTTCCTGCTGGCGATGTGCCTGTTCCCCGAGGTCGGCTACCTGCTGGTCTGGCAGAAACTGACGGCCTCGCTGACCGCCCTGCCTGTCGTGACCCCCACCGCCAAAGCCCTGCGAGACCTGCGCCGCAGAGTCGGCGGCGCACCGATGCAGCGCCTGTTCGAAGTGCTGAGCGGACCATTGGCCCAGCGCACGACGCCCGGAGCACGGTTCGGGGCCTACCGCACCGTCTCCTTCGACGGCTGCAGCTCGCTCAAGGCCCCCGACACCATCCGTAACCGGGCCTGGCTGGGCAGCCCCGGCCACGGCGGCTACCCACTGCTGGAACTGATGACGCTCGCAGAGACCGGAACGCGGGCCCTGATCGGCGCGGTCTTCGGCCCCACCAGCGAAGGCGAGACCGGCTATGCCCGGCGCCTGCTGCACCTGCTGACGCCCGACATGCTCGTGTTATGGGACAAGGGCTTCGACAGCAACGCCTTCCTCGCCCAGGTCAGCGCCACCGGCGCCCAGGTGCTCGGCCGGCTGCGCAGCAACCGGCGCACCCCCGTCCTGGCCACCCTCACCGACGGCTCCTACCTCTCGATGCTCGGTAACCTGAAGATCCGCATCATCGAGGCCCGCGTGACCGTGACCTGCACCGACGGCACCACCTTCACCGGCACCTACCGTCTGGCCACCACCTTGACCGACGCCCGCCGCTACCCGGCCGCCGCCCTGATCAAGCTCTACCACCAGCGATGGGAACACGAGTCGGCCTACTACGCACTCCGCCACACCATCATGCAAGGACGGATCCTGCGCTCAGGCGACCCCGCCGGCCTGGAACAGGAGATGTGGTCGGTGCTCACGCTCTACCAGCTCCTACGCACGACGATGGTCGACGCCGCCGAGTCCCGGCCCGGGACCGACCCCGACCGCTGCGGCTTCTCCACCGCCCTGCACGCGGCCCGCGACCTGGTGATCCGGCCCGGCGACAACCCAGGCACCACCACCGGCCTGGTCGGAACCATCGGACGCCGTGTCCTGGCCGCGCTGCTGCCACCCCGCCGCCCGCGTGTCAGCACCCGCAAGGTCAAATCACCCATCTCCCGCTACAACGAACGCCTCGACGACGGCAGACCCGACCACAGCCGCACCATCACCGACCTCGACATCACCCTCCTGCCACCCCCGCCCACGTTGCCCACCGCGTCCCGAGACGAGCGGCCCATCGCCCCGGCCGACCGCCGCAGACAACAACAAGTCCTGGCCCTCCTCCACCAAGACCCCAACCGCTCCTGGAGGGCCCGCGACATCGCCCATCACCTCGGCGATGTCGCCCTGAACACCATGTATCGGCAGCTGTCGCGCTGGGCCGACAGCCAGCTCATCCGCAAAATCCGGCCGGGTGTCTACACTGCCGGGCCGCTCGCCCCGGCGCTCTTGCCAGCAGCCCAGAAACCTTAACTACCTGGCCTTGGGCATTCCCCCTTGAACGAGGACACCTCGGAGACTGGATCTTGAGATCCAGGGGAAGAGATGTCACTGATGGTGATGAAGAACTACCCGCCCGAGTTCAAGGCCGACGCGGTGGCGTTGGTGTTGTCGAGGCCGGACCGGACGATCACGTCGATCGCGAGGGACCTCGGAGTCAGCCGCGAGACGCTGCGAGTCTGGGTGCGCGCCGCGCAGGCCAGGGGCGAAGGCGGACAACGTGGAGCCGGCGCGGCCCCGGCAGGTAAGGCCGCGTCGGGCGGGCACGTACCCTCGGACGACGTGCTAGAAGAGGAGAACAAGCAGCTCAAGGCGCGGATCCGGGAGCTGGAGCAAGAGCGGGACATCCTGCGCAAGGCGGCCAAGCTTTTCGCGGGCGAGACGAACTGGTGAACCGCTTCCAGTTCGTTGAGGATCACAAGGCGCTCTACGGGGTGAAGCGGTTGTGCCGGGTGCTGCAGGTGTCTCGCTCGGGCTTCTACCGGTGGCTCAAGGGCGCTGTGGCACGGCTGGCCCGCCGCCAGGCCGACGCGCAATTGGCCGAGCGGATGCAGCGAATCCACGCCGAGCACGACGGCACCTACGGCTCGCCCCGGATGACGGCCGAGCTGCGCGCAGCAGGGATGAAGGTCAACCACAAGCGGGTGGAACGGGTGATGCGCGAGCACGGCATCGCCGGGCTACGGCTGCGCAAGAAGATCCGCACCACCATCCCGGAGCCGGACGCGGCCCCGGTGCCGGACGTGATCCAGCGCGACTTCACCGCCGCGCAGCCGAACACCCGCTACGTCGGCGACATCACGTATCTGCCCGTCGGCGGCGGCCGTTTCCTGTACTTGGCCACGGTCGTGGATCTGTATTCGCGCCGGCTGGCAGGCTGGTCGATCGCCGGCCACATGCGCACCGAGCTCGTCATCGACGCGCTGCAGGCAGCCGCGCATACCCGGGGCGGCCGCCTGGACGGCGCGGTTTTTCACAGCGACAACGGGGCGCAGTACTGTTCGCGGGAGTTCGCCCGGGCCTGCCGCCAGCTCGGCGTCACCCGCTCGCGCGGCGCGGTCGGCACCAGCGCCGACAACGCGCTGGCCGAGTCCTTCAATGCCACCCTCAAACGCGAGACGTTGCAGGGTGCGCACCACTGGCCCGACGCCCGGACCGCCCGCCTGGCCGTGTTCCGCTGGATCACCCGCTACAACACGGTCCGACGGCACTCCCGCCTCGGCCAACTCAGCCCGATCGCCTACGAGATGATGGCAGATAGTCTGGGGCCTGCCGCCTGAAATTGGTGTTCGCGTTCATGGGGGAAGCCCCGTGGAAATCGAGTTCGGAGTGAACCTGTCAGCCCAGGCTGGAGCGGTGATCGCCAAGGTCGATTCCGGCTGTCACGTGAAGGTGACAGCCAAGTGGCAGCGTGCCCAGTCCTGAGGAGTTCCACCGGAGTGTGGCGCAGGTACTCTCCGACGGCGGTGTGGTCTGCGGCGCCGGGTTCCTCGTTAGCTCCGACGAGTTGGTCACCTGTGCGCATGTAGTGGCGCAGGCGGGTCACGGGCCGGGCAGCAGGGTGAGTCTGGCCTTTCCCGGGCTTGGCGAAGACGCGAATACCGTCGGGGTTGTCCTCTCGGAAGGGTGGCGCGAGCCGGACGCCGAGGACATCGCCTACCTTCGGCTGGTTGATGTTCCTGCTGGTGCCAGGGCTTTGAGCCTGAGCACTGCCACCGGATGCCGCGATCACGCTGTGCGCTCCTTCGGCTATCCGGCGCAAGCCCCGCCGGGGGGTCATTTCGGGTACGCCAAGGTGGGCGATCTCCTGTCGGGCCAGGGCTGGCTGCAGCTCACCGAGGCCAACAGCCTGACACAGGGTTTCAGCGGGGCGCCCGTCGCCGATGAGTCGACCGGTCTGGTGATCGGCATGATGACCGCCATCACCCAGCCGGATGGGTTCGTTAGAGGCCTGTCGGTCGCCTACGCGACCACCGCGGATGTCCTGAGGTCGGTTCGGCCTGTTGTCTTCGCGGCGCCCGAGAACCCCTTCCGGGGACTGGAGGTGTTCAGCGCCGAGCATGAGTCGCTGTTCCGCGGCCGTGACGCGGCGGTGGAGGCGGTCCTGAACCGATTGCGGGGACCGCGTCGGCTCCTGCTGCTTCTCGGCCCTTCAGGCGCCGGAAAATCGTCGCTGGTCCAGGCCGGCGTGCTGCCTGCGCTCGCGCGCGGTGCGCTGCCGGGTAGCGATCGGTGGCGGCAGGAACTGGTTACCAGGTCCGGCCAGGAGCTTCCGGCTGTGCCCGGCCGGGGAGAAGATCACTTGTTGCTGGTCGTCGACCAGTTCGAGGAGTTCCTGATCGACCGCGAGGCCATCGACCGCATCACGGAGTTGGTCGGTTCGCGCGCTGCGGTGAGCGTCATCCTCATCATGCGTAACGACTTCTTCCCGCAACTGGCGGCCGAAGCGCCGGATCTGCTGGAGTTGGCGGCCGACGGACAAGTCAACGTGCCGACGACGCTCGGCAGGAGCGATCTGAAGGCGATCATCGAGCGCTCCGGGGTTGCGTTCGACCGGGACCTGATCGAACGCATCATCGCCGATGTGATGGAAGGGGGAAGCGCGCCGATCACGGCGCTGGCTCCCCTTGAACTGGCCCTCACCCAGCTGTGGGAGCGCCGGCAGGACGGTCGTCTCACCCATCGGGACTACGAGGCGATCGGCCGGGTCACGGGAAGTCTGGCCACCTGGTGCACGACGGCCCTCAGCCACCTGTCGGATCAGCAGTTCGCCGTCGCCAGAACGATCCTGACCGCTCTGGTACGTCCTCCCGAGCCGGAACGCAGTATCCCCGCCACCCGCCAGCGGCATCCGATCGGCCGCCTGCGGGAGCTCGCCGGGCCGGGCGCCGATGAGGTTCTCCGGTCGCTCGCGCGGGACCGCGTCATCACGACATACTCCGCATCGTCGCAGCCGGATGCGGACGATCGTGTGGTCGAACTCGCTCACGACACCCTCACGCGCGACTGGGGCGAACTGCGTGAGTGGGTGAGACAGGACAGCAAGTTCCATACCTGGCTCAACCGTGTCCTCGCCGCGGAGGCTCTCTGGTCGCCGAACCACAGTCCAGGGGACCTGCTCCACGGCACCGACCTGGCCGAAGGCCTGGCCTGGCAGAAGGATCGGGTGCTCTCCAGCGGGGTGAACGCGTTCGTCAACGCGAGCCGGCGCAACCAGCAGTCTGCGGTCCGGCAAGCCAGAAGAATCAACCTCATTCTGGCCTGCGCACTCGTGGTCGCGCTCGCGGCTGGGGGAATCGCCGTCTGGCAGCAGCAGGTTGCCGCAGGCGGTGAGCGGCAGGCTCAGTCGGGACAGTTGGCCGCGGTGGCCGGCAATCTGATCGACAGCGAGCCGGACACCGCCGCCCTGCTGGCGGTTCGCGCCTACCAGACCTATCCCGACGCACGATCGCTCGCCATGCTGCGCACCGCCGGTGGGTTGCCGCTCCATCGCAGGTTCGTGGCCGCCGGTCCGGTGACCGCGGTCGCCTTCAGCAGAGACGGGCAGATCGTCGCGGCTGGCGCTGGGCGATCAGTGCAACTGTGGGACGTGCAGACGGGCGCTGGGCGCTCCCGGCGCGATCTGGGCGGCGACGTCACCGCGATAGCGCTGAGTCCTGACGGCGGGACCCTCGCGGCCGGGGCAGGGAAGACGGTGTCGGCGTGGGGTGAGGCCACGGTGGACGAGCAGGTGAACTCCATGGAGTTCAGCCCCGACGGGAACCTGCTCGCGATTGCCACCAACCGCTCGACCTGGTTGTGGCGCAAGGGGGACACGAAGCCGGATCCGCTGCCCGGCCAAGGGCTTGCTTGGTCGCTGTCCTTCAGCCCCGACGGCCAAACCCTGGCCATCGTCGACTCGACGGACAAGATCCGGCTGCGAAACCTGGCCACCGGGCAGACGAACATCCTGAGCCGGACAGGCCTGATCTTCAAGGCGGTACGCTTCGGGCCCACGAACGACACCCTCGCCACAGTGAACGACGATGATTCGATCCGGCTGTGGCAGGTGGGGAGCCGGCAAGACCGGCTGATCGCGGACGATGCGACCGGCGCCGATCGGATCGACGCTCTGGCGTACAGCCCGGACGGCCGGACTCTCGCCGTCGGGGACGGCGACTTCGGCTCGTCGATCTGGCTGCTGGACACGGCGACGGGGGGTGTTCGCGCCATTGTCACCGGCCACGCCAACGCCATCACCTCGCTGGTCTTCAGCTCCGACGGCCGCACATTCGCCAGCGGGAGCACCGACGGTACCGTCCGGGTGTGGGACACCACGATCGGCCGGCCCCTGCCCGGCTCGGCCCCTGGCGGGCAGCCGCAGGAACAACTCACCGCGCGCAGCCCCGACGGCCGGACCCTCGCCGTCACGGACAGCAAGGAGTTGTGGCTGCGTGACAAGGAGACCGGACGACAGCGGCTCATCCGACATGATCTGACCACGATCACGTCGCTGGCCTTCAGTCAGGACGGCCGCACGCTCTCCGCGGGAGGCGTCGGCGGAGACATCCGGCTCTGGGACGTGGCGAGCGGCGCCCAACGCTCCGGAGGGCCGCGCTTCACCAAACGCGAAATCCCGGGCCTGGCCTTCGTCGGCGACGTTCTGATCGCACTCGACGTGACCGGGCTGGTCTGGTCGTGGAACCGGGTGACCGGGCAGACGAGTCGCTTCCACGTCACGGCCACCCAGTGTGAGAATGAACCGGGCGATGGCCCGGCCGTCGCCGAGGCCGCTTTCGATCCGCTCGGCCGGACGCTGGCCTTCGCCGACAACTGCGGCGCGATGCGTCTGTGGGACGTCACCTCCGCCCGGCACCTCATCACTTTCGCCGGCAGGCAGGACAACACGGCCTTCATGCTCAACGGTCGGCGCACCTTGGTGTTCAGCCCTGATGGCACGACCCTGAATCGGGGCAACCTGACGTGGGACATCAGCCTGCTCGCCCGCCTCGCGGATCCGGCTTTCGCCATCAAGCGCATCTGCGCGGCCGTGCGGCGGGATCTCACCGAGACCGAACGCGACTCCTACCTCATCGGTCAGGACGCGACTCCGACCTGCCCTGGAGCTTGATGGATATCGGGG
Source organism: Nonomuraea fuscirosea (assembly GCF_035917475.1). Lineage (NCBI taxonomy): Bacteria > Bacillati > Actinomycetota > Actinomycetes > Streptosporangiales > Streptosporangiaceae > Nonomuraea > Nonomuraea fuscirosea. Next base: position 10,734,959 of record NZ_CP109074.1, on the reverse strand, counting down.
AAGGGAGCGTGCAGTGCCACACTGCCCGGTTCCGACTCGGGCCCCACCTCGCCAAGACTCTCCACATCCCACCTCGCCTGTCCCCAAGCCGGGCTCGGCCTGGGTGAAGCTGCCACGCCCGGCCGCCGCCGGCGCCGAGCCGGTCCGGGCACATCTGGATCGGGTATGCCCACGCTTCCACCGTCCGCCAGTCCCCTGGGCACCCTGCGAGTCCCTCACCGCGCCAGGTGCCACCCGGATCTTCGCGGAGAAGATCTCCACCCCGCGCCACCAGCCGCCCCGAACTCGGCAAGGTCGTCGGCCTGGCCGGAAAGCTACGGACCTCCGGGGCCACAGTCACCCTTGCCGTCCATGAGTACAAGCGCCTCGGCCTCGCCATGCGCCATCGCTGGCTACGCCGTCAACCTGGAAACACCCTCGGCGTTGACCACCGCGCTGGCCTTCCGGCCCGCGATCTGGCGCAAACCCGAACCGGACCGGCACGTGTGCGGCATCCCGTCGGTGTTCCACCTCGACCATGGATCCGGCTTCACCTCGGCGCATCTGGAACAGGTCATGGCAGATCTGCGGGTCCGGCCCGTCTTCTCGCTCAAGGGCCAGCCGCACGGCCACGGCAAGATCGAGTGGCTGATCGAGACGATCAACCAGATGTGCCTGGCCCACCTGCCCGGCTACGCGCCCCGCGGCACCCCCGACCGTGCCGGCCAGGCCAAGCTGACCCTGGCCGAACTGGACGCTGCGGTTGGCCGGTTCATCCGCGAGGTCTACAACCTACGCACCCACAGCGAGACCAAGACACCCACGCAGACCCGGTGGGAAGCTGGCGGGTTCATCCCGCGCATGCCCGACTCGCTCGAACAGCTCGACCTGCTGCTGCTCACCGTCGCCAAACCGCGCGTCATTCACACCGACGGGATCCACTTCCTGTCCCTGCGCTATCTTGATCCTGTTCTGGACTTCTACATTCGGGAACAAGCCACCATCCGCTACGGCCCCCGCGACATCACCGAGATCCGCGTCTACCTCCGCCTGCCCGACGGCGCCGAGGAATTCCTGTGCCGGGCGATCTGCCCCGAACTCTCGGGCGCCACGATCAGTCTCAAAGAAATCACCGCCGCCCGCAACGCCCGCCGCAAACAGCTCCGCGGCCACCTCACCAGCCGCGACGCCGTCGTCGATCGGCTGCTGGCCGCCCACAGCGAACCCCTGCCCACCTCCCTGGCCGACGCCGATCTGGCCAACCCTCACCCGACCCGACGGTGGCGAGGGTGACGGCGCTCTCACCAGTCCCAGCACACCCACCTAGAAATCGCGCGCCACCACATGACATCCCTCAAGCCGTTGCCCGGCCCCAAGGACTCGGGGGCCGGGCAACGGCCTTCATAACGCCCGCCACTCCATCGGCCAATCGCCCAACTGCCGAGCCGGCACGACAAGAGCACGGCAGAAACAACGACATTAACCGTGGCACGTCACAACGAGGACGGCATCCACTACGACCTGCACAGCCTCATACGGGCACACGCACTACCGGGGTAGTCCGCTCACCGCCGTACAAACGCAGACCCTCTACCAACCCCACCCACCCATGCACACGCACGAGCTCTAGGGGCAGCTCAACCCGGCATGGGCGCATTTGTCCGCAAGGCCCCGACCCGTACAAGCAGGATCCCTCGAAAGCCCAGGCAACCCCCGCATGGACAGACATCGGGGATGAACCACTCAAGCCCCCACAGGTACAGATCCACAGCGGCCGCGCACAACCCGTACAGGCACGTGTCCCCAGCGGCCCCGCTCAACCCGTACCAACGCAAGCTGTCCGGAACCCCGCTCCACCTGCACGAGCGCGTGTCCGCTGTGCTTCCGCTCACCCCTAGGCAAACCGCCTACACACGTGGCCGTGATCCGCCCTGTACCAGGCGCCCGCCACCCGAGGCCGGTGTCTGCCATCCGCGACCCCGCGCGGCCCCGTACAGCAATTCACCCCGCACATGCCCCAGTCCGCCCCGCCCTCGCTCAGCCCTTCGACCTCGCTCAAGCCCGCGCGAAACCGCCCGCCCGGAACCAACCGCCGTGAACCGGCTCACTCGAACCAACCGCCAGTTCCGGTCACCCGAAACCACTCACCCGGAACCGGCCACGCAAGACCAGGCCAACGCACTTCAGCAGAGGGACGAGACAAGGCTGGAACGCCGCGGAGAAATCCTCACCAGGCCCCCCGAAACCGCCCGCAGTACCGCCGAACAGCCGACTCCCCGACCAACAGACGCACAGAGCCCCGAACAATCGGGCAGCCGAACAGTCGATCATGGAACCGCTGCACCAACCAACTGACCAACCAACCGCCGACCACCAGGTGGCTCCCCAAGGGCACCATGTTCAGCCAGCGATCAAACGCCGACCACCCACCGACCTGACGGCTCTGACCGATCCACCGAAGAACCGACCCAAGCGACCCGACCACCCAGGCGACCCGACCGACCCCACCCGGCCGACCCAGGCGACCCGACCCACCCGGCCGATCCGTCAGACCTCGTCAGACGCCGACAGCCGCCGGCCAGCTCATCCGGATGTTCGTCCCCTTGGGGCTGGGGAACACCTCGACGTCATCAGCCAGACCCTCGATGACCGCGATGCCGAAGTTCGACATGAAGGAGTCGGAGAGCATGCCGAGGTCGAGGGGCTGTTCCTGCTTGATCTCATCGCTGGGGGCCAGGTCACTGACCGTGACCTCGAATCGCCCGGAGTCGTCACGTAGCTCGATGCGGATGGGCTCGCCCGGACAGTGCACACGATGCGCCTCGACTGCCCGGGAACACGCCTCCCCCACAGCGAGCCTGACTTCGTCCAGCAGGGATTCCTCCACACCGGTGCGCCGGGCGATCGCCGTGGCGACCAGCCGGGCGGTCCGCACATGTGCGGGAAGGGCGCTGAACGTCAGCTCGACGGTAGCCATGCTACTTGTCTTTGCCGTGAGCTTCCTTGGCCTCGTCGACCGAAGCGTAGATCCCGAAGACCTTGGTCAGACCGGTGATCCGGAAGATCTTGAGGATGCGCTCCTGCGTGCAGACCAGCTCCAGGGAGCCGTCGTGCGCGCGTACCCGCTTGAGCCCCCCGACCAGGACCCCGAGGCCCGTGGAGTCGAGGAAGTCGACCTTCTCCATGTTCACAAGAAGGTGGAAGTTGCCCTTGTTGACCAGGTCGATGAGAAGCTCACGCAATCTCGGCGCCGTGTAGACATCGATCTCACCCTCGACCTCCACGATGGTGAGTCGATCTTCGGTGCGGTGATCCAACTTCAGATCCACAGATCCTCCAGCGCCTCGCCTGCGAAAGTACTCTTGCGGGCCTGGCAATCTGGAGCGTGGCCCCAGACTGTCCGACCCTGACGCGCGGCATTCAACCACGCGCCTGGCTTGTGTCTATACGAAATCACGATTCCCGGCGACTCTGCCCACCGATGCGAGACTGGAAACAGTGACTTCCTCCGGATCCTCCCCACAACAGGCAGGTCCACTCCTCCAGCACCTGCTCGGCGTTCCCGCACGTCACGAGCGTGTCACCCATGTGGAGCATGTTCCAGCACGTCAGGCGGGTCAAGTCCAATGGCCTGATTGGACGCCTGAAGTACTTGTTACGCGCTTGGCGAACCGCGGGGTGACAGGACTCTGGCCTCATCAGTACGAAGCGGCCGACCTGGCATTCCGTGGCCGAAACGTGATCATTTCTACGGGTACGGCGTCGGGGAAATCCCTGGCGTACCTCACTCCGGCGATCGCCTCGTGTCTCGACGGCGGCACCGTCCTGTACCTGACGCCGACCAAGGCCCTGGCCGCCGACCAGCTCCGCGGCCTGCGCGAACTGCGCATCACCCAGGTGCGAGCGGCCTGCTTCGACGGCGACACACCGTTCGAGGAACGCACCTGGGTGCGCCAGCACGCCAACTACGTCCTAACAAATCCCGACATGCTGCACCGCGGCATCCTGCCCCGCCACGCACAGTGGTCGTCGTTCCTGCGTCGGCTGCGCATGGTGGTCGTGGACGAGTGCCACGGCTACCGCGGCGTCTTCGGCTCGCACGTGGCCCAGATCCTGCGCCGCCTGCGCCGCGCCTGCGCCCGCTACAACTCCCACCCCACGTTCCTGCTCGCCTCCGCGACGGCCAGCGAGCCCGGGGCGTTCGCGATGAGGCTGACGGGGCTTGAGATGGACGAGGTGACGGTGGACGCCTCACCCAAGGGGTCGACCACCATCGCGCTGTGGGAGCCGCCTCTGACGGAGCTACGGGGCGAAGGAGGGGCTCCTGTACGACGGACGGCCACGGCCGAGGCGGCGGACCTCCTGGCGGACCTGGTCCTCGCCGACGTACGCACACTGGCCTTCATCCGCTCTCGCCGAGGAGCCGAAACAGTCGCCCTGTCCGCCCGCGCCAAACTGGCCGACGTAGCCTTCTCCATCTCCCCGTCCTTCCCCACCCCCAACACACCGCCCGTCCCCCTCCCAACCCCCACAAACGCCCCCACCCCCACGCAAGCCTCCGGCGCACCGGACCTCACTCCTGAAGACCCTCAAGACCACCTTCAGGACCCCCGAAGCCCGCAGGATCCCCAGGACCCGCAGAACCCTCGCGACCGCCGAAGCCCGCAGCATCCTCAGAGCCGGCAGAACCTTCAGGACCGCCGAAGCCCGCAGCATCCTCAGGATCTTCAAGACCCGCAAGACCCTCAGAACCTGCAGGACTCGCAAGGCGCGCAAAGCACCCAGAGTCAGCGAGACCTGCGCGACGACCCTCAAAGCGCGCAAACTCAACAAGACCAGCACAACATCATCACCCCGCAAGGCCCCCTGACCTGGGCGATCCCCGACGCTCCCAACCTCCCCTCCAGCCTCGACTCCGACCTGACCGACCTCCCCAACAAGATCGCCGCCTACCGAGCCGGCTACCTCGCCGAAGACCGCCGTCTCCTGGAGAAGGCCCTGCGCGCGGGCACCATCATGGGCCTGGCCACCACGAACGCCCTCGAACTCGGCGTCGACGTCTCAGGTCTCGACGCCGTCCTGATCGCAGGCTGGCCGGGCACCCGAGCGTCCCTCTGGCAGCAGGCAGGCAGGGCGGGCCGCGACGGACAGGACGCCCTCGCCGTACTGATCGCCAGGGACGACCCGCTCGACACCTACCTCGTACACCACCCCCAGGCGCTGTTCGGCCAGCCCGTGGAGGCGATCGTCCTGGACCCGGGCAATCCGTACGTCCTGGGCCCGCACCTCTGCGCCGCCGCCGCCGAGATCCCACTGACCGAGGACGACCTGCCGATCTTCGGCCCGACCACGCCGGACGTGCTCGCGGACCTGGTGGCGCAGAACCTGCTCAGGCGGCGTCCGGCGGGCTGGTTCTGGACCAGGCGCGAGCGCGCCACTGACCTCGCCGACATCCGCGGCGGCGGGGGCGCCCCCATCCAGGTCGTGGAGTCGTCCACGGGCCGTCTTCTAGGCAGCGTGGACGAACCTTCCGCGCACACTACGGTCCACACCGGCGCGATCTACCTCCACCAGGGCGAAACGTTCCTGGTGGAGCTCCTGGACCTGGAAGCCGGCGTCGCGCTGGTCTCCAGCGCGAATCCCGACTACACGACGTTCGCGCGCGACATCACCGACATCTCCATCCTCTCCACAGAACGCTCCACGGCTCTCGGCTCCGGCACCCTGCACTTCGGCGAGGTCGAGGTGACGCGCCAGGTGGTCTCGTACCTCAAACGACGCCTCCAGTCGGGCGAGATGCTCGGCGACGAGCCCCTGGAACTGCCACCCCGCACCCTCCGCACCCGAGCCGTCTGGTGGACACTCCCCGCCTCCGCGGTGGCCCCACTCGCCGAAGCCGGCATCGACCTCGGCGGCGCGGCCCACGCGGCCGAGCACGCCTCCATCGGCCTGCTCCCGCTCTTCGCCACCTGCGACCGCTGGGACATCGGCGGCGTCTCCACCGAACTGCACGCTGACACGGGCCTGCTCACCGTCTTCGTGTACGACGGCCACGAGGGCGGCGCCGGCTTCGCCGAACGCGGCTACGCCCGCGCCACGGACTGGCTCACGGCCACGCGCGAGGCGATCCTGTCCTGCGAGTGCGAACGGGGCTGCCCGTCCTGCATCCAGTCCCCGAAGTGCGGCAACGGCAACGAACCCCTGCACAAGCGAGGCGCCGTCCGCCTCCTCGACACCCTCCTGCCTCCTCGATGAACCCCGAACCAAGCACACCGACAAGAGCCCGTCGCTTTCCGAGTCACCCATGACCAACACCGGTCGCGACCTCGGCGAAGCCCGGGTGGGCCGGCTGATCGCCATGGCTACACCGGTGACCACGACCCGTCGAGCATCAGGGACTTAAGCGCGGAAGGAAGGCCACGCCTACGCCAGAAGCGGAGCAAGCTCAGGTTCGACGACCCTCTGATTTCGGATGTCCGTCAAACCGAATCAAGCCCACGCCCCCTCGAATCTGACCAACGCCTCCCCACACCGGCAAACCTGCTAACTATCGCCCCCTGAATGCCGACGTCCCGCGAAACTCCGCGATCCGCCCTTGTCATCACCTTCAGCCGCATCATCATCAGCAGCCCAGAAATCACCCGCTCCTGGCTGCGGACGCTCCCAGAACCCGCTGTCCTCCATGGACCTGGGCGCGGGCGGCAGATAGTCGTCCCAACGCTCCTCAAGTCGCGCCGGAAGCGCCGCCGCGGCCGACTCGGGCACATCGGTCACCGCCGAACGAGGAAGGGCAAGCCGCACCGCCACCCCGTGCGCCTCCTGCCCTCCCCGCCCCTCGTCCCGCGCCCGTACACGCTCCACATCTTTCGTCCGTACGTGCTCCACATCGACGTGAACCGAGAACGCGTCGGCCACATACGGCGACGGAGCCGCGACCCGCGACGACGGCCCCGGCAGGTAGAAGTCCGAGTCAGCAAGATGAGCCGACCGACGAGCACCATCCGGCCTCGAACCCGCCGCACGCGACCGCACCGCCTCCTCACCGCACGACGACCGCCCTGACTCGCCGTCGTACGACGACCGCATCACGCCCTCGCCGTACGACGACCGCCCTGACTCGCCGTCGTACGACGACCGCGCCACGCCCCCTCCGTTCGACGCCGGCTCCCCGCCGTTCAACGACTGTTCAGCGCCCGACGACAGACGCTGCCTCCGAGAGCTGTACGGCGGCTCACCAACGGTCCTCACCTGCCGCCCGCCAGCCCCTGAAGGCACCTCACCAGCCGCCTCCCGCTCCCGCTCTCGCCCACGAGCATCGGACGGCAACCGCCCAAGAACCCCCGACTCCTGCTCACGAGCATCGGACGACAGCCGACCAGCCGCCCCATCCCTTCGGCTACGGTCGTCGGACGACAATCGACCAGTCGTTTCCTCCTCAGGCATACGAGCACCAGCCGACGAACGACCAGTCGTCTCCCCTCCCTGCCTACGAGCATCGGAGGACGGACGATCAACTCGTTCCCCCTCATGCACCGGACCCTCCAACGACGACCCGTCGGCGGCATCCAATTGACGCTCATGCATCTCCCACGGCAGCTCACCGGCCACCGCCTGCTGCCGTCCCCGAGCGTCCTGCGGCGTTTCCACGCCCGCCGCCGCCAACAGCGGCGTCTGCACATCGAGGTCGGCGTCCGGGTCCAGCTCCGGTCGTGCGGTTCTGGACGGATCCGCCTCGGGAACGCGGGTTTTGGCCACCGCCAGGATGACGGCGGGACGACGCCGCACCGACACCGCCGGCGATGAACCGCCCACCGCCTGAGCACTATCCGCCCCGGTAACGACCCTGGCGGCCGGCGACACCACGCCGATCGGTGCGCTCGCCTGGGCAGCGGCCGCAGATGGAGGCGTGGAAGCGACCCCTTCCGTGGCGAGCGCGCGCCGCCGTGCCCAGGCACCCGCATGGGCACCGAGCAGAAGCAGGACGATTCCTCCCGCCACGTAGAGCCCGTACTGCCCGATGTTCCCGATCGGCGACTCACTCGACTGGGCCTTCACGCCGTCGCTCTGTACCGGAGCCGAATCGTCGCCGCCCTTGGCGTCCGCCGGAACCAGCCCACCGTTCTCGCCCTGCTGGTCTGCGTCGGGGATCGGCAGATTCCCGTTCGGATCGGCATCGGGGATGCCAGGGAGCTTCGTCGTCGCCGGCTTGCGGGTCGTCGGCTTGGCCGAGGGAACGGCCTGTCTCTTGGAGGGCAGGGTAGGCAGCGCTTCGACGCCCCTCGGGTCCCTACTTCTCGTCGTCTGCCGACTGTCGGTCGTCTTCTTCTTCGTCGGCTGGGCGGACGGCGCGGCGGGGAAGGCGATGTACGCCGCCGCCGAGTCGTCGGAGGCGATCGACCCGCCGTCGCCGTCCCCTCGGAAGGCCTTCACCGTGAAGCCGACCCTCTGCCCCGCCGCCTTGGCCGGCACGGCGAGCACCGCCTTGCACGAGGAGCCGGAGCACGCGCTGTCGGCAGGCAGCCTCCCGACGACGCCGGACTGGGTGCTGGAGACCTCGTAGGACTGCAGGTCGGGCTCGGATCCCTTGCTCCAGGTCACGGCGACCTTCTCGGTCCCCTGCTTGCTCGCGTGCACGTTCCCCGGCGCTGCGGCGGGCCGGCGCAACTTGAACGTGCTGCTCGCGTACCTGGTCCCGGTGAGCTCTCCCTTGAGAATCACGGTGAACGAGCCGTTGGGTGCGTCACCGGCCTCGAACGTCCCGGAGATCGTCTGGTTGGCTCCGCCGGCGGCGACCTTCTGGCTGGGCGTGGAGGGCCCTTCGACGTACAGCCCCACCGTCAACTGCATCAGGTCCGTACGCGCCGAAACAGTGACAGAAGAGCTCGACACCACCTGGCCGTCAGAGGGCGAGGTGATCTGCCCCGCTGAGCCGGCCCGCCAGATCGAGCTGGCCATGCCGGTAGCACCGGCTCGCCACACCGACTGAGCCCAACCGGCGCTAGCGCCATGTCCCGCAAGACCCGTTTGTCGTGTCACGACGGCCGCATGGGCGGAACCGCAAAAGGCGAGGAATCCGACCGCGATCGTCCCTGCGGCCACCATTCTGCCGACTACCGTCACGACGCTTCCCTCCAACGAGAGCCTCGCGCCGCCTGAGCACCCTCGGGGCGTTCACGCGACGACCGGAAGTGCAGTGCGCCGGCCGATACGGTCACCGACCGTCCCTGGACCCGCACCTTAGCGACTGCGTTCCTGCTCTCCCAGACTCCCTGTCACATACGGCATGGACCGAGGGTAAGCGGAACCTTACGGGACATAACCAATTCTTGGACACCACGTCCAAGAAGTCGTGACTCGATTGCGACCTAGCACCGTAGGCCCCATTCGTCACATGACGTGGGGCATTTTCTGGCCCGCGCCCTGCCCTGACAGGTCGACGTCCTCCGTGCCGACGCGGCCTGGCGGAGACCCGGATATGAACTCGGCCCGCCCCGCTCTGGCCCGCCCCGCTCTGGCTCGGGCCGCTCTGGCTCGGGCCGCTCTGGCTCGGGCCGCTCTGGCTCGGGCCGCTCTGGCTCGGGCCGGTCCAGCCTGACCCGCCTAACGTGGCTCGATCGGGTTTTCTGGCCCTGCCTGACCTGGCCCCACACAACTCGGGCCGACCTGACTCGGGCCGACTGAAGCGACCTGCTCGGCCGGGCCCGGCTGGGCCCGGTCCGACAGCAACAGCAACAGCGAACTGACGCGCCCCCTAGCGCGATCTCCATCTCCGTCTCCCCGTTCACCCACATCGACACGAGCTTGGCCAGCTCGGCCAACCAGCGTGAGCGCCCAGGATCGTCGAAGCCTCTTGAGCGATGGCGGGCGGCGGAGGGCTACTTCTGCTTTCTGGCCTGTGCCGCGCTGTTCACAGCGCGGCACCTTTAGCTCGTACGTGAATGGTGAGGGTTCACGTTGGGGTGGGGTCTGCTGGGCCGGCGCGTGATCTGCCCGTCAGGGTGCGGGTGCCTAATAACGGGAGTGAGATCGGGAGCACGGTCCAGACATCGGCGACGTCGTCGTTCACCACGCATCGCGTTAACTCGACGCCGTTCTGGGCGGCCACTGCCGAAGCTCTGCCGCAGGCGTTCTCTGGATCGATCAGCGCCAGCTTGGCGGCGGCCAGGGCGCTGAGGTCCGCTGCGCCGTTGACGCGGTGGCGGGCGACGCGTACGGAACCGACTGTGGCGAGCACCGTGGCGATCGCCATCAGCAAGCCCATGAGCGCCACGCCCCAGAGGGTGGCCGAGCCTCGTTCGTGCTGCTTGATGGTCAGCTCCTGTCTGTCGAGGGTGGCAGTTCATGGCTGGGGCCGGGAGCATCGCCGTGCTGGGTCATGGTTTCGGTGCTCGCGGTGGCCGTGGCTGAGACATTGACTGCCGGGAGGGACTGGGCCCAGGAGGGGCGTACTTCTACGGTGATCTGCACCTTCGTGAACTCTGTGTCGCGGGTTATGACCACTTGGGCGTTCGGGCTCGTTGTTGCTCGGGCGAGTTCGTGGACCTGGTCCAGTGCCTCACCCCTGGCTGCGGCTCGGGCGGCGGCGCGGGCAGCGTCCACGCATTCGAGTTGGACGCTGACCGTCTGAATGGCCCACAGAGCGGCCGCCAGGACGACCATGAGCGCGGGCAGCATCGCGGCGGTCTCAGCAGTGACCGAACCCCGCGATGCCGTCCGCTTGGCACTCATGGAGGCCCCCGTGTGGCGGGGTGTCATTCCTTGGTGGTGTTGAGTGCTCGATTGATGAGGGCTGTCAGCATTTCCTGCACTTCAGGGCTGCTTACGACTTTGAAGAGGAGTGCGGCGAAAGCGCAGGCTGCGATGGTTCCTACCGCGTATTCGGCTGTGGACATGCCGCGCTCTCGATTGACGGCCGCATAGTGGACCCACTTGCTGAAACGTGGCCACGTGATTCGGGCGGGCCGGCTGGGCACAGGGCTGTGAACTGGTGCTGATGCGGGATCAGGGGCTGACGCTGACGCTTGGACAGGAGCTTGAGTGGACGCTCGATTCGAGGTCCGAGCGGACGTCCGAGTCGGCGGCTTGGCTGACGCATGACGTGATGCTTTGGCTGTCGCTGGGATGAGGTTTTGGGCCGAGGCTGGGGTTGGGGCTTGCGTTGAGATTGGTGCTTGCTGTCGGACTGAGGGTGACCTGCGGGTTTGGGATGGATTATGCGTTTCGGCTGAGGGTCGCACTTGCGTTGGGGCTTGGACGGCGGCGGCTTGAGGGGCTGTGTGGGGTTTGTGGGCCTTGGTGATGAGGCCGGGTGTTTCGGCGCGTGTCGTTGTGGGTTTCGGATTGGGGCGCGAGGGTGGGGTGGCTGTCGGGCTGCGGATGAAGTGGCGGCGTGGATGAGCGGACGTGGTGAGGTAGGCGTGGTCTGGCGTGGCTTCGATGTCGTCTGGCGTGGTGGCGGGACTCTGCATCTTGCCTCCAGGTGTTGAGGGCCGGCGGCTTGTCCGGCGGGAGTCCAAGGGTCGCCGAACCGGGGTTGAGGCTGGGGAGCCGAGCGGCGTTCTGTGGATAAGGGCAGCACTGGAGTGCTCGGTTGTGGATAACTGGGTGGCGCTCGCCCGGGGGTCAAGGTCACCGTTTTTGGTGGACGGCTTTGGGCGGGCAGCTTTGGGCGGGCAGCTTTGGGCGGGCAGCTTTGGGCGGGCAGCTTTGGGCGGGCAGCTTTGGGCGGGCAGCTTTGGGCGGGCAGCTTTGGGTGGGCAGCTTTGGGTGGGCAGCTTTGGGTGGAACGCTTCGGGTAACCGGCCTTGAGCGATCGGCCTTGGATGACCGGCCCTGGCGACCGGCCCTGCGTGATCGGCCCTGCGCGATCGGCCCTGCGCGATCGGCCCTGCGTGATGATCGATGGGAGACAACAAAGGTCTGCGACGGCGCGTCTCAGAATGCATGAATGAATCCACGCAAATGCCCGAGTTGCGCGTGGTTTCTGCAGGTGAGGGCTCGGAAGACGTTGTACGGCATCTCGAGTGGGAGGGATGCTTCAATGTGCGGGATCTTGGTGGCATACCGGTGGCCGGGGGCGGCGCTATTCGTGGTGGGGCCGTGGTTCGTTCGGACAACCCGGAGAGGCTGACTTCGGAGGGATGGTCGGCGCTCGTCGAGCACGGAGTTCGGACCGTGGTTGATCTGCGCAACGACGACGAACGCCGGGAGGATCAGTGGGATCGGCCGGCCGGTCTGACCACCGTGCGCGTACCGCTGGATGATGCCGCGGACACCGCGTTCTGGAACTACCTGTGGGACAACCGGCTCGATGGTTCGCCGCTTTACTACCGGGTCTTCATCGAGCGGAAGGCGCGGCAGTGCGTGGCGGCTGTCGCGGCCGTCGCTCGTGCGCGGCCGGGAGGAGTGCTCGTTCACTGCGGGCTTGGACGTGACCGCACCGGGCTCGTCGTGATGTTGTTGCTGGCCCTGGCCGGGGTGGCGCCTGCTGACATCGCGTCGGATTACGAGCTGAGCACTGAGCGTCTGCCTCCGCTGTTCGAGGTGCTCGGTATCGATGACCAGACCGAGGAGATCCGGGACATCCTCGCTAGCAAGGACACGACTGCCCGGGCAGCGCTACTGGGCGTGCTGGATGGGTGGGATGTGGAGGCTCATCTGCGTGGGCACGGGCTGGAGGACTGGGATATAACCGCGCTTCGGAGTCGGCTCGTGCAGTAGGCGGGCACGGTGCCTGTGGACACGGCGACACCCTGGGCCATGCCGGCCTGCGGAGCCCCCGGGGATTCGGAGGCGGGGCTGGAAGGTTCGAGGCCCGGGGTTCGGGAGTTCACGTGTTCGGGTGGGTGATGTCAGGGGAGGGTGATGGTCGACGCCAGACCTGCTATGACCGGGATGATGCCGAGTAGGACGAAGGCGGGGAGGAAGCACAGGCCCAAGGGGGCTACGGCTTTTACGCCTACGCTTCTTGCTGCGGCGACGGACGTGGCTCTGGCTGCTTCGCGGGCGTCGTCTGCCAGACGGGTCAGGACGTCTGCGACGGGAGCGCCGCTTTGAGCTGCCCGGCCCATGGCTCGGGACAGTTGGCCCATGGCGGGATCTGCGGCCAGGGCTGCCCAAGTAGGTTCGGGGTCGGCTCCTAGACGTAGTTGGCTGCTCACCCAGGTCAGGCGTTCGCCGAGAGGGCCGCCTATCGCGGCGGCGGTGATTTCGGTGGCGGCGCTCACGGGGCGGCCTGCTCGTAGGCAGGCGGTCATCAGGTCTGCGGCGAAGGGCAGGTCGGTGGTGATGCGGCGGCGATCGTGGTGGCTTTGCTGAGGCTCCTTTTTGTGGAGGATGAAGGCCGTTGCCGGGGTGATGACGATGACGGCTATGACGCCGGTGTAACCGCCGATCAGGAGTCCTGAGATCGCTCCGGTGCAGGTGGCCGTGAGCAGGGTTTTGCGGCTCGGGCGGCGGCGCGGGGCTTGGGTGGTGAGCCAGGGAGGGGGCTGGTTGCTGTCTGGGGTCTGGTTGGACTGGTTGCTGAGGCTTTGGGGCTGTTGGGGGTGGGGAGTGGCTGGGGTTCGGGACGCATCGGTTTGTGGGTGTAGGCGGGCGAGGCGCTCTGTGGGGGTCTTCGAGGAGAACCAGAGCCAGGCGGCCATTCCGGCGCATAGAGCGGACAGCAGTTGGATCATCGTGGACTCGGCGCTCTCGCTCTCTTGGTGAGCGGATGTGGGTTACACAGAGGACGGTTGAGGGTCGGGACGTGCCTGGTCTGAGTGGTCATGCAAGGCCGCGCCTGGGCCTAGGAGGCCATGGGGGTCCGCGCCTTGCCTTGAGCAGGCCGACGCCTTGGCATGGGTGGCCACGTAGTTCCACGCCTGGGCATGGGTAGCAACGCGGGTCCGCGCCTTTGCCTTGACCGGGGTCGCCTTGGTTTGGGTGGTCATGCGGAGTCAGGTTTGGGCTTGGGTGGCCATGCGGTTGGTCCACCACAGGCCGCAGGCGTCGAGGGTGATGCCTGCGATCAGGCACATGAACCCCGGGAGGCTGCCGAACAGGAAGTCCAGGGGATGCATGTTCAGGGCTCCTGCCATGAGGAGGCCGAGAGCGGGGAGCAGGGCCAGCATTCTGGCTGTCGTGCGCGGTCCCGCCAGTTGTGCCGCGACGTCCTGGCGGTGGGCTTGGGCCGCTCGTAACGTGTGCGCCACCCGGTCGACCAAGGCGGCCATGCTGGCACCGACCGTGGTGCCGACTTCCCAGCAGGCGGCCAGCTGACGCAGGCCCTCGCCTCCCTGGGGTGGGGCTGACGAGGTCAAGGCTGCTGGTACGTCGCCGCCGTCCCTGGCTGCGGCGATGATCGGGCGGAGGAGGTCGGGGTCGGGGAACTCCACCGCCGTGATGGCTCTGGTGAGGGCTTCGCCTGGAGTGCGGCCGGCGGACAGCTCCGCCGACAGGGATTGGCACAGCTCGATCGAGGCTCGTCGCCAGGCTTCGGCGCGGCGGGCAGGGCTGGGGCGGGTGAGGACCTTGGACAGGGATTGGTTGTGAGGCCGCCGGTTGAGGTCGTGTGAGGGCGTCAGGAGTTTGCTCAAGCGGGTGGTGGCCACGGTCGGGCCTGTCCACAGCCAGATGGCGCAGGCTGTGGACAGTGCGGCCAGGAATGCGCTGGTCATGAGGGCTCGGCTCGGTTGGAGTCGCGGGGGCCGGCAACAGGGTTGGAGTGCGCAGCGAGGGTTGCGGCTGAGTGCTGCGGTGTGAGCTTTCGACCTACCGCCGGAGCGGTGGTGAGAGGCGTGGGACGGGTTGTGGACGGAGCCCGGTGGGTGGTGGTTTGGGTTGTCAGGCGGTCGTAGGCGGGGCCGGGGTGGGGGTGGCCGGCGGTGGTGAAGGTCAGGGCTGGGATCGACTCGACGAGGCCGGACGGCGTTCTGGAGAGTAGGCAGATCTCCGCGATGCGTCTGCGGCCGTCCGAGCGGTTGCGGGTGAGGTGGATGACCGCGTCCAGGGCTGCTGCCAGTTGGCTGTGTACGGCTTCTCTGGTCAGGCCGGCCGCACAGCCCAGGGCTTCGAGGCGCGGGGGTACGTCGGCGGCTGTGTTGGCGTGGAGGGTGCCGCAGCCGCCCTCGTGGCCGGTGTTGAGGGCGGCCAGGAGGTCCACCACCTCGGCGCCTCTCACCTCTCCGACCACCAGGCGGTCGGGGCGCATGCGGAGCGCCTGGCGTACGAGATCTCGCAGCTCCACCCCGCCGGCGCCCTCCAGGTTGGCTGGGCGGCTTTCCAGGCGGACGACGTGCGGGTGGAGGGGGCGGAGCTCGGCTGAGTCCTCCACCAGGAGGAGGCGCTCGCCTGGGTCGGCGAGGGAGAGCAGGGCGGACAGGAGCGTGGTTTTTCCTGTGCCGGTGCCCCCCGTTACCAGGAAGGCCAGTCTGGCGGTGACCATGGCCGTGAGCAGTGGAATCGCGGCTGGGGCGATGGTGCCGGCGGCGACCAGGTCCGTCAGGGTGAAGGTGCGACGTGGTGGCAGGCGCAGGGAGACGCAGGTACCGCCGGAGGCTACTGGCGGGAGCACGGCGTGCAGGCGTACACCTCCTGGAAGGCGCGCGTCCACGTAAGGGGAGGCGTCGTCCAGGCGTCTGCCGGCGGCGGTCGCGAGGCGTTGTGCCAGCCTGCGGACGGCTCCGTCGTCGGCGAAGGCGACGGAGGTGCGGCGCAGGCCGGCGCCGTCGTCGATCCACACCTCCCGGGGGCCGTTGACCAGGACGTCCGTTACGTCGGGCCGGGCCAGGAGGGGCTCGAGCGGTCCCGCGCCGATCAGGTCGGCGCAGAGGGCCCGGGCCACGGCGAGGATCTCCGCGTCGCCGTACACCGACTTCTCGGCTCGCAGAGCCACGGCCACCTGGGCGGCGCTGGGTTCCACGCCGGTACGGGCCAGGCGGATGCGGACTGCTTCGACCAGGTCCGGTGAGACGACGCCTTCGGGGGGCTCTTGGTGGGTGCTGGGAGTCGTCATGTCGCCGGGAGCAGGTCGCGCAGGAGGGAGGTGCACAGGGCGCCGAGTACGGTGCGGGGGCCCAGCCTGGGGAGTTCGCCTCGGTTGAGGGTGGCGGTGAGCCGGGGCTGGTCGGGGAGGGTGCCGGCGGACGGGATGCCCAGGGAGATCATGACCGTGTCGTCGTCGACCACGCCCGGGCGCAGGACCGCGCGGACGTCGGCGGTGTGCTTGCGTACCTCGGACAGGATCTGGACCGTCGACAGGACACCGCGCACGTCGGCCGTGGCCACCGTCAGAGTGGTCTTCGCCCTCGTCAGGGCTTCGATGGCGGCCGGGTCGAGGTGCCGGGGGAGGTCGACCACGACGAGGTCGAAGCCCCGTCTGCCCGCTTCGAGGACCGAGCGCATGGCTTGGGCCGGGATGGCCGGCACCTCGCCTCGGTGGAAGGACAGCACGGCCAGGTCGCCGAACGCGGGGAGCGCCGCCTGCAGTGCGCTGGCATTGATCCGGCCCTCCCTTGCCACCAGGTCTCCCCAGCGGGCGCCCGGCGCCTCCTCGTGGCCCAGCAGGGCGTCTATGCCTCCGCCCAGGCGGTCGGCGTCCACGAGGAGGGTACGGAGGTGGTCGGCCGAGGCTCTCAGTGCCAGGCAGGCGGCGAGCACGCTGGCACCGGCTCCGCCCCGGCCGCCGATCACGCAGATCACGGCCCCTGAGCGAGGATCGGGGTCCATGGCGTCCGCGAACAGGTCGACCAGTCTGCGTTCGTCGGTGGGGAGGGCTACGACGGACTGAGCGCCTACCGCCACGCATTTTCGCCAGCTGTCCTGGTCCTCCGGATCTCGGGTGACGAGAAGGACCTGGTCGCGGGTCGGGGGTGAGGTCGCGGCCACCGCGTCCGCCTGGTCGGCGCCGATGGCTACGAGTGGGGCCAGGTTCCAGAAGGGGCGGGCGTGGGCGGGGACATGGGCCACGTCGAGCTGGGCGCCGGCTGCGGCGGCTATGCGGACGAGGTCGTCTAGCAGGGCATGGTCTTCGGTGATGACCAACGGACGGTTCAAGGTCGGCCTCCCAGCAGCCTGAAGGGGGGTGGGTGAGTCAGTGGCTCGGATGAGTCAGTGGATCGGCGGATCGGTGTGTCGGTCCGTTGATGGGTCGGTGGGTGGACGGGTGGATGGGTGGATGGTGGGGCGCGGTCGGGAGGGCAACTCTGGTGGAGGGGTGGGAGGTGGAGGGGCTCCGAACGCGGTTCTGGGGATAACGGGTGGGAGGGTGGTGGGGTCTGTGGATAACGGGCGGCGGGCGGCACGGGAGAAGCCAGCGGCTCGGCTGAAGCTGGCGAGGAGTGAGGGGTGGGAGCAGGGCGGGGGTGGCGCAGAGTGAAGGTGATCATGCAGGGAAGCGGGCTCAGGACAACGTGCGAGCTGGTGCGGGCGGGTGCGAAGCAGGAGGCGGCTCCAGGCTGCGGCTGACGGGCCGGAGCAGTCGGTACGGGGTACAGGTGCGTGCGGGAACAGGCCGGTACGGGGAACGGGCGGGTAGCAAGTCAGGGCGGATCGGTACGAGTAGCTGATCGGGGGCAGGTCGGTGCAGGTGGCTAGTCGGGCAGGTCGGGACGGTTCACGGGCGCAATGCGGATCGGTGCGGGTTGCAGGCCACAGCCGACCGCGCGGGTGCAGGTCACAGCCGGTCGATGTGGGTTGCGAGCCAGAGCAGGTCGGGCGCGGGCTACAGGCTCAGTGCGGATCGATGCCGGTTCCTGGCCCGGGCGCGCCTCAGGACGAGTGACAGGCCGGCGCGGATCGCTGCAGGTAGCAAGTCAGCGAGTCGGTACGGGTAACAGGCTGCGGTGTTGGACCGGCCGATGAGGGAGGCCAAGTCGAGGGCGGCCGGACTGACTTGCGGCACTTAGTTGGGCTGGCGTACAGGGCGTGGAGACGACCCCCGCAGGGCAAGGTGTGGCAAGCGGCTCTGACGCGCGGTTGGGGTAATCCGACTGATGGCGCTGGGCGTCGACGGCATGAGTGGGGTGGTCTCCCACATTCGACAGCGTGAGTAGCCGGCCTCCCACGACGAGAGCGTGAGTGGCGGGTCTTCCACGACAAGAGCGTGAGTGGCGGGTCTCCCAGCCCCAGCTCCCGGCCTTCAAGCCCTCAGCTTCCAGCCCTGGCCTCACCCCTCAGCCCTCAGCCCTCGGCTCTCGGCTCTGTGGCCTCGGCTCTGTGGCCTCGGGCCTCAGCCCCTGGCTCCTGGCTCCTGGCTCCTGGCTCCTGGAGAAGGTCGCTGCGGAAGCACGTGTGGGAGGCGGCGAGGAAGTGGGTTCGTGGAGGGAGGTCCTCAGGTCGCGCCATGGTGGTTGCGCAGGCAGGGCACCCGATGGCTGTGGAGCGGGGAGACGCGTACGGCCGTAGGGCGCAGGCCGAAGGGAGGAGGGAGCAGGACCTAACGACCAGGTCGTAAGGAGGCGGCCGTGGTCGGGGAGGTGGGGAAAAGGGGCGACCCCCGCCGGGGGGGAGAGCGGGGGTCGCCTGATCGGTCCGGCTCCGGGGGGGTAGAGCCGGTCCCGTTTCAGAAGAAAGCTTTCATCACTACACCGGAGCCTGGCAAGGGACTCGCAAAGGTAACCCCCGCACGCTCGCTCCAGTTACTGGCGATACCCACGTATGCTGCCCGATCCACTCAAGTTTCGTCGAGGAGCAATCTCGTATTTTCGCCAAGTTTTTTCGTAACGCCATAACGATCACATAAAGGCGATCACGGAGAGTGATCGTCACGGGTTGATAACCGACCTGAGCGAAGCGGCCAGGACCCCGGTCAGGACGCGAGGGTCCACGGGTGGGTAAAGGTCTTGACCCGAGGGGTTCCCATCAGGGCGAATCCGACGTAGAAAGGTGTCACCGGACTACTTGTCCGGGTGCATCAGCCGGGCACCCACGTGCGACCAGCCGCGGGAGGCGCGTCGTGACGGGCTTGACCCGCTCCGACGGATTGAGGTGCACGCCTGGTAACCCGGTGTGATGCACTGCAGACGGCGTCTCATGACTGAGACGCCGTCAGCTGTGTCAGATTTCTTCCGGTAGGGGCGTTCAGCCCCGGTATGTCAGCCCGCGAAGCGCCGGTCAGCCCCTCTGCATGGCCTCACAGATCGCAGTCGTCTCGCGTACTCCCAGGGTTACCGCAGAGGCACAGTGTTGTACCCAGGCCGCCACGCCCTCCGGCGTCCCGCTCAGGTACGCCCGCAGTGCCTCCCCGTACGGCAGCTCCAGATGCCCCACCTCCACCGCCACCAGCGACTTCGGATCGAGCCCGTACTCCACCAGCGTCAGCCGCCCGGCCGAGCGGGCCACGATCCCGTCCGCCGTTCCGAACGGCCTGAGCACCGCCAGCTCGGCGTGCACCACGGCGGCCAGCACCACGGCGGGGGCCTTCGTGGGCTGTTCCAGCAGCCCGAGCAGGCCCTCCATGCGGCTCGCGGCGTCCGCGGCGGCGGGCGCGGGGCCCAGGGACAGGGGGTCGGGGGCCTCGTCGAGCGAACGGGGACGGCCCAGCTCCTCCTGGGGCGCGAGGCCGGCCGCGGCCACCGCGTGCAGCCTGGCCAGCACCTGCCGAGGCGCGGCACGCCAGGTCGAGCCCATGCGTCCCATCTCCGCCGAGGCCCGCAGCGCCCCCTGGACGAGCGGGTCGTGCGCCTCGTCGCGGCGCAGCGCGTCGAGCGGCACGTCCACGCCCTCGATGGCCGCGGAGGCGCGGGCCCCGCGCAGGGACGACTCCGTGGAGACGGCGGGGCTGGCCCGGCGCAGGACGCGGTGGCGGTAGAGCCGGTCCACCGCCTGGCGGGCCTCGTCCACCGCTTCCGGTACGCCGGGGAACTGGGCGATCACGGCCAAGGGGTCACTCACGAGACCTGACCTTACCCATGGGTAAGGCCGGGACCGGCGTATGGGTAGCCGGGCCCATGGGTCAGGCCCATGAGTCGGGGTCCCTGGACAATGCCTACGGGCCGGGGCCCTGGGCAACGCGTACGGGTCGGGCTCATGGGCAAGGCAGGGCGGGCCACCACGGGTGGTGGCTGTCTGTGTCGGCATCGGCACGCGGGCCCGCCACCCCGGAAACGACAGCCCGGCATCCGGCAAAACGCCCGCCCGCCACGCGGAAAGCACCCGCCCGACACGCGGAAAACCACGAAAGACACGGCGATTTGGGCCGAAGGCCGCCGGAGGATTCGCACGTACGCGCTATCGATCATCCGCCCATAACGCGCCCCACGACATAACTCCATTTCAAGATGACAACGTTTCAATAGCGTTTGTCATTCACCTGGATAAGATCGCGATCGGCCCGCACACACGGTACAGACCTGTCTAGACCTCTTGTGTACGGAGGCCGTGAGCTGGTGAAGTGGGACACGAACCTGTCCAATCTGGCCATAGAAGGAGCATGAGGTGGCCCCGGAGCCCGCTGGTAACGAGACCCAGGCGCTGTCCAACCTGCTGAAGGAGAATCGCCGGTTCGCGCCACCGGCTGAGCTGGCGGCCGCCGCCAACGTGACCTCGGCCGCGTACGCCGAGGCCGCCGCGGACCGCCTCGCCTTCTGGGAGCAGGCGGCCGACCGGCTGACCTGGACCAAGCGCTGGGACACGACGCTCGAGTGGAATCCCCCCTTCGCCAAGTGGTTCGTCGGCGGCGAGCTCAACGTCGCCTACAACTGCGTCGACCGCCACGTCGAGGCGGGGCGCGGCGACAAGGTCGCCTACCACTGGGAGGGCGAGCCCGAGGGCGACAGCCGCACGCTCACCTACGCCGACCTCCAGCGTGAGGTGAACAAGGCCACCAACGCCCTGCTGGAGCTGGGCGTGCGCAAGGGCGACCGGGTCGCCGTCTACATGCCGATGATCCCCGAGCTGCCGATCGCCATGCTGGCCTGCGCCCGGATCGGGGCGATCCACTCGGTGGTGTTCGGCGGGTTCTCGGCCACCGCGCTGAAGAGCCGGATCGACGACGCCGACGCCAAGCTGGTCATCACGGCCGACGGCGGCTACCGCAGGGGCAAGCCGTCGGCGCTCAAGCCGACCGTGGACGAGGCCGTCGCCGAGTGCCCGCAGGTCGAGCACGTCCTCGTCGTCCGGCGCACCGGCCAGGACGTCGCCGCCGGCGACAAGGACGTGTGGTGGCACGACGTGGTGGATCGCCAGAGCGACCAGCACACCGCCGAGTCCCACGACGCCGAGGACCCGCTGTACATCCTCTACACCAGCGGCACGACGGGCCGGCCGAAGGGCATCCTGCACACGACCGGCGGCTACCTGACGCAGACGGCCTACACCCACGACGCGGTCTTCGACCTCAAGCCGGACACCGACATCTACTGGTGCACGGCCGACATCGGCTGGGTGACCGGTCACTCCTACATCGTGTACGGCCCGCTGGCCAACGGCGCCACCAGCGTCATCTACGAGGGCACCCCGGACACGCCGCACCGCGGCCGCTTCTGGGAGATCGTGCAGAAGTACCAGGTCACGCTGCTCTACACGGCGCCGACGGCGATCAGGACGTTCATGAAGTGGGGCGACGACATCCCCGCCAAGTACGACATGTCCAGCCTGCGCGTCCTGGGCTCGGTCGGTGAGCCGATCAACCCCGAGGCGTACGTCTGGTACCGCGAGCACATCGGCGGCGACCGCTGCCCCGTCGTGGACACCTGGTGGCAGACCGAGACCGGCGCGATCATGATCAGCCCGCTGCCGGGCGTGACCGCGGCCAAGCCGGGCGCCGCCATGCGCCCGCTGCCGGGCATCAGCGCCGACGTGGTCGACGACCAGGGCAACAGCGTCCCCGACGGCGGCGGCGGCTTCCTCGTCGTACGCGAGCCGTGGCCGTCCATGCTGCGCACCATCTGGGGTGACGACCAGCGCTACATCGACACCTACTGGAGCCGTTTCGAGGGAATGTACTTCCCCGGCGACGGCGCCAAGAAGGACGACGACGGCGACCTGTGGCTGCTCGGCCGGGTCGACGACGTCATGCTGGTCTCCGGCCACAACATCTCCACCACGGAGGTGGAGAGCGCGCTGGTCAGCCATCCGAAGGTGGCCGAGGCGGCCGTCGTGGGCGCGACCGACCCGGTGACCGGCCAGGCCATCGTGTCGTTCGTCATCCTGCGCGGCTCTGCCGAGGAGAGCGACGACATCGCCGCCGACCTGCGTAACCACGTGGCCAAGACGCTCGGCCCGATCGCCAAGCCGCGCCAGATCCTGGTGGTGCCCGAGCTGCCCAAGACGCGCTCCGGCAAGATCATGCGGCGCCTCCTGCGCGACGTGGCTGAGAACCGCAGCATCGGCGACGTCACCACGCTGGCCGACAGCACGGTGATGAACCTCATCTCGGAGAAGCTCCCCTCCGCCAAGTCGGAGGACTGACGACCGGCGACGCACCCCAGGAGGCCCCAGGTCCCGAAAAATCGGGACCTGGGGCCTCCTGGATACCCGGGAGCGCGCTGGAAAGCCGTGCCCGGAGACGTACGACACACTCCCCGGGAAAGCCTCGGCCCCCTCATGGTCATGCCCGCCGGGTCGAGCCGGGGCGCGATCTCCTCTCATCGGGTAGTCCTGAGAGTGCTGGCGGGACTCGTGCCAGATAAGTTCGGCGGTGCCTGGCTGTCAGTACGCCGCCGCATCGCGCTGGATGATGTTTGACACGGCCACCGAGCCCCGATAGGAGACGTTCATGCCGCAGACTCCCGAGGAAGAAGAATCGCTGGGCTCGCTGGTCGCCCAGGCGAGCAGCCACATCTCGTCATTGGTCCGCTCGGAGATCGAGCTGGCCAAGGCCGAGTTCAGATTCGACGCCAAGCGGATCGGCATGGCCGGAGGGCTGTTCGCCGCCGCCGCCTTCATGGCGCACCTGTGCCTCATCCTCGCCTCGTTCACGATCGCGTACGCGCTGGCCCAGGTCATGCCCACCTGGCTCGCCTTCCTCATCGTGACCGTGTTCTACCTGCTGGTCGCGGGCCTGCTGGTGTTCATCGGGATCCGCAGGCTCAAGGGCCTGGCCGGGATGAAGCGCACCGCCAGGTCGATCAAAGGGCTCAAGGAGATCGCCACGCCCGACGAGCAGGCGCCGCCAGCGCTCGACCCGGATCGCGAGCCGGTGACCCGCGATGGCACCTGACGAGTCGGTCGTCGAGATCCAGGGGCCGTGGACGCACCGCGCGGTCCACGCGGGCGGGACCCGCTTCCACGTCGTGGAGGCCGGTTCGGGGCCGCTGGTGCTGCTGCTGCACGGGTTCCCTCAGTTCTGGTGGACCTGGCGGCATCAGCTGACCTCGCTGGCCGGGGCCGGGTTCCGGGCGGTGGCGGCCGACCTGCGCGGCTACGGCGGCAGCGACAAGCCGCCGCGCGGCTACGACCTGCCCACGCTGGCCGCCGACGCGACCGGGCTGATCAGGGCGCTGGGCGAGACCGGGGCGATCGTGGTGGGCCACGACTGGGGCGGGCTGCTGGCCTGGACGATGGCCGTGCTCGACCCCAAGTGCGTGCGCCGGCTGGTCGCCGTGTCGGCGCCCCATCCGCTGCGGCTGCGCAACGCGCTGCTGACCGACCCCTTCGGGCAGCTCAGGGTGAGCGGGCGCAGGCTCGGCTTCCAGCTTCCGCTGCTGCCCGAGCGCCGGCTCACCCGCCATGACGCGGCGCTGGTCGGCCGGCTGCTGGACACCTGGTCGCGGCCGGGCTGGCCGGAGCCGGAGGAGTCGCGTACGTACCGGGAGGCGTTCATGATCCCGGCGGTGGCGCACTCGGCGCTGGAGTACCACCGCTGGTTCGGCCGCTCCCAGCTGCGTCCCGACGGCCGCCGCTACGCCAGGGCGATGCGTACGGAGGTCGAGGCCCCCACCCTTCACCTGCACGGAGCGCTCGACCCGAGCGTCCTGCCCCGTACGGCGCAGGGTTCGAGCCGCTACGTGGCGGCACCCTACCGGTGGCGGCTGCTCGAAGGAGCCGGCCACTTCCCCCATGAGGAGATTCCCGACGTGTTCGACACCGAGCTGCTCGGCTGGCTGAACGATCCGGAGCCCGACCGATGAGAGATCGCGACCCCGAGGGCCGGCCGCGCAACGCCAGGCCGCGCGACGCGTATGGCAGGCCGCTCCCCTACGGCTCCGCCGGCCTGCCCAGGGTCCCCGACGAGTACGCCCCCACCACCGAGCAGGCGCTCGCCGACGGCCGCCGCTTCCTGGAGGAGGGCTTGCCGTTCAACGCGCACGAGGTGTTCGAGGGCCGCTGGAAGTGCGCTCCCGAGGAGGAGCGGGAGCTGTGGCAGGGGCTCGCGCAGATCTGCGTCGGGCTGACGCATCTGCAGCGTGGCAACGGGCGCGGCGCGGTGACGCTGTTCAGCAGGGGGGCGGCGAGGGCGCAGTCGTACGGGGGCGCGTACGACCCCGTCGGCAAGGCGGCCTCAGGTCTGACCCAGGACAGCGACCCTGGCGAGGCCATCGCGCTCATCCTGGGCAAACTCCCTACTGGAAACGGCTAGTCGCACTCCTGGGTGCTGGCCGGGCTGGTGTCGTTGCGGCCCGCCGAGGCGTCGGGGGCCACTTCTTCGGCGGTCAGCACGTAGCCGGTCTGCTCCTCGTTGATCGCGGCGGCGAAGATCACGCCGTAGACCCGCCCGCTGACCGTGAGCAGCGGCCCGCCGGAGTTGCCCGGCAGCACCTGGCCCCTGATCGCGTAGACCTTCCTGCGCACGGTGTTCTCGCGGTAGATGTCGGGGCCCTCGGCGTCGAGCTGGCCGCCGATCCTGGCCGGCTCGGCGGTGAACCCCTTGCCCTTCGGGAAGCCGGCGATGATCGCGCTGTCGCTGCGGCTGCCGTCGCCGTCGAAGCTGAGCTGCGGCAGGCGCAGGCCGGGCACGTAGAGGACGGCGATGTCGCGGCGCGGGTTGTAGCGCACCACGGTGGCGTTGTGGCGGACGTTCTCGGAGTCGATGACCTGCAGGTCGCGGGTGACGCCGGCGACCACGTGGGCGTTGGTCATGATCCGCCCTGGGGCGTAGACGAAGCCGGTGCCCTCGATGTGCTTGTTGCAGCTCTCCGCGTTGCCCTGGACCTTGACGATCGCGCGGCGGGCGCGCTTGAGGTTGGGCCCCTGGAGCACGCTCTGGTCGGGCGGCTGCACGTCGATGAGCTGCCCCGCGCCGATCGCGTCGAAGACGGGCGGGAACTCCGAGCGGTCGATGAACTTCTTGAACGGCTGCTGCCAGTTGCGCGCGCCCTGCGGGATGGCGTCGTCGACCGTGGTCAGCAGCGCGGAGTTCTTGACCTGGTCGACCAGCGGGTTGAACGAGGTGGAGACGATCAGCGAGCCGATCAGCCAGGCGATGACCAGCACGGACAGCGCGCTGGCGAACGTGCCGCCCACCGCGTCGGCGACCTTGGCGGGCTCCCAGGTGACGTGGCTGCGCACGACGGCGCCGAGCGTCGAGGAGGCGAACTGGCCGATGGTCGCGGCCAGGAAGACGATCACGATGGCCAGCAGCGCCTGCGGCGTGTCGCCGTCGACGACGGCCTTGGAGATCGGGGGCGCGATGAAGACGCCCAGCACGGCACCGCCCACGAACCCCACGAAGCTCATCGCCCCGATGATGAAGCCCTGCCGGTAACCCGAGATGCCGAAGGCGATCACGAGGCCGATCAAGATGAGGTCAAGCAGATCACCGCGCACGATTCAAAGGTAACCAGCGATACGGTCAAGTGTGCACGTCTTCGATCAGGACGGCGTCACCCTGCTGGCTATCTTGAGCGGTATGCCGCCGGACGAGGGAACAGTGCAGGATCTCATCCAGGCTGCTCTGGGCGACACCGATCCCGACGGTCCCCTGCGCTGGCACGTGATCTCCTTGCTGCGCCAGCGCAGTGACCTGGAGTCCTTCATCGAGGCGCGGCGGTTGTGCGCCGCGGACACGGTCGCCGAGCGGCTGCTCGGCGTGGACATCATGGGCATGTTGCGGCCGTTCGCGGACCGTACGCTACCGGTGCTGCGCTTTCTGGCCGCCAGCGAGGACGACGCGATGGTGCTCTACTCGGTGCTGATCGCGTTCGGGCATCTGGCCGACCCGCGTTCGCTGCCGTCGGTGATCGACCTGGCCGGTCATCAGGACGCCAGGGTCAGGTACGGGGCCGCGTACGCGCTTCAGCACGTGCTCGGCGAGCCTCCCGACCGGGCAGGGCTGGAGACGCTGCGCACGCTGGCCTGCGACAGCGACGCCGACGTGGCCGGCTGGGCCGCGCTCGGGGTGGCGCTGCGATCCGCCCGCTGAGCGCTGCAAGCTGCCCGCTGTGATCCGCCCGTTGAATCCCGGGCTCAGCCGCGTGCGGCGAGGGCGACGACCTCGGGCGGCAGGTCCTCGACCTGCTCGGGGTCCCAGGGCTGTTCGAGCCCGCCCTCACGCAGCACCGTGTCGAGCAGCATCGCGGTGAACCCCCACACCAGCATGCCGCGCACCCGGAAGGCCGGCCCCGCCGTGCCCCTGGGATGCCGGAGCGTGACCCGGTTGGCCGGATCGACCAGCTCGGCGATCGGCACCCGCTCGACGGAGTCGACCTCGTCGGGCGAGGCGGCGTGCACGGCCGACGGCTCGCGCCACCAGGCGATCACCGGCGTGACCCGGTTGTCGCTGTGGGTCAGGTAGAGCTCGGGCATCGTGCACAGGACGTGCACCCCGCGCGGGTCGGCGCCGGTCTCCTCCTCGGCCTCGCGCAGCGCGGCCTCGACGGGCCCCGCGTCCTCGGGATCGACGCCGCCGCCAGGGAAGGCCGGCTGGCCGGCGTGCCTGCGCCCGCGGGTGCTGCGCTGGATCAGCAGCACGTCGGGCCCATGGGGACCGTCGCCGAACAACATCAGCACCGCCGCGGAGCGCCCGCGCCCGGCGGGTGGCCGGAGGATGCGGGGCACTCGGATCCGCTGCGCTTGCGCCGCCAGGGTCTCCAGCCAGTCGGGCACTTCAGTCACGAATCCTCCAACACGCGCGATCCCCGATGACTTCCCGCGTTCAGGAGAAGGGTCCCGGCCGGACGAGTTTCTCCGCCTGAACGGGGTCCGTGGGGCCGGTCCCGTACGAGGGGCAGAGCGCGGCCAGCGGGCACACGCCACACGCGGGCCGCCGAGCGTGGCAGATGCGGCGGCCGTGCCAGATCACCCGATGGGAGAAGATCGTCCACTCGCGTCTGGGCAGCAGCTCGGCCACGATGTGCTCGATCTTGACCGGGTCGGTCTCCTCGGTCCAGCCGAAGCGGCGGACGAGCCGCTGGAAGTGGGTGTCGACGGTCAGTCCCGGCACGTCGAAGGCGTTGCCGAGCACCACGTTGGCCGTCTTGCGGCCCACTCCGGGCAGTGTGACCAGGTCTTTCAGCTTGCCGGGGACCTCGCCGCCGTAGCGCTCGCGGACGGCCCTGGCCATGCCGATGATGCTGTTGGTCTTCGCGCGGAAGAAGCCGGTCGAGCGGATGATCTCTTCCATCTCCGACGGGTCGGCGGCGGCATAGTCCTCCACCGTGGGATATTTCGCGAAGAGGGTGGGGGTGACCATGTTGACCCGCTTGTCCGTGCACTGGGCGGACAGGATGGTCGCGATCAGCAACTCCAGCGGGGTGCGGAAGTCGAGCTCGCAGTGGGCGTCAGGGTAGGTCTCCGCCAGGATGCGGTTCATCTTGCGCGCGCGCCGCACCAGTGCGAGCTGGGTCTCCGGCTTGCGCCCCGCCGCGTTCGTCGCCATGCGGCAAGAGTAGAAGCTTCGGCGAACGGTTGAACCCGGGACGCCTTCGGCGGCGTACAACCTGACGCGTGGAAGGGGGTCGGCCGTGGGCGATCAGGGAGCGACGCTGGCGGAGTTCGTCAGGACGGGTGGGCCGCTGCGCGGTCAGGCGCTGCACCGGCTGGCCGTGAGCTGTGTGGCGGCCATGGCCAAGCTGCACGCCCACGGCACCGCGGGGCTGCGGCTCAGCCCCGAGAGCGTGGCGCTGGGGACGCGCGGCCAGGTGCTCATCGGCTGGCGGACCGGCGACGACGACGGCGCCGACCTGCCCGAGGCGCGGGACGTACGCGACTGGGCCGACCTGGTGGTCTTCGCCGCGACCGGCGACGGGCACGGCGACATCGCCGCGCTGACGCCCGCGCTGCGCATCGCGGTCGAGCGCTGCCGCCACCCCGACCCCGCCTCCCGCCCCAAGTCCGTGGACGTGCTGCGCGTGCTGCTCAGCCGCTCGATGTCCGCGGCGGTGGCCTCGGTGGACGGCCTGCTGCGCACCGCGGGATGAAACTGCCGCACACCGCCGGATGAGGCCGCCGCGTACCGCGGGATGAGACGGTTCGGTGCCGGTCACGGAACAGGCACGGCCATCCTGTACGTTTCCCCCGGGACGCCACGCACCGGGGCATGCCGTGAACACTCCGGCATTCCCATAACCTGTGTGTGCCGCCCGGAGTGGGGTGAGTCACAATGGCAGCAGAGGAGGCAGAGTGAACACCGAAGATGTGCTGGGCAAGGCCCCCCTGTTCGCCGCGCTGGACCGTGAGAGCGCCGCGGCGCTGCGCACGAGCATCACCGAGGTCCAGCTGTCCAAGGGACAGACCCTCTTCCACGAGAACGAGACGGGCGACCGCCTCTACGTCGTGCTGGAGGGCAAGATCAAGCTTTCCCGCACCTCTCCCGACGGGCGCGAAAACCTGCTGAGCGTGCTGGGGCCGAGCGAGATGTTCGGCGAGCTGTCGCTGTTCGACCCGCGGCCGCGTACGGCGACGGCGACGGCGCTGACCGAGGTGCGCCTGGCCGGCCTCGGCCACGACGACCTGCGGCCCTGGCTGACCGGCCGGCCCGAGGTGGCGCTCCACCTGCTGCGCGCGCTCGCGCAGCGGCTGCGGCGCACCAACGACGTGCTGGCCGACCTGGTCTTCACCGACGTGCCTGGACGGGTGGCCAAGCAGTTGCTCGACCTGGCCGAGCGGTTCGGCACCAAGACCGACGACGGCACGCGGGTCCACCACGACCTGACCCAGGAGGAGCTGGCGCAGCTCGTCGGCGCCTCACGGGAGACGGTCAACAAGGCGCTGGCCGACTTCGCCCAGCGCGGCTGGCTGCGGATCGAGGCCAAGGCCGTGGTGATCCTCGACATCGACCGGCTCTACAACCGGTCCAGATAGTCGAGCTGGGCCGCCACCGACATCTCGGCGGCGGGCCAGAGCGAGCGGTCGACGTCGGCGTAGACGATCTTGACGATCTGGCGCGGCGTCTTCGCTCCCTGTCGCCTGGCCGCCCTGATCTGGTCGAGCCGCTGCCGCCGGTGCGCGATGTAGCCGTCGAGCGCGCCGATCGGGTCGGGCAGCACCGGGCCGTGTCCCGGCAGCAGCGCCCGCGCGTCCAGGCTCTCGGCCGCCGCCCTCAGGCGGTCGAGGCTGCGCAGATAGTCGGCCAGGCCGCCGTCGCGGGCGATGATCGTGGTGCCCCTGCCGAGGATCGTGTCGCCGGTCAGCATCGCCCGGTCCTCGGGCAGCCAGAAGCACAGCGAGTCGAACGAGTGGCCCGGGGTGCCGTACACGTGGATCTCCAGGCCGGCCACGGTCACCACGTCGCCGTCGGCGAGCCCCTCGTCGCCCAGCCGGTGGCGCGGGTCGAGGGCGCGCACGGGCGCGTCCACCATCCCCGCGAAGCGCTTGGCGCCGCCGCTGTGGTCGAAATGGCCGTGGGTGAGCAGAATCTGGGTGACCCGGCGCTCCCCCAGGTGGCCGGCCACGCGGCGCAGGTGCGACTCGTCCTCGGGGCCGGGGTCCACGACGATCACCTCGTCGCCGGCTCCGATCACCCAGGTGTTGGTGCCGTCGAGAGTCATCGCCGACGGGTTGGGGGCGAGCAGGTTCTCGGCGTGCGTCGTACGGGATCCGTCGGGCGTGTCGATCGGGATGTGCAGCCCGCTCATGTCAGTTCCTTCCGCGGCCGCCCGCTCATCGCGTCACCAGCCCGATCGACATGCGCGAGCCCGCTCATCGCGTCACCAGCCGCATCTCGCCCTCGATCTCCACAGCCCTCGGCATGATCGTCTCGATCTCCCGGTGCTCGGCCAGCACGCCGGCCACGCCGTCGTACCCGCTCAGCTCGCTCAGCGTCGTGTACGTCGGCGGCATCAGGAAGATCTCCCCCTTGTGCGCCTGCTCGATCGCCTCGCCGGGCCGCTGCCAGACGACCTGGTCGGCCTCGCCGCCCACGTCGCGCGTGCGCTGGCCCTCGGGCAGCACGGCGACGAAGAACCGGGTGTCGAAGCGCCGGTGCTCGATCTCGGGCGTGATCCAGTGGGCCCACGGCTTGAGCAGGTCGGAGCGGAGCACCAGGCCGCGCCGGGCGAGGAAGTCGGCGAAGCCGAGGCCGCGGTCGATCAGCGCCAGCCGGTCGGCCTCCCAGTCGTCCCCGGTCGTGTCGGCCACCACGGAGTCGGGCCCGGGGCCCGCCAGCAGCACGCCCGACTCCTCGAACGTCTCCCGTACGGCCGCGCACACGAGCCCCCTGGCCAGCCGCTCGTCGGCGCGGAAGCGCTCGCCCCACTCGGCCGGGGACGGCCCGGCCCAGGCGACGGCCTGGTCGGTGTCGCGGGCGTCGACGGAGCCGCCGGGGAAGACGTACGCGCCCGCGGCGAAGGCCATCGTGGCCTTGCGCCGCAGCAGGTAGACCTCCGGCCCCGGGCGCAGGAGCACCACCGTGGCGGCGTCCCGCGCCGGCACCGGCTGGACCCGCCCGGCCAGGACGTCCCGAGCCCGGGCGGCTAGCTCGGCTGGAAGCGGCAATCCAGTCACATGACCTCCTCCTAGAACATCACTCGGTCATGGTGACATATGCCCACTTAGCCGACTTCGGCGATCAGCTCCACCTCGACCGGCGCGTCCAGCGGAAGCGCGGCCACCCCCACCGCGCTGCGCGCGTGCTTGCCCTGGTCACCGAAGACCTCGGCGAGCAGGTCGCTGGCCCCGTTGGCCACCTGGGGCTGCTCGGTGAAGCCGGGCGCGCTGGCCACGAAGACCACGACCTTGACGATCCGCCGTACCTTCGACAGGTCGCCCAGCTCGCCCTTCAGCGCCGCCAGCGCGTTGAGCACGCAGATGCGGGCCTGCGCCCTGCCCTCGTCGACGCCCAGGTCGACGCCGAGCTTGCCGGTCTGGTGCAGCTTGCCCTCCAGCATCGGCACCTGGCCGGAGGTGTAGACGAGGTCGCCCGTACGGACGGTGGGCAGGTAGGAGCCCACCGGCGTGACCGGCTCGGGCAGCGTGAACCCCAGCTCCGCGATCTTCTGCTCGGGCGTCACGGCTTCTCCCTCTTGAAGTAGGCGACGAGCTGCTCGGGCGTGGCGCCCTGGACGATCTGGACCAGCTCCCAGCCGTCGGCCCCGAAGTTGTCGAGAATCATCTTCGTGTTGTGGATCAGCACGGGGGCCGTGAGGTACTCCCATTTCTTCATGGGGATCAGCGTAGTGTGAGCAATCTCAAAGGATGGTCGTCGGCTTACGACAAGTGACCGTTCGGTAGCCTCGAGACGTGGACTCTCCGGACACGGACTGGACCGACGTACGACTCCACGTCGTCACCGGCAAGGGCGGCACCGGCAAGACGACCGTGGCCGCCGCGCTCGCTCTCGCCCTCGCCTCGGGCGGCCGCAAGGTGCTGCTCGTGGAGGTGGAGGGCCGGCAGGGCATCGCGCAGATCTTCGACCTGCCGCCGCTCCCCTACGAGGAGCGCAAGATCGCGGTCGCGCCCTCGGGCGGCGACGTCTACGCGCTGGCCATCGATCCCGAGGAGGCCATGCTCGAATACATGGAGATGTTCTACGGGATGCGCAGGGCCGGGCGGGCGCTGACCAAGATGGGCATCGTCGACTTCGCCACCACCGTGGCCCCCGGCTTCCGCGACGTCCTCGTGACGGGCAAGACCACCGAGGCGGTGCGCAGGCGCGGCAGGAACGGCCGCAGGATCTACGACGCGGTCGTGCTCGACGCGCCGCCCACGGGCCGCATCACGCGCTTCCTGAACGTCACCCAGGAGGTGGCGGGCCTGGCCAGGGTCGGGCCGATCAAGAACCACTCCGACCTGGTCAGCGGCGTGGTCAAGTCGCCGGAGACGGCCGTGCACTTCGTCACCCTCCTGGAGGAGATGCCGGTGCAGGAGACCCTCGACGGCCTGGCCGAACTGCGCGCCGCGGGCCTGCCCGCCGGAGGCGTCTTCATCAACATGGTGCGCGAGTCACTGCTGCCGCGGGCGACTCTTGACACAGCTGTCAAGGGCGGGTTCGACGCCGGTGAGCTCGCGCTCGGCCTCAAGGCGAGCGGCGTGGCCGACGGCGCGCAGGCCACCGCGCTGGCCGAGGCGCTCGCCGAAGAGGTCGTCGAGCACGCCCGCCGCACCGAGCTGGAGCGCGCCGAGCGCGAGACGCTGGCCGGGGCGGAGCTGAAGAGCTACGAGCTGCCCCTCCTCGCCGACGGCGTCGACCTGGCCGGCCTGTACGAGCTCGCCGAGAGCATGCGCATCCAGGGAGCAGCGTGAAGAAGCCCGCCAGACTCGACGTCGACGCGATCCTCGACGACCCCGGCACCAGGATCATCGTCTGCTGCGGCGCCGGCGGGGTGGGCAAGACCACGACCGCCGCGGCGCTCGGCCTGCGGGCCGCCGAACGCGGCCGGTGCGCGGTCGTGCTGACCGTCGACCCGGCCAGACGGCTGGCGCAGTCGATGGGGCTGACCGAGCTGGACAACACCCCGCGCCTGGTCAGCTCGCCCGAGGGCGACGGCCAGCTCTACGCCATGATGCTGGACATGAAGCGTACGTTCGACGAGATCATCGAGGCGCACGCCGACCCGGTCCGGGCCAGGCAGATCCTGTCGAACCCCTTCTACCAGTCCCTGTCGTCCAGCTTCAGCGGCACGCAGGAGTACATGGCGATGGAGAAGCTCGGCCAGCTCCGCCGCTCGGACGAGTGGGACCTGATCATCGTCGACACGCCGCCCTCACGCTCGGCGCTCGACTTCCTCGACGCGCCCGAGCGACTCGGGCGCTTCCTGGACGGCCGGTTCATCAAACTGCTGACCGCTCCGGCCAAGGCCGGAGGGCGCAGCGCGTTCCGGCTGCTCAACGTCGGGTTCGGGTTGATGGCCGGGGCGATGACCAAGCTGCTGGGCGCCCAGGTGATCAAGGATCTGCAGACGTTCGTGTCCGCGCTCGACGCCGTGTTCGGCGGGTTCAGGCAGCGGGCCGAGATGACGTACCGGCTGCTCCAAGCCCCGGGCACGGCCTTCGTGGTGGTGGCCGCGCCCGAGCGCGACGCGATGCGCGAGGCGTCCTACTTCGTCGAGCGCCTGGCTGAGGAGCGCATGCCCCTGGCTGGCCTGGTGGTCAACCGGGTGCACGAATCTCCCGCCCCGGCGCTCTCGGCCGCCCGCAGCGCCGCCGCCGCGGAGGACCTTGAGTCGAGGGGCGAGCACGAGCTCACCGCCGCCGTGCTGCGGCTGCACGCCGGGCGGATGCAACTCGCCGCTCGTGAGAGCCGCGAGCAGGAGCATTTCGTCTCGGCTCACCCCACGGTGCCCGTGGTCCAAGTTCGCGCCATGTCGGAGGACGTCCACGACCTGTCGGGTCTGCGACAGATCGGGACTCTGCTGGCGACCGCATAGAAGTACGGCCGGCGTGCGGCGCCGGCCGTACGACGGTCGCCGGGCTGGGGTCAGCCCGCGATCAGCTCGTTGGTTCGTTCGTACTCTTCCTTGGCGGACTCGAGCAGCTCGCGCCACGAGTCCACGTCAGGTCGCCGTCGAAGCAGCGCACGTCGTTCCCGTTCGGTCATACCGCCCCACACCCCGAACTCGATGCGATTGTCCAGTGCATCGGCGAGGCATTCGGTACGGACCGGGCAACCCCGGCAGATGAGCTTGGCTCTGTTCTGCGCGGCGCCCTGCACGAACAGGGCATCCGGATCCGCACCCTTACAGGCGGCACGGGAGGTCCAATCCGTGATCCACATTGTTCGACCCCACTCCCCTTAGGTGGTCAGTCGTCATTTGGGGCCGACGGGCGCGGGCGCCGAGCCTCCGTATTCAGTTGCCGCAGGGAGAACGTACGCAACTAGACGTTCGGGCCGACAGACCCCAGAGGACCAATTTCTCGCAGCAGTCTTGACCGGGAATGACTAGTCACCCCCGTCAGTCAAGGCGAAATGGTGTCGTGCTACCGGATAGGTCAGTCTTTCGACGTACCCTTGGTAGCGTGCAAGCGCAGCGCAAAGATCGCTCTAACCCCGTACTCAACGTCCTGCGGCTCGTCATCGCCGGGGCCGCGGCGGGGGTGCTCGCTGCCGCTGTGGCTCTGCCGGCGATCGGCGGAGCAGGCATGTCCACCAAGACCGCGGTCGAAGGGCTCAACCTCAAGCCCGAGAACCTCGACGAACCTCCTCTGCCCGAACGCACCGAACTGTTCGACGCCGACGGCAAGCAGATCGCGCAGTTCTACTTCGAGAACCGGCAGGTCGTCCGCCTCGATCAGGTCGCCCCGATCATGCAGACCGCACTGATCGCGATCGAGGACTTCCGTTTCTACCAGCACGGGCCGATCGATGTGGAGGGAACGGCCAGAGCGCTCGTGAAGAATGTCACGAGCGGCGGCGTCATGCAGGGCGGATCGTCGATCACCCAGCAGTACGTCAAGCAGGTGCTGGTCAACGCGGCCGAGACGCCCGAGGAGAAGGCCGCGGCCATCGCCCCCACCCTCTCGCGCAAGCTGAGCGAGCTGCGGTACGCGATGGCGATCGAGAAGAAGTACGACAAGAACCAGATTCTCGAGAAATATCTCAACATCGCCTACTTCGGCGCGGGCGCCCACGGGGTTCAGGCGGCGGCCAAGCGCTTCTTCGACAAGCCCGCCTCCAAGCTCAACCTGGTCGAGGCCGCCACGCTCGCCGGTGCGGTGCAGAACCCGGCCAGGACCGACCCCAACGTCGGCGCGGACGCCCGCAAGCGGCTGCTGGAGCGGCGCAACCTCGTCCTGGACCGGATGGCCGAGATCGGCAAGATCACCGTCCAGGAGGCCGCCGCGGCCAAGGCGAAGAAGCTGGGCTGGAAGGACGTCAAGGTCCCCGGCGGCTGCGAGGCCAGCAAATATCCGTACTTCTGCCTCTACGTTCAGTACGAGATCCTCAACAACGAGGACTTCGGCAAGAACCAGGAGGAGCGCAGGAAGCTGCTCCAGCGCGGCGGCCTGAGGATCAAGACCACGCTCGACCGCGACATGCAGGCCGCCGCCGAGAAGGCGATCAAAAAGTACGTCAGCTCGAAGGACAAGCCCGTGGCCTCGCAGGCCATGGTCGTCCCCGGCACCGGCGAGATCAAGGCGATGGCAGCCTCGCGGAAGTTCGGCCGCAGCAAGAAGAAGAACGAGATGAGCTACAACATCGTCGCCGACGGGGCGCACGGTGGCGGCCGCGGCTTCCAGCAGGGCTCGACGGCCAAGGTCTACACGCTGGCCACGGCCCTGGAGGAGGGCCTCAAGTACGGTGACGGCTTCCCGGCGCCTTCCGGGTACAAGGCCGGCTCCTACAGCTCGTTCAAGAACTGCAAGGGCCAGAACGTCGGCGACCCGAGCCACACCGTGCGCAACTCCAGCGAGGGCGGCGGCGGCTTCAAGACGCTGGAGAGCGGCACCTGGGGCTCGGTCAACACCTTCTTCGTCAAGCTGCAGCAGAAGGTCGGGCTCTGCGACGTGGTCAAGATGGCCAAGAAGCTCGGCGTCAAGCGGGCCGACGGCCAGAAGCTGCAGGAGGTCGAGACGTTCACGCTCGGCGTCAACGAGGTCGACCCCGTCACCATCGCCAGCTCCTACGCGGTCTTCGCCTCGCGCGGCCAGTACTGCAGGCCGCTGGCCATCACCGAGATCAAGGACCGGGACGGCAAGGCCAAGCAGTACAAGCCGAAGTGCTCCCAGGTGCTGGAGGAGGAGGTCGCCGACGCGGTCAACGGCATCCTGTCCGGCGTCTTCACCAAGGGCACCATGCAGGACGTCGGCGGCATCGGGCGCGACGCGGCCGGCAAGACCGGCACGACCGACGACTACATGTCGGCCTGGTTCTCCGGCTACACCCCCAACCTGGCCTCCGCCGTCAGCCTGGGCGACCCGCGCGGCACCTCGGCCCACAAGCTGATCGGGATCACCATCGGCGGCCGGTACTACCCGTACGTGTACGGCTCGTCCATCTCCGGGCGCATCTGGAAGGACTCCATGCTCAAGGCCCTCAAGGGGGTCGAGGCGCCCAAGTTCGCCTCCGTGGACCGGTCGCGGTTCGGCGGGTGCACCGACAACTGCGCGCCCAAGCCGCCCAAGAAGAAGAAGGACGGCGACGGGCCGCGCGACCCGTTCGACATCTTCGACTTCGGCAACGGGGACGGGCCGCGCGACGGGCGCGGCCCCGACCGGTTCGGCGACGGCCCCGGCCGCGGTCGCGGCGGCGACGCCGGCCCGATCGCCCCGGCCGGCGACATCGGGCCGATCACACCCGGCCGCTGAAGCCGCTGAGGCCTCCGCCCACGGCGTGGGAGGAGGCCTCGACCTGGCGGGCGACCAGGAGAGCCCCACAGGCCCGCACAGAAGCCCTCAGGCCCTCCGGGGCGGCGGTGCGATGCGTCAGGTGCGATGCGTCCGGCACTGACCCACGACGCAGCACAGCCCCGCTTGGCCGAGCCAGCTGAGTGAGCCGGATCAGCTTGGCCGAGTCAGCTGAGTGAGCCGGATCAGCTTGGCCGAGTCAGCTGAGTGAGCCGGATCAGCTTGGCCGAGTCAGCTGAGTGAGCCGGATCAGCTTGGCCGAGTCAGCTGAGTGAGCCGGATCGGCCGATCGCCATCAGCGCAAACAGTTCGGGTCTATCCGGCGGCCAGTCTGGCTCGGACCGCTGCCGCCACCCGGCCGCCCTCGGCCCGCCCGGCGACCTTCGGGTTGACGGCCTTCATGACCTGCCCCATGGCCTGCGGCCCCGAGGCCCCGGTCTCGGCGACGGCCGCGTCGACCAGCGCGGCCAGCTCCTCGTCGGAGAGCTGCGCCGGCAGGTACTCCTCCAGCACCGCCTGCTCGTCCAGCTCCGCCTGAGCCTGCTCGGCCCGCCCCGCGTTGCCGAACGCCTCCGCCGCCTCGCGCCGCTTCTTCGCCTCCTTGGTGAGGACCTTGACGACTTCGTCGTCGCTCAACTCGCGGGCCTGCTTGCCGGCGACCTCCTCGACGTTCACCGCGGCCAGGGCCATCCGGATGGTCCGGAGGCGTACCTCGTCCCGGCTCTTCAGCGAGGCCGTCAGATCGGCCTTCAGCTTGTCCTTCAATGCGCTCATGCGCTCCATCTTGCCGTCTGCGCGGACCGCCAGGTCGCCTCGCGCCGGATCTCGGGCATCATGAGTACGTGAGGAAAGCCGTCGCACTGCCCCTGTCCCTGCTCGGGCTCGGCCTGGCCGGGCTGGGCTACGCCTCCGTGGTGGAGCGCAACTGGTTCCGTCTGCGCCGTTTCGACGTGCCCGTGCTGGAGCGCGGTCAGCGGCCCGTACGCGTCCTGCACCTGTCCGACCTGCACCTGACGCCAGGCCGGACGATGCTGATCAACTGGGTCCGCTCCCTGGGCGCACTGGAGCCCGACCTCGTCGTCAACACCGGCGACTCCCTCGCGCACCCGGAGGCCGTGCCCTCGCTCCTGCACGCCCTGGAGCCGCTGCTCTCGCGCCCTGGCCTGTTCGTCTACGGCAGCAACGACCTCTACGCCCCGCAGCCGAAGAACCCGGCCCGCTACCTGTGGCGCACCTCCAAGAACGACCGCCGCCAGCACGTGCCCAACTTGCCCTGGGAGGAGCTCGGGGCGGGCATGGCGGCCGAGGGCTGGCTCGACATGAACAACACCACGGCCCGCATCAAGGTCGGCGACCTCGACGTGGCCGTGGCCGGCATCCACGACTCCCACATCAACCGCGACCGCTACGACCTCGTAGCCGGCCCCGCACCCGCCGACGCGGACCTCCGCCTGGGCGTCATGCACTCCCCCGAGCCCCGCAACATGACCCGCTTCGCCGCCGACGGCTACCAGCTCCTGCTCGCCGGCCACACGCACGGGGGCCAGCTCTGCATCCCGTTCTACGGCGCCCTGGTCACCAACTGCGGCATCGACCGCGCCCGGGTCAAGGGCCTCAGCCACCACGACTCGGCCTGGCTCCACGTCTCCGCCGGCCTCGGCACCTCCCCCTACGCCCCGGCCCGCTTCGCCTGCTTCCCGGAGGCCACCCTGCTGACCCTCGTACCCCGGCGCTAAAGGCGGTCACAACCACCCTGGAAGTCCGCTAGACTTTTCCAAGCACGCGCACGACGGCGTGCACCGGGGTGTAGCGCAGCTTGGCAGCGCGCTTCGTTCGGGACGAAGAGGTCGTGGGTTCAAATCCCGCCACCCCGACAGTATCGCCGCAGGTAGAAGGCCGCTTCCGAAGATCGGAAGCGGCCTCATCTGTCTCCTGAGTGACTACCCGGCTCTTCTGAGGCCTGACCGCCCCAGGCTTGCGCTTGAGCCACGGGACCACGCAACGTCGCAGCGGCCGTTCACGGTCGCGGTGGACGCCGTGGGGTCGGGGGCAGTCAGGGTCATAACCCGGCGGGTGGTCAAAAGGTGGCTTTGAGGTACCAGAAGTCGACCTGAGCGAGTGCTTCGACGGACGTTCCCGGGGCGATGGTGCCGTACCCGCTGCCGTGGACCCACTTTCCGACCAGGCGGGGAATGTAGCGGCTGGACAGGTTGGTCGTTTCGAAGATGAGGCGGCATGGCTTTTCCGCGCGCCAGAGCGTTTGGGCGAAGGTGGCCATGACCCCTTCGGCGTGCGTCGCTGAGGCTTTTGTGCTGTTGGCGAGGCCGTAGAAATAGATCAGGTTTTCGTTGGCGGCGGCGGTCTGTTCTTCGAGGCTTGCGCGGAATGCCGGGGAGAGCCAGTCGCAGGCGGCCAGGCTGGACATGAACAGGCCGATGCAGACCGGCCGGCCCTGCTCGAATGTCACCAAGGTTTGGGTGTCGCGGTGGAAGAGGGCCGCGTTGAAGGTGGACTGTGACTCCTCCATGGAGAGAGGGTGATGTTTTCCCAGCCAGTCGAAGCGCTCGCTGTAAAGCGCCCATAGTTGGTCCGCCAGGTGGGGATCGGCGCGTAATGAGGTGGCGTTGAGGATTGTGGCGTTCGCTTCTGCCGGGGCGCTGGGAGCCGGGTTTCTGTGGAGGGTGGCCGAGTAGGCGGTCAGGGAGGCGGCGCTGCCTCGGGCGCGTGGATCCGGGAAATCGCAGGCGACGGCTCCAGGGAGGTGTTCCGTCAGTTCCTTCTTCAGGTGATCAGTGTCGCGATGGTCGTTCTCCACGAGTGCGGCGTACTGGGTGGGTAGCGTCCCTTTCCGTTGTCTCTGGAGATATGCGGGTGGCAGCGACAGGAGAAGCGTGTTCTCCTGTGCGGTCAGCTCGCGCGTACGCTGGGCGTCATATCCGGTCGCGTACTCGATCGGGCAAAGAGCCGGCACCATCTGGTCGTCCACCGGGACGAGGACCGTCCGGGTGTCCTGAATGGCCGCGGCATACTGCGCTTCGGTCAGCAGGCCGAGTCTGCGGAAGCCGATGTTCTCCCGGTCACAAAGGCTGCGATAGAACGGGAAGTTGGTCATGCGACCACCCTGCCACGGGACGTGGTGAATCGTCCGTGGTCGACCACACCGCGCCGTATCGTGCGGCAATCGGTGTCCTGGGGGCGCGAATGTGGCTTTCAGTTATCTCGCCAACGGCGATGCGGCCGAAAGGCCTGCCGCCCGCGTTCGCGCTATTCGCCGATCTTCTTGGCGTACAGCGTGATGAGCGTGTCCGTGCTCCCCTCCGGCCGGCAGCGGGTGACTGCTTGGTCACGACCCAGTTGCGGTCGAACACCTGCAGCCGGTTCTGTCCGGTGGCGTCCTTGTCGTTGAGGATCTGTGATCGGGTTGTCACGGATTGCTTTCCTGTTGAGGCTCGCGAAATCTCCTCGCCGGGGCTTCGCGGAGGATCAGCATCGCGCCGCGGACATCAAGGATGTGCGCGCCGAACTCGACGCACTGACCAGCGGCAGAGTGCTCAGCTCGCCGCCAGCACGGCGTGAACGCTCGCCAGCAGCGTGTCGTCGTGATCGGCCGGCACCGCGCGCAGGTCGAGCAGGCACAGGCCGTTCTCCACGCGGGCGAGCACCGGCGGCCGGCCCCGGCGCAGCGCGGCGGCCGCCCGCTCGTCCAGCGCGACGGCGGCGCTCGGCAGCGACACCCCGGGCGCGCCGCCACCGCCGACCACGCTCCGGCTGTCCACGGGCTTGGCGTCGATCCCCTTGTCCCGCAGCCGGTCGGCCAGGTGTTCCGCGCGGGACCACAGCGTGGCCTGGTCGGCGTGCAGGCTCTCCCAGGTCGGCGTCGGCGGGCCGGCGACCGTGGCCTCCAGTGCCGCCAGCGTGACCTTGTCCACCCGCAGCGCGCGGGCGAGGGGATGGCGGCGCAGCCGGTCCACGACGTCGGCGCGGCCGAACAGCAGCCCGCACTGGGGGCCGCCGAGGAGTTTGTCGCCGCTGGTGGTGACGAGGTCGGCGCCCTCGTTCAGCCAGCTCGTCACGTCTGGCTCGCGGGGCAGCAGCGGCTCGGGAGCCAGCAGCCCGGAGCCGGCGTCGGCGACGAGCGGGATGCCGCGCTCGCGGCACAGCTCCGCCAGCCGCGCCACCGGGACGTCGGCCGTGAAGCCCTCGATCCGGTAGTTGGACGGGTGCACCTTCAGCACCATGCCCGTCCCGGGCCCGATCGCGCCGGCGTAGTCGGCGATGGCGGTGCGGTTGGTCATGCCGACCTCGCGCAGCCGCGCCCCCGTGGAGACGAGCAGGTCAGGCAGGCGGAACCCGTCGCCGATCTCGATCAACTCGCCCCTGCTGATCACGATCTCGGCGCCGGCTGCCAGCGTGGTCGCCGCCAGCACGAGCGCGGCCGCGTTGTTGTTCACCACGTGCACCGCCTCCGCCGCGGGGACGGCGGCGGCCAGTGTGGCCAGCGCGGTGCGCCCCCGCCTGCCCCGGCCGCCCGTGGCCAGGTCGAGCTCGACGTCGGTGACCCCGGCGGCCAGCTCCACCGCCTGGCGGGCGGCCTCCGACAGCGGAGCGCGGCCCAGGTTGGTGTGCAGCAGCACGCCGGTGGCGTTGATCACCGGCAGCAGGCCGGCAGCGGAGCCGGGCAGCGTCTCCAGCACCGCCGTCAGGACCTCTCCTGGCGCGAGTTCGCCGTCCCTGGCGCGCTGCTGCGCCGCGACGATCGCGGCCCTGACCCGGGCGCGGCCGAGCCGCCGCACCGCCTCGACCAGCGCTGGCTCGGCGAGCAGGGCATCCGTGCGCGGGATGAGTCGACGATGATCTGCCACGCTAAGGACGTCCTATCACGGGTCTCGTACGGGGCTGGTCACGCATCATACGATCACCCGGGCCGCGTCGATCAAGGCGGCCGCGGCCGTCTCGACACAGGTCTCGGTGCTCCAGCGGCCCAGCGACAACCGCACCGCGCTCAGCGCCCTCCCGGTGTCCAGGCCCATGGCCGACAGCACGGGCGACGGGGTGTGGGCGCCGCTGTGGCAGGCCGAGCCGGTGGAGGCGGCCACCCCGGGCGCGGCGGCGAGCAGGTCGGATCCGGGCACGCCGTCGATGCCGAGGTTCAGCGTGTTCGGCAGGCGGTCGCGGGCAGGGCCGTTGAGGTGGACGCGGTCGGGCAGCGCCTCGGCCAGGCGGCGGTGCAGGTCGTCGCGCAGGCGGGTGAGGCGTGCGGGGGCGCCGGTGGCGAGGTCGTGGGCGGCCAGGCCGGCGGCGGCGCCGAGCGCGACGGCCAGGGCGACGTTCTCGGTGCCGGCGCGCAGGCCGTGCTCCTGCCCGCCGCCGTAGACGACCGGCTCCAGCGGCACGCCGTCGCGTACGTACAGCGCACCGATGCCCTTGGGCGCGTACATCTTGTGCCCGGCCACGGTCAGCAGGTCCACGCCCAGGGCGCGGACGTCGATCGGGATCTTCCCGGCGGCCTGGGCGGCGTCGCAGTGGAACAGCGCGCCGCGGGCGTGGGCCCGGGCGGCGAGGTCGGCGATGGGCTGCAGGGCGCCGGTCTCGTTGTTGGCGGCCATCACCGACACCAGCACCGTCTCGTCGGTGAGCGCGGCCTCCAGCGTGCCCGCGTCGAGGAGTCCGTCGCCGTTCACCGGCAGCGTCGTCACGCGCGCGCCGTGCAGGCGTGCGAGCGCGCGGCAGGTCTCCAGCACGGCCGGATGCTCGGTGGCCTGGGTGACCACGTGCGGGCGCGGCCGGCCGGCGGCCAGCACCGCGCCGCGCAGGGCGAGCAGGTTCGCCTCGGAGCCCGAGGCGGTGAACACCAGCTCGGACGGACGGGCCCCGATCAGCTCGGCGACCTGGACGCGTGCTGCCGCCAGGGCCTGACGCGGCCGCTCGGCGTAGCGGTGAGCGCTGGAGGGGTTGCCGAACCAGGTGGTCAGGTACGGCGTCATCGCCTCGGCGACGCGCGGATCGACGGGGGTGGTGGCGTTGTAGTCGAGATAGACGGGCCCGTCGGAGAGCCCGGTGGCGTCGTTACGGGGATCAACCACGAAAAATCCAACCAAGAGGCCTATGCCACCTTAAAGTGCGATCATGAAAAGGCTTACACAGTACGCCCAAGGCGGCGGCTGCGCCTGCAAGATCCCCGCGGGAGACCTGGAACGGCTCCTGGGCAGCGCGAAGATGCCCCGTCCACGAGACCCCGCGGCCGAACTCGTCGTCGGCCTGGAGACCGGCGACGACGCCGCCGTGGTCCGCACGCAGGACGGGGCCGTGATCATCAGTACGGCCGACTTCTTCACCCCGGTGGTCGACGACCCCTACGACTGGGGCCGCATCGCCGCGGCCAACGCCCTGTCCGACGTCTACGCCATGGGCGGGCGCCCGGTGGTCGCGCTCAACCTGCTGTGCTGGCCCCCTGACCTGCTGCCGTACGAGCTGGCCTCCGAGGTGTTGCGCGGCGGCGCCGAGGTCGCGGCGCAGGCCGGCTGTCATCTGGCCGGCGGGCACAGCGTCACCGACGCCGAGCCCAAGTACGGCCTGGCCGTCACCGGCACCGCCGACCCCGACCGGCTGCTCCGCAACGACACCGGCCGCCCCGGCCTGCCGCTGTCGCTGACCAAGCCACTCGGACTGGGCGTGCTCAACAACCGGCACAAGAGCACCGGCGAGGTGTTCCCCCACGCCGTGGAGACCATGACCAGGCTCAACGCGGACGCCTCCCGCGCGGCCCTGGCCGCCGGCATCGGCTGCGCCACCGACGTCACCGGCTTCGGCCTGCTGGGTCACCTGCACAAACTCGCCCGCGCCTCCGGGGTCACCGCGGTGATCAACGCCTCGGCCGTGCCCGTGCTGGACGGCGCGGCGCAGGCCCTGCGGGAGGGGTTCGTGCCCGGAGGTTCCCGGCGCAACCTCGACTGGGTGGCCCCTCACCTCGACCGCGGCGACGTCCCGGAGGAGACCCTGTTGCTCCTGGCCGACGCGCAGACCTCTGGCGGACTGCTGGTCGCGGGGGAGATTCCCGGCGCTCCCGTGATCGGTGAACTGATCGAGAACACCGGGCACACCCTCATCGTCCGGTCCTGACCTGCGCCTCCAACCGGACCGGCCGAAGGACGTGCTTTACGCCCGATTCACCGGTCTATGATCTCTGCCGGAGGCGTTTGGGCGTCTGGTGACCCTCCTGGTCTTCAAAACCAGTGGCGCCG
Organism: Nonomuraea fuscirosea; assembly: GCF_035917475.1. Taxonomy (NCBI): domain Bacteria; kingdom Bacillati; phylum Actinomycetota; class Actinomycetes; order Streptosporangiales; family Streptosporangiaceae; genus Nonomuraea; species Nonomuraea fuscirosea. The sequence goes on along the minus strand of NZ_CP109074.1, from coordinate 10,691,157 downwards.
AGCATCTCGGCGCGGCGGGTTCGATTCCCGTCCGCCTCCGCTGATCTGCGCATCGGGAGATGGATCGCGAGTGGATCGACGCAGTTCTGTACGACGGGCCTGCCCCGCCGAAGGGCGCGCATGCACGTGATCGCGACCGCGGGCCATGTGGACCACGGCAAGTCGACGCTGGTACGAGCGCTGACCGGGATGGAGCCCGACCGCTGGGCCGAGGAGCGCCGCCGCGGCATGACCATCGACCTCGGGTTCGCCTGGACCACGCTCGGATCCGGCGAGCGGATCGCGTTCGTCGACGTCCCGGGGCACGAGCGGTTCGTCACCAACATGCTGGCCGGGGTGGGGCCCTGCCCCGCGGCGATGTTCGTCGTGGCCGCCGACCAGGGCTGGCAGTCCCAGTCGGCCGAGCACCTGGCGGCGCTGGAGGCTCTGGGCGTACGGCACGGCCTCGCGGTCGTCACCCGGGCCGACCTCGCCGATCCGGAACCCGCCCTGGCACAGGTGCACGGCCACCTCGGCAAGACCGGCCTGGCGGGGATCGACAGCGTCGTCGTGAGCGGCAGGACCGGGAAGGGGCTCGACGAGCTGGAGAGCGCCCTGGCCCGGCTCGCCACCACGCTCCCCGAGCCGGACACCGAGGAGGCCGTCCGGTTGTGGATCGACCGGGTGTTCACCATCACCGGGGCGGGGACCGTCGTCACCGGCACCCTGACCGGGGGAACGCTCAGCGTCGGCGACGAACTGGAGGCGAACGGGAACCGGGTCAGGATCCGGGGGCTGCAGACGCTCGGCGAGAAGGCGGAGCGGGTCACCGCCACCGCCCGCGTCGCCGTCAACCTGCGGGGAGCCGACCGCGCCGACCTGTCACGCGGCACGGCGCTGGTGACACCGCGGGCGTGGTTGCCGGCCCGGGTCGTCGACGTCCGGCTTAACCCGGCCGGGAACCTGCGTGGGGAGACGGCGATCCTGCACCTGGGATCGGCCGCCGTACCCGCCAGGATCCGCATGCTGGGAGCCGGCACCGCCAGGCTCACCCTCGACCGTCCCCTGCCCCTGCGGACGGGAGATCGGGGCCTGCTCCGCGACCCCGGCAGGCGGGAGATCGTCGCCGGGCTCCTCGTGCTGGACGTCCGGCCCCCCGCGCTGCGGCGCAGGGGCGCCGCCGCGGCCAGGGCGGCGGCGCTCGACGAGGTGACCGTGCCCGACGCGGCGGCGCTGCTGCGCTGGCACGGCCTGCTGACGGGCGGCGAGCTCAGGGCGATGGGCTGCCCTCCCGCCGGGACGCCGGTGGCCGGCGACTGGTACGCCGACCCGGGGCACTGGGCCTCGCTGACCCGCCGGCTCGCCGACCACGTCGCGCGACGGCCCCCGCACGACCCGGGGATCACCGTGGACGCCGCGGCCCAGCTGCTCGATCTGCCCGACCGGCGACTCGCCGAAGCACTCGTCGCACCGCCGCTGGTGGTCGAGGGCGGGCGCATCCTGCCCGCCGCCAGGTCGCTGCCGCCCGCGATCGCCAAGGCGGTCGCGCGACTGACCGCGGACCTCGCCGAGCACCCCTTCAACGCTCCCACCGCCGAACGCCTGGCCGAGCTCGGCCTCACGGGCAAGGCGCTGGCGGCCGCGCTGCACGCGGGGGCGGTGCTGTCGATCGGGAAGAACGTCGTGCTCCTGCCCGACGCGCTGGACCAGGCCGCGAACACGCTCGCGGAGCTCCCCTCACCCTTCACCGTCAGCGACGCGCGGGTGGCCCTGGCCACCAGCCGCCGCGTCGCCCTTCCCCTCCTGGAGTGCCTCGATGCCCGCGGAATCACTCAGCGCGTCGACAACGACCGGCGAGCCTTACGCCCGCGCGGCTGAGATCGACGCGCTGCTGGCGCGGGCCCGCGCGGGATACCGGCGCCTGCGGCCCGCCGAGGCGTGGTCCGCCGTGGGCCGTGGCGCGAAACTCGTCGACACCCGGCCGGAGCACCAGCGCAGAGCCTCGGGAGAGATCCCCGGAGCGGTCGTGATCGAGCGCAACCACCTGGAATGGCGGCTCGACCCCACCTGCGCGGCCCGCATCCCCGAGGCGAGCTCCCTCCACACCCAGTGGATCGTCATCTGCGCGGAGGGATACTCCTCCTCGCTGGCCGCGGCGGCGCTGCGTGAGCTCGGGCTGCACAACGCCACCGACGTCATCGGCGGGTTCGACGCCTGGACGGAGGCCGGCCTGCCGACGGTCCGCCCCGCCCGGCCGACGCCGCCGCGCGGGCCGGGCGAGTGAGGGCCGCTTTGCGCTTTCAGCTCCTCGGCCCGATGCGGATCCAGTCCGGCGTCACGCCGCTGCGCATCGCGGCGCCCAAGCAGCGCACGCTCCTCGCCATGCTGCTCGCGCACGCGGGGCGGCCGGTGCCGGTCTCCTCGCTGGTGGCCGAGGTGTGGGACGAGCGGCCTCCGTCCTCGGCGGTGGCGAATCTGCGTACGTACCTCATGCGGCTGCGCCACCTGCTCTCCCCCGACGGCCACCCGGAGGAGGAGCGACTGGTCACCGCCGACGGCGGCTACCTGCTGCGGGTGGAGCCCGCCGAGTTCGACCTCGCCCGGTTCGAGGCGGCGTCCGTACGCGCCCGCCGGTTCTGTGAGCAGGGGGAGCTGGAGGCGGCGCACGACGAGTTCGCCGCGGCCCTGGCGCTGTGGCGGGGGACGCCGATCGAGGACGTGCCGCTGGGGCCGGCCCTGCGTGAGGTCGCCGCCCACCTGACCGAGCGGTACCTGAACACGGTCGAGGAGTTCACGGAGGTGCAGTTCGCGCTCGGCAGGCACGCGGCGGCGGCCGAGCGGCTGCGCGCGCTGACGGTGCGCCACCCGCTGCGGGAGGGGTTGCGCGGGCGGCTCATGGTCGCGCTCTACCGGTGCGGCGACGTGGCTGGGGCACTCGACGCCTTCCGTACCGCCCGCCAGGCGCTGGCCGACGAGCTCGACGTGGAGCCCGGCCCTGAGCTGCGCCGATTGCACCAGGCGATCCTGCGCCGGGAACCGGACGTGGCGCCGCCGGGCGCCTCCGTCCTCGGCCGCCGTCCCCGGCCCCAGCCCCGGCAGCTGCCCAGGGAACCGGCGGTGTTCACGGGCCGCTCGGCCGAGCTTTCCCTGGCCGGCCAGGTCCTGGGCCGCGACGACCCTCCGCTCCGTACGACCGGCCCCGCCACGCCGCCGCCCTGGGACGCCGGGGGAGGCTCGCGCGTGCTGGCGCTGCACGGGCCGGCCGGGGCCGGGAAGTCGGCGCTGGCGTTACAGGCCGCGCACCTGGCCGCCGGGCACTACCCCGACGGCCACCTCTACTCCGACCTGCAGGGTTGCGCCCCCGGGCTGGCCCCGCTGCGGCCCGAGGAGGTGCTCGGCCGGTTCCTGCGGGCGCTGGGCGTGCCGCCCGGCGACGTGCCGGCCGGCCAGGCCGAGGCGGCGGCGGTCTACCAGTCGATGCTGGCCGACCGGCGGGTGCTGGTGTTCCTCGACAACGCCGCCGACGCCGCGCAGGTGGCGCCCCTGCTGCCGGCCGGCGGTGGGTGCGCGGCGGTGGTGACGAGCCGTCCCATGCTGAGCACCCTGGACGCCGCGCACGTCTCCGTCGGCATGCTCGGCCCGGCGGAGTCCGTACGCATGCTGGCCCTGCTCACGGGCGAGGCCCGGGTGGCCGCCGAACCGGCCTCCGCGGCCGACATCGCGCTCCTGTGCGATCATCAGCCGCTGGCGGTGCGCATCGCCGCCGCCCGCCTGGCCGGCCGCCCCGACTGGTCGCTGGCCCGCTTCGCCGAGCGGCTGCGTGACCGCGGGCGCAGGCTCGACGAGCTGCAGACGGCCGGGCTGAGCGTGCGCTCCTCCTTCGAGGCGAGCCTGGCCGCGTTGCGGGAGTGCCCTGACCAGGACGTCGCGCTGCGCGCCTTCCGCCTGTTCGGCGCGGCCGACCTGCCGGAGATCGGCCTGGCGCGCGCCGCCGAGCTGCTCGGCGTCGCCGCCGAGGAGGCGGAGGCCGCCCTGGACGAGCTGATGAAGGCTCGCCTGCTGGAGCTGATCGACGCGGACCGGTTCCGCATGCACGAACTGCTGCGCATCTTCGCCGGCGAACTCGCCGCCCGCTGAAGCGGCCGGGTCGCGGGAAGCCGCCCGTGTAGTGCGGTTGTATCTCTTTTGTAGATCCTTTTGTAGGCCCTCTCCTTACCGTTGCGACCGACTCGCTACGGCGGAAGGAAAGGCGCTTTCCTCATGACGGCGAACCTGCGCGTCCTCGGCGACCGGGGGCTCGAACGCTCGTCGTACGGCTCGGTGATCTCGCGGCTCCTTCCTCCGCTCCCTCCCACGCCCGGAAGTGAGATCGCCCGATGCCCTACCTGATCGCCGCTGTCGTCCTGGTCGGCGCCCTGTGCCTGTTCGACCTGCTGCTGACGTTCGCCGTGCTGCGCCGGCTGCGCGAGCACACCGCGGAGCTGGCGCGCCTGGCCGGTGAGCCGCGGACGCTGCCCTACGACCCGTCGTTCCTGATCGGCCGCACGCTGCCGGGGACGGCCGCGGACACCGAGGCCCGCCCGCGGCTGGTGGCGTTCTTCGACGCCGGCTGCGACAGCTGCCACGAGCACGCGCCGGTGTTCGCGGCCGCGGCCCGGCCGGACACGGCCCTGGCGTTCGTCACCGGCGCGGACCCGCTGCTGCGCGGCCTGGTGGACGCGATCGGCGACGCGGCCCCGGTGGTCTCGGGCGACGACGCGGACGCCGTGGTGGCCGAGCTCGGCATCCAGGCGTTCCCCCTGTTCCTGCGGCTCGACGCGGACGGACGGATCACCCAGGCGGAGCTCGCCCTGGAACGCCTGGCCGAGACGGCCGCGACGGCATGAGCGCGGCGACCGCCGGCGGCCTGCCGGGCCGGCCGTGGCGGCACATCGCCACGGTGGCGCTGCTGGCCTGGCGGGCGGCGCCGGGACCGGCGGCGTGCCAGCTGGCGATCACGCTGGTCACCGGCCTGCTGCCGGCCGGGACCGTGTGGGGGACGAAGCTCCTCGTCGACGGGCTCACCGTCGCGGACGCGGGCGCGGCCTTCCGCGCGGCCGGCCTGCTCGCCCTGCTCGGGCTGGCGGCGGGGATCGTGCCGCATGTCACGGCGTACCTGCGGGCAGAGCTCGACCGGCGGCTGGACCGGCGGCTGCAGGACCAGCTCTACGCCTCCGTCACCGGTTTCCAGGGTCTGTCGCGTTTCGAGAGCCCGGCGTTCCACGACCGGCTGCGGATGGCGACGGAGGCGACCGGCGGCGCTCTCACCCCGTTGACCTCCGGCCTGTTCGACGCGGTACGCAACGTGCTCGCGCTGGTCAGCCTGCTGATCAGCCTGCTGGTGCTGAGCCCGGCCATGGCGGGGCTCGTGACGGCGGCGGCCGTGCCCGCCCTGATCGCGCGGACGGCCATGGTCAAGCGGCGCGTCGGAACGCTGGCGGGCCTGTCGGCCACGGCGCGGCGGCAGATCCTGTACTCCTCGCTGATCACCGACGTGAAGGCGGCCAAAGAGGTCCGGATGTTCGGGCTCGGCGGCTTCCTCAAGTCCAGGGTGCTCGGCGCGCTCGCGGCGGCCCAGGAGGGTGAGCGGCGGCTCGACCGGCGTGAGGCGCTCACCCAGTCGCTGCTCGCCCTGCTGTCCACCGCGGTCTCCGGCGCGGGCCTGCTGTGGGCGGTGTTCGCCGCGCTGGACGGGCGGCTGAGCCTGGGTGACGTGACGGCGTTCGCCGCCGCCGTGGCCGGGACGCAGGCCGCGCTCGTCGGGCTGGTCGAGACCGTGGCCGGCGCGCATCACGCGCTGCTGCTGTTCGGGTACCACGCCGACGTCACGTCGCTGCCGGACGACCTGCCCTCGCCGTCCCGCCGGTCCGCCGGGCTGCCCGCGCTGCGGCGCGGCATCGAACTGCGCGACGTGTGGTTCCGCTACGACGACGCCCATCCGTGGGTGCTGCGCGGCGTCACCCTGACCATCCCGTACGGCGCCACGGTGGCGCTGGTGGGCCTCAACGGCGCCGGCAAGAGCACCCTGATCAAGCTGCTGTGCCGCTTCTACGACCCCACTCGCGGCTCGATCCGCTGGGACGGCGTGGACCTGCGCGAGGTGCCGCCCGCCGAGCTGCGCCGCAGGATGGGCGTGCTGTTCCAGGACTACATGTGCTACGACCTCACCGCCGCCGAGAACATCGCCATGGGCGAGATCGAGGCGCTGCACGACCGGCCCCGCATCGAGGACGCGGCCCAGCTGGCGGGCGTGCACGACGTCGTACGAGCGCTGCCGCGCGGCTACGAGACGATGCTGAGCCGCATCTTCTTCCACGAGGAGGAGGAGACGGACGAGGCCGGGGTGGTGCTGTCCGGCGGCCAGTGGCAGCGGCTGGCGCTGGCCCGCGTCCTGCTCCGCGAGGGCCGTGACCTGCTCGTCCTCGACGAGCCGAGCGCCGGTCTGGACGCCCGCGCCGAGCACGAGATCCACACCCGCCTGACCCGGCTCCGCGCGGGACGCACGAGCCTGCTCGTGTCCCACCGGCTCGGCGCGGTACGGGCGGCGGACCTGATCGTCGTCCTGCGCGACGGGGAGATCGCCGAGCGGGGCACGCACGACGAGCTGATGACCGCCGGCGGCGGCTACGCCGAGCTGTTCGAACTGCAGGCCAGGGACTACCTCGCCGGCACCGAGGCGCACGAGGGGTCGCGATGAACGCGGCCGGCCGGGTGCTGTGCGGGGTGCCCTCGGCGGGGCTCGTACCGACCGGGCTCGCGCCGGCCGGGTGAGGTTCCAGCTGCTCGGGCCCCTCCGCGTCCAGCCGACGGGGACACCCGTCCGGATCTCGGCGCGCAAGCAGCGCACCGTCATCGCCATGCTGCTCGCGCACGCCGGACGCGCCGTGCCGATCCGTTCGCTGGTGACGGAGGTCTGGGACGGCCGCCCGCCGCGCTCGGCGGTGCCGAACCTGCACACGTACGTCATGCAGCTGCGTCACCTCCTGTCGGCCGCCGATCCCCCGGCGGCCGACCGGTTGGTGACCTCCGACGGCGGCTACCTGCTGCTGGTCGAGCCGCCAGAGCTGGACCTGTTCCGGTTCGAGGAGCAGCTCGCCCGGGCCAGGAAGGCGTGGTCCGGCGAGAACCTCGGGGCGGCGGAGGCGGCGTACGCGCGGGCCCTCGGGATGTGGCACGGCACTCCCGCCGAGGACGTCCCGCTCGGCCCGGCCCTGCGCAACGTGGTCGCCGACCTGACCGACCGCTACCTGAGCACGGTCGAGGAACACATAGACGTGCAGCTGGCGCTCGGCGCGCACCGGGCGGCCGCTGAACGGCTCCACACCCTGACCGCCCGCTACCCGCTGCGCGAGCACCTCCACGCCCAGCTCATGCTGGCGCTCCACCGCTGCGGCGACCGGCCGGGAGCCCTGGCGGCGTTCGCGGCGGCCCGCCACGCCCTGGCGGAGGAGCTGGGCCTGGATCCGGGCGCCGAACTCCACCGCCTCCACCGGATGATCCTCGGCCATGACGTGGACCCGGGCGGCTCGGTCGTCACCCTGCGCGGCGCCCGACGCCTCCTACCCCCGGTCCCACCGGCCTTCGTCGATCGCCCCCGGCTGTTCACGCTCGCGACGACCGCTCTCAGCGCGCCGGCGGGCCAGGGCGGGGTGCGGGTGGTGGCGTTGCACGGAGGCGGGGGCAACGGGAAGTCGGCGCTGGCGCTGCGGGTGGCGCAGCGGGTGGCCGGGCGGTACGCCGACGGCGTGCTCTACGCCGACCTGCGGGGATGGAGGGTCGGCGTGCCGCCCGCGCGGCCGGTCGAGGTGCTCGGGGAGCTGCTGCGCACGTTGGGTGTGCCGGGTGGTGAGGTGCCGGTGACGGAGGCCGAGGCGGCGGCGCTGTACCGGTCGGTGCTGGCCGGTCGCCGGGTCCTGGTGGTGCTGGACAACGCGACCGGAGCCGCGCAGGTGGCGCCGCTGATCCCGGCGGGCGACGGGTGTGCCGCGCTGGTCACCTGCCGGGGACTGCCGGCGACCCTGGACGCGGTGCCGATCGCGGTGGGCCCGCTGGAGGAGGCGGAGGCCGTACGGCTGCTGGCGTCGCTGGCGAGCGAGCCCCGGGTGGCCGCCGAGCCCGAGGCGGCGGCGGAGGTGGTCCGTTCGTGCGGCTGCCTCCCGCTGGCGGTGCGCGCGGCGGGCGCCCGGCTGGCCGGGCGCCCTGACCTGCTCCTGGAGACGTTCGCGGTACGCCTGCGGGACCGGGGCGGCCGCCTGGATCTGTTGCCGGGGGTGCGTTCCTGCGTCCGAGCTGGTTACGATCAGCTGTCCGGCCGATCGGACGCGGCGCGGGCCTTCCGGTCACTGGGCGCGCTGGACCAGCCCGAGGTCGACGTGGCGGTGACGGCGGCGCTGCTGGGCGTGCCGCGGACGGCGGCGGAGCGCGCGCTCGACGTGCTGGTCGAACTCCGCCTGCTGGAGCCCGCTCCCGGTGGCCGGCTGCGCATGCACGACCTGGTCAGGCTGGTGGCGGCGGAGCTGAACCATCGAGAAGCGACAGCGTCACGCGGCACGGACAGCGGGTGACGCCCACGTCGCGGCCGGACCCCACCACATCGGACGACCACTCGCGACCGCGCTGTAGCGCGGGTATACGGGCGGCTGTATGCGGTGCCGATAACTTTCAGGTAACCCCCCATCCGAAGGAGACCATCGCCATGACAGGCGTCCTGGAACGACTCGGCGACCGTGTGCTCAGCAGGCTCGTGCCCCAGGCCACGGCGAGCGCCGACACGTCCTACTACGTCACCTGCTCCTGCAAGAACTTGGTGCGCAAGCGCAAACTCTGCCACGTCGTCGGCGGCATGTCCGGCTGCACCGGCTGCACCTACGTCGACGTCTGGGTCTGCTAGCGCAGGGTGTAGGCGAAGCAGCCCGCGGCGCGGCCGATGCCGACCGTGATGCGCACATGCCCGTCGGGCGGCAGCAGGATCTGGCCAGGGTAGATCTTGTCCTCGGACGGCGAGCCGTCGTCGTCGAGCACGGTGGAGGTCGCGGAGGCGTCGCGCACGTAGTAGGCGACGGTCCCCGACTCGACGTGCTCGACCCGGATCAGCGCCTCGGCCCGCCCCTTGTCGGGATCCTGTGCCACCCACAGTTTGGCCACGCCGCCGCGCTGCTCGCGCAGAACCGTGCCGAACGGCCCGGCCCGTACGCCGCCCGCCGCCGCGCCCTCGTCCCCGGCGCGGTCCGCGTCCACGCAGGGCACCCCGTCGCCGGAAGGAGTCGGCGGCGGCGAGACGGAGGTCGTCCAGCCCACGGTGCTCGGCGGCGATTCCCGGGCCGCGGCCTGTTTCTGCGCGGGTGGCCCGGCGGAACAAGCGCACAACAGCAACACCAACGCCGAGAACGGAAGAAATGCCGACCTTCTCATTCGTCAAAGTATTACCAGCGTCCACGATGATGTCCATGGATGCCGCGGATTTCGCCGGAATAGCCTGCGGATTGCTCGCCGCGCTTTTTCTGGCCAGTGGCGTGCCGAAAATCAGGCGGCCGTTCGGATTGGCGCTCGCGTTGATCCGCTTCGGCATCGTCAAGCGGGTACGGCCCGGTCTCGGCCGGCTGCTCGGCGTCGTGGAGGTGGCGGCGGGCGTGGCCGTGGCGGTCAGCCCGGTCCTGTTCCCGGCCGCCCTGGCCGCGCTCGCGCTGCTGGTGGCGTTCACCGCGGTGGTCGTACGGTCGGTGCTGGCGGGGCAGAGCGTGGAGTGCGCCTGCTTCGGCACGGGCGAGACGACCTCGTGGGCGACGGTGGCGCGCAACCTCGTGCTGATCGCCGTCGCGGCCTTCCTCGCCGCCGTGCCGGCCGTCCCGAGCATGGAGCAGCGAATTTCGGGATTGCTCATCGGCGGGGCGATCGCAAGTGGATATCTGCTGATTTCCACGCTGGCCGAGCTCAAGCCTTTCAGCGTCCGTATCGACGGGTGAATGGAACGTCATGGGATACACCGCGTTGTTCGTCGTGTGCGCCGTCTGGCTCATTCTGCTTCTGCTCGGCCTTTTGGTCGTACGCCGTGAATTGTCGATTCTGCAGGACCGGGTGGCGGTGAGCGGGAACGCGCCGGCCGACGGGCTCGCCGTCGGAGCGGTCGCGCCGCCCTTCCCCGGGCTGCGTGACAACGACGTGGTCATGTTCTTCTTCGGTGACTGCGAGCCCTGCCACGAGGTGGCCACGGAGGTCGCGCGTTCGGCCGACCCGGCCGGGTTCGCCTGCGTGGTCAGCGACGGCACCATGCCGGGGTCGGCGGAGGGTTTCCGGCGGATTCTGCACGCGGACTCGCGCGCGCTCATCGGCGCGGAGGGCGCGGCCGTCCGGGAGCGGTACAAGGTGCACTCGGGCCCCTTCGGCGTCGCGGTGTCGGGCGGTCTGGTGGTGGCCAAGGGCGTGCTGCGCTACGCCGACGACATCGAGCAGCTCTACCACGCGGCCTACGGCCCGGCCCGGGTCAGCCCGGCTTCGGCCGGTCAGACTTCGGCAGGCCAGGCTTCGGCCGGCGAGTGAGGAGACACCGATGCCCGACCTCCTGACCAGCCCGCGGACCAGACCGGCACTGGCGCTCCCGCCGGCCGTGCTGGGCCTGCTCGCGGGCCATCTCCTGGGGCTGCAGCCCTGGGCGCTGCTGGTCGTGGCCGCACTCGTCGTGGGGATCGCGCAGCAGACCCTCCCTTGAGGCCCCAACGTGATCATCATGATCACGCGCGCCCGCGTGTCCGGGTGCTTCGGTTCCTCGGTGGTGGCCGGTGCCGTCCTCGTGCTGTCGGCGATGACGGGCGCGGCGCTCTCCGGGGCTTTCGCCGGTCTCCTCGGCGCGGCCGTGGAGCCCTCGCTGCGGGCGTTGCTCGCGCTGGCCGCGGTCACGGTGTCCGTCGCCGGTGCGGCGTTCAAGGCGGTCCCCTGGCAGCTGGACCGGGAGACCGACACCCGCTGGCTGGGCTACAACGACTGGCGCACCGCCGCCTACAACGGGTTCGCGCTCGGGCTCGGCTTCACCACGCGCATCGGCTTCTGGCTCTGGTACGTGGTGCCGCTGGCCGCCTTCGTCACCGCCGACCCGCTGCTCGGCGCGGCCGGTTACGTCGTCTTCGCCCTGACGCGAGTGGGCCTGTCCGCGCTGCTCACGTCGATGGACGTGTACATCTCGGGCGGCATCGCGCGTGCCCGCATGATCACCGATCCGCTGGCCGTCGCCGCGCTGTGCGCGCTCTACCCCGTACTCACATCTCTGCTGTAACCCACCGATGAGCCCCCGTAGTAACCCCCCAGAGAAAGGAAGCAGTAATGAAGGAGGAATCGACCAGACGCGGGCTGTTCGCCGGCATCCTCCGGGATCCGGCCGGCTCCACGCCGCTGCCCCCGTCCGACGCCCCCATCGCGGTCCTGGTCAGCGGCGCCGGCCAGGACGTGACGGTGCGCCGTTACGGCGCCTCGGCCGGCCGCACCGCGGCCGCGCCCGTCGCGGCGAAGGCGGAGGAACTGCCCTACGGCTGGACACTGCGGCCCGGCGACCTCGTCGTCATCGACGAGTCCGCGCCGGGATCGCCCGTGGCGGTCGCCCTGCACCGCAACGTGCACGGCACCGTGGCGGAGGTGTCCGAGAACCGCATCACGGTCGGCGGGCAGGTCTGCCTGCTCGACCCGCGCACGCTGCACTACGAGGGCATGGAGGGCGAGCCGTCCGCCAGGCCGCTGGCCCAGCCGCTGAAGCCGGGCGACCGGGTCGTCCTGGAGTGCTTCGACAACCGCGTGGACGGCACCCTGACCGTGCACTTCATGCGCCGGCTCAGTCAGGCGGCCTGATGGAACAGGTTCTGGCCGTGGTGCTGGTGGCGACCTGTGTCGTGCTCACGGTGGCCTTCCTGGCCTGTCTGCGGGGAATCGCCGAGCTCCGGCTGCGCCTGACGGGGCGCGGCATGGATCCCAGCGCCCAGCTGATCATCGGCAGGAAGCTCCCCGAGAGCCTGGTCGGGCTGATCCCCGACGCGACGCAGGACACTCTGGTGCTGTTCATGTCCAGCACCTGCGGCACGTGTCACGGCCTCGCGGCGAGTCTGGGCGAGTTCAGCGGCCGGCAGACGGTGGCGATCATCGCCGGCGACTCCGCCTCCGACCTGCTCACGACGCTCCCGCCGCACGTCGCGGCCTTCGACGGCGAACAGGCCAAGGCCGTGGACGCCGACCTGCCGATGGCCTTGTTTCCCACCGTGCTCCTCCAGCGCGACGGGTTCCTGGTCGCCTACGCCAGTGGCAGCGACGCTGACAGCGCCGCGGACCTCGAAGTGCTGTGGGAACAGAGATTGGACGTACCAGAGGGGATGAGCGCATGATCGTCGAGCACGTGAAGAAGACGCGGCTGACGCGGAACAAGTTCCTCGCCGTCGCGGGCGCGACCATCGTCGGGGTCGCCAGCAACGCCTGGTTCCCCGGCCGGGCCGAGGCGGCGCCGGACGGCTGCTACGGCTATCCGGGCTGCAGCTGCTGCTCGGCCACGACGTGCTGCGCGAGCGGCTGCTCCAAGCGGTACAGCTGTGGTGGCAAGCAGTGCTGGACGACGTGCGCCTACCTGGGCAGCACGCTGTACCGCTTCGACTGCTGCGACTTCACCAAGAGCGGCGCAGGCTGCATCTGCCGGGTGAATCACCGGACCTGCAGCTGACTCCGGGCTCGGTGCGGTGGGCGGCCTCGCCGCCCACCGCACCGACCTGGCAGGCGTCTCGGAAGGTCAGTCGTCGGTGACCCAGTTCATGTGCTCGATCCAGAGGTCGAACATGGCCCGATCGCCCTGTACGTCCAGCGAAGAGGCGGCCAGCGGCCGGCGTCGGCTGTTGACCAGGAGCAGATCGGTGGCCGGCCCGCTCACCACGACGTCCGCCTCCGCGTGCGTCCGCTCCAGTGCGACCTCGTCCGGCTCCCGGCGGGCCACCCACTCCCCTGGGGCGTCGGTGGCGTGGAAGTGCAGAGTCTGGCCGTTCCCGCGCAGCGCGTCGGCGAAGTCCGGCCGGTTCTCCCAGTAGCCGCGGGACGTCATCGTGGCCAGCCAGTCCTCGGTCGCCTCGACGGCGAGCTCCGGAGCCAGTTCGTACGGCAGACCGAGCGCCACGGCCGCGTCCGCACGATGCACGCAGACCTCCCCGAACAGCCGCCGTGACCAGAACGGCACCCCTGCCGCGGCACCGGACGGATCCCACACGGGCGTGTCGTCGCCGACCTCCGCGAACGCACGCCCCGCTTCAGCCGCGCCGTCACGCAGCCAGGCCCGCCACTGGCTCGAATCAGCCGGAGCCGGGACATAACGAGCGAACGCGCTGTCCGGCTCGCTCAACTGCTCACCGACGAGCATGGCCACCATGCGCTGCGTCGACCCGACGTGATCGACCAGATCGGCCAGGGTCCACTTGGGGCAGGTCGGCACCGGAGCCGTCGCATCCCTGCCGTCCACCCAGTCGGCGAACGTGTCGGTCTGCTCGACCACGGCCTGCACGTATGCGGATGTGTCCATCTGCACCTCCTGGCTGCGGGGTTTGCGCAGTGATACTTCCTTACGGATGTCTCAGGTGACCAGGCTTTTCCTTCGGACATTTGCCGGACATTTGGCCCCCTGCGCGGGTCAGCGGTGTACTCGTCCAGCAGCGACCAGCGCGCGCCTGGATCCGTGATCATGAGATCATGATGCCGCTTTCCCACGCCCAGGCGGCGATGTCGACGCGGTTGCGGGTGCCGAGCTTGTTCTGGATGCCGGCGATGTGGTTCTTCACGGTGCCGGGTGAGATGAACAGGATGGTGGCGATCTCGGCGTTCTTTCTGCTGGTGTTCGTCTTCACCGGCGTTCCAGGACCGCAGGAGGGCATCGGGGACATCCTGTACTGGCACCGGACGAACCTGATCGTCCTGTTCGCCATCGGCGTCCTGTGGGCCCTGACCACGCTCGCCTACCAGCGGCGTAACAGGCAGGTCTGCGCGCACTGCGGCCGGGGCGACTCGGCGGTCGCGCGCTGGACCACTCCTGAGGCGGCGCGCCGCTGGGGCCGGTGGGCCGTGTACGTGGCCTGCGCCGCGCCGGTCCCGTACGAGATCACCCGGATCGCCTGGTACGCCGGCCTCCCGCTCGGCATCACCGACGACTTCCTCCGCATGATGCGCGAGACGCCCGGCATGCTGGAGGTGGGACTCGGCTGCGCGCTCGCCTCGATCGGCGGCGCCGTGCTGACCCACGGGCTGATCCGGCGCTGGGGTGAGGTCTATCCGCGCTGGATCTGGTTCAAGGCGGGCCGGCGGGTGCCGCCCGCGCTCGCCGTCGTCCCGGCGACCCTCGTGGCGCTCGCCGCGATCCCCGCCGGCTTCATGAACCTGCGCATGGTGCGGCCGTTCACGACTTCAGCTTGAGCTTCTCGCGCGACGTCCCCGGGAACACGACGACCAGATGCTCCTCCGCCGCGTCATTCACCCGGATGTAGACGCGGAGCCGGTAACGGCCCTTGCCCTTGATCGCCAGGTTCGGCATCGGGGCGCCCGCGCCCACCTCTCCCTCGCCCATCTCCGGCACACTGAGCCGGCCACTGCGGCTGATGAGGGGGACCTCGCTGACCTGGTCCCAGCCCGCCGTCCGCGCGGGCGGCGCGGTACGGAAGGCCTTCACCGTCAGGCAGAGGTCGGAGACGTCCTCGACGTGACCGACGAGCGCCGCGCTGCCGGCCACCCCGATCATGGTGCTGTCGTCGTAGACCCGATCCGTCGCCTGCTCCGCCTCCTCCTCGAACGCCGCGTCCCCAGGGTCGTGGACCAGGTAGCCGTGATCCCCGTCGGCGAACAGGAAATAGTTGGCCGTGGCTCTGACGACGCCCTTCATCCGCGGCCACGGGTCGCGGCACTTCGCGTTCGCCTCGGCGATGTAGTCGGCGTAGTCCTCCTGCGTCTCCGCGGTCGAACGCAGCAGGTCGGGACGGGTCGCGCCGACGGTCTCCGGGCAGACGTAGACGAGGTCCCACGCGTCCACGCCCCAGGCGGCCCGCTCGCTCCCGGCGCGGGTCAGGATCGCCTGCTGCTCGTCGCGGTCCTCCGTCCGGCACAGCACCCGCCCGTACGCGAGGACCGCCTGGTCCGACATGCTCTCCGGGAACATGGGCGGAACCCCGCCGTCTCTGCCGCGCGCCCGGCAGAGGAACGTCGCGTCACGTTCCGACGACTTCAGGTCGCCGAAGGCCGGCTGGGCGTAACACTCCGTCGACCCGCTGCTGTACGTGAGGTGCGCGGCCTGCTCCGGCTGGATCAGTCCGGTGAGCGGCAGTACGGTCACGGCCGCCACCAGAACCCGGTTCACCCGCCGCCGCACGGGAGGGGGACCGTCCGCCGGGCGGTCCTCGACGGCCAGTTCACGGGCGGTCGCCGCATGCCACACGCTGCCCACGAGCACGGCCACGTCGAAGAAGATCAGCATCACCACAGCGCCTTCGCCACGGAGGCCCTTGGTGATCAGCGTGAGCGGGAGGATGAGCGTGTACACGCCTATCGACGACCACCCCGCGATCAGCGTGCCGCGGCTCCACCGGCCGTCGCGCCACTGCCCGACGACCGTAAGGAAGGTCGCCGCCACCACGCTCAGCGTCGAGGCCATGGAGAAGAGGCCGCTCGATCCGACCTCGTACAGGTCCAGCCGGTCGAGGGCGTCCTGGACGAACAACGCCAGACCGACCGCGAACACCGCTCCGGCCATCGCGCGCGACGTGGGGGACCGCCAGCGGATGACGAGCAGGTAGAGCACGTGGATCGCGGTCCACAGGACGAGGGTCAGCACCTCGTCCACCGCGTCGGGGAGCAACCCGATCGGGTGCCGCAGCACGAGGGTGCAGGCCACCGTCACGTACAGGAGCGTCCGCAGCGCCTTCGCCCGGCGGTCCAACGTCCCTCGTACGGGGGTACGCAGGATCAGCCACAGGAACGCGGCCTTCACCAGGGCGGCCACGATCAGCGCCACCGTCGTCGGGGTGTCGAGTCCCCCGTTCACGGAGAGACCGCCAGGCGGCGACCATTCGACGGCCGCCCAGAGCCAGGCGTCTCCCAGAACGAGGCCCGCGACCGCCGCCGCGAGAACCAGACCTACCGCTCCAAGTCTGATGATCCGCCATAAACCATCCGAAGACATGGAACGCGATCTTAGTGCGCCGCCGCCGCGACGCTACCGGATGCGCCTCAGCACGCGCAGGCTGGTCCAAGCATCAGCCCGTGGCGGCGGCCTGCCTGCGCATCAGCAGATGGCCGCGGCGGAAACGTTCGTCCTCCAGCGGCTCGCGCAACATCCGTCCCACCTCGACGAACTCCTCCTTGCCCGCCAGTTCGGCCAGCTCGTCGATCGGCCACCGGTAGGCCGGCGTGACCTTGTGGTCGAACTCCTCCACCGGGCCGCCCCCGGACTCGAAGAAGCCGATCAGCAGGTGACCGCCAGGGGCCAGCACCCGGCGGAACTCGGCGAAGTACGCCGGCATCTCCGGCGGCGGGACGTGGATGGCGGAGTACCAGGAGAGCAGGCCGCCCAGCTCGCCGTCCGGCACGTCGATGGCGTCCATCGAACCGAGCTCGAACCGCAGGCCGGGATAGTCCTTGCGGGCGATGTCGAGCAGCGCGGGCGACAGGTCGATACCGTAGGCGTCCAGGCCGAGGTCCCGTAGGTGCGCCGTCATGTACCCGGGCCCGCAACCGGCTTCGACGACGGGCCGGGGTCCTTCCTTCCGTACGAGCTCGGCGAACACGGAGACGATCGCGCGGTCCAGAGGGAGGCGGTCGAGCGAGTCGCGGACGAGATCGGCGTAGAGCTGGGCGACGGCGTCGTAGGCGTCCGCCGTCGCGGTCAGGTAGGAGGAGGATTCGGCCATGGCGGACGACTGTAGCCCATCGATCGGCGTCAGCGAGCTGTCCGGTACGGCATCCAGCCGGTGCGTGCCCGCCAGTTGCGTCCGGAGCGGAGGTGGGCCACGTACGCTCGCTGCAGGGACGTCTCCTGGGGCAGATCCGCGAGCCGGCTTTCGGTGACCGGCTCTTGCCGGCTCGGCTTGCTGAAAAGGTATTCCAGCAGGTCACCGTCCGCGCAATCCGCGTCGCCCGACGTCCGCGGCTTCAGGGTGAAGCGGCGCAGGAACCGCACGATGTTCGACCGCTCGGGGAGATATTCGGCGAGTTGCGGGTCGAGCAACCAGGAATGACAGGCGAAGTGGGAGACCGGCTCATCGGGGAAATGGCGCTCGAAGAACGTCCGCGCCAGGTCGAACGATTCGTCGCAGGAATCCGGGGACAACGGCGTGCCGGACGGGATGTGCAGGTGCAGGACGTATCCGGTCATGCTGTCCGGGCGTTCGCCATGGCCGCGGTCGTACTCCAGGCGGCCGAGCTTGTATTCGGTTCCCCGGAATTTCAACGGCGGGCACCACTGGTCGAATCCGCCCACGCCACCGAGCCCGTGCACGGACCGGTGCTCGGCCATCATAGGCCCGAGCGTGGACAACGTCTCCCATGACGTTCGTGGGTCGATGCCGCGCTCGGCGTGGTAGCGGAGCGTCCGCGGCAGGACGGCGAGATAAAGCCAGACGTAAAGATGAAGCGCCACCGGGCCGGCCTCTGCGGGGAAGGCCGGTAAAGCGCGATAACCGTCGGCCGGGAGCGCCGCACCTAGGTGCGAGGTCAGGTCCCGGTAGCACCGCTCCAAGCTCCGCCACAGCTCCGGGTGCTCCTGGGGGTCAGGCCGCGCCGCCAGCGTCTCGTCCCGATCTCGGGACGAGACACCCAAGCGCTCCAGCAGTCGCGCCGCTTCCACGTCCGAAGGAAGGTCGATCATGCGACTGAGGGCTTTTTCCATTCGACCCTCCGTTTCCTGGCTTCGGTGATGTGCGAGCATGTCATCCCCCCTCCGGTCGGCGTGCCGGCCTCGTCCGCTACGTCGAAACCGCCCGGAAGTCCGCCTCGACCTGAATGTACGTGAGGGCATGACCGATGATCTCGCCGCCGGTGAACTGCTGGAGATCGCCGCCGCGCTCCTGCCCGGACACTCCCTGGCGGACGCCCGGGTCAGCGGGGGCAATCTGCATCACGTCGTGCTCGTTCCCGGTACGGCCGCCGTGCGGGTGAGCAGGCGGCCGTCGTCGGCGCGGGAGATGCCCCGTCGCATGGAGGTGCTGCGGGAGGTGGCCGGGGCCGGGCTGCCGTTCGACGTGCCCGAGCCGCTGACGCCGGTGACCTGGTTCGGCGCGCGTGCGGCGGTGGCCGTGTCGTGGGTCGAGGGCGCCGAACTGCCCGAAGGGCAGGGCGATCCCGGTGAGATCGGGAAGTTGCTGCGCGCGGTGCGGGAGGTCGGCGTCACTCCTCGGCTGAGAGGGCTGCTGCACGCGCCGAGGGCGGCGAAATGGGCTGAGGCGCTGCTGGAGGAGGTGGTGCCGGAGTTGCCCGAGCGGTGGCGGGACCGGTGCCGGCGGCGGCTCGAAGCGGCGCGGGATCTGGAGCCCGTACCGGATGCGCTGGTTCATGGCGATATGTGTGCTTCGAACGTGCACTGGAGCGCCGACGGCCGCCTGATCGGGGTCCTGGACTGGGATCAGGCCCACCTGTTCGACCCGGCGATCGACGCCGCCCTGATGGCCTGGCACGGCTGGGACAACGTCAAGGCGGCCGTGGACCCCGAGACCTACCGGCGGGCCCGGATCTATGACGCTTCGATCGGCGTCGGGCATCTCGTCGGGGTGCTCGACGGCCGCCCGCTGACGAACATCGACGTGTTCGTCCGCAGCATCGTCGCCTGGCTGGACGAAACCTCGAACGACGAGATCCCGTAAGCCGTCCTGAACGACGGGTGGTCAGGACGGGGCGAGGTGGGCGCGGATGGCGGCGGCGCCCGATTCGGTGAGCCAGTCGGCGAACGTCCGCAACCCTGGATGGATCACCCGCAGCGCCTCGATGTCGGCGCGCCAGCGATGCCCGGCGATCCACCGCTTCCTGGTCTGGGCGACCTCGGGACCGACTGCGGCGGCCTCGTCCTCGCTGAGCTGCTCGTACCGGATCGGGATGCCGGTGGCCGCGGTGATCGCGGCGGCGGCCTCGACGGGGGTCGGCTGGTCGCCGGCCAGCTCCAGCGTCCTTCCGGCGAACCGTTCCGGCTCCGCGAACGCGAGCGCGGCGAACTCGGCGATGTCCTCCAGCGCGATGAGCTGCATGGGCTTGTCCGGCGGGAACAGGTGCCGGTGCACGCCGTCGGCGAGGCCGTCGAGGGCGAACCTTCCGTCGCTCAGGTAGTTGGTCATGAACCGGACGGGACGCAGCACGGTGGACAACCGGATGCGTTCGTGCAGGTACTGCTGGATCATCGCCTTCCCCGCCATACCCGGCGAAGCGGTCGAGGCCCCGGCGACGGTACTGAAGACGACCTGCTCGACTCCGGCGGCGGCGGCCGCGTCGATCAGCGCCCGGCCGCGGGCCACTTCGAGCGCCGTGTCGGTCCCGGAGGGCGTGTACAGCGCGGGCGGTACGCCGAACACGGCGGTGACGCCGTCGAGCGCCGGCGGCAGGCCGGCCGGATCGTCGAAGTCGCCGCGTACGAGCTGGGCGCCCGCGGCGGCCAGCGCGGCGGCGGCGGGTGCGGCCGGGTCGCGGACCAGGGCTCGCACCGGCCGCCCCACGGCGAGCAGCCGCCGGGCGGTGGCGCCGCCCTGCCGGCCGGTGGCGCCGGTGACCAGGATGAGGGAGTCCGTCATGGCGTCCCTTTCTGAGACGGTGGATACTGACACGATCCGGAATGCTCCACCCCCTTTCCGCCGCAGACAAGGATTACGTGACATGACAGCAGCACCGGGCGCGGTGGTCGCCGGGCGCTCCGACGCCCGCAGGAATCGGGAGATCGTGCTGCGCACCGCGATGCGCGTGTTCACCGAGGAGGGCCTGGAGGTGTCGCTCGGCCAGATCGCGCAGCGCGCCGGGGTCGGCGCGGGGACCGTCTACCGGCACTTCCCGAGCAAGGAGATCCTGGTCGAGGCGGTGCTCGCTGAACAGGTCCAGGGTCTCGTGGCCACCGCCGGCGAGTGGGCCGCCCGCGCCGCGCCGGGGAACGCGCTGTTCGGGTTCCTGCTCGACGTGATCGAGAAGTCGGCCGGCCGGGGGCACGTCTGCGACGCGCTCACCGCCGACCGGAGCTGGCCGCGCGCCCTGCTGGCGGCCGCGGCGCAGCGGTTCCAGGAGGCGCTTGAGCGCCTGCTGCACGACGCGAAGCAGGCCGGCGCGATCCGCGCCGACGTGCGGGTCGAGGACCTGACCGCGCTGACCGTCGGCGCCGCCGCGCTGCGGGCGGCGCACCGGGACCGGGCGCGGGGCACCCAGCTGGTACGGGTGCTGCTGGACGGACTGCGCACCCCGGCCGTCACGGAACCCTCCGCGTTTCGTGACCCGCGGGCCCTCCAGCGTCACGAAACCGACGGCGGCCACTGCGTGGAGTGCGGCGCCCGGCTGCGCGCCAGGACCACCGGACGACCGGCCCGCTACTGCGGCCCGACCTGCCGTCAGCGCGCCCGCCGCCGCCGTGTCGCGGCCGGCGTCGGCGACGGTGAAGGCGGCGGCGTCTGAGCGAGCGGCGGGCCGTATCCGCTGATCAACACGTATGACGGGCGGAAAAGTCGGCGGGTGACGCAAACCTCTGTGGCCCCATGAGCCTCTAAGAGAACAGAACGACTCGAGGGGGTCCGCGGTGCAAGGCGTGTTCGAGTACTTTCCGCTCCTGTTCGTGGCTTTCGGCATCGTCGCCATCATGATGTCGGTCAAAGGGCTGGTCGGCTTCCAGCGGTTCGCGCAGCGGGCGCTGCGGGTGCCGGGCGTCGTGAGTGACGTACGCACCACGTTCGCCGGGCGGGGCGAGGGCCTCAAGGCCACGCACCGGCCGGTCCTGACGTTCACCACCGTCGACGGGCGGGAGATCACCACCGAGGCGTCGACCGCTTCCGACCTGGGCGTCGGCAACGCCACCGAGGTGCTCTACGACCCGCAGGACCCGACCAGCGCCATGCCCGCCCACGACACGGCCGCCGGTTACGGCGGGATCGTCGCCGGCGTCATCGCGCTCGGCATCGGCCTGGCCTTCTTCTCGGCGTTCTCCGGCGTCACGGACGTCACGCCGGGCATCGACGACGGCCCGGCGCAGTGCGAGCTCCGCCAGCCCGACGGCACCTTCCAACCCGCCCCCTGCCCACCCGGCCTCGACCTCGACCACTGACCCCGACCCGACGGGGAACGCGCTTCCGGCCGGACGAGCGGTGGCGCGAGACGGGGGCTGGTGCGGCGTTCGGGGGAGGGGTGAAGATTTTTCCCTGCTTACTCGGACGTTCATCGTCTGGTTAAGGTGGAGCAGTGTGATCACGAGGTGTTCTCTCCCCGCTCGTGGCTCGCCGCCGCGACAGCCGGTTCGCTTCTCGTCGCCGGTCTCGCCGTGCCCGCAGCCGCCGCTCCCCCTCTCACCGACACCGCCGGCCCGGCCCGGACGGGTCCCGCGAAGGTCACCGATCCCGTACGTCACGTCGATCCGCTGATCGGCTCGGCGGGTGGCGGCAACACCTACCCGGGTGCCGTCACACCGTTCGGGATGATCTCGTGGAGCCCCACCAACACGGCCGGCGACCAGACCAACGCCGCCGGCGCCAACGGGTACGCCTACAACACGCCACGGGTGCGCGGGTTCGCGCTGACCCACGTCAACGGCGCCGGCTGTCATCCGGGAGCGGCGGGTGACGTGCCGATCATGCCGTTCGCCGGTGAGGTCACCTCGTCGCCGACAGCGGACACGAAGGACACGGTGTACGCGAGCGGCTTCAGCCATGACCGCGAGAGCGCCCGCCCCGGCCGCTACACGGTCACGCTGGACTCCGGCGTCAAGACCGACCTGTCGGTGACCACCCGCGCGGGCGTGGGCGAGTTCACCTTCCCGAAGGGGTCGCCGGCCAGCCTGCTGTTCCGGGTGTCGAACTCGCTGAACGGCAGCGAGGACGCCGAGATCACCATCGATCCGGCCCGGCGTACGGTCACCGGCTCCGTCCTGACCGGCGCGTTCTGCGGCCGGCGCGCCAACGGCGGCGTGAACAACCGCAAGAGCTACTACCGCCTGCACTTCGCCGCCACGTTCGACCGCGCCTTCGCCGGCACGGGCACGTGGGTGGACGGCGAGCTGCGGCCGGGGACGACCACGGCGAGCGGCGGCGAGGGGTACGCGACCGGCGCCGACCGCGCCGGAAAGGGCTCCGGCGGGTACGTCAGCTTCGACACCGCCTCCGACGCCGACGTCCGGATGAAGGTCGGCATCTCCTACACCAGCCTGGACGCGGCCAGGCGGAACCTGGACGAGGAGGTGTCGCGGCACGACGACGTCGCCTCGGTGGCGGCCAGGGCCACCCGCGCCTGGAACGAGCGGCTGCGCTCGATCGAGGTGGCGGGCGGTCCGGCCGACCTGCTTACCACGTTCTACACCGCGATGTACCACTCCTACCTGCAGCCGAACGTCTCCAGTGACGTGGCGGGCACCTACCTCGGCAGCGACGGCAAGGTGCACCGGCTGGCGCGCGGGCAGCGGGCCCAGTACGGCAACTTCTCCGGCTGGGACCAGTACCGCGCCCACACTCAGCTCCTGGCCCTGCTGGAACCGGACGTCGCCGGCGACTACGCCCAGTCCCTGTACAACCTGGCCCGGCAGAACGGCGGCGTCTGGGACCGGTGGGTGCACGTCAACGGCCCCACCCACGTCATGACCGGCGACCCCTCGGCGCCCGCGCTGGCCGGTTTCCACGCGCTCGGCGTGCGCAACTTCGACGTGAAGGGGGCCTTCGACTCGCTGTACCGGCAGGCGACCGTCCCGCACGAGTCCGGTCTGTCCGACAAGGGATGCCCAGGCCAGTGTGCGGGCCAGCGGCCGAACCTGGCCGAGTACCTGCGCCTGCACTACGCCCCGCAGGACACCTGCCACTGCTGGGGCGGCGCGGCGGAGACGCTGGAGGACGCGACGGCCGACTTCGCGCTCGCCGACTGGGCCGGGCGGATCGGGCGCGGCAAGGAGCGGGCCGCGCTGCTGCCGCGGGCGAGCTGGTGGCGTAACACGTTCAACCCGCAGGCCGGCGTGGAGGGCGGCTACCAGCAGGCGCGCAGGTCGGACGGGAGCTGGCACTGGCCGTTCGCGCCGACCTCCGACTCCGGCTTCGCGCAGGGCACGAGCGCGACCTACACGTGGATGGTGCAGCACGACGTGTCGGGCCTGGCCGCGGCGATGGGCGGCAGGGAACGGGCGGCCGCGCGGCTGGACGCGTTCTTCCACCGCGCGGACGGCTCGTGGGCGACCGGCGGCGACGGCTTCCGCTACGACCCCACGAACGAGCCGGGCATCCACGTCCCGTGGCTCTACAACGCGCTCGGCCGGCCATGGCAGACGCAGGAGACCGTACGCGCGATGGCCTCCCTGGTCTACAAGACCGGCCCCAGTGGTCTGCCCGGCAACGACGACCTCGGCACCATGTCCGCCTGGTACGTCTTCGCCGCCCTCGGCATGTATCCCCAGGTGCCCAGCCGGGCGGAGATGCTGCTGTCCAGCCCGATGTTCACGATGGCGTGGATCAACCGCGGAAACGGGCGCACGATCACGGTCAGCGCGCCGCGGGCGTCGCAGGAGGCGGTCTACGTCCAGGGCGTCCGGGTGAACGGCCGGCCGTACGGCCGCTCGTGGCTGCCGGAGTCGCTGCTCAACCGGGGTGGCGAAGTGGTCGTCGACGTGGGCGCGACGCCGAACACGTCGTGGGCCACGAGCGCGGCGGACCTACCGGTCGATCACGTGCCGGCCGCGCAGGCCCCGATCCCGAACCTGCCAGGGCCGTGCGAGCCGATCGGCGCGGCCTGCGCCCAGCGGCTCCAGTACGACGTGGACGGCGTGGCCACCGCCGACGCCAAGGCGCAGGGCAACCTGGACGGCAAGGGCTGGAGCTTCCCCGCCGAGCAGTTGCCGGCGCCCGGCGCGCACGACGGATTCCTGATCCCCGACACCAGGGGCACGGCGGGCAACTTCCACAGCCTGCGCGGCCAGCGCACCTACCTCACGAAGGGCCGCTACCAGGCGTTCGACCTGCTGGTCACGGCGGTGAACGGGGACCAGCAGACCGAGCTGACGATCACGTACGCGGACGGCACGACCTCCACGGCCCCGCTGAAGGTGACGGACTGGGCCGCCGCGTCAGCCCACTTCGGGGAGACGGCGGCGCTCACGGCCGACACGCGCTACAACGTCAACGGCACGGCGGACGGCCGCAAGGTGACGATCTGGCGGGTCTCCGTGCCGGCCGATCCGGCCCGCGAGGCGGTCTCGTTCACCAGCTCCGCGACCCCCAATCTGAAGGTCTTCGCCCTAAGCGCCAAGTCCTGAGGACGCCGGACCCGACGCACCGGCCCTCACCCGCCGGATCCAACCCACCGGCCCCCCGCGCACTGCCCTCGACCCGCCGGCCGCGCTCACAGCCCGAGCAGCTGGGCCGGGTCGGCGATGATGCGCTGGATGACCGACCCGGCCGCCCCGAGCACGGCGGCGTCCGGGCCGGTCCCGGAGACGACGAGGGCGGGCGGTGTGCCGCGCATCTGCGCCAGCCTGGCCCCCAGCCCTTCGGACACCGGCCCCTCCAGCCAGCGGTAGAGCGGCGCGTAGATCCCGCCGAGCACGATCAGGCCGGGGTCCAGCAGGTGCACGGCCGAGGTGAGCGCGACGCCGAGGGCGTGCCCGGCCCGCTCGCAGGTCCGCACGGCCTCGGGATCACCCGCCTCCAGCCGCGCGACCAGCTCACCGACCGAACCAGCCGAGCCGGCCGCACCAGCCGGATCGGCCGCGTCAGCCGAACCGCCCGAGCCGGCCGGCCCGGCCGACCCGAGCGCGCCCAGCAGGGTGTCCTGGCCGGCGTACACCTCCAGACAGCCCCGCCCCCCGCACCGGCATGCGGGCCCGTCCGGCACGACGACCACGTGCCCGAGCTCCCCCGCCAGCCCGTACGTACCCCTGAACACAGCCCCGTCGACCACCAGGCCAGCACCGATGCCGATCTCGCCCGACACGTACAGAAAGTCGCTCTCCCGCGACCCGAACCACAGCTCACCCAGCGCCGCCAGGTTGGCCTCGTTGTCGATCTCGAAGGGCAGGTCCACCAGATCGGGCACGCGCACGTCACGCCACCCCAGGTGGGGTGCGCTGCGCAGCACCTCGCCCTCGACCGTGCCGGGCACGGCCAGCGCGGCCCCGATCACCCGCAGCCCGCCCGCCTCCGCCTCGGCCGTGATCTCCTTCGCCAGGACGCGCAGCCCGTCGAGGATCGCGGCGGGGTCGGAGTTGCGGTTGTCGGCCGGACGCGTGCGCCGCAGCCGTACGGTACGGGTGAGGTCGACCACGCACGCGGCCAGATAGTCGATGTTGATCTCCAGCCCCAGCGCGGCCACGCGACGCCCGCTGAGGCTCACCGCCACGCCCGGCCTGCCCCGCTCGCCCTTCTGCACGGCGCCGCTCTCGCTCACCACCCCGGCCTCGATCAGGTCGGCGACCAGGCTGGACACGGTCGTCTTGGTCAGCCCGGTCCGCTCAGCCAGCTCGGCGCGGGTGTGAGGTCCTGATCGGTGAATGGTCGCGAGGACTACGGCCAGGTTACGGGCGCGCATGGAATCATGCCGGACCCCTCTTGACGACACCCCACTCACCTCCTCAGGATTATGTACAGATTATGGACTAAAGGAAGAGGCCCAACAAATGCCCGCATACACTCCCACCCCGGACGACCGCTTCACCTTCGGCCTCTGGACGGTCGGCTGGCAGGCCCGCGACCCGTTCGGCGACGCCTCCCGCCCGGCGCTCGACCCGGTCGAGAGCGTGCACCGCCTGGCCGAGCTCGGCGCGTACGGCGTCACCTTCCACGACGACGACCTGCTCGCCGTCGAGCCCGACCGCGACAAGGCCATCGCCGCCTTCAGGAAGGCCCTCGACGAGACCGGCATGAAGGTCCCGATGGCCACCACGAACCTGTTCACCCACCCCGTCTTCAAGGACGGCGCCTTCACCAGCAACGACCGCGACGTCCGCCGCTACGCGCTGCGCAAGGTCATGCGCAACCTCGACCTGGCCGCCTCGCTCGGCGCGCGCACCTACGTCTGCTGGGGCGGGCGCGAGGGCGCGGAGTCGGATGCGGCCAAGGACGTCAAGGCCGCCTTCGACCGCTACAAGGAGGGCCTGGACCTCCTCTGCCAGTACGTCATCGACAAGGGCTACGACATCCGCTTCGCCCTGGAGCCCAAGCCGAACGAGCCCCGAGGCGACATCCTGCTGCCCACGATCGGCCACGCCCTGGCGCTGATCAACGACCTGGAGCACCCTGAGATGGTGGGCCTCAACCCCGAGGTCGGCCACGAGCAGATGGCCGGGCTCAACTTCGTGCACGGCATCGGCCAGGCGCTGTGGCACGGCAAGCTGTTCCACATCGACCTCAACGGCCAGCATGGACCGAAGTACGACCAGGACCTGATCTTCGGCCACGGCGACCTGAAGAGCGCGTTCTTCCTGGTGGACCTGCTGGAGAACGGCGGCTACGACGGCCCCCGCCACTTCGACTACAAGCCGCTGCGCACCGAGGACGCCGAGGACGTGTGGGTCTCGGCCGCGGCGAACATGCGCACCTACCTGATCCTGAAGGAGAAGGCGCGCGCCTTCCGCGCCGACCCCGAGGTCCAGCAGGCCATCAGCGCCTCGCGGGTGGACGAGCTGGCCCAGTCCACGCTGGCCTCGGGCGAGACCTGGCAGGACCTGGCCAAGGACGACTTCGACCCCGAGGCGGCCGCCGCCCGCGGCTTCCACTTCACCCACCTCAACCAGCTCGCGCTTGAGCACCTCATGGGGGTACGCGGATGACTCGACCGATCAGTGTCCAGCTCTACACCGTCAGGGAACCGCTGGCCGCCGACCGTGATGCCGTGCTGCGGCGGATCGCGGAGATCGGATACCGGGCCGTCGAGCCCTACGACCCGTTGAACGACCCGAAGGGCTTCCGCCAGGTCGCCGACGACCTGGGGCTCAGTGTGTCGGGCACACACGCGGGCGCGCTGCTCAGCAGGGAGCCGGCCGAGGTCTTCGACGCGGTCGCCACGCTCGGGACCGACCAGGTGATCGTCCCGGCCGGCATCGCGCCCGAGCAGTTCACCACCCGCGACGGCATCCAGCGCGCCGCCGACCTGCTCAACGGCCTGGCCGAGCAGGCGGCGGGCGCCGGGATGCGGATCGGCTACCACAACCACTGGTGGGAGCTCGAACCCCGGGTGGAGGGCCGGCACGCCATCGAGGTGCTGGCCGACCTGCTGGCGCCCGAGGTGTTCCTGGAGATCGACACCTACTGGGCGGCGGTGGGCGGCGCCGACGTGCCCGCCCTGCTCGGCCGCCTCGCGGGCCGGGTGGAGGCCCTGCACGTCAAGGACGGCCCCGTCGTCAAGGGCGAGCCTCACACCGCGGTGGGCGCGGGCGTCATGCCCGTGCCCGAGATCCTCGCCGCCGCGCCGGACGCCTGGCGCGTCGTCGAGCTCGACGAGTGCGCGACCGACGTCTTCACCGCGCTAGCGGACAGCCACGCCCACCTCACCTCCTTGGAGCGCTCTTGAGCAACGGCCCGGTCGGCGTCGCACTGGTCGGCGCCGGAGTCATCAGCGGCCAGTACCTCCGTAACCTCAACTCCTTCCCCGACGTGCGCGTGGTCGCCGTCGCGGACCTCGACACCGACCGGGCCGCCACCGTGGCCAGGGAGCACGACGTACCGGTGTCGGGCACCCTCGGCGCGGTGCTCTCGCTGGCCGAGGTCGAGATCGTGGTCAACCTCACCGTCCCCTCCGCGCACGCGGCCGTCGCGCTGGAGAGCCTGCGCTCCGGCAAGCACGTGTACGGCGAGAAGCCCCTGGCCATGAACATGGACGAAGCGGGCAAGGTGATGGCCGAGGCCGCCGACCGTGGCCTTCGGGTGGGCGGCGCCCCCGACACCTTCCTCGGCGCCGGGCTGCAGTCGGCCCTGCACGCCCTGCGCTCCGGCCTCATCGGCACGCCGGTGGCGGTCACGGCCGCCACGCAGAGCATGGGGCCCGAGTCCTGGCATCCGAACCCGGAGTTCTTCTACCAGCCGGGCGCCGGCCCGCTGTTCGACCTGGGCCCGTACTACCTGACCGCCCTGGTGTCGCTGCTCGGCCCCGTCGCGCGGGTGGCGGCCGGCACGCGCAGGGCCCGCGACCAGCGCAGCGTGGGATCGGGGCCCAAGGCGGGCACGCTCTTCCCCGTCGACGTGCCCACCCATGTCAACGCCCTGCTGGACTTCCCCGGCACGGCGACGGCGGCGGCCACGTTCAGCTTCGACTCGGCCGTCAACCGCCGCATGATCGAGATCATCGGCAGCGAGGGCGCCCTGTCGCTGCCCGACCCCAACACATTCGAGGGCCCGCTGCTGGTCCGCGGGCCGAACGACGCGGACTGGCGGGAGCTGCCGGTGACCGGGACCACGGCCGGGCGCGGCATCGGCGTGCTCGACCTGGCCAGGTCGATCAGGGCGGGCACACCGCACCGCGCGTCGGGCGAGCTGGCCCACCACGTGCTGGAGCTCATGTCGGCCATCACGGAGTCGGGCGAGCGGTCGGAGTTTCGCGCGATCTCCTCCTCCGTCACCGCGCCCGAGCCGCTGCCGGCGGACTGGGACCCGCACGCGGCCACGCTGACCTGACGCTCTCGCCGGCTGGGCGGCGGGGACCTCCTCCGCCCAGCCGACGGAAAGTCACATACCCGTTTCACCTAGGAATCCCCACGGGACGACCGGGCATTACTACATTGAGTAATCACTCGGTAACAGCTCTCCCCAGGGGAATCCATGCGCGTACTCATCCAGCTCCGCCCGGCTCCCGACGTCGTGGCGTCCGTGCTCGATCCAGGCGTCCGCAGTGCGGTGGCCGACGTCGTCACCGATCTGCCCGGCGTCCTGCTCGACGACGCGTACCCGCCGGTGCCGGTGCCGCGGCCCGTCTCCGCCCACGGCGCGCCGCTGTCGCTGCACCAGCGGGTGGGGTTCTCGCACGCGCCCGAGGACGCCTCCGTGCTCGTGCGCGGCGAGATCCCCGACGACGAGCTGTCCACGCGGTCCGTGCTGCTGTCCTCCTCCGTACGCGAGGTCGCGGGCATCTTCGCCGACCCCGCCATCCACCCGCACCCGGCCTGCGGCGGCGACGGCCCCGTCGGCGACTGGGAAGAGGTCAGGCGGCTGCTGCACGCGTCCGAGCTGTGGGCGGCCGGCCATGACGGCGAAGGCGTGTGCGTCGCGGTCGTCGACACCGGCGTCAACGCCGACCACGTCGCGACGCGCATCGGCCACGACGTGGCCGTGGACGCCGGTCGGAGCTGGAGCCCGCCGGGAGTGGGTAGGACCCCGGGCCGTTACCCGGTCTCCCACGGCTCCATGTGCGCCTTCGACGTGCTGCTCGCCGCGCCCAAGGCCACCCTGCTCGACATCCCGGTCCTGCTCAGCAGGCAGCCTGGGGCCGGGGTCGACGGCCTGCTGTCCGACGCCGTCGCGGCCTACGCCCATCTCGGCTCCGTCATCAGGGCGATACCCGCCGAGTCCAGGTCGCTGGTCGTCAGCAACAGCTGGGGGCTGTTCTCGCCGGACATGGACTTCCCGCCCGGCCATCCGGGCAACTACTCCGACAACCCGGCGCACCCGTTCAACGTGATCGTCGGCAGCCTGGAGAGCGAGGGGGCCGACATCCTGTTCTCGGCGGGCAACTGCGGCGGCGACTGCCCCGACGGCCGCTGCGGCTACACCGGCCGGACGATCGTGGGCGCCAACTCCCACCCGCGCGTGCTGTCGGTCGGCGGCGTCGACACGCGGGGCGAGCGAGTCGGCTACTCCTCGCAGGGGCCGGGGCGGCTGTCGGACCGCAAGCCCGACCTGTGCGCGTACACGCACTTCGCCGGCTCGCGGGCCGTCGGGGACGCCGACACCGGCACCTCCGCCTCCTGCCCCGTCGCCGCCGGGGTGGTCGCGGCCGTGCGCACGCGCAGGTCCGCGGCCGAGCTGTCGCCCTCGCAGCTGCGCACGCTGCTGCACCGCACGGCCGACGACCGCAGCACGGTCGGCTTCGACCACGACTACGGGTACGGCGTCATCGACCCGCCCGCCGTCCTGGCCGCCCTCGGCCGGCAGAACCGCACCCGCGCCGCCTGACCCCAACGCGTTGGCTTGTGCTCGGCGGAACCGCAAGAATGGCGCGATGGACAGTGCCGAGACCGACTGGGTCTCCAGGTTCGCCGACGACGTGATCGCCGAGGCCGATCGCCGCGCCCCGGGCAAGCCGATCGTCTGCGCCTCCGGGCTGAGCCCGTCCGGCCCGATCCACCTGGGCAACCTGCGCGAGGTCATGACGCCTCACCTGGTCGCCGACGAGATCAGGCGGCGCGGACGCGAGTGCGTCCACCTGCTGTCGTGGGACGACTACGACCGCTTCCGCCGGGTGCCGGCGGGCATCGACCCGTCGTGGGCCGAGCACATCGGCAAGCCGCTGACCTCGGTGCCCGCCCCTCCCGGCAGCTCGTACGCCAACTGGGCCGAGCACTTCAAGTCCCCGATGACCGCCGCGCTGGCGGAGCTGGGCGTCGAGGTCCGCGGCATCAGCCAGACCCAGCAGTACACGTCGGGCGCCTACCGGGAGCAGATCCTGACCGCGGTGCGCGAGCGGGCCAGGATCGACGCCGTGCTGTCCCGCTACCGCACCAAGCAGGGCTCTCGGCAGGCTTCCGAGCCGGTCGAGGACTACTTCCCGTACAAGCCCTACTGCGACCTGTGCGAGCGTGACCTGACCACGGTCACCGCCTACGACGACGAGACGACCGAGCTGGCCTACACCTGCGAGTGCGGCTTCGGCGAGACCGTGCGCCTGGCCGAGCACGACCGCGGCAAGCTGGTGTGGAAGGTCGACTGGCCGATGCGCTGGGCCCACGAGGGCGTGACCTTCGAGCCGTCCGGGGTCGATCACCACTCGCCCGGCTCGGCGTGGATCGTCGGCGGCCAGATCGTCGGCGAGGTGTTCGGCGGTCAGCAGCCGATCGGCCCCATGTACGCGTTCGTCGGCATCACCGGCATGGCCAAGATGAGCAGCTCCAAGGGCGACGTGCCGACCCCGTCCGACGCGCTGGCCATCATGGAGGCGCCGGTGCTGCGCTGGCTGTACGCCCGCCGCAAGCCCGCCCAGTCCTTCAAGATCGCCTTCGACCACGAGATCCAGCGGCTCTACGACGAGTGGGACGCCCTGGGCCGCAAGGTCGCCGCCGGGCAGGCGCAGCCGGCCGAGCTGGCCGCCCACAACCGGGCGGTGCGCACCGCCGCCGGCCCGCTGCCCGCCACCCCGCACCCGGTGTCCTACCGCACGCTCGCCTCCGTGGCCGACATCACGACCGGCCACGCCGAGCAGACGCTGCGCATCCTGCGCGATCTCGACGGCGTCGAGACGCTGGAGACGGCCCGGCCCCGCCTCGACCGCGCGCAGCGCTGGGTGGACGATCACGTGCCCGCCGACCAGCGCACCCGCGTACGCGAGTCGCCTGACCAGGAGCTGCTCGACTCGCTCGGGCCCGGCGAGCGCGAGAGCCTGCGGCTGCTCGCCGACGGCCTCGACGACTGGACGCTGGAAGGGCTGACGGCGCTGGTGTACGGCGTGCCCAAGCTCCAGGCCGGGCTGCCCGCCGACACCAAGGCCACCCCGGAGCTGAAGACGGCGCAGCGGGCCTTCTTCGCCCTGCTCTACCGGCTCCTCGTCGGCCGCGACACCGGCCCCCGGCTGCCGACGCTGCTCATGGCGGTGGGCGCCGACCGGGTCCGCAAGCTGGTGGGCGCGTGAAGGGCGTCGTCCTGATCACGGGGGTCTCGGCGGCCGGCAAGTCCACGGTGGCGCAGGCGCTGGCCGAGCGGCTGCCGCGCTCGGCCCACGTACGCGGCGACACGTTCCGCCGGATGGTGGTCAACGGACGCGCCGACATGACGCCGGACTCAGCAGGCTCGGCAGAGGCGGCGGGCGCGGCGGACGAGTCGGTGCGCCAGCTTCATCTGCGCTACCGAATTGCCGCTACTGCGGCGGACATGTATTTCGATGCCGGATTCACACCAATAGTTCAAGACGTAATTATTGGACCGGATTTGGAACGGTTTACGAAGATGGTCCATTCGCGGCCGCTGCACGTGGTCGTCCTGGTTCCCGACCCCGCCGCCGTGGAGCTCCGCGAGCGGGCCCGCGCCAAGACCGGCTACGGCAACGGATGGACGATCGCCCAGCTAGACGCCGTGCTGCGGAAGGAAACGCCGCGCATTGGACTATGGCTGGACACCTCTCGACAAAGCGTCGAGGAGACCGTCGCGGAGATCCTTTCCCGGATGGAAGAAGCGAAAATCCCTCTGGATCCCCGATTAACGTGATCTATGCAAGGCGCTGTCAAGCGGACTGCATGCGTTCGGGAGATCCTTACTTACATGAACAAGCAGCCTTTCGCCGCCAGCGTCAGTGTCATCGTCCCCGCGATGAACGAAGCCGAGAACCTTCCCCACGTCTTCGCCACGCTGCCCGATTGGATCGACGAGGTGATCCTGGTCGACGGCAACTCGACTGACGACACCATCGCCGTGGCGCGCAGGCTGCGCCCCGACCTCAAGGTCGTCGTGCAGACGCGGCGCGGCAAGGGCAACGCGCTCATCGAGGGCTTCCAGGCCGCCCGGGGCGACATCATCGTGATGATCGACGCCGACGGGTCCACCGACGGCAGGGAGATCCGCTCCTTCGTCGCCACGCTCATGAACGGCGCCGACTTCGCCAAGGGCTCCAGGTATGCCCCTGGTGGCGGCTCGGACGACCTCAGTCCGATCCGCTCGCTCGGCAACAAGGTCCTGACCGGGATCACCAACGTCCTCTACCGCACCCGCTACACCGACCTCTGCTACGGCTACAACGCCTTCTGGGCCCGCCACCTCGATGTCCTCGACCTCGACTGCGACGGCTTCGAGATCGAGACGCTGATGAACGTGCGCGCCGCCCAGGCCGGCCTGGTCATCCGCGAGGTCCCCAGCCACGAGCGCTCCCGCATCCACGGCGTGAGCAACCTGCACGCGGTGCGCGACGGCTGGCGCGTGCTCAGGACGATCTGGCGCGAGCGCACCCGCGGGACCGCCGTGACGGCGCAGGCCGCCCAAGTGGCCCTCGCCAAGTGAGGGCGCCAGGCCCGGGCGACAGCGGCCGGGTGACGGTCCAAGGTCCAGGCGACATCCGCCAGGTGACGGTCCGGGGCCCCGGTGGCACGCGGCAAGTGAGGAGTGACATCCTCGGGTAATGCGTTACATAGTGATCGGAGCAGGAGCAGTCGGGGGCACGATCGGAGCCCGGCTCCACCAGGGCGGGCATGACGTGCTGCTCATCGCGCGAGGGCCTCACTACGAGGCCCTCAAGCATGAGGGGCTGCGACTGATCACGCCCGATTCCGACGAGACCCTCCGCGTTCCCGTCGCCGACGGCCCCGTGCCCACGCGCGATGACGACGTGCTGATCCTGGCGACCAAGTCACAGGACACGATCGCCGCGCTGGCCCCCTGGCCCTCCGACCTGCCCGTGGTGTGCGCCCAGAACGGCGTGGCCAACGAGCGCATGACCCTGCGGCGGTTCGAGCGGGTCTACGGCATGTGCGTGTGGCTGCCGGCCCAGATCCCGCATCCCGGCGCCATCGCCGCCTCCGGGCACCCCTACTCGGGGATGCTGCACGTCGGCCGTTATCCACAGGGTGTGGACGACCTCGGCGAGCAGATCGTCACCGACCTCGGCAAGCACGGCCTCCTGGCCCGCAGTTCGCCCGACGTGATGCGCTGGAAATACGGCAAGCTGCTCAGCAACCTGGGCAACGCCGTCGAGGCGCTCGTCGGCCAGGCGCCGGAGCGCACCGAGGTGGTCCGGCTGGCCAGGGCCGAGGCGAGGAACGTGCTGGAGAGCGCCCGCATCCCGTACGCCACCCCCGAGGACGAGGCCGAGATACGCGGCCACAACGTGGACATCCGTCCCATCGACGGCATGGAGCGCGCCGGCGGATCGTCCTGGCAGAGCCTGGCCAGGGGCAGCGGCTCGATCGAGACCGACTACCTCAACGGCGAGATCGTCCTCATCGGCCGCGAGCACGGCGTCCCCGCGCCGGTCAACGAGGTGCTCAGGCGCGAGGCCAACCGGGTCGCCCGCGAGAAGCTGCCGCCCGGCTCGATGTCCGCGCAGAGCCTGCTCGCCCTCATCGGCGAGCGTTCTCCGGCCTGATCCCGCTCACACCGATCCCGCCCGGCGCGCGTTGCGCAGTCTGATCCCGCTGAACTCCAGGGTGCTGGCCGTCA
Source organism: Nonomuraea fuscirosea (assembly GCF_035917475.1). Classification (NCBI taxonomy): domain Bacteria; kingdom Bacillati; phylum Actinomycetota; class Actinomycetes; order Streptosporangiales; family Streptosporangiaceae; genus Nonomuraea; species Nonomuraea fuscirosea. Next base: position 10,656,670 of record NZ_CP109074.1, on the reverse strand, counting down.
CCTCGTTCCAGAACGGCCACAGGTTGTCCAGCACCCTGAGCTGGATCCCCGCCTCCTCGTGCAGCTCGAACAGGTCCCCCACGGGCTCGGGCGGGCCCAGCGGCCGCACAGGGACGGTCGAGACCACCGCGTGCGGCGGGTCCCCGATGGGCGCGAAGCCGTCGGCGGGCAGGCGGTAGGCGAACAGCCGCACGTCCATGATCGCCTTCAGCCAGCCGTACTCGACCGCGTGCACCCGCTCGCCGCACCCCGAGCCGACGATCCTGACCCGGTCGTCCTCGGTGGTGCGGGCTCCGACCCAGGCCATCGCCCGCGGGCAGGCGCGCGGGAACCAGTAGTCGGGGCAGCGCTCCCCGTCGACCGCCCACACGTAGGGCTCACTGCGGACGCTGGTCGGCGCCACGTGCGGAACGAACCGTTCGATGGTGGGGTCCTCGGAGAAATGCAGGACTTCCCCCTGCTCAGGTCTCATGGACGCCATCTTCGCGCATGGAGCGTCGATCTACGGGCAGGGGAAACCCCTCTTACGACAAGGGGTGAGTTGGATGATCGTACTGGGACTGATCCTGATCCTGCTCGCCGGCGGTGCCTTCGCCCTGGTGCTCACGGAAGAGAGCACCAGGTACATCCTGTTCGGCTACACCTTCGAGTTCAACCACGTGGGCATGTTCCTGGCGGGGGCGGCCGCTGCGGCGGTCCTGCTGCTGGGCCTGTGGCTGATGGGCTCGGGTTCGCGCAGGACCGCCAGGCAGCGCCGCCGGCTGCGCAGCGCCAGGGCCGAGACCTCCAGCCGGGTGGCCCAGCTGGAGGAGGAGAAGCGCGACCTGGAGCGGAAGCTGGAGCGCGAGCACACCGCGTCCGACGGCGACCAGCTCGTGGCCCGCGGCGCGCACGAGCGCCCATAGAAGGACGGCACTAGGCGTCGGCGACCTGGCGCGAGGGCAGCAGCTTGCCCTCGCGCCAGAGCGCGATCCCGGTGATCACCGCTCCCAGCCCCTCCCAGAGCCCGACGCCGAAGAACTCGGCGGGCGCCGCGCCGGTCACCACCAGCGTGGTGAAGACGGTGAACGTCACCAGCCGGAACGGCACCGTCCAGCGGAAGAACGGCGTGTAGTCCGCCGCCGCGGCGAAAACGTAGTAGACGCCCATGTTGACCGCCGCCATGGACGAGGCGGCCATATAGACCAGCGTGTAATCCCCGGCGGGCCTGACGTCGAGCACCTCGAAGCCCAGCATGACGAGCAGGGTTCCGGGTGAGATCAGGCCGAGCAGGCCGAGCGCGAAGGCGAGCACGCCAAAGACCCACATGGTCCAGCCGGAGAAAGAACGCGGAAGACGCACAGAAATCCTTCCAAAGGGGGGTGTACTCTGCGAGGCGATCTCATCATGCACCCGGAGGTCGCATGCCCCCCACGCGTGGCCGTCCCATCGCACTCAAACTCCTCATCCTCCTGCTCGTCCCGCTGCTGTCCCTGGTGGGTCTGTGGGCGTTCGCGGCCGGTCTGACCGGCGGCGACGGCGTCCGCCTGCTCACGATCAACGAAATGGCCACGAATCTGGCCGCACCGTCCGAGCGGGTCACCATCGGCCTGCAGAACGAGCGGCTGGCCTCGGTGGAGTTCCTGGTCACCGGTCAGGGCGCGAACGAGATGGCCAGGGAGCGCGGCAGGACCGACCGGGCCGTGGCGGCGTTCCGCGAGCTGGCCAAGCAGCAGCACGAGCTGACGCCCCAGATGACCATGCAGCTCAACGCGCTGATCGGCAAGCTCGACCAGCTCCCCGACGTCCGCCGCGAGGTGGACGGCACCGTCGTCGCGCCGCTCGACGTCATCGACGGCTACAGCCAGATCGTGGACGCGGCCTTCCGCATGTACGACGCCATGGTCCTGGTGCCCGACATGGTGCTCTACCAGCAGGCCAGGGCCGTCACCATGATGGGCGAGGCCAAGGACCTGCTGTCCAGGGAACGGGCGCTGATCGCGATCGCGCTGGCCAAGGGCAGGGTGGAGCCCCGCGAGCGGGAGGCGTTCACGGGGATGGCGGCCACCAGGCGGCTGCTCTTCACGCAGGCGCTGTCGCACCTGGACGGCGACCTGCGCGGCCCGTACGAGAGGCTGTCCACCGCCCCCGTCTACACCGAGTTCATGGCGACCGAGGACCAGATCAAGGGGCCCGCGACCGTCGACGGGCTGCCCGCGAGCGCGGCCACCTGGCCCATCGACGCCCAGAACCTGTGGAACGCCGTCGAGCGCGACCAGGCGCTGGCCGTGCGCGGCATCACCCAGCGGGTGACCCCGACCGCCATCGGCATGCTGGTCAAGCTGGGCGTCGCCGGAGGCGTGGGCCTGATCGCGGTCATCGCCTCCATCATGATCTCGCTGCGCTTCCGCAAGCGCCTGGTGCGCGAGCTGGCCGGGCTGCGCGACGCCGCCACGGAGCTGGCCGAGGTGCGGCTGGCCGGGCTGGTCAAGCGACTGCGCGGCGACGCGGGGCCGCCCACGGCCGAGGAGGTGGCGCCGCTGGAGGTCAAGGCGCAGACATCGGAGATCGTCGACATCGTCAAGGCCTTCAACGACGTCCACGCGACCGCCGTGGAGGCCACCGTGGGCCAGGCCAGGCTGCGCCACGGCGTCAGCCAGGTGTTCGTGAACCTGGCCAGGCGCAACCAGTCACTGCTGCACCGGCAGCTGCTGCAGCTCGACAGCATGGAGCGGGCCACCGAGGCGCCGGAGACGCTGGCGGACCTGTTCAAGCTCGACCACCTCACCACCCGCATGCGCAGGCACGCGGAGAGCCTGATCATCCTGTCCGACCAGACCCCCGGCCGGGGATGGCGCAACCCGGTGCCGATCCACGACGTGCTGCGCGCGGCCGTGGCGGAGGTGGAGGAGTACGAGCGGGTCGAGGTGATGCAGCCGCCGCCGGTCGCGCTGCTCGGCGCGGCGGTCACCGACGTGGCCCACCTGATCGCCGAGCTGATCGAGAACGCCACCCTCTTCTCACCGCCCCAGACCCGGGTGGACGTGCGCTGCGGCAGCACCCCGCACGGGCTCATGGTGGAGATCGAGGACCGCGGTCTCGGGCTGCCGCGCACCGAGCTGGACGAGCTGAACGACCGGCTCGCCAAGACCCCCGAGTTCGACCTGGCCCAGAGCGACCGGCTCGGCCTCTTCGTGGTCTCCAGGCTGGCCGCCAGGCACGGCATCAAGGTCACCCTGGCGCCGTCGCCGTACGGCGGCCTGGCCGCGATGGCCGCCCTGCCGTCAGCTCTCCTGGCCGACCAGCCCGCGATGGCCGGGCGGTAGGTAGGTCAGCCCGCCGGAGGCGCGGGCGGCGGCGGTGGCCAGCAGGCGTTCGTACGCGTGGCCGGCCAGCAGCCCCTCCGCCTCCTCCAGCGTGAAGAAGCCGTAGTCGTCGAGCTCTTCGGCCTGCAGCGAGATCGGCGTGTCCGACGGGACCTCGCCGCAGTCGAACATGAAGGTGACCACCGGGTAGGGCACGTTGGCCAGCCCGTCGACCCAGCTCACGGTCAGCAGCCTGCCGACCTCTACCGAGAGCCCCACCTCCTCGGCCACCTCCCTGGCGCACGCCTGCGCGGGATGCTCGCCCGCGTCGACCATGCCGCCGGGGAACGACCAGTGCTCCCTGTAGTTGGGATCGACCAGGAGCACGCGGCCGTGCTCGTCGGTGATGTACGCCGACGCCCCCGCGATCGCGCGGTGCACCGTGGACCAGAAGTCATCGCTCACACAGGCACTATGGCAGAGCGGGTGGCGACGCCCCTCGCTTCGCCGTGGCGGGTCGCGAGTTCCGTGGTCAACCCCGCCGGGCCCGCTCCCAGGCCGCCCTCTCAGAGACGGAGGAACGGCTCGCTGAAGTGGGCGGTGGCGAGAACGGCGTGTTCGGCCCTCAGCCGGTCGAGCACCTCGGTCCTGGTGCGCGCGGCCGCCTCCTGGTCGTCGTCGTACAGGTAGCGGATACCGGGATCGGCCAGCTGCACGGGGTGCAGGATCAGGTCGCCGGTCATGGCCACCTCGCCGACCCGGGCGATCTGGTGGCCGGGCGTGTGCCCGGGGGCGGCGTGGACGTGGACGCCCGGCGCCACCTCGGCGTCGCCCTCGACGACGTGGAGCTGTCCCTTGATGGTGGTGACGACCTCGTCGAGCATCCGGCCGTTCGCCGCGTCCAGCTCGGCCCGCTGCAGGACGTAGCGGGCGTTCTCGAACGCCGGCCTGCCGTCCGCGACCGTGCCAGAGGCGTGGTCGCTGTGCAGGTGGGTGAGGATGACGGTGGTGACCTCGGCGGGCTCGACGCCCGCGGCGGCCAGCTCGCCGGTCAGGGTGCCGGGGACCGGCGCCCAGCTCGCGGCCGGGGAGTCCGCGGCGCCGATCCCGGTGTCGACCAGGGTCAGCCGATCGGCGGCGTCGCGGATGAGATAGCAGTGGAAGTGCAGGACCCACGGCTCGTCGGGAAGAGCGGACCCGGCGAACATCGTCGCCGGCGGGCGGCGGATCGCCGCTCCCATGGGACCTACGGCGTCACAGAGTGGCGTCACCTCGACGCCGGACACGGTTATCGACTTGTGCGGCACCTGGCCAGACTAGGCGGCGACGGGCTGACGCGGAACGTACTCGTTCTCGACGTCGGCGGCGTAGACGGCGCGGCAGCAGTGTGCGCACCGGTACATGATCGGGCCCTCGTCGAGTTCGTGGTGACAGCGCGGGCAGTTGACGGTCTTCATGATGCTGCTCCCCCAAGGAGTTTTCTGTCGGTCCTATGGAACCCTCATCGAGTTGCAGGGATCCTGCATGCCACTTGACACGATGACGCCGCGTCGATGGGGGTTCTGCGCCTTTCGGTACACCGGAGTGCGGTAATTTTCCTCGCCGTCCGGTGCCGAGAAGAACACTGTCACGCCCCTGCCCGTGAGACGCGGCTCAACACACCAGAACCGCCCGGGAATAGCTCAAGAGGGCTAGGCGTTGTATGGACCGGAAGATGTGGTAGCTTGCCACCAGGCGTAGAGCTTCAAGCTCCGCCGGTCTTCATCAGGTTCGACCCCGTTTCCTCGGGTCCAGCCGTCCTCATCATTTCGCCGGGCCTTCACCTGGCCCAGGCGCGTTTCCCCTGAGGGGTTCCATCATGTCTGTGCAGACCATTCCGCGGCAACGTGATGCCGTACCGGTTCAGCAGGTCAGCGGCCTGCTCGACCTGCGTGACAAATCAGCTTTCATCCGGGCGGGGCAGCTCCCCGGCCCCGGCGACATGCGGGTGCAGGCCGACAAGGCCCGCCAGTACGGCCTGCGGCCCGGCGACCATGTCGTCGCCTCCTTCGCCGGCAACAAGCTCCTCGGCGTCGAGTCCGTCAACGGCTCCGCCGACTGGCGCGGCCGGCCGCACTTCGCCGAACTCACCCCCGTCCATCCGACCGAGCGGCTCAACGTCGAGACCGAGTCGCTCAGCACCCGCGTCATCGACCTCTTCGCCCCCATCGGCAAGGGCCAGCGCGGCCTCATCGTGGCGCCGCCGAAGGCCGGCAAGACGATGGTCCTCCAGGCGCTGGCCGCCGGCATCACCCGCAACCACCCCGAGGCGCACCTGATGGTGGTGCTGGTGGGCGAGCGGCCCGAGGAGGTCACCGAGATGCGCGCCTCCATCAGCGGCGAGATCTTCGCCTCGACCTTCGACCACCCCGACCGCGACCACACCGCCGTCGCCGAGCTGGCCGTCGAACGGGCCAAGCGGCTCGTGGAGGCGGGCCGGGACGTGGTCCTGCTGCTCGACTCGCTGACCAGGCTGGGACGGGCCTACAACAACGTGGCGCCCAGCGGCGGGCGCGTGCTCACCGGCGGCATCGACGCCGCCGCCCTGTATCCGCCCAAGCGCTTCTTCGGCGCCGCCCGCAACGTGGAGGGCGGCGGCTCGCTCACCATCCTCGCCACCGCGCTCGTGGACACGGGCTCGCGGATGGACAACAGCCTGTACGAGGAGTTCAAGGGCACGGGCAACATGGAGCTGCACCTGACCCGCGAACTGGCGGAGCGGCGGCTGTTCCCGGCCGTGGACCTGGACGCCTCGGGCACCCGGCGCGAGGAGATCCTGCTGCACAACGAGGAGCGGCAGGTCATCTGGCGGCTGCGGCGCACGCTCACCTCGCTGGAGAAGCGCCAGGGCCTCGAAGCCCTGATCGAGCGGCTCCGTTCCACCCCCTCCAACGCCGCGTTCCTCCTTGAGGCGCGGGCCGCCTGAGCCCGCCTCACGTGTGTCCGTACGAGACGGTGTACGACAACGGTGCACGACAATGGGCCGCATGCTGGCTGACATCGTCGACTACCTCATCTGTCCCGTGTGCCGCGCCGACGTAGGGCTCGACGGGAGCACGCTGCGATGCGCCGCCGGCCACTCCTTCGACGTGGCCAAGCAGGGATACGTCAGCCTGCTGGTCGGAAACAGGCCGCCGGGCACCGCCGACAGTCGGGAAATGGTGGCCGCGCGGGCCGCTTTCCTCGACCAGGGTCACTACGCGCCACTCATGGAAGCAGTGGCGGAAGCAGTGGCGGAAGCGGTGCGGGCATATGCGACAAGCGACAACGTTCCCAAAAAACATGAGTCCTCTACCGAAACGAATGACGACGGGGAGTTGAGGGCGTACCGTGTTGCGGGAGTGGAGGCCGGTTTCGGCGTGGGACGAGGTGGTCCCGGGCAAGAGCCGGGTTTCGTCGAAGATCGTCGCGTGGAGGGCAGGGCCGCGCCGGTGATCGTCGACGCGGGCACGGGCACCGGACACTATCTGGGGGCCGCGCTCACCGCGATCAACGATGGCATCGGGATGGCGTTCGATGTGTCGAAGCACGCTGTACGCCGGGCGGCACGAGTGCATCCGAGGGCAGGGGCGTTCGTGGCCGACGTGTGGCGTCCGCTTCCCATCAGGAGTGGGGTGGCCGACGTGGTGATCGACGTCTTCGCGCCCAGGAACGGGCCGGAGTTCCGGCGGATCCTGCGTCCTGACGGCGTCGCGGTCGTCGTCACCCCCGCACCGTCGCATCTCAGCCCGCTGGTCGGGGAACTCGGCCTGCTCTCGGTCGATGAGGAGAAAGAGCGCAGGGTGGCTCGCAGCCTGGACGGTTTCGCGGAGTCGGATCGGCGCTCGATCGAGTTCGAGATGGAACTGGAACATGGCGACATCGCCAAAGTCGTCGGGATGGGACCGAATGCATGGCATAACGAGCCAGCCGGGCTTGATGAGCGAATCGCCGCATTTGTCGCTCGAAACGGCGCAGCAGGACAGCGAAAAGTGGTGACGCGCGCGGCCTTCCAGCTGTCTATCTTCGAACCGGTCCCCCGATCAAGACCCGTTACTTGACGGGCATGAGCGACTGGTGTTACTGATGGGGCATTTAGTCCGAAATTCCCCCACATTCTTGGAGTATTTCCCCGACGCAGGCGCAATACTGGACGGCATCCCGCGCCGGGAGGCGCGAGTCACTCAAGGGAGGGGGCGCGTCGGATGAAGGCGGAGGAACGCTGGCAGGCCAGGTTCCGGGCCTCGCGCATGACGCTGCCGTCCTGGGCGCGTCAGGCCCCGAACCGCTCCATCTATCGCTCCAACGCCACCGGCAAGTGGGAGGTCTACGCCTGGGACCGGCTGACCGGCGCCACCCGCCAGGTCACCGACCGGCCCACGGGCACCGCGTACGCCGCGATCGACCCCACCGGCCAGTGGATCTACTGGTTCGCCGACACCGGCGCCGACTTCGGCGAGTGGCGGCGCCAGCCGTTCACCGGCGGCCTCGACGAGCCCGTCGCCCCCGACCTGCCGCCCGGCCAGCCCGGCGGTATCGCCCTGTCCACGACGGGCGTCGCCGCGATCAGCCTGGCCGCGGAGCGGGCCTTCCGCGTCCACCTCGTCCGCGCGGGCGAGCCCACCGAGCTGCTGTACGAGCACACGGAGGCGGCGTGGGTGGCCGCCATGTCGCTCGACGGCTCCCTGATCGCCATCAACCACGGCGAGTACGGTGACTTCCGCCACCCGGCCCTGCGCGTCGTCCGCCAGAACGGCCGCACGGTCGGCGAGCTGCACGACGGCTGCGGCAAGGGCGTGACCGGCCTCGCCTTCGCCCCCGTCGTCGGCGACCGCCGCCTGCTGGCGCTGCACGAGCGCCGCCGGCGTCACGAGCCCCTCGTCTGGGACCCGGTCACCGGCGAGCAGCGCGAGATCTGGCTGCGCGACTCCGGCGACCTGAACGCCGAGTGGTACGACGACGGCCGCGGCCTGCTCATCCTGCGCGACGACCGCGGCCGCAGCTACCTGCACCGCTACGACCTCGCCGGCGGCGGCCTGACCCTCATCGACACCCCGCACGGCGTGATCGAGGAGGCCGCGCCCCGGCCCGGCGGCCAGGTCGAGTACTCGTGGTCGAGCGCCTCGCGCCCGCCGGTCATCCGGTCCAGCACCGGCCAGGTCGTGGTCAACTCCAACGGCCCGCCCGCCCCGCCGAGCGTCCCCGTCGAGGACGTGGACGTCGAGGGCGAGGGCGGCCGCATCCACGCGCTGGTCTCCAGGCCGGAGACCGGCGTGGCGCCCTATCCCACCGTGTTCCTGCTGCACGGCGGCCCGACCTCCCATGACCGCGACGCCTTCTCCCCGGAGGTCGCGGCCTGGGTGGACGCCGGCTTCGCCGTGGTGCGGGTCAACTACCGGGGCTCGACCGGCTACGGCTCGGCCTGGCGCGACGCGCTGCACGGCGACGTCGGCCACATCGAGCTGGCGGACGTCGCGGCCGTCCGGCAGTGGGTGGTCGACCACGGCATCGCCGATCCGGCCAGGACGGTGCTCTCCGGCTCGGCGTGGGGCGGCTATCTGACCCTGCTCGGCCTCGGCACCCAGCCCGAGCTGTGGGCGTGCGGCATCGCCGCGGTGCCGATCGCCTGCCACCAGACGTCGTACGAGGACGAGGCCGAGAGCCTGCGCGCCTTCCACCGCGCTCTGCTCGGCGGCTCCCCGGAGGAGCAGCCGGAACGGTACGCGGCCAGCTCCCCGATCACCTACGTCGACCGGGTCAAGAGCCCGCTGCTGATCCTGGCCGGCGACAACGACGCGCGCTGCCCGCTGCGCCAGATCGAGAAGTACGTGGCCAAGCTGGCCGAGAACGGCCTCGAACACGAGGTCTACATGTACGACTCGGTCCGGGGCGCCCTCGTGGTCGCGGAACGGCTGGCCCAGACGGCACTGCAGCTGGAGTTCGCCCGCAAGCACGTGAGCACGGCCTGGCGACCGGTCTGCTGACCCTCCCGGGCCCCGCACGCCGGGCGACGTTCCTCCCGGGCCCCGCACGCCGGGCGACGCTCCTCCCGGGCCCCGGAGGCCGGGCGACGCTCTTCTTGGCCGCGCGCCTCCGGGTGAGGTCCCCCCGCCGCGCGCTCCTTGGCCGCATCCCCTGACTGGCCTCTTGACCTGCGGCCGTTCCGCCTGTCATCATCACGGCCACCCGCAAGTAGCCGGAGGGCACACATTGAGCACCACCCGTGAGGGCCCCTGGTCGGCGACGTCCCAGGACCGGGCTCTAGCGGGCGCGCAGGACCACGATGGCCAGGTCGTCGGCGCTGGGCTCGGAGGCGAAGTCGGCCGCGCCCCTGCGGATGCGCTCGGCCACCGCCCTGGCCGACAGCCCGGCGCACTCGGCCAGCAGCTTGGCCAGGCCCCCGTCGTCGTCGAGGAGCCGCCCGCCCGAGCGCCGTTCCGTCACCCCGTCCGTCACCGCCAGCAGCACGTCACCGGGATCCAGATGGATGGTGTCGGCCTCGAACATGACCTCGTGGAAGACCCCGAGCAGCGACTGCGGCGTGGTCACGGCCTCGACCTTGCCGCTCGCCCTGAGCCGCAGGGCCTCGGGATGACCGGCCGAGACGAGGCGTACCTCCAGCCCGTCGGGCACGGGCGTGATGTCGCCGTGCAGCAGCGTGAGGAACCTGGCCCGCTCACCCTCCTCCAGGATCGCCTGGTTGAGCCGGCCGAGCACCGCCGCCACACCGTAACCCTCGCGGGCCAGCAGCCGCAGCGTGTGGCGGGCCAGCCCGGTCACGGCGGCGGCCTCCGGGCCGGTGCCGCAGACGTCGCCGATGGCGAAGCGCCAGGAGTCGTCGCCCGCCTTGAACAGGTCGTAGAAGTCGCCGCCGACCTCGTTGGCCTCGCCCGCGGGCTCGTAGATGACGCCGTAGTCGAGCCCGGGGACCTCGGGCTCGTTGGGCGGGAGCAGGCTGCGCTGCAGCGCCCGGTTGGCGGCGGCCTGCTGGGCGTAGAGCCTGGCGTTGTCCATGGCGAGGGCGGCGCGCCTGCCGATGTCCTCGGCGAACTGGATGACCTCGTCGGGGAAGCGGTCGGGCCGGCCCAGGCACATCATGCCGAGACCGCGCCCGCGCGCGGTCAGCGGCACGGCCAGCACCTGCGAGTCGGGCAGGTGGATCGTGGAGGTGACCCGGGTGTCGGCGGCGTCGATGTCCATCTCGGCGAGCTGCTCGCGCAGGCCGTCGATCCTGGCCTCGTCGGCGTGCCAGAGGTAGACCAGCCGCAGCGGCCCGGAGTGGTCGGAGGTGTAGACGGCGCACCAGTTGGCCAGGCGCGGCACCACGACCTGGGCGATGATGGCCGGCACCATGTCGGGGTCGAGCGTGCCCGCCAGCAGGTCGCTGGCGTCGGCCAGGAACCCCAGCCAGTGGGGCCCTCTGCTGCTCTCCTCCAGCCATTCGGCGGCGACCCGGTCCGCGGAGCCAGGTAGCGTGAGCCTAGCCCAATGGACACGGGAATCACCCGCAAAGGTGACTCCCCATTCCTCTACGTTGACAGAAGGGGGTTTCGGATCGCCCTGGGAAAGGTTTCGCTGCCGCAACTCCACTTGGACTGCGTCCCCGAAATGCTTCCAAATCACCTCAAACGGCTCGTCAGCGACCTGTTCGGTCAGGTCTCCTGCGACCTGCTCGGCGATATGGAGCACGCCTCCGGTGGCCCACGCGGTCATCACCTCGCGCGTGAACCTCATCGCAGACGTCACAGCGGTATCGCCGGGCGCGAACGTCGCAGCGAGCACCGCATGGGGAGAAGCAGTCATCCACACGTGCCTACCACACTTCCCGCTGACTTGGGGTAAATCCAAGGGCAGGACTACGAGCTACTCATCGTGACAGACTTGAATCACTCGCCGGAGCCAGGTGCGAGTGAAGGAGGCCCCATGACCACGGCCAAGGCCGCGCCAAGCCCGGAGGAGAGGACTTACACCGAGTCGGATCTCGTGCCCATCCTGGAGACTCTCTTCTCCTGGCGTGACGGCGACTTCCGGCGGCGGGTTCCTCATGCGCCTCCCGGCATTCTCAGCGAGGTGCGGCTGCTGCTCAACGAAGTGGCCGACCGTCGCGAGCACCTCGCCAACGAGCTGGTACGCGTGCGTAAAGAAGTGGTCAAGGATGGCCGCTTCGGCGAGCGGCTGACGCCCGGCCCCGGTGTCGGCGCGTGGGCGGAGAGCGTCGAGTCGGTCAACATGCTGATCGACGCCCTGGTGAGCCCGGTGAGTGGCGCGGCCGACGTCATCGACGCGGTGGCCAAGGGAGACCTGTCCCGGCGGATCGACCTCGACCGCTCAGCCCGCGGCGAGGTGCGCCGGCTGGGCAAGGCCATCAACGGCATGGTCGACCAGCTCGCGCTGTTCAACTCCGAGGTCACGAGGGTGGCGCGCGAGGCGGGCACCGAGGGCCGGCTGGGCGGCAGCGCCAACCTGCGCGGCATGTCCGGCAGCTGGCGCGACCTCACCGAGGCCGTCAACACGATGTCGTCGCGCGTGGCGGCCCAGGTGCGCGACATCGCCGTGGTGACCACCGCGGTGGCCAAGGGCGACCTGAGCCGCAAGGTCACGGTCGACGCCGTGGGCGAGATGTTCGAGCTGAAGAACACCGTCAACACGATGGTCGACCAGCTGTCCGGCTTCGCCGAAGAGGTGACCCGCGTCGCCCGCGAGGTCGGCACCGAAGGGCAGCTCGGCGGCCAGGCGCAGGTGACCGGCGTGTCGGGCGTCTGGAAGGACCTGACCGACAACGTCAACTTCATGGCCAACAACCTGACCTCCCAGGTACGCAGCATCGCGACCGTGGCGACGGCGGTGGCCCAGGGCAACCTGTCGAAGAAGATCACGGTGGACGCACAGGGCGAGATCCTGCAGCTGAAGGACACCCTCAACACCATGGTCGACCAGCTGTCCTCCTTCGCCGACGAGGTCACCCGCGTCGCCCGCGAAGTGGGCACCGAGGGCAAGCTGGGCGGCCGGGCCGAGGTGAAGGGCGTGTCGGGCGTCTGGAAGGACCTCACCGACAACGTCAACTCCATGGCGAACAACCTGACCTATCAGGTCCGCAACATCGCCCAGGTGACCACGGCCGTGGCCAACGGCGACCTCACCCGCAAGATCGACGTCGATGCCCAGGGCGAGATCCTGGAGCTCAAGTCGACCATGAACACGATGGTCGAGCAGCTGTCCTCGTTCGCCTCCGAGGTGACCCGAGTCGCCCGCGAGGTCGGCACGGAGGGCCAGCTCGGCGGCCAGGCGCAGGTGCGCGGCGTGTCCGGGGTCTGGAAGGACCTCACCGACAACGTCAACTCGATGGCCAACAACCTGACCTCGCAGGTGCGCCAGATCGCGGCGGTGTCGTCCGCGGTGGCGCAGGGCAACCTGTCGAAGAAGATCACGGTGGACGCGCAGGGCGAGATCCTGCAGCTGAAGGACACCCTCAACACCATGGTCGACCAGCTGTCCTCCTTCGCCGACGAGGTCACCCGCGTCGCCCGCGAGGTCGGCACGCAGGGGCAGCTCGGCGGCCAGGCCAGGGTGAAGGGCGTGTCGGGCGTCTGGAAGGACCTCACCGACAACGTCAACTCCATGGCGAACAACCTGACCTATCAGGTCCGCAACATCGCCGAGGTGACCACCGCGGTGGCCAACGGCGACCTGACCCGCAAGATCGACGTCGATGCCCAGGGCGAGATCCTGGCCCTCAAGACCACCGTCAACCGGATGGTCGACCAGCTGTCCTCGTTCGCCTCCGAGGTGACCCGAGTCGCCCGCGAGGTCGGCTCCGACGGCCAGCTCGGCGGTCAGGCCCGGGTCGAGGGCGTCGAGGGCACCTGGAAGCGGCTCACCGAGAGCGTCAACGAGCTGGCCGAGAGCCTCACCACGCAGATCCGCGCCATCGCGACCGTGACCAGCGCCGTCGCCCGCGGCGACCTGACCCGCTCGATCGCCGTCGAGGCGCAGGGCGAGCTGGCCGAGCTGAAGGACAACATCAACTCGATGGTGGGCAGCCTGCGCGAGACCACGCAGGCCAACCAGGAGCAAGACTGGCTCAAGTCCAACCTGGCCCGCATCTCCCGGCTCATGCAGGGCCACCGCGACCTGCTCGAAGTGGCCAAGCTGACGATGAGCGAGCTGACCCCGCTGGTCTCGGCCCGCTACGGCGCCTTCTACAGCATCGACCCCGAGGGCGACCACGAGCTGATCCTGATCGGCGGCTACGGCGTGCGTCCCGACCGGGGCCCGCGCCAGCGCTTCGGGATCGGCGAGGGCATCGTCGGGCAGGCGGCGGCCGAGGGCCGGCACATCGTCCTCGACGACGTGCCGCCGCAGTTCATCACCATCGACAGCGGGCTCAGCCGCTCGACGCCGGCGCAGATCGTGGTGCTGCCGATCCTGTTCGAGAACCGCGTGCTGGGCGTGCTGGAGCTGGCCTCGTTCACGCCGTTCGGCGAGGTGCACCTCGACTTCCTGACCCAGCTCGTCGAGACCATCGGCGTCACGATGAACACCATCATCGCCAACTCCCGCACCGAGGACCTGCTGACCGAGTCCCAGCGGCTCACCCGCGAGCTGCAGGAGCGCTCCGACGAGCTGCAGCGCCAGCAGGAGGAGCTGCGCAGGTCCAACGCCGAGCTGGAGGACAAGGCGGCGCTGCTGGCCAAGCAGAACCGCGCGATCGAGATCCAGAACTTCCAGATCGAGCAGGCCAGGCGGACGCTGGAGGAGCGGGCCGAGCAGCTCGCGGTGTCCTCGCGCTACAAGTCCGAGTTCCTCGCCAACATGTCCCACGAGCTGCGCACGCCGCTCAACAGCCTGCTGGTGCTGGCCAAGCTGCTGACCGAGAACGCCGAGGGCAACCTGACCTCGCAGCAGGTCGAGTTCGCCAGGACCATCCACAGCGCGGGCTCGGCGCTGCTCCAGCTGATCAACGACATGCTCGACCTGTCGAAGGTCGAGGCGGGCCGGATGGACATCCATCCGATCCAGGTGTCGCTGCCGAAGATGGTCGACCTGCTGGAGGCCGCGTTCGCGCCGCTGGCCCAGGACAAGGGCCTGTCGTTCAGCGTCGACGTCGACTCCGACGTGCCGCACGAGCTGCGCGCCGACGAGCAGCGCCTGCAGCAGGTGCTGCGCAACCTGCTGTCCAACGCGGTGAAGTTCACGCCGCGCGGCGAGGTGAAGCTGCGCATCACGAAGCCGCCGGCGGGGGTCGAGTTCGACGACGACACCCTGCACGAGGCCGACGACCTGATGGCGTTCCAGGTGATCGACACCGGCATCGGCATCGCGCCCGACAAGCGCGACGTCATCTTCGAGGCGTTCAGGCAGGCCGACGGCACCACGAGCAGGAAGTACGGCGGCACCGGCCTGGGCCTCGCGATCTGCCGCGACATCGCCCGGCTGCTCGGCGGCGAGATCCACGTGGACAGCGAGCTGGGCAAGGGCAGCACGTTCACGCTATACCTGCCGGCCTCCTACACCGGTCCGCTGGCCGCGACCGACGGCGGGGCGGCGACCCGCCGCCAGCTCATGGCGCCGCCGTCGGACGACAGCTCCGCCGCCACGCCCGAGCCGCCGCTGCCGCTCGACCTGCCGATGCCCGAGCTGGTCGAGCCGCCGGTCGAGACGCCCAGCCAGTGGCAGGGCGACGACCCGCTCAGCGGCGCCAAGATCCTCATCGTGGACGACGACATCCGTAACGTCTTCGCGCTCACCAGCGTGCTGGAGCGACACGGCTCGACCGTCGTCTACGCTGAAAACGGACGGGAGGGTATCGAGCAGCTCGAACGGAACGAGGATGTCGCGCTCGTACTGATGGACATCATGATGCCGGAGATGGACGGCTGGGCCACGACCTCGGCCATCCGCCGCATGCCGCAGTTCGCGGACCTGCCGATCATCGCGCTGACCGCCAAGGTCATGCGGGGCGATCGGGAGAAGAGCATCGCCTCGGGCGCGTCCGACTACGTGCCCAAGCCGGTCGACGTGGACCGCCTGCTCGAACGCCTGCGCGGCTGGCTCAGCCGCGGGCGGGGTTCCGCGTCCGAATCCTCGCCGTCCGCCTCGTCAGCCGAAGGGTCGTGATCGATGCCGGATCGTGCCAAGATCCTCCTCGTCGATGACCGCGAGGAGAACCTGATCGCGCTTGAGGCCATCCTCAGCTCCCTCGATCTGGTGCCCGTACGCGCCAGGTCGGGCGAGGAGGCGCTCAAAGCGCTGCTCAACACCGAGTTCGCGCTGATCCTGCTGGACGTGCGCATGCCCGGCATGGACGGTTTCGAGACGGCCGCGCACATCAAGCGGCGGGAGCGCACCCGCAACATCCCGATCATCTTCCTGACCGTGGTCGACAGCGCTCCCGACTACGCCTTCCGCGGTTACGCCGCGGGCGCGGTCGACTATCTGACCAAGCCGTTCGACCCGTGGGTGCTGCGGGCGAAGGTGTCGGTCTTCTCCGAGCTGTACAACATGAACAAGCGCCTGGCCGAACAGGCGAGCCTGCTGCGCGACCGCGTCAACGGCGAACTGCCGCCGGGGGCGGGCGACCACGCGTCGGTGCTGCCTGAGCTGTCGCGGCGGCTGACGGCGGTGGAGGACGAGCTGGCCCGGGTCAGGGAGCTGGCCCGCAAGTCCCAGGATCCGGCGCTGTCGGTGCCGCTGGCCGACCTGAACGAGCGCCTGGGTCATCTGCGCGCCGGCTTCGACGCGCTCTCCTGATCCCTCCCGCTCCGCCCCCGGGACATCCGCCGCCCGGGGGCGCTTCCGTGTGCCGGGTCAGGCGGGCCTCAACGACGGGGCGGGGCCGATCCGCGGGCGCGGTCCTCAGCGACGGGCGACGTCGCTCTCAGCGGCCTGCGGGGCGCCCGGGGCGTTACTGACGGGCGCGTTCCAAAGCGTCCCAGAAGCCGCGTCGCAGGGCGTGGCGTACCTCGTCGTGCAGCAGGAAGTCGATCGGCAACGACGATCCCTGCAGCAGCCGCGCCTCCAGATCGGACGGCATGCGCGGTTTGCGCGCCAGGACCGCCTCCAGCCACAGCGCGGGCGCGTCGCGGGCGACGGAGTCGCCGAAGTCGTGGCCTTCGCGGTGGGCGGCCTTGACGGCGTCGGACAGCGTGGTGGCGCCCGCCGTGGCCGCGGGCTGCGCGACGGGGGCCGGCTGCGGCCCGGTGTAGGGGCCGAGCTGCGCGGGCTGGTAGGCGCCGCTGGACGAGGTGGAGAACTGGCCGGTGGTGGGGCTGGACTGCTGGGACTGCGCCTGGATCGGCCCGGTGGCCGGGGCGGCGGGCGGCGGCTGCTCCTGCGGGTAGGCCGGCTGCTCCTGCTGGTAGGAGTAGGTCGGCAGCGCGGGCGGCGGCGTCTGCGCGCGTCCGCCGGAGTGCCCGTTGGACGACGGCTGGCCGTTGTGGGCGGCCGAGCCGGCCGCGTGGCTGCCCGAGTGGCTGCCGGTATGACTGCCAGTATGACTGGTCGTGTGGCCGCCGGTGTGGCTGCTCGTGTGGCCACCCGTGTGGCCGCCCGTGGTGGAGGGCAGCGACGAAGGGGGCAGGGACGGCTGCGGCGCGGGCGGCAGCGAGTGGGAGCCGTGGCCGTTGCTCGCGGGCTGGTGGTGGCCGTTGGACGACTCGGTGATGCCGGTCAGCGTGCTGACATAGGGGCGCAGGTGGACCGCTCCCAGCTCGACCAGGTCGTCGCACTCCTGCCGGAGCGAGCGCGAGACGGCCCAGCCGCCGTCGGCCGCGATGTGGATGACGCTCACCCTGATGCCGAGGTCCTGGGCGTCGCACACGACCTGCGCCAGGTCCTCGTCGCCGCTGACCACGACCGCGTCGCAGATGGCGTTGTTGCGGGCGAGCGTCATGAGGTCGCGGTGCACCTGGGCGTCGACGCCCTCGCGCCGGCCCGGCCGGATGCGGGACAACCTGAGCTTGAGGCCCGGTATGTCGGCCAGCGCGTCGTGCTCGGGAGTGCGCCGGCCCTCGACCGTCGCCTCATACCAGTAGCATCGCAGCAGCGGCAGGCCGGTGCGTTCGCGCGACAGGTTGGTCATCAGCTGCAGCAGCCCTGGATAGTCCCAGGAGACCGCTTCGCGATGCCGTGTGCCGTGCACGGCCATCGCCCCGTCCGCCAGCAGATAGCCAGCGTCCACGAACAGCGCACAGCGATCCACTGACACCGCCCCTTTCCTGGTGGTCCGACCTTGCTGGCTCTGCACCGTCAGAGACCGGACTCGGCGGCCCTCTCTCAGGGTAATGAAAGCAGGTGATCGCGCGAGGGTTAATCCCGACGATTCGGCCCTCGCTCATAGCCGCGCCTGACCAATCAGGCAGACCGTACCAGTTTGTCCCATTCGCGGTCACGACCTCGCCCGCACACTCAGCGCGGCGACCCCGAACAGGACCACGTCCTTGTCCGTGACGATCGTCAGCGCGGGGTCCACACCGAGCTCCGCGCCGACCGTGTCGACGTCCACGCCGAACGTCATCTCCGCCACGCCGTTCGACGAGCCGTCGAAGACGTTCGACAGGGCGCGCTCGCCGCCGGCGGGGGTCAGCGCGCCGGACCCGAGCGCGACCTTGTCGCCCTTGAGGTCGGCGTCGCCCTCCCAGGTGACCAGCTCGACCCGCGCGGGCGCGGCCGCCGGGCGCAGCCCGCCGAGCGGGATCCGCAGCCGCCGCGCGCCGCCGCCGACGACGGCCGCCGTGTCCAGCACCACGGCCTGGCTGTACGACTCCGCCGGATCGGTCACGATCAGCACCAGGCTCCATCCCGCATGGCGTGACACCCCTTCCTTCATGGGGGCGTCGGCCGCCCACCAGGTGCCGTTCGCGCGTGCGTCGCCGACCAGCTCGCTCACGTCGGCGAACGCCTGGTAGACGGGCCCCAGCGGCAGCTCGCGCACCGTCACCTGGCCGGGCCGCACGGTCAGGTACTTCTTGCGCCCCGGCGGCCGGAGCTTGATCGGCCCGGCCTGCTCGCCCGTCGCCGACCAGTAGAGCCCGGCCCACACGACCTCGCCGCCCTTCGGCACGGACAGCTCCGCCCGGCTGGAGGAGGCGGTGTCGGAGCGGTCGTCCTGGTCGAGCGCGGTCATCGGCCACAGGTCGTTGTCGCGCTGGGCTCCCTCGCGCCGCCTGGCCTCCAGGCAGCCCGCGCGCTCCTGCGGGCAGCTCAGCAGCGCGTTGCCGATCGCGCGTACGGTCACCTTGCCGTCGGTGGCGAACCTGGCGGGCGCGCCCGACCCGCGTACCCCCGTCTCGGCTTTGGCCAGCACCCGCAGCGGGCCCGCCGCGATCCGGACGGCCGGCCCCGGGCCCTGCGGCGCCTCGTCGGCCACCAGCACCCGCAGGAACACCGTGGTGCCCTGCCCGGCCGCCAGGGCCTTCCTGGCGCACCGCGCGCCGCCCTCCGCCGGGCGGCAGGCCCAGCCGTCCACCGTCCCCACCGTGCCTCCGGTGCCCGCGAGCGCCGCACTGTGGCCGCGTCGCGCGGAGGGCACGAGGGTGACGCCGGGCGGGAGGTCCACCTGCGCGGCCAGCTCCGCGCTGGGGGCGTCGCCGTAGTTGCGCAGGCGCAGGGCGAGGATGCCGGGCTGGGCGCGGACGAGGGAGCCCAGCGCGTCGATCGTGGCCCGCAGCCGGGCCCGTCCCGGCCGGTCCTTCCTGACGGGGGGCGGCACCTGGGCCGGCCGCTCGCTCGGCGGCGGCACCCGCACGCGTACCCGGGCCGGGTCGTCCTTGGCGGGAGGCTGCGCGACCCGCGGCGCCTCGGAGGAGCGCACGACCGGCCGCTCGCCGGAGACCGGCAGCAGCACGGCGGCCGCCGCCACCGCGGCCGCCACGCCCATCGTGAGGCCGGCCGCCGCCGCCTGCCGCCCCTTCGGCGCCCGCCGCAGCCACCCGAGCGCCCGCAGCACGCCGCCCGCTCGGCCGCCCGCGAGGGACGTCCTGGCCAGCGCCGCCGCGTAGCCGCCGAACAGCGGCCCGGCGATGAGGGGCCCGACCATGACGCGCAGCCCGCGGTTGACGTCGGTCAGCTCCAGCAGGACGCCGTGGCACTCCTCGCAGCCGTCCACGTGCTCGTCGATCGCCTTGGAGTCGCGCCTGGCCAGCCCGCCGCGCACGTAGGCACCCATCTTGGCCAGCATCGGGCGGCATTCGTGCTCCGGCAGCGTCCCCAGGTGCAGCTGCAGGTACGCCTGCCGCAGCCCCTCCCTGGCCCGGTAGGCCAGCGCCGCCACGCCGTTGGCCGACAGCCCCAGCAGCGGCGCCACCCCGGCCGGCTTGAGCCGCTCGACCTCGGTGTGCCACAACACCGCCCGCCAGCGCTCGGGCAGCGACAGGAAGGCCCTGGCGATCAGCGACTTCTCCAGGCCGACGAGCGCGGGGTCGACGAAGGGCACGCCCGGGTCGTACAGCTCGATCTCGCCCGTGGTCACCTGGCGGCTCTCGACCCTGGAGCGGTCGTAGACCGTGCGCCGCACGACGGTGAGCAGGTAGGTGCGGAACCCGGAGTCGGGGCCGCCGCCCCTGCCCACGAGATCGAGGATCTTCGTGAACGACTCCGCGACCACGTCCTCCACCTCGGCGCCCCTGACGAGCTGCCGGGTCAGCGCGCGGGCGGCGGCGACGTGGCGCTCGTAGAGCTCCCCGTACGCGGCGGCGTTACCCGCCCTTACCGCCTGAAGCAGCTCTGCATCGCTCTGCGGCGTTTCGACACCCATAGTGACCTCACGATTACGCGGGGTTGCCCCGCGCAATCATTCCGCATTCCCCGTCATGACTAAACCGCGTCGGCGGCTTTACTCGCGGAGCGGCCGGGGACGGCCTGGCCGGAGGCGGCAGGGGGCGGGCGTCGGCGCTGATCAGGACCATAAGCTTGGACCCATGACGGATCGCGACAACCTCCTGGCCGAGATCAAGCGCAAGGCCATCGTGCACGGCAAGGTCATCCTGTCCTCGGGCAAGGAGGCCGACTTCTACCTCGACCTGCGGCGGATCACGCTCGACGGGGTGGCCGCGCCGCTCGTCGGCAACGTGATGCTCGACCTGACGGCCGACCTCGACTACGAGGCGGTGGGCGGGCTCACGATGGGGGCCGACCCGGTGGCCGCCGCGATGCTGCACGCCGCGGCGGCGCGGGGGCGTGCGCTGGACGCGTTCGTGGTGCGCAAGGCGCAGAAGGCGCACGGCATGCAGCGCCGCATCGAGGGGCCCGAGGTCAAGGGGCGGCGGGTGCTGGCCGTCGAGGACACCTCGACGACGGGCTCGTCACCGCTGACGGCCGTGGAGGCGCTGCGTGAGGCGGGCGCCGAGGTGGTGGCCGTGGCGACCATCGTCGACCGGGGGGCCAGGGAGCGGGTCAACGCCGAGGGCCTCGACTACCGCACCGCCTACACCCTGACCGACCTCGGGCTCTGAACTCGGGCTCTGAACTCGGCCTCTGACCACGGGGACTCGCCGACCAGGAGGGCCGGGCGGCAGGGGCGGCCGGACGGCGATCAGCCGGAGTCGGAGTCGGACTCGGCCGGGGTGGCGGGCTTTTTCGGGCCCCGGACGGTGAAGGCTTCCCGGGCACCCGGCTTGCCTTGTTCGCGTAGTTCGCCGTTCTCCGTGACGCGCACCGTACCGGCGTCGCTGAGCACCACGTCGAGCTCCGGCTCGAAGTAGCTGACCTCCTCGCCCCTGCCCATCTCCCGGTACTGCAGCACGTCGCCGCCGGGCACCCGGACGGTGACGAGGGGGCAGGTCTCCGCGAGGCATTCGATCCGGACGGTCGGCGCCTGCGCGGTGGCAGCCGGTTCCGCGGCCTCGGCGGTGGTGTCCGTGGCCGGGGCTGAGGCGGGCTCACGCTCGGGCGGTGCCGTGGCGTCCGAGCCGACCAGCGCGACACCGCCGATGACCAGCAGTGTCACCACGACCCCCGCCCCCACCAGGAGGAGCGCTAATCGGGCGATGCCCATCGGTTCTGAGCTGTGGCGTCCCACAGTGGGCAGCGTACCCGCTGATGATCCTCCGCCCCACCGCCGTCGGCGCCGGCTCAGAGCTGGTTGTCGCCCGCCTGGCCCACGCGGTGGTGCTTGCCGTTGGGCACGGGGAGCGACCTGGCCGCTCTGCGGTGCTTGATCGCCTCCACGAAGATCGGGATTAGCGAGATGAACACGATCACGAACACGCCCGGCAGGATGTACTTGTCGATCTGCTTCGGGTCGACCTGGCCGCCGAGGAAATGGCCGAGCAGGATGAGGCCCTCGACCCAGACGACGCCGCCGACCACGTTCCAGATGAAGAATCGCCTGGAGCTCATCTCCAGCACGCCCGCGACCGGATTCATGAACGTGCGGACGATCGGCACGAACCTGGCCAGGATCACCGCCTTGGCGGGCCCGAACTTCTCGAAGAACTCCTCCGCCCGCAGCACGTGCTCCTTCTTGAACAACCGCGAATCGGGTTTGTCGAAGAGCCGGCGGCCGAACCGGGCGCCCAGGAAATGCCCGAGCTGGGCGCCGGCGACGGCGCACAGCGGCGTGCCGATCAGCAGCACGGGCAGGGACAGGGGGGCGATGTTCATTCCCGCCGCCACCGAGGCCGAGCTGAAAATCCCCGCGGCCACGAGCAGCGAGTCGCCGGGCAGGAAGAACCCGAGCAGCAAACCCGTTTCGGCGAAGATGATCGCGAGAACGCCGATGGTGGCGAATGCACCGAGAATGGTGAGCCACCATGTCGGGTCGAGGAGATTCAAGAGCCAGTCCACGCCGAGAGCCTACTATTGACGAGCTCTTCTGGCTGAAGCCCGAAGATTCTGGCCTGTGCCGCCCCGTTCACGCGGCGGCACTGCCGTGGCTTCCTGCTTCGCGGGGCTGTGCCATCCCGAAGGATGGTCTGACCGGCCCTCCACAGGCGTTTAGCCTGTCCGCCCGTCCGGCGGCCAGGATGTTGATCGCAGCGTTGATGTCGCGGTCGTGAACCGCGCCACACGCGCAGGTCCATTCCCGGACCCGCAGAGGCATCGCCTCGGTCACGGCTCCACACGCTGAACACAGCTTGGAGGATGGAAACCATCGGCTGACCTTGGCGAAGGTCCTGCCGTACAGTATCGCTTTGTACTCCAGCATGTTCACGAACGCCGACCACCCGGCATCGTGCACACTCTTGGCCAGCCTTGTGCGCGCCAGCCCGCCCACCGCCAGGTCCTCCACGAACACCGCTTGGTTCTCGCGGATGATCTGCGTGGAGAGCTGGTGGTGGAACTCGCGGCGGGCGTCGGCGATCCGTGCGTGCGCGCGGGCGACCTTGTGCCGGGCCTTGTCGCGGTTCTTGCCGCCCTTCTCTTTCCGGGACAGGACGCGTTGAGCCTTCTTCAGCCGTTTCTCCGCCCGGCGCAGGAAGCGCGGAGAGCCGATCTTCCTTCCGTCCGGCAGGACGGCGAAGTGCCCGAGCCCGAGGTCGATCCCGGTCTCGGCTTCGATGCCGGGCAGCGGTTGCGCGGTGACCTCGACCACGAAGCTGGCGAAGTACCGGCCCGCGGCGTCCTTGACGACCGTGACCGAGGACGGGTCGGCAGGCAGGTCCCGTGACCAGCGCACCGCGATCTCGCCGATCTTCGGCAGGACGAGTTTCCCGTTCTGGCTCACCTTGAACCGGGCATTCCTGGTGAACCGGATCGCCTGCCGGTTGTCCTTGCGGGACCGAAACCGGGGCGGGGCGAGCTTCGGGCCTCTGCGTTTGCCCGACACCGATGCGAAGAAGTTCTGGAACGCCGTCGTGCAGTCGGCGAGCGCCTGCTGCAACACCACGGCCGACACCTCGCCCAGCCACGCCCGATCGGGGCGTTTCTTCGCCTCGGTGATGACCCGGCGCGACAGCTCGGCGTCGCTCACGAACGGCAACCCGTTCTCATGGGCGTCGTTGCGCATGCGCAGTGCGTCGTTGAACACCGTCCGGGCGCACCCGAACGCCCGGCCCAGCGCGATCCGCTGGGTGGGGGACGGGTCGATCCGGTAGGCGTACCGCAACTGCACCCGATCACCATACAGTCGGGTTATGGCCGGCTACGGCGATATCAGAACAGGCAGACACCGCGTTTTCGCGCTCCACGCCCATCTGCCGACCAGTGTCCTGCGCCAGTACATCGAGTAGCAGAACCGACCCGTCTGAGCGGGTGGACGCCGGTCCGCCCGGCGGCGAATCGGCTGCTCTTACCCCGCTACGCGGGACGGTCGGCTCCACCCCGGGCTGAAGCCCGGAGCACTGCCGACAATTCTGGTAGCGGGCATGCGCGACATGACCATCCGAGGGGCGTTGTCACTACCACAGCGGGTAGGGAGCCGGGATACTGGGCCCTGGCGCGAAGCCGTAACTTCTCAGGGAGATGAATCATGCCTATTGCGACTCCAGAGGTCTACGCTGAGATGCTCGACCGGGCGAAGGCCGGCGGATTCGCCTACCCGGCGATCAACGTGACCTCCTCGCAGACCCTGAACGCCGCCCTGCGCGGCTTCGCCGAGGCCGAGAGCGACGGCATCGTGCAGGTCTCGACGGGCGGCGCCGAATTCCTCTCGGGCGCGACGGTCAAGGACATGGTCACGGGCGCGACGGCACTGGCCGAGTACGCGCGGGTCGTGGCCGCCAAATATCCCGTGACGGTCGCCCTGCACACCGACCACTGCCCGAAGAACAAGCTCGACGGCTTCATGCGGCCGTTGATCGACATCTCGCTGGAGCGGGTGGCCAAGGGCCTCGACCCCCTGTTCCAGTCGCACATGTGGGACGGCTCCGCCGTACCGCTGGACGAGAACCTGGAGATCGCCAAGGAGCTCATCGACAAGTGCGCCAGGGCGCGGATCATCATGGAGATGGAGATCGGCGTCGTCGGCGGTGAGGAGGACGGCGTCGTCGGCGAGATCAACGAGAAGCTCTACACCACGGCCGAAGACGCGCTGGCCACCGCCGAGGCCGTGGGCATCGGCGAGAAGGGCCGCTACATGCTGGCGGCCACGTTCGGCAATGTGCACGGCGTCTACAAGCCCGGCCACGTCAAGCTGCGGCCGAGCGTGCTCAAGGAGATCCAGGACGCGGTGGGCGCCAAGTACGGCAAGGACAAGCCGTTCGACCTGGTCTTCCACGGCGGCTCCGGCTCGCTGCTGGAGGAGATCCAGGAGGCCATCTCCTACGGTGTGGTCAAGATGAACGTCGACACCGACACCCAGTACGCCTTCACCCGCCCGATCGCGGACCACATGTTCAAGAACTACGACGGCGTGCTCAAGGTCGACGGTGACGTCGGCAACAAGAAGGCCTACGACCCGCGCGCGTACGGCAAGTCCGCGGAGGCCGGGATGGCCGCCCGCGTCGTCGAGGCGTGCCAGAGCCTCAAGAGCAGTGGGACGAAGATCTCCTAGCCAGTTCAGCGGCTCGGCGGGTATGACTTGTCCTATGGATAACCTTCTCGCCGGGCCGCCCCCGACTCACCTGCCGGACCTGCCCGAGGCCAGGGAGGCGCTGGAGTCCGGGGTCAAAGCCTCCGACATCGCCGCTCGTTTCCCCGCCTACCCGGCGGCGTGGGCCGCGCTCGCGGAGGAATACTTCGCGCAGGGCCACGCCGTCACCTCCTACGCCTTCGCCCGTACGGGCTACCACCGCGGGCTCGACGCGCTGCGCCGCAGCGGCTGGAAGGGCCATGGGCCCATCCCGTGGGAGCACGAACCCAACAGGGGCTTCCTGCGCTGCCTGTACGCGTTGTCCCGCGCCGCCCAGGCGATCGGTGAGAAGGACGAGGCCGAACGGTGTCTGCAGTTCCTCAAGGACAGCACGGAAACGGGGTTCGACGCGCTGACCAAGGGATAGCTCTTGGGACGAATAGACACGTTCGGGTAGTCTCTCTACGCAAGAGCCCCTGCCGCGCTTGCGTCAGGGGTTTTCGTTTTGTGCTCGGGAGACTGAACCATGCCGGCTGCCGTTCTCGTTGGTGCCCAGTGGGGCGATGAGGGCAAGGGCAAGGCCACCGACCTGCTCGGTGGCGACGTCGACTACGTCGTCCGCTATCAGGGTGGCAACAACGCGGGACACACCGTGGTCATCGGTGACCAGAAGTACGCGCTGCACCTGCTGCCCACCGGGATCCTGTCGCCGGAGGTGGTCCCCGTCATCGGCAACGGGGTGGTGATCGACCCCGGCGTGCTGCTCAGCGAGATCGACGGGCTGGCCGAGCGGGGCATCTCCGCCGAACGCCTGCTGATCTCGTCGAACGCGCACCTGATCATGCCGCACCACAAGGCCCTCGACAAGGTCACCGAGCGCTACCTCGGCAAGGCCAAGATCGGCACCACCGGGCGCGGCATCGGTCCCGCGTACGGTGACAAGATCGCCCGCATGGGCGTGCGCGTGCAGGACCTGCTCGACCCGGGCATCCTGGCCAAGAAGATCGAGGTCGCCCTGACCGAGAAGAACCAGGTGCTCACCAAGGTCTACAACCGGCGCGGGATCGACCCGGCGGCCGTCCTGGAGGAGTACCTCGCCTACGCCGAGCGGCTCAAGCCGCACATCGCCGACACCTCACTGGTGCTGGCCAAGGCGCTGGACGAGGAGAAGTTCGTGCTGCTGGAGGGCGGGCAGGGCACGCTGCTCGACATCGACCACGGCACGTACCCGTTCGTCACGTCGTCCTCGCCCACGTCGGGCGGGGCGTGCGCGGGCGCCGGCATCCCGCCGAACCGGCTGACGAAGATCATCGGCATCCTGAAGGCGTACACCACCCGCGTCGGCTCCGGCCCGTTCCCGACCGAACTGACCGACGAGATGGGCGAGTGGCTGCGCCAGACCGGCGGCGAGTACGGCGTCACGACCGGCCGCAACCGCCGCTGCGGCTGGTTCGACGCGGTGATCGCCCGGTACGCGACCCGGATCAACGGCGTCACCGACTACTTCCTGACCAAGCTCGACGTGCTGTCGGGCCTGGAGCGGATCCCGGTGTGCGTGGCGTACGAGGTGGACGGGGTCCGGCACGACGAGATCCCGATGACGCAGACCGACTTCCACCACGCCAAGCCGATCTACGAGGAGTTCCCGGGCTGGCAGGAGGACATCACCAGCGCCAAGTCGTTCGACGACCTGCCGCCGAACGCGCAGGCGTACGTGCGGACGCTGGAGGAGATGAGCGGCGCCCCGATCTCCGCCATCGGCGTCGGCCCCGGCCGCGACCAGACCGTCGTGGTCCGCCCCCTGGTCTGAGGGCTCCCCTGGCCGCCGGTGATCCCGGCGGCGGGTGGGAGGGTCAGGTCAGGACGGCGGCGGTTACCGGGGTGTGCAGGTGCCAGCCGAGGGTTTCGTACAGGGCCTGGCCCTGGGCGGTGGCGACCAGGACGCCGGTGCGGGCGCCTCTGAGGGCCGCCGTGGCCGCGAGCGTCTTCATGACGATCGTCCCGAGGCCGCGGCGGCGGTGGCCGGCCGCCGTCTCCACCTGGTCCACGACCGCCGTCGTGCCGGCGACCGCGAACTGGCCCCGCGCCGCCACCTCCCCCGCCTCCGTGAGCAGGCGGGCGGCGGTGACGCCTGAGCGGGTGGTGACGGCCAGGGTGTAGCCGGGGGGAACGGCGGGGGCGTCGCGGACGAGCGGGGTGGTCATCATGAACTCGGGGTCCTGCACGGCCCAGCCGGGCGGCAGGTGCGGGGCGACGGACTCGACCGGGGCGCACAGCTTGAGCCAGGTGCCCGGCACGGTGAGGGTGCCCGTCAGGTGGCCGAGGATCTCGGGCGTCGGGGCGGCCAGGACGTGGCGGGCCACGTGACCGGGCAGGCCGACGTCCACGCGCAGGCCCCACGGCTCGCGTACGGGCCGGGGGACGCTGCGGGAGATGACCCACCCTTCAACCCATGCCCGAACTAGGGGGAAATGGGCCTGTTTGAGAACCTCCGTCATAGAGAACAGCCTATTGTCTGCCCAGATTCATCCGACCGGGCGTAGCAGGATAAAAAGGACACGGCGTGGCGGCGCCTGGTCATGCCCCGAGCCAGGTAGGGTCCCGGTTGTGCGCGTTGAGATACATGGTCACCGGGGGGCTCGCGGCCTCTGGCCGGAGAACACCCTGCCGGGCATGAGCCGCACGATGGAGCTGGGCGTTCATGCGCTCGAGCTCGACGTCGCGCTCACCGCCGATCGGCGCCTCGTGCTCACGCACGACCTCACGGTGTCCGCCGTGACCAGTGCAGACCGGCGTCCGATCTACGCCGGCGACCCGCTCTACCCGTACGTCGGCAAGCCCATCAACGCGCTGACCCTGGCGCAGTTGCGCACGCTCGACGTCGGCGTACGGCTGCCGCGCCACCCCGACGACCCGTTCGCCCTGACGCAGGTCCCCATGCCCGAGACCCGGATGCCGACGCTCGGCGCGGTGCTGGGTCTGGTCAACGCCTACGAGGCGGAGAGCGTACGGTTGCACGTCGAGCTGAAGTCCGACCCGACGCGGCCGGAGCTCACCGCCGACCCCGAGCAGTTCACCGAGCTGGTCGTCGAGGAGCTCGACCGGCACGGCCGGCTCGACAACGTTGCCATCCTCAGCTTCGACTGGCGGATCATCAGGCACGCCGCCGAGCTGGCGCCGGGCACGCGGCGCTTCGCACTGATCGAGCTGGACACCCTGCACTGGAACGACGGCGTGGGCGACGACGTGCCCGCCGCGGCGCGCGCGGCCGGGGCCACCACGCTCTCGCCCGAGCACATCATGGTGGACGAGAGCCTGATGGCGCAGGCCGAGGCGGCCGGGCTCGACGTGGCGGTCTGGACGGTCAACCAGCCCGAGCTGGCGGCCAGGATGCTGGACCTGGGGGCGGCCGGGATCGTCACCGACTATCCCGACCGGATGCGGGAGTTGTGGCGGGAGCGGGGGCTGGAGCTGCCCCTGCCGGTCGCCCCGCTCAGGCCCGTGAGTGTCTGAGGCTCCGCCGGTTCATCGAGGTAGGCGCGAAAGCCCCGGGGTCAGAGCCAGCCGTTGCGGCGGAAGCCGCGGTGCAGCAGGACGCAGGCCGTGATCATGACCGCGAGCACGGCCGGATAGCCCCAGATCTGCTTGGTCTCCGGCATGAAGTCGAAGTTCATCCCGTAGATGCCGGCGATCATCGTGGGCACGGCCAGGATGGCCACCCAGGAGGAGATCTTGCGCATGTCCTCGTTGGCCAGCGCGTTCGAGCGGGCCAGCGCGGCCTGGAGGATCGAGCTGCACAGCTCGTTGGAGGCCTCGACCTGCTCGCACACGCGCGACAGGTGGTCGCCGACGTCGCGGAAGTATTCGCGCATGGCGGAGGGGACGACCCGGCGCTGGGGCAGCGCCGACAGCGGGGCCTGGAGCGGGGTGACGGCCCGCTTCATCTCCAGCATCTCGCGCTTGAGCTGGTAGATCCGGTTGATGTCACGGGAGCTGACGTCGGCGAACACGGTCGCCTCGACCTCTTCGAGCTCCAGCTGCATCAGGTCGGCCACCTGGAGGTACTGGTCGACCACGTGGTCGGAGATGGCGTGCAGGACACCGGCCGGGCCCCGGTCCATCAGCTTGGGCTCGTCTTCGAGACGCTCGCGGACGCCGGTGAGCGGGCAGTGCTCGCCGTGCCGCACCGTGACCACGAAGTCCACGCCGAGGAACACCATGATCTCGCCGGTGGCGATGATCTCGCTGTTGGCGGTCAGCTCGTCGTGATCGAGGTAGGCGATGGTCTTGAGCACCATGAACAGCGACTCGCCGTACCGCTCGACCTTCGGCCGCTGGTGGGCCTTGACGGCGTCCTCGACGGCCAGCGGGTGCAGCCCGAAGACCTCGGCCAGCCACTCCACCTCGGGGGCCTCGGGCTCGTGCAATCCGACCCAGACGAACGCGTTGACGCCGTCGGAGCTCTTGTTGTGCTCGCGGACGAGGTCGAGCGCCTCGACGATGCCGGTGGCGGCGATCTTCTCGCCTTCTACGTAGGCGCCGAACTCGACTATCGAGTCGACGGGAGGCACGCACACCTCGCGTACGGTCTTGCCGAGCTGGTGTGGAACCCGCGAAGGCACGGGGTGCCGGTTGATGCGACGGAAAAGGGTGGACGAGCGCATGGCAGTCCCTTTCCGCCCGACCAGGGACGCTCCACGCGCGATGAAGTCACCTCAATCAACACGGATTGCGTGGAGGCACGATCAGGCTGCCGAATTGGAGTGGTCGGGGGTAAGCACGTCGTACGTGTGCGAGCACGTACTGCTGGGATCACCAGGATTCATCCCGGACCACCTCCAATCACACGGGGACGCCGCGAAGCCGCCTCAAGCTACCACAGGCGGGTGAACCTCAATGACGATACCCGCCAGGAGAGGTTCCGCTCAGGTAGAACTCCACAAAGTTTCTTACCTATTCCGGCAGATGCCGTCATCGGCTTCCGGCGGCGGGCCGTCCTCGGCGACCGGAGCGTGCGTCAGGCGGCGGGCCTGCGACAATGGAGCGCGTGCGCGTTCTAGTCATTGGATCCGGTGGGCGTGAGCACGCCCTGTGCCGTTCTCTCAAGCTCGATCCCCAGGTCAGCGAGCTTCACTGTGCGCCAGGCAATCCTGGCATCGAGGAGGTCGCGACCGTCCATCCGATCGATCCGCTGGACCCCGGGCAGGTGGCCGGGCTGGCGGCGCGGCTGCGGGTCGATCTCGTCGTGGTGGGGCCTGAGGCCCCGCTCGTGGCGGGGGTGAGCGACGCGGTGCGCGAGGCGGGCTTCGCCTGCTTCGGGCCCTCGCGGGACGCGGCCATGATCGAGGGGTCGAAGGCGTTCGCCAAGGAGATCATGCGGGCGGCCGACGTGCCGACCGCGCGGGCCAGGACGTGTGAGACCGAGGAGGAGGCCGCCGCGGCGCTCGACGAGTTCGGCGCCCCCTACGTGGTCAAGGAGGACGGGCTGGCCGCGGGCAAGGGCGTGGTCGTCACCGACGACCGGGACAAGGCGCTCGCCCACGCGCGGGCCTGCGAGCGGGTGGTGATCGAGGAATACCTCGACGGGCCCGAGGTGTCGCTGTTCGCGCTGTGCGACGGGAGCACGGCCGTGCCGCTGCAACTCGCGCAGGACTTCAAGCGGGCCTACAACGGCGACGCGGGCCCCAACACCGGCGGCATGGGCGCCTACACGCCGCTGCCGTGGGCGCCCGAGGGGCTGACCGAGCAGGTCATGCGGGAGGTCGTGCATCCGACGATCGGCGAGCTGGCCCGGCGCGGGCTGCCGTACCAGGGGGTGCTCTACGTGGGGCTGGCACTGACGGCGAAGGGGCCGAAGGTGGTCGAGTTCAACGCGCGCTTCGGCGACCCGGAGACGCAGGTGCTGCTCGACCGGCTGGAGACGCCGCTGGCCGGGCTGCTGATGGCGAGCGCGACCGGTGAGCTGGGGCTCGACCCGGTCTTCCACGACGGCGCGGCCGTGACCGTGGTGATCGCCGCCGAGGGCTATCCGGAGTCGCCGGTCAAGGGCGACGTGATCACGGGGCTGCGGGAGACCGGGAACGCGTACGTCATCCACGCCGGCACGAAACGGGCGGGCGACGACATCGTCTCCAGCGGCGGGCGGGTGCTCAACGTGGTGGGCCACGGGCCCGACCAGGAGAGCGCGCGCCGGGCGGCCTACGACCTGGTCGCCGGGATCGAACTGCGCGGCTCCTTCCACAGAACGGACATCGCCCGATGAAGCGTGTGCACTCCGGCAAGGTACGCGACCTCTACGAGACCGACGAGGGCCTGCTCCTCATGGTCGCCTCCGACCGGATCTCGGCCTTCGACTACATCATGGAGCCCGACATCCCCGACAAGGGGGCCATCCTCACGCAGATGTCGCTGTGGTGGTTCGACCAGCTCAAGGACGTCGTGCCCAACCACGTCGCGGGCCGCGGCGACGACTCCCGCAGTGTGCTGTGCAGGCCGCTGAAGATGGTCCAGGTCGAGTGCGTGGCCAGGGGTTATCTGGCGGGCGGCGGGCTGAACGAGTACCGCGCGGGCGGCACGGTGTCCGGGGTGGCCCTGCCGGCCGGGCTGGAGGACGGCTCGCGGCTGCCCGAGCCGATCTTCACGCCCTCGACGAAGGCGCCCCAGGGCGAGCACGACGAGCCGATCTCCTACGAGCAGGTCGTGGCGCAGGTCGGCGCGGAGACGGCCGCGGAGCTGCGGCGGATCACGCTGGCCGTCTACACGCGCGGCGCGGAGATCGCCCGCGAGCGGGGCATCATCGTGGCCGACACGAAGATCGAGCTGGGCTGGGACGCAGACGGCGTGCTGACGCTGGGCGACGAGGTGCTGACGCCCGACTCGTCGCGATTCTGGCCGGTCGACGAATGGAAACCCGGCCGTTCCCAGCCGTCTTTTGACAAGCAATTTGTACGCGATTGGCTAGTATCGCCCGAATCGGGATGGGACAAAGACTCCGGAAACCCCCCACCTCGGCTGCCCGACCACATCGTCGAGCTGACCAGGCAGCGATACCTAGAAGCGTATGAGCGCATCACGGGGGCTTCCTTTAGCGGATGATTCGGCTGGGTCATGTGGTGTGAGCGACTACTGTTGGCCCGATCGAGCCTCACCGCCGGAAATCAAGGAGCCGCACGAATGGTCCGTTACCGCGTGCGCGGTGGCAACGCACTGCGTGGAACCGCGTTCATCCAGGGCGCGAAAAACGCCGTGCTTCCCATGATCGGCGCGGCTCTGCTCGCCCCGAAGGGCCGCACCGTCCTGCGCAACGTGCCGATCATCGAGGACGTCCGCCGCGCGGTCGAGCTGGCCGAGGCGATCGGCGCGTACGTCGAGCTGCACGAGTCTGAGCGCACGCTGGTCATCGACGCCTCCAAGGTGAACAGCCCGATCCTGCCCGCCGAGATCGCCCGTCGTTTCCGCGGGTCCGTGCTGTTCACCCCCGCCCTGCTCCACCGCCTCGGCGAGGCGATCGTGGAGGGGGTCGGCGGCTGCAACCTCGGCAGCCGCAACCTCGACTTCCACTATCTCGGCTACAAGCGGCTGGGCGCGATCGTGGACGAGGGCGAGACCGTCATCCACGTCAAGGCCTCCGGCCTGACCGGCGCCACCCTCTACCTCGACACCCCCTCCCACACCGGCACCGAGAACCTCATCATGGCCGCCGCCCTGGCCAAGGGCACCACCGTGATCGAGAACGCCGCGCTGGAGCCCGAGGTGCTCGACGTCATCGACATGCTCACCAAAATGGGCGCGCGCATCAGCGGCGGCGGCACCGGCTTCATCACCGTGGAGGGCGTCGAGGAGCTGCACGCGGTCGAGCACACGGTCATGCCCGACCGCCTCGACGCCGGCGTCTTCGCGATGGCGGCGGCGATCACCGGGGGCGAGGTCAGCCTCGTGGGCACCGGCCTCGACCTCGGCGTGGTCCGCTACAAGCTGGAGCAGATGGGCGTGGAGTTCCACCGCCAGGGCGCCGTGCTGCACGTGGGCTGCGAGGGCCCGTTGCGGCCGATCAACATCATCACCGACACCTATCCGGGGTTCGCCACCGACCTGCAGTCCCCGATGATGACCGTCGCGGCGCTCGCCGACGGCACCAGCTACATCCATGAGCGCATCTTCGACGGCCGCTTCGCGCTGGCCGGCGAGCTGAACAAGATGGGCGCCAACGTGGAGGTCGAGGGAAGCAGGGCCGTCGTCCGCGGCCGCACCCCGCTCACCGGCACCCAGGTGACCGCGCACGACCTGCGTTCGGGGATCGCGCTGGTGCTCGCCGGACTGGCCGCCGAAGGGGAGACCCAGATCGACTCGGGATACCTGATCGATCGCGGCCACGCGCATCTCGCGGCGCGAATGCGCGCGCTCGGCGCGGACATTACACGAGAGATTTCAGAGCGCTAAAAAACGCGAGAAAAACCGCTTTGAGCTGCCAGAACATCATGTCGGGCGGTCAACCAGAACGGCTTTCCGGAAAAGTCGGGCGTGACATTACGGCCCCCGCGAGCGATCGTTCCAAAAGAGAACACTGCAACGGACGGCAGGATGGGACGAACATTGGTCGAGAGGGCCGAAGAAACTCCCCGAGTGTCACGCCCGGGCGCTATGACACCGGACCTCACCATCGGCGTGGTCGGACCCCACGACCTGGTCGAGCGAGTCATGCTGATGGGTCACGCCGCGGCGCCGCTGCCGTGTCGCCTGGTCGCGGCCGCGTACCGCGATGAACAGGAGGCGCCCGACAAGGTGACGCGGCTCGGTCCCGGTGTCGACGCATGTCTGTTCGCCAGCCCGGTCCCCTACGACCTGGCCAGGCGATCCGGCGTGCTGACGATGCCCGCGACGTACGTGCAACTCGGCGGAGCCGCACTGGTGGCGGCGTTGGCCAAGGCCGCGCTGGACACCCGCATGGATCCCCAGAAGGTCAGCATCGACGTGGTCAGCAGGGCCGATGTCGAGGAGGCGTACACCGACCTCGGCATCCCCGCCGCGGACGTGCACAGCCGCGACGAGCCGGGAGCCACCGGCACGATCGCGGCCTACCACGAACGCCTGGCCCGTCAGGGAGCCACCACGGGAGCGCTGACGTGCCTGCCCGCGGTGGCCGAACGCCTGCACGCCGCGGGCGTACCGGTCATCAGGATCAGGCCGACGTCGGCCGCGGTCCGTACGGCGCTGCACACCGCGGCGCTGCTCGGGGCGCATCACCGGCTGGAGGAGTCACAGCTCACGGTCGTGCTGGTGGAGG
Source organism: Nonomuraea fuscirosea (assembly GCF_035917475.1). Lineage (NCBI taxonomy): Bacteria > Bacillati > Actinomycetota > Actinomycetes > Streptosporangiales > Streptosporangiaceae > Nonomuraea > Nonomuraea fuscirosea. The sequence continues at coordinate 10,622,637 of NZ_CP109074.1, read as the reverse complement.
TGCCGACGCTGCGCGAACCCGTGCGCCGCGCCGCGCCCCGCTACTGGCGGGACGAGCTGCGGCTGTCGCTGCACCGGCTCCTGGTCCAGGAGGCGAACCGGATCAACGCCACCGTCTGGCCCATCGACGATCACAGCTACCTGGTGACCGCCACCAGGGGCTCGATCGCGGCGGCGACGGACGGGTTCAGGGTGTTGCCGTTCGCGGCCAGGATCAGGGACGAGCTGGGGCTGGCGGTCGAGGTCGGCGTGGGCATGGGGCGGACGACGCACGACGCGGAGTCACACGCCAGGGCCGCGCTCGCGCGGACCCAGGCGGGCAAACAAGCACAGGGATTCGCGGTGGATCGCGAGGGGCGGGCGCTCATCCCGGCCCCCCGGATGCCCCCTACCGGGGCCACCGCGCTCAAGCCGAAAGGAGTGGAGGTACTGGCCAGACTGGCGGCGAAGCTCGAAGGCGGCGACACCGTGGTCGATGCCGAGGGCGCGGGCAAGATGCTCGGCGTCACGCCCCGTACGGCCAGGCGGTTGCTGCGCACGTTGGTTGACGAGGGACTCGCGTGGCCGCTTCCGCCGAACCGTACGCCGCAACCCGGGCGTCCCAGGCAGCTGTACCGGCTGATCGTGGAGAAGCTCGGGCCGCGCTGATCTTGGGGCTGACCTGGGATGGAACGATGGCCCGCCGTGTCGCGGCACGGCGGGCCCGCACCCTCGCGTGACCACCGCATTGACGGAAGGTGTCAGGAGAGCCGACAAGCACGTTGACTCTTGTGAACTAATTGGTTGACGCGGGTGGATGGGGGGTATGTTCTCCCACGCCCCCGATCGACGCGATTCGGACGGGGGCACCAAATCCCCTCTCCCATGAGCGCTCGCCGGTGCCGGAGCACGGCCGGGCGACCGCCTTCGGCGGGCATTTCGCGCCTTTCGGGCCACCTCTCCTCGTTGAAGGACTGCTGCGCGGGGCTGTGAGGGAGCTGGGAGCGCTTCCGTGGCGGCAGTGGCTCCAGGTTCTGCGGACGCATCGAAGGCTCGCCGTCGAGGCTGTCAGCCCTCGCGGAGACAGCCCTTTATGCCGGGTCCGATACCCACTGGGTTTCTGTCGGAGGCACTCGATAGAGTCACGAGCCATGAGTGCAAACGCTACTGACAGCCGGTCTCCACTCCTTGTCTGGGGCGCGCTGGCGATCGTCTACGTGGTGTGGGGCTCGACCTACCTCGGCATCAGGATCTCCATCGAGACCCTGCCGCCGATGCTCCAGGGCACCCTGCGGTTCGTGACGGCCGGGCTGCTGCTCGGCGGGTTCCTGCTGGTCAGGAGAGGCCGGGCGGCGTTCAGGATGTCCTGGCGGCAGGCCGGCGGCGCCGCACTCGTCGGATTGCTGCTGCTCACCGGCGGCAACGGTATGGTCGCCGTGGCCGAGCAGCACATCTCCTCCGGCCTGGCCGCGCTGCTCGTGGCCGCCGTGCCGCTGTGGCTGGTGGTGCTGCGGCTCGCCTTCAGAGACCGGCCGGAGGTGCTGACGCTGGCCGGGGTGCTGGTCGGGTTCTGCGGGGTCGCGGCCCTGTCGCTGAACGGCGGCGGCGAGGCGGCCGACACCAGCGGGATCGTGGTGATCCTGCTGGCGTCGCTGTCGTGGTCGGTCGGCTCGTTCCTGTCCGGCCGGATCCCGATGCCCGGCGACGCCTGGACCGCCAGCACGATCGAGATGCTGGCCGGCGGCATCGGGCTGGCCGTGGCCGGTCTCTCGCTCGGCGAGCGGCTCGACCTGGCCGCCGTCTCCGGGCGGTCGTGGCTGGCGCTGACCTACCTGGTGCTGGTGGGCTCGCTGGTCGGCTTCACCGCCTACACCTGGCTGCTCGGCAACGCGCCGATCTCGCTCGTCTCGACGTACGCCTACGTCAACCCGATCGTGGCCGTCGTCCTCGGCGTGCTGGTGGTCGACGAGCACGTGACGACGCAGATCCTGATCGGCGGCCTGGTGATCCTGGTCGGCGTCGCCCTGGTGGTCTCCACCGAGCGACGCGGACGATCCAGGGCTCCTGCCGTCACCACGACGGAACCCGCGCCCGTGACCAGCCCGACCTCTCCTTGACGGCGGGCGGCCGCCACGGCACGGGCGGCCGCCTCAGCAGGGCCCAGCAGCAGCGGCCGGCAGCGGCAGCACGGCTCAGCGGCAGCGGGGCCCAGCGGCAGGGCTCAGCGCCGGAACGCCTGAGCCGCGGCGAGGAAGGCGTCGTTCGCCTCCGGCGAGCCGATCGACACCCGCACCCCCTCCGGCTGGAACGGGCGCACCGCCACGCCCTCCACCGCGCAGGCGGCGGCGAAGTCGAGCGTCCGCTCGCCGAGCCGCAGCCAGACGAAGTTCGCCTCGGTGGGCGGCACCGTCCAGCCCTGCGCGATGAGCGCCTCGCGGACGCGGGTGCGCTCCTTGACCACCCGCTCGACCCGGTCGAGCAGTTCGTCCTCGGCCTTGAGCGAGGCGATGGCGGCGACCTGGGCGAGGTGGTTGACGGCGAACGGGATGATCGTCTTGCGTACCGCCGTGGCCACCGGCTCGGGCGCGATCAGGTAACCGACGCGCAGCCCGGCCAGCCCGTACGCCTTGGAGAACGTGCGCAGCACGCAGACGTTGGGCCGGTCGCGGTAGACGGTGAGCCCGTCGGGCACGTCCTCGTCGCGCACGTATTCGTGGTAGGCCTCGTCGAGGACCACCAGCACGTCCTCAGGCACCCGGGCCAGGAACGACTCCAGCCCGTCGCGGCGGATGGCGGTGCTGGTCGGGTTGTTGGGGTTGCACAGGAACACCATGCGGGTGCGGTCGTTGATCGCCGCGGCCATGGCGTCGAGGTCGTGGTCCTCGCCCGCCAGCGGCACGGTGACCGAGGTGACCCCGGCCAGGTCGGCGAGCAGCGGGTAGGCCTCGAAGGAGCGCCACGCGTAGACGACCTCGGCCCCGGGCTCGCCCACCGCCTCGAACAGCTGCTGCGCCACGGTGACCGACCCCGCGCCGAGCGCGATGTGGTCGAAGGGCACGCCGAACCGCTCCGCGATGGCCTCGGTCAGCTTGACCGCGCCGGGGTCGGGGTAGCGGTTGATCTCCCGCGCCGCCTCGGCGATGGCCTCGACCACGGAGGGCAGCGGATCGTACGGAGATTCGTTGGAGGACAGCTTGTAGGACCGCCCGTCGGGAGCGACGACCGCTTTGCCCGCCTTGTAGGCAGCCATGGAGTCCAGGATCTGGCGGAAACGAGGCATGCCCTCACCTTAGAAGGCAGGACGCGATGCGGCATCCTCCGGCCCGCCGCTCACTCCTTGAGGCTGCGCAGCATGGGCGGATGCAGCAGCTCGGCGGGGCCGCGGCGGTAGAGCTTGGCGGGCCGGCCGCCGTCTCTGGTCGTCGTGCCGCCGGTCTCCAGCAGGAAGTCCTTCGCCTTGGTGACCTTGCGGTGGAAGTTGCGCGGGTCGAGCGCGCGGCCCCAGACGATCTCGTAGACCCGCCGCAGATCGGCCACCGTGAACTCCGGCGGGCAGAACGCCGCCCCCAGCGAGGTGTACTCCAGCTTCGCCCGCGCCCGCTCGACCCCGTCGAGCATGATGCGCCGGTGGTCGAAGGCCATCACCGCGAGCGAGCCGACCGCCTGCCAGCTCATGTGGGCCTTCTCCGAGGCCGGCAGGTCGGGGGCCAGGCCCAGGTAGGCGACGCTCAGCACGCGCTGGCGGGGGTCGCGGTCGGGGTAGCCGTAGGTCTGGAGCTGCTCCAGGTGCACCGGCGCGCCGGGGAGGCCGGCCCGCTCGGCCAGCACGCGGTGGGCGGCGGCGGGCAGGTCCTCGTCGAGCTGGATGAAGCCGCCGGGCAGCGACCAGCGGCGCAGGAACGGCGGATTGTCGCGACGCCACACGAGGGCGCTCAACGCCTGGTTACGCACGGTGAGCACGACCAGGTCGACACTGACCGGGATGCTCGGGACCATGGCAGGCACGTTACACGCAGTCGTGGGCGGGCAGCGAACCGTGCGCCGCGCGGCCCGCCAGGTGCCTCGGCCCGCCGACTACACGGCCGTCAGGTGCCCCGACCCGCCAGGTGCCGTGCCCCTCCAGGTGCCGTGCCCCTCCAGGTGAACGCGGCCGCTAGGTGACGATGCGTACGTGCAGCGGCTCGGTGGCCGCGCGCCCCGACGGCACCTTGACCCCGATCCTGACCCACTCCCCGCCGGGCACCTGGCTCCAGTCGAACGGCACCCACGCCGTCGCCATGCCCTCGGGCAGCTCCTCCTCGAACGGGTCCTCGTCCAGCCAGCCCACGGCCGAGACCACCATCTCCTTGGTGCCGCCCGACCAGGTGAGGGTGATCGTGCTGTCCTTGAGGTTGTAGCCGCGTACCTCCACGCCGTCCTGGACGTCGCGCGAGCGCCTGATCGCGTCCACCGCGATCGGCCGCTCCCAGTCCTGCGCGATCTCCTCTTCCAGCGACGGCCGGCCGCAGGTCATGAAGTCGCTCCACATGTAGGAGACGACTTTCTGGACATAACGCCCGGCCATCGTGACCGCCTGGTCCAGGCGTTTCTTGTCGGTCTTGCCGCGGGTGCCCTGCGGGGCGCAGGGCTCCTTGCCCGAGGGCTCGAAGGCCTCCACGTTCGCCCAGAGCTGCACGTGGTAGCCGGAGTCGATCATCTCCTGGCGGGCCGCGGCCATCTCGCGATAGTAGTCGCGGGTGGACCCGTGGTACGCCTCGTCGTACGTCGCCTCGCCCACCCCGCGCACCGGCCGCAGCCGTTCGTCCACCTCGTCGTCGCGCTCGTCGGGCCAGAACAGCCCCACCTTGCCCGTGCCCCGGCTGTCCTGCGGCGCGATGATGCCGACCCCGGCCTTCACCAGCGCCTTGAAGCCCTCGGCCACCTGCTTGGGTGTCTGCCCGAAGGCGACGTCCTTGCGCGCGTCGAGATAGGGGCTGATCAGGATGGGTTTGCCGGACAACTCCTGCTCGACGATCATGTGCTGGTCGGCGTACACCTCCAGCGTCGGGTTCGTGGCCAGGGTGGACGACATCTGGACCTCGAACGGCTGGTAGACGCCGCCCAGCGCGTCGCGCTCGCCGAAGCGCGCGCCGTAGTCCTGCAGGATGCGCCGGGTCAGCGTGGTGAGCGTGCCGAGGTGCCGCTTCTCGGCCCTGATCTGCGACTTGGAGTCGCGCGGGGCCAGCGGCAGGGCGGGGAAGACCCGCATGCCGAACTGGTCGGCCAGGTCGAGCAGCTTGGTCAGGCTGTCGGTCGTGGAGCCGGCGATCAGGATCATGTCGTACGAGCCGGGCTTGCCGGTGAAGTCGCAGGTGGCGTCGTCGGAGCCGTCGGCCTGGGTGATGAGCCGGTAGTAGATGCGCTTGCCGGCCACGATGGGGTGCTCGATCTGGGGGCAGCGGAACAGGTCGGGGCCGAACGACTCGTCGGTGCGGTAGACGTACATGCGGCCGATCCGGTTGTCCGGGTTGGCCTGCTGCAGGTCGTGCAGCGCCGCGTCGTAGCAAGTCAGCTCGTCCTCGACGCAGCCCTTGTAGAGCGAGTCGACGGAGCCGTCCTTGGCCTTGACCTGCCCGGTGTCGGTGACGGTGCGGAACTGCAGGCCGTAGCCGATCCTGATGATCGTGTCGCCGCCGACGCGGTGGATCTCCTGCAGCTGCTTGCGCCACGTGCAGGGGTTGGACTTGGGGGTGATCCAGTAGCCGGTGACGGCGTAGGGGGCCTTCTCGCCGGTGTCGAACGTTCCACAGTCGTCGGTGAACGCGCTCACCGCCGGCGTCGGCGCGGCCGTCGTCTTGACCGGCTTCGACGCGACGGCCGTGGGGGTCGTCTTCTCCGCGGAGTCCGGCAGCACGATGATCACCGCCGCGACCACGGCCAGGATGGCGGCGCCCACGACCAGGAAGAGCCAGCGCACGTTCAGGAACCTACCCGCCCTAGTGAGTTCTCGTGGGTTACGGCTTGACCCCGGCCCAGGACTCCAGCTGCGTCACGAACCGCTTGGCGGAGTTGGGCCAGTGGTGGTTGGCCCGGGCCGCCGCGTAGCCCCGCGCGCCCTGCGCCCGCCGTTCCCTGACGTCGTCGCGCAGGGTCAGCACGGCCTGCGCGACCGCCTTGGGGTCCTCCCACGGCACCACGACGCCGCTGTCATAGCGCTCGACCAGCTCGACCGCCCGCGGTGACGGGGTGGTGATGACCGGGATGCCGTGCGCCATGTACTCCACGATCTTCGTGGGCATCGAGTGCCGGTAGTTGGGCTCGTCGTGCAGCAGCGACAGCCCGGCCAGCGCCCCGTCGAGCCGCTTGAGCGCCTCGTCGTTGGGCATGAAGTCACGCCATTCGAGCAGGCCCTCGGTGACGGCCTGGTTGAGCACCGGGCGGCTCTGCGGATCGGCGTACCCGATCAGCTCCACCGTCACCCGGTACGGCTGCAGCAGCTTGGCCACCTCGATGGCCTCGAACACGCCGCGCGCCCTGGACAGCCAGCCGAGGTAGACCACGCGGTCCTCGCCCGGCGGCGTCACGGAGTCGGGCACCCAGGTCTCGTTCGGCACGATCAGGTGGGCGTCCTTGAACCTGCCCGCGTAGGCCGTCTCGGCCAGCAGCAGGTGCATGTGCCGCTCCGCGGTGCCCTCCAGCATGCGCGCCAGGAAGCGCACCGGCGGCCGCAGCGGCGCGGGCAGCCACGGCTTCAGCGAGAGCGTGGCGGGGGTGTCCTCGTGCACGTCCCACACCACGGGCGGGCTGTGCCGCATGCCCCACACCGCGAACAGCAGCTCGGGGTCGTGGATGAGGACGAGGTCGACCTTGTCGCGCATGCGCTTGAACAGCCGCCGCGCGGCCCACACCGCGGCCATCCGCTTGCGCTGGGCGGCCCTGGGCAGATCCACACCGGTGACCCACGGTCGGGGCACGACGCCGTGCGCGGTGAACGACGCGGCGTACGTGACCTCATGACCGGCATCCACAAGGGCACGGATCTGCCGATGCAGAATTCTCGCGTCCTCGGGGTTATGCACCACCGTCATGACGAGCACGTGCACTGCGCGCAACCCTCCGTCGCTACAGCCGCTCGACGCGTTCACCCTCGGCGAGGACGCCGCGGGTGTCCAGCACGAGCCTGGCCTTGGCCTCGACCATGTCGAGGTCGAACGCGGCGTGCTGCTGAAGCAGCAGCGTCACGTCCGCGTTGATCACGGCCTCGGCCAGATCCTCCTCACGCGGCACCGGGGTGCCGTCCACCGACCACTCCTTGACGTACGGGTCCGCGAACGAGAGCTCGGCGCCCAGCTCCAGCAGCGCACGCGCCACGGGGAGGGCCGGAGTCTCACGCTCGTCGGCGATATCCGGTTTGTAGGTGACGCCGAGCATAACGACTTTGGCGCCGTTGACGGCCTTTTTATGCCGGTTGAGCAAGCGTTGTGCGCGGGCGACCACGTACGAGGGCATCCGCTCGTTGATCTCCTGCGCCAGCTCCACGAACCGGAACGGGTAGCCGAGCTTGCGCACCGTGTACGACAGGTACGACGGGTCGACCGGGATGCAGTGCCCGCCGACCCCGGGCCCCGGCAGGAACTTGTGGAAGCCGAACGGCTTGGTGGCCGCCGCCTCGATGGACTCCCACAGGTCGATGCCGAGCTCGTCGCAGAAGATCGCCATCTCGTTGACGAGGGCGATGTTGACGTGCCGGTAGGTGTTCTCCAGCAGCTTGGCCATCTCGGCCTCGCGGGTGCCGCTGACCGGCACCACCTGCTCGATGAACTGCCCGTAGAAGGCCGTGGCCCGGTCGCGGCAGGCCGGAGTGAAGCCGCCGACGACCTTGGGGGTGTTGCGCAGCCCGAACTTGGGGTTGCCCGGGTCGATCCGCTCGGGCGAGAAGGCGAGCTGGAAGTCCTCGCCGGCGACGAGCCCCGACTTCTCCAGCAGCGGCCTGGCCACCTCGTCGGTGGTGCCCGGCCACGTGGTGGACTCCAGGACGACCAGCGTGCCCTTGCTCAGGTTGCGGGCGACGGCCATGGTCGCGCCCTCCACCGCGGACAGGTCCGGGCGGTGGTCCTCGTCGAGCGGGGTCGGGACGCAGATGACGATCGTGTTGCTCCCGGCCAGGACGCTCTCGTCGAGCGTGGCGCTGAACCCGTTGGCCAGCATGTGCTCAAGATCGGCGTCCGTCAGGTCGTCGATGTAGGACCGCCCGGCGTTGAGCGCGTCGACCTTGGCCGGGTCCACGTCCACGCCGACGACCCGCAGGCCGGCGGCCACTGCCTCCTTGGCGAGAGGCATGCCGACGTAGCCCAGACCGATGACAGCCAAGTCGATTTCTGTCACAGCTGTGCCTTGGGGAGCCGGAAACAACACTTCATGGTCGCAAAGGTTATCTCAAGTCCACCTAGCTCACGCCTAATGCGACCGAACCCGTCGTAAGAGACAGCCAACACGAAGGTCATCATTCGGCAAGGGACCGGTATAGAGCTTGATAAGTCTCGGCAACGCGGCTCCAAGTCCGCTTCGCCGCCACTTCCGCACGTCCCGCCTCACCCATCTCAGCCCGCCGCGCCGGGTCCTCCCGGAGTCCGGCGATGGCCTTGGCCAGCTCGGCGGGATCTCCGGGCGGGACGAGCAGGCCGGCTCCGTCGGAGCCGACGAGCTCCGACAGCGCGGGCAGATCGCTGAGCACGACGGGCTTGCCGAGCGCCATCGCCTCGACGGGTTTCAATGGCGTAACAAGTCGGCAGACGCGCAGATCCTCACGCGGGCAGGCGAAGATGTCGATCGCGTCCTGCGCCTGCAGCGCCTCGTCCGGGCCGACCCGGCCGGGCAGGATGGCGTCGCGCAGGCCCAGCTCCCCGACGAGTTCGAGCAGGGTGTCGCGCTCGGTGCCGTCGCCGACGATCAGCACGCGCACGGGGGTGTTCTGGTCGCGCAGCAGCGCGGCGGCGCGCAAAAGGGTGGCGAAGCCCTCGTAGGCCACGATGCTGGACACCGAACCCACGACGATCTCGCCGTCGGCGATGCCGTAGGCGTTCCTGAACGAGGCCCCGTCGTAGTGAGCCGACAGCAGCTCGTCGTCCACGGCGTTGGGCGCCAGGTGGATCCGCTCGCGCGGCACGCCGCGCTCGACGATCTCGGTGGCCATCGTCTCGGCCAGCGTGACGACCGCGTCGGCCTCGCGCATGAGGAACGACTCCCGCTCGCGCTGGAGCACGTGCCGCTGGCTGCCGACCCGGATCGGGTCGCGCGAGGCCCACGTCTCCTCCAGGAAGCCGCGCACCTCGTAGACGAAGGGCGTGCCGGTCCTGTCGCGCACGGCGTGGGCGACGGAGCCGTTGCGGTGGTCGGTGGCGGCGTGCAGGACCTGCGGCCGCAGCTCGGTGACCAGCTTGGTGACCCGGTCGGCGCCCTTGATCATGCGCCCCTGCATCTCGAACGGCACCTCGCCGTGAGCGCCCGGCAGCAGCCGGTAGTAGGGGATGCCGTCGATCTCCTCGTACGGCGGCGCGTCCGCGTGCCCCTGCAGCATGGGCCAGCCCCAGCTGGTGACCACGTGCGGGTCGATGCCCGCGGCCTTCTGCGCGGTGACGATGCGGTGGGTCCTGACGGTGTAGCCGGCCTGCGTGTACGGCAGCGCGTTCGTGACCAGGTGCAGCACGCGCCCCTTGACCCGCTCCAGGATGGCCACCTTGGGCCCCGGCGGGATCGGGTCGGGACTGATCGCGGCCAGCTCGCCCCGGTAGTAGGCGGCCCTGCGCTTGACGAACGGGTATTTGGCGTGGGCGTCCAGCACGGTGGAGGCCTCGCTGACCCGGCCGGCGTCCCAGAGTTCCTTGGCCTCGTTCCACGGCCCCTTGACCACGCGCATGCCGAACTTGCGCACGATGCGCCTGGCCCTGCGGGCGGCCGGCCAGGCGACGCTGCCGACGATGGGGCGCAGCGCCGGCGGCAGCGAGTCGGCGGCGGCCTGCGCCACGCGGACGGGGTCGGACTTGACCTTCGTCACGACCACGCGGGAGACGATGATCGGGTGCTGGACGAAGCCCTTGAGAAGTCCACCGACGCCGGCACGGGCGGACTTCGCGGAGACCCCGTCAGATCTGCGGGAGGAGTCTTGACGACTGGCGTCGGATGCCACGCAGGGACCGTACCATAGGCAGCGTTTTTTCCCTTCCGCTATGAAAGGCGAGGTCAATGAGGGAAAACCCCCTGGTCCTGCACGTATTGGGCGCTCGTCCCAATTTCGTGAAAGCGGCCCCGGTGGTGCGGGCACTCGGCGAGCTCGGCGTGCGGCAGGGCATCATCCACACTGGTCAGCACTACGACGCGCTGATGTCCGACGTCTTCTTCGCCGATCTCGGCCTGCCCGAGCCGGTGGCCAATCTCGGGGTGGGCTCGGGCAGCCACGCCAAGCAGACCGCCGCCCTGCTCGTCGGCCTTGAGGAGGTCGTCCAGGAGCAGGAGCCCGACCTGGTCGTCGTCTACGGCGACGTGAACTCCACGCTGGCCGCGATCCTGGTCTGCGCCAAGCTGGGCGTGCCGACCGCGCACGTCGAGGCGGGGCTGCGCTCCTACGACCGCGGCATGCCGGAGGAGGTCAACCGGGTCGTCACCGACGCGCTGGCCGACCTGCTGTTCGCCACCTCGCCGGAGGCGCTGTCGTACCTGGCGGGCGAGGGCGTGCCCGCCTCCAAGGTGCACCTGGTGGGCAACCCCATGATCGACAGCCTGTACGCGGCGCTGCCCTCGCTGGACCCGGCCCCGGTGGTCGAGCGGCTGGCGCTGCCCGCGCGCTACGCGGTGGCCACGCTGCACCGCCCGGCCAACGTGGACACCCCTGAGGCCGCCAAGGAGCTGGTGGACGCGGTGCTGGAGGTCTCGCGCCAGCTCCCGATCGTGGTGCCGATCCATCCGCGCGGCAAGGCCCGGCTGGCCGAGGCGGGCCTGGTCGACGGTGACTCGATCAAGGTGGTCGACCCGCTGGGCTATGTGGACTTCCTCTCACTCGTCCGCGGCGCCGCGCTGGTCGTCACCGACTCCGGCGGCGTCCAGGAGGAGACGACCATGCTCGGCGTCCCCTGCCTGACCGTCCGGCCCAACACCGAGCGGCCGATCACGATCACCCACGGGACGAACCGCCTGGTCACCCCCGCGCTGCTGCCCGCGGCGGCGGAGAAGGCGCTGGCCGACGGCGCGGCCACGCCGGCCGGTGAGCTGCCGGTGCTGTGGGACGGCAAGGCCGGGCCGCGCATCGCCACGGTGATCGCCGCCTGGCTGAAGGGGGACAACCTCGCCCCTGCCTCTCAGGGCAAACGCCGCGAATAGCGGCATTGTCCGCCGTACTATGAGTTCCCTCCGCTAAGCGATAGGCGTACCACCATGGCCGATACTCCAGAAGAGCCCACCTACCAGCGTCTCGGCCCCGTCAACTGGCTGCCCGAGGAGCGCAAGCTCGTCGAGCGGTACGAGGCGGAGGTCACGGAGCTGCGCCGGCGGCTGGAGATCGCCGAGGCGAAGGCGGCGTACGCGACCTGGAAGCTGGAGGCGACCCAGGCCAAGCGGACGTTCAAGCTGGGCGAGGCGCTGGGCTCGAAGAGCCCGGGGCGGATCGTCGAGGCGGTCCGCTCGAAGGAGCGGGCGCCCAAGCCGCCGCTTCCGGTCAGCGAGGCCGCCGCACTGGCCGGGAACCGGCCGCCCATGGTCGAGGTGCCCGCGGTGAAGTGGCCGAGCGGCCCGGTGGCCCGGCCGGACCTGAAGGTCGCGGTGATCCTCGACGACTTCTCCAGGATGGCCTTCCGCTACGAGTGGGACCAGATCGAGTTCGGGCTCAAGGACTGGCCGGAGATCTTCGCCGACAAGCGGCCCGACCTGCTGTTCTGTGAGTCGGCCTGGCACGGGAACCAGGGCCGCTGGCGCTACCAGATGACCGGCACGAACGCTCCGAAGGAGCCGCTGCGCGAGCTGGTGGCGTGGTGCCGACAGGAGGGCATCCCGACGGTCTTCTGGAACAAGGAGGACCCGCCGAACTTCGACTTCTTCATCGACACGGCCAAGCTGTTCGACTACGTGTTCACCTGCGACGGTGACATGCTGCCGAAATATCGGGAAATTTTGGGACATGATCGGGTGGACGTGCTGCAGTTCGCCGCCCAGCCCCGCGTGCACAACCCGATCCAGCAGCCCAAGGGCCGCCTGCACGACGTGGTCTTCGCCGGGATGTACTTCAGGGACAAGCATCCCGAGCGCCGCGAGCAGATGGAGACCGTGCTCGACCCGGTCAGGGAGCTGGGCCTGCACATCTTCGCGCGCAACGGCGAGGTGGACGAGAAGTACGCCTGGCCGGAGAAGTACCGGCCGCACATCGTGGGCGAGCTGCCCTATGACCAGATGCTGGCCGCGTACCGGATGTACAAGGTCTTCCTCAACGTCAACTCCGTGCTCGACTCCCCGACCATGTGCGCGCGCCGCGTCTTCGAGCTGTCGGCCTGCTCGACCCCCGTCGTGTCGGGGTGGTCGCGGGCGATCGAGGAGACCTTCGGCGACCTGGTGCCGATCGCGCGCGAGCCGATCGAGTCCTACAACCAGGTGCTGCACCTGATGAACAGCCCCGAACTGCGGGCCAGGATGGGTCACCTGGCGATGCGCGAGGTGTTCGACAAGCACCTCTTCTCGCACCGGGTGGACCAGATCCTCCAGGACCTCGGGCACCACGTGGAGCCCAGGTCGCGCTCGATCTCGGTCGTGCTGCCCACCAACCGCGCCGCGCAGATCGAGCACGCGATCTCCTCGGTCGCCCGGCAGCGCCACCGGCCGCTCCAGCTGATCATGGTGCTGCACGGCCTGGACATCGACCCCGTCGTGGTGGCCGACAAGGCTCGTATGGCGGGCATCTCGGACGTCGTGGTGCTGCCCGCCGCCGCCGAACTGTCGCTCGGTGCCTGCATGAACCTGGGCATCGACGCCGCCGAGGGCGAGCTGATCGCCAAGATGGACGACGACAACCTGTACGGCGAGCACTACCTGTCGGACCTGGTCAGGGCCTTCGACTACTCCGACGCGGAGCTGACGGGCAAGGGCGCGCACTACGCGTACTTCGAGGGCAGCAACACCACGATGCTGCGCCTGCCCGGCCTGGAGCACCGCTACTCGTGGCTGGTCCAGGGCGGCACGTTCCTCGGCAAGGCGGACCTGTTCCGCACGTACCGCTTCGCCGACATCACCAGGGGCGAGGACACCCATCTGGTACGGCGCCTCAAGGAGGACTCCGTCAAGATCTACTCGGCGGACCGCTTCAACTTCGTCTACTGGCGCAGCGCCGACACGGCGATGCACACCTGGCAGGCCGACCACATCAAGCTGACCAGGAACGCCCAGTTCTCCTTCGTCGGCCGCCCGGACGATCACGTGCTGATCTGACCGCGCCGGGGAGTCCCATGGGCGTCCCGGCCGGGTCCGGCACGCCCTCGGCGGATGCGCCCGCTATCTGGTCACGCGCGCCAGGTTCTGGTCGGCGAGGTCGGCCAGCTCGTACAGGCCCTGCGGCTTGACCCGCTGGCCGACGACGAGCATCGACATGATCAGCGTGCCGCGCCTGATCATGACGGAGCCGATCTGCGCGTTCTTCTTGTCCCCCGACGCCGTGGTGAGGTAGGCCCGCGACTGGTCGCCCTTGGCTGGCATGCCGAGCGTGCGCGTCTTGTAGCTGACCTGCGTACCGGCGACGTCGGCGGTGTAGGAGACGCACTGCTTGGGCAGCGGCTCGGGGAAGGCTTCGGCCGGCAGCGACACCACCGCCTGCGTGATCGAGCCCCGGTCGGCCGAGAACGCGATCACCGCGGCGGGCGACTTGGCGACGTCGGGCCGGTCGGCGTCGAGCTGGGCGGCTCCCGCGCACTCGGGATGCTGCAGCTTGGCCTGGCGCACGGCGGCCAGACCCTGCTGGGTGGACTTGAGCGAGCCGAACGCGCCCAGCTCGGGCCCGTAGGCGATGCGCATGCCCTTGGGCGCCGGCAGCAGGGCCGCCCGCAGCCTGGCGTCGGCCGCGGACGACGGCGTCGCGGCGGCGGGCGCGGGGGCGGCGGCCTTCGGGCTCGCCTCCGTGGATGAGCATCCGGCGATGACCAGTGTGCTCAGAAATATGCCGGGAATTGCTTTGTGCATGGGATCTCCATTTCACTCCGTCAGCATTTCTGGAAACGCTAGAGGAAGCGGCGAGTAAGGGGCCGAGTAACGTCGCTATTCGCGGTAATCAGCGGCTTCACGAATGATTTCCGGTTCGCCCGTGGCGGGGTTCCGCCCTCCGGCGCCGGCCCGGCCGGGCGCCCGTGGTGATGATCTTCCTCGTTCGCGCAGCTTGAGCGGGGTCTCCCGGGGGCGGGCGAGGAGCCTCACACCACGGCCGGCGCGAGGGTGCAAACGGGCATTCGCCGTAATAGGGCACGCAAAATGTTTCCCGAGGCGCTGCGCGCCTGGGCGCGGCTTTTCTCCTGACCTGCCGATGATCGCGCCATGAGCTTGACTCCGCGCGATCTCGGGATGGATGTCACCATTTCCCGCAGGGACCTCTTCGACGGCGTGGCCCTGGGATGCGTGATCTCGGGCGGCGCGCCGGGGCGGGCAGAGGCGGCCCGGAAGGCCCTGAGTGAGCCGGCGGGCTTCGTGGTGCGCGGGGACACCAGTGCGGCGCTCAGCGTGCCGCACGCGCTGCGGGACGGGCGGTTCTGGGAGCATGCGGGCCCCTTCGTCCCTACAGGCGAGCGGCACGACCTCGTCGTGGTCGGCGGCGGGCGCGGCGGGATCAGCGCCGCCTCCGAGTGGCTGCGCCGCCGTCCGCACGACCGGGTCCTCGTCCTCGACAACCACGACGGCACCGGCGGGCACGCGCCGCTGTGCCGGCGGGCCGGGGCCGACGCGGTGATGTGCGACGAGGAGAGCTTCGGCGCCGACACCCTCGTCCGGCTCACGTCCCCCGGCTGGATCGGCCGGCTGCCGATCTCCGTGCGGGCCCGGCGGGACCTGCTCATGCTGCACGACGACCCGCCCGACTGGCTGCCGGGCCTCCCCGCCCAGGCCAAGCAGGAGCGGCTGGCCGAGCTGACGTACGCGCAGTTCCTGCGCGAGGTGTGCGGGGTGCACAAGGACGTGGAGCGCTTCTCGCGGACGATGTCCTGCTCCGGCTGGGGGTACGACACCCGGGCGTTCGGGGCGATCGACGCCTGGGGGACCGGGTATCCGGGATTCGCCGGGCTCGGGCTCGACCGTGACCAGCCCTCCCGGTTCAACTCGCCCACCGTACGCAGGGAGTGGCACGGACCCGCGCCCGCCGCCGCACCCTCGCGTGACGAGCGGATCTCGGTGCGGACGTCCAGCCCCGTGGTGTCGGTACGCGACGGGGTCGTGGGCTACTTCGACGGCCACCGGGTGCTGACCGTCGAGGCCGGGGCGGTGATCCTCGCCTGCCCGAGCGCGGTCGTCCCGTACCTGGTGCCCGACCTGCCCGCGGGGCGGCGGGCCGCGCTCAGCAGGGCCGTACGGGTGCCGCTGCTGGAGGCCGTGGTCCGCCTGCGCGATCCCGGGGTGTGGCGGCGGCTGGGCGTCGGGCGGGTGCGGTGGACCGGCGCGTACTGGAACGAGTCGGCGTTCGTGCCGCCCGACGGCGTCCGGCTGCTGGCCACGCCGTGCCGGTCGGAGCTGGGGCCCGGCGCCGGGTCGGCGGCGGGGCGGCGTGAGCTGTTCGCGACGCCGTACGAGGTGCTGGAGCGGACCGTACGCGACCAGCTGGCCCGGCTGCTCGGCCCGGTCGGTTTCGACCCCGGCCAGGGCATCGAGGCGATCGAGGTACGCCGATGGGGGCACGCGCTGTCGCCGGAGTACTGTCGGCCGTGGGACGCGTTCTACCCCGACGGCCCCTTCCCCTCCGACGCGGCGCGGGGGCCGTTCGGCCGGATCGCCATCGCGGGGTCCGACAGTGAGCCGGCCGCGCGCGGCGAGGCCGCCGTGGTGGCCGCGATCAGGGCTGTGGAGGAGCTGACGTGATCAGGACACTATGGCTGCGGATCTTCCTGACCGGGTTCGTGCTCTGGCTGGCCACGGTGGCCGTCACCGCCTGGACCGGGAACTCCAACCTGGTGCCGACCGTGGTGCTGTTCGGCAGCTTCCTGGTGCCGGTGACGTTCGTGGTCTGGGCGTACGGGCGGGGCCGCTCGCCGGGGGTGACGGTCGAGCTGCTGTTCCAGGCGTTCGTGGTGGGCGGCGTGCTGGGCGTGCTCGGCGCCTCGCTGCTGGAGAGCTGGCTGCTGCGCCCGTCGATCCTCATGTACGTGCTGGTCGGCCTGATCGAGGAGGGCGTCAAGCTGGCCGCCCTGATCATCGTCACCCGGCACATGACCCGGCATTTCACCAGGGACGGCCTGGTGCTGGGCGCGACCGTCGGCTTCGGCTTCGCCGCCTTCGAGAGCGCGGGTTACGCCTTCAACTCGCTGTTCACCGCCTCGGGGCTGTCGCTGGCCCAGCTCGTGGAGACCGAGGTGCTGCGGGGCATCCTGACGCCCGTCGGCCACGGCCTGTGGACCGCCATCGCCGGCGGCGCGCTGTTCGCGGCGCGCGGGCGGCTGACCGGCACGGTCCTGCTGAGCTACCTGGGCGTCTCGCTGCTGCACGCGCTGTGGGACTCGATGAGCGCCATCGCCATCGCCATCACGCTGGCACTGACCGGGCGGCCGTGGCAGTTCGAGCTGCTGCGGATCGGGCGCGTGCCGAACGTGACGCAGTGGCAGATACACGTCTACACGGTGCTCAACTGGACGGGACTCATCGCGATTTCGCTGGTAGCGCTCCTGTGGCTGTGGACGATCGCCGTCGCATCCCGCCGCGAACGCCCGATCTTGTCCCAATAATCACGGTAATGAACGCCTTGCTCCCACTGCGCCGGAAGCATAATCGGTGCTAGTCTCCTGTGCGATCTTCCGGAGGTGTATTTACACAAGGTGTGGAAATGCCCCCGACTCGAGGTTGGGACATGGGCTCGCGAAACCGGTCAATTCGGTTCAAGATCTTTTTATTGCTACTGCTACCCCTCCTGTCTCTGAGCGCGCTCTGGGGTTTCGTCCTCAACCTCACCATGGGCGACGCCCGATCACTACTCCGCGCGAACACCCTCTACCGGACCATCGGCGTCACCTCCACCGACCTGGGCCTACAGCTGCAGGCCGAACGCGCCCGCTCCTCCGAGGCGCTCACTACGCGTGAGCTGACCGAGGCGCTCGGCGCGCAGCGCGCCCGCACCGACAGGTCGGTGACCGAGTTCCGCCAGGCCGTCACCGAGGCCGGCGACTCCGCCGACGGCAACCTGCGCCAGCCGCTGCGCGGCCTCCGGGCGGCCCTCGACCGCCTCGGCGCGATCCGCTCCGACATCGACCGCGGCGTCAGCTCGCGCCTGACCGGGCTGAACGAGTACAACCGCATGCTCGACTCGATCTTCCTCGTGTACGACCACCTGGTCTCCGTCCCCGACCTGACGATCTTCCAGCAGGCGTCCTCGCTGCAGGCCATGGGCATGGCCAGGGAGTACATCGCCAGGGAGCACGCGCTCGTCATCGGCGCCCTGTCCGACAAGCGGCTCACCGCGCCCGAGACGGCCGCCTTCACCGAGTACGCGGCCTCCAGACGGTTCCTGCACTCGCGCGGCATGGCCGGGCTCGACGTGGCGCTGCGCAGGCCGTACGAGCAGATCTTCGCCACCGAGCCGTTCCTGAGCTTCGCCACCATGGAGGCGCGGGTCGTCAAGACGGGCACGCCGCCCCCCGACGGCGACGCCTGGCACGAGGCCGTCGACCGGCTCACCGCGCGCCTCGACGTCCTCGGCGCGAGCGCCACCAGCACCCTGGCGACCCGTACGTCGGAGGCCGCCACCTCCACCGTGGTCAAGATCTCCGTCGCGGGCGGTCTCGGGTTGATCGCCGTGCTCGCGTCGATCATCATCTCTGTACGCTTCGGGCGCCGCCTGGCCGGAGAGCTGGCCGGGCTGCGTACCGCCGCGGTCGAGCTGTCGCAGCGCCGGCTGCCCGACATCGTGGCCCGGCTGCGCAGGGGCGACGACGTCGACGTACGGAAGGAGACCAAGGCCATCAAGGTCAGCGGTTCCGCGGAGATCACCGACGTGGCCAGGGCGTTCGGCTCCCTGCAGCGCACGGCCGTGCGCGCCGCCGTCGGCCAGGCCGCGCTGCGCCACGGGGTCGGCCAGGTCTTCCTCAACCTCGCCCGGCGCAAGCAGGGCCTGCTGCACCGCCAGCTCGCGCTGCTCGACGGCATGCAGCGCCGTACGCACGATCCCGACAGGCTGGAGGAGCTCTTCCGCCTGGACCACCTGACCACCCGCATGCGGCGGCACGCCGAGAGCCTCATCGTCCTGTCGGGCGCCGCCCCCGGACGCGCCTGGCGCAAGCCGGTGCCCGTGATCGACATCGTCCGGGCCGCGGTCGCCGAGGTCGAGGACTACACCAGGATCGCCGTGGAGGCGATGCCGGTCAGCGCCATCGACGGGACCGTCGCGGCCGACCTGACCCACCTCGTGGCCGAACTGGTCGAGAACGCCACCATCTACTCGCCCCCCGACACCATCGTGCAGGTGCGCGGCGACCTGGTGAGCAACGGCTACGCCATCGAGGTGGAGGACAAGGGGCTCGGGCTGCCGCCCGCCGACTACGCCAGGGTCAACGCGCTGCTGGCCGATCCGCCCGAGTTCGACCTGGCCGACAGCGACCAGCTCGGCCTGTTCGTGGTGGCCAAGCTGGCTCAGCGGCACGGGATCAGGGTGCTGCTGCGCCGCTCTCCGTTCGGCGGCACCACCGCCATCGTGCTCGCGCCCCGCTCGATCGTGACCGAGCAGAGCGCGCTGGAGGCGGCCGGCGGGGACGGCAGGGCCGACCTGCCCAGCCGTACGCGCAAGAAGGCGCTCGCGGTCGTGTCGTCGGGGACGCACGCCGGGCTGCCCAGGCGGGTGCGTCAGACCCACCTGGCGCCGCAGCTCAAGGAGGCGCCGCCCGAGCCTGAGCCGCAGCCGGAACGCTCTCCCGACGAGGTACGCGACCTGTTCTCCGCGTTCCAGCGGGGAACGCAACGCGCCCGAGAAGAAGCCTCTGAGGAGGGGCCATGAGCAAGGGGGAAGCATGAGTGCGCCTACGACCAACACCGGTGAGCTGAACTGGCTGCTGGACGACCTCGCCACCAGGGTCGCCGCCGTGCGCCAGGCGGTCATCCTGTCGACCGACGGCCTGGCCGTGGGTTACTCCAAGGGGCTGACCCGCGAGGACGCCGAGCACCTGTCGGCGGTGGCGGCCGGCTTCCAGAGCCTGGCCCGCGGCACCGGCCGCCATTTCGGCGGCGGCGACGTGCGGCAGACCATCGTGGAGATGGAGTCGGCGTTCCTGTTCGTGACCGCGGCCGGCCAGGGCACCTGCCTGGCCGTGATCGCCGAGGCGAACGTGGACGTCGGCCAGATCGCCTACGAGATGGCGATGCTGGTCAAGCGGGTGGGCCAGCACATCACCACCAACCCGCGCGCTGGAGCGTCATGAGCGATAGCCCGCAGTGGTTCGATGAGGAGGCGGGTCCGGTCGTCCGGCCCTATGCTCTCATCCGCGGTCGCACCCGCTCCTCCGGTGACGGGTTCGACCTCGTGGCCACCGTGCGCGCCGTGGGTGACTCCCCCGGCGAGCTGGGGCCGGAACAGCAGCTCATCCTGCGGGCAGCCCGTAGTCCGATCTCGGTGGCCGACCTGGCCGTCGAGCTCGACCTGCCCGTCGGCGTCATCCGGGTGCTGCTCGGTGACATGCGTGACCACGGCCTCATCTCGGTGACGTCGCCCTCCGCCGGAGGGTCGCGGTCGAATGAGCGCATTCTCAAGGAAGTGATCAATGGACTCCGTGCTCTCTGACGACCCTGTCGCGCTCAAGATCCTGATCGCGGGAGGGTTCGGCGTCGGCAAGACCACGCTGGTCGGGTCGATCAGCGAGATCAGGCCGCTACGCACGGAAGAGGTGCTCTCCGACCGCGGCATCGGCGTGGACGATCTCGACGGCGTCGAGGCCAAGACCACCACCACCGTGGCGATGGACTTCGGCCGGATCACCATCCGCGAGGGGCTGGTCGTCTACCTGTTCGGCACTCCCGGGCAGGAGCGGTTCTGGTTCATGTGGGACGAGCTGTCCTACGGCGCGCTGGGCGCGGTCGTGATCGCCGACACCCGGCGGCTCACCGACTGCTTCCCGTCCGTCGACTACTTCGAGCAGCGCGGCACGCCGTTCGTGGTGGCCGTCAACTGCTTCGACGGCGCGGACCGGCACAGCGTGGACGACGTGCGCATCGCGCTCGACCTGGACGAGGACGTGCCGGTCATGCTGTGCGACGTGCGGCGCAGGACCTCCGCCAAGGAAGTCATGATCACGCTGGTGGAGCACTCCCTGCGGACGCTCACCTCGGCGAACTAGCCCTCCGTGCGCGCGGCCTAGAGCGCGCGCAGGCCGTTGATCACCTCGCGGAGCAGGCTCTCCGACGGGGTGGCGGCCTTGTCGCGCGGCGGCCTGATCGTCACCAGGCCGTGCTCAAGCAGGTCCCCCAGCAGCACGCGGACGACGCCGACGGGCAGGCCGAGATCCGAGGCGACCTCGACGACCGGCCTGTTCTGCCCCGACACCAGGGACAGCAGCCGGCGGTGCTGTGTGCTCAGCTCGGCCTTGGACGGGGCCGGCAGCCCCGTGGAGACGACCGTCGCCAGCAGGTCGACCTCGGAGGAGGCGGACCTGGTGCGCCCGCGCGCGACCGCGTACGGCCGGACGACCGGCCCCGCCTCCTCGTCGACCCACTCGTGCTCGCGGCTCACGACTCAGATCCCCCATCCTGCTCACTCTCCTGCCGCCCGCGCTGCCAGCCGGACTGGAGCGAGGAGAGCAGCGCCCTGGTCTCCTCGGGCGAACGCTCCTCGGCCGGCTGCACGGGCGGCGGCGCCTGCTTGAGCCGCTGCGGCAGACCGGCCTGCCGCTCCCGTTGCGGCAGCCCCCCGGACCGCTCGCGCTGGGGCAGCCCCCCGCTCCCGTCACGCTGCGGCGGCTCTCCGGCCCTGTCCCGTTGCTGGGGCAGCTCCCCTGGCCGCTCCTGAGGCGCCTCGGCGGGCCGCTGAGGCGCGTCCTGGGTGTGCTCGCGGCGCGGCAGTTGCTGCGGCGGCCTGATCGCGTCGTCCTGCGGTGAGCTCTGCTGCGGAACGGAGGGAGTGGCGGCCCGCCTGCTGGTCCGCACGCGCCGGGGCAGCTCGCCCGGCCCGGTGTCCTCCCTGACGACCGACACGGACACGGGCTCGAACTCCACCGGCCGCACCGGGGCCGTCATCGGCTCGACCAGCGAGGCGGGGATGAGCACGATGGCGGTGGTGCCGCCGTACGGGGAGGGCTTGACCGTGACCTTCACCCCGTGCCTGCCGGCGAGCATGCCCACCACCGCGAACCCCAGCCGCTCGGTCTGCGACGGGTCGAACTCGGGCGGGCTGGCCAGGCGGTCGTTGATGGCCCTGCGGGTGGCCTCGTCCATGCCCAGGCCGCGGTCCTCCACCTCGACCGCGAAGCCCCTGCCGACCATCTCGCCGCGGACGGAGACCTCGTTGCCGGGCGAGGAGAAGGTGGTGGCGTTCTCGATCAGCTCGGCGAACAGGTGCATGAGGTCGGCCACGGCCGCGCCGGAGACGCCGCACTCGGGCATCGGGTAGACGCGGACCCGCGTGTACTCCTCCACCTGCGCCGCCGCGCCGCTCAGCACGTCCTCGGCCGGGATGACCCCGCGCCACCTGCGGCCCGCGGTGCCGCCGGAGAGCAGCACCAGGCCCTCGGCGTGGCGGCGCATGCGGGTGGTCAGGTGGTCGAGCCGGAACAGCCGCTCCAGCGCCTCCGGCTCCTCCGTCTGGCGCTGCATCTCGTCGAGCAGCCGCAGCTGGCGCTGCAGCAGCGACTGGCTGCGCCGGGCCAGGTTGCGCAGCGCCTCGGAGACGCCCTCACGCATCCTGGCCTGCTCGACGGCCGCGTCCACGGCCGTGCTCTGCACGCTGTCGAACGCCGAGGCCAGGTCCCTGACCTCGCTGGTGGACTTCTGGTCGACGGGGATGCGCGGCGCCTCGGTGGCGAGGTCCACGCTCTGGCCCTTGCGCAGCTTCTCCACCACGTCGGGCAGCCTGATCTCCGCCAGGTCCAGCGTCGTACGGCGCAGCGCCCCCAGCTCGCGGGTGAGCTTGCGGCCGACCCGGACCGAGATGAAGATCGAGAACACGACCGCGATCAGGCCGAGCGCGCCGGCCACGCCGGCCCGGACCACGACGGCGACGCCTTCGGGCTCCATCCTGGCCAGCAGCTTGTCACCGGTGCGGGAGACCGCCTCGCGGTACTGCTGCTGCACCTGGCCGTAGACACCCCGCCACAGGTCCACGTCGAGCGGCTGGCCGCCGATGTAGCTCTCGACCAGGTTCTCCATCGTGACGTAGCGCGGCGAGTAGAACAGCTTCTCGAACGGGGCCCGCAGCTCGGTGTCGAGGTTGGCCAGGGCCTTCGGGAACAGGTACGTCCTGGATCCGTCGATGGCGGACAGCATGTGGACGTCGTGCATGTTCGCCCGGCCGTTCGAGGCGATGATCAGGGCGTGCTCGCGGGCCAGCAGCTCGCGGACCTCGTCGGCGGCGATCAGGCCCTGCGCCTGGAGCGCCAGCTGAAGGTCCGTGCTGATGGTCAGGCGGGAGTAGAGGAGGTGCACCTCGTCGGCGACCTTGGCGTACTCGGTGATGAGGGCGCTGGGGGTGAGCCGGCGGCCGTCGACCTTGCCGCGGATGTCCGGCAGCCGGTCGATGGTCTCGAACACCGTCTGGAGCTGCGTCTTCATGTCCTGCGTCAGCGCGGACTGGGTGTCCTCGGCCAGCGCGTGCGTGCGCAGCAGCTTGACGCTGTCGTCCACCTTGGTCCGGGCCTTGGCCAGCGCGTCGGGGTCGCTCACGTCGCCGGCGATCCGCTCGGCGGAGGCCAGGCGCTCGGTCTGGACGTCGGACACCAGGCGGTCGGTGTTGTTGATGACCCCGGTCCAGATGGTCTCGACCTTGAACAGGCTGAGCGCCTCTCCCGTCGTGGTGCCCGCGGCGAAGCCCCACAGCGCGATCAGGGAGATCAAGGGGATGACGAGCAGCGTCGAGATCTTGAACCTGATGGATCTGCCCGATGCCATGACAACCCGCTCCCGGATAGAAGATCGCGGGAGAGAATAGCACCGAAACAGATGGTTTTAAGATCGATTAGCGATAAATCTGTGGTATGTCGGGAAATTGAGCGCCGCTGAGGTGGCCCGTCCCCACGTCAGCCGCATGAGCCAGACGGCCAGCACCGCCAGCAACGCCACCTCGGCGCCGAGGAGCAACCGCTCGACGAGCCCGATCATCACCCGCTCGCCGGGCATCGCCACGTACGTGATCGCCAGCAGCCCGAACCCGCCGGCCAGGGCCACCCACTCCACGGTACGCGCCACGGGCTTCCAGGCGGCATCGGCGGTCAGTCTGGGGACCAGCAGCGCGCCGGCGGCGGGCAGGCTCACGAAGGCGGCGACGGAGACGTACCGGTGGATCTGGGCCGCGAGGTCGAGGTCGTGGCCGATGGGTGTGGTCGGGATCACCGCGGCCACGACCAGGGCGCCCGACCACACCATCAGCAACCGCTCCGGCAGCCCCCGCACCGGAGCCCCCGCCGACCGCAGCCCCAGGAGCAGCGCCAGGGACCCGATCCCGAGCACCGCCATCGCGATCTCCGTGACGCCCCCGCGGTCGGACACGGCGTACTCGCTGACGGTGACGTTCATGGGGTCGAGGTAGGGGTCGGGGCCGAACTGGCCCGCCACCACGGCGACCACCGAGAACAGGATCGAGGCACAGGCGATCAGGGGGTAGAGCCTCTTCGCTGCGGTCATGGGGCCTACTCTCCCCGTGCGGGGGGATGCCTCACATCCGGCCCCTGCCCCGATACGTCCCTGACCCGACCCTTAGATCCCTGGGGCGGTGCCCTGAGGAGGGGCGCGCGGGAACGAACGCACCCCTGGGAGCCGGGGCTCTCAGGGGTGCGTCAGAAGGCGGGGATCAGTCGAGGATGTGACCGGTGGCGCGGGCGTAGCGCTCGCGGATGGCCGGGACCGCCTCGCCCTCGTAGGTGGCCGTGTCGCCGGAGCGCCAGTCGGGCGCGCTCGTCACCAGCGTCGCCGCCTGGTAGGCGGCCCCGTCGGCGACGTATTCGGCCGGCGGCGGGACCGTGATCGGCACGCCGAAGATCGTGGGGGCGATCCGTCGCACCGCCTCCGAGCGCGCGGCGCCGCCGATCAGCAGCACCCGCTCGGGCCGCAGGTCCAGCGCGTCGAGCGCGTCGGCCAGCCCGCACAGCATGCCCTCGACCGCCGCCCTGGCCAGGTGCGCCGGGGTCGAGGTGGCCAGGGTCAGCCCGTGGATCGAACCGGTGGCCGTGGGCCGGTTGGGCGTGCGCTCGCCCTCCAGGTACGGCACCAGTGTCAGCCCGCCGGCCCCCGCGGGAGCCTCCAGCGCCAGGGCACCGAGCTCGTCGAGGCCGACCCCGGTCATGCGCGCGGCCGCGTCCAGGACGCGGGCGGCGTTGAGCGTGCACACCAGCGGCAGGAAGCGCCCGGTCGCGTCGGCGAACCCGGCGACCGCTCCCGTGGGGTCGGCGCTGGGCCGCTCCGCGACCGCGAACACGGTGCCCGACGTGCCGAGCGAGACCACGACGTCGCCGGAGCGGGCCCCCACGCCGAGCGCGGCGGCCATGTTGTCGCCGGTGCCGGGACCGATCAGCACCGGCCCCGCGACGTCGGGGACGGCCTGCGCGGGCTCCAGCACCCTGGGCAGCAGCGGCAGCGCGCCGATGGCCGCCTTGAGCAGGTCGGGACGGTACGCGCCCGTCGCCGGCGACCAGTAGCCGGTGCCCGAGGCGTCACCCCGGTCGGTGACGAGCCGGTCGAGGGGCGGCAGCGGCGCGTCCTCCCAGGCCGCGACGCCGAACGGGACGCCGGACCCGAGCGCGCCGGCCAGCCGCCACGTCAGCCAGTCGTGCGGCAGGCAGACGGCGGCCGTGCGCCGCGCGTGGTCCGGCTCGTGCTCGGCCAGCCAGCGCAGCTTGGTGACGGTGAAGGAGGCGACCGGCACCGAGCCGACGGCGTCGGCCCACGCCTGCGGCCCGCCCAGCTCGGCCGTCAGATCGGCGGCGGCCTGCGCGGAACGGGTGTCGTTCCACAGCAGGGCGTCGCGGACGACCTCTCCCGACTCGTCGAGGCAGACCATGCCGTGCTGCTGCCCGCCCACGCTGATGGCGGCCACGCCGTCCAGCCCGCCGGCCTGCTCCAGGGCCCGCAGCAGCGCGCTCCACCAATGGGACGGATGCACCTCGGTGCCGTCGGGATGCGCGGCGCGGCCCTGCCGCACCAGCTCTCCCGTCTCCGCTTCTCGAATGACGACCTTGCAACTCTGCGTGGAGGAATCGACCCCAGCGACCAGCGTCACCCACGAACTCCTAACAAGTGCTCCAGCGCAAGCTGGTTCAGATGGGTGAAATGGTATCCGTGCCGCGAGGCCGCGTCAGGATCGAAGTCGTCCGAGGCGAGGTCGGCCAGCGTCTCGCCGCGGTTGAGGGTGGGCAGGCCCAGCTCGTCGACGCGGGCGGCGCGCAGTGCCTCGCGCACCTCGGGATCAGCCCGGAAATTTCGGGCTTTTTCGCGAAGGATAAGGTATGTGCGCATATTGGCGGCGGCTGAGACCCAGACGTCGCCGGAGTCCTCCGTACGCAGCGGCTTGTAGTCGAAGTGGCGCGGCCCGTCGTAACCCCCGTGTTCCAGCAGGTCCACCAGGAAGAACGCGCTCATGACGTCGCCGTGGCCGAAGACGAGGTCCTGGTCGAACCGGGGGCCGTGCTGGCCGTTGAGGTCGATGTGGAACAGCTTGCCGTGCCACAGCGCCTGCGCGATGCCGTGCACGAAGTTGAGCCCGGCCATCTGCTCGTGGCCGACCTCCGGGTTGAGGCCCACCATATCCGGATGTTCCAGCTCGCCGATGAAGGCCAGCGCGTGGCCGATCGTGGGCAGCAGGATGTCGCCGCGGGGCTCGTTCGGCTTGGGCTCAAGGGCGAAGCGGATGTCGTAGCCGCGCTCGCGTACGTACCCGCAGAGCAGGTCGATGGCCTCCTTGTAGCGGCCGAGCGCGGCCCGCACGTCCTTGGCCGCGTCCGACTCGGCCCCCTCGCGGCCGCCCCAGCACACGTAGGTGGAGGCGCCCAGCGAGGCGGCCAGGTCGAGGTTGCGGGTGACCTTGCGCAGCGCGTAACGCCGCACGTCGCGGTCGTTGCTGGTGAAGGCCCCGTCGCGGAAGACGGGATGCGTGAACAGGTTCGTGGTGGCCATGGGCACTTTCAGCCCGGTCTCGGCGAGTGCTTTCCTGAACGACGCGATCGCCCGTTCGCGATCGGGTTCGACGGCGAGCAGGTCGTCATCGTGGAAAGTGACACCGTAGGCCCCCAGTTCGGCCAGACGGTGCACGCTCTCGACGGGATCGAGGGGCGCCCGGGAGGCGTCCCCGAAGGGATCGCGCGCCTGCCAGCCGACCGTCCACAGACCGAACGTGAATCGATCGTCAGGGGTTGGCTCGTACATGATTCGATGCTCCCCTGGCGATCAGTTGTCCACAAGCACTCGTTCACAAGCACTCGTTCACAACCCTGAGGGATCACGTCCCACGCTGATCTCCTCCGCGATCTTGCGAATCTCCGTCACCTCGAGGCCGGGAGCCTTGGGCAGGTCGCGCAGCAACGCGTCCATCACCACCGGAACGGGCTGGCCGGCCAACCGGCCGGCGATGCCGTGAACCGTCCTGAACAGCGCCTCTTCGGTGTCGCGCATCGGCCTCTCCTCGGTCGGGGTCAGATACCCGGAGAACGCTACGGCCTGGGCCCGACACTTCGCGCGCTCCCCCTCCAGCGTGTTGCCACGGCGGCCGGCGACGCACCCCCGGAATTTAGTTGAAGGCTCATATACTTACCCTGGGACACCGCTGAAAGGGGCTGACCATGCCGGTCCAGCGACTCAACCACGCCGTCCTTTACGTCCGCGACGTGGAGCGCAGCGTCGCCTTTTACCGGGAAGCCCTCGGCTTCGAGGTCGTCATGGGCATGCGCGGAGCCGCCTTCCTCCAGGCCCCAGGCTCCTCCAACGATCACGACCTGGGCCTGTTCCAGGTCGGCGCGAACGCGGCCCCCTCGCCCGCCGGGCGCACCTCCGTCGGCCTCTACCACCTGGCGTGGGAGGTCGACACCCTCGACGAGCTCGAACGCGTCCAGGCCAAGCTCGCCGAGCTGGACGCGCTCGTCGGCGCCTCCGACCACAGCACCACCAAGGCTCTGTACGCCCGCGACCCCGACGGCCTGGAGTTCGAGGTGTCCTGGCTCGTCCCCGCCGCGCTGCTGACCGAGGAGCTGCTGGCCGACCGGGCTGCCATCCGTCCCCTCGACCTGGAGGCCGAGAAGCGCCGTTACGGCGCACAGACCCGAGGCGGCGTGGGCGTGTCCGTCCCGGTCTGACGTACCGTGGAGGTATCGACCCCTCCCGCGGCGGAGGACCTCCACGGCTGACTCCACGGAGAACGGTCATGCCAAGCGATCCTGACCATGTGCTCGACGCCATCGACGGTGTCGTCGACGAGTGGGAGACGCTGAGCGCGGACGCCATGCGCTGGGCGCCTCCCGAGACCAAGACCCCTGATCTGATCACCGAGGTGAGCGAGATCTTCGGCCCGCTCGTCAACGCGTTCTCCCAGGCGCTGCGCCCGGTGGGCGACGCGCTCGAACGCGTGCTGAACTCCCTGGAGGAGCCCGACGGCCCCCGCGAATGAAGCCCTTCAGGTGGTGCGGCGGCGACGGGTCCTGCGGGGGTAGGCCCTGGCCGTCTCGGCCAGCCGTACGGCGTGCTCGGCGTCGCGCCACGGCGTGCCGGGCAGCGGCATGAACGGGTGGGTGTGGATGCGCGCCCCGAGGTCGGCCAGGTCGGCGGCGAGCGTCAGCGACCGCGCCTGGCCCTCCTCCGACTCGCCGGCCAGCAGCTCCTCCACCGCGCCGAGGTCGGGATCGGGGCCAGGGGAGCCGTAGGACAGCGAGGTCGGCGTGATGAACCGCACGTCGCGCATGCCGCGCCCGGCCATCTCGCGTACGTGCTCGCGCACGCTCGCCACCGACCGGTGCCGGAACTGCCCGCCGAACATGAACGGGGTCTGGCAGAAGCGGCAGGTGTAGCGGCAGCCACGGGTGATCTCGATGGGCCCGTTGCGGCCGGTGAACGAGGGGAAGGCGTCGAGCGGCAGTTGCGGCGCCGGGGCCGTGCGCAGCGCGACGCCGTCGGCGTCCCTGACCGCCAGCCCGGGGACCGAGGTGAGCGGCCGGTCCTCGCGCAGCGCCCGGACGAGGGCGATGATCGTGCTCTCGCCCTCACCGATGCCGGCCAGGTCCCAGCCGGCGTCGATGACCTGCTGCGGCTCGGCGGTGGCGTGCACGCCGCCCGCGATGTGCAGCCCCCTGCCGCCGCTCAGCGACCTGACCGTGGCCAGCTCGGCCGCCATGGCCTCGGTGTCGGGGGAGTAGAACGACCAGAGCACCAGCACCCGGTCGGCCCCGCTGTCGCGGATGTGCCGGGCGGTCTCCCCGGGGGTGGTGCCGAGTCGCAGGTCGTGCTCGACCCGCGCGCTGTCCAGGGCGGCGAGCAGCGCGTGCACGCCGTAGGTCACCGCCTTGCGGTATCGGACCACCACGCTCACTGCCAGTGCCACGTCCGGCAGCGTAGCCCAGGCCCCCGACATCACGCCCCCGAGTCACTCCCCCGGCATCACGCCGCCGACAGCCGCATCGCGCGCAGCGCGCCGGTGAGCTTGGCCAGCTCGGCCAGCATGTCGGCGGCGGCCGTCTCGGAGATCTGGTTCGGCCGCAGCACGCCGTCCTCGACCGGCAACTGCCACACGAACGGGATGTTCACCGCCTCCAGCACCGGGACCATCTTCAGCGTGCTGACCACCTGGCGCAGCCCCTGCACGGCGCGGGTGCCGCCGGAGATCCCGCCGTAGCTGACGAACCCGGCCGGCTTGTGGTGCCACTCGTGGTGCAGGTAGTCCAGGGCGTTCTTCAGCGGGGCGGAGAAGCTGTGGTTGTACTCGGGCGTGACGAACACGAACGCGTCCGAGCGGTCCACGATGGCGCTCCACTCCTTGGTGTGCGCGTTCTCGTACTGTCGCAGCCTGGGGTGGTTCGACTCGTCCATGAACGGCAGGTTCAGCTCCGCCAGGTCGGTGAACTCCACCTTGAACGCGCCGAACGCCTCGGCGCTGCCGCGGAACCAGTCGGCGACCGCTCGTCCGACGCGCCCCTTCCTGGTGCTTCCGACGATGATCTGCAGAACGGGTTCGGTCATGACTGCTCCCAGTGTTGTGCCAAGCGGTTGAATCCTCAACATTATTGAGTAACTACACAATGTTTAGCAAACGCTAGGATGTCCTCATGAGCCTCGACCAGGTCTGCACCCGCTTCCACATCGCCTTAGAGCTGATCGGCGCCCGCTGGTCCGGAGCCGTGATCCACATGATCTTCAAGGGCGCCCACCGCTACGCCGACCTCAAGGCGGCCATCCCCGGCATCAACGACACGATGCTGGCCAGGCGCCTGCGCGAGCTCGAAGCGGCCGGCCTGGTCGAGCGGCGGGTGCTGGCCACCTCGCCGGTGCGGGTCGAATACCACCTGACCGAGATGGGCCAGGAGCTGCGGCCCGCGCTCGACCAGCTGGTGGACTGGTCGCACAAGTGGATCCCGCTGCCCGAGGCGGCCGAGTCCGCCTGACCGCTGCGGGAGGCGGAGCGCCGCGATTTTCGGAAGCGCGCCGGGGACGTCTCCCCGTAGACTTCATCGCATGACCTGGCGACATTGATCCATAACCAGGGGCCGGCGCGGGACGCGCGGGCCTCCGGGGCGACAACACGCCCCCGGAGTCCCTGCTCGTTCCCCTGGAAGGCCTCATGCTCGTCATCA
Organism: Nonomuraea fuscirosea; assembly: GCF_035917475.1. Lineage (NCBI taxonomy): Bacteria > Bacillati > Actinomycetota > Actinomycetes > Streptosporangiales > Streptosporangiaceae > Nonomuraea > Nonomuraea fuscirosea. Next base: position 10,592,513 of record NZ_CP109074.1, on the reverse strand, counting down.
CGCTCTACGCGTACGCGTTCCTCAGCGAATTCGTGCTGCTCTATCCGGTGTACGCGCTGCTGTTCGCCGACACCGGTCTCTCCGTCGCCCAGACCTCCACCCTGTTCGTCATCTGGTCGGTGACGGGCATGGTGCTGGAGATCCCGTCGGGCGCCTGGGCCGACACCGTCTCCCGGCGGCTGCTGCTGTGCCTCGGGCCGCTGCTGATCGGTCTCGGCTTCGCGATGTGGACCCTTTTCCCCTCCTACTGGGTGTTCGCCGCCGGCTTCGTGTTGTGGGGGGCCGGGGAGGCGCTCGTCTCGGGCTCGTACGAGGCGCTCGCGTACGAGGAGCTGGCCCGGCGCGGCCAGGAGGGCCGCTACGCCGGCGTGATGGGCCGGGCCACCTCGCTCGGCCTGGCCGGCAGCGCGACCGCGATCGCCCTCGCCTCCCCCGCCCTCGCGGTAGGCGGCTACCCCCTCGTGGGCGCGGCCAGCGTGCTGGCCTGCGTCCTGTGCGCCGCGACGGCCCTGACGCTGCCCGAGCACAGGACGCGCGGCGAGGCGCCCGGTTACCTGGCGATCCTGCGGGAGGGGCTGGCCCTGGCCCGCGGGGATCGGCGTGTGCTGCGCGCGGTCCTGCTGGTCGCGTTCGTGACGGCGGTCTGGGGGGCGCTGGAGGAGTACGTGCCGTACCTGGCGGTCGAGACGGGCGTGGCCAGGCCCACCGTTCCGCTGGTCATCCTGCTGGTCTGGGTCGGCGCCACCGTCGGCGGCCTGCTGGCGGGTCCCGCCGAGCGCCTGCCGGCCCGCGCGTACGGCCCGCTGCTCGTCCTGGCGGCGCTCGCCATGGCCGGCGGCGCGCTCAGCGGCAGTCCGGCCGGGTTCGTCGCCGTCGCGCTGGCCTTCGGGGCGTTCCAGCTCGCCCAGGTGCTGGCCGACGTGCGGTTGCAGGCCCGCATCAGCGGCCCGGCGCGGGCCACCGTCACCTCGGTCGCGGGGCTGGGCACGAACGTGGTGACGGTCGGGGTCTTCGCCGCGTACGGGGCGGCGTCGTCGTACGTGCCGCACGGGGTGACGTTCGCCCTGCTGACCCTGCCGTACGTGCTCGTCGCGCTGCTGACCAGGAGCGCCGATCAGTAACGGGACGGGATCCGCTTGGGCAGCGGCGGCGGCTCCTGGACCTTCACCTCCTCCTGCGGCGCGGGCGGCTCGGCCGGCTCAGGCGGCTCGGCCGGCCGTGGGGCGCCCCGCCAGCGGGAGGGGAAGAGCGAGGCGACCACCAGCACGCACGCCACCGGCAGGGCCCAGCCGGCGAGCAGCGCCCGATACCCCGCCTCGTACGGGAGCGGCACCCCCCCGGGCGGCGTCACCCAGGGCGCGCCGGCCAGGAAACCCCCGGCCAGCACCCCGAGCACGAGTCCCGGCAGCAGCGAGGCGAGCGGCGAGATCCTGGACCCCGCCAGCGCGCCGATGACGACCATGAGCCCCGCGAGCAGGCTCGTGGCGATCCAGCCGTCCAGGCTCGCGTGAGAGACGAAACCCGCCGCGATCAGCGGCGTGGCCAGCAGTCCTGCGCCGGCGCCGAGCATATGACGAACACCATTACGCACAGAGAACACCTCCAGCCTCGGGACACTACTCACCTCTCACCGCCTTCGCCTTATAGGCGGCGAATCCGGCATGAAGGACTAGGGCCAAAACAGCCCCATAACACCGAAATAGGGCCTTATTGGTATCTGAGCAGGACCCCCTACCAACCGTTAGCTTGACAGCACCCCCACCCGAGGAGTGCACATGTTGAGTAAACGCTGTGCGCTGACAGGCGCGATCATCCTCGCCGCCTGTGTGGCCACCCCCCTCAGCCCAGCAGCAGCCGACCCCACACCCAAGGCGCCACCCGCCATGGTGGACGCGCTCGAACGCGACCTCGGCCTGTCCGAGGAGCAGGTCATCACCCGCCTGGCCAACGAGGAGCGGGCCACCGCCGTCGAAGCGAACCTGACCACCGCACTGGGCGGGTCGTTCGGCGGCGCCTGGCTGAACGACGACGCCTCCAAGCTCATGGTCGCCACCACCGACCCGGCGGCCACGAAGACCATCGAGGCGCAGGGCGCGCAGCCCGTCGTCGTCGCCCGCTCCATGGACCAGCTCAACGGAGTCATGCGCCAGCTCGACCAGGCCCCGCAGGGCGCCAAGGCCGGCGCCGCCCTCTGGTTCGTCGACGTGACGACCAACCTCGTCTCCGTCCAGGCGCCGACCGTGGAGGCCGCGCAGGCCCTCGTCGCCGCGGCGGGCGTGGACAAGAGCGCCGTCACCGTCTCGGCCACGGCCGAGCGTCCGTCGACGTTCATCAACATCATCGGCGGCGCGGCCTACTACATCGGCGGCAGCCGGTGCAGCGTCGGCTTCCCCGTCACCAGGGGCAGCACTCCCGGCTTCACCACGGCGGGACACTGCGGCCGGGCCGGCTCCAGGACCACCAGCCCGACCGGCACCTTCCAGGGCTCGTCCTTCCCGGGCAACGACTACGCCTGGGTCGCCGCGCCCAACAACACCGCCACGCCGTACGTGCGCGGCTCCGGCGGCGCGAACGTGACCGTCCGCGGCTCCACCCAGGCCGCCGTGGGCGCGTCCATCTGCCGCTCCGGTTCGACCACCGGATGGCGCTGCGGCGTCATCAGGCAGCACGGCGCCAGCGTCACCTACCAGCAGGGCACCGTCTCCGGCCTGACCCGCACCACCGCGTGCGCCGAGCCCGGCGACTCCGGCGGCTCGTTCATCTCGGGCAACCAGGCCCAGGGCATGACGTCCGGCGGCTCCGGCAACTGCTCGGTCGGCGGCACGACGTACCACCAGCCGGTCAACGAGGCTCTGAGCGTGTACGGTCTCACGCTCAGGACCGGCTGACCTTCGCACCCCCGCGGCGCCCCTCCATCCGGGGGGCGCCGCGCCGCCGTTCCATGGCCGTCACGGTGGTTGAGGCTGATCACGACGTCGAACTCGGACCGCGCGACGGCCATCACCCGCTCCTCGATCGCCTCCACCGTACGTCCCGCGCCCGCGCCCCCGCGGAATCGAAAAAAGTAGCCGCAACAGGTAAAATTTCGCCTTTCGTCTCGCCAAGACATGGCCATTCCACCCGGTCAATCTTGATTGTGTATCCACACAAATACAGTTGAGCTATGCACGCTCCGAGGCGACCATGCGAATAACGGTGTCCGATCCCCTGCACGAATGCGTCAAGGTGTGGGCCACCCGCGAGGTGGGGCCGGAACGCGTGCCCTCGCTCGCCCGCAAGGAACTCGCGAAGTGGCTGGGCGCCGGCCATCCGGCCCTGCCCGATCTCCAGGAGATCGCCTCGGAGCTGATCACCAACGCGATCCTGCACGCCGACGCCGAATGGGTCCGGTTGAGCCTGTCGCGGGAGCCGTACGCCTGGCAACTCACCGTGACGGACCCCGGCGCCGCGGGCAAGGCGGCGCCGCCCTCGCGCCAGTCCCGGTCGAGCGACGAGCGGGGCCGCGGCCTGCTGATCGTGGACGCGCTGACCGAGGGACGCTGGGACACCACCGTCAACGCGGCGGGGGAACGCGTCGTCTGGACCCAGCTCCGCCGCTGATCATGACCGTACGGAATCAAATCATTACCTTCCGCACACGAAGTGCGGCATCCTTGGGGGCGTGCGAAGCCGACGTGACCGTTCCCCGCTCACCGTGGCGGCGGTGGCCGTCATGGCCGGCGCCGGGCTGCTCGGGCTCGGCGCGGTGCTCCTGCTGCGCGGCCCCGGGGCGGCCGACGAGTGGGCGGGCGTGGCGTCGGCGTGCGTCGCCGTCGTGGGCGGCGCGGCGACGCTGATCGGCTGGCTGCGCCGCGACGACGGCGCCGGCGACGACCGCGACGCGGCCCGACGGGAGCGCCGGCTGGACTGCCTGGCCGAAAGGATGGCCGGCCACTGCACCACCGAGGAGGAGCAGCGGCGGCTGCTCGATCCCTATCCGCTGCCGGTGACCTGGCACACCCTCGGCCCGCCGTCCGCCGACCACTGGTCGGTGATCCGCCAGGGGGCCGGCGACACGCCGCTGCGGCTCGACGGCACCCTCGACGACCTGCACCGCGTCGTGCGCACGACGGTGCCGACCGGGCGGCTGGTCGTGCTCGGCGGGCCCGGCTCCGGCAAGACCAGCCTGGTCGTCCGGCTCGCCCGCGCCTGCCTGACCGCCCGTGCGTCCGGCGCGGGGCCCGTACCGGTGATCCTGCGGTTGTCCACCTGGGATCCGGCCGCCCGCTCGCTGCGGCGGTGGATCACCGAGCAGGTGGAGCGCGACCACGGCGTCGCCGGCGTCACCTGGGACGCCGGGCTGCTGCCGGTGCTGGACGGGCTCGACGAGATGCCGCCCGCGGCCCGCGGCGCGGCCCTGCGGGCCGTCAACACCACGTTCGCGCCCGGTCTGTCGCTCGTGGTGACCAGTCGCGGCGAGGAATATCACGAGGCGGTACGCGACGCCGACGTGCTCACCGGGGCCGCCGTGATCGAGCTCGACCCGCTCACCCCCGGCGTGATCCGCGACTACCTGACCACCGCCACCCGCTCCGACCGGGGCGCGGCCTGGAACGAGGTCTTCGACCGGATGAGCGGCGAGCCGGCGGGCCTGCTGGCCCGGACGCTCTCGACCCCGCTCCACCTGTCGCTGACCCGCCTCACCTACGCCGACGGCCCCGGCGACCCCGGCCTGCTGCTGCGCCTGCCCGGCACCGCCGCCCTGCGCGGCCACCTGCTCGACCAGCTCATCCGCGTCCTCTATCCTGACCTGCCCGATCCCGCCGGCGGGCACTCCTGGAACCGCCGCGACGCGCACCGCTGGCTCTCCTTCCTGGCCCGTCACCTGCACCGCCGCGACGCCTACGACCTGCCCTGGTGGGAGCTGGCCAGGGCGGTGCCGCTGCGGGCCAGGACGCCGATCTGGGCCGTCGTGGTCGCGGTCGTGTTCGGCGCCGCGAACGTGCTCGCCGGCCTGCCGTGGCACCTGGCCGGGCCGGACCCCGTCGCCGGCATGGTCGCCGACCTGCGCTGGGGCGTGGGCGGCGGGCTGCTGCTCGGCGCGGTCAACAGCCTGTGGACACCGCTGTTCCCCAGGGCGCCGCGGCTGCGCCGCCACACCGTCCGCCGCACGGGCCGGCCGCTGTGGTGGCGGCTGTGCCGCGCCCTGGGCAACGGGCTGTGGCGCGGCGTGACCCACGGGGCGAAGAGCGGCGTGCCCGTCGCGTTCATCGTCCTCGCGATCGTCGCGGTGGCCGTGCCCACCCCCGGGTCTGGCGAGCGCGCGCTCTTCCTCGTCTTCACCGCCCTGTACGCCTTCCTGTTCGGCTTCTGCTGCGGCTTCGTGTACGGGCTGGCCGTGGGCTTCGCCGCCGAGTTCGTCACGATGTTCCACGACGTCGAGGCGGGGCACGGCCGGCCACCCGACGAGGTGCTGCGCGCCGACCGGGCCTGGACCGCCGTCACCGCGCTGGCCGGCGGCCTCATCACCGCGGCCGTCACCCCGCTGTTCGTGACGGTCGTCTTCGGCGAACCGCTGGACTGGCGGCTGCTCCCGCCCGCCGTGCACATGGGCGTCGCGGGCGGGCTCGGCTCGTGCCTGGCCACTGCGTCCACGCAGTTCCTGCTGGCCCGCATGTCACTGTCGGTGGCCGGCCGGATGCCGTGGCACGCGATGGCGTTCCTCCAGGACGGCGTGCGGCGGGGCGCGTTGCGTCAGGTGGGCGGGGCCTTCCAGTTCCGCCACGCGCTGCTGCGCGACCGCCTGGCGGGCGTCCCGGTGGCTCTGGAGAATGGCCAATCATTTCTCAAATGAGCGGCCAAGAATCGCCGGAGAATGTTTTTCCCGGGCGAAACCCGTTCCGTCCTGAAAAAGAAACCAGGCACCGCGCCTTGACGATTCCCGAGAGCGAGGCGGCACGATGAAATGACGCAGGGAGGAACACCAGCGGGAGGATCCATGCTGAAGGAAGCATGCGCGGCCGGCGTTCTCGCGGCCGCCGTATTCGCTCCGACGTCCGCCTCCTCGGCCCCGGTCACGGCTCCGGAAGTGACCGCCAGGACCGTCACCACCGGAACCTGCACGTCCGCCGTCTGCAAGTGGATGGAGGAGGGCAAGAAGCGCTGCTACTACTGCAAGCAGAAGAAGAAGCGGGGCGGTGGCTGGAAGCGCCAGTACTGCGAGAAGAAGGCCAAGGAGAAGGCCCCGGTGGAGCTCGAGTGCACCTCGGCCGCGGCGCCGACCACGAGCAACCCGAAGCGCGTCTGCGAGAAGTGCGTGGACCAGAAGACCGGCCGACTGGTGTCGACCAAGTGCGGCTAGCGGTCCGGCACCCACGCAACTCATCATCTGTCTCGTGACATTTGCATCTGTTCGCTCCGGGCGCTCACGCGGAGGATCGGGTCCACGTCACCCACCTCAAAGGGAGCAGCCATGACCGTCTCACTCGAGACCCAGAGCGTCCGGATCGAGCCTCGCTTGAAATCCTAGCCTCGACAGAATGCCAAGCATTGCTAGGATGTCGTCATGTCCACCATCAGCGAGCGCCGCGAACGTGAACGCGCCCAACGCCACCAGCTGATCATCACAGCCGCGCGCGAACTGGCGGAGTCCGAGGGCTGGGAGGCGGTGACGACCCGCCGGCTGGCCGAACGCGTCGAGTACAGCCAGCCGGTGCTCTACAGCCACTTCAACGGCAAGGACGCCATCGTCAGCGCCGTCGCCCTCGACGGCTTCACCGAACTCGCCGCGCACCTGCGCCGCGCCCGGCAGTCCGCCCCCGGCCCCGGCCAGGCCGCTCTGCGCGCCGTCTGCCACGCCTACCTGGAGTTCGCCACCGAGCGACCCGCTCTCTACCAGGCCATGTTCATCCTGCCCACCGACCTCAAGTTCGCCAGCAGCGAGACACCACCCGCGCTCCGGGCCGCGTTCGACGAGTTCGTCGACTGCTTCGACCCGGACAACAGGCGCCGCGAACTCTACGCCGAGGTCACGTGGAGCGCGCTGCACGGCATGGCGGTTCTGTCCGACAGCGGCCGCATCCCCCTGGAGCCCCAGGAGGAACGCCTCGACTTCCTCGTCACCCAGATCACCCGCTGATCCAGCCACAGGCCGATGAGTTTCGGGCGGCGGATTCGTCTAACGCATCAGCGTCAGGTCACAGTCACCACAACCACACGCGGCTGTGCCCTGGCACGCACGATCGCCCCGAGACCCCGGAGCCCCCCATCATGCGAAAGCTGATAGCAACAGTCTTCAACTACTCCCTCGACGGTCTCCTCGCCGACGAGGGGACCGACTTCTGGAAGTTCTGCTTCGACCTGCCCGAGAACCGCGAACCCGCCGACCAGGCGCACCTCGACTTCCTTCGCGGCGCGTACGCCCACGTCATGGGCCGCACCGCCTACGAGGGCATCTCCGCGGGCATGCAGGCGTCCACCGACCACCCGTTCGCCGACATCCTGAACCCCGGCCGCAAGATCGTCTTCTCCCGCACCCTGAAGACAGCCGACTGGACCAACACCACCATCGCCGGCGGCGACACCACAGAGGAGATCGACAAGCTCAGGCTGGACGGTGACGGCCACATCATCGTCTGGGGCGGCGTCACCCTCTGGCGCTCACTCATGCGCCTCGACCTGATCGACGAACTCCGGCTGAGCATGTTCCCCTACGTCTCAGGCGCCGGCACCCGCCTGTTCGACGGCGTCCCGGAGTCGTACCAGCTCGACCTGGTCTCCAGCACCCCCTCCAGCAACGGCATCGTCTACCTCCGCTACCAGCGCCCCCGCGACCTCTGAAGCCCGGACCGCTCACAGACAACTCCAGCAGTAGAGCAACTGACCTTCGTCACGGGCCCGCCGGGCCAGCCCACGCAACTCGCCGATCAGCTCGGCCAGCTTTGCCGGCTCGGCGCCGAACATGGACTCCTCGCCACCCTCCGCCCACCGCTCACCCAGCTCGATCAGCCTCTCATCGGGAACGTCGGCGAGCGTGTCACGCACATCCACCGGCAGCTCCTCGATGCCCGGCCCGATGAAGTACGGCGAATCCTCGGGAAGGGCGCCCCACTCCTCATCGGTCGTGGGCGCGCCTTCCGGAGGCGGATGGAGAACGACGGTCCGTACGAGGTCATCGGCGGAGGGCACGTCCCTGACCAGCGCGACCAACTGCGCCAGCGCCTCCCACGGACTGATCCACTTGGTCTCCACCGCATCGAAGACCGGACGCCCAGGCGGGGGATCGTCGACCGCGCGGGGGTACTCCGGCATGATCACCGCAGCAGCCCGATCCGCGGCGCGGTAGTACTCGTACGCATTGCCCACCAGGGTCCTCCGTGCTGAGTGGTCCATCCCCGAACGGCGACAGATTAGCGTCGTCACGCCAACCACAGCCGGGTTTCCGCTCGCGGCGGTTACGGCTTGACGGCCCGGGTGGCGAAGTAACCAGGCATGTACCGGGCGGTGGCATCCGCGTGGTGCGGAGCCTCGTCGAAGTGGGTCAGCGTGAAGCCGGCCGCGAGCTGACCGCCGATCTGTCCGGCGAGTGAGTGGCTGTATTCGATCGGCCCGTTCCCGTACGAGCGCTGCCGCTCGGCGTCCGGGAGATCAAGGCTGCTGAACGGGAGCGGATGGCGCACTCTGAGCTCACCCCGCTCCTCCATCGCCGTGACATCGAAGATGAAGACGTCGGGGTTCAGGAACCCGGCCATCAAGATTCCACCCGGACGCAGCACGCGAAACGACTCCCGCCAGACCGGTGCGAGATCGGGGCAGAACACGTTTGACACCGGATTGAAGACGACGTCGAAGCCGGCGTCGGGAAACACGCTCAGGTTGCGCATGTCGCCGAGCACAGTACGCACGGCCAGCCCCTCGCGGGTGGCGACCTCCTGATCGCGGCCCAGTTGCTGCGGCGAGTTGTCCAGCACCGTCACGGCCGCGCCCGCCGCAGCCAGCACCGGCCCCTGCTGCCCTCCACCGGAAGCCAGGCACAACACCTCGACACCGGCCAGCTCAGCCGGAAACCAGTCACGCGGCACCGCCTCGTGGCCGATCAGGACGACGGACCAGTCACCGGCCCGCGCCCTGGCGATGACCTCCGGCCCGACCGGCTGCGTCCATTCGTTACCGTTCTCCACCTCGCGGTCCCAGGCGGCACGGTTGTACGCCACGGGGTCAAAGCTGTCCGTCACAACGGCACAGCTTAGGGGCCGGCACAAGGGCACCCGATGCGGGCTGGACACTGCCCCAGGCTCTGGCTCAACCGTCCCCGGGTGCGGCCCGTCCGAGTTCGGCGAGGGCGGAGGCGGTCGCCGCGTCGGCCGGGAGGAAGGCCTCCATCCGCAGCTCGGCGACGGTGACGTCGACCGCGGTCCCGAAGTGGGTCAGCGTGGTCAGGAGCCGAAGCTCTCCGTCTCCGAAACGGAGCCGCAGCGGGACCGCGAAGCCGAGGTGATCCGGTCCTGGTTGCTGCGGGCGCTCGGGTACCAATTTCCTGAGCTCGGCGACCAGCGCCTCAAGCCGGTCATCGGGATTGCGAGCCGCCTCTTGCCGGATATGGTCGATCACGTGCCAGGCCCATACGTCCAGGTTGATGATCCGCGGTGCCATTCCTTGCGGATCTAGCAACAAGCGGGGCACGTTGGCGGGCGGCGTAAGGAGATGGGGCGCGGAGCCCTCGGTCAGCATCCAGAACGCGTCATTGGCCGAAACGAGATCACCGCGCCGATCGACGATCACCGCGGGATACGGGTGGTGCCCGCGCAGGACGCCTTCCAGCGCGGTGCGGACCGGTTCGAGCTCGGGGTCGTCGAACCGGGTTTCCGGGTAGGCGGGGGCGTAGCCCGCGGCCAGCAGCAGCGCGTTCCGCTCCCGGAGCGGCATCTCCAGCGACTCGGCGAGCCGTACGACCATGGCTCTGCCGGGGATCGACCGTCCGCTCTCGATGAAGCTGACGTGCCGCTGCGTGGTTCCGGCACGCAGAGCGAGGTCCAGCTGGCTGACGCCGCGGCGTCCGCGCCACTCGCGCAGGGCGCCGGCGAACCCGCCGCGTTCCGAAGTGATGGTCACCTGACCTTGTCTAACGCAGTGAACGGCGGAGGGCCATTCCCTCCAGGGAATTGCCGGGCCACGGCGTCGCGCCCAGGATCGGCAGCGTTCACGAACACCTCACGACGCAGGAGAAGCCGTGATCGATATCAGGGAACTGGTCGACCGCTACGTGGCGGTCTGGAACGAACCGGATGCCGGGCTGCGCCGTAAGGCCGTCGCCGAGCTGTGGACCGAGGACGGTGTCCAGCTGCTCCAGCCACCGCAGGACATCCGGGAGGCGGCCGCCGCGCTGGGCGTCACCCCCGTCCTCGAAGCGCGCGGACATGAGGCACTCGAAGCGAGAGTGACCAGCTCGTACGAGAAGTTCGTCGCGCCCGGGGAGTTCTTCTTCAGGCCGCGGGACAACGCCGACCGTCTCGCCGACATCGTCAAGTTCACCTGGGAGATGGTGTCCACGGACGGCGGTGAACCGGCGGGCGCCGGACTTGAGATTCTCGTCCTCGGCGCGGACGGCCGGATCCGGACCGACTACCAGTTCATCGAAGGATGACCACTCAGACGGCACCAGGCCGGACGACCATGCGTTGTTACCGTTTGGAGAAGGGCGGCCACCTCGACGGGATCGTGCCGCGTGAAGAGCCGATACCGACGCCGAAACCGACCGACATCCTCGTCCGCGTCCACGCGGTCTCGCTCAACCGGCGCGACGCGCTCATCCTGCACGGGCGCTACCCCTTGCCGTCGGCACCGGACGTCATCCCGATCAGCGATGGAGCCGGTGAGGTCGTCGCCGTCGGTACGGAAGTGACCCGTTTCCAGGTGGGCGACAGGATCGTCGGCGGCTACTGGCCCCGGTGGCACGACGGCAGGCTGAGGCCCGAACTCCTCGACCAGCCCGGCTGCACCTTGGACGGCATGCTGACCGAGTACGCGCTCCTCGATCAGCAGTGGGCCGTCCACGTGCCGGACCATCTGAGCTGGGAGGAGGCGGCGACCCTGCCCTGCGCCGGCGTGACCGCGTGGAACTCGATCGTCGGCGGCGAACCCCTCCGCCCCGGACAGACCGTTCTCACCCTCGGCACCGGAAGCGTTTCTCTCTTCGCTCTCCACTTCGCGAAGATGCTGGGCTGCCGCGTCATCTCCACCACATCCAGCGAGATCAAGGCCGGCCGGCTCAAAGCACTCGGCGCAGACCACGTCATCAACTACATCGACACCCCCGAATGGGGACAGGCGGTGCGCGAGCTCACCGATGGGCGCGGGGCGGATCTCATCGTCGAGACCAACGGGCCCGCCACCATCGAGCAGTCGGTCAGAGCCGCCGCCCTCTACGGGCAGATCGTGCTGCTCGCGGTATCCGCCCCCACCGGCAGGTCTCACATCGAGATCTCCGGCGAAGCCTACGGATCCACCCTCGCGACCATCAGACGCATCTTCGCCGGCAACCGCGCTGATCACGAGGCCATGAACCAGGCGATCAGCGCACACCACCTGCGACCGGTCATCGACCGCGTGTTCGGCTTCGCCGAAACGCACGACGCCTTCACCTATTACCTCGACAGCAAGCCCTTCGGAAAGGTGATCATCCGAATCGACTGACAGGCGACGCCCTGCTCTCGTGGTTCGCGGGGCGTGCCTCCAGATCCACGGCCTAAGGGGCCATCGCTCATCGCCGACCCACCGAGTCGACACGCGCGTGCTCGCTGCTCGACTCGTGGAGGCGGCTTCTCAGACATTCCCGGTGCGCGACGACGGCGTGGCTGCCAGGGCCGCCGGCGCTCCTGACATCCATGACCACGCCGTCACCTCCCGGGCTGAGGACGGTGGGCGTACCGCAGAAGTCGCATAGCCACTGAAAGCTGCGCAGGTCCTCAGCTCGAATGGTCAGACGCACCCACGCCGGCGGGCTCCATCGACGGATCTCCTGCACCACGGCGTCCATCTCCGTCCCGACCGCCGGATACTCGCCCAGCCACGCCCGACCAGTACCGGAGGGACTGTCGATCGCCGCACCATCGATCGACGCACCGATGCCCTCATCACCGAGGATCTCCACCATGACACCCCACCGGTGCTGCTGGGTCACTCGGACCCGGACCCGTTGACCAGGGACCAGCTCGGCTCCTGCTGCATCGAATCGCTGCACGAGATCATTGTGTCGCAGGGGGGCTTGAACCGTTCGCCTACCTCTTGAGCCACCTTGAGGGGCCTTGGCTCGGGCTCGACCCATCGGTCTAGCAGGCTACTACTGGCGAGGCTTGCGCATCCCACCCTGCTTAAATCGGGGATTGTTTAGAGTCACCGCATGCAGGTCGATCAGTATGTCTATTTCGCGCTCAAGAGTGAGCGTGTGTCCGCTGCGGAGATGGCGGCACGGCTCGGCCTCGAGCCTGACGTGGCCACGGTCCGAGGCAGTAGAAAGCTGGAACCGCCCCGCCCTGCCGTTCATATTTGGCAGGTCAATGGTCCACGATCCTCAGCGCTGCCAGTGGATGACATGATCTTGACCCTGGTTGACCGGCTGGAACCCTATGCCAAGGTGATCGGCACGGTGGTTGAAGAGTTGGATCGGCATGAACCTGGACACACGGCGACCCTACAAGTGGTTCGATTCTTTGGCGATGAAGAGGACGAGGTCGCGGCCCTGGAGGTGTCAACGCTTCCTAGCATCCCGGCTCGGTATCGGCCACTGGGGTGGCATCTGGATCGACGTGTCCTGAAATTCTTGCAGATCACACATGCCGAGCTCGACGTCGACGAGTACGGAGACAAACTGTAGTGGAGCGTTGGGAAGCGAGCCCGCGCTGTCAGCTTGGGAATTGCTGTGATCGCCGGTCCCTGACCACGGGTTGCCTGGTCAGCACGGTTGCCGGTGTGGTCGTGAGTGTCCGTGGTTGACCCCTCGTTGCCGGGGTTGATGGCACGCTAATGGCATGACGATCACCAGGAGTTAATGCCATGACTGCGTTGCGCAGGCGGTGCCCGACGAATGCCTGGGGTCGTCCCAAGCGGGCAACTGCGGCCTCGAACTGCCGGGAGTCTGCGACTGTCGGTGGCGGCTGGCAGCATGGCGCCATGACTACGCATCCCCTTGACCTCTCCTGGCTCTGCGGAGAGTACACCGCGTATAGCTACAGCTTCATCTACGTCCGTGACGCACCCGAGCAGGTAATCGCTCGCCTTGGCGGTCGATGGGAGGACTTCACGCCCGGCCCATTCCCCAGCAACCCCGACAAGTTCCCATTCCCCGGCGACCCGATCGGCATCGCCTCCATCGGCGAATGGTCGTTCATCGTCGAATCTGGCTCGCTTGGCACCCGCGAAGAAGACGTACTTCCTTCGCTGTCCAAGGGCACCCGCCTCGTCTCCCAGTTCGCGCTCAGCATCAAGGGCTTGGACTACTTCTACTGGTTCGAGGACGGAGAGATCAGATTCGGCTTCTGGGCACAAGAGGGATACATGATGGAGACACCGGACGAACTCGTGGACACCATGGCGGAGATCGACAGGCTCTACCCCGGGTTACCCTATCTCTACGAAGGGCCGGCCTTCCTGCTCGCCGAGCGCCTCACCGGGATAACGCTGACCCAGCAACTGTTGGCAGATACCACCTTTTACTGGGGAGTCGTGCCAGAACCACCCCTATAGCCGTCGCTGATGGCAGCGTAAGAAGCCAGTGACCTGCGGTTTTGTCACCGCACTGCGCGCACCTGCCCTGCCTGATCATCCCGTCTGCCACCTACGGACCTCAACCCCGGCACGGGGATCATCCCGGAGCCGGAGCGCCCCCGCCGAAGGCATGGGTTCGAGGGTCACCGGCGCTATGTCCCGTCGGCGGAGTTGACTCCTCATTCCAGTTGTCGAGGATGATGACGGGTGCCTCTTCTACCTCCAGCCATTCGCTTTCAAGGCGCATGCCGGTGGCTGCCTCGATGAAGGCGAATGCCGCGCTGAGCTTGCCGCGGTAGTCCTCCGGGTGGAGGCTGTCGAGCATGGGCAGGAAATCGGCCAGGATGTTGGGGTCGCCCTGCTGGATGCGGTGCTCGGCGAAGATGAAGTAGCCCATTTGTGCCTTGATCTCGCCGTCGGCTGCGTTGAGGATCGTGTATCCCCCGAAGTTGTGCCAGGTCGTCATCCATACCCGTGACGTCTTGCTGAGTTCGACGAGGATGTGATCGGGTGTGGCGTAGCCGTAGCTGAACTCCAGGAAGCCGTAGGTTCCTTCGCCCTCGAAGGCGAAGAGCACCGGCTGGCCCTCCGTATAGGCCTCTTCCGTGGGATATTCCATGGTGCGTTGTTGGGGATCGCGGCCTCCGTTCAGCAGCCGCAGGAGGTCGTCCATTGTGATCTCTTCGTCCAGGGGTTGCACAACAGTCCAGCAGAGCGCGTGCTCTAACCACTGGTGCCGGTCGAAGAGGTTGCGGTAGTGATCGATCACGGTGCTGATTGTCGCGGACAATGCCAGGAGGCGGCGTGGCAACCGCGCTCGGAGCGTTCGGTCGGTGCGGCGGGGCCGGCGTGCAGCGCCCGGCCCGGTGTCCCACCGCCGTCCGGGACCGGCCCCCAGGCCGCACGCCCGGACGGCGGGCGGGCGGAGGGCCGGGGTACGGCGCCGCGCCGCGCCGCCGCTTGATCCTTATAGGCGTTATTCGGCAACGATCGGCCGAGCCACATGTCCTGTCTCGCTTGATGGTTGACACTCTGGCCTCGCTTGATGCTTGACACCGTGATCGTTATCTGTGCCTGCTCGTGGCGTTATCGGCGCTTCGGGGGAGGCTCGGGTGGCATTGGTGGAGTTGAGCGTCGTGGAGCAGCGCTATCACGCGGTGATCGAGGTGTTGTCGGGGGCGAAGGTCACCGACGTGGCCGGCCGTTACGGGATCTCGCGGCAGTCGGTGCACGTCTGGGTGCGCCGGTATCAGGACGGCGGCCTGGCGGGGCTGGCCGATCGGTCGCATGCGCCCAAAGCGCACCCGATGCAGACACCGGCTGCAATCGAGGCGTTGATCTGTGAGCTGCGGCGGGCGCATCCACGGTGGGGGCCGCGCACCCTGTTGTGGGAGCTGGGCCGGCGTGGGCCCGCCGCTAGCCAGCCGGCCCCAGCCGGTTAGCCGACAGAGGGAATGCCTACCTTGGCCGCGAGCTCGGCATTGAAGACGACCATGACATCGTCGGTACCCAGACGGTAGACCTCGGTTGGCAGCCACTCCGCCGGGCTCCCGACGGCTATCCACACGGCCTTCTCCCGCGAGCACAACCTGATCGCGCTCGGCGTCCGGAGGTCGCTCTCAGGGTCTTGGGACCAGGCGATGTCGACGCAGGTGAGTTTTCTGCCGACGAGGCTCGACCAGTGTGGGTGATCGGTCACGTCCACCGCCGCCGACCCGCCTGGCTCCCCGATCATCCGCAGGTGAGCGGTCATCGGCTCAGGGAAGACTTCAAGCCCGAAGTGGTCGAAGCTGCTGCCCCACACAGCCGAGAAGCAAGCACCATCGTCGGTGGACAGCTCCACCCCCATGGTGGGCTGGTGCCACGTCCCGAAGTCCCACTCCTCGACGTCGCAACCGTCCTCCCCGCCCATCAAGGGGTAGTAGACGACCCTGTGGATACGCCTGGCTCGCAACATGGCAGCCGTACGTTCATACTCCACCGCGGTCAGCAACGACGACACCGGTACAGCATCACCCGAGACGGACATCTCGGGCCATCGCATTTCTGCTGTCCACAGCTCGGCCGACCGGTCACAGCACGGGCCGTTGCAACCAGCACTGCAACCATGACGCCACCGAAGATCGAAAGGCCCTCTCCCCGAGATTGAGGAGAGGGCCTTTCACGTGCGGAGGATCGGGGATTTGAACCCCGGATGGTGTTGCCACCAAACCGCATTAGCAGTGCGGCGCCATAGACCTGACTAGGCGAATCCTCCTGGAAGCCATCGCGGCAAGCACAGCGTACCGGCCTTCTGGCGAGGCGGCAAAGCGATTGCGCGGCACGCCTTCGCCAAGAGTTATCAACAGCCTGTGGGTAACTATCTGTGGATGAAGCCCGCCCAGAGCTAGGGCGGGCTTCCGGCTTGTGGATAACCCCGAGATGACCGTCAGGCGGCCGGGTTGGCCTCGCCCTCGATCTCGATCTTGACCTTCTTGCCCACCAGCACACCGCCCGTCTCCAGGGCCTGGTTCCAGGTCAGGCCGAAGTCCTCGCGGTCGAACTCCGTGGTGATCGTGTAGCCCCAGACGGCCTGGCCCCACGGGTTGGTGCCGGCGCCACCGTACTCGACCGTGAGCTCGACCTCCTTGGTCACGTCACGGATGGTCAGGTCGCCGACGACGGTGAACTCGTCGCCCTTGTGGCCGGCCACGCGGGTGCTCTTGAAGGTGATGGTCGGGAACTTCTCGACGGACAGGAAGTCGTCGCTGCGCAGGTGGCCGTCGCGGTCGGCGGCGCCCGTGGTGATGCTGTCCGTCTGGATGGTGAGCTCGGCGGCCGACTCCAGCGGGTTCTCCGCGATCGTGACCGCGCCCTCGAACGTGTCGAAACGGCCGCGGACCTTGCTGACCATCATGTGCTTGACGACGAAGCCGATGCTGGTGTGCGCTACGTCCAGGTTGTACGTTCCGGCGGCCGGGATGGTCAGGGATTCCCAGGTGCGGGTGGTCATCGGAGGCTCCTATGGAAGATTGTCGTGCGGATATCTGCGGCAACAACTTTCTACCTGAGGAATATTCCGCGCGTCAACTATCGTCGTCTAAGGTATGAGTGTGATGAAGTTCGACGACCCCCGAGTGGACGGCCACCAGCTGTACGACGACTCCCGGCTGACGGCCATCGGCCTGTTCGCCGAAGTGCACGCGGGCCTGATGAGCAGGTTCTCGCCGGTGATGAACGCGGCAGGGCTGTCGGAGGTCGACTTCGAGACCCTCATCCGTTTGGCACGTTCCCCCGGGCAGAGGCTGCGGATGAGTGATCTCGCCGCGCAGACCGGATTGTCCACGAGCGGGGTGACCCGGGTGGTGGACCGGCTGGAGCGCGAGGAGCTGGTGCAGCGGGAGGCCTGTGCGAGCGATCGGCGGGCGTCCTACACCGTGCTCACCGTGGCGGGGGCCGAGCGGCTGGAGCGGGTGCTGCCCCAGCACCTTCAGGACATCGAGAATCTCTTCACCGGGCTGCTGGGCGCCGAGGAGCTGGAAGCGTTCCTGGACACTCTGCGCAAGATCAGGACCGTCGTACGGCCGTGCGCCACCGCGGGAGCCGAGACCTCCCCGGACAAGACCCCCTGCGAGTCCTAGGCAGAGTCCTAAAAGGCCTAGGAGAGGCCCAGCGACGTCCTCAGCTTGGCCATGGCTCGCGACACCGTGCTCTTGACCGTCCCCACGCTGATCCCCAGCGTCCTGGCGATCTCCGGCTCGGTCATGTCCTCGTAGTACCGCAGCACGATCGCGGCCCGCATGCGCTCGGGCAGCTCGCGCAGCGCCTGTTCGAGGGCCTCGTGGATCTCCGGGGCCGGAAGCGGGTCGTGGGCAGCCGGCTCGGGCAGCTCGTCCGACGGGTACTCCTCCAGCTTGCGCCGCCGCCACTGCGAGATGTTGATGTTGACCATGGCCCGCCGCACGTAGCCGTCCAGCGCGTTGCGGTCCTCGATGCGGTCCCAGGCCAGGTACGTCTTGGTCAGCGCGTTCTGCAGCAGGTCCTCGGCGTCGAGCGGATGGCCGGTCAGCTGATGGGCCGCGCGCAGCAGCGCGGGACCGCGCGCCGTGACGTACTCGCGGAACTCGTCTTCCCAGCTCGTGGTCTGCATCGTGGCCAGAATCGCAGCCTGATGCCCGTTTGTGCCGGAACCACAATTCAGGTTTCGGCCCGCCGACGATAAAGGTCCGTATAGGTCGGTGGCGGTTTGTACGCCGCCGTAGGTGAACTCCCTTCCCCAGGGATGGGTATTTTGCTCCCATCTGATCTACTACGGTGTGGCCCGCCCTCAAGTCGTGTGAATCTAGTACCCGACGAGGGAGGGGTTCATGGGTCATCCGAGCGTCGAGCGCCGCCGGGTGCTCGCCGCGGCCGTGCTCGGCCGTGCGGGCGCCGTCCCCGGTGCCGACCCCGGCGACGAGGAGCCCCTGCGGGCCGTCGTCGGCGAAGTCCTGGACGTCAGCCCGCACCTGATCACCATCGAGACCCCCGGCGGCGTCCAGGAGCGGCTCGTGATCGCGCCGTGGGCCACCGCATGGAACGGCTCCGACACCACGCCGGGCGACCTGTCCGTAGGCTCCATGGTGCTGATGCGCACGCTGCGCGACGGCCGCGTGGTCGAGCGCATCTGGGCCGACACCACCCGCATCACCGGGACGATCCTCTCCATCACCGGCAAGAAGGACCTGACGGTCGAACTCGACTGCGGGCCCCATCGCGGCCACCGCTCGGTGGTCATCCCCTACCGCGCGTCGGGCCGGCTGCAGGTGCGCCATCCCCAGTTCGAGCCCGGCTACCTGTTCGACGCGATCGGCATCAGGCGCGACGGCGCCAACCTGGCCCTGCTGCCCGCGACCTCGCAACCGCCCTACCCGGCCCGGTCCGTGCCACCCCCGCCGCCCGCCTACGCGGGCACGCTGTCACGCATCGCGGGCACCGCGACCTGGTCGGACACGTTCGACGAGGAAGAGCGCGGCGCGGCCTACCCCATGCTGGAACGTACCGACACCGGCTGCCCCAAGACCGGCGTCTCGTGCGCCGGCCTGCCGTATCTGGCCGTCGGCTCGCTGCTCCAGGTCAGGAACGTCTGCTCCAACCGCTCCGCCAACGTGCCCGTGGTCGCCTGCGGCTGCATGGCGGGCCGCTTCTGCGACCGCTGCGTCGAGTGCGACACCTCGCCGCGCGGGCGGATCGCGGAGCTGTCGCCGTCCTCGTACGTGGAGCTCGGCGGCGAGTTGATCAAAGGGTGCTTCAACGCGCAGATCGGATTAGGGTGACGCTCGTGCTGGAATCACAGCTCCCGCTCCTGATCGTCATGCTCACCCTGGGGACGGTGGCGAAGGTGCGCACCGTCGGCTCGGGGGGCGAGCCGGGGGCGCTGTCCAGGCTGGGGCCCGCGGTGCTGGTGCCCGGGCGCATGCAGGCTCCCGCGCTGCTGGTGTGCGCGGCCGGCGAGCTGGTGCTGGCGGCGGGGCTGCTGGTCAGCACGCATCCGTTCTTCCGCTGGGGTACGGTCGCGTTCTTCGCGATGTCCACGTACGTGCTGCTGGAACTGCGCCGGCGCCGGCCCGACGCGGGTTGCGGCTGCTTCGGCGAGGTGAGCTCGGCGCCGGTCGGATGGCGTTCGATCGGCCGGACGGTCGCGCTGACCGGCCTGGCCACCGTGTCGGTGTGGTCCCCGGTGACGGGGTGGGCGGCCGCGGCGGGATGGGTGACCGCGGGCCCGCCGCTCTGGTACGTGGCCGCCGGGGTGGCCCTGCTCGCGCTGCTGTCGCCCGAGATCGAGGAGCTGATCGACCGGGTACGCTACCGCGCCCCCTGCGAGCAGCGCCACGGTCCGGCCGAGTCGGTGACCCTGTCCAAGCTGAGGTCCAGCGGCACCTGGCGGGCCCACCACCAGGACCTGGTATCGGCGGAGCCGTACGACAGCTGGCGGGAGCTGTGCTGGCGTTTCTTCGCCTTCCGCAACCACGGGGACGACGACGTGGTCTTCGCCGTCTATCTGAGCGGTCGCCGCCCGGCGGTGCGGATGGCCGTGGTCAGCCGGGAGGGCAGCGACTCTCTGCCGGACTATATCCCCGTATCGGCCTGACGCTAGAGAGCACTAGATTTCCCTCGACAGGCATGGCGATACAGCTCTATTGGGCTGTCTAGCTTCCCCACTAGACAGCCCAATAGAGGTCTAGGGGCGTCGCTCAGATCGGCTGAGCGCGCAGGAATCTCCCGAAATGCGGCACCGTGAACGCGATCAGGCCGCGTTCGGCGCTGTAGATGAGCCCTTTCTTGATCAGGCTGTCGCGGGCGGGTGAGAGGCTGGACGGCTTACGCCCGAGGGCGTCGGCCACCTCGGCGGTCGCGACCGGCTCGTCGCCGATCTGCGCCATGGCGTGCATGTAGTCGCGCTCGGCCGGGGTGGCCCGCTCGTAGCGGCTGCCGAAGAACCCGACCGCGAGCTCTTCCTCGGCCTCCGGCGCGGAGACCTTGACGTCGTCGATGGTGATCGGGCTGCGCGGGGCCAGGTCCCAGGCGACCTTGCCGTACGCCTGCACGAAGTAGGGGTAGCCGTCGGCCGCCTCGTAGAGGGCGTCGAGCGCCTCCTGGGTGAACTCCACCTCTTCCTCCCGCGCGGGAAGGATGAGCGCGAGGTCGGCCGCGTCGCGGTCGAGCTTGTCGATGCGCGCGTAGCGGAAGAGCCGTTCGGAATAGCTCTTGCTCGCCGACAGCACGCTCGGCAGGTGCGGCAGGCCGGCCCCGACCACGATCAGCGGGCCGCCCGACTGGGACAGCTCGTGGCAGGCCGCGCAGAGCGCCGAGACGTCGGCGGCCTGCACGTCCTGCATCTCGTCGATGAACAGCGCGATGCCCACCGCCAGGTCGGTGGCCACGCTCGCCGCGTCGACGAACAACTCGGTGAGGTCGATCTCCAGATCGCCCGAGTCGGCGCGCCCGCGGCTGGCGGGCACCTCGATCCCGGGCGACCAGTGGGAGGTGCCCTTGGCCGCGGCCGGATCGCGCATGGCGAACGCCTTGAGCACGCCGAGGAACTCCTCGATGCGCTCGGGCGCGCGATGCCGCGGCGCCAGCTCGCGGATGGCCATGTGCAGGGCGGCCGCCACCGGCCGTCTGATCGACTGGTCGGGCCGGGCCTCGATCTTGCCCGTGCCCCACAGCCGCTGCATGGCCATGGACTTGAAGGTGTTGAGCAGGACGGTCTTGCCGACGCCCCGCAGGCCGGTCACGACCATGCTGCGCTCGGGACGACCACGGGCCACCCGCTCCAGCACGACCTCGAACTGCTGCAGCTCGCGGTCGCGCCCGGCGAGCTCCGGCGGGCGCTGCCCGGCGCCTGGAGCGTAGGGGTTTCGCACAGGGTCCACGCTCTCGGACTTTATTGCCGGATATAGCGGCCGTCTTAGATTTGGGAAGAAAGTGCTACGGCGTGTCCGAGCAGGGGCGAGCGCGAGCACCGTCATCCGGACACACCCCCTCTCACCAGGCCGAACCTCTGTTCGATTGCGGTACCTAAGACTGTAGCGCGGACTCGAACACCTATGCGATGGTTTCGAGTAAAGATCTTCGTGACGAGTCCGGGAGAGACCCGAACTTGGCACCCGTCCCGCGCGCGCAATAGCGTTCGACACCATGCGGACCTTCGCGAACGTTCAGGAGCTCAAGGCGGCCGTCGGCGAGTCGTTCGGCCCGACCGAGTGGCGCACCGTCACCCAGGACCAGGTCAACCTCTTCGCCGACGCCACCGACGACCATCAGTGGATCCACGTGGACGTGGAGCGGGCCAAGGAGGGGCCGTTCGGCGGCACGATCGCCCACGGCTACCTGACCTTGTCGCTGCTGCCGTCGTTCATGTTCGCCCTGATCAAGGTGAATGGCATCGCGATGGGCGTCAACTACGGCCTCAACAAGGTCCGCTTCCCGCGGCCGGTCCCGGTCGGCGGCCGGATCAGGGCGCTGGGCGAGCTCACCGACGTCAAGGGCACCCCGGCCGGCTACCTGGCCAACCTCAAGGTGACGATCGAGATCGAGGGCGAGAAGCGGCCGGCCTGCATCGCCGAGACGCTCAGCCTGTACGTCCCCGCGCCGTAATCTCCCTCCCGCGTGCAACAGAAGCCCGCGTGACGTGATCCCTGGGTTCGTGGAGGATTTCGACGAGTTCGTCCGGACCCGGGGTGACGCGCTTCTCCGGTACGGCTACGTGCTGGCCGGCAACACGGAGGACGCGGCCGATCTCGTGCAGGAGGCCCTGGCCCGGCTGGGTGACGCCTGGTCCCGCGTGCGCAAGAAACACGACCCCGAGGGATACGTGCGCACGACCATGGTCAGGCTGCACATCAGGTCGTGGCGACGGCGGCGCAGGGAGGACCTGGTCGCCGCCGTGCCCGAGCAGGGCGAACACGACCGTTACGGCGACGCCGACCTCTGGGCCGAGCTCCAGGAGCTCCCCCGCAAACAGCGGGCCGTCCTCGTGCTGCGTTACTACGAGGACCTGCCGGACCGCGACATCGCCGAGATTCTCGGCGTTTCACGTGGAACGGTACGCAGCCAGGCGGCCCGCGCCCTGGACAAGCTCCGGATCAAGCGAGAGACACCTGTGCCGCGGGAGGCGCGATGAGAAGCGAAGAGGACCTGGTCCAGACCCTGCGGACGGCCGCCGCGCAGGCCGGTCCCGTCGACCTCGCGAACGGCGTGGCCGGGCTGCGGCGGACCCGGCGTACCCGGCGCAGGATGGGGACGGCGCTGGCCGCCGCCGCGGTGGTGCTCGTCGCGGGCGGCACGACGGCGTTCCTGCGGCAGCAGGAGCCCGCGCAGGTGGCCTCACCGGTGCCCGGCGCGATCGAGCCGGTCGCCTCGGTGTGGCCGCGGGCGCTGTCCCAGGTGCCCGCCGTGGACGCCGACGGCTGGCGGACGACGCCGGTGACCGCCGTCAGCGCCACCGAGCTGCTCATGTACGCCATGCCCGGGGAGGGGAGGGCGGAGCGGCTGGAGATCTACGACACGGCGAGCGGCCGGACCCGCGTGCTGGGCGCCGTACCGTACCCCGAGAAGGACTACTACCCGCAGTCCCTCGACGTCGGCGAGAAGTACATCGCCTGGCACGCCGAGAAGGGCGCGAACCGCGAGCGGGCCGACTTCTGGATCATGCCGAGGGAGGGCGGCGAGGCGCGGCGCGTCGGCGAGGTCGCCGCGGACGTGGACAGGACCGGCATCGCGGGCGACCACCTCGTCTGGTCGCTGGAGAAGGGCGGCGGCGTCTACCGGATGCCGCTGACCGGCGGCACGCCGGAGCGGCTGCCGGGCAGCGATGGGCTGCATCTCTCCTCCTGGCCCTGGGCGCACGAGGGCGAGACCGGTCTGAACATGACGAAGATGGTCAACCTGGAGACCGGGCGGGCCTCCGCCGTGGCGGTCCCGGAGGGCGTCGACATGATGCAGTGTCATCCGCAGTGGTGCGCGGGGATGCGGGACAGCCGGCTGGTCGTGCAGCGGGTGGACGGGTCCGCGCAGCGCACGCTGCCCGGCACGCTCGTCCGTACGGGCTTCAAGTGGTTGTACGGCGACCGTTTCGCGCTCTTCCTGCTGAACGCTCCCGACCGGCAGCAGCCCGTCCTGTACGACCTGAGCACGGGGACGATGGCCGCGATCGGGCCCGTCCAGCCGCACGACACCTCCTCCAGGCCGTCGAGCGCGCTCTTCTGGGGCGACGGCGCGAAGCGGACCGTCCTCAACCTCAAGGCCATCCCATGACGATCGCTCAGCCTGACGGCCACCCCAGGACGATCGCCGCCAGCGCGGCGAGGCCGATGAGGCCGAGGTAGGCCAGCACGAGCCGGGTGTCGCGCAGGAAGCACTTGCTCCTGGTCAGCCCGGCTCGCCGCGCCCGCCAGTAACCGGCGAACCCGAGCGCCGCGAACCCCAGCACCGCCCACGGCCCGAGCAGCCAGGCGAGCAGCGCGACGGTCGCGTACACGCACAGGCGGAGCGGATCGTACGGCTCCTTCGCCGCACCACCCCGAACGGCCTTCTGGACGTCTTCCTTCACAGCACCACCTCGAACGGCCCCCTGGACTTGGAGGCCACCGCCGACAGCCGCTGCCCGGACAGCTGCGGCCACGCCTGCACGGCGCAGAACGGCGCGCACTGGTCCTGCTCGGCCCGCGTGCCCACATGCACGCAGCACTGCGTGAGCCGTTCCTCGATCATGGTGGACAGGTCCATGAACGGTTTGACGGTGATGCGCACGACCCGCTCCCCGAGCATCGCGCGCAGCTTTCTGCGCCGGCCGGGCAGGGCCGAGGAGGCGAGGGTGAGCAGGGTGGCGACGCCGAGGTCGCAGTTCTCGCAGATGGTCCGCCACAGGTCTCCGACCTGCGGATGCGACAGCGACGACTGCTCGGACAGCAGGCCGAGCAGCGACTCCTGTACGGCCAGGCGCAGCTCGCGCGGGATCTCGCTGTCGGCGATGCGGTTGGAGACCAGGCCGAGGTTCGCCTTGAGCCGGTCGTGGCCGATCAGCTCGGTGAGCGAGCGCCAGCGGGCGGAGTCGTCGCGGATGAGGTAGCCGACCGAGCAGCAGTGGGGGTGTGAGCAGGGCAGCGCGGTCAGGTCGCGCCAGGTCACCAGGCCGTCGGTCTGCGGGCCGAGGCGTTTGAGCACGCCGGTGTGGGTGAGCCGGTCCTGCTCGTCGATCGGGGCCGACCGGCCCGAGCCGAACTGGGGCTGCAGGGACACGCCGCCGACGTACGGGGTGTCCAGGGCCAGGCGGACGACTTCGCCGATCTCCCCGTCGTTCACGCCGAGCGCGGCGGTCATCACCAGGGTGGTGAAGATCTCCCGCTCGGACAGGCGTCGTACGGCGCTCGCCTTGATCCGGGTCAGGTCGCCGCCCCGGTGGTGTCGCGACGCCTCGGCCGAGCTGCCGTCGTACTGGAGGTAGACCTCGACCCGCTCCCTGTGCGCGGTGAGGAGGTCGAGCAGGGCGTCGTCCCTGGCGACGCGGACGCCGTTGGTGTTGATCAGGATGCGGGTGATCGGGCGTTCGGCCAGCTCGGCGAGGAGTCTGTCGAGCTCGGGGTGGAGGGTCGGCTCGCCGCCGCTCAGCATGAGGACGTCGAGCTTGCCGTTCTCCCTGGACAGGCGCTGGTCGACGTTCGCCAGGACGTCCTCGACGGGGACGATGCCGGTCAGGTCGGGCGAGCTGTCGGCGAAGCAGGTGGGGCAGCGCAGGTTGCAGGCTTCGGCGATGTCCTCAAGGAGGATGCAGGTGTGCTGGGTCTGCAGCTCTGGCAGGCCGCGCAGGTAGGCCTGGGGTACCGGATCAAAATTTCCGGATATATCCGGTACGTGCTGCTTCGTCGGGGCGGTCCACTCCTCCAGGTACGCCAGGATCTCCGGATCCTCGTCGTACAACGTACGGACGAGACCGTGCTCGCGGCACCCGCGCTCCAGCCACACGCGGCCCTCACGCTCGGTCAGATACCCGCTCAGCCGCTCCACCTGCGACAGGTCGCGGTCGTGGCAGCGCGGGCAGAACGCGTTGACGTACCTGAGGATGCGGTCACCCCGCAGCCCCATCCCTGCACTCATGTCATGGCCTTCCGCTCGAAAAGGGGATCGTAGTAGCCGTGCCGCCAGCCGTACGCGAGCCGGACGCCGAGCAGCAGCAGCCCGGGGATCAGGAACCACTGGGGCCTGGTCAGGTCGAGCCAGACCGTCTCGTTGGCCCTCGTGAACTCCACGAGGAAGCGGAAGGCGGCGTACCCGGCCAGGTAGAGCGTGAACAACTCCCCCGGCTGGGTGAGCCGCTTACGTGCCCAGAGCAGCGCGGCGAACGCGGCCAGCTGGAAGACGATCTCGTAGATGAACGACGGGTGCATGGCCTGACCGGTCAGGCAGCCCGGGCACTCCGGGATGGCCGGCGGGGCGTGCACTCCCCACGGCAGGTCGGTGGGCCGGCCCGGCGCCTCCGTCAGATGACAGCCGATCCTGCCGACGGCCATGCCGAGCGCCACCGCCGGGGCGAACAGGTCGCCGGTCCGCTCCTTGTAGCCGATGATCCGCTTGGCGACCATGACGCCGACGTACGCGCCGGTGAGGCCGCCGAGGATGCTGCGGGAGCCGTACAGCCAGAGGTCTTGCAGCTCCAGGGTCTCCAGCCAGCCGGCCAGCCGCATCCCGATCGCGCCGCCGACCAGGGCTCCGGCCACCGCGATCAGGGACTGCTCGTTGAGCGCGCCGCGCCTTCTGGCCTCCCTGACGAAGACGACGGAGGCCACGAGGACGCCCAGGCCGACGAAGATCTCGTGAAAGGGCATGTCAGCCGTACAGGCCCGGGTTGATGCCGGTGCAGAAGCCGGCGGAGAGGATCGACCAGAGCGCCCAGCCGATCATCAGCCCCAGCCCCAGGCCTCTGCTCCAGGTCTTACGGACGAAGCACAACCCGATCCCCGCGCCCAGCCCGGCCAGGGCCAGGGCTATGGCGCCTGTGGCCAGGTAGGGGGTGGAGTTGGCGGGGGTGCTCATGGCGGCGAAGAAGACGAAGAAGCCGATGACGATGTTGAGGGCGCTGTAGGCGGCGATGCCGGCGAACAGGAAGCCGATCAGGGCGCCTGTGTTGCCGCCGCCGGAAGGGGGCGGGGTGGGACGGGGGCCGGGAGGTGGGGGGCCGTACTGCGGGGGGCCTTGAGGAGGCGGACCACTGTACGAAGGCCGGCCGCCGTGAGGAGACGGACCGCCGTGCGAGGGCGGGCCTCCATGCGGAGGCGAACCGCCATGTGAAGGGGGGCCACCGTGAGAAGGCTGGCCTCCATGCGGAGCCGAGCCACCGTGAGAAGGGGGGCCACCGTGAGAAAGCGGGCCGCCGTGGCCGGCCGGGGGGCTGTAGCCAGGCGGGGGTCCGTACTCCGGCGGGCCTTCGTGACCGGGCGGTGGCCCCTGCGGCGATTGCCCCTGACCTCCTGCGACATTTCCCGAATATCCGTACGCCGATTGCCCTTGCTGCGGACCCACCTGCCCCGGCGTCTGCCCGCCCGAACCCGGCTGCCCCGCCGACGAGGGCTTCACCACGGGCGCGACGAAGGACGGCCTCCCCGCACCGGGCGGAATGCCTGGCCCCCGCGCGGCCGGTGACGAAGCGCCACCCGACTGCCCAGCCGACGATGACGCCTCACCCGGTTCCCCGACGGCTCCGGACGACGACGCCCGGCCCGGTTGCGCGGGTCCCGGAACCTCCCCAGAACCGCCGCCCCCTTCCTCACGTCCAGCGCCCGTTCCCCCTCCGCCCGCCGCCAGAAATCTCGGCCGGCCGGCAGGCGGCGGCAGAGGCACCGGCCGCCCCGTCGGCGGCGGCGGCAGAAGCGACGGCTCACCACTGGGAGGCGGCACCGACGCCGGCACCCGCTCACCGATGGCAGGTGGCGACACCTTCTCCCCGGTCGGAGGCGGTAGAAACTCCGGCTCCCCCTCCTGCCCCGATCCCGACCCCGCCCCCAGCCCCGACACCGACTCCGGCCCCGGCTCCGATCCCGACTGCCGCTGCGGCCCCGACCCTGACTCCAGCCCAGACCCGGCCCCCTGCCCCGGCTCCTCCGGATCCCCGGACGACGACGGCGGTGCAGGCGGCGTGGGTGGTCTCGTACTCATGCGCTTCGCTCTACCCCCTAGTCGCGATCAGACCAGGAGCCGAGCCCGCGACCGACATCCGCTCAACACCGTCATCACACGTACAACAGTTCGTAGGCCTACGTATACATCTCAGGGTTGAGCCCCGTACAGAAGCCCGCCGACACGATCGACGCCAGCCCCCACCCGATCATCAACCCGAGTCCCAACCCCACCGACCACGACCTCCGCAGCCGGACGAGCAGCACCCCGGCCCCGATCCCCAGAACCGCCAGCACCCCCGCCCCCACCCCGATCGCCACCGTCGACTCCAAGCTCAGGGCGACGACCCCCACGACCACGTTGACCACGAGATAACCGAGGACCCCGACCAGGGCCAGCCCGACCACCACCCCCGTCCGCCGAGGCGACGGCTCACCGCCAGAGGACGAGGGCGAGGACGAATCAGACGGCGGCGGCATTTCGCTCACCCACTCACAGTACGGCTTACCCGCACTCTCTACCCGAACAAGCTCCGGGGGCATCCCCTCCAGCCAGGAGTACACCTCGTCCGGTCACCGGAACACACAGATCCTCAACCTGTGGATACATCGAACGGTGTATCCACAGGCGGACCTCCGCAGGAGGAAAACGCCGACCAGAGGTGATGGGATGAAGCCTTGACACCCTCCCTCTCCTGAAGGAGGGGATTCCCACAGTCGCCCGTGAGGTTTCCTGCTTCATCGCCGGTCGCCCGCCCGAGAAAAGGATCTCTCGTTGAGGTCTTACACCAGCTCCACAGGCGTTTCACCTCTCCGCCAGCCCGGCGGCGAGGATATTTCCGATCCGTACTCCGGCGGCTTGGTCATCACCGCCGTCGAACACACTGCCGAACCACGCGGCATCGCGCCGCGTTTCGACGACGGTCCGCCTGACCGCGAATCGCCTGCCCCTGTCCTGCCCCGCAGGGGTCCGATTCCTCCCCCGCCTGAAGGCGAGGGTTTCCTCGGAGATTTCTAATGAACCGGGTGACGCTGGGAGCGGCGCTGGCCTTCGCGATGGGCGCGCTGCTCATCGCGGGCGGGTCGTACGTCCATCGCGACACGCCCACCTGGCTGCTGTTCGTGCCGCTGACGCTCACCTGCGCGGGAGTCCTGCTGCGGACGCGGGCGCCGCTGCTCTGCCTGGCGCTGGGGGTCGTCGGGATCGCGATCGACGGGCTCGTGGGCCCGTCCCTGGGGACGGTACTGGTCTTCACCGACAACCTGTACGCGGCCGCGCTCTACGGCCCGGCCGGCCTGTCCCGCATCCTGCTGGGCACCACCTCCGTGCTGGCGGTCGGGGCGGGCGCCACGGCCGGGTTCCTCGCCGCAGACTGGCGCGCGCCGGCCGTGATGGGCGTGCAGGCGGGGCTGGTGCTCGTCACGCCCGTCCTCACCGCGGTCTACCTGCGCGAGCAGCGAGATCGTGCGGCGGCGGAGCGGGCGCGGGCCGAGCAGGTGGCCCGCCTGGCGGAGCTCGACCGCCAGGCCGCCATCACCGCCGAACGTACCCGGATGGCTCGCGAGCTGCACGACATGATCGCCAACCACTTCAGCGCCATCGCCATCCAGTCCACCGCCGCGCTGTCGCGCAAGGATCTCGATCGGGAGACGGTGCGGAAAGTCATGGAGTCCGTACGGGAGAACAGTGTGGCGGGCATGGCCGAGATGCGAGCCATGATCGGCCTGCTGAGACAGGAAGGCGACGAGGCCGAGAGCGAACCGACCCGCCCACGCCTCGGGGACGCCGATCCCCTGGTCGAACGGGTGCGGCAAGCAGGCATGGACGTACGGACGCGGGTCGAGGGCGAGCCCCGCGACCTGCCCCCGTCCGTGGATCTCGCCGGCTACCGCATACTCCAGGAAGCGCTCACCAACGCCCTGAAACACGGCGAGTCTCCAGTCTCCGTGGTGCTCGGCTATGAGCCCGACCAGGTCGTCGTCCGCGTAGACAACGCGCTGAGTCTCGACCGGCGAGGCGGGCTGCCCGGCGCCGGCGCCGGCCTGATCGGCATGCGCGAACGAGCCACCCTGGTCGGAGGGCGGTTCGAGGCCGGAGCGGCCGACGGGGAAGGCTGGCGAGTCTCGGTGGCCCTGCCGACGACGACCGAGATGGACACGAGAGACGCCGGGTCCGATCCGGCGGCCGAGAAGAAGAACACTGGAGGCGGACGGTGACCATCAGGGTGCTCGTGGCCGATGATCACGCCGCGGTCCGGGCCGGAATCGTGCTGATCCTGGACGGAGCCGACGACATCGAGGTCGTGGGCGAGGCCGAGGACGGCGAACGCGCCGTCGCCATGGCAGAGGAGCTGCGCCCCGACATCGTCCTGATGGACGTACGCATGCCCCGGCTCGACGGCATCTCCGCCACGCGCGCGCTGGCGGGAGTCTGCGACGTCCTCATCCTCACCACGTTCGACGTCGACGAATACGTCTTCGGCGCCCTCCGGGCCGGCGCGGCCGGCTTCCTGCTGAAGAACACCGACGCCGAATCCCTGGTGGAGGCGGTCCGCGTGGTGGCCCGCGGCGAAGGACTCATCGCACCAGGCGTCACCCGCCGCCTGATAGCCGCCTTCGCCGAACAACTCCCCGCCCGCAGAGAACCGGCAACCGACCCAGCCGGCCTGACCCCCCGCGAACAACAAGTGCTGGCCTGCATCGGACGGGGCCTGTCCAACGCCGAGATCGCCCGAGAACTCGACATGGCAGAAGCCACCACAAAGACCCACGTAAGCCGCGTGCTCAACAAACTAGGCCTGAAAAGCCGCGTCCAAGCAGCCATCTACTACTCAGAGGGCACGTAGAGGCACGCCACCCCAAGGCCCCGGAGCACAGCTCACCCTCTCCCGCGTTTTGCCTGCTCTTGCCGTAGATGCCACCTTCACCACCCACCCCCCGAGCAGAGAAACGCACCCAGCGGTGATCTCCACTACACCCCCGGGAGAAAGTCTTCACCCCGCCCACCCATCACGGTTTCCCACTTCCCCCCACACCTTGCAACCATGTGCTCACAGTACGTGGGACCCACGAGCGCACACCCTCGCAAGCGGATCCCTCCCAACTACCGCGAAGGTAGAGGTACGTGGACATCGAGACGGAGATTCGCCAACTGAAACTCCGCGCGGACGCCCTGGAGGCCACCGTACGTACCGGCGACCCGACCCTCAGCCCCCTGAGACCTCGACGCCGACGGCGCAGACACCCCCGCACCCAGCCGGGAGACCCGCACACCGACCCAAGAACCCAGGTCAAATGCCTACAGGCGGAGCTGAACCAAGACTTCTCCGCCCTCAACGACGAGATCGAAAGCTTCCGCAGGCACACGACCGACCAGCTCACCAAGATCCGCGTCCAGACCCACGACCAGTACGCCCTCATCCTCCGCAGACTGACCGACATGGCCATCCTGCTCGACGTCCTCCTGAACCAAGCCGACCCGTAAGCCCGCACCCGGAGGACCCACGAGCTCCCCTGCTCAAACCCCCTCACACCACCCCACACCCACCCAGCCCCCGAACCAACCCCAGCCATAACCCCGTATCCGGTTCGAGGCACTCCCGAAAACCCGCTATGCTTGCTTACGCAGCGAGCGGCCGTAGCTCAATGGATAGAGCATCTGACTACGGATCAGAAGGTTACGGGTTCG
This sequence comes from Nonomuraea fuscirosea, assembly GCF_035917475.1. Taxonomy (NCBI): domain Bacteria; kingdom Bacillati; phylum Actinomycetota; class Actinomycetes; order Streptosporangiales; family Streptosporangiaceae; genus Nonomuraea; species Nonomuraea fuscirosea. The sequence goes on along the minus strand of NZ_CP109074.1, from coordinate 10,561,454 downwards.
ACTCCTGTCGGCCGCGCACAGCACAAAAGGCCCGCCACCAGGGATCCCCTGGAGCGGGCCTTTCTGCTTGTCAGGACAATCGCGCGATCTGGCTGACACCCCTGCTAAGGCGGGTCCGCCTCACTCACCGATCGCCTCCGCGAAGATGCCGGCGGCTGAGGCGCGCTGGCGAGCAAGGTTGACGACGGTTGAGGTCAGCTGCCGTTGTCGGCCTTGGTCTTCCACCAGGACTTGTCATCGATCACTACGCATGGTGCGACCTGGCCGGTGATCAGCGTCCCGGTCAGCCGCCACAACAGGCGGTGCTCCTTCGTCGCGGCCTTCCCCATCACCCCGGCAACCTGGTCAAGCACCGCACTGTCCAGCATGAGCTAGCGCCGGGCGCGGTCGGGGTACAGCCGAGCGTTGGGCGGCTTCAGGCCGTCGTCACCGCTGGGTTGCGATGAAGCCTTGCAACAGCAGCGACTCCGGCCAGAGAGCCCTTGCCCTGCATCAGCAGTCCATCGAGAGGGTGGAGCGCGACCTACTGGTGACACCCGCCATATGCATCACTCGACGGTCCCCGACGGCTCGCAGCATCAGCGATCGCGGCTGAATGCGAAGACGTAACATGCCCAGGCCAGGATTGCCCCTAAGAAAGTGCCAGGAAGGCGCAGAACAGAAAGAAGAGGGCCAGAACCAAACTGCGCCCCCGCCACGACAGGCGCGGCGAGCTCACCAGGGCGGCCAGTGGATAGGCGAACGTTCCGGCCATCACGCTGAGCGGCACTTCGGCGAGCTCCCAGATCGGCACCAGGAAGAAGGGCGCCAGCACGGCGACGGGCCACGCCGGGCGCACGCGAAAGAGGTGCAGCAGTGGCCAGGCGAGCACGATCGCCGCCCAACTACCCACTTTCCACGCGTCGGCCAGGAGACCGACACAGCCGTAGTGGCCGCAACGTGAGTCGTCGGACAGGGCGGCCAGCAGCAGCAACCCGCCGAGCGGGACGAGAATCAGCATGGTGCCGGCGAACGCGGCGGCTACCGCCCGCTCGGCCAGCCGTCCCTCGGCGGCAGGTGAGACACTCACCTTGCTCGCATCCACACCTGCAAGCATCAAGTCCGGCCGTCTCACGACGCACACGCATTGATCACGATTCATGGGGCGCTCAGCCATCCGTGCCGGAATGGCCCAGCGGCAGCGCTGAGCCGTACGCGGAAACCTAGGTCCAAAGCAGTAGAGCTTCCCGGTCGGAGGGCCGAGGTGTGGGGTGGTGGGAGCTACTAGCGTCCGATGGCATGAATGACACCGGGACTTTGGACGAAGCGTACGGACGGCTGCACACGACCGGCCCCGAGTTCGACGGGTGGCTGTCCAACCACGGTCCGATGGCGGTCGAATCGATGGTCAGGCACGGGTACGGGCGTGAAGTGCACCGTTGGCTCGACACGTACGTCGGACGGCTGGATGAGCTGCCGCGCGGCAGCTCGCCGATCGAGGCCGGGGAGTGGCGGGAGGCGCTCGGGGATCCGCGCCGGCTCGGCGACTGGCTGGCGTACTTCGACAGGGAGCTGCGGGAGCAGCCGTGGCGGGCCGTGCTGGGGACCTGGTGGCCACGGTTGCTGCCGGGGATCGCGGCCGGAGCCACGCACGGGGTGATTCGCACGGGGCATGCGATTCATGCGTTGTTGCGGCAGGAGGACGAGACGCGGCTGGCTGAGCTGGGGCAGGCGCTCGGGTACTGGGCGGCGCGGTGGCAGGCCATCGCGGGGTTCGACGCGCCGTCTGGTACGGCCGGGCCCGAGCGTGCTTTCGCGGGAGTGCCCCGTGTGCCGGACCAGAGTGCGGGGATCAATCATCGCCTTGAACAGCTGGGTGAGCTCGCCGAGTGGAGGTCCTCGCTCGCCGCGCTCAAGCCGGCCGCCGACCCCGAGCAGGCGCGTGCGTACCTGACCGAGCTCGCGGACGCGGCGACCCTGCGGTACGCCACTCACGCGCACGGCAATGCCGTCATGCTGGTCCACACCGCGACGGCGCCGACGGCGGTGCTGCGGGCGCTGCCCGCGTTGCCGGCCGAGATGTGGGTGGCCGGCATGAACGCGGCGTGGGCGGCAGGTGCTGCGGTGACCGCCGCCTATGCCCCCGATCAGCCCGTTCCCCGCCAGGACCTGCCCGCTGTCCCCGGGGCGGCGGAGGAGGTGTTCGAGCTGGCGGTGCGGCACGGAGACGAGCACGTGATCAAGCTGGCCGACACCGCGCTGGACGTCCACCGGCGCACCGGCGATCCTGATGCCCTCGCCGCGGTGGTCCGCGCGACCGGCCTGATCAAGCCTTTGCGGTGAGGTCCAGGGTGCGGCTTCTTTCGTTGAGGGGTGAGACGACCAGGTCGGTCACCCCCGCGTCCTGATACCGCTTCAGTGCGTCCGTGATCGTCGTCTCGTCTCCGATGACGATGGTGTCGGCGGGGTTGTCGAGCCCGGCGCGGCCGAGGGAGGCGCGGTACGCGGGCATCTGGCCGATCGCGGCGAGTTGTTCGGCGACGGCGGCCCGGGCGGCGTCGGGGTCCGGGCTCAGCAGGGTGATGAGCTGGGCCACGATGCGGGCGCCGGGAGCGGTGTGCGGGGCGATGTGCTCGGCGATCATCTCCGGGGTGATCCAGGTGACGACCACCCCGTCCGCGAGGTCGTACGCCACCTCCAGCATGCGCGGTCCGAGCGCCGACATCAGCAGACTGGGCGCCGGGGCGGTGATGTCAAGGCGGGTGTCGACGGTGAAGAACTCGCCCGTGTGCCGGACCGGTTCGCCGTGCAGCAGGGGGCGCAGCACGGTCAGATATTCGCGGGTGTGCCGCAGCGGCGACGTGTAGGGAAGGCCGAGCTGGTCCTGGACGTACCAGGCGTGGCTCGGGCCGACGCCCAGGGCGAGCCCGCCGCCCGCGGCGGCCTGGAAGGTCAGCGCCTCGGTCGCGGTGGTCACCGGGTGACGGGGGTAGGTGGCCAGGATCGCCGTGCCCACCTCGGCCGGCCGGCGGCCGAGTGAGGCCAGCAGCATGAGCGGGTCCCAGCTGCCCGGGTTCTGGTTGGTCCAGAAGGTGTCGAGTCCGCGGTCGGCGGCGTCGGCCGCGGCGGCCGCCACGTCCGCGGGGGACGTGGGGTTGATCAAAGCAGTGCCATAGTGCATGTCTCCATCCCAGCCGTCCTGTACCCGGCGGAACCAGCCCCAGTTAGACTGTTCAGCGATTACTTTTTGTCATCGTAGGAGCGTGGGACGTGGAGCTGCGCGCGTTGCGCTACTTCGTGACCGTCGCCGAGGAGCTCCACTTCGGCCGGGCCGCCGAGCGGCTCAACATCGTGCAGCCGGCCGTCAGCCACCAGATCGCCCGGCTCGAACGGGAGCTCGGCACCCGCCTGTTCGACCGTTCCCCGCGGCACGTCCGGCTCACCCCGGCCGGCCGGCGCGTGCTGGAGGCGGCTCAGGAGACCCTCGCCGCCGCGGCCCGCGTGCGCGTGGTGGCCGGAGAGCAGGCGGCCCTCCTGCGCATCGGCGTCGCCCCCGGCCTGACCGCGCGCCTGGAGCGTGGCGCGGAGCTCCTGCACGAAGGGGAACGGCCCGCCGAGGCGATGCTGGTGGACCTGCCGGTGCCCGCGCGGCTCGCCGCGGTCAGGGACGGTGAGCTGGATCTCGCGCTGGTACGCGGTCCGGTGGAGGCCACCGGCGTCCGCGTCGTACGCGCCTGGTCCGAGTCGCTGCTGGCCGTGGTCTCCGACCGGCACCCGATGGCCGGCCTCCCCGTGGCCAGGCTCGCGGACCTGGACCGCGCCGCGCTGCGCCTGCCCGCGCGCGAGGAGGACCCGGCGCTGCACGAAGCGGTCATCTCGGCGTTGCACCAGGCCGGAGGGGGATCGACGGGCCGGTCGGGCGGCTCACTGCTCACCGTCCTGATCGAGATCGGCGCCGGGCAGGGCGCGTGGACGCTGCTGACCGCCGAGCAACTGACCGGGTACGCCGCCCGCCGGATCCGCGCGTTGCCGCTCGACCCGCCGCTGAGCATCGACGGGCACATCGTCGCCTCGCTGGCGACTCCGGACGTCTGCGTGTCCTCGTTCGTCCGGGCGTTCACCGACCCGCCCCAAGCGGCACAGTGACCCGCCGTCAGCTCGCCCGGTGCCGCTCGCTCCAGTGCGCCAGCGGCTGAAGTGCGGAGATGAGTTCTTCGGCGCCGGGCGTGAGGGCGTACGTGATCTGAACCGGCGTGCTGGGGATCACCGTGCGTTCGATCAGCCCGCGGTCCTGTAGTTGCTTGAGCCGCAGCGTGAGCTGCGGATCCGAGATGCCCGGCACCAACGCGCGGTACTCCTTGAACCGGCGGGCGCCGCGGGCCCCGGCGAGGAGGATCGGCCCGACCCAGCGGACGCCGATGATGTCGATCGCGTGCAGGATGCGGTGGCAGCTTTCCTCGTCCACCGGAGTGTCGCTGGTCACTTCTCGAAAGTAAGTAACTTCGCTGACGTTTGTCAATGCTGATCGGCGGACGGATACTTCCCCTGACCGACAAAAGGGAGGTCATCATGACGACAGTGAGCCGGCGGGTGGACCGGGTTCTCGACAAGCTGGACATCGGTCCGACCCCGATGTCCGATCACAGTGCGATGATCATCGCGCCGGGCCAAAACGCCTGGACCGATCCGTTCCTGGTGATGGGGGAGGAATTCGTCAACCAGCCCGGGTTCGAGTGGCATCCGCACCGTGGGATGGAGACGGTGACCCTGATCCTGAACGGGGCGCTGGAGCACGGCGACAGCATGGGCAACGCCGGCGTGCTCGGGCCGGGGGACGTGCAGTGGATGACCGCGGGGCGGGGCATCATCCACCGTGAGGTCGCCGCCCGCGCGGAGCAGGCGCATGTGATCCAGTTGTGGGTCAACCTGCCGGCGCACCGGAAGCTCGTACCCACGCGCTATCAGGACCTGCGGGCCGGTACGCACGCCGTACACACTGAGCCTGGCGTGCTGGTCCAGTTGATCTCGGGGGAGGTCGGGGAGGCGCGGGCGCTCGCGCTCAATCACTGGCCGATCCTGGGCCTGGTGATCACGCTCGATCCGAAAACTGCGTACCGGCAGGTGCTCGACGGGGACCAGCGCGCGTTCGCGTACGTGCTCTCAGGACAGGCGGAGATCGGCGGCCGGACCGTGCACGCCGGGCAGATCGCCTGGTCGGATCCGGTGTCCCGGCCGGGCGACCCGACCACGCTGGCCCTGAACACCGGTGACGGCGACGACCAGACCAAGGTGATGCTGTTCGCCGGGCGGCCCATCGGTGAGTCCGTGTACGCCAGCGGCCCCTTCGTGATGAACACCCGCGCCGAGATAGAACAGGCCTACCGCGACTTCCACTCCGGCAAGTTCGGCAGCATCCCCCGGCACACCCGCCTGCCCTCCGGCACGTGATCCACGAGCGCGGCGCGGTTTCCGGCGTCAAGCAGCCTGGATGATCAACTCCGGCCAAGGTACGGATGACCGTCGATCGAGTGGGGGCTCCTTCCGGCGGGCGTTTTCCCGGTGCCCTGCTCGAAGTGGCCCGGGTCGAGAGATTTCGCCATGACATCGCCGCGGTCATGCGCGCGAGCGCCATACGCGTCACGCGGAAGGAGCGTGATCGTGGTGTTCAAGGTTCTGGGTCCGTTGCGGGTCCGGTCCGGCGAGGTCGTCCCGGCCCTGGGGCCGCGCAAGCAGCGGCTCCTGCTCGCCGTGCTGCTTGCGCGGCCATCCGCATGGCAGCTTCTCCGCCGACTACCTGGTCGACGCGCTGTGGGGGTCCGCGCCTCCGCCTTCAGCCGCGGCCAACCTGCGGCTGTACACGCGCGGCCTGCGGGTGACTCCTCGGGCCCGATCGGGTGCTGCGTGAAGGTGGCGCCGGGTACCGGCTCGACGTCGACTGCGCCGAGGTCGACGTCCCCGATGTCCCGGCCGGGCCGCCGGTGCCGGCTCAGTTACCAGGGAGCCCGCTCGGATTCGTCGGACGCGACGACGAGATCGACCGGCTGAACGAGATCACCGGCCTTCTCGGTACGCACGGGGCGAGCCGACCGTCACCGCCCGACGGCGGGCTGACCGTCAGCGTCCGACGGGGGCAGGACGGAAGAGCTCGGCGATGTCGTCGAGCCGAACGACGACCAGCACACACACCGCCGCCGCCACCGCAGCGATCACGACCCCAGGAAGCTCGACACCACCCGACGTCCCAGCGAACGTCGCCCCCATCGCCACCAGAGCCACCCCGATCAACACCACGTTACGGATGACGTGATGCCGGCCGACGGGCTTCTCAGACGCCCCAAAACAGCGACAGGACGCCCCCTTCCCCCTCCCCATGGCACGAACCAGCGCATACCCGAACCCACCCAACGTGACCGCCGCCAGCGCGAACCCCACGGCTACGGTGCCCGGCACGGCGACCAGCACCACGATCCCCACCTCCGCCACCACCGCGAGCGAACCGAGCCACCGCGCCCACCTCCGCTCCACGGCCAGCAACGTGCCGGTGGCCATGAGGAACTCCCGAAACGCCTGACGGCCGCGTACCTTGCCGGCCAGCGAGACCAGAAAGATCCCCAGCACCAGCAGCCGACCCCAAACAACCACATAGCCCATCACGGCAACTCCGTACCAGCAGTGATCATCCCGGCTCTCATTATCAAACGAACCCCTCAGACCAGAACAGATCACCCACCATCCCGCCTGCTCACAGCCCTCCCCGCCAAAATGGACAGAGGTAGCAAATATGTACAAAACTCTGTGTTGAGGGTGGGGAAGGAGACATCCCTTCGTGGGAGCAAGTGAAAAGGATCCCGAGATCCCTGACCCCCAGGTACGCGAGCGAGCTGTTGCCCGCCGCTACACCGCCGCCTACAAGGCCCGGATCCTGGAGGAGTACGAGCGGCTCGACAAGGCCGGCAAGGGCGCGTTGCTGCGTCGCGAGGGCTTGTACTCCTCGCTGATCTCTAGTTGGCGAACAGCTCGTGACCATGGCGCGGAGCAGGCGCTGGCCCGTCCGGTTGGCCGGCCGAAGGCCGACCCGCGGGACAGGCAGATCGATGCGCTACAGGCGGAGGTCGAGCGGCTGCGCGTGAAGGGGACGCCCGCTCCAGCCGGCGCTGTGGGCTGGGGACAGTGTCTCAAGAAGTGATGATCGATTCCCGGGCGAGCGGCAGTTCCTCTTTCCGGAAGCGGATCGTCCGCAACCGGCGCTAGCGTGCCTCCACCACCGACATCGGCGCTCACGCGAGAAGGTGCACCAGTGCGATCACGAACCAAGGGCATGTGGTGGGGCACCGCGATCGAGGCCCCCGACCCCGCCGCTCTGGCCCAGTTCTACTCCGACCTGCTCGGATGGCCCATCGGCCATCAGGAGCCGGGAACCACGATTCTCGCCGCTCCCGAAGGCTCCATCTACATCGTGTTCCAGCAGGCGACCGATTACCAAGCCCCCGTCTGGCCGCCCGCCGCCGGGCAACAGCGCCCGATGATGCACTTCGACTTCCAGGTCGGCGATCTGGACTCAGCGGTCGCCGAGGCAGTCGCCCTCGGAGCCTCGGTCGCCACGGAACAGCCACAGGACAACGTCCGCGTCCTCTTCGACCCAGCCGGCCACCCCTTCTGCTTGTGCCGCGACGACGGCTGATCACGCGATCCGCTCATCGGCAGCAGCGGCTGAGGCCATCGGCCCAGTATCACTCTCTTCGTCGGTACGCGGCCTGTCCCGGAGGCGACAGCGTGGTGCATGATGTGGGCTGTCGATCTTGTGCGGGAGGTGGCTGATGCGCTTTCTGCGTTGGTGGGCGGCCTCGCTGGTGGTGTGTGTTCTGACGTTTCTGCTGCTGTTGTCGCAGCGGTACGTTCCCGGCGGGGAGGTGTGGTGCGCCGGGCCGCTTTCGAGCTTTCCTGAGGATACGTGGGTCGAGCAGTTGCGGGCTCGCGTGCTGAACACCATTGAGCGGGTCCTGCTGGCGAACGCGCTGCCCTCCGTGTGCGCACTGCTGTCGGGCGTGGTGGCGGTCTGGGCAGGGCGGCGGGTCGGTGTGGTGGTGGGGGTGCTGGCTGGGTCGGTCATGCTGGTGGTCACGCTCATGCAGGTGCTGGAGATGATCTCGTTCGTCAGGTTGCTCGACTGCGCCGGCTGGGACGGGAGGCTTCCGTGGCTGGCCCTGCTTGCGTCGCAGCCGCTCGGGTACGGCGTTGCCGCCGGGTTGCTGGGTGTGGGGGTTCGGGTGCGGTGGAGGGCGGGGTGAGGATCAGGGTGGAGGGGGCGTGGTCGCGCGCCTCGGCGGGCGGTCGTCCGTAAGCTGTGGGTATGTCCCCTGCCCTGGTCCTGCTGAACGGCGTTCGCTGGCGGGGTGTGCGCGTGGTCGGGGATCGCGCCCATACGCTGCTGGCCGTGCTCGCCCTGCACGGACGCGCGGGGGTGAGTGACGAGCGGCTGGTCGAGGAGTTGTGGCCGGAGGAGGCGCCGGCCAATCCGACGAAGGCGCTGCAGGTGGTCGTGTCGCGGACGCGGGCGGCGACCGGGGCCGACGTGGTGGTACGGATGCCGCGGGGGTACCGGCTCGGGCTGCCCGCCGACCAGGTGGACGCGTTGCTGCTCGGCGGGCTGGTGGAGCAGGCGCGGAAGGCGCTGGCCGAGGGTGACATGGTGCTGGCGCGGCGGCGGGCCGATGAGGCCATGGCGATGACGGTCGGTGGGCCGGACGGGGCTGTGGGGGCGTTGGCTGAGTTGCGGGAAGTGGCGGCGGCGTGGGTGGGTGAGGCGCGGCGGGTGGCGGCGGTGGCCCTGAGCCGGAGCGGCGCCCATGAGAGCGCGCTGCCCCTGCTGGAGGAGGTGGCCGCCGGGCGGCCGCAGGACGAGGAACTGCTCGCCTGCCTGCTCCGCAGCGAGGCCGCCGTACGAGGTGCGGGGTCCGCGCTGGAGCGCTACGGGCGGTATCGCGCCGGGCTGGTCGCGCGGCTGGGCACCGAGCCGGGGCCCGAGCTCGCCCGCGTCCACGCCGAGCTGCTGGCCGCGGATCGGCCGGTGCGTCAGGGCATCCTGTACGACGGTTCGTCGCTGCTCGGCCGGGACGGTGACATCCGCGCGGTGCACGCCCTGCTGCACACCCACCGGGTGGTGTCGATCATCGGCCCCGGCGGGCTGGGCAAGACGCGGCTGGCTCATGTGGTGGGCAGGAACGCGGCCCAGCCCGTCGCTCATTTCGTCGAGCTCGTGGGCGTCTCCTCGCCGGAGGGCGTGGTGGGCGAGGTGGGCTCGGCGCTGGGGGTGCGCGACTCGGTCAGCGGGCGCCGGGTGCTGACCGCCGAGCAGCGTTCGGACGTACGCGCCCGGATCGCCCGGCATCTCGACCAGGCTCCCGCGCTGCTGATCCTGGACAACTGTGAGCACCTGATCGAGGCAGTCGCCGATCTGGTGGCGTTCCTCACCGTGACGACCCGCGACCTGCGGGTGCTCGTCACCTCGCGCGCACCTCTGTCGATCCCCGCCGAACGCGTCTACCTGCTCGGCGAGCTGCCGGCCGGTGACGCGGTGGAGCTGTTCCGCCAGCGGGCCACGGCGGCGAGGCCGGACGTGCGGATCGACGAGCGGGTGGTCGGGGAGGTCGTCGCCCGCCTGGACGGGCTGCCGCTGGCGATCGAGCTGGCCGCGGCGCGGGTGCGGGTGATGTCGGTGGAGGAGATCGCGCGGCGGCTGGCGGACCGGTTCGCGCTGCTGCGCGGCGGCAACCGGACGGCCCCCGACCGGCATCAGACGCTGCTCGCGGTCATCGACTGGTCGTGGAATCTGCTGGACGATCCGGAGCGGCGGGCGTTGCGCTGGTTGTCGCTGTTCGGCGACGGGTTCACGCTGGCCGCGGCGGAGGACGTCCTCGGGCCTGACGCCCTGCCCGTCGTGGACGCGCTGACCGAGCAGTCGATGCTGAGCGTCCGCGAGACCACGTACGGCCTGCGTTACCGGATGCTGGAGACCGTCAGGGAGTTCGGGCGGATGCGGCTGAGGGAGGCCGGCGAGGAGGAGCCCGCCCGCGCGGCGCAGCGGGCGTGGGCGACGGCGTACGCGCTCGAACACGCCGCCCGGTTGTTCAGCCCGGAGGAGTTCGCGGCGGCCGACGCGTTGCGCGCGGAGGAGAGCAACCTCGCCGACCTGCTCAGGCAGGCTCTCGGCGAGTCCGATCCGGCCACGACGGTGCGCTTGCTCACGGGCATCGGCGCGCTGTGGTCGATCCGCGGCGACCACGCGCGCGTCCTCGTCCATCGGGACGCGATCAACCAGGTGCTGTCCGGCTGGAAGCCGCCTCCCCACCTGGTCGAGGTGACCCGGACCGCGCTGCTGGTCGCGCTGGTCAACATCATGATCATCGTCGACGATCGCGGGGAGGCGGTGCGCCGGCTGCTCCGTTCGCTGCCCGTCTCGGAGGCGACGGATCCCACCGTCGCGGCGCTGTGGCGGGTGATGCTCGAATGTGATGGTCTCGACGGCCCCGAGATGCTGCGGCGGCTGACGGAGCTGGCGGAGAGCCCCGACAAGGCCGAGGCCTTCGCGGCGACGCGGCAGATCGCCCACATCCTGGAGAACGCGGGTGACGTGCGCGGAGCCATCGCGGCCGCCGAGCGGACCCTGGAGCTGGTCCACGGCGACGAGGGTTCGTGGCTGATCGCGATCATGCACGCCATGCTGGCCCACCTGTACCTGAACCTCGGCGAGCGCGGCCGGGCGGTCCGGTACGCGCGGCTCGCCATCCCGGTGCTGAGCCGGCTCGGTGCCGCCGACGACGAGGCGCAGCTGCGCGCCGTGCTGGTGGCCTGCGCCATCGCCGGAGGCGACCTGGACGGCGCGGAAGCCGAAATGGCGGCGGTCTCCAGGATCAACGACAGCGAGGCGGTGATCGGCGGGATGGCGATCGTCTCGTTGTGCGCCGCCGAGCTCTCCCTGGCGCGCGGCCGGACGACCGTCGCGCTGGCGGAGTATCGGCTGGCCGTCCAGCGGGCGCGTGACCTGCGCATGCCCGGGGTGCCGCGGCTGGAGCGCGCCCCGTGGACGGTGATCTCGGAGTCGATCGCGCTGACGGCGTACGCCTACCACGCCGCGCCGGAGGACCTCCCGTACGGGGAGGAGTTGTTCGCCTGCGTCAGAAGGTACGACCTGCTGACCCCTGACAACCCCATCCTCGACTACCCCATGTGCGGTTCGATGCTCTTCGGGCTCGGCGCCTGGGGGCTGTTGCGGGGGGCCATGGACCCTGAGGCCGCGATCAGGTTGCTGCTGCTGGCCGAGCGGTTCGCGTACAACGCCACCATGCCCGTCATGTCCATCGAGCGGATCGAGCCGTACGCGGAGCGGATCGCGCCGGGGACGTTCGCCGCGGTGCGGGCCGAGTACGGCGCCCGCCGCGGCTCCGACCTGCTGGACGAGGCGATGCGGCTCGTCGAGCAGACCGGCGGAGGCGGCGCGGACAGGCCGGCGTGCAGCTCACATGTGCCGCTTGTAGCTGCGTACCGACAGGGGCGCGAAGATCGCGATGGAGATCAGGCCGGCGACGAGCGTCCAGGCCACCTCTCCGGTGACGAGGCCGCCGTTGGCGAGGTCGCGGGCGGCCGTGACCAGATGTGAGACCGGGTTGATCCGGACGAACGCCGCCAGCCAGTCCGGCAGGGACTCGACCGGGACGAACGCGTTCGACAGAAACGTCAGCGGGAACAGGATCATCATCGAGATGCCCTGCACGGCCTGGGCGCTCCTGGCGATCGTGCCGATCCAGGTGAAGATCCACGCCAGCGACCAGCCCGTGAAGATGGCCAGCAGGATCGCGGCGAGCACGCCGCCCGCCCCGCCGCCCGGGCGATAACCCATCACGATGCCCATGCCGAAGGTCAGCGTGGCCGCGATCGCGTACCGCAGCAGGTCGGCGACCATGGGGCCGGCCAGGGGCGCGATCCGGGCGATCGGCAGCGACTTGAACCGGTCGAAGACGCCCTTCTCCATGTCCTCGCGCAGTTGCGTGCCGGTGGCCATGCACGTCGTGAGCACGGTCTGGGCGAGGATGCCGGGGATCATCAGGGGCAGGTAGCTCTCCACGTCGCCAGCGATGGCACCGCCGAAGACGTAGGCGAACATCGCGGTGAACAGGATGGGCTGCAGCGCCACGTCGAAGAACTGTTCCGGGTTGCGGCGCATCCGCTTCAGCGCCCGCCAGGCCAGCGTCATGGTCTGGCTGAACGTCTCGCCGACGGTGACGCGCCGCCGGGCGGTGGCCACGCGGTCGGTGGCGCGGACGCTCTCGCGGGCGGGTGCGATCGTGGTGCTCATCGGTTCTCCTCCATGGTGCCGGCAGCCTTCCCGGCCTCGTCGCCGTCCGTCTCGTGGCCGGTGAGGGCGAGGAACACCTCGTCCAGGCTGGGCTTGGCCACGCTCACCGAGGAGATCGACACCCCGGCGGTACGCAGCGCGATCAGCACCTCCGCCGCCAGGTCGGCCTGGTCGAGCGCGACGTTGAGCCGGCCCTGCTCCGGGCTGAGCACCGGCTCTGAGCCGAGCACGCGCCGCACCACCCGCACGGCCTCGGGTACGTCGTCCGGCCGGGCGAGCAGCAGCTGGAGGGTCGAGTTGCCGACCGCCGTCTTGAGCTCGTCGGGGGTGCCCTCGGCGACCTTGCGGCCGTGGTCGATGACGGCGACGCGGTCGGCGAGCTGGTCGGCCTCGTCCAGGTACTGGGTGGTCAGCAGCACGGTGCAGCCGTCGGCGACCAGGCCGCGGATGGTCTCCCACATCTGGCCGCGGGTACGCGGGTCGAGCCCGGTGGTCGGCTCGTCCAGGAAGATCAGCGGCGGCCTGGTGATCAGGCTGGCCGCCAGGTCGAGGCGACGCCGCATGCCGCCGGAGAACTGCGCGATCGGCTTGTCGGCGGCCTCCTCAAGGCCGAACTGCTCCAGCAGCTCGGCGGCGATGCTCCGGGCTCGCGAGCTGGCGACGCCCTGGAGCCGGCCGAACAGCCAGAGGTTCTCGCGGGCGGTCAGGCTCTCGTCGACGGAGGCATACTGTCCGGTGACGCCGACGAGCTGGCGGATGACGTGCGGCTGATCGACCACGTCGACCCCGAAGATCTCGGCCCGGCCGGCGTCGATCTTCAGCAGGGTGGCCAGCATCCGCAACATGGTGGTCTTCCCGGCCCCGTTCGGGCCGAGCACGCCGAAGATCTCGCCGGTCCGCACGTCCAGGTCGATCCCGTCGACCGCGCGATGGCCGCCGAACGTCTTCGCCAAGCCCTGGGCGCGTACGGCCACGTCGGGGGGCGGGTCGAGTTCTGTGATGCTCATGGTGCCACTCTCGGCGGCGCCGGTTTCACGGTGCCCTCGACCGGGTTTCACGGGACGCCGGCGGCGTGAAACTTTCACCGTGAAACGGCGGGCCGATATTCATGTGGCCTGGTCTCCGGCACATTGTCAGCGGCGCGCGAAATTCTTCTGATACGCGGGCGTCCCTCCGGCGAATACGGAACTGCGCGTTTCATGGAGACACGGCGACGTCACGGGGAGAATTCGACATGGGGGACCTCTTCGGCATGCTCGGACGCCGGGCCGACGACAATGCCAGGAAAGTGGTGGACGCCTGCGCCCGGGAGATCGCCGGCTTCCAGGCCGTCGAACCCAGGGCGCGGGCGTCGATGCTGGAGTTCGCGGTCGTCGTACGAAGGCGGACAGCCGAGCTGGCCGCGTCCGGCGAGCCGCTGCTGGACAGCGACCTGGCCTTCATCGAGTCGGTCGGCGAGCAGCGGGGCGGGCAGGGCGTGGCGCCCGCCTGCCAGCGCGGCGCGCTCGCGCTGCACGCCGCCTTCACCCTGCGGGAGATCGCCGAGGCGGCCGGGCCGGGCGACCTGGCCGAGACGATGCGCCTGATCGACTGGCTGGGCCGCAACGGCCCGACGGCGCAGGCGGCCTACACGCGCGGCTATTTCCGCGGGTACGAACGGTTCCTGCCGACGGCCTCGCGCGTGCACCTGCTGGCCACCATGATGCTGCACGACGACCCGATGGCCGCCGAGCTGGCCGATCACCTCGGGGTGCCGACGGCCGAGCACTACCTGGTCACGGTCGTCCGGGTGGCCTCGGCTCCGCCGCCGAAGCGCAGGGAGGAGGTCGTGTGCGCGCTGCTGCGGCGGCACCGGGTGCCGTTCGGCTGGCAGGAGCCGGACGAGTTCGTGGCGCTGGTGCCGTATCACGGGACGCGGCCCGAGCACCGTACGGCGGCCGAGGAGGCGGGGCTGGCGCTGGCGCGGACGGTGGCCGAGATCGCGGGGCGGCCGTGCTCGACCGGCACCGCGCACGGCCGCCGCCACACCCTGGGGCAGGCGGCCGCGCTGGCGCGGAAGGTCAGCAGGGTGGCGCCGATGGAACGGGTGCCGCGCAGGTTGTACGGGGTGGCGGACGTGTTCGCCGAGCTGGGCGCGGTGGAGACGCCGCAGGTGGACCAGTGGCTGCGGGAGACGGCGCGCCGGCTCGGGGACGGGCCCGACCTGGTCCCGACGCTGGACGCCTACTACCGCCACGACATGAACCGCCTGCGTACGGCCGAGTCGCTGCACATCCATCCGCGCACGCTCGACTACCGGCTGCGGCGGGTGCGGGAACTGGTGGGCATCGAGCCCGGCTCCACCCACGGCGTCCGGGTGCTGAGCACCACCGTGGCCAGACTGCTGGCGGGCGCGTGGACCGAACACACCCTTATCTGACCCTGTCCGAACCCTTTACCGGCCCTGTTTTGACACGAGTGACAATCGCCGCCGCGCCGCCGTCGCGGTGTTTCTCGTGAAGTGACGATGACCGGAAGTCCCGGGCTCGGCGAAAGTAGCGGCGCAGGGCTCGGCCGGGCCGAAATGGAAACCAGCGAAAGGTTTCGACGACATGGCAGTACATGCGAGAAGAATGCTCATCGGCGTGCTCAGCGCGATCGCGGCGTTGCTGTTCTCCGTCGCACTGCACACCAGTACGGCCACCGCGGCACCGGAACGCGGCTTCACCGACCAGTCGACCTCGGAGCTCGCGGACACGCCGGGCAAGGACGGCGGAGCGTCGGTGAACGCCCAGTACTCGTGCTCCCGCCGAGTGCCCATCCCCGCGTACTACATCGACATCGACTGCTCGGTGTTCAGCGGGGCGATCAGGATCCTGGTGACCTGCTCCGACGGTTACCAGTTCGCCAGCCCGATCATCTTCGCCGGTAACCGGTTCACCGGGCGCGGCACGTGCGGGCCGCCGTGGACCGTGCGCTCCGCCAACGTCCAGGAGGTCTGACCCCCGATCCGCCCCTTACCGAGCCACCCGGGTGTGCCCCCGGGTGGCTCGCCGGCGTACCGGGCGGGTCAGGCGCGCAGGATCTTCCTGAGCAGCTCGGCGAACTCGGCGGGGTGCGTGGTCAGGCCCGTGTGCCCGCCGGGGAAGTGCACGAGCTCGGCGCCGAAGCGCTCGGCCAGGTACGCGGCCGGGCGGTAGGGCAGCTCGCCGCGCGAGTCCTGGCCGCCGGCGAGCACGAGCCGGTCCGACAGCGCCGCCAGCCGGTCGACGTCCGGCGCGTACGACATGAAGCTCGGCACGATGCGGCCGACGAAGAACGGCAGGCCGGCCATCGTCTGCTCGGCCCGCGCCGCCGCCTGCGGCGGCAGCTCGGGCTGGGCGGGCTCACCGTCCTTGCTCAGCCCGGCCGCGAACACCGCCATCGCGGGCATGAGCCCCTCGGTACGGAACGTCTCGCCCACGCGGGCGACGAGGGCACGATGAACCGCGGCGTCCGGAAGCACCTCCACCACCGGCGGCTCGTGCGCGACCACCCGTTCGAGGCGTTCCTGATGGGCGGTGAGCAGGTGCAGGGCGACGATCGCGCCCGAGCTGGAGCCGAAGACGCGGGCCGGCACGCCGGGGGCCAGCAGGTCCAGCAGGCGCAGCGCGTCGCCGGCGTGCTCGGCCACCCGCTGCCCGGCCTCCGGGTCGTCGAGCGGGCTGCGGCCGAGGCCGCGCGGGTCGTAGGTCACGACCGTGTACTCGGTGGCCAGATCTTCGGCGACGGTCTCCAGAGAGGCGGCGCCGCCCGTCCCGCCGGGGATCATCAGCAGCGGCGGCCCCTCGCCGCGCACCTCGTAGTGCAGGGTGGCGCCGCGCACCCGCAGACTGCCGTTCATCCGGACTCCCCTTCCGGCCAGTGCTCCAGGAGGACGTGCAGGGCGTCGAGCGTGCGGGCCCAGGTCTGCTGCGGGGTGCGCGCGTGGGCGAACCCGCCCGCGGCCTCCAGGGCGACGAACCCGTGGAAGGTGCTGCGCAGCACCCGTACGGCGTCGGTCAGGTCGGGCTCGGCCAGCCCGTACGCGCGCAGCATGCTGTACGTCAGCTCGACCGCGCGCCGCGGCCCCGTCGCCTTGGCGGCCAGCTCGGGATCGATCCTGATCGGCACCTGCGTCGCCATGTAGCGGCCCGGATGCTCGTGGGCGAACTCCCGCCACGCGTTCGCGTACGCGACCAGCGCGTCCTTGCCCGCCAGCCCGGCGGTCGCCTCCGCGATGCGCACGGTCTTCTCGTCCGCGGCCAGCAGCGCGATGCGCCCGCGCAGGTCCTCGACGTTGCGTACGTGGGTGTAGAGGCTGGCGTCCTTCACGCCGAGCCGCCGCGCGACCTCGGACATGGTCACCTGGTCGAGTCCGACCTCGTCGGCGAGATCGGCGCCCGCGACCGTCACCCGCTCCGCCGTCAGCCCGGCCCGCGCCATGCGTCCTCCTCATTTCCAAGACTTCCTAGGCACATCCTAGGGCCTCTCGGAAACTAGCGGGACACTGCTGCTGAGCGGGACGGGTGCGGGACGGGACTGAAGGTCAGGCGGCCTCTACACGCTGCTGGTCCTGGAGCAGGTCCACGACCGCGTCGATGTCGTTCGCGCTCACCGTCTGATGCAGGCCGCGGTGTATCTCGTCGTCATCCAGCCGGACACCGCGCCTGGTCGCGTACAGGACACCCTCGTCGCTGTAGAAGAAGGACCAGCCGGGGAACGCACTACGCAGCGCATCAATGTCGTAACCCAGAGTAGTCATGCGGCCACTCTAACGAGCCGGGTGGCAGCCGGTCCAGCCCTCGATTCCCCGGCCCCCGTTCCACCGGAAAACCCGCTCGGCGGAGGTTACGATAAGGCCATCTAGGACTAACTATATGTATTACCCTGGCAACCGTGAGTAACGGAGACGCCGTCAGAACAGCTTTATTCCGCCGCGCCCTGCACCGCATCGGCCGGCGCGGCGCGTCGCTCGCCTTCGTCGGCCTGCTGGGCGAGGTGATCGCCGCCTCGCTGGCGTTCGCGCCGCCCTCCCAGCGGGCCACCTCGGGCTACACCACGCTCGCCTCCGTCGCCCCGCTGAACGTCTGGGCGCTGGCCTGGTTCCTCGTCGGCACCCTGTGCCTGGTGCAGATGTTCATGCGCTCCGACCGGATGGCGTTCGCCGCCGCCACCGCGCTGCTCCTGCTGTACGGGCTGGTGCACATGGTCTCCACCGTGACCGGCGCCAACCAGCGCGGCTGGGTGGCCGGCGCGGTCTGGCTGGCGTTCGGCAGCTGGATCGCACTGATCGCCACCTGGCCGGAGGCGCCCAGGCCGCCGGGACGGCTGCCCGGCACCCTGCCTCCGGCGGCGGCCGTGGTGGTCGCCGACTCCGCCGGCATCATCCAGTCGTGGAACCTCCAGGCGGCCGACCTGTTCGGCTGGAGCACCGAGGAGGCCGTGGGGCGGCCGCTGACGATGCTGATGCCACGCCGTCTGCGCGAACAGCACTCCGCCGGGCTGCTCCGGGTAAGCTCGTCCGGCCGGTCCGAGCTGGCCGGGCGGATCATCCCGCTGGTGGGCCTGCGGCGCGACGGCACCGAGTTCCCGATCGCCCTGACCGTGAACGCCTGGCATCACGAGGACGGGATCGCCTACACGGGCGTGATCCGGCCCGTCGGAGGAGGTGGCGATGCCGAGCCTGACTGACATCCTCATTCAGGTCGCCGTGGGCGCCGTTCCGCTCGGAGTGGCGTACATGGCCTTCCGGTCGGCCACCGACGCCAACAAGAAGACCCAGGAGACCTCGCTGCTCCAGGTGGAGCGCCAGGCCGAGCTGGAGCGTTCCAAGGTGGACGCCGAGGCCTTCATCAGGGCCAAGACGATCTACGAGGACGCGCTCAGCCAGCTGGAGAGACAGCTGGTCCGGATGCAGACGCAGGCCTCCCAGGTGAGCACCGACCTGGCCACCGAGCAGAGCGCGTCCACCGCGATGCGCGACCAGATCAACCGGCTCCAGGCCCAGATCAGGGCTCTGGAGCGGACGGTCGTCACGTTGCGCACGCAGCTCATCTCGGCCGGCCTGGCCCCGGCGCCCGCGTCCGAGACGACCGGCCCCTACCAACTCCGGCACCCCCGGAAGGAATGACCCCGGGTGGCACCCGGCAAGAAGGGTGGTGGACAACCGTCGCTCGCGTCTGTCACCATTTATCGCATGATCATGCGAAAGGAGGGCGCTTCCGCCCTCAACCGGTGAACGCGCTCGTGCAGCGGGAAGCTGCCGCGATTCGCCAGGAATGGCTGGGCCGGGCGCTGTCGACGCTCCCCGCCGACCGCCCTGCCGTAGAAGCCGCCGTCTCCGCCCTCTACCGTCTGGCAGGGCTCTCCCCACCCCGGTTCCACTGGGTCGCCTCACCGCTGGCGGCCCTGGCGACCGTCCCTCCAGGTCTGTCGCACTCGCCCGAGCATCCGGACCGATGGCCGCTCCTGACCCGGTTCGCCAAGCTCAAGGACGAGTGGTGCCGGACCGTCGAAGCGGGCATGCGCAGGCCGCACTGGGCGCTCGACCGGATCGTCCAGCAGGAGGTGTTCCTCCCGCTGCAGCGCTCGATCAGCAGTTGCCTGCTGCCACCGCTGCGGCGGGCGCACAGCTGGGGGGCGCCCGGCTGGATGCGCTGGGACCGGACCCACTACGTCTCCCGGATCGCCCGTTACGACGCGCTGCGCCGCACCGCCGGCCTGGTGCTCGACGCCGAGCAGGAACGGCGGTTCGAGCTGTGGGCGGCCGTGCTCGGCTCGTGCCACTGGTGGTGGCCGGACGAGCACGTCTGCGTCGTCTCCGAGCGGCCGGTCGCCCTGCACACCGAGGTCGCGGGCGACGACGGCGAGGTGAGACCGCACCACGCGAGCGGCCCGGCCGTCCGGTACGCGGACGGATGGGCCGTGCACGCCTGGCACGGCACGCAGGTACCGTCCTGGGTGATCGAGAACCCGACCGTCGAACGCATCGCCGACGAGGTCAACGTCGAGGTCAGGCGGTGCGCGATCGAGCGGCTCGGCTGGGGCGCCTACATCGAACAGGCCGGGCTGCGCCTGGTCTCCCGCGCACCCGACCCGGGCAACCCGGGCTCCGAGCTGCGGCTCTACGACGTACGCCGGGGCACGAAGGTGCTCCTCGCGGTCAACGGCTCGGTCGAGCGCGACGGCCACCGCCGCCGGTACGGGCTCACCGTGCCCGCCTATCTCAACGATCCGATCGAGGCCGCCGGATGGACGTACGGGCTGTCCGGCGAGCAGTACGCCACACTTCTCCGCAGAACATAGGTGATGCCCATGACTGTCACACTCGCCTCTCTCAGCCGGCGGACCGGACTCGCGGTGCTCGACCACCTGGAGCAGTCGGTACGCATCCCCGTCGTCGACGGCCTCCAGGCCCAGGGCGACCTCATCGTCATCCCGCTCCCGCTCGTCGCCACGTCGGTGACCCTGATTGCAGAAGACCGATGGGAGCCGGTGCCGGCCGAGGGCGTCGAGCTGCTGCGCGGCGCGGCCGGCGGCAACCCGCACACCCTCGTCGCCGACCCCGGCACCTGCCGCTGGACCACGCACGTCGCGGACTCCCAGGGCCTGGCGATCGGCGTCTTCACCGCCTCGGCCCCGGTCTACCTGCTCCATCCGGAGCACGGGGGCTCGGGCTGCGCGCCGGGCACGTACGTGGTCAGGCGCCAGCGCGAGCACGAGGGCACCAGGGCCCGGCTGGTCGCGGACTGAACCTCAGTCCGAGTACGCCTGCGCCAGCAGCTCGGCCGACCGCATCCACGCCTTCCTGTCGGGCGCGGCGAAGGCCACGATGAGCTCGTCGGCGCGGGCGTGCTCGGCGAACCTGTCCACGTACTCCTTCACCTCGGCCGGGTCGCCGACGGCCGAGTATTTGGCCATCTGCACGATCTGCTGACCCGCGGGCGACTGCAGGATCATGTCGGCCTCCTCGGTGGTGAACGTGCGCCCCCTGCCGAGGAACCGGGTGACCCGGAGCCGCTTGGAGTCGAGGAACTGCTCCTGCGCCTCCTCCGTCGTCTCGGCCGCGATCACGTTGAGCGCCGCGATGACGTGCGGGCGGTCGAGCTGGGCGGAGGGCTTGAACTCCTGCCGGTAGATGGCGACGGCCTCCTCCAGCGCGGCGGGCGCGAAGTGGGAGGCGAACGCGTACGGGAGCCCCAGTGCCGCGGCGAGCTGCGCGCCGAACAGCGAGGACCCGAGGATGCACAGCGGCACGTTGGTGCCCTTGCCCGGGGTGGCGTCCACTCCGGGGATGCGGGACTCGCCCGCCAGGTAACCCTGCAGCTCCAGCACGTCCTGCGGGAACGAGTCCGCCGACGCGGGCGAGCGCCGCAGGGCCCGCATGGTCTGCTGGTCGCTGCCCGGCGCGCGGCCGAGCCCGAGGTCGATGCGGCCCGGGTGCAGCGTCTCCAGCGTGCCGAACTGCTCGGCGATGGTCAGCGGCGAGTGGTTGGGCAGCATGACGCCGCCCGCTCCGAGGCGGATCGTGCGGGTATGGGCGGCCACGTGGGCGATGAGGACGCTGGTCGCGGAGGAGGCGATGCTCGGCATGTTGTGGTGCTCCGCGTACCAGACCCGCTGGTATCCGAGCTCTTCGGCCCGCTGTGCCAGGGCGACGCTGGCGGCGAAGCTGTCGCCCGCCGTCTCGCCCTCGCCGATGTGCGCCAGATCGAGGATGGACAGCGGCAGAGCCATGAGTACGCGCCTTTCGCAGAGCGGTGTGACCAGCTCTGTGCAACAGCCGCGAATGCGGTGTTATTTCATGGCTGATCCCCCACGGCGCTGCCGTGGGGGATCAGGAGGCGCTCAGGAGGCGCTCAGGAGGCGGTGCAGGAGAGCGTGGCGGGAGTGCCGTTCTGCCCGGAGTGTCCGCCGAGGAAGCCGAACGTGGCCGTCGCGCCGGCGCCGACCGCGCCGTTCCAGTCGAGGTTGGTGACGGTGACGGAGCCGCCGCCCGCCGTCAGGTTGCCGTTCCAGAGCTGGGAGATCGTCTGGCCGTTCGGGAACGTCCAGCCGACCCGCCAGCCGTTCAGCGGCGACGTGCCTGTGTTGCGCACGGTGACCTCGGCCTGGAAGCCGTTGTTCCACTGACTGGTCACCTGGTACGTCGCCGCGCACCCGCCGGGACCGCCCGTCGGCGTCACCGTGGGGGTGACCGTGGGAGTGGTGGGGGGCGGCGCGGCGATGGCCAGGTCATAGGCCCGCTGCGGCACGAACTGCCCCGCCTGCGCGATGCACCCGTCGGCCTCGCCGGGTGGCTTGACCCAAAGGTAGGCGTCGATCGCGGAGTCACCCGTGTTCGTGGTGCTCCAGGTGCCGGTGGCGCGGCCTCCCGGGTCGCACCATTCGCTGCCGGCCGGGCCGTTGCCGTTACGGCTGGTGTCGATGACCGCCTTGAGCCGGGAGACGCCGGTCGCCGAGATGATGCTCTTCGCGTACGACACCAGCCCCGCCGTGGCCCGGTAGTTCGAGGTGTTGACCGCGATGCCGTCGGCGCTGTTGGCCACGTCCGCGCCGTTCAGCCTGGAGGCGGCCTCCGAGGGGGACAGCCAGGCGTCGTGCCCGATGTCGAAGTAGACCTTCACCTGCGACGACGTCCCCTTGAGCTTCTTGCCGGCGTAGGCCATGGAGGCCTTCACCTCGGCCTGCTCGGAGGAGTTCATGCAGTTGGTCATGATCGCCAGGGCGTCCGGTTCGAGGACGACGGCGGCAGGCCGGCCGCCGAGCCCGGCCGCGATCTGGTCGATCCAGGCCCGATAGGCGGAGTGGTCGGGCGCGCCGCCCGCGCTGGGGCCGCCGCAGTCGCGGTTCGGCATGGCGTACACGGCCATGATCGGGATCTTGCCGGCCGCGGCGCCTGCGCCGACGTAGGCGTCCACCTGGCCGCGCACGGTCGTGGGGTTGTAGGTGGCGAACCAGCGGCCCTGCGGCACCGCGGCGATCCGGTCCCTGATCACGGCGGTACGGCTGTCGTTCGGGTTGGCCGCCACCCATTTGGCGGCGTTCGTCTGGGGATCCACGTAGAAAGCGGAGTCGGCGGCCTGAGCGGTGGAGGAGGAGAGGACGACCGCTCCCGCCACGGCCGAGGCGGCCGCCGCGACGAGCACCGCCAGCACGGGCCTGCTGCGAGACATGTGGATAACTCCGTCCGTCATGTGGGAGCGCTCCCACCGGCACTCCGGATGCTAGGGAGCCCGGCTCGCCGGACAAAGACATCGGATCGATCCTTTAGCCATCGCCGCAGGTCAGACCCAAGTAATCGGGTGAAACTTTCACTCCGCCAGGCAGGCCTCGAAGACGGCGGTCAGCCGGTCGACGTCGGCCGGCGTGGGCTCCTCCGGGCCGAGCCTGCGGCGCGTCGCCCCGATGCCGAGCAGGATCGCCGCGGCCATGCGGGCCCTGGCCCGGGCGTCCGGCCCGGAGAGCCTGGCCTCCAGCGGGATCAGCACCGCCGCGATGAGGCGCTCTCTGGCCACCGCCTGCACCTCGGGATGGCGGGCCGAGCGTTCGAGCGTGCGCAGGATCGGGCTGTCCGGCGGCTGCCGCATGCGCTCGGCCGCGTATTCGGCCAGCCGCCTGGGCAGCCCCTGCTCGTCGCCCTCGAACAGGGCGCTGAAGACCGGCTCGCCCTCAAGGACCGCCGCGAAGAGGCCGGCCTTCGAGCCGAAGTACCGGCCCACCAGGGCGATGTTGGCGTCGGCCGCCGCCGCGATCATGCGTACGGTCACCTGCTCATAGCCCTGCTCGCCGAACAAGGTGCGGGCGGCCCGCAAAATCCGCTCCCGAGTGGCCTCGCGGTCGCGTGGCCTGGCCTCGGTCACCTGGGGACTCATGCCCGCACTCTACTCAACAGACACCCCACTAACCGCACGGCTAGTAAACAGGCGTATACTCAAGTCGGTTAAGACGGTAAGAAGGGGATGTGGGAGCTTTGGTAGCTCAGGCGCAGGCCGCATCTCCCACGAAACGGCACTATTCCCACCGCGAGATCCTCGAGATCATGTCCGGGCTCATGCTCGCGATGCTCACGTCGATGATCTCGACCTCTGTGGTGGGCACCGCGCTGCCGACGATCGTGGGGGAACTAGGCGGTCAGGACCAGTACTCATGGGTCGCGAGCGCGACCATGCTGACGATGACGGTGTCCACGCCGTTGTGGGGCAAACTATCCGATGTCTTCGGACGCAAGCTGCTGTTCCAGACCGCGCTGGGGCTGTTCGTCGCGGCCTCGCTGGTGGCCGGCCTGTCGCAGAACATCGGGCAGCTGATCGCGGCGCGGGCCATCCAGGGCCTGGGTGTGGGCGGATTGTCGGCCTTGTCGCAGGTGATCCTGGGGGACATCGTCTCCCCCAGGGAGCGCGGCCGCTACTCCGGCTACATGGGTGCCGTCTTCGGCATCTCCACGGTCGCGGGCCCGCTGCTGGGCGGTTTCATCGTGGACGCCGACTGGCTGGGCTGGCGCTGGTGCTTCTACGTGGTGGTGCCGTTCGCGGTGGTGGCCTTCGTGGTCATCCAGAAGGTGCTGAAGCTGGAGCGGATCAAGCGCAGCACGTCGATCGACATCTGGGGCGCCACGACGATCACGGCCAGCGCGAGCGCGCTCATGCTGCTGCTGACGCTGGGCGGCGTCGAGTTCGAGTGGAACTCGTTCTGGACCTACGCCCTGTCCGCGACCGCGCTGCTCATGCTGGCCCTGGCGGTGCTGTCGGAGCGCACCGCGCGTAATCCGATCCTGCCGCCGCGGCTGTTCCGCAACCCGACGTTCGTGCTCACCAGCCTGGCCTCGCTGTTCGTCGGCATGGCCATGTTCGGCGCGATGATCTACCTGCCGCAGTACCTGCAGATCGTCAAGGGGCTCAGCCCGACCAACTCGGGTCTGATGACGCTGCCCATGGTGGTGGCGCTGTTCCTGTCCGGCGTGATCTCCGGCAAGATCGTCACCCAGACCGGCAGGTGGAAGGTCTTCCCGGTCGCGGGCCTGCTCATCGTGGCGATCGGCCTGTTCCTGCTGTCCAGACTGCACGTCGACTCCAGCCTGTGGCTCATCGGGTTCGACGTGGGCGTGCTGGGCGTCGGCCTCGGCCTGTCCATGCAGATGCTCATCCTGGCCGCCCAGAACGGCTCCGAGCTGCGCGACATGGCCGCGACCACGTCGGGAGTGTCGTTCTTCAGGTCACTGGGCGGCGCCGTCGGCGTCTCCGCGTTCGGCGCGATCCTGACCGGCCGGCTCAAGGACGAGATGGCCGAGATGCTACGAGCCGCGCACATCTCGGTGCCGGGCGGCGGGGACGTCAAGCTCGGCAGTCCCGACGCCATCCAGATGTTGCCCGCACCGATCAAGAACATCGTCCTGGAGGCGTTCACCCGCGGCCTTGAGACCGTGTTCCTGGTGGGCGTGCCCATCGCCCTGCTCGGGTTCCTGGCCACGCTCTTCCTCAAGGAGCTGCCGCTGCGCGGCACGAGCGCTCCGGCCGAGCCCGTCGCCGCCAAGCCGCTCAGCAAGGACGACCTGGTCCTGGCCGGTCTGCTACTCGAACTCATCTCCCAGCGCATCGAACGGGTGAACGGCGAGCCCTCCGCGCTGCTGAGCGCGGTCGCCAGGCTGGCCCCGCCCGACGAGCGCTCCGAGCGCGAACGCGCCCGATCGGTCGTGCACAACGTGCTGCGGCCCACCTCGCGCACCCTGATCGCGCAGGCCACGCCGCCACAGAAGGACCTTGTAACAGGAGGAACCTCCCGATGATTCGCAAGTTCGTGGGCGCCGTCGCGGCGGCCCTGGCCGTGCTGGCCGGGCTGTGGCTGATGATCGCGCCCTTCGCCCTCGGCACCCAGCCCGAGGACGCCGATTGGACGAACGCCACGCAGTCCGAGTTCTTCACCGGGCTCGGCGTGGCGGTCGTGGGACTGGTCGGCGCCATCGCCTTCGTACTGGCCATCCGCGAGGAACTCGTACTGCGCGGGCTGGTGCAGCCCAGGCCGCGCAAGGCCGAGCCCGAGCCTGAGCCCGAGCCGGTGCCGGTCCCCGCGCCGCAGGCGTCGTCCGCGGAGCTGGCCAGCCTGCTGGCGCCCCTCGTCGAGGCGCTGCGTGAGGACCTGAGCACCGGAGCCCGTCCCGGCGGCGGCGAGCACCGCCAGAACGGCAAGACGTCCTTGGTCGGAGTGGAGGAGAACCGATGATGGCGAAACTGGGCGTATCCGCCCTCGTCCTGCTGTTCCTCGGCGGCCTGTGGCTGGTCGCCGCGCCGTTCGTGGTCGGCTACCAGCCCCGCGGCGGGTCCTACGCGGACGCGACGGTCAACGATTTGTGGCTCGGCGGCGGGATCGCCGCGGTGTCGTTCGTCAGCCTCGTCGTCTTCGCCGCCGACGCCCTGCGCGAGCTGGCCTCGCGCGGCAGGCACGCCGAGTCCTGACGCGAGACATGCCGTGTTCGGCAGTGGGACAGACCCCCAGGGGGAGCCGCTGGAAGGCAACAGGCTCCCCGAAGGGCGGTTCGAGATCGGCAAGGACGGCGCCAGCCTGCTCGTCGTGGGCTTCGACGGATCGGGCCCGAGCCGCAACGCGCTCGCGTACGCGGCCGGGCTCGCCCGCAGGGACGACGCCGCGCTGCTCGTCGCCTTCGTCGAGGCGCTGAACGCCACCCCTCTCTGGTTCTGGGCCGGGTCGCCGATCATCCCCGACTCGGCCAGTGACCTGGCCGAGGAGCTCAGGGACGAGTTGCGTGGCGCCGGGGTGCCGTGGCAGTTCGTCAGCATGCGGGGTGACGCGGCGCGCGAGCTGGAGACGCTGGCCAGTTCGTACAAGGCCGACGCGATCGTCGTGGGCCGCTCACGCAGGTCGTGGTGGAGCTCGGTTTCCTCCGGGCTGGCGAAGCGGGCTCGCCGTACTGTGCTGATAGTCCCTTGACCAGGGCGGATGTCGCATATGGTGGCGAGATGAAACGTGCTGCCGCCATGGCGTTCGTGGTGCTCGCGTCCGTTTCGTGCGGCGCGGGGGAGCCGGTCGCCTCGCCCGCTTCCGTCCACGAGACGCCCGGATCGACCACGCCCGTGTCCGCCTCCGACTCCACCAGCCCCAGCCCCAGCCCCACCGGGCCGCCGCCGTTCAGCGCGAAGGTCTCGCGGGTCGCGCGCGACCAGCTCCCCTACTCGTGGCGTCCCGGCTGCCCGGTCCACTACCGGGACCTGCGGCTGGTCACGCTGACGTACTGGGGCTTCGACGACAAACCGCACACCGGCCGGCTGGTCGTGCGCAAGACGGTGACCGACGACATCGTGACGGTCTTCAAGAGGTTGTACGGGTGGCGCTGGCCCATCAAGCAGATGAAGCTGGTGGACGCGTACAAGGGCGACGACTACGACTCGATCGACGCCGACAACACCTCGGCCTTCAACTGCCGCCCGGCGACCGGGTCGAGCAACTGGTCGAATCACGCCTACGGGGAAGCGATAGACATCAATCCCCGCGAGAACCCATATGTCACCGCAAGTGGCAGCACCGCACACCAGAATGCGAAAAAGTTCGCCAAACGGCCAGTTAGCGGTAAAGGTGTAGTAAACCCTGGTGACAAGGTCGTCAAGGCCTTCTCCCGCGTCGGCTGGGAGTGGGGCGGCTACTGGTCGGGCACCAAGGATTACCAGCATTTCTCCAAGGGCGGAGGCTGAGACAATCCCGTCATGGCAGCTAAGGACGGCGACGGCTGGACCGAGTGCGCGCAAGGGCACCGGCACTGGGGCGTCCATGGAGCCTCCGGGCTGCTGGTCGTCCACCACGACGAGCTCGGCGTGCCGTACGTGCTCATGCAGAAACGCTCGTGGTGGAGTCACCACGGCGGCACCTGGGGGCTGCCCGGCGGCGCCCGCGACAGCCACGAGGACGCCGTCACCAGCGCGCTGCGCGAGGCCCGCGAGGAGGCGGCGCTCGGCGGCGAAGGGCTGCGGGTGCAGGGGGTATACCTCGACGACCACGGCGGGTGGACGTTCGAGACGGTGATCGCCGCCTCGGCCGAGCTGCTGGCCGCCGCGCCGGCCAACGGCGAGAGCACCGAGCTGCGCTGGGTGGCGCTGCCCGAGATCGCCGACCGTGAGCTGCATCCCGGCTTCGCCGCCACGTGGACCGACATCCAGGGCGCGATCAGGCCCGAGACCCTGGTGCTCGACGTGGCCAACATCGTCGGGGCGCGGGCCGAGCGGGGCTGGTGGAACGACCGGCTCGGAGCGGCGACGCGGCTGCTGAACGACGTGTCCGGGCTGCGGCTGGCGCATCCCGTGCTGGCGCAGTGGTATCCGCGGATGGTGGCGGTCGTGGAGGGGGCGGCTCGGAGCGCTCCGGCCGTACCAGGGATCCAGGTGGTGGCGGCGACGGGGAGCGGCGATGACGCCATCGTCGACGTCGTACGCGCGGCCAAGCCGTGGGAGCGGGTGCTCGTCGTGACGGCGGACCGGGGGCTCAAGGAGCGGGTCGGTGAGCTCGGCGCGGAGACCGTGGGCCCCAAGTGGCTGCTGTCGCAGCTCGGGAGCTGAGGTCGGCGGCTCGGCTTTGGCTCGGCGGCTTGGCTCGGCGGCTGGCTTCGCGCGGTCGGAGCTCCGCGGGTGCGTTCGGCGGCTGATTCGGCCTGTTCAGAGCTCCGCGGGGACCACGCGGTCGAAGGCGGCCTTGAGCCCTGTCACGTCGAGCACCCGCTGTAAGACGCCGTGCACGCCGACGATGCCTAAGCTCCCGGCGTGCGCGGACAGCCTGCGCTGGTGCTCGACCAGCACCCACAGGCCGCTGGAGTCGCAGAACTCCAGCTCGGCCGCGTCGACCACGATCTCCACGCGCCCCTCGGCGAACAGCGCCACCAGGCAGTCCTTCAGCAGCGGAGCCGTGAGCTTGTCGAGGTCACCGCTCAGGCGCACGAGCGCTTGGCAGGCACCGCGCTGCACCTCGACGTTGAGATCCGCCACCTCCTGAACGTACACCCCTGCCACCACAGCCGCTATCGTGGTTTCCGCACGGGAGGGTTCGCATAGTGGACGAGTGCAGCCGCCTTGAAAGCGGCCAGGTCAGCGATGGCCTCGTGGGTTCGAATCCCACACCCTCCGCTCACTCGCGGGTCCCCGCGAAGCCGTCGCCCACGCTGGCGGCGAGCTGCAGGTAAGCCTCCCTCGTCGCGTCCTGGAGCCGGTCGAGGTCGATCTCCGCGCCCTCCTCCAGATGCGGGTCATAGGGCACCCTGATCACCGCGCGGCACCGGGCGGCGAAGTGGGCCTCCAGCTTCTTGATGTCGACCGCCGACTTCGACCTGGGCCGGACGCTGCACAGCACCACGGTGGCGTTCTTGACCAGGTCGGCGTAGTGGTGGGCCTCCAGCCAGTCGAGCGTCGCCGAGGCCGCCCTGGCGCCGTCGACCGACGGGGAGCTGACCAGCACGATCTGGTCGGCCAGCCCGAGCACGCCGCCCATGGCGGAGTGGAGCAGGCCGGTGCCGCAGTCGGTGATGCAGATCGAGTAGAAGTTCTCCAGGACCTGGGAGACGTCCTGGTAGTCGGAGCCGCTGAACGCCTCGGAGACCGCCGGGTCGCGGTCAGAGGCCAGCACCTCCAGCCGCGAGGAGGCCTGGGAGGTGAACGCCCTGATGTCGACGTAGCGCTTGACCTGGTCACGCTCGTTGAGCAGGTCGCGTACGGTGGCCGAGGTCTCCAGGACGAGCTTGTCGGACAGTGTGCCCCGGTCGGGGTTGGCGTCGACGGCGATGACGCGGTCACCGCGCACCGAGGCCAGCGTGGCGCCGAGGCCGACCGTGGTCGTGGTCTTGCCCACGCCGCCCTTCAGGCTCAGCACGGCCACCCGGTGGTGCCCGGCCGTCACCGGGGTGCGGGCCCTGGTGAGCAGTTCGCGGCGGCGGCGCACCTCCGGGGGCTCGCCCGGCTTGATCCAGCCGCCGGACGCCTTGTAGACGATGCGGCGCCAGCCCTTGGAGGGCGCGTTACGCCGTCCGCGTAGCAGGGACTCCGGGTCGAGGCTCTCCGCCGTCGGACGGCCGGTGACCGGGGGCCTGGGCGGGGCGGTGAAGACGGGGATGGGGGCCGGGCGGCGGCGTGGCCGCGTCTGGGGCGGGATCTCGCGTTCGGCGGGCCGCCATTCCTGCTGGTCGGCCCACTGCGGCTGGTCGGCCCACTGGGGCCGCTCGGACGGCTCGCTCCTGGCGGGGCTCTCGGGCTGCTGCGCCCTCCGCGAACGCCGCGGCTCGTCCCGCTGCGGCTCCTCCCGCTCCTCCCGCTCTTCCCGCTGAGCACGCTGGGGCTCGTCCCACGGGGAACGCTGCGGCTCGTCCCATGGAGAACGCTGGGGCTCCTCCTGCTGGGAACGCACCGCGTCACCGGAGGAACGCTCGTCGTCCCGCTGAGACCTGTCGTCGTCCCGCTGCGGCTGCTCGTCGTCCTGCTGAGCACGATCCTCCGACCAGGAGGGCCGCTCGGCGGACCACGCGGACGGCTCGTCGGACCACGTGAGCCGCTGCTCATCGCCCCACTTGGGGGCCTGCTCGGTGCTCCACGGCAGACGCTCGGGCTCCGCGGCCTCGTCACGCTCCTGAGACCCGTGAAGCGGCGTACGCAGCGACGGGGACGACTCCTGGGAACGCGGCTCGGGGTCGCCCCACTGCGGGCGCTCGCTCCGGGGCAGCGTCTCGGACGGCTCGGCCCACTGCGGCCGGTCGGCGGCCGAAGGCGTCTCCGCCGTGCCCGCCTTGGCGGCCGGCTTCTCGCCGGGCTGGTCCTGCGCCCACGACGGGGCCTCGTTGCCCGGCTGGGTGTCCGCCCACGAGGACTTGGCCTCCGTGACGACCGGCTCGTCACGCGCGGGCTCGACACGTGCGGCCTCGGCACTCGCCGACTCGGTCCGCGCCTTCTCGTCGTCCGCGGGCTCGGCGGCGGCCTCGGGACGCCGCGTCTCCTCGCTCTCCGTGGACTCCCGCGCCCAGTCGGGGATGTGCGGCCACGGTTCGTCCTCCGTCGCCTCGGCCTTGCTCCCGGCCGCCTCAGGCTTGCTCGCGGCCGGCTGCGGCGGGGTGAGCGGCAGCGAGAAGGCGTCGGTGTCGTCGGGGCGCGGCAGCGGCTTCAGCGGGCCGTGGAAGGGGTCGTCGGCGCTCGGGGCGGGCTTCTCCTGCAGCGCGGCCCGGTCGAGCCACTGGGTGGCCTCGCTCTCCGCCTGAGGGAGGTCCTCGGCGGCCTCGGGGCCATACACGGAGTCGACCGCCGCGCGGAACAGCGGCGGCGTCGGCGTGTCGTGCTGCGGCACGTGCTGCCATGGATCCTTGGGGTACGGCGAAGCGACCGGCTCGTCGGCGACCGCGGCCGAGGCGCTGACCGGAACGGGCGCCTCCTCCGTCTCCTTGATCGCGTCGAGCCAGGCCAGCTGTTCCTCGAGAGATTCTTCTCGATCGTGTCTTGCCACCGTGTTCCCCCTCGGGTGGGTCTAAAGGGGCAGCAAATACATTGCAGGTTAACGCCACATGGTCCGGCGCAGCTCGGCAACCCAGAACTTCTTTGCCCGGCTACCGTGGTTCGCATGCGAGCCATTGAGATCGTCAAGCCGGGCGGACCGGAGGTCCTGGAGTGGCACGAGGTGCCGGAGCCGAGCGTCGAGCGGGGCGACGTGCTCATCGACACGACCGCCTCGGCGGTGAACCGGGCCGATGTCCTGCAGCGGATGGGATTCTACGAGCCGCCTCCCGGCTCCTCACCGTACCCGGGACTTGAGGTCTCGGGGGTGGTGACCGAGGTCGGGGCGGACGTGGAGCAGTTCAAGCCGGGGGACGAGGTGTGCGCGCTGCTCGGGGGCGGCGGTTACGCCGAGCGCGTAGCCGTACCGTGGCAGCAGGTCATGCCCGTCCCCGAAGGGGTGGCGCTGCGCGAGGCCGCCGGGCTGCCCGAGGTGGCCTGCACGGTCTGGTCGAACGTGTTCATGGTCGGACGGCTGCGCAGGGGCGAGACGCTGCTGATCCACGGCGGCGCCAGCGGCATCGGCACCTTCGCGATCCAGCTCGCCAAGGCGCTCGGCGCGCACGTCGTCACCACGGTCGGCTCGGACGCCAAGGCCGAGCGCGTCAGGGAGCTCGGAGCCGACCAGGTGATCAACTACCGCGAGGAGGACTTCGCGGACAAGGTTCACGCCGACGTCATCCTCGACATCATGGGCGCGAAATACCTGGCAGGAAACGTGCGCGCGCTCAAGACCGGCGGCCGGCTGGTGGTCATCGGGCTGCAGGGCGGGCGCACGGCCGAGCTCGACCTCGGCGCCCTGCTCGCCAAGCGCGCCTCCGTGCACGCCACCGCGCTGCGCTCGCGTCCCGTGGACGAGAAGGGCGTCATCGTCCGCAGCGTCGTCGACAACGTCTGGCCCCTGGTCGGAGCCGGTGCCGTACGTCCCGTGATCTACGCGGAGGTGCCCATGGCGGAAGCCGCCGAAGCCCACCGAATGTTGGATTCCGGAGAGCACGTCGGCAAGATCCTGCTAGTACGGTGAGTGTTATGAATGCTGAGGACAACAACACCCCCCACATCGTGGTGGTGGGCCCTGACTTCCAAGGTCAGGGCGATAGTGGCGAGGACGACCGCTCGGTCACCAACCTGGTCGAGCAGCCCGCCAAGGTGATGCGCATCGGCAGCATGATCCGCCAGCTTCTCGAGGAGGTCCGCGCGGCTCCCCTCGACGAGGCCAGTCGCAAGCGCCTGAAGGAGATCCACGAGTCCTCCATCAAGGAGCTTGAGGACGGCCTGGCGCCGGAGCTGGTCGACGAGCTGGAGCGGCTGTCGCTCCCGTTCACCGACGAGAACGGCACGCCGCCGAGCGAGGCCGAGCTGCGCATCGCGCACGCCCAGCTGGTCGGATGGCTCGAAGGTCTCTTCCACGGCATCCAGACCACGCTGTTCGCGCAGCAGATGGCCGCCCGCGCGCAGCTGGAGCAGATGCGCAGGGCGCTGCCCGGTGTGCCGCAGGGCGACGACGGCGGCCCCCAGCGCCCTCACGGCGGTTCCGGCCCCTACCTGTAGCCCCCGTCGCGGAGGTTATGCGTAGAGCTCCTCGATCACCCGTGCGACCCCGTCGTCGTCGTTGGTCGCGGTCACGTGATCGACCGCCGCCAGCACGGCCGGGTGCGCGTTGGCGACCGCGTACGACGTGCCTGCCCAGCTCAGCATGGGCAGGTCGTTCGGCATGTCACCGAACGCGACGGTCTCAGCAGGCTTGACCTCGTGCTGCCCGGCGAGCGCCGCCAGGGCCGTCGCCTTCGTCACGCCCTGGGCGCTCATCTCGATCAGGCCCCTCCCGCTGGAGTGCGTGGCCGTCACCAGATGCCCCACCAGTTCCTCCACCGTGGCCTGAAGCTCGTCCGCGCCCATGGCCGGATGCAAGGCCAGCAACTTGGCGCACGGACGCGAGGTCATCGAGGCGATCCCGACGGCTCCCGGGCGCCGGTCCTTGGCGCTCAGGAGGAAATCCGACTCATGCGCAAAACCGGCTTCGTACTCGACCGAAAATACGAGGTCCGATACGTTCGCTCTTAGCTGAGCGACGACTTCCTCGAGTACCTCGACCGTGATCAGGTGAGATTCCACTATCCGTTCGGTATGGAGATCGTAGATCAGCGCTCCGTTTGCACAGACGGCCAGCCCGCGGTGACGTACCGCACTCGCCACACCGCCCATCCACCGGGGCGGACGCCCCGTCACGAACGCCAGGACGGCCCCGGATTCCTCGACTTTGCCGAAGGCGGCGACCGTGCGGGGAGACACGGTTCCGTCGGTGCGCAACGCGGTACCGTCGAGGTCGGTGGCCACTAGGCGCGGTGCTGGAAGGCTCTGCATAACAGGTTCCAGTTTGCCCGGTGATGCCGCCTGACAGAAATCTTCGTTGGGACGGGAACACCAACGCGCCAGAATGGTGTTAGATGTGATGGCGTTGTATTAGCTGATCCCGTAGTGAAAACCAGCATGACTTTGTCTGAGCCACCCCGGGTGCTTGCTGTACGACACACCGGGACCCACGAGGTGTGGGTCCCATAGATTCACATCCTGAGGGAGAGCTTTTATGGCTCAGGGAACCGTCAAGTGGTTCAACGCCGAGAAGGGCTTCGGCTTCATCGCCCCGGACGGCGGTGCGCCGGACGTGTTCGTGCACTTCTCCGAGATCGTCGGCAACGGCTACCGCAGCCTTGAAGACGGCCAGCGGGTCGAGTTCGAGATCACGCAGGGCCAGAAGGGGCCGCAGGCCTCCCAGGTCCGAGCCATCTAACCTGTAGCAGCGAGATAGACCGGAGTTCGCTTCCAGCGGGCTCCGGTCTTTTGCTTGTATCGGGACCGGTCTCGCCCATGTCGAGGCCGGTCCCGCTGGTGTCGCGGGCGCTGTCGCTCAGCCCGGGTCAGGCCCAGCCAGGCCGTGCCCGATTGATCCCGCTGGTGTCGAGGCCGATTCCGCTGGTGTGGGGGCTGATCATGCTTGCGGCAGACCCGTCCTGCCGGCGTGCCGGGCCCATCCCACCGGCATCGGGCCGATCCTGGCGGTGTCGAGGCCGATTCCGCTGGTGTCGGGGCTGATCACACTTGCGGCAGACCCGTCCTGCCGGCGTGCCGGGCCCATCCCACCGGCATCGGGCCGATCCCGCTCGCGCCGGACCGGCCCCGGCCGAGGTTCGGCCCAGGCCCACCCGTGCCGAGTCGATCCGCCGGCATTAGGACCCGCTCACGCTGAGGTCCGGGTCGTCCAGCTGGAGCCCGACTGCCCCGCTGAAGCTTGGCTGGTCCTGCTGGAGCCCGACTGGCCCCCTGGAGTCTGGCCCATCACGCCTACCTTGGTTGCGCCGTTCTCGCTCGCGTCGGGCCGGTCCCGATCTGCGGCGGGCGGTCCCGACCTGCGGCGGGCGTTCCCGCCGGCGTCCAGGCCGGTCCGCCCGTCGTCCACGCCGATCATGCCTGCGTCTGGCCGGTCCCGCCGAGGTCGAAGACCACCGGCAGGCCCTGGGCGAGGTCGTAGCGGCACATCCAGACGCGACCGCGCACCGTTCCAGCGCAGTCCCACCGAAGTCGGGCGGATCCCGCTGAGGTGCACCGATCTCGCCGAGATCGGACGGCCGCCACTGAGGTCAGGGCCACTTCGCAGGCCCTAGGCGGAGGTCGTAGCGGCGCATTCAGAAGCGGCCGCGTACCGTCCCCGGCGCGGCTCCCACTGAGGCCGGGACCTGCACCACTACGGTCGTGACGATCACGCTTGTCTGCTTCTGTGCTGGTGTCGGGTTGGTCACGGCTGTGACTCGACTCACGTAACCGTTGAACCACCGGAGGCCCGCAGCGGTCGTCCTGTGTATGAGGTACGCGTGGTTGTGTCACCCCGTGACCGTTGCCGGGGTGCTCGTGCTGCTGATCAACGACCACCTGCTCAAACACACCTGGCCGGGATTCGTCACGGGCAAGCTCAGCGACGTCGCGGGCCTGGTCGTGGCGCCGGCCCTGCTGGCCGTGCTGCTGCGGCGCCGGGCGGACCTGGCGGCGACCCTGGTGACGGGGGTGGCCTTCGCGCTCGTGAAGACCACGGAGACGGGCGCTGAGCTCGCCTCCCAGGCTTGGACCTTCGTCGCGGGCCCTTCGCGCGTCCTGGCCGATCCTACGGACCTCCTGGCGCTGCCCGCCCTCGCCCTCGCCTGGTGGGTACGCGCCCGCAGCCTCAGCCGTCCTTCCTCGCCCCGGTGGCGGATCATCGTGACGATGCCGCTGGCCCTGCTCGCGGTCACCGCCACCTCCTCCGCGACGCCCCCGTATTCGGCCGAGTCCGTCGAGGTGGATTCGGGCGGCCGGATCAGCGTGCCCACGTACGGGAGGACCACGTGGATCTCCGACGACGGAGGGCTCAGCTGGTCGGAGATCACCAGCGACAGCCACCCCAGACCGGCCCAGAGCGCCCAGTGCGTACCCGGGCAGGCCACGAGGTGCTACCGGATCACCGCCGGCCGACTGGGCGTGGAGCAGTCGGACGACGGGGGACGTACATGGCGGCCCTCCTGGGAGGTCACCGGCGACGCGCTGGAGCGGGTGACCAGGCAGTACGGGGGTCAGGCCCCAGACTTGCGTTCCAGGGCCCTGGCCGTCCAGGCGCGGCCCGGCGGGCACGTCGTCGTCGTGGCGAACGGCGTGGACGGGCTGGCGATCCGCGACACGTCGGGCACATGGCGGCGAATCGGCTGGCCGGGGCTCCGGACGCCCGAGGTGGACACGGGCCCCGAATGGGGCGTGGCGCTCTTCCTCGCCGCCTGCGTGCTGTTCGGTGGAGTGGGGGCGGGGCTGCGCCGGTACACCCGCGCGTACACGGGCTCCGCGGTGGCCGCCTGCCTGGGCCTGCTGCTCCTGCTCAACGGCTGGCCGACGCCGTCCGACGACATCTCGTTACCGCTCCGCGTCCTCGGCTTCCTCGCCGTACTGACGGGCGGGGTGATCTGCGTCGTCCTGGCGGTGGGCCGGACCCGACCAGTGGCGACGGCTGTCGGGGTGCTGGGGGCACCACTGGTGTACGGGAACGTCTACCTGCCGTTCGCGGGGTGGGCCGAGGGGACGCCCGAGTCGTACTCGGTCGCGGTCGCCATCGCGTCCCTGTTGACCGCCGTCGTCGTACTGACGAGCGCCGCCCTCATCCGACACGACACCCGCCGACCAAAGCCCTTCCCAGACGAGTAACCGTTCCGGCCTCACCGCCCACTTCAATCCGGTCCCCCGAATCTGAACCTCGCACGGCCGGCTCCCTCTGAACCGGTCATTCGAAGCCCCGGAGCCTGTGACCGGAATCCGGTGCCCAGCGATCCGGCGACTCGGGCCGATGATCCGGTGACCGGGGTCGGGGATCCGGTGACTCTGGCCGGGGATCCGGTGCCCAAAGGCGGTAGCCCGCTGGCCCGGGCCGGTAACCCCCGCTGGCCCCGGGCCGGTGACCCGCCGACCGGTGGCTCCAGGCCGGTGACCCCAGGCTGGTGACTCCGGGTTGGTGACCCCAAGCCAGTGACCGCAGGCCGGTGACCCGGTGACCCGGGGCTGGTGACCTGGGCCCGTCACATCGATCCGGCAGCGCGGATCCGCGTACCTGGAACTGAAGGCCCGGGTTGGGTCATCTGGATCCGCGTACCTGGAACCGAAGGCCCAGGTACGGTCATCCGAAACCGCTCGCCCGGAACCGGCCACGCGGACCAGCCGCCCTTGTCCAATCACTGGGAACAAGGTCAGCCCGTCACGCGGGGCCGGTCACCTGGACACCGTCACGTGGCTCAGTTGATCACTTGCCAGGAGTGAGCACGTCGAGCCCCACGTACGGGCGCAGCGCCTCGGGAACCACCACGGAGCCGTCGGCCTGCTGGTGGTTCTCCAGGATGGCCACGATCCAGCGGGTGGTGGCCAGGGTGCCGTTGAGCGTGGCCAGGTGCTGGGGCTTGCCGTCCTTGTCGCGATAGCGGACCGCCAGCCTGCGCGCCTGGAACTCGGTGC
Source organism: Nonomuraea fuscirosea (assembly GCF_035917475.1). NCBI lineage: Bacteria > Bacillati > Actinomycetota > Actinomycetes > Streptosporangiales > Streptosporangiaceae > Nonomuraea > Nonomuraea fuscirosea. The sequence goes on along the minus strand of NZ_CP109074.1, from coordinate 10,524,584 downwards.
AGTTGGAGGTCGAGGTCAGCTCGCGGTAGCGGCCCTGGGTCGGGATCCACGCCTCGCAGTCGAACTTCCGAGCCGCCGACATGCCGAGATCGCCCGCGGCGGTGTCGATGATCCGGTACGGCACCTCGATCTTGGCCAGCATCTCCTTCTCCCAGTCGAGCAGGCGCTTGTGCTCCGCCTGGGCGTCCTCAGGACGCACGTAGGAGAACATCTCGACCTTGTCGAACTGGTGGACGCGGATGATGCCCCGGGTGTCCTTGCCGTACGAGCCGGCCTCGCGCCGGAAGCACGACGACCAGCCCGCGTACCGCAGCGGCAGCTCGTCGGCGGCGAGGATCTCCTGGGCGTGGTAGCCGGCCATCGACACCTCCGACGTGCCGACCAGGTAGAGGTCGTCGTCGGGGAGCCGGTAGATCTCCTTGTCGTGGGCGACGTGGAAGCCGGTGCCCTGCATGGTCTCCGGCTTGACGAGCACCGGAGTGATCATCGGGATGAACCCGGCCTCGATCGCCTGCTGCATGGCCATGTTGAGCAGGCCGAGCTGCAGCCGCGCGCCGACGCCCTTGAGGAAGAAGAACCGCGAGCCCGACACCTTGGCGCCGCGCTCCATGTCGATCGCGCCGAGCGCCTCGCCCAGCTCCAGATGGTCCTTCGGCTCGAAGTCGAACGTCCGGGGCTCGCCGTAGGTCTCGAGCACCACGTAGTCGTCCTCGCCGCCCTCCGGTGCCCCCTCCTCGACGATGTTGGGCACCGTCTGGAGCACGCCGTCCAACTCGGCGGCCAGCTTCTCCGCCTCGGACTCGGCGCCCTTCACCTGACCCGCGAGGTCCTTGGCCCGCTGGAGCAGCGCGGCCTTCTCCTCGCCCTGCGCCTTGGAGACCGACTTGCCCATACTCTTCTGCTCGGCGCGCAGAGACTCGAACGAGGTCAGCGCGGATCGGCGGCGCTCGTCGAGGTCGAGCAGCGTGTCGACGATCGAGTCGTCCTCACCGCGGGCACGCTGCGACGCCCGTAGCCGGTCGGGGTCCTCACGAAGGGTACGCAGGTCAATCACAAACAAAGGCTACCGGCGTACGGAGGCGTTCCGCCCCTGCTTTCCCACCCGCGCCACCGAACACCCACCCGACCCCGACCCTGAACCCGAATGCCTCCTCCCCGGGTCAAGACCAGCTCCGGTCGGCAAGTGGTCCTCGAACGATGGCTCGGACCCGCTTTCGAGGGCCAGTTCCTGCTTGCTCGCTGGAACGAGCCTGAAGCCCGGGGAGGCGTCCTGGTGGGCGGGTCGGGCTGGCGGTCGGGAGTGGTCCCAGGTCGGCGGGTCGGGCTAGCGATGGGCAGCGGTCCCAGGTTGGCAAGTCGGACGTTGTTCGGCGGGACGGCGTCCACGTCGCTGAGACGGCCCCGAGCCCGGGGAGTCGTTCCGGTAGGCGAGCCGGACCTAGCTCGGTGGGACGGCGTCCACGTCGCTGGGCCAGCCTTGAGTCGGAAGGCGTCTCGTCAGGGGGCGGGCCAGGTTGAGATGTGTCCAGTTAATCGGACTCAGGTGGCAAAGCCCCTCCGATCGGCGAATCGGACTCTGGGCGAGGAGCCATCCCGCCCGATGAGTCGAACGCAGACCGGACAGCCACCCGCCCGATGAGCCGAGCTCAGGCCGGACAACCATCCCGCCCGATGAGTTGGACTCAGGGAGGACACTCCCCCTGCTCGTATGAGTCGAGCTCTGGCCGGAAAGCCATCCCGCTCGATGAGTCGAGCTCAGGCCGGAAAGCCATCCCGCTCAATGGGTGGGGCTCAGGCCGGGCACCCATCCCGTTGGCCGGTGGACTCGAAAGGGGGAATCGGCTGCCTGGTGAGCCACCGATCTGGAGCCACCTCCGGCCCGAAGACCGAGCGTCCCCCGGGCAACGCTCAGACCTTGCCTGCTCGAACCCTGGCCAGCCAGTCGCCAGCCTCCGTGAACTCGGGGTCGGAGGTGCCCGGTTTGATCTGGGGTGCGAGGCCGTCAGCGCGCGGGTAGCTGCCGAGAAAGCGCACCTCGCCGCAGATCCGGTGCAGCCCGGCGATGGCCTCTCCGACGCGGGCGTCGGCGACGTGACCCTCGAAGTCGAAGTGGAAGAAGTAACGCCCGATGCCGCCCCCGGTCGGCCGCGACTCGATGCGGGTCAGGTTGACCCCGCGCACCGAGAACTCGGTCAGCATCTCCAGCAGGGCGCCGGGGTGGTCGTCGGCGAGGAAGACGACGAGAGAGGTGCGGTCGGAGCCGGTCGGCTCGGGCAGTGCACCAGGGCGGGCGACGCGGACGAACCTGGTCACGGTGTCGGATCTGTCGCCGATGTCGGTGGCCAGCGGCACCAGCCCGTAGTGCTCGCCGGCGATGCGGGCGGCGATGGCGGCGTCGTACGGCGAGCCGGGCAGCGAGACCTCCTGCGCCGCGGCGGCGGTCGAGGGCGCGGCCACCACGACGGCGTCGGGCAGCTCGCGCGCGAGGAAGGCGCGGGTCTGGGTGATGGCCGCGGGATGCGTGTAGACCCGCTTGATGTGCGGAATCTCGGTGCCCGGGGGCGCCAGCAGCGAGAACTGCACCGGCAGCAGCAGCTCGGCGGTGATCAGCAACGGCTCGCCCCAGGCGAACTCGTCGAGCGTCGTGGTGATCGCACCCTCGATCGAGTTTTCCAGCGGCACCACCGCGCCGTCGGCGTCACCCGCGCGGGCGGCGTTGAGCGCCGCGCTCACGGTGGCGCAGGGCAGCCGCTCGGCGGTGGGGTCGAGCAACCGCAGGGCCTCTTCGGTGAAGGTCCCTTCCGGCCCGAGGTAGGCGAGTCTGGGCATGCGTCCAGGGTATCCGCAGGCGGACAGCACCTGTGGCCGTTTCTTCCCACGGCGTATCCGCAGGTCAGATGCCCCGGGCGGGCGGTCAACAGCTCTCGGAAGGAAGTCGGTCAGCGTGACCGACACCTTCAGGCGGTGCCTGCGCCGGTGGTCAGTAGGTCTCGGAGGGGCGGGGCGTGACGAAGGGGCCCAGGCCGAGACGGGCGGCCCGTACCGCGTCCTCCTCCTCCGGCGACAGCGGCTGCTGCCCCCGCCCGCCGACCACAGGCCGTACGTACGTGCGCGTCTCGCTGCGCCCGTTGATGGACGTCAGCACGATCCCGTCGCCCAACCCGTTGATCATCGCCACCGAGAACGACAGCCGCCCGGTCATCTCGGACAGCGCGTCGTACCGGCACACGGCGACGTCCCGGATGGCCTTGAGATCGCTCAGGCCCTCACCGCTCTGCCGGGCGAGCAGCCGCCGGCACTCCTCCATCGTGGCTCTGGCCTGCCGCAACGCCAGAAAGCCGATCGACACGCCGCTGACCCCGGCGACAACGCCCACGATCACCCATGTGGTAACGAGCACGGCACAGAGGGTAATGGCTGAGTCAAGCCGGCTCCCGGCGTTTCGGCAGCCAGGACACCAACAACCACACCAGGGCCAGCGCTCCGAGGCCGAAGCCGTTCTGCACGATCTTGCCCAGCACCAGGCTGACGCCCGGAATGTCGGCCGCCTTGAGGGAGACCCCCCACCACGGGACCGGCACCACGTAGTACAGCCACACCCCCGCGGCGACGCGCAGCCTGACCGGGTCGCGGCCGTCGCCCACGATCGCGGCCAGCACCACGACCACCCAGGCCAGGTGGTGGATCCACGCGACCGGCGACAGCAGCACGGCCATCAGCCCCACGAGCGCGACCGCGGTGAGCGATTCACCCGTCCGGTACGCCTCCCGCGCCCCCTTGAACCCGTACCACCCGACGGCGGCCACGACCACCACCCAGATCACGGAGGTGAGCAGGTCGGGCCAGTACAGCCGGATCAGCATGCCCCTGATCGACTGGTTGGTGGTGGCCGCGTTCGCGCCGAGACGTTCGGGATCGAGCAGCGCCGAGAACCAGAAGTCGGCCGCGTCCTGCGGAATCACCGCGAACGGCAGCAGCGTGAGCACCGCCGCCGCGAACGACGCCATGAAGAACGTCCGCCACTGCCTGGTGATCAGCAGATAGATCAGGAAGACGCCGGGAGTCAGCTTGACCGCCGTGGCCAGCCCGATCAGGAACCCGCGCGGCCACCACGGCCGCCTGGCCACGCAGTCGGCCACGCACAGGGCGACCAGCAGGATGTCCACCTGCCCGAACCGCACCTGGTCGCGGATCGGCATCAGGTACGCGCACGCCACCATGATCAGCCCGAACACCCACGGCGCGTACTTCCGCAGCCGGGGTCCCTCCAGCACCTGCCGGAACGAGAACCCGACCGTCACGGCCAGCGCCACGTAGACCCCGACCGTCCACACCCACTGCGCCGTGGCCCACGACATGCCGGCCAGCGCCACGGCCATCATGGCCGCTATCGGTGGATAGGTGAACGGCAGTAACTGCGGGGCTGGCGTGACGTAGTCGTACACCGGCCGTCCTTCGAGCAGCATCTGCCCGCCGGTACGGTAAACGTCCAGGTCGACCAGTCGTTGGTCGTCGGGATTGGTGAGCCACGCGTGCACCAGCGGCGCCACGGCCGCCGCGACGGCGAGCGCCACGATCACCCACGCCCACCACTGCCGCTGCGTCACCCGCACCTCGCCACTTGTCACGGTGTGGCACGTTACCGTGGCTGTTGTTGATCGAGGGGCACACATGGGGAGTCCGTACATGCCGAACGCCACGCCGCACCCGCTCCAGGGCCGGCACGGAGCGCGCCACCACCCCAGCCCCCGCCTGTCCTCCCTCTTCCCCGGTCGCCACCTCACCCGCTCCCTCACCACCGCTCTGCTCGCCCTCGCCCTCACCCCCCTCCTGACCGCCCCCGCCACAGCCACCCCGTCCTCCGACGCGGTCACCCACGCGGCCAACCCAACCGAAACCGGCACCCTCACCACCTCCGCGACCTTCACCGCCCCCGGGACCTTCGCCGCCTCCGGTGCCTTCAGGACCTCCGGTGCTCTCGGGACCTCCGCTCCCTCGGTCGCCTCCTCCACCTCCCCCTCCAGTTCCACCGTCGCCCGCGCCGCCATTCCCGCCGCCCTCTCGGCGTCCGGCCCCTCCGCCTCCTCCATCACCTCCACCGCCATCTCGGCCGCCGGCCCCTTGGCCCCCGCCGGTTCCTTCACCTCCGCCGCCTCAGTCGCCTCCCCCCATCTCCCCGCCGCCGGCGCTTCCGCTTTCGGCCGTGGTACGGGTCAGGCGCAGGCCGCGATGGCCGGGCGGGTGGTCATCGTCGGCGTGCCGGGGTTGGAGTGGAGCGACCTGGACGAGGCCAGGACCCCCAACCTGTGGCGCCTGGTCGCCCAGGGCGCTTCGGGCTCTCTCTCGACGCGTGCCGTACCGCCGCCTGACCGTGGCATCACCTGCCCCATCGCCGGTTGGCTGACCGTTTCGGCAGGTCAGCGAGCCGGTACGGCGGGCAAGGGCTGCCCGGAGCCGCCGCAGCCCGAGCCCACCCCACAGGGCGGTGCCACGGTTCCCGGCTGGAGTGCCCTGGCCGCGCACCAGGCGGAGACCGGTTACAACGCTCAGCTGGGCACGCTGGGGCAACTCGTGACGGACGGCGGTGGCAAGGTCGCCGCCGTCGGCTCGGGTGCCGCGCTGGCCGCAGCCGACAAGTCAGGAAATATCGCTAAATACGCCCCCACTCCGGCTGCCCTCGGCGACCCCACTCCGTACCACCTGATCGTCCTGGAAGCCGCCGACCTCGCGGACGCCTGGGCGGAGCAGCCGCTCGACGAGTACGGAGTCCCCGCCCCCCTCACCCCCGCCGCCCGCCAGGAGGCGGCGAAACGAGCGGACCAGCAGATCGGCGCCCTGCTCGGACGGCTCCCCACCGACACCACGGTCCTGGTGGCCGGCGTCTCCGACGTGACCCCGAACGCCCACCTCCACGTCGCCATCGCCACCGGCCCCTCGCCGGACGGCCCGCCGTACCCGCACGGCCTCCTCACCGCCACCTCCACCCGCCAGGACGGCCTCGTCGCCATCACCGACCTGACCGCCACCGCCATCGGCGTCCTGGGCCTGCCCGCCCAGCGCGCGGTGGTCGGCCGCCCTTGGCGCCCCGGCGGCGCCGCTCCTGCCACGCCGTCCGGCACGGTGGCCGAACTCGCCGACGAAGATCTCGCCAGCCAGGTCCTGCGTGAGGTACGCGGCCCGTTCTTCGCCGTCTTCGTCACGATCCAGCTCCTCTTCTACGCCTTCGCCGCCCTGGCCCTCCGCCGCCGCCGCGCAACCGGCCGCACTGCGGCCGAACCGGGTGATCGTGCTACGTACGGCTCCAGCGTTCCGCCGGCGAACGAGGCGGACGTTCGCGTAGCGGATGACTCGGACGCCCGCACCAGCCGGACCGAGGGCGGCACGGACCCCGCCGCACGCGCAGCGGGAGACACGGACAGCACCGCCGCTCGGGCAGCGGGTGACACGGACAGCCCTGTTGCTCGGACAGGGAGCGGCACGAACAGCGCTGCAGGTCGGGCAGGGAGTGACGCAGACAGCACCGCTGCCCGGGCAGAGAGCGACGTGGCCGCTTCTGCGAGCGACCCCGGAGGAGGTGGACGGCCGCAGGCGAGCACGTCCAAACTGCTCGTCTCCGTGCAGATCGTCGCGGTCGTCAGCGGCGCCATCGCCGTCTCCACCTTCCTGGCCCAGCTGGTGCCCTGGTGGAGCCTGCCCGTGCCGATGGTGTCGGTGATCGTGACGATCCTGGCCATCGCCGGTCTCATCACCGCCGCCGCCTTCGCCGGTCCGTGGCGGGCGGACGTGCTCGGCCCGCTCACCGTCGTCTCCGCGGTCACGTCGGTCGCTCTCCTTCTCGATGTCATGACGGGCTCGAAACTGCAGGTCAACGCGGTGTCCGGTTATGAGCCGGTGACCGGGGGCCGCTTCTACGGGTTCAGCAACATCGCCTTCGCCATCTACGCCACGGGCACCGTTCTGGGGCTGGCGGGGGTGGCTCAGTGGCTGCTGCGCCGGGGACTGCCCAGGGTCGTGGTGGTGGTCGTGTGCGGTCTGTACGGGGGGTTCGCGGTGTTCGCGGACGGATGGCCCTCCTGGGGTGCGGACTTCGGTGGTGTGCCGGCGTTCGTGATCGGTCTGGCGGTCTTCCTGATCCTGCTGTCGGGCAAGCGCGTCTCCCTGCTCCGGCTCGTGCTCGTGGGCTTGGCCGGGGTGGCGCTGGTGGGCGCCCTCTCCGTGTTCGACTGGTTGCGGCCGGACTCGGAACGCACCCATCTGGGCACCTTCGTCCAGCAGATCATCGACGGGGAGGCGTGGACCGTCGTCAGCCGCAAGTTCGGCGCCATGATCGGCGTAACCGTGGGGAACTGGTCATTGACGCTCCTCTCGCTGGTCGCGCTGGCCTTCCTGTTCCTGGTGCTGGCCCGTCCTTCGCGCTGGGGCGCCTCCGCCCTCGGCCAGGCCTACCGCCTGGCGCCGACGCTCAGGGCGGGCCTTTTCGGCGCGCTGACGTGCGCCTTCGTCGGCTTCCTGATGAACGACTCGGGCATCGCCATCCCCGCTATGGCCTTGACCGTGGCCGTTCCGCTAACGCTGGCGGCGTGCGTTCGCGCCCTGCAGCTCTCCAAGCCCACACCAGCAGCGCCGCGGTCAGAGCGAGCAGAGCCCAGGCGAGCTGAGGCCTGACCACCTCCCTGAGCCACAGCAGGTCGGCGGGCTGCCCGTCCACCCGCGCGGGCAGGTAGGCCAGCGACAGGACCAGCAGGTGCGCGACCACGAACCCGTCGAGCGCGGAGGCCCCGACGAGCGCCAGCAGCCCGAAGGCCAGCCCGTCGTACCAGGGCAGGATGTACGGCGTCGCGAACAGGTAGGCCACCATCAGCCCGGCCGCCACCACCGGCGCCTCCAGCCCCCCACCGGGCGAAGGGTAAGACCTCTGCGTGAGGGAGGCCGTGCGGCCGGGGCCGGTGAAGGCGCGGGCGTGACGGCGGAGCAGGGACCAGGCGATGAGGGTGAGCAGGAGGAGCGAGCCGATCTGGATCTCTCCCCGATAGGCGCTGCCCAGGCCCACGATCGACTGCAACCAGCCCTGGACGAGCTTCCAGAACGAGACGTGCGAGATGGACTTGCTCGTCCGGGTCATCGGCTCGAACGCCTCCGGCCCGACGATCGCGTACCCCACGGCCACCACCGCGACCGCGCAGCCCGCCATGAGCGCCAGCCGGGCGGGACGTCGCCGCAACTCCCAGGCCGGGCCCAGCGCCACGAGGCCCGCGTTGACCTTGATCGCCACCCCTAGGCCGAGCAGCACACCGGAGCCGACCGGCCGGCTTCTGGCCAGGAGCGCGGCGACCATGCAGGCGATGGCGAGGGTGTCGACGTGCATGCCCGCCACCAGGTGGTAGAGCAGCAGCGGGTTGGCCGTCCACAGCAGGGCGCCGCGCAGGCGTCTGGCCGGGTCGTCTTTGGTGCAGCGGTCGATGAGCAGGGCGGTCGCGATGAAGGCGGCGGCGTTGAACAGGGCCAGGATGAAGATCGTCAGCCGGAGCGAGTCGCCGCCGATCCAGCTCGCCACCACCTGCAGGGCGGTGGCCACCGGGCCGTAGACACTGGGCTCCTCGCGCCATGGGTTCTCCACGGCGTCGGCGATCGGGTCGCCGGGCAGGTCGGCCGCTCCGTGGGTGTAGGGGCTGAGGCCCAGCGTGACCATGCGGCCGTACGCGGCGTAGTTGAGGTGGTCGCCGGAGCCTGAGGGGGGCAGGAAGGCCAGGATCGCGGCGGCCGTGCAGCCGATGAGCACCAGTGCCTGCGCCCCATCGGAGAACAGCCCTCCCTGCGGTCGTCCTTCCGTGGAGGGTAGGGAGCGGGCTCTCCCTTGTGGTCGGGAACGGAGGATTGGTGGGTGGTTGGGGGCTCTTGTCGCGTACAGGGCGGTGAGGAGGCCGAGGCCGCCGAGGATGAGGGCGGCGGTGGCGAGGATGACCACCAGGTGGGGGTCAGGGGCCAGGGCGAGCGAGTACGGCGGGTGCCAGGCCGGCCCTGGCAGGGCGGGGACCATCGGTGACGGGCCCAGAAGGCCGATGATGATCGTCAGCAGGATCGAGACGCCGATCGCCGCCATGGCCAGCCCGGCGAGCCGACCTCTGACCCTTTCCTGCCACGTCTCCGAAGTCACCGGGAAATTCCAGCACACTCCCGGAACGGTGACGGCCAGACCCGGCCCGCCTGTGGATAACGAGCTTGCCTGTGGATGACTACGAGCGGGCGCCGCACCCTCAGATGTGCCCGTGCTCCGCCCACTCCGGCTGCTCAAGGTCAGCACGTCCCACCTCCCGGCCATGGTGGACGACGTCCAGCGCCCGGGCATAGGCGGCAAGTCCGCCGATATCGCACTTTCAAACACTTTGAAGTGAGCCGTCGTCCCGCGAGCACTGGATAGCGTCACGGTTCCTGATCAACACAGGTCCTGAACAACGACAGGTCCTGAACAACGGCACTCGTGGGAGCGACGACATGAAGAGGTTCCCGGTTTACGCCGGCGCGTTGGTGCTGGCGCTCGCCGGCCCGATGGTCACGGCCGCGGTCACGGCTTCCGCCCAGGCGGCCACGGTCCAGGAGCGGCCCCGTACCACGTGGCTGAACCCCGGTCAGCGGCTGCAGGCGGGTGACTCCGTGCGCTCGTCGAACGGCGAGTACGTCCTGCAGCAGCAGAAGGACGGCAACCTCGTCCTCTACCGCGGCACCAAGCCGCTGTGGAACAGCCAGACCGGCGACAGCCCCGGCGCTTTCGCCGCCATGCAGGAGGACGGCAACCTGGTCGTCTACCGGGGCAGGACCGCGCTGTGGGCCTCCAACACCGGTGACACGCCCGGCGCCCGCCTGGCCGTGCAGGACGACGGCAACCTGGTCATCTACGACGGCAAGTCGCCCGTGTGGACCCGCCAGTCCACGATCAGCGTGCTCAAGCCCGGCTTCAGCCTCAAGGCCAACCAGTACGTACGCTCCCAGAACGGCGACTACCAGTTCGTCATGCAGGAGGACGGCAACCTGGTGCTGTACAAGGCGGGCAAGCCCCTGTGGGACACGGAGACGGGCGGCCATCCCGGCGCGTCCGCGCAGATGCAGAAGGACGGCAACCTGGTCGTCTACCTGGGCACGAGGCCGCTGTGGAACTCCGAGACCGGCAAGAACCCGGGCGCCAGGCTGGAGGTCCAGAACGACGGCAACGTGGTGATCTACGACGGCAGGACGCCCCTGTGGTCCACGAAGACGGGCCGCTGACAGCACGTGAGATGACGTGAGACCGCCTCCCTGACGCGTTCCCCGCGTCGAGGGCGGCGGTCTCGCCCGTGCGACCGGGTACGGATCACGGCCGATGACGCCGCCGCCACTATCGGTCAGGACGAAGCCGTACGAAGTGGACGGGCTACTCGCCGACGAAGCCGTACGAAGTGGACGGCCTACTCGCCGACGAGGCCGTCCACCGACTCCCGGATGAGGTCGGCGTGGCCGTTGTGGCGGGCGTACTCCTCGATCATGTGCACCACGAGCCACCGCAGACTGGGCGCCGTCCCGTCCGACCGGATCCGCTGGGCGAGCTGGTCCATGCCGCCGCCGCCCGCCAGCGCCTCCTCCACGGCCGCCCGTGAGCGGGACACCGAGTCGTCCCAGAGCGCGTAGATCTCCTCGGGGGAGTCGTCGGCGGCCGAGTGCCAGTCCCAGTCGACGTCGGCCTTCCAGTCGACCGTGCCCCACAGCGCCTGCCCCTCGCGGGCGTGCAGCGTCCGGGAGAACCAGTAGTCCTCCACGTACGCCAGATGCTTGAGCATCCCGCCCAGCGTCATCGACGACGCCCCGACGGTCGCCTTCAGGGCACCCGCGTCCAGGCCGCCGCACTTCCACGCGAAGGTCGCACGGTGGAATTCCAGGAAGCCCAGCAGGGTCCCCGTCTCGTCGGCGGCGATGGGAGGTTCGGGACGGCCCTGCTCGTCCAGGTCTGTCATGGCCGGTGAGTCTAGATCACCGGACCCGGGACGCGACAGGGTCAGCGTTTGGGGCGCAGCAGCTTGTCGAAGTTGTGGGCGACCAGATGCTCGCGAGCGGCCAGCGCCCGCGCCACGTCCCGCAACTGCCTGGCCCGGTGGAGCTGGGCCCGCCAGTCGGTGCCCGTCGCCCGGTGGGCCATCTCCACCTCGACCTCGGCGATCCGGTATCCCCTGCGCAGCAGGTCGATCGTCAGCGCCGTCTCGACGCCGAACCCGTGTGCCAGCGGCCTGGCCGCCTCGAAGGCCGCCCTGGTGAGGCAGCGCTGCCCGTTGAGCGGCTGGGCGGCGTCGAAGCCGGTGGCCCGGCGGATGCCCTCCTTCGACAGGCGTACGACTAAGCCGTGGCCCCCGAGCTTCACCCTCGTGCTGAACACCGCGATGGTCATGTCGGCGGTGCCCTCGCGTACGGGGGCGATGAGCGGGGCCGCGGCCTGGGCGGTTTCGCCCAGGTCGGCGTCGAGGAAGAGGAGGTGGCGAGGCTCGGCGTCCTCGTCGAGGAGGCGTACGGCCTCCGCTCCGGTCTCCATCGCCGCCGCCTTGCCCCTGTTGCGGCTGTGCCGCACCACCCGGGCTCCGGCCGCGCGCGCCACCCGTCCGGTCTGGTCGGACGAGCCGTCGTCGACGACCACGACGAGATCGACGCCCGGCAGGGCCGCGGCGGCCTTGACCGTCGAGGCGATCCGGTCGGCCTCGTTGACGGCCGGGATGACGACGGCGGTGTCGCCGCTCACGCGCCCTCACCTCCCCTGCGGGAAACCGCGGAACGGCCGCGCTCCGCATCCGCCGATCGCGAGATCGCGGAACGGCCGCGGCCCGCGCCCGCCGATCCGGTCATGATCCCTCGGCGATGAGGAATTCCTGCGGCACCTCATCATGCACGGTGAACACCGAGTCGAGCCCGGTGACCTGCAGAATCTTGCGTACGGCAGGGCGCGGCGCGGCGACTTCGAGCGACCCGCCCTGTTCTTTCATGCGTTTGAGTGCCGACAGCAGCACGTTCATCCCCGTGGAGTCGCAGAAATCCACGGCGGACATGTCGATGACCACCCGGCTGGGCCCGTCCTGCAGCAGCCGAGTGAACTCGGACTGCAGGTGGGGCGCCGTATAGAGGTCGATTTCTCCGGTGATGGCGACGAGCGCGCACCCGGCATGTGATCGAGTCGAGACCTTGAGCTCCACATGGGCAGGCTAGCGGGGCGATGGCTTCCGGTCACGTTGTCACGCCGATAGGGGAACCACAGGTTTTTGTCCTCCGTTTGGGCTCCATGAAAACGGAGAGTACGCGAAGCTTGACAGCGTGACACCGGAAGCGGCACATCTTCGCGGCGAGGGAGGGGCTGGGGCGCGACCGACGGGCCCCGCATCGATGAACGCAGAGAAACCCGAAGATCCTCAGCGTCAGGGGCTCCGTGAACGTCTGGAGGCCATCCTCATCAACACAGAGAAGGCGACGCCATGGCATGACGAAGCCGACCGCCTGCGCGGCCTGGTGAACCACGAGGGCTACGTGCCGATCCGCACCCGGCTCGGGATCGAGGACCTGGAGTTCCTCGGCGGGGCCCGCACCGAGCTGCTCAGGTTCTCCGAGCTGGGGCTCAGGCTGCTCGACCTGCACCAGCCGCGGGACGCGGGCGGGATCACGAGTGACACCGCGCACCCGATCCTGCGCTGCCGGAGCTGCATGTGGCGCTGGCCGTGCCCGACATTTCGCGCCATGTCGGAGTCGTTCGGCGCCACCCGCGACCTGCCGGAGAACGCCTGACCGGCGGTGACGACCGCCGCGCGACGCGCGCACGGCCGGCACGACGACGAACGCGCCTGAACGACGGACACGCGGCCGGTACGACCGCGGGAGCGCGTCCGGCCGGTGGTCAGCCGCCGATCTGGGGCAGGCGGATCTCGAACCGGCACCCCGGCCCGTCGTTGACCACGCCGATCATCCCGTCGTGCGCCTCCACGATCCCCTGCGCGATGGCGAGCCCCAGCCCGGCCCCGCCATCGGCGGTAGGCGTACGCGCGGCCTCCCCCCGGAAAGCCACCTCGAACACCCGGGGCAGGTCCTCCTCGGGGATCCCCCCGCAGCAGTCGGTGACCGACAGGCAGGCCATCCCCTCGTCGTCCACCCCGGCCCTGAGCACCACGCTGCGGTCGGACGGCGTGTGCCTGATGGCGTTGACCACCAGGTTGCCCAGCGCCCGCCCCAGGGCCCCCGCGTCGGCGTCCACGGGCACGGCCGCCGACGCCTCGGCGGTGAGGAGCACCCCCTTGGCCCTGGCGAGCGGCTCGGCGCCGGCCAGAGTGTCGGCGACCAGGTCGGCGAGCCCGATCTTGGCCCGCGAAAGCCGCAGCGCCCCCGCGTGGATCCTGGACAGCTCGAACAGGTCGTCCACCATCCCCGACAGCCGCTCGACCTCCAGCTTGATCTGGCCGTGGTAGCGGGCGACCGTCTCGGGGTCGGACACCACGCCGTCCTCCAGCGCCTCGGCCATGGCCCGCATCCCGGCCAGCGGCGTACGCAGGTCGTGGCTCACCCACGCCACCAGCTCCCGCCTGGCCTCCTCCAGGGCCCGCTCCCGCGCGTACGCCTCCTCCAGGGTGTTGGCGATCGTCTGCAGCTCGGCCGGCAGTCCCTGGGGCGCCACGAACGGCAGGTCGCGTACGGCGGCCATCAGCCTCTTGCTCTCCCCGACCACCCGCTTGGCCAGCACGAACGCCACCCCCAATCCCACGAGTCCCCCCACGGCGACGACGCTGAGCACGAAGTCCTTGATCTCCCCCTCGATGATCATCTTCTGGATGATCGCCACGACGCCCGCCAGCGTGGCCGCCACCGCGACCACCACGACCACGGCCAGCATCACCCCGATCGACCGGGTGCGCAGCCGCCACATCACCCAGACGCCGGCCAGCGCGATCAGCAGCCCGAATCCGGCTGTGACCGCCACCACCATCGGCAACTCCCCGGCCGCCACGGCCGGGGAGGCCGCCGCACGCAGGCCCGCCCCGATCGCCACGACCGGGGCAGCCGCCGCGAGCGCGCCCGCACCGACCATCAGGAGCCCTCCAACGGCTCGTACCGGTATCCGACCCCCCACACCGTGACGATCCTGCGCGGCTCGGTCGGATCGGGCTCGATCTTCTCCCGCAGCCGCCGCACATGGACGGTCACGGTCGAGGAGTCGCCGAACGACCAGCCCCACACCTGGTTGAGCAGCGCCGACCGGCTGAAGGCCTGCCGGGGGTTGCGCATGAGGTAGGCCAGCAGGTCGAACTCCCTGGCCGTCAGCATCACCTCGCCGCCCCGCAGCCGCGCCTCGTGGGCGCCCACGTCCACGACCAGGTCCCCGTCACGCAGCACGCCGGTGCCGCCGGTGACGGAGGCCCCGCGAGCCCGCCGCAGCACCGACTGCACCCGAAGCGCCAGCTCGCGCGGGCTGAACGGCTTGGTCACGTAGTCGTCGGCCCCGGTCTCCAGCCCGACCACCCGGTCGATCTCCTCGCCCAGCGCGGTCAGCATGATCACCGGCACCGGCCAGCGTTCCCTGAGCTTCCTGCACACCTGCAAGCCGTCGATCTTGGGCAGCATCAGGTCGAGCACCATGAGGTCCGGCGGGTTCGCCAGCGCCCTGCGCAGTGCCTCAGCGCCGTCGCCGACGCACTCGACCTCGTGCCCGTCGCGCTCCAGATAGCGCGCCACGACCTCGGAGACCGTGGGATCGTCGTCCACCACCAGGATGCGCGTGTTCACCACTTCACCGTACGGCCACAACCCCAGGAGGCGGCGTTCACGTCATTGGTTCGTAAGCCTCGCAGATCATCCGCCGAGGACGTACGGTTGCCGCATGGGTAAAGTCGTCATGCTCGTCGTCGGGACCTTGCTGGGTCTCTTCGTCCTGTTCAACTTCCTCCTGCCGATGCTGGTAGGCCTGGTCAAGCTGGCCCTGATCGTCGGCGTGGTCGCCCTCGTCGCCTTCATCGCGGTCACCGTCGTGAGCAAGTCCTCCCGCTCACACTGATGCAGTTCCTGTTCGATCCGTGGCTGGTCGGGATCACCATGATGGCGATCCTGCTGCTGGCCGCGTGGGCGGCCACGCTGCTGCCCGTCCTCGGCGGAGAGTCACCGGGCTTCCCGCTGTCCTACGCGCGCCGCACCGCCTTCCAGCGGCAGCGCGATCCTGACGCGGCCGGTCGCCCGCGTCCACGAGCTCCTTAGGCGTGCCCCGCTTCCCGTCAAGCGGGGCTCCCTCCTACGGGTGAGCCCTCGGTTCACGAGACACCCCACAAGGAAACAGGGCTCATGATCGATTCTCTCGTCACGTTCGTCATCGGCATGTCCGGCGGCAGCGCCGCGCTCGGCATCGTGCTGTTCACTCTGGCCGTACGGCTGCTCCTGCTCCCGCTGAACGTGCGCCAGGCCCGCACGATGAAGATCCGCGAACGGCTCGCGCCCAAGCAGAAGGAGTTGCGCAAGCGCTGGAGCCGCAATCCCGAGCGCCTGGCCAAGGAGCTCAACGCCCTCTACGCGAAGGAGGGCAGCTCGCCGTTCGCCGGGATTCTGCCGATGCTGGCGCAGCTGCCGTTCATGTGGCTGATGTTCCGGGTGGCCACGCATCCGACCGCGCTGGCCGGGCACACGTTGCTGGGGGCTCCGCTGGGTCAGCAGGTGGCGGGTATTGTGGCCAATTACGGTCTGGTCAGCGTGCCATTTACGGTCTTTGTACTGGTCATCGCGCTGGTCGTGGCGGTGGCGTGGTGGTCTTCCCGGCTGATCGCGGCGAACGCCGGCCGGCAGGAGGAGATCGCGGGCGTGCGGCCCGAGCTGATGTCGAAGATCACGCGGCTGATGCCGTACGGCTCCGTGCTGGCCGCGCTGGTGCTCCCCCTGGCCGCCGGGCTCTATCTGCTCGTCTCGACGGCGTGGGCCACCGGTGAGCGCGCAGTGCTCGCTAGCCGGCCTCTCTGAGTGCCGCCACCTGCCCGTTCACCGTCTGGCTCGGGGCGGGCAGGATGGCCCAGACCGTCGTCGTGTCACCGTCGTGCCTGACCCCCCAGCTCTCCGCCACGTATTCCACGATGCCGAGCCCCCGGCCCCCGAGCGATGACAGTGTCGGGCGGCCCGCGCGCGGCTCGGTCGCCGCACCTCCGTCACTCACCGCCACCTCTACGTGATCGTCGCTTCGCAGCCACGCCACTCTCACCATGCCGGACGGCAGCGGGTGCGCGTGGCGCAGCGCGTTGCTCAGCAACTCGCTCACCACGAGCACCGCGTCGTCGATCGCGGCGGTGAAGACCCCACTGTCCTGCAGATCTGTGCTCAGACGCTGGCGGGCGACGGCGACGCTGGACGGCGCGTACGGTAGCAGCACCACGCTCGACACACCCACCTCCCCGTTACCTGTGCCCCCCGCGGGAACACTCCCCGGTACGACCGAAATGCCCCGTTACTCGATCCCAGAAACCGCATTGCGATCACAGCTTGTACTCATTGGACGATAGATCAGCTCAACCGTGACCACCTCGTTACCGCATCGGTGTGTCGGATCCGATAGGGGAAGCGCATCGCAGCACGAGTCGCATCCTGGTGCCCCCTTCCGGTCGCGGATGAGCGCTCACATCTCCTCCCTGTGCTCGGGCGAGGCTGCGGACGATGTAGAGACCGAGCCCCACTCCACCAAACCGTCTCCGGTCGCCGCTGTCCACCTGGACGAAGCGCTCAAAGATCCGCTCCCGGTCAGGCGGGGCGATACCGACTCCCTCGTCGTCCACGACGACCACCACGTTGTCGTCCTCGTCCGGCCAGGCGGCCACGCTGATGAGCCCGCCCTTCGGCGAGTACTTGAAGGCGTTCTCCAGCAACTGGCCGAGGATGATGTCCGTGGCCAGCGGATCGCCGAAGACGGGCGGCAGCCCCTCGGCGATGTCCACCTCCACCCGGTGCTTGTCCGACAGCGCCGGCAGGCCCAGCGTGGCCGCGTCGATCCGCTCGGCCAGATCGACCTTCTCGATCCGCACCTTGAGCTCGTCGGCCCCCGCCCTGGCCCCCAGCAGCAGGTGGTCCATGAGCTCACCTAACGACCTGGAGCGCTCGGCGATCGTGTGCACCGCGGCCCGGCGCTCGGGGTCGGCCATCTTGTCCCAGCGCGCGTCCAGCGTGCTGGCGAAGCCCCGCACGATCGTGATCGGCGTCCGCAGCTCGTGGCTGGTCGTGGCCAGGAACAGGTCCTTGGCCTCCTCCAGCTCCTTGGCCGAGGTGACGTCGCGGAAGTCGACGACCACCTCGCCCGTCTCCTCGATCTGCGCGCTCACCACGTCCAGCCACCTGCCGTTCTCCATCTGGAAGGTGACCTTCTCGCCGGGCTTGGGCATGGGGAACGGCGGCGGCGCGCCGATGACGGACTCGGGGGCCAGCGCGGTCAGCCCGGCCGCTGCGGGGTTCCAGCGCACCACCAGGCCGTCCTGGTCGAGCACGGCGATGCCGTCGGCGCTGGCGTCGAAGACGGCCCGCTCGTGCGCCCGCTGGCGTACCGCCTCCTGATAGGCCACCGCGTTGCCGACGGCGATGCCCGCGTGCCCGGCCAGCAGCTCCAGCAGCTCCAGCTCCAGGTGGCCGGGGTTACGCCGGGCGAAGAGCGCGTACAGCGCGCCGTACGGCCGCCCGCCCACGGCGGCCAGGCCCAGCGCGATCGTGTGCAGGCCGCGCAGCCGGGCCCACACCAGGTCGCCGAGCCCGTCGGACTCCAGCATCACGGTCTTGCCGGTGCGTAAGAGCTGATCCACCAGGCTCGTGCGCAGGTCGGTGGTGGTGCCCCTGATCGAGTCGGGCAGCTGGTACGTGCTCACCAGCCGCAGCCGGTCACCCTCGATGAGCACGAACCCGCCGGCGTCCGCCCCGGTCAGCTCGGTGAGGTTGGCCGAGATCCGGTCGAGCACGGCCGACAGCTCCAGCTCGGAGTTGATGTCGCCGACCACGTCGGTGAGCCGGCGCACGAGCCTGGCCCGGCGCGCCATCCGGTTCCTGGCCAGCTCGTCGGCCCGCGCCGGGTGGTAGACGCACACGTAGCCGCCCACGGCGCTGCCCAGCCGCAGCGCGCTGATGTCGACCCGCAGGTCGAGCAGGGCGCCGTCGCTGTGCAGCCGCTTGGTGCGCAGCGACACCGGCTCCCCGGTGCGGACGCGCTCCAGGACGGCGTTGTGCTCGGCGGTCAGCTCGCCGGGCACGATCGGCGCCCTGCGCCCCAGCACCTCCTCGGCCGCCCAGCCGAACACGCGCTCGGCGGCGGCGTTCCAGACCAGGACGCTCTGGTCCCGGTCGAGCGCCACGACGGCGTTGGGCGAGCTGTCCAGCGCCGCGCGAGCGATCTCATCGTCACTACCGGCCCATTCGTCCCCCACTACTCCATAGTGCACGTGGCGCGGTGGGTGCGTCGGGCGATCCGTCCGATACGCTGCGGTCACGGTGATTCCGGCGGGTGGAGGTTGAGGGTATGTCGAGCAACGATCTCGATGCCCTGCTGCGTGTGACCTCTAGCACCTATCGAGGTGATACGCCGCCCGACATCGCTTTCGGCACCTATGACGGGGCTGTGGGCCGGTTGGTGCTGGCCGTGACGGGCAAGGGCGTCGCGGCGTGCAGCTTCGAGGCGGAGAACGACGTCTTCGAGCTGGTCAGCAGGCATGTGGGCAGCTTCATCGGGCCCGACGCGCGACGGCTCGACCCGGTCCGCAGAGAGCTGGACGCCTACTTCTCCGGGCGGCTGCGCGCGTTCACGCTGCCGGTGGACCTGGCGCTGGCGACGCCGTTCGCGCGCACGGTGCTGCAGAAGACGATGGCCGTCCCCTACGGCACGACCACGACGCTGGAGGAGATCGGCCAGAGCATCGGCCGGCCGCGCGCGCTGCGGGCGATCGGCAACGCGCTGTCCTCCAACCCCGTCTGCGTGATCGTGCCCTGCCACCGGGTGGTGCGCGAGGACGGCGCGCTCGGCGACTACGCCGGCGGGTCCGTCGCCAAGCAGCACCTGCTCAACGTCGAACAGCGGGCCGCCGCAGCGCCAGGCCGATGAGCAGCGTGACGAGCGCGGCCACCAAGGCCCCGCCGAGCGCGCCGTTCATCCAGGTCTGCCGGGTGAAGCCGATGGCCTCGCGCAGGCTCGTCCAGAGCCCGTCCCACGCCTCGACCGTCGGCGTCGAGGTGGTCAGCCAGTAGGCCGCGAAGCCGAGCGCCCACGGCACCAGCATCGACCAGCGTGAGGGCGCGTCCTGCGCGGTGTTCCAGCTCTCGCCGCGGCGCAGCACGAAGTAGTCCACGGCGAGGACGGCGAACATCGGCACGAACACCGCCCCGATCACGCCCAGGAACGCGCCGTAGGACGTGACGTCGACCAGCAGCGCGATCACCACGGTGAGCACGCCGATGAGGACGGAGAAGACGCGCCGGTCCATCCGCGGCAGCAGGTTCTGCAGCGAGACGGTGGTCGAGTAGACGTTGGCGAAGGACTGGTCGGTCTCGCGCAGGACCAGGATGCCGAAGAACAGCGCGCCCAGCGGCATCGCCACGAACGGGCTGAACACCGAGGTCCCGTCGGCCTGCACCTGGGCGACCCCCGCCATCGCCACCGCGTAGACGCCCAGCCCGAGGCAGGCGACCTGGGCCAGGGTGTAGCCGCCGACCACGCCGGTGAAGGCGGCCCTGCTGGAGCGCGAGTGGCGGGCGAAGTCCGCGGCCATGGGAACCCAGGACACCGACAGCGCGATCACGTAGTCGACCGCGGCGGGGAAGGCCGTCCACGTCCCGCCGGTCTGCGGCGGCGCCTCGCGCAGGAAGAACACGGTGAACCAGATCATCGCGATGATCACGCCGACGGTGACGTACCGGCGCAGCAGCCGGATCGAGCCGAGCGGCCAGATGCTCAGCGCGGTGGTCAGCACCCCGGCCACGATCACCCACACCTGGTACGGCACCGAGCCGAAGATCGCCGTGGCGCCCTTGGCGATCACCCACAGCTCGAAGGCGCCCCAGCCGAGCATCTGCACGATGTTCAGCACCGTCGGCACGTAGGAGATTTTGGCGCCGAACAGGCCGCGCAGCAGCACCATGGCCGGCTGCCCCGTACGCGTGCCGGGGATCGCGGACAGGCCGACCATGGCGGTGCCGATGAGGCTGCCCACCACCGTGGCCACGAGCGCGGCGCCCAGGGTGAGCGGGGCGCCGCCCAGTGGGTTGATCAGGAACAGGGCGCCGGAGAAGCCGAGGAGGCTCACTCCGAGATTCGCCCAGAGCGCACCCTGATCGAGCACGCCCAGGGTCTTCGGGGGCTCGCCTTCGAGGGTCAGCGGAACTTCTTCGACGCCGTGCGACATCGCACACTCCCTACGCCGGCATTATCCGGACAGGTTCCGGCGGTCGGCAGCGGAACGTGCTGCCCTCTCAGCCCGGCGACCCCGAGCTCCCGCGACAATCTGTAGTTTGCGCCCTCATCATGCCTCAATGGCGGCAGAACCGCCATAGTGGGCGACTTGCTGCCCTACCCCCGATTCAGGCGACGAACGGCTCCTGCCCCGTCTCGCTCACCATCGGCCGGCGGGCGAACTCCCACGACTGCATGCCGCCGCCGACGTTGATCGCCTCGCGCCCGAGCTGGTTGAGCCAGGCCGTGACCTGCATCGACCGGCCGCCCACGCGGCAGACGACGTAGACGGTCGTGTCGGCGGGAACCTCGTCGACCCGGCCCTGAATCTGGGTCATGGGGATGTGCACGGCCTGCGGCGCGTGCCCCGCCACCCATTCGTCCTGCTCACGGACGTCGAGCAGGTAGGCATCGGCGGGAACGGCGTTGGCCTCGATCTCGGGAACGGTCATGCCTCCATCATCTCGCGTCGCTGGTCGTAGGCGGCACGCGCCGCGGCGATCTCCTGCTGGTGCGCCTCGGTCCACGTGACCAGGGACTTGATGGTCTCGTGCAGGGTACGGCCGAGCGGCGTCAGCGCGTAGTCGACCCGGGGCGGGACCACGGGGTGGACCGTGCGGCTGACCAGGCCGTCGCGTTCGAGCTGGCGCAGGGTGACGCTGAGCATGCGCTGGCTGACGCCGTCGATCTCGCGGCGCAGCTGGGTGAAGCGCAGGCTCTCGCAGTCGAGCAGGGCGATCACCAGCAGCGACCACTTGTCCGCGATGCGGTCGAGGATCTGCCGGACCTCGCAGTCCTCGCGGGTGTCCCACTGCCGAACGTCGTAGTCGTCCATGGTGCCTTCGCGGTAACCGAGTGATTCGAAAGTGCCGTCTTCCATCGTCTCCCATGGTGACTCATGATGTGACCGGTTACAAGAAATAACCGATATGCAGAGAAGTAACCGGGGGTCTGAGATGTCCGTGCCTGCCCGATCGTGGGGTGTGCTGATCGTTCTGTGCGGTGCCATCTTTCTCGAAGGCATCGACGTGGCCATGCTGAACATCGCCCTTCCGGCCATCAGGGCCGACCTCGGGCTGTCCACGGGCATGCTGAGCGGGGTCGTGAGCGCGTACGTGCTCGGTTACGGCGGTTTCATGCTGCTCGGCGGCCGGGCGGCCGACCTGCTGGGACGGCGGCGGATGTTCCTGCTCTGGCTGGTGGTGTTCCTGGTCTTCTCCGGGCTCGGCGGCTTCGCGGACGAGGGCTGGGTGCTGCTGCTGGCCAGGTTCGTCACGGGGGTGGCCGCCGCGTTCCTGACGCCCGCCGGGCTCTCGCTGATCACCACGACCTTTCCCGAGGGCAGGCTGCGCAACCAGGCCCTGCTCATCTACGCGGGCACGGCGGCGGGCGGCTTCGCGCTCGGGCTCGTGGCCGGCGGCCTGCTGACCGCGATCGGCTGGCGCTGGGTGTTCTTCGCGCCCGTGCTGATGTCGCTGCTCATCCTGATCGCCGCCGTCCCCCTGATCAGGGAGCCGGTCCGGGAGGACCGTCCGGCGGGCGGCTTCGACGTGATGGGCGCGGTGACGATCACGGGCGCGATGATGCTCCTGGCCTATGGCGTCGTACGTCTGGAGCACCCGGCCGACGGCTGGCCCCTCACGGTGGCGGCCTTCGCCGGCGGCCTGGCCCTGGTGGCGGCCTTCACCGCCGTCGAGCGCCGGTCGGCCAGCCCGCTCGTCCGGCTCGGCCTGCTGCGCTCGGCCACGCTGATCCGCGCCAACGTGATGGCCGTCCTGCTCACGGCCTCGTTCTTCGGCTTCCAGTTCCTGGTCACGATCTACCTCCAGGAACTGCGCGGGTGGTCGACCATCCAGACCGGCCTGGCCCTGCTGGCGGCGGCCGTCGACGTGGTGATCGCCCCGGTGCTCACCCCCTGGCTGGTCAACCGATTCGGCAGCGCCAGGGTCGTGCTCGGCGGCCTGCTGTCGGGCCTGCTGGCCTACGCGTTGTTCCTGGGCGTGGGGCTCGACTGGACGTACGCGGCCATGCTGCCCTCCATGCTGCTCATCGGCCTGATGTTCGCCTTCGTCTACGGCCCGGTGACCATCGTGGCCACGGACGGGGTGGCCGAGCACGAGCAGGGGCTGGCCGGCGGGCTGATCAACTCCTCGTTCCAGTTCGGGGCGGCGCTGGGCCTGTCGATGGTGACCGCGGTCAACGTGGCCGCCCTGGGCGGCGGCACGGACCCCGAGGCCGGGCTGGCCGCGATGCGCACGGCGCTGCTGGTGCCCGTCACGGCCACGCTGCTGGGCGCGCTGGTCGCCGTGAGCGCTCTGCGCCCCCGGACGAGAGACCGCGCCCTCAGCGCCGCCTGAGCCCGCGGGGCCGGCTCCGCCACCCGGGCACGCGGTCAATGGCCAGGCGGCTATTTGAGCAGTTTGGACAGGCGGCGGTCGGCCAGCGGCTTGCCGCCCGTCTGGCACGTGGGGCAGTACTGGAGCGAGGAGTCGGCGAACGACACCTCTCTGATCGTGTCGCCGCACACGTCGCACGGCTGCCCCGCCCGGTTGTGCACGCGCAGCCCCGACTTCTTCTCCGCCTTCAGATCCTTGGCCGCCAGCCCGTGGGCCCGCTCGACCGCGTCCGCCAGCGTGGTGACGATGGCCTCGTGCAGGTCGGCGATCTGGGCGTCCGTCAGACTACCGGCGATCTTGAACGGGGACATCTTCGCGGCGTGCAGCACCTCGTCGGAGTAGGCGTTGCCGATGCCGGCGATGACCTTCTGGTCGCGCAGCAGCCCCTTGATCTGGGTGCGGTTGCCGCCGACGATGCGCTTGAGCGCCTCGACCGTGAAGGAGTCGGCGAGGGGATCGGGGCCGAGAGCGGCGACGCCGGGCACTTGGTCCGGATTTTTCGTCACATAGACGGCGAGACGCTTCTGCGTCCCCGCCTCCGTCAGCTCGAACCCCGGCGCCAGCCCTTCGTCGTCAGGGGCCAGCCGCACCCGCACCGCCAGCGGCCCCTTCCCCGGCCGCACCGGCTTGGCCCCCGACAGGTCGTCCCGCCAGCGCAGCCACCCCGCGCGGGCCAGATGGATGACCAGATGGAGACCGTCGCAGTCGAGGTCGAGGAACTTGCCGTGCCTGGTCACGCCGGTGACGGTCAGCCCGCCGAGCGCGCCGACCGGCGGATCGAACGTCTTGAGCGCCTGGAAGGCGACCACGTCGACCCCCAGAATCGTGCGGCCCACCGCCCGCTCGCGCAGGAAGTGGGTGAGCGACTCCACCTCGGGAAGTTCGGGCATGCCACCAGACTACGACGCGCCACCGACTGTTCTACGGCACGTCCCAGAACGCCAGTTCGTGCGCCATCCCCTCCCTGAACAGGGCCTCCGCCCGCTCCGGGGCCGGATCCGCCTCGTCGATCATGCGCGCGATGCGTTCGGTCAGCGCCGCGAACCCCGGGTCCGCGTACGTGTCCACCCAGGCCCGATATCTCGGCTCAGCAGGCGGATTCTCCGCCAATATCCGCCCGAGACTCGAATATCCCCACATGCACGGATAGAGGGCCGCCAGCCCCTCCCCGTACGTCGCCGCCGACTCCAGCAGGAACCGCGTGTACGCCGCGCACGCCGGCCCCTTCACCGCCCCCTCCAGATCGGCCCCGAACCCCGCCGACATCGACCGGTGCAGGCTCAGCTCGTCGTGATAGGTGGTGTGCGCCAGATCCACCAGGTCGCCGAGATGCCCGTCGGGCGCCTGCCAGGCCAGCCGGGCGAAGACCCGTACATAGTCCAGCAGGAACAGGTAGTCCTGCTCCAGCCACGAACGGAACACCTGCTCCGGCAGGTCGCCACGCCCGATCCCGGCCACGGTCGGGTGCGCGAGCTGGTCCTGGAGCAGGGGCCGCCCGATGGCATGAAGCTTGTCGGAAATGCTCATGGTCAGGAGGTTAAGCCCACCCCTGACACAGACTCATCCGGCGTCCAGGATGTCCTTCGGCACCGGCTTGTCCTCCTTCAGCGCGTTGAACAGCGCCAGCGCCTTGGTGCGATCCCACTTGACGGCCGCACCGCCGCCCGCGACCGTCTCGTTGCCGCCGAACGGCACCACCGTGGTCACCGGGCTGTCACCCATGGCCAGCCCCAGGGAGAGCATGTTGAACGCCCCCGTGCCCGAGTCGACCTCGACCGCGTCGGTGGCGCTCATCGCCAGCGGGATGGCGGTGAACGGGTTGAGCAGCACTCCGGGGCTGGCGGCCTTCTTCACGACCGCGCCGAGGAACTGCCGCTGCCGCTTGGTGCGCTCGAAGTCGGGCAGCGCGCCGCCCTTGCGGGTGCGGACGTAGCCGAGGGCCTGCGAGCCGGTGAGAACCTGGGGGCCCTTCTTCAGCTTGAGCCCCGCCTTGGGGTCGTTGACGGCCGCGCGTACGTTGATCTCGACGCCGCCGACGGCGTCCACGATGTCCACGAAGCCCGCGAAGCCGATCTCCATGTAGTTGTCGACGTGCACCCCCGTCACCGTCTCCACGGTGCGGACCAGCAGCTTGGGCCCGCCCAGCGCGTACGCGGAGTTGAGCTTGTCGCGGCCCCTGCCCGGGATGGTGACGGCCGAGTCGCGCGGCAGGCTGACCAGCGTCGGCTTGTCGCTGCCCTCGGGGATGTGCAGCAGCATCATCGAGTCGGTGCGCTGCCCGGCGGCCCGCCCGGTGGCGAGCTTCTTGCGCTGGGCCGCGCTCAGCCCCTTACGGCTGTCGGAGCCCACCAGCAGCCAGTTGGTGCCGGGGGTGTCGCCGGGACGCCCCTCGTAGTCGTCGAGCACGCCGTCGATGCCGGCCAGCCGGGAGTCGATCCAGAAGAACATGCCGATCGCGGCCACCAGCAGCAGAACCAGTAACCCGGCCAGACCTCCGACGACGATCTTCCAGGAGATCTTCCTACGCGGCCGTCGCGGAGCCGGCTCACCGGAGTCGCTCCGCGACCCGAACGGCTTGACCGGACTCTGCCCGGACCGCTGACGCCCGTAGACCCGCGACCGCGAGCCGGCACCCCGCTGCTGGTCCTCAGGGGCCCCAGGCTGAGGCCCGGGGGAGCCCACGACGGGAAGCTTGTGCGTGGGCGCCGCGGGATTGCCCACAGGGCCTCCCGAGGGGCCCGCGGCGGGCATGCGGTGCGCTGGCGCGCCACCCGAACGCGGCACGTCGCCGGGCCGTGGTGGCAGCGGGCGGCCGTCGCCTGGTGAGCGCATCGCCCGCGTACGGTCGTCCTCAGTCACTTCGCCTACTTCCCTTCGCTTTGTCATAAACGCTACGTCGAACCCCTCAGCAGTGAAGACGTTCCGGCAAGGTTTTCCCACGGAAAAGTACGCGGAACTAGCTGAGAGTCACTGCGGAAACATAGATGCCAACAGCGTCGTTACGGTTATGGACGATGTCTATCGAAGGGATGATCGTGTCCGATCCGGACCCGTGGGATCTTCGCCCGTGCTCGGGCACGGGTTCCTCTGAGGGCTCACTCCGGTGAGCGCCTATCTCGGGCTTCTCGCCCTCCTGCTCCTCACCGCCGCGACCGGTTATTTCGTCGCCCAGGAGTTCGCCTTCGTCGCCGCCGACCGGTCCCTGCTGCGTGAGCAGGCCGCCGCGGGCGACGCCGCCGCCGAGAAGGCGCTGCAAGTGACCTCCCGCCTGTCCTTCATGCTCTCCGGCGCCCAGCTGGGCATCACGGTGACGGCGCTGCTGGTCGGCTTCCTGGCCGAGCCCGCGATCGCCGTCATCGTACGGCCGTGGCTGACCGACGCGGGCCTGTCCGACGCCATGATCACGGGTGTCTCCGTGGCCAGCGGCGTCTTCGTGGCGACGGTCGTGCAGATGGTCTTCGGCGAACTGGCCCCGAAGAACCTGGGCATCGCCAGGCCGGAGCCGGTGGCCAAGTTCCTGGCC
The DNA here is from genome assembly GCF_035917475.1 of Nonomuraea fuscirosea. Classification (NCBI taxonomy): domain Bacteria; kingdom Bacillati; phylum Actinomycetota; class Actinomycetes; order Streptosporangiales; family Streptosporangiaceae; genus Nonomuraea; species Nonomuraea fuscirosea. The sequence continues at coordinate 10,498,234 of NZ_CP109074.1, read as the reverse complement.
TCCTCGACGCTGGTCTACCTGGCCGTCGTGGGCCCGGTGGTCAAGCTGTTCGACTCCGCCGCCACCGGCCTGCTCAAGCGGGTCGGCATCGAGCCGGTGGAGGAGGTCGAACACGGCGCGACCCCGGAGGAGCTCTCTCGCATCATCGCGGAGTCGACGCAGGCGGGCGAGCTGCCGCCGCGGCTGTCGGACCTGCTGGAGCGGGCCCTGGAGTTCGGCGACCGCACCGCCGAGGAGATCATGGTCCCCCGCCCCAGGGTGGTGGCCCTGCGCACCTCACAACCCATCGCCGACCTGCTCGACGTCATGCGCACCTGCGGCCACTCCCGCTACCCGGTGCTGGGCGAGGACGGCGACGTCGCGGGTGTGACGGGCGTACGCGAACTGCTGACCTCCGGCCTGGAGACCGGCGACATCGCCCGCATCACCCGGCCCGCCCTCATGGTGCCGGACTCCGTCCCGCTGCCCGCCGTCCTCGACCGGATGCGGACGGCGAAGGACGACATCGTCCTCGTCATCGACGAGTACGGCGGCCTGGCCGGCGTCATCACGGTCGAGGACCTGGCCGAGGAGCTGGTGGGCGAACTGGTCGACGAGAACGACCCGGAGCCGGCCGGCGCCGTCGAGCAGCCCGGCGGCGTCTGGGAGGTGCCCGGCACCCTCCGGCTCGACGAGGTCGAACGCGCGACGGGCGTCTCGCTGCCCGAGAGCGACGACTACGACACCCTCGCCGGTCTGGTCCTGGCCAGGCTGGGCCGGATGCCGAACCCGGGCGACACGGTCACGGTGCCGGTCGTGCCCGACAACCAGGACCCGTTCGCGGAAGAGGACCAGGAGCACCTGGCTGAGCTCATGGTCATGTCGCTGAACCGCCGCGTACCCGAATGGGTGCGCCTGACCCCCATCCAGCACGCGGAGGCGACCCGCCGATGACCATGATCATTCTCAGCCTCGCCCTGCTGGCGCTCAACGCCCTGTTCGTGGCCGCCGAGTTCGCCTTCGTCTCCTCCAGGCGCCACCGCCTGGAGGAGATGGCGACGGGCGGCAACCGCCTGGTCAGGCTGGCGGCCAAGTCGGCGGCGGGCGGCAGCCGCCGCCTGTCCCTCATGCTCGCCGGCGCCCAGCTCGGCATCACCCTGTGCACGCTGGGTCTGGGCCAGGTGACCGAGCCGGCGATCGAGCACTATCTGGAGCCGGTCTTCGCGGCCATCGGCGTTCCCGAGGCCCTGCGACTGCCCATAGCCCTGACGCTGGCGCTGGCCCTGGTCACCTTCCTCCACATGGTGGTGGGCGAGATGGCCCCGAAGAGCTGGGCGCTTACCCATCCCGAGCGCGCGGCCCTGATCCTGACCTTCCCGTTCAGGGCCTTCACCACGGTCATGCGCCCGCTGCTCTCAGCGCTGAACGCGGTGACCAACTTGATACTCCACCTCTTCGGCGTCCAGCCGAGAGACGAACTGGCGACGACGAGAACCCCACGCCAGCTGGCCCTGCTGGTGGGCGAGTCGGGCCGGATGGGCCTGCTGGACCGGGAGGAGCACGACCTCCTCACCAGAGCACTCCGCCTGGACGACGAGGGCATCGAACGCCTCATGGTCCCCATCGACCAGGCGATCAAGGTCAAGGCGACGGCGACGGCGACCGAGATCAGGAAGACGGCGGCGGGCAGCGCCCACCTCCGCCTCCTGGTGGAGACCCCCACGGGCATCGACCAGGCGCTCCACGTGCGGGACGCCCTGCTGACGCCGGGAAGCACGGCCGGCGACCTGGCCAGGCCGCTGCCCAAGCTGCCCTGCACCACCCAGGTCCCCGAGGCGGTGACCACCCTCCAGGAGCGGCGATCCCACCTGGCCCTGGTAACGAACCAGGAGGGAACCGTCATAGGAATGGTCAGTCTCACCGACCTGGTGGGCGAACTCCTCGACACCAGAGCCGCTTAAGTGTGACCTAACCCACAAAAGGCCCGGATGGCAGCAAGCCACCAGAAACCACCTTGCAACCATCCGGGCTCAAGCTCCGAAGGCGCCCACAGCCGTTACCAACAGGTGCCAGAAAAGAAAGACGCACCCTCTTGCGACCCTCCCCAACCTTCGCCAAGGTGGTGAAGCCAGCAAGCGGCACAAAGACCCAGACGGCCAGACGGGGGGCCACGGCATCAACGCCAAAGCACCCACAAAGCCAAGAACCCAGCAGCATCAGCAAGACCAGAACAGTCACCTGGAGCTGGAACCCAGCAGGACTTGCCCCGGGAACCGACAAGGGAAAACAGTCACCCAAGCCGGAACCCCAACAGGGTTGTGCCGGGGGTCTGGGGCCTCCGGCCCCAGGAGCAAAGCGAAAAACACTGGGGGTCCGGGGGTCATCCCCCGGTCAGATATGACGAGGGGACCCAAGGAAAGCTGGCCAAAGGCCAGCGACCAAGAGTCCCCAGTCACCGAGTGGGCGAGGAGGGATTTGAACCCTCACGTCCTTTCGGACACACGGACCTGAACCGTGCGCGTCTGCCGTTCCGCCACCCGCCCTTGTGGGTGCGGAAAGAACAGTAGCACGGAACAGCCACTGGTACTGAACCCGGATACGATCGCATAAGACACGGGAGCGGAGGAGCTGGGCGCGACAGCCGATGAGCGTCTGGAAGGCCGTGACGTGGGAACGAGCGGAAACCGGGCGCCGGAGCGTCTGGGGGCCGCGATCATATGCACGGAGGAAGGGAGGTACCCGGTGGGAGTCCTTCAGCGCTTCGAGCGAAGGCTCGAAGGCTTGGTTGAGGGAGCCTTTGCGCGGGCGTTCAAATCTGACCTTCAGCCGGTCGAGGTCGCCAGCGCGGTTCAGCGGGAGATGGATGAGCGTGCGGCGATCGTCGCGCAGGGTCGCACGCTCGTGCCCAACGACTTCGTGGTTGAGTTGTCCACGACCGACAGCGAACGGCTTGAGGTCTACGCCGACAGCATCAGCCACGAGCTGGCCAACCTCGCCAGGGAGTACGCCAAAGAACAGGGCTACTCTTTCGTGGGACCGGTCCGGGTCCGTTTCGAAACCGCAGGCGATCTGGCTGTGGGCTTGTTCCGCATCCGGTCTGGGGTCATCCGCGGTGCGACGGTGGAGCAGGACGAGATTCGCCAGCCGGCGAGCGACCTGCCTCCGTCGAGGCCGCACGCGTTCAACGGGCGGCCTCGGCTGCTCGTGTCCACCCAGGACGATCCGCAGGGTGACCGCTCTTACGAGCTCACCACTCCGGTGACCTTGCTCGGCAGGGGCACGGACTGCGATCTTCGTCTAGTCGATCCGGGCGTCTCTCGGCATCACGCGGAGCTACGTGTCGAGGGCCAGCTGGTGGCTCTCGTGGATCTCGGATCGACGAACGGCACTTTCGTCAATGGCCAGCCGGTACGCAGGATCGAGCTCCAGAACGGCACGCGAGTGACTCTGGGGCGTACGACTCTGGTGTTCCGGCGCGATTAGGGGTAGACAGACGGTCCATGTCCGAGCTCACGCTGCTGCTGATCCGGCTCGCATTCCTGGCGGTGCTGTGGTTCTTCGTCATTGCCGCAGTCGGCGTGATCCGGACTGACTTGTTCGGTTCACGCACGGCCACCGCAGGTGCACGCAAGGCCGCGAAACCCGCCAAACCCGTGGCGAAGCCCAAGAGCAAGAAGGGCGAGCCACGCCAGCTCATCGTCACCGGTGGCCCCCTCCAAGGCACCACCATCACTCTCACGGAGACGCCCATCACCATTGGCCGGGCGAATGACGCCACGCTGGTAGTCACCGACGACTACGCTTCCAGCCGGCATGCCCGGCTCTTCCCTCAGGACGGTCAATGGATCGTGGAAGATCTTGGGTCCACCAACGGCACGTATCTCGACCGCTCGAAAGTCACCCGCCCGACCCCGGTGCCGCTCGGTGTTCCGATCCGCGTCGGCAAGACAGTCATTGAATTGCGCAAATGACCATCGCACTCCGCTACGCCGCCCGCTCGGACGTCGGCCTCCTCCGCGAAGGAAACGAGGACTCGGCGTACGCTAGCGGCCGCCTGCTGGCCGTCGCCGACGGCATGGGCGGGCACGCACACGGCGAGGTGGCGAGCTCAGTCGCCATCGCCGCCATGGCCTCTCTCGACGAGGCCCAACAGGGGGGTGACCTGCTCAACGCCATCGAGGCCGCGGTACGCGACGCCAATCGCAAGCTGCACGAGATGGTGGGGCGGGATCCCAGCCTCAAAGGCATGGGCACGACTCTCACGGCCATGCTCTGGCACGGCACCCAGGTCGCCTTGGTCCATGTGGGCGACTCGCGCGCCTATCTACTGAGACGTGGTGAGCTGTACCAGATCACCCACGATCACACGCTGGTGCAGCAGCTCGTCGACGACGGGCGCATCACGCCGGAGGAGGCGGCCACCCATCCGCAGCGTTCGATCCTGCTGCGCGCCCTCGACGGCAGTGGCGAGGTCGATCCCGACCTCACGCTGCGCGAGGCGCAGATAGGCGATCGTTACCTGCTGTGCTCCGACGGGCTCTCCGGGGTGGTGAGCGCGGAGACGATGCACGCCACGCTCACCAACATCGACGATCCTGAAGAGGTCGTCCGCCAGCTCATCGATCTGGCGAACCGGGGTGGGGGGCCCGACAACATCACCTGCGTTCTGGCCGACGTGCTGGAGATCAACGACGGGCAGCAGGTGCCTGTGGAGGCCGCCGTGGTCGGCGCCGCGGGCATGACCAGGCTGCACGGAAGTCCGCAGGACACTTCGCCGGGGCGAGCCGGCGCGGTGACCGCACCCCAGCCGGTGCTCACCGATGACGCGTTCGAGGAGCCGGTCGCCGAGGCGGCGTCCCGGCGGCCGCGGAAACGTCGTCGGATGTGGCCCGTTCTGGTCACCGTGCTCGGTGTAGGCGTCGTCGTGGTGGGCGTCGGCGGTTACTTTGGATATCAGTGGACTCAGGACCAGTTCTTCGTCGGTGCTAGGGGCGACGAGGTGGTCGTGTTCCAGGGGATACAGAAGGAGCTGGGCCCCTTCCCGCTCTTTCACGTCTCCAAGGCCACTGGCAGGAAGATCTCCCAGCTGTCCGAGGCGGACCAGGCACTGATCAAGGGTGGCATCCCCGTCACCACCGAGGCCGAAGGCATCACGAAGATCAACGGTTTGAAGTTCACCGAGCAGCAGAAGGACAACGAGGAAACCCCACCGGAGGCGAGTGAGAGCCCCACTCCCACCGCCTCCGCCACCAAGACGAAACAGCGATAGATGAGCGAAGTCGCCGTCACCCCCGTAGCGATGCCCGCCAAGCGGCGCATGGCCCAGCTGGTCATGCTCGCCCTGGCGGTCGTGGTCATCATGGGCGCGTACGCCAATGTGGGCCTGGCCGTCGACGGCCAGATCCCGGCCGGCATGCTCGCCTACGGGCTCGGGCTCGGCGGCCTGATGCTGGCCGCCTATTTCGTCCTGGCCAAGTTCGCCCCGTGGGCCGATCCGCTGATCCTGCCGCTGGTGACGCTGATCAACGGCCTGGGTCTGGTGGTGATCTACCGGCTGGAGGCGGCCGGGATGGGCGGCGCCTCCACCAACAGCCAGATCATGTGGACCGCGCTCGGGGTCGTCATGTTCTCGATCACGCTGGTCGTGGTGCGTGACCATCGCATGCTGCAGCGCCTGACGTACACGGCGGGCGCGGTGGGCCTGGTGCTGCTGGCGATCCCCGCGCTGCTGCCCGGCAGCCTCAGCGAGGTGCAGGGCGCGAAGATCTGGATCAGGATCGGCGGCTTCTCCATCCAGCCGGGCGAGTTCGCCAAGCTGGCGCTGGTGGTCTTCTTCGCCGGTTACCTGGTGGCCAAGCGCGACGTGCTGGCGCTGGCCGGGCGGCGGCTGCTGTTCATCGACCTGCCGCGGGCTAGAGACCTCGGCCCGGTGCTCGCCACGTGGGTGCTGAGCCTGCTGGTCCTGGTGTTCGAGAAGGACCTGGGCACCTCGCTGCTGCTGTTCGGCACGTTCATCGCGATGCTCTACATCGCCACGCAGCGCACCTCGTGGGTGCTGATCGGCATTCTGCTGTTCGTCGGCGGCGCCTTCCTCGCCGGGCAGGTCTTCGACCACGTGGGGGCCCGCTTCGACTCGTGGCTCGACCCGGCCAACCCGGTCTACTACGGCAACGCCGACGTCTGCCAGACCAGCCCGCCGGGCGACGCGATGTGCGGCAAGAGCTTCCAGATCATGCAGGGGCTCTACGGCTTCGGCGCGGGCGGCATCCTGGGCACGGGTCTCGGCCAGGGGCACCCCTACCTGATCCCGCTGAGCTTCTCCGACTTCATCTTCGCCGCGACCGGCGAGGAGCTGGGCCTGACCGGCCTGATGGCGCTGCTCATGCTCTACGCGCTGCTGGTGCAGCGGGGCCTGCGCACTTCGCTGGCGGCCCGCGACCCGTTCTCGAAGCTGCTGGCGGGCGGCCTGTCGTTCATCCTGGCCTGGCAGGTCTTCATCATCGTCGGCGGCGTGACGAACCTGATCCCCCTGACCGGCCTGGTGACGCCGTTCATGTCACAGGGCGGCTCGGCGCTGCTGGCTAACTGGATCCTTATCGCGCTCCTGGTACGCATGTCGGACGCGGCGCGCAGGCCCCCGCCCCAGGCGATCCAGAACGAAGGACTGACGCAGGTGTTCCAGCGATGAACCGGACATTGAAGCGCGCGGCCGTGGCCTGTCTGGCCATGTTCGCGCTCCTGATGGTCAACGTGAACATCATCCAGGCGGTGCGCGCGGAGAATCTGCAGAGCGACTCCCGCAACCAGCGCAACTTCTTCGAGCGGTACGCGATCGAGCGGGGCCGCATCACGGCCGGCGGCAAGGTGATCGCCCAGTCGGTCGACACCGGCAACAAGGAGTTCCGCTTCATCCGGAAATATCCTGACGCGAAGCTCTACGCCCACGTCACCGGCTTCTTCTCCCCCGAGAGCGCCGACGCCATCGAGGCGACCGAGAACAAGCTGCTCGACGGCTCCAGCGCCGACCTGCTGCTGCGGCGCAGCATCGACCTGTTCACGGGCGAGCCCACCCGGGGCGCCAACGTCGATCTGACCATCAACCCGAAGGCGCAGAAGGCGGCCTACGACGCGTTGCGGCAGAGCGGCAAGCGCGGCGCGCTGGTCGCGCTCGACCCGAAGACCGGCGGCATCCTGGCGATGGTCTCGCTGCCCACCTACGACCCCACCGAGCTGTCGGGCACGAACAAGGGCAAGGTGTTCAGCCGCTACGACGAGCTGGCCAAGGACAAGGACCAGCCGCTGCTCAACCGGGCCATCGGCCAGACGTACGCGCCGGGGTCGACGTTCAAGGTCGTGACGGCGGCGGCTTTCCTCGAGGACGACTCCTCGCGCGGGCCCGACACCACCGTGGAGGCCCCGCAGCGGCTGCCGCTGCCCAACACGAACATCAGCCTGCCCAACTACGGCGGCGCGGCCTGCGGCAGCGGGCAGGTCACCCTGGTCTACGCGCTGGAGAAGTCCTGCAACACGCCGTTCGGCTCGATCGGCATGGAGCTGGGCTACGACAAGATGAAGGAGCAGACCGAGAAGTTCGGCATGGGCGAGCCGATCGCCGTGCCGATGCCGGTGGCTCAGAGCGACTTCGGCAAGAAGGAGGACCAGGCGGCCGTGGCCATGGCCTCCATCGGGCAGCGCAGCAACCGGATGACGCCGCTGCAGATGGCCATGATCGCCGCGGGCATCGCCAACGACGGCACGGTGATGAAGCCGTACCTCGTCAACAAGATCACCGACTCCAAGGGCGACGAGCTCGACGCGGCCGACCCCCAGGAGCTGACCACCGCCGTCAGCTCCGGGACGGCGGGCAAGCTGCGCGACATGATGGTGAGCGTCGTCTCCAACGGAACGGCCAACCTGGCGCAGGTGCCGGGCGTCCAAGTAGCGGGCAAGACGGGCACCGCGGAGACCAGCGACGGCAAGCCTCCGCACGCCTGGTTCATCTCCTTCGCGCCCGCGGAGGACCCCAAGGTGGCTCTGGCCGTCATCGTCGAGTCCGGTGCCGCCTCGGTCGGCGCGGAGGCGACCGGCGGTCACACCGCCGCGCCGATCGCAAAGGCTGTGCTGGAGGCGGTGCTGAACAAGTGAGTGACGGTACCCTGCTGCATCATGCGGCTCCGTAACCGCTATCTGCTGATCTCCCGCATCGCCACGGGCGGTATGGGAGAGGTCTGGCGTGCCCGCGACGAGTTGCTGGGCCGCGAGGTGGCGGTGAAGATCCTGCGCAGCCACATCTACGCCGACCTCACCTTCCGCGAGCGCTTCCGCAACGAGGCGCGCATCACCGCGGCGCTGGCCGACCCGGGTGTGGCGCAGATCTTCGACTACGGCGAGCAGGACGACCTGGCCTACCTCGTGATGGAGCTGGTGCACGGGGAGCCGCTGTCGGCCATCCTGGCGCGCAACGGCGCCATCGGGCCCGAGGTGACCCTCGACGTCGTCCACCAGACGGCCAAGGCGCTGCACGCGGCGCACTCGGCCGGGATCATCCACCGCGACATCAAGCCGGGCAACCTGCTGGTCACGCCCGATGGCGCGATCAAGGTGACCGACTTCGGCATCGCGCGCGCCCTGGAGGCGGCGCCGGTGACGCAGACGGGCACCGTGCTCGGCACGGCCCAGTACGTCAGCCCCGAGCAGGCGCAGGGCTTCGCGCTCACGCCGTCGACCGACCTCTACTCGCTGGGCGTGGTGGCCTACGAGTGCCTGGCGGGGCGGACACCGTTCCGGGCCGACAGCCAGGTGGCGATCGCGCTGCTGCACCTCAACGAGCAGCCGCCGCCGCTCGGGGTCGACGTGCCCGCGCCGGTGCGCGAGCTGGTCATGTCGCTGCTGGCCAAGGAGCCGGCGCAGCGCCCGGCGACCGCGCTGGAGCTGTCCGACCGCGCCTACGTGCTGCGCGAGTCGCTGGCCGGCGTGGCGCAGGGCGCCGAGCTCAGCATGCTCACCGACCCGGGAGGCTTCCGCGTCCGCGAGCCGGCCGCTGAGGACGAGCGGGCGACCGACGACCTCCAACCGGCCGCGACGATGCAGGAGCGGTCTGGGGGCCGCAGGAGAGGCGCCAGGACGCTGGCACTGGTCGCCGCGGCGGGTTGCGCGGCGGCGGTGGGGCTGACGGCGATCTCCTTCGCCAACCGGCAGCCACCGGCGCCGCCCGAGGTGGCCGAGCCGTCGGCGACGGTACGCCAGACGACGAAGAGCCCGTCGCCCCCGCGGGTGAAACCGTCGAAGACCAAGCCGCGCACTCGCCGGCCCACGGTGGTTCCGACGAAGTCGCAGCGGCCTATAGCCTCGCCTTCGGCTACGGTAAGCAAGACGGCTACTCCGACGAGGAAGCCGACGCCGAAACCGACCCGGACCACCCCTACCCCTAAGCCCACCCCGACCCCAACGCCCACAGATACACCGACAAGTCCGACACCCACCGCCTCGCCGGACCCGGGTGAAACAAACCCGCCCAAAGAGGAGACGTGATGCGCTACGGGGTCGATGATGGACACCGGCGGCCCCCCGAGCCGGCCGGTACCCAAGATGAACGGTAAGGGACAGTGCAGGAAATGACTCAGCCTCGGCTACTCGGAGGTCGCTACGAGCTCGACGGTGTCGTCGGGCGCGGCGGCATGGCCGAGGTGTATCGCGCCCGAGACATCCGGCTGGACCGCATAGTCGCGATCAAAACCCTCCGCTCCGACCTGGCGCGCGACCACACCTTCCAGGCCCGCTTCCGCCGTGAGGCGCAGTCGGCGGCCTCCCTGAACCACCCGGCCGTCGTCGCGGTCTACGACACCGGCGAAGACTCCACCGACGGCACCCCCGTGCCGTACATCGTGATGGAGTACGTCGACGGCCGGACGCTGCGCGACCTGCTGCGCCAGGATCGGCGGTTGCTGCCCGAGCGCGCGGTCGAGCTGGTCGACGGCATCCTGCGCGCTCTCGACTACAGCCACCGCGGCGGCATCGTGCACCGCGACATCAAGCCAGCCAACGTCATGATCACCCGCGCCGGCGACGTCAAGGTGATGGACTTCGGCATCGCCCGCGCGATGGCCGACTCGGCGGCCACGATGACGCAGACGGCCCAGGTGATCGGCACCGCCCAATACCTGTCGCCCGAGCAGGCCCGCGGCGAGCGGGTCGACGCGCGCAGCGACATCTACTCCACCGGCTGCCTGCTGTACGAGCTGCTCACCGGCCAGCCGCCGTTCACCGGCGACTCCCCGGTGGCGATCGCCTACCAGCACGTGCGCGAGGACCCGATCCCGCCGTCGCAGATCGACCCCGAGATCCCGGCCTGGGCCGACGCGATCGTGCTCAAGGCCATGGCCAAGGATCCGGCGCACCGCTACCAGAACGCCGGCGAGATGCGGGCCGACATCCAGCGGGCGATGTCCGGCATGCCGGTCGACGCCCAGACGATGGCGATGAGCAACTACCAGGGCACGCGGATGATGACCGCGACCCAGTCCGCCGCCGGCCCGGCCACGCAGCGCTCCGGCGCGATCCCCGACTACGAGTACGACGAGGGCGGCCGCGGCGGCGGCCGGCGCCGGGCCGGCAACAGCGGCGGCAACACCGTGCTCAAGACCGCGTTGTGGATCATCATTCCGCTGCTCATCATCGGTGGCTTCATCACCATCGGCTACGTGGTGTTCGCCGGCAAGGACTCGCCGACCGACACGATGGTCACGATCCCGTCGCTCGCCTCGCAGGAGGGCTCCTACGCCAAGGGCGAGCTGGAGAAACTCGGACTGACCGTCCAGGTGACGCAGGACTTCAGCTCGGAGATCGAGAAGGGCGCCGTCATCAAGACGGAGCCCGCCGAGGGCACCAAGGTCGAGCCGGAGTCCGGGGTCAAGCTCATCGTGTCCAAGGGCACGGAGAAGGTGAAGGTCCCCGACGGTCTCATCGGCAAGTCCAAGGAGGACGCCGAGGCGATCCTCACCGAGGCCAACCTGCGCGGCGTCATCAAGACGAGAAACTCGTCCAGGCCGCAGAACACCGTCATCGCCACCGACCCGAAGGCCGGATCCTCGGTGGAGAAGGGCGGCACGGTCACGCTCTTCATCCCGAAGGAGCTCGGCGAGGTGCCCAGCGTGATCGGGCTCACCCAGGCGGACGCCACCGCGCAGCTCAAGTCCTCGGGCTTCAAGGTCAAGGTCAACCCGCAGCCCAGCAACGAGGTGCCGGAGGGCACGGTCGTGCAGCAGAACCCGGGTGAGGGCGCCAAGTACCCGGCGAACACGACGGTCACGATCGTGGTGTCCACCGGTCCCGAGGAGAGCGCCCCGCCGCCCACCGACGAGGTGCCGACGGACGAGGTCCCGACGGACGAGCAGCCGAGCGACGGTTTCCCGGACCAGGACGAGCCTCCGAGCGACGGTGACACCGGCGGCGACGACGGCCTCGGCGGCGGCCTGAACGGCTGAGGTCCCGCGTACGCGCGAAGGGCCGCCCTTCCCCGGCGAGGGGGAGGGCGGCCCTTCGGCTGTGCGCCCTTCGGGCACAAAAAGAACGCCCCCGCCGCTCGGGGGCAACGGCGGGGACGCTCACTTGTACCTCGCTCCGGGCGAGAGGTTCGTTACACGATTCCGCGCAGCCAATTCCGGAGCAACCGGTGACCATGCTCCGACAGCACGGACTCGGGATGGAACTGGATGCCCTCTATCGGGGCCTCACGGTGCCGCAGGCCCATGATGACGCCGTCCTCCGTGCGCGCGGTCACGTCGAGCGCCGCGGGCACCGTGCCGGGCAGCACGGCCAGCGAGTGGTAGCGGGTCATCCGGACGGGTGAGGGCAGGGTCCGGAACACGCCCTGGCCGTCGTGGGCGACGGCGCTGGTCCTGCCGTGGAAGAGCTCGGGGGCGCGGGTCACGGTGGCGCCGTACGCGATGGCGATGGCCTGGTGGCCGAGGCAGACGCCGAGCAGCGGCAGGCGTCTATCGGCCGCGTGATGGACCAGGGGGACGCTCACGCCGGCCGCCTCGGGGGTGCCGGGGCCCGGGCTGATCAGGACGCCGTCGAAGCCGTCGGCGTCGTGGACGCGTACGTCGTCGCGCGGGCGCACGTCGCAGTCGGCGCCCAGCTCGCGCAGGTACTGCACGATGGTGTGGACGAAGCTGTCGTGGTTGTCCACGACCAGCACGCGGCTCATTTGGCTACGGTCACCTCGTCCAGCGTCACCACGGGCTCCAGGAGCGGGAACACGACATACCAGAGTACGGCCACCGCCGCACCGGCCAGGACGAGGGCCGTCAGGATCCGGGTGCGCGGGCGGCCGGGCAGCTTGCGCCAGAGCCAGGCGTACATTTCACTCCTCGCGTGGTTCGCTGTCCTTCAGGACGCCGTAGACGATGAGCCGCTCGGCGGCCGAGTATTCGGGGTGGCAGGTGGACAGCGTGATGAAGGCGCGGATGGGCCGGATGTCGGGCTTGCCGGGCACGGGGGCCAGTACGTCGACCTCGTCGGGCCGCACGATGTCCTGGGAGGTCACGCGGTAGGTGTGGCGGGCCTCACGGGTCTCCACGACGATCTCGTCGTCGCGTTCGAGCTCGTCGATCTCGTTGAACGGCGCCGCGTACGTGGTGCGGTGGCCCGACAGCACGAAGTTGCCGACCTGGCCCGGCATGGCGGTGTCGGGGTAGTGTCCCGGGCCCTTCCTGAGCTGGTCGGCGCCGACGCCCTCGACCACGGCGTACTGATAGTCGCGGCCCAGCTTGGGGATGCGCAGCAGCGCGACGGCCTGGCCCGGCCGGACCGGCTGCTCGGGCCGGGGCGGCCCCGCCTTCTTCGCGGCGAGCTGGCGCTGGAGCAGCAGCTGCTGGCTCTCGGTGTAGGCGCCGGTGCCCCAGAGCAGGTAGGCGCAGAACAGCATGAGGATCAGGCCCGCGGTGATGCACATCTCCCCCACGGCCCGCAGCATGGCCCGCATCCGGTCAGCGTATTCGGCGGCGAAGCGGCCCAGGGGGATCGCCATGTCATGCGCGTGGCGACTATCCTGGGGCACGCTTCAACTACGCTTATCGAAGAGCCTGTGGACGATCCGGAAGCCCAGGCCGCCAGCAGGAGTTATCCAGTGCCCAAGTCCAAGGCTCGCAAGAAGGCGGTTTACACCCCGCCGCAGAGGTCACAGCAGGTCAAGGTCAGCCCGCGCTGGCTGGCGCCCACGATGGTCGTCGCATGGATCGTCGGCATCCTGTGGATCTCGATCTATTACGTCGCACCGCAGGCGCCCTTCTTCAGCGACCTCCAGAACTGGAACCTGCTGATCGGGTTTGTTTTCATCATCTTCGGTGTGGTGCTTTCCACCCGCTGGCGCTAGTTCTTTCCACAGTCTTTTCCACAGGCTGTTGAAGTCAGGCCGCGCCGCTCAGGATGGCCGACACCCTGACCATCACCAGCACGGCCAGCACGGCCAGCGCTCCCGCGATCGCCAGCACCTGCCAGAGGGTCCTGTTGTTCCTGGGGGCGTAGGCCAGTGCTCCTGACAGCAGCGCTCCGGTGATCAGCCCGCCGATGTGGCCGGTCCAGCTGATGCCGGGGACGATGAACGTGATGGCCAGGTTGATCACGATGAGCACGGCGATGCCGCGCACGTCGAGGTCGAGCTTGCGGCCCACCACGAAGACGGCGGCGAACAGGCCGAAGATGGCGCCGGACGCGCCTACCGTCGGCTGCATGAGCGGGTCGAGCCAGAGGCCGAGCACGGAGCCGCCGAGCGCGCCGATCAGGTAGAGCGCCGAGAAGCGGACGTGGCCGAAGGCGCGCTCCAGATAGGGGCCGACGACGTAGAGGGCCCAGGAGTTGAACAGGATGTGGAAGATGTCGTTGTGCACGAAGGCCCCGGTGATCAGCCGGTAGTACTGGTCGTGGACGGCCACGCCGCCAGGCCACATGGCCAGCTCGGCCGTGACCTGGTTGCCCGTGAGGTATTGGGCGCCGAAGACCAGGACGTTGATCACCAGGAGGGCGTACGTGACGATCGGCGTGCGTACGACGTTGCCGCCGAAGGTGGACCTGGCCTGGCGCAGGCCCTTGTTGCCCTCGGCCACGCACTCGGGGCACTGGAAGCCGACCGCGGCGTCGCGCATGCAGTCGGGACAGATGGGGCGCTCACATCGCTGGCAGCGGACCCACGTCTCCTTGCCCGGGTGTCGGTAGCACGTGGGCACCGCCTGCTCGGGCTGCTCGGGCTGCGGGGGCGGGCTGGGCGGCTGGCTGGTCATGACCGAAGCCTAAGGCTTGCCGAAGCGTGCCGCGCGGGCCGGGAAGGGCAGCGCGGACTCCCCCGGCTCAGGTGAGCCGGGGGACCGCGATCGGGTCAGGTCAGGCGGGAACCTGCTCGATGGTGACCGACTCGATGATGACGTCCTCGGCCGGCCGGTCGCGCTGGTCGGTGCGGGTCTTGGCGATGGCGTCGACCACGTCCTGACCCTCGATCACCTCACCGAAGATCGAGTGCTTGCCGTTGAGGTGCGGCGTCGGCACGACCGTGATGAAGAACTGCGAGCCGTTGGTGCCCCTGCCGCCGCGGACTCCGGCGTTGGCCATGGCCAGCAGGTAGGGGCGGTTGAAGTAGAGATCCGGGTGGATCTCGTCGTCGAACTCGTAGCCGGGGCCGCCGATGCCCTGGCCGAGCGGGTCTCCGCCCTGGATCATGAAACCGGAGATGACCCGGTGGAAGATCGTGCCGTCGTAGTAGCGGCCGGTGCTCTTCGCACCGGTGCCCGGGTGGGTCCACTCGCGCTGGCCTTCGGCCAGTTCCACGAAGTTTCGCACCGTTTTCGGGGCCTTGGTGGGGAAGAGTTCCACCTTGATATTGCCGCGGTTGGTGTTCAGATTTGCGATCAGCTTCTCAGCCACGAGACAGCTGCCCCCCTCTATGCACAGGGTTGGTTTTGTGGTGTTTTGAGATTTATGGCCGTCCGGCCTTCCGAGCCATCCTCCCATGGACGGCCATGATTGAGCCGCCTTGTCCAGGGAAGGTCAGGCTCGGGGCCCCGATAGACAGGGGAGGTTGTCGTGTCCCTGACAATGAAGAGACGCCGCGTGGTCATAGAGGTTCCCGCCACGTGGATGGGCCGAATGAAGGCTCAGGCCGTGCGAACCGGCCACCGGATGCAGCCCATGGCGGACCAGGCCAAGGTGGTCGCCGCCCAGCGCATCGAAGACGCCCGATACTGGGCGGCGCCGCGGCTGGAGTCCGCGGCGCACGGATTCGAGGACCAGGTCGCACCCAGGGTCAGCGAGATGCTGACCACCGCGGCCAGGAAGATCGACCCCACGCCGTCGCGGTCGCGGCGCTGGCCGATGCTCGTCCTGCTCACCGGTCTCGCGGTGGGGGCGATCGGTTACACGTTCTACCGCCGCAACGCACAGCAGTGGACCGAACACATGAAGGACTCCGCCTCCGATGCCTCACGATGGGTCAATGAGCAGGCGGAGCAGACTTCCGGGTCCACGGACCGGATGGCGACCGACGTGTCGAACAAGGCGGACGAGACGTCTCGCAAGATGTCCTGATCTCGCTGGAAAGCGCGCCCTCGCGAGACTGCGGGGGCGCGCTTCCGTCTTCAGCGGGCGCTTCCTCCACGTACGGGAGCGTTGACGTACGACCAAGCGCTTGTTACAACCCCGCTATGGCGCTGTCACCCCTCGACGACTTCCCGGTGCACCAGGCGGCCCAGGTCATGCGGCACGTGACCACCGGCGACCGCAACTTCTACGACCGCTACTACTTCAACTGCCACGCCGCCTCCGACGAGCTGATGCTGATCGTCGGCCTCGGCCAGTACCCCAACCTGGGCGTCACCGACGCCTTCGCCTGCCTGCGCACCCGCGACCTGCACCGTGTCGTGCGGGCCTCGCGTGAGCTGGGCGCCGACCGGATGGACACGCGCGTGGGCCCGTTCCGCGTCGAGGTGATCGAAGGGCTCAAGCGGCTCAGGGTGGTCCTGGAACCGAACGAGCACGGCCTGTCCTTCGACCTCACGTGGGAGGGGACGATCCCGGCCGTGCTGGAGCCGCGGCACTTCCTGCGCTGGCAGGAGCGGGTGGTCTTCGACTCCGTACGCCTGGCGCAGACCGGCCGCTGGTCCGGAAACATCAGGATCGGAGAGGACGAGGAGATCCCGGTCACCTCCGACCGCTGGATGGGCACCAGGGACCGCAGCTGGGGCATCAGGCCCGTGGGCGAACCCGAGCCGCCCGGCATCCAGGCCAAGAACTCCGGCACGTTCTACTGGCTCTACACGCCGATGCGCTTCGACGACCACGCCATCCTCTGCATCATCCAGGAGGACGAGCGGGGCCGCCGGCTGCTGGAGGAGGCCGTCCGCGTCTGGTCCGACGGGCGCGAGGAGGAATACCTCGGCCGGCCGGAGTACCGCCCGGTCTACGCCCCCGGCACCCGCGACGTCGTCGAGGCCACGATCACGTTCGCACCGCCCGGCGGCAAGCCGTTCGACGTGCGCTGCACGCCGCTGCTGCCCGTCCACCTCATGGTCGGCACCGGTTACGGGCTGGAGCAGGAGTGGCGCCACGGGATGTACCAGGGGGCCGATCCCGTCGTGCAGGGCGTGACGCACCGGCTGCCCGACGACGCGGCCAGGATGTGGGGCCTGGTCGACGCCGTCGGGCGCTTCGAGTACGACGGCCTCGTGGGCCACGGGCTCTACGAGTACTGGGCCCTGGGACCGCACCCGTCGTTCACGGACTGACCGGGAGCCGCTACTCCGCCTTCTTGCAGCTGATGGAGACGGTCTCGGCCAGACCGTTCTCCGGCGGCGCCACGCCCTCCGCCGCGTCGCCCGGCTGCGCGAGCCTGGCCGGAAGGGCGACGCCCATCTCGGGGACCTCCTCCGACGCGACCATGCTGCCCTTGACGACCTGGCCCGGCTCTCCCTCGGCGCCGTCGCGCATGGCCGTGACCCGCACGGCCACCCCGTCGGCTCCGGCCCGTACTGCCTCGCCCTCCCGCGCGGCCAGGACGTCCCCGGCCGGGAGCGCCGGCATGAGCTCGATGGTCTTGCCGTCGCTCGTCGTGCAGACCATCTTCGAGCCGGCGGTGGGCGCGGGGGTCTCGTCGGCCATGGCGGATCCGGCCAGACCGGTGATGGCGAGCACGGCGACCGCGCCGAGCACCGCGAGACGTCGTCTGAACATGAGGGCTCCTCACTGGGGTAACGATCGAACGCCTCCGAGACTGGCCTGCCGTACCTGAAGTGATCCTGAAGAGCCCTCAAATGATCTTCAGGTTGGCTTTAGGTCCGGTGCGGCACTCTGGACGGCGTGCGAGTGTTACTGGTGGAGGACGAGGAGCGGCTGGCCGACCTGGTCAAGGGCGGGCTGGCGGGCGAGGGCTTCGCGGTCGACGTGGCCCACGACGGGCGCGACGGGCTGTGGATGGCCACCGAGAACACCTACGACGTGATCGTCCTGGACGTGATGCTGCCCCGGATGAACGGCTACGCCGTCTGCTCCAAGCTGCGCGAGGTGGGCAACTGGACGCCGATCATGATGCTCACGGCCAAGGACGGCATCTACGACGAGGCCGAGGCGCTCGACAACGGCGCCGACGACTACCTGGCCAAGCCCTTCTCGTACGTGGTGCTGCTGGCCAGGCTGCGCGCGCTGGTCCGGCGGGGCGGGCGCGAGCGGCCCGTGTCGATCAGCGTCGGCGACCTCGTGATCGATCCGGCCGGGCTGCGCTGCCGCAGGGGCGAGGTGCAGATCGGGCTGACGCCGAAGGAGTTCGCGGTGCTGCACGCGCTCGCCCGCCGGCCCGGCGAGGTGGTCTCCAAGAGCGAGCTGCTCTCCCAGGCGTGGGACTTCTCCTACGACGGCGACCCGAACATCGTCGAGGTCTACATCAGCGCTCTGCGGCGGAAGATCGACGTGCCGTTCGGCAGGATGACGCTCATGACGGTCCGCGGGGCCGGCTACCGGCTGGAGGCGGCGTGACGATCGAGCCGAACAGGCTGGCGGGTGGGTTGTCGTCGGTGCGGCTGCGGGCGACCGCCGCGGCCACGCTCGTCGTCGCGCTCGCCCTGGGAGCGGCGGCCCTGGTGCTGATCATGGCGCTGCGCGGCACGCTGGAGAGCAGCGCCGACGCCGCAGCGGCCAGGAAGGTCTCGGCGGTGCTGCCGTACGCGGAGACGATAGAGCTCTCCGCCACGGAAGCCGCGCAGGCCGCGGAAGCGCCGCCCGGCCGGGCCGCCGAGCCCCTGAAGCCGCCCGCCAGGACAGAACCCGCCCCCGCGGGCGTGTCCGCGCTGATCAGGGCGGGCGAGGTACAACTGACCGACGGCACGGTGGCGCGGATCGCCGACCCCGACGTCCTGCTGACCAGGCGGGCCGACGCGGTGGAGAACTGGGCGGCGTCCGGCCAGTACGCCGTCGCGAAGGCCCAGGTGGCCACCGCGGCCGGCCCCGCCGTGGTGCTCGGCCGGGTCTCGCTGGAGGGCGCGGAGGAGGCGCTGAACACGCTGTACGGTGCGCTGCTGCCCGGCGTGCCCGCGGTGCTGCTGGTGGTGGCCGGCATGACCTGGCTCTCGGTGGGCCGCGCGCTCGGCCCCGTGGCCGCGATCAGGGCCAAGGTGGCCGACATCACGGCCCGCGATCTGCACCAGCGGGTGCCCGTACCGAGCTCGAAGGACGAGATCGCGGCGCTCGCGACCACCGTGAACGGCACGCTCGACCGGCTGGAGACGGCCGTGGAGCGGCACAAGCGTTTCGTCGCCGACGCCGCGCACGAGCTGCGCAGCCCCATCGCGACCCTGCGGGCCCGGCTGGAGCTGGCCGAGTCGAGCGAGCTGACCGTGGAGGCCCTGGCCGACGTCGAACGCCTGCAGTCACTGGCCGCCGACCTGCTCATGCTGGCCAAGCTGGACGCGGGCGAGCCGCTGCGGGCCGCCGAGCTGGACCTGGGCCAGGTGGCGGCGGAGGCGTCGCTGCGGGCCAGGCGGCGGCCGGAGGTGCGGGTCGAGCTGGACGTCGAGCCCGACGTCGTGATGCGGGGGTCGAGCGCGCATCTCGACCGTCTGGTGACGAACCTGGCCGACAACGCCGTCCGGCACGCGGCCTCGACCGTACGGGTGCGGGTGGCCGCCGAGGACGGCCAGGCGGTGCTGGAGGTGTGCGACGACGGCCCGGGGATCCCGCCGGAGCACCGGGAGGCGGTGTTCGACCGCTTCACCCGGCTGGACGAGGCGCGGGCCAGGGACGCGGGCGGCGCGGGGCTCGGGCTGCCGATCGCGCGGGACATCGCGCTCCTGCACGAGGGCTCACTCGTGTACGCCGGCTCCGGCTTCGTCGCGCGCTTCCCCCTGGACCACGGGTAGCGCGTACGTGGTGTGCCGCCTGGTGATCGCGAACCCGGCGCGCGTGTAGACGCCGACGGCCCCCGTGGCGTTGTCGACGTCGACGCCCAGCCCGGCGCTGTGGTAGCCCTGGCGGGCGAGGACGGTCAGGGCGTGCGCCATCAGCGCGCCCGCCACGCCCTTGCCGCGCCACTCCTTGAGCGTGCCGACGATCTGGATCCACGCCTGGCGCTCCTCGCGGCGGGCGTTCCTGGCCTCGAAGACGTGCGTGATCAGCACGCCCACGGCCCGGTCGCCGGCCAGCGCCAGGAACGACGACTCCGGACGGAAGTTCACGGAGCCGGTGATCTGGCTCGTCCAGCTCTCCCGTGTGTGCGCCACGTAACCCCAGTGGTCGCGGAACGACTCGTCGCGTACGTGGCGGGCCTGTTCGTCCAGCTCGGGCGACCAGGTGGCGATGCGCACGCCGTCCGGCGTCCTGAGCGGGGGCGGGTCGCCCGGCAGGGGGCGTTCCATGTCGGCGAAGGTGCGGACGGCGGCGAACCCGGTCCGCTCGGCCAGTGCCCTGACGTCTTCGTTGTCGTGGGCGGCGAGGAGATGGAGCTCCGCGTCCACGCCGGGGAACGCCCTGGCGCTCAGCCCCGGCGCCGTACGGACGGCCCAGTCCACGATCCGGCGGCCGAGCCCCTGCCTGCGGTAGGCGGGGTGCACCCCGCCGGAGAAGCGCAGATAGTGCTTTCCGCCCTCGGCGGACTGCCGGACCGGCAGGTAGCCGAACGCCACGATGCGCTCGCCCTCCCTGGCCGCGATCGTGCCCTCGGCCAGGTCGATCAGGGGGTGGGCGAGCCGCTCGGCCGCCTCGTCGACCCCGTGCGGCTCGCCGGTCCTGTCCTCTGCCTCCACCGCGGCGTAGAGCTCGGCCAGTCTCCCGGCGTCTCCCCGCTCAAGCGATCCCCACCTCATGCCGGGCAGCCTAGGTGAGCCGGGCCGCACATCCCAACCGCTCGCCGATGCGGGCCAGCCCTTCGGCGAAGGACCTGCGGGTCTGCTCGTCGAAGCCGTGGAAGAACTTGTTCACCAGGGTGACAGCCCAGCTCAGCCGCTCGGCCACGTCGTAGACGCGGTGGATCACGCGCGTGCCCTCGGGGTCTGCGACGACCGCCCACTCGCCGCGGTACCACCAGCCGCCCTGGTAGGCGACGGTGTGCTCGCCGAGCTCGGTCTTCATCTCGTATCGCGGCCGGTCGTCCAGCAGGGCCCGCCACACCCGGTCCACCGGCGCCGCGACCACGCCGGAGACCTCGGTGATGAGCTTCTTCCTCATGGCCGACCCACCCGGGTGTTCTGGAAGGAGGCGAAGCGCCAGCCCTCGGGGGTGCGCAGGGCGGTCAGCGTGATGACGGAGGCGCGGCTGGGGTCGGGCTCGCCGTCCATGGTGGAGGTGCCGCCGATGACCAGCACCGCGACGTCGGCGGTGAGCTGCCTGATCCGCGGCGCCTGGTCGCTCTCCGCCAGCTTGATCGGGGTCTCGAACAGCTTCCTGTGCACCTCCTCGATGGCCTTGCGGCCCTCCAGGTGCAGTCCGAAGTAGGTGATGTAGTCGGCGTCCTCGGTGAACAGGCCGGCGTAGCCCGCGGCGTCCCCGGCGTTCCAGGTCTCGGTCATGCGCTCGACCAGTCGGATGATCTCGGCGGACATGTCATGACTCCTTCTTGTCGCGGCACGGCCGGGGGACCGCGCCAGGTCATGGCATGACGCTATAGCGCTCCCTACTATATTGCAAGTTGCACTATTGAAGATGCGTCAGGTCGCTCGCTGCGTCGTCTCAGGCGTCCAGTTGCATGAAGGCGCGCTCGATGACCTGCCTGGTGACGTCCTCGGAGTAGGGGAAGAGTTTGATCAGGTCGCGCAGCCCCTCCACGTGGGCCCGCTTGGCCAGCTCGGCCACTTGCACCAGCTCGTCGTGCTGCGCCTGGGCGAACGCCCGGTCCACCACCGCGCCGTGCCCCGGCACGATCACCGGCTCCGGCATCTCCGCCAGCATCGCGGCCGTCGTCGCGGGCCAGTCCAGCGGGTACGAGTCGCTGAACGCCGGCGGCGCCCCCTCCTCCACCAGGTCCCCGGCGAACACCACGCCCGCGTCCGGCACCTGCGCCACGATGTCGTTGCTGCTGTGCCCGAGCCCGAAGTGCCGCAGATGCACCATGCGCCCGCCGATGTCGAGGCTGGCCGCGGCCGTGAACGTGTGGTCGGGCGGAACGATCGTGACCTCCTCCATCTCCTCGCGCCGCTCAGGATGATGCTTGATCACGCCGGCCCGGCTGTCCTCGCCGTACCGTTCGATCTCCTCGGCGCACCTGGCGTGCCCCCAGATCTCGGCGGGGCGGAAGAGCGCGTTGCCGAAGTAGTGGTCGAAGTGGGAGTGGCTGTTGACGACCGTCCACGGGGCGGCGGTGATCCGCCTGACCGCCGCCACGAGATCCGCCGCCTCCTGGTGGGAGCTGCGCGTGTCGAGCACCAGGCAGTGCCCGTCGCCCACGATCAGCCCCGTGTTCAGGTCGAACGACCGATGACGCCGGACGTATACCCGGTCGCCGACCTCATGCCATTGCTCGTTCATGCCAAGGAACACTACTTTTAGCCGCGGTGAATGGCATATGCCCCTGCCTCACCCGCGCAGGTACGCCAGCACCGCCAGCACCCGCCGGTGCCCGTCGGCGGCGGGCGGGAGGTCGAGCTTGGCGAAGATGCCGGCGATGTGCTTGGCCACGGCCGCCTCCGTGACGAAGAGCTCCTTGGCGATCGAGGCGTTGGAGCGGCCCTCGGCGATCAGGCCCAGCACCTCGTGCTCGCGCGGGGTCAGCCGGGCCAGCGGGTCGCGCCTGCGTCGCAGCAGCTGGCGCACCACCTCGGGGTCGACGACCGTGCCGCCCGCGGCCACCCGGTCGAGTGCCTCGACGAACTCGCGTACGTCGCCGATGCGGTCCTTCAGCAGGTAACCGATGCCGGCTCCCGCGCCGGACGCGAGCAGTTCGGCGGCGTACGTCTGCTCCACGTACTGGCTGAGCACCAGCACCGCCAGCCCCGGCTCTCGTCCGCGCAGCTCCAGCGCGGCCCGCAGCCCCTCGTCGGCGAAACCGGGCGGCATCCGCACATCCGTCACCACCACGTCGGGACGGTGTGCGGCGACGGCCTCGATCAGGGCGGGGGCGTCGCCGACGGCGGCGGCGACGATGTGGCCGAAGCGTTCGAGCAGCCCGGCCAGGCCCTCGCGGAGCAAAACGGCGTCCTCGGCGATCACCACGCGCACGTGCTCTTCCTTCCCATCCTGGTCACTGGCACGGGATCTCCGCCCGGCACGGGGTTCGCGTTCATGGGCACGGGATCTCCGCCCGGACCAGGGTCGGGCCGCCTGCCGGGCTCGACAGGGCGAGTCTTCCGCCCACCACCGCCAGCCGGTCCGCCAGCCCGGTCAGCCCCGTCCCCTTCGCCTGGTCGGCGCCCCCGACGCCGTCGTCGCGCACCTCGACGACCAGCGTGCCCGCCTCGATCCGGCCGGCGACGTGTCCCCTGGTGGCCTGGCCGTGCCTGGCCAGGTTCGTCAGGGCCTCGCTGACGACGTAGTACGCGGTCACCTCGACCGGCGCGGGCAGCCGGCCCGGCACGGAGACGTCCACGTCGACCGGCACCGGCGAGCGTCCCGCCACGTCGTGCACCGCCGCCGCCAGCCCCCGGTCGGTGAGCACCTGGGAGTGCACGCCTCTGATCAGCTCGCGCAGCTCGGCCAGCGCCTGCTTGGCCTCCGCCTGGGCCACCCCGATCAGCCTGGCCGCCTCGGAGCCCTCGGGCAGGTCCAGCCCGGCCATCCCCAGCGTCATGGTCAGCGCGACCAGCCGTTGCTGCGCGCCGTCGTGCAGGTCCCGCTCGATCCGGCGGCGCTCCGTCTCGTACGCGTCCACCAGCCGCGCCCGCGACCGCAACACCTCGCCCAGCTCGGAGCCCTGCGGCGCCAGCACCGCGCGCACCATGGCCCCCCTCGCCCCGGCCCAGGCGGTGATCGTGTACGCGGCCACCGGCAGCAGCAGGACACCCGCGACCAACGCCAGCACGCCGGCGACCGGCGTCGCCTCGGGCTGGACGAACCAGGTGAGCGCCACCACCAGGGGCCCGCCGACCGTGACCGCCAGCATGACCAGGTCGATCCACCACAGCGCGACCACGGTCATGACGACCAGCCCCGCCTCCCGCCTGCGCCGGTCCTGGGTGTCCGGCAGGGGGACGGCGTCCACCAGGCGCAGCCGGGCGCGTTCGAAGCGGGCGACCAGCGGGATCGCCAGGGCCAGGGCGGCCAGGCCCGTCACGAGGCCCAGCGCCGGGGTGACCAGCGTGCCGCCGTAGGCAGCCGCGGTCACGAGCCCGGCGGCCGCGCCGGGGACGAGCCCGGCCACCAGGTACGCCGCGCCGCGCCACGGCCAGGCGGAGGCGAGGAACGGGAGGGGGCGCTGCGTCAGGGCTTCGAGCGCGGTCCTGTTGAGCACCTTGTGACCGTATCCGCTGGTGGGAGGGCAGGCAGTAGTGCTGGGTAGAGGATTCGTCCCGTACGCCCGCCCCTTGTGCCCGATCAGCGCCCGATCAGCGACGCTTGACTGCGGGGCGTCAGGCGGTCACGGTGCCGCGGCGGCCGTACCGGTCCGCCACGGCGTCGAACAGCTCCACCGCGCGCCCCAGATCCCCGACCTCCGCGGCCGGCTGCCCGAGCTGCGGGTCGAAGCACTCGAACCCGGACGCGCCCGCCACCACGGCCGCCACCTCGTACAGCAGCCCGACCACCCGGCGGGCCTCCTCGCCGTGGGTCCGGTAGGGGACGCTCATCTCCCAGCCGCCCTCCCAGTGGTTCACCGAGATGCCGGTGTCCTCGTGGTCGAGCTCCCAGTTCGGCGGGTACTCGACGATGCGCACCTCGCCCAGCAGCTCGCGGGTGCGGCCGACGATGCTCTCCCACGCCTCCAGATCGGGCCGCAGCGGCTCCGCCCGCGCGTCGTCGGCCGCCAGCGCCTCGTCCCATGACTGGCCGGGCGCGCGGCGGGTGAAGTAAAGGTCGTAGCTCATGGGGGACGAAGGTACTAGGTGCCGGATCTTGACGGTTACGTCCGGAACGTCAGGCCCTCGAAGGCGCCCGACGTACGCCACCGGTCGATGTAGGCGAAGTACGCCACCGCCCCGTGCGGATGGCCGACGTTGAGCCGGTCCTTCATGCCGAGGTCCCGGCCCTCGTTGTTGTAGTAGCCAGGGGTGCAGTCGGGGGAGCCGAGCATGCGACCGGCGCCGGACAGCAGCAGCTCGACCCAGCTCTGCTCGGCTTCCGCCGACGCCTCGACCTGGGCGTATCCGTGCTCGACCGCGTACCTGACGGTCGTGGCGATGGTCCTGCCCGCCTCCGTCAGGTTGTGCGGAATGTTGGAGATGAGGTTGGCGCCCTGCGTCGGCTGCGCGAGGAAGGCGTTCGGGAAGCCGTGCACGTGGATGCCGTGCAGCGTGCGCATGCCCTGCGCCCAGTGCTCCGACAGCAGCACCCCGTCGCGCCCGGTCAGGTCGTAGCCGGCCCGGCGGGTGTAGTCGGTGCCGACCTCGAAGCCGGAGGCGTAGATGACGCAGTCGACCTCGTACTCCTTGTCGCCCGCCAGCACACCCCGCTCGGTGATCCGCGTGACGCCCTTGCCGTCGGTGTCCACGAGGTGGGTGCCGGGCACGTTGAACGCCTGCAGGTATTCGTCGTGGAAGCAGGGCCGCTTGCAGAGCTGGCGGTACCACGCCTTCAGCCGCCGCGCGGTCTCCGGGTCCTGGACGATGGTGTCGACGCGGGCGCGGATCTCCTCCATCTTCTCGAAGTCGGAGTCCTCGAACGCGGCCAGCATCGTGTCCTGGGTGAGCTCGTCCCGCGGGATGGCGTTGATCTTGGAGCGGTAGCGGCGGGCGATGTCGGTCCAGCCGTCCATCACCAGGTCCTCGTCGGCCGCGCCGCCGGTCTGGTTCGCGGTGAAGTTCTCCAGCCAGCGCTGCTGCCAGCCGGGGCTCGCGATCGTGGCGAACCAGCCGGGGTCGGTCGGCCGGTTGTCCCGTACGTCGACCGACGAGGGCGTGCGCTGGAAGACGTACAGCTCGGCGCAGGCCCGCGCCAGATGCGGGACGCACTGCACGGCCGTCGCGCCGGTGCCGATGACGGCCACCCGCTTGTCCGCCAGCCGGTCCATGGGCGCGCCCGAGGGGTCGCCGCCGGTGTAGTCGTAGTCCCAGCGGCTGGTGTGGAAGGAGTGGCCGCCGAACTCCTCGATCCCGGGGATGCCGGGCAGTTTCGGCAAGTGCAGCGGCCCGATGCCCATGGCGACGAACTGCGCGGTGAACGCGTCGCCTCTGTTGGTCCTGACGAGCCAGCGGGAGCGGTCCTCGTCCCAGGTCAGGTCCAGGACCTCGGTGTGGAACAGGGCGTTGTCGTACAGGCCGAAGTGTTTGCCGATGCGGCGACAGTGTTCGAGGATCTCGGGGGCGTGCGCGTACTTCTCGGTCGGCATGTGGCCGGTCTCTTCGAGCAGCGGCATGTAGACGAACGACGCCGTGTCGCACTGGGCGCCGGGGTAGCGGTTCCAGTACCAGGTGCCGCCGAAGTCGCCGCCCTTCTCGACGATGCGCACGTCGTCGATGCCGGCCTCCTTCAGCCGGGCGCCGGTGACGAGCCCGGCGAAGCCGCCGCCGATGAAGGCGACGGTCACGTGGTCGGTCTTGGGGTCGCGCTCGGTCATCGGGGTGTACGGGTCGTCGAGGTAGTGGGCGAATCGGCCAGTGAGGCGGAGGTACTGGTCGTTGCCGTCCGGCCGGAGCCGCTTGTCGCGCTCTTCGCGATATTTCCGGCGAAGGGCGTCCCTGTCGATGGTCGGGCGCTCTGTCATGCATCCCTCCGGGGGCGACGACGGTAATTCCAGAATGGCATTCGGAAATGGCGTCCGACAAGCTCCGCGCCGCGATTGCGCGCGGCCTGCCACCCGGCGGCCACGGGGGCAGGATGAAACGCCCGATTACCTGAGCGGGATGTCCACTATTGTGGTGGCTCGGACACACGGAGGAAGCGGATCCATGCTGGCCCATCGCGCACTCGTCATCGCCATGTTGCCGGCGATCGGGCTGCGGGTGCTGGCCGTGCTCGGCTTCCCTCCCGCGATCCTCTTCTACGGCGACTCCTTCGCGTTCCTGCGTGAGGAGCTGACGCCCGGGACGACGAGACCGTCCGGCTACTCCCTGCTCCTCGCCGTGCTGCGGCCCGCGCACAGCCTCAGCCTGGTCACGGTCCTGCAGCACCTGCTCGGGCTGGCGCTCGCGGTCGGGGTGTACGCGCTGCTGCGCCGCCGCGGCCTGCCGGGCTGGGGCGCGGCGCTGCTGGTCACCCCGCTGCTCTACGACGAGTTCCTCCTGCTGCTCGAACACATGATCATGGCCGACGCCGTCTTCATCGTGCTCGTCACGGCGGCCATCGGGCTCATCGTCTGGCGCGTCTCGCCGACGACGGCGGCCGTGGGCGGGCTGCTGCTCGGGCTGGCCGGGATCACCAGGACGGTCGGCCTGCCGCTGCTCATCCTGACCGCCGCCTACCTGCTGATCAGGCGGTACGGCTGGCGCCCGCTGGTGGCGCTGCTCGTCGCCGGGGCGATTCCGCTGGGCGCGTACGCCACCTGGATGAAGGTGGAGAAGGGCAAGTTCGGCCTGACCGAGGCCGACGGCAACTTCCTGTGGTCAAGGACGATGAGCTTCGCCGACTGCGCGGTGATCAAGCCGCCGGAACGGCTGGCCGTGCTCTGCCCCGACATGCCCGTGGCGCAGCGGCCCTATCCGCCGCACTGGCTGTGGGAGAGCTTCTCGCCACTGCTCAAGGTGCCGGGGGCGGCCAACCGCAACCAGCTGGCCGGCGAGTTCGCCAGGCAGGCCATCCTCGCCCAGCCCGGGGGCTACCTCGGGGCCGTCGCGACGGATCTCACCCAGCTGCTGCGCTGGGAGCGCACGGCCGTCGACGAGAAGACGCCGTACAAGCTGCCGGCCTCCGAGCGACCCATCAGCGAGTCCGTACGCGGCGTGGCCGAGTCGTACGAGGCCGGGCCGGCCGCGACGCGGGTGGTGGAGCCGTTCGCCGGGTGGCTGCGGGCGTACCAGCGGTTCGGGTACGTGCCGTTCCCGCTGCTCGTGCTGGCCCTGGTCGGCGCCCTCGTGGCCGCGCCGCTGCGGCGGCGATGGGACGCGCTCCTGCCCGGGGTCGCCGCGCTCGCCCTGGTCGTCTCGCCGCCGTTCCTGGCCGCGTTCGACGTACGGTACGTGATCCCGGCGATCCCCCTGGTGTGCCTGACGGTGGGACTGACCTTCGCCGGCACCCGTACCCCGTTCATCGCCCGCCGCGCGCGGCCTGCCGAACAGCGAGAACCGGCCCAGGTCGCCTAGCCACCTGTCCGCGCGTGCTGGCAGGCGCCCGGCGGCCGGTGTTACCGTTGCACCTGTAACAGCGCACTTACACGTGATGGGAAGCTATGACGCAGGCCGGGCCGACGGGTGACGACCTGGTCGAGATGCTGGCGGCGCTGTCCAACCCGCTGCGACTGCGCATCGTCGCGCAACTGGCCGCCGGGCGCGACTACGTGAGCCACCTGGCCCGCGTGATCGGCATCAGCCGCCCGCTCCTGCACATGCACCTGCGCCGACTGGAGGCCGCCGGCCTGATCGCCGGCAACCTGGAGCTGTCGGACGACGGCAAGGCCATGAAGTACTACCAGGTCACCGACTTCAGCCTGCACCTGACCGCGTCGACGCTGGCCGAGGCGGCCAAGACACTCACCACCCCCGACCCCACCGAGGGTCCCGGACGCTAGGAGCCCTCCCGATGCCCATGGCCTGGCCCGAGGTGATCTTCTTTCTCGGTGTGCTGATCCTCGTCACGTTCCTCATCAGCGTGGTCATCGTGGGCCTGTTCGAGTCCCGCAAGTCCAGACTCCAGGCCGACCAGGCGGACGACCTGCGCCGGCTCGTCCAGCGCTTCGAGCAGTTGGCCGAGAACACCATGGACGCCCAGCAACGAGTGGCCGCCGACCTGGCGGAGCTACGCGCCCGCACCGCCACGATCGAGCAGATCTTACGCACGGTGGAGTGACACGGGGCGGAGTCCTCCGCAGATGGCCGGTCGAGCACCGGTCGGCCGATTGAGAACCGCTCGGTGGCCAGGGCCTCTCGGGTCAGCACCACCCCGGGACACGGCCGCTCGGTGATCAGGATGGCTGGGCGGTCAGGGTTGCTGGGCGGTC
Organism: Nonomuraea fuscirosea; assembly: GCF_035917475.1. NCBI lineage: Bacteria > Bacillati > Actinomycetota > Actinomycetes > Streptosporangiales > Streptosporangiaceae > Nonomuraea > Nonomuraea fuscirosea. The sequence continues at coordinate 10,469,550 of NZ_CP109074.1, read as the reverse complement.
AGGGGCGGTCGGGCATGCTCGCGTCGAAGCGGGATACGAAGCGGCGCTGCCAGGGGGTCTCGACGGCCTGTTTCGCGTAGTGCTCGCGAACGTAGGCCACCGCCTGATCCGCCGGCACGCCGTCGAGCACGGCCAGACAGGCCAGGGCGGTGCCGGTGCGGCCGCGCCCGCCGCCGCAGGCGACCTCGACGCGCTCGGACCCGGCCCGCTCCCACGCCTCACGCAGCGCCTCGGCGGTGGCCGCGCGGTCGGAGGGCAGCCAGAAGTCGGGCCAGCGTAACCACCGATGCTCCCATTCGACCGGTGGCGGCGGCTTGCCCAGCAGGTAGAGGGCGAAGGCCGGCTGCGGCCCCGGCGGCAGCGGATGCCGCAGACCTCTGCCCCGGACGAGACGACCCGAGGGCAACTTCAGCACTCCCTCGGCAGCGGGCTCCCACGTCATGTCCCCGAGGCTAACCCGCCCGCACGGCACGACCCCGCCCGTTCATCCCAGGGCGGACAGCGGAACGGCTCCTGGGAGCCAGCGCGTGGTCAGGTCGGTGACGACGGCGCCGCCCGTGTCGGTGAGGTGGACGTGGTCCACGAGGATGCGCCGTCCGCCCGCGCGGGCGATGTCGTCCCAGTCGCGCCCGAGCAGGTGGTGCTGGGCCGCGACCCAGAAGGCGAGCGGAAAGCCGAAGTCGTAGGCCGTAGGCGAGCCGCCGTCCTGCCGCAGCAGGTCGGTCAGCCGCTCGTGCAGGGGCAGGTAGTCGGCCCCGGTCCGCTCGGCGACCTCCTTGACGGCGGTGTTGTAGCGGGTGAGCCGGCGGTTGATCTCCGTGTCCTGGTCCTCGCCCAGCGGAGGGAGGGACATGAGGGCGACGCGGGCGCCGGTGGCGGTCCTGACGCGGGTGACGATCTCGCCGAGGGTGTCGCGGTACTGCTCCACGGGAACCGCATTGCGTACGTCGTTGGTGCCGACGAGGAGCGTGACGGCGGCCGGGCGGCAGGCCACGATGTCGGTGCCGACGCGCCGCGCCAGGTCGGCGGCGGTGTCGCCGTTGACGCCCGCATTGACGAACTCGTACGCGGGCAGCGCGGCACGCAGCGCTCCCACCCAGTCCGCGCCGAGCGCGCCCTGCGTCATGCTGGCCCCGGCCGCCACCACGCGCGGACGCGCCCCCGGCCCCTTGGCGCACGCCTCGGCGGGCGAATTGTCCGGCGGGCGGAGAAAGGTGCGGTAGCCCACGAGCCCGGCAGCCCCCAGGGTGACGGCGAGCAGAAGGGAGACGGCGATGAGGATGGCTCGCTTCATGATCAGTACCCCAGGGAGACGCAGTGGCCGACGGTGGCCGGGTCGTCGATGGCTTCGAGCACGGCGTGGGCGAGGTCGGCCCTGGCGATGGTGACGCCGCCCCGGACGTTCAGGTCGACGGCGGTGCGGTAAGCGCGCCGTCTGCCGTCGGTGAGGCGTGGCGGCCGCATGATCGTCCAGTCCAGACCGCTGGCGCGGACCTCCTCGTCGGTACGCGCGAAGTCGGCGAACCCCGTCCGCAGGAAGCGGCGCAGCAGTGGCTTGACCAGGACGCGGCTCGCGAAGCCGTCGCCCGCGTCGACGACATGCCCACTGGCGGTCACGACGACCAGGCGACTCGTGCCTGTGGCGCGCATCGCGGCGATGATCGACCGCGCTCCGGCGGCACACACGTTCCCGGCGTCCCGGCCGCGCGGTCCGAGAGCGGAGACCACGGCGTCGCTGCCGCTCAGCGCCGCTTCAATGGCCTCGGGCCGCATGACGTCTGCGGTCACGAGGGTGAGCCCGGAGTGGCGAGGACCGGTCAGGCGGGCGGGGTCGCGTACGACTGCGGTGACGTGGTGGCCGACGGTGAGGGCCTGCTGCACGAGGTGTCGTCCCGTGCCGCCGGTGGCGCCGAAGACAGTGATCTTCACTTAGACTCCAGGTTAGTAAACGCTTGCTAACAAGCCGAGACGATAGTGAGCGTTTACTAACCACGTCAAGCAGGAAGCGGGAAAGGGCGCGTGATGGGCACCAGAGACGTGATTCTCGACGCGGCGGCCGAGGTGATGGCGGAGCGGGGCCTGGCCAATGTGACGACCAGGCAGATCGCCGGCGCCGCCGGGTTCACCGAGGCGGCGCTCTACAAGCACTTCACCAACAAGGCCGACCTGCTCGTGGCCGTCATCAGGGAGCGCTCACCCGGCTTCACCCAGCTGGCTCAGGCGCTCAAGGGCGACAACAGCCTGCTGGACGACCTCACCGCCGCAGCCAGAGCGGCCATCGACTTCTACCGGACCGGATTCCCCATGCTGGCCTCGATCTTCGCCGACCCCGGCACGCTGGCCGCGCACAAGGAGGAGCTGCGGCGGCAGGGCGCGGGCCCGCACATGGCCAACCAGGCAGTGGCCGCCTATCTGCGGGCCCAGCAGAAAGCCGGGCGGGTGCGGCGGGACGCGGACGTGACAGCGGCGGCGGGACTGCTGCTCGGAGCCTGCTTCCAGCACGCCTTCCTGAGCCACATGTCGGCGCCCGGGCACCACGACGACGGCGAGGCGGCCGCCTCGTTCGCCCGCACGCTCCTCGAATCATTGACCGACTGAGCCGAGCCGGGCCGGCCTGTCAGCGGGTACGGCCGGCCCGTCGCCGGTTGCGGCGGAAGATGCCGAACTCGGCCGCGAGCCCCAGCACGGCTCATTCAAGTCCGGAGTGGGCGTCCTGATGAGAAAGCGGCGAAGTCCGTACGTCAGTGCCGCCCTGCCCACGCGGCCAGCCGGCTCAGGAAGGTCGTGGCCGTGGGCAGGTGCTCGTCCTCGGCGACCAGTACGGCCGCGTGGAAGGCGTGCGGCATCCCCTCGTACACGTCGAGGTCCACCGGTGTGCCCGCCGCCGACGCCGCCTCGGCGAAGCGGTGCACGTCCTTGAGCAGGATCTCGTCGCCCCCGACCGACAACAGGAGCGGCGCGAGCCCGCGCAGGTCGCCGTAGAGGGGCGACTGCGGCGCCTCGTCGGGGCGGGCGCCCGCCAGGTACTGGGTGGTGATCGGCTCCATGTTGGACGGGTCGATCGAGTCGCGCCCGCCGCCCTCGCCCGGCGCGGGGAACGAGGCCGCGAGGTCGGTGATCGGGGAGACGGGGACGGCTCCGCCGGGCATGGGGTCCCCGGCGGCGGCGACCAGCAGCAGGGCCGACAGGACCAGCGTGGCGCCGGCCGACTCGCCGACCAGCAGGATCCGGCCGGCCGGCACTCCTTGGGCGAGCAGGGCACGGTACGCGGCCAGCACGTCCTCGATCGCGGCCGGGTACGGATGCGCGGGCGCCAGGCGGTAGTCCACGGCGTAGACCGGCCGGCCGGTGGCCTCGGACAGGCGGTGGGCCATGATCCGCTCCATCGGCGGGTTGCTCATGGAGAAGCCGCCGCCGTGCACGTACAGAGTGACGCCGTCCTCCAGGGTGCGGCCGCCGGCCGTGACCCAGGCGCCGGGCACTCCGCCGGTCTCCGGCAGCACGGGGTCGAGGCTCGCGTCGCCGTCGAGCGACGGCGGGTCGGTGAACAGCCGGCCCATCTGGGCACGGACGCCATCCGCTTCGTGTTGATTTGCAGGGATGTGGGTGAGGTTCAGGTTCGGGTTCATGAGGAGGTCCTTTTCGATCGCCCGAGGCAAGCAAGGCACGCGGGTACACGGGCACGCAGGTACACGGGCATGGGCACGCTGAGATGAACCGCGAAGACGCGGTGGAACAGCTGGACACCGCCAAGCGCGGGTAGAACAGCCGGACACCGTCGAAACGCGGCGAAGAAGCCGGAGACCGTGAAATGCGCGGTCAGAGCCGGAAACGGTGCGTCGTCATCGCCCGGACGGCGAGCACCGACCTGATCGGTGAGCCGACAAGGGGCAGGTCATCCAGGGATGACGCGCGGGCGCTGAGCGCCTAGGCGCGACCTGTGACGTGTGAGTCCACGATGATCATCCCCTTGGTACCGGTGCCGCCCACCCGCCGACGTCCTCCCGATCGGCGTCACACGACACGCCCGGCCATTGAAGCCGCGCCCGCCCCCCGGTGTCAACCGCGCGCTCGACGACGTACCAGGAAGATCGCTACGCTGTCCGCCATGCGGGACGGTGTCTATCGCTACAACGAAGAGCGCTGGCAGGCCCTGGTCGAGGCGGACGCCCTGTTCACCAGGCCCATGCTCGACCTGGACCAGGACAGCGCCCGCGGCTACCTCGGCCTCGAACGGCTCGGCCTGCCCGGTGACGTGGCGGGCCGCAGGGTGCTCTGCCTGGCCAGCGGCGGCGGCCAGCAGTCCGCGGCGTTCGCCCTGCTCGGCGCGGACGTGACCGTCTTCGACATCTCCTCGGGGCAGTTGGAGCGCGACCGCCAGGCGGCCGACCACTACGGCGTCGGCATCCGCACGGTCCAGGGGGACATGCGGGATCTGTCGGCCCTCCGCGGCTCCTCGTTCGACCTGGTCTGGCATCCGTACTCACTGACCTTCGTCCCCGACGCGCGGGTCGTGTTCCGCGAGGTGGCCGGCGTCGTCGCGGCGGGCGGCCACTACTACCTGATGTGCGCCAACCCGTTCTACTCCGGGCTCACCCACCACGCCTGGAACGGCGCCGGCTACACACTCGACCAGCCCTACGAGGACGGCGCCGAGACGAGCTACCCCGACCAGGACTGGGTCTACGAGCGCGAGCCGGGCGGCCGGGCCGTCCAGCGGCCCCGCGAATACCGGCAGACGCTGAGCCGCATCGTCAACAGCCTGGTCGCCGAGGGCTTCACGCTGCGTTTCCTGGCCGAGGTCGATGACGGCGACGCCGAGGCGGAGCCGGGGACCTGGCACCATTTCATGGCGGTGGCTCCGCCGTGGCTGGAGTTCGTCTGGCGGCGTTGAGCACTACTCCTCCTCGGTGAACACGACCTCGCGCCGCCGCCGGATCGCGGGCAGCACGGCGACGACGAGCGCCGCCACGGTCAGGGCCAGGAGCACCGCGGAGATCGGCCGGGTCAGGAAGACCGACGCGTCGCCGCGGGAGATGATCAGCGCCCGGCGCAGGTTCTCCTCCAGCAGCGGCCCGAGGACGAAGCCGAGCAGCAGCGGCGCCGGCTCGCAGCCGCACTTGATCAGGACGTACCCGAGGAGCCCGAAGAAGACGATCGCGTAGACGTCGTAGGCGTTGAAGCCCAGCGAGTACGTGCCGATCGACGCGAACAGGATGATCATCGGGAACAGCACCTGGTACGGAATGTGCAGCATGCGCACCCAGATGCCGATCAGCGGCAGGTTCAGCAGCACGAGCAGCACGTTCCCGATCCACATCGACGCGATCAGCCCCCAGAACAGCGCGGGCTCGTCGGTGATGACGTTCGGTCCCGGGGTGATGCCGTGCACGATGAACGCGCCGACCATCAGCGCCATCACCGGATGGGCGGGCAGGCCCAGGGTGAGCAGCGGGATGAACGAGGTCTGCGCGGCGGCGTTGTTCGCCGACTCGGGGCCGGCCACGCCTTCGATCGCGCCGCTGCCGAACTCCTCCCGCCGCTTCGAGATCCGCTTCTCGACCGCGTACGAGGTGAACGAGGCCAGCACGTGGCCGCCGCCAGGCAGGACGCCGAGCGCGGCGCCGAGACCGGTGCCGCGCAGGATGGGGCCGACGATCCTGCGCCGGTCCTCGCGGGTCGGCCAGAGGTTCTTCACCCTGCCGATGACGGCCGCGCGGGTCTGCTCGTTCTCCAGGTTGCGCAGGATCTCGGCCAGCCCGAACATGCCGACGGCGACGGAGACGAAGTCGATGCCGCCGTACAGTTCGCGCTGGTCGAACACGAAGCGCGGGGTGCCGGTGTAGATGTCCTGGCCGACGGTGCCGAGCAGGACGCCGAGCGCGATCATGGCCAGCGCCTTGAGCGCCGTGCCGCGGGCCAGCGCGATCGACACGATCAGGCCGAGCAGCACCAGCGCGAAGTACTCGGCCGGGCCGAACTGCAGCGCGACGCGGGCCAGCGGCGGCGCGGCGACGGCGAGCGCGACGGTGGCGATCGTGCCCGCGATGAAGGACCCGACCGCGGCGGCGGCCAGCGCCGCGCCGGCCCGGCCCTGTCTGGCCATCTCGTGCCCGTCGAGCGCGGTGACCGCTGCCGACGACTCGCCGGGCAGGTTGATCAGGATGGCGGTCGTCGAGCCGCCGTACTGGGCGCCGTAGTAGATGCCGGCCAGCATGATCAGCGCGGTGACCGGCTCGAAGCTGAACGTGATCGGCAGCAGCATCGCCACCGTCGCCGTCGGACCGATGCCGGGCAGCACGCCGACCGCCGTGCCGAGCAGCACTCCCACGAAGCAGTAGAGGACGTTCTGGACCAGGAGGGCGGTGGAGAAGCCCAGGGCGAGGTTGTCGAGGAGTTCCATGCCTCAATCCGGAAGCCGCGTCAGAATCCCAGCCACGGGCCCACGAGCGGGATCCGCAGCTGGAGTCCGACGACGAAGATGAGCGTGCTGGCCGCGGTCAGCCCGGCCGCCACGGCCACGGCCATGAGCGGCCGTACGCGCGTGCTGGCCAGCGTGGTGAGCAGGGCCGTCACCGCCGAGGTCGGCACGAACCCGAGGCCGCGTACGGTGAAGCCGAAGAACAGGACCGCGACCGTGATGACGGCGACCGCCCGCCACGGGACCGGCCCGAACGCGATCACCTCGCCGGCGACGAGGCCCTTGACCACGATGGCCAGGCCCAGCCCGGCCACGATCAGGCCGACGAGCAGCGGGAAGGCTCCGGGGCCCATCCGCAGCGGGGTGCCCAGCTCGTAGCCGAGCGCCCCCGCCACGAACGCGCCACCGATCAGGATGAAGATCCCCCCGGCGAGGACGTCGGGAAGAGAGCGGCGGCGCTCCACTCAGGAGGCCTTCACGCCGGCGTCGGCGATGACCTTCGCCCAGGTGCCGAGCTGCTCCTGGAGCTTGGTCAGGTGCGCCTGCGGCGTCGCGTCCGCGGCCGGGACCGGGGCGGTGCCGAGCTTGGCCATCTGGTCGATGACCTTCTGGTCGGCCAGGGCCGCCTGCAGCGCCTCGGACAGCTTCTGCACGACCTCCTTCGGCGTGCCCTTCGGCGCGTAGAGGCCGTGCCAGACGCTGACCTTGAGGTCGGGCAGCCCGCCCTCGGTGGTGGTGGGCAGGTCGGGCAGGCTCTTCACCCGCTCAGGCGTGGTGACCGCGTACGCCTTCACCTCGCCCGCCGTGATCTGGCCGCTGGTGTTGGTGGTCTGGTCGCACATGAAGTCGACCTGGCCGCCGACGAGGTCGGTCAGCGCGGGGCCGGTGCCCTCGTACGGGACCTCCTGCAGTTTGACGCCGGTGGCGCTCTGGAAGAGCAGGCCGCACAGGTGGGAGGCGGCGCCGATGCCGGCGTTGGCCAGGGTGACCTTGCCGGAGTTGGCCTTCACGTAGGTGACCAGCTCCTGCAGGGTCTTGGGCTCGAAGTCCTTGCGGGCCACGATCGTCATCGGCACCTCGGTGACCAGGCCGATCGTCTCGAAGCTCTCGACCGGCTGGTAGCCGAGGTTCTGGTAGAGCGCGGGCGCCGTCGACATGCCGATGTGGTGCATGAGCACGGTGTAGCCGTCGGCCTCCGCCCGCGAGACCTCGCCGGCGCCGACCGTGCCGCCGGCGCCCTCGACGTTCTGCACGACGATCTTGCCGCCGAGCTTGGCCGCCATGGGTGTGGCGATCAGGCGGGTGACGGTGTCGGTGGGGCCGCCCGCGCTGAACGGCACGACGATCGTGATGTTCTGCTCCGGGTAGCCGGCGCCGGCCGCGGCCGTCGTGCCCCCGCCCGCGCCGCCGTTGCCGGAGCAGGCCGCGACGAGCGTGACCACACCGATCGCGGTGATCATCCGCGTGGCGGTCCTGTACGTGCGGAACGTCTTCATGTCGCGTCTCCTCGTCGCACATGCGCATATTTCGATGAGTGCGCCGACTCAGTCTCGAATGGCGGGAGCGCGGATGGTGTCAGAGGAATCCCAAGGAATGCGCCTGATGTCAGAGAAATCCCAAGAACTCGGGGGGTGACGCTGGTAGGGACGCCGGTCGTACAATCCGGTATGCGGATCACCATCATCGAGGATGACGACCGCGTGGCGCGGGGCCTGGTCACGGTCCTGGCTCAGGCGGGTTTCGAGGTGCATCGCCTGGCCACCGCGGCCGAGGCGGTCCGCGCCGCACCGTCCGACGTGGTCCTCGTCGACCTGGGCCTGCCCGACGGCGACGGGCTGGACGTGATCCGCAAGCTCCGCGACCGCCCCGAGACCGCCGTCATCGCCGTGACCGCCCGCTCCGAGGAGCACGAACGGGTCCGCGGCCTGCGCGCCGGCGCCGACGACTACATCGTCAAGCCGTTCGGCATCCCCGAGCTGCTGGCCAGGATCGACGCCGTGCTGCGGCGCACCAGGGTGGCCCGCGCCCTGAGCCACCCCGACGAGCCGCTCGTCCTCGGCCCGATGCGGATCGGCGTCGGCACCCGCGAGGTCACCGTCGAGGACACGCCCGTGACGCTGACCCGCAAGGAGTTCGAGCTGCTCCTGCTGCTGGCCCGCCGGGCGCCCAACGTGGTGAGCCGCGACGTCATCCTCGACCAGATCTGGGGCGCGACCTGGGAGTCCTCCAGCCGTACCCTCGACACCCACATCGCCGCGTTACGCCACAAACTCGGGCCCGCCGTCATCATCCGCACGATCCACGGGGTCGGATATCGGCTCCTGGCCGACCATCCGGAGCTGATCGGCTGACCTCCCGTGCATCGTCGCCTGCTGGTCGTCCTCGTGCCCCTCGCGGTGCTGCTCGTCGCCGCGCTCGGGGTGCCGCTCAGCGTCAGCGTGGCCGAGCGGGAGATCCAGGAGACGTACGTCGACCGGCTCAACGACGTCGGCAGGTTCGCCTCGCTGGCCGAGACCGCGCTGTCCACCGGCAGGACCGAGGCGCTGCACCGGGAGCTGGCCCGCTACCACGAGCTCTACGGCATCCCGGTCGCGGTCATCGACACCTCGGGCACGGTGCTGATCGGCCCTGTGGGCGCGTACCAGAAGGCGGCCAGGAACGAGCCCGCGCTGCCGCGCATCGTGACCGCGGCGCTGGCCGGGACGAGACCGGAGCCGTCCGGCGACTGGGCGCCATGGGACGACTCCGCGCTCGTGGTCGCCGAGCCGGTGGGCCGCGACAGCGAGGTCGTCGGCGCCGTCGTGACCATCTCCGACCTGTCGAAGACCCGGCAGGGCATCCTCGTGCGGTGGGCCCAGCTCGCCGCGCTCGGCCTGCTCCCCCTGGTCGCGCTGACGGCCGTGGCCTGGCCGGTGTCGGCGTGGGTGCTGCGGCCGGTGCGCGAGCTGGACGCGGCGAGCTCGCGCATCTCCCAGGGCGACCTCACCACCCGGGCCGACGCCGAGGCGGGCCCGGTCGAGCTGCGGCGGCTGGCGGAGTCGTTCAACACCATGATGGACGCGGTCGAGAACGCCGTGCAGCGGCAGCGGGCGTTCGTCTCGGACGCCTCGCACCAGCTGCGCAACCCGCTGACCAGCCTCCGGCTGGCCGTCGAGAGCCTGGAGCCGCACCTGCGGGAGAACGGCGAAGGGCGTCAGGTGTACGACGTCGCCGTGGACGAGCTCAAGGCGATGCAGCGGATGCTGAACTCACTGCAGGCCAGCGCCCGGATGGAGAGCATCAGAACGGCGTCGCCCGTCGACCTGGACGCGGTACTGGCGACCCGGGTGGAGCGGTGGCGGGCGCTGACGGCGACGGCCGGGCAGACCTTGACCGTCGAGGTGCCGGCCGGGCTGCGGCTGCTGGAGCCGCCCGGCGGGCTGGGCAGCATCCTGGACGAGCTGATCAGCAACGCGTTGCGATTGTCGGACGCCCGGCTGGTTGAGGTCAGTGCCCGCGTCGCCGTCCCCGACGGGGCGGGCGCCGGTGGAGCCGTCGAGATCGCCGTCCGTGACGACGGGCAGGGGATCGACGTGTCGGAACGGGCTCAGGCGCTGCGGCGGTTCTGGCGGTCGCCGCGGCATCAGAACGTGCCGGGGACCGGGCTGGGGCTGGCGATCTGCGCCGATCTGGTCGGGGCGGCGGGGGGTGAGCTACGGCTGGAGGACGGCCTGCCGCGGGCGGGCGGGGAGGGGCACGGCTTCGCCGCGGTGGTCGCGTTGCCGGTCGTGAGTCAGACGAGCTGATCGCGCTCATGGGCTGGACGTGGTCGCGCTCGCCGATCGTGCCTTGAAGGCGAGCCGACCTCAGCGTTCGCGTACGACGCGGTGTTCAGCGTTTGCGTTCGGCGATGACGTTCAGCGTTTGCGTTCTTTGAACCAGGCGGCCGCGCCAGGATGCAGCGGAGCCGAGGCGGTGGCGATCCCCGTGCGCACGTTGATCTGCCACGCCTCGGGAACGGCCTCGGCCGCGTCGCGGCTGGCCGAGGTGATGGTGCGGGTGTGCGTGAAGACCGTGTCGGTGATGGCGTACACCAGGTCGGCGGGCAGATCATCGCGGGCGAGCAGCACGTTCGGCACCGCCACGGTCCGGGTCGCGGGGACGCCGGTGTAGGCGGTCGCCGGGATCATGGCGGGCGCGTACGGGCCGGGGAACGCCGTGAACAGCCCGTCCGCCTGCTCGTCCATCGGGATCAGCCGGATCGCGTGCCGCTGCGCCAACTCGGTGATGGCCGGCGTCGGGACGCCGGTCAGGGAGAACATCGCGTCGATCGTGCCGTCGCGCAGCGCCGCCGCCGACTCGGCCTGACTGAGGTAGCGGCCGTCCGTCTCCACCCGGCCGAGCCGCAGCAGCCGCAGCGAGGTGAACTCCGTGCCCGAGTCGCGGGCGCCGAGGGAGATGCGTTTGCCGTGCAGGTCACGGAACTTCCTGATCCGCGAACCGGCCATGACGACCAGGTGCAGGTGGCTGTCGTACAGGCGGCAGATCGCCGAGAGCCCGCCCGGCGTGCTGCCGTCGGCCGTGATCAGGGCGTCGAGGCTGGTCAGGCCCAGGTGCACCGCCCCCGCCCGTAACAGCTGGATGTTGTCGGTGGACGCCCCGCTCGGCACGGTGACCACCGTGGCGCCGGGCACCTGCTCGGAGATGTGCTCGGCCAGCGCCCCGCCGATCCGCCGGTACACCGCGCCCGCCGGTCCGGTGGCCAGCCGTAGATGGGTGCGGCCGGCGTCGGAGCGCCGGGCGGAGCAGCCCGCGAGCACGCCCCCGGCGGCCAGCAGCACCGCCCGCCGGCTGAGCCGTAACCCTCCGCCGACCTTGCGGACGAGCGTCTTCGCGCTCGCTCCGCTCGCCTGAGGGACGGGCACCCTCGCGCTCACTTCGTGAACCCGCCGGTCCTGCTCCACCGCAACACGGACGATCCGCGCTTGAAGGTGATCTGATCGCCACCGTCGCCCGCCGAGATCCGCTCCCAGCCGTCGAAGCTCCGCGTCAGGTGGTGCGCCCATGTGCGCAGGTTGCCCACACCCACGGCAGCGATGGACTCCATCGGCGGCTCTCCGTCCGAGCAGTAATGGCCGAAGTCCGCGATGGCCGCGACGGTCTTTCCGAAAACCCGGAGCTCGATGCCCTGACACGCCTCGGTCTTCGTGCCGTAGATGAGGCGCGGTCGCGTCCAGGTACCGGTCGGGCCGCTGGAGTGCTGCTCGAACAGCCCCTTGCCGCGCCGATAGTGCATGGCCACCCGCCGCCCGTCGGCCAGCTCGGCCATGGCGTTGTACGGATCCCCTTCGCCGTTCCAGCGGATGTCACTCTTGCGCAGCCCCACAGTGGCAGGCGGCGCGGAGGTGGCCGGCGCGGGGGTGGCCGGCGCGGGCGTCGCCCGTACGCTCACAGGCTCTTGACCTCCACACGCCGCCACCAGCAGGAACACCTCGGCGAGCACCAGCGGACCGATCTTGTTCATCTCTGACCATCACCGCTCTGTTCACGGGCCGGACTCGTAGGGGCGGCGGCGTCGAGCGCCGGGGCGAGCGGCGACAAGGCCGCCCGCATCAGGTCGGGCAGCGAGCCGGACAACACCATCAGCCCGCCCGCCGACGCGCCCGCCGCCGACAGCCAGGACTGGAGCGCGAGCTTGGCCGCCGTACCGACGCAGGCGGCCAGCACCTCGGCCGCGAGCCGGTCCATGCCGCCCGTACGCTCGACCAGCGCCTCCGCGAGCGGCCCGGCCAGCGAGCCCGCGGTCTCGGCGTAGGTCTCGCGCAGGGCCGGGCTGGCCGTGATCATCAGCAGCACGTCACGCGCCTCGTCGCCCGGATCCGTGAACTGCTCGACGACGGCGTCGATCACGGCGTCGGACAGGCGGACGCCCGCCGGACGGGCGGTCACGGCCGCGGCGATGCGTGACTCCCTGTCCGCGGTGACCGCCGCGACGATCGCCTGCTCGCGGCTGGAGAAGTAGTTGTTGTACGTCCTCGGGGACACCCCCGCTGCCTCGGCGATGTCGTCGACGCGGACGTTCTCCGGCCCCTGCTCCAGCGCGAGCCGCAGGGCGGCGACCCGGAGCGCCTCCCTCGTGGCCTGTTTCTTCCGCTCCCGCAGGCCCGGACGGCGTGTACTCACCCCACCACCCTTCCAGGATCGCCTGCCTCCGCGCAATATGCGCACACGCAATTTTGCGCGCACGCACGTTTTGACGGTACGGTCGAGCCCTCGTCTCCTACGAAAGGACCTGATCCCCCATGCGAGCCAAGGGCATCGCCTACGACACCGGCTTCATCAGCGCTCCCGGTCAGCCCAGCTCCCGCGAGCCCTTCGACCCCGAGACGGTCCTGCGAGAGCTGACCATCATCCGCGACGACCTGCACTGCGACGCGGTCCACATCGTCGGCGGCGACCCCGACCGGCTGGAGATCGCCGCACGCCACGCCGCCCGGCTCGGGCTGGAGGTCTGGTTCTCGCCGTACCCGCTGGAGCTGACGCCCGCCGAGATCCGCACGCTGTTCGCCGACTGCGCGGAGCGGGCCGAGCGACTCAGGGCAGAAGGGGCGGAGGTCGTGTTCGTGGCCGGCGTCGAGCTGAGCATCATGAACCGGGGGTTCATCGACGGCGACACCATCGCCGAGCGGCTCGGCCACCTGCTGGCCGACCCGGAGCGCAGGCCGGAACGGCTCGCCGCCGTCAGCACCCGGCTCAACGCCTTCTTCCGCGAGGTCGTGCCTTCCGTACGTGACCGCTTCCAGGGGAAGGTGACGTACGCCGCCATCCAGTTCGAGCAGGTCGACTGGGACCTGTTCGACTTCGTCACGCTCGAACTCATCCGCTCCGCCGAGGTCGCCGACCGGTTCCGCAGCGGCGTACGCGACATCGTCACCGCGCAGCACAAGCCCGTCGCGATCACCGGCTTCGCCTGCGCGACCTGGCGCGGGGCCCCCGACGTCGCCCCGCGCAGCATGGAGATCGCCCGCCACGACGAGGCCACCGGCGTCACCCGCATCGACGGCGTGTACGAGCGCGACGAGGCCGGGCAGGCCGCATACCTGGTCGAACTGCTCGACATCTTCGACGGCGAGGGGGTCGACAGCGCCTTCCTCTACCTCTTCGCCCTCTACAACTACCCGCACCGCCCCGACGGCGACCCCCGCGACGACCTCGACCTGGCCAGCATCGGGATCGTCAAGGTCCTCGAACCGGGCCGCACCGGCGCCACCTATCCCGGCATGCCCTGGGAGCCCAAGGAGGCGTTCGCCGCGGTCGCCGCCTATTACGCCGGCACCCGAACGGACGAACCCGCACCGTCCTCTTAGTCAGAGTCAGCGGCCGTGGCCGCACCATCGGTGACCCCGGTCAGGCTCGCCGGACGACCGAGCTGTTGCAGGAGCGGAACGTCACGCCAGGAGGTGCCGTGAGCGCTCGGCCGACTCCAGCATGTCGAGGCAGACCCTTTCCAGGAACACCCCGCCCTTGGCCAGCCGCCGCCCCACGGCGCTGTCGGGGCCGAACGTCTCCTTCGCCGCCAGCGCGGCCCGCACCGTCTCCAGGGTCTGCCGGGCGCCGATCACCACCGACCGGTACCAGGCCTCGTCGTCGACCACGTAGATGTCGCGGCGCCGCCGCGGGTCGCGCTCGCGCCGGACGTACCCCTGCTCGACCAGGTAGTTGACGGCCACCGAGACGGACGCGGGGCTGACCTTGAGCCTGCTGGTCAGCTCGGCCGCGGTGCGCCTGCCGTCCTCGGCCAGCAGCAGGTCGAGGTGGACGCGCGCGGTCAGTTTCGGCAGCCCCGTCCTGATCGCCAGGTCCAGGATCTCCGCCTCCATCGCGCTGCCCGGCGATCCGTCCCCGCGCGGAGGCGCCGGCGTGCCCCGCCGGGCTCGCCGGACCGTCGCCTGGTGTGCCTGCTGGGGCCGGTAGCCGCCGGGGCCGCCGTTGCGTGCGACCTCCCGGCTGACCGTCGACGTCGGCCGGTCGAGCCGCCGGGCGATCTCGGCGTAGGAGAGCCCGCCGGTCAGGCCGGCCGCGATGTGCTGGCGTTCGCGCTGGGTCAACCGTCCTCCTGGCATGCCGCCAGTATTGCCTTCGTCAGCAGTCATTGCAACGCTACATTGCGTTCGCGCACAGCGTCATTGCACCGATTTATCGGCTTTTAGCTGGGCAAACAACCTTAGGTCGATTGACGTTGTTGCGAATGCAACGTAGCTTTCATGCTGAGCCGAACACGTACTATCGCGAAAGCAGGACCAGGCATGAGCGAAACCGTCCACACCGCGCCGGCGCTGCCGACCGCGCGGCCGCCCGGCTGCCCCTTCGACCCGCCCAAGGAGCTGCTCCAGGCCCGCGAGCACGGCCCGATCAGCCGTTACCTCTTCCCCGGCGGACACGAGGGCTGGCTGGTCACCGGCTACGACCTGGTCCGATCGGTGCTGGCCGACCCCAGGTTCAGCTCGCGCAAGGAGCTGATGCGCCACCACCCACTGATCGACTACGGCGACATCGAGGTCCCCCCGGCGCCGCCCGGCGAGTTCCTGCTGATGGACGAGCCCCAGCACAGCCGCTACCGCAAGCCGCTGGTGGGCAAGTTCACCGTACGGCGGATGCGGCTGCTCACCGAGCGCGTGGAGCAGATCACCGCCGCGCACCTGGACGCGATGGAGCAGGCCGGGCCGCCGGCGGACCTGGTCACCGCGTTCGCCAAGCCCATCCCCGCGGTCGTCATCTGCGAGCTGCTCGGAGTTCCGTACGAGGACAGAGGCTCCTTCCAGGAGAACATCGACATGTTCCTCGGCGGAGAGGCGACCGACGAGGAGCTGTACGCGGCCTACCTCGCCACTCAGCAGTACCTCGCCGAGCTGGTCGCCGCCAAGCGCGCCAACCCCACCGACGATGTGCTCAGCGACCTGCTCGACAGCGACCTCACCGACGAGGAGCTGCGCGGGATGGCGCTGATCCTGCTGTCGGCCGGATTCGACACCACCGCGAACATGCTGGCCCTGGGCACCTTCGCGCTGCTGCGCAACCCGGAGCAGCTGGCCGCGCTGCGCGCCGATCCCGCGCTCACCGAACCGGCGGTGGAGGAGCTGCTGCGCTATCTGAGCGTGGCCAAGACGTTCACCAGGGTGACGCTGGAGGACGTCGAGCTGGGCGGGCAGAGCGTCAAGGCCGGTACGACGCTCATCCTGTCGTACAACACCGCCAACCGTGACCCCGAGCGCTTCGCCGACCCGCACGTGCTCGACCTCGGCCGGCGGGACGGCGGCCACCTGGCCTTCGGCCACGGCATCCACCAGTGCCTGGGCCAGCAGCTGGCCCGCGTCGAGCTGCGGGTCGCCTTCCCCGCGCTGCTCAACCGCTTCCCCAGCCTGCGGCTGGCCGTACCCGCGGAAGAGGTCGCCGTACGCCCGGAGACCGCCGACATCTACGGGCTCAAGAGCCTCCCCGTCACCTGGGACGCCTGATCTCGCGGCCTTTCACCCGGCCTGCTGCCTGCGGACGATCTCGTTGATCCAAGTCGGCGCGAACGGAGACGTGCACCCCGGGGACGTCGGATAGTCCTTGAGCACCTCCAGGCGCTCGCCGATGTCGAGGGCACGGGCGCGGTGCTGGGCGTGGTCGATGCCGATCTGGGCCAGACAGTGGTTCATCGCCCACTGCAGGCGATCCGGGGCGTCCCGCATCTCCGCCTCGATGACGTCGAGCAGCGCGGGCAGGTCGAGGCCCTCGGGCTTCTTGGCCACCCGCTCGGTGGTCAGCGCCCAGCCGGCACTCGCCACCACCGGATCGGGATCGGCGAACCAGGCCACCCGCAGCTCCTCGGCGTGCGGGCTCTTCTTCACCACGTAGTTGACCAGCCAGTCGTGCACCTTGGGCGCGCGCGTCTCACGGATCATGGCGTCCAGCTCGGCCCGCGAGAACGCCTTCGGGCGGCAGATGAGCAGCGCCAGCAGCCTGGCCGCGGTGTCGTCCGTCTCCCAGAGGCGGCAGGCGAGCTCGTGCTGCGTCTTCAGGCGCTTGGCGACGGCGCGGAGCTTGCCGAGGTTGACGCCGTGATCGTCGCCGTGCCGCTCGTTCACCTCACGCGCCTGAGCGTCTTCGAGCCCGGCCAGCTCGGCCATGACCTCGGCCACCGTCGTCTGGGGCGCCGTCTTGGCCACCGTCGTCTGAGCCACGTCAGCCTCCTGTCCGTTCCGTCCCGTGCTGGCAGCCTACGACGGAGCCCGCCGTGCTGCCGTACTGACGACCTGTCTGCTCGTCACGACACCACCCCCGCCAGCCTCTCAAGCCGCCGGACGACCTCGTCGATCGGCGTGGACGTGTCGATCTCCACCGTGCACGTCGCCCTGAGCAGCGGCTCGACGTCGGCCAGATCCCGCAGGATGGCCGCACGTTCCTCAGGACGCTTGCCGAAGGGGTTGTTGGTCCTGGTCGCGATCCGGGCCAGCATGATCTCGGCGGGCGCACTGAGCAGGACGACGTGGTCGAAGTGCGGATAGAACCGCCCCTGGTTGGACTTGCAGCCCGCCACGAAGAGGGCGCCCTCACGGTGTTCGGCGAGCAGTTCGCTGATGGCCGGCTCCTGCCACACCCAGTCGGCCGTCCCGTCGGGCAGGGTCTCCCAGCGGCTCCACCGGTCGGTGTCCGTATCGACGGCGCGATGCCCCCTGGCGGCCAGCATCTCCGACGCCGTGGACTTGCCAGTGCCCGACATCCCCGTGATCAGGATCTTCACCATCCTCGAAGTCTGCCCTCAGCCACGTCCGCCGGGCGCGCGCGACGATGAAACTTTCAACATTCGCGCCGGCAATACGGCTCCGCGGGGCCGATCCCCGGCCTGGTGAGCAGACCTCGCCCCGCTCCCCCTGGTCCCTTCGCAGCCCTTAACGCCGGGCCGAATCAGCCGCCCCCGACCCGCCTCTCTGGACGGCCTGGGCCCTCGACCGTACTCTCCGGGCGGGCTCCACCGACATCATTGAAGAGATGAGGTTGGAATTGACACGTTCGCCAGCACGTCGCGCGGCCGGCTCTGTCGCCATCGTCATCGCCACCCTCGCGGCGATCCTGATGCCCGTCACCCCCGCCCACGCCACTTACGGTCCGGACCAGCCCGTTTCCATCACGGTGACCTCGAACGCCGGCCCGCCGCTCATGCTCGCCCAGGTGACCGGCACGGTCGCGTTCGACGACGGGAACACGAAGTTCAGGTACGCGCTCCGGCTGTGCTGGGGCAGCGGGGCCTATCCCAAGCCGAACCTCTACGTCTCCGTCAACGGCAGCAGCACGTTCTATCCGGGCCAGACGAGCACGTCGCCCGCTCCGGCCGGATGCCAGTTGTCGCTGTACCACCACGACGGTGAGTACACCCACCCCTCTACCATCACCAACATCACTGTGTACGTGACGGGGGGCTGGTTCTATCCAGGCCAGACGTACAACAGCCGTACCAAGTCCTTCACCTACGACAACCCGTACAACTGAGTGGCGCTTCGAGCCCGGGCAGGTGGTCTTCGGCCACCTGCCCGGGGCCCGCTGCGAGAGGAGAGTCGCCCGCGCCCCGCATTCGCGCCCACGCCTCGCACTCACCCGCGCATGACACCGCACGGGTCGCCGCACCGGCCGCTCACCGTGCCTCGGGCACCCAGGACCCGTCGACCGGGACGCCGGCCGCCGCGGCGATGCGTTCGCGCGACTCCAGGAGCCGTGCGCGCAGCGCCGGCAGATCCACGCCGAGCAGCCGGCCGTCCCGTTTGACCGCTCTGCCCGCGACGAAGACGCTGTCCACCAGGCCGGGATGACCGGCGGCGACGATGGTGCCGACGGGGTCGCCGACGGGGAAGACGGAAGGGTCCTCGGCGTCGAGCAGGATCAGGTCGGCGTCCTTGCCGACGGTGATGCTGCCGGTCTTCGCCTCCAGCCCGCACGCCCGCGCGCCGTCCACCGTGGCGAAACTGACGACGTCCCGTGTTGTGAGCGTGCCGCGCCCCACGGCATCCCGTGCCGTCAGGCCGCCGTCCACCGGGGTGTGACCGCTGTCCAAGCCACGCTGCACGGCGAAAGCTGTTCGCATGGTGGCGAACATGTCTCCCCCCGCGGACGGGCAGTCGTCGATCGACAACGACGGACGGATCCCGGCGGCCAGCATGCGTCCGGTCTCCGGCCAGCCGATGCCCATCTTCAGCTCGACGTCCGGGCTGATCGACACCGAACAGCCCGCGTCGGCCAGCATTGCCACCTGGTCGTCGGACAGGCCGTTGCCGTGCACGAAGGTCGTACGGTCGTCGAGCAGCCCACGTTCATACATGTCGGCGACCGGGCGGCGGCCGCTGGGCCAGCCGGTGCCGCCGTGCACGTGCACGCTCACCCGCAACCCGAGCTCGCGCGCCAGGGCGACGTCGGCGGCGGTCTCGTCCATGGTGCTCAGTTGCGGCCCGCGCAGGCCCAGCGCCATGCCGTCGTCCGGCAGTTGTGCCCGTACGCGCGTGATCTCCGGCGTGATGTCCGGCCCGATGGCCCCGTAGCAGAACACCGAGCGGCCGGGCGCCTCGCGCAGCGCCTGGATCGCGGCGTCAGCGTTCTCGGGACGGTCGGAGCAGTGGAACCAGTCGAGCATGGTCGTGACCCCCGAGCTCAGCGCCTCGATCCGGCCGAGCAGGTTGCCCAGGTAGACGTCCTCCGGCCGGTAGTGGGGGCGCAGCGTGCCGTGCACGGCGACGTGGTACTGCTCGAACGTCCAACCCGCGCCGATGCCGCGGAACGCGGTCTGCCAGGTGTGCCGGTGGGTGTCCACGAACCCGGGCATCACAATCTTGCCCGTGGCATCCACGACCTCGGCGTCGGCCGCGTCCACGGTCACACCGACCGCGGCGATCCGCCCGTCCTCGATGAGCACGTCCCCTCGCGGCAGATCCCCAATGTCCGGATCCACACTGACCACCATGCCACCCCGCACCACTGTCCTCATGGCCATGCGCGTTCCTTCCCCTAGAAGTTGATGCATCAACTCTAGATCGGTGAAGTTGTCGCGTCAACTGCCCTTCACCAGGTACGATTCCGCCATGCCGGAGACGCTGGAACCCGACGAGTGGAACTTCTGGGATACCTGGATGCGCGCGCAACGCCTGCTCGTCCGCGAACTCGACCGCGCCCTGCAGCGCGACCACGGCATCTCGAAGGCGGAGTTCAGCGTGCTGGTGACGCTGTCGCGAGCGTCAGGCGGGGAGATGCGCGTCGGGGAACTCGTCGATTCCCTCGAATGGGAGAAAAGCCGCGTCTCACACCAGCTCACCCGCATGGAGAACCGCGCCCTCGTGGCACGAACCGAGGGCGGCCCCAGCGGCCGCCGCACCCGCATCGGCCTGACCGCCCAGGGACGCCGCGTCGTCCAGGACGCCGTACGCGGCCACGCCGGCAACATCCGCCGCTACTTTTTCGACTCACTCACCCCCGAGCAGGCGGTGACCATTCGCGAGTGGAGCGAGCAGTTCATCAGCCGCATCGAACCACCCAGCGATAACCCGACGCCCTGAGGACTTCACCACGTTTTACGGACTTAGTGGGCAATTCATTACGCGACCTGAGGGATGCCCGCGAGCGACATGCTGTTGCCGTCCGGATCGAGAACCTCCACATGACGCACGCCATTGGAGTAGGTCTCCACGGGCTCGTGCTCGATGCCGTGTGCGGCCAGCCGGGCCAGAATCTCATCAAGGTCGGTGACACCGAACGTGATCATGGTGCCACCGACGCGTGCGGTCCGCACATCCCGATCGTCGATGACCAGATAAGCGTTCTCACCCACCCGCCACAGGTACTCCTCGCCGATCACCTCGTCCGCCGGCCGCCCGAAGAACACCTCGTACCACTTCAGCGACACCGCCCGATCCCGTACGCACACCACGCTGTGCATGTCCACGCATCCGCTCCTTTCATTTGGCACTCATCAAGGAGACGTCTCCCGCGACCGAAACTCATCGCCGACCGGGAGTGATCGTGAACCACCTTTCGGACAGGTAGCGCACACGATCGTGCACACGAGAGATGCCGAGCGCGCTGTTGTAGGCGGCGAACGGCGGCCATTGGAACACGAATATCGCCAGTTCTTCCAGCAACAGGGCCCGCTCGAACGCGGCGCGGCTTCCGCCGCAACGATCCAGGTAAGCGGTTGTCGCGGCGGGGGAAACGAGGGCGCCGTCCGGCACTGCGCCTCGGTTTCCAGTGAATCGAACAACGGCGGTGTGCGGAGTGGCACCTTGGCCGCCAGTTCCGTGTAGAAGCGCAATTCGCGGCGGGCGCCGTGCAACGCCTCGACGCCAAGGCTCGCGGGCGTGACCTTGAGAAAGGCCGTCCGGCCCTCGAACGTCCGCGCCGAATGCAGACCCGCACCGGAACGTGCATCCGCCGGCTCAGCGTCATCGCGATCGATGGTGATCCCGAACCTACGTACAGCCAGAGAGATGATGTCGGAGCTCACGGAGTGGCCCCTCACGATTCAGGCGGCGAATACCACTGTCCGCTTCTACTCTTCTCCGGTCTCCTGCTTCGGCGCGAACGCGTACGAGAAGGCGATTCCGAGACTCACGGCCATCGACATACCGAGGATGAAGCTGTCCAGCGCGACACCCAGGGCCACGCCCATCGCGATGCCCGGCCACACGCCGACCTTCCAATTGAAGGAGTCCTTACGGTTCGTCATGGTCCGATCCTCGTACAGAAGCGCGTAGCAGCATAGACGTCACAGTCACAAGTACGACATGACAGTTGTCATCCGCGACGGCAACGACAGCCCGCCCCAGGCTCGACGAAGGACCGCCACGATCACTGCCGCACTGGCCAGAAAGCTGATCGACACACAGTTCCCCCAGTGGCTATTGCAGGGACAGGTGGTGGAGCTGAAACCATAGGTACGGCGGCGCCGTTCACGGAGGGCTCCGTCGTACCCCCCGAGAACCGAAGGCGACCCCCCTGACATGCCCCTGTCCTTGAAGTTCGCTCGGAACCTGATCTGGTTCCAGGCGACGATCGCCCTGATCAGCGTCGTTCTGGTCACCCTGGCGCTGACCGCCGGCTTCGACGAGAACCTTGAGCGCCTGCTCTACGCCCCCTCCTACGCCCTGTCGCTCGCGACCGGTTGGCTGGCGAACCGGTGGCGCACCCAGCGCCCGCGGGTCCGGCTCATCACCATCGCCGTCCAGCTCGCGATCCCCTTGTTCGATCTCGTCTACTTCCTGATCGAGGGCACCCTTGATTGGATCATCACCGCACCCTGGTCCGCGCTCATCGTGACTCTGCTCCTGCTTCCTCCGGCGAGAACCTGGTTCACCCCCGCGGTCCAGGAATCGCAGCCGGCGCCACCTGCCGCCGTCTGACGGGTTCGCGGGCGTCGAGAGGACCCGAGACCCGGCCCGATGCCAGCCGGAACAGCGCCAAGAATTATTCATGTGAATTGCAACCGTGACGTGTTTATTGTTGACCTGTGCGGTTTCGGGCCAGGATTCTCGACGACGGGGCGCCGGGGCCTGATTTCGCATAGCAGGACGGCCGTCCCGGGAACGGCCGCGCGCTGATACACCGGTTTCTCCTCTTTTGTGAAGGAATCCGGTACTGACGGCGGCTCGGCTCTTCCGCCGATCATTTAGGCTTTTCGGCCCTCATTAGGGACATCGGAGGAGTTCGTGTCTGGTAAGGGAGCGGGTATCGCGGTCGCTCTCATCGGCGCGGGGGCGGCCATCACCGCGGCGCTCATCACGTCGCGCGCGCCGATCTGTCCTGATTTCATCTGCGGCGACGACAAGGCGACCGTTGATGAGCGGCCCCGTGGCGGGGGCGACAAGCAGATCATCAAGGTGCCCGGGGGCAAGGCGGACGTGGAGGTCACCCCGGGTGAGATCACCTGCACCGCCGAGGGCGGCTGTGACAGCGAGGTGCACATCGAAAGCGTGGGCGACGCCACGCTGAAGGTCACCTACATGGAGATCAGAGGCGACGGCAAGGCGTACTTCAGCCACGACGCCACCTGCGAGCGCAAGAATCTGGCTGCCGGTGTGTCCTGCTCGTTCGGGGTGAGCTTCAGTGCGCCGGCCGAGGGTGGCACGACGCAGGCCACACTGGTCATCCACCACAACGTCGGCCCTCATCCCTCTCTCGTCACCCTTCACGGCGAGGGGGCGGCTCAGCAGCCGACCGACACTCCCACGACGGTTTTTCCGGAGAACGGGTGACCCTCCGGGGCCGCGGCCCGGCGCGGAGGAGCAGGCGGTGGGCCGTCACCGTGCCGCTCATCTTCGGCCCCGACCACGGCCGCCGCCCTGCTCGGCAGCGGGACGGTGTGCGCCGTACGAGCCACACTGGCGATCAGGGCACTTGCCCTCGCAGGCTAACGGCACGACCGTCCCGTCAGCTGCTCAATCGCAGAGCGTTTCTGGCTGGTGAAGCTCAGAAGACACCGACTTTACTCACCACTGCACACAATCTTGCTCGGACTTGTCGAGAAGCGGCGGACCACGTAAGAATCAGTTTCGCGTTCAACTACTTGGTTGGAGCGCCACCGCACGGATGAGGAGAGGCATGAAGCGCACCATCCCCATGCTCGTCACCACCGGCTTACTCGGCGCCACGCTCACCGCCGTCAGTCCCGCGTCCGCAGCCACCTCTTCTGCAGTCGACTGCACCAAAGGCGGCTACACCAGGGTCGTGAACAGCTACGTCCCGACCAACATCGAAAGGCCCGCGATCGACGGCCGCAGCTACAACATCGGCGGCCCGCTGGCGTACACGTACGAGATCTGCCTCGACATCCCGGACAACGAGAGATTCACGATCGAAGTACGGAGCTGGACCAACCAGCAACAGAGTTCGTTCGTGGACGACCGGCCCGGAGACAAGGTCTTCCGCTACTCGATCCCTCCCAACAGCTTCTGGCAGATCTACGGCACGTTGACCGGGCCGGGCAGCACCTACATCTACTACACCTGGCACGAGAAGCAGACCCAGGCCTGACGCGAACCGGGCCGGCCACCTCACTCAGCGACGTGGCCGGCCCGCCATGAGCACGGATGCGGCCGTTTCGGACGACATGACGGATCGGGTCAGGCAGGACCCTCGGCGCGGGCGTGGGCGTCGAGGAGGTGGGCGACCGCTTCGGTCACCTGGACGGCGAACGGGATGTTCAGCCATTCGTCCGGTACGTGCGCGTTCGAGTCCGCGCCGAGCGCGCCCGTGACCACGAACTGCGCCTGCGGGTACCGGCGGCCGAGCAGCTCCATGAACGGGATCCCCCCGCCGATGCCCAGGTTCTGGCACGGCTTGCCGAAGACGCGGTCACCGACCTCCCGCAGCGCCGAGGCCAGCCAGGGGGCCGTGGCCGGCACGTGCCAGCCGTTCATGACCATGTAGTCGCCGACCTCGACCTGCGCCCCGTACGGTACGTCGGTCGTGAGGGTCTTCTCCAGCGCGGCCCGCGCCGCCTCGGCGTCGGCCGTGGGGGGCAGGCGGAAGCTCAGCCGCAGGGATGTCCAGGGGCGCAGCACGGCTCCCGCCACCGCGGGGTCCGGGAGCCCGGCGGCGCCGGTCACGGACAGGGTCGGCCGCCAGGTGTTGTTGAGGACCAGCTCGACATCGTCGTCGGAGACCCGCGTCATCCCCGGGAGCAGCGGGAGCTGGGGCACGGCGACCTCCGGATGGAGCGCGACGAGCTCCGCCGCCTCCGCGCGCCGTTCGTCCGGAATGGGCACCACCATCTCGGCCACCTTGACCTCGCCTGTCTCCGGGTCCTCCACCCGATCGAGCAACTGGCGCATGACGCGGAACGAGCTCGGCGCGATGCCGCTGCCGAGCCCCGAGTGGATGCCCGACTCGAGGATGCGCACCGTGACGGTCGCCTGCACCGCGCCACGCAGGCTGGAGGTCAGCCACAGCCGCTCGTAGTCGCCGCCGCCCCCGTCCAGGCAGACCACCAGCGACACCTCGCCGAGCCGGTCGCCGAGATGCTCCAGGTACGCGGGCAGGTCCGGGCTGCCGGACTCCTCGCCGGTCTCCAGCAGCAGGACCGCGCGGGAGTGTTCGCCGCCTGCCCCGCGTACGGCCTCCAGCGCGGTCGTGGCGGCGTAGCCCGAGTACCCGTCGTCGGCGGCGCCGCGGCCGTAGAGCCTGCCGTCGCGGATCACCGCCTGCCACGGGCCAAGGCCCTCCGACCAGTCGCCGAGCGGCGGCTGCTTGTCGAGGTGCCCGTACAACAGCACGGTCCCGGTCGCCGTCGCGCCCGGCGTCGCGGGCACGTCCACCAGCAGGAGCGGGGCACGGCCGTCGAGCTGCACGACGTCGCACCGCGCGCCGGGCAGACCCCGCGCCGCCACCCAGGCCCGCACGTGCTCGACGGCGGCCCGCAGGTGACCGTTCTCCTCCCAGGCGGCGTCGTAGCCGGCGGACACGGCGGGAATCTCCACCAGACCGGAGAGGCTGGGCAGCACCTCCGTCTTCCAGGATTGGCTGATCGATTCGCGAAGTTTCTGAAGGTCCATGCGGTAATACTGGCCCAACCACCGCACCGCTCACGCACGGCGAGCGCGCTCAATGGCACGCTTGTGGCACGGCGATCATGTCGTCGTCAGGACGGGAGCTCCCACAGGAGGGCATTGATGACGAATGCGATCAAGCGGGTGCCGTTCGATGTGGAAAGCTACAGCCGTCGTTCGCGGACGAGACCGTGCTTCATCTGCACGATGGTCAACGGGGATACTGACCAGCCGGAGGAGATCATCTACGACGACGGCGAGCACATCGCGTTTCTTCCGAACTTCTTCGTACTGCCGGGGTACGTCCTCGTGGCGCCCAAGACCCACATCGAGCACGTCGTCCGAGATCTCACCGAGGATCAGTTCGTCGCAGTGATGAGGGTTGTGCGTCGAATCGCGCTGGCCGTGGAGGCATGCGTGCCGTGCGAGCGGACGTATCTGCTGTCCTTGGGCAGTCAGCAGGGAAACGCCCACCTGCACTGGCATATCGCGGGCCTGCCGCCTGGGGTGCCGTATGAGCAGCAGCAATATCACGCTCTTATGGCAGAGAACGGGGTCATCGAGCGCACTCCTGAGGAGACCACCGCCTTGGCCGCCAGAATACGGAAGGCCTTGGACGCGTAGCTGTCAGCTTGAGCGCCCTTGATGGCACGCGATCATAAGTTCGCCGGCTCCCCATCCGCTGACTGCTGATAGAGCTATGTCGGCGAGGAGTTTTGCAACGCTCCAACCGACTGCCGCCATTCGAGAGCTTCGGCCGTGTCGCGGTACTCCAGGAGATGTTGTCCGGCGATCTTCTGCAGCAGGTCTCGTACCTCGGCCGGCGTGGCGTGGAAGAACTCACGGCGAAGGTTCACCTTGTTGAGCCGCCGATCGCTCAGTTCCGCGTGCAGCCGTGCTTCCAGCTCCACCGCGTCCTCGCTGAAGATCAGTGCGTGTGTGTCGAACCTGAACGGCACCGAAGCGTCGCCCAGCTCGCGAACACGGTCCTCTGGCTCCAGCCGCCGGACGACTGCTCGCCCCTCTCTGGCCATTTGCTTGATACTCGCCTTGACCTCGGAGAGCCGATCTTTGTAGGCCACGGCGTCACTCAGCGGATGCCGGTACTCATAGACCCCCATCTCCTGGAGCAGGACCGTCTCCTCGGTCTGAACGACCCGCGCCTCCATTTCCCGCAGGCGCCGAGTGGCGTCGCTGATGGCGACCTGCAATCCCGCGTGCTCAACATGCAGGGCCTCGGTCATGGCGGCGATACGCATGGCGTCCATTCCGCCCAGACGCTCCACCCATAGGTGTAGCTCACTGTTCTCCTCTTCGAGCCGCTTCTTGCCTCCGAACAGGCCGCCGCCCTTGCGTTCCGGTGGCTGCCGTACGCTCGCGGCCGGTGCCGGCGTCTCCTCCAGAACCCAGAACTCCCACCCGGCCGGAGCAGGAGGCCACGACGGATCCGGCTTCCATTCCCGCGACGGCTTCCACCCGGGAGGCGGGACGGGCCAGCCAGGGGGACAGTTGAATCGGTACTCGGGCATGAGCGCTCCTCACCTGCACACAAAGAGCCGTACACAGGTGAAATAGCTGTGAGCACCACGGGGGTTACACGAAGCGAGTGCACAGCTCCGCGATTGGCGCACTGGTCGCCTCCATGCGCCTCGGGTTCTTCCGCGCGGCTGGCCGTAGCTGGTTGTGGGCGTTGCCCCAGGCAAGGTTGAGATGCTCCGCCAGATCCTCAGCCGTGCCTCCTTGGTTGAGGAGAGCCCGTGCTGCCTGGGCCTGCTTGATCGTGGGCAGGTGCCCGTCGAGGAGGAAGGGGAGCGAGAGTCGCCGTGCCGCTACCTCACGCCACGAGATTCCGGAGGGCCTGCGCACCACCGACACGTTGACCCGTAACGCGTGCTCATTGCCTGGTGGAACGCCGGGCCGATCGACCTCGATGGCGACGTACCGGAACCCGTTCGCCAGGTCGCAGGCGGCGCAGCCGGACGGCCCTCGGCTCAGCCTGCTGCCGCACTCGGTGCAGGCGAGCCGGTCGTAGGCGGCGTCCACCACCCGCCACAGGTGCCTGTTGGCTCGTCGATCACCTCGCCGTCCCAAGCCGGACTCACCCGATTATCGCGTCGGGACCTCACGCCGTAATGGACCGCGGCCGCCGTACCGCTGCAATACCCAACCGGCTCGTCCTCACCCCTCGCCGGTGGCCGCGGCGCGCAGGGCCGCGGCGACGACGCGTTGTCCTTGCGACGGCTCAGGCCTGGTCACGGTCAGAGTGGTACGCCCGGACCACGCGGGGTCGTCGACCTCGACGATGGCGATCCCGGCAGGCAGACCGGGAACGGCGATGCGGGCGACGGTGGTGATGCCGAGTCCGGCGGCGACGAAGCCGAGCCTGGCGTTCCAGTCGCGGATCCGGTGGGCGATCCGGGGCTCCGGCAACGTCGGCCACGCGCCGAACTGCGGGTCGCCCCGCAAACCCGCGCCGACGATCCAGGGCTCGCCGGCCACGTCGTCGACAGTGACGCGCGACCGTCCAGCCAGGCGGTGCCCCAGTGGTACGGCGACGACGCCCATGCCGCTGTCCGTCAGTCGCTCGGTTCTCAGATCGTGCAGGTCGTACTCGGGCAGTCCCTGACCGACGGCGATCACGGCGACGTCGACCCCGCCGGCCCGCACCTGGCGCAGGAGCGCCGGGC
The DNA here is from genome assembly GCF_035917475.1 of Nonomuraea fuscirosea. Taxonomy (NCBI): domain Bacteria; kingdom Bacillati; phylum Actinomycetota; class Actinomycetes; order Streptosporangiales; family Streptosporangiaceae; genus Nonomuraea; species Nonomuraea fuscirosea. The sequence goes on along the minus strand of NZ_CP109074.1, from coordinate 10,441,900 downwards.
TGGAGGCCTCGTGCAGCTCCACGGCCAGCGCGGGGTGCTCGCCGGCGAGCGCGGCCACCGTACGGGGAATGAGCGACCAGGTCGCGGTCGGAAAGGCCCCGAGCCTTACCTGCTCGGCGAGCGTGTCGGAGAGCAGGGCCAGATCGCGGTTCATCGCGTCGAGCTCAGCCAGCACGATGACCGCCCGGCGCGCGACCGCCTCGCCGGCCCGGGTGGCCTCCACCCCACGGGCCTTGCGTACGAACAAGGGCATTCCGGCAGCCGACTCCGCGGCCGCCACTTGCCGGGAGATCGCCGACTGGGTGTAGCCGAGGAGGTCGGCCGCCGCGGTGAAGGATCCGGTTCCGACGACGGCGTGCATGACGCGTAGTGCGGGAACGGTGAACTCCGCCATGCGAGCAACCTAATCCATGCGTACTCCGCATGTCTAATATGCGAAAGACTCGTTTGTGGAATGGCTTGTGCGCCGGGATGCTGGAACCAAGAGGAAACACCTTTGGAAGGGAACGACCCTGATGTCCAAGATCTGGTTCATCACCGGCGCATCGCGGGGCTTCGGCCGCCTGTGGACGGAAGCCGCACTGAATAGAGGTGACCGGGTCGCGGCCACCGCCCGCGACGTCACCGCGCTGGAGCCGCTCGCGCGGCGGTTCGGGGACGCCGTCCTGCCGCTGCCGCTCGACATCACCGACCGGAAGGCGGTGTTCGACTCCGTGGAGCGAGCCGTCGAACGGTTCGGACGTCTCGACGTGGTCGTCAACAACGCCGGCTACGGACTTTTCGGCATGGTCGAAGAACTCACCGAGGCCGAGCTGCGCGCCCAGATGGAGACGAACTTCTTCGGCACCGTCTGGGTCACTCAGGCGGTCCTGCCCGTGCTCCGGGCCCAGCGTTCCGGCCGGATCATGCAGGTCACGAGCGAGGGCGGCGTACGCGCCTACCCCGGGATCGGCGGATACCACGCCTCCAAGTGGGCGGTGGAGGGCCTGTCCGAATCGCTCGCCCAGGAGGTCGCCTCGTTCGGCGTCCATGTGACCGCGGTCGAGCCTGGCCCTTATGCCACGGATTTCGGCGCCGGTACGAGCATGCGAGCCACCGACCGTCACCCCGATTACGCCGCCGTCCACGAGGCGACCGCCAAGGAATGGATCCTGGGCGACCCTGAAGCGACCGCGGACGCGATTCTCGCGATCGCCGACGCCGAGAATCCTCCCCGGCGGATTCTCCTCGGGCACACACTCCCCGAAGTCGAGGACATCTACGCCGAACGGCTTCGCGTGTGGCGGGAGTGGGCATCGGTCACGGAGGCGGCGTTCGGCGAGCGGATCATTCCCGAGCCCGCCTGACGCAAAGGCATGGCTCGACTGGAAGCAGCAGCTGCGGAGCGCATTCTGGGCTTCAAACTCCCTTGAGTGCTGGCGCGGCTCTACGGTGAAACGGTGTGGCGGCTCGTTTCGCGGATCAGATCCAGCCTTCCTCCCAGGCGCGGCGGGCGGCGGCGTGGCGGGAGCCGACGCCCAGTTTGGCCATGGCCGCCGACAGGTAGTTGCGCACCGTGCCGGGCGCGAGGTGCACCTGGGCGGCGATCTCGCTGACCGATGCCCCGGTACGGCAGGCACGCAGCACGTCGAGTTCCCGGTCGGTGAGCGGGCAGGGGCCTTCGGTCAGGGCGGACGCGGCGATGTCGGTGTCGATGTACCGCCGGCCCGCGGCGACGTCGCGGATGATCTCGGCGAGCCGGGACGCCGGCGTGGTCTTGGGCACGAACCCGCTGACGCCGGCCGCCAGGGCGCGGCGCAGCACCCCCGGCCGCGCGTGCCGGGTGACCAGCACGACCCGGGCGCCGGGCAGCGCGGCCATGATCCGTGCGGCGGCATCCAACCCGTCGGCCGGCGGCATCTCCAGGTCGAGCACGGCGATGTCGGGGCGGTGCTCGCGGGCCAGCCGTACCGCGTCGGTGGACGTGGCGGCCTCGGCCACCACGGTGAGGTCGGGTTCCAGCGCCAGCAGCGCGGCCAGGGCGCTGCGCAGCAGGTCCTCGTCGTCGGCGATCAGCAACCGGATCATCGCGCCTCCGCGCTCGCGCCGACCGGCAGGCAGGCGGCCACGACGAAGCTTCCGTGTTCGTGCTCCCAGGTCAGCTCGCCTCCGGCGGCCCGCAGGCGGTCGGCCAGGGTGCGCAGCCCGGTGCCCGCCCCCGAGCCGGGCGGGCCGGTCGCGCCGTCGTTGCGTACCCGCAACCGGGCCAGGCCGTCCGTGAGGCGGTAGTCGACCTCGGCGGCGCGAGCCCGGCTGTGGCGCAGCACGTTGGTGGTGGCCTCTCGCACGACCAGCCCGAGCAGGTGCCGGCACGCGTCGGGGAGCGGCCCGGTGCCCGCGGCGGGCTCGACGTTCATCTGGACCCGGATGTCGGCCGCGGCGAGCACCCGGCCCGCGTTGGCCAGCTCCGCCTCCAGCGTCGTACGGCGGTAGCCCTGCACGACGGCCCGCGTGTCCGAGAGCGCGTCGGTGGCGAGCCGCTGCACCTCCAGCATCTCCGCGGTCGCGCGGGCCGGGTCGGCCGCCGCCAGCCGGGCGGCCAGTTCGCTCTTGCGCGCGATCACCTGTAGGTGGTGACCCTGGATGTCGTGCAGGTCGGCGGCGAACCGCAGCCGTTCCCGGGTGACGGCCAGCTCCCCGTCGAGGCGCCGCGCCGCGTTCAGCCGTTCCGCGATGTCCCACGCCCACAGCGACCCGAGCGTGACCCAGGCGCTGAACGCGACCAGTCCCGGCGGGAACAGCACCGCGCGTACCGGGTCGTCGCCTCCCGCGACCGCGCCCGGCACGGCCGCGGCGGCCATCGCCACGGCGATCAGCGCCCACCGGCGCGGCGGCGGCAGGAACGTCGCGACGACCGACACCGTCATCGCCGGGGCCAACGCCCACAGCGCGTCGTCCCGTACGGCCAGCAGAACGCCCCCGAGCGTGGCCGTACCGGCTGCGCTCGCGGCCATCCACGCCAGGAGCGGGCGGCCGGGGCGCTCGCCGGGTGCGGTGGCGGGGTCGAACGCCAGCCGGCGGTGCAGCAGCACCGCGCAGCACACGGCTGTCACGGCCAGCGCGGCGGCGCCCGCACCCCTGGCCCAGACCGGTACGCCGGAGGCCAGGAGCCCCGCGCCGGCCACGGCGACCAAGAAGAACGCGGTGCTGCCGGTGAGGCTCCACCAGGTGTAGCGGCGGAAACTCCGAAGTGCCGCCGTCCCGCCGTCGGTCCCGTGGTCGCGCACGCAGTCATTGTGACAGCACGCCGCGTCGCGGGCCGGTCGCGATTTCCGCCGCGGTCGTTTCATGACAGTTGTCACGAGATTTAGTGACAAAGCCACGCGCACGCCTGTGGTTTCGGCACTACTGGCGGCCGCCTCCAGCGGCCAGGCTGAGCGCGGTAGATGCCCGGCCCCGTAGGGAGGAACCGCATGGACGGCCCGCCCGCGCACCCCGATCCGTCACCTGTCACCCCATCACCCCACCAGGAGGTCTCCATGGCGAGCGTGTCCCATGGACGCGGGCATCGGGTCCGCCGGTTGCTCGACCGCTGGCCCACGGCGCTGGCTCTGGCGCTGTCCGCGGCGACCTTCGGCGGCACCGAGTCGGACGCGGCGGTGGCGTCGTTCGCGTCGATCCTCGTGCTCCTGCCGTTGCTGTACCTGGTGGTCGCCAAGCTGGAGGCGCGCCGCGCGACGTGGCCGCTGCTCGTGGGCGGGCTGGCCGGCGTCGTCGCGCTGCGCGCGCTGGAGGTGATCGAACCGGCCGTCGTGTTTTCCGCCCTCGCGCTGATCGTCCTGCTCTGGAGCGTCGTGGACGGGCACGTTTTCCGGTCCGGGACGTTCCGGGTGCAGGCGCTGGGGATGCTCGCCTTCGGTGCGCTCGGGCTGATCGGGCTGGCCGTGGATCCGGATCTGGGCCGTTACCTGGTGGCGGCCGGATGGTTCTGCCACGGCGTCTGGGACTTCGTCCACCTGCGGCGGGACAAGGTGGTGGCCCGGTCCTTCGCCGAATGGTGCGGCGTCATCGACGTCGTGATCGCCGCAGAGTTGATCTTCAGGTGGTAGGCCAGGGCCGGGGAAGAACGGGGCGGCCGCTTTGGTTGGATCCGCACTCGCATATGGAGAACCACTTCTGGAAGTCGATGATGTCGTCGAGCGGGAGTTCGGTGAGTTGCTCCTCCAGCCGGATCAGGCGCGCCTTCCTGGTGCCGGTCTCCTGGGCCGACTGTTCGATGAGTGCCCAGAACGCATCCTCGTACCTGGGCGGATGATCGTATGAGCGGTCAGTTCTGCCCAGAGCCGGTGCGGCGGCGTGGCAACCCTGGTCGGTGCGTTCGGTTGGTACGGCAGGGTCGGCGTGCGGTGGCCGGCCCGGTGTCGCGTCACCGTCCGGGACCGGCCCTCAGGCCGCACATGCGGAGCACCGGAGGGCTTCTTGCGCCCGCCGAATGACGTTTGACGCCGCCCTCCCACCGGGGCATGATCTCTACTTCGAGATTCATCCAGAGGATCCGAGGGACCTGGCCCAGCGACGGTCCGGCAACCTGCCCGAAGAAAGGGAAAGGTGCCAACGCCAGGAACGATGAGGAGGGCTCGATGAGCCTGGGGCTTGATGTTCCTTTGCTGCATGGATCGCTCGTTCGGCTGGAGCCACTCGCGATGAGCCACGCGTCGGATCTGAGGCGGGCCGCGGAAGAGGACCGTTCCTCTTACGGTTTCACCTTGGTTCCCCATGCCGCTGAGGTGGAGGCGTACCTGGCGGCCCAGTTCGCTCGTGAGAGCGACGGGCTGACTCCCTTCGCACAGGTTCGGGTGCGCGACGAGATGGCGGTGGGATGCACGGCGTTCTGGGATCCCCGAACATGGCCGGATCGGCAGGATCTGCGCGCCATCGAGGTCGGCTGGACATGGCTCGCGGCATCCGCACAGGGCACCGGAATCAATGCCGAGGCGAAGCTCCTCCTTTTCACGTATGCGTTCGAGACGTTGGGCGTGGCCCGCGTCGACCTGAAGACGGACGCCCGCAACCAGCGGTCGCGCCAGGCGATTGAGAACCTCGGCGCATGCTTCGAGGGCGTGCTGCGCAGTTGGTCACCCTCCTGGGCGCCTGGCGAAGCGGGGTTGCTGCGAGACTCGGCCATGTTCTCTGTGGTCGCTGCTGAGTGGCCGACCGTCAAGCAGGCGCTGCGTGCTCGCCTCGCCAATGCGAGCACCGGGTAGTTCGGGCGTCTTTCCCAGTGACCGGACAGCGCGAGTTGCCTGGGTCGGCGACGAATAAGGCGGACGGGCTGCCCCACCGTCCTCAGCACCGGAAGCGGCGGGCAGCGCAGGCGTAGCCTGCGCCTTCCAGGAGTAGCGTCTGAGCGGAGCGAAGGCCTGCACGGGGTCGAGGCTTGGCTCGACTGGGAGTAGCGGCTGAGCTCCGTGCGCGAAGCGCCCCATCGTGATGACCTTGCGTGCCGGAGGCGCGCTGCAAAGAAGGCAGCCCGAGCGGAGCGAGGACCGCTCGGGGCGGGGTCCCGGGAGGCAACCACGACATCGGGCAACGGGTGGGTGGCTGAGGGCCACCTACCCGAGCCGCTTCGATAGTGGAGCCTAGGAGATTCGAACTCCTGACTTCCTGCTTGCAAAGCAGGCGCTCTGCCAACTGAGCTAAGGCCCCTTCGACGAAGATAGCTTACCGGGCGGTGGAAGCTACCTGCGTCGTACCAAGGTCATCGCTCAGGACCAGATTCGGGAAGTCGGCGATCGAGTCGAGGATGTGGGTTGCGCCGCCCTTGAGCAGGCGTTCCTTGCTGTGGACGCCGGTCATCACCCCGGCCACGATGGAGGCGCCGGCGCGTTTGCCGCAGAGCATGTCGCTTTCCGAGTCGCCGATCACGGCCACCTGGCGGACGTCGGGGACTCCTGAGCGGAGGACCGCGTGGAGGACCATGTCGGGCCAGGGGCGGCCGCGGCCGCCGGCGTCTTCGGGGGAGATGGCCAGGTCGATCTTGTCGTGCCAGCCGAGGACGCTCAGGATGCGGCTCAGGGTGGTGCGGCTGAAGCCGGTGATGAGGGCTAGTTTGATGCCGTTGCCACGGAGTTTGTCGAGGACCTCCATGACTCCGGGCATGGGTACGAGACCCGCCCGCTCCAGCGCTCCCTCGTAGGAGCGTTCGAACGTCAGGTTCGCGGCCTGTGCCTGGGCCTCGTTGCCGGGGAAGATCCCACGGAAGACATCGATCTTGGGGCAGCCCCGGGACCGGTGCACGTGAACCATGGCTCGCGCGTACGCTCCGGTCCCGGGCACTATGCCCTGGGTCGCGATCGCCTCGGCAAAGGCGCGCTCGACCATGGCGATGTCACCGACTGTGGTGCCTGCCAGGTCCAGGCACACCAGCTTGATGGGGACGACGTCACTCATCGCCTCGCCGGTCGGTTAGTTCTCGCTGCCGGTCGCCTCGGTCCAGAGATCGAGCTCTGCGCGGTCGGCCTGCACCTTACGCCAGATCAGCAACCCCCCAAGGGCGATCAGCGCCAGAACGAGCAGCTTCTTCACGGTGTGACCCCACTTCTTCGACGGTCTCACCTGCCGGGGTGAGACCCAACGGTTGACAAGCAGCCTAGCAAGGGATGGCTGGGCTCCCTGTGTTGCGCACGGACCAGATGTGCGGAATGTGCGAAGGACGGGCGTTCAACCCCTGGTGGGGCCGCTTTACCCGTCCCATCTTGGACAACATCCCATGTGACAAAGGTTCGAGCGTGGATGCTTCATGGTTCGTGGTTCTTGATTGGACAACAGCTCGATCATGCCAAAATTCCCCGCTTGATGCGCACAGGGGGATAGGGGACGGGGATCTGTCGCCTGTTCCCAGTCCGTGGTCTCCTCGTGCACGCGGGCGTGGACGCAACCTGGAGACGCGGGCTCTCCTGTGCTGCTGCTCCGGTGGGGTTGGGGTTTGAGAGAGCGCGGAAGGTGAGGGCGGCTCGGGAAGTTGGTCGCTACTCTGCCCGCCCGTGGGCGCGCTTCAGCCGTATCTGAAGTCGAGAAGGTGTTGCGGGTCCTCAACCGACCGCGGACGGCGGCGGCTCGCTGTTCAGGCTCAGGGGGTACGGTGCCAGGTTTCAGGTGGAGCTGTGGGCAGGCCGCCGGCTGCTACGGGGTGGGGCTGGCATGAAGGCGGCGGGCAAGCTCGGTTCGTACGGTCTGGTGCTGGTCGTGGTGTTCGGGGGTGCTCTGGGGGTGGGCACGATGGTCGGCCCGGTGACTCCCCGAGAGGGAGCAAGTGTGGCGGCGGGGGAGGGAGATGGCCATTCCGATCATTCCGGGCATGGGGTCGGTGGCCAGTCCGGTGCGGTGCCCGGTGGGCTGCAGGTGTCCCAGGATGGTTACACGCTCAACCCCATCAGCACGATCGCGACCGGCGCCCCGGCGGAGTTCAGGTTCACCGTGATCGGCCCCGACGGCACCCCGGTCACCGCCTACCAGGTCGAGCACGACAAGAAGATGCACCTCGTCGTCGCCTCCCGCGATCTCACGAGCTTCCAGCACGTGCACCCGAGCATGGCCCCCGACGGCACCTGGTCGGTCGGCCTGGCGGTGCCGAAGGCGGGCTCGTACCGGGCGTTCGCCGACTTCGTCCCCGCCGAAGGGGAGAAGCTCACTCTGGGGGTGGATCTGCAGGTTGCGGGCGACTATCGGCCTGAGCCGCTGCCGCACGTCAGTCGTACGGCGGCGATCGACGACTACACCGTGAACCTCGCGGGGAACATCGTTCCCGGCCAGGCGAGCAAACTGATCATGACCGTCAGCAAGGACGGCGAGCCGGTCGACGATCTGGAGCCCTACCTGGGCGCGTACGGTCACCTGGTCGCCCTGCGCGCCGGCGATCTCGCCTACCTGCACGTGCATCCGGAGGAGAGCGACGAGGCGGGGCCCGAGGTCACGTTCGTCGCCGAAGCCCCTAGTCGGGGCGACTATCGGCTGTTCCTCGACTTCAAGCATGAGGGGAAGGTGCGGACGGCGAGTTTCACGGTGCCGGCGGTGCTGTCCGATGGACACGCCCCGTCCGCGACCCATGACCACACCCATTGAGCGTCCGGTGCGGGTTCGCGGGGCGCGGTGCAACGTCAGGCGCGGGTTAGCCGGGCGCGTCTGACGGCCGGGGTCATCGCCGCGCCGGCCAGGACGAACATGACGCCGATCAGCAGCCACCCCAGCGTCCCCGCCCCCAGCACGACCGTCGTGAGCACCACAGGCCCGAGCATCCTGGCCACGGCCACCCCGCTGCCGAAGAAGCCCTGGTACTGCCCCTGCCTGTCGTCGGGGGCGAGGCCGAAGCCGATCTCCCACGAACCGGAGGCGAGCTGCATCTCGCCGGCCACCAGCAGCGCCGTCGCCACCAGCAGGAACCCCCACCAGTACGGGCTCAGCGCGAACACCGCGCACGCCGCGAACATCGTCACCCCCGCCCGCCGCACCGCCGCCGAGGCGTCCCGCAGGCTCCGCACCCGCCTGGCCACCCGTACCTGGAACAGCAGCACGCCACCCGTGTTGATCAGCAGCAGGACGGCGACCACCCACGTGGGCGCGCTGGTACGAGCGGCGATCCACAGCGGCACCACCAGGCTGAGCAGCGGCATGTAGAAGAGCATCACCGCGTTGACCAGCGTGACGAGCGCGTACGGCCGGTCCCTGAGCACCGCGAGGCGGGGGCCGGCGGAGGGGGCGGTGATCCGTACGGAAGGCAGCCGGAGCAGGACGATGGCGGCGAGGAGGAAGCCGAGGGCGTCCACCGCGAACGCGGCCAGGTAGCCCTCGCGGGTGCCGAGGTGCAGCGCGAGCCCGCCCAGCCCGGCTCCGACGGCCAGGCCGCCGTTGAGCGTGGCCTGCAGCGTCGCCCGTACGGTGGTCCGCTCGGCGGGCTCGACCAGGGCGGCGAGCAGGGCTTGGCGGGCGGCTGACAGGCCGGTCTGTGCGGTGCCGTACAGGCAGGCGACCAGGACGAACGCCACGAACGAGCCGACGAACAGGAACGAGCCGACCGCCACGGCGGTGGTGAGCGCGAGCAGGACGGCGACGCCGCGGGGACCGCACCGGTCGGCGAGGTGGCCCAGGGGTACGCCGGCCACCAGGCCGACGGCCCAGCCGAGGGTGAGCCCGAAGCCGATCTGCGTCGCCGACAGGCCGATGATCTGGGAGAAGTAGAACGCCGAGGTGACGAGGTAGAGGCCGTCGCCGATGGAGTTCGTCAGCTGCGCCTGTGCCAGGATTCGCCGATATTTCGGTACTTGGGGGACGGTGCAGCTGGGCGATCCGGTGGCGAGTAAGTCGGACGCCGTACGGGTGGGGGCTGATGTCATACGTTCATCCTCGCCCCCGACTTGTCCCAAGGTAAGCTCCAATTCATCGTCAAATGATTGGGCCAAGATGGACGTCCACATCAGCCTTCACGGCCGCGGTGACCTGGCCGCACAGGTCTACCGGCAGTTGCTCGACGCCATCCTCGACGGCCGCCTGCGGTCGGGCGAGCGCCTGCCCCCGACCAGGGACCTGGCCCGCGGCCTGGAGATCTCCAGGAACACGGTCGCCCTCGCCTACGACCGCCTGGTGGCCGACGGGTTCCTCGTGGGCCGCGCGGGCGCGGGCACGTTCGTCTCGGCGGAGCCGGTCAGGGGGCGGGCCGCGCCGAAGGGCGTCGTACGCCCGCGTCCCGTCTGGGACGACCTGCCCCTGCCCCAGCCCATGATCCCCGCCCGGTACGACTTCCGCGCCGGCGTCCCCGATCCGCGCCTGTTCCCCATGGAGACCTGGCGCCGCCTGGTGGCCCGCGAGCTGCGGGTGAGCGCGGCCGGCTACGGCGATCCGGCCGGTCACGAGCCGCTGCGCGCGGCGATCTCCCGTCACATCGGCCTCAGCCGCTCGGTCCACGCGGGCCCGGACGATGTGCTGATCACGAACGGCGCCCAGCAGGCGCTCGATCTGATCGGCCGGGTGCTGATCGAGCCGGGCGCGGTCGTGGCCGTCGAGGAGCCCGGCTATCCCCCGGCCCGCCTGCTGTTCCGCTCGCTGGGAGCCCGGGTGGCCGGCGTGCCCGTGGACGGCGAGGGCATCGACGTCACGGCGATCCCCGGTGAGGCGCGCGTTGTGTACGTCACGCCGTCGCACCAGTTCCCGCTCGGCACGCCCATGTCGCTGGCCCGCCGCGCCGCCCTGCTGGCCTGGGCCGAGCGCCGCAGGGCGGTGGTGATCGAGGACGACTACGACAGCGAGTTCCGCTTCGGCGAACGGCCGCTGGAGCCGCTGCAGAGTCTCGACCGGGCGGGCCGCGTCATCTACGTGGGCTCGTTCTCCAAGACGCTGCTCCCCATGCTCAGGCTCGGCTTCCTGGTCGCGCCCGCCTCGCTCGCGCGGGCCCTGCGCGCGGCCAGGCAGCTGTCCGACTGGCACGGGGAGTTGCCCACGCAGGCGGCGCTGGCCCGCTTCATCGACGAGGGCCTGCTGGCCAGGCACATCAGGAAGGCGACCCGCGAGTACGCCGCCAGGCACGCCATGATCGCCGAGGCGCTGGCCGGCGACGACCGGCTGCTGCCCGTGCCGTCCACGGCGGGGCTGCACCTGTGTGCCCGGCTCGCGCCTGATGTGTCGGTACGTCCGGTGCCGGAGCTGGCGGTGGAGTCACTGGAGGCGTACTACGGCGGGAGCATGCCCGAGCCGGGCCTGGTGCTGGGATACGGCGGGATCGGCAGGGACGCCATCCCGGAAGGACTGCGCCTGCTCAGGTCCGCGATTCGCTAGAGACCCTGGTCAGGGATGTCGGCGGGTCCAGAACCTGCGGTTGCGCTCCCCCGACATCTCCGGGTCGTCCGGCGGCGAGGGCTGTTGCACGATCACGACCGTCGTACGGGCGTGCCGCGCGCAGTACATGCTGGTCGAAGGCAGGAAGATGCGGCTGAGCACCCCGCGTCTCCCCCTCCCGAGCACCAGCAGGTCACCTTCACGGGCCAGGTCGACGAGATGGTAGCCGGGGTCGCCCACCCGGCCGACCATGAAGGTGGCCAGGTCCTCGGGCACCCCGCCCGCCACGTCCTCGAACACGCCCGTGATCACCTCGGTGCAGCGCGCCTCCTCGCCCGCCCTGACGGCGTGCTGCACGGGCAGCGCCTCGGGGAAGGGGTGGACGGGCGCGCGGCTGACGTGCACGGCCACGAGAGCCATCCGGTGCAGCCGTGCCGCGCCGATGGCCCAGGCCAGGGCCCAGCGCGCCGCCGGGGATTCGTCCACCCCGACGATCAGCCGCGCACCGCCGGGCAGATCCTGTTCCACGGTGCCTCCTGTCGAAGTACGACCATAGTGCGCCTACCCGCTGGTTACCGGGAGGTGGCACTTTGCGAACTCTGGAGTCCTCCGGCGAGGCCAGGCGTAGCATGCGGGGGTGGAACGAGGGTGGGTGCGGCCTCGTCCCGCCCTCGACCGGCGGCTCGACGGCGCACTCGTACACCGGCTCACCTCGCTCGTGGCGACGACAGGCTACGGGAAGTCGACCGTTCTGGCCGGTTGGAGCCAGGCCGTGGGTGCGGTGCTGCACCGCCTCGGGAGCGCCGATCGTGACCTGCCCACGCTGGCCGCGACGGTGGCCGCCGCGGTGGCGGGCAAGGTGCCCGATCTGCCCGCCGAGCTGGTGACCGCGGCGGGGGCGCCGCTCGGGCCCGGCGCCGACGAGCCGTCCAGGGCGGCGGCGCTAGCGGGCGCGCTGGCCGAGGCGCTGGCGCGGCGGCTGCGGCGGGGGCTGGTCCTGGTCTTCGACGGGGTCGAGGTGATCGCGGGCGCGCCGGGTCCCGTTCGTTACGTGGAGACGCTCGTACGCGCCGCGCCCCGTCACCTTCACCTGGTCACCGCGTCGCGGGCGCCGCTGCCGTTCCCGACGGCCCGGTTGCGCCAGGACCACGAGGTGCTCGACCTGGACGCCACGGATCTCGCGCTGACGCCGGAGGAGACCGCCGCCTGGGCGCGGGCCCTGCTGGGTGAGGCGGGCGCGGACATCGCGGCCGAGTTGCACCGTACGTGTGCCGGCTGGCCGGCGGCCGTGCAGGCGGCGCTCGACGCGCTGGCCCGCGAGGCTCCGGCCGCCTGGCGCGGCACCGTGGCCGGGCTGACGGCGAACTCCGCCACGCTCGACCGGCTCACGCTGGCCGCGTTCGAGGACCTGCCCGCCGCCATGCGGGAGCTGCTGCGCGCCGCCACGGTGCTGCCAGTGCTGACGCCGGATCTGGCCGGGGCGCTCGGCGCGCCGCCCGACACGCTGGACGCGCTGGCCTGCCGCGGCCTGTTCCTCGAATTCCTGGAGCCGGACCGCGAGAGCTGCCGCCTGACCTCGCAGGGCGGCCAGGTGCTGGCCAAGTACGCCCCGCTGGACCGGCACGAGGCCCACGACGTGGCGGCGGTCGCGGCCCGCTGGTACGTCGAGCACGACCAGCCCGAGCTGGCCCTGCGCGCGGCGATCTCGACCGCCCACCCCCTGCTCGCCGCCTCGCTCCTCGACGCCCACGGCCCGCGCCTGGCCGAGCGCGGTGACGTGCCGGCCGCACTGGAGCTGCTGCCCGAGTCCGCCAGGCGCTCTCCCCCGATGCTCAAGCTGGCCGGCTTCGCCGAGCAGAACCGCGGCCACTGGACCAGGGCCCGCGAGCTGCTCGCCCAGGCCGCGGAGGGGCCGGCGTTCGACGCCTCCGTGGCCAGGCGGCTGGCCTTCATCGACCACATGCGCGGCGAACTGGACCGGGCGCTGGCCATGTACGAGCAGGGTCACGCCTTCGGCCTGCCGCCCGCCGACGCGGCCATGTGCACCGCCTCGATGGCCTCGGTGCACTGGCTGAAGGGCGACCGGGTGTCCTGCGCCGAGCTGGCGGACAAGGCGCTGGAGCAGGCCAGGAGCCTGGGCGATCCGGCCGCGCTGGCCATGGCCAACACGGTCCTCGCCATGCTGGCCGCGCTCGACGGCGACCGCCGCGCCAACGACGCCTACTACCTGCGGGCGCTGGCCTACGCCGAGCGGGCCGGCGACCTGGTCCAGCTGATCCGCATCCACGCGAACCGGGCTTCTCGCCACCTGGACGAGGCCGCGTACGAGGACGCGCTGGCCGAGACGGAGATCGCCGGCCGCCTGTCGGATCTGGTGGCCTTCGCCCCGTTCGCCGCGCTCAACGTGGCCAACCGCGCGCAGGCCCTGGCCCGGTTGGGCCGCCTGGAGGAGGCGCTGACCGAGGCCGCCGACGCGGTGGCCCGGTGGGAGGCGATGGGCTCCAGGCTGACCGGCACCGGCATGAACCAGCTGGCCGCCGTGCACGCGCTGCGCGGCGACCGCGGGGCGGCGGTGGCGCTCTACCGGCGGGTGATCGCCCAGGCGAAGCCGTCGGGGGAGGTGCAGGCGCTGTCGCACGCGCTCAACGGGCTGGCCGGGCTGCTCGCGTACGAGGATCCCGACGAGGCCGCCCGCGTCGCCCGGCAGGCGCTCCGGTACGTCGGCGGCATCGCCGGGGTGGCGGCCAGGCTCGCCGCCGTACGGGTGGCGCTGGCGGCCGGGCGGCGCAAGGAGGCCGGGGCGCTGCTGGCGGAGGCCGAGCCGGTCGCGGTCGGCCGCAGGGATCACGCCGCGCAGGCGGCCGTCGCGGAGCTGCGCGCGGAGCTGGACGGCGACGCCGCGTCCGCCGACGAGGCGGTGCGCCGGTGGACGATGCTCGACGATCCCGTCGGCCGGGCCAGGGCCGAGCTGGTCAGGGCCGCGCTGGCCGATCCGGCGACCGGCGTCGAGGTGGCCGTGGCGGTGCGCGAACGCATGCACGCGATCGGCTGCCGGGCGCTCGACGACCGCATCGACGCGCTGGTGGCCCGCGCCGCTCCCCCGCGCCAGGCCAAGGTGGTCGTCGCGACCATGGGAACGTTCCGCGTGCTCAGGGGCGCGGTGCCGGTGCCGCGTACGGCCTGGCAGTCGCGCAAGGCGCGTGACCTGCTGAAGATCCTGGTCGGCCGCAGGGGCGGCGCGATCGGCAGGGAGCGGCTGGTCGAGATCCTCTGGCCGGAGCAGGAGGACCAGGCGGTCGGGCTGCGGCGGCTGAACGTGATGGTGTCCACGTTGCGCGCCGTGCTGGATCCGGGGCACGAGTGGCCGGCGGACGAGATCGTGGTCTCGGAGGAAGGGGCGTTGCGGCTGGAGCTGGCCAACGTACAGGTCGATGTAGAGATATTTCTTGATCTGGTGGCTGAGGCCGTGCGGCTCGATCAGGCCGGACGTCCGGCGGAGGCGCTGGAACGGTGGGCGGCGGCCGAGAACGCGTACGGCGGGGAGTTCTGCGAGGAGGACCCCTACGCCGACTGGGCCGTGGGCCTGCGCGAGCAGGCCCGGCTGGCATACGTGCAGGCGGCGGCCAGGCTCGCCACCGAGCGGGCCGGCGCGCACCGCTACGACGAGTCGGCCCGCTACTGGCTGCGGCTGCTCGAACGCGACCGCTACGACGAGCGCGCCCACCTCGGTCTGGTACGGGTGCTCGACCTGGCGGGCCGGCGCGGCGACGCCCGCAGGCGCTACCAGTTCTACGCGGAGCTCATGCGCGAGCTGGAGGTCGAGCCCGCGCCGTATCCGACCTAGGCACCCCGACCTGAACCAGACCTGAACCGCCCGGCGAGATCGTGCACAGTTGACATCCTCCCCTCATGAAGGAGGGGATTCCCACGGTTGCCCATGAGGTTTCCTGCTTCATCGCCGGTTGCCCGCCCGAGAGGACTCTCGTTGAGGTCTGACACCAGCTCCACAGGCGTTTCAGCTCTCCGCCAGCCCGGCGGCGAGCACGTTCTTGGCCGCGTTGGCGTCTCGGTCATGGCCCGCGCCGCAGGCGCACTCCCATTCGCGGACGTCCAACGGCATCGTGTCCCGCAAGGTTCCGCACGCCGAGCACAGCTTGCTGGAGGGGAACCAGCGGTCCACCACCACCAGCGTCCGCCCGTACCAGCGCGCTTTGTACTCCAGCATGGAGCGAAACTGTCGCCATGCGGCGTCGGAGATGGCGCGGGCCAAACTGTGGTTCCTGACCAGGTTGCGGACGGTCAGGTCTTCCACGGCGATCACTTGGTTCTCGCGAACAAGCCGTGTGGTGACCTTGTGCAGGTGATCCCTTCGACGGTCGGCGAGCCGGGCGTGAGCGCGGGCCACCTTCAGGCGGGCCTTGGCCCGGTTGTTCGACCCCTTCTCCTTACGGGCCAGCGCCCGCTGAGCCTTGGCGAGTTCGCGCCGGTCGCCGCGCTCGTGACGAGGATTGACGATCTTCTCGCCGGTGGACAGGGTGGCCAGCGCGGTGATCCCGGCGTCGATTCCCACCTTCGACGCGACGCAAGGAAGCGGGCTGATCTTCTCCTCCACCAGCAGGGACACGAACCAGCGCCCCGCAGCGTCCTTCGCCACGGTCACCGTGGACGGCTGCGCAATTTCCGGCAGCGGACGGGACCACACGATCGCCAACGGGGCGTCCATCTTCGCCAGCGTCAACTCCCCGTCCCGCCACCGGAACGCCGACCGGGTGTACTCCGCCGACGCCCGCGACCTCTTACGGGACTTAAAAACCGGGTACTTGGCGCGCTTGGCGAAGAAGTTCGCGAACGCGGCCTGAAGATGACACAGCGCCTGCTGAAGAGGCACCGACGACACCTCGGACAGGAAGCCGTATTCGCCGCTGCGCTTCCACGCCGTCAGACGCGCGGACGACTCCACATAGGAGACGCGACGGCCTTCCAGGGTATAGGCGCGGGTGCGTTCTTCGAGGGCTTTGTTGTAGACCAGACGCACGCAGCCGAACGTCCGGGCAAGCTCTCCGGCCTGCTCGGGGGTCGGGTAGAAGCGGTACTTGTAGGCCCGCTTCACGATCTGCGCCACGCCCCACATCATACCGAACGATCAAGAAATACTCGCGTGTTTGTTCGATACGACAGTTCGCTTGACGGGGAACCGGCTGCCCCTGTTCTGCCCCGCAGGGGTCCGAGTTCTTCTCCGCCTGAAGGCGGGGGCCTCCTCGGAGGTATCCAATGAGAACGGTCATCGTCCGGCTGGTCGAGCCCGAGCAGTCCGGCGGCCAGCTCCGCGGGCTGCTCGAAGAGGTCGGAGGCGAACCGGTGCCGTTCAGCGGCCCGGAAGCCGTCATCGAGATGCTGATGGTGGCCGCCGGACTACACAGAGATCCGGCCTGAACCTCCCGCGAACACCTCTCGCCACGATGGGTGACGAGAGGAGGCACGATGAGCGAGCACGGGAGCTGTTGGCCGTTCGTCGGGCGAAGGGGGTCACTCACGACCGTACGGGAGGCATTGCGGTCGGGAGCGGGCATGATGATCGCCGGGGCGGCAGGGGTGGGCAAGAGCAGGCTGGCGGCGCAGGCCGTCGCCGGGCTGCCGGGATACGCGGTGGTGCACGCGCTGGGGACGGAGACCGCTGCGGCGATCCCGTTCGGCGCGTTCGCGCACGTGCTGACGGGGCCGCCGCGCAGCGGCGAGAACCTGCTGCGCTGGGCGGCGCGTCATCTGCGCGGGCAGGCGGGGCGGCGGGGGCTGCTGGTGAGCGTGGACGACGCGCAGCGGCTGGATCAGGCGTCGGCGGCGCTGGTGCACTATCTGGCCGAGAGCGGGGAGGCGCAACTGCTGGTGACGGTCAGGTCGGAGGAGCCGCAGCCGGCTCCGGTCACCGCCCTGTGGAAGGACGAGCTGCTGCGGCGGATCGAGCTGCCGCCGCTGACCGTGGCGGAGGTCGGCCAGGTGCTCGAAGCGGCGCTCGGCGGGGAGGTCGCGGCGCGGACCGTACGGCAGCTCGCGGGGATGAGCGAGGGGAACGTGCTCTACCTGCGCGAGCTCGTGCACGCGGGGCGCGACTCCGGCTGCCTGGCCGAACGCGGGGGCGCGTGGCGCTGGCGGGGCGAGCCGGCCATGACCACCCGGCTGCGCGAGCTGGTCGGCGACCGGATCGGCCACCTCGACCAGGACGAGCGCGAGGTGCTTGAGCTGGTGGCGTTCGGGGAGCCGGTCGGCATCGAGCTGCTGACCGCGCTCACCTCGGCGCGGGCGGTCGAGCGGGTCGAGGCGCGCGGCCTGGTCGTGACCGTGACCGACGGCCGGCGCGAGAACCTGCGGCTCGGCCATCGGATCTACGGCGAGGTGATCCGCGGCGACTGCGGCACCCTGCGCACGCGGCGCCGGCTGCGGACGCTGGCCGAGGGGCTGGAGGCGACGGGGCTGCGGCGGCGCGAGGACGGGTTGCGCGCGGCCGTGTGGCGGCTGGACAGCGGGTCGCCCGCCGATCCGGCGCAGCTCACCTCGGCCGCGCGGCTGGCCTGGGGCCGGCAGGACCCCCGGCTGGCCGCGCGGCTGGCCAGGGCCGCGATGGACGCGGGTGCGGGCGTGGGGGCGGTGGCGGTGCTCGGCGAGGTGCTCACGGTGCTGGGCGAGACCGGCCCGGCCCTGTCGGCCCTGTCGGCGGTGTCGGTGTCGGTGCCGCTGTCATCATCGGCATCGGCGGAGGCGGAGGCGGAGGCGGAGGCGGCTGGGGCGCTGGCAGTTGCCGGGGCTTGGGCGTCGATGACCGAGGGCGAGCGGGCGCAGCACGCGTGCAGTCTGGGGATGAACCTGGCATGGGCGGGCGCGGACGCCGAGGCGTGCCGGGTGCTCGACGCGGCGGTCGCGACGCTGACCGAGCCGGGATGGCGGCAGGAGGCGTACGTCTACCGCGCCGTCGCCGACTGCTTCGCCGGCCGGATGGGCGGCGCGGCCGAGTCGCTGTCCGAGGCCCGCGCCTGCGCGCCCGGCACCGCCCGCGGCCTGGCGCACGCGGCGGCGCTGCGGACGTGGGTGGACGCCTACACGGGCCGCCCGGAACGCGCCCTCGCCGCAGCCGGACGGACGGCGGAGGATGGGCCGGGCCGGGAGGAGTCCGCGCACGCGTTGCCGACGTTGCTGGACGCGCTGTGTGCCGCGCAGCTGTTCTGCGGGCGGCCGGAGGAGGCGGCGGGTACGGCGGAGCGGGGTATGGAGCTGCCCGCCGCCGAGCTGCCGGTGACCGGGTTCGCGGCGCACCTGGCGATGGCGGCCAGGCTGCGTGGCGACGCGGCGGAGGCGGTGCGCCGGTGCGGGGACGACCTGGCCAGGCTGCCGGAGCGGGAGCCGTACCTGGGGCGCTGCCTGGCCGAGCAGGCGCACGCGTTCGCGCTGCTCGGCAGGCTGGGGGAGGCCACGCGGGCGCTGGCCGAGGCCGAGGAGGCGGCGGCCAGGTGGGCGTTCACCCGGCAGCACGTGCTGAGCGCCGCGGTCTGGGTGGCGGCGGCGGGCGGCGACGTGGCCGGCGCCGTACGGCGATGCCTGGCGGCGGCCGAGCACGCGGAGCGGCACGAGCTGCGCGGCCACCTGATGTTCGCGCTGCACGACCTGGTACGCCTCGGGGCCGCACCCGCCGCCGTGGAGCGGCTGCGGGAGCTGACGTCCCTGGTGGAAGGGCCGCTGGTGCGACTGTTCGCCCGGCACGCGCGGGCGCTGGGGGATCCGGCCGAGCTGCGGGAGGTGGCCGGGGAGTTCGAGCGGCTGGGCCTGCTGCTGTACGCGGCCGAGGCCACGGCGCACGAGGCGGCGGCGTACCGGGAGGCGGGGCGCGGCACCCTGGCCAGGGGCGCGCGGACGCGGGCCTGGGCGCTGGCCAGGGTCTGCTCGGGCATCAGCACGCCGGCGCTGATCGAGCTGGCCACGCCCGAGCTCACGCCGAGGCAGCGGGAGATCGTCCAGCTCGCGGCCTCCGGGCTGACCAACCGGCAGATCGCCGACCGGCTCACGCTGTCCACCCGGACGGCGGCCAACCATCTGCAGGCCGCCTACGACAAGCTCGGCGTGAACGACCGCACCCAGGTGGCCCGCCTGCTGACCGTCCTCTGAGCGGCCGGCCCGCGCGGGCCGTCCCAGGTCGGGACGGCTTGTGCGGGTCGGCTGCGCGGCGGGGTCAGACGAGTTTCAGCAGGGCGTCGTACAGGCTGTCGCGTTCCCGCTCGGACAGCACCCCGTACGGCGTCGCGGCGCGCCGGTTCGTCTCGGTCTCGATCGCGACGCGCTCGGGCCCGTCCCGCAGGCCGACGATCTCGGTGGCGGACAGGCCCGCCGCCTCCCACGCCGCGGCATGGGCGTCGGCGCGGTGGTAGCGCAGGACGGCGAGCCGGTTGAACAGCCGCAGCCCGGGCCCCGACCCCTCCGGCTCGTACGGCGGCGCCACCAGCTCCAGCGCCCCGCCGGGCAGCCGCTCGGCGGCGTCGAGCACCCGGCCCACCAGTTCGGCCGGACCGGCCAGGTCGTGGCCCGCCCAGACGCGGCCGACGGCGGCGGCGTGCAGGTCGTAGAGGCGGTGCACGAACGCGAGACCCTTGCCCGTCAGCCGCAGCAGCCCGTCGCCGTCCTCGGTCAGCGTGCCCTCGTCGAGGTGCCGCCGGAGGGTGTGTTCCTGGTCGGATGCGTACCGGTAGAGGGCGGAAAGGCCCATGCGGGGCAGCGGGCGGAGGGGGAGGGTGAAGCGCAGGTCGTACAGGTAGGCGGGGGTCAGGCCCGAGGTCGCGGCCAGGTCGGCGAGGGCTGGGGCGGCCGAGGCGTGCACGTTGACGTGGGCGACGTTGATGACCGGGGCGATTTCCGCCGCATACTCCGACAAGTCCCGAAATTTAGGCATCAGCGGCGATTATCCGGGTTACCGCGGCGAGAAGAGAGGTTTCACGTGAATCGGGATCAACGCCCGGACCGCCGGGCCGGCGTGGAATGCTAGGCCCATGGCGCTGCCGTTCCGTCTCGCCCGCACCGCGGTGTTCGCCGTCGTGTGCCTCGGGCTCGGCGTGGCGGCTCACGTGCTCGGCGGCTCGTCCGTGCCCGCTCCCGCCATGGTGGTGGCGTTGGGGCTGGCGTTCGGGGCCGCGTACCCGCTGGCGGGGCGTGAGCGCTCGCTCGCGCTGATCCTGCCGCTGCTCGCCGGCCTCCAGGTGCTGCTGCACCTGCTGTTCAGCCTGTCCCACACCGTCTCGCCGGCAGCGCCGGCCCTCCACCTCCACTCGGGGCTGGTGCCGGGCCTGGGCATGCTCGCCGCCCACGGCTGGGCTGTCGGGCTGACCGCGCTCTGGCTGGCGCGCGGCGAGGCCGCGCTCTGGGGGCTGCTGCGCCGCCTGGCCGTGCGGTTGCTGGTCATCGTCCGGCTGCCGCTGCTCGTCACTCCTTTCTCCGCCTCCCCGGGCACGCCCGAGCCGCGCGTGCTGCGCTCGGCCGTGCTGCGGCACGTCGTCAGCAGAAGGGGCCCGCCGCGGGCCGTCGCCGCCTGACCTGCGGGTCCGGCAAGACGTTCTCCCCTCTCAGACGACCCCCGCCGCCCGGCTGGGTCTGCTTCGGCATGCCGGGCGGAGAAAGGCTTTGCCATGTTCGTTCGACATGCCCTCGTCCTCACCACCGCCGCGGTGGCGCTGACCGCCTGCGCCGGCACCTACGACCCCGCCGCGAACGCCGGCGCGCAGTCCACCGCGACGGCCACGGCGTCGGCCCAGGCCGCCGCTCCCGCCACCGCCCCGGTCGCAGGGGCCGGGCTGAGCATCACCGACCCCTGGGTGAAGACCACGAAGAAGGGGATGACCGCGGCGTTCGGGACGCTGGTCAACAACGGCACCGCGTCCGTCACGATCGTCTCCGGTGCCTCTCCGCTGTCGCCCATGATCGAGCTGCACGAGGTCGTCGACTCCGGCGGCAAGATGGTCATGCGGCCCAAGGAGGGCGGGTTCGTGGTGCCCGCGGGCGGCACCCACGAGCTCAAGCCCGGCGGCGACCACATCATGCTGATGGGCGTCACCGAGCAGGTGCGGCCGGGGGCGAAGATCCCGTTCACGCTGCAGGTCCAGGGCGGGCAGCCGCTGGAGTTCACCGCCGTGGGCAAGGACTTCGCCGGCGGCGAGGAGGACTACCAGCCGGGGCACAAGTGATCAGCCGCAGAGGGCTGATCGCCGGCGGCGCCGTCACCGCCGCCGGCGTGCTCGGGCCGCACCGTTCCGAGCGGCAGGTGATCAGGCTCGCCTCCACCGAGGTGACGCCGTTCCACGGGACGCACCAGGCGGGCGTGGCCACGCCGCCGCAGGCGCACGCGGTGTTCCTCGGCTTCGACCTGCTGCCACGCACCCGTAAGGAGGCGATCGTCCGGCTGCTCCAGCTCCTGACCGACGACGCGGCCCGCCTCACCCAGGGGCGGCCCGCGCTGGCGGACACCGAGCCCGAGCTGGCCGCGACCCCGGGCGGGCTCACGTGCACGTTCGGGTTCGGGCCGGGGCTGTTCGCGGCGGCCGGGGTGGACTCGCCGGTGGCCGCGCTGCCCGCGTTCAAGACGGACCGGCTGGACAAGCGGTGGAGCGGAGGTGATCTGCTGGTCCAGGTGTGCGCGGACGACAGCGTGAGCGTGGCGCACGCGGTCCGGATGATCGTGAAGGACACGCGCTCCTTCGCCCGCGTACGGTGGACGCAGCGCGGCTTCCACAGCCCCACCCGGCGCAACCTGATGGGCCAGATCGAGGGCACCGGCAACGCCACCGACCTCGACAAAGCCGTCTGGATCGGACAGGGCCCGCTGCGCGGCGGCACCACGATGGTGCTGCGCAGGATCCGGATGAAACTGGAGACCTGGGACGCCGCCGACCGGGTGGCCAGGGAGTTCACCATCGGGCGGCGGCTGAGCGACGGTGCGCCGCTCACCGGTGCGGCCGAGCGCGACGCGCCCGACTACGCCCGCAAGAACGCCCTCGGGTTCCCGGTCATCTCCGAGTTCGCCCACATCCGGCGGGCGCACGTGGCCGATCCCGCGTCGCGGCTGCTCCGGCGGCCCTACAACTACGACGAAGGGCTGAGCGCCGAGGGCGAGTCGGACTCGGGGCTGCTGTTCGCCTGCTTCCAGGCGGACGTCGGCAAGCAGTTCGTCCCGGTGCAGCGCATGCTGGCCGAGGGCGACCTGCTGAACGAGTGGATCAGCGCGATCGGGTCGGCCGTGTTCGCCGTCCCGCCGGGGTGCGCGCCCGGCGGGTGGATCGGGGAGACCCTGCTCTCCTGACGATCGGGAAGGCCGCCAGGAGGGCTCGCTCACCTGACGGCCGGGAAAGGCCGCCGTCCTAGCCGTACCTGCCCGTCGGGGCGGGGCGCAGGGCGGCGGCCAGGTCGTCGGCCAGCGGCTCGATCTCCTCCTGGGTCAGGGTGGAGACGGTCAGGCGCAGCGCGGGCGGCGAGCCGATGCGGTTGCGCGCGCCGGGCGCGCACGCCCAGCCCCGGGCCAGCAGCCGGGTGATCGCGGTGGTCTCGTCCGCGACGGGGATCCACACGTTCAGCCCGCTGCGGCCGTACGCGGTGACGCCGCGCGCCGCCAGCGCCGCCACCAGGCCGTTCCTGCGCAGCCCGTACGCCGCCGCGACCGCCGCCGTGTCCACCGCGTCCGTCCGCCAGAGGTGGGCGACGGCGCGTTGCAGCAGGTGACTCACCCAGCCCGCGGCCAGCCGCTGCCGCCCGCGCAGCCGGTCCAGCGTGACCGGGTCGCCGGCGATCAGGGCGAGGCGCAGGTCGGGGCCGAACGCCTTGGCCGTGGAGCGGGTGTGGACCCAGCGCGCGGTGGCCCCGGCCAGCGAGTACGGCGGCAGGTCCACGAAGCCCGAGCCGTGGTCGTCCTCGATCAGCAGCACCTCGGGACTGGCCGCGAGCAGCGCCCGCAGCTCCCGTGCCCGTGCGGCGGACAGGCACGCTCCCGTCGGGTTCTGGGCGCGCAAGGTGATGACCACGGCCCGCGCCCCCGCCTGCAGTGCCCGCGCGAGCTCGTCCGGCAGCGGGCCCTCCTCGTCCAGCCGCATCGGCACCGGGCGCAGCCCGAGGACGGCGACCAGGTCGAGCAGGGCCGTCCAGCCCGGGTCCTCGACCGCGACCGCGTCGCCTGGGCGCAGGTGGGCGGTCAGCACGCGTTCGACGGCGTCGAGGGTGCCCGAGGTGATCGCCAGCGCCTCGGCCGGGATGCCGTCCGCCCGCAGCCGGGCTCCGGCCAGGGCGATGAGCTCCTCGTCGTCGCCGGTGCCGTACATGGCGGGGCTCTCCTCGTGCGCCCGCGCGGCGGCGGCGAGGGCCTCGCGCAGCGGCGGCAGCAGGGAGGGGTCGGGGTTGCCCTTGGACAGGTCGCGCACGCCCGGCGGCGCCTCGATGCGGATCTCCTCGCGGAACGTGCTGGCCGGGCGCGGCCTGACCCGCGTCCCGCGCCGTCCCGCGGTCTCCACGACGCCGCGCTCGCGCAGCAGCCGGTACGCGGCCGCCGCCGTGCCGGGGCTGACCCCCGCCCGGTCGGCCACCTCGCGCACCGGCGGCAGCACCGCCCCCGGCGGCAGCCGTCCCTCGGACACGGCGAGCTCGACGCCGGCCGCTATCTCACTGGCCGTTCTGCCGGTGAACGGATATGTTTCTAGCACAATGTTAATTATGTACTAATACAAAGAGGTTCGCATGCTCATCAACCCATGGGACGCCGCCAGGGACGAGGACGAGTGGCGTGAATGGCTGCGTACGCGCGACTTCGGCCAGATCGCGGTCAACGGCGTGGGCGGCGCGGCCCCCGTGGTGGTGCCGACCCACTTCCTGTTCGACGGGGAGGAGATCGTGCTCCACCTGGCCCGGCCCAACCCGATCTGGGCGGCGCTGGAGGCCAACCCCGCGGCGCTGGTGAGCGTGTACGACGACTACGCCTTCATCCCGAGCGGCTGGCGCGGCGACTCTCCGCAGACGGGCGTGCCGACCAGTTACTACGCCTCCGTCCAGCTCGACTGCCTGGCGGAGATCGTGGACGACAGGGAGGGCAAGGCGGAGATCCTGCGCCGCCAGCTGGCCCACCACCAGCCGGCCGGGGATCACGGCGAGATGGCGGCCGACGCGGGGCCGTACCACAAGAGGCTGTCGGCGCTGCGCGGGCTGCGGCTGCGGGTGGTGGAGGTGCGGGCCAAGTTCAAGTTCGACGACCACCGGCCCGAGGTGCGCGAGCGGGTCTCGGCCGGGCTGGCCGAGCGCGGGCTGCCCACGGACGCCGGCGCGCGGGCCCGGCAACTCGGGCGCGCGGCCGGCGGCTGAACAGGGGCTCCGCGGAGCGGTTTTCCACACGATGCACAGTCTGTGGATAACCGGCCTTGCCTGTGGATAACGTCGTTTCCAGCCTCTCGCCGAACGGCTCCCGCGGCCGCCCGTCCGCCGGTGACGGCCACGACCTGCGGCGACCCTATGGGCCGACCTCGACAGAGAGTGCGTTTTCCCAGGTCAGGGCCGTGCCGTCGGCGAGCAAGGAGTATCCGTACCACACCTCAAAAGCTGCCTGAAACGGCGGCGCGGAAGGGGCCCGTACCTGTATGGGGACGGGTACGCGCCCCTCCCCGGCCGACACCCCACACCCTGTGGACGAACGGGCCGGTGGAGCGGCCTTCGTCACCAGTTCCAGTACGACCGCGCCTCGGACTTCCACTCCTTCGGGAAGTACTGGTGGATCTTGAACGCCATGCCCTTGCCCCGGGCGATGTACTGGTCGCGTTCGAGCTTCCTGGTGATCGGCTTGCCGGGGTTGCCCTGGTTGTCCCACCAGGACTCCCACTGCTTGACGCAGGTCTGGCCGCCCAGGTACTGGTTCGAGCAGGAGGCCGGCGGCGACCAGATCTGGGTGTGCCCGAAGTCGACGGTCTTGCCCGACGACTGCTCGGTGATCGTCCCCCACGCCTTCATGCAGTAGCCCTGCGCGGGGATCGCCCACTTGACGTAGTGCTGCCGCCCCGACGTGGCCAATGTCGTGAGATTTCCGCACTTGGCGTCACCGATCTGCTCCTTGGTGACCCGCACGGTGTAGTAGGTGCCGTTGTCACGCCAGCCGTCCAGCATCAGCCAGTCGCCGCTGTGGACGAACTTCTCGGCGTAGGAGGGCGGCCACTTCTTCGGGTCGCCCCAGCTGATCTCCGAGGACGTGGACGACAGGGGCTTCCAGGTCCACTGCCCTGCCGCCTGCCCGTCGGCCCAGTGCTGGCCGGCGCTGCGCGCGCTGAACATGGAGTACTGGCCGTAGTTCTCCGCCGCCTGGGCCGGGGTGCTCACGCCGGCGAGCACGGTGACCGCCCCGACGACGACGGCGGCGGTCCGTACGCTCAACTTCTGAATCATCACCGGCGAGATGGTACCGACGGACTGATGAACCGTCCGTCGGATCAAAATTTCTCGAACTGATCGGCGGGACCCCGGCGCGAAGGACCGGGGCCCCGCCCTGGGTCAGCCGGAACGCCTCATAAGGGCGAAGATGCCCCAGCCGAGGTATTCACGCTGGTAGCGGACATGCCGCAGCGGCGACTCGGTGAGCTCCGCGCGCAGCTCGGCCGCCAGCTCGTCCTCGGGGTTGGAGTCGAGCCAGCGCCGCAGGTTGAGCCACTGCGGAGCCACGTACCTGTCCCAGCTGTCCTGGTCGGCCAGGACCATCTCGACGACGTCCCAGCCGAGCTCGCCGAACTGTCCGACCAGCCCGGGCAGGGAACGCAGGTCGTCCGCGTCGCGCATGTGGCAGGCTTCGACGGTGGCCTGGTCGGGCGGGTCGAGCCGCCAGTACGGCTCCCCGATCAGCATCAGGCCGCCGGGGCGCAGGCTGCGTTCGAGCAACTCAACGGTGCCCGGCAGGCCGCCGCCGATCCAGGTCGCGCCGACGCAGGACACGACGTCGACCGGCTCGTCGGCGATGTAGGCGGAGGCGTCGCCGTGCACGAACGTGACGGCCCCGTCGACGCCCAGCTCGGCGGCCCGAGCCCGCGCCGCCGCGGTGAACACGGTGCTGACGTCGACTCCGGTGCCGCGCACGCCGTGGTCGCGGGCCCAGGTGCACAACATCTCGCCCTTGCCGCTGGCCAGGTCGAGCAGCCGGCTGCCGGCCGGCAGGTCCAGCGCCCGGCCCAGGGTGGCGAGCTTGTCGGCGGTGACGGGGTTGAGGATGCGGTGGCTGTGCTCGCGGATGGTGAAGCTACGTGGCAGATCCACTTCTGAGGTTCCTTCTGGTCGTAGACGCGATTCGTAGGTGACGGGACCGGATCACACCGGCCGAACGCGCCTGGACCGTCATACAATGCACCTCTTCGAGTGGCTGGAGAGTCGTCCGGGCGAGGCTAGAACACCCGGTCCGCCGACGTCCACCGGTTATCCCCCGGTCTCCAGGTCCGTGGCGATCCGGCCGCGCATCATGGCCTCCATGACCTTCATGAACCGCTGCGTCCGCGCCCGCCCCAGGACGAACGAGTTCGCGGCCGCCCCCGCGCGCAGTTCCTCCATGCGCGCCAGGCCGTAGTCGGCGGCCCCGTGGTTGTTCAGCTCCACGTCCACCCCCGCCTTGCGCATCGTGGCGGCGAAGGCCAGCACGGAGTCGAGGTAGATCCGCTTGTCGGCGACGGCCGCCGGCGGGTTGGTGCCGCCCCACAACATCGCCGTGTGCCGCCGTCCCCTCCACCGCGCCGGGAAGATCATCGACACGGTGCCCGGCGTGTGGCCGGGGGTGTGGTGGAAGGAGACCGTCGTGTCGCCGAGGGTCAGGCGGCCGCCGTCGGCGATGTCCAGGTCACGCTTGGGGGCGTTCGGCGGCTTCTCGGCGGCGACGAGCTTCCAGTCGGCCGGGCTCATCATGACGCGGGCGCCGTACCGGTCGGCGAGGTACTGGGCGCCGCCGAAGTGGTCGTCGTGCCCGTGGGCGGCCACCACGTACTTGATCGCCGACGGGTCGACGCCGAGCGACTTCAGCTGGGGGACGATGACCTTCCCGGCCTCGTCCGGCGAGCTCAGCGCGTCGATCAGGATGACGCCGCCCGAGGTGAGCAGGGCCGTGACCGAGACGAACCCGGTGCTGACCACGGCCACGTTGTCGAAGATCTTCAGCGGCTTCGGCGCCTTGGGCTGGGCCGGTGTCACACCCGGTGTGAGCGCCTTGACCAAAGTTGTGAGCACCGGGTCGCGGCCGGCCAGCTTCGCCGCCCTGGCGTAGTGGTCGCGCGCGCTCCCCGGCGCGGCGGTGGCCGCCTCGGCTCTGCCACCCGCCAGCGGCAGCAGGGCCGCGGCCGACAGCAGGGCCCGGCGGGAGGTGGTGGACTGCGCAAGGGACATTCGCCTCGTACCTGCTTTCACTCGCCCGGATGCGACGTCGCTCCAGCAGAGCAGAGCCGATCAAGGGGCGTCCAATATTGACATCCCCCGCGCGTCGATAACGGAGCCGATATCAAGGCTGGTCGATGCCCTGGCAAACGTGTGTGCGCGGTCGGCGGGTGAGCCGTGTTCGCCGCCGTTCCTCTGCCTACTGTGAGCCCCCGATTGATCGGGAAAGGCGGGAAATCATGCCGGTCGGGAGCCTTCGCCGTGATTCGCCCCTCGTCGAGCCCCTGCCGGGCGCGCTGGGCAGGTGGGGGTCGGCGGTGGCCCGCCGGGGGCGGTTGGTGATCGCGTTGTGGCTGGTCCTGGCCGCCGGCTCGGCGGCGCTGCTGCCCGGGTTGCCGGCCCGGCTGGCCCCGCCCTCGCTGGAGGTGCCGGGCTCGGAGTCCGCCGTCGCTGCGGCCGTGATCGCGCGCGGCTTCCCCGAACAGGGGACCGAGCAGGTGCTGCTGGCCTTCACCTCCGCCACGCTGCGTGCCTCCGAGCCGGGGTACCAGCGCGTGATGGCCGCGGTGATGAGCGCGATGGCCGCCCGCGGGGACGTCGGGGCGCTGCTGCCGCTGCCTGATGTGGCCGGCCAGCATCCCGGGCACGCATACGCGCTGATGGGTGTGCACGGCGACGAGCCGGCCAGGCAGCGCAACCTGCCCGCCCAGCTCGCGACCGCTCAGGAGAGCGCGAGGCGGGCGTCGGCGGGAGCCGTCTCGGTCACGATCCTGGGCGTCAGCCGCGCCTTCGCCCAGCTCGCCCACACCGACATGGCCGATCTGCGGGCGATGGAGACCATGACCGTCCCGGTGGCCGTGCTGCTGCTGGTGCTCGGGCTCGGCGCGGCGGGCGCGGCCCTGGTGCCGCTGCTCGTCGGCGGTGCGGCGATCCTGGCCGCGATGGGCGCGCTCGCCCTGGCCGGTACGTACGGCGACGCCGACTCGACCATGCTCACCTACACCGTCACCATGACCCTGGGCCTCGGCCTGGACTACAGCCTGCTCATCCTGCTGCGCTACCGCCAGGCCCGCGCCGGCGGCCGGTCCCCGCAGGCCGCGGCCGCTCACGCCGTCGCCACGGCGGGCAGCACCGTGACCTGGTGCGCCCTGGCCATCATGATCACCTCCTGTGCGCTCTTCCTGGTCGGCGTGCCGTGGGCGGGTTCGATGGCGCTGGCGGGCCTGCTGTCCGCGCTGGTCACGCTCGCCGCGGCGCTGACCCTGACGCCGGCGCTGCTCCCCCGGCTCGACGGCCTGCTCGCGTGGGGCACGCTCCCCTGGCGGCGGCACGACTCGGAGCCGCGCGAACCGGCCTGGGTGCGGGGCGCCCGGCACCTGATGCGCCACCCGGTCCTGTACGCGGCGGCGGCCGTCGCGGCGTTGCTCCTGCTCGCCCTGCCGGCCCTGCACCTGCGTACCGGGCTGCACTACGACCGCGCCACGCTGGCCGGCACGGACATGGGCGCCGGCCTGGAGCAACTCGAACGCGACAAGGTGGCCAGCCTGACCAGCCTGGCGCTGCCGCATCCGCCCGGCTCGGCCCCGGTGGACACCGGTGCGCTGAGCGCCGCGCTGCGGGCCGACCCCCGGGTGTCCGTGGTGAGCGTGTTCGACAACGGCAGGGACCTGACCCTGATGCTGCTCGCCGACAGGGCCGCGCCGGACAGCGCGGCCGCGACCGCCTTCCTGCGGGACGTGCGCGAACGGGCCGCCCGCCTGCTGCCCGCCGGTCAGCGGGTGCTCGCCGTCGGACCGGCCGCGCGGCTGCGCGACCTGACGGCGGGCGCGCTCGACGGGCTGTGGCGGGTGCTCCTCGTCGTCCTGCTGGCCTCGTTCACGCTGCTGCTGATCACGTTCCGCAGCCTGCTCATCCCGCTGAAGGCCGTCGCGATGAACCTGCTCTGCGTGTGCGCCACGTTCGGCCTGCTCACGCTGGCCTTCCAGGATCCGGCGACGGACGTCAACGCGCTGCTCCCCCTGATCGTCTTCACCATCGTCTTCGGCCTGTCCATGGACTACGAGGTCTTCCTCGTGCACCGCGTCCACGAGCACTACCGCCGCACCGGCGACAACACGGCCGCCGTGCTGCACGGGCTGCGGCACACCGCGCGCCCGATCACGCTGGCCGCCGCCATCATGGCCGGCACCTTCTCCGGGCTGATGTTCACCCGGCGGCTCGACTTCCAGCAGGGCGGCTTCGCGGTGGCCGTCGCGATCGTGCTCGACGCCACCCTCATCCGGATGGTGCTGGTCCCGGCGCTGATGCGGCTGCTCGGTGAGCGCAACTGGTGGCTGCCGGGTCAGCGCCGCAGGAACGCCTCGATGGCGGGGACGAGCCGTTCGTACGCGTCCTCCAGCACGTAGTGGCCCGCGTCGGGAAAGGCGTGCACCTCGGCGCCGGGGAAGCGCCGGCGCCACTCGGTCAGCATGAGCGGGTCGAAGACCGGGTCGCGCAGCCCCCAGCCGATCAGCACGGGCCGGTCGGCGAACTCCCCCAGGCTCTCCCCCGTCCGCGTCAGCAGCGGCCAGGCCCCGTCGCCGGGACCGAGCGGGATGTCCCCCACGAACCGCCGCACCGCCACCCGGTGCCCCCGGCGGTCGTCGGGGGCGAGGAACGCGTCGCGCACCTCCCTGGGCAGGCGACGCCGCACGCCGAACGGCGGCAGCGTGGCCAGCCTGGCGAAGGCGTGGTGGCGCAGGAACAGCCGGGCGCCCACCCGGGTCTCGCGCAGCAGCCACAGCGGCAGGCGCAGCGCCGGGCGTACGCGGGCGCCGTACGGGTTGGGGAAGGCGGCCGTGTTGAGCACCACGAGGCGGGCCACCCGCTCGGGGTGGCGGCTCGCCCAGGCCATGCCGATCGGGCCGCCCCAGTCGTGCATCACCACCGTCCACCCGCGCTCAGGCGCGCCCTCCGTGGCGATGAGGTGGTCGGTGAGCGCGTCCAGGTCGTCCACGCGGGAGGCGAGCGTGTACGCGTAGCGGTCCTCGCCCGGCTTGTCCGACAGGCCCATGCCGATGTGGTCGGGCGCGACGCAGCGGTGCTCGGTCCGCAGTGCCACGATGAGGCGGCGCCACAGGTAGCTCCACGACGGGTTGCCGTGCAGCATCAGGACGGGCGCGCCGTCGCCCTCGTCCACGTAGTGCTGGCTCAGGCCGGCGCGGGTGAGGAAGCGCGAGGTGAACGGGTAACCGGGCAGGGTCATGGGGCTCCGGCATCTCGGTCGGCTGCGGTCCGGTGGTCGGCGTTCCGGTCGGCGAGGTGGGCGGCCAGCCGGGACAGGCCCTCCGCCGTGCTGACCAGGGGTTCGTAGCCGAGGTCGCGGCGGGCGGCGGTCAGGTCGAACCAGTGCGACGTGGTGGCCTGCACGACGGTGAGCCGGGTCAGCGGCGGCTGCGACCGTACGCGGGCGAGCCGGTAGGCGTGCTCGACGGCCCCGCCCGCCAGCCGGGCCAGGCGGGCCGGCACCCGGGGCCGGACCGGAGGGAGCCCCGCCGCCGCGAGCAGGCCGTTGATCCAGTCCGCGATCGGCGCCGGCTCGTCCTGGGCGACGAAGTAGGCCCGGCCGGCGACCTGCGCGCCGGGGGAGAGCGCCTCCAGTGCCAGCACGTGGGCCCGTGCGGCGTTGTCGACGTAGACGGTGTCGACCCGCTTGCCCGGCACGCGCGGCAGCAGCAGCCGCCCACGCCGTGCCCGCGCCACGAACCGGGGCAGGAAGTGCGGGTCCCCCGGCCCCCAGATCAGGTGCGGGCGCAGGGCCACGGTGGCCAGCCGCGCGCCGGCGGCGGCCAGGACCAGCCGCTCGGCCTCGGCCTTCGTCGCCGGGTAGGGGGCGAGGAAACGGCGGGCGTAAGGGGCCGACTCGTCCACGCCCTCCAGGTCCCGCCCGTCGTGGACGACACTGGGCGAGGAGGTGTGCACCAGACGGGGGACACCGGCCCGCAGGCAGGCGTCGATCACGTTGGCCGTCCCGGTGACGTTGACCTCCCGGTAGTCACGGGCAGGACCCCAGACCCCGGCCAGAGCGGCACAGTGCACGACGGCATCGCGACCCTCGACGGCGGCGTACACGGCATCGGGGTCACGGACATCGCCGGCAATCCGGACGACGTCCCGTACGGCCGGGTCACGGACCTCGGCGGCGTCCCGTACGGCCGGGTCACGGACCTCGGCGGCGTCCCGTACGGCCGGGTCACGGACCTCGGCGGCGTCCCGTACGGCCGGGTCACGGACCTCGGCGGCGTCCGGTGCGGCCGGGTCCGGGACGGAGCAGGCCGGTCCTTCGGGCGTGGCCGGTTCCGGCTCGGGACGGAGGTGACGCTGGAAGGTGGCCACCTCATGACCACGCTCGGCGAGCTGGCGGCAGACGGCGCGGCCGAGGAAGCCTCCGCCGCCGGTCACCAGGACCCTCATCGCCCGCCCCGGCCCAGCTCGCGCGCCGCCCACCGGGCCAGCAGCGGCCGGCGGATCTTGCTGGCGTGCCTGACGTCCATCGGGAACCCCCGGTGCGGCAGCACCTCGCTCAGGTCGGGGCCGTGCGCGCGAACCCGTTCCACGATCTCGCGCCGCTCGCGCCGCGACGTGCCGGGCTCGCACTCCACGCAGAGCACGGGAATCTGGGCCCCCGCCGGGCCCACGCCGACCAGCGCGGTACGGCGCACACCCGCCAGCCCGTTGAAGACGGGTTCGACCTGATCGGTGTAGAGATCACCGTCCGCGGTACGCACCCGCTCACTCTTACGACCGGCGAACCACAGCCGCCCCTGCTCGTCCAGCCGGCCCAGATCTCCCATGCGGTGCACGGGCCCGCCCTCGTCCGCGAGGCGCGCGAGGGCCGTGTCATGAGGACGGCCGAGGTAGGGGTCGCTCACCGCCGGTCCCGCCACGGTGATCTCCCCCACCGTTCCCGGCGGGACCAGCAGGTCGTCCGACCACTCCGGGATGGCGTCGTCGGTGACGGCGATGACGCGTACCCGGTTGCCCGGCAGCGGCGTCCCCAGGCAGGTGCCCGCGCCGTGCGCGGTCGCCGGGGCCGTCGCGGTCAGCTCGGCCGCGTCCGCCGCGCTCACCAGCAGGCACTCGGTCGACCCGTACACCGAGCGCACCTCGGCGTGGGCGGGCAGACACCGCTGGGCGCGCTGGAGCACGGAGTAGGGCAGCGGCGCGCCCGCGGTGAGCACGGTCTCGACGGTGCCGAGGCGCAGGTCGCGTTCGACGCAGTGACGGGCGAGCCGGTCCAGCAGCGCGGGCGCGGCGAACAGGCCGGTGACGCCGTGGGCGGCGATGGAGCCGGCCATGACGGCCGGGTCGCTCCGTTCCGGATGCCGCGGGTCGAGCCGGGGGACGACCGAGCCGCAGCCCATCGACGGCGCGGCCAGCGCGAACGGCAGGAAGGTCGAGTAGACGACGGCACCGGGCGTGAGCGCCCCGAGCCGGGCCAGCAACTCGGTCTGACCGGCCAGGTGCCGCTGCCGGAAAGGCACCCCTTTGGGCGGCCCTGTGGACCCGGAGGTGAAGGCGATCAACGCCGGCTCCTCGGCACCACCCGCCCCGGCTTCCACCGCAGGCGACCGCACCGCGACGGTCATGTCGAGCTCCGCCGCGGACGACCGCACCGAGTCGGGTTCGGCCGCAGGCCACCGGCCGTGCGAGCGCACCGCCACCGTCGTACGTACGCTGCCCCGCCCCCACCCCAGCAGGACCCGCGCCAGGTGAGCGCGCGGCACCCCGACGAACGCCTCGGGAGCCGCCTCGGCGAAGCACGCCCCCATGGCCCGCGCCCCGAGCCCGGGATCGACCAGGATCGGCACCGCCCGCAGCCGGAACAGCGCCATGACCACCGCCACCAGCTCCCGCCCCGGCGGCACCAGGACCGCGGTCCTCGTCCCCGCGCCCACCCCGGCGCCCGCCAGGGCCCGCGCGGTCCGGTCGATGAGCTCGTTCAGCTCCGCGTACGTGAGCGTCTCGGCGTGACGGCGTCCGTCGATGTGGCAGGCGACGGCGTCGGGACGGGTGTGCACCCATCGCTCGGTCATCGCCACGACGTCGAAGAGCCCTGAACCCACCGATGCCACCTCCTCCAAGCGTTTTGGCTGATCCACTATGCGGTAACTATCTGTAGTGAAATATAACTAAGAGTGATAGGAGTAGCCATGCGCCGACTTGTCGCCGCAATCGTCACAGGAGCCGCGGGAGCCGTGCTGTCGCTGGCCGCCGCGGGCCAGGCCCAGGCCGCCGCCGCACCCGTGCCGGGCACCGTGACCGCGATCGACTGCGTGCTGGGAGCCGGCATAGTCCTCCCCAGCGCCGCCAGCGCCAGCCGCCTGGTCTGCGTCGGCGGCCTGTACAACAACTCGCCGGTGGGCGGGCTCGCCTAGCAGGGCACGGCTTCGAGGATGGTCAGGTCCTTCGGCAGGCCCGCACTCATGAGAAGCTGCGCCATCAGCGGAACGCCCGCGAGCGACTGCGTACCGGCGGGCGAGAGGGTCACCGGCACCGCAGCCGGCACCTGGGCCGGAACGAGAGCGCTCGCGGGCAGCGCTCCGGACGGGGTCCCGGCCTGTGCCCCGGACGATGCCGCAGATTGAACCCCGGCGGGTGCACCGGCAACCGCCCCGCCACCGCTCCCGGCCATGCCGAAGAAGGCGGCGAAAGCCTGGGCCAGCGTGTTCACGGGAACGCTGATGCAGAACTTGCCCAGCACATCCCCACCGACCGGCGCGGGCTCCAGAGGAACCACGGAGTCCGGATCGTCGGCGGCAGCCGGAGCGCCCGGCAGAACGGCGCAGCAGAAGGCGGCACAGCAGGCGGCGGCGATAACGCGCATGAAGCTCTCCTCAGAATCAGACCGGCGCGAAGATCAGGGTGGCGTTGTGCCCGCCGAACCCGAACGAGTTGGACATCACCGGCCCAGCAGCCATCGGCCGCACCTGGGCGACGACGTCGACGGCGCACTCGGGATCGAGCGTCCGGAGGTTCGCCGTGGGCGGGACCGCCCGTTCGTTGAGCGCCAGGACGGCGGCCACGGCCTCGATCGCCCCGGCGGCCCCGATGGCGTGCCCGGTGATGCCCTTGGTGGAGGTCACCGGCACCGCGCCGGGCCCGAACACCGCGCTGATCGCCTGGGCCTCGGCCAGGTCGTTGAGCGGAGTGCCGCTGCCGTGCGCGTTGACGTGCGTGATCTCCTCCGGGCCGAGCCCGGCGTCGGCGAGCGCGGCGCGCATGCAGCGGGCGGCGCCGTCGCCCTGCGCGGGCGGCGCGGTGATGTGGTGGGCGTCGGAGGAGAGCCCGCAGCCGGTCAGCTCGGCGTAGACGTGGGCGTCGCGGGCCAGCGCGTGCTCCAGGTTCTCGAGGACGAGGAACGCGGCGCCCTCGGCCAGCACGAACCCGTCGCGGTCGCGGTCGAAGGGCCTGCTGGCCAGTTCCGGGGCCTCGTTGCGTTCGGAGAGGGCGCGGCAGCGGTGGAAGGCCAGCATCACGGTCGGCGTGACGCACGCCTCCGCGCCCCCGGCGACCACCACGTCGGCGGTGCCGTCGCGCAGCAGCCGGGCCGCCTCGGCGACGGCATGGGCGCCGGACGCGCACGCGGTGGCCACCGACAGGCTGGGGCCGAGGATCCGGTGGCGGATGCTGATCGCGGCGGCCAGGGCGTTCGGCATGACCATCGGCACGTGCAGCGGCCCGGGATTCCCGCGACCCGGGCCCACGGCGTCCAGCAGGGCGTTCTCGTACGTCAGGGTGCCGCCGAAGCCGCTGCCGGTCACGACCGCCTGCCGCTCGGCCGACACCCGTACGTTCCCGGCGTCGCCCAGCGCGTCGGCCGCCGCGCACACCCCGAGCTGGGTCACGCGGTCCATCCGGGCGGCCTGTTTGGGCGTCAGGTAGTCCGTGACGTCCAGGTCGTGGATCTGGCAGGCGAAGTCGGTGCCGATCCCGGTGGTGTCGAAGGAGGTGATGCGCCGAGCGGTGGACTGCCCGGACAGCAGCGCGTTCCACAGTTCCTTGAGCCGCGAGCCGGCGGGCGTGCGCACGCCCATGCCGGTGACGGCGATCCGCTCGCGCGACCTCATCCCGTGCGCTCCGCGACCAGCTCGCGGGCGCGCGCCACGACGTCGCCCACGGTCCGCACGTCGGCCAGCGCCTCGCGCGGCATCGTTCCCCACTCCTCCTCCAGGACGACGTGGAGCTCGGCCAGGTCGAGGCTGTCGGCCTCCAGGTCCTCCCGCAGCCGCGCGTCCTCGGTGACCCTGCTCGGGTCGACCTTGAGGATGCTCGCGCAGCGCTCGAGCACCAACGTCATGATCTCCTCGTCGCTCATGTCCGGTTCCTTCCGCCGTGCGTGCTGACCGTTGTGTCGCCCAGCCTCGCTGATGGCACGAAAGATGATCACTTGTGACGCGACGCCACCCGTTAAGGAATTGATCAAGTTTGCCGGTGCGGCGATTCGCACGCCGTCCGCGATCAGGCCCTCTCCCTATCGTGGCCGCACGGGGACCCGAAACGGGGACACGAGGGGGATGAGCATGAACTACGCGCACGTGGCCGGGGTGGCCGTGCATCTGCCCGAGCGGAGCATGACCACCGCCGAGCTGGAGGACGGGCTGGCCGAGCGCAACCCCGGCGTGCACATCCCGCGCGGCCTCATCGAGCAGGCCACCGGCGTACGGCGGCGGCACCTGGCCGCCCCAGGGCAGACGGCCGCCACGATGGCCGTGGCCGCAGCGCGCGAGCTGCTGGAGGAGACCGGTCTGGCCGCGCCGTCCCTCGACCTGATCATCTACGCCGGGGTGAGCTGCGACGCCGTCGAACCCGCCACCGCGCACATGGTCGCCGCCGAGCTGGGCGCCGGCTGCCCGGTGTTCGACGTGCGCAACGCCTGCAACAGCGTGCTGAACGCGATCGAGCTGGCCGACGCGCTCATCGCCGCCGGCCACTACCGCACGATCCTCATCGCCTGCGGCGAGATCGCGACCTCCTCCATCCGCTGGCGGGTGAGCTCGGGCGACGAATTCGTCGCCGCCATCCCCTCCTACACCGTCTCCGACTCGGGCACGGCCCTGCTGCTGCAGGCCGCCGGCGCACCCGGCGTCGTCGCCCACCGCTTCTGCGCGAACTCCAGCCACTGGCCGGCCGCCGTCATGCCGATCACGCCGGCCCCCGAGGGCGGCTTCGAGGTGGCCCCCTTCCGGGTCGACTTCGTGGACCTGGCCGTCGGCGTGCGCAAGCTCGACCACTCCGCGCTGACCGGGCCGCTGACCGAGCGCGGGCTCGAATGGGACGACCTGGCCGCGATCTGCGTGCACCAGGCCTCGCTGGCGTCCCTGCACATGCTCTGCGAGCTGGCCGGGATCCCGCTCGACAAGGTCGAGGTGACGATCGTCGAGCACGGCAACCTGGTCGCCTCCAGCCTGCCGGCGCAGTTGCACCAGGCGCTCCGGGCCGGCCGCGTGCAGCGCGGCGACCTGGTCGCCCTGGTGGGGCTGGCCAGCGGGGTGAGCGCCGGGACCGTACTGCTGCGCTGGTAGCCACCACCCGTACCGAGGAGCACACACATGTCCAAGATCCTGTTCGCCGCCGCCGTCTGCGTGGCCGCGACCACTCCGCCGATGGCCGCGCACGCCGCGCAGACCGTCCTGACCTGCCGGATCAGCACCGCGGCCGGGCAGCCGGTGACGTTCACGCCGGCCGTGGGCTTCCTCCCGCGTGCGGTCACCGCCCAGGGGACGCTCGTCCTCACCGGTTGCTCCTCCACCGCGCCGGCCGCGGCGAACCTGCGCTCCGGCCGCCTGACCGTCCACGGAACCGGCCGCGCCTTCTGCACCGGCGTGCAGAACATCCGCGGCAAGGGCCACATCACCTGGTACGGAGCGGACGGCGGTGCGGCGGGCGTGTCCACCCTGCGCCCGGCGCTCGCCCAGGTACGCAGCCACAACCCCGGCGACATGCTGCTCAGCGGCACGATCACCAAGGGGCCGCTGGCCGGCGCCCGTACCGCCGGCACCGCGACCCCGACCTCGGACGTCAGCACCTGCGCCACCCGGGGGATCACCAGCGTGCACGGCGCGGGCACGATGACGTTCTCACTCTGAGCGTACGGACCTCGCGAGAGGCCCGTCGGGAAGCGAGCAGGATTCGAGAAGCGCCACCCCTGGCACCGCCCCTAGCGTGATGGTCATGAGCAGCCCGGATCACCGTTTCCGGGCCGGCGACCCCACGACTCCAGGAGCGAGCATGACCTCCACCCACGGCATCAAGACCGTGCTGCACCCCGTGTCCGACATCCAGGCGGCCAAGGCGGTCTACGCCGCGCTGCTCGGCTTCCAGCCGCAGACCGACGACCCCTACTACGTCGGCTTCGAGGCCGACGGCCAGCACATCGGGCTGGTGCCGGGCGGCAAGACGGAGGACCTGTCCTCGCCCACGGTCTACTGGCAGGTCGACGACATCGAGGCCAAACTCGCCGAGGTGACCGCGGCCGGCGCCACCGTGAAGTCGGCCCCGCGCAACGTGGGCGGCAGCCGTGTGGTGGCCACGTTCACCGACCCGGACGGTAACGTCCTCGGGCTGCTGCAGGACAAGTGAGCAGCCGGTCCCCGTCCCCGCTCCTCGGCGGGGACGGGAGACAAACGGACATACCGCACATAGCTGGTTAAATTCGAGCTAGCACCGGCGGAGACAGCCCCCGACACGATGGAGAGACGATGACCACGCCCCCGAGGACGGACCCGCAGCAGGCGTCCGAGCAGCACGTCGCCGACAGCCACGGCCTGATCCGTGTGCACGGCGCCCGCGTGAACAACCTCAAGGACGTCAGCGTCGAGCTCCCCAAGCGCCGCCTCACGGTGTTCACCGGTGTCTCCGGGTCGGGCAAGAGCTCCCTGGTGTTCGGCACGATCGCGGCCGAGTCGCAGCGGCTGATCAACGAGACCTACAGCGCCTTCGTCCAGGGCTTCATGCCGACGATGGCGCGGCCCGAGGTCGACGTGCTCGACGGGCTGACCACCGCCATCCTGGTCGACCAGCAGCGGATGGGCTCCGACCCGCGCTCCACCGTCGGCACCGCCACCGACGCCAACGCGATGCTGCGCATCCTGTTCAGCCGGATCGGGCAGCCGCACATCGGCTCGCCGCAGGCCTTCTCCTTCAACGTGCCCACCGTACGCGCGAAGGGCGCGATCACCGTCGAACGCGGCAACCGCAAGACGGAGAGGGCCAGCTTCACCCGGATCGGCGGCATGTGCCCGACCTGCGAGGGCCGCGGCGCGGTCTCCGACCTCGACCTCACCCAGCTCTACGACGACTCCAAGTCGCTCACGGAGGGCGCGTTCACCATCCCCGGCTGGAAGTCCGACAGCTTCTGGACCGTGCGCGTCTACGCCGAGTCCGGCTTCGTCGACCCGGACAAGCCGATCCGCGAGTACACCGAGCAGGAGCTCCAGGACTTCCTCTACAAGGACCCGGTGAAGGTCAAGGTCGACGGCGTCAACCTCACCTACGAGGGGCTGATCCCGAAGATCAGGAAGACGTTCCTGGCCAAGGACCGCGAGTCGATGCAGCCGCACATCCGGGCCTTCGTGGACCGGGCGGTCACGTTCACCACCTGCCCCGGCTGCGACGGCACCCGGCTCAGCGAGGAGGCCCGCTCCTCCCGCATCGGCGGCGTCAACATCGCCGAGGCCTGCGCCATGCAGATCACCGACCTCGCCGCGTGGATCCGCGGCCTCGATGAGCCGTCGGTCGCGCCGCTGCTCGGCAAGCTGCTGCACACCCTCGACTCGTTCGTGGAGATCGGGCTCGGCTACCTCTCCCTCGACCGCGCCTCCGGCACGCTGTCGGGCGGCGAGGCGCAGCGCGTCAAGATGATCCGCCACCTCGGCTCCTCACTCACCGACACCACCTACGTCTTCGACGAGCCCACCATCGGGCTGCACCCCCACGACATCCAGCGGATGAACGACCTGCTGCTGCGCCTGCGCGACAAGGGCAACACGGTGCTCGTCGTGGAGCACAAGCCGGAGACGATCGCCATCGCCGACCACGTCGTCGACCTCGGCCCCGGCGCCGGCACGGCGGGCGGCACCGTCTGCTTCGAAGGCACCGTCGAAGGGCTGCGCGCCAGCGACACCATCACCGGCCACCACCTCGACGACCGCGCCACGCTCAAGGAGAAGACGCGCACGTCCACCGGCGCGCTGGAGATCCGCGGCGCGACGACGCACAACCTGAAGAACGTCGACGTCGACATCCCGCTCGGCGTGCTCGTCGTCGTCACCGGCGTGGCCGGCAGCGGCAAGAGCTCGCTCATCCACGGGTCCGTCCCGGCCGGCGCGGGCGTGATCTCGATCGACCAGAGCGCGATCCGCGGCTCGCGGCGCAGCAACCCGGCCACCTACACCGGGCTGCTCGACCCGATCCGCAAGGCGTTCGCCAAGGCCAACGGCGTGAAGCCGGCCCTGTTCAGCGCCAACTCCGAGGGCGCCTGCCCCGGCTGCAACGGCGCCGGCGTCATCTACACCGACCTCGGCATGATGGCCGGCATGAGCACCACCTGCGAGGACTGCGAGGGCAAGCGGTTCGAGGCCTCGGTGCTCGACCACCACCTCGGCGGGCGCGACATCAGCCAGGTGCTGGCCATGTCGGTCGACGAGGCCACGGAGTTCTTCGGCGCGGGGGAGGCGCGCACCCCGGCCGCGCACGCCATCCTCGACCGGCTCAGCGACGTCGGGCTCGGCTACCTGACCCTCGGGCAGCCGCTCACCACGCTGTCCGGCGGCGAGCGGCAGCGGCTCAAGCTGGCCACCCACATGGCCGAGCGCGGCGGCGTCTACATCCTCGACGAGCCCACCGCCGGCCTCCACCTCGCCGACGTCGAACAACTGCTCCGCCTGCTCGACCGGCTCGTGGACGCCGGCAAGTCGGTCATCGTGATCGAGCATCACCAGGCGGTCATGGCGCACGCCGACTGGATCATCGACCTCGGTCCCGGCGCTGGGCACGACGGCGGCCGGATCGTCTTCGAAGGCACCCCCGCCGGCCTCGTCGCCACCCGCTCCACCCTCACCGGCGAACACCTCGCCGCGTACGTCGGCGCCTGATCCGCCGGGCGCTTGAGCCGCTGGTTCCTTGAGCGGTTGACCCGCCCGATGCACCGTCTCGTCGTCCACCACCCGAGCACGCCCGATAACCCCCATCCTCACCCTGGTGCCTGAGCCGCCGATGCGCCTGATCCGCGTTCCGTCCGCCTACCGTCCCGTACTCGCCAACCGGGTGTTCCGGCGGCTCATCCTCGGTTTCGGCGTCTCCTACCTCGGCGACGGCATGAGCTTCGTCGCCGTCGCCTGGCTCGCCATCGAGCTCGCGCCTCAGGGGAGCGCGGGTCTGTGGGTGGGCGCCGCGGTGGCCGCGTACACGCTGCCGGGGGTGGCCGGGGCGCTGGCGTTCGGCCGCCTCCTGCGCCGCGTGCCCGCCAGGCGGCTGCTGCTCGCCGACAACGCGGTGCGCGGGGTCCTCCTCGGCGCCGTGCCGCTGTTCTGGCTGGCCGACCTGCTCAGTCTGCCCCTGTACGTCACGCTGCTCGCCCTTTCGTCCCTGCTGCACGCATGGGGCAACGCGGGCAAATACACCATGCTGGCCGAGCTGCTGCCGGGGGAGCAGCGGCTGGCCGCCAACACCCTGATCAGCTCGCTCGGCTTCGCCGCCACGATCGCCGGTCCCGCCATCGCCGGCGTGCTGGTGACGTACGTCGACTCGGCCCTCGTCCTCGGCCTGGACGCGCTGACGTACGTGTTCCTCGCCGTGCTCGTCGTACGCACCCGGCTGCCCGAGCCGGACCCCGACGCCCACGTGTCACCCGTCGATCAGACGGCCGCCCGGGGCGGGCTCGCGTTGCTGCGCTCCCACCCCGAACTGTTCGGCCTGCTCGCCCTCACCTGGTGCTTCAACTTCCTGTACGGCCCGGTCGAGGTGGCCCTGCCGCTCCACGTGACCGACGACCTGCACGCGCCCGGCACCCTGCTGGGCCTCTACTGGATGTTGTTCGGCATCGGCGCGCTGCTCGGCGGCCTCGCGACCGGCGCGCTGCGGCAGTTGCCGCTCTGGCCCGTGACGATCGGCGTGGTGATCGGCTGGGGCCTCTGCCTGCTGCCGTTCTGGTTCGACGTACCGGTCATCGTCACCATCGCCGGCTTCGCGATCGGCGGCGCGATCTACGGCCCGTTCGTGGCGCTCTCGGTGACGCTCATGCAGACGAAGGCGCCCCCGCAGCATCTGACCGCGATGCTCGCCGCCCGCAGCGCGGTGCTGCTCACCGCGTCACCGCTCGGCACCGCACTCGGCGGACCCCTCACCTCGGCCCTGGGCCCCCGCCCGACCCTCGGCAGCTCGGGCCTCGCCACCGTGGCCGTCGGCCTAGTCGCCTGCGCACTCCTCCTCGTGTCCAGCCGCCGAAGGAACCCGACCCCCTGATTACCAGGCGCCCGGATCGCTTGCCCTGACGACCATCTCACCCTTGAATGGGGATTCATGCCCCTCCGCAGCCTCAGACCCGCCACTTCGCGCCCCACCGAACTCCTGATCGGCATCGGCTTCTTCGTGGCGGTCGCGGCCTGCGCGATCACCGCGGTGCTGATCCCCGCCGCCCAGTTCGAGCTGCGATTCTTCGTGATGGGCCTGGCCGGATGCGGGTACGCGCTGGCCGCCGCCGACCTGTGGGCCGCCACGGTGACAGGCGTCTCGGCCTGGGCGCTGGCCACCGGCTTCCTCATCCCGCCCACCGGCGAGCTGGCCGTCACCGGCGGCCCCGACGTGATCCGCCTCATCGCCATCGTGGGCCTCTGCCTGGCCGGCGGCCTCTACGGCATCTCCCGCCGCCGCACCCACCGCGACCGCCCCGCAAGCTGAGCTAACCACAGCCCCGCCGTCAGCCGCCACCCATCCCCGGAAGATCCGCGTGCCGGTACGGCGCCGGCTCCATCCCGCTCTGCACCACCAGCACCGTCCCGGACGAC
Source organism: Nonomuraea fuscirosea (assembly GCF_035917475.1). NCBI lineage: Bacteria > Bacillati > Actinomycetota > Actinomycetes > Streptosporangiales > Streptosporangiaceae > Nonomuraea > Nonomuraea fuscirosea. The sequence continues at coordinate 10,399,664 of NZ_CP109074.1, read as the reverse complement.
TCCTCCCGGAACAGCCCGTCCACCGCAGCCGCCACCTCATCGGCGGTCAGCATCGGCAACCCGGCCGCCACCAGGAAGTCCTTGGCGGGCGCGATCAACGGCGTATCAGTGAAACCAGGACAGACAGCGCCGATCCTGACCCGCGCCGCGGCCAGCGGCTCCACCAGCGCCCTGACCAGACCGATCACGGCATGCTTGCTCATCGAGTAGATCGGATCCGGGCCGAACCCGACCAGCCCCGCCATCGACGACGTGACCACGATCGAGCCACCGCCGGAGCGCTTGAGCAGCGGAAGGGCGGCCGCCACGCCATAGACGACGGAGTCGGCGTTGATCCCCATCACCGTCCGGTAGCGCTCCGGGTCGAACGCGGAGAAGTCGACACCACCGTTGGTGCCGGCGTTCAGGTGCACGAGATCCAGGCGCCCATAGCGTTCATCGGCCAGCGCCACGGCCCGTACGGACGTCTCCTCGGAGCTGACGTCGCCGACCAGCCACGCGCCACCGACCTCCTTGCCGACCCGCTCGACGCCCTCGGCGTCCCGATCGACCAGCACGCAGTCGGCCCCGCCCGCGGCCAGCCGCCGCGCCACGGCGGCCCCGATGCCACTCGCCGCACCGGTGATCAAAGCGACGGTGCTCATGAACGCTCCTAGAGCCTGTACGGAGTTGAAATCAGAGGGATTCGTCTCGACTGCGCCACCGGCTCCGACTGAAGGCAGCCAATCTGGGCCGTTCGCGGGGCGGGCTGACCCGCAAGGTCCATCTGGCCACCGACTGGCGATGCCGGCCGTTGTCCTTCGTCCTGACCCCGGGTCAGGCAGGAGACAGTCCACAGTTTCATGCCGTCCTGTCCCGTATCAAGATCCGCCTGCCGGTGGGCTGGCCTCGCACCCGGCCGGGTGCGGTGGCCGCCGATAAGGCCTACTCCTCCCGCGCCAACCGCTCCTATCTGCGCGGGCGCGGCATCAAGGCGGTCATTCCGGAGAAGTTCGATCAGGCGGCCAACCGCAAGAAGCGCGGATCTCGCGGGGGTCGCCCGGTCAGTCGTGATCCAGACCTCTACAAGCAGCGGACCACGGTGGAACGGTGCATCAATCGGATCAAGGAGTGGCGAGGGCTGGCCTTCCGCTTTGACAAGACTCCCGACAGCTACCTCGCCGGCCTTCATTTACGAGGGGTCATTTTGTGGATTCGAAGCCTTCAACCGCTCTGAGGATCTGAAGTCCGTACAGGCCTGGTTTTCGGATCTCAGGTGGGCGGGAGACGTTCAGATCCTCAGGATGGAGCTTCGCGTTTGACCTTGACGCCCAGGTCAGCCTTTAGCTTCACGTTCACTTACCTACGACGAGAGGACACTCATGAGCGGCATCTCGGGCAGCTTGGCAGGCAAAGGTGTGGTCATCACCGGAGCCGGCACAGGGATCGGCCGAGCCACGGCTCACCAGTTCGCCGCCGAGGGCGCGCAGGTGCTCATCGTCGGTCGCACCGCTGCGCGCCTGGAGGAGACCGCTGCCGCATACTCCTCGATCAGCGCTTTCGCCGCCGACGGCGCAGCAGCCGATGGGCCCGAGCGGATCGTCGAGGCGGCGATGCAGCGGCTGGGCCGAATTGATGTTCTGGTCAACAATGCGGCGATCACTCGGCCCGCCGCGCTCGGGACGATCGATCGCCGTACCGCCGAAGACCAGATCGCCACTAATCTCCTCGCCCCCATCTTCCTGGCCCAGGCCACCCTGCCGCATCTGGCCTCGGTGAGGGGGACGATCGTGAACGTGTCCTCTAATCCGCCCTGGGGCGGCTGGCCGGACAACTCGGTCTACGGCTCAACCAAGGTCGCTCTCGACTTCCTGACGGCCACCTGGGCCGTGGAGCTCGCACCCAAGGGCGTGCGTGTCGTGTCTGTGGCGCCCGGCATTACCGCCACACCCGTGCTGGCCCACGCCGGGTTCACCCAAGAGCAGATCGCCGCCGCAGGCGAGGGACTCATTGAGCGCATCCCGCTCGGCCGCATCGCCCAGCCCGCTGAGATTGCCTGGTGGATCGTGAACGTGGCGCGCCCCGAGGCCGCGTACCTCACCGGCACGGTGATTCGCGTCGACGGCGGCCTCTCCGTGGCAGCGGGGCAAAAGGCATAAGCTGGGACAGTGCTGATCGGGGAGCTGGCGCGAGCGAGCGGCGTCACCGTCCGGGCCTTACGGTATTACGAACAGCAGGGTCTGCTGCAGCCGGAACGGACCTCCAACGGGTATCGGCAGTACGACGGCAGCGCGGTGACCAAGGTCCGCAACATCCAGCTCTTGCTGTCGAACGGCTTCACCGCCCAGGACGTACGAGGCTTCCTGCCCTGCCTGGACGACGGCGAAGTCTCACTGGGACCGACTTGTCCACCCAGTGTGGAAGCGGTGACCAGAAAAATCGAGGTCTTGGACGAGCGGATCGCCGAGCTGAGCGCCGTACGAGACCGGCTCGTGCAGGCCCTGACCGGCAGCGCGACACCGCAGCAGCTCGGCACCATCGCTCGTCACCCCGCCTACACCCGCCCTGCGCGAAATTAGACCTTGGCGTGGATCCAGCCTTCCGCTCCGACAACCGCCAGAACGTCACCTCATCGATCTCCGACTGGCGGCGCCATCCTGTGAATCCGCAGCATGCAGTACCGGCCAAAGATCCGAACCCCGTACAGGCCCTCTAGGGGAGGCGCGGAATGGCGGTACCCGCCCTCACCTCCAGATTCCCCGCACCCGCGCAACGGCATCTCGAACGGACAATCCCGTCGTATCCACCCGAACATCACCCGCCGAGAACTCGCCCTGCCGCTCATGCAACTCACGAAACTCCCCAGGCGTCAGGTGCACCGGCCGAGTGCCCGCCCGCCGCTCCGCCTCACCGAACTCCACCGCGAGCTCCACGATCAGCACCTCGGGCAGGAGCTCCCGATACAACGCAGCGGTGTCGTCCGTCAGCACGTCCGCGATCACCACGTCGATGCCGTCCGCCAGCAAGTTCCCGGCCACCGCGCACCCGTTCCGCACCCCCAGCCGCCGCTGACACAGCCCTTCGGCGCCTTCCCACGGCGCGGCATGCCCACTCACGACCAGGTGACGAATGTCGTCGACGTCAATGAAGGCGGCCAACGGCCGTTCCGTGGCGACCAGACGACCCACGGTGCTCTTGCCCACCGCCGGCGCCCCCGTCAGAACCAGCGCCCGCATTCCCTACCACCGCTCATGATCTCCACGATGACCGAAACCGGATACCCTGCCAGACGTGCGGCGATTATCAACCTCCCGAACAGTCTGGCTCGCCATCACAGCGGTCCTCGCGGCGGCTGCGGCACTCCTGGTGGCACTCCTGGCGGTACGACGTACCCGGCATCTCACCCGGAACACCGCCACCCACCCCCCACCGCCGCCCACCATCCCCATCATCCGCGCCGTCCTTCGCCCCGAACCCGAGCCCGTACCCGAGCGGCCCGCCCCCGTACCGATCCTCGGCATCCCCACAGCCGCGGACCTCGAGCGCTTCGCCCCCAAGCCGTCCTTCCTGGACCGCTCTCCGTCCGACCCCCCGCCCCCACGGGCTCCCCTGACCCAGGCAACCCGCCGCCGCCTCACCCTCTGGGGCGCGCTGGCGGCCGCACTGCTTCTGCTGGCCTCGTGCACCCTGATGATCGAAAACACGGTCTACGACAGAGACCCGACGACGGAGTACGTGGACGAGGTCGACACCTCGGTCCCGGGCGAGTCGCAGGACTATCAGGGCTTCCAGGACGAGATGTGCGACCCCACGTACACGGGCAGTCAGCCGAACTGCCAGTAAGCCGCCAGGCCGGTCAACGGCGAAGTGGACCGGGCGGTCCTCGACGTCGGCCCTGAACCCCGTCCCCTCCACTGCCGCCCTACCCGGATCGACGCAACGTCAGCGACTGGAACCGCGTCTCGTCCGCTCCGACGACATGAAAGTCCACAATCTCGAATTCCCGCCCGGCGAACTCCTGCAATTCCTCATCTCCACGGAAGGAGAAGAACCGGGGAGGCCGGTGATCGTCCCCTTCGAAGATCCCCTCTCCGTGCAGCGACCCGCCGCCGTACACACCGAGAAAGAACAATCCACCAGGCCGCAGCAGCCCCCGAACGGCCTCCAGCACCGCCGGCAGATCACCGTTGGGCACGTGCAGCAGGCAGTTGAGCGCGTACGCCGCGTCGAACGACTCCGGCGCGAAGTCGAGCCGCAGAAAGTCCATGACATGGGCGTCGAGGCCCTTCTCCCGGCACAACGACACCATCGCGGGCGACAGATCGACGGCGACCACGTCCAGCCCGCTGTCCCGGAAGAACACACTGTCCTGGCCCGTCCCGGCACCGATCTCCAGCAGCCGCCCGCCGCCGTCGCCCAGGACCCGGCGCAGGAACGCTTCCCGCTCCGCCAGCTTCCACCGCTGCTTGCCCGCGCCGTCCCGCCGCTCGGCACCCCCGTCGTAGGCCGTCCGCAGGGCCCCGATCACGTCGTCATAACGCACGCTCACCAACCCATGATGAACCACAACCCCCGCGCCGTGAGCGTGCGCCGCAACCGTCAGGCGCCTCCCTTGTCACGCCGCTCGTAAATAGCGAGAGCGACAGCGCCGACCATGAACCCGATGCCGATCAGGGCACAGGAGATCGCGAATCCAGGCTCTCGCGCCACGTCCCCGAAAATCACGCCGAGAATGGCGACACCGAGCGCGATGGCGCCGGCTAACAACGCATATGCAAACAGATCGCGATCAGTCACAGGCCATCTCCGACATCGAAGCCGCACGAGATCATGAAGGGCCAGAATAGCCACCCGCCTCCCGTTCCGCCCCTGCCCGATAAGCCGATCGGCGGCCTTCCGCGGCGCGTCCAGCGTCACGATCGTCCACTACCGATACCGCGGAGCGACCATCCCCACTCCGTGGACCCCGCGGTGTGGAGCGCCGCCGAGGTCAGAGGAGTTCGACGTGGTCGCGATAGGGGTCGAGGCGGTCGTCGGAAACGTCCAGTTCGGTGACCATCAGGTCGATGCCGTCCCACGGCAGGCAGCGGGCGGCCGCCCCCGTGCCGAGCTTCTGCGAGTCCACGGCCATGACGACGTGGTCCGACAGTTCGGCCATGAGCCGCTTGATCTCGCACTCCTCGGCGCTGAACTCGCTGGTGCCGAAGTGCGGGTCCACCGCGGCGGCCGAGAGGAAGGCGCGGGCGAAGGAGAACTGCTTCAGCGCCAGGGAGGCGACCGGGCCGATGAGGCTGCCGGCGTTGGGGTCCTTCTGGCCACCGGTCAGGTACGCGTGCACGCGCGGGTCGCGGGACAGGGTCAGAAAGGTCTCGATGCCGTCGGTGACCACGGACAGGTTTTCCGAGCGGGGCATCGCCCCGGCCAGGACGCACAGCGTGGAGGAGGCGTCCATGCAGATCCCGACCCCGCCTGAAGGCACCAGACCGGCCAACTTCCGCGCGATCTCCTCCTTCGCCCGCCCGGCGCGGGTCCGGCGTGCCTCGAAGGGCTGCGCCGAGCTGACCGCGCCGCCGCGCACCCGCCGCACCAGGCCCTCGTCCTCCAGCGCCTGCAGATCCCTGCGAATCGTCATGGTGCTGACCTCGAAGCGGGCGGCCAAGTCCTCAATGCGCAGGCTGCCGCTGGACGAAAGCAGGTCGGCGAGGGCCTGACGTCTGCTTTCGAGGTTAACGGTGCTCCTGACGACCATGCCGTCCCCGTCTCCTTCGATGTTCAATGATGTCAACTGTCACACGCGTGATCCCAGCTGAAGGCAACATCCGGCTGCTGGCGTGTGAACCATAGATGATGCGGCGGAGGACTTCAAGGCCCGTCTGGCAAGGGGTCTATAGCCTCGACCAGGGTGATGTGGCCTTTGTCGCCACTGCCTGTCAGGTGTAACGAATGGGCAACATCCCCTTGACATGGTGATGTCGCTTCGTGTGATGTTCACACGAAGAAACAAGCTCAGGTCTGCTCAAGAACCGGAAGGTGGCGGGACGGTCACCGTCCGAGCAGCGAGCCTGGCCGCACACAGAGCCGTCGAGGCCCAGGGTCTGGAGATCAGTCGTGGAAGATGTGGCTTTGGAATGCCGGGATCTGGCCAAGGCATTTGGCGGCGTGCCCGTGCTGAAGGGCGTCTCCCTGACTCTCAGGGCCGGTTCCGTGACCGCGCTGGCGGGTGAGAACGGCGCCGGCAAGTCGACGATGATGAAGATCGCCTCCGGTCAGGTGAAGCCCGACCGGGGCGAGGTCCTGATGGGCGGCGAGCCGTTGCCCCAGGGGGACCCGCAGGCGGCCCACCGGCATGGTGTCGCGATCATCCCCCAGGAGCTCGCGCCCATCATGGACATGAAGGTGTACGAGAACCTGTTCATCGGGCGGGAGCTCCGCACCCGGGCCGGGCTGCTCGACCGCCGCGCGATGGCCCGCAAGGCCCGTGAGATCCTGGACGTCTTCGGCGTCGAGATCGATCCGCAGGCCACGATGCGGCGGCTGCCGGTCGGCCTGCGCCAGCTCGTGGAGATCGCGAAGAGCACGACCGGCGGTGCGAAGGTCCTCCTCCTGGACGAGCCCAGTTCCGCCATCTCCGAGCGCGAGGTCGAACGCCTGTACGCCGTGGTGGGCAAGCTGCGCGAGCAGGGCGTCGCCATGCTCTACACCACCCACAAGATGGAGGAGATTCGCGCCCTGGCCGACCATGTGGTCGTTCTGCGCGACGGAAGGCTGGTCATGGACCGGCCGATCGGCGAGATCAGCGACGACGACATCGTGCACGCGATGATCGGGCGGGAGCTGCAGGACTTCTTCCCCACGCTGCACCCGCCCGGCGACGAGATCGCCCTGCAGGTCAGCGGGCTGCACGTCAGCGGATACCCGCGGCCGGTGGACCTCACCCTGCGCCGCGGCGAGATCCTGGGGCTGGCCGGGCTCGTCGGCGCCGGGCGTACCGAGCTGCTTGAGGCGATCTTCGGCGTGCGCAGGAGCACCGAGGGCGCCATCACCGTCGCCGGCAAGCAGGTCGCACGCAACGCCCCCGCTGACGCCATCGCCCGCGGCATGGCCCTGGTTCCGGAGGACCGTAAGGGCGCCGGGGCCGTGCTGTCCATGAACGTGCTGGACAACGGCTCGCTGCCGCGCCTTTCCGGTTTCACCCTGGGCGGATGGTTGCGGCAGCGCGAGCGCACCAAAAAGGTCGGCGCCGCGATGGACTCGGTGAAGCTGCGCAGCCGCGGCCTGTCCCAGCAGGTCGGCACCTTGTCGGGCGGAAACCAGCAGAAGGTGGTCTTGGCGCGCTGGCTGACCGGCCGTGTGAACGTCCTGCTGCTCGACGAGCCGACGCGGGGCGTGGACGTCGGCGCCCGCAGCGAGATCTACCGCATCATCACCGAGCTGGCCGCCGCCGGGATGGCCGTCGTCATGGCCTCCTCCGACATGCCGGAGATCCTCAGCCTGTCGCACCGCGCGCTCGTCATGCGAGGCGGGGCGGTCGCGGGCGAGCTGAGCCGCGAGGAGTTGTCCTCGCCGCACGTCCAGGACTCGATCTTCCGGCTGGCCGCGGGCCTGAGCCGCGGCACGGCCGACCCGCCGTCCCCGAAAGAACCCCAACCCATGAAGACAGCGAGCAAGGAGGACGGCCGATGACCACGCGGGAGTCAGCGCCGCGACGACGAACGGCCGCAGGGCTCCTGGCCTGGCGCCCCTCCGGACCGTGGGTCCGCGACCAGTTGATCCGGCACGCCATGGTGGTGGTGATGCTGTTGATCATCGCGTACTTCAGCTACCGGAGCGCGCGCTTCGGCACGCCGGACAACCTGCAGACGATCGCCATCGCCGCAGCTCCCTTCGCCCTCATCGCGCTGGGACAGACGCTGGTCATCCTCACCGGCGGCATCGACCTGTCCGTGGGCAGCGTGATCGCGCTCAGCGCGATGGCCGCTGCGGCGACGGTCAAGGGCCATCCCGAACGACTGTGGTTGTCGGTCCTGGTCGCGGTGGTCGTCGGGCTCGCCGCCGGCGCGGTCAACGGGTTGCTGGTCTCCAAGGTGAACGTGCCACCCTTCATCGCCACGCTCGGCATGCTCACCACGGCGTCCGGGCTGGCGTACGTCATCGGCGGGGGCGCGCCGATCAACGGCCTGCCGGAAAACTTCGGCGAGATCGCCAACAACCAGATCCTCGGCCTGCAGATCCCCGTGATCGTCATGATCGTCGGCATCGTCGCGCTGGCCCTGATCATGAAGCGGACCTCGTACGGCATGCGCGTCTACGCGGTGGGCGGCAACCCCGTCGCCGCGCAGATCGCCGGCATCAAGACCACCCGGATCCTGTTCAGCGTCTACGCCCTGAGCGGCCTGCTCGCCGGCCTGTCCGGCGTCATGCTGGCCTCCCGGGTCATCTCCGGCCCGCCCAATCTCGGCCAAGGTTACGAACTCGACGCCATCGCCGCCGTCGTCATCGGCGGCGCCAGCCTGCTCGGCGGCCGCGGCAGCATCCTCGGCACCGCGCTCGGCCTGTTCCTGATCCAGACCCTCAACAACGGCTTGGACATCCTCGTGGTGCCCGCGTACTGGCAGAGCGTCATCAAGGGCGCCCTGATCGTCGCCGCTGTCACGGTCGACGTGTGGTCGGCCAAACGCAGGGTCTGACCACTGTCGGGCCTCTCACGTCCACCAGCGAACAACCCCCCTTGTACGAAGGAGTCTTCCATGCGCATCAAAAAGGCATTCGGCATCGCGGCGGTGAGCGTGGCCATGCTGGCCGCCTCCGCCTGTGGGGCCGGGGATCCCACGGCCAATGCCGGCAAGGCGGATTCGTCGGGCTCGGGCGGCATCCGCGTCGGCATCAGCGTCTACGACATGTCGTCCTTCATCACCGCCGGCAAGGCCGGCATCGACGCGTACGCCAAGAAGAACAACATCGAAGTCCTGTGGAACTCGGCCAACCTGGACGTCAGCACGCAGGCCAACCAGGTCGACCAGTTCATCAACGCCGGGGTCGACGCGATCATGGTCGTCCCGGTGCAGGCGGACTCGCTCGCCCCGCAGGTCTCCTCGGCCAAGGCGAAGAACATCCCGTTCCTGGCCGTCAACGCCGGGCTCGCCAGCAAGGACCTCGCCGGCACCGTGCTGCCCGACGACATCAAGGCCGGCGAGCAGGAAATGCAGATGATGGCCGACAAGCTCGGCGGCAAGGGCAACATCGTCGTGCTGCAGGGCCCGCTGGGCCAGTCGGGTGAACTGGACCGGACCAAGGGCATCGAGAACGTGCTGGCCAAGCACCCCGACATCAAGATCCTGGCCAAGGACACGGCCAACTGGAAGCGCGACGAAGCCGTCAACAAGATGAAGAACTGGCTGTCCAGCTTTGGCGACAAGATCGACGGCATCGTCGCGGAGAACGACGACATGGGCCTGGGCGCTCTTCAGGCGACCCGCGAGGCAGGCGTCAAGATTCCGATCGTCGGCGTCGACGGCATCGAGGACGGCCTGAACGCCGTCAAGAGCGGCGACTTCATCGGTACCAACCTGCAGCACGGCACCGTCGAGCTGGCCACCGGACTCGCCGTGGCAGCCAAGATCGCCAGGGGCGAGCAGGTCAACAAGAACCCCGTCTACCTGATGCCCCAGGTCACTCCCGAGAACGTGGACACCTACATGGAGCACGTCGTCACCAAGCGGGACGAGTTCCTGGCCCAGCTGCCCGAGCTGATCGAGGCCAACCTCAAGACCGGCGACATCGCCAACGAAGAACTGAAGACGGCCGGATAAGCGGGGTGCGGGTTCTCGCCCGCACCCACCTACCAGCCCGAGCAGCGCGTAGCCGAGGAGACCATCATGACCACGATGCAGGCAGCGGTCCTGCGCGGAATCCAGCAACTGGCCATCGAGGAGCGTCCCGTACCGGAACCGGGCCCCGGCGAGGTGCTGGTAAAGATCACGGCGGTGGGGGTGTGCGGCTCCGACGTGCACTACTACCAGCACGGCCGGATCGGCGACTTCGTGGTGGAACAACCCATGGTGCTCGGCCACGAGTCGGGAGGTGTCGTCGTCGGCGTGGGCGCCGGCGTGGACGCCTCCCCGATCGGCCAGCGCGTGTCCGTCGAGCCGGGCGTGCCCGACCTGACCTGCGCCGAATGCCTCGCCGGGCGGTACAACCTGTGCCCGGACATGCGGTTCTTCGCCACGCCGCCGTTCGACGGCTCCCTCGCCGAGTACGTCACCGTGCACGCGGCGTTCGCGCATCCGGTGCCGGACACCATCTCGGACGATGCGGCGGCACTGCTCGAACCGTTGTCCGTCGGCGTCTGGGCCAACCGCAAGGGGCAGGTCGGCGCCGGCAGCCGGGTCCTGATCACCGGCGCCGGCCCGATCGGGCTGGTCGCCACGCAGTGCGCCCGTGCGTACGGCGCCACCGAGATCGTGGTGGCCGACCTCAACCCGCACCGGCTCAAACTCGCCCAGGACCTGGGCGCGACCGCGACGATCAACGTGGGCGACACCTCCCTGCGTGAGGCGGGCTACGAGCCCACCGTGCTGCTGGAATGCTCCGGCCACCCCGGAGCCACCGGCGACGGCCTGCGTACGCTGGCAAGAGGGGGCCGCGCGGTGCTGGTGGGGATGGGCGATGACGGGCTGCCGTTGCCGCTCACCCACCTCCAGAGCCGCGAGATCGAGGTCACCGGCACGTTCCGCTACGCGAACACCTGGCCCACCGCCATCGCACTCGCCGCATCCGGGCGGGTCGACGTGGACACCCTCGTCACCGGTCACTTCGCGCTGGCCGACTCCGAGGCGGCCCTGCTCGCCGGCGAGCGCGACCCGTTCGCCGTCAAATCGGTGATCAATCCGCAGCGCTGACCACAGGGACGATCTGGCGAGACCGAAGGGGACAACAACCAATGACTCGTCTGTACGACGATCCCAGCACGTTCGCCGACGACATGCTCGCCGGATTCCTGGACGTGCACCAGAACAGCGTCGCGGGTGTGCCCGGCGGCGTCGTACGAGCCACTGAGACCCCGCCGGGCAAGGTCGCGGTCGTGGTCGGCGGCGGCTCCGGGCACTACCCCGCCTTCTGCGGCGTGGTCGGGCCCGGATTCGCCGACGGCGCCGTCGTCGGCAACATCTTCACCTCCCCGTCGGCGCAGGACGCGTACTCGGTGGGCAAGGCGGCGGCGGGCGACGCCGGCCTGCTCTTCTCCACCGGCAACTACGCCGGGGACGTCATGAACTTCACCCTGGCCCAGCAGCGGCTGTGCCAGGAGGGCATCGACACCCGCGTCGTGTTCGTCACCGACGACATCGCCAGCGCGCCGCCGTCGGAGGCCCACACCCGCCGCGGGATCGCCGGCGACTTCGTCGTGTTCAAGGTCGCGGGCGCCGCCGCCGAGGCGGGCTACGACCTGGATGCGGTCGAGCGGGTCGCCCGGCACGCCAACGACCGCACCCGCACCCTGGGCGTCGCCTTCGGCGGGTGCACCATGCCCGGCGGGGCCGAGCCGCTGTTCACCGTACCTCCGGGGCGGATGGGCGTCGGTCTGGGCATCCACGGTGAGCCGGGCGTGGGCGAGGACGCGCTGCCGCGGGCCGCGGATCTGGCGCGGCGGCTGGTGTCCGGAGTCCTGGCGGAGAAGCCCGCCGGGTCCGGCGACAGGGTCACCGCGATCCTGAACGGCCTCGGCACCACCAAGTACGAGGAACTGTTCGTCGTCTGGCGCACGGTGGCCGCCCTCCTCAAGGATGAGGGGCTCCAGGTCGTCGCCCCGGAGGTGGGTGAGCTGGTGACCAGCCTGGACATGGCCGGGTGCTCGCTGACCGTCGTCTTCCTCGACGAGGAGCTGGAGCGATTGTGGTGCGCGCCGACGGACACGCCGGCGTACCGGAGGGGCCGGATCGAGCCGCGTACGGCGACGCCGGACCGGCGGACCACGTCCGCGCAGGCTCTGCACACCGCCTCCGAGCGGGCGGAGGCCGTTACGGCGGTCAAACCGGGCACGCCGGGATCGCGCGCCTGCGCCCGGGTCGCCGCCGCCGGACTGGAGGCCGTCGCGGCGGCCATGGCGGAGGCCGAGGAGGAACTGGGCCGGATCGACGCGGTCGCCGGCGACGGCGACCACGGACGCGGCATGGTCAAGGGCTCGTCCGCGGCGCTCACCGCCGCCGGGGACGCGCTCGCCGCCGGAGCGGGCGCGCGGTCAGTGCTGGTCGCGGCGGGCGAGGCGTGGGCCGCCAGGGCGGGCGGCACGTCCGGCGTCCTGTGGGGCGCCGCTCTGTGCGCCATCGGCGAGCGGCTGGGCGACGACCGCGAGGAGATCGCCGACGCCGACGTGGCGGAGGCCGTACGGGCCGGACTCGACGCGCTCCAGCGCCTCGGCGGCGCGCGGCCGGGGGACAAGACCATGATCGACGCGTACGGGCCGTTCGCCGACACGCTCGCCGAACGGGTCGGTGGCGGGACGGAACTGGCCGCCGCCTGGCGCGAGGCCACCGAGGTGTGCGAGGCGGCCGCACGCGCGACCGCGGACCTGCGGCCACTGATCGGCCGGGCCCGTCCGCTCGCCGAACGCAGTGTCGGCACCCCGGACGCGGGGGCGACCTCTCTCGCCCTGTGCGCCCGCGCCGTCTCGGGCGTGCTGTCGCTCGCCACTGAGTCGCACGACACGAAGGAATTGGGGGGTCATGCCTGACAAGTGGCGGATCATCGTCGGTTGCGACGACGCCGGTCTGGAGTACAAGAACGTCCTGAAGGCCGATCTGGAGAACGACGACCGGGTGGAGAAGGTCGTCGACATCGGGGTCGGGGCCGAGGACACGACGCCATATCCGCACATCGCGGTCATGGCGGCGCGCATGGTGGCCGCCGGCGAGGCCGACCGCGCGTTGCTGGTGTGCGGCACCGGGCTGGGCGTCGCGATCAGCGCCAACAAGGTGCCCGGGATCCGCGCGGTGACGGCGCACGACAGCTTTTCCGTCGAGCGGTCCGTGCTGAGCAACAACGCCCAGATCCTGTGCTTCGGGCAGCGCGTCGTCGGACTGGAACTGGCCCGCCGCCTGGCCGGCGAATGGCTCGACTACCGCTTCGACCAGAACTCCAGCTCCGCGGCCAAGGTACGGACCCTGCTGAACTACGAGGCGGGGCACGACCAGGCCGACCAGGCCGAGACCCTGCGGCAGGGGGAAGAGCTGGTGCGTACGGCCCTGCTGAGCGCCGAACCGCGCTCGACGGGGAGCGCTCAAACCGACGGCGAGGAGTAAGTGACATGACAGCAGCGGAGCAGACACCCGACCTGAGCTTCGAGCTCACCGGCAAGGTGGCGCTGGTGACCGGCGGCGCGTCGGGGATCGGCGCGGCGATCGCGGAGACGTACGCGGTGAAGGGCGCCCGGGTCGCCGTGGTCGACATCGACGGCGAGGCGGCCCGGCAGAAGGCGATCGGCCTGGGGGAGGCGCACGCCGGGTTCGCCTGTGACGTGTCCGACCCCGCCGCCGTGCGCGCGGCGGTCGGCGCGGTCCTGGAGGCGTTCGGCCGCATCGACATCCTGGTGAACAGCGCGGGCGTCGCCATCCTGGCCCCGGCCGAGAACCTGGAGGTCAGCGCGTTCGACCGGACGATCGAGATCAACCTGAAGGGCACCTTCCTGGTGGCCCAGGAAGTCGGCCGCCACATGCTGGCCGCCGGTGGCGGGAAGATCATCAACCTGGCCTCGCAAGCGGCGACGGTCGCGCTGGACCAGCACGTGGCGTATTGCGCCTCCAAGTTCGGCGTGGTCGGCCTGTCCAAGGTGCTCGCCTCCGAATGGGCCGGCCGGGGAGTGACCGTCAACACGATCTCCCCCACCGTCGTCCTCACCGACCTGGGCCGCAAGGCGTGGGCCGGTCCCAAGGGGGACGCGCTGAAGGCACAGATCCCCACCGGCCGGTTCGCCTACCCGGGGGAGATCGCGGCGACGGCACTGTTCCTCGCCTCGAACGCCGCCGACATGATCAACGGTGCGGACATCATCGTGGACGGCGGCTACACCATCCGCTGACAGCGTCTGCGCGAGGAAGGCGACATCGCCGCGTCGGAGGCACTCGCGCCGGGCAGGGCACATGCCCCGCCTGCTGACGGACGGCGAGGCCGTCTTCACCGTGATCGACGGCGTCGAGTCGGCCGTCGGTCCGCTGAACGTGGTCATCGCCAACGCCGGCTACGGCGTGGAGGGCGTCTTCGAAGAAACCCCCTGTCGGCGGTCCGGGCCCAGTTCGAGACCAATGTGTTCGGCACCGCCGCCGCGGATCCCTGTACTTCTACTTCAGCAACAACGCCACCTAAACTCCTTCGCGTAGCGGTCCGGTCACCCATCGACAGCCAATCAGCAGCGAGGGACGATACACCAGGGACTGCCCGGGCGAAGGGAGAGCAGGGCCATGACCCGGTGGGAAGCGCACCCCGAGGTGGCCGAGGTACTGAGGAGGATTCCGGCCGCCGAGGAGAGCAGCCTGCCGATCGCGGCCGTGGGCGCGGACGAGGAGCTCATCGCGCTGCTCGACGAGGAGCGGTTCGTCCTGTTGGCACCCTGCCGGGTGATGCGGTCGGCGCGAGGGTCGGCGGTCCTCGTGGTGAGCGACAGCCATGTGCGCACCGCCGAGCTCGACGACCGCCTGCGGCCGTTCGACGTCCAGGTACTCACCCATGACGAGATCCGGGACGTGCACGTCCGCCCGGGCATCAGGAGCGACGTCGTCATCGTCACCAACTCCGGCGAGGTGGTCGCGGGCGCGCTGATGCCGGAGCAGGCCAAGGACGTGGCGCAGGAACTGCGGCGGCTGACCGGCGGCCCGCCACAGGTCAGAGACGGGTGGCGGGAACTGGCGAGCACGCTGAAAGGCACCACTTTCGACGGCACCACCCCGCTCGGTTTCGCCGTCTCCTCGCAGGATCTGCTCCTGGAGCTGGACAAGCAACGACCACCGTATCGGGCGGATCCGGTGGAGGTGGATCGGCTGATCGGGCTACTGCGCGTCGCCCTGGACCGCGGTTCCCGGGTCTCGGCGTCGGAGAGCGAGGTGTACACGGCCCGAACCGACGCCGACCGGATCAGGAGGCGGCTGCTGGACAAGCTGACGTAGATGAGCCAGGCCTACGACGTCTGGGAGGAGCTGTCCAAACTCCGGAGCCGTTGCGAGAACCTACCCAAGCTCGACAGGGAGATCGGGGCCTTCATGAAGGATCTCGACACCTGGAAACGGCAGTTAATGGACTTGGCCAGAACTCCGGAGGTCAGGCAGAACGTGTATGACCGGCTGCGAATCGTCCAGAACGCGGCCAACTCGTTCGAGGAGTGGGTGGACCCGGAGCGGCCCAGGGACGGGTTCTACGCGAACGAGCGCGACAAGATAGGGCTGGCGCTGCAGCGGAGCTTCGATGACATCGAAGAGGTCGTGAGCCTGGTCGCGCCCAGGGGCACCCTCGACCTGCGCACGCGGAGCGGTGTCTCGCTGACCGTCCCCATCCCGCCGGACGAGCGGCCGGGTGAGAGCAGGTCCGCCTAGTGAGCTGGTCCGGAAATCCGTGAGCAGTAATGGTAGATGCGATCGATGATCGGCGACGATCTCGGAGGAAGCGTGTTGGCAAACGATGGCGGATCCCAGTAGGGCTACAAACATGACTGCTGGGCCATGCCTGCCAGGTTCAACCCAGCAGCCGTAGCTCATCCTCGCGATCAGGCCTGACTCGGGAGCCGTAGTCACGCAGTTAGTCACTCAGAAGATCAAAAAAGGCCGCTTCCGATCTCCGGAAACGGCCTCTGAACTGGGTGGGGCTACCAGGACTTGAACCTGGGACCTCTTCCTTATCAGGGAAGCGCTCTAACCGTCTGAGCTATAGCCCCGCTCGCACACCGAACGTTATCGCATTCGCCCCAGGGAGGCGAACCGGTTGTTCGGACGAGAAGAGCTTACCGCGTCCGGCTGGCTGCTCGCGCCGCGCGATCAGTGCGCGCGGCGCGAGCGTCCACGCCTATTCGGCCTCGCTGAACGTCACTTCAACGCCGCCCACCAGGTCGGAGGCGATGTTGTAGATGACCGCGCCCAAGGTGGACAGGGCCGTGATCAGGACGACGTTCACGGCTCCGATCAGGGCCGTGTAGCCGAGGATGCGCACCGGCTCGAACCACGAGGCGATGTCGATCGGGATCGAGCTCTGGCCCTGCTCGCCCTTTCCGAGCTGGTTGACCAGGTCGACGATGGAGTCGAAGACGCCCAGCGCCGACAGCACGCCGTACAGGACGGCCACGGCCACGAACAGCACCACGAAGCAGACGAGGGAGACCACGAAGCTGAACTTCATGGCCGACCACGGCTCGACGCGGCGCAGGACCAGGTGTGCCTTGCGGGGGAGCCGGCCCCCCGAGGAGTTGGACGACTTCTTCTTGGGCAGTTCGATGGCCGGCGGGGCTTCGGTGGCCAGCGACGGACGCAGCCGGACGGTCTCGTTGCCCTCCGGCGGTTGCAACCCGCCAGACCCGCCGGGCCCACCGGGCCCACCAGGTCCACCAGACCCGCCACCGGGCGGAGGGCCAGGCTGAGGAGGAGGCGCGGACTTGCCGGCCTCCTGCTGTCCTGGCAGGGGCCTGCCCTGCGCGGGCGAGGTGTCCTTGCCTTCCTCGACCGGCGTGAATATTTCGGTCTCTGCGGGTTTCTTCGGTTGCTGACCGTTACCCGCAGCCGCCTTTGTCCTGGCGGTGCCACCCTGGGCGCTCATGATTTACTCTCCTCCCCCGTCTTCCTCACTCTCCATCGGAGTCTCCATGGACTCCGCGTTCCGGGCGAGGGCTACCACGCTGTCGCCTTCGGCGAGATTCATCAATCGCACTCCCATGGTCTGGCGGCCGGACTGCTTGATCTCACCGGCACTCGTCCGGATCACCCCGCCGGCGGACGTGATCGCGAAGACCTCGTCCTCTGGGTTGACCATGACGGCTCCGACCAGCTTGCCACGGGAAGATACGATTTTCGCAGTCAGCACACCCCTACCGCCACGTCCTTGAACCGGATACTGATCCACTGGCGTCCGTTTTGCGTACCCAGCCTTCGTGGCGATAAGCACATCTTGACCGTCGGCGATGCGATTCATGGCCAGAAGTTCGTCACCGTCGAGGAACCTCATGCCGATGACGCCGCTGGTCGCCCGCCCCATGGGCCGCAGGGCCTCGTCAGAGGCGGTGAACCGGATCGACTGCGCTCCCTTGGAGACGAGCAGCAGATCGTCGGACTCGGAGACCAGGCGGGCTCCGATGACCTCGTCGTCGTCCCGCAGGTTGATCGCGATCAGACCGCCGGACCTGGGGGAGTCGTACTCGGACAGGCGCGTCTTCTTGACCAGCCCGCTGCGGGTGGCGAGGACGAGGTACGGGGCGACGTTGTAGTCGCGTAGGTCGAGAACCTCCATGACTGTTTCGTCGGGCTGCATGGCGAGAAGGTTCGCCAGATGCATGCCCCGGGCGTCACGACCGGCGTCGGGCAGCTCGTAGGCCTTGACGCGGTAGACCCGGCCCTTGTTCGTGAAGAACAGCAGCCAGTGGTGGGTCGTGGTGACGAAGAAGTGGTCGACGATGTCGTCCTGGCGCAGCTGCGCGCCGCGGACGCCCTTGCCGCCGCGCTTCTGCGCCCGGTAGAGGTCGGTACGGGTGCGCTTGGCGTAGCCGCCCCTGGTGATGGTGACGACGATCTCTTCCTCGGCGATGAGGTCCTCGATCGACATGTCGCCGTCGTACGCGATGATCTCGGTCTTGCGCTCGTCGCCGTAGCGGCCGACGATCTCGGCGAGCTCGTCGTTGACGATCTCCCGCTGGCGGCTCTCGCTGGCCAGGATCGAGTTGTACTCGGCGATCTGGGTCATCAGCGCGTCGTGCTCGTCCTGGATGGCCTGCCGCTCCAGGGCGGCCAGCTTGCGCAGCTGCATGTCGAGGATGGCCTGCGCCTGGATCTCGTCGATCTCCAGCAGCCCCATGAGGCCCTGCTGGGCGTGCGAGGCGGACTCGGAGGCCCGGATCAGGGCGATGACCTCGTCGAGCCGCTCCAGGGCCTTCAGCAGGCCGCTCAGGACGTGGGCCCGCTCCTCGGCCTTGCGCAGCAGGTAGCGGGTCCTGCGGACGATGACCTCGATCTGGTGCGCCACGTAGTGACGGATGAACTGGTCGAGCCGCAGGGTCCGCGGCACGCCGTCCACCAGCGCCAGCATGTTGGCGCCGAAGGTGTCCTGGAGCTGGGTGTGCTTGTACAGGTTGTTGAGGACGACCTTGGCGACCGCGTCGCGCTTGAGCACGATGACCAGGCGCTGCCCGACCCGCGACGAGCTCTCGTCGCGGACGTCGGCGATGCCGGTCAGCTTGCCCTCACGCACCAGCTCGGCGATCTTCAGTGCGAGGTTGTCAGGATTGACCTGGTACGGGAGCTCGGTGACGACCAGAGCCTGCCGGCCCTTGTCCTCCTCGACCTCGACCACGGCCCGCATGGTGATCGAGCCGCGCCCGGTGCGGTAGGCGTCCTCGATCCCGCGCCGGCCCACGATGAGCGCCTTGGTCGGGAAGTCGGGCCCCTTGACCAGCCTCATGGCCGCTTCGAGCAGCTCTTCCTCGCTGGCCTCGGGGTTTTCCAGGGCCCACTTGACCGCGCTGGCGACCTCGCGCAGGTTGTGCGGCGGGATGTTGGTGGCCATGCCGACGGCGATGCCGCCCGAGCCGTTGACCAGCAGCTGCGGGATGCGCGCCGGCAGGACGTCGGGCTCCTGCGACTTGCCGTCGTAGTTGGGGCGGAAGTCGACGGTCTCCTTGTCGATGTCCCGCAGCATCTCCATGGCGATGGGCGCGAGCTTGCACTCGGTGTAACGCATCGCCGCCGCCGGGTCGTTGCCGGGCGAGCCGAAGTTGCCCTGCCCGTCGACCAGCGGATATCGCAGCGACCACGACTGCGCCAGGCGGACCAGCGCGTCGTAGATCGAGGTGTCGCCGTGTGGGTGGTAGGTGCCCATCACGTCGCCGACGACGCGGGCGCACTTGAAGTAGCCGCGGTCGGGACGGTAGCCACCGTCGTACATCGCGTAGAGCACCCGCCGGTGCACCGGTTTGAGCCCGTCGCGCACGTCAGGCAGCGCCCTGGACACGATGACGGACATCGCGTAGTCCATGTAACTGCGCTGCATCTCGGACTGGATGTCCACAGGCTCGATGCGGTCAGCCGGGGGAGTGGTGTTCACGTCCGTCACAGGTAAAGGTCCTTCTTGTGGCTAAACGTCGAGGAAGCGCACGTCGCGCGCGTTGCGGATGATGAAGTCGCGCCGCGCCTCCACGTCTTCCCCCATCAGCACGCTGAACAGGTCGTCGGCCTGGGCCGCGTCGTCGAGCGTGACCAGGCGCAGCAGCCGGGTCTCCGGGTTCATCGTGGTCTCCCAGAGCTGGCCGGCGTTCATCTCGCCCAGACCCTTGAAGCGCTGTACGTTGTCGCGGGGCCGCGGGTCGGGCTTGCCGTTGGCGATGCCTTCGGCGATGACCGCGTCGCGTTCGCTGTCGGAGTAGGCGTAGGAGGCGTCCTCGCCCTTCCGGTCCCACTTGATCTTGTACAGCGGCGGGCACGACAGGTAGACGTGACCTGCCTCGATCAGCGGCCTCATGAACCTGAACAGCAGCGTCAGCAGCAGCGTGTTGATGTGCTGGCCGTCGACGTCGGCGTCGGCCATGAGGATGACCTTGTGATAGCGCAGCTTGGTGATGTCGAACTCGTCGTGGACGCCGGTGCCCAGGGCGGTGATCAGCGCCTGGACCTCGTTGTTCTTCAGGACCTTGTCGATCCGCGCCTTCTCGACGTTGAGGATCTTGCCGCGGATGGGCAGGATCGCCTGGAAGCGCGAGTCGCGGCCGCCCTTGGCCGAGCCGCCGGCCGAGTCGCCCTCGACGATGAACAGCTCGCACTTCTCCGGGTCGTTCCACTGGCAGTCGGCCAGCTTGCCCGGCAGCCCGCTGCCCGATTCGAGCAGCGACTTGCGCCTGGTCAGGTCGCGGGCCTGGCGGGCCGCGATGCGGGCGCGTGAGGCCTGCAAGGACTTGTTGATGATGTCCTTGGCCTCGCCGGGGTTGCGCTCGAACCAGTCACGCAGGTGGTCGTTGCAGGCCTTCTGCACGAACGACTTCGCCTCGGTGTTGCCGAGCTTGGTCTTGGTCTGGCCCTCGAACTGCGGGTCGGACAGCTTGACCGAGATGATCGCGGTCAGCCCCTCGCGGACGTCCTCGCCGGAGAGGTTGTCGTCCTTGCCCTCCTTGAGGAACTTCTGCTCGCGCGCGTAACGGTTGACGATGGACGTCAGCGCCGCGCGGAAGCCCTCCTCGTGGGTGCCGCCCTCAGCGGTGTTGATGACGTTGGCGAAGCTGTAGACCGACTCTGAGTAGGAGTTGTTCCACTGCATGGCGATCTCGACCGCGAGCCCGTCGCTCTCCTCCTCGAAGGAGATGATCGACGCGTGCGCCGGCTCCTTCTTGGCGTTGAGGTGCTGCACGAAGTCGGCCAGGCCGCCCTCGTAGTGGTAGGAGACGGAGTGCGGCTCGCCGTTGATGTGGTCGGGCCGCTCGTCGACCAGCGTGATCGTCAGGCCCTTGTTGAGGAAGGCCATCTCCTGGAAGCGCCGCGAGAGCGTCTCGTAGTTCCAGGTGGTGGTCTCGAAGACGTCGGGGTCGGGCCAGAACGTGATCGTGGTGCCGGTCTCGTCGGTCTCCTCGCCCTTGGCCAGGGGGGCCGTGGGCTTGGACAGCTCGTAGCGCTGGCGCCAGTAGTGGCCGTTCTGCTTGACCTCCACCTCCATGGCGGTGGACAGCGCGTTGACGACGGCCGAGCCGACGCCGTGCAGGCCGCCGGAGACCGCGTACGACTGGCTGTCGAACTTGCCGCCCGCGTGCAACGTGGTCAGCACCAGTTCGACCGCGGAGATCTTCTCCACCGGGTGGATGCCGGTGGGGATGCCTCGGCCGTCGTCGACCACGCGGACGCCGTTGTCGGCGAGCAGCGTGATGTCGATCCTGGTCGCATAACCTGCCAGGGCCTCGTCCACCGCGTTGTCCACGATCTCTTGGACGAGGTGGTGGAGGCCGCGCTCACCGGTGGAGCCGATATACATACCCGGGCGCTTGCGAACCGCCTCAAGCCCCTCGAGTACGGTGATTGAGCTAGCGTCGTAGGACAACTGCGAAATCCTCCTGCCGCGGACACGCGGCTGGGTAGGCGTTCAACCTTCGAAGCTGCCCCTGCCGTGCCCGTCACCGTCGTGAGTGCCCCGATGCGCGGTCACCCGGGGGAGTCGGCTTGCTGCCGGGGTGACACGCAAGCGGACGTGTCCGGAATCCTTTTTCATTCTACCGCTTCCGGAGGGCCAAGGTGGCAATGAACGCGCCTGTGATGCCCTCTAGCTCGATTTGCCCCCTGCCGAGCATCCCCCCTCCGGAAAGGGGGCTTATCGCGTCTCCGGCGGTCTGATCGCCCTTGACAGGCTAGCCGTAGGTGTCGCCGGGACCCCGGCTTCCGGTCACCCGCAACCCGCCTGACGGCCGCGGCGCGTTCTGCGGGCCCCTGACCTTGACCTTCTTCACGGTGCCTTCGCCGAGCTCCTCGTTGAGCCTGCGGACGAGGGTGCGCGCGAGCAGCCGCACCTGCGTCGCCCACGCCGTCGAGTCGGCCGCGATCAGCACCTCGCCGTCGTCGAAGGACTCGGGTCTGGTGTGCATGGCCAGGTCAGGGCCGACGATGGTGGCCCACCGGCCGAACACCGCGCCGACCGCCGCCGACCGCTCCCAGCCGCGGTCGGCCAGCAGGTCGGCGATGGCGCGGCCGAAGAGCTGCGGGTCGCCGCCGTCTCTGCGCGGCCCCGCCGCCTTACGTCTGGGCTCGCGCCGTGGGAGCTGGCCGCGTTTGGCGGCGTCGGCCTTGGCCTGGGCCAGCTTCTCCCGCGCCAGCGCCACACCCCTGGCCGCGGTGTTCTCCCCACCGCCCCCCACAGCCTGTGGACGACCGGCCGCCGGCCCACCGGCTGCGCCCCCGCCGGCCTCCGGCTGACCGGTCCGGGACCCGGAGGCAGCCGAGCCACGAGACCCGCCCCTGGCACCGCCCGCCTGCGGGCTCTCACCCCCACGGGGCTTGCCGTCATCGGACACGGGTCACGCTCCCTTCCGCGACGTCGTACCTGCCTCCCACCAGCTCCCCCGGCACGTCGTCCGCCACGGCCGCGGTGATCAGCACCTGCTCGGCCGGCGCGACGATCTCGGCCAGCCGGCGCCGCCGCTGGCTGTCGAGCTCGGCGAACACGTCGTCGAGGATCAGCACGGGGTCGCCGCCGTCGGCCCGCAGCAGGTCGTACGCGGCCAGCCGGAGCGCCAGCGCGAACGACCACGACTCGCCGTGGCTGGCGTAGCCCCGGGCGGGCAGGTCGCCGAGGCCGAGGATCAGGTCGTCGCGGTGCGGCCCGACGAGGGTGACGCCCCGGTCGAGCTCCGACTGGCGCACCTCCAATAGCCGCTCCCGCAGACGTTCTTCAAGGGTTTTCCCCAAGTCTGTGGATAACGTCTGTGTATCGAAAGATCCCCGCTCACCGGGGACTTCGCCCTCCTGGTCACCCTCACCCTGGTCCCCACCTGTGGACAACGTGCTGCGGTAGGCGAGGGTCGCCGGAGCGCTCGACGGGGCCAACGCGGCATAGGCCCCGGCCACCAGCGGGCGCAGCGCCTCGATGAGCTCCAGCCGGGCCCGCAACAGCTCCGCGCCGTGCCGGGCGAGGTGGGCGTCCCAGACCTCCAGAGTGCTCAGCACGTCGCCCGCGCCGGCCGCCGCGAACCCGCTGTCGCCCTCCTGCCGCCGGGCGCTCCTGCTGCCTCTGCGGGCCTGCGCGGCCGTACGCAGCAGGGCGCCGCGCTGCTTCAGCACGCGGTCGTAGTCGGCGCGGACCCCGGCGAACCTGGGGGCCCTGGCCACGAGCAGGTCGTCGAGGAAGCGGCGGCGCTCGGACGGGTCGCCCTTGGACAGCGACAGGTCCTCGGGAGCGAACAGGACGGTGCGCAGCAGGCCGACGGCGTCGCGGGCCCTGGACACGGGGGAGCGGTTGAGCCGGGCGCGATTGGCCCGGCCCGGGTTGATCTCCAGCTCGATGAGCGCCCGCCGGTCGTCCCGCTGGACGGCGCAGCGCACGATCGCCCTGGTGGCGCCCTGCCGCACGAGCGGCGCGTCGCCGGCCACCCGGTGGCTGGAGTGCGTCGCGACGTAGCCGAGGGCCTCGACCAGGTTGGTCTTGCCCTGGCCGTTGGGCCCCACGAAGGCCGTGATGCCCGGCTCCAGGCCGAGCTCCACGGACGCGTAGGACCGGAAGTCGGTCAGCGAGAGGTGGGCGACATGCACCCCACGAAGGTTAGTGGGCCTCGCGGGCCGCCGGGGTCACCGGCATGCGTTCTTGTGGAAAACCCTGGCCGTTGTGGAAAACCTCGCCTCCGAGCCGACGACGCCGGGCGAACCGGCGGCCGGGGCGCCCGAGCGGTCCGGGCCGGTCAGCGGTCGAGCTCGCGCGGCGGTGTCACGTCGGCGCCGGGGGAGTCGGCGCCCTTCTCCGTGCCGCCCTCGGCCGAGGTGGTGGCGTGGCCGCCGAACTGGTTGCGCAGCGCCGCCACGACCTTCATCGCGGGGGAGTCGTCCTGCCGCGAGGCGAACCTGGCGTAGAGCGCGGCGGTGATCACGGGCAGCGGGACCGCGTGGTCGACCGCGGCCTGCACCGTCCACCGGCCCTCGCCGGAGTCCTGGGCGTAGCCGCGGAGCTGCTCCAGGTGCTCGTCGTCGTCGAGCGCTCGGACCATCAGGTCGAGCAGCCAGGAGCGGATCACGGTGCCGGTGCGCCAGCTGCTGAAGGAGCCCTTGACGTCCTTCACGACGTCGGAGGCTTCCAGCAGCTCCCAGCCCTCGGCGAAGGCCTGCATCATGCCGTATTCGATGCCGTTGTGGACCATCTTCGCGAAGTGGCCCGCGCCGACGTCGCCGGCGTGGACGAAGCCGTCCTCGCCCTCCGGCTTGAGCGTGTCGAAGATCGGCATGAGGCGGTCGACGTCGGGCTTGTCGCCGCCGCACATGAGCGCGTAGCCGTTCTGCAGGCCCCAGACGCCACCGCTCACGCCGCAGTCGACGAAGCCGATGCCCTTCTTGGACAGCTCGGCGGCGTGCTTCTGGTCATCCACATAGTGGGAGTTTCCGCCGTCGACCACGAGGTCGCCCTCGCTGAGCAGCTCGCCGAGATCGTCGATGGTGCTCTGGGTGGCCTTGCCGGCCGGGACCATGACCCAGATCGCGCGCGGTGTCTGGAGGCGTTCGGCCAGCTCCTTGAGGCTGCCGACGTCGCTGACCGCCGGATCGCGATCGTAGCCGATCACCTCGTGACCACCGCGGCGCAGCCTTTCGGCCATGTTGCCGCCCATCTTGCCCAGTCCCACCATGCCGATCTGCATGACTGTCCTCTACCCCCTTGTCAGGCTTCCATCATTCCCGACGACCGGTTCAGCCTGACAGGCGGATGGGCATGATCAGATAACGGTAGTCCGTGGTGGCTTGGTCCTCCACAGGCTTGCCACCGGTGAGGATAGCGGGCTTCGTCGACGTGGTCATCTGCAGCCGGGCGATGTCGGAGTCGATGGCTCCCAGACCTTCCAGCAGGAACTGGTGGTTGAAGGCGATGTTCATCTCATCTCCCTCGTAATCCACCGGAAGCGCCTCGACGGCCTGCGCCTCGTCGCCGCTGCCGGCCTCCAGCACGACCTCGCCGCTCTTGAACGCCAGGCGTACCGGAGTGTTGCGCTCGGCGACCAGGGCCACGCGCTTGACCGCCTCGACGAACGAGCCTGTGGACAGGTCGGCGCGGGCGGAGAACTCGGTCGGCAGCAGCGAGCGGTACTTCGGGAACTCGGGGTCGAGCAGGCGCGTCGTCGTACGGCGTCCGGCGCTGGAGAAGCCGATCATGCCCTCGCCGGTGCCTCCCGCGGAGCTCAGCGCGATCTCGACCTCGGCGCCGGTCGCGCCGAGCGCCTTGGCCGTGTCGGCGAGCGTCTTGCCGGGGATCATCGCGATGGCGGAGAAGTCGGGCTGGCCCGGCTGCCACTTGAGCTCGCGCACGGCCAGCCGGTAGCGGTCGGTCGCGGCGAGGGTCACCGTGTCGCCCTCGATCTCCATCCGTACGCCGGT
This sequence comes from Nonomuraea fuscirosea, assembly GCF_035917475.1. Lineage (NCBI taxonomy): Bacteria > Bacillati > Actinomycetota > Actinomycetes > Streptosporangiales > Streptosporangiaceae > Nonomuraea > Nonomuraea fuscirosea. The sequence goes on along the minus strand of NZ_CP109074.1, from coordinate 10,374,414 downwards.
GAGCATCGGCAGAGTGTCGTCGCGACCGGCGGCGACGGCGACCTGGCCGACGGCGGAGGCGAACACGTCGCTGCCGACGCGGCCCGCGGCCGGCGGCATGGCAGGCAGGGACGGGTAGTCCTCCACCGGCATGGTCAGCAGGGTGAAGCGGGCGCTGCCGCACGTGACGACGGCCTTGGCTCCGTCCACCACGAAGTCCACAGGCTGTGCGGGGAGCGCGCGCGTGATCTCGGCGAGCAGCTTGCCCGAGACCAGCACGACACCCGGCTCGCCCGTGTGGACCTCGAGCGTCACCTCGGCGGAGACCTCGTAGTCGAAACCGGAGAGCTTGAGCTGCGTCCCCTCCGTGACCTCCAGGCGCATGCCGGCGAGAACGGGAACCGACGGACGCGCCGGGAGGCTGCGTGCCGTCCATGCCACCGCCTCAGCGAGGACGTCTCGCTCGATTCGGAACATCACGGTGATCAGCCTCCTGGGTTCGTCGTTGATTCAAGGATCTCAAGGATCCACCCTCCCGGACTCGCGCTCCGGGAGAACCCCTCTATGGGTCTTTGAGTTTCCTAGTTAGAGATATAGAGGTCATCACACTAGGGGCTGTGGGAACTGTGGACAACCGGCGTCTTGGCTGGTCAGCGGCCATATTTTCATCCACTGGGGATGTGGGTGACGCCTGGGGAGAACTTCCGCGCCTGGGGACGACGATTTTTCGTGCACAGGCCGTCCCCAGATCATGGTGCCTTCATCCACCGTCAGACCGGGGTTATCCACGAGGTTTCCACAGGTTGTCCACGGGGTAAAAGCGGCCCTTCTGGAGCCCCAGATCCGTTGTTCACAGTCTGTCCACACGCTGTCCACTGGTAGTCCCCAGGTTCTCCCCAGGATGTCCCCACCCTTGTCCCCAACCAATGTGGACGGATTTTTCCCACCATTGCCGGGCGAACGGCGAGTGAATTTTTGCGTTTGCGCTGGTCCACAGCGTTTTCCACAGGCTGTGTATGAACTCAAGATCCACGCTGTGTCTGCTTGATCCGCATTGTCAGCTCGTTGACCTGGTTGTACATCGACCTGCGCTCGGCGATCAGCGACCGGATCTTGCGTTCGGCGTGCATCACGGTGGTGTGGTCGCGGCCGCCGAACTGCTGACCGATCTTCGGCAGCGACAGCTCGGTCAGCTCGCGGGCGAGGTACATCGCGATCTGCCTGGCGTTGACGAGCGCCCGGCTGCGGGAGGTGCCGCACAGGTCGTCGATGCTGATGCCGAAGTACTGGGCGGTCTGGTTCATGATCGCCGCGATGGTGATCTCGGTGTCGGACTCCGAGGTGATGAGGTCCTTCAGCACGACCTCGGCCAGCTGCAGGTCGACGCCCTGCCGGTTGAGGCTGGCGAACGCGGTGACCCTGATCAGCGCGCCCTCCAGCTCACGGATGTTGGTGGAGATGCGGCTGGCGATGTATTCGAGCACCTCGGGCGGCGCGGCCAGGCCCTCCTGGATGGCCTTCTTCCTGAGGATGGCGATGCGCGTCTCCAGCTCGGGCGGCTGGACGTCGGTGATCAGGCCCCACTCGAACCGGTTGCGCAGCCGGTCCTCCAGCGTGATGAGCTGCTTGGGCGCCCGGTCGCTGGAGATGACGATCTGCTTGTTGGCGTTGTGCAGCGTGTTGAAGGTGTGGAAGAACTCCTCCTGCGTCTGCTCCTTGCCCTCCAGGAACTGGATGTCGTCCACGAGCAGGATGTCGATCGCCCGGTAGCGGCCGCGGAAGCCGTCGGCCTTGTGGTCGCGGATGCTGTTGATGAAGTCGTTGGTGAACTCCTCGGAGCTCACGTATCTGACCCGGGCGCCGTCGTACAGGCTCTGGGCGTAATGCCCGATGGCGTGCAGCAGGTGCGTCTTGCCCAGCCCGGAGTCCCCGTAGATGAACAGCGGGTTGTACGCCTTCGCCGGCGACTCGGCCACCGCCACCGCCGCCGCGTGGGCGAAGCGATTGCTGGCACCGATGACGAATGTCTCAAATGTGTACTTCTGATTAAGCCTGGCCGGTTCGCTGGGCTTGTTGCTCTTCGCTTCCCACCGATTCGGCGCCGGTTCCGGCGTCTTCTCCACAGGCGGTGTGTACGGCTGCGCCTGTTCAAAAGAGAAGCCCTGCTGTGGATATTCGGTGGATATCTGCGGCGGCTCGGGCTGTGGAGAATAGAACTGAGGGGGCTCGGAAGCCGGGTTGTGCTGCGGTTGCGCAGGCTGTGCATAACGCAGCTGACTCTCCACACCCTGGGGATAACTCTGAGTCACAGGCTGTTGATGAGAGTCGACGGAGGGCTGTTCCGGGGCCGTGGTGTCGATCATCACGGCCAGCCGCATGGTCCGGCCGAGTTCCTGAGAGAGCGCGTGCGCGACGAGCGGGCGCAGTTTGCCCTCGATCAGGTCCTTGAGGAAGTCGTTGGGGACGCCGAGCACGATCGTGTCGTTGGCCAGGGCGATCGGACGCACCATCGACAGCCAGGTGCGCTGCTGGATCGGCACGTTCTCGTTGAGGAAGTTGCTCAGGGCGCTCGCCCATACCGTGCCGAGGTCGACACCGTTCATGGTGCGGTTCCCCTCCTCCATCTCGCGGCCCCCCGCGATCGTTTATCCACATGGCACGACCGCCCGCTGATGATCGACGGCCCTTCGTCCACACGTGTCGGCCGGGCATCCCGCCCACGCTCTCCACAGGAGATCCACAGACTGTCCACAGCGCTTGAGCGGGCCTGGAAGGGCCGACAGTATCCATGTGCACAGCTGTGTTCAAGACGTTGTCCACAGCCTAGTGGTACCTGGGTACACATACTGTGGACGTGGGGCCGGCGGTGGACAAGTGGCCTGTGGATTAGTGGATAACCGGTCCGGTTTGACCTGGACGGTGCTTGCCCCGTAACGTACGACGGTCGGCTTGTCACGCGACGGCTATTTCGCGTGCCCTCGCTTCCTTGACAGGCCATCCATGAGTGTTAAGCGCCTTCGTGGCGCACCATCAAGCCTGGAGCCCACCCGTGAGCAAGCGTACTTTCCAGCCGAACAACCGTCGCCGCGCGAAGACCCACGGCTTCCGGCTGCGGATGCGCACCCGGGCCGGTCGCGCCATCCTCGCCGCTCGCCGCCGTAAGGGCCGCGAGAAGCTGTCGGCCTGATCGTCCCTCGCGTTAGCAGCCCGCCGGTGCCTCATACCGGCGGGCGTTAGACGTATACGGTGCTGTCCCGTCAATCCCGCATGCGCCGCGGGGAGGAGTTCGAGGCGGCGGTCAAGCGCGGCAAACGCGCCGGCCGCCCAACTCTCGTGGTGCATTTCACCATTTCCGGGGAAGAGTCACCCCGGGTCGGTTTCGTCGTGAGCAAGGCCGTCGGTGGCGCGGTGACCAGGAACAAGGTCAAGCGGCGGCTTCGACACCTCATGCGGGACCGTCTCGACGCGCTGCCACGAGGTAGCCTGCTTGTGGTACGCGCCAACCCACCGGCCGCGTCCGCGGGATTCGAGCAACTGGCCGCCGAACTCGATCTCGCGCTGGCTCGTTTGCTCAGGCGGCGCGAGTCCTCGACGGGCGGACAGAAGAGATGACGGAGCAACCGCAAGGGGCGGCGCCGGGCCTGGCGGCCCGGGCGCTGATCGTCCCCATCCGGTTCTACCGGGCGTTCATCAGCCCGCTGCTCGGTCCACGCTGCCGGTTCTACCCGTCCTGCAGCCAGTACGGACTCGAAGCGATCGCCGTACATGGAGCATTGCGCGGCACATGGCTGACTGTCCGGCGCATCGGGCGGTGCCACCCATTCCATCCCGGAGGTATTGACCCGGTGCCCCCACGCCCGGTCCGGTCCCACGAAACGCAAGGGAGATAGCTCGGTGGAGCTGTCCTGGCTGAGCTGGCTGTACCAAGCCGTAGCCCAAGTCATCATCTGGATCCATACTGCATACAGCACGGTCCTCAACCCGGACAGCGGGCTGACCTGGGCGTTGACGATCATCACGCTGACCGTGTTCATGCGGATCCTGATCTTCCCGCTCTTCCTCAAGCAGATGCGATCGTCGCGGAAGATGCAGGAACTCGCCCCCAAGGTTCAAGAGCTGCGCAAGCGTTACAAGAACGACAAGCAGCGGATGAACCAGGAGGTCATGGCGCTCTACCAGGGCGCTGGCGCCAACCCGCTCGGCGGCTGCCTGCCGGTCGTGGCCCAGTTCCCGATCTTCATCTCCATGTTCACCGTGCTGCACAACATGGCCGACGGTCACGCCAAGTACGGCATGACGCAGGAGCTGGTCGACAGCGCCAGGGCGGCGCACATCTTCGGCGCACCGCTGCCCGCCAACTTCTGGATGTCGGAGGCGCAGCTCCAGACGTTCGGCGCCGGCAACATCCAGACCAAGGTGGTCCTGGGGATCTTCGTCGCGATCAGCTCGCTGACCACGTTCCTCACCGTCCGGCAGAGCGTCACCCGCTCCATGGCTCAGATGCCGGACAACCCCATGGCGCAGCAGCAGAAGATCCTCATGTACATCTCGCCGCTGTTCGCCTTCTTCAGCCTCAACTTCCCCCTCGGTCTGATCATGTACTGGGTCACCACCAACCTGTGGACGCTCGGTCAGCAGCACTGGTTCTACAGCCGCAACCCGATGCCGCAGTACGACGCCAAGGGCAATGTCATGCCGGTCGAGCCGAAGGCCGGTCTGATCGGCAAGCTCCGCAAGACCACTCCGGAAGAACAGGCCCCGCCGCCCCCTCCGGAGCCTAAGATCATCAGACAGCAGCCGAGCAGGCAGAGCCGCAGCAAGCGCACCGGCAGCAAGAAGTCGTGAACACGAAGGAGAGGCCGGCCATGACCGAGGCCGAGCAGGAGAAGGCTCCTGATCTCAATGCGCTGGAGCAGGAAGGCGAGATCGCTGCCGACTACGTCGAAGGGCTTCTCGACATCGCCGACATCGACGGCGACATCGACATGGACGTCGAAGGCGATCGCGCCATGGTCTCCGTCGTCGGGCTGAAGGGGACGGAGCTGGTCGGGCCGGCCGGAGAGGTTCTCGAGGCGCTGCAGGAGCTGACCCGCCTGGCCGTGCACCGGCAGACGGGGGAGCGCTCGCGGCTGATGCTCGACGTGGCGGGCTACCGCGAACGCCGCCGGGCCGAGCTCACCAAGCTCGGCACCGAGATCGCCAATCAGGTCAAGGAGCGGAGCGAGCCCAAGTCGCTGCAGCCGATGACCCCGTTCGAACGCAAGATCGTCCACGACGCGGTGGCCGCCGCCGGACTCCGCAGCGAGTCCGAGGGTGAGGAGCCGCAGCGGTACGTGGTGGTCCTGCCCGCCTGAGGCGCGTCACGCCATCCGATCCGGCCGTCTGCCCGCCGTCGCGCGCGGTAGACGGCCGTTTCGCGTTCATGACCTCTGTCTTCGGTACGGAGCCGCGGTCGGCAAGGCCGGGCGGGGACCCCGGCGGCGGGGTCGGTCGCACCAGGGCCGGCCGACGGCGCGCTCACAGGCCACCTTCATCCGGGCCCGCTAGTCTTCCCTTGTGATCTCACCCTTAGCCTTGGGTGAAGACCGGACTCTCAGACACCGTCGCCTTACCGTGTTGATTCCGCTTCCTTCGCGTCGGGGTCACGAGACCAGGCGGCGAACCCGTTCCAGCACGCACGACACCGAGCATGGGCGACCAGCCCCAGAAAGGCCACCGACCAGTGAGCGATGAGCTTCCGGAGCCTCCGGAGATAGCGCGGGACGTCTTCGTCGGGGAGGCTTGGGACCGTGCCGGCGCGTTCGCCGAGCTGCTCGCGGGACCCGGCGTGGTCCGCGGACTGCTGGGTCCGCGGGAGGTGCCCCGGATCTGGGATCGCCACCTGCTCAACTGCGCCGTCGTGGCCGAGGCCGTGCCGGAGGAGGTGCGGCTGGTGGACATCGGCTCCGGCGCCGGCCTGCCCGGGCTGGTGCTGGCGATCGTCCGGCAGGACATCACGGTTACGCTGCTGGAGCCGCTGCTGCGTCGTACCGTGTTCCTGGAGGAATGCGTCGAGGCGCTCAAGCTCGACAACGTCGAGGTGCTGCGCGGCCGAGCGGAGGAACTGGCCGGTCAGCGCGAGTTCGACGTGGCCAGCGCTCGCGCGGTCGCGCCGCTCGACCGGCTCCTGACCTGGGCGATGCCGCTGTTGCGCGAGGGCGGCGAGCTGATCGCGATGAAGGGGGAGCGGGCCGCCGGCGAACTCGCCGAAGCGCAGTCGCAATTGCAGGCCAGCGGAGCCCGAACGGCCGAGCTTGTGACCGTCGGGCACGGTAAGGTCGAGCCGCCTGCAACATTGGTTCGGGTGGTAGCGGGTCGCGCGCCAGAGCGAGCCAGGCGGCGACGAAGGAGGTGACGGTTGTGCCAGTCGCGTCAAGCGGTCTTGGCTGGCCGGGCAGCCGTCCGTCTGAGAGCCCAACCGGAGTTGGCTGGCCCGAAATGGGCGTGTCGCGACAGCAAATTCCCGGCACCGGCACACCACTGGTTGAAAGGATGGCCATCGTGACCCAGACCCCCCTGAACCCCGGTGATTCGCCGTTGGTACGAGAGGCGCTCAGCTCAGTGGTTTCACGTGAAACATCTGCAACCCAGACGGCCACCCAGCCCGGCGAGACCTCCGGCGATGGCGACGGCACCTGGCCGCGCCCGTCTGAGACCCGAGTGATCGCGGTAGCCAACCAGAAAGGCGGCGTGGGCAAGACGACCACGTCGGTCAACATCGCCGCCGCCCTGTCGATGCACGGCCAGCGTGTCCTCGTAGTGGACCTCGACCCCCAGGGCAACGCTTCCACGGCTTTGGCGACCGAGCATCGTGGCGACGTTCCCGATGTGTACCAGGTGCTGGTGGACGATCTTCCCATGGCGGACATCGTCAAGCAGGTGCCGGAGATGCCGAACCTCTATTGCGCACCCGCCACCATTGACCTTGCCGGTGCTGAGATCGAGCTGGTCTCGTTGGTGGCCAGAGAGGCGCGGCTGCGGCGGGCGCTGGCGGCGTACGAGGCGATGGAGCTCGACTACATCATCATCGACTGCCCGCCCTCACTCGGCCTGCTGACCGTCAACGCGCTGGTGGCCGCGGACGAGGTGATGATCCCGATCCAGTGCGAGTACTACGCCCTTGAGGGCCTCGGGCAGCTGCTCAGGAACGTGGACCTGATCAAGGCCCACCTCAACCCGACGCTGAGCCTGTCGACGATCGTGCTGACGATGTACGACGGCCGCACCCGGCTGGCTTCGCAGGTGGCCGACGAGGTACGGGCGCACTTCGGGGACACGGTGCTCAACACGGTGATCCCGCGGAGCGTGCGGTTGTCGGAGGCGCCCAGTTATGGGCAGTCGGTGATGACGTACGATCCGGGGTCGAGCGGGGCGATGGCGTACATGGACGCGGCCCGCGAGATCGCCCACCGCGCCACCGTCGCCTGACCTTCACTCGTCGCCACGTTGGAGTTGAGCCGGACGGGCGGGCTCGCGGATGCCGTGACTTCGCGAGTTCGATGAGCACTTCAGGCCAGCCGATGATGCGCGCCGGCCTTCGCTGATTCGGGTGGTATCCCGACGGAGCACATCGCCGACCCTCGCGCTGGCTGCAGCTCATCCAGACACCCGCTGCACGACACCGCGCCCGGCATCATGAGGCGCGGCGTCGACATCGAGTCGGCATCGCCAGGCGGGCGTAGGGGAAGCCGGGAGCTGGATTGTGCGCGGCATGTCCGTGTCGTGCCGCGCCGATCTGTCGTGCCGCCCCGATCTGTCGTGCGGCGCCTATTTGTCGTGCGGCCGTGCTGCCTCGTCAACCGCCATGCCACCCGACTTCGGTTGAGGCGGCCAGGAAGGGCGGCAGGGAACGGATCTCCTTCAGCCGGCTCTGCCGACGGCGGTGCACCTCTGGACTGACGATGCGCTTCCATGCCGGCGGTGTTTGCCGTGTCGGGTCGTGCTCTGCCGTGCAGACGGTGCTCTGCTTGTGCCGAGTCCGCGCTCTGCCGGGCCTACGCTCACCCCGGCCTACGCTCACCCGGGCCCGTGCTCACCCGGGCCCACGCCCACCTGGGCCCGTGCTCTGCCAGGGTCGTGCTCTGCAGGGTGGCGGTGTGTCCGTGGACGCCCGTCTGAGCACCCGGCACCAGAACGCAGCGGCGTCGCGCGGGAGCACCCCTGTGCAAGCAACTCCTACGAGGACCCCGTGCGGGCCCTGTATGGCGGCCTGCCTCACTGCCCATGTGGTTCCCGATCTACGTCACCTCCATCCCCGTCGCATGCGTACCGAGGCGCTTGAGTACTCCCGCGCGGGCACCTCCGTGTGAGCACCGCCGTGCGGGCACTCTCGGGCGAGCACCCTCATGCGACCAGCCTCCGTCGGACGCGGGACTGCGGCCGCAGACTACGGACGCCGTCATCGGGCGTGGGCCACGAGCGGACCTATGGGCGTGAACTACGGGGGTGAACTACGGGGTGCATCCACATCTTGGGGCTCAGTCACGGGTTGGGCAGGTTTGTGACCGTGTCGGTGTAAATCCAACTGGGCGGTGTGTGGCGAGGGGGCACTACGTCGGGCCCACGACGGTAACCTTCCCTGGAGTGACCGGAATCGACCGGCTGGATGAGGAGACGCAGTGAGTCAGCAGCGGCGGGGATTGGGCAAGGGGCTCGGGGCGCTCATCCCGACCGGTCCCATCGTTGACGGCACGGGGACGGCGCCGTCCCCTGCGAATGGTTCAACGGGGGAGACGGGGCCGAAGCCGATCGCCGGGGCGTACTTCAAAGAGGTCGCCCTGTCTGCGATCGTCCCCAATCCACGTCAGCCTCGTAAGGTTTTCGACGATGAGCGCTTGGAGGAGTTGGCGGCATCCATCCGTGAGGTCGGTCTGCTGCAGCCGATCGTTGTTCGCTCGGTGGGTGGCGGCCAGTACGAGCTCATCATGGGGGAGCGGCGCTGGCGGGCCTGCCAGCAGGTCGGTTTGGACCCGGTGCCGACGATTGTGCGCAACACCCAGGACACCGATCTCCTGCGGGACGCGCTGATCGAGAACTTGCAACGTGAGCAGCTGAACGCTCTTGAAGAGGCGGCGGCCTATCAGCAGCTGCTTGACGACTTTCAGGCGACGCACGAACAGCTCGCCCAGAAGGTCGGTCGTTCCCGCTCCCACATCACGAACACTCTCCGCCTGCTGAACCTCCCACCCGAAGTCCAGCGTACGGTGGCGGCCGGTGTCATCAGCGCCGGCCACGCCCGCGCCCTCCTCGGTCTCAACAGCGCCGAAGAACAACTACAGCTCGCCAAGCGAATCGTCGCCGAACTCCTGTCGGTACGGGCGGTCGAGGAGATCGTCGCCATGGGCAGCGCCACGGCGGCCCAGAAGCCAGTACGGGAGCGCCAGCCGGCCAAGCCCACCGCCCCCGGCCTCACCCACCTCGCCGACCGCCTCTCGGATCATTTCGAGACCAAGGTGAAGGTGGACCTGGGACGCCGGAAGGGGCGGATCGTCGTGGAGTTCGCCACGATCGACGACCTCGAGCGCATCATCGGAACGATGGCCCCGGAGGCGGCACGGGCGATGCGAGAGTCCGAGGACTAACCGACCAAGGGTTGGGCGTGTGTTTCACGTGAAACACACGCCCTTCGTCTTGCCCAGCAACACCCACATCGCCAACCTCCTATCGCTCCCACAAACCTCCAAACCCCCGCCGTCCTCCGTCCCCGCCGTCCTCCGTCCCCGCCATCCGTCGCCATCCGTCCCCGCCACACGTCGCCATCCGTCGCCATCCGTCCCCGCCACACGTCGCCACACGTCGCCATCCGTCCCCGCCACACGTCGCCACACGTCGCCATCCGTCCCCGCCACACGTCGCCACACGTCGCCATCCGTCCCCGCCACACGTCGCCACCCATCGCCATCCGTCCCCGCCACACGTCGCCACACGTCGCCATCCGTCCCCGCCACACGTCGCCACACGTCGCCATCCGTCCCCGCCACACGTCGCCACCCATCGCCATCCGTCCCCGCCACACGTCGCCACCCATCGCCGCCCACCGCCTCCCGCCATCGACCGCCTCCGGTTGTCGCCAGCTCTCGCAACCGTCTCCGCTCCGTCGCGACGCGCCTTCGGACCCCATCACCCGTCCATGTCTCCGCCATCCGGGCCCGTCGCCACCCGTCGCCAGCTTCCTCACCCGTCTCCGCGTCCGTAGCCACGCCTCTTCTGGTCCCACCACTCGTGGACCGTCTCTTCCGTCCGGTCCGTCGCCACGTATCGCCGGACCCCCGCAATCAGTCACCGCGTCCGTCGCTACACGCCTCCAGACCCCGCAACCTTCCGTCGTCTCCGCGTCCGTCGTCTCCGCCTGTCGCCACGCATCGCCAGCTCCTCGCGACCCGTCTCCGGGTCCGTCGCCACGCGCCTCCCGCCCCTCGTCACCGCGCCCGTCGCTACGCGCGCCTCCGGACCCCGCAACCTTCCGTCGTCTCGTCGTACGTCGTTTCCGGCGTCCGGCGTCTTCCCGCTTACCGGTTGAGAGCAACGCCGTCTTCGCCGCGCTTCTGGTCTCCTTCCGCCGTCCGCTGTCTTGGCACCCTGTACAGGACGTCCATCGCCGAGCGCGTGTGGTTGAAGCAGGCGAGCTTCCCGGCTTCTCTGCCGCCACCCATCTCCGGCTCCCGAACCTTCCTGCTTCTCGGCCGCCGCATCTCGGCCTTCGCCTCGGGGCGATCGCGGCTGTGGGGGCCCGGGTTGCTTCCTGTCCTTCGATCGCAGCGCCTTTCGGGTGGGCTTGCTGAGTTGATCCGAGCTGCCTGGGGTGACTGAGGGGTGGTGCGGTCAGCTCGACCAAACGACGTTCCGCCTTGCATCCTCGCGTCCGGGATGAGGAACGGGGGGCTCAGGTGAGTCTTCTCGCCCTGAGCGGGAGGGGCTTGCTCGTCGTTGGTTTCACGTGAAACACGTGCGGCGGGGCAGTCATCGAGTCGACCGCGCGGGCGTGTTTCACGTGAAACGCAAGAGCGTGGGGGATGGGGGGAGCGGGGCGAGCGTGAGGATCAGCGTCAGTGGGTGCCGTCCGACGCGTACGCCGCCCAGCGCTCAGCTCGTTCGACGGACGCGCCGCCTCGCGGGCGCGCCGTTCGACCCACGTGGCGCCCGACGCCGGTGCCGCCCCGCGTGCGCGCCGTCCACGTACGCCCGGCGTGCTTGTCGTCCGACGCCTGCGGCCCGGCGCGAGTGCGGTCCGGCTTGCGTGCCGTTCCACGGGTGCGTGCTGTCCGGCGCGCGCGCTGTCCGCCGTGTGTACCCCGTCCCGATGTACACGCGCCGCCGGATGTGCGTCCGCCCGGTGTGCGTGCCGCCCCGGCGTGCGCGATGTTCGATGTGCGTGCCGCCCGGTGCGCGGGCCGGCCAGGGGACGCGTGCCGCCGGGTACAGGCGCCGCCAGTTGTGCGGGCCGTTCGGCGTTCGTGCGATGTGCTTGCCGTCTGAGATTCGCCCGGCGTGCGTGCGGTCCGACGCATGTGCCGTTGGACGTGCGTGCCGCCGGGTGGGCGGGCCGGCTAACGTGCGCTTGTCGTCGGGTGCACGCGCCGCATGCGGGCTGCTCGCTGTGCGCGGCGTTCGACGTGTGCCCGGCGTACTTGCCGTCCGACGTTTGTGTCGCCGGGTGAGCGGGCCGGCCGACGTGCTGGTTGCCTGGTGCGGGTAGTCCGCCGTGCACGCGCCGCAGGGTGTGTGGGACGCCCGGCGTACGTGGGGTTCGGCGTACGTGCCGCCTGGTTTGCGGGTTGTTCGGCCTGCGCGCCGTCGCGCGTCGTGCAGGCCGTCGAAGGGTGACATTGAACCGAGGCGTTTCGATGTCCGTCCGCTGCCGACCGACTGCGTTCGCCGGTCGGGTGCGGCGGATGAAGGCGTGGGGTGAACGCGTGGATCGCCCTCGGGTGGATCGCCCGCGTGGGGAGTCGTCGGTGATGTTGCCGTGGAGGTCGTGCCGTTGCGGTGCCGGTCGGTGTTCTTGGTGGCGGTAGTTGGATGTGCCTGTGTGGTGATCGACTTTTGTGGTGATCCAGTTCGCGAGGCTTCGGCTTTCCCGTCTCCCGGGGCTCGGTGTTGCTAGGCGGAGGTGGCCTTGTGGAGGTCGTCGAGGAAGTCGTCCACTTGTTCCGGGGTGGTGTCGAAGGCGGTCATCCAGCGGACTGTGCCGATGGTCTCGTCCCAGTAGTGGAACAGGTAGCGCTGGCGGAGGGTCTCGGCCACGGCGATCGGGAGCGTGGCGAAGACGGCGTTGCCCTCGACGGGGTAGGCGAGTGAGACGCCGGGGACATCGGTCAGTCCATCCGCGAGGCGGGCGGCCATGCGGTTGGCGTGGGCTGCGTTCTGGCGCCAGAGTTCGTCCGTGAGGAGCGCCGAGAGTTGGGCTGAGATGAAGCGCATCTTCGAGGCGAGTTGGAGCGACTGGCGGCGAAGGAACGGGACGCCGTCCGCCAGAGACGGGTCGAGGACCACGACGGCCTCCGCGGCCAGGGCGCCGTTCTTCGTGCCGCCGAAGCTGAACACGTCCACTCCGGCGTCCGTGGTGATGGCCTTCAGATCGCAGTCGAGGTACGCGGCCGCGTTGGCGAGTCTGGCGCCGTCCACGTGAAGCCGGAGCCCCTTTGCGTGAGCCGTCTCGGCGAGGGCGGCGATCTCGGCGGGGGAGTAGCAGGTGCCGAGTTCCGTGACCTGAGAGATGGAGACGACGGCCGGCTGAGATTCGTGGGGGTTGCCGACCCCGCCGAGGCGTGACTCGATGTCGGCCGGGCGCAGTTTGCCGTCCGCTGTCGGGATCGTCATGAGCTTCACCCCGAGCAGCCGCTCCGACGCCCCCGCTTCGTGGGTGGCGATGTGGGCGCTGTCGGCGCAGAGGATGGCGTCGTACCGGCCGAGCATGAGGGCGAGGCCGACCATGTTGGCGCCCGCCCCGTTGATGACGGCGAACCCCTGCGCCTGCGGGCCGAACGTCTCCTTCGCCTTGGTCTCGAACGTCGACGTCCAGCTGTCGTCGCCGTACGCGGGGGCGTCTCCTTGGTTCGCCGCGGTGATGGCTTCGAGGATGGTGGGGTGTACGCCGGCGTGGTTGTCGCTGGCGAAACTCTTGGGGTACATCGAATCGATCAGCACAGGGCAAGGCTACTTATGGGACGGAGGTTGCCAGTGCCCACCCCTACGAGCCAAGCCTCGTGCTGTCCGGTCGGAGCCAACTCTCGTCTGGACGTCTGATCTCGGCTCGGCCCGCCTCACCTCGGTTCGGACCGGATAGGTACCCGTGCTTCTTGCTCAGGTGCCTCTCGCTCGGACGTCTCGTGTGGCGACTCGGTTCGGCTTGGGCGGGTCGGTGAGGCTGCCGGTTCGAGTTCGGTGCCGCCACTGGTCGGCTGTCCTCGCTCAGGCGTCATTCCCGCTCGATCGTGCTGGCGGACTTCGGTGCACGACCAGAGGCGGAGGCGTTCGAGGGTGGTGCTGGACGCGTCGCACCCTCGGGTGAATGGTGAACGGGGGAGACGACGTCGGTGTTGGAGGCGGTGCAGACGTCTGAGTGGGTGACTGTCAGAGTCCGTTGTTCAGACCGGACGTCATCGCTCGGACATCTGGGATCGGTCGTCTCGGCCTGGGGTCGGCTCCGGTCGGCTGTCTCCGTCGGGTTGGTCTCGCTCGGCCGTCTGGGGCGGCGTCCGTCTGGAGATGGCCGTTTGAGGCGTCCTGGTTGCGTCCGTCGTGGGTCTGGCTCAGCTCCGCTCGGACGTCTTCGCTGGGGTGCTCCGCTCGGCGGTCGCCTGCCCGGATGAACGCACTCCGTACAGCTAGGGCGGCAGAGTGGGAAGCGGATGGCAGGGTCACAGTCGGCCGGGACGATCGCAGCGGATCGTCCTGCTGCGTGCCCAGGGTGCGCGGACGGTCAGCACCGAGTTTGCGCCGCTGCCATTCAGGTACGCCCAGGGCATCGTTCTCCGCCGCGCCGGCCAAGCGTGCGCGTGCGTGCGGCAGGCCGTCGAGGGGGCCGAGCCGGTCCGTCGCCGACCACGCCCACGTACGACGCGTCCTCGGACGCAGCCTGTGCGGTGGGCTGCTCGCGGGTGGTCGGGTCAGGTGCGGGAGGCGGCGTTCTGGAGGAGGGTGCGGCAGAGGTCACCGAGGTCCTGGCCGGCGGCCTCCGCCGACATCGGCAGCAGCGACGTCTCCGTCATGCCGGGCGCCACGTTGACCTCCAGGAAATGCGGCACCCCGTCGGCGTCCACGATCAGGTCGGTACGGGAGATGTCCCGCAGGCCCAGGGCGGTGTGTGCGGTGACCGCCGTCTCGGCGCAGGCGGTGGCCGCCTGGGCGGACAGGCGGGCCGGGGCGAAGAACTCGGTGTGGCCGGCGGTGTAGCGGGCCGCGTAGTCGTAGACGCCTTCGTCCGGGACGATCTCGACGGCGGGCAGGGCCACCGGACCGTTGCCGAAGTCGACGACGGAGACCGCCACCTCCACGCCCTCCACGTACCGCTCGATCAGCGCCGTGTCGCCGTACGCGAAGCAGCCGACCATCGCCGCGGGCAGCTCTTCGGCGGTGCGGACGATGGAGGCGCCCAGCGCGGATCCGCCACGGGCGGGCTTGACGAAGAGGGGCAGCCCGAGCCGCTCCACGATGCGCCCGAGCACCACCGTGGCGCCGAGATCGTGGAACGTCTCCTTCGGCAGCGTGACGGACTCGGGCGTACGTACGCCGAAGGAGCGGACGACGGCCTTGGCGGTGGGCTTGTCGAAGGCCACCCGGCACGCGTCGGGATCGGCACCGACGTAGGGGACGTTGAGCAGCTCCAGCACGGAACGGATGGCGCCGTCCTCGCCGGCGCCGCCGTGCAGGGTCACGAACACCGCGTCCGGCGGGTCGGCCAGGATCGAGGGGACGAGTGAGGCGTCGGTGTCGCGGGCCTCGACGTCGACGCCCGCCGCGCGCAGCACCTCGCTGACCCGGCGACCCGAGCGCAGAGACACCTCCCGCTCATAGGAGAGGCCTCCGGCCAGCACGAGCACGTGGCCCAGATCGCTCATCACATCTCCTCTGCTGATGCCGCTGATGGCACGCCGTCCAACCGTACCGGCGTGGGCGGTGAAGGGTGTACGGGGAGGTGTCTTCTGGTGCCTTCTCCATCAGAAGTCCGCTGGAGTGCCGGCCTGTGCCCCGGAAGGACGTCCGCTCCTCCAGGAGCGGCCACACCGGGAGGCCAGGAGACGGGAAAGGGGGCCGGCGTCGCCCGCCGGCCCCCTAGAAGTCCTCCCGGCGGTCAGGCCAGGTCGGGCCCGGGCGTGTCGACGCCTTGGTGGTCGCGGGTGGACGACGTGCCGAACGTGTCTCTCAGCTGCATCTCCTGGTCGATCACCCCGGCCAGCCGCCGCACCCCTTCACGGATCCGGTCGGGCTCGGGGTAGCAGTAGGACAGCCGCATGTGCCGCGCCCCGCTGCCGTCGGAGAAGAACCCGGTCCCGGGTACGAACGCCACCCGCTCGGCCACGGCCCTGGGCAGGATCGCCTTCGAGTCGAGCCCTTCGGGCAGCGTGGCCCAGACGAAGAAGCCGCCCCCAGGCCTGGTCCAGGTGACCTCGGGCGGCATCAGCGCTTCGAGCGCGTCGAGCAGCGCGTCGCGGCGCTCGCGGTAGAGCTCCCTGAACGTCTTGATCTGCTCCTGCCACGGCTGCGTGGCCAGGTATTCGCCCACCGCGAGCTGCGTGAACGAGGAGTGGGACAGCACGGCCGACTCCATGGCGAGCACGAGCTTCTCGCGGATGGCGTGCGGGGCCAGCGCCCAGCCGACGCGGAAGCCGGGGGCGAGGGTCTTGGAGAACGAACCGAGATAGACCACGCCGTCGGGATTGTCGGCCCGCAGCGCCGGCAGGGGATCACCGTCGAAGCCGAGCAGCCCGTACGGGTTGTCCTCGATGATGAGGATCCCGGCCCGCTGGCAGATGTCGAGCACCTGCTGCCGGCGGGCGATGTTGAGCGTGACGCCGCCGGGGTTGTGGAAGGTCGGGATCGTGTAGAGGAACTTGATCGGCGCCCCGGCCGTCTCCAGCGCGTAGATGGTCTGCGCCAGCGACTCGGGCACGATGCCCTGATCGTCCATGGCGATATGGACCACTTTCGCCTGGTAGGCGGCGAACGTCCCTAGAGCTCCCACGTACGAGGGCCCCTCGGCCAGGATCACGTCACCCGGGTCGATGAAGATCCGGGTGATCAGGTCGAGGGCCTGTTGCGAACCGACGGTGACGACCACGTCGTTCGCCCCGGCGTTGATCCCCTCCAGCCGCATGACCTCGCAGATCTGCTCACGCAGATGCGGGTCGCCCTGGCCGGAGCCGTACTGCAGCGCGACGGGGCCGCGCCGGGTGACGAGCTCGGAGACGAGCTCGCCGACCATGTCGAGGGGGAGCGCCGTGACGTACGGCATGCCGCCGGCGAGCGAGACCACCTCGGGCCTGGACGCGACGGCGAAGAGAGCTCGGATCTCGGAGGCGACCATCCCGGTAGCTCGCGCGGCATACCGATCGACGTAGGCGTCGATGCGCGACCCTTGGGTCGCGGGTGTCTGACCGTGATCCCGCTCTTCCGTCACGGCCCACCTCCTAGGTTCATATCGGACGGAAATACCAGATTACGCCAGACGGACATGTCGCCCGTCGCCGGGCTCGCCGGTGGTGGTGTCCGCTGGCGGCATCTTCACTGAGCTACGATGCCACCTGTAGACGCGGTTTTCGCGCGCTTTTCCGGGTCAAGGATAGGGGCCGTAGTTGTCGCGCCGGCTGGTCAACATAACCCTGGACAATGTGGAAGATCTACCGCGGCGCTGCCGAAGGTGCGTCTTCTGGGAGCTCGATCCCATGAGCGGGGAGCGGGCGGTCGATTCAGGCGATCCTGCGCTGGAGAAGGAGGCCTGGATCTCCGGCACCCTGCTCGAATGGGGCAGTTGCGGGAAGATCGCCTATGTCGACGGGGTGCCGGCGGGGTTCGTGCTCTACAGCCCGCCGCTCTACACGCCGCGTTCCGTGGCCTTTCCCACCTCGCCGGTCAGCGCCGACGCCGTGCTGCTGATGACCGCGCACATCATTCCCGAGTTCTCCGGCGGCGGGCTGGGCCGGATGCTGATTCAAGGGGTGGCCAAGGACCTGACGCGGCGCGGGGTGAAAGCCATTGAAGCTTTCGGGGACCTCAAGTGGGAAGAACCTAGTTGTGTAGTTCCTGCCGAATATCTGCTTTCCGTGGGGTTTAAGACGGTTCGTCCGCATTTGCGATTTCCGCGGCTCCGACTGGAACTGAAGAGCGCCGTTTCGTGGCGTGAGGACGTCGAGGTGGCGCTGGAACGGCTGCTCGGCTCCATGAGCCCGGAACGGGCGCTACGTCCCGTCTGAGAGCGACTCAGAGCCGCACAGACGAACGCAGCCGCGCCGACGAGAGCCGGCCGACGCAGGCCTGTACCAAGCCGGGCCAAGGGAGCTGGACACGCGAAAGCCCCTCGTGAGCCAGAACGAGGGGCTTTCGGCGGGCCGAGCACGCCCCTAGACCGGGCGAGCCCCCGCAGGGGGCGTGCTAGATGATGCCCTCGAGCTCGCGAAGCAGCATGGCCTTCGGCTTGGCGCCGATGATCTGCTTCACGACCTCGCCATTCTTGTAGACGTTCATCGTGGGGATCTGGAGCACACCGTACTCGCGCGGAACCTCAGGATTCTCGTCGATGTTCAGCTTGACGATCTCCAGCTTGTCGCCGTGCTCCTTCTCGATCTCCTGCAGGATGGGCGCGACCTGACGGCACGGGCCGCACCACTCGGCCCAGAAGTCGACCAGCACGGGCTTGTCGCTCTTGAGGACCTCGGACTGGAATGTGGCGTCGGTGACAGCCTTCACGGTAGCGCTCCTTACTTCTCGTGGTTCGCGAGCCAGCGCTCGGAGTCGAGCGAGGCCGCACAGCCGGTGCCGGCCGCGGTGATGGCCTGGCGGTAGGTGTGGTCCACCACGTCACCTGCGGCGAAGACGCCGTCGACGTTGGTCGCGGTGGTCGGCGAGGCGACCTTGATGTAGCCGTCCTCGTCGAGGTCGATCTGGCCCTTGACCAGCTCGGTGCGCGGATCGTGGCCGATGGCCAGGAACAGCGCGTCGGTGGCCAGCTCGCACTCTTCGCCGGTCTTGACGTTGCGCAGCTTCACGGCCTCGACCTTGGTGTCGCCGAGCACGTCGACGACCTCGGAGTCCCAGACGAAGCGGATATTGTCGTTGGCCAGGGCCCGGTCCTGCATGATCTTGCTGGCCCGCAGTGAGTCACGGCGGTGCACCACCGTCACCATGCGCCCGAACCTGGTCAGGAACGTGGCCTCCTCCATCGCGGTGTCGCCGCCGCCCACGACCACGATGTCCTTGTTGCGGAAGAAGAACCCGTCACAGGTCGCGCACCAGGACACGCCGTGCCCGGACAGCCGCTTCTCGTTCTCCAGGCCGAGCTCGCGATAACCGGAGCCCATGGCCAGGATGACCGACTTGGCGTAGTAGGTCTCGGTGTGGGTCTTGACGACCTTGGGGTTGGCCTCCAGGTCGACCTCGACGACGTCGTCCGCGACCAGCTCGGCGCCGAACCGCTCGGCCTGCTTGCGCAGGTTGTCCATCAGGTCGGGGCCCATGATGCCGTCGGGGAACCCGGGGAAGTTCTCCACATCGGTGGTGTTCATCAGCGCACCACCGGCGGTGACGGAACCCTCGAAGATCAACGGCTTGAGTTCGGCGCGCGCGGAGTAGACGGCCGCGGTATAGCCTGCTGGGCCGGATCCGATAATGATCACGTTACGAACGTCGCTCAACGCTCCCACGCCTTCCTCGTCTGCTGTTGCCACCGGCGTCAACAGATCCTAGGCCGCCGAGATTCCCGCCCCTACCGGGCAACGCCATGACACGGCCGAGACAAAACGAAAGAGCCCGCCGAAGCGGGCTCTGACGTGCAGCTTTGCCTACCAGCGGCCCAGGGAGGGCTTGCGCAGGTTCTTGCAGCTGAACGGATCGACGACGTCGATGCGGACCTTCTTGGCGGCCCGCTGCTTCCACGAGGCCACGATGAGCGCCTCCTGGCCGTTGTACTGGCCCTGGTCCACCGCGAACACGTCGAGCTTGGCCCGCCGCGACACGGTGGTGACGCACTTGGCGACCTCGTCGGCGCTGGATGAGCTGCCGATGATGGGAGCCGGACCCAGGAAGCTCTGCAGGGACATCCGCAGCTCGGGGTCGCTGTAGTTGTGGTTGCTGTCGGTCAGCGCGTAGGACTTGGCTCTCACCGCGTCTCTCGTCGGCTGCTGGGGCGTCGACGGCCGCGACTGGGTCTGCGGGGGCAGGGCGACCGGTGCCGCGCCGCCTCCGCCGCCTCCTCCTGCGGCCAGCAGGTTGGTGGAGGCCACGGCCGTGCCGACCACGACGGCCGCCGCCGCTGCCGCGACCGCGGGCATCGCCCATCGGCGCCGCCGGATCGTCCGGCTCCTGGCCGGGACGATGTCGCCGTTGTCGGAGACCACGCCGAGCCGGACCGGCTGGGGGACCTCATCGACGCCCGTCACGCCTGGAGGCGCGGGCTGTGGCGTCTCGGCCTGCCGCTCCCACGGGGAGTCCCGCATGAGCTCGTCCCAGTCCGGTGCTTCCGCCAGGCCGACACCTCCGCCGCGCCTGGAGTCCGCCTCGGCGGCCAGGGCTTTGTCGATGCGCAGTGCGACACCCATCGGCATGGCCGGAGTGGGGGTCGCCGCCAGCACCTCGCGAACCGCCGCCAGGTCGGCCAGTAGCTCCCCACAGGGGTCGCAGACCGCGAGATGCCCGCGGACCTGGCGCGCCGTGCCGACGTCCAAGAGGTCCTCGGCCAGTTCGGCGAGGATCTCAAGATCGTAGTGCGTATCACCCGTCACGAAGTTCTGCTCCCTTCGCGGATGAGACGCGATTGAGTTCCGATCGGTTCCGCAGATGCGAAAGAATTGGGGCAAGTTTCGCGCGTCCTCGGGCACACCTGCTCTTCACCGTGCCGCTCGGCACCTGGAGCACCTGAGCTGCGTCTTCGACCGAATAGCCCATCATGTCCACCAGCACCAACGCTGCGCGCTGGTCGTTGGGCAGCAGTTTGAGCGCGGCCGAAACCTCCATGGAGACCTCGCGCTCGACGGTCTGGTCGGGCAGCGGGGTCTCGCGCTCCGCGGCCTCGATGAGCTCGTCGTCGGCGACCGGTCTGACGGACTTGCGGCGCATCCGGTCGAGGCACGCGTTGACCACGATCCGGTGCAGCCAGGTGGTGACGGCCGCCTCGCCACGGAACGTGGCGGCCTTGCGATATGCGGAGACGAAGGCGTCCTGCACGGCGTCGGCGGCCTCGTCGGGGTCACCGAGCGTACGCAGGGCGACCGCCCACATGCGGTCGCGGTGCCTTTTGACGATTTCGCTGAAGGCGTGTGGATCCCCATGGATGTGCGCGGTCAGCAGCTCGGCGTCTGTGACCGCCGGCCGCTCCGCTGCTGAGGGTGTCTCGGGTGGGGAGTTCACAAGAGAGTTTCCTGATTATGCCGATCCGGGAGAGTGCACCACTACCTCATAGATGGTGCCATGAAAAGTGCCTGCATCCGTCGGAACACGCGTAAACCAGATCAAAACGTACTGACCGCTTGCTGCCTGGTCAGGGGTAAGGGTGGTTTTACCTGCGGCGTTCTTCTCGGTCGCCACGGTCTTCAACGAGTCGAGATCGGCTGAGTCGCCCACCTTGAGCTCGACGTTCGCGCCCGGCGCATCCGACAGCGTAGCGACCACGTCGCTGATCTGCACGGACTTGCCCATGTCGAGCAGCAGGCCCACGCCGTCCTTGAGGCGGCCCAGGTCGGCGCTGGTGTAGGTCTCGGTCTTCCACAAGGTGCTGGGCTTGCCGTCGATGGCCAGCTTCGCCAGGTCGGGCTTCTCGTCGCCGTCGCCCAGCGGGTCGAAGCCGCGCGCCTTGTCCGGCTTGACGGTCTCGGCGGCGGCCGAGGCGGACGCGGAGGCCGTGGGCTCGGCGCTGGCCGTCCCCGGCGTGGTCGGGCTGCCCAGGCTGCGGCCGATCGTCCAGGCGCCGACGCCGACAGCGGCGATGACCAGCAGCACCACCAGCGTCATCAGCACCCGGTTGAGCGTGCTGCCGCCGCCGTTGGAGGGCCGGCGCGGCGGCGCGGGAGGCAGCGGCGGGGGAGTGGAGGCCTTGTGCCGGTGGGCGATGTCGAGGCCCTCGGTGTGGGAGGCCGAGGCCACGGCGGGCGTCGAGGGGTAGGAGATGGGGATCGGCATCGGCCTGGCCACGTCGGCCAGCGCCTCGGCCACCTCAGATGGGGTGGTCAGCGGGCTCTGGCCCCGGCGTGACTCGGGCAGGCAGGCGCGCACGGTGACGGCGTCGAGGTAGCCGGGCACGCCGGCGGTGACCTGGCGGGGCGTGCAGAAGTGGCCGTCGATCATGGGGGCCGCGGGCAGGCCGCCCTCTTCCTCGTCGCCCGGCCAGTGGCCGGTCAGCCCGGCGTACAGCAGCCGGCCCAGCCCCTCGGCGTCGTCGAGCGCCGGCTGGTCGGTGGTCAGGCCGTACATGGCCGCGTCGACGGCCACGCCGAGCACCTTGACCGTGTTGCCGGTCGTCCACACCAGATGGGAGGGCTGCAGGCACAGATGGAAGAGCTGCGCCTCGTGGGCGTGCGCGAGCGCCTCGGCGGCCTCGGCGACCAGCCCGGCCGCACGGTCGGGCTCCAGCGGCCCCGAGGCCAGCAGGTCGGTCAGGGTCTCGCCGGTGACCCACTCGCTGACGACGTAGGAGGCCTTCTCGTCCTCGGCGGCGTCGAACACCTGGGTCAGGCGGGGGTCGGTCAGCCTGCTCGCCGCGCGCGCGGCGGTGACGACCTCGTGGACACGGGGAAAAGAGGAGTCGAAAGTGTGCACGGCCACGGGCCGGGCGAGGATCTCGTCGATGGCCTTCCACAACGTGGCGCCTTCGGACTCGCTTACGCGGTCCTCGAGCCTGAATCGCTCGGCTAGACGAGTGCCGGGTTCGACGGCCGACGTGCTGCTCACTGGCTCACTCCGCTGGGCCGATCGGGCGTGCTCATTATTGGACGCGCCTGCGTGGTGGTGTCCCACGAAGGCACGTTATGTCGGATGGATCCGCCCACGCCCCTCCTGCTTCCATTCGCGCGTGTCGGGCTCCATGGTAGTGCCGAGAAGATTCCGCCCGCGTTCTTTACCGACCTACCCGCCTCGCGACCATCCCAACGATCGAGTTGACCTCGGGAATGCGCATTCTGTGGGCAACGCCGAGATACAGCAGCATGCCGAGCCCGCCGCCGATCGCCAGCACGATCACCGAGTTGAGGAAGTCGAGCCCGCCGAAGACCGTGGTGAACAGCCAGACCGAGGCCAGCGCCAGCACGGCCGTGGGGATGGCGGCCAGATACATCCTGGTCATCGCCATGCCGACGGCCCAGCCGCCCAGCCCCCGCACCCGGCGGGAGGCCAGCATCCAGGCCAGGACCGCGCCCAGCCCGTACGCGATCGCGTACGCCAGAGCCAGCCCCATCACCGCGTACTGGGCCGGCAGCAGCACGAAGAACAGCACCATGAGCAGCGCGTTGACCACCGTCGTGCCCGCCCCGATGAACACCGGCGTGCGCGTGTCACCGAAGCTGTAGAAGACGCGCAGCAGCAGCTGGAACACCGCGAACGGCACCAGCGCCAGCCCGTAGACCTGCAGCACGTTGCCGATGTAGACGGCGTCGGCGACGCTGTTGGCGCCGTGGCCGTAGATGGGCACGGTGATCGCCGGGCCGAGCACCATGAGCAGCAGCGACACCGGCACCATCAGCGAGCAGACGAGCCGCACGCTGGAGCCGAACTCGGTCCGCACGTCGGCGAAGCGCCCGTCGGCCACCGCCCGGCTCATCCGCGGCAGCATCGCCGTGATCACCGAGACGCCGATGACCCCGTACGGGAGCTGGAAAAGCTGGAACGCCAACGTGTACGGGCTGATGCCGTGACCGGCGACCACGTTGCCCGCCGAGCTGGCCAGGTTGGTCGTCAGCATGAAGCCGAGCTGGGTGACCACCACGTAGCCGATCGTCCACACGCCGGCCCTGCCCATCTCGCCGAGCCGGGCGTTGCGCAGGTCGAAGCGGGGCACGAAGGCGAACCCGACCCGCCGCAGCGCCACGATGAGCACCACGGCCTGCCCCACGATGCCCGCCGTGGTGCCGAGGCCGAGGAGCGCGAGGTCGGTGTCGGTGACCTTGTCGATGTCGCCGCCGGTGCCGACCACGGCGTAGAGCACGAACACCACGATGACGACGAGGTTGTTGACCACCGGGGCCCACATGGGGGCGCCGTAGCGGTCACGCGTGTTGAGGATGGCCCCGGCCACCGCGCCGACGCCGAAGAAGGCGAGTTGCGGCAGGATGAAGCGGGCCAGCGTGACCGCGACCTCGAAGCGCCTGCTGCCCGGGTCCCAGTCGGTGTAGAGGTCGATCAGCAGCGGCGCGGCCAGCACGGCCGCCACCGCGACCACGATCAGCGCGACCGTGGAGATCGTCAGCAGCCGCTGCTCGTAGGCCCGCCCGCCGTCCTCGTCGCTCTGCTGGGCCCGGACGATCATCGGCACCACGACGCTGCTCAGCACGCCGAGCAGCAGCAGGTCGAGGATGCTGTACGGGATCGCGTACGCCGCGTTGTAGGCGTCGCCCAGGGCCGCCGTGCCGATGGCGTAGGCGAGCACCATCGTCCGCACGAACCCCGTGACCCTGGACACCATGGTGCCCGCCGCCATGATGGCGCTGGCCCGAAGCATGCGGCTCATACGGATTCACTCTCCCGGGTCTTGGCCCGCGCGAGTCTACGCTGGGACCGGCGGCGCAGCAGCCGGGTCACCACGGCCGCGAGCATCACGGTCAGCGCCGCACCCACGATCACCAGGGCGATCCCGGTGTAGCCGGTGGTGCGGATGGTCAGGCGCTGCGGTTTGCTGTACGCCTGGCCGTCGGCGGTCCGCAGCTGCACGGTCACGGTGGCGTCGCCGCTGGTGTCGGGGGCGGCGCTCATCGGGACCTGGATCGTGCCGATCTGGCCTCCGCCGATCGGCAGCGACCAGACCGGCCGGTCGGCGTTGATCAGCAGCAGCTCGGGGTTGTTGGACTTGACCTCGACGAGCAGCTCGACGGGAGTGGACAGCGAGTTCTTCACGCTGATGGGCACGACGCCGTTGCTGCCGGCCAGCGTACGCGGCCGGTCGGGACCGGAGCCGGTGATCTGGATCTTGTTCGTCTGGGCGTCCACCACCGCGCTGACCAGCTTGGTGGCCGCCCGGCCGGCGCGGGTGCTGTTGCGCCAGGCCGACGAGGTGAGCCGCAGCACCGCCGCGTCGAAGCGCGACTGCGTCTTCTCGGCCGTGATCAGCGAGGTGAGCTGGGCCTTCGACCAGGCGTCCGCGACCGGAGCGAGGTATTTCCTGCTCAGCTCCTCCTTGCGGTCCTGCTCGGTGTAGGTCAGGCCGGCCCGCGGCACGGACGCCTTGCCCGGCTTGAGCGACTCCAGCGGGGCCAGCTGCAGCCACGGCAGCCGGCCGGCCGTCTTGATCAGCGCGGTGACCAGCGCGGGGTTGGGGGACCAGCGCCGCGAGGGGGCGACGACGAGCGACCTCGGCAGAACCTGCCCCGGCTCGCCGGCGACCATCGCGGTCTCGGCGATGAAGCGCTGCGTGCTGAGCAGGACGGACGTGCCGGAGGCCGGCTCGAACAGCTTGCTCAGCTCGGCGTCGGCGACCAGCGCCGTGACGGGGCCGTTGACCGAGTCGAGCGTCGCGGCGGCGTCGGGCGTGGTGGTGACGGGCGGCTGCGGTGGCAGGTTGGTGGAGTTGAGCAGCACCGTGTTGACGCCGCTGATCGCGAGCAGGTCGAGCGCGTCGGGGTCGAGCACGCCCGCGGCCGGCCAGTTGACGTTGGTCTTCGCGTTGCGGCTGAGCAGCGCCTTGGCGCTCTGCCCGCCCAGCTCGATGGCCCGCTTGGTCTGCGAGTCGAGCCCCTGGTGCGCCAGCGCGGCCACGTCGGGGTCGGCGTAGGGGATCGCGGCCACGGGTGAGGAGGCCAGCGCGGTGCGCATGTCCGTCAGCCACTGCCCGGCCGCGGTGCTGACCGGCTTGGACTGCTCGCCGTCCTTCGTCCTGACCTTGTACCCCTTGGTCATCGCGTTGAGGTCGTCGAGCAGCGCCGGATCGAACACCCAGGTGACGCTGGTGGGCGCGGACTGTGCGATCTGCAGCAGGTCGGCCAGGCGGCCCTTGCCCGCGATCGACTGGCTGAGCTTGTCGTCGATGAACAGGCTGTCGTCGGTGGCGCGGTGGGGCTGGTCGATGACGGGCAGCGCGATGGCGAGCTTGTTGCGCGGGGGACGCTGCGGCGTGACCGGCGCGTACGTGAGCATGGTGCGCTCCGCCGTGATCGGCACGCGGTACTGGGCGACGTCGACCGCGATCCGGTAGACGCCGAACTCGCGCAGGCCGAGCTGCACGGGGGTGGCGGTGATCTCCCAGCGCTGCGAGGCGCCCGCGGCGAGCGGCGGGATGTCCATGAACGAGTTACGCGTGGACACGTTGAACGGCAGCGTCTGGTTGTTCTGGTCGCTCAGATAAGCGGCCATGGCGGCGCGGTCGGTGACCTTCTGGGCGTCGTAGCGCAGCCGTGCCTGGAGGCCGGACATGGGGGCGCCGGTGCCGTTGCGGACCGTACCGGTGATCTTGATCACATCGGTCACGTTCTTCGGCACGTCCGGAGTGATCGACGTGATCGACACGGAGAGTTCCTGCCGCGCCGCGGCAGAGGCGGAGGAGACGCTCGTCTTCGTGGCAGCCGCGCCCGGCGCCACCGCCACCAGGGGGGCGAGCAGCGCGGCTGACAACGCGGCGAGCAGCGTGGCCTTACGGATCACGCGAATGCCCGGCCTGGACTACGACGACGCACGCCCGCAATGGTACGGGTTCAGTGCCGTCGTGCGACCGCCACACGTGATCCTCGCGGGCGTGGGCCACGTAGGTCGACCATCTTGCCTGGCAGGACGGTCAGCAGGTCGAGCGCACGAAGAGAGAGGGCGGTGTGCCGCTCGCCGGTGGCGGTGAAGAGGGGTTCGTCGTCGAGGACGAGCCGGTCGTCGATGAACATGGGCAGCGACTCCGGCAGCAGCAGCGGGCAGACGAGCCCGTCGGCGTAGTCGGTGGCCGCGTTGACCACGCGGGCGGGTGCGGGGCGGACCTGGCGGGCGCCGAGCAGCGCGCCGACGGCTCCGGGCCGCGCGGGTGCGGAGACGGGCGAGGTGACCCCGATGACGACCTCGCTGCCGACCCTGGTCGTCACTTCGAGCACCGTGACCGTGAGGCACCGCCCGGGCGCCGCGGAGACCGCCTCCGGCAGCTCTTCCGCGCATGTCATGGGACGCGGAAGGCGTACGATCTCATGATGGACCTGGTGTGCGAGGAGCCAGCGGTGGATCGCGAGGGCGTCCTTCATATAGTCCTCCTTGCCTCATTCCATGGCCCCCGACGGTCCTTGGACCGACGGTAACCCGGACCTGGTGTGGCTCGGGGGATATGTTCCGGAAGCGCACAAGAAGGCCGACTCAGTTTGTCCGACACAACTCTGACCGAAAGCCAGCAGCAGGCCATGAACGACCTGTTCCGCAAGATCGCCCCGGTGGCCGACGAGCTCGGCCGCCTGTTCGCCGCGCAAGGCCATGAGCTGGCCCTCGTCGGTGGTCCCGTGCGTGACCTCCTGCTCGGCCGCGTCGGCAACGATCTCGACCTGACCACCGACGCCCACCCCGAGCGGGTGCTGGAGATCGTCAGGGACTGGGCCGACTCCGTGTGGACGATCGGCATCGACTTCGGCACGGTGGGCCTGCGCAAGGGCAGCTGGCTGATCGAGATCACGACGTACCGGAGCGAGTCCTACGACCCGAAGTCGCGCAAGCCCGAGGTCATGTACGGCGAGACGCTCGAAGCCGACCTGGAGCGGCGCGACTTCGCCGTCAACGCGATGGCGGTACGCCTGCCGGGCCACGAGTTCGTCGACCCCTACGGCGGCCTCGACGACCTGCGCGCCAAGCTGATGCGCACCCCGGGCCCGCCCGAGCGGTCCTTCGCCGACGACCCGCTGCGCATGTTGCGCGCCGCCAGGTTCGCCTCGCAGCTCGGGTTCGCCGTCGACGAGGCGGCGACCACGGCGATGACCGCGATGGCCGAGCGGATCGAGATCGTCTCGGCCGAGCGCATCCGCGACGAGCTCGACAAGCTGATCTGCGGCGCCGGCCCGCGCGAGGGCCTGCGGCTGCTGGTGGAGACCGGCCTGGCCGCCCACGTGCTGCCCGAGCTGCCCAAGCTGCGCCTGGAGATCGACGAGCACCACCGGCACAAGGACGTCTACGAGCACACGCTGACCGTGCTCGACCAGGCCATCGCCCAGGAGGAGGACGGCAAGCCCGACCGCATCCTGCGCTGGGCGGCCCTCATGCACGACATCGGCAAGCCCAAGACCCGCCGCCACGAGGCCGGCGGGCGGGTGTCGTTCCACCACCACGAGGTGGTCGGCGCGCAGATGACCAAGAAGCGCATGACCGAGCTGAAGTTCCCCAAGGACGTGGTGGCCGACGTCTCCCAGCTGGTCGAGCTGCACCTGCGCTTCCACGGCTACGGCACCGGCGAGTGGACCGACAGCGCGGTGCGCCGCTACGTGCGCGACGCCGGCCCTCTGCTCAGCCGGCTGCACAAGCTGACCAGGGCCGACTGCACCACCCGCAACAAGCGCAAGGCCGCGGCGCTGTCGCGGACCTACGACCAGCTCGAAGAGCGCATCGCCAGGCTGGCCGAGGAGGAGGAGCTGGCCAAGATCCGGCCCGAGCTCGACGGCAACGAGATCCAGAGCGTGCTCGGCATCGGGCCCGGCCCGGTGGTGGGGCGGGCCTACAAGTTCCTGCTCGAGCTCAGGCTGGACAAGGGCCTGATCGGCAAGGAGGCCGTCACCGAGGCGCTGCGGGAGTGGGCCAGGTCAAACGACCTTGGCGCGTGAGGGCGCGGTGATCATCCGGTAGGCGAGCCCGGCCACGGGATAGCCGAGCGAGATGATCACCACGGCCAGGTAGGACTTGCCGTTCGGCGGCAGGATGGCCGCCGACAGGGCCGCGGCGAGCACGTACATGCCGTTGAAGAGCATGTCGTAGATGGAGAAGGCGCGGCCCCGGTAGAGGTCCTCGACGTCGCGCTGCACGGTCGTGTCGGCGCAGATCTTGACGCTCTGCCCGGCCACGCCCAGCACGAACCCGGCCAGCGGCAGCCCCCACTCCTGGAACGGCAGCACCAGCGCCGCCGTCAGCACCCCGGCCACGCTCAGCGCGATCGTCACCCACCGTTCGATGCCGAACCGCTCGGTCGCGTACGGGGTGATGATCACGGCCAGGAAGTAGCCGAAGCCTGAGACGGCCACCACGAGGCTGATCCCGCGCAGCGCGGCCTCGGAGTCGCCGTCGGTGAAGTAGTAGCGGTAGAGGATGATGCCGAGCGCGGTGCACATGCCGTACAGGAAGCGGTGGGCGGCCATCGCGCCCATCGTGGCGGCGGCGGTGCGCCGGTGGACCAGGTGCCTGGCGCCGTCGGTCAGGCCGGTGACCACGTTGCGCATGGCCTGGCGGGCCTGCGGCCGGTCCAGGTCGGGGTCGGGGCCGAGCAGCTGCCGGTCCATCAGCCGGGCGACCAGCGCGCTCATCCCGAACACCACGCCCGAGATGACGAGAAGCAGCGCCACGCCGGCGTCGTCGCCGCCGACGAGCTCGCGCAGCAGGAACCCGACGCCCGCGCCCACGAAGGTGACCACGGTGCCGGACGTCGGCGTGACCGCGTTGGCCGCCATCAGCCGGTCGGAGGGCACCACGTGCGGCAGTGAGGCGCCGAGGGCGGCCAGGAAGAACCGGTTGACGCCCAGCACGGCCAGCGCCGCCCCGTAGAAGGCCGCGTCGGGCGCGTCGGCGGCCACCAGACCGGCGGCCACCAGCAACAGCACGCCGCGCACGAACGGGGCCACCATCAGGATCTGCCGCCGCGACCAGCGGTCGATGAAGACGCCGACGAACGGCCCGAGCACGCTGTAGGGCAGCAGCAGCACGGCCAGGCCCGCGGCGACCTCGAGCGCGGTCGTCTGGTTCTCCGGGCTGAAGAAGGCGAAACCGGTCACCGCGAACTGGAAGATCCCGTCGGAGAACTGGGAGATCAGCCGGGTGCCGAAAAGCCTTCTGAAGTCTCTGCCCCGCAGGACCACACGTAGATCGGCGACGAAAGACACGCCGACAGCCTAGCCCCGCACCCGTCGTCTAGGATGCGGCGGAGGTTGGCGCTGCAGGTGCGCACCGGGTTCCTAAGCGTGCGGATGATCTCGTACGCTTCATAGCGTGACGACAGAGGAACACGTTGTGCTGGTCGACCGCGCCGGCCGCGCGCTCGGCACCGCACCGAAGACGTCGGTGCACGGCCGTGAGACCCCCCTTCACCTGGCGTTCTCCAGCTACGTCTTCGACGGGGAAGGCCGCGTGCTGCTCACCAAGCGGGCGGATCACAAGATCACCTGGCCGGGGGTGTGGACCAACAGCTGCTGCGGCCACCCGATGCCGGGCGAGGCCCTCGACCACGCCGTCGTGCGCCGGCTCTCCTACGAGCTGGGCCTCGTGGCCGAGCGCGCCGACCTGCTGCTGCCCGACTTCTCCTACCGGGCGGTCATGGCCAACGGCATCGTGGAGCACGAGCTGTGCCCGGTCTACCGCGTGCTCGTCGACGCGCCCGTCGCACCCAACCCGGACGAGGTGGGGGAGACGTGGTGGATGCCGTGGAAGGAGTTCGCCGACGCGGCGCGCAACGGGCTGCTGGCGATCTCGCCGTGGTGCAGGGAGCAGGTGCCGCTGCTGATCGAGCTCGGCTCCGATCCGCTGACCTGGGCGCCGGCCTCCCTCGACGAGCTCCCGCCGGCGGCTCGCCCGTAGCAGCCGCACCCCCGTGGTCCGGGGGTGCGGCACCTCAGACGGAAGCGGCGCTCAGCGCTCGACCTCGCCCCTGATGTACTTCTCGACGTAGTCGCGGGCCTCGTCGTCGGAGTACTGCTTCGGCGGCGACTTCATGAAGTACGAGGAGGCCGACAGGATCGGCCCGCCGATGCCGCGGTCGAGCGCGATCTTGGCCGCCCGCACCGCGTCGATGATGATCCCCGCCGAGTTGGGCGAGTCCCACACCTCCAGCTTGTACTCCAGGTTGAGCGGCGTGTCACCGAACGAGCGCCCCTCCAGGCGGACGTAGGCCCACTTGCGGTCGTCGAGCCACGGCACGTGGTCCGACGGGCCGATGTGCACGTCGGCCTTGCCCATCTCATGCGGGATCTGCGAGGTGACCGACTGCGTCTTGGAGATCTTCTTCGACTGGAGCCGCTTGCGCTCCAGCATGTTCATGAAGTCCATGTTGCCGCCGAAGTTCAGCTGGTACGTACGCAGCAGCTCGACCCCGCGGTCCTCGAACAGCTTGGCCAGCACGCGGTGCGTGATCGTGGCGCCGACCTGCGACTTGATGTCGTCGCCCACGATCGGCACCCCGGCCTCGGTGAACTTCTCCGCCCACACCGGGTCGGAGGCGATGAAGACCGGCAGCGCGTTGACGAACGCCACCTTCGCGTCCAGCGCGCACTGCGCGTAGAAGCGGTCGGCCTCCTCCGAGCCCACCGGCAGATAGGACACCAGCACGTCGACCCGGTTGTCACGGAGCACCTGGACCACGTCGACGGGCGTCTCGTCGGACTCGTCGATGATCTCCTGGTAGAACTCGCCCAGGCCGTCGAAGGTGTGGCCCCGCTGGACGGTCACCCCCGTGGGCGGCACATCCGTGATCTTGATCGTGTTGTTCTCGCTGGCGACGATCGCCTCGGACAGGTCACGGCCGACCTTCTTGGCGTCCACGTCGAAGGCGGCGACGAACTCGACGTCGCCGACGTGGTAGTCGCCGAACTTCACGTGCATGAGGCCCGGCACCCGTGTGTCCGGGTCCGCGTCCTTGTAGTAGTGAACGCCCTGGACCAGTGACGACGCGCAGTTGCCGACACCGACAATGGCCACGCGAACCGAACCCATCGCACTCGCTCCCTTACTCATCAGTTGACGTATCTCTTTCGGGCCTCTCCTCTGACGAGGCCCGACGCTCAGTTGCGATCAGCTCGTTCAGCCAGCGCACCTCGCGTTCGACGGACTCGAGCCCGTGGCGTTGCAGCTCAAGCGTGTAACTGTCGAGACGCTCCCGGGTACGCGCCAGCGCGGTGCGTACCGCGTCGAGCCGCTCCTCCAGCCGGCTCCTGCGGCCTTCGAGGATGCGCAGGCGCACCTCCGCCTCGGTGTGGCGGAAGAAGGCGAAGTGCACCCCGAAGCTCTCGTCCTCCCAGGCGGAAGGACCGGCCTGCGTCAGCAGGTCCTGCAGTCGTTCCTTGCCCTCGGCGGTCAGCTTGTAGACGATCTTCGATCTGCCGCCGACGATCGCGGCGGGAGCGGGCTGCTCCTCCGCGATGAGGCCCTGGGCCAGTAGCGAGCGCAGGCACGGGTACAGCGACCCGTAGGAGAACGCACGGAACATCCCCAGCAGGGCGTTGAGCCGTTTGCGCAGCTCGTAACCGTGGAGCGGAGTCTCGTGCAGCGACCCGAGCACGGCCAGTTCCAGGACTCTGCCCTGTCCGCCGGCCATGGGAACCGTCCCCTCTCGCGTCGATGTATCGAGCCGATACATCACGAGGATACGTCGGGCCGCTATATGACGGCAATCTCTGAATCTGCCAAGGCGTTGGGATCAACCCGAAAAACGCCGTAGTCTGGCGCCCATGTGGTCACAGAGAAGGGTGGTGGATTACGGCCTCGCGAAACGGGCGGTGGTCCGCTCCCTGCGTTCGGGGCGCGCCTCGCGCGGCGACGTCTGTGACGCACAGCCCTACCTCCTTCGCGCGGCGCGCCACTTCGGCGAACCGACCGAACGCCCCTGCCCGGTCTGCGAAAAGGAGAACGTCACCAACGTGACCTATGTCTACGGCGATTGCCTCGGAAGGCATGCCGGTCAGGCAAAGGTCGCATCAGAACTCGCCGCGATGGCCCATCATTACGATGAGTTCCGGGTGTACGTTGTCGAGGTCTGCCAAGGTTGTTCCTGGAATCACCTGACGGTTTCGTACGTCCTCGGGAACGGACCGCCTGACCTCGTCGGCCAAGCGTGAAGACAGAGGGCGGCGAGAAACCTCACGCCCAACCGCCGTTTCTGTTCCGACGACGTTGCGAGGACGTGTGAGTAACAGCATGAATGAGGGGACCGGCCGCCCGGGGAGACGCCGACGCTCCAGCTCACCCCGTTCTTTGCCCCAGAGCGGCACGCCGCAAACCGGCGAGCAGGGCTGGGACGCCAGGCAGCCGCCGCGTCGTGCTGAGGCCGCGTACGAGCAGACCGGCGCCATGGCCGCGCAGCCGTACGACGAGGGGCCTTCTCGACGCTCCGAGCAGCCGTACGACGAGAATCCTCCTCGACGCTCCGAGCAGCGGCAGGCGCGAGCCGAGCACCACCAGGGCCCCGGTGACCCCTACCAGCGCGGTGGCGAGCAGCCGCCGCGCTCGCGCGCGCGCCAGGACCCGCGAGCGATGAGCAACCAAGAGACGATCGTCAGCGACGGGCCGCGACGCTCTCGCCGGCGCGGCTCGGGCGGGCCGCCCGAGCCTCCTGGACCCCCGGCACCCCCGAGAGGCAAGGACGGCGGCGGCAGAGGCGGCTGGCGCAGGTTCGTCCCGAGCTGGAAGATCGTGGTGGCCGGCGCCGTGGTGCTCGCGGCCGGCCTGTTCGGCATGATCATGGTCGCGTACGCCAACACCCCGGTGCCCAACGCCGCGCAGGCCGAGGCGCTGGCCCAGCAGAGCACGATCTACTACAGAGACGGCAAGCACGTCATCGCCAAGCTGGGCTACAAGCGCGAGATCGTGCCGATCGAGAAGATGGCCGACAGCGTCAAGGACGGCGCGGTGGCCATCGAGAACGACACGTTCTACGAGGACTCCGGCATCTCCATCTCGGGCATCTTCCGCTCGGCCTGGATGACCGCGACCGGGCAGCAGCTCCAGGGCGCCTCCACGATCACCCAGCAGATGGCCCGCGGCTACTACGACGGCCTCAGCCAGGAAGTCTCGATCAAGCGGAAGATCATGGAGATCTTCGTCGCGGTCAAGCTCGACGACACCATGAGCAAGGACGAGATCCTCGCCACCTACCTCAACACGGTCAACTTCGGCCGGGCCTACGGCGTGGAGGCCGCCGCCAAGGCGTACTTCGGCAATCGTGTCACCGCCGCCAAGCTGACCCCCGAGCAGGGCGCCTACCTGGCCGCGCGCATCCAGCAGCCCGCATGGGAGCCCGACGCCCCCGAGCTCAAGGCGCGCTTCAACACGGTCATCCAGTACATGGCCGAGCAGTTTCCGGAGAAGTACGGAAACTTGCCGAAGACCGCCAAGTTCCCCAAGACGCGCAAGAACGCCGGCGACGACGGCCTCGGCGGTCTCAACGGTTACATGGTCGAGCAGGTGCTGAAGGAGCTGAAGGGGCGCGGCCTGACTCCTGACATGGTCAAGAGCGGCGGCTACGACATCATCTCGACCTTCGACAGGAAGCTCATGAAGGCCGCGCAGACCGCGGTGAAGAGCACGCGCCAGGCCTTCAACATGTCCACCGAGTTCCACGGCGGCCTGGCCGCGGT
Source organism: Nonomuraea fuscirosea (assembly GCF_035917475.1). Classification (NCBI taxonomy): domain Bacteria; kingdom Bacillati; phylum Actinomycetota; class Actinomycetes; order Streptosporangiales; family Streptosporangiaceae; genus Nonomuraea; species Nonomuraea fuscirosea. The sequence goes on along the minus strand of NZ_CP109074.1, from coordinate 10,340,551 downwards.
GGATCCGAAGAACGGGCGCGTCCTCGCCTTCTACGGCGGCGACGACTACCTCACCGACCCCTGGAACGAGCCCTTCCAGTCCACCAAGCAGGCGGCCTCCGCGTTCAAGCCGTACGTGCTGGCGGCCTGGCTGCAGGCCGGCTACTCGCTCAAGAGCTACGTGCCGGGCAACCAGACCGTGCCCAAGGAGCTGCCCGGCCAGCAGAAGGGCGGCATCACCAACAGCCACAACGTCGGCGCGGCCGTGGACGTGGTCAAGGCCACCGCCCAGTCGGTCAACACGGCGTTCGTGTCGATGGCGTACGCGCTGCCGAACCAGCTCGACGACGTCAAGAACCTCGTCGAGGCGGCCGGGTTCAACACCCAGCGCATGGAGGACGACGTCAAGGTCCACCACTACCAGTTCGCCATCGGCAGCGCGCTGGTGACTCCGGTGGAGCAGGCGGCCGGATACGCGATCTTCGCCAACGGCGGCAAGTACACCCGCTACCACGTGGTACGCCAGGTCAAGCTCAACGGCAAGGTCGCCTACCCGGAGCAGGCCCCCACCAAGACGGTCATCGACCCTGGCGTGGCGGCCGACTCCACGATCGCCATGCAGGAAGTGCTCAAGTCGGGCACCGCGGCGGGCAAGGGCCTGGGCTCCAGGCCGGCCGCCGGCAAGACCGGGACGAACAACGACGAGAAGGAAGCCTGGTTCGTCGGCTACACGCCGCAGATCTCCACGGCGGTCGGGTTCTACCGCGAGCAGTGCGTGACCAAGACGGGCAAGGTCATTCCGCCCGAGCACTCCAACTGCCCGATCTTCCGCAAGGGCAGCAAGAAGTACGGGCTGAACAACCCGTACACGCGGCCCAAGGAGGTCTCGCTCGGGTTCGAGGGCGCCGGCCCGCCCACGATCGCCTGGCAGAAGTTCATGCAGCTCGCCCACGAGGGTCTGCCCGTCGAGCAGTTCCCCGACCGGGCCGAGGTGGGCGTGGCCGAGAACATCGTGCCGAGCCCGACGCCGACCCCGACGCCGACGCCGGACGGCGACGACCCGTTCGACACCGACAACCCGTTCGACCAAGGTGACGAGGACTGCTTCGTCAACTGCGGCGACGACGCCGGCACCGACGACGACGCCTCCATCGACGACGGCCTCGACGAGGACACCGGCGGCCCGGCGTCGGGCGACCTCGACTTCTCGGGCGGCGGCGCCGCTCCCGACGCGAGACCCACCGGGACAGGACCGACGTACCTCAGGCCAGAGGACCAGTGACGAGCACAGAGGCACGCGCCACCTGGGTGACGCGTGCCGTGCCGTACCTGCCCCTGGGCCTGATCGCGGCCCTCGGTGCGAGCCTGGCGTACGTGGTGCGCCTGCCCTGCCGCACCGGGGGCTGGAACGACCAGGTCACCACGTACACGAACTTCTGCTACACCGACATCTACCCGCTCTACTTCGATCGGGAGCTGGCCACCCAGAACCCCTACTTCGCCGCGGTGCCGTTCGACAAGCAGGTTGAGTACCCGGTGGTGCTGGGCGAGGTCATGCAGGTGATCAGCTGGATCTCGCGGGCGCTGGAGCCGGACCGGGTCGCGCAGGCGGTGCGCTTCTACGACCTGACCGTGGTCCTGCTCGGCGTCAGCCTCGTGATCGGCGTGCTGCTGATGGCCGCGGTGGCCGGGCCGACGCGGCGGTGGGACGCGCTCTGGTACGCGATCTCGCCCGCCGTGGTGCTGGCCGCCTACATTAACTGGGACCTGGTCGCGGGCGCGCTGTCCATGGGCATGCTGCTGGCCTGGAAGCAGCAGCGGCAGGTGCTGGCCGGAGTGCTGCTGGGGCTGGCCATCGCGACCAAGTTCTATCCGCTGATGTTCGTCGGCGCGCTGTTCCTGCTGACGTTGCGCACCGCGCGATGGCGGCCGTTCCTGGTGACGTCGGCCGCGGCCGCGGGCGCGTGGCTGGCGGTGAACCTGCCGTTCATGATCTTCGCGTGGGACGGCTGGCGCAGGTTCTACGTCTTCTCCGAGGAACGTGGCGTCGACTGGGGCTCGGCCTGGCTGTTCTTCCAGAACAAGGGCTGGCCGGTGCTGGGCAGCGGCGACGTGAGCGTGCTGGGGATGGCCTCGCTGGTGATCCTGTGCGCCGGCATCGCGGTGCTCACGCTGGCGGCGCCGCGCCGGCCGCGGCTGGCGCAGATCTGCTTCCTGGCGCTGGCCGCGTTCATGATGACGAACAAGGTGTGGTCGCCGCAGTTCGTGCTGTGGCTGGTGCCGCTCGCGGTGCTGGCCAGGCCCAACTGGAAGCCGCTGGTGTTGTGGCAGCTGGCCGAGATCTGGTACTTCGTCGCCATCTGGCTCTACCTGGTCGGCCAGTCGCCGCTCGACCGCGACGATCTGGGCATCGGCGACGACACGTACTTCACCGCCGTCTGGGGCCGGATCATCACCATCGGGATCATGATGGCGTTCGTGGTGCGGGACATCCTGCGCCCCGAGAAGGACACGGTGCGCCAGGCGGGCATCGACGACCAGACGGGCGGCGTGTTCGACGGCGCCCCGGACCGTTTCACGCTGGCGGCCCTCGTCCGATGAGCACCCGCCGCACACCGGCGGCCCCGGCCGGATGATCACCCGTTCCACCGGCCGGGACGCGCTGCTGCTCTGGTTCGGCTCACGGGCGGGGTTGCTGGTGGCGACCCTGCTCGGCGCGACGCTGGCCGGATACGCCGACAAGTGGCGCAAGTGGGACACGACGCTCTTCATCACCATCGCCGAGCACGGGTACGACGGCGAGCCGGGACAGCCGGTGGACGACGGCTTGCCCGCGTTCTTCCCCGGGCTGCCCCTCGCGTTGCGGCTGGTCCACCTCGTGCTGCCGGACTGGACAGCGGCCGGGCTGGTGGTCTCGCTGGTGGCCGGGGCGGTGGCCATGGTCGCGCTGGCCCGGCTGGCCGAGGCCGAGGGCGCCTCGGGCTGGATGGCCGTGCTGGCGCTGCTGCTCTTCCCCATGGCGGTGTTCCTGGCCGCCGGATACAGCGAGTCGCTGTTCCTGGCCTTCGCGATCCCGGCGTGGCTGGCCGCCAGGCAGGGACGGTGGCCGGCGGCCGTGCTGCTGGCCGCGGGGGCGTCGTGCGTGCGGATCACCGGGTTGTTCCTGGCGGTCGCGCTGGTGGTGGAGTTCGCGATGCGCCGGGAGCCGGTGCGGCGGGCGGGGTGGCTGGTCGTGCCGGTTCTTCCGCTGGTGGCGTACTCGTATTACCACTACGGCAGGACCGGCGACTGGCTGGCCTGGAAGCACGCGCAGGAGGCCGGCTGGGGGCGGGACTTCGCCTGGCCGTGGGAGTCGTGGGCGACGACCTGGGGCACGGCCATGGGCGAGGGCGAGTCCGCGGTGGCCTTCCGGATGGAGCTCGCCGGGGCGGTGGTGGTGGTGGCCGGGCTGGCCTGGCTGCTCGTCCTGCGGCGGTGGAGCGAGGCCGTCTACACGGGCACACAGGCGGCGGCGCTGATGACCTCGGCCTACTACCTGTCGATCCCGCGCTCGCTGCTGCTCTGGTTTCCGCTGTGGGTGCTGGTGGCCAGGGTCGCGACCCGGCGCACGTGGGTGATCGTCCTTTATGCCCTGATCTCGGGGCCGCTGATGCTGGTCAACGTCGGCCGATTCCTGAGTGGCGCGTGGGCGGGGTAAGACCTCTACCCACTTTTCCGTCTCGGTAATCCAGGGAAGTTATCCACAGGCTGTGGGCAACTGTTGACCTTGCCGCGGCGCGTCAGAGGTGCTTGCGCAGGAAGGCGATGTCGTCGGCCTGGCCCTCGGCGGGCGTCTCCACCACGATCGGCGCCCCGGCCGCCCGGCAGACCGCGAGGATCAGCTCGGAGTCGATCTTCCCCTGGCCCAGGTTGGCGTGACGGTCGGCGCCCGAGTCGAAGTCGTCGCGCGAGTCGTTGCAGTGGACGAGGTCGATGCGGCCGGTGATGGCCTTGATCCGGTCGACCACGTCGACCAGCTCCTCGCCGCCGGCGTGGGCGTGGCAGGTGTCGAGGCAGAAGCCCACGTCGAACCCGTCGAGCGCGTCCCACAGCCGGGCGATCCGGTCGAGCTTGCGCGCCATCGCGTTGCCGCCGCCCGCGGTGTTCTCGATCAGCACCGGGATGGGGCACTCCATGCGCTCGAACACCTTGCGCCAGTTGTCGAACCCGGCCTGCGGGTCGTCGCTCTTGTTGACGTGGCCGCCGTGCACGATCAGGCCCTTGGCGCCGAGCCCGGCGGCCGCCTTCAGGTGCTGTTCGAGCAGCTTGCGGCTGGGGATCCTGATGCGGTTGTTGGTGGTCGCCACGTTGACCAGATAGGGCGCGTGAATGTAGACGTCGACGCCCTCGACCGGCTTCTCGGGCAGCACGGGCTTGTCGTAACCCTGCGGGTCACCCAGGAAGAACTGCACCACTTCGGCCCCCACCCGCGCGGCGTGGGCGGCGGGGTCGTCCTGACCGACATGAGCTCCGATGCGCACCATGCGCACGAGCTTATCCCCAGCCCGCGGAGCGGCGTTTGGCCAGCGCGCCGGAGGGCAGTCGGGAGACACCCCCTACCCCGAGGAGAAACCCTATGAGCCGCTGGCGCTTACGAGCGCTGATCATCCTGGTCTACGTGATCGTCGGCATCTACGTCGCCTGGGTCTACGACTACATCACGCCAGGACTGCTGCGGGACCTCGCGGAGGCGCTGCTCGCGGTGTTCCTCTGGTTCCTGATCCTGCTCGGCATCGACTTGCACATCGGCGCGTGAGCCATATCGCGCGAGTCACATATCGAACAGCACCTGTCGAACGGCCCCGGTGGACGTGCCGCCGGGGCCGTCGCTCGTGGACGCGGAAGTCATGGGTGGGGGAGGAAGCCGCCGTGGGCGATGCCCAGCGCGGCGCCGACGAACGCGCCGACGAGCCCCACGATGTTGAGCACCCGCTGCGGCGTCGTCGCCGAGACGTACTGTGAGTAGAGGCCCACGCCGAACCCGAGCGTGCCGGCCCACGACGCGATCATGTGCGCCGAGGTCCAGAACGTCGCGATGAAGGCGACCACGCCGCACACCACGGTGACGACGGCGAGAACGTTCTCGACCGGATGCGGGCGCCCGTCGGTGTTGAGCGTCAGCCTGAAGCGTTCCCTCTCGGAGGGTTGAAGCACATGTGGCACGACCACCACCCCCTAGGTTTCCTAAAGGCCTTCCCACCTACTCACTGCTGGTAACCTGGGGCACGCTGCGTTGTGATGGGTGATCCATCGACCCGGGCTGCCGAAAGGGGCCCGCCCGGGGTAAGACGTCAGCGTCCTCCTGTCACGGCAGAGTGTCGTGACCGCAAGAGTCCAGAGGAGGTTGGAGTCCCGCATGCGTCGTTACGAAGTAATGGTCATTCTGGACCCTTCGCTCGATGAGCGCACTGTCGCGCCGTCCCTCGACCAGTTCCTCACCGTGGTCCGCAACGACGGCGGCACCGTGGAGAAGGTCGACGTCTGGGGCCGTCGCCGTCTCGCCTACGACATCGACAAGAAGTCGGAAGGCATCTACGCCGTCATCGACCTGTCCGCGCAGCCCGCGACGGTCAAGGAGCTCGACCGGCAGATGAACCTCAACGAGGGCATCCTGCGCACCAAGGTCCTGCGTCCGGACGTGCACTAACCTCCGGCTTTTGTCGGAGGAGCCCCGTACTCTGAGCCGTAATCCAAGCGAAGGCGTGCAGGAAGGCGAGCGCTAGCCATGGCAGCAGGCGACACCGTAATCACCATCGTCGGCAACCTGGTCGACGACCCGGAGCTGCGCTTCACCCCGACGGGGCAAGCGGTGGCTCGATTCCGCATCGCGTCCACTCCGCGGTTCATGGATCGACAGACCAACGAGTGGAAAGACGGCGAAAGCCTCTTCCTGACCTGCAACGTCTGGCGGCAGGCGGCGGAGAACGCCGCTGAGAGCCTCCAGCGCGGCATGCGGGTCATCGTGCAGGGGCGGCTCAAGCAGCGGTCTTACGAGACCAAGGAAGGCGAGAAGCGCACGGTCTACGAGGTCGAGGTCGACGAGGTCGGCCCGTCTCTGCGCAACGCCACCGCAAAGGTCAACCGCACCTCCCGCCAGGGCGGGGGCGGCGGCGGTGGCTTCGGCGGCGGTCCCGCCGACGACCCGTGGTCCTCGGCCACGCCCGCCCCGCCTCAGGGCGGCGGCTTCCAGGGCGGCGGCGGAGGCGGCGGTTTCGGCGGCGGCGGCGGTGGTCAGCAGAGCGGCGGCTTCGGCGGCGGCGGCAACGACTTCAGCGACGAACCGCCTTTCTAAATCCCAGTCCACAAGCCCGAGTCCATTCCCGCTCTGACGGCGGGGCTCTGAAAGGAGCACCACGATGGCCAAGCCGGCACTGCGCAAGCCCAAGAAGAAGGTTTGCCTGTTCTGCCACGACAAGATCTCCTACGTCGACTACAAGGACACGGCGCTGCTGCGGAAGTTCATCTCCGACCGCGGCAAGATCCGTGCGCGCCGGGTGACGGGCAACTGCACCCAGCACCAGCGCGACGTGGCGACCGCGATCAAGAACGCCCGTGAGGTGGCTCTGCTGCCTTACACGAGCACCGCGCGTTAAGGAGGCCTGTCGAAATGAAGCTCATCCTCACCAACGAGGTCTCCGGCCTCGGCACCCCCGGCGACGTGGTCGAGGTCAAGGACGGCTACGGCCGTAACTACCTCATCCCGCGCGGCTACGCCATGCGCTGGACGCGCGGCGCCGAGAAGCAGATCGAGACCATCCGCAAGGCTCGCGACGCTCGCGAGATCCGCGACCTCGGCACCGCCAAGGAGGTCGCCGGCCAGATCGGCGCGCTGCGCGTCCGCCTGGCCACCCGCGCGGGCGACTCCGGCCGCCTGTTCGGCTCGATCACCACGGGCGACATCGCCGACGCCGTCAAGGCCGCCGGCGGCCCGATCCTCGACCGCCGTCGCATCGAGATCGTCAACCCGATCAAGAGCGTCGGCTCCCACAAGGTCACCGTCAAGCTGCACCCTGAGGTGTCCGCTTCGGTCGACGTCGAGGTCGTCGCAGGCTGACGCCTGTTTTCTCGAGAAGGCCCCCGCTTGCGGGGGTCTTCTCTTTTTCAGGCTCTCTTCTTTTACGGCAGGCCACCGCGAACCACCCGCCGCACTTCGGCTGAGCGCCCTCCAGGAAAACGCTCGCTGATCCTTCACCGGCGCGCCGCCGCGACGCGAGCCCACGTGGGCCGATCGCCGTGGTCAGGGGAACCCGGAACGATAATCCCTGGTGTCCCCGCGTAGAATCTCCTCGTTCTGGCACGTTCCCCCCTGGAGGCTTGGCCATGGGCCGTTCCCTCATGCTGCTCGCGCTGGCCGTGGCGCTCGTCGGCTGCGCACCGGTCGACGACACGGCGACCACGGCCGCTCCCACCACCTCCACCGCCTGCACCAAGGAACAACTCGCCCTGGTCACGCCCGGCAAGCTGACGATCGGCACCGACAAACCGGCCTACGAGCCCTGGTTCAAGGACGACGATCCGGCCAACGGGCAGGGCTTCGAGAGCGCGGTGGCCTTCGCCGTCGCGGGGGAACTCGGCTTCGACCGCACCGAGGTGCAGTGGAACACGGTGAAGTTCGACTCCGCGTTCGCGCCGGGGGAGAAGCAGTTCGACTTCGACGTCAACCAGGTCTCGATCACCCCTGACCGGGCCAAGGCGGTCGACTTCAGCAAGGGCTACTACACGGTCAAGCAGGCCGTGGTTGCGGTCGAGGGCGGGAAGTACGCCGAGGCGAAGAGCCTGGCCGAGCTCAAGGACGCGAAGGTCGGCGTACAGGTCGGGACGACCGCGCTCGAAGCGGTCAAGAACGTCGTGCAGCCCTCCGACGACCCCAACGTCTACAACGAGCAGATCGACGCCGTGAACGCGCTGAAGAACAAGCAGGTGGACGTGCTCGTCGTGGACCTGCCGACGGCGTTCTACGTGACGGCGGCCCAGGTGGAGAAGTCGAAGATCGTGGGCCAGTTCAGCTCGACGGCGGGCACGCCTGAGGAGTTCGGGCTGGTCATGGAGAAGGGCAGCGCGCTCAAGCCGTGCGTGGACAAGGCCGTCGACGCCCTGAAGTCGAAGGGCGAGCTGGCCAAGATCGAGCAGGCGTGGCTCGGCTCGGCGGCGGGCGCCCCCGAACTGCGATGAGCGAGTGGGTCAAGTCCGAGCGTCAGGTCAACCGGGAGCAGGTCCGCAGGTCGTACGCCCGGCGCTCGACCTCGATCGCGACGGCCTCGACGATCGTCTTCATCGTCCTGCTCGCTTGGCTGGTCACCCGCTCGCCGGGCTGGCCCCGGGTGCAGGCGACCTTCTTCGACGGGGGCCAGTTCGCCAAGGCGCTGCCCGATGTGCTGAAGGGGTTCCTGCTCAACATCAAGATCTTCCTCATCGCCGAGCCGCTGATCCTCATCGTGGGATTGCTGGTGGCGCTGGCCAGAGGCATCAGGACGCCCGCGTTCTTCCCGATCAGGGCCCTGGCCACCCTCTACACCGACGTGTTCCGGGGCGTGCCGACGATCCTCGTGATCTACCTCATCGGGTTCGGGCTGCCGGCGCTCAGGCTGCAGGGCATCCCCACGGACCTGGCGACACTGGGGATCATCGCGCTGACGCTCTCCTACGGCGCGTACGTGGCGGAGGTCTTCCGCTCCGGCATCGAGTCCGTGCATCCCAGCCAGGTGGCGGCGGCCCGCTCGCTCGGGCTGAGCCATGTCAAGACGATGCGGTTCGTGGTGCTGCCGCAGGCCACCCGCCGGGTCGTGCCGCCGCTGCTGAACGACTTCGTCTCGCTGCAGAAGGACACCGCCCTGGTCGCCACGATCGGGCCGCTGGAGGCGCTGCGGCAGGCGCAGATCCACGCGGCCAGCACCTTCAACTACACGCCCTACCTGGCCGCCGCGCTGCTGTTCATCCTGCTCACCATCCCCATGGCCAGGTTCACCGACCACCTGGCCGCCCGCACGCGCAGGAGGCGCGGAGCATGAGCGAGCCGACGACCACCCGCCGCCCCGCCGGGGAGGCGGCATGAGCCTGCTGACGATCGAAGGGGTGTGGAAGAACTTCCACGGTCACCCCGTGCTGCGCGGCATCGACCTGGAGGTGAACCCGCACGAGGTGGTCAGCCTCATCGGGGCCTCCGGCTCGGGCAAGTCCACGCTGCTGCGCTGCGTCAACCTGCTGGAGACCGTGGACGACGGCACCATCTACCTCGACGGCGAGGAGATCACCGACCCGCGGGCCGACGTGGACCAGGTGCGCAAGCGGCTCGGCATCGTGTTCCAGGCCTTCAACCTGTTCCCGCACATGACCGTGCTGGACAACATCACGCTGGCGCCGCGCCAGGTGCACCGGGTGGAGCGGGCGCGGGCCGAGGAGCAGGCGTACGACCTGCTGAGCAGGTTCGGGCTGGCGGAGAAGGCGCGGGCCTACCCCGACCAGCTCTCGGGCGGCCAGCAGCAGCGGGTGGCCATCATCAGGGCGCTGGCCACCCAGCCCCGGCTGATGCTGCTGGACGAGGTCACCTCCGCGCTCGATCCCGCCCTGGTCGTCGAGGTGCTGGGGATCATCAGGGAGCTCAAGGAGTCGGGGATGACGATGATCCTCACCACCCACGAAATGGGCTTCTGCCGCGACATCTCCGACACCGTGTGCTTCCTCGACGGGGGCGTGCTGCTGGAGAAGGGGCCTCCCGAGCAGATCTTCACCGCGCCTGAGCAGCCGCGTACCCAGGAGTTCCTGCGCAGCGTGCTGGAGTCGGGCAGGTTCTAGCGACCGCGCACCGGCGCGTTGGGTTTCAGCGATCCGTGCACCGGCGCGGCAGGTTCCAGCGATCCGTGCACCGGTGAGGCGGGTCTTAGCGCCGGTGCCGGCCGTGCACCGGGCGCGGCTGTGGGTTCGGGCGGGCCAGAAGGCTGTTGCGGCGGCCGTACACGAGGTAGACGAGCAGGCCGAAGGCCATCCACAGGACGAACCAGGCCCAGGTCAGCACGCGCAGGTTGACCATGAGCCAGAGCGTGGCCAGCAGCGACAGCGCCGGCAGCAGCGGCGAGAGCGGCACCCGGAAACCCCGCTCCAGGTGCGGCATGCGCCGGCGCATCACGATCACGCCGGCCGCCACGAACGCGAACGCGAACAGCGTCCCGAGCACCACGAGCTCCTGCATCGTGAGCACCGGCACGAACTCGGCCAGCACGATCGCCACGAACCCGATCACCAGCGTCACGCGCGTCGGCGTGTGGTAGCGGCGGCTGACCGTGGCCAGGCCGCGCGGGATCAGCCCGTCGCGGGCCATGGAGAACAGCACCCGCGTCTGCCCCACGATCAGCACGAGGATGACGGTGGTCAGCCCGAGCACCGCGCCCACGTCGATGACGTGCACCATCCAGTCCACGCCCACCGCCCTGAACGCGCTCGTCAGCGGCGCGTCCTCGGAGATCTGCGTGTAGGGGGCCAGGCCGACCATGACCAGCGCCACCGCGATGTAGATGACGGTGGCGATCACCAGGCTGCGGATCATGCCCTTGGGCACGGCCTTGCGCGCGTTCACCGTCTCCTCAGCGGAGGTGGCCACGATGTCGAACCCGATGTAGGCGAACGCGATCGCCGAGGCGGCCGCGAAGATGCCGAACCAGCCGAACGCCTGGCTCTCGCCGTAGAAGATCTCCAGCACGGTCGCCGGCGCGACGTCCAGCGTCTTGGGCGGGACGTAGAACTCGCCGTAGTTGGCCACGTCGATGTGCATGACCCCGACGACGATGACCGCGCCGATGGCCAGCAGCTTGGCCGACACCATGATCCACAGCGCCCGCAGCCCGATGCGCGCGGCCAGCGCCACGATGCCGGTGAGCAGCACCAGGATCACGAACACCAGCAGGTCCTTGACGATCCCGGAGGCGGGGACGCGGACGCCGAAGTTCGCCACCGCGCCGACGGCGATCTCGCCCCAGGCCCTGGCCACCACCGCGGCGGCCAGCTGCAGCTCCAGGATCAGCGCCCAGCCGATGATCCACGCCCAGACCTCGCCGAAGATGACGTACGTGAACGTGTACGCGCTGCCCGAGGTCGGCATCGTCGAGGACAGCTCGGCGTAGCACAGGCAGGCCAGCAGACAGGCGATACCCGCGATCATGAAGGAGAGGATCACGCCGGGCCCCGCCGTGGTGGCGGCCTGGCGGCCGGCGATGCTGAAGATGCCGGCGCCGATCATCACCCCGAGTCCGAGCACCACGAGATCGGCCGGGCGGTAGAGCTCGGCCAGGCTGTGCCGGGCGCCGGTGCGCAGGCCGGTCGCCTCGGAAGGCGGTAAGCGCCGCAGGATCGTGGACAAGGAACACCCCGCTCAGGGAACCCGCCCACAATGTCTCACCCCTCGGACAACAGCAAGCACGAAACCATCACGTTGGCACTCCAACCGGACCTCTCGTGCGGCGTCCCATGCGGGGCGCGGGGCGGGAGGCGCGGGGGCGCGGGGCGAAGCATGACCGTGGGGAGCGGCGACGGTCAGGCCGGTGTTTCGATGCGCGACGGTCTAGGCGCCGGTCACCAGCCAGGCGGTTCCGGCCGCCCGCCGAGTCAAGGTGACCCACCGCGCCACCATCCACACCCCGAGCGCGCACCAGAGCGCGATCACCCCGAACCCCGACGCCAGCAGCGCAGCAGGCAGGTACGCCGCCGTCGTCCACACTCCCGCCCAGGCCAGGTACCGCTGGTCGCCCGCGCCGATCAGCACCCCGTCGAGCACGAACACCACCCCGCACACCGGCTGGAACAACGCCACCGGCCAGAGCAGTGCCAGCAGCAGCTCGGCCACCCGCGGATCGGCGTCGAACAGGCCGGGCAGCGCCGGCCTGGCGGCCACGACGAGCAGCCCGAGCAGCACGCCCGACCAGAGGCCCCACTGGGTCATCCGCCTGGTCGCGTCCCTGGTGGCGGGCACGTCTCCGGCGCCGAGCGAGCGCCCGGTGATGGCCTGCCCCGCGATGGCGATGGCGTCCAGCGCGAAGGCGAGCAGCGTCCACACCTGCGTGGCCAGCGCGTACGCGGCCAGCTCCGCCTCGCCCATCCTGGTGGCGATCACGGTGGCCACGAGCAGCACGATCCGCAGGCACAGGGTACGGATCAGCAGCGCGACCCCGGCCGTGCCCGCCTGCCTGATCCCGTCCATGCTGGGCGCCAGCGACGTACCCGACCGAATGGCCCCCCGAGCCACCACGACCAGATAGACGGCCGCCCCCGCCACCTGGGCGATGACCGTCCCCCATGCCGACCCGGCGATGCCCCAGCCGAGCCCCAGCACGAACCAGGCGTTCAGCCCCGCGTTCAACGCGAACGACCCCACGGCCACCACCAGCGGCGTCACCGTGTCCTGCAGCCCGCGCAGCACGCCGGTGCCGGCCAGCACGACGAGCATCCCGGGCGCGCCGATCAGGCTGATCCGCAGGTACGTCACCGCCTGCGCGGCCTGCGTGCCCGTCGCGCCGATCAGCTCCACGATCGCCGGCGCCAGCGGCCAGCACACCACGATCAGCCCGGCCCCGATCGCCAGCGCCAGCCAGATGCCGTCCACACCGTTGCGCATGGCCCGCGCGTGGTTGCCCGCTCCCGACTGGCGGGCCACGGAGGCCGTGGTGCCGTAGGCGAGGAAGACGCACAGGTTGATCAGCGTCGTCAGGACCGTGCCCGCCACCCCCAGGGCGCCCACCGCCGTGGTGCCCAGGCCGTGCCCCACGATGGCGTAGTCGGCGAGCAGGAACAGCGGCTCGGCCACCAGGGCCCCGAACGCGGGCACGGCGAGCCGCAGAATCTCCCGATCTCTGGAGGTAATGGGCATTCGTCCAGTATGGACCTTACTCGGCGTGTCGGGCCAACTTTCTTTAGTCCACAGCCGGTGGACACTGTTCGCCCTGCTCACCCGGGCTTCTGTGGATATCCGAAAGAGTTATCCCCAGGGCCGTCCACAGGTCGTTCACACCTTCAGCGGGATAGTGCACAGCTTGACCACAGGGTTGTCCACAGGCCACGTTGCCGTCAGCCCGCGACTCCGAGAAACTGTCACACCGGTCGACTACATATGGGGGTGGTGCGACCGCCTGCAAGTGTCTGAGGGGGCGCGGTGAGCATTGACCAGGAAGAGGCCGGCGGAGGCCCAGGTTTCGAGCGCACACCGCCGCACAACATCGACGCGGAGCAGTCGGTCCTCGGCGGCATGCTGCTGTCGAAGGACGCCATCGCCGACGTGGTCGAGATCCTGCGCGCCGACGACTTCTACCGCCCGGCCCACCAGATGGTCTACGAGGTCATCACCGACCTCTACGGCCGCGGCGAGCCGGCCGACGCCGTCACGGTCTTCGACGAGCTGCAGAAACGCGGCGAGATGGCCAGGGTCGGCGGCGCCGCCTACCTCCACACCCTCACGGCGGTCGTCCCCACGGCCGCCAACGCCGGCTACTACGCCAAGATCGTCCGCGAGCAGGCCATCCTGCGCCGCCTCATCGAGGCCGGCACCCGCATCGTCTCCTTCGGCTACGGCGGCCAGAACGAAGAGGTCGACGACCTCGTCGACCGCGCCCAGGCCGAGGTCTACAAGGTCACCGAGCGGCGCACCTCGGAGGACTACGCGCCCCTGGCCGACATCATGCCCGGCGCCCTCGACGAGCTCGAGGCCATCGGCAGCCGCAGCGGCCAGATGGTCGGCGTCCCGACCGGCTTCGCCGACCTCGACCAGCTCACCAACGGCCTGCACCCCGGCCAGATGATCGTCGTCGCCGCCCGCCCCGCCATCGGCAAGGCCCTGGCCCTCGACACCCCGCTGCCCACGCCGACCGGCTGGACCACGATGGGCCAGGCCCAGGTCGGCGACCTGCTCCTCGACGCCGCCGGTCGGCCGACCAGGGTGATCGCGGCGACCGAGGTGATGCGGGGGCGGCCGTGCTACGAGGTCGAGTTCGACGACGGCACCGTGATCATCGCCGACGCCCACCACCAGTGGCACACCACCCCCACCCCCAAGGCACCCCCACACCCCCAAGCCGCCCCCTTCTCCAACGCTCTCCACCCCCGGCCCACAACCATCCCCACCTCCCGCCCGAGGACCACGACCCCCGCTTCCCGCGCTTCCCGCACGAGGACCACGACCTCCGCTTCCTGCACAGGGACCACGACCCCCGCTTCCCGCGTCTTCCGTATGACGACTACGACCGCCGCTTCCGGCGCCTTCCTGACGAGGGTCGCGCCCCTCACACTCACCGCCTCCCGGACGAGCACCCCGACCGCCCTTTCCACCGCCTCTCGGACGACGGCCACGCCCGCCGCTTCCCGCGTCCTCCCCATGTGCGCCGCAACGACGACTGAGCCCGCCAGCGCCCTCCGCACACAGGCAATGGCGGTAGCCGAGCGCCAGCCGGTCTGCACTGCGGCAAAAGGCGAGCGTCAGGCGGCGCTCATCCCGACAAGGGACGAGCGTCAGTTGGTGCTCACGGCGACGGAGGCCGGGGGCCGGGGGGTGCGCGCCGCGGCAAAGGGCGAGCGTCAGGTGGTGCTCACCACGGAAGAGATCGCCGCCTCCCTCCTCGACGCGTCCACCGGCCGGCCGAACCATGCGGTGCCCGTGGCGGCGCCGTTCCAGCTTCCGTCCCAGGACGTGCCGCTGCCGCCGTACGCGCTCGGTGTCTGGCTGGGGGACGGCCACGGCGCGACGGCTCGGATCAGCACCGCGGACCCCGAGATCATCGCCAACCTGGAGGCCGAGGGCCTGCGCGTCACGCGAGCCGACACCGTGCTCACCTACGACCTGTCACTCCCGGACCCGACCGATCAGCCGTCAGCTGAGCAGTCGTCAGCTGAGCAGGCGCCGGTTGGGCTGTCGTCCGAGGGCACTGTTTCCGGCATTCTTCGCGAGCTGGGCGTTCTGCACGACAAGCGCATCCCCGCCATCTACCTACGCGCCTCGGAGCAGCAACGACGCGACCTGCTGGCCGGACTGCTCGACACCGACGGACACATCGACGCGGACGGGCACATCCAGCTCGCCCTGACGAGCCGGCGCCTCGCGTACGACACGCTGGAGCTCATCCACAGCCTCGGCCACAGCGCGACGATGCGCACCGAGCCGACGACCGAGCCAACGACCGAGCCAACGACGGGGCCGACGGTCGAGACCCCCGTCTGCCACCTGATCGACTTCACCGCGCCCGGCCAGGTCTTCCGGCTCTCCAGGCAGGCCGCCAGGCAGGCCACCGTCGCGCCCGCGGCCACCCGCGTCCGCCGCATCGTCGACGTACGGCCGATCGCCTCGCGCCTGGTCCGATGCGTGGAGGTCGACAACCCCGACCACCTCTACCTGGCCGGCCGGGCCTGCGTGCCCACCCACAACAGCACGCTCGGCCTCGACTTCGCCCGATCCGCCGCGATCAAGTACGGGATGACCACGGTCATCTTCTCGCTGGAGATGTCCCGCAACGAGATCACCATGCGTCTGCTGTCGGCCGAGGCCCGCGTCTCGCTGCAGAACATGCGCTCCGGCACGATGAGCGACGACGACTGGACCCGTCTGGCCCGCCGGATGAGCGAGGTGGCCGAGGCGCCGCTGTTCATCGACGACTCGCCCAACATGTCGATGATGGAGATCCGGGCCAAGTGCCGCCGGCTCAAGCAACGCAACGAGCTGCGCTTCGTGGTCATCGACTACCTCCAGCTGATGAGCTCGCCGAAGAAGACCGAGAGCCGCCAGAACGAGGTCTCGGAGATCTCCCGTGCCATCAAGCTGCTGGCCAAGGAGCTGGAGGTCCCCGTCATCGCGATCTCCCAGCTCAACCGAGGCCCCGAGCAACGCACCGACAAGCGCCCCCAGGTCTCCGACCTGCGCGAAAGTGGATCCATCGAGCAAGATGCCGACATGGTCATCCTGTTGCACCGTGAGGACGCCTACGAGCGGGAGTCGCCTCGGGCCGGTGAGGCCGACCTGATCGTGGCCAAGCACCGTAACGGTCCCACCGCGACCGTGACGGTGGCCTTCCAGGGTCACTACAGCCGCTTCGTGGACATGGCTCAGCACTGAGGCGGGTGCCCGTCGCACGCACATGCCGCGCGTTCAGGGTGATGAACGGGGACACGATTGCGGTCGTGCCGATGAGTTCTGGGTGGATCCGTGGTCGATACGGCTGGACACACCCACAGCGGTGGGGCCTGTGCTGGGAAGGTCCCAGTGCGGGCGGAGGCACATGGAGGCAGTGATGAGCGTCGACGACTCCCTGCAGGCGCAGGACATCAGGACCGGCGAGCAGGGGGCGCGGATGAGCGGTCCCAGGGTGCTGGTGGCGGGGGCGAGCATCGCGGGGCCGGCGCTGGCCCACTGGCTGCGCCGGCGGGGGGCCGAGGTGACCGTGGTGGAGCGGGCACCCGAGCTGCGGCCCGGTGGGCAGGCGGTGGACGCGCGCGGGATCGCCAAGGAGGTCATCGGGCGCATGGGGCTGGACGCGGCGGTGCGCGCCGCCCGCACCGACACCGCCGGCGCCTACATGGTGGACGCGGACGGGAACACGCTGGAGACCCACCGCGCGGAGGACCACGGCGGCGACGGGTTCATCGCGGACATCGAGATTCTGCGCGGGGACCTGTCCCAGGTGCTCTATGACGACACCCGGGACGGTGTCGAGTACGTCTTCGGCGACCGGATCGCCGAGCTCAGCCAGGACGCGGACGGGGTCGACGTGGTCTTCGCCGGCGGTGACCGGCGGCGTTTCGACCTGGTGATCGGGGCCGACGGGCTGCACTCGCAGCTGCGCGCGATGGTCTTCGGGCCGCGTGAGCGCTTCATCCGCCACCTCGGGCTCGTGCTGGCCTTCTACAGCGTGCCGAACGAGTTCGGCGTGGACCGCTGGATGATCGACCATCAGGAGGCCGGACGGTCCGCCGGGCTGCGGCCCGTCCCGGACGCCACCCGGGCGATGGCCATGTTCTCCTTCCCCGCGGCCGACTTCGACGTCGACTACCGCGACGTCGAAGCGCACAAGCGCCTGTTGCGCGAGCGGATGGACGGTTTCGGCTGGTTGACCCAGCGCATCCTCGCCCACGTGGACGGCACCCCTGACTTCTACCTGGACCAGGTCGCTCAGGTGGTGATGGAGCGCTGGTCGAGCGGACGGGTGGGGCTGCTCGGGGACGCGGCGTTCAGCGCGTCGCCGATGTCCGGGGCGGGCACCGGGCTGGCGCTGGTCGGCGCATACCTGCTGGCCGGTGAGCTGGCCGCCGCCGGATGGGACCCGGAGGCCGGGTTCGCCGGCTACGAGGCTCGGATGCGCTCGTACGTGGAGGCCAACCAGGAGATCGGCCGGTTGCACGTACGCAGCCTCGGAGTCCCGGGGCAGGACGACGAGCCGAGCCCCGATTTCACCGGCGAATGGTTCGCCGAACTGATCGATCGGGCGATCAACGGCGTCGAGCTGCCCGACTACGCAGGGGTGCCGGACTCCGGGGCGTCGGCAGGTCCACAGGTGGTCTCGTCGGCCAAGCCGTAGGCGTCGCATGACGTGGCTACCGGTCCGGCGGTGGCTGGTTGTGGGCGGTGTGCGAGGCTTGCGGGGTGGTCAAGCCCTTCCTCACGGTCGCCGTCTTCGTGATCACCGCCGTACCGAGTCTGCTGCAGTTCGTGCTGCCCGGCCTGGAGCCGGCCCTCATGCGCGATCCGGCGGCCATCGCCGGCGGGGAGTGGTGGCGGCTGGCGACGTCGCTGATCGTGCAGGACGGCGGGGCGATCGGGACGCTGTTCAACCTGGGCTTCCTCGCCGTGCTCGGGTACGTGGCCGAGCGGGCCCTCGGCCGGGGCCGCTGGGTGGTGCTCTACCTGAGCGGGGCGGTGGCGGGGGAGGCCGCCGGGTTCCTGCTGGACCAGCCGGGTGCGGGCAACTCCGTCGCCCTGTGCGGCCTGGCGGGCGGGCTCGTCCTGATGAGCGGCCCGTCCGAACGTGCGCCCTTGGAACGGGCGCTGGGCGCGTTCTACGCGGTCGTCTCCGGCGCCTGGCTGCCGGCCGCGTCCGGCGCCACGTGGGGCTGGGTCGTCACGGTCGTCCTGGTCGTCGCCGCGGCGCAGCTCGTCAACCATCGCGAACGCCTGCCGAGCTGGTCGCCGGTGGCCGTGTTCGGTGTGGCGGCGGTGGTGTTGATGGTGCTGCGTGATCTGCACGGCTTCGCCCTGCTGGGCGGCCTCGCCGCAGGATGGATCTCGAATGCGAGGTTCCCGTTGACGCCTGGACGCACTTCGCCGGCGTGATCCGCACTCCCTGTCCTAGGACCTGCTGTCCTGGGCGCGGCCACGTTCTGGGACTGCGGTCCGTGGGGCAGGTTCCGAGGGCGGTGCCAAGGATGGAAAAGGGTTTGCGGTGGGGACAAGCGGTCGGGTAGATCTGTCGGCTGGAGCTCGACGGCAGATCCGTGGGGCCACGACACCGGAAGGAGGGATAAGCCGATGATGTCCCAGATCAATGCGCTTGAGCCCTCCCGGGGCGCGGACCGAGTCTGACCCCCGGGAGCGGACGGGCGCCTTCACCGGAGCGTGCCTTGACCGTGGAACCGAACGACCTGACCATGCGCCCGATCACCGGGCGCGAAGAACTCGACCTTTTCTCCCGCCTGCCCTACGTCCTCGACGACGAGCTGGCGGACGACCTGACCGCCGGCCGCCGGCTGCCCGAATGGATGTGGGTGGCCCTCCGCGGCGACCAGCTGGTGGCCAGAGCGGCCTGGTGGTGCTCGACCGGCGACGACGCGCCGTTCCTCCTCGACGTCTTCGACCTCGACGACCGTGACGGCGACGGTGTCGACGCCGGCGTGAAACTGCTGCGTGCCGCCATGGCCGAGGTCGTCCCCGCGGGCGCCCGGCCGCCCGAGTACATCCGCATGGTGCCGCCCGACTGGCGCGAGACCCCGGCGGCCAGGCGCGTCGTCGAGGACCGGATGGCCGCGCTGGAACAGCTGGGCGCCGCCCTGCTCGTCGAACGGCTGCGCCTGGAGTGGCGTCCCGGCACCCCCGTGCCCGAGCCGAGCGGGCGGCTGGCGTTCCGGCCGGTCCGCGACACCGAGGAGATGATCTCCCTGATGGCCTCGGTGCTGGACGGGACGCTCGACACGCACAGCAGGGACGACCTGAGCCGGATGTCCGCCCGCGAGGCGGCCGCCGCGCACTACGAGGAGGAGCTCGCCTGCTACCGCAGCCCCCGGGACTGGTGGCGGGTCGCGACGCTGCCGGACGGCGAGCCGGTGGGGTTCGTCACGCCGGCCCGCAACGACTACAACCCCATCATCGGCTACATCGCCGTGCTGCCCAAGCACCGGGGCAACGGGTACATCGACGACATCCTCGCCGAAGGCACCCGCATCCTCGCCGCACAGGACGACGTCCCGCGCATCCGGGCGGCCACGGACGTGGGCAACGTCCCCATGGCGAACGCCTTCCGCCGCGCCGGATACGTCAACTTCGAACGTTCGATCAACATGACCTGGCCGTGAGGGCTCAGCCGAGGACGGCCGGCCTGAGCACGTCCCGGCACCACTGACGGAAACTGGTGGGCGTGCTGCCCTCAGGGGTGCGGGTCACGCCGTTGTCGAGCCCGGCGTCCTTGGCCACGGCCATGTCGGCGTACGCCTGCGCCATCGGCTCCGACATGCCGAACTCCATCATCCGGTCCTTGACCTCGGCGGGGGAGACCGGCTGGAAGCGGATGGGCCGCTGGAGCTCGTCGGACATGATCCGGGCCATCTCGTCGAAGGAGAGGTCTTCCGGTCCCAGGACGGGGACCTCTCCGACGCCGGTCCAGGTGTCGTCGAGCAGGAGACCGGCGGCGACGGCGGCGATGTCCGCGACGGCGCAGGCAGGCGCCTTGAGGCTGCCGGAAACCGGCATGGTGAACAGGCCCTCGGTCCTGATCAGCTCGGTCTGGCGCAGCAGGTTCTCCATGAACGAGGGCATGGCCAGCGCTCGAAGGCTGACGCCCGTGCTCGCGAAGAGGTCGTCCACGGCGAGTGACGCGGTGACGAACCCGGCCCGGTCCGCCACGGGCGTGCCCCGGCCGAGCGCCGAGACGTTGACGACCCGCTTGACGCCCTGGTCCTTGACGGCCTGGGCCGCGGGGCGGCTGAAGCCCACGAACGCCTCTTCGACGCTGGGGCTGCGCGGGTCCGCTGGGACCAGCCAGAAGAGGGCGTCCGCCCCGGCGAAGGCCTCGTTCACCACCTCGGGGTCGCCGTGCGTGCCCTGAACCACCTCGACCCGTGCACGAGTCGCGGCGGGCAGGCGGGCGGGGTCGCGCACGATCACGCGGACGGCCGCGTCGGCGGCCAGCAGGCGCTCAAGGGTCAGCCGGCCGATCTGGCCGGTGGGAGCGGTGACGACGATCATGATTCACCTCGGTGAGAGTGCAGGTGAGCGGGGTCGTGCCCGCTGATGACGCTCTTCAGTGAACCCCCGGCGGCGGCAGACCTGAAGGACCGATTCGGACGCCATTGATACTGTGGCGGTATGAGTGATCTGGAGGTCAGGCAGCTCCGCTATTTCGTGGCCGTCGCCGAGGAGCTCCACTTCGGGCGGGCGGCGGAACGGCTGGGCATGGCGCAGCCCCCGCTGTCGCGGGCGATCCGCGCGATGGAGCGGCAGCTCGGCGTCACGCTGATGGAGCGGACGACGCGCCGGGTGTCCCTCACACCGGCCGGCGAGACGCTGCTGCGCGACGCCAGGACGGCACTCGACGCGGTCGCGGCGGCGTCCCGGCGGGCCAGGAACGCGGGGCGGCCCGAGCCCGTGCTGCGGCTGGCGCTGAAGGCCGACTACGACGGCGGGCTGCTGCCGCAGATCATCGCCGCGTACCAGCAGGAGCCGGCCGCGCTGCCGGTGCGGCTCGTGCTCGGCGGGCGGGCCGAGCAGGAGCCGGCGCTGCGCGACGGCCGCGCGGACCTGGCGCTGCTGATACGGCCGTTCGACGACCGCGACCTCGACGTCGAGCCGCTGCTGACCGAGCCCCGCCTGCTCGCCGTCGCGGCGAACGATCCGCTGGCCGCACACACCAGCCTGCGCGTGACCGACCTCGCCGGCCGGGTCCTGCCCGACGGGTCTCCCGCCGACCGCGAGGACTTCGTGCCCCACGGATCTTCCGCCGACCGTGAGGAGTCCGCGCCGCCTAAGGGTGGTCCGGCACGCAACCTGGACCTGGCCCAGATCTTCAACCTGATCGAGCTGGGGGACATCGTGTGGTTCGTCCCCGAGTCGCTCGCTCGCCTGCACCCCCGTCCCGGTGTCGCGTACCGGAGCGTCGGCGATCTGCCGCCGCTGGAGTTCGCGCTGGCCTGGCCGCAGGAGTCGCGCTCCCCGGCCGTCGCCGCGTTCGTCCGTACGGCCTGCGCGGTAGCCGCCCTCGTGGAGCCACAAGCGGACTCCGCACAGGCGGCACTACGCCAAGTGGTGTGACAAAGCAGACATCGATCCGAGGTATGGCATCTGATCGCTTCGGCGCTCTAGCGAGGGATTGAAGCGAAGGGAAAACGCCATGACCATCCTCGTCGCCTACGACGGCTCAGCCGATTCGCGCGCCGCCATCGAGTTCGCCGCCAAGCATCTCGCCGCCGAGCCCACCCTCATCGTCACCGTGTGGGAGCCGCTGCTCGTCCAGCTGAAGAAGTACCCGCTGGCCGCCACCGGCGCGATCGACCCCAACACCGAGCAGGAGGCCCAGGCCCAGGCCGAGCAGCACGCCAAGGAGGGGGCCGAACTGGCCATCGCGGCGGGGCTGAGCGACGTCACCTACCGGGCGGTGGCCGACAACGAGTCGATCTGGAAGACGATCGTGGACGTGGCGGACGAGGTCGACGCCTCGCTGGTCGTCACGGGGTCGCGCGGGCTGGCGGGGGTGCGTTCCGTGCTGCTCGGGAGCGTCTCCAACCACGTCCTGCACCACGCCCACCGGCCCACGCTCATCGTCCCCCCGGCGAAGGCGTAGCCCGAGGTCAGGAAGCCCGCGCGGGCGGGGCGCAGCAGTTCTGCGGCGGGCAGATCCGGGTGTCGATCCGCCGCGCGCCCGGCCCCTCCTCGCCCAGCCGGTCGTGCGGGTTGGCCACGGGGCACAGGTCCAGCGACAGGCAGCCGCAGCCGATGCAGTCGGTGAGGTCGTCCCGCAGCCGCTGCAACTGCTCGATCCGGTCGTCCAGCTCGCCCCGCCAGGCCGCCGAGAGCCTGGCCCAGTCGGCGCGGGTGGGGGTGCGCTCGTCCGGCAGCTCGGCGAGGGCGTCCTTGATGACCTTCAGGGGGATGCCGATGCGCTGGGCCAGCCTGATGAAGGCGACCCGGCGCAGGCTGTCGCGGGAGTAGCGGCGCTGGTTGCCGGCCGTGCGCCGGCTGGCCAGCAGCCCCTTGGCCTCGTAGAAGTGCAGCGCGGAGACGGAGACGCCGCTGCGCTCCGCGAGCTGCCCGACCGTCAGCTCTTTGGCGTTCCAGGCGACCTTCGTCGTTGCAGTCATACCTGAAGATTACTTGAGGGTGCGTTCGAAGAACGTCTCCAGGACGACGATCGTCCGCGTCCCGGTCACGCCGTCCACCTGGAAGACCCGGCGCAGCACGTCCTGCAGCTCACGGGTGCCGGGGGTGCGGATCTTCAGCAGCACCGACGCGGGACCCGCGATGACGTGCGCCTCCTCGATCTCCGGGATCGCCGCGAGCTCCGCCGCGCTGTCGCCCATCCACGACCCGCCGTCCACCATCACGTAGGACGTCACCGTATGCCCGAGCGCCGCCTGGTCCACCTCGATCGTGGTCCGCCTGATCACGCCGCGCTCGCGCAGCTTGCGCACCCGCTCGTGCGCCGCCCCGCCGGACAGCCCCACCGCCTTGCCGAGCATCGCGTACGACCGCGTCGCGTCCTCCTGCAGCAGGCCGATCAGCATCCTGTCGATGTCATCCACAACAGGATGCTATCCGGAGATTCACCGGAGAATCCGAACACCGTATGGTGTTCGGTATGACGGACACGATCCCCACTGAGTTCGAAGTGCTGGACGAGCGCTTCGCCGCGATCGGCGGAGACGACAAGATCGAGATTCTGCACACCGGCACCCGCTGGGCGGAGGGCCCGGTCTACTTCCCGGCCGGCCGCTTCCTGGTCTGGAGCGACATCCCCAACGAGCGGATGTTGCGCTGGGACGAGCTGACCGGCGCCGTGGGCCCGTTCCGGCAGCCGTCCGGCTATACCAACGGCAACACGCTCGACCGCGAGGGCCGGATGATCTCCTGCGAGCAGGGCAACCGGCGCGTCACCCGCACCGAGCACGACGGTTCCATCACGGTCATCGCCGACCGCTGGCAAGGTAAGCGGCTCAACAGCCCCAACGACGTGATCGTCCGTTCCGACGGCTCCATCTGGTTCACCGACCCGCCCTACGGGATCATCAGCGACTACGAGGGCGTCGCCGCCGAGCAGGAGATCGACGGCTGCCACGTCTACCGGGTCGACCCGGCGACGGGCGAGGTGCGCATCGTGGCCGACGACTTCGTCCGGCCCAACGGCCTGGCCTTCTCGCTGGACGAGCGGCGGCTCTACGTCGCCGACACCAGGGCCAGGCATCTGCGCGTGTTCGAGGTGGGCGAGGACGGCACGCTGGGCGGCGGCAAGGTGTTCGCCGAGGGCGTCGAGGGCGACAACTTCGACGGCCTGCGGCTCGACGACACCGGCCGGGTCTGGGCCGCGGCCGGCAAGGCGGTGCTCTGCTACGACCCCGACGGCACCCTGATCGGCCGGCTGCGGCTGCCCGAGTTCACCGCCAACCTGGTGTTCGGCGGGCTCAAGCGCAACCGCATGTTCATCACGGCCGCGTCCTCGCTGTACTCCCTCATGACCAACGTCACAGGTGCGCGCCCGGTGTGGGCCGGGCGCTGACACCCGCTGCCCGCCGCGCCCCTGCGACGGCGGGCAGGCCGAGGGGGCAGGCAGATCACTCCCACCGGAACAACCGCACGGCCAGCCCGCCGAACACGGCCAGCCCGGCCGCGACCACCACCAGGTGGATGAGCTGTGGCGCGTGCCCCTGCCACGTGTCCTTCAGCGCCTGGGCGAACGGCCCCGCCACCGAATAGTCGCTGATCACCCGCAGCGCGTCGGGCATGACGTCGCGCGGCACCCACATCCCGGCCAGGAACAGCAGCGGGAACATCACCGCCGACCCGATCCCGGGCGCGACCTTGCCGTTCGGCGCCACCGCGGCGATCACCAGCCCCATGGCCATCAGCGCCGCCGTGCCGAGCAGGAAGACCAGGCCGAACCAGGCCCACTGCCGCGGCGCGGACGAGCCGAAGAACAGCGATCCGGCCACGATCAGCAGGACGACGGTGACCACCGCGACGACCAGGTTGATCAGCAACTGCACCCCCAGCAGCCGCCCGGGATGCACGGGAGTGGTGGACATCCTCCTGAGCACGCCCTGGTCACGGTAGGTGGCCATGACCGCGGGCAGGACGCTGCAGGCCAGCGTCAGCAGCGACAGCAGCGTCATCATGCTGGGCAGCTGCGTGTCCACGAACCGTTCACCGTTCTCCCCGACCTTCGTGAAGTCCGGGATGCTCGTCCCCAGCACGATCAGCAGCAGCAGCGGCAGCGCGACGGTGAACATCAGGAACGGCCATTCCCGCAGGTGCAGCTTGGCCTCGACGAAGAGCAGTTTCATCAGAAACCTCCGAGAATGATCCCCGCTTTCGGGCGGGGGAGGAATCGGACCCCTGCGGAGCAGGACAGGGGCAGGCGATTCGCCGCCAGGCGGATCGCCGTCGAAATGCGGCGCGATGCCGCGAGGTTCGGTAGTGCGTTCGACGGCGGCGATGACCAAGCCGCCGGAACAACGATCGGAAACACCCTCGCCGCCGGGCTGGTGGAGAGGTGAAACGCCTGTGGAGCTGGTGTAAGACCTCAACGAGAGATCCTTTTCTCAGGCGGGCGACCGGCGATGAAGCAGGAAACCTCACGGGCGACCGTGAGTATCCCCCTCCTTCACGAGGGGGAGGAGGTCAAGACAGTTTCCTTCCGGTGAGCGCGAGGAACGCGTCGTCCAAGGTGGCCTGCTCGATGCGCAGGTCGCCGGGGACGATCTGGTGGTGGGCCAGGGCCAGGGTGACGGCGGGAGCGAGGTTGCCCGAGCCGCTCACCATGATCTGATCGCCGCTCCTGGTGACCTCACGGACCTCGGGCAGGGCCAGCAGCAGGGAGTCGTCCACGGGTGCCGACGGCCGGAACCGCACCCGCTGCTCGCCGTCGACTCGCGCGATGAGCCCGGCGGGCGTGTCGATGGCGGCCACCTTGCCCGCGTCGATGAGCGCGATCCGGTCGCAGAGGCGCTCGGCCTCCTCCATGAAGTGGGTGACGAGCACGATGGTGACGCCCGACTCGCGTACCTGCTGGATCAGCTCCCACGTGTCCCGGCGCGCCTGAGGGTCGAGGCCGGTGGTCAGCTCGTCGAGCACGGCCACGCGCGGCCGTCCGACCAGCGCGAGCGCCACCGACAGGCGCTGCCGCTGCCCGCCGGACAGGTTCTTGAACGCGGTGTCGCGCTTGGCGTCCAGGCCGACCCTGGCCAGCAGGGTGCGCCAGTCCGCGGGGTCGGGGTAGAAGGAGGCGTACAGGTCCAGGGCCTCCCACACCCTGATCTTCTCCGGCAGCGCCGCGCTCTGCAGCTGCATGCCCAGGACGTGACGCAACTCGTCGCGTTGTGTACGCGGGTCCAGGCCGGCCACCCGTACGGTGCCGCCGTCGTGGGCCCGCACGCCGGCCACGCACTCCACGGTGGTGGTCTTGCCGGCGCCGTTCGGGCCGAGAATGCCGAAGATCTCACCCTCGGCCACCTCGAACGACACGTCGTCGACCGCGAGGTGCTTCGGGTACTGCTTGCGCAGGTTCTCGACTTCGATGATTTTCATGCCATTGACGCTAGAAAAGCGATGTTCACTGGGGAATCTGAGTGGATGCCGGGCAAGGGTGTATCTAGGTGCAGTGACCCCGAGGCGCCGTTGGCGCAGACTGGTGACATGCTTCGCAGGTTCGGCCACATCGCGTGGCTGCTCGCGTTCACGCTGGTGCAGCTGCCCATGATGCTCGTGACCGGGCTCATGCTGCTGCTGTCCTTCGCCCTCGGCATGGTGTTCCTGTTCTCGCCGCAGGTGGGCATGGTCCGGCGGCTCGCGGAGTTCAACCGGCGGCTCGTCCGGCGGCAGACGGGGATCGACATCGCCTCGCCGTACCTGCCGGCGCCCGCTCCGCCGGTACCGCAGCCGGACGGGATGTACCGCTCGGAGCGCACGCTCTACAAGACGCCCCGCGTACCCGCGTGGAACAACCGGTGGAAGTGGCTGGTCAGCGATCCCGCGACCTGGCGCGACGAGCTCTGGCTGCTGCTCGACCCGCCGGTGAAGATCGCGCTCGTGCCGCTGTTCGTGCTGCTCCCCGCACGCGGCCTGCGCCTGTACGGCCTGTGGAGCGAGCTGCTGCTGGCCCCCACGGCCGCCAGCCGTTTGGCCGGGCAGGTGACCCATTTGCGGCGCACCCGCAACCTGGCCGCCGACTCGCAGGCCGCCGAGATGCGCAGGATCGAACGGGACCTGCACGACGGCACACAGGCCAGGATCGTCGCGATCGGCATGACGCTCGGCGCGGTCGAGCAGCTCGTCGAGGACGATCCCAAGGCGGCCAAGGCGCTGCTGGCCAAGGCGCGTGACGCCTCCTCCGAGACGCTCACGGAGCTGCGCCGGGTCATCCGCGGCATCCATCCTCCCGTCCTGGCCGAGCGCGGGCTGGCCGACGCCATCCGGGCCCTGGCCATGGACAGCGTGATGCGGGTCACGGTGGACGTGGAGCTGGAGCACCGGCCGGAGTCGCCGGTGGAGGCCGCGGTCTACTTCGCGGTCAGCGAGCTGCTGTCGAACGCCGCCCGGCACGGCGACGCGCGCACGGCGTCGGTGGACATCAGCGGCAACGGCCCCGACCTGCGCGTCACGGTCACCGACGACGGCCTCGGCGGCGCCGACCCGGCCAAGGGCAGCGGCCTGGCCGGCATCGAACGGCGGCTGGCCGCCTTCGACGGCGTCCTCGCCCTGAACAGCCCGCCCGGCGGGCCCACGACCGTGACCATGCTGCTGCCCAACGTGCTGCCCTGCCACAGCGCGGGCGGCACGCGCGGAATGCCGCGCTGGAAGACGGTCACCGTCATCCTGCTCTGGGGCACCGCCTGGTGCCCCACGTTCCCGCAGGGCATCGTGGCCGGCGTCTTCAAGGCGTTCGGGATCGAGGAGAAGGCCTGGTTCCTGCCCCTGTACCTGCCCGAACCGTGGCAGTGGCCGGTGATCGTGGCCATGACTCTCATCGGCCTCCTCATGCACATCATGGCCATCCGCATCCCCGCCACGCACGACCCGGACCGGTACATGGAGGAGGCCTCCGTGCTGAAACCCTGGTGCTCATGAGTCGAGTCCTGATCGCCGAAGACCTCTACCTGCTCAGGGACGGCCTGGTCCACCTGCTCCAGGCCCACGGCTTCACCGTCGTCGCCGCCGTGGAAAGCGGGCCCGAGCTGCTGAAGGGGCTGCTGGAGCTGCGGCCCGACGTCTCGATCGTGGACGTGCGGCTGCCGCCCACCTTCACCGACGAAGGGCTGCAGGCCGCGCTCGCGGCCAGGCAGCAGCTGCCGGGGCTGCCCGTCCTCGTGCTGTCCCAGCACGTCGAACAGCTCTACGCCCGCGAGCTGCTGGCCGACGGCTCGGGCGCGATCGGCTACCTGCTCAAGGACCGCGTCTTCAACGCCGAGCAGTTCATCGACGCCGTACGCAGGGTCGCCGACGGCGGCACGGCCATGGACCCCGAGGTGATCGCCAAGCTGCTGGCCAGGAACGCCAGGAACGAGCCGCTGGCCGCGCTCACGCCGCGCGAGCGCGAGGTGCTGGAGGCCATGGCCGAGGGCCGCTCCAACGCCGCCATCTCCCAGCGCCTCTACCTGAGCGAGAGCGCCGTGGCCAAGCACACGGCCTCCATCTTCGCCAAGCTCGGCCTGGCTCCCTCCGACGACGACAACCGCCGCGTCCTGGCCGTGCTGGCCTACCTCAACAGCCGCTGATCACGCGGGCTCGACCTGGGGCGAACCGCACGGACTTGTCGGTGGCACCGGCTATTTTCATAGAGGCACGGTGCGACGAAGAGGTGGTATCAGGTGAAAATCCGGGTAAACCGCGATGTTCTGGCAGATGCGGTGGCATGGGCTGCCCGAGTCCTGCCCAGCCGCCCCGTGGTGCCCGTCCTGTCCGGGCTGTTGCTGGAGGCGGGCGAGGACCTGACGCTGTCCGCGTTCGACTACGACGTCTCCGCGCGGGCCACGGTCGAGGCCGACGTGGCCGAGGAGGGCCGCGTGCTGATCCCCGGCCGCCTGCTGGCCGAGATCAGCCGCAGTCTGCCCGCCGAAGACGTCGAGATCACCACAGACGGGCAGGAGGCGGTCCTCACCTGCGGCAGCGCCGAGTTCGGGCTGATCACGATGCCGGTCGAAGACTTCCCGACGCTGCCCGCCATGCCGCCGAGCATCGGCGCGATCGGCGGCGGCGTGTTCGCCTCCGCCGTCGGCCAGGTGGCGCCCGCGGCCAGCCGCGACGACACGCTGCCCATGCTCACCGGCATCAGGATCGACATCGAGGGGGAGGCGGTGGCGATGGCGGCCACCGACCGCTACCGCATCGCGGCCCGCGACTTCGCCTGGCGTCCGGCCGGGCCCGACGCCGCCGTCTCCGCGATGGTGCCCGCCCGCGTGCTCGTCGAGGTGGCCAAGTCGCTGCGGGGCGGCGAGGTCTCGGTCGCGATGGGCGACGGGGTGGCCGGGTTCGAGAGCGTGGGGCGCAGCACGACCGTGCGGCTGCTCGACGAGCAGTTCATCGACTACCGGGCCAGGCTGATCTCCGACTGGTCGATCAGGGCCGACGTGGCGGTGGCGCCGTTCGTGGGCGCGATCAAGCGGGTGGCGCTGGTGGCCGAGCGCAACACCGCGATCCGGCTGTCGTTCAGCCAGGGCCAGGTGCTCATCCAGGCCGGCGGCGGCGACATCGGGCGCGGCGCCGAGGTGGTCCCGTGCGAGCTGCGCGGCGACGACATCCAGATCGCCTTCCAGTCGCAGTTCCTGCTCGACGGGCTCACCGGTATCGAGAGCGAGCTGGCCAGGATCAACCTGGAGTCGCCCACGAGGCCGGCGCTCATCCAGGACGTGCCGGGCGACGCCGAGCCCGCGTTCCGCTACCTGGTCATGTCGCTGCGCCAGTCCTGACAGCGGGATCAGCGTTCGGGGGGCGTCGTGCCGCGCGGCGGGATCAGCGTTCGGCGGGGTCGTGGCCCGGGGTGGGATCACCGCTTGCCGCGCGCCCGCCCGCCTGGCGCTCGGCGACCAGCCGGAAGACCCGCTTGAACTCGGCGTACGCCTCCTCGCCCACGGCTCGGGCGTGCCCGGACTCCAGTTCGGCGAGGATGGCGTCCGACCTGGCGATGTGGTCGCGCCCCTTGGCGGTGGGCACGATCAGCTTGGCCCGCCGATCGCCGGGGGCGGCTCGCCGTTCCACGTAGCCGAGCTCGACCAGCTCGTCCACCAGCGTGCCGATCACCTGCTTGTGCCGGCCCGACCAGGCGGCCAGGTCGGTGGCCCTGCTGCCTTCCTGGTCGAGGTAGGCCAGCACGGCGCCGTGACGCGGCCGTACGTCGGGATGCCCCTGCTCGGCGAGCTTCGCGAACAGCTCGCGCTGCAGACTGAACAGGGTCCGGCCGGAGAGCACGCCGAGATCGGGGTCGTCCTGCCTGCGCACCACGCACCCCCTCGATGGATCTCGGTGTGTCGTGACGCCTCGGCCCCTGGCCTGAGGACCGGGGGCCGGGGGATCAGGCGTCGGTGAGGGCGATGAGGATGTGCTCCATGCAGGCGTGCCCGGCTCGCTCCGCCGCCGCCGCGTCGCCGGCCGCGATGGCCCTGGCGATGGCGTCGTGCGGGATGTAGCTCTTGTTGAGCGACGTGCCGGCCGCCGTGATGCTGGCCCGCAGCGCGGCCGAGAAGTCCTCGAACAGGTCGATCAGCACGAGGTTGTGCGTGGCGTGCGCGACGGCCATGTGGAAGGCCAGGTCGGCCTCGACGAAGAAGTCGGGGTCGTCCAGCTCCCAGGCCCGGTCGCGCTCGGCCAGCGCCGCCTCGATTCGCCTGATGTCGTCGTCCGTGCGCCTGGTGGCGGCCAGACGCGCGGACTCGACTTCGAGCGCGCGACGCACTTCGAGGATCTCCAGCTGCTCCGCCTGGCGCAGCCGCCGCAACATCGCGCCGGACAGCTCGCTGGTCGCCCGGACGTAAGTGCCGTCGCCCTGACGGCACTCGAGCAGCCCGGCGTGCGTGAGCGCGCGTACGGCCTCACGAACGGTGTTACGACCCACTCCGAGTTGCTCGGCGAGCACCGTCTCGGTGGGAATCTTGCCGTTCATCGGCCACGACCCTGACGTGATCTGCTCTTTGAGCTGATCGATGACCTGGTCGACGAGCGAAGCCCGCTGCGCCGTACGCAGACTCACAGTCCGCCTCCTCCGGGGAAACCAATCATCCTATGAGTCAATGACTGGTCGACCCTAATTATTCCAGACTCAAAAGGCCAAATCTGGAGCTCCCGGAGGATCAACTGGAGACTGTGGCGTCAACCGTCACCCCCGCCATGGCGGAGCGAACTCCGGCAGCTTCGAGGGCCTTACGATATGCGGCGGTCTGCTGTGCCCTGTCACCGGCCCTGCCGTAGAGGTCGCCCAGCTCACGCCAGCACCGGGCGGCCTGACGGTCGGAGCCGAACACCGGACGGTCGAGCCCGCCGAGCAGCTCGTGCGCGTTGCGCAGATGGGTCGAGGCGTCGCCCTCCTGCTCCAGCACCACGGTCGCGAGCACGAGGTGGGCCTCGGCCGGCGTCGTGCCCGGGTGGTCCTGGGAGACGCCCAGAGCCACCACGGCCAGCTCGGCCGCGCTCGCGGACTCGCCGGCGCGCAGCTTGACCCGCGCGTGCACGATGAGGCTCTCGCCGTGCTCGCGCGCGGTCGAGGGGAACACGCCGAACGCCTTGACCGCGCCCGCGACGAGCCGCTCGGCCTCGTCGATCGGAGCTGAGACCATCCGGGCCCAGTGCATGGCGGTCCTGGCCAGCTGCAGCGCGAGCCGCGTCTGACGGCCCGCCGTGATCGCGTCGTCGGCCAGGCGCACGGCCAGGGCGGAGTCCTCGCCCGCGGCCGCGGCGGCACTGGCGTGCCACAGCGCCCTGATCTCCCCGGAACGGTCCACAACTTCAGGAGAGCCGCTCATGTCCAGGACGTGCTTGACGTAGGTCAGCTCGGGGGAGTCGCTCTCACGCTCGCCGCGCGCCTCGACCAGCGCACTGGCCAGGTCGGTGGCGAGCTCGCCCTGTGTGATGGAAAGCCGCTCGGCGTGCGCCAATGCGGCGCTCGCCAGGTCGCGCGCCCGCAGCCGGTCGCCCGCCCGCTGGTAGCAGCGGCTCAGCGCGATCGTGAGCGGAAGGTCGGCCAGCCGCTCGGGATGAGCCGCGGCCTCCCTGCGCAGGCGCTCGAAGGCCTCCACGGCCTGGCCGAGCCGGCCCTGCGCCTCCAGCGCACGAGCCCTGCCGAACCGCGCCTGCGCGGTCAGCATGGCGTTCTCCTCGTCGGCCGCCTTCACGATCTCCGTGAAGCGGTCGGCGGCGACGGACGGGTCGCCGTGCTGCAGCTCCAGCTCGGCGTGACGCAATCCGAGCTCCGTGTCGATGCGCTGACGAGGCTCGATCCCGTGAAGGAGGAACTCCGTCGTGCATCCAAGCCGCTCGGCCAGGAGTCTGGCCACGACAGGAGTCGGCGTGCGCTTACCCGACTCAATGAGCGAGACATAACTGTCAGACAGGTCGGGTCCGGCCAGCTGGGCCTGAGACATCCGCCTGTTCAGCCGCAATCCGCGGACGCGGTCACCGATGGTTCCCTGACTCGGCATCTCATCTCTCAAGGCGGGGAAGGGTCAACAACACGCAATGATTGCATGAAGTAGCCGAATCTGGTATCCCCGCGTGAAGAATTTGCCACGCTGTGATTAATCGTCGCTGTCGTCCTTGCTGGGGAAAAGCATCTGACAGACCTCGAGGTACAGGGTTTCCGGATACGGAATGTACTCGACCGTTGACAGAGCCTGATCCTGGCCGGCCGACTCGAGGATGAACTCACCGTAGCCGAGCATGCGCCCCAGCAGAGATCTCTGGAAGCTCATGTCGGTGACCTTGCCCAAGGGCATCATCGCGACCTTGCGCGTGATGAGACCCGTGGTGAGCAACATGCGCTTCGACGTCACCACAAAGTAATCGACCGACCACTCCGCGACTTTCCATACGAAACGGATCAGAAGCAGGAGCCACAGCCACCAGACGACGACGAGCGCCGTGCCGCCCGCCTCGCCGCCGCCGAAGAATCTGCTGAGCAGTCCGGCGATCACGAGACCGCCGAGCACCTCGGCGACGGGACGCAGCAGAATGGCAGGGTGCCGCCGCACCATGATGACCTGTTGTTCGTGGGGGAGGAGGTAGCGGTTGACCGACGATGGAGCTGAGTCCCCGTGGGTCACAAGTCTCATGAGAGGCTGTTCACAAATTGCGCCAGAGAGTCGGCTGCGTTGAACACCGTGTCGAACGCTCCTCTCACCGCGTCCGCGGCGTCAGCTGGTCGCGCGAACAGGTAGTACGCAACAAATGCGATACCACCGTATGTGAGGACCTTTTTGACCTGCACCGTCGCCTCCGTGCCACTTACCCACTCCACCCGCCGTATACATTACCCACCTGGATGCCAGGGTAAAGGTAAGTTGGCGGGTAAGTTCTGATCTTGCTTAGCCGCGTTCGCTGGCCACCAGAGCCAGGACGTGAAGGTGCTTGCGTGCGATGCGCTCGACAAGGCTCGGATGGGCGTAACCGGTGACCTCCAGCGCGCCGTAGTGCGCCGCCTCCACGCAGCGCGTTACGGTGGTCGTGGAGTGGACGCCGGCGAACTCGTCGCACAGCACCGCCTCCACGTCCGCGTACGGAGTCGGGTCCGCCTCGGTGTGATCGCTCATCGTGCTCCCCCACGCGCATGACGGAAGTTGCCTTCCTTCTCTCTTCGTACCCACTCAACCACAGTATGTAACGAAGAAGTGACTCCGCGTGACGGAAATGCGCCTTCGTGCGATCACGTCGGACCTTGTGGCGCTCGAAGACGCTCCAGCCGGCGCTCACGACAGCGGACGCCCGGTTCGACGACGCCCGCTCAGACGACGCCCGCTTCGGGGGTGCTCGCTCAGACGACGCCGTAGAGCCGGTCGCCGGCGTCGCCGAGGCCAGGCACGATGTAGCCGTGCTCGTTGAGCCGCTCGTCGAGCGCCGCCGTGACCACCCGGATCGGCTTGCCCGAGTTGGCGAACACCTTGTCCATGTAGGCCAGCCCCTCGGGTGCGGCCAGCAGGCAGATGGCGGTGACGTCGACGGCGCCCCGGTCGAAGAGGAACTGCACGGCCGCCGCCAGCGTGCCGCCGGTGGCCAGCATCGGGTCGACCACGTAGCACTGCCGCCCCGACAGGTCGTCGGGCAGGCGGGTGGCGTACGTCTCGGCCTGCAGCGTCGACTCGTTCCTGATCATCCCGAGGAAGCCGACCTCGGCCGTGGGCAGCAGCCTGGTCATGCCGTCGAGCATGCCGAGCCCGGCCCGCAGGATGGGCACGACCAGCGGGTACGGCTTCGCCAGCCGCACACCCGCGGCGGGGGAGACGGGGGTCTCGACATTGACCTCGGTGACGCGCACGTCGCGGGTGGCCTCGTACGCGAGCAGCGTGACCAACTCGTCGGCCAGCCTGCGGAAGGTCGGCGAGTCGGTGCGGACGTCGCGCAGGGCTGTGAGCTTGTGGGCGACGAGCGGGTGATCGACGACGAGGGTCTCCATGGGTCCACACGCTATCTCCTGGCGAACGCTGCTGCCGACCCCTCTCACCTGGGGCGGATTCCGGCAGGCCGCGCGGGCGTCACGGAAACGGGCACACGGTCGCCCGGCACCTCAGATCTTTGGTTTTGATCACAATTTGGCCCGACAGGCACACGCCCAGTGGCTGGGTCTGGGACGATTGGGTCCGGATGATATCTGTCGTGTCAGAGGTCGGGTGGGGATGGCGATGACAGACGAAGACGCTCTCGACTTCGCCATCGTGGTTTATCGCGAGGACGACTGCTGGGATGCCGAGCTGCTGCCGGCCACCCTCACGTCGGACCTGCACGGGCTGATCCATGCCATGAAGCAGCAGCCGAGCGAGAGCGGCACGATCGGGCTGGTCGCCGTGGGCGACGAGTTCTTCGTGGCGCTGCGGGTCCTGGGCGAGCGGGTGGAGGTGTTCCTCTCCGACATCGCCGCCTCGTGGGACTTCCCGCTGGCGCGTCAGGTTCTCGACTATCTCGACGTGCCCGTCCCGGACGAGGAGGAGCTCGACGAGATCCTCCAGGACGAGGAGACCGCGCTCCCGGCCGGCGACCTGTCGATCTTCGCCGATCTCGGGTTGGACGAGATGGAGCTGGGCATCCTCTCCGGCGACATCGATCTGCTGCCCGAAGACGTGCTGTCCAGCATCGCCGCGCGACTCGGCTTCTCCGAGCCGTTCGAGCGCGCGATCGAATCAGTCTTCGGCTGACCCCCCTGGAGCGCGGACATGGCGGCCAACACCTTCTCTGCGGCTTTTGTCAGGACCTCCGATGGCTGGAGCGGGGCCGAGGTCGATCTCGGGGACGCCGAGATCGTCGATGACCTCGGCGACGCGGTCATGGAGTCGCTGGGGCTGACCGGCGACGAGCTGGCGCTGCTCTGTGTCGAGGTGGAGGACGAATGGTTCGCCATCGCCCGCTACCGGGGCGAGGACGAGCCGCGCGTGTTCCTGTCCGACGCGCACGCGATCGTCGCCAACGTTCTGGGCGAGCTGTTCGCCGAGTTCGCCGGGGTGGCTCCCGACAAGGAGAGCAACGGCCTCGGCGTACGCCCGGCGGGCGACTTCGAGCTGCTCAGCGACCTGGGCTTGAGCAGCGAGGAGCTGATCGAGCTCAGCATGGAGGAGGGCAACCTGCCCGCCGACGTCCTGTCGGTCATCGCCGAGCGGCTGTCGTTCGCCGACGAGCTCGACCGGTTGCGGTGACGTACGAGGAGGCCATGCGCTCGGCTCTGGAGCAGGCCGTCATGGCCGGCGACCGGGGTGAGATCCCCGTCGGGGCGGTCGTGCTCGGCCCCGGCGGCGAGGTGCTGTCGGCGGCGGGCAACGACCGCGAGTCCTCCGCCGACCCCACCGCCCACGCCGAGGTGCTCGCGCTGCGCCGCGCCGCCGGGCTGCGCGGGGAGTGGCGGCTGACCGGCTGCACGCTCGTGGTCACGCTGGAGCCGTGCACGATGTGCGCGGGCGCCGCGGTGCTGGCCAGAGTGGACCGGATCGTGTACGGCGCCGTCGACGAGAAGGGCGGGGCCGTGGGCTCGCTGTGGGACGTCGTCCGCGACCGCCGGCTCAACCATCGGCCCGAGGTCGTCATGGGCGTGCTCGCCGGGGAGTGCGGCGAGGTGCTAAAGCGGTTCTTCGCCACTCGCAGGATCCGGTAAGCTCGTTCGCGGTGGTGTCGCCTAGTGGCCGAGGGCGCACGCCTCGAAAGCGTGTGATGGGGCAACTCATCCGTGGGTTCAAATCCCACCACCACCGCCACAGCGAAGGGCCTCCGATCCACCGGGTCGGAGGCCCTTTTCGCTGTCCCGGCCCCTGCCGCCCGCGGCCGGCGGGCAGGGGTGCGAATGATCTCGCCGAAAGCGGCTGATAATCATAATCGTGCGGAAAATCCGGCCCCCGGCGCCGCCCCGCACCCGCGAAAAGAAAGGGAGCCGCGAATCGCGGCTCCCTTTCTTTTCCTTTCTCAGTTAGGTAGCTCAAGGACCCTGGCGTGCAGGATCGAGCGTTGGTGCAGCGCCGCCCGCAACGCGCGGTGCAGGCCGTCCTCCAGATAGAGCTCGCCCTGCCACTGCACCACGTGGGGGAAGAGGTCCCCGTAGAAGGTGGAGTCGGCGGCGAGCAGCGAGTGCAGGTCCAGCATGGCCTTCGTGGTGATCAACGAGTCGAGCCGGACCTGCCGTGGAGGAATCTGGGCCCACTCTCGGTGGCTCAGACCATGGTCGGGATAAGGGCGTCCGTCGCCGACTAGCTTGAAGATCACCCCCCTGATTTTAGGAGAGATTCCGATTCCTCGCGCTATCCGGCCGCGTCCGCACCGGCACAGTCGGTGGGCGCGCCCTTTTCGTATCCGCGTTGGAAGGCGTTGACGCGTTGCTCGGAGCTGCCGTGGGTGAACGATTCAGGATCGATTCTGCCGGTGCTGCGTTGCTGGATTCTGTCGTCGCCGACCGCCGCCGCGGCGTCCAGCGCCTCGGAGACGTCCTTGGCGGTGAAGGGCTGGTCGTAGAAGCCGGTCTCGTACGCGTTGCGCGCCCACACGCCGGCGTAGCAGTCGGCCTGGAGCTCGACGGCGACCGAGCTGCCCCCGTCGAGGGCGCCGAGCAGCTTCTGCACGTGGTGGCCGTACTCGTGGGCGATCACGTACGCCTGCGCGAACGGCCCGCCCTTGGCGCCGAACCGGCTGTGGAGCTGGTCGAAGAAGCTCAGGTCGAGGTAGACGCGCTGGTCGCCGGGGCAGTAGAAGGGGCCGGTCGCCGAGGTGGCGGAGCCGCACCCGGTGCGCACCTGCCCCGAGTAGAGGATGGTCTTGGCCGGGCGGTAGCCGGAGACCTCCTTCTTCCAGTAGTCCTGGATGCTGTTGACCACGCCGACCACGCGGCACCGTTCGGACTGGTCGGCGTCCTTGCCGGTCTGGCACTGCTCGGAGAGGTTCGACGGCGGCCGCCGTTGCGCGGGCTCCGCGCCGCCTCCGACGTTGTTCAGGACGAAGACCAGTACCAGCACGATCAGGCTGACGATCCCGCCTCCGCCGACGATCATCCCGCCGGGGAAGCCGCCACCGCCACCGCTGCCCCCTGCGTCTTCCACCTGTGAAGCATCGAGGTCGGCCTGGTCTCTGAAGTCCATGCTGAGGTCCCTTCTGGGCACTGCCAGAAGGACCACTTCCCCGTAGACGGCGGGGATATCGTGCTAGATCGCGCCGGAGAAGGTGTCGCAGCGCTGGGGGTCGCCGCTGTCGTAGCCGGTGCGAAACCACTTCGCCCGCTGCGCCGAGGTGCCGTGTGTGAAGCCGTCGGGGGTGACGCGGCCCTGCGTGCGGTGCTGGATGCTGTCGTCGCCGACGGCCGCGGCTGCGCTGAGCGCCTGGTCGATGTCGTTCTGGCTGAACGGCTCCTCGTAGAAGCCGGTCTTGACCGCGTTCTGCGCCCACACGCCGGCGTAGCAGTCGGCCTGCAGTTCGAGGCGCACGGAAGGGCTGCCGGCGCCGGGGCGGTGGTCGCGGCCGACCCTGTTCATGGTGCCGAGCAGGTTCTGGACGTGGTGGCCGTACTCGTGGGCGATCACGTACGCCTGCGCGAACGGCCCGCCCTCCGCCCCGAAGTCGCGCTGGAGCGTGTCGAAGAAGGTCAGGTCGAGGTAGACCTTGCGGTCGGCGGGACAGTAGAACGGCCCCACGGCGGAGTCGGCCACGCCGCAGGCGGTGTCGACCGCCCGGGTGAACAGCACGGTCTTGGCCGGCGTGTACGCCCTGCGCCCCTGGTCGCCGAACGCCTGCCGCCAGTAGGACTGGATGCTGTTGACCGTGCCGACCACGCGGCAGTCCTCGGACTGGTCGGCGTCCGCGCCGGTCTTGCAGCGCTCGGCCAGGTTGCCGGTGGCCTGCGGCGGCGCGCTCGGCTGCTGCCCTCCGCCCTGCGGCCCGCTCTCGTCACCGGTGAAGGGCGTGGGGACGAGGCCGAACAGGAACAAGCCCGCCACGGCCACGACCAGCAGCAGACAGCCGCCGCCCCGGCCGCCGATGGGCAGCATGCATCCGCCCGGCATCCGGCCGAACCCGCCCCCGCCTCCGCCGCCCCGCTGCGGGCCCGAAGCGCGTACGTCCTCGACCTGTGAAGGGTCGAGGGACTTGTCGTCGTCGAACTGCATGTCGTCCCCCTGACGCAGTTCTCCCCTGTAGCGCCTCGAATACGCACCGCAGTCAATAATGCGAGTTTTTTGCGGATATATCGGATAATGTGCCGCTATGACGGTTGGTTTGATCGGGATCGCTCTGGTGTCCCTCGGCATGGTGCTCACCCCAGGGCCCAACATGATCTATCTGATCTCCCGCTCGCTCACGCAGGGCCGCAGGTCGGGGCTGATCTCGCTCACGGGCGTCTTCCTCGGCTTCACCCTCTACCTGACCGCCACGTGTCTCGGGCTCACCGCCGTCTTCGCGTACGTGCCCGCCGCCTACACCGCGCTCAAGCTGGCCGGCGCCGCGTACCTGCTCTGGATGGCCTGGAACACCCTGCGGCCGGGCGGCATCTCCGCCTTCGAGGCGCGCGACCTGCCGGTGGAGCGCCCCGGCAGGCTGTTCTCCATGGGGCTGCTGACCTGCCTGCTGAACCCCAAGATCGCCATCCTGTACCTGTCGCTGCTGCCACAGTTCATCGACCCGTCGATGGGGCACGTCCTGCTGCAGAGCCTCGCACTCGGCTCGGTGCAGATCGTCGTCGGCACCCTCGTCAACGGCCTGATCGTGCTGTCGGCGGGCGCGCTGGCCGCGTTCCTGGCCCGCCGCCCGGTCTGGGTGCGCGTGCAGCGGTACGTCACCGGCACGATCCTCGGCGCCTTCGCCGTCAGCATGGCGACCGACCGCTCCAAGGCCCTGGTCAGCGCCTGAACGGGGCCGGCCGGCTCACCGGTCGAACCACGTCGCGGACGGGGACCGGCACAGCTGCCCGAACGCGACCCCGGCCAGCAGCACGCCCAGCACGTTGCCCAGGCTGACGCTGCCCAAGAGCTGCCACAGGCCGAGCAGCGTGACCAGGAACTCGACGACGAGCCCGCACGCGCGTACCCATGAGCGACGCGTCGAGATCCGCAGCGCCAGGAACCCGATCAGCAGGATCGTCAGCAGCGGAACGGCGAGCGCGGCCAGCACGGCGCCGCTCGCCGGACCGGCCGGAACGCTCCCCAGCAGCACGAACAGCAGGAACAGCCCCACCAGCCCCATGACCGCCTGGACCCACATGCAGATCCTGGCCACGGACACGGCGCGGGGCATCGCCTCGACGGCGTAAGGCTCGGACATCGACGAGCCTCTCGATTCGGGGAAGGGTGATCGACGGGCCGAGCATAGGCCGCCCCTCATGGTCATGGACGCCAACCACGCCAACCGGCATACGTGGCGGGGGATTGCCGACTCGGGAATCGCGGAGTGGACTGAAGTCCTACCCACGTCGAGAGGAGGAGCGGTGAGCAGGCTTCGTTTCGGTGTCTTCCTGGCCCCGTTCCACACCGCGGGACAGAACCCCACCCTGGCCATCGACCGCGATCTGGCCCTCATGGAGCATCTCGACCGGCTCGGGTACGACGAGGCGTGGATCGGGGAGCACCACTCCGCCGGCACCGAGCTCATCGCGTCGCCGGAGATCTTCATCGCGGCCGCGGCGCAGCGTACCCGCCACATCAGGCTCGGGACCGGCGTGACCTCGCTGTCCTACCACAACCCGCTCTGGGTGGCCGACCGCATGGTGCTGCTCGACCATCTGACCAGGGGGCGCGTGATGCTGGGCGTGGGGCCCGGCTCGCTGCCCACCGACTCGGCCATGATCGGGCTCGACCCCACCGACACGCGGGAACTGCTCGACGACAACCTCGACATCGTGCTGCGGCTGCTGCGCGGGGAGAGCGTCACGGCCCAGACCCGTACGCACACGCTGGTGGACGCGCGGTTGCAGCTGCGGCCGTACACCCACCCGCGGTTCGAGGTGGCCGTCGCCGCGGTGGCCTCGCCGACGGGGCCGCGCCTGGCCGGGCGGCACGGCCTGGGCCTGCTGTCGATCGGCGCGACGCTCACCGCCGACGGCTTCGACGCGCTGGCGCACCACTGGAACGTCATGGAGGAACGCGCCGCCACGTACGGCACCACGGTCGACCGTGCCGCCTGGCGGCTGGTCGGGATCATGCACGTGGCCGAGACCCGCGAGCAGGCGATGCGGGACGTGGAGTACGGCATCGAGCCCTGGTTCCGCTACTTCCAGAAGGTGGCCGCGTTCCCGCAGATGGGCGTCCAGGGCGGGGACCTGAAGGAGATGATCGACTTCGTCCGCGGCTCGGGCATCGGCGTGATCGGCACCGTCGAGGACGCCAAGGCCCAGGTGCGGCGGCTGCTCGACCAGTCCGGCGGGTTCGGGGCGATGCTGCTGATGGCCCACGAGTGGGCCGATCCGGCGGCGACGAACCGTTCGTACGAGCTCATCGCCCAGCACGTGCTGCCCGAGTTCCAGGATCAGGCGCGGCCGACCCTGGACGCCGCCGCCCGCGCGAGCGCGGTCCGCGAGGACTACGCGCAGGCGCAGCTGACCGCGGTCGCCCGCATGACGGACAAGTACCGGACGGAGGCGAACATCAAGGACTGAGCGCTACTGGGGCGAGTCGGAGATCTCTCCGGAGGGCTTGGGCCACTGAAGCTTGGTGTCCGGATCGACAGCCCAGGCGGAGGAGGCGGCCGCGGCGCCGATGCCGATGCCGATGAGCCCGGCGGCGGCCACGAGGGCGAGCCTCTTGAGCAGTCTGGTGTTTCTCACAAGACCTCCGTTGCGTGACGAACGTGCGAGGGTGATGCTAATGGGCGCGGAGATCACGACACAATGTGTTTCGCGCGCACGGCTGGGGTCGAGTCTGCGCACGGCCAGGGAATGGCGCTGTCAGGTGAACACCCGACAAACGTCGCGGCGATCCCGCGACGTCAGGTGTGAGGCCGGCCGGACGCTCTCCGCGACGGATCCGGGCGGGGTGTCGCATGGCGATCAGGCGTCTCGCGAGTCGGTTGTAAGGGAGTTGTAAGCCCGTACTCCTATACATGCACTTGTGCACCCCAGCGCCGGAAATTTCCGCATTTATGGCGTTGAATCCGCTATTGCGGGACCGGCGGGCTTATTTTCGACCCCAATGAAGGAGGGCAGCGCTCCTAGTGACGCTGGAGATCAGATTTCTCGGCCCGTGGCAGGTATTCGCAGCTGACGAACCGGTCCGGATCGCCGGGCGCCGACGCATCGGCGTGCTGACCAGACTCGCCCTGAACGCCGGGCAGGCCGTACACGCCGAGCGCATCCTCACCGACATCTGGGGAGAGAGCTCCACGGCGACCGCCGCCAAACAGCTCCACATCGTGGTCTCCAAACTCCGCCAGACCCTCGCCCCGCACATCACCGGAGACATCCTCCAGACCGTGCCCGGCGGTTACCGGCTCGCGCTCGAACCGGACGACGTCGACGCCCACCTGTTCCTGCGCCTGGCCAGGCGCGCCCGCACCGCCCAGGCGCAGGGGGCCGCCGCCGACGCGCTGTTCCGCCAGGCTCTGCGGCTGTGGCGGGGCGAGCCGCTGGCCGAACTGACCGATCCCTGGGCCAGGATCGAGGCCACCCGGCTGGAGGAGGAGCACCTCACCGTCCTGGAGGACCACGCCGACCTGCGCCTCGCCGCGGGCGACCATCATGCGGTGGCCGCCGAGCTGGCCGTACACGTGCGGGTTCATCCCCTGCGCGAACGCCCGGCCGCGCAGCTGATGCTCGCCCTGCACCGCGCCGGCCGCCCCTCAGAGGCGCTCGCCGTCTACCAGGCCACCCGTCAGGTCATGATCTCCGAGCTCGGCCTCGAACCCGGAGCCGAGCTGCGCCGGCTGCACCAGGCCGTCCTGGCCAAGGACCCGAGTCTCGACC
Source organism: Nonomuraea fuscirosea (assembly GCF_035917475.1). NCBI lineage: Bacteria > Bacillati > Actinomycetota > Actinomycetes > Streptosporangiales > Streptosporangiaceae > Nonomuraea > Nonomuraea fuscirosea. The sequence continues at coordinate 10,298,555 of NZ_CP109074.1, read as the reverse complement.
TGACCGTCCCGGCCCAGCAGGTCACGGTCGCCGCGTCGTACCTGCCGGCCGAACTGCCCGCCGACACCCACACCTTCACCGCCCGCGCCGCCGAGATCGACCAGCTGCGCACCGCGCTCGGCCCGACGCAAGGCCCGCCCATCACCGTGATCGACGGGCCGGGCGGCATCGGCAAGTCCGCCCTGGCCGTACACGTCGCCCACGCCGCGGCCCCCGGGTTCGCCGACGGCGTCGTCTACGTCAACCTGCACGGATCCACCCCCGGGCTCGACCCGCTGACCCAGGACCAGGCCCTGCGTCATCTGCTGCGCTCCCTGGGCCTGGACGGCGCCGCCGCCCCCGCCACCTCCGGCGAGGCCGCCGCCCGCTACCGCTCCCTGACCGCGCGGTCCGACCTGCTGGTCATCCTGGACAACGCCCGCGACGTACGCCAGGTCCGCCCGCTCATCCCCGCGGGCCCCGGCTGCCGCGTCCTGATCACCTCGCGCGAACCGCTGGCCGCCCTCGACAACGCCCGCCACCTCAACCTGGGCGCCCTGGACGCCGCCGACGCCGCCGCGCTGCTGTCCCGCCTGGCCGGACCCGACCGGACCCGCGCGGAACCGCGGGCGGTCGAGCGGATCGTCGACCTGTGCGGCGGCTTCCCCCTCGCGCTGCGGATCATCGGCGCCCGCCTGGCCGCCCGCCCCGACCTGACCCTGTCCGGCCTGGAGGCACGGCTGGCCGACGCCACCCGCCGCCTGGACACGCTGGAGTACGCCGACCTGGCCATCCGCGCAAGCATCGCCGTCAGCCACCATCACCTGCGCGAAGAGCCCGCCGGCCGGGACGCCGCCCACCTGCTGCCCCGGCTCGGCCTGCTCGACCTGCCCACCCACACCCCGGCCGCCACAGCCGCCCTGACCGGCTGGCCCTACCACCGCGCGGAGGCCGCCCTCGAACGCCTCCAGGACGCCCGCCTGCTCGAACCCGGCCCCGACCGCTACCGCTTCCACGACCTGGTCGGCCTCTACGCTCGCGAACGCGCACACCAGGACCTGCCGGAGGAGGAACGCGCCGCCGCCGTACGGCGGGCGCTGCACCACTACGTGGCCACCCTCTGGACGGCGGGCCGGATGCTCAACCCCGACGCCGGCCTGCGGGCCCCCGTCGAACTGCCCGACAGCCCCTTCGCCGACCCGGCGCAGGCGGGCGCATGGGTCCAGGCCGAACGCGACAACCTGCTCGCCGCCGCGCAGCAGGCGCTGACCGGCCCCGACCCGGCGACCGCCGTCGGCCTCGTCGTCGGACTCCACTGGCCCTTCTGCTTCCAGGGCTGGCACACCCAACTGGCCGGCGTCTACGCGCAGGCCATCGAGGTGGCCCACCGCATCGGCGCCTGGGAGGACAAGGCCCAGATCAGCAGTTTCCTCGGCTGGGTCTATCGGGACCAGGGCCGCTACGACGACGCGATAGCGCAGCTGAAGACGGCTCTCACCGACTGGGACCGGGCCGGCCTGCCGCGCAGGAAGGTCGGCGTGCTCAACAACCTCGGCGTCATCAACACCATCGTGGGCCGCCTCGACGAGGCGCTCGGCTACCTGGAGTCCGGGCTGGAGCTCAACGACGAGGCAGAACGGCCCGTGGCCACGGCCACCCTGCGCAACAACCGGGTGCACGTCTACTACCGGCAGGGCCGCTTCGACGAGGCGATCGCCGAAGCGCGCCTGCTGGTGGAGCAGGCGCCGCGGACGGGCCCGCTCGCCGACGCGGGCATCGCCCACGGGTCGCTGGGCGACGCCTACCGCCACGCCGGCCGGCCGGCGGAGGCGGCGGAAAGCTACACGACGGCGGTACGGCTGCTGCGCGAGGCGGGATACCACCTGAAGGAGGCCGTGTCCCGCTGGTGGTTCGGCACCACACTGCACGACCTCGGCCGCCACGCCGAAGCCCGGCGGCAGTGGGAGGACTCCGTCCGCCTTCTGCGCGACGCCCGCCTGCTGACGCCGGGGGAGGCCGGCGACATCCTCGCCCAGGCCGTGCCGGAAACCCCCCAGCCGATCAGGAACATGCTCTGACCCGCCACCCCCGGAGCCGGGCTGCTCATGGCGCCGGCCACGCCCGCCGCGCCCGATGCGAAGATCAATCGGCGTCGGCCCGATATCGCGAGAAGCTGAGCTCATGCCTGAACGGAGCAGCGCTACGGGTTGAGCGCGGCACGCAGCCGCTCCGCGTAGGCCCGGCGACGGTCGGCGGGCAGCCACTCGGGCTCCGGGGGCGTGCGGTAGAGGTCGTCGCCGGGGTAACGGGGGAAGAGGTGCTGGTGGAAATGCCAGACGTCCTGGTTGCCCGCGGGCTCGTTGTGCTGGCGGGTGGAGACCCCCGCGCAGTCGTACGCGCTGCGCATGGCGCGGGCGAGCAGCCGGGTGACGTCGAAGATCGCGTGCCCGTCGGCGGCGGGGAGGTCGTACAGGTTCTCGTGATGGGCGACGGGGATGATCAGCAGATGCCCCGCGTTCCGCGGCCACCAGCGGGGACAGATCATCGCGAAGACGCGCTCGTCGCGGTGGACCACGTCGGGCTCGCGGTCCGGGGTGAGATGGCAGAACGGGCAGTGGTAGTCGGCGGGGGCGTGGTTGTGCACGCGGCGTCTCCCTGGCTGGTCGTCATCCGTGGGTCCAGTCTGCTGCGAATGCCCGGCCACGACACGTGACGTACGCGTTCACCCGGGTCAGCGATGCGCCGGGGGCGGCCACTCGACGAGCCCGTCGAGATCCGGCGGCCGGTAACCGGCCCCTTTGAGCACCTTGCCGTCGGCCCGGCGGAGTACCCGGCCGTCGGCGTCGAGCTTGCTCATGTTGGACCGATGAACCTCGACGAACACGGCCGGCAGATCGATCCCCAGCGCATCCGCGGCACCGTAGGTGACATAGAGAACGTCAGCCAGCTCCTTGGCCACCGCCTGATACGCGCCGAGCGGATCACCGCCGGTCCGCAGAGCCTTCGCCAGCTCGGTCAGAGCCTCGGCGGCCTCGCCCGCCTCCTCGACCAGCAACGTCCGCCGCTGCTCCGCCACCTCGGGCCGCCCGGCCTCGGCCACACCGTCGAACACCTCACGAAACTCGGCCACCCGCCGCATCGGCTCATGATCCATGTTTTCTTGTCCCAACGCCCCCACCACACTTCCTTTGTGACCGAAAACCGGCCCGGACGTATCAGCCCCGGCGACATCTACGAAGACTGCTCTTTCCATCCCGTACTCTGCACCTTCAACGACGGCGATCAGATCCAGGGGATCTCCTTGATCGACGCCTCCATGCCGCGCGCCTGCTCCATCGGCTTCTGCGCAGTTATCAAACTGTCCATCGACGACGTCATCGCCGCGCGCACGGACTGGCCTGCCTACTTCGCCCGACGCAAGGCCGAGTTCGAACAGGAGACCGGCTCAGAAGCTTGACGAGGCCCTGGCGTCACAGCCCTTGCGCGCGCAGCACGTCAGCAAGCGTCTGCGAAGTGCTGTTCTGCATGGAGCTGTAACTGAACCCCCCGAGTGTTCCTGCGCCGAGGAACCGCAGGTTGCGCAGATCCGTGGAGTACGAGAGCCCGGTGAGGTCGCTCGCCAGCGCGAACGATCTCTCCAGCGGGTGGTCGATCCCCGGCCCGTCGATGTCGTGATCGGGATCCAGTCCGACCTCACGCATCTTCGCGACCAAGCGGTCCGGATCACTGCCCGAGCGCTCCTCCGGATACATCGGGTCGAACCAGACGACCGGCGCGCCGTCGACGATGTAGGCGAAGGTGTCCTGGGCATAGTCGTGGCAGCAGACCGACACGACCTCGGTTCCTCGTGAGACCGGGGCGTAAACCTCGTCGGCGACGGCCATCATCCATCCTCCCGGTTCGACGACCACAGTCCAGTCGCCGACCCGGGCGGCGCCGATGTAACCGGCCGCGTCGGCCCTCATGCTCTCCGCCGAGCGATACTCGACTTCGTGGAAGGCCACCTCTTTCACGGTCTTCTCGTCCACGCCGAACCGGCGGAGGGCCTCCTCCGGGGAGACATCGCGGACGAAGGACACACAGTAGATCTCACCCAACGTCTCGTAGCCGGGGAAGCAGGGAAGGCTTTCCGGGGTCGCTGTCATGATCGCTCCTTGATCGTGTGAGCGGCATGATCGCAGCCCTCGCTGACAAACGGCGTCGCCGCGTGCATTCGGCCTGGTCATGGGCAGTGTCCGACGGTGGCGCGCTCAAATCCAGAGGTAGAGACCCTGACCGGCGCGTACGACCGGATCCAGCCAGTCGAAGAACTCCTCCACCCACGGACCCCGCACGCCCTCTTCCGCGACCGGCAACGCGGGCGGATGCCGTTCGAAGGCGCCCGACACCCCCCGCACCCAGAGGTGTCCCTCAGGGAGTCAACGCTGTGAGTCGCTCAGTGAACGTCGTCAGGGACGCGAAGGTCCGCGCTGCGGTAGAGCCGGTCGACGGCCTCAACGCTGCCCGCCGCACAGGTGGCGGCGACCTCGTCGATCAGCAGGTCGTAATCAGAGCCGGTCTTGCCCTCGTAGGACGCGGTCATCCGGCCCCATTCGTCCCACGGCAGCGTCTCCGTCTTCCACAGCGCGGCCAGGTCGCGGATCGCGTTGCCCCGGATCTCGGCCACTCCCCACGCATGCGTCGTGCCCGCGACGCCGAACGTGTCCGGGTCGATCTCTCCCCGCCGGTAGAGAGTCCACGCTTCGCCACCGGTCAGGAACTGTCCCGGAGCCAGGTCTTCGGGCCGTGCGACCTGGTCGCCGCCGAGGGTCTGGCTGTCGATGCGGACCCAGCGCCGCTCGCCGGCGTGCCAGTATTCGGTGACCCAGTGGTCGATACCCTGCCCAGGGGCGAAGTAGGTGGCGAACCCACACCGCGCGCGGGCCGGGATGCCCCGTACCCGGAGCAGGGCGCAGCTCAGCGTGGCGAAGTGGCGGCAGGTGCCCACCACCCGCTGGTGCGCCGGCCGCTGGACCTCCAGCGGCGTGGCGTCGAGCCGCGTCAATGCCCGGACGATGGCGCTCGCCGGCCGCAGGTCTTTCTCCGCCATTCGCTCCTTGGGCAGCGACAGCGTGGCGGCCTCGAACGGATGGATGACGATTCCGCGTACGACCCGGCAGATCTCCACCGGATCAGTCGGAAGGCCGGCGATGAGAGGTAATTGGTCGGCGTCCAGTGTGGTGAAGATTCCAGGGCTGGCGTAGTCGATGACCATGCAGGAGACCCTACTGAAAGGGGCTCCGCCGCAAGGGAGAAGCACATAGGGCCCGCGTCGCTCGGCGTTGAGCAGCTTCAGGCTCGGCCCGCTGCGTCCGATCCCGGCGATGGTCACGGACTCCTTGCCCGCGTTGACGAAGTCCACGGACACTTCGAAGCCGTCCCGGCCGCCGTATCCGCCCGTCGTTGAGAGGCGGGGTTCGTCGACCGCGAGCGGAACACGATTCTTCGGCGCGAAGCGCGTCACGTCCTCAGAGCGTCTGGGAGCGGTCCGTGTCATCGCCGGCCGGGGCGGCGGAGCGGTGGTGGGTCTCGACGGCCGGCGCCAGGAAGATGGCGCAGGCGACGAAGACCAGGACCACGATCATGGCGGTACGCAGCCCCCAATGATCCCCGAGGAAGCCGAGGCCGGGCGGTCCGACCAGGAAGGCGACGTAGCCGAGGGTGGCTACCAGGCTGACGCGGGCGGTCGAGTCGGGGCCGGTTTCGCCGGCGGCCGACAGCGCGACCGGGAAGCCCAGAGAGGCGCCGACGCCCCAGAACAGGACGGCGGCACCGGCCAGCACGGCGTTGTCCGAGAAGATCACCATGAGCAGGCCGATCGCCCCGGCGATGGCGCTGGCGCGCATGACCAGGGTCCGGCCGAAACGGTCGAGGAAGTAGCCGCCGCCGAAGCGGCCGATGGTCATGGCGGCGGCGAAGGCGGTGTAGACGAGGGATCCGGCGGTGGCGTCCACGCCGTGGCCGTCCACCATGATCAGCGGCAGCCAGTCGCTGGCGGCTCCCTCGGACAGCGCCATCGCCAGGACGATCGCGCCGATCAGGACGAGCTGGGTGTCCTTCCAGAGCTTCTGCCGCGGGTGCTCGGGCCCCGCTTGCGCGGGCGCCTGCACGCCGGTCCCCGCGGGAATGGCGCGGATGGCGTACAGGAACAGAGCGGCGGCGATCACGGTGATCACGGCCAGATGCCAGTACGCGGGAAGGCGGGCAGCGGTGGCGGCGATGCCGGCACAGGCGCCGAGGACGGTGCCCAGGCTGAAGCAGCCGTGCAGGATGGGCATGGTCGTCTTGCCGGTGAGCCGCTCGACGTCGGCGGCATCGACGTTGATGGCGACCTCACCGCCACCGATGCCCACGCCGAACACGAACAGGCCCACCACGACCAGCGGCACGGACGACAGCAGCAGCGCGACGCTGATGACGGCCAGGCTGGTGACCAGCATCCCGGTCCCGGCACCCATGACGGGCCTGGTGCCGAAGCGCGAGACGAACCGCCCTGAGCACAGGATCCCGACCATGGAGCCCAGCGACAGCCCGAACAGGATCAGGCCCATCTGACCGGTGGACACTCCCAGTTGGTCGCGGATGTCCGGGGTACGGGTCACCCACGACGCTATGGAGATGCCCGGGAGCAGAAAGAACAGGAGCAGCGCTCGTCGGCGACGACGGGTGGCGAGATCCATCAGCCCCTCCCGAGTGGGCCGTCGCCTTGAGACGACGGGGGAATCGGGAGCGGGAGGGCCGCCAAGGCCCGAGTGTGTCTTGACCTGTCAGGTCCGCGCATCACAGATCCCCTTCCGGGTTTTGTCGGTGCAAGCCGATAGCGTGGTTGTCTCGTTACCGAACGTGGGGGGTGGGTGTGCGCCGGTCGTACAAGTACCTGCTGCGCGCCACCAGCAAGCAGGCCGCCGCGCTCGCGCAGTGTCTGGAGGACCACCGGCAGCTGTACAACGCCGCGCTGGAGCACCGCCGCACCGCCTACGCCAAGGCCGGGGCGAGCATCCGGTACGGTGAGCAGTCGGCCGATCTGAAGCACATCCGCGGCGATGACCCCGGCGGGCAGGGCCGGTGGTCGTTCTCCTCCCAGCAGGCCACGCTGCGCCGCTTGGACAAGGCGTTCCGCGCGTTCTTCGACCGCGTCAAGACTGGCCGTACGCCGGGGTTTCCCCGGTTCAAGGGCCGGGGCCGGTTCGACACGGTGGAGTGGCCGAAGGACGGCGACGGCTGCCGGTGGGATTCCCAGCCCGAGCACCCGACCGCCACGTTCGTGCGGTTGCAGGGCGTCGGGCACGTCCGGGTGCATCAGCACCGGCCGGTCAGAGGCCGGGTCAAGACGATCAGCGTGAAGCGGGAGTCCTCCCGCTGGTATGTGGTCCTGTCGTGTGACGAGGTGCCCGCCGAGCTGCTTCCCGCCACGGGCGCGGTAGCCGGGATCGACATGGGTGTGGCCTGGCTGGTCACCACTTCCGGCGGGGAACACCTGGCCAATCCCCGCCACCTGGCAGCAACCGCCGAACGTCTCGCGACGGCGCAGCGCGACCTCTCCCGCAAGAAACGGGGCTCCAAGCGGCGGCGCAAGGCGGTGGCCCGCGTTGCCGCGCTGCACGGCAAGGTGCGCCGTCAGCGGCTCGACTACGCGCACAAGACCGCGCTCGCGCTGGTCCTCGTGCACGACGTGGTCGTGCACGAGGACCTGCGGATCACGAACTTGATCCGCAGCGGGTCCGGCACGATCGATGCTCCCGGCCGGAACGTCGCGCAGAAGTCCGGCTTGAATCGGAGCATCCTGGACGCGGGTTGGGGGGTGTTCCTGACGATCCTCGCGCACAAGGCTGAAAGCGCCGGTCGAGAGCTGATCGCGGTGAACCCCGCCGGCACCTCCCGCACCTGTGCCCGCTGCGGGCACTGCGCGAAAGAGAACCGCGTCACCCAGGCGGAGTTCGTCTGTACGGCGTGCGGGCATGCCGCGCACGCCGACGTGAACGCGGCGGTCAACATCCTCAGGGCAGGGCTTGCCCTTCGCCGGGCTGCGCAAGCGGCTTAGCGAGAAGCCGCTCCCTTCAGGGAACGGAGGGGTCACGAACAAGAGGTCTCCGTGATGCGAGGTTCGGCGGGCCAGCCGTCAGCGCCACCGAGCGCGCGCAGACGTACAGATAGACCCTAAAGAGGAGGAAATGCCCATAGGCGGCCGGGAGTCCTACGGCTTTCCTCCCATGGCGAAGCGGATTGGCGGCCTGATCTGGGAGACAGGGGAGGGGCCCTCAGCGGAGCCCGGAAAGCAGGAAGGGGCGCGCCGTCATCCTGGCGCACCCCTTCTGAGCTGGCGGAGGATAGGGGATTTGAACCCCTGATAGGTTGCCCTATACACGCTTTCCAAGCGTGCGCCCTCGGCCACTAGGCGAATCCTCCGCCGACGAGCTTACCGGACTTCCCGGGGTGTGCAGACCACGTTTTTCGCGGGATGGCTCAGGGTGGAGCGAGCACTGCGGCATCCGGCTAGACTGTCCAGGGACCCCTCGCGCGGCGTCATCCTGTGAACCTCCCCAGGGCCGGAAGGCAGCAAGGATAAGCGGGCTCTGGCGGGTGTGCGGGGGGTCTCTTCGTTGGGAGCCCCCTCGCAGGCGGGATGGTCGTATGAGCCTTGCGCTTTACCGCAAGTACCGACCCGGGACCTTCGCCGAGGTCAAGGGTCAGGAACACGTCACTGATCCGCTGCGACAGGCGTTGCGTACGGGCCGCATCAACCACGCCTACCTGTTCAGCGGCCCCCGCGGATGTGGCAAGACGTCCAGTGCCCGCATCCTGGCGCGCTCCCTCAACTGTGAGAAGGGCCCGACCCCCGATCCGTGCGGCGAGTGCGAGTCGTGCGTAGCGCTGGCTCCGACCGGGCCCGGTCACCTCGACGTCATCGAGATCGACGCCGCCTCCCACGGTGGTGTGGACGACGCGCGCGACCTGCGTGAGCGGGCCTTCTTCGCGCCCGTGTCCGCGCGCTACAAGATCTACATCATCGACGAGGCGCACATGGTGACCCGCGAGGGTTTCAACGCGCTGCTCAAGCTCGTCGAGGAGCCCCCGCCGCATCTGAAGTTCATCTTCGCGACGACGGAGCCGGAAAAGGTCATCGGCACCATCAAGTCGCGTACGCATCACTACCCGTTCCGGCTGATGCCGCCCGCGACGCTCCGGGCGCTGCTGGAGGAGATCCTCACCTCCGAGAGCGTGCCGTTCGAGCCCACCGCGCTGCCTCTGGTCGTCCGCGCGGGCGCCGGCTCGGCCCGTGACTCGCTGTCGATCCTCGACCAGCTCCTCGCCGGGGCGGAGGAGGACGGCATCACCTACACCAAGGCCGTCTCCCTGCTCGGCTACACCGACGGCGACCTGCTCGACGAGGTCGTCGGCGCGTTCGCGGCGCGCGACGGCGCCCAGGTCTTCCACACGGTCAACCGGGTGATCGAGGGTGGCCACGACCCGCGCCGCTTCGCCTCCGACCTGCTCGAACGCTTCCGCGACCTGGTGATCCTGGCCAACGTTCCCGAGGCGGCCTCCAGCGGGCTGCTCGACCGGCCCGCCGACGAGCTGGAGCGGCTGGTCCAGCAGGCGGCCTCGATGGGGCCGGCCGAGCTGACCCGCGCCGCCGAGATCTTCAACGCCGGCCTCACCGAGATGCGCGGCGCCACCTCGCCGCGCCTGCTGCTCGAACTGATGTGCGCGCGGGTCCTGCTTCCGGGGGCGGCGCAGGGCGAGGGTGCGTTGCTGGCGCGGCTGGAACGGCTCGAACGCGGTGGCGCGGTCGCCCAGATGGCGGCGAGGCCGGCGGCTCCTGTCGCGTCCGCCCCACCCGCCGCCGCTCCACCCGCTGTTGCTGGGACGGTTGCGGGGGTACAGGGTTCTCCGAGTACGTCTGCTTCCGCCGGTGGATCCGCCGCTCCCGCGGCCGACGACTCGGCCGCGCCCGCTCGTGGTGGTGGTGACGACTGGCCCGAGGCGGTGCGTCCCGGTGCTCAGGCGGCGTCCTCTCCCGCTGCGGGGCCGGCCGCTTCCGGCGGCTCTGGCGGGGGGTACGCGACCGCAGCGGGCAGCGGGGCTCAACAGGCTTCCCAGGGCGGCCCCAGCGGTCCGACGCCTGGCGGAGCCGGCGCCATCCAGGCGCAGTGGGCCGCGGTGCTGGCCGCGCTCAAGCAGCGCAGCATCGTCGTCTGGGCCAACGTGAGCACCAACGCCCAGGTCGTGGGTGTGGAGGGCAACCTGGTCACGCTGGGGTTCGCCCAGGTCGGCGCGATGAAGAACTTCACCGGCGGCGGCAAGGACGCCGTGGTGGCGGCCGCGCTCGGCGACGTGCTGGGCGGCACGTGGCGGGTCGAGGCGGTCGTCGGCGGCTCCCCGGCTCCGCAGGCCGCGCGCGGGCCGGCCCGTTCCCCGTCCCACGGCCCGGCGCAGGGCGGGCACGGTTCCGCGCCGGGAGGGCAGAACGCGGCCGGACAGTCCTCTTACGGGTCGCAGGGGCCCACCGGTCCGCAGGTGGTGGGTCAGCCGGCGCCCGGACCTCAGGGGGGTCAGGGCACGACGGGTCCTCAGGGGCGTACGGCGTCCCACGGAGACTCCGCCGAGGACAAGGGCGGGCAGGACCCCGGCCAGCCTCCCGCCGCCCCGCCAGGACCTCTGGCCACCGACGAGTCCTGGCCCGACGCCCCCGACGATTTCGGTCCCGGCGCCCCGCCGAACCCGGACCCCACGCGCACCGTCGCCGCCGCGCAGCCCGCCGCCGCGAGTTCAGGCGCGCCCCCTGGAGCCGGCCTGGCCGCCGCTCGATCGGCCGCCAAGGCCGCCGCGCAGGCGGGTCCGCGCGTCCCGATGGCCCGTAGCGGGGCTGCCGCCTGGCCGGACAAGGTCCCCAGCCGTGACAAGAGCCCCGTTTCCGACGAGGTGGACCCACTCAACGACGCCGACGCCGACGTGGACGCCGTCTCCGGCATGGCCCTGCTGGAGAGAGAGCTCGGTGCCCAGGTGATCGGCGAAATCGATCACGCCTGAGCGGTCCCGCCTGACTTCCCGGGTGGCTCGCGCCGAGGCAAGTGAGTGGTGCCGCCTGGCCCTCGGTGGCTCGCGCCGACGGTCATGGTGAGTGCCCTCAGCTGAGAAGGCGGGAGCGGGCGGCGGCGGAGCGGGGGTCGGTGGAGGGGAGGGCGGCGAGGCGTTCCAGGACCTCGTAGTCGTCGCGCCCGTTGCACGTCTGCGCGTACGCCCACAGATCCTCCGGCGACCCCTCCCGCAGCAGGCAGGCCCGCACCTGGGCCTCCAGTTCGTCGCGTTCGCGGCGGATCTCCGGCGACTCCGAGCGGGGCAGCAGCGGGCCGGGGTAGGCCCGGGACAGTGCGCCGGGGTCGGAGGCGGTCAGCAGCCGGCGCAGGGTCAGGAAGTCGGCCTCCACCGGGCAGGTCAGCCGGTACGGCTTGGCCGCGATGGCATCCCCGAGCTGGGCGCGCAGCCGGTGGATCTCGGCCCTGATGGTGACGGGGTTGCCGGCGTCGCCGTACAGGTGGAAGGAGAGTTGCTCGGCCGTCAGGCCGTGGGGGTGCAGGGCGAGGAGGGTGAGGATCTCGGCGTGCCGCAGCGACAGGGGGCGGTCGCGGTCGTAGAAGGAGGCCGACGGGGTGCCGGCGCCGAGGAAGGTGAGGGTCAGGGGCTGCGGGGCGGCGGCCGGTGTCGCGCGGAGGAGGAAGCCGTCGGAGAAGGGTTCGATCTGGGCGACGGTGCCGTCTCTGAGGATCATGCGCCGGCCGGGGCCGCGGGCGCTCTGCTCGTCGAGGTGGACGCGTTCGCCGAGGCCGCCGGCGGGGTCGCCGGAGATGACCCGGCCGGTGGGGGAGAGCAGGATGCCGGGACGGCCGTGCAGCGACTCGTAGCGGCGGCGCAGGCGTTCGTCGCGCTCGTGCATGCGCAGCGCGAGTTGCGTCTCGGCGAGCTTGGCCGTGGCGGCGACGAGGGCGAGCGTGGCGGGGTGCAGGGTGCGGGCGATGCCGCTGATGTCGACGCAGCCGATGACCCGGCCCGAGTCGGGATCGGTGATGGGGGCGGCGCTGCACGACCAGACGTGCAGGACGCGCATCAGGTGCTCTTCGGAATAGACGTGAACGGGCCTGCCTGTCGCCAGGGCCGTGCCCAAGCCGTTGGTGCCGACGTCGCCTTCGGTCCATTGATGCCCGTCGGCCAGACCGACCTGGTCGGCCCGGCGCAGGGTGGCGGAAGCGCCGTCGCGCCACAGGATGCGGCCGTCGCCGTCGGTGACGATCATGATGTGGCCGGTCTCGCCGGCCAGCCCGGACAGGGTGTGGTCGAGCAGCGGCAGGAGATCCTGCAGCGGGTGGGACTCGCGCATGTCCCTGATGCGGGCGGCATCGCAGACGAGGGGCGCGCCGCTGCCCTCCGGGTCGACCCCGGCGGCCAGCGAGCGGCCCCAGGAGGCCTTGATCAGGTGGCGTGGCGGCTCCGGCCAGGCCCGGCCTGTCACCGCGGCTTCATGGGCACCGCGCAGAAGCCGGGAGTACGCGTCGAGATGGGGGTAACTCATCGGTCACTCCAAGTAGTCAACTAGAGGATCCGTCTTGTCCGGCCTCCGCGCAACCCGTTCGGGGGGATTGCAGAGGGTGATTGAATGAACGCAACGTGTGTGCAACGTTCATCCGGCTAACGTCCTCATCAACGCGTCGGCGTGGTGCGGCCGCTCCGCCGACGTGATGGCCGGGTCTCGGACGCTGGAGGGGGGCCGAGATCCGGCCATAACAACGCCCGGCGACGGCGCCGGGGCACGTCAGAACACGCCGACGCGAGTCGGACCGCGGACACGAGGGCCGTGCCGCGGCGGCGGGAATCGTCGGTCGGGGACGGCGCACGGAGGCGGGGCGACCGCCCCCGGCGCGGCCCGGGCAGGAAACAGGGGGACACCCCAGTACATGACGCCGCCCAAACACCGTAGGCTCGTGGCAGTCAAGAACGCGGAGCCACGAGGAGCGCACGACGGTGAACCCAGGGGATGTCAACCTGCAGCAGCTGCTGGAGCAGGCCCAGCTCATGCAGCAGCAGCTTGTGAGCGCCCAGCAGGAGCTCAACGATGCGCAGATCGAGGGCTCATCGGGCGGCGGCATGGTCACGGCCGTCGTCAACGGCTCCGGCGAGCTGCTCGAACTCAAGATCGACCCGAGTGTGATCGACTCGGGCGACGCGCAGGACACCGCGGACACGATCGCCGACCTGGTGATCGCCGCCGTCCGCGACGCGGTGCGCGCGGCCGCCGACCTGCAGCAGGAGAAGCTCGGCCCGCTGGCCCAGGGGCTGGGTGGCGGCGGGCTCGGACAGTTGCCAGGGTTCTAGCCATGTACGAAGGGGTCGTCCAGAACCTGATCGACGAGCTGGGGATGCTGCCCGGCGTCGGTCCCAAGAGCGCGCAGCGGATCGCGTTCCACCTCCTGGCGGCCGATCCGGCTGACGTCAAGCGGCTGGCGCACGCGTTGCTGGAGGTCAAGGAGAAGGTCCGCTTCTGCCGGGTCTGCGGCAACGTGGCCGCCGAGGAGGAGTGCCGCATCTGCCGCGACACCCGCCGCGACACGCACGTCATCTGCGTGGTGGAGGAGTCGAAGGACGTCGTCGCGATCGAGAAGACGCGCGAGTTCAGGGGCACCTATCACGTGCTCGGCGGCGCGATCAGCCCGATCGACGGCGTCGGCCCCGATGACCTGCGCATCCGCGAGCTCATGACACGCCTCGCCGACGGCCGTGTCACCGAGCTCATCCTCGCCACAGACCCTAATCTCGAAGGCGAGGCGACGGCTACCTACCTCGCCCGTCTGGTCAAGCCGATGGGCATCAAAGTGACACGACTGGCCAGCGGTCTGCCTGTGGGCGGTGACCTCGAATACGCCGACGAGGTGACCTTGGGCCGCGCGTTCGAAGGACGGAGGCTGCTGGATGTCTGACCAGTGGAGCACGCTGGCGGAAGAGATCGCCGCGCACGCACAGAACTACGTGGACGGCCTGACCAGGATGGCGGGCGGCGAGGGCGGCGACGCCATCTGGTCGATCCTGCTGGTGGAGGTCGCGCAGGTGAGCCTGGCGGGGGCCAAACTGGGCGCCAACCAGGACGTCATCCTGGCCGGCAACTATGAGCCGCCGATGAGTGAGGACCCCGACATCGACGGGGTGCGCACGGCGCTGGCCGAGCGGCTGGAGGCGGTCGACGACTACGCCGAGGTGTTCGACCCGTACAAGGACACCGGCGTCACGGCGTACCGGCTGTCCGACGACCTGACCGCGGTGGCGGCCGACCTCATCCACGGGCTGCGCCACTATCACGCGGGCCGGCCGCACGAGGCGCTGTGGTGGTGGCAGTACTCCTACTTCAACACCTGGGGCAACCACGCGGGCGCCGCGATGCGCGCGCTGCAGGCCCTGGCCGCGCACTCGCGGCTCGACGTGGCGGAGGAAGCGACCACCGTCTGATTCCACATAGTGGTACGAGCCATCAGGCGCATGAGAGGCCCCAAGTAGACTGGCACCTCACAGTCCAGACCGGGAGACTCTCGTGGCACTCGTTGTGCAAAAGTACGGTGGTTCGTCCGTCGCCGACGCGTCCTGCATCAAGCGGGTCGCGCAGCGGATCGTCGCGACGAAAAAAGCCGGCAACGACGTGGTCGTGATCGTCTCCGCCATGGGTGACACGACGGACGAGCTGCTCGACCTGGCCGAGCAGGTGTCGCCGCTGCCTCCTGGCCGCGAGCTCGACATGCTGCTGACCTCGGGCGAGCGCATCTCCATGGCCCTGCTGGCGATGGCGATCGCCAACCTCGGCCACGAGGCGCGCTCGTTCACCGGCTCGCAGGCGGGTGTGATCACCGACTCCACCCACGGCAAGGCGCGCATCATCGACGTGACGCCGAGCCGCATCCGGGAGGCGATCGACCAGGGTCACATCGCGATCGTGGCCGGCTTCCAGGGCGTCTCGCAGGACACCAAAGACATCACCACGCTCGGCCGGGGTGGCTCCGACACCACGGCCGTGGCGCTGGCGGCGGCGCTCGACGCCGACGTCTGCGAGATCTTCACCGACGTCGACGGCATCTTCACCGCCGACCCGCGCATCGTGCCCGCGGCGCGTCAGATCCCCAAGATCTCCTACGACGAGATGATGGAGATGGCGGCCTGCGGCGCGAAGATCCTGCACCTGCGCTGCGTCGAATACGCTCGCCGTTTCAACCTGCCGATTCACGTACGCAGCTCTTTCAGCATGAAGGAAGGCACGTGGGTCGTCTCCGACCCTTACACCGAAGGAACCGAGATGGAGCAGCCGATCATCTCCGGCGTCGCGCACGACCGGAGCGAGGCCAAGATCACTGTTGTCGGGGTCCCCGACAAGGTCGGCGAGGCTGCCTCGATCTTCAAAACGCTGGCCGACGCCGAGATCAACATTGACATGATCGTGCAGAACGTGTCCGCCGCGGCCACGGGCCGCACCGACATCTCCTTCACGCTGCCCACGGCCGACAGCCAGACGGCCCTGACGTCGCTGAAGAAGATCCAGCCCCGGATCGGGTTCGAGTCGCTGCTGTTCGACGACCAGATCGGGAAGGTGTCGCTGATCGGCGCGGGCATGCGCTCGCACCCCGGCGTCACCGCGACGTTCTTCGCGGCCCTCGCCGACGCGGGGGTCAACATCGAGATGATCTCCACCTCGGAGATCCGCATCTCAGTGGTCGTCGAGCAGGACGGTGTCGACGCGGCCGTGGCGGCCGCCCACCGGGCCTTCAACCTCGACGCCGACCAGGTCGAAGCCGTGGTGTACGGAGGTTCAGGACGATGAGCAGGAAGCCGAGTCTGGCTCTGATCGGCGCGACCGGCGCCGTGGGCACCGTCATGCGCGACATCGTGTCGACGCGGGCGGACATCTGGGGCGAGATCCGTCTCGTCGCCTCGCCGCGTTCAGCGGGCAAGGTGCTGCCCGTACGCGGCGAGGACGTCGTGGTGCAGGCGCTGGCGCCCGAGGTGTTCGACGGCATCGACGTGGCCATCTTCGACGTGCCCGACGAGGTGTCGGCCGTCTGGGTACCGATCGCGGCCGAACGCGGCGCGATCGCCATCGACAAGTCGGGCACGTTCCGCATGGAGCCCGACGTGCCGCTGGTCGTGCCGGAGGTCAACCCGCTCGACGCGGCCGACCGGCCGCGCAACATCATCTCCACCCCCAACTGCACGACGCTGTCGATGATGGCGGCCATGGGGGCGCTGCACGCCGAGTTCACCCTCACCGAGCTGGTCGTCGCCTCCTACCAGGCGGTGTCCGGGGCCGGGGTGGCGGGTTCCGCGCGGCTCTACGACGAGATCGAGGCGCTCGCGGGCGACCGGACGATCGGGCAGAGCGTCGGTGACGTACGCAAGGTGCTGGCCAACAAGTTGCCGGAGGAGTCGCCGTTCCCCGCGCCCATCGCGTTCAACGTGGTGCCGTGGGCCGGCTCCGCCAAGGATGACGGGTGGGCCTCCGAGGAGCTCAAGCTGCGCAACGAGTCCCGCAAGATCCTCGGCATCCCTGACCTGAAGCTCTCCGCGACCTGTGTCCGCGTGCCGGTGATCACGACGCACTCGCTGGCCGTGCACGCGCGCTTCGAGCGCGAGGTCACGGTCGCCGAGGCGCACCGCGTGCTGGAGGCGGCGCCGACGGTGGTCCTCATGGACGACCCGGCCAACGGGGTCTACCCGACGCCTCTCGACGTGGTCGGCACCGACCCGACCTACGTGGGTCGTGTCCGTCAGGCGCTCGACTTCCCGAACACGCTCGACCTGTTCGTCTGCGGTGACAACCTGCGCAAGGGCGCGGCGCTCAACGCGGCGGAGATCGCCGAGCTGGTGGCGGCCGAGTTCTGAGGTTCTTCCTGATGTGAGCTGTGGCGCCGTGCGTTCCGTGCGGCGCCACACCTGTGTGCGGGGCACGGACGACTCTGTACGGCCACGGACGACTCTGGACGGGCGCGGATGGCCCTGTACGGGGCGCGGACGGCTCTGTCCGGGCATTAAACGGTTTTCTGCGGGGCGCCGGCGGCGGGCCCTGTCACCGGAAGAGGATGTCCCAGTGGTTGCTCTCGTCGAAGAACGTGGTGCCCGAGTCCGACTTGTAGATCCGGGCTCCGTCGCTGCGTACCCCGGCCTTATGGTGATTTTTGGTGATGTGCCGGTCGATGCAGGCGTTGTGGGAGATGTCGAGCTTGTAGCCGTTGCCGTGACTGAAGTGACCTGAGGCGTGGCCCCGTTCGGTACCGCCGGTCACCATGATCGGACAGCCGCTCTCGCGCTTCAGCTGGATCACCTTGGCGATGGTCCCGGTCCGCACCCGGTCGAGTGACGTGCAGTGGTGCATGTGCTTGCTCGTGCAGTTGCCGGTCGACCGCGTCCGCAGCCCGGCGCTCTCCAGCCAGCCGTGCGCCGTGGCGTGCGACATGTGCACGGCCGCCGTCCGCGGCAGGACCCGCGTCAGATCGACCTGAGCGCGTCTGTGGGCGACGTGGGACCGCGTACGGGGCATCTTGGCCACTCCGGTGCGCATGTGGCGCTTGCCCGCCTTCGTGGCCTTGGACCGCGTCTTGGCCTTCTCGGCGCGGGCCACGTCCTTACGGGGCCTGACCGTGCGCGGGTCGGCGGCCGGCTGGTGCTCGTACGTCGCCCACGCCTGGTCCGGGCGGGCCCGGGTCAGGTCGCCCCAGCCCGCGTGCGCGCCGTCCACGTCCGTCCAGTCCACCTGCGTCGGGTTCGGAACGGCCCGGTCGGTAGGTGGTCCGTCCAGAAGCGGCCGGCCTGTACGGGGTCCGTCCAGGAGCGGCCGGTCGGTACGAGGCCCGTCCAGGAGCGGCGGGTCCGCCGTGGGCCCGTCCAGCCGCGGCAGGTCCGTACGGGGCCCGTCCAGGAGCGGCCGGCCCGTACGGGATCCGTGCGAGTGCTTGAGGCCCGTGGGCCGGCGGACGCCGAGCCTGGGCCAGCCGCGTACGGCATCGAGGTCTCCCCGGCCGAGTACGAACCGATCGAGGTCCCAGGCGCCGGCCAGCCGCGGCCCCACCTCGTACGGGTCGGCGAGGACGGCGGCCAGCGCCGGAGCGTCCTCCCATGTGTGCTGCCCGACCTCGTACAGGCTGCCCTGAACCGGTGACCCTTCGGGGTGGGTGGCGGCGGAGGCGGCCGAGGCCAGCGCGATTATGGTGATCTCAATGCCGAGGAGCGCGACCACGATCAGCCGCACTGTTCCACGTATCCACATGTCGATGCCTTTTCGCGGAAATAGCCCTTCCGCCTGAAACGACAATCCCACCTTTCACAGGAGATAACTCATCCCGCGAGGGCAACTTTGCCTTGTGGCGGTGATCACCGTGCGGCTGCATGACCTAACCTCGCTCGACGACGTAAAGTGACGGACGTGTCCGAAGCCCGAAACCGCGGAGCGGAGAGCACCCGAGAGGTCATCGTCGAGACGGCGTTGCGCCTGTTCAGGGAGCGCGGCTTCGACGCGACCACGATGCGGGCCATCGCCGCCGAGGCGGGGGTCTCCGTGGGCAACGCCTACTACTACTTCGACAGCAAGGAAGCGTTGATCCAGGCGTACTACGACCGCGCCCAGGCCGAGCACGAGGAGGCCTGCCGGGACTTCCTGGCCACGGAGCAGGCGTTCGCGGCCAGGCTGAGCGGGGTGCTGCGCGAGTGGGTGCGGGTCTCGGAGCCCTACCACGAGTTCGCGGTGAAGTTCTTCAAGCACGCGGCCGAGCCGACCAACCCGCTCAGCCCGTTCAGCAAGCACTCCTCGCCGGCGCGTGAGGCGTCCATCGCCATCTACCGGCAGGTCGTCGAGGGGTCGCGGGACCGGATGAACGCCGAGCTGCGCGAGGAGCTGCCCGAACTGCTCTGGCTGCTGTCGATGGGCATGGTGCTGTTCTGGGTGCACGACACCTCGCCCGGGTGCGAGCGCACCTACCGTCTGATCGACGTGACCGTGCCGCTGGTGGACCGGCTGGTCGGGCTGTCGCACCTGCCCGGCCTGCGCGGGATCACGAAGGATTTCATCGCCGCTGTGCACGAACTACGCGCCTGAAGCGGGCCGCGCTTCTGGAGCGGGTCGCGCGCCTGGAGCGCATACCGGTCGGTTGGTAGGTTGGTCTCCGACGATCTGGAGGCCGGGCATGACACAGAGCTGGGGCATGACGATCCCCTTCTACGACCGTTCACTGAGCAACTCGCAGGAATTGATCGCCCGGTTGCCGGAGCTCGGCTACACCGACGCGTGGTCGGCCGAGGTCAACGGCGTCGACGGCTTCGTGCCGCTGGCCATGGCCGCGCAGTGGGCGCCGGGCCTGCGGCTGGGCAGCGCCATCGTGCCCGTCTCGACGCGCGGGCCTGGCCTGCTGGCCATGTCCGCGGCGACGCTGGCCGACCTGGCGCCAGGACGGTTCACGCTCGGCATCGGCGCGTCCTCGCCGGCGATCGTCGAGCGCTGGAACGCCGGCACGTTCGCCAAGCCCTACGCGCGCACCCGGGACACCCTGCGGTTCCTGAAGCGGGCTCTGGCGGGGGAGAAGGTCTCGGAGACGTACGAGACGTTCGAGATCAAGGGCTTCAAGCTGGAACGCGCGCCGAAGACGCCACCGAAGATCGTGCTCGCGGCGCTGCGGCCGCGGATGCTGCGCCTGGCCGCCGAGGAGGCCGACGGCGCCATCACGAACTGGCTCTCGCCCGACGACGTCCGCAAGGTGCGCGCGGAGGTCGGCCCTGACACCGAGCTGATCGCGCGCCTGTTCGTCTGCGTGGACGAGGACGTCGAACGCGTGCGTGAGACCGCCCGGTGGATGCTGGCCAGCTACCTGACCGTCCCGGTGTACGCCGCCTTCCACGACTGGCTCGGCCGGGGGGAAGTGCTGCGCCCGATGCACGAGGCGTGGGCGGCGGGAGACCGGCGGGCGGCGCTCAAGGCCATCCCCGACGAGGTCGTCGACTCCCTCGTCGTCCACGGCGACGCCGCCACCTGCCGGGCCAGGATCAAGGAGTATGTCGCCAACGGGCTCGACACCCCCGTGCTCGCCCCCATCCCGGGCGGCGACGTCCCCATCGACCAGGCGGTGCGCGACCTGGCCCCGGAAAGATGAGCTCCGGAGAGGTGAGTATGGACGAGCTGCTGAGACTCGACGCGATCGGGCAGGCCGAGGCCGTCAGGCGGGGCGAGGTGTCGCCGCGTGAGCTCGCCGAGGCCGCGATCGCGCGCATCGAGGCCACCGACGGCGTGCTGAACGCGGTCGTCCACCGCCGCTTCGAGCGCGCGCTGGCCGAGATCGACGCCATCCCCGCCGATGCGCCGTTCCGCGGGGTGCCGATCCTGCTCAAGGACCTGGGCTGGCGGGAGGCGGGTGAGCCGTACAGCGCGGGCTCGGCGGTCCGCGACGGCGTCGAGGACGCCGCCGACGACCACGGCGTCGTACGGCTGCGCGAGGCCGGCTTCGTGCTGCTCGGCCGGACCAACACGCCGGAGTTCGGCAGCACGATCACCACCGAGCCGGTGGCGTTCGGGCCGACGCGGAACCCGTACGATCCGGCGTACTCGGCGGGCGGGTCGAGCGGCGGCTCGGCCGCGGCGGTGGCGGCCGGGATGGTCGCGCTGGCCACGGCCAGCGACGGCGGCGGGTCGATCCGCATCCCCGCGTCCCTGTGCGGCCTGGTGGGGCTCAAGCCCGCCCGGGGCCGCGTGAGCATGGGGCCGGCGCTGGGGGAGGGGTGGAGCGGGTTCTCCACCCCCGGCTTCGTCACCAGGACCGTCAGGGACGCCGCGGCGGCGCTCGACCTGATCTCCGGCTTCCGGCCGGGCGACCCGTACGCCGCTCCTGCCCTGCCCGGCCGGCTGGCCGACGAGGTGAGCCGCGACCCCGGACGGCTGCGGATCGGGTTCCTCACCACGCACCCTAGGGGCGACGTGCCGCCGGTGCCCGAGCTGACCGAGGCCGTCACCGGGGCCGCCGCGCTGCTGGAGTCGCTCGGCCACGACGTGGCCCCCGGCGGCCCCGAGGCGCTCGCCGACCCCGCCTTCCCCCGGCACTTCGGCGCGGTCGTGGCCGCCAACCTGACCGCCCACGTGGCCGGACTGGGCGAGCTGCGCGGCAAGCCCGTGCAGCCGGAGGAGCTGGAGCAGCGCAACGCCGCCATGGCGCAGGCGGGGCGCGAGCGCGGCGCCGCCGACCACATCCTGTCGCTGCAGTGGCTGGACGGCTTCCGCCGCCGCGTGGCCGCCTGGTGGAGCGGCGGACATGACCTGCTGGTCGTGCCGTCGCTGGGCGTGGCGCCGTTCCCGCTGGGCTGGATCCCGCCCGACGACCTCAGCACCGCCTTCGGCCGGACCACGCAGGCGGTGGCCTACACCTCGCCGTTCAACGCGACCGGCCAGCCGTCGGTGTCGCTGCCGCTGCACAGGACCGGCGCGGGACTGCCGGTGGGGGTGCAGCTCGTGGCCGCCGCCGGCCGGGAGGACCTGCTGGTACGGGTGGCGGCCCAGATCGAGCGGGCGAGGCCGTTCGAGCACCCCGTACTTCCCTAGGCAGGGCAGGAACCCCTGGCCCTTCCGACGCGTTATGTCGTGAAGGACCGGGGGTAGGGGGTTGCACATGATGGCGAAGGCAGCACGGGCGGCGGCGGCGTGGCGGACCTACCGCGAGGTGACCAAGCCCGGGTCGCCCAAACTGATGACCAGGGTCCGGGCCATCCCGCGGATGATCGGCGCGGTGATGCGCGGCCAGTACACCGGCATGGGCAAGGGCAAGCTCGCCCTGATGGGCATGGGCGTGCTCTACCTCGTGTCACCGATCGACGTGATCCCCGACTTCCTCATGCTGATCGGGGTGGCCGACGACTTCGGGGTGTTCCTGTGGCTCATGGCCTCGCTGCTCGGTGAGAGCGGGCGTTATGTGCACCATGAGCACACGGTCATCCAGGCCCCGGTAAAGGGACAGGTGGAGGGAAGCTAGATCTCCTCCATCCGCAGCCAGGCGCGTGACGGCAGCGGATGCCCGAACAGGCGGGCGGCGTTGCCGTAGGCGACCCTGGCGATGTCGGCGGGCGGCAGCGAGCCGAGGTTGCGGGCGACCGACTGCTGCGTGTCGGGCCAGGTGGAGTCGGAGTGGGGATAGCCGCTCTCCTGCAGCACGTGGTCGAGGCCGACCGCGAGCCGTACGCCCGACAGCGCGTGGTCGTCGAGCGTGCCGAAGAAGAAGTTGCGGCGCAGCACCTCGCTGGGCTTGAGCCCGCCCTCCCACTCCGCCTCGCCGGCGACCGGGTGGTCGAGGGCGTAGTCGGCGCGTTCGGCCAGCATCGGCAGCCAGCCCACGCCGCCCTCGACGATGAGGATGCGCAAGGACGGGAAGCGCAGCGGCAGCCCCGACCACAACCAGTCGGCGCAGGCGAACATGGCGCTGGTCGGCATCAGCGTGGTGATGGCCTCGATGGGTGTGTCGGGCGAGGGCACGGGCGACCACGACGAGTCGCCGGCGTGCAGGCACACCACGGTGCCGGTCTCCTCGCAGGCGGCGAAGAACGGGTCCCAGTGGCCCGAGTGGATCGAGGGCAGGCGCAACCGCGTGGGGAACTCGGGGAAGACGACGGCCTTGAAGCCTCTGGCGGCGTTGGCCCTGATCTCCTTGGCGGCGACATCGGGGTCGGGCAGCCACGGGAGCTGCAGGCCGATGATCCGCTCGGGGTAGGTGCCCGCCCAGACCTCGATGTGCCAGTCGTTCCACGCCTTGACCAGGGCCAGGCCGAGCTCCTGGTCGCGGGTCCTGGCGAACGGCATGCCCGACTGCCCGGCCAGCATGCCCGGGAAGCAGAGCGCGGCCCAGATGCCCGCGGCCTCCATGTCCTGGACGCGGGCCTCGATGTCGTGGCACCCGGGGCGCATGTGCTCGAACCGCACCGGGTCGAGCGTCCACTGCTCGCGGGGGAGACCGGCGCCCACGTCGATGCCGGCGCACGGGTAGGTGGCGCCGCCGTAGCGCCAGACCTGGTGACCGGCCTCCGTCTCCACGACCTTGGGGGCGGCCTCGGCGTATTTCTCGGGCAGCCGGCCTTCGAACAGGTCGGGCGGCTCGATCAGGTGATCGTCAGCTGAGATGATCACATAGTCGCGCCGCCTGGGGTCAGGGTCGGGGAGCAGCGGCGTAGTCACGCACGTAACCGTACGACGGCCGGATAACGTCGAACAAGCTGCGACGTATCCGTTGGGTCTCCGAGATGGTTGACCCGGGACCGCCGGGAGGGGGATGGCTGGCGATCCCGGGAGTGGGAAGGCCCGATCGCGCAGGACGGACCCGGTTGGCCACTACCCCTCCAAAGCCTGATCAGTCAGCAGATGGGCGCGAAGTTCGGCTATCGTGGCGGAGGATAGCTGGAGCTCCTGGCGTACGTACCGCTCGATCGAGCCGTGCCGCGCGGTGAGATCGGTGAGGAAGTGCCGCATCGCCTCCGCCGGCGCGAGCCCGAAACCGGGCCACAGCGGCGCGCCCGGATGCCTCCTGGTCCAGTCGGCCACGAAGCGATCGGTGGCCAGCCCGGTGAGCGCGTAGTCCGCCACGATGTCGCTCTCGCTCACCCCCGCCAGCGACAGCACCAGCGCGGTCAGCACACCCGTGCGGTCCTTGCCTGCCGCGCAGTGGATGACCACGGGGGCGTTGTCGGCTCGCGCGATCGTCTCCAGGGCGGTCCTGAGGTTCCGTACGCCGTCCTCGGAGATCTCCAGGTAGCGGTCGGCGAGGTAGCGGGCCACGCCGAGCTCCTCGCTGAACGCGTCGGTCTGCCAGCGGCGGCCCTCGATCGGCAGGTTCTGGTAGTGCTGTCCCTCGCTCTCGGGGATCCGCCCGGCCTTCTCGACCTCGTACGCGTGCCGCAGGTCGATGACGCTGCGGACGCGCAGCGCCCGGAAGGTCGTCAGATCGTCGCCGTCCAGCCAGCCCAGTGAGTCGGCCCGGTAGAGCCGCTGCCACCTGACGGTGCGCCCGTCTTCAGTGGCATATCCACCTATGTCACGGAAGTTGCAGAGATTGGTGAACTCAATATGGCGGATCACCCTCCACACATTAATTGGCGGTGGTCTGCGCCTTCGAGGCGACAGAGGCCTCCGGCCCCTCCTGCGCCTTCCGTTCGGCCACCTCACGCCGGATGAGCAGGATCCAGCCGCCC
Source organism: Nonomuraea fuscirosea (assembly GCF_035917475.1). Lineage (NCBI taxonomy): Bacteria > Bacillati > Actinomycetota > Actinomycetes > Streptosporangiales > Streptosporangiaceae > Nonomuraea > Nonomuraea fuscirosea. Next base: position 10,274,309 of record NZ_CP109074.1, on the reverse strand, counting down.
ACCGCGATCCCGATGAACAGCCACCACTGCACGCCGTAGGCGAGGTTGAGCCCGCCGCCTGACCCGACGTCGGGCGCGGGCACCGGCGCGGGCGCCGCGCCCGCCTCAGGCTGCTGCTCCGTGAGCTCGACGTAGCCGTCCACCAGCCGGTACGGGAGCCCCTGGCTGATCTTGCCGGCGTTGATCAGCAGCACCTGGCCGGGTGGCAGCCCGGGCCGCTCCCTGATGCCGCTGGACTCCTCGGTCTCGCTCGGCCGTAGCCGTCCGGTTACAGTTACCTGCCCGGGCGGCGGAGCCGGCACCTCGGGCGCGGCGTCGGCGGTGGCGCCGGCCGGCACCCAGCCCCGGTTCACGATCACGGCCGTGCCCGGGCCGGTGACGAGCGGGGTCAGCACGTAGTAGCCGTTGCGGCCCTCCTGGGGGCGGCGGCGTACGACGAGGGCGTGACCCAGGTCGTACGTGCCCGCGACCGTGACCCGCCGGAACCGGTCGTCCTCGTCGACCGGACGTCCGGCCGCCGCGAGCCGCTCCAGCGGCACGGGCGCGGCCTCGATGTTGGCGGTGACCCGCTCGCTGTTGGCCGAGCGCTCCTCGAAGCGCCCGAACTGCCAGCGCCCGAGGAACACGAAGGCCGGGATGACCAGCAGCACCACCACGTGGAGCGCGAGCCATCTGGGCGTCAGCAGGAACCGGTACACGCCTCCAAGGTTAGGCACCGGGACCGGTGGTCCCGAACGCGACCTGCTCAGGCGCTCCTGCGGCCGGAGCCCTCGCCGAGCAGCGGCGTCACCTCGCGCGGCCCGCCCACCTCGTGGCCGTCGGCGCAGCGGAAGCGCAGCTCGATCGGCGCGCCGCAGTCGCGGTGGGTGAGCAGCACCGGCGGCCCCTCGTCGCCCGCGAGGTGTTTGTCACCCCAGTGCATGAGCGCGACCAGCAGGGGATAGAGGTCGCGGCCCTTCTCGGTGAGCCGGTATTCGTCGCGCTTGCGCTGACCGGGCTCGCGGTAGGGCTCCTTGCGCAGCAGGCCCTCGTCGACCAGCCGGGTCAGGCGCGCACTGAGCACCTGGCGGGGGGCGCCGGTGAGGGTCTGCATGTCGGCGAACCTGCGCACGCCGTTGAACGCCTCGCGCAGCACCAGGAACGTCCACTTCTCTCCGACGATGTCCAAAGTGCGCTCTATCGAGCAATTGTCCGCCCGGAGACCCATGGGGATCGGCACGTTCATCATTCAAGTATACCTGAGTTCGATTGACAGACTCAGCCTTGCCGGGCAGGCTGGGTCTATGTGTCGAACTCAGATCCGCCCGGCCCGCCCCGACGACGAGGAGCGGATCAGACGCTTCCTGGCGGGGCTGTCGCTGCACACGCAGACGCTGCGGTTCTTCACCGGCGTCACCGCCCCGGCCGCCCCGCTGGTGCGGGCGCTGCTGGCCGTGGACGAGCGCCGCGACGCGCTGGTCGTGACCTCCGAGGAAGGGGAGATCATCGGCCATGCCATGAGCTACCGGGGCGGCTGCGCCGACGTGGAGATCGCCGTGGTGGTGACCGACGCGTGGCAGGGTCGCGGGCTCGGCCCGGAGCTGATCGCCGAGCTGCTGCTGCGGGCCTCGGTGAAGGGCGCGAAGACCGTGGGCATGGACGTCCTGGGTGAGAACCGGCGGGTGCTCAGGCTCATCCGGAGACTGTGGCCGCGGGCCACGATGAAGGTGAGCTCGGGGTCGGTGGAAGTGACCGCTAGGATCGATGAGGCGGGCCTATTTGCGGAACAAGGTTCTGGTAGCACACCATTGACGGTGTGAAGAGTGTCAAGAACGGACGCGACGGCCGTACGCGCATCATCGAGGGCGCCCTCCGCCGTTTCAGCCAGGACGGCGTCTCCGCCACCACCCTGGCCAGCCTTCGTGAGGAAAGCGGCGTCAGCGTCGGCAGCTTCTACCACCACTTCGCCAGCAAAGAGCACGTCTTCGGGGTCCTCTACGCCGAGATCCTCGACGCCTACCAGCGCGAGTTCCTCGCCGAGCTGGTCCGCCACGACGACGCCCGCGCCGGCATCGAGGCCATCGTCGCCTTCCACATGCGCTGGGCGGGCGAGCACCCCGAGCGGGCCCGGCTGCTGATCAGCGAGCGCCCGCCGCGCAAGCAGGAGCCGGGCGGCGCGGAGGTGGCCGAGGCGCGGCGCGCGTTCTTCCGCCAGGTCTCCGACTGGTGGCGGCCGCACATGAAGAACGGCCAGCTCCAGCCCGTGCACGCGACCATGTGTTACGTGCTGTGGCTGGGCCCCTCGCAGGAGATGTGCCGCCTGTGGTTCGCCGGCGCCCACACCCCCACGGAGGACGAGATCAGGGGCCTGGGCGAGGCCGCCTGGCAGAGCCTGCGCCAGCGCGGGGAGCAATGATCTGAGCACCATCTGTGGTGTTATTGTCCAAATGTGAGACGACCTCGGGCGCTGGTGCTGCCCACCTTGCCGGAGAGCGCGCTCGCCCGACTGGGTGAGTTCGCCGACCTGACCGAGGCTCCCGCACGACCGAACCTCGGTTACACCGACGAGCAGCTGGCCGACCTGGTCATCGAGACCGGAGCCACCGTGCTCATCACCGACGGCGACCAGGTGCGCACGTCGGTGCTCGGGCTGCACCTGGACGTCGTGGCCACCATGGGACCGCCCGCGAGCGTGGATCTGGCCCTGGCCGCCGAGCGCGGCGTGACCGTCCTGCACGCTCCCGCCCGCGATCCCGAGGCGGTGGCCGAGCTGACGCTGGCCCTGCTCTTCGCCGTCAGCAGGAACATCGTCCCGGCCGACCGCGAGGTACGGCGCGGCCGCGTCTACCAGGGCCGGGTGCCGCCCGCGCAACGCCACAGGGGCCGCCGGCTGAACGGCAGGACGATCGGCATCGTCGGCCTCGGCCGCGTCGGCCGGGCCCTGCGCTGGCGCTGTGAGGGGCTCGGCATGCGGGTGATCGTCTGCGACCCGTTCGTGCCCGAGGCCACCCACTCGCTGCCGGCGCTGCTGGACGAGTCGGACGTGGTGTCGCTGCACGTGCCGCTCACGGCCGAGACGAGGGGCTTCTTCGGCTACACCGAGTTCGGCGCGATGCGCCAGGGCGCGGTCTACCTCAACACCTCGCGCGGGGCGCTGCACGACCTGCAGGCGCTGGTCGACGCGCTGCGCTGGGGCCGGGTGGGCGGCGCCGGGCTCGACCACTTCGAAGGGGAGTGGCTCGACCGGGCCCATCCGCTGACCCGGCTGCCGAACGTGGTGCTGACGCCCCGGCTGGGCGACGCCACGGGGGAGAGCCGCGAGGAGCTGGCCGGGACGCTGGTGGAGGACATCGCCCGGCTGCTGCGCGGGGAGGAGCCCGCGCACGCGTACGCGCCGGCGACCGCCTAGACCGTCAGACCGCGCAGAAGGACGGCCGGAACGTCGGCGGTGAGTCAGGCGTGCTGGCGCAGGCGCGTCGCCACCCGCCAGCTCGCCCGGTCGAGCGAGATGTCCAGCCGCAGATCACCCCGCTGCCGGCGCAGGCCGGGGACGCGGAGCCGGTCGTGCACGTCGAACCTGCCCCGATGCGGATAGCCGAAGCCGAGCTCGCCGGGCAGCACCCGAAGGTCGTCGCGGTTGCCGCAGCGCGGGCACGTCCAGGAGACGAGGTCCATCCCCCGGTCGTAGTCGGAGCAGGCGTTGAAGTATTCGTCAGGACCGAAGCGGGACTCGCAGGCCAGGCACGGGATCAGCATGGGCGCGCTCCTCGGGGTGACGTGCTGACACCGACAGTGATATCGCGCGTGGCTTGTCCGTCGCTTGCAGAACGCTTGGGTCCTTAAGTAACAGTATGAGCACTGTCGGTATCGGATCATGCGGAAGATTCCACGGTGAAAGGATGGGCTTGTGGAACGACTGCGCCATCACCTCCTCGAAACCGGCTACTCGATCGACGGCGTACGCGAGCGCCTGGGCACCGTGGCCGCCTCCGCCCTGGCCAGGGAGGAGCTGACCCCGGCCCTGCGCGCGACCGCGGACGGCGACCCGCTGGCGACGCTGATCCGGCTCTGGTGGCTCGGCGTCCCCGTGCCGGCCGAGAGCGTGCCGCCGGAGGTGCTGAAGTCGGGGCTGGTCACGGCCGACGGCGATCAGGTCGTCGCCACCGTGCACCTGCAGCCCTGGGAGACGGGCGGTTACCTCGTCTCCGACAGGAAAGTACGGCCCGGCGATCCCGCGCTGCGGCCCGACCACGTGGTGGGGGCGGGCGGGGCCTCGGCCAACCTGGCCCAGCTGGTCACCCGCCGCCCCGTGGGCCGCGCGCTCGACCTCGGCACCGGCTGCGGCGTTCAGGTGCTGCACCTGGCCGGCCGGGCCGAGCACGTCGTGGCCACCGACCTCAACCCGCGGGCCCTGGAGCTGGCCCGGCTGAGCTGGGAGCTGTCCGGGGTCGAGGGCGTCGAGGCGCGGGCCGGGTCGCGGTTCGAGCCGGTCGAGGGCGAGCTGTTCGACCTGATCGTGAGCAATCCTCCGTTCGTCATCGCCCCGGCGCGCGAGGGGAAGCTGACCTACCGCGAGTCGGGCGGCGACGGCGACGACTTCTGCCGCGACCTCGTCCGCGAGACACCCCGCCACCTCAACCCGGGCGGTCAGGCCCATTTCCTGGCCAACTGGCTGCACGTGGAGGGGGAGGACTGGCGCGAGCGCGTCGGCGGCTGGCTGAGCGAGAGCGGCTGTGACGCCTGGGTGGTCGAGCGCGACGTGCAGGACCCGGCCGAATACGTGGAGCTGTGGCTCAAGGACGCGGCCGAGCAGGGCACCAGGCACTACACCGAGCACTACGACCGGTGGCTGTCCTGGTTCGAGGAGCGCGGGGTGGAGGGGGTCGGGTTCGGCTGGATCAGCCTGCGCAACTCCGGCACGCTCGACCCGGTCGTCCGGGTGGAGCACCTCGCCCACCAGGTCGCGCTGCCGGTCGGCGACTACGTCGACTCCGTCATCGACTCCATCGCCGCCGCGCACCGGGCGGAGAACCTCGACGCCGCGCTGCTGCGTACCGCCGAAGGGCTCCTCGACGAGCGGGTCGGGCTGCCGGGCGCCGAGGACCCGATCCGCATCGTCCTGCGCCAGACCCAGGGGCTGCGCCGCAGCAGGGAGGTCGGCACGGTGGAGGCCGCGCTGGCCGGCGTGTGCGACGGCGAGCTGGCGCTCGGACCGCTGCTCAACGTGATCGCCGAGCTGGTCGGCGACGGCGAGATCGCCAACTCCGACGCGATCAGACCGCTCATCGCCGAAGGCTACTTCCTGCTGTGATCCGACTGCTGTGATCCGGCTGCTCTGATCCGACTGCTGACCCGGCTGACCTGCCCCGACCGCCGTGGCCTGGCTGCTTTGATCCGGCGTTGATCGGACGTCAACCTCCGTGGTGGAGGCTCTGAGTCAGGACACGGACCCGGGGGGTTCGAGGGCCGTGTCGGGTCCGGCCGGCCGTCTCAAGTGAGGCGGCTGGTCACCGCGCGGAGCATCCGGACAACCGGGCCCCCTAGCGACGCGTGGTGGCCACGAGATGGCCGGCCGGGCTGAACACAACCGATCACGAGGTGTGCGTGACTCCCTAAGGACAGCCTTGATCAACCATGTGTGGATGACACGTCTGGACGACGAGCTGTACTCAGGACTCGACGAGTTAGTCGACGGGGACGCCGTCGAGCAGGGCCTTGAGATCACCGGCCTCGGGCGCGCCGAGCCTGCCGAAGATCTCGAACGCCCTCCGTAGGCAGTCGATGCTCCGCGTCTCGCTGCCGAGGCCGTGCAGCGCCTTGCCGAGTACGGTGAGCGAGAGCGCCTCGCCATAGGGATGGCCGATGTCGCGGGCGACGACCAGGGCCTCCTCGGCATGGCGCACCGCCTCGGCGTAGCGTTCGGCGGCGATGAACGTCTCGGCCAGCCGGGAGCAGACCCGCTGCTCCCACACCCGCTGTTTGCTGGCCCGGAAGAAGGCCAGGCACTCGGCGTGGTGATGGACGGCCTCGGTGATCCGGCCGACCCGGCTGAGCACGATGCCGAGGTGGTAGCGGGCCCTGGCGGTGCCGGCGCCGCTGCCGATCTCGGTGAAGATGGCCAGGCCCTTCTCCGCCGCGGCGATCGCGTCCTCGGGCCGGCCCAGGCCCAGGTGGTCGCGGGCCGAGTAGCTGAGCACCAGCGCCTCGCCGGCCGGCACGCCGTTCTCGCGGTAGAAGCGCGACGCCGCGTCGAACAGGGCCAGCGCCTCGGTGTGCCGCCGCTGCCTGCCGACCACGACGGCCAGGGCGTTGAGCACCTCGCCGGTGACGACCTTCTCGCCGCGGGCGCGCGACAGCTCGTCCACCACCCTGAACTGCTCCTCGGCCTGCTTGAGCCGGTTGCCGGCGAACAGCACCCGGCCCAGCACGTAGCGGGCGCGCAGCTCGCCGCCCTCGTCGCCGATGTTCTGGGCGGCGGCGAGCACGGCACGGGTGCTCTGGTCGAACTCGCGGGTGTGCGTGCCCGACTCCAGCAGCGGCTCCATCGCCACCAGCAGGTCGCCGGCGGGCAGCAGCTGCCCGGGGGCGCGGGCCGACGCGGCGGCCTGGTAGATGGCCGCGAACAACGAGTCGCCCTCGGCGATCAGCCAGGCCACGGCCTCGTCGACCGAGGTGAAGTCGAGGCCGGTGCCGGCCACGGCGAGGTTGGCCGGGATCATGCTGCCCTCGTAGGCCAGCGTGTGCGCGGAGCGCGCCGAGGCCAGGTAGAAGTCCAGCAGCCGGCGCAGCGCCGTCGTCTTGGTCTCGGGCCGCTCGGTCTTGTCCAGCGTCCGCCTGGCGAACAGTTTGAGCAGGTCGTGGAAGCGGTAGCGGCCGGGTGCGGGGGCCTCCAGCAGGCTGGCGTCCACCAGCGACTCGAGCACCTCCTCGGCCTCCAGGACGCTCGTCGCCAGCACGGCCGCGGCCGCGCCAGTGGAGACGTCGGGGCCGTTGGGCAGCGACAGCAGCCGGAAGGCGCGGGCCTGTTCGGGGGTGAGCTGCCCGTACCCGAGCGCGAACGTGGCCTCGACGGCCAGGTTGCCGACGCGCAGCTCGTCGAGGCGGCGCTGCTCGTCGGTCAGGCGCGACACCAGCGAGGCGACCGTCCAGGACGGGCGGGCGGCCAGCCGGGCGGCCAGGATGCGCACCGCCAGCGGCAAGAACCCGCACGCGGCCACCGCGTCCATGGCCGCGCCGTGCTCGGCCGAGACCCGCTCGGCGCCGGCCACCGCGGCGAACAGCTGCAACGCCTCGTCCGGCTCCATCACGTCGAGGTCGATGAGCTTGGCGGAGGGGAGGTCGGCCAGCTTGCCCCGGCTGGTGACGAGGGCGGCGCAGCCGGAGGCGCCCGGCAGCAGCGGGCTGACCTGCTCGGCGTCGCGGGCGTTGTCGAGCAGCACGAGGATGCGCCGCTCGGCCAGGAGCGAGCGGTAGAGCGCCGAGCGTTCCGCCTCCCCGTCGGGGATGACGTCGGGCGGGATGCCGAGCGCACGCAGGAAGCCGCCGAGCGCCGACGCGGGCGCGGTCGCCTCGTCGCTGTAGCCGCGCAGGTCGGCGTAGAGCTGGCCGTCGGGGAAGGCGTCGTCGAGCAGGTGGGCCACGTGTACGGCGAGCGCGGTCTTGCCGACGCCGCCGATGCCGGAGATGGCCGCCACCGGCACGCCTTCCGGCGCCGACCTGGTGGTGGACAGCGGGGCCGGGGAGTGGGCCGACAGGAGCGTGCGCAGCCGTACCACGATCTCCTTGCGGCCGGTGAAGTCGCCGGCGGCGGCGGGGAGCTGCGCGGGCCTGGGCAGCTCGGGAGCGGGCGGCTGCTCCTCCTGCTCCTGCGCGGGCTCGTCCGCTTGCGGGATGTCAGAGGTCTCCAGCGCCAGAGCGGGGTCGGCGGCCAGGATGCGCTGGTGCAGGGCGCTCAGCTCCGGGCCCGGTTCGATGCCCAGCTCGTCGATCAGGGCCTCGCGGGTCTCGGTGAAGACGCTCAGCGCGTCGCCCTGCCGGCCGCAGCGGTAGAGGGCGAGCATGAGCTGGGCGCGCAGCCGCTCGCGCAGCGGGTGGTCGGCGGTCAGGGCGATCAGCTCGGAGACGACCTCCGCGTGGTTGCCCAGTTCGAGGTCCACGTCCATGAGCGTCTCGATGACGCTGATGCGCCGCTCGATGAGCCGGTCGCGCTGGTGCTCGGCGTAGGGGCCGACGGTGCCGGCCAGCGGCTCGCCCTCGAACAGCGCCAGCGCGGAACGCAGCTCCCCTGCGGCCTCGCCCAGCCGGCCGGCCTTGCGCGCGGCCTCGGCCTGGCCGATCCCGCGCTCGAACCTGGCCAGGTCGAGCGAGTCGTCCGGCAGTCGCAGCGCGTAGCCGCGGCCGATGGAGGTGAGCAGTTCGGGGCGCGAGCGGGCGGGCCGGTCGGGCTCCAGCACCGTACGCAGCCTGGAGACGTACGTGCGCAGCGCGCCCAGGGCGCGCGGCGGCGCCTCCTCGCCCCAGACCGCGTCGATCATCTCGTTGGGCGTGACCGCGTGGCCTTGCCGGAGGAGCAGCATGCCGAGGATGGAACGCTGCAGGGGCGTGCCCAGGTCGAGTTCCCGGCCATCTCGCCACGCGCGGACAGGACCGAGCACGGCGAACCGCAGCTCGCCTTCAACGCGTGGACCAGCCATGCCGTATGTCTCCAAGCCAATGGAACGATTTGTTACCAAATGATAGATCCATACCTTCTCGTCACCTAGATCCAGGTTGATCGTTCACCGAAGCGTTGATCCGCCTTTGATTGGGTGTTGAGCGCCGCCCTCGATGGTGGTCGTGAGGCGTGACACGCATCGCGGGGGCGTGTGTCATGTAGAGGGAATGTAGGCCGGAAAAAATACGACCCCGCCCGATCAAATCGGGCGGGGCTGGGGTGGACGGGTTCTCAGGCTGCCTCGACCAGGCCGAGCCTCATGGCCAGACGCTCGCGTACGAGCGGCCATTCGGAGCTAAGGATCGAGTAGAACGCGGTATCTCGGACCGTATTGTCGGCGCCTCGGCTATCCGCTCGCCGCACCCCGTCGAAGTGTGCGCCGAGAGCCTCGATGGCGGCCCGGGATCTGCTGTTGCGTACGTCTGCCTTAAGGGTGATGCGGTGGACGCGCCACGTCTCGAAGGCGTGCGAGAGCAGGAGGTATTTGCTCTCCCGGTTGACCCCGGTGCCCTGGGCGCCGGCGCCCAGCCAGGTGTAACCGATGTCGGCCACGGACGGGGTGTCGCCCACCGCACCTCGTGTACCCGGCGGCCAGGGCATGGGGCCCTGCCAGTACTCCAGGTGCATGAGACGGGTGGCACCGACCACGCGGTCGGTGTTCAGCCACCGGATGGCGAAGGGCAATGAGCGGCCCTCCGCCTGCTCAGCCATGGCCGCCTCCACGTAGGAGACGACCTCGTCCCGGCTGTGCGGGACCCGAGTGAAGGCGTAGATGGAGCGGTCTTCACTCGCAGCGGCGACGAGGTCCTCGACCGCCGCCAGGCTGAGAGGTTCCAGGCGCACGAGGCGCCCGGACAGGGTGACAAGAGCGGGCATGAGCACATGATGAGGGCTACGGAGCGTGCGCGTCACCAGGCAGTCACAACCATCTTCCCGACCGATTTGCGGACGTGGTGTTTCCGCAGGTCGGAGGCCCCTTTTGAGGGTGGGTAAACCCGCTCTTGGGGAAAGATTCGCCTAACCGTGACATGCCGTCGGCACGAGGGCGGCGGGTCGTTCGCCCACCACGCCGTGACGTACCGGGGAGAGCCTGCTCAGCCCGGCCGACAGGAAGTCGAGATTGGCCGCGATCCACGGCAACTGGAGCGGATCGGGGCTGTTCAGGGCGGCGCCGCGCTCCTCGGCGGTGTCGCCGTAGAGCAGGCTCACCGCGACCCTGACCCGGGCGGCCGTCGGGGTGTCGCCGAAGGCGTGTCCCGGCAGGACACCGATGCCGTGCTCTTCGAGCAGCAGCTTGGTGATCTCGGCGGAGCCGCCGAGCCGCAGGTGACTGAGGTCGGGATAGAGGTAGAAGCCGCCCTGCGGCATGGGCACGCAGGCGCCGATCTCGGTGAACCTGTCGTGGACCGCGCGGGCGACCACGCCGTGCAACCGGCGGCTGCGGGCGATGCGCTCGGTCAGCTCGTCGGGATCGCCGAAGGCGTAGGCCGCAGCCTCCTGTACGGGCGCCGCGGGCGCCGACCAGATCTCGCTGGCCACCGCGAGCAACTGCCTGCGCAGCTCGTGCCCGTTCTCGGGCAGCCGGGCCACGCCGATCCGCCAGCCACCCAGGGCCAGGCTCTTGCTCAGCCCGGTGGTGACGATCGTGCGCTCGGGCGCCAGATCGGCCGGCGAGGTGTAGGGCAGCTCCGGGTCGTGCAGCAGGTCGCGGTAGATCTCGTCGGAGATGATGGTCAGGTCGAACTCGCGGGCGACCCGGACGAGGCGGGCGATCGTCTCCGGCGTGGCCAGGCGTCCCGTCGGGTTGTCGGGCAGGGTCACCAGCACGGAGCTGACGGTCCTGCCCTGCGACCTGGCCAGGCGCACCTCGGCGGCGACCAGATCCGGATCGGGCACTCCGCCCTCTCCTGGCGGTGCGGGCACCAGGAGGGGACGGGAGCCGACCAGGTCGGCCTGCGCGGCATAGCTGACCCAGCTGGGCATGGGCAGGACGATGTCTCCGCCGATCGCCAGCAGCAGGCCGTACAGCAGTGACTTGCTGCCGGGGCCGCAGACGACCAGGTCGGGGTCGGTGGTGAGCCCCCGTCGGGTCCAGTAGCCCGCCGCCGCGGCCCGCAGGCCGGGCGCCCCCGCGACCGGCCCGTAGCCGTTGCGCTCCGACGCGGCGGCCAGCCTGTCGCGCAGCGCCGGGTGGACGGGCAGACCGGCCTCACCGAAGGCCAGGTGCAGCACGCGCTCCCCGGCGCGTCGTCTTCGCTCGATGTCCTCATTGGCCGCCAGGGTGGCGGACAGAGTTACGGTCATGTTTGTCACGTTCCCAGAGTGGTTGGATGAAGGCATCAGCACAAGCGGAGCTTTTTGTGGGTAGGCATAAGGAAGTCTGATGCTCGAATTGCGGCGATTGGTCCTGATCTGCGAATTCGCAAGGAAGGGAAGTATCGCGGCGACGGCAGAAGCGCTCGGCTACAGTCCGTCCGCCGTCTCCCAACAGCTGGTCGCGCTCGAACGCGAGACCGGCACCGCGCTCATCGACAGGACGGCGCGCAGCGCCGAGCTGACCGACGCCGGCCGCCGGCTCGTCCTGCACGCCGAGCGCATCCTGTCGATGGTGGAGGAGGCAGAGTCCGACCTCTCCGCGCACGCCGGCAAACCGTCCGGGCGGGTCGTGGTGAGCGCCTTCCCGACGGCGGCGGTGGCGTTCGCGCCCGCGCTGGCGCGCTCGCTGCGCCGCCACACCGAGCTGACGCTGCGGCTGGGACAGAGCAGGTCCGGGCGCGGGATGCGCGAGGTGCAGTCGGGCGAGGTGGACCTCGCGCTCGTGGACGACTGGTACGGCCGCGTCCGCGACAGCGAGAGCCTGCGCGTGTTCCCCCTGCTGCGCGACCCCATGGTGCTGGTCGTCCCGCGCAAGCACCGCCTGGCCGACCCCGACGTGCCCCTCGACCTGCGCGAGCTGCGCGACGAGCCGTGGATGGCCACCCCCGACGGCGAGCCCTCGCGGCTGGCGGTGGACCGGCTGCTCGTCGACGTGGGCGGCACCCGGCCGACGCCGTGGGAGTTCGAGGGGCTGGGCACGATCCTGTCGCTGGTCGCCAAGGGCATCGGCATCGCCGCCGTGCCCTCGCTGGCCCTGGCCGCCGGCGTGCGCGGGCTGGCCGTGCGGCAGTTCCCCGGCGATCCGGTGGTCCGCGACGTGCACGCGGTCGCGCGCGGGTCCAGCGTGCACCGGCCGTCGGTGTCCGTGACGTTGCGCGCCGTCCACGTCGCCGCCCGCTACATCGCCGCCGACCTGGAGCCGGTGCGCCTGGCTGAGCGGCGGCGCGAGGACCGGCCCGCCGACGAATCCGGCGGCGGGTGGGAGGGCGGTTCTGTGCGGTCGGCGGGTGACGTCGTCGGAAGGTCGTTCGGCGAGTGAAAGGTCGTCGAGGTCAGCTGCCGGTTCTTCTTCGGTCTGTGCGGTCATGGTCCTGTGAGGCGATAGCGTCTGCGGTCATGGCGCCGACGTACGACATCGAGCAGTTGCTGCTCTCCCAGCCCAGCGTCCGTACGGTCGCGGGCGTGGACGAAGTGGGCCGGGGCGCGTGGGCGGGGCCGGTCACGGTCTGCGCGGTCGTCACCGACCTGTCCGGGCCGCCGGCCGGTCTGACCGACTCCAAGCAGGTCTCCGTGGCGAAACGCGCTCCGCTGGCCGCCGAACTGGCGGTCTGGGCGGCGGGCGTCGGTTTCGGCGAGGCCACGCACGAGGAGATCGACACGCTCGGCATGACGGAGGCCCTGCGCAGGGCCGCGCGCCGGGCGCTGGAATCGCTGCCGGTCCGTCCCGACGCGGTGATCCTCGACGGCAAGCACGACTACATCGGCGCGCCGTGGCCGGTGCGGCTCGAGGTCAGGGGTGACGCGGCGAGCATCTCGGTCGCCGCGGCCTCGGTGCTGGCCAAGGTGCGGCGCGATGCGTACATGGGGACGATCGGCTGCGAGGAGTACGGGTTCGCGGAGAACGCGGGCTACCCCTCACCCGTGCATCAGGAGGCGCTCGCCCGTCTCGGACCCACCCCGCACCATCGGCTCTCATGGTCATACCTAGACGAACTGCCCCAATGGCGACACTTGAAGCACCATCGTGACCCGCTGGCGGGCGAGGGGCAGGCCAGCCTCTTCGCGTAGTCGCGTTGATCGGCCATGATTCGGTGGATGCGCATCGGCATTTTCGTCGTCGCGGGCCTGTTCCCCGGCCGGCAGGCCGGGCCGACGCTCACGGACGCTGTGGAGTGGATCGTCGCGGCCGAGCGGGCCGGGTTCGACGACGCCTGGATCGCCGAACACCACTTCATGTCGTACGGCGTCTGCCCCTCCCCGCTCACCCTGGCCGCGGTCGCGATCGGCAGGACCACCCGCATCGGGCTCGGCACGGCCGTCAGCGTGCTGTCCACCCAGCATCCCGTGGCGCTGGCCGAGCAGGCCGCGATGCTGCACCACCTGTCCGGCGGGCGGTTCACGCTGGGCGTCGGCAGGGGCGGGCCGTGGGTGGATCTGGAGGTGTTCGGGACCGGGCTCGATCGCTACGAGCGGGGGTTCGCCGAGTCGCTCGACCTGCTGGTGTCCGCGCTGTCGGGCGCGTCGGTGGCGGCGGACGGGGAGTTCTTCCGGTTCAGGGAGGTGCCGATGGTGCCGCCGGCGCGGCTGCGGCCGGTCGTCGCCTGCACCTCTCCCGGCACCGTCGGGCTGGCGGCCGAGCGCGGGCTGCCGATGTTGCTGGGCATGCACATCGGGGACGCGGACAAGGCGGCGCTGGTACGGCGGTACCGCGAGCACGGTGGGCCGGGGGCCGCGCATGAGGCGGCGGGGCATGTGGCGGCGGGGGTGGCCTTGGTGGGTGACTCCACGGCCGCGGCGGTGCGGGAGCTCAAGGAACGGATGCCGTCCTGGCTGGGGCCCGGGCTGGCCGGATACGTGCCGCTGGACGACCGGCCGCGCACCCCTCGGGACGCCGGCGCCTACGTGGACCTGCTGACCGGGATCCATCCCGTGGGGTCGGCCGGACACTGCGCCGAGACGCTGCGGCGTACGGCCGAGAGCACCGGCATCGAGCACTTCATCCTGCTCGTGGAGGGGCTCGGCGAGCACCGGCGGACGCTGGAGAACATCGCCAGGTTCGGCGCCGAGGTGCTGCCGCTGCTGCGCGGCTGAGCGGTCGCGCTTTGAGCGGCTGCGCCTGCGGCCGCTTTGGGCGGCTGCGCCTGCGGCCGCGCGGCTTGAGTGGCTGCGCGGCTGATCCCGGCGGGCCGGCCGGGGCCGGTCCGCCGGGCAGGGGCTCAGCAGTCGACGAGCTCCGGTTTCTGGTTGAGGATCTGAGCGCGCGGGGTGACGAAGTCGGCCAGCGCCTTCGTGGCCGTCGGGTCGAAGACGGCGACCCGGTGGCAGTTCTGGAAGGCCAGGCGTACGCCGTAGTGCCGCTCAAGCGCGCCACGCATCGAGTCGCTCGCCAGGCAGCGAAGGAGCTGGCCGCGCGCCTCTTCCGACGGCGGCGGCACCTCGTTGTCGGCGAACTCGGCCCCGCTGTGCTCACGCTGCTTGACCAGCTCGCTGATCAGCGACCACGCGTAGGGCAGTGAGTCGCGGACGCAGGCGAGGAAGGCCGCGTCGTCCACCTCACCGGCTTTGGCCTGGTCGAGCAGATCGTTCGGAACGGTCAGCGACATGCTGTCTCCTCTCGAAAGGGATTGAATCTGACGCTAGGTCGGAAAAGGGAAGGGCTCCAGATTCCGGACGGGAACAGTCGCGTGATCTCGGGCCCCGCGTCCCCTGGGGCCTCGGCGTAGGGCCGTGCCGTTCAGGGGCCGTAGACGAAGTCGGGGTCGACCTGCTGGGCGAGGTCGGCGCCCGTCCTCTCGTCGCCCCACGCCTTCGCGTTGCGCAGGTGGAACTCCACGGTCTGGCGGCCGAAGCGGGCCCAGTCCTTCTCCTGCTCGTCGAGGGTCTTGCGGAGCAGGGCGAGGGCGTCGGCGTTGGCCGGCTCCAGGTCGTCGAGCGTGAAGTGGCGGCCCTGCTCCATGGCGCGGACCGCGGCGGAGTGCTCCATCCAGGTGAGCAGGTCGTCACCCACGTGCTCGCGCAGGAAGTCGACGTCGGACGGGCCGTGCACCTTGTTGCCGACGACGGCGAGGGCGACGTCGTACTTGGCGGCGTACTCGCGGTACTGCTTGTAGACGCTCACGCCCTGCCTGGTCGGCTCGGCGACGAGGAAGGTCAGATCGAAGCGGGTGAACAGGCCGGAGGCGAACGAGTCGGCGCCGGCGGTCATGTCGACCACCACGTATTCGCCCGGGCCGTCGATCAGATGATTGAGCAGCAGCTCCACCGCGCCGACCTTGGAGTGGTAGCAGGCCACGCCGAGGTCGTCCTCGCTGAACGGGCCCGTGGCCAGCAGGCGCAGGCCGTCGGGGGTGGTCAGGCCATAGGGGTCGGCGGCCAGGTCGTCGAAGCCGAGCAGCGTGGAGCCGCGGCCGGGCGGGGTGGTCTTGAGCATGACCTCAGCGGACGGGATGCGCGGGTTGTCGCCGCGCAGGCGGTCCTTGATCTCGGTGAGGTGAGCTCCGAGCGGCTCGGGCTGCCGGTCGAGGCCGAGCACGAGGGCCAGGTGCTGGTTGATGTCGGCGTCCATGGCCACCACCGGGCCGCCTTGGCTCGCCACATGTCTCGCGAACAAGGCCGACATCGTCGTCTTGCCGCTGCCGCCCTTTCCGACGAACGCCACTCTCACGGTTGCTCCTGGTGAGGATGAAAATCATTTCCGTTGGGGACGATCACCATCATGCCACAGGCGTCGGGCGGGAGGCATGGGAAACGGGGAGCATGCCGAAATGGAAATCGTGTTCGGCGGGCGCCGGGGGTGCGGACGCGGCCGGGCTTCGGTGTCGGCCGGGCTTCGGCGGGGTGCCGGGGTCAGGCGCAGGTGGCGTCGAGGTTGACCGGGGCGTCGGTCGGCGTCGGGGACGGCGAGTGCGCGCCCGCGGTCTTGGTCGACGAGGAGCGCTCCTCCAGGGCGTCGTCCACCTCGCGCCGGATCGCGTACCAGTCCGGGTCGGCGGTGTTGACCAGCGGCGGCACGAAGTTCAGGCTGCGGATCTTGGCGCCCTTGACCTTCTGCGACAGGTCGACGACCGCGGGCAGGAGGTCCTGCGGCAGATCGGTGGAGATGGCCCGCTTGGTGGCCGCGGCGAGGCGTTCGAAGCTGTTCAGCACCGTCATCGGGTCGGCCTGCTTGGCGACCGCGTTGAGCAGGCACTTCTGGCGTCCCATGCGGACGTAGTCGTCGCTGTCGGTGCGGGAGCGGCCGTACCAGAGGGCCTCCTCGCCGGACAGCTTGCGGGTGCCGGCGGCCAACAGGCCCTCGCGGTAACGCCCGTACACGATGGGGTCCTTGATCGTGACCTGGACGCCGCCCATGGCGTCGACCATCTCGGCGAAGCCCTTCATGTCCACCATCGCGTAGTAGTCGACGGGGATGCCGAGCATGTCGGCGATGGTCTGCTTGAGCAGGGCGGGGCCGCGCTGCCCCTTCTGTACGCCCGGCACCATCTCGGGGTGGTCCTCGGCGTACTGGAAGACCTCGTTGAGCAGCCCGGGGGTGTCGGGGCCCGCGCCGGTGAAGCCCGAGGGGAAGTGGTCCCTGGCGGGGCCCTCGGGCAGTTGGACCTGCTGCAGGTTGCGCGGCAGGCCGAACAGCACGGTTGCTCCGGTGGCCACGTCCACGCTGGCCACGGTCATGCTGTCGGTACGCACCCCGGGCCTGCTGGGCGCGGAGTCGCCGCCGAGCAGCAGGAAGTTCACCCGCTCGGCGCCGTTCCACGGGTCCTGGGCCATGACGGGGGTGGTGGCGGTGGTGCCGCGCGGGAACAGGGTGTTCACGACGTCGCGCGACAGGTACGCCAGCCGGGTCGCGTACGCGGTCGGAGCCAGCACGAGCGCGCAGAGGGCCACCGTGAGCGTGGTGGTCAGGAAGCGGCCGACGGTGTCGGAGCGGGCGGGGCGTACCAGGAGGAACGACCAGACGATCACCCCGGTCCAGGCGAGCGCGACGGCCACCAGCGCGACGGTGAGCCAGGTGAGCCAACGAGGCTGCACGGCCAGCGACAGCAGGTTCGCGCTGAACGCGGTGAACACGATCAGCACGCCGGCGAGCATCAGCACGTACGCCGCCATCAGGGCCAGGCCGGTCTTACGACGTTCGGCGGCCAGGTGGGCCACGCCCCACAGCAGGGTCGAGGCCAGCGTGAGCGCGATGCTCGCGCCCGGTCCGAATCGTCGATCCTCTCCCGTCATGCCTGGTCATACCCCCAATGTGCGCCCATCCCCAGCACCTTAGTAATGCGCGGTGCGCGTCTGGCGTTGCTAAGGGGAAGGGTTCGGTCAATTCCCCGTCAAATACACATTGAGATATAACTTGAGTATGAGCAAGCGTCACGGCAGCTACGGATTCGACGCGCCCTGGGCGCTGGCCGGTCTGCTCCTCGGAGCGATCGTGCTGCTGGGCCTGGCGGGGATCTCGTTCGCCCTCGACATCCTCGCCGCCGGCGTCACCTTCCTCTTCGGCGGGCTCTACACGCTCGCCAGCGCGATCAGCTACCTCTACACGACCAGACGCGGCAAGTTCGTCGTCTGGGACAGGGAACTGCGGCGGCTGCGCGGCGACGAACGGCTGCTCGACCTGGGCTGCGGCAGGGGAGCGGTGCTGCTGCTCGCGGCCGGACGGCTGGAGCGGGGCAGCGCGACCGGCATCGACCTGTGGCGGTCGAAGGACCAGTCGGGCAACCGCGAGCTGGTCACCAGGCGCAACGCCGAGCTGGAAGGGGTCTCCGACCGGGTGGAACTGGTCACCGGCGACCTGCGCGACCTGCCCTTCGGCGACGACTCGTACGACGTGGTGGTCGCCAGCCAGGCCGTGCACAACATCCCCGACGCCGAAGGAAGGGCCCAGGCCGTCCGCGAGGCGTACCGTGTGCTGCGGCCCGGCGGGCTGCTGCTCATCGCCGACTTCCAGCACACGCCCGCGTACGAGGACACCCTGCGCGACCTCGGCGTCATCGACGTACGGAGGCGCAACGCGGGCTGGCGGTTCTGGTACGGCGGCCCGTGGTTCGGCACCGGCATCGTCGAGGCCAGGAAGCAGGCCGGGTAAAGCGACGTTTGCGCGCCGCTTCCGGGGTATCGAGAAGATCCTATGAGCGACGTGGAAACCGGCACCGTCACCACGAAAGTGCCCGCACGGCTGGACCGGCTGCCGTGGTCACGCTGGCACTGGATGATCGTCATAGGACTCGGCACCGTCTGGATCCTCGACGGGCTCGAAGTCACCATCGTCGGCAACCTGTCCGCGCAGCTCGCCAAACCGGGCAGCGGCCTGGACATCACCCAGGCACAGGTCGCGGGCGTCGCCGCCGCGCTCTACGTCGCGGGCGCCTGCTCAGGAGCGCTGTTCTTCGGCTGGCTGACCGACAAGTTCGGCCGCAAGAAGCTGTTCATCATCACGCTGGTCGTCTACCTGCTGGCCACGCTGATGACCGCGTTCTCCTTCAGCGCGTGGTGGTTCTTCCTGTTCAGGTTCCTGACCGGCTTCGGCATCGGCGGCGAGTACGCGGCCATCAACTCCGCCATCGACGAGCTCATCCCGAGCCGGCACCGCGGGCGCATCGACATCATCATCAACGGCAGCTACTGGCTCGGCGCCGCCGGCGGCGCGCTGCTGACCGTGCCGCTGCTCAACGACCTGCCGGTCAACATCGGCTGGCGCGTCGCCTTCGGTCTCGGCGTGGTGCTCGGCCTGGCCATTCTTCTCGTACGGCGCAACGTACCGGAGAGCCCACGCTGGCTGTTCATCCACGGCAGGGGCGACGAGGCCGAGAAGATCGTCGATGACATCGAGCACGACATCGGCAAGGACGACCTGCCGGAGCCGCAGCAGTCGATGACCGTCCACACGCGCAAGTCGATCGGGTTCGTCCGGATCGCGCACACGATGGTGGCGCTCTATCCCAAGCGGACGGTGCTGGGGCTGTCGCTGTTCGTCGGGCAGGCGTTCCTGTACAACGCCATCACGTTCGGGTACGCGCAGATCCTGTCCACCTTCTACGGCATCGACACGCACACCGGTTACTACTTCGCCGTCATCGCCGTCGGCAACTTCCTCGGCCCGCTGCTGCTCGGGCACCTCTTCGACACCGTCGGCCGGGTGCCGATGATCTCGGCCACCTACCTCGGCTCCGGGGTGCTCCTGCTCGGCACGGCCTGGCTGTTCAACCAGGGCGTGCTCACGGCGGTCACGCTGACGGCGTGCTGGTGCGCGGTGCTCTTCGTGGCCTCGGCGGGGGCGAGCTCGGCGTACCTGACCGTCAGCGAGATCTTCCCCATGGAGACCAGGGCCATGGCCATCGCGTTCTTCTTCGCGATCGGCACGGCCGCGGGCGGCATCGCCGGGCCGCTCGTCTTCGCGTCCCTGGTCGAGAGCGGGGTGCCGGGGGACACGGCGCTGGCGTTCTGCATCGGGGCGGTGGTGATGATCATCGGTGGGCTGGTGGAGCTGTTCCTCGGGGTGAAGGCCGAACGGAAGGGACTGGAGGAGATCGCCGCACCCCTCTCGAAGGCCGAGACGGAACCCGCCGCCTGACCACCTCACCCCCCCATGGGCCTCGCGTCCGCCTCCTTACAGCGCACTCAAGAGACCGGGGAGAGGTAGCCCCGGTAGACCTGGCGTTCGACCTGATCGATGTAGGCGGAAGGGAGCCAGCGCAGCACCGCCCCCATCTCCTCATCCTGGATCACCGGCAGGGCGGCCAGCGCGTCGGCGGCCAGGCCCCGGCAGTACCGGATCGTGTGCTCCGCCATCGGGCTCGACCGCAGCACGCGCAGGGCCGTCGCCACCTGCTCCTCGCTCATGTCCCGGCCCACCAGGCCGCTGCCGGCCAGGTCGATCCCGGACATGAGCAGGGGCAGGCTGTAGACGCCCTGGCGCAGGTCGTTCCCGGCCGGCTTGCCGAGCTGCTCGCTGGTGGCGGTCAGGTCGAGCAGGTCGTCGAGCACCTGGAAGATGAGCCCGAACTTCTCCCCGTAGGTCGCCATCCGCGCTCTGTCCTCGGCCGGGGCGTGCGCGCACAACGCGGCCACCAGGCAGCCGGCCCGGAACAGGGCCGCCGTCTTGCCGGTGATCGACCGCACCGCGCTCTCCCGCGTCCGGCCGGTGTCGAACAGGTCGGCCGTCTCCAGGTACTGGCCCTCCGCCAGCTCCACCACCGTGGCGGCCAGCACCTCGGCCACCGGCCGCGACACGTTCACGATCGCCGCCAGCGCGGCCCTGGCCAGCATGAAGTCCCCGATGACCAGCGCCTTGCCGTCACCCAGCTCGGCGTTGAGCGTCCGCTGCCCGCGCCGTCGATCGGCCCGATCCATCAGGTCGTCGTGCACGAGCGAGCCCGTGTGGATGAGCTCCACGCACGCCGCCGCCGTGATCACCCGCCGGTCGGGCGGCTTGCCGAGTGCGATGGAGGCGGCCAGGGTCAGCGCGGGCCGCAGCCGCTTACCGCCCGCCGACACGACCCGTCCCGCGCCCGCGTTGATGTCCGGCAGCACGGACGACCCGCTCAGCCGCCGGATCCTGGCCTCGACCTTGACCAGCCCCGCGACGACGGCCGGGCTGCGCAGCAGTTGATCCATAGCGTCCAGCCTGCGCTCCCGCCGCTGTGGCGCACCTGAGAAACACTGAGGGCCCTCTCAGCCGCCGTCCCGGAGCATTCTTTAATCGAGGAAACCCTGTCGCCTCCCTGGGAAGTGAGTGCATCGCGTGAGCGAATCATCGGGCGAAGTCCTCTACCTCGTCGTCTGCGCAGCCGGCGCGGCCCACGACGTCGGCCGGCTGGTCACCCTGGCCCAGGAGGCGGGCTGGATCGTCCAGATCGTGGCGACGCCGTCCGCCCTGGACTTCATCGACGTGCCCGCACTGGAAACCCAGACCGGCCGCCCCGTACGCAGCCAGTACCGCAAACCCCACGAGCCCAAGCCGCCCCGGGCCGACGCCATGATCGTGGCGCCGGCCACGTACAACACGATCAACAAGTTCGCCCAGGGCATCACCGACACCTACGCCCTCGGCGTCCTGGCGGAGGCCCCCGGCCTGGGCATCCCGGTCGTCGTCCTGCCCTTCGTCAACACCGCCCTCGCCACTCGCACCCCGTACCGACGCAGCCTGGAGGATTTGCGCGCGGACGGCGTACGCATCGTCTCGAACCCCAGCCACACCGAGCCCTACGCCTGGCACCACGCCCTGAAAGAACTCGGCCCCGCCCCTTCCCGGCAGCAGGAACAAGGGACGACCACTCAATCGAACTGAGGAAAATCCCGGAGCCGGCGATGCCGGACTTGGCTTAGCCTGCTTCAACTGGTGGCTCTGATCCGCGGGGACAGTCATCCTGATGACAGCGCGGAACGAATGGCGTGGGTAATGTCGCGCCTCAGATTTGTTCACTATCGCGGGGTGTCACGCATAGGTAGCTGCTAGTCGGCCGCAAATATCTCGCAGGTGAAATAACGGACACTACCAACATCACCGGGGGTTAACCGATATCGTGGCAGCTTGCATCGGGGCCGGGGTGACCTTCGCTATCACAGGAAAAGGCGCAATGATGGACCCACGGCGGTTGCCGGGAGGCGACACCTGATGATCACTGTGGACGTGGCAGGTGAAAAGCAACGCCAACTGGCGTTCGAGGACTGGGGTGAGCCGGATGGGCACCCTGTTTTTCTGCTGCACGGCACTCCCGGCAGCAGGTTCTCCCCTTGCCCGCGTGCGTCCGTCCTCTATCGGCTCGGCTTGCGGGTCATCGCCTACGATCGGCCGGGATACGGCGACTCCGACCCCCAACCGGGGCGCGCGGTAGCCGATGCGGCAGACGACGTCCGGATTATCGCCGACAAACTGGGCATTGAGCGTTTCGGGGTACTGGGCAGGTCGGGAGGTGGTCCTCACGCGCTGGCCTGCGCGGCCCTGCTGCCGGATCGTGTCACGCGCGTCGCCGTCCAGGTCAGCCTGGCGCCGATCGAGGACGACGGTGTCGACGGTTTCGACTGGTACCACGGCATGGCGGAGTACAACCGCAGGGAGTACGCCTCCGGATGGTCCAGCCATAGCGGCGCCAGCCCTCTCGTGCGACAGCGGATGGAACGAGCGGCGGACGCCATCAGGCACAGCCCGGGTCAGATGCTCGTAGACCTTGAGGAAGACCTGCGCGATCAGGACCGGGAAGTCATCGCCGATTCTGGTATCCGCGGGATGTTGCTCGACAATTACCGGACAGCCCTGGACAAGTCCGCTCAGGGTTGGATCGACGATCGTCATGCGTTCTGTACGCCGTGGATGTTCGATCTGTCGGCCATCAAGGTGCCGACCATGATCTGGCACGGCACCGCTGATGTGTTCTCACCACCGAGCCACTCCGAATGGCTGGCCGGCCGCATTCCGGACGCCGAGCTAGTCTTCATGCCGGATGCGGCCCACTTCACCGCGATCACCATGATGCCGAAGCTGATGGTCTGGGCCGCCACCGGCAGACGATGGTGAGCTGTCTTCAGACGATCACGGCCGCCTCCAGATCCAGATCGATCAGATGATCTTCGATCAGTCGTGTTCGGGCCGGATGCTCGACGCGGAGCACACCGCTGAAGGCGTGCAGCGCGGCTTCCTTCTTCTTCGCGGCCTCTTCGCTTCGGTATCGCCGTTCCTCGACGATGGCGAGGTTCGCGGCGCAGATGAGAGTGTGCAGGTGGTTGCTTCCGCGCACGGCGTCGAGCCGTTGCAGCAGCTCCTTGTACTGCGGCAACGTGTCACGTTCACCGAGGTCGGTGTCGCAGTTGGCCAAGTTGACCTGGCAGGCGAGCGCCATCGGATGTTCACTGCCGAGGGCGTTGCTCAATTGGCGTACGGTCGTGCTCAGAGTGACGGCGGCCGACGCCGCGCCACCGCTGTAGCGCTGGTAGGTGGCGACATTGTTGATGGCCGCCGCCGTGTTGGGATGTCCGGGGCCGAAGACCTTCTCGAATCTTCCGATCAGCTCCTGGCCGAGCGTGGAGGCAGTGTGCGGCTGGCCGTTGGCGGCCACGTCGGCGGCGTGATGCAGAGCACATGCCAGCGTCACTGGCGACTCCGGGCCATAGAGGCGCGTGTGGCGGCTCAATGTCGATTCGTTCAATTCCAGGGCTTCCTCGATCTCACCCCATTCACGAAGTGACACCGCCAGGTTGCGTGCCGGGGGCAGCGCCTCGTGCTTGTCGGCATCACCGGCTTCGAGATAGCGGGCGTACAGATCGCGGAGCATTTCGACCGATTCTTTGAGCCGTCCCATTCCGCGCAGGTCGATCGCCAGGGAAACGGTGGAGGACAGGGTGTAAGGATGTTCCGGCCCCAGCACTTCCGTCCTGCGTCTCAACGTGTCCTTGTCGAGTTTTTGCGCCCCGTGCACGTCACCGACCAGGCGCAACGTCATGGCGAGGTTGTTGGCCGCGGAAAGACTCCGCCCGTGGTTCTCCCCGAAGATCCGCTTGAAACTCTCGTAGGTGCTCTGCGCCAGTTCCCGCGCCTCCTGATAATGGCCGAGCGTGCACAGATCGGCGATGTGGCTGCCCGCCGTCATCAAGGTATGGGGATGATCAGGCCCCAACTTCCTGGTCTGCCGTTCGTGGTTGTCCTGGTCGATCTCCAGCGCTGTCCGATGCCTTCCGCGTGAGCGGTGGATGTTGGCCACGTTGAAGCGCAGCAACATGGTGAGGCGATCATCGGGACCGAATACGTCCATCCACCTCTCGACCAGCGCTTCGCCGCGCTTCAGCGCCGAGCCGTATTCGCCGCGCCGCCAGAGATAGCGGATGCGGTCGATGCAGAGGACGCGGGTGTCGTCGGATTTGCACTCGACAGCTTGCGAAGGAGTGAGGTGCGGCCAGATCTGCGCGTACTGGGGCCAGTTCTCCGGGTCGTCGACATCGCCGCGCTGCGGCTTGTAGGCGACCAGAAGGTCGTGCACCTGATGCCGGATCTCGTCGCGCTCCGTCTCGTCCATCTGGCTGCGTACCACCGCCTGGACGAGCCGGTGCACGCCGACAGACCGGTTACGGGCGTCGGGCTTGATGAGTGCGAGCCGGCTGAGCTCCTGGACAACTCTGGCCATGAGCAGGCTGTCGCGCAGGGTTTCGTCGTACGGCGTCAGGATCTGGGCCATGTGGGTGCTGTGGAGGAGAGCCGTGGAGATGCTCTCAGGGGCCAGGAAGGAAAGGAGTTTGAGTAAATGCGCGGCAGCGGGTGAACGCCGAGTCACCTCTTCGAAGGAGACGTTCCATGTCGATGCCACGGTGATGGGGAAGTCTTCCGGAAGCCCCATGGTCAGGGCCTGCACCGGTCGTGTCTGCAACCGCTCGATGTAGGCGTCGATGGGAATCACACTGGTCTGCAGGAGCGCCGCCGCGTGTTCGATGGCGAGCGGCAGATCCCCTAGGTGATCGGCCAGCGTTCTCGCCTCGGGCTCCTCCAGACCCGGCACTCGATGAGTGAGGTGGAGAACACTTTCCTCGCGTGAGTAGACGTCAACCTCCAGCGGCTTGGCGTGCTCGGCCCAGGCCTGATGGCGCGTGGTGACCAGAACGTGGCCAGAGCCGCCCGGAAGGAACTGTGCAATGTCCTCTGGTGCGTGCGCGTTGTCGAAGACGAGCAGATACCGAGGATATTTGGCGCCCGTACGCAGGGATTCCAGGACGGCCTCAGCGGCCTCGAAGACGTTGTCGCCCTCGTAGACGCCCAGACGGGGGGCGAGTTTGGCGAAATGAGGGTTGATCTCCTGCGGCTGCGCGGCCGGGAGCCAGAGCACCAGATCGTAGTCGGCCATGAACCGGTGCACATATTCGAGGGCGACCTCGCTCTTGCCCACGCCACCCATGCCGTGCAGAGCCTGGGGAAGAACGGCGGTGGTCCCACCGCGCAGCATCTGATCGCGGAGCGCTTCCAGGATGTCGCCTCTGCCGGTGAAGCTGGGATTGCGCGGTGGAACATACCAGATCTCCGGCGTCCTGCTGGGGAACGGGGTGCGTGCGGTCTCCTCGATCGAGGAGAGCCCAGGGTGCTCGGCGGCACGGTCCACCGAGTCCAGCAGCGCGTGTACCGCCTCCGTCTCGGTCATGCGGGTCAGGTCGACGATCGACTTGGCCCAGGTAGGATGAGGCGCGACGTCGGCGATCCTGATCGTGCCCACCATGCGGCGGTTGCCGGAGGGATCCCCGTTGGCGGCAGCCTGGACGAACCGGCGCGCCTCCGGGGCCGCTGCGAACGTGGGCGACATGACGGTGAGGACTCGGTCGGCGTCCTTGATCTGGTCGGCGACGGCCGCCTGGCCGCTGGTGGCCAGAATGTTGTAACGAGTCACGTCACAACCGGCACGGCTGAGCACCGAGTCCATCCACTCGGCCCACATCCGGTCCTCCGGCACATAGCCGAGCGCGATGCGCGTGGGAGGCGCCGGCCGGTGACGAAGGAACTGTGTCAGACTCCGTTGCCGCAGTTCCTCGGCCATCGGGGCCAGCGACGTGACCTCACCGTGCGTGATCTCGGCGGTGAGTCTTTCGTACGCGCTGAGCAGCGATCCTGGGCGATGGGGTGGGTCACCGAAGACCGCGAGGATCTCCTCGTAAGCGTAGTACGAGCGGTAGGGCACCTCCACCGCGCCCCAGTACGCGGCCTTCTGATCGGCGTTTCCGTCAAGGAACCGATCGAAGTGCATGCGTGCTTCTCGCCGGCCGAGCTCCAGCCGCTCCTGTTCGGCCTCTTCGATGCGCATCGGCACGGGCAGGACCGTCCGTTCGTACCGGTCGACGGCGTCCGCTGCCTTGTTGGCGGCTCCTTCGATGCTCTGCGCGCTCAGCGTGAAGCAGTCCACCAGGACATCGCACATCTGGGCCGTGCAGATGTCGCCTATGTCGCACACCCCGGTCCTGCTGTCGATCAGCGTGTACCCGTAGTGCCGCTTCACGTCTTCGCGCAGCGCGTCGAGGAACCGGCCACCGCGCAGGCGGTAGAAATTATCCCAGTCGAAGACCGGGGAAGCTCCGAAATCGCGGTTGAAATCGCCCGCAGGGAGGAAGTCCAACGAACCGCCGCCCGGGAAAGGCCACTGAACAGGAATGACTTGCGGTTCGACGCGGGCGTACTCGTGCAGCCAGTCGTCGGTTCGCTGCTCGTTGGGCGCGACGGCGACGTGCGCGTAGTCGCGCATCATGCCCGCGATGCCGTTGCCGTTCGTCGAGTCGAGGAACGGGCGGAAGAACTTGTGCAGCCCAGGAGCTTCGAGGTCCCAGTCGATCGCCAGCACCCGCATGCCCCTGCTCGCCATGATCCAGGCGACGTTGGCCAGCGCCATGGTCCGGCCGGTACCGCCTTTGTAGGAGTAAAAGGTGATGATGCGGCTTTTGTTGTCGTCCATGGTCGTCCTCGGAGCCGGTGGTAGAGGTTGATCGTGGTTTGCGTTAGCGCAGGTGGTCAGTGTTCTCTTCGGCTGAAGAGAGCGCCGTGGCGTAGCGGAGGTATTGGTTTCCCACGAAGTCGGTCATGTCGGAAAGCGTCCTTCGGAAGGCGGCCATGCTGGACACGCCGTTCAGGGCGATCCTAGAGATCGGGGTCGCCTTCCCGATGCTGTTTCTGAGAGTCGCCTTGAGCAGTTCGTGCAGGTCGCCGCCCCGGCGGTCGCCGGCGGGATCCTCCGTGTCCGCCACCACGATGACGGAGATCCAGGCCTTCTCGCCTTCGTCCAGGTCACGAATGTGGTGACGGATCTGCGGATCTGCGAGCGACGACAGGGCGAGGATCACCACACAGGGCGCGGCGGGCGTGGTCTCCCGGAAAACTGTCCCGGCGGCCTCATGCAACGCGATCAATACCGGCTCGTAGCCGAGTCTGCGTACTATGTCCGTCGCATACTTGGGCAACGGGATATCGCTCTCCAAGGCATAGGGCGACCATTCTTCTGGGCCGACCTGGTGAGGCGGTACCACGACCAGCCGCACATCCTTGCGATAGGAGCTGCCCGCGAAGGCGTCGGGAGTCGCGGCATAGTCCGATATCCGTCTCAACCCCGGAATGCTATTTCTGGCCGCGATGGAGATCTGGTCGGTGAGCATGGTCACGGCCTTCACGCGATCTTCGTCGAAGGCCGATCGCATCAGGCCGTAGAGCCCCCGTTTGGTGTACTCGATGCCGAAGGCCGCCATGTCGAGCTTGATCTTGTGCACCTCCGTCGGCAGGTCGGACAAGGGGACCGGGGCCCAGAGGGCGGGAACGATCGAGGCCAGCGGGTCTTCGTGCTGCCTCGTGGTCAGGTGGGTCCTTCCGATGAAGGCGGCCCATTCCTTTCCGCAGCGTTCTGAGTGGAAATAGCGTAAGGAGAGCAAGGGCACGAAGACCCGGCAGGTCTCCAGCGCATGGCGGGTCTCCGCCGTCCAACCGTCCTCCTCCCTGAGGATGGACCGATCCATGAAGCCGACCGACTGCCTTCTGCCCCGCTGTCCCTCACGTGCGGCCACGCTGTCGCGCAACTCGTTGTAGAACTCGGTCACCCAGCGATCGGGGGCGGCGCGCTCCGACGTACGCGCGTAACTCAGGAAGAAGATCGGCCCAGGAGTGTCGTGCTGCTGGTCGCTCATTGCTCCTCCTCATCGAGGAAGACGTTTCTCAGTTCCTCCGGCGTTCTGACCTTTCCGGGCGGGAGCTCCGTGTCTCTGGCCGTTCTCTTGATCTCGTAGGCGATGTTCCACGTCGCCTCACCGAACTCCGATTCCCGGTTAGAGATGCTGGTCAGGCCGTAGAGTCCGACGCGGTGGTACTGATCGCTCATGTCGAAGTCGTAGGTCTGGAGAGCGGCGACCGCTTTCGGCAGTCTCTGGTCGTCAGGAGGCGACCACCAGACAGGCACCACGGCGTGCAAGGTGCTGTCGCGGTCAGGTCCTCGATGCTCCAACTCCCGACGCATGAAAGCGTCCAACTCCTTTCCGCAGAAGTCGCTGGCGAAGTATCTGTCGCACAACAGGGGCACGAAGACGCGGCAGAGTGACAGCGCCAGCATGACCTCCTTCGACCAGTCTGTTCCCGTACGCATTCCCTGGTCGATGAATCCGACGGATACCTTTTGGTCATCGGGAAAGTCGGTGAGATGCATGAGATGCTCACAGATGGCATCGAAGGTACGTAAAACGGGCTTATCCTTCTGTTTGTCTATGCGGGCATAGCTGAGAAAGAAGTACGGCGGATGCTCGGGATCCACTCTGGTGGTCTTGGCCATGGGCGCCCCCTTCGGTGTGCGTCAGAAGTGCGTGGTGGCGGCGTCTCGCATGGTCGTCACGAAGCGGCGGCCCAGGTTCGTCAGCGATGTGCTTTCGAGCAGGTCACGGACCGCCTCGTCGAGCAGGGACGCCCAGTGCGCGAGCATCGTGCCTGCCCGCACGGGGACGTGACCGGTGTGTGCTCTCCAGAAGTCCAGCATGGCGTTCGCGGCATATGCCGTGGTGAATCGCTCCGCCAGGTGCTGGGCCTCCGGGCGGACGAGGTCGAACGCGTCCAGTGCGAGGCCGGCGATTGTGCGCCGGTTCTCCCTGACGAGCTGGGACGCCAGGTCGAGGAGGTCGTCTCCGATCGACAGGCCGATGGCTCCCGGTGCGCTCCTGACAGCCCGTGCTCGTGTGGCGGCCGATCGGTACGGGGCTAACGGGGTGATCGTGTTCAGCACGGTGGCGAGGTCGGAGGCGTGGTGGGGGTGCTCACGTTCGATGAGGTGCCAGGCCGCGGTCACGGTGGAGCGCAGATCGTCAAGTTGAGGCCGGCTGAGCGGCTGTGCGACGGGAGTGCCGTAACACGCCCGGTAGGGATCGTGGTCATCGATGCGCAGGCGGAGGGCGTCGGCCCTGATGTCCCGTGAGTCGTCCGTACGACCGGCGGGTCCGTCGAGCGCGGAGCCGATCCCGGCTTCGACCGCCGCCGCGAGTGCCAGCTCGGCCAGATATCCGGCATTTACCAGGCCGTCGGTCGCCCATGAGCGGACGTACGGGCGCGCCAGGAGATCGGTGACAATCTGGGGTGCGGCCTGATCGAGCTCCAGGAGCAGACTCCACGACGCGGCACCCGCGGGGCCGCAGCGGCGGGCGGCGGTCGCCACGAGGGCTCGGCGTGCGTCGCTCTGCATCTTGAGTAGCGCGGTGAGGGTTTTGCTCTCGAATCGGCCACTGGCCAGAGCCTCGAAGTCGGCGCCCGACAGCCCCTGTGGCACGTGTTTCGGGGCGTTTTCTGCGACATGGTTGATCAGGCGGAACAAGTCGGCACAGTAGACGCTCGGATTGGCGAAGCCACTTCCCGATCTGTAGCGGTGGGCGGGTAAGCCGCCGCCGCAACTCCCCAGGACCGGACAGGAACGGCAGGTCGAGGAGAGCGTGAACGCCTGCTCGTCGACTGTCACGGCGGCGACCTGGTCCAGGTCGTGGCTGAGCACGTTCATGCCGGTGCGTGCCGCCCCCTCGAACGAGGTCTTCAAGGCGTCGCTTCGTTCGTAGTCGCCGTTCGTCTCGATCACCAGCAGATCGGTGGGATCGAGGCCGAGCGCTTCCGACAGGCTCGACCCGCCCCGCCTCATCTTGAGCAGCGAGTCGAAGATGCGCACCTGAGTGGGACGCCCGTCCCTGATCCATTGGTCGAAGATTTCGATCAACCACGTCCCGTACGCCACGGCGTCGCCGTCAGGGCGAGGCGGTGGCCGATCCCAGGTGGCGTGCGGCAGCAGGAAGTCGATGTCGGGTGGCTCCAGCGCTACGAGGCTCTTATAGACCTCGATCGGATCGTTGGCCAGGTCGATGGTGCAGAGGAGGCCGGAGTAGAGCTCACGGTGGCGCTCGCGGAGCAGGTCGATGGCTCTGACGGCCTGGTCGAAGCTGCTTCGGCCGTCGGCGTATCTGCGGTGCCGGTCGTTCGCCGTGCGGTCGCCGTCCAGGGAGATGCCTACCTTGATGTCGTTCCGCGCGAAGACTTCGCAGAAACGTTCGTCGAGCAGCACTCCGTTGGTCTGAATGTGCAGGTCGAGGATCTGCCGAGAGCCCATGGCCGAGCGCAGGCGCGAGGCGATGGCGTCCAGGCGTGCCGGGCCGGCCAGCAACGGCTCGCCGCCGTGCAGGACCACTCTGACCTGCCGCAGGTCGTGGGATTCAGCGTGATCGGTTATCCGGCCGGCGACGGCCTGGGCGACTTCGTCGGACATGAAACGGGGCTGCAGTCGCCAGCCCTGGTCGACGTGCTCGTACACGTAACAGTGATCGCAGGCCAGGTCGCAGCGACTGGTGACCTTGATGACGAACTGACGGAACCTGGCTGCACAGCTATTCATGGTCGTGGTGGATCAGATGCTGCTGTTGAATGCGACGATGTTTTCCTCCGCTGCAGCGGAGGAAAACCGTACGAGCATCCGCTCATCGAATGTGGAAGTCACCCGGGAAAGTGGAACCTGTGAAAGATCGGGAATGATCGAGAGGACAACTTCGTCCTCGCGATTCGAACTCTCCATGGAATGTGCCCCGCCCCTCATTCGCTGCCGCTACACCCGTAGTGCTGAACATCCCTCCCCCGAGCCGGACAACATTTGTACATTACTCGCGGATGCGTGACTTGCCCATGTATATCGGGGTCAGGGCGAGGAGGGGGAAATAACGGATCTCCAGATAGGCAAGTGGGGTTATCCGAAACGGCGGTTCCCGTGGCGTCGCTTGTCTCAGGGGGTTGGGTTGCGGGTGGCATCGTGTGAGGCTGTGGGTGTGGGTGGGTCGATGGCGAAGGAGGGTGTTTCGTGGGAGTGGCTGAGCGGGTTGATGAGGTGGTGCGGGCCGGGAGGGCGCCCCAGCTGCATGGGCTTGTGGTGATGCGGGGCGGGCGGGTCGAGGTCGAGCGGTATGGGGCTGGGCGCGATCATCATCTGGGGGAGGATCTGGGGCACGTCGTGTTCGGGCGGGACACGTTGCACGATCTGCGGTCCGTGTCCAAGAGTGTGGTGGCGCTGGTGTACGGGGTCGCGTTGGGGGAGGGGCTGGTGCCGGGGCCGGGGGAGTCGTTGGTGGGGCAGTTTCCGGAATATCGGGATTTGGGGGCGGATCCGGAGCGGGGGCGGCTCACGGTCGAGCATGCGTTGACCATGACGCTCGGGCTGGAGTGGGACGAGTCCCTGCCCTACACCGATCCGGCCAACGGTGAGATCGCGATGGAGCTGGCGCCCGACCGGTACCGCTATGTGCTGGGGCGGCCCATCGTGGAGGCGCCGGGTGAGCGGTGGAACTACTGCGGTGGGGCGTCGGCGCTGATCGGCGCGATCATCGCGCGGGGGACCGGGCGGGCGCTTGAGGAGTACGCGGCGGAACGGCTCTTCAAGCCGCTCGGGATCTCCCGGTACGCCTGGGGCAAGGGGAGCGACGGCGTGGCGGCGGCCGCGTCCGGGCTGCGGCTGCGGCCCGTGGACCTGGCGGCGATCGGGCAGCTCGTGCTCGACGGCGGGCGGGACATCGTGCCCGGCGCCTGGATCCAGGAGATGTCGCGGCCCCGGGTGGTGATCGAGGACGGGTTCGAGTACGGCTACCAGTGGTACCTGAGCACCGGCGAACGCCGCTGGGCCGAGGGCATCGGGAACGGTGGGCAGCGGTTGCTGGTGGTTTCGGAGGAGGGGCTGGTGGTGGCGGTGACGGCGGGAGAGTACGACCAGGCGCACAGCAGTGCGGGCGCCGTGCTCGATGCCGTTCTCGATCGGTAGTCGTTCTGGTGGTGGTCAGAGGGGGAGGTGGGGGAGGGCGGTGTGGAAGGCGGTTATGGCGGCTCTGATCGCCGGGTGCTCGCCGTTGCCCCTTCTGAACGCCGCCAGCGTGCGCCGGCTCAGCGGTAGCCGGGTCAGGCGTACGGCTCGCGGCGGGTTCACGGCCGCCAGGCGGGGGACGAGCGCGACGCCCTGACCGGCGGCGGCGAAGGCGAGGACCGTGTCGAAGTCGTCGATGTGGTGGCGGACCAGCGGCTCGAAGCCGGCCGCCTGGCAGGCTCTGATCGCCATGGTGTGGCAGAGCGTGCCGGGCTTGTTCATGATCCAGGCGTCGGCGCGGGCGGCGGCCACGGAAGGGCGGTCGGTGAGGTACATCGGCTCGGTGAACAGGGGCTCGGTCTCGGTGGACGCGTCGGTGACGGGCGGGACGAAGTCGTACTCGTGGACGAGGGCCACGTCAAGCTCACCCGCCCGCAGCGCCGCCGAGACGTCGGCCGGGTCGATCTCGGACACCATGGGTTCCAGGCCGGGGTGCGCGCCGGTCAAGGTGGCGAGGGCGGGTGGGAGCAGGACGCGGGCGGCCGTGGGGAAGGCGCCGATGCGCAGCGGGCCCGAGGGGCCGCCTCGCACGGCGGCGAGGGCGGCCGAGGCGCGTTCGAGCTGTTCCAGTACGGCCTGCGCGTGCTCGACGAGCAGGTGCCCGGCGGGCGTCAGCGCCACCGTACGCCCGGTGCGTTCGAGCAGCCGCACGCCCGCCTCCCGTTCCAGCGCGCTGAGCTGCTGGGAGACGGCGGACGGCGTGAACGTGACCGCCTCCGCGACGGCGGCGATCGTGCCGCGCCGGGCGAGTTCGCGGAGCAGGTGGAGCTTGCGCGGGTCGAGCATAAGGTGAGCTTAATCTCGAACGAAGAAATCCGTGCTGGACCTAACGGGTCGGCAGCCGTCACGCTCGAAGCATGCTGACAGGAATCCACGTACCGCTGGTCACGCCGTTCGACGCCTCGGGCGAGGTGGCCGTGGACGCGATCGAGAAGCTCGCCCACCAGGTGCTCGACCAGGGCGCGAAGGGGCTGGTGGCGTTGGGCACCACCGGCGAGGTGGCCACGCTCGACCCAGGGGAACGGGCCCGGGTGATCGAGGTGTGCGCACGGGTCTGCGCCGAGCGGCAGGCGCTGCTGACGGTGGGGGTGACGGGCAACGACACGCGTTCGACCGCGCGGGCGTTGCGTGAGCTGCCTTCGGGGGTGGGGGCGGCGCTGGTGATCGTGCCGTACTTCCTGCGTCCCGGCGAACGCGGCGTCGTCGCGCACTTCGAGGCGCTGGCGGAGGAGACGCCGGTGCCGCTGGTGATCTACCACATTCCCTACCGGACCGGGCAGCCCGTCAGCGCCGCCACACTGCGCCGGCTCGGGGAGCACCCGAGGATCGCAGGGGTGAAGTACGCGGCGGGCGGGATCGACCAGGACGCGGTGAGCCTGCTGGGCGACCTGCCCGACGGGTTCGAGGTGCTGGGCGGGGACGACGCGTTCATCTCGCCGCTGCTCGCCCTCGGGGCGGCGGGCGGCATCCTCGCCTCCGCGCACCTGGAGACCAGGAGCTTCGCCGACCTGGTCGACGCGTGGCACGAGGGGGACGCCGTGCGGGCGCGGCGGCTGGGGCACCGGCTGGCCCGGCTCTCGGCGGCGCTGTTCGCCGAGCCGAATCCGACGGTGATCAAGGGCGTGCTGCACGCCCAGCGCCTGATCCCGACCCCGGACGTGCGCCTGCCGCTGGTGCCGGCCGGCGCGGAGTCGGTGTCACAGGCTCGGCTGGTAGCGGTACATCCAGGCGAGTGACTCCTGGCTCGCGCTCCGCTTGAGGAAGAACGGCATCATCAGGTCGCGGAACACCCGGGCGACCGGGCCCGCGGCCTTGCTGTTGCTGATGGTTCTGGAGTAGGCGACGACCCGCTCCACGCGCGGGCGCCGCTCGGCCTCGAACCGGCGGAACGCCTCCTCGTGCCCGCCGCTGTCGCGCAGGCACCGGGCCAGCACGATCGCGTCCTCGATGGCGAGCGAGGCGCCCTGGCCGGAGCTGGGCGAGGTGGCGTGCGCGGCGTCGCCGGTCAGCAGCACCCGGCCGCGGTGCCAGACCGGCACCGGGGGCAGGTCGTGGACCGGGAGCGCCAGGTCGACGCCGCCGCGGCGGATGAGGTCGGCCGAGAAGTTCGCGTCGTCCTCGAACGCCTCGGCCAGCACCGGCGTCCAGTCGGCCGGTACGTCGCCGAGCCGCCGGGGCAGGTTCGCGAACCACCAGGTCTCGCCCGACTCGGCCACCGTGTAGCCGAAGAACGCGCGCTTGCCGAAGACCATGTTGTACACGCCGGGCTCGCCGGACACTCCGGCGTCCTCGACGATGCCGCCGAAGCTGTACAGGCCGCTGTAGCGCGGCGCAGGGGCCTGCGGGTCGAGCAGCGTACGGGTGCGCGAGTGCACGCCGTCGCAGGCGATGAGCAGGTCGCCGGTGGCTTGGGTGCCGTCCTCGAACGTGACCGTCACCTGCGGCCCCGTGTCCTCGTACGAGATCATGCGCTTGCCGAGGGAGACGCGGATGCCGCGCTGCTCGGCCTCGTCGCGGACGGTCCGGTAGAGGTCGGAGCGCAGGACCGTGTGGCTCACGGTGCCGTCGTCGAGCCGTAGGCCGTTGGCCACCTCGCCGAGGCGTTTGCCCGAGCCGCTCCACATGACCATGCGCGGGGTGGGGATGGCCGTGGCCAGGACCTTGCGGTGGGCGCCGAGCGTGCGCAGTGCGGCCAGGCCGTTGGAGGCGATGTTCAGGAAGGAGCCGACGTCGTCGGCGCCCTGCCCGTACGCCTCGAAGATCTCCGCTTCGATGCCCACTTCGCGGAGCGCCATGGCTGCGACGGGGCCGCCGATGCCGCAGCCTATGATCAGGGCCTTCATGGTGATAACCTTTCGTTCGTCCGAACGAAATATTAGGCAGAGGTGGTGGGCTGTGTCGAGAGATGTTTCGTATCGGCGAAATAAATTGCTCGAGGCTCTCACCGTCGCGGGGCGTGAGCACAGCAACGCCGCCGTGATGTACCACAGCGCCATGGGCGACCGGCTCGGCCTGGGCATGACCGAGGAGAAGACGCTCGACCTGCTGCAACGCCTGGGACCCCTGACAGCGGGGGAGATCGCCCAGCACACGGGCCTGGCGCCGGCCACGGTCAGCGGGCTGATCGACCGGCTGGAGGGCAAGTGGCTGGTGCGACGCGTCCGCGACACCAAGGACCGGCGGCGGGTCATCGTCGAGATCAACTTCGAGCGGCTGGCCGGCTTCTCGGAGCTGTTCGAGCCGTTCGTGGTGGCGCTGTCGCAGCTGTACGAGCGTTACACCGATGACGAGCTGGAGCTGATCCTCGACTGGCTCAACCGGTCTGCGGCCATCCAGCGCGAGGCCACCCAGGGGTTGAACGAGGAGTAGGCGCTCGGCGCGGCGTCTCCTCCTCGTGTCCTGAGTGGCCGTGGCTTCCTGATGAGGCGAGTCTGCGGCTTGTCAGCGGGCCCAGCCCTTAGTGGCGCGTCGTGTCAGCGGGTCGAGTCCTTGATGGCGGAGCCGACCTCGCTCACCCGGTCGGCCAGCAGACCGAGCGCGCCCACCGCCCGCACCATCGGATCGTCCTCCGCCCCGCCCAGCGCCCGCGCCTTGAGGTAGGCGGCCTTGACCTCCGCCCAGCGCTCCGCCTGGGCCGGGGTCAGCCGGCCGCGCAGCTCGGCCAGCTTGAGCAGGTTCGCCTCCGCGTCGCTGGTGAGCGTCTGCGCCTCGCCGAGGTAGTGGTCGTCGATCACCGACTCCAGCTCGGCGTCGTTCATGGCGGGGACGATCCGCTCGGCCAGCTTGTTCATGTTCCGGTACGAGCCCTGCAGCCGGTACGGTGGCTCCGTACGGGCGGCGTCGGACTGGGACGCCGAGGCGATGTAGGCCTGGTTGTTGGCCAGGACCACCTCCTGCACCCGGACCAGCTTGGCCAGCACGCTGAGCATCTGGTCCAGCTCCGGCTTCGTGTACGGGTGCTTCAGCTGGTCGGGCCGGACCGTCGGGTCGTCCTTCGCCAGGCGTACCAGCAGCTCCACGTCCGCCCGGTCGCCCCCGGACAGGGGAGCGAGCACGGGGTTGGAGGTGAGGGCGTTGTCCACGTAGCTCAGCGCGAACAGCTCCTCCTTGCCGGAGAGCACGTCGCCCAGGTTCCACACGTCGGCCCGGTTGGCCAGCATGTCGGGGATGCGGAAGCGCCGGCCCGACTCGGTGTACGGGTTGCCCGCCATGCACACCGCGAACCGCTTGCCGCGCAGGTCGTAGGTCCGGGTGCGGCCGTTCCAGACGCCCTCGATGCGGCGCTGGGCGTCACAGAGGGAGATGAACTTCTGCAGCAGCTCGGGCGAGGTGTGCTGGATGTCGTCGAGGTAGAGCAGGGTGTTGTTGCCCGTCTCCAGCGCAAACGAGATCTTCTCCACCTCCTGCCTGGCCGTCGCGTCGGGCGCGTCCGCCGGGTCCAGCGAGGTCACCTCGTGGCCCAGGGCGGGGCCGTTCACCTTGACGAAGACGAGGCCGAGGCGGCTGGCCACGTACTCCATCAGAGTGGTCTTGCCGTAGCCGGGCGGGGAGATGAGCAGGAGCAGGCCCATCTGGTCGGTGCGCTTGCCGGCGCCGGCCGCGCCGAGCTGTTTGGCCAGGTTGTCGCCGATCAGCGGCAGGTACACCTCGTCGAGGAGGCGGTTGCGGACGAACGCGCTCATGACCTTGGGCCGGTACTCGTCCAGGCGCAGGCGGCGGCGTTCGGACTCGATCAGCTCGCTCCTGCGGCGCTGGTAGGCGCGGTAGGCGGGGACGCGTTCCTGGGCGAACCTGCGCGTCCTGGCCAGGACCTCGTCCAGGCGGAGCTCCAGCTTGCGGTCCTTGATGCGGGGGTGGGCGCCGAGCAGGCCGTCCACCGTCGCCGTGGTCGCGGCGCTGGAGTCATGGCGGGGCAGGTCGCACAGCAGCACGGCGATGGCCTCCGCGACCTCGGGGCCCTGGTGGTAGGCGGTCAGCCAGGCGCGGGCGAGCTGGAGGCGTTCCGGCAGCGGCAGGGCCTTGAGGTCGTCCTCGAACTCGCGCGTCCTGGCCGGGCCGAGGGTCTGCCGGAAGCCGTCGAGCAGGTCGCGGGCCTGCTTGGCGGTGATGAAGCCGGCGGGAGTGGAGCCCAGCTCCTCGACCAGGTACTCACCGGCGACCCGCGCCACCCCCGCGTTCGGCTCCTCGCCGCCACTCTCAGAGAGGCCGCCACTCTCAGAGAGGAAGGCGGCGATCAGGTCGCCGAGCTCGTGGCTCAGGTCGCTCAGCGCCGGCGTGAGCCCGAACACCGTCCGGGCCCGCACCAGCGACAGAGCCCTCGTGGTGAATGTTTTACGTGAAACCTCCGCCACCCCGAACGCCCAGAACAACTGCGCCGCAGCCCGGACCTCGGCCGGGTACCGCAGCAGCCCGGCCCCCTCCCGCAACCGCACCAGCGCGTCCAGCACGGCCGCCGCGTCGTGGTCGTGGACCCCGCGCTCGTATCCCTCGTCGTACCGCGTCTCGGCCGCCCGGCGGACCAGCTCGCCGAGCTCGTCCGCGGTGGTGGCCGAGTCGAGCAGCGAGGCGGCCAGGTACTCGCCCCGGTAGACCTCGGGCGTCTCCGAGACCAGCAGCTGATCCCAGAACGGCCGCGTGTCGGCGAACGAGCCGGGCACGGGCGCGCGGTAGTCGGTGCCGGTGATCGCGAAGTACATGGACCCGTCGTGCGGCACCAGGGTCAGATCGATCGGCTGGGTGTTGACGGCGAAGCGGTGGCGGCCCAGCCGCAGCGTCTCGCCCCCGTCGGAGAACAGGTCGAGGCGGTCCCGCAGCGCGCGTCCGGCCTCCTGCTGGGCCGACTTGACCCGCCCGTCCAGCTCCTCCGCCCGTACGGCGTCCCCGAGCGCGCGCAGTTCCCCGGCCGCCGAGCGGACCTTGGCCACCATCGGGTCGGTCGCGAAGTACGTGTTGACCTCGTCCGGCGACGACAGCGCGGCCAGCCGCCTGGTGATGCTGCCGAGGACGCGCTCGGCGGAGGCGAACAAGCGGTCGGCGCGCCGGGCCAGGTCGTCGAGCTGGGTCTGCTTGCGGGCCGAGAACGCCTCGTAGACGTCCTCCCGCTTGGCGGCCAGCTGCGCCGCGAAGTCCTCGGACTCGCCGAAGCGCGACTCCAGGTTCTCGACCTGGAGCATCAGCCGACCGAGCTGCTCGTCGCACTTGTCCGGCGTGTCCGCCATCGCCAGCGCGCCGGTGATGGCCTGCCCGAGCAGGGCGAACTCGGCGGCGAACGCGGCGCGGCCCTCCGCGCCGAGCAGGTCGCGCCGGCGTCCGTCGAGCAGGGCCCTGGCCCGGTTCACGCCGCTCAGCACCTCGGCGATGCGGCTGAGGATGGACGTGCGCACGGTGGCGTCGGCGATGTCGAGCGACCCGACGACCTCCGTGACCACCTCCAGGCCCTCGCTCTGCTCCTCCAGCCGGTCGGCGACGGGCGCGGCCTCGGCCACCGTGGCGATGGCGGCGGCGTCGGCGGCCAGGGTCTCGACGGCGGCGTGGTAGGCGGTGAAGGCGTCCTGCCCCGACAGGAAGTCCACGGCGCGCCGGCCGGCCGAGTTCAGCTCCTCCGCCACGGAGGCCGACAGCTCGTCCAGGGCGGCCAGGTCGATGTAGCGGACCTCGCGCAGCGTCACCAGCCGGCCCTGGGCGCGGCGCAGCGTGGCCAGCAGGGTGACCCAGGCGTCGGCGGTCGCGGGGGTGTCGGCCCTGGCCCGGCGGACCAGCTGGGTGGTCTCCTCCGTGGCCGCCTCCAGGGTCTGGGCGGCGTGGCGGGTGAGCTGCTCGACGTTCTCGTACTCGTCGAGGACCTGCTCGGCGGTGGCGCGCACGTCGGTGAGCGGCCCGAGCAGGCCGTGCTCGCCGAGCCAGTGGTAGGAGTCGAAGGTACGGGTGCAGGCCGCGATCAGGCCCTCGAACGTGCCGGCCGACGGCGCCATCTCCTCGACCATCCGCGACACGGACAGGCAGTCGGAGATGCCGCGGACGAGCTCCGCGTTGCCGATGCGCTCCAGCGGCCCGGTCCCGGCCGGCTGGGCGGCGGCGTAGGTGTCCGACACGTACGGCGTCTGCCACACCTGCATCGGATGCACCCGGGTGGGCTCCTCGGAGATGGCGCGGAAGACCACCATCGTGCCGTCGTCGAACAGCGAGTACCCGTGACAGACGATGGGGGTGGCCACCTCCTTCCTGATCACGTTGTACGGCAGCAGCAGCGACCGCCCGTCACCCCGCGCGTGGAAGACGTACAGGACGTCCTCGCCGTTGGGCGAGCGCACCACCCGCTCGAACTCCAGGTCGGTGACGTCGGTGTCGAACGTCTTGCTGACCCCCGTGGCCAGGTAGTAGCCGCCGGGGAAGATGAGCCCCTGGTCCTCGGGCAGCCGCTGGCAGGCCTGGCCGATGCCGTCGAGCCGCACCACGGCCTTGGTGCGGACGTTGAAGACCAGGTGCCGCCAGTCCTCCTCCTTGTACGGCTTGATCCGCATGAGGATGAGCGGCCCGACGCGGGCGTACTCGATGTCGGCGTCGGCCAGGCTCTGCAACGGCTCGGCCACCGGCTCGGCGTAGATGCCGGCCCCGGTCTCGGTGTTGTTCTCGACCTTGATGGTCAGGTCGCCGCCGAGGGTCTCGACGAACACCTCGCCCTCGATGGAGACGTGCGGATGGCGGCCGAGCACGTGGTCGTCGCGGGTGGTGACCGTCCACTCGAAGTCGTGGGACGGGGGGAACACGTGATCGCGCTCACCCCGGTTGTCCACATATTTCGGGACCCCGCCGTTGCTGACCGCCCAGCGCAGCACCCGGATGTCGGCCGGACCCGTACGGAAGACGGCCAGCAGCTTGCCATCCACCCGCCGCAACTGCTGCAGCCGGGTCTCCTTGTAGTACCGGTACAGCTCGGCGAAGTCCTTCCTGAACGCCGGGTCGGCCAGCGTCTCCAGCTTGTCCGCGTCGAACCTGAAGGCGTCGCCGTCCCTGGAGAAGCGGTGCACCGCGAACACGTCGGCCACGGTCGTCTCCGGCTTGAGCCCGATGAAGACGTTGTAGCCGAACAGCATCACGTCGCCCAGGGAGACGATGTCCCTGGGGACGCAGTTGTTCTCGGTCCTGATCCGCTCGGTTCCCAGCAGGCGCAGCTCGGTGCCGCCGAAGACGCGCAGCCGCTCCTGGTTGACGCCTTCGGCCGCCGCCGCGAGGGCCTTGGCCTGGGCCTGGAGGCGGTTCCTGAGAACCTCGTACGTCCCCGCCTCCAGCCCCGCTTCGATCGTGCTCACTTGGCCCCGGCCAGCGCCGCGACCGGCGAGTCCGCGACGCCGAGTCTGCGGGCGGTCTCCAGCAGCTCACCGAGGGCCGACGACTGCGGGCCGCCGTCCTGGATGAGCCGTATGAGCAGGGCGGACACGGTCAGGTTCTTGAGGTCCTCGGTGCTCACGCCGCCGACCAGGCCGGCCAGGTCGCCGGCCAGGCTGGCGGTGCCATTGACGTACGGGGCGGCGATGGCGCCCGCGACCTGCGAGTGGCCGACGAAGCCGTCCACCACCTTGCCCGCGGTGATCGAGCCGACCACCTTGTCGAAGAACATCGTGTCGCCGCCGACGATGTCGATGTTGGCCTTGGCCAGCCCGGCGGCCAGCACGCTGGCCTGCGACTCGGCCACCTGGCGGGAGACGTCGATGTGCTTGAGCCGGATCTCCTTGTCGGCCTCCAGGCGCAGGCGGTACTCCTCGTGCGCCCTGCTGGCCTCGTCCAGCGCCGCCATCGCGGCCGCCTTCTCGGTGAGACCCTCGGCCTCGGCCTTCAGCTTCTCGCCCACGGCGGCGGCCCCGGCCAGCGCCATGGCCTGCTCGCCCTCGGCCTGCGCCTTGAGCCGGTCGCCCTCGACCAGCGCCATGGCCCTGGCGCCGTCCGCTTCGGCGGTCAGCTTCTCCTTGAGCGCCACGGCCTCGGCGCGGCCGACCTTCTCGATGGCCTCGGCGTCCCGCTCCCTGACCTGGACCTGCGCCAGCCCGCTGGCGGCCGACTCGGCCTGGATGCCCTCGGCGAGCCGGATCTTGGCCCTGGCGTCCAGGTCGGCGGCCTGCTGCCTGGCCTCGGCCAGCACCAGTTCCTCGCGGGCCTTGAACTTGGACGCGGCCTCCGCGGCCTCGGCCGCCTTGATGTCCTTGACCAGGTTCTCCTGGGCCTCGGCCTCGGCGGCGATGATCACCTGCTGGCGGGTGCGCTCGGCCTCCTCGACCACGCGCAGCCGCTTGATGGACTCCTCCTGCTCGGCCACGGTCTTGTCGACCGCGATGCGCTCGCGGATGACCTCGGCGATCGAGCGCTTCTCGGACTCGACCTCCTTGTCCTTGGCGATGCGCGACAGCTCGGTCTCCCGCTCACGGGAGATGACCTCCAGCAGGCGGTCCTTCTCGATGCGCTCGGACTCGATGGCGATCACGCGCTCGCGGTTCTTCTCGGCGACGGCGATCTCGCGGGCCCGGTTCTCGTTCTGCACGCCGAGCTGCTCGTCGGTCTTCATGTGCGCGGCCTGGGCGCGCAGCCGCTCCTCGGCCTGCACGCGGGCGACCTCGGCCTCCTCGCGGGCCTTGACGGTCTCGATCTCGCGCCGCTGCTTGAGCTCGGCGTCGGCCTGGCGGCGCTCCAGCTCCAGGATCGCCTCGCGGGCGTCCACGTTCTGGCGGGTGATCTCCTTCTCCTCGTTGCGCTGGAACTCGTTCGTCCGTACGTGCTCGATCGCCGTCAGCTCGGTGATCTTGCGGATGCCCTGCGCGTCGAGGATGTTGCTCTTGTCGAGCTGGCTGAGCGAGGTCTGCTCCAGGTAGTCGATGGCGGCGTCCTCAAGGCTGTAGCCGTTGAGGTCGGTGCCGATGATCCGGACGATCTCGTCGCGGAACTCGTCGCGCTTGGTGTAGAGGTCGACGAAGTCGAGGTGCTTGCCCGCGGTCTTGAGCGCCTCGGAGAACTTGGCGTTGAACAGCTCCTGCAGCGTCGTCTCGTCGCTGGCGCGGGCGGTGCCGATGGCCTGGGCGACCTTGATGACGTCCTCGGCGGTCTTGTTCACGCGGACGAAGAACGTGATCTTGATGTCGGCCCTGATGTTGTCCCGGCAGATCAGGCCCTCGCGGCCGGTCCGTTCGATCTCAATGGTCTTGACCGAGATATCCATGATCTCGGCCTTGTGCACCACGGGCAGGACCACGGCGCCGGTGAACGTGACGTCGACCTTGTTGACCTTCGAGACGATCAGCGCCTTGCCCTGTTCGACCTTTCGGAACAACCGGCCGACGACGAGGAGGAGACCGATCACGATGATCAGGATGACGGCGAGGAATACGCCGAAGCCGGTGGAGATGACGTCCATCAATGCTCACTTTCGTACGGCATGACCCAGAAGAATTCGCCGTCTTTGTCGTAGTCGAAGATGAGTGCGTTCTGGCCGCGGGCAAGGCGGTCCTGACCGGTCGTGCGCACCGGCACGACCGCGGACGAGCCGTCGGCGGCGGTGACCTCGGCCTGGCCGAAGTCCGGGGTGGCCGTGCCCGTGCGGATCACGCACATCTGGCCGACGAAGTCGCCGCGCGAGTGCCGGTCCCCTTCGGGAAACAGCCTGCGTAACGGCACCACGAGGCCGCGAACGGCGAACCAGGCGGCGGCCACGGCGGCGAAGGGGACGGCGATCAGCGGGCCACCGCTCACCAGCACGCTGCCGATCAGGCAGAGCAGCCAGGCGAACGCGATGAGCAGCGACAGCGTGATCCCGGCCGGAACTCCCCCGAGTCCCAGCCACGTGGCGTCGTCCTCCAGCTCGAACAGGCCGGTGATGACAACCAGCCAGTAAGCGGCGACGACCACGAGAAGAAAACTGAAAATGACAGTCGGAAAGCTCAGTGCGATGGTGAAGAAGTCGGTCATCCCGCCTCGGTATACCAGATCCCCCTGTGTACGTCCTGTCGGACTATATCTAGATAAAGCGCTACTAAAGAAGAAAGTTCCCAAAACGATAAGGCACTTGACCTCAACCATGGTTGAGCGTGCAGGCTCGCAGGCATGAGCGAACTGATGCGGGCGGCGGCGTTCACCGAGCCGGGCGGCCCCGAGGTGCTGAAGGTGATGGAGCTGCCCGCGCCCCAGGCGGGGCCCGGCCAGGTGCGGGTGCGCGTGCGGGCGGCCGGCGTGCAGCCCTTCGACACGGCCGTACGCCAGGGCTGGCTGCCGCCGTACATCGAGGACCCGGGCTATCCGCGCGTCCCGGGCAACGAGTTCGCCGGGGTGGTGGACCAGGTGGGCGAGGACGTGACCGGGGTGGCGCCGGGCAGTGACGTGCTCGGGTTCACCGCGCTGCACGCCTACGCCGAGTACGTCGTCGTGCCGGCGGCCAACGTGACGCCCAAGCCGCCGGCCGTGCCGTGGGAGGTGGCCGGCGGGCTGACCGCCGGCGTGCAGACGGCCGAGCTGGCCATCGACGGGCTGGGCGTGGCCGAGGGCGAGACGCTGCTCGTGCACGCCGCGGCCGGCGCCGTGGGCACGGCGGCCGTGCAGATCGCGCGCAGGCGCGGGGCCACCGTCATCGGCACCGCGCGCGAGGTCAACCACGACTACCTGCGCGCGCTCGGGGCCGTCCCCGTCGTGTACGGCGAGGGCCTGGCCGACCGGGTGCGCGCCCTCGCGCCGGGCGGGATCGACGCGGTCCTCGACGGGGCCGGCGGGCACGCGCTGGAGGTCTCGCTCGACCTGGTCGCAGACCGCGGGCGCATCGTGACGCTGGTCGAGCACGACAAGGCGGCCGCGCTGGGCGTGGGGCTGGTCAGGGGCGACCGCTCGGCCGAGCGGCTCGGACGTTACGCCCGGCTGTGCGCGGAGGGGGAGTTCACCTTCCCGGTACGGAGGGCGTACCGGCTGGAGGAGGCCGCGGACGCGCACCGGGAGGTCGAGACCGGCCACGGCCAGGGCAAGATCGTCCTCACCATCTAGCCCGCATGGCCATCGCCACCTGCACCTGGACGCCGTTCAGCGCGTGGCCGTCCTCCAGGTACCACAGCAGGTTCTCCAGCACCCTGCCGAGCGTCCACCCGGCGGCCCGGCGCCGGTCGAGGCCGAGCGCGTCCACCATGAAGTCGAAGCGCCGCAGCACCTCCCGTGGCGCGTCGCCGGTGGCCAGCACCTCGTCCCACCGGTTGTGCAGGGCGGGCAGCAGTTCGAACGCCGGGTCGCCGGCCAGGGGCTTGGGATCGATGGCCAGCCACGGCTCCCGCTCGCCGGCCAGCACGTTGTCATAGTGCAGGTCCCAGTGCAGCAGCCGCTCACCCCCCACTGCGGCCGGGCCGGAGACGAGGTCGGCGACCGCCGAGGCGCACACGCCGACCCAGTAG
The DNA here is from genome assembly GCF_035917475.1 of Nonomuraea fuscirosea. Taxonomy (NCBI): domain Bacteria; kingdom Bacillati; phylum Actinomycetota; class Actinomycetes; order Streptosporangiales; family Streptosporangiaceae; genus Nonomuraea; species Nonomuraea fuscirosea. Next base: position 10,230,264 of record NZ_CP109074.1, on the reverse strand, counting down.
CGCTCCTCGTCCGGAACCGGTTTCCCGGCGATCTGCTCCGCGCGCTCCAGCATCGCCCGCGCGATGTCGTCCAGCCGGCGCACACCCTCGGGCGCGGGATGAGCCACCAACCGGCGCAGCAGCCCGGACAGGACGTCCAGAGCCTCCATGACGTCGGGCACGGCGGCCAGGGAACGGCCGCCGTCGAGCCGTTCGAGCAGCATGGTGCCGGTCGCGGCGTCGGCGTCGAGCAGCCGCACCGAGCCGTCCCCCGCCCACGTGCGCAGGGCCAGGCCCTCGTGCACGGTCTCGGGGGTGACGGGCTGGAGCTTGAGCACGGCCTTCGTGCCGTCGGCGCGTACGACGGGCTGGACGAGCGCCATGATCCCGTGCCGGGGCCCGCCGTCGGGGCGCAGGTCCCACTCGTCGAGATAACGCCCGGCCAGGGCCGGCAGTCCGGCGGTCCACGCCGCGCCGGCCTCGCCGCCGTACTTCAGGTGGGCGGCGGCCAGCGCGCCGGGGATCTCGATGGTCATGAGCGCGGCCCAGGGACTGCCGTCTAGAAGTGCCAGGGGAAGGGCGACCAGTCGGGCTCGCGCTTCTCCAGGAACGAGTCACGGCCCTCGGCCGCCTCGGCCGTCATGTACGCCAGCCGCGTCGCCTCGCCCGCGAACACCTGCTGGCCCACGAGCCCGTCGTCCACGGCGTTGAAGGCGAACTTGAGCATCCGCTGCGCGGTCGGCGACTTGCCGTTGATCTTGCGTGCCCACTCCAGGGCCGTCGTCTCCAGCTCCTCGTGCGGCACCACGGCGTTGACCATGCCCATCCGGTGGGCGTCGGCCGCGCTGTAGGTGTCGCCGAGGAAGAAGATCTCGCGGGCGAACTTCTGCCCCACCTGCCGGGCCAGGTAGGCCGAGCCGAAGCCGCCGTCGAAGCTGGCCACGTCGGCGTCGGTCTGCTTGAAGCGGGCGTGCTCGGCGCTGGCCAGGGTGAGATCGGCCACCACGTGCAGGCTGTGGCCGCCGCCCGCGGCCCAGCCGGGCACCACGCAGATCACGACCTTCGGCATGAAGCGGATCAGGCGCTGCACCTCCAGGATGTGCAGGCGGCCGGTGGACGGGGTGCCGTCGGCGTACTGGTAGCCGTCCTTGCCCCTGATGCGCTGGTCGCCGCCGGAGCAGAAGGCCCACCCGCCGTCCTTGGGCGACGGGCCGTTGCCGGTCAGCAGCACGCAGCCGACGTCGGTGCTCTGCCGGGCATGGTCGAACGCGCGGTAGAGCTCGTCGACCGTCTGCGGCCTGAAGGCGTTGCGGACCTCGGGACGGTCGAAGGCGATGCGCACGGTGCCCTGGTCGACCGCACGGTGGTAGGTGATGTCGGTGAAGTCGAATCCCTCGACCGCCTGCCACGCCTTGGGATCGAACAGTTCGGAGACCATGGCCGGAAGCCTAACGGATCTGGCCTTCGGCCCACTCGGCCCACTGGCGCTGGCTCTCGGCCAGGCCCAGGCCGTATTCGAGGGCGAGGCGGCCGTACACCGACAGGTTGTCGTCGCCGCGCTCGACGAACTCGCGGATGCTCGCGATGTGCTCCAGCTGCTTGGTTGCCAGCTCGGCCTGGCGGCGCAGGTAACTCCTGGCCTGCTCCGGCGAGACCTGGGCCAGGAAGAACACCCGCAGCAGCATGTCGCTGCGGACGACCCGCGTGGGCTCGACGTCGGTGATCCAGTGACGCAGCTCGGCCAGGCCCCGCTCGTTGATCGTGTATTCCTTGCGGCCGCGCGGGCCCTGCGCCGCCGCGTCCACGAGCCCCGCGTCGGCCAGCTTGCCGAGCTCGGTGTAGAGCTGGCTCTGCGTGGCCGGCCACACGTTGGCGAGCGAGACGTCGAACAGCTTCAGCAGGTCGTATCCGCTCGCCGGTCCCTCGGACAGCAGGCCCAGCAAGGCGTGTCGAAGACTCATATTCCTATGTTGACATATCTCTCCAGGAAGTTCTACTTTCGACATGTCTACTTAGGAACGTCGTGAGAAGGAGATGCCCGATGCGCGGCCTGCTCGGTTTCCTGCCCTGGATCGTCTACGGCTTCATCGCGACCAGCGACGAATGGCGCTGGGGAGCGATCGCGGGACTCGTCATCGCCCTGGTGCTCGTGGCCGTGGACCGCAGGTCGGGCAGGTCGTGGGACATGATGGTGATCGAGACCAGCGCGGTGGTGTTCTTCGCCCTGCTCACCGCGCTGTCGCTGCTCGATCCCGACTCACCGCTCACGCCGTACGGGCCCGCGCTCGTCGACGTCTGGCTGGCCGGCACGGCCTGGGGCTCGCTGGCCATCCGCCGGCCGTTCACACTCGGCATCGCCCGCGCCACGACGCCCGAGGAGCTGTGGCGCAACCCGGTCTTCCACCGCGCCAACGTGATCATCAGCGCCGTCTGGGCAGCCGCCTTCACCGTCGCCGCACTCGCTCTGACGCTCGTCCTGTCCGTTTCGCCCCACGCGACCACGCTGGTGATCACCATCAAGGTGCTCTCGTTCGCCGCCCCCGCCGCCTTCACCGCGTGGTACCCCGGGCATGTGAAGCGGCGGGCGCTCGCTAGGTGACCTCGGCGCGCAGCTCCGCGAGCAGCTCCCCCTGGTCGGCCAGCATCTCGGTCAGTATGCGCCGGGCGGCGCCCAGCAGATCGGCCAGCTCGGGCGTGGCCAGGGTGTAGACCACGGTGCTGCCCTCGCGGATCGCGCTGACGATGCCCGCCCGCCGCAGGACGGCGAGCTGCTGGGACAGACTCGAAGCCTCGATGTCGATCTGGGCCAGCAGGTCCCTGACGGGGAGCGGCCCTTCCTGGAGTAGCTCCAACACTCGGATGCGAGCGGGGTGGCCGAGCGTTCGGAAGAAGTCGGCCTTGGCCTGGTAGACCTCCACGTGCATATGGTTAGCGTAATCCAGTTCAGTTGCATAATTCTTCAAGTCGCTATGTTGTCGGATAGCATGACAGCGGGGACTAGGGAGTTGCCATGGGCCGAGGAAGAGCCAAGGCGAAGCAGACGAAGGTCGCTCGCCAGCTGAAGTACACCAACCACAACATCGACTACGACCGGCTCCGCGAGGAGTTGGGCGCGGACACGCGACGCGAGGAGTACTACCCGCCTACGCCGTCCGAGCAGGAGTCCGAGCGCGGGCGGTGACGCGGGTCTGCTTCGCGGGTGCCAGGGTGACGTTCTGCAGCCGCCTGGCCTCCGGCGCCTGATCGGGCGCCGTGAGCTCCAGGCGGTGCAGCACCTCGCGGATGATGACGCGCATCTCCAGGAGCGCCAGTTGCGCTCCTACGCAGAAGCGCCGCCCGCCGCCGAAGGGCATCCAGGCTCTGCTCTGGTGCCCCTCCAGGAACCGCTCAGGACGGAATCGTCCGGGCTCGGAGAAGGCGGCGGGGTCACGGTGCACGAGCGGGATGTACGGTCCGGCGTACCATCCGGCGGGGATCTCGTACCCGCCCAGCCGCAGCGGCGCGTCGAGCAGCCTCGGCGCCTCGTAGACCACCGGCCTGACCCGCAGCACCTCCTTGACCGCCGCGTCGAGGTAGGGCTCGTCGTCCGGCAGCCGCTCCAGCACCTCGGGCATGCGCAGGAACCGTTCGAAGGCCCAGGCCAGGCCGGTCGCGGTGGTCTCGTGGCCGGCGATGAGCATGGTGATCAGCTCGTCGCGGATCTCCTGGTCGTCCAGCTCGGTCTCCAGCAGCCGCCCGAGCACGTCCGTGCCCCCGGGGGCGGCCCGGCGCCGGCGGATCTCGCCGAACAGGATCGCGTCCACCTCGGCGCGCAGCCGCAGGAAGCGCGCGTAAGGCAGGGACGGCACCCGCGCCGCCATCGGGCGCAGCCGTTCCGGCAGCAGCACCACCTGCGTGGAGCCGCCCGTCGCGAGCAGTCCCGGCAGCAACTCCCGTAGCCGGCCGGTGCGCCCGGCGTCCCTGATGCCGAAGATCAGCCGGATGATGATCTCCAGCGTGATCTCCTGCATGCGCTCGCGCAGCGCGAACGGCCGGCCCAGCGGCCACGTCGCGATCCTCTCGGCCGCGATGGCGGCGATGTCGTCGTGGTAGCCGGCGACCTGTTTGGCGCGTAGCGGCGGGTTCAGCGTCTTGCGGTGCCGCCACCACGGGTCGCCGTCCAGCGTGAGCACCGAGTGCGCGCCCACCAGGTGCTCCAGGAAGTCCTTACGGGCCGCGCCGGCCTGCCCGCCGCCCTGGTCGGTCCGGTAGACCACGGCGGCCAGCTCGGCGGTGGTCACGTAGACCTCCGGCGGGAAGCCGGCGTAGCGGACCGTGAAGATCGGCCCGTATCTGCGGTGGTAGCTCTCGAACGTGCGCTCCGCGTCCGCCACGAACCGCGCGGTCTGCACGATCGACGGCATTCTCGGCCCCGGAGGGATCATCGTTGCTCTCCTGTCGTATACGTACGTTTGTCATAGACGTTTGTATATATCTGTAGCATGGATCCCGTGGCGAGCACAGAGGCCGGTGGATACCGCGAACGACTGCTGGCTGGAGCGGTGAGCTGCCTCCAGGACAAGGGCTATGCCCGCACGACCGCACGAGACCTGGTGGCCGCCTCCGGCACCAACCTGGCCTCCATCGGCTACCACTTCGGCGGCAAGGACGCGCTGCTCAACGAGGCCATCGCCGAGTTCTTCGAGCAGTGGACCGAGCGGGTGGAGCGGTCGTTGTTCCGGGCCGAGCCGGGCACGCCGAGAGAGCTGCTCCTGCGCGCGCTGGAGCAGCTGGTGGACGTGTTCGGGGAGATGCGGCCGCAGCTCGTGCTCTGCGTCGAGAGCTTCCCCGCGGCCCTGCGGGAGCCCGTGCTGCGGGTGAAGCTCGCCGAGGCCTACGCCAAGGCCAGGGTCGCCGGGACCGACATGCTGAGCCGGGCCGCCGGGCGGCTGGGGGCGGAGCTGCCGGTCGAGCCCGCGGCGCTGGTGTCGGTCGTGATCGCGATCTCCGACGGCCTGATGTTGCAGTGGCTGCTCGATCCCGAGGCCACGCCGGACGCCCGGCAGGTCGTGGACGTCCTGGCCGCGCTGGGCGCCTTCGTCGCCTGACGCCTGACGCCTGACGCCTGACGCCTGACGCCTGTCGGCCGACGGCCACCGGGTGGCCGCTGCGTCCGAGGGCCGTTGTCTCAGGGCTATCGGGCGGCAAAAGGTGTCGGTTCGGAGGAATGTCATCCGTGGGTATGGGCACACCCACGGAGGACGAGGAGATCGAGACATGCGCGTAGGAATCGTGGGGTCCGGAAGGCTGGGCTCGCGGCTCGGCCGCCTGCTCGCCGCGGCGGGCCACGACGTGTTCTTCAGTGACTCAGACCTCGCTCTCGCCGAAGCCGCCGCCGGTGCCGCGGTCAGGGTGTCCGCCGGGAGCGGGGACGGCCGGGCCAGGAGCGGGCCGCCGGCCGAGGCCGCGGCGTTCGGCGACGTCCTCGTCCTGGCGGTCGGCTGGGAGGCGTTCCCCACGGTGGTGGCGGAGCTCGGCGGCGCGCTCGCGGGCAAGATCGTCATCGATCCGAGCAACCCGATCGGCGAGCGCGACGGCCTGGCCGTGATGGTGGCCGTCCCCTGCGGGCTGACCAGCCCGCAGTACCAGCAGCACGTGCTGGGGGCGGGCGTGCGCGTGGTGCGCACGTTCAACACCAAGTACCCCAACGAGCTGCTGGACCTCGGCATCGCGGGCCAGCGCGGCGGGGCACGGGCCGACATGCCCTACTGGGGGGACGACGACGAGGCCAAGAAGGCCGTGGTGCCGCTCATCGAGGACGCCGGCTTCACCGCCATCGACGCGGGCGGCCTGTCAGAAGCCCGGTGATCAGCGCGTCGCTGATCGGGGTCCGGTGATCAGGGCGTCGCTGATCGGGTCCGGTGATCAGAGCGCCCCGGTGGTCAGGGCGGCCCCGGTGGTCAGGTGGCGCAGGTGTCGTGGGTGGCGTCGAAGCCCTTGATGGCTTCGGTGTCGTCCGTGCGCAGCTGCTTGAGGCCCTTCCAGTCGTCCCCGAGCACCAGGATCAGCCGGCTGGTGGCGGCCCCGGGCACCTGGCGCAGCGCGGCGAGCTGCAGGTCCTTGGTGAGCGTGGGCACGCGGGTCTCGCCGTTGGGGCCGTAGACGATCGTGGTCTTGCGCTGCGGCTTGCGCTGGGTGTCGCCGATCTTGGCGATGTGGTAGCCGCGCTGCTCCAGATAGGCCGCGACCTCGGTGGCCAGGCCGCTGCGCCAGGTGCCGTTGCGCAGCTCGATCTGGATCTTGGAACGGCTCACCTTCGCCTGGCCGCCCTTGACGCCGTCGACGCTCTGGTCCTTCGCCACGATCTGGAACAGCCGGTGGGACTGCTCCCGCTCCCATTCGACCCGGCCCGGCTGGGTGAGCGAGTAGTGCCACGGGGTGGTGATGAAGCGGAGCTTGCTGATGTCGAGGCCCTGGAGGCTGGTCGCGAGGTCCTTCATCACGCCGGTGGTCAGGGCACTGTCGGTGGTGATGGCCTTGGTGCCGGCGTCGAGCAGGGCCAGGAGCTTGGCCGGGTCGGTGAGCGTCTCGCCGCTCATCGCCTTCTTCACCATCGAGGCGATGAACATCTGCTGCCGCTGGATGCGCCCGATGTCGGAGCCGTCGCCCAGGGAGTAACGGGCGCGCACGTAGCCGAGCGCCTGCTCGCCGGTGAGCGTCTGCCGCCCGGCCGGCAGGTGCAGCAGGGCCTTCTTGTCGTTGACCGGCTCGGGCAGGCAGACCTCGACCCCGCCGACCGCGTTCACGATGCCCTTGAAGCCGGTGAAGTCGACCTTCACGAAGTGGTCGATGCGGATGTGGGTGAGCGACTCGATCGTCTTCCAGGTGCAGGCGATGCCGCCGGAGTTGAACGACTCGTTGATCATGCCGACGTGGGCCTGCTGTCCCGGCAGGCCGCGGACGGCGCGGCAGGCGGGCAACTGGACGACCGAGTCGCGCGGGAAGCTGATCACCATCGCGTTGTCGCGCCTGGACGACACGTGCATCAGCATGATCGTGTCGGTGCGCTCGCCCGGGACCCGGCCGTATTTCGCGTTCTTGCCGTCGCGCTGGTCGGAGCCGACGACCAGGATGTTCATCGCCGTGCCGGCCACCTTGGGCGGGCGGGTGGCGCCGAGGTCGTCGGCGGTGACGTCCTGCTGCTTGAGGTTTCCGGTCAGCCGCGCGTAGACGCCCACGGCCGCGCCGGCGACCAGCAGGACGACGGTCACCGTGACCGCGATCACCCAGCGCAGCCACGGCCGGCGACGCCGTGGCGGCGTGCTCGGCCCGGACGGAGGCGCGTCGACAAGCCCGCTGCTCACGTCACTCCCCACAGAGACGGGGCCGAAGGGCCGCCGCCCCTGGCCAAGAGCCACGCCGTACTGATCTCGGCCGTTGAACGTGCCTGAGTGTACTCAGTCGGGCGCGCCTTCGTGGCCTCAGTCGGGCAGGTTGACCCGCAGGGAGACCGTTCCGCGCAGGTCGAGCCAGGCCGCGCCGGGGCCGCGGACCACCCGGAGCACGACCTCCTCGCAGCCCGGGCAGCGGCCCACCAGGCCCGGATCGGGGCCGTAGACGAGCAGCGAGGCGACGGGGCCCGTCAGGCCGCAGTGGGCGCAGCGGCCCGTCGCGGAGGTCACGTCCACGGCGAAGATCTCGCCCAGCGGGCCCGCCAGCGCGTTGCCGTCCAGGTGTTCTGCGGTCATCGTCAGCCTCCGGTGGGACCGAAACGTTCGGTTCTGATGCGTTCGGGTGCGTGCCCGAGCGCCAGCAGCAGGTCGGCCGCCGCCTCCACGAAGCCGGTCGGCCCGCACACGTAGCAGTCGGCCTCGAACGAGGCCGGCCAGCCGCCCTCGGCCAGGTCCTCCAGCATGAGGCGGCGGGCCGGGCGGGACACCCCCTCCGGCGCGGAACGGGTGTAGAGGTAGGTGACGTCGAGCCCCGGGTCGGGGCGGCGCAGCTCCTCGGCGTAGTAGCGGCGGGCGGGGTCGCGCAGCGAGTACAGCAGCCGGAAGGGCACCCGGCCGCCCGCCAGCCGGCGGGCCCTGATCATCGCCATCAGCGGCACGATGCCCGACCCGCCGCCGACCAGCAGCGCCGGCGCCGTGCTCTCCTGCCGCCAGACGAACCAGCCGCCCACCGGGCCGCGGATCTCCAGCCGGTCGCCGGCCTGCATCACCTCGGTCAGGTAGGGGGACACCTCGCCGTCGGGCACGTTCTCCACGGTCAGCTCGACCAGGTCGCCGTCCGTCGGGTTGGCCACAGAGTAACTGCGCTGCGCCGTGTAGCCGTCGTCGGCGGTCAGCCGTACGTCGACGTGCTGGCCCGGCAGGTGTCCCGGCCAGCCGGGCACCCGGAAGCGCAGCGTGCGCGCGCTCTCGGTCTCGGCGACGCAGGAGATCAGCTCGGCCGGCCGCCAGACCAGGCGGCGCACCCTAGTCGCCCTCGTAACGCTGCTCGCGCCACGGGTCGCCGTAGTTGTTGTAGCCGGCCGTCTCCCAGAAGCCCGGATAGTCCTCGTTCAGCAGGCGGATGCCGCGGACCCACTTGGCCGACTTCCAGAAGTACAGGTGCGGCACGATCAGCCGGGCGGGGCCGCCGTGACGGGGCTCCAGCTCCTCGCCGTCGAAGCGGTGCACGATCCACGCCTGGCCGTCGAGCAGGTCCTCCAGCGGCAGGTTCGTGGTGTAGCCGCCGTAGGAGTAGATCAGCGCGTAGTCGGCGGCGGTCTCCACGTCCTCCAGGAGCACGTCCAGGGAGACGCCCTGCCAGGTGGTGTCGAGCTTCGTCCACTTGGTGACGCAGTGGATGTCCACCGTGGGCGTCTCCTGCGGCAGCGCCAGGAACTCCGTCCACGACCACCGGTGAGTCTGGCCCGCCTCGGTGTCGACGGCGAACTCCCACCGGTCGAGCGGCACCCGCGGCGTCGGCCCCGCCGACAGCACGGGGAAGTCGTCCACCAGGTACTGGCCGGGCGGCAGCCGGTCGCCCGCGTCTCTGCGCCTGCCCTGAAAACCGCGCGAAATGATGCCCACGTCGCCTCCTGAGGCCATTCCACCACGAGGCGCGCCAAAGGACTCAGCGACCCGCCCGGGGAACGACCAGTCCCGACTCGTAGGCGAAGACCACGAGCTGGGCCCGGTCACGGGCGTGCAGCTTCGTCATCGCCCTGCTGACGTGGGTCTTGGCGGTGGTCGGGCTGATCACCATGTGCGCCGCGATCTCGTCGTTGGACAGGCCCCGGGCCACCAGGGCGGTCACCTCGCGCTCGCGGTTGGTCAGCACGTCCAGGCCGTGGTGGTCCGGCTCGGGGCGGCGGGCGACGAACTCGCCGATCAGCCGGCGGGTGATCGAGGGCGACAGCAGGGCGTCGCCGCGGGCCGCCACCCTGACGCCCTGCAGCAGGTCCACCGGCTCGGTGTCCTTGACCAGGAAGCCGCCCGCGCCCGCCCTGAGCGCGTCGAAGACGTACTCGTCGAGGCCGTAGTTGGTCAGGATCACCACGTGCACGCCGCTCAGCCGCTCGTCGCCGGCGATCCGGCGGGTGGCCTCGATGCCGTCCAGCACCGGCATCTGCACGTCGACGAGCGCCACGTCGGGGAGGTGGGCGAGGGCGAGCGCGACGGCCTGCTCGCCGTTCGCGGCCTCGGCCACCACCTCGATGTCGTCCTCGGCCTCCAGCAGGGCGCGGAAACCGCCCCGGATGAGCGCCTGGTCGTCCGCGAGGAGCACACGGATCACGACGGGTCCCCCAGCGGAAGCTCCGCCCGTACGGTGAAGCCGCCCTCGGCGCGGGGCTCGGCCCGCAGCCGGCCGCCGAGCGCCGTGACGCGCTCGCGCATGCCGACCAGGCCCACGCCCGGCACGGGCGGCGCCTCCCTCCTGGCCCCGCCGTCGTCCTCCACCTGCACGACCAGCTCCGTCCCTCCGTAGTCGATGCGCACCGAGGCGGCGGCGCCGCCCGCGTGCCTGGAGACGTTGGTGAGCGCCTCCTGGACGATCCGGTACGCGGCCCGGTCCACCTCCGCGGGCAGCCGCCTGCGCTCGCCCGAGACCGTCACCGTCGCCGGCAGGCCGGTCGAACGGGCCCGGTCCACCAGGTCGTCCAGCCGGTCGAGCCCGCTCGGCTCGGCCCTGACCGGCTCCGCGTCCTCATGCCGGTCCGCACGCCCGTCCTCATGCCGGGCCGCGTGCGGATTCTCGCGCGGGCCCCCGTCCTGGCCGTCGTCCGGGCCGCCGGTCGGACTGCCGCCTGGGCCGTCGTCCGGGTCCCGCTCCTGTGCGGCGTCGTCACGCAGCACCTCCAGCGTGGCGCGTAGTTCGCGCATGGCGTCGCCGCTGGCCTCCTGGATGGCGAGCAGCGCCGCGGGCACCTCGTCGCCGCGCTTGCGCGCCAGGTGCACCGCCACCCCGGCCTGCACCTTGATCACGGAGATGCTGTGGGTGAGCGAGTCGTGCAGCTCCCTGGCGATGCGCAGGCGCTCCTCGCCCGCGCGCCGCCGGGCCATCTCCTCGCGGGTCCGCTCGGCCTCGGTGGCGCGCTGCTCGGCCTGCTCCAGGTACGCCTGCCGGTGCCGGGTCACCGTGCCCGCCACCCCGGCGGCCAGGAACCAGCCCAGCAGCAGCACCGTCTGCTGGACGATCGGCTGGGGGTCCTGCCCGGACGGCACGCCGGCCAGGTTCGCCGCCAGGGCCACCCCCAGGAAGAGCGTGCCGGCCAGCGCGGCCGGCACTCGGTGCCCCGCGCGTACCGCGCCGAAGACCGCCACCATCACCGGGAAGGCGGCCTGCGGGCCCGGCTGCGCGTGCGCCGCGTAGACGATCATGCCGAGCGTGCTGACCAGCAGCGGAACCAGCGGCGCCCGCCGCCAGGCGACGAGGGCGGCCGAGGCGACCAGCACGGCGGCGAGGTCGAGGGCGCCCGCGCCCGGGTTGGTCAGCACGGTGGCCGACTGCAGCACGGCCACCACGACGGCCAGCGCGCCGTCCACGGCGACCGGCCGCCACGCGTGCACAGAGCTCATCACTGCAGAGTAGAACGACTTCCTGGCAGGTTCATCGGCGCGGGGAAGTGCTTCGGAGCTACTCCCGGGGAAGTATCCGCGCCGGTTCGCTGCCGCCGGCGGTAGCCGGGGAAGTCTTCCCACGGCCGATGACCGGCGGCGGGTCCGCGCAGGACGATTCGGCCATGGACACGATCCGTCGCGGGAGCCGATGATGGACGGCTCCTTCCGTTACGTCACCCCGGTCCCGGTCAGAGCCGCCACCGGCCGGACCGCACAGGTGTACGCCCAGCTCGCCGAGGACTTCGGCATGGCGCGCATGGCGGTGTTCCTGACCCTGTCGCCCGCCGAGGAGGTGCTGGCCGCGACCTGGGTCACGCTGCGCGAGTCGCTGCTGGCCGGTGCGGCGCCGAGGACCGGCAAGGAGGTCGTGGCGCTGGGCGTCTCGCTGGCCAACCAGTGCACGTTCTGCGTGGCCGCGCACACGACGCTGCTGCACGCCACCGGTGACCACCGGCTCGGCGAGAGCATCGCCCGTGGCGAGGTGCCCGCGGATCCCGGGCACGCCGCGCTGCTGGCCTGGGCCAGGTCGCCCGGGGCGGCGCGGCCGTATCCGGACGCGCTCGCGCCGGAGTACGTCGGGACCGCGCTGGGCTTCCACTTCATCAACAGGATCGCCTCGGCGCTGCTCACCGAGAACCTCATGCCCGCCAATCTGCAGAAGTTCCGCCTGGTCAGGAGTGTGGGCGGGCGGGCGATGGCGGGACCGGTGCGCAGGCAGGCGGCCCCGGGGGCGGGCTTGCCGCTGATCGCCGGACTGCCCGCCGTTGCCGAGCCCGGCTGGGCGGACGGGGCCCCGGCCGGGACCGCGTACGCCACGCTCAAGGCCGTCGCCGAGGCCGGGGGCGACCTGCTCAGCGGCCCCGCGCGGGCGGCCGTGACCCGGGCGGTCGCGGACTGGGACGGCGCGCATCCGCCGATGGGCACCGCCTGGCTGGACGAGCCGCTGGCCGGTCTGCCCGCCGGCGACCGCGCGGGGGCGCGGCTGGTCCTGCTCACCGCGTTCGCGCCGTACCGGGTGACGGACGCCGACGTGGCCGCCTGGCGCGGCTCCGCCCGTACGGACGAGGACCTGGTACGGCTGTGCGCCTTCGGCGCGATTCTGGCCACCGCGCACGTGGAGGCCCGCATCACGGCCGCCGGAGGCGGTGTCGTCCGGACCGGGGCGGGTGCCGTACCGGCTGAGACGACTCAGGGAGAGCGATCATGACCGCGCACCACACCCTCGCCGGCCCGCCCGCCACCGCCCCCTGGCCGATGCAGGCGCTCAAGGCGGTGGCCGTCCTGCACGTCGTCGCGCTGCTGTTCCAGGCGGTGACGGCGGGCATGCTGCTCTCCTCGCCCGGCGGCCGGGCACTGCACCTGAACTCGGGCATCGCCCTGGGCGTCATCGGGCTCGCCCACCTGGTCGCCGCGATCCTGGTCTGGCGGCCCGGCGGCGGCTCCGCCAGGTTCGTCGGGCCGGCCGCGGCGCTGCTGCTGCTCACGGCGGTGGCGGCGGTCCTGGGCCTGGCGCACGTGACGGTGCCGCACGTGCCGCTCGGTGTGGGGATGTTCGGCGGCGGTGTCGTCCAGCTCCTACGGGTGCTGGCGGCGGATGGACGGGGGGACGGTCAGGCGGGCAGGCGATCGGAGCGGGGCCAGACGTAGTCCAGGTCGTCGGGGTCACTGTCGCCGAAGACCGGCCGATAGAAGCCCGGGTCCTTGCGCAGCAGCGCCGAGCGGTGGCTGAGGTGCAGTTTCTCGTCGCCGAGCCAGGGCGGCAGCTCCCCGGCCGCCGCCAGCTCGGCCTGCGCGCGGACGACGGGCGTGCCGCGCAGCCGGGTCACCTCGGTCGTCATGGTGTCCGCGCAGGTGTCGGCGCGGCCGAGCGAGCACCAGTGGCGGCACATCTCCAGGCCGTAGCGGACGAGCGCCTCCTCGTAACCGGCCCACATCTTCACGACGGGGTGGTGCCGCCAGCCGTACCCGGGGACGGTGAGGGCGCGCAGGACCTGCAACGTCTCGACACGCTGCTTGCCCAGCCGCAGCGGGTCGAGCACCGCCGCCGAAGCGGCGAAATCCTGATATGGCAGGAAAGTTTGCATCGTTACCCTCGCTGACGTGCTCTTTTTCGCGGATGGTATAGACCGCCGCCCGGGCAGCGCTCACAATCGGGCCCATGGGGAACGGGTATGTCGGCGCGCGGACGCCACGCAGGGAAGACGCCCGGCTGCTGACGGGAAAGAGCAGATACGTCGCCTCCGTACGCCTGCCGGGCATGGCGTACGCGCACGTGGTCCGCAGCCCCGTCGCGCACGGCCGGCTGCTCGGCTGCGACACCGAGGCGGCGCGGGCCGTCGAGGGCGTACTCGACGTCATCCTCCCCGCTGACGCCGCCGGCCTGCGCCTGCCCTGCGTGAACGTGATGCCGGGCCAGCTGATGACGTCCTACCCGGTGCTGGACGACGCCGTCAGATACGTGGGCCAGCCGCTCGCCGTGGTGGTCGCCGAGACGCCGCAGGCCGCCAGGGACGCCGCCGACCTGCTCGACCTGGACCTCGACGAGCTGCCCGCCGTGGTCGGCGCCGAGCGGGCGCTGTCCGATGACGCGCCGCTGCTCCATCCCGATCTGGGGAGCAACGTGCTCTTCGACTTCGTCATGGGCGACGACGACTGCGCGGCCGCCGTGGAGGGGGCCGAGCACGTCGTCGAGATGACCTTCAGGATGGGCCGGGTCTCGCCGTACCCGCTGGAGCCGCGCGGCGTGGTGGCCTCCTACACCTCCTACGCCGGCGACGAGCTGACCGTGCATCTGTCCTCCCAGGCACCGCACCACGCCCGCGAGCATCTGGCCGAGGCGCTCGGGCTGTCCCACGACCGGGTCCGCGTCGTCAGCCGCGACACCGGCGGCGGGTTCGGCGCCAAGGAGCACCTCTACCCGGACGAGACGCTCGCCTGCCTGGCCGCGATCCGGCTGGGCCGGCCGGTGAGCTGGTCGGAGCCGCCGGGCGACCGGTTGTTCGCCACGCTGCCCGCCCGGCAGGGCGTGCACAGGGGACGGCTCGCGCTCGACGGCGACGGGCGCTTCGTGGCCATGGACGTGGACGTGCTCGGCGACCTCGGCGCCCATCCGTCGAACGTGGGCGGCTCGACGTTCGCGGTCACCGCCACGCTGCTGCCGGGACCGTACCGGTTCGACCGGTTCGCCGTACGGGTGCGCGGCGTCGTCACCACGACCACGCCCACCGGCTCCTACCGCGGCTTCGGTCAGCCGGAAGCGGCCCTGACCAGGGAGCGGCTGATCGACGAGGCGGCCCGCAGGCTCGGCCTGGACCCGGTCGAGCTGCGGCTGCGCAACATGCTGCGGCCGGACGAGCTGCCGTACACGACGCGCGTCTTCCAGACCTACGACTCCGGCGACTACCCGCTCGCCCTGCGCACGCTGCGCGACCTGGTCCGGCCGGTCGAGAAGGACGACGGGCGCAGGCGCGGCGTGGGCTACTCCTGTCACGTGGAGAGCACCGGCATGGGGCCGTCGATGGACATGAAGGCCATCAACGCGGCGGCGGGCGGCTACGAGACGGCGATCCTGCGGATGGAGCAGGACGGGTCCGTGGTGGTGTCGTCCGGGGTGGTCTCGATGGGGCAGGGGATCGAGACGGCGCTGGCCCAGATCGCGGCCGACCGGGTGGGGGTGCCCATCGAGCGGGTGCGGGTGGTGCTGGGGGACACGGCGACGACGCCGTACTCGTCGATCGGGGCGGTCGCCAGCCGCTCGCTGGCGGTCGGCGGCGGCGCGCTCGTGCGGGCCGCCGTCCGGCTGCGGGACCGGCTGCTGGCCCTGGCCGCGCACCGGCTGGAGGCCGACGCCGGCGATCTGGAGATCGCCGACGGGTCCGTACGCGTGCAGGGCGATCCGCGGGCGTCGCTGACGCTGCGCGACCTGGCCACCTCGGCCTGGCGCGGCTGGGACCTGCCCGAGGGGTTCGCGCCCGGCCTTGAGGAACGGGTCAGCTACGACCCGGAGGGCTACACGTTCGCGTACGGAGCCCACGCGGCGGCCGTGGCCGTCGATCCCGAGACCGGGGCGGTCGAGGTGGAGCGTTACTGGGTGGTCAACGACGCCGGCGTGCTGGTCAACCCCACCGTCGTGGAGGGGCAGCTCACGGGCGGCGTGGCCCAGGGCATCGGCCAGGCGCTGACCGAGGAGATCGGCTACACCGACGACGGGCAGCCGATCGCCGAGTACCTGCCGCCGACCACGCGGGAGGTGCCCGGCATCGAGGTCGTGCTGCTGGAGACGCCGTCGCCGCTCACCCCCGGCGGGATGAAGGGCGTCGGCGAGGCCGGCACGATCGGGCCGCCGGCCGCCATCGCGAACGCGGTGGCCGCCGCGCTGCCGGAGATCGCCGCCCAGGTCACCGACGTCCCTCTGACGCCGGCCGTCGTGTGGTCCCTGCTGCGGGCCTGACACCGCCGGAGTGCGGCGCTCCGGCGGCGGGGTTCGTGCTGTGCGGCGCTCCGGCCGCGGTGCATGTGGCCTGCGGCGCTCCGGCCGCGGTGCTCGTGGTGTGCGGTGTCATGCCGGCCCGCTCGGGCCGATGAGATCTTCGATGGCCTTGCCCGACTCGAACAGCGCCTGCTCCAGGGCCTTGCGGCCGGCGGGCACGGGCTCGTCGGGGCGGCGGCGTTCGCGTTTGCCGTCGGTCTTGGGCTTGTACTCGTCAGGACTGCTCATGCGGGAGTCAGTACCCGGCCCGGCGCGGCCGTTTCGAGCGACTGGCAAAACAATGGCGATTTCTCGCCGAAGAATCGACCCGGAACGGCCTTACGTACGTACAGGTTTCGACGGCGATGTACGACAACCCCGGGGCAGGTCCTCTTGTTAAGCGAAACGCGCATCCGTTGCCCATCGGCACAGGAGACAGATGCCATGACCAGGCTGCGACCGACTCGCCGGAGCAGGATGCGGCACGCGTGGCCGCTGCACGACGACGTCAGGACAGTGGGCCGGGCGCGAGCTGTCATTCGCACGGAATTATCACAACTCTCCCTTTCTTCCGAGGTCGTGGACGACGCCGTTCTCATGGTGAGCGAATTGATCACCAATGCCCTCATGTACGGCGCCGAGCCGTACGAACTCGGGCTGCACGTGGACGCCAGAGAGATCATGTGCGTGGTCGTGGACAGCAGCCCGCTGCTGCCCGCCCAGGCGCCCCACGACCTCGCGGCCGAGCACGGACGCGGTCTGCGCATCATCGCCAGGCTTTCCGACGGCTTCTACGGCTGCCACCCCCAGCGCTACGTCACCCAGCCCGACCTCGTCGGCAAGGCCACCTGGTTCGCGCTCCCGCGCCGGGGCGCGGCGGGCAACGTCGTGCCGATCAGAGCCGGGGTCTGAGTTCTGTCGCCGTCTTGCTCTACGCTCCCGAGCAACTGATCAAGCCCGGCATATCTGGAGAAGCGCGGACATGACCTACCTTGAGCTGTCCGAGGACGGCGGCGGATCGCACAAGTTCTACGAGGTGACCGTGGCGGGCACGCAGGTCACGATCACCTACGGACGGATCGGCGAGGCCGGCCAGACCAAGGTCACCGCCTTCCCCACGGTGGCCAAGGCGCAGGCCGCGGCGGCCAGGAAGATCGGCGAGAAGACGCGCAAGGGCTACGCGACGGCCGTGCGCGGGGTGCGCCAGCGCCGGGCCGTCACCCGCAGGACCATCGCCAGCACTCGCTCGACCGCCCAGCAGGCGCCGGTCCTGTGGCGCTTCGACAGCGGCGCCTCGGCGTTCGGCATCTTCGTGGACGAGGAACGCTGCATGGTCGGCAACCAGCGCGGCGACGTCTTCACGGTCAGCCACTCCGGCACCGTGACCGGCCGGATCCGGCTGCCGGACGGCGTGAAGTGCATCGTGGCCGACGACTTCTGGATCTACGCCGGCTGCGACGACGGCCGCGTCTACGACCTGAGCGGCAAGGTCCCGAGGGCCGCGTACGAGATCGCCGCCGACGTGGACATCTACTGGCTCGACATCCACGACGGTGTACTCGGCGTGTCCGACCGGGCCGGCCGGATCACCACGATCGACTACGAGGACGAGTTCCAGTGGGCGCGCCCCGGCATCGGCGATTCCGCCTGGATGGTCCGATGCGACGAGGACTCCGTCTACCACGGACACTCACGCGGAGTGGCCCGCTACAACGCCGCCGACGGCGTTCTGGTGTGGGAGAACAAGCAGGCCGACAGCGTGCTGTTCGGCTGGCAGGAGGAGCACTCCGTCTACGCGGGCACCGGCCGCCGCACCGTGCACCGCCTGGCCAAGGGCGACGGCCGGGTCGAGGCGGTCTACCAGTGCGACGGCGCCGTCTACTCGTGCGCCACCTCCCCCGGCGGCCGCCACGTCTTCGCGGGCGACAACCAGTCCTCCGTCTACTGCTTCGACGCCTCCGGCGAGCTGCTGTGGAAGCTCGGCACCGGCTGCGGGTCGGCGTTCTCCATGCAGTTCTGGGACGACCGGCTCTACATCGTCACCACCGACGGCACCCTGGCCTGCATCGACGCGAGCCCCGCCGCCATCGCCGCGGCCCGCTCGGGCAGCGTGCCGCAGCCGGTGGACGTCAAGGCGGCGGCGACGCTGGAGGTCGTCGAGCCATCGGCGGTGGTGGAGACGGTGCTGGAGACGACGAGCGAGGCGGGCGACGGCGTGGTGGTCGAGTGCGTGCGGGAGGGTGAGCGGCTGCGCGTGCGCGTGGTCAGCCCCGGCTTCGAGTCGTGGAACGTGCAGTTCCCCAAGGAGATCCGCGAGGCGGGGGCGCGTTACCTGGTCGACGGAGTGCGCTCGGCCGGGCGCGGCGGCTTCTACCGCGCCTACGGCGACATCCGCCGCTTGCTCTGACCGCGAACAGGCGGCCGGGTTCAAGCTCGCGACGGTCCCGTTCCGGCCGTCCCGCTCCGGCCGCCGGCCGCTCCGGCCACGGTGACCAGGACCAGCAGGCCCGCCAGGACGCCGGTGGCCGCGCTGACCCGGTAGACGTCTTCGAGCGCCGCGTACGCCGGCCCGCCGCCCTGGTACACGATGCCGAGCACCGCGATGCCGAGCGCGTACCCGAGCTGCCTGACCGTGTTCACCGTGCCGGCCGCCATGCCCGCGCGCATGGCCGGGGCGTGGGCCATGGCGGCGGAGCTGAGCGCGGGGACGGCCAGTCCGACGCCCACGCCCACGACGATCAGGCCCGGCGCCAGCGCCGGCCAGTCCGACTGGGCGTCGAGCAGGCCCTGGAGGAACGAGCCCGCGCCGATCAGCAGCAGCCCGCCGCCGAGCGCGGCGCGCGGCGTCAGCCAGGGCAGCAGCCGGGAGGCGGCCACGGAGGTCACCAGCGAAGTGGCGGCCATCGGCGACAGCGCCAGCCCCGCCATCACGGGGCCGAGCCGCAGGTCCTGCTGCAGCCAGAGCGAGGTGAAGGCCAGGCAGGCGAACGCGGCCGGCATGAGCAGCCCGGCTCCCGCCATGATCCCGCTGAACGACCGGTCGGCGAACAGGCGCAGGTCCAGCATGGGGTTCGTGCCGCGCGTCTCGACGACGAGGAAGACGAAGAAGGCCACCGCCGCCGCGCCGAGCGGCACCAGCGTCCGCGCCGCCGTCCAGCCGTGCTCGCCGGCCTCGATCAGCCCGTACGTGAGCCCGCCGGCCGTCAGCGTGAACGTGGCCATGCCGGCCCAGTCGAGCCTGGCCCCGCCGGGCAGGCGCGACTCCTCCACGCCGCGCACGGTCAGCCAGCCGGCGACCAGCGTGATGGGCAGGTTCACCAGGAAGATGGCCCGCCAGTGCAGGTGCTCGGTGAGCAGGCCGCCGAGCACGGGCGCGACGGCCGCGGCGGCTCCGTTCACGCCGCCCCACACGCCGAACGCGATACCGCGCCGCCTGCCGTGGTAGGTGGCGCTGATGAGGGCGAGGGTGGTGGCCATCATGGCCGCGGCCGCCGCGCCCTGCACCACGCGGGCCGCCAGCAGCACGCCGCCGGAGGGGGCCAGCCCGCAGGCCAGCGAGGCCAGCGCGAACACCGCCAGCGCCGACAGGTACACCTTGCGCCGCCCCGTGTGGTCGGCGAACGACCCGGCGGCCAGCAGCAGGGCGGCCAGGGCCAGCGCGTAACCGTCGAGCAGCCACTGCGTGCCGGTGAAGGACATGCCGAGGTCGGCGGTGATGTCGGGCAGGGCGACCATGACGATGGTGACGTCCACGAGGAGCATGAAGGCGCCCAGGCAGGCGGCCACCAGAGGCGACCACGAGGTGGTCGCGGTCTCGGGGATCCGGGTTTGGGTCATGGCGACCACAGTGGGGCCCGGGTGCGGGTTCCCGCCAGCAATGAGGGCGGTTCTGCAGGTTTTCCGTACGAGCTAGCCTGTGGTGGTGGAAATCCTTGAGCTGGACGACGTCGACCGTGGGCTGATGCACGCGCTCCAGGTGGACGGGCGGGCCTCGTTCAACCGCATCGCGGAGGTGCTCGGGGTGTCCGACCAGCGGGTGGCGCGCCGCTACCGCCGGTTGCGCTCCACCGGCATGTTGCGGGTGGTCGGCGTCGTGGACGGGCGGCGGCTCGGCTACGAGTCGTGGGCGATCAGGCTGCGCTGCACCCCCGACGCGGCGGTGTCGATCGCCGAGGCGCTCGCGCGGCGCTCCGACACGTCCTGGGTGCACCTGCTGTCCGGCGGCACGGAGATCTCCAGCGGCACGCTGCACCGCACCGCCAAGGAACGCGAGTCGCTGCTGCTCGACAAACTGGCGCGGACCAACCGCGTGCTGTCGGTGTCGGCGCACCGCACCCTGCACACGTTCGTGGGCGGCCGGATCGGCTGGTCGGGGCTGGCCGTGCTCGCCCCCGACCAGGTGGCGCACCTGGCGGCGGACCGGATCAACGGGCCGCGCGGCGACGGCGAACGGCTCACGCTCGGTCCCGGCGACCAGGCGATGGTGGACGCGCTGTCCCGCGACGGGCGGGCCGGCTACGCCGACCTGGCGGCGGTGACGGGCTGGTCGGAGTCGACGGTCAAGCGCCGGATGGAACAGCTCTGCGCGGCGGGCGCCCTCTTCTTCGACATGGACGTGCTGCCCACGCTGCTCGGCTACCAGGTGGAGGCCCAGCTGTGGATGTCGGTGCCACCGGCCGAGCTCGACACGACCGGGCGGGCGCTGGCGGAGCATCCCGAGGTGGCGTTCGCGGGCGCCACGACCGGGCCGACCAACCTGACGGTCAGCATCGTCTGCCGCGACGACACCGCGCTCTACCGCTACCTGACCGACAGCGTGGGCGCGCTGCCCGCCATCCGGCACATCGAGACGGGGCCGATCATCAGGACGATGAAGCGGGCGGGGGCGGTCCTGCCGGGGTGAGGGGGTCCTGCCGGTGTGCGGAGGTAGGGCCGGCGCCACCACGAGATGGGCGGAGCGCGGGATGGGGCTCGAACGCCGCGATCCCTAGCGTTTCGTGTCATGAAGACCTCCATGAAGACCCGGCTGCTCGCCCTTGCCTGCGCCGGGCTCGTCCTGGCCACCGCGACCGCCCCGGCCGCACTGGCCGCGACCGGGACGTCCTCCGCCACGCCGTCCGCCCTATCGTCCGGGACGCCGTCCGGGACGGTGATCGCGGACGGCAGGGGCTCGGTCGTCTCCGCCGAGTTGCTGGCGCGCCTGTCGGCCGCCCAGGTCAAGGCCACGCTCACCAAGCGCGGCTACCCCGTGCCGCCCCGGCCGCAGGGCGCCGACCTGTACGCGGTCGTCTACCGCACCGTCGCCGTGGACGGGACGCCCACCACGGCCGGCGGCGTCGTCGCCCTGCCCACCAGGTCCAGGCGAGGGCTGTGGACGGTCAGCTACGAGCACGGCACCCTGGCCACCAAGGCGTACGCCGGCTCGGTGTCCGACGGCGACGGGCGGGCGGTGCCGCTGATGTTCGCCGCCGCCGGATTCGCCGGGATCGCCCCCGACTATCTCGGGCTCGGGACGGGGCCGGGGTTCCACCCGTACATGGACGCGGCCACCGAGGCGTCGGCCTCGGCCGACCTGCTGCGGGCGGCCGGGGAACTGGCTCGGCGGCAGGGGCGCACGCTGAGCGGCGACGTGCTGGTGACCGGGTTCTCGCAGGGCGGGCACGCGGCCATGGCGCTGAGCAAGGCGCTGCGCGAGGATTCCGGGTACCGGCTGCGCGGCGTCGCGCCGATCGCGGGGCCGTACCACGTGCGCAGGGCCGAGATGCCCGCGCTGCTCCAGGGCCGGCTCGACCCCCACGTCGCCACCTACTACCTGGCGTACTGGACCGTCTCGATGAACCGGCTGCACCACCTGTACGACTCTCCGTCGGAGGCGTTCCGCGACCCGGGCGTGGAGCGGCTGTTCGACGGGCAGCACGGCTTCGACGAGATCGTGGCCGGGCTGCCCGCCTCGCACCGCGACCTCCTCACCGACGCCTACCTCAAGCGCGTGGCCCAGCCGTCCGGCTCGCTGCTCAAGGCGATGGTGGACAACGACGCCACCTGCGCCGGCTGGCGGCCCGGCGTGCCCGTCCGCCTCTACGCCGGGCGCGGCGACAGGGAAGTGGTCATCGCCAACTCCCGCCTCTGCCTGAAGGAGCTGAAGGCGAGCGGCGTGAAGGCGACGCTCACCGACGTCGGGAACGTGGACCACATGACCTCGCCGCTCCGCGCCATGCCGCGGATACTCGACTGGTTCACCGGCCTGCGCGGCGCGTGATAATCGAGGCGTGCCGCTGCCATCCAGGCGATCGTTCCTCCGGCTCGGCGGCGTGGGCGCGGCGGGGACGCTGGGGGCGCTGACGCCCGCGCGGGCCGCGCACACGCCGGACGACACCTTCACGCGGCTGCGCCGCCGCTGGCGGGAGGTGGTGACGGGGCCTCCTGGCGATCCGGGTGCGCGGCCGTATCGTGAACTGGCGCGGGCCGCCGCCCGTTACCGCGACACGATGGCGCCCGGGCCTTCCTGGCTCTGGCCGGACGAGCGGTTCCCCTCGTTCGTGGCGACGCCGCGGCGGCTGCGGGTCATGGCGCGGGCGTACGCGCTGGACCCGCGTCCCGAGCTGGCCAGAGCGGTCGCCGAGGGGGTGCGTCACTACGTGCGGCACGTGTACGCGGCCGGCGCCGAGGCCACGGGCAACTGGTGGCACTGGCAGATCGGCGTGCCGAAGGCGCTGCTCGACGCGGCCGTGCTCACCGGGCAGGCGGACGCCGATCTTCTGGACGCGGTCGATCACTTCGTCCCGCTGAGCCGGCTCGCCTCCTACAGCGGCACCAGCACCGGCGCCAACCGGGTGGATCTGTGCCTGGTGACGCTGCTGCGGGCCATGCTCGACGACGACCACGACCGGGCGCGGGCCGCCGTCGCCGCGCTGGCCCCGGTGTTCCCGACGGTCTCCGACGGTGACGGGTTCTACCGCGACGGGTCGTTCGTCCAGCACTCCTCCGTGCCCTACCAGGGCGCTTACGGGGTGACGCTGCTGTCGGGGCTGGCCACGCTGTACGCGGTGCTGCGCGGATCGCCGTGGGAGATCGCCGACACGAGGGTGTTCGACACGGTCGAGCGGTCGTTCGCCCCCTTCGTCCGCGACGGCGCCTGCATGGACCTCGTCCGCGGCCGGTCGGTCGGCAGAAGGGCGTTCGGCGACCACGAGAGCGGGCGGGCCGTCGCGGCCGCGGTGCTGCTGCTGGGGGAGAGCGCGCCGGCCGGCCTGCGGGCGCGCTGGCAGGCGATGGTGAAGGGCTGGGCGGTACGCGGCACGTACCGGCCGATGCTGGAGCATGCCGATCCCGCGCTGCACGCCCGTCTGGCGGCGGTCATGGACGACGACGCCGTGCCCGCGGCGCCCGAGCCGCTCGGGCACCGGCTGCTGCCCATGAGCGCCAGGGCCGTGCACCGGGCGCCGGGCTGGTGCGCCGCGCTCAGCATGGCCTCGCACCGGATCGGCCACTACGAGCACGGCAACGGCGAGAACCTCCGCGGCTGGCACACCGGCTCGGGGATGCTCTACTGGTGGGCCGACGGCTCGGGCGACCAGTACTCCGACGCGTTCTGGCCGACCGTGGACCCCTACCGGCTGCCGGGCACGACCGTCTCCACCCGGCGGCTGCCCGACGGGGCCGGAGCGGCGTGGGGCGACACCCGTACGCCTTGGCGCTGGGTGGGCGGGGCGAGCGACGGCACGTACGCGGCCGTGGGCCAGCACCTGAGCGGCCTGGAGAGCACGATGGAGGCGTTCAAGTCGTGGTTCTTCCTCGACGACGCCGTCGTGTGCCTGGGTGCGGGCATCACGGCCGACGACGGCGTGGCCGTCGAGACGATCGTGGACAACCGCAGGACGGGCGCCGCGCTCACCACGGGGGAGGGATGGGCGCACGTCGAGGGACACGGCGGCTACCTCGTGCCGTCCCCGCAGGTCCTGCACACGCTGCGGGACCGCCGCGCGGGTGGCGGGGTGAGCGGGGACCGTGCGGGCGACGGAGCGGGCACCGACCGTGCGGGTGGCGGCGTGAGCAGGGACTATGTGACGCTCTGGCTGGATCACGGTGTCGATCCGCGCGGGGCCGGTTACGCCTACACGCTCCTGCCGGGTGCGACGAGGGGGGAGACCCGCTTACGCGCCGCCGATCCCGGACGGGTGCGCGTGCTGGCCAACACCGCTCGGGTGCAGGCCGTGCACGTGCCCGCGCTGGGGCTGACGGCGGCCTGCTTCTGGAACGCGGGCACCGCCGGCGGCCTGACCGTCTCGGCGCCGTGCGCGGTGCTGCTGCGCGAGCGGCCGGGCGGGAACGCCACCGTGACCGTCGCCGACCCCCGCCGCGACCTCGGCGAACTGTCCGTCACGCTGCCGCGTTCCGTCACCGGGGTGCTGGAAGGGGCCGCGGTCGCGGCCGGGGGCGGGCTCAGGTTCGGACGGCTGCACGACCGTGAGGGCGCCTCCGTGACGGTCGGCGTGCGGCTCGGATGACGTCCCGTCTCGGCCGGGGCGGGCCCGGCTCGGTGCGCGGGTGTCCGCTGGGCCCGACCCTTCCCGGTCCGGTGCGGGATGGCATCGCGGGTGGGCGGTGTTGCGATGAGCGGGTAATGCCGGATGAGCGGGTACGGGCGGAGGACCGATGAGCGGGATCAAGCGGGCACTGGTGCTGGGCGGCGGAGGAATCGCCGGGATCGCATGGGAGACGGGCGTGCTGGCCGGGCTCGCGGACGGCGGGGCCGACGTCACGGACGCCGACCGGATCGTCGGCACCTCGGCCGGCTCCACGGTGGCCGCCCAGGTCACCAGCGGCCTGACACTGGCTGAGCTGCTCGCCCGCCAGACCGACCCGGCCCTGCAGAACGCCGAGCTCCAGGCCGGCGTGTCGATAGAGGAGCTGGGGGCGGTGCTCCTGCGCATCTCCGAGAGCTCGCTCGACGCCGTCGAGCAGCGGCGTGAGATCGGCGCGCTGGCGCTGGCCGCGGACACGGTCCCCGAGGCCGCGCGGCGCGAGGTGATCGAGGGGCGGCTGCCCGTGCACAAGTGGCCCGACCGGGACGTGGTGATCGTTGCCGTGGACGCCCGCACCGGCGAGCCGCGGCTGTTCGACCCGGGCTCGGGGGTCGAGCTGGTGGACGCGGTGGCGGCCAGTTGCGCCGTTCCCGTGGTGTGGCCGTGCGTCACCATCGACGGGGCCCGGTACATGGACGGCGGCGTACGCACGAGCGCCAACGCCGACCTGGCGGCCGGGTTCGAGCGGGTTGTGGTGCTCGCTCCCATGCCCGAGCTGGGGGAGCCGTCGTGGCTCCGGCTCTCGGGCACGGTCGAGGTGATCGAGTCGGACGAGCCCGCGCGGGCCGTGTTCGGCGCCGATCCGCTGGACCCGTCGTCCCGCACGCCGAGCGCCGAAGCCGGCTACGCCCAGGGCCGCGCCGCCGCGGCCCGCGTCGCGGAGATGTGGCGCTGACGCACCTCACGCCCCCAGGACGAAGAGCGACCAGGTTTCGCCCGGGGCCAGCCCCGCCAGTTCGCGTCCGCACTCGCGCAGCACCTGCGGGCCCGAGGTGATGTGCTGGGTGCCCGCGTGGACGTCCCTGAACAGCCGCTGGATCAGCCCGTCGCGCAGCGCCGAGGTGCCGCCCGAGATGTAGACGAACCCGGCCACCTCGGCCAGCGTCGAGGTCGCGTGGTTGAGCGCGAGCCGTACCATCGTCTCCTGCCGCACGGCGAGCCGCCCGCCCGCGGCCAGCGTGCGCTCGGCGTCGTCCCACGCCTCGTGCACCAGCGCCTTGGCCGCCCGGTAGCGCGCCTCCGCGCGGGCGAAGTCGGTGTGGAAGGCGTCGCTGCCGGCGATCTGCCCCGGCCGGCCCGCACGGGCCCCCACGTGCCTGGCCAGCTCGTCGAGCAGCCGGCGGCCGACGCCGAGCGCCCAGGAGGAGTGGCAGATCAGCGCGTGGTCCACGATCCCCAGCCGGTAGAGCGCGCCGCCACGCAGGGGCTCGTTCGTGTCGAAGACGTGGCTCCGCGACTCCGGTACGAAGACGTCGTCGATGGTGTAGTCGATGCTGCCCGTGGCGCGCAGGCCCAGGACGTCCCAGTTGCCGAGCTGCTTGACGTCGTCCAAGGGGGTGACGAAGATCCGTCCCTCGTCGGTGCCCTCGATGATGCCCAGGCTGTGGGAGTACTGGGCGTGCAGCATGCCGGAGGCGAAGCCCCACTGCCCGCTGAGGCGGAACCCCCCGTCCTCGCGGACGGCGACGCCCGGCCGGGTGCCCTGGCCCGCGATGAGCGGCATCCGCGGGCCCGCGAAGATCCGCTCGACGGCGTCGTCGCCCAGGTACGCACCGCCCGTGCCGTTCGCCAGGGTGGTCGCCATGACCACCCAGCCGGTCGAGGGGTCGGCGTAGGAGAGCTCTTCGAGCACGTCCATCAGCTCCCTGGGCGACAGCTCGGCGCCGCCCAGCGGGGCCGGCACGCAGATGCCGAACAGCCCGGACTCGTGCAGGGCGTCCACGACGGCGTCGGTGAGCCTGCCCTGGGCCTCCGCCTGTGTGGCGTCCCGGTCGATCAGCGCGCGCAGGTCGCGGGCCCGCTCCAGCGGCGCGGTACCGGCGGTGTGCAGTCGCGG
The DNA here is from genome assembly GCF_035917475.1 of Nonomuraea fuscirosea. Taxonomy (NCBI): domain Bacteria; kingdom Bacillati; phylum Actinomycetota; class Actinomycetes; order Streptosporangiales; family Streptosporangiaceae; genus Nonomuraea; species Nonomuraea fuscirosea. Next base: position 10,204,089 of record NZ_CP109074.1, on the reverse strand, counting down.
CGTGTCGTCCATTTCCGGTACTCCCGTTCGCGATCGTCGGTGCTTTTACTCCCTCCGTCAGATCACGTAAACGCCGGGTTGTCCAGTGCCGGGCGGGGGTTCGATCGCCTCCCAGGGGTGGGTCAGGGACGTTCTCAGGGACCTCCCCGACGTCCGCGCCGCCCGTATGCCGCACAATCGGGCGTCATGAGGATGAAGCGGATGGCCACGATCGCGGGTCTGCTGGGCGTGGCGGTGACGCTGACGGGGTGCGGGATCGGCGGTCCGAACGAGCAGGACACCGTCGCGTACGACGTCGCCGACAAGGTGGCGGCCCTTCAGGTGGAGACCGACTCCGGCTCGATCGAGGTGGTGGAGTCGGAGCGGCAGGGCATCCACGTGACCGAGGTGCTGACCTGGCGCAAGAACAAGCCGGAGACCAGCCACCAGGTGCGGGGCGACACGCTCACCCTGACCTTCAACTGCCCCGCGACGTGGGGGTTCGGGGCCGCGGGCACGTCCTGCGACGTGAGCTACAAGGTCGAGGTGCCCAAGGGGCTGCGGGTCAAGGTCAGCTCCGACTCCGGCGCCCTGACGCTGAGCGGCCTGTCCGGCGAGCTGGACGCCCGGTCCGACTCGGGGGCGATCGCGGCCGACGGGCTGTCCGCGAAGCAGGCCGCCGCCAAGACCGATTCCGGCGAGGTCGGGCTCACCTTCACCGGGGCGCCGGACAAGGTCACGACCGCCACGGACTCGGGCCGGATCTCGGTGCACGTGCCGCAGGGGCCGTACAAGGTGGTCGCCTCGACCGACTCGGGCGGCAAGAACATCAAGGCCGCCGTCGACGACTCGGCCCCCCGCCTGATCGAGCTGACCAGCGACTCGGGTGACCTGGAAGTCGTCTCTCCCTGAACGTCCGGACGAGCGCGGCGGGTGACCTGGGAAGCCGGTACTGACCGGCGCGGCGGGTGCGGGACCGGTTCTCGGTCCCGCACCCGCTTTCGTTCAGCTCTGGAGTGCCGGTTCCGCGGGCGGGCGGTAGCCGAGGCGGCCGCGGGTCGCGACGAGCACCAGGAACGCCGCCGTGGTGCCGGCCAGCAGGGTGACGCGGGACGCCTGCTCGGCGGTGGCGAGCGTCGGGAACACCTCCGAGTAGGCGATCGACATGAAGTTGTTGACGCTGACGTGCAGCAGCATGATCAGCGGCAGGCTCTGGCCGGTCCGGTTGAACACCCAGGTGACGACCACGCTGAAGACGCAGGCGAAGGCGACGAACTCGGCCACCCGCAGCCAGGTGACGTCCGGCCATCCGCCCCACTCGCTCAGGAACAGCGGCAGGTGCCAGATGCCCCACAGCGGGCCGAGGATGACGGTGGCGCCCAGCGGGCCGAACTTGCGCTGCATGCGGGCCAGGGCGAAGTCACGCCAGCCGGGTTCCTCCGCCAGACCCGTGGTGACCATCTGGAGCAGCAGCCCCGGCACGTACGCCACCAGCACGGCGACGGACGGCAGGTGAATGTTCTCGTCGGAGAGCGCGAAACCGGTGCCGATGATGGCGGCGGGGACGCCGAGCGCGGTCACCAGATACCAGACCCAGCTGACCCGCCACTTGGTCATCCGCCCGATCCACCGGCGGACGCCCTCCTTGCCCTCCGTGACCCTGGTCACCAGGTACGCGGAGAGGATGGGGCCGAGGTAGGCGCCGGGCAGGACGCCGAGGAGTTGCGAGGTGCCGAGGAACTCGGGGAAGCCGAAGTTCAGGATGCCGAGGCCGTTCGTGGACAGGACGTACGGCACCCAGGCGACCCAGCTCAGCAGGTTGGCCAGGATGAAGAAGCTGACCAGCGGACGCCGGCGGATGAATCCCCCGAGTCCGGCCTGTCCCGGATGCTGCTCGGCCTCCGGCCGGCTGTCGACTGTCATTTCTCTTTCTCCTTGGGGGGAGCGTTTTGACTGACAGTGATCAGCACATCAGCCGGAGGCCCTTCCGGTCGTTCCCGCGTACAGCCCAATGGAGGTATAGCCAGGGGTACCTTCCGCCGCCGCGAGGACGGCCAGGAATGCCTTCTGGGCAGGTCAACACTCGGAAAGACGGCACCGTTCGTCAGGGTGTGCACGCGGATGTCTCCATAACGTCGATGGCATGAAGATCGACGTGGTGCTGCCCTGCCTCGACGAGGCGGCCGCCCTGCCATGGGTGCTCGGGCGGATGCCGGACGGCTTCCATCCGATCGTCGTGGACAACGGCTCCACCGACGGCTCGGCGGGGATCGCGGCCGCCCTCGGGGCGACGGTGGTGAGCGAGCCCCGTCCGGGGTTCGGCGCGGCCTGCCACGCGGGGCTGGCGGCCGCGGTCTCGGACGTCGTGTGCTTCATGGACGCCGACGCGTCGCTCGATCCCGTTCAACTGCCCCGGGTGAGCGGACCCGTCGTGGCGGGGGAGGCCGATCTGGTGCTGGGCCGCCGGGTTCTGCGGCCGGGGGCGTCGTGGCCGGTGCACGCGCGGCTAGGCAACGCCGTACTGGCCAGGGGGCTGCGCCGCCGTACCGGGGTCCGGCTGCGCGACCTCGGGCCGATGCGGGCCTGCGAGCGTCTGCCGCTGCTCGCGCTCGGGCTGGTCGACCGGCGCTTCGGCTATCCGCTGGAGATGGTGCTGCGGGCGGGGGCGGCGGGCTGGCACATCGCCGAGACCGACGTCGACTACCTGCCCCGCCAGGGCAGATCCAAGGTCACCGGTACGGTACGCGGCACGCTGCGAGCGGTCGGCGACATGCGCCGCGTCCTGATCCGCCAGAACGGAACCGCGTGAACGCGACGCGCGGCCGGTCGAGCGGTGACGGCTCACGCGGCGATGGGCGGTGGAGTGTGAACGCTACTCATGAGGACGGCGCTCCGAGCGGGCAGATTCTGGTGATCGCCAAGGAGCCCGTGCCGGGGAGAGTGAAGACGCGGCTCGTGCCGCCGCTCACCCACGACGAGGCCGCCGGGCTGGCCGGCGCCGCGCTGGAGGACACGCTGCGTAACGTCGCACAGGTGCCGGCCGCCGGCCGGGTGCTCGTCCTCGACGGCGCCCCCGGCCCCTGGCTTCCCTCCGGCTTCACCGTGCTGCCGCAGCGGGGCGGCGGTCTGGACGAACGGCTGGCCGCGGCCTTCGCGGACGCCCACCTGCTGCGGCCGGTCCCCATGGTGCTCATCGGCATGGACACCCCGCAGGTCACCCCGGATCTGCTGACCGCCGCCCTGAGGCTGCTCGCCGGCCACGACGCGGTGTTCGGCCCGGCGACCGACGGCGGCTTCTGGCTGCTCGGGCTCCGTGCCCCCGATCCGGCGCTGCTGCTCGGGGTGCCGATGTCGTCGCCGTCCACCGGCGCGAGCCAGTTCCGCAGACTGAAGGAGGCCGGGATGAGCGTCGCCACGATGCCGTGCCTGACCGACGTGGACACCATGGCGGACGCGATCGAGGTGGCGGCGCTCGTCCCCGGGTCCCGCTACGCCGCCGCGCTGGCCGGCCTGGGGGTGCCGCGATGAGGGTGCTGGTGACCGGGGCGGCCGGGTTCATCGGAAGTCACGTGGTCGAGGCGCTGGAGGCGCGGGGGCACGAGGTGACCGGCTTCGACCTGCGGTGCGGCGACGACGTACGCGACGCCGCCGCGCTCGCCGGGCCGCTGGCGGAGGCCGACGCGGTCGTGCACCAGGCGGCCAAGGTCGGGCTCGGCGTCGACGTGGCGGACCTGCCCGACTACGCCTCGGCCAACGTGTACGGCACGGCGGTGCTGCTGGCCGCGATGGCCCGCCACGGTGTGGGGCGGCTCGTGCTGGCGTCTTCCATGGTGGTCTACGGCGAAGGCGCCTACGACTGCGCCAGGCACGGCCGGGTCCGCCCCGGTCCCCGTACCGCCGAGGACCTGTCCGCAGGCTCCTTCGAGCCGCGCTGTCCCCGCTGCGGCGCGGGCGTGCTCCCGGCCGCCATCGACGAGGACGCGCGGACGGATCCGCGCAACGCGTACGCCACCACCAAGCTGGCGCAGGAGCATCTGGCCGCCAACTGGGCCCGCGAGACCGGCGGCACCGCCGTCGCCCTGCGGTACCACAACGTGTACGGGCCGAGGATGCCGAGGGACACCCCGTACTCGGGCGTCGCGGCGATCTTCCGGTCCGCGCTGGAAGCGGGGCGGGCTCCGCGCGTGTTCGAGGACGGGGGCCAGCGGCGCGACTTCGTCCACGTCCGGGACGTCGCCGACGCGAACGTGGCCGCCCTCGACGGGGGCATGCCGGGAACGGCGGCCGTCTACAACATCGCCAGCGGGCAGCCGCACACCGTGGGAGAACTGGCCGCGGCCCTGTCGGCGCAGCACGGCGGCCCTGAGCCGGTCGTCACCGGGGAGTACCGGCTCGGCGACGTCCGCCACATCACGGCCGCACCGGACCGGGCGGGGGCGGAGCTCGGCTTCCACGCCCGCGTCGGCTTCACCGAGGGCATGAAGGAGTTCGCCACCGCCCCCCTGGCCTGACCCGCCATGCCACGGCTTGGCCACGGCGAATTCGTGTATGACCGTCGCAGCGTTGTGCCCGGCGTCCGCAGTGCCGAGCGATCTTGATGGAGGGGTTCTTACGCGACGCGGCGAGAAGACGACGCTCGACGGCGCGGGCCGTCGCCGGGTCGTCGGCACGGCGGTGCTCCTGCTCGCTCTGGTCGGCGCGCTGGTGCTGACGATGAGCGCCGGACACCCCGCCGAGCGCGCGAGCCTGATCCGCTGGTACGCGCTGTCCTGGGCGCTGTTCGGCGCTGCGGTGTGGACGCTGCGCAAGGTGCCGGCCCGGCAGGCGGTGTTCCTGGTGGTCGCCGGAGCCGTCGCGGTGACCGCCACGGGGCTGCTCGCGCCGCCGACGACCAGCACCGATTCCTACCGGTACGCCTGGGACGGCCGGGTCCAGGCGGCGGGCGTCTCCCCTTACGCCTACGCGCCCGCTGATCCCGCGCTCCTTCCGCTGCGCGACCGCTGGCTCTTTCCCGAGGGCGCGGACTGCGACTTCCCCTACCGCTACGCCGTTCACTCGGGCCCGGCCGCGCGCACGTGCACGCTGATCAACCGGCCTGACGTGCACACGATCTACCCGCCGCTGGCGGAGCTGTACTTCCTGGTCGTGCACCGGCTCGCGCCGGAAGACGGCCGGTACGAGGCGTTCCAGGTCGGTGGCGCGCTGCTGGCGTTCGGCACCTCGCTGGTCCTGCTGGCGACCGTCAGGCGAAGGGCCGCGGACAGGGTCGCTGACAGGGTCGCTGACAGGGTCGTGGACGGGGGCGCGCACCGGGTGGCGTGCTGGGCGTGGTGTCCGGCCGTTCCGCTGGAGGCGGTGAACAACGCTCACGTCGACATCCTCGGCGTCCTGCTCACCGTCGCCGCCATGGCCCTGCTGAGCCGGCACAAGGTCCGGGGCGGTCTGCTGCTCGGAGCGGCGACCGCGGTGAAGTTCCTGCCCGCGCTGGCCCTGCCCGGGGCGCTTTCCGGGTTCCTGGCCACCCGGGGGCCCTCCGTGCGGCGGCGGGCGCTCGGCGCACTGGCCGTCGTCGGGCCCGCCGTCCTCGTCGTGGCGCTCGCCTATCTCCCGTACGTGCTCGCGTCCCGCGCGTCGGTCCTCGGCTACCTCTTCGGCTACCTGAACGAGGAGGGGTACGACGACACCAGCACCGGCGGCGCCCGGTACGCGCTGCTGCGGCTGGTCCTGCCCGGCGCGGCGGCGCTGCCCGCGGCCCTCGTCCTGCTCGCGGTCGCGGCCGTGCTCGTGCTGCGCCGGGGTGACGCCGACCGGCCGTGGCGCGGGGCCCTGGTGGTGACCGGGGTCGCGTTCCTGCTGTTCACACCCGGTTATCCCTGGTACGCCCTGTTGGTCGTCGCGCTCGTCGCCTTCGACGGCCGGTGGGAGTGGCTCGGCATCCCGCCGGCGGGCGCGGCCGCGTACCTGGGCGTCCACGAGCACGTCGGCACGGCCGCCTACGCGGTCGCCGCTCTGGCGGTGGTCGCGGGCTCCGTCGTACGGGCGAGGCGCCCTCTCGCTGCCGGAACGATCATGACGGGGCGGCGAACCACCGCCTGGCCAGGTTCCGGCGGACAACGACGGGGAGGGTCATGACAGGGCCGCGAACCAGCGCCTGGCCGTGTTCCAGCGTTCGGCGGTGGGGAAGCCGCAGCGGGTGGCGAGCGGGCCGATGTCGTCGGCGGAGACGGTCGCCCAGGCGAACCAGCCGCCGGTACGGCCGTCGTGACGCAGCCGTACCCGGTCCACCGTGCTCTTCGAGCCGGGCGGGCGGACTTCGGCGATGACCGTTCCGCCCGGTCTGACCAGTTGCCGCAGGCGTCTGAGCAGCGCCACCGGATCGCCGCCGATGCCGATGTTGCCGTCCGTCAGCAGCGCCTCCGCCCACCGCCCCGTACAGGGAAGAGGGTCGAAGACGCAGCGGAGCAGGGCCGGGCCGCCCGCCCGGCGGGTCAGTTCGACGGCGAGGGGGGTGACGTCGATGCCCAGGGCGGGGACGCCCCTGCGGGTGAGCGCCACGGTCAGCCGGCCGGGGCCCGAGCCGACGTCCAGCGTGGGGCCGCCGCACCGGGCCAGGATGTCCTCGTCGCCCTCGATCGGACGCAACCAGCGCTCGGCGGCCAGCGGGCGGACGCGGCCGTCGGCGTACTCGACCTCCACGTGCCCGCCGCGCAGGCCGTGCTCGTAGACCGCGCTGCAGGACCGCCAGTCCGACAGCGTCACGGGATCGCCGATCGCGCCGCCGCTCACCGACCCGGCCGTCCCGCGGCCCGGCGTCGTACCGCGTAGAGCAAGGCGGAGACGACGAAGAGCGCCACGGTGATCCACAGCCACCGCGCCAGGTAGGGGGACGTGCTCAGCCCGACCGCTCCCACGTAGTTCGGCTCGGCGCCGCGCAGGACGAGTGGGAACCACACCAGCAGCAGCAGGCAGGACAGCGCGACCGGCACCCGCACGTGGTTGACCAGCGGTGGCCGCCCGCCCGGTCGCTCATGAAGCCGGGAAGGGGCGCGGAGCACGGCGTCGGCCGCCGAATACAGCGGCCACAGCACCAGATCGTGGAAGACGGCGGCGCCGACGAACCACACGGCGAACCCCAGCCAGATGCCGGCCTCCACCACCCGGGTGGCGGCGTAACCGGCGACCGCGAAACAGACCACCAGCCCTGCCAGATGCCCCGGTCCGGCCCCGTAGAGCCTCGCCCACCGGCCGGCGTCGCGCTTCACGGGCGCTCCCGGCGGAACTCCAGCTCCCGCACCCACTTGGTGTTGTGCACGCCCGGGGCGTTCGGCACGATGATCCGCGCGGGATACCCGTGGTCGAGCGAGAGATCCGCGCCGTTGACCCGCAGCGCCAGCAGTGAACGAGGGTCGGACACCTGGCCGGCGCTGAGCGAGGCCTGGCCGAAGTAGCCGATGCGCTGCACCGACCTGGCCGTGACCTCCGCCGCGCCGGGCGGGATCCCGGCCAGCCGGGCCAGGTCGGCCAGCCGTACCCCGGTCCAGACCTGTTCGGTAGACCAGCCCTCCACGCAGGCGATCGGCAGTGCGTACGTGTGCAGCGGCAGCGCCAGCAGATCCGCCCGGGTGAGCAGGGCCCGGCCGGCCCCGGCGAGCATCAGCCGCCACGCTTCACCGGTGTCCGCCTCGGTGACGCCCAGACTCGCCGCCGTCTTGTTGATCTGGAAGTCGTTGGGCCCCGGCCCGTACTCGCGCCCGTGCGGCGCCAGCAACGCCGTACGCCGCAGCGGCCCGTCGAACGTCTGCCCGGCCGACAGGCCGAACATCAGCACCGAGCCGCCCCCGACGAACGCCAGCAGGCCGCGCCGCGACATGGTGGGCGGCGCCGGGTCCACCGGCACCAGGCCGTCGGGGTCGGGCGGCTCAGGACGGGTGCCGGCCAGACCCGTACGCAGCTCGCGGCGCAGATCCCTGAACCGCAGCGCGCGGATCGCCATCGGCAGCCGTACCGCCACGTGCACGGCGAGCGCCGCCAGGAAGATCCACGCCCCGTACAGGTGCGCCGGGTAGAAGGAGAAGGGGAAGACGTAGAAGAGCTGGATGTTGAGTATCCCGGTGGCGAACTGGAATCCGGCCCCGCCGACCAGCAGCAGCAGGCTGACGCGCTCGACGGCTTGGGCGAGCGAGCGCGCCGGCGGCCAGTCGAACAGCTTGGGGATCACCGACCACAGCTTGGCCAGCAGCACCGGCACCAGTGTCAGCCCGAGGATGACGTGGGCGCCCTGGGTGACCCGGTACAGCCAGGCGGGGCTCGTCGGCCAGTCGAACAGGTAGAAGCCGAGCAGGCCCTTGCCCGGGGTCGTGTCGTTGCCGGGCAGGCGGGGGTCGTACGCGGCGTACGACAGCAGGCCGGTGAGCGCGACGACGGTCAGCCCGGCGAGCAGGACCAGACCGAGCACGGACGTGAGCCACGGCCCGCGCAGCGGGCTGCGCCAGAAGCCGGGCCGGAACGGACCGGGCGGCCTGCGCCAGAAACCCGGACGGCGTGGTCCGGGCGGCCCGCCCCCCTCCCGGCCTCTCGCGGCGGAGGCCTGCCGGTCATGAGCGCGCCCGGATGGCGTATCCGGCACAGATCCCCCCGAAGCCGTTGTCGAATGCTGGATGTCTTTACCGCAAACGGCGCGATCAAAGTAGGGCGAGGGTAAGCATTCCGCCACGCTCTGGCGTACGCCGCGTGGTCTTTGTCCCCCATGAGAGCTATGGGCGAATGTCCACCGTGCGGGGACGACCCGTGGTGCGCCCGTTCCCTAGCGTTATGGACGTGACGGCAGCGGTTCGGCCCGCTTCCCGCCACCGTCGGCGCGAATCCGCCCCGGCGCCGATGAGCTACCTGGGAGAACGTCATGCTCCGCACGTTCAAGGCATCCGCTGTGGCCGCACTGTGCTGCACCGTCGTCGGCGTGGGGATCGTCGGCGCCCCGGCCGCCTCGGCGGAGGAGTGGGACCCCTTCGCGAAGACCGACGCCGAGAGCTGGGACCCCTTCACCGGGCACAGGGCCGACCCGTTCGTCGGCACCAAGAAGATCAGGGTCAGGGGCAAGAAGGTGAACGTGTCCTGCTCGGGCCGCCAGGGGCGGGGCAAGCCGGTCGTCGTGCTGCTGCACGGCGCCGGTGACGGGGTGGAGAAGCTCGCGGCGCTGCAGAAGACGCTGAGCGGCAGGAACCGGGTCTGCTCCTACGACCGGCTCGGCGCCGGGGCGAGCGACCAGCCCGAGGGCCCGCAGAGCTTCACGAGCACCGGGAAGATCCTGTCCGGGGTGCTCGACCGGATCGCCGGTGACAGCCCCGTCGTGCTGGCGGGTCACTCGCTGGGCGGGCTGATCGCCGCCAGGTACGCCCCCGAGCACCGCGACCGGGTCAAGGGCCTGGTGCTGATGGACGCCACGCCCGCGACGATGACCGCCGACATCAAGAAGGCCATCCCGGCCTCCGCCGAGGGCCCGGCGGCCGAGCTGCGCGCCCAGAACCTGGCCATCTTCGCGGGGCAGAACCCGGAGAAGCTGGTCATCCCCGACGGAAGGGTCCGTTCGGCCGGCCGGATCCCGGTCGAGGTGCTCAAGCACGGCAAGCAGTACCTCGCCGCGATCCCCACGTACGGGCCGAAGCTGGAGCGGGCCTGGTCCGCGGGCCAGCGCGCCTGGCTCAAGCTGTCCACCCGCAGCAGGCTGACCACGGCCACGAAGAGCGAGCACTACATCTACGTCGACCAGCCCGAGGTCGCCGTCAAGGCCATCCAGCGCGTCGCCGCCCAGGCCACCCGCCACAGGTGACGGGGCACGGGCCGCGTCCGGCCGGCCGCCGCCGCACGGGTCACCCCCGGCGGCGGCTTTCGCCGTTCCCGCCTTGCTCATAGGCACTGGTGACGACGTCGGCGATCCGGTACGGCGTCACGCGCCCCCGGAGACCGGCAGGAACAGGTCGGCGAGGTCGTCGAAGGCGATCAGGAGGACGGCGCCGACCAGCCCGGCCGGCACCGCCAGCGCGAGACCGGCCACGGTCACGGGACCACCGGTGAACGCCGCCGCCGCCCCCAGCCCCACGACGAGCAGCAGCAGCCCGTTCCGGACCAGATGCACCGGGCCGAGCGGCGTCACCGACGCGCCGAAGCACCGGCACGGCTCCCGCCGCCCGCCCCGCAGCGAGACGGCGATCCACGTGGAGAACGCGACCAGCAGCACCCCACCGGCGGCCAGCCCCGCCCGGGGCAGCACGACCAGGCCGGCCGCGGCGACGACCTCCACGACCGCCGTCGCCAGCGCGGCGGGGAACCGGATCGTTCCGGGCAGCGACCCCAGCGTGGCGGCGAAGGACCGCAGCGCGGCACGGCTGCGCAGCTTCGAGTACGCGGAGACGACGAAGACCGTGGCGAGCAGGACCTGACACGCCACCAGCACGTGAACCATGACCTCAGATGCTCGCCCGCCCCGTTAGCCCGCCACTGGCGCGCCGGTAGCGCGCCCCGGCACCGCCCCGTTACCGGCCTGGCACCGCCCCGGACGCGCACGCGGGTGCCGCCCACCCCTCGCGCCAGGGGCGGCAACCCCGAGGCCTACGCCCGCAGGGCCCTGGTGAACCAGACGATCTCGTGGCGCATCCGCAAGCGGCCCGAACTGCCGGGAGCCGAGCTGCCCGAGCCGGCCATGCGGCTGGGCGGCTGGCTGAGCGCCACGGAGGTGACCCTGCCGGCCTTCTCCGAGCCCACGAACGTCACCTCGGGCGGTGCCGGGACTGGTGTGGACGCCGGCCGCTCCCCCTGCGGGGTACTGACGGGCCCGCGATCCCCCGCGTGAGCTACCCGGCGAAGCCCGTCACAGGGGGATGGCAGGTCAAAGCCCGATCTCTAGTGTTTTTCTCACCGCGGAAAACGCCGCGGAGACCTGATCGAGAGGAACACGATCGTGGCATCCACGGAGCACCAGCAGACCCTTCCGCAGGCCGGCCCCTCCGCGGCCCGGAGCCGGCTGCGCACCTTCCGCTTCCCCGTCCTGCTGGTCGCGATGTTCGCCGTGATGACGGTGATCGCCGGGATCAACCAGCTCGTCTCGCCCGTGCCGGTGCTGGCCCTGCCGGTGGGCGTCGGCCTGGCGGTCGCGGCGATCGTCGCCTACCGCCGCCTCTCCCGTGCCGTCGAGCTCCGCTCGGACGTGCCCGAGCTGGACAAGGCGGACCGGCGGCCCCGGCTGCGGCGGGGGACGCTGCTCGGGCTCGGCCTGTTCACCGGGCTGATGGCGCTGATCGCGGTGTTCGGCGGCTGGCAGGCCGTGTCCTGGGGCTCCATCGGCGGCGCCCTCGGCGCCGCGGGCATGATGGCGAGCGTCGCCGTGGCCGAGGAACTGCTGTTCCGCGGGGTCCTGTTCCGGATCATGGAGGAGCGCCTCGGCACCGTGATCTCGCTGGTCGTGTCCATGCTGGTGTTCGGCGCGACCCACCTGGTGAACGCCAACGCCACGCTGTGGGGCGTGCTGTCCATCGCCCTGACCGGCGGAGTCATGCTGGCCGCCGCCTATGTCGCCACCCGCTCGCTGTGGCTGCCCATCGGCCTGCACTTCGCCTGGAACTTCACCCACACCGGGATCTTCGGGGTCTCGCTCTCCGGATCGGACTCTCCGGTCGAGGGCCTCCTGAACGTGACGCTGTCCGGCCCCTCCGCGCTGACCGGCGGCGTCTTCGGGCCCGAGGCCAGCCTGCTCGCCCTGGTGGTCTGCCTGGTTCCCACGATCGCCCTGCTCCGGCGGGCCAAGCGCACCGGCCAGATCAAGAGCCGTACCCGCTCTTCGTGAAGCACCGACTGAACGGCCCGCCGGGGACTCCCGGCGGGCCGTTCAGTCGTTCGCGACCGCGCGCAGGACGCACTCCCTGAGCAGCTCGCGGCGCCGCTCGTGCACCTCGGGCGGCTCCTCGCCGGACGCCGCGTAGACGTTGCTGACCGGCGACCAGGCCATGGACATCGCGATGACCAGGGCCATCAGATCGAACGGATCTCCCTGCCGCACCCGCCCCGCCGCCTGCGCCTCGGCGATGGCGCGCAGCTTGTGGTCGTCGAGGCGGTCGTGCTCCGCCACGAGGTGGCCGGTCGGCCGGCGCTCCAGGCGGGCCCAGGTGGCCAGCCGGATGAGATCGGGACGGCGCAGGTATTCGTCGTAGAGGCGCACGGCCCAGTCGGCGAGGTCGGCGGCGTCGATGGGGACGACGTTGACGATCCGTTCCAGCGAAGCGAAGAAGATCGCGTCGAAGAGCCCCTCCTTGTTGCCGAAGTAGGCGTAGAGCTGGGCCTTGTTGGTCCGCGCCGCCGCCACGATCCGCTCGATGCGGGCTCCGGCGATGCCGTATCGGGCGAACTCCTGGGTGGCCACGTCGAGGATGCGCTGGTACGTCGCGGCGCCGCGCGCGGTCAGGGGCTGGTCCGCCATGGTCGTTCACGCTACCAGACAGAACAGTTGGTTTGCTTTGGCCGGCAGGTGTGCCTACGATCAAATAAACCGAACAGTCTGTTTTAAGGAGAGTTGTTGTGCGTACCACGACCGGATGGCAGGCGGACGGCCCGGCGACGCTGCGGCGTACCGAGCTGAAACGGCGCGACCTGCGCCCCGACGACCTCGCGGTCAGGATCGACTACTGCGGCGTCTGCCACAGCGACCTGCACGCCATCCACCACCAGGACAGCGCGGCGGGCGCTCTGGTGCCGGGCCACGAGTTCACCGGCGTGGTCACCGAGACCGGGCCGGCCGTCACCCGCTTCGCCCCCGGCGACCCCGTCGCGGTCGGCAACATCGTCGACTCGTGCGGCGAATGCGGCATGTGCCGGGCGGGCCAGGAGAACTTCTGCCACGCCTTCCCGACCCTCACCTACGGCGGCACCGACCGGCTGGACGGATCGACCACGCTGGGCGGCTTCTCCCGCGAGTACGTCGTCCGCGAGGGCTTCGCCTACCCGCTTCCGTCCGGCCTCGACCCGGCCGCCGCCGCGCCGCTGCTCTGCGCCGGCGTCACCGTCTGGGAGCCCCTGCGCGCCCTGGGCGTGGGCCCGGGCAGCCGGGTCGCCGTGGCGGGGCTGGGCGGCCTCGGGCATCTCGCCGTCAGGATGGCCGTGGCCCTCGGCGCCACGACCTCGGTCGTCAGCCGCTCGTCCGGCAAGGCCGACGACGCCCGCCGGCTCGGCGCCCACGGGTTCGTCGTGTCCACCGACCCGGACCAGGTGGCCGCCGCCCGCGACACGTTCGACGTGGTCATCGACACCATCTCCGCCCCGCACGACCTCGGCCCGTACCTGCGGCTGGTCGCCATGGACGGCACGCTCAGCCACCTCGGTCACCTCGGGCCGGTCACGGTGGACACCATGGACCTGCTCCTCGGGCGCAAGAAGCTCAGCTCCGCCGGCAGCGGCGGCCGTCCCGCGACCGCCGCCATGCTGGAGTTCTGCGCCGAGCACGGCATCACCGCCGAGATCGAGCTGCTGCCTTCCGCGCGGGTGAACGAGGCGCTCGACCGTCTCGGCCGCAACGACGTCCGCTACCGGTTCGTCCTCGACCTGTCCGACCTGAGCTGAACGGGCGCGGATCGCCTGATCCCAGCCGCGGGAACGACCGGGTCACGAGAACGACCGGGTCACGAGGACGGCGCGGTCACGAGGGCGATGCGGCGAGGTCGAGGGCGATGTCGGCGATCAGGTCCTCCTGGCCGCCGACCATGCCGCGCCGCCCCGCCTCGACCAGGATCGAGCGGGTGTCCAGGCCGTAGCGCGCGGCGGCGGCCTCGGCGTGGCGCAGGAAACTCGAATAGACGCCGGCGTAGCCGAGGGTCAGCGTCTCGCGGTCGACCCGCACCTCGCGGTCCTGCAACGGCCGGACGAGGTCGTCGGCGGCGTCCATCAGCGGGAACAGGTCGCAACCGTGATCGAGGCCGAGCAGGTCGGCCACCGCGACGAACGCCTCGATGGGGCAGTTGCCGGCCCCGGCGCCCTGCCCGGCCAGGGACGCGTCCACGCGGGACGCGCCGTTCTCGACCGCGACCACGCTGTTGGCGACGCCCAGGCCCAGGTTGTGGTGGGCGTGGATGCCGAGCTGCGTCTCCGGCCGCAGCACCTCCCGGTACGCGCGGATCCGGTCCCGTACGCCGTCCATGGTGAGACGCCCGCCGGAGTCGGTCACGTAGACGCAGTGCGCGCCGTAGGACTCCATGAGCCTGGCCTGCGCGGCGAGCTCGGCCGGCGCGGCCATGTGGGACATCATCAGGAAACCGGCCACGTCCATGCCCAGCTCACGGGCGGCGGCGATGTGCTGCGCGGAGATGTCGGCCTCGGTGCAGTGCGTGGCGATCCGGACGGAACGGATGCCGAGCCGGTGCGCCTGGCGCAGGTCGTGCAGGGTGCCGATGCCGGGCAGCAGCAGCGTGGTCGGCACGGCCCGCCGGGTGACGTCGCAGACCGCCTCGATCCACTCCCAGTCGGTGTGCGCGCCGACCCCGTAGTTGATGCTCGAACCGGACAATCCGTCGCCGTGCGCGATCTCGATGGCGGCCACGCCGGCCGCGTCCAGCGCGGCGGCGATCGAGCGCGCCTGCTCGACGGTGTAGCGGTGCCGGATGGCGTGCATGCCGTCCCGCAGGGTCACGTCCTGGACGTACAGGCTCGCGATCGATGGGCCGGTCGTCGGCTGGCTCGTCATAGGGTGGTCTCCTGGCGGTGGGCGGCGATCCGTTCGGCGGTCCGCAGGGCCGCCGACGTCATGATGTCGAGGTTGCCCGCGTAGGCGGGCAGGTAGTGCGCGGCGCCCTCGACCTCCAGGAACACCGACACCTTGATCGCGCCGCCGGGCGCGCCGGCCGGGATCAGCCGGTGCAGCGGGTCGTCGGCGGCGACGGTCTCGAACTGCACCTTCTGCTTGAGCCGGTAGCCGGGCACGTACGCCTGCACCCGCCCGACCATCGCCTCGACCGACGCGGTGACGGCTTCGGTGTCGGCGTCGGAGACGAGGCAGTGCACGGTGTCGCGCATGATCAGCGGCGGCTCGGCCGGGTTGAGCACGATGATGGCCTTGCCCCGCGCCGCGCCCCCGACCCGCTCGATCGCCGACGCGGTGGTCTCGGTGAACTCGTCGATGTTGGCCCGCGTGCCTGGCCCCGCGGAACGGGAGGAGATCGACGCGACGATCTCGCCGTAGTGCACCGGGGTGACCGCACCGACCGCCGCCACGATCGGGATGGTGGCCTGCCCGCCGCAGGTGACCATGTTGACGTTCGGGGCGTCGAGGTGTTCGTCCAGGTTGACCGGCGGCACGATGTAGGGCCCGAGCGCCGCCGGCGTGAGGTCGACGACGGTGCGGCCGAGGCGGCGCAGGACCTCGTCGTGGCGGCGGTGCGCGCCGGCGGAGGTCGCGTCGAAGACGTACTCGACCTCGGCGAACTCGTCCAGCCGGACGAGACCGTCGACGCCCTCGTGGGTCGTGGCGACCTTGAGGCGGCGGGCCCTGGCCAGCCCGTCGGACTCGGGGTCGATGCCGGCCATGGCGGCCAGGCTGAGCCGGTCCGACAGCCGCAGCACCTTGATCATCAGGTCGGTGCCGATGTTGCCCGAGCCGATGATCGCCACCTTGGCGATCCCGCTCATGACGCCTCACCCGGCTCGGCGAAGGAGGCGGTGACCTCGGCGAAGGAGGCGGTGACGGAGCCCAGGCCGGAGATCTGCGCGGTGAAGACGTCGCCGGGCGCGGCGGGGACCATCGGGCCGAGCGCTCCGGTCAGGACCACGTCGCCGGCGCGCAGGGGTTCGCCGCGGCGGGCCAGCGTCGAGGCCAGCCAGGCCGCGGCGTTGAGCGGGTCGCCCAGGCAGTCGCGGCCGGTGCCTTCCGAGACCAGCTCGCCGCCCCGGTACATCCGCATCGAGACGTCCGCCGGTTCGACCTCCTCGATGGAGACCTGCTGGTCGCCGAGGACGAACAGCCCCGAGGAGGCGTTGTCGGCCACGGTGTCGACGATCGTGATGTCCCAGCCGGCGATCCTGCTGTCCACGATCTCCAGCGCGGGGCGGACGGCCGCCGTCGCCGCGCGCACGTCGGCCGGGGTGCAGTCGGGACCGGTCAGGTCGGCGCCCAGGATCAGCGCCACCTCCGCCTCGATCCTGGGCTGGAGCAGCCGCCCGGCCGGCACGGAGCCGCCGTCCGCCATCGCCATGGAGGCGAGCAGCGCCCCGAAGTCGGGCTGGTCCACGCCCAGCTGGCGCTGCACGGCCGGCGAAGTGAGGCCGATCTTCCGCCCGGTCAGCCGGTGGCCGGCCGCGAGCAGACGCTCGTTGTTGAGCCGCTGGACCTCATAGGCGGCGTCGACGTCGCCGGCCGCGAACAGGTCGCGGATCGGCGGGCACGGCGTGCCGGTGGCGGTCGCGGTCGCGAGCAGGTCCGCGGCCTTCTGGACGGTGGCGCTCATCGTGGCTCCGAGCGGGTCGAGGGCATCGGCGCACCTCCGAAGGGGTGGCTGTGAACGTCCCCAGGTATAGGCGGGTGAGCCGGGGTGTGCCAAAGTTCGTTCCGTGCACCGGAACACCTCGCCCGTGAACATGCTGGACAAGGCCGTGTCCATCCTGGATGTCTACCGCCCGGACGGCGGCTCGTTCCGCCTGACGGAACTCGCGGCCAGGGCGGGCCTGCCCAAGACCACGGCCTTCCGCCTGATCGGCGACCTCGTCCGGCTCGGCCTGCTGGAGCGCGACGGGGAGCGCTACCGGCTCGGCGGCACCCTGTTCGAGCTGGGCTCGCTCGTCCCCCGCCGGCATGACCTGCGCGAGAGCGCGCTGCCGTTCCTCCAGGACCTGTTCGAGAGCACCCGCCAGACCGTGCACTTCGGCATCCGTGACGATCGTGACGTCGTGTACCTCGAACGCATCCACGGTCACGACGCCGTTCCCCTGCCGTCCAGGATCGGTGGCCGGCTGCCGCTGACCTGCACCGCGATCGGCAAGGCCCTGCTCGCGTTCTCCGGGCCCGAGCTGGCGGACGCGATCCTGGCCGGGCCGCTGCCGCGGCTGACCTCGTACTCGATCGCCGACCCGCTGCGCCTGCGGACGGCGCTCGAACAGACCCAGGTGTCCGGGCTCGCGTACGAGGAGCAGGAGGCGGCGCTCGGGATCAGCTGCATCGCCGCGCCGGTGTTCGCCGGCGCCGGCGAGCCCGTCGCGGCGCTGTCGGTGGCGGTGCCCCGGGAGCACTTCCGGCCCGCCCACCTCGCCCCGGCGGTGCGCACGGCCGCCCTCGGCCTGTCCCGCACGCTGCGCCAGGGCTGAAACGGAGAAGAGAGAACGTTCGGTCTTGACCAAACGGCGGCCGACCGTCATGATGAGTGGAGGGAGAACGTTCGGTCTTCTAGGGAAGGAACCGCGACCATGAGCCAACCCCTTTACACCGGCATCGCCACCTCCACCGGGGACGGCAGGGCGGGAGGCAACGCCAGGACCGACGACGGCCTGCTCGACGTCACCCTGGCCATCCCGAAGGAGATGGGCGGCCCCGGCGGCGCGACCAACCCGGAGCAGCTGTTCGCGGCCGGCTGGGCCTCGTGCTTCCACTCGGCGCTCAAGGCCGTGGCCGCGCAGCGGAAGACGCCCGTCACCGACTCGGCGGTCATCGCCGAGGTGCAGGTGCTCCCCACCCCGGAAGGCGGGTTCACGCTCAGCGCCGCGCTGCATGTCGAGCTGTCGGGCGTGGACCAGGCGACCGCGGACGCGCTCGTTGACGGCGCCCACGCGATGTGCCCCTACTCCAACGCGACGCGCGGCAACATCCCGGTCACCCTGGACGCGACCGTCGCATGAAACCCCGGTGGCCGGGCCGGCGCGGACCCCGTCGGCCCGGCCACCGGCTCCACCCCACACCGGTGATCACCGTTTGGGTGCCGCCGTCCGAGCGGATCTATCATGGCCGCATGGTCAGGGAATCCGGCTCCGCGCCGGCCGCTGCCGGTCTGAGCAGCCGCGAGGTCATCTTGAACGCGGCGCGCACCCTCATCGGCGAAAAAGGGTACGACGGCATGGCCATCTCCGACCTGTGCGCGCAGTCCGGGCTGCCGCCCAGCTCGATCTACTACCACTTCGGCAACAAGCTCGGCGTCCTGGCGGCCCTCCTTGAGCGCACGTTCGACGAGTTGCACGCCCTGTTTCCCAACCCGTCCTCGTTCGACGACCTCGCGCCTTTGGAGCGGCTCGAAGCGTGGTTCTCGGCCGCGTGCCGTTCGCTCGACCGGCGGCCCGACTACCTCCGGCTGCTCGTCGCCATCAGCGTCGGGCCGCAGAAGGACGCCGAGGTGGTGCGCAGGACCGTGCGCCGCATCCGCGACTACGCCCACGCGTCCTGGGTCGACGCGCTCACGCCCATCTTCGCGCCCGAGGGCGGCGAGGCCGGAGAGGCCCTCGTGCAGCGGCTGGCCGTTCTCGGCCGTGCCCTGACCGACGGTCTCTCGGTGACCAACAGCTTCGACGAGATGACCTACAGCTCGCAGGTCACGCCCTTCGTCGCCCTGGTCCGCGGCCTCGCGGAGCACCGCGACGGCGCGCAGCGGCTCTTCGACGACGGCGAGGCCTGACCTCCGGAAATCGGTGGCGAAGTCACTCTTGATAACACCGCCGAAATTTGTATAGTGAACGCTACATACAGGCGGACGGATTGGAGGCGGAGTGACGAGCACATTAGATGTCGGTGACCTGCGCCTGGCCTACACCGAGGCCGGCGCCGGCGCCCCGGTCGTGTGGCTGCACGGCTCGGGACCTGGCGCCACCGGTATGAGCAACTTCGGCGGGAACCTGCCCGCCTTCGCGGACTACCGCAACATCGTGATCGACCTGCCGGGCTGGGGCGACACCCCGCGGCCCGAGCTGGACGAGCCGCTGATCTTCCACGCCGCCGAACGGGTGTGCCGGGCGATGACGGCGCTGGGGATCGAGCGGGCCCACCTGGTCGGCAACTCCTACGGTGGCGCGGTGGCGATGCGGATCGCGATGCGCCATCCGGAGCGCGTGGACCGGCTCGTTCTCATGGCGCCGGGCGGAGTCCTCCCCGCGGACGCGCCGCCCTGGCCGGTCGGCCTGGACCGCCTCTTCGCCTACATGGCCGCGGCCAAGCCGTCGCGCGAGGCGATGGCGGAGTTCGTCCGTCTCATGGTCCACGACGAGAGCCTCGCGACAGAGGAGCTCATCGACGAGCGCTACGAGTCGAGCCTGCGCGCCCACCCCGAGCTGCCGATCCCGCCGAACTTCGGCGACCTGACCCCCGACCTGGGCCTTATCGCCGCCCCCACGCTGCTCGTGTGGGGTAGGGAGGACCAGACCGTCCCGCTGACCTGGGCGTCCAGGATCCTCGACGGGATCCCGGACGCGGAGCTGCGCGTGCTGCCGCGCTGCCGGCACTGGGTCCAGTACGAGCGCGCGCCCGAGTTCAACCACATCGTCCGTGAGTTTCTGCAGGGCGGAGCAGCCGCCGCATCGGAGGAATGACACCCGTGGGTATCAGGAAGCTGGGCTACGTCGGACTCAACGTCACCGACGTCGAGGCGTGGACCGGCCTGCTCGGCCGTACGCTGGGGATCGGCGTCACCCTCGCCAAGTCCGGCACCGACGAGGTCGCCCTGGCCGAGCTCGACGAGTTCAAATACCGCGTGGCCCTCTACCCCTCCACCGAGGACAGCCCGCGCGAGCTGGGCTGGATCGTCGACACCCCGGCCGAGCTCGACCGGCTCACCCGGCGGCTCACGGACGCCGGCTTCACCGTCGCGGAGGGATCCGCGGAGGAGCGGGAGCTGCGCGGCGCCACGTCGCTGCGCTGGTTCACCGACCCGGTCGGCTACCGCGTGGAACTCGCGGTCGGAGAGGCCAAGGTACGCACCGCCGCCGCCCGTCCGCCCGGCGGCCCCGGCACCACCGGCCTGGGACATTTCGTCCTGGCCGGTCCCAGGCTCCAGGAGATGCGCGAGCTGTACGAGTCGGTGCTGGAGTTCAAGCTGACCGACTACCGCGCCCCCGGCCTGTTCTTCTTCCGCTGCAACCGGACCCACCACAGCATCGCCCTGGCCAGCGCCGAGACGGCGTCGATCCACCACCTGGAGTTCGAGCACGGCTCCATCGACGACGTCGGCCGGGCCTACGACCGGGCCAAGGCGAACGACGTGCCGATCTCGATCAGCCTCGGCCGGCACATGAACGACAAGGCGATCTCCTTCTACGTCAAGAACCCCAGCGGCTTCCACCTGGAGATCGGCTGCGCGGGCATCGAGGTGGGCGAGGACTGGGTCCCGCACGACTTCGGCCGCCCGGACGTCTGGGGACACCACCACGCCGACGCCAATCCCTTCGCCGCACCGAAGTCGTGACCCGCACGGCCCCGAGCCGTCCGACATCCTGACCGCGACGCGGCCCGACGCTCATCCCCGCCGGTAGACCCGGACGCCCCTGACGTCCTCGGCAGAGCCGGCGCACCCCCACCGTTGTAGAGCGAACGCTACATACACAGCCTGAGGCGCCCGTACGGGCGCCGGTCCAGGCTTACTCGGGGGCTTTTCGACCATCGCGCAACCAAGCGAGGTTTCCCTTGAACGTTCTCGAGCAGGTCAAGAACTCACCGATGAGTCCCGCCCAGATCAGGGCGGTCGCGCTGTGCCTCGTGATCAACCTGGTGGACGGGTTCGATCTCCTGGTGACCTCCTACGTCGGGCCGACGATCACCCGCGAGTGGGGCCTGTCCTCCTCGGACGTGGGCGTCCTGCTGAGCGGCGGGCTGGCCGGCATGGCCATCGGCGCGCTCTTCCTGGCGCCGCTCGCCGACCGCATCGGCCGCCGCCGGCTCACCCTCGCCTGTCTCGCCCTGGCCTCGGCCGGCATGCTCGCCGCCGCCCTCACCCAGGACTTCGGCCAGCTGCTCGCCACCCGGCTGGTGACGGGCGCGGCGGTCGGCGCGATGGCGGCCAGCCTGCCGGTGCTCACCTCGGAATTCGCGAACAACCGGCGCAGAGGGCTGGTCGTCGCGCTGATCACCACCGGGTACGGCATCGGCTCGGTCATCGCCGGCGTCGCCTCCAGCCTGCTGATCGGCTCGTACGGCTGGCGCTCGGTCTTCGTCTTCGGCAGCGTCGTCACCGCCGTCCTCTTCGCGGTCGGCCTGCGTGCTCTGCCCGAGTCGATGGACTACCTCGTCGCCCGCCGCCCCGGCGACGCGCTGGAGCGGTTCAACCGGATCCTGGTGTCGATGGGACGCGCGCCCGTCGAGACCCTGCCGGAGCCCGCGTCCCCGACGGGGTCGCGCAAGGTGGCGCTCGACTCGTTGTTCCGCGGCCGCAACGCGGTCAGGACGGTGCTGGTCTGGCTGGCCTTCACCGCCGCTCAGCTGATCTTCTACTTCGCCAGTTCGTGGACGCCCGGCCTGCTGCTGGAGGCGGGGATGTCCAACCAGCAGGGGATCAGCGGCGGTGTGCTGTTCAGCCTCGGCGGCGTCACGGGCGCGATCCTGCTGGGGGTGCTGGCCTCCCGGGTCGAGCCGCGCCGGCTGACCGCGGCGTACTTCGTCGCCGGCGCGCTCATGCTCATCCTCTTCTCGGTGTCGCTCGGCACGCTGGCGAGCGCGCTGGTCGTGGCGGTACTGGTCGGGCTGTTCCTCAACGGGACGGTGTCCGGGATCAACGTGATCGTGCCGAGCCTCTACCCGGCCGAGTCCCGCGCGACGGCGCTCGGCCTGGCCGTCGCCGTGAGCAGGCTCGGGGCCGTGCTGGCGCCGCTGATCGCCGGGTTCCTGCTGCAGGCCGGCTGGACGCCCGGGTCGATGTTCCAGGTCTTCGCGATCCCGGCCGTGCTCGGCGCCGCCGCCACGATCCTGCTCACCCGGTTCGAACGTACGACGAGGGACGCCCCGGCCGAGCCCAGGCCCGTCGAGGGTGCGGCGGCCGAAGCATGACGCCGCAGCAGGCAGGCCGGTCCCGCCCGGGTCCCGTCCCCGGCACGATGCCGGAGGAGGGCGCGGGTCCCGTGCTCGTGCTGCTGCACGGCGGCGGGCCGGGTGTGGACGCCGCGAGCAACTGGGCGGCGGTGCGGACCAGGCTCTCGGCCCGGTTCCGCTGCCTGGCCCCCGACCTGCTCGGCTTCGGCACGCAGGTCGGCGGCGACGGCACGGCCGCCCTCCGGGGACCGCGGGCCTGGGCGGCGGCCCGCGCCCGGCAGGTCCTCATGCTGCTCGACCAGCACGGCCTCGACCGCGTGCACGTCGTCGGCAACTCGGCCGCGGGCGGCGCCGCGGCGCTGGCCCTGCTCGCCGCCGCGCCGGACCGGGTCGGGCGCGCGGTGCTCATGGGCGGCGCCGGCACGGGCCCGCTGCCGCGTACCGTCCCCTTCTACGACGAGCCGACGCGGGCGTCCATGCGCGCCACCCTCGGCCGGCTGGTCGCCGACGAGAGCGCGCACCGCGACCTCCTCGACGACCTGGCCGGCGTACGGCTGGCGCGGGCCCTGCGCCCCGGCGCCGAGGAGGCGTTCCGGTCGATGTTCGCCGAGGTCACGGACGGGACGCCGCCCGTCGATCCCGGTACTATCGCCACCCCGGTCCTCGCCCTGCACGGGGAGCGGGACCGGGTCCAACCGGTCGAGGTCTCCGAGCGGCTCGCCGCCGCCCTGCCCCACGGCCGCCTTGAGGTGGTGGCGGGGGCGGGGCACTGGATCCACGTCGACCGGCCGGATGAGTTCTGCACCCTGGTAGGGGAGTTCCTGAGCGCATGACACCGCAACCCACCACCCCCGGCGATCCGGCCGGCGTCCTCGTCGTCGGGGCCGGCCCCACCGGGCTGACCCTCGCCATCGACCTCGCCCAGCGCGGCGTGCCGTGCCACGTCGTGGAGGCTACGGAGGAGCGCGGCGCCAACCCCCGGTGCAACACCACCTCCGCCCGGTCGATGGAGATCTTCCGCCGGCTCGGGCTGGCCGGCGACATCCGCCGGGCCGGCCTGCCCGAGGACTACCCGACCTCGATCCAGTACCGGACCAGCCTGCGCGGCGAGCCGATCTTCCGGATCGACCTGCCGTCGGCCGGCGACGTGCTGGCCGGCGCCGGCCGGGACGGCTGGCCCACGCCGGAGCCGCAGCACCGCGTCTCGCAGCTGTTCCTCGAACCGATCCTGGAGCGGCACGCGAGCCGGCACCCCCTGATCACCCTCGACCGCGGCACCCGGCTGGTCGGGTTGCGGCAGGACGACGAGCACGTGGAAGCGGTCGTGGAGTCCGGCGGAGCGCGCCGCACTCTCCGCTGCGCGTACGTGGTCGGCTGCGACGGGGCACACAGCGCCGTCCGGCGCGCGCTGGACATCCGGTACGAGGGCATCGACGCCATCCAGCGCTTCGTGTCCACCTTCGTCCGCTCACCCGAACTGGGCCGGCTGGCGGCCGAGGACCGGGCCTGGACGTACTGGACCTACGGCCGCCGGCCCGCCGCGCTGATCGCCATCGACGGCGGCGAGCTCTGGCTCAACCACGCCGCCTTCCCGCCCGATCACGACACCGAGGCCGAGGACCCCCTGCGGCTGCTGGAGGAGGCCGTCGGCGGTCCGGTCGAGCACGAGGTGCTCGGCGTCGTGCGCTGGACCGGACGCCGGCTGGTCGCCCAGCGCTACCAGGACGGCCGGGTGTTCTTGGCCGGGGACGCCGCCCACATCTGGATCCCCGTGGGCGGGTTCGGCATGAACGCCGGCATCCAGGACGCGGCCACCCTGGGCTGGATGCTCGCCGCCGTGCACCACGGGTGGGCGCCGCCCGGGCTGCTGACCGTGTACGAGAAGGAGCGCAAGCCGGTAGGGGAGCAGTTCGCCGGCGCGGTGGGGGCGGCGGCGCGCAAGTCGTTCGCGGACGTCTCGCCGGACATCCACCTGCCGGGCCCTGAAGGTGAGCGGGCCCGCGCCGAGCTGGCCGAGCGGCTCGCGATCACGGAGCCGCACCGGTACTCACCCGACGGTTTCAGCTTCGGCTACCACTACGCGGGCTCGCCCCTCGTGGTCGGCGGCGCGGAGCAGGCGGCCATCACCATGGGCGACTACCAGGAACGGGCCAGACCCGGGTTCCGGCTGCCGCACGTCTGGCTGGCCGACGGCCGGTCGGCGCTCGACGCCCTCGGGCCCGGCTTCACCCTGCTGCGCACCGACCCCGCCCTCGACGTCACCCTCTGGACCGAGGCCGCTCACGACCTCAAGATGCCTTTCACCGTGGCCGACCTGCCCGGCGACCACCCCGAGCGCTATCCCACCGCGCTGCTGCTCGTACGCCCTGACCAGCACGTCGCCTGGATGGGCGGCGCGGACGCCCGCCCCCGCGAGCTCCTGCGCACGGTCACCGGGCGCGTCATGGCCCACCAGCGGTAAAGATCACCAGGAGAGAAACGCACATGCCATACGCACTGGGCATCGACGTGGGCGGCACGTTCACCGACGCCGTCGCCTCCGACGGGGCCGGCCGCATCGTGTCGGCCAAGACGCCGACGACCCCGCCGAACCGCGAGGCCGGCGTCATGCGCGCGATCGAGGACCTCGCGGACGAGCTCGGCATCGGCGTCGGCGAGCTGCTGTCGCAGACCGACTACATCGCCCACGGCACCACGGCCTCGATCAACGCCCTCGTGCAGGGGCAGGTGGCCGACGTCGGCCTCATCGCCACCAAGGGGCACCGGGACGCGATCTACATCATGAACGCCGAGGGCCGCACGCTCGGCCGGTCGGCCCACGAGATCCAGGACACGCTGCGGCAGCGCAAGCCCGCACCGCTGATCCCGAAGTACCGGGCGCTCGAAGTGACCGAGCGGATCGACTACGCGGGCACGGTCCTGGTCCCGCTGGACGAGGACGAGGTCCGCCAGGTCACCCGCACCCTGGTGGAGCAGGGGGTCGAGGCCATCGCCGTCTGCCTGCTGTGGTCGTTCAAGAACGGGGCGCACGAGCAGCGCGTCCGCGAGCTGATCCACGAGATCGCCCCCGGCATGTACGTCACGCTCTCCTCGGAGGTCAGCCCGCGCATCCGCGAGTTCGCCAGGACCTCCACGACGATCATGAACGCCCAGGTGGGGCCGCGGCTGCGCACGTACCTGCTGCCGCTGCAGCGACAGCTGGAGGAGCGCGGGCTCAAGGGGCCGCTGCTCGTCATGCAGAGCGAGGGCGGCACCATCACCGCCGACCGGGCTCCCGAGCACGCCATCACCACGGTCGGATCCGTCCTGTCGGGTGGCGTCGTCGGCGGCATGCGCCTGGCCGAGCAGCTCGGGCACCGTAACGTCATCACCACCGACGTCGGCGGCACCACGTTCCTGGCCGGGCTGATCGTGGACGGGGAGCCGGTCATGGCGCCGGGCTCCATCGTCAACCAGTTCCCGATCAACGCGGCGACGATCCGGGTGCACACCATCGGCTCGGGCGGCGGCGCCCTCGCGTCCGTGGACGAGGGCGGCAACCTGCGGCTCGGCCCGCAGAGCGCGGAGGCCGTCCCCGGCCCCGCCTGCTATGGCAACGGCGGCACCCGGCCCACGAACACCGACGCCAACCTGGTGCTCGGCATCCTGAGCGAGCGCGGGCTGCTCGGCGGGCGCAAGCCGCTGCGAATGGAGCTGGCCCGCGAGGCGATCCGCGAGCACGTGGCGGAGCCGCTCGGCCTCACCGTCGAGGAGGCCGCCATCGCCATCCACGAGGTGCAGAACGCGCAGGCCGGAGACCTCCTGCGCCGGGCCGTCGTGCAGGCAGGACACGACCCCCGCGACTTCGTCGTCTACGCCTTCGGCGGAGCGGGACCCGCCCACTGCGCCGGCTACTGCCAGGACCTGGGTGTCAGCGAGGTCGTGGTGCCGCTCGGGCCGGTCGCCTCCGCCTTCTCCGCGTACGGGCTCGCCGCCTCGGACGTCGTGCTGAGCGCCGAGCTGTCGGACCCGTCGTCGTTCCCCGTCCCTCACGCGGTGCTGGAGTCGCACTTCGCCCGGCTGGAGGCCGACCTGCAACGCGGCCTCGACCAGCAGAAGGTGAAATTTCATGACGTGACGCTGCAGCGCGAGGTCGATCTGCGCTACTCGATGCAGGTCACCGAACTCGCCACAGCCGTCCCCGACGCCTTACTCACCGAGCGCACCGGCGAGGAGATCCTGGAACGCTTCGAGACGCAGTACGAGCGCATCAACGGCAGCGGCGCCGGCTATCGCGAGGCCGGCGTGCAGGCGATCACCTACCGCGTCCGGGCCAAGGCCGGCCTCGGCTTCCCCGTCGCGCTGCCGGAGATCCCCGCGGCCGACGGCCCCGACCCCGCCGAAGCGCTCGTCGAGGAACGTTCCGTCTGCCTCGACTCGCGGCTCGGCTTCGTGCCCACCCCCGTCTACGACTACGCCCGGCTGCGCGCCGGCCACGAGCTCGTCGGGCCGGCCGTCGTGGACGTGCCGACCACGGTGGTCGTCGTCCCCGCCGGCGTCACCGGCCGCGTCGACCGCCTCGGCAACCTCGTGCTGAGCTACCAGTGAGGACACGTTCCATGGCATCAAGGATCCCCGGGGCGGACGAGTTCACCAGCAGGCCCCTTCCCCGCGCCGAGCTGCTCCGGCAGATCTCGCCGGCGCTGTCGCTGCACCAGGCGGACGACGATGGGGACGTCGACGCTCTCACCTACGAGGTCGTCCGGCACCGGCTCTGGGCCATCACCCAGGAGATGGGCGAGACCCTGCGGCGGATGTCGGGCTCGCACGTCGTCACCGAGTCCAACGACTTCAACTTCTCCATCTGCGACGAGCTCGGCGAGCAGGTGCAGGTGGGGACGTACAACATCGGGCTGATCGGCTCGATGGACCTGGCCATCGTCTGGACGCTGCGCAACCGTAGCGACAACCCCGGCATCGCCGAGGGCGACATGTTCCTCTGCAACGACCCGTGGATCGGCGGCGGGCTGCACCAGAACGACGCCGCGATCCTGGCGCCGATCTTCCACGAGGGCAAGCTGTTCGGCTGGACGACCGCCATCGCCCACCAGGTGGACCTGGGCGGGCCCAGGCCCGGCTCCTTCAGCCCGTCCGCGCAGGACGTGTTCGGCGAGGCCGTCCCGACACCGCCGCTGAAGGTCGTGCGCGGCGGGGTGCTGCAACGGGACGTCGCCGACGCCTGGGTGCGGCGCTCCCGGCTGCCGCACCTGGTGGGGCTCGACCTCCGGGCCAAGATCGCGGCCAACAAGAACGCGGCCGAGCAGATCCTGCGGCTCATCGCCAAGTACGGCGCCGACACCGTCAAGATCGTCATGCGCCGGATGATGGACGACGCGGAACGCCGCTTGCGGGCCAAGCTGGAGACCCTGCCCGACGGCACCTGGACCGCGGTCGGCTACCAGGAACAGTCGCAGACCGGCGACCGCGGCCTGCACGCGATCAAGGTCGCCATGACCAAGGAGGCCGACCGGCTCGTCTTCGACTTCCGCGGCACAGCCGGGCAGACCGGCATCATCAACTGCCCGTACCCGGGATTACGAGCCGGGATCGTCTTCACCATGCTGCCCCTGCTGGCCGGGGACATCCCGTGGGCGGCCGGCGGGCTGATGCGCTGCTTCGAGATCATCACCGACGAGGACACCATCACCAACGCGTCCTTCCCCGCCGCGGTCGGCAAGGGGCCGTTCGGGCCGGCGTGGGGAGCGGGCAACCTGGTCGCCGAGGTGCTGGCCAGGATGCTGGACGCCGAACCCGGCCATCGCGGCGACGTACAGTCGATCTGCAACGGCACCACGGACCTGTGCGTCGTCTCCGGCGTCGACGAGCGCGGCGGTGGCGCCAGGGGCTTCGTCTCGCCGATCTTCGACGTCATGGCCGGCGGCTACGGCGCCCAGGTGTACCACGACGGCGTCGACACCGGCGGCCGGCTCATCATCCCCTCCGCCCGGGCCCCTGACGTCGAGATGACCGAGTACCTCTACCCCCTCGTCGCCCTGTGGCGCCGCGAGCAGACCGACTCCGGCGGGCCCGGGCGGCAGCGGGGCGGGATGAGCGGCTCGGTCTGCTACGTGCAGCACCCGTCACAGACGGGGACGATGTCGCTGGTCGTCTCCGGCACCGGCAAGGTCGCGAACCAGAACGTCGGCCTGGCTGGCGGCTACCCCGGCAACTCCCAGCTCGACCTGGTCGTACGCGGCATCGACGTGCCCCAGCTCGCCGACACCGCCACCATCCCGGCCGGTCTGGACGAGCTCGGCGGCCGGACCGAGGTGCTGCCCTGCGAAGGCGAGTCGACCCTCGGCCCCGGGGACGCCCTCTACCTGCACTGGCAGGCGGGCGGCGGCTACGGCGACCCCCTGCTGCGGCCGGCCGGGCAGGTCCGCGAGGACGTGCACCAGGCTCGTGTCTCGGCGCGGGCGGCGCGGGAGGTCTACGGCGTCGTGCTCGACGAGGACGGCGACGTGGACCCGGCCGCGACCGACGAGAGCCGAGAGAAGCTGCGGCACCGCCGCGCGTCCGACGCCGGTCTGTCCGGCACCCGGCTCACCCCGATCGGCGCCCCCGACCTGGCCACGGCCCGTCGGCTCGACGACAACCTCGCCGTCGTGGAGTCACCGTCACCGGACGGCGGAACCGTCGTGTGCGTGCACTGCGGCACGTGGATCGGGCCCCTGTCGGGGGGCGCGTTCGTCACGGGCCTGGCCCGCCGCGACTCGGCTCCGGCGGAGGCGGGGCCGCACATCTGGCCCGATCCGGGGGAGTACGTGGACGCGGAGGTCGTCTTCCGGCAACTGTTCTGCCCCGGCTGCCTGACCGCGGTGCACTCCCGAGTCGTCCCCACCGACCATCCCCTGCCCGCCGACGAGTACCGGAGCTGGACGTGAGGTCGCCCGCTCGCGCCCTCGGGGCAGGAGCGGAGACGCCGGCCCGCGACCACTGAACTGGGCGGCCCAGCTGTGCGCGCATCACCATGCCGCGGCTCGGGCCGCTCAGCCCGGTTGCTCACTCCGCCGTCGCAGCCAGACCACCCCTTTTTCTCCTGCCCGGCCGGAGGTGGCGTCAAGTTCGTCCCGCTCGCTTTCCCGTGGCTCCCAATCCACATAGGGAAAGAACACCGCCCGCCAGCACAGCTTGATGAGCAGGATCTCGCCATAGATGGGAATGAGACCCAGCAGCGAATCGCGCAGCCGGTAGGAGGAGAACCGGGACAACAACCCGATCCCCACCACGATGAAGAGCCGCGCCACAGCCAAGCCCGCCGAGTCCGCGATCCAAATGGGCTCTCCCGCGAGCGTCCGCTCGTACAGCGGGTCCACAAATGCGCGTTCGAGTGATCGAGCGAGGGCGTATCCTCCTACGAATATGCCCGCGGCCAGCAGCACCGCTCCAGGCCGGCGCATCGTCTGCCTTCTCCGCACAGCCTGTCCGCCATTCCCCACAACCGTCTCCTCCACTCACGGGCAAAGCCATGGGGCGGGTTGAGCGCATAAGCCCGATGATCGGTGATCATCCCGTACGCGGGCTGTCGCGGTCTAATACGTCAAGGTCTCCCTCCATGGTGACGACCACGAGCCACGATCGGTCCTCGGCGAGAAAATAATGGTGTTCCGGTATTTCGAGCAACGCGGCCACGACCGCGAGGGCATTCACATCGGTGCAGCACACGCCATAAGGCGAGAGCGAGTCACCGACGTGTTCCACCACGGAGCCGGGCCGCAAACGCCGCCGCACCTCTTCCGCTGCCCTCGCGGCCAGCCGCCGGTCATCGGCGATTCTCCAGTGCGCATGCCGGCCCTCCACGCGCTCCCAAGCAATCTTGGACCCATCGGCCGGAAAATGACGGTGCAGCCAATCGAAAGCGGCCGACTGGTCGCGACGCTCAAGCTCACTGAGCGGTGACTCGGCATACACCGATTCCCAGTAGTCAGCATTCATCGCAGTCGCTCAGCGGAATTGCACCGCCACCTCCAGGGGCGAGGTGGGGGACCGGTCATAGACCCAGACCTCCACCGTCCGCCCGGCACTCGCCTTGCTGACGCCCGCGACGCAATAGGAACAACGGTCGGTGGGCGCGTCCAGCACCTCCCACGCGTCCTCGCGAAACGGCTCCAGCAACCGGTACCCCGACACGGCGCGACCCGCTTCGAAGAGAAGGTAGGCGTCGCTGGACCCCGCATCGCACCCGTTGTTCTCGGTCACGGTTCGGGCCACCTCGGGCGGCAGCAATCCGTCCACTGCGCTTCTGAGACCCGCGACTTCCGCCGCTGCCGTATCGGCACACTCAGTCGCTGGAACACGACCCACACCGCATCCGACGGAAGCCATCGCGAGGCCCAGCAGAGCGGCCAGGAGTAATCGCGGTCGAGCCCGCATGAATTCCCTTCCGAAGCGTGACTCCTACTCCGTAGCAGTATCGGGGCCGCGGGTCGTCAGCGTCCACGCCGGAGGGCGCGGCCGGGAAGATTTCCGGTGGGTACGCCGTCCGTGAGCGCCGGCAGTCCGTTGACCACCACGTGCCGGACCCCGGTGGCGTACCGGTGCGGCTCCTCGTACGTCGCGTGGTCGCCCACCGTCTCCGGGTCGAACACCACGATGTCGGCGAACTTGCCCGGCGCGAGCAGGCCGCGATCCCGCAGCCCGAGATTCCCCGCCGGCAGACTGGTCATCCGGCGTACCGCCTCGCCGAGGGTCAGCAGGGACTGCTCGCGCACGTACCTGCCGAGGATGCGGGCGAACGTCCCATAGGCCCGAGGATGCGTGGGCGCGTCGGCGTACGGCGCCTCGGTGGCGAAGGTCGGCGCGTCGGACCCGACGGAGACCCACGGGTTGCGCAGCGCGGTGCGCAGCACCTCCTCGCTCATCATGAAGTACATGGCGTGCAGGGTCGGCTCCCGCTCGACCAGCCGCAGCAGCGTCTCCACCGGCTCGGTCCCGTCCCGGTCGGCCGCCTGCCGCAGGCTGAGGCCGCGATACTCCGCCGCCGGCCCGTTCGGGTCGGGGAGCAGCATGACGCCGTCCGCGCCGCCAGCGGCCAGGAAGAGGTTCTCCCAGCGCTCCGACGGGGTCGTCACCCCTTCGCGGATGCGGGTGCGTTCGCCGGGGTCGGCGAGCCGGGTCGCGAGGGCCTCGTGGCCGCCTTCGTGGAAGTGCGGCGGGATCGAGGCGCCGAGCTGGGTCTGCCCGGCGAGATAGGGGTAGATGTCGGCGGTCACCGGCTGACCCGCCGACCGGGCGGCCTCGACGCGTTCGACGGCCCGCGCCATCTTCGGCCAGTTGTGCCGTCCGGCGGCTTTGAGGTGATAGATCTCCGCGTGCACCCCGGCCCGGCGGCCGATCGTGATCAGCTCGTCGACGGCGTCCAGGAAGTGATCGCCCTCGCTGCGCAGATGTGAGATGTACGAGCCGCCGTACCGGGCGACGACCTCGCAGAGCGCGACCAGCTCGTCCGTGGAGGCGAAGCACCCCGGCGGATAGATGAGCGCCGACCCCACCCCGAGGGCACCGTCGGCCATCTCCTCGTCCAGCACGCCGCGGACGCGCGAGAGCTCGGCCGCGGTCATCGGCCGGTCGTCCGAGCCCGCCCCGATCATGCGCAGATTGTGCGCGCCGACGAAGCTCGCCACGTTCTGCGCCACCCCTTTGCCTTCCAGATGGGCGAGGAACTCCGACAGGCGGTCCCACACCAGCGGCGGATCGTCCGGCCCGTTGCCCGCTTCGAGCTCCGCCCGCACCTCCGGGGTGTGCGGCCCGATCGAGGTGCCCTCGCCGAAGATCTGCGTGGTGACGCCCTGGTAGAGGTCGGACAGGCCGCGGCCGTCCTGCTCCAGGGTGAAGTACGCGTGGCTGAGCACGTTCACGAAGCCGGGCGCGACCACCAGCCCGGTCGCGTCGAGCACGGGCACGTCCGGTCCGACGGCGCCCGCGCCGGGACTCACGGCGGTGATCCGATCACCGTCGACGAGAACGTCGGCCACCCGGCCGGGGCCGCCGCTGCCGTCATGAACCGTGCCACCGCTGATCACCAAGGTTGTCGTCATACCAGCATCCTGCGACGACGACCCGGTCCAGCAGTTCATCGGATCCGATGAACCCGCCCCCGACCTTTGGTGGCCACCGACGAAGCCCGGCCGGCCTGGCACGACCGCCATCTCCGTCGCTGAAAGATATTCATGCGAATTCGGCTGGGCGAAGCCGCCGGATAAGGCCCCGCCGCACCGAATATTCCTTTTACCGGCGGCCGGGGGAGCGGCCATATTGAGAAAGGCCATTTGTGCGGGGCGGGTGGAGGTCAGGCGATGGCTCGGCTCGGTAGGTTTCTGCTGGCAGCTCTGCCGCTCCTGGTGCCGACGGGCTGCACGGGGGAGGGCGACGATCGTCCTGGTCAGCCGGCGGAGTTCGCCTGGCAGTGCGAGGTGAGCAACCGCGTCACCAGCGGTCTGCTCCAGGTCGACGCGGGGATCCTGACGTTCTCCGCCTCGCTGGAAAAGGGTTATGCCGTGCTCAAGGATCCCGAACGGGGGAGGCGTACGCACGCGGCGGCTCTGTCGTACAAGCTGAGTGCGGGCCCGCGTTTCGTTCCCGCGTTCACCCCCTGGCTCGACGGCGGCACCTGGATCGGCAGGATCGGCCCCGGCCTCGAAGGCTCGATCGCGGCGGGCGCGGCGGCGACGTTCGTGTACGAGCGGCCGACCGCGAGCGCGGCCCGCGAGGTCCTGAGCCAGGTCGTGCCGCCGGACGGCTGGAATCGCGCGGCGATCGGCCTGAGTGCCAGGGCGGCCGGGTCGGCGTCCCTGGGCGCGGGGCCGATGGCGGGCGTGGAGGTGGGCGGCGAGGCCGAGACCGCCGCCGAGGTGATCCTCTACCCGGACAAGGGGTTCGCGGTGACGCGGGCCTGGCGGGGCACGGTCGGGGCGGGATCATCGGGAAACGGACCGTCGCTGCTCGGCCTGCGCGCGGGCTGGAGCGGCAGCCTGGCCGTCTCCTACAGTCTCTTCTTCGACCGCGAGTTGCGCGCCCGCCAGCTCACCGTGGTGACCGAGACCGTCACGGGCGACACCATGCAGCGCACCACCCGGCTGCTCGGCCTGGGCCGGCGCGCCCGCGAACTGGTCGAAGGAGCACTGCCCGAGATGCTGGTCAGCCCGCTGCTCGCGGCCTCGCCGCCGTCGGCGGGAACGTTCCTCACGGTGACGGCCGAGCCGTTGCTGGCGCGGATGCGGAGCAACGGCACCACGGTGCGGGCCACGTACTCGGTGGTCGCCGACTCCAGCGAGTACGGACTGGAGTTCGTGGCGTTCGGCGGGTCGCTACAGCGCGGGGTGACCAGGGCGAAGCTGACGAAGATCTCGTTCACGAAGGCCGGCCAGGAGCTCACGCACGGATGTGGCCTGGTCGAGGTCGCCCCGGCCCCGGTCCTGCCCCCGGTCGTCACCCGGCCGACCCTGCCGCCGAAGTGCGTACCCGCACCCACCACACTCCCGCCCACCCCGATCCCGACCACCTTCATCGAGACCCCCACGGACACCGTCACACCCTCCGCCCTGGACGATCCCTGCGCGTCCCCCTCGCCTACGCCGTCCCAGACCCCGACCGACCCGATCCCCACCGACCCGATCCCCACCGACCCGACTCCCACGGAGACACCCACCATCACCCCGACCCCGGCCCCGACCCCGACCCCAACGGAACCACCGCCGACTCCCAGCCCGTCGACCGAGGCCCTGGAGAGCCCGGCCCCCTGAGCAGAGCACCTGCCCGCTGATCAACCCACCTCGTGCGTGGGCCGACCCGCCGGGGGCGCGGGGATGTGCGGCCGCTCGCGGGCGAGGACCGCGCCGAGCACCGCGGCGAGGACGGGAATGCCGGCCACGACGGCGACGACCAGCGTCCAGGGCGTCTCGAACGACACCCGTGCCGGCTCCTCCCATCCGCCACGCACCGTCAGCGGCCACAGCAGCGATATCCCGGCAGCGCATCCGAGGATCGCCCCGAGGACTGTTCCACACAGGGCACTCACACCGGCCCGGAAGGCGCAGAACAACCGGAACGCCGCGTTCGTTCCCTTGCCGATCCGCCTCATGACCCGGGCCTGCCGCGAGTTCGCGACCCTGCCGAAGCCGGCCGCCGGCGCGCACCCGAGCGCGGCGAGGAACGCCATGGTGGCGACGGACCGCCACCAGGTCGAAGCCTCGAAGCCCCGCTCGACGTAGACCCTGGCGACCGCGTCGTCCAACCGGTCGTCGAGGCGCCGCTGCTCCTCGGCCGTGGTCCGATGCAGGGTGGGGTCGACGATCAGATCCATGGGCTGGAGCTGAAAGCCGAGGTCCCGGACGATCTTCGAGGGAACGAACACCCCCTCCATGTGCGGGTCGGAGGTCCTGGCGGCGACCGCCCGGACGGCCTTGCTCACCATGGTTCCGTCCTTATCGTCGCGCTTGTAACTCAGGTTCACCGAGTCGACCCGCACGCCGGCCGACGTGATCACCACGGCGGTGTTCTCGGCGTACGGCGTCGACTGATCGCCCGTGAGGTACCGCAGCACCTTCTCGTCCCCGATCACCTGACGCCAGGAGAACGCCTCCGCCGACATCTCGACGCTCTCCGCATCGGCCCAGAAGGACGATGGATCAGGAACGCTCTCACTCTGGGCGATCGGCACCCCCGGCAACTCCCGTTCCATCGCCGCCCGTACGGCGACCGCGTCCGCCGCCGAGAAGGGCGACCCGAACGTGGAGCGAGGCTGGACCAATAAGCTGCCGAGCCGCCCTGAGGGCTGGTATTCGGCCCTGCTCTGCGCCGTCTGGCCCACCGCGATGATCGTCAGCGCGAGGCCGAAGGCGGTCGTCACCATCACCATCGTGATCGCGACCGCCGCGCGAGCCCGACGCTGTGCGAGGTCACGGACCGCCAGGCGAACGGACGCCGGCCACCGCTCCGCGATCGGCCCGAGGACCTCCAGCAGCCACGAGGGCACCGGACTGAGACCGACCGTCAGCAGCCCCGTGCCGAAGAGTGCCATGCTCGTCATCGCCAGGACCGACAGGGCGCCGTAGCGTGAGTCCCCACGTGCCAGCCAGGCGCCGATCCCCATCAAACAGCCGCCCGCGAACACCGCGACCAGCCCCAGGACGACGACTTTCCGGCTGATGAACTCGTGACGATTGGACGGCGCGGAGAAAGACGCGTAAGGAATGGCACTCGCCATGATCGTCAGGGGAATGGCCACGAGCACGGCGATGCCCAGGATCACGACAGCAGCGGTCACCAGAAGATCGACTGACATGGCGGAATAGTAGTGATCGACCACGGCGCCGTATATGCGCCCTACTTCGAAAAACGCCGTTCCAGGACACGCACTACAGACAACAGCCCGAATACGGCCGGCGGCTCTGATTCACTTCAGAACGCCATGCGTGTCTAGCTCCGAGGATTCCCCGCTACCTTCCGGTCGTCATAAAGCCGCTCGCGCGAGTGCCCAGCGGGCGTAGGGCAGGAGCTCCCCGGTGTCGGCTCCGGCGAGCAGGTGGGCGAGAAGTTCGCGGACGCACTGCAGCCGCTCGTGCTCGGGAAGCCGGGTGAGCCACGGAAGGTCCTTAGCCAGGGCCTCTTCTGCCAGGACTCGATTGGAGCGGGCCGATCAGCCGCGCGCTAGCCGAGATAGGCGGCAGGGATCATGTCGTCGGTGGTGAGGGGTGGGCCGAGGATGGTCTGGCCGTGGTCCTTGGCCGCCGCGGCGAGGTCGGCCGGGGTGATCGACCAGCCGTCCGGCTTGGGGCGGGAGAGGTCCCGGCCGGCGGCGCGGAAGAAGCCCTCCATACCCGCCGGCGTGCTGATGGCCAGCATGTCCACCGTCGGTGAGGTGAGCCGGTACGCGTGCGGGACCCGGCGCGGCAGGTACGCGACGCCGCCTTCGGACAGCTCGTAGCGGTGTTCGCCGGCCCAGAAGACGCCGCTGCCGGACAGGAGCACGATGATCTCGTCCTCGTCGGCGTGGACGTGGACCGGTGAGGCGGAGCCCTCGGTGGCCGCCGTGCGGAACATCGTCAGCTGCCCTCCGGTGTGCCGGGCGTCCAGCAGGATCTGCATGATGCCGCCCCCGAGCCACTCCAACTGCTCGTGGTCAGCGGCCTGGGCCAGGTACGGGATGGTCACAAGGGTCCTTTCGTCATGACGTGCCGCGGGGCACGAACCGCTGCCACGGTAAGGGCGGCGACCGCGGTTCCGGCATCCCAGAATTGTGGGATCTCGGCACCCGGCACGGTCGGTAGGCTGACAGGGAGATGAGGCTTTCTGTCACCCAGCGTGAAGCCATACGCGACATCGTGGCGATCTGTTCGCTCGACCTTGACTCGCGGGCGTTGCGCGCCAGGATCGCCGAACGGTTGCGTCGCGTGATCCCCCAGGACGCGTTCTGCTTCGGCACGATCGATCCGTGGACGCTGCTGGTCACCGACGAGGTCTCCGACGGCATCCCCTCGGCCGCCGCCGCGCCGGCGGCGCGCAACGAATACCTGGTCGAGGACGTCGACAAGTTCGCGGTGCTGGCCCGGTCCAGCCGTACCGTGGCGATCCTCAGCCAGAGCACCGGCGGGGATCCCGAGGCCAGTCACCGGTTCCGGTCGGTGCTGCCCGTCATCGACGCGCGGCACGAGCTGCGGGCCGTCTTCGTGGCCGACGGCAGGTGCTGGGGCGCGGTGGCCCTGTTCCGCAACGGCGGACGGCCCGACTTCACCCAGAGTGACGCCGACCTGGTCCGGGCCGTCGCCGTCCCCGTCGCGGTGGCGCTCCGGCGCGCCGCGTGCCGCCCTGGTGCGGCGGTGGGGGTGAGCACCGATCCGGGCGGTCCTGGAGTTCTGCTCGTGGACCGAGGGGGAGGGGTGCTGGCGGCCAACGAGGCCGGCCGCCGGAGGCTGGACGACCTGTCACCGCACCGGATGGCCGTGCACGAGGTGGCGGCGGCCGCCCGCGCCGGCCACGGCTCCGCCGCGCATGCCCGGGTTCGGTCACATACCGGCCGGTGGTTGTCGTTGTGGGGCTCGCCGTTCGACGGCGGCCACGAAGGGGACGTCTCGGTGGTCATCCAGGCGGCCCCCACCTCGGAGATCTCGCAACTGCTGATGCTGGCCTACGCCCTCAGCCCGCGCGAGCGGGAGGTGCTGCAGCGGGTGATCGCGGGCATACCGTCCGCCGGGATCGCCGCCGACCTGAACATCTCCGCCAGCACCGTGCAGGACCACCTCAAATCTCTCTTCGCCAAGGTCGGCGTACGGAGTCGGGGCCGGCTCGTGTCACACATCCTCGGCGAGCACTACCTGCCCCAGGCCGTCCGCTGACGTGCGTCGGCTCGTCAGCCCCAAAGAGCCCGTCATTCCCGGGGTACGCCGCCCGCGTCCACCACGTCCCGCAGCTGGGCCCGGGTGGTGACGCCCAGCTTGGGGAACACGCGGTAGAGATGCGACCCGACGGTGCGCGGCGACAGGAAGAGCCGCTCCCCGATCTCGCGGTTGGTCAGGCCACGGGCGGCGAGCCGGACGATCTGCCGCTGTTGCGGGGAGAGCTCGGCCAAGCCATGGGGGTCCGGCACGGCGACGTCCGTACCGGCGGCCCGCAGTTCGGCCCGCGCGCGTTCGGCCCACGGGCGCGCGTCCAGCCGGGCGAAGACGTCGTGCGCCGCCGCGAGGTGCGGTCGCGCCTCGGCGATGCGGCGTCGCCGCCGCAGCCATTCGGCGTACTCCAGCCGCGTCTGGGCGTGCTCGAAGGGCCGCTGCTCCAGCGCCGGTTCCGCCAGCGCCGCCAGGAAGGCGCGCTCGGCCCGCTCCGGGGCGGCGAGCAGCGCACGGCTGCGTTCGACGAGGGCGTGCAGGCGGGCGGAGCCGCCCTCGGCCAGGGCCCGGGCCGAGCGTTCGACGATCTCGGCCGCCTCGGCGTGGCGGCCGGTGCGCGCCGCCGCGGCGGCCAGCTCAGGCAGCGCCGGGTACGAGGCGTGGTAGTGAACGGGATCTCCGCCGCGGTCGAAGAGCGTCCTGTACTGCTCGTACGCGCTCTCGTAGTCACCCTCGGCAGCGGCGGCGGCCGCCGTGGCGCGGCGGGCGTGCACGGCGACCGATCGGCTCTCCAGCGGATCGACCAGGCGCAACGCCCGCTCGGCGAGGGCGCGGGCCTCGGCCGTGTCGCCCTGGGCGGCCAGCACTATGGCGTCGGTGGCGAGCACGCACGCCGCCGCGTGGTCGAGCTTCCCGGCGTCCAGCGCGCCGATGTCGGCGCACACCTCCCGCGCCTGCGCCCATCGGCCGTACTCGAAATAGGCGAGCGCCGCCACACCGGCCAGCCCGTCGGGGATCGGCCCCCTGGTCCGCCATGACCGCACCGCCTCGTCGAACGTCCGTACGGCCAGGGCGATCTCGTCCAGGATCCAGGCCGCGACGGCGAGCGCGGTCAGCCGTTCCGGATGGTTCCTGGCCGCGGCGATCAAGCCGGGCAGCCGGGGGACGAGCCCGCGTCCGCCGCCGAACGGGTCCGCCACCATCCGCACCCAGTCACGCATCGGGTCGTCGGGCAGGCGTGGCAGGATCCGGTCGATCTCCTGCCAATGGGACGCGTCGCCGGAGTAGAAGCGCAGCACGGCGGCGGCGGCGAGCGCGTCCAGCGCGGTCGCCGGGTGCGTGGCCGCCGGGTCGCCGGCGATCCCGATCAGCTCGGCGAAGACCGCGTTGTGCCGCCGGGTCAGCGCGGTCAGCCGGCCGACGCGCAGGGTCGCGGCCGCCAGTGCGGTGGGGTCGTCGGTACGGGCGCGTACCCGTTCGGCCAGCTCCTCCACCCAGGCCAGGCGGCCGGTGAGCACGGCCAGGCCCGCCGCGTCGACCAGCAGCCGCGTGCCGTCGCCGGGTACGGGGCTCAGCTCGGCGGCGCGGGCCAGCGCCTGCGCCGCCGCCGCGTAGCCGCCCCTGCGGCGGGCCCGGTCCGCCGTACGCTCCAGGGCGGCCGACACCTCCGCGTCCGGGTACGGCGTGGCGGCCGCGAGATGCCAGGCGCGCCGGTCAGGTTCGTCGCCGAGGACGTCGGCGAGTGCGCGATGGGCCTGCGCGCGGGCGTCGAAGGGCGCGGACTGGTAGACCGCGGAACGGATCAAAGGATGCCGGAACCGCACCTGCCGGCCGGCCCGGCCGACCAGGCCCGCCTGTTCGAGGGTGAGCCACGTTTTGTCGTCGGGGTCGGGCAGCAGCGCGAGGACCGCGTCGGGGGGATCCGCCACGTCGGCGGCCGCGAGCAGCAGCAGCGTGCGGCGGCACACTTCGGGCAGCTCCGCCACCTGGGCGGCGTAGCCGGCCGCCAGCCGCTCACCGACCGGCAACGGGCCGTGGTCGTGGTCTTGGGGGTCGAGGCCGCGAGAATGGGCGGCTTTCGCCAGTTCCAGCAGCGCCAGCG
The DNA here is from genome assembly GCF_035917475.1 of Nonomuraea fuscirosea. Classification (NCBI taxonomy): domain Bacteria; kingdom Bacillati; phylum Actinomycetota; class Actinomycetes; order Streptosporangiales; family Streptosporangiaceae; genus Nonomuraea; species Nonomuraea fuscirosea. The sequence continues at coordinate 10,164,689 of NZ_CP109074.1, read as the reverse complement.
GGTTGCCGGCCGCCTCGGCGAGCACCCGGTCGCGGATCCCGGCCGGCAGTTCCGGCGCGCGCAGGTCGAGCAGTCGCCGGGACGCCGCGTCGTCGAGCGGGGTCAGCGTGATGGCCGGGAACGCGTCGTCGAACCCGGGCAGCGGCTCGCCGTCGCGTACGGCGAGCAGCAGGGCGACCGGGTCGTCGTCCAGCCGCCAGGCCACGAAGGACAGCACGCCGGCGGAGGCGGCGTCGATCCATTGGGCGTCGTCGACCACGAGCACCACGGGCGTCCGTTCGGCCAGCCGGGACAGCAGGGTCAGAACCGCGAGTCCGGCCAGCAGAGGCTCGCCGGAAGCCTCCGCGAAGCCGAACGCCCCCAGGAGAGCCCGGCGCTGCCGTTCGGGCAGCTCGTCCACCTCGTCCAGCACGGGCCGCAGCAGCTGGTGCAGCCCGGCGAAGGCGAGATCGCGCTCCGACTCGCGGCCGGTGGCGCGCAACATGCGGTGACCCGCGTGAGCGGCGCGCCGGGCCGCGTCCTCCAGCAGCGTGCTCTTGCCCACCCCCGGCTCCCCGATGACGAGCAGGACGCCGCCGCCCGCCTCGTCGGCCCCGAGTCGGACGCCGCCGTGTGGCGCGTCGGCTCCGCGCAGGACGTCTCCGCTCGGCACGTCGGCCCCGAGCCAGGTGACCCGGGCGAGCCGTCGGACCTCGGCATCCCGCCCGACGATCGACGGCTCACCTACGGCGGGAAGACCCGCCGCGTGCCCGTACGCACGTCCTCCCGGCATCACGCACCTCCCGCGTCGAGTGCAGTCGTCTGACGGATACCGATGGGCCGCCGTCGCCGCGCACGATGGTCGGGCCGAGGCGTTCTCCGGCATCCCACCCGTCGAGCGGAGGAATCTCCATGGCCAGCGAGCCCGTCGACCAGATCACCCTGGGCGAGGTCACGATCACCCGCGTCCAGGAGTACTACGGACCGGTCGAGATGACGCCCCAGCAGTTCTTCCCGGAGTCCTCGCCGCACGCCTGGGAGCGGAACTCCTCCTGGCTGGCGCCGCACTTCCTCGACCCCGGGACGGGAATCGTCAACAGCGCGATCCAGACCTGGCTCCTGCGCAGCGAAGGCAGGACCATCCTCGTCGACACCGGCGTCGGCAACCACAGATACCGACCCTACGCGCCGGTCTGGAGCTACCTCGACACCGGCTTCCTCGGCAACCTGGCCCGCGCCGGCGTCCGGCCCGAGGACGTCGACCTCGTGATCAACACCCACCTCCACGTCGACCACGTCGGCTGGAACACGTTCCAGGACGGCCGCGCCTGGGTCCCCACCTTCCCGAACGCCACGTACCTGATGCCGAAGCCCGACTTCGACTTCTGGAACCCGGTCAACAACCACACGACGGTGCTCGGGCGGGGCAACCAGAACGTGTTCGAGGACAGCGTCCTTCCGGTCCACGAGGCGGGTCTCACCGAGCTGTGGGACGACTCGTACCAGATCGACGCGAACCTGCGCCTGGACCTCGCGCCCGGGCACACGCCCGGATCCTCCGTGCTCACCCTCCGGTCGGGCGCCGACCGGGCGGTGTTCGTCGGCGACATGATGCACAACCCCGTGCAGTTCGTCGAGCCGGACGTCAACAGCTGCTTCTGCGAGGACCCGGCGGCCGCCCGCGCCGCCCGCGCCGAGGTCTTCGGCTGGGCCGCCGACAACAACGCCCTGGTCATCCCCGCGCACCTGGGCGGGCACGGCGCCGCCGAGCTGATCCGGGAGGGCAGCGGGTTCGCCGTCAAGGGCTGGGCCCCGTTCTCGCCGTACTCCGACCACCACTGAGGACACCTGATGAACCAGCACGTGGACGTCGTCACCGCACAGGGCACCGTGAGGGGACTGCGCGGCGACGACTCCGTCGTCTTCCTGAACATCCCGTACGCCGCGCCCCCGGTGGGCGCCGGCCGCTTCCAGGCGCCGCGCCCGCACGATCCCTGGACGGGCATACGGAACGCCACCGAGCCGGGACCGAACGCGCCGCAGGCCGAACGCAGGCTCGGCCGCATCGATATGTCCCCATATTTCGGACCCGGCTGGATCCCCGGCGACGACTACCTGACCCTCAACGTGTGGACCCCCGAGACCGCCACCGCCGACGCGCGCCTGCCCGTGATGGTCTTCGTGCACGGCGGCGGCTTCGTGGCCGGCTCCACCCGGTCTCAGGTGTACGACGGCGCCGCCTTCGCCCGCGACGGAGTCGTCCTCGTCACCCTCAACTACCGGCTCGGCATCCCGGGCTTCCTCCACCTGCCCGGCGCACCCGACAACCGGGGCCTGCTCGACGTCGTCGCCGCCCTGCGCTGGGTCCGCGAGAACATCGCCGCGTTCGGCGGCGACCCCGGGACCGTCACGCTGTTCGGCCAGTCCGCCGGCGCCACGATCGTGGCCGCGCTGCTGGCCACGCCCGAGGCCGAGGGCCTGTTCCGCCGCGCGATCGTCCAGAGCGGCAGCGGCCTGGGGGCCTTCACCACCGAGCAGGCCACCCGCGTGACCCGCGCCGCGGCCGCCGCGCTGGGCGTCGAACCCCGCGCCGAATCCTTCGCCGACGTCCCCGACCGGCGCCTCGTCGAGGTCATCTCCGAACTGTCGGGCATCGACCTGCGCACCGCCACCCTCCACGACCCGCTCATCGGCCTCAGCCCGTTCAGCGTCGTACTCGACCAGCAGCCCGCCGAGGCCGTCGCCGCCGGCCGCGGGGCCGCCGTGGACCTGCTGACGGGCACCACCACCGAGGAGGGCAACCTCTACTTGGCGCCGTTCGGAACCCTGTCCTCCTCGACCGACGCGGACGTCACGGCCGCCGCGGCCCGCTCCCATCGCGAGCCCGCCCGTCTCGTCGAGACCTACCGCAAGGCACGCCCACTCGCGTCCAGCGGCGAACTCCGCTCAGCGATCATGGGCGACGCCCTGTTCGGCCTGGGCACCCGCCGGCTGGCCGACGCGCACGCCGGCCACCGCTCGTCCGCCACCTACGTCTACAGCTTCGCCTGGCGCTCGACGGCCCTGGGCGGCGAACTCGGCGCGGCCCACACCATGGAACTACCGTTCGTCTTCGACACCACCACCCTGCCCGGCCTGCGCGGCCCGGAGTCCCTGCTAGGCCCGGACGAACCACCCGCAGACCTCGCCACCCGTACGCACACCGCCTGGATCACCTTCGCCAGAACCGGAGACCCCGGCTGGAACCGCTACGACGTGACCCACCGCACCACGAAGATCATCGACGAGAAAGAGACCCTGGCGGACGACCCACGCGGCGCGGAACTGGAGGCGTGGCCGGAATGACCGGAAGGTCGCCACTCGGCACGCGAGGCCGGGTGGCGGGTTTCAGGTCAGCGCTCGCCGAGCACCGCTCGGCCGAGGGGTGGGACGGCGCCGCAGGTGCGGAAGAACCAGCGGGTCATCGCTCGTCGCAGCGGGTTGCGGTCGATCGCGGCGTCGGTGTTGCGGACGACCTCCCGTACGGTGTCGAAGCCGTGGTGCAGCATGTCCGCCTCGTAGTCGTGCAGCGCCCGCGACAACGGCAGCTCGCCACGATCGGCGGCGATGAGCGCGGCGCAGAGACGGTGGGCGTCGCGCAGGGCGGTGTTGCCGCCGAGTCCGCCGACCGGGGGCATCTGGTGGACGGCGTCCCCGAGTCCGGTGACGTTGCTCGTCCGCCACGGCCGCAGTCGTCGCGCGGCTCTGAACTCGGTCTGGTAGAGGGTGTCGGGGGTCGAGTCGGCGAGCAGTCGGCGCAGGTCGGGATGCCATCCGGCGGTCCGCCTGGCCAGCAGCGCCCGCACCGCGGCCGGATCGGACTGCGCCAGCGCCGTGAAGCCCGGCAGCGCGTCGCGGTGCGCGATGAAGGCCCACAGTAGGTAGTCGTCGTCCTGGGAGTCCGCCAGCAGGCGCTCGGGCTCCAGCCCGAGCGCGCGTACGCGGTCGCCGAGCCTGGCGTTGATCGCCGCCAGGTTCTCGCGCCTGCGGAAGACCGCGGTGAACAGGAAGTCCTGGCGGGGCCAGAACGCGTTCATGCCGGTGAGCAGCTCCTCCGGCAGCCAGCGCCGGTTCTCCTCGGTGAGGAAGAGCTTGCCGGCCATGGCCGTCGCCGGCAGTGTGGTGCGGTCGGCCTCGGGGTGGAGCTGTCCCCACACCCGGGAGCCGGCGCCGTCGGCCGCGACGAGCACGTCGGCGGTCGCGGTGGTCCCGTCGGCGAACTGCGCTGTCACCGTCCCGTCGTCCTCCTGGGCGAAGCCGGTGCATTCCTTGCCGAACTGGACGACGTCGTCCAGGCCGGCCAGCAGGAGTCTGCGCAGGGTGACGCGGCTGACGGCATGCCGGCCGGTCGTGGGGTCCAGCGGATCCGGCTTCCGGCCGTTATGGCTTTTCTGCCCGATGCGTACGAGCGGCCGCATCTGCTCGTCGCGGAAGCTGATCCCGGGCCCCGGATCGCCCGCGGTGGCCACCAGCACCTCCCACAGGGCGGGCGGCAGGCAGGCGTGCAGGGCGGTGCTCCCGGTGGGTTCGATGTGCAGCCGGAAGCCCTGGAGCCGCGAATCGGCTGATCGGTCCCGTTCGTACACGGTGACGGCCAGGCCGGCTCGCCGCAGTCCTTGGGCGAGGCAGAGCCCGCCGATCCCGCCGCCGATCACGGCGACGTGCGTAAGTCGAGAGGACATGCATGCTCTCCTTCCGATGGGGGCGCGCCCGGGGAGATGGGGCGCACCCGCGCTGATGGGGGCGCGCCCGGGGTGTCATTCCTCCAGGCGCGCGAGCTCCGCGAGCAAGCGCTCGTGCCAGGCCAGCTCCGTCTCCAGCCGCATCAGCGTGTAGTCGAAGGCGACGGCCTCCAGCCTGGTCAGGTGCGGCTCGGCCTCGACGCGCAGGTTGCGCCAGAAGCCGAGCTGGGTGGCGTAGGAGTCGCGCCGCAGCTGTACGGCCGTACGCAGCTCGTCGGGGCCGATCTCGCCGCTGTGCAGGAGCACCAGCTGGATCGCGTCCGGCCGCAGCCTGGTGTCGGCCAGGACCGTCCTGATCAGCGCGACGAGCTCGGTGCGGCCTTTGGCGGTGATGCCGTACACCGTACGGGCGGGGAGGTTGCCCTCCTGCTCCGTGCGAACCACCTCGAGAACGCCTTCGTCCGCCATCCGGCGCAGCGCCCCGTACAGCGACCCGGGCTTGATGTCCGCCCAAAGCTCGACCCGGTCCATCTGGGCGGCGGCTCGGATCTTGTGCCCGTGCATGGGACCGCCGTCCGCCAGGGCGCCGAGGATGAAGAGACGTGTTGCTCGCATATGACTACTCAAACACGAGTACTCGCACCGCGCAAGGTGGTCGGCTGAATGGATACGTATGGGTGAACGGGAGGCCTGGTCGTCGGTGCCGCGATCAACAGAAAAGAGCCCGCCCCGCGGGGCGAACTCTTATGGAGTGATCCTGTGCCCGAGGCGACAGCCGTCGAAGATCATGGGCCACTTCGAACGCAGAACCTTATCAAGCACTTTCATGTTGTGGGTACTTCGCGGCATAAGTCATCTTAGGATCGGCCATTGTGACGTCCAATGGACTGCATCCCGCTTCCGCACTGGAAACGTCCGACCCCGTGCAGATCGGCCCGTACCGGATTGCCAGCAAGCTGGGGCAGGGTGGCATGGGTACGGTCTACCTCGCCGAGGGGCCGTCGGGGCCGGTCGCGATCAAGGTGATCAACCGCCTGCTCGCCGTCGATCCGGAGTTCCGCGCACGGTTCCGGCGCGAGGTGTCGGCGGCGCGCCGGGTGCGGCGGTTCTGCACCGCGCCGGTGCTCGACGCGCAGTTGGACGTCGAGCCGCTGTGGGTCGTCACCGAGTACGTCGCCGGGCCCGACCTGGGGCGCATGCTGCGCGAGAACGGGCCGCTGGAGGGCTCCAACGTGGAGGCGCTCGCGGTGGGCGTGGCGACCGCGCTCACCGCCATTCACGACGCCGGGCTGGTGCACCGCGACCTCAAGCCCGCGAACGTGCTGCTGTCACCCCTCGGCCCGCGCGTGATCGACTTCGGCATCGCCCGCGCCCTGGACGCCGGCGACCGGCAGACCGCCACCGACCTGGTCTTCGGCACCCCCGACTACATGGCGCCCGAGCAGGTCCAAGGGGAACAGGTGGGCCCGCCGGGGGACATCTTCGCCTGGGGGTGCGTGGTCGTCGCGGCCACCGTGGGCGCCTCGCCGTTCGCCTCCTCGAACCTGCCGCACGCGATGTACCGAGTCGTCCACGACGAACCCGATCTGCGGAGCCTCGATCCCGGTCTGCGCCCGATCGTCGCGGCGGCGCTGAGCAAGGATCCGGCACAGCGTCCCACCGCGCAGGAACTGCTGGCCGCGCTGGTGCAGCGTCCGGACGTCGATTCCGCCCAGGTCGCCGGCAGCGTACGCCTCGACCTGAGCCCGCTCCGCCGGGAGAACCGCGAGAACCGCGAGAGCCGCGAGAGCCGCGAGAGCCGCGAAGGCCGGGAAGCCCGGGAGAGCCGGGGCCAGGCCCGGTCGGCGCGACACCGCTTACCGGAGGGGAGCAGACGGCGCAGGCGGAGGGACGTGCTGACCGGAGCGGCCGCGGCCCTGGCCGTGAGCGCGCTGATCGCCGCGGCCGTGATGGTGTGGATGGTGAACTCGGCGCCGGAGACGCCTCCCCGCGGCGAGATGGTGTACCGCGAGACGTTCGCCGCCGACAATTCGGGCTGGAACAACGAGGGCACCCGGGTGGACACCGGTCAGGGTTACACGGGCGACGGCCGGTACACGATCAGGCTGAAGCGCGGCGCCGGGCACCGGTGGAGCCCGGCGCCGGCGAAGAAGGGACTTCCGGACCACGCGCTGGCGTCGGTGAAGATGAACTTCTCGGACGCCGGCTCCGACACCTGGAACGGGGTCTACTGCGAGTACTCCAAGGACGACCAGGTCGCCAACGACATCGTGTACGTCCTGGAGGTTCGTGGCGACGGGCACGGGAAGATCGCCAAGGTCGTCGGCGGCGTCCCGCGCAACATGACCAGCGACATCCCGCTGCCGGAGGGCGTCGCGAGGGGGAACGCCCTGCTCCGCGCCGAGTGCGTACGCGGTGCCGGCCAGGTCGATCTGGCGTTGTGGGCCGACGACCAGCTCGTCATCCGGCTGGCCGACACCGAGGCGAACAAGGCCGTCGGCCCGCCCCGCTTCGGGCTCTTCGTCGAAAGCGTCTCCGAGACCCGCACCTATTTCGACGACTTCATCGTCGCCCGGCTCCCCTGACGCCGGACATCGCCTCCCGGCGGCGCCTTTTCGAGGAGCTCCACGTGCGGGACGGGCTCCAAGCCCGCGGGACATGGGCCTGCGTGTCTGCGTCGCCGGGAACCAGACGGCCAAGGCCGGCGACCTGCTACGCGGACTAAGGCTTTCCGTTGACGCCATCGCCACCTCGGCGGAATGGGGTGTGGCCAAGCCGGATGCCGCCTTCTTCGATCGCGTCATCAAACTCGCCGGCGCGGCCCCCGGGGGAAACGCTCTACGTCGGCGATCATCCGGTGAACGATGTCATTCCAGCCAAGGCGGCGGGCCTCGTCACCTGCCTCATTCGACGAGGGCCGTGGGGGCTGCTCTGGGGCGACGACCCGACCGTGCCCGCCGACCTGCGAATCAACGGTCTCGCAGACCTGCCAGCTCTCCTGGATACGACCGGACGGAGCACTGATGCCCTCGGCTAGGAGAAGTAGCTCAAGCGCGGGAGAGCGCATCGCGGCGATCCGCAGCGCGCGCCGCATGACCCAGGGCGATCTCGCTACGGGCAGCGAACATCTCGTTCAGCATGATCCGAAAGCTGGAACAGGGAAGCCCGAATCCGGGCGACAATGTTCTCGATGCCATCGCTGCGGCCCTTGGTGTCGATCCCTCCCGGCTTCTGCACAGCACCAGCCGCACTGACAGTCGCGTCCACGGCACGATCCCCCTCCTGCGCCAGGTGATCACGACTTGTGATTTCCCCGACGAGGGTCCAGTGCGTCCCCTGCCTGAGCTGCAAGTGGCCGTACGCGAAGCGGTTCGGTGTCGCTTGGAATCCCAGTACGTCCGGCTCTCTTACGCGGTTCTTGATTTGATCGCGGAACTCATCCGAGGACTTCGGACGGCGTCTGGCCTCGCACCGCTGCTGGTCACCTCGTACCGTGCGGCCGAAGCGGTCGCCTACGAGTACGGCTATCTGGACCTGTCGGCCCGGCTGATCGATCTGATGCGCCGGACCTCTGTGCTCGTAAAGGACGTTCGCCGGGTGGCGGATCATGCGTAGCGACGCCGGGCGGTTGTGGGCGACCCGCGAGCGTCCGTTCCCCAGGGCCGTCGAGGACGCGGGCGCGCATCGTACGGTCGACGCCGACGACCTGGTGGGGTTGTGCCAGGTCATCGCGCAGCAGGAGGGCATCGCCGAGCAGAAGAGCTGGATCGTACGGACAACGCGGTGACCGCGTCCGCCGTCGTTCTCGCTCCGCCTGATGTCCTCACGGACGAGGACTGTCCGGGGACATCCCCGCATCCGGCCGTGCCGCGCCCCGGGTGTACGGCGCTGCGGTGGATCGGGCAGGGCCTCGGGCCTGGCGCCGCTTGCTCGTCGGCCAGGCCCGATGAACCGCCATCCGACCACGTCTTTCGTATACTCACCGTGATGACTCAGTGCCTTTGCGCTACGCCAAGCTGCGAGCGGATATCGATCACAAGCGCCGCCATATCGACCATCGATGCAGCTCATGGGACATCTAGTACTACATGGCAATATGGACATATCTTCGAGCGGCATGGGCATCTGCAGTACCATGAGACACGCATTCGAACATTTGTTTGGAGAGTAGGATGCGGATCACTAAAGAGCAGTCACGACTGCTCGCGATATGCATGGTCAAGGGCGTTAGCTGGTACCTCATCGCGCGAGAGGCTCAACGTCCCAACGGCTTGGCGCGCCTGTGGTCGGGCGACATCATCGAGTCCTCGCCTGAGGCGACCAAAGCCAGAGCCCTCATCGCCAACAGCGCCCAGGAGCTCGATCGCTACCTCGACTCTGCCGCTCAGCAGGCCGAACTCGCGGCCGACAGCGGGGCTCGACTCGTCACTGTCCTGGACGAGGAGTACCCCGCCACCCTCCGGTTGATCTTCAACCTGCCACCGTTCCTTTTCGTCCGGGGCGAACTGCGCGAAGAGGACCTGCGCAGTGTGGCCGTCGTCGGCACCCGCCAGGCGAGCGATGATGGACTACGCCGGGCACGCCGGATGTCCGCCCTGCTCACCGAACGTCAGGTCACCGTAGTGTCCGGCCTTGCCCGAGGCGTTGACACCGCGGCGCATACTGCGGCGCTCGATACCGGCGGCAGGACGATCGCGGTCGTGGGGACAGGCATCCTGCGCTGTTACCCAGCCGAGAACCGCGCCCTGGCCGACCGGATCGCCGAGAACGGGGCTGTGGTCTCCCAGTTCTGGCCGGAAGCCAACGGCGCGACCCATACCTTTCCCCGCCGCAATGTCACCATGTCCGGCATCGCGCAAGGCACGGTGGTGATCGAAGCCGCGAGCACGTCTGGGGCGAAGATGCAGGCGCGGCTGGCGCTGGAGCATGGCAAAAGGGTGTTCCTGCTTCGCAGTCTCACCGAGGCTCAACCGTGGGCACGGGAGTACGTCAAGACGCGCGGGGCGCTCATGGTGGAGGACGTGGACGATGTCGTGAAGAGTCTGTCCAGCCCGGACCGGATCCAAGCGGTCAACGAGTCCCGCGCTCAGCTGACCCTCGACTTCGAAGATCTGAAACTGGATGAGCCGTCGCCCGGGGCGCTGTGGTGATCGAGCTAGGGCGGCTGGCCTACGGCGACGGCCCACCCCCCGCCGGGTTTGGCAGTTGCGGCGAATGTCCCTACTTGCAGGCGGGGCACGTCCGCATCTGCCACGAGTGCGCATCGGAGAGCTTGCAGCCGCCGAACGAACCCAACTGCCGGATCTGCCACCAGGCGTTGCGGAGCGGCGAGCTCACCTGCTCCAACAGGCTCTGCAGCGACCCACAACGTGCCTTTGAGTGGACGGCCGTCGTCGGGGTCAAGGCCGGCACCCTGGAGCAGGGGGTTCTCCGACTGAAGCGCGGAGCATACGGATGGGGGATGATCTTCGCACGGATCATCTTGGGTCACCTCTACACCCACCCCGAACTCGTCGACGAGGCGGACGCCATCATCCCGATGCCCGCCTATCTTGGGCCACACCAGGCACGCAAAGGCAATGATCACACTGGGTACGTCATCGAACGAGCGATCCTCGAAGACGATGAGAATCTCCCATTCGTGCTGGATCCGCCGCTCATCGAGAAGACGCGAGCCACTCCCCGCATGCGAGACACGACCTCGCTCATTGAGCGTCAGATCGCGGCGCATGAGCTGTACGCCGCGTTACATGTGCCGGACCCGGCCCGTGTGCGAGGCCGACGCATCATGGTCTACGACGACGTCTTCACCGCTGGCAGTAGCCTCAACGCGGTGGCCATGCGGCTCAAGGCGAGCGGTGCGGTGAACGTGTACGGGCTCACTCTGGCTCGCGCTCAGTGGCGCTGAACGCCGGCGAAGCGGCGGGGAGAGCGGCCGGTCCCGCCGGCCGGGGGTCGAGCCGGGCCGGCGGGGCCGCGGGCGGCCTGACGTACACCCAGAGGCTCAGGCCGCCCGACCATAAGATCCGCCCGCACACCCCCTTCCGGGCGAGACGACAGGCGATCACATCGGCGAGATTGTCGGCGCCGAAGGATACGGTTGACCGGTGGAACTCTCCCCCCAGCAGGTGCTCGGCCTGCGGATGTCCAGCCTGCTGCTTCGAGCGTCGCCCGGCGATGCCAGGCGGGCGACGAGCGTGGTCGAAGTGGTGACTTGGCTGGGGGCGATGCAAGCGCAGGACCTGGCCAGCGGCCTGTGGTCGTTCGGCGTGCGCCTGCCCGGACTCACCGCCGCCGATGTCACCGACGCGCTGGAGCGGCGTGAGGCGCTGCGCACCTGGCCGATGCGCGGCACCATCCATTTCGTCCCGTCCCGCGACGCCCGCTGGATGGTCGAAATGATGGGCGTCCGGGTGCTGAACGGCGCGGCGAGGCGGCGCGAACAACTCGGCCTCTCGGAGGAGACCACCGTTCAGGCCATGGAGGTGCTGGGCGCGGCTCTGACTGGCGGCGGGCGGCTGACCCGGTCGGAGTGCCTGGCCGTGTTGGCCGACAAGGGCATCGACACCAGCGGCCAGCGCGGCTACCACCTGCTGTGGTACGCCAGCCAGCGCGGCCTGCTGTGCATCGCCCCCAACATCGGCAACGAGCAGAGCTTCGTGCTGCTCGACGAGTGGGTTCCCGACCCGCACCGGCCGGAGCGCGACGAGGCGCTGGGCACCATCGCCCTGCGCTACTTCCGCGGCCGGGGACCGACCACAAGGCAAGACTTCGCGGGCTGGACCGGCCTGACCGCGGCCGACTCCAAACGCGGCATCGCCGTGGCCGGCGACGCGCTGGCCAGGGTTACCGTCCACGGCGTGGAGACCTACCTCGACGCCGCGCTCCTCGACACCACCCCTCCCCCGGCCGGCGACGACGAGCTGCTCGTGCTGCCCGGGTTCGACGAATACCTGCTGGGCTACAAAGACCGCTCACTCATGGTCGCCGACGAGCACAAGGCGGCCATCATCCCCGGCAACAACGGGATCTTCCAGTCCACCGTGGTACGCGCCGGCCGGGTCGTGGCCATCTGGAAACGCACCCTCACGAAAAGCCGGGTACGGATCGCCGTGCAACCACTCGCACCACTCCACGGAAGCGACCGGGCAGAGGTTGAGCGGGCGTTCGAGCGGTACGCGCAGTTCGTGGAACGCACCCCAGAGGTGCGCTGCCCGTGACCCGGCGGCCGAGCTCTGGGGCGTGCGGCTGGGGAAGGGCCGCGACTAATCTGATGGGGAAGGTGAGGAGCAGTGATGACCGAACATCATCGGGACGCCGCGCTCTCCCCCTCCGAGCAGGCGACCATACGCGAACTACTCGACGCCGACCGCCGCAACACCACGGACCGCATCGCCCTGCTGGGCCGCGACCGGGACGAGATCGTCACATCGTCAGCGCTGACGGCCTCCGACGACGAGCATGACCCCGAGGGCACATCCACGGCGTTCGAGCGGGCCCACGTTCAGGCCCTTCTCGATCAGACCCTGGCACACCTCGCCGAACTGGACCTCGCTTCCGAGCGGCTACGCGATGGCACCTACGGGACCTGCGCGAGGTGCGGGCAACGCATCCCCATCGAGCGCCTGCAGATCCTCCCGGCCATCAAGACCTGCGTGAACTGCGCCTCCCGCCGCCGCTCCCGATAAGGCCACGGGTACGACTCCGTACTCGGCAGTGAGTGATCCGGTACGGCTCGGCCCGGTCGTGCCTCCGGCGTAGACGAGGTGCCGCAGAACGCGGACAGGCCAGGGGCGTTGAGGGTAGCGTGGGGCGCATCGAGGGCCTCCGCCGGACGGTGAGCGTGGAAATCCCCGTCCGGTAGGTGCTCGACACACACCCCGTGATCGCCGCTCGCACCCCGACTCCACCCTCAACAGCGAAGAGTCGCTTCATTTCAGGAGTCGGTGATGGATAACGAGATTCAACTGATCAGTGACGGCGATGGCCTGGCGGTCATCGGGCACCCGACCGCTGCCGAACGCTTCCTGGTCTCTGAGGGACTGCCGTCGAAGGACCTCGGACTGCAACGGCTCGGATCTGTTCTCGGTATCGGGGCTGGAGCCCTACAGGCAGGTTCCGAGATCGCCGCCAACTCAGGTCGCTGGGTGCAGCTGACTAAGGAGTCCGCGCAGCTTGTCAAGAAAATCGGGCTGATGGAAAGCAAGACTCCAGGCGTCAGCCACGCAATGGTGGGGCAGCCGGGCTCGATCAAATCATGGCTCCAGATCGCGAAGGGGCCCGGATCGGTTGTGCCCAACCCGGCGCTTCTGGCTACTGCTGCAGCGGTTATGGCGCAGCTTGCGATGCAGCTGGCTATGAACGAAATCACCGACTATCTCGTCACGATCGAAGAGAAGGTCGACGATGTGCTGCGCGGCCAGAAGGACGCCGTGTTGGCCCGCATGATCGGCGTGGGCTTCGTCATCGAGGAGGCCATGACCATCCGAGAGACGAGGGGCCGGGTCGACGAAGTCACGTGGTCGAAGGTGCAGACCGCGCCGGCGACGATCGCAGAGACTCAGGCGTATGCGTTGCGTCAACTCGACGCGCTCGCGGAAAAACTGGGAGGCACAACCAAGTTCGTTGATCTCGCCAAGGCGGCCAAGGAAGCAGAGTCCAAAGGACAGGAGTGGCTCGCTGTGCTGGCTCGCTGCTTCCAACTGCAGGACGCGATCGCCGTGCTTGAACTCGACCGGGTGCTGGACGCGTCTCCGGGGGAGTTGAACGGGCATCGCCTCGGATTGCGGGCCGCCAGGAAGGACCGGCTGGAACTCATCTCACGGAGCACCGACCGTCTGATGGCCCGCATGGATGCGGCTGCTGCCACGGCCAACACCAAGGTGCTGATGTATCCGGCCAAGGCCCCGGCCGTAGTGCAGTCGAGCAATCATGTCTCGCGCGCCATCGTCGACCTCCACGGGCGGCTCGGGATCGGGCGCGTTCGCAAGTCATCACAGGCGAGACGATGGGCGGACGCGGCCAAAGAGGTGAGAGACCAAGCGCTCGAAACAGGAGCAGATGGCGTCGATGCCGCCAGGCGCCTCGGCAACGAGACCCTCGACCTGGCCAGGTCGGTGACGGGCAAGCTCTCCAGCGGCATCGCTGAGCGAGCGCTCCGCCGGCGCGGAGACGACGAGGAAGGCTGAGTGCCGGGCGGTCGTCGCCCACTTTTTGTGCGGCCGCCCCTTATGAGCATGCCATCACAACGGGCTCTTCGTGGAGAGCGTCTCCGAAATCCGAACCTATTTCGACGACTTCGTCGCCCGGCTCCCCTAACACCCACGCAGCCGGCCGGTGAGCCGGGACTGGCGCAGAACGCACGTCATCGCGGGCCGCTCAGCCTGCTGCGCGCGCTCGGCACGACATTTCATCGATCTCTTCCACAGTGGGTTGCGCATCGACGTAATCCGATTTCGAAGGCAGGCGTTCACTGAAGTGATTCCGCCAGTCCTTGCTGCCGACGTATTTCTGCAAGGCGATGCGGAGGCGTTCGCACGTATCGTGGTCGCCCTTGCTGATCGCGAATCCCGTGGATTCGCGTGGGCCGAACCTGATGTCCGCGACGAGTTGAATGTCTTCTCGCTCCGCCAGCTGGATACCGGCGAGCGTCAGCCGGTCTCCGGCGATCGCGTCCACGGCACGCCGACGCAGCCAGGTGAGGCAGTCGGCGAAGCCCTTCTGCAGGTAGATCTGTGCCCCGTTCACGGCCTTCTCCAAGGAGTCGGCTGTCGTCGACCCGGCGATCGTGCATACGCGTCGCCCGGAAAGGTGAGCAGGTTTTTCGATGCCTTTTTCGCCGCGACGAACCAGCACGCCCAGTCGCGAGGACGCGAGCGGACCGACGAAGTCGGCCACTGCTTCTCTGGACGGGATGATGCCCAGCGTGCCGACGATGTGGGCCTCACCTCTCATCAGCGTGCTCATCGCCTGTTCTCGGGGGACCTTGTTGAAGGCGATCTCTTCCTTGAAGCCGGCAAGACGAAGCAGCCCGTTGATCGCGTCTTCGTTGTAGCTCGATCTTGCTCCGTTGCGGCGATTTCCTTCGTCCTGCCAGACTCCCGCCACTATGCGCGGGGCATCGAGGAACGAGCCCGGCTCCTGAGGTACGTAGGTGCTGCCCTGGAGCAAGGCCAGCGGCAACATCGCGAGCAGAGCACGGCCGGTCTTCGCCGCAGCGCTCGGCGGCTTCTTGGGAGAAGTGGCCGGACGGGACTCCTGCCGAGGCCGGATCGGCCCCCGCGTCACGGTGAGATTTCCGGCGCTGCCGACGGAACGGCGTTGCGGACGGGGAAAGCCCCGGCCGATCAGTTCCCGGTCGACGTGGCGGTGGATCTCGTCCAGGGTGAGCGGGCCGGGTTCGCGTAGCGCGTTCAGCAACGCTCCGGTGAAAGCGGTGTTCCGGGCACCGAGTGGAGCGTGAGAGAGGGAATTGGCAGGCGTGGACGTCAGGGTATAAGTGCCCGTCAGATCGAGCTGCCCCAGGGCGAGGCGACGCCGGTCGCTCATGACGGTGACGGCCTGGCCGGAGAAACAGCAGTCCAGGAGGAGCACGCGGGCTTTGGCGCGAGCGCTGCCGACCATGCGTTTGACCAGGTCGACGTGAATGGCGGAGAAGCCGACGTGTTCGGCGTTCGTACCGGTCAGAGCGAAATGCAGGGCTCCGGTGTCGTCGAGGACCCCGTGCCCGCAGTAATAGACCAGCAGCAGATCCTTCGCCTCGCGGACGGCGGCGGTCAGGGCCACGCCGACAGCGGCCTGATCCGCCGGATCGGCCAAAGTCTGACAGTGATCGGCTTCGAAGAGGCCATGAACGGGATGCGTCAGCACCTGCCGCAAATCTTCCAGATTCGTGCGTACGGCCGGGATGTCAGGCAACTCCGGGTCGTGGAAGGTACCCGCCCCGATGAGCACCGCCCGGCTGCCCCCACCCTCCAGGAACGGCTTACGACTCACCATGCCCCTCGACAGCCGGCGGGAACTGTTCCGACACCTCCCGCAGCACCGCGGCCGGGTCCGCGGCTCGACGGACGTCCACCTCGACCCGCCGCCCGTCGGCGGTGGTGACGGTGACCTTGACGTCGGCGCCGCGTGAGGTGAGCCAGGTGCACACCGACTGGATCAGCACCGCCACGGCGCCGCCGGAGCCCACCGCCACCGTCAGCAACTCCACCGCCGAGCCCATCTCTCCCGGCTTCGGTGCCCGCCGCTGAGGCCGCACCCGCCCGCGCAGTTCGTCCTCGGAACCGAGCCAGTTGAACAACCCCACCGCGTGGGTCTCGGCTTCCGCACCCTCGACAACCACCTGCAGGTCCACAGCATCGGACATCTCAAGCACGAGGTAACGTCCTTTGAATTACGGCTTTTGGTATCCATCATGCTAGCGGCCTGGATGCGTTCAGACTTGTCTTGCCGCTGATAAACGGCCCGCAGCCTCACGTGCGGTTGCGCCGAATCAGAGCGGCGCCATAGGCGGCCACCAGAACAATATGACAGTCCTCGCATGTACGCCTTTACGGAACTCCGCGCCCGGCCTCACACCTGCGATCGGCGCGCCGACCTCGTCATGAGGATCCCCATGACGAGCATCCAGATCATCAGCAGACCGCTCGGGCCGACGAATCCGGCGAGGTGCGGGATGGCGTCGATGCCCAGGTAGTACGTGATCCCGGCCGTCGTGACGAACAGCCCCACCAGGAAGGCGGCCCAGCCGAGCCAGCGGGGGAAGGCCCGGCCCACGGCGACGGCCAGGCCCATCAGGGAGAAGGGGACGCCCACCAGCCAGATGATGGAGGCGACGAAGGTGGCCTGGAGCACGCGGTACACCGCTGACGCGATCAGGAATGCCTCCTGCTTTTCGGTGCCGGAGGCGGCGGCCCATGTGTCGGCGGCCACTTTGAGGACGTACCCGTCCAAGGCGGTGTCGATGACGTAGATGACCAGGCCGACGAGAACCGCACCGGTGGCGATCCTGGCGAGGATCGCGCTCCAGCCTTCGGTGAGTACGGCCGTCAGGCCGGCGAAGGCGATCGGCCAGAGGGCCACGGCGAGGATGGCCAGCAGATGGATGGCGTGCCATTCGGGATGCGCGGCGACGTGTGGAACGGCGTTCTCCGCCCCGCTGGGCAGGTCTCTGTGTAACGCGCCGGCGGCCAGGTAGCCGACCGCGCCGAGGACGGCGCACACGCCACCCAGCCTGACAGAAAGCGCACTCATGGCGGCCATGAAATCCATCCTCGTCATTCGGGCAAGTCCTTTTGCTCCCGCCCTCTCAACGAACACTCAACAGCTTCTCGACGCCACCCCGCGCACCATATGGACAGCCAGTCGGCCAACAGAACAAAGGAGGCACCATGCGATTCGCGGCCAAGGCGGTAGGAATGCTGGTCACGACCGGCGCGATCATGGCAGCGACACTCGTGAACGCGCCGGCCGCGTCGGCCGCGTCGGCCGTCCCGCCTCCGTGTTCCGGGTACGCCACCTCCAACCTGGACGGCGGCTACGGCGTGATGAAGGGTTCCTACAACCTCAAGAAGGGGCCCTACGCGGGCCACTGCGCGAACGTGGCCAGGCTCGGCAGCGGCCGGGTCATGTACTTTCACTGCTGGGTGAAGAACCGGCACGGCCACCTCTGGGTCTTCGGCCGGGTGAAGGGGACGAGAACGTACGGCTGGATGTCGATCGACAACTTCCGCACCATCCGTCACACGAACTACGAGACGTGCCGGGCGAACGCCGACCGCGATCACCTGTAGCAGCACTCCTCGCGAGAATCGCACAGCCGGAAGGTCCCCGCCGGTCTCCCGCCCCCGGCGGTCTTCAATCCTGGACAGTTCGTACGAGGGGCGTGTCGACGAGGTGTTCGGCGAGGAACCAGGACTGTAGTTCGCCGGTACGGATGACCTCCGCGTCGTCAGAACCTGCAGCAGCGGCGATGAGCTCCTGTGGCGGGCCGAACCCGACCGCAGCGACGACTGGCGCACCGTCAAGTTCATCTCCTACCTGGTCGGTCTCCCGCTAGCCCGCCAGAGCTCTCGCCGGGTGCTCCACCTGATGCGGGTGGGGCACCCGGCACCGCCACTCTGGTGGTGCAGTTCCCGGGCGCGATCGCGTCAGCGGTGGATTGACAAGGATGCTGTAGCACATACCATCCCCTCCATGGCCGCTCTTCCCCAGCTTCCCGCGCCGGTGACCCTCGGCGACCAGGCGTACGCCGCGATCCGTGAGGCCATCGTCACCGGCTCGCTGAGGCGGGGGGAGAAGGTCACCGAGCGCGGGCTGGCCGAGTCGCTCAACATCAGCGCGACCCCCGTCCGCGAGGCGCTGCGACGGCTGGAGCAGGACCGCCTGGTGGAGCGGACGGGTCTGCGGTCGGTCCGCATCGCCGAGTTCGGCAAGGACGAGCTCCGCGAGTTCACCATGATCGAGGATGTGCTCCGGGCGCTGGCCGCCCGGCTGGCCGCGGAGAAGTCGACGGCGGCCCAGCGGCGCGCGATGGCCGGCTGCCTCGACGAGGCGGACGCGCTGCGTGCCGAGATGCGCCAGCTCGCCCCGGGTAGCGAGCGGGAGCTGGAGCTGGTGGGTGAGATCCAGGAACTCATGCGGCGTTTCCACCTGCTCGTGGACGAGGCCGGCGGCAACGCGACGCTGATCCAGATGCTGCGTACCGTTGACGCCTTCGGTACGGCGGAGCGACGCGACAGCGTGCTGTCCCAGGCGCGCGGTGAGCACCGGGAGCGCCTCGATGAGCGTTACGGGCAGCACCGGGCCATCTTCGCGGCCATCGCCTCCGGTGACGGGGACCGGGCCGAGGAGCTGATGAGGGCCCACAGTCACGACTCGAACGTCTCCCGGATCGCCGGCCGTTTCCTCGACTGACAGTGCCTCCACTCGGGGTGCCTCGGCCGCTGTTTGCTGTAGCACATAGAACGCTACGCTCCAAAGGCGGTCCTGGCAGGGGGCGTTTTCCCCTGCCTTCCACCCGATCCGCGGACCGCACCGAGCGTACGAAGGAGCGACTCCTTGACTACCTCTGACGCGTCCGCACCGACGCATCCCGGGCGCCGCCGCACGGTGATCACGACGGTGACCTTGCTCACCGCCGTGCTCGCCGGCCCGCCGGGAGTCCCGCCCGCCCAGGCCGCCGCGTCCGCCCAAGCCGTCACACCCGCCGCCCAGGCCGCCGCGTCCGCCCAAGCCGTCACACCCGCCGCCCGGGCCGACGCGCCCGCCACGAAACCCAGGCGCGCGGCCTGCCCGTCGGGCCTGGCCGCTAAGGCCACCTGCTACACCGGCCGGGACGCCCACGGCGCGTACTACGCGATGGCCGTCCCGAAGCGCTGGAACGGCTCCCTCGTCGTGCACGCCCACGGCGGCCCCGACGCCTCCTACGACGCCTCCACCCCGACCGAGGACCTCGCGCGCTGGGCGGTGATGGTCGACCAGGGATACGCCTGGGCCGCCTCCTCCTACCGGCGCGGCGGCTACGGGGTCAGGATGGCCGCCGCCGACACCGAGAACGTGCGCCGCCTGTTCGTGGCGCGCTTCGGCCGGCCCTCCCGCACCTACCTCCACGGCCAGTCCTGGGGCGGCAACGTCGCGGCCAAGGTCGCCGAGACCTACGGCACCAAGCGCGGCGCGTACCACGGGATGCTGCTGACCAGCGGCAACCTGAGCGGCGGCTCGCGCGGCTACGACCACCGCGTGGACCTGCGGGTGGTCTACCAGTACTACTGCCGCAACCTTCCCCGCCCGTCGGAGCGGCAGTACCCGCTGTGGCAGGGGCTCCCCGCCGGCTCCCCCCTGACGCCCGCCGCGATCCAGGCCCGCCTGCAGGAATGCACCGGCATCGACTCCGACGAGCGGACCGCGCGGCAGCAGCGCAATCTCGACGACATCCTCGCCGTCACCCGCATCCAGGAAAAGTCCCTGAAAACAGATCTGCTGTACGCGACCTACCTGTTCCAGGACATCGTGTTCAAGCGGCTCGGCGGCCGTAACCCGTTCGGCAACCGGGGCGTGCGCTACACCGGCTCCCACGACGACAAGGCGCTCAACGCGGGCGTGGCCCGATTCTCGCCCGACCCCAGCGCGCGCCGCGACCTGTCCTACGACAGCGACCTCACCGGCCGGGTGAACATCCCGGTCCTGTCCCTGCACGCGATCAACGACCCGCAGGTCGTCGTCGAGCATGAGGCGGCCTACCGCGCCACCCTCAAGGCCGCCGGCCGCGACGGGCGTCTCGTCCAGACGTTCACGACGGAGTCCGAGCACGGCGAGTTGAGCAACTCCGAGTACGCCGCCTCCATCACCGCGCTCGACAAGTGGGCACGCACCGGCCGGAAGCCGGCCCTGGACGCGATCGCCCGCTCCTGTGACTCTTTCGAACGCACGTATGACAGCGGATGCTACTACGACTCGAGCTTCCACCCTGAGGCGTTCGCCACCAAGATCCCGCCCCGGCCCGGCGGCCTGCGCTGGCCCGCGATGACCGCCGCGCAGGAGCGCGTCTGGAGCCGGATCGACGGCGTCGGCATCGCACCCTGACGGGACCCGCTTTCCGCCATCTTCGGGGCATTGGGCCCGCGCTTGTGTCCCATTTTTGCTACAGCATATGGTGTTGGCGTGGCATTCGATCCCTGGGGCGGCGTCTGGGCCACCAGCCTGGCCGACCAGGTGTACGCCTGGCTGCGCGCCGCGGTGCAGGACGGCACGCTGGCGCGCGGGCAGAAGGTCACCGAGCGGGAGCTGGCGGCCCGGCTCGGCGTGAGCCCCACGCCCGTGCGTGAGGCGCTGCGGCAGCTCATCCACGAACGGGTCGTCGTACGCACCGGGCCGCGCTCCCTGCAGATCGCGCGGTACGACCCCGAGACGCTGAACGAATGCGCCGAATCGCTGGCCCGGGTGATGGCGATCCTCGCCCGCTTCCACCAACGGATCGAGAGCGCCGCGGGCAACCCGGTCATGGAGGCCCTGCTCGCGCAGTCGCGGGTGTTCTCACGGGACGGACGGCTGCACCGCACCATCGAGCGGATCGACAGCCGGCCCGAACGCTTCATCCGCCGGTACCGGGAGCACCAGGCGCTCCTCGACGCGATAGCCGAAGGCGACGAGGAACGAGCCGACCACCTGGCCTACACCCACCACGTCACAGCCGCCCGCCGCCGCAGAACACCCCGCCCCTGAACCCCGCCCCTCTATGACGCCTCCTCCGGCCGAAGGAATCTGGCGCCGGCACCGCCTCCGTCTAGGGGCACCGCCGCCATCTTCTCCAGCAGATCCCCGGTGACGCCCGCAAGGCGGCCCAACTGGGCGACCGGTTATCCACAGGTCGCTCGTGAGCGCGGGCATGATCCGGACGTCGCTGGACCGGTGTTCCGGGTCCACTCCATGTGGCCGAGGTGGACGGGCCCTGCGGAGATGGGTGGTCTACTACATCCGTCGAGCAACTCACCGGCTACGACGGCGCACTTGAGGAGATGTTCGCCAAGGCCGGCAGGTGGGTGGTCAGCCACGTGTCGAATGACTGCAGGCTTGGGTTGAGCTCGCGCAGCTGCTCATAGTCGATGAGCTCGGCGATGTCCGGGGCGGCCGCGATCAGGTACTGGAGCATGTTGCCGACCTCGCCCGCGCCCGGGAACCCCGCGGCCCGGATCAGGTCAGGGCTGACCGACTGGTAGGTGACGGGCTCGCCGAGCGCCAGACTCAGGGCTGCGGCGTACTGCTCGCCGGTGAGCAGGGACCCGGCGACGCTCACCCGCCGGCCGGCCAGCCCGAGCCCGTGGCGGAAGATCCCCAGCGCGGTCCTGCCGACGTCCTCCGCGGCGTGTGCGGCCACCCGCGCCTCGCCGAACCCGAGCGGCAGCACCAGGGCGCCCGACTCGTCACGCCGGGGCGCGAACATGTCCAGGAACGCCTCGTAGTAGACGTTCGCCTGCAGGAAGGTGGTGGGCACGCCCGACTCCAGGAAGAACCGGTCGGCCTCGGCCTTGCCGTCGGCGTGCGGCACCTT
Organism: Nonomuraea fuscirosea; assembly: GCF_035917475.1. Classification (NCBI taxonomy): domain Bacteria; kingdom Bacillati; phylum Actinomycetota; class Actinomycetes; order Streptosporangiales; family Streptosporangiaceae; genus Nonomuraea; species Nonomuraea fuscirosea. The sequence goes on along the minus strand of NZ_CP109074.1, from coordinate 10,142,939 downwards.
GTACGAGCCCCCGAAGGTCGGCGTCCCGTCGCCCGGCCGGAAGTAGCCGCGGGTGTCGGGCAGCGTGGACCAGACGAAATGCCGTACGCCGGCCTCCTGCCCCGCCCGCGCCGCGTTGCCGGCCTGCTCCCGTTCCCTGGCGGTCGCGGGCCGTACCCGCTCCTCCTCGGGCGTACGAGGCTCCCAGAAGTTGGTCACCACGAAGGCGCCGTGGGCGCCGTCGAACGCCTTGCGCAGGCTGCCGGCGTCGTCGAGGTCGGCCCCGACGACCTCGGCCCCGAGTGCGGCCAGTTCCGTGGCCCGCGCCGAACCCGGGTCCCGGGTCAGGGCTCGGGCGGCGAACCGCCCGCTGCGGTCGTCGAGGATCGCGCGGACCAGCCCGCCCCCTTGCGCTCCGGTCGCGCCCACTACGGCGATGATCTGCTGCTCGCTCATGGAAACCAACTCCCCACAGGTAGGTTGATGTATCAACCTGACTACCGTACAGCGCCAGGTTGATACGTCAAGCAATGAGTAGGCTGGGCGTCATGGGATGGGAACAGGAACTCGGCGAGGCCGACCGGATGTGGCGCACGTACATCGAAATGGCCAAGCACCTCAACTCGCACCTGCAGCAGCACCTGCAGCGCGAGTGCGACCTGTCCGCGGCCGACTTCGAGGTCCTGGTCCGGCTCACGGAGTCGGAGCGGCGGGAGATGCCTGTCGCGGAGGTGGCCGCCGCGACCCAGTGGGAGAAGAGCCGCCTGTCCCACCAGCTCACCCGGATGGCGCAACGCGGGCTGGTCGAGCGAGTGGACTCCGACGACCGCCGCTACCCCGACGTGCGGCTCACCGACAAGGGTTACGCGGCGATCAGCAAGGCCGTCCCCGAGCACACCGAGATGGTGCACGCCCTGTTCGTCAACGTGCTGGGGCCCGAGCGGCTGGCAGGCTTCGCGCAGGCCTGCGCCGACGTGCTCCGCGCACTCGACCGGCACCGGGAGCGGGACTGCACGTTGTGATCATGCTCCCGCGCCGCCCCCGGTCCCGGCCCGCGGTGCGTCTTCCGCCGCGTTCGGGTGTACGGCCGGTGGCACGTACGGAGTGGCGAAGGTCGCCTATCGGGTCTGGTCGGTCGGGCGGATGAGGATCTCGTTGACGGCGACGTGCTCCGGCTGGGTGACCGCGTACACGACGGCGTTGGCGATGTCCTCGGACCGCAGGGTGCGCATGGAGGCGGCCATCTCCTGCGCGGCGGCCACCATCATGGGGTCCGTGTTGTGGCTGGTCAGCTCGGTGGCGACGAAGCCGGGTTCGACGACCACGACCCGGACGCCCTGGGTGGTGACCTCCTGCCGCAGTGACTCGGAGAAGGCGGCGATGCCGAACTTGGTCGCGGAATAGACACCGGAGTAGGCCGACGCGATCCGGCCCGAGGTGGAGGAGACCTGCACGATCGTGCCCCCGCGTTCCACCAGGTGGGGAAGACTCGCGTGGACCATGTACATCGAGCCGAGCAGGTTGGTCTCGACCATGCGGGTCCACTGCGTGATGTCCGCGCCCAGGATCGGGCCGTTGAGCATCACCCCGGCGTTGTTCACCAGGACGTCCAGGGCGCCGAAGCGCTCGACGGTCGCCGCGACCGCGGCCCGTACCGACTCCTGGTCGGTCACGTCCAGGTCGAGGGCCAGCATCTCATCGGGCGCCTTGCTCGCCAGCGACTCCAACCGGTCGGCGCGCCGGGCCGCGACCGCGACCCGTGCCCCTTCCGCTGAGAGGGCCAGCGCGGTGGCCTCGCCGATGCCCGACGACGCTCCGGTGACGAGGGCGACCAGTCCGTTCAACGTGTTGCTCATGTGCTTCCTTCGCAGAGAATCCCAGATTTCGGTCATGCCGCGACAGCTCGGCTGCGATCAACGAGGGAGCACGGCGTTACTCGCACTGGGCGAGCTGCGCCGTGTCCCCGCACGAGCGTCGGCTTGCCGGGGTCGCCCCCGGCCGCCAGCTAAGACCGGACAGGGGCCGGACTTGTGACAGCTGTCGCGAAAGAGGGGGCGTCGTGGTGAGGCGCGCCCGGTGAGGCGCAAATCGCACCCTTCGTCCTCGAACATGAGGTCGCCTGTCACAACCGAGGGGGCTGCCTTGTCCTGGCTGTCAGCGGGGGCGCACCACAGCGCCCCGAAAGGCAGAAAGGGAACAGCAATGAAGATCGTGGTGATCGGCGGGACCGGGCTCATCGGGTCGAAGCTGGTGAAGAAGCTGGGCGAGCACGGCCACGAGGCCGTGGCCGCGGCGCCGAACACCGGCGTCAACACGCTGACCGGCGAGGGCCTGGCCGAGGTGCTGAAGGGCGCCCAGGTCGTGATCGACGTGTCGAACTCGCCCTCGTTCGAGCGCGAGGCCGTGATGAAGTTCTTCCAGACCTCCACCGGCAACCTGCTGGCGGCCGAGGCGGCGGCGGGCGTTGGCCACCACGTCGCGGTCTCGATCGTGGGGACCGAGCGGATGCCGGAGAACGACTACTTCGCGGCGAAGATCGCCCAGGAGAAGCTGATCGAGAAGTCGGGCATCCCGTTCTCGCTGGTGCACTCCACCCAGTTCTTCGAGTTCGCCCGCGGCATCGCCGACGAGGGCACGGTCGACGGCAAGGTGCACATCGCGCCGGTGCTGTTCCAGCCGATCGCGGGTGACGACGTGGCCAAGGCGGTCGGCAGGACTGCGGTGGGGACGCCGCTGAACGGCCGGATCGAGATCGCCGGGCCGACCACGTACAGGATGGACGAGTTCTTCCGCAAGGCGCTGGCTGCCTGGGGCGACACCCGCGAGGTCGTCACCGATCCGCAGGCGCGCTACTTCGGCAGTGTGCCCGGCGAGCGCTCGCTGGTGCCCGGTGACGGCGCGCAGCTCGGCACCATCACCTACCGCGACTGGCTCGACCAGTCCACCGCGAAGTAGGGCCGGGCCCAGCGCGCCCGTCCTGAACCCCGGCGAAGTACCCGCGGCGACGGGCTGGTGCCGTCCCCGCATGAACCCAGGATCGAACCAGACCGCCGGCCGACCGGCCGGCGGTCCGATCCGCCATGCCGACAACCCGAGGATTGACACGAATGAACGACGCACGACCGGTGCGGATCGACACGCTCGACAGCCTGCGCGAGCACCTGCAATGGGCGATCGAGCTGGAGCACGCGACGCTGCCGCCGTACCTGACCACGCTGTACTCCCTCGACCCTGAGCGCAACCCGGCGGCCGTCGAGCTGGTGAGCGGCGTCTTCGTGGAGGAGATGCTGCACCTGGCGCTGGCCGCGAACCTGCTCAACGCCGTCGGCGGCACGCCGCGCCTGGACATGCCGGAGATGCTGCCACCGCACCCGCGCAAGCTGCCGCACAGCGATCTGGAGCTGTCGCTGGTGGCGTTCGGCCCGGAGGCGCTGGAGATGTTCCTGCGCCTGGAGCAGCCGGCGGCACCCGGCGCGCCGCCGGAGGACGAGGGCTACGAGACGATCGGGCAGTTCTACGCCGCGATCGAGCAGGGGTTGCGCTACCTGTGCGAAACGCTCGGCGAGAAGGAGGTCTTCTGCGGAGACCCGGCTCGGCAGGTGTACGGCGCCCGCTTCCGTCACACCGCCGGAGCGCTGTTCGCCGTCGAGGATCTGGAGTCCGCGCTGGGCGCGCTGAGGGAGATCGTCGAGCAGGGGGAGGGCAACGCCGGCGGCGACGTGTGGGACGGTGACCAGGACGTCCTCCACCCCGAGCGGGAAGAGGTCGCCCACTACTACCGCTTCCAGGAGCTCAAGCTCGGCCGCCGTTACCAGCGGGGCGACACCCCGAAGTCCGGACCGACCGGTGAGCAGGTCGGCGTCGACCCGGACGGTGTGGTCCCGATGACGCCCAACCCGCGGCCCGCCGAGCCGGGCAGTGCCGTACGGGCGGCGCAGGATCTGTTCGACACCAGCTACAGCACGCTGCTGAACCAGCTGGAGCAGGCGTTCAACGGTGACCCGAAGCGGCTCACGGACGCCGTCCGCACCATGTTCACGCTCAGGGCCCAGGCACAGGCCCTGATGGCGCTGCCCGGCGGCGCCGGTCCCACCTTCGCCTACGTGCCGCCCGAAGCACGTGGCTGATCCGCGAAAGAAGACCTGCTCGGAGCCGTGAACGCCGGTGGGAGACATCAGCTGAGCGCGTGAATCCCGGTCGCCGGCCGCTTCTGGCCGGCCGCCCACGACGCCAGCAGGGCCAGACCCTCCGCGGTCGCCGTGCCGGCCGGCGCGGTGTAGACGTTCAGGAGCAGGCCGGGTTCGGCGGGCATCTCCATCGACTCGACGTCCAGGTCGAGCCGGCCCACCACCGGATGGTGCACACGCTTGCGTCCGGACCGGTGGAGCCGAACGTCCTGAGATGCCCACCGCCGCCGGAACACTTCACTGCGTGTCGACAGTTCACCGACCAGGGCGATCAGCTCCTCGTCGTGCGGATTGCGGCCGGCCTCCATGCGTAGCTTCGCGGCCACGTCGAAGGCGATCCGGTCGTAGTCGACGAAGAACGTTCGTGCTGCTTCTGGATCGAGATACACGAACCGCGCGGTGTTCGCCGGTCGCCGCGTGCCGGTCAGCATCGGTGCATACAGGGCGCGGGCAAGGTGATTGGTGGCCAGCACGTCATAACGGCTGTTGCAAATCCACGCCGGCGCATCGGTGATGGCGTCGAGCACCTGCTGAAGCGCCGGACGTACGGTTACGGCGGGTCGCCGGCGGCGTGCACCGCCGGGCGTCCTGGACTGCCGCGCGAGGTGGAAGAGGTGATCGCGCTCGGCCTCGTCGAGCTGCAAGGCAGAGGCCAACGCGTCGAGCACCCCGTCGGAGGCGCCGGTGAGGCTGCCGCGCTCCATGCGTACGTAGTAGTCGACCGACACCCCCGCCAGCAGAGCCACCTCTTCGCGACGCAGACCTTTGACCCGGCGGTTGCCGCCGTAGGCGGGCAGTCCGGCCCGCTCGGGCGCGATCCGCGCGCGCCGCGAGCTCAGGAACTCTTTGATCTCAGTGCGCATATCGATCGTGGCCACCCTTGCACCATAGGGTCCGTCCGCAGGTGGAGGGAGGTACTGCGAGTACCCCCACCCCGGCCTGGAGGTGTGGCACAGCCTCTCAGGTGCCTGATGCGGTCGTGGCGATGCCGCCGTCGACCGGGATGACGGCGCCAGTGAGGTAAGACCCGGCCCGGCTGGCGAGGAACACGGCGATACCCGCCATGTCGTCGTCGCGGCCGAGCCGGCGCAGAGGGGCCTTCGCCGCGATCGCGTCGCCGATGGCATCGAGCGTGGACGCCATCATCTGCGACGGGAACGGCCCTGGGGCTACCGCGTTCACGGTGACGTGCCGCGGGCCCAGCTCTCTGGCGAGCACTCTGGTGAGTTGGTGGAGTCCCGCTTTGCTGCTGGCGTACGAGTAGTTGGGCGAATCGGCGACGTGGATGGCCGCGATGCTGCCGATGTTGATGATCCGTGCGGGATCATCGGCGGTGCCCGCCCTGCTCAGTGCGGGGAGCAGCGCCTGCGCCAGCCAGAACGGCGACTTGAGGTTGAGGTCGATCACCGAGCCCCAGGCCTCGGCCGGGAACGTCTCCAGCGGCTCGCGCCACATCGCTCCCGCGTTGTTGACGAGGATGTCCAGGCGCTCCGCCTTGACGAGATCGGCGAGACGCTGACACTCGTCGTACCTGGACAGGTCGGCGGGGATCGCTTGAACGTCGCCGAATTCGGACAGCAGACGCTGTGCCGCCGCGCACGCGTCCGCCTTGCGTGAGCTGATGATGACGCGGGCGCCCGCCTGGAGAAGGCCGCGCGCTATCATCATCCCGATTCCTCTGGTGCCGCCAGTGACAAGTGCGCATTTCCCACTCAGGTCGAAAAGATCTGCGTGAGCGGTGAACGGGTTGTCCGTCATTGGATTTCGTCCCATCTGTCGTTGCGCGCCTCCCGTGGATCCATTACTTCTCTTCTGTGTGGCTGGGAGCCGACTCACTCAGGCTGACAGGCGTCCTGAACGTCCGGGAGACCCTGGTGAAACAGGTACTGGGAGAGCCCCTCTTGCCTGGTGCGCCGGCTCACGCTGCCACAATTCCCTCCTCATTTTTTGATCGCGCGTGCGGCTGACGGTCAGGTGCAGGTGTAGCCGGACGGCAGGGCGGTGTCGCCGTTGGGCCTGCTCGCTTGGAAGCCGAAGCTGGTGGTGCCGGCTCCCGGCGCGAGCGTGCCGTTGTGGCTGACGCTTCTGACCGTGACGGTCTGGCCGCTGGTGCTGATGGTGGCGTTCCACGAGCCGGTCAGGGTGTGCCCGGCCGGCAGGGTGAAGGTGACGGTCCAGCTGGTCATCGTCGAGGTGCTGGTGTTGGTGATGGTCAGCGGCTGGATCACGTACCCGTTCCCCCACTGGGACTGCACGGTCGGAGTGGCGGAGCAGGCGCCGGTCGTACCTCCCTGCGTGGTGATCTGGACGGTGCCGGAGACCGATGAGACGTTGCCGGCGGCATCGCGCGCCCGGACCTGGTAGCGGTAGGTGGTGTCCGCGGACAGGCCCGTGTCGGTGAACGAGGTCGTGCCCGAGGTGGCGACCTGGGTGAACGTGCCGCCCGTCGCGCCGGGAGCGCGCAGGATCTCGTAGCCGGTCACACCGGTGTCGTCGGTGGAGGCCGTCCAGGTCAGGCTGGTGCCGGTCGCGGTGGTGCCCGAGGCGGTGAGCCCGGCAGGGGCGGTCGGCGGCGTGGTGTCGGTCGGACTGGTGGTCAAACCGAAGAAGTCGATGGCGTAGCGGGCCATACCGCTCTGCGGAAGAGCATGCCCGGCGCCCTGGATGCTGTACGCCTCCACCTGCACGCTGCCGGACGGATTGGCGTACCGGCTGCGGTTCCAGCCTGCCTGCGGGGTGTCGGTGCCGGTCGGGGTCTGGCTCAGCCCGAAGACATTGGTCCACTGCTCGATCGACTCTCGCAGCAGCGAGTAGGGCACGAGGGTGTCGCTGGTGCCGTGCCACAGCTGCATGCGCGGGCGGGGCCCGGAATATCCCGGGTACGCCTGGCGGACCGCGTCGCCCCACTGCTGAGGTGTCCGGTCCATGCTCCCGCCGGTGCACCTGCTGCTTCCTGGCGGGTAGTCGGAGGCGCCGGCGAAGCAGTTGAAGGGCACACCCATGAAGGAGGCCCCTGCCTTGAACACGTCCGGGTGGACGGCGAGCATGTGCTGGGTCATCATGCCGCCGGACGAGCTTCCAGTGGCGTAGACCCGGTTCGGGTCTCCTTGATGGTTCCGCTCGACATAGTCGATCATCGAGATGATCGAGACCGGATCGCTGCCGCCGCCGCGCTGCTTGGCCGCGTCCGACCAGGTGTCGAAGCAGTTGCCGAACCCCGCCGACTGGGTGGCGGTCGGGTAGATGACGATGAAGCCGTATCGATCCGCCAGCGAGGCGAACTCACTGCCCTGGTAGAAGCCGGGACCGGAGCCACCGCAGCCATGCATCGCGACCACGATCGCCGGCGAGGCCGGGCGCGAGTCTGGCACATAGAGGTGCATCCGCATGTTGCCCGGGTTGCTGCCGAAGCTGGTCACCTCCACCAGAGTGGCGGCGAGGGCCGGCGATCCGAGTACAACGGTCATGACGGCAAAGAGCGCTGCGGCGCAGACACCGGCCAGCACCGTGGTCAATCGTCTCATTCGCGCTCCTCCTCTCCATGTCCGCGGCGCGCCGCGGATCGGTCCGCCGCGTATTGACGTCGGTCGCTGGAAAATAAAAGGGCGGCGATCCACCGTCAATGCACGCCTGGTGCGCTCGCCCGCCGGTTCACCTGGCAGTGAGCCGTTTCCCCTGGTTATCAAGTACCTTGCTATCAAGGTCCTTGATAACGGGGTGGGAAACTTACATCGGAGCCCGTGCTTACGGGGCGCGATATCGTCTCCTGGTGACCGATCCGGGTGTCCCCGCCGCCGCCGCGCCGGACGCACCGCCGCCCCGTGTGAGCTACCTGGTGTTCCGGCTGGAACGCCGCATCCGCGCCTGCCTGGATGAAGCGCTCGCCCGGCACGGCATGACGACCACCGGATACATGGCGCTCAGCGAGCTGCGCCTGCGCGACGCCCCATCCTCGGCCGACCTGGCCCGTATCGCCTTCGTCACTCCGCAGGCGATGAACCTGGTCATCCGCGATCTCGAACAACGCGGCCTGATCCGCCGCGACCCGCATCCCCGTGGCGGCCGCGCTCTGCGCACCCGCCTCACCCCGAAGGGTCTGACCACCCTCCGGCGATGCGACCGCTCCCTCGACAGCATCGAAGCCGTCATGCTCGCCGAGATCGACGACCCGGACCGCACGACACTCGCGGAAGCGCTCACGCTGTGCGCCCGAGCCCTCCACCCGGACCCGCGCCCCTGACCCCGGTCCTTCGCTCGCAGCAGCAGAGATGGCTTGTCGATGTTGGCCTATGCCCAGGCGCTGGCCTTGTCCAGCAGGGCGACTTCGTCGGTGGTGAGCCGTAGCGTCAGGAACGGGAGCAGGTCGGCAAGCTGGTCCGGGTTGCGGGCGCCGGCCAGGGGAGTGGCCACGGTGGGCTGGGCGGCCAGCCAGGCGAGCGAGACCGCCGCGATCGAGGTCTGGTGCGCGGCGGCGACCTCGTCCAGGGCCGTCAGCACCGCGGGGCCGTTGCCCTCGAGATGAGCGCGTGCCCGGTCGGCGCGGGGACTGTCCACCTGCGGGCCGCCGGGGCGGTACTTCCCGGTGAGGAACCCGCGTGCCAGCGCGACGTAGGGCAGGCAGGCCAGCCCGGTCCGGGCGATGGTGGGTGCCAGATCTCGTTCGTAGCCCTCGCGCTGCACCAGGTTGTACTCCGTCTGCAGGGCGACGTACGGCGCCAGCCCTTCGCGTGCCGAGATCTCCAAAGCCGCTGACAACCGGTCCGCGGTGATGTTGGACGCCGCGATGTGCCGGACCAGGCCGGCCCTCACCAGCGCGTCGAACGCACCGAGCGTCTCGGCGAGCGGGGTGCTGGGGTCGTCCACGTGCGCGTAGTAGAGGTCGATGTGGTCGATCCCCAGACGTCGCAGCGAATCCTCGGCGCCGCGCCGGATCGTCCGCGCCGCCAGATCGTCCAAGCCCGGAAGGGCTCCGACCTTGGTCGCGATCACCATCTGGTCCCGGTTGCCGCGGGCCTTCATCCAGCGGCCGATGATCCGCTCTGATTCGCCGCCGCTTCCGCCGGGTATCCAGTGGCTGTACATGTCCGCGGTGTCGATGAAGTTGCCGCCCGCCTCGGCGTAGGCGTCCAGCACGGCGAACGAGGTGTCCTCATCGGCCGTCCAGCCGAAGGCGTTGCCCCCCAGGCACAGCGGTGACACCTCCAGGTCACTGTCTCCGATCTTCATGGCGGCAACGTTAGGAGGCCGTGGGGAACCCGCTGGTTCCCCACACAGGTCAGCCGCCGTCGGAGTCTGCGATCTCGTCGGCGTGCTCCTCGGCCCACCGGGCGAGCACCGACACCGGCCCGAGCAGGCTCTGGCCGAGAGGAGTCAGCCGGTACTCCACGCCCGCAGGCGCGGTGGGCAGGGTTCGCCGCTCCACGAGGTTGCCGCGCTCCAGTTTGCGCAGCGTCTGGGTCAGCATCTTGTTGCTGATCCCGCCGATCCGGCCGCGCAGTTCGGTATAGCGCAGCGGACCGCGCCCCAGCCCGAACACGACGACGACGGCCCAGGTATCGGCCACCAGATTCAAGGTGGTACGGGCGGGGCAGTCGGCCAGGAACACGTCGGATCTCATGAGAACGCCCTGCGCGAATCGTGTGTGATCTCGCTGCCGAGCAGCGTCTCCAGTCGCTGCGAACGGAAGGTTGTCATGTCCGGGCACAGTACGCGTCGTGGCTGACAACGTCCCGTCGAAATCGTTCTGAGTGCGGGATCCAGCGGGGTGAGCGGGCGGGGCCGCGGGTCAGGCGTTGTAGCCGCCGTGGGCGTCCAGCACGGCGCCCGTGACGTACGACGCGGCGGGGCCGGCCAGGAAGGCGATCGCCGCCGCGATCTCGTCGGGGTGTCCCAGGCGCTGCAGGGACAGTGAGCTGAGCAGGGCCTTGAGGGTCTCGGGGTTCGGCGTCTCCATGCCGCCCACCATCAGCCCGGCTTCCACCACGTTGGCGGTGATGCCTCGGGAGCCGAGGTCGCGGGCGACGCCCATGGTGTATCGCTCGACCCCCGCCTTGGTCGCCGCGTAGTCGGCCACGCCCGGGACGCCGGCTCGAGTGCCCAACCCGGAACTCACCGTGACGACGCGGCCGCCCTCGCGCAGCACTCGGGAGGCGGCCCGGATGACGGCGATCACCCCGAGGTAGTTGGTGGCGTGCATCCGGTCCAGCGCGGCGGTGTCGGCAGCTGGGTCGTCCACCGTCCCGCTCACCGAGATCGCCGCGTTGTTGACCAGGATGTCCAGGCCACCGAAGTGTGCGATCACGTCGTCGATCAGCGCCGGGGCCTGGCTCACGTCCGCCTGGTCGGACTTGAACGCCACGACCTTCGCGCCCTTGTCGCGTACCTCGTCGACGACGTCCTGCGCCTGCTTGTCGGAGCTGATGTAGGTGAACGCGACGTCGGCGCCCTGCTCGGCAAGCAGCCTTACGGTGGCGGCTCCCAGCCCGCGGGATCCTCCGGTGACCAGGGCGACCTTGCCTGTCAGCGGCTTGTTCATTGTTTCTCACCTCACTGGTTGACCTCTTCCGGCAGTCGAAACATTAACGGTTACGACAGATTGTCGCAACTGTAGTTGTTACGACAGGCGTTGTCGTAACATCAGGAGTTGCGACCGGGAGGAACGAGTTCATGAGCGCCAACAGCAGGTTGACCATCGCCGCCCACGCGCTGGCCTGGATCGGCCTCTACCAGCGCCAGGGCCATGAGGTCGCCACCTCCGAGCAGATCGCGCCCAGCGCGAACACGAATCCCGTGGTGATCCGGCGCCTGCTCGGCGACCTGCGCAGGGCGGGGCTCGTGGAGTCCCGGCGCGGGGTGGGTGCGGGCTGGTCGCTGGCGCGCGACCTGGAGTCGATCACGCTGCTCGACGTGTACGAAGCGGTGGAACCCGGTCCGCTGTTCGCGCTGCACCGCGCGGCCCCGGACCCGGGATGCGTGGTGGGTCACGGCATCCAGCCGGCGATGCAGCGTATCTACGACGGCGTCGAGGAGGCCCTCCGGCGTGAGCTGGCCCGCGTCACGCTGGAGGACGTACTCCAGGATGTCCTCGCGGCACCTCGCTGAACGGTCCTGCCCGTGAGCCCTTCGGGGCCAGTGACTGAGGCAGAGGTCGCCGGCGCGATCGAGGGCTTCCGTCCGGTCAACGCGGATCGCTGCTTGTCATACCCTCGACGTCAGTGACCTGAGCTGAGGAGCAGACCCCTGCCGTTCGATCCCGGAGAGCCACCCATGGACACCGAGCCTGCGCAGGGGCAGCTCCGCAGGCTCAACCTCACCATGTTCCTGCCGTTGCTCGCCGTGGTCGGGGCGATCTCGGTGGCGGACTACGCCCGGTCCTGGTGGGAGGCCGTCGTCCTCGGTGCCGGTGTGGTGGCGACCATGGTCTGCTTCACGCGGTGGGCGGCGGGTGATGTGCTGCGCGTCGCGCTCCCCTGTCTGGTCGTCACCGCGGCCGTGTGGCCCTTCGCGGTGCTGGTGGTCGGCAGCTCGGCGGCGTTCTTCGGCGTCTCCTGTGTGGGCTCCTACGTCATCCCCCAGTTGCCTCGGTACCGGGTGGCGGCGGTCGCGGCGCTCGCCGTCTACGTCGGCGTGGTGGGCGCGACGCGGCTGCTGGTGTCGCATGAGGACGTTCCCGGTGTGCTGTTCCAGTTCGTCCTCGTCCCCGTCGGCGTCACCGTGGTGATGGTCGGGCTGATGTTCCCCAACAAGGGGTTCTACGACGTCGTCGACGAGTTGGAGGAGGCACGCGAACGGGAGGCGGAGTTGGCCGTCATCCGCGAACGCGTCCGGTTCGCCGGTGACCTGCACGACATCCAGGGGCACACGCTGCACGTGGTGAAGTTGAAGACCGCGCTCGCGCAGAAGCTGGTGGACGGCGACACCGACGCCGACACCGAACGAGCCAAGCAGGAACTGCGCGAGATCCACGCCCTCGTCAGCGAAACCATCGCCCAGACCAAGGAACTCGCCTACGCGCGGCGACGGCTCAACCTGTCCGCCGAGTTGGAGAACGCGCGCAGCCTCTTCGAGGCCGCCGGCATCAGGGTGCGCGTCAACCGCGAGGCCGACGTCGACCAGGACGCGAGCGAACTGCTGGGCCAGGTCCTCCGCGAGACGACCACCAACATCCTTCGCCACGCCCAGGCCACGCGCGTGCGGATCACCCTGTCGGCGACGAGCATCACCATCGTCAACGACGGCGCCCAGCGCGCACCACTGCCCGAACTCCGGGGGCTGGCCGCCCTGCGGCAACGCGTCGCCGGCGACGGCGGTGAACTGACGGTCGAGCAGGACGATGGACGGTTCCTGACCGCCGCGACCCTGCCGCACCGACGTTCACAAGCACAGGAGAACCGATGACCACGGTGGTACTCGCCGACGACGAAGCCCTGCTGCGCAAGGCGATGGCCGCGCTGCTGCCGCTCGAGGGCGAGATCACCGTGCTCGCCGAGGCCGCGAGCGGCGAGAGCGCCGTCGACGCCACCTTGCGGCACCAGCCCGACGTGCTCGTCATCGACCTGGAGATGCCCGGCGTGGACGGTCTCGGCGCTGTCGCCGAAATCCGCCGCACCCGGCCGAACCAGGTCATCCTCATGCTCACCCGCCACGCCAAACCCGGAGTGCTCCGCAAGGCACTCAAACTCGGCGTCCAGGGCTTCGTCACCAAGTCGGCCGAACCGGCGCACATCGCCAAGGTCATCGCCACCCTGCACGAAGGAAGGCGCTGGATCGACCCGGACGTCTCCGCACTGGCCCTCGTCGACGACTGCCCGCTCACCGACCGCGAGCTCGACGTGCTGCGCGTGACCCGTGACGGCTACTCGGTCGCCGACATCGCCGCCCAGCTCCACCTCGCGGAAGGCACCGTACGCAACTACCTCTCCAACGCCATGCAGAAAACCCAGACCCGCACCCGGCACGAAGCCGCCCGGTACGCTCGCGAACACGACTGGCTGTAACAGCCGGGACGTCCGGCACCAGTGACGTGGTGTCATGTGTTCACTCGACGGAATGTCATCGCAGATCAGTGACGTGGCCGCACTGCCGTTCTGGGGGCGGTGGCACTGAGATGTCAGGTATGACTTCCACGGCAGTGATCGATGTCGAGCGGTTGGACCTGAAGTACGGCGACTTCCACGCGGTGAAGGATCTGTCCTTCCAGGTGCGGCGGGGTGAGTTCTACGCGTTGCTGGGGACGAACGGTGCGGGTAAGACCTCGACGCTGGAGACGATCGAGGGGCATCGTGTGCCCACGTCGGGGACCGTGCGGGTGCTGGACCAGAGCCCGCTGGATCGGGCGGCGGTGCGGCCGAGGATGGGCATCATGTTGCAGGAGAGCGGCTTCAGCCCGGATCTGACGGTGCGGGAGTCGATCGGGCTGATCGGTGCGCTGACCCGGCGGCAGGACCGGCTGCAGCGAGTGCTGAGCATCGTGGACCTGACGAGCAAGGCGGGCACGAAGGTGTCGCAGCTCTCGGGTGGGGAGAAGCGGCGGCTGGATTTCGCGACGGCGGTGTGGGGGACGCCGGAGCTGGTGTTCCTGGACGAGCCGACGACGGGGTTGGACATCCAGTCGCGGGACGCGCTGTGGGACGCGGTGGACAAGCTGCGTGAGGACGGCTCCACGATTGTGCTCACCACGCACTATCTGGAGGAGGCGCAGCAGCGCGCGGACCGGATCGGGCTGATGCACCGGGGGACCTTTCACCAGGAGGGCACCGTGGCGGAGCTGACGCGGACGTTGCCCGCGGTGATCCAGTTCAGGCTGCCGGGGACGTCGCCCGCGCTGCCGCTGCCCGGCCGCCGCGAGAGTGGTGACACGTTCCTGATCGAGACCCACCAGCTGCAGAAAGACCTGTTCGTCCTGCTGCGATGGGCACAGGACAACGCGATGGAGCTGCGGGAGCTCACAGCCGGGCCGACCCGGCTCGACGATGTCTTCCGCGCGATCAACAACCACTGACGGCTTTCTCGCCGGCCGGCTTTCCCCAGAGAGGCAGCGCCGTAGTCATGCTTTCGATCGCTCGCAGTGAGCTGATCCAGATCTTCCGGAACCGGTCGGTACTGATCACCAGCTTCGTGATCCCGATCGCGGTCTGTGCGTTCTTCCTCTACCAGCACGAGTTGTTCGCACAGGTCGGCTCCCTCGGCTACATCGCGGGGATCGTGATGTTCACCGTGTGCGCGTTCGGCTTGTACTCCACAGTGGTGACCACGCTGGCCTCGCGACGACAGAACCTGTTCCTCAAGCGACTGCGCTCCACCGCCGCCGCCGACGCGCAGATCCTGGTCGGGCTGGTGTTGCCGGTCACCGTGATCGCGCTGATACAGGCTGCGGCGAGCATGACCGTGCTCGGTGTGGTCGCCGGCGGCCCGGAGAATGCCGGGTTGCTGGTGGTGGCCGTGCTGGTCACCGTGGCGATGATGATCGGCCTCGGCCTGGCCACCGCCGGTGTGACCAACTCGCCCGAGCACGCGCAGGTCACCATCCTGCCCGTCACCCTGGGCGTGATCGCGGTGGCAAGCTGGGTCGGCCTCACCGGCACCGAGGACCTCGCCACGCTCAAACGCCTGCTCCCCGGCGGTGCGGCCACCGAACTCGTGATGAACGCCTGGAACGGTGGTGCCGCCCTCAGCGACTCCCTCCTCCTGCTCGCCCCCACCCTCGCCTGGGTCGCCATCGCCGTCACCCTGGCCACCCGCTACTTCCGCTGGGAACCCCGGGTGGCCTCCGACCAGCGCTCGGCCATCGCTCGACGCATGCGGCGATCCGCGCTTCGCGACCGATGAGGAGACCACTCATGCCCAGTGACAGTTCCGCCCACGTGGAGACCGGGCGACCCCGGAGACTCAGGCGGCTGACAGTGAGGATCGCGGCCGCCGGAGCAGTGGCCGCCGCTCTGGTGGCGGGCACGATCGCGTTCCGGAGCGGCGGCAACGGTGAAGAGAGGCAGACACCGGACGTCGCCGCACTCGCCGGCCCGCTGGCGGACCAGGAGCCGGCCTGGGAGGCCTGCGAGTTCAACGATGACGGCCCGCCCCTGCCGGGCGCGGATCTGTCCAACGTGGAGTGCGCCACCATCCAGGTCCCTCGGAACTGGCACGACCCCGATCCCGAGGTGACCTGGGATGTCCGGATCTCTCAGGCGCGCAACATCGATCCCGCGAACCCCGGCTACCGTACGACGATCATCACGCACCCCGGCGGACCTTACGCATCCGGGCTGTCCTACAGCGCCACCGTCCAGGCGTACACACCGGAGCTCCGTCCGACCACGAACTACGTCAGTTTCGACCAGCGCGGTCTCGGTCAGTCGAGCCACGCGGAATGCGAGTACGCGTACGAGTACGTCCCGGACGACGAGCGTTCGGCCGAGGCGCGAGCGATCGGCGAAGCCTGCTCGCAGGACGCCGACGTGGCGACCATGACGACCGAGCAGGCCGCCTACGACATGGACTTCATCCGCCACCTTCTCGGGCTCGAGTCGGTGACCTACATGGGCTACTCCTACGGCACCTGGCTCGGGACCTGGTTCGGCAGCCTCTTCTCCGACAACATCGAGCGGATGGTGCTCGACTCGGCGACGGACTCGACACAGAAGTCGATCCAGACCTTGTACAACGCCGCCCACGAGGGCCGTGATCGCCAGTTCCGCCTGCACATGATGAACTGGATCGCCCGCAACGACGCGACTTTCGGGCTCGGTTCCGACCCGGAAACCATCTGGAAGCGGTACTTCGCGGCCACGAGCACCCCGGAGCGGTCGCTGGCGGCGCGCCACGCCTGGAACTCGGTCAACGGCCCGGTCGCCTTCTCCAACCCCGCCGCGTATCCGGCGGCCGCGAGCCTCGTGTCGAGCATCATCGCCGAGGGCGAGACACCGACGGACCCGGTGATCCCCGTGGAGTCGGCTGCTCGCATCGTCGATCGGACGGACCTGCCCGACAAGCTACGGGCCGCGGCGCACGAACGTCTCGCAGGACTCGCCGACGCCCCTGTCCACGAACCGGGCGAAACAGTCCGCGGCACGCACGGCTACGTGATCGAGTTCACCGCGTGCACGGACGGCCAGTGGACGCAGGGCCTCGACTACTGGGAGGAGTTCAACGAGCGCACGGCAGCGGTCGCGCCGCTGTCAGCGCAGCTGGGGCTGCTGGTCACGCCGACGTGCGCGTTCTGGCCGACGGACTCGAAGATGCCGCCCCTGGACGACAGCTTCCCCGAGACGATCGTCCTGCAGAGCGAGCTCGACTCGATGACGCCGTTCGAGCAGGGCCGGGCGGCCGGCACAGGGCTGCCGAACACGAGCCTGATCGCCGTGGACAACGAGAGCATCCACGGGGTGTTCCCCTACGGCACAGACGAGGTGGACCAACCGGTGATCGACTTCCTCCTCGGCGGCGACCGGCCCGCACGGACGATCGTCGCCGCAGGCAAGCCTCTACCCCTGGAGCGGTCCACGTACGAGTCGTGGACACCGCTCGGCGAGAACGCCGAGCACGCCACCGACGTCCCTCGGTTCACCGACCCGACCATCCCCGCTGAGAGGCAACGATGAACGACGAGAACCAGGTACCGGCCGATCGGGCGGACGATGCGCCGCCCGTGCGCTCGATCGACGAGCCACTGCTCGTCGAGGACGTGCTGCTGCTGCTCTACCAGCCGTCCTCCGGCGCGATCGCGGGCGAGAACTACCTGTACTACGTGCTGGGCGGCGCCGTCGTCGCGGATCTCACCCTCCGCGGCCTCACCGAGGTGCAGGAGGCAGGCCGGCTCGTCCGCCGCGTCGCCGCACGCGGCGATGCCCCGCACGACGACATCCTCCGCCCGGCGTGGGACTACCTCGCCACGAAGCCGCGCGGTGTGCAGACGGTGATCGCGGCGATCGGTCCGGAACTGCGCAGCAAGGTCCTCGGCAAGCTCGTCGACGACGGGCATCTGCGACGCGAGCGCAAGAAGGTGCTCGGCTTCATCCCGTCGGAGTCCTTCGAGCTCGGGAGCACACGGCGTGCGGAGCTGCTCGCCCGCGTGCGCGCGACGCTCGTCGACGGGACCGAGCCCGACGCCAGAACCGCTGCGATCACGGCGCTGCTCTCGGCGAGTGCCAACCTGCACCAGTTCGACCCCGAGATCCCGTGGACTTCGTCGGTCATCCACCGCGCGAAGGAGCTCGAGAACGGCAACTGGGGCGCGGCGGCGGTGGGAGCGGCCGTCACCCGGGCGACGATCGCCGCCATCAGCGGTGCCCTGAGCGCGTCGACCGCCGCGAACGCGGCCGGCAACAGCTAGTGCCCCGTGCCTCGTCCGCCCTATCGAGCTGAGCGCCGTCTCAAGACGCTTGTCCTTGGGGACGTCTCCTGGTTGCCGGTCGTGGAGACGGTGCCGGTGTGGCCGGCGGCGGACAAGTGGGCGCGGGCGGCTTCCTCCGCTGTGGTTTGGCCTCGCGGTACGCCTGGATCACGGCACCGCCGTCCACCATGAGCCCGGCGCACAGCAGCAGCGCGAAGGCGATCACCGCGGTGAACAACAATGTTCTGTCAATGTCCGGCCAGTCTGAGATCGTCGATCTCTGCGTGCTTGCAGCCGCTCGACCTCGCGTATCCGCCGTTCCAGCCTTCAACACGGGCCTTCATCGCGCCGACGTCGTCGCCTTTCGCGGCTTTGCCAGTCGAGTTTCTGCTCCAACAGTGTGCAGATCGTCCGGCGGGGACGTTGAGATAGGCGCTGATGGCCAGCTGGCACGCCTCGTCGAGGGAGTGGCCCTGGGCGAGGCAGATCGCTTCCTCGATGCGGAGCAGGGCAGGGTCGATGCATGGGTCGTCGCCGTAGAGGTCGAGTGCGCGCTGCTGGGCTGCCCGGGCCTTGGCGCGCTGGCCGAGGTGGGTGAAGACACCGCTGCTCGACCCTGCTGGGCGCCGTCTGCCGGGCGGCCGGAGCGGCGGGTTACCGGCGGCTGGTCGTGCGCCTGGGCTCGGACGACGCGGTCGGAGGTCGCCGATGACCGGGCTGCGCGAACCGTACTGGAGCGACGAGCAGGCGGCCATCTACCACGGCGACGCCCGCCAGGTGCTGGCCGAGATGCCCCCGGGGTCGGTGGACTGCATCGTCACCAGCCCGCCGTACTGGGGGCTGCGGCACTACTGCGACGGCCAGTACGGTCAGGAGTCCACGATCTGGGCGTACGTGGACACTCTGCGAGCTACCTTCGCGGAGGCGCGCAGGGTGCTGGCGGACGACGGCACCTGCTGGCTCAACCTGGGTGACGCCTACTCCGCGAACTCCGACGGCTGCGCCCGCGGGGGAGACACAGCCGATACGTACATGCCGTTCAGCGCCTCCACCACGCTTGTTCTCCCTGGTCGGGAGGGCTGAACCGCCATGGAGCCGAATATGGGGGCCGTGCGTCGTATCCGGCGTATGACGATCACAGGGGTTCTCCTTCTCGCGGGTATCGCGGCGGTCGTGTCGTTCCGGACTGATCCCCAGATCCCGCGCCACCTGCGCGACGGGCTTGCCGGTCTCCTTCACGATACGCACCGCGCCCGCCCGGAACTCCGGATCAAAACGACGTCTCGTGACTCCTGCCACGACCAAACCTCTCCCGGTTCGGTCTCCACGCTACGAGGGGGTGCGCCACGAAGTGCTGTTCGACCGAGCGGAGATGAAAGGACTCCGCCATCTGCCTGTCGTAGCAGGTGGGTGAAGCTGGCGGCAGTCTGACCTGGAGGAATGCCAGGAAGGGCGGGAGCAGCCGCGACAAAGTCGGACCGGTCCAGAACTACCGGATGGGCCGGGCCCGGTGAGCGAGGGAGGAAGGTGTACGCGAGGAACCGGTGTTGTTACGCCTCTCGATAGCGTGCCAGCTCCAACCCGGTGGATGTGGGCTGGTCAGCGGTGCGTCACCGATGCTGCGTCGCCATGCCATGGCGGCGGTGGTCTCGGTGAACTTCCAGGCCGGTTTCCCCTGCTGGGTCTGGGAGGCCACGGTGAAGGACTACGGCGTAGTCGTGGCAAGGCCGCAGGGGCATAGCCGGGCGCCTCACCTCTCGATCGGTCGGCAGTGAACGTGGGAACCGTCCGCGCACCGCTCCCGCTCCGGCGGCGCATCCAGCGTCCTGGGGCCGGGATAGGCGCGTTGCCCGCCGAAGGACGCGGACGGGACGGAGCCGCCGTAGTACTCCGCGGCCGGGAGAGCCGGCCACCTGGGGAAGGGCGGCAGCGTGTCAGACAAGGAGCACACTGCAATGGTCGAAGACGCCTCGGTGAACACCGGGGCCGAGACAGCCGGAGCCTCTGGGTGGAGGTCCGGCGTCTCGGTACGAAGGATGCAGGTCAACTTGCACCAGTGGGCGCGGGCCGATCGCTCGCGCCGATTCGATGATCTGTACAACCTGGTCTGTGATCCGGCGTTCCTGTCCGAGGCGTGGCGACGCGTCTCGACGAACACCGGTGCGCGGACGGCCGGGATCGATGGGCTGACCGTGGCCGCGATCGAAGCCCGGCTGGGAGTGCAGCCGTTCCTGATGCAGATCAGGGACGAGTTGAAGGCCCGCACCTACCGTCCGTCGCCGGTGCGGCGGACACAGATCCCCAAGGCCAACGGGAAGCTCCGCGACCTGGGCATCCCGACGGTGAAGGATCGTATCGTGCAGGCCGCGCTCAAGGCGGTGCTGGAGCCCATCTTCGAGGCCGACTTCTTGCCGGTCTCCTACGGGTTCCGGCCCAACCGGCGCGCTCAGGACGCGATTGAGGAGATCGTCTATCTGGCCCGGCGTGGCTACCACGTCGTGCTGGAGGCCGACATCGAGGCGTGTTTCGATCAGATCGATCACGCCGCGCTGCTGGAGCGGATCCGCTCCAGGGTCTTCGACAAGCGCGTGCTGGCGCTGGTGAAGGCGTTCTTAAAGGCCGGGGTGATGCAGCACGGCCTGTTCAAAGATAGCCTCACTGGCGCTCCCCAGGGCGGGATCTTGTCCCCGCTGCTGGCCAACATCGCCCTGACGGCACTGGATGAGCACTTCCACAGCCAGTGGCACATCCTGATGGGCACCGACTACCAGCGCACCAAGCGCAGACGCGCCGGGCAGGGCAACTGGCGGCTGATCCGCTACTGCGACGACTTCGTCGTCATGGTGTCCGGACCAGCCGAGCGGGCTGAGATGCTGCGTGAGCAGATCACGGCGGTCCTGGCCCGGCTCGGCCTGCGCCTATCGGTGGACAAGACCCGTGTGGTCCACATCGACGACGGCTGCGACTTCCTCGGCCAGCACATCCGCCGCCAGCGGAAACGCGGCACGAACAAGCTCGTCGTCTATACCCGCCCGTCCGCGAAAGCCGTCCAGGCGATCAAGGACAGGATCTCGGAACGGACCTACAGACACACCCGCAACCGGAGTCTGGCCGCCCTGCTGAGCGGGTTGAACCGGATGCTGGCCGGGTGGGCGAACTACTTCCGCCATGGCGTGTCCAAGAAGACCTTCGCCGCGATCGACCGCCACGCGTGGCAGCGGATCGCCCGATGGCTCCTTCGCAAACACCGGATACCCCGCAGTCAGCTGCGGAGATTCTGCGACCAGGGCTGGAGATTCGCCGAAGGATCGGTGGCCTTCCGCGGCGCATCCAGCGTTGCGATCGTCCGCTACCGATACCGCGGAGCGACCATCCCCACTCCGTGGACCATCGAACCGGAAGCCACCAGCTGACCATCGGGCAAGACACGTGGAGAGCCCGTTGCGGTGAGAGCCGCACGGCGGGTTCGGGACGGCGGCTCGGAGAAACGGACCGGTGGCAACACCGGCACCGCGCTTCGAGCCGACCGCACAAGGCCAACAATGCTCACCCACGCTGATGACCGAGGCGCATGTGCCACAGCGGTGGTGTCAATGTGCGGACTAAGTGCTGGTGTCAAGGGCCTCGAAGATACCGCCGTGGTCCGGCGAAAGATCTCCCTGCTTGTGCGGAGGTGGGACGAGAAGCGAGTAAGGACGGAACGCACCGCCGCCTGTCGACCCGTGACCACCCCGCCACCGGAGAACGTGTGACCGGCGTACGACGTACGCCGGTCACACGTTCTCAGATCATGGGCATCCTTACGATGGGTACGCCGTTGTAATGCGCTTCCCAGGCCGTGGCGCCGGCCAGCTTGAGTGACTGCACGAGCATGAGGGCGGTGCTGCCGACGGTCCATCTTTCGAACCGTTCGCGCGCGTCCTCCACACTGAGTCGGCCAATGAGGTTGGAGATCACCGTCGTGCCGTCCACCATGGAGGAAGCACACTTGAACGGCATATCACCATCCGAAGCCGCCTTGAGCGCGCTGTTCAACCCGCTGCATATGCCCCTGGCCGCCGCACGCAGGTGCTTGGGGACCTCGGGTTGATTTGGCAGCAGCTCGCGCAGCAGATGCTGCTCCTCGTCGTAGGCGAAGTGGTAGTAGGCGTTCGCTGGGAGGTCGGCCGAGACCGCCGAGGCGATCTCGGCCATCAGCCTCTCGACGTTGGCATCGTCGAAGATCTCTACGTCGATGTTGCCGCCGGTGTCACCCCTCCCCCCGCCGGTCACCTCGCCCTCTTCGTTGAGAACGTCGTCGATGGTGTCCTCGAGGTCGGCTCCGGACACCCGGGCGTCACCGAACCAGTAGATGAACAGTTCCACCTGGCCTACTATAACTGTCCCTTGAACATCTTCTCCAGGAAGAATGCATCTAGTTTCGAGAGTGATTTCTTTCGCCGATCCACCCGCCAGCTGAGAGCCTCGTCCACGTTCCTGAGAGTCGACCCCATCTCTCGGTACGCCTCTATGTAGAATTGCTCGCCGCCGGACATCGCAGATTTGGACTTGTACACATCCACAATCTCCGGATATTTGTCACCCAGATCCGGATGGTAATGGTCGTGGCCATCCTTCTTCTTGGTCAACCTTCCTCTTAGCACCTGTTCGGGGGTTCCGGGGCCGCTGGCCTTGCCCACGTACACCACTTGGTCGTGCTTGTTCTTGATGACGTAGGTGATGTAGCTACGATTTCCAGCGGCGCTCGGCACATCCTTTCTGAACCCCTTTCCGGGGGTTATCTTGAACCTGGCGAACATGCTCGCCTTGCCGCCGACCTTCCCCTTGTCGCTGCCCATGAGCTCATCCATGTCGTGGCGAGCCCACACACCCGCGAAGAAGAACTCGATCGCGTCCGAGCCGCAGGCCCGGAAACCTATCTCCTCACAGATAGACAGGGCGAGGAAGAATTCCTGCTGGGTCCGCAGCCTGTCGTCCTGCAGGGCTTCGGCGTCGAGATGAGTCCTGAGATGCTCGGCCAGCCGAGACCGCCATCGCTCCAGGAACTTGTTACGTACCCCCTCACTCGGCAGGGCGCCGAGAATCGAGTCGATGACGCTCAAGACACGGTTGCTGTCACCGCTGCCGCCACCATGGTCGGGAATGAGACCGTCAGGATCGGACAGGCCGATCGGGTTGTCGGCAGCGTAGCCGTACGGATTCGTCCACTGTGGTGCGTCCGGATCCAGCATGGGATCCGGGCTGGCGAACTTGGCCGTCGTCGGATCGTAATAGCGGGCGGAAAGGTAGACCAGTTCTGTGGAGCCGTCCTCCGTCTTGCCCAGGAAGCCCCGATCGGTGAAGGGCAGGTCGTCCTCGCCGCGGCGCTGCCCATAGGGCAGATACCGTTCGCGAGCGACCGCGCCCGTCGCGTCGTCGATGGCCAATTGCGTCGATCCGTGCAGTCCGGAGGCCGTCCATCTAAACCCGTCCGTGGTCCGGATGCCCACTAGGGCGCCGTCCGGAGAGTTGTAGTAGCGCGTCGCCTTGACGGTTCCACCGGACGATCGCACCTCCATATCCCCGAGATATAGGGTCGTTCCGCCCGGATCGCGACGGATTATTCGTTCGCCGTTGGCGTCGTAGACCATGGACGTCTCCGCGCCACCGACAACGGCCTTCTCCATCTGGCCCAACTGGTTCCAGGTGAAGGTGGACTGCTCGCCGTCGACCGTGCGGCTGGTGAGCTGGCCCGCGTTGTCGTACGCGTACGTGTCCGTCCGTGACGGTTGGGTGATCGAGGTGACCGCATTGGGCCGGACAGCCGACGCCCCCGGCGCCGGGTAGCCGTATGTCGCGGTTACGCCGCCGTCCTGCAGCGACTTGATGTTGCCCACCGCGTCATACGTGTACAGCTGGCTGTAAGGGTCGGTGCCCTGCCCATCGGCTCCGGCCGTGCAGTCGCCCTGCGTCGTCGTGAACGCGTGGATGAGACGGTTCATGTCGTCGTAGCCGAAGCATTCTCTCTGCCCCAGGCTCGTGCCTGCCGTCGCCGTCGCGTCGAGGACCTGGGTGATGACACCAGCCGCGTTGTACCGGAACTGGTCGTCCTGGACCATGGCGGGGCTTGACGTGTCAGCCTTGGCCGTGGTGGTCAGCCTGTTCAGCCAGCCCGTCTTGTCGTCCCAGGTGAAGGACCGCTTGACTTGTCCGTTTCCGCCGTAGGTCCGCTCGGCGATACGTGCGGTCGCCGTGTAGGAGGTGTCCTTCACGTAGACCGTGTTGCCGCCGAGGCTCGAGGTCAGGCTCTTCGGGAGAGCCAGGTCGGAGTAGCCGAGGGTCAGCGTCTCCGCTGGCAGGCCGCCGCTGGCGGGGAAGGTGCGCGTCAGGGGGTTGCCGGCCCTGTCATAGGTGACGGCGGAGACGTATTCACCCGCGAGAGCCCCCTCGCTCGCAGGCACGGTGACCTTCGAGCCCAGCGGCCGGTAAGCGCCGTCGTATCCGGTTACGGTCTGAACGTACGCCTGGCTCCCGGCGTACCGGGTGCTCGAGGTCGGTTGGCCCTTGGCCAGGGTGTCGTACACCCATTCGGCCAGCTTGGTCCCCGTGCCCACCTCTCCGGCCCATTGGCTCGTCTTACGGCCGAGGTCGTCGTAGACGAAGGACGTCTTCGTGCTGTTCCCGTCGACATTCCACGTGATCCGGCCGGCGGCGTCATAGCCCGTGCTCACCGAACCGCTGTCTGGAGCCTTCGTGGCGGTGCGCCGATCAAGCCAGTCGTAGGAGAAGGTGCGGACGTTGCCGTTGGCGTCCGTCAGTGAGGTTAGTTTGCCGGCGAGGTTGTAGGCGTACGTGGTGTCATAGTGCGTGCTGGAACCTGACCACTGCTCCTTCTTGATGGTCCGGCCAGCCACGTCCACGACGGTCGCTACCTTGCCGCCCACCGGAGGCGACACCTCCACCCGGTCCATCCCCGGGTAAGCGGTCGTGGTGCGGCGGAACTCCGAGGCGAGGTTGTAGTCGATCGCGGCAGTCGGACGCCGCAGCGCGTCGTAAGTCGTCTTCGTCCATTGCGGCAGCGATTCGAAAGCTGGGTTGAGCAGCCCGCTGCCCGGAGCCTCGGTGTTGTGCACCGCCAGAGCGTTGACCACTGTCAGGCCTCGTGGATCGTACGCGGTGACCGCGACCACGCGGCCCCCTTGGGGAGAGGCCGCCTGTACCTCACGGAGCCGTCCGAAGCCGTCCTCGTAGGAGGACGAGGTGGTGTATTTGGCCGTCGAGCCCGTTCCTGATAGCAGCTTCCGCATAACGGTCTTGGCCGGTTCGTCCGGCTGGCCCAGAGTTCCTTCCGCCGACAGCTCGTACTCCACCGTGGCAGTGGGAGTCGAGCCGCTGCGCGGCTCCCCGGTTCCCCACAGGACCGCGGAGCGGCCGAGGGCGTCGTAGTCGACCTCCATCAGCTTCTGGTTGGCGTCAAGCAGGGACGTCGTCTGTCCGTGGAGATGCGACGACTTCGTCGTGACCTTGTGGCCGAGTGGGTTGGTCGTCGTGACACCGTTGTACGGCCATCCGACCGCGGGGGCGTACTGCGTGGTGGTTGTCTTGCCGAGCGCGTCGGTGGTCGAGAGCGCGCGCCCGTAGTTGTCGAAAGTCGCCTTGGCGACGGAGGCCGTCGTCTCGTTCGAGTACGACCGGGTCTCGGTCACATTCCCATCGCTCGGCGCGTTGGTCGCTGGATCAGATCCTCCGTCATAGAGGATGACCGATCTGCTGTACAGGTTGCCGACTGCGCAGTCGTCACCGGCTCTGCGCTCGATCACTGATGGCAGTGCGGTGTAGTTGTTCCCGGCACTGACGTTGCGCGCATAGCGCATTGTCGTACAAAAATTGTCAGAGGAGACGCCGTCCTGCCCCAGATCGTTGATCGTGGCGGGCAAACCGTCGCTGTTGTGGACCGTCGTCTTGTTGGTGTATCGCCAGCCGCCGGCCGCGATCTGCTCGCGTGCGCGTTCTCGCGTACGCAGCACGAAGGCCGGGTCGAGCGTCCCTGGCCAGTCACCCGTGTTTGTGATCTTGTATTCGTATCGGGTGGACTGCAACTCGGTGTACGCCCGAGGACTGAGGGAGGTCATCCGCCACGCTTGTTCCTGCAGCACCTGCCCTTGCAGGAGCGCGGCGTCAGTGACGGAGTTTCCCTCGAAGTCGGTGACCTGTAGTCCGCTGCCACGCAGAAATGTTCGCGTAGTCACGCTGTACGCCGACGGGTCGGTGCCTGATCCCTGAACCGTGCGCACCTGGCCATAGCCCCGCCAGTCCGAGCCGGCAGGAGCGAGGTCCGGTTCGGCGTACTGGACGGGATTGGCCCAGCGCGGCGCACCCAGGAATTCGTAGCTGTATACATTGTCCGGCGAGCCGGCGACCATGTCGCGTTCGACCACCTTGGTGGCCAGTTGTTTGTAGTAGCGGGTCCATGCTTCGTAGCCCTGCTCGGGGTCGCTGCCCATATCGACCTGGTAGCAGTCGCCGACCTTGTCGCTCATGTAGTTGGAGCCGTCGCGGCCCTTGGCCCCGCCGCACGGGTCGGCCTGGCCGTAGGTAACCTCGATCCGGCCGCCCATGCCGTTGCTGATGGCCGCCATGCGCGGCACCATCCGCCACGAAAGCTGGTCCTGCCAGTCGGAGTTGCTGACGTAGTCCATCCGGCCGGCCAGCATCACCGCGTCGAAGTTCAGCGGCGGCAGGGTTATCTCCGGCTCAGCCGCTTGCCCGGTCTGCTGCACTGTGTCGAGCCACATCGCCGCGTCCCACGGCAACCCCTGGTCGGTGCGCTGATAGACCCAGGTGTGGGTGAAGTCCAGCCGGCCCGCCGGACCCCACACGCCTGAGGCGGGGTCACGGGATTCCGTTTGGATCGTTGTCAGCCTGCGGGTCGAGTAGAACGCGATCGCGTCGTTGAGGCAACCCGCCGCTTGCGCACAATGGAGGTCGGTGGGAACGTCATCACCGCCGCGGGTCGCGGTGGCGAACGTCATGCGCGCGGTCGGCGTGGAGCCGCTCACCTGCGTGTTGTGCCCCCAGGAAGCCGATGCCAGGAAGCCGCCCCGGTCGTAGGGCAGCACCTCGTAGACTTCGTGGGCGCAGGAGGGCAGGCAGAAGTAGTTGGTCTCGCGAGTGTGGGAGTAGTCGATGACGTTCTCGTTGCGGTCGATCTCCTGGTCCATGTTCCACCGCCACACACCCGTGCAGGTGGGCGGGATGAAGTTGTTCCAGTACCGGTCAAAGCACGGCTCACCGGACTCGTCCCCGACGTACGGGACCTGCCACTGCGCGTCCTTGGTGTAGCCGAACCGCCAGACCTGCCCCTCCCGATCGGTGACCCTCCAGTACGCGTTGCCGTCCGCACCGCCCGCCACCTGCTCGATCTTCCAGCCGAAGTCCGGGACCGTCCTCCACGCCCCCGCTGTGGTCTTGACGATCTGCGCCGACCGGCCGCCCGCACTCAGCACCAACTCCGACTGCGTCCGGTCCGCGCCAGTCGCATTCTCGTTCGGCGACTCCCAGCAGTACGCTCGGCCCACCTTGCTCTCGTCGGCTATCCACACCAGTTCGGCCGTGTTGTCGTCGTAGTACGTCCACACGTCGCAGCGGCGGAAGCGGCGCTCAATGTATCCCCTGCTCAAGTCCCAGCCGACTCCAGCGACGCCTGACTGGTTGTTGGTCCACGCCCCCTGACCGTCTACCGACGAAGCGCTGTACTGCAGCGACAGGTCCGGCCCGAATCCCCCTGGCGAAGCCGGTATCGGAAGCGGCAGGTCATAGTCGAAGTCGCCACCCGAGGTGCCCGCCTGCCACGTCCCTGAAGGCTTGAGATCCGTGGCTCCCCAATTTCCGTCCGGTCCGGTCAGGTCTCCCGCGAGCAGATAGACCGCGCCCGCCGCCAATTGCGCCGCGAGCGCCGCGTCAGAAGCCTTGATCGCGTCCGCCTTGCGGTTCCTGCCCAACGTTGGCGCCTGAGTCTTGGCCGGCGCAGCGCCCATCGGCGCCACTTCCACCTCGGCGGTTAACGTGCCCGCCTGCACATCGTTGACCGACGGCACCACCGTCGGCCTTGCCACGCAGGATCGCGGACGTGGCTCTTCCAGTACACACGCGGGTAGCCGCAACAATTGAAGCCGAGAAACGAACTGACCGCCGAAGGCGTCGCGGAAGTCGGCGTAGGAGAAAACCGCCCGAGCCTTACCCGGCGCTGTCCCGCCATCGGCCCGTATCAGACGAGCGGCCACACCTGCCCCGCCCAGTTCCTGAACCGATGCCGGCGGCAGCGTCTCCACCTTGACCTTGTCCAGCCGGCTTCCCGGGACCGGTCCGAGCTTCACCGGCAGTTTCCTGGGCTGAGCCACCTCACCAGGCTCCGGAATGGTGACTTCGGCCTGGCCCGCCTCGGGCCAGACGGGCTTCCTCGGTGCGGTCTTGGGCGCGGTCTCCTCCGCGCCGAGGACCGCCTTCTTGGCCGGCACCGGACGAGCGTCCACCGAAGGTTCGGGCTCTGGCCCGCGGTTGGCTGCCGCAGCCGTCTGGATCAGACGATCAGGGACCCCGACGCTGGAAATCAGAACCAGCGTCGCGAGGCTGATCAGGAAGGTGGATAAGCGGATCGATAAACGACGATCGCGCACACTGCACTCCTTTTAGCGCACGCTGACGCAGACCCCGGCGAAAGGGCCTGCGAGCGCATAAGAAGCAAATAAAACGATCACTCGAAATGTGATCTAGCTACCAAGATCGGTCAACATCCGGAACGTTGCTTTCCCGACGCTGAGAGTCAGTTATGTGTCAAGCGATGCCACATTTCCACTGGTCAAGCTGTCCGTCAAAGACCTCGCCCACTGGGCCCTCATATCGATGTGATGTGCATCACACTGACTGGCCCGCGGGTTCGGGAGGCTGATACCGCTGAGTCATCGACCGTGACCACTCCCCAGAAAGTGCTCAAGAGCCCATTGACTCTGACGCGGAAGGGGCCACCGCCAGAGCGAGAAGAATCGGAATTCCTGCTCGCTCTGTTCCAGAGGATTGACACAGCCACGATCCCGGCATCATCGACAAGCACTCCAAGTTCGACCCATCGGAGGTGGCGTCATGGTCGCCGCCACCGCCGGCCACGTCCGAGCCTTCGCCACCATGCTCACCGAACGCACCGGCCGCCAGCACCTGGACGACTGGCTCACCGCCGTCCGCGCCGACCCGCTCCCCGCCCTCCATTCCCTGGCCAACGGCATCGAACGCGACCACCCCGCCGTCCTGGCCGGCCTCACCCTCCCCTATTCATCAGGCGCTGTCGAGGGCACCATATGCAAGATCAAATTCTGGAAACGGCTCATGTTCGGCCGAGCCAACCTCGACCTACTCCGAAAGATGGCACTCCACAACTGAGCAGTTCGGGACTGCGGCCCAGGATCTTGGCGAGGTGTTCGGCCTCGGTGTCCTTCAGATGGTCGGGATGAGTCATGATCCAGCGGACGACCCGGCGGGGCTTGGGCGGCGCGGCGGTAGTGGGGCCTGTCTGGGCCGCTGCTGGCCGTCGGTGGGGTCGGGCCGGTATTGCCGCAGGTGGGCGCGAACGGCTTCGGCGCTGCCCTTCCAGCCCCGGCTCTTGATCTCGGCATGGAGGGCGGCGGCGTTAGTGACTCCTTGGTTCCATCGCTGGTTGAGGTAGGGCTTGAAGTCGTCCAGAATGCCGGCGCGGTGAGTGGCCTTGAACAGCACCTGCTCCAGACTCTCAGCGCGGGCGAACCGGGCCACGGTCTGCCGGTTCAACCCCAGCTCACGGCCGATCGCCGAGAGCGACAGCCCCTTGGCCAGCAGGGCTTGGATCGCGTCGTACCGCTCCGTGTGCCGGGCGACCAGCCGCCGCGGCTGACCTGCACCGTCACGGTATCCGTCCGGATCGGCGGGCGGTGGCGCGAGGTCTGCACCAGGCTCAGTGGGGTGTGGCGCCGCCGTCGGCCCGGGCTTCTCGTGCTCCGGGCCGGGATCGGGGTCGTGCAGGGCGGCATGGTGGGCGATGACGGTCTTCTCCACCGCCTTGCCCAGGTCCTGGAGCAGATGAAACCGGTCAGCCACCTGCTGAGCATCGGGTGCGCCCTGCCGGGCTCCCAGCGCATAGGAACCTCCCCTGTCCCTGCAGATCACCTCGATGCCCGGATGCGCGCGCAGCCAGTCGGCGAAGGTGTCTGCCTCCCGGCCATCAAGCACGTCGATGATCTGGTGGGTGTCCATGTCCAGCAGGACGGTCGCGTAGGAGGCTCCCTTGCGCTTGGCGAAATCGTCAACTCCGAGGACGGTGACCTGCCCGACCTCAGGATCCGGCAGCGCCCGGATCATCCGGATCAGCGTGAAGCGCGAGACGACCTGGCCCATCACGCGCGCCAGACGGGAGCCCGCGCTGCCGGCCAGCGCGAGCGCGACCCGCTCCAGCAGGCCCCGAAGCCCCACCGTGCGGCGCTGGTGCTTGGCGGTCAGCCCGTCGACCTGTTCGGCGAACGTCGCGACCGGGCAGGAACCGCTGCCGCAGACGAACCGGCGGACCTCTAACGCGACCTGGATCGGCCGCCCGCCGCATGACACATCCTGCAGACGGCGCTGGTACCGGTCATGCACCCGAGTAGTCGGTGTGGCGCATCGCGGGCAGATGGCCAGCTCGGTTCCGGTACATGCCGTGATCCGCACGCTGCCGTTCGCATCCTCGATCCGCTCGAACTCCAACCCGTCCAGGTGCGGGAACAACAAGCGCAGCAGACGAGCCTGGTCGCTGGTGACCGGATGCAGCACGATGACTCCCCGCGGCCGTTCTTGATGATCTTGGTGATCCAGATCGTCACAGAACGGCCGTCGCTATACGCGACGAGTTGCCAAATCTCCACCCATCCGGGCTTATCTCAGATCTTCGGCTGCCCTCGACGCCACTCCAGGTAACCGCTCCCCAGGAAGTGCTCAAGAGCCCATTTTCTCTGACACACCTCGGAGCCGCCCGTGCTGCTGGTCGCTGCGTAGCCCGGACTCCAGCCGGGCCAGCTGCTTGCGTAGTCGATCCGCGGCCACGAGGGACGGGATCGGGTCCACGTGGAGTGACACGTCCAGGCGGCCGGGATAAGTGAGCAGCGGCTCCAGCCACCCGGGGGTGACCTCTCTCGGATACCCGCTGATGGCCAGCGTCGTACACAGTCCATCACCGACTCGAAGATGAGAGGGCCGGACCAGGACCGCGTCCGGCCCGAGTCCACCGCGCGCCGGCTTCGCGCGCCGGAGTTTCATCGATGCTCTCCCCTCGTGATGACTTCGCCGGGCTCGGCGAGCTGATCGGCGGGCAGGGGTGGCGCGGCCGGGTCGAAGCTGGACATCAGCACGGCGCTGACGGCCTCGGCGTTCAGAAGCCGGACCGTGACCCCGCATGCCGGAAGCAGCCGCGTGGCCTCCTCCACCCGCCGTAGCGCTCGCGCCGTGGCCGTGTCCTGTCCGCCCGCGGCGGGTTCGCGGACGATCAGCAGGACCTGGCGGCTCAGGAGGTCGTGCCGGGCGGACAGATCGGCGAGGAACGCGGCATGCTCCTGCGCGGCGGCGGTCAACGCTGGATGGGCAAGAGCACGCGCTGCCTCCAGCAGCTGGTTGATCGTCGGAGCGAGATCCACCCGCTGGGCACGTACCAGGATCTGCGCCGGTCCTGACAGCGAGTTGAGCCAGCGTCCGAACGTGGCTACGAGCGCGTCCTGCTCCACGGGTGTCCGCAGCGCGAAACTGACCGTGGAAACCTCCGCCACCGCGGCGACGCCATCCGGGCCGAGATCGATCAGTCCGTCACCGATCACTCCGCGAGCGGGCAGCCGCAGCGGAGCAGGCCGGGCGTCGGATCGAGCGGCCACCCACGACGGAGTCGCAGGCGCTTGCTCCGGTGAGTGGGCCGTGGCCTTCGGCGAGATCAGGTGACGCAGGGCGGCGAGCAGGTACTGATCCAGCGGGACGCCGTCACGCCGCCCGATTGCCAGCAAGCCGGACTTTCCGCCTTCTCGCGCCCGACTTCTGAGCGGCTTCTGATCATGCTGCTTGCCTGGTCACGCATCCGGAACGTGTCCCGACAACCACGATGGAGAACCGCCATGAGATTCATGAGAATGACCGCCCGGGCATTCCAGTTCGCCCGCACGGCCGACGTCTGACGACTTCCCTGCTGGCGGTTCAGACCGCGCGGGCATTCGCCGCCTGGACACACGACCGCCCCAATCCTCCGACCTATGCCGAGATCGTTCTCGGCGCCCATACAGAGGACGGAACGCTCGTGGGCGTCGTGTTCGCCGGCAGCCGGGAGCACGAAGAGGCGGACACGGTGGAGATCGCCTGCCTGTCCACCGACGGCACTCCCGACGCCTGCTCGACCCTGCTGGGCGCCGTCTGCCAGGCGGCCGGAGCGGCGGGTTACCGGCGGCTGGTCGTGCGCCTGGGCTCGGACGACGCGGTCGGAGGTCGCCGATGACCGGGCTGCGCGAACCGTACTGGAGCGACGAGCAGGCGGCCATCTACCACGGCGACGCCCGCCAGGTGCTGGCCGAGATGCCCCCGGGGTCGGTGGACTGCATCGTCACCAGCCCGCCGTACTGGGGGCTGCGGCACTACTGCGACGGCCAGTACGGCCAGGAGTCCACGATCTGGGCGTACGTGGACACCCTGCGCGCCACCTTCGCGGAGGCACGCAGGGCGCTGGCGGACGACGGCACCTGCTGGCTCAACCTGGGCGACGTCTACGCCGCGAACTCCGACGGCTGCGCCCGCGGAACCGACTTCAACCCGCGTCAGCCCTCCGTACGCCCCAAGGCCCGACAGTCGGTGCCACCGAAGAACCTGCTCGGCATGCCCTGGCGGGTCGCCTTCGCTCTGCAGGACGACGGCTGGATCCTGCGCAACGCCATCGTCTGGCACAAGCCCAACGCGATGCCGCAGTCCATCCGGGACCGCCTCTCCAACCGCTACGAGCTGATCTTCCTGCTGGTCAAACAGCGGCACTATCGGTTCGACCTCGACCCGATCCGCGAGCCGTACACCGGAGACCGCCCGATCACCAGAAGGGCCCGCTCCGGCGGCAACAAGCCGAACAGCATCTCCACCGCGTGGCCACCGTCCGGCAAGTACGGCCACGGCGCGGCAGGCCCTCGGCACGGCGCGGCAATGTGTCCAACGGGCAGCCGGCATGCCGCCGCCCACCCGAGCGGCAGGAACCCTGGGGATGTCTGGTCGATCTCCACCCGCCCGTTGCGGGCGGCACATTTCGCGGCCTTCCCCATCGACATCCCGCTCAAGGCCATCGCCGCCGGCTGCCGCCCCGGCGGCAAGGTTCTGGACCCGTTCATGGGCAGCGGCACCACCGGCATCGCCGCCCAGCGACTCGGCCGCACCTTCGCCGGCATAGAACTCAACGCCGACTACTGCGACCTGGCCCGCACCCGCATCACCGAGGCAGGTGGTCAGGGTGGCTGAACAGCTACAAAGGGCCTGCTCAGGGCCTCCGGAAACGGGTCCGCAGGCGTACCCTGCAGGGCCCGGATCGAAGGGGTGCCTTCGCGAGCATCGAGAGCTGCGCGTGGAGATCCCCGAGACGTGTCCGGCACTGACCGCTGGAGCAGCTCGTGCACTCCTGCGGATTCTCCAGAAGTCCAACGCCGCGCTGGCGGAGCGTCAGCCGGAAGAAAGGAAGCCTGAATGATCCCATTCGCCTTCTGGGGCCGGGTGTCCACGGAGGACAACCAGGACCCCACCTCGTCGAGGAACTGGCAGCTGTCCCGGTCCCGGACCTTGATCGAGCCTCACGGGGGTGTGATCGTCGCGGAGTTCTTCGACATCGACAAGTCCCGATCGATCCCGCCGCAGCGCAGGCCGCGTGCTGGAACCCTGCTGGACGAGTTGAGCAACCCCACTCGGGGGTTCGACGCCGTCGTGGTCGGCGAACCGCAGCGGGCCTTCTACGGCAACCAGTTCGGGCTGACCTTCCCGCTGTTCGAACACTTCGACGTCCCGCTGTGGGTGCCCGAGATCGGAGGCCCCATCGATCCGGCCAACGAGGCGCATGAACTGATCATGTCGATGTTCGGCGGCATCAGTAAGGGCGAGCGGAACCGCATCAAGCTGCGGGTCCGCACCTCGATGGCCGCACTCGCCCAGATGGAGGGCCGTTATCTCGGAGGGCGCCCGCCATACGGGTATCGCCTGGTCGATGCCGGTCCGCATCCCAACCCGGCCAAGGCCGCGGACGGCAAGCGCCTGCGCCGCCTGGAGCCGGACCCGCTCACCGGCCCCGTCGTGCAACGCATCTTCGCCGAGTTTCTCGGAGGCAGGGGGCTGCTCGCCATCGCGGAGAGGCTCACCCGCGACGGCATCCTGTGTCCCTCGGCCTATGACAGGGCCAGAAACCGCCATCGCAGCGGGATCGCCTGGTCGAAGGCGGCGGTCCGAGCGATCCTGCTCAACCCTCGCTACACCGGCCGCCAGGTCTGGAACCGGCAGCGGAAGGACGAGGTGCTCATCGACGTCAATGACGTCGCCCTCGGGCACATGACCAAGCTCCGCTGGAACGACTCGGACAACTGGATCTGGTCCCAGCAGGCCGCCCATGAGGCGCTGGTCGAAGAGGAGACCTTCGCTCAGGTGCAGGCGCTGCTGTCGGCCCCTGGAAGCGCCAAAGAGGGACGCAAGCCGCGCCGGACTCCCCGCCCGTACATCTTCCGCGGACTGCTGTTCTGCGGCATCTGCGAACGGCGCATGCAAGGGAGTTGGAACAACGACAAGCCGCACTACCGCTGCATCTTCCCACGCGAGTACGCGCAGGTCAACCACCTCGATATCCACGCTCGGTCTACGTCAGAGAGGAACTCATCGTCGAGCCCCTGGACACGTGGCTGGCCACGACCTTCGATCCCGAGCACCTTCCGGACACCATCCGGGCGATGGCCGACGCCCAGCTCGCCGACGACCACCGCCTGGCCGAAGCCGAATCCGTCCGTCAGGTCGTGGCCGAGTGTGAGCGCAAGCTGACCTCCTACCGCGCCCTCGTCGACGCGGGGAGTGACCCTGCTGTCGTCGCCGGATGGATCGCCGAGACGGAGGCGAGACGGAAGGTCGAGCAGATGCGCCTCGACCGGGTGATGAGCAAGATCCCGAAACGACTCACAGAAGAGGAGATAGCCGAGATGGTGGCCACGATCGGAGACCTGCGCAGGGCACTCCGTAACGCGGATCCTAAGGACAGGGCCGAGGTGTACGGAGAGCTCGGACTGCGTCTGATCTATGAACCGGCCAGAAACGCAGTGATCGCCCAAGCTCAGCTTGGACGATCATGTACGAAAATGTGTCCGAGGGGGGACTTGAACCCCCATGCCCATCACTGGGCACTAGCACCTCAAGCTAGCGCGTCTGCCTATTCCGCCACCCGGACTTGGTGCCTGCACGCGGGACC
Organism: Nonomuraea fuscirosea; assembly: GCF_035917475.1. Lineage (NCBI taxonomy): Bacteria > Bacillati > Actinomycetota > Actinomycetes > Streptosporangiales > Streptosporangiaceae > Nonomuraea > Nonomuraea fuscirosea. The sequence goes on along the minus strand of NZ_CP109074.1, from coordinate 10,107,970 downwards.
GTCATCTCGCGTCGGCTCCGTAAGGTTAGCAAACTCTGAGCAGTGCGTCATACCAAGTATCGCGACCTTGCCGGAGGCGTGCCGTAAGCCCTCGTGCAAAGGCGCGATGGGGGGTGGGGATGGGGGCGGCATGGGGGTGGGCGGAGGTTCGTGGGGTGGTTGGGGAGGGTTCGTGGGGAGGGGGGTTGGCCAAATTCTGGGTCTCGGGTGAAAAGCTCTTGCGGCAACCATGGGTGCTGCTACGGTTACGGAACGTTGAGGGGTGAGTCCACGGACCGGCCTCACAGTGTGAGGTCGGTTCTGGATACTCGGGAGGAATTGTGGCGCGTGAGGCGGTGTGGCGGCAGAGGGCTCAGGCCCGGGCTGTCCGCCGCCCTCGTGTGTTCACCCCGGCGCAGGACGTGACCACCGATCGGGCTGACCGGATGGCGCGGTTCGCGGCCGGCGCCCGTCGGGTCGTCGTGCGGGCAGCCGCTTTTGGCGCCCTGGTGGCCACCGGCTGGCTGCTCGCTGTCCTGTTCAGCACGTTCACCGCCGCCCCGGCGGCCGCGGATTCCACCGCGGCGACAGGGAGGGCGACGGACGCGAGTGCGGAGACGGGAGCGGCAGCGGCCACCACAGCGGCGGCGAGAGCGGCTCTGTCCGGGGTCGCGCAGCAATCCCTCCTCGACCCGGACCACGCCTCGGCTTCGGACAACGCCGAAGCCATGGCAGGACGTACGGTCGACGGCCTCAACAGCCAGCAGGATCCTGGCCTGCCTGTACCTTCTTCCGCCGGAGAGATCCTGGACACCAATGGTTTGGTGCCCACCGGCGGTAACAGCGGTCCCTTCGGGGCCGCGACCGGGGATGTCGCGAGGTCCGGGTTCGACCCGCGGCTCCAGGCTGGGCGCGCCCCCCTGGCGCGCCTGCTTCCCCCCGTCGTCCGCACAGCGGCGGACGACCCTTCTTTCTCACCTGACTGAGTGAATTCCCGGCTGGTCCCCGGTCTTACTCCCCCGGCTAGGTCCTCACAGGTCCGCGTCTGATTCGTCTGGTCCCGTCATGGGTCGCGATCGGGCTGACCGGATCGAGGTCCCTGAGGTCGGGACGGAGCAGACCCTAGCGGGGCCAGAGCCGACCGTGATCGAGGCCGGTCCCTGATCGCCGATCGAAGCGACGGGGACGAGGCCGGCCGACAGGCCGAAATGACGGCGGAGCGTGGCACGAATCCCTCCGCCCGCAGGTGAAAGACATCCGTTCGACTGGTTCGTGAATCCGAGGTCTCCGCTGTGCGCGAAACCTCGCACGACTTCGGGCTGCCCGCGAACCGTTCAGGTATCCCCCCAAACCACTAGGAGCATCCATCATGCGTACGTGGGCGAAGGCAACGAGCCCTGCGGCTCTCCTGGCCATGGCCGTCATGTCGTTCGGCGGCGGCACCGCGCTGGCCGACACCTCCGGCGACGGGTCCGTCGCGGGCGGCAACCAGGTCGACCTGCCGGTCTCCATCCCGATCGACATCAGCGGCAACGCCATCGCCGCAGTCGGCAAGTCGGAGGCCACCTCCCAGGGCGGCGCCGAGGTCGTCAACTCGGGCCGGCCCGGCATCCCCAACGAGACGTCCGGCAACGGGTCCGTCGGAGGCGGTAACCAGGTCAACGCGCCGATCAGCGTCCCGATCAACGCCTGCGGCAACGCGGTCTCGCTGATCGGCAAGTCCGACGCGGGCTGCAAGGGCGGGGCCACCGTTCGTAACCAGGGCAAGGGCGGGGCCGGCGGCAACCGTACCTCCGGCGACGGCAGCGTGCTCGGCGGCAACCAGATCACCGCGCCGATCAGCGCGCCGATCAACGCCTGCGGCAACGCGGTGGCGATCTTCGGCGACGCGACGGCGGGCTGCAAGGGCGGATCGGCCGTGCACAACACCGGCGTGGGGGCGGGCGGCAACCGTACCTCAGGCAACGGATCCGTGCTGGGCGGCAACCAGGTCATCGCGCCGATCAGCGCGCCGATCAACATCTGCGGCAACTCGGTCGCGGCGGTCGGCCGGGCGTTCTCCGGCTGCGCGGGCGGCTCGACCGTCACCAACAACGGCGGCCCCGGCAACCGCTACCACGCCCACCACCAGGCCGCCGGCTCCACCGGCAACGACACCGACGGGCGGTTCGGGGTCGGCAGCGGCAACCAGGTCATCGCCCCGATCAGCCTGCCGATCGACGCCTGCGGCAACGCCGTGGGCAACGCGGTCGCCGGGTGCAAGGGCGGCGCCGAGGTGCACAACACCCGCCGCGGCTCCGGCGCCGGCGGCAACCGTACCTCGGGAACCGGGGGTGTGCTGAGCGGCAACCAGGCGGTCGCGCCGATCAGCGCGCCGATCGACGTCTGCGGCAACGCGGTGGCCGTGCTCGGCCATGCGTTCGCCGGCTGCAAGGGCGGCGCCGTGGTGAAGAACGGCGGCAAGGGCGCCGGCGGCAACCGTACGTCCGGCGCGGGCGGCGTGCTGTCGGGCAACCAGGTCATCGCGCCGATCACCGCGCCGATCAACGTCTGCGGCAACGCGGCCGCCGTGCTCGGCGCGTCGCGGGCCCACTGCAAGGGCGGCGCGGGCGTCTGGCCGCAGCACGGGGTCGGGGGCGGCGGCAACCGTACGTCCGGCGCCGGCGGGGTGCTGTCGGGCAACCAGGTCGTGGCGCCGATCAGCGCGCCGATCAACGTCTGCGGCAATGCCGCGGCCGTCCTGGGCGACGCTGCCGCCGGATGCCTCGGCGGGTCGAACGTCGGCCGGCCCGGCTTCCAGCGTCCCGACGGGTTCGAGCGTTTCGCCCGGTTCAACAGCAAGGTGTCGGGCGCCAAGGGCGGCACGCTGCCCATCACGCCGTCCCTGCCGGTCCTCGGCGGGGTGCAGGAGGCCGGCGGCAAGGTCGGCGGCCTCACCCAGGGGCTCGGCGGCGCGAACGACCTGACCAAGCAGCTCCCCGACGTGACCAAGCAGCTGGAGAGCGTCGGCGGCGTCACCCACCAGCTCCCCGTCGTCGACGACGCGGCCAAGACGTTCGGCCTGCCCCAGCTCCCCGAGCTGCCCGGCATGCCCGCCGCTCCGGCCCAGCCGAAGCGCACCGCGGTCTCCGCGCCGGTCGACGGCAAGGGCCGCTCGGTAGCGCCCCGTTCGAGCTCCCCGCTCGCCCCGGCCACCGACCTGGTCTCCTCCACCCCGCTCGGCGGGGCCGTCAACTCCACCACCCGCGCCCTGCCGGTGCCCCAGCTCGGCCTGATGAGCGCCGAGCAGCCCGCGGGCGTGACCGGGATGAACTCGGGCTCCCTGCTCGCGCTGCTGGCCGGCGCCATGCTCGCCGCCTCGGCGACGCTGTTCGGCGCCACCCGCCGGTTCCGGATCGGCCGTAAGTAAGGGATCAGGCAGTACGTAACACAGGACGGCTTCCGCTCACAGCCTGTGAGTAGGCGGCGATAGACGCTTTGCCCGTTCCGGGGGCGCGGCCCGGGACGGGCAAAGCCATGTTCGCGTTCAAAGCGTGCTACGCACCTTCATGATCTTGCGCCGCAGGCGGACCCGGCGGCTGCCGTCGGGGTACACCCGGACGCGCGAGAGCTCCCACTGACCGTACTCTGCGTGTTCGGTCAGCAGTTGACGTGCTGCTTCGCGAGTGAGATCGCGTGGAATGAAGATATCCATGTAGGAGTAGTCGAGCACAACGATTAGTCTCCAGGGTGAGTCAGGGCGTCAGGCCGCTCGATGGGCCTTATTCTGCGTGCTTGCGGGTGGACCCGGAAGCTAGTGGGTAGCCCGGGGGAAGGAAATTTCCGCGAGTCGGGTTACCTTTCAGATCTGTGCCGACTCCCGGCAGGGGGATTTGCAAGCGAACAGCGAGGTAGGAAGCAGCGTGCCAGCCAAGAACGGCAGCGCCGGCGGAACACGCCTGGTGATCGTCGAGTCGCCCGCCAAGGCGAAGACGATCGCGGGGTACCTCGGGCGCGGCTACATCGTCGAATCGAGCATCGGTCACATCCGCGACCTGCCGGAGAAGGCCGACGACATCCCCGAGAAGTTCAAGGGGGCGCCGTGGGCGCGTCTCGGAGTGAACGTCGAGCACGAGTTCGAACCGCTGTACGTCGTCAACCCCGACAAGCGGTCGCAGGTCAACAAGCTGCGGCAGCTGCTCAAGGACGCCGACGAGCTCTATCTGGCCACTGACGAGGACCGCGAGGGCGAGGCCATCGCCTGGCACCTGCGCGAGGTGCTCAAGCCCAAGGTGCCCGTGCACCGCATGGTGTTCCACGAGATCACCCCGCAGGCGATCCGCGACGCCGTGGCCAACCCGCGCGACCTCAACCTCCGCCTGGTGGACGCCCAGGAGACCCGGCGCATCCTCGACCGCCTCTACGGCTACGAGGTCAGCCCGGTCCTGTGGAAGAAGGTCAAGCCCAGGCTGTCCGCCGGCCGGGTGCAGTCGGTGGCGACGCGGCTGGTCGTGGAGCGCGAACGGGAGCGCATGGCGTTCACGGTCGCCCACTACTGGGACCTGCAGGCGCTGTTCGACACGGGCAAGGCCGACGAGCGGCCGCGCGACTTCACCGGCACGCTGACCGGGGTCGACGGCAAGCGGGTGGCGCAGGGCCGCGACTTCGCCAGTACCGGCCAGCTCAAGGGCAACGCCAATGTGCTGCACCTGTCGGAGGCCGCCGCGGGCGAGCTGGCCGGTCGGCTGCAGGGGGCGTCGTTCGCGGTCAAATCCGTCGAGCGCAAGCCGTACACGCGCAAGCCTTACGCGCCGTTCAGGACGACCACGCTGCAGCAGGAGGCCAGCAGGAAGCTGGGGTTCTCCGCGAAGTACACGATGCAGGTCGCGCAGCGGCTCTACGAGAACGGCTTCATCACCTACATGCGTACCGACAGCATCACGCTGTCGGAGACGGCGGTCGCGGCGGCGCGGTCGCAGGCCGTCAAGCTGTACGGCGCCGCGTACGTTCCAGACAAGCCGCGCGTCTACTCCAGCAAGGTGAAGAGCGCGCAGGAGGCGCACGAGGCGATCCGGCCGTCGGGCGAGGAGTTCCGCACGCCGGGCGAGACCGGGCTTTCCGGCGACATGTTCCGCCTGTACGAGCTGATCTGGCAGCGTACGGTCTCCTCCCAGATGAAGGACGCGGTCGGCGAGTCGATCACCGTGAAGGTGGGCGGCAGGTCGACGGCCGGCGAGGACGTCGAGTTCAGCGCGTCCGGGCGGACGATCACCTTCTACGGCTTCCTGAAGGCGTACGTCGAAGGGGCCGACGACCCCGCGACCGACCGTGACGACTCGGAGAAGCGGCTGCCGAACCTGGTGGAGGGCGACGCGCTCAGCGTGACGCGCCTCGACGTGGCCGGCCACTCGACCAAGCCGCCGGCGCGCTACACCGAGGCCTCGCTGGTCAAGGAGCTGGAGGATCGGGAGATCGGGCGGCCGTCGACGTACGCCTCGATCATCGGCACCATCCTCGACCGCGGTTACGTGTTCAAGAAGGGCACGGCGCTGGTGCCGTCGTTTCTGGCGTTCGCCGTGGTCAACCTGCTGGAGCAGCATTTCGGCAACCTGGTCGACTACGACTTCACCGCCGACATGGAGAAGGTGCTCGACGACATCGCCAACGACCGGGCGGAGCGCGTTCCCGAGCTGCAGCGCTTCTACTACGGCGGCGGCGACGACGGCGACGAGGGCCTGAAGGAGATGGTCACCGACCTGGGTGACATCGACGCCAAGGAGATCAGCTCGTTCCCGGTCAGGGGCAGCGACATCGTGCTGCGGGTCGGGCGCTACGGGCCCTACCTCGACCGCGACGGCGCGCGGGTCAACGTGCCCGAGGACATGACGCCCGACGAGCTGACGGCGGACAAGGCCGAAGAGCTGTTCTCGCGGCCGACGGGTGACCGGCAGCTGGGGCCCGACCCGGTGACGGGTCACATGATCGTGGCCAAGGACGGGCGTTACGGGCCTTATGTGACGGAGGTCCTGCCCGAGCCGGCCGCCGACGAAGAGGCTCCCAAGCGGCGGACGAAAAAGGCGGACGCGGTCAAGCCCCGTACGAGCTCGCTGTTCAAGACGATGTCGCTCGACACCATCACGCTGGACGACGCGCTCAAGCTGCTGACGATCCCGAGGGTCGTGGGCGAGCTGGAGGGCGAGGAGGTCGTGGCGCACAACGGGAAGTTCGGCCCTTACCTGAAGAAGGGCACCGACTCGCGTTCGCTGGGCTCCGAGGACGACCTGCTGACGGTCACCATCGACCAGGCGAAGGAGCTGTTCGCGCAGCCCAAGCAGCGGGGCAGGGGCCGGGCGGCGGCCGCCGCGCCGCTGCGGGAGCTGGGCGACGACCCCAACTCGAAGAAGCCGGTCGTGGTCAAGGAGGGGCGTTTCGGCCCGTACGTGACCGACGGCGAGACCAACGCGTCGCTGCGCAAGGGTGACACGGTCGAGGACATCACGATCGAACGGGCGGCCGAGCTGCTGGCCGAACGGCGTGAGCGGGCGCCCGCGCCCAAGAAGACGACCACGCGCAAGGCGCCGGCGAAGAAGGCTCCGGCCAAGAAGCCCGCGGCCAAGTCGTAGATCATCACATTCCGGCGGCCGCCGTGATCGGGGCCGCCGGAAGTGAGTCGCCGCAAGTAGCATCGTTCATGTGTTCGTCCTGTTCTTCGTGGTCGTGGTGCTGCTCGCGCACGCGTACCTGTGGTTTCGGCTGGTGCGCCGCACGACGGGGCCTGGGAGGCTGCGTAAGGCGCTGACCTGGAGTGTCGTCGCGCTGTTCGCGGTCCTCGTGGCGACGCTGGTGGGTAGCAGGATGGGGCTTGAGGGGTGGGCGGTCTGGCCTGGGTTCGTCTGGCTGGCGGTGATGTTCTACCTGGTCGTGATCCTCGTGGTGCTGGAGGTGCCGCGGGGGGTGGCGGCGGCCGTTCTGCGGCGGCGGTCGGAGAGCGTTCCCGCGTCGGCCGTCGCGGTGCCGTCTGTCGTGGTGCCGGCCGGGATCGGTGCGGCTGTCGAGGACGAGGTCGGGCCGGCTGACGTCGTCGTTTCCGCTCCTGGGGACGTTCCCGCTTCTGGGGACAGCTCTGCGGCGCCTGCCATGAGCAGGCGGCTCTTCCTCGACCGGACCACCGCCGCGATCGCCGGGGTGGGCGCGCTGGGCACGGTCGGGTACGGGATGGCCAGCGCGCTGGGCGATCCCGTGATCGAGCCGGTCAAGGTCACGCTGCCGAAGCTGGATCAGCGGCTCGCCGGCCTGCGCTTCGCCGTGGTGAGCGACATCCACCTCGGGCCGCTCACGGGCATCGGGCACACCGAGCGGATCGTACGGATGATCAACGGGCTCGAGGCCGACGTGGTCGCGATCGTGGGTGACCTCGTGGACGGCTCGGTGGCGCAGCTCGGGGCGCTGGCCCGGCCGTTGCAGCACCTCGAATCCCGATATGGCGCCTATTTCGTGACCGGTAACCACGAGTACTTCACGGCCGAGGGGCCGGGGGAGTGGATCGAGGAGCTGGCCGAGCTCGGCGTACGCTCCTTGCGAAACGAGCGGGTGGAGATCAGGCACCAGGGCGCCGTGCTCGACCTGGCCGGCGTGAACGACGTCGGGGGCGTCGCGGCCGGCGAGTCGCCCGACTTCGCCAAGGCGCTCGGCGGGCGCGATCAGGGCCGCTCCACGGTGCTGCTGGCGCACCAGCCGATCCAGGTGAAGGAGGCCGCGCGGCACGGCGTCGACCTGCAGCTCTCCGGTCATACGCACGGCGGGCAGATCGCGCCGTTCAACCTGGTGGTGGGGTTGCAGCAGCCGGTCGTGTCGGGGCTGGCGACCGTGGACGGCGTGCAGGTGTACGTCACCAGGGGCGCGGGGTTCTGGGGCCCTCCCGTGCGCGTCGGGGCGCCGCCCGAGATCACGATTCTCGAACTGCGCGGCTGACCTTTCGTAATCCGGTGGTCACGCCATGCCATGATGGCGTACAGTATCCGAGCGGATACTTTTCGGAGGTGCGGGCATGGTCTCCTCGCCGTTGGAGCGAGCGCTGCGGCAGGACGTGGCCCTCTGGGCCAGACGTGGCGGGCTGCTGTTCAAGCAGGCCAGGCATGCCGCCAGCCTCAACCAGAAGGCGCTGGCCAGCGTGAGCGGCACCTCGCGCACGACGCTTTCGGCGTACGAGCACGGCAGGAAGTCGCCGACGCTGGAGACCGCGGGGCGCATCCTCGACGCCGCCGGGTTCCGGCTGGTGCTGGAGGCCAAGGTCGAGTGCGTGACGCGGGTGACCGGCGAGGGGCGGACGGTCCACGTGCCCAGCCGGCTCAGCCGCCTGCCGGTGGCCGCGGCGCTGGGGTCCGTGCAGGTCGGCGGGCGCGACTACGATCTGTCCGACCGGGGCGAGCGCCGGGCGGCCTACACGGCGTTGCTGTGCGCGGGCGAGCCCGGAGAGCTGCTCGCTCACGTCGACGGCGTGCTGCTGATCGACCTGTGGGACGAGCTCGTTCTCCCCGACGACGTACGGGCCGAGTGGCGGCCATTGGTGGAAGAGGCGCGACATGAGGCCGGAGTTGTGAATTGATGAGGTTTTCGGGGGCCTATTCGAGCGGCGAAACCTGCGCCCGAGCCCGATCACGTAATACTCTCAGCCACGAGCGGCCGGGAATATCCGGCTCGTCTTGTCCCCTCCCTTCCGGTCAACACCTGGATACGCTGAAATCATGACTGCCCTTGGCCGTAGCCGCTCGACCCATGTGCTGGCCAATGCGCCGTTTCGACGGCTGTGGACGGCCATGTCGGTGTGCAGTCTGGGCGACTGGCTCAACCTGCTGGCGCTGACGGCCCTCGCGGCCAACCTCACCCAGGGCGACTACCGGGTGCAGTCGCTCGCCGTGGGCGGCGTGTTCGTCGCCAAGATGCTGCCCGCGGTGCTGCTCGGGCCACTGGCCGGCGTCTTCGCCGACCGGTTCGACCGGCGGCTGACGATGTTCTCGGCCGACCTGGCCCGGTTCGCGATCGTGCTGTCGATCCCGTTCGTGGGCAGCTACCAGTGGGTCATCGTCGCGACGATCCTGGTCGAGTGCGTCAACCTGTTCTGGGTCCCGGCCAAGGACGCGACGGTGCCCAACCTGGTGCCGAAGGCGCAGCTCGAGTCGGCCAACCAGCTCAACCTGCTGGTCACGTACGGCACCGCGCCGGTCGCGGCGATGTTGTTCGCCGCGCTGTCGGTGGCGGGCGACCTGATCGGCGGGGTGGTGCCGTTCGTGGAGGGGCGCGACGCCACGGGGCTCGCGCTGATCGTCAACGCGTGCGCCTACCTCGTGTCGGCCTTCCTCATCTTCACCCTGCGCGACATCCCCAAGCGTGACGGCGCGATCTCCACGCCCTCCGTGCTCAAGCAGGTCGTCGAGGGCTGGCGCTTCGTCGGCGGCAACCGGCTGGTGCGCGGCCTGATCATCGGCATGCTGGGCGCGTTCGCCGCGGGCGGGGCGGTCGTCGGCGTGGCCAAGGTCTACGTGGCGGCCCTCGGCGGCGGCGACGCGGCCTACGGCGTGGTGTTCGGCGCGGTCTTCGTCGGCATGGCGCTGGGCATGTTCTTCGGGCTGCGGCTGCTGCGCGAGCTGTCCAGGCGGCGGCTGTTCGGGCTGTCCATCACCGTCGCCGGGCAGGTGCTGATCGCCATCGCGCTGGTGCACAACCTGGTGATCGTGGTCATGCTGACCGTGGTGCTGGGGGCGTGCGCGGGCATCGCCTGGATCATCGGCTACACGCTGATCGGGCTGGAGGTCGAAGACGGGCTGCGCGGCCGTACGTTCTCGTTCCTGCAGTCCACGGCGCGGGTGACGCTGCTGCTGGTGGTGGCCCTGGCCAACCCGCTGGCCGCGCTCTTCGGCCTGCACGTGCTGGAGTTCGGCACGCTCAGCTACCGCTTCGACGGCACCAACCTGGTGCTGGTGATCGGCGGGGCGCTCGCGACGGGCGTCGGCATCCTGGCGCTGCGGCACATGGACGACAGGAGAGGCGTCTCCCTGGCGGGCGACCTCATCGCGGCGGTGCGCGGCGAGCGCTTCCCCGCCGAGTCGGCCGAGCACGTGCCCGGGCTGTTCGTGGCGTTCGAGGGCGGCGAGGGCTCAGGCAAGACCACGCAGTCGCGGCTGGTCGCGATCTGGCTGCGCGACCAGGGCTACGACGTCGTGCAGACGCGCGAGCCCGGCTCGACCAAGGTCGGCATGCGGCTGCGCGCCATCCTGCTCGACGCGGCCGAGCGCGGGCTGTCCGCGCGGGCCGAGGCGCTGCTGTACGCCGCCGACCGGGCCGAGCACGTGGAGAAGGTGATCAGGCCGGCCCTCTACCGGGGCTCGCTGGTGGTCACCGACCGCTACGTGGACTCCTCGCTGGCCTACCAGGGCGCGGGGCGCTCGCTCGACCCGGCCGACGTGTCCAAGATCAACGCCTGGGCGACCGGCGGGCTGGTGCCGCACCTGACCGTGCTCATCGACACGCCGCCCGAGATCGGGCTGACCCGGCTGGGCGGGGCGGCCGACCGGATCGAGTCCGAGCCGCTGGAGTTCCACGAGCGGGTGCGCAAGGAGTTCAGGGCGCTCGCGGCGGCGGCGCCCGAGCGCTACCTCGTGGTCGACGGCACGATGCCGCAGGAGGCGATCACCCGCCGGGTCCAGGACCGGATCAGGGAGATCCTGCCCGACCCGGTGCCGAGGGAGACCGAGGACATCACGGGGACGATGCCCGCCATCCGCGACTAGCCTTACCTCGTGACCGTTTTCGATGACCTCGTAGGGCAGGAGCAGGCGGCGGCCGTGCTGTCGCGTGCCGCGGCGGCGGCCGGCGAGGTCGTCGCGGGCGGGCGGGGCGCCGGCATGACGCACGCCTGGCTGTTCACCGGCCCGCCGGGCTCAGGCCGGGAAGAGGCCGCGCGCGCCTTCGCCGCGTCCCTGATGTGCCCGCAGGGCGGCTGTGGCCACTGTGACCAGTGCCACCAGGTGCTCATCGGCTCGCATCCCGACCTGGAGTCCGTACGCCCGCAGGGGCTGTCCTACAGCGTCAAGCAGACCAGGGAGCTGATCCTGCGCGCGGCCGGGGCGCCGACGCAGGGGCGGTGGCGGGTCATCCTGTTCGAGGACGCCGACCGGGCCACCGAGTCCGCCGCTAACGCCCTGCTCAAGGCCGTGGAGGAGCCGCCGCCCCGTACGGTATGGCTGCTGTGCGCGCCCGCGCCCGACGACCTGATGATCACCATCAGGTCCCGGTGCCGCGTCGTCAACCTCACCACGCCCGCGACGGAGGCCGTCGCGCACGTGCTGGCCACCCGCGACAGCGTGCCCTGGGAGACCGCCAGGTTCGCCGCCAGGGCCGCCCAGGGACACATCGCCAGAGCCCGCTCCCTCGCGCTCGACGAGGGCGTCAGGAGCCGCAGGGAGGCGGTGCTGAGCATCCCGCGCACGCTGACCGGGGTCGGCGAATGCGTCTCCGCCGCCGAACGGCTGGTGAAGACGGCCGAGGAGGAGGCCGCCGCCGCCACGGCCGCGCTCAACGAGAACGAGACGGCGGAGCTGCGCAAGCTGTACGGGGAGGGGTCCACCGGCAAGGGGCTCAACCGGGGGCTGGTGCGCGGCGGCGCAGGCGCGCTCAAGGAACTGGAGGACCGACAGAAGTCCCGGGCCACCCGGATCAAACGCGACTCGCTCGACTCGGCGCTGCTGGAGCTCGTGGCGTTCTATCGGGACGTGCTGACGCTGCAGTTCGGGGCGGCCGGGGTCGAGCTGGCCAACGACGACATCCGGTTCGACCTCGACCAGCTCGCGCGGTCCTCCACGCCCGAGGAGACGCTGCGGCGGATCGACGCGATCATGCAATGCAGGGAAAGGCTGGCGGCGAACGTCAACCCGCAGATGGCCGTCGAGGCGATGATGCTGGCGCTGCGCTGAGGTTTTCCACAGGCCTGCCTGCCGGCGGCTGACGGCTGCTTCGGGGACCGCAAGATATTCCGGTGACCCAAGCAGCAGACGAGGCCCTGAAGCGTCTCTGTTACGTGGAAGCCGAACTACTCATCCAGCAGGATGCCCTGGCGCCGGGGCAGGTCGACGTCGCGTCGATCTTCGCCGAGCACCACGTCGGTCTGGTGCGGCTGGCGCTCATCATGGTCGGCGATCAGGCCACCGCCGAGGACGTCGTGCAGGAGGCGTTCGCGCGCACTCACGCCGGCCGGGCCCGGCTGCGTGACGCCGACCGGGCGCTCGCCTACGTGCGCTCCGCGGTGCTCAACGGCTGCCGGTCGGTGCTGCGTCGGCGGGCGACGGTGTTCAGACGGGCGGTGCCGTACGAGCCGCCCGTCTGGTCGGCGGAGAGCGCCGCGATGCTGGGCGAGGAGCGGCGTGAGGTGCTGCTCGCGCTGCACGGGCTGCCGCGCAGGCAGCGGGAGGCGTTGACGCTGCGCTACTACTTCGACCTCACCGACCAGGAGATCGCCGAGACGATGCGGGTCAGCGCGAGCACGGTGAGGTCCACGATCACGCGAGGGCTGGCCGCCCTCGGGCGGGTGCTTGGGGAGGAATCATGAACAGCCCTGTGGAAGACCGGCTGCGGGAGGCCCTCACCGACGCGGGGGCGACGATCGACACCAGCACGCTGCGGCCGCTGCGGTCGCCGGAGCGGCGGCGGTTCCGGATGGATCTGCGGATGGTGAGCGTGGCGACGGCGGTGGTGCTCGCGGGCACGGCGGCTTTCGCGGCGTTCGGCCCCGGCGGCGGCGACCAGGACAGCGCGGTGACGATGAACCCTCCGGCTGCCCAGAGCAAGCAGCCCGAGCTGGTCGCCTTCCTCTGCACGGCGTCGTCGAAGCAGGAGCGGTGCGGAGTGGGCGACGTCCCCGCGGACCGGATCCAGCAGATCGAAACCACGCTCAAAGAGCTTCCCCAAGTGGAGAGTGTGCGCTACACGAGCAGGGCGTCGGCCTACGAGAGCCTCAGCAGAGACTTCGCGCAGAACCAAGCCCTGCTGAAGGCGGTGAAGATCACCGATGTCCCCGCCTCGTTCACCATGACCCTGAGCCAGGGCGCCGACGTCAGCGAGACGCTGGGCAGGCTCAAATCGGTGACCGACATAGACCAGGTCGTCAATCCCACCGACGTGCCGCCCTGGGAGCAGACCGCGGAACAACGCGAGTGGCCGCTCAAAGTCTTCCTGTGCAAGAAGGACACGATGATGCCCGCGTGCGGTGCGAAGCGCAGCAAGAACCAGGTCGTGAAGGAGGGCAAGGGCGCGACTCCCGCAGAAAAGAAGGCGCTCGAAGAGCTGATGGGGAAGATGCCGGAGGTCACGGAATTTGAGTACATAGACCAGCAGGCGGAGTACGAGGACTTCCGGAAGGCGTTCGAGACCAACCAGGCCCTGCTCGACGCGACCAGACCGGAAGACTTGCCGGCGTCCTTCCGGCTCAAGCTGAAGCCCGGCTTCTCTGCTCAATCCGTGTTCTTCAAGCTGCGCGGGCAGCCGGGGGTCGCTCAGATTTCTGACAGGCGGTGCTTGACCGACAGCGCGGCCCTCTCCTTCACATACGGAATCGAGCTGCCGGAAAGCGAGGTGTGCCTGGCGAACGGCTGACCGGCCACCCGGGCCTGCCGACCCGGCCAAGATCCGCACCACCACCCCTGACCACTGACGCATGGACCCACGTAATGTGGCAACGAAGGCCGTAAGCAATCCCCCAGGCCGTCAGGAGGCGAGCTCGAGCCCATGGGCATGATGATGGCTGTGAGCTTCACCCGTTACGGGAGGCTCTACTACCTCGATCCCGGCGAGCACAGCCCGAAGGTGGGCGACAAGGTGCTCGTGCCGACGGACTCGGGCCCGGAGGTGGCGGAGTGCGTCTGGGCGCCCCAATACACCAGCGAAGACGTCGAGGGCCTCCCGCTGTGCGCGGGGCCGGCCGGGGAGGAGCACCTGGCCCGCGACGAATCCAACAAACGCCGCCGTGCCGAGGCCCGCAGCGTCTCCAAACGCCTGATCAAACGGCACGCGCTGCCGATGAAGGTCGTCGGCGTCGACTACCTCGACGCGGACAACGTCTACACGGTCTACTTCTCGGCCCCCCACCGGGTCGACTTCCGCGCCCTCGTCCGCGACCTGGCCCGCAACCTGCGCGCCAGAGTCGAGCTCCGCCAGATCGGGCCGCGGGATGAGGCACGCCTCCAGGGCGGCATCGGCCCCTGCGGCCGCGACCTGTGCTGCGCCACGTTCCTCAAGGACTTCGAACCTGTCTCCGTCCGCATGGCCAAAGACCAGGACCTCCCGGTCAACCCGCTGCGGATCGCGGGGGCGTGCGGGCGACTCATGTGCTGCCTCAAGTACGAGCACCCGCTCTACCAGGAGTTCCGCGCCTCAGCTCCCAGGGTGGGGGCAAGCGTGGAGACCCCGGAGGGGGCGGGGACCGTGGTGGGCCACAACGTGCCGTCCGACTCGGTGGTGGTGCGGCTGAACGACGGGGGGCGCCGGTGCGCCTGCTCGAAGGCCAGCGTCTGCGCGCCGCGGAAGGCTTATGACTCGACGTACGGGGACGGGGAACCGGTCTGACGGGCGGGTCTCGCCTCGCCCGTAGGTCGGTGATGCCCGGCACGGCGGGGATGTTTGGCGGCGGAGAAGCCCTGATGCCGGGCCCCTGATGACGCTCCCCGTTGGGATCGTGTTTCGGGAGAGCCCGTGCTGGCGGGCCGTCGGGGTGCTGGGCGGAGGAGGAGCTCTGACAGCGCTTCTCTGGTGGGGCCCGCTCCTCGGGTTCGCGTTCCCGAAGGGCGGGACGTGCAGGGGGTTGTGCGGGGGCGCGGAGAGGGGCGTGGCGGTCCGTGGTCAACACCAGAGGACGGGGATCGCGTTCCCGGAGGATGAGGCGGACGGGTGGCCGTTGCGGGGCGCTGATGACGCGGAGAGGCCGGGGCGGTTCCGTCCCGGCATCGGATGATCGGTGGGAGCGAGAACCCCTCCGGCTCCTGTAGACTCTTTCAAGCTGCACGGCAGATGCCGCCTTAGCTCAGTCGGCCAGAGCACTTCACTCGTAATGAAGGGGTCTGGGGTTCGAATCCCCAAGGCGGCTCCAGTTCCGAAGCCCCGTGAGATCATTCACGGGGCTTCTGCGTGTCTGAAGTGCGTGATCGCGGTCCCATTCGGGGCCAGAAACCCTTGGTCTCACCTTGTGGGGTACCACGCAGTCGGCGTTCCTCGTTCAGGAGACGTGCAACGTTACTGAACGAGTGCTCCCGAGACGTCGAGCTTGGCACGACGAGCGATCACCGTGACTGTCCCTGCGGATAGGGATCGCAGCACCTCGGGTAGCGAGCGAAGCCGACGCTGTATCACCCATGGCTGCCTGACACCTCCGGGCCCACCGCCACTCGCGAGGTTCGGTGCCACGATGGAGAAGGTGGCCCTCTTCGCCCGGATGCCGACCCGCGGCGTGTGTGTTGGTACGTCTTCGATCAGCGGTCGATGGCGGCCATGTTGTCCGCGTCGTAGCGATCGCCGGAGGCCGGGGGCAGGTCGTTCAGGCGGGCGACGTGGCCGGCAGTGAGCTTGATGTGGTCGGCGGCGGCGTTCTCCTCCAGTCGGGCGACTCGCTTGGTGCCAGGGATGGGCGCGATGTCGTCGCCTTGGGCGAGCAGCCAGGCCAGGGCGACCTGCGCGGGCGTGGTGTCGATCTCGGCGGCTACGGCCCGGACCTCGTCGACGATGCGCAGGTTGCGTTCCAGGTTGCCGTCGGTGAAGCGGTGGTTGGTGCGGCGCCAGTCGTCGGTGTCGAGATCGTTCAGGGAGCGGATGCTGCCGGTCAGGAAGCCCCGGCCAAGCGGGGAGTACGGTACGAAGCCGATGCCCAGTTCGCGCAGGACGGGCAGGATCTCGGCCTCCGGGTCGCGGGTCCACAGGGAGTATTCGGATTGGACCGCGGTGACCGGATGCACGGCGTGAGCGCGGCGGATCGTGGCGGGGCCGACCTCCGACAGGCCGATGTGGCGGATCTTGCCTTCGGCCACCAGTTCAGCCAGCGCGCCAACGGTCTCTTCGACGGGCGTGCCGGGGTCCAACCGGTGCTGGTAGTAGAGGTCGATGTAGTCGGTACCCAGGCGCTTCAGTGATCCCTCCACGGCCAGGCGGATGTTGGCCGGCGTGCTGTCCGGAGCCGTGCCACCGATGTGGGAGATCAGTCCGAACTTGGTCGCCAGCACGACCTCGTCTCGGCGCCCCTGCACGGCCCGGCCGACCAGCCCCTCGTTGATGAAGGGGCCGTACCCCTCAGCGGTGTCGATATGGGTGACCCCGAGGGCCAGAGCGCGGTGGATCGTGCGGATCGACTCGTCGTCGAACTGGCCGGCGCCGGTGTAGAACGCCGACATTCCCATGGCTCCGAGACCGATGCGCGAGACCTTGAGGCTGCCGAGCGAAACGGTTTTCATGGCGCGGACTTCCCTTCCCATCAATTAAGTACCGGTTGGTGCAGAACGCTAGCACATCAAGACCGAACGGTACTTAACTGTGCTCGCCGCCCGGGTGAAATGAAATTGCTGGTCAGCGCATATCTGTACCGACGGGTACGCTTGTGGCATGGGTAGCTCCCGTAGGGCCGTCATGGGTCGGCCTCGAGAATTCGACATCGACCAGGCGCTGGAACGCGCGATGCGGGTGTTCTGGGCCCGAGGGTACGAAGGTGCGAGCCTCGCTGAACTGACCGGCGCCATGGGAATCACCAAGACGAGCATGTACGCGGCCTTCGGCAACAAGGAGCAGTTGTTCCGCAAGGCCCTCCAGCGCTACGGCGCAGGGCCGGCCGCCTATGCCGCGCGCGCCCTGGAGGAGCCCACCGCACGGGCTGTGGCCTTGGCGTTCCTCCGCGGAGCGGTCTGCACCACGACCCCTCCCGACGGCCCCTCCGGATGCCTGACCGTGCAGGGCGCGCTGGCGTCGAGCGACGAGAGCCGGGCCGTCCACGACCTGCTCGTCGACTGGCGCAACGACGCGGGGGCCCGCCTTGAGGAGCGCTTCCGGCGTGCCGTCAACGAGGGTGATCTTCCGCGCGACGCCGACCCGCGGCGTCTGGCCCGGTTCATCATGACGATGGGCTTCGGCATCGCCGTGCAGGCCGCCAACGGCCTCGGTCCTGCTGAGCTCGATGAGATCGTGGACGCGGCGTTGCTCGGCTGGCCCGCATAGCGGCTGCAACCCTGCGCTCGCGCCGGTGAGACATTCTCCGCGCATGAGGGCCGTGACGGTGTGGCAAACTTCGGTACCGTTTGGAACAGAAGTTCTCGAGCAGTGGTTCCTTCCCTTGCCGACGTACTGCGACGAAACCGTCAAGAGCCGTCGCGAAAACACTGAGCCCGACCCCCGCTCCGGGGGTTGAAAGAGGAGAACATGTCCCACACCGACCTGCGCTGCATCGGGGTGCTCAACGCACACGAGATCAGCAACGACGAGACCGCCCTGAACGGCGAGCCAGGCGCTCGGGACCAGGGCATCGCTGTGCTGAACGGCGACATCGACGCGGTCCCGGACTTTCACGGGGAGCCCCAGGAGATCGCGGTAGGTGGTGATCGCCTGGTCGCCCGTCTGACCAACCCGGGCACGCCTGCCAGGGAGTGGCTCGGCGTGGCTCCCACCGCCGCCTCGTTCGAGATCGTCGAGTACGCCTACCAGGTGCGTAACGGGCGGTTCGTGCACATGACGGCCCCGCACGACGCCGAGACCCTGAGGCGGCAACTCGGTGCCTGACCTCCGTAAGCCGATCGGCGTCGGCATCGTCGGCCTGAGCGCCACGGGAGGCTGGGCGGCCGGGGCTCACCTGCCCGCGCTGAGAGCCGTCGACGGGATCGAGCTTCGCGCGCTGGCGGCGAGCTCCGAAGCCTCGGCCCAGGCGGCGGGAGCGGCGTATGGCGTACCCGCGTACACGTCGGTCGAGCAGCTTGCCGGCGACGAGAACGTCGACCTCGTTGTTGTCGCCGTCAAAGTGCCCCGGCATCGCGAACTCGTGTTGCCCGTGCTGAAGGCGGGAGTGCCGGTGCTCTCCGAGTGGCCGCTCGCCGTCGATCCGCACGAGGCCGAGGAGATGCGGCGTGCCGCCGGGGCGACGCGCACCTTCGTCGGTCTTCAGGGACGCTCCTCACCTGCCTTCCGCTGGCTGGCCGACCTCGTGTACGAAGGATTCGTGGGGGAAACGCTCTCCGCCACCGTCGTGGCTTCCTCGACCGAATGGGGCACTCCGGTGTCTCAGAACATGGTCTACACGCTCGACCGCAAGCTCGGGGCCACGATGCTGACCATCGCGTTCGGACACGCGATCGACCTGGTGTCGATGGTCGTCGGCGAGCTTCAGGACGTGGTCGCTACAACCGCGACCCGGCGCCGCCAGGTTCCCCTGGGGCGCACCGGGCAGGTCGTTCCGATGACCGCCGAGGACCAGATCGCGATCTCGGGCACCGTGGCGGGCGGGGCGATCCTGTCCGTCCACCACCGTGGAGGCGCGGCATCAGGTGCAGGGTTCTCTCTGATCATCGACGGCACGGAGGGGAGACTCGAGGTTACCGCCGCCGAATTCCCGCACATCGGTCCGGTCACGGTGCGTGGCACACGCGGCAGCGGTCGGCCTACGAAGCTCACGCTGCCCAGCGGCTACGACGACTACCCCGCCCTGGCCGGGACAGTGATCCACACGCTGGTGCACGCCTACGCCGCGATTCGGGACGACCTCGTCCACGGAACGGCTGTCGCCCCAGACTTCACCCACGCCGTCAAGCGCCACCGGCTTCTTGACGCGATCGTACGGTCCGCCGCCACAGGCCAACGAGTGGCTCTCCACCCCCACGACCGTGTGCGCAGTAGTTGATGGTGCGTGACCTGGGGTTACCGAGTGAATCCGACGGACTTGTCGGAGGCCAGGCCGGCGATGGCGTATTGGGGAACCCCCTTCTGAAGTGGGGAGCGCCGACGCCATACGGGACATCCCTGGACGGCGTTGTCGAGGCTGTCTCAGGTGCGGTTGAACGGCGTTCCCGGGCCCCTGGTGTTTGAACACCGATACCGACTCGGGCGGCGTGCTCTGGATCCTGCTAGCCGCAGTGATCGTCATCGGACTGGTGTCCGGCGGCGTGGCAACAATGGGAAACGCCCCGCCGGTTTCCTCCGAGACACGTAGGACGTCGCGGTCGGCGACGGCTACGCCAGTCAAGCCCTCGGAGGGCCCTGAGGGAAGGCTGGTCCTTCAGCTTCGCGATGCACGGGAAAGATCGGCTTGTCCCAAACGGAGGTAACTGAACGGACTGGTATCGCGCAGTTGACGATCAATGATTTCGAGGGCGCGCGGGCCGTTCCAAGTGCCGAAACCTTGAAGGCGCAGTCTGACGTCTATCAGCTTTCGCTCGATGAATGGTCTCTCCTTGAGGTTGCTCGCGCCGAGATCCGTTGAGCGGACGGCCGGACGGTGAACGATGCTGGTGAGTTGCGAGGTTGGCAGGCGACAGCGAGGTGGCTCAGTATTCGAGGACGCCGTGGGCGGCCACTGCGGCGCTTGAGGCGTTTGGCCGGACCTGCGTGATGCGTTCGGCGAGCAGGAGTGCGGCGGGGAGGCCGCCGTCTGTCTTGTCGCCGGTCAGGCCGAGTTCGATCCGGTCGGCCAGGTAGTCCTCTGGAAGGCCGTCTTCATTGCCGCCGTACAGTGGGTCGAAGGACAAGACTTTGTGACCGTCGGCGTAATGGTCGAAGGATGCGACCAAGTTCACGTTGACGAAGACACTGGCCGTGACCGTCCCCGCGGATAAGGAGCGCAGCACCTCGGGTAGCGTGCCGGCGAAGCCGTTCCACTCGCTCAGAATGGTCCCGCCCTCGGCCGGGCGGGCGCAGATGAGGCCTTCCTCGAAATCGCCTTCCTCGTCATCTCCGTCGAAGACCTCAATGCCGAGGCGGGCCAGCGCCTCGTGCGGGGCGAGTCCGCGGACGAAGGTCGCGCAGAATGCTTCGTCATCGAGCCAGTCGTAGCCGCTCATGGGTGGGGTCCTGTTCTGTCGGGACTGATCATGGAGATGATGGCAGGCGGGTCCGACGAAAGTTGGCATGATGACCTTGAGAGGCGGGACTGGGGTTTCTGCGCGGTGAGATGCGGGTTCGTGAAGTGCAGAACGTGCGGGACGTGTCCTGGGAATCCTGCGTCGGCGGATGGCCGTATGGAGGGTCAGGCGGGTTCGAGGTGGTCGGCGAGGCGGCGGAGGGTGAGCGCGAAACGGCCGCGGAGGTGTAGCAGAACTGGTCGGCATGAGTGCGGCGGGATCATGCGTAAGCGTGCGGCTTCGGCTCGTTGCTCAGTGAGGTGGGCGCGGGCCAACTCCTCATGCATGGCGTACATGGGAAGGTCCTCAGGGTTCTTCGGGGAAGGCGTGGTAGAAGGTGAAGATCGGGCGAGTGTCCGGTGGCGCTTCGCCGGATTCGACGCGCGATCTGGTCAGCTCTCGCCATGGCTGCAACACGGCACAGAGCTGGTCGGCGAGTTGCGCGAGTTCATCGTTGGTGAGCCTCAGGTGGTGGCTGCCTCCGAAGGCCGTGTTGCGCCACTCCTCGGGAAGCTTCATGTGCGTGCGTTCGAAGTCGCGTAGCCGTTCGAACTGGTCGATCACCCATTGTGAAGTCCACGCCTGCAATGCGGCTTCGGCTTCTGGGTCTTCGAAGTCTCTGGTCAATATCCACCCGACCATGGCTGCCCGCACCCAGCGTTCCCGGCTGTCTCGGGCGAGCTCCGGTACGTCTTCGATGAAGCCGTGTTTCTGCATCTGCCGCAGGTGATAACTGACCTGGCCGGGGTCGGCGTCCATGCGTCTGGCGAGCTCGCTCACCGTGACCGGGCCGATGCGGAAAAGAAGACTGAAGAGTTTCATCCGAAACCCGTTGGCCAAGACCTTGAGCATGTCCGGGTCATCGATTTGTCGCATGACGACGACGGTAGGACCCGCAGGTGAAGATGCTCAAGGGGTCTACTGGATCTTGGAAACGCGTGGTGAGGTGGCATCGCGGTTGAGACTGAGCAAGTTCGAGGGCTGAAGGTCCGCTTTCGCTCTCGGAGGTGCCGACAACAGCCTTGGACGATCGTGGACGTTGGTGGGCAGCGCCCCAATCATGAGGTTGCCCGGCGGGGGATTGTTGCCCCGACTTGGATGGCCTGGGCGATCGTGTTCTCGCTCGTTGTGCGATCCCGGATGTCGGCTTCCAGGTCAGAAGCCGTTGCTCTCTGACAGGGAGAGGCAGGCCGGAAAGGTTTCGGGAGGGTCAACGCTTCGGTGGCTGGCGGCGTCAGCGGTCAGAGAGCGTCGGGAACGATGCTGTGCATGTCGTTGGTGAGGGAGGGCCCGGCGCTCATGGCCGTGCCATGCGCCATTGAAGGACAGGAGGTTGCGATGGCGCCGGTGTCGAGCAGGCAGTCAGTGAGGATCGCTCCAGAACGTGTACCACGGACCCCACAGGGGCAATGTGTCGCCCGGCCTCCTGTCAGGGCTCCATATGTATGCGCGGTAACTGTTGCTGAGGGCGAAGACCACCGTGTCGCCGTCCCAGTAGACCGTGTCGAACGTGAGGGCGCCGATTGTCTGGCGCCCGAGCACCTCGTCTTTTCTCAGCGTGCGGGCGACGGCTTCCATCTGGGAGGCCGAGTCGGCGAATCGACCGTCTCTGCCGGGCAAGAGCCAGACGAGCCCCAGGAGGAGGAGTGCACCGGCCAGGAGCACCGCTACCCAGCGTAAGACCGGGCCTTCGGTGGTGATTCGTCTCATGCGAGCATCTTCACATGCTTCCGTGCAGCAGCCTGTTTGTCTTCCCGCCCGAATGAGGCCCGGGGCGGGAGTCGGGTTAGAAGTCGTAGTGGTGGTAGCGGGCGGCCTTGGCCTCCTCTTCCTGGCAGAAGAAGGTGTCGTGGAACGGGGTCACCGCGTAGTCGTCGTCTCCGGGGGTGTTGTAGCTCATGGCGGCCGCGAAGTTGGTGGCGACGATGGGCAGGCCGCCGCACCTGATCACGTGGTACGGGTAAGTGGTCAGCGAGCTGGCCAGTGGTGTGATCGAGGCGATGGCGTACACGGCGATGCCTGCTACGAGGGCGCGTAGCCAGTCCGGGCGGAAGCGTAGTACGGCGAGGAGGAGCAGGCCGGTCAGGTAGGCCAGGGTGAACAGGAGCAGGTACGTTCCCGCGAGCAGTGTCCATGACCGGCCACGTAGCGCGATGAGCAACGCGACCAAGCCGAGTGCGGGTAGGCCGATGACGAACGCGGCCAGCCATGTGCTCGCTCGGCGAAATGACCTCATGGTCAGTGTGATGAATGGGTCTCGGGGCTGGTTCCCGGAACGGGTCGGCAGGGTGAGGGCGGGCGTCTGTCCAGGGATGGGTTGGTCGCTCTTGGAAGACGCCCAGAGGTGATCACCTGCTGTTATGCGGAGCGCCTGCGGTGAATCCTTCTGTGTCTGCCTTTGTTGTTACACCTTTTCGTGGGTCCAGCCCGCGCGCCAGGCGCCGTAGGTGGTTTTGTAGGCGGTGGCGCACGTGCCGCTGCTGCAGCGGTGGTAGCCGATCTTGAGTCGGCTTACCTTTCCGCTCGCTACGCCGTAGTAGTGCGAATACCACTTGTAGACGCCGGGGCCCTGCCCTCGTACGCAGCTCGGTTCGACGCGGGCGCGGTTGTAGGCTCGCTGACGTGCGATGCTTTTGCCCTCGGGGTATCCGTAGTTCATGCGGATGTGCCGCTCGTCGTACAGGTGGCGGGTGATGGAAGTTTCGTACGCCTTTTTCTTGTCGCCCTGTTTGCAGTTCGCGCCCCACTTGGAATAGAGGAAACCGGGGGATGCCGATGCCGTCTGTGGGGCGATCGTTGTTGCTCCGAAGGCGATGATGGACAGGGCGAGTCCTGTGGCGAATCGCTGAGCTAGTGACGTGATGGTGATCCGCATGAGCCTGCCTTTTGCTCTCGTCGGTTATTGGGCGCGTTCATGCGAAGTTCAGCACGGTGGGGTATGCCGTGGGTATGTCGTAGGTGCGCAGGCAGGTATTGCGGTGGGTTGCAGGGTGCGTGTTCTCTACGCGTTGTGCCGATCCGTGTGGCTGTCGGTCAGTTGGTCGGCGGCGCCGGTGAACTCGGCGATGGCAGCGGGGTGGCCGTCGAGGGCGGCGCGGCGGAACCACCCGGCCGCCACCCAGGGCTCGCCTCTGCTGCGATGGGCACAGCCGAGTTGGTACGCGGCCTCCGTATGGCCGCTGTCACCCGCCAGGCGGTAGAAGAACATCGCCATGCTCAGATGGCCGGGGCGCTGCTGTTGGAAGTCCTGGCCGTACTGATAGGCGAGGTGGGCGGCCAGTTCCCGGTGCTTGGGGCGGTTGAGCAGTTCGGTGGCCTGTGGGTGGCCGGCTTCTTCGGCGCGGCGCAGCCATGGGCGGGCGTCTTCCGGCCAGTCGCGGAGCAGGGCGATGACGGCCAGGCGCATGCAGTCCTGGGCGTTGCGGGCGTCGCTGGCGAACAGGACGCGGATGCCGCTCCGGCCGAAGACCCGGAGGAGGTACTCCCTTGAGGGGACGGGCGAGGGGGAGGGCGAAGACGAGGGTGGCGTCTCCTTCTGCTCCTGCTCGTCGTTGGCTGGAGGAGCAGGGCGGGCGGGGGTGGGGTGGTTGTCGCGGGCCGCGCGCCACAGGTCGTGCCAGGCCTTCACGTCGCTCAGAGGCTGGATGTCCAAGCCGGTCTGCTCGGCGGCGGTTCGGCAGGCGGTGATGAAAGAGAACACCCAGGGCCATTCCGGTGCTCGCTTGCGTTTACCGGCCAAAATGTCGTGCGTGGTGCTTTCCGCCAGCTCCCTGCTGCTGTTTCGCGAAAACTTTCGCAGGTCGGACAGGGAGGGGGACCCCGCCAGTGTGACCAGCTCATTCAACTGGTCGACCAGCGTGCACAGTGCCGCGTCGCGAGGTTGTTCAGCCATCGCCCCAAGCCGGAAATGAGTGATCTTCGAGTTTTGTGTGTGACGGTGGTCATATTGGCATCATTCGGCGGTCAATCTGACGCAGATCGCATATTCAGCCTCATTTCAGATCGGTGACGACTGAGTCGCCACTCAGGATCGGGGCTCAGGCGTTGGGGGTTGGGGTCGGGGGTCAGGCGTTGGGGTCGGGGTTGAGGGCTCAGGGGTTGAAGGTCAGAGGGTTGAGGGCTGAGTCAGGAGACTGGGTGCTGGCCGGGCGGATCTCGTTGCGGCTCGCCGAGGCGTCGGGTTAGGCGCGCCTGATCGGTTGAACGGGGTCGGGGTCGGAGTCGGGTCTGTGCCGGTCGGGGTGGGGTCGATGGTGAGTGTGTGGTGGTCGGGTGGGGGCGGAGTTGGTTGGTCATGGGTGTGGTGGTTGGCGGGGACAGGGGCGGTCTTGGATGCGTGGTGGTCGGGGCCGGTGGGCGGGGTGGCAGGGGTGATGGGGAGGGGCTGGCGGAGAAGGCCGGATGAGGTCGGACGGGACCGGACGAGGAAGGTCGCGACAGGGTCGGACGGGGACGGACGAGGACGCCGGGGGACGAGACCGGATGAGGAGGTCGGGGCGGGGCTGGGCTAGGGAGGTCGGGACAGGGTCGGACGGGCTCGGACCAGGAGGTCGGGATGA
Organism: Nonomuraea fuscirosea; assembly: GCF_035917475.1. Taxonomy (NCBI): domain Bacteria; kingdom Bacillati; phylum Actinomycetota; class Actinomycetes; order Streptosporangiales; family Streptosporangiaceae; genus Nonomuraea; species Nonomuraea fuscirosea. The sequence goes on along the minus strand of NZ_CP109074.1, from coordinate 10,083,330 downwards.
GGCCGGATGAGGAGGTCGGGTGGGGTCGGACGAGGGAGGTCGCGACTGAGGTCGGACGGGGGTGGACCAGGTGGTCGGGACGGGGTCGGGGTAGGGAGATCGCGGTGGGGCGGGTGAAGGTGGGTGGGAGTGTTGGGGCATTCGGTCCGGGATCGTCCGGAGTTGCGAGGAGTGGTGGACGGGTGACTCGCCGCTGCCGCAGGATCGGTGACCGCAGCCCTCTCCGCAGTTCTCACCAGCCACGTGAGTCAGGCGGACGGAAGCGGATCAGAACGGTTCGTGGGCGGCCGTAAGTCAGTAGGCGGTGTTCGCGGTGCGGGTGCCGGCTGCTGGAGATCAGGTGTTCTGGCGGTGGGCGACCGGAGTTCACGGTGTTGTTGCGGTCCATGACCACAGTCCACGGTGTTGCGGCGGTTGGTGGTCGGTGCTCGGGATGGTGTGGCGTCGGTGATCGGTGCTCGCGGTGCCGGGGGTGGCCGATGGCTTGCGCTGGCGGTGCCGGGGTGGCCGGTGGCTCGCGTGGGCGGACTGAAGTGGGCGGTGGCTTCTGCTGGCGACTTCGCCGACGACTTGATGTTCGCCGGCGGTTTGATGCCGGTGGCTGGTGCGCGGTTCGGCTGCTTGTCGCAGCCGGCGTTGCTCAAGGAACGCAGGTCGGGTGACGGTGGCGCGGATCGTGGCCGGCTCGCCTTGTGGCCCAGGGTGGCGTCGGTGGCGGCAGGAGCTGTGGGGGTGGCGGTGGGCGGGGCCTGGAGGGTGGGGAAGGGTTCAGGAAGGAGAGTGGATGAATCGTACAGAATCAGTATAAGTCGGCGTTCGAGAGGTGTAGGCGGATGAACTGGGAGTATGGGGATTGGATCCATGCCGAACCATTATGGCGACTTGAAGAGCGATGACGAGCCATGCTTCAGTGCCTACACTTCGCATCAAAACAGTTCAAACTGACTCGGCGGTTGACCGGGTCGACAGGATCGGGGACAGATGGAAGACCTCGCAGGTGAGGGAGGGAGGGGTCGGAGCAAGCGACAGCGGTTGGCGGGGGAGCTGCGGCGGTTGCGTGACCTCGCCGGCATCTCCGGGCGGGATCTCGCTCACCGCATCGGCATCAGTCAGTCCAAGGTCTCGCGGATCGAGTCCGGCAGCGTGGTCCCCTCGTTGCCGGAGGTGACGGCGTGGAGTGAGGCGGTGGAGGCGCCGACCCCCACGCGGGAGTTCCTCGCCGACCTGACCCAGGCGGCCTTCACCGAGATGCACACCTGGCGGGCGGCCCTGCAGCGGCAGACGCATCTGCAGGACGAGATCCGCGAGCAGGAGGACCAGGCGCACGTGGTGCGGGTGTATCAGCCGACGATCGTGCCCGGGTTGTTGCAGACCGCGGAGTACGCACGCCGCGTCTTCTCGCTCTTCGACCCGCCCTACTCCGAGGGCGACCTGCCCATGGTGGTCGCGGCGCGGCTGCAACGCCAGCTCGCGCTGTACGACGAGAGCCGCACCTTCGAGTTCCTGATCACGGAGGCGGCGCTGCGGCTGCGGCCGGGTGCGCCCCGTCTCCTGCTGGCCCAACTGGACCGGGTCGCATCGCTGAGCACGCTGGAGAACGTCCGCATCGGGCTGATCCCGCAGGACGGCGAGGCACTGGTCTGTCCTTCGCACGGATTCACGCTCTACGAAAGTGACGGCAGCGCGGGTGACAGTTTCGTGGAAGTTGAGGTTACGCACATGAGGTTGACCGTTCGCGACGCCGATGACATCGCGACGTACCATCGGCAATGGTCCGTGCTGACCGGGATGGCGATTTACGACGACGCGGCGCGGCAATTTCTCGCGAAACTGAGCGCCGATGTTCGTGCCATGGCCCGATGACCCGCCATGCGCGCCCGTCCGGCCCCGGGGCCCGGCACTCCTGCGCCGGCTCCGGGGTCGGGGGAGGCGCCGCGGTCCGCGTGCCGCGGCGTCTCCCCTGGGAGCGGCCGTACGTTACGTCAGGTCGAACTCTCCGGCGTAGACCCCGGAGAGGAACGCGTCCCACTCCGAGTTGCTGAAGTTGAGCGTCGGCCCGGTCGGATTCTTCGAGTCGCGGAGTCCGACCCAGTTATCGCCGAAGGCGACCTCGACGCAGCCGCCGCCCCCGTCGCTGAAGGTGGCCTTGCGCCACGCGGCGCCCGTCGACTCATTCCGCTTGGCCTCGTTCATTTCGTTCTCCTTTTTCTTGGGGATGCCTTGTGCGTCCCTCTGGAATTAAGGATCGAATAGCGAGTCAGAGACCGGATAAGCGGGCTGATGCAAGGTCCGTCATAGGTCCTTCATAACAATTCCCGAGTGGAGGAAGTGGCCGTGAGATATCAACTGCTCAATGGGATGCAGGCATTCCGGGACGACCGGCCGGTTCACCTCGGGGAGCGGCAGCAGCGGCTGCTGCTGGCTCTGCTGCTGCTCGCCGAGGGCAAGCCGGTCACCATTGAGCAGGCCATCGACAAGATCTGGGGCGAGAAGCCGATCAGCAGCGCTCGTCACGTGCTGTCGCAGTACGCCAGCGACCTGCGTAGCCGGCTCGGCCGCACGCCCAAGGGAAAGCTCGTCCTGCCCACCCACACGACCGGCTACCTGGTGCTGGCCGAGCGGGACCAGGTCGACGCGCATCGCTTCCACGACCTCGTCGGCGAGGCGCGGGCACTGCTGCGCCAGGACGACGCGCGGGCCGTGGAGCTGCTGCGGGACGGCCTGAGGCAGTGGGGCGGTGACGGGCTGCGACCCGGTGAGCCGCTCAGCGGGCTGCCGGGCCCGGGCGCGGCCAACGCGCGGACCAGGCTGCTGGAGGAGCACCGCGCCGCGGTCGTCGAGTGCATGAAGGCCGAGCTGCGGCTCGGCCGCCACATCCAGGTGGTGCCCGAGATCCAGGACCTCGTCGAGACCTGGCCGCTGGACGAGGAGGCGACCTGGCTGCTGATGCTGGCGCTGCATCGCGTCGGCCGGTCGTCGGACGCCCTGGCCGCCTGCGACGAGCTGCGGCGCAGGCTGCGGGACGAGCTGGGGAGCGACCCCGGCGTCCGGATCAGGGACCTGCGGCAGCGGATCCTCCAGCAGGATCCCGGGCTCGAACCACCAGCCGATTCCACCGTCATCGATTCCTCAGGAGCGAACATGAGATCAGCCGCGGAGATCGGGAAGGACGCCGCCCGCCTCGTCGCCGAAGCCGTGACAGGCGGTGGGACCGCGCACCCCGAAGAGCAGGACGGGGTGTCCTGGGCCGAGGCTTCCTGGGGACGGCATTCCGTCCGGCTCGTGGAGATGGTGCGCGTACGGTTCGCCGGGGACACGGCAGCGACGAGCGCGCTCACCCAGGTCGAGGCCGATCCCGTCGACTCGGCGGCGCTCGCGACCCTGGAACGGGTGCTCGTCGCACACCTCGGCCGCGACCGTGCCTTCCTGGAAGGCGTCGAGCGCCTGGTCCGGCGGCTGTCCCGGGCGAAGGACGGCTCACCGTCGATCGTCGCCGACACGATCAAGAACGCCAGCGTCTACCACGCGCCCGTGCACTTCTCGGGCGACTTCACCATCTCCTGAACACGGCGGAGGCCGGAGCATGAGCCAGTCAGTCGATGATCCTCCGATCGAGGAGGCGGGCGACAAAGCGGCGGCGGGAAGCGCGGAAGCGGAGCAGCCGCCCCAGCCCCGCCAGGACAAGGAAGACAAACCGCTGAGCGAGGAGGACGCCCTGCGGGCGCTCCACCGCAAGGGCGAGAGCGAGGACGAGGCCGAACGCGCGGAGGCGGCGAGGGCCGCCGCGATCGCGGCCAGTGTGATGGAACGGCTGAACGCCGACCCGTTCGGCATGCGGATCGGCACGGTGGCGCTGTTCAACGACGCGGTCAGCTTCGGCGGCGGGATGAACTTCGGCGACGGCGCACGCCGCACCGGACAGCCGACGGCGCGGATCAGCGAGCGGCGGATCGCCCGCTGGACCGTGGGTCATCTTCCGCTGCCCCGCTTCGACGAGGCCCTGCGGATCCTGGTCGAACGCCGCCTGCTGATCCTGGCCCTCCCGCCCGGCGGGCGAAAGGCCACCGGGGTGAACCTGCTGGTCAAGGCGGTAAGAGGCCAGGGGGTTGCCGGCCAGATGGATGGGGAGCAGGTGGCCGGCGGGCAGGAGGCGGGCGGTGGTTGTCATGAGGTGCTGGACGCGTCCGTGCTGCGGGACGGGCAGTGGCGGCCGCCCGAGCGGGACAGCGGCTACCTTCTCGTCCTCGACGACACCACCCCCGGCCTCACCCCGCACCTGATCGACGAGCAGTGGATCGACGACCTGACGGCCTGCCTGAACGAGCACGGCAGCTACCTGGTCGTGCTGACAGGACCGCCGCGCGGGGCGCTGATGGAGGCCGAGCGTTCCGGGCAGGTGCTGACCACGCTGGGCGGGCTCGATCTGGTACGTCTCATCGAACGGCGCGTCCACGACCGCGAGCCGACGCCAGAGGAGTCGGCCGACCTGCGGCTGCGGCTCATCGAGGCGGGCGCCCTTGAGCTCCTGCGCGAGGACACCCGCCCCCGCACCGCGCTGCACCTGGCCACCGTGATCCGCGAGCGGGCGGATCTGGCGGCCAGGGTGAAGGAGCTGCGCGATCCGACGGGCCGGGTCCATGACTGGTTCAGCCGTCATCGCACGCCCGAGGCCATGTGTTTCGCGCTGGCCGCCGCGGCGCTGGAGGACGCCACGTACCTGACGGTCTCGGACGCAGCCGCGCAGCTCTACGAGCTGCTCACGCCGGCCGCGGAGGCGCCGCCCGACCTGCGCTTCCGGGAGCGGATCGGCTCCGACCACCCGTGGATCGACGTCTCGGTGGAGCCGGGCGGGACGCCCGGCGACGTGGCGCCGCGGGTCCGCTATCTCAATCCGCTCGTCCGGCAGGCGGTGCTCGGTTACGCCTGGACGTATCTGGACGGTCAGCGCTCGGCGTTCCTCGACTGGATCCGCCTGCTGGTCGCTCATCCGGACACCGGGGTACGGGCGCGGGCGTCGGTGGCCGCGGGCGTGATCGCCTGGAGCGACTACGACCATGCGCTGCACCGGTTCCTGCGGCCGTGGGCCAGGCACGGCTCCGTCGTGGTGCGCCAGAGCGCGGCGACGGCGCTCGACGTCGTGGGCGGTCACCCCGACCTGGCCGAGGCCGTGTGGCTGCTGCTCGAAGCCTGGGTGGCGGAGCAGGACACGGCCGCGCAGCGCAGGCAGGGGCTGACCGCCGCCGCGGTGCTCGGCGGCGGGCTGGGAGCGGCCCAGCCGCGCCGTGCGGTCAAGGCGCTGCACGTGCTGCTGGACGGCGACGACTGGGGCACGCTGCTGCCGGCCGGGCTCGCGTTGTTCCGCCTGATGGAGCGCGGGAGGGTGGCCGAGGTGCTGGCGGCGCTGGTCGAGTGGTCGGCGCCCCGCGACGGGTCGCCGATGGTGACGAAGGCGCTGGCGGCCTTCGTCTACCTGGCCGCCCAACCGGCCATCCAGCCGTCCGTCCGAACGTCCGCCCAGACGGCCACGCAGCCGTCCGCCCAACGAGCGGGCGAGGCGGATGGCCGGAGCCGGTTCTCGTCGATGCCGCTGCTGCTGGCCGGCGCGGAGGAGCACCGGTCGCAGCTGATCGAGCTGTGGGCCCGCGCCCTGGACCGCAGGCCGGCGCAGCAGCCGGCGCTGGAGACGCTGCGCGCATACCTGGACGTGCACGCGGAGCGCGACGGGACCGCCTACCGCAACGTCCGCGACATCGTGCTCGCCGTGGCCGCCCGGTCGGGCCGGCACCGGGAGCGGCTGCAGTACCACCTCGGCGACTGGGCCAGGGCCGCCGGGCGTCGTGGTCATCCGGCCGCCCGGCTGCTCGCCGAGCTCGGCCGTTCCTCGTACGCGAACGGAAGGACCTGACATGGAGCTGTACACCTACAACCCGATCACGAAGAGCACCAACCTGTCCCTCCTGCTGCCCCGCATGCCCCTGCGCCCGCCCGCGCCGGGGACGGCGCTGGTCCTGGCCCCGCGCAAGGGCGACCTGGTGACGATCCGGCACGGCGAGTCCGTCCCCGACGCCTGGTACGGCACCTACCGGCAGGTCTACGCGGTGGACGTGACCGAGCACCGGCTGGTGCTGAGCATGCCGCTGCTCAGCCGGAATCCCGCCTTCGGCTTCCCGAGCCTGGTGCGGCTGAACTGCCGGGTCGCGGATCCGGCGGAGATCGTGCTGCGCGGCATCATGGACGTCAGCGGCGCCCTGTACCTGCCCGTCCAGCGGATGCTCCGCCGGGTCTCGCGGGACTTCGACATCGGCGAGCTGCACCAGGCCGAGGACGCGCTCACCGAGTCGATGCGCACCTTCAGCGGCGACGCCGCGCTGCGGCTCCGCAACGTCACCGTCGAGGTGGTGGTCGACGGCAACGAGATCGTGGCGAGCGGGCGGGCGTACCGCGACATCGAGCGTGACACCCGGCTCATGGAGATGCGCAGGGAGCGGCATCTGCGCATGTTGCGCAAGGACGGCGCGGAAGGGCTGATCGCCGAGATCATGGAGCGCGAGGGCCCGCGGGCGGCGTACGACATGATCGCGAACGCGGAACGTGAGGAGCGGCAGGAGCTGCTGGTCGCCTGGCAGGCGGTGCTCAAGAACTCGGAGGCGGACCGGGAGCCGTGGGAGTCGCTGCAGGCCGAGCGCGCTCTGCGCGACCGGATGAACGGGGGCTCCTCGTCGCCGTTCGGCGGGATCCGCTCGACCCGGCTGCGCGGCACGCTCGCGCCGGCGCCGTCCCTGGAGGAGGAGTCCCGCGACGGCGGCGACGGCCGGCGGGCCAGCCGGGTCCGCGGCCTGCGGCCGACGAAGATCGAGGACCCGGACAGGTGACGGAGGTCAGGGTCAGGGGCGACGCCGTGGGTGCCCCGGGCGCGGGGACGATCTGGCACTACCGCGACGAAGGGGTCATGGCCGTAGGGGTGTGGACGGAACGGCTCGACGGGCGGGGCGAGGACGCCGAGCCGCTCTTCGCCCACCGCGTTCCCGCGGCTGAGGGGATCGTGGGCGTCTTCGACGGGCTGGGCGGGTCGGGCGCGGGCGCGGCCTGCGAACTGCGCGACGGTACGCGGCGCAGCGGGGCCTGGGTGGGGGCGCGGCTGGTCAGGTCCGGCGTGCTGTCCTGGTTCCTGGACGCGGCGGCGCGAACGACCTCCACGGACGCGGCGGCGCGAGCGACCTCCACGGACGGGACGGCGCTCGCGGACGGGGAGGCGCGGGAGGCGGCCGCAGCAGGAGCGAAGCCGACGGAGGCTCTGCGGACACGGCTGGTGGAGGTGCTGGCGGATGTGCCGGCGCCGCCGCGCAGCAAGATCGTGAGCCGGATGCGCCGGTGGCTGCCCACGACCATGGCCGCCGCACACTACCGGCTCGGCGGGGAGCAGGCCGAGTGCCGGGTCCTCTGGGCGGGCGACTCGCGGGCGTACGCGCTGAGCCGCGGCGGCGGGCTGCAGGCGCTGACGAGGGATCACACGGACGAAACCGACAGCCTTCAACAACTGGTGCAGGACCCGCCGATGACGAACGTGATCTGCGCCGACCAGGAGTTCACGATCGCGGAGCACGTGCTGCTGCTGCCGCTGCCGTGCGTCCTGGTCTGCGCGACCGACGGCTTCTTCGGCTACGTCGAGACCCCGGCCCATTTCGAGTGTCACCTGCTCAGCACGTTGCGGGCGGCGGCGGACGAGCGGGAGTGGGCGGAGCGGCTGGCCCGGCAGGTGTCGGGGTACACGGGCGACGACGCCTCGCTGAGCCTCGCGGCCCTGGGTTACGCGGGGTTCGCGGAGCTCAGGGAGAGCTTCGCCGCGCGCTCGCAGGAGATGGAGGCGCGCTATCCGCTGGTCCGCGCGGCCGAGGACGGCGCGGACCGGGAGTGGCGGGCGCGGACCTGGGAGGACTACCGGCCGGACTACGAGCGGCTCATGCCCGCGACCGCGGAGCCGGGATGAGGGCGGGCGACGTCATCAGGGGGTACCGCATCGTCAGCGAGCCGACGAACAGCGGCGGCGGGCGATGCGTGTGGGCCTTCGCCGAACGTGACGGGTGGCCGTACTTCATGAAGCGGTTCCTCGACCCGAAACGGCCCAAGAGCGGGTCCGCGGCGAGTGTGCGGGCGCGGCTGCGGGCGTGCGAGGAGTTCGAACGGCGGCACCGGGCGATCATGAGCCGGCTGCGGCACGACGCGGTCGGCGCCGGCAACCTGGTCCTGGCCTGCGACTTCTTCCACCACGGCGCCTCCTACTACAAGGTGACCGAGCGGATCGACGCGGTCGGCACGCCGCGGCCCGGCTCGCTCACGGCGGTGGAGAAGGCGGTGCTGCTGCGCACCCTGGCGCTCAGCCTGGGGCTGCTGCACGCCATCGGCCTGGTGCACGGCGACCTCAAGCCCGGCAACGTGCTGATCGTCAAGCGCGGGAAGGGCGCCTTCCACACGGCCAAGCTCATCGACTTCGACGACGCCTACGTGTCCGGCCGTCCCCCGGACCGCGAGGACATCGCCGGGGACCTGGTCTACGGGGCTCCCGAATGGCGCCGCTACGTGCGGGGGGACGAGGACGTGCGGCCGGAGTGGCTGACGACCGGGGCCGACGTCTTCGCCCTCGGCCTGCTCGCCCATCACTACCTGACCGGCGCGCTGCCGGGGTTCGGCGACCGGTTCGGGTCACCGGCCGACGCGGTGAACGCCGGGACGGCGCTGCGCCTCGACGACCGGCTGTGCGCGCCCATGAGAGACCTCCTGGGCGCGATGACGGCCAGGTCGCCCGGCGCCCGGCCGGGCACGGCGGCGTTCCTGGAGACGCTCAGGAACCCGGCGGTCTGCGAACTGCGCTCCCGGTACGTCACGTCACCGGGCTCACGAGTGCGAATCAGCATGCGAACAGAGGAGAACCAGCCATGACCTCCGGCGGCGAGTACCAGGGGAACCTGCGGTACGCGGTGGACATCGTGCTCTGCGTCGACGTGACCGAGAGCATGGCTCCGGTCCTCGACACGGTGAAGAAGAGCGCCCTGACTTTCCACGAGCGGTTGAGCCAGGTGATGGGCGGCAAGGGCAAGGAGATCAGCCGGCTCCGGCTCAAGGTCATCGCGTTCCGCGACTTCGGCGACTTCGCCGAGGACGCCATCGAGGAGACCGGCTTTCTGGTCTTCCCCGAGCAGGCGGACGAGTTCGACGGGTTCGTCCGGCGGTTGCGCGCGACCGGCGGCGGCGACGAGCCGGAGTCGGGCCTGGAGGCGCTGGCCCTGGCCATCGACTCGCCCTGGGAACGGGGGCTGGACCGGCGCCGGCACGTCATCGTGATGTTCACCGACGCGTCGGCGCATCCCCTGCGCACCCCGCAGGCCGTCTCCGCGCACACCTATCCCCAGCATCTCCCCCAGGACATGGACGGCCTGTTCGAGCAGTGGGGTTACGCCGGGAGCAGGACGGCCGTGATGGAGAACTCGGCCAAGCGCCTGGTGATCTTCGCGCCCGACGTCTATCCGTGGCGCGACATCACCGAGGAGTGGAACATGACGCTGCACTTCCCCTCCACCGCTGGGCAGGGGCTGGAGGAGCTGGAGCTGGACGAGATCATCGACACGATCGCGAACAGCCTGTGACCGTTCCCGGGCCGAACTGGCGGTGTGCGCTGTGCGACGTGTGGAACGCCTGTGCCGACGCCGCCTGCCAGGGCTGCGACACCCGCCGCGGCCCGGTCGTGACTTCCCAGCCCGACCTCTTCTTCGCCCCGCCGCCACGGGGGCCGGGACCTGGATTGAGGCCGGGATGGGGAGCAGGAGGGCCCGCGCCTCCGCCTGGGCCGTGGCCCGCTCCGCCACCACCGCGGCCCGCGCCTCCGCCGCCGGCCGCGTGGCCGGCCGGGTCGGCGCAGTCCGCCGGCACGGGCTGCTTTCTGACGCTCGTGGGCGTGGGGGTGCTCCTGCTGCTGCTGTACGTCATGGCGGTCCTCGTCAAGGCCGTGTCGATCAGCGGCACGACGTCGTACGACGGTCAGCGGGCGTCGAGCGTGCCGTGCGCCTCGATCGACAGGTCCTGCCAGTCGGACCAGGTCTTGAGCCGGGCCGCGTACGCCTGCTCGATCAGCGGCTGGAAGCCCTTGCCGAACAGCACCCGCACCGGCGGGTTGGCGGAGTCGACCAGCTTCAGCAGCGCCTGCGCCGCGGCGGCCGGGTCTCCCGCGGGCATCTTGCCCGCTATCGCGCCCAGCCGCTGACGGAGAGCGTCGTAGGCCGGGTCGGTGGTGGCCATGTGACCGTTCGCGAGGGGGTCGGGGTTGTTGCCGTCGCGGGTGGCGAAGCCGGCCGGTTCGATGATGGTCAGCTTGACGCCGAACTCGGCCACCTCGCCGGCGAGCGCCTCGTTCAGCCCCTCCAGGGCCCACTTGGAGGCGTGGTAGGCGCCGCCGAGCGGCATCGCGATGATCCCGGCCGCCGAGGACAACTGGACGATGTGCCCCGAGCGCTGCTCGCGCAGGTACGGCAGCGCGGCCTGAACCACCCACACCGCGCCGAACAGGTTGGTCTCGAGCTGGTCGCGCAGCTCCTGCTCGGTCAGCTCCTCGACCGCGCCGACCTGGGCGTAGCCGGCGTTGTTCACGATGACGTCGAGCCGGCCGAAGTGCTCCTTGGCCTGCTTCACGGTCTCGAAGACGGCGGCCCTGTCGGTCACGTCCAGTTCCAGGGGGAGGATCGCGTCGCCGTAGGTGTCGGTCAGCTCCTTGAGGGCGGCGCTGCTCCTGGCGGTGGCGGCGACCTTGTCACCGCGCGCCAGGGCCGCCTGGACGAAGTTGCGGCCCAGGCCGCGGGACGAGCCGGTGACGAACCAGACCTTCTGCATGATGTGCTCCTCTTTGCCGGTTGCTTCAACCCCCTGGACGAGACAGCCCCGCATGGATGTGAGCCGGCCTCGGTGTGACCTGCGACACCATGCCGCTCCTGTCCGGGAGGATGATGTAACAGTGGATGGCGTGACCCGTACGGAGGAGTTCCAAGAGCTGAGGCCGCTGCTGTTCGCGATCGCGTACCGGATCCTGGGCAGCGTGAGCGAGGCCGAGGACGCCGTACAGGAGGCGTGGCTGCGCTACGACGGCTCCGCGACCAGGGCCGAGTCGCCCAAGGCGTTCCTGTCGGCCACGGTGACCCGGATCTCGATCGACGTGCTGCGCTCGGCCCGCGTCCGGCGTGAGGCGTACGTCGGGCCGTGGTTCCCCGAGCCGCTGCTGACCGACCCGTACCAGGATCCGGAGCGGTCGGCGGAGCTGGCCGACTCGGTGTCGATGGCGGCGCTGATCCTGCTGGAGCGGCTCAGCCCGCTCGAACGGGCGGTCTTCGTGCTGCGCGAGGTGTTCGCGTTCAGCTACCGGGAGATCGCCGCCGCTGTGGAACGGTCGGAGGCCGCCTGCCGTCAGCTCGCGGTGAAAGCGCGCCGCCACATGGACGCGGGCCTGCCCCGCTTCGAGGCCGATCGCCGCTCGCGCGACCTGCTCGCCGCCCGGTTCTTCGGCGCGCTCAAGGAAGGGGACGTGGACGGGCTGCGGGAGTTGCTGGCCGCCGAGGTGCAGCTGGTCAACGACGGCGGCGGCAAGATCGGCAGCACGGTTCCGCTCTTCGGCGCGGACAAGGTCGCCCGGGTGCTGGCCGTCACCATCCCGCCGTTCGCGTGGATCGGCGCGGTGCTGGAGGCGCACGAGGTGAACGGCCAGCCGGGCGCGATCATCCGCGACCGCGACGGGCTGATCGTCATCGCCTGGGCGATCGACATCGTGGACGGACGCGTCCAGACCATCCGCTCGATCGTCAACCCCGACAAGCTCGGGCATCTCGGCCCGGTCGGCGACGCCGTCGCGGTCATCAACGAGAAGAAGCAGCTCCGCCGCGACCGGCAGACGCCGTGACCCCGGTGTCGAGGTCGGCGTAGGAGGTCGTGCGGCCCGGCGCTGATGCCCGCGTGGGTGCCGGGTGACCTGGTGGGGACGTCAGTGCAGGAGGGCGCGGGTCTGGGCGAGGGCGTCGACCTGGGTGCGCCAGTCGCCGGCCGCGATGCCGATGACGGCGTGACTGGCCCCGGCCTCCCGGTACGCGGCCAGCCGCTCGGCCGCCTGCTCGGGCGAGCCGGTGAGGGGGATGTCGAGCACCTCGTCCAGTGGGCGGCCGTAGGCGCCGCTGATGCCGGTGGCGATCTCCTCCCGGGTGGGCAGGCCGTCGCCGGTGCCCAGGGCCGACGTGCCGCCGATCGCGATGAGCGGGGTACGGCGGCCGTACCCGGATGCCAGCTCGGCCAGTCTGGCCCGGCCGGTGGCGACCTCTTCGGGGGAGATCAGGGACGGGAACCAGCCGTCGCCCAGGCGGGCCGCTCGCCGGATCGCCACCGACGACGCGTTCCCGACCCACACGGGCGGCGGCTCGACGGCCGGGGCCAGCTCGACCACCGGTCCGTGCTCAGGCGTGAGGTGGGTGGGCTTGCCTGTCAGGAGGTCGGGCAGGAGCTCCAGCGCGGCGTCCGTGCGGGGGCCGCGTTCTCCGTACGGGACGCCGGCCGCGGCCCACTGCTCAGGGCCGCCTCCCGAGCCGACACCGAGGACGAGGCGGCCGGCGGAGACGTACTGGAGGGAGGCGATCTGCTTGGCGGCCCAGGCGAGCGGGCGGATGGCGGGGACGAACACGCTGGTGCCGATCGTGATCCGGGTGGTGGCCGCGGCGGCGGTGGCCAGGGCGACGGGCGCGTCCAGGGTCGGGCCGCCGATGGCGAGGTGGTCGCCGTGCCAGGCTCCGTCGAGTCCTGCCTGCTCCAGGTGCCTGGCGGCCTCCCACAGCGTGAGGCCGTCCCTGCGCTGCACGCCGACTCCGGGCAGGATGACGCCGATCGCGAAATGTTGCATGGGATCAACGATGCAACCTCAAGCGAGGTCGAGGTCAACGGCGAAATCTGGTGGCGATCGGGACGGCCGGAAGCCACGATCGTCCCTATGCCGAAACCCATGACACGTGAGCGGCCCGCCGTGCCGCAGGAACCGGGGATCCCGGTCCGGCCTCATCGATCCAGCTCCGATCCGCGTGATCGCGCGCCGATACGGCGTGTTCTGGGGCAAGGGCAGTGAGCGGGTTCGCGGCTCGGCGGTTCGTCGGGGCCGATGACGTGGCACCGCTGGCGCGGGAGGTCCTCGGTCCGAGCCGGAGGCCGGTGACGGTCGAACGGGTGCGGGGCGGCACCAGCAAGGGCGTCTACCGGCTGTCGGCGGACGATGGGCGCAGCGCGATCCTCTACGTGTGGAGCCAGGACGAGGATTTCTGGCGAGCCCCGAGCGCCCCGAGCGCCCCGAGCGTCGTCGGCGGTCAGGGCGGTCAGGGCGGTCAGGGCGGTCAGGGCGGGACGGTGGGTGAGCCGTCCGGGCTGGAGTTGTTCGAGGCGAGCCGGGCGCGGTTCGAAGGGCTCGGGGTGCGGGTGCCGCGCCTGCTCCTCGCCTCCCGCGCCGGCGAGTGGCTGCCCGCGGACGCCGCCGTCGTCGAGGACCTGCGCGGCGGCACCCTGGAGGCGCGGCTGCTGGCGGATCCCGAGGGTGCCGCGCCCCTGATGGATCGCCTGGCGGAGTCGCTGCGGCTGATGAGCGAGTGCCGGGCGCCCCGCCCTGGCCGGGTCGCCGACATCGATCACGGCCAGGCGGGAGAGGGCGACGGCGATGCCGCCATCGGCCGCGGAGGTGACGCCGAGGAGGTGCGTGACGGCGGCCCCGGCGGTGGGTCGTGTCCTGGGATCGTGTTGCGGTGGGCGTTGAAGGATCTGGGGGAGGCCGCCGGGCGGGTCGGGCGGATCGCGGCTGAGCGGGGCGCGTTCGAGGACCTTCTGCGTGGCCTGCACGCCGCCGTGCGCCCGCGAACCGATCACGGGCTTATTCACGGTGAGCTCGGCCCGGATCACGTCCTCATCGACGATCGGGACGAGCCGATGCTCATCGACATCGAGGGGGCGTCGTACTTCGACGTCGAGTGGGAGCACGTCTTCCTGAAGATCCGTTTCCACGATCACTACGAGCGGCTGCGGGTGGACGGGCTGGACGAGCGGCGGCTGCGCTTCTACCGGCTGGCGCACCACCTGTCGCTGGTGGCGGGGCCGTTGCGGCTGCTGGACGGTGACTTTCCCGACCGCGACTTCATGACGGGGATCGCGACACAGCACACCGAGGCCGCGCTGAGCTTCCTGAACACTCTCAAGTAGGTCGAGAGCGGTCCCGTGTCCGGATGTGGACAGGGGCGGGCGGCACGTATCCACAGGGCCGCCGCGGCCTCTGAGCCGGGAGGACCAAACGCCGGCGGCGCGCCGGTGACGCTGTCGGAGGACGGGACGAAGCTGGTACGGGGGAGCGAGTTCGTCCAGGGCGAGGGCGATTGGCTGACGCTGCCGATCGAGCCGGAGCTGCTCCCCGGCATCAGCGGCCGTCAGATCACCGGCTTGTTCCCCCGCTACGACGTCACCGGGGAGGCGTGGTCCTGACCTACAAGGCCCGCGGCCGGTGAGGAGGTAGTGCTCTTGCGCCCCCGTGTCACATCATTTAGGAACGTTTCCTAAAAGGAGCTGATGCGGGTGCGCGCACTCTTAGCCGTCCTGGTGCTCCTGCTGGCCGCCGCGTGCGGGCAGCAGGAGCCGGAGGCACCGGTGAACGCCGAGGACGTGATGTTCGTGCAGATGATGGTCAAGCACCATCGGCAGGGCATCGAGATAGCCAAGGCCGGCACGTCGCGCGCGACCACCTCCGAGCTGAAGACGCTGACCGCGGCGATCGAGAGCACCCAGCAGGACGAGGTCGAGATGATGCTGCGCTGGCTGCACTCCTGGCAGCAGCCGCTCACCCCGGCCACGGAGGCGCACGACCACCACGGCGGGCAGCCGGAGACCGACGTCAAGCAGATCCAGGCGCTGAAGGCGTCGAAGAATTTCGAGTACGACCTGTGCAACCTGCTGATCGCGCACCAGGACGACGCCGTGCAGATGGCCGCCGGCGAGGTGGCGGACGGGGCGAACCCGGAGGTGCAGCGGTGGGCGGCCCAGGTGCAGGCGTCCCGCCGGGGGCAGATCGACCTGCTGATGGACCTGATCAAGAAGTGACCACATGGGCTGATCCGCCCACATAGCCACAAACCTCAAGAAAACTCCGCTCTTCATAGACGCCAGCGCCGAGAAGTGATTAGATCACTTGATATGTCCGAGGTAGCGCGGCCTACGCTTTCCGACGCTCTCACCGAGCGCATGCTGGAGCTCATCCGTACAGGAGGGCACCGGCCCGGCGACAGGCTGCCTTCGACCAGGGAACTCTCCCAGCGCTTCGCCGTCACCACTCCTACCCTGCGCGAGGCGCTGCGCCGTCTTGAGGCCACCGGGGCCATCGAGATGCGGCACGGCTCCGGCATCTACGTCGGGGCCGCCATAGAACGGCTGGTTCTGCCCAACCCCAACATGCGCGAGATCCACGCGGTTCAGCTCCTTGAGCTGCTCGACGCGCGGATCGTGATCGAGCCCCCGCTGGCCGCCATGGCCGCCGAGCGCGCCGGCCAGGAGGAGCTGGCGCCGCTCAAGCAGGTGCTCGACGGGGCGGGCAGGCATCTGCGTGGCGAGGACGCCGAGTTGCACGACGCGAACATGACCTTCCACCGGGCCACGGCGCGGCTGGCGGGCAACAGCGTCCTGCACGAGGTCGTCGACTCGCTGCTCACCGTGCACGGCCCGGAGCAGCGCGAGATCCTGCAGATCTTCGACGACCGGCGCCGCGACTACGAGGAGCACGTGGCGATCCTCGCGGCCATCGAGGCGCGCGACGCCGCGCGGGCCGAAGAGCTCATGCGCAGCCACCTGGCGGACGTGAAGACGGTTGTAGAGCGCAGGATGCGACCCCCGATGAAAGCCCCCCGATGAGAACCAAGGAGGCCGGCCCATGTTCCGGTCACGTATGGCCACGCTCGGCGTGGCGGCGCTCGTCCTGACCGCGTGCGGTGGCAACGGCGCCGAGGCGCCGCAGAAGAAGACCGAGCTGACGCTGTACAACGACAAGGGCGCGTGGACCAAGTACTTCGACGAGATGGGCGCGCTGTCCAAGCAGCGGATCGGCCTCGGCATGAAGCCCACGGGCTACACCGACTCGGCCCAGTACCAGGCCTTCATCAAGGCGTCGTTCCGGACGAAGGTCAAGCCTGATCTGTTCACCTGGCAGACCGGGGGGATGCTGGCGGAGGTCGTCAAGCAGAAGCAGGTGGCCGACACCACCGCCATCTGGCAGGAGGCCATCAAGGCCGGCGACCTGTCGCAGGACCTCCTGCCCTACTACACGGTCGGCGGCAAGCAGTACTGCGTGCCGATGAACGTCGCCTACTGGGGGATGTTCTACAACAAGAAGATCTTCGACAAGTACGGGCTCAAGCCGCCGCAGACCTGGGACGACCTGGTCGCCACCGCCGAGACGCTGAAGAAGAACGGCGTCAAGGCCTTCTACCACACCAGCGTGCTGTTCTCCTTCGTCTGGTTCGAGCAGCTCATGGCGGGCACCGACCCCGACCTGTACGACCGCCTGGCCACCGGCAAGGCCAAGTACACCGACCCGGGTGTGGTCCAGGTGATGGAGCGGTGGAAGCAGCTCATCGACGCCGGCTACTTCATCAACCCGGGCGACAAGACCGACCCCGGCGACGTGCTGAAGAACGGCAAGGCCGCGATGGTCTCGTTCGGCTCCTGGTTCAACACCAGCATGACCACGCGGGACATGAAGGCGGGCACCGACTACGACTTCTTCGTCATCCCGAACGTGAACCCCGCGCTGCCCAAGACCTCGATGATCTTCGAGAGCGGCCCGCTGTGCTCGCTGACCAAGGCGGACGACCCCGACGCCAGCCAGAAGTACCTGAAGTGGTGGACGAGCGCGGAGGCCCAGGAGAAGTGGGCGACCAGCCGCGGCGACGTGAGCGCCAACCCGAAGGTGACGATCGGCGACAAGGCGCTCGGCACGGTCACCAAGGACGCGGGCGGCGGCAAGTACCGCCTGGTCAACCGCTACTTCGAAGCCACGCCGCCGCCCGTGCTGACCGCCGCGCTGGACGGTTTCAGCAAGTTCGTCACCGAGCCGGACAGCTACAAGGAGGTCCTGGAGACGATCCAGAAGGCCGCCGACGAGTACTGGAGCACCCACCAGTGAGCGGGGGAACGCCTCACGGGATGAGGCCATGAGAAACGCCGCTCCCATGTTCGGCCGGTTCAGGTACGGATACGTCGCGCCCGCGGTCCTGCTGGTCGCCGGGCTGCTCTACGCGCCGTTCGTGTGGACGGCCTACCTGAGCCTGACCCGCTACGACGGCCTCGAACCGCCGGCGTTCGTCGGGCCGGCCAACTTCGCCAAGCTGTTCCAGGACGAGGCGCTGCTCACCTCCACCCGCAACACGCTCATCTGGGTGATCGGCACCATGGTGCTGCCGGTCGGGCTCGGGCTGCTGGTCGCGGTGCTGTCGTACGACATCAAGGGCGGCGCGTGGTACCGGGTGCCGTTCATGCTGCCGTACGCGCTGAGCGGCGCCGGCCTCGCCATGGTGTGGAGCCCGATCCTGTCCCACGACGGCATCGCCAACCTGCTGCTCGGCGTGGACACCGCCTTCCTCCAGGACGCGCCCGCGAACACGTTCGCCATGCTCGCGGTCTGGACCTGGCAGCAACTCGGGGTGAACACCCTGCTGTTCGTCGTCGGGCTGCAGTCCATCCCCAAGGAGCCGATCGAGGCCGCGCGCCTCGACGGGGCCGCGGGGTGGCGGCTGTTCCGGCACGTGATCTGGCCGCTCATGCGGCCGCTGACGGCGGTCGTGGTCGGGCTCGCGCTGGTGGCCGGGCTGAAGACGTTCGACATCGTGTGGGTGCTGACGCAGGGCGGTCCAGGACGCAACTCCGAGACGCTCGCGGTGACCATGTACAAGGAGACGTTCGTGGCCAGCGACTACGGCTACGGCTCGGCGGTGGCCGTGATGCTGACCGTCGTCACCGGGCTGGCGTCCTACCTCTACCTCAAGAGGCAGGTGACGGCCACATGATCAGGCGTGCCGTGCTCGTCGTGCTCGGGCTGGTCTGGCTCGGGCCGACGTACCTGCTGCTCGTCAACGCCTCCCGGCCGGCGAGCTCGTACGATCCCGGCAGCGCCTGGATCCCCTCCGGCGACTTCGCCCTGTTCGACAACTTCGCGCAGGCGCTGGAGGGGGCCAACCTGTCGCAGAGCCTGGCCAGCACCGCGCTCTACAGCGTCGTGTCGCCGCTGCTCGGCGTGGTCATCGGGGCGCTGGCCGGTTACGTGATCGTGGTGCTGCGGCTGCGCGGCGGGTTCTGGTGGTTCCTGCTGATCTTCGGCGGCACCGTGTTCCCCTCGCAGATGCTGCTCGTGCCGCTGTTCGTCGGCTACAGCGACGCCGGCCTGTACGACAGCCGCCTCGGCCTGATCCTCGTCTACACGGCGATCAACGTGCCGCTGGCCGCGTTCGTGCTGCGCAACTTCTACTCCGGCGTCGCCTTCTCGATCTTCGAGGCGGCGCGGATGGACGGCGCCTCCACGTGGCGCATCTTCTGGCGCATCTACCTGCCGATCTCGTTCACGGCGCTGACGGCCGTGTTCATCCTGGAGTTCACCTTCATCTGGAACGACCTCATCTTCGGCCTGACCCTCAGCCAGACCGAGGAGGTGCGGCCGGTGATGACCGCCATCGCGGGCCTGATGACCGACGTGTACGCGGGCACCCCGGTCCCCGTCGGCCTGGCCGCCGGGCTGGTGGTCTCGCTGCCGACCGTCGTGCTGTTCCTCGCCACCCAGCGCCTCTTCGCCAGGGGCCTGTCACTAGGGAGTGTTCAATGACCAGCCGGTTGCTGCAGCGCAGCCTGGGAAGCCCCGACTACGACGGGATCAGGCAGGCGCTGCGCGACGACACCTCCACGCCCGTCATCAGCGTGCGCGGCCTGGAGGTGCGGGTCGCGGTGCTGCCGCTGTTCACCCACGACGGCCGCCAGGCCGTGCGCGTCTCCAGCACCGAGCCGCTGACGCACGTGCTCGTGGGCGTGGACAGCGGCTCGGGCAAGGACGTCACGCTGCTGGTGCCCGAGGTCGACGCGCCGCGCGAGCTGACCCTGGAGTGCCGCGACGACGCCGGTGTCGTCGGCACCGCGCGGATCACGGTGACGCCGCAGCGCAAGTGGAGCGTGTTCGTGGTGCACCACTCGCACCTGGACATCGGCTACACCGACCCGCAGGGCACGGTGCTGCGCCACCACCTCGACTACCTCGACTCGGCGCTGCGGCTGGCCGAGGAGACCGCGTCCTGGCCGGACGACGCCAAGTTCCGGTGGACGGTCGAGTCGTCGATGCCGGCGCTGAAGTGGCTCGACGCCCGGCCCAAGGAGATGGTCGACTCCTTCGCCGAGCTGGCCAGGGCGGGCCTGATCGAGGTGACCGCGCTGCCGTTCCAGCTGCACACCGAGGCCTGCTCGACCGAGGAGCTGCACCGCCAGCTGCGCTTCATCGCCCAGCTGGAGCAGCGGCACGGCTTCACCACCAAGTCGGCCATGCACACCGACGTGCCGGGGGCGGTCGTCGGCCTGGTGGACGCGCTCAGCCAGGCGGGTGTGCGCTACCTGGCCGCCGCGCACAACTGGGCCGGGCGCTCGGTGCCCTACCTGCACGGCGGCGACAAGCTCACCCGGCCGTTCCGGTGGCGGGCGCCGAGCGGCAACGAGATCATCGTGTGGTTCACCGACACGCCGCACGGGATGGCGTACATGGAGGGCAACACGGTCGGGCTGACCGACTCCTACGAGCTGGCCGACGACCTGCTGCCGCGTTACCTGTCCGCCCTGTCCACGCGGGGCTACCCGTACGGGCCCGGGACGTTCGGCTGGCAGGGGCCCGACGCGCCGAAGGAGCCGTACGAGCTGGACGTGCTGCACCTGCGGGTGCAGGGCGCGCACGCCGACAACGCGGGCCCGTCGATCGTGCCCGCCTCGATCGCGCGCCGGTGGAACGAGCAGTGGGCCTTCCCGCGCCTGCGCTCGGCGGTGAACAGCGACTTCTTCGAGCACGTCGAGGAGCACTACCACGACCGGCTCTCCGTGCACGAGGGCGACTGGACCGACTGGTGGGCCGACGGGCTCGGCTCGGGGGCGCGCCCGCTCGGGTACGTCCGCCGCGCCCAGTCGGCCCTGCGCGTGGCCGAGACGCTGCACACGCTGGCCGGCGTGGACGCGACCGAGCAGATCGACGCCGCCTACGACAAGGTCGCCCTGTTCAACGAGCACACCTGGGGCGCGGCCAACCCGTGGGAGGACGCCGAGGAGGGCGGCGACTCAGGCGGCCTGCAGTGGACGCGCAAGTCCTCCGGCGCCTACTCCGCCCAGGACGACGCGAGCGACCTGCTGCACGCCGCGACCCGCAGGTTCGCCGCGGCGCTGTCGGAGCGCGGCACCGAGGGCGGCGCGCTGGCCTCCTTCGCCGTCTTCAACCCGGCCACCTGGGCCCGCACCGACGTCGTGCGCGCGTTCCTGCCGCGCGACGTGGTGGGCGCGGACGTGCCGATCGCGCTGGTCGACTCGCGGACCGGTCAGACGCTGCCGCACCACGAGGAGCTGGTGGACCCGGCGGACTGGCCGACCAGGCCGATCGGCCGGCACGTGCACGCGGTCGTGCCGGACATCCCCGGCTACGGCTACGCCCGCATCGACGTCGTCCCCGGTCGGGCGCAGGCGCCCGAGCCGGTCGAGCTCGACCTGGACGGCGTCATCGAGAACGAGTTCTACCGCGTCGCGTACGACGTGCGCGAGGGCTACCTCAGCTCGATCTTCGACAAGCGCGCGGGCCGGGAGCTGATCAACGGCGAGGCCGCGGCCGGCTTCGGCCAGTACGTCTACGACCAGTACGCCACCGCCCCGCACTTCAACCACCTGTCCGGACACGTCGGCGCGCACGACCGCACCCTGCTCGGCGACCGCGCCATCGGCAGGAACGCCACCGTCAAGGAGGTCAGGCGCACGGCCGTGGGTGAGAGGCTGGTCGTGGAGCTGCAGGGCAAGGGCGTCGACTGGATCCGCACCACGATCGAGCTGCACAACGGCGTGCCCAGGCTCGACCTGACCTACCAGCTCGCCAAGCAGGGCACCCCGGCCAAGGAGGCGGTCTTCCTGGCCTTCCCGTTCGCCGCGGGCAGGGCCACCGCCTGGGAGCTGACCGGCGGCGTCGGCGGCCCCGACGTGGCCCGGGTGCCCGGCTCGGCCGAGTACATGCTGCCGATCAGGCACTGGATCGCCTTCGAGGACCCCGGGCTGAGCATCGCCTGGGCCACGCTGGAGGCGCCGCTGGTGCAGCTCGGCACCATCCACATGCCG
Source organism: Nonomuraea fuscirosea (assembly GCF_035917475.1). Classification (NCBI taxonomy): domain Bacteria; kingdom Bacillati; phylum Actinomycetota; class Actinomycetes; order Streptosporangiales; family Streptosporangiaceae; genus Nonomuraea; species Nonomuraea fuscirosea. The sequence goes on along the minus strand of NZ_CP109074.1, from coordinate 10,061,910 downwards.
TACGCGCCGTTCCCGCCGACCCTCGACGAGGAGGACGGCACGGTCTACTCGTGGGCGCTGAACAACATCTGGGACACCAACTTCCCGACGCAGCAGCAGGGCGAGACCACCTTCCGCTACGCGGTGACCTCCGGCACCGAGGCGACCGGCGTCCGGCTCGGCGCCGCGGCCGCGGCCGGGCTGTGCGAGCCGTTCGTCGGCGTGCTGGTCACCGACAGCCCGGACGTCTCGGAGACGTACGCGTCGGTCGACCATCCCGACGTGCTGATCACCTCGCTCGGCCATGACGGCGTCGTCCGGCTGCAGTCGCTGGCCGCCGAGCCGGTGCGGGCGACGGTGACGATGCCGGGATTCGAGCAGGCCGAGGCGAGCCTGCCCGCCTACGGGGTGGCCGTGGTCAGGGGGACGCGTCAGTGAAGATCGTCGACATCAGGGCCACGACGGTCGCGGTCCCGCTGGAGGCGCCGCTGCGGCACAGCAACGGCGCCCACTGGGGCCGGTTCGTCCGCACGATCGTCGAGGTCGAGGCCGACAACGGGCTGATCGGGCTGGGGGAGATGGGCGGCGGCGGCGAGAGCGCCGAGGCGGCGTTCAGCGCGCTGCTGCCGTACCTGAAGGACCACGACCCGTTCCAGCTCGAAGCGCTGCGCTTCAAGATCGCCAACCCGACGGCCTCGCTCTACAACAACCGCACGCAGCTGCTGGCCGCGATCGAGTTCGCCTGCCTGGACCTGATCGGCCAGCACCTCGGGGTGCCGGTGCACGACCTGCTCGGCGGGCGCGTGCGCGACCGGGTGCCGTTCGCCTCCTACCTGTTCTTCCGGTACGCCGCCGAAGGGCATCCCGAGATCCGCACCCCCGACCAGCTCGTCGCGCAAACGGCGGCACTCAAGGCGGCCCACGGGTTCACCGTGCACAAGCTGAAGGGCGGCGTGTTCCCGCCGGACTACGAGCTGGAGTGCTACCGCGCCCTGGCCGAGGCGTTCCCGGGGGACCGGCTCAGGTACGACCCCAACGCCGTGCTGTCGGTGGCCGAGGGCCTGCGCTTCGGCAAGGCCATCGAGCACCTCGACAACGACTACCTGGAGGACCCCGTCTGGGGGCTCGAAGGGCTGCGGATCGTGCGCGAGCAGGTCAAGGTGCCGCTGGCGACCAACACGGTGGTGGTCAACTTCGAGCAGCTGGCCTCCAACGTGCTGCGCAGGGGCGCCGACGTGGTGCTGCTGGACACCACGTTCTGGGGCGGCATCAGGCCGTGCGTGAAGGCGGCCGGGGTGTGCGAGACGTTCCAGCTCGGGGTGGCCGTGCACTCGTCGGGCGAGCTGGGCATCCAGCTCGCGACCATGCTGCACCTGGGCGCGGTGCTGCCCAACCTCACCTACTCGGCCGACGCGCACTACCACCAGCTCAGGGACGACGTGATCGAGGGAGGGAAGATGGCGTACTCGGAGGGCGCCATCTCCGTCCCCTCGGGTCCCGGGCTGGGCGTGCGGCTGGACAAGGAGCGGGTGGCGCGGTACGCGGAGCTCTACCGGGAGCAGGGCGGTTATCCGTACGACCGCGATCCGGGGCGTCCCGGCTGGTACGCCACGGTGCCCAACGAGCGCTTCGCGGACCCGACGCGCGATATCGCACCATAATGTGTTGAATGTCTGAAGATTCGAAGCAGGCCCTGGCCGACAACCTCGTCACCACCAGCCACACGCTGCCCTCCGGCCAGTCGTACACCGCGACGACCGGGACCATGGTGCTGCGCGAAGAGGTGGTCGCCGACGGCAAGTTCGAGGGGCTGCGGCCCAAGGCGGAGGTGTTCGTCACCGCGTACACGCTGGACGGGGCCGAGCCGCTGAGCCGGCCGGTCACGTTCGCGTTCAACGGCGGGCCCGGCTCGTCCAGCGTGTGGCTGCACCTGGGCGTGCTCGGGCCCCGCCGGGTCGTCATGGGGGACGCGGGGGCGCTCCTGCCGCCCCCGTACGGGCTGGTGGACAACGAGGAGAGCCTGCTCCAGGTGAGCGACCTCGTCTTCATCGACCCCGTCTCCACCGGCTACTCGCGGGTGGCCGAAGGGGAGAAGACCGAGCCCTACCACGGGTTCGCCGGCGACCTGGAGTCCGTCGGCGAGGTGATCAGGCTGTGGACGACCAGGAACGGGCGGTGGATGTCGCCGAAGTTCCTGGCCGGCGAGTCGTACGGGACCGTGCGGGCCGCCGGCCTGGCCGACCACCTGCAGTCGCGCTACGGCATGTACTCCAACGGCGTCATCCTCATCTCGTCCGTGCTCGACTACATCACGGGCGAGTTCAACGACGGCAACGACCTGGCCTACGCCCTCTACCTGCCGACGTACGCGGCCATCGCGCACCACCACGGCCTGCACGGCGACCGGCCGCTGGCCGAGGTGCTGCGCGAGGCCGAGGAGTACGCCTCGGGCGACTACCTGTGGGCGCTCACCCGGGGCAACCGGCTCAGCGCCGAGGAACGTGCCGCGGCGGTCACCAGGGTCGCCTCGCTGGCCGGGCTCAGCGAGGACTACGTCGACCGGGTCAACCTGCGCATCGAGCACATCAGGTATTTCACCGAGGTGCTGCGCCCGCGCCGCCAGGTCGTCGGCCGGCTCGACGGCCGCTTCACCGGGTGGGACCCCGACTCCGGCCGCGAGCACTTCACCGCCGACCCCAGCATGGACGCCATCATGGGGCCCTACAGCGCCGCGCTCAACCACTACCTGCGCACGGAGCTGGGCTACGCCAACGACCTGCCGTACGAGATCCTCACCTCGCGCGTGCAGCCGTGGTCGTACAAGGAGTTCGAGAACGCGCACGTGCAGGTCGCCTCCAACCTCGGAGCCGCGATGCGGGCCAACCCGCACCTGCGGGTGCACGTGGCCTGCGGCTACCACGACGGCGCGACGCCGTACTTCGCCGCCGAGCACACCTTCGCCCACCTGCCCGTGCCCGCCGAGCTGGCCGCCCGGATCGAGTTCAGGTACTACGAGGCCGGCCACATGATGTACGTCCACGAGCCCAGCAGGCTCGCCCAGTCAGCGCACCTGGCGGCCTTCGTGCTCGGCGAGCAGGCGTGAGGCCCGGCCCAGCCGCTGCTTGAGGTTGGCGCGCAGGGCGGCGAAGCGGTCGGCGTTGTCACGGATGACGGCGCGCTGCAACTCGGCGTCGGCCGCGTACCAGGCGGCGACCAGGCCCGCGGACCACTTGCAGGTCGTGTCCGCGGTCGCGACCAGCTTCTCGTCCTCGGTCACGGCCGGCTTGTCGAGGTCCCAGCGGCCGTCGGCGATGGCCGCCTCCGGAGCCGGGTAGGTGTGCCCGGCCTGGCTCATGCAGGACTGCCAGCGCCGGACCGCCGCCGTCACCGACGGGTGCTTGGCGGCCTGCTCCAGCGTGAGCGAGTCCTGCAGCGCCAGCCACGGCCAGTCCGCCTTGCGCGCGCCCTTGTCCAGGGTGAGCGTGGCGCGGTCCAGGCAGCCGCGGTTCGCGGCGGTGCCGTACAGGCGGTGGCGGGTCCGCTTGGGCAGCTTGCCGGCCCAGGCGGCGGTGGTGTCGGGGGAGGGCGGCCTGGCCAGGTGGTAGCCGTGGCTCCTGGCGGCCGCGATGTCGGTGACGCCGTAACGGCGTGAGTTGCCGGGATCGATCGCCGCGATGGCGGCCGGGTCCTCGGCGGGCGGCGCGACGGTGACGCCCTGCTTGCGCATGCATCGCGCGACGAGTGCGTTGTGGGCGTTGCCCAGGACGGCCCGCTGCTCGGGAGTGGTCTTGTAGGCGTCGAACGGCAGCACCAGCTGCGACACCGAGGTGACGCCCCGCGCGGGCGCCGGTGCGGCGGGCTCGTCGGCGCGGCAGGCCGCGGTGGCCGTCACGAGCAGCAGGGCGCTCGCGATCAGCCCGCGGCAGCCGGTTTCCGGCGGCCAAGCCCGGAAACCGGCACTCCCTGTATTACTCAGTGGCACCAGATGTCGATCGCGCTGGTGCGGTTGTTGCCGATGGCGTTGTTCGCCAGGAACCCGTCGTTGGAGTTGTGCGTGAACGTGCTGTGGGCGCCGGTGTACCCCGGGTGCTGCCAGAGGGTGGCGCTGCAGCCGACCCGGTTCCTGACCGAGCTGGTCTCGTTGTCCATGCTGTGCCAGGAATTGCTGAAGTCCCAGTTCAGCCAGTTGTTGTCGGCGAAGTTGGAGTCGTCCTGGGTGAAGTCCCGCCAGTGGTCGACCTGGCCGCGGTTGTAGTCGAAGCCGGCATACAGGCAGACACGACCGCCGTAGCAGGTCGAGCGGGGGCTGGCCACCGCGGCGGCTGTGGGGGCGAGCGCGGTGAACAGGGCGGCCGCGGCGACGAAGCCGGCGGCCTTCTTGGATAGCCTCACAGGTCTCTCCTCGATCAGTGAGTCGTTTCGACCTCGTAACTTAGCGTGCTGAATCGAATGCGAGTTGTACTGACTCGCCGATTCCAAAAGGGCTCCACGCCCGGGAAAGGGTCGCGTGCCCCGGCCCGCCGACTCACTCGTATCAGGCTGGTGAACTGCGCCTTCACCGCATTGGCCGAAGCCTTGGCGGTGAAGGAGAAACCCGTGGCCTGCGCACTACCTATTCGGGAAGCGCCGCCGGATTCTGCGCCAGCAGACCGCCGTCCACCCGATGCTCGGCCCCCGTGATGAAAGACGACCGCGGTCCGGCCAGAAATGCCACCAATTCCGCCACCTCCTCGGGCCGGCCCACGCGGCCCAGCGGATGGGAGCGGCCCCACTGCGCGATCTGCTCCTCCTGCGACAGCTCGCCGCGCCACAGGTCCGCCGCCCAGCGCAGCATGGGGGTGTCGACCGAGCCCGGGCAGACCACGTTCACCCGGATGCCGTCGGCCGCGTGGTCGAGCGCCATCGACCTGGTCAGGCCGTTGAGCGCGGCCTTGCTCGACGAGTACGCCGCCACCTGCGCCTGCGAGGAGAACGCCTGCACCGACGACATGACCACGATCGAGCCGCCGCCGCGGGCGCGCAGCTCGGGCACGGCGGCCTTGCAGGTGAGGTAGACGCCCTTGAGGTTGATGTCGAACACCTCGTCCCAGACCTCTTCCGGGGTGTCCTCGACGGTGCCGTAACGTTGCACCCCGGCGCAGGTCGCCACGATGTCCAGCCCGCCGAACCTGCTCACCGCCAGGTTCACCAGATCGCGCATGTCACCGGCTCTGCGCACGTCGGCGATCCGGCCGACGATCCGCCTGTCCTGCCCGGTGTCTTGCTCGGCGCCCTTGTCGACGCCGCAGAACACCACGGACGCCCCGCCGTCGGCCAGCCGGTCGACCACGGCCCGTCCGATCCCCGTCGAACCGCCCGTGACCAGCGCGACCTTGCCGGCGAACTCGCTCATACCCTTACCTCCGCGCGCAAACTCAACACCTTCGTCTCGTGGGGCTCCAACGTCAGGGCCGTGCCGTTGGCCACGGCCGCGGCCAGGCCGTCGGTCGGCATGCCGGCGAACGGCTCCAGCCCCACCGTGTACGCCCGCCCCCACCACGGGTAGCCGGTGGACGCGCCGACCTCCTGCCACATCCACAGATACGGCAGCACCGACGCGTCCCACTCAACACGCATAGCGATATCCCCCGATATTTCGTACCAACCCTCGTCGAAGCCGGTCAGATAGACGATGTCGCTCGGCGCGCCCGGCTCCGGCACCACGCTCAGATCCGTCGTGCCGCCGCCGTCGGCCGGCACGAGCGGCCACTCCCACGGCCCGCCCGCCCTGACCCGGCGGGCCGGCGGGGTGATCGCGCTCTCGTGCGGGATCACCCGGACGCCCTCGGGCAGCCGGATCCTGGCCCCCGGGCGCAGGAACGGCCGGCCGAACACGATGTGCTGGCCCCACATGGCGTGCAGCGGCAGGCCCGACTCGTTCGTGGCCCGCCCCTCGATCTCCAGCGCGGTCGTGCCGGAGCGCAGCCGCAGGACCTTCTCCATCCGGTACGGCAGCCGCCGCGTGCGCACGCTCAGCCGCACCGCGACCTCCTCGGGGGAGTCGGCCACGACCTCGCACTCCCACGGCAGCCCGGACACCTCGCCGTGCTGCGCCAGCCGCGCCCCCCGGTACTCGCTGGGCGCGCCCCCGTTGGGGAAGACCTCCTGCCAGCCGCCCTCGTAGTGGTCGACGAACTGGGCGACCCCGTCGGCCGCGCCCTGGAGATGCTCGCGCGGGTCGCGCAGCCCCTGCGGCGAGAGCCAGACGAAGTCCGTGTCCGTCGGCTTGTGCAGGAACTCGACCACGTCGCCGCCCTTGCCGGGCAGGACGCTCACGCGCAGCCGTTCGTTCTCCAGCGTGACCGCCCGCAGCCCGTCGATCGTGCCGTGCCGCAGCCGGGCCGCCCAGTTACGCCTCATCCGAACGTCACGTCCAGAAATCGGGGGCGGTAGATGGAGACGTCGCGGTAGTGGTCGGTGTTGACGAAGCTGTTCACGTTGTACGACACCACGAGCCCGTCGCCGGCCACGTCGGGATGGGCGTGGGCGTTGTAGGTGAAGATGTTCCCGCTGGTCTCGGGGGTCGTGTAGACGTGCTGCTTGCCGGTGAAGGGGCCGGAGGGCGAGCACGAGGAGTAGGCCACGATGTTCGCGCTCAGCGCCTCGGTCGTGTCATGCGTGATCAGGACATATCCGGATCCAACCCGGCTCACGCTGTACTCGTTCGCCACGCCGTCCATCACCCGCGCCGAGTCGGCCTCGTTCGCCGACCAGGTGCCGTCGGCCCTGAGGTACTCCCAGCGGCCGAGCAGGCTCTGCCCCTTGACCCGGGCGACGTGCATGTACTTGGGCGAGCCGAGGTCCTCGACCCCGTACACGTAGGTGTGGCCGCCGTCCCTGAGCACGCCGGAGGCCCAGGCGACGCCCTGGCCCGAGGGCAGGTCGTGCACGCTGATCGGCCGGTCGAGCCGCCCGGGCGCGAACCTGGCCACCACGTTCCGGTGCCAGCGCCAGTCCCATGCTCCGGGGCCGAAGCGCTCGTACTCCTGGTAGGTCACCTCCACGATGCCGCCCGCCAGCGTCGCGTCACCGGCCCAGTACCAGTGGTCCTCGTCGCGCGGCGGCATCACGGCCGTCGGCTTCGCGGCGGTGCCGGCGTGGATGGTGGACAGCCTCCCGTCGCGTTCGACGGCGAAGGAGTTGTTCAGGAAGACCGTGCTCCCGCCCTCCTCGACCACGGGCGGGCGGGTCCCGTCGGGGTTGACCCGGCCGAGGAAGGTGTCGGAGAACACCCAGAGCTCCTGCCCGCTGGGCAGCTTGAGCGAGTAGGTGCCGTCGGCGCCCGTCCAGTCGTCCAGGCGACTGTTGTCGTTGCCGTAGTTGGTGAACAGGGCGGTCAGCCGGGCGTCGGTGCTGGCGCCCGTGACCGTGGGGGCGCAGTCGGAGGCCGCCGCCGGCGCGGCTCGCTGCTCCTGGACGACGGGCACGGGTCTGGGCGGCGCGGCGAGGGCCTGGTGCGGGGCTGCCGTGAGCCCCAGCAACGCGATGGCCAGGGGTGCGAGGGCGGAGCGGAATCGCGTCATCACGTGTCCTAGGGGGAGGGGTTCCCTACAGTTCTAGTCATTAGATCACTTACTGTCTAGGGGTCGAGTGAGCGCGCCGGTGTCCAGGGTGGCGTGCCGAAATCCATGTGACCAGGGCGCGGGCGGGCGGCTACCCTGCCGGGATGGGACACGTGGAAGTCGGACATTTGACGTACGTGCTGCCCGATGGGCGGCCGCTGCTCGACGACGTGTCCTTCCGGATCGGCGAAGGCGTCAAGGCCGCGCTCGTCGGGCCCAACGGCGCGGGCAAGACCACGCTCATGCGCCTGATCGCGGGCGACCTCCAGCCGGTCGAGGGCAGCGTGGCCGGCTCCGGCGGCCTGGGCGTGATGCGGCAGTTCATCGGCAGCGTGCGCGACGGCAGCAACGTGCGTGACCTGCTCCTGGGCGTCGCGCCGCCCGCGGTGCGGCAGGCCGCCGAGCGGCTCGACCGGGCCGAGCTGGCCATGATGGAGCGCGACGACGAGAAGACGCAGATGCGTTACGCGCAGGCCATCAGCGACTACACCGACGCGGGCGGCTACGAGATCGAGGTGCTCTGGGACACCTGTACGGTGGCCGCGCTCGGTGCCCCGTTCGAAAGACTGAAATATCGGGACGTGGCGACGCTGTCGGGTGGCGAGCAGAAGCGCCTGGTCCTGGAGGCGCTGCTGCGCGGCCCCGACCAGACCCTGCTGCTGGACGAGCCCGACAACTACCTCGACGTCCCCGGCAAGGAATGGCTGGAGCAGCAGCTCAGGGAGACGCCCAAGACCGTGCTGCTGGTCAGCCACGACCGCCAGCTACTGGCGAACGCGGCCGACCGCATCATCACCGTCGAGTCCGGAAATGTCTGGATTCATGGGGGCGGCTTCCGTACGTACGCCGAAGCCCGCAGAGCCCGCAACGAGCGCCTCGACGAGCTGCGCCGGCGCTGGGACGAAGAGCACGCCAAGCTCAAGACCCTGGTCAACATGCTGAAGAACAAGGCCAGGTACAACGACGGCATGGCCGCCGCCTACCACGCCGCCCAGACGCGGCTGCGCAAGTTCGAGGAGGCCGGGCCGCCCGAGGTGGCGCCGGCCGAGCAGAACATCAAGATGCGCCTGCGCGGCGGGCGCACCGGCAAGCGCGCGGTCATCTGCGAGGAGCTGGAGCTCAAGGGCCTGATGCGCCCGTTCGACCTGGAGGTCTGGTACGGCGAGCGGGTCGCCGTGCTCGGCTCCAACGGCTCCGGCAAGTCCCACTTCCTGCGCCTGCTGGCGGGCGAGCAGGTCGCCTGCGAGGGCGTGGCCAGGCTGGGCGCCCGCGTGGTGCCCGGCCACTTCGCCCAGACCCACGCCCGGCCCGACCTGCTCGGCCGCACCCCGGTCGAGATCGTCATGACCGAGCACGCCAGGCTCAAGAACGAGGCGATGAAGATCCTGGCCCGCTACGAGCTGGCGGGGCTGATCGCCGAACAGCGCTTCGACACCCTGTCGGGCGGCCAGCAGGCGCGGCTGCAGATCCTGCTGCTGGAGCTGTCGGGGGCCACGCTGCTGCTGCTCGACGAGCCGACCGACAACCTCGACCTGGCCAGCGCCGAGGCGCTGCAGGCCGGCCTGGAGGCGTTCGAGGGAACGGTGCTGGCGGTCACCCATGACCGCTGGTTCGCCGCCGATTTCGACCGTTATCTGGTCTTCGGCTCCGACGGCACGGTCTACGAGTCGGCCGAGCCGGTATGGGACGAGACCAGGGTGGTCCGTCCGCGTTGACAAAGAATTGGTAGGGCTGGCGCGTGTCCCCCGCCAGCCGTGCCCATGCTCGGGTTATCACGGCAAAGTGATCCCGCGTAGCCGAACCGCCAGCCTCCTCGCACTCGGGGCGATCTGCCTCACCGGGTGCGCGAGCGAGGAACAGCCGGTCCAGAAGCTCAAGCCGCTCGCTCTCAAGGAGCAGGTCTCCCACATCGTCAAATCCGCCGACGGATATGCCGTCACCTGGGCGGGCGTGCTCAGCAACGCCAACCCGTGGCACTTCGGCGAGCACGTGGTGGCCACGATCGTCGGGCACGACGCCAAGGGGAGCGAGGTGCTCAAACTGGACCAGCCGCTCGACGCGGTGCCGCCGGGCGGCACGCTGCCCTTCACCGGCCAGGCCGTGGCCACCCAGAAGCCGGCCAAGGTGACGATCCAGTACCGTCCCGCGCGGTGGCGGCCGGCGGCGCGCATTCCTTCGGCGTTCCAGCGGTTCCCGATTTCGCGGGTCCAGACCATGCGCCAGAAAGATGGCACGTACCTTATTACTGGATATGTCGGCAACCCTTATCAAATATCGGCGAGCAGTCTGGTCGTGAACGCGATGCTGCGCGACAAGGCGGGAAAGCTCGTCGGCGGCGGCAGCACCTATGTGGACGACGTGAAGGCCGGCAGCCCGCCGCGGTTCATCCTCACGGTGGGCGGCCTGCCCAGGGGCTCGCAAGTGGCCAGGACCGAGATCGCGGCCAGGACCTGGGGCTCCACCGGCCGCCCCTACGAGGACCTGGCCCTGTCGGGAGCCGTTCCCGTGCACACGGTCAAGCCCACGAGTGAGCCGTTCGCGGTGGACCGGAACACGCAGGTGGCGTCCGAGCACAAGCAATAAATAAGCCGCGCCTATCCGGAATGTCGGGACAATTTTCCGGTTCTTCGGCTGACAAGTGATGCCTTCGGCGTGGAATCGGTAGAACTGCTAGTTACCGATCCATTACCTTCGGTCACATGACTGACCGCGTTCTGGTCGAAGCACTCCGCGCCCGTGATCCCGGAGCGCTCAGCGCGCTCTACGACGCGTACGCGGAGAGCGTCTACCGCTATTGCTGGTCCCTCCTCCTCCGCGCCGACAGCGCGCAGGTGGCGCTCCGCGACACGCTGATCGCCGCCGAGGCGCACGCCGGCGCGCTGGCCGCGCCCGACCGGCTGCGCGCCTGGCTGTTCGCGCTGGCGCGCGCCGAATGCCTGCGGCGCAGAGCCGCCGCGCCACCGGGCGCCGCCGAGGCGCTGGCCGAGGCGCCCGCCCCCGACGACCCCGCCGACGCCGACCTGCGCGTCATGGCCTGGAACGCGGTGCACGGCCTGCCCGTGGCCGACCGGGAGCTCCTGGAGCTCGTCCACGGGCACGAGCTGCCCGCGGACGAGCTGGCGCAGGTGCTCGCCACACCGCCGCGCCAGGTGGAGCTGCTCCTCGAAGCGGCCCGCGAACGCCTGGGCGACGCGATCACGGCCGAGGTCCTGGCCAGGAAGGGCCCGTACGACTGCCCGCGGCGCGCCCGCATCCTGGCCGGGTTCGGCGGCGAGCTGACCAGGGAGATGCGCGAGCACCTGGTCAGGCACCTGGCGCGGTGCGAGACCTGCGCGCCGCATCGCGCGCGCGAGGTGTCCCCGGCCAAGGTGTACGCGCTGCTGCCCGCGCCCGCGCTGCCCGACACCCTGCGGGTCAGGGTGATGAGCTGCTTCGCCGACCCCGAGCTCCTGCCCTACCGCCGCTACGTCGCCCGGCGGACCGCCGCGCTTGGCGCCGCCGGGTTTCCCGTTCCCCCGCGGCGGCAGGGCCGGCGCTGGCCTCAGGCGGTGGCGGGCGCGCTGGCGGCGATCGCGACCGTGGTGGCGATAGCGGTGATCTTCGATCGGATCGGAAGGGAGAACGGCGGGGTGACAGGCGTCGCGACGGCCGCGTTCCCGGCGACGGGTGAGCCTCCGGGCATCCGGCTGCCCTGGCAGGGCGATCCCCACGATGTGCCGCTGACCGTGGAGCCGATCCTCGACAACACCACCACGCAGCCCCTGGGCGTGACCGGCACGCCGACCGGGGCGCCGGCTCCGGCCGTGCCGTCCCAGGGCCGCTCCTCGCCCACCGGCGCACCGGCCACGTCGTCGTCCCCGCCCGGCAGGTCCCCCAGCGGCGACGACGCCGCGCCGGACCCGGATCCCGTGCCGGACGGGCTGCCGGCCGAGCCGCCCGGGCACGATCAGCAGACCGGCCGGCCGACGACCGGCACCCCGCCCGGCGGGCCGCCCGACGACGCGCCCGGCGGGCCACGCCCGACCAGACCCGGCACCCGTACCCCGACCCCGACACCCACCCCCACGCCGACACCGACCCAGACCCCCACCCCGACCGCCACACCGACGGAGACGGCCACCCCTACCCCTACGGAGGAGCCCTCGGCGACCCCGTCGGAAACGGGAACCTGACCTCCCGCGCCCGGCGCCACGACCGCGGCCCGCGCGCGTCCGGCCCTGTCTCTGACGCGCGCCCGTGAATAGGGAGCCTGTTCACTTTCACGTGACGTTATGTGAGTGAAGTCCCGGGAACTGTGTGCACAGAGTAACCATCTGTGTCCAGGGGGACCTATGCGCGCATTCCGGGCCGGGCTCCTAGCGGGCTGCCTGCTCGTGGCCGCCTGCCCGCCGGTCGAGGCCGAGCCGGGGCCCTCGTCGCACGACGTCAAGCAGGCCCGCCAGACTGCGCGCGACAGGTCGAAGCGGCTCAGCAGGACGACCGCCAAGCTGGCCACCGCGCACTCGCGGCTGGAACGGCTGGCGGCCGAGGTCGAGCGGCTGGTGGAGGCGTACAACGGGGAGATGGTCCGGCTGCGGCAGGCCGAGCAGAACCACCAGCAGGCCAGAGCCAGGCTGGCCGCGGCCGCCGCCGAGGTCGAGCGGGCCAGGCAGGCCGTGACGCTGCTGGCCACCGAGAGCAACGGCGGGCTGGGTTCGCTCGGGCCGGTCGTCGGCATGCTGCTCGACCAGGGCGGCACAGACGGGTTCCTGCACCGCGCCAGCGTGCTCGGGCACCTGAGCGGCGAGCGGGCCGCGGTCCTCGGCCGGATGCGCGACGCCCAGGAGGTGGCCGCGATCCTGCGCATCCACGCCGACAGCGCGTACGCGGCCCAGCAGGCCGCCTCGGAACGCGCCCGGCTGGCCAGGATCGCCGCCGAGCGGGCGGTGGCCGGGCAGCGGCGCGCGACCAGGGAACTCACGGCGCGCAAGAGGACCCTGCAACGCAGGGTCGACGCCGCCCGCACCCGCGCCGACCTGCTGGCCAGGCGGCGGGAGGCGGCGCTGGCCGGGCTCGTCACCGGCGGCTCGGCCATGGGCGACGTGGCCGCGAACTGGGCGCTCACCCAGCTCGGCAAGTCCTACGTGTGGGCGGCCGCCGGCCCGGAGACCTACGACTGCTCAGGGCTGACGATGCGGGCGTGGGAGAAGGTCGGCGTACGGCTCGACCACTGGACCGGCACGCAGTGGACCTCGGGCCCCCACGTGCCGCTCGACCAGTTGCGCCGCGGCGACCTGCTCTTCTTCGCCCACGTCACCGGCGACCCCGCGACCATCCACCACGTCGGCATCTACGTCGGACGTGGCCAGATGGTGCACGCGCCGCAGACGGGCGACGTGGTGCGGGTCGCCTCGATCTGGCGCGGAGACCTGGTGGGCGCCACCAGGCCCGCCCCATGAGCCGCCGGCGGTGGCCCCAGTGGCAGCCTCAGCAGTGGCCTCAGCAGGGGACCTAGTGGTGGCCTTCTTCCTTCGCTCGCCGGAACGAGCGCTCGATCTCGGCCTCGGCCTCGATGCGGCCGACCCAGTTGGCGCCCTCGACCGACTTGCCGGGCTCCAGGTCCTTGTAGACCTCGAAGAAGTGCTGGATCTCCAGCCGGTCGAACTCCGACACGTGATGGATGTCCTGGATGTGATGCATGCGGGGGTCGGTGGACGGCACGCAGAGCACCTTGTCGTCACCGCCCTTCTCGTCGGTCATCCGGAACATCCCCACCGCGCGGCACGTGATGTAGCACCCGGGGAACGTCGGCTCCTGCAGCAGCACCAGCGCGTCCAGCGGGTCGCCGTCCTCACCGAGGGTGTGCTCGATGAAGCCGTAGTCGGCGGGGTACTGCGTGGAGGTGAACAGGAGCCGGTCAAGCCTGATCTTCCCGGTCTCGTGGTCCACTTCGTACTTGTTCCGTTGCCCCTTGGGAATCTCAACGACAACGTCGAACTCCACCGCGGTTCCTCCGCTCAGGCCCCCGGGAACCCCCGGATGGGCGTTAATGTCTCGTAGGCGAACACAGGAGAGAGGGCAGGCGACGTGGCGCGGCGCGACCAGTGGGTGATGCTGACCACCCTCGCCGTGCTCCAAACCCTGACGATCGTCACCGGCGTCTACGCGATGACCACCGACTTCAGCCTGAGCGCGCTGACGAACGGATCGACACCCACCGGGCCGACGGCGTCGTCACCGGCGGAAGGCTCTTCCCCCGTCCCCGTGGTCACCTCCGGGCCGGTGCTGGCCCGGCTGCCGGTGAAGCCCGGAGACGGACCTCTCCCGACTAAGGGTACTTTGACGCGCCAGCTCACCGGCGCCCTGGGTGACAAAGCACTCGGCGGCCGGGTGGGCGCGGTCGTGATCGACACGGTCACCGGAGAGCAGATCTTCGCCTCCAACGCCGACCTGGCCATCACCCCCGCCTCGACCACGAAGATCGTCACCTGCGCCGCGGCGCTGGCCGCGCTCGGCCCCGACACCCGCCTGTCCACCCGCGTCGTCCAGGGCCTCAAGCCCGGCACCGCGATCCTCGTCGGCGGCGGCGACCCTCTCCTCGCCGGCCCCTCCGCCAAGGACGACGGCTATCCGAAGCAGGCCCGGCTGAGCACTCTCGCCGCCCGCACGGCCGCCACGCTCAAGGCGCAGAACGTACGCAAGATCACCCTTTATTACGACGCCTCTCTCTTCACCGGCACCCCCAAGGCGCCCGGCTGGAAGACCAACTACATCCCCGACGGCGAGGTGGCCCCGGTCCACGCCCTCACCATGGACGAGGGGAGGCAGGACCCCCGCTTCCGCAGCCCCCGCGTCGCCGACCCGCCCCGCTACGCCGCCGCCGCCTTCGCCCGGCTGCTCGCCAAGCAGGGCATCACCGTCGCCAAGTCCGTACGCCAGGCCAAGGCCCAGCCCGGCGCGGCCGAGCTCGGCAAGGTCGACTCCGCCCCCCTGTACGCCCTCGTCGAGCACACGCTCACCCGCAGCGACAACGACCTCGCCGAGGCCCTGCTGCGCCACGTCGCCGTCAAGCAGGGCCGGCCCGCGACCTTCGACGGTGGCGCCGCCGCCGTGATCGCCGTCCTGCAGCGACTCGGAGCCGGCCAGAACGTGGCGCTGTCCGACGGCAGCGGCCTGTCCATCCGCAACCGCATCAGCCCCAACGCCCTGGCCAAGGTCCTCGCCCTGTCCGGTTCGGCCGCCCACCCCGAACTGCGCGCCGTCGCCTCCGGCATGCCGATCGCCGGCTTCTCCGGCACCCTCGGCAACGGCCGCCGCTTCACCAGGAGCGACAGCAAGGGCCAGGTCGGTCTCGTCCGCGCCAAGACCGGCACCCTCAACAACATCAACACGCTGGCCGGGATGGCCACGACTAAGGACGGGCGGCTGGTCACGTTCGCCTTCATGGCCGACCGCGTACCCCTCAACGCCGAGCCCGTCCTCGACCGGCTCGCCGCCACCGTGGCACGTTCCTGACGCGCTCCTTCGCAGCCGTGGGGAGAACCACGTACGGTGGACGGTATGCAGGTGATCGACTGGGATCTGGCCGTCACGACCGGTACGCGCCTGGTGCGCCCCGGTCCTCAGGTGAGCCGGGAGGAGGCCAGGCAGGCCGTCACCGAGCTCCGCACCCTGTCGCGCGAGGCCGAGGGCCACGTGCGCGAGTTCACGAAGATTCACACCGAGACCGCGCCGCAGCCGGCCACCATCGTGGACCGGCCCGGCTGGATCAAGGCCAACGTCGAGGGCTTCCGCGTGGTGCTGGAGCCGCTGACCCAGCGCATGGCCGGCGGCGACAACCAGCCGCCCGCCATCGTCACGGCCGTGGGGTCCCGCATCACGGGCGTCGAGGTGGGCGCCGTCCTGGCCTTCCTCGCCTCGCGCGTACTCGGCCAGTACGAGCTGTTCCTCCCACCCGACCCCACGGGCAAGGAGGCCGCCGGCCGCCTGACGCTCGTGGCCCCCAACATCGTCCACGCCGAACGCGAGATGGGCGTCAACCCGCACGACTTCCGCCTCTGGGTCTGCCTGCACGAGGAGACCCACCGGGTGCAGTTCACCGGGGTCAAGTGGCTGCGCGAATACGTGCGCGGGCAGATGACCGAGTTCCTGCTCGCCTCCGACCTCGACCTGCCCACCCTGCTCGAACGGCTCCGCAACGCCGCCGACACGGTGGCCGACGTGGTGCGCGGCGGCGAGGGCAACCTCATCGACGCCATCCAGTCGCCCGGCCAGAAGGAGATCCTCGACCGCCTGACCGCCGTGATGACCCTCGTCGAAGGCCACGGAGACTACGTCATGGACGCGGTCGGCCCGTCGGTGGTCCCCTCGGTGGCCGACATCCGCGCCAAGTTCGCCCAGCGCCGCGAGGGCGGCTCCCGCCTGGACCGCACGGTACGGCGGTTGCTGGGGATCGAGGTCAAGATGAAGCAGTACGCGGAGGGCTCCGCCTTCGTCCGCACGGTGGTGGACCGGGTGGGCATGGACGGCTTCAACAAGATCTGGACCTCCCCGGAGACCCTGCCGACCACCCCGGAAATCGCCGATCCCACCCTCTGGATCACCCGAGTAATCGGCACCCCGGCCCTCCCCGCCTGACGCCCCGCCAAGAACCGGCACGGCGACATCGAGGTCCCCCGGCGCCACCGGAGACCGACACCCCAACTCCCACCCCACCCGACCACCCGAGCTCTTACACCTCTCACCGCCTCTTCCCGCGCCACGTCAACGGGAGGCGGTGCGATGGTGCCTGGCGCTCGTGCGCGGTGCTCGGCCCGGGGGTGGCGTGGTGGTTCCGGCGTCCCCCAGCAGGATCGGCGGGTTAGCGCGGGCGCCTCGCTTTCCTGGCTCTCGTCTCGCCCGATCACCCACACGCCTGCGACACCGCCCACCGTCTCTCCCTGCGCCTTCTCCCTGCGCCGCGTCGGCGGGCGGTGGTGCGGTGGTGTCCGGCGCTTGTGGGCGGTGCTCGGCTGGGCGTGCGTGCCTCGTTGGGTGAGGGGCGGGAGAATGGGGGCGTGGGTCCGCAACCGGCTGTAGCCGACGTTCGTAGAGCAGTGCGTGAGGCTCTGGTTGACGTGCCGGAAGGTGCGCTGGTGCTGGTGGCGTGTAGTGGTGGGGCCGATTCGTTGGCGTTGGCGGCGGCATTGGCCTTTGTCGCTTCCCGTGCGCGGCTGCGGGCGGGGCTCGTCACTGTGGATCATCAACTGCAGGAGGGGTCGGCGCAGCGGGCGGAAGCGGTGGTGAAAGTGGCTCGGGACATGGGGCTGGAGCCGGCCGAAGTGCTCACCGTCACCGTGGGCGCCCAAGGAGGGCCCGAGGCGGCGGCGCGGGAGGCCAGGTATGCGGCGCTGGCCGAAGCGGCCGAACGGCTGAAGGCGGAGACGGTGCTGCTGGGGCACACCAGGGACGATCAGGCCGAGACCGTGCTGCTGGGGCTGGCCAGGGGGAGCGGGCTCCGTTCGTTGTCGGGCATGGCCGCCAGGTCGAGGCGCTATCGGCGGCCCTTGCTCGACCTGCCCAGAGCCACCACCGTGGCGGCCTGCCGGGCGATGGGCCTCACCCCCTGGGACGATCCGCACAACGAGGACCCCCGCTACACCCGCGTCCGCGTCCGCCGTACGGTGCTGCCGGTGCTGGAGGCGGAGCTGGGGCCGGGGGTGGCCGAGGCGCTCGCGAGGACGGCGGGGCTGGCGCGGCAGGACGCGGACGCGCTCGATGAATGGGCCGATACGGCGTACCAGAATTGCGCTCTAAGCGATATCGGCGGGTCGATAAAGGTGACCGTGGCCGAGCTGGAAAAGCTGCCCGACGCCGTCAGGCGGAGGGTGCTGAGGCGGGCCGCGCTCGCCGCCGGAGCCCCGTCCGGAGCCCTGTCGGCCACCCACGTCCTGGCCGTGGACCGGCTGGTCACGAACTGGCGCGGGCAGAAAGCCGTGGACCTGCCCGGGGGTCTGTCCGCCGTCCGGCGATATGGCACCCTGATATTCGCCATCAGTCCCATCGCGTAAGGAACCACACGTGGACGCAGCCGACATGGGCAATGACCTGGAAAAGGTCCTCATTCCCGAGGACGAGCTCCAGGCCAAGATCAAAGAGCTCGCCGGCCGGATCGACGAGGACTACGCGGGCCAGGACGTCCTGCTCGTGGGCGTGTTGAAGGGCGCGGTCATGGTGATGGCCGACCTGGCCAGAGCGTTGCACGTGCCGGTGCAGATGGACTGGATGGCGGTGTCCTCGTACGGCGCGGGCACCAGGTCGTCCGGCGTCGTCCGCGTGCTGAAGGACCTCGACACCGACATCCTGAACCGCCATGTGCTGATCGTCGAGGACATCATCGACTCCGGCCTGACCTTGCACTGGCTGCTGGAAAACCTCAAGTCGCGTAATCCGGCCTCGCTGGAGATCTGCACCGCGCTGCGGAAACCCGACGCGGTGAAGGTGCCCATCGAGGTGAAATACGTCGGCTTCGACATTCCCAACGAGTTCGTGATCGGTTATGGGCTCGACTACGCGGAGCGATACCGGAATCTGCCGTTCATCGGCACTCTGGCGCCCCACGTATATAAGTAGGACTCTCCGCGATGGCCGGGAACATCGCGGAACGTGACGTACGTTGATAGGGCAAGACCGGTGTAGCGGGCGGGTCCCTCCGTGCGCTGTGCCGGTGTACCTTCAGACTCCGGGAGGGTGACCTCGCGTCCCCTTCGGGTAGTCAGAAGTCGCGGTGTCGGATGCCGCGGCCCCGGGCCAGCCCGGGGTTCCAGGCCATGGTCAGGAAGGGACGGGCCCGCAAGGGGTTCCGCATCGGATGGATCTCAAGCGATTTACACGTGGGCCACTGCTGTGGATCCTGGGCATCGTCGTGCTGCTCCTGCTCGTCACCCAGCTCTGGAGTGGCGGCGGAAATTACAAGACGGCCGACACGTCCTTGGTCCTTCAGCAGATTCGCGCCGGAAACGTCAGCAACGCCAAGATCGTTGACAAGGACAACCGGATCGAGGTGACGCTGACCAACCCTGTCGCGGTCAAACAGGGTGACGCCCCGACGAAGCTGATCCAGTCCGACTGGGTCACCGGTTACGGCGCCAAGCTGACCGACGAGCTGCAGGCTCAGGTCGTCGCGGGCAAGACGAAGAGCTTCACGACCGAGGTGCCGCAGGAGAACATCCTGCTCAGCCTGCTGGTGAGCTTCCTGCCGATCGTCATCATCGTGCTGATCTTCCTGTTCATCATGAACCAGATGCAGGGCGGCGGCTCGCGGGTGATGAACTTCGGCAAGTCGAAGGCCAAGCTCATCACGAAGGACACCCCCAAGACCACCTTCGCCGACGTCGCCGGCGCGGACGAGGCCATCGAGGAGCTCCAGGAGATCAAGGAGTTCCTGCAGGCCCCGGCCAAGTTCCAGGCGATCGGCGCCAAGATCCCCAAGGGCGTGCTGCTGTACGGCCCGCCCGGCACCGGCAAGACGCTGCTGGCGCGCGCCGTCGCCGGCGAGGCCGGGGTGCCGTTCTACTCGATCTCCGGTTCCGACTTCGTCGAGATGTTCGTCGGCGTCGGCGCCTCGCGTGTGCGCGACCTGTTCGAGCAGGCCAAGGCCAACGCCCCGGCGATCATCTTCATCGACGAGATCGACGCCGTCGGCCGCCACCGCGGCGCCGGCCTGGGCGGCGGTCACGACGAGCGCGAGCAGACGCTCAACCAGCTCCTCGTCGAGATGGACGGCTTCGACGTCAAGGGCGGCGTGATCCTCATCGCCGCGACCAACCGGCCCGACATCCTCGACCCGGCGCTGCTGCGTCCCGGCCGCTTCGACCGGCAGGTCACCGTCGACCGGCCCGACCTGGAGGGCCGCAAGGGCGTCCTGCGGGTGCACGGCCGCGGCAAGCCGTTCGCCCCCGACGTCGACCTCGACGTCATCGCGCGCCGCACCCCCGGGTTCACCGGCGCCGACCTGGCCAATGTGATCAACGAGGCCGCCCTGCTGACCGCGCGGGCCGACCAGAAGCTGATCACGATGGACACCCTCGAGGAGTCGATCGACCGTGTCATGGCAGGGCCCGAGCGCAAGACGCGGGTCATGTCCGACAAGGAGAAGAAGATGATCGCCTATCACGAGGGCGGTCACGCACTGGTGGCGCACGCGCTGCCCAACTCCGACCCGGTCCACAAGATCACGATCCTGTCCCGCGGCCGCGCCCTCGGTTACACGATGACGCTGCCGATGGAGGACAAGTTCCTGGCCACCAGGTCCGAGATGATGGACCAGCTCGCGATGCTGCTGGGCGGCCGCGCGGCGGAGGAGCTCGTCTTCCACGAGCCCACCACCGGCGCCTCCAACGACATCGAGAAGGCCACGGCCGTCGCCCGGCGCATGGTGACCGAATACGGCATGAGCGAGCAGCTCGGTGCCCGTAAGTTCGGCAGCGGCCAGGCGGAGGTCTTCCTGGGCCGCGAGATGGGCCACGAGCGCGACTACTCCGAGAAGATCGCCTCCACGATCGACGAGGAGGTCCGCCGGATGATCGAGACGGCGCACGACCAGGCCTGGGACATCCTGGTCCAATACCGCGACGTGCTGGACAACCTGGTGCTGGAGCTCATGGAGAAGGAGACCCTCTCCCGCGACATGGTGCTGCAGATCTTCGCGCCGGTGGTCGTCAAGGAGCACCGCCCGTCCTACGCGGGCTACGGCAAGCGGCTCCCCTCCGACCGTCCGCCGATCCTGACGCCGAAGGAGCAGTCGGCCAACGGCTCGCTCACCACGGGGCATCAGGGCGCACTGCCGTCAGGGGACAGTGCGTGACTCAGCACGACGTCGACCTGGGGCGGATCGAGAAGGCCGTTCGCGAGATCCTCTACGCCATCGGCGAGGATCCCGATCGTGACGGCCTGATCGAGACGCCCGCCCGGGTCGCCCGCGCGATGGCCGAGCAGTACTCCGGGCTCGGCCAGACGCCGGAGGAGGTGCTCACCAAGGTCTTCGACGTCGATCACGACGAGATGGTGCTCGTGCGCGACATCGAGGTCTACTCGACCTGTGAGCACCACCTGGTCCCGTTCCACGGCCTGGCCCACGTCGGCTACATCCCCAACACGAAGGGCCAGGTCACGGGCCTGTCGAAGCTGGCCCGCCTGGTCGACGTCTACGCCCGCCGCCCCCAGGTGCAGGAGCGCATGACGTCCCAGATCGCCGACGCTCTGATGCGCGTGCTGGAGCCGCGCGGAGTCATCGTGGTGGTGGAGGCCGAGCACCTGTGCATGACGATGCGCGGCGTACGCAAGCCGGGCGCCAAGACCGTCACCTCCGCCGTCCGCGGCAGTTTCCGCAGCAGCGACAGCACCCGATCCGAGGCGATGGCGCTCATCCTGGGCCGCTGAGGACGAACGGGGTACCCACGATGTCAGCAAGTGTGGGGAAGCGCCTAGGCTTGGCCCATGACTAGCGTGCCCATCAGCGTGCCGGGAGGTGCGGAGCGGTGCCTCGTCATGGGCGTGGTCAATGTGACGCCTGATTCGTTCTCCGACGGCGGCCAGTGGTTCGACGAGGCGGCCGCCATCCAGCACGGCCTCGATCTGGTACGCGAGGGCGCCGACATCGTCGACGTGGGCGGCGAGTCCACCCGTCCCGGCGCGGCCAGGGTCGCCCTCGAAGAGGAGCTGGCCAGGGTCGTCCCCGTGATCAGGGCGCTGCGCTCGGAGGGCGTGGCGGTCAGCGTCGACACGATGCGCGCCGAGGTGGCCAAGGCCGCGGTGGAGGCGGGCGCCCAGCTCGTCAACGACGTGAGCGGCGGCCTGGCCGATCCCGAGATGCCGCGCGTGGTGGCCGCGACCGGGGTCGCCTACGTGGTGATGCACTGGCGCGGCCACAGCCATGACATGGACACCCGCGCCGTCTACGCCGACGTGGTCACGGAGGTGCGCGAGGAGCTGAGCAAGCGAGTCGACCTGGTGCTGGCGGAGGGGGTCACGGAGGAGCAGATCGTGCTCGACCCTGGCCTCGGCTTCGCCAAGAACGCCGAGCACAACTGGGCGTTGCTCGCGGGCATCCCGGAGCTGACGGAGCTGGGCTATCCGTTGCTCGTCGGGGCGTCACGCAAGCGTTTCCTGGGGCGGCTGCTGGCCGACGCCGACGGCACGCCCCGGCCGTTCAGCCGCAGCGACGACGCCACGCTGGCCGTGACCGCGCTGGCCGCGCAGGCCGGCGCGTGGTGCGTACGCGTGCACGAAGTAGGTCCCAATGCCGATGCCGTGCGCGTGGCAGCCGCATGGAAGAGAGCCGGAGCCAACACATGAGCGTCGACACCGCCGCCATCGAGACGGTCAACCAGGAGTTCTACACCGCGATCGAGAGCGCGGACCTGGACAAGATGACGGAGATCTGGGCCGAGGACACCACCGACGACCAGGTGAGCTGCGTCCATCCGGGGTGGACCCTGCTGACGGGCCGCTCGGAGGTGCTGCGGTCGTGGGCCCTGATCATGGCCAACACGACCTACATCCAGTTCGTGCTGACCGACGTGAGCACGACCGTGCTGGGTGACGTGGCCGTCCTGACCTGTGTGGAGAACATCCTGACCGCGGGCGAGGAGGGTGAGGCCAGTTTCGCCGCGGGCAAGGTGGTGGCGAGCAACGTCTACCTCCGCACCTCGCAGGGCTGGCGGCTGTGGATGCACCACGGCTCGCCGGTGCTGCAGGGGGATGACGACGAGGAGGAGGAAGGCGAGCTTGAGCCCTGATCGCATCACTCTCAAGGGCCTGCGGGCCAGGGGGAGACACGGCGTGCTCGCTGCCGAGCGGGAGCTCGGGCAGGAGTTCGTGGTGGACGCGACGCTGTTCCTCGACACCGCGCCGGCGGCGGCCGGCGACGACCTGACCAAGACCGTCCACTACGGGGAGCTGGCGCAGGCCCTGGTCGAGGTGGTCGAGGGCGAGCCGGTCGAGCTGATCGAGACGCTCGCGCAGCGCCTGGCGGACGTGTGTCTGGCGGGCGAGCCGGTACGCAAGGTCGAGGTGAGCGTGCACAAGCCGGCGGCGCCGATCCCGCTGCCGTTCGACGACGTGATCGTGACGATTGAGCGGAGCCGCGGATGAAGGTCGTGCTCTCTCTCGGCAGCAACCTGGGGCACCGGTTCCAGACGTTGCAGGGTGCCGTGGACACGCTGTTCGACGCTCCAGGGCTGGAGTTCGTCAAGGCGTCCCCCGTCTACGAGACCGATCCCGTAGGAGGGCCGGAGGGGCAGCGGCCCTTCCTCAACGCGATCGTGGTGGCCGAGACGACGCTGGCGCCGCGCACCCTGCTGGAGCGGGCCCAGGGCGTGGAGAACGCCTTCGGCCGCGTCCGCGAGGAGCGCTGGGGCCCCCGTACCCTCGACATCGACCTGATCGTGGTCGGCGAGCAGGTCAGCGACGACCCCGACCTGACGCTGCCGCATCCACGGGCGCACGAGCGCGCGTTCGTGCTCGTGCCCTGGTCGAAGGCCGACCCTGAGGGCGTGGTGCCCGGGCACGGGCGGGTGGCGGAGCTGCTGGAGGCGGTCGAGGAGCAGGGTGTACGCCTGCGCGACGACCTCAAGCTGCAGAGGCCCGATTGAAGCCGACCCATCCCGGCGTCCTGGCCGGCATCTTCGCTGTCCTCGCCCTGCTGACCTGGGCGGTGATCCGGCAGGTCTACTCCGAGCTGCCCCTCATGCCTTGGACCGCGATCCCCACGGTCCTGCTGCTGGCCATCGGCGAGGGTTACAGCGCCTGGGTGACCAAGGCCAGGATCGCCAGGAAGCCCGGCACCAAGCCGGTCGAACCGCTCGCCGTGGCCCGGCTGGCGGCGCTCGCGAAGGCGTCGGCGTACGCGGGAGCGGCCTTCGGCGGGATCTTCGCCGGGTTCGCCCTGCACACCGTGCAGCTGCTCGACCGGGAGACGCCGCGCGGCGAGTTCTTCGTCTCGGCCGGGTCGCTGGTGTCGTGCGTCGTGCTGGTCTGCGCCGCGCTCTACCTGGAGCACGCCTGCCGCATCCCCAAGGACCCGGAGGAACAGGGCCAGTACCGGCAGAACGGACGAGACTAGGCTCCGGGCTAGTTGTGCTCGCCGAGGCCCTCCACGGTCCTGCGGGCCGCCGCGGCCAGGCGGTCGTGCCACATTTCGCGCTGGAGCAGGCGCAGCGCGCGGCGCAGCACGTCACTCGGCCGCTCGTCTTCGCGAAGGGCGGTGCGGATGATCCGCTCGTCTTCGGCGTTGGCCCGGAAGGCGATCTCAGCCATGTCCCGAGCTTATGGACCCGCCGACGCCCTTGTCCTGCGTTTGCCCGACGGGGGCCCGCCTGCGGCCGAAGAGGTAGATGACCGGAGCCGTGCAGATGAGCGGCCCGATGACGGCGATCGGGCGTTCCAGCCACCACACCGTGTCGGGCGGGATCCGGTCGCCCAGTGAGCCGAACAGCCACCACGACAGGCCCAGCGAGATGGCCATCCCGGTGGTGTGGAAGAGGAACAGCGGCAGCGCGTACCGGTTGATGAAGTCGTTGAGCCGCCGCCAGCCTGGCCGTTCCAGCACCCGTTCCATGGCCGGCCGCAGCACCTCGACCAGCCCGATCTGGAAGAGCAGCAGCGCCACGATGACGAACGTGGGCGGCGCCATGTTGGACCACTTGTCGCCGGGGACCCCGACCATCGAGCCCGGGTAGATGCCGGAGTAGACCAGCCCGAACAGGGCGAACAGCCCCGTCCACAGCAGCGCCACGTCGTAGCGTCTGGGCAGGTCGACGACGCGGTCGTAGAAGAACCCGGCCTGGTGGGCCAGCCCCCAGATGATGATCATATTGAGCCAGGCGACGCCCTCGACCTCGTACCGGAAGCGCAGCACGTCCACCACCAGCGCCGCGCCGGCGAGCCAGATGAGGGTGAGCACGTCGTAGTGCTTGTGCAGCCAGAGCGCGAGCGGCAGCAGCGCGATCAGCACGAGGTAGACGCCGAGGAACCAGAGCGGGCTGAGCACGAGCAGCACGACCCGCCACATCCAGTCCACCTGGAACGTGTACGTCACCACCGCTCCGATGGCGATCCACACCCCGGACAGGACCAGCGCCGGTAAGGCCAGCGCCTTGATCCGCCGCGCCACGAACGAGCCGATGCCGACGCCGCGCGCCCTGGCCCGCCGCCAGGACAGCAGGTGCACGTGGCCGCCGACGTAGAAGAACAGCGGCAGCACCTGCAGCAGCCAGGTGAGGATCCACAGGCCGGAGGTGAAGCCCAGCGGGCTGGTGGGCTCGGGGCCCTGCGGCTTCCACTCCAGGATGGTGAAGGCCCAGTGCCACACGACCACGACGATCAGGCTCAGCGCGCGCAGCCAGTCGACGTACTTGTCGCGCTCGGGGGAGGGGGCCGGAGGGGTGGTCACTTGTCGATGTCACCTACCACGAAGAACATGGAGCCGAGGATGGCCACCATGTCGGCCACCAGATGCCCCGGCAGCATCTCGCGCAGCACCTGGATGTTGCTGTAGGAGGCCGAGCGCAGCTTGAGCCGCCACGGCGTCTTGTCGCCCTTCGACACCAGGTAGTAGCCGTTGATCCCGAGCGGGTTCTCCGTCCACGCGTACGTGTGGCCCTCCGGCACCTTGAGCACCTTGGGCAGCCGCTGGTTGACCGGGCCGGGCGGCAGCGAGCGCAGCCGTTCGACGCAGGCGTCCGCCAGGTCCAGCGAGACCTTGAGCTGCTCGAACAGCACCTCGAAGCGGTCGTGGCAGTCGCCCGCGCTCCGCGTGACGACCTTCACCGGCAGCTCGGGATAGGCCAGGTACGGCTCGTCGCGGCGCAGGTCGAAGTCGACGCCCGAGGCGCGGGCGATGGGGCCGCTGACGCCGTACTGCATGATCTGCTCGCGGGTGAGCACGCCCACGCCCCTGGTGCGCGCGATGAAGATCTCGTTGTGCAGGATGAGGTTCTCGATGTCGGGCACGCGGCGGCGGGTCCCGGCGACGGCCTCGCGCACCCGGTCGAGCCAGCCGAGCGGCAGGTCCTCCTTGAGCCCGCCGACCCGGTTGAACATGTAGTGCATGCGCCCGCCGGAGATCTCCTCCATGACGGCCTGGATGCGTTCGCGCTCGTCGAAGGAGTAGAACAGCGGCGTCATCGCGCCCAGCTCCAGGGGATAGGAGCCGAGGAACATCAGGTGGTTGAGCACCCGGTTGAGCTCGGCCAGCAGCGTGCGTGCCCACACGGCCCTGACCGGCGGCTCCATGCCCAGCAGGCGTTCGGCGGCGAGCACCACGCCGAGCTCGTTCGCGAAGCCGGACAGCCAGTCGTGCCGGTTGGCCAGCATGATGATCTGACGGTAGTCACGGACCTCGAACAGCTTCTCCGCGCCCCGGTGCATGTAGCCGATGATCGGCTCGGCGGTGGCGATGCGCTCGCCGTCGAGGGTCAGCCGGAGCCTGAGCACCCCGTGGGTGGACGGGTGCTGCGGGCCGATGTTGAGGATCATGTCCTCGGTGGCCAGCTCTTTCGCGCCCGCGCCGATTCCGACCACTCGTTCCGTCATACGGCAATGCTGCCACCGTCCTCGTACGTGATCCAGCGCGGGGGACGGTCAAGAGATGGTACGGAAACGCATCCCGAAGACGGACATGGGGAGGAATACCGGTAACGGGGGGAGAAAACACCATGAAGAGAGTTCTTTTTGATATCGCAGCCCTGATCGCACGCATCGCCACCGGCGTGATCTTCCTGGCACACGGCTGGCAGAAGTGGCAGGGCGGGCTCGGCGCGACCACTCAAGGGTTCCGTGAGATGGGGATCCCGATGCCGGAGATGGCCGCCGGGTTCTCGACCGTCATCGAGACCGTCGGAGGCGTCTTCCTGATCCTCGGCCTGCTGGTGCGCCCGGTGGCGTTGCTGCTGCTGATCGACATGATCGGCGCGATCGCGTTCGTGCACGGGAGCCACGGCGTGCTGTCGGCGAACAACGGCTGGGAGCTGCCGGGGGCGCTCGGCGCGCTGAGCCTGCTGTTCCTCGCGCTGGGCGGCGGGCGTATCGGGCTGGACGCCATCTTCACCTCGGTCTTCCGCAGGCGCGGGGAGCGGCGGGCGGCCGAGGAGGAACTGGCCGCGCACGCCCCGAGCAGGGGCAGTGCGGCGGGTACCACCGCCGAGGGCACGGCGCCGGCCGGTCGCGCCGGCGGGCCCATGACACCCGCTGAGCGGGACATGTCGGGCGACCGTCCTGAGGTGCCCAGGCAGCCGGCCGCGCCCGACACGACCCGCTCGACCGGCTCCACCGGCTCCACCGGCTCGGGAAGGCTCAACGACGACGACATGAGGGAGATCGACGCGCTCGTCTCCGACGAGCCGCCGCAGCACCACAAGCCGCCGAACCGCTGACCTCCCGGGCGCGCGACCTGAGCCTTCGGGTGTGTGACCCGAGCCTTCGGGTGTGTGACCCGAGCCTTCGGTCACGTGCTCGGAGGACGGCAACGGCGGGTGCGGCCCGTGGCGGGCTCAGCAGCGGGAGACGAGGTCCCGCACGGCCTCGATCAGCCGGTCCACGTGCTCCTGCGTGCTCCCGATGCCGATCGAGGCCCGCACCGCCGAGCCGGTGTCGTCCGCGCAGTCCCCATCGGAGGCGCCGCCGGAGGTGCCCAGCAGGTGCCGGACGAACGGGTGCGCGCAGAACTTCCCGTCACGCACCCCGATGCCGTACTCGCCGGACAGCGCCTCGGCCACCTCCCGCGCCGAGTATCCGGCCACGGTGAACGACACGATGCCGACGCGCGGGTGGTCGTCCCCCCACAGGGACAGCTCCCGTACGCCGTCGATCGAGGCGAGCCCCGAGCGCAGCCGCGCGATCAGCCGCTCCTCCTCGCGCACCAGCGCGGTCCAGCCGGTCGCGGTCAGCGCGTCGCAGGCGGCGGCCAGGGCGATGGCGCCGAGCACGTTCGGGGTGCCGGCCTCGTGCCTGGGCTCGGGGTCGTCGTGCCACTCCACGCTCTCCCCGACCGAGCGCACCGCGCCCCCGCCCTTGAGGTACGGCTCGCCCTCGGCCAGCCAGTCCCTCCGCCCGACGAGCGCGCCGGCCCCGAAGGGCGCGTACAGCTTGTGCCCGGAGAAGGCCACGTAGTCCAGGTCGAGCGCGGTCAGGTTGAGCCGCCGATGCGGTACGAGCTGCGCCGCGTCCACCAGGATCCTGGCCCCGTGCCGATGCGCGATGTGCGCCAGCGCGGCGATCGGCCACAGCTCGCCGGTGACGTTCGAGGCGGCGGTGACGACCAGCAGCTTGGGCCCCTCGATCGCGGCCAGCGCCTCGTCGGCGGCGCGTACGGCCTCGCCCGGGAAGGCGGGCGGCGCCAGCCGCACGGCGTGCCGCCAGGGCAGCAGGGAGGCGTGGTGCTCGGTGTCGAAGACCACCGTGGTGGTGCCCTCGGGCAGGCAGCCGGCCAGCAGGTTCGTGGCGTCGGTGGTGTTGCGGGTGAAGATCACGGAGTCGTCAGGGCGGGCGCCGACGAAGGCCCTGACCGTGTGCCGGGCCTGCTCGTACCGGGCGGTGGTGAGCTGCGAGGCGTAGCCGGCGCCGCGGTGGACGCTGGAGTAGGCCGGGAGCGCGGCGGTGACGGCGGCGCTGACCGGCTCGAGACAGGGGGCGCTGGCCGCGTAGTCCAGGTTGGCGTACCCCACCAGCCTGCCGCCCTTGACCGGCACCTCCAGGTCGGCGCCCAGCACGGCGGGGATGGGCCGGCTCGTTGCGGACGGCGCGGCGGCCTCGGGCGTACGGGTGGAGCTGAAGATCGTCAGAGTGGACACAGGGGTACCTCCTGAAGGGCCATCGGACCCCTGGAAGCAGCCACGGAGCCCGCGCTTGCCCGCCACACCTCGTGACGGACCAGGTCTTCACCCGGGGCACCCCGCCGCGGACGCGAGGGTTGCCGGCCAGCTAGCCGGGGCTTGTCGCTGGCACTCATGACCTACGAGGGGAACTATAACCGACACCCGGGCATGAATCGCAACCCCGCGAACTAATCCGCGGCCCGGCTCGTTGCTACCGGAAACCCCTATCCGCCCCCCGAGTCATGGAGGTATCCGATGCTGGACTGGGTGGCCGATCCGAACATCTGGATCGGCTTCTTCACCCTGGTCGCCCTGGAGATCGTCCTAGGGATCGACAACATCATTTTCATCTCCATCCTCGCCGGGAAGCTGCCCCCTGAGCAGCGCGACAGGGCCCGCGTGCTCGGTCTGGCGGCGGCGCTGGTCAGCCGCCTGCTGCTGCTGTTCGGCCTGTCCTGGGTGGTGCAACTCACCCAGCCGCTGTTCACGGTGCTGGGTCAGGAAATTTCGGGACGTGACCTGATCCTGCTGCTCGGCGGGCTGTTCCTGCTGGGCAAGAGCGTCACCGAGATCCACCACAGCATGGAGAGCCCGGCCGGCAAGGACGGCAAGCAGGCCGCCGCCATCTCCTTCACGTCGGTGATCGTGCAGATCATGGTGCTGGACGTGGTGTTCTCGCTGGACTCCGTGATCACCGCCGTCGGCATGGTGGACGAGCTGGGCGTCATGATCGCGGCGGTCGTGGTGGCCGTGGTGGTGATGCTGTTCGCCTCCGGGCCGATCAGCCGGTTCGTGGACGCGCATCCGACCATCAAGATGCTGGCGCTGTCGTTCCTGGTGCTGATCGGGGTGGTGCTCGTCGCGGAGGGGCTCGACCAGCACATCCCGAAGGGCTACATCTACTTCGCGATGGCGTTCTCGGTCATCGTGGAGCTGCTCAACATCCGGGTCCGCAGCCGGCACGCCAAGAAGCAGCAGGCACACCAAGAAGGGGGAACCCCCTCCTAAGATGAAATAGTGGGCTTTGATCCTTGGAATCCGGATTTCGTGGCGTACCCGTACAACGTGTACGACCAGTTGAGGCGCGAGGCGCCCGTCAGCTACTACGAGCCGACGGGCCAGTGGCTCGTCGCGCGGCACGCCGACGTCAACGCGCTGCTCAGAGACCGCCGGCTGGGCCGCTCCTACCTGCACGTGGCCACCCACGAGGAGTTCGGCAGGCCGGCGGAGCCGGAGTTCCAGGAGCCGTTCTGGCGCGTGATCAGAGCGGGCATGCTCGACGTGGAGCCGCCGGTGCACACCAGGCTGCGCCGGCTGGTCTCCAGGGCGTTCACGCCGCGCATGGTCGAGTCGCTGCGCCCCCGCGTCCGCGCCATCGCGGGGGAGCTGGTCGCGGCGTACGTGGACAAGGGCGGCGGTGATTTGATCGCCGAGGTGGCCGAGCCGCTCCCGGTGACCGTCATCGCGGAGATGCTCGGCATTCCCGGCCAGGACCGCCACCTGCTGCGCCCCTGGTCGGCCGACATCTGCGGCATGTACGAGCTCAACCCCGCCGCCGAGGCCCAGCACACCGCGGTGCGCGCGGCCGAGGAGTTCGCCGGCT
Source organism: Nonomuraea fuscirosea (assembly GCF_035917475.1). Lineage (NCBI taxonomy): Bacteria > Bacillati > Actinomycetota > Actinomycetes > Streptosporangiales > Streptosporangiaceae > Nonomuraea > Nonomuraea fuscirosea. The sequence goes on along the minus strand of NZ_CP109074.1, from coordinate 10,031,896 downwards.
ACCTCAAGTCCCTGGCCGCCGAACGTCGCCGCGCCCCGGGCGAGGACCTGATCTCGGCGCTCACCCAGATCGACGAGCTGACCGAGGACGAGCTGGTCGGCACCTGCGTGCTGCTGCTCAACGCCGGCCACGAGGCCACCGTGAACGTGACGGGCAACGGCTGGTGGTCGCTGTTCAGGAACCCGGGCGAGCTGGCCAGGCTGCGTGCCGACCGGTCCCTGCTGCCCACCGCCGTCGAGGAGCTGATGCGCTGGGACACGCCGTTGCAGATGTTCGAGCGCTGGGTGCTGGAGGACATCGAGGTGCACGGCGTACGGATCCCGCGCGGCTCGGAGGTGGCGCTGCTGTTCGGCTCGGCGAACCGGGATTCCGCCGTGTTCGAGGACCCGGACCGGCTCGACGTGGGCCGCGCCGACAATCCGCACATCTCGTTCGGCGCGGGCATCCACTTCTGCCTGGGCGCGCCGCTGGCCCGGATCGAGCTGGCGGAGTCGTTCGGCGCGCTGCTGGACCGCGCGGGCACGCTGGAGCTGCGCCAGGAGCCGTCCTGGAAGCCCGGTTACGTCATCCGCGGCCTCCAGAGCCTCGACCTGACCGCCACCGCCTGAGCCGCCACCGCCACCGCCTCAGCCCACCGCCCAGGGCCCGGCGCTTTCGTTCAGCGCTTCTGGCTGAGCCAGCCGAAGCCGCCGAGCCCCGACGGATCGATCAGCTCGCCCTCCTCCGAGGCCCGCGCCAGCGCCCTGAGATAGCCGCGCGGATCGGCCCTGGCCAGGTCGAGCGGCGGACGCGCGCCGGTGATCCCCAGCTCGCGCAGCGCCTCGCGTTGTGTGGACAAGGTTGTGGATATCGCACCGGCCGAGATCCCGGCCGCCGCGCACGCGTCGAGTGCGACATGTGCGGTGATGTCGCAGGTCCCGTCGGGTACGGGAGTGACGACCGCGCCGTCGCGGTAACCGGTCAGCGTGCCGCACAACGGCCGGTTGTCCACAGGGTGTGCATAATCGATGGCGACCGCCCGGCCCCTGCTGAGACGTACCAGGACCGAGGCCCAGGCCTCGTCGCGGGGGCGGCCGATCTCGGCCCGCGAGCCCACGCGGGTCAGCGGCCACCATCGCTCCAGCCAGGCCCGGTCGGCCGGCCGCAGCGGCCCGCCGAGCCGCTCCTCGCCCGTGCGCACGTCGACCAGGATGAGGCGCGGCCCGTCGGCGGTCTGCTCGGCCACGTCGAGCGGCACGTTGTCCAGCCACTCGTTGGCGATGACCAGCCCGGCGATGCCGGCGGGCACCGCGCCGGACCAGCGCACGCGCTCGGGCAGCCCCGGCGGCCTGGGGGACAGGTCGACGGCGGTGACCCGCAGCCGATCGCGCAACTTCGGCTGCGCCGACTCCAGCACCTGGGTGACCAGCACGCCCTCGCCCGCGCCGATGTCGACCAGGTCGAGCACGTCGGGCTCGCCCAGTTCGGCGTCCACTTCCGCCAGCAGCGCCAGCACGGCATCGGCGAAGGCGGCCGAGGCGCTGACCGAGGTGCGGAAGTGGCCTGACGGGCGTTCGCGCAGGTAGAAGCCCTCCTCGCCGTACAGCGCGCGCTCGGTGGCGGCGCGCCAGGTGAGCCACATGTTCTGGACTATCTCATGACTCGCGATGGGTACGCACTGTCATCAACTGACTACTCAATGTCTCCGACTTGCGGTAGCGTTTACCCATTGTCATCGAGTGATCGCGTTGCGCCACCCCCAAGGGCGCAGCGGATCTCTTCCCGAGCACTCGCGGCCCGGAGCCGCGAAACTGAGAGGAGCCCTCATGCTGAAGAAGGTCCTGGTCGTCGCCGGTGCCGCCGCCATGCTGTCGATGGCCGCCCCGGCGCACGCCGACATCACCAACGGCGCCGGCGGCGTGCTCTCCGGCAACCAGCTGCACCTGCCGATCACCGCCCCGATCAACATCTGCGGCAACGCCGTGGCGGTCATCGGCCTCGCGGTGGCGGGTTGCAAGGGCGGGGCGAGCGCGTACGCGCCGAGCCACCACTGACGACGTGAGAACCCGGGCCGGCGCAGGCCGGCCCGGGTCCGTGTCCCCAACTGGTCAGTCGGCGGATGACCAGCCGGCGCACCTCCAAAGGGGTCGCGATGTACGGGCGTCAGGTTCCGGCAAGGGACATGGCGCCCGTTTTCATGCGGTGACCCCTCTCCTCATCTCTTCCGACAGGGGGTGCGTTCTTTGTATTCCCTTGTCGCTTTTGTCGTTAACTCAACGCGCGGCAAAGCACTCGTCACGCTGGCAGTCTCACGAGGCCGTTACGCTGGTCGGCGGTGCCATTACGACAGGGGTGAGACGTCATGGACGCAGGGGATCGCCCGGCCCGGCTGACTGTCGGCGTACTGGGGGCGGGCAAGGTCGGCTCGGCCCTCGGCGCCGCGCTGGCGCAGGCGGGGCACCGGGTGGTGGCCGCCAGCGGCGTGTCCGACAACTCCCAGCGGTGGGCGGCCGAGCGGCTCGGCCTCAAGCCGTCCAGGCCCGACGAGGTGGTGGCCGCGGCCCAGCTCATCCTGCTCACCGTGCCGGACGACCCGCTGCCCGGCCTGGTCAGCGGGCTGGCCAGCACGGGAGCCGACCTCCAGGGCAAGATGCTGGTGCACACCAGCGGGGCGTACGGGCTGTCGGTGCTCGACCCCGCGGCCGAGGCGGGCGCGCTGCCGCTCGCGCTGCACCCGGTGATGACCTTCACCGGAAGGGACGACGACCTCAACAAGCTCACCGGCATCTCGTACGGCGTCACCGCGCCCGACGTGCTGCGGCCGGTGGCCGAGGCCCTGGTGATCGAGATGGGCGGCGAGCCGGTGTGGATCGCCGACGCCGACCGCCCGCTCTACCACGCGGCCCTGGCCGGAGCCGCCAACCACATGGTCACGCTCATCGCGGAGTCCTCCGACCTGCTGCGCGGCATCGGCGTCGAGCATCCGGGCCGGATGCTGGGCCCGCTGCTCGGCGCGGCGCTCGACAACGTGCTGCGGCTGGGCATCGCCGGCCTGACCGGCCCCGTCGTGCGGGGTGACGCCGGTACGGTACGCAAGCACGTCGACGCGCTCATCCTGGCCGCCCCCGAGGCGGCCGACGCCTACATCGCGCTGGCCCGCCTCACGGCGGACCGGGCGCTGGCCGCGGGGTTGCTCAAACCCGAGGAGGCGGAGCGGCTGCTCGACGCGCTGGGGGGCAATATATGGACCTGACCGTCGCGCTTGGAGGGCACTTATGGAGCTGATCGTCGCCGGCAACCGGGAAGACCTGGTCAAGGCGCGCCGGGCCGGTACGGTGGCGCTGGTGCCGACCATGGGGGCGCTGCACGAGGGCCACCGGTCGCTGATCAGGCAGGCCCGGGTGCGCGCCGATCAGGTCGTGGTCAGCATCTTCGTCAATCCTCTGCAATTTTCTCCAAACGAGGATTTTTCGCGCTATCCCCGTACATTCGACTCCGATCTTGACGCGTGCCGCGCCGAAGGCGTGGACGTCGTGTTCCATCCGGCCGTCGAGGACATGTACGCGCCCGACCGCCAGATCTCCGTCTCCTCCGGCGAGATGGGCCGCATCGTCGAGGGCGCCGCGCGGCCCGGCCACTTCGACGGCATGCTCACGGTGGTGCTCAAGCTGTTCAACCTGGTCCAGCCCGACCTGGCCGTCTTCGGGCAGAAGGACGCCCAGCAACTCGCCCTCATCCGGCGCATGGTCGCCGACTTCGACCTGCCGATCGAGATCCTGGGGTCGCCGACCGTACGCGAGCCCGACGGCCTGGCCCTGTCCAGCCGTAACCGCTTCCTGTCGGAGGACGACCGGCGGCTGGCCCTGGCGCTCTCGCGGGCGCTGCGCGCGGGGGCGGCCCGGCTCGCCCCGTCCGAGATCAGGCGGACGGCCATGGCCGTGCTCGACGAGGCGGGCCCCGGGCTGGAGGTCGACTATCTGGCCCTGGTGGATCCGGCCACGTTCGCCGAAGTGAGCGAGTCGTACGAAGGGCTGGCCGTGCTCGCGGTGGCGGCCAGGGTCGGGTCCACGCGGCTGATCGACAACGTCACGCTCACCCTCAACCCCGTCTGAGGGCCCCCGGGGAAGGGGCACGCTGCGCCTGGCGTTATCGTCATAGTGACGAAATCGCCCTCAGTGAGGAGACCCCCGATGAGTGCACCGGCGATTCCCCTGCGTCTGACCGCCCCCGAGCCCGGCTGGATCGCCGAGGCCGACCTGGTCGTGGTGGGCTCCGGCATCGCCGGCCTGACCGTGGCCCTGCGCTACGCCGAGCTGGAGCCGGCCGCCAAGGTCCTGGTCGTCACCAAGGACGTGCTGTCGTCGGGCTCGACCCGCTGGGCCCAGGGCGGCATCGCGGCCGTGCTCGACCCGGAGGACACCCCCGACGAGCACCTGAGTGACACGCTGCTCGCGGGAGTCGGGCTGTGCGACGTACGCGCGGTGCGCACGCTGGTGACCGAGGGCCCGGGCGCGCTGCGCCGGCTCATGGCGCGCGGCGCCCGCTTCGACCGGACCGCGGGCGGGGAGCTCCAGCTCACCAGGGAAGGCGGGCACCGGCGCCGCCGGATCGTGCACGCGGGCGGCGACGCCACCGGCGCCGAGGTCCAGCGGGCGCTGGTCGAGGCGGTGCGGGCCGGCTCGATCGAGGTGATCGAGCACGCGCTGGTGCTCGACCTGCTCAAGGACGCGAAGGGCCGGGCCAGAGGTGTGACGCTGCACGTCATGGGCGAGGGCGCGCGCGACGGCGTGGGCGCGGTGCACGCCAGGGCGGTGGTGCTGGCGACCGGCGGCATGGGCCAGGTCTACGCCGCCACCACCAACCCGGTCGTCTCCACCGGCGACGGCGTGGCCCTCGCGCTGCGCGCCGGGGCGGTGGTGCGCGACCTGGAGTTCGTCCAGTTCCACCCGACCGTGCTGTGGCTCGGCGAGGGCTCGACCGGGCAGCAGCCGCTGATCTCGGAGGCCGTCAGGGGCGAGGGCGCCTTCCTGATCGACCACGAAGGCCGCCGGTTCATGATCGGCACGCACGAGCTGGGCGACCTCGCGCCGCGCGACGTGGTGGCCAAGGCCATCATGCGCACGATGCGGGCGTCCGGCCGCGACCACGTCTTTCTCGACGGCCGTCACTTCGGCAGGGAGAAGTGGGAGTCGCGCTTCCCCACGATCTACGCCGTCTGCCGCGAGCACGGCATCGACCCGGTCACGGAGCCGATCCCGGTCTCGCCGGCCGCCCACTACGCCAGCGGCGGCGTACGGACGGATCTGCACGGCCGTACCTCCATCGAGGGCCTCTACGCCTGTGGAGAGGTCGCCTGCACCGGCGTGCACGGCGCCAACCGGCTGGCCTCCAACTCCCTGCTCGAAGGGCTCGTCTTCGCCGAGCGCATCGCCGCCGACGTGCACGAGCGGCGGCCCGCGCCGGGGGAGCCGGTCCCCGGCGTGGCCGCGGAAGGGCTGATCGACCCGCGGGTCAGGGCCAGGATCCAGGCCCACATGAGCACCGGCGCGAGCGTGCTGCGCAGCCGCGAGTCGCTGGTCGCCACCGCCGGGGCGCTGCGCGACGCCCGCTGGACCCCGGTCGCGGTGCCCGCCTGCACCGAGGCGTGGGAGGCCACGAACCTGCTCACCGTCGCCACCGTCCTCACGGGCGCGGCGGCCGCCAGGCTGGAGACGCGCGGCTCGCACTGGCGCGAGGACCATGACACCCGCGACGACGACGAATGGCTGGGCCACCTCGACGTGACCCTGACGAAGGAGGGCCTCCGCATGACGTACACGCCGCACGGGGACGCGATGACGCCGCGCCTGGCGCAGGAGCTCACGGCGGCCGGGCTGGACCCGGCCGAGGTGGACGCGCTCATCGACCGCGCGCTGGCCGAGGACCTGCAGGAGGCCGGCGACGTGACCAGCCTGGCCACGATCCCCGAGGGACAGCGCGCGGTGGCCGACGTGGTGGCCCGCAGGGACGGCGTCGTGGCCGGGCTCGCGGTGGCCGAGGCGGTGTTCGTCCGGCTCGGCGCCGCGCGCGCCGAGCGCGGGGCCAAGGACGGCGAGCGGGTGCGGGCCGGCGACGTGCTGATGACCGTCGAGGGCCCGGTACGCGCCCTGCTGACGGCCGAGCGCACCGCGCTCAACCTGCTCACCCACCTGTCGGGAGTGGCCACGCTGACCGCGCGCTGGGCCGAGGCCGTCGGCGGCACGGAAGCGCGGGTGCGCGACAGCCGCAAGACCCTGCCGGGCCTGCGGGCGCTGGAGAAGTACGCGGTACGCAGCGGCGGCGGCGTGAACCACCGGATGTCACTGTCGGACGCGGCCCTGATCAAGGACAACCACGTCGTGGCCGCTGGGGGCGTGGCCGAGGCGTTCAGGGCGGTCAGGGAGCGCTACCCCGACCTGCCGATCGAGGTGGAGATCGACCGGCTCGACCAGTTGGGCCCCGTGCTCGACGAAGGAGCCGAGCTGATCCTGCTGGACAACTTCACGGTCGAGGACACCGCCCGTGCCGTACATATCGTGAAAAATCGGGCGAAAAACAGGGTTGCTCTTGAGGCGAGCGGGGGATTGACCTTGGAATCGGCCCGTGATGTGGCGGAAACTGGCGTTGACTACCTTGCGGTGGGAGCACTGACGCACTCAGCGCCGGCCCTTGACATCGCACTGGATCTGCGGGGGTAATGAATGCTGCTCACGATCGACGTCGGCAACACGCACACGGTGCTGGGGTTGTTCGAGGGCGAGGACGTCATCGAGCACTGGAGGCTGGCCACCGACGCCCGCCGTACCGCCGACGAGATCGCCGTCGTCCTCCAAGGGCTGCTGACCCAGTCGCCGCTGCTCAAGGGGACCGACATCGACGGCATCGCCATCTGCTCGACGGTGCCGAGCGTGCTCAACGAGATGCGTGAGATGTGCCGCCGTTACTACGGCGACGTGACCGCCGTGATCGTGGAGCCGGGCATCCGCACCGGGGTGCCCGTACGCATGGACAACCCCAAAGAGGTCGGCAGCGACCGCATCGTGAACGCGCTGGCCGCCATCGACCAGTACGGCGGCCCCTGTGTGATCGTCGACTTCGGCACCGCGACCTCGTTCGACGCCGTCTCCGCCAAGGGCGAGTACGTCGGCGCGGTCACCGCCCCCGGCATCGAGATCTCGGTGGACGCCCTGGCCGCCGCCGGAGCCCAGTTGCACAAGGTGGAGCTGGTCAGGCCGCGTTCGGTGATCGCCAAGAACACGGTCGAGGCGCTGCAGGCCGGCATCATCTACGGCTTCGCCGGCCAGGTGGACGGCATCGTCGAGCGCATGACGGCCGAACTGGCCGACGACCCCGACGAGGTGACGGTCGTCGCCACCGGCGGGCACGCGGCGCTGGTCGTGGGCGAGTCACGTTCGATCGACGTGCACGAGCCCTGGCTGACCCTCATCGGGCTGCGGCTCATCTACCACCGCAACACCGCCTGAACTCCAGCAACACGACGAGCGGCCCCCGCTCGGGAAGGGGGCCGCTCGCGTTGTGACCCGTCACTCGCTCTCGGCGGTGTAGATGTACTGCCAGTGGCCGCACTTGACGGGGAAGTTGCTGTTGGGGCCGATCTGGCAGACCTTGGTCCGCAGGCTGAGGACGTCGTGCTCCTCGAACTGGAACCACTTCGAGCCCGGGTAGCCGCAGTACTTCTTGTAGTAGACCGGCGACCAGTCGTGGTCGAAGTCACTGGCCTGGAACGCCACGAACGCGCACTTGCCGCCGGCCCGGTAGGTGCGGTTGTCCAGGTCCCACAGCCGGCCTCTGACCGTGACCTCGTTGGACCTGCCGCGGCGGTCCCAGTCGACGCCCACCCAGCCCTGCGCCTTGGCCTGGTGGTGCTGGGCGTAGACGGGGCCCCAGTACTCGGATTGGTCGTCGGGCGTGCTCGCGTAGGCGGCGGCGGGAAGCGCCAGGGCCAGAGCGCTGGTCGCGGCGACGGCGGCGAGTCCGGTCGCGATCTTCTTCAACATCTCGTCTCCTTGAGCTCCCCTCGGGCCGGCTCCCTGCCGGCTCCCCCTTCGAGCTCGTGAGACATTGATAGGCGCGGTGCCTTGCAAAGGATCTACAGCAGGCCGACGAGCCCTTGCAGTTCGCCATATCCCCTACCCTTTGATGTTGTGAGCGACGAACTTCCCGAGCAGATGCGCATCCGGAGGGAGAAGCTCGACCGCCTTCGCAGCGAGGGCGTCGACCCTTACCCGGTGAACTTCCCACGTACGGCGACCAACGCCGAGGTCAGGGAGAAATACGAGGGCCTCGATCCCGACACCGCCACCGGCGACCGGGTCTCCGTCGCCGGGCGCGTCATGCTCAACCGCGTGGGCGGCAAGCTCTGCTTCGCCACCCTCCGCGACGGCAGTGCCGACCTCCAGGTGATGATCTCGCTCGACAAGGTCGGCGAGGAGTCCCTGGCCGCCTGGAAGCGTGACGTCGACCTGGGCGACCACGTCGGGGTCAGCGGCGAGGTCATCACCTCGCGCAGGGGCGAGCTGTCGATCCTGGCCGAGAGCTGGCAGATCACCGCCAAGTGCCTGCGCCCGCTGCCGGAGAAGCACGTCGGCCTCACCGACCCCGAGGCGCGGGTGCGTCAGCGCTACGTCGACCTCATCGTCAACGACGAGGCCAGGTCGATGGCGCGAGTACGCAGCGCCACGGTGCGCGCGGTGCGCGACTTCTGGCACGAAGAGGGCTACCTAGAGGTCGAGACGCCGATGTTGCAGCCGATCCACGGCGGCGCGACGGCCCGGCCGTTCAAGACCCACATCAACGCCTACGACATGGAGCTCTACCTTCGCATCGCGATCGAGCTCTACCTCAAGCGGCTCGTGGTGGGCGGCATCGAGAAGGTCTTCGAGATCAACCGCAACTTCCGCAACGAGGGCGCGGACTCCACGCACAACCCCGAGTTCACCATGATCGAGGCGTACGGCACCTACCTCGACTACAACGACATGGCCGACCTCACCCAGCGGATGTACCAGAAGGCCGTGGTGGCCGCCCTCGACACCACGGTGGTCGTCCACGACGGGCAGGAGATCGAGCTCGGTATGCCCGAGTGGCCGCGCATCACCCTCTACGGCGCGGTGTCGCAGGCCGTGGGCGAGGAGATCACCACCTCCACCACCCTGGAGGAGCTGCGCAAGCTGGCCGACCGGCGCGAGATCCACTGGGACCCGAAGTGGGGCTCGGGCAAGATCGTGCAGGAGCTCTTCGAGGAGCTGGTCGAGCACACGCTGATCCAGCCCACGTTCGTCATGGACTACCCGCTGGAGACCTCCCCGCTGGCCCGCAACCACCGCGACGACCCGTTGCTGACGGAGAAGTGGGACCTGATCGGCTTCGGCACCGAGCTGGGCACCGCCTACTCCGAGCTCAACGACCCGATCGAGCAGCGCCGCCGGCTGGTGGAGCAGTCACTGCTGGCGGCCGGGGGCGACCCCGAGGCCATGCAGGTCGACGAGGACTTCCTGCAGGCGCTCGAATACGCGATGCCGCCCACGGGTGGCATGGGCGCCGGCATCGACCGGATGATCATGGCGTTCACCGGCAGGAACATCCGGGAGACCATCCTGTTCCCGCTGGTCAAGCCCACGCACTGAGGCGTTGTCACCCGGTGCGGCCCTCGGCGGGGCCGCACCGGCGGCGCGGCACCCACGTGGAAGCGGTCGCGATCGGCCGGGCCTATCACCGCCGGCACCGACGCGCCCTGTGTCCCTCCAGGGCCGGTGGCCGGCGACTCGCGCCCGCTCAGCTCCTGTATCCGCGTCTGCGCGCTCGGGGGCTCGTCTCCCGGGCGCTCGCGGCGGAGTGCGGCGAGCTCGCGGAAGTGGTCGCGAAACTCCCTTTGGGCCTGCCCGGTTTCCGATCCGAGCTCCGCTGTAAGCATCGGGTCAAGGCTGCGCGCCAGGATCTCACTCCAGCCGCGGCAGCGTCCGTGGTCCTCCTGGGGCGCCTCGGGCCCCTCGCTGATCACCATGACCGGAAGTGGCCGGGCCGGAGCGGACATGAGGCCGCTCCCGCCGGGCGGCGCGACGATCGGGCCGGCGGTGGCGGTCTCGACGCGCGGGCGCGGGCGCTGGAACATGCGGGGAGTGAACGCCCTGCTCGCCGGGGCGGGCAGCCCGGTGTGGTCGGACGGGTCCGTCCACAGGACGGACACGGCCTGCTGACCTGCGGCTGCGTTCTCCACGGGCGCGGCGCCGCGGCCGGAGCCGGGATCGCGGACCAGGGTCGCGCGTGGTGGCTGCGAGTGATCCCGCCACGCGTGCGGAACGACGTGGCCCGCGCGCGCGTCTCGTGGAGACGGGGATAAGGATCACGCAGAAATTCGCGGTCGAATGGAGCAAAACCCAGCGCGTCCGCCGCGTTCGTCATTGCCGGATCCCGGCCTGCCGGAAGGCTCGATGACGTCGTTCATCGTACGACGATCATTGGCGACATATCGCGAGTGCGTCATATATATCGGATCATGTCAATAGCGCTCGTCAAGAGCGCGGATTGTCATGCTTGACGACCTTTCCAGGATGCGTTTACCGTCTGCGAGGAGCGACTTCGGCCCGCTTGAGAGGCCCAAGTTCAGCTGTTGGGGGGGAGGGCTCCCGATGGATTTGCTCACGGAAGGCGTTGAGTTGAGCCATGCCGACCTTGCGTTGCTGGCGGAGCTGGCCAAGGGAGTCACGGTCGACCGGGTGGGCAGACGTCTTGACATCAGTGGCCGTACGGTACGCCGAAGATTACGGGGTATCTGCGACCGCATCGGCGTGGCCACGGCGATCGAGGCGGTCGCCTGGGCGGCCCGCCGCCAGTTGATCTAGCGACGGGCGAGGGGCGCCCGCGGCGGCGGGTACGGGCGTGGGTACGGGCTCAGTCGGCGATGCGTACGGCGCCGGCGAACGGCCGGTTGGCGAGCGAGGCGATGCGCACCACGTCGCCGGTCCGCGGCGCGTGCACCATCATGCCGCCGCCCAGGTAGATGCCGACGTGGTGCAGGTCGCCGTAGAAGAAGACCAGGTCGCCGACGCGCATCTCCGAACGGGTGACGTGCCGGCCCGCCGTCCACTGGCTGCCGGTGTAGTGCGGCAGTGAGATGCCCACCTTCTGGTAGGCGGCCATGACGAGGCCGGAGCAGTCGTAGGAGCTCGGCCCCTCGGCGCCCCAGACGTACGGCTTGAGCTGCTGCGTGAGCGCCCAGCGGGCGGCCTGGGCCGCCTTGCCGGCGCCGACGATCGGCAGGTCCACGCGCGTGGCGCGGGTGCCGGGCCGTCCGGCCTCGCCCAGCGCCCGGCTGAACAGGTTGCTCTCGACCTTGGTGACCAGCTTGGTGATCTTGTCGCGCTTGCCGCCCAGCTCGTCGACGAGCTGCTCGACCTCGTCGATGCGGGACTTGGCGCCGGCCCTGGCCCGCTCGGCGGCCGCCCTGGCCTTGGTGACGGCGTTGACCGCCTCGCCCTGCTGCTGCTCCAGCACGTACGTGGTGGCGGCGCGGTCGAGGAAGGTGTCGGGGTCCTTGGAGGTGGTGAAGGCCAGCACCCGGCCCAGGCCGCCCGTGATGTAGGCGTTCTCGGCGAGCATGGCGGCCTTGGCCCGCTTGGCGGCGAGATCGGCCTCACTGGTGGCCAGGGTCTTCTTCGCGGCCTCAGCGGCCTTCTTGGCGGTCTTGAGCTTCTCCCGCTGGCCGTTGTACTGCTCGCTCAGCGTCTCGATCTCGGTGTGCATCTTCTCGACCCGCTTGGCCAGCTCCTTGAGCGAGGGTTTGGGATCGGCGGACGCGGAACCGACGGGGATCGCGATGAGGAACGCGGCGATCGTGACACTCACCACACCGAAGCGGTGCGGCCGCCGAGACCGTTCCGGAGGGCGGGCGTGCTTGCCCGCCGTCTTCCCCCCACCGTGGTGCGTGCGCTTCACCAACCAGCTCCTCTCATGGACGCCTACCGGGTTAGCTGACGGGTTCGGGCCGGAGCAGCCCTACCGAACGATTCGGATTCACCCCAGTGGTGACGATGGGGGTCGTCACCGGCGGGTCCCCGGCTTCCCTCGCGGGAATTGGGCGTGTCTCTCACGTTGCGACACGTGGGGGACATCGTCGCAGGACACTAATGCACTCCGGGTTCGTGCTCAACCAGAACTGCCGAGTCTGTAGAGGTTTCACAACCGAAGGGTCACAAGGTGATCTCGTGCCCCCTCGTACAGAAGCGACTTTATGTCCCCTTTGCCCTTGCTTCCGCCGCGCCCGCGGGGCCGGCGCCAGGGGCGCGCCCATATGACCGGCCCATGTAACAGGATGGGCCGGGACATGGCAGTTAGGGCCGAGCCGTAATGACATCTGTACTCTGGAGAGCCATGGAGCAGGTGGCCGAACTGACGATGCCCGAGACCGCGGTGGTGGTCCGGCGTGCCCGCACGCCGGACGTGCGCGCGGTCAGGAGGCTGGTGGACACCTACGCGGGCGCGGGCTCGCGGCTCCTGGAGAAGGCCACGGTGACCCTGTACGAAGACGTGCAGGAGTTCTGGGTCGCCGAGCGGGGCGGGCAGGTGGTCGGCTGTGGCGCGCTCCACGTGCTGTGGGAGGACCTCGCCGAGGTCCGCACCGTGGCCGTGGATCCCGAGTGCCGGGGCATGGGCGTCGGCCACCGGATCGTCTCGGCGCTGATACAGCAGGCGACGGATCTGGGTCTGCGGCGTGTATTCTGTCTAACTTTTGAGGTCGATTTCTTCGCGAGACTCGGGTTTCGCCCGATTCAGGGCACCCCCGTCTCACCCGAGGTGTACGCCGAACTTCTCGCCTCCTACGACGAGGGCGTGGCGGAGTTCCTCGACCTGGAACACGTCAAACCGAACACCCTGGGCAACACCCGCATGCTGCTCCATCTGACATCGGGTGACGCGGACCTTGACCAGATGGAAAGGTGATTGTTGATACCTATGTCGATACGTTGGGCAGCACAGGCATGTGTCCTGACACGTGCCACATGCGCACTCGAAGCGAGGTGACACGGTGAGCACCGGACAGCCGCCGTATCCACAGGACGACTCCGGAGAAAACTCTGCCCCCGGCACCCCTTACGGGCAGCAGAACTCGGGCCGCCATCCCGGCGAGCCCGATCCCGACGTCACTGTGGTCGGCTACCGGGCGGACGACGCCTACGGGCAGCAGCCCCAGTACGGTCAGCAGCAGGGCTACGGACAGCAGCAGCAGTCCCAGCCCGGCTACGGCCAGCAGGGCTACGGCCAGCAACAGCAATACGGCCAGCAGCAGCCCCAGCACGGTCAGCAGCAGGGTTATGGACAGCAGCAGCAGTCGCAGCCCGGCTACGGCCAGCAGGACCAGTACGGTCAGCAGCAGGGCTACGGGCAGCAGCAGGGCTATGGACAGCAGCAGCAGTCCCAGCCCGACTACGGCCAGCAGGCGCAGTACGGGCAGCAGGGCTACGGCCAGCAGCCCCAGTCGGGTCAGCAGCCGCAGTACGGTCAGCAGCAGCAGTCGCAGCCCGGCTACGGCCAGCAGGACCAGTACGGTCAGCAGCAGGGCTATGGACAGCAGCAGCAGTCCCAGCCCGACTACGGCCAGCAGGCGCAGTACGGGCAGCAGGGCTACGGCCAGCAGCCCCAGTCGGGTCAGCAGCCGCAGTACGGCCAGCAGCCCCAGTCCGGCCAGGACCAGTACGGCCAGCAGCAGGGCTACGGCCAGCAGCAGGGTTACGGGCAGCAGCAGCAGTCCCAGCCCGACTACGGCCAGCAGGCCCAGTACGGGCAGCAGGGTTACGACCAGCAGCAGGCTTACGGTCAGCAGGGCTACGGTCAGCAGCAGCAGTCGCAGCCCGGCTACGGCCAGGGCTACGACCAGCAGCAGGCCTACGGCCAGCAGGGCTACGGTCAGCCGCAGCAGTACGGGCAGCCCGGCTACGGGCAGCCCTACGGCCAGCCGGTCGGCGTCCAGCCGCCCGGCGCTCCGGCTCCGCTGGCGGAGTGGTGGCAGCGGTTGGTGGCGAGGATCATCGACATCGTCATCCTCTACATCATCAACATCGTCATCGGGATCGTCTTCGGTCTCTTCATCGTCGCCAGCTACTCCTCGAGCACCGGCGCGAGCAGCGGTTTCCTCACCTCCACGGTGGTGGGGATCCTGACGAGCGTGATCGTGACGGCGCTGTGGGTGGTCTACGACTTCTTCCTGATGAAGTCGAAGGGCCAGACCGTCGGCAAGATGGTCATGGGCATCAAGGTCGTTCCCGTCGGGCAGATGATGCCGCCGGGCGGCCTGCCCACCGACATGGCGCTCAAGCGCGCCGGCGTGACGTGGGGCGGTTGGATCCTCAACGTGGTCCCGTTCGTCGGGTGGCTGATCGGCTGGGCCGTGGTGGCGCTCAACGGCGCCTCGCAGCTGTGGGACAAGCCGTTGCAGCAGACCTTCGCGGACAAGTTCGCGAAGACCGTGGTGGTGAAGATCAAGTAGTCTTCCCTCCGCGAAACCAGGGGCCGGCCTCGCGCCGGCCCCTATGTTTTGTGCGTGGGCCCGTACACAATGAGAGGCCCCTACGCCGGGACGCGAGGTGGACGTTATGGCCGGGACCGCGCCGCGCCCGGACGCGGCACCCGCTGAATGGTGGGAACGGCTCGGCGCCCGGCTGATTGAAGCACTCGTCTTCGGGGTCTTCTATTACATTCTGTTCATCGGGCTATGGGGGTTCTTCCGAACTGTCGGGATGGCCGAGGTGTTCGGCGGCAGACTGGCCGGCGTGTTGGCGTGGGCGGTGGCCGGGCTCGCATATGCGGGCTATGACTGGCAGGCTCATTCCCGGTACGGCAGGACGTTCGGTAAGGCGATCATGCGGATTCGCCTGGCGCCGCAGGGTCTTCCGGCCGGTGCACTGCTCAAACGAGCACTGATCTATCCCGCGCCCCTCATGCTGATGGGCATTCCGGTGGTCAATCTCCTGGGCGGAATGTTGCTGTTCGGCGTCGGGTTGCTCATCCTGATCGACAAGCCGCTGGAGCGGGGTCCGCACGACAGGGCGGCGGGAACGCGCGTGGTAAAAGATCTTCGCTGAGCCGGGCGTACCTGGGCCGATGTCTTTTCGCAAAATTTTCGCTTGATCCGGTAAGGAGCCTGGAGAGACTGGCATTAAGCTATGGGGCGTCTGGGTTGCCGGGTGTCGGCGCCCCTGTGACACGCAGGGCAGCTGTGTGCCGCTATGGTCGGATGCAGGTGGTTGTCGCCTGCGTGTCTTGAGGGAGCGGGGCTCTCTGCGGTCACGCTCCCAGCGCTTTTTGCGCCCCCGAAACCCCGCTGGCCGTGGAGGCGAGGACGAATGGAAGCCCTAACAGACGTATTGTCAGCGCTCATCCCCCCGGTGGTGGTGGGCGGAGCCTTCATCTTTGGCGTAGTGAAGTTGGTCCGGTCCGAGGCCGTCCAGGGCCGTCGAAACCGCGAGGATCAGCCCGAGAGCCAGAACTGATCGGCTAGTCAGCCGAATCCCCGTAGCGCTGAATTGTCTCCACGCCTTTCCGGGTATATGTTTGGGCAGGCGAATGAAACAATGCTCCGCGAAAGGATTGCGTACATGGCCAAGCAGATCCAGGAGATTCTCATCGATGACCTCGATGGGGGCGAGGCCAATGAGACGGTCAGCTTCGCTATTGACGGCTCCACCTATGAGATTGACCTCAGCGACCTTAACGCGAAGAAGCTGCGGGACGCTCTCACGCCTTTCGTGCAGCATGCGCGCAGGGCGGGCGCCGTCTCCACCCGTCGCCGTGGCCGCGGCGGCAACCGGGCGATGAGCCGCGAGAAGAGCTCGGAGATCCGGCAGTGGGCCAAGGCCCACGGCCTGCCGGTCAGCGAGCGCGGCCGTATCGCCTCCACGGTCGTGGAGAAGTACGAAGCTGCTCACTAAGGGGCCGGCTCTCGACCATGCGCTTATGATGTTCGCCTTGGACCCCGGCGGCCGCCATAAGCGCATGATCGTTTCCTTGGCGTTCCGGAAACCGGAGCGTCTCGGACGATGATCTTCTGAGCGCCCAAATGTGGGCGATTAGGGCGCACGCGTTGCCGGCTCCGCCCTGACGCCGTTTCACTGGGCGAGACGCTGTAATGCGACGGCCCCGCGCGCAAAGCCGTGCGGGGCCGTCGTCATGCCACATTCGGCAGGGCGGATGGGCGAGTCGAGAGGCCGGCCGTCGCGGCCCGCCGTGGCCGCGCAAAGCCGGCGCCTCACGCCAATGCGCCGATGGAACGGGCCATCGGGAAAACATGGCGGCGGTTAAGCGGCGCCGATCTTCACGCGCTGTAACACGAAAGCATGATCCCGCCCGCCGCCGTACGGCGGAAACCGGCCGTGCCGTGATCGGATCCGGTACGGATTACCTCGCTCCAACGGATGCGCGCGGCCCCGGATTACCCGGCGCGTACGGATGTGCGGGCTCCGCAAAACCCGGCCCGCGCCGATGTGCGGGCTTCCGGAAATCTCCTCCGCCCGCGATGTGGAGGCGGGGGTGAAAACCCGGCCGGTCCGCGATGCGCACGCAGGTGCAAAACCGTGGCTCGCGCGGGATGCGCGCGAACGGTGGAAAACCCGGCGCCGCAAGGGACGGGCGGGTGATGCGAAACCCGGCCCCGCTACGGACCGGACCGCCGCGCAAAACCGACGGGTATGCCGGGCGAAACCTGGTCCCGCTAAGGACGGGTGGGCGATGCGAAACACCGGCCCGCCGTGGACGGGTGGGGTGCGCAAAACCCGGTCCCGAGCGATGTGCCGGAGCGAGCATAACCCACAAGCATGAGCATGCCTCACAGAATGCTGCTTCCCGGGGCAAGCACTCACAAACTCGTCACTCTGTGAGTGCGTGAGATTGCGTTTGCCGTACCTCCGCTGAGTGCGCCGAGTGACGGCGAATGCCGAGGGCGCCGGGGGTGCCGTCTCAAGATGCGGGATGCGTTCCGGTAACCCGGCTGACCGGATGACGGAAATCCGATTACCGTGAGTACGGTCGGCACCGCCCGGCGTGCGTCAGTACGGCGTGAGGGTCGTACGGCAGTACGGCATCAGCGGCATGTGTCGGTACGGCCTTAGTGGCATGTGTCAGTAGGGCGTCAGTACCCTGTCGTCAGGGCGTGCGTTCCTTGCCGTGGATACGGTGTGCGTTCCGTGTCCCGTTGTGCTCAGGGCGTAGCGCGCACGTTTGGCCAAGCTTGGGCCGCGACATAGGATGATTGCGTAACAGATACGGACGCGGCATCTGAGATGCAGGGGTGAAGGGCGTCCCCGTGCCGGCCTTCGCACCGAGCGTCCGATGGCCGATCCGTGTGGGTCCGCGTACGTCGTGTGCGGCGATATGGAGCCGCTTCCGCCAAGGGTCCTAAACATCGTTCGCTTGCGGCGTATCGGGAACACGTCACCCCCGAACAGTAGTTGGATGGAGGGTGAACGCCCTGCTCTCGGGGAACGTGTCTGTTATAGAGCGTGTCAGCGGCAGTGGGCACGGTTCGCCGAGCCAGGGCTAGCATGCGGGAGGACGGGACCGGATTTACCGGCCTGACTGACCGCTCTGTGAGGAGCGACGAGATGTTCGAGAGGTTCACCGACCGAGCGAGGCGTGTTGTCGTCTTGGCCCAAGAAGAGGCCAGGATGCTCAACCACAACTACATCGGCACTGAGCACATTCTTCTTGGTTTGATCCACGAAGGTGAGGGCGTAGCCGCCAAGGCTCTGGAGAGCCTCGGCATCAGCCTTGAGGGTGTGCGCCAGCAGGTCGAGGAGATCATCGGCCAGGGCCAGTCGGCTCCGTCGGGGCACATTCCGTTCACCCCGCGGGCCAAGAAGGTCCTCGAGCTGTCGCTCCGTGAGGCTTTGCAGCTGGGTCACAACTACATCGGCACCGAGCACATCCTGCTCGGGCTCATCCGTGAGGGTGAGGGTGTGGCGGCTCAGGTGCTGGTCAAGCTTGGAGCTGATCTCAACCGTGTCAGGCAGCAGGTCATCCAGTTGCTCCACGGTTACCAGGGCAAGGAGCCGGCCGCGGCCGGCGGTCCGCAGGAGTCCGCTCCGTCGACCTCCCTGGTGCTCGACCAGTTCGGCCGCAATCTGACCCAGGCCGCCCGCGAGGGCAAGCTGGATCCGGTCATCGGCCGGGAGAAGGAGATCGAGCGGGTCATGCAGGT
Organism: Nonomuraea fuscirosea; assembly: GCF_035917475.1. Taxonomy (NCBI): domain Bacteria; kingdom Bacillati; phylum Actinomycetota; class Actinomycetes; order Streptosporangiales; family Streptosporangiaceae; genus Nonomuraea; species Nonomuraea fuscirosea. Next base: position 10,013,691 of record NZ_CP109074.1, on the reverse strand, counting down.
CCTCTCCAGGAGGACCAAGAACAACCCCGTTCTCATCGGCGAGCCCGGCGTCGGCAAGACCGCCGTCGTCGAAGGCCTGTCGCAGAAGATCGTCAGGGGCGAGGTGCCCGAGACGCTGAAGGACAAGCAGCTCTACACGCTTGACCTCGGTGCTCTGGTGGCCGGCTCGCGCTACCGCGGTGACTTCGAAGAGCGCCTGAAGAAGGTGCTCAAGGAGATCCGCACGCGCGGCGACATCATCCTGTTCATCGACGAGCTGCACACGCTCGTGGGTGCGGGCGCCGCCGAGGGCGCGATCGACGCCGCCAGCATCCTCAAGCCGATGCTGGCCCGCGGCGAGCTGCAGACGATCGGCGCGACCACGCTCGACGAATACCGCAAGTACCTCGAGAAGGACGCGGCGCTCGAGCGCCGGTTCCAGCCGATCCAGGTGGCCGAGCCTTCGCTCAGCCACACGATCGAGATCCTCAAGGGTCTGCGCGACCGCTACGAGGCGCACCACCGCGTGTCCATCACCGACGACGCGCTGGTCGCCGCCGCGCAGCTGGCCGACCGCTACATCAGCGACCGCTACCTTCCCGACAAGGCGATCGACCTCATCGACGAGGCCGGCTCCCGGATGCGCATCCGCCGGATGACCGCTCCGCCGGACCTGCGCGAATACGACGAGAAGATCGCCAACGTCCGTCGCGACAAGGAGTCCGCGATCGACGCGCAGGACTTCGAGAAGGCCGCTGCCCTCCGCGACCAGGAGAAGCAGCTCCAGCTCAAGCGCGAGCGGCGGGAGAAGGAGTGGAAGGCCGGCGACATGGACGTCGTCGCCGAGGTCACCCAGGAGCTCATCGCCGAGGTCCTGGCGACCGCCACCGGCATCCCGGTCTTCAAGCTGACCGAGGAGGAGTCGCAGCGCCTGCTCCGCATGGAGGACGAGCTGCACAAGCGGATCATCGGCCAGGACGACGCCATCAAGGGCCTGTCGCGCTCCATCCGGCGCACCCGCGCCGGGCTGAAGGACCCGCGGCGTCCCGGTGGTTCGTTCATCTTCGCCGGTCCGTCCGGTGTCGGTAAGACCGAGCTGTCCAAGGCGCTGGCGGAGTTCCTCTTCGGCGACGAAGACGCTCTGATCAGCCTGGACATGTCGGAGTTCATGGAGAAGCACACCGTCTCCAGGCTGTTCGGCTCGCCTCCCGGCTACGTCGGCTACGAGGAGGGCGGCCAGCTCACCGAGAAGGTGCGGCGCAAGCCGTTCTCCGTGGTCCTGTTCGACGAGATCGAGAAGGCCCACCCCGACATCTTCAACTCGCTGCTGCAGATCCTGGAAGACGGTCGCCTGACCGACGCCCAGGGCCGGGTGGTCGACTTCAAGAACACGGTCATCATCATGACCACCAACCTCGGCACCCGCGACATCTCCAAGGGCATCGGGGTCGGGTTCGCGAAGTCCAACGACGCCGACTCCAACTACGACCGGATGAAGGCCAAGGTGCAGGAGGAGCTCAAGCAGCACTTCCGGCCCGAGTTCCTCAACCGTGTCGACGACATCGTGGTCTTCCACCAGCTCACGCCGGCCGAGATCATCAAGATCGTGGATCTGATGCTCGCCCAGGTCGACGCCAGGCTGAAGGACCGCGACATGGGGCTCGACGTCTCTCCCGACGCCAAGCAGCTGCTGGCCGACCGCGGCTACGACCCCGTCATGGGCGCCCGGCCGCTGCGCCGGACGATCCAGCGCGAGCTGGAGGACTCCCTGTCGGAGAAGATCCTCTACGGCGAGCTCCGTCCGGGGCAGGTCGTGAAGGTGACCATCGAGGGTGAGGGCGACAACGCCAAGTTCATCTTCAAGGGCGAGACGTCCTCGAAGATCCCGGACTCGGCCGCCGCCATCGCCGCCCCGATCCAGAACTGACCCTGTTCTGACGAAAGCCCCCGCGTGGAGTCTCACGCGGGGGCTTTTCGCGTCCTCAGTGCTTGCGGCGTTGCCGGCGGTGAGCCGTCACGCGAGCAGCCTTGCCTGTACCCGCGTAGGCACATGCCGTCGCCTATGTGGGCGTCATAGACCGCCCGCCGCCGCCCGCCCGCCGCCGCCCACCCGTGCGCCGCCTACTGCCGCGAGCTGCTGCCCGCCACCGCCCGCTGACCCCCGGGGCGCTGATCCGGACGGGTGGCACGTACCGTCCGCTCAGCCGGGCAACGTGACGACAAGCCGGTGAGACCTCGATGCTGTCGCTTCTCTCCGGGGTCGTCGAGGGCGCTGCTGGTCAGCGGGGCGTGCTCAGGCCTCGTCAGGTGGCGATGTGAGCGCGGCGACGGTCAGGGTCAGGTGCTGGGTCAGTACCTCGGCGGCGGTGTCGGCGTCGCGGGCCAGGGCCGCTTCCTCCAGGCGGCGGTGCTCCGCGACGCCGTCGCGGTCGGGGGTGCGCTGGGCCGACCAGCGGCGGGCCAGCTCGCCGGCCGTCCACAGCCGGTCGAACATGTCCAGCAGCACCGGGTTGCCGCACCCGTCCAGCAGCGTCCGGTGGAAGACGCGATGTGCCTCCGACCACGCACTGCTGTAATACTCGCCTTCCTCGAGCGCGTACGCCGGCGTGCGGGTCAGGCGGTGGTGGGCCGCCCGTACCCGTGCCTCCCAGTCGAGGTCGCCGTGCTCGATCGCCAGGCGCAGCATGACCGGCTCGATCGTGCGGCGGGCCTGCGCGATCTGCTGCCACCGCCGGTCCGAGAAGTCGGGGACGGCGAAGCCGCGGTTGGGCAGCCGCACCGCGATGCCCTCGCCGACCAGGCGCACCAGAGCCTCGCGTACGACGGCCAGGCTGACGTGGTGCCGCTGGGCCAGCTCCTGCGGCTTGAGCGCCTCGCCCGGTGCGTACTCGCCTCTCATGATCGCTGTCTGGAGCAGGGCGTGGACCCGCTCGGAGAGCATCGGTTTCGCCGATGGGTCGGCCGTCTGCGTCATGTCCCCAGGATAGACCATTCGCCAAATAATCGATTATTCGTGTTATGGTCGATAGTGTCGCGACGGCGCCCCGGATGGTGCTGTACGCGGCTGCCGACATCCCGCACCAGCTCAATGAAGGAGCAGACGTGAACAACCCCTTTGCCCGCCTCCCCGAAGTGCCCTCCTTCACCGTCACCAGCACCACGCTGGCCGACGGCGCTCCCTGGCCCGCCGCGCAGATGTCCGCGGGCGTCCCTGGAGGCAAGGACATCTCCCCGCAGCTGTCGTGGAGCGGCGCCCCTGAGGGGACGAAGAGCTATGCCGTCACGGTGTACGACCCGGACGCGCCGACCGGCTCCGGGTTCTGGCACTGGGCCGTGGCCGACATCCCCGCCACCGTCACCGAGGTGCCGGAAGGCGCGGGCGACGACACCGGCTCCGGTCTGCCCGAAGGCGCGTACCAGCTGCCCAACGACGCTCGCGTGGCGCGTTACCTCGGCGCGGCCCCGCCGGCCGGGCACGGCCCGCACCGCTACTTCGTCGTGGTGCACGCCCTCGGCACCGACGCCATCGGCGTCCCGGCCGACGCCACCCCCGCGTACCTCGGCTTCACCATCGCCGGCCACGTCCTCGCCCGCGCAGTCCTGACCGCCACCGCGGAAACTCCATGACCGTGACCCCGATCGAGCTCTCCGCGTCCGTCATCCACCTGTCCCAGGGCGGCCGGATCCACACCAGAGCCCGGCCGGTGGACGTCGGGCGCGACGGCTGGCATCTGAAGGCGTTCCACGCCAGGACCGGTGCCGATGTCCACGCCGACCACTGGCAGGTGAACACCGAGGCCGAGCAGATCGTGTCCTGCGTCATCGGCAAGATCCGCCTCTATCTGCGTGCGGAACGGCCGGGGGAGGGCGAGGAGGAGATCCGGCTGACGGCCGGCACCGCCGCCGTCGTCCCGCGTGGACGGTGGCACCGGATCCAGCTCGACATCCCCAGCACCGTCATGACCATCACTCCGCCGTGTGGCGGCCGCTCGGAGAGACGCGCCGACGTGCCTGCGACGACGCCTGCTCTCTGATGGCGCACACCCCGGTGCAGTCCGACGGCACCCGCTCTCAGCTTCGCGCAGGCGGTACACGACCTTGGTCACGTGGGAGTGCGCGTCAGCTTGGGGGACGGCTCGGCCAGGCGGCCAGGGCCAGGTCGGCGATCTGGGTGAGTTCGGCCGCGTCGGCTCCGTCCCGGGCGCGTTGCGACATTCCTTGGACGACGGCGGCGAAGTATCCGGCCAGCGCGCGGGGATCGGCGGACGGGGGCAGTTCGCCGTCCCGCTGGGCGGCGCGCAGGCGGTCCTGGAAGACCGCGAGGTTGGCGTTGCGCAGCTCGCGCAGGAACGCCGCTATCTCGGCGTCCTGGACGGTCACGTTGGTGGCGGCACTGATGGTCAGGCAGCCGGCGGGGTGCGCGGGATCGGGGTAGATCGTCGCGGCCTCGCGCAGGATGCGGGCGAAAGCGTGGTGCGCCGTGGCCTCCTCGCGCAGGGCGACGCCGACGAACGCGCCGACGGGCGAGCGGGTGTAGGCGTGTACGACCTCCTTGAACAGCGCCTTCTTGTCGCCGAAGGCGGCGTACAGGCTGCCTGGCCGGATGCCCATCGCCTCGGTGAGCTCGTTCAGCGAGGTGGCCTCGTAGCCGCGCTCCCAGAACAGCCGCGTGGCCGCGGCGAGTGCCGCGTCACGGTCGAACGTACGCGGACGGCCCCGTGCTGCTTGACCCATGCCCCACATTCTAGAGCGTTCACTCAAGAAGTCGTGTTAGCGTACTTGTTGAGTGAACACTCAAGAATTGAGAGGCGGGATCGTCATGGGCGGACGCGTGCTGGAGGGCAGGGTGGCGCTGGTCACCGGCGGCAGCAGGGGGATCGGGCGAGCCATCGCAGAGCGGCTCGGCCGGGACGGCGCGGTCGTGGCCGTCGCCTACGCCCGCGATCAGGGCGCGGCCGACGAGGTCGTCGAAAGGATCGGCGAGAAGGGTGGCCGGGCGTTCGCGATCCGGGCCGAGCTGGGCGGGCACGGTGACGCGGCCGCGCTGTGGGCCGCCTTCGACGCCCACCTCCAGCGGCACTCGCTTCCGGCGGGCGTGGACATCATCGTCAACAACGCCGGCATCGGCCGCAGTTCGGATCTGGCCGCACTCACCGAGGAGGAGTTCGACCGGATCTTCGCGGTCAACGTCCGGGCGCCGTTCTTCATCGTGCAGCAGGGGCTCGGCCGGCTGCGCGACGGCGGGCGGATCATCAACATCTCCAGCGGCGCGGCCCGGCTGGCCATGCCGGACATCATCGCGTACAGCTCCACCAAGGGCGCCCTGGACACCTTCACCCTCAACCTGGCCAAGCAACTGGGCCCGCGAGGCATCACGGCGAACTCGGTGGCCCCCGGGATCGTGGACACCGACCTCAACGCGGGATGGCTGCGCGGCAACGCGGACGCGGAGGCCCACGCCGCGTCGCTCCATGCGCTGGGCCGGGTCGGGCAGCCCGAGGACATCGCCGACGTCGTCGCGTTCCTCGCCTCCGACGACGCGCGCTGGGTGACGGGCAGGGTGATCGACGCGACCGGTGGCGCCGGGCTGTGACCCCTCCGGGGGGATCGCCGGGGGGGTGTTCAGGGGCGCCTGCGGGCATCTTGGCGATCTTCACCGTACGAGATGAGCAGAAGTGAGAAGGTTGCGGTCGTTGCGTAATTGTTGGGCCAACGGGTATGACGCCACCGCGAGTAGTACTACACTGCGTAGAGCTTCGCCAAGTCTCATCCAAGTGAGCGACAAGTGCGTGTCCCTAGGCTGAAGGCTGCTCCGCAGGGAGTAGCGAGATGTCAACTCAGGGCGGACGCGCGTGCCACCTGCAAGCAGGCATGCTCACATGGCTCGTACGTACCGAGGCGGGCGAGGGGAACACTCAAAGCAAGCCGTGGAGGAAACCGATGCGCCTGCGTCACGATGACGGAACGCTCGTTCACCTCGCCTACAACGCAGGCGTCCACCCCGCTGAGGACCTGGAGAACCTCATCGCCCACCTGACGCGATACGCGGTTCCGGTGCGCAAGCGGCTGGGAGTGGAGCGGATGGGCATCGGGCTTTGGCTGTCCCCGGCCGTCGCCGACCACCTCACCGCCGACCGCATCGAGCTCGTACGGCTGCGTCGTTCCCTGGAGGAGCGCGGCCTGGAGGTCGTGAGCCTCAACGGCACCGGCGGACGCAACCAGGAGGTCCCCGGCCCCGACTGGGCCAAGCCGGAGCGCTACCGCTACACGATGGCGCTGGCCAAGATCCTGGCGTTCCTGCTGCCCGAGGACGTACGGTTCGGCAGCATCTCGACGATCCCGATCGGCTGGCGCCGCGACTGGCCCGCCGACCTGCACGCGATCGCCACGCGCCGGCTTGAGCGGCTGGCCCGCGAGCTGCGCGGCATCTACAGCACATCGGGCAAGACGATCAGGGTCGGGTTCGAGCCGTGGCCCGGCTGCGTGCTGGAGACCACCGAGCAGGCGCTGGAGCGGGTCGGCGGCATCGACTCCGAGCACCTGGGCGTGTGCCTGGACGCCTGCCACCTCGCGTGCGGCGCCGAGGAGCCCGGTGTGGCGCTGAAGGGGCTGGCCGCGGCCGGCGCGCCCGTGGTCAAGCTCGGCCACGTGCACAACCACACCGGTGAGACGCCGAGCACGGGCGCGGTGCTGCACGACACGCTGACGGCCCTGCTGTCGGGCGCGGTGAGCGGCAGTGCGCACATCGAGGTGGAGACGCACAACCTCATGGTTCCCGGGCGGGCCAAGGGGCCGGGGGCGCTGGTGTCGCTGCTGGCCGAGGAGCTGGCCTGGGCGCGTACGAATCTGACCAGCCTGGGTCTGCAACTGGCCGCCTAGTTCACCGACGCCTGCTCAACGCCGGGCCCGTTCCGTGCCGGTGAGTTCGGTGACCTGGCCGGAGCGGGAGGTGTCGTAGCCGCCGAGCGCGGTGATCTTCTCGCGCAGGGACGGCGTCCGCAGGACGGCGATGAGGTGGGCCGCCGGGTCGAGGCCGTTCTTGATCAGGGCGATGTCGAAGTCCTCCCACGTCAGGGGGACGAAGTCGAGGTCCAGGCCGATGGCGGCCGAGCGGATGCCGAGGCCGGCCTCGACCGTTCCGGTGGCCACGGCCAGGGCGACTTCGAGATGTGTGCCGACCTGGGGACCCCTGAGGTCGTCCGGGTCGTGGCCGGCGGCGAGGAGCAGCCGGTCGAGCAGGATCCGGGTTCCGGTGCCGGGGCGGCGGGTGGAGATGCGCCGGTTCGCCAGGTCGGCGATGCCGGTGATGCGGCCGGGGTTGCCCGGAGGCACGATCAGGCCCTGCTCGCGTCGCCAGAGGTGGATCAGGTGCGCTCCGAGGCCGCGCAGCATGCCGCGCGCGAAGGGCGCGTTGTAGACGCCGGTGTGGTGCAGCAGATGGATCGCGGCCCCGTCGGCGCGGCCTTCGCGTACCGCGGCCAGACCGGAGACGCTGCCCTCGCGCTGGGTGATCTTCAACTGGCCGGACAACGTTCCGAGCAGCAGGTCGAGCGCTGGGTCGTCACTGCCGGCCAGGGTGAAGACCTGGTCCTCGTGCATGAAGCGCCGGGCGGCGAGCGCCGCGCCGGGCGCCACGCGGGCGCGGCGGCGTTCGGCGAGTTCGAGCACGCCGGCGTCGGCCAGCCGGCGCTGCGCCCGGCTGACGGTGGAGGCGGTGGTGTGCCACTGCTGCGCGATGTCGCGCACACCCGGCAGTTCGTCGCCGGGCTGGAGGGCCCCCGCGCTGATCTGGTGGGCGAGGTCGCTGCAGATTTCCCGATATCGGGTCACATCGCAATAACTTACCCTTGCACTACTCTGAAGTAGCGCAGATAGGGTCACATCCATGCGTAGAGGGATCCTGATCGGTATCGCCTGGATCGTGGCGGTTCTCCTGGCCGGGTGCGGGACCGCCCCCTCCGCCGGCGGGCCCTCCGCGATTACGTCGGCGGCGTCGGCGGCTCCGGCGGAGAAGTCGCTGATCCTGGCCACCACCACCAGCACCCAGGACAGCGGCCTGCTCGACGAACTGCTGCCCGTGTTCACCCGCGAGAGCGGCTGGCAGGTCAAGACCGTGGCGGTCGGCAGCGGGCAGGCCATCGAGCTGGGCCGTCGCGGGGAGGCGGACGCGCTGCTGGTGCATTCGCCGGAAGCGGAGGAGAAGTTCGTCGCCGAGGGCTCGGCCGGCGCCCGGCGGCTGGTGATGCACAACGACTTCGTGCTGCTCGGCCCGAAGGCCGACCCGGCCGGTGTGCGGGGGGCGAGCAGCGCGGACGCGATGAAGAAGATCGCGGACGCCAAGGCGGTGTTCGTCTCGCGGGGCGACGAGTCGGGTACGCATTCCAAGGAGAAGGGCCTCTGGTCCCAGGCCGGGGTGACGCCGGGCGGCTCCTGGTATCAGTCCACCGGCCAGGGCATGGGCGCGACGCTGCGGGTCGCCGGTGAGAAGGCCGGTTACACCCTGTCGGACCGGGCCACGTACCTCACCCAGCGCGACTCCCTGGAGCTGGAGGTGCTCAGCGAGGGCGACCCGGGCCTGCTGAACGTCTACCACGTCATCGAGATGACCCAGAAGGCCGGCGGCAGGGTGCGGGCGGACGGCGCCGAGGCGTTCGCGGACTGGATGGTCGCCCCGGCCACGCAGCGGCTCATCGGCGAGTTCGGACGGGCGAAGTTCGGCCGGCCGCTGTTCACCCCGGACGCCGGCAAGGACGAAGCGAAGCTGGGCGAATGAGCACAGTCCGGGAGGCCGCCTTATGGACGTGCTGTTCGACGGGTTCGTGGACGCGGTCAAGCTGCTGCTGTCCGGGGACGAGGACAGCTGGTCGATCATCGCGCTGACCCTGCGCGTCTCGTTGACGGCGACCGCGATCGCCCTGCTGGTGGGCCTGCCGCTGGGCGCGATCGTGGCGCTGGCCCGCTTTCCCGGCCGGCGGGTCCTGCTGGCGGCGGCCAACACGGGGATGGGCATGCCGCCGGTGGTGGCCGGCCTGTTCGTCACCGTGCTGCTGTGGCGCAGCGGGCCGCTGGGCGGGCTCGGGCTGCTCTACACACCGACCGCGATGATCGTCGCCCAGGCCGCGATCGCCACCCCTGTCGTGATCGCGTTGGTCGCGGCCGCGCTGCAACAGGTCGATCCCGACTTCCGTGTACAGATGCAGGCTCTCGGGGCGAACCGCGTCCGTGCGTTCGCGGCGCTGCTGGGCGAGGCCAGGCTGCCGCTGTTCGCCGGCACGATGGCGGCTTTCGGTGCGGTGGTGAGCGAGGTGGGGGCGGCGCAGATGGTCGGGGGCAACCTGGTCGGGCAGACCCGGGTGCTCACCACCGCCGCCGTGCTGGCGACCAGCCGGGGGCAGTTCTCGCTGGCGATCGCGTTCGGGCTCATCCTGTTGTTGATCGCGTTCGGCGTGAATCTGTCGCTGACCCTCGTCCAGCAGCAGCGGGCGGTGCCGCGATGAGCGGTCAGAGCGCTGGGGTGGGTGGCCGGCACACCGGGATGAGCGCTCATGGCGCTGGAGTGGGTGGCCGGCACACCGGGATGGGGGGCCAGGGCACTGGGGTGGGTGGCCGAGGCGCTGGGATCGGCTGCCGGGACCTGCGCGTGCGGGCCGGCGACCGTGAGCTGCTCAGCGTGCCCGAGCTGGACGTCGCGTCAGGACGTACGCTGGCCGTGCTCGGTCCGAACGGAGCCGGTAAGTCCACCCTGCTGCGCGCGCTGGGTCTGCTCAGCAACCACCGCGTGAGCGGGCGGATCCTGCTCGACGGCCATCCTGCCACCCGGCCGCTGATGCGTCATGCCATCGCCGCCGTGCTGCAACGGCCGATCCTGCGCCGCGGTACGGTCGCCGCCAACGTGATCAGCGGGCTGCGGTTCCGCGGGATGAGCCGGCGCGAGGCCCGGCAGCGCGCGTGGCCGTGGATGGAGGCGCTCGGCCTCGTTCCGTTCGCCGACCGGGACATCCGCAGCCTGTCGATCGGCGAGGCCCAGCGGGTCAGCATCACCCGCGCGCTCGCGGTCGGGCCCAAGGTGCTGCTGCTCGACGAGCCGTTCACCGGACTGGACAGCACCACCCGCGCCGACCTGATCGCCGACCTGCGCGCCGCGCTGAGCGGGCAGCCCACTGCCACGATCCTGGTCACCCACGACCGGCAGGAGGCGCTCGCCCTGGCCGAGGACACCGCGCTGCTGATCGGCGGCCGGATCCGCCAGCACGGCCCGACCGCCGAGGTGCTCGACCATCCCAGCGACGCCGACACGGCCCGGCTGCTCGGGTACACGAACCTGCTTCCGCCGGCGCTCACCGGCCGTACCCATCCGCTCGTGGCCCGGCCCGAGCACACCCACCTCATCCTCGATCCGTCCGACGGTCCCGCGGGTCAGGGTGATGACGACGTACGGCCGGTGCCCGGAACGCTGCGTCGCACGGTCGCGCTGGGGATCGCCACCCGGGTGGACGTCGACACCGCGGGCGGCCCGCTGACCTGCCTGCACCCTGGAGACCTGCCCGGCACATCGCTTCCTCCAGTTGGAGGCGACGTCCGCGTACGGGTCCGGCAGGCGCGGGCGCTGGCCGGGGTCGATGGGAACGGGTGGACGGCGGGCCTCAGTTCCCGTCCGTCCGCGTCCTGAGACCAGGCGTCGTCCAACGCGACGAGGCGGCCGGAGGGCGCCGTCGGGGCCTCGGGGCGGAGGGGTCAGAGGTTGCCGAACCAGCCGGGGGTGTCCAGGCGCCAGGGGTTGCCCGGCGTCATCGTGCGCAGGTCGGCTTCGAGGGCGTTCAGGCGGTCCTCGCCCAGCTCGCCGGCCCAGTGGGCGCGCAGGGTGTCGAAGATGCGGGCTGAGCGGTTGAGTGCGTCCATGCCGTACGGGGTGAGGCGGACGATCTTGCGTCTGGTGTCCTGGGCGTCCGTGGTGCGTTCGACGTAGCCGATGCGTTCCAGGGTGTCGATGGTCTTGCCCGCGGCCTGTTTGGAGACGCCCAGCGTACGGCCCAGCTCGACGGCGGTGGTGCCGGCCGGGCCGATCGCCTGCATGACGAAGCCGTGCATGGGTCTGATGTCCGGGTGACCCTGCCGGGCGAGCTCCGCGTGCAGCTCGTCGATCAGCATCCGGAACGCGAGCAGCAGGCGCAGGGGCAGTTCGAAGCCATGGCTTGACACGATAGACAACCTGGTTAACTATATGGACAACGTGGTTGCCTATCTTAGGGGGTAAGTGGCATGGCCGTCATCCATGCGGACGACGCGCGGCGGTCGGAGACTCCTGGCGGGGTCATGACGACGCTCGCCTCGCCGACGCAGGGAGGGGCCTCAAGGGCCCTGTGGAAGGTCGAGGCCAAGCCGGGCGCCGAGGGGCCCGTGCACGACTTCGACGTGGAGCAGGTGTGGAGCTGGGTCGCCGGGGCGGCGACGGTCGAGCTGGGCGGGGAGCGGTTCGAGGTGACGGCCGGTGACACGGTCGTCATGCCCGCCCGTACGGTGCGACGCGTCCTCGCCGACCCCGCCACCGGCTACACGGCCGTCGTCACGGCCGCGGCCGGAGCCCGGGCATTCGCCGCCGACGGCACCGAGTACGGCGTCCCGCCGTGGATCGCGTGAAAGGAGTTGCCGATGTCTGTCGTACCGGAATCCGCAGTACCTGGGTCCTTCGTGTCTGGGGCTGAGGCCCGCAGGATCGAGACGCCCAATGGGGTGATGACCACCCTCGCCTCCCCGACCCAGGGGAGCGCGGGGCAGGCAGTGTGGCGGGTGGACGCCAAGCCCGGGATGGTGGGGCCGGTGCACGCGTTCGACACCGAGCTGGTGTGGACGTGGCTGTCCGGGGCCGCCGTGGTGCGGCTCGGCGGCGAGCGGTTCGAGGTGGGGCCCGGCGACACGATGGTGCTCCCGGCGGACGTGAGCCGGCAGATGTACGCCGACCCCGAGCACGGGTTCGTGTCGGTCGTGGTCGCGTCGGCCGGGGCCCAGGTCTACAACCCAGGCGGTGTGTCGGATCCGGACGCCTGCGCCCTGGCCCCCAAGGCCACCGAACGCCTGGTACCGCCCTGGGCGCGGTGAACGCCGACCTCCCTGGGTGAGGCGCGAGAGGTCAGTTCTGGGTGAAGGCGAGTGGCACGCCGCAGGCGTCTTCGGCGGTGACGTAGAAGCCGTCGGAGGTGGCGTGGGTGGCGATCAGGTTGTGCTCGACGAGTTTGCGCGCGGTGGTCAGGTCGCGGACGGCGACGGTGTGGGCGGCGAGCAGCGGCAGGCCCGGCACCGCGTGGCCGGGGAGGAAGTCGCAGAGGGAGGACTCCGGAATGATCTCCACTCGCCCGTGCCGCAGCGGGAGCACGTGCTTGGGGCCCTCGATCCACACGTCAGTGTCCAGGAGGCGGGCGTAGCGCTCCTCGTGGTCGTCGATCTCGTCGTCGGGCACGACCAGCAGCACGCTGCGCAGGCCGACGGCGCCGTTCGGATGATCGAGATAGCGCGGCTGGTGAACGTACTGAGGGGTGTGGTGCTGCGTCGTCTGGAGCGCCCCTTCGGGGGTGTGGGCGGCATCGATGCGGACGCTGTCAGCGCGTACCGTCCGCGGCCCGTCGGCGGTGGCGACCTCTCGTTCCAGCGCGCGGATCCCGGTGGAGGTCAGGCCGGTGGCGCGGAGCCGTTCGGCGGTGGCCTGGATGTCGCGCGAGCCGAGCGTCATGAGCAGGCCGCGGTAGGTCCGGCGTAGCTCGTGAACACCCCAGGGGTCGGGGGCGGCGGGATCGACGATGCCGAGTAGTTCGATGAACGACTGCCCGAAGTAGGCGCACCGGTTGGCGGTGCAGGTGGGCAGGAGCGGGCCGCCGGGCCGTTCGGCCAGGTGGTGCGGCGAGACAGGGCTGAGGGTGAAGCCGAGCGCCTCATAGCGGGCGGAGGTCGCCGCGAGGTCGGCGGTGATGAGCACGGTGTGGTCGATGTAGTCGATGTCGGCGGCGTGCTGGGCGGTGTGTTCGGCGGTCTGTTCTGTGGTCATGTGCGTTGTCCTCAAGGGGTTCGCGGTGGTGGGGCGAGGCCGGCGGTGGTGGCGCGTGTCCTCAGGCGGCCGCCGCGACGGCGGCGGCGATGAACAGCACCTGCAGGGCCGTACGCGCGGGCACGGGGGTCACCGGCTTTCCGGCCAGGGTGAGGCCGCGGCGGGCGGCCGAGACGTTGGCCGGGAACATGGCGAGCATGAGCAGGGCCAGCCCGATCGCCGCGTACGGCGCGAGCGGCGGCAACAGCAGCCCTACGGCGCCGGCGAGCTCCAGGACGCCGATGAAGCGGAGAACGACGAAGCCGCCCGTGAGAGCGAAGAACGGAACCATCTCTCCCTCCAATCTTGTCACCGGCAAGATTGGAGCAGATTTCCTATCTTGTCAATGTCAAGATACGGTGGATCCGTCATGCGGAACGCGGAGGTGAGAGAGATCGATCAGCCGTCCTACCACCACGGCAATCTGAAACGCGTCATCATTGACGCCGCTCTTCAAGCCATCGGCGAGTCCGGTCCGGCCGGATGGAGCCTGCGCGAGCTGGCCCGCCGCGCCAGCGTCTCGCACGCCGCGCCCGCCCACCACTTCGGCGACAAGCAGGGCCTGCTGACAGCCGTGGCCGCCGAGGGCTTCGGCCTGTTCGCCGACGCTCTCGAACGCGCCGCCGCCGACGTGTGGGAGGTCGGCGTCGCCTACGTCCGCTTCGCCATCGACCATCGGCCCTACTTCGAGGTGATGTTCCGGCCGGAGCTCTACCGCGCCGACGATCCCAGCGTCCAGTCCGCGCACGAGCGCGCCGCCGGCGTGCTCATCACCAGCGCCCACGCACTGTCGCCGGGCGCTGAGCACGACCGGGCGACCACGATCGCCGCCTGGTCGCTCGTCCACGGCTTCACCAGCCTGTGGCTCAGCGGAGCCCTGCCGGAGAGCGCCGACGGAGACCCGGAGGCCCTGGCCCGTTCGATGATCCGCCTCGTCCTCGGCTCCCTGCGCTGACGATCAGACCTGCGGGCTGCGGGCCTGCGGGGGAGAGAGGCGCGGCCCTGGTTCCGCACGTCGCAGGGGAGAGGTGCGGCCCGGGTTTCCTCGCGCCGCGGGTGCGGCGATGCCTCCCGGGCGCCCCGGCTGCGGGAGGTGGCGGGGTCAGGCGTGCGGAAGGCGGTAGGTGTCGTCGGGGAGGACTTCGGCCAGGCCGTCGGTGATCAGGCCGTCCAGGGCGCGTTCGCGTTGCGGGGCGTCGTCCCACACCGCGTCGAGCGCCGCTTTCGGGACCGGGCCGTGCGCGTCGCGCAGCACTTCGAGCAGGCGGCCGCGGCACTGGCGGTCGGTGCCCGCGTACGTCTGGCCCTTGCGTGGCGGGCCGGCGTGCGGTGGTTTGCCGGCCAGGCGCCACGCGCACACGTGGGTGATCGGGCAGTCGGCGCAGCGCGGCGCGCGGGCCGTGCACACCAGGGCGCCCAGTTCCATCACGGCCACCCCCCACCGGGGCGCGCCCAGTTCGGGCAGCAGCGCCTCCGCCAGTCGCCGCTCGGCCGCCGAGGTGGCGGTCGGCGGGTATTCCTCCGCGCGCACCGCCCTGGCGAACACCCGCCGCACGTTGGTGTCGAGCACGGCGTGCCGCCCGCCGTAGGCGAAACTGGCGACCGCGGCGGCGGTGTATTCGCCGATGCCGGGCAGCGCCAGCAGGGTCTCGTGGTCGGACGGCACCTCGCCGCCGTGCTCGTCGGTGATGGCCCTGGCGCAAGCGTGCAGGCGCAGGGCGCGGCGCGGGTAGCCGAGGCGGCCCCAATGGCGTACGGCCTCGCCGGGCTGCTCCGCCGCGAGCGCCTTCGGGGTGGGCCAGCGCTCCATCCACTCGTGCCAGATGGGCAGGACGCGGACGACCGGGGTCTGCTGGAGCATGATCTCGCTCACCAGCACCCCCCACGGTGTCGCCTCGGGGGCACGCCAGGGGAGATCGCGGGCGTTGTCCGCGTACCAGTCCAGAATGGCGGTGTGCAGGAGGTTCGGCTCGGCCACGCGGTCAAGGGTATTCCGTGATGGCCAAGACTCGGCGTGTCGTCACTCACCGTCGCTGACTCGTCACCAGACTTGGTGTATGGACCCGGATACGATGCGTGGCGACGGCGGTGACATCTACTGGCGGCGCCGGATGAGCCTTCTGGTGGCGGTGCTCGTCGTGGTGGCCGTTGTGGCGTGGGCGTGCTCCAGCGGCAGTGGCCCGGAGCGCTCGTCCAGCGCGCAGACCTCGCCGAGCGCGAGCGTCAGCGCCACGCCCTCCGTCGACCCGCTGCTCGCGGGGCTGCGTACGCTCGCCATGGGCACGGCCAGCCCCTCGCCCACCGCCACCCCCAAGGCGACGCCCACCCAGCGGCCCAGGCGGCCGGGGGAGCCCTGCTCCGAGCAGGACCTGGTGCTCAGCCTCCAGGGCGGCAAGGAGCAGATATACCCGGGCGGCTCCCGTCCCAGCTTCATGGTCACGCTGGTGAACACGGGCACGGTCATGTGCACCACCGACGTGGGGCCGCGGGCGATGGAGATCCGCATCACCTCGGGGGCCGACCGCATCTGGTCCACGGCCGACTGCGTGAGCGGTGAGGGCATGGAGATCAGGCAACTGCAGCGGGGGGTTCCGTACGTGCGGTCCCTGGAGTGGGACAGGCGGCGGTCGAGCTCCGACTGTCGCGCGACCCCGTCGGCGGCCCTGCCGGGGACGTACGTGGCGACGGTGCGCATGGGGAAGATGCGCAGCACCAAGGGAGTCTTCCACCTCCGCTGACCGCCCTGGTCGAGTTCATTCGACTGGCGTTTCGAGGCCGGGAAGGGCGTCAGACGTAGCGTTCGAGGATGGAGGATTCGGCGAGGCGGGACAGGCCCTCGCGGACGCTGCGGGCCCGGGACTCCCCGACGCCGCCGACCGCCTGGAGGTCGTCGATGCTGGCGGCCAGCAGCTTCTGCAGGCCGCCGAAGTGGTTGACCAGCCGGTCCACCACCGTCGCGGGCAGGCGGGGGACCTTGGCCAGCAGGCGGAAACCGCGCGGGCTGACCGCGCTCTCCAGCTGGTCGCTGCCGGTGTGGCCGAGGACGCGGGCGACGGTGGAGAGGTCGAGGAGCTCGTTGCCCGACAGTTCGTCCAGCTCGTGCAGGGCTTCGAGCAGCCGCCGCTGGCGGCGGCCGGCGGGGGCGGGGAGGTAGTCGCGGATGACCAGCTCGCGCTCGGAGTCGACGCCGGCCACGAGCTCGTCGAGCTGGAGGGAGAGCAGCCGGCCGTCGGTGCCGAGCTCGACCACGTAACCCTTGATCTCGTCGGAGATGCGGCGGACCATCTCCAGCCGCTGCGCCACGGCGGCCACGTCTCTGACCGTGACCAGGTCCTCGATCTCCAGCGCCGACAGGGTGCCGGAGACCTCGTCGAGGCGGTGTTTGTAGCGTTCGAGCGTGGCCAGGGCCTGGTTGGCCTTGGACAGGATGGCCGCCGACTCCTCCAGGACGTAGCGGATGCCGTCGAGGTAGAGGGCGATGATGCGCATCGACTTGCTGATCGCGATGATCGGCAGGCCCGTCTGCAGGGCGACGCGCTGCGCGGTGCGGTGGCGGGTGCCGGACTCGTCGGTGGGGATGGCGGGGTCGGGCACGAGGTGCACGGCCGCGCGGACGATCTTCTGGTCGCCGCTCACCACGATGGCGCCGTCCATCTTGGCCAGCTCGCGCAGCCTGGTGGCGGAGAAGTCGACGTCGAGCTCGAAGCCGCCGCTGCAGACCTCTTCGACGACCCCGTTGTAGCCGAGGACGATCAGCCCGCCGGTCTGTCCGCGCAGGATTCGCTCCAGGCCGTCGCGCAGAGGTGTGCCCGGCGCCACAGCGGCCAGGGCTTCGCGACGGCGGTCGTCAAGACTCCTATCCACCTGACCCCCGTGTCGATCGGTCACCTCAGCTTAGCCGTGCTCATGTGACGTGTGTGAGTGCGTCCCAGACGTTCTCCGCCTGGACCACCTCGAATCCGGGCGCGAACGCCACCGGGCCCACCGGCACCAGCGCGCGCTGCCCGCCGCGCCTGCGACCGGCCTCTTCGAGGGATCCGGCGGGTACGAGAGCGCGCTTGAAACCCATGCGCGCGGCCTCCGTCAGCCGCCTGCGCACGTCCTTGACCGGCCGCAACTCGCCCGCGAGGCCCACCTCGCCCAGCGCCACCAGACCCGAGGGCAGCGGCTTGTCGCCGGCGGCGCTGGCGACGGCGAGCATGACGGACAGATCGACCGCGGGGTCGGACAGCTTGATGCCGCCGACCGTCGCGGTGAACACGTCGCAGCCGCCGAGCCGGGCGTTGAGCCGGCGCTCCAGCACCGCCAGGATCATCTGCACGCGATAGGTGTCGAGGCCGGAGGAGGTGCGCCGGGGCTGCTGGGCGTCGGTGCGGGCGACGAGGGCCTGCACCTCGGCGGGCAGCGGACGGGTGCCCTCGACGGTTACGGTGACGCAGGTGCCGGGGACCGGCTCGCTGCGCCGGGAGACGAACAGCCCGCTCGGGTCGGTGATGCCCTCGATGCCCCGCTCGTGCAGGTCGAAGCAGCCGACCTCCTCGGTCGGGCCGAACCGGTTTTTGATCGCGCGCACCATGCGCAGCCGGGAGTGGCGGTCGCCCTCGAAGTTGAGCACGACGTCGACGAGGTGCTCAAGGGTGCGCGGGCCGGCGATCGAGCCCTCCTTGGTGACGTGGCCGACCAGGACGGTGGACATGTTGCGCTCCTTGGCCATCCGGACCAGGTTGGCCGCCACCTCACGCACCTGCGTCACCCCGCCCGGCACCCCGGTGGCCTGCGCGGAGCCGATCGTCTGGACCGAGTCGACCACCAGCAGCCTGGGCTCCACCTTCTCCACGTGGGTCACCAGGGCCGACAGCTCGGTCTCGGCGGCGAGGTAGAGCCGGTCCTGGATCGCGCCGATGCGGTCGGCCCGCAGCCGCACCTGGGCCGCGGACTCCTCGCCCGTGACATAGAGGACGGTGTCGCGCTCGGCGATGCGGGCGGCGGCCTCCAGCAGCAGCGTGGACTTGCCGATGCCGGGCTCACCGGCCAGCAGCACGACCGCGCCCGGCACCAGCCCGCCGCCGAGCACCCGGTCGAGCTCGGCCACGCCGGTCGTGCGGGCGGTCGCCAGCTCGGCCTTGACCTGGCCGATCGGCAGGGCCGGCGCGGTGGTCGCGCCCGCCTGGACGACGTTGACGCCGGCGCGGGCGCCCTCCTCGTCGACCGTGCCCCACGCCTGGCACTCGCCGCACCTGCCGACCCACTTCGTGGTGCGCCACCCGCATTCGGCACAGCGGTATCCGGGCTTCTGGGCTGTCTTGGCCATGCCAGGCAGGCTAGCGGCTGGGGCCGACAATCTTCGAGGGCGCGGCGGCAGATGTCGTGGCGGGCGCCCGAGCGGATTCGGGAGCCCGCGGGTACGGCGGCGGCGCTACGCCAGGCCGAGCTCCGAGACGAGCATGCGCTTCGGCTTGGCGCCCACGATCTGCTTGACCGGCTCGCCGTTCTCGAACAGCAGCATCGTCGGCACCGCCATGACGCCGTACCGGGCCATGATCTCCGGGTTCTCGTCGGTGTTGAGCTTGCCGATCGTCAGGCCGTGTTCGGCCTCGATCTGCTCCAGCACCGGCCCGACCATCCGGCACGGCCCGCACCACTCGGCCCAGAACTCGACCAGCACCGGCTTGTCGTTCTTGAGCACCTGCTCCTCGTAGTTGTCCGTGGTCAACGTGATCATCTTCATCCCCTCACAAAGCATCCTGGGCAGGACTGGGCGAGCTGGGCGGCCACCTCGGCGCGGCGGGCGAGCAAGACGCGGATCTCCTGGTCGATCTCGGTCAGCTTGCGCTCGTAGACCTCGACCGACTCGGCGCACGAGCCGCCGGTGCTGTTCCCCCGGCGCAGGCAGTCGACGAACGGCCTGGTCTCCTCCAGCGTGAAGCCGATCTGGAGCAGGGCCCGGATCTCGGACACCAGCCGGACGTCGTCCTCGGCGTAGTCGCGGTAGCCGTTGGAGCCACGGCGGGCGCGGAGGAGCCCGTGCTGTTCGTAGTAGCGGAGCGAGCGGGTGCTCACTCCGGTGCGTTCCGCCAGCTCACCGATGCGCATGCGTCCACGGTAAACGTTGACGCCTGTGTCAAGGTCAAGCGATGGAGTACGGGGTTGTGGTCAGAAGTAGCGCCAGCGCAGGACGTTCGGGTAGGCCAGCTCCAGCCCGGTCGTCTCGGCGATGGCCTGCTCGGCCACCTCGGGCGTGAACTCGATGCGCAGCACCGCCTCCAGGTCCGCCCGCCGCCGGAACGTCATCCGCAGATCGAGCGGCCGGCGCTGCCAGCCCTGCCGGTCCCAGAACGCCTCGACCTCGCGGGTGGAGTAGGCGGGCACGGTACGGGAGAACCAGCGCCCGAACGACCCCCGCGCCGCGTCGAGGTCGAGGACGAAGGCGGCCCCGCCGCGGCGGACGACCCGGGACAGCTCGCGCAGGCCGGGCTCGCAGCCGGGCCCGAAGAAGTACGCCCACCGCGCGATGGCCACGTCCACCCCCGCGTCGGGCAGCGGCAGGTCCTGGGCCGCCGCGGCGTGCACGCTGACGTTGGGCAGGTCCGCGCAGCGGCGGCGGGCCAGCGCGGCCAGGTCTCCGTGCGGCTCCACGCCGATCACCCTGGCGGCCTCGGCGGCCAGGACCGGCAGGTGGTAGCCGGTGCCGCAGCCGATGTCGAGCACGGTGGCGCCGCCCCAGGGGCGCAGGGCGCGCATCGCCGCGTCGGCCGCGCCGTCGGGGTCGACGGCGCGGTTCTCCAGCTCGTAGATCTGGGGGGTGTTCCAGATGTTGGGGCTGGGGATCGCGCCTTTCGCTATCCGGGACATGCCACAACGGTAGAGGCACCTTCGTGCTGGGCAAGCCGCCGCCCGGGAACGTCGGGGGCGAGGTCACGAGCCCCGATGTGTCGCCGCCGCGGCAGCGCCGACGCCGAGGTCACGAGCGTGCCGGCGCCCCCGGTGAGACGCTGAGACACGGCTCACCACGGGTGACCGCGCGCCAGAACGCCTTCTCCGGCTTAGGCTGGCAATGTGGCTGATGTCATCCGCGTGCCCAGCGCGAAGATCGCGCTGAGCACCGCTTCGGTATATCCGGAACGCACTCCCGATGCGTTCGAGCTGGCCGCGCGCCTGGGCTACGACGGCGTAGAGATCATGGTCGGCGCCGACCCGGTGAGCCAGGACATCGACGTGATCGAGCGGCTGTCCGAGCACTACCAGGTGCCCGTGCTGGCCATCCACGCGCCCTGTCTGCTGGTGACCCAGCGGGTTTGGGGCCGTGACCCGTGGGCAAAGCTCGTCAAGGCGCAGAAGGCGGCCGAACGGCTGGGCGCCTCCACGGTCGTGGTCCATCCGCCGTTCCGCTGGCAGCGTGACTACGCCCGTGACTTCGAGAACGGGCTGGCCAGGATGCGGGATGAGACGGATGTCGCGTTCGCGGTGGAGAACATGTTCCCTTTGCGGGCCAGGGCCAACGACGTGGTGCCCTACTCGCCTGACTGGAATCCGATCGACTACGACTTCCCCCAGGTCACGCTGGACCTGTCACACACGGCGGTCTCAGGCTCCGACGCCATGGAGATGGCGGTCAAGCTCGGCGACCGGCTCGCGCACCTGCATCTCGCCGACGGTCTCGGCGTGACGAACAAGGACGAGCACCTGGTGCCCGGCCGGGGCAACCAGCCGTGCGCGCCGATGCTGGAGCGGCTGGCCGGCAACGGCTACTCGGGGCTCGTGGTCCTGGAGATCAACACCCGGAAGGCGGCCAGCCGCACCGAACGGATCGACGATCTGGCGGAAGGGCTGGCCTTCGCCAGGTTGCACCTGGCGGCGTCCACATGATCCTGGTGGCATCCTCCATGAACGCGGCGACCACATGAACGCAGGGCCGATCAAGGACCTGGGCAGGACCTTCGACCGAGTGGCTGACGCGTACGACGAGGGCAGGCCCGGCTACCCCGACGAGGTCTACCGCGCGCTGGGCGAGGTGACCGGCGTCGACCTCGACGGCGCGACCGTGGTCGACGTCGGCGCGGGCACCGGCATCATGACGCGCGGCCTCAGGGCGCGCGGCGCCCGGGTGGTGGCGGTCGATCCGGGCGAGCCGATGCTGGCGCGCCTGGTGTCCAGGAGCGCCGCCGACGAGCGGGCGGGCGAGGGAGCCGGTGAAGACGCGCCCGTGGCGGCGGTGCTGGCCGACGGCAACGTGCTGCCGCTGGCCGGCGAGGCGGCGCATCTGGTGATGTACGCCCAGTCGTGGCACTGGCTGGACCCCGTGCTGTCGATCGCCGAGGCGCGGCGGGTGCTGCGGCCCGGCGGCTCGATCGCGGGTTGCTGGAACTTCCACCACGCCTCCCAGGCCGAGTGGCTGGCCGCCTACGAGGCCCGGCTGGCGCAGGCGGTGCCGACCTACTGGGGGCCGGCGGTCGAGGAGTGGTCGGTGCCGCCGATCGCCTCGGCCTTCGAGGTGGTCGAGGAGCGCTGGATCCCCTGGACCAGGCTGGTCGGCATCGAGCACTTCCTGCTCGACCTGCGCTCCCACTCCTACATGGCAGCGCTGTCCAAGGAGCGGGCGGACGAGCTGGTCGATCGCCAGCGGGTGGAGCTGCGCGCGGCCTTCCCCGAGGGTGTGCTGTCCGTGCCGATGCGGGTTTACCTGGCGGTGGGCCGGTGAGCGGTACGCCGCGGCGGCCGGGACGCAGGCCGGGCTCGGCCGACACGCGCGGCGAGATCCTCACGGCGGCCAGGAGGGTGTTCGCCGAGAAGGGCTTCGACAAGGCGACCGTGCGCGGCATCGCCAGGGAGGCCCAGGTCGATCCGGCCCTCGTGCACCACTATTTCGACACCAAAGAGGGCATGTTCGCCGCGGCGATGCAGCTGCCGATCACTCCGCAAGAAGTCATCCCGCTGCTGCTGGAAGGCCCGCGTACGGAGATCGGCGAGCGGCTGGTGGGGATGATCCTGCGCGTCACCGCCTCGCCCGAGACCCGCGACCCGATGGTGGCGCTGATCCGCTCGGCGATGACGAACGAGCAGGCGGCCGCGATGTTCCGCGAGTTCATCTCCAACGCCCTGCTCTACCAGGTGGCCGACCGGCTCCAGGTGCCGCACCTGCGGGTCGAGGCGGGCTTCGCGCAGATGTTCGGCGTGCTCATGGCGCGTTACGTGCTCAAGCTGGAGCCGATGGCCAGCGCCAGTCACGAGGAGCTGGTGAAGCTGCTCGGCCCGACACTCCAGCGGTACTTCACGGGCGACGATCTGAATTAGAGCATTGTTCTGGAGGCGGCGATGACCTTAGGGTATGTCGAGTGACCCGATAAAGTTACTCACGGGTAGGATCGGGGTACACGCCTGCTCGGCGGGTCACCGTACGCTGACAGCCAACGTCGTCTGTGGGAGGATCCCGTGCTCTGGGTAGCCATCGTCGGGCTCGTCATGACCATCCTGGCGGTGGCCGTGGCCGGCCGCAGAGTGATGTTCCTCTACCGGCTCGCGACCGTGGGCCCACCCGCCCCCGAGCGGATCGACTACGCCAGGACGCACGCAGGCGACGAGATCAAGGCGCAGCTCGTCGAGGTGTTCGGGCAGCGCAAGCTGCTCAAGTGGACGCCGTCGGGCGTCGCCCACTTCTTCGTCATGTGGGCGTTCTTCATCCTGCTGACCGTCTACATCGAGGCGTACGGCGCGATCATCCAGGGCGCGATCACCGGCACCCCGAACTTCCACATCCCGCTCATCGGCACCTGGGGCGTGCTCGGCCTCCTCCAGGACTTCATCGCCGTGGCCTGCGTGCTCGGTCTGATCGCCTTCGCGGTCATCCGGGTGAAGAACTCGCCCAAGGCGCTCGGCCGTGAGTCCCGCTTCTCCGGCTCGCACCTCGGCGGCGCCTGGCTCGTCCTGTTCATGATCTTCAACATCATCTGGACGCTGTTCCTGGCCAGAGGCGCGGCCGCGGCCAACGGGAACTTCCCCTACTCCTCCGGCGCGTTCGTCTCGCTCGCGCTCGGCGACGCGCTGCCGGCCAGCCCGCTGCTGGAGGAGATCGCGCTGCTCCTGCACATCGGCTTCATGCTGGTGTTCCTGGTCATCGTGGTCAACTCCAAGCACCTGCACATCTTCACCGCGCCGATCAACGTGCTCTTCTCCCGCCGCCCCGACGGCATGGGCGGCGCGCCGGAGATGCGCGTGGACGGCAAGCCGGTCGACTTCGAGGACGAGGACCTCGACCCCGAGCGGCTCGGGCGCGGCAAGATCGCCGACACCACCTGGAAGGGCTTCCTCGACTTCTACTCCTGTACGGAGTGCGGCCGCTGCCAGTCCCAGTGCCCGGCGTGGAACACCGACAAGCCCCTGTCGCCGAAGATGCTCATCCTCGACCAGCGCGACCACGCCTTCGCGGTGGCCCCCTACCTGCTGGCAGCCGCGAACGGCGTCGAGCACAAGGACACCGACGTGCTCGCCCTGCTGGACAAGCCGCTGGTCGGCGAGGAGGGCGTGATCCACCCCGACGTGCTCTGGTCCTGCACCAACTGCGGCGCCTGCGTCGAGCAGTGCCCGGTGGACATCGAGCACATCGACCACATCCTCGACATGCGCCGCTACCAGGTGATGGTGGAGTCGTCGTTCCCGTCCGAGGCGGGCGTGATGGTGAAGAACCTGGAGAACAAGGGCAACCCGTGGGGCATGTCCGAGATGAAGCGGGCCGACTGGATCGAGGAGCTCGACTTCGAGGTTCCGATGGTCGAGGACAAGATGCCCGCGGACACCGAATACCTGTTCTGGGTGGGTTGCGCGGGCGCGCTCGAAGACCGGGCCAAGAAGACCACCAAGGCGGTCGCGGAGCTGCTGCACATCGCGGGCGTCAAGTTCGCGGTGCTCGGCCCGATGGAGGCGTGCTCCGGCGACCCGGCGCGGCGGCTGGGCATGGAATACCTGTTCAACATGCTCGCCCAGCAGAACATCGAGACGCTCAACGAGGCGGGGGTGAAGAAGATCGTGGCCACCTGCCCCCACTGCTTCAACACCCTGGCCAACGAGTATCCGCAGCTCGGCGGCACGTACGAGGTCGTGCACCACACGCAGCTGCTGTCGAAGCTGGTGGACGAGGGGCTGCTCACCCCGGTCACGCCGATCGAGGAGAAGATCACCTACCACGACCCGTGCTTCCTCGGCCGCCACAACAAGGTCTACTCCCAGCCGCGCGACATCATGGCGAAGGTGCCCGGCGTGCAGACGCAGGAGATGCACCGGCACAAGGACCGCGGCTTCTGCTGCGGCGCCGGCGGGGCGCGCATGTGGATGGAGGAGCGCATCGGCAAGCGCATCAACACCGAGCGGGTGGACGAGGCGCTGACCACGAATCCTGACACGGTCTCGACCGCGTGCCCGTTCTGCATGGTGATGCTCGGCGACGCCATCAACGAGAAGAAGAACAACGGCGAAGCCAAGGAGACGCTCGAAGTCGTGGACGTCGCCCAGCTCTTGATCAAGTCGGTCAAGGGCACTTCCTGACCGCCGTCAGTCGGACTCCTCCACACCAGTTGTGGAGGAGTTTCGCATGTCAACGCGTGTGGCTGGAAGAAATCCGGCATCCACATAACGGGAAAATCACGGTAACCTCAACGTCGCATGGCTCTATTCGACGGGGAGGGGGCTCGTGATGGGCGTCGTCGTCACGGACGCCGAAGTCACCCTGGCCGACGTACTCTCCCTGCGGCTAGCCATCGACGAACCTCTGGAAGACGGCACCGAACTCGTTCTCAGGCATCGCACCACGGGGGTGGAACGCGACGTGCTGCTCGCCACTTCACGCGCTCGGGCGCGCGAGGCCACGCTGACGGTCTCACTGGAGCCGCTGGAGCTCAGCACCGGCCGCTGGGACGCCTATCTGCGCCGTGACGGCAAACGCAGCAGGCTGCGCAGCGTCGATCCCGGCTTCTCCCTCGACCACCTCGACGCGTACGCGCTGTGCCGGCGCACCCTCGCCTACCGCTCCTACCGCACCCGCAACGGCTTCCTGGCGCTGAAGATCTCCGACGCCGAGCCGGTGGCCGAGGTGCGCTCCATCTGGTTCAGGGAGGGCCGGTTCGAGGTGATGGGCCTGCTGGCGTACACGGGGCTGGAGGACGACGACACCCGCCACGAGGCCACGCTGACGCTCGACCGCCGCCTGACCGGCGCCCACCTGTCGGCCACGGCCACCGTCCAGGGCGTGCGCTTCCACGCGGCCGTGTCGCTGGTGGACGTGCTGGTGGCGGCCGACCACGAGGAGGCCGAGGGCGCGGGCACGTGGGAGCCCGCGCTGGAGGTGGACGGCGTGCCCACGCCGCTGCGCCTAGGGGCCAGGCTCGACGACGTGGACGGCAAACGGCGCCGACTGCACTATCCGTCCTCACGGGTGGACGGCGTGCTCATCAGACCCTGCTACACCGCGGACGACGAGCTGCGGATCGAGGTCGGCGGATGAAGGTCAGCCTCGTCCTCACCTCCGCGTACGCCATGCGCGGCGACGTGCGCGCCACGCTCAACCTGGCCACCGCGCTCGCGGAGCGGCACGAGGTCGAGGTCATCAGCATCCGGCGGCAGAAGGAGAAGCCGTTCTTCCCCGTCGGGCCCAAGGTGAGCATGCGCAGCGTCGTGGACGCCAGGCCGGGGATCAGGCACCTGCTGCCGCGCGGCCAGGTCCGTACCGAGGTGGCACTGTGGCGGATGCTGCGCAACCTCAGGTGCGACGTGCTGATCACGACCAGGCCGGGGCTGGGCGTCCAGGCGGCCAGGCACGCGCCGCGCGAGACCATCAAGATCGCCCGCGAGTGGGGCAGGCCGTCGGTGCCCGGGCCCGTGCAACGCCTCTACCCGCGCCTGAACGCCGTCGTGACGGCCACGGAGTCGGCCCAGGAGGACTGGGTCAGGCTGCTCGATCTGCCGCCGGGAGACGGCGGGCCCGTCGTGCACAGCGTGCTGGACGCGCTGCCGCGCGGCCCGTGGCCGCGCTCGCGGATGGACAACAGGATCGTCGCCGCCGGTGGTCGGTGGGTGCCGGTGAAGGCGTACGACCGGCTGATCAGGGCGTTCGCGATCGTGGCCGACAAGCGCCCCGACTGGCGGCTGCGGCTGTACGGCGGCGGCCCCGAGGAGCGCCGGCTGCGTTCGCTGGTGCGCGAGCTGCACCTGCACAACCACGTCTACTTCATGGGCACCACCCCCGACCTGGCCGGCGAGTTCGCCAAGGCGTCGATCGTGGCCAACCCCTCGCGCGTCGAGGACCTCGGCATGACGGTGCTGGAGGCCATGGGGTGCGGGGTGCCGGTGGTGGCCTTCGACGGGGCCAGGGGGCCCAGGGAGTTCGTGGCGACGGGCTACAACGGGGTGCTGGTGCCCGAGTCCGAGAGCGACCAGCAGCAGCTGTTCGCCGGGGCGCTGCTGGCGCTGATCGACGACGAGCGCAGGCGGCGCTCGCTGGCGGCGGGGGCGCTGGACACCGCGGTGCGTCACTCGGCCGACGAGGTGGCCGAGCAGTGGGAGAAGCTGATCGACGGCCTCCGCTGAGCGATACCTTCTCCGGGTACCGTAGAAGCATGCATGGGTACAGCGGGGACAAGCAGGCATATCTGACGCGCCTGCGACGGATCGAGGGGCAGATCAGAGGTCTGCAGCGCATGGTCGACGACGACGCCTACTGCATCGACGTGCTCACCCAGGTCTCCGCGGCGACCAGGGCTCTGCAGGCGGTGGCGCTGGGGCTGCTGGAGGAGCACATCTCCCACTGCGTGGCCGACGCGATCAACACCGGGGGCCCCGAGGCCGAAGCGAAGGTCAAGGAGGCCTCGGCGGCGATCGCCCGTCTCGTCCGCTCGTAGTTCGCCTCTCGTCCGAAAGTCGGACCGCCGGGCGATGGATTGACTAGTTATGTGAAACCCCGGAAACCGGTGTTCCCGACTCCATTGGAGCCGGGAACTAGGTCCCCGGGGCTAGTAATCGTCGGTCCTTCAGCGGCTCGCCGAAGTCCGCAATCCGAGCGCGTCGTCGAGTTCGTCCAAGGTCAGCCGCCGCTCGCTGACAGCCACGGCCGTGAGCACCTCGGCGTAGAGCGCAATCTCGTCCAACGCGACACGGTCGTGGACCCGAGAGTCCAGGTCATTGTGCCCCACCGCGTCGTCCTTCCTTCCGCAGCCCACACCCTCTACGAGGTTACGGCGGAGACTCTGCGGGCGACATGGCCCATCGGAGTCATTCCTTTCAGCGCCGCGGGGGCCCCTCGGGGATCATTTCCCGAAGCCGAGATCACAATTCAGCTAATTGACTGTTATCGGAAGTGTTAGAACGATATAGGGGAGGTAAGGTGGAAATATCGGTATTTGTGGTTTAGATGTGACCTGTGTGATGGTCGTCGCGTTCATGAACGATCTTTCGTACGAGTGCCGACTGGCTCGCCAGCCCCCGCTCGGGCACCTTGGCCCCCGTCAGCCGCCCCCACGCGAGCCCCATGGCGTAAGCCGCCCCCAGCACCGCCGCCGCGCTCGCCCGGTCGGGCGGCGCCACCTCCAGCACTGGCGCGGGCGCGACCGAGAGCCCTCCCGTACGGACCGGGAAGCCGTCGGGCTCCGTCGAGTCGGCCGCGGACGTCCCGATCCGCCCCGCGCGCGCCAGCTCCTCGTACGCCATCCGCAGCCGATGGTCCAGCCGCTCAGGCAGCAGGTCTCTGGAGTCGGACAGGTCGGCCAGGAACATGGCCGCGGCCGCCGGCGGGTCCGGCATGAAGGACAGCGCCTCGACGAGGTCGTACACGGTGTGCGTGAAGTGCGCCCCGGGGTCGTTCTCGATGAGCAGAGCCCGGCACAGCCGGGCGGGCACGCGCTCCAGCCACGCCTCGCGCAGCCCCGCATCGTCCCCCTGGAAGTCCCGCCGGAGTTCCGGCGACCGGCTCTGCGGGCCGGTCGGTGAGCCGTTGTCCGCGTTGTCCTGGTAGGCGCTGTGCAGGCCGCTGGTGAACTCGCCGCGGAAGTCCTCCGGCCTGGCCGTGCGCAGCGTCGGCTCGACCATCGTGAGCAGCGCCAGCGCGCGCGGCCTGAACCGGGTGTCGAGCAGCAGGATCTGCGCCGCGTCCGCCATCACGGCGGCCAGCCGCAGCGCCTGCCGCGAGCGCCCGGCCCGCAGCCGTTCGGCCACGAGCGTGACGAGGTCGAGCAGCGGCGGCGCGGGCAGCCAGCGCACCCACTCGTCGCCGGGCAGGGGACGGCACAGGTATTCGCCGAACACCGTGATCAGCCGCTCGTTGCCGTCGAAGGCGGGCGCGTAGGCGCACCACATGATCGTGCCCCAGACGGCCGCCACCGTGCTGGGCACGTCGGAGGCGAAGATCTCGCCGAACGCCGTCAGCGGGTAGTCCAGCTCCGACTTGCGCCCGCTGCTCCGGAGCAGCACCCTGAGCTGCTCGGTGAGGCTCCCGGGCACGTCGGGGCCGACGAACGCCTGCGTGGAGCCGGGCTCGGCGTGGAAGTCGTAACCCTGCGGCACCACGGCGTCGGGCAGGGTCGTCGTCGCGTGTCCTACCTGGCGCGCGCGTACGCGCCGCGCCGGCGGGGCGAGGTGCCAGCGGCCGTCGGCGGGGTCGAGCAGGTGCCAGCGCGCGTGGGCGCCGAACAGCCATCGGTCGCCATCTGGGGTCACAAGAATTCTGGCCGCCAGGACGTGGGCGCGATCGGGCACGGAAAGGCGCTGCCAGCGTGGGTCCGCGACCATGGCACGGACCTCCGCCTCCGTGGCGGTGAACGCATCCCAGGGTGGCACGGCGGTCATCGTACTGGTGGTACTCGGATCATCCATCGGCTTTTCACGGCACAATGTCCGCTATGAGGGCGAAGGTAGCAGGGTTGTCGGTGGTCGTTTGTGTGCTCTCCGGTTGCGGTACCGCAGCGGCGCCGCAGCCGACGCTCACGGGCCCCGGCATCCTCACGCTACAGAACGCCTCTCCGCCGGCGCCCGGCGGGGAGGTGGGTGAGGCCTCCACGGAGTTCGACGACGCCGCCGACCTGTCGGCGTGGACCAAGCTCAGCGAGACCGAGAAGGACGTCGACCGCATCGGCAAGTACGACGTGAACAAGACCGTGAAGGGCTCGATGTATCTGGAGCCCAAGACCTCGGCCTGGTTCGACGGCTTCCGCGGGCCCTTCGTCTACCAGGATCTGGCCGGCGACATCGTCATGCACGCCCGGATCAAGGTCACGGGGAAGAGCGGCAGCGGATGGCCGAAGCGCAAGTTCTCGCTCGGCGGGCTGATGGCGCGTCAGCCCGGCTCGTACGCCAAGCCCAACTGGGTGTCGGTCGCGGTGGGCACGGGCGAGAAGAGCGGCCAGGTCGAGGTGAAGTACACCCAGGACGGCAGCTCCAAGCCGCAGGAACTCGCGGTGAAGAGCGGCTGGGTCGAGCTCACGCTGGCCAGGGTGGGCCGCGTCTTCGTCGCGCTCTACAAGGAGGACGGCGGCAAGTGGAAGGTGGGCCGGCGCTGGCCGTCCACCCTGCCCGACGTGCTCCAATGGGGGGTGACGGCCTACACCGACTGGGACAGCTACAGCCTGCTCAAGAAGGACGCCACCAAGGGCAACGCCAAGCAGGTCACGGGCACGCCCGACCTCAAGCTCACGGTCGACTTCGTCCGCTTCCTGCGGCCCGAGCTGCCCGAGTACGCCGATCCGCTCAACGCCGCCTCGGTGCCGGACGAGGTGCTCATCAAAGCGATGACGCCTGCCGGTGCCTGATCGCCTTGGCCATGTAGGTGTCCGGGGTCCCGGCGAAGGACTCGCGGTCGTCGTCGGTGAGCTCGCGCACGATCTTGCCGGGCACGCCGGCGACCAGCACGCCCGAGGGGATCTTCTTGCCGGGGCCGACGAGCGCTCCGGCGGCCACGAGCGTGCCCGCCCCGATCCTGGCGCCGCCGAGCACGATGGCGCCGATGCCGATCAGCGCGCCCGACTCGATGTGGGCGCCGTGGACCATGGCCTTGTGGCCCAGGCTCACGCGGTCCTCCAGGATCGCGGGCTCACCCGGGTCGGAGTGGAGGCAGGACAGATCCTGTACGTTGCACTCCTCGCCGATCTCGATCCGCTCGCCGTCCCCCCGGAGAACGGAGCCGTACCAGATGCTGGATGCCCGGCCCACGCGTACGTCGCCGACCACGACGACGCCGTGGGCTATGTACGCATCGGGGTGTATGTCGGGCACTGCTCCGTTGTCCAACGCTGCTATGTACATTCGAGACATCGTAATTCCAGCTCGGGGTATGGCGTTCGGGTTGCGGACGTGGGCAGATGGCAGGAAAGTCGTTTCCTGACGTCCCGTTGCCAGACCCTCACAACCCGCAGTTTTCCCCCGCCTCACGCAAACCACCCTTAGGTAACCCCCATGACACACCAGCACGAGAGCATTCCCGATCTGATGCAAGAGGACACGTTCGAGGTCGTGATGCGCGGCTACAACCGCCGCCAGGTCCACGACTACATGATGCGAACCCGTAACCAGATAAGGGACCTGGAAGAGCGGCTGGCACGGGCCATCGAGCAGGCCGAGCAGGGCCGGATCGAGCTGGCCGAGGCCCGCCGGCGCATGGTCGAGACGCCGCAGAGCTACGAGGACCTGAGTCCCCGGCTCGCGCAGATCCTCCGGCTCGGCGAGGAGGAGGCCGCGGCCAAGCGCGAGGACGCCGAGGCCGAGGCCACCAGCGTGCGCGAGTCCGCCAAGGCCGAGTCCGAACGGCTCCTCAGCACCTCGCGCGAGACCGCCGACAAGATCCTCACCTCCGCGCAGGCCGAGGCGGAGCGGCGGGTGAGCGAGGCCACCCAGGCGGCCGAGAACATGCTCGCCCAGGCGGGCAGCGACGCGGAGGAGCAGCTGACCTCCGCCCGCACCGAGGCCGACGAGACGCTGAAGGGGGCCAGGGCCGAGGCCGAGCGGCTGGTCACGGGCGCGCGGACCGAGGCCGACCAGACCATCACGAGCGCCAGGACCGAGGCGGAGCAGGCCGTCGCGAGCGCCAACGCGCAGGCCGAGCAGACCGTGCAGTCCGCCAACGCCCAGGCCGAGCAGATCGTCTCCGGCGCGCGCGCCGAGGCCGACTCCATGCTGGAGCAGGCGCGCCAGCGCACCGCCGCGCTGGACGAGCAGGCCGGGCGGCGGGTCGACTACCTGAGCAACACGCACTCCGAGGTCGTGCGCCGGCTCACCGAGGTCAGCGCGGTGCTCGGCGACCTGATGCGGGCGGAGGCGAACGCCGGCCCGCTGGTCCCCGACGCGATCATGCCGCCGGCCGGCCAGGGCGCGGAGGACGCTCCAAGCGCTCAGGAGGACGTACGCGTGGTCCTCGACCCCGAGGAGACGGTTGAGGTCGTCGTCGACAAGGACGCGGCCGAGCAGCGGTCTCAGGGCCGGGAAGAGGGCATCTCGGACGATACGGACGTCAATATCGCCCGGCTGTCAGAGGCGCACAAGTAGGCGACAAGTCGGCACACAAGCAAGCCGCGAGCAGGCCCGAGCAGATCCGGCGAGCGGTCGTAAGCGGAAGCCCCCGCCCCCGATAGGGTCGGAGGCTTCCGCGTTCGTGGCCCCTCCTGTTGGGGGCCCGGTACCGGGGCCGCCGAGACGCTGAACCCGGCACCGGGCTGCTCGTGTGCGCGGGCCGGGGAACGCTCCGCGGCCCGCGTCATGGAGGTGCGGGGCCGGCCCGCCACGTCTGGTGCTCACCGGCCCGCCTCTCCTGGTCCCGGAGATGGTCGCGCAGTCCCTCCGGGTCGTCCGCGTCGATGGTCATCGCACATCCGGCATCGCGCTGCGCCACGCTGAGCGGATGGTGTCTCGTGGCCCACCAGCGGCCCGCGTCGCTCCGCCAGACGGTCCAGTGGGGGTAGTCCCGGGCAATGTCGGCAAGATGTCGGTCAAAGGACATCTCCGTCCGCCTTTCCCGGGCCCCAGGCGAGGTTCCATCTCCCTACAAGATGCGCCACCTCTCTAGAGAATTTCTATGATCGTGGCGGACAGGTCAACCTATCGCTTGACAGATCCCCTTGAATTACGCGTCGAAGTCGTACTGGAGTACATACGCCGCCGAGTCGAGCACCATCTCGTTGAGCTCGATCGGCAGCCCTCCCGACGTGTACGCGGTCCGCGAGATGACGATCACGGGTGTGCCGCCGGGCAGGTCGAGCAGCCCGCTCTCGCGCGGTCCCGGCATGCGGGCGCGTACCTCCTCGGTGAAG
Source organism: Nonomuraea fuscirosea (assembly GCF_035917475.1). Taxonomy (NCBI): domain Bacteria; kingdom Bacillati; phylum Actinomycetota; class Actinomycetes; order Streptosporangiales; family Streptosporangiaceae; genus Nonomuraea; species Nonomuraea fuscirosea. Next base: position 9,981,366 of record NZ_CP109074.1, on the reverse strand, counting down.
TGCACGGGGGGCAGGCCCAGGTCGCCCAGCCGGGCGTAGACGCCGCCCGGGCCGGTGTCCGCGAGGGTGATCGCGCTTCCCTCGACCAGGTGGGCGGGGAAGGAGGACGTGGCCAGCTGCACGGGTCTGGCGTCGACCGAGTAGCGCCGCCGCCGGACCCACACCTCGCCGCTCTGGAGGACCGCGGCCACCTCCTCGGTGGCGCGCTCCAGCACCACCTCCACCCGGTCGACGGTGAACGGCCTGCCGCGCGCGTCGGCGTCCCAGATGGCCCGTCCCTGACCCCACTGCTCTCGTGACAGGCGGCGCGAGCCGTGCCTGCGGATCGGTTTGAACAGCCGCACGTAAACCCCCGAGCCTCGTTTGGGCACCGCCAGCCCTTCGTTGATCAGTACGGCAAGCGCCTGCCTGGCGGTGGCTCGTGCGATTGCGTATTCGGCCATCAGCGCGTTCTCGCCCGGCAGTCGGTCCCCGTCGCGCAGTTCGCCGGACAGAATCCGGGCGCGGAGGCCGTCGGCGATGCGTCGATAGATAGGGGGCTCGTGGGGTACCGGGGATTCAGACAACTTTGATCACCCTCTGTCACCGACCGGGTAGTGGCGTCTCCAGAGAACTTGCCCCGTCTTGTCCACGATCGCACAGATGCAGGGCTTGGTCGCGGGCTGATTTTGAGAGGATCGTGCCCGTGTGGTGAATTCCGCGATGTTTTAGCGGACCGTTAGCGTGGAACGGTCCCGGCCGGTATTCGATCGGCCCACCAGCGGCGAGTAACCAAAGCGAAGATCACGGCGCCGGCCGTATTGAGGATGACGTCGTCCACGGAGGAGAAACGACCCAGTCGCAGCACGTACTGGAGCACCTCGACCAGGACCGAAAATGCCGCCGCGACGGCCGCAACACGGGCGGGAGAGGACATCGCCGCGCTGCGCGCCGGCAGCAGCGCGCCCAGCGCGGCGAAAACCAGCAGGTTGCCTCCGACCTGCACCGACGCCGCTTCCCACGGTGCCGTCAGCAGGTCCGCGAGGTCGGCGAAGGGGACGAGCCCGACTCCTCCCCGGCCGTCCGAGGGCGTGAGGATCATCCAGATCCAGGGCGTGGTCCCGGCCACGATGCCGACGTCGGCGATCGCGGTCCGCAGGGCTGCGGGACGGCCGGCGCGAGCGCGGTGGCGGTGGAGAAGCAAGATTGCTAGCAACGCGACAGGGAGTGCAAACGTACCAGCAATAATGACGTTTCCCCACAATTCCCACGTCCGCGCCATCCGACCATCATGGCGATTGATCTAGGGGTACCGGAAGATGTCCATCTGGACAGGTCTCACCGGGCGGGCAGATGCTCGCCGAGGAAGGCCATGGCGACCCCCCACGTACGCTCCGCCGCCTCCGGCCGGTAGAACATCGGCGCCTCGCTGTTGTGGAAGGCGTGCCCGGCCTCCTCCTCCACATGCATGATCACGTTCGGCCGGGACTCGGCGGCCTTCTCGACCACGGCCACCCGCTCGCGGGCGATGAAGGGGTCGTCGCCGCCGAAGACCAGCAGCAGCGGCGCCTGGATGCGCTCCATCAGGCCGGTCCCCTCGGGCACGGCCGAGCCGTAGAACGACAGCACCGCGCCCAGCTCGACCTGGGTGGCCAGCATGTACGCGATCGAGCCGCCCAGGCAGAAGCCGACCGCGCCGACGCCGCCGCGCACCTCGGGCAGCGCGCCCAGATGGGCGACCGTGAGCGCGCAGTCGGCCACGCCCTGGGCGAAGTCGAACCCCTCGGCCAGCGCGATCGAGGTCTGCGTGCCCTCGGGCGTGTGCTCGCCGATCCAGTGCGGCTGCAACCGCCAGAACAGATCGGGCGCGGCCACCACGTAACCGCGCGCGGCCAGGTCGGCGGCGACCTTCTCGATGTACGGGCCGACGCCGTAGATCTCCTGGACGAGGAGGATCCCCGGGCCGCTCCCGCCGTCGGGCAGCCACACGCGTACGTCGAAGGAGCCGTCATGGGCGGCGATTCTGTCTGTTCGGATCTGCATGTTCACCAGCATCGCTCATAGCGCGCCGCGCGATCCGGCGAGACGATGCGATCAGAGGTTCCGTGTCCCCGGGACGCTCCAAGGTCCACGAGCCGCACGTCGATCCAGACCGGTCGATCCAGACCGGGAGGCGAGGGAGAGATGAGGAGAGTGCTGTGCTGACCCATTTCATCGGCGGCGAGCCGGTGGCCGCGGGCAAGGTGTTCCCCGTGCACGACCCGGTGACGGGCGCGGTGGTCAGGCAGGTGCACGAGGCCGACCCCGAGGTCGTCGACCGGGCGGTGCGCGCGGCCAGGGAGGCGGCCCGCGACTGGGCCGGGCTGCCCGTCGGCGAGCGCGCCGGGTGGATGCGGCGCCTGGCCGAGGGCATCGAGGCGCGCTTCGACGACCTGGTGGCCGCGGAGATCGCCGACACGGGCAAGTCGTTCGACCAGACCCGCACGCTCGACATCCCGCGCGGCATCGCGAACTTCCGCGCGTTCGCCGAGATCGCGGCCCAGCGTCCCGACGACGCCTTCCACCTGTCGGGAACGCTCAGCTACACCGTGCGCAGGCCACTCGGCGTGGTCGGCGTGATCGTGCCGTGGAACCTGCCGTTCCTGCTCATGACCTGGAAGCTCGCCCCCGCCCTCGTCTCGGGCAACACCGTGGTGGTCAAGCCGTCGGAGCAGACGCCCGGCTCGGCGGCGGTGTTCGCCGAGATCTGCGCCGACACCGGGCTGCCGCCGGGCGTGGTCAACATCATCTTCGGGCCCGGCCCGGTCGGGCAGCTGCTGGTCGAGCATCCGGACGTGAACGGGGTGACGTTCACGGGGTCAACGAAGACGGGCACCGCGATCATGATCACGGCGGCCGAGCGGGTCAAGCCGATCTCGTTCGAGCTGGGCGGCAAGAACGCCGGGCTGATCTTCGAGGACTGCGATCTCGACCGGGCGGTCGAGGGCGCGGTGAAGTCGGTCTTCACCAACGGCGGCCAGGTCTGCCTGTGCACCGAGCGGCTCTACGTGCAACGCTCGATCTTCGAGGAGTTCTGCGCCCGGCTGGCCGTGCGCGCCCAGGAGGTCGAGCTGCAGCCGATGATCTCGGCCGAACATCGCGACAAGGTGCTCTCCTACTACGCCCTGGCCCGCTCGGAGGGAGCCAAGGTGCTGGCGGGAGGCGGCGTCCCGCTGTTCGGCGACCACCGCGATTCCGGATATTTCGTGGAACCGACGGTGGTGACAGGCTTGTCGGAGTGGTCCAGGTTCAACAGGGAGGAGATCTTCGGTCCCGTGTGTCACGTCGCCCCCTTCGACAGCGAGGCCGAGGCGATCGACCTGGCCAACAGCAGCGACTACGGCCTGGCCGCCACGCTGTGGACCACCAACCTCGACCGCGCCCACCGGGTGGCGCAGCGCCTGGAGGCGGGGCTCGTCTGGGTGAACACCTGGTACCTGCGCGACCTGCGGACGCCGTTCGGCGGCGTGAAGCTGTCGGGCATCGGCCGGGAGGGCGGCACCCGGTCACTCGACTTCTACTCTGAACCCACCACGATCACCATCAAACTGGAGCAGTCCGATGCATGACGAATGGTCCCAGGCAGTCAACGCGCACGCCCAGGCCGCCGACCGGCTGGCCGAGGCAGCACTCTCCGGCAAGCCCTGTGCGCCGATCAGGGACCTGGTCAGCACCGCCGCCGACGCGTACGCCGTACAGGAGATCGGCACGAAGCGGGCGCTGGCCGAAGGGCGGCGGCTGGTCGGCCGGAAGATCGGCGTCACCAACCCGCTGCTGCAGCAGCAGTTCGGCATCGACCAGCCCGACTTCGGCATGCTGTTCGCGGACATGTACCACCGCGACGGGCTGCCGATCCCGCTGGAGCCGTTCCTGCAGCCCAAGGCCGAGGCGGAGGTCGCGCTGGTGCTCGGCGCCGACCTGGAGGGCGGCCCCTTCACGGTGGCCGACGTGATCAGGGCGGTCGACTTCGCGCTGCCGGCCATCGAGATCGCCGACTCCAGGATCGCCGACTGGGACATCACGCTGGCCGACACCGTCGCCGACAACGCCTCGGCCGGCGCGTTCGTGCTGGGCAGCACGCCGACCTCGCTCATGGGGCTGGACCTGCGGGCGGCCGGGATGACGATGACGCGCGGCGGCGAGGAGGTGTCGACCGGGTCGGGCGAGTCGTGCCTGGGCCACCCGCTCAACGCCGCCGTCTGGCTGGCCGACCGGCTCGGCCGCACCGGCTACGCGCTGCGGGCCGGCGACGTCGTGCTGACCGGCGCGCTCGGCCCCGTCGTGCCGGTCGGTCCAGGAGACGTGTTCGAGGCGCGCGTCGAGGGGTTGGGATCGGTGCGGGCGGTGTTCGGGAAGTGAGGCCCAAGGCCATCCGCGTTCCGGGCAAGGCCGCGCCGCGAGGCAGGTTCCCGCACGTCAAGAGGGCGGGTGACTTCCTGTACATCTCCGGTACGAGCTGCCGGCGCCTCGACGACACGTTCGTGGGCGTGGAGGTGGACAAGCACGGCACGACGAACCTCGACATCCGCGCCCAGACCCGCGCGGTCATCGAGAACGTCGGCGACATCCTCAAGGCCGCGGGCGGCTCACTGGCCGACCTCGTGCAGATCACCACATACCTGGTGAACATGAACGACTTCAAGGGCTACAACGAGGTCTACGCGGAGTTCTTCGACGAGGAGGGACCCGCCAGGGCCACGATCGCGGTGCACCAGCTGCCGCATCCCCACCTCCTCATCGAGATGCAGGCCGTGGCCTACCATCCGCTGGAGCGATCATGATCGTCCCCATCGACTTGCCGGCGGGCGGCCTGATCAGGCGGGCCGGCTTCCTGTTCGGTACGCCCGCGCGAAGCTGCTCGGGGTAACGCGGAGGTGTTCCTCGGTCAGGTCCCATAATGGCGTAAATAGGGTGATATTCACTATTTCGTCAGGACAGGAGTGGCCGTGGACCGCGACCAGTGTCTCGCCTCCGACGCCTCGGACCCGCTGCGGGCCTTCAAGGACGAGTTCGTGCTGCCGGACGGCGTGATCTACCTCGTCGGCAACTCGCTCGGCGCGCTACCCCGGCGCACGCCCGAGCGGATGCGGCAGGCGGTCGAGGACGAGTGGGGCGCGCAGCTCGTCGGCGGCTGGAACCACGCCGGCTGGTACGACCAGCCGCTGACCACCGGCGACCGGCTGGCCCCCCTGATCGGCGCCGGGCCCGGGCAGGTCGTGGTGGGCAACACCACCTCGATCGCGATCTTCCAGGCGGTGGCGGCGGCGCTGAGGCTGCGCCCGGACCGCCGGGTGATCGTCTCCGAGGTGCGGAACTTCCCCACCGACCACTACATCGTGCAGGGGCTGACCCGGCTGCTGGGCGGCGGGCAGGACCGTTACGAGGTGCGCGACCTGGCCGAGCGGCGTTTCGAGGACGCGGCCGTGGTGCTGCTGTCGGAGGTGGACTACCGCACCGGCGCCCGGCGCGACATGCGCTCGATCACCGCCGAGGCGCACGCGGCGGGGGCGCTCATCGTGTGGGACCTGTGCCACAGCGTGGGCGCCATGGAGGTGAACGTCTCGGGCGACGGCTTCGCGGGGGCCGCCGCCGCTGAGGCCGATCGCGGGGGCGCCGACTTCGCTGGGGTTGACTTCGCGGTTGGATGTACCTACAAGTACCTGAACGCCGGTCCTGGCGCGCCCGCGTTCCTCTACGTCAACCCGCGCCACCAGGCCACCGCCGAGAACGTGCTGTCCGGCTGGCACGGCCATGCCGAGCCGTTCGCGTTCGAGGAGGACTTCCGGCCGGCCGAGGGCATCAGGCGGTTCGCGGTGAGCACCCCGCACGTGCTGTCGTTCGCCGCCCTTGAGGCCACGCTGGACATCTGGGAACGGGTGGACCTGGCCCAGGTGCGGGCCAAGAGCATGGCGCTGACCTCGCTCTTCATCGACCTGGTCGGCGACGCGCTGGAGCTGGTCTCGCCGGCCGGCCCCACGGAGAGGGGCAGCCAGGTCAGCCTGCGCCACCCCGACGGCTATCCGGTGATGCGGGCGCTGATCGACCGCGGTGTGCACGGGGACTTCCGCGCGCCCGACATCCTCAGGTTCGGCTTCGCGCCGCTCTACATCGGTTACGCCGACGTGCACGACGCCGCCACGACCCTGCTGGAGGTGCTGGACAAGGAGCTCTGGCGCGACCCCGCCTACGCCACCCGCCTGGCCGTCACCTGAGGTCTCCTGACACGTGTCCGGGCGGTGGCGGCCGTCAGCGCCACAGGTAACGCGTCTGGGACGACCGCTTCCCGTCGGCGAAGGCGAACGCCTTGTCCGGCTGGACCCGGTAGAGCTGGACGGCTCCGGCCCGGACGCGGTCGCCCAGCTGGTACCAGGTTCCGTCCTCGCGGGTGAACTGCCAGCCGTAGGACTGCTCGAACGCGGTCGCGGCTGCGTGCCGGGTGTCCTGGTCGGTGACCAGGCTCGCGGTGCCCTCGATGACGTAGTTGGTGCTGGTCAGGGTGTCGGTTCCGCTGGTCAGGGCGCAGTGCTGGTTGGCGCTGAGGTTTTTGGCCTTCTGCTCGTTCTCGCCGGTGATGAACCACATCGCGCCGAACGCCCAGATCGCCACGAGTGGTGTCACGTGCGGGCGGCCGTCCCGGCGCACCGTGCAGAGCTGGAACTTCTGGATCCGGCGCAGCGCCCACTCCGTCTCCTCCCACGGCGTCGGACTGGCATCCGGCGTGGAGAAGGGGCCGAGGATGGTCTGCGGCACGGCCGGGTCGCCGGTGGTGGGAGTGGACATGATCTCTCCTGGTGGTGGTTTAGACGAAGGCGGCTCAGGTCATTCTGGCGAGATGGTCCGACAGAATCGTGGTGACCGAGAGCGCGGTGTCGAAGTTCGGGACGAGCCGGGTCTTCGTCAGCGCGAACGCGACGCCGCGCGCGGGGTCGGCGTAGGCGTAGCTGCCGCCCCCACCCGGCCAGCCGAACGCCACCGATCTCTCCGCGGCGGGCGCGCCGATCCGGCCGATCGGAAAGCCCAGCGCCATCCGCGCCGGAGTGCCGAAGACCTGGTCCACGCCCTCGTACGCGGGCGCGCACAGTTCTTCCAACTGCGCGGAGCCCACGAGCTCGCCCCGCAGCAGGGCGTCGAACATCGCGGCGAGGCCGTGCGCGGTGGCGCTGCCCACCGACGGTATGTCGGCGCGCAGGATCGCCTCGTCGTTGCCGAAGTCCGCCCGCGGCCCGCTCTCCCAAGGCGCGAGGATCGCGTCACCGTCGTCCGGGACGGCGGGCCACTGCTCCGCCCGCTGCTCCAGGCGGGCCGGCCCCGGCAGCGACTCCGGCGGAGCGCCGAAGAAGAGCTGCCCCTCGATGCCGAGCGGCGCGGTGATCCACTCATGCAGCAGCTCGCCCATCGGCCGCCCGGTGGTGCGGCGCGCCAGCTCACCGACGAGATGGCCGAAGGTGTAGGCGTGATAGCCCATGGCGGCGCCGGGTCGCCAGCGCGGCTCGGCCGCGGCCAGGGCCGCGCACACCCTGGACCAGTCGGGCAGCTCGGCCGGAGTGATCTCGCGCGGCATGGCGGGAAGACCGGTCGTGTGGGTCAGGACGTGGCGCAGCGTCGTCGTGGCCTTGCCGCGTACGCCGAACTCGGGCCAATGATCCTCCACCAGGCTGTCGTAGCCGAGGAAACCGCGCGCGACGAGCATGTGAGCGAGCGTCGCGGCCATGTTCTTGCCGGTGGAGAAGCTGAAGATCGGCGTACGCGAGGTGAGCGGCCGGCCGATGACCGGATCGGCCGGGCCGGCCACCGCGTCGACGATCAGCGCGCCGTCCTGATAGACGGCGACCTGCACGCCCGTCTCCACGCCGGCGCCGACGAGCGTGTCGAGGTGACGCTGAATCCGGTCCTGTAGATCACTCATCGCCGTTCCCGCTCCGTAACCGGCCCCGTCCGGCTGTCACCTGAGGTCGAGCTCCTTGACCGCGCGCTTGGGCGCGATGGCACGGTAGCTCTCCTCGACCCAGTCGAGCAGCACCTCGGTCTCGGGCAGCTCGGCCAGGAACGGCACGGTCACCCACCCGGCCTTGCCCAGCCCGTAACCGCTCGGCTTGGCCCCCTCGACCGTCAGCGCGTGGCCATGGGTCTCCGACAGCAGCTTCACCCCGAAGGTCGGGTCCCACTTCTCGGTCCGCTCGTCGATCCCGAGGAACAGGAAGACCTTCTTGTTCACCTTGATGACCGTCTCGCCCCAGGGATGATCCTCGTGGCTCTCGGGCAGGCCGAGCGCGAACGCGCGCAGCTCTCGCCTCACGTCGTGCCAATCGCTCATGTTTTCGACATTAGCGTGGGACGCGGAACTCTTCGAGCTTGCGCTCGATGGCTCCTCTGATCCGCTCCCTGGCCTCCATCCGCGGCACGCCGGACATGAGCAGGCTGTCGTAGTCGGTGTCGAGGTGCCGGACCGAGGCGATGACGGCCAGGGTGATGGCGTTCTCGTCGAGCGCCCTGGCCGCCGCCGACCTGCCGACCCGGCCGCTGCCGCGCAGGCCGGCGTGCTCGGCGATCTCCCGCGCCCGCTCCTCGGGGCAGCCGGGGAACAGCCGGGCGATCTCGGCCGCCATCCGTGCCTGGAACTCGACGTCCTGATCCGCTCTGCGGACGCGGTCGCGCTCGCGGCGGCGCAGCCGTACCTCCTCGTCGGCCAGGCACCGGTCCTCGGCGGCGGCGAGCGGGGCCTCCTCCACCAGCAGGCCCTGGCGCTGGTAGAGCCGGCGCCGCCGGTTGTAGCGGACCACCACCGCAGACAGGCCGCTCTCCTGCTTGGCGCGGCGGCTGAGCGCGGCGTTGCCCGACGGCAGGAACACCAGGTGGTCCATGTCCGCGCAGGTCAGGCAGTGGGGCGCATCGTCCTCCATGATCAGGTAGGGGCCGGTGCCGGCGCAGGACGCGCACGTCCAGTCGTCGAGCGGGGACACCGCCACCAGGTCGGGCGCCTTGCTCTGCGCCTCGGTGAGCCGGCGCACCCTGGCCTCGCTGAGGTCGGGCGAGAGCCAGTGCACCCGGAACGGCTCCTGCGCGTGCGCGGCGGTGAAGCGCAGCTCGCGGCGGTCCCGCGTGCCCGCGACGTAGGGGGTGTCGACCGGCTTGAGCCCCTTGGCCCGCGCCCAGTCGCGCAGCAGGCCGGCCGTGGCCAGCAGGCGGTCCTCGTCGACCGCCGCCAGCTCGGCCAGCGTGGCCGCCCTGCCCTGCCGCCAGGTGTCCACGTGCCGGGTGTGCAGCCAGCGCAGAGCGGTCACCACGTCGATGAACGTCACGTACTTCCGGGTGGTCAACGCGATCTCGGCCGCCTCGGCGACCCGCCGCGCGAGGTTGGGCTTGCTCACAGGCTCTCCTTGCGCGGGCCCGTCAGCGGGCCGCGTCCGATGATCCCCTCACTCACGTTCCAAGTTTGTCGTGAGATGGCGCGCCCCGAAGCTTTCCTTTGGACACTTACGGCAAGTAACTCCTTCGGATCTGGTCCTGGAGGAAATCGTGCGTCTGTTCTGGCCTGCCCTCCTCATGCTCGCCACCACGTGCGGGGTGGCGGAAGAGGGCACGCAACCCGTCGTGACGGGGCGGTTCGGCAGCAAGCCGAACGTCTCCATACCCATGGGCCAGCCGGGGCGCACGCCGCGGATCACGGTGCTGTCGATGGGCAGCGGACGGCGTACGGTGCCCGGTGACGTGGTGCTCGCCGACGTGGACATCCGGCGCTGGTCGGGCAATCGTCCCTATCTGAGCACCTGGGACGGCAACCAGCCCACCACGGTCGTCTTCGACGGCCGGCAGGTGTCGGAGACCTGGCGGCAGGCCCTCATCGGGCGGCCGGCGGGCAGCCGGGTCATGCTGGTCAGCCCGGCCGGCGAGGCGACGGGCCCGAACGTGCCGCTGGGCGGCCTCTCGCCCGCCGACACGCTGGTGCTCGTCTTCGACATCCTGGGCGGTTACCCGCCCGACGCCCGGCTCGTCGGCCGCGCGCTGCCGGTGGTCCCGGCCGACCTCACGCCGTCGGAGCCGCCGCGTACGCTCATCGACGGGTCGGGGCCGCGCGTGGAGGCCGGCGCGAAGGTGGTCGTCCAGTACGTGGCCGCGTCCTGGCCGTCGCGGACCGTGGTGGACTCCTCCTACCGGCGGGGCGGGCCGAGCGCGTACACGCTGGAGGCCGGCGCCGCGCCCGTGTCCTGGGTCAAGGCGCTGACCGGGCAGCACGTGGGCAGCCGGGTGGCCGTGCCGTCGCCGGGAGAGCTGCCCATGCTCTACGTGATCGACATCCTCGACACGATCACGTCCGCGTAGTCCGGCCTTAGGCGCCCCGTCGGATCGTCGTCGCCGGCGGGACGACAGCGATCGTCATCTCCGGCGGGTTGTGCGGATCCGGCGGCATGCGCGGGCGGTCGTCGTCTTCGGCGAGGGGTGCCGGTGTTCGTCAGGAGCCGGAGACGATCCGGCGGACGAGCCGCCTGATCTTCGACCCCTGCTGCGGCGTGCTGCGCAGCGACTCCAGCGCCTGCTCGGCCGTGGGCCGCTTGGCGGGTGAGTGGTCGAGCATCCGGCGGACCACGTCGGGCACGTCGGGGCCGCCGTGGGCGTCGGCGCTGGTCGGCAGCTGGCCGGTGAGGAGCTGGTAGGCGATGGCGCCGGCCGCGTAGACGTCGGAGGCGGTCGTCATCTGATCGGGCCGCTCCTGGCACTCGGGCGCCACGTAGTGGGCGTCGAGCACGTTGCCCAGCTCGTGGGCCACGGTGTAGTTGCGCGGCCCCGGCTTGGCGTAGTCGAACCCGGTCAGCACGGCGTGCCCGGCGTCGGTGACCAGGAGGGACGCCGGGGTCAGCGCGCGGTGGACGACGCCGTTGGCGTGCGCGTGCGCCAGCCCGCGCAGCAGGTCCTGGATCACCGGCATCGGGGCGGCGCCCTTGCCCATCGCCAGGTGCAGCGCCTGGCCGTGGACGTCGTCGAGCACCAGCACGAACCGGCTCTCGTCGTCGATGGCGAAGAAGTCGCGCGAGCGCACCACGCACGGATGGGGCGGGATCCTGGCCAGCGACTGGTAGGCGTTGGCGATGCGCTGCCGTTCGGCCGCCCGCGACTCGTGGTCGGCCAGCGGATCGGCCTGGTAGACCCGCAGCAGCACAGTCTCACTGCCCGGCAGCGTGGCGTTGAACGCGCGGTATTCGGTGACCTTGGCGTCGCCGCCGAGCTGTTCCTCGACCTCCCAGTTGCCGAACCTGGGCGGCGCGGTGCTGCGGCGCACGGTCTGGTTGAGCGAGTCGAGGATCGCCGTCAGGTACGGCTTCGCGTCGGGGCTGCACCCGCGCCTGACCCGGGAGACGTCGCTCAGCGTGGCCAGCAGGCCCGGCAGGTCGGTGACGTTGACCGCGTCGCGCCCGGCCGGGTCGATCAGCTCGGCGTCGGGCGAGGTGAGCACGACCAGGCTGTCGACGTAGACCCGTTCGAGCTGGGTGGCCCTGGACACCAGCAGGCCCTTGAGCGCCTTCGCCGTGCCCCGTAGCTTGGCCACGGGGGAGCCGAACGCCTCCCTGCGCGGGGGGAACCAGCGGGTGCCGGACACCTCGATGCGGCCCCTGGTGCCCTTGACGTCGACGACGACGAGCGAGTGGCCGGTCAGCACGATCAGGTCGACCTCGAACACGTCGTGGCCGCGCGGGACCTCGACGTTGTGCAGCAGCAGCCAGTCGCCGGGCGCGTGGTCGCGCAGATAGGCGATCACACGCCGCTCCGCGTCGTTCACCGGGCGTCCGCCGCCGACGATCTCTGCCATGACGACTATCCTCGCATGGGATCGCATTGACAACATACTGTCGAAATGACAAGATGCTGTCATGAAGCGAATCGTGCACCACGCCGTCTACGACACGCTCGCCGACTGGGAGACCGGTCACGCGACGGCACACCTGCGCAACGGCCGCTACATGCGCGAGCCCGGCGGATACGAGATCGTCACGGTCGGCCTGACCCGCGACCCCGTCGTCACCATGGGCGGCGTGCGCCTCACGCCCGACCTCGCGCTCGGCGACCTGTCGCCGGCCGGCAGCGCGCTGCTCATCCTGCCCGGCGCCGACCTGTGGGACGCGGGCGACTCGCTCGCGCCGTTCGCCCGCAAGGCGGGGGAGTTCCTCGGCGCGGGCGTGCCGGTGGCGGCCATCTGCGGAGCCACGGCGGGGCTGGCCCGCGAGGGGCTGCTCGACGAGCGCGACCACACCAGCGCCGTGGTGCACTACCTCCAGGCGCAGCAGGGCTACGCCGGAGCCGGGCGCTACCTCGACCGGGACGCGGTGCTCGGGGGCGATCTCATCACGGCCGGGCCGACCGAGCCGGTGGCCTTCGCCAGGGAGATCTTCCGGCGGCTCGACGTCTACCGGCCCGAGGTGCTGGACGCCTGGTTCCGGCTGTTCGGGCACAGCGACGCCACGGCGTTCGAGGTGCTGGCGGCCGCATGAGCGAGACTGCCGAGCTGTTGTCGGGGATGGCGCTGGGGTCGTTCCGGCTCAACGGGCAGTTCCTGCACGTCGCCGAGGGGCTGGCCCGGCCGGCCGGGATGACGGCGGCGTGGTGGCAGGTGCTCGGAGCCGTGCTGGACGAGCCCCTGCCCGTCGCCGGGATCGCCCGCGTCATGGGGATGACCAGGCAGGGCGTGCAACGGATCGCGGACCTGCTGGTCGAGCGGGGGCTGGCCGAATACCGGCCCAACCCCGCGCACCGGCGGGCCAAGCTGCTGCGGCCCACCGCCGAGGGGCGGGCGGCCATCGCCGAGATCATCCCCGGCCATCAGGAGTTCGCCGACCGGCTCGTGGGGGAGCTGGGCGTGGAGACGGCACGAGACTGCCTGGAGGCGCTGCGCCGGCTGTCAGCGGCCCTCGACCGGCTCGGCGACAGCCCCTGACGACCCCGGTCCCGGTCGCGCCACGCCGGTCCCGGACACGCCAGTCACTCCAGGTCCCCGCTCCCGGTCACGCGGATTCTGCGGCGTGGTTTGAAGACCGAGAGTGTCGTGGCCGTCATCAGCATGACGATCTGGGCGCCCAGCGCCGCCACCTGGCCCCACTGCCGCGCCTCCGCCACGGACCGGCCGCCCGAGGTGGCGGCGGCCATTCCCTCCGGATCGAACAGGAACATGCCCACGCCGACCACGGCCAGCAGCAGCACCAGCTTGCCCACCACCCAGTAATGGCGGAACACCCCCCAATGGCTGGTCAGGCCCAGTGTTATGCCGCTGGTCAATGCGATGAGGCTGAGCGGTATCCCGCCCGCGAACACCAGCGGCGACATCATCCGATAGGCCGAGTGCGTCAACGCGGGATCGTTCGCCAGCGTCGCCGCCGTATTCAGCACGACCAGCCCCCACACCTCCCCGACCAGCGCGACCGAAGCGATGACGTGGATGACCAGGATCGTCTTCCTCATTCGCGGCCGCATCTCACCCGCCTCCTTTCCTGGTCCAGGCGGCCATCCTCACCGCTCCGTCCGCTCGTGACGTCCCCCCTCGGGCGGTCGTCCGGATACACCGCAGGGCGTAGGGCGATATTCAAGTTTCGGGCGATCCTTGCCTAACCGGTGGTGAGCCGATAGGCGGGCATTCTCGTGGAGAGCCAAAACAGATGTCGATTCCCGGCCTGGCGTTGGCGTGTAAATGCCGGGCGCGGTCGACGGGCGTGAAAACACCGTGCCAAGAAAGAGGGGTTCCGGCTCGGCCTCCGGCAGGGCCAAATGAGTTGCGGTTCTTGCTGCCTGCCGCGATTGTTATTGGCGGCACCTCACAGCCCTGCACAAACGACTATGGCGTCGGGATTTCCGCGCCGATCCATGGAGGAAAGCACACATGATCCGTCGCATTCTCGCCGGTGCAGCAATCGCGGCCGTCGCTCTCGGTTTCTCCGCGTCCGCGGCCTCGGCCGGCGTCGGCCCCAACCCGAACAACAGCGGGCAGAGCATTCTGAGCCAGTTCAGCATCCTGGACGACCTGACCGCGCTGAACGACGTCCTGAACGACTCCGTCAAGTACGTCGACGTGCTGACCATCGCCCACCTGCAGGACATCGACGCCGACGTCCTGAGCAACGTGGAGAACTCCGGCGACAACAACTGACGACTCCTCACATGGCGTAGGCAGGAAGGTGATCGGCGGCTTTCCGAATATGCGGAGAGCCCGCCCGGCCAAGATCGTCTTTCTGGTGCCTTGAGGTAGGCCGAATGTACGGGCCGTGGACATCGCGACCACGGCACTGGCTTGGTGCGCACCGAGCTACGCGCATCGCGCGGTCCGGGTCGATCACTGCAGGACGACCCCGGGCCGCGCGATCGTCGTTTTCTCAGGCCGGCGGGTCGAGGTTCGCCGAGGTCTCGCTGGGCCGGATCACGCCCATGAAGGTCCGCCGATCCAGCGCGTCCACCCGGACGACCTGCCCCGTGTACGGCGCGTGCACCATCCGCGTCGCGTCCACCGCCACGGCGACGTGCTCGGGCCCCGGACTGCCCGGGTCGTTGTCGTAGAAGACCAGATCCCCCGGCTCCACCTCCTCCTTGGAAACGCGGATCCCCGAGCGCCACTGCTCGTGCGTGGTCGTGCCGATGAGCACCCCCGCCCGTGCCCAGGCGTACTCCGTCAGGCCCGAGCAGTCGAAGCCGAGCGTCTTGGCGCCTTTCCCGATTCCGAATCCGGGCCCGCGCACCCCGCCGCCGCCCCACGAATAGGGAATTCCGATCATCTCCATCGCCGCCCGCGCCGCGATGGCCCCGGCTCCTGACCGTATCGCCGCGACGGGCCGGCATATTTGCGCGGGACAAGCGTCGACGGCCGCCACCGCGGTGCCGGGAAACGTGCTGACAAGTGTGCCTGCCAGTACGGTCAGCAGCACCGGCCTTATTCCGTTCATGGCATATTCAGCGCTCCTCGACTCGTTTACGCCGAGCCCGTGGTCACGGCGCTCTACCGCTAGCATTCCTCCATCCCTATGCGGATAAAACGCCCTTTGGTCAGGCGGGGTGTGTGTATGGGCATAAGATGAAAAATTGCCGTCATGCCGCCCCGGGCATATCAGGATCACTCGGACATATCCCGACTGGGGATGATCGGCAGCCAAGGAAATGGGGCGGGTATTTGACTTTGACTTAGCGTGCTCGGGTTGCGGCGCGCCGACGGGCCGCGAGATTGTTATTCAGGGAATCTCGCAGTGCTGTGCGAGTGATTCACGATGACGCGCATCCCGCGCCGATTCCGACGAAGGAGAAACAAACAAATGATCCGTCGCATTCTCGCTGGTGCAGCGATCGCGGGCTGCATGTTCGGGATGTCGGCCACGAGCGCCTCGGCCGACGTCGGTCCCAACGCGTTCAACAAGGGCAAGCAGATCCTCAGCCAGCTGAGCATCCTCGACGACGCCACGGTGGCCAACGACGTCCTCAACGACTCCGTGAAGTACATCGACATCGCTACCTTCCTGCACCTGCAGGACATCGACCTCAACGCTCTCAGCAACCTGGAGAACGTGGGCGACAACAACTGATCGCCTGAGGACGGCGGCGGCTCGACGCCCAGGTCCGCGCGCCCCGGTGTGACGGCCCTCCGGCAGCCACGAACCCCTCGTGGCGGCACCTTGCCGGAGTGCTCCGCGCCGGTCGCGTACGCGGAGCCGGGTGCGGCGGGTCACCGTCCTCGGTAGATCGCGAATCCGAACAGGCCGGTGTCCGTCAAGCCCGCAGCCGGCGCGGGTACGGCCCGCCTGTTCGGAAAGCGCTACCTACCAACATTCACCCTAAAAACGGTCATAACACGGCGAAGAATGCCTATTAATTAATTCCTCGTGTAGCCTGTATTTCAGGAAATTCGGCAATATGACCCCCATAGGTGCGTGTTGGGGGGTGCGAGGAGTGTGTAGCGTCCAGCAGCGACTGCTCTACCAGGACGGGCAGCTGAGCATCACCGTGGCGATGACGTCCGCGGCTCCGGTCGTCACGCTGATCGGCGAGATCGACGCCACCAACAGTCCGGCGCTGGCCGGCGTCCTGGCGAACTGCCGCCAGGACCCCGAGCGGAACGCCGTCGTTCAGAATGGCCCCAGCCCCTACGTCGACGTCGACACCGGGGCGCTGAGCTTCATCGACGTGTCAGGTCTGCGTGTGCTGGTCATGCCGATGCTGCCCGCCGGGCAACGCTGGATCCGGCTGCACAACGTCACGCCGGCTCAGCGGCGGCTCCTGCGCATGATGGGGTGGTACTACCAGCCCACGGTCCACCGCGTGCCCCTGTGAGCTCGATCATCGCGGCCGAGCTGCCCAGCCCCGTGGGGCCGCCGAGCCGCCACCGCGCCGAGCGGTGGTGACGGAGCAGCGACGGCTCGTCGTAGCGCGAGCACTCGCGGTGCCAGTGGGTGACGCCCGCCAGCCAGTCGCGCAGCTCGGCCACGAAGGCGTCGAGGTCCTGCCGCGCGGCGGCGTCGAGGCCGAAGTCGGCGCAGAGGATCGGCAGCTCGTGCGCCACGATGTGCTCGAACTGCCGCACCCGCGAGGCCATCAGGTCGTTGACGACCTCCAGCGCGGTCGGGTAGTCGCAGTCGAAGAAGTTCTGCACCACCAGCACGGCGTTGTGCACCTCGCCGTCGAACTCGATCTCCTTCTGGTACGAGAACATGTCGTTGACCAGCATCCCGGCGTCCATCATCGCGTTCTCCAGCGCCACCATCGGGCCGGCCGCGTAGAACTGCCTCGGGATCGCCTTCGAGTGCCGCAACCGGCACAGGCTCATCGTCAGCTTGGAGCCGAAGGTGTGCCGCCGCATCTCCAGGTAGTCCACCGGGTCGGGGATGTGGTGAGCGATCTCGCCGGCCAGCTCCCACAGCCAGGACGCGCACATGTCCTCGACCGCCGTACGCAGCTCGCGGCGGTCATCGACCGGCATCGGCCCCGCCGTCCTGGCCCAGAGGTCGGCCAGCCCCCGCTCCAGCGCGCCGACCGGCTGCGGCGGGGCGGAGCAGTCGAGCGGCATGAGCTCCTTGAACCTGTCCACGCTCACCTTGGCCGCCGACAGGTTACGGGTCCCGCCGAAGACGGCGGGGAAGTAGTCGTCGCCGTACGTGCCCCAGGCCAGCCAGAACGAGGCCAGGTCGAGCTCCTCCGGCGAGGCGTCCGGATGCAGGCCCGCCGCGCACAGCGGCAGGTCGTAGTCGATCAGCTTCGCCTCGTCCCACACCGCCGTGCCGACCACCCCGTGCTGCGGCTCCAGCATGCCCATCGCCCGGCACCAGTCCACGGTTTCCCGCCGTGACCGGTCGAGATGCGGCGACAGCTTCAGGTCGAAGGGCACGTACAGGTCGGGGATGCGCGAGGGACCCACGCGCGGGTACGGCACGTGCGCGAAGTTCCGCAGCCGCTTGGCGCCCAGCAGGTCGAGCGCCGACGACATGCCGAGCGGCCGGCTCGCCCTGGCCCGCGCGTTCATGTACCGGCTGGAGCGCAGGTGCCACTCGTGCCCGCCCGACTGCCAGTCCTGCAGCCCCTTCACGTACGCCAGCACGTCGGCCGCGCCGATCGGGTCGACGGCGTGCTCCACGAACAGCGGCCCCAGCTCGAACGCCGCCGTGTGCTCGAACTGCTGCATCCGCGAGGTCAGCAGGTCGTTGACCGCCTCGGCGGCCTCCTGAGTGCCGCAGCCGAGGAACGTCTCCAGCACCAGCACCCCGTTACTCAGCTCACCCTCGTCACGGACCTCACGCTCATAGGAGAACAGGTCGTTGCGCAGATGAACGGCGTCGGAGAAGGAGTCGCGCAGCACCCGCATCGGCCGCGACGCCGCGATCCTGGCCGGCACCTCGGCCGCCACGGCGTGCTCGACGAGCCCGGCCGACCAGGGGGCGCCGCCGACCTTGCGCCGCATCTCGATGTACTCGACCGGGTTGGCCACCCGGCCCCTGTTGATGTTGGCCAGCTCCCACAGGGACTCGTCGAGCAGGTTGCGGGTGCTCTCCGCGAACCGCGCCCGCCAGTCGGCGGACATGCCCGGCACCGTACGCGGCCACAGGTCGGCCAGACCGGCTTCCACCGGACCTGACGGTTCGGGCACCGTCAGGTCCGAGCCCATCGGCATGAACCCGGCCAGCCGGTCGAGATACGTCTTGCCGCCCTTCAGGTCACCGGTGCGCTTGAAGACCTCAAGGAAGTGGTCGTCGAAGAAGAAGACCCACACGTACCAGTCGGTGATCAGACTCAGCTCGGCGCCGTCGCAGTCGGGATGGGTGTAGGCGCACATCAGCGGATAGTCGTGGGCGTCGAGGTCGGCCTCCTCCCAGACGCCCGAGCCCTCCAGCATGCCCATGTCGCGCGCCCACCGCCTGGAGTGGGCGCGGGCCTCGTCCAGGTGCGGGTTGAGCCGGGCCGGATACGGCTGGTAGAAGTCCGGCAGTTCGAACGGCTGGGACATCATCGCTCCTTCACGTGAACGGTCAGCGCGCCACCTCGACGTTCTCCAGCACGCCGAGCGCGTCCGGAACCAGGACCGCGACCGAGTAGTAGGCGCTGACCTGGTAGGACGCGACGGCTCTCGTGTCGATGCCGGTGAAGCGCACGCTCAGCCCCGGCTCGCGCTCGCCGGGGACGCCGCCGCGGTGGAGGCCGACGACGCCCTGATCCTCCTCGCCGGTGCGCAGGACGAGGATCGAGGTCGTGCCGTCCCGGCTGATCGGGATCTTGTCGCAGGGCAGGATGGGCACGCCGCGCCACGCGGTCAGCCGCGAGCCGTCTATCTCGACGCTGTCGGGATAGACGCCCCTGGCGCTGCACTCGCGGTGGAAGGCGGCGACGGCGCGCGGATGGGCCAGGTAGAAGCGGGACTTCTTCCTGCGGCACAGCAGCTCGTCCAGGTCGTCGGGGCCCGGCGGGCCTGTGCGGGTGTGCACGCGCTGGCCGGGGTGGGCCTGGTGGAGCAGCCCGAAGTCGCGGTTGACGATCATCTCGCGCTCCTGCGACTCGCGTACCGCCTGGATGGTCAGGCGCAGCTGCTCCTCCTTCTGGTCCATCGGGTCGTTGTAGAGGTCGGTGACCCGGGTGTGCACGCGCAGCACGGTCTGCGAGACGCTCAGCTCGTACTCGCGCGGCCCCGGATCGTAGTCGGCGAACGTGCCCGGCAGCGTCACCTCGCCGCGGTGCCCGGCGGCCGTGGCGATCTCGGCCTCGCCCCACCTGTTCTGCGGCGCGGCCCGGCGGGCGCGGTAGGCGGCGAGCCGGTCGCGCAGCGCCGGTGACCGCTCGCTCAGCGCGCGCAGCTCCTCCCAGCGCAGGAACAGCACCGTGCAGGCGGTGTCGGCCGTCAGCGTGCTGTCCCACGGCTCGCCAGGGGCGGGTTCGTCGGCGCCGGCGTGGTCGCCGTCGGCCAGGATGCCGGCGAAGGCCCGGGCGCCGTACTCGCCCGCCCGGAACCTCCGCACCCGCCCGCGGGCGACGACGATCAGCTCGTCCGCCGGCCGTCCGGCCCGCACGATCGTGTCGCCGCGCTCGTACTCCCGCTGCTCGAACCGCTCGCCGACCAGGTCGAGCACGGGGTCGCCGGCCAGCCCGTGCAGCGGCGGCAGCTCGGCCAGGGTCGGTGGGACGACGTGGATCCTGGCCCCGGTGTTGGCGAAGCTCACCCGGCCACCGCCGACCGGGTAGGTGAGCCGCCGGTTCACCCGGTAGACCCCGCCCGCGACGTCCACCCACGGGAGCACCCGCAGCAGCCAGCGCGGGGAGATCTCCCGCATCTGGGGGGACGTCTTGGTCGTCGTGGCCAGGTTGCGCGCCGCCGGGGCGCCGAGGCTCGACCTCTGGCCGGGCTCCGCTGTCATCACACCAACTCCTGACGGGAAAGGGTGGCTGCTAGCCGTTGCGGCCGAGCTCGACGTCCTCCAGCACGCCGAGCGCGTCCGGCACCAGCACGGCGGCCGAGTAGTAGGCGCTGACGAGGTAGGAGATGACCGCCTTCTCGTTGATGTTCATGAACCGGACCGACAGGCTCGGCTGGTACTCGTCGGGGATGCCGGTCTGGTGCAGGCCGACGACGCCCTGGTTCTCCTGCCCGGTGCGCATGAGCAGGAAGGACGTCGTCCGGGTGCCCGAGACCGGGATCTTGTTGCACGGGAAGATGGGCACGCCGCGCCAGGCCGGCACGCGGTGCCCGCTGACCTCACTCGACTGCGGGTAGACGCCGCGCTTGCTGCACTCGCGGCCGAACGCGGCGATGGCCTGCGGGTGGGCCAGGAAGAACGACGGCTCCTTCCACACGGTCGCCAGCAGGTCGTCGAGGTCGTCGGGGGTGGGCGGGCCGGAGCGGGTGCGGATGCGCTGGCCGAAGTCGGCGTTGTGCAGCAGCCCGAACTCCCTGCTGTTGATCAGCTCGTGCTCCTGGCGCTCGCGCAGCGCCTCGATCGTCAGGCGCAGCTGCTGGTCGAGCTGGCTCATCGGCTGGTTGTACAGGTCGGAGACGCGGCTGTGCACGCGCAGGACCGTCTGGGCCACGCTCAGCTCGTACTCGCGCGGGCTCTGCTCGTAGTCCACGAACGTGCCGGGCAGGACGGCCTCGCCGACATGGCCTGCCGACATGTTGATCGCGGCCTCGCCGTAGTCGTTCTGCTTCCGGTCGCCGCTGGTACGCCAGCGCTCGACGTGCTCGCGCAGCGCCGGGACCTGCTCGGCGATCTGCTCGAAGTCCTGGCGGGAGAGCGTGAGCACGGTGGTGGCCGTCTTCGCGCGGGCCGAGAACTCGTGCCTGCCGCCCCCGGCCAGGCTCAGCTCGCCGAGGTGGTCGCCGTCGGCCAGCACGCCGAGGTTCTGTTCGTCGCCGTACGAGCCGCGCCCGACCTTGGCCACCCGGCCGTGCGCGATCAGTACGAGCCGGTCCACCTCGCCGCCCTCGGAGACGATCTCCTCGCCCGCCTCCACCTCGCGCTGGCTGAACCGGTCGGCCAGCGCTCCGAGCGCCTCCATGTCGTCGAAGCCGCGCAGCATGGGCAGCTCGGTCAGCTCGGCCGGGATCACCCGCACCTCGGCGCCCGTGGTGGTGAAGGTGATCCGGCCGTCGCCCAGCGTGTACGTCAGCCGCCGGTTCACCCTGAACACGCCGCCCGAGCACTGCACCCACGGCAGCAGCCGCAGCAGCCACCGGCTGGTGATCTCCTGCATCTGCGGCGGCGTCTTGGTGGTCGTCGAGAGCTGTTTGGCCGCGTCGGTACTGAGGCTGAGCTGCCCGTTCCCGTTGCCGTTCTCGGGTGCCGTGGTGTGCGTGGTTTCGGTCATCGTGGTGCACCGCCAATCTGTGGATGGGACCTAGCGAGGGTTGCGGGAGGATCGGAGTTCGAGCGGCAGCGAGAACGTGAGGGTCTCCTCCGTCAGCGTCACCTGCTCCACGTCGGCGTATCCGCGGGCCGAGAGCCAGGCCAGTAAGTCGCCGACCAGGCTCTCCGGCACGGACGCGCCGGAGCTCACTCCGACGGTCGTGACACCGTCGAGCCAGCGTTCGTCGGCGTCGCCGGCCCGGTCGACCAGGTGGGCGGCGCCCGCGCCGGCGTCGAGCGCGACCTCGACCAGCCGCCGGCTGTTGGAGGAGTTGGGCGAGCCGACCACGATGACGAGCTCGCACTCCGGCGCGATCCTGGTGATCGCCTGCTGGCGGTTCTGGCTGGCGTAGCAGATGTCGTCGCTCGGCGGATCGACCAGGCCGGGGAAGCGTTCACGCAGGGCCGAGACGGCCCGCATGGTCTCGTCCACGGCCAGCGTGGTCTGCGACAGCCAGCTCATCCGGCCGGAGCCGGCCGTCACCAGGTCGTCCGGCCTGGCCGGATCCACGACGTGGATGCGCTCAGGCGCCTCGCCGACCGTGCCCTCGACCTCCTCGTGCTCGGCGTGGCCGATGAGGACGATCTCGTAGCCCTCTTCGGCCATCCGCGCGGCCTCCTTGTGCACCTTCGTGACCAGGGGGCAGGTGGCGTCGATCGAGCGCAGGCCGCGCAGCCCGGCCTCGTCCTTCACCGCGGGCGAGACGCCGTGGGCGGAGAAGACGACCAGCGCGCCGTCGGGGACCTCGTCGAGCTCCTCGACGAAGACCGCGCCGCGCCGGGTCAGGTCGTCGACCACGAAGGTGTTGTGCACGATCTGTTTACGCACGTAGACGGGGGGTCCGAAGCGTCTCAGCGCCTCTTCCACCGTCATGATCGCGCGTTCCACGCCCGCGCAGTAGCCGCGCGGGGCAGCGAGAAGTACCCGTCCCATCCGGAGGTCCCCTTACGTGGTGCGGTGGGCGAGCTGGTCGGCCATGAGGGCCAGCACGCCGGCGGCCTCCGGCTTGATCTGTGCCCGGCCCAGGGCGGTCATGGCCTGGTCCACCCGTTCCTCGATCATTTCCTCGACCCTGGCCAGCGCGCCCGTGTCGATCAGGATCTGCCGCACCTCCGCGGCGCGCTCCTCGTCCAGCGCCTGGTTGCCGTGCCAGGTCCGCAGGTGAACGAGCTGGGCGGGGGAGGCGTGCTGCACGGCGTGCGCGAACATCACCGTCTGCTTGCCCTCCCGCAGGTCGTCCAGCGCCGACTTGCCCGTCTGCGCCGACGAGCCGAAGGTGCCGAGCACGTCGTCGCGCAGCTGGAACGCCTCGCCCAGGGGCACGCCGAAGCGGGAGTACTCGTCCAGCAGCTCCAGCGGGGCGCCGGCCAGCGCGCCCCCGATCTGCAGCGGCCGTTCGACGGTGTATTTCGCGCTCTTGTAGCGGATCACGGTCAGCGCCTCCGCCTCGGTCGCGCCCGAGCGGAGCTGGGTCAGCACGTCGAGGTACTGGCCGCTGATGACCTCGGTGCGCATGGTGTCGAACACGTGGTGCGCCGTCCGCAGCCGGGCGCCCTCCACGCCGCACGACGACAGCAGCGCGTCGGACCAGGCCAGGCTGAGGGTGCCGAGCAGGATGCCGCCCGCCCGGCCGAACGCCTCCGCGCCCGGCCCGTCGTGCAGCCCGGCCAGGCTCATGTGGATGGTGGAGCGGCCCCGGCGCAGCTCGCTGCCGTCCATGATGTCGTCGTGGATCAACAGGCCCGCATGGCACAGCTCAAGGGCGGCGGCGGCGCTGATGATCTCCTCACAGTCGTCGCCGCCGGCGCCGCGCCAGCCCCAGTAACACAGCTGCGGCCGCACGCGCTTGCCGCCGCCGAGGATGAACGAGGACAACAGACTGTAGGCGGCCTCGACGCCCGGGTCGGAGATCTGGGTGCGCCAGGATTCCAGGAAACCGCTCAGACGCTGATCAATGCGTGAACCAAGGGAATGCTGGGTGAAGCTCACCGGCATACGCACGGCTCCTTCTCTCTCGAGTCGGTCGCTACCCCTAGTTACTCATCGAATACAGAGAGTGTAAAGCTTCTCCCACGGCTTGGCCATGGGCACGCGGGAGGAAACACCAGGTCGCCGGGGCCGATCCACGGCACGACAAAAAACGGCCCCGACGGTGTCGTCACCGTGCGGGGCAGGAGCGGAGAGGGGTCAGGACGGGCCGGTCACGGGGTGAGCGGCGGGCGCTCCTGGTCGGTGAGCGGCTGGGCGCCGAGCTCGAACGTCATGCCACGCCGGCCGGCCACGCTGGTCACCGGGCGGCCGAGCTGTTCGCTCACCCGGTGCACCACCTCCTGGAAGTGGCGCTGCAGCTCCGGGTCCTCCACGGCGGACAGGCGGACCGAGCCCTTCTCCACGAGCTCCTTGGCGAGCCATTCGGACATGGTCACACGGAAGCGGGCGGCCTCGTCAGGGGTGAGGGGTGTCGGCGCCATGGGGGCAGTCTAGGCGTTCGCCGCGACGTGGGAGCCGTTTGGAGAGCTACGTGGGGGTATGCGGCTTTTGTGACCTCTGGCTGAGGAGACGAGGATGAAGGCAGTCACCTGGCACGGCAAGCGCGACGTGCGGGTCGAGGACGTCCCCGACCCGTCGATCAAGGAGCCGACCGACGCTGTCATCAAAGTGACCAGCACCGGGATCTGCGGCTCCGACCTGCACCTGTACGAGGTCCTCGGTCCCTTCATGGCCGAGGGCGACATCCTCGGGCACGAGCCCATGGGCGTCGTCGAGGAGGTCGGGTCCGCGGTCTCCGGCATCCGGCCGGGCGACCGCGTGGTCGTCCCGTTCAACATCGCCTGCGGTCACTGCCACATGTGCGGGCTGGAGCTGTACGCGCAGTGCGAGACCACCCAGGTGCGTGAGCACGGCATGGGCGCCGCCCTGTTCGGCTACACGAGGCTCTACGGGCAGGTGCCCGGCGGGCAGGCCGAGTACCTGCGGGTGCCCGAGGCCCAGTTCGGCCCGATCAAGGTCCCAGAGGGGCCGCCGGACGAGCGCTTCCTGTACCTGTCCGACGTGCTGCCGACCGCCTGGCAGGCCGTCGCGTACGCGGAGATCCCCGAGGGCGGCAGCGTCACGGTCTTCGGCCTCGGGCCGATCGGCCAGATGTGCGCCCGCATCGCCCGCCACCTCGGCCGCCGCGTGATCGGCGTGGACGGCGTCACCGCCCGCCTGGAGATGGCCCGCCGCCACGGCATCGAGGTGATCGACGCGAGCGAGGTCACCGACGTCCCCGGGGAGGTCCGCGGGCTCACCGGCGGGCGCGGCACGGACGCGGTCATCGACGCGGTCGGCATGGAGGCCCACGGCTCGACCGCGGCCAAGATCGCCCAGACGCTCACCGGGCTGCTGCCCGACGCGGTGGCCGCGCCGCTCATGTCGAACGCGGGCGTGGACCGGCTGGCGGCGCTCAACCAGGCCATCGACACCGTCAGGCGCGGCGGGGTGATATCGGTCATCGGCGTCTACGGCGGGATGACCGACCCGATGCCCATGCTGCGCATGTTCGACAAGGGCATCACGCTGCGCATGGGCCAGGCGCACGTCAGGAGGTGGATCAGCGCGCTGATGCCCCTGGTGACCGATGACGCCGACCCGCTGGGCGTGATGGATCTGACCACTCACCGGATGCCGCTGGAGCGGGCGCCGCAGGCGTACGAGATGTTCCAGAAGAAGTCCGACGGCGCGGTGAAGATTCTGCTGCAGCCGTAACGTCGCAGGTCAGCCGGTGGCTGATGCACGTTTCGCGGCCGGGGAGGCGGGCAGCGGAGCACCCATGAGAGTCGTCGTGGTGGGAGCTACCGGAAACGTCGGTACCAGCGTCGTCCGCGCGCTGGCCGCGGACGAGGACGTGACCTCGATCGTCGGAGTCGCCCGCCGGCTGCCCGGCTGGCGGGTCGACCGCACCCAGTGGCGGCAGGCCGACGTGGCCACCGACGACCTGACCCCGATCTTCGACGGCGCGGACGCCGTGGTGCACCTGGCCTGGCTGTTCCAGCCGACCCGGCACCCCGCGGTCACCTGGCGGGCCAACGTGCTGGGCAGCATGCGGGTCTTCCGCGCCGCGGCGGAGGCGGGCGTGCCCGCGCTGGTCCACGCCTCGTCCGTGGGGGCGTACTCGCCCGGGCCCAAGGACCGGCCGGTCGACGAGAGCTGGCCCACGCACGGCTGGCCGGGGGCGGCGTACGGGCGGGAGAAGGCCTACGTGGAACGGGTGCTCGACGTGTTCGAGCACGACCATCCCCATGTCCGGGTCGTGCGCATGCGGCCCGGCTTCATCTTCCAGCGCGCCGCGGCGACCGAGCAGCGCAGGCTGTTCGGCGGGCCGTTCGTGCCCAGGCGGCTGGTCCGGGCCGGGCGGATCCCGTTCGTGCCGGACATCCCCGGCCTGCGCATGCAGGTGCTGCACGCCGCCGACGCGGCCGAGGCCTACCGGCTGGCCGTCACCCGGCAGGTGCGGGGCGCGTTCAACATCGCCGCCGAGCCCGTGCTCGACCCGCACGACCTCGCCGAACTGCTCGGCGCCCGCACGGTCCCGGTGCCGAGCGGCCTGGCCAGGGCGGCGGTGGCCGCCGGCTGGCACCTGCGGCTCGTGCCCGCCGCGCCCGGGCTGCTCGAACTGTTCCTGCGCATCCCGGTCATGCGGACGGACCGGGCGCGGGAGGTGCTCGGCTGGACCCCGCGCCACTCCTCCTTCGAGGCCATGCGGGAGTTGTTCGAAGGCATGCACGACGGCGCGGGGATGGACACCGCACCGCTGGCGCCCGACGGGGGACCGATGGCCCGCGTACGCGAACTGGCCACCGGGATCGGCGGACGCCCGTAAGGACATGACTGTGTGTAAGATCCGGCCGCAGGGGAAGATGTCAGATCACGCGGGGTCCTGAAGCGTGGCCTGTGTGTCGGAACGGCACGGAGGAGCGCATGCGTACCCTGATCGCCCAGGTCTTCACTCTCCAGGACATCACGAAGCTGCGTCACGCCGTCTCCGAGCAGGCCAGAAGCTGCGGGCTGCACGGCCCGAGGCTCGACGACTTCGTGCTGGCGGTGCACGAGAGCGTGGTCAACGCCATCGAGCACGCGGGCGGGCACGGGCGGTTCAAGCTGTGGACGGTCGACGGAGTGATCCGCTCCGAGACCAGCGACCGGGGCGCGGGCATCCCGGAGGCATACGTGAACGGCGGCAAGCGGTCGTCCGACGAGTCAGCCACCGGGCGGGGGATCTACCTGATCAGGCGGCTGTGCGACGCGGCCGACTTCCACACCGGGCCGGGCGGCACCACGGTCCTGCTGACCATGCGGTTACCACGGGAGAGCGGCCTGACGGCGTCGGGCAGCATGCGGCGCATCCGGGTCACCGCACCGGGCGGGGGCCCGCCCGGCCGCTTCACCGCCTGATCCCGCTCCGGGTTCCGGCGCCGCACCACGTGACTTCCGCACCCGCGCCACGTGATCCTCGGCGCCGGGTCCCTGGCCGTCTGACCTGGCCGAGCGCCAGGTAGGCTCAAGACGACGGAAAGGGATCACTACGTGAGCGGCGAAGAGCTTTCCCCCGGGATCATCGCTCCCGTCCGGCGCATCGGGCGGCGCGAGTTCGATTTCGAGCGCCAGGTCGCCATCATGGCCATCGTCAACAGGACGCCCAACTCCTTCCACGACCAGGGCCGCACGTTCGAGCTCGACCGCGCGGTCGAGGCGGCGACGCGGGCCGTTTCCGAGGGGGCCGACTGGGTCGACATCGGCGGCTTCGCCTTCTCCGCGGCCCAGGCCCACATCGACGTCGCGGAGGAGATCGACCGGGTGGCCCCGGTCATCGCCAGGGTCAGGGCCGTCACCGACGCGGTGATCTCGGTCGACACCCACCGCCCCGAGGTGGCCAGGGCCGCCGTCGAGGCGGGCGCCGACGTCATCAACGACACCAACGGCCTGCGCGAGCCCGGCCTGGCCGAGGTCGCCGCCGAGACCGGCGCCGGCGTCATCGTCACCCACAGCCTGGGCGGCCCCGGCCGCCGGGTCTTCCGGCCGAGTTACGCCGACGTCGTGTCGGAGGTGGCCGACTTCCTGCGCGAACGGGTCTCGGCCGCGCTCAAGGCCGGCATCCTGCCGGAGAAGATCATCATCGACCCCGGCCACGACCTCAACAAGAACACCTTCCACTCCCTGGAGCTGACGCGCCGGCTGGAGGAGATCACCTCGATCGGCTACCCCACGCTGGTCGCGCTGTCCAACAAGGACTTCATCGGCGAGACGCTCGACCGCCCCCAGGGGGAGCGGAAGGAGGGCACGATCGCCGCCAACGTGGTCTCCATCCTCAAAGGCGCCCGCATCCTGCGCGTGCACGACGTGGCGGCGACCGTCGCGTCCGTGCGCATGACCGAGGCAGTGCTCGGCTGGCGCGGCCCCGTGGCCCCCAGTCACAACCTGGCGTGAGGAGAGCGCACCCGTGAGCGAGCGCAAGCCCGTCGGACTTCCCTTCGAGAGCTGGATCGACCGGCAGATCCGGGAGGCCGAGGAGCGCGGCGAGTTCGACGACCTGCCCGGCAAGGGCAAGCCGCTGCCCAACCTCGACCGGCACCTCGACGACATGTGGTGGATCAAGCAGAAAGTCGAGAGCGAGGGGCTGTCGATGCCGCTGCCGCCCACGCTGGCGTTGCGCAAGGACGCCGAGCGGGCGCTGGCCGAGGCGCGCGGGGCCCGGTCGGAGACCGAGGCCAGGCGGATCGTGACGGAGATCAACGAACGGATCCGCGCGGCGATCAGGACGGGGCTGCAGGGGCCGCCGCTCAACCTGATGCCCTTCGACGAGGACGAGATCGTCGCGGAGTGGCGCCGGGCCCACCGGTAGAGCCGCCGCACCGGCGTAGGGGCCGGGCGCGACGGACCTGGCGCCGCGTGCGATGGACCTGAGGAAGGGGCCGGGGCGCGATGGCCCCGGCCCCTTCCCGGTTGCCGAGGGACCCGGGTCAGGCGGGTCCCTCTGGCCGGCCGGCGTCCCGGGTCAGGCGGGTCGCCGGCCGGCCGGGTCTCTCAGTTGATCGGCGGGTAGGCGTTCTGCAGCAGCTGCCTGAACTGGGCGGAGAACCACTGCCCCGACAGCGGCGCGTCGGCCAGCGCGCCCGACGGGTTGTTGCCGTTGAGTTCGTTGCCGGGGTAGGTCGGGTCGCACATCCGGTCGAACCTCTTGCCCTCGTCGTTCGGGATGTCCGTGCTGGCGCCGTCGGACTCGCCGGGCGGCTTGATCCAGACGTAGGCGTCGAGACCACTGGCCGGAGCCGCGGTCGGCCGCGCGCCCAGGCCCGCGCCGCTCTGGTTGCACCAGTTGCCGGCGTGGATGCGGCGGTCGGTCCGCGACTGGTCGACGAACTGGTCCACGTTGGTCGAGGTGCTCGGGCCGCTCGGGCGGGCGCTGCCGCCCCAGCCGTTGCGCGAGGTGTCGATCAGCATGCCGAGCCCGGAGCGGAAGCCCTTGGCGATCAGGGCGGTGCGCAGGGCGAGGGCGAAGGACTGCTCGTCCACGTAGTAGTTCCAGTCGACCCACTTGGACTGGCGCACCGAGGTGCCGTTCACCGTGCTGTTGATGGTGAAGTACGGCTCGGTCGACGCGGAGTAGTTGGCGGTGTTGACGATGAAGCCGTCCACGCTGTCCACGCCGGCGGTGGCGCCGGCCACCGTCTCGTAGAAGAGGTTGACGGAGGGCTGGAAGTTCGAGTCCCAGCCGAGCCACGCGTGGTGGGCGGCGTCGATGTAGGTGTAGACGTTGGTGATGGCGTGCAGCTGGTTGAGCGCGTACCGGACGCCGTCACGGTAGCCGCCGGTGCCGTTGGCCTCGCGGCAGTCGGCGAACCTGTCCAGGTTGGTGACGAGGTTCGGCAGCGAGTCGGGCTCGATGATGGTGACGATGCGCAGGTTCGCGTACGTGGACTCGCGGAGGATGGCCGCGATCGGGTCGATGTACTCGGTCTTGTAGCGGTTGAAGCCGTTCTCGGAGATGCGCAGCTCGCCGTTGGAGGCCAGCGCCGAGCAGTCGCGGTTGGGCAGGTTGTAGATGACGACCTGGATGGTCAGCGGCGTGGAGCCGTTGGCGGCGTCCTGCCTGACGGCCTCGTCCAGGTGCTCGCGCAGGCCCATGGCGCCGGAGGCGCCGGCGATGGCCGCGGTGCGGTCCATCCACACGGCCGTGGAGACGTTGGCGACCGCCGAGCCGCCGGGCTCGGCCGCGGCCCTGGAGCTCCAGTTCGGGTTGACGTAGCCGGTGGCTCCCGAGTACGGGTTCTCGACGTGGGCCGGGGCAGGCCCGCCGTCGTCGTCGGCCTCGGTGGCGGTGACCGTACGCGAGGTCAGGCCGCTGGAGGCGACGGTGAAGGTGCGGCTGCCCGCGGCGCTGTCGGAGTCCTGTGCGGCGGCCAGGGTGACCGTCTGCGGGGTGTTCCAGTTCGAGGTGGTGAAGCTCAGGCTGGCCCCGGAGGAGACGGTGAGGTCGCTGTCGCCGCTGCCCGCCGTGGTCGTGACGGTCACGCCGGAGGAGGGCTGGGCGGCCAGGCGCACGGTGAAGGTGCCGGTCGAGCCCTCGGGCACGGTGACGGAGGTCGGGGTGACGACGAGCGACTGCTCCACGGTGGCGTCGTCGTCGACCTCGGTGGCGCTCACCGTGGCGCCGGTGACGCCGGTGCCGCTGACGCTGAACGAGGCGGTGCCCGCCGTGGTGTCGGAGTCCTGTGCGGCGGCCAGGGTGACCGTCTGCGCGGTGTTCCAGTTCGACGGCGTGAAGGTGAGCGAGCCGCCCGAGCTGACCGTCAGGTCCGTGTCACCGCTGGTGCGCACGGTGGTGACGGTCACGTTCGAGCTCGGCGCGGAGGAGAGCCTGGCGGTGAACGTGGCCGTGCCGCCCTCGTTGACCGCGACCGCGCTGGCGGAGGTGACCACCGACGGGGTGGTGGGGTTGGTGCCGCCGCAGCTCGTGCCGTTGACGCTGAACGCGGTCGGGTCCGGGTTGGTGCCGGACCAGGTGCCGTTGAAGCCCACCGAGACCGAGGCGCCCGTGGCCAGGCTGCCGTTGTACGGCATGTTGGTGCCGGTCACCCGGGTGCCCGACTGGCTCCAGTTGGCGCCCCAGCCCGAGGGGGTGTACTTCTGCGTGGTCGTCGGGTAGTCGAAGGCCAGCGACCACGACGAGATCGGGTCGCCGGTGTTCTTCAACGTGATGTTCGCGGTGAAACCGCCCTGACCAGGGCTGCTCGTCCACGAGTTGGCTGTGTAGGTCACGTCGCAGGCGACGGCGGCGTTCGCGGCCGTACTCTGGCCGGCGACGAGCCCTAAGGCCGCGACACTCGCGGCGGTCATGGTCACGGCCCATTTGCGGAGGCCGCGGTGGAGTCTCACTTGCGATCATCTCCAGTGCTTAGGTGGCTGGGAGCGCTCCCATGGTCTGTCGCGGTCGGATTCGTGTACAGAGCCCGCTTGATCGCGACGCCTCCGCCGCCCCGCATGCTCGCCGAATGCCCTCTAACGCAGATGAAA
This sequence comes from Nonomuraea fuscirosea, assembly GCF_035917475.1. Classification (NCBI taxonomy): domain Bacteria; kingdom Bacillati; phylum Actinomycetota; class Actinomycetes; order Streptosporangiales; family Streptosporangiaceae; genus Nonomuraea; species Nonomuraea fuscirosea. The sequence continues at coordinate 9,950,457 of NZ_CP109074.1, read as the reverse complement.
CTTTCATCCCGGGCAGCCTGGTGAGAGGAAACACGGGGGTCACCGACACGCCATTCCGTTGACATACGCCGTACGGCACCCACAATCCCGTTTGGGAGCGCTCCCACACCCCTACTCCCATGGAGACCCCGTGAAGCACAGACCTCCGATTCTCTTGACCCGCTTAGCGAGGCGGCTCGCCGTGGCGACGACCCTCGTCCTCGTGGCGGGCGCGACCGCGGCCGTCACGGCCACTCCCGCCCAGGCCGCGGTGGCCTGCGACGTGACGTACGCGGCCAACCAGTGGACGAGCGGCCAGAACCAGGGCGGTTTCACCGCGAACATCACGCTGAAGAACACCGGTGACCCCATCACGTCGTGGTCCTTGGCCTTCGACTTCCCGACCACGGGCCAGCGGTACACCCCGACCGGCTGGGGCGCCAACTGGAGCCAGTCGGGCACCCGCGTGACCGGCACCAACATGCCGTGGAACGGCAGCCTGGCCACCGGCGCCTCCACGAACATCGGCTTCAACGGCACCTGGACGGGCAGCAACCCGAGCCCGGCCACGTTCAGCGTCAACGGGGTCACCTGCGGCGCCACCGGCAACGCGCCCACCGTCTCGCTGACCTCGCCCACCGCGGGCCAGACGTTCACCGCCCCCGCCACCGTGCCGATCACCGCCACCGCGGCCGACTCCGACGGCACCGTCGCCAAGGTCGACTTCTACCAGGGCTCCACGCTGCTGGGCACCGACACCTCCTCCCCCTACGCCTACACCTGGTCGAACGTGGCCGCCGGCAGCTACTCGATCACCGCCAGGGCCACCGACAACAGCGGCCTGGTCACCACCTCCGCCCCGGTCGGGATCACGGTCTCACCGAACTCGGGCCCGGCGCTCGTGGTCAGCCCGACGACGATCTCCGTGCCGGAGACCGGCACCGCGTCCTTCGGCGTGCGGCTGTCGCAGGCCCCGTCGGCGAACGTGAGCGTCTCCGTCGCCCGCGTCAGCGGTGACGCCGACCTCACCGTCTCCGGCTCCGCCACCAGGACGTTCACGTCGTCGAACTGGAACACCGTGCAGGACGTCACGCTGGCCGCGGCCGACGACGACGACACCACGGCCGGTTCGGCCGTCTTCCGGGTCAGCGCCAGCGGTTACACCCCGGTCGACGTGACGGCCAACGAGGCGGACGACGACGTCGGCGGCGACAACGAGTACGTGGCCCGCTTCGTCGAGCTCTACAACGAGCTGCACGACCCGGCCAACGGCTACTTCTCGCCCGAGGGCGTGCCGTACCACTCGATCGAGACGTTCATGGTCGAGGCGCCGGACCACGGGCACGAGACCACGTCCGAGGCCTACAGCTACTACCTGTGGCTGGAGGCGACGTACGGGCAGGTGACCGGCGACTGGTCGAAGTTCAACGCCGCGTGGGCCTCGATGGAGAAGTACATCATCCCGGCCACCGCCGACCAGCCGACGAACTCCTTCTACGACCCCTCGAAGCCGGCGACGTACGCGGCCGAGTACGACACGATCAACAGCTACCCGACGCAGATCGACTCCAGCGTCAGCGTCGGCACCGACCCGATCGCCGGCGAGCTGCAGAGCGCGTACGGCAGCCGCGACGTCTACGGCATGCACTGGCTGCTCGACGTCGACAACACCTACGGCTTCGGCCGCTGCGGCGACGGTACGACCAGGCCCGCCTACATCAACACCTACCAGCGCGGCCCCGAGGAGTCGGTCTTCGAGACGATCCCGCAGCCGTCCTGCGACACCTTCGCCCACGGCGGCACGAACGGCTTCCTGGACCTGTTCATCAAGGACTCCTCGTACGCCAAGCAGTGGAAGTACACCAACGCCCCCGACGCCGACGCCCGCGCGGTCCAGGCCGCCTACTGGGCGCTGACCTGGGCCAAGGAGCAGAACAAGGCCGGTGACATCTCCGCCACCGTGGCCAAGGCGGCCAAGATGGGCGACTACCTGCGCTACGCGATGTACGACAAGTACTTCAAGCAGCCCGGGTGCACGAGCCCCTCGTGCCCGGCGGGCACCGGCAAGAACGCCTCCAACTACCTGCTGTCCTGGTACTACGCCTGGGGCGGCGCGACCGACTCGGGCGCCGGCTGGGCCTGGCGGATCGGCTCCAGCCACAACCACGCCGGCTACCAGAACCCGTTCGCGGCGTGGGCGCTGTCCAACGTGACCGAGCTGCGGCCGAAGAGCTCGACCGGCGCGACCGACTGGAGCACCAGCCTGACCAGGCAGCTGCAGTTCTACACGTGGCTGCAGTCGGCCGAGGGCGCCATCGCCGGCGGCGCGACCAACAGCTGGCAGGGCCACTACGCCACGCCGCCGTCCGGGCTGCCGAAGTTCCACGGCATGACCTACGACTGGCAGCCGGTCTACCACGACCCGCCGTCGAACCAGTGGTTCGGCTTCCAGGCGTGGACGATGGACCGGGTGGCGCAGCTCTACTACGCCACCGGCAACGCCGACGCCAAGGCGCTGCTGGACAAGTGGGTGTCGTGGGCGCTGGACAACACCACGATCAACGCCGACGGCAGCTACGAGATCCCGTCCACGCTGCGCTGGACCGGCCAGCCCGCGGGCAACTTCAGCTCCGCCTCCGGCATGCCGCCGGCCAACCCCGGCCTGCACGTGACCGTCGTGGACCACACGCAGGACGTGGGCGTCGCGGGTTCGTACGCCAAGGTCCTGATGTACTACGCGGCCAGGGCCGACCACGCCGAGGCCCGTGACACGGCCAAGGCGCTGCTCGACGGCGTCTGGGACAACCGCGACGCCGAGGGCGTGTCGGTGCCGGAGACCAAGACCGACTACCAGCGCCTGAACGACCCCGTGTACGTCCCGGCCGGCTGGAGCGGCGAGATGCCCAACGGCGACCCGATCAACTCGAACTCCACGTTCATGTCGATCAGGTCGTTCTACGAGGACGACCCGGACTGGCCGCGGGTGCAGGCGTTCCTGAACGGCACCGGCTCCGCGCCGGTCTTCAACTACCACCGGTTCTGGGCGCAGGTGGACGTCGCCGTCGCGCTCGCCGAGTACGGGCGGCTCTTCCCGTGAGAAAGGCAGCCATCACAGCCGCGGCGTCGCTGGTCCTGTCCCTGATGGGGGCAGGGCCGGCGGCCCCGGCCGACGCGGCGGCGCCCGCCTTCGCCTACGGCGAGGCGCTGCAGAAGTCGCTGTTCTTCTACGAGGCCCAGCAGTCGGGCGAGCTGCCCGGCTGGAACCGGGTCTCCTGGCGCGGGGACTCGGGCCTGGACGACGGCGAGGACGCCGGAGTCGATCTCACGGGCGGCTGGTACGACGCGGGCGACCACGTCAAGTTCGGCTTCCCGATGGCCTTCTCCGCCACGATGCTGGCCTGGGGCGCGGTCGAGTACCGCGACGCCTACGCCTCCTCCGGCCAGCTCTCCCACCTGCTGAACAACCTCAAGTTCGTCAACGACTACTTCGTCAAGGCGCACCCGTCGCCGAACGTGCTCTACGGGCAGGTCGGCAGCGGCGGCACGGACCACGCCTGGTGGGGCCCGGCCGAGGCGATGGCGATGGCGCGGCCGGCGTACAAGATCGACGCGTCGTGCGGCGGGTCGGACCTGGCGGGGGAGACGGCGGCGGCGATGGCGGCCTCCTCGATCGTCTTCCGCCCGACAAATCCGTCTTATGCCGACACGTTGGTGACGCACGCCAAGCAGCTGTACTCCTTCGCCGACACCGTCAGGAAGAAGTACAGCGAGTGCATCACCGACGCCTCCAGTTTCTACAACTCGTGGAGCGGCTACAACGACGAGCTGGTGTGGGGCGCGATCTGGCTCTACCGGGCCACGAACGACGCCTCCTACCTGGCCAAGGCCGAGAGCGGCTACGCCAACCTGGGCACGGAACCGCAGAGCAACACGAAGTCGTACAAGTGGACTCTCGCCTGGGACGACAAGTCGTACGGCGCGTACGTGCTGCTGCACAAGCTGACCGGCAAGCAGCAGTACCTCGACGACGCCAACCGCTGGCTCGACTGGTGGACGGTAGGCGTGAACGGGTCGAAGGTGGCCTACTCGCCGGGTGGCCAGGCCGTGCTCGACCGGTGGGGCTCGCTGCGGTACGCGGCCAACACCTCGTTCGCCGCGCTCGTGCACAGTGACACGATCACCGACGCCACCCGCAAGGCCCGTTACCACGACTTCGCGGTCCGGCAGATCGGCTACGCGCTCGGGGACAACCCGCGCAACTCGTCGTACCTGATCGGGTTCGGCGCCAACCCGCCGAGAAACCCGCACCACCGTACGGCGCACGGCTCGTGGACCGACCAGATCACCAACCCCGAGCAGACCCGTCACACCCTGTACGGCGCGCTCGTCGGCGGACCGCCCGACCCGAACGACGCCTACACCGACAAACGCGACGACTACGTCATGAACGAGGTCGCCACCGACTACAACGCCGGCTTCACCAGCGCGGTGGCCCGGCTCTACCAGGAGTACGGCGGCGCGCCGGCGGCGAACTTCCCCGTGGCCGAGACCCCGGACGGCCCCGAGATCTTCGTCGAGGCGGGCGTCAACGCCTCGGGGAACGGCTTCACCGAGATCAAGGCCATCGTCCGCAACCAGTCGGCCTGGCCCGCCCGGGTCCTGTCCGACGGCTCGTTCCGCTACTACTTCACCCTCGACGGCTCGACGACCCCGGCGCAGATCAGCGTCTCGTCGGCCTACACGCAGTGCGCGGCGCCGACCGTGCGCCAGGCGAGCGGCAGCACGTACTACGTGAACGTCGACTGCTCAGGACAGGCCATCGCGCCCGCCGGGCAGTCGCAGCACCGCAGGGAGGTGCAGTTCAGGATCACCAGCGCGGGCACGTGGGATCCGGCCAACGACTGGTCCTACCGGAGCATCCCCACCACGCCCGGAGCGACGCCGGTGCGCACCTCGAACATCACCCTCCACAGCGGCGGCACCACGATCTGGGGTGAGCCCCCGGGTCCGGTGGAGGAGGACACCAGCGCTCCCGGCAAGCCGGGCGAACCCGCGGTCTCCGCGATCACGGGCACCTCGGCCAGGCTGAGCTGGGCCGCCTCCACCGACGACGTGGGCGTGACCGGTTATGACGTCTACCTGGGGTCCACCAAGGTAGCGACCGCCACGAGCACGTCCTACGACCTGAGCGGGCTCACCCCTGCCACGGCCTACACCGCCCACGTGGTGGCCAGGGACGCGGCGGGCAACACCTCGGCGGCCTCGGACAGCGTCTCCTTCACCACCACCGACGCCCCCGGGCCCGTCGGCGGGTGCACGGCCACGTACCAGGTGGTCAACTCGTGGGGCGGCGCGTACCAGGCCGAGGTGACGATCAAGAACGCCGGCACGTCGCCCATCAGCGCCTGGACGGTCGCCTGGACCGCCTCGGGCACGATCACCCAGCTCTGGGGCGGCCGGCACACCGTGTCCGGCAGCACGGTCACGGTGCGGAACGAAGCGTGGAACGGCGCTCTCGCGCCCGGCGCGAGCACCACGTTCGGCTTCATCGCGGGCGGCGCCGCCACGACCCCCGATCCGATCAGCTGCGCTCCCGGCTGATCCGCGAACCCGCCCCCGCCGCAGCAGCGGCGGGGGCGGATCCAACGACCCGACTGAACCGGCCGGCCGACGGCTGCGTATGAGGAGGTGAGGGCCAACCAACAATCCCTGCCCCACACACCATCCCGCCCGGATGGGACGGACGCGGTCGAACCTCCACTCGACCGCGTCCGTTTTGTGTGTGCTGTGGGGTCATTTCGCGGCTGTCGCCAGCGCGAACCTCTCCCGCGCCGCGTCGATCGCCGCATCGTCGCTGAACTCGGCGAAGGCCTGCTCGTGGTAGCGCGCGGGGATGAGCCGCCTGACCCGCTCGGGGTAACCGGCGCCCGCTTCGGGCACCCTGACCTGGGGCGGGATGTCGATCTTCACGGCGATCGGGCCCGAGGCCCGGACAGATGACGCCCAGTCCCTGCTCTGCCCGGTGATGGCGCACATGTGCCGGGCGTAGACCCAGCGCACCTCGACCAGCGAGGTGGCGTCCGCGGGTTCGGTGCCGAAGGGCTCCACGGCGCACACGACGGCCGTGTCGAAGCTGTGCCCGTGGGAGTGGTGCTCGCCTGGCGAGGCCTGTTCGAGTATCAGGGTCACCTGGGCGGCGAGCTCCTCGTTGAGCTGCGTGGACGGCTGCCTGGACACGAAGAACGTCACCCCGGCCAGGGTCAGGCCGGCCAGGGTGACGACTGCCGCGACGAGCCCGCGACGGGTTGAGATCACGGGCTGGTGCAGGTCAGGCTGGGTGCGGGGCTCGGGACCGAGCCGGTGGCGTTGAACCCGAACGTGGTGGAGGCGTTCGGTGCGAGCTGCGCGTTGTGCGTGGCGTTCTTGACCGCCACGTTGGGCGCCTGCGCGGACAGCACGCCGTTCCACGGCTGGCCCTCGAAGCCCTGGCCGCCGCTGTAAGTCCACTTGACCGTCCAGCCGTTCAGCGCGCTGGTGCCCGTGTTCTTCACGGTCACCTCACCCTGGAAGTGGCCGGCCCAGCCGGTGTCGGTGGCCTTCCATGTGGCGGTGCAGCCGCCGGTGGGCGGGGGGTCGGTCGGGTCGGGGTCAGGGTCGGGGTCGGGGTCGGGCGTGCTGCCGCCGGGGCCCACGCCGGTCACCTCGCCGTTGCCGCCGTCGAAGACGACGTCGGAGCAGCTGTAGAAGTTCTCGCTGCTGTCCGAACGGATCCAGTGCGTGTAGATGATGTGCCGTCCGCTCTTGCCGGAGGGCAGCTGGGCGTTCCAGTAGTAGTAGTTGAGCCCGCCGGCGCCGCCGGACTTGGGCGGATTGGTGACGCTGCCGAACGGCTCCAGGTCGGACCACTTCAGCGGACCGTTCGGGTTCCAGCCGTTCTTGGTGATGTAGTAGTTGAACGCCCCGGGGTGCTCGGCCCAGTTGCTGTGCCGCATCGTGATGGAGGCCCCGGAGGTCAAGTGGGTCAGCGGCCAGTCGGAGCGGACCGCGTTGTAGGCCGAGAAGTCATAGGGCCCGCCGGTGCCGCCGCTGCAGAGCTGCCCGTCGGGGATGAATCCGGAGGTCCGGCCGGCGCCGTCGGAACGCAGCACCGCGAACCAGTTGTACAGGGGGGTCGTGCCGCTCTGGTTGACGGCGGCGGCGCACGCGGGGTTGTAGGGGAGGATCTGCCCGTTGTCCCGCAGGCCGTCCTGCCAGCACAGGAACGTACGGGCGCCGGGGAACATCGACACTCCGTGCGCCTGTGCCTGCGTTGGAGCCATCAGGACACTCGTGATGAGGACGAGGACGGCGGTGAGTGCCGCCGACTTGAATAACTTCATGGGATTCCCTTGCGCTGACGACAGAGGAGAACTGCCCACGACCTGCCCGCCCGGCCAGCGCATTGAATCACGACATTTCGTGATTCGACAATCTTCAGTGAAACTTTCACTCGATCTTGGTCATGGCGAATAATTAGGGCTGCCTTTTTGGGAGCGCTCCCACTACACTGCCCGTGGCGGGGGTCCGGGGAAGCGATAGGTCATGAGGCTTGGGCGCCTCCTGGCGATCATCGTCAGGCACCCGTGAGGCTCGCGCGGGGCCACGCATTGTGAGGGGTCTGGCTCGCGCGACGGAGGGGTACGGCTGGTGCGGCCGTACCCCTCATCAATCAAGCACCGCCGCCGCGCGCGCTCTCGCCGTCCCGGCCTCGCGTCCCGCGGCCTCAGTCCCGCTGTACGGCGGCGTCGATGTCGTCGAGCCTGGCCTGCAACTCGCTCAGGCAGGCCGGCGTGAGCCGGCCCTCCCGCAGCCGGGTGGAGAGCTTGGCGCGCAGGCTCGCCGTCCTGACCTCCGACGGGCCGTGCCGCGGCGTCACCGTGTCGTCCAGGACCTGCCGCAGGTCCAGCACCACGTCGTCGTCGGTCGCGCCGCACGGCGTCCTGGCCTCCAGCGCCGTTCTGAAGTCGGCCGCGGCCTGCTCGACGGTGATCGCCGTGGCCGTCGAGCGCTCGGCCAGGACGGCCGTGGGCGTCGGCGGCGGCACGGCCGCCCGCTGCTCGGGCGGCTGTTCAGGCGGCCTGGCCTGCTGGAACCAGAGCAGAATCGACAGCGCGATGGCCGCCGAGCCCGCCACCGTGAGCCCGCGCCGTACGTGCCGGCCCAGCGTCGCGGTGCCGAGCGCGGAGGTCAGCGCCGAGACGATCTGCGCCGCCGTCGGCCGCTCCTCCGGCAGGCGCGCCAGGCAGCGCTGGCAGAGCGAGGCCACCGCGTTCGGCACGCCGGCCACCCTGGGCGGGGGCTCGGTCCTGCGGGCCGCCTCGATCTCCTCCCACGTGGTCTCCGGGTACGGCGTGCGCCCGGTGAGCATCGTGTGCAGCAGCACGCCGAGGGCGTAGACGTCGACCGCGGGATCGGTGGGCGCGCCGAGCAGCCGCTCGGGGGCGACGTAGGGAGGGGTGCCGCGGTCGTCCTCCGGGTCGCCGGCCCAGGCCGCGATGCCGAAGTCGAGCAGTTTGGGGCCGGCCGCGGTGAGCAGCACGTTCTCCGCCGTCACGTCCCTGTGCACCAGGCCGCGGGCGTGCCCGGCCATCAGCACCCGCGCCAGCCGCAGCGCGATGGAGGCGGCCTCCTGCCACGGCAGCGGGCCCCGTTCGATCCGCTCGGCCAGCGGCGTGCCGTCGAGCAGCGGCATCACCACGTACGCCGCGACACCGCCGCTCGTGGTGACGGTCTCGCCGTAGTCGTAGATCTCGATCGAGTCGGGGTGGATGAACCTGGCCGCGGCGCGGGCCTCGCTGCGCACGCTGACCCGTTCTCCAGAGTCGGTGTGCAGGGAGGCGGTGAGCACCTTGACCGCGATCATCCGGTGCAGCGACTGGTCGAAAGCCCGCCAGATGACCGACATGCCTCCTCTGGCCAGCGGGTCCAGCAACAGATACCTGCGGGCCAGTACGTCCCCGGGCTCAAGCCGACTCACGGACGACCAGTTCCGTGGGGAGGACGGGGTCGATGCCCGCGGCCCCCGTCAGGAGGAGCCGGGTGGCGACGGTGGCGAGCTCCTCGACGGGCTGGCGGACGGTGGTCAGGGCGGGCACGGTGTGCCTGGCGACGGGGGCGTCGTCGAATCCGATCACCGCGACGTCGGTCGGCACCTTGCGGCCCGCCCTGCGCAGGGCCTGGATGGCGCCGGCCGCCATCAGGTCGGAGGCCACGAACACGGCGTCCAGACCTGGGGCGTGGCGTAACAGCCACTGCATGGCGTGGGTGCCTGAGGCCGCGGTGAAGTCGCCGTACGCGACGGGGACGTCGGGTGCGCCTGCGGCCTGAAGGGTGCGGACGAGGCCCTCCAGCCGGTCTCGGGCGCCGGGTAAGGACGGCGGCCCGCCGATGGCCGCCACGTTTCTGCGGCCGGACAGCAGGAAGTGCTCGGCCGCCTGACGGCCACCGTCGAGGTTGTCGACGTCGGCGTACGGGAGCTTGAGGTCGTGGGGCGGCCGGCCGATGTTGCGCACCGGGACGCCCGAGGTGGACAGTTTGATCGCCAGGGGATGGCGTTCCCTGGCGCCCACGATGAGCACCGCGCCCGAGAGGGCGGGCAGCGTGGAGGAGGTGGGGGAGATGGTGGTCACCATGAGGTGGGTGCCGTGTTCGGCGATCACCGCGCCGGCGGCGGACAGGAGCCTGGCGTAGTAGGGCTCGGAGAAGAGCCGGGGGAGATGGTCACAGATCACCGCCGTGACGCCGTCGGCCATGGTCTTGGCGGCCGTTCCCCGGGGTGCGCGTTGCCTGACGTATCCCATGCGGGACACGGCGTCGTAGACTTGGCGGCGGGTCGAGGTACTGACCCGCACCGAGCCCGTGAGGACTCGAGATGCGGTCGCGGGGGAAACCCCGGCAGCGGCCGCCACCTGTGCCAGTGTGGGCTGCTCGGTCATGGAGCACCTCGCGGAAAGATCCTGGGAGCGCTCCCACGTTACCAATGTTTCGCCGTTGTTAATAGGGCCTTTGCAAGGAGTGCGTCCCGTTGTACGGACGCACTCCGAATCTGCTCAGCTCGGGGCGCTGGTAACCGTCAGAGGTTTCTGTGCCGGATGGGGCGCAGGACATTCTGATAAATGCCCGTTTGTCCCATCCGGCACTTCGGAAACCGTCTCGCTTACTCCTCGCCCAGGCCCGTGTCCACTCCCGTGTAGTCCTCGTCGCCGCCGGTGACGTCGTCGCTGTCCTCGTCGGGCGTCTCGCGCCGCGGCGCGCAGCCCGAGCCGCAGCCGCCGAACCGCTCGCTGTTGACCGGGGTGAAGGCGGTGGCCGGCGTGCCCTTGAGGGCGGTCAGCATGGTGTCCTTCCAGATCGGCCCGGGGATCGAGGCGCCGAAGACGTTGGCGTAGTAGCGGCCGCCGATGGTGACGCCGTTGAGCTTGTGGTTCTGGGCGCCGCGCGGGTCGCCGATGCTGACCGCGCCCGCCAGGTCCGGGGTGAAGCCGGCGAACCAGGCACTGGCCTGGTTGTCCGTGGTGCCCGTCTTGCCGGCCGCCGGACGGCCGATGCCGCCGACGCCGCTCATCGTGCCCTTGGTGAACACGCCGGACAGGATGCTCGCCGCGGCGTCCGCGACCTCGGGGTCGAGCTTCTGCTCACAGTCGGGCTTGTAGTTCTTCACCTTGCCGTCACGGTCGGTGATCTTGGTGATCACCATGGGCGTGCAGCGCTTGCCGCGCGCGCCGAGGGTGGCGTAGGCGTTGGCGACGGTCACCGGGTCCATCTCGTTCGTGCCGAGCGTGAACGTCTCGTACTCGGTCAGCGGCAGGCCGTCGGAGCGCTTGATGCCCAGGTCCTTGGCCGTCTTGATGGTGTCGCACAGGCCCACCTTCTGCTCCAGCTGCACGAAGAAGGTGTTCACCGACTTCCAGGTGCCGGTCTGCAGCGTCATGAAGCCGCCGCCGCCCTCGTCGTTGGTGACGGTGTGCGAGGGGTCGCCGATGTTCTCGCCCTTGCAGTTCTTGAACGAGGAGTAGTACGGGGACCGGTAGCCGCCGCCGACGGAGAACCCCTGGTTGAGCTTCATGCCCTTCTTCAGCGCGGTGACCAGGGTGAACGTCTTGAACGTCGAGCCCGCCTGGAACCCGGTGCCGCCACCGTGCACGGCGTCGGCCACGACGTTGTACGACATCTCCTTCTTGCGCTTGTTGTTGCCGTACTTGCGGCTGGCGGCCATCGCCTTGATCGCGCCGGTGCCGGGCTGGACCAGGGCCTCGGAGGCGACCGGGTCGTCCGAGGCGAACACGTGCTTCCTGATGGCCCGCTCGGCGGCCCGCTGCATCTTCGGGTCGAGCGTGGTCTGGATGGTCAGGCCGCCCCGGTTGAGGAACGCGCTCCTGGTCTTGGCCTTCTTGCCAAAGGCCGGGTTGCTGAGCACCTCGTTGCGGACGTACATACAGAAGTACGGATATTTGCTCTCACCGCATCCGCCCGGGATCGGGGTGTTCTTGAAGCCGAGCTTCTGGGCCTTGGCCGCGGCGGCCTCCTCCGGCGTGATCTTCTTCAGCTCGGCCATCCGGTCGAGCACCACGTTGCGCCGCGAGAGCAGCCGCTTCTGCTGGGCCCTGCCGATGTTGGGGTCGGTCGCGTTGGGGTCCTGCACCGCTCCGGCCAGCGTCGCCGCCTGGGCCAGCGTCAGGTCCGACGCGCTCACCCCGAAGAAGCGCTTGGCCGCGGCCTCCACGCCGTTGGCGCCCGCGCCGAAGTAGGCGATGTTGAGGTACTTCTCCAGGATCTGGTCCTTGCTGTACTTCTCCTCGACCGCCATCGCGTACCGCAGCTCCTTGAGCTTGCGCGCGTAGCTGGCCTCCAGGGCCGCGGCCTTCGCCTCGTCGCTCGCGGCGGAGTTGAGCAGCACCTGCTTGACGTACTGCTGGGTGATCGAGGAGCCGCCCTGCGCGATGCCGCCCGAGGTGGCGTTCTTGGCCAGGGCCCGGATCGTGCCCTCGATGTCGATCGCGCCGTGCTCGTAGAAGCGGAAGTCCTCGATGGAGATGATGGCCGTCTTCATGATGTCGGCCACCTGGTCGAGCGTGACGCTCTCGCGGTACTCCTCCCAGAAGTAGGCGATCTCGTTGCCCTTGGCGTCGAGCAGCGTCGTCCGTTCGGCCAGCGGGGGCTCCTTGAGCTCCTCGGGTTTGATGCCGAGGTCCTCCGACGCCGAGACGAAGATCGCCCCGGTACCCCCGACCGCGGGCAGCGCGATGGCGGCGGCCACCACGCCGGCCGCCGCCGCGGCCGCCGTCAGGCGCGCGACACTCGACAAACGGGAACCCATGACGGTATACCCTCCCCCTCGTGGCATTTGGGTGCATCCTAAACCCGGGCATGACGTGCTCCGGGTAAAAAGTTGGACGCTCGTTGACCCGGAAATGTTGCTGCTGGGCGGGGTTTTCTCCGGATTCGTAGGCAGTGTGGCGTTCGACCTGGTCGGGACGTGCGGGACTGCTGTGCCGCGTGTGACGTGAGCCCGTAGCGGCCGCCCTCTCCGCCGCCTTCTTCCGCGCCGTCTTCTGTGGCGGCCGAGTTTCCACCAGGCCAAGGCAAAGAAGCGTGTTGTCCGCCGGGTCGTCGCGGGCCGGTCTGGCAACGTCTGGCAGGGCATTTCTTCCCGGGCCTTGGTGGAGGGGGCTGTATGCGTCGCGTCGGGGACCGTGAGCACGTCGATCGGCTGCTCGCCGCCGCCAGGATCTGGTGGGCGGACAGCGCCGGTGACGACGGGTGCGTCGTCGCGGAGGCGTACGACGAGGACCTGCGGGTCGTGGTGCGCACGCTGCTGGTGGCCAAGGCGATCTGCGGGCTGCTGTCCGCGCGGCTGGTCGTGCTGACGGATCCCGGGTGGACGCGGCTGGCCGAGGCGTTCGGCGGCACCGTGGGCGGGCGGCCGGACGTGCCGCCCCGCGCGCTGGTCACCAGCCGGGCCGAGCGCGCCGTGCCCAGGGAGGTGCCGGTCGTCCACGTCCACGGCACCGGGACGCTGCGGGCGTACGCGCTCTTCCCCGACCAGGGGACGTGCACGATCCAGGACGAGCTGCCCGCCAGGGTCGGCGCCTTCTTCGAGCGGCACGTCTGGCCGCACAGGGAGGTGATCAGGCCCGGCGCCGAGCGGGTGGCCCGGCGGGCGGGACACGCCTACCAGGTCCGTACGGAGACCGAACGCCGCCAGCTGCGTCACTACGCCTGCTCCCGCCTGGGCATCGACGCCGACCGGCCCACCGTCGCGGTCTTCGGCCACGAGCCGGGCAGGGATGCGGAGCTGTTCGCGGCGACGACGGAGTTCGCCGCGTCCGACCAGAGCGCGAACTGGCTCTTCCTCGACGCGCCCGCCGATGACGCCTCAGGGACCGGCTGCCGCAACGGCCCCTGGCGTGAGCTCGGGAGCACGCCCCGGATCAGGCACGTGCGCGGGACGATGTCGGCCAACCTGCTGTGGAGCACGACGGACGTGGGCGTCGCGTTCGGCGACAGCGACCTGCCGGCGTTCGGGATCCCCGTCATCCAGGCCGGCTGGTCCGAGGGCGGCGCCTGCGGGGCCACGCACGTGGCGCGCTCGCCGTCCGAGCACCGCCTGCTGCTGGCCGAGGCCATCGCCAGGAGCGCCAAGGGCGCCGGCTTCCTCGGGCCCGAGCAGCGCGAGCGGGCCCGGCTGTGGCTCTGGTTGCGCCGCTGCGGCGCCGACGTGCCGAGCCAGCTCCTGCCGCACTGGGAGCACGGTGCCGACTACGCCAGAGCCATGACGGTCAACCTGCGGCACGCGGAGCGGGACGGCGACGCCCTCTACAGCGCGGTCGGCCGCATGTGGCGATGGCGCGATCCCGTACTCACCCGATTCGACTTCCACGACCCGGCCGCGACCGCCGCCGCACTCATCCCTTCGACGACCGCCACCCGCGTCCCCTCGAGGAGCATCCGATGACCAGCTCAGGACCCGCCACCGACCTCGACCAGGTCGTCCTTCCCGCCATCCCGCCCGTCCACCTGTCCAGCGGCCGGCTGTCGGCGCTGCAGGTGACCGACCGGCTGCGGCGTGGCAGCCAGATCCTGGGCCGGTTCGAGACGTCCGGGCTGGCCGGCTTCAAGGTCTCCGCCCAGGGACGGGCGCTGCGGGTGCAGGTGTCGCTGTCCACGGACGAGCGGTCGGTGAGCGGCTGGCACGAGGGCCGTACGGAGATGAGCCCGCGGCCCCGCCTCATCCAGGTGCTCTCCCAGGGGCGGCTGCGCCAGTGCGTGCTGCTGCGTGGCCGGAAGGCGCACGCCAGGGTGGCCTTCGATCTGTCGCCCGACGAGATCCCCGACGACGGGTTGATCTGCGTCGAGGCGCTGGACATCACCGAGGGCGACGGCGTCCGCGACGAGGTGCGCACGGCCGTGGCCGGCCGCGTCGCCGAGGACGGGGTGGCCGGGGTGCGGCTGGACAAGGTCGTGTTCGAGGAGCCGCCCGTGGTGGACTACGACCCCGACACGCTCGACGGGGCCCGCTGCGAGCTGTACTCGCTGATCAGCGCGGGCGGGCTGGCCAACGCCAACCGGCAGGGGGCACGTGTGCTGCGCTCCGGCATGTTCGTGGTCAACCCCGTGCTCAAGGACCGGTTCGGGTCGAGCGGGCGCATCACGCTGCGGCTCGGCACCAAGGCCGAGGCGGTGAGCATGATCCCGGCCACGTGGCGCCGGGTCAACAGCGAGCTGCGCTGGCTGCGCCACACCACCAGGCGGCTGCTGCAGTCGGCGGCCCCGTCCGTCGAGCGGGTGATCAGCGTGCGGGACGGCGACCTGGGGGAGCCCGCGCAACGGGTCCGGGGGAACATCACGGAGCTGGAGCTGTCCGGCCCGGCGACCTCGCCCCTGCTGGTGATCCTCGGCCCGTGCCCGGACGCCATCCCGACCCTGGAATCGGGCACCGAGCACCGGTAAAGGCGCGGGGGTCCGCCTCGAAATAGGATGCGGAGCCATGGCCGGGATGACCAACCGGCTCGACCGGCTGGAGGCGGCCGGGCTGGAAGCTGGCCGACGGTCCGCTCGGCGAGCGAGACGACGGGATGACGTAACTAGCCGGGAAAAATGGCAAATACCCCGTGTTATCACCGCTCAGCGGGCAGTGTGTTGTTGTGGGCGATGGCGGTTTGCGGATCGAGACGACAAGGCACCTCCATTGCACGGTCCTGCGCGCCGGCGGCGTCCTCGACCACGCCGGCCGGGAGCGGTTCAGCGACCGCATCAACCAGGTGTGGAACTGGTCGGTGGGCCCCGTCCTCGTGTTCGACCTGGCCGACCTCGACTTCTTCGACTCCTCGGTCATCGGCGTGCTCGCCATGGCGATGCAGCGGATGGAGGAGCAGAGCGAGGGCCGGATCATCCTGGTACGGCCCTCGGACCACCTGCTGTCCGTGCTGCGGCTGACGGACCTGCTGTCGCGGGTGGAGCTGCGCGGCAGCGTCGAGGAGACGGTGGCGGAGCTGATGCTCCAGTCGGAGGTCAGCCCATGACGCGCCGCCGCAGCACCTTCACAAGGCCGCAGTACCGCCGCCACGCCGCGTCGTCGTCGTCCTACAGGCCGTAGGCCTCCAGGAGCCGCAGCCAGATCTCGCTCACCGTCGGGAAGGTCGGGACCGCGTGCCAGAGCAGGTCGAGCGGCACCTCGGCGGTCACCGCGATCGTGGCGGAGTGGAGCAGGTCGGCCGTCGCGGGTCCGACGAACGTGACCCCGACCAGGATTCTCCTGTCCTCGTCCACCACGGCCTTGGCCTTGCCGCGATAGCCGTCGCCCATCAGATAGGCCCCGGTGACCGAGCCCAGGTCGTACTCGACCGTGCGGACCCTGATGCCCGCCGCGCGGGCCGCCTCCTCGGTGAGGCCGACCGCGCAGACCTGCGGGTCGGTGAAGACGACCTGCGGTGAGCGGGCGCCGCCGACGAGGTCGCGCATCGCGGGCAGTTCGTCGCCGCGCGCCCGCGCGGCGATCACGTCGCCGCAGATCCTGGCCTGGTACTTGCCCATGTGGGTGAGGAGCGCGCGCCCGTTGAGGTCGCCCACGGCGTACAGCCAGCCGTCGGCGACCCCGGTGGCCCGCATGCTGTCGTCGACCTCGACGATCGTGCCGTCGGCCAGGCCCACCGTGCTGAGCCCCAGGTCGCCGGTCGCGGGCCGGCGGCCGGTGGCCACCAGCAGCTCGTCCGCCTCCAGCGGCGGGCCCTCCGGCAGGTGCACGGTCACCTTCCCGCCCGGCTCGGGGCGTTCGACGCGGACGGCGTCGGTGTGCGTGCGCAGCTCGATCCCGGCGTCGGCGAACGACTCGGCGAGCAGCTCTCCCGCGAACGGCTCCATCCGGCTGAGCAGGCGGTCGCCCCGGACGAGCACGGTCGTCGAGCGTGCGCCCAGCCCGTGCATGGCCTGCGCCATCTCACAGGCCACCACGCCGCCGCCGATCACGACCAGGCGCTCGGGGATCGACGTGGCCGCGGTCACCTCGTGGCTGGTCCACGGCCGCGCCTCGGCCAGACCGGGCGTACGCGGGATCGCGGGGACGCTGCCGGTGGCCAGGACGACGGCCTGGCGGGCGGTGATCACCCGCTCGCCGCCGTCCTCCGCGGTGACGCGGACACGCCTGGGCCCGTCGATGCGGCCCCTGCCGCGGAAGAACTCGGCCGGGACGCTCTCGATCCAGCGCACCTGGCCGCTGTCGTCGAAGTTCGACACGGTCTCGTCGCGCCTGGCCAGCACCGCGGGCACGTCGATCGGCCCCAGGGAGAGCCCTGGCACCCTGCTCACCTCGCCGGCCAGGTCGACCGGCCGCAGCAGCGCCTTGCTCGGCACGCAGGCCCAGTAGGCGCACTCGCCGCCGGCCAGCCGCTCCTCGACGATGGCCGCCGTCAGGCCGCCGCGCACGGCCCGGTCGACCACGTTCTCGCCGGCCGGACCTGCGCCGATCACGATGACGTCGAACTCGTCAGCCACTGCTGCCTCCCCAGGCACGGTATTCGTCCTCTTCTCGCATCGTTTCACGCCGAGGCGCTACTACCGTGGTGCCGGCCTCAGTGTCGCCGTCCGGGGCTTTCGCCCGCGCGTACGACTCCCGTCGGAGTCCGTTCACCCGGAAGCCCTAGCGTGCCCGCATGGCTGATCGCTACCCGACCTCGGTGCCGTACCGGCAGGCGACGGACGGCTATCACACGTACCGGATCCCGGCGGCCGTGGTCACGGGGGCGGGGACGGTCCTGGCGTTCGCGGAGGGGCGGCGCGGCTCGGCGTCCGACTCCGGCCACATCGACCTCGTGCTCAAACGGTCGGAGGACGGCGGGCGCACGTGGGGCACGTTGCAGGTCGTGGCCACCGAGCCGAGCCGGGGCACGGCGGGCAACCCCGCGCCGGCGGTGCTCGGCGACGGGCGGATCGTGCTGGTGCACGTGCGGCAGGGCCCGACGGCGACCGAGGAGAAGATCAGGCGCGGCCAGGTGGCGGCGGACGCGGGGCGGCGGGTGTTCGTCCAGGTCAGCGCGGACGACGGCGTCACCTGGTCGGCGTCGCGCGAGATCACCGGCGAGGTGAAGCGGCCCGGCTGGCGCTGGTATGCGACCACTCCCGGACACGCGCTCGTGCTGCGCCACGGCCCGCACGCCGGCCGCCTGGTGGTCCCCGCGAACCACTCGCTGCCGCCCGCGGGCGAGGACGACGGGACCGAGGGCAGGTACGACGGCGGCCACGCGCTGCTGAGCGACGACGGTGGCACGACCTGGCGGATCGGCTACGTCGACGACAACCCCGACGGGTACGTCAACGTCAACGAGACCACCGCCGCCGAGTTGCCCGGCGGACGCCTCTACCTCAACACCCGCACCGACTCCACCGCCCCCGGCACCAGGGCCGACGCCTACTCGGCCGACGGCGGCCAGACGCTGGAGCTGCCCTTCCGCCCGCAGGCCGACCTGACCGGGCCGGTGGTGGAGGGCAGCGTGCTGTGGTGCGACGGGCCGGAGACGCTGCTGTTCTCGGGACCGGCGGCTCCCGACGCGCGGGCTTTGATGACGGTGCGCGCCAGCGACGACCACGGCCGCACCTGGCGGGTGGCGCACACGGTGTCGGGGCTGCCCGCCGCCTACTCCGACCTGGTCCGGGTGGACGGCGACACGGTCGGGCTGCTGTTCGAGACCGGGAACTTCGGCCCGTACGAGAGCATCGCCTTCCGCCGGATCCCCGTTGCCGAGATGGCAGCGGTCAGGGCTGCTGAGGGCGGAGTTCCTTCATCACCATGATCAGGCCGTGTACGGCGTCGTCCTCCGTGCGCAGGTGTGACAGGCGTACGTCGAGCCGTGTCGGACGCCCGCGCCGGTTGACCGCGTCGAGCAGCAGGCCCTCGCCCTGTTCCGGCGGCCGGGACCGGTCGGCCAGGGCGGCGCGCAGCCGGGGGCAGAGCACGTCGAGGGGCAGGCCGACGTCGAGCTCGGCGAGCGGCAGACCGGCCGCCTCTTCGGCGCGTACGCCCCACAGCGCCTCGGCCCCCGGGCCCCAGACGACCACGTGCAACTGCTCGTCCAGGACCACCACCGCGTCGCCGAGGCTGCGTACCACCGAGGAGACGAACCGGTTGACCTCGTCCAGCTCGATCGTGCGGGTCGTCAGGACGTCGTTGAGGTGCCGCAGCTCGTCGTTGGTGGACTGCAGCTCCTCGTTCATCGTCTCCAGTTCCTCGTTGGTGGCCTGGAGTTCCCCGTTGGTCGTCTCCAGCTCCTCGTTGGTGGCCTGGAGCTCTTCGTTGGTCGCCTCCAGCGCCTCGTTGAGCGAGCGCAGCTCCGTGTAGGCCTGTTCGAGCCGGCGGTTGGCCTGCTTCAGCTCGTCCCTGAGCCGGCGGTAGCGGGTGACGTCGTAGAAGTGGATGCTCACCCCGGCCAGATCGCCGGAGACCAGCAGCGGGACGACGGAGACGTCGAACACCTCGGGAGCGGGGGTGCCGGCGCCGTACCAGTTCACCTCCCGCAACTCCACCGGACTCCGTCCCTCGCACGCCTGCTCGATGACGGACTGCAGCTCGACGGGCCAGTAGGAGACCTCGAGATCCTGGAAGGGACGGCCGACGTCACGCGGGCCGAGCCCGAACAGGGCCGCGGCCCTGGAGTTGGCCAGCGCCAGGTTGCCCAGGACGTCCACGACGATCTGGGCGACGGGGCCGCAGTCGAGCGCCACGGCCGTGAGCGCGGGCGGCCGGGAACCCCGGTCGGTGGTGCTGCTGGTAACGGGGCCGCGCTTCCTGAACAGCCGCAGGCCGAGGTCCACCGGCTCGAACGCGTGGCTCTGGCCGACCAGCGTCTCGGCCTTGCCGAGGAAGAGGAAGCCTGGGTCGGACAGGGCGAAGTGGAAGCGGCTGACGACGTCGAGCTGCGTCCGCGTGTTGAAGTACATCAGCGTGTTGCGGGACACGAGCAGGTCGACGCGGGAGATGGGGGCGTCGCGGGTGAGGTCGTTGCGGCCGAAGACGAGCCGGCCGCGCAGGTCGTGCCGGAAGGCGAAGCCGCCGTCCATCGGCTCGAAGTAGCGCTCCCGCAGGTCCGCAGGCACGTCGGCGAGCGTCCGGCCGGTGTAGACGCCGGCCCTGGCCGCGTGCACGGCCTGCTCGTCGAGGTCCGTGCCGTAGATCTTGACCCGCCGGCGGAACTCGTCCGCGCCGAGCTCCTCCGCCAGGATCATGGCCAGCGTGTACGCCTCCTCGCCGCTCGCGCAGCCGGCGCTCCACACCCGGATGGGCCGGCCGGCCGGCTCCAGGTCCAGCAGCGCCGGGACGACCAGCTCACGCAGCCGCTGCCAGGCGGTCGCGTCCCTGAAGAAGCCGGTGACGTTGATCAGCAGGCTGTCGAAGAGCTTGGTGAACTCGCCCGGTTCGAGTTCCAGCAGATCGCGGTACGCGTCGTAGTCACGCAGACCCAGCGCTTCGAGCCGGCGAGCGACGCGCCGGATCAAGGTGGAGCGCTTGTAGCCCGAGAAGTCGAAGCCGCGAGTCTCCCTGAGAAGAAGGAGGAGCTCGTCGAACCTCCGCTCTTCCTCTGTCGTCACGAGCGAAGCCTACGCCGATCCGGTGCGCTCAGCCTGGTGAGAGCCTCATCCTCCGTTCAGTCGGAACGACGTGGGGAGCTTGAGCGAGCCGACTCTCAGATGACCGAGGCTCACCACCGCGCGGGCCTGGACGAGGTTGCTCCGTATGGCCGCCAGGTTGTCGTCGCACCGCTCCAGGGTGGTGTGCAGCAGCGAGCGGGCCTCGACCGCGGTCGCGCGCCGCCTGGCCAGCGTCTGCTTCTGGTCGAACGCCTGCCGGCGCAGCATGCGCGAGCGCTCGACCAGCGGCGCCAGCGAACCGCCGGACGGGACCGGAGCCACCGGGCTCGCGGCCGGCGCCTCGCGTGTCGTCGCTCCACCGGCCTGGAAGGCGAGCGACGGCTCGCGCCGCGTCCTGAGGCGGCGGGCGCCGGACTGGAGGCGCGGCAGAGGACGCAGGTAAGGGAGGTGGCGGTACGCGCCGCCGGGAGGGGCCTCCGTCCGGTATTCCGCCACCCCGGCGGACGCGAGCGCCTCCGTCATGCTGGCGAAGACGGGGAAGAACGTCTGGTCCTGCTCGCTCATCAGCGAGATGAGGCGGCGCAGCGGCGGCCTGGGCTCCGCCACGGCGAGGTGGCCGCCCTTGGCCAGCAGCGCGTCGTGGGTGGCCGCCAGTTGTTCGAGGCCGTTGAGGTCGCAGAACCAGAGGTCTCCCGCGGCCACGAGCACGTGCATGACGGGGGACCTGGGCAGCGGGTCGAGGAACGCGGCCAGCACCGGCCTCGTCGTCGTGTCCAGCTCTCCCGTCAGGGCGATCACCAGGGTGGCGTCATCG
The DNA here is from genome assembly GCF_035917475.1 of Nonomuraea fuscirosea. Taxonomy (NCBI): domain Bacteria; kingdom Bacillati; phylum Actinomycetota; class Actinomycetes; order Streptosporangiales; family Streptosporangiaceae; genus Nonomuraea; species Nonomuraea fuscirosea. The sequence goes on along the minus strand of NZ_CP109074.1, from coordinate 9,929,549 downwards.
ATCGGGACGAGCCGTACCGAGAGCTGCATCATCGCGTTCCTCCCTCCGGCCATCCGCGCGATGGACGCCCGCGCGACTCACCGGCCCGGCCGCCATTGTCCTCCCGGACACGGGAAAGAGCCAGGCGCTTACGCGTTGTGCGCGGTCAGGGGGTTGGGCAGGGTCGTCCAGCTGCCGCCGGGCGGGGCGTGCTCCAGTCCGGCGGCCAGGTGGGCCTTGGCCGCGATCCGTTCGCCGAACAGGGCGGCGCGGTCGGCGCGTACGTCGCGGGTGCCGGGCAGCCGGTCCGAGGCCGCACGCGCGGCGGCGGCCAGCACGCGCCAGAGCCGGTCCTCCAGGGTGCGATCACCCTGGCCGAACAGGGCGACGAGGCTGCCGAACGTCGTCCCGACCAGCGAGCCGAGCAGCTTGGCGTGCAGGACCGCGGGGTCGTCGCTGAGCAGCCTGGCGCTCACCGGCGGCGGCTCGACGCCGTTGCGGGCCAGCCTGGCGGGGCTGATCCTGACGTCGGCCAGGTCGCGGTAGATCAGCCGGTACGGCTGCCCGTCGCCGTCGAGCGCGACCAGCAGGTTCTGGCCGTGCGCCTCCAGCGCCACGCCGAGCGCGAGCAGGCCGAACGCGTCCGTCACGGCCAGGCGGGCGAACGCGTCCAGCCAGGCGGCGGGATCGCCGACCATGCTCCGGGTGAGCGCGGCCACCGGCAGCACCGTGCCCTGGGCGGTCACGGGCTCACGCAACATCACCGACAGGTCGGCGCTGTGCGTGTCGGCCGGTCCGCCCGCGTCGTGCGGGCCGGCCGCGCCGGTCAGGTAGCGGGCGATGCTGAGCGTGCCGCCGCAGCGCGCGGACAGGCGGGTGAGCAGGTCGGACAGGGGCACGCAGTCACGTACGGAGCCGGGGGAGATGTCCCTGACGTCCGAGGTCATGCGGGTGCTGAACGCCGTCTTCAGATGCGGGCCGCCGTCGAGGGGGACGAGGGTGCGTACGGACATGAGCGGGCGCGCCGGGATGGCCCCCGTCGCGTACGGGCGCAGGCCCAGACCGGGCAGGACGTGCCGGGTCTGCCACGGATGCACGGGCAGCAGCAGCCGGTCGCCGTCCATGAGGGCGGACGGCCACGGGCCCGAGACGAGGCAGCGGGCGGCGGGCAGCGCCAGCAGGTCGAGCAGCACCGTGGGCCGGTGCTCGGGCATGTACGCCAGTTGCTCGGCCACCGACACGCCCGGCCGGTTGCGGCAGCCCGGGTGGTAGGGATGGCCGTCCACCACGCTCTGCTCGTGCTCCTCCAGCCCCTTGGCGCTGTGCGGAGGGGCGCCGGCCCGCGACAGGGCCAGCGAGGCGACGCTGTTGTCCAGGTCGGCGATCAACCGGCCGGCGCCGGGCAGGCCGAGGGCGGCCAGCAAGGTAGCGGGATGCGTGTGCGGCTCGCCGTCCAGGTGCAGCACCAGCTCGCCCCCGACGTCGTACGGCCGGCGCTCCCGCCCCGTGAGCCGGCGCCCGTCGGCCAGCAGCACGAGAGCCGGCCCGTGGGCGGTCAGACCGGGAAGCGGCTCGTACAGCAGCCCCCGCCACAGCCGGCCCAGGACGGCGGCGCGCGCGCCGGGGAGCGCCTCGGCGTACGCGGCGGACAGGTCGGGACGTACGAGGTCGAGCTGCGCCGCGAACTCCGCCGCCAAAAGGCTCATATATCCCATCTATCCCATGAATCTGCCTGGTAGCTACCCTGTGGGCACGGAGGAGGCAAAGGGTAGGAGTACGGTCGCCATGGCATCCACCGACGGTCTCCTTCCGTCCCCTGAGCCGGAGCGGGAGGCAGCGACCCGGGCCTCGGCGCTCGCGGTGACGGCGCTGCTCAACTGCCTGATCCGGGAAGTCGCCCGGCCCGACCCGGCGAGCCGGCGGCGGGACGGCGCAGGCGAGCACCCTGGCCGGCCCGGCGCGTACGTCCTGCCCGCGACCGGCCACGTGCTGCGCGTCGGCGGCGACCGGTATCCCGCCGCTCCCTCCCTGCGCACCCCGGACGGCTGGTGCCCGATGGAGCTGCCGGAACTGGTCGCGCTGACGGCCGCCGAGCTGCGGGCGGGCACCGGGGCCCGCAACGAGGAACTGCTCGCCGAGATCCTGCACAGTCGCGACGTGACGGCCGCGCTGCTGCTGGCCAGGCGGGCCGCCGTGCCGCCCGCCGACCTCTATCTGCGCTCGGAGCAGGCCCTGGTGGCCGGTCACCGCTACCATCCCGCGCCCAAGGCCAGGGGTGGCGGGAGTCCGGAGTCGTGGCTGCCGTACGCGCCGGAGGTGGGCGCGAGCTTCGCGCTGCCGCTGCTCGGGGTGCCGGTCGAGGACCTGGTCGAGGAGGGCGACGCCGGCGCCCTCGACCTGCTCGGCGATTCGGCCGGCGACGGCCTCGCCCTGCTCCCCGCCCACCCGTGGCAGATCACCCTGCTCGGCGGCCCGCCTGGCGCCTCGCCTGACGGCCGGCCCGGTGATCGGCCCGGCCACCCGCCCGGCGACCGGCCCGGCGACCTGGTAGGCGGCCTGCGCGGGGGGCGGTTGCGGCAGCTCGGGTTCACCGGGGCGACGGCGGTGGCGACCGCGTCGATCCGCACGGTGTACCTGCCGGAGCCCGACCTGTTCTGCAAGTTCAGCCTGGACGTGCGGATCACCAACGACGTGCGCCGCCTCTGGCTGCACGACCTGCGCCGGCTCACGCTCGTGACGGCCGTGCTGGACGAGGTCTTCGACGACCTGCCCGGCCACCTCCCGCGCCCCGCCGTGCTGCGCGACCGCGGCTGGCGCAGCGCGCGGCTGGGCGGGGACGGCGGTGAGGCGCTGGCCGTGGTCGTCCGCGACGGGCTGGGCGGGCACCTGCGCCCCGGCCTGACCGCGCTGCTCGCGGCGGGCGTCAGCGAGGGCTTCCCCGGCAACCCGCTCGACGCGCTGGACGAGGACGCGGCCTTCGTCTGGTGGGAACGCTACCTGGAGCACGTGGTGCCGCCGGTGCTGCACGCGTACCTGCGTCATGGCCTGGTCCTGGAGTCCCATCTGCAGAACGTGCTGGTCGCGGTGGACGAGCTGGGCCTGCCCGCGCAGGTCCTGTTCCGCGACGCCGAGGGCGTCAAGCTGGTGGCCGAGCGGTATCCGCGGCTCAGCGCGCCCGTGCTGGGCGCGGGACGGGCGTGGGAACGGCTGGTGTACTGCCTGCTGACCAACAACCTCTGCGAGATCGCCGGCGCCGTCGCCGAACGCCATCCGCCGCTGCGCGGCGAGCTGTGGGCGCGGGCCAGGGCGGTGTTCGCCGCCGCCGCGAAGGACTACGGGGATCCGGCCGAGCTGCGTGACCTGCTGGCGGCCACGCACATCCCGGCCAAGGCCAACCTGCTGCTGCGCTGGCTGGACGCCGACGGAGGGGCCATGCGCTGGGTGCCCATCCCCAATCCGTTGAGACTCTTTACGGCATAAGCTATTGTCGTCCGCATAATCCTTTACGGCGTATCGAGTTAGGGGCGGGCTCATGGTTCAGGTCACGATGCACGACGGCAGCATGATCGAGGCGGAGGTGAACGGCTCGGGGCCGACCCTGCTGCTGCCGGTCGATCCACAGCCTGTGGAAGGCGAGCAGGCCGACGAGATGCGCAAATGGGGCACCGACCCGGCGCTCGGCCGCTCCCTGATCGACGGGCTCAGCGACGTCTTCCAGGTCGTCGCCTTCGACTACACCGGGCACGTCCTGAGCGCGCCCAAGCCGGACACGCTCACCCCAGGCAACGTGGTCGCCGACCTGCTCGCCGTGGCCGACGCCGTCCAGGCCGAGCGGTTCGCGTACTACGGCTACTCGTGGCTCGCGCTCAGCGGGCTGCAGCTCGCGATCAGGACCGACCGGCTCTCCGCGCTGGCGATGGGCGGATATCCGCCGTACGCCGGGCCGTACGCCGAGATGCTGAAGGTCACCATGGCGGCGTACGAGCAGGCCGTCTCGCCCACGCCCGCGCCGGCCCCGCAGGAGAAGAGCTCCGACGACGCCTTCGACTGGTCGTCGGTCGAGGTCAGCACGACCGTGGAGCAGAGCAGGCAGTTCGTCACGCTGTACGAGGCGCTGCGCGGCTTCGACGACACGGCGGTCCGGCTCTCCTGCCCCCGGCTGTGCTTCGCCGGCTCCGACGACGCGATCACCTACGAGGAGCGGTGGGGCGGCGTGGTCGTCGACCTCGCCGGGCCGCTCAAGCGGCACCGGGCGGAGCTGGAAGCGCTCGGCTGGGAGGTCGTGGTGCTCGACGGGCTCGACCACATGAGCGCCATGCAGGCGGCGAACGTGCTGCCGGTCCTGCGCCCATGGCTCACCGCCGCACTGCTGACGTAACCCGTCAGCGGTATTCGCGGAGCCAGTGCCCTGGTCCGGGGTCCGCATGATCGGTCAGCGGTCCTCGTGGGGCCAGGGGGAGGCGGCCACCACGACGCCGTACAGGACGTGGTCGGCCAGCAGCGCCAGCCTGGCCGCACCGCCGTGCCCCCGGTGCAGGCCGAGCGCCGGGGCGAGGCCCGCCTCGAACGCGGTCCAGGCCAGCACGCCGTACACCGGGCCCGCCCACGGCCGGCGGCGCAGCCCCCGGGGCAGGAGGCCGAAGGCGGCCCCGCCCACCGCCCCGTAGGCCCAGTGCACGAGCTCGACCGCCGCCGGGCGCAGCCGTACGGGCACGCGGTGGAAGGCCGTGGGCGCGGTCCGTTCGATCACCGACTCCGGCGGCGTGGCCGGCAACATGCCCAGCGAGCCGGTGAGCCGCCGCAGGCCCGACATGGCCATGGCCGCGATCGCGCCACGCGCGGCCGAGCGGGTGATCGGCCGCCGCCGGTGCTCCAGCATCACGTGCTCGTGCAGCTCGGGACGGGCGTTCAGGGTCTGGGTCATGATCGGTCTCTTTCTGGCAGGGAACGCGGGCGTTCCGTGGAAGCGGGCGGGCGTGACGGTCATGGCGGGCACGGATGGTCAGGGCAGTGAGCGCATGCGGCCGATGATGGCGGTGGTCGAGCGGTCGGGCAGGTGGCCGAGCACGTGCACCTCGCCGCCCAGCGAGCGGACCAGCGGCGCTTCCGCGAGCATCTCGACGGTGTAGTCGCCACCTTTGACGTACAGCTCGGGCCGGATCATCCGCAGCAGCCGTTCCGGGGTGTCCTCGTCGAACTCGGTCACGTAGTCGACGTCGTACAGGGCGGCCAGCACGGACATCCGGTCCTCGCACGGGTTCACCGGGCGGCCGGGCCCCTTCAGCCGGGTCACGCTGGCGTCGCTGTTGACCGCCACCACCAGCACGTCGCCGAGCCGGCCCGCCTGCTCCAGGTACGTCACGTGGCCCCGGTGCAGCACGTCGAAGCAGCCGTTGGTGAACACCACCCGCTCGCCCCTGCGCCGGTGCTCGTCCAGCAGCAGGGCCAGCCGCTCGGCCGGGTGCACCGTGCCCTCGTGGCGGCGCAGGGCGCGCAGCAGCTCGTGCCGGGTGCAGACGGCGGTGCCGGGACGGCGGACGACGACGCCGGCCGCGGCCTGGCCCGCCTCCGCCGCCTCCTCCGGCGCTGCGCCGCCGGCCAGCCAGAGCGCGAACGCGGCGGTGTAGGTGTCGCCCGCGCCGGTCGCCATGTGCTGGGGCGCGGGCCTGGCGTGGGTCCGGTACGGCGGGCTGCCGCTCCGGTGCAGCAGCGTCCCCTCCCCGTCCAGCGTGGTCACCACGATCGCGGCACCGGTCAGCTCCAGCACCCGCTCCGAGTGGGCCGTCAGGTACGAAAGCCGGTCGATCGGCCCGGCCGTGCCGCCGAGGAGGCGTACGACCTCCTCGTAGTTGGGCAGCACGGCGGCGGGCGCGCACTCACGCCACGGCGCGACCGCGTGCGCGTCCACCACGAGCAGCGGCGCGCCCGCCAGCGCCCGGCGCACGGCGGGCGTGAACACCCCGCCGCCGTAATCGCAGGCCACGACCACGTCCGCACCCGCCACGGCCCCGGCCAGCCGGGCCAGCAGCTCCCGCTCGGCCCATCCCGGCAGGACGCCGTGGTCCTCCTCGTCGTAGCGTGCGGTCAGCTGGCCGCTGGTGACCAGCCGCCGCTTGTGCGCCGTCCGCCGTCCCGGCACGGTGAGCAGGTCGATCCCGACGCCGGCCAGGCGCAGCACCCGTTCCAGCTCCGCCCCGCAGGCGTCGTCGCCGACGATCCCGACGAGCCGGACGCGGGCGCCGAGCGCGACCAGGTTGGCCGCGGTGTTGGCGGCGCCGCCGGGGGCGTCCTCGGTCGCCTCCAGGCGCATCACCGGCACCGGCGCCTCCTGGGCCAGCCGCTTGGCCGAGCCGTGCAGCCACGAGTCGAGCATGACGTCGCCGACGACCACGGCTTCGATGACCTCGTCTGTGCCCATGAGGAGCGAGTACCTGGGAGAGCTCTGCTCAAACCAGACATTGCTCAAGTTATGGGGACGAAGTGCCGGGGTAGCCCGCTCGTCATGCAGCAGCTCGAAGTGCTCACCACGCCGGGCCGCCCGGCGGCGCTGGTCGGCGACGTGCGGAGGCTGGCGGTGCTGCGGGCCAACGCGCTCGGTGACTACATCATGGCGATACCGGCCCTGGACGCGCTCAAACGGGCCTATCCCGGCGCGCGGCTGACGCTGCTGGGCACCGCGTGGCACGCCGCCTTCCTCACCGGACGTCCTGGACCGGTGGACGACGTGGTGGCGCTGCCGCCCATCTCCGGCGTGTCCACGCTGGAGAGCGGGCACCCGGTACCGGACGGCCTGTGCGAACGGCTGCGGGAGCACGCGTACGACCTGGTGGTCCAGATCCACGGGGGCGGGCGCTTCTCCAACCCGTTCGTCCGGCGGCTGGGCGCCCGGGTGACCGCGGGGATGCGGGCGCCGGGGGCGGAGAGCCTGGACCGCTGGCTGCCGTACACGGACTACCACCACGACACCCTGCGTTTCCTCCAGGTCGCCGCGCTGGTGGGAGCGGTGGGCGGGGAGCTGGAGGCGCGGGTGGCGATCACCCGCGACGACCGCGCCGAGCTGGCCCGCGCGCTCGGCTCGCCGCCGCGCGGGCTCGTCGCCGTGCACCCGGGCGCCAGGGACCCACGGCGGCGCTGGCCGGTCGAGCGCTTCGCCGAGGTGGCCGACGCGCTCGGCCGTCCCGTCGCCGTCACCGGCACGCCGGAGGAGAAGGACCTGGTGATGGGGGTGGTCACCGCGATGCGCCGCCCGGCGATCCCCGTCGTCGGCACGCTCGGGATCGGCGCGCTGGCCGCCCTGTACGAACGGTGCGACCTGCTGATCGCCAACGACACCGGACCGCGCCATCTGGCCGCGGCCGTCGGCATCCCCACGGTCGCCGTCTACTGGTGCGGCAACCTGATCAACGCGGGCCCGCTCAGCAGGACGATGCACCGGCCGCTGATCTCATGGACCACGGCCTGCCCCCGCTGCGGCGCCCCCGGCGTGCAGCCCCTGGCCGAACGCTGCCCGCACGACGACTCCTGGGTCTGCGACGTGCACCCGGACCTGGTCCTGGAACAGGCCGAGGACCTGCTGTCCCGCGCCGGCTAGCGGCCGCTCGCAAGGCGGAGGCGGCTCGCCCGTCAGGTGGGGTACGGCTCGCTCGTGCGGAAGCGGCGGAGCCCGTTGTGGCCGTGGACGCATAGCGGGCGGTCCCGGCGGCGTCTGAGAGGGTGATGTCAATCCCTTGGAGGTGACCGTGGACGCCGCGGACGAGCAGCGTTTCCGCGAGTTCGTCGCCGCCCGATCTCCCGCCCTCATCCGGCTCGGCTTCCTGCTCACCGGTGGTGACCAGCACGCGGCCGAGGATCTGGTGCAGACCGCGCTGGCCAAGCTGGTGACCAGATGGCGGCGCGTGGAGACGCCGGAGGCGTACGTCAGGCAGATCATGTACCGGCAGCAGGTCAGCTGGTGGCGTACGAGCGCGCGGCGCGGCGAGGTGGTGCGGGCGAGCCCGCCCGAGACGGCGGCGCGCGACCCGCACCATCAGAGCGAGCTGCGCCTGGTGCTGCGCTCCGCGCTGGCCAGGCTCACCGCCCGCCAGCGCGCGGTGCTCGTGCTGCGTTATTTCGAGGACCTGCCGGAACAGGAGGTCGCCCAGGTGATGGGCTGCTCCGTCGGCACGGTCAGGAGCACCGCGCACCGGTCGCTGGCCCGGCTGCGCGAGATCGCCCCCGAGCTGGCCCAGGACCTGGAGGTGGCCACGTGACCCGACTGCTGCGCGACACGCTCGACGACTGGGCCGACGAGGCCAGGGTGCCGCACGACCTGGCCGACCGGGCGCTACGGAGGCGCGCCTGGCGGCCGGTCGGCGCGGCGGCCCTGGTCGCGGTCATGATCGCGGCCGTGGCCGTGTTCGTCACCGGGCAGCGCGACCCCGAGCCGGTCATCCGCCCGGCCGACGGCGTCACGCTGCCGGCCCGTCCGTCGCCCGCGCCGACGGACGTGCGGACCGACACGACCGACAGCCCGCCGAAGAAGCTGATCGCCGCGGGGCGGATGGCCGTGTCGGCGTACTACGTCTACGGCCGCGAGGCGATCGACGAGAAGAACGCGCGCATCCGGCGCACCTGGTCCCTGTACGACCCGCGCACCGGCGGTTACGAGCAGACCCCGTACGCCTGGGTGGACGTCGCCCCCGGGCTCCAGCTCGCGGCCGTGCTCGAAGGCGACCTGCTCAGCAGGCGGCTGGGCGTGCTCGACCTGAACACCCGCCGGATGCTCACCTGGATCGACCTGGAGCACCCCGTGGGCTCCGTGGTCTGGTCGCCGGACGGCACCAAAATCCTGGCCACCGCCTACTCCCGCTATCCCGACGTGCTCGTGGGCAAAGGAGAGGAGGCGATGCCGCCGATGGACGGCGAGAGTCCGCGCACCGGCTACTACATCGTGGACGTGCGGGAGGGCACGGCCGACTACCACGAGCTGCCGCCCATGGCCGACAGCAGGCCGGGGGACCCGGAGGGCAGGCCCTTCAACGTCAACGCCCGCCAGGATCTCGGCTGGAGCCTGGACGGCACGATGATCTACGGGCCCACCTCCACCCGGCCCGACCGCGTCTTCTTCACCCTCGACGGAGAGGAGCGGCCCTGGCCCGAGGGGCAGCGGTACGTCGACCACTCGAACCAGCCGGCCACCTCGCCGGACGGCAGGCTGGTCCTGGGCTCGCCGGGACTGCCGACGAAGATCACCGACGCCGGGACCGGCGCGGTGGTGGGTTCACAGCGGGTGTTGCAGCTGCACGCCTGGGCGGACGACGACAACGTCATCGCGCTGGGCTGCGCGGGCGCGTGCGAGAACGAGTTCAACGCGGGTCTGGTGCTGGTCAGCGTGGACGGCTCCAGGATGACGCAACTCGCCCGCAACCAGGACACCAACGGCGACGGCGCCTGGCGCTGGGTCCTGACGCCCCGATAACGCGGATGCGCGCCCGGCCGGCCATCGAAGGGCCGGCCGGACGCGCACCGAGCCGGCCGAGCCTGCACGGGGCAGCCCGGTCCTCTTTTTTTGACCGAACGTTCTCGATGCTGCTAGCTTGCCCGTGTGGGCAGAAGCAAGGAGTTCGATCCCGAGGTCGCGCTGCAGCAGGCGCTGGAGCTGTTCTGGGAGCGCGGCTACGAGGCGACCTCGATGGCCGACCTCGTCGAACGCCTCGGCATCGCGCGGGCCAGCATCTACGCCACCTTCGGCGGCAAGCGCGAGCTCTACCTCAAGGCGCTGGAGCGCTACGACCGGCAGCGCGACGTGGTGGGGCCGCTGTCCCAGCCGGGTCCCGCGCTGCCGGCGATCCGCGCGTTCCTCGACGGCTACGTGGCGGAATGCCTGGCCGACCAGGACCGGCGGGGCTGCATGGTGGTCAACACCGCCGTGGAGTTCGGCGGGCGCGACGCGGAGATGTTCCGCCGGGTTGCGCGGAGCTGGACGGAGTTGGAGACGGCGCTGTCCGGCGCGCTGGTCAGGGCGCGTGCCCAGGGGGAGCTGGCCGCGGACAAGGACCCGTACGCGCTGGCCCGATTCCTGCTCGTCCTGCTGCAGGGCGTCAGGGTGCTCGGCCGGGCCGATCCCGACCCGCGCCGGCTGCGTGACGCGGTCGATCAGGCCATGACGGCCATCCACATTTGAGAACGATAGGTATGAAATAATGACTGAACGGTTCGCAGGCAAGGTCGCGCTCGTCACCGGGGCGAGCGGAGTGGTGGGCCGGGCCGCCGCGCTGGCGTACGCGCGGGAGGGCGCCGCCGCCCTCGTGGCCGGCCGCGACGCCGCCAGGCTGGCCGAGATCGTGAAGCTGGCGGAGGCGGAGGGCGGCCGGGCGAGCGCGTTCACCGTGGACGTCACCCGCTCCGCCGAGGTCGCCGCCATGGTCGAGGCCGCGGTCTCCCGCTACGGCGGCCTCGACGTGGCGCTCAACACGGCCGGGATCTTCGGGCAGATGGCGCCGCTGGCCGACTACGACGAGGACACCTGGGACGACGTGCTCGCCGTCAACCTCAAGGGCGTCTTCCTGTCGATGAAGCACGAGATCGCCCACATGAGGGCGCACGGCGGCGGGGTGATCGTCAACGTGTCCTCCAACCTGGGGGCGCATTGGCGCCTGGCGGGGGCGAGCGCGTACGCCGCCTCGAAGGCCGCGGTGAGTCACCTGACCCGCACCGCCGCCCGCGACCACATCGCCGACGGCGTCCGGATCAACGCCATCAGCCCGGGCCCGGTCGACTCGCCCATGTCGACGCGGCCGGGGGAGACCCGCGCGGACCGCGACGAGCGGATGAGGTCCGCGCTGCCGATCGGCCGCGTCAGCACCCCTGAGGAGATCGCCGCCGCGGCCCTGTGGCTGTCGTCAGCGGATTCGAGCTTCGTCGTGGGCGCGGACCATGTGATCGACGGCGGCGCCACGGCCTGACCGGCGCCGCAGGAGCAGGCACCTGGCCACGGCGTAGACCACGATCACCGCCAGGAGCAGCGCCCGTGCGGGCTCGGCGATCAGGTGGTCGAAGGAGAACCAGAAGACCATGCCGTACTCCAGGTCGTCCGGATGCTGCTCCGACAGCGTGAAGACGAGCCTGAAGATCGTCAGGACGGCGAGGTAGTCGATCGCGAGCAGCAGCGTCCACCGCGCGATCCGCGGCCAGGGGAAGACGGCCGTTCGCGCGAGGGGCTCCTCCGCCGGGCCGAGCCGCTGCGTGGCGACCAGCACGAGCCCGGCGGCCAGCAGCAGAGAGGTGCTGGTGGCCGACCACCCGCCGATCACCTCCCCGAACCACTGCCCGCTGAGCACCGGGACCTGCCGGCACTCCCGCAGGTCGAAGTAGGGGAAGAAGACGGGGCCGAGGAGGGCCGCCAGGCCCAGGACCGCCGCCGCCCGCCTTCCCGCGACCGCCGAATGCCACCGCCCGAAGCACACGAGCACGACGATCGCCGGAGCCCCCACGGCGAAGGCGTAGTAGAGCACGCTGTTCACGTCCGAGCGCAGGGGCAGGGCGACCAGGTCGAACTGCTCGCGCCAGACACTCGTGCCGCGGAAGAACATGCCGCCGCAGGAGAAGGTCTCCGGCTCGGCGAAGAAATCGCGCCAGAGCCGCCAGGTGGGGAAGAGCGCGGCGCACAGTGCTCCCAGCCAGGTGGTCAGGGCTAATCGTGACAAGTTGATCTCCGTTTTGGGCGCCACCCTATCGGCGTGGGGGAGAAGCGGCGGATGCCGGACGCCCCGCGTCCCCGCGTTCTTCGGTACCCCTGGTTGACAGGGGCGGGCGCTCCGTCATCCTCCCTGCAAAACCGGGTTTCGGCCTGACCGTTTTCCCGGTCTGCTGCGACCGTAAAGCGGTGGAAATTCTCCTTGTCAGATCACAAATCGGGTCACTGTCAGGGGATTACTAGACACTGCCACAATTAGCGGGCGCGAGAGCCTTCATATCCGCGGAGTGCCTGCGTAGACTCCCGGCACCGGCCAAGGTGATCCGGCGGAACGCGGATTCAACCGGAAGCGGCACCCACAACCCGGATGGTGCCGCAACACCCGCCGAGGAAAACTGCAGCACCGCCCGGGCAGGACGACCGGTCTTGCCGAGGAGAACGATGAGCAGGCACATGCTGGCAGCGGAGCCAGCGTCCAATCTGGCCCTGAGCGCAAACAATCTCACCATCGTGATCGTGGTCGCCGCGGTCGCACTGATCGCCCTAGCCGTCGCCGGCGGACTGGTGCGCGAAGTGCTGTCCGCCGGCCAGGGCACCGAACGCATGCAAAACATCGCGCGTGCCGTACAGGAAGGCGCGGCCGCCTATCTCACGCGCCAGTTCCGCACGCTGGCGATCTTCGTGGTCGTGATTCCCTTCCTGTTGCTGTTGCTACCTGGAGAAACCGACGTCCGCATCGGACGTTCCATCTTCTTCGTGGTCGGTGCGGTCTTCTCCGCGCTGACCGGATTCATGGGCATGTGGCTGGCCGTGCGCGGAAACGTGCGCGTGGCCGCCGCGGCCAACGACTCGGGCGAGAAGCGCGCCATGCGCATCGCCTTCCGCACCGGCGGCGTGGCCGGCATGTTCACGGTGGGCCTCGGCCTGCTGGGCGCGGCCGTGGTCGTGTTCGTCTACCAGGGTGACGCGCCGGGCGTGCTCGAAGGATTCGGCTTCGGCGCGGCGCTGCTGGCGATGTTCATGCGAGTCGGCGGCGGCATCTTCACCAAGGCCGCCGACGTCGGCGCCGACCTGGTCGGCAAGGTCGAGCAGGGCATCCCCGAGGACGACCCGCGCAACGCGGCGACGATCGCCGACAACGTGGGCGACAACGTCGGCGACTGCGCCGGCATGGCGGCCGACCTGTTCGAGTCGTACGCGGTCATGCTGGTCGCCAGCCTCATCCTGGGCAAGGTCGCCTTCGGCGAGCAGGGGCTGGTCTTCCCCCTGATCGTCCCGATGATCGGCGTCATCACCGCGATCATCGGCATCTTCGTCACCGGGATGCGCGACCGCGACCGCAACGGCATGGCCGCGATCAACCGCAGCTTCTTCATCTCGGCCGCCATCTCGGCCGTCCTGGTCGCCGCGGCCGCGTTCTGGTACCTGCCGAGCAGCTTCTCCGGCCTGACCAACGCCGGCGTGCAGTCCGACGCCGACCCGAGGCTCATCGCCATCGGCGCGGTGCTCATCGGCCTGGTGCTGGCCAGCGCCATCCAGCTGCTCACCGGCTACTTCACAGAGACCAATCGCCGCCCCGTACGCGAGATCGGCGAGAGCTCGGCCACCGGCCCGGCGACTGTCATCCTGGCCGGCATCAGCGTCGGCCTGGAGTCGGCCGTCTACTCGGCCCTGATCATCGCCGGCGCGGTCTACGGCGCGTTCCTGCTCGGCTTCGGGAACGTGACGATCGCGCTGTTCGCGGTGGCTCTGGCCGGCACCGGCCTGCTCACCACGGTCGGCGTCATCGTCTCGATGGACACCTTCGGTCCCGTCTCCGACAACGCCCAGGGCATCGCGGAAATGTCGGGCGACGTCGAGGGTGAGGGCGCCCGCGTCCTGACCAGCCTCGACGCGGTGGGCAACACCACCAAGGCGATCACCAAGGGCATCGCCATCGCCACGGCGGTGCTGGCGGCCACGGCGCTGTTCGGCGCCTTCCGCACCGCCGTCGAGCTGGAGCTGGCCCAGGCCGACGCGGCGATCAAGAACGCGCTGGGCACCTTCCAGAACTTCAACCTGGGCATCGACAACCCCAACGTGCTCGTCGGGCTCATCATCGGCGCCGCGGTCGTGTTCCTGTTCGCCGGCCTGGCGATCATGGCCGTCGGACGGGCCGCGATGCGCGTCGTCTTCGAGGTGCGCGACCAGTTCCGCAACCATCCCGGCATCATGGACGGCACCGAGCTGCCCGAGTACGGCCGCGTCGTGGACATCTGCACCCGCGACTCGCTGCGCGAGCTGGCCACGCCCGGCCTGCTGGCGGTCATGACGCCGATCGCGGTCGGGTTCGCGCTGGGCTACGCGCCGCTGGGCGCGTTCCTGGCCGGAGCCATCGCCTGCGGCACCCTGATGGCCGTCTTCCTGGCCAACTCGGGTGGCGCCTGGGACAACGCCAAGAAGCTGGTCGAGGACGGGCACCACGGCGGCAAGGGCTCCCCCGCGCACGAGGCCACGATCATCGGTGACACGGTCGGCGACCCGTTCAAGGACACGGCGGGCCCCGCCATCAACCCGCTGATCAAGGTGATGAACCTGGTGGCGCTGCTGGTGGCGCCGGCCGTGGTGCTGTACGCGGGCAACCCGGCCGTGCGCATCGGCGTCACCGTGGTGGCGGTGGGCGTGGTGGTCGCGGCCATCATCATCTCCAAGCGGCGCTCCGTGAGCAGCGCGCCGGCCAGCGACAACAACAACGACCGCGAGCACGAGCCCGTGGCGTCCTGACCGTCGGGTAACCGGCACGAACCAACGCCGAGGCGCCCGCTCCCCGATGGGGGCGGGCGCCTCGCGCGTGTACGGGGTGCCTCGCGTAGGGGCGGGCCCAGGTAGGGGGCCGCTCGCCCGAGCCGGATCCGGGGCCACTTGCCCGAGCCGGGCGCGGCCCCAGGCCCCTTCGGTGGGAAACTGGGCGCGTGAACGATGACAAGCCGCCCAGCGGCGGAAAGACCCTGGGTCTCATCCTGCTGGCGATGTTCGCCGTCCTGGCCGTGATCGTAGGGCTGGCCGTGTGGGCCTCGAAGACGGGATGACCTCGTGCGTACTCTGATCGTGCTGCGTCACGCCAAGGCCGCCCAGGTGCCCGGCCTGGCCGACCGCGAGCGCCCGCTGACCGACCGCGGCGAGCGGGACGCCAGGCGGGTGGGCGACGAGCTCAGGGCGGCCGGCCTCGACCCCGACGTGGTGCTCTGCTCGCCGGCGCTCAGGACCAGGCGCACCGCCGAGCTGGCCTTCCCCGGCGCGGAGATCAGCTACGAGCGCGACATCTACGAGGCGTACCCGGAGGAGCTGCTTGAGCTGGTCCGCCGCGCCGACCCCGGCCTGGGCACGGTGGTGCTGTGCGGGCACAACCCGGGCGTGCACGAGCTGGCCCTGGCGCTGGCGGCGGGCGACTACGCGTTCCGGCCGGGGGCGTACGCGGTGATCGGGGTGGACTCGCCGTGGGAGGAGCTGCACCCGGGCGAGGGCCGCCTGATCTCCCACTGGGACCCCAAGGAGCACCGAGACCTCAAGGACCACTGACCTGAGGACCCCGAGGAGCGCTGAGACGCCGAGGAGCGCTAGGAGCCGGTCAGCGCGCCGTCCTCGGCGTCGGCCGCCTCGACCTCGTCCCGTGAGATGCCCAGCAGGTAGAGGATCGAGTCGAGGTAGGGCGTGTTGACGGCGGTGTCGGCCGCCTGACGGACGACGGGCTTGGCGTTGAACGCGATGCCCAGCCCGGCCCGCGCGATCATGTCCAGGTCGTTGGCGCCGTCGCCGATGGCCACCGTCTGCGAGATCGGCAGCCGCGCCTCGCGCGCGAACCGCTCCAGCGCCCGCGCCTTGCCCGGCCGGTCCACGATCTCGCCGACGACGCGCCCGGTCAGCCGGCCGTCGACGACCTCCAGCACGTTCGCCGCCGAGTAGTCGATGCCGAGCTCGTCGACCAGCCCGTCGGTGATCTGGGTGAAGCCGCCGCTGACGATGGCGAAGCGGTAGTCGAGCCGCTTGAGCGTGCGGACGAGCGTACGCGCGCCGGGGGTGAGCACGACCTCCTTGCGCACGTGCTCGAACACCTCGGCCGGCAGCCCTTCGAGCAGTGCCACCCGGCGGCGCAGGGACTCGGCGAAGTCGAGCTCGCCGCGCATGGCCTCCTCGGTGACCCGGGCGACCTCCTCCAGGCAGCCGGCGTGCGCCGCGAGCAGCTCGATGACCTCGCCCTGGATGAGGGTCGAGTCGACGTCCATGACGATGAGGCGCTTGGCCCGGCGGGACAGGCCGGTGCGCTGCACGGCGACGTCGACCTCCTGCGCGGCGGCCTCGGCGGCCAGCTCCACGCGCAGCGCGTCGGGGTCGGCGCCGGAGACCGACAGCTCGATGCAGGTGACGGGCCACTGGGCGAGGCGCTCGATGCGGTCGATGTTGGCGCCGGCGGCGGCGATGCGGCCGGCGATGCCCGCGATGGCGGCCGGCTGGAGGGTGGCGCCGAGCACGCTGACCGACAGCCGGCCGCGGCGGCGCGCCTCCTTGGCCGTCGATCCGGTGGAGAGCTCCACCTCCATGCCGAGGTCTTCCGCCACCCGCTCGACGGCGGTCCACATCGCGCCGAGGGTGGTGCCGGTGCCGGTCGAGGGGCCGCCCGTGTACGCCACGAGCACGCCCAACGTGAGTCTGCCTCGGATGACGACCTGCTCGATGTCCGCCACGGCCACCGGAAATCTCGACAGAACCGAGAAAAGCCGTGAAGTGACGCCCGGGCGGTCAGGGCCGGTCAGTGTGATCAGGAGGGTGCGCTGGTCCACATCCAGCCACGGTACTGCGCCCGGTCCGATGCTCGTGAAGCAGGTTGGGCATTCGGGCGCGGGCGCAGGGTGCGGGAACTAGCGGACGATCTTGGTCTTGACCGTCTTCAAGTAGCCGTGAGCCGGGATGCCGAGGCGGTCCAGCTCTTCCTTGCTCAGGTTCTCCATGCCGGTCTGGACGTCATAGGAGATGACGCCGAGCGCCGCGGTCTGGGTGCCCTTCGCCTTCTTCGTGAGCTTCGTGTAGAAGGAGAACGAGACGGACTCGCCCTTCTTCAGCGCCTTCGGCGCGAAACACAGGAACGCCCGGCCCTCGGAGAAGCACTGGGTCTTCTTGACACTGCTGCGGTAGGTGACCCGCTTCAGATCGACGCCCTTGGGGAACTGACCGCCGAGGAACCAGGCGTCCGCGATGTACGGCCCCGTGTTGAGCGCCTTGACCTGATACGTGACTTTACCCCCGGCCTTCGCCTTCTTCGGCGCCTTGACCGACACCTTGAAGACGTTGAACGGATCGTCCTGGACGGACGCCGAGACCGCGGCGGTGCCGGCCGCGGTCGTGTTCGCGGCGGCCGGAACCGCCGGGAGGAGCAGGACGCCCGCGAGTAAACCGAGCGAGGCGACCTTGGTTACCGAGTTACGCATTCAACGTCTCCGTTGTGAGAGGAATGCGGGGACGCGACAGACTAAGCCCCCGTGAATGTCGGCTTTTCCTATCACGAATGCAAAATCTATGTAAAGCCAGTTACTTCAGTATCAGGTGCGTGTCGCCGAACTCGTGCCACAGATATCCCTCGCGCAACGCCGCCTCGTACGCGCGGGCCAGCGCCGGCCGCCCCGCGATGGCGGTCAGCATGAGCAGATGACTGGAGCGCGGCTCGTGCAACCCCGTGATCAACCCCGTGACAGCCCGTACGCCGCCTTCCGGCGTCACCACGTGCCTGGTCCAGCCCGCGGCGGCCGAGACCAGGCCATCGGCCCCCGCGGCCGTCTCCAGCGCCCGCACGACGGTCGTCCCCGCCGCCACCACCCGCCCGCCGTTCGCCCTGGTCAGGTTGACCAGGGCGGCGGTGGACGCGGGCACCTCGTACCGCTCCGCGTAGGGCGGCTCGTCCTTCTCCGGCGAGGCCACCCCGGTGTGCAGCGTGATCGGCGCGATGCCGACCCCGCGCGCCACCAGCGCCGTCACCAGCTCGGCGGTGAACGGCCTGGCCGCGCTCGGCATCTCCGCGCTCCCCGGTACGGTCGCGAACACGGTCTGGTACGCCTCGATCGGCCAGTCCCGCTCCACGTACGAGTAGCGGATCGGCGTGCCGTGCACCCGCAGGTACGCCTGCACGTCCCGGTCGAGCTCCGCCCGCCACAGCCGCGGCGTCTCCCGCTCGATCAGCCGCAGCGTGGCCCGCCCCGGCAGCGGCAGCCACTCGCCCGGCTCGCCCCCCGCGTACGGCTCCGACGCCTTCGAGGTGCGCCGGCGCAGCTCCACCAGCCACGTCCCGTCGTTCCTCGCGGTGGAGAAGTGCACGGCCAGGCGGTCCAGCCGGACGGCCGCGGGCAGGGTCGCCGAGTTGTTCACCACGATCAGGTCGCCCGGCTCCAGCAGCCGCGGCAGGTCGCTGAAGTGGTGGTGGCCCGGCTCGGCGTCGCCGCGCGAGACCATCAGCCGCACCGCGTCCCTGGCCATGCCCCTGGCCTCGGGCGGTTCGGTGGCCGACAGGCCGGGCGGCAGCAGGAAGTCCAGCGAGGCGGTCATTGCAGGCTCACCCTGCCGCTCGCCGGGCGGGAGCCCACCAGGCCGGACAGCGCGGCGGCCACCTTGGCCGGGTCGGCCGCGCCGGCCGCCTCCTCCCGGCCCACGGCGTCGGCCAGCATGCGGGTGTTCATCTCGCCCGGGTCGACCCACCAGACGCGCACGTCAGGCTCCTCGGCCGCCAGCACGTTGGACAGCTGCTCCAGCGCGGCCTTGGTGGCGCCGTAGCCGCCCCAGCCCTCGTAGGCGCCCGTGGCGGCGTCCGAGGTGACGTTCACGACCGAGCCGCCGGCCGCGCGGAGCGCGGGCAGCGTGGCCTGGATGAGGGCGAGCGGCGCGGTGACGTTCGTCTCCAGCAGCACCCTGAACGCCTCAAGCGGATATCCGGCGAGCGGCGGCAGCGGCGTCACGCCCAGGTCGCTGGCGTTGTTGACCAGCAGGTTCAGCTCGGGCGCCGCCCTGGCCAGCCGCCGCACGTGCTCCGGGTCGGTGACGTCGCCGGGCAGCGCGGTGGCGCCCAGCTCGGCGGCGACCCGCTCCAGCTCGGCGGCTCCGCGCGCGGTGAGGACGAGGTTCCAGCCCGCGGCCGCCAGGGACCGCGCCAGCGCGAGGCCGAGCCCGCGGGAGGCTCCGGTGATGAGTGCGGTGTTCGTCGTGTTCGGCATGGAACCGACGGTAGGAACGCGAGGAACGCGGCACATCGGGCTGTGGGCCCGCGACGTCCTCGGCACATCGTCCTAGGTCCAGGGACCCGTGGTCCTGTCGGTGCCGGACCATAGAGTGGGGCCGTGACCTCAGACCGGGACGAGATCCTTCAGGCGGTGAGCTCCGCGGTGCTCGCGGTCACCCGTCACCTGTCGGTCCGCGAGGTGCTGCAGGTCATCGTCCGCTCGGCGCAGCGCCTGCTCGACGCCCGCTATGCCGCGCTCGGCGTGCCCGACGACGACGGGTCGTTCGCCGAGTTCGTCGCCGAGGGCCTGACCGACAAGCAGTGGGAGGCGATCGGCCCGCTGCCCAGGCAGCACGGCATGCTCGGCGCGATGCTCCGCGAGGGCGCGCCCGTGAGGCTGCCCGACCTGCGCAGCGATCCGAGGTTCGAGTGGTGGCCGAAGGCTCATCCGGTGATGCGCGACTTCCTCGGCATGCCGATCCGCGACCGCGATCGGGTGCTCGGCATCATCTTCCTGGCCAACAAGCGCTCGGGCGGCGGGTTCACGAAGGCCGACGAGGAGCTGCTCACGCTGTTCGCCGCGCACGCCTCGATCGCGCTGATCAACGCCACGCTCTACGAGCGCGGGCGCGAGCTGGCCATGATGGAGGAGCGCAACAGGGTCGCCAGAGAGCTGCACGACGCGGTCACCCAGAAGCTGTTCTCGCTCAGGCTCTCCGCGCAGGCCGCCGGTGACCTGATCGGCAAGGCGCCCGACAAGGCCGCCGCCGAGCTCGACCGCGTCCAGCGGCTGGCCGGCGAGGCGCTGTCGGAGCTGCGGGCGGTGATCGTCGAGCTGCGCCCGGCCGAGCTCGACCGGCACGGGCTGCCTGAGACGCTGCGCAAGCACGTGCGCATGCTCGACCGGCTCCATCCGGCCGTGGTCACGTTCGAGTGCGCCGAGCTGCCGCCGCTCGACCCCGAGGTGGAGGTGGCGGTGCTGCGGGTGGCCCAGGAGGCGCTGCACAACGCGCTGCGCCACTCCGGCGCCGAGCGGGTCTCCGTCGGCCTGTCCTACGCGGACGGCAGGCTGACGCTGGTCGTGTGCGACGACGGCAAGGGGTTCGAGCAGGGGGAGTCGCGCGGGCTCGGGCTCGCGTCGATGCGCGACAGGGCGGAGTCCACGGGGGGCGTCATGACGGTCGAGTCGGCCCCGGGCACGGGCACCACCGTCCGGGTGGAGGTGGGCGGATGATCCGGGTGCTGATCGCCGACGACCATCCGGTGGTGCGGCAGGGGCTGCGGACGTTCCTCGACCTCCAGGACGACATCACCGTGGTCGGCGAGGCCGGCGACGGGGCCCAGGCCGTCGAGCTGGTGGCGGAGCTGGCGCCCGACGTGCTGCTGCTCGACCTGAGGATGCCGGTGCTCGACGGGCTCGGCGCGCTGGAGCGGCTGAGCGGCGCCACGACCAGGATCGTGGTGCTGACCTCGGTGAGCGACCCGTCCGACGTGGGGCCGGCGATGCGTGCCGGGGCGGCCGGGTTCCTCTACAAGGACGTCGACCCGCCCGCGCTCGTCCAGGCCGTGCGGGCCGTGCACGGCGGGCAGGTGCTGCTCGCCCCCGAGGCGGCCGAGGCGATGTTGTCGTCCAGAGGCGGCGGCGTGGCCCCCGCGCCGGTGCCGCTGACCGAGCGCGAGCGCGAGGTGCTGGCGCTCATCGCGGCCGGGCGGTCCAACAGGGAGATCGCGCGCAGCCTGGCCGTGGCGGAGAAGACGGTCAAGACCCACGTCTCCAACGTGCTGATGAAGCTGGGCGTCCAGGACCGCACCCAGGCCGCCCTCTACGCCGTCCGCCACGGCCTCGCCTGAGCGAGCGACCGGGGATGACGACGCGGCGATCAACATCCTCGCCGCCGGACGGGCGGAGAGGCTGAACGCCTGCGGAGGGACCGTGAGACCCGCCGCCTATCGAAGGGCAGGACCCAGAGATACAGGAAGCCATCAGAAGTGCCGCACGCGCGGTACAGGCTGAACCCCCAGCCTTCAGGCTGGGGAGCGCGTCAATGGTTTCTGACCGGTTCGAAGATCGCGTGGTGGGCCGCCACCAGCGCGCGGCGTACCGCCCGGTCGAGCTCGCGCAGCGCGGTCGCCCGCGCGGCGACCTGCCCCGAGGTGAGGCCGCGCTCGTCGGCCAGGCGCAGCACGGCGGCCAGCCGGGTGGCCAGGGCGGAGACCCGATGAGCCCGGCCGGGATAGCCGGGCGCGAGCTCACCGCCGCGCGGCGTCCGTTCAGGCCGGTCCTGGGCGGGCCCGTCGACCGAGGTCAGGGCCTCGGTGGCGGCCCGGATCGCGTCGGACAGCTCCCGCTCGGCCTCCGACAGCGTGGGCAGGTCATGGCGTACGGGCCCGGCGTCGTGGATCTCCAGGCGCACGCCGACGTACGACGACCCGCGCAGGTCGGGCACCGGCACGAGCCCGAGGTTGCGGTCGCCGAGCACGGCGATGGCGGCCTGGCCGGCGTCGACGGCGGCGGAGTTGAACGCCGCCGGTCCCGACAACCCGAGCGGGTCACCGGGAGCGGGCAGGGCCAGCCGCACCTCGCGCAGGCCGCCGCCGCGCAGGTTTGCGAGGTATTTACGCAAGGGGACGTCGCTGGCGACGACGGGTCCGCCGGCGGCTTCTACGTGGTCAGCCGCCTCGTCGAGGCCGACGTGACCGGACAACCACGCGTTGCCCCAGGCGACCAGGGATGGGCAGACAGTCGATTCAGGGCGCACCGATCCACGATAAGCGCTCGCCCTGCAATAGGTTTGTCCCGAGGGTGACTCCTAAGGAGGTATCGGGGATGGGTGGTCAGGTGCTGCGGCTCCAGGACGTCGCCGTCAGGCGCGACGGAGCGGCCCTGCTGCGCGGCATCGACTGGACGGTCAACGCGGACGAGCGGTGGGTCGTCATCGGTCCCAACGGTGCGGGCAAGACCACGTTGCTGCAGGTCGCGGCCACGTTGCTCTATCCGAGTGAGGGCGTGGTCGAGGTGCTGGGCGAGCGGCTGGGGCAGGCTGACGTGTTCGATCTGCGGCCCAGGATCGGGCTGGCGAGCGCCGCGCTGGCCGAGCGCATCCCGCCGGAGGAGAAGGTCATCGACCTCGTGCTGACGGCTTCGTACGGGATCATGGGCCGCTGGACCGAGGAATACGACTCCAACGACGTCACCAGGGCCGTCGAGCTGATCGACATGCTGGGCGCGGCCCACCTGATCAGGCGGCGCTTCGGCACCCTGTCCGAGGGTGAGCGCAAGCGGGTGCAGATCGCGCGGGCGCTCATGCCCGACCCCGAGATGCTCCTGCTCGACGAGCCGGCCGCCGGGCTCGACCTGGGCGGCAGGGAAGACCTGGTGCGCCGCCTGTCGGTGCTGGCCGGCGACTACCGCTCGCCGACGCTGGTGCTGGTGACGCATCACGTGGAGGAGGTGCCGGCCGGGTTCACCCACGGTCTGCTGCTGCGGCACGGCTCGGTGGTGGCCCAGGGGCCGCTCGACACCGTCATGACCTCCGACACGCTCTCCGATACGTTCGGGGTGCCGCTCTCGCTGGAGCGCAGCGCCGAGGGCCGCTGGTACGCGCGAGCTCACTAGATCACCATTTATGACGATAAAAGACGCCGAAACCTGAAACGCCATAGGATCTACGGAGTCTGTTTTCTCGGCTCCGGAGCGTCGCCATGTCCGTCGAACAGCTCGTCGTCGCCATCGTCGTGGTCGCGGCGGTGGGCTTCGGAGTGGCCCGCACGATTCGCATCATCCCGCAGGCCACGGCCGCCATCATCGAGCGTCTCGGGCGCTATCACCGCACGCTGACCCCGGGGCTCAACCTGGTGGTGCCGTTCATCGACCGGATCAAGGACCTGATCGACCTCAGGGAACAGGTGGTGTCGTTCCCGCCGCAGCCGGTGATCACCTCCGACAACCTGGTGGTGTCCATCGACACCGTCATCTACTTCCAGGTCACCAATCCGAAGGCGGCCACGTACGAGATCGCGAACTTCCTGACCGGCGTCGAGCAGCTCACGGTCACCACGCTGCGCAACGTGGTCGGCGGCATGGACCTGGAGCGCACGCTGACCTCCAGGGAGGACATCAACACGGCTCTGCGCGGCGTGCTGGACGAGGCGACCGGCAAGTGGGGCATCCGGGTCAACCGGGTCGAGCTCAAGGCCATCGACCCGCCCGCCTCCATCCAGGACTCGATGGAGAAGCAGATGCGCGCCGACCGCGACAAACGCGCCGCAGTGCTGACCGCCGAGGGACAGCGCCAGGCGGCGATCCTGGCGGCCGAGGGCGAGAAGCAGGCGTCGGTGCTGCGGGCGCGCGGCGAGGCGGAGGCGGCGGTGCTGCGCGCGCAGGCGGAGGCGGAGGCCCAGGCGATGCGGGCCAAGGGTCAGGCGGACGCGATCGGCATGGTCTTCAAGGCCATTCACGAGGGCAATCCGGACCAGCATCTGCTGGCCTACCAGTATCTGCAGACCCTGCCGGAGATCGCCAAGGGCGACGCCAATAAAATCTGGATCGTCCCATCCGAGATGGGCAAGGTCCTGGAGAACCTTGGCGGCCTCTTCACTCCCCCGAAAGACCAGGACACCCGGTGAGAACCCTGCCGAACGGACTGCCGCCGCGGCCTTGACCGGGCCTTTCGGCGCGGCTGCGGTCCGAGCGGGGGTTGTGCGTGACTGGGTGGGAACTGGCCGCGATCTGCGCCGCCGGTCTGGTGGCCGGCGCCATCAACGCGGTGGTGGGGTCGGGCTCACTGATCACGTTCCCGACGCTGGTGGCGCTCGGCGTCGATCCGGTCACCGCCAACGTCTCCAACACGATCGGCCTGGTCCCCGGCTCCTACACCGCCGCGTACGGCTACCGCGCCGAGCTCAGTGGCCAGCGTGACCGTCTCCTGCGCCTGGGCGCGGCCTCCGCGCTCGGGGCGCTGATCGGCGGGATCCTGCTGCTGTTCCTCGATCCCGACGTGTTCGAGTTCGTGGTGGTGGTGCTGATCGCGGTGGCCTGCGTGCTCGTCATGACACAGCCCAGGCTGAACGCGTGGGTGGCCGCGCGGCGCGAGGAGCCCCGCGCGCACGGCGGCGCGGCGCTGTGGGTGGGCGTGCTGGCCTCGGGGATCTACGGCGGCTACTTCGGGGCCGCGCAGGGTGTGCTGCTGATCGGGCTGCTCGGCATCTTCCTCGACGACGGCCTGCAGCGGGTGAACGCGGCCAAGAACGTGCTCGCGCTGATCGTCAACGGGGTGGCCGCACTGCTGTTCGTGGTGGTGGCGGAGGTGGACTGGGCAGCCGTGGCCGGGGTGGCGCTGGGCGCGATCGCCGGCGGGTTCCTGGGGGCCAGGGTGGGGCGGCGGATCCCGGCGCGGGTGCTGCGGGCGATCATCGTCTTCGTGGGACTTGCAGCGATTATCGTACTGGTGTACGGATAAGTCGGGATGGGTATAACTTGGTCATGAAAGGTGACCGGGTGGAGATCGTCATCGACGCGGGAGGCTCGTCACCCCGCACGTACGAGATCACGGCCACCCGCGCCGGGCGGCGGGTCGAGGTGGCCAACCGGCGGGGGCTCGTGGAGGTGAGCGAGGTGACCCGCACCGGCACACCGGTGCGTACGGCCAGGTTCATGTCCAGCCGCATCCTCGCCCTCGTCGAACACCCCGCCGACTCCTCGGACGCGGGCGACTGAAGCGGGCCGGCGAGGAAGCCGCAGGCCGGTCGCCGGTCGGACGCCGACAGGTCCGGCGAGGGCGCCTGCCGGACACCGACAGGTCCGGCGAGGGCGCCTGCCGGACACCGACAGGTCCGACGGGGGCGTCGGCCGGCCGCGACAAGGTCCCGGGTCAGGCGAAGTCGGCCGCGTGGTCCTCCGCCCACCGGCGGAAGGTGAGCGCGGGACGGCCGAGCAGCCGCCGCACCGTGTCCGTGGCCCGCTCCGGCCGCGTCACGAAGCTCTCCCAGGTCGTCAGCGCGCTCTCCACGAACGCCGGCTCCCCCCACGCCGCCATGAGCCGCTCGCGCGCCTCCTCGACCGGCTGCTCCTCCCAGCGCACCTCGCGCCCGGTCACCTCGCCGATGACCCGCGCCTGCTCGGCCTGGGTCAGCTCCTCGGGGCCGGTGAGCGCGTACGCGGCCCCGTTGTGCCCGGCCGAGGTGAGCACGTGCACGGCCACGGACGCGATGTCCCGCTCGTGGATCAGCGCCCTGGACGCCTCCCCGTACGGCCATCGCACCACGCCATGCCTGATCTGCCCGGCCCAGCCCAGCGTGTTGGCCGCGAACCCGCCCGGCCGCAGGAACGTCCACCCGAGGCCGGAGCGCCGGATCAGCTCCTCGATCTCCGCGTAGTGCGACGGGGCCTCGCCTCCGTCGCCCGCCTGCGCGGACAGGTAAACGACCCGGCGCGCCTGCCGGGCGACGGCCGCGACCACCTCGGCGGCGTTGCCGGTGGTGAAGCCGGGCCAGAGCAGGAACACGCTCTCCACGTCCTTCAGCGCGGGCTCCAGCGTCGCGGGGTCGTACAGGTCGCCCTGGACGACCTCCACGGCCGCCCGCACCCGCTCTGGGTGCCTGGCGAACGCCCGCACCTCCAATCCAGCCCCGGCGAGCTGGGACACCACATGACTGCCGACATTGCCGGTCGCGCCGGTCACCAGAATCTTGCTCATGACCCCGACCGTAGGACCTCAACCAAACTTCAGGTCAACCCCGGCCGCACCTGGATGGTGCCGTCCCTCCTGATCCGCGTCTCGAACACCGGCGCCGGCGCGGTCGCGGGCCCGTGCCTGACCGAGCCGTCGGACAGCCGGAACGTGCTGCTGTGCCACGGGCACACCACGCACGCCTCGCCGTCCTCCATCACGAGCCTGCCCTGGTGCAGCGGGCCCGCCAGATGCGGGCAGCGGTCGGCCAGCACGGTCACGCCCTCGCCCTGGCGCAGCACGAAGAGCTGGATGTAGCCGAGCCGCCTGGCCACGGGCCGCCCGTCGGGCAGGTCCTTGAGCGGGCACAGGTCGTGCCAGCCCAGCGGCACCAGGTGCGTCACCTGCGGCGCGTGGTTGGCGCCGGCCGCCTGGCGATGGGCCAGGTGCCCGCCGAGGTAGGCGCCGAGCCCGCCGACGGCCAGGCCCGCGTACGACATCATCCGGCCCGGCCGCTCGTGCCCGCGCAGGCGCGCCAGCAGGGACGCGGAGAACAGGCCGAGCGCGGCCGCGTTGGCCAGCATGTGGACGAAACCCACCCGCTGCTGCTCGCGGTGGAGCGAGGACCAGTCCGTGAGCCCCGCCGCCGCCGTGGGCAGCGCGTTGATCAGACCGGTGGCCAGCAGCAGGCGGGAGGCGCGTGGATCGGCGTCGGCCAGGTCCAGCACGGCCGTGGAGAGCCAGCAGCCCAGGGAGACCGTCGCCAGCGGCGGATGCACGGGCTCCCCGAGGGGCACGCCGTGCAGCACGTCACGCAGGCGGCCCTGACGCAGCCGCCGGCGCACGGCCTTGGCGAGTCCTCTGATCGGCGCGTCCATGGCCTTCGACTTCTCGAGCCGATCGGCGATGGCAACCGGCCCGGCGAAACCCCGCAACTGCCGACGTCTCGCTCGTACTGTCTCTTTCACGACAAGTCCCCTACCCCGGCCATGTGGGGATCACTCGGGCAGGTGTCCCCTGGCAACGGAGAGTTCGACCAGCTCCAAGGCGTACGCGCCCAGCGTGGGCGAGCCCTCCTCGATGATCCGGACCTTCTCCTTCACCTGCGTGGCGGTGACCTTGAACAGCGGCCAGGTGCCGCCCTCGTTGAGATGGTTGGCCAAGATGGGGGCGAAACGGTCGAGCGCCTTGGCGAATCTCGCCTCCGGAGTCGTCCTGTCCTCGAACTCGGCCCACAGTTCCCGCATCGAGGCCCCCTGCTCTCCCGGCAGCAGCCCGAAGATGCGGTCGGCGGCGGCCCGCTCGACCTCGGCCTGCGCGGCCACCGCGACCGGGTCGTAGATGAAGGTGTCACCGGCGTCGATCTCCACCAGGTCGTGCACCAACAACATGGCCACCACCCGTTGCAGGTCGGTTCCGGGTGGGGCATGCTCGCCGAAGACCATCGCCAGCGTGCCCACGTACCAGGAGTGCTCTGCGGTGTTCTCCCGCCGCGAGCCGTCGATCAGATGGTTGCGGCGGATGACCCGCTTCAACTTGTCGATCTCGACGGCGAAGGCGATCTGGGCGTTCAGGCGGTCCTCTTCTGGTGCGATAGTCACGCGCGACACCCTATTGTGCGGTGATCACCCCGGTTGGTGAAATCGTGACCGGAACTCCGTTGAACACTGCGTTACCACTTGGAACGTCAACGGCGGTTTCGTCCGTCAGCGTGTTGGCGCTGACGCCCGCGTGCCCGGCCGCGACGCTCTGTGTGCTGCCCGCGTGCCCCCAGCCGTGGGGCAGGCTCACCACGCCGGGCATGATGCTGTTGGTGGGCTCGACGGGCACCGTGACCTGGCCCTTCGCCGAGCGCACGACCGCCTGGCCGGCCAGCCCCAGCCGCCGCGCGTCGGCCGGGTTGATCTGCAGCGTGCACGTGTTGCTGCCGCCGACCAGCGGGCCCACGTTGTGCATCCAGCTGTTGTTGGAACGCAGGTGGCGCCGGCCGATGAGGACCATCTCCGGCGGCTCCTCCTCCAGTTTGCCGCGCAGCCGCTCCACGTCCTCGATGAGCTGCGGCGGGGCCAGCTCGATCAGCCCCGAGGCCGTCCTGAGCACCTCGCCGAGCCGCGGCTCCAGCGCGCCCAGGTCCAGGCCGTGCGGATTGTCCAGCAGCTTGCGCAGCGACAGGTCCCCCTTGCCGGCCCACTCGCCGTACGGGCCGAGCCTGAGCATGAGGTCGAGCCGCCGCTCGCCGCCCGACTCGCCGTCCAGCAGCTCGCGCAGCTCCGCCACGTCCCGTCCCTCGATCCCCGAGCCGGGCGTCTGCGTGGCCTTGCGCAGCGTGTCGTCGATGACGAACGCGTCGAGGTCCCCTTCGAGCCCCGAGGCGATCATGGCCAGCCTGGCCAGGATCTGCGCCTCCGACGGCCGCTCGTCCAGCGGCAGCAGCGGCGGCGAGTATCGCGCGTAGTTGCGCACGGCGAACCCGAGCAGCGCGAAGTCGAAGTGCCCCGACTGCAGGACGCGGGGCGGGGGCAGGATGACGTGCGCGTGCTTCGTGGTCTCGTTCAGGTACGGGTCCACGCTCACCATGAAGTCCAGCCGCCCGAAGGCCGCGTCCAGCCGGTCCCCGTTGGGCGCGGACAGCACCGGGTTGCCCGCGACCGTGAACAGCACCTTGACCTGCCCGTCACCGGGCGTCTCGATCTCGTCGGCGAGCGTCGCCACCGGCAGCTCGCCGTTGGCCTCGGGCAGCCCTCTGACCCGGCTGCTCCACCGGCCGACCGTGTACGGCCTGCGCCTCCCGCGGGTCTCGGTGGCGGACTTGGGGAACATCGAGCCACCGGGACGGTCCAGATTGCCGGTCAGCACGTTGACGACGTCCACCAGCCACTGGGCCAGCGTGCCGAACTCGGTCGTGCACGTGCCGATCCTGGCGTACACGGCGGCCGTACGCGCCGCCGCCAGCTCCCTGGCCAGCCGTACGACCACCTCGGCGGGCACCCCGGTGCGCCGGGCCACGCTCTCCGGCGGGAAGTGCTTGGCCGCCTCGCGCACCTCGGCCAGCCCGTTGACCTCGGCGAGCGGCCTGGCCAGGTCCTCGGCGAACAGGGTGTGCACGATGCCGAACAGCAGGTAGGCGTCCGTACCCGGCCGGATGAACAGGTGCTCGTCGGCCAGCGCGGCCGTACGGGTGCGGCGCGGATCGACCACGACCAGCCGCCCCCCGCGCCCGCGCAGCGCCTTGAGCCGCCCGGGGAAGTCGGGCGCGGTGCACAGGGAGCCGTTGGACTCCAGCGGGTTGGCGCCCAGCATCAGCAGATAGTCGGTCCGGTCCAGGTCGGGCACCGGGATCGCCATCGGATGACCGAACATGAGCCCGCAGGCCACGTGCTTCGGCATCTGGTCGGCGGTGCTGGCGGAGAAGACGTTACGGGTGCCGAGCGCCTTGATCAGCGGCGCGCCGTACAGGGCGCCCGCCATGGTGTGGGCGCTCGGGTTGCCCAGGTAGACGGCGACGGAGCGGCGGTCGGAGACCCGTTCGAGCCCCGCCCTGACGGCCTCGAACGCCTCCTCCCAGCCGACCTCGCGCCACAGCTCGCCCTCCCTGATCAGCGGCTTGCGCAACCGGTCGGGATCCTCGTCCAGCCGCCCCAGACTGGCCCCCTTGGGGCAGATGAACCCCTTGCTGAACGGATCGTCCTTGTCGCCCCTGACGCTGGTGACGTGCCCGCCCGCGTCGAGGGTGAGGGTCAGGCCGCAGACGGCCTCGCACAGGGGACAGGTCCGGTGGACGGTCGAGGTCATCACGACTCCTGAGTTCGCCAGCTGAACTCATCTTCGCGCGCCCCCCGCCCATGGGGAAGCCCCGGAGCCCCCGCGGTCTCCGGGGCTTCGCCCCCCGGGGAATTTCCGGATTCCCCAGGTCTTCTCAGGAAGGTCTCATCGGCCCATCAGGGGAAGCGCCACCTCGGTACGCAGATCGGGCGGCTCCTCGAGGTCGGGTCTCATGGAGATCCACGATCGGCGGCCGTACAGGCGCTCCAGGCCGGGGGAGAGGGCCCCCGGCACCTCGTCCCGCCGGATGATCTCGACGATCAGGAACTGGGCCCGCGTTCGGTGCCGGTAGACGTTGACGCTGCGCGCCCAGCAGGCCGCGGCGATCTCCTCGCTGTAGGCCTCGAACTCCTCGGCGCTGATGCCCGCCCTGACCAGCACCAGCGCCTTCTCGCCGGTGGCCGTGGGCGTGATCCACAGCACCAGCGGGATGCGCCCGGCCCTGGTGTGCATGGTGGTCTCCAGGCAGACCCGCCGCAGGCGGTGCCGGGAGATGACGCACCAGACGTGGGCCGCGATCCAGTTGCGGCCCGCCCTGGTGGCGGCCGGCACCGAGATGGCGCTGGTCAGCAGGATGAACGGCATCCAGCGGCCCTCCTGGGCGGCGCCCAGGAGCGTCAGCGTGAACAGCGCCAGCCCGGCGAGCAGCAGCAGTTCGGCGCGGGCCCGCCAGAGCTTGACCAGCGGCCCGCCGCCCCCGGCGGCCGGAAGGTCCTCGTTGGCGGGGAAGATCTGGTTACGCGGATTCCTCGGCATCTCTAGGACACCTCCTCGGTCACCTTGCGTGGCAGGTGGAGCTGGTCGAAGCGCGGGTCGCGGTAGCGGCGGGAACCGAAACCGGTTTTCGTCACGGTCCAGCCCATCCGGAAGGCGAATTCGTCGGGCTCGACGCAGATTCGGTAGTCGGCCGGCGCCATGAGTTCCTGGATCCAGGACTTGATTCGGCTGAGTCCCTTGGTACCTTGTGAGTACATAGAAGACCCCTTTCGCGGCATTTTAGAGGTGGCTTCTTGGCCGGTCCGACGGCTGATGACCGGTTTCTCCGCAGGGTGGCAGCCCATATGCGGTGAACCGGTGGTCAGCCTCGGCCCGGCTTTTTTGGTGCTCGATCGAGCAGACTCGCGCGGTTTTTTCTAGGCGAATGCGCGATCCTTCCGGCAAGTGGCCTCCCTGGGGT
Organism: Nonomuraea fuscirosea; assembly: GCF_035917475.1. Taxonomy (NCBI): domain Bacteria; kingdom Bacillati; phylum Actinomycetota; class Actinomycetes; order Streptosporangiales; family Streptosporangiaceae; genus Nonomuraea; species Nonomuraea fuscirosea. Next base: position 9,898,992 of record NZ_CP109074.1, on the reverse strand, counting down.
GGAGTTTCGTATCCGGGACGGCGACGTTGCCGGAGAGGCGGCCCCTGCGGGGGCTCGCCAGCGGAAGCGGAAGGCTCGGTGTGTGCGGCCCTGTCGTCATGTCAGGCCTCCTCACCACCATCGAGATCCCTCCTGGATCTGATCGTCCCCCGAGGTCGTCGATGCTGCAATAGCTTGAGCAAGGGAAGATTTAAGATTCTTGCGGCTTGCCGTGCAACTTGCAGGAGAAGTGTCGGCCATAGGGGGTCGCCGGGAGATCTTTGCCCGTTCTAGACCACTCAGCGGAGCTTGTCTTGCTCCTACGCTCTACCCATGAAAGCCTTCTGGCAAGGCTGTGCGGCAGTGTACGTGCAACTTGCAGGGTAAGATTTGCTGGACGGCCCAGAAAGCCGGGCTCCAAACGGTCCCTTCCGGCTACACCTCCATTCCCGAGAAGGAGCGTGGACGGTGCCAACGCAGCAGGGCAGTCCAACGGTTCGGCGACTTCGTCTAGGGCAGGAGCTTCGCTTCCTCCGCGAGCGGCGCAAGCTCACCGGGGCCAGGGCGGCCAGAGATCTCGGCTGGTCAGCCAGCAAGGTGAGCCGCATCGAAGCGGCCAAGACGATGCCCAGCGCCGACGACATCAAGGCCATGGCGAAGCTCTATCGCGTTGACGGTGACAAACTTGACGAGCTCGTTGGCCTGTTGCGTGATGCGGAGCAGCGGGGGTGGTGGGAAGATTACGAAGACTCCCTGCCCGAGGAGTACACAAGATTTCTCGGGCTGGAGGCGGAGGCCACCTACCAGCGCAACTGGGAACCCCAGGCTGTGCCCGGCCTCCTGCAGACCGAGGACTACGCGCGAGAGGTCATCCTGGCCACCCGCGGCATCGCGCGTATCACGCACAGCGGTGTCCGCAGCCGGGTGGAGGCCCGACTCGACCGGCAGAAACGCGTCCTGCACAGGAGCGATCCCTGCCGGATGAGCGTGGTGCTCGACGAGGCGGCGCTGATGCGCCGGTTCGGCGAGCCCGCGGTCATGCGTGAGCAGATGGAGCATCTCCTGGAGATCTCCCTGCTGCCGCATGTCAGCGTGCACGTCCTTCCGCTGGACGCACTACATCCGGTCAACACCGGTGCGTTCATTCATCTGAAGTTCGCGGCATTCGACGATGTCGTGTATTTGGAACAGCTGTACACTGCTCACTTTGTCGACGACCTGGAACGGGTGGCCGGCTACGAGTCGGCTTTCGACCACATCAGGTCGGAGGCCCTCGACGTGGACGAGTCACGTGTCCTCATCCAGCGCAAAGCCATGCTCTGGCGGCGTTGACAAGCTACCTCAACAAAGAGGCAACGAAGCCTCTGCACCCTTTGGGGAGACAATGCACAACGACATCACGAAGGCGGCCTGGCGCAAGGCCAGCTACTGCAACGGCGCCACGGCGTGCGTGGAGGTCGCTCCGCTGGCGGACGGCAACGTCGCACTGCGTGACAGCAAGCAGGAGGACGGGCCCGTCCTCGTCTTCACGCCCGCCGAGTGGACCGCCTTCGTAGCCGGCGTCATGGACAACGAGTTCGACCTGGCCACACTGGTCGCGCGCGCATGACGAACGGCTCTGGCATGTTGCTGGCACAACCGTCCAGAGCCGTCCTGTAAGAGGCCTGGGGTGCGCCTCTGTCGTAGGTGACACGCCGTCCGGCGTGCCGCGGAAAACCCGCATATCGTGGCACCGAATGACCTGTGTGCGCAACTCAGTTGATCTTCTCTGAGAAACGCCACGGGTTAATCTCGCCACGCCCAGGTGCCCCCATGCCTTTTGTTCCGGACAATGGAGAGGCAGCGGGCGGGAGCTTTTTCGCCGGCGATTCATCGGAAAGGCGAAAAGGCATTTCCCGGCCGCGGACATTCTGCATGGGGAAAAGCAGCGGGTTACGCGGGGAGGGTGTCTCCGGGGAAGCCGTGGCAGGGGTGGACGTCGACCTGCATCATTCCGGCTTGTACGCAGGGGTCCGCGGTCATGATGTCCGTTGCTTCCGGGGCCGGGACGGTCATGATCGCGATGCCGGCCACGGTGTCCGAGGCGACCGGGCACAGCACGGCGATCACCCCGTCGGCGCGCAGCGAGACCATGCGCCGCTGGTGTTCGAGTTCGATCGCGTCCGCGCCGTCCATCGTCCGCCCGGGCGCCCACCGCAGGATCGCCACACTGTACGGCTTCGCGGTCGCGGCCAGGGTCTGGATCTGTTCGTCGGTCACAGTGGTGCTCATGCCGTCTCCTCAGTTCTCGACGCGCTCGGCCAGCGAGACGATGATGCCTTCCGGCCCGCGGACGTACGCCATCCGCCACATGCCCTCGTACTCGCCGATGTCTCCCACCAGACCGTAGCCGCCGGCCGCGGCGTGCTCGACCGCGGCCCGCAGGTCGTGCACCTCGAAGGCGACGTTGCGCAGCCCCAGTTCGTTGGCCGGCGCGGCGGGCGAGCCCGGGAGGTGGTCCGGACGGGTGAAACTGGACAGCTCCAGCGTCGTGCCCCCGCCGGGCGGACGCAGCATGACGATCTCGGTACGGGCGCCGGTCATGCCGATCACGGTGTCCAGGAACTCGCCCTCGACGGCCATCTTCTGGTCGGCCTCCAGGCCGAGGCCGACGAAGAACGCCGTCACGGCGTCGAGGTCGGCGACGGTGATGCCGACGTGGTCGAAATGCCTGATGAAGGTCATCGACTCCCTTTCTAGGTGGGTTCTTCGGGGAACCCTGAGAAAGGTAGCACGTTGAAGTTCCCTAAGGGAACTCCAAGTCGCCGGCGTCAGGTCAGGCCCAGGCCTTTGCGGACGCGGTCGCCGAGGTCCTTGTGGATGTTGGTCCAGTAGTCCGCGACGCGCAGCTTCATCGCGGACGTCACCTCGGGGGCCGAGGCGTGGCCGACGATGTTGCCTACCATGCTGGTCCGGTCGCCTTCGGACAGGACGTTCTCCCAGAACGCGCGCGGCTGCGCGTAGTCGTCGTCCTCCGCGTGCCTGCGGTACGCCGAGCGCACGATCTCACCCGTGACGTGGTAGCGCTCGCCCTCGAACAGCGACGGGTCGGCGGCGGGACCGCCCGCGGAGTTGGGGGCGTACACCGGGTCCTGCGGGTTCGTGAAGGTCATCGGCCCGTCGAAGTTGTAGGAGTTGACGGGACTGCGCGGCTGGTTGATCGGCAGCTGCAGGTAGTTGGGCCCGATCCGGTAGCGGTGGGCGTCCGGGTAGGAGAAGAGCCGGCCCTGGAGCATCTTGTCGGGGGAGGCGCCGATGCCGGGCACCAGGTTCGACGGCTCGAAGCCCGCCTGCTCGACCTCGGCGAAGTAGTTCACCGGGTTCTTGGTCAGCGTGAGCCGGCCGATGGTGATCTCGGGGTAGTCGCTGTGCGGCCACACCTTGGTCAGGTCGAACGGGTTGAACCGGTAGTCGGCCGCGGCCTCGAACGGCATGATCTGCACGTTGACCGTCCACGACGGGTGGTCGCCGTTGGCGATGGCCGTGTGCAGGTCGCGGATGTGGTGGTCGGGGTCGGCGAGCAGCGCGGCGGCCTCGTCGGCGGTGTAGTTCCTGATGCCCTGCTCGGTCTTGAAGTGGTACTTGATCCAGAACCGCTCGCCGGCCGCGTTGTACCAGAGGAACGTGTGCGAGCCGAAGCCGTGCATGTGACGCCACGAGGCCGGGATGCCGCGGTCGGTCATGAGGAACGAGACCTGGTGCGCCGACTCCGGCGACAGCGTCCAGAAGTCCCACTGCATGTTGTTGTCACGCAGGTGGTTGTCGGCGCGGCGCTTCTGGCTGTGGATGAAGTCGGAGAACTTCGAGGGGTCGCGGATGAAGAAGATCGGCGTGTTGTTGCCGACGAGGTCGTAGTTGCCGTCCTCGGTGTAGAACTTGATCGCGAAGCCGCGCGGGTCACGCGCCGTGTCCGGGCTGCCCAGCTCGCCGGCGACGGTGGAGAAGCGCAGGAAGAGCGGGGTCTGGACGCCCTTCTGGAAGAGCTTGGCCTTGGTGAACTGGCTGACGTCCTCGGTGATCTGCAGGATGCCGTGGGCGCCGCCGCCCTTGGCGTGCACGACCCGCTCGGGCACGCGCTCGCGGTTGAAGTGGGCCATCTTCTGGATGAGGTAGTGATCCTGCATGAGCAGGGGCCCGTTCGGGCCGACGGAGAGCGAGTGCTCGTCGCTCGGCGCGGGGATGCCCGCGTCGTCGGTGCTGATGGGCCTGTTCTTCATGATCACGATCCTCCGGGGGTTCGACGTCGCCGCTGGTGCGACCTGTCTCCCGCGGTCCGGCGCGTACGACCTGCGGCGCGGGGGACGGTCGCCGTCACGTCAAGCTACCCCCTTAACTTGAATCATTCAAATAAACGAGTGATCCAAATTAGGTCAGGGCAGGGGTGCGCCGCCGTACCAGGAAGATCGCGCACAGCCCGGCCAGCGCGGCCAGTGCCGCCATCGCGACGGCGGTCGGCAGCGAGGCGGCCACGGACGCGGACTCCAGCGTGATGAACAGCGTGCCCACCGTGGAGACGCCGATGACCTGGCCGAGCTGCATCACGGTGAGCAGCGCGCCGCTGGCGTCCGCCGCGTACGCCCGGTCCACCCGCTCGGTCACCATGGTCGTCACCGCGATCTGCACGCCGAGCCCGGCTCCGATGAGCGCGCTCATGACCGCGTACGCGACCCCGCCCCCCGCGGCCAGCCCGAGCCCGAGATAGGCCGGCGCGGCCACCAGGTAGCCGACCGGGACGAGCGAGCGCTGCAGCCGCTGCGGCAGGCGCGGCCAGGCCAGCCCGACCAGGCCGAAGGCCAGCGCGCACGGCACCAGCATCATGCCGGAGGCCAGCGGCGTCATGTGCAGGTCGCCCTGCAGGTGCAGCGCCGAGGTGAACAGGAACGCCCCCCAAGTGGCCGGGCCGAACAGCAGCACCGCCAGCCCCGGCCGCATGCCTGGCGCGCGCAGGACGCCGGCGTCCACCAGCGGACGGCGGCCGCTCGCGGTGACCCACCGCTCGACCCGGACGAACGCGTAGAAGGCGGCCACGCTCAGCGCCATCGAGATCCAGCCCCAGACGGGCCAGCCGAGATCGCGCCCGAGCACGAGCGGCACCACGAACAGCAGCACGGCCGCCGACAGCGTCACCAGGCCCCACGGGTCGAGCCCGCTCCTGGCGCCGCCCGTGTCGGCGGGCAGCACCCGGAACCCGGCCACCAGCAGCAGCGCGGAGACCGGCACCAGCACCAGGAACACGAGCCGCCAGCCCAGGCCGACGCCCAGCAGGATCCCGCCTGCCGCCTGGCCCGCCACGATGCCGCCACTGATCATCAAGGACCACAGGCCCATCGCCCGGCCTCTCGCCGCACCGTGATAGTTGCGCTGGAGCAGCGTCAGCACCTGCGGCACCATCATCGCGGCCCCGGCGCCCTGCAGCAGCCGGCTGCCCACCAGCCACGCGGTCGAGGGCGCCAGGCCCGCGGCGAGCGTGGTGAGCGTGAAGAGCGCCAGGCCGCCGAGGAACGCCCGGCGGTAGCCGAACAGGTCGCCCACTCTGGCGCCGGTGATCAACAGGACGGCATAGACGATGGTGTAACCGGCGATGATCATCTGCAGTCCGGCGCCGGACGACTGCAGGTCCGACTCGATGGTCGGGGTGGCCACGTTGACGATGTTGACGTTCAGGACGGCCAGGAACTGCCCGACGAGGATGATCGTCAGTAGCAGGCCGCCGGCCTTGGGGCTCTCCTGCGGCTTTGTGTGCGCAGGAGGGGAGGAAGCGGCAATTTGCGACATGATGGCCAGTCTGCCGGTGATCCAGTACCAGTAACGAGTGCCCCTTTATACTGGTACTGGGGATAACTGGCTAAGTATCGCCCTGTCGCCCCATAGTGGAGGAATGACGGTGGCAGAGAAGAGACGTGCCGACCTGTCCGCGTTCCTGCGCTCCCGCCGGGAACGGATCACACCGGAGATGGTCGACCTCGCGCCGGGGCCGCGCCGGCGCACCCCAGGGTTGCGCCGCGAAGAGGTGGCCCAGCTGGCCGGCGTCGGCGTGACCTGGTACACGTGGCTGGAGCAGGGGCGGCCGATCAACGCCAGCAGCCAGGTGCTGGACGCGATCGCGCGCACGCTCAGGCTGGACAGCGCCGAGCGCCACCACCTCTACCGGCTGGCCGGTCAGCCCGCCGAGCCGTTCCCCGCCGACTCAGCCCAGGTGACGCCCGAGATGCGGGTGATCCTCGACCGGCTCGGCGGCCTGCCCGCGTGCGTGACCAACAGCAGGTGCGACGCCCTGGCCTGGAACGACGTCTACGCGGAGCTGTTCCCCGAGATCGTGAACGCCCCGGAAGGGGAGCGGAACTCGCTCTGGCAGGCCTGCCTCAACCCCTCGCCCACCATGACGCTGCTCGACCGGGACCAGGATCTGGGCCGCGCCGTGGCCGTTTTCAGGAGCGCCTACAGCCGGCACGCCGACGACCCGTGCTGGCAGGACTTCCTGCGCCGGCTCAGCTCGGAGAGCGCCGAGTTCGCCCGGCTCTGGGCCCGGCAGGAGGTGGCCGAGCCGGGGCCGAGGGTGAAGGCGTTCAAGCACGCGAAGCACGGGATCCTGCACTTCAGCACGACCAACCTCACGGCCGCGCCCGAGATCCGGCTGGTGGTCTACACGCCCATGGACGACGACACCTGGGAGGTGCTGGCGAAGCTCAGGGGGGCTGCGCGGTAATCCGTCCTGCATGGCATGCTCGATCCCTGAAAGTCAGTATTCGAGCGGAAGTGCCGCAGATGAGACTCCCCCTTACCCTCCCGGTGGTCGCCGCCGTCCTCGTGCCGCTGGCCGCGTGCTCGGCCGTGCCGGAACGGGAGCCGCTGCGCAAGCAGGTCGAGCAGCCGGTGACCGCCACGCCGTCCAAGTCGAAGAAGCCGACGCCACAGCGCCGGCCGTACACGATCGCGTTCGGCGGGGACGTGCACTTCGAGGGGATGCTGCGCGGACGGCTGAGCAACCCGCGCACCGCGCTCGGGCCGATCGCCGGCGTGCTGCGCAAGGCCGACTTATCGATGATCAACCTGGAGACGGCCGTCACCACCGGGGGGACGCCGGCGCCGGGCAAGCAGTTCACGTTCAGGGCGCCGGCCAGCGCGTTCACCGCGCTCAAGGCCGCCGGGGTGGACGTCGCCTCCATGGCGAACAACCACGGCATGGACTACATGGAGACCGGCCTGGCCGACTCCCTGGCGGCGATCAAGCGCAGCAAGTTCCCGGTGGTGGGGATCGGTAAGGACGCGGCGCAGGCGTACCGGCCGTGGCGGACGACCGTGAACGGCAACCGCGTCGCGATCATCGGCGCCACCCAGGTGATGGACGCCGAGTTCATCCAGGCGTGGACGGCCACGGCCGACAAGGGCGGGCTGGCCTCGGCCAAGGACGAGCCGGCCCTGCTGAAGGCGGTACGCCAGGCGCGCAAGAACTCCGACACCGTGATCGTCCACCTGCACTGGGGCACCGAGCTGCAGAAGTGCCCCAACGAGGCGCAGCTGTCGCTGGCTCCCAAGCTGGTCAAGGCGGGGGCCGACGTGGTGGTCGGCGGGCACGCGCACATCCTGCTCGGCTCCGGCTACCTCGACGACGCCTACGTCAGCTACGGCATGGGCAACTTCGTCTTCTACAACTCCGACCCGGCCACCACCGGCAGGACCGGGGTGCTGACGCTGACGATCAACGGGCGGAAGATCCTCAAGGACACGTGGACGCCGGCCACCATCCAGGGCGGCGTCCCGGTGCCGATGACGGGCTCGGCCAAGACCCGGGCCGTGGCGGACTGGAAGGAACTGCGCGGCTGCGCGGGCCTGGCCGCCCGCCCCTGACCTCGGGGCCGCGGGTGGCCGCGCGAGCCTGATCGATCTATCCTGCGGACAGCCCTGCTGGACAGGGCGTCCAATAGGAGGTCGCGATGCGGTGGGTCGAGTCCGGTGACGTACGGCTGGCGGTGCACGAGGAGGGCGATCCCGGCCATCCGGTCGTGCTGCTCCTGCACGGTTACCCGGACACGCACCGCGTCTGGGACGAGGTGGCCGCGCTCCTGCGCGACCGCTTCCGGGTGGTGCGGTACGACGTCCGCGGCGCGGGCGCGTCGTCGCCGCCCCGCGACCGCCGCGACTACGGCTTCGACCGCCTGCTCGCCGACCTCGGCGCGGTGATCGACTCCCTGGACGTCCCCAAGGTCCACCTCGTCGGACACGACTGGGGCTCGCTGCAGGGGTGGGAGGCGCTCGGCAGGGACGGGATCGGCGATCGGCTGGCCTCGTTCACCAGCCTCGGCGGGCCGGGGCTGCGGCAGGTGGGGGACTTCTTCCGGCACGGGCGGCGGCGCGACGTCGCCGCGCAGCGGCTGCGGTCCTGGTACATCGGCGCGTTCCTGCTCCCGGTGCTGCCCGAACTGGCCTGGCGCTCGGTCATGCCCCGGCTCGTCTCCCGTACGCTGCGGCGGGGCGAGGGCGTCGCGCTCCGGCCCGGGCATCCCGCGGCCACCATGGCGGCGGACGGGCGCAACGGGCTCTGGCTCTACCGGCGGAACATGCCGGCCACGCTCGGCGACCCCGGGCTCGATCCGCGCGTGCCCGGGATTCCGGTGCAGCTCATCGAGCCCACCCGCGACCCGTACGTCACCCCGGCGCTGGCGGAGGCGGTCGGGCGATGGGCTCCCGAGCTGTGGCGGCGGAAGGTCGCGGCCGGGCACTGGGTGCAGCGCAGCCGCCCCGGGACCGTCGCCGCGATGATCGGCGAGTTCGTCGAGCACGTCGAGGGCGCGCCGGCCGGGCGGGGGCTGCGCCGGGCGCGGGCCGGCGGGGCGTTCGGCGGGCGGCTGGTGGTCGTGACCGGCGCCGGGTCCGGGATCGGGCTGGCGACCGCGCGGGCGTTCGCGGCCCACGGGGCCGAGGTGGTGTGCGCGGATATCGACCTTGACGCGGCAAAACAGGCCGTCGATGCCATTGGCCGGGATCTCGGGGGAACGGCATACGCGGTACGGGTCGATGTGGCGAATGCCGATCAGATGGAGAACTTCTCGCGAAATATCATCGCTGATTATGGGGTGCCGGACATTGTGGTGAACAATGCCGGGATCGCGGTCGCCAAGCGGTTCTTCGATCACAGTCTGGACGACTGGCGCAGGACCCTCGACGTCAATCTCTGGGGCGTCGTCCACGGCTGCCGGCTCTTCGGCGCCGCCATGGCCGAGCGCGGCGAGGGCGGGCACATCGTCAACGTCGCCTCCCTGGCCGCCTTCGCGCCGTCGAGGGTGCTGCCCGCGTACTCGGCCTCGAAAGCCGCCGTGAAGATGCTCAGCGACTGTCTCAGAGCCGAGCTGGCCGACCAGGGCATCGGGGTGAGCGCCGTCTGTCCCGGTTTCGTGTCGACGGCCATCGCGCGCAACGCCGCGTACCCGACGGAGAGAATGCGTGAGGAGGCCGTCAGAGGGCTGGCGCGGCGCGGGTATCCGCCCGAGCGGGTGGCCGCGCACATTCTCCGTGCGGTGCACAGAAATGAGGCTGTGGTGCCAGTGAATCTGGAGGGAAAAATCGGATATGTCCTGTCACGGGTTTCCCCTCGTGCGATGCGTGGCCTCGCCCGATTGAGCGTGGTCGCGGAGAATCGGGAAATCGCGGGTAACGATCGCTCATACAGGAGAAGATGAATCCGTGTCTTCGCCGCAAATGGATGATGAGTGCGTCCAACCCCAAGCCCTCAGGCGGCAGCCCGCACAGCGCCGCAGCGCACGCCGCGTCGAGCGGATGCTCGACGCTTGCGCCGAACTGCTCGACGAGATGGGCTACGAGGCCCTGTCCACCACGCGCATCGCCGAACGGGCGGGCGTGGCGATCGGTTCCGTCTACCAGTTCTTCCCCGACAAGCGGGCCATCACCCAGGAGCTCACCCGGCGCAACGTCGAGGAGTTCGTCCGCAGAGTCGATCGCACCTTCCTGGAGGAGGACTACCACGGCTGGTGGGAGGCCGTCGACGCGATCATCGACATCTACGTCGACATGCACAGGACGGTCGCCGGATTCCGCAGCCTGCGCTTCGGTGACGCGGTCGACCTCAACCTGCTCGACTCCGACTCCGACAACAACATGGTGATCGCGGGGCGGCTGCGCGGATTGTGCCTGAAGGAGTTCGGGCTGGCCGACGGCGCCGAGCTCGACCTGGCCGTGATGGTGGCGGTCGAGGCGGGGGACGCCGTGCTCAAGCTGGCCTTCCGCCACGATCCCGGGGGCGAGCCCGAGCTGGTCGAGGCGGCCAAGGAGCTCATCAGGAGCTTCCTGGCCCGCCGGCTCAGGTCCTGGTCGCCGCTTGAGAAGACGCGCTGAAGAAGACGCGCGGGGCGCCTTCAGTTGTGGCCGTTGTCGCCGAGGTCCCGTGACGGGCCGGCCAGCCAGCCCGGCACGTCATGGAGCCAGCGTTCGCCCTGTTCGGTCGTGGGTGTCTGCTCGTCGCCCGGTGTGCGCACGCACGGGGCTCGATAGGAGGCCGGTCTCGCGTCCCTGGCCTCGCGCACGTTCAGCCTGGCCTCCAGCGCCCGCAGGTTGCTCTCCGCGGCCTCGATGGCCTCCAAGCGGGCCGACAGATAGCCGGCGACGCCGGGGCCGAGGGCCGACAGGACGACGGCACAGGCCAGAGTGAAGGTCATCTGCTTGGACATGCCCATCACAGTCCCTCCGCTCGCATGGCGGCTGAGGACTTCTATATGCCCGGTGACCTGCGCAGATAGGCATTCCGTGACCAGCAATGGACAAGTCGTTACCGAATTTGCACCTCACCGGCGATGCGGATTGACCGGGCAAAGGGCAGGCAGGCTCGGTAGTCTCGGCGTTGTGGCGCATGTGACCCGTGAGCACCTTGATCGTCTGCTTGAGCAGGCCCTGCTGGCCGACGACCACAGTTCCTTGGCCAGTCGGCTCTACGACGTGGCGCTCGACTACTCCTCCGGAGACGTTTCGAGGGCATCCATCCTGGTCCTCGCCGCCGAGGAGTGGCGAGCGGCGGGCCAGCCCGCCCGCGCGATGGAGTGTTTCCAGCGCGCGGTCGAGGACGGCGGCGAGGCCGGGTTCGATCCGCGTGCCGGCATCGCCGACACGCTCTTCGAGCTGGACCGGCCGGACGAGGCCAGGGAGGTCATCGAGACGATCCGCAAGGAGGGCGACGTCTCCACGGCGACCGCCCATACGATCGCCGAGACCCTCGTCGCCTACGGTGACCTGAAAGGGGGGCTCGAATGGGCCACCCAGGCCGCCCTGCGGTGCGAGGAGAACGATCCTGAGCAGGTGGCGCTGCTGCGTACCCGCTACCGGATCAGGGTCGATCTGGGGCTGCCCGAGGACGAGCTGGACGAGCTCGTCTCCTGACGGCTCGATCTCCCGCCGGAGCACGTGTCTCCGGCACGGCTCGCTTCGCCGTGCCCGCGTGCCGTCGGCTCGAACGTGAGCCTTGACCCGAGCCCCGATGCCCGAGCGTGAGGCCGGTCGGAGGGGCCGCGGCGGCTGACCACGGCCCCTCCGCTGTGGGGAGGTCCGGGCGCGACAGGCACGATCCGCGCCCGGACGGATGGCTCATCGCACGGGGCTCCCGGCCACATGAGCGGTCACTGGGAGGGTCACAGGCCGAGGGCCTGCTTGAGGCCGGTGAAGCCGGTCACCGCGGCCTCGCCGCCGGGCAGCATCGAGGTGCCCTCGACGCTCTCCACGGCCTTGGGCAGCAGCACGCCGATGACGTCCTCGCCGACCTCGCGCACCGGCCGCTGCAGGTCCGTCGGCGACTGGATCCCGGTGCCCCCGACCGAGTTGTGGTGCGGAGCCTGGGCGCGCCGCGCGTCGCCCTCCAGCGGGGTACGCGCCAGCGGGGGCAGCTCGGGCACCGACGGGAGCGAGGGCAGCGGCGGCAGGGCGGGTATGCCCGCGACCGTCGACAGGTCCTTCATCGCGACCGGCCCCGGCACCACGGGGATCGCCGGCGAGGCCGAGGTGAGCGACGGCATGCCCCAGGTGGCGGCCATCCCGCCCAGGTCGGCCGAGCCTAGCACCGCCCGGCCCGTCGCCAGGCCGGTCAGGCCGAGCCGCCTGGCCAGCTCGCCGGCCGCCATGGCCAGCTTGTTGCTCTCCGACGCGACCATCCGGCTGCTGCCCGAGCCGCTGTCGTTCACGCGCAGCTTCGTGTGCTCGTCGCAGTACGTGGCGACCGAGCGCGGCGACAGCAGCCCCGGCTCGGCGTTCCGGCAGTTCGCGGCCGTGGCGGGACCGGCGACCAGCCAGCTGACGCCCGCGGTCAGAGCGGCCACCGCGATCATGCTCCGCATCCTCTGGAATGACACCTGCACGTCTCCCCGATCGACTTCGGTGATCTGACGAACGCTGAACGTAGTCACCTGTCCGGACGGGGAACGGCGGCTTGTCCGAAGAGTGGGGCGAACCTTACCGAGGGCACGGCCCGATGACCTCGCCATGACACGCCGGAGCCCGGAGATCTGCGGGATCTCCGGGCTCCGATGCGGCCTCTCAGACGCCGGACGAGCGGCTCGCCGTCAGCCGGCGGTCGTTCAGGACGCCCGCCGAATGAGCGGCTCGTCGTGCGGGCGGCCGTTCAGGACGCGCGCTGGATGAGCAGCTCGTCGTCGCCCAGCTCGACCTGGACGTGATCGCCGTCGGTTATCTCGCCCGACAGCACGGCCTTGGCCAGCTTGTCGCCGATGGCGGACTGGACGAGGCGGCGCAGCGGGCGGGCGCCGTACATCGGGTCGTAGCCCGTCAGCGCCAGCCACTCGCGGGCCGCCGGCGTGACCTCCAGCGTCAGCCTGCGGTCGGCCAGGCGCTGCGCCAGCCGCTCGACCTGCAGGTCGACGATCTGCGCCAGCTCCTCGGTGCCGAGCGCGTCGAAGAGGATCACGTCGTCGAGCCGGTTGAGGAACTCCGGCTTGAACGAGCCGCGCACCGCCCCCATGACCGCCTCGCGTTTCGCGCCGTTCTCCAGCTGGGGATCGACGAGGAACTGCGAGCCGATGTTGGAGGTCAGGATCAGGATCGTGTTGCGGAAGTCGACCGTGCGCCCCTGGCCGTCGGTCAGCCGCCCGTCGTCGAGCACCTGCAGCAGGATGTCGAACACCTCGGGATGAGCCTTCTCGACCTCGTCGAGCAGCACCACGGTGTACGGGCGCCGCCTGACGGCCTCGGTGAGCTGGCCGCCCTCCTCGTAGCCGACGTAGCCGGGAGGAGCGCCGACGAGCCTGGCCACGCTGTGCTTCTCGGAGTATTCGCTCATGTCGATGCGGGTCATCGCCCGCTCGTCGTCGAACAGGAACTCCGCCAGCGCCTTGGCCAGCTCGGTCTTGCCCACGCCGGTCGGCCCGAGGAACAGGAACGACCCGGTCGGCCGGTCGGGGTCGGAGATGCCGGCCCGGCTGCGGCGTACGGCGTCGGAGACGGCCTGTACGGCCCGCTGCTGCCCGATCAGACGCCGGCCCAGCTCCTCCTCCATCCGCAGCAGTTTGCTCGTCTCAGCCTCAAGGAGCCGCCCGGCGGGGATGCCGGTCCACGACGAGATCACCTCGGCGATGTCGTCGGCCCCGACCTCCTCCTTGACCATGGCGTTGTCCGGCGGAGCGGCGTCGGAGGCCGCCTTGAGCGCCTGTTCGAGCCGGGGCACCTCGGCGTACATCAGCCGGGACGCCGCCTCGAAGTCGCCGTCGCGCTGCGCCCGCTCGGCCGCGCCGCGCGCCTCGTCGAGCTGCTTCTTCAGCTCGCCGACCTTGTTGAGCCCGGCCTTCTCGTGCTCCCAGCGGCCGACGAGGGCGTTGAGCTCCTCCTGCCGGTCGGCCAGCTCCTGGCGCAGCCGCTCAAGCCGCTGGACGGAGGCCTCGTCGGTCTCCTTCGACAGGGCCAGCTCCTCCATCTTCATCCGGTCGACGTTGCGCTGGAGCTGGTCGATCTCCACCGGACGGGAGTCGATCTCCATGCGCAGCCGCGAGGCGGCCTCGTCGACCAGGTCGATGGCCTTGTCGGGGAGGAACCTGCTGGTGATGTAGCGGTCGGACAGCGCCGCCGCGGCGACGAGCGCGCTGTCGGCGATCTGCACCTGGTGGTGGGCCTCGTATCGGCCCTTGAGCCCGCGCAGGATCGCGATCGTGTCCTCGACCGTGGGTTCGCCGACGTAGACCTGCTGGAAGCGGCGCTCCAGCGCGGGGTCCTTCTCGATGCGCTCGCGGTATTCGTCGAGCGTGGTCGCGCCGATCATGCGCAGCTCGCCGCGGGCCAGCATGGGCTTGAGCATGTTGCCGGCGTCCATCGCGCCCTCGGCGGCCCCGGCCCCGACCACGGTGTGCAGCTCGTCGATGAACGTGACGACCTGACCGTCGCTGTCCTTGATCTCCGACAGCACGGCCTTGAGCCGCTCCTCGAACTCGCCGCGGTATTTCGCGCCCGCGACCATCGCACCCAGGTCGAGCGAGATCAGCCGCTTGCCCCGCAGCGACTCCGGCACGTCGCCGGCCACGATGCGCTGGGCCAGGCCCTCGACGACGGCGGTCTTGCCGACGCCGGGCTCGCCGATGAGCACCGGGTTGTTCTTGGTGCGGCGGCTGAGGACCTGCACCACGCGGCGGATCTCGGAGTCGCGGCCGATGACCGGGTCGAGCTTGCCGCCGCGGGCCCGCTCGGTGAGGTCGACGCCGTACTTCTCCAGCGCCTGGTAGGTGTCCTCGGGGGTCTCGCTGGTGACGCGGGCGTTGCCGCGTACCTTCTCGAACGCGTCGAGCAGCGCCTGCGGCGTCGCGCCCTGGGACTTGAGCAGCTCGGCCGACTGGCCGCCGTCGGCGGCCAGGCCGACCAGCAGGTGCTCGGTCGAGACGTAGAGGTCTTCGAGGCGGTTGGCGTGCTGGGCCGCGGTGTTGAGCACCGTCAGCAGGTGACGCGAGCTGGACGGCGCCCCCACCGTCGAGCCCTGCGCCTTCGGCAGCGCCGCGAGCTGCTCCTCCGTGCGGGCCCGCAGCGTGCGCCAGTCGGCGCCCACGGCTTCGAGCAGCGGCACGGCGGTGCCGCCCGTCTGGGAGAGCAGCGTGGTCAGCAGGTGAGCGGGGGAGATCTCCGGGTTGCCCTCCGCGGCGGCGCGCCGCATGGCACCCGAGAGAGCTTCCTGGCTCTTCTGGGTGAGCTTGTAGTCCATGTCTTTCTAGGCCCCCGGTGGCAACTCGTAGCGGATCAGCGCTCTGACCATGCGCATCTCGGCGCGCAGGCGGACGACCTCCTCACGCAGCCGCAGAGCTTCGTTCTCGAGCTCGAGGATCCGCTTGATGCCCGCGAGGTTGATGCCCTCCTCCTGGGAGAGCCGCTGCACCTCGCGGAGCTGGATGATGTCGCGGGTCGAGTAGAGGCGGCCGCGCCCCGCGGTGCGCCCCGGACTGACCAGCCCGAGCCGGTCGTACTGCCGCAGCGTCTGCGGATGCAGCCCGGAGAGCTGCGCGGCCACCGAGATCACATAGACAGGGGTGTCATCGGAGAGGTCGAAATAGTTGGCGTCCATCGGCTTACTCGCTTCTGGCTCGCTGTATGAGCTCGGCCCGCGGGTCCTCACTCGCGACCGCGGTGCTGAACTCGTTGAGCAGCTCGCGCGACTTGTCGTCGAGCGTCTTCGGCACGACGACCTCGACGCTGGCGAGCAGGTCGCCCTTCGTTCCGTCCTTGCGGGTGACGCCCCTGCCGCGCACGCGGAACGTGCGACCGTTGGGAGTGCCCGCGGGAATGCGCAGCGTGACCGGCATGCCCTTGAGGGTCGGCACCTTGATCTCGGCGCCCAGAGCGGCCTCCGAGAACGTCACCGGCACGGTGATCGTCAGGTTGTCGCCCGACCTGCCGAACACGGCGTGCGGCTTGACGTGCGTCTGGATGTAGAGGTCGCCCGCCGGGCCGCCGTTCTCGCCCGGCGCTCCCTTCGCCTTGAGCTTGACCCGCTGGCCGTCGGCCACCCCCGCGGGAATGCGCGCCTGGATGGTGCGGGTGCTCTTGGCCCGGCCGCTGCCCTCGCACACGGGGCAGGGGACGTCCACGATCAGCCCGCGCCCCTTGCAGTCGCGGCAGGGCTCGGAGAAGGCGAAGTTGCCCAGGTTGCGGCTGGCCGCGCCGGTGCCCTCACAGGTGGGACAGACCCTGGGGGTCGTGCCCGCCTTGGCGCCGGTGCCGGTGCACGCCGCACAGGCGGCGGAGCTGGTCAGCCGGAGGGACACGGTGGTGCCCTCGACCGCTTCGGTGAAGGTCAGCGTGACCTCGGACTCGATGTCCTGGCCACGCCGCGGCCTCGACGTGGTCGTGGTGCGGGTCGATCCGCCCCGGTTGAACAGCCCGCCGAACAGGTCGCCGAGCCGCTCGCCCGCACCCCCGGTCTGGCCGCCCTGCTGGGCGGTGCCGCCGAACAGGTCACCGAAGTCGAACGGGAAACCGCCACCGCCCGGCCGCTGGCCGCCCACCCCGGACCCGAACAGCGTGCGCGCCTCGTCATATTCCTTGCGGCGCTTGGTGTCCGACAGGACGTCGTACGCCTCGGAGACCTCTTTGAACTTGGTCTCCTTGGTCGCGTCGCCCTGGTTGGTGTCGGGGTGGTACTGCCTGGCCAGCTTGCGGTACGCCTTCTTGATCTCGTCGGCGGTGGCGGTCTTGGGCACACCAAGGACGGCGTAGTAGTCCTTTTCCAGGTAGTCCTTGGTGCTCATCTACGGCCCTTCGTCCTTGTGATCAGTTGTCGTCGTCATTGGACGCGGCTGGGGCGTCCTCGGGTTCGGCGACGGCCACCCGCGCCGGGCGCAGCACCCTGTCACCGATGCGGTATCCGAGCTGCAGCACCTCGACGGCGGTCGGCTCGCTCACCTCGGTCGAGTAGCTGTGCATCAGCGCCTCGTGGACCGTCGGGTCGAACGGGTCGCCCTTCTGCCCGAAGGAGCTGAGGCCCAGCTTGGTGAGCGCCGACTCCAGCGACTCCGCCACCTTCGCGAAGCCGCCGGTCAGCTCGCCGTGGTCGCGGGCCCGGCCGATGTCGTCGAGCACGGGAAGGAGGTCCGACAGGGCCCCCGCGACGGCCTGCTCGCGCACCGCGACGCGGTCGCGCTCGACCCTGCGGCGGTAGTTGGTGTACTCCGCCTGGAGTCGCTGCAGGTCTGCGGTCCGCTCGGCGAGCTGGGCCGCCAGCTCGCCATCCTGCGGCTCGAGCACGTCGCCCGGCACCTCCTGTGGCGCCGCCGGCGCCTGTCGAACCTGGCCCGTCTCCGGGTCGATCTTGCGGTTGTCGCGGATCACCGGCTCCTCGTGCCCGTTTTCACGCGGTGGCATCACTGGTCCTTCTTCGGCTGGTCGTCGTCGACGATCTCGGCCTCGACCACGTCGTCGTCGGCCTTCTGGTCACCCTGGCCGGTGGTGGCGTCCTGCGGGGCGCCCTCGGGGCCGGCCTGCTGACCCTGGCTCTGAGCGTAGATCGCCGAACCCATCTTCTGGCTGACGGTGGCGAGCTTCTCGGCCGAGGTGCGGATGACGTCGGTGTCGGTGCCCTCCAGAGCCTTCTTCAGCTCGGCCAGGGCATCGTTGACCTCGGTCTTGATCTCGCCGGGGACCTTGTCGTCGTTCTCGCGGAGGAACTTCTCCGTCTGGTAGGCCAGACCGTCCGCGTTGTTGCGGACCTCGGCCTCCTCGCGGCGCTTCTTGTCCTCCTCGGCGTACGACTCGGCCTCGCGCATCATCCGCTCGATGTCGTCCTTCGGCAGCGCGGAGCCGCCGGTGATCGTCATCGTCTGCTCCTTGCCCGTGCCCAGGTCCTTGGCGGAGACGTTGACGATGCCGTTGGCGTCGATGTCGAAGGTGACCTCGATCTGTGGGATGCCGCGCGGCGCCGGCGCGATGCCGGTCAGCTCGAACGTGGCCAGCTTCTTGTTGTACGAGGCGATCTCGCGCTCGCCCTGGTAGACCTGGATCTGCACCGACGGCTGGTTGTCCTCGGCCGTGGTGAAGACCTCGGAGCGCTTGGTCGGGATCGTCGTGTTGCGCTCGATGATCTTGGTGAAGATGCCGCCCTTGGTCTCGATGCCCAGCGACAGCGGGGTCACGTCGAGCAGCAGGACGTCCTTGACCTCGCCCTTGAGCACGCCGGCCTGCAGGGCGGCGCCGATGGCGACGACCTCGTCCGGGTTGACGCCCTTGTTGGGCTCCTTGCCGCCGGTCAGCTCCTTGACCAGCTCGGAGACGGCGGGCATGCGGGTCGAGCCGCCGACGAGCACCACGTGCGCGATGTCGGCGACCTTGATGCCGGCGTCCTTGATGACCTGGTGGAACGGGCCCTTGGTCCGCTCGAGCAGGTCGGCGGTCAGCCGCTGGAACTCGGAGCGGGTCAGCTTCTCGTCGAGGTGCAGCGGACCCTCGGAGGAGGCCGTGATGTAGGGCAGGTTGATGTTGGTCTCGGACTGGCTGGACAGCTCGATCTTGGCCTTCTCGGCCGCCTCGCGCAGGCGCTGGAGCGCCATCTTGTCCTTGGCCAGGTCGACGCCGTGCGCGTTCTGGAAGCGCTTGACGAGCTCGTCGACGACGCGCTGGTCCCAGTCGTCGCCGCCCAGGTGGTTGTCACCGGAGGTGGCCTTGACCTCGACGAAGCCGTGGCCGTCCTCCTGGCCGACGTCGAGCAGCGACACGTCGAAGGTGCCGCCACCGAGGTCGAAGACCAGGATCGTCTGGTCCTGCTCCTTGTCGAGCCCGTAGGCGAGCGCCGCCGCGGTCGGCTCGTTGATGATGCGCAGCACGTTGAGCCCCGCGACCGTGCCGGCCTCCTTGGTGGCCTGGCGCTGGGCGTCGTTGAAGTAGGCGGGGACGGTGACCACCGCGTCGGTGATCTTCTCGCCCAGGTAGGCCTCCGCGTCCTGCTTCAGCTTCTGCAGCACGAACGCGCTGATCTGCTGCGGGGAGAACTTCTTGCCGTCGATCTCCTGGGACCAGTTGGTGCCCATCTCCCGCTTGACGGAGCGGATCGTCCGGTCCACGTTGGTGACGGCCTGCCGCTTGGCGACCTCACCGACCAGGACCTCGCCGTTCTTCGCGAAGGCGACCACGGACGGCGTGGTCCGCGAGCCCTGCGCGTTGGCGATGACGGTGGGCTCACCGCCCTCGAGGATCGAGACGACGGAGTTGGTCGTCCCAAGGTCGATACCTACCGCACGTGCCATGAGTACGTCCTTGTGGTCAAAGTTGAGTCTGTTGGACTCAACCTATGGATGCGTGTCGTCTTTGTCAAACGACTTGAGCCTACCCGACTCAACCCTCGTGAGCGTGAAAGCATTCCTGAATTCCGGGCAAGAACGGGCGTGACAGTGCACAACTCACGTAACGGACCCGCGCGGTTAGGGGTTCCGCCCGATCTCTTCGACGCCCACTTCGCGGAGATCCACCGCTACATCGCGCGCAGGCTCTCCGCGGACGTCGCCGACGACCTCGCCGCCGAGGTCTTCGTGGTGGCCGTGAGTGGCGGGTACGACGCCGCGATGGGCGCGGTCAGACCATGGTTGTACGGGATCGCGACCAACCTGGTGGCGCGGCACCGGCGTACCGAGATCAGGCGGTGGAAGGCCATCAGCCGGGCGGCCGAGCGCGAGGCCGCCGGCCATGAGGACGAGGTGCTCGACCGGGTCGCCGCCGCCCGCTTCGCCCGGCCGCTGGCGGGGGCGCTGGCCGGGCTGAAACCGCGCGACCGCGACGTGGTGCTGCTGGTCGCGCTGGCCGGGCTGAGCCACGCCGAGGTGGCGGCCGCCCTGGAGATCCCGTACGGAACCGTCGCCTCCCGCCTGAACCGGGCCCGCAAGCAGCTGCGCGCGGTGCTGGGCGATGTGAATCCGCTGAAGGAGGACGTCGATGGATGAGCTCGAGCTGCTGAACCGCGCCCTTCCCGACGCGCGCCCGCCGGCTCCGGAGGTGGTGGCCCGCGCCCGTGCCCGGGTCGCGAGCGGGACACACGCACCGGGACGGGCAGGCGTACGGGCGACGAGGCGGTGGATGCGGGCGTGGTGGGCCGCGCCGGTCACCGTGACGGTCGTGGGGCTCGTCTTCGCCCTCGTGACGAACCTGGCCCCGCCCTCCGCCCCTGTGCTCACGCGCCCGAACCAGGCGCTCTACGACCTGGCGGACCGGATCGAGCGGCTGCCCGCGGAGAAGGGCGCCTACTGGCGCGCCGTGGAGCTCTGGGGATCCTACGTGTACGCGCCCGGCGGATACACGTTCCTGAGCACCTTCCGCCAGGATCGGTGGCTGCCGCGTAAGCCCGGCGGGCCGAAGCTCCTCGTGTCCCGGCCCGGCTACATGATGAACCCGCTCACGGAGGCGGACGAGCGAGCCTGGCGGGCGGCGGGATCGCCGGACAAGATCACGGTCCAGTGTGGCGACGGCGGGTTCTGCGGCGAGGTGGAGATCAAGGGGGGGCATGACTACTGCAGCTACACCCGGACAGACACCAGAGGAGGCGTGAGCGAGAACGTGTTCTCTCGCCTGACCGTGGCCGAACTGGCGGCTCTGCCCACCGGTCAAGACGCGCTCATGGCCTGGCTGCGCGCCTTCCACAAGGAGTGGGCCGGCCGCGACGCCAAGCCGGCGTTCGAGGAGTTCCTGCCCGCGGCCTCCAACCTGCTGGCGGCGCCGATCGGCCCGGCGCAGCGGGCCGCGCTCATCCGCCTGCTGGCCGCCTCGCCCCTCACCAAGGTCGTGGGCGAGGTGCGAGGCCCCTTGGGCGGAAGGGGGTTGTCGCTGGACTTCGGGGAGCTCGACCACGTCTTCAGCGAGCAACTGTCCCGGAAGCCGTTCCCCTACCAGCGGCGGATCATCGACGTCAGCACAGGGGAGTGGCTCGCCGACGTCTCCTACGCGGGCCGCGCGATCGGCGGCGAGGCCAAGGGGGCGCCCCTGATGTTCGCCGCCCGCCACGTGAGCACCGGCTGGGCCGAGGGGCCGCCCGTCCCGCCGAAGGGGTGCAAGGAGATGAAGACGGTGAGCGGCTGAGGGACGTGGGCGGACCCCGGCGCGGTGGGCGCGCACCGGGGTCCGCGTAGGAGATGGCTCACGTGACCCGGGCGTTCATGCCCTCCAAGGGAGTGCGACCTCGCCGGCGGCGGGCCCGGCGGCGGGGTGTTCTGATCGATGTATCGCAACAAATCGATCATTTGTCACTACGGTTGTCCGTAAGTGGACATGTCAGGACTTTGCGCCGTCACTTCGGGTCGTCACCGGCCGACGTCGCCTCGGTCGGCACGGGGCGCTGTCACCGGGGCGCTGTCACCGGGGCGCTGTCACTGGGGCACCGTCACCGGGACACCGTCACTTCGCGCCGTCCACGAGCTTCCGCTTGCCGAGGGCCTTCTTCAGGGTGACCGTCGTGGTCTTCTCGATCGCGATCATGATGCAGGACACGTTCTTCGCCTTGCGGCCGGTGCCCTCGTACAGGGTGACGGTGACCCGCTTGCCCGTCTCCTTCACCTTGACCCGGTCGAGCACCGTGCACGGCTCCACCCCCGACCACCAGGTGAGCTGGACCTTGCGGCCCTTCGAGACCGGCTTGGCCTTGGTCCAGCGGACCTTGTGGACGTTGAGGGCGTCACCCGTCGGCTTGACCGCCTCGGGCGGCTTCGTGGGAGAGGTGGTGACCGGCTCCGACACGACGGGAGGCTTCTCCGGGGTCGAGGAGGAGGCCCGCTCGACCGGCGGGGTCGTGCCGCAGCCCGCGGCGAGCACCAGGCATCCGGTCAGGAGAGTCGCTGTCATTGTCCGCATACCCCTACGACGGACCGCGCCCGCCGCCGGTTCAACTCCCCGGCCGGATCCTGGTCAGAGCAGGAGTTGCGAGGTGGCGGCGCACGATCGGCAGGCCGACTGATTAGTGTGGATCGTGTGCTCCGTCAGGCCATGCTCGCCCTCTCCAAGAGCCCGCGCGCCGAGCGGCTCGTCACCACCTCACCGCTGACCGCCGACGTGGTCAGGCGCTACGTCGCGAGCGACGTCGGCGCCGTCGTCGGCGCGCTGACCCGCCAGGAGCTGCTCGTCAGCGTCGACCACCTCGGCGAGGGGGTGACGGACGAGGACCAGGCCGGGGCCGCCGTCGCCACCTACGTGTCGCTGCTCGACCTGCTGCCCGCCGGCGCCGACGTGTCGGTCAAGCTCACCGCGCTGGGCCTGCGGCTCTCCCAGCGGCTGGCCACCGCCAACGCCGCCGCCATCTGCGCGGCGGCCGAGGCGAAGGGCGTCACGGTCACGCTCGACGCCGAGGAGCACGACACGATCGCCGGGCTGCACGCCGTGCACGCGGTGCTGCGCAGGGAGCATCCCGAGGTGGGCGTGGTGGTGCAGGCCTACCTGCCCGACTCGCTCGACCGCTGCGAGAAGATCGGGGCCGCCCGCGTACGGCTCTGCAAGGGCGCCTACACCGCCCCCGGCGGCTACCGCAGGACCGCCGACATCGACCGCTCGTTCGTCCGGTGCCTGAAGGTCCTCATGGCCGGCACCGGCTACCCCATGGTCGCCACGCACGACCCGAGGCTGCTGCGCATCGCCTCCACGCTGGCCGTGCTCGACGGCCGCGACACGACGGGCTTCGAATACCAGATGTTGTACGGCGTGCGCCCCGAGGAGCAGACCCGCCTGGCCGGGCTCGGCTCCCGGGTGCGCGTCTACGTCCCCTACGGCGCCGACTGGTACGCCTACCTGATGCGCCGCCTCGCGGAGCGCCCCCGCAACCTGGCCTTCTTCCTGCGCTCCCTGGTCTCGCGGCGGTAGCGGATAGGCTGCCAGACCAGCGTTCCACTCATCGAGGGGCCGAAATGATCGCGATTCTGGGCACGGGCAAGATGGGCGAGGCCCTGCTGTCCGGGTTGCTGCGCGCCGGGCTCAAGCCGGGCGACATCATGGCGACGACCCGCAGGGCCGAGCGCGCGCAGGCGCTGCGTGACGCCTACGGCGTGCGCACCGTCTCCAACGCCGAGGCGGCCAAGTCCGCCGACACCCTCGTCCTCGCGGTCAAACCGCAGGACATGGCGACGCTGCTGGCCGAGATCGCCCCCTACGTGGCTCCTGAGCGGCTGGTGATCAGCGCCGCGGCCGGCATCACCACCTCCTTCGTCGAGCAGCGGCTCGGCGTCCAGGTGCCGGTGGTGCGGGTGATGTCCAACACGCCGATCAAGTTCGACGAGGCGATGAGCGTGATCTCGGCGGGGGCGCACGCCACCGAGGAGCACCTCAAGCTGACCGAGGGGCTGCTGGAGCCGGTCGGCAAGGTGCTGCGCATCCCCGAGTCGCAGCAGGACGCCGCGACGGCGCTGTCCGGCAGTGGCCCGGCCTACTTCTTCTACCTGGTCGAGGCCATGGTCGACGCGGGCATCCTGCTCGGCATGCCGCGCGCCGCCGCCCTCGACATGGTCACCCAGTCCATCGTGGGGGCCGCGGTGATGCTGCGTGACTCGGGTGAGCATCCGGTGATCCTGCGTGAGGCCGTCACGTCGCCGGGCGGCACGACGATCGCGGCCATCGCCGAGCTCGAACGGCACAGCGTGCGCGCCGCCTTCCTGGCCGCCATCGAGGCCGCCCGCGACCGCGGCCGCCAACTCGCCTCCGGCTGACCCCTGCGCCCGGTCGGCCACCGCGCCCGGCTGACCGCCTGTGCCCGGCCACCCGCGCCCCAGCGACCGAGCGGGCGCTTGTGAGGGCGGCGGGCCCGGCTCCTACGATGGGGCCGTGACGGTCCGACGCGGGGTGGCCCCGCTGCTCGTCCTGTTAGCACTGACCGGCTGCACGGCCGAGGAACCCGCGACCGTCCAGGTCGCCGAGGTCCGGCGGGCACCGGTCACCGAGGTCGTCGAGGCGCCCGCCACCATCGGCGCGCGCGCCTCCGCGACACTGCGCTCTCCCGCCCAGGGCACGATCGCCAAGCTGCACGTCAGCGAGGGCGACCGCGTCCGCAAGGGCCAGATCCTGGCCAGGATCCGCTCGCCCCAGGCCCAGGACCAGCTCAGCCAGGCCCGCCGCGCGTCCAGGATGCCGGCCCCGGCGAGCTTCGGCGGCGACGTCCGCCTCCCGTCCCTCGACACCGGCGCGTTCGACCGCCAGGTGGCCGCCCACTTCGCCAAGGCCCGCCAGGAGGCCAGGAAGGTGAAGGACCAGCAGGCCCGCAGGCAACTGCTCACCGCGATCGGGCTGGCCCAGACCCAGCACAGGGCGCAGACGAAGGCGCTGGCCTCGATCACCGCCCAGCTCAACCGCTCGATCAGCGGCGTGCTGAGCGGGGTGACGAGCGGCCTGTCCAGCTCCATGGCCTCGCTCCAGGCCGCCTCGCGCACGCAGGCGAAGGCCGCGGTGAAGGCGGCCGAGAGCACGGTGAAGTCACTGACGATCAAGGCGCCGTTCTCCGGCGTCGTCAGCCTGGGCCGTGTCTCGGGCGGCGGCGCGCCGGGCGGGGTCGAGAGCCTGCTCGGCCGGCTGCCCGGCGGCGGGCAGCAGCTCCCGTCCGTCCCCTCGGGCGGATCCGGCTCCGGCTCTCCTGTCGCGATCGGCGTGCCGGTCTCGCCCGGCGACTCCATCGTGACCGTGACCGACGTGTCGCGGCTCACCCTGGACGCCGACGTGGACGAGACGGACGTCCTGCTGGTACGCGAAGGGGTCGAGGCCGCGGTCGAGCTGGACGCGGTCCCAGGAGCCACGTACACGGCCGTGGTCACCGGCATCGGCGTCAATCCCATGGAGGGCACGACGGGCGGCGTCAGCTACCCCGTACGCCTCAGGCTCGGCCGCGGCGCCTTCGACGACGGCGCCAAGGCCCCCGCCCCCAAGCCGGGCATGAGCGCGGTCACCAGGCTGACCGTGCGCGAGTCGCCGTCGGCCGTCTCGGTGCCCGCCTCGGCCATCGTCTCCAGCGGGCGCGAGAGCGTGGTCTGGGCGGTGGCGGACGGTGTCGCGCGGCGGCGCGTGGTCAAGCTCGGCGCCCAGGGCGACGCCGTGGTGGAGGTGCTGAACGGGGTGTCCGTGGGCGAGCGGGTCGTGGTCAAGGGCGCGGACTCCGTACGGGAGGGGCAGCGGCTGCCATGACCGCACCCGCCATCGAGGCGGTGGACCTCACCCGCCGCTACCAGCTCGACGGCGTGGCCGTCGAGGCGCTGCGAGGCGTCTCGCTCCGGATCGACCAGGGCGAGTTCACCGCGATCGTGGGCCCGTCCGGGTCGGGCAAGTCCACGCTCATGCACCTGCTGGGCTGTCTCGACCGGCCCTCCTCCGGCGTGCTGCGGATCAACGGGGTGGACATCGCCCGGCTGTCCGACGCCGCGCTGGCCGAGCTGCGCAACCGGACGATCGGCTTCGTCTTCCAGTCCTTCCACCTGCTGGCCAGGACCACGGCGCTGGACAACGTGGCGCTGCCGCTGGTCTACCGGGGGCTGGGACGGGCCGAGCGGCGCGCCAGGGCCCGCGCGGCGCTGGAGTCGGTGGGGCTGGGGCACCGGATGGACCACCGGCCCTCGCAGATGTCCGGCGGGGAGCAGCAGCGGGTGGCCATCGCCAGAGCGTTGGTCGGCGAGCCGAAGGTGCTGCTGGCCGACGAGCCGACCGGCAACCTGGACACCGCGAACGGGGCGGAGGTGATGGCCATACTCGACCGGCTCAACGCGGGCGGCGGCGTGGCCGTGGTGCTCGTCACGCACGAGGCCGAGGTCGCGGCCCACGCCAGGCGGCAGGTCCACGTACGGGACGGCCTGATCGAACGGATCCACCTGCGGGACGGCCTGGCAGCGGACGGCGGCCCGTGACGGCGGCGCGCCGGCTCCCCGGGCCCGCCGGGACGGGGAGGAGGCCGTGAACGCGACCGAGGCGCTGGTCATGGCGATGGAGGCGCTGCGGGTGAACCGGCTGCGCAGCGTGCTGACCATGCTCGGCGTCATCATCGGCGTGCTGGCCGTGGTGATCCTGGTGGCGATCGGCACGGGCGCCAAGGATGAGATCGAGCGGCAGATCTCCGGCCTCGGCACGAACATCATCCTCGTCGTCCCCGGCCGGATCAGCCTGGGCGCGGCGCCGACGCAGAGCAAGCTCGGCCTGGCCGACGTGGCCTACGTGCGGCGGGTGGTGGGCGACCCGTCGAAGGTGACGGTCTCGCTGCAGTCGGGCGAGACCGTGCGCGTGGGCAGGACCGAGGTGTTCGTCACGGTGATCGGCACCGACCAGAACCTGGTCAACATCTTCGAGCGGCCGGTCGCCAAGGGCCGCCCGCTGAGCGAGACGGACGTGGACACCCGCCGCCGGGTCGCCGTGCTGGGCTCCGAGGTGGCCGACCGGCTGTTCGGCGACCTGGATCCGATCGGGCGGCAGGTGACGGTCGCGGGCGCCAGGTTCAGGGTGGTCGGCGTGTACGCGACGGTGGGGCAGACGTTCGGGCTCTCCCGCGACCAGGAGATCCACATCCCGGTGACGACGGCGCAGCGGCTGCTCGGGATCGAGCGGATCAACGGGCTCGCGGTCGGCGCCTCGGGCCCCGACGAGATCGACCCGCTGTCGGACCGGGTGACGGCGGCGCTGCGCGACCGGTATCCGGGCGAGCAGTTCTCCGCCGTCACGCAGACCGCGCTGCTCGGCACGATCGGCAGCGTGCTGGGCATGCTCACCGGCGTGCTCGCGGCCATCGCGGGCATCTCGCTGCTGGTCGGAGGCGTCGGGGTGTCGAACATCATGCTGGTCAGCGTGCGCGAACGCACCCGGGAGATCGGGCTGCGCAAGGCGCTGGGGGCCAGACAGCGCGACATCCTGGCCCAGTTCCTCATCGAGGCGGTGCTGCTGACCACGATCGGCGGGCTCGTCGGGATCCTGCTCGGGGTGGGCGGCGCGCTCGCCATCGAGGCGTTCACCGAGGTGCCGGCCTCGATCACCTGGTGGTCGATCGCGCTGGCCTTCGGGGTGTCGGCGGCGGTCGGGGTGTTCTTCGGCGTGGCGCCGGCGCGCAGGGCGGGCCGGTTGGATCCGGTGATCGCCCTGCGTGCCGAGTGAGTCGGGAGCGGGCCGCAGGCGTCGCGGCGACCCGAGGCGGAAGATCGGCTCAGGCGTCGCGGCGGTCCGGGGCAAGGGAACGGCTCAGGCGTCGCGGCGCTGGAGCAGCACGGCGCCCGCGGCGACGGTGACGGCGATCCACACCAGGTAGACGCCGAACCCGCTCCACGGCCCCAGCGCGCTGTCGCCCCGGACCGGCAGCACGATCATCATGCCGGCGTTGGTGGTGAAGTAGTCGGCCACCGTCCTGCCCCACTGTCCCGGCAGCTGGTACATCAGCTGCGGCAGCACCAGCATCAGCGCGATGGCCGACACGATGGCCCCGGGCGTGTGCCGGATCAGGACGCCGAGGCCCAGCCCGAACAGGCCGCAGGCGGTCAGGTAGAGCGCGGATCCGAGCGCCGCCCCCGCGACCGCGCCCGGATCGACCGACGGCGGCTGGGCGATGAGCAGGCCCAGCAGGATCGAGACGGCCGAGGCGACCGCCGAGACGACCAGCGCCGTCGCGGTGAAGACCACGATCTTGCCGGTGAGCAGGCGCATCCGCTTCGGCACGGCCATGAGCGAGGTGCGGATGCCGCCCGTCCGGTACTCGCTGGAGATCACCAGGGCGCCCAGCGTGGCCATGGCGAGCGAGGCGAACATGTTTCCCACCAGGCTGAGCTGGATCGCGGTCGCGGCGGTGACCGGCTCGTCGACGCTGCCCTTCTGCGCGGCGTTGATGAGCGCACCGATGCCGATCAGCAGGATCGCGGCGGCCGCCAGCGTCCAGACGGTCGAGCGCACTGAGCGGATCTTGGTCCATTCGGACCTGAGGATGTCGGTCATGAGGAGAACTCCAGGCTGTCCTTGGTCAGCTCCATGTACGCCGCTTCGAGCGAGGGACGCACGAACGTCAGCTCCTCCAGCGGTATGCCGGCCCGCGCGGTGAGCGTGCCGATCTCCAGCGTGCTCATCGCGGTGACCCGCAGATGGTCGGGGTGCAGCTCGCCCACCTTGACCAGGTCGGCGACCTCGGCCAGCCGGGGCGAGCGGATCCGTACGTAACCCTGCGAGCTGCGCCCGATGAACTCGGCCACGCTCGTGTCGGCGATGAGCCGCCCCTTGCCGATCACGATCAGGTGGTCGGCGGTCTGCGCCATCTCGCTCATGAGGTGGCTGGAGACGAACACCGTCCGCCCCTCGGCCGCCAGCCGGCGCATGAACGTGCGGATCCACAGGATCCCGTCGGGGTCGAGGCCGTTGACGGGCTCGTCGAACAGCAGGATCTCTGGATCGCCGAGCAGCGCCGCGGCGATGCCGAGCCGCTGCGACATGCCCAGCGAGAACCCGCCGACCCGCCGCCCGGCGACCTCGCGCAGGCCCACGGTCTCCAGCACCTCGCCGACCCGGGAGGAGGGGATGCCGTTGCTCTGTGCGATGGCGAGCAGGTGGTTGCGGGCGCTGCGTCCGCCGTGCACGGCCTTGGCGTCCAGCAGCGCGCCGACCTTGCGCAGGGGATGCCGCAGCTCCGCGTACGGCCGCCCGCCCACGAGCACGGAACCGCCTGAGGGCCGGTCGAGGCCGAGGATCATGCGCATCGTGGTTGATTTGCCCGCGCCGTTGGGTCCGAGGAAGCCGGTCACCTGACCCGGCTCGACGTCGAACGACAGATCCGCCACGGCGAGGGTCCCGCCGTAGCGCTTGCTCAGGTTCGTTGCCCGGATAGCGGTCATGGTCACAGCCTGCCGTCGCGCTGCTCCGATCACCTCCTGCCCCGGGACCGTTCGCACCGGCGTGATCTAGGACCCTGGTCCTACTCTCCTGGGTGGATCAGACCCGCCTCGTACGCGACGATCACGGCCTGGGCCCGGTCCCGCACGCCGATCTTGGCGAACAGGCTCGTCACGTGGTTCTTCACGGTCGAGGGGGAGACGGACAGGCCGGTCGCGATCTCCGCGTTCGACCGGCCGCGGGCGATCAGGACGAGGATCTCCCGCTCGCGGTCCGTCAGCCCGGACAGCACCGCGGGGGCCTGGCGCGGAGGTGAGGTGCGGACGTACGTGCCGATGAGCCGGGTCAGCAGGCGCGGCGCGACGGCCGACTCGCCCCGGTGCACCACCCGTACGCCCTCGATCAGCTCCTCGGGGGAGACGTCCTTGGGCAGGAAGCCGTCCGCGCCCGCGCGCAGCGCCGCGACCACGTTCTCGTCCAGGTCGAACGTGCTCAGCGCGAGCACCCGCACGCCGGGCAGCTCCCCGGTGATCAACTCGGTCGCGCGCACGCCGTCCATGCCCGGCATGTGCAGGTCCATCAGCACCACGTCGGGCCGCAGCCGCCGGCTCAGGTCCACCGCCCGCTCGCCGTCGCCCGCCTCGCCGACCACGCTCAGGTCGGGCTGGGCGTCGAGCATGAGCCGGAAGCCCTTGCGCACCAGCTCGTGATCGTCGACGAGGAGCACCTCGATGGGGCCGGCGGCGGTCATGCCCGCTCCAGGGGGAGGCGGGCGTGCACGCGGAATCCTCCCTCCAGCCGGGGGCCGGTGGACAGCTGGCCCCCGCACAGGGCCACCCGCTCGGCCATGCCGCCGAGCCCGAACCCCGGCGTGCCCTGGTCCTTCTTCAGGCCGTCGTCGAGCACCTCGACCTCCACGGCGGCCGGTTCGTAGGCGAGCAGCACGCTGGCCCTGGCGCTGACGGCGTGCTTGCGCGTGTTCGTCAGGGCCTCCTGCACGATCCGGTAGACCGCGTGGTCCACGGTGGCGGGCAGTTCGACCGGCTCGCCGGTCACGGTCAGGCTGGCCGGCAACCCGGCCGACCTCGCCTCCTTGATCAGCGCGGGCAGTCGTTCCGCGCCGACCCCGGTCGCCGCGTCGGGGCCCTCCTGGCCGTCGGCCCGCAGCACGTCGAGCAGGCGGCGCATCTCCGACATGGCCTGCCTGGCGGTCTGCTCGGCGCTCTCCAGGGCGTTCCTGCTGACCTCCTGCTCCGGCGGCAGCGTCGCCCGCGCGCCGCCGACCAGGGCGTTGATCACCGTGATGTGGTGCGCCACCACGTCGTGCAGCTCCCTGGCGATGCGCCGCCGCTCGGCCCTGACCGCGGCGTCGGCGGCCTCGCGCAGGCCGCGGTCCTTCAGCTCGGCCCGCAGGCGGACGAGCTGGCCGAGGCCCACGGTGGCGCCGACGGTGAACAGGGACACCAGCCAGAGCCCCTGGCCCTCCATGCCGAACGTCATGACGGCGGCGGCGGCGACGTACGCCGCCGCCGAGGTGATCGCGGTGGTCCGGCCGCTGGTGTAGCGGCCCACGCTGTAGAGGGCGATGAGCGTGGGGAAATTGGTGTTGGTCACGATCCCGCTCAGGATGAACACCGCGTCCACGGCGAGGACCAGCGCGACGGTCGGCACCGGGTGGCGGCGGCGGGTGAGCAGCAGCGCCGTTCCGAGCAGGTAGTGCAGGGAGGCGTTCGGGGGGACCTGCACCTCGCCCCGGCCGATCATCAGCAGGGGCCCGAGGACCGCGGGGAAGGCCAGCACGATCACCAGCGTCCGGTCGAAGACGACCGGACGTCTGAAGAACCCGGGGATCCGGCCGATCTTCCGTAAGATCCGCGCGATGCGCACGATGACACCATAAGTCACGACTTCCGGGTGGAGCTTGAACGTCTCCGGCCGCCGAACCGGGCTGTGCCGCCGCGGAACCCGCGCCACAGCGGGAGGTCCGTGGCTGCGGTAACGTCGGCGCAAGGCGAGGCAGCACGTGGAGGGGTTGGGCATGAGCCGGTCGGCACGGGTGATCTGGGACGACGCTCTCACCTCCTACGACTTCGGCCCGAGCCATCCGCTCGCCCCCGTGCGCGTCGAGCTGACCATGGCCCTGGCCCGCGAGCTCGGTGTCCTCGACAAGGTCGAGCTGGCAGGGTGCGAGCCCGCGAGCGACGACGAGCTGGCCCTGGTCCACGATCGCCCCTACATCGAGGCCGTCAAGCGCGTGTCCGTCTCCGGCCGGGCCGATCTCGGCGTGGGCCTGGGCACCACCGACAACCCCGCGTTCAAGGGCGTCCACGAGGCCTCCGCGCTGATCGCCGGCGCCACGCTGGCCGCCGCCCGCGCCGTCCACGAGGGCTCGGCCGAGCACGCGCTCAACATCGCGGGCGGGCTGCACCACGCGATGGCCGCCACGGCCAGCGGGTTCTGCGTCTACAACGATCCGGCGCTGGCCATCGCCTGGCTGCTGGAGCAGGGCGTGAGCCGCATCGCGTACGTGGACGTCGACGTCCACCACGGCGACGGCGTGCAGGCGGCGTTCTACGACGACCCCAGGGTGCTGACGATCAGCCTGCACGAGAGCCCGCGCACGCTGTTCCCCGGCACCGGATTCCCCCAGGAGACCGGCGCCGAGGGCACGGCCGTCAACGTGGCGCTGCCCGCGGGCTGCGGCGACTCCGGCTGGCTGCGCGCCTTCGACGCGGTGGTGCCGCCGCTGCTGCACGAGTTCGGGCCGGAGATCCTGGTGACCCAGCACGGCTGCGACAGCCACGCGCTCGACCCCCTGGCCAACCTGATGCTCAGCGTGGACGGCCAGCGCACCGCGTACGCCGCCCTGCACCGCCTGGCCCACGAGACGGCCGGCGGCCGGTGGCTCGCGACCGGCGGAGGCGGCTACGAGCTGGTCCAGGTGGTGCCGAGGGTGTGGACCCATCTCATCGCCGAGGCGGCCGGGCACCCGATCGATCCGGCCACGCCGACGAGCGAGGAATGGCGCCGGTTCGTACGCGAGCGCACGGGGGAGACGCCACCGCTCACCATGACGGATGGGCGCAAACCGGAATTTCATCACTTCTCTGATGGTTATGATCCTGCGGACCCCATTGACCGTGCGGTCATGGCGACCCGGCACGCGGTGTTCCCCCTGCACGGCCTCGATCCGATGCCCTGACGAGGAAGATGCAGTGCTCAGTCGCGACGAACTCCGTGAACAGCTTGTCCAGACCCGGATCGCGGGCGATGTCGCGACCTCCCGCGAGAACAACCTCGACCACTACAGCAGTCTCGCGAACGGCGACGCCTACTATGCGCTGGGTCTGACGTTCGACCAGCCGTGGTCCTACCGCGACATCCTGGCGCTGATGGCCAAGTCCGCCGGCGTGGTCGCCGACCCGGGCCACCGCTGGGGCCAGGACACCATCGACCCCGAGCTGACCATCGACGCGATCGACGCGATGGCCGAGCGCATCGCCGCGGTGCTGGCCCGGCCGGGCGCGCGGCTCCTGTTCGCCACCGGCCACCCCACGGGCCTGCTGGCCGTGCACCTGCCGCTGGCGGCCCTGTGCGTGGCGAAGGGCGCGCGGCTGCTGACGCCGGGCGAGGGATGGACGTACGCGGGGTCGGGTTTCGGCCGGCCGCGGCGGATCAGATACCTCCAGGACGTCGCCATGCTCGACGACAAGGGCGCGCTGGTGCACACGCACGACGCCGACCCGATGCGGCACATGCTCGGCGAGCTCGACGGCGACCTTCCCGACCTTGTGATCGCCGACCACGGCTGGGCGGGAGCGGCAGGAGAGGCGGGTGTGCCGACTGTGGCCTTCGCCGACTGCAACGACCCCGGGCTCTTCGTCGGGGAAGCGGAAGGCAAGATTGACGTCGTCGTGCCACTCGACGACAACGTGCTACCCCGCTACTACGCTCCGTTGACCGATCGATTGGTCACAAGAGTCTCACAAGCCCTTCCTGTCTAATTCGGTCCTCCCCATACCGTCTTTTCGCGCCTGCATTCCAAGAGGCTCGCTGTCCCTTTGCCAACTTTTGACAGGGCTCCGGCGACTCTTATGTGTGGCAACTTGGACAGTTCCAACGTCCAGGTGAGGTGCTCGGCCGGGCTGCTGGCCAGCGATTTTGCTGGTTCGGCTGACAGGTGGCTCCGGCAACTGAGAAAATAGGGGGTTTGCGCACTCGGAGTCCCGACTTACGCTGACGGCAGTACACGTGCGTGAGCAATGGCACCAGTGGGGATAACCCGGAAACACGTGCGGAAGAGGCGTCCGATGGCTGCAGGCGAAAGACCTCTCAGCGAGGTGAAGTTCCTGACCGTCGCAGAAGTGGCGACGGTCATGAGGGTGTCCAAGATGACGGTGTACCGGCTCGTCCACTCCGGCGAGCTGCCGGCCATCAGAGTCGGCCGCTCGTTCAGGGTGCCTGAGCAGGCGGTACACGACTATCTGCGGGAGGCCTACATCGAGGCAGGTTGATGTAGCGACACGCCCGGTCGTGTCGTGAATGCTGTCGCGGGAGAGGCCCGGTTGCCGCTGATGCGACCGGGCTCTCGCCCCCCGATGGGCGATCTACCGTGGATCGCCGGTAGTCTGTGAGCCGGTGTGCGCTCGCACATCGATTCAGACTTGCTATCAGTACCTGGGGGTCCCGTGGGCTCTGTGATCAAAAAGCGCCGCAAGCGGATGGCTAAGAAGAAGCACCGCAAGCTGCTCAAGAAGACGCGCATCCAGCGGCGCAACAAGAAGTAACCGACGCAGCTGCGAGGCGCTGATGACCCACACCGTGCTTGTCACCGGGGTCTCGCGCCACATCGGCGCCCGGGTGGCGAGTGCCCTGGCGGCAGACCCGGACATCAGCCGTGTCATCGGAGTGGACACCGTACCGCCCCCCTCGCTGACGCGGGACGGTGACAGCTCCCTCGGCCGGACGGAGTTCGTCCGGGTGGATCTGCGCAGCCCCGACATCGCTCAGGTGATCGCGGCCGCGGACATCGACACCGTTGTGCACATGAGCCTCGTCAGCGCTCCCTCACGGAGTGGTGGCAGGGCCGCCATGAAGGAGCACAACGTCATCGGCACCATGCAGTTGCTCGGTGCGTGCCAGCGGTCGGCGACCGTGCGACGTGTGGTGGTGCGTTCCACCACCGCCGTCTACGGCTCGTCGCCCCGCGATCCAGCGGTGTTCACCGAGGATCTGGAGCCGCACGACGGCCCCGTCCACGGTTACGCCAAGGACGCGGCCGAGGTCGAGGGCTACGTGCGGGGTTTCGCGCGGCGCCGTCCCGACGTGACGGTGTCGTCGCTGCGCTTCGCCAACTTCATGGGTCCAGGCGTCGACTCGCCGCTGACGCGTTACTTCACCCAGCCGGTGCTGCCGAGCGTGTTCGGCTTCGACCCGCGGCTGCAGTTCATCCATGAGGACGACGCGGTCGAGGTGCTCCGCCGGATGGCCACCGAGCATCACCCCGGCACGTTCAACGTGGCCGGGGCAGGCGTGCTGCTGCTGTCGCAGTGCGCGCGCAGGGCGGGGCGGCTGTCACTGCCGCTGCCCTCGTCCGCCTTCCGCGTGCTGGGCGGAGCCGCGCGCAGGGCCGGCCTGGTCGAATACTCACCCGAACAGGTCAGGCTGCTGTGCCACGGCCGCGCGGTCGACACCGCCAGGCTGGAGGCCGAGCTGGGCTGGAAGCCCAAGTTCAGCACCGCCGCGGCCTTCGACGACTTCCTGCGCTCCCACGACCTGCGCCCGCTGGGAGGTGCCCGGCCGTGAGCGTTCCCCACGAGGAGGAGGGCCGGGTGATCCCGATCAGCGCGGCGCCCTCGTTCGCGGAGCCCGAGCCCATGGCCAGGCTGCTGGCCTTCGTGCGCAGGCGGGTCACCGGCGACTACGAGGTCGACGAGTTCGGCTACGACCCCGAGCTGACCGACAAGGTCGTCCTGGAGCTCATCAGGCCGCTCTACAACCACTGGTTCCGGGTCGAGCCCGTCGAGCTGAAGAACATCCCCGACGACAGCGGCGCCCTGATCGTGGCCAACCACTCGGGGACGCTGCCGATGGACGCGCTGATGCTCCAGGTCGCCCTGCACGACGAGGCCGGCCGGGCGCTCCGGCTGCTCGGCGCCGACCTGGTCTACCAGCTTCCCTTCCTCAGCCACCTGGCCCGCAAGACCGGTCACACGCTGGCCTGCCCCGAGGACGCCGACCGGCTGCTGCGCAAGGGCGAGCTGGTCGGGGTGTTCCCCGAGGGCTTCAAGGGCGTCGGCAAGCCCTTCTCCGAGCGTTACAAGCTCCAGCGCTTCGGCCGCGGCGGTTTCGTGGCCTCCGCCATCAGGGCCGGGGTGCCCATCGTGCCCACCGCGATCGTGGGTGCCGAGGAGATCTACCCCAAGATCGGCGACCTGAAGACGGTGGCCAGGCTGCTGGGCCTGCCCTACCTGCCGATCACTCCGTTCTTCCCGCTGCTCGGGCCGCTCGGCCTGGTGCCGCTGCCGTCGAAGTGGATGATCGAGTTCGGCGAGCCGATCAGGACCGACGAGTACGACCCGTCGGCCGCCGACGACCCCATGCTGGTCTTCAACATCACCGACCACGTGCGCGAGGTCATCCAGCAGCTGCTCAACGAGCTGCGGCTGCGCAGGGGTCACGCCTTCCCGCCCTTCCTCTGACCGGCCGGGCGAAGACCGGGTGCAACCGGACGGCCCCCGGCGGTGTTCTGCGGATCGATCGACTGAACACCGAAAGGGACAACCCTCATGGATCTGCAGCTTTCCGGCCGCGTCGCCGTCGTCACCGGCGCGTCCAAGGGCATCGGCCTGGCCGTCGCCCGCACCCTGGCCGGGGAGGGCGCCCACGTGGTCGCCGCCTCCCGTACCGTGCCCGACGCCAAGGTGAGTCACGTCGCGGTGGACCTCATGGACCCGGAGGCGCCCGCCCAGGTCGTCGCCCACGCGGTGCGGGAGTTCGGCGGGGTGGACATCCTGGTCAACAACGCCGGCGGCCCGCCGCCCGGGGTGACGCTGCCGCGGGCCGGGTTCCTGACGCCCGACGACGCCGGTTGGCGGGCGATGTTCGAGTTCAACCTGTTCGCGGTCGTCCGGATGATCCGCGCCGCCGTCCCGGTGATGCTGGAGCGGGGCGGCGGCTCGATCGTCAACGTGTCCTCCACCATGGCCAGGCAGCCGAGCGCCATGAACGTGGACTACGGCGCCGCCAAGGCGGCCGTGCTGGCGATCGGCAAGTCCCTGTCGGAGGAGTTCGGGCCGCAGGGGATCCGGGTCAACACCGTCTCGCCTGGACCCGTGCTGACGGACTGGTGGACCAAGGACGGCGGCGCCGCCGAGGTGTTCGCCGGATTCGTCGGCTCCGACAGGGACAGCGTGATCAAGGAGGTGGCGCCTGCGATGATGAACCTGACCACCGGCCGGCTGGTGCACCCGCAGGAGATCGCCGACGCGGTCGCCCTGCTGGTCTCGCCCCGCTCGGGCGGCACCACCGGCGCCGAGGTCGTCGTCGACGGGGGCCAGCTCAAGGAGATCTGAACCCGCTGGGCGGGTTGTGGAGAGACATCCGTGACCGATCCCCCACAGAAGGGCGGAGATGATCACGCAACCCGCCGTCAGGGGTGTGGACTCGGAGCTGGTGAGCGCCTCGTGGTCCGACCCCGAGGCGTTCGCCGAGCTCTTCGACCGCTACTCCGCCATGCTCTACCGGTACGTCTCCAAACGCCTCGGCCCCGGGCCGGCCGAGGACCTCGTCGGTGAGACGTTCTTGATCGCCTTCTCCAAGCGGAGAAGCTACGACCTGTCCTACCCGGACGCCCGGCCGTGGCTGTTCGGCATCCTGACCAAGCTCGTCGCCCGGCACCACCGCTCCGAGGCGACGCGCTACCGGGCTCTGCTGCGCGCCCCCGTGGAGGCGGAGGTGGAGTCGCCGGCCGACCGGGTGGCGGCGGGGGTGAGCGCCCAGGCCGTCCGCGGTGAGCTGGCCGGCGCCCTGGCCGCGCTGCCCGCCAAGGACCGCGACGTGCTGCTGCTGATCGCCTGGGGCGATCTCACGTACGAGGAGGTCGCGCGGGCGCTCGGCATTCCCGTCGGGACCGTGCGCTCCCGCCTCAACAGGGGCAGGCGGAAGGTACGCGCCGCGCTCGGCGACATCAACCCCATGGAGGAGGAGTGACGATGGACGACCTGAAGCTGCTCCGCGACCTGGGGGCCGAGCTGGAGCACGGGCCGCCGCCCACGCTCGTCCGCCAGCGCACGCGATACCTGCACAGCCGGCCCCGCCGCCGGTGGACCGGCTGGTGGACGGCCGGCCTGGTCGCGGTCGCGACGGTCTGCGCCGTCGCGGTGCCCACGGTGCTCCTCTCGCACCGCGGACCGGCGGGACCGGCGGCCGGGGGCGAGGCGGTGGACGTGAGCGGCGCCGTCAACGTGCTGCTGATCGGCTCGGACACCCGCGACGGCGAGGGCAACGCCAAGTACGGCCCGTCGAGCAGGAACACGGGCCAGCGCGCCGACACGATCATGATCGTCCACGTGCCGGCCGACCGGGGCAGGGCGACCGCGGTCAGCGTCCCGCGCGACTCGCTGGTGCGGGCCGCCCCGTGCACGTCAGGCCCGGCCAGGACCGTCATGATCAACGCCGTGTACGACGAGGGCGGCGCCGCGTGCCTCAGGACGACGCTGGAGAAACTGACCGGCCTGCGGCTGCACCACACGATGGCGGTCGACTTCGCCGGGTTCGAGGACATGGTGGACGCGCTCGGCGGCGTCACCGTCAAGGTGCCGGCGCCGGTGAACGAGCCGAAGGCCAAGCTGCGGCTGCGCGCCGGCGAGCAGGTGCTCGACGGCGAGAAGGCCCTCGGGTACGTGCGGCTGCGCTACTACGGGGACGGCTCCGACCTGTCCCGGATCAAGCGGCAGCGCACGGTCGTCATGGCGCTGCTGAAGAAGGCGCAGACGGCCGTCGCGGACCCGGCCGAGCTCCAGGGCTTCCTCGACGTGGTACGCAGATCGGTGAAGACGGATCTCACCGTTGAGGAGATGTACCAGCTCGGCACCCAGCTCGCGGAGACCAAGGTGAGCCTCAAGGTGGTGCCCACGGGCCCGCATCCGGACGACCGCCTCAGGCTTCAGTGGAAGCAGCCGGAGGCGGGCAAGTTGTTCGGGTCGCTGAAGTAGGGGAGCCTCGCGGGGGCTCCTCGTCAGGCGCACCCAGGGGTCAGACGCGGCCGCGGTAGTGGCGGCGCAGGGCGATGCCCGCCGCCACGCCGCCCGCGAGCGCGCCCACGCCGGCCGCGATGGGCAGCGCCGTCATCGTGGCCTTGCGCCCGGTGCGGAAGTCCCTGATCGGCCAGTCGTGCTTCCTGGCGTGCTCACGCAGCTCGTTGTCCGGATTGATCGCCACGGCCTCGCCGACCAGGGACAACATCGGCAGGTCGTTGGCCGAGTCGCTGTAGGCGGTGCAGCGCGACAGGTCGAGCCCCTCCCTGCGGGCCAGCGCGCGCACCGCCTCCGCCTTGGCGGGGCCGTGCAGCAGGTCGCCGACCAGCCGCCCGGTGTAGACGCCGTTGCTGGTCTCGGCGACGGTGCCGAGCGCGCCCGTCAGGCCGAGCCGCTGCGCGATGACCCTGGCCAGCTCGACCGGGGTGGCGGTGACCAGCCAGACCCGCTGGCCGGCGTCGAGGTGGCTCTGGGCGAGCAGCCGGGTGCCGCCCCAGATGCGGTCGGCCATCACCTCGTCGTAGATCTCCTCGCCGAGGCGTACGACGTCGTCGACCTTGGCCCCGGCCACGAACGCCAGCGCGGTCTCCCTGGCCACCGCGATGTGCTCGGGGTTCTCGTTGCCGCGCAGCCGGAACACCGCCTGCCCCACGGCGAACTTGAACAGGTCGGACGTGGTGAACAGCCCGCGCGTGGCCAGGCCTCTGGCGAAGTGGTAGATCGACGCGCCGCGCATCATCGTGTTGTCCACGTCGAAGAAGGCCGCGGCCTCCAGGTCGGGCTCGACCGGCGTGATCGGCGCGACCGTGACCGCCGCCAGCGCCGCGGCCTCGCCTGCGACCTCGGGCTGCACTTCCTGTCGTCGTCGCATAAGCCGCCACATGGGCTTCAGCTTACTTACCTACTCGGGCGCGACCAGACCTTCGATGTAGTCGAGGTAGTCCTCCGCGCGGGCCAGGTCGGCCTCTCCGAGCTGGTCCAACATGGGTTCGACGACCTCCTGCTGATCCCGCGCGAACTTCTTGATCTTCGGTGAACGCGGCTCGGTCCTTTCCAGGCGTTCGACGCCCACGCGCGTCGACTCCTCCATGTCCTTCAGCGTCTTGTCGATCAGCGGGGCGTCGGTGGTGGTGGAGCCGAGCAGGGTGGCCACCTCCTTGGCGCGGGTCTTGGCCGAGTCGAGCTCGCGCTCGCCGCGTTCCGCTCCCGAGCTGAGCCGGACGAGCGTGGTCTCGGCGGCGCGCTTGAGCGGGTAGAGCGAGTCGCCGGGCACCGCCTGGTAGGTGGCGAAGGAGGAGACCATCATCGCCGCCACCAGCCCCACGGCGGCGAGCTGGGACAGCAGCGGCCGGCGCCGCGCGGGACGGCGGCGGTGCGCGCGCTCGGCGACGGGCTCGTCCTGCTCGTGGGCGAGCGACAGCAGCTCCGCCCGCAGGCGTTCCTTGAAGGCCGGCTGGGGAGCGCCGATCGGCAGCTCCTGGAGTTCGGTGAGGTGATCGAGCACGCGCTCCCGCCGCCTGCGCGCACTACTCATGCGAACTCCTGGGCCTTTCCGCTCGTGACAAGGGCCTAACGACGCGCGGTCGGCGTAGGTTACGCCAGGTCGTGCTTGAGAGCTCTGGCCAGCGACCGTACGGCCCGGAACTGCAGCGCTTTGATCGCTCCACTCTTCTTCCCCATGATCAGCGCGGTTTCCGCGAGCGAGAGGCCGTGCAGGAAGCGCAGGACGACGCACTCCTGTTGTTCGGGATTGAGATCGCGTACGGCACGCAGCACCCGGTCGTTGATGATGGCCGTGACCACGGCGTTCTCGGGGATGTGGGAGCCGTCGAGCGGGACGTCGATCACCTCACCCGTGGTGACCTCCAGCCGGTAGCGTCCCGACTTGAAGTGGTCGGTCACCAGGTTTCTCGCGATGGTCACGAGCCAGGCGCCGAAGTCGCGGCCCTGCCAGGTGAAGTCGCCGATCCGGCGCAGCGCGCGCAGGAAGGTCTCGCTGGTGAGGTCCTCCGCCAGCGGGTGGGAGCCCACCCGGAAGTAGATGTAGCGGTAGACGAGGTCGACGTAGCGGTCGTAGAGCGTGCCAAAGGATTGCGTGCATCCGTTCTTGGCGTGCATCACCAGCATGCGGAGGTCGTCGGGCACGTCTTCGTGCACGACGAGCTCGCCCGTCCGGGCAGGTCCAGCGACGGCTGGAGCGAGCAGCCCGGCGAACGGCGACGAGTCAGGCATCCGGTATCCCTAGGGGTAAGGGGTGCGGCGTGCTCGAACACTCTAGAAATCAACCGGAAATTCCACAATCCACAGCGTGATGGCATGACTAGCCGTAATCGGCAGATACCGTGTTGGACCGACCCGTTCCCTCTTCGGCTACCGGCTGGGAGGCATCGTCCGGCAGCATTGGAGTCACCATGGAGATCCTCGTTGCTGTCATAGCTTTCGCCGGCGCGCTCCTGGCCGCCGTCGCGGCCGGTGCCCTGATCCAACGGCTGCGCGACGACCCTGAGGGATGGCTTGTCGCCTGGACCGTTGCAGTCGTGGCGCTCTGTCTCGCCTTGGGCGTGATCGGCCTCGGCTACCTCATCGGCTTCGGCGGTGTCACTTTCCGTGTCTACCAGGTGACGGGATCACTGCTGGCGCCGCTGTGGCTGGCGGTCGGGCTGGTGCAACTGCTGTCGGAGAAGGCGCCGCCGAGGTTCCTGGCGTGGCTGGCCGGCATCGCGCTGAGCTTCGTGACCGTGGTCATCATGGTGTGGGACCCGCTGAAGAACCAGGAGATGGGCAGGTCGCTGCCGGCCGCGTCCAACCACTGGAACCTCTTCCCCGGCTACCTGCTGATCGCCGTGCACGCCGTCGCCGTGCTGCTCATGCTGGCGATGCTGGTGGTGGCCGGGATCAAGTGGCGCAACGGCGACGAGTACGACACCGACAACCTGCACGCGACCGTGGTCATCGTGCCGTCGGGGCTCGCGCTCGTGGGGGCGATGCGGTTCGCGGTGCCGCCGCTGTTCACCACCGCGTTGCTGGCGGTGGCGGGAGCGGCGGTCTGGTACACCGTGCTGCGGCCGCTGGCGCCGTACGAGGACGACGACGAGGACGACTTCGGTCCCGACGGCGACGAGCGCCTCTCACGCCGCGAGGAGCGCTCTCAGCGCCGCGAGGAACGGGTGCCGCGGGACGAGCGGATGCCGCGCGGCGACCGCGTCCCGCGCGACGAGCGCCCCATGCCGCTGGACGAGCGCCAGATGACGCCGGGCGACCGCCCGA
This sequence comes from Nonomuraea fuscirosea, assembly GCF_035917475.1. Classification (NCBI taxonomy): domain Bacteria; kingdom Bacillati; phylum Actinomycetota; class Actinomycetes; order Streptosporangiales; family Streptosporangiaceae; genus Nonomuraea; species Nonomuraea fuscirosea. The sequence goes on along the minus strand of NZ_CP109074.1, from coordinate 9,857,689 downwards.
TGTTCCGCGAGGAGCCGCCCGGCGACCGTCCGATGTTCCGCGACGAGGTGCCGGGCGGCGGGCGCAGGGGCATGCCGGAGCCGATGCAGGCGGCCGACCTGTCGCCCGCGCCGCCGCGCAGGTCGTCGGGCCTGGGGGATCTGGTGGCCGAATATCGCGCGGGCGACCAGGAGGTCGACTACGCGGCGCGGATGGCGCCGCCGCCCGACGCGGGGCCCTCGACCGGCTACATCATGAACGGCGCGCCGCCCCAGCGGCCCGACTACAACCTGTCACCGCCGGCGCCCGGCACCGGCGCGGTCTTCCCCGGCGCCGACGTGTTCACCCCCGCGCAGCAGCAGCCCGGCTCGGGCCGGCTCTCGCCCACCATCTACGGCCTGCTCACCGTCTTCACCATCATGGACGGCGCGGGCGACGCGTTCGACCGGCTGGCCGAGGCGACCGTCGAGGCCGTGCGCAGGGGTGAGCCCGACACGCTCGTGTACGCCTGCCACGCGGTGAAGTCGGCCCCGCTGCAGCGCATCGTCTACGAGCTCTACCGCGACGAGGTCGCCTACCGCGACCACCAGCGCCAGCCGCACGTGGAGCGGTTCGTCAACGAGCGGCAGACGATGGTGCTGGCCACCAACGTCATCGAGCTCGACGTCAACGCCGCGAAGGTGGTGCCGCTGCCCACCGTCGCGTACTGACCGCGGCCTCCGCCGCGCGGGCCGCCACGTTTCGAGCGCGGCCTGCGCCTCCCCGAGCCGTCACGCTTCGAGCGCGGCCCGCAGCCTGGCCTCGTCGACCCGCCAGAAGTCGTGCTGGACCCCGTCGACGAGCGTCACCGGGATCATCTCCCAGTATTTCTCGGTCAGCTCCGCCGACGACTCGATGCTGACCTCCTCCCACGGCACGCCCAGCTCGCCCGCGACCCTGGCGATGACCTCGCGCGCGTCGTCACACAAGTGACATCCGGGTTTGCCGAGCAAGGTGATGCGATGCATGTGAGCAACCGTACCCCGCCGACTTTGTGCATCGGTTCACAAAGGGATTAACCTGAAAGACGGTTCGATTCCTATCACGCGGTCCCCAAGCCGCCCGTTCCCTGGAGCACCGGCACGTGAAGAGCCCGTCCCAACCCCGCGACCGCGGCATCCCCGAAGCCACGGTCGCCAGGCTCCCGTTGTACCTTCGGGCGCTGCACGGGATGGCCGAGCGGGGGATCGCGACCGTCAGCTCGGAAGACCTGGCCGTCGCCGCCGGGGTCAACTCGGCCAAGTTGCGCAAGGATCTGTCTCATCTGGGCTCCTACGGCACGCGAGGCGTAGGCTATGACGTCGAATACCTCGTCTACCAGATCTCCCGCGAGCTCGGACTGACCCAGGACTGGGCGGTGGCGATCGTCGGAGTCGGTAACCTCGGCCGCGCGCTGGCCAACTACGGCGGTTTCGTCTCCAGGGGCTTCCGCGTCGCGGCGCTCGTGGACGCCGACCCCGAAGTGGTGGGCGACACCATCGCGGGGTTGAATGTGGAGCACATCGACGAACTGGAAACCGTGATCGGGCAGCGCGGAGTCTCGATCGTGGTTCTGGCGACACCGGCGCCGGCGGCGCAGGCGGTCTGCGACCGCGTGATGGCCGCGGGCGTCACCAGCATCCTGAACTTCGCCCCTGTAGTACTTTCCGTGCCGGACAGCGTCGATGTCCGTAAAGTCGACCTATCAATCGAACTGCAGATTCTCGCGTTCCACGAGCAACGCAAGGCTGGGGGGCCACTCATGGCGATGGACGGTCAATGAGTGTTCTGGCTGTAGGACTCAGTCACCGGACCGCGCCGGTGGCCCTGCTGGAGCGCGTCTCGATGACGGGCGAGGCGCTGGTCAAGCTCCTGCACGACGTACGGCAGGACTCCTGCGTCGCCGAGGCCATGGTGATCTCGACCTGCAACCGGGTCGAGGTGCTGGTCACGGCCGACCGCTTCCACGCCGCCGTCACCGCGATCACCGACCTGCTCGGCGTCCACTCCGGCGTTCCCGTCGAGGAGCTGCGGCCGCACTTCTTCGTGCACTACGAGGAGCGGGCCGTCGAGCATCTGTTCTCCCTGGTGTGCGGGCTCGACTCCATGGTCGTCGGCGAGGGCCAGATCCTCGGCCAGGTCCGCCAGGCGCTCAAGCTGGGGCAGCGGCAGGGCGCCGTCGGCGCCACCCTCAACGAGCTGGTCCAGCAGGCACTGCGGGTCGGCAAGCGGGCCCACCACGAGACCGGCATCGACAAGCACGGCGCCTCGCTCGTCTCCGCCGGGCTCGCCCTGGCCGGCGACCTGACCGGGCGGCGCGCCCTGGTGGTGGGGGCCGGCTCCATGAGCTCCCTGGCCGCCGTCACGCTCGCCCGCGCGGGCGTGACCGACATCACCGTGGCCAACCGCACCTTCGAGCGCGGCGCCAGGCTGGCCGAGTCCGTCGGCGGGCGGGCGGTCGGGTTCGGCGCCGTGGCCGGCGAACTGGCCGGCGCCGACATCGTCATCACCTGCACCGGCGCCGGGCGCCATGTCATCACCCCCGGCATGCTGAGCGGGCCCGCGTTCCTGCTCGACCTGGCGTTGCCGCACGACATCGACCCGGCCGTACGCGAGGTGCCCGGCGTCACGCTGGTGGACCTGGAGACGATCCAGGAGTCCGGTATCGGCTCCGCCGAGGGCGACGCCGTACGGACCGTGCGCGACCTCGTGGCCGGCGAGCTGCGCGCCTACCTCGACGCCGAGCGGGCGGCCAAGGTCACTCCGACCGTGGTGGCGCTGCGCAGCAAGGCCGCGGGCGTGGTCGAGTCCGAGCTCGGCCGGCTCCTCATGCGCGTGCCCGAGCTCGACGAGCGGGCGCGCGACGAGGTCGCCATGACCGTGCAGCGGGTGGTGGACAAGCTGCTCCACGAGCCGACTGTGCGTGTCAAGCAGCTCGCCACCTGCCCGGGAGGCGATCATTATGCCGAAGCCCTGCGCGAGTTGTTCGACCTGGATCCGAAGATGCCCGAGGCCGTGAGGGAGGTGGAGCTGTGACGACCCGTACGGGCGCGCTGCGGCTCGGCACCCGACGCAGCCTCATGGCGACCACGCAGTCCGGCATGGTGGCCGACGCCTATATCCAGCGCACCGGGCGCGCGATCGAGCTGGTCGGCGTCACGACGTTCGGCGACGTGACCAAGGCTCACCTGGCCCAGCTCGGCGGCACGGGCGTGTTCGTCAACGCGCTGCGCGACAAGCTGATCGAGGACGAGGTCGACTTCGCCGTCCACTCGCTGAAGGACCTGCCGACCACGCAGGACCCGCGCTTCGTCCTGGCCGCCATCCCCGCCCGCCACGACCACCGCGACGCGCTGGTCGGCACGCACAAGTTCGCCGACCTCGCGCCGGGCGCCAGGGTCGGCACCGGCTCGCCGCGCCGGGTGGCCATGCTCAGCGCGCTCCGCCCCGACCTGGAATACGTCCCGATCCGCGGCAACGCCGACACCCGTATCGGCAAGGTCACCTCGGGCGAGCTCGACGCCGTCGTGCTGGCCTCGGCCGGCCTGGAGCGGATCGGCCGCAGCCACGAGATCGCGCAGATCTTCGAGACCGAGGAACTGCTGCCCGCCCCCGGCCAGGGGGCGCTGGCCGTCGAGTGCCGCGCCGACCGCGCCGACCTGATCGAGTTCCTGCGGGTGCTCGACGACCCGTCCACCCGCTCGGCGGTGATCGCCGAGCGTGCCGTGCTGAACGCGCTGGAAGCCGGGTGTTCCGCCCCGGTGGGTGCTTTCGCGGCCGATGACGGGCACACTCTGAACCTGACCGCTGTGGTCGTCTCCATCGACGGCCGCGAAGCGGTCCGCAAGTCCGCCGCCGGCTCTCCTTCGGAGGCTGCGAAACTGGGCCGCCTCCTAGCGGCCGAGATGATCGCCGAAGGGGCCGACAGATTGATGGGGGAGCAATCCCATTGAGCTCCGATAGTCCGACCTCCGGTTTCGTCGCGTTCGTGGGCGCGGGTCCCGGTGATCCCAACCTGCTCACGCTCCGCGCCGCCGAACTGCTCGGCAAGGCCGACGCGGTGGTGCTCGACGACGAGACCCAGACCCCGCTGCTGCGCCACTGCCGTGAAGGCGTCGAGGTCGCCGAGCGCGACTTCGTCAAGCGTGCCGCCCGCGGGCAGCTCGTGGTGCGCCTGTGCGCGGGCGACCCGATGCTGTTCTCCTCGATCACCGAGGAGGTCGCGGCCTGCGCCGCGGCGGAGGTCGACTTCGAGATCGTGCCCGGCGTGCCGCCCGCGACCGCCGTGCTCACCTACGCCGGCATCCCGCCGGCCAGCGCGGTGCCGGAGTTCCGGGTCGTCGACGCCGCCCAGGAGCAGGACTGGGCCGCCCACGCCGCCTGCCGCGGCACGCTGGTCGTCTACAACGGCATCGGCGACGCCGTGCCCATCGGCAAGGCGCTGATCGCGGGCGGCAAGCCCGACACCACGCCCGTCGCGGTCAGCAGCGGCGGCACCACCACCGAGCAGTACACCGTCGTGTCCACGCTCGGCCGGCTCCAGGCCGACCTCAAGCACGCCGGCTTCACCGAGCCCGCGCTGATCGTGGTCGGCGAGGCCGTCGGGCTGCGCGACAAGCTCTCGTGGTTCGAGACCAAGCCGCTGTTCGGCTGGCGGGTGCTGGTCCCGCGGACCAAGGAGCAGTCGCGCAGCCTGTCCGAGCAGCTCGTGGCCTACGGCGCGGTGCCCGAGGAGGTGCCGACCATCTCGGTCGAGCCGCCGCGCACGCCGCAGCAGATGGACCGCGCGATCAAGGGCCTGGTCACGGGCCGCTACGAGTGGGTGGCCTTCACCAGCGCCAACGCGGTCAAGGCGGTGCGCGAGAAGTTCGAGGAGTACGGCCTCGACGCCCGCGCCTTCGCCGGGCTCAAGGTGGCGGCCGTGGGCGACGCGACCGCGCGCGCCCTGGTCGAGTTCGGCGTCAAGCCGGATCTGCTGCCGTCGGGCGAGCAGTCGTCGGAAGGGCTCGTGGCCGAGTGGCCGCCCTACGACTCGATGCTCGACCCGATCAACCGGGTGCTGCTGCCGCGGGCCGACATCTCCACCGACACGCTCGTGGCCGGGCTCACCGAGCTGGGCTGGGAGTGCGACGACGTCACCGCGTACCGCACCGTGCGGGCCGCGCCGCCGCCCGCGCCCATCCGCGAGGCCATCAAGGGCGGCGGCTTCGACGCCGTGCTCTTCACGTCCTCGTCCACGGTGCGCAACCTCGTCGGCATCGCCGGCAAGCCGCACAACGTCACCGTGATCGCGGTCATCGGGCCGCAGACGGCCAAGACCGCCGAGGAGTTCGGGCTCCGCGTCGACGTCATGGCCGACACACCGTCCGCCACCGCCCTGGCCGCCGCCGTGGCCGAGTTCGGGGCCAAGCAGCGCCAGGCGGCACTGGCCGCGGGCGACCACCCGCGACGGCCCTCGCAGAACCGCCGTGGCGCCAGGAGGAGAGTCAAGTGAGTGCCCCAGTGAGTGCGCACGTGAGCGCGCAGTATCCCGTCGCCCGCCCCCGCAGGCTGCGCCGCGGTCCTGCCATGCGCCGCCTGGTTCAGGGCAACCGGCTGCACGCCGCCGACCTGATCCTGCCCATGTTCGTCAAGGAAGGGCTCACCGAGCCGCAGCCCGTGGCCTCCATGCCGGGCGTGTTCCAGCACACCCGCGACTCGCTGCGCAAGGCCGCCCACGAGGCCGCCGAGGCCGGCGTGGGCGGGCTGATCCTGTTCGGCATCCCCGCCGTGAAGGACGCCCGCGGCTCGGCTGCCGACGACCCCGACGGGATCCTGCAGCAGGCGCTGCGCGACGTGAACGCCGAGGTCGGCGACTCCCTCGTGGTGCTGGCCGACACCTGCCTCGACGAGTTCACCGACCACGGCCACTGCGGCATCCTCACCCCGTCGGGCGACGTCGACAACGACGCCACCCTGGAGCGGTACGCCTCGGTCGCGGTCGCCCAGGCCGAGGCCGGGGCGCAGATGGTGGCGCCGAGCGGGATGATGGACGGCCAGGTCGGCGCGATCCGCACGGCGCTCGACGCGGCCGGTCACGCCGGTGTCCCGATCCTGGCCTACTCCGTCAAGTACGCCTCCGCCTTCTACGGGCCGTTCCGCGACGCCGCCGAGTGCGCCCCGCAGTTCGGCGACCGCAGCACCCACCAGCAGGACCCGGCAGGCCCGCTGGACGAGGCGCTGCGCGAGGTGCGGCTCGACCTGGCCGAAGGCGCCGACGCCGTCATGGTCAAGCCCGCCGGGGCCTACCTCGACGTCATCACCCGCGTCCGCGCCGAGGTCGACGTGCCCGTGGCCGCCTACCAGGTGAGCGGCGAGTACGCGATGATCGAGGCCGCCGCGGCCAACGGCTGGATCGACCGGGACCGGATGATCCACGAGTCGCTGGTCGCGATCAAGCGCGCGGGGGCCGATCTGATCCTCACCTACTGGGCCGTGGAAGTGGCACGAGGGCTCTAACCTAGGGGTTTCCCGTCAACTCCTGGGGCCCGTGGGTTAGAGTTGCAGGACAAGTGCTGGTGTGTCCCGCGTGTGCGTACAGCCCGGGATCCGGGACCTCCTCAGGCACTGTGAGGCGACGGGAGACACCATGGTGGGGGTACCACTGGCTCGGCGTACCAAAAAACGCGCGCGGCCGACACGCATCGACGCCGTGCTCGAATACGCCGCCCTGGGCTGGCCCGTGGTGCCCGGCGCCTACGCGCTCCGCACGGGGCCGCGGGCCTGCTCGTGTGACCGGGTCGGCTGTCCCGACCCAGGCGCCCATCCGCTGTCGCCCGCCTGGCATCTGCAGGCCACGACCGACCCGGCCCTGCTCACCCGCTGGTGGCAGGCCGAGCCCGAGGCGGGTGTGATTCTGCCCACGGGGCGCGTGTTCGACGTCTTCGACGTACCGCTCGCCGCCGGCCTGTCGGCCCTCACCAGGATCGACGCCGCCGGCGCCCACCCAGGCCCGGTCGCCGCCAACGGCGACCGGGTCTTGTTCTATGTGGCGACCAGGGGCAATCCAGAGGACGAGGACGAGTGGTGGTCGTGTCACCTCGACTGCGACCCGGCGACCATCGACGACACGCCGGGGCTGCGCTGGCACTGCCGCGACAGCTACGTCGTGGCCCCGCCCTCGACGCTGCCCGGCGGGCAGAACGTCACCTGGCTGCGCGCACCCGACGGGCGGCCGCTGCCCGACCCGCTGCTCCTCCTGGAGTGGCTGGCCGACTGAGCGGCGCGGCTAACCTGGATCGGTGAGCCGTACACAGAACTCCGACGACCTGTTCGCCCGCGCCCGCCAGATCGTCCCCGGCGGCGTCAACTCCCCGGTGCGCGCGTTCGGCGCGGTGGGCGGCACGCCCCGCTTCATGGCCTCGGGGCAGGGCCCCTACATCACCGACGTCGACGGCAACCGCTACGTCGACCTGGTCTGCTCGTGGGGCCCGATGATCCTCGGCCACCGCCATCCCGCCGTCGTCGAGGCCGTCTCCGACGCGGTGGCGGGCGGGTTCTCCTACGGCACCGCCACGCGGGGCGAGGTCGAGCTGGCCGAGGCGATCGTCGAACGGGTCGCGCCGGTGGAGAAGGTGCGGCTGGTCAGCTCCGGCACCGAGGCGACGATGAGCGCCGTACGCCTGGCCAGGGGCTTCACCGGGCGGTCCAAGGTGATCAAGTTCGCCGGCTGCTACCACGGCCACGTCGACGCGCTGCTGGCCTCGGCCGGCTCCGGCGTCGCCACGTTCGGGCTGCCCGACACCCCCGGCGTGACGGGGGCCTCGGCGGCCGACACGATCGTGCTGCCGTACAACGACGTCGAGGCCGTCGAAGCGGCGTTCGCGACGGGGGAGATCGCCTGCGTCATCACGGAGGCGTGCCCGGCCAACATGGGCGTCGTCCCGCCGCGCGACGGGTTCAACGCGCGCCTGCGCGAGCTGTGCACGGCGGGCGGCGCGCTGCTCATCGTGGACGAGGTGCTGACGGGCTTCCGCGTCTCGGCGGCCGGCTGGTACGGCCTCGACCCCGTCGACGCCGACCTGATCACGTTCGGCAAGGTCATGGGCGGCGGACTGCCGGCGGCGGCGTTCGGCGGCCGGGCCGACGTCATGGGGCACCTCGCGCCCGAGGGCCCCGTCTACCAGGCGGGCACGCTGTCGGGCAACCCGCTGGCCTGCGCGGCCGGCCTGGCGACGCTGCGCGCTCTCGACGCCGAGGCGTACGCGCGGGTGGACGACGCGGCGCTCAAGGTCGGGCAGGCTGCCTCGGAGGCGCTGGCGGCCGCCGGGGTGCCGCACCGGCTGCAGCGGGCGGGCAGCCTGTTCTCGATCTTCTTCACGGACGCCGAGGTGACGAACTTCGCCGAGGCCAAGACGCAGAACACCGCGGCGTTCACGGCCTTCTTCCACGCGATGCTCGACCAGGGCGTCTATCTGCCGCCGTCGGCGTACGAGGCGTGGTTCCTGTCGGCCTCCCACGACGACGAGGCGCTCGGCCGCGTCGCCGAGGCCCTGCCCGCCGCCGCCAAGGCGGCCGCCGCCGTCCTCTGATCCGCTCCCGGGGAGTTACGAGGGCGTGGCCGCCGGTTCGGCGGGCGCGGGGCGGCGGGGCCTGGTGCCGGCGTAGAGGACGCCGGAGACGATGAGCGCGGCGGCCAGCAGCTTGACCCAGGACAGTGCCTCACCGGTCACCAGGGCGGCGGAGGACATGCCGAAGACGGGCACGAGCAGCGTGTACGGCGCCACGGTCGAGGCGTCGTAACGCCGCAGCAGCCAGCCCCAGACGCCGAAGCCGCCCAGGGTCGAGACGAAGGCCACGTACACGAGCGACAGCCACCCCTCCGTCGCGGTGCTCAGCACCGGCGCCCCTTCCACCAGCACCGACAGGAGCAGGAGAGGGGGCGCGGAGAGGGCGCTCACCCAGACCATGAAGCGCAGGGAGTCGGGCGGCGCGGCGCGGCGCTGGACGACGTTGCCCAGCCCCCACGCTGCGGCGGCGGCCACGCACAGGGCGAAGGCGCCCAGCGGGCCGGCGACGCCGAAGTCGAACGCGACCAGGGCCAGCCCGCAGAAAGCGACGGCCAGCCCGAGCACGCGGCGGGCGGTGAGCCGCTCCCCGAGCAGCGTCACCGCGAACAACACGGTGAACAGTGCCTGCATCTGCAGGACGAGGGAGGTCAGGCCGGCCGGCATGCCCGCTCGCATTCCCACGAGCAGCAGCCCGAACTGGCCCACTCCCAAGGTGGCCGCCACCCCGGCGACCCAGCGCCACGGGACTCCCGGCCGGCCCACGAAGAGCAGGGCGGGGAACGCGGCCATGGCGAAGCGGAGGCCGGCGTACAGCAGGGGCGGGAAGTGCTGCAGGCCGGCCTGCATGACCACGAAGTTGAAGCCCCAGACGGCCGCGAGACCGACGGCGAGGGCGAGGTGGCGGGGGCTCACTCAGCGAGCGGGCTTCTGGTACCGGATGCGCTGGTCGCGAGCCTGCTCGGCGAGCACCTTGAGGTAGGAGACGGAACCGGTCTGCTGCTTCTTCGTCTTGAGGATTCTCATGCATCTATTTTCATCTGCTACACATTCAACGACAAGCGAGACTTTCTACGCTAAACCGTTTAGGCTGGCTTACATGTTGGACTTGAACCGGTTGAAGGCACTTCACGCAGTCCACGTCTACGGTTCCGTCGGGGCCGCCGCGGACGCCCTCATGGTCACGCCGTCGGCGGTGTCGCAGCAGATCGCCAAGCTGGAGCGCGAGACCGGCGCCAGGCTCATGGAGCGCAACGGGCGCGGCGTGCGCCTGACCGACGCGGCCGGGCTGCTCGCCGAGCACGCCGAACGCATCCTCGCCCTGGTCGAGACGGCCGAGGCCGACTTCGAGGCGCTGCGCGGCGAGGTCGTCGGCCGGCTGAACATCGCCGCCTTCCCCACCGCCTCGCGCGGGCTCATGCCGGGCGCGCTCGTCTCGCTCAGGGGACGCCATCCCGACCTGCAGGTGCAGCTCAGCGAGCGCGACCCCGAGCGGGTGGTGCGCGAGGTGGCCAGGGGCGAGCTGGACCTGGGCGTGATCCAGGACTGGCTCAACCGGCCCATGGCCATCCCCGAGGGCCTGTCCAAGGCCACACTGCTGGACGACATCGCCGACGTGGCCATCCCGGCCACGCACCCGCTGGCCGACCAGCGCGAGATCGAGCTGGCCGCGCTGAGCGGCGAGCAGTGGATCAGCGGCGCCCCCGGCACGGTCTGCCACGACTGGCTGGTCTACACGCTGCGCAGCGCCTCGCTTGAGCCGGAGATCTCGTGCATGGCCGACGAGTACCCGACCCAGCTCGCGCTGGTGGCGGCCGGCCTGGGCTGCGCGATCGTGCCGCGGCTCGGCCGTGACTGCGTGCCCGACGGCGCCCGGCTCGTCCCGCTGCTGCCGCGCCAGTCCCGGCGCATCTACGCGATCTGGCGCCAGGACGCGGCCCGCCGCCCCGCGATCCGCGCCATGGTCGACGCGCTGGTCGAGGCCAGCAAACAACAGGAGAACGCCTGGGCCGTCACCTGACAAGCGGGCGCCCGGCTGAGGGGGCCGGCTCAGGGCGGAGTCAGCTCAGGGCGATGGCCACGACGCCGCCGAGGATGACGGCCGCGGCCATCAACCGCCGCCGTACGTCGCCCTCGGCCAGCAGCCGCCCCCCGAGCAGGACCGCGATCAGCACGCTGACCTCACGGGCCGGCGCCACCACGCTGACCGGCGCCATCGTGAACGCGAACAGGATCAGCAGGTACGACAGGAAGATCAGCACCGCCGCCCCCAGCACCCGGTACCGGTGCTCCCGCCAGACCGGCCGGATCAGGGCCCGCCGGGCGCCGAGCACGAAGGGCGTGAGCGCCAGCGCCCGCCCCACCTCACCGAGGTAGTTCAGCATGATCGGCGCCACCGCGAACGCGCTCACCACCCGCGAGTCCCACACCGTGTACGCGGCGATGAACACCCCCACGACCAGCCCGGGCACCAGTCCCTTGAGCTCCGCGTGCCCGCCGCTCATCAGGAACACCCCGGCCCCGATCAGCACGATCCCGGCGATGTTGGCCGCCGACGGGCGCTCGCCCAGAAACAGCACCGCGACCAGGGAGGCCAGCAGCGGCCCCGTGCCCCGGGCGACCGGGTAGACGAGTGACAGGTCGCCGCGGCCGTACCCGCGCTGGAGCAGCACGAAGTAGCCGAGGTGCAGCGTGGCGCTGCCGCCCGCCACCGCGAGGTCTTTCAGGGTGACGGGAGTGCCCGTGACCAGGAGGAACCCGGCGAACAACGGGCTCCAGACGACGGCCGCCGCGACGGCGACGAGCCAGAGGAAGACCGCCCCGTCGGCCTGGGCGGCCCGTTTGCTCAGCAGATTCCAGGTGGCGTGGGAGACGGCGGCGGTCATGACGAGGACGAGTGCCCATGGGCTCACGCGGGAGGCTCCCTTCCGGCCCGACTTTACCGCGCGCGCCCCGCGAGGCCCTGGCGGCACGGTCCTGCCGAGCGGATAGGCTGGGCCCACCATGGCTGAAACCACCGTCGTCCACCTGCTGCGCCACGGTGAGGTGCACAATCCCGGGGGCGTCCTCTACGGCAGGCTGCCCGGCTACCACCTGTCGGAAACGGGCCGGCTCATGGCCGAGACGGTCGCCAAGGCGGTCGGCGGCCGTGACATCGTCACCCTCTACAGTTCACCGCTGGAGCGCGCGCGGGAGACGGCGGCTCCGCTCGCCGCGAAACTCGGCATCGAGGTCGTCCAGGACGAGCGGCTGATCGAGGCGGGCAACCTGCTGGAGGGGCGGGTGCTGGGCCAGGGCCTGGCCGTGCTGCGCAACCCGCGCAACTACCGCTATTTCTGGAACCCGATGCGTCCGTCCTGGGGCGAGCCCTATCCGGTCATCGTCCGGCGGATGAAGTCGATCATCGACGAGGCGCGGGCGGCGGCACGCGGCCACGAGACGGTGCTGGTCAGCCACCAGCTGCCGATCTGGGCGATCAGGTCGGCCGCGGAGGGCCGCAGGCTGTGGCACGACCCCCGCCGCCGGCAGTGCGCGCTGGCCAGCCTCACGACGCTCACGTTCGACGGCGATCGTCTGGTCAGCATCGGTTACAGCGAGCCGGCCGGAGGCCTGGAGACGGGACCCACCGTCCCCGGGGCCTGATGTCCCGGGCGAAGAGCCCGGCGAGACGGGCCCGCCGTCCCCGGGGCCTGATGTCCGGGGCGGAAGGACGCACCGGTAGAGTTGCAAGCTCTACCGGTTGTAGTACAAGGAGATCTTCCTCCGTGCGCGCCAAGTCCATCTCCCTCCTTCTCCTGGCCCCCCTGGCTCTTCTGGCCGCCGGCTGCGCGGGCGCCCAGGGCGGTCAGCCCGCGGCCGGTGACACCCGCTTCGTCGCGGGCGACGGGAAGATGCAGGTGTTCGAGGCGAGCGAGCGCAAGACCGCGCCCGCGATCGAGGGGCCGACCCTCGACGGCGCCACCGCCTCGCTGGCCGCGCACAAGGGCAAGGTCGTGGTGCTCAACTTCTGGGCGTCCTGGTGCGGCCCGTGCCGGGCCGAGGCGCCGGTGCTCAAGGAGGTCGCGGCCAAGACCAAGGCCGGCGGCGTCGAGTTCCTCGGCGTCGACTTCAAGGACCGCCAGGCCGACGCGAAGGCGTTCGAGCGCACCGAGCAGACCGGCTACCCCCATCTCTTCGACCAGCCGGGCAAGGTCGCGCTGGCCTTCCAGGGCACGGTGCCGCCCGCGGCCATCCCGTCCACGCTGATCATCGACAAGCAGGGCAGGATCGCGGCCAGGGCGCTGGGCGCGGTCAAGTACACCGACCTGATGAACGCGGTGACCAAGGTGCGCGATGAGTGATGTCGTCGCCTCGGGCTCGCTGCTGCTGGCCGTGCCCATCGCGGTGCTGGCGGGCGTGGTGTCGTTCCTGTCGCCGTGCGTGCTGCCGCTGGTCCCCGGCTACCTGTCGTACGTGACCGGCATGAGCGCCGACCCCAGGCGGGGGCGGCTGGTGCTGGGGACGGCGCTGTTCGTGGCCGGGTTCGGGCTGGTGTTCGTGCTCAGCGGGGCGCTGTTCGGCGGGCTCGGGTCCATGATGCTGGGCAACGCGGAGATCATCACGCGCGTGCTCGGCGTGCTGACCATCGGGCTCGGGCTCGCCTTCCTCGGCGTGCTGCCCGGTCTGATGCGCGACGTGCGCATCCACCGCCTGCCCGCCGCGGGACTGGCCGGCGCGCCGCTGCTCGGGGTGGTGTTCGGGCTCGGCTGGACGCCGTGCATCGGGCCGACGCTGGCCGTCGTGCTGACGCTCGGGCTCAACGAGGGCAGCGCCGGACGTGGCGCGCTCCTGGCCGTCGCGTACGCCCTGGGCCTCGGCCTGCCGTTCCTCGGCGCGGCGCTGGCCTACAGCCGGGCCCTGCGCACGTTCCGTGCCATCCGCAAGCACTCGCGCCTGATCACCAGGATCGGCGGCGGCATGATGGTGGCCGTCGGCGTGCTGCTCGTGACCGGGCTCTGGGGAGAGATGATCGCGGCCATGCAGGGCCTGATCGGCGCGTTCGAGCCGGTGATCTGATGAGCGTCGAAGAGCTGGAGCGCAAGCGGGCACCCGAGCGGGCCTCGTTCGGGCCCGTGGCCTGGGCGCGCTGGGTGTGGCGCACGCTCACCTCGATGAAGACGGCCCTCATCCTGCTGTTCCTGCTCGCGCTCGGCTCGGTGCCCGGCTCGCTGGTGCCGCAGCGCGGTGTCGAGCCCGACAAGGTCGCCCGGCTCTACGAGCAGAGCCCGGCGCTGGCCGCCTGGTACGACCGGTTCCAGCTCTTCGAGGTCTTCACCTCGGTCTGGTTCGCCGCCATCTACCTGCTGCTGTTCACCTCGCTGATCGGCTGCGTCATCCCGCGTACCGCGACCTACGTGCGCGAGCTGCGCCGCAAGCCGCCCGCCGCGCCGAAGAACCTGTCCAGGCTGCCTCACACCGCCGCGTTCGAGACCGGCCTGGACGACGGGCCGGCGGTCGAGCAGGCCGCGCGGCGGCTGCGCAGGCTGCGCTTCCGCGTCGTGACGGGCGACGGCTGGGTGTCGGCCGAGAAGGGCTACCTGCGCGAGACCGGCAACCTGTTCTTCCACGTCGCCCTGCTCGGCATCCTGCTCGCCATCGCGGGCGGCTCGCTCTACGGCTACCGGGGCAACGTGCTGGTCGTCGAGGGCGACGGCTTCGCCAACACCGTGGCCGCCTACGACCGGTTCTTCCCGGGCAGCCAGGTCTCGGCGGAGTCGCTGGAGCCGTTCTCCTTCCAGCTCCAGGACTTCAAGGTGGCCTACCAGGTCACCGGCGACAAGCGCGGGCAGGCGCTCGACTACAGCGCCCACCTCAGGGTCAACGACTCGCCGCAGGCGCCGGCCCGCGACTACGACCTCAAGGTCAACGATCCGCTGGAGATCGACGGCACGCAGACGTACCTGATCGGCAACGGCTACGCGCCCGTGTTCAAGGTGACCGACGGCAAGGGGCAGGTGGCCTTCGAGGGGCCCGTGGCCTGCCTGATCGAGGACAAGGCCACGATGACCTCGGGCTGCGTGGTCAAGGTGCCCGACGCGCAGCCGTCGCAGCTGGGGTTCCTGCTGCGGTTCCTGCCGACCAGCGTGCCGCTGACCGACGGCAACCACGCCTCCGCCTTCCCCGGCGAGCTCAACCCGGAGGTGCAGGTGCTCGGCGCCTTCTCCGGCGATCTGGGCGTCCGCTCGGGCAAGCCGCAGTCGGTCTACGAGCTGGCCGAGCCCGAGGTGCTGAAGAAGCTCAAGCCGGTGCTCATGGGCACCGGCATGCCCAAGCCGCTGGCCGTGGGGCAGGCGGTCGATCTGCCCGGCGGGCTGGGCAAGCTCGAGTACACCGGCGTCAAGGAGTGGATCACGCTCCAGATGGCCTACGACCCGGGCCGCATGCCCGCGTTGCTCGCCGCCGGCACGGCCGTCGTCGCCATCGCGCTCTCGCTCATGATCCGCCGCCGCCGGGTGTTCGTCCGGATCGCGGGCGGCCGGGCCGAGGTGGGCGGCCTGACCCGTACGGAAGGGTCCGCGACGGGCTTCGCCGAGGAGTTCGCCGAAATCGTCAAGGTTCTATCAGCAGCAGGAGACAAGGATGTCCGTTGAGCGACTCGCCGAGCTGAGCGACCTTTTCGTCGTCGCAGCCGTCTTGCTCTACGTCGTCGCCATGGTCGGTTTCGCCGTCGATCTCGCCTTCGGCCGGACCCGCCTCGACCGGGCCGCCGACCGGGCCACCGACCGGGCCGCCGATGGGGAGCCGGTCGAGGCCAGGCAGCCGGTCGCGGTCGGAGCCGCCGTGCGGGACGGTGAGTCGTCCGCCACGTCCGAGCCGGCCTCGGTCACGTCAGAAGCCTCCGTGGCGGCGGGAGCCGGGGCCGCTGAGGCGGGTGCGGGGGCCGTCGGGACGACGAACGGGCCGAAGGCGCCGAACGTGCCCGCGCGGGCCGGGACGGTGGCTCTGGCGCTCGCCTGGCTCGGCTGGGCCGCCAACTTCGGCGCCCTCGTCACCCGCGGCCTGGCCGCGGACCGGTGGCCGTGGGGCAACATGTACGAGTTCGTGGTCGCGATCTGCTTCGCCGCCGTGACCGCGTTCCTCGTCACCCAGATCCGCCACAACGTGCGCTTCCTGGGCGCGTTCGTCATGGTCACCGCCGCGCTCGGCCTCGGGCTGGCGGTCAAGGTGTTCTACACGGTCGCGGGGCCGGTGGTGCCGGCGCTGGACTCGTACTGGATCGCCATCCACGTCACCGCGGCCATCATCGCCACCGGCCTGATGACGATGGCCGGGGTGTCCGGCATCCTCTACCTGATGCGCGGCGACGGCGCGTCACGCCTGCCGGCCCGCGCGGACCTGGAGCGGGTGGCGCACCGGGCGATCGTGTTCGCCTTCCCGCTGTGGACGTTCGCCGTCATCGCGGGCGCGCTGTGGGCGGACCGGGCATGGGGCCGCTACTGGGGCTGGGACCCCAAGGAGGTGTGGGCCTTCATCACCTGGGTGGCCTACGCCGCCTACCTGCACGCCAAGGCGACGGCCGGATGGAAGGGCAGGGCCTCCACGATCGTGCAGCTCGTGGCGTTCGGCTGCCTGATGTTCAACCTGATCGGCGTCAACATCTTCATCGACGGCCTGCACAGCTACGCCGACGTCGACTGACGGCGATGACGGCGTGAGCTCCTCGGCCAGGGTCCATACCGTCGGCTGTTAGGTTCCCGGCATGAGAACAGTGCCGTTCACCGGTGGTGAGAAGGAAAGCCTCCAGGCCAGCATGGACCGTCATCGCGACGTGGTGCTGTGGAAGGTCGAGGGCCTGGACGACGAGGCGCTCCGACGCCCCATGACCCCGTCGGGGACGAACCTGCTGGGCCTGGTCAAGCATCTGGCGGCCGTCGAGTACTGGTGGTTCGCCGACACGTTCGGGCAGGAGCACGAGGAGCTTCCGTTCGACGACGATGACGAGAACGCCGATCTGCGCGTCGATGCCGGCGAGAGCACGGCCGAGGTCCTCGCCTTCTACGCCCGCGCCCGCGCGTCATCGGACGAGGTCATCGGGAAGTTCGGCCTCGAGGATCTCGGCAGCAACGAGCGCGGTGAGAAGGTGACGCTGCGCTGGGTGCTCATCCACATGATCGAGGAGACTGCCCGGCACGCCGGTCACATGGACATCGTGCGTGAGCTCATCGACGGCGCGAGCGGCGACCACCGGCGGGCCCGGTCACAGCACTAGCTCACGTCGTCGCCGCGCATGCGGCGGTCGAGGTCGCGCAGGAAGTCGGGGTCGTCATCCGGTCCCTTCGGCATGCCGGGCCCCGGGGGCACGGGCCAGGCCGCGCGCGGGGCGCGCGGACGGCCGCGGACCATCCACACCACGCCGCCGAGCAGAGGGATGACTACGACGATGAGGATCCACAGTGCCTTTGGTACGTTCCTAACCTCGTCTTCGGGCGTGGTGACCACGTCGAAAAGCGAGAAGAGCCAGAAGACCAGCAGCGCCAGGCCAATCAGAACAACTGCCATGCCCGAACTGTAAGCCATCGCACGACCTGATCGTGCTGCCCGATGTCCCATATCTGGTGACTAGCGGAAGATCCGCGTCGTACGGTGGAAACGGATGTGGCGGTGTCCACGGAGGTCCGAGAGGCCGGGTGGGCATCCACGGGCGTTGAGAGGTGCGATGGCCTTTACTGCGGACAGGAGTCCGGGCGACAAAGGTCGGCATCGGCGCGGCCGCTGGTGGCGGCGCGGTTCCTACCTCTTCTCCCGCCGCGCCGAGGCCCCGCCCGACGCCCAGCGCTCCTTCTGGTCGAGGACCCGGGAGCGGCGCCAGGAGGCCAGGGCCGCCGCGCGGCGCGAGGCGGCGGCGGGGCGTCCCGGCGCGAGCCCGCCCGATCGGTCCGGCTGGCCCGGCGGCGAACGCGCCGAGCGGGTGGCCTGGCCCGGCGAGCAGGAGCGGGCGTCCGGTGCCAGCGGGTGGGAAAGGGCGAGGTGGCCCGGCGGCGACGAGCGTGAGCGGATGACGTGGCCGGGTGGCGAGCGTGAACGGATGACGTGGCCGGGCGGCGAGGCCCCCGGGTCGTGGGAAAGGCGTCATGAGATGAGCCGGGACGGATTCACGCTGCGCGAACGCGGCGAGAGGCTGCCCGCCGCCGTCATGATCGACCGCCCCCGCTACACCTGGTACGACTTCGAGCTGGCCGACCAGCCGCTCAGGGCCCAGCCCAACCGCCCCGACGCGCCCTCGCTCGGCGACGGCCTGCGTCACTGCGGCAAGCTGGAGACGATCCTGCACCGCCAGTGGGACGCCAGGCGGAGCCGGCCGCCGGTGGACGTCATCCGCGCCGTGGAGAGCCTGGCCAGGCTGCCGGAGCGGCTGAAGGAGCTGCTCGCGGAGGGCCTGGAGGGCATCTACGTCGGCCCCGGCGGTGTTCCCGACCTCGACGACATGGGTTACTTACGCGGCGCCCCGCTCCCGTCGGGCCGCGCGACCTGGGACATCTGCGCGGGCGCGTACGGCGACCGCAAGATCGTCGTGGGCGACCGCCCCTCACCCACCCCCGACGTGATGATGCACGAGGTGGGCCACGCGATCGACGACATCGACTCGGCCCACGGCGACTGGGTGTCCGACTCGCCGGAGTTCGTAAGGCTCTACGAGACGGCCGTCCCGCTGCTGGCCTCGACGTTCCACCGTCAGGGCGGCGGGCTGGGCCGCAAGGAGTTCTTCGCCGACGCCTTCGCCGCCATCGCCTCCCGCCAGCGCCCGGCCCTCGTCGACATGCTCGGCGGTGACACGCGCATGGCGCTCGACATCATGCTGTTCTTCAACCGGCGCTACGGAATCTAGGTGATCGGCGATGTACGTCATCCGGCTCGCGGACGGGACACTGCGCGTGCCGCAGAGCCTGTCCAGCGAAGACGGGCGTCTGATCGGCAACGCGTACGTGGACGTGCAACCCGGTGACCCCGACTACGAGCAGTGGCTGCCGGAGTCGCTGACCGAGGAGGAGGCGGAGCTGCGCCGCCGTCGCTGGGAAGAGGAGAACGACGAGCTGGAGCGCGAGTTCCTGGCCTTCAAGGCTCAGCAGGAGGATGCCTGAGCCGGCGGCGCGAGGCACGTCCGGGCGGGGGACAGGACGGAGTACCGGTCGCTGTCTGAGCGGGGGACAGGACGGATGACCGGTCGCTGCCTGGGCGGGGAGAATGGGCAGGCGCCAGCCACGGTCGGCGGTTGGCGCCGCCCCGTGCTCGCCGTACGGAAGTGTGGCCGGAAAGCACGCCGAACAGTGGGTCCCGCCAGCGGTGATCCTGGTGGCAGTGGTCGCCGTTGAACGACGGGCCACCGTGCAGGATCACCGACTTGACGGAACGTCAGACGCGCGGGGACTCACCTGCTGGCCTGTCGGCCGTAAGAACGTCCTCGCCTCGGAGAAGGGCGTGGACTTCCGACTCGCGGAAGCGCCGGTGCCCTCCGGGGGTGCGGATACTGCTGATGCGGCCTGCCGCAGCCCAGCGCGTAACCGTCTTTGGGTCTACCCGGAAGAGGGCGGCAACCTCTCCTGGGGTCAGCAGACGCTCGCTGCTACTCTCCACCAATCTCTCCCCCTCGCATCCCGCTTCCTGCCAGCGGGCGGACAGGTAACAAGTGTGTCGAGCGAAGCCTGATTTATCCGTGGTTTTCGACAAAGATCACGGGTTGTTATCAGCTGACTGCCCGATTGTTATATGATAGAGCCTCTTTGGGGCTCTCGTGGGTGTTTCTTTACGAAACTCCCTAACTGGGAACAGTAGCAGTGCTCGCGACCGATGCGAAGAGCGAGCCGTACACAGGTCCGAGTAACCTCGACCTGTGCGTCCCGTTCTCCTTTACACCGCGTCCAGACTCGCCCTGTTTCTCGTGACTCTCGGTGTCCTGTTCCTGCTCGGACTGCAAAACCCGATCGCGCTGATCGCGGCTTCTTTCTTGATCAGCGGCATAGCGAGCTACGTCTTGCTGTCGAAGCAGCGTGACGCCGTGAGCGAGCGGCTCAGCGACAGGATCGACCGGCCGAAGCCGCAAGACGACTAGGGCAGGGGGAACATGCCAATCCGGGCATGGTACTCCCGTCCGAGTCTCGTTGTGTCGCTACCGACAAGTAGTCCGCCGCCATGCGCGTAAAACGCCTTCACGCCGATGCCGCGCTCCCGAGTGGGATTCCAACTGAGCGCCTTTCCGGTGCGCGGATGAATGGCGCCGATCCCCGGCCGTGACACCGCGCCCGGCCCCGCCGAGTCACGGCCCCGCGGATTGTCCAGCCAGCGCTGATGTCCTCCGACGTAGACCGCGGCGCCGGTCACCGAGACGGCGTAGAGCGAGTCGCCGCCCGTCGCGTTGACCCAGGTGGGCCTGATCGCCGAGCCCCTGCTGTAGGTCTCGAACCTGGCCGCCGTGTCGCAGATCCCGCCCCTGGCGCCGCCGGTGGTGACCACCGCGAAATAGCTCCCGTCGGGGGAGAAGTCGAGGCCGCGTACGTAGGAGGGGAAGTTGGGGCTGCACGGCTTGGCGTACGCCTCCGTACGCCAGGGCGCGACCCTGGCCTGCGCGCCGCCGACGTCGATCAGCCCCAGCTGCGGCCTGGAGTGGCCGCCGAGCGTGGTGAACGAGCCGTCCACGGCGAGCCGGTCGCGCGAGACGGCCAGCGCGTGCACCTTCACCCGGGCGGTCAGCGGCCCGCCCGGCGTGATGGCGAAGGCCGGGTCGGCCGCGCCGGTGGTGGCGTCGAGCCTGGCCAGCGCCGTACGCGGGCTGTTGAAGTCGCCGCCGACGTACAGCCTGGCCCCCTGCCTGGCCACCGAGGTCACCATGCCGCCGCCGATGCGCGGATCGAACCCGGGCGTGAGCGAGCCGTCGGCGAGCGCGAGCCTGGCCAGGCCGCGGGCGCGCTGCTGGTTCACGCCGTGGAACTCGCCGCCCACGTAGACGGTGCCCCGGTCGCCGGCGGCCAGGCCGAAGACCGGCCCGGCCACGCTCGGCGCGAAGCCGGGCAATATCCGGCCGGTGACCAGGTCGTAGGCGAACAGGTTGGCACGGGCGTGGATCGTTCCACGGGAGGCGTCGCTCACTTCGCTGAACGAGCCGCCGACGACGACGGTGCGCCCGACGAGGGTGATGGCGTTGACGATGCCGTCGAGCACATGAGGGGTGGTGTCTATCGGGTCGGCCGACACGACGCGCGGATGCGCGGCGGGAGCCGAGGCGATGATGGCCGCAAGGGCGACACGGGAAAGCATTCGCCAATATCTAGCAGACGTTGCGTAGTCTCATGGCTACTTTCCGTCGATTGTCCCGGATGGGCATGGCCGCCGGCCCGGGGGCGCCGGCCCGTAGGGTGTGGGGCATGACGCGCGCTCAGTTGGACAAACAGCCGGATGAGGTCGCCGCGATGTTCGATCGCACCGCCCGGCGCTACGACCTGGTCAATGACGTGATCTCGCTCGGGCAGGTGAGGCTCTGGCGCAAGGTGGTGGCCGCCGCCGTGGACGCGGGTCCCGGTGAGCTCGTGCTCGACCTGGGGGCCGGCACCGGCACCTCCACCGACGCGTTCACCACGCTGGGCGCGCGGGCGATCGCCTCCGACTTCTCGCTCGGCATGCTGCGCACCGGCGTGGCCCGGCACGGGGGCAACGCGCTGTCGGGGGCCGGGGTGCCGTTCCTCGCGGGTGACGCGATGCGGCTGCCGTTCGCCGACGACGTGTTCGACGCGGTGACGATCTCGGTGGCGCTGCGCAATGTGCACGACACCGGCCTCGCGCTGCGGGAGATGCTGCGGGTGACGAAGCCGGGCGGCCGGCTGGTCATTCTGGAGTTCTCCCATGTGACCGTCAAAGCGTTCGACCTGGTCTACCGCGAATATCTGATGCGGATGCTGCCGAAGGTGGCCAAGGTGTTCGGCTCCAACGACGACTCCTACGAATATCTGGCCGAGTCGATCAGGGACTGGCCCGATCAGCGGACGCTGGCCGCGACCATCCAGCGAGCCGGCTGGGAACGCGTGGCCTGGCGCAATCTCACCGCGGGGATCGTGGCCGTGCACCGGGGTTTCAAGCCCGCCTGAGCGCGGCGGCCGGGCGCGTTTCCGCGGCATTTTCAGTGGGACGAGTCCGGTGAAAGAAATCGCCGCGGCGAATGCGCGAGTGCCGGACGGCATGGCCGGCGCGGCGTCCCGGAGCGGAGCGGGCTCCTGACCGGCCGGGCTCGGATCCAGTCAGGGCCTGCTGCTAGCGTGACGGATCATGAGTGCGCTGCCCCCAGGCGACACGCCGTCCCCTTGGATCACAGAACGGCACCCCGACTGCCACTATGTACCCGAAAAGCAGTAGACTACGGGCCGGTAAGTTTGTGAAGGGGTTCACAAAGGAACGAAGGCGCGCACACCCCCACGGCCTTCGAGCGTGTAGGGACAGGACAGTCCAGTGACCGTGCCAACAGCCATACAGGCTGACGCCGCCGACGTCATCGTCGTCGGCGCCGGTCCCGCCGGTTCCGCAACCGCTTTTCACCTCGCGCAGGCCGGGCTCGACGTGCTGCTCCTGGAGAAGACCACGTTCCCCAGGGAGAAGGTCTGCGGCGACGGTCTGACCCCCCGCGCGGTCAAGCAGTTGCAGAACATGGGCGTCGACATCGACGCGCCCGGCTGGATCAGGAACAAGGGACTGCGCGTCGTCGGCGGCGGCCTGCGCTTCGAGCTCGACTGGCCGCAGCTCGACCGCTTCCCCGACTTCGGGCTCGTCCGCACCCGCCAGGACTTCGACGAGATCGTCGCCGCCAACGCGGTCAAGAACGGCGTCCGCCTCATGGAGGGCGTCACCGTCACCGGCCCCGTCCTCGACGACCGCAGCGGCCACATCGTCGGCGTGACCACCAAGGACGGCCGGACCTTCCGCAGCCGCGTGGTCGTGGCCGCCGACGGCAACAGCACCCGCCTGGCCCTGGGCATGGGCCTGCACAAGCGCGAAGACCGCCCGATGGGCGTGGCCGTGCGCACCTACTTCGAAAGCCCGCGCCACGACGACGACTACCTCGAGACCTGGCTGGAGCTGTGGGACGGCGACACGCTGCTGCCCGGCTACGGCTGGGTGTTCGGCGTCGGCGACGGCACCTCCAACGTGGGGCTCGGGCTGCTCAACACCAGCTCACAGTTCGGCAACATCGACTACCGCGACCTGCTGCGGCGCTGGTGCCGGTCGATGCCGGCGGAGTGGGGCTTCACCGAGGAGAACATGACGGGCCCGATCCGCGGCGCCGCGCTCCCGATGGCCTTCAACAGGCAGCCCCACTACACACGCGGCCTGGTGCTCGTGGGAGACTCCGGCGGGGCGATCAACCCGTTCAACGGCGAGGGCATCGCCTACGCCATGGAGACCGGCGAGATCGCCGCCGAGATCATCGCGAAGGCCCTCAGGACCACCACCCCCGCGCAGCGGGAACGGACCCTGCGGACCTATCCTCAAGTGCTGAAGGACGCCTACGGCGGTTACTTCACCCTGGGGAGACTGTTCGTCGAGGCGATCGGGAAGCCCGGGGTGATGAGCTTCGGCACCAAGCACGGGCTGCCTCACCCGAGGCTGATGCGCTTCGCGCTGAAACTCCTTGGTAATCTCACCGACCGGCGAGGCGATGCGTCGGACATGATCATTAACGCACTCTCGAAGGTCGCGCCACCAGCATGAATCTCGCAATCAACAGATCCGGCTGCGCGCCCGCGCGCGCGGCGACTCCAGAGGAGGCGTAGCGATGGACCTTTACGTGCCCATCCTGGTGCTCGCCGTTCTCGCGGGGGGCTTCGCGATCTTCTCGGTCGCCATCGCTCCCTTCACCGGTCCCAAGCGCTGGAACCGCGCCAAGCTTGACGCCTACGAATGCGGCATCGAGCCGACGCCCCAGCCGGTCGGTGGCGGACGGTTCCCGCTCAAATACATGATCACGGCGATGCTCTTCATCGTCTTCGACATCGAGATCATCTTCCTTTACCCGTGGGCCGTCTCGTTCGCTCCGCAGACGGACGACCTCGGCCGCGTGCTCTCCTCGGGCCTGGGGCTGTTCGCGCTCGTCGAGATGCTGCTGTTCATCGTCACCGTGCTCGTCGCCTACGCGTACGTGTGGCGCCGCAAGGGTCTGGACTGGGACTGAAAATGGGACTTGAAGAGAAACTCCCCAGCGGGTTCATCCTCAGCACGGTCGAAGCGGCCGCGGGCTGGGCGCGCAAGAACTCCGTATGGCCGGCCACGTTCGGTCTCGCATGTTGCGCCATCGAGCTGATGGCCACCGGCGGCCCCCACTACGACCTGGCGCGCTTCGGTATGGAGCGCGCTTCGGCGTCTCCCCGCCAGGCCGACCTCATGATCGTCGCCGGGCGCGTGTCGCAGAAGATGGCTCCCGTCCTGCGGCAGATCTACGACCAGATGGCCGAGCCGAAGTGGGTCATCTCCATGGGCGTGTGCGCCTCCAGCGGCGGCATGTTCAACAACTACGCGATCGTGCAGGGCGTCGACCACGTCGTGCCCGTGGACATCTACCTGCCGGGCTGCCCGCCGCGGCCGGAGATGCTCATCGACGCGATCGTGAAGCTGCACGACAAGATCCAGAACATGAAGTTCGGCGCGCACCGAGCCGAGCAGATCGAGGAGCTCGAGCTGCAGGCGCTGCGCACGCTGCCGCTGATCGACCAGGGGAGCGCGAAGTGACCTCGCCAGACAACCTGCCGGAGGTCCCGGACGCACAGGTCCCCGAGGTGCCGGCGGCGCAGGAGCCGCCCGTCGCCAGGCGGGGCATGTTCGGTGCCCAGGACTCCGGCGACACCTCCGGCTACGGCGGCCTCGTCGTGCGCCGGGCGCCGCAGCTGTCGACGCCCCGCCCGTACGGGAGCTACTTCGACGAGCTCGTCGACACCCTCGGGCTCGACGACGCGATCGAGCGCGTGGTCGTCGACCGCGGCGAGCTGACCCTGCACGTCAAGCGTGAGCGCCTGGTCGAGGTCTGCCAGAAGCTGCGCGACGACCCGGCGCTGCGCTTCGAGCTGTCGCTGGGCGTCTCGGGCGTGCACTACCCGCATCTGGCGGGCGAGGAGCTGCACGCGGTGATCCACCTGTGCTCGATCACGCACAACCGGCGCGTACGCGTCGAGGCGAGCGCACCCGACGCCGACCCGCACATCCCATCCACAGTGAGCGTTTACCCTGGTCACGACTGGCACGAACGCGAGGCGTACGACTTCTTCGGGATCGTCTTCGACGGTCATCCCGGGCTCACCCGGATCATGATGCCGGACGACTGGGACGGGCACCCGCAGCGCAAGGACTACCCGCTCGGCGGCATCCCGGTCGAATACCGCGGCGCCACCGTTCCCTCGCCCGACCAGAGGAGGAGCTATTCATGAGCACCGCTTATGACGAGGCGACGGAAGGCAAGGTCTACAACGTCTCCGGCGCCGACTGGGACGAGGTCGTCACCGGCGTCCGCGACTCCGACGAGGAGCGCCTGGTCGTCAACATGGGCCCGCAGCACCCGTCCACGCACGGCGTGCTCCGCCTGGTCCTGACGCTCGACGGCGAGACGGTCACCGAGGCGCGCGGCGTCATCGGCTACCTGCACACCGGCATCGAGAAGAACATGGAATACCGGACGTGGACCCAGGGGACCACGTTCGTGACCAGGATGGACTACCTGTCGCCGATCTTCAACGAGACGGCCTACTGTCTCGGCGTGGAGAAGCTGCTCGGCATCGAGGACCGCGTCCCCGACCGGGCCCAGGCCATCCGCGTGATGATGATGGAGCTCAACCGGATCGCCTCGCACCTGGTGGCGATGGGCACGTTCGGCATGGAGCTGGGCGCGACCACGCCGTTCCTGTTCGGGTACCGCGATCGTGAGCTGATCATGGACCTGTTCGAGTACATCACCGGCCTGCGGATGAACCACGCCTACATCAGGCCGGGCGGCGTGAGCGTCGACCTGCCCGCGGGCGCGGTCGACAAGGTCGGCGAGTTCCTCAAGGAGATGCCCAAGCGGATCAAGGACATCCGCAAGCTCCTCGACGAGAACCCCGTCTACGTGCGCCGCACCCAGGACGTGGCCTACCTCGACCTGACCGGCTGCATGGCCCTCGGCATCACCGGGCCGATCCTGCGCGCCGCCGGCCTCCCGTGGGACCTGCGCAAGTCGCAGCCCTACTGCGGTTACGAGACCTACGAGTTCGACGTCGCCACCGAGCGCGGCTGCGACGTCTACTCGCGCTACCTCGTCCGCATGAAGGAGATGGAGGAGTCCCTCAAGATCGTCGAGCAGGCGCTCGACCGCATCGCCGGCCCGCTCAAGGGCGACCCGGTGATGATCGAGGACAAGAAGATCGGCTGGCCCGCGCAGCTCGCGCTCGGCCCCGACGGGTTCGGCAACTCGCCCGACCACATCGCCCACATCATGGGCACCTCGATGGAGGCCCTCATCCACCACTTCAAGCTGGTGACCGAGGGCTTCCGGGTGCCGGCCGGGCAGGCGTACGCCAGCATCGAGTCGCCCAAGGGCGAGCTCGGCGCCCACGTGGTCAGCGACGGGGGCACCCGGCCCTACCGCGTGCACTTCCGCGAGCCGTCCTTCTGCAACCTGCAGGGCTTCCCCGCGATGGCGGAGGGCGGCCAGGTCGCCGACGTGATCGCCGCGGTGGCTTCTATCGACCCCGTCATGGGAGGTGTGGACAGGTGAGCGAGCTTGTCGAGCGCACAATCAGACACAGCGCCCAAGTCATGAGTGGGCCGGAGGCACGCTCATGACTTATTCACCGGAGATCCGTGAGCGTCTGGAGCGGGACGCCAAGGAGATCATCGGACGCTATCCCAAGACCCGCTCCGCCCTGCTGCCGCTGCTCCACCTCGTGCAGTCGGAGGACGGTTACGTCTCCGACGACGGCCAGGAGTTCTGCGCGGAGATGCTCGGCATCAGCAAGGCCGAGGTCACCGGCGTGGCGACCTTCTACACCATGTACAAGCGCAGGCCCGCCGGCGACTATCACGTCGGCGTGTGCATCAACGCGCTGTGCGCGGTCATGGGCGGCGACCAGATCTGGGACGAGCTCACCGAGCACGTCGGCGTCGGCCACGAGGAGGCCACCGCCGACGGGAAGATCTCGCTGGAGCGCCTGGAGTGCAACGCGGCCTGCGACTTCGCCCCGGTCATGATGGTCAACTGGGAGTTCTTCGACAACCAGACGCCAGAGTCGGCCAAGCAGCTCGTCGACGACCTGCGTGACGGCAAGGACGTGCGGCCCACGCGCGGCCCGAAGAAGCTGTGCACCTTCAAGGACGCCTCCCGCGTGCTCGCCGGACTGCCCGACGACCTCGCGGGCGACGGCCCGTCGGCCGCGGGCCCCTCGCTCGAGGGCCTGAAGGTGGCCAAGGCCAAGGGATGGAAGGCCCCGGAAGCATGACGACGACTCTGACACCGGTCCTGACGGCCAACTGGGACCAGCCCAACTCGTTCACGCTCGACGTCTACGGCGCGTACGAGGCGGCGAAGAAGGCGCTGGGCATGGACCCCGACGCCGTCATCCAGGCCGT
This sequence comes from Nonomuraea fuscirosea, assembly GCF_035917475.1. Classification (NCBI taxonomy): domain Bacteria; kingdom Bacillati; phylum Actinomycetota; class Actinomycetes; order Streptosporangiales; family Streptosporangiaceae; genus Nonomuraea; species Nonomuraea fuscirosea. Next base: position 9,830,540 of record NZ_CP109074.1, on the reverse strand, counting down.
CAAGGACTCGGGCCTGCGCGGCCGCGGCGGCGCCGGCTTCCCCACCGGCATGAAGTGGGGCTTCATCCCGCAGGGCGACGGCAAGCCGCACTATCTCGTCGTCAACGCCGACGAGTCGGAGCCGGGCACCTGCAAGGACATCCCGCTGATGATGGCCAACCCGCACTCGCTGGTCGAGGGCATCATCATCACGGCCTACGCGATCCGGGCCAACCACGCCTTCATCTACGTGCGCGGCGAGGTGCTGCACGTGATCCGGCGGCTGCACGCGGCCGTGCGGGAGGCGTACGAGAAGGGCTTCCTCGGCAGCGACATCTTCGGCTCCGGCTACGACCTGGAGCTCGTCGTGCACAGCGGCGCGGGCGCCTACATCTGCGGCGAGGAGACGGCGCTGCTGGACTCGCTCGAAGGCTTCAGAGGTCAACCGCGACTCAAGCCCCCGTTCCCGGCCGTGGCGGGCCTCTACGCCTCGCCTACTGTGGTGAACAACGTGGAGTCGATCGCGAGTGTTCCCTCGATCATCGCGAACGGTGCCGACTGGTTCGCGGGGATGGGCACCGAGAAGTCCAAGGGCTTCGGCATCTTCTCCCTCAGCGGCCACGTCACCAGGCCCGGCCAGTACGAGGCCCCGCTCGGCATCACGCTGCGCGAACTGCTCGACATGGCCGGCGGCATCCGCGAGGGGCACCAGATCAAGTTCTGGACCCCGGGGGGCTCCTCCACCCCGATCTTCACCGACGAGCACCTCGACGTGCCGCTCGACTTCGAGGCGGTCGGGGCCAAGGGCTCGATGCTCGGCACCCGGGCGCTGCAGATCTTCGACGAGACCACCTGCGTGGTCCGTACGGTGCTGCGCTGGACCGAGTTCTACGCCCACGAGTCCTGCGGCAAGTGCACGCCCTGCCGCGAGGGCACGTACTGGCTCAAGCAGGTGCTCAAGCGCCTGGAGAAGGGCCAGGGCACCGAGGAGGACCTGACCACGATCACCGACATCGCGGACAACATCCTCGGCCGCTCGTTCTGCGCGCTGGGCGACGGCGCCACGAGCCCGATCCACTCCTCGGTGAAGTACTTCCGCGAGGAGTACCTCAAGCACTTCGAGATCGGCGGCTGCCCGTTCGACCCGAAGAAGTCCACTCTCTGGGGTGAGCAGTGACCGTCGTAGAGACCGAAACGAACCTGGTGACCCTGTCCATCGACGGGTTCCAGGTCAGTGTCCCCAAGGGCACTCTGATCATCAGGGCCGCCGAGCTGCTGGGCATCCAGATTCCCAGGTTCTGCGACCACCCGCTGCTCGACCCGGCGGCCAACTGCCGTCAGTGCCTGGTCGACATCCCCGACGCGGGCAACGGCCGCGGCTTCCCCAAGCCGCAGCCGTCGTGCGCGATCGAGGTCGCCGAGGGCATGGTCGTGCAGACGCAGCTCACCTCGCCGGTCGCCGAGAAGGCGCAGCGCGGGGCGATGGAGCTGCTGCTGATGAACCACCCGCTCGACTGCCCGGTCTGCGACAAGGGCGGCGAGTGCCCGCTGCAGAACCAGGCCATGTCGAACGGCCAGGGCGAGTCGCGCTTCCAGGAGCAGAAGCGGACCTTCCCCAAGCCGCTGCCGCTGTCCACGCAGGTGCTGCTCGACCGCGAGCGCTGCGTCCAGTGCGCGCGCTGCATCCGCTTCTCCGACCAGATCGCCGGCGACCCGCTCATCGAGTTCTTCGAGCGCGGGGCCAAGGAGCAGGTGCGGACGGCCGAGGGCAAGCCGTTCAACTCCTACTTCTCCGGCAACACGGTGCAGATCTGCCCGGTGGGCGCGCTCACGGGCGCCGCCTACCGGTTCCGGGCCCGCCCGTTCGACCTGGTGTCCACGCCGAGCGCGTGCGAGCACTGCGCCTCCGGCTGCGCCCAGCGCACCGACCACCGGCGCGGCCGGGTCACCCGCCGCCTGGCGGGCAACGACCCGCAGGTGAACGAGGAGTGGAACTGCGACAAGGGCCGCTGGGCGTTCACCTATGCCACGCAGCCCGACCGGCTCAAGACGCCGCTGGTGCGCAACGAGGACGGCGTGCTCGTGCCGGCCTCGTGGCCGGAGGCGCTGATGGTGGCCGCCGAGGGCCTGGCCAGGGCTCGCGGCAAGGCCGGCGTGCTGGTCGGCGGCCGGGTCACGGTCGAGGACTCCTACGCCTACGCCAAGTTCGCCCGGCTCGCCCTCGGCACCAACGACGTCGACTTCAGGGCCAGGCCCCACTCCGCCGAGGAGGCGCAGTTCCTGGCGCACGCGGTGGCCGGCAAGGGCATCGAGATCAGCTACACCGACCTGGAGAACGCCCCGCACGTGCTGCTCGTCGGGTTCGAGCCCGAGGAGGAGTCGCCGATCGTCTTCCTGCGCCTGCGTAAGGCGTGGCAGAAGAAGGGCCTCAAGGTCACCTCGATCGCGCCGTTCGCCACCCCCGGCCTGGTGAAGATGGGCGGCTCGCTCGTCCGCACCGCGCCGGGCGCCGAGGCCGACGCGATCGGCGACCTGGTCGGCACGCTGGCCGAGGGCACGATCGTGCTGGCCGGCGAGCGGCTGGCCACGGTGCCCGGCGCGCTGTCGGCGCTCGTCCGCCTGGCCGCCGCCTCCGAGGGCACCAGAATCGCCTGGATCCCGCGCCGGGCCGGTGAGCGCGGCGCCGTCGAGGCCGGCGCGCTGCCCAACCTGCTGCCGATCGGCCGCCCCGTGGACGACGAGAGCGCCAGGGCCGAGGTCGCCAGGGCGTGGAACGTGGCCTCGCTGCCCGCCACGCCCGGTCGCGACACCGCCGGCATCCTCGCCGCCGCCGCGGACGGAGAGCTGGACGCGCTGGTCGTGGCCGGCGTCGACCCCTACGACCTGGTCGACCCCGCCGCGGCGCTCGACGCGCTGGAGCGCACGCCGTTCATCGTCAGCCTGGAGATCCGCGCCAGCGCCGTCACCGACCGCGCCGACGTGGTCCTGCCCGTCGCCTCCGTGCAGGAGAAGGGCGGCACGTTCGTCAACTGGGAGGGCCGGGGCCGCTCGTTCGAGGCGCCGCTGAAGGTGCCCGGACTGCAGTCCGACCTCGCCGTGATCTCCAACCTGGCCGACCGGATGGACGTCCACCTGGGCCTGCCGGACGCCAAGGCGGTCCGGCGCGAGCTGTCCGCGCTGGGCCACTGGCGGGGCAGCCGGGTCAACGCGCCGAGCGCCCTGACCCGCACCCAGGAGCTGCCCGAGCAGGGCCAGGCCGTGCTGGCGACCTGGCACCTGCTGCTCGACGACGGCCGGCTGCAGGACGGTGAGCCGTACCTCGCGGGCACCGCCCGCACCGCCGAGGCGCTGGTCTCGGTGAGCACGGCGGCCGAGCTCGGCGTGGCGGACGGCGACAAGCTCGTCGTCGGCGACACCGTGACGCTGCCGGTGCGCGTCGCCGACCTGCCGGACCGCGTCGTCTGGGTGCCTGCGAACTCCGGCGGCTGCTCGGTCACCCGTGACCTGCGCGCGGTGGCCGGCGACATCGTCACCATCGGGAGCGCCTCATGAGTCCCACCCTGGAGAACTTCGGCCACGATCCGGTGTGGATCACCATCATCAAGGCCGTGATGCTGTTCGTCTTCCTGATGCTGAGCGTGCTGTTCGGCGTCTGGTTCGAGCGCAAGCTCATCTCGCGGATGCAGAACCGCTACGGCCCCAACCGGGCCGGCAAGTTCGGCCTGCTGCAGTCCGTGGCCGACGGTCTGAAGATGGGCCTGAAGGAGGACCTCTTCCCGCGGACCGTGGACAAGGTGCTCTACCTGCTCGCGCCGATCATCATGGTGGTGCCGGCGTTCCTGGCCTTCTCCATCGTGCCGTTCGGCCCGATGGTGAACCTGTTCGGCGTGGAGACGCCGCTGCAGCTGGTCGACCTGCCGGTGGCGGTGCTGTTCATGCTGGCCATGGGCGCTGTCTCGGTCTACGGCGTGGTGCTGGCCGGCTGGTCGTCGCGCTCGCCGTACGCGCTGCTGGGCGGTCTGCGCTCGGCGGCCCAGGTGGTCTCGTACGAGATCGCGATGGGCCTGTCGTTCGTGGCCATCTTCCTGTTCGCCGGGACGCTGTCCACCTCGGAGATCGTCAAGGCGCAGGAGCAGACCTGGTTCGCGGTGCTGCTGATCCCGTCGTTCCTCGTCTACGTGGTCTGCATGTTCGGCGAGGCCGCGCGCATCCCGTTCGACCTGCCCGAGGGCGAGGGCGAGCTGGTCGGCGGCTTCCAGACGGAATACTCCTCGTCGCTGAAGTTCGCCCTGATCATGATGGGCGAATACCTGCACACCTTCACCGCCACCGGCATCGCCGTGACGCTGTTCCTGGGCGGCTGGCGGGCTCCCTTCCCGATCTCGTTGTGGGAGGGCGCCAACCAGGGCTGGTGGCCGGTGCTGTGGTTCTTCATCAAGTTCGTGCTGACCTTCTGCTTCATCGTGTGGGTGCGCGCCTCGCTGCCGCGGGTTCGCTACGACCAGCTGATGTCGCTGGGCTGGAAGGTGCTGATCCCGGTCAACCTGGCCTGGATCCTGCTGGTGGCCGCCGTGCGCAACGTGGTGGTCAACGAGGGGAACAAGACGCTCGGCATCGGGCTCGGCGTGGTGATCGTGATCTGCGCGCTGGCCATCTGGATGCGCTTCGACACCGTCAACCAGCGGCGCAAGGAAGCGAAGAAGGCTCAGGTGGAGGCCGAGTTCGAGGAACTGTCCAACGAGCCGGAGGCCGGCGGCTTCCCTGTGCCGCCGCTCGACCTGCCGCACTACCACGGGGTGCAGCACAAGGAGATTCCCAGTGGGACTAACTGATTGGCTGAACCCCGTCAAGGGCTTCGGGGTCACCTTCCACACGATGTTCAAAAAGCCCGTCACGACGAACTACCCGGAGGAGAAGAAGCCGACGGCTCCGCGCTTCCACGGGCGTCACCAGCTGAACCGGTGGCCGGACGGGCTGGAGAAGTGCATCGGGTGCGAGCTGTGCGCCTGGGCGTGCCCGGCCGACGCGATCTTCGTGGAGGGCGCGGACAACACCGACGAGGAGCGCTTCTCGCCGGGCGAGCGTTACGGGCGCACGTACCAGATCAACTATCTGCGCTGCATCCTGTGCGGACTGTGCATCGAGGCGTGTCCGACCCGCGCGCTCACCATGACGAACGAGTACGAGCTCGCCGACACCGACCGAGAGAGCCTCATCTACACCAAGGAGATGCTCCTCGCCCCGTTGACCCAGGGCATGGAGCAGCCGCCGCACGCCATGCGGCTCGGTGAGACCGAAGAGGACTACTACCGGCTGGGGCGGACCAATGGGTGAGACCATCACTTTCTGGGTGCTCGCCGTCGTCTCCGTCGGCGCCGCGCTCGGCATGGTCTTCAACCGCAAGGCCGTGTACTCCGCGCTGATGCTCGGCACCGTGATGCTCTGCCTGGCCGTCCTGTACGCGGTGCAGGACGCGCCCTTCCTGGCCGCGGTGCAGATCATCGTCTACACCGGCGCGATCATGATGCTGTTCCTGTTCGTGCTGATGCTCGTCGGCGTCGACTCCTCCGACTCCTTCGTCGAGACGCTCAAGGGCCAGCGCTTCTGGGCGATCATCGCCGGCCTCGGCTTCCTGGCCCTGGTCGTCGCCGCGGTCGGCAACGCGATCTTCGCTCCGGAGGTCGGGCTGACGGCGGCCACCCAGCAGGGCGGCTACATCCGCTCGATCGCGCTGCAGCTGTTCACCAAGTACGTGTTCGCGTTCGAGATCACTTCGGCGCTGCTGATCACCGCCGCGCTCGGCGCGATGGTGCTGGCGCACCGCGAGAAGCTCACCGAGAAGCCGACGCAGAAGGATCTGTCCCGCGCCCGCTTCCTCGGCGACCACCCCTCGCCGCTGCCCGGCCCCGGCACCTACGCCAGGAACAACGCCATCGACATGCCGGCGCTCCTGCCCGACGGGTCGGTCGCCGAGTCCTCGGTCAACCGCTACATCGCGCGCTACGACGTCGAGCACGGGCACCTGCCCGATGATCCCAAGCTCGCCGAGGCCATCAAGCAGACGGCCGAGGACGACGCCGAGGAAAACAACGAGGTCACCAAATGACGACTCACTACCTCGTACTGTCCGGCCTGTTGTTCGCCATCGGCGCCATGGGCGTGCTGATCAGGCGGAACGCGATCGTGGTGTTCATGTGCGTGGAGCTGATGCTCAACGCCTGCAACCTCGCCTTCGTGACCTTCGCCCGGCAGGTCGGCAACCTGGAAGGCCAGATCATCGCGTTCTTCGTGATGGTGGTGGCCGCGGCCGAGGTCGTGGTGGGCCTGGCCATCATCGTGACGATCTTCCGAACCCGCAGGTCCGCGTCCGTTGACGACGCCAACCTGCTGAAGTACTAAGAGGTGACTGGTGGAATCTCATATCGCTGAGATCACCCAGCACACCGGCGGAGTGATCGGCAGCGCCTGGCTGATGATCGCCTTCCCGTTGCTGGGAGCGCTCATCCTGCTCACGCTCGGCCGCTTCACCAACCGCTGGGGCCATCTGCTGGGCGTGGCCATGTCCCTCGCCTCGTTCGTCGTGGCGGTGCTGGCGTTCTTCGAGCTGATCGGGTTCGGGGAGGAGCAGCGCCGCAAGGCCGTCGAGCTGTACGACTTCATCCCCGGCATGGTCAAGATGGGGCTGCTGATCGACCCGCTGTCGATCAGCTTCGCGTTGCTGATCACCGGTGTGGGCTCGCTGATCCACATCTACTCGATCGGCTACATGGCCCACGACGAGCACCGGCGCAGGTTCTTCGCCTACCTGAACCTGTTCGTGGCCGCGATGCTGCTGCTGGTGCTGGCCGACAACTACGTGGGGCTGTTCATCGGCTGGGAGGGCGTCGGTCTGGCGTCGTACCTGCTGATCGGGTTCTGGCAGTTCAAGCCGTCCGCGGCGACCGCCGCCAAGAAGGCGTTCGTGGTCAACCGGGTCGGCGACTTCGGCCTGCTGGTCGGCATGTTCGTCATCTGGACCACGTTCGGCACGCTGACCTTCAAGAACCTGGGCGAGCAGATCACGGCCGGCCAGACGAACGGCGCCATGCTCGCCATCGGCCTGCTGCTGCTCCTCGGGGCGTGCGGCAAGTCCGCGCAGCTGCCGCTGCAGTCCTGGCTGCTCGACGCGATGGAGGGCCCGACCCCGGTCTCGGCCCTGATCCACGCGGCGACCATGGTCACCGCCGGCGTCTACCTCGTGGTCCGCTCCGGCGCGTTCTTCTTCCCCGAGGGCTCGGGGGCGGCGCTCGCCGTGACCATCGTCGGCGCGGCCACGCTGCTCGCCGGTGCGATCATCGGTTGCGCCAAGGACGACATCAAGAAGGGCCTGGCCGGCTCGACGATGTCGCAGATCGGCTACATGATGCTCGGCGCGGGCCTCGGCCCGGCGGGCTACGCCTTCGCGATCGGCCACCTGATCACGCACGGCTTCTTCAAGGCAGACATGTTCCTCGGCGCCGGATCGGTCATGCACGGCATGAACGACGAGGTCGACATGAGGAAGTACGGCGCCCTGCGCAAGGTCATGCCGATCACGTTCGTCACGTTCTTCATCGGCTACCTGGCGATCATCGGGTTCCCGCTGCTGTCCGGCTACTTCACCAAGGACGGCATCATCGAGACCGCGGTGCACCACCAGCCGATCCTGGGCTGGCTGGCCGTGCTGGGCGCGGGCATCACCGGCTTCTACATGTCGCGCATGGTCTTCATGACCTTCTTCGGCCAGAAGCGCTGGGCCGAGGACGCGCACCCGCACGAGTCGCCGCTCGTGATGACCATCCCGCTGATGATCCTTTCGCTCGGTTCGCTCGGCCTGGGCGCCTACCTCGTTTTGAACGGGACGCTGTACCGGTTCCTCAGCCCCGCCGTGGGCGGAGACCCGGCCGACGCCCCGCACTTCGACCCGTTCACCACCCCCGGCCTGGCCACCCTCGCGCTCGTCGCGGTCGGCGTGGGCATCGCCTGGATGAAGTACGGCCGGGCCGAGGTGCCCGCGGTGCAGCCGCGCGGCTCCTTCCTCACCACGTTCGCCCGGCGCGACCTGTACGGTGACGCGCTCAACGAGTCGCTCTTCATGCGCCCCGGCCAGTGGCTGACCCGCCTCGCGGTGTTCTTCGACAACCGGGGCGTCGACGGGCTGGTCAACGGCCTGGCGGCGGGCATCGGCGGCAGCTCCGGGCGCCTTCGGCGGATCCAGACGGGCTTCGCCAGAACGTACGCGCTGTCCATCCTGATCGGTGCCGCCCTGCTGACCGGCGCCCTGCTCCTCGTTGGGACCATCTGATGTCACCCTGGCTTCCGATACTCATGGCGGTGCCCGTGGTGGGCGCCATCGTGGTGGCCCTGCTTCCCAAGGGCAGTGACAAGCTGGCCAAGCAGGTCACGCTGCTGGTCTCGCTGCTGGTGCTGGTCCTGACCGGGGTCATGGCCGCCGGGTTCTCGCCTGGCGGCGAGCGCTTCCAGTTCAAGGCCGAGTACGACTGGATCCCGAGCTTCGGTGTGAAGTTCGGGGTCGGCGTGGACGGCGTGGCGCTCGTGCTGATCGCCCTGTCGGTCGTGCTGGTGCCGATCGTGGTGCTGGCCTCCTGGCACGACGCCGACGGCGTCAAGACCGCCGACGGCACGCTGATCACGCCCAAGCGGTCGGTGAAGACGTACTTCTCGCTGCTGCTGGTGCTGGAGACGATGATGATCGGCGTCTTCGCGGCGACCGACATCTTCCTGTTCTACGTCTTCTTCGAAGCCATGCTGATCCCGATGTACTTCATGATCGGCTCGTACGGCGGCGCCCAGCGGTCCTACGCGGCCGTCAAGTTCCTGCTGTACTCGCTCTTCGGCGGCCTGCTCATGCTGGTCGCGGTCATCGGGCTCTACGTGGTGGCCGGCAGCAAGACGTTCATGTTCCCCGAGCTCGTCGGGGTCATCCAGGACCCGGCCATGCAGAAGTGGCTGTTCGCCGGATTCTTCATCGCCTTCGCCATCAAGGCGCCGCTGTGGCCGGTGCACACCTGGCTGCCCGACGCGGCCGCCCAGGCTCCGGCCGGCGCCGCGGTGCTGCTGGTCGGCGTGCTGGACAAGGTCGGCACGTTCGGGATGCTCCGCTTCTGCCTGGAGCTCTTCCCCGACGCGGCCAAGGCGTTCACGATGCCGATCGTCGTGCTGGCGGTCATCAGCATCATCTACGGCGCCATCGTCGCCATCGGGCAGACCGACATGAAGCGGCTCATCGCCTACACGTCGATCTCCCACTTCGGCTTCATCGTGCTGGGCGTGTTCGCCATGTCCTCGGTCGCCCAGTCCGGCGCGGCCCTCTACATGGTCAACCACGGCTTCGCCACCGGCGCGCTGTTCCTGGCCGCCGGGTTCCTCATCGCGCGGCGCGGCTCGCCGTTCCTCGGGGACTACGGAGGCGTGCAGAAGGTCGCTCCGGTGCTGGCCGGGTTCTTCCTGGTCGCCGGTCTGGCCGGTCTTTCGCTGCCGGGCCTGTCGTCCTTCGTCAGCGAGTTCATGGTCATGATCGGCTCGTACTCCAGCCAGGCTCACGGCTCGGGCGCGCTGTCCGTGGCCGCGATCATCTCCGCGGTCGCGGTGATCCTGGCGGCCGTCTACATCCTGTGGATGATCCAGCGCACGATGAACGGGCCGACGGCCGAGCCGGTCAAGGCGTTCAAGGACCTCAACGCCCGCGAGATCTGGGTGCTGGCCCCGCTGGTCGCCCTCATCATCGGCTTCGGCTTCTTCCCCAAGCCGCTGCTCGACGTGATCAACCCGTCAGTGCAACAGACGCTGACCAACGTGAAGGTGCCCACCTCCACCATCGCTGAGAAGGGGACGGGTCAGTGAACGACGTCATCCAAGCGCCGACGATCGAGTACGGCACTCTGGCGCCGTTGCTGGTCGTCTTCGGCGCGGCCTGCATCGGCGTCCTCATCGAGGCGTTCGCGCCGCGCTATCTGCGCAAGTCCTTCCACGTGCCGCTCACGCTGCTGAGCCTGGCCGGCGCGTTCGCGCTGGTCCTGGTGCAGACGCTGCGCGGTCAGGTCTCCACGACGCCGTCCGCCATGGGAGCGGTGGCGGTCGACGGCCCCTCGCTGTTCATCTGGGGCGTCATCCTCATCCTGTCGTTCGTCTGCGTGCTGCTGATCAACGACGAGGGGCACTTCGTGGCCTCCGCCGCGTCCGTGCCGGGCAGCTCCGACGAGGAGGAGGCCGAGGCCCACGACAACGGCACCGGCCACACCGAGGTCTACCCGCTGGTCCTGTTCGCGGTCGGCGGCATGCTGCTCTTCCCGGCCGCGCACGACCTGCTGATGATGTTCGTCGCCCTTGAGGTCATGTCGCTGCCGCTGTACCTGCTGTGCGGTCTGGCCCGCAGGCGCCGCCTCCTGTCGCAGGAGGCGTCGATGAAGTACTTCCTGCTGGGCGCGTTCTCCTCGGCCTTCTTCCTGTACGGCACCGCGATGATCTACGGCTTCGCGGGCACCGTCTCGCTGCCGGGCATCAACCAGGCCATGGCCGCGGGCAACACGCTCGACCCGCTGCTGCTGATCGGCTTCGCCATGCTCGGCGTGGGCCTGCTGTTCAAGATCGGCGCGGCGCCGTTCCAGGCCTGGAAGCCTGACGTCTACCAGGGCGCCCCGACCCCCATCACCGCCCTCATGGCCTCCGGCACGCTCGTTGCGGCCTTCGGGGCCGTGCTGAGGGTGTTCTGGGTTGGTCTGGGGAACCTCGACTGGAACTGGCGGCCGGTCATCTGGGGCGTCGCGGCGCTCACGATGGTCGTCGGCTCGATCCTGGCGATCACCCAGACCGAGATCAAGCGGATGCTGGCCTACTCGTCCATCGCGCACGCCGGCTTCCTGCTGGTCGGCGTGCTGGCCACGTACGGGAGCGCCGAGCAGAACGCGGTTTCGCTCAAGGCGATCCTGTTCTACCTGGCGGTCTACGGCATCACCACGGTCGGCGCGTTCGCGGTGCTGACGCTCGTGCGCGATCCCGGCGGCGAGGCCGGGCACCTGTCGCGCTGGGCCGGGCTCGGCAAGCGCGCGCCCGTCCTTTCCGGGGTGTTCGCCTTCTTCCTGCTGGCCTTCGCCGGCATCCCGCTGACCAGCGGCTTCTTCGGCAAGTACGCCGTCTTCGCCGCGGCGCTCAACAGCGGAATCCAGCCCGGCGACTCCATGGGCGGCTGGATGGCCGGCCTGGTCGTCGTCGGCGTGCTGGCCAGCGCGATCGCGGCGTTCTTCTACGTCCGCGTGATCGTGCTGATGTTCTTCAACGAGCCGGCGGCGGACGGCCCCGCCGTCGCGGCCCCCAGTATGGGGACCGTGGCGGTCATCGCCGTTTCGTTGCTGGTTACCGTAGGAGTGGGCCTCTACCCGGAGTCCGTGCTCGGTGTCGCCAACGACGCTGCCAGCAGCCTGTTCATCAGATAAGGGGATCTCGTATGTCTGCGCCTCCCGTGGTTGACCTTCCCATAGAGGACGAACGGCTGGCGCAGGACGTGGCCACCGGGCTGGCCGCGGTCGAGAAGCTTCTGCGCTCGTCCGTGGAGAGTGAGGACGCCTTCGTCACGGAGGCGTCCAAGCACCTCATCGAGGCGGGCGGGAAGCGGTTCCGCACCTTGATGGTGCTGCTCGCCGCGCAGTTCGGCGACCCGTCGGCGCCGGGGGTCGTCCCCGGCGCCGTGGTCATCGAACTGACCCATCTGGGCTCGCTCTACCACGACGACGTCATGGACGAGGCCCCGGTGCGCCGGGGCACGCCGTCGGCCAACGCCCGGTGGGACAACACCGTGGCCATCCTCACCGGCGACTATCTGTTCGCCCAGGCCTCCGACATCCTCGCCGACCTCGGTCCCGAGCTGATCCGCATCCAGGCGCAGACGTTCTCCCGCCTGGTGCAGGGCCAGATCCGCGAGACCATCGGCCCGCGGGACGACGAGGACCCGGTCGCCCACTACCTGAGCGTCCTGTCCGACAAGACCGGCTCCCTGATCGCCGCCTCGGGCCGTTTCGGCGCGCTGCTGTCGGGCGCGCCCGCGGACGTCGAGGAGCGGCTCAGCCGCGCCTGCGAGGCCATCGGGGTGGCCTGGCAGCTCGGTGACGACCTGCTGGACGTCTCGTCCACGGGCGCCCAGTCGGGCAAGACGCAGGGCACCGACCTGCGCGAGGGCGTCAAGACGCTGCCGGTGCTGTACGCGCTGGCGGCCGGCGACTCGCCGCGGCTGACGGCCCTGCTGTCGGGGCCGGTGGCCGACGAGGACGTCGAGGAGACCCTCACCCTGCTCCGCGCCCATCCCGGGATGGCCAGGGCGCGGGCCGAGCTGGCGGCCTGGGTGGACCGGGCCCGCACCGACATCTCGGGCCTGCCCGACATCCCGGCCAGAGACGCCTTCCTGGCCCTCTGCGACTACGTGGTCGAACGCTCGGGCTGAGGCGTCTCCAGCGCCACGCGCTTCCGGGTCTTCCGGGCGGACGTACGTGCCGCCCGGAACCCGTCGTACGTGAAGATCAGCAGGGCCAGCCACACGATCGAGAACCCGATCCACCGGCTGGACGGCATGACCTCCTTGGCGATCAGCACGCCGCACGCGAACTGCAGAATCGGCGCGATGTACTGCAACACGCCCAGCGCGCTCAACGGCACCCTGATGGCCGCCGCCCCGAAGCAGATCAGCGGCACCGCCGTGATGGCGCCGGCCCCTACCATGAGCAGCACGTGCCCGGCCCCGGCGTGCCCGAACGTGGTGCCCCCGCTGGCCTGCAGATAGATCAGGTAGCCGAGTGCCGGCAGCAACAGCACCATCGTCTCGATCGCGAAGCTCTCGGTGGCCGCCACGTTGGCCTGCTTCTTGACCAGCCCGTACAGGCCGAAGCTGACGGCCAGCGTGAGCGCGACCCACGGCAGCCGCCCGTAGTCGAGCGTCAGCACCAGCACCGCCAGCGCCCCGAACCCGACCGCCGTCCACTGCAGCGGCCGCAGCCGCTCCCGCAGCAGCACCACCCCGAACAGCACGCTGACCAGAGGGTTGATGAAGTACCCCAGAGCACTCTCGACGACGTGCCCGGCGTTGACCGCGTAGATGTAGGTGCCCCAGTTGACGGTCACCACGACGGCGGCCAGCGTCAGCAGGGCGAGTTTGGCGGGCTGCCCGGCGATCTGGCGCAGCCACGACCAGTGCCTGCGCACGCTCAGCAGGAGGACCACGATCACCAGCGACCACACCATGCGGTGGGCGAGGATCTCGATGGCTCCGGACGGCTTGAGGAGGGGCCAGTAGAGGGGGAAGAGTCCCCACATGATGTAGGCGGCGATCGCGAGCAGAACACCACGCCGAGCGTCAGGCATGTCACCCAGTTTGGGACATTACCACCTTGAACACAAACTTCGTCCACTATACGGAAATATGTAGACATGCTTAAGTGTGCGGCGCCGGATACCAGCGCGCGTGACCTTGTCTGGTCTGTTGGACGCCGCGACGAGGGACCCGGATGGTCAGTCGACCAGGCCGGCGCGGTAGGCGGCGATGGCCACTTGTACCCGGTTCGTGACGGCGAGCTTGACGAACAGGCGGGAGATGTGGCTTTTGACCGTGGCTTCGCTCATGTTCAGGCGGGCCGCGATCTCGGTATTGGAGCGGCCGAGCCCGACCTCGATGAGCACCTCGCGCTCGCGACCGGTCAGGGTCTCCAGCCGGGCGAGCGCGTCACGGCGGCGCCGAATGGGTTGGTCGGTGGTGAGCCGGTGGATCAGCCGCCGAGTGACCCGCGGGGACAGCATCGAGTCGCCGCCGTGCGCGAGACGGATGGCCTGGATCAGGTCGTGCGGCGAGGTGTCCTTGAGCAGGAACCCGCAGGCTCCCGCCTCCAGGGCGGTGAAGACGTGCTCGTCGCTGTCGAACGTGGACAGGATGATCACCGCGGGTGTCCGGGCGAGCCGGCGGATGGCCCCGGTGGCGGCGAGGCCGTCGTACCGGGGCATCCTGACGTCCATCAGGACGACGTCGGGCCCCAGGCGGCGGACCGCGTCGACGGCCTGGTTGCCGTCCTCGGCCTCGCCCACGACCTCTACGTCGGGGGCGGACTCGATGATGAACCGCAGTCCCGCGCGGATCAGCGGCTCGTCGTCAACCAGCAGTGTCCTGATCATGTGATTCCCCCGGGGATGCGTCCGTGGCGTGCCACGGCAGCCGGCCCTCCAGACGCCAGCCTCCCGCATCGTCCGGCCCGCCGCGCACCGTTCCGCCGATCAGCCGGAAACGTTCCGCCAGGCCCACCAGACCGACCCCGGCGCCGGTCTCCAGGCTCGGCTGGAGCGATGGTCCGTTGGTGACCGCGATCGTGACGCCGTCTTCCCTGCTCCCGGTCGTCGTGACCGTGACCGGGGCCCCGCGGGCGTGCTTGTGCGCATTGGTCAGGCCCTCCTGGACGAGGCGATGCGCGGCTCTGGCCGTTTCCCATGGCCACGTGCCGATATCGCCGTGCAGGGTGACGGTCCCGCCGGCCGATCGCCAGGAGTCCACCAGCCGCCGCAGGTCGGGGAAGCCGTCGTCGTCATCGCTGGGCCCGGCGCGCAGCACGCCAAGGATCTTGCGCAGCTCTTCGAGGGCCTCCTGCGCGCTGACCCTGATCAGCGCCGCCTCCCGCTCGATGCGCTCCGGCCCTGCGCTCGCGTTCACCTCAAGGCCGCCGGCATGCAGCGAGATGAGCGTGACCTTGTGCGCGAGCACGTCGTGCATCTCCCGGGCGATCCGGCCGCGCTCGGCGGACCTCGCCTGTTCGTTGCGCAGACGCTGCTCGGCCTCGGCGCGTTCGGCGCGCTCGCGCAGCGATCGGGTCAGCTCCCGGCGGGTGGTGGCGTACGCCCCTGCCGCCAGCGTGACCCCGGTCGCGGTCGCCGCCGAGATCAGCGCGTCCGTGCCCAACCGGCCGCCGTCCACCCACTGCTGGGCCATGAACCCCGCCATGCCGATCGCCGCCAGCGCCGGGAAACGCGTGCCCGCGCCGGAGAACAGGCTGATCAGCAGCGGCCCCGGATTGCCCGACAGCACGTACGCGCCCGCCCCGGCGACGGTCACCGCCACCGGCCACCGGCCCTGGAACCACACCGCACCCGTGCCTGCCAGCCCGGCGGCGGCGATGACGGGTCGCGGCAGCGGCGCCCAGGGCGTCTTGACTGCCAGGACGGTGAGGAACAGGCAGAGCGCCACGGAGGCCGCGCTGATCGCGTGTGGCCCGAGCACGGCCATCCGCCGCGGCACCGCGCGTAACGACAGCATCGGTCCAGCGTAGCCAGGGCGGCGGCGCATCACCTCATACCGGCGTCGGCGCTGGACGCCGGGCGTCTCCGACTTTCGTCGGAGACGCCCATGGCCGCGATGGCGATGCGGCCGCGCCCTCGCCGGCCGCATCGTGGATGGCCTCGACAAGGTCAGGAGCCGCCCGTGTACGTCCTCCGTTCGATGCTCGTCGCGGTGTGCGCGGCGCTGATGATCCTCGTGCCGCGTCCCGCCGTGGCAGCTACCGAGATTCCGGACGAACGTGCTCTGGCCGCCTTCTTCGACGCCGCGATGGCGGACGGGCTGGCGGCCGACCACGTGCCGGGCGCGGTCGTCTCGGTGGTGGGCAGCGGGAAGATGCTCTTCAGTAAGGGGTACGGGCTGGCCGACGTCGAGAACCGCAGACCTTTTGACCCGGCCACCTCAATGGTCCGGATCGCCTCGATCACCAAGCTGTTCACCTGGACCGCAGTGATGCAGCAGGTTCAGCAGGGCAAGCTGGACCTGAAGGCGGACCTGAACCGCTACCTCACCGCGTTCCGGATCCCCGCGACCTACCCCCGGCCGATCACGCTGCAGGACCTGATGGACCACACGGCCGGATTCGAGGACCGCACGATCGGCGTGGGGTCGCGGAGCAAGGACGACGTGCCGCCCTTGGCGGACTATCTCGCCGACAACATGCCCGCGCGGGTGCGTCCGCCTGGCGAGGTGTCGGCGTACTCGAACTATGGGGCGGCGCTGTCCGGACACATCGTGGCTCGGGTGAGCGGGCAGCCGTATGACGAGTACGTGCGCGACCACATCCTCGGCCCGCTGGCGATGCGGCACAGCACGGCCGCCGAGCCCGTTCCCGCCCCCTTGGCCGCGGATCTGGCGCGCAGCTACGACTACGAGGACGGGGCGTATCGGCGCAAGCCGTTCGTCTTCGACAACCTCGCCCCTGACGGGTCGATCAGTGCCACCGCGAACGACATGGCCCACTTCATGATCGCTCACTTGCTGCACGGACGCTTCGGCGACCGGCGCATCCTCGACGAGCCGACGGCCCGGCTCATGCACCGGCGGACGTTCGCGGCCGATCCGCGCATCGACGGGTACGCTCACGGGTTCAAGGAGCAGACACTCAACGGGCATCGCGTGATCATGCACGACGGCGGCTGGGAGGGTTTCCAGAGCGCGTTGCTGCTGGTGCCCGACGCCGACCTCGGCCTGTTCGTCTCCACGAACAGTCTCGGCGGGGCCGACGCCATGACCAAGATCATTCCCGCCTTCTTCGACCGCTTCCTGCCTGGACAGCGCGCAGTGCCCGACGGCGGTGCTTCCGTCATGCCTGTCGAAGGCTTCTACAAGCTCACCAGGTCCGCAGAGTCCAACATCGAGAAGGTGGTCGCCCTGACCGGTTCCACCCGGCTGCGGGTGGCGGGCGGGAAGCTCACCTTCAGAGGCTCGACGTGGAGCCCGCTGGGGCCTGGGCTCTATCAGCAGGACGGCGGCACGCAGCGGCTGGCGCTGGTGCCCGGCGGGAGCGATGCCGCGTACGTGGCCACAGACGGCCCCGCCTACCAACGCGTCCCCTGGTGGGACACCCCGCCGGTCAATGCCATCATCGTCCTGCTGTTCGCCGTCACCGCACTGACCGCCGTGCTCGGCCTGCCGGTGGCCGCTGTGGTCCGTCCGGCCAAGAAGCGTCCCGTTTCGCGTGTCTGGCGCGCCGGGCGTGTCCTGACTGGGCTCGCCGCCGCGGTCGGACTGGTGTTCGTGGTGCTGTTCACGCTGGTTCTGACCGGCGACACGAGCATCCTGTACGGCGTGCCGGCCAACGTCCAGGTCCTCCTGGTGCTGCCGCTGCTGGTCCTCGCACTCACCGTCGCCGCGGTCGCCACGACCGTGAGGACTTGGCGGCACGCGGGCGTCCTGGCCCGCGGCCATCAGATGGTCGTGCTGGCGGGGCTGCTCGCCCTCCTCTGGTTCTGCCAGCACTGGAACTTGCTCGGCTGGCACCTGTGATCACTCGACCGCTTGGGGCGGTGAGTTGCCCGGTCGGGTGACCGCCGGCGCAGCCGGATTCGCTGGCCGGCGTGCGTCCCCGCAGGCACAGATGACGGCCGCTCCTCGCACAGGACTTTTGCTACCGCCGATCGAAGCGCAGGACGTCCGAGCAAAGAGTGATCGTCTTAGGAGGCACCTGTCCAGGCTGAGGATCGAGCCTGTGACCGAGGACATATCGGCGCTGGCGATCGAACTGCTTCGCGATGCTCGCCGGCACGGTCACAAGTACGCCGTCGACGCCGTGGTGGCGGCCACCGCGCTCCGCTCAGTGCGGCCGGTCATCGTTCTCACCTCTGACGAGGACGACATGAGGAAACTGTGCGGGAAGACCGTGCAGGTGGTCAAGGTCTGACACGGCCTGTGCGGGGTCGCTCAATGCTGGGAGCGGACCGCTGCCACCAGCGGTCCCTCCACAAGGTGCCTCACGGGTATTGCGGCATCGATGGCGTCGGCGTGGCCTGTCCGGTCGGCCTGGCATTCGGCGAGGCGCAGACCTGCGGGAAGAGTGGGATCCCGACTTGAGCCGCAGCGGTTGTTGCGGCGTGCGAAGAATCGGTACCAGAGCGGCTCCAGCGAATTCCAGACCTTCACAGTTGCCTGCATTTCCAGTCACCCCCATGATGAGCGACGCCAACACGCCGATTTTCTCCAGCGTCCACTTTCTTGGCGATCGTCCCCTATGGCCGGACTCGCCGTGGCTCTCGTCTGCGAGGCCCGACCGATCGCCGCCTTGTCGAATTCGGCTCATCTGAGCAGTCCCATCGCCGTGAGATGGTCTTCGAAGTCCGGTAGATCCACAGTGCGACATCTTGCGCTGGCGGCGTCGTGTCATGCCAACGGTCACGCACGCATGGCGCCTCACCCGGGACGGCATCGCCTACGGGTGTCACGCGGTGGCATCAGCAGCTTGGCGAGTACCACTGCCAAGATGAAAGCGCCGGCAGAAGCGCCAGGTGGCGATGGTGGAACATTTGCCTGAGGCCGGTCGGAGCGCCTCGCCTGAGTCGGCGGGGTGTGCGATTATCGCAACATGAGCGACCGTACGGGGTGGGCAGACGTCGGCGAGCGGGTGCGTGAGTGTCGCATCGCGGCCGATCTGTCGCAAGAGCAGCTTGCCGCGGTCCTGAATCTCGATCGGACGATGATCGCGAAGATCGAGCGAGGCATTCGCCGGGTAGACGCGCTGGAACTCTCGAAACTCGCGGCGGCGCTGGATGTTCCGCTGGCCTATTTCCTCAGTCCCCCGCCTCTTGTCGTGTCGCGGCGTACCGAAATGGTGGACGACGGGGATACCGAGGCAGCCCGGCAGTCCTACTCGTTGGAAGTGGCTCTGACCGCATGGCTGAACGACGTCAGGCAACTCATGGAGATAGGGACACTCTCCGCACCTGCCATCCAGCGCTACGAGGAACCGATTCAGGACGTGCCGGCCGCCCGCCGCGCGGCCTGGTGGGTGAGAGCGCAAGTCGGTGTGAACAACGAGCCGATCGACTCGCTCATGAGGGTGTGCGAGCGTTTGGGACAACTGGTCGCGGTTGTGGATGTGCCAGGCGAGGGAGCATCGCTGATCGAAGACGACCTCGCTGTCGCCGTCGTCAGCAAGCGGGGCGAACCCGGGCGCCGCCGGGCAACCGCCGCTCATGAACTCGGACATCTGATCATCGGTGACGAGTACTCCACCGACATGGGAGTCCATGTTTCCCGTGACGGAAGAGAAGCGATAGTCGATGCCTTCGCGGCGGAGCTTCTTCTTCCGATACGCGCGATTGCGGCAGCCGATGGAGCGTCGCTGCGAAGAGAGGATCTGGTCGTTCTCGCCGCCCGGTACCGGACTTCCTGGACTTTGACCATCCGCCAAGCGGTCGCGGCGGGTGCCGTTGACAAGGCCACTGCCCTGGAGATGCGACAGCGCAATCCCACGAAGGCGGAGCTGATGGAAGCGGTCGGCTGGGCACCCCAGCCCGACCTCGAACGCGTTCGGGTACCGCCGAGCTGCGCGCATGCGGTGGTGGAGGCCTACAAGAAGGCGCTCATTACGACGCCGCGCGCTGTCGAGCTCATGCGGGGGCAACTTGTGGCAGCCGATCTGCCCGTACGGGATGAAGCGGAGCTGGAGCCTTGAGCGACGCGGGACCCGGCCATGTCCTCGTCTTCGATGCGATGTGCCTCAATCATTTCGCACGAGCGGAACGCTTGGATGTGCTGCGGGGAGCTATAGGTCGATGACGACCTTGCCGTGTACGTGCCGGCCGGCCTGGAGTTCGGCCGCGCGGCGGATCTGGTCGATCGGGAAGGTCGCCGCGATGGGCACCCGCAGGCGGCCCGCCGCGACCAGGCGGGCGACTTCTTCCAGGGCGCCGAGGGCGGCGTTCGCGCCGTTGGCCGCCGGTACGCCGTCGATCTGCGCGGCGATGGTGCAGATGCGGTCGTCCGGTACGCCGAGTTTCCTGGCGACGTGCGCCGTCTCCGTTCCGTGCAGGTCGATGGCGGCGGTGACAGCGCCGGGAGCGAGGGCTCGGACCCGGTCGGCCAGGCCGTCGCCGTAGGTGACCGGCTCGGCTCCGAGGTCGCGCAGGAAGTCGGCTGAGGTCGCCGATCCTGTTCCGATCACGCGTGCGCCCGCGAGCCGGGCCAGTTGGACGGCGAACACCCCGACCCCGCCCGCCGCGCCGCCGATCAGCACGGTGTCGTCCGGGCCGGGGGCGATCACGGCTAGGGCGGCGGATGCCGTACGGCCGGCGATCGCGAGGGTGGCGGCGGTGCGGTCGTCGACGCCCTCGGGAGTGTGGTGGGCCTCGTTCGCCGCGATCCCCTCGTCCAGATCGATCAGCACGAAGTCGGCGACCGCGCGGGACAGCGCGCCCCCGAACACCCGGTCGCCGGGCGCGAAGCCGGTCACCCCGTCGCCGGCCTGGTCGACCACGCCCGCGTAGTCGGTCCCGAACCCGGCCGGCAGGCTCAGGCCGAACCGGGCGGCGGTGTCCGCGTCGGCGGTCATGATCCAGTCCATCGGGTTCAGGCCCGCTGCGGTGACCCGTACGCGGATCTGTCCCGGCCCGGCCTGCGGAGCGGGAACCTCACGGACGTCCAGGACTTCGGGGCCGCCGAACGCGTCGAGCCGGACCGCCCTGCTCCTGACCGCCGGCTGCTGAGTGCTCTGTTCCTGCATGTACGCCTGTCTCCTTGGAGGGAACGCGGTGAAACGGACTATGCTCCGTTTCCATGAACGACACTAACATAACCGGAGCGTGATCCGTTTTGGCTGACGAGGAGATGCGCGTGCCAAGGGCGGACGCAGCCCGTAACCGCGACCAGTTGCTCGCGGTGGCGACCCGCGCGTTCATGTCGGCTGACGCCGAGCCGTCGATGCGTGCCATCGCCCGCGAGGCCGGGGTCGGCATCGCCACGCTCTACCGGCACTTCCCGACCCGCGAGTCGCTGGTCGACGCGGTCTACCGGGACCAGGTCGTACGACTGACGACCGGCGCCCGCGAACTGCTCGGCCGCCTGCCCCCGGCCGAGGCGATGCGACGCTGGATGGACTTGTTCGGGGACTGGATCGCGACCAAGAACGGCATGCTCGACACGCTGCTGACGATGATCGAGTCGGGCGAGATCGCCCACGCGCAGACCCGGAGCGAGCTGCTGGCGGCCATCACCACGATCCTCGACGCCGGTCGCGCGGCGGGCGACCTCCGCTCCGACGTCTCCGCCGAGGACATCGCCGCCTCCCTCATCGGCATCTTCACGGTGGCTCCCAGGCGCGAGCACGAAGCCAAGGCCGGCCGCCTGCTGGACCTCCTGATGGACGGCCTCCACCCCGTTGCTCGACCGGCCTGAGCCCGAGCGACCGACCGCCGATCTCGGGTTGCCACACGGCAGCGCTCGGCAGGGGGTGCGAGCCTGCTGCACCGAGATGCCGACGTCTTCCGGGAGAACCGCCCGACCTACCGCATCACGGAACCGCTGATCGCCTTCTACCACGCGATCATGCGGCCCGTGTGGGACCAGTTGGAACGTCCCGGCAGTGCGAACCGGGTCTGGCAAGCCAGCCGCCGCCGTTTCGTCAGCAATGTCCTCGGCCCCCATTTCGAACAGGTCTGCCGCGACTGGGCCTTGCACCACGCAGAACACGATCTCTTCGGCGGACTGCCCGCCCGCGTGGGGCACGGCACCGTGCACGACCCCGCCACCCGCACCGGCCACGAAATCGACGTGGCCGTCATCGGTATCGCCGACCATGGCAAAGCGCCCCTTCTAGCCATCGGGGAAGCCAAATGGAACGACACCATGGGTGCCGCGCACATCGATCGGCTCCGGCACATCCGTGAACTCATCACTCGGGCCGGCCGCTATGACACCTCACAGACGAAGCTGATCTGTTTCAGCGGAGCGGGCTTCAACGACAAGGCCCGCCAAGCGGCGACATCGTCATCCGAACTCCACCTCGTCGACCTGCCCGCTCTCTACGGGCATAACTGAGCTCGATCGCGTGGCAGGCGACGAGGCAGGGGGTCCGGTGTTCAGGACGGCGCGGCTTCCGGACTCGCTCGGGAGGCCCCCTCGGCAATGGCTTTTGCCGCGATCCCGAGCGCGGAATGCCCCCGCCGATGCTCGGGCCAGGGACACTACGCTTCTGTATAGAAAGATGTACAGTTGATGTATGAGTGTTCTGCGCGACGTCACTGAGCTGAGCGTCACAGAGGCGGCCCAGCGAGGTGTCGCCCGCCTCGTGGCCGATGCGGAGCACGGGAGCGACCTGGTGGTCACTCGTCGGCACCAGCCCGTGGCGGCCGTGGTGAGCATCCACCGGCTCAACGAGTTGGAGGAAGCAGCGGCCGATCTGCGCGATCTGGCGCTGGTGCTCGCCCGGTCGGTCACGGATACGGGGGAGCGGGTCTCGTTCGATGAGGTGCTTGCCGCTTTCGGGCACACCCGAGAGTCGCTGGCCGCCGTCCCGGACGATGAGTGAACCGTGTCCGACGTCGTTTTCACGGCGCCGGCGGTCGACGACCTCCGGCGCATCGGCCCGGACGCGGTGCCCAAGGTACTCAAGAAGATCCTTCTCCTGCTGGACAACCCTGAAGCCGGCCATCCGCTGGGCGGGGAACTGAGCAGTTTCCGCAAACTGGTCGTCGGGCGTAACACCTGGCGTGTCGTCTACCGCATCGCCGAGGACAAGTCGGTGGAGATCTGCGAGGTATGGGCTGTCGGTGAGCGGGCCGACGCGGAGGTGTACGCGGAGGCGACCGCGAGAGTGCGTGAGGCGGACTCGAACCGTCCCGAGATCATCCAGCTCGGCCAGGTGATCGAACGACTCGGCGCGCTCGCCGATCACATGCGAGTCCAGAAAGCTCCCGCCAGGGAGCCGGTGCCAGATTGGCTCGCGGACCGGTTGATCCACACGGTCGGGATGGCATGTGAGGACGTGGCCGCTCTTGATCTGCAAGAGGCGGTCGACGCGTGGGCTGAATATCGGTCCAAGCCCCAATAATGTGGTGAAGTCCAATTCGTAGAACGCCCTGCCCGGTGGTCGCTCCGGAGCCGGCTACGACAACAGGCGGTATGCCGATCAGCACTTAGGAGTCGCGGGCGAGGGTCAGGCGAAGTCGCCTGCATGGATGCCCTCCACGAAGGCGTCCCACTCGGGCCGGGTGAAGGCAAGCACCGGACCCGCCTGCTCCTTGGAGTTCCTGAGGAACACATAGGACCCCATGAACGCCACTTCTACACAGTCACCAGGATTGCACTTCGTGCTCTTTAACCAGGTCAAATGACGCATGCGAGGATCCGCCATGAAGTATCCCAGAGCTTCCCGTGGTAGGCACCATGCGTTGGCCGTGCTCTATCTCACGAGTGTAGGTTCCCTGACCGGGATTCTCCTACACCATCAGCACGTCACAGCACCCTGGCGGGCGCATCATGCGACGATCAATGACCCGCTCGTGTCACGGCGTCACTTCAAGCCGCAGCAGGAACACTAAAGGGTGACCCGTTACCCCATTTCCGCAATGACACGCTCGATGAGCTCGCGTGACGCCTCCGGGCTCAGCGCCGTCTCGCGCAAGGTCTCGAATGCCGAGTTGTAATTGACGATCTCCGGATCGCGACCGGTGACGGTGAGCGCACCGCCGCGGGAGTTCTCCAGGTAGAGGACCGGGCCGAGCGCGCCTTCGAATTCGAGTACGGCGAAGTTGCCAGTCATGCCGAAATGCGCGCCGACGTCGAAAGGGATCACCTGGATCGTCAGGTAAGGGCGGGTGGCCTGTAGTTCCAGCAAATGCTTCAGCTGGTTCGGCATGATCTTGAGATCGACCCGGCGGCCCACTCGGCGGCGGATGACGGCCTCGTCGAGAACGAACGCCTGCTCCGGTGGAGGGTCTCGTTCGAGCAGCTTCTCCTGGCGCAACATGCGGACGGTGACCAGCATCTCGGCCCGCTCTTCGCTCACGTATTGGCGGGTCAGGGCCCTAGCGTAGTCTTCGGTCTGCAGCAGCGCCGGCATGACCGCCAGACCGAAATGCTTGATCCGGGAAGCGCCGTATTCGTAGCCGAGGAAGGCGAGATAGGCGGGGTCGCTGGAAAGCTCTCTGCTGTATGAACTCCACCAGCCGCGTTCGCGCGCGCCCCTGGCCAGCTCGATGAGGTGGGCCATAAGCGGGGATCCGTCGTCGACGCCGTATTGGCGCAGCAGGGCCTGCAGGTCCGTGGTGGAGATGCCGACGCTGCCCCCCTCGATGCGGATCAGCTTGGACGGCGACCAATCCAGCGCACGGGCGACTGTTTCTTGTTTCAGATTCTTCTCCTGGCGCAGGCGTACCAGCTCTGAAGACAAGAGGGCCCGATGGATGACTGGCCCTTGATCAGCGCACATCCTTACTGTTACCTAACTCTCCGCATGCAGCGAGGTCTGCAAGTGTGCTACCTGCAATCTGACAGGAAGCATAGCGCATGGCTCTCACCGCCACATGCACCGGTCCCGACGACGCGTCATTCTCTGGTTACTTTGCCTACTTCCTCGGCGGAAGGAGCTACCCACCGTACCCTACCTGGCTAGCTGCAGGTGTATAGTAGCGACATGTAATCTGCTACATGCAGATGGCCAGATTACGATAGCTAGCTACAACATTACCAAGAGTTAGCAGGCGGGTCTCGATTGATGGCGGGAGATCGGGGAAGACGCGACCGCCGCCTCTGCTGCTCTGGGCGCGTATGCGAAGCACACGATCAGCACGGCGAAAGGTGGGCCTTTGGGGTGCACATAGCGAGCGCGAGGATGGAGAACCCCCGCCATGTGCGGGATGCGGACCCGCACAGCCATTCACCTCAGGCGCGAAGCCGCCTGGTCGGTGCAAGTCCCTCAGTTGAGGGGGCCACTCTCCTGCCGGATGCCCACGCGTCTCTGCCTGCCAGCTGATGAAGGCGTGGACAACGAGAGAGCGGCCCCCGTCGAACCCCCGGGAGGAGGTTCGTCATGTGTACGACCTCGACTGTGAGGCCACAGCGGAGTGCCTGTCTAGGCATTCGGCATGGTTCACTTGGCGCTACCGATTGGGGCCCACGGTTCCCCGGTCGCAAATACGCCCGCAGAGCGCCCATCGGCCCGCCAGTAAACCGGGACGTTCTACGTCCACGACCCCATTGTCGTCAAACAATCAGGGCAGGCGACGACCGCTGCCGGTCAACAAGGTGTGGCCTGAACGCCACAGCCCGCCGAACCCCCATTCAGTGTTTCGGTCGCGCCGATTGTGGGCGCGCCTGGCTTGCTCACATACCTCACTCCGGTCTCGTGAGCCGGCGCGGACGACTGGTATGAACATTCCAGGATCGTCACGGGCTCTCAAGGTTCTGAAGGTCGGTCTGGCGGTCGGGGGTGGCGTTCTGACCGCTGCCCATCTGCCCGCGCTGCCGTCCGCGCGGATGCTGAGCGATCAGACGGTCGGCTTTCTCGACGTCTGCGTCGTCGTCCTGATCGTGGGTTTACTGCTGCTGGTCATCGTGGACAAGGTCTTCCAGTACCGTCTGCAACGTCAGCGGCAGGATACTGAACGGCTGACGCAGGAGAAGGTAATAGACAAGATCAATTCGGACGAGGGGCTGATCGATTTCCTGCGGGCCCGTACGGAATATGAGATTGCGGCTCAAGGGCGTGCCCTTGAAGACAACGTCGTTTCTCTGCGGCACGGCCACCCGAACAGCGCTTCCACCGGAAACGACGCGGAAGCGGCGGGCCGGTCGGACGATCCCAGCGCGAGTCAGATAGCGGAGCGGATGCTCGTCATTCGTCACCAATATCGGACCGGGTGCCACGACTGTTCCTGCGCCCGTTGTCGAGGGCAGCGGAAAGCGGCGGTGAAGAAGAACGGCGACCATCGGAAGTTCCGGCAGACGAACGGGGGTCTATGACGTGGTCTCGCCACATTAATGCCGCTACAAGGGGTGGGTGGGGTTCGTGGTGGGTGCGGGATCGGTCGTCGTGCGTGGCGGCTTGCCGGGGGACGTTGTCGGCTCGTCTTCATGGCCGAATGTCTGCGAGGTGGGGGGTGCAGGGGATCTCCAGGATGGTGGCGTGAGCGCCGTCGGTGTCGGTGAGGTGGTCCTCGATGGTGGGGCCGGTGATGGTGAGGTGGTGGCGGTGCAGCCAGGCGAACAGGTCCTGGCCGGCGCGGATCACGCCGGTCGTGGGCGGAACGACGGCTCGTACGACCGTGCGGGGCGGCAGGGTGAGGTGTTCGGTGGCGTCTTCGGTGGTCAGGGCGGCGGTGAAGGTGCCGGTCGGGTTTGCTTGGAGCCAGGTCAGCAGGGTCGCCGGGGGTGGTGGGCAGAGTGCCGCCAGCTGCGCGGGGTGGTCGAGGGTCATGCGGTGGACGCGTAGGCGGCGTGGGCCTACCCGGGTCTGCTGGGGCAGGATCGAGGCCGGGGCGGTGAGGTGGTCTTCGGCGTGTGCGGCGGTGGTGGTCAGGGTGGCGATGTCGCGGCGGAGGGTCGCGACGGTCTCGGTCAGCGCCTGCCGCAGCTGTGACTCCGGGGCGTCCAGCAGGTCGGCGATCTGGCGCAGGGGGAGGCCGAGGCGTTGCAGGCCGCGGATGCGTTCGAGTCTGGACAGTTCGGTGACGCCGTACCAGCGGTAGCCGGTGGTGTGGTCGGTCGCTGCCGGGATCAGGAGGCCGATCTTGTCGTAGTGGCGCAGGGTTCGTTCGGATACGCCCACCATGCGGGCCAGTTGGCCGATCCGCCACATGACGTTCCTCTCCTGAGGGGTTGACCTTGTCGCCGCGTCAGGGTTCTAGCGTCCGGTCCATGAGCGATCCGAACCCTCGGCGCCGGCTCGCCGGCGTGCTGCTGCTGATCTCGCTGGTTGCCATGGTCGCCGGTACGGCCCTCGTGGTGCCATCGGGGTTGACCCTGAATCCCTACGACTCCGGCGCTGTGTTGATCGCGGTACGCCAGCAGGTCGGGGTGCATCTGGCCGAGCTGGCGTTCGACGTGGTGGGGTGGATGGGGTTGACCGCGGCTGGGCTGGTGCTGGCCGGGGCGGTGCACGCTGAGCCGGTGCCGGCACAGGCGTGGAGGCTGTACCTGGAGAGGTTGGCCGGGGGGCTGCTGGCCGGCGCGGGGCTGGCGGGGGTGTTGCATGATGCGGGGAATCTGGCCGTCACCCAGCTGGCGGCCCGGCCGGCGGCTCCGGGGGTCGAGACCATGGCCATGGGTGTGCTGCTCACCGCGAAGTGGACGGTCAACCTGGCCGGGCTGCTGTGGGTCGCGGCCACCGTCGCCGGCGCCGTGGGCTGGGCGATGCCGGCCGGGTTCCGGGTCGCCGGCCTGATCGCCGCCCTGTCCGGGCTGAGCGCGGTCGTCCTGCCGTGGACGACGGGCGCGGCCGGCCCCGCCCCTGGGCTGGAGCAGCTCGGGTACGCGCTCCACCTGCCCGTCATGATCTGGTACGCGGTCCTGGGCGGTCGGTATCTGCGCAGACGGGATGTCCCGTGACAGGAGGAGGAGCCGGGCCCTGCGCCGGCGAACGGGGACGGCGGTTGTCAGGTGAAGGGAGGGTGGCGTTCGGTGAGCGCGTGGTCAGGTGAAGGGAGGGTGGAGGTCGGTGAGCGGGGCCATGCGCGTGACGAAGCCGAAGCGGCCGGCGCGCATCTCCTTGGCCGCGTCCATGAACGAGCGCAGCGCCACCCGGGAGAGCGCTCCGCCGATGCTCACCCGGCGGACGCCGATCTCGGCGAGCTGGGCCAGCGTGATCTCCGGGTCGGCGAAGCCCATCACGACGTTGACCGGTCCGCCGACCGAGGACACCACCGCGCGCATCTCGTCGAGCGTGCGCAACCCGGGGGCGTACAGGACGTCCGCGCCCGCCTCCTCGAACGCCCGCAGGCGGCTGATGGTGTCGTCGAGGTCGCCGGCCTGCCACAGCAGGTTCTCGGCTCGCGCGGTGAGGACGAAGGGGATGGGCAGGGCACGGGCGGCCTCGACGGCCGCGTGGACGCGTTCGACGGCGAGCCCGAAGTCGTAGATCGGCGCTCGCGGATCACCGGTGGCGTCCTCGATGGAGGCGCCCACGGCGCCGGCGGCGCAGGCGTCCGCGATCATCGTGGCCGCCTCGGCGGGGTCGTCGGCGTAGCAGTTCTCCAGGTCGGCGTTGACGGGCAGCGGCGTGGCGTCGCTGATGGCGCGGAGGTTGCCGAGGATGGCCTGTCTGCTGGCCCGCCTGCGGCCGAGCTGGTTGGCCACGCCGAGGCTGGTGGTGGCCAGGGCCTCGAAGCCGAGCGAGGCGAGGAGGCGGGCGGTGCCGGGGTCCCAGGGGTTGGGGAGCAGGAGGGGTTCGGGGCGCTCGTGCAGCTCGCGGAAGCGGAGGGCCGCGGCGGCCTGGTCGGTCATGGTGGCTTTCCCGTCGTGGTCGTTCCTGGAGGGGTGGGTGGTTCAGGTGCGGGCGGAAAGTCGGGGTGGTGCGGTCCACTGTCCGGCTGCGGGGTTCTGAAGGCAAATGCATAGATCGGATGCTGTTCATCAGGAAAACTGATGGAAGTGATGACGATCGACGAGGTGGTGGCCTTCGTGGCGGTCGCGGAGTGGGGTGGGTTCACCGAGGCGTCGCGGCGGCTCAACCTTTCGCAACCGGCGATCAGCCGCCGCATCCGCGAGCTGGAGCGGGCGGTGGGGGCGCCGTTGTTCGAGCGGGCGGGCCGCCGGGTGCGGCTGACCGGTGCGGGGCGGGCGCTGCTGCCGTACGCGGAGACCGTGCTCGCGACCGTCCGCGATGCCGAGCGGGCCGTACGTGAGCAGGCCGCGCGGCCGGGCGGGAGCAGGACCTTCGGCCTGGCCATCGTGGGCACCCTGGCCGACTCCCACATCGTGGACGCGCTGCGCGCGTTCGAGTCACGCCACGAGGACGTCTTCGTCGAGCTGACCACCGCGTCGAGCCGCCAGGTCAGCGCGCTCGTCCGGACCGGCGAGGCGTCCCTCGGGCTGCGGTACTTCGCCGACGCCGATCCGCGCCTGGAATCGATCCCGCTCGGGGCGGAGCGGCTGGCGGTCGTCGTGCCGGCCGCGCATCCCGTCACCGCCGGGCGGCTGCCCGATCTGGGGGAGTTGCGCGGCGAGCGGTGGCTCGGGTTCTCGCCGGAACGGGGTCAGCCCGACTCCTTCGGCGCCCTGCTCGACCGGCTCCTGCCGGCGGGCACGCCGGTGACCAGGGTGGACAGTCTCACCGCGCAGAAGCGGCTGGTGCAGGCCGGACTCGGGGTGGCGCTCATGCCCACCAGCAGCGTGCGCGAGGAACTGCGGCTCGGCAGCCTGCGGGCGATCGAGATCGACGGGCTGGACGCGCGCCTGCCGGTGGTCGTGATCCGTCGCGGGCGCGGCCACCGGGGGCCGCTCGTCGAGGCGTTCCTGGAGGCGCTGCACGAGCACACCCCCAGCCTGCGGTGAGCGCTATCCTCTCGCCATGATCATGAGGCCGGACCGGCTGGAGCGCGGGCATCCGTTCCGGCAGTGGAAGACGTGGCGGATGCCGGGCACCTCGCTGACGCTCACCGGCTACTCGCGTGCCAACGACAAGACGTTCTTCCACGTGCCTGAGCTGAAGCTGGCGCTCGACGCGGGGCTGGCCGAGGGGCGGCAGGTCGACACGGTGCTGCTGACGCACGCGCATCTCGACCACTCCAAGGACCTCGACTTCCTGGCCACGCGGTCGACCGGGGTCGACATGTACGTGCCTGAGCAGGCGCTGCCGTACGTGCGCGACTATCTGCGCGCGACGACCGAGCTCAACCAGGCGGCCGCCTTCGATCTGGCGCTGGCGGCGGGAGCGCGGGTGCACGGAGTGCGGCCGGGCGCGGAGTTCCGGTTCGGCAGGAACGGGTCGCACACGGTACGGGTGCTGGCGACCGAGCACAAGGTGCCCAGCGTCGGGTATGGCGTCGCGGAGAACCGGCGCGCCCTCCTGCCGGAGATCGAGGCGCTGAAGGAGACGCTGGATCCCGGCGCGTTCGGCCGGGCCGTCGCGGACAGGAGGAGGCGGGGTGAGGCGGTCGATCGGCAGGTCCAGCGGCCGTTGTTCGCCTATCTCGGCGACACGCACGCCCGTGCGCTGGGGCGGGGTGGGTGGCTGTCCGAGTATCCGGTGATCATCACCGAATGCACCTATCTGGACGACGCCGAGCTCGATCGGGCGCGGCGCGTGGGGCACACGGTGTGGAGCGAGCTCAAGCCGTACGTCGTCGCCCATCCGGACACGCTCTTCGTGCTGACCCATTTCAGCCTGCGTCACTCGGACCAGGAGGTGCTCGACTTCTTCGAGCGCCAGGACGACGTGGCGAACGTGCTGGTCTGGGCGCACGCCGACAGCCACCTGCCTGAGCAGCACCAGCACTGACCCGTCTTCGTCGGCAAACGGGTCACCTGGACCCGCCGCTCGTGATTCCATGATCACCCATGAAGACAGCCGCAACGACCGGACGCCGGCGAGGGGTCAGGCTGCTGCTCGCACTCCTCCCGGTCGTCCTCCTGCTGACCGCCACGGGTCTCTACCAGCTGATGAACGCCCGCAGCTTCCAGCTGGCGGGAGAGCTGACCGACCGCGTGGAGACGAACGAGAAGGTCGTCGCCCTGACCTTCGACGACGGGCCCGACGAGCACACGCGCGAGCTCATCGACGTGCTCGCCGAGCAGCGGGTGCGCGCGACGTTCTTCGTCGTCGGCTCCCAGGTCGAGGCGCATCCCCGGCTGACCAAGGCGCTGGTGGACGCGGGGCACCAGCTCGGCAACCACACCTACAGCCACCGGCGGATGGTCTTCGTGTCGAAGTCCACCGTGGCCGAGGAGATCGAGCGTACGGACCGGGCCATCCGCGCGGCCGGCCAGCAGGGCGACATCGTGTTCCGCCCGCCGACCGGCAAGAAGCTGCTGAGCCTGCCGCTCTACCTGGACGAGCACCAGCGGCACACGATCATGTGGGACATCGAGCCGGACTCCGGCGCCACCCCCACCGCCGCCGAGATCGTCACGACCGTCCGCGACGAGGTCAGGCCGGGATCGATCATCCTGCTGCACCCCTGGTACGCCGGCGGCGCGGCCACCCGGGAGTCCATCGTGGGGCTGGTCACCGAACTGCGCGAGCAAGGGTACCGATTCGTCACCGTCGCCGAACTGCTCGCCCTGCGACAGCGCTGACCCACCGTTCATGACACCCGTCAAGGCCGCCGCCGACGGGAAAATTCGGCGTTGTCCGGCGCCGAATCCGCTTTTCTTACGGGCGGCCAGGTGGACAGGGCGATTCGTACAGCAGATATTGGAGGAAAAACGGAGGTGCTTGAATGCGCGCACGCCTGGACCACCTCGTCTGCTGGGTCTCGGATCAGCTCTTATCCCTGCAGTTCTACGAGCAGGTGGTCGGGCTCCCCGGAGTCAGGGCCGAGCAGTTCCGCCATGGGAGGGCGCCTTTTCCGAGCGTGCGAATCTCGCCCGACACCATTCTCGACCTGATGTCCTTTGAGGCCATGCGCGGCGTGGACGAGGCGACCGGTGTACGGGGCAGCGCCGGGCATCCGGTGAATCATTTCTGCCTGGCCGTGAACGAGGAGGACTTCGACGCGCTCCAGGTACGGCTGAAGCGCCACGACGTGGAGGTCTCCGGAACCAGGACCAATTCCTTCGGGGCCCGCGGAATCGCGCCGGAGATTATTTACTTTCCCGATCCCGATGGGAACGTGATCGAGGTCCGATACTACGAGTGAGCCGGGCGCGCACGACCCGGCGGACCATCGGGCCCATGTCCTCCAGGGCCGTCACCAGCACCGCCAGCTCCTCAAGCGCGTCCAGAGCCTGGGCGGCGCCGTCGGTGTCGACGCCCTCGTACAGCTCCAGCCCGACGAACGCCGCCGCCGTCGCCTTGGCCAGGCCCGACACGTCCGCGAACTCGGCCAGCGGCGAGGTCGCCAGCACCCTGCCGAGCGCCTGCTCCACCTCGCCGATCCAGAGGTTCAGCCCGCCGACCACCGCCGGGGCGAGCTTGCTGTCGGTCTGGCTGCCGGCCAGCAGCTGGGCCAGCGCCGCGACGCTGCCCTCGGCGCGCTCCTCCTCGTGGATCGCGCGGCCGAGGTCGAGCAGCTCGCGCAGCGTCGTCACGGCGGCGAAGCGGTCGCGGTAGAGGACCATGCGCTGCTCGCAGCCGCGCTCGACGGCGGCCGCGAGCAGCTGGTCGACGCTGCCGAAGTGGTAGAAGACGAGGGCCTGGTTGACGCCGGCCGCGGTGGCGATCGTCCGGGCGGAGACGCCGGCCATCCCCTGCTTCTTGAGCGTTTCGAGCGCCGCGTCGAGCAGCTTGGTACGTGTGTCGGCCACCAGGTTCCCCGGATCGTCGGGACGGGTCAGCGACGGGCGTCCTCCCGTCTCGGCCTAACGCTAGCGGGCACGCCGTGCTCGGCGACGTCCACGTACGCGGCGGTGAAGGTGCCCCAGTAGCCGAAGATCCGGCCGAGCAGCGGGTTGGAGACGGTCACCGCGATTCTGAAGCGCCCGATCCGGTCGTCGTAGTGCTCGCTGACGACGGCGGTGCCCGTGGCGGCGGACGGGATGCGGACGGCGAGCGGGCCCTCCAGCAGGCGCTGGCGGCCGGATCGGATGACCAGGCCGCCGCGGTCGTCCACGGCGAGCTGGAGCGGTGCCGCGATGTGCTGGTGGGTGCCCAGGTAGTCGAGCACCTGCGCCCGGGTCTCGTCGTAGATCATGGTGGCGTCGAAGCGGCTGTGCGGGAAGGTGCGGACGAAGGTCACGGTCTCGCGTCCGTACGAGTCGGCGTACGGATAGTTCTCGATCCGGAACGGGAGGTCGTGGCCGGTCTCCGCGACGAGGATGTTGCGGCGGCGGCCGAGGGCCAGGAACGGCTGGACGACGAGGCCGGCGTTCCAGACGCGGTGCATGACGCCGGTGCCCACGCACGCCTCGCCGCTGTCCAGCCCTACCCGGAAGCGGCGCTGGAGCTGGGGGTGGAGGCGGGCGAAGTCGGGGCCGAGCGCGCGTTCGAAGATCGAGGGCATGGTGGGGTCGCTCCGTTTCCGTGCTGGGCGCGGGAGTCGTGATGGTCGGCGGGGTTTTGCGGGGGATGGCGGAGGCAGCGGCGGGCCGCCGGTGTGGTCGGGAGGGGTGGGACGGCGAGGGCGAGTGCGGCGACCGCCAGGACGGCCAGGGGCGGCAGCGCGCAGGCGGCCAGCGCTACGGCGGCCGTGCGCAGGGCGGCCTCGGCCAGGGCCTGGCGCAGGAGGCGTTCGGGGGTTCTGCCGGTCTCCAGCCACAGGCGCAGCCGGTCGAACGACCAGGCCGTGGCCCACCACATCAGGCGGGCGGGCAGAACGTTCGGGCGATAGCGGTAGCCGGTGAGGAAGCGGACACCGCCGCCGGGCGCGGGGAGGTAACGCCAGTATCCGGAGCCCGAGCGGATGGGGGAGAGCGGGTGGGCCGAGCCGAACCGGAGCGCGGAGGTGCGGCTCCCGGAAGGGCTTTCAGAGCGGCTCCCGGAAGGGTTGTCAGAGCGGCTTCCGGTACGGCTTCCGGACAGGCTGCCAGTGCGGCTCTCGGTCGGGCTTCTGGTGAGGTGGCGGCTCCGGGTGGCGAGGCCCGTGCCGGAAATGCCCAGCGTCGTGTAGCGGAGCCGGCCGCCGGGCCGGGCCTCGATCCGGCCGAAGCGCAGGTCCCAGCGCTGGTGCTGGGCCAGGTCCTGGGTGGCCTGCCACACCTCCTCCAGATCGGCCTTGATCAGGGTCTCGACGTACACGCGCATGCTGACACCGCCAGAGAATTGAGCAGACGCTTAACCGCAGACTAGAGCTATTTAAGCACTCGCTCAAGAGGCTCGGAAGTGTCGGTCGGTTCTGGTACACAGGCGGCATGGGTGTGAGCGTCGATGAGTTCCTGGAGTTGCTGAAGGAGCTGCCCGAGGTCCAGCAGGGCCACGGCGGTGAGTGGGTCGCGCTGAGGGTGCACGGCAAGGGGTTCGGTTATCTGTGGGAGGCGACCGAGACCGTCGGGCTCAAGGCCACGATCGAGGAGCAGATCGCGCTCGTCAGTGAGCGGCCCGAGGTGTTCGAGGTGCAGTTCACGGCGGGGCGGTTCGGCTGGGTGGTGGTGCATCTCGACCGGATCGACGCCGAGGAGCTGTTCGAGCTGATGGCCGAGGCGTGGTGCCTGACCGCGCCCAGGCAGCTCGTCGACGACTTCGAGGCCACCCACCCGATCGGACAGAAGGTGCAAGCGCCGTAATCTCGGGCAACGTGACTTCTGTGAACGTGCGGCCGCGTCCTTGGTCCGACGACGACGCGCCGGTCCGGCTGCGGCCCTGGTCCGAGGAGGACGCGCCCGTCGTGCTGCGTGCCTTCCAGACGCCCGATCTGCGGCCGCAGGCGCCGCTGCCCGTGCTCACGCTCCAGGACGCCGCGGGCTGGATCGCCGCCTGGTCGGGCGTCGGCCACGCCTTCGCGGTGACGGTAGGAGAGCGGGTCGTCGGCAACGTCGCGGTGGACCGGATCGACGGCAACGACAACGGATGGGTGTCCTACTGGGTGGTGCCCGAGGCCAGGGGCCAGGGGGTCGCGGCGGCGGCTGTCGAGCTGCTGGCCCGGTGGGCGTTCGACGAGCGCGGGCTCTACCGGCTGGAGCTGGGCCACCGGACGACCAATCCGGCCTCGTGCCGGGTGGCCACCAAGGCGGGGTTCCTGCCCGAGGGGATCGAGCGGGGCAAGCTCAGCGACGAGGGCGTCCGCTACGACGTCGAACGCCACGCCCGGCTCGTCACGGACTGACCGGCCGCACGCCCGTGGCCTGGTCAGGGTGGGTGGGGCTGAACTACCCTTTGCGGGATGGACAGCGCGAGTCTGGCCGCGGCCGGGCTGCTGGCGGCCCTGGGGCGGGCGTCGGAGATCTTCGCGGAGTTACGCCACCCCTTCGTCAGAAGTGAGCGCTTCACCACTTTCCTTCCTCCGGCCGGCGTCCGCGTCGGCGCCGTCTTCACCCTGCCCGACGGCCGCGAGGTGCGCTTCGAGGTGTCCATCGTGACCGCCGGCGACGCCTTCCACGTGGACGGCGGCATCGACGCGGAGGGCGAGTCGCTGCTGGAGCTGCCGCGAGAGAGCGCGCAGGCGATCCAGGACGGGCTGGTCGTGTTCGACGACTACGCGGGGGAGGTGGCGGCTCCGGCGGTGCGGTTGATCGACGGTTTGCTCGAAGAATTGTCGGACAACTAGACGAGGGGTGTCTGGTTGTCTGACAATGGGTTCATGGGGAAGGGACCGCTCGCCGTCGTCGGCGCCTCCGTGCTCTGGGGAACCGCGGGCACGGCCGGCCTGCTCGTCACCGCCGACTCCGTGGCCCTGGCCGCCGCGCGGCTGGTGATCGGCGGTGCCGCGCTCGCCCTGCTGGCCGGGGCCGGGCTGCGCCGCGCGGTCAGCCCGGCGCTGCTGCTCGGCGCGGTGGCGGTGGCCGCCTACCAGCTGTGCTTCTTCGCCGCCGTGAGCCGTACCGGGGTCGCGATCGGGACCGTCGTCGCGATCGGCAGCGGGCCGGTGTTCACCGGGCTGCTGTCGTGGCTGCTGCACGGCCGCCGGCCGAGCGGGCGCTGGGCCGCGGCGACCACCGCCGCCGTCTGCGGCTGCGCGGCGCTGATCGCCGGCGGCGGCATCCGAGCAGACGCGCAGGCAGACGTGCAGGCGGGCGCAGAGGCGGGTACGCAGGTGGCCGCGCAGGGTGGATCGCAGGTGATGGCCGGAATTCTGTTCGCGTTGCTGGGTGGGCTGCTCTATGCGTTCTACGCGGTCACGGCGGCGCGGGCGATCGGGCAGGGCGGTGAGTCCAACGCGGTGATGGGGGTCATGTTCGGCGGAGCCGCGGTGATCATGCTGCCGGTGCTGGTGCTGAGCGGGACCGGCTGGATCGCCTCGCCCGGCGCCCTGGCCGCCGTGCTCTACCTCGGGCTCGGCACCACGGGCCTGGCCTACTTCCTGTACGGCCGCGGCCTGCGCACCACCCCCGTGGCCACGGCCGCCACGCTGGCCCTCGCCGAGCCGGCCGTCGCCGCGCTGCTCGGTCTGGTGGTGCTGGGCGAGCGGCTGGCCCCGGTCTCGATCGCCGGGCTGGTGCTGCTGGGTCTCAGTTTGGTGGCTGTGGCCGTACCGGAACGTACACCGGAAATGCGGCTAGAGTCGCAGCCGTGACCTTGCCCCTCAGACCCGTCTCCACCGTCGGAGCGCTCGCCGACGCCCTGCGCAGCAGGGTGTTGTCCGGCGAGATCCGGCCCGGCACCGCGCTGCCCGAGCAGGAGATCGCCGCGGCCTACCGCGTGGCCAGGCCGACCGTCCGCGAGGCGCTGGCGGTCCTGGTCAGTGAGGGGGTGCTGCGGCGCGAGCGCAACCGCAGCGCCTATGTCCCCGAGGTGACGCTTTCGGACCTCGAAGATCTCATGTACGTCCGCCGCCCCCTGGAGGACCTGATGGCGCGGGCCCTGACCGGCCGGACGGTGCCGGGGGCGCAGGCCGCGCTCGACCGGATGGCCGCGCTGCCCGCCGGCGCGCCCTGGTCGGAGATCGTGGGCGAACACATGGCGCTGCACCAGGCGCTCATCGAGGCGGTCGGCAGCCCGCGGCTGGAGCGGCTCTACGGCGCGCTGGCCGTCGAGACCAGGCTCGGGCTGGTCCGGCTGCGTGCCGTCTACAAGGACAGGGACGTGCTCGTCCGCGAGCACCGCGAGTTGCTGGAGGCCATCGCGAACGGGCCGGAGGAGGTCGCGCGGGCGACGGTGGCGGCCCATCTCAGCCACTCCTGGGGCGGCGAGGAGCGTCCCCCCGGTCCCGCCTGAGCGCCAATGAGCGCGAACCCTTGCGGTGGTGCCCCGTAACTCGCAAGAATCGCGGCCATGCACGGCAATCCGATGCCGGACTCCTACGTGTATGTCACGGAAGAGGGCGTCACTCGTCACTACGCGGACGGTAGCGTCGAAGCCCTCGCCTGGGAGGACGTGGTGGAGGTCCGTGTCGTCACCGAAGCCGGGGAAGACGTCCTCTACATTTTGCTCGACCGCGACGGCGAGGGCTGCGTCGTGCCGCGCTCGGCCACGGACGCCACGTTCCTGGCCCGCCTGCGCTATCTGCCCGACTTCGACCTCGATCGGCTGACGGTGGCGAGCGACTCCGCGCACGACGGCGTCGTGGTCGTCTGGCGCAGCCCCGACCCGCCGTCGGCGCTTCCCGATCTGGAGTACGACTAGCTCTGATTCGGGAGTTCGGCTGGCACTACGCCGCGCACGACCGGCTCTGATCTCGTGTACGACTAGCCGTTTCGCATAACGGTAACCTCCCGAAATATCCTGGCAAAACTCGCATTTCACCTGCGTGCTGCTGCCACTGATGGATCGTTCCGTCAAGCCCTTCACCCGCCCGGCAATCGTCCGATTGTGGACATTTGACGGTATATCCCGGGCCGGAATCGATCTTTACTCTTTAGTGGGGGCCGCCGCCCTTGTTGTTCGTGGGAGCTGTCAACCCACGAGGCTCAAGGAACGTCCGGTTATCGCGGTGCACAGAGTTGTCAGGATGGTGTTATGAGGGTGGGGACTGGGGAGTCCGCCGTCGTGCTCCTCGAGGCCGTACCACGCCGCGCGTCGAGCATCTGGACGCGCGCGTACCTACGGCTCCTGTTATCCGGGGACACGATGTGCGCGTTGCTCGCCTGCGTATGCGTGCTGGGTGTGCGGCTGATCGCCGGCGCCTACATCCCCGCGGCCGAGTACGTGCTGGGGTTCGGCCTCGTGGCCGCCTGGCCGCTCGCGCTCATGATGGGCGGCGCGTACCGCCAGCGCGCCAACGGCGAGGGAACGGAGGAGTTCAAGGCGGTGTTCAACGGCGGCGCCGGGCTGATGGCCGCCGTCGCCATCATGGCCTACGCCACGCAGACCGTGATCGCGCGCAGCTTCGTGATGGCCATGCTGCCGCTCGCGTTGCTGGCCACGCTCTACTACCGCTATCGCATGCGTAAACGGCTCCACCGAAGGAGAGCGGCGGGCGACTACATGCGCCAGGTGATCGCGGTCGGGCACCGGGAGTCGATCCTCGACCTGGTGCTGCAGTTCAGGCGCCAGCCTTATCACGGAATGCGGGTGGTGGGAGCCTGCCTTCCTGACCATGCGATGGAGGTGGACCTGGACGGGATCCCGGTGCTGGGGTCGTTCGGCGACGTGGCGAGCGTGGTGGAGCGGGAGCGGGCCGACGCGGTGGCCGTGCTGGCCTGCCCGGAGCTCGACGGGGCCGCGCTGCGCCGGCTGGCCTGGAGCCTGGAGACGGCGCGCACGGATCTGTTCGTGGCTCCGGCCCTGCTCGACGTGGCCGGGCCGCGCATCAGCATCAAGCCGGTCGCGGGGATGCCGCTGCTGCACGTGGAGCATCCCGAGTTCAACGGCAGCCGGCAGTTCGTGAAGGCCGTGTTCGACCGGCTGGGCGCGGGGATCGCGCTGCTGGTCCTGGCGCTGCCGCTGCTGGCGCTGGCGCTGGTGATCCGCCTGACCAGCCCCGGGGGCGCCCTGTTCCACCAGGTGCGGGTCGGCCGAGACGGCAAAGAGTTCCGGGTGGTGAAATTTCGTACGATGGTGGTGGATGCGGAGAGGCTCAAAGGCGCACTCCTTGAGGACAACGAGTTCGACGGCGTGCTCTTCAAAATTCGGAACGATCCAAGGATCACCCGGGTGGGCGCTTTCCTGCGGAAATACTCCCTCGACGAGCTGCCCCAGCTGCTCAACGTCCTGCGCGGCGAGATGTCCCTCGTCGGCCCTCGCCCCCCGCTGCCGGAAGAGGTGGGCAAGTACGGCGCCGACGTGCGCCGCCGCCTCGTCGTCAAGCCGGGCATGACCGGGTTGTGGCAGGTCAGCGGACGCTCCGACCTGACCTGGGAGGAGTCCGTCCGCCTCGACCTGCGGTACGTGGAGAACTGGTCGCTCATCCTCGACCTGCAGATCCTCTGGAAGACCTGGTCCGTCGTCACCCGTGGAGAAGGGGCGTACTAGCGGTGAAAGCACTCGTGCTCGCCGGGGGGTCGGGCACACGGCTACGACCCATCACGCACACCTCGGCCAAGCAACTGGTCCCGGTCGCCAACAAACCGGTCCTGTTCTACGGCCTGGAGGCCATCGCCGCGGCCGGGATCACGGAGCTGGGCCTGGTGGTGGGCGACACCCACGCCGAGATCGAGGCGGCCGTGGGCGACGGCTCGGCGTTCGGGCTGCAGGTCACCTACCTGCGCCAGCCGGCGCCGCTCGGGCTGGCCCACGCCGTGCTGATCGCCCGCGACTACCTGGGCGACGAGGACTTCGTCATGTACCTGGGCGACAACTTCATCGTGGGCGGCATCAACGACCTGGTGGAGCGGTTCGCCGGGGAACGGCCGGCGGCGCAGATCATGCTCACGAAGGTCGCCGACCCGCGGCAGTTCGGGGTCGCCGAGCTGGACACGGAAGGGCACGTGGTCGGCCTGGAGGAGAAGCCCGCCCGGCCCAAGAGCGATCTGGCGCTGGTCGGCGTCTACCTGTTCAGCCCGGCCGTGCACGAGGCGGTGGCCGAGCTCAAGCCGTCGTGGCGGGGCGAGCTGGAGATCACCGACGCGATCCAGTGGCTGATCGAGGCCGGGCTGCGCGTCGAGTCATCGGTAATCTCCGGCTACTGGAAGGACACCGGCAACGTCACCGACATGCTGGAGGTCAACCGGCTGGTGCTCGAATCGGTCGAACCTCTGGTCCAGGGGCAGGTGGACGCGGTCAGCGAGCTCATCGGCCGGGTCGCGATCGAGCCGGGGGCCGTGGTCGAGCGCTCCCGCGTCGTGGGCCCGGCCATCGTCGGCGCCGGCGCCAGGATCCAGGACAGCTACATCGGCCCGTCCACCTCGATCGGCGCCTCCTGCACCATCACCGGCAGTGAGATCGAATACTCGATCGTGCTGCCCAGAGCCACCATCGCCGGGGTCGGCCGGATCGAATCATCGCTGATCGGACATGACGTCGAGATCACGTCGGCCCCCAACACGCCCAAAGCCCACCGTCTCGTACTGGGCGATCACAGCAAGGTACAGATCAGTCCATGACAAGAATTCTGGTGACGGGCGGAGCGGGATTCATCGGCTCCCACTTCGTCCGGAGCCTCCGCGAGACGACCCCCGCCGACCCCCCGCCGCCGGATGGGGCCGAGCTGGACGTCACCGTCCTGGACAAGCTGACGTACGCGGGCGACCGGGCCAACCTCGACGGGGTCGCGCACACGTTCGTGCACGGGGACGTCTGCGACGCCGAGCTGCTCGCCCGCGTCGTCCCCGGGCACGACCTGGTGGTCAACTTCGCCGCGGAGTCGCACGTCGACCGCTCGATCGAGGGCGCCGCGCCGTTCATGCACAGCAACGTCCTCGGCACCCAGACCCTGCTCCAGGCCTGCCTGGAGGCGGAGGTGCCGAAGGTGGTGCAGGTGTCGACGGACGAGGTGTACGGGTCGATCGACATCGGCTCATGGGACGAGGCCGCGCCGGTGCGGCCGCGCTCGCCGTACGCGGCCTCGAAGGCGGGCGGTGACCTGATCGCGCGCGCCTACGCGATCACGTACGGGATGAACGTCTCGATCACCCGCTGCGGCAACAACTACGGGCCCAGGCAGTACCCCGAGAAGGTCATCCCGCTGTTCATCACGAACCTGCTGCGCGGCAGGAAGGTGCCGCTGTACGGGGACGGCGGCAACGTCCGGGACTGGATCCACGTCCGCGACCACTGCGCGGGCATCCGCCTGGTCGCGGAGCGGGGCGAACCCGGCGAGGTCTACCACATCGCCGGCACGGCGGAGCTGACCAACAAGGAGCTCACCACCCGCCTGCTCGAAGCCTGCGGCCGGGACTGGGACATGGTCGAGTACGTCGCCGACCGCAAGGGTCACGACCGCCGGTACTCCCTGGACGACACCAAGCTGCGCGGCCTCGGCTACCGGCCGGGGGTGCCGTTCGAGCAGGGGTTGAAGGACACCGTCCGCTGGTACGCGGAGCACCGCGACTGGTGGGCGCGATGATCGCTCTTTTATGCCTGGAGGCGGCATGAGGTGGCTCATCACGGGGGCGGGCGGCATGCTCGCGAACGACGCCCTCGATCGGACCGCGCTGACCGGCGAGCCGGTGCTCGCGCTCGGGCGCGGCGAGCTGGACGTGCGCGACCGGCGGGCGGTGCGCGACTTCGTCTCCGCCTACCGGCCCAGGGTCGTGCTCAACTGCGCCGGCTGGACGGCGGTGGACGACGCCGAGGCGAACGAGGCCGACGCGCTGGCGGTCAACGGGACCGCCGTGCGCTGGCTGGCCGAGGCGTGCGACCTCGTGGGGGCGAGGCTGGTCCAGGTGTCCACCGACTACGTCTTCGACGGCACGGCCGCGCTGCCGTACCGGGAGGACGCGCGGACCGGGCCGGTGAACGCGTACGGCAGGAGCAAGCTGGCGGGCGAGGCGGCGGCGCTGGAGCACGGCCACTACGTGGTGCGCACGGAGTGGCTGTACGGCGCGCACGGCGTCAACTTCGTCCGCACGATGATCCGCCTGGCCGGGGAGCGGCCGACCGTGGACGTGGTCGACGACCAGCGCGGGCAGCCGACGTGGAGCGCCGACCTGGCCGACTATCTCGTCCGGCTGGCGCAGTCGGACCTGCCGCCCGGCGTCTACCACGGCACGAGCTCGGGGGAGACGACCTGGTGCGGGTTCGCCAAGGAGATCTTCGCGCTGCTCGGTGAGGATCCGGGACGGGTGCGCCCGGTGCCGTCCGCACGGCTGTCGCGGGCGGCGGTGCGGCCGGCCAACAGCGTGCTGGCCCACACCCGATGGCAGCCGATCAGGCACTGGCGCGAGGCCCTGCACGCGGCCTGGCCCGTGCTGGCGATGAGCCGTCAGCGGAGCGTGGTGTGATCAGCGTAGAACTCCTCGCACGCGCGGTGGTCCGGCAGCAGCCCGCCGGCCAGCGCCTCCGCGAGGGTGGGCGCCTTGGCGTCCTTCTCGGACAACACGGGCTCGACGCCGGCCGGCCAGCCGATCGACAGGTCCGGGTCGAGCGGGTGCACCCCGTGCTCGCGGGCCGGCGCGTAGGGCTCGGAGCACAGGTACGCGACCGTGGCGCTCGGGCTGAGCACCATGAACGCGTGCCCCAGCCCCTCGCCGATGAGCACCGCCGTGCGCGACTCGTCGTCGAGTGTCACGGCCTCCCACCGGCCGAACGTGGGCGAGCCCGCGCGCAGGTCCACGACGACGTCCATGACGCTGCCGGCCAGGCACATCACATATTTCGCCTGTCCCGGCGGCACGTCGGCGAAGTGCACGCCGCGCAGCACGCCCTGGGCGGAGACGGAGCAGTTGACCTGGGCCAGGTCGAACCGCCGGGGCAGGTCGGCGGCGCGGAAGGCCTCGAAGAACGCGCCGCGGGGGTCGGTGTGGACGCGCGGCGTGTGACGCCAGGCGCCATCGATGCCGAGGGGATCCATGGTCCGACAGTAACGAGATCCCCGGCCCCGGCGAAATATCAATCTCTTGGAGCGTGCGAATGATGACTTGCCGGTTATGCGGCTCGGCGGAGCTCGCCAGCGTGGTGGACCTCGGGGCCACACCTCCCTGCGAGCGCATCCTCACCGCCGAGCAGCTGGAAGAGCCAGAGACGACCTATCCGCTGCACCTGCGCGTGTGCACGTCGTGCTGGCTCGCGCAGATCCCGCCGCTGATCACCCCTGAGGACACCTTCACCGACTACGCCTACTTCTCCTCCTACTCCGCCTCCTGGGTCGAGCACGCCCGCGCCTTCGTGGCCGAGCTGGACCCGCGGCCGGACGCGTTCGTGGTGGAGGTGGCCAGCAACGACGGCTACCTGCTGCGGCACGTGGTGGACCGGGGCGTGCGCTGCCTGGGCATCGAACCGTCGGTGAACGTGGGCGAGGCGGCCAGGGAGCGCGGCGTGCCGACGGTGACGGCGTTCCTGACCCCCGAGAGCGCCCGTGCCGTCGTACGGGAGCACGGCACCGCCGATCACGTGGTGGCCAACAACGTCTACGCGCACATCCCCGACGTGATCGGCTTCACCGAGGGCCTGCGCACGCTGGTCGCCGACGACGGCGTGGTCTCGATCGAGGTGCAGCACCTGCTCACGCTGATGCGGCTGAACCAGTACGACACGATCTACCACGAGCACTTCCAGTACTACACGGTCGCCTCCGCCCGGCGCGCCCTGGCCGGCGGCGGGCTGACGCTGGTGGACGTGGAGCTGCTGACCACGCACGGCGGCTCCATCCGGCTGTGGGCCCGGCCCTCGGGCACGCCCTCGCAGCGGGTGGCCGACGTGCTGGCGATGGAGAAGGCGGCGGGGCTGCACGACATCTCGGGCTACATCGACTTCTCCGAGCGGGTGGCCAAGGTCCGGCGGGACCTGCTGACCTTCCTGGTCAACGCGGCCGAGGAGGGCAGCACCGTGGTCGGGTACGGGGCGCCGGGCAAGGGCAACACGCTGCTGAACCACTGCGGGGTTCGGCCCGACCTGCTGGCGTACACGGTGGATCGCAACCCGTACAAGCACGGCAAGTTCACCCCCGGGGCGCGCATCCCGATCTTCCCGCCCGAGCGCATCGCGGCGGACCGGCCCGACTACGTCCTCGTCCTGCCGTGGAACCTGCGGGACGAGCTGATCGAGCAGCTGTCCTTCGTCCGTGACTGGGGCGGCCGGCTGGTCTTCCCCATCCCCACACTGGAGGTCGTGTGAAGGTCGTCCTCTTCTGCGGCGGGTACGGCACGCGCATGCGTACGGGCGGCTCAGGCGACGTGCCGAAGCCGATGCAGCTCGTCGGCCCGAGGCCGCTGATCTGGCATGTCATGCGCTACTACGCGCACTTCGGGCACAAGGAGTTCGTGCTCTGCCTCGGCTACGGCGCCGAGCAGATCAAGAACTTCTTCCTCAGGTACGAGGAGACCGCCAGCAACGACTTCGTCCTGCGCCGCGGCGACGTCGAGCTGCTGGGCAACGACATCTCCGATTGGACGATCTCCTTCATCCACACGGGGGTCGAGTCGTCGATCGGGGAGCGGTTGCGCCGGGTGCGCGAGCACCTGGACGGCGAGGAGATGTTCCTGGCCAACTACGCGGACGTGCTCACGGACGCGCCGCTGCCGGAGATCATCGGCAGGTTCGCCGCGTCGGGGGCGGGTGGCACGCTCATGGCGGTGCCGCCGCCGGGCACCTTCCACTGCGTGGAGGTGGGGGAGAACGGGATGGTCGGTCAGATCACCGCGGTCACCGAAATGCCCTTATGGGTAAACGGCGGATATTTCGTCTTACGTCAGGAAATCTTCGACCACATCCCCGAGAACGGCGACCTGCTCGTGGACGGCTGCAAGGAGCTGGCCAAGCGCGGCCGCCTGATGGCCTACCCGTACCGCGGCTACTGGCGGCCCACCGACACCGTCAACCAGCGCATGGAGCTGGACCGGGCCTACACCCGCGGCGAACGGCCCTGGGCCCTGTGGGAGCGGGCGTGAACCGGCTCTTCCCGGCCGGTCTGCGCCGGATCGCGCTGCTGGCGGCCCACTGCGACGACCTGGCCATCGGCGCGGGCGGCACGCTCCTGGTCATGTGCACCGCGCACCCGGGCATCAAGGTCGACGCGCTCATCCTGTCGGGGGGCGGGACCGTACGCGAGGAGGAGGAACGCACCGCGCTGGCCGCCTTCTGCCCCGGCGCCGACCTGCGCGTCGAGGTGGGCAAACTGCCCGACGGGCGGCTGCCGGCCCACTGGGACGAGGCCAAGGCCGCGGTCGAGGGGCTGCGCCTGCGTACCGAGCCGGACCTGATCCTGGCGCCGCACGCGGGCGACGCGCACCAGGACCACCGGGGGCTGGCCCAGCTCGTCCCCACCGCCTTCCGCGACCACCTCACACTCGGGTACGAGATCGTCAAATGGGACGGCGACCTCGGCCGGCCCAACGCCTACCAGCCGCTCGACCTGGCCCTGGCCGAGCGCAAGGTCAACCTGCTGTGGGAGCACTACCCCTCGCAGCGG
The DNA here is from genome assembly GCF_035917475.1 of Nonomuraea fuscirosea. Lineage (NCBI taxonomy): Bacteria > Bacillati > Actinomycetota > Actinomycetes > Streptosporangiales > Streptosporangiaceae > Nonomuraea > Nonomuraea fuscirosea. The sequence continues at coordinate 9,785,615 of NZ_CP109074.1, read as the reverse complement.
CACCGCCCCTGGTTCGACAGGGAGGCCTTCCTCGGGCTGGCCAGAATCCGCGGCATCGAGTGTCACGCACGCCATGCGGAGGCTTTCTACCTGCACAAACTCGCCCTAGATCTAACTGGAGGCTGATCGGCATGCGTGTGTTACTCACGGGACACCAGGGCTATCTCGGCACCGTCATGGCGCCGGTGCTCGCCCGGGCCGGCCACGAGGTGGTGGGCCTCGACTCCGGGCTGTTCGCCGAGTGCGTGCTCGGCCCGCCGCCGGACGACCCGCCGGGTCACCGGATGGACCTGCGCGACGTGCCGGCCGGGCTGCTCGAAGGCTTCGACGCGGTGATCCACCTGGCCGCGCTCTCGAACGACCCGCTGGGCGCGCTCGCGCCCGAGCTCACCTACGACATCAACCACCACGCCTCGGTCCGGCTGGCCAGGCTGGCCCGCGACGCGGGCGTGCGCCGCTTCCTGTACGCCTCCACCTGCTCGGTGTACGGCGCCTCCGGCGGCGACGACCTGCTCGGTGAGGACGCCCCGCTGCGTCCCGTCACCCCGTACGCGGAGTCGAAGGTCCGCGTCGAGGACGAGCTGATCGAGCTGGCCGACGCCGACTTCACCCCGGTGTTCCTGCGCAACGCGACCGCGTTCGGCTTCTCCCCGAGGCTGCGCGCCGACATCGTGCTGAACAACCTCGTCGGCCACGCCCACCTGACCGGGCAGGTCCGCGTGCTGTCGGACGGCACCCCGTGGCGGCCCCTCGTGCACGTGGCCGACATCGCCGACGCCTTCGCCGCCGCGCTCACCGCGCCGCGCGCGGCCGTGCACGCCAGGGCGTTCAACGTGGGCGGCGAGCAGAACAACCTGACCGTCGCCGAGATCGCCGAGCACGTCGTGGAGGCGGTGCCCGGCTCCGAGCTGCTGGTCACCGGTGAGACGGGAGCCGACCCGCGCTCGTACCGGGTCGACTTCTCCCGCATCCGCGCGGCGCTGCCCGAGCTGCACGCCCGCTGGACGGTGAAGGCGGGCGCCGTCGAGCTGGCCGACGCCTACCGGTGCCACGGGCTGACGGTCACGGACTTCCGCCAGCGCTTCACCAGGCTGGCCTGGCTGGCCGACCGCCGCGCGGCCGGCACGGTCTCCGAGGAGCTGCGGACGTGACAGGCGAGGAGATGCACGCCCTGGTGGAGCGGCTCTACCCGCTGTGCCGCTCCATCACGGGCGACGGCGTGCGCGCCACGCTCGACATCGTCGGCGAGCACCTGGAGCTGGAGGTGCACGAGGTGCCCACCGGCACCCAAGTGCTCGACTGGACCGTGCCCAGGGAGTGGAACATCCGCGACGCCTACGTCAAGGACCCGTCCGGGGTCAGGGTGGTGGATTTCCGGCGCTCGAACCTGCACGTCGTGGGCTACAGCGTGCCCGTCTCGGCCGTCATGACGCTGGACGAGCTGCGCCCCCACCTGCACACGCTGCCCGAGCAGCCCGGCCTGGTGCCCTACCGGACCTCGTACTACGCCGAGACGTGGGGGTTCTGCCTGAGCCAGGACACGCTCGACGGGATGGGGCCGGGGCCGTACGAGGTGGTGATCGACTCGACGCTGGCCGACGGGCACCTGACGTACGCCGAGCACGTCGTACGGGGGCGCACCGACGAGGAGGTGCTCATCTCCTGCCACGTCTGCCATCCGTCGCTGGCCAACGACAACCTGGCCGGCATCGCCGTGGCCACCGCGCTCGCGGGCCGGCTGCGCGAGCCCCGCCACACCTACCGGTTCCTGTTCGCCCCCGGCACGATCGGCGCCATCACCTGGCTGGCGCGCAACCGGGAGCGCACCGGGCGCGTCCGGCACGGGCTCACGCTGGCCTGCGCGGGGGACCCGGGCGCGCTGACGTACAAGCGCAGCCGGCGCGGGGACGCGCCGATCGACCGGGTGATGACGGCCGTGCTGCGCGACAGGCCGCACACGGTCGTCGACTTCGCGCCGTACGGGTACGACGAGCGGCAGTTCTGCTCGCCCGGGTTCAACCTGCCCGTCGGCAGCCTGACCAGGACGCCGTACGCGGGCTACCCCGAGTACCACACCTCGGGAGACGACGTGGGCTTCGTCTCGCCGGAGGCCATGGCCGACACCCTGGACGCGCTGTGGGCGGCGGTCCAGGTGCTGGAACGTGACGGCCGCTACCAGAACCTGAGCCCGTACGGGGAGCCGCAGCTGGGCCGGCGCGGCCTGTACGGCTCACTCGGCGGCAGAAGTGACACGAAACAGGCGCAGATGGCGATGTTATGGGTGCTGAACCTGTCCGACGGCGATCACGGCCTGCTGGACATCGCGGAGCGGGCGGGCCTGCCCTTCGGGGCGGTCGCCGAGGCGGCGGGCGCGCTGGAGGGCGCGGGCCTGCTCAAGCGGGTGGGAGAGGGCGGATGAACCTGCGGGTGGGGGACCTCGTCGAGGTGCGGAGCGAGGCGGAGATCCTGGCCACGCTGGACGAGCGGGGCGAGCTGGAGAGCCTGCCGTTCATGCCGGAGATGCTGGCCTTCTGCGGGCGGCGGATGACCGTGCACAAGGTGGCGCACAAGCTCTGCGACACGATCAGCCGCAGCGGCATGCGGCGGATGGAACGCGCCGTGCACCTCACCGGGGCGCGCTGCGACGGCGGCGGCCACGGCGGCTGCCAGACGGCCTGCTCGCTCTACTGGAAGGAGGCCTGGCTCAGACGGGTCGAACCAGACGCTCCCCAGGCCCCGGCCGTGCCCGAGGAGCGGCTGCTGAAGCTGCTGGAGGTCAACACCCGCAAGGGCGAGGACGGCTACGCCTGCCAGGCCACCGAGCTGCTCCGCGCGGCGCCCACCTGCCTGCCCTTCCGCGACCTCGGCCAGTACGTCACGGACGTGCGCACCGGCAACGCGGGCGTGCTCGCGACCGTGCGCACGTTCCTCGTCGGGCTGTTCAACCGCTTCCAGGACGTCAGCAGGAAGCTGCTGCCGCGCCGCCTGTGGATCAGGGGCGGGCTGCGCTGGGGCTTCGTCCAGGGCCGGGCCGGCCGGGTCACCCCGACGGGCAGCCTGGACCTGCGGCCGGGCGAGCTGGTCAGGATCAAGTCGAAGGACGAGATCCTGGACACGCTCAACGACGACCTGCTCAACCGCGGCCTCGGGTTCGAGGAGGAGATGGCCCGCTACTGCGGCAGGACGGCGCGCGTACGCGCCAGGGTCGAGCGCTGCCTGGATGAGAAGACCGGGCGCATGCTGCACATGAAGAGCCCCTGCATCATCCTCGACGACCTGGTCTGCGAGGGCGTCTACAACGCCAACTGCCCGCGCGAGTTCGTCCCGTTCTGGCGGGAGATCTGGCTGGAACGGGTGCCGGCCGGCGGGGAAGCCCCGTGAGCGAAGCCGGCGACATAGGCCGCAAGGCCGGGCGCGGCCTGCGCTGGAGCCTGCTCGGCAACCTGGTGATGCGGGCGGGCTCGTTCACGATGAGCCTGGTGCTGGCCAGGCTGCTGGTGCCCGAGGACTTCGGCGTGTTCGCCATCGCCCTGGCCGCCACCCAGTTCGTCATCTACATCAACGACGCCGGGGTGATCGCGGCGACCGTGCAGTGGCGCGGCCGGCTGGAGGAGGTCGCCCCGACGGCCACCGTGGTCGCCATCGCCTCCAGCCTGACCCTCTACGCCCTGTTCTGGGTGATCGCGCCGTTCTACGCGCGGCTGGCCGGCAGCGAGGACGCCACGTGGGTGATCCGCGTCCTCATGGCCACCAACGTCGTCTACGGGCTGACCGCGGTCCGCAGCGCCACGCTCATGCGCAGGTTCGAGCAGGACAAGCTGGCCTGGGCCAACCTGGCCGGTTTCGTCGTCACCGCCGCCGTCTCCATCACCCTGGCCGCGAACGGCGCCGGGGCCTACAGCTTCGCTTGGGGGCAGCTCAGCGGCGGCGTGCTCACCGGCCTGCTCGTGCTCGTCCTGGCCCGGGTCAAGATCGAGCTCGGCTTCGACCGCGTGCTGGCGGCCCGGCTGCTGCGCTTCGGGCTGCCGCTCTGCGTCAGCCTGGGCCTGGAAGGGCTGCTGCTCAACATGGACGCGGTCATCGTCGGCGACGTGCTCGGACCCGTGCTGCTGGGCTACTACCTGCTCGCGTACAACATCTCCAGCTGGGTGCCCGGCCTCATCGGCACCGCCATCCGTTACGTCGCGCTGCCCAGCTTCGCGCGCCTGGCCGAGGAGGGTGAGGAGTCGACGCGGGAGGGCGTGCGGCAGGCCGTGCCGCTGCTGGCCGGCCTGGTGCTGCCGATCGCCGCGCTGCTGAGCACGCTCGCGCCCGCGGTCGTGGAGTTCCTGTACGGCGCGTCCTGGCTGCCCGCCGCCCAGGCGCTGCGCTTCCTGGCCATGGTGATGGCCGTCCGCATGCTGAGCCTGCTCATCACCGACATCCTCGCGGCGCTCGGCCGGACGAAGGCGACCATGTGGGTGAACCTGTGCTGGGCAGCCGCGCTGCTGCCCGCGCTGCTCATCGGAGCCACGCTCGACGGCATCAGGGGCGCGGCCATGGCGCACGCCGTCATCGCGGTGCTGGTCGCGCTGCCGCTGCTCGCCGTGGCCCTGCGGCGCTCGGGCCTGCCCGTGCGGCTGGTCGCGGCGGGGCTGGCCCGGCCGCTGCTGGGCGCGGCGCTGGCCGGCGGCGTCATGACGGCGCTGGCCACGGTGATCGACGGCGCCTTCTTCGAGCTGTGCGTGGCCGGCGGGGCGGGGCTGCTGCTGTTCGTGCTCGTCGTGGTGCCGCGCGCCGTGCTGAAGCGACTCGTACGCCAAGGGAGGGTCCATGCGCGACTCTGAGCTCGTCTCGATCGCCCTGCCGGTACGCAACGGGGCGGAACGCCTCGAAGGCGTCATCCGCTCGGTGCTGGGCCAGAACCATCCGAGCATCGAGCTGGTCATCTCCGACAACGCCTCCACCGACGCCACCGAGGAGCTCTGCCGCGACCTGGCCGCGGCCGACGAGCGGATCGTCTACCACCGGCACCCGCGCAACGTCGGCCTGCTCGGCAACTTCACCCACGCGGCCAGGATCTCGCGCGGCGCGTACATCCGCTGGATCGGCGACGACGACCGCCTGGAGCCCTCCTGCGTCTCCCGCACCCTGGCCGCCTTCGCCGCCGACGAGCGGCTCGTCCTCGTCACCAACCAGGTGGCCTACACCCGCGCCGGCGGCCAGGTCACCACCATCCCCTACCCGGGCCCCGCACAGGGCGCCGGGCTGGGCTCCGACGACCCGGTCGAGCGGTTCACGGAGATGCTCAGGCTGCTCAACGAGAGCCCGTTCCTCATCGACCCGCTCTACGGGCTGCTGCGGCGCGGGCCCGCGACCGAGATCCCGCGGCGCAACATGCTGCGCGAGGACGAGGTGTACGCGGCCAAGCTGGCGCTGGCCGGGCCGTGGGCGCACGTTCCCGAGGTGCTCTCGCACCGCAACTGGCGGGCGGAACGGATCACCCGGCTGGCCGGCCGGCTCGACGTGCCGTCCTGGCAGTCGCATCTGGCCAACACGCTCCAGTGCCGGGAACTGCTGCGCTGGCTGCGCCAGGCCGAGCTCACCGAGGCGCAGCGCCGCCGGGCCCGTACGGCGGTGTTGCGCATGTTCGCGCGACGGCAGCGGCGCACCATCGCGCACAGGAGCCGCAAGCTTCTCTCCCTTGCCCGTCTCGTGTAACACGTCCGATGAACAGAGCGATTTCCCGTTTGCAGCGGGACAAAATGTGACGGGGGCGGAAAAGTGCGCTTCTGGAGGACCATCCTTGGTCTGGCCCGGAAGAAGGTCGTGGGGCCGCCTGTCGTCATCGCGGCCATCGGGCTCGCCCTGGCCGCCTACTTCCTCATGCCGAGCCGCTACGTCTCCACCGCGTCCATGGTGCTCACCGTGCCCGCCACCGGCGGCACGCTGGAGACCGAGCCGCAGAGCCGGACGGGGCTGACCAACCCGCTGCTGCAGTTCAACGACGCCCTGCGCACGACCGCGGGCATCCTCATCCTGGCCACCAACACGCGCGACGTGTACGCCGAGCTCGGCGCGCCCGAGAACGGGCCCACCGCCGTGGTCATCAACGACGGGCGGACCAACCCCGACCTGCTCGGCATCAGCACCAACGGGCCGTTCGTCTACGTCGAGGTCGAGAGCGACTCTCCCGCCACCGTGCGGGAGGTCATGCGCAAGGCCCAGCTGCGGGTACGGCTGGAGCTGGCCAAACGGCAGACCGCGCTGGACGCGCCGATCAGCACGCACATCGGGATCATGGACGTGATGCCGCCCACCACGCCCAGGGCGTCCATCGGCGACCGGCTGGCCGCCGCGGGCTTCGGCGGCGTGCTCGGCATCGTCGGCGGGCTGGGCCTGGCCTACGCGGTCCAGCGGATCCGCTCCACGCGCCGGGCCGGTGCGGACTCCTCGCCCGCACCCGAGCCCTCGGCGGAATCGACGCAGGCGGAGGCGGAGGAGGCGGAGCAGGGGGTCTGGGCCGAGGTCGTGGCCGAGCAGCCGGTGGCGGACGGCGTTCCTGCGGTCAACGGCTCCAGGTCGCGCCTGCCCATGATGTCCGGCTTCCCGCTGACGGTGGACGAGCTGGCCGAGGAGACCACCGGCCCGATCCAGGTCATCGAGACCGAGCAAGAAAAGGACGAGTCCGAGAAGGACGACGGGCCGGACGACGACGGGCCGGACGACGACGGGCCGGACGACGACGGGCCGAAGGAAGGTCAGCTCGACTCGACGACCTGAGCGCACCGCGCGATGGCGGCCGCCCTGGCCTCCGCCGGCGTGTGCGACTTGGCCGAGATCATCATCCCCACCGCCTCCTGCGGCAGCCGGTCGGCGAAGGCCACCGCCTGCGCCACGTCCCACGGCTCGTGGTTGTAGCTCAGGTGGCAGATCGTGGTGTTGATCGGCGGGTCCGCCTTCAGCACCTCGTCCACGAAGACGCCGTACAGGATGAACTCGGAGACGTGCAGCTGGGAGTTGAACGCGTCGAGCCAGTCGCGTCCGGTCACCTGGGTGATGCGCCGCTGCATGGCCCGGACGATCTCCGGGTCCCAGAAAGTCAGCGCTGTCACGTAGTCGGGCAGCGGCGGGGACGGGGCGGGCGGCAGGCCGAGCAGCTCGCGGGCGACCCGGTGCCAGATGACGTGCCGCTCCATCTCGGCCGTGACGCCGTTCTCCAGCCGGTACAGGCACAGCCGCCCGTCGACGGTGAAGGACTCGGCGCTGGTCGGGCGGACGAGCACGGTGTCGGAGTCGATGATGAGCATGGCGTCGGCGTCGAGCATCCCGGCCGAGGCGATCTTGACCGTCTGCTGCATCACCCAGCCGCGCAGCGGGGGCCAGGGGCGGCGGTAGTTGACGTACAGGTCGGTGCCGGGCAGCCGCAGGTAGCGGCGGGGCAGCAGCTCCGAGCGGACCCACACGTGGCAGCGGGGGCCTTCGAAGCGGGCGAAGGCCGCGCGGTCGCCCGGCGGGACGAAGACGTGGTGGATGGTGTCCTCGGAGGTGAACTCCAGGACGGAACGGTGCAACTCGGCGAACAGCTCGGCGTCCAGGGCGTAGGACGGGGTGATGACCGCCAGCTTGCTCACGGATGACTCCCATCGGGTCCGGTGATCCGGGAGCACCGCTCGATCGCCCCCGGCCCGGCCGCCATGGGCCCGCCCGTGTCGCGCCGCGCGATGAGCACCGCCTTCACTGCCTGCTGGGGCCACTCGGCCGCGCGGCGGTGGCCGGGTGAAAGTTAGCCTCTTGTATCCATATCGGCGGGCGATAGCTGGTGTTACACGGCTTGTGTAACGCTCCACCCTGTTTCGGGCGACATCCATGAGGCGGGACTCGCAGGGGAGGGCGCGTGGATTTCTGGGGGACTGTCCTCGTCCTGGCGCGTCGGTGGTACGTCGCCGTTCCCGCCTTCCTGGCCGCCGTCGGCGCCGCCTTCTACGCCTATTCCACGGTCCCGATCACCTACACCACGACCGCGGTCCTCCTGCTCACCGCGCCGAACAGCGGCGGCACCCTCCCGTCCGACCCCGACCTGCCCCTGCCCCGGGTCAACCCGCTGCTCAACTTCGACCACGGGCTCGAGGTGGCCGCCTCCATCCTGATCAGCGTCATGAGCACGCCGGACATGGTGGCGGAGATGGGGGTCACCAGCGAGGGCCCGACCAAGTACGCGGTGACCAACGGCACCAACAACCTGGAGTCGCTGGCCACGGGGCCGCTGGTGTTCGTGGAGGGGGAGAGCCGGTCGCCGCGGGAGGCCACGGCCATCGTGCACAAGGCCGTCGCGCGGATCAGGCAGGAACTCGACACCCGCCAGCGGCAGGTGCGGGCACCCGCGGGCACGTACATCACGATCAGCGAGGCCGTGCCGCCGACCAGTCCGGCGCCCCAGCAGGGCAGGAAGCTGCGCTCGGCCGCGGCGGCGCTCGGCCTGGGGATGATCGCCTCGCTGTGCGCCGCGTTCGCGGCCGAGAGCCTGGCGGCGCCCCTCGGCGCCCGCTTCGCCCGGCGCCGCCCCCTCCGGGCCCGCCGGCACGACGACGGCGAGACGCCCCAGACCGAGACGCCCCAGACCGAGACACACTCGGCTGAGACGCCCCGGACCGAGACGCCCTCGGCTGAGACGCCCCGGACCGAGACGCCCTCGGCTGAGACGCCCCGGACCGAGACGCCCTCGGCTGAGACGCCCCGGACCGAGACGCCCTCGGCTGAGACGCCCCGGACCGAGACGCCCTCGGCTGAGACGCCCCGGACCGAGACACCCTCGGCTGAGACGCCCCGGACCGAGACACCCTCGGCTGAGACGCCCCGGACCGAGACACCCGAGACGTCCGACATGTCCGAGACCTCCGAGGCCGGGAAGACGGGGGCGTGACCGGTGGCCGCCCCCGCCCACGCCCACGCCCGGGCTCACACGTCCGCGACCACCCGGCTTCCCGGCGCGCCGCCGCTGTCGGGGCGGGCCGACGGGGCAACCGTGGCCGCGGTGTTCGCCGCCGTGCTGCTGATCGTGCCGGCCCGGCTCGTGCTGAAGGGTCTGCCCCTGTCGCTCACCCCGGCCAACGTGGTGAGCCTCGGCGCGGCGGTGCTCTGGTTGTGCGCGCAGCTCACGCTCACGCTGGGGGCGGCCAAGGGACGCAACCCCGTGCGCACGGCCCTGTTCGCCTACTTCACCTCGATGGTGGCCACCTACGGGATGTCCACCTGGGGCTACATGGACTCCGACGAGCTCAACCTGAGCGATCACTCGTTCGTGCTCGTGATCGCGACGGTGGGGCTGGCGCTGACGGTCTGCGACGGCGTGCGCGACCGGCGCAGGCTGGATTTCGTGCTCAGGACCCTGGTCGTCTGCGGGGCGGTCATCTCGGTGATCGCGGCCCTGCAGTTCCTGCTCTCCATCGACCTGACCAGATTCCTTGAGCTGCCGATCCTGCGCTACACCAGTGAGGGCGACTCGTTCGTGCTGGAGCGGGCCGACCTGCGCCGGGTGGCCGCGACGACCGGCCATCCGATCGAGTTCGGCGTGACCTGCGCCATCCTGCTGCCGCTGGCCGCCCACTACGCCACCCGGGCCCGGCTGCGGGCCGAGCCGGCGCTGCGGTGGTGGGTGTGCACGGCGCTGATCGGTCTGGGCCTGATGTTCTCGGTGTCGCGCTCGGCCATGCTGAGCCTGCTCGTCGTGGGCGTGGTGCTGTTCGCCGGCTGGTCCTGGCGGCGGCGGTTGGCCACACTGCTGGTGGCGGCCGGGTTCCTGGTGGTGATCAGGGTGACCGTGCCGGGCCTGCTCGGGGCCATCACGGGGCTGTTCACCGACCTCGGCAACGACGAGAGCATCCAGTACCGGACGCACGACTACGCCGTGGCCGCCCAGCAGATCGGCCAACACTTCTGGCTCGGCCGGGGCCTGGGCACCTGGTACGCCCCCAAGCACCAGATCTTCGACAACCAGTACATCCTGTCCATGGTCGAGACGGGACTGCTCGGCACCGTCACCTTCGCCGCGCTGTTCGTGGTGGCCTGCTACGCGGCGCTGCGGGCCAGGCATCTCAGCACCGACCCCGGCGACCGCGACCTGTGCCTCACCGTCGCCGCCTGCCTGGTCGTGCCGCTGGTGGGCTCGCTCACGTTCGACCTGCTGTCGTTCGCGACCGTGACGGGCCTGGCGTTCGTCCTGGTCGGCTCGGCCGGAGCGCTGCTACGGGCGGCCAGAGCGGATCAGCAGGCCGATCAGCAGGCGGATCAGCAGGCGGGTCGGCAGGCGGGTCAGCTCTCTCCCGCGCAGGCCAGCGGGCCGACGATCGAGGTGATCCGATAGTTCTCGTCGATGGTGACCAGCTCGTTGCCGGACCACTCCGTCCGGCCGCACTCGGAGTCGGCGGGCCCGTACGCCCAGGACTTGTCCACCACCTTGTTGCCGCGCACCACCTGCCGGCCGCGGGCGTTGCGCACCTGGAGGCTGTAGGTGCCGCCCATGATGAGGTTGTCGGTGACGACCACGTCCTCCGACTTCTCGTCCACCAGGAAGATCGGCGCGGTGATGTCCTTGGCCTCGCGCTGGTCGACGGTGTTGTGGTGGAACAGCAGGCCCTTGCCGCCGTTGTAGGACTGGATGCCGTCGGAGTGGTCGCCCGGCCGCGAGCAGAGCTTGACGAAGGAGTCGCGGATCTCCACGTCGTCGCCGGAGACGCGGAAGCCGTCGCTGTGGCCCTGCACCAGGACGCGGGTGGCCCGGTATTTGTCGTAGCCGATCGCGGGCAGCGGCTCGCACTTGGCCGTGGTGCCCACCGTGGAGTCGGTGATCGTGAACCGGAACGACTCGGGCCCGTCGGCGTTGATCACGTCGCCGTCGATGACGCTGTTGGTGATCGTCACGTCGTTCGCGTGGATCAGCAGGTGCCCGGGGATGTGCACGCCGTCCAGCACGGTGCCGTCGGTCCGTACGCGGTAGGCGACGTTCTCCGTGTTCAGCCGGATCTCCTTCAGCTTGACGTCCCGGGGCGCGCCGGTGCAGGCGGGCGTGGGGTGGTCGGGGCAGGACGAGCCGTCCGTCCGGACGATCACGGGGGAGGGCGCCGGGGTGGGTGTCGCGGCGGGGGCCGCGTCGCAGGCGGCCGGGGCCAGCGCCGCGGCGAGGAGCAGGAGATGACGTGCGCGCATGGCCGCCTCTCAGGCGCCGAGCCGGGGCAGCAGCTCGGCCCAGGAGCCCGCGTCGAGGTCGCGCGGGCTGACCTCCGCCGGGGGCAGGGGCCAGGCGATCGCCAGGTCGGGATCGTCGTACCGGACCGCCAGATCCGCGCTCGGATCGTGCTCCCTGTCGATGCGGTAGCAGGTGTCCGCGAAGTCGGTCAGCGCCTGGAAGCCGTGCAGCAGTCCTGGAGGCACGTAGAGGGTCAGGAAGTCCTCGTCGTCCAGGCGCACCGCCATGCTGCGCCCGAACGTGGGCGAGTGCGGCCTGGCGTCCACCAGCACGTCGTGCACCGCGCCCCTCGCGCAGCGCACCAGCTTGCCCTCGCCCCTGCCGGAGCGCCCGTGCAGGCCGCGGATCGTGCCCAGGCGCGACCTGGACTGGCTGTCCTGGATGAACGCGCACGCGTCCAGGCCCGCCGCGGCAGCGGTGGCGGCGTCGAACGTCCTGGTGAACAGGCCGCGGCTGTCGCGGTGCGGCGACGGCCTGAACAGCAGCACCCCGTCGAGCTCGCCCTGCTCCACTTTCATGTCTCGTCCTTCCAGGAGGGGGTCTGATGAAGGCGTCGGTGAGCGTCGTCATTCCGGCGCACAACGAGGAGACGGTCGTCGCGGCGGGGCTCGACGCGCTGCTCGCGGGGACCGCGCCGGGGGAGTTCGACGTCGTGGTGGTGGCCAACGCCTGCTCCGACCGGACGGCGGCGGTGGCGGCGCGGCCCGGCGTGCGGGTGCTGGAGACGCCCGTGCCCGGCAAGGTCAACGCGCTGCGCCTGGGCGACGCCGCGTGCCGGGTCTTCCCCCGGGTCTACCTGGACGCCGACGTACGCCTCGACGCGGCCTCCGTGCGGGCCCTGGCCGAGGCGGCGGACCGGCCGGGCGTGCTGGCCTGCGCGCCCGTCCCCGAGTGGGACCTGAGCGGCACCGGCCCCGTGGTGCGGCGGGTGCACCGGACGCACGACCGGCTCGTCGCGCCGTCGCGGGCGCTGGCCGGCGTGGGCGTGTACGTGCTCAACGAGCGCGGCCACGAGCGCGCGTTCCCCCTGCCCGACGTGATCTCCGACGACGGCTGGGTGGACGGCTGCTTCACCGGCGCCGAGCGCGTCGTGGTCGATGCGGCCCGGTCCCTGGTACGCCCGCCGGGCACGGTCCGCGCCCACCTGCGCCGGCGGATCCGGGTCCGCAGGGGCAACCGTGAGCTGGCCGCGCTGGGCCGGCCGGGCCGCGCGCTGCGGCCGGCCGCGCTCGGCGCGCTGCTGGCCGGTCGCCAGGTCAGCCCGCTGGACGCCGCCTGCTACCTGGCGGTCCTGGCCGCGGACCGGCTGCTGGCCAGACTGCGCGGCGGCGCCACGGGCTGGGGCACCGACGCGGGCAGCCGTCAACAGGACCCCGCGCGTTCGTAGGCGGCCTTGGGGGCGGGCGTCACCGCGGCCCCTCGCGCGGTGCCCCCTCGTGCGGTGCCCCCTCGCGCGGCGCCACGGCGGCCTCGTAGGCGGCCAGCAGCGCGGTCTTCGAGTGCTCCCAGGACAGCGGCCCGGCCACCCGTTCCCGGCCGATCTCGCCCATCCGCCGCCGCTCCTCCGGGTCGTCGAGCAGCCGGGCGATCAGCTTGGCGAACTCCGACTCGTCGTTGGCGGGCGCGTACAGCGCCGCCTCGCCCGCCGACACGCGGGCCTCGCGTAACTCGAAGGAGACGATGGGCTTGGACATGGCCATGTACTCCATGACCTTGTTCATCGTCGAGACGTCGTTGAGCGGATTGAGCGGGTCGGGCGACAGGCACACGTCGGCCGTGGACAGGTAGCGCATCAGGTCCTCGTCCGGGATGCGTCCCGTGAACTCCACGCAGTCGTCCAGCCCCAGCTCGCGGGCCAGCGCGACCATCGCGTCGAACGTGTCGCCGCCGCCGACGAACACCGCGTGCCAGTCCGCGCGCCCGTGCTCGTCGCGCAGCCTGGCCAGGCTGCGCAGCGCGTAGTCGACGCCGTCCTGCGGGCCCATCACGCCGAGGTAGCACAGCAGGTACGGCTTCCCGCGCCGTACGGACGCGTCCGGCGGCACCTGGTGGAACCGCTCGACCACGGGCGCGCTGCGCACCACGAACACCTCCTCGGGCCGCTTGCCGCCCCGCGACAGCGCGACCTGCCGGTAGCTCTCGTTGGTCGCGATCACCACGTGCGCCGCCCGGTACGTCATCCGCTCCATCCACGACACCGCGCGGAAGAGCGGGTCCCGCCCCCGGCCGAAGCGCGACAGGTACAGTTCGGGCACGAGGTCGTGCTGGTCGAAGACGTACCGGGTGCCCCGGCGCCGCATGGCCAGCGCGACCAGGAAGAACAGGTCCGGCGGGTTGCACCCGTGCACGACGTCGAACCTGCCGAGCCGCCGGGCCAGGCGGAAGGTGTGCCACAGGGCGGAGCCGTACTCGCGCAGGAAGCCCACCGGGCCGCCGGTGGCGGCGCGCAGCGGATAGCGGTGGATGTGGACGCCGTCGATGACGGCCTCCGCCTCGGTGTCCTGTCTGGCCCCCTGGGGGCAGATAACGTGCACCTCCCAGCCGGCCTGGCGCAGGGCGGTGCTCTCCTGCCAGACACGCCGGTCGAGTGGTACGGAAAGGTTCTCGACGAGGATGAGCGCTCTACCACCCAATGCCTGTGTAGTCCCTTCTGCCCCGTTGGGTTTCCGCGTCCGGGATCCGGACGAGGTCGACGATCGTGCGGTCGCCGGCCTGGTCGAGGGCGGCGAGCACCCGCTCGTCCAGGCACCCGACGACGCACACCTCGGCGTGGTCGAGCACCTCCTCCGCCGAGTCGCCGAGCAGGTCGCCCAGATGCGGCAGCCGTTCGGCGATGTAGGCGCGGTTGGCGCCGACCAGCCGCGACAGGGTCACGTTGGCGTCGTAGATGCGCAGGTCGTAGCCCTTGCCGAGGAGCCGCTCGGCCAGCTCCACGAGCGGGCTCTCGCGCAGGTCGTCCGTGCCCGGCTTGAACGACAGGCCGAACATGCCGATCCGGCGCCGGCCGGAGGCGGTGATCAGCTCGAAGGCGCGCTGGAGGTGCGCGTCGTTGGCGGGCAGCACGTGCGACAGCAGCGGGATCGACACGTCGGCCTTCCTGGCCGCGTAGACCAGGCCGCGCAGGTCCTTGGGCAGGCAGGAGCCGCCGAAGGCGAAGCCGGGGCGCAGGTAGGCGGGGCTGATGTTGAGCTTGCGGTCGGCCAGGAAGACGTCCATGACCTGGTGGGAGTCGAGCCCGAGTGCCTGGCAGATGGCGCCCATCTCGTTGGCGAAACCGATCTTGACCGCGTGAAAGGCGTTGTCCGCATATTTCGTCATTTCGGCTACGGGGATGGGGACCCGGAAGACGTCGCCGGGCAGGCCCTCGTACAGGGAGGCCACCACGTTCCCCGTCCGCTCGTCCGACTCGCCGATCACCGTCTTCGGCGGCGCGAAGAAGTCGCGCACGCTGGTGCCCTCGCGCAGGAACTCGGGGTTGACCGCCACCCCGAAGCCGGCGCCCGCGCGCAGGCCCGAGGCCAGCTCCAGGATCGGCACCAGCAGCTCGGCGCAGGTGCCCGGCAGCATGGTCGAGCGGAAGACGACGACGTGCCCGGGTCGCAGCGCCCGGCCGATCTGCTCGGCCACCCGCTCCAGGTAGGTCGTGGACAGGCTGCCGTTGGGCGCCGACGGCGTGCCCACGCAGACCAGCGACAGCTCGGTGGCCGCGACCGCCTCCGCCGCGTCGGTGGTGGCGCGCAGCGCGCCCCCGGCGGTCGTCTCGGCAATCAGCTCGCCGATGCGCTCCTCGACGATGGGCGCGTGCCCGCCGTTGATGAGGTCGACCTTGGCCGGATTGACGTCCACGCCCACGACCTGATGGCCCATGGAGGCCAGGCAGGCGGCCGAGACGCACCCCACGTAGCCGAGCCCGAAGACACTGATCCGCATAGCCGCCCTCCGTGTTGGACCGTCTATGTGGAGGGCGTAATGCGTTATCCCCCGCCTCCAAGGGATATGTCGGGTATGCCGTTTGGAACGTTACCGATTTCTTCTGGCGCGGAGGGACCGCACGGCCGCCCTGGCCCGGGTGCCGGCGGCGGCGGCCCACCGGCGGGCCGGATTCCTGGTCACGATGCCCTGGCAGACCACGCTCTCGCCGGTCCTGGCCCGCCGCTTGTACTCGTCCTCGCCCCGCCCGAGGTCGATCCTGGCGATCCCGAGCGAAGGGGCCGCCGCGACCAGCTCGCGCAGCAGGATCCAGCCGGGGGACAGCTTGGCGTACGCCGGGTCGTAGACGGGGAACCACCAGTGCAGCACCCCGCCCGCCCTGAGCCCGAAGTGGGCCGCGAGCAGGTGCGGTCCGGCGCGCAGGGTGGACAGCACGCCGCCGAAGCCCGGGTCGCGGGTGCTGAGCAGCCCTTCGAGCAGCTTGATCCGGTCGGGCTCGGCGAAGTAGTCCTGGGCGCCGGTGGCGGCGTACTGGGCCCGCTTGAGCTCGATCACCCGCGCCAGCGCCCCGGCGTCCACCGAGTCCGCCTCGAACCTGACCGCGCCGAGGTCCCGCTCAGCCCTTGCGGCCCTGCGCCGCGCCTGCCCCATGTTGTCCTTGCCGCTCTTGGAGGCCCGGCCCAGATAGCCCGTCAGCCCGCCGGTGACGTCCAGGTAGGGCGACGGCCTGCGCGAGAGCACCCATCGGTCAAAGCCGGGGGCGTCCGGCACCAGATGGTCGAACGCGTAGCCGCTCGCGCCGTTCCCGAGCAGGTCGAGCGGCCGGAACCCGGCGCCGGCGGCCAGGATCGGCCCCTGGAAGTCCGCCCCGGGCCAGCCGGCCGGGCGCAGCAGCCGGCCGTCGCGGTGGTGCGGCACGAACACGTCGTCCCCGACGGCCACGTGGACGGTGCGCCCCGAGGCGTGCACGGCCGCGGAGAAGCCGGGATGGAAGTACGGGCTGTCCAGCGCCGGGTTCGCGGCCCGTACCGTCTCCCAGGCGTCCAGCTCGGCCGCGGAGAGCTCGCCGAACGTCCTGACCCGCAGGCCCGTCATTGGGGCAGGGCCGTCATGCGCCGGGAGGGGCGCAACAGCGCCACCACGCTGGCCCTGGACGTACGCCGCCCCGCCAGCGCCCGCACGGCCTCACCCGCCAGCACGGCCACGTAGTACGCCGTCCCGCGCACGGGCCCGTGCCGCCGCCGGAACAGCCGGACCTTGTTGACGACCAGCAGCGACGCCAGCACCGGATCGATCCCCGACGCGCCGCCGATGTGCTCGATCACCGAGGCGGGCTCGTACCAGGTGGCCCAGCCCAGGTCAGCGGCGCGCAGGCAGTAGTCCGTCTCCTCGCTGTAGAGCAGGAACGACTCGTCCCACGCCCCCACCTCGCGGATCATCCGCGGCGCGAGCATCAGCGCCGCCCCCGTCGCCCAGGCGAAGGCGCCCGGCCTGGCGTAGTCGCGCGGGTCGGTCACCAGCTCGCCCGCCGTGCCCATGCGCCCGGCCAGCGCCCCGCCGACCACCGCCTCGGCCACGGCCCGGCCCACCGTGGGCATCCGGCGCAGCGAGGGTTGCAGCGTGCCGTCCGGATTGACCATGTACGGCACCACGATGCCCCGGCCCGGCTGCTCCAGGCAGTCCAGCAGGGGCGCGACCGCCCCCGGGCGCAGCCGGCAGTCGGGGTTGAGCACGTAGACGCCGTCCAGCCGGTCGAGGTCGAGCGCGGCGATCCCGGCGTTGATGGCCGCCGCGTATCCGGCGTTCCTGCCCACCTGCACCACCGTGACCGGTAGGTCCGCCCGCGCGGCCGCCAGCGCCGTGGAGTCGTCCTTCGAGGCGTTGTCCGCCACCACGACCGCGGCCAGCTCCGCCCCGGCCGCGCCGGCCGGCAGCGAGTCGAGGCAGCCCTGGAGCACGTCCGCGCTGTTGTAGGTGACGATGACCACCGCGACCCTGCGCATCAGCGCACCCGCTTGTACAGCCGCATGCCGAGCTTGCCCGCCCGGCGGGCCGGCGAGGGCCCGGCGAGCACTCCGTCGATCCACGCGGCGTCCAGGTCGCGCCGCAGGCTGGTGCGCGGCTGCAGCCACGAGCCCGCCCTGGCCCGGCCGCCGTCGCTGGTGTACGCGCGGGTCACCCCCGCGCGGCGTAAGCGGCGCAGCACCCGTCTGTCGTAGGAGCCGAACGGGATCGCCACCCTGGACACGGGCGCGCCGGTCAGCTCGCCGAGCACCTCATGGGCCCGGGTCAGCTCCTCGCCCGCCTGGGCCGCGTCCAGTGTGCGCCAGTCGCGGTGCGCCCAGCCGTGCGAGCCCACCCGCATCCCCTTGCCGACCAGCTCGCGCACGCCGCCGGCGTCGAGCCGGCCCGGCTCGCCGAGCAGCCCGGCCAGCACGAAGAACTCCGCCTCCAGCCCGCGCTCCAGCAGCCGGGGGAGCGCGATCTCCACGTCGGAGGCGTTGCCGTCGTCGAACGTGAGCCGTACGTCGGGCCGCCCCGCCACCGCGTCGACCACCCGCTCGAACTGCTCGACCGACACCCACGTCTGGTCCTCGCCCCGGTCGAGCTCCCGGGTGGTGCCGCCGATGCCGTGCACGGTCAGATTCGTCACCGCACGCATCCCGCCCCCTGATCAGAGTGCCGCCGAGAGTGTTATCGCCGCCCGGGATGGACCGTTACAGGCGACTTGCGTGCCAATCGACCGTCCGGCTGAGGCCCTCCTCCAGGGAGACGACCGGCCGCCAGCCCAGGACGCGGGCGGCCGGCTCGATGTCGGAGCGCTGCGCGCGGTCCAGCGGGCGGGCGGCCACCGCGCCGTACACGGGCCTGGCGGGGCCGCCGACGATCTTCGCCAGCAGCTCCGCGGTGTCGCGGATGGAGACCGGCTCCGGGGCGCCGATGTCGAGCACGTGCCCGGCCGCGTCACCGCTGGCGCCCGCGCGGACGAACGCCTCCACCACGTCGTCCACGTACACCCAGGTGATCAGCCTGGTCCCGGACGTCAGCTCGGGCGCCTGCCCGCGCAGCAGCGACAACGTCACGTACGGCACCAGCCTGGCCAGGTTCGGCTCGCCCGGGCCGTAGACCATGGCCACCCGCAGCACCGAGACCGGCACCTGCCACAGCGCGTGGTACAGGCGCGCGTACCCGGTCGCCGCCGCCTTGGCCGCCGCGTACGGGGAGCCGGGAGCCTGACCGTCACGCGGCTCCTCCACGGACCCGGCCAGCACCACGCTGCGCACCGAAGTGCCGGTGAGCGCGGTCAGCAGGTTCACCGTGGCGCCCAGGTTGCCCGCCAGCGTGGGGCCCACGGTGGCCGGCTCGCGTACGCCGGTGACCTCGCCGGCCAGGTGGAAGACCACCTCGGGCGCGACCCGCGCGACCAGCTCCGCGGTGGCGGCGGCGTCGGTGAGGTCCACCGCGTGCCAGCTCTCGCGCCCCTGCGGGCGGCGGCTCACCGCGTGCGTCTCCGCGCCCAGCTCGGTCAGCCGCCGGACGAGGTGGGAGCCGATGAACCCGGTCGCGCCCGTTACCAGGGCCCGCGTCCCGTTCCAGACGGACATGCGGCCTCCGCGGTTCTTTCAGTCGTGTTGTTCGGGTGACGGTATGGGATCGCCCGAATCGTGCCAGACGTTTCCCGACCCCGCCCGGAGCGTCGAACGCGTGCTCAGCAGGATGGGGCAGTCGTACGCGGAGCCGCGGCCGAACCGGTTGCCGGTGACCCGCTGCCCGGTCAGCGGCCGGCCCAGCGGCGTGTGGTCGATGTTGACCACGCAGGCGCCGCCGTCGAGGTAGTTGTCCTCCACCCGCAGGTCGTCCGCCGAGGACTGGACGGCCGCGTTCGGGTCCTCGGTGGTGGAGACGTCGATCGTGTTGTGCCGCAGCGTGACGCCGCGCTGCTCGGCGAACGCCTGGACGCCGTCGTTGTGCGTGGACTCGCCGCCCTGGTCGGGATCGCTGGCGAACCAGCTCAGGTCATGGATGTAGGAGTCCTGGACCAGGGTTTCGGTATGAGCCTTGATCCCGTCCACCGTGCCGCGGAACTCGCTGCGGTAGATCTTGGTGTGCGCCGCCCAGATGCCGTCGATCGACGGCGAGGGGTGCGTGGGGTAGAACTCGGAGTCCTCGATCACGGTGTCGCGGGCGTGCTCGCTGTCGACCAGCGGGCGTGTCTCCTCGGTGGGGCCGCCGCGGAAGACGCACTTCCTGAACGTGACGCCGCGCGCGGTCACGGTGACGAAGCCGTAGAAGACCTTGCCCTCGACGACCTCGCCGTCCCTGGCGAAGACCTGGTCACCGGCGACGTCGGTGAGCGTCGTGCCCGGGGGGACGCCGGTCGAGGCGGCGTCGGGGAAGCCGGCCGGGACCGTCGCCGGGGGGCTGACCGCTTGATCTGCAGCCTTATTCGCCTGGTCTGTGGCCTTTTCGGCTGGTTCGGCCGTCTGTCCGGCTGGGCTCTCGGCCTGCCCGGCCGGCTCGGTCGGTTCACCCGCGACGGCCACGACCAGTGCCAGGGCGGCGACCGCGGCTACAACGTACGACCACGTCCTCGCCACCCCGGCATCGTCGCGAAAAATCAGCCGATGCGCCAGGTGTCGCCACCCAGCAGCAGCTCTCCCAGGTCGCCGGGCCCCTTCTGGGCCACGGCCTCTTCCAGCTGCTCGGCCATGAGCACGTCGTACGCCGGCCGGTCGACCTGACGGAAGATGCCGATCGGCACGTGCTCGAAGGCCGGCTCGTCGAGCCTGCTGAGCGCGAAGGCCACCGACGGGTCGGGGTTGTGCGCGTCGTGCACGAGGATCTCGTCCTCGCTCACGCCGTCGCGGGCCACGACCTCGATGCCGCCGTTCGCACCGCGGACGACGGCCTTCGAGGCGCTGGTGATCGGTTGCCCGTGTTCCAGCCGCAGCGTGATGTCGTCGCGGACCTCGGGGTCCTTGAGCTGCTCGAAGGCGTTGTCGTTGAAGATGTTGCAGTTCTGGTAGATCTCGACCAGCGACGTGCCGCGGTGCTCGGTCGCCTCGCGCAGCACCGACTGCAGGTGCTTGCGGTCGGAGTCGATGGTCCTGGCCACGAACGACGCCTCGGCGCCGATGGCCAGCGAGATCGGGTTGAACGGCTTGTCCAGCGAGCCCATCGGGGTCGACTTGGTGATCTTGCCGACCTCGGAGGTGGGGGAGTACTGGCCCTTCGTCAGGCCGTAGATCCTGTTGTTGAACAGCAGGATGTTCAGGTTGACGTTGCGCCGCAGCGCGTGGATCAGGTGGTTGCCGCCGATGGACAGCGCGTCGCCGTCACCGGTGATCACCCACACGCTCAGGTCGGGCCTGCTGGCCGCGAGCCCGGTCGCGATGGCCGGCGCCCGGCCGTGGATGGAGTGGAAACCGTAGGTGTCGAGGTAGTACGGGAAGCGCGAGGAGCAGCCGATGCCCGAGACGAACACGATGTTCTCCCGCTTGAGCCCCAAATCGGGCAGGAAGCTCTGCACCGCGGCCAGGATCGCGTAGTCACCGCAGCCCGGGCACCAGCGCACCTCCTGGTCGGACTTGAAGTCCTTCATGCCCTGCTTCACGTCGGTCTTCGGGATGAGCGACAGGCCCTTCCCATTAACCAGCTCAGTCACTGTCGATCACGTCCTGGATGACTCCGGCCAGCTCCTCGGCCTTGAACGGGAGCCCGCGCACACGGTTGTAGCTGATCACGTCGACGAGGAAGCGCGCCCGCAGCAGCAGCGCCAGCTGACCGAGGTTGATCTCGGGCAGCAGCACCTTGTCATAGCGCTTGAGCACGTCGCCGGTGTTGGCGGGCAGCGGGTTGAGGTGACGCAGGTGGGTCTGCGCGACCTTGCCACCGCTCCTCCTGATGCGCCGCACGGCCGCGGCGATCGGCCCGTACGTCGAACCCCAGCCGATGACCAGCACCCTCGCGTCACCGTCGGGGTCGTCGACCTCCAGGTCGGGCACGTCGATGCCGGCGATCTTGGCGGCCCTGGTGCGGACCATCAGGTCGTGGTTGTTCGGGTCGTAGGAGATGTTGCCGGTGCCGTCGGCCTTCTCGATGCCGCCGATGCGGTGTTCGAGCCCGGGGGTGCCGGGGATGGCCCACGGGCGGGCGAGGGTCTCGGTGTCGCGCTTGAACGGCAGGAACTCGCCGTCGGCGCCGTTGGGCTCGGTGGTGAACTCCTGCGAGATGTCCGGCAAGTCGGAAATCTCCGGCAGGCGCCACGGCTCCGAGCCGTTGGCCAGGTAGCCGTCCGAGAGCAACATGACCGGAGTGCGATATTTGACGGCGATCCTGGCCGCCTCGACGGCCGCGTCGAAGCAGTCGCTCGGCGACATCGGCGCCACGACCGGCACCGGCGACTCGCCGTTGCGCCCGAACAACGCCATCAGCAGGTCGGTCTGCTCGGTCTTGGTCGGCATGCCGGTGCTGGGACCGGCCCGCTGCACGTCCACGACGATCAACGGCAGCTCGGTGGTGACCGCCAGGCCGACGGTCTCCGCCTTCAGCGCCACGCCGGGGCCGCTCGTCGTGGTCACGCCCAGCGCTCCGCCGAACGCCGCGCCCAGCGCCGCGCCGACGCCCGCGATCTCGTCCTCCGCCTGGAAGGTGCGGATGCCGAACCGCTTGTGCTTGCTCAGCTCGTGCAGGATGTCGCTGGCCGGGGTGATCGGGTAGGACCCCAGGAACAGCGGCAGCTTCGACTGCACGCTCGCCGCGATCAGTCCGTACGCCAGCGCCTGGTTGCCGGAGATGTTGCGATAGACGCCCGGCGCCAGCCGCGCGGGCTTGACCTCGTAGGAGACCGAGAACGACTCGGTCGTCTCGCCGTAGTTCCAGCCGGCCTGGAAGGCCGCGATGTTGGCCTTGGCCAGATCGGGCTTCTTGGCGAACTTCTGCTCGAGGAACTTGACGGTCTGCTCGGTCGGCCGGTGGTAGAGCCAGGACAGCAGGCCGAGGGCGAACATGTTCTTCGACCGCTCGGCGTCCTTCTTGGACAGGTCGAAGTCCTCGAGCGCCTTGACGGTCAGCGAGGTCAGCGGCACCGCGTGCACCCGCCACTCGCTCAGCGACTCGTCCTCCAGCGGGTTGGCGGCGTAGCCGACCTTCTGCAGGTTGCGCTTGGTGAACTCGTCGGTGTTGGCGATGATGTCGGCGCCCCTGGGCAGGTCGCCCAGGTTGGCCTTGAGCGCGGCGGGGTTCATCGCCACGAGCACGTTCGGCGCGTCGCCGGGCGTGAGAATGTCGTGGTCGGCGAAGTGGAGCTGGAAGCTCGACACGCCGGGCAGGGTGCCTGCGGGCGCGCGGATCTCGGCGGGGAAGTTGGGCAGCGTCGACAGGTCGTTGCCGAACTCCGCCGTCCCCGCGGTGAAGCGGTCACCGGTGAGCTGCATGCCGTCGCCGGAGTCTCCAGCGAACCTGATGATCACGCGATCGAGTTGCTGGACCTGCTTTGTCACAGCTCAGTCCTCCTCGACGCGCCGATGCGCGGTTGCCTGGGCGCGTTCTCTGTATCCATGCTAGATCCTCGGAAGGTCACGCGTTTGCCAGCCGCGTTGAGCGGGTAAACGCGGTTGACATCAGTCAGGGTGAGGTGGGAGAGCGACGACACAGCCCGGACGCGAGCCTGCAGAGGTCTACATGCAGGCGGGCGAACAGGACGGTTCGGGTCACGAGCGCCAACTATACGTCCCCCTACTACGTGCGTTACGTCAGGGGCTGCTTACCCGGCAGCTCGTTTCCTGACCCGTACAGGCGTCCGGCCTGCATCCCCGCAGAGCCGTACAACTCAGGAACGGTGACGAACCTGTAACCCTTCCCGCGCAACCTTTTGAGGATGTCCGGAACCGCCACGACGGTTTCCCGATGGATGTCGTGCATAAGAATGATCGCACCTGGATGCGCCGCACGCACGGTCAGGTCCGCTATGTCGCCGGATTCGCCGGCTCGTCCCCCGATCTGGTCCTTGGTGTCGACGTCCCAGTTGACCAGAGCCAGCCCCATGTCGCGGGCGACGTCACGTACCCGCGGGCTCACCGCCCCGTACGGCGGGCGCACCAGCGTGGGCGTCTGCCCGATGACGTCCGCCACCACGCTGTTGGTCTTCCCGAGCGAGTCGGCGATCTTGCTGCTGGCCTGCTTCGACAGGTCCCTGTGCGCCCAGCTGTGGTTGCCGACCAGATGACCCTCCGCGCTCATCCGGCGCACCAGCGCCGGCTGCGCCATCGCGTTGCTCCCGACCGTGAAGAACGTCGCCCGCGCCCGCGCCCCCTTGAGCGCGTCGAGCAGCTTCCCCGTGTACGGTCCCGGCCCGTCGTCGAACGTCAGCGCCACGCACTTGACCCGCCCGCAGTCCACGCCGCCGGCCCTGCTGCTGACCGTGCCGGGGCTGGTCGTGGGCGCGAAGCGGGGCGGGCCGGCGTGCGTCGCGCTGCCGGCGCGCACGCTCTCCTGCGCCCGCCGGCCCAGATCCGACAGCAGCGGCTCCGCCTGCCAGGCCGGCACCGCCACGGCCAGCCGGCCGAGCGAGCAGGGGCCGAGTTGGCAGTCGTCGAACTCGACGACGAGGTCACCGTTCCGGTTGAAGGCCATCGAGTCGAACGTGTCACCGCCGGGCCGCAGGTCGTCCTGCTCGATCCGCGGCTTGCGCTCCTTGAACTGCTCCTTGACCAGCGCAGCCAGCGTCCTGAGCGCCGCTTTGCCCGCCAGCAGCCCGGTCGAGTCGACCGCCTTGCCGGCGCCCGGGTCGTACCAGTAGGTGCGGGTGGAGTTGCCCCATCGCGCGCCGAGATATTCGCCGGTGCGCAGCCGGACCGCGACGGCCTGGGGCGAGGCGGCGGCGAGCTGCCAGTCCACGTTCAGCTCGGGGCGGGGCGTCAGGTGCTCATCGCCTCGGGTGCGGTCGTGGAAGTCCTTCATCTGCCGCTCTGCCTGGGCGCGCAGGGCCTTGGTGAGCGCGGGGGCGCCGGGCAGTTCTGGGTAGTTGATGTGCACATATCTGCTGTCCGCGGAGTCGCCTTCGGTCAGCGTCCTGGTGGACAGACCGACGACGCCGGCGGGGTCGACGAAGTCGATCATCGTCGGCTCTGCCGGGACCATGACGTCCTTCCCGTCGCCGGCGGCGGCCATGCCGCAACCGGAGGCTGAGAGGGCCAGCAGAGCGATCCCCACACAGAACCGCGATTTATGCATGCATGTCAGGTTATGGTGCCGATCTTACCTTTTACTCCGATTTTGGGGGATAGGTCCAGAGGCTTTGACCGGTGCGGGTACCCCTCCTCGGGTTACCATCGCGTTCATGGACGGCTACTTCGGCTCGTACGCGCTGGTCGCCGCACTACTCGCCATCGGCGTCGCCATCGTGGCCGGCGCCCTGTTCGCCAACCGCCTGCTCCGCCCGAACCGCCCGACCCCGGAGAAGCTCACCACGTACGAGTGCGGGGTCGACCCCGTCGGGGAGGGGTGGGCGCAGTCACAGGTGCGCTACTACGTCTTCACGTACCTGTACGTCGTCTTCGCCGTGGACGCCGTCTTCCTGTTCCCCTGGGCCACCGTCTTCGACACGCCCGGCTACGGGCTGACGACGCTGGTGGAGATGTTCGTGTTCCTGGGGTTCATCGCGCTCGGCATCGTCTACGCCTGGCGCAAACGCGTCCTCACCTGGACCTGAGCACCCTCAGCGCGACTGGGGCCTTCAGCGTGCAAGCCGCTCGGTCCCCAAGCCGCTCAATGCACGAAGACGAGTTGGGCGAGCACGGCGAGCGCTGTCACGCCCGCCGAGACGACACTGATGACCACGAACCGATTGCCACCCACGTGGTCGACCCCGCGGACGGCTTCATGCAATACCTGAAAGCACGCGGCGACAGCGGCACACGCCCCGGTCGCCAGCACCCCGAGGACGCTCGTCCCGCCTGTCCGCTCGGCGACGAGGAAGAGGTAGAGCAGTTCGCAGGTGATCACCAGACCCGCCGTGGGCAGGCCCCAGGAGATCCAGACGTCCGACGGCTTCGAAGCCCGAGCCGCGGCCTTCCGTCCCCAATAGCGGTCATAACGCTCCTGGGGCGTCATGCGCCGGTGCGGAACCTTCGTCGAGAACGCACCCTGACGGCGGGGCCGGTCTCCCTTACGTAAACGCTTCTTACTGGAACCACTACCCACACCCGTCCAACGCCCCTGGAGATCGCGAAGTTCCACCCGCACCTCCACCCCTGATCGGCGCGCGCCCCCACCAGCCCGCCTCCGAGCGGCGCGTCCCCACCTCCGGAAGCAGCCAACCCACCACGTGATCGCGCGAGCTGAGCCGCCGACGAACCCCTATGGAACACCCCCTTTGGCGCCATTCCTTTGCCTGACCAGTGATCCGCGCAAGAATGGGCGACATGGCAGCAACGGATCTCCCGATGCCCACCGTGGGCCCGATCTCCCGGTTGGCGCCCAAACCGATGCGTTTCGTGCTCAATTGGGGCCGCCGTTATTCGCTCTGGGTGTTCAACTTCGGGCTGGCCTGCTGCGCCATCGAGTTCATCGCGACCTCCACCAGCCGCCACGACTTCATCCGCTTCGGCGTGATCCCGTTCGCGAACGGCCCCAGACAGGCCGACCTCATGATCGTCTCAGGCACGGTCACCGACAAGATGGCCCCGGCCGTCAAGCGCCTCTACGAGCAGATGCCCGACCCGAAGTACGTGATCTCGTTCGGCGCCTGCTCCAACACCGGCGGCCCGTACTGGGACTCCTACTGCGTCACCAACGGCGTGGACCAGATCATCCCCGTCGACGTGTACGTCCCCGGCTGCCCACCCCGGCCCGAAGCGCTCCTGTACGGCATCATGAAGCTCCAGGAGAAGATCGCCGGCGAGAAGCTCAGCGACCGCTACGTCTGGTCCCGCCCTCACGGCGACTCCCCGGAAGCGGACCAGTCATGACGGCCACGCCCCCGAACGGACAGAACGACCCCGACGCGACCCCGCACGGGCAGGGCGACTCAACCACGACCCCGACCGGCCAGGACGTTCCCAGCGACACCCCGACCGCGCAGGACAACTCCGACCCCGACCAGACCGACACCGAAACAGCTGAGGCCGAAACAGCCCAAGGCGGCGCAGTGACCGCCCGGATCTCGGCCCACTTCGGCGACCGCGTCCAAATCTCGGAGTCGTACGGCGACACCACCGCCGACGTGGCCCCCGCCGACTGGATCGCCCTGCTCACCTACGCCCGCGACGACCTCGGCCACGCCTTCTTCGACTGGCTGACCGGCGTGGACGACCCACCGGACGCCTTCCTCGTCGTGGCCCACGTCTACAACCCGGAGACGGGCAGCCGGCTGCTTCTGCGCACCCGCGTACCCAAGGACCACCCCCACCTGCCGACCGCCGTGGGCGTCTACCGGGGTGCGAACTGGCACGAGCGCGAGACGTACGAGATGTTCGGCGTGATCTTCGACGACCACCCCAACCTCGTGCCCCTCCTCCTGCCCGACGGCTTCGAAGGCCACCCGCTGCGCAAGGATTTCATTCTCGCCGCCCGCGTCGCCAAGCCCTGGCCGGGCGCGAAGGAACCGGGCGAATCAGGACACGGCTCCCCGAGCCGCCGCAAGACGCTTCCGCCAGGAGTACCTGCCGACTGGGGGCCGCCCGATGCTTGAAGTGGTGCTGAGCTTCGTCGTCATCCTGATCGTGTTCCTGGTGCTGCCCCTCATCATCGGGCAGACGGAGCACAAGGTCATGGCCCACATGCAGTCCCGCCTCGGCCCCATGTACGCGGGCGGGTTCCACGGCTGGGCGCAGCTCATCGCCGACGGGGTGAAGTTCGCGCAGAAGGAGGACATCATCCCGGCCGCGGCCGACCGCCGCATCTTCATGATCGCCCCAGGCGTGGCGCTCGTCCCGTACCTCGTCGTCCTGATCGTCATCCCCATCGACCGCGACCGCGTGGCCGTCGACCTCGACCTCGGCCTCTTCTTCGTCCTCGCCGTCATGGGCATCGGCGTCCTCGGCTCGATCATGGCGGGCTGGGCGTCGGCGAACAAATACTCCGTCCTCGGCGGCATGCGCTCGGCGGCCCAGCTCATGTCGTACGAACTGCCCCTCGTCCTCGCGGCCTCGTCGGTGGCCATGGCGGCCGGCACCCTGTCGCTCCCGTCGATCGTCGAAGCGTGGCAGTGGTGGTGGCTGCCCTGGCAGGCCATCGGCGGCATCGTCTTCTTCCTGGCCGGCCTGGCCGAACTCCGCCGCCCCCCGTTCGACATGCCGATCGCCGAGTCCGAGATCATCATGGGCCCGATGACCGAGTACACAGGCATGCGCTTCGCGCTCTTCATGCTCTCCGAGTACGCCGGCATCGTCGTCCTGTCCTTCCTGACCACCGTCCTGTTCCTGGGCGGCTGGCAGGGTCCTTTGCTGCCCGGGTGGCTGTGGACGCTGCTGAAGGTCTTCCTGCTGGCCTTCGTCGTGATCTGGCTCCGCGTCACCTACCCGCGACTGCGCGAGGACCAGCTCCAGAAGCTGGCCTGGGCCGTCCTCGTCCCCCTGGCCCTCGTCCAACTCGCCCTCACCGGCATCGTCAAGGTCCTCAGCTAACCCACCCAGGTCACGCCGCTCTGCTTACATGCATGGCGCCCGACCACGCCCGACCGTTCACCCCCACGCATATGCATGGCGGATGACCACTCCTGCCCACTCACCTCTACACACATGCACGGCGGATGGCCACATCCGGCCGTTGACCTACGTACACGCAGGGCTGACCATGTCCGGCCGTTGTACCTCGACGAACATGCAGGCCGACGACCACGTTCAACCATCCGCCCCTGCACACATGTACGGCGGATGGCCACGTCGGGCCATTCACCCCCACTCACCTGACGTGCCGCGCCACCGCGAAGAAACCTTGCCGCACCCCCATCCGTCGTACTCAGTAGGGGCCCACTGGAGGTACGACGCGTGACCGACAAGCTTCTCCCAAGCGCGGGCGCAACCGAGGACGCCCCATGCCCCCAGACCATCCTCACGTCGAACCATCCCCACACCCTGACGGTCACAGACCCGACCACCGGCGACTCGACCACCCTCACCCCGGCCCGGCTCTACCTCTACCGCCACACGCGACAGACGATCTCCGACGAAGAACCCCCGTCCTTCGCGGGCCTGGCCGCTCTGGACGCCGATGACCTGATACTTCTCGACCTACCGGGCGAGTGGCACATCGAGCAGTTGGAGGAGTTCGCCCGCAGGGCGGAGATCCCCCTTCAAGACATCCGCAACCACACCTCCCGCGAGACCCGCATCGCCCTCGCAGCCCGAGCTCCCGGCTGGCGTCGCATGCACGGTCTCCCCAGCCCAGCCCCGCCGCCGCGCTGGCGCAAGCCGGTGGCCATCTGCGCCGGAATCGCGGGCGCGGCACTGATGATCTATCTCGCCATGTCGGGGCTGTGGCTGGCCTGGCGCGGTCTGTCCACCTTCGGCCGGATCATCCTGGACCTCGTGGAGGGCAAGTGGCTCCTGGTGGCCTTCAGCCCCGTCCTGCTGGTCCTGCGCCCCCTCCGCGCGAAGTTCCATCGTTACCAGGTCAAGCGCGGCCGCGCCCTGGGCCCGTACACCGGCCTCCACCTCGTCCTCGGCGCCGCCAACAAGCTCCAGGTCCGCACCGGCAACGCCGTCATTGCCGAGTTCCGCCTCGGAGAGCTCCATGGCCAAGCGTTCAGCCTCCTCCTCTACCGCCACGAGAACCTGACCGGCCTCCTCATCCGCGACCGCTACGACCGCCCCCTCCACCACCTCCCAGGCCCGTGGTCCCCCCACCACGCGGAACACTTCGCCAGACGCCACGACCTCGCCCTGGCCATCCACCAGATAGACCGCGACGAATACACAACCTTGACCAAGCGAACCCGAGAAGCCACCCCCTGACCCCACCCGTGCGTACGGGCGTCGGCACCGACTCCGTCCACGGGACGACAACGAAGAAAGTGCGGCCGACCACGCGCCCGAGTTCCAGGATGACCAGGCCAGGCCGACGACATAGGCGTCCAGCGGTCTCCTCCCGCGCGGTTGACGGCCTACGAGCAGACGCCATCACGCCGCCACAGGCATCCGGCCGGTACCTCACGCCTGGCGCCGACCTGACGAGCGCGGCGGGGCCACGCAGCATCTCGCGAGCCGGGCCACACAACCGCGCTGGAGGCAGCGCCGACCTGCACACCACCGAGACCACCGAGCGCTACGGCTAGGTCAACCGGGCCATCCCCCAGACAAGCCACCCCGGAACAGCCATCTCCGACCACACACCCCAACCGCAACACCGGACCGGACGGAAGCGCCTCTACATACACACACTTCGATTCGGACAGGGCCGGAGGGAAGTCACCTTCATGCACATCCCGATCGAGCGAGCCGAACTGCAACGGCGCCTTCTGCATACCCGAACCCGGGGAGCCGGAGTGGGAGCGGTCCCTCCTGCACATCCCGGATCGTGCCGAGCGGCAGGGGACCCGAGCTCCTACACCCCTCGATCGGTCCGAGCGGGACGGGAACGGCGCCTTCTGCATACGCGAATCCAGGGGAGCAGGGGGAAACAGCGCTCCTTGCATACCTCGCCTCAGACGGGGCGGACGGGAACAGCTCCTCCTACACACCCGGACCCAGACAATGCCGAGGGGAACCCCCTCCTGCACAATCCGATCGAGCGATCCGAACGGGAAGGGCGCCCTCCTGCATACCCGAACCCGAGCGAGCCGGATGGGAACAGTCCACCCTGCATACCCTTCCAGCACACCTGAAGCCCCCGCGCCGGCTGAACGAGAGCCGACTTCCTATCTACGTCGACTTCCACCCGTGAGACCAGCACACGCCCACCCACTCAGCCCAGGATCGGACCCCCCACTCACCGCCGCGGAAGCTGCCCCGCCGACAACACCAGCCACCCACCACCGACCACCACCGAACCCAGTGACCACCAATCACCGACCACTGAACCCCGCGACCACCAACAACCGAACCCAGCGGCCACCAACCGACCCCGCACCCTCAAACCCGCAGATGCCCGAACCCTCAAACGCCCGAAACCCTCGAACGCCCAGAAGCCCAGCTCAGCGCACGATCGCCAACATCACGTCCGAAGCCGACGGACGTTCGTCAGGCCGCTTGTTGAGGCAGGCCCCCACAATCCCCCGCAACCCAGGCGGCAACGGCGACAGGTCCGGATGGAAGGTGAGCACCCGGTTGAACACCGCCGGCACCGTGTCCTCCCCGAACGCCGGCCGTCCCGTCGCCGCGAACATGATCGTCACAGCCCAGCTGAACACATCCGAAGCCGGCCCCACGGTCTCGCCGGACAGCTGCTCAGGCGACATGTACGGCGGCGTCCCGACCATTTTGCCCGACGTCATCGTCACCTGATCAAGCGCACGAGCGATGCCGAAGTCGATCACCCGCGGCCCATCGTTCCCGATCAGCACGTTGCTCGGCTTGAAGTCACGATGAACCACTCCAGCCTTGTGGATGGCCGCCAGCGCCCCGGCTGTGGATAACGCCAGCCGCGTCAGGCTGTCCTCGTCGCGCGGACCGCGCTTCTTGACGAGCTGCTCCAGCGACGGCCCCTCCACGTACTCGCTGACGATGTACGCCTGCTGCCCGGTGATGCTCACGTCGAGCACCCGAGCTGTGGAAAACGTCGCGACCCGCCGCGCCGCCTCGACCTCCCGCGCGAAGCGCGTTCTGGCCGTCTCGTCCACCAGATCATGGAGCACCTTCACGGCGACCCGCGTCCCGTTGGGCGCCACGGCGAGGTAGACCGCGCCCTGCCCGCCCCGCCCGAGCGGTTGCAGCACGCGATAGTGCCCCACCCACTGCGGCTCGCTGCTCGACCGGTGATGCGTGGGCGCGGTCGTCCGTTGCCGCAGGTCGACCGGCGGACGCGACGTCCCGCCATGCCGGGCCTGCGCCATCCCTCCGTGCCGCCGCCCGTGCGCCGTACCGTCCAACCCTGTGCGCGCGGGCCCTTGCGGCCGCCCGTACGCCGGGCCCTCCAACCGCGCGCGAGCCATGAACGGCACCAGGATCGCCGAGTGGATGAGCCCACCGATCCAGCTGACCAGCAGCCCCATCGTCGCCAGCACGGACACCCCCGGCGGCCACTCCTCGTATTCGGTGTACGCCAAGGTCGCGATCGCGAAGGTGCCGATGCCGACCAGGTAGACGGACGCGGCGGCGGCGTGCCAGAAGTTGCGCAGCCAGAACGCGGCGATCCCGATGGTGAACGGAGTCGCCAGACCGCACGTGAACAGGGGCAGGCAGGCCCAAGCAACGGCGGCCGTCCACCTCATGCCACTGGGGCGGATCGGATGGCTGTGTTGCATGGCGGAGAGACTATCGCCATGCCGTGGTTCATATCGGGCATGCGCACAGGTTGTGGATAACCACCCGTCAACCTGTGGACAGCTGTGGAAAAACTGGGGACAACGGCCTCACTCATTCACCTGCGCGGCCAAGTACGTCATGATGTTGAACCATGGCGCGGATTCCGGGAGTCGGACTGGCGAAAGGGTTGTCCATCACCCTTCGCCACATGCTGCGCAAATCCGTCACCCAGCAATATCCCGAGGTCAGGCCCGCCCTCCCGCCCCGCAGCCGAGGCGTCATCGCCCTGGTTGAGGAAAACTGCACCTCTTGCATGCTCTGCGCCCGAGAGTGTCCCGACTGGTGCATCTATATCGATTCCCACAAGGAGACGATCCCGGCCCCCGAGGGCGGCCGCGCCCGCCAGCGCAACGTGCTCGACCGCTTCGCCATCGACTTCTCGCTGTGCATGTACTGCGGCATCTGCATCGAGGTCTGCCCCTTCGACGCGCTCTTCTGGTCCCCGGAGTTCGAGTACGCGGAAGGCGACATCCGCAACCTCCTCCATGAGAAGGACAAACTGGCCGCCTGGACCCAGACCGTTCCTCCACCCCCGGCCCATGACCCCGGCGCCGAACCTCCCAAGGAGCTGACGGCCGCCCCCCGCCGCCCGGCCCGCACCGCCGCGGCAGCAGACCGCCCACCCCGCACCCCGGCCGCCGACCGCCCAACCAGGCCTTCGTCCAGCGACGACTCAGCACGTACGCCGACAGAAGGCCAGGCGACCGACCCCCCGAGAGCCGACACCGCAAGACCGGGCGTTCCGGCACCCGACACCGAGGCAACGGACGTCTCACCCGCCGGACGCTCCCGTACCCCAGACGAACCGGCCACCCCACAGACACGTTCGGACGAGCCGTCCGCTCCAAGCGGACGTCCCCGCCGCTCGATGGCGAACGTACGAGGAATCCGTCCTCCAGGCGCCCTGCCCACCCCTCCCAAGGGCGACGCCCCCACCACGCCCGCGGAAGAGGCCACGCGTCCGTCAGCCCAGACAGGCGAAGACGAGAGCCGGCCCCAGACCGGCGAGAACACGTCATCCAGCCAGACCCAGGCGACCCCCGAGCCTCCACCCGAAGGACCGAGCGAGGCCGAGCCTCCAACCGAGAGCCAGGCTGAGACCGAGCCTTCATCCACAGGGCGGCCGCCTCCAGAAAAGTTGTCCACAGCCTCGGGCGAGGCGCAACCAAGCCCCGATCCCGAGGAGCAGACTTCTGCCGCGAGCCCTCGCCGGCGCAAGATGGCCGATCCACGGTCCATCCGCCCGCCGGGTGGGCTCGGTCCTGGCGAGACAAGGGAGTCCGAGGAGGAGTCGTGACCGAGGCGGTGCCCTCCTACCTGTCACCCACCGGGCAAGAGATCGTCTTCTTGCTCCTGGGCGCGGTAGCGGTTGGATCGGCGCTGCTCGTCGTCACGACCAGACAACTCGTCCACGCCGCCCTCTGGCTGGTGCTCTGCTTCGGCGCGCTGGCGGGCGGCTATCTCGTCCTGACCGCGGAGTTCGTGGCGTGGGTGCAGGTGCTCATCTACGTGGGCGCGGTGGTCGTGCTCATGCTGTTCGGCATCATGCTCACCCGCGCCCCCATCGGCCGCTCCGCCGACCTCGACAGCAACAACAGAGTGGTCTCCGCCGTGGTGGCGCTCGCGACGGCCGCGCTCCTCGTCACGGTGGTGATCGACGGTTTCCGTACGGCCTACGCCCCGCTCACCCCGGGCCCCGGCGCCGCGAAGGAACTGGGCGCCAGCGTGTTCGCCACCTGGGTGCTGCCGTTCGAGGCACTGTCGGTGCTGTTGCTGGCCGCGCTGATCGGCGCCATCGTCCTGTCCCGCACCGACATCCCGGGAGGCTCGCCCGAGCCGGGCACCGCCCATCTAGCCGCAAATCCTGACACCTCCGGCGGCTCACCAGACGAAACCCGGAGCACCGGATCACCCGACCGGACAGTGGACGGCTCACCACCCGATCAGACCGGGGGTCATTAGTGCACATCGTCTACCCGGCGGTCGTCTCCGCGCTCCTGTTCTCCATCGGCGTCTACGGCGTGCTCGCCCGCCGCAACACGATCCTCGTGCTGATGTCGGTGGAGCTGATGCTCAACGCGGTCAACCTCAACCTGGTCGCGTTCGACGTGTGGCTGGGCGACCGCCTCCACAGCGGCCAGGTGCTCACCCTCTTCGTCATCGTCATCGCGGCGGCCGAGGTGGGCCTGGGCCTGGCGATCGTGCTGGCCCTCTACCGCAACCGCCGCACCGTCGACATCGACCACCTCCGCGACCTGGCCGAACCCACCGACGAACGTCTCACCCCAGCCCAGGCAGCCGCCGTCCTCCCACCCACAGACGGCCACACGCCCCAGCCACAAACGCTGACCTCGCCTCAAACGTCGGCCTCACCACAGACCTCTCCCTCGCCCCGAACGCCGACGTCGCCCCGAACCCCGGTCCCGGCCCCGGCCGCGAAGCCCGAGCCAAAACCCCAGCCGACCACCGACGCGGACGACGCACCGGCCACCGGCGGACCCGCGTCCCCCGACGACCCCTCTCACCGAACCACCCCCGAGGCAACCGGCGAACCCGAAGCGCCCGTCAAGCGAGGCGGTGGCCCACGATGACGACCTTCCCGCTGCTGGCCATCCTCCTGCCCTTCGTCGCAGCCTTCGCCGGCCTCCTGCTGTCCCGCTGGCCCCACCACGGCGGCCGAACGCCCGCCGCCGGGCTCGGCCAGAAGGACGAGGCAGCAGGCGAACGAGCCAACACCCGAGCCGCCTGGATCGCGATCCTCCCCACCGCAGCCGCGACCATCCTGGCGACCTGGCTGGCCTGGACCCCAGGCCTGTCCTACTTCACCGGCTCCACCACCCCACCCACCGGCGAAACGTACGGCACGATCGTCACCGGGGCCGTTCCGATCTCGCTGACCCTCCAGGCCGACGCCCTGTCCGGAGTCCTCGGCGTCCTGGTGACCGTGGTGGCCCTGGCCGTACAGGTCTACTCGGTCGGCTACCTCAAATCCGACCCCCGCTACCCCTCCTACAGCGCGTTCATCAGCCTGTTCACCAGCGCCATGCTGCTGGTCGTCTACGCGGGCGACCTCCTGGTCCTCTACGTGGGCTGGGAGATCATGGGCCTGTGCTCCTACCTCCTCATCGGCCACTGGTGGGAAGACCGGGGCAATTCGCGCGCCGCGGTGAAGGCGTTCCTCGTGACCCGCCTGGGCGACGTCGGGTTCCTGTTCGGCATCTTCGTCCTGGGCATCGGCGCGGGCAGCTTCCGCATCGCCGACGTACTGGCGAAGGTGCCGGAGATGTCCGCGGCCACGCTGGTGACGGCCACGATGCTGCTGCTGGCGGGGGTGGCGGGCAAGAGCGCGCAGGTGCCGCTGCACACCTGGCTCCCCGACGCGATGGCGGGCCCGACGCCGATCAGCGCCCTGATCCACGCCGCCACCATGGTCGCGGCCGGCATCTTCATCGTGGCCAGGCTCTACCCGGCGTTCCTCGCCGCCCGTCCGACACTCGACGTACTGGCCGTCGTCTCCGCGCTCGGCATGCTCGGCGCCGCCCTGGCCGCGCTCGCCCAAGACGACCTGAAACGCGTTCTCGCCTACTCCACCGTCAGCCAGCTCGCGTACATGGCGGGCGGCCTGGCCGCCGGCTCCGACACCGCGGCGATCTTCCACCTGCTGACCCACGGCGCGTTCAAGGCGCTGCTGTTCCTGTGCGCGGGCGCGGTGATCCACCACGTCGGCTCCAACCTGATGAGCCAGATGGGCGGCCTGCGCCGCGAGCTGCCGGTCACGTTCGTGACGATGACGATCGGCTTCGCCGCCCTGGTGGGCATCCCGCCGGCCAGCGGCTTCTTCAGCAAGGACGGCCTGCTGCTGGCCATGGACGACGCGCTGACCGGCGGTCCGGTGAGCGGAGGCGGCCTGACCGACGCGGCCGCCCTCCTCCTGTACGGGTGCGCGCTCGCCACCGTGGCCGTGACCGGCGCCTACGCCGCCAGAGCCTGGCTACGCACGTTCTTCGGCGTGGCGAAGGCCGTGGCGCTGCCCGAGCCGGAGCCCGGCACCGCTCACGTCGTGGACGTCAGGGAGGCCCCCCGGACGATGCTCGTGCCGCTCGTCGTCCTCGCCGTCCCCGCCCTGCTGCTGGGCTTCGCCGGCGAACCGCATCTCGACCTCGGCGTGGCGGCCATCAGCGTGGTGCTCGCGGCGCTGGGCGCGGGGGCGACGTACGCGTTCTGGCGCAGCGACCCCCTCGCCGACCCGGCCCGCCTGCTGGGCCCGCTGCGGGCGCCGTGCGAGCGGGCGTTCTACGTGGACGCCCTGTACGCCGCGCTGTTCGTCCGCCCGGTGCTGGCCCTGGCCAGGCTCGTCGTCAGGACGGACGACGCGGTCGTCGACGGGGCGGTGCGCGGCTCCGGCAGATCGGCACGCGGGCTCTCGGGCGTGCTGCGCCTGGCGCAGAACGGCAACGTCCAGCTCTACGTCAGCGGCGTCCTGGCCGGCGTCCTGTTGATCGCGGTGGGGGCGGTGGTGTTCACGTGACGACTGGGACGGGACGCGGGACCACGGAGGAAGGGGTGCCCGCATGATGGCCTGGATCCCCGTGGCGCTCCTCGCCGTGCCGCTGCTGGGCGCGCTCCTGCTCCTCCTCGCCCCGCGACTGCTCCGCCCCAGGCTCCGTACGTACGGGCTGATCTTCTCCGGCCTCACGCTGGCGCTGAGCCTGCTGCTGGTCGCCACGTTCGACTACGGCCGGCCCGCCGACGTGCAGTTCGAGCTCGACCAGCCCTGGATCCCCGGCCTCGGCCTGCGCTTCCACCTCGGCATCGACGGCATCTCACTGCCGCTGATCACCCTCACGGCCCTGCTGACGTTCCTGTGCTTCGTCTACCTGTGCTGGGGCAACGCACGGGGATCCGGCCAACTCCTGACCACCAAGCCGCCCGCGGAAGCCGAGGCGGCCACAGCAGCCGAGCCGATCACAAGAGCCAGACCAAGAGCACTGGTCTTCACCCTGCTCGTCCTCGAAGTAGGCATGATCGGCACCTTCCTCGCCCTGGACCTCCTCCTCTTCTTCGTCTTCTTCGAGATCGTGCTCATCCCGATGTACTTCCTGATCGGCATCTGGGGCGGCGAAGGACGCAGGGCGGCCTCGATCAAGTTCATCCTCTACACGCTGCTCGGCTCGGTCGTCATGCTGCTCGGCCTGCTCCTGATCTGGGCCCAGACCGGCACCCTCGACATCGTGGCGCTGAGCACGTCCCACGGTGCGGGGATGTCCGGGTCCATCCAGATCCTGGCGTTCGTGGCGATCGGCATCGGCCTGGCGGTGAAAACCCCCATGTGGCCACTGCACACCTGGCTCCCCGACGCCCACACCGAGGCTCCCACCGTCGGCTCGGTGCTGCTCGCGGGCGTGCTGCTGAAGATGGGCACGTACGGCTTCGCCAGGATCGCCATCCCCGTCCTGCCCGAGGGCGCGGTCGCGGTGGCGCCCTGGCTGGGCGCCCTGGCCGTGGTCGGCATCGTGTACGGCGCCCTGGCCTGCCTCGCCCAGCGCGACCTGAAACGCATGATCGCCTACTCCTCTGTCGGGCACATGGGGTTCGTCCTGCTCGGCTTCGCCACGCTCACTCCCGTGGGCGTCAACGGCGCCCTCTTCGCCAACGTCGCCCACGGCCTGATCACCGGCCTGCTGTTCTTCCTGGCCGGAGCGATCAAAGAACGCCACCACACCGCCGACATGCCCACTCTGGGCGGCGGCCTGCTGGCGACGCTGCCGCGGCTGGGCGCTCTGCTCACGTTCGCGGCGATCGCCTCGCTCGGGCTGCCGGGCCTGGCCGGGTTCTGGGGGGAGATGCTGGCCCTGTACGGGGCGTTCCAGCCGGCCGCGGGGCTTCCGCGCGGGCTGTTCCTCACGTACATGGTGATCGGCGGGCTGGGCGCGGTCCTGACGGCGGCGTACTTCCTCGTCATGCTCTCCCGCCTCACCCACGGCCGCCCCCAGCCGCCCGCCCGCACGAGCCCGTCCGGGACGAACATCGTGGGCCCGCCCCCGGAAACCCCCGACGAGCAGCCCGTCGTCCCGCTCGGCGCGCCCGCGCGAACCACCACGACCACCCTCGAACCACCCCCAGCCGACGGCGCCATCGAGGACATCAACCAGCACGAGCTCCTGGCCTGGACCCCGCTGGTGGCCCTGACCCTTCTGTTCGGCCTCTGGCCCGGCCTGCTGCTGTCGCTGACCACGCCGCCCGTCCAAGCCCTGCTGGGAGCCATCTCATGATCCAGCAGATCGACTACTTCGTGATCGCGCCCGCGCTGGCGCTCGCCCTGGCGGCCGGCCTGGTGCTGCTGCTGGACGCGTTCCTGCCGGCCCGCCCGCGCACGCGAACCGGCCTGGGCCTGGTCACGCTCGCGGGCGTCCTGCTCTCCCTGGGCTTCGTGGTCGCCCAGGCGGTCAGTGGTGGCTCGCCGCGGTCGACGTTCTGCGTCCCGCCGAACCTCGCCGAGGGCGAGCAGCTGTGCTCGTACGTCACCGACGGGTTCACCCTGGTCTTCGCCGGCCTGATGCTCGTGGCCGCCGTGGTGATCGTGCTGCTGTCGATGACGGAGCTGGCGGGCGGCGCGATCCCCGTCGGCGAGTGGTACTTCCTGCTCCTCTGCACCCTCGTGGGCGCGGTCACCCTGCCCGCCTCCCGCGATCTGATCATGCTCGTGGTGGCGCTCGAACTGGTCTCGCTCCCGGTCTTCGCACTCACCGCGATGAAGCGCTACGACGGCCGCGCGTCCGAGGCCGCCGTGAAGCTCTTCGTCGTGTCGGTCGTCTCGACGGCGGTCATGCTGTTCGGCGTCTCCCTGCTGTACGGCATCTCGGGCACGGTCTTCCTGTCGCGCCTGGCGGCGGTCTTCAGCGGTCAGGCGCCGGCTCCAGGTGTGCTGCCCCCCTCCCAGGAACTGCCCGCCGTCGTCACGGTCGGCGTGGTCCTCGTCGTCGCCGGCTTCGCCTTCAAGATCGCCGCGGTGCCGTTCCACTCCTGGGCGGCCGACGTCTACCAGGGCGCCCCCGTACCGGTAGCGGCATTGCTCTCGGTCATCTCGAAAGCGGCCGGTTTCGCCGGACTGATCCTCATCCTGGTCACCGGCCTGGCCGGGCAGGCGGCCACGTGGGCCCCCATCGTCGCGATCGTGGCCGCGCTGACCATGACCGCGGGCAACCTGCTCGCCATGCGCCAGCGCTCGGCCGTACGGCTGCTGGCCTGGTCCTCGGTGGCGCAGTCCGGCTACATCCTCGCTCCGCTGGCGCTGGCGGCGACGACCGCCCGCCCCGATCCCGCCCCGGCCGGGGGAGCGATCAGCGCGTCCATCGCCTACCTGGTCATCTACGCCGCCATGAACCTCGGCGCGTTCACCGTCGTCATGCTCGTGTCCAGGTGGTCCGCCCGCAACGAGCTCGACGACTACCGCG
Organism: Nonomuraea fuscirosea; assembly: GCF_035917475.1. NCBI lineage: Bacteria > Bacillati > Actinomycetota > Actinomycetes > Streptosporangiales > Streptosporangiaceae > Nonomuraea > Nonomuraea fuscirosea. The sequence continues at coordinate 9,746,544 of NZ_CP109074.1, read as the reverse complement.
GCCTGGTGTTCCGCCGCCCGGCCGCGGGCATCGCGCTCGCGTTCTGCCTGATCTGCCTGGCCGGTCTTCCGCCCGGGCTGGCGGGCCTGTTCGCCAAGGTCTTCGTCTTCCGCGAGATCGTCGGCGGCGGGTACGGCTGGCTGGCCGTGGTCATGGCCGTCAACACGGTGATCGGCCTGTACTACTACGCCATCTGGACGGCCCGCCTCTTCGCCCCCGCCACGACCCCCGTCCCGCGGCGCGCGACGGGCACGTGGCTGGCCATGGCCATGGGCCTGGCCGTGGCCGCCGCCGTCCTCTTCTCGATCGCCCCCCAACTCGTCCTGGACCTGACCACCTTGTCTCCCTCCGGGTGAAAAATCCCCGCCCCGACCAGCACGGGGCTATGGACAAGTCGCGCTCCGCCCTCGGCTGAGCACAACGGGGAACGAAGGACCGGGTCATCGTCGTTGGACGTATGGACTCGAACCACGAAGGGGGGAACCTTGCACCATAACGGTCTGCGCACCGCCGTTCTGCTCGGCGGGCTGTCGGCGCTGATTGTCGCGGTGGGCGCGTGGTTGGGTGGCGGCACCGGCGCGCAGTTCGCGTTCGTTCTCGCCCTGGTGAGCAACGGTGTCGCCTACTTCTTCTCCGACCGCATCGCCCTGTCGGCCATGCGAGCCAGACCGGTCAGCGAGGTCGAACAGCCCACCCTCTACCGCATCGTCCGCGAGCTCTCCACGGAGGCCCGCCAGCCGATGCCGCGCCTGTACATCTCGCCGACGGTGCAGCCGAACGCGTTCGCGACCGGCCGAAGCCCCCGCCGAGCTGCGGTCTGCGTCACGTACGGACTGACCAAACTGCTCGACGAGGCCGAGCTGCGCGGCGTGATCGGCCATGAGCTGTCCCACGTCTACAACCGCGACATCCTCATCTCCTCCGTCGCCGGCGCGCTGGCCACGATGATCACCTGGCTCAGCTACGTGGCCGTCTTCTTCGGCGGCTCCGACGACGACGAGGGCCCCGGCTTCCTGGGCGCCCTGCTGATGATGCTCCTCGGCCCCGTCGCCGCCACCATGGTGCAGATGGCCATCACCCGCACGAGAGAGTTCCAGGCGGACGAATCGGGCGCCAGACTCACGGGTGACCCGCTCGCGCTGGCCTCCGCCCTCCGCAAGATCGAGCTGGGCGCCCGCCGCCTCCCGCTCCCGGAGAACAGCCGCCTGACCTCGGCCTCCCATATGATGATCGCCAACCCGTTCAGCGGCTCCGGCCTCGCCCGCCTCTTCTCCACCCACCCGCCCACCTCGGAGCGAGTCGCCCGCCTGGAGCGGATGGCCGGCTACCGCCGCTGATCGCCACCGCTGCCGGCCGCCGCGACCCTTTTCAGAATCACCGGCAGATCTTCCGGATGAACGACCTCCTCGGTGGCCTCCAGCTCCGCGACACTCCACCACCGATACCCGGTCGTCGTGTCCTTCTCGATCTGCTCCATGTGCTCGAACGACACCGCCCCCGCCCCCGCCTCGCCATTCACCCGAATAGCGAAGAAGACCTGATCCTGGGTGAAGGCGTACTCACTCCACTCGAACTCGACCAGCGCCTCGGCATGCGGCCCGCTGAACTCCTCCACGGAGGCCCGAATCCCGACCTCCTCGTACAGTTCCCGCGCCGCCGCCTCCTGGGGCGTCTCATCGCCTTCTACGGCGCCCCCCGATCGTGAACCAGAACCGCCGTTCAGGCTGGGCCGGATCAAAGCCGTGCAGCAGCAGTACGCGGTCGTTCTCGTCAACGGGCAGCACACGAGCCGTGAACCGGCGCAGGGGGATCTTCGTCACGCCTACCGAGCATACGATCGAAACCCACTCAAAAGCAGCACATTACGGCCCCACGAACATCACCCGGAAGCCCGCGGCATGGGAGAGGACGACAGCCCCGGGACACAGGGGAGGCAGAGAGAAGAAGCCCGCCACGCATCTACACCGATAGATGCCGACATATAACGACGAAGTCCTCTTCGCTCCCCGTGCCCCGGATGCGCTCTCCGCGACGCTCGTGCCAGTTCGGAGCCGTACTGCATGCCCTGGCTGGCTAGCGGTAGTTCACGAACTGGAGGGCGATGTCCAGGTCCTTGCCCTTCAACAGCGAGATGACGTCCTGCAGATCGTCCTTCTTCTTGGAGCTCACCCGAAGCTCCTCGCCCTGAATCTGAGCCTTGACCCCCTTCGGCCCCTCATCGCGGATCATCTTGGAGATCTTCTTCGCATGCTCCTGATCGATCCCCTCCTTCAGGGCGACCGCCATGCGGTATTCCTTCCCCGAAAGCTTGGGCTCGCCCGCATCGAGCGTCTTCAGCGAAAGACCCCGCTTGACCACCTTGTCCTTGAACACGTCGAGCGCGGCGTTAGCCCGCTCCTCACTGTTCGCCTTGATCTCGATGTTGTTCTGCCCGGACCACTCGATGCTCGCCCCGGTGCCCTTGAAGTCGAATCGATGTCCGAGCTCCTTGACCGTCTGATTGAGAGCGTTGTCGACCTCCTGGCGGTCGATCTTGCTGACGATGTCGAACGATGAATCGGCCAAAGCACTCATCCTCTCAGCTGCGATGAATTCGGCCCGGCCCCGATACGCCCGGACCCAGCGAACGAGCCTAGCCAGCATCGGCCCCCAGTGCAGGACCCCAACCCCACACCAAGCCCTCCGGCTCCCCGTTTCACCACGATTCGCCCCACCCCCAACCCCCATTCACACCCCCCACAACCACAACATCCCCACCCCCACCCACCCCCTCCCGCAGACACGTCCAAGCCTCGAAGCGGCGCGCGCCGGCAACCCGCAGGCCCACGGCCACCCACCCCCCGTGCGCGCCCACCCCCACCGACTCGCCCAACCCCCTCACACCAAATCCATCGCCCACAGACCTCTCATGAACCGCCACTCACACGGACCTCACGACCACCCCGCCCCACCCGAACCCGAAGATCAACCGCTGGCCACAACGGATCACCTCTTCGGGACGAAGGCCGCGCGAGAGCCCTCCAACCCCTCCCTCCCCAAGACACGAAGCGATCAGGATCCGGCTCGGGACAAACCGGTGTCACGTGCACCCCCGAAGTCCGCTATTCTTCTGTCTGTCGCCGCGAGAGCGGATGGCACGGCAGGTTGCCCGAGTGGCCAAAGGGAGCGGTCTGTAAAACCGTCGGCTCAGCCTACGCAAGTTCGAACCTTGCACCTGCCACACGCAGTAAGCGCAGCTCAGAGGCCCTACGGGGCCTCTTCTGCTTTTCAGGGGTATGCAGCCGGATGCCGCTGTGAGCGGCCGTTTGTCGGTGGTCACGGGATATACGCGGGATGGATCCGGGGACGTTTCCCCAGGTCGAGGGCCATGATCCGGAGCATGCGCGGGATGACGAGGCCCCTGCAACGCCGAAAGGCCCCGGGGAAACCGGAGCCCTTCGAGTGGTGCCGTCCGTGATCTCATGCAGTGAGTACGTCCGCGATCCGCTGGTTGACGATCTCCTCCTGGCCGTCGATCAAGCGGCGGCGCGGCGCGCCGCCGTACCCCCGGCCCTCCGCCCGCCCGCCGTCCGGGCGTGCGGCCTGGGGGCCGGTCCCGGACGGCGGCGAGACACCGGGCCGGTCACCGCACGCCAGCCCCGCCGTACCAACCGAACGCCCCGGCCGGGGTTGCCGCGCCGCCACACAGATGCAGCCCTACGATCGCCACTGCATGGCCGGTCGTCATACGTGGTCGGGGGCGATCGACGATCCAGGGTTCGTTCCTCACCCTGGCTCACCGAGCAACGTGGTTGATCTCGGATGCCAAACTCCGCCGAAGCACCTCTGCGTGCCGCGCTCGCCGGGTTTACATCGGCGCCTGTGGAGAGGTGCAGCCGGGTGGAGATGGACGCCATCCTTCCCTGCCGCCGGAGGGCGTCAAGGGGTACAAATGTCTTTCATCAGGTCCCAGAAGGACCTGTGACGATTGGCGCCGGCCTTCCAGCCCGCGAGCAGCCACGCCTCCCACTCGCCATCGGAGGTCATAACGTGGGGGTTGAGGAGTAGGAGTCCGTCCCACAGCCCGACCAGAAGGGTGTCAGGCACATATTCGTTTCTGATGTTGTCGCTGCTCTGCTCCTTTCCGTAGACGAAGTAGAGGTCATCGGGCACGCTCGGGCGCTCTTCACTCATGGGCGAGGTCCAGGCTTCGACCGCTGAGGGCCAGACGTCACGGAGCCAGCCGACTTCCGCGACCGGTGCCACGGAGTACTCCTCGATGCCCCAGCCGTTGGAGAACAGGAGGAACTGCCGATAGCTCGGCGGCAGTCTCACACCCAACCGCTCTTCGAGTTGACTGACTTCAAATTCACTGGCCGGGGGGTGGAGACCGTGACCCGGCGGCAACGGCGGATGGTCAGGGCCTTCGGCCACCGGTTCATCCTCCGGCAAGAGATCAGACCATGGGTACGCGGCACTCATGGAGGGCGACGGTATCGGCCACGACTGACCTTTTGCGTGACGCTCCTGGGAGCCAAGCTGGGAGCCATCGGGCCGGACGACCTTGCACCGGGCCGGACTGATACGGACAGACGCCACGTGCGCGACCTGCGTGGCGAACGCGCCTGAACGCCCTCGCACATCGTTTGGGGACCTTGTGAACAGAAGGTCAGACCGTACCCGCTCGCGGCTGTCAGCGGGCCGCCAGGGTTGCAGTTTGAGTTGCAATACGAGGTCGTTCGGAGCCGTTCAGAATGGACCCCACATAGCCGCTGGCCTGCATTGAACGATGTGGAACGGCTGAAACTGGATCTTTCAATCCTTAGGTTCGGGTTCGAGCCGCCGACCATGCGGCCTGCGCGAGGCTGCGGTCACCAGCCTGGCGGCTCGCCGGAGCTATGGGAGAGTTCCGGGCCGTGTGCGGTGGTCGTACGGGATCGCCCTGCTGCTTTAGGCGACCTGCTTCGAGGAGGCCGTCCATGTGTTGCAGGAACCGGGATCACCAGTGGCGAAGCCTCGCTTGACCCAGTAGGCGATGCTCTTCTTCTTGCCGTAGATGACGGAGTCGGAGAACTGGCCGTAGAGCTCGGACACCTTCTTGGCGGACCGGCCCTTCAGCGGCCAGACGCTCCCGAGGAAAACTCCGGACAGGCAATCTCCCTGCAGGGCCTGACGCCGCAGTTGCTCCGTCCACTCCTCGTAGGAGTAGTAGCGGAGTCCTTCTTTCGCCTTCTGGATGCCGACCAGGCGCTGCACGTGGTGGCCATAGGCCCTTGCCGCTGTGTAGGACAGCCACAGATTGTCAGGCTCCCCGAGCCAGCTTCTGCCGAGCTGGTAGGTGATGCCGTCGGTCGCAGGGCAGTACCAGGACTGCGAGTCGTCGGCCGAAATCCTCATCCCACACCACCTCTTGGGAAGCCTCTTGACGAAGGTGACCTTGGCCTTCTCGAAGGGCACCTCGTTGGCGGTGAGGTGCTTGCCCCAGGTGGCGTCGAGGCAACGGAAGATCGCCAGGATGTAGGCCTTCGCGGAGACGGAGTCATTCGCCTTGATCGACTTCTCGGCGCACTTCGACGCGGGCAGCTTGCCGTAGCCGTAAAGGGCGTTTTCTGTGAGCTGAGGCTCGTTCTCGATTGGATACGCCGCAGCGGGGGTGCTTAACGCCAGCACTGAGACGCAGCTCAGGCTGGCGATGACGAGGAGTCTCACGGAGCGTGACAATACGGTCTAGACCATCCCGGGAGCAACAGTCAGCGATTACTATCAAGCGCCGATTTCTGTACTCATCCTCCTCGGAGGCCCGTCGGCGACCTGCGACGCCGCTACCCCACCGCACTGCGCAACGTCCGGCCTCCGAATCCGAGGTAGAAACCGCTGGTCCTCTGCAAGTGGGAGGCCTCTCTCCCCGAGAGATCCGCGGTTCCGGGGATGATCGTGACTGGCTCTGCCTCGCGGGATATGTGCGGGATGATCTTCCCTGGTAAGGGACGGGTGAGAGCTGTACCCCGAGGTCAGAGGCCTGATGAGGTCGGGAATGTCAGCCCGCTGTAAAACCGTCGGCTCAGCCTACGCAAGTTCGAACCTTGCACCTGCCACCAGCAGTAAGTGCAGCTCAGAGGCCCTACGGGGCTCTTCTGCGTTTCAGGGGTGTGCAGCCGGATGCCGCTCTGAGCGGCCCGTTGTCGCTGGTCCACCAATATACGTGCAATGATCTTGAGCGCGTTTCCGCAGGTCGGGCTACGGATTCGGCCAATACGCGGCCAAGACGAAGAGCCCCGGTGGTAGGCCGGGGCTCTGGATGCGGTTGGTACGTGGTCATGCGGCGAGGGCGTCGCCGATCCGCTTGTTGGCGATCTCCTGTTGGCCGTCGATGCACTTGGCGTAGACCCTCAGCAGGACATCGACGCTGTGGCCCGCTCGTTCGGCCACATCCGGGGCTGACACGCCCGCGTTGAGCCAGAGGGACACCGCCGCGTGCCGGAGATCATAGGGACGCTTGGCGAGCGGAGAGGCGACCTGGGCGGGCGTGAAGGCCAGGAGCCGAGCGGCCTGCCAGACCTCGGTGTACGCCGTTGAGGCGACGACCCCGCCTCGCTCACTGCGGAAGATCCGGCCGTCCTTGGCCGTTCCGTATTCGGCGATGTGCTCGCGGAGGATCTTGACCAGTTCGGGAGGGACAGGCACCGGTCGGACGTTTTGTCTGCCCCGGTGTTTGAGGCCGCGTTCCTCGTGTGCGTCCCTTGTGTCGGTCCACTGCGTGTTGACCTCGGGTCTAGACACGTCGATCGTCAGCCGTTCCCAACCTGAGGCGGGCAGGTGGCAGTCCTGAATGCGGAGGCCCACTGCTTCGGCCGGTCGAAGGGCGGCGTAGTACATGCAGGCGAAGAGAGCCATGAGCCGTCGGCCTCTGCCGCGTCGGCCCACGTAGGTCACTGCGGTCAGCAGTTCTTGCGCCTGGCGCGGGTTCACCACGACGCGAGGATTCACCGTCTCCGTGGTCTTGGGCGGCTTCCACTTGATCTTGTGCAGCGGATTTGCCGAAAGTTGTTCCAGCTCTACCGCGTACTCCAGGAGGGCGTGGAAGACGGCACGCTTGCGGCGATCGTCGTGGATGCTGCCGCCTTGCCATCGAGGCACAGCGTCAGGGCATGCAGGGCGAGCCGTACGGTCTTGGCTTCCTCCAAGCTGGCCAGGTCGAGCGAGGCCGCCTTCATCCAGCCCACGGCAGCAGTGTGCTGCTGTGGGACGGTCGGGCGCTTGTCTTCTGGCAGGAGGAGGAGCTTATGGAGAGCCGTGCGCAGCTCGCGAGCATCTGGGCGGCCCGCTCGATCCTTGGTCAGGGCGGGCAGGACCGTCGCCAAGGCATCGGACATGCTGTCCCGGCTCTTGGCCGTTGCATGTGGCCACTTCATCTCTATGAACGCCTGGGCGAACTCAAGCGGCGGCGCGCCGCGCCGCCGTACCTCCGGCCCTCCGCCCGCTCTGCCGTACCGACCGAACGCCCCGACCAGGGTTGCCGCACCGCCGCACAGATGCAGCCCTGACGATCGCCACTGCATGGCCGGTCGCCATACGGGGTCGGGGGCGATCGATGAGCCAGGGTTCGTTCCTCACCCTGGCTCATCGAGCAACGTGGCTGATCATCGAATTCGACCCCTGAACCGGCGGATTGCAGGGTGACGAGCCATGAAGCGGTAGGAGGTGCTCCGTTCCAGGCGAGGGTTTGCGAGGTGGCCAGTCGGTGGTGCGGCTGACGTGCCGACGTGGCATGTCGTCAGGGACCAAAGCTCCAGACGTTGCCGACGGGGCGCCCGCCGCGCCGCAGCACAGTGCCGAGAAGGCCAGTGAGGTCATCATCCACGTGGGCGAGAAGCTCGTCGCCGAAGACGCATAAGGATGCTTCCCGCCAGTTGCCGAACGTGCCCATCCGGAGGTCCTCGGTGACTTGGATGACGTGTTCATCGATGAGGTAGGCGTAGCTCATCCACGGGGGCTGCCCCGGCCCACCGACGCGGGTTGGGTCGATGCGAGAGCCGCTGATGTACCACTTGAGGCGGTAGAGCCGGTCGCCGGGCCGAGCGCTGGCGCGCAATCCGCGCGCGACGATCGCCTCCACCTCGGCAAGCAGCGAGTCGTCCGCGCGGTCGACGGCGTCGAGGTGCCAGGTGGCGGAGGCCGGAGGTTCGGCGAGTCCCCGATCGGCGGTCTCGTAGGTCACCTCGAACCGAGTCTCGAACCGCTTCCAGATCTCGTCATGCTCAGGATCGGACAGGAGCTGTTTCGCGGGGCGCTCCCGGGCTGGCTCACCGACGGGGGCCCAGCGGTAGGTGCTCACCCGGCCGATCTCATGGAAGCCTGCCGCGAGGTAGGCGGGGACCAAGGCGCCGACCGCTTCGGCGACAAGGTGACACGGTGTCCGAGGCCGATACACGTGCCGAATATCGCGCCATTCCGCCCAGGCGGCCGCGGCGTTGAGCAGTTCGGGGCGTGGGCCGGTGATTCCACCGATGGCCGCGAAGTCGGTGTCGGCCACTCGTTCGATCCAGAGTGCGTCCAAAATCCGCCCGTCGTACTCCAACACCAGGATCTGCATCTCTGATCCTGTTCCGCGGGCTGTCCCGTCGGCCTCCAACTCCGTGAGCGGCCTTCGCTGCTCTTGCGCGGCCGCGGCCATGCATCGTAGCCGCTCCCGTTCCCCATGGAGATAGGGCCGTATGCGCATGCCAGATTGCAGGACGTCGGGTGACGGGATGTCGGCGATGTCGACCGCCAGGAGGGTACGTTCCGATCCCGGGATGAATCCTGCATCTCGCAGCGCTTCGGCGAGCAGGGGTGAGTCGTGGGAATGGACTTTCCACTCGATCGGTTCGCAGCGTACGGCGAAGATCTCCTGTTGCCGGCGGATCAGCCCTGCCAGATCGTCGCAGACGAGACTGGTGAGATCGACGGTCCCGTGGGTGCCGTAGTGGGTTCGTACCAGTGGTCCATCCCGCTCGATCACGGCTCCCCACAGCAACTCCTGCGGCACCCTGCCCCGCAACTGGTTGTCGTACGCAGTCAGCAGCGCCTCAGCCACTCCATTCACGCGATCCACCCCTGATCAGTCTCGGCGACCATGTGCCACAGCTTGATCATCCCAACTGGCCTTGTGCGTTCGCACGTACATGGCCCTGCGCATTCATCAGTACACCGGCAGCGGCAAGATCTGGAATATATGCGGAACGATCTTTCTCTCTCGGCTCGCGCCAACTTGATCGTCCGGGCCATTAGCGGGCCATCAAAGGGGGTGACGAAGGGTAAGCCACGGTCACTCAAGAACGGCTTTTGCCTTGCTCAGCGCCCCTGTAGAGCTGTGATCGATCCAGTTCCCAAGCTGACAGCGCGAGTTCACATCCAAGCGAACAGGCGAATAGTTGACTTGAGAGGGCTTGCGGTGAGCTAGACAGCAGCGGTCTAGGCAGGGGCCGGCAAGTCAGGCTAAAGAGAGGCTGACTCGGCGAGCGTTGCTGCCTTGCCTTCCTCGAAGTCGGCTATCGCTCCCGGGTTTCGGTCGAAGTAGTCGTTCCAGAAACCAACTCGATGCCAACTCGAAGGTGCCACGCGAAGGCGGCCATCTTCGAGTGTCATCGTCCAGCGCGTGGGGATCCGCGGATCTACGGTTTCGAACATCGACGGGTTCCAGAGAGTGCCGGGGCTCTCGTCGCTATCGCCAAGGATACGGATGTAGTAGACCTCTGCGTCCGAATATGTTTCCAGGACGACGTATTGCCCGCCCACGTGCACGCCCGGATACGCATCCGTGGGTTCGCCCTGCGGGCTGATGATTCGAACGCAGCGTATGATCACTCGCCGATCGTATAAGTAGGTGCACCGAGGAGAGCAAGGCCCGGAACCGGCTCGGGAGTGAGCGTGTCACGGCCGAGAGGGGCGATCACCCGCAAGTCAGCGCGTCTTGGGGCCGAGGAACAGCGATCCACGTCTAATCCGTGGTTGCAGGCTTCACCCTGGAGCGCCTGCTAGCTCGGAAAGTCGGTGTCCCAAGGGTAGGTGAACCCTTCGGGCGCTACGCCCCAATGCTGGAGTAGGGCTTGGAGGTCAGCTTCGTCGGTGGCGACTGTGCGCTTGATCTCGTTGCTTCCGATGTCGTAGTCCCAGCCGTCGAGGCGCTCGATGACGTATTCGCAGTGTGTCAACCGGAAACTGCGTCTCTCGTCGTTACGTGTCCAGCCTTGTTGTTGGGCGGCATCGTCGGCGTCGGTTCGCAGCGGGCGGATCTCGATCCATGCTCGATACTCCGGCCGGCCCGCCTCGACTTCGGCGACGAGGGGTCTGCCAAGGCGAAGCGCGCTCAGTTTGTCCGTCGGGAAGCCTGCCTCAGAGCGTTGAGCCACAGGAGTCAGCCTCTCACGGGGGTGTCCGGGGGTTCGTGCAATGATCTTGCTGCTCTTGACGGGATGACAAGATGGCACCGCAGGTCAGAAGCATGGGAGTGATAGGAACGGTCACGCGCTGTAAAACCGTCGGCTCAGCCTACGTAAGTTCAAACCTTGCACCTGCCACACGCAGTAAGTGCAGCTCAGAGGCCCTACGGGGCTCTTATGCATTTCAGGGGTATGCGGCCGGATGCCGCTCTGAGCGGCGCGTTGTCGCAGGTCCCGGAATATGTCCGGAATGGATCATGGAGCGTTTCCCCTGGTCGGAGGCCATGATCCGGAGGATTCACAGAACGCGCGGGCATGGGACGCATTGGGAACGGCGAAGGGTTCCGGTGGCGTTCCGGGACCCTTCGGGGTGGTGCTGGTTGATCACGCGGGGAGGGCGTCCTCAATCCGCTTGTTGGCGATCTCCTGTTGGCCGTCGAGGCACTTGGCATAGACCCTGAGGAGCACGTCCACACCGTGCCCGGCTCGTTCGGCCACGTCCGGAGCGGGCACGCCTACGTTCAGCCAAAGGGGCACTGCCGCGTGCCTCAGGTCGTACGGACGACGAGCGAGCGGTGAGGCGAACTGAGCGGGCGTCAGGGCCAGCTTCCGGGCCTCTTGCCAGACCTCCGTGTAGGCCGTCAAGCGGCGGCGCGCCGCGCCGCCGTACGCCCCGCGCCGGCGTTCCTGCGCCGCGCTGCGGCCTGGGGGCCGGTCGCGGCGCAGACGCCGCGCGGGGCATCGCCATACGGCTACCTCGCCGTACTCGACATACCCGCCGACCATCGCCGCACCGCCGCTACAGCCCGTCTTGCTCTGTCCATGGCTTCGCGCTGCGTTGCTCGGTCAGCCGGTCCATGCGTGTCTGGTGGGCAGTCCCCCGCAGCCGACTTCGCCGACCGTGCTTCAGCGCCAGGCGGATAGCACTGTAGACGAGCAGGAACAACGCCAGCGCGGCGAGCGCCCAGCCCAGCAGGATTGAGGTGCCCAACAGATTCCGGACAGTCGGCTACATAAGCTGACAGAAGTCTGGAAGAGGTGGGTACGTGGCAAGGCGTCGCAGGCAGTTCTCGCCGGAGTTCAAGGAAGAAGCCGTCCGCATGGTGCTGGAGGGTGAGCGGACGGTCGCGTCGGTGGCGCGTGAGTTCGACATCAACGCCAGCACCCTGGGCAGCTGGGTGAACCGGCATCGGATCGTGAGCGCGCAGGACGAGCAGCCGCCGGTCTCTGGGCCGGAGCGGGCCAGGATCCGGGAGTTGGAGCGGGAGAACGCCGAGCTGCGCGAGAAGTTGATCTTCCTGAAAAAAGCAGCCGCCTTCTTCGCGGCCGAAACTCGATGACGCTCGCCAAGTACGAGCTCATCGACGCGGAGAAGGCCAGCCACAAGATCGCGCGGATGTGCGCCTGGCTGGGCGTGTCCCGCTCGGGCTACTACGAATGGCGCGAGCGGCCCGCCTCGGCCACCGCGCAACGCCGCACGCTGCTCAGTACGCTGGTTGCCGAGATCTTCGCCGGCTCGCACGAGACCTACGGCTACCGGCGGGTGCACGCCGCCCTGGCCCGCCGCGGTGAGCACTGCTCGGCCGAACTGGTGCGCACTCTGATGCGCGAGCAGGGCCTGGTTCCGGCGCAGGTGCGGGCGTTCCGGCCGGCCACCACCATCCAGGGTGACTACCGCGGCATCCCCGATCTGGTCGGCCGTGACTTCACGGCTGAGCGTCCGGGCGTCAAGCTGGTCGGTGACGTCACCTACGTCCGCACCTGGGAGGGCTTCCTGTATCTGGCCACGGTGATCGACTGCCACAGCAAGGCGGTGCTGGGCTGGGCGATGGCCGACCACTACCGCACCGAGCTGGTCACCGACGCGATCCGGATGGCCGCCGGCACCGGCCTGCTCCAGAGCGGCGCCGTGTTCCACAGCGACCGCGGCTCGAACTACACCAGTGACGAGTTCGGCCGCTTCCTGACCGGCCAGGGCATCCGTCGCTCGGTCGGCCGCACCGGGGTCTGCTGGGACAACGCGATGGCCGAATCGTTCTTCAGCGCGATCAAGAACGAATGGCTGCACCGCTTCGTCTTCACCACCCGAGCCAAAGCACGACGGCAGGTCATCCGCTACATCGAAGGCTTCTACAACCACCGGCGCCTGCACTCAGCCCTCGGCTACCGGCCACCCCTGGAAGTCCTCAACGAGTCCCTCTCACAACAAGCAGCCGCATAGGCTCTACGACCATAAGACGGCTGTCCGGAATCTTCGAGGCCCCTCAGATGGATAACCCGATTTCCATGGTGTAAAGCCTGCCGGATCTTGAGACCGTGGTCTATGCCTCCAGCGGAGACCTCAGGCCGGAGAGGCGCCGTGCCGTACATGTGGATAGTGGGTGGTTGGGTGAGTGTTTGATCATCTCTATTCGGAAACGCACGAGCTAATCGAGCGCCCCGACGGATCTTGCCACGCCGCCGCACGGATGCAGCCCTACGATCGCCACTGCATGGCTGGCCACCGTAGATTGCTGGGGGCGATCGACGATCCGTGCTTCGTTCCTCAGCCCGGCTCATTGGGCAAGGTGGTTGAGGTCCGATTCCGAGATGAGAGGCACGAACTGAAGGCTGACTCGTAGCAGCGCACCGTGAATGGGCTATCTGGGGAACAGATTCAGCGCGGGAGCGTGGGCCGGGCGGACCACGGAAAAATCGCGAACGTCGATCGTCATCACGTCGGTGACGCGCATCCGTTCCGCCACGGCCACCACCGAGGCATCGGCGGCGCCCAAAGGTAGGTCGTGGTACCGCTCAACGAGGACCGCGATCCTCGCGAGATCCGCGTCTGTGAGATCGACGAGCCGGAACCAGCCGGACTCGAGTAGCCGGAGAAACGCCGCTTCCGCTTTGGCCCCACCAAGCTTGCCGATCATGTAGCTGCTCTCGCCGGCCACGAAGCTGGGAACGAGGAGTGGCCGGGCGGCGTTGCGGAACCGCGTGAGCTCCTGTAGGCAGCGCTCGTGGTGCTTGTCATCCCGGAAGGTCGCGGCCACGATCGGGCCGGTGTCGACTACGATCACGCTTCGTGACCGTAGCCCTCCCTGAGGATTTCTTCCACCTGTTCCGAAGCGTCGCTCCGTCCCGCTTCGAAAGCGCCGAAGAGGGTCGGCACGCCGCTGGGGCCGAGCTCCGGTTCCCCAGGCTGTGAGTGGACTAGCCGGAGGAGCCGCGCGCGCTCTTCACGCACCTGATCTGGCCGGAGCTGGTCAACCAGCCGGTGAAGATCGTCGTACTCTTCCTGTGGCGCCGTCATACTGTCGAGTTTACGACGCGACCGGTGCAGGAGTCGCGCGCCGATCGCGTCGCGTCGCGAGGATGGGCACGTGCAAGATCCGGAATATGCACGGAAGGATCATCGCCGAGGGGTCAGCGTGCACCGGGCGAACGCCCAGGTCGGACAGTCAGCCACGGCGAGAACGTCGATGCCCTGTAAAAACGTCGGCTCAGCCTACGCGAGTTCGAACCTTGCACCTGCCACGCCAGCGGAAAGAGGCCCGTCACCAGCGGAAACGCGGTGACAGGCCTCTTTCGATGTGTCCGGCCGTCGACGGCTGACACCGGCGCTCTAAGGTTGATCGTTTCCTATACGTTCTAAGCGATCATGGCTGGTGGGCCGCGGCCTTGGATGCCTGCGGGCGTCGCCTTGCTCAGCGTGAGGTCTGTGGCGGCGTGGGGCAGCGGCGTACTCGCTCTTCGTTCCACACGAGTTCAGCGCCGGGTGAGGGGCGCGTGGCGATTCTCTTCCAGGTCTGTGTGCCCTGGTAAGGGTCGTGGAGCTGGACTTCGGCGGCGGACAGCCTGGGCGAGGCGGTCACGATGAACTGGCAGCACCAGGCGACAGGACGCCCGGGATCACGCGGGCCGGGGCGGCCGCCTCCCAGGTGCTGTGGCGGCGGACGCCGGGTGCTGCCATGAGGCAAGCTTGCGGCCGCGCGGACGGGGCTCAGCGGCTGAAGAACGCGAAGGTGCGGGCCTTCTCCTCCGGGGTGCCCATCGGGATGATCGCCAGGTCAGTGGCGCCGGCCGACGCGAACCTCTCGACGCCCTTCTCGACCTCGTTCTCGTCACCGGCGATGAGCAGCTCGTGCACGCCCGACAGGCCCTGGCGGTCGAGCACGGCGCGGTAGGCGGCGAGGTCGCCGGCGATGCCCATCTGCGCGTCGAGCTCGCCGCGCACCCGGTCGGGGTCCGAGGTGATGCAGACCATGGCGGGGGCGAACACGCGCGGCGCGGGTCGTCCGGCCGCCTCGGCGGCGGCGGTGATGCGGGGCAGGACGAAGTCGCCGATGAATGGGGCGCCCACCCAGGTGAGGATCGTGCCGTCCGCCAGCTCGCCGGCGATGCGCAGCATCACGGGGCCGAGCGCGGAGATCAGCACGGGCGGGGGCTCGGCGCCGGGCGCGGAGATCTGGCCGGTGACCGACAGCGTCTCGCCTTGGAAGTCGACGGGCTCGCCGCGCAGCAGCGGGCGCAGGGCGGTGAGGTATTCGCGGACGTGGACGGCCGGGCGGTCGTACGGCACCCCGTACATGGCCTCCACGAAGTGCTTGTGGCTCGGGCCCAGGCCGAGGGTGAAGGTGCCGCCGCTGATGGCGTTCGCGGCGAGGGCCTGCTCGGCCATCGCGTACGGGTGCCTGGCGTAGGTGATGGCCACACTGGTGCCCACCTCCATGCCGGGGTTCAGCCGGCCGGCCAGGCCCGCCACGCTGATCGCGTCAAGCGAGGCATATTGATTGAAGAAGGCGCTCTCGAACCCGGCCTTGCGGGCGGTGCCCACCTGCTCCAGCAGGGTTTCCAGGTTCGCGCCGCCGGTGGCCACGGCGATGCCCAGTTTCATGTTGGCGTCCTAAGGTGAAGGGGAGATTCCGGTTCCGCTCCTGCACGGTACACTAACCTGAATCCAAGATTCATGTTAAGGAGATGAACAGATGATGCGGGCCGATGCGCGGCGCAATCGCGAGCGCATCCTGATGACGGCGCTAGAGCTGTTCACCGAGCGCGGGCCCGGCGTCTCGATGGAGGAGATCGCCCAGACCGCCGGCCTGGGCGTCGGCACCCTCTACCGCCACTTCCCCGATCGCAGGGCCATGGTGGAGGAGCTGGCGGAGATCACGCTGGAGGGGCTGCGGACGCACATCCGCGGCCGGCTGGAGGAGCGGCCGGAGACGTACTGGGCGCTGCTGCTCGACGTGATGAACTACTGCGCCTGGCAACCGCTGACGCTGATCGCGTCGCTCGCCGGGTCGGCGGCGGTGCCGCCGTCCTGCGCGAAGCTCTGGGACGAGGTCGGCGAGCTGCTGGCGGAGATCGCCGGGCGGGCGCAGCAGGAGGGCTCGATGCGCCGCGACCTCACCCCCGAGCAGGCCGTGGGCGTGCTGTACGCCACCGTCTGCCGTCCCGCCTCGCGCTTCGACGGCCCGCTGACCACGGTCGTCCTCGACGGCCTGCGCGCCACGGCTCACCAGGAGCCATAGCCGCCCACCGGCCGGAAGCCTTGAAGGGTGCCGCCGGCGGAGCGGCGCCCGGCTCCGCACGAGCCGAGCCGCTCGCGGGCGGTCAGCCCCCTGCTTCACATCCGGCTGTCTACGGCCGAAGCCAGCCAACTGCGGCTGATCGTCCCCAGCGCGTTCCCATGAGATCTTGTCCTGAAGCGCTGGATTCACCCCCACGGGCATGGGACTGCCCCATGGCCGAGCGACCTCAGGGCTCTCGTGGGCTCATAGGCCGATGTTGGACTTGGCGCCCATGTAGGAGCCGGCCCCGGGCCAGCCGTTCTGCGCCAGTTCGACGAACCGCGGGGAGAACCCGAGGGCCGGCAGCTCGGTCACCGGGACGAACCGGACGCCGCGGATCGGGGTGGTGTCGGCACCGTCGGCGACGGCCGCCACGCTCCCGCCGACTCTGGTGGCCTTGAACGTCATGTGGATGACATGGGTGCCGTTGCCAGGGAGGTGGTCGCATACGTACAGCAGGTGGTCCACCCGGATGTCGAGACCTGTCTCCTCGCGCATCTCGCGCAGCAGCGCGCCTGCGATGGACTCGCCCGGCTCGACCTTTCCGCCGGGCAGCGACCATGAGCGGCCGGTGTCGGTGTCCTGGTCCAGCAGCAAGATCTGACCCTCTTCGATGACCACGCCGGTGACGCGCACCTTCATGGGAGCAACGTATCCCAGCAGGTCACGGCCGAGGAGGGAATCGGGCCGATGCAGGTGTGATCGCCGTCGGCGGGCTGGGCACCCAGGTCCATGAGTGGGTGCGCCATTTGCCGAAGGGTGGCTGCCCGCCGCAGAGCGGTCGGGCGCCGTCCATCTGCTGCAGGAGATCGCCGCGCTCGGTCCGGCCCGAGCGGTGATCGTGTGGCACCCCGTAGGGCTTCGGCCAGGCGGCCCAGCTTCGAGGGCTATGCGGGGAGCAGGGTGAAGGCGCCGCCGTGAGCTGGTCGGACCGCGGAAAAGTCGCGTCCATCTACCGTGAACACCTCGTTGACCTTGAGACGCTCTGCTGTAGCGAGACTGAGGTGTCAATTGCACCGAGTGGAAGTCCGCATGCTGCTTGACCAGCGCAGCAGCTCTGGAGAGGTCACGCTTGGTCAGCTCGACGAGTGTGAAGACGTCCGACTCAAGAGCGCGGAGAAACGCAGCCTCCGGCGCGGCGCCGCCGAACCGAGAGATCATGTAGCACACTTCCGCTGTGACGAGGCTGAGGACGAGGACCTCGTGACGCGCGTCGTGCAGGCGCTGGAACTCGCGGACACAGCGTTCATGATGGGCATCGTCAGCAAGCGCGGCGGCCACGAGCGGGCCGGTGCCGACGACGATCACTCCTCGCGCCCGAAGCCCTCAGCAAGGATTTCCTCGGTACGGGCGGATACGTCCGAGCGGCCGGCATGGACGGAGCCGAAGAACGCCGGAGGCCACCCCCACGGCGGGTTCGCCACCAAGCTCCGCCTGTCGGCCGACGGTCGCTGCCGGATGTTGTCGCTGGTGCTGACACCGGGTCAGTACGGCGAGAGTCTGCAGTTTCGTCGGCTGTCGGTTGTTCGGTCAGCTGACGGTGGCGGGTTGGGCGGACAGGAGGGTTTGCGTCCAGCCTGTGGTGTCGACGGCACCCTGGCCGCGGAGGTCGTCGCCCCGGCCGTCGTAGGGGTTCTCGTCGTCGTAGCGGAAGAGGGAGCCCTCGTTCCGGTGGCCGTAGTACATGCCCCCGCCGGGCGACAGGAGATGCTCGATGAGCTGCCAGGTGGTGTCGCGAAGCTGGTACCTCTGCCAGGAGCCGGCGCCGTTGATCCGGTAAGAGATCAGCCTGCCGTCAGTCGTTGTGCCGAGAATCCAGCCAGGGCCGGTGGCGGTCAGGGTCTTGAGGGTGAAACCGTCACCGATCTTGATGTTGCCGCTGATATCGCTGATCGTGGGCTTGGCCGCGTTGATGGTGTAGCGGCGCAAAGTGCCGCCGGCGATGCCGAACAGGTGGCCGCTGCCATCGTAGGCGAGGAGGTCGTGGGTGTAACCGGGGCCGAGATAGACCGGCCGATCGAAGGTGAGGCTGCCGCTGTCGCTCTGGATGTCGACCCGGTAGAGCCGGCCTTCCCGCCCGTCCTCGGTGACCAGGATGGTGTCGGAGTCCAGCGTCGCCATCGCCTTGGGGGTGAACCCCAGAGTGGCTGTGGACACCACAGCGCCATGCGTGCGCTGTCCGGTGGCGGCATCGACGGCGGTGTAGGTCAACTTGCCGTCTGGCAACGCCCCGTAGATCGAAGCGGTCTCCTTGGAGGAGGAGGCGGGGTTCTGCGCATGGGTGAGGGTTTCCCAGCCCAGGAAGTGCGACGTCGCCATGGGGCGCTTCCGCTCGACCCACTTGGCGGCGTAGGGGAAGTCGTCGTAGCCGAGCCGGTTGTGCAGCGCGTTGTAGCCGACCTCGTAGTGGTTGCCGAGGTCGGCCTTGACCTTGCCGCCGCACAGCCAACTGGGGACTGAGCCGCCGAGTTGTATCTTGGCGTGCAGGTCCATCGCGCGGCGCAGCCGGTGCTTGGCCGTCGCATACAGGTCTATGTCCTGGTGGTGGGCCGTCTCAGCCACATGGGAGATGGCCGCGAGGCCCCAGCCGGTGTGCCAGAAGTCGCGGCAGGTCTCCTGGGTCAGGCCGTCCACGAACTTGGTCTGGCCGTGCCAGTATTCGATGATCTCGGCCTTGGTGTTGTACCTGCTGCCCGGCGGAGCTTTGGGAATCGACCCGTCGGTGGTGAGGTAGATGTAGGCGGGCAGCCTGCCGCGCCAGGTCGCGACCGCCTTGTTGAAGGAAGTCCGGTCATCGAGATGTACGGCAATGCCGATGGCGGCATCGGTCATGATCAATTCCCAGTTGCCGTTGTTGTCGGGCCGTCCGGCGAGCAGCGTCGGGAGGTACACGGTGCGAAGCTTGCTCGCTAACCGGCCGGCCTGGCTCCAGCCGCCGCCGTAAGTGTGCTTGATGAGCTCGGCCGCCCGGGAGAAGTTGGCGCCCGCCCAGCCGGTCTGCAGCGGCGCGTTGCTTCCGGTGTGCTTGGTGATCACGGCCGACCAGGCGTCCATGATCTGGATCGCCTTCTTGGCGTAGCGGGCGTCCTTGCTGAGGTACCACCGCAGGGCATGCGTGTAAGCCGCCATCGCGTCCTCACGCTCGTCCGAGCAGCCGTTGTCGGGAATGGAACTCGCGCCGCAGTTCACGTCGGCGCGGGGTTTGGCCGGGTAGGACAGCGAGGCGAAGGAGCTTTTCTGCAGGGCGTCCCAGGCTGACTTCCAAGGCTCCTTGTCGAGGTTGGCCCTGACGAAGTCGAGCTGGGCACGGCTGACCAGGACACCGGGGTGCTTGAACCCGGCAGCCTGTGCGGGCTGCGGAACAGCCAGGGCGGCGGCCATGAGCATGACGGCGGCAACAGGACGAGCGAGACGCACGGGTTCCTTTCCGAAGGGGCTGGATGGACGGAGCGCGGCGTAGCTAGGGCTTCGGGTGGTCGGAGTCAGAGGGCGCATGGAGGTGACGAAGGCGCGCGGGGCGGGGCCTTCCAGCGGGTGGCCGACGTTCGCGGGCCCTGACTCCTGGGCCGAGCTCATGAGCGCCTTGGCCATGGCTGGGGTACGGCGCGCCAGCACCGCGCATGGAGCAGACGCACCACCTGACCCGCAACCACGGCTTGCCGCCAGAACATCTGCTCGGCCAGGCTCGCTACGAAGATCACAACGTGCGCCGAACGACGATCCCGGAATCCGGCCATCCAGCTCAGGAGCCGTCTACTAGTTCGTCCACTTGGCCTTGCAGCGGTACTTGCCGTCGAAGAAGGACGCCTCGTAGGTGTACCCCTTCTGCAACGTCATGCCCCGGCTGTAGTGCGTCTCCCCTGAACCCAGGTTGACGTTCAGCTGGCCCATGCCGACACCGTTCTTCAGCGACTTGAACGTGCCGGTGCGCCCCTTGGTCATACGGCCCCAGACATAGGACGTGCCCTTGTATGTGCCTGTGCGCACCTGGCACTTCAAGCCCACCGGCCCCGACCAGACGGTGTCGGTGTCCCGGGTCTTGACGTTGCTCGCCTTGCTCGGGTCGTCGAGGCCGCTGGAGGCCTGGGCGCCGGGCGCGTAGACGGTGAGTCCGACGGCCGCGGCGGCCAGGCCGCTCACGACGGCGGTGATCCAGCGGGTACGCTTGGTCGTCATTGGTCTCCCCAAGAGTCGATTCTTACGAACGGGTTGACCCTAGGGATCGCCGGTATGTCTGCGGTATATCAAGCCTCAGAGCTCGATCGCGTTCTTGACACGGTCGACCGTGCTCTCGGCGCAAGGACCCACAGCACTGCCATATGCACTCAGCCCGCAGCATGAGGACCGCACCGCAGCCGGCTCAGCCGGCGTTGTCTCCGAAGTATGGACGGCGGCGCTGTCGCCACCATGGCCAGTCAGGTGATGCGCGAGCGTCAGGAGTCGTTCGAGCGATAAAACTCCTGTCGATCGGAAGCACCAAGCCGTAAAGGGACGGCTTGGCCCAATCGGGGAGTGCGGCGAGTATCCGCTCAAGGTCTCCGCGTGGATCGATTTCCCAAGAGCATCCAGGACACGAGCACGTGGGCGGGAGCTGGGTCGTAGTGCCAGGAATGACATCCTGGATCCAGGCCAAGAGGGTCGCCGCCACCTCGCCCGGTTGCAGGATCGTGTGTTCAAGGGTGATGACCGCGGCCATAGGCCGGGCTGTGAGGCCGGGGACTTGATGGAGAGAGGGTCGGTGGGTTCCGCACCGCAACCGTCGTGCGCGAACCACGGAAGGGCGCCTACGCGGCATGGCCCTTTCTGATCATCGTCATGATGCCGATGATTCCATGCATTGAACGACACAGTGCGAGCATCGGTCATGGCCGGCAAGCCTACGGTCACGAACTGACGTTTTCGCCGACCGGCTGAAAGCCCGAATGCCGGCGGCTCAGGTGTACTGGTTGTCGCGGATCGGGCTGATGTCGTAAACCCACTGGCCTGGTCGGAAGTTGACGGCCACCTGCAGGTAGAGCTTCGATATGGACTTCGAGCCGCTGCGGATGATGGTTCCGAAGTTGCTGCCGTTGTCGGCGCAGCCGTTGCGGTCCCACTTCCAGGCGCTGTGCCCGGTGGTTCCGTCGGTGTGTTTCCACCAGATCCGGGCCCGTACCGGAAGGTTGTCGCCGGGGCAGATGTCGCGCACCGTGAAGTTCCGAAAGACGACCTTCTTCCGGTTGACGAAGTCGACGGTCGCCCGGACGGAGCCGCCGCCGTGGCCGCGCACGGGGTTCACGCGTGCGGAGGACACTCCGTCCTTCGCCTGTGCCGGGCTTGGCACCAGCAGCCCGCTCAATGCTGCGATTCCCAGTACGGCGCCCAGAATGCGTGTCTTTTTCAACAGTCCTCCAGCAAGGGTTGGTTCGGTTGGCCTTGGGGCGTGAACTTGAGTCCTCCGCGTAGCCGGCGGGGGAGATGTCCGTGGTGTCGCCTCGTGGCGGATCGCGACGAGAGACGGCGATCGATGGTGCGGGGCTCTGTCTGAGCGTCAGGTCCCGAAGGTGAACGGCCCGCGCAGGTCGGTGTCTCGCCCGCTCCAGTAGCTCTCGTGGACGGCCCGGCGGCCGGTCGCGCGAGAATGGCGTCCGCCAACGCGACAGCGACGCCGACGGTGACTGTTTCTGTGCGGGTCGATCGTTCTTCCTTTTCTCACACGGACATCAGTCCTCGAGGCTTCGTCATGCTCGGACTCCTCGGACATGAGGAATCCCGGCGGCCCGAGGTTCGCTGGAGTGATCGTTGCACGCGTCGGTAGCACTGTGGAATACGACGGGAATACGCCTGGTCGGCCGGCATCAAGAGATGACTCGCCCGCCATCTCGCGCTCCACTGCGGCAACGACACGAAGGGACAAGCTCTCGTTCCGGGATTCGGCCGAGGCTTACCGCACCGATCGGCGGATCGCGGCACCAGCACCCACCGGAAGAAGCGCATCGCCCTTTGGCAGATCGGTGCGGCCTGAGCGATGATTTTTGCGCGCGGTGCTGGTCTGTACGCCGAGTACCGTCTCACGGGAGGCTGACGCCATGCGGAAATTGACCTTCGCCATGAACGTGAGCTTGGACGGCTACGTCGCCGCGCCTGGCGACGATCTCGGCTGGGGTGTACCGAGTGACGAGTTGTTCCAGTGGTGGTCCGACCGGGTGGGGTCGACCGGTCTGGCGCTGTACGGGCGCAGGTTGTGGGAGGGGATGAGCTCTCACTGGCCGACGGCCGACCAGCAGCCTGGCGCCACGCCGGCGGTGATCGAGTACGCCGGCCGCTGGCGGGACATGCCGAAGGTGGTGTTCTCCTCGACGACCCGTACGGTCGACTGGAACGCCCGTCTGGTGACCGGTGACGCGGTCGCCGAGATCACCCGGTTGAAGGCCGAGGACGGTGGGTCCATGGACATCGCCGGTGCCACACTCGCCGCGGCGGCCATGCGGGCGGGGCTGATCGACGAGTACGTGCTGGTCACCGCGCCGGTCTTGGTGGGTAGCGGTACGCCGTTCTTCACGGCCTTGGACAACTGGGTGAACCTGACCCTGATGGAGACTCGGACGTTCCCCGGCGGGGTGCTTATGACCAGGTACAAGACCAAACGCTGAATACTCGGCCTCGGATCGGCCCGTCCTTGATCGTGAGGCCGGGCACGGAGGAGCAGGTGCCGTGCATGATCTCGGTCTATCACCTCGTGTGATGAGAAAGCCCGGCCCCGGATTCGTCGGCAACGCCATCAAGTCCTGGTACGTCGACCGGCTGAAAACCTGAGTGTCAGCGGCTCAGGCGTACTGGTTGTATCGGTCCGCGCTGAACGCGAAACCCCTGATTCCGCCTGATCGGGCGTAGACCTGCAGGTGCAGGTAGACCTTCTTTATGGGCTTGGTGTCGGTGCGGATGATGGTTCCGAAGTTGGTGCCGTGGTCGCCGCAGCCGTTGCTGTCCTTCATCCAGGCGCTGTGCCCGGTGGTTCCGTCGGTGTGAATCCAGACAACCCGGGCCCTCACCGGAGCGTTGTCGCCGGGACAGAGGTCGCGCACCGTGAAGTTCCGAAAGATGACCTTCTTCCGGTTGACGAAGTCGACGTTCGCCCGGACGGACCCTCCACCGTGCTTGCCCCAGCCATTCAGGCGGGCGGAGGACACTCCGTCGGCCGCCGCCTGCGCCGGGCTTGGCACCAGCAGCCCGCTCAATGCTGCGATTCCCAGTACGGCGCCCAGAATGCGTGTCTTCAACAGTCCTCCAGCAAGGGATGTTTCGGTTGGCCTTGGGGCATGAAATTCAGCCCTCCGCGTGGCCGGCGAGGGGAAGAGAATGTGCGAGGTGGCGGATCGCGATGAGAACGGCGATCGATGCTGCGGCTGGGCTCTGTCTAAGCGTCAGGTCCCGAAGGAGAACGTCCCGCGCAGGTCGGTGTCTCGCCCGCTCCAGTAGTTCTCGTGAACGGCTCGGCGGCCGGTCGGGCGAGAATGGCGCTCGCCACCGCGGCTGCGACGCCGACGGTGACCGTTTCTGTGCGGGGGTCGATCGTTCTTCCTTTTCTCACGCGGCCATCAGTCCTCGGGGCTTCGTCATGCTCGGACTCCTCTGACACGAGAGAATCCGGCGGGCCCGAGGTTCGCTGGAATGATCGTGGCACGCGTCGGTAGCAGCGTGGAATACGCCGGGAACACGCCTGGTCAGCCGGCGTCGAGAGATGACTTCAGGCGCCCCCTTTGCCGGGGGCGCCTGTCATCGAGCGGATCGGGCGCGGGCTCAGTCGATGCGGCGGCAGACGGTCACCGGCAGGCGGGCCGACCACCTCTTGGTGGCGGCGTCGTACGCCTCGGCGTAGCCGTTGTTGCTGCCCGAGCAGGGAGAGGCGAGCGTGGTGTCCACGTAGACGGCCCCGCCCGGCGTGACGGGGTGCGTGCGGGCCGTCGTCCACTTGTGGAACGCGGTGACGCCGTTGCTGTGCTTGACGCTCACGTACACCCGGCCGCCGACCGTGAAATGACCGCCGGCCACCTTGAGGTGACCGTCGAAGGTGTACGTGAACAGGAAGGGACGCTCGGCCTGGGACGTGGCGGCGTTCGCCGGGGCGGCGACGGTCGTGGCGATCACGGCGGCGGATGTGAGGCCGAGCAGGGCACTCAGAGGGCGGTTCATCGGCTCTCCCGGTGACGGTTCGTGTGCTCGTCACCATTGAGCGTCACCGCGCTTGCGGCCTGCCTGCGGGTCGCTGACTGGGGGTGGCGGTGTGCGGGCCGTACCAGAGCGACGACGGGCTCACCCGGCGATGCGCATGTTCACGCCGATCGCAGTCGTTCCTCTATCCACTGGTGGCCGGCATCCCAGTTCGTGAACTCCTCCAGGTGTTCTCCGCTCTGGGCGTCGAAGACGTGATAGCGACGCTTGCCCTCCTTGCCGGTACGGATCAGGTCATAAGTGCCCTCGTGCGAGCGGTACCAGATGCACTCCCGGCCGTCTGCGCGGCGCGGGGTGGGTGATGCGTAGGTGTACGCGTACTCGCTAACCGTTCGATCCGACATGGGCTGGATCGTAACTCCGCGTTTCTCCCGAGGGGAGTGCATCGACTCTGCTTGCCACGCGATCATGGGATGGTGAGAGCACGAGTCGGAGAGTTCCGTTGGGTCGATCTGGAGGCGGGGCCGGGGATCGACGATCCGGCCCATGCCTGCGAACTCCTGGAAATGTATGTCGGTCCTCAAGGTGAGCTGGGCGAGGAATGTTTCCAACTCACCGTCTGCACTCCGTCGGCCCTCGCGGAGCAACTCGGACAGCATCCTTTTCTCATCGGCCGGCACTGGCTCTTCGTCGCCGAACTTCGTCCCGACAAGGTGACCGAGTGGCTGAGCGATCGGATCGCCGTACTGGAGGCTCCCACCTGGGGTGAGCTGGCCGAGAAGATCGGCCGGATCGGGCAGTGGGAGTTCGAGGATTACCCGGGCTGAGGCTTGGCGGCCGTGAGCCGACAGGGGCCTGACCGGTCTTTAGTAGATGCGGTACTTCTTGCCGCAGTTGTCGAACTTCCCGGCCCAGCAGGTGAAGGTGTAGACCTTCTTGACACCCTTGCCGCTCCAGGCGCCGACGACCTCGCCGTCCCAGGACTTGTTGAACCGCTTCCAGTGACCACCCTGGTACACCTCGAACCAGACCCAGCCCTTCTCACCACCGACCTTGTCCACCCCGTACCACTTCGTGAACACCTTGCCGTGCGACTCCCACGTCTTACCGAACGTGTACGCCTTGTGATCACTGGAGAAGAACTTCCCCCAGCTCGTCCCCGTATGAGCGGTCGTGGCGGTGCTCGCCTGAGCCGCCGCCGGGCTCAACGCCAGACCGGCCAGAGCCATCGAACCAGCCAGCGCCGCGATCGCGAAGGTCTTACGCATCTCGGGTTCCTCCCCTTGTCCGTTCCGCCGGGGGCTCCGGCAAGACAGACACTACGGAGACGCCACCCGATCATCTGTGGACGAATCCACACACCGAATGTGATCGCCGCCACACAGCTGAGAGTCCCGGTCAGCCCGGCCCTGACCGCGGACGGCGGCCGGGTGACACGGGCACAATCGGCTTGTGATGCCATCGGTTGCGTTGCGCAGGATCGAACTCGCGGACTGGCGGGCTGTCCATTCCTGGGCTTCTCTGGCCGAGGTCTGCCGGTTCCAGACCTGGGGTCCGGATACTGAGGAGCAGACTCGCACGTTTGTGACGACCGCGGTTGAGGCGTGGTCGCAGGCACCCCAGCTGCGCTTTCCGTATGCGGCGCGGATCGGCGGTGACGTGGTCGGCATGGGTGAGCTGCACATAAGGAGTCGAGAACAACGCCAAGGCGAGATCACCTACGTTGTCCACCCGAATAAGTGGGGCCAAGGGGTGGGAACGGCGATCGGTAATGAGCTTCTCAGCCGAGGATTCGAGGAGAACGGCCTGCACCGGATCTATGCCACCTGTGACCCGCGAAATGCCGGATCGGCTCGGGTGCTCAGGAAGCTCGGCATGACCTGGGAGGGACGGCATCGCCACACCGCGCTGATTCGTGACGGCTGGCGAGACTCTGAGCTGTTCAGCATTCTCGAAGATGAATGGCGCGCGACCTCGCGGCGGTAGTCGATGCTCGTTCAGGTGCCTCCGGTCATCATGATGAGGTGCGCGGCCCAGGGGCAATACGCGTACGACGGAGTGTTCAGCGGCGTACGGCGCGGATCAGTACGGGCAGGGCGGCCAGCAACGCGATCCCTCGCAGCACCCCCGCCACGGGGTACGGCGCGCGCAGCCCGAAGGTGTGCGCCACCAGCCCGCCGGCCAGCGCTCCGAGTGGGATGAGGCCCCAGCCGAGCATCCGGTAGACGCTGTTCACCCGGCCGAGCAGTTCGGACGGCACGATGCGCTGGCGCAGGCTGACGGTCACGATGCTCCACAGGGTGGTGACGAAGCCGTTGGCGGCCAGCAGGGCGCCGAGCACGATCGCGTCCGGGCTGAGTCCGATGCCGACGAAGACGATGACGTTCGTGACGAGCGCGGCGAGAAGGGTGGGGAGCTCTCCCGTCGTTGCGACGAGGCGCGCGCTGACCAGCCCGCTGAGCAGGCTGCCGATCGCGGCACCGGCGAGCAGCAGCCCGTAGCCGCGGGTGTCGAGGCGCAGCGTCTGGGTCGCCAGGAGGACCAGGGAGACGTTGCCGAGGTGGAAGCAGAAGGTGTTGACGCCGAGCAGGACGGCGAGGGTGCGCAGCAGTTGGTGCCGGATCAGCCGGCGCAGGCCGTCCGCGATGGCCGTTCGCATCGGCGGCGGCTTGGTTCGCTCGCGCCCGCGTCTGGGCAACGTCGCCAGCAGCGCGGCTGACAGGGCGAACGAGGCGGCGTCCACCCCGAAGGGCAACGCCACGGCGACCGCGAACAGCAGACTGCCGAGCGGTGGCCCCGCGAACTGCGCGCCCGCCGTGGTGATGGCCTGCTGGTAGCCGTTCGCCTGGTGCAGCAGCGGTTCGGGGACGATGTCCGGCAGCACCGCCTGCGCCGCGTTGCCGAAGACGACCGCGCACGCGCCCAGCCCGAACGCGGTGATCGCGAGCACCGGGATGCCGATCCGGCCGAACGCGGCGAGGATCGCGATGCCGGCGACGATCAACGCTTGGATCGCCTGCGCGCGCCACATGAGAGCGACGCGGTCGTGCCGGTCGACGAGTGCGCCGGCGGGCAGCGACAGCAGCAGCCAGGGCAGGTACGTGGCCGCGGACACGAGCGACACGAGCCGAGGGTCGCGGGTGACCGTGACGGCCAGCAGGGGAACGGCCACGGCGAACGCCCCGTCGCCGACGCCGTTGACGCCGGTCGCCCACCACAACCGCCAGTAGCTCCTGGACAAACGCTGCTCAGCTGACATGGGGCGATCTTCAGGTGGTAACCGGTCGTCACGACAGCATTTAGGCCGGTGCTACATAATCGGACCCGTGGCGCTGACGATCGATCTCGGGGTGACCGAGTTGGCGGCGACCCGGTTCGCGATCTCGCCGCTGTCGGAAACCGTGTCCGGCCTGCAGCAGCTGGGCGGCCTTGATCGGAACCCGGTCAACCTGCGCTGGCTGCGGTGGGCGGCCGACGAGCTCGCCAGACGGCCACTGGATCTCTCGCGTACGTGGCCGCTGATCGTCAACGACAGGCTGAGCTGGCCGGAGTTCCTCGTCCCTGCCCCGTCCGGCTCGGGAGCCTCCATCGACGATGACCTCGCCGCGTTGCGCAAGACGCCCGCCTCTCAAGTGCGGGTCAGCCTCCGGCGCGTCTTCGGCGACGACCTGCCTGGCCCGGCCGCCGTACTCGCTGAACGGCCTGCGGCAGGACTACGGGCAATTGCCGCGGAACTGCGCGCGGCACATGACCGGCTCATCGCGCCGCACTGGCCACGGATCCGGGCCGTACTCGACGCGGACATCATCCACCGGGCCAGGCAGCTGGCCGCGGGCGGGGCCGAGCGGCTGTTTACCGACCTTCATCCGGATCTGCGCTGGCGTGGTGGTCGGCTGGAGCTGGGGGAGACGCGCTGGCGGGTCGAGCGGGTCGTGGAGCGCGGTCCGGGTGGGCTGGTGCTCATGCCGGTCGCGCTCGGGTCGCCGTACGTGCTGATCAAGAAGCGAACGTCCACGCAGACCACCGTGCGCTACCCGGCACGAGGCGTCGGGACGCTGTGGACCGCCGGCACGCGGGCACCCGCCGGCAGCACGGTCCGGCTGCTCGGCCGGGCGCGTGCCGAACTGCTGGAGGCCCTGCGGTCTCCCGCGACGACGACGGACCTGGCCCGGGCGCTCGGCATCACGCCCAGCGCGGTCTCGCAGCACCTGCGGGTGCTGAGGGAAAGCGGGCTGGTCGCGCGTGAACGGTCGGGGCGCAGCGTGTTGTACATGACGACTCCTCTCGGGGCGTCTCTGACCGGAACGGCTACCTGAGTTCCGCTGCGATGGCGCGCGTGAGACCAGCCCGTCGGCCGCGTTCGCCCTGGTGGGGCGAACGCGGTCCGGCCTTGGGCGGGTCGCTCCGGTCGAGCGTTCAGCAGGTCTTGGTCTTCTGGTACGGCTCGCGGTCGTGGGTCGTCGTGATGGACTCGGATGCCGTGCGGCCCTTGGAGATGTGGCGGCAGTTCGAGTCAGGGGCCCACGACCAGGCCACCTTGACCTTCACGGCGTTCTTGCAGTTGTTGGTGAGCTTGACGGTGGTCTTCACCAGCACCTCGCCGAGGCTGTTCCGCTTGCCCGTGTACGAGGCGGTCACCTTGCGGTCGACGCAGGACGGGGCGTTGCCGAGGATCTGGACCGCACTGACGGCCTGGGTGGTGGTGGCGGCCTGGGCGGTGCCGGCGTAGGCGGGAGCAGCGAACGCGGTCATTACGGCGGCGCACGCGAAGGCAGTGCTCAGAAAGCGCATCGACATTCTCCGGTTTCTTTGGTGCCAGAAATGAGTGGTGCTGTGCTTCGGGTGATCGTGGGTCCGGTTCAGTCGCTCGAACCGGCATCGGGTCCACTGGTTCCGAGCCAGGTCCACATGTTTAGTGGGCAGCGGTATATGGCGGGTATGTTGTGCGCCCGCACTGCTGTAGCCGCGAATCGTGCTCATGCCGAACCGGCTCTGGCCGGGCGCGGTACCAGTCCACGACGCGGTACGTGCCGCGGTCGAAGGGTGCGTCATGGGGGAGAGAGCGTCCGATGCCGACCAGGCGATTCAGGTAGCGGGCAATCGTGCTCGGGCCGTACGGGCGTGAGATCGTGAAGCCGTGACGGCTCCGCCAACTCGCGCAGACATCGAAGCGCACTTTGAGTGCCTCATCAGCGGCGCCATGACCCGGGATGAAGTCGACCGCTGGGCGGCCCGATGGGTAGCTGACGAGGCCGCCGAAGTAGACGATGACCTTGTGTGGTGGGCGCTGGAGCGCCTATGCGGCATCGACCTGCGTATCGGGCCGGAAGGCGAGTATTTGCATGACGAGGATCAGATAGCCGGCTGGCTCCGCGAATTCCGTAGGCAGGTCAAGGCGAGCGCCGCCGGCGAGGGCGCTGAAGCTCTGATGTGATGCTTCAGTGCGCTGTCGACGGCTTCAAGCGCACCGTGAACGGCTATCTGGGGAGCAGATTCAGGGCGAAGGTATGAGCTGGGCGGACCACAGAGAAATGGCGAATGTCGATCGTCATCACGTCGGTGACGTGCATCCGTTCTGCCACGACCACCACTGAGGCATCGGCGGCACCCAGGGAAGGTCGTGGTGTCGCTCGACGAGGACGGCGATCCTCGCGAGATCCTCGGCCGTGAGATCGACGAGCCGGAACCAGTCGGACTCGAATAGCCGGAGAAACGCCGCCTCCGCCCTCGCCCCACCGAGTCTGCCGATCATGTAGCAGCTCTCGCCGGCTACGAAACTGGGGACGAGAAGCGGCCGACCGGCGTTGCGGAAGCGTGTGAGTTCCTGTGCGCAGCGCTCGTGGTGCTTGTCGTCCGGAAGGTTGCGGCCTCGATGCGGAGGCCGATGCCTATCAGGGCTACCCCGATGAAGATGGTCACCCATAAGGGCGAACTGCTCGATCTTGTATTCGCCTGGACCATGGCGAGCAGCACGCCCAGGACGATGGCGACGAGGTCGGCCGTGCGATGACTTCGGAGCTGCGCCAGTCGGTTTCGGATCTGTCTTTCGGTTCGGTCACGGGCGGGAGCATCCCGTGGGGACATCAGGATCCGGTAGTGGTCAGGAGTCGCCGCTTTCGGCGCCTCAGAGTCCTTGGCCTCGAACGTCTTGGTGTAGCCAGTGCTTGATCAGGCCGGGATGATGGTGGCGGGATCGGGTTGAGGATCGACAGTTCGCGGCGGGGCCGGGCGCCTTTCTCGCATAGGTACGCGTCTGTCGTGGGCATGGAAGTCAGGCGATCAAGGCCGGAGGGGTTCGGATGGGGGTCTTCTACGACTATTACCGGGCGGCGAACAGACAGGCGGCCGTGGAGAAACCGGATTACCCCCGCGTGGTCGGGATGCCTGGCAGGCCGGCCTTCGATACCGTAGAGAGCAAGTGGTTCAACCCGTGGGATTCGCTGTCGGGACTGATCGCGGTGATCAGGAACGTGCCCTACAGCAGTGATCTCGTGCGGACGGTTGAGCTCTATCCTCCTCCGGAGAACGCGCCCAAGACCGATCAGGAATTGGAGGCCCTTCCGGAGAATTCGCCGTACTTGGTGGGCCCGGGGATCGAGGAACTGCCGGTGGACGTTCGTGACACGCTCGCGGACGTTTCCGACGGGAGACTCGGCGAGCTCGGCGAGCGATGGGCGGCGGAGAACGGCTCTGATCCCGACTCGTTAGCCGGTCTGATCGCGGAGCTGCGAGACTTGGCTCGCCGCGCTCGTGACGAAGATCAGTTGCTTTATTGCTGGAGTTTCGGTTAGCGGGGTCAGTGCGAGCCGGTCAGGGGTTGTGGCGGGGCGTGACCTGCCTGATGATCTGTGGTTCTAACGTCTTGCGAGCTCGTCGGAGTGAACGATGATCTTCGGGAGGAGCCGGGCTTGGCTGATGGTGCTCATGAGCGTCGCTTCGGTGCTCGTGGTCGGGGTTCGGGTGATGGATCGCGGTGAACAGGAGCCGGCCCGTCGATCCGTTCCGGCGCCTGCCGTGAGTGTCAGTGCGCCGAACGCGAAGATCATCGACAAGGACCAGCGGATCGATCTCGACACCTTCGATCAGAAGGACAGCCCTCTGTGGCCGTTCGTCGAGGAGCTTCAGAGGGCCGCCACGACGCGGCCAGGTGGGTGATGCGCGTCGTTTATCCGCGCGGATCAGTCCACGTCGACGTGGTCGAGGAAGTGCAGGAGGCGGGTGAGGACTCGGATGCAGGCGGTGACGTCGGCCTCGGTCAGGTCGCCGCCGGCCTGCCGGAGCACCGCGCGTTCGCGGTCGATCACGGCGGTGATGGCGGTTCTGCCCTCCTCCGTGAGGCGGATGAGTGAGGAGCGTTTGTGGGCCGGGTTGGGCATGGACTCGACCAGGTCGCGTGCCGCCGCGTCGTTGATCATGCGCTGGACGAACTGGCGGCTCAGCGCCTGCGCCCTGCCCAGCTGGGGGACGGTCATGGGGCCGTGTTCGTGTAGCAGGACGAGGACGGCGCGTACGCCGACCGACAGGCCCTCGATGGGCGCGTCCTGCTCCACCTTGCGGTGGGCGCGCCGGTAGAGCGGGCCCACCAGGTCGAACACCTCGGCGAGGCGGTCGGGGAGTTCGGACGGCGACGGGGGTGGCTGGGGCCGGTCGGGTTCGCGCACCGTTTCATGATGACACCTGAGTTGTCATATTCGAGCCAAGATGACACCTTGGTTGTCATGAATGATGTGTTCTGGCTCGACGTCGGCAGTGGCCGGCCCCTGGTCCTGTTGCACGGCGGCTTCGTGGATCACGGCATGTGGGAGGCGCAAATTGCGGAGTTCGCCGGGCGCTACCGTGTCATCGCGCCCGATGCTCGCGGTCACGGCCGGTCCGCCAACGCCACCGAGCCGTACCGGCTCACCGACGACCTCGCCGTCCTGCTGCGTCATCTCCGTACGGGCCCGGCCGTGCTCGTGGGTGTCTCCATGGGCGCGAGCGTCGCGGTGGAGACCGCGCTGGAGCATCCCGAACTGGTCAGCGCCCTGGTCATCACCGGCGCCGGCACCGGTGAGCCGTACTTCACCGACCCCTGGACCGTCCAGCGCATGACCACCTGGCACGCGGCCATGGCGGCAGGCGACCTGGAGGGGTCGGTCGAGGGGTTCATGGCGTTCGTGGCCGGCCCGCACCGCAGCCTCGACGACTGCGATCCCGAGGTCGTGCGCCGGCTGCGGCACATGGCCAGGCGGACCATGGCCAAGCACACCGCCGATGAACCTGATCTGCTCGTTCCCGTACGCGACACCTGGGAGCGCGTCGCCAGAATCGACGTACCCGTGCTGGCCGTCCACGGCGCCCTCGACTCGCCCGATCACATCGGCATGGCGGAGCGGGTCGCCTGCGCCGTCGCCGACGGCCGCACCGTCACCGTCGACGGTGCGGCCCACTATCCGAACATGGAGCGTCCGGACGTCTACCACCAGATCGTCATGGACTTTCTGGAGCGTGTCTCCGCAAAAGGCACGGTCAGGGGTACAGCCAGCAGCGGGTCCAGTGACCGGTGGTGAACGTGTGCGCCGGTGGCGCCTCGGTGGAGCAGGTCGGGGTCGCGTGGGGGCAGCGGTGGGCGAAGGGGCAGCCGGTCGGTTCGGCGAGCAGGTCCGGGGGTTCGGCCAGGTCCTCCTCGTCGAGATCGTCGGGATCGTCGGGATCGTCCAGGTCGTCCGTTCCCGAGGAGGCGGTCGGCCGGTCGGGGTCGGGGGAGGCGGCTAGCAGGAGTTTCGTGTACGGGTGCTTCGGGTCCTGGGTGACCTGCTCCACGGGCCCCGTCTCCACGATGTGACCGGCGTACATGACGCTGATCTCGTCGGCGAAGTAGCGGGCGCTGGCGATGTCGTGGGTGATGTAGAGCATGGCGAGCCCGTCGCGGTTGCGCAGCTCGGCGAGCAGGTTGAGGATGTCGAGGCGGATCGAGACGTCCAGCATCGACACGGGTTCGTCGCCGAGCAGGACGGCCGGTTCGGCGGCCAGGGCCCGGGCGATGGCGATGCGCTGCCGCTGGCCGCCGGACAGCTCGTGCGGGTACTTGTCGATGAAGTCGTCGGTGGGGGTGAGGTTCACCCGTTCCAGCAGGTCCAGGACGCGTCGCTCCAGGTCGGCGGCCGGCGTACGGCCGAAGTTGCGCAGCGGTCTGGACAGGATGTAGCGCACCCGGTGCAGGTTGTTCAGCGACGAGAACGGGTCCTGCAGCACCATCTGGACCCGCCCGAAGTGGGCACGGCGGTCCGCGCGCCGGATCGGTTTCCCGGCGAAGCGGATCTCGCCGCCGGTGGGCAGGTCGCCGAGCGCCAGCAGCCGGGCCAGGGTGCTCTTGCCGGAGCCGCTCTCGCCCACGAGCGCCAGGATCTGCCCCCGCCGCAGGGTCAGGTCGACCCCGTTCAGCGCGTGCACGACGCGGCCGCGGTCGCGGCCGTGCAGCGGGATGCGCTTGGTCACGGCGACCGCCTCAAGGATCGCCTCTGTCGATGACATCAACGCACCGCCTTGCTTCCGGGGAGGCCGGCCGGCTGCTGCAGCAGGCAGGCGGCGCCGTGCTCGGCCGCCGGCGGCAGTTGCGGCCGGGTGGTCGTGCACTCCGGCTGCCGTTTCGGGCAGCGCGGCTGGAAGGCGCAGCCGGGCGGCAGCGCGCGCAGGTCGGGGGGCGAGCCGGGGATGCCGCGCAGCTCGCGCAGCGGCCCGTGCAGCGGCGGGAACGAGTCGCGCAGCCCCTGGCTGTACGGGTGCCGCGGGTCGTGGTAGAGGTCCGCGGCGGTGCCGAGCTCGACGATGCGGCCGGCGTACATGACCATGATCCGGTCGGCGAGCTCGACCAGCAGCGACAGGTCGTGCGTGACGAACACGATGGCGAAGCCGAACTGCCGGCGCAGCCGCATGAGGCGGCGGACGATCTGCCGCTGCATGACGACGTCGACCGCGGTGGTCGGCTCGTCCATCACGATGATCTCGGGCTCGCAGGCGAGCGCGAGGGCGATCGTGGCGCGCTGCCGCATGCCGCCGGAGAGTTCGTGCGGATAGCCGCGGACCCGGTTGGCCGGGATGCCGACGAGTTCGAGCAGTTCCTCGGCGCGGGCCCAGGCTTCCTTCCTGCCGACCTGGCGGTGGGCTCTGATCACGTCGACGAACTGGGCGCCGAGGCGCATGACGGGGTTCAGCGCGGCCATCGCGCTCTGGAACACCACCGCCAGCGAGTCCCAGCGCAGCTCCCGCAGCCGGGCCGGGGACGCGGCGAGCAGGTCGATGCCAGGATCCGAGCTGCCGGGGTGGTAGGTCACCGCGCCGCCGGCGATCCTGGCCGGCGGGCGTTGCAGCCGGGTCAGCGCGGTCATCAGCGTCGACTTGCCGCTGCCGCTCTCGCCGGCCACGCCGAGGATCTCGCCGCGGCGCAGCCGGAAGCTGACGTCGTCGACCGCGCGGACCGCGCCGGGGCCGGAACCGTACTCGACGGTGAGGCCCGCCACGTCGAGCAGAACGGGGGAATCCTTCATCAGCTCGCCTCCGCGATCGCCGCCGTCGCCCGGCCCGCCTTACGGGACGTCTTCTGGCCGCGGGCGCGCAGCCGGGGGTCGGACAGTTCGTCCACGCCGAAGTTGATCAGGCCGGCGGCGGTGCCGATCAGCGCGATGCACAGGCCGGGCGGCGCGAACCACCACCAGGCGCCGCTGAGCAGGGCGCCCTGGGACTGCGCCCAGAAGAGCATGGTGCCCCAGCTGACCGTGTTCGGGTTGCCGGCGCCGATGAAGTTCAGCCCGGCCTCGGCCGCGATCGAGCTGACCACGGCGAACAGGAACGTGGAGGCGATCAGCGGCGCCAGGTGCGGCGCCACCTCCAGCAGCACGATCCGTACCTTCGACTCGCCGGCGTAGCGCGCGGCCTGGACGAAGTCGCGGTTGCGCAGCGACAGCGTCTGGGCCCGTTTGACCCGGGCGCCGCCCGGCCAGCTCGTCAGCCCGATGATCAGCGCGACCATGATCCAGCCGCCGCGGCCCTGGGTGTAGCTCGCGATGATGATCAGCAGCGGCAGCCCGGGGATGACCAGGAAGATGTTCACGAACGCGGTCAGCAGCGCGCCGGCCTTGCCGGTGCTGTAGCCGCTGATCACGCCGAGCAGGACGGCGAGCGTGGTCGAGATCGCGCCGCCGGTCAGCCCGACCAGCAGTGAGGTACGGGTGCCGGTGACGAGCTGGGCCAGCACGTCCTCGCCCGCGGTGGTCGTGCCCAGCCAGTGCCGGCCCGACGGCGGCTCCAGCGGCCCGCCCGCGTGCAGCCGCTCCGCGCTCTGACCGAGCAGCGCCGACACCAGCACGGGCCCGACGATCGCGATGACGACCAGCGCGACCAGGATCACCAGCCCGACCGCGACCTTGCGGTTGCGCGGCCGGCGGAGTTTGCGGCGCAGCCGCATCAGGAGACCTCCCGGGTCCGTGGGTCGAGCAGGACGTAGATCGAGTCGGCGATGAAGTTGATCACCAGCACCGTCAGGGAGATGACCAGGAACAGGCCCTGCATCAGCGGATAGTCGAGATTGAGGATGGCCTGGTTGAGCAGGCTCCCGAGCCCTGGATAGTTGAACACCAGCTCGGTCAGCAGCGAGCCGCCGACGACCATGCCGATCGAGACGGCGAAGCCGGAGATGCTGGGCAGGATCGCGTTCCTGGCGGCGTAACCCGAGACCACCCGGGCGGTGTGCAGGCCCTTGGCCCAGGCCAGCAGCACGTAGTCCTCGTTGATCACCGAGGCGGTCATGTTGCGCATGTGGATCAGCCAGCCGCTGATCGAGGTCAGCACGATGGTCGCGGCCGGCAGGATCGCGTGTTCGAGCGCGCTGCCGATGAACTCGGCGGTGAATCCCGGCTCGACGTTGCGCCCGGCGCCGCCGGCCAGCGGCAGCCAGCCCCACTGGAAGGCGAAGACGAAGGCGAGGATCAGGGCGATCCAGAAGTACGGCACCGAGTGCACGAAGATGGACAGCGGGCTGGCGATGGAGTCGAACCGCCGCCCCGGCCGCCAGCCGGCGATCGCGCCCAGGACCGTGCCGATCACGAACGAGATCACCGTCGCGGTGCCGACCAGGACCACCGTCCACCAGAAGCCGGAGCTGACCACGTCGGTGACCGGCGTCGGGTAGAAGGCGATCGACAGCCCGAAGTCGCCGCGGAACAGCCCGCCGAGGTAGGACACGTACTGGTCCCAGAGCGGGCCGCCGTTCGCGCCGCCGAAGAGCCGGTGCACGACCGCCTCCCGCTGCGGCGACACCGGCCCCAGCTCGGTCATCTTGAGCAGGATCGCCGAGGCCGGGTCGCCCGGCATCAGCCGGGGCAGCAGGAAGTTGAGGGTGATCGCGGCCCAGCCGGCGACCAGGTAGAACGCGATCCGCTTGACCAGCACGCTGCCGGCCAGCGCCCGCAGGGGACCGCTGAGGGGAAGGGCCGTCGCCTGGGCTGCCATGACGCTCCTAGAGGGCCGGCTTGAGCGACAGCACCAGCTTGGCCGCGTAGACGCCGCTGATCGCGCCGGGATCGGGCGTGGTGTACGGGTTCCGCTCGCTCGGCCAGCCGGTCCAGTTCATCGTGGAGTACATGTACGGCGTGCCCTTGACCAGCAGCGGGACCACCGGCACCTGCTCCACCATGATCTTCTCCAGCGGCAGCGTCGCCTCCTTCTGCTGCTCGGGCGAGGCTTTGGCGAGCGCGGCCAGCGCCTTGTTCGTGGCGGGGTCGTCCCAGCCGACGAAGTTGTGCTTGCTGTCGGGCGCGAGCATCGAGGAGTAGAAGTTGTACGGGTTCGCGCCATAGGTGAAGGCGTCACCGTAGATCGCGTCGAAGTCGCCCTTGCCCTCGCGCGTCGTGTACGCCGTCGGCGGGACGCCCTCGACCGCGGCCTTGACGCCGATCTGGGTGAGCTGCGAGACCAGCTCCTGCGTGTAGGCCATGCCGTCGGCGAAGGTCGAGACCGTGAGCACGCCCATCGTGAGCTGCTTGCCGTCGGGGCCGACGAGCTGGTCGCCGTTCTTGTGGTAGCCGGCCTTGGCGAACTCCGCCAGCGCCTCCTGCTGGTTCTGGGCCAGCGGCGCCCGGTCGGCGTCGGGGATCCAGTCGGTCCAGTCCTCCTGGTAGAGGCCGGTCGCGGACACCGGCGCGTACACGCCCGGGTTGTAGGCGTTCGCGATCTGCTCGCGGTTCAGTGCCAGCGCGAACCCCTTGCGTACGTGCAGATCCTGGAACGGCTTGCGCTTGAGGTTCAGCAGCAGCGGCTTCATGCTGGCGTGCACCGGCCACAGGTGGTTGTTCGCCGGGTCCTTGGCGACGAACTGCTGCATGTCGGGAATGCCGGCGTAGGCCAAATCGACCTCGTGCCGGACGAGCTGCTGGGCCAGCAGGCTGGTGCTGCTGGTCGTGATGTAGTTGATCTGGCCGACCGGCACCTTCTGCTTCCAGTAGTCGTCGCGGGCCTCGAAACCGGCCTGCTGCCCGGTGACCCGGCCCAGTTTGTACGGCCCGCTGCCGACCGGGACGGTGTTGAGCTCGGTGTCGGGGTTCTTGCCCTGCCAGAGCTTGGCGGGCACGATCGCGGTGCGGCCGATGTCCTGGACGATCGCGTACGCCGGTTCGGAGAACTCCAGCCGGACGCCCTTGTCCGTCTTCGACGCCTTGGTCAGCGGCAGGGCGAGCAGCTCGTGCTCTTTCATGTACTCGAACGTGAAGACCACGTCGTCGCTGGTCAGCGGGCTGCCGTCGGACCACTTGGCCCGGGTGTCCAGGGTGACGTCCAGGGTCTTGCCGGCGTCGGCCCAGGCGATCTCGGTCGCCAGGCTGGGCATGAACTCGAACTTGCCGGCCGTGTTGAAGTCGTACAGCTGCTCGTAGATCAGCCCCATCGTGCCGCGCAGCGCGTTCGGCGAGAACGGGTTGAAGTTGGGCTGCAGCGTCGGCTGCGAGTAGGCGGCGACGGTCAGCGGCGCGCCGCCACCCGCGGCACCGCCTCCGCCGCCGTTCGCGCCGCCGCCGGAACAGGCCGCGAGCGAGGCCGCCAGCACCGCCGACACGACACCTGAAGCGATTCTTTTCGACTTCGTCACAGTCAACCCCTCTCGGCCGCACAGGGCCGGCTTCGTCGCCATGGCTCGCCACAGGCGCAGAGTCACGGGCAATCGCGACCGGGAGTCTTCAGCGGTACTGGAGCAGGGTCGCGGCACGATGCTGCCAACGCTTGCAGCAATTGTCAATGAATTGTCGGTTATGATCCGGTCGCGAGGCTTGTTTCCGCGCATACAGTGAGGCTGTGGCACTGGCGGCTCGCTGCAAAACGCTTGCGGTGAGGTGCCAGTCATTGCAGCGACGACATGAAGGGGGCCGGGGATGACGGTGACGCTCGCGGACGTGGCCGCGGTCTGCGGGCTGTCCATGTCGACGGTCTCGCGGGCGCTGTCGCACCCCGAGCGGGTGAACGCGAAGACCCGCTCCCGGATCGAACGGACCGCCAAGGAGCTGGGGTACGTGTCCAGCCGGGTGACGCGCCCGCAGTTGTCCCGGCGGACGGCGACCATCGGGCTGATCGTCCCCGACATCGCCAACCCGTTCTTCGCCGTGCTGGCCAAGGCCGTCCAGGACCGGGCCTGGAAGAAGGGGTATCCGGTGCTGCTCGCCGACACGGGCGAGCGGGCGGCCGACGAGCTGGACCGCGCCCGTACGCTCGGCGAACGGGCCGACGGGCTCATCCTCGCCGCGCCGCGGACGGACGACGCGCGGCTGCGTGAGATCGCCGGGAGCCTGCCCGTCGCCCTCGCCGGCCGGGAGGTCGAGGGCGTGGCCGGCGTGGCGATCGACGAGTTCACCGGCATGAACGAGGCGGTGCAGTACCTCGTCTCGCTCGGGCACCGCGGCATCTGCTACCTGTCGGGGCCGAGCCGGTCCTGGTCCGATCGGCGGCGGCGGGCGGCGATCGGCGCGGCCTGCCGGGCGCACGGGGCCGAGCTGATCGAGCTCGGGCCGTTCGAGCCGCAGGTCCAGGCCGGGATGCGGGCCGCGGACATGATCCGGTTCCGGGGCGCCAGCGCCGCCGTCGCGTACGACGACATGATCGCGCTCGGCGTGATCGCCCGGCTGGCGGAGCGGCGCGTGCAGGTGGGGCGGGAGATCAGCGTGATCGGCGTGGACTGCGGGGCGCTGCCGGGGGCCGCGTACCCGACGCTGACCACGGTGCATCTGCCCGCGGCCGAGGTCGGCGCGCTGGCCGTGGACCTGCTGCTCGACCAGCTCGATCCGGTCGCCCGCGGCACGGCGGACGGACAGGCGGCGCGGCTGCGGCTGGAGAGCCGGCTGGTGATCCGCGGCTCCACCGGCCTGCGGATGCCGTGACACGCCCGTCCCCCAGCGTGGATGCCGTGACACGCCCGTCCCCCGACATGGGGGACGGGCGCTCCGGTCAGGACTCGCTGAGCACGAGACCGGAGTTCGGCGAGAGCGTCACCGAACGGGTGTAGGTCCGGCCCTGCAGGTCGGTGTAGGTGCCCCGGGGCAGGTGCAGCACGCCCGACTTGGTGGAGGAGGGGTTCACCACGGTCAGGCCGTGTTCGTAGCGCCGCTGCCACAGCGTCGGGCCGTGCTTGACCGGCGGCGCGACCGGCCGGCCGATGTCGGCGCGCTGCTCGGGGACGTCGTTGAAGCCGGCGTAGTCCTTGAGCCCGGTGCTGGCCATCATCGTCGGCTGCTCGCGGACCAGGAAGTAGTTGGCGACCACCCATTCACGCTGCTCGGGCGTGGACTCGTACCAGTAGTCGGTGGGCAGCTTGCTGTCCACCACGATCGGCTTGCAGCGGTACTTCCTGAACAGCTCGAACGTGCCGAGCCACTCGTCGTCGTTGACGTTCTCCACCCGGTGCACGGTGAAGCCCTGCTCGTTCAGCCAGATGTCGGAGATGTCGATCGCCCGGCTGATCGCGGCCAGATACTCGGGCGAGCTGTCCTGGTACTGGTCGTGCAGCCCGCCGTGATAGGTGACGTTGAACGCGGCCGTGGTGCCCCGCGCGTGCAGCCCGTCGCGCAGGTACGTCAGCCAGTCGGTCAGATAGTCGATGTAGGCCGGGTCCTTGGGGTCGTCGGTGAACTGCTGCACCCAGTTGCCCTGCTCGTCGTAGTGCCCAGCGCGCTTGAAGTCGTTGCGCACCTGCACGTTGTCGACCGCGATCACCTTGAAGCCCTCGGCGATCTTCGGATCGATCATGTTCTCGAACATCCACTGCCGCACCTCGGGATTGCCCACGTCGAGCGGCGTGTAGACGTGGTTGTTGAACTCCCAGGCCGGGGTGACCCGGTCGGCCGTGTAGGCGATCCAGGTCGGGTGGTTCTCCTTGAACCACTCGAAGGTGTACTGCCGTAGCGGGGCATTTCTGAACATCGTGATGTACGTGCTCGCGACGACGCCGGGCGGCTGGTTCGGGCTGAGCGCGGCCCAGACGAACTGGACCCGACCGTCGTACACGGAGGGGTCGGGGACCTGGCGGTCGAAGACCTGTGCCTGGGAGACGCCGTGGTCGGGCGACTGGGGGAGGGTCAGGTCCGGGTTCAGCGGCGGGCACGGCGTGTTGGAGCTCGGCGCGGCGGCGCTCGTCGCCGCGCCGGCCGGCAGCGCGACCGCCGTGGTGGTGAGGAGGGCGGCGAGCCCGGCGGCGACGCCGGCGCGCCGGGCGAGGGTGGCAACGGGGGGTTTCATCGCGTTCCTTTGCTGGTTCTGGCTGGTTGGGACTCAGGTGCTGAGCACGGTGCCGGAGTTCGGGGGCAGGGTGATGTGGCCGCTGTGGGTCGCGCCGTGCAGGTCGGTCCAGGTCCCGGCGGGCAGCACCATCGTCACGGCCTGCGTGGAGCTCGGATTGACCAGGACGCGTCCGCCGGTGTAGCCGCGCTTCCAGCCGCCGGTGGTGTCCTGGACGGGCGCGCTCGACGGGGTGCCGATGTCGGTGTGCAGCTCCGGGCGGTCGACGAAGACGTGATACTGGCCCACCCCGCAGAGCGTCATCATGCTGAGCCGCTCGCGGTAGAGGAAGTAGTTCGCGATCGCCCAGTCGACCTGGGCCTGCGAGGCGTCGGCCAGGTCCTCGGCCGTGGTCTGGTTGATGGCCAGGTAGAGCTTGCCCGGCGCGACCGACCTGGCGAAGTCGAACTTGTCCCGCCAGGCCTGGTCGTTGTAGTTGGAGTCGCGGTGGACGGTGAACCCCTGCTCGTCCACGTAGATGTCGACGAGGCCCACCGCCTGCTGGATGTCGGACAGGACCACCGAGGCGTTCCAGGTGATGTTGGCCGCCATGGCGACGTCGCGGGTGTGCAGCTGACCAGCCAGGTAGCCGAGCCAGCCGAGCACCGCCGCCGGCCACGCGCGGTCGTCGCGGCCGTCGTACTGCTGGACCCAGGCGCCGTCCGCGTCGTAGTGCCCGGCGCTGTTGTAGACGTTGGGGGTGGCGACGTTGTCGAAGCCGATGATCGGGTAGCCCTGGTCGATCAGCGGCTGCACGAACGTGCTGAAGTAGTACGTCCGCACGGCCGCGTTGGTGATGTCGATCGGCACGTAGAGCGTGTTGCCGAACTCCCACGCAGGCGTGACCCGGTCGGCCTGGTAGACCACCCAGTCGGGATGGTTGGCCTGGTACCAGGCCAGGGTGTGGGTGCGGTCGAAGTCACGGAAGGCCGGCAGGTAGCCGGAGGGCACCGTGCCGGCGGGCTGCGCCAAGGTGGAGGCTCCCCAGACGAAGTCCACCAGCCCGGTGTAGACCGATCTGTCGGGGATCTGGTTGTCGAAGATCTGGCCGCGGGCGATGCCGTTGGCGGACGGGTCGGGCAGGAGCAGCGACGCGGCGTTGGCCGGACGTGCCCCCGGCCACAGAGCGCCTGCCGTCAGTGCCGCCGCGCCGGCCAGGATCTGCCGGCGGCTCGGGTGAGATTCGATCCGCGAGCTGCTGTCCATGATCAACTCCTTCGTCGAGGGCGTCCCGACGCCACGGCCGATGACATCGAACCTAGTGACCGCAAACGATTGCCGCAATACTGCAAATGCAATCATTCACTTTGCAAGGCTTGAGTAGCAGCACGATCTGAGATCGTTTGCCGCAACGCGGTCGTTCAGGCTCCGCTGAGGCAGTCGCGAACGCCGTACGCGGCGAAATCGGCCAGGTCGGCTCTGATGCGGCCGGCGACCTCCGCGTGGTCGGCCAGATCGGGAGCCACCGCGGCGAGCAGCCCTCGCGGGTCGTGCGCCAGCCGTCGCAGCTCGTCGGCGCGCGGATCGCTGACCTCGACCGGACGCCCGGCGTCGTCGGCCGAGACGGTGACGTGCCTGAGCCAGGCGGCCACCGCGAGGCAGGCCCAGCGCGGCATCCCCCCGGCGGCCAGCCGGTCCCGCACCGTGCCGAGCAGGCGGATCGGCACCTTGAGCGACCCGTCCATGGCGATCTGCGCGCACCGGTGGCGCAGCGCCCGGTTCCGCATCCGGGCCAGCACCCGCTCGCCGTACTCGCGCAGGTCCACGCCGGGCGGCGCG
This sequence comes from Nonomuraea fuscirosea, assembly GCF_035917475.1. Lineage (NCBI taxonomy): Bacteria > Bacillati > Actinomycetota > Actinomycetes > Streptosporangiales > Streptosporangiaceae > Nonomuraea > Nonomuraea fuscirosea. The sequence continues at coordinate 9,703,871 of NZ_CP109074.1, read as the reverse complement.
GTCAGCGTGGGCAGCACGTCCTCACGGATCAGCCGCCCGGCCAGGCGGGCGAGCACCGGGTCGCCGAGCGCGTCGGCGACGTGCTCGGCGCCGGTCAGCGCGCCGGTGTAGGCGAGCGTGCTGTGCGCGCCGTTGAGGATGCGCAGCTTGGCCCGCTCGTACGGCTCCACGTCGGCGACGAACCGCGCGCCCGCCCGCTCCCACGCCGGCCGGCCGCCGGGGAAGTCGTCCTGGAGCACCCACTGGCTGTACGGCTCGGCCACCACGGCCGCCAGGTCCTCCCGCCCGGTCAGTTTCGCGGCGGTCGCCAGGTCCTCCCGGGTGGTGGCGGGCACCATCCGGTCCACCACCGTGGCCGGGAACGACACCCCCTCCGGCACGCTGCCGCAGGCGTTCCGCACGGCCTCGCGCAGCCGCCGGCCGTTGGCGAGCAGGTTGTCGCAGCTGACCACCGCCACCGGGCCGCCTCCGTCCACGCCCCTGCGTGTCAGGCCGGCCGCCAGCAGGCCGATCGCACTGCCCGGCCGGGTGTCGGCGTAGGCCTTCTCGGTGATCGTCAGCGTGATCACCCGGGTCGCGGGGTCGGCCACCTGCCGGACGACCTGCTCGGTCTCGGTGGGCGCGTGCAGGACTCGCCGTACCGAGGAGATCTCGGTGGCGGAGACGTCGTCGCCGTCGCGTACCAGCAGCGTGTAGCGGTGGTCCTGGGCGCGCAGCGCGCGGACGACGTCGGGGGAGCGCGGCGCCACCGCGCAGATCGCCCAGCCGTCGCCCGCCTCCTGCGTGTGCACGGCCTGGTGGGCACGGTGGAAGGCGCCGAGCCCGAAGTGCACGATCATGACTCGGCGAGGAGTTCGGCGATGTCGATCGGGCGCGCCTCCACCGCCGAGCGCCAGATCGCCTCGCCCGTCGCCACCGCCAGCGCCCCCTGGCGGGCGTCGGCGAGCAGGTTGTCGCGCAGCGACTCCGGCGCGGGCTCGCCGAACAGGTCGCTTCGCTGCAGCGGGTCCGCGCCCTCGTGCCCGCCCTCGCGGACGATCACCTCGATCGTCTCCGGCTCGCCGAACAGAGGTGAGAACGTGAACGTGTCCGAGCCCGGGAGCGGTGTCCCGTCCGGGGTCCTGCCGTGGCGGGACTCGATCTGGCCGTGCGTGCCGCTGATCAGCACCCGGTAACCCTCCCAGGGGGAGGAGAAGTCGAGGCTGTAGGCCAGGCTCGCGCCGCTGTCGTAGCGGACCAGTGCGGAGTAGGTGTCCTCGATGTCGATCTCGTCGTCGTAGAGGTAGGTGTCGTCGGGGTACTGGTGCTCGTAGGCCAGGCCGTACAGGCCGGTGCGGACGCCGCCGGGCTCGGCGAAGGCGCCGCTGCCCGCCTGTGCCCGGTAGTAGGGGTCGCGCTCGTACAGGTCGGCTCCCGTGTACGGCAGGCCGGCGGCGTCGCGGGGGCGGTGCGGGCTGCCGGGGCCGTAGTAGTTGAGCGCGCCGTAGGCGAAGACCTGCTCGGGAGCGGCGTCGATCCACCAGGAGACCAGGTCGAGGTGGTGGCAGCCCTTGTGCACCGACAGGCCGCCGGACAGCGCGCGCACCCGGTTCCAGCGCTGGAAGTAGCTGCCGCCGTGCCGTACGTCCACGTGGTAGTCGAGGGCGACGTGGGTGATGCGGCCGAGCCGGCCGTCCTGGATCAGCCGCTTGATCTGGCGGTGCCGCGGGATGTAGCGCATGTTGTGCGTGACCAGCACCGATCCCTTGCTGTCACGCTCGGCGTCGAGGACGCGGACGGCGTCGGCGGCGGTGGTGACCATGGGCTTCTCGGAGATGACGTCCAGGTCGCGGGCGAGCGCGGCCACGATGTAGCCGGCGTGGGTGTGGTCGGGGGAGGCGACGATCACCGTGTCGGGCGCCAGCTCGTCCACCATCCGGTCGAAGTCGTCTGGCGCGTACCAGGGCAGGCGCTCGTGCCCCTCGGGCAGCACCGAGTCGTTGAACGACTCCACCCGCGCCCGGTCGGGATCCACCACGCCCGCGACGGTGTCACCGTGGTCGAGCAGGGGCAGCACGAAACTCGCCAGCCCCCGGTTGGACAGCCCGCATACGACGTACCGCTTCATACGTGTCAGCCTCCTGCAAACGCAGTCATGTGATCCTCGTCGGGTTCCGTGCCATAATGCCGAGACTGCTCATGAAATTGCAACAAACGCTTGCAGGAGGAGTTCGTGGACGACCTGACGGCGATCGGCGATCTGCTGGCGGGCGAGACCCCCGTCACCTGGGTCTTCGCGGGCGACAGCATCGTGCAGGCGGCCCGGTGGACGGCCGGGGCGCGCGGCTACGCCGAGCTGTTCTCGGAGCGGGTCAGGTACGAGTGCGGGCGGTCCATGGACGCGGTGATCAACACGGGGGTCAGCGGCTGGCGGGGCGCCGACCTGGCCGCTCACCTGGACCACGCCGTCCTGCGGCACGCGCCCGACGTGACGGTGATCGGGGTCGGCACGAACGACGCCAAGGACCTCTCCGTCGCGGAGTTCCGCGCCGTGATCACGCCGGTCCTCGATCGGGTACGGGAGGCGGGGTCGCGCGTCGTCCTGCAGACCCCCGTTCCCGGGACGGTCGCGGCCATCCCCGCCTACGCCGAGGCGATCAGGGAGCTGGCCGCCGAGCGGGGCGCGGCGCTCGTCGATCACCACGCTCGCTGGCAGGAGGCCGATTCCCGCTGGTACGGGGATCCGGTGCATCCCAACGCCGAGGGGCACCGGGTGATGGCGGGCACGCTTATCGACGCGCTCGGCGTACCAGGGCGTCCGATTGCAAGCGGTAGCTGAAATAGCAGCATCGACCTGCAACGAGAGAACGCTTACTCAGCTCCGCCCGTGCGATATCGTCGCTTCGTTGCAGCAAACCAGGAGGGTCAGGCTCATGCCAGTCACGCTTGCGGACGTCGCCCAGGCCACGGGGCTGTCCGCGTCGACCGTGTCACGGGCGTTGTCCGACCCCGACAAGGTCAACGTGCACACGCGCGAGCGCGTCCGCCGCGCGGCCCGCGAGCTCGGCTACGTGCCCAACCAGACGGCCCGCTCGCTGATCTCCGGCCATCACGACATCTTCGGGCTTATCGTGCCCGACATCGCCAACCCGTTCTTCCCGCCGATCATCAAGGCGATCCAGGCGCGGGCGGGGCTCAAGGGCAAGACCGTGATCATCACGGACGTGGACGAGCACCCGGGCGACGAGGTCGAGCGGGCGCAGATCCTCCGTAAGCGGGTCGACGGGCTGATCATGGTCTCCCCGCGTACCGGCGACGATCGGCTGCACGAGCTGGCCCGGCTCAAGCCCATCGTGTTCGTCAACCGGCGGGTCCCCGGCGCGGCCAACGTGCTGGTCGACAACGACGACGGCATGATCGAGGCCGTCGAGCACCTGACCGCGCTCGGCCACAGGAAGCTCGCCTACCTCAGCGGCCCGCGGCGCTCGTGGTCCAACGCGCAGCGGCGCGAGGCGGTCGTCGCCGCCTGCCAGGCGCAGGGGGTCGAACTGGTCGAGTACGGGCCGTTCGAGCCGCAGGTGCAGGCCGGCGTGCGCGCGGCCGACCTGGTGCACGCCGGCGACGTCACCGCGGTCATCGCCTACGACGACCTGATCGCGCTCGGCCTGATGACCCGGCTGGCCGAGCGCGGGGTGCGCGTCGGCCAGGACCTCAGCGTGATCGGCATCGACGACAGCCCGATGTCCGGCATGGCCTACCCGACGCTGACCTCGATCCACGTGCCGGGGACCGAGGCCGGGGTGGTCGCGGTCGATCTGCTGCTGGACATGATCAACAATCCGGGGGAGGAGGAGCCGCCGGTGGTCCAGCTGGAGACGCGGCTGGTGGTCCGCGGCTCCACCACCCTGGCACCGTCCAGGTGACGGCAGTCCCGGGTGGCCGGGCCGCGTGAAGCGGCCCTCCGGGGCTCCCGGGCTCGCGGCGGCGGTGCAGGACTACATGACGGCGCCGAGCTGCCAGGGGGCGAACTCCTCGTCGCCGAACCCGAGCAGCTCGCTGGCGGTCCGCAGCCCCGACGCCGTGGCCAGGATCAGGTCGTAGACGGCCCGGCCGATCTCCTCGATCGTGCGTTCGCCGGTCGCGATCGGCCCGCAGTCCAGGTCCATGTCGTCGCGCATCCGCCGGTAGACGTCGCTGTTGGTGGCCAGCTTCAGGCTCGGCACCGGCTTGCACCCGTAGACGGAGCCGCGCCCGGTGGTGAAGCAGACGATGTTCGCGCCACCCGCCACCATGCCGGTGACCGAGACGGGGTCGTAGCCGGGCGTGTCCATGAAGGCGAGGCCCGGCCGGCGCACCGGCTCGGCGAAGGAGTGGACGCCGGTCAGCGGCGAGCTGCCCGCCTTGGCCACCGCGCCCAGCGACTTCTCCAGAATCGTGGTGATCCCGCCGTCCTTGTTGCCCGGTGAGGGGTTGTTGTCGAGCGAGCCGCCGTGCCGCGCGGTGTAGTCGCGCCACCAGTCGATCCGGTCCAGCAGGGCCCGCGCCACCTTCTCGTCCACCGCCCTGGCCGCCAGCAGCCGCTCGGCGCCGTAGATCTCCGGCGTCTCGGCCAGGATGGCGGTGCCGCCCTGCGCGACCAGCAGGTCCGCGGCCACGCCCAGCGCCGGGTTCGCGGTGATGCCCGAGTAGCCGTCGGAGCCGCCGCACTTGAGCCCGAGCACCAGGCGCGAGGCGGGAACCTCCGTCCGCGTCACGTCGAGCGCGGGCAGCAGCTCGCGGATGGCCTTGACGCCCTTGCGTACGGCCGCCGCCGTGCCGCCCGCCTCCTGGATGGTCATCGTCGCGATCGGGGTGCCGGCGGGCAGGTCGAGCTCGGCGATCTGGTTCACCTCGCAGCCCAGCCCCAGCACCAGCAGCGCGCCGAAGTTGGGGTGGGCGGCGTAGCCGGACAGCGTACGGCGCAGCAGCTCCAGCCCTTCGCCGTCGGAGGCCAGGCCGCAGCCGCTGCCGTGCGTGATGGCCACCACACCGTCCACTCCCGGCGTCGCGTCCAGCATCCCCGAACGGCGGGCCTGGTCGGCGATGAGCTTGGCGACGGTCGCCGAGCAGTTGACGGAGGTGATGATGCCGACGTAGTTGCGGGTGGCGACCCGGCCGTCGGGGCGCACGATGCCCTGGAACGTCTCGGGCTCCTGCCGGGTGACCGTCCCCGGTGTGGGGACGACCTCGGTCCGGGCGGTGTCGTGGAAGCCGAGGTTGTGCGTGTGCACGTGCTCGCCCGGCGCGATGGGGGCGGTGGCGTGGCCGATGACCTGGCCGTACTTGACGACCTCCGCGCCGGGTCCGACCGTCGCGAGGCTGACCTTGTGGCCGGGCGGGACGTCCTGGGCGGCGGTGAGTCCGTACCCGAAGGAGTCGCCGGTGGCGAGCCCGTCGAGCGTGACGGCCACCGTGTCGCCCTCCCGCAACCGGATGACTCTGCTCATGCGCTGATCCCTTCTGGGCCGATCCACCTGCCGCGCAGGACGGTCGCCCACGGATGGAAGCCTTCGTCGAAGACGGCGAGGTCGGCGTCGGCGCCGGCCGCGATCGTGCCCTTGCGGCCGGTCAGGCCGAGCACCCGCGCCGGGGTGCTGGTGGCCGCGGCCACGGCCTCGGGGACGGGCCAGCCGAGGTCGCTGGTCAGGTGGCGGAGCATGTCCGGCAGCGCCGAGGTGGAGCCGCCGAACGCGTCCGCGCCCACCACCAGCCCGACGCCGTCGCCGACCTCGCAGGTCACGGTGCCGAGCCGGTAGCGGGAGCCGCGCGGCAGGCCGGTGCCCGGCGTGCCGTCGGACACCACGCACAGCCGCTCGCCCACGCAGCGGCGGGCGATCTCCAGCAGCGCGGGCGGCAGGTGGCGGCCGTCGGCGATCACCTCGGCGGTGAGGTGATCGGCGGCCAGCGACTCCTCCAGCAGGCCGGGGACCCGCCACGGGCCCTGGCGTACCGTGCCGGACTGGCCGCTCCACAGGTGCGTGATGTGCGTGAGCCCGGCGTCGACCGCCGCGCGCAGGTCGTCGCCGCGGGCGTCACTGTGCCCCGCCGCGACGACGACCCCGGCGCCGGCGAGCAGACCGGTGGCCTCGACGGCGCCGGGGAGTTCGGGGGCGAGCGTGATCATGCTGAGCACGTCGCGGTGCCGGAGCAGCAGGCCGACGTCGGCGGAGGTCGGCGGGCGGAGCACGGCCGGGTCGTGCGCGCCGCACTGCGCGGGCGCCAGGAAGGGGCCCTCCAGGTGCAGGCCGAGCAGCTCCGCGCCGTCGTCGGCGGTACGGTCCACGGCGGCGAACGCGGCCAGCAGCTCGGCCAGCCGCTCCACGGACGCGGACACCAGCGACGCCTGCACACTGGTGACCCCCTGCCGGGCCAGGCCCCGCAGCACCTCGGCGGCCTGGCCGGGGCCCGCGTCGAAACAGGCGCCCGCGAACCCGTGCACATGCAGATCCACCAGCCCGGCCGTGACCAGCCGCCCACCCACGTCGATCACCCCGTCGGGGTGGCCGGTCGTATGGGGTCGGGGCGGCGTACCCACCTCGCCGGTCGTGCGGGGCGGCGGTGACGGGTCGCGGTCGTCCGTCTCCTGCGGCGGCGGTGACGTACCCACGTGGGCGGTCGTGCGGGGTGGCAGTGACGTGATCCGGCCGTCGGTGATCATCACGTCCACGTCGTCACGGATGCCCTCAGGGAGCAGCACCCGTCCGCCGGTGAGGATCACCGCAGAGAGTCGATCTTGCTGGCGGAGTCCGTGTCGAGGAACAGCGTGGCGTGGGGGGAGCGGCGCAGGATCGTGGCGGGGCAGGCGGTCGAGACGGGATCGTTCAGCGTGGCGGCGATGGCCGCCGCCTTGCGCTGCTCGGGGACGCACACCTGGACCGCCTCGGCCGCCAGCAGCGCCGGCACGGTGAGCGAGATCGCGGTGGCGGGCACGTCCTCGACGGTCGCGAAGTGCCCCTCGCCGACCTGCTGCTCACGCGAGCGCGGGGTCAGCGTGATCACCCGCGCCCACCGGTCGTCGTCGAACCTCGCCTGGTACGGCTCGTTGAAGGCCAGGTGACCGTTCTCCCCGACGCCCATGCACACCAGGTCCAGCGGCAGCTCACACAGCTCGGCCTCGTAGCGGGCGCACTCCGCCTCCGGGTCGGCGGCGTTGCCGTCGATGTAGTGGACCGCGGCGGGGGCGAAGGGGACCTCGATCCGCTCCCTGATCCAGCGCCGGAACGAGGCCGGGTGGTCGGCCGCGATGCTCACGTACTCGTCCATGTGGAAGACCGTCACCCGACCCCACGGGATCTCCTGCTCGCGCAGCGCGTCGGTGAACGCGTACTGGGAGTTTCCGGTGGCGACGACGACCCGGGCGGCGCCGCGCCGCCGGACCGCGTCCCGGATGATCGCGGCGGCGCGCAGGGCCGCGGCGCGGCCCAGGTCCGCCTCGCTCGCGTACACCTCGACGGGCAGGCTGTCCGCCGTGAATCGGGAAAGTGGGGTGGACAAGTGATCCTCCTCGGACTAGGCGAACACCACCATACTGCAAACGTATGCAGCACTTGCAAGAAGCTTTGGCGGCCGTTCCGGTGAAAGCTGCCCAGACTTCGGTGACAGCGCTTGCTACGACCCAGCCATCGCCGCGCACGCCTGCTCCTGCCCACGGCCGGCCGCGGTGTGCGTATTGCCGCCGAATCACCACCTGATCCATGATCATCGGATAGTCCCTACCCGCGGAAAGCGAGGGCCACGTGCGCCGACTCCTGTCCAGGATCACCGCCCTGTGCTGTTTATCGCTGGGCCTCACCCTCGCGGCGCCCTTTCCCGCCCGGGCGGCGGATGCCGACCCCATGGCCGATCACCTGGCCAAGTCGTCGATCTCCCCGTTCACGCTGCGGAACGTGGCGACGGGCAAGTACGTCACCACCGAGGTGAACGGCGAATCCGGTCGATGGGCGCTGCTGCGGGCACGCGGCGACAGCGCCGGCTCATGGGAGAAGTTCGTCCGGCTCTCCGATGACAACGGCGCCACCTGGTCCGTACGCAGTATCGCCAGTGGCCGCTATGTCACCGCCGAGATCGGCGATTCCGGCACCGACAAGGGACGGCTACGGGCGCGCGGTCACAACACCGGCTCCTGGGAGAAGTTCCGCTTCGTCCGGCGCCAGGTCGGGGCCGACGTCTATTTCGCCGTGCAGTCGGTGGCGAACGGCCTCTACGTCTCCGCCGAGAACAACTTCACCGGCGCGAACGCGGGCATGTTGCGGGCACGGACACCCGCCGACCAGATCGGCTCGTGGGAACTCTTCACCATGGGCTTTCCCGAGCCCTACCCCGGCCAGGGCGAACCCGAGGCGCCGTCGCCCACGCCACGGAGACAGGCCCAGGTCATGTCCTGGAACGTCTGCGCCAACAACAACTCCGCCTGCGGCGATTACCGCGACGACGGCGACGCCGTCGCGACGGCGCTGGCCCAGCACCTGAACGCGACGCTGGGCAGCGCCTACCACCCGGACGTGCTCCTCCTCCAGGAGATCTGCGAACGGCACACCAGGACGATCGAGTCGTCCCTGGAGAGCCGTACCGGGAGAGGCTGGGACGTGCGATTCGCCCCGATCAAGGTCGAGTCGGAATACCCCGATCTCACTTTGGAAAAGCGCTGCAGGGACGACCAGAGCGGAAACGACCGGGGCCTTTACGGGGTGGCGGTGGCGGTCCCGGAGGAGAACACGAAGTACTTCTCCCGCGAATTGCGAGCCACGTGGGGAACGGTTTCGGAACAGCGCGTCGCCCTGTGCGCGTACGTCCCGTCGCACGCGGCCGCGTACTGCTCGGCCCACCTCAGCACTCCCGGCGAGGACCCCTCAGGCGAAACCCGGCGAGACCAGGTGAACGCCCTGCTGCGAATCGCCGGCGACATCGAGAAAGACGGATACGCCCCCGTCATCGGCGGCGACCTCAACACCACACCTGCCACGGGCGGCATCCTGGACCCGCTCTACACGAAATTCCAGGAATGCTGGTCCGCCCCCGGAACGACGGGCACGGGCGCCACGTACGGCACCGCCAAACTCGACTACATCTTCGCCCGAGGACACACGTCCTGCACCGTCTCCAGCGACAACGCCCATTCCGATCACCGATCCCTTCATTCCACGGTGACCCTGCCTTGAGGTGAAGTCCTCCCGCCCGACCGATGAGTTTCGCCGCCGTATCGGGTCTGCAGCACATACGGACGACTGTCAGACCCCACGGAGGACGCCATGACGACCACGCCGAGTGACCCGACCACCGCCCTGCCCGGGCGCCCGCCCGTCGTCGACCTGGCCACCTGGCAGGCCGCGCGGGACGAGCTGCTGGTGCGGGAGAAGGCGCACACCCGGGAGGGCGACGCGCTGGCCGCGGCCCGCCGGCGGCTGCCGATGGTGGAGATCGACGGGACGGTCGAGGTCGTCGGGCCCGACGGCCCCGTCCCGTTCGTCGAGCTGTTCGAGGGGCGCGACGAGCTCGTGGTCTACCAGCACATGTGGTACGACGGCGCGCCGCACCAGGGGCAGTGCGAGGGCTGCACCACCACGGCCTGGCACCTGAAGGACGCCGTCTACCTCAACGCGCGCGGCGTCTCGTTCGCCGTCCTGACCACGGGCCCGTGGGAGGAGGTGGCCGCCTACGTCGAGTTCATGGGCTACACCCAGCCCTGGTACTCCGTACGCGGCCTGGACGAGCCGGTCGGCGGGGAGATGGGATACCTCGCCTGTTTCCTGCGCGACGGCGACCGCGTGTTCCTCACCTACTCCACGACCGGCCGGGGCAACGAGCGGGTCAACGGGTCGATGGGCCTGCTCGACATGACCCCGTACGGCCGCGGCGAGTCGTGGGAGGACAACCCCGACGGCTGGCCCGAGGGGCGTCACGGCTCCTGGTCGTGGCGTACGGACGCGGACGGGAACGCCACCTGGGACGGGACCAGCCGCCCCGTACCGCAGTGGAGCCGCCCCGGCGCGACCCTCGTGCGGACCCTCGGCCGCCGCGGCCGCCACCACTGAGGAGATCCGGTCAGGCCTCGTAGTTGTCGTGACGCAGGAAGAACTCGGCCGCCTCCCGCTCGCCCAGCACCTTGCCGGCGGCGAACTCGGCCAGCGTCTCGAAGTACTCCTCGCGGGGTGCGCCGGGAGTGAAGAGCAGCAACATCGACGCCGGCGCCCCCGTCACGTTGCGGAAGCCGTGCACGCCTCCCGGCGGCACGTGCAGGAAGTCCCCGGGGCGGCCCTCGCGCCAGTTCTCACCGTCGTACAGGCGGACCGTGCCCTCCAGGACGAAGAACGACTCGGACATGGTGCGGTGGAAGTGCGGTCCCGGGCCGCTCTCGTCGGGCCCGAAGTTCCAGCGGTAGAGGCCGAACGCGCCCCCGGTGGAGGCTCCCGTGGCGAGGTAGTGGATGTGGCGGCCGCCGTAGGAGAGGTCGGCGGCCTGGTCGCTCGGCCGGAAGACGGCGCTCGCCTGGCCGGTCTCTCCGTGGTAGCGCGGCGGCGGGTACGACATGGTGCCCCTTTCGCGATATGGATCATCAGATCCACCATCCTGGTGGATCTTTCGCTCATCCGACAGGGCGGCCACCGGCGGAGGTCCTTCCCCATCCGCCGTGGCCGCCCCGGTCGCTCTCCTCGTACAGGTAGGCCACCCGCACGCAGCCGGTGCCGGGCGCGCCCAGGCCGCCCTTGAACTCCCATGACTGGCTGGGGGTCGATCAGTTTTGCGCCCGTGGTCAGGCACTGCGTGGTGTCGCCCGGGAAGGTGATCGTGTGGGTGCCGGGTGGTACGTCGTCGAGCGCGCCGCCGCTCACTCGCGGGCCGGTTCCTGTCGGTCGTGGGCGGTACGGTCGGTTCTCATGAAGGAGCCGGGTGGTGCGGTCGTGGTCGAGCGGGACGACGCACGGGAGCGGCTGGCGCGGCAGTTCGCCGGCATCACCCCCTGGGACGAGCAGGAAGCCGCCCATGTGGCCGAAGGGCTCGACTGGATCTCCAGCGGAGCGCCGCTCTACCGGACGGACGCGCCCGACGTGCCGGATCCGCACCTCGTGGCCTACACCGTGGTCGTCAGCCCGAGTGAGGAGATCCTGCTCGTCGACCATCGCAAGGCGCGGCTCTGGCTGCCGAGCGGCGGGCATGTCGAGCCCGGCGAGGACACCTGGGAGACCGTCGAACGCGAGTGCCGGGAGGAGCTGGGCGTAGCGGCCCGACCGACCAGGACGGCCGGGAAGAGTCCGTTCTTCGTCACCGCGACGCGGACGCGCGGTGCGCGCTCCCACACCGACGTGTCGCTGTTTGTCGCGGCATAGGCCGTGTCCGATTAGTTGAGTGTCCAGCTCAACGATGCGCGTGGAGAAAACCCTTCCTCCCGTGAAGGTCCCGCCTGTGTCCTGATTCTTTTCTTCGCCATGTGACAAAGATCATGTGGCTGTCGGGCATGAGGCCGTCGCTGAAGTCCGGGTGAACGCTCGGGCGATCTGGAGTTGTTCCTGCAGTTCGCATACGATCGTACCTCGGGGGCTTCGCCGTCGTTGACGTGGTCGCCGGGTGAAGCGCGCGAGTTCGCGGAATGCTGGCCGTCGTACACAACGAACCCGCGCCGGGAAGCATCGTTTTGTGAGGTGTCCGGAGCGGGTTCGTGCCGTGGATCAGGTGCGGGGGCGTACATGATGACGAGCACGCCGACGAGGCAGATGAGTGCTCCGGCGATGTCCCACCGGTCGGGCTTGAACCCGTCCATGACCATTCCCCAGGCGAGCGATCCGGCGACGAACACGCCGCCGTAGGCGGCCAGGATGCGTCCGAAGTTGGGGTGTCGGTAAGACTGCTGCCACCCGGTACATGCGATTGGGGTTAGCGGAGGTCAGCCTCCCTTTGCTTCGCGTCGAAACGGCCCGAAGCACCTGGCTGCGGCGAGCCGCCATCGGAGTTGATCAGTGGGTACGGCGGCGGGGTGCCAGGACCTCGGTGACCTTGGCGATGGCTTCGGCGCCGGGTTTGACGTAGCGCATGGCGGTGCGGGGGTTCTTGTGGCGGGTCTTGCCCATGATGAGCTGGAGCGGGACTTCGGCGTCGCCGAGGTGGGTGGCGGCGCTGTGGCGCAGTTGGTGCAGGTCGAGGCCGGTGTGCTTGTCCAGTAGGACGCGGGCGCGGTCGTAGCCGAGGCGGGCGCGGCCGGTGTGCGGGCAGATGTCGGCGGCGGCCGGTCGGCGGGCGGGGACGGGGCGGCGTTCGGACAGGAACAGCGGGCCGTGCGTGCGGGTGCTGCCGTCCGGGAGCCGGAGTAGGCGGGGTAGCAGGTGGGCGGTGCCGCTGTCCCAGTACACCCACTCGATCGCGCCGCCCTTGGAGCGGACGGGGGCACGCCGGTGCTCCAGGTCGAGATCCTCGACATTCAGCGCCAGGATCTCCGCGGCTCTGGCCGCCGTTTCGTAGAGCATCCTCCAGAGCGCTCGCTCGCGCAGCGGGATATCCCGGCGGGACAGCAGCCGGTGGATCGTGGTCTTGGCGACCGCGCGGGTCTCGTCGGCGTTCTCCTTGCGGCGTTCGGCGTCGGCCGGCACCATCGGGGCGGCCCAGTGTTTCTTGGTCTGGCACCAGGTCAGCCAGGAGGTGATGGCGGCGCGGTTGCGGTTCCAGGTCGCCGGCGCGCATCGCCCCCACAGTTCGATGAGCGCGGTGCCGATCTCGGTGTCGGTGACGTCGGCGAGTGGCCGGTCGCGGCCGAGCAGAGTAGTAACGCGGTCGATGGCCGAGGCGTAGGCGCGGTGGGTGTTGGGGTTGGCCGTGCGCGGGGTGGCGAGGAAGGCGTCGGCGGCCGCGGCGAGGCTGACGCCTTCACCGCGAAGGGCGGTGATCTTCGGCGCGGCGCTCATGCCGACCGCCGGGCGGCGGCCGCTGCACCGGTCTCGGCGATGTACCGGATAACGTGCTGGAGTCGTGCACCGCCCCTGAGAGAGGTTGTCCTGGTCGCCGAGCCGCCATGATCGCTCATGTACGTGATAATAGACCATTATCGCGTACATCGCGGTTGGTCGAGGCGCCCAAGGAGGTCCGCCTCGTCCGCAGCGATCGTCCTGCGAGGGAGTTCCCATAAGAAGGCTTGGTTAGGCACTATGCGCTCGATAGGCAGGCTTCCAAGATCTTGGGATCCCTGGTGATGAGCGCCAGTGTTCCTACCCGGGACTCCCGCCAGGCCGCCAACCGGTCGACGATCTGAGGCAGCGGCCCGAACAGCGCCACCTCATCTAGCAGCGCGTCCGGAACGGCTGCGATCGCCTCCGCTCGGCGCCCCTCGCGATGATGCTCGCGGATGATCTCTGCTTCTTTCTCGAACCCGATTTCCCTGGCCAGCTCGTAGTAGGTGTTCTTGCCGCGTGATGGTCCGATGTAGGCGGCATACAGCGGGCGGAGCTCGTCACGGGCTTTGGCCGGGTCGTCGGTTCTGATGGCATGGGTGATGATGGTGATGTCCACGTCGGCGGCGTTTCGCCCGGCCTGCTTGATGCCTTGATCCAGCGGTGCGGTGATGACCGCCTCGCGCTCGGGTGAGTAGAAACCGGGCAGCCACCCGTCGGCGATCTGTCCGGCCAAGCGGACCATGCCTTGTCCGATCCCCGCCACATAGATCGGAATCTCGGTTCTGACCGGATCGAGTAGCGCCTTGACCGGCCGGTTCTGGCCGTACGGCAGCGTGTAGTACTCGCCGTGGTGGGTGACGCGCTCGTCGCAGCGGATGGCCTTGCGCAGGATCTCGACGTACTCACGCATGCGCCCCAGCGGCTTGCCGTACGGCACGCCGTGCCAGCCCTCGACGATCCACGGCACCGAGACGCCCAGTCCGAGCAGGAGCCGGCCTTCGGACAGGATGTCCAGGGTGAGCGCGGTCATCGCGGTGTTGGCGGGGGTGCGGCCGGCCAGTTGCAGGATCCCGGTGCCGAGCTTGATGCGCTCGGTCCTGGCGGCGAGGTAGGCCAGCACGCTCACCCCGTCGGCGCCGTATTCCTCGACGCTCCACACCGAGTCGACGCCGATCCGGTCGGCCAGTTCGACGAGCGGGAGTATCTGCGACATCGGCTCGCCGTGGTAGCCGAGTGCCAGGCCAATCCGCATGCTGCTCCTTACGCGAAGGGAAGGGGGTCGAGCACCGCGACCTCGCCGAGCCGGGTGCCGCCGAGGAAGGGGAAGGCCGCGGGGGCGTTGCTGTACATGCCGGGCACGATCACGCGCACCACGTGCAGCCCTGCCGCGCGGACCTCCGGCAGAGTCAGGTCCACCGAGATCGCGCCGGCCACATTCGGCTCGCCGGGAGGCGGAGGCGCGCTCGGCGGCGGGTTCCTGAGCCGATCCAGCAGCGGCCCCTGCATGCGCGGGTCGAGGAAAAGCTGGAGATTGAGCTCCAGGTCGGTGAGGTCCTGCCAGTCGGGGCGGAAGTCGTCGCGGTAGGCCCGGTCGGGGCGGAAGGGCCGGTAGGGATGGTCGACGGCGTTCCAGGTGGCGGGGTCGAGCAGGCCGAGGCTCATCGTGTAGGAGACGACGGCCTCGGTGAACGCCTTGGCTGCGGCCGCTTCGGCGGTGGTACGGCAGGCCGTGCCGAAGGCCACGATGCCGTCGTGCTCGACGAAGGCGCCGATGACCGGCACCTGGCTGGGGATGCTGAGGAAGGTGACTCGCCATCCCAGGGCCGTGGCCTCGGCCAGCGCCCGGGTGAGGGCGTCGTCAGGCGGAGGCTCGATGCCGGCCGCCGGCTCCCCGCTCATCCACCAGCGGGTCACCGCGTCCCGCTCCAGGACCTCCAGCAGCGCCGACCGCTCGGCCTGCGCACGGCTTCGTCCCGCGGCGACGCCGGCGTTGACGTGAAAGTTGGTGTGCGGTGGCCTGCGGTAGTTCAAATACACCAGCGAAGCGGGAACGAGCACGTCCTGGCCGGTCGCGAGATCCTGCCCGGCCGTCCACTCGATCTCCTGCTCCCGGGTCATGGGCACGAAGGGGAATCCCTTCGCGGCGTACTGCTGCGCCGAATAGAGGGCGAACCGCAGGGGATCCACCGCCGGATCTTCCAACTCTCGATACGCGGAGCGCAGCAGAGTCTCCGGTACGGCATTGCCGCAGTACCGCTCCATCGCCTCACCGATGGCCGCCTGGCGGGCGCGGTCATGATCGAACAGCGCGGCGCCACCGGCGACTCGATCGGCCCGCCAGGAGGCGAAGTGCCGGGTGTCGGCGACGTAGGCCCGGTGGACCACGCATGCGCGCAAGGCGCTCGGCTGCTCCTCTACGCGGGTGATCAGTCCCAGCCGGCGGTCGACGAGTCCGGCGACGGGATGGCGGGTGATCTCGGCGCCCGCCACTGCCAGCTGGCAGTCGCCGCTGGGCACCGGCTGGCCGGACAGGTGAGCGAGCACGTCATCGACCAGCAGCCCGGCGATGACGGCCACGCCACCGGGAGAGGGCCACGGGACGGGCGGCAGTTCGTCAGCGGTCTCGAGATGGCGCCAATGGGCGAGGGTCTCCTCAGGCAGCCGGGCCGCCGCCAGACGGCGTGCCCGCACCTCGGCGTAGCTCTTCGTGCACGGCCCCAGGAAGAAGCGGGTGCCCTCGGCGTGGCAGCGGTGCCACGGCACCTCGCCGCAGATCCGATCGAGGTCTAGCCAGCGCGCGTCGGGCAGCCATCCGGCGCAGGCGATGACCAGGTCCACGCCCGCCGCGGATTGGAGTACGCCGCGGATCACCTTGACGTGCGGCTGCAACAGTTCCACGACCTGATCGGCCACTGGGTTGTCGCCCTCGACATGGACGACGCGATCGCCGAGCGGGACAGGATCGTGTTCCTCGGCGAGCAGCCCGAGCTCTTCGGGCGTGGGCGGCTGCTCGGAGCGGATGCGCAGGACCCGGTCATCGGGACCGTAGCAGCGCCAGAATCCGTCCGGCCCCCGGTAGAGGTGGTAACCCGGTGCGAGCATGCGGCAAGCCTTCACTGCGGAGAGGGGCGGTGGTGCGGGAGGCCGGAGAGGCCTCCCGCGAGGGGACCTACTCGCCGTCGTCCTCGTTCCAGGCGAACTCGGCGTCCACGGCGGGGGTGTGCGCCCGCACGCAGACCTGCAGGTCCTCGATCTCTTCGAACGAGACGTGCCTCATGCCGTTCTCCTTCTGCGAGTAACTCTTTGTTGCAAACACTTCGCAACATAAGCTGCTCCCGGATGACGGTCAACAGTGAGGATCTCGATGGGCGCCTACCAGCGCGTTGTCGCAGCCGCGACCCTGGCCAACCTCGGGGACGGCATACGGATCGTCGCGCTGCCCCTCCTCGCCGCCTCCATCACCCGCGATCCCGCCCAGGTGGCCGGCCTGACCGTGGCCGCCTACCTGCCGTGGGTGCTGTTCGCGCTGCCGATCGGCGCGCTGATTGATCGCGGGCGTCCGGAGAGCTTCATGGCGATCGCCAATCTCGGACGGGCTGTCCTGCTGACGGGCATGGCGCTGGCCGGCGCGGATTCGATCGTGATGCTGTACGGCATCGCTTTCCTGGTGGGCGTCGGCGAGGCCACCTATGACACCGCGGCCCAGTCCCTCATCCCCAAGATCGTCACCGACACGGAGCTGGAGAAAGCCAACAGCGCCCTGATCACCGCCGAGCGCCTGGGCCAGGACCTCGTCGGGCCGGCGGTCGGCGGCGCGCTGTTCGCCGCCTCGACGATGCTGCCCTTCGGCCTCAACGCCGCCGGTCTGGCGGTGGCAGGGGTGTTGCTGATCGGCATCAGAACCTCCCGCGGCACGCCGGTGTCTCGCTGGCTGCTGTCCGACGCGTTGGACGGCCTGCGCTGGCTCATCCGCCCTCACCTGGTGCGCACCGTGATCCTCACCGGCGCGGCCATGAACTTCTTCACCCTGGCCTGGGAGTCCGTCCTGGTCTTGCTGGCCACCGGCCCGATCGGGATGTCGGAGACCGGATACGGCATCATGCTCGGTGCCGGAGCCGTCGGCGGCGTGGGCGGGGCCATGGCCACACCGGCTCTGGTCCGCCGCTTCGAAACGCGCCACCTTCAGATCTGCGTGCTCGCCGTCTGCGCGGTCATCGATCTGGCCCTGGCCGCCGTCCCGTCCGCGGCCACCGCCGCCCTCGCCTGGGGCGGCACGGGCGGAGCGTTCGCCATTTGGAGCGTCGTCTCTGTCACCCTGCGCCAGCGCCTGGTGCCCGCGCAGATGCTGGGCCGGGTCAACAGCGCCAACCGCATCTTCGGCATGACCGCCTGCCCGCTGGGCGCACTCGCCGGCGGGCTCCTCGCCTCCGTCGCCGGCCTGCGCGCGCCCGTGTGGGCCGCCGGCGTCGCGATGGCGGCCTTGGCCGTCCTGTTCGCTGTTCGCACCCGCTCCGCTGCGCTGCAGCCCGTGTGATGAGTCTGCGATGAACTCGCTTCTGCATATGATGTGCAGTCTCTGGGAAGCGAGTGGAGGATGGGGTGACCGCATACGCGCGGGTCTGCGTCGAGGTGCTGATGCTGCTGGCCGATCCCGACAGCCAGTGGTCCTACCGGCGGATCTGTGTGGAGCCGGGGCCGGGGATGAGTCCAGACGAGGCCGCGCGCCGGGCCGGCGGCGTCCGTCCCGACGCTGCCGCCTATGTCGTCCACTCGACCAGCTGGCGCTATCTCCCGACCGGCACGATCGTCCTCACATACGCAGTGTGCCCGGACCCGCAGCCGCAGGCGCGCCGCGTCACGTTGGCGAGCTTCGACCTCGCCAGAGGCTCGACGCCCGCCGCTCCGACCCCGGAGAACATCGAGATCGACAACGTCGTGGCGCACGCCATCGGACACCTCGCGTTCCTGATGAGCACCGATCCCGTGGTGCGGCAGGCACTCAGGCAGTGGCCGGCGATCGCGATGGCCCTGGAGAGCCGCGCGCCCTTGGCCGCGGGCGAACTCGATGGCGTCGACGCGTAACGCTCAACTCTTGTGCATGATCACTCGTGTGCGCCCGTGCACGGCGACGGCACGCCACCCGCGGCTGCGATAGAGCCCGATCGCGGCCGTCGCCGCCGGATGAGTCGACAACCACCGCGGCCCGCCCTCGGCCGCGGCGAGCACGGTGTCATGCAGGGCCAGGCCCAGCTTCATCCCGCACAGTTCCGGCACGACGGCGAGTTCCTTGAAGGTGAAGTCCCCGCCGGGAGGGCGCGCAGCCAGCAGGGCCAGCGCCGAACAGCGGTGACCGTAGGCGAAGCCGTACACCTCCTCGCCCGATAGCGCGAGCGCGAGGACGAAGCCGGCTCGCTGGCTGTCGGCGAGCATGCGTGAGGCGACGCTCCTGGCCGCCGGGTACGGCTCGCGCCACGGCGAGCGGGTGAAGCACCGCCCGCCCACCTCGGCGACCGACGGCAGGTAGCGCGCCACGTCGTGCGGGGTGATGAGGTGGATTTCGGCGCCCGCCCGGCCTTGGCGACCAAGCTGATGGCGGGCGGGCGCCGAGGTCATGGGGTCAGGCGCCCTTGGCCGCGTTGTAGCGGGCGATGACGTCGTTCCAGTTGATCAGGCCCCAGAGCTTTTCGACGTAGTCAGGACGCACGTTGCGGTACTGCAGGTAGTAGGCGTGTTCCCAGGCGTCGAAGACCAGCAGCGGGGTGGTGTTCATGCCGACGTTGCCGTGGTGGTCGTACACCTGCTCGACGATCAGGCGGCGGCCGAGCGGCTCCCAGGCCAGCACGCCCCAGCCGGAGCCCTGCACCGTGGCGGTGGCGGTGGTGAGCTGCTTGGCGAAGGCCTCAAAGGAGCCGAAGTGCTCGACGATGGCGTCACCCAGTTCGCCGTCGGGGCGGTCGCCGCCGTCCGGGGCCAGGTTCTGCCAGAAGATCGTGTGCAGCACGTGCCCGGACAGGTTGAACGCGTAGGTCTTCTCCAGCCCTACAAGGCCGCCGAACTCGCCCTTGTCGCGGGCCTCGGCCAGCTTCTCCAGGGTGTCGTTGGCGCCCTTGACGTAGGCGGCGTGGTGCTTGGCGTGGTGCAGCTCCAGGATCTCGCCGGTGATGGCGGGCTCCAGAGCCGCGTAGTCGTATGGCATGTCAGGCAGCGAGTACTGACCCATCGGTCTATCCCCTCTTGCGCAGTAGTTGCAAGCTATGCGCAATAACACTACTACCGCAATAAGAACGAAGATGCTCTTGACCCCGCATCCAAGTGCGCCCTAATTTGCGAATGGTTTGCATCTGAGACGAACTTGCAAGGAGTCGGTGCCCATGAGGCTGCTCGCCCTAATGCTGTCCGCGGTCGCCCTGGCGGGCTGCGGCGCGCAGCCCGTGGCCCCCCAAGCCGCCACCACCCAACCCTCGGCGGCGCAGCAGACCGGCTTCCCCGTCACCGTCGAGAACTGCGGCCGGAAGCTGACCTTCGACAAGCCTCCGGCCAAGGTGGTCACCGGCTACCAGCCCGCCCTGGAGACCCTACTCGCCCTCGGCCTGGGCGACCGCGTCGCCGGCCGCACCAACTTCTCCGAGAGCGCCTTCCTGCCCGGGCAGAAGGAGCTCTACGACAAGATCCCGGAGATCTCGCCGACGATCATGCTGCCGCAGAAGGAAGTCATGCTCTCCCAGGGCGCCGACTTCGTCGTCGACAACTCCTCCGCCAGCTTCGACGCCGCCGGCGGGTACGCCACCGTCGAGGAACTGGGCGCCGCCGGAGCGCCGGTCTACCTGCTGGGCGGCTGGTGCAGCCCGGAGAAGCAGCTCGAGTTCAAGATCGAGCAGACCTTCACCGACCTGCGCAACCTCGGCGCCATCTTCGGTGTGCCCGACCATGCCGACAAGCTGATCAGCGAGCTGCGCGCCACGCTGGACGACGCTACCAAGCGGGTCGCCGACCGGCCCAAGGTCAGGGTACTGGCCACCGACGGCGGCAAGGGACCGGTCAACGCCTACGGCGGAGCCGGGCTGACCAACCAGATGATCACCCTCGCGGGCGGCGAGAACGTCCTGGGCGAGGTCAAGGCCGACTACACCGAGGTGAACGCCGAAAAGATCGCCGCCACCGACCCCGAAGCGCTGCTCGTCACCGAATACGCCACGCTGATGGGCAAGCAGATGCCCACCGCGCCCGCCAAGGCGGCCGACGCCTTCGCCATCGCCAAGAACAGCGTCGCCGCCAAAGACGGGCGCTACCTGGCCCTGCCCGCCGCGGCCCAGCACCCCGGCTACCGCAACATCCTGGCCGTCGTGGAGATCGCCAAGTTCCTGCACCCCGAAGCCTTCGCCTGATGGGCCAGACGACGGCGCTGCGGCGCGGGTATGTGGCACAAGTGTCCGGCCGGCTGTGGCTGGTCCTCGCCGTGCTCGTCCTGGCCGCCATCGCATCCACGCTGTTCGCGGTGAGCATCGGCGCGGTCCAGGTCGGCCCAGCGCAGGTCTGGGGCATCGTCGCCGACCGCCTCGCGCCCGGCTCCATCACGCCCACCTGGACAGCCGCCCAGGCGCAGATCGTCTGGGAGTTCCGCCTGCCCCGAGCCCTGCTGGCCCTGCTCGTCGGGGCCGGGCTGGCTGTGGTCGGCGCAGTGCTGCAAGCCTTGGTGCGCAACCCGCTGGCCGACCCGTTCCTGCTCGGCGTCTCCTCCGGCGCGTCGCTCGGCGCGGTGCTGGTCTTCATCCTCGGCTCATCGGTGCTCGGCGGACTGTCGCTGTCGGTGGCCGCCTTCCTCGGCGCACTGCTCGCCCTGGTGCTGGTGTATGTCCTGGCCCAGCGCTCGGGCCGGATCACACCGGCGCGCCTCGTGCTCGCCGGCGTGGCGCTGGCCTACCTCTTCCAAGCCGTCTACAGCTACGTCCTGCAGCAGGCCCAAAGCGGCCGCGCCGCCCAGCAGGTGCTGTTCTGGCTGATGGGCAGCCTCGGCGGCGCCCGCTGGGAGATGCTGCCGATCCCCACCGCCGTCCTGCTCGCCGGCCTCGCCTACCTGCTCGTCCAGCACCGGCCGCTCAACGCGCTGAGCTCCGGCGAGGAGAGCGCGATCTCCCTCGGCATCAACGTGACCGCCCTGCGGGTGCGGCTGTTCGTGCTGACCTCCCTGCTGGTCGGCGTCCTGGTCGCCACCAGCGGCGCCATCGCCTTCGTCGGCCTGATCGTCCCGCACACCGCTCGGATGCTCATCGGCGCCGACCACCGCCGGGTGCTGCCAGTCTCCGCCCTGCTCGGCGCGGTCTTCCTCCAACTCGTCGACGTGGCCGCCAGGACCGTCGCCGCTCCGCAGGAGCTGGCCCTGAGCATTGTCACCGCCGTCTTCGGCGTCCCGTTCTTCCTGTGGCTGCTGCGGAGGCGCGGATGACCCTGACCCTGAACGGCGTCTGTCTCCGGATCGACGGCCGTCCGATCGTGCACGAGGCCGACCTGGAGGTCGGTCCCGGCGAGTTCGTCGGCCTTCTCGGCCCCAACGGCTGCGGCAAGTCGACCCTGCTGCGCAGCGCCTACCGCGCCCTGCGCCCTGCCGCCGGCCTCATCACCGTCGAAGGCGACGACCTGGCACGGCTGACGCCACGCGAGTCCGCCCGGCGCACCGCGGTCGTCGCCCAGGAAGCCCCGGCAGAGCTGGACTTCACCGTGGTCGAGATGGTCGCCATGGGCCGCACCCCGCACAAGCGCCCACTCGACCGCACCACCGCGGCCGACGAGCTCATCTGCGCCCAAGCACTGGAACGGGTGGCGGCGAGCCACCTGGGTGAGCGCAACTACGCCACATTGTCGGGCGGAGAGAAACAGCGCGTGCTCATCGCCCGCGCCCTGGCCCAGCAGAGCCGCCTGCTCCTGCTGGACGAGCCCACCAACCACCTCGACATACGCCACCAGTTGGAGATCCTCCGCCTGGTTCGCGGGCTGGGCATCAGTACCCTGGCCGCGCTGCACGATCTCAATCAGGCCGCCACCTACTGCGATCGCCTCTACCTGATGGACAGCGGTCGCATCGTGGCCGGCGGGCCACCGGACGAGGTGCTGACCGCCGAGCGGATCTCCCAGGTGTACGGCGTGCGTGCCGTACAGCGCACCCAGCTCGTCTTCGAGCTCAAGGAGGATCAGTGATCACCCGACTGCTGAGCCTGTCACCGGCCGTCCGCTGGCGCCTGGCCGGCCTCGTCGGCCTGCTGCTGGCCATCACCGCGACCTACGTCGGCCAAGGCGTGCTGGTCGCCCAGTCCCTCGCACGGATCTTCTCCGGCCAGCCGGTGACCGCGATCGCCTGGCCCATTGCGGGGATTGCCATGCTGCAGCTCGTGCGCAGCCTGGCGCTGGCCGTACGGGAAAGCGTCGCCCTGCGCGCCTCGGGCGGCGTCAAAAAGGAGCTGCGGCGGCAGCTGACCGCCAAGCTGCTCCTGCTCGGGCCCGCCTGGGCGCAGCGCGGGCGTACCGGCTC
This sequence comes from Nonomuraea fuscirosea, assembly GCF_035917475.1. Classification (NCBI taxonomy): domain Bacteria; kingdom Bacillati; phylum Actinomycetota; class Actinomycetes; order Streptosporangiales; family Streptosporangiaceae; genus Nonomuraea; species Nonomuraea fuscirosea. The sequence goes on along the minus strand of NZ_CP109074.1, from coordinate 9,681,455 downwards.
CACGCAGACCTCGCTGGTCGACGGGGTCGAGACCGTGGACGCCTACGTCGGCAAGTTCCTGCCGCAGACGGTCGCCGCCCTGATCGGCGCCGTCGGCGTGACCGCGTTCCTGTTCGTGCTCGACCCGATCATCGGCGTGGTCGTGCTGGTGTGCGCGGTGCTGATGCCGGTGCTGCCCCTGGTGTCGAACCGGGTGCTGCGGGGACGTAACGCCGCCTGGTTCCGCGGCTACAAGGGCCTGTACGCCGAAAACCTCGACGCGCTGCAGGGCATGGCCACGCTCAAGGCGTTCAACGCCAGCGAGCGCCGCGGCGCCGAGCTGGCCAAGCTGGCGGAGGCATTCTGCCGCGACTCCATCCGGCTGATGGCCATCGTCGTGGCCTACCTGGGCGGGGTGGCGTTCGTCATCGGGCTGGGCACGGCGGTGGCGCTGGGCGTGGGGGCGATGCGGCTGGCTGCGGGTGAGCTGACCGGGACCGAGCTGCTGCTGATCCTCATGCTGACCGCCGAGTGCTTCCGGCCCTTGCGCGAGCTGGAGTCCGCCTACCACTCCAGCTACAACGCCGTCCCCTCGCTGACCGCCATCTTCGAGGTGCTGGACGCCCCGGTGCAGCCGCAAGGTACACGCATCCCCGAGCTGTCAGGCCCACCGGCCATTTCCTTCGAAGGGGTTACCTTCACCTACCGCGAGCGTTCCAAGCCGGCCCTCGACGGTTTCACGCTGGACATCGTCCCCGGCGAGCGCGTCGCCCTGGTCGGCCGCTCGGGCGCGGGCAAGACCACCGTTGCGGCCCTGCTACTGCGCTTCTTTGATGCGACCGACGGCCGGATCTCCATCGACGGCGCCGACATCCGGGACCTGCCGCTGGAGGAGCTGCGCTCGCTCATCGCCGTGGTCTCCCAAGACACCTACCTCTTCCACGGCACCGTCCGGCACAACCTCACCCTGGGCAGACCTGAGGCGAGCGACGCCGAGATCGACGCCGCCATCCGGGCAGCGCGCGCCGACTTCGTCCACGACCTGCCCGACGGCCTGGCCACGGTCGTCGGCGAACGCGGGCTGAAGCTGTCCGGCGGTGAACGCCAACGCATCGCCATCGCCCGCGCCCTGCTCAAGGACGCCCCGATCCTCGTGCTGGACGAGGCCACCTCCAGCGTGGATGCCGCCAACGAGTCCGGCATCCAGCAGGCCCTCGACGCGCTGACCGGCGGCCGGACCACCCTGATGATCGCCCACCGGCTGTCCACGGTCCGCGACGCCGACCGCGTCATCGTCATGGCTGAGGGCCGGATCGTCGAAGAAGGCAACCACGCGAACCTTGTCAACCAGCGGGGAGCATACGCCCGCCTGGTCGCCGCCCAGGAAGGAGCCGCCCGATGATCGGCCGTCTGCTGCCGCTGGCCCGGCTGCTCGGACCCCACCGCCGGCTACTGATCGCCGCGATCGGCAGCGGCATCGCCCACCACCTGGTCGTCCTGGCCTCAGCAGGCGTCGGCGCCTGGGTGGTCAGCCGCGCCATCACCGGCGCCTCACCCGACGACCTGCGCGGCGGGCTCATCGTCCTCGGTCTGCTGCTGCCGCTGCTCGCCATCACGCCCTGGCTGGAGTCCTACCTCGCCCACGTGGCCGCCTTCCGCGTCCTGGCCGACGTACGCGGCCGGGTCTACCGCGCCTTCGGCCGCCTCGCACCCGGCTACCTGCTGGAGCGCCGCTCGGGCGACCTCGGCGCCGCCGCCATCTCCGACGTCGAGCAACTCGAGCTGTGGTTCGCCCACACGCTCAGCCCACTGGTCAGCGCGGCCACCGTCCCCGTCGCGGCGCTCACCGCGCTCGGCATCTTCCACCCGACTCTGGCCCTCGCGCTGGCACCTGCCCTGATCTTGCTGGCCCTGGTGCCCGCCTGGCTGCGCCGCCGCGCCGAAGCCCACGGCGCCGAGCTACGCGCCCGCGTCGGCGAGCTCAACGCCGAAGCCGTCGACACCCTCCAGGGCCTGCGCGAGCTGATCACCTCCGGCGCCGGCGACCGGCAGCTGGACCGCCTCGCCGAACAGGACGACCGGCTGCTCGCGGCCAAGCTCGCCCACGGCCGCCGCTCCAGCCTCGAGCACTCCGTCACCAACGCGCTCACCACCTTCGGCCTGCTCGCCGTCCTGCTCACCGCCGCCCTCCTCGTCACCGGCCAGATGCTGGACGCCACCCTCTTCCCGGTGGCGGTCGTGCTGGCCGCGACCACCTTCGCGCCCGTCATCGCCGTCACCGACGTCGCCCGCGACCTCAACCTCGTCATCGCCGCCGGCGACCGCATCATGACGATCCTGAACACCCCCGCCCCCGTGACGGACCGCGTCAGCGAGCCGCCGCCCGGCCCCATCACGCCGCACGTCGCCTTCTCCGGCGTGCGTTTCCAGTACGGCCCCGCCCTACCCGACGCGGTCAGCGACATCTCCTTCGACATCGCGCCCAGCGAGACCGTGGCCCTGGTCGGCCACTCCGGCGCGGGCAAATCCACCTGCGCCAGCCTGCTCATGCGGATGTGGGACGTGAACGCCGGGTCGATCACCATCGGCGGCCACGACATCCGCGACTTCCCCCAAGATGACCTGCGCCGGCTCATCACCCTGGTGCCGCAGGACGTCTACCTGTTCAACATCCCGCTGATCGACAACATCCGCCTCGGCAGGCCCCAGGCCAGCCGCGACGACGTGATCGCCGCCGCCCGGGCAGCCCAGGCCGACGAGTTCATCACCGGCCTGCCCGACGGCTACGACACCCTGCCCGGCGAACTCGGCGCCCGCCTGTCGGGCGGCCAGCGCCAGCGCATCGCCATCGCCCGGGCCATCTTGAAAGACGCCCCGATCCTCATCATGGACGAGGCCGTCTCCAACCTCGACACCGAAAGCGAACAGGAGGTCGCCGCCGCCATGACCAGCGTGCGCCGCAACCGCACCACCCTGGTCATCGCCCACCGGCTCTCGACCATCCTCACCGCCGACCGGATCGTGGTCCTGGAGGGCGGGCGCGTGGCCGACGCGGGCACCCACCAGGAACTGATCGAACGGCCCAGCGCCTACACCACGCTCATGGCCGCCCAGCTCAGCGGATCCGGACGGGCCTAGCGTGGCGGACATCAAGGAACTGCTCGTCCGCAGCGGCCTGCGGCGCACCGGTCCCCGCATGACGCTCCTGACCATCCTCCAGCAGTCCGCGACCCATCTGAGCGTCCCGGAACTCTACCGGCGCGCGGCCGACATCCAGCCAACCATCAATACCTCCACGGTCTACCGGAACGTGGCGGCCATGACGGAATCCGGCATCCTGCACAGCATCGACTACGCCGGGGAAGTGCTCTTCGGCCTGGACGCGACACCGCACAACCACCTCATCTGCGAACAGTGCGGGCTGCTGGTCGAGGTGCCCGCCAACGAGCTCGATCCCATCACGGTCCACCTGGGTGGCCAGCTCGATTTCGACCCCGACCCGGCCGGTCAGGTATTGCGCGGACGCTGCCGAGAATGCGCCCAACAGCCGGCAGAAACCTCGGGCGCCGAGGCCGTATCGCTGTCGATGATCAAATCTAGATGGATATCCATATCCTCCACCCGACCGTCCAGGTCGTAGACAAGTCGCCGAAGCGGTGGATGTTGTCTTGCTGACAGGGCGACCTGGAGGCCACGGTGGTGGACTGGATGACCTTCGGCTGTATGGATTTGATCACCACGACCGCGGCGCGCCCGGCGATCAAGCAGCCAGCTCGACGTCGGTGAAGTCGACCTCTTTCAGCAGCGGATCGAACGGATCCGGCCGGTGACGTAGCTCGTCGGTGGCGTACGCGCCGAAGCGGCTGATGTGGGCCCGCAGGTACGGGGCGATCTGGCCGAGCTGGTCGGCGGTGATGCTCCAGCCCTCGGCGACCAGCTGCCGCACGACGTCGGAGATGTCCAGCGCGTTGTGGAAGACGACCAGTTCTCTGAACTAAGGGCTGTCCCGTAACCGCGGGAGCGTGAGGAACGGCCCCGGCTTCGCGAACATCAGAGGAAGAGAAGTTCGACGTCCTTCGCGACGCACAGCCGCAGAACGACCGTCAGCTGTTGGGCCGCATCGAGGTGTGCCCGAGGGACGTCGACCTCGTTCCGCCACTGGTCGACGATCGCCTCCAGTCGGGGCAGGAGCGCGGCACACTCGGTGGGCGAGAGCTCGCCTCCGCCGTCATCGGGGCGATCGAGGAGTGGTTCGAGCGAGGTGGAGACATCACTCCAGGGGCGCTCTCCGCCGAAGCCCCACATCTCGGAGAGAGCGAACTCCTCAGCTTGCGCCAGCTGTCGCCGGAACGCGGCGAAGCCGCTGTATGACCAGGCGACGTCGGGACTGCTGGTGTCTCCGTCTCCCGGAAACAGAGTCAGCCCCACGTTGTTCTCCCTCTTGGTCGTCGATAACGCAAAGGATCAGTCGGAACCAGCGACGTCTGCAACTTAGATGATCCAACGGTGGCAGGTGTGATCACGGCTTCTCTGAACTTGATTTTGATGAGTTGCGAGTGGGTGTCGTTGGGCTCAACGAGTGCTGCGGGTCGGGGGGTTGAGGTCGACTGTGGTGCTGGAGCGTCGGTCAATCTGGGCGAGCTTGTCCTCGGCGCCGGCGAGGCTGACCTTGAGGCCCTCAACTTCGCCAACCCAGCCTTCGCGTTCGGCCTCGACGATGCGGGCTTCGAGGTTGTCGCGGATCTCGGCGATGCGGTCGCGTTGTTCGGGCGAAGGCCAATGGAGCGGGCAACGCAGACAACTGTGCTCGTGAATACATGGGGTGCCGAAGGCGCGTCCGCAGGTGCCGGTGGCGACCTTTCTCATCTCGAAGTGTCCCAGAAATTCTTGCCATTCCTCATCGGTAGGGACGCGGTATTCGTCGGTGGGGCGCAGGGCGCGGCGGCGGGAGAGAAAGGCCAGGTGGGCCAGGATGGCCTCGTCGGGATAGACGGCCTTGTAGTTCAGCGTGACGTTGATGTCCTTGTGTCCTGCGATGACCTGGGCGATGTGTGGAGGCAGTCCGTTGAGAATGGCATCGGTCAAGAACAAGCGGCGAAAGTCATGCGGGGTGAAGAGTAGCGGCCCGCCCGTTGCGGGGTCGATGAGCCCGGTCTTGGCCAGGCCCATGTTGAGCATTCTGCGGGCGACCCACTCGCCGATGGCGCGCTGTTCACGGGCGATGCTGCGCTGGAACAGCAGCGGTGCTGGCTTCGCCCAGACACATTCGTGACGGTCATAGGCAGGGACGATGGGCACCGCCCCAGCCGGTTGCCGCAGCCGGGAGATGATTGCGCTCAGCACGTCCGCCAGTTCGGGACTGACGACCAGCATGCGCTCGGCGTCGGTCTTCGAGGGAGCGATCTGCAGGAGCGGGACAATCTCGCCGGTGGTCGGCAGTCGATACTGCACGAGGCTGTGGTGGCTGAGTTCCAGGAGCTCCTCGATGCGAACTCCGGTCGCTCGCAGGACTTCGACGATGGCCCAGGTCCAGAATGCGTAGTCCTCTTCGTGGGTGAGGTCGCGGCGCTTGCCGGTCTCTGGGTCGTCGGCCCACACCTTGTCGCCGTGCGCGTTCGGCGTGATCGAGCGGACCAGGGTCTGACCGGCCGCGGTGAAGGGTTCGCCTTGAGCGACCTGCTGCGCGGCGGCCAGCAGGGCCTGGCTGGTTCTGCGTTGTTCATCGACGGTGCGGACCAAGACGGGCAAGACGGGGAGCCGTTCACGGGTGCGGGCGTCCATGCGGGCCTTGCGGCGGCGTCGGTTCTTGCGGAGGTTGACCTCTTCTTCTTTGATCGGGCAGGGCACCACCCAGGGCCCCCATCTCGCTGGATCTTCCACCGCCTAGTGAGCCAGGTCCAGGTAGAAGGCCCGGACCGGAGTCAGGCTCTCGCGGAAGTTCACGCGTTCGGTGGTGACCTCCACGGTCTCCCCAGTGCCGGTGGCGACCTTCCTGGTCTTGGTCTGCATCCGCTGTTTCCACGCGATGGCGACCTCTGGAGGTAGCCGCAGCGTGCCGATGCCGGGGTGGTGGCGTTCGATGTCGGCCCAGAACTGGCTGCCGAGCTTGAAGGCCAGAGATTTCAAACTGACGTAGTCCAGGGCGGGCTGACGTTCTTGCAGGTAGTCGACCAGCAGATCCCGGATGGGGCGGCACTGGATGTTGTAGCGGTCGATCAGCTCGGCGGGCGTCTGCTGGCCGGTGGGACCCAGTTCCTTCAGCGTCGGCGGGGCGGGCGGCGCGAAGGACACCAGCGAGTGCAGCATCCGATAGAACACCGCGGCGTGGCCGGTGGCCTTAACGTGCAGCCGGGCCTCGATATCGAGGAGCTCGAGGACGTCCCCGACGGTGACGTCGGTGAGGACCCCGCCCTTGGCCGCGATGATGATGGCACTGCGGTAGAGGGTATGGCTGCCGGCCACGACCGAAACACTGGTGTCAGCCGCGCAGAGCGCCTCCAGCCGCCGAAACCCAGCTGCGTCGCGAGAGCGTGCCATCTCGCTCACCAGCGTGCCCTGGCCAGTCGTCTTCTGCAGCAACCACGACGACGAAGGCCGCACGGAGTCCGCGCTGATCATGGTCACGAGCGCCGAGGTCAGGGCGGTCCGATGCCATTCCCGCTGGCTGCCGCCATACCTTCGCTCCCAAAACGGCAGAAACAGCTCTTTCCACTCTGCTCCGGCTTCTTCGGCGCCGCTGGCGGCCCAGCGTTGCTGCCAGGTCACGCCGGGCTGCTGCGAAAGAGCGTCCAGCAGGACGGACAGGCCCACCTCACGGTGGTGCTGACTGCTGGAGCTGTCGCGCATGAACGGCGGGCTGGTCAACCGCAATGATGTCCACTCGGCGGAGTCTCGGGTGGTCGGCCAATCCTGAATGACAGGACGAGCGGGGAACCGAGCTCGCGCCTCGCGCCGCAGAGTGGCTCCGCGGCCGATCCGACCGTCATGGGATACCGCGTCCTCAACGGTGATTTGCGTCATCGGGACTGACTTCCGAACAGCACGTCCAGCGTTTCGGGCCGGTAGCCAGGAGCGGGTTGAGGTTCACTGCGCCGGGCCGCCTGCCTGGTCTGCTCGGCATGGTGGGCCAGCATCCGGCGGATCACGTCCTCCTGGCGCGGCGTGAGGTAGATCTGGGTGGTGGTGAGCTGAGCGTGGCCGAGGACGAACTGGACGTCGGTAAGGGGCAGCGCCGGGTCTTCAGCCATCCGGTAGGCCGCGGTGTGGCGGAGGGCGTGCAAGGTCGCTGACGTGCTGGCTCGCTCGTTGACCCGCTCGAACATGCGGTGCACCGCGTGATAGGTGAGCGGCCGCACTGGTCGGCGCAGCGTCCACCATAGCGGCTGCCGTCGGCCGTTAGGGATCAGTTCCTGCATCTCCACCTGGTAGAGCCGCAGCCAGACGAACGCGTCGGTCGAAGCGGGCAGTTCCTGAACCAGGCGGGTGCCCTTTCGGACGACGGAGATCAGCTGGCGTCCGGGATCGACGCCGCCCTGGGAGGTCGAGAGCAGCTCAGAGGCTCGGGCGCCGGTCGACACATAGAAGGCGACCAGCGCCCGATCCCGATGCGAGGGGAGCCTGGCGAAGATCTCGTTGAACTCCTCATCAGGGATGCTGCGCGGGATCCGAGTCGGCACTCGCGGCCGATACAACCCCGTCCGCTCGTTCCGGAAGATCTCCATCGGGTTGTGGTGGGCGTTCGCCCGGCTGCCCCGCCTCGACCGATCCAACGGGAACGGGTTGAGAATCGGTCCGCTCCCGGCGTCGCGATGCAGGTCATAGAACCGGCGCAGCACCGTCTCGCTATGAGCGCGCACCGACTCCGCGTACGACTTCCCGCTCGAAGCGGGCGCAGCCGCGCCCTGGTCACCGTTGCGCGAACGGATGGGCTTGCCAGCGATCAGCAGCCAACGACAGAAGTCACGGGCCTCCACGCGGGTCGCGTGATCCCACGGAACCTCGATCGCCCACAGGAACCGGAACCAGCGCAGAAGGTCCATGCCATAGGAGCGGACTGTCGCCTCCGCACGACCGGCCGCCTGCAGATCACGGAAGTAGAGCGTGACCGCCTCGACCACCTCGCCGGACGGATCCAGCAGCCGGTACGGCTCCCACCGATTCCTGGTCTCCAGCAACTCCCCGACCAACGGCACGGCCAACCGGGCAAGATCCCGGGCTCCCTCTTCGCTTCCGATCACGATGAGGGACCGTAACCACCAAACCAACCGCATGTCCATTGAACTGGGAAAACTCCCCAGGTAGTTCAGTCAACAGGTAGTTGGCCAGCAGCGTGTTGAACTTGATCAGTTTCTCCTGCTCTTCGGGGTCGTTGTCGGCCAGCACCCCGCCGAACCCGAGCCACTTGGAGAACCCGTTGTAGGACTCGACCTTGTTCGTCGCCGCGGTGACGCGCGCTCGCAGCGCCGGGTCGGCCAGATACCGCAACAGAGCGACGGTACGTACGCTGCGGCCGACCTCGCGGAAGGCCTTGTAGATGCGGTTCTTGCGGGAGTTGGACCGCAGCCGCCGCATCAGCGTGGCCGAGGACAGGCGGCCCTCGCTGATGGAGATGGCCACCTGCATCAGGTCGATCCAGTGCTTGTCGATCAGCTTCCAGTCGATGACGTTGCGGCCGCGCTCGCCGAACAGCTGGTCGATGTGCGGATAGATAGTCTTCTCGGATGCGCGGAAGAAGATCAGGTCCTTGAAGTTGCGGATGCGCGGCATCAGGTCGAACCCGAACAACGTGGCCAGGGCGAAGACCGGGAAGTTCTGGCCTTGGGTGTCGGCGTGCACGGTGGAGGGCTGGACGTCGGAGTCGTTGGCCAGCAACCCTTCGATCAGGTGCACCGCCTCCCACACCCCGCACGGGATGAACCGGGAGAACAGCGCCACGTAGGTGTCGGAGATGTAGTGGTAGGCGATCCCGCCGAATCCTCCGTACCGGATGCTGGTCTCGGCCAGCAGATTGTCAATGTAGGTGTCCACCTGGGTGCCGTCGGCGGCCACCGTGCTGCCATCCCCCCAGGCCTTGACCACGTCCAGCTCGGCGAAGGCGTTGACCACATCCGCGATCGCGGCGTTCAGCTTCTTCAGGGTGATGTGCCGGTTGCGGACCATCGACAGCTCGCGGGCGGTGACGCCGGCGATGTGCTTGGCCGCCTCGTACGGGCCGATGTTGATGCCGCCGGTGAACACCGCCAGCGAGTACCGCCCCAGCTTGTCTTTGATCTTGGGGTCGGAGCCGGAGGCGGGGCCGAAGTGGCGATACCAGCTCAGCCAGTGGGCGGTGCGCGCGACGATCGACAGCAGCGAGCGTTCGGGCATGCGCCGTTCGATCTCGGCCGCCAGCCGTTCGGCCTCGGCATCGCTGCCCTTGCCGCGGCGGCGCTTGAGGGTGGGCACCCCGCCCTCGTCGATGACCAGGTCGGCGTTGTCGAGGTAGCCGGCGTCCAGATGCGCGGCCGCACTCAGATGGGTGTCCTTGAGGTGGGCGACGAAACCGGCGGGGGTGTCGGGTAGCCCAACCTTCTCGCAGAAGGCGGCCAGCCGTGGCTGGCAGTCATCCCAGGGCAGCAGGTGCGCGCCCCAGTCGGCGTACTCGTTCGAGCCGAGCACGGCCACGTCCCCGGTGCGCAGCTCCTCAGCCAGGTAGCAGAACACCATCGCCTCGAAATGCCGGCGCGCCACCATGCCGGGCCGCCTGCGGTCGGTCACCGCGCGCCGCCAGTTGCCCGAGGCGAACGCGATCCCCGACTCCGGCTCATCCTCCTCCACCGCCGGGGGCAGCGGGATGAAGTCACGCCGCTTGGGTGAATGCTCCCGGGCGTGCGCCAGCGCGGCCAGCACCGAATCGTCGCTGGAGGTGGCCTTCAACCGCAGCTTGCCCGCCAGCTCGAACAGCGCCGGCCGGTCCCTCTTGAAGAACCGGTACACCAGCAACTCGTGCGCGTCACCGTGGAAGGCGGCCACCTCCTCGATGTCGGCCAGCTGGGCGGCGAACCCACCGGCCTGCTCCACCGCCGCCCGCACCACCTGCACGCCGTGGGTCTGCACCACGAGCGCCGACAGCACCTCGCCCAGCGCCTGGACCTGCCCGGCATTGCCGGCGCACGAGGTCACCGCCTCCACGGCCCGCGCCACCGCCTCGACCCCGGCGGCCGAGGTCTCACTGCCGGGGTCGAGACGTTCCAGCACCTGACGGTAAGTGCCGATCAGCCGCTCGCTGGTCGCGCGCTGCCGGGCGCGGATCTCCTCCAGCTCCGCCTTGGCCCGTTTGACATGGGCGGCCATCCTCTTGCACAACATCTCGGCCAGGTCATCGCGGGCCCGCATCCGGGCGGTGTGCGTCAGGCACGCCAGCAACGCCACCTGCTTGACCGGGTCGTAGCGCGATAAGGTGTCGGCGTCCTGCGCGTCGGCCTCACCCGCGAAGTCAGCGATCTTCGACGGCGCGATGCCCTCCAGCCACGCGTCGGTGTCGCCGAGCGCGTCCACCTGATCCAACCATTTCACCTGGTCACGAAATCGCGACCAGGTGGCCCGCTGGGCGGGCTTCTTGAGCCGGTTGAACGTCGATTTGCCGTCCGGACCGACGACGAGCAACCCCTCCATCCGGGCCCGGCCTGCCTCGCCCATCCGCTGCAGGATCGTGGCGAAGATCGTGGCGTTCACCTCGGCGCGGATGCTCGTGGCCAGGTCCTCCAGCGTCGTGTATCCGAGCAGCTCCAGCCGGAGTCGGAGCAACTCCTCGATCGCCACGTTGATCAGGTCCGCCGGGTTGTTCTTGGCCTGGGCCGCCTTCCGGATCGCCACCGCGGCGATCGCCCGGGCCCGGCCTGCGTCGTACTTCACGCCCTGACGCTGGCGCACCAGCTTGCGATGCGCCTTCGCGCTCGGGGAGGACCCGTGGTCCGGCCAGATGTCCTCGGCCAACTCCAGGCAGCGCCGGACGTGGTCGATCACCACGTCGGGGATCTCATCCGGGGACGGGAAGCGCGCCATCTTCTGAAAGCACTTCAACGCCAGCACCAGCGCGAAGCACGACTCGGGGCTGCCGGTGCGCTGTTCGGCCCAGGCCACCTCTTCCGGCGACGGCGTGAAGAACACGTGCAGCACCCGCGCCGACGTCAGCCGCTTGAACTGCGGATAGGCGGTCCGCTCGATCCACGTCATCCCAAGGCCGTCCCTCGCCTCGATCTCGGCGTCCAGACGCCGAAACCGTAACGACGATCAACTCCGACGGATGCTTGGTTCACCAAACCGCAATCAAACCCAAGCGGAGGGTCACATCATTCGAGAAACACCCCTCTGACCTAGCAGTTCAGCAGCCCGCTGTCCCTTTCTCCCGTACTTGGTCTGCCCCCCTGGCAACAGCCGCCGCCGTCACGCGCAGGACCGGCAAGCCCTCACCGACCTGATCAATCAATTAGCGCAGCGGGAAACCGATCCTGACCGGCATCTGACCGCCTGGGAAGCGCCCGACCCTGGGCCTGCCGGCCTGAGACCATCCGCCACGGCACCCCCGGCCTTGGACGGCTGGGGGCCGGCGGGAACAATGCAGTGCCATGAACACGGGGCTGCTGGTGATCGTGATGGTGGCCGCGACGTTCGCCACCGCGGCGTTGTCGGCGGTGGCCGGGTTCGGCGGCGGCGTGCTGCTGTTGCCCGTGTTCGTCGCCGTCCTGGGCCCCCGGGACGCGGTGGCGGTGCTGACCGTCGCGCAACTGGCCAGTGTGGTTCAACCGGGCCGAGGTCGACCGCCGTCTGGTCGGCACCTTCGCCATCGGGGCGGTCCCGGCCGCGATCGCCGGCGCGCTGCTGTTCGCCACCGCGCCGCTGGCCGCCCTTACCCGTGTCATCGGCGTGTTCCTGCTGGTCATGGTCGCCTGGCGGCGCAGGCGTCCGCACGCGGCCCGGCTGGATGACAAGGCCTACGCCGCTGTCGGGGCGGCCTCAGGTTTCGGCTCCGCGCTGGTCGGCTCGGTCGGGCCGATGGTCGCCCCGTTCTTCCTGGCCCGTGGACTGCTGCGCGGCGCCTACATCGGCACCGAGGCAGCCGCCGCGGTGGTGATGCACCTGACCAAGCTGGTCGTCTTCGGCGCCGCCGCGGTGCTGACCGCCACCAGCGCCGCCACGGGCCTGGCCCTGGCCCCCGCGAGCGCGGCCGGCGCCTGGGCCGGCAAGAAGATCGTCGACCGATTGCCCGCCCACGTGTTCGTGCTCCTGGTCGAGGCTGGGTTGATCGCTTCCGGGCTGCTGCTGGCTATCACCGGTGGCTGACCTGCGTATCTAGGACCATCTCGGACATGAAGACGTCCGTGGTGGTGAGGAGCGCAGGCGCGGCCGGTCTGCTCGTCTGTCTACTCTGATCGGCATGACCCAGGAAGAGGCTGCTGTCCCCGCGCGTGTGGTGCGCTCGCTGCCATCAGCCTTCGCCGCCGGCGCGGCGGTCGGCGTGCTGGGCGGCATGATCGGTCTGGGCGGCGCCGAGTTCCGGCTCCCGCTGCTGATCAGCCTGTTCGGGTTCGCCGCGCTGGCGGCGGTCATCATGAACAAGGCGATGAGCCTCATCGTGGTCCTTACCGCGCTGCCCGCCCGGCTGGCCGCCGTCCCCCTCGCCGAGCTGGCCGCGCACTGGAGCGTCGCGGCCAACCTCCTGGCCGGCAGCCTGCTCGGGGCATGGGCGGGCGCCTCCTGGGCGGTGCGGATGCGCACCGCCACCCTGTACAAGGTGCTCGCGGCTCTGATGGTGGTCATGGCCGCCGCCCTGGTGCTCACCCACACCACCAGCCTGGGCGCGCTGGCCCTGCCCGGCGCGGCGCAGGTCGTCGCGGGGGTCGCGGCCGGGTTCGGCATCGGCGTGGTGGCCGCCATCATGGGCGTGGCCGGCGGCGAACTGCTGATCCCCACGATCGTGCTGCTATACGCGCTCGACATCAAAACCGCCGGCAGCCTGTCGCTGCTGGTGTCCCTGCCCACCATGCTGGTCGCCTTCGCCCGCTACAGCCGCGACGGCAGCTTCGCCGTCCTGCGGTCCAACCTGCGCTTCGTCGCCGTCATGGTCGCCGGTTCCGTCACCGGCGCTCTGCTCGGCGGCCTGCTGCTCGGCGCCATCCCCGACCTGGTCCTCATCCCCATCCTGGCCCTCGTCTTGCTGATCTCAGCCGTCAAGATGGCCCGCCACACCTGACTGCCGCGCATCTCCATGCCTCAGGGACAGCTTTCCTGGCTGAAGTCCGATACCTGAAAGATGGTTCGTCATACCATCGGCAACACGGCAGGAGGTTCGCCCCGCTTTCAGCCGGGACGGGGCGTGAGGGCAGGAGAAGGCGAGCCGTGAACGCATCCGACGACCGTCGCGTCACCTGGACGTTCCTCACTCATCACGCTCGGGTGCTGATCGGGATCGCCCGCGATCCCGATCAGCGGGTGCGCGACATCGCCGCCCGCGTCGGCATCACTGAACGCGCGGTGCAGGCCATCGTCTCCGACCTGCACCAGGCCGGCTACCTGACCCGGGAACGGATCGGCCGGCGCAACCGCTACACGCTCAACTTGGACCAGCCCTTCCGGCACCGGAGCGAAGCTGGACTGCCCGTCCGTTTGCTGATTGCCCGCTTCGCCGAACGTGATCTGCCTCACGGATGATGTTCCTATGGATGAGCAGAGCGACTCCACCGAGCGCTTCACCGTCACCATCGGCCTGCATGAGAGCTTCATCGTCGCCCGCGCGGCCGGCGAACTGGATTATCTGACCTCGGGAGTGCTGCACCGCCAGGTGAAGGACGCCTGGCAGGCGACCCAGTCCGCCGGCCTGGTGCTCGACTTGAGCGGCGTGACGTTCTGCGACTCCATGGGCGTCGGCGTGCTGGTGCTGCTACTGCGGCAAAGCCGCGAACAGCACAGCAACCTGGTCTTGTCGAGCCTCCCGCCCCTGCTGGAGCGCATCTTGATGATCACCGGCCTGCGCACGGCCTTCCAGGTCGAAGCCTCAGAGCCTGCTGACGAAGGATTTGGTCGCTGAGGCCGGATCACAGGGGATGCCCTGGTCGAGCTCTTCGAGCGATACGCCTGCGGACAGGAGCGGGCTCCTGATAGCTGAGGTGTTGTCTACGCAACTCGGCAACCAGGAGCCCGTGGTTGTCTGTTTACACGCCCGCGTCCGTGAGCGCCAGTGGTTGCGCCTCACCGGGATGCCGATGTCATGACCGCAAGCCGTCATATCCGCCGGATCTGACCGATGCCGAATGGGCGGTGCTCGAAGGCGAGGCGCGGGCGGTGATGGCCGAGCTGGTCCAGGCCACCGGCAGGCCGATGGTGCATGACCTGCGCGCGACACTCGACGCGATCAACTACGTGACCAGGTATGGGATCGAATGGCGGGCCCTGCCGGTGGACTTCCCGCCGCATGAGGCGGTCTACGCCTTCTTCCTGCGGTGGTCCCGGCGTGGTCTGCCCGAACGGCTCGCCGGGCGCTTACGCGGCCGGCTGCGCATCCTGGCCGGACGCGCCGAGCTGCCCACCGCCGGGTGCATCGACTCCCAGACGGTCAAGGCGGCCGAGACCGTCGGCGCGGCAGCCTGCGGGTACGACGCGGGCAAGAAGATCAAGGGACAGAAGCGGCATATCGCGGTCGACACGCTCGGACTGCTGTTGTGCGTGATCGTCACCGCCGCCTCCGTCCAAGACCGTGACGGCGCCCACCCGCTGCTGGCCCGGCTGCGGGAGAAGTTCTCCGCCATCGCGCTGGTCTGGGCGGATGGCGGCTACGCCGGGCGCCTGCTCACCTGGGCACGCGACGTGCTCCACCTGACCGTCACGATCGTCAAGCGCTCCGACGATCTGCGTGGCTTCGTCGTGCTGCCGCGCAGGTGGGTGGCAGAAAGGACGTTCGCCTGGCTGGTCCGCTACCGCCGCCTGGCGCGGATCCACGAACGCAAGCCCGTCCATCACGAGGCCATGATCTGGTGGGCCACCGTGCACCAGATGACCCGCCGACTGACGCGCGAGCTGGCGGGCCTGCCATCTCCGAGCCGCTGGGGCGACCCGCCACCGCTACCGGTCTTGTCCAGCCCCGACCGGCGCGGCAAGGTCTTGCAGCTCCTGGCCGCCCAGCCGTGGCGAGCCTGGCGAGGAAGTGAGCTGGCCGCCATCCTCGGGATCGAGAACGTCAACAGCTTCCGCGTTCAGCTGTCCCAATGGTCCCACCAGGGCTACATCAACAAGATCGGACCGGCTCTCTACGGGCCCATGCCCGCCAGCACTTAAGCCTTTGTCAGCAGGCTCTCAGTGGAAGAGGCCATCCAGACAGTTCAGGCACCGGCCCAGCCCGAGCCTCCGAAGGCGGCCGAAGCGGGTGACTAACCCCGGCACCACCCTGACCATCACGACCCCGTCGGCCACCGCTGCCGGGGCCTTCACTTGCTGACCACCAAGCAAGATCAACAGACTGCGCCGAACCTTCTTGCCTAACGTGCCGTGACAGGCCTTCAGGCAGCTGGCCAGCTATTCGCTTGACTGCCCAAGATAACGATGGAGCATGGCGCGGCAAGAGACCCCGATGGGTCGCGCTTCCTGCCGCGCCGGCGTTCGCGGGCCTGTCAGCGCAGCGGTAGCAGCCGGGGCACCAGGCGGACGTAGACGACCATGCCCACCACCTCCACCAGGGTCTGGGTGACCACCACCGCAGCGGCGATGCCCATCGCGTCCGGCAGCGCCAGCGCCACCGGCAGCACGACCAGAGAGTTGCGGGTGGCGCCGGTGAACACGATCGCCCGCCCGGCCGGCACGTCCAGCCGGAACAGCCGTGCGACGACCAGACCGACCACGACCATCACGACCAAAAACAGCACGTAGAACGGCACCACGGCGGCGACCGCGGCCAGGCGGCCGTCCAGCTTGGGCACCTGGGAGGCGACCACCGTGATCAGGGTGGCCGCCATCAGCGGCACCATCGCCGCGCCCGCCCCGTGGGCGACGGCGCGCCCGGCGGGGCGGCGGGCCGCCCACGCCTGGGTGAGCCAGGCCAGCGCCAGCGGGATGACGATCAGCACCACGAACGCCTCGACGAACGGCCCCGGCTCGACCACCGTGGTCAGCTGCTCGCCCATGAACGCCACCAGCAGTACCGGCAGCGCGACCATCTGAGCGAGCAGCAGCAGCGGCGTGGCGGCCAGCAGCCGCCGGCTGTCGCCTCCGGCCAGCCCGGAGAAGACGATCACGTAGTCGACGCACGGCGTCAGCAGCACCAGCAGCACGCCGAGGCGCACCGCCTGGTCGGCGGGCAGGAAGGCGAACATCGCCGCGACCACCAGCGGCACCGCGATGAAGTTCACCACCAGCGCGGCCGCCAGGAACCGGCCCGCGCGCAGCGAGCGCACCAGGTCGGCCGCGGGCACCTGCAGGAACGTCACATACAGCAGGGCCGCCAGCACGGGGTTGATCGCATGCTCCAGCACCGGCCCCAGGTGCGGGACGGCCCACCCCGCTACGGCACCGGCGGCGATCGCCCCCACGTAGATGGCGACCTGGTGCCGTTCCATTCCCGCGACCGCACCGGGCGTCTGCGTCTGCTGCGTCACCTGCGTCTTCTCCTGTTCAAGCCGCCTCGTCGGTCGAGGCGACGGTATCGGCCGCGCCGGGCCGCTTCAGCGGTGGGCCACGATGTCGCTTGCGCCGGGGCGGGTCGGTGCCGGCCGATACGGGGCGGTTCAGCACCCGCAGCTGCTCCCACCACAGCCGCAGCCGGCCCCCGTGACCGGGCTGGTGGCCACGCCGGCGGTCGTGCGTGAGGCGCGGCGGCGGTGCAGCCACCACATGCCCGCCGCGGCGGCGATCAGCAGCCCGGCCACGGCCAGCAGCGTCTGTTCGGCCAGCGCGGCACCGGCGCCGGTGAGCAGTCCGGCGCCGATCACCAGCGGCAGCGCGCAGCAGGCCGCGCACGCCAGCACGGCCAGGGCGGCGGTGACCTTGCTGCGCAGTGGCGGCCCGCCACCGTCGGTGATGCGCTCGCCCGGCTCGCTGCCGCGCGTGGAGACAGGCACGGTGACGGGTCCGGTGGACGGGCGGTGGTCGTGGTGGGTGCTCACGGTCAGCTCTCCTCGGGGGCGTTGGAGGCACGGTTGCCTTCGGCCAGGTCGGCGAACGGCAGGGGACAGTCGGGGCAGGTGCAGTGGGTCAGGCTGTCGCAGCCCGCGCTGACCACCTGGACGAGCGCCGCCCGGATGGTGGTCAGGTCGGCGATCTTCGCCTCCACTTCGGCGATCTTGGCTTGGGCGCGCTCCCGCAAGTCCGGGGTGGGATGGCCGCGCCGGCCGGTGTCGAGAAGCTCGGCCACCTCCTCCAGGGTGAAGCCGAGCCGCTGCGCGGCCTTGATCACCGTGAGCAGGGTGACGGTCTCGGGCGGGTAGGCGCGGTGCCCGCCGGGGCTGCGCGCCGGTTCGGCGATCAGCCCGCGGCGTTCGTAGTAGCGCAGCGTCTGCAGGTTGACCCCGGCCTGCTCGGCCACCTGCCCGCTGCGCAGATACGACCCGTCCCGGCCGCCCTGCAGCACGATGTCCTGCCTCACGACGGCCGTCCCGCCGCGGCGGCCGCGCCGCTGATCGTGCTCGCGGTCGTGGGCGTGTTTGCGCGGTTGCCCTCGAAGGCCAGCCCGGCCTGCGCCCAGTCCTCCTTGCCGCCCGCGTATACGCGCACCTCGGCGTACCCGAGCCGGGCGAAGGCCGCGGCGGCTATCTTCGAGCGGTTGCAGTACGGGCCCGAGCAGTAGACCACCACCGGGGCGGCCCGATCGGGCGCCACCTGCTCGGCCAGCTCGGCCGACACCCGGTCCGTCACGTTGCGCGCGCCGGGCAGGTGCTCGGCGTTGAAGGCGTCGGCCGGCAGCGCCTCCACCAGTTGCACGCCCCCGCTCTCCAGCAGTGCCAGCAGGTCCTCACGCGTGATGAGCTCCATCACCAGTCTCCTGTCCCGGCGGCGTTCCGCGGCCGGCTCACCAGCGCCTGACCCGAGCGCCTCACGCGCGGGCCGCCGCGCCGGCGCGCTCGCTCAGCGCGTCCAGCACCTCGATGTGCTCGGCCGGGACCGTCACCTCCAGCGCCAGGCTGCCGTCGGCGACGGTCAGGGTGAAGGTGAAGAAGGAGCAGCAGCCGTTCTCCCGCGCGGCCAGCTCGGCGGCCCGGGCGGCGTGGTCCGGGCTGAAGACGAGCTCCAGCCGCAGCCGCGTCCGCTCGGGACGCTGCACCGCCTGTACTGCCTCGGCGAACAAGGCGTCGAACTCGGCCACCCGCAGCGGCTGCTCGGCGGTGGGCAGGGTGCACGCGGTGGGAGCCCATCCCAGGTCAAGGGCGGCGTTCTGTGTCATACCCCGACGGTAAACCTGTACCTAGGTACCGGATGCAAGTCCTCGTGGAAGTGAGTAACGGGTCGAGGGTCGCCAAGGACTTCCCACTCCACCGTCAATCGACTATCGTCGATGGACGATGAATGAGGAGAAGGGGCCGCTGCCGCGCGCGGAGGCCGAAGAGTACGCGAGCTGGTTCAAGGCCTTGGCCGACGCGACGCGGATCCAGATCGTGTCGCTGCTGGCACGACGGCGGGCGCCGATGAGCGTGGGCGAGATCGTGGCCGCCTCCGGGGTGGGCCAGTCCACCGTCTCGCACCATCTGAAGATCCTGGCCGAGGTGCGGTTCGTGCTGGTCGAGAAGCAGGGCACCTCCAGCCTGTATCGGATCAACGAGAACTGCGTGAGCTGTTTCCCGACCGCCGCCGACGTGGTCATGGGCAACCCGGTCCCGGCTGCGCCCACCTGCGAATGAAGGAGCTTCGCCATGGCGCATGACGAGATCATCGACCACTACTCAGCCCTGGCCCGTGCGGCGGATGCCGGTCGGGCCGCCGCCGATTGCGAGCAGGGCGGTTTCGGCGCGGCGGGCTACGACGAGCTCGGCGTGCTGCCCGAGGGGGCGGTGCGGGCCAGCCTGGGGTGCGGCAACCCGGTAGCCGTCGCCGAACTGCAGCGTGGTGAGACGGTGCTTGATCTCGGCTCGGGTGGCGGCATCGATGTGCTGCTGTCGGCGCGCCGGGTCGGCCCGCACGGCAAGGTCTACGGGCTGGATGCCAGCCCCGACATGCTGGCGCTGGCCCGCCGCAACGCCGAGCAGGCGGGCGCTCGCAACGTCGAATTCCTGCACGGCGTCATCGAACACGTCCCACTGCCGGATCACGCCGTCGATGCCGTCATCTCCAACTGTGTGATCAACCTGTCCGACGACAAGGCCGCCGTGCTGGCCGAGGCGTTCCGGGTGCTGCGACCCGGCGGCCGGTTCGGGGTGAGTGATGTCGTGGTCGACGGCGACCTCGACCCGGTCCGACGGGCGGCGGCAGAGCAGCGGATCGGCTGCGTAGCCGGCGCCCTGCCGATCGAGGAGTACCGCGAACTGCTGACCCGGACGGGCTTCGTCGGCATCCGAATCACGCCGACCGCCGACCACGGCGACGGCGTGCACTCGGCGATCGTCCAGGCAGCCAAGCCCGCCATCGGGCCTGGCCTGGAGGTCCGCCCCATGCGGGACGCCGATGCCGTCCAAGTCCTGGCGATCTACCAGGCGGGACTCGACACCGGACAGGCCAGCTTCGAGACCACGGCGCCGAGCTGGGAGGGCTTCACCGCCGGCAAGCTGCCGCATCTGCGCTACGTGGCCGCCGACACCGAGACCGGCGAGGTCGTCGGCTGGATCGCCGCCTCACCGGTCTCCACCAGGCCCGTCTACGCCGGAGTCGTGGAGCACAGCGTCTACGTTCACCCCGGCTGCCAGGCGCACGGGATCGGGCGCGCTCTGCTGACCGCGTTCATCGCCGCCGCCGAGGACTGCGGCGTCTGGACCATCCAGTCCGGCATCTTCCCGGAGAACACCGCCAGCCTGTCGCTGCACCAGGCGCTGGGCTTTCGGGTGGTCGGCACCCGCGAGCGCGTCGGCCGCCACCACGGCGTCTGGCGCGACGTGCTGACGATCGAACGGCGCAGCACAGCGGTCGGCGGCTGACAGCGGCCCGGCCGGCTGGTCATCTGACGTTCATCATGGCGTGTCCCTGCTGATATCCATGGACGTCAATATTGACGCTCATGGATATGTTGGAGGTCCTGGACTGCTGCTCCCCGCTGGCGCGTGAACCGCTGGGCGAGGATCAGGCGGCGGGATTGGCGCGGGCGTTCAAGGCGCTGGGCGACCCGGTACGGCTGCGCATCGTCTCAATCGTGGCCAGCCACCAGGGCGGCGAGGCATGCGTGTGCGACCTGACAGCGAGTTTCGAGCTGGCTCAGCCGACGATCAGCCACCATCTCAAGGTGCTCAAGGATGTCGGCCTGCTGACCAGCGAACGGCGGGCCTCCTGGGTGTATTACCGGATCGTGCCGGAACGGCTCGCCGAGCTCGCGGCGCTGCTGGCCGCGCCCACAAGGGTGGATGACGGGGCGGCCGCCGAGGTGGACGGGTGAAGCGCCGGTTGCTGGCCGAGTTCCTCGGCACCGCGCTGCTGGTAACGGTGGTGGTCGGGTCGGGGATCATGGCCCAGACGTTGTCCCCGCGGGACGTGGGCCTGCAGTTGCTGGAGAACTCCACCGCCACCGTCTCCGGTCTGGCGGTCCTCATCGCCGTCCTGGGCCCGGTCTCCGGCGCCCATTTCAATCCGGTGGTCTCGCTGGCCGACTGGTGGCAGGGACGGCAGAGCGGACACGGCCTGTCCGCCGGCGAACTCGGCGGCTACGTCGCCGCCCAGGCGCTGGGGGCTATCGGCGGTGCGGTGCTGGCCAACGCGATGTTCGACAAGCCCGTGATCGCGTGGTCGGGTACGGCGCGATCGAGTGCGCACCTGTGGCTGGGGGAGGTCGTGGCGACCGCCGGCCTGGTGCTGGTGATCTTCTGTCTGACCCGGTCGGGCCGTACGACCGCCGCGCCGCTGGCGGTGGGCGGCTACATCGGGGCGGCGTACTGGTTCACCTCCTCCACCAGCTTCGCCAACCCCGCCGTCACTATCGGCCGCGCCTTCTCCGACACCTTCGCCGGCATCGCTCCTGCCTCGGTGCTCGGCTTCATCGTGGCCCAGTTGGTCGGCGGCGTTATCGGGTTGGCGCTGGTGCATGGCCTGTTCGGAAGTCCTACCGCGGCAACTGCCGAGCCGGTCGTACCCCATCAAGACGAGCGCTGAGCATCGGCAACTTGACGCGAAGAGATAGCTCAATAATCATTGACTCAATGAAAGTTGACGGGTCTTCTTCGCTGGAGGCCCGGGCCCGGGTGCACGCGGCACTCGGCGACCCGGGCCGGCTGTCCATCGTGGACCGGCTGCTGCTGGGCGACGCGTCCCCGGGTGAACTTGGTCAGGTCCTCGGCCTGCCCACCAACCTCCTCGCCCACCACCTGAAAACGCTGCAGGAAACGGGCGTGATCGAGCGCCACCGCTCCGAAGGCGACCGCAGACGCACCTACCTGCGCCTGGTCCCGCAATCCCTGTCCGGCCTGGTGCCTGCCGCGGTCCGACGCGCCCCGCGCATCGTGTTCGTCTGCACCCACAACTCCGCCCGCTCCCAACTGGCCGCCGCCCTGTGGGCCCGCGCCAGTGCCGTACCGGCCGCCTCGGCAGGCACCCAGCCTGCACCGCGTATCCACCCCCGCGCCCTCGCCCTCGCCGCCCGCCACGACCTGAATCTCGACCACGCCACGACCAGTCACGTGGATCAGACGCTACGCCCAGACGACCTGGTCGTGGCCGTCTGCGACACCGCCCACGAGCAGCTCGCCGACCTCGAACGACTGCACTGGTCCATCCCCGACCCGGTACGCACCGGCAGCGACGAGGCGTTCGAACACGCCTACATCGACATCGCCGACCGCGTCCAACGGCTGGCACCCGCCATCCATCCCCCCAAGGAGTGAGCCATGCCGCAGACCTACCGCCACCTGGACCTGTCCATCGATCAGCAGCACGCACTGCTCACCGCCGCCCGCCGCCTGGCCGAGGAGTTCACCGGCACATTCGGCACCGAGACCATCGAACGGTTCCTGCACACCAGCTACGACCAGTTCGCCCTGCACAGCACGATCCCCAACTACCTGCCGCTGCTCGCCGAACGCTTCGCCCGCCAGCGCCTGAACGCCCTGGCCCGCGTGGAAGGCCACCACGACGGGCGGCCCATCGTCTTGTTCCTGTGCGTGCACAACGCCGGACGCTCCCAGATGGCCATGGGCTTCTTCCAGCACCTCGCCGGAGAACGCGCGCTGGCCTGGTCCGGCGGCTCGGAGTTCGCCGGCGAGATCAACCCCGCGGCGGTGGCCTCCATGGCCGAGCGGGGCATCGACATCTCCCGCGAGTTCCCCAAACCGTGGACCGAGGAGATCGTCCGCGCCGCCGACGTCGTGGTCACCATGGGCTGCGGTGACGCCTGCCCTGTCTACCCCGGCAGGCGTTACCTCGACTGGGAACTGGACGACCCCGAGGGCAAGAGCGTCGAGGACGTGCGGCCCATCCGCGACGAGATCGAACGCCGCGTCCGCGGCCTGCTCGACGACCTCGAAATCCCCACCGCCTGAAGACGGCGACAACCGAAAGGAACCAGCTCTTGAGCAGCAAGCCCAGCGTCCTGTTCGTCTGTGTGCACAACGCCGGCCGCTCCCAGATGGCGGCCGGCTGGCTCACCCACCTGGCGGGCGACCGGATAGAGGTCCGCTCCGCGGGATCGGCGCCCGCCGACCAGGTCAACCCGGTCGCGATCGAGGCGATGCGCGAGGTCGGCATCGACATCACCGCCGCCCATCCCAAGATCCTCACCGTCGACGCGGTCGAAGCCTCCGACGTGGTCATCACCATGGGCTGCGGCGACGCCTGCCCGATCTTCCCCGGCAAACGGTACGAAGACTGGAAGCTCGACGACCCCGCCGGACAGGGCATCGAGGCCGTCCGTCCCATCCGCGACGAGATCCGTGACCGCGTCGAACAGCTCGTCGGTGAGCTCACCAGCTGAGGGCGACCGGCATGTGCAACACTCATTGCCTCCCGGACCCTGTCGCGCCGCCTCACCCACGCCTCCACGATGAGGCCGCCCCGATACGACCGCCAGCACCCTCACTCGGGGCGTGGGCGGGAGCCTCCTGGGCGGTGCGGATGCGCACCGCCACCTTGTACAAGGTACTCGCGGGGCTGATGGTTCTCATGGCCGCCGCGCTCGTGCTCACCCACACCACCACCTTGGGCACCCTCACGCTGGCCCTGTGCAGGCGATCGTCGGGGTCGCGGCCGGGTTCGGTATCGGCGTGGTGGCCGCGATCATGGGCGTGGCCGGCGGCGAGCTGCTGATCCCCACGATCGTGCTGCTGTACGCGGTCGACATCAAAACCGCCGGCAGCCTGTCGCTGCTGGTGTCCCTGCCCACCATGCTGGTCGCCTTCGCCCGCTACAGCCGTGACGGCAGCTTCGCCGTCCTGCGGTCCAACCTGCGCTTCGTCGCCGTCATGACCGCCGGCTCCATCACCGGCGCTCTGCTTGGCGGGCTGCTGCTCGGAGTCATCCCCGACCTGGTCCTCATCCCTGTCCTGGCCGCGATCCTGCTGATCTCGGCGGCGAAGATGGCGCGTCACGCCTCTCCAGCCGAGGTAGCTGAGCCGTGATCTGCCGACGCAACGGCCGTCACTAAACCGGGTGCGCCGGTGAGACTCCATCCGCTGGTTGCCTGCAAACCGCCGCTGCTGCGAGTTCGGCGGCGCTGAATGCCGTTCTAGGCATCGTGCGAGGGCGATGCTTGGAGCTGGCCGGTGATCTCGGCGACCATCTGGCGTGCGGTACGGGCGGCGCCGATGAGGGTGGCGGAGGCCGGGCCGGTCCAGTCGCCGTAGCCGAGCAGGTGCAGGCGGGGCTCGCCGATGGCGCGGGTGTCCTCGACCGGGATGAGGCCGCCTCGGCCGCGCAGCCGTAACGGGGCCAGATGGCCGAGGGCGGGGCGGAAGCCGGTGCACCAGATGATGGCGTCGGCGGCCTGGCCGGTGCCGTCGGGCCAGGCGACGCCGTCGCGGGTGATCCGGCGGAACATGGGCTCGGCCTTCAGTATGCCGCAGTCGCGGGCCTCGCGGACAGGCGGGACGGCGACGATGTCGCCCAAGTCACCGACGCCGCCTCCGCCTTGGGTCCGTCGGGTGGCCAGTGTGAACAGCGCCCGGCCGTCGATCTCGTCGGGCAGCAGGCGGGGCGGGCGCAGGGTGACCCAGGTGGTGTCGGCGACGGTGGAGACCTCGGCCAGGATCTGCGCGGCGGAGTTGGCGCCGCCGACGATCACCACGCGCCGGCCGCGGAACGGCTCGGGGCCGCGGTAGCCGACGGTGTGGACCTGCTCGCCCTGGAAGTCTCCGATGCCGGGATAGTACGGGACGTACGGCCGCCACCAGGTGCCGGTCGCGCTGATGACGATCCGGGCCTGCCAGGTGCCCGCGTCGGTCTCGGCCGTAGTAAGTCCTCGAAGGTCTTGAAAGCCAAGACGTCCTCCTGATGCGGTTGACGGGCTTGGTGTCCCAATGACGCATCGAGGAGGACGTCCATGTCTGACGGTACCGGCCTGACCCGTGGTGACAAGAACCGGAACGAGCGGCTGGCCCGGCTGCGGGCGGTGCTGCCCCGCGACCACGCCATCGTGGGCATCGATCTGGCCGACGGGCTGCAAGCGGTGGTGGTCTGTGATCACGACTCCCGGGTGCTGGCGCGGCGCCGGGTCCGGTGCCGGGCCTGGGAGCTGGGCCCGGTGCTGGAGTGGGCGGCCGGGCGGGCGCGAGCGGCCGGGTTCGCCGGTGTCACGGTGGCGTGTGAGCCGACCGGGCACCGCTGGCGGGTGCTGGACCAGCTCGCGATCGAGCGTGGCATGCCGCTGGTGTGCGTGCAGCCGCTGCTGGTCGGGCGGGCCCGCGAGAGCGAGGATTACACCCGTGACAAGACCGATGACAAGGATGCGGTGCTGATCGCCCGGCTCGCCGCCGAGTTGCGGTGTTACCAGCCGGAACGCACTGATGAGGTGTGGGCCAGGCTGCGGCATCTGGGCGCCCGCCGCGCCCGGCTGGTCACCGAAGCCACCGCGTGTGTGCAGCAACCGGCCGACCTGCTGGAATGCGTATGGCCGGCGGTGCTGCAGGCTGCGGCCCAGCCGTTCAAGTCCGCGACCTGGCGGGCCTGCCTGGCCGTGGTGCTTCAGCGTTGCAACGGTGACCCGGCGCGGTTGCGCCGCCTGGGCCGGGACAGGTTCGTCGGCGCGGTGCGGCGCGAACTGCCCCGCTGGGGTGGCACCAGCCGGATCTACACGCCCATCGCCGAGCGTGTCCATGCCGTCCTGTCCGACCCCACCGGCGTGCGCACGCACCGCCACGGTGCTCTGGAGCGCGCTCACCTGGTGCTGGAGGACTATCGAGCGGTGCGGGCCCGGCTGGCCGACACCGCCCGCCGCATGATCGATGTGCTGGACGAGCTGGAGCTGACCGAGCTGGTCACCTCTCTTCCCGGCCTGTCGGCGGTGGGCGCTGCGGCCATTTTGGCCGAGACCGGCGATCCCGCGCGGTTCCACACGCCCCGCGCGCTGGTCAAACACGCTGGGCTGGCGCCCCGCGAACGCGCCTCGGGCAGCTACACCGGTCAGACGCGGCTGTCGGGCCGCGGCCGCCCCGGGCTGCGGCTGGCCGCCTGGCGGGCCGTGTGGGGCGCGCTGCACACCAATGCGGTCTACCGCGACCGCCTGCGGCACCTGACCACCCGCCCGGACAACCCCCTGACGCCTGGGCAGGCCCGCGCCGCTCTGGCCGCCGCGCTGCTGCGCCAGCTCCATGTGATCGTCACCCGGCGCGTCGCGTGGGATCCCGCCCTGGCTGCCCCACCTGCTGCACCTGTTCAGGCAGCGGCCTGACCATCTGCCACTGATCACCCTACTGACCACCTGTCACCCAGGCGGGGCGAGCCCGACGGGCCGTTGAGGATCACACCTCGTGACTGACCATGGGCAGCCCCGCCCGTCTTCCCGTGAACCCGGTTGCACGCTGTCGGGCTTTCAAGCCCCGTTGCCGGCTACGTAGGGACGAGGAGACGGACGGAGCCCCCGCCACTTGACCTTCGGCGCCTTACGGTGGTCAGTCGTTCACCATCGCGCCGGACCGCATGGACCTGCACCGGCCGCAGCACGGGCAGGTCATAGCGCTGCTCGTAGTCAGCCAGGTAGGCGACCGTATCGGCGGCGCTCGGATAGCCGCCGCCGGGTGGGACGGGCATCATCCGGCCGGGCAGCGAGCTGTACTGGGCGGGAGAGAACAGCCGCAGGGACGGCCAGGCGTGCCGCCACGCGCCGCCGGGGCGGTCCTGGGTATCGAGGATGACGAAGTCGGCTCCGGCGCGGCGCAGGTAGTAGCCGGCGGCCAGCCCGGCCTGGCCGCCGCCGATGACCAGAACGTCGACCAGACGAGTCACGCGGAGACGGGCTCGGCGAGCGGGGTGAACAGGGCGCCGAGCTTGTTCACCGCCTCAGGGATGATCCGGTAGTAGACCCAGGTGCCGCGCCGCTCGCCGTCGATCAGGCCAGCGGTACGCAGCACCTTGAGGTGGTGGCTGATGGTGGGCGCGGTCAGATCGAAGGCGTCGGTCAGGTCGCACACGCACGCTTCACCGCCCGCGTGGGAGCCGATCATCGACAGCAGGCGCAGCCGTACGGGGTCGGCGACCGCCTTGAGCATGACCGCAAGCTCGGCCGCGTCGCTCTCCGACAGCGGCTCACGCGCGATCGGTGCGCAGCACTGGCTCGTCACCGCAGTCATCCGACCCTCCCTGATTCGAAATCTGTCGAAATTATAGGTGGTGGTAGGTCAACAGCGCGAACGCGGCAATCGCGCACCCCAGTCCGACTGCGCCCGCCGTAGTCGAGGGTTCGGATGATGGCCAAAGCCGCGACGATGCGCCAGCCCTGCCAGGAACGCGACCGACCGCCGCCCTCAGTATCGAGGGCGGCGGCCTGGGCGGTGAAGCTCATGCCTGATCCGCTCAGCCGCAGCATCCTCCGCCATCGGAGGCGGAGACGGTGGCCAGTGGGAGCGGGGTGGACAGCAGGCCGCCGCTGATGCCGGTGGCCAGTCCGACGCGCTGCTCCTGCGCCTCGGCCAGGCTGGAGGAGCACACGCCGGTTTCGGGCAGCTCCAACTGCACATCCCGTGCCGCCTCCCAATCCCCGGCCAGAGCGGCGACGACCGAGCGGGCCTGCTCATATCCGGTGGCCAGCAGGAAGGTGGGGGCGCGGCCGTAGCTCTTGACGCCGATGGCGTAGTAGTCGGCCTCCGGGTGGGCCAGCTCGTCGGCGCCGTGCGGGGGCACGGTGCCGCAGGAGTGCGCGTTGGGGTCGATCAGCGGGGCCAGCGCGCGGGTGGAGCCGAGGATCGGGTCGAGGTCGAGGCGCAGTTCGCCGGCGATGGCGTGGTCGGGGCGGTATCCGGTGGCGGCCACGATGCGCTCGGCGGTGATGGTCTGCTCGGCGCCGGACGGGTCGCGGCTGATCACCCGTACCTGCTCGCCGTCGCGCTCGATCGCGTGGGTGAAGAAGCCGGTCACCAGGCGGATGCGGCCGCTTTCGACGTGGGCGTGCAGGCGCGTGCCGAGCGCGCCGCGGGCGGGCAGCGCGTCGGCGTCGCCGCCGCCGTACGTACGAGCGGCGTTGCCGGCGCGGATGGCCCAGGTGATCGGGGTGTCCTCCAGCTCGGCGAGGGCGAGCAGGGTCGTGGCGGCCGAGTGGCCCGCGCCGACGACCAGGACGTGCCTGCCCGCGTACCGGTCGCGGTCCGCGCCGAGAACATCGGGAAGCGCATGGCCGATCAGGTCGCCGGCGTCGCCCTCGCCGTGGGCGGGCAGGCCGGACGCGCCCAGCACGTTCGGGGTGGAGTAGGTGCCGCAGGCGTCGATGACCGCGCGGGCATGCAGCTCGGTTCCGTCGGCCAGGCGGATCAGGAACGGCGCCGCGTCTCGGCCGTTGGTGCGGACCCGGTCGTAGCCCAGCCTGCTGATCGCGGTCACCTTCGCACCCAGGCGGACCCTGTCGGCGAACAGCTTGGCCAGCTGGGCCAGATAGTCGTCGATCAGTTCGGAGCCGGTCGGCAGCCACTCGGCGTCCGGCGCGCTCCAGCCGTTCGCTTCCAGGAGGCGGCGGGCGGCGGCGTCGATGTTGTACTTCCAGGGGCTGAACACCCGCACGTGGCCCCACTGAGCCACCGACGCCCCCGCCTGCTCGCCCGCCTCCAGCACCACGAAGTCGAGGTTCCGCTCGGCCAGGTGGGCCGCCGCCGCCAACCCGATGGGGCCGGCGCCGATCACCACGATAGGCAACTGGTCAGGCCGTGCGGCCTGCGTGCTGGGCTCCAGGTCGACGGCGGTAGGACCGCAGCATCCGCTCATGACGCATCTCCTCTTGGGTTCTCGCGAACCTAGGGCTCGCGCTGTTTCGAAGTTTGTCTAAGTACGCTTGTCGGCAGGATGCCCCACGGCTTAGAGCCATGTCAAATTAGAGCGTCATCTAATCAGATGGCTTGAAGGGGCGGCCGCTCAGGCGCGGACGCGGGCCCGGTTGCCGCGCAGGTGGCGGGCGAGAGCGGCTACGACGCGCTGAGCGTCGGCGCCGACCCCGCGCAGCGTGTTGGAGGAGGGGGTGCGCTGCCACTCCAGGCCCAGGTAGCCCAGGCCGGCATGGGTGAGCGACAAGCCCCGGCGCTGGCGCGGGCGCCCGTCAGCCGTCAGTGCGCCCAGCCCGGCCAGGTACGGCACGTTCGGCTGGTAACCGGTGGCCAGCAGTACCGCATCAGCGCGCTCGCGGCGGCCGTCGGGCCACTCCACGTGATCGCCGTCCAGCCGTGTGAACATCGCCCGACGCTGGTAGCGGCCCTCGCGCAGCGCCCGGCGGTAGCGGCCATCATCAAGAACCGGCGAGGCGGGTGGTGCTTCCGCGCGGGCCAATGGCAGCTGGTCGAAGCCGGTTACACGGAACCAGAAGTGCAGGTCCCGCCCGAGCGGGCGCTGCTCGACGAACCGGATCGGCGCCCGGCTGGCCAGCGTGACCCGCCGCTCGGCGGCGAGCTCGTAAGCGATCTGGACCGCCGAGTTGCCCGCGCCGACCACGATGACGTGCTCACCGGGCAGCGAGGCCGGCGAGCGGTAGTCGGCGACGTGCAGCACGGTGCCGGTGAAGGCGTCCAAGCCGGGCAGGGCGGGCCGGTGCGGGCGGTCGAAGGAGCCGCTGGCCGCGACCAAGGCGCCGGCGGCCAGTTCCTCGCCGCCCTCCAGGCGCACGGTGAACCCGCGCCCGCCGCTGTCCACGCTGCTGACGCGGGTGCCGGTACGCAGCTGCGCATCTCGCTCGACCAGGGCGGCGGCATAGCGCTCCAGATAAGAGACCACCTCATCACGGCGCGGGTAACGCTCAGGGTGCCCGCCGAACGGCAGGCCGGGCAGGCTGCTGTGGCGGGCAGGGGAGAACAGGGCGAGGCTGTCGTAGTAGCGCGGCCACGATCCGGCGGCCCGGTCGGAGGCCTCCAGCAGCACGGGCCGCAACCCGCGCTCGAGGGCGGCGTGCGCGGCGGCCAGGCCGGACTGCCCGGCCCCGACGATCAGGACGGAGTCGTTATCGGTAGGCATGCCGCGAACGTACCGTCATTTTCTAATATGTCAATAACTTGATGTGAAGGGTAGGATGCCGGAAAGAAGGGAGCAGGTATGGCGACCACCACACCGGCCACGCGATCGGACACCCCGCACCCGGACGCGACGCCCACCTGCGCGCCGGCCACAGCGCAGGGCGGCGACCCCGCCGCCGCATGCGCCCCCCGGCTGGACCAGGCCACCCACGACTTCCTCAAGGCGCTGGCCAACGAAGGCCGCCAGCAGATCATGCTGCTGTTCGCCCAAGGCGCCGAGCTGTCGGTCAACCAGGTCGCCGAACGCGCCGGCATCAGCCAGTCCGCAGCCTCCCAGCAACTTGCCCTGCTGCGCCGCGGCGGCATCGTCACCTCCCGCCGCGACGGCAAGGAAGTGCTGTACCGGGGCGACCGAGACAGCGTCGCCCGTATCCTCGGCGACCTGCAGAACTACCTGAAGTTCTGCTGCTGACACCGCCGCGCGCGTCCCCGAAACCTCCGACACCCCGGCTCATCCAGCCCGGCACCACCGCAGCGCCCAGCAGCACCGCCCAGCCTTGCCATCCCGCTGTGCTCCCGGCGCCTCCCACAGCACCGGGCAGCGCTCGCATCGGCTCCCCGGTTCCCGCTCAGCGAAGAACGGCTCTGCTGACATGCGCTCACACTCGCCGGCGCGCCTGGTGACAAGGTCCTTTACGGCAGGCCGTGGCGGCTGCCACTGGCCTGTCCGGCGTGCCACGGCCGACCGGCCAGCACGGTGGTGATCACGCTGGCCAGCATCCAGGCGGCGGCGTAGCCGAAGGCCAGGGCCGGGGAAACCAGCGCCCACAGCACCCCGACCACGGCCGAGGACAGCAGGTCTCCACCGGCTTGGACGATGCCGAGCAGCCCGAAGCCGCTGCCGCGCAGCCGGTCGGGCAGGGTGCGGGCCACCAGGGTGGACTCGGCGGTCTCGGCCAGTCCGATTCCAGTCCCGGCCGCTGCGAAGGCCGCCATCAGCAGCGGCCACCCGCCGATCCCGGCGGCCAGCGCGGCATAGGCCAGCACGTACACGGCGGCGCCGGCGGCGAAGACCGGGCGGGGGCCGATGCGGTCGATCAGCGCGCCGCCGGCCAGCGACGCGGCCGCGGCGACGGCGTTGTGGCCGGCGTAGATGAGGATCGCCAGGGAGGTGGCGGCCGTCAGATCGCGGCCGTCGGCGTGCAGCAGGCCGGTGGCGCGCAGGATGAGCAGCGTGGTGGCGATGTTGCCGCATTCGAACAAGGCCACCGGCAGCAGGGCGCGGGCCAGCCCGGCCTGGCGCAGTTCGGCGAGGTTGAACCGCAGCCGGCGCCGCTGTCGTGGGGTGGTCACCGCGCGGCCGGCCTCACGGGCGGCCAGGCTGATCGCGATGGCGGCGAACAGGCCGGGCACGGCGGCCAGCAGCAGGGCGTGGCGGACGCCGAGCACGGCGACGAGGGCGGCGGCCAGCAGCGGCCCGGCGACGGCGCCCAGGTTGTCGCCGGCGCGTTCCAGGCCGTAGGCGCGCCCGTAGCCGGTGCGGGGGGCCAGCACGGCCAGCAGCGCGTCACGGGAGGGGGAACGCAGCCCGCGGGCCACCCACGAGCCCGCCCGCAAGATCGCCACCTGCCAGACGGCCGCAGCCAGGCCGATCGCGCCGCCGAGCAGGCCGGTGGCCAGGTAGCCGCCGCGGGCCAGCCGGGCCCGCATCGCCGCATCGTCGGCCAGCGGCCCGCCGGCGAGTTTGGACACGCCGATCAGCGCGTCGGAGGCCCCCTCGATCAGGCCCAGCGCGCCCGGCCCGGCGTGCAGGGTTGTGGCCAGGAAGGAGGGCAGCACCGCCGTGGTGATCTCGTGGCCGGCGTCGGAGAAGAAGCTGGCCGCGCCGACGCCGGCCACCCCGGGGGTCAGCCACCGCTGCTCCCCGGTCCCAGCAGGGTCCGGGGCAGAGACTGAAGGGGTGGGGGCTTCGGGGACGGTGTCGCCGGTGTCGCCGGTGTCGCCGGTGTCGCCGGTGTCGGGGTTCATGTGCGTCCTGCCTGTCTGCTGGGGTGGTGTGCGGGCCGGGGGCGAGCAGGCAGCAACGCCGGCAGCCCGCCGGGGCGAGGGCGAGCATGCAGGCCGCGCGCCGCAGTGCCGGGCCGGTGCCCGCCCACGACCAGGAGCAGGGCCCGGGGTGGTGTGCCGGTGGCCGGCCGGTGTCTCACAGCAGCCCGCCCAGCAGGTAGCCGGCCAGGGCGGCGGCGATCCCGGCGGCCAGGCTGCCCAGCGCGTTCAGCCCGGCCTGGGCCAGGGAGCCTTCTTCGAGCAGGCGCAGGGTCTCGAAGCCGAAGGTGGAGAACGTGGTCAGCGCGCCGCAGAAACCGGTGCCGGCCAGGGCCAGCAGGCCGGGCGGGGCGGTGGCCAGCAGGATGCCGAGCAGCAGCGAGCCGATCAGGTTGACGGCCAGGGTACCGAGGGGGAAGACGCTGTCGTGGCGGGACTGGATGAAGCGATCCAGCAGGTAGCGGACAGGTGCGCCGAGGACGCCGCCGGCGAAGACGAGCAGCAGCGTCATGCCCGCTCCCGGCCGTGGCCGGCACGGGGTTCTGGGCGGCCGACGTAGCGATAGACCTCCACCTCGTCCATGATCACCAGCCCCTCGGTGACCAGCTCGTCGAGCTGGGTGACGAAATCGTTGATCTTGTCGGCGACATCGACGATGACGATCGCGATGGGCAGGTCCTCCGACAACGACAGGATGCGGCTGGTGTGGATGAGGGAGGAGGCGCCGAAGCCCTCGATGCCGCGGAACACGCTGGCGCCGGCCAGCCCGGCCGCATGAGCGCGGCGGACGATCTCGCTGCACAGCGGGCGGTGCTGGTAGTGGTCGTCCTCGCCGATGAGGATGGTCAGCCGGACGGCGCTGCCGTGCAGTCTCACGATGGCTCCTTGGTCTGCCGGGTACGGCGGCTGCGGGTCAGGGCGCGGGCGGCGGCCATGCCGCACCAGACGGCGACCAGGCCCGCGATCAGGCTGTCCAGGGCGTAGGAGTCGGCCAGCGCCCAGTGCCCGCCCTGCGCGAGGTGGACGATCTCGCTGGTGTAGGTGGAGAAGGTGGTGAAGCCGCCGAGCACGCCGACGCCGAAGAAGGGCCGCACGTACCGGCTGGGCGGCCAGACCTCCAGCACGAACACCATCAACGCGCCCAGCAGCAGGCAGCCGGCCACGTTGGTGACGAAGGTGGCCCACGGAAAGCCGCCCGCCGGGCTGGGCAGGGCCTGGGCCAGCAGGTAGCGGGCGCTGCTGCCGACGCCGCCGCCCAGCCCGATCACGGCCAGGACGGCCGCGGCGCGGGCGCGATGGCGGGCCGGCCGGACGGCGAAGACATCCCGCCCCTCCTGCTGCTGCTCGTCCCGCTGTTCTTCCTGCTCCTCGGCGAGGGTGAGGTCAGGGTCGGTGGGCATCGGCGGACCGGGATGGTCCTGGCGTGGTGTCACAGAGGTCATTGTCGCGTGCGGGTCTTCCTTTATCGGACGATGAGGACTGAGCAGTGCGCGTGCCGGCTGACGCGTTCGGTGGTGCTGCCGATCAGGCGGCCCCACAGCTGGGAGTGGCCGCTGTGGCCGAGCACGATCAGGCCGGCGTCGCAGGCTTCGGCGGCGGCCAGGATCTCGTGGGCGGGGTGCCCGGCCCGGATCTGGGTGGCCAGGGGAATGCCGTGTTCCCCGGCCGCCGCGCTCGCGGAGGTCAGCCAGCGGGCGCACGTCTGCCGTTCGACGGCGTGTTCCTCCTCCACCTCGCCGACGGTGGCGGCGTAGTGCGGCAGGTGCGCCTCCACCGCCACCGCGACGATCTCGCTCCTGTTGGTCTGAGCGAGGTGCAGCGCGGCGGCCAGGGCGGCGCGGGCGCCGCCGGAGTCGTCGTAGGCGACCAGGATCCGGCCGAACATTCCTGACATCCCCGGTATCCCTCCTTCTAGTTGGGCAGCCCGTAGGGCAGGTCGGGCCGGCGGGCGGCGATGTGGGTGAGCCGGTTGTACTTGGCGACCCGTTCGCCGCGGGCCGGGGCGCCGGACTTGATCTGCCCGCAGCCGGTGCCTACCACCAGGTCGGCGATGAAGTCGTCGACGGTCTCGCCGGAGCGGTGGGAGACCATCTGCGCGTAGCCGTGCTTGCGGCACACCTGCATCGCCTGCAGGGTCTCGGTGACGGTGCCGACCTGGTTGACCTTGATGAGCGCGGCGTTGCCGATCCCGGCGGCTATCGCGTGTTCGATGATGGCGGGGTTGGTGACGAAGTTGTCGTCGCCGACCAGTTGCAGCCGCTCGCCGAGCCGCTGGGTGAGCTGCCGCCAGCCGTCGGTGTCGTCCTCGGCCAGGCCGTCCTCGATGCTCCAGATCGGGAACTCGGTCGCGAGCTGCGCGTACAGCTCGATCATCTCGGTGCTGGACAGCGCCTGCCCGGCCAGGTGGTAGCGGCCGTCGTGGTGGAATTGGGAGGCGGCCGGGTCCAAGGCGATGGCCACGCCGTCGCGACCGGGGGTGTAGCCGGCGTCGGTGATGGCGGCCACCAGCGCGGTCAGGACCTGGCGGGGGTGGGTGTAGCCGGGCGCGAAGCCGCCCTCATCGCCCAGCCCGGTCGGCTGGCCGTCGGCGGCCAGGCGGCGGCGCAGCCGCGCGTAGATCTCCGCACCGGCGCGCACCGCCTCGGCCATCGACGGCGCGCCGATGGGGGCGATCATGAACTCCTGGAAGTCGAGCTCGTTCGGGGCGTGGGCGCCGCCGTTGACGACGTTGAAGTGCGGCACCGGCAGCCGCGGCGCGGCCTCAGGCGGGGCCAGGAACGCCCACAGCGGACGGCCGCGCTCGGCGGCGAGCGCACGGGCCGCGGCCATCGAGACGCCGACCAGGGCGTTGCCGCCCAGCCGGGCCTTGCTGCTGGTGCCGTCCAGCTCGATCATCGCCTCGTCCAGGGCGGCCAGATCGGGCCAGGGCCGCGCCGTGGCCAGCTCGGCGAGCGGGCCGGTCACCGACGCGATCGCGCGCGTGACGCCGCCGCCGTCGTAGCGGCCGGCTTCGCCGTCGCGCAGCTCCACCGCCTCCCGGGTACCGGTGGAGGCGCCGGAGGGGACCGCGGCCCAGCCGCTCGCGCCGGCGGCCAGGGTGAGGGTGACGGCCAGGGTGGGACGGCCGCGCGAGTCGAGGATCTGCTCGGCGTCCAGGCCGGTGATGTGGAACGGGCTCACGGCTCCTCCAGGTGGATCGCGCAGGTCGCGTCGTGGGGTCGTCTTCGACGCTGTCACGGGCCCTCCTTGCCGAGGTAGGGCCGATCGTCCCGGCCATCGGCGGCGGCCGCCCCCTGGTGACCTCTGCCCTCCGGTGGGGCTGCCGGCCCGGCCGCCGCGCCGTGCCCGGGAGCATGCCCACCAGCAGGTTCGGCGGCCGGTCCAGGGGCCGGTTCGGCGGCAGGTCCGACGGCTGCTTCGGTGGCGGGCTGGGGGGAGAAGAACCGCTGGGCGATGGCGGTCGGGATGACCGCGGTCAGCACGACCACGGTGACCAGCACCGAAAACTGCGCCTTGTCGATGTAGCCGGCC
Source organism: Nonomuraea fuscirosea (assembly GCF_035917475.1). Lineage (NCBI taxonomy): Bacteria > Bacillati > Actinomycetota > Actinomycetes > Streptosporangiales > Streptosporangiaceae > Nonomuraea > Nonomuraea fuscirosea. Next base: position 9,646,179 of record NZ_CP109074.1, on the reverse strand, counting down.
GTCAGGCCGTAGGTGGCCGAGATGGTGCCGAACGTCAGCCCGGTGCTCATCAACAAGGTGACGAACGGCGCGTGCCGGGGCGCGTAGTGGCGGGCCAGCGGGTAGACGGCCACCGACTTGGCCGCGAGCTTGGCGGCCAGCAGCACGCCGAGCAGGCCGAGGTTGGCCCACACCAGCGGCAGCGACACGTTCATCCCCGAGCGCAGGAAGAAGAACGGCGTCAGCAGCGCGAAGGCCACCACCCGGAAACGCCGCTGGGTGGCCGGATGCCGCTGGAAGGTACGCGCCACGGCCAGGCCCAGCAGGAACGCCGGCAGCACCGCGTGGCTGCGGGCCTGATCGCCGAGCCACATCAGCACCAGCAGCGCGGCGAACGCGCCCTTGATCTCCGGCTCGATCACCCGGTTGCCGTAGCGGGCGAAGAACCAGCGATCCAGCCGCGGCATGACGGCGATCAACGCCACCGAGACGGCGGCGAACGGGATCAGCCACCAGCTCGGCTGGATGAACAGCACGCTGAGCGCGGCCACGGTGCCCAGGTCGGTGACGAACGTGGCGCTCATGATCAGCTTGCCGATGCGGGTGGCGTTCAGCCCGGTCTCCACCAGCACCGCGTACACCACCGCCAGCGACGTGGTCGACAACGCGATCCCGCCGATCTGCGCCGCCTTCGGCTCCCAGGCGAAGCCGTAACGCAGCAGCAGTAACGCCCCGGCGAACGGGGCCAGGAACGACAGGAACCCGATCAGGATGCTGGCCCGCCAGGTGGCACGGAAATCGGCCGGATCGACCTCGGCGCCGGCCAGGAAGGTCAGCACCACACTGCCGAAGGAGGCCAGGAACACCAGCCAGTCGGGGGTGGCCAGGTGCAGCGTGTTGCCCAGCGCCACCCCGGCGACGATCTCGATGATGGACACCGACAGCCCGACCTCGACCGAGATCATGCTGCCGATCAGGATGGTCACCGCGAGCACGGCGGCGACCAACAGCGAACTGCCCATGGGATCCGTTCCCCTTCCCGGACGCGCTGACGCGAGCCAGGAAGCCATCAGCCGCATCCGGCGGTTCGAACCCTCACGCGAGCTGCTGCTCGCCGAGGGCTCCGGCGGGATCCATCGCCACCTACGAGTGTAGGCGCACCGCTTCCCAGCACGCCCACAAGGGCGCACACTGGCCCCGGGAAGGACCTGTGTCCTGGCAGCCATCCGGCTGCCGCAGACCACCCACATGATCCCGGCCCGGCATCACACCCGGCCAGAGCGGGCAAGGCTCTCATGAGGAAGGCACAACCACCCCACCCCCGCCAAGGGCGGTCGGGGAGGTCTCCAGGCGAAGGAGCGTGCCATGAAACTCGACGGCACCGCCTGCCGGCTGACCGTGATCGTGGGCGAGCACGACCAGTACCGGCACCGGCCCCTGTTCACCGAGATCGTGCACCGCGCCAAGCAGGCCGGCCTGGGCGGCGCCAGCGTCTTTCGCGGCCTGGAAGGCTTCGGCGCCTCCTCCCTCATCCACACCAGCCACCTGTGGCACCTCAGCGACGACCTGCCGATCGCCATCATCATCGTCGACGCCGAACCCAAGATCCGCGACTTCCTGCAGGTGCTCGACGACCTCGTCACCGGCGGCCTGGTCATCACCGACCGCGTCCAGGTACGCCGCTCCCTGCCCGGCCCCGCACCCACCGGCAGCCCCAGCAGATAGCGATGGGGCACGGGTCGCGGCGGGCGGTGCCGGAGCCGCGCAGGTCAGGGCCGCAAAGTGGCGGTCAGGCCGCGCGGGTCCAGCAGCAGCTCCAGCGCGTCGGTGATCGTGGCGCAGACCACATCTGCGGCCGCCAGGGCGCGCGTTGAGGCTCCCTCCGGGCCGATCACGGCCATGCCCAGCACGGCCGCCTCCAGCGCCTGCCGGTCGTTGACGCCGTTGCCCACCACCACACACGCCTGCGGATCCAGCCGCCGCACAAGATCGGCCTTGTCCGCGCCCGTCTCCACCCGGATCGCGTTCACGCCCAGCCGCTCAGCGATCATCGGCAAGGTGGCGAAGGTGTCGGCCGATGCCAGATGCACCACCAGCAGCGCACGCAGCCGGTCGATGCGTACGGCGACACCGTCGATCAGTTCCCCGCGCGCCGTCAGCGTGCCGTTGACGTCGCAGATCAGATGCTCCAGCACGAGCGCGGGCCGGCCTGGGACCTCCACGGTGATCGCCACGAGCGCTCACCCCTCCTCACCGTGAGCCGGCCACGGCCGCCGTACGAGCAGCCGACGCCGACGATACGCCGGCAGCGCAGGTGCTGAACAATGGGGCGGGTGTGGACAATCGCGCTGCTGACCGGCGCCACGTTCGCCACCGCGCTGCTGTCAGCGGTGGCCGGGTTCGGTGGCGGGGTGCTGCTGCTGCCGGTGTTCGTGGCCGTCTTCGGCCCGCGCGACGCGGTCGCCGTGCTGACCGTGGCGCAACTGGCCAGCAACGCCAGCCGCGTCTACTTCAACCGGACCGAGATCGAACACCGCCAGGTGGGCGTCTTCGCCGCCGGAGCCGTCCCGGCCGCCGCCTGCGGCGCGCTGCTGCTGTAGGCCGCGCCGCTGCCCGCGCTCACCCGCGTTATCGGAGCGTTCCTGCTGGCCGCCGTCATCTGGCGGCGCTGGCGACCCCGCAGCGCATCCCTCGGTGACCCGGCGTTCGCCGCCGTAGGCGCCGCCTCCGGGTTCGGCTCGGCGCTGGTCGGCTCCGTCGGCCCGATGGTCGCGCCGTTCTTCCTGGCCCGCGGCCTGGTCCGGGGTGCCTACATCGGCACCGAGGCCGCCGCCGCGGTGGTGATGCACCTGACCAAACTCATCGTCTTCGGCGCCGCCGCCATCCTGACCGCCTCCACCGCCGCCACCGGCCTGGCCCTGGCACCGGCCAGCGCCGCCGGCGCCTGGGCGGGCAAGAAGATCGTCAACCGGCTACCCGCCCACGTCTTCGTCCTGCTCCTGCTCATCACCGGCGGCTGACCCCACCTGCCCCACCAGTGGATCGAACGGCACACCATGACCCACGTGCTCATCTTGTCCTCGACCGGGCACCTGGCCGACCGCGCGTTCCGGCTTCATCACGCTGATCGTCGCCATCCGCGGCGACAGTTCCCCCGCGTCCCGCGACCGGCAGGCCGGTGTTCAACGCGGGTCTGTGCGGCGTCAGGCGAGTGTCTTGGCGTCGATGTGGGCGGTGAGTTTGTCCAGGAAGCGGTGGAAGCCAGGGTCGAAGCTGCCGCTGGTGAAGGCGTCCGGGTCGTCGAGGGAGAACCAGCGTACGTCGCTGAATTCGCGGGGGTCGGGCGTGATCGGTTCGTCGCGATCAGCTGAGAAGATGAACCAGAAAGTCGCGTCCTGGTGGCTGGCTGGCGGGGTGGTCCAGGTGACGGTGAGGAAGAAGGGGTCGTCGCCGAAGTCGGGGTGGAACGGTGGTGCGATCTGGAGTTCTTCCTGCAACTCGCGTACGACCGTGACCCGAGGGTCTTCGCCGTCGTCGACGTGGCCGCCTGGCATGAGCCAGGCCTTGGCGAGGATGTGCGCGACGAGCATGATCGAGCGGCTGGGCTCGTCGAGCAGGACCGCGTACACCGCGAGGTGCTGGGGCGGCGTGACCGGTTTCTGCAGGCGGAACAGCTGGGCCCCTGAATCCACCCAGTTGAGCATCCACGCTTGGTGCTCGGCCTCTTGTTCATCGTGGGCAACCACGTTGGCGACCAGATCGCGGACAACGCCGCGAGCATCTTGTTCCAGCAGCGGCATCGCCGACCCCAATAGGTCTCGTGAGGATGGACCGGACAGTTGTCCGAACGCTCAGCTTGCCATGTCGATCAAAGTTTGGGGCGTAGATACGCGAGGTGGGGGGAAGCCCCGTCCGCAACGGGCGGACATGATCGGCTGGCGCATCAGCAGGGCCCGATGAGGCCATTCGAGCGGGAGGGTTGAAGCTCTGCGACCTTGGCAGGCCGGGATAGCTGCCGTCGGAGGCGTTCGAGTTCGTCGTACTGCGCGGCGATCGCCGAGATGGCCTGGATCTTGAAGGCGCGCAGTTCGGACAGCTCGGCTTCCTTCTCCTCCAGCCGCACTCTGTGCCGCTCGAGGACCTTCTTGAGCCGGTCGATCTGAGCGTCGCGCGGGTCGGTGATCTGCCCTTCTGCCCGGAGGCGGGCCTTGCGTTCCTCGAACTCGTTCTTGAGATGCTCGTACGTTGTGTAGAGGGAGTTGCGGGAGATCCCGGCCTCGGCGGCCAGGGTCTTGATGTCGCACTTTCCGCCCGCCGGGAGGTTCCCAGCCAGCAGCCGGTCCATGGCGGCGCGAATCCTCGCCTCGATGAGGTGGCGCTGCTCGTCAGTGAGTCTCATCGGTTCGGCCCCTCCGAGGCGTCGATCAGGGTCAGGACCTTCAGGGTCCGCTCGTATTCGGGGCGCAGTCGCTTCTTCTCACCCGCGGGGAAGCGCGGGTTGCCCAGGAAGACCTCGAACGTCTCGGCCCGGTCTTGCCAGACCGGCCGGTGGCAGGGGTGATGGGTGGCCTGCGGGCACCGGCTGGAGTCGCAGAGCCCGGCGAGAGGTTTGGTCGCGTCACCGGCTCCGGCCATCCGCAGGCAGAGGGCCTGGGCAGGGTCGCGGAACCAGCAGTAGTTCGCCGTCCCGATGTGGAGGGCGCCTGCCGTGGCGCGCAGCATGTTCTCGATTCGTCGTTCGGTGTCCATGACGACCGGCGCGGTCTGGCTGCTCTCTTTCAGCACGTTGTCGATGTGCTCGAACGCGTCGATGAGATGCCGGGCGCCGGGCCCGGTCGGCATGATGCCGCTGGTGTAGTCCCGGTAGATATCGGCGGTGAGCCGGAGGTGGTGTTCTTCCTGGGCCTGTTCGACCTCGGCGAGAAACATGGCCTGCGAGCCGTCCGGGCGGTTGCAGTACCCCTCGGTCGTGACGACGGAGACGTGCTTCAGGGCCACCTTGGCGGCCAAGAGCCCGCCGGGCCGCCGGGCGATCTCTTGTGCGAGTTTCCGGCGGAGCATTCGAGGGGTGCAGGGACCGTCGGGGATGGGCTCGAGACCGAATTGCCGGCCGCCGGGTCCGTTCACCCACGCGCGGAAGCGCCAGTAGAGCTCGGTGTTCCAGGCGGGGAAGACATGCCTGTCGCGAGCACGGGATGGCCGGGCCAGGACGAAGCGCTCGGCGAGCGCCACTGCGCGGTCGGCCTCGGGGAGCACCACCCACTCGTCATCGTCTCCGCCGAACTCACGGCCTTTGATGACCTTGCTGGCAAGCCGGAAACGTAGCCCCCCGCCCGGGGCCGGGACGGGGTTCTTGCGGGAGCCGACCACGATCTCGGCGAGTTCGCTGCTGCGCATGCCGGTGACAGCCGAGGTCACGACCTGCGCGGCCGTGGTCGCAAGGGCAACCAGGCCGTTGATTTCCCTGGCCGTCATGGAAGGCGCCGTCCACGGCACCAGGGTCTCGTCGTCCGCCCGGACCACCAGTACATCGTGCGTGGGCCAGCGGCAGCTTCTTCCTGGTGCGGGTCGGCCGCCCGTCTCGTCCAGGAGGCTCGCGAGGTGGGGGCCGATCACGTCGACCATGAACAGGGCCGCGGCGAGGAGCGGCCGCAGTACGTTGTCCGGTAGAGCGGGGATCTTGTTCGCTCGGGTGATCTTGAGTCCGACCACCTTGTAGGGTTTCTGCCCGTTCCACGGCACGAACCCATCGCGGTAGCGGTCAGTGCTGTAGAGCTCGCCGTAGTAGGCGATGCTCTGCACGGCAGCGACGGTCTTCTTGAGCGAGTCGGGATCCAGGCGACGCTGCGGCTGGTTGCGCGTGGGCTTGCTGAAGGACCGCTCATGCAGGTAGACGGCGCAGTGGTCCTGGGTGACCTCGTCGAGTTCGTTCACGCCCTGGCCGGTGAGCCAGTTGAACCAACTGGCCAGCTCCTTGAGCACCAAGTAGCAGGTCCGCGGGCTGCGCCGCGTGCGGAAGGCGTGCGGGAGTTCCGCCACCGCCTCGTGCCGAGGGGTGGCCAGGGCGAGCAGGTGCTCCTGGACGAGGACCCGCCACCGTGGATTGCCGATGATGGCGAAGTCCCAGCACTTTTCCGACGCTCCCATCGTCACCGGGGCGTCCGCCAGCCCGTCCAGGAGCCACACCGGCTCCTCGAACCGCGGCCGATGGCTGCCTGGCCGCAGCCTCAGTCCCGCGGCCTCGCACACATCGACGCCGGCGAAGACCGACCGGCGCCGACCGGCTCTCGGCCGCGAGGCTTCCTTGGCGATCGCGGACCTCATCACAGGGTGGTCTCCTCGGGGCGCAACGGGATCTCTTGATCGTCGTCGGTGACCTCGGCGGCGGCCTCCTGCAGCGTCCGCTCGTCGAAGCGAGGCAGGATCTCGGTGTCGAGGCGATCTGCGTACGGGCCGAACACCCGCATGAACTGGTTGGACGGCATCTGCCGGAACTGGCGCCTGAAGAACGCCTGCAGCCGGAGAAGGTTCGATGCGTTGCGCGGCAGGAACACCGCCAGCGGGCACATCAGGCAGACCCAGGGCCGGGCCGGACAGGGCTGCCCGGCCGGTCCGTGCTGGCCCGAGAGCTGGTCGGCGCACGCCGCGGTGAACACATCACGCTCCCCGCCGACCAGCTCGGTGATCGCCGCATCATCGAGCCCGAGCGAGGCGATCAGGTCCGGAAACTGCTCGACCAGCTCGACGGTCTGCTCCGTCGTGAGCACGGTCGGCGGCAGGGCCTTGCGAAGAAGGTCGCTTTGCCCCTCCTCGATGAGCGTCTCGACCGCGTCGATCTGGGCGGGCGTTGTGGCCGCCAGGTAGTGGTCGCCTTCCACTCCCGCGGTGTGGTTGGGGTCGATCGTCGTGCGGCCGGTCCAGCCCCGGCTCGCCAGCAAGCTCTCAAACGTCGGTCTGAACCGCCCCTTGTGGAGGTGCAGCGGCGATCCGTCATCGGCGCTGATCCCGCCCGTCCGCTCGGCCCAGGTCGCCAGGCTCCCGGTGTACTTGTCAGGCTTCATGACCATCGGAGGTCGTGACCAGCCCGGGCCGTAGGTGTAGATCCACAGCTCGGAGCGCAACGGCTCGGGTGTGAAGCTCCGCAGCGGCGCCGAGTAGGTGAGCCAGCGCTCCAGCAGGCGAACGGCCCGCTTGGGGAGGTGAAGTCCTTCCGGGCCGGTCCTGCCTTTGATGTAGCTGAGCAGGATGTCGCTGTCGCCGGCCCACACGATGTCCTCGATCCCGAGCGAGGAGATGCCATCGGGGACGATGCCGGTGAAGGTCGCGAACAGCACCTTGTAGGCGTTCACCACCTCCCGGGTGGGGAACAGCGCTTCTCTCACCGACCCGAGGGGATCGGAGGATAGGGCGGCTTTGGTGGCGGAGTCTGTGTAGCCCCATCCCAGGTGACGGCAGAGTTCGCGTCGGCTCAGCGGACCTGCGGCGAGCAGTATGTGCGCGATGTCCCCGGCCGTGATCTGGCCGGGCCCCAGCCCGGCCTCGCGAGGATCGGCGCCGACCGCCGTCCGGCGGGCCTCGGCTTGGGCTTGCGCGGCTTCGGTCACGATCCGCTGAGCGTGCTCGGTGATCCGCCTCCACTCACCTTCGGTGTAGGACTTCAGCGGTTCGGTGGACGGCTTGGCATTGAGGCTCCGGCCCTCCAGGTACCGGGAGACCTCCGGATCAAGGGCGTAGCCCGTCTCCTCCAGGGCGCGCAGGACAAGGCGCTCAGGCCGCTCGGTCTGTCTCGTGCTCGCGAGCCAGTGCCGGGTCAGATGGTGGCGACGAAGGTCCGATGCGCCGCCGTTGAAGCCGTTCGCCGACATCTCTCTGACCATGCGGCGGAGCGCCCAGCCGTAGGCCTTGGCGGAATCCTTGGATCCGATGCCGCCGTGAGGGTGAACGCACATCGCCAGGCCGGCGGCCAGATCGGCAGCGAGCGTCGGGTTCGGGAGACCGTGCAGAGCTTCGGTCCAGGTCGTTCCGTTCGCGAACACGAAGCGGACCGAGAGTGGATCCGCGATCACCGAGGCGGGCATCAGGCCTCGTCCTCGTCGGTGAACTCGGCGTCGGCTTCGGCCTGAGCCTCGGGATCGAGCAGGCCGGCTGCGCGTCCGGCCGCCTCGTAGGCCTCCCGGAAGATCCGGGTGACGTCCAAACGCTTGACGTAGATCTCGGTGGTGAGCACCGAAGAGTGCCCGAGCAGGTCGCGGAGCAGGGACATAGGGTCGGTCTTGGTCAGCAGAAGCGCCAGGGCGGCGTTCGCGTCGGCGTCCTTCACCAGCGCGGCTGCCTGCTGGTAGTAGCCCTTGCTCGCCTTCTCGAGTGTTGCCATGGCGAACGTGTGGCGGAGCCGGTGCGGAGAAACGATCGGGAATCTCGGCTCATAGGCCGCGCGGATCCTCCTGGACGCCCGCCTGAACACCGTCGCCCAGTCGACGAACGGCTCCCCGCGGTACTGCAGCGCCAGCAAGCTCGACCCACCGCCGGGCTCCACCAGACGAAGACGCTCCTGGGCGGTCAGCACCCGCCAGGACATGCGCTTTCCGTTGATGGTCGCGCCCTCCCAATCGGGACGCTCGACGAGCAGCGGCTCACCCCGAGCAGGCCGCCAGGTCGACCCGCTGACGGCGATCGCCCGCTCCATCGCGATGTACTCATGCACCTTGACCAGCGCCTCGTAGGTGATCCAGGTGGTGCGCTGTTTTCCGCCCTTGCCGAGGTTGTGGGACACCAGGAACGGCACCGGGACGACGGTCCGGCGGTTCGGCAGCGGCGGGATCTCGTGAATCAGGAGGTGGGTGAACTCCTTGCGGCGCAGCCCGCTGGCCAGCACGAGTTCACCCATCGCGGCGTTGCGTCCGAGCTGCCGTCCTCGATAGGAGTCGTCAGGCTGGCCGTCAGGCCGCAGACCCGCCAGCGCCTTCACGAACAGATCCGCGAAGTCGTTCTCCAGATACTTGATGGTCGAGTGCGGCTTGGCCTTGCGCAGGGCCGCCATGTTCCGCTCAACCTCGACCCGCATCTGGTCGATCGTGCGGATGGCCGTCCGATACGTGAACGGCACCGCCGAGGCGTACCCCTCCGCGACCGCCCACTTGTAGAACCCCGACAGCACGTTCATGTGCAAGTTCCACGTGGCAGGAGCCAGCCGCAACTCCAGCGGTCCCGTCAGCCGATGCTCGGCGTACGCGCCCAGGGCCACGCGCATCTCCGGCCGTTCGCTTGCCAGCGGGTCGATCGTCCGCTCGGCGAAGAACTCCAGCCACTGCCGCAGTATCCCGGCGTACACCTCCCACGTCCGCTGAGCCGGCGCGCCGCTGGCGGGAAGCTCCCGCAACCACCGATTCACGATCACGGACGGCCGGACGCCATCAGCGTCCTCGAACAGCAAGTCATCGTCGATCAGGACCGGCATCCCGGTAGCGATCAGAGGCTGGCGCTCGAGTCCCCAAGACTCCCACGCGGCTGGCTGAAACCCGATGACTTGCATGGGCCCGAACCTAGATTCGTTACATATAGGACTGCAACTGACAATCGCTGCGGGATGGCTCACATGGTCACTGGCATGAAGGAATCAGGACACTCCAACTATGCAACGACTTCGCTCTGGTTCCTCATCGAGACCGACCCCATCACCTCCTACGACGAGGGTGAGTTCGCCGGCATCAGATGGCTGTCACCGCGGGAGGTCCTCGCCGAGCCCGTCGAACAGCTCGATCCGCACATGCACCGGTTCACCGGGAAGCTCGTCAAGGCGCTCGGCTGATCGAGCCGTCCGGTCAGCCCGAGGTGTGACGGGCGAGGCGGACCATGGCGCGATACAGGGCGGTCTGGCTGGGCGGTGGCGCCAGCGGCGGCAGCGGGGCGCCGGGGGTGGCGTAGGCGCGCAGCATCTGGCCGACCAGGCGGCGCCAGGTGTCGGGGGCCGCGCCGGCGGTGGCGGCGACGACGCCGGCGTTGGCCATCAGCAGGATGACGAGGTCGTCGGCGGTGAAGTCGGCGCGCAGGTGGCCGCTCTCCTGAGCGCGGGCGATGATCGCCAGAAACCCCTCGTACGCCTCCGCGCGCCGCGCCTCCACAGCCTTGGCGGCGGGGAACGACCTGGCCAGCACGTCGGCGAAGCCCCGGTCGGCGGCCTGCATGGCGCACACGGTCTCGATGAAGCCGGTGAAGCCGCGCCACGGGTCGGGATCGGCCAGGGCCTGGGCGGTGGCGGCGGCGTAGGCGTCCATGCGGTCGGCGAAGACGGCGTTGATGAGTTCTTCGCGGCTGGCGAAGCGGCGCGACAGGGTGGCCTTGCCGACGCCCGCTTCCCGGGCCACGCAGGCCATCGAGACGCCCAGCCCCTGTCCGGCGAACAGGCGGCGGGCCGCGGCCAGGATGCGGTCGCGGTTGCGTTCGGCGTCGGCGCGCAGTCCCGGTCCGGGCTGCCGGTCGTCGAGCGGGTCGGGGTCCGCGCTGCAGCTCATGTCTCCACTCTACCCAAGTGGAACGATCTACCCACTTTGTCGCGGGACGTGGCATGATGAAACCGGGCAGGCCGTTCCACTTACGTGGTGGACGAGGGCCGAACGTGCCCGAGCGCTGTCATCGCACCAGATTCGCCGCACCCCCGACCGTAGGAGATCCCCCATGAACGTCGTCCTGTGGATCGTGCAGATCGCCCTGGCCGGCATGTTCGTCATGGCCGGCGTGATGAAGTCCACGCAGCCCAAGGAGAAGCTGGCCCCGAGGCTGCCGTGGGTGGACGACTTCTCCGCCGGCACCGTCCGCTTCATCGGCGTCGCCGAGCTGGCGGGCGGGCTGGGACTGGTCCTGCCCGCGCTCACCGGCATCGCCACCGTGCTGACCCCGCTGGCCGCGGCCGGCCTGGCGCTGACGATGGTGCTGGCCGCGGTGGTCCACGTCCGCCGCAAGGAGCCGTCCGGGATCGCGATCAACGCGGTCCTGTTCCTGCTGGCGGCGTTCGTCGCGTGGGGGCGGTTCGGCCCGTACGCCTTCTGACGGCCGTTCCCCTGTCACCACCAGCCGAAGGCGGCCCAGGTGAGGACGGGGGCGACGACGATCGAGATCAGCCCGTACACGAGCAGCTGGCGGAACAGGCGGGCCCGAGCCGAGGGCTCGGCGGCGCCGAGGATGAGGCCGCCGGTGATGCCGAGCGGGTTGAGGTCGACCAGCACCGAGGCCAGGGCGACGGCGAGCACCCCGCCGACCGGGGAGACACCGGCGGCCACCAGCGGCGGCAGCAGTGGCATGACGGTCGCGAACACCGCGATGGAGCTGGCGGCGAAGGAGGTGATCCCGGCGACGTAGCACAGCACCAGCAGGCTGAGCAGCGGCGAGCCCGCCACCCCGAGCAGCTCGCTGATCTGCTTGAACGCGCCCAGGTGCTGCATCAGGCCCACGTACGTGAGCAGGCCGCCGATCAGCAGGACCACGTTCCACGGGATCCGGGAGACGATCGCGCCGAGCGGCAGCCGGAAGGCCAGCTGCAGCGCCAGGGCGGCGGTGAGGCCGAGATAGCCGACGTTCATGTCGAAACCGACGGACAGGACGACGACGGCGGCCATGCACAGCAGCGTGAAGGCCCGCGTTCCGGAACCCGGGTCTCGCGTCGCCGCCGCCGTGGGTGCGACCGTCACGGTCGCGGTGCCGGAGGTGGCGCTGGAAGCCGTGTCGCCGGAAGCGGCGTCGGCAGTGGTGGTGCCGGACGCGGGCTCAAGGCCGGTGGAGTCGGACCGGGCGGCCGGCTCGGCGGTCCCGGACACGGGAGCGGGGCCGGCCGGGTCGGTGGTGCCGGGCGCGAGCGGCGCGGCCGTGGCCGGGACGGAGGCGCGGCCCCGGGGGATGCCGCCGGTGAACCGGCCGACGACCAGGCAGCCCGCGCACACGACCAGCCCCGCCAGCAGCCCCCCGGCCAGGAACGTCACCGGCGCCGACCCGGGCAGGTCGATGCCGAGCTTGTCGCTCAGCGAGCGCGCGGTGACCCCGTACACGGCCAGCGGCGACAGCAGCCCGCTGATGATCCCGGTGACGCCCAGGACGGCGGCCAGCATCGGCGAGATCCGGTACCGGGCGGCGAAGCCGAGGGCGATGGGGGAGACGATGGCGGTCGCGGCGGCGGGCAGGGTGCCGGCCGCGGTGAGCACGGCGCCGATGGCGAACGGCGCCAGTGCGATCAGCACGAGCCGGCCCCCGGCGGCCCGCAGCAGCACGTCCAGTAACCAGTCGAGGGTCCCGTTGAGCTGCGCGACGGCGAACAGCGCGGTGATGCCGACGATGAGCACGAAGAAGTCGGCCGGGAAGAAGCCCGTCACGTCGTTCGTCGGGACGCCGGCCGCGAGCCCGAGCAGGAACGCCGCCGCCAGGGCGCCGAGGCCGAGGTCGAAGCCGGGGATCAGGGTCGCCGCGAGCAGGGCGGCCAGCACGATGATGGACAGGGTGGCCATGGTCATGGGCACGCCTCTTTCGGGTCAGACCACTCCTCGGTGGCGCAGGTCATGGATCTCCGGCTCGGCCAGCCCGGCGAGGTCGCGGAGAACGTCGGCGGTGTGCTCGCCCAGGGCGGGCGCGGCGCCGCCGATGGTCGGGTCGAACCCCGAGAAGCGCCCGGCCGGAGCCTGCATGAGCCGCGGGCGGCCCGTCCTGGCGTCCGGCACCTCCACGATCGAGCCGCGGGCCCTGATGTGCGGGTCGGCGCAGATGTCGGCGGCGGAGTTGACCGGCCCGGCGGCCACGCCGGCCTCGGTGAGCAGGGACATGAGCGGGTCGAGGTCGTGGGCGGCGACGAAGGCGGCGACCCTGGCCTCGATCTCCTCGCGGTGTTCCAGCCGGGCGGTCATGGAGTCGTGGACGGCGAGGTCGCCCGCGTCCATGACGGTGACCAGCCGGCGCCACATCTGCTCGGTCGAGGCGGGCAGGGCCAGCCAGCGGCCGTCGCGGGTGCGGTAGAGGTCGTTGGGGCTGATGTGCGGGTTGCGGTTGCCCTGGCGTTCGCGGGTCTCGCCGGTGACGCCGTACTCGACGACGAAGTCCTCCATCATCCGCAGCAGCGGCTCGTACAGGGGGATGTCGGCGAGCTGCGCCTGCCCGGTGAGGTCGCGCTGGCGCAGCGCGAGCATGGCGGCGAACGCGGCGTAGATGCCGGTGACGCCGTCGGCCACGGGATAGCCGGCGAAGACGGGCGGCCCGTCGGGGGTGCCGGTGCGGTGGGTCAGGCCCGCGAACGCCTCCGCGACGCGGGCGAAGCCGGGCCGGTCGGCGTACGGGCCGGTCCTGCCGAACGCGCTCACCTGGATCATCACCAGATCAGGCCGGTACGCGCGCAGGTCGTCGAAGTCGATGCCGAACCGGCGCAGCGTCGAAGGGCGGAAGTTGGTCACCACGATGTCCACGGCCGCGGCCAGCCGGCCGACCAGCGCGGCCGCCTCGGCGTGGTGCAGGTCGATCGTGACGCTGCGCTTGCCGCGGCCGATCATCGACCAGGCGGCCGACTCGCCCTCCTCCAGGGGCGGGTAGTGGCGAGCCGGATCGCCCGTGGCGGGATGCTCGACCTTGATCACCTCGGCGCCGAACTCGCCGAGCAGCGCGGACGCGAGCGGCCCGGCCAGGATCGTCGACACGTCCAGGACACGCACTCCGCTGAGCGGACGGTCAGCCACTTGGTATTCCTTTCACCTCTCACCTCGGCTTTCGCAGCCACGATCGCGCGCCGTCGGAGCGACGGGAAGACGTGGAAGCGGTTCACAGGTGAAAGGTTCTGCCTTTATGGTGGCCGCGTGCGGGTGGAACGGGCCCGGTACTTCCTGGCCGCCGTCGAGACGGGGTCGCTGCGCGCGGCGGCGGCCCGGTGCGGCGTGAGCCAGCCCGCGCTCGGGCAGCAGATCGCGCTGCTGGAGGAGGAGCTCGACGTCGTGCTGCTCACCCGCAGCCGGCACGGCGTGCGCCCGACCCCGGCCGGGCAGGCGCTGATCGAGCCGCTGCGCCGGCTGGTGGCGGCCGAGGAGGCGGTGCGCGAGTCGGCGATGGAGTCGAGCGGCACCTACCGGGGCCGGGTGCAGATCGGCGGCGTCACAGTGACCGTGGAGACCATCATCGCGCCGGTCGTGGGCCGGTTGCGGCAGTACCACCCGGGCCTGCGGTTCGCGGTCCGCGAGGGGGCGTCGGCCGCCGTCGAGGCCGACGTGCTCGACGGCGCGCTCGACTTCGGGGTGGTCACCATGCCGGCCGGCCCGCCCGCGCCCGGGCTGCGCCGGATCCCGCTCATCTCCGCGCCCGTCGGCGCGTACGTGCCTACGGATCATCCGCTGGCGGGGCGCGACCAGATCCAGTGGCGCGACCTCGCGACCTGGCCGATCGTCACCATGCGGGCGGGCACCGTGATGTGGGAGACGCTGCACCGCCACGTGCCCGCGCCGGACGTCGTCGTGCAGGCGATGTCGGCGCGGACCGTGAAGGTGATGGTCGGCCAGGGCGCCGGGGTGGGCATCCTGGCCCGGTTCGACACCTCGGCCGACATCGCGGACGTGGTCTGGCTGCCGCTGTCCGACGCCGAACCCGTCCACCTGTGCCTGACGCAGCGTCAGGACAGCCGGCCCTCGCCCTCCGCCCTCATCGTCAGGCGGCTCATCAGGGCCAGGGCCGGCGAGCTGGTGGTCAGCTGATCGAGCAGGAGTTGGCCACGTCGCCCGAGGTCTGGCGCGGGATGGTGGCGCTGGGCGGCGGCTGCTGCTGCCCGGCCGTCCAGCGCTCCAGCGCCTCGAACGCGGTCCGCATGCACGGGAGCAGGGGCCGCATCCGGTCGGGGAACATGTCGTACTCGATGTCGAGGTGGGAGGCGCCCTCGATCCGGTAGTAGCGGTGCTTGGCGGCCCGGCCCTGGGCGCGCACGGACTTGGCGTACGCGTCGCCGTGCACCTTGATCGGCAGCAGCGCGTCCAGCGTTCCCTGCACGGTGATCAGCGGCTTGCCGATGCGGCCGGTGTGCGAGGCCCGCTTCACCGCCTGGTGCACGCTCTTCGGCCGCGCGTAGAAGTCGTAGTCGGCGTCACAATTGGGCGTGCCGCTCTGGCAGAACGGGATGCCCGCGTCGAGGTCGCCGTCGAAGTCCGGGTCGAGCTCCTCGCGGACTTTGCGCTGGGTCGCGTCCCACAGGATGCGGTAGTTGAAGTCCCACAGGAACTCCGAGCCGGGGGCGAAGCCGGCCCGCAGCATCGCGGCGTGCGCCTCGGGGTCTCCGGTCGCCGCGTACTTGGGATATTCGCGCAGCGCCACCGGCAGGTAGGTCAGCGCGTTCGGCCGGCCGTCCGGCGGCCAGAAGGTGCCTTCCGAGTCGACGCCGCCGTCGTACAGCTCGGGGTGGTTCTCCAGGGCCCAGCGCACGAGCTGGCCGCCGTTGGAGATGCCCATCGCGTACGTCTTGCGCAGCTTCTTCCCGTAGTGGCGGGCCACGGTCACCCTGGCCGCGACGGTGACCTCGATCATCCGCCGGTACCACTCGGTGATGGCGTCGCCAGGGCGCTTCCCGTCCTTGTAGAACTCCAGGTCGACGTTGCCCTTGTCGGTCGAGGCGTAGGCGTAGCCCTTGGCCAGCACCCAGTCGGAGATGGTGAAGTCGTTGGCGTACTGGCGGCGGTTGCCCGGCGCTCCCGCGACGACCAGCCCGCCGTTCCACCGCTCGGGCAGCCGGATGACGAACTGCGCGTCGTGGTTCCAGCCGTGGGTGGGGTTGCTGGTGGAGGTGTCGTCGAAGTAGCCGTCGATCTGGATCCCCGGCACACCGCTCGGGTTGCGGGTGGCCGTCGAGTGCAGCCCCGTCCAGTCGGCCGGATCGGTGTGTCCCGAGGCGGTCGTGCCGGCGGTGGTCAGGTCGTCCAGGCAGGCGGCGACCTGGTGCCGGGCACCCGGTACGTGCAGACTGCCCAGGCGGCCGCAGCGGGCGTCGGCCGGCGCGGCGGAGGCCACCGGCGCCAGGGGGAGAGCCAGGAACGTGGCCACGAGGGCCGGGAGGAGGGCGGATCTGCGGAACGGAAAAGACATGTGCGACTCCCATCGGTCAGGCCGTGGTGGACGCCATGGTGATCGACGGCGACGGGCGCGGCGACGTATGCGGTCGCCACTGTTCCCCGGCTACCTGTGGACACGTCCTCCACCGCCGCGCCGCCGGCGAGCCGGCCGGACCGGTGGCGGGCGCCACGGAGGAGCCCGTCCGCCGAAGAGGTGTGTACCACCGCACATCGGGCGGGACGAATGTGGAGGCACGTCACCTGGTCGCCTGTCCTGGCCGCCACCTAGCGTTCACGGTGTTCCAGCTCACCTTGTGAGTCGTGAGGAGGGGTGCATGGGCGAAGGTCCCGCGGCGGGCCCGCACGATGCCGGATCCGTCCCCGTCCTGCGGGCGCGAGGACTGGTCAGGGAGTTCCGCGGCTTCCGCGCCGTGGACGGCGTCGACCTGGACGTGGCCGAGGGCAGCGTGCACGCCCTGGTGGGACCCAACGGCGCCGGCAAGACCACCCTGTTCAACCTGCTCACCGGATTCCTCAGGCCGACCGCGGGCAGCGTCGTGATCGACGGCCACAGGGAGCTGGTCGGGCGCACCCCCGAGGCGATCAGCCGGTTGGGCCTGGCGCGCTCGTTCCAGATCACCAGCCTGTTCGCCGAGCTGACCCCGCACCAGCACCTGGAGCTGGCCCTGGCCGGGCCGACCGGGCTCGGCTGGCGCTTCTGGCGCTCCGACCGGGCGCTGGCCCGCTTCACCGCCCCGGCCGCCGAACTGCTCGCCCGGGTCGGGCTGGCCGGCCACGGCGACGTGCCCGCGGGCTCGCTGTCGTACGGACGCAAAAGAGCCTTGGAACTGGCGCTCGCCCTGGCCCTCGACCCCAAGGTGCTGCTGCTCGACGAGCCGACGGCCGGAATGGGCGCGGAGGACGTGGACCGCACCATCGAGCTCGTCCAGGAGATCCGCGCGGGCCGCACCGTGGTCATGGTGGAGCACAACATGAACGTGGTCGCCAGCCTCGCCGACCGGGTGACCGTGCTGCAGCACGGCAAGGTGCTGGTCGAGGGGCCGTACGCCGAGATCCGCCACGACCCTCGCGTCATCACCGCCTACCTGGGGGACTCCGATGTTGCGCGTTGACGGACTGTCCGCCTGGTACGGCGAGGCGCAGGCACTGCGCGAGGTGTCGATGCGGGTCGACGAGGGCGAGATCGTCACCCTCGTCGGCCGCAACGGCGCCGGCAAGACCACTCTGCTGCGCTGCCTGATGGGCCTGCACGGCGCCTACGGCAGGACCACGGGCACGATCTCCGTCTCCGGCGCCGACGTCACCGGGCTGCCCCCGCACGCCAGGGCCCGCCGCGGCCTCGGCTACGTCCCGGACGACCGCGGCATCTACGCCACCCTGTCGGTGGAGGAGAACCTCATGCTCGCGCCCGTGGTGAAGAGCGGCGGCGGGCCCGAGCCGTGGTCGCTGGAGCGCGTGTACGAGACGTTCCCGCACCTGAGGGAGCGGCGTCGCTCGCCGGGCACGACGCTGTCGGGCGGCGAGCAGCAGATGCTCGTGCTCGCACGGGTGCTGCGCACGGGCGCCCGGCTGCTGCTGTGCGACGAGCCGACCGAGGGCCTGTCGCCGCTGTTCGTCCAGCGCATCGGCGAGATCCTGCGCGAGGTCAGGGAGGCGGGCACGACGGTGCTGCTGGTCGAGCAGAACGTGCACTTCGCCGCCTCCGTCGCCGACCGCCACTACCTGCTCGCCGAGGGCCGCATCGTCGAGTCGCTGGACCGCGACCAGGTACGCGAACGCGAGCACCAGCTACTCGAATACCTCGGAATCTGACGACCGCCACCCAGTGACAGAACGGCCGAGCGCCCGGGAACAGAGGAGATGCCGTAATGCGAATCACGGGCTGGAGCGGCGGACTGGCCGCCGCCGGGCTGCTGCTGGCCGGCTGCGGAGGCGGGCCGGGCGGCGGCGGAGGAGCGATCAGCGACGGCGGGGTGACGCTGGCCGTGCTGAACGACCAGTCGGGCATCTACGCCGACACCTCGGGCCGCAGCTCGATCGAGGCGGTCAAGATGGCCGTGGACGACTACAAGGCCAAGTACGGCGACAAGGCGGTGGCCACGAAGATCGAGGTGACCGGCGCCGACCACCAGAACAAGCCCGAGATCGCCAACTCCAAGGCGCAGGAGCTCTACGACCGCCAGCACGCGGACGTGATCCTCGACGTGCCCACCTCGTCCGCCGCGCTCGCCGTCGCCACCGTGGCCAAGAACAAGAAGAAGGTGTTCATCGACGTCGGCGCCGCCAGCACCGAGCTGGAGGGCAAGTCGTGCAACAAGTACACCTTCCACTACGGCTACAACAGCTACATGCTGGCCCACGGCACCGGCACGGAGGTCACCAAGGCCGGCGCCAAGAACTGGTACATCGTCTACCCGGACTACGCGTTCGGCCAGGACATGACCAAGACGTTCACCGCGGCCATCAAGGGGGCCGGCGGTTCCGTGGTCGGGTCCGACCCGACCCCGTTCCCCAACGACAACTTCTCCACGTTCCTGCTCAAGGCGCCGGGGCTCGACCCCAAGCCGCAGGTGCTCGGCACCATGCACGCCGGCGGTGACCTGGTCAACCTGGTCAAGCAGTACAACGAGTACAAGCTGCGCGACAAGAACGTCACGCTGGCGATCGGGCTGCTGCTGCTCAGCGACATCCACTCGCTCGGGCCCGACGCCCTGGCCGGCACCCGCTACACCACCATGTGGACCTGGAACTTCGACGAGAAGACCAGGGCCTGGGCGGACAGGTTCCAGGCCAAGCTGAACAAGCGGCCGACCGCCAACATGGCCGCCAACTACTCGGCCGCCCTGCAGTACCTGGAGGCCGTGCAGCGGGCCGGCACCGACAACGCCGACAAGGTGGTCGCGCAGCTGGAGGGCCAGAAGGTCGAGGACATGTTCGTCCGCAACGGCACCATCCGCGCCCAGGACCACCTGCTGCTGCACGACTCCTACCTGGCGGAGGTCAAGGGATCCGCCGACGTCAAGGAGCCGTACGACTACGAGAAGGTGCTCAACACCATCCCGGCCGCTGAGGCGTTCCAGCCGCAGCCCGACCCGGCGTGCAAGCTGTAGGCGGCAGGACGTGCTCCAGCAAGCGTTCAACGGGCTGGTGGGCGGGTCGTTCTACGCCCTGCTCGCCCTCGGCCTGGCCGTCATCTTCGGCATGCTCGGCGTGGTCAACCTCGCGCACGGCGCGTTCTACATGCTCGGCGCGTTCGGGGCGTTCATCGCGCTCGACGCGTTCGGCCTGAACTTCTGGGTGGCACTGGTGCTGGTGCCGCTGCTGCTCGGCGTGGCCGGCGCCGTGCTGGAGCGGCTGTTCGTGCGGCGGCTGACGCCGCTCGACCCGCTCTACAACTTCCTGTTCACCTTCGGGCTCGCGCTCATCCTCCAGGACCTCGTCCGGCGCGAGTACGGGGTGAACTCCCAGCCCTACCCCCGGCCGCCCGAGCTGGCCGGCACGGTCGACCTGGGGCTGTTCACCTACCCGGCCTACCAGGTGTTCGTGCTGGCGGTGTCGGCGCTGATGTGCGTCGCGGTGTGGGTGGTGCTCACCAAGACCCGGGTGGGCATGATCGTCCGGGCCGCGACCGAGCGGCCTGAGCTGACCAGGGCGCTCGGCATCGACGTCGGCCGCTGGGTGACGCCGGTGTTCGGCTTCGGGGTCGCGCTGGCCGCGTTCGCCGGAGTGCTGGCCGCGCCGATGCGCGCGGTCAACCCGCTGATGGGCGCCGACCTGATCATCACCGTCTTCGCCGTGGTCGTGATCGGCGGGCTGGGCTCGGTGTTCGGCTCGGTCGCCGCCGGGTTCGCCGTCGGGCTGGTGTCGGCGCTGGGCAACCTGTACGTGCCCGCGCTCTCCCAGATCACGGTGTTCATCCTGATGGCCGCCGTGCTGCTGTGGCGCCCGGCCGGGCTGTTCGGACGTGAGGAGGCGTACCGGTGATCTTGTCCAGGCTGGCCCGCTCGGGCCGGGGCGGGATCGTGCTCCTGGTGCTCGGGCTGCTGGCCGCCCTCGTCCTGCCGTGGCTGATCTATCCGCCGGTCGCGCTGGACATCGCCTGCTGGGCGCTGTTCGCCGCCGCCGTGGACCTGCTGCTGGGCTTCACCGGGCTGCTGTCGTTCGGGCACGCCGCGTTCTGGGGCGGGTCGGCGTACTGCACGGGGCTGATCGTGCTGCACGGCGGGATGCCGTTCCCGGTGGCGATCCTCGGCGGCGCGCTGTTCGCGGCGCTGCTGGCGCTGCCGATCGGCTTGCTGTCGGTCCGGCTGACCGGCATCTACTTCGCCATGGTCACCCTGGCCTTCGCCCAGATGATCTACTTCGTGGCCAACCAGTGGCGCGACGTCACCGGCGGCGAGAACGGGCTCCAGGGCATCCCCCGCGACTTCCTCGGCCTCGACCTGTCCGATCCGTTCTTCTTCTACTACGCGGGGCTGCCGTTCGTGCTGGCCGGGCTCTTCGCCGCGTGGCGGATCGTGCGCTCGCCGTTCGGCCGGGTGCTGGTGTCGATCCGCGACAACCCGGCCCGCGCGCGTGCCCTCGGCTATCCCGTCGAGCGCTACCGGCTGCTGGCCTTCGTCCTGTCCGCCGCGCTGGCGGGCACGGCCGGCGGCGTCTTCGCCATCGGCCACGGCTTCGCCGCGCTCGACGGGCTCTACTGGACCACCTCGGGCCAGGTGGTGATGATGGTCATCCTCGGCGGCATCGGCACGCTGTGGGGCGGGGCCATCGGCGCCGCCATCGTCGTCCAGCTGCAGGACTTCCTCGCGACCGCCGGGTTCGAGGGCGTCGGCATCGTCACGGGCTCGATCTTCATCGTGATCGTGCTGCTGTTCCGGCGCGGCATCTGGGGGACGGCCCGGCATCTGCTGATCTCCCGGCGGCAGGCCGATCCGCCGGTCAGCCCCGCAGCCGATGCAGGCGCAGAGCCAGCTGAATCTCCAGAGCCCGCTCCGGCTCCTGCCAGTCCTCACCCAGCAGGCGACTGACCCGGTGCAGGCGCTGGTGCACGGTGTTGATGTGGACGTGCAGCCGCTCGGCGGTCTTGGACAGGCCACACCTGCTGCTGAAGTACGTCTCCAGCGTCCTGACCAGGGACGTGCCGCGGCGGGCGTCGTAGTCGAGCACCGGGCCCAGCGTCGAGTCCAGGAAGCCGCGCGCGTCGCGGTGCGTGCCGATCAGCAGGCCGACGAAGCCGAGCTCGCGGGCGTCGGCGCCGTCGTCCAGCCGGTCGAGGGCGAGCAGCGTGTCGGCGCAGCGCCGCGCCTCCTTGTGCGCGGCGGGGGCACCGGTGAGGTCGCGGATCGGCCCGGCCGCGCCCACCGTCACCGGCGCGGCCAGCGCCGCGCCCAGCTCCTTGGCGACGCGGCGCGCGGTCTCGCCGGGCGCGTCGCCCGGCAGCAGCAGGACGACCTCCTCGCCACGGGCCGCCGCCAGGCCGTGCGCCGCCGTCGCGTGCGCGGCCGCCCAGAAGGCGGCCCGGCCGCGATGCCTGGGGGAGGTGTAGCGGGCCGAGAGCATCACGTACGAGGCGTCCGCGTCCAGCCCGGCCCGGCGCATGCGCGCCTCCAGCGCCGCCGACCCGTCCGCGCGGCCGTCCAGCCGACTGTCCGCCCTGCTGTTCGCCCTGATGTCCAGGCGGCTGTCCGATTGGCCGTCCACACGGCCGTCCAGCAGGTCGTCCAGGAGTTCGCCCTGCACCCGTGCCTCGGCCTCGGCCGCGCTGAACCGCAGCAGCAACAACAGCGCGGTGACCAGCGCGGCCCGTTCCAGGATGCGCCGGTCGGCGTCGCCGAGCTCCGCCTCGGTGCGTAACACCAGCGCGCCGAGCACCTCGCCGGGGGTCGCGATCGGGGTGACCCACAGGTCGCCGTGCCTGGTCGTGCCGCCCCGCGTGTGCACGGAGCCGGCCACGGCCATCGCGGCGGAGATCTCGTCCTCGGCGAGCGGCACCTGATCGCCCGACACGGCCAGGCACCGGCCGTCGGCGTCCAGGACGTGCAGCGCCCCGCCCAGCACCTCGGTGACCACCGCGGCCACGTCGCCGGCGTCACCGCCTCTGACGACCAGGGCGGTCATCCGGTCGTGCGCCTGGGCGGCCCGCTCGATCGCCGCGCAGCGCGCCCGGATCCTCCCGTTGACCTCCTCCTGTTCCGCCAGCGCCGTACGGGTCCGCTCCAGCAGCCGCGCGTTGTCCACCGACAGCGCCGCGTGCGCCGCCAGTGAGCCCAGCAGTACCGCCTTCTCCGGGGCGAACGGCCGCTGGCTGCGGTTGGCCGCGTACAGGACGCCGACCACCCGGCTGCCCAGCCGCATCGGCACGCCCAGGATCGCCACCAGCGCCTCCTCGGCCACCGCCGCGTCGATGAAGGCGCGGTGCCGGAACTGCGGGTCCGCCGCGTAGTGGTCGGTGCTGTACGGCATCGCCGTCTGCGCCACCAGCCCGCCCAGCCCGTCGCCCAGCGGGACCCGCAGCCGCCGGAAGGCCGCCGAGATCGACCCGTCGGTCATCCGCATGCGGGTCTCGCCGCTCTCGTCGTCGTTCAGCGTCACGTACGCGACGTCCGCGTTGAGCAGCCGCCTGGCCCGGCGCACGACCGTCTCCAGGATCGCGTCCAGGTCGCGCAGCGCGGCCAGGTCGCCCGCCAGGTCGAACAGCGCGGTCAGCTCGGCCTCGCGGCCGGCCTGCCGCCGCAGGTCCGCACCCACCCGCAGCGCCGTCAGCTTGGCGGCCTCCAGCTGCGCCAGCGTCTCGGGCGGAGCGCCCGCCGCGCGGGCCGAGAGCACCGGCTCCTCGAACTCGGCGGGCGCGGCCTCGCGGGCCAGCAGGTCGAGGAAGACGGTGCTCGATGCGAGGGGCGCGAGGGGAGCGAAGGGGGACTGCACGGTCAATGGCACGGTCATCGGTGCATCCGTCCATGTGCGGTGGGTCGGCGCTGGTCGGGGCGCGGGTACGGCATGGTCACGCATGCGGGCGGGGAACGGCGGGCCGTCCGCGTGAGAGGGTGGTCAGGTCCTGCGTCAAGGCATGCAAGGGGGCCTCCAGAGCACCACGGGCCGGGGTCTGATCGGGAGTCCGCCGAGGTTACTAAGCGCATAGTCAGGCTGTGAGCGGTCGCTTGTCAACCGGTCCGGCACAGCCCGTGCCGATTCCCCGGCCGCGCGTCAGCCCGGGGCGAGCAGCTTCATCGACAGGTCGGCGTAGAACTCGCCGAGCTGCTCGGGCGAGTCGGGGCCGTCCAGCCGATACCACCGGACCAGGTCTATGGCCAGCGACAACATCGCCCGCGTGACCCTCGTGACGTCGACCTTCGCGAACGACCCGTCGGCCACGCCGCGCGCGACCGCGCCCCTGAAATAGCCGTTGGTCTGGTGCCGCAGCTCCACGATCTCGCCGTAGTGCCCGGGCGTCAGGCCGTGCAGCTCGATCTGGCAGACGCGGGCGGTCACGTGGTGGCGGGCGTGCCACACGGTGTACGCCGAGACGATGGCGCGCAGCCGTTCCGCGGAACCGTCCAGGCCGGTGATGGAGGGATCCCTGACGTGCGCCAGGACCCGTTCGTGACCGGCCCTGACGATCTCGTACAGGACCAGTTCCTTGGACGGGAAGTGGACGTAGAGCGCGGCCGGGCTGAGCCCGACGCACTCGGCGATGTCGCGCGTGGTCGTGGCGTGGAAGCCGTTCGCGGCGAAGCAGCGCACGGCCGACGACAGCAGCCGGCGCTGCACCTCCCCCAGGTCGTCTCGCCACAGCTCGGGGGAGTGGTCCCGCAACCGGGAGTCGTCCGCCAGGTCCTGCGCGGTGAATCGGGCCTGCCGTCGGGCCATCTTCGATCCTCGTCCCCTTCGACCCCGAGTGCGTGGTCTCGATGCCGCCCGCGCTGCCCACCGGACATGCCGGCCACGATGAGGGGGTGGCCCGCCGCGAGTCTCTTGGTCACTCGCATTCTAGGGCTGACTATGCGCTTAGTCACCGGCGATATGTGACATGCCTGCACACGATACGGCGGAGCACTGCCGGAGTGCTCCGCCGAGGGGAACGCGAGAGTGACGGGACGGGTGGTGCGCCGGGGACGAAGGCGATGGACCGGGCGGGCCCGCACCCTGGTCAGGCGGCGTCGAGAGCTTCGGTGATCTTGCGGATCATGTCGGCCACCGCGGGGCTCGGCTGACGGCCCCCGTCTGTGTGGGTGGCCGCCTCGACGGCGACGAGGACGGTGTGGCGATAGTTGTCCGCCTCCGCCGAATCCCGCTGCTTGAGCAGGCTCATCGCCGCGGTCAGGGCGGGCAGCACGTGGTCGGCGATGGCGGCCACGGACTTGCCGCTCAGGTCCATGCCCCCCGACTTGTCGGCGAGCACGTGGCCGATCGGGCCGGTGGCGGAGTACAGGGCGATGGAGCCCCTGGTGGCGACCTGGTGCGGGCTGCCCGCGGCGTCGGCGGCGGCCAGCAGCGTGACGGCGCCGTACGCGGCGGTGCGCAGGGTCAGCTTGTCGTGGTCGGTGAAGGTGATGGTCATCGCGGGTGTGCTCCTTCTACGGGGTGTACGTGGACGGGGGTGGGACGGCGGTCAGTCGTCGATCGCCTGGTAGAGGGTGGTCCAGAAGTCGTGGATGAGCTGGGCCGGGTCCGGGACGGACATGCCGACCTGAGTGAGCAGGATGCCGGTGAGCTGCTTGGCCGGGTCGGCGTAGGCCGTGGTGCCGCTGCCGCCGTCCCAGCCGAACTGGCCCACCGAGGCGTAGTCGCCGCGGTGAGTGCGCACGGCCATGCCGAAGCCCCAGCCGCCGTGCTGGCCCTGGCCGAAGGACACGTGCACGTTGTCGGTCGCCATGGCATGCCGGGCGGCCTGCTGGGCGGGGGTGAGCCGGTTGGTGGTCATCAGCTCGACGGCCGGCCGGGACAGGATCCGCTCGCCCTCGTGCGTGCCGCCGTTCAGCAGCATGCGGAAGTAGGCGTGGTAGTCGTCCACGGTGGAGACCAGCCCTCCGCCGCCGCCCTGGAACGCCGGCGGCTTGCTGTGGCGCCCGCCCTCCGCCTCGTCCCACACGTGGAACTCCCCGGTCGAAGGGTCGGGGGCGTAGAGGACCGGCAGCCGGTCGATCTTGTCGGCGCCCAGGTGGAAGCCGGTGTCCTTCATCCCCAGCGGGTCGAAGACACGCTCGCGCAGGAACGTCTCGAACGTCTGGCCGGTGACCCTGGCCACCAGCACGCCGAGCAGGTCGTTGCTGATCTGGTACTGCCACTGCTCGCCCGGCTGGCGCATCAGCGGCAGCGTGCCGAGGCGGCGCATCCACTCGTCCGGCTCGGGCATCGGCTCCGGCAGGTTGGGCGTGAGCCCCTGCTCGAAGATCGCGTTCATGATCGGGGTGCCCAGCGACGTCATGTCCATGCCGAGGCCGAAGGTGGAGGTCAGCAGGTCGCGGACGATGATCGGCCGCCGGGCCGGCACGGTGTCGTCGAGCGGGCCGTCGATCCGCTTCAGCACCCGCCGGTCGGCGAGCTCGGGCAGCCACTGCTGCACGGGATCGTCGAGCCGCAGCCGGCACTCGTCGACCAGGACCATCGCCGCGGCCATCGCGACCGGCTTGGACGTGGACGCCATCCGGAAGATCGTGTCGCGGCGCATCGGCGGGCCGCCGTCGTGGCGCATGGTCCCCAGCGCCTCGACGTGCGTCTCGCCGCCCCTGCTGACCAGGGCGACCAGACCGGGGATCTTGCCGGACCCGACCCGCCGGGCCAGCACGTCGTGCAGCCTGCGCAGCCCGCTGACGGAGAAGCCGCCGTTGCTCTGTTCCATCGCGAATCTCCTCATGGATGTTTTGGAATCGCTGAACAACCATGAAGGTACATTGCGTTCACAAAGTCGTCAACAAGCAAAAGCATCCATATAGCCTGTCGATAAGCATCAGATCGCTGATCTTTGCAATGATTAAGACAGTGAACGCAATGACCGGATCCGAGCGGGGATTGCAATGAGGTGCATGTGAACGCATACTGTGCAGCGGAACGCGCACGTCGGACAGACAGGAGCCGAGCACCGATGCCCGGAGGCAGACTCACCGGCCAGGACCGCCGGCACATCGCGACATGGCTGGCGGAGGGGCTCGGCTACGCGGAGATCGGCCGCCGTCTCGGCCGGCCCGCCTCGACGATCATGCGCGAGGTCACCAGGAACGGCGGCCCAAGCGACTATGGCGCGGACCGCGCGCAGGAGGCCACCCGGCACCGGGCCCGCCGCCGCAAGCAGCCGCAGCCGCAGTCGCCGCAGATCCCCGACGGCGGCCACGGCCGCGACCCCCAGGCGGTCCAGGACTTCACCGAGTCCTTCACCGACCTCCTCGTCGGGCAGGGCCTGCCCCGGATGGCGGCCAGGGTCCTGGCCTGCCTGTACGTCACCGACGCCGGCAGCCTCACCGCCGCCGACCTGGTGCAGCGGCTGCGCATCAGCCCGGCCTCGGTCTCCCACGCCGTCACCTTCCTCGAACAGCAGGGCATGCTCAGGCGCGAACGGACCCCCGGCGGGCGCCGCGAACGCTACGTCACCGACGACGACATCTGGCTGCGTTCCATTCAGGCGTCCGTACAGATGAACGAGGCACTGACGGCCGCGTCGCAGCGGGGTGGAGAGATCCTCGGGCCCGGCACCCCGGCGGGCGCCCGCTTCGAGACCGCCGCCGAGTTGCTGCTCCTCGTGAGCGGGGCACTCAGGCAGGCCATGGAGCAGTGGCGGCAGAACATGGCCGCGCGGGGGCGCTGAAGGCATGAGCGCACGACGCCGGGAGCGTGACGGACGGCGCTGAGGGGGTCGGCGCACGACGGCGGGAGCGTGGCGGACGGCGCTGAGCGCGTGGCATACTCCGTCACCATGAGGGACCTTGATCGCGTTCGCCTGCGGCTCGATCGGGTCCGCGCGGCGGCCGGCGAGATCGATCCGGTGTTCCTCGACACGCCGTCGCTGCCGTGCGCGCCGCTCGGCCGGGCGCTCGGGTGCGCGGTGACGTTGAAGGTCGAGACGCTCAATCCGGTACGGAGCTTCAAGGGCCGCGGTACGGAGACCGTGGCTGCCCAGGCCCGCCGGCAGGGCGCGACGCGCATGGTGTGCGCGAGCGCGGGCAACCTCGGGCAGGCGCTGGCCCACAGCGGCGCACGCAGGGGGCTCGACGTCACCGTGGTGGCCGCGACCACCGCCAACCCGCTCAAGCTGCGCCGGATCGCCGACCTCGGCGCGGAGGTGCGGCTCGAAGGCGCCGACATCGAGGACGCCCGGCTGCTGGCCCGCGAGCTGGCCCAGGCCGGCGGCGCGTACCTGGTCGAGGACAGCCTGGACCTGGCGACCTGCGAAGGCGCCGCCACCATCGGGCTCGAACTCATCCGCGACGATCCCGAGCTCGACGTCGTTCTCGTCGCCCTCGGCGGCGGGGCGCTGGCCGGCGGCGTGGGCTACGTCGTCCGCTCCCTCGCCCCGCACGCCGAGGTGATCGGCGTCCAGCCCGCCGGCGCGCCCGCCATGGCGCTGTCGTGGCGGCGGGGCACGGTCGTCGAGACCGACCACATCGACACGATCGCCGACGGTGTCGCGGGGCGCTGCCCGATCCCCGAGGTGCTCGACGACCTGCTCGTGGTGCTGGACGACGTCGTGCTCGTGGAGGAGGGCTCGATCAAGGCCGGGATGCGCGCCCTCTACGAGCACGCGGGGCTCGTCGTCGAGCCGTCCGCGGCGCTCGGGATCGCCGCCGTGCTGGAGCGGCCGGAGCGCTTCGCCGGGCGGCGCGTCACCACGATCCTGTGCGGCAGCAACGTGGTGCCGGCCGACTTCGCGCGGTGGGTCCTGGAACCGGCCGCACACGCCTGACACGCGGGCGGCGCTGAGGGTTCGGAAACGGGAAAGGAGGAGAAACCACTCCCTTCCACTTTCAACGTATAGCGCACAGGGGGGCTTGCCACAAGGCCCCGGTCATGCCGCAGAATCGGCGGCCGAGGCCGACAGCTGCGCAAACGGGAGTCAATGACTGTGAACCACCTGACCATCAGCGCGTTCGACCTTCCCGCCCGACTCGCCCCCAAGGCGGACCCGGCGCTGATCGCCCGGGACGAGGAGCGGTTCGCGGCCATCGCGGAGAGCCTGGAGGCGTCGATCGCCGAGTTGTCTTCCCGCCTCGACGCCGAGCGGAAGGCGCCCGGCGGGCTCGGCAGGCAGGCGATGGACCGGGACCTGGAGGTGCACCGGCTGACCGCCCGCCTGCGCGCCCTGCGCCGCTTCGGCCTGGACCTGTGTCTCGGGCACATGGTCGGCGCGGACGACCCCGAGCCCGTCTACATCGGCCGGCTCGGCCTGACCGACAGCGCGGGGCGTCGGCTGCTGCTCGACTGGCGCTCACCCGCCGCCGAGCCGTTCTTCGGCGCCACCCACGCCAACCCGATGGGCCTGACCAGCCGCCGCAGGTACCGCTGGACCCGGGGCCGGATCAGCGACTACTGGGACGAGGTGTTCACCCCCGACGGGATCGAGGGACACGCCGCGCTCGACGACCAGTCCGCCTTCATCGCCAGCCTGGGCGGCAGCCGTTCGGCCCGGATGCGGGACGTGCTCGGCACCATCCAGGCCGACCAGGACGCCGTCATCCGCGCCGGATCGCGCGGCGCCCTCGTCGTGGACGGCGGCCCCGGCACGGGGAAGACCGTCGTCGCCCTGCACCGTTCCGCCTACCTCCTCTACTCCGATCCCCGTCTCGGCCACCGCAGGGGCGGCGTGCTGTTCGTCGGCCCGCACCAGCCGTACCTGGCGTACGTGGCCGACGTCCTGCCCAGCCTCGGGGAGGAGGGCGTACAACTTTGCACCTTGCGCGACCTCGTCGCCGAGGGCGCCACGGCGGCGATCGAGAACGACCCGGAGGTGGCCCGCCTGAAGTCGTCCGCCGAGATGGTGAAGGCGATCGAACCGGCCGTCAGGTTCTACGAGAACCCTCCGGCCGAGGGGATGACGGTCACCACTCCCTGGTCCGACCTCTGGCTGAGCCCCGAGGACTGGGCCGAGGCGTTCGAGGCGGCGGAGCCGGGCACGCCGCACAACGAGGCGCGCGAGCAGATCTGGGAAGAACTGCTCACGATCCTGATCGACAAGCGCGAGGAGGACGTCCCGGACGGCCTGCTGCGCACGTCGCTGCTGCGCAACAGGGAACTGCGCACGGCCTTCAACCGCGCCTGGCCGCTGATCGAAGCCGCTGACCTCGTCGGGGACCTGTGGTCGGTGCCCGCCTACCTGCGGATGTGCGCCCCCTGGCTCAGCCCCGACGAGGTCAGGCGGCTGCGACGTCCGGACGCCCAGGCCTGGACGCTGTCCGACCTGCCGCTCCTGGACGCGGCCAGGCAACGGCTCGGCGACCCGGAGGCCTCCCGGCGCCGGCGCCGGCACCAGGCCTCCCTCGCCGCCGAACGCGAGCGCATGGGCAAGGTCGTCGACGCCCTGATCGAGGCCGACCCCGACGGCGAGGGCCTGGTGACCATGCTGCACGGGGAGGACCTGCGCAACAGCCTGATCGAGGAGGGCACGCCGCCCGGCACCGAGCCCGATCTGCTCGCCGGGCCGTTCGCGCACGTCGTCGTGGACGAGGCTCAGGAGCTGACCGACGCGGAGTGGCAGATGCTGCTGCTGCGCTGCCCGTCCAGGAGCTTCACCATCGTCGGGGACCGGGCCCAGGCCAGGCACGGCTTCACGGAGTCGTGGCGGGAACGGCTGGAGCGGATCGGGCTCGACCGGATCGAACTGGCCTCACTGAGCATCAACTACCGCACGCCCGAGGAGATCATGGCCGAGGCGGAGCCGGTCATCAGGGCCGCGCTGCCCGACGCCAACGTGCCTGCCTCCATCCGCGCCGCCGGCGTCCCCGTCGGGTACGGATCCGTCGCGGAGCTGGGCCCGATCCTCGACGCCTGGCTCGCCGAGCACGCCGACGGGACCGCCTGCGTCATCGGCGATCCCACGTTCCAGGAGACGCCCCGCGTCCGGTCACTGACCCCCGAGCTGTCGAAGGGGCTGGAGTTCGACCTGGTCGTCCTCGTCGATCCGGAGCGGTTCGGGGAGGGCGTCCAGGGAGCGGTGGACCGGTACGTCGCGATGACCAGGGCGACCCGTCGACTCGTCGTCCTCACCGGCTCCTGACGCCTGGTCAGCGGTGGTGCGAGCCGTCCGCGCGACCGCACCTTCAAGGCCCTGGCGACCGGCCGATCGGTGGAGGCGGGTCAGCCGTCCGGTGGAGCGGCGGTTCAGCCGCCGTACCGGGCGCTCGGCCGATGTGCGGGCGGCCGCGGCGCTGGGACGGTGAGGGCACCCGGTCTTCAGGGGACCGGCGCCGGAAGGATGGGCATGAGTCAGTCGGAGCGAGACCAGGTGAGCCGCCGCAGGCTGCTGGCCGGCGCGGGAGTCGTGGCGGGCGGCGCGCTGGGCGCGGGGGTGACGGGTATGGCGATGGCGGACGCGGTCGCGAAAGCCACCGGCTCGGCCGGTGGAGCCCTCGGGCCGGGCGGCGCGGAGGAGTTCGGGCCGGTGCGGATCCGTCCCGGCGACCCCCGGTACGACGGGCTGCTGCGCGGCAACAACTTCCGCTTCGTGGGCCGGCCGGACGAGATCCGCGTGGTCGGCTCGACCGACCAGGTGGTACGCGCGGTGACGGAGGCGGTCCGCGCCGGACGGCGGATCGCGGTGCGCAGCGGCGGCCACTGCTTCGAGAACTTCACCGCCGACCCGGCGGTGCGCACGCTGATCGACCTCTCCCCGATGGACGCGGTCGGCTACGACCCGAAGATGAAGGCGTTCGCGGTGGAGCCCGGAGCCACGCTCGGGCAGGTCTACCGGACCCTGTTCAAGGGCTGGGGCGTGACGATCCCCGGCGGCAGCTGCCCGGCGGTGGGCGCGGGCGGGCACTTCGCGGGCGGCGGGTACGGCGCGCTGTCGCGCCGGTACGGCTCGGTGGTGGACCACCTGTACGGCGTGGAGGTCGTCGTGGCCGGCGCGGACGGCGCCGCCCGCGCGGTGGTCGCCACCCGCGAACCCGGTGACCCGAACCGCGACCTGTGGTGGGCGCACACCGGCGGTGGCGGCGGCAACTTCGGCGTGGTCACCAAGTACTGGTTGCGCTCGCCCGGCGCCACCGGCTCCGACCCGGCCGGGCTGCTCCCCGCCTCCCCCGCGGAGATGCTCGAACGCGTGGTCGCCTGGGCGTGGGAGGGCATGACCGAGGCGGCGTTCACCCGGCTGGTGCGCAACTTCGGCACCTGGCACGAGCACAACAGCGCGCCGGGCTCGCGCTCCGCCGGCGTCTACGCGATCCTGCTGCTGCCGCACCGCTCCGCCGGATACTTCTCGCTGGCCGTGCAGATCGACGCGGGCCTGCCCGGCGCGGACGGCCTGGTGAACGAGTTCGTCGCCGCGGTGACCGCGGGCACGGGTGTCGATCCCGTCGTCGACACCCGGGGGACGACGCCGTGGCTGCACAAGATGACCTGGCCCGGCACCGGCGAGGCCGGCGACGCGACCACCCGCCGGTACAAGAACAAGGCCGCCTACCTGCGGAAGTCGTTCACCGACCAGCAGCTCGCCGCCGTCCACCGCAACCTGACCGGCGCCACTGGGAACGGCAGCTCCGGCCTGCTGCTCATCGGGTACGGCGGCCAGGTGCGCGCGGTCGCGCCCGAGGCCACCGCGGTCGCCCAGCGCGACGTGGTGATGAAGGCGGTCTACTACACGACGTGGGCCGACGCGGCCGACGACGCGAGCAGCCTGGCCTGGGTGCGCGGCTTCTACCGCGACGTGTACGCCCGCACCGGAGGCGTGCCGGTGCCCGGCGAGGTCGACGACGGCTCGTACATCAACTATCCCGACGTGGACCTGATCGACCCGGAGTGGAACACCTCCGGCGTTCCCGGGCGCACCCTCTACTACAAGGACAACTACCCGCGCCTCCAGCGGATCAAGGCGCGCTGGGATCCGCGCGGCGTCTTCCGGCACGCGCTCAGCATCGAACTGCCCTGAGACGGGCCCGCCGGGCGCGGCTAGGTTGTGGGCAGGGACACGAGTGCGGGAGGAGCGCGGCGCATGGACGGTGCGGTCACCCGCCCGCCGCCGGTGGTGACGGGCGTCGTGCCGTACGCCCTGCTGGCGGTCCTGGCGGTCGTCACGGTGCCGATCAGGTGGGCGCATGGCACGTCCCCGGCCGTGGACCTGGCTCTGTGCGCGCTGACGGCGGTGTGGATGCTGGGCGGCTTCACGCTGCGGCCCGCCTGGCGGGAGCGCAGGCCGGCGATGGCGGTGTTCTTCGCCGGGCTGGTCGTGATCATGATGGTGCTGGTGGTCAGGGCGCCGTGGTTCGGGTTCTTCACGCCCGCCGGCTACATCTTCGCGTTCGAGGTGCTGCCCTGGCCGTGGCGGCAGGCCGGCGTCGCGTCGGTCGCGGTGGTGGCGGGCACGGCGCAGTCGTACGCGGTGGACATGAGCACCGTCATGGGACTGGTCACGTACGCCGCCGTGGTGGCCGCGAACGCGATCCCCATGTGCGCGTTCGCCTGGCACGCCCGGCGCGACGACCGGCGCAACGAGGAGCGCCTGCGCGCGCTCGAAGAGGCGCGCGAGGCCAACCGCAGGTTGGAGGAGACCCTGGCCGAGAACGCCGCCCTGCACGAGCGGCTGGTGGCGCGGGCCAGGGAGGCGGGCGTGCACGACGAGCGGCAGCGGATGGCCAGGGAGATCCACGACACGCTCGCGCAGGGCTTCACCGGCGTCATCAGCCAGCTCCGCGCGGCCGAGCAGGCCGGCGACGACCCGGCGGGCTGGCGCCGCCACCTCACCGCGGCGGCCGGGCTGGCCAGGGAGAGCCTGTCGGAGGCGCGGCGCTCGGTGGACGCGCTGCGCCCAGAGCCGCTGCGCGCGGCCCGGCTGGAGGAGGCGCTGGCGAGCGTGGCAGGCCGCTGGTCGGACCTGCACGGCGTCCCGGTACGGGTCACGACGACCGGCACGGCGCGGCCGATGCCGCCGGAGGCGGAGGTCGCGCTGCTGCGGGCCGCGCAGGAGGCGCTGGCCAACGTGGCCAAGCACGCCGGGGCGACCCGGGTGGGGCTGACCCTGTCATACCTGGAGGACGAGGTGGCGCTGGACGTGCGCGACGACGGAAGCGGCTTCGACCCGGCCCGGCTCGGGAGCGATGCCGCCCGCGCCGGGTTCGGGCTGGAGGCGATGCGGCAGCGGATCGAGGGGCTGTCCGGCACGTTGGCGGTCGAGTCGGAGCCGGGCGCCGGCACGGGCATCTCGGCCCGCGTGCCCGCCGCGCGTGAGGAGGCCTGCCCGTGATCAGACTGCTGGTCGTCGACGACCATCCGGTGGTCAGGGACGGGCTGAGCGGCATGTTCACCCGCGAACCCGACTTCGAGGTGGTCGGCGAGGCCGGCGACGGGGCGGAGGCGGTCCGGCTGGCCAGGTCGCTGCGGCCCGACGTGATCCTCATGGACCTGCGCATGCCGGGCACGGACGGCCTCGGCGCGATGCGGGAGCTGGCGCAGGACGGGGGTGGGGCGCGGGTGCTGGTGCTGACGACCTACGACACCGACAGCCACGTGCTGCCCGCGATCGAGGCCGGCGCCACCGGCTACCTGCTCAAGGACGCGCCCCGCGACGAGCTGCTGCGCGCGGTCCGGGCCACGGCGCGGGGCGAGGCGGTGCTCGCGCCGTCGGCGGCGGCGCTGCTGATGAGCCGGGTCCGCTCGTCCGCCACCGGGCCGCTCAGCCCGCGCGAGCTCGAAGTGCTCCAGCTCGTGGCTGCCGGGGCCACCAACCGGGAGGCGGCGGCGAAGCTGTTCGTCACCGAGGCGACGGTGAAGTCGCACCTGCTGAACATCTACGGCAAGCTCGGCGTCGGCGACCGGGCCGCCGCGGTCACCGAGGCGTTCAACCGGGGCCTGCTCGTCCCGCGCTCCCCCTGAGCGGCTGTCGGGTTTTCAGCGGATCTCGGCCATGACGCGTCGCATGTCGGAGACGGCGCGCAGGGTGCCGCCGAGGGTGCCGGTCACCTTCGAACGCCCGGTCCTCGGCAGGTAGTCCACCCGCACCTCGTCGATCCGCCAGCCGGCCGAGGCGGCGCGCAGCACCATCTCCAGCGGGTAGCCGAAGCGGCGGTCGGTCAGCGCGAGGTCCAGCAGCGCCAGGCGGTTCGCCGCCCGCATGGGGCCGAGGTCGTGCAGCGGCGCACCCGTACGGCGGCGCAGGTTCGCGGCCAGTACGGCGTTGCCCAGCCGCGCGTGCCGGGGCCAGGCGCCCGCGCCCCGGGGCGTACGCCGCCCCATGACCAGGTCGGCGCGCCCTTCGAGCACCGGGTCGGCCACCCGGGGCAGCTGGCCGGGGTCGAGCGAGGCGTCGGCGTCCATGAAGCAGACCAGGTCAGCGGTGGCGGCGAGCAGCCCGGCATGGCAGGCGGCGCCGAAACCGCGTGCCGGCTCGTGCACCACCCGCGCGCCGAAGTCGGCGGCGACCTCGGCCGACCGGTCCGTGGAGCCGTTGTCGACCACGATCGGCCGGTAGCCGGCGGGCATGCGGCCGAGCACCCAGCCGAGCGCGTCCTCCTCGTTCAGGCAGGGCAGAATCACGTCCACCGTCATGATCGGCGGGCCTCCTCGTTGCGGCGGTGCGGGGTCGGATCGGGTCTCGGAGTCGTTCACATCGGATCGAGGCTCGGACTCGTTCGTGCGGGGCTCGGGGCGGGGCTCACGACCAGGCGAACTCCTTCACGCCCGCCTCGAAGCCGATCTCGGCGTGGAAGCCGAGCTCGGTCCTGGCCCTGGCGGCCGAGGCGACGATGTGGCGGACGTCGCCGAGCCGGTAGGCGCCGGTCACCTGCGGCTCGGGCCCGCCCCGCTCGGCCGCCAGCGCGGCGGCCATGTCGCCCACGGTGTGCGGGGTGCCGGAGGCGATGTTCCAGGCCCGCAGCTCACCGGCCGGCACGGTCGCCGGAACCGCCGCCGGCACAACAGTCGGCACAGCAGTCGGCTCAGTCGTCGGCTCGGTCGGCTCGGTCGCCGACATGGCCGCGAGGTTGGCCCTGGCCACGTCCCTGACGTGCACGAAGTCCCGCCGCTGGCGGCCGTCCTCGAACACCTTCGGTGCCCGGCCCGCCTCCAGCTCGGAGCGGAAGATCGCGGCCACCCCGGCGTAGGGCGTGTCGCGCGGCATGCGCGGCCCGTAGACGTTGTGGTACCGCAGCGCCGCCACGCGTCCGCCGGTCTGCCTGGCCCAGTTGGCGGCCAGGTGCTCCTGCGCGAGCTTGCTGGTGGCGTAGGCGTTGCGCGGATCGGGCCGGGCGTCCTCGTCGATCTCGGCACTGGTCAGCGGCGCGCCGCAGCGCGGGCACGGCGGCTCGAACCGGCCGCCCTCCAGGTCGTCCACGGTCCGCGGCCCCGGCCGGACCCGGCCGTGCTCGGCGCACTCGTAGCGGCCCTCGCCGTAGATCACCATCGAGGAGGCCAGCACCAGCCGGCCGATCCCGTGCCTGGCCATGGCGGCGAGCAGGACCGCCGTGCCGTACACGTTGACGCGGGCGTAGTCGGGCAGGTCGGAGACGTCCACGCCGAGCCCGACCTTGGCCGCCTGGTGCACCACGACGTCCGCGCCGGGCAGCAGCGCGTCGAGGACGTCCGGGTCCAGGACGTCCTGGCCGTTGCGCAGGTCGAGACCGACGACGTCGTGATGCGCCGCCTCCAGTGCCTCGGCCACGTGCCCGCCGATGAAACCGGCCGAGCCGGTGACCAACACTCTCATGCCGCCGACGCTAGGCCGCCGGACCGCTCGCCATAAGGGACGTTCGCAGTTCGTAAGGCTTCTTACGGAGATCGAACGGGGAGCGCACAGGCGGCCGCGAACGGGGCCGCGGATGCGAGGCTGCCGCCTGTGAGCCGGAACACGTACGTGACAGGGGCGGTGCTCGTCCTCCTGGCGGCCACCGTGGCCGGGATGGTGACGGGGCCGCCCCGCCTGGGCTGGTACCTGGCCGCCTGGGCGCTGTTCTGCGCGGCTCTGTGGCTGTCCAGGCGGGTGCCGGAGCGGCGGCTGACCGCGCTCGTCGTCGGCGGCGGGATCCTGCTGGCCGCCATCGGGCTGGTGGCGCCGCCGAGCAGCAGCACCGACTCCTTCCGGTACGTCTGGGACGGCAAGGTGCAGGCCGCGGGCATCTCGCCCTACGACCACCCGCCGTCCGACCCGGCGCTGGCCGGGCTGCGCGACGGGTGGCTCTTCCCCGCCGACTGCGCCGGGCCCGGTCTCTACCCGCTGCCGGACGGCGGCTGCACCCGGATCAACCGCCCCACCGTCCCGACGATCTATCCGCCGCTCGCCCAGGGTTACTTCCTGCTGGTGCACTGGCTGTCGCCGGAGGGGTCGCGGCACAAGGCCCTCCAGCTCGGCGGCTGGGTGATGGCCGTGCTCACACTGCTCACGCTGTGCCGGCTGGCGGGCGCGCGGCGGGCGGCGCTCTGGGCGTGGTGCCCCGCCGTGCCGGTCGAGGCGGTGAACAACGCGCACGTCGACATGGTGGGCGTGCTGCTGGTGGCGCTGGCCTTCTGGACCGTACGGTGGCGCGGCGGGCCGCCGGTCGCACAGGCGTCCGGGGCGCTGGGGGGACTCTGGGCGCGCGGGGCGCTGCTGGGCGGCGCCGTGGCGGCCAAGCTGCTGCCCGCGACGGCGCTCGTGGGCTCGCTGTCCGGCGTGCTGGCGAACGGGGTGGCGTGGCGGCGGCTGCTCCGGGTCGGGGTGCCGGCGGCGGCCGTGGTCGGGCTGTCGTACGTGCCTTACGTGCTGGCATCGGGCCCCGCGGTGGCGGGTTACCTGCCCGGCTACCTCCAGGAGGAGCGCTACGAGGGCGGCGGCAACCGTTACCTGGTCCTGCGGCTGCTCCTGCCGGACGCGTGGGCGCCGTACGCGGCGATCGGGGTCCTGGCGCTGGTCATCCTGGCCGTCCTGCGGTACGGCCGCCAGGAGCGGCCCTGGCTGGGCGCGCTGGTCGTCAGCGGCTCGCTGCTGCTGCTGTTCACCCCCGGCTACTCCTGGTACGCGCTGCTGGTCGTCGCGCTGGCCGCCATGACGGGCCGGTGGGAGTGGCTGGGCGCGGCCCTGGCGGGCGCCATCGCCTACGTGGACGGCCCGATGGGCGCCGGCATCCTCGCAACCGTTCTCTACGCCGCGGCCGTGGTGGCCGTGCTGATCGGCTGGGCCGTACGCCGCCCCAGTGGAAGGACTGAGCACGCTGAGCATTCCCGATCATCTGCCCCAGATCCTGATCATCGCCAAGGAACCGGTGCCCGGCCGGGTCAAGACCCGGCTGACCCCGCCGTTCAGTCAGGAGGAGGCCGCGGCGCTGGCGCTGGCCTCGCTCCGTGACAGCCTGCGGGCGGTGGCGGCGACGCCGGCCACGCAGCGGGTGCTGGCCCTGGACGGCCTGCCGGGCGGTTGGCTGCCGGAGGAGTTCGTGGTGATCCCGCAGCGCGGCGACGGCCTGGACGAGCGCCTGGCCGCGGCCTTCTCCGACACGCACCGGCTGCGGCCGGGCCCGATCGTGCTGATCGGCATGGACACCCCGCAGGTCACGCCGGAGCTGCTGAACGAGGCGGGGGAGGCGCTGTCGGAGCACGACGCGGTCTACGGCCCGGCCGCCGACGGCGGGTTCTGGCTGCTCGGCCTGCGCAGGCCCGACCCGGAGCTGCTGCTGGGGGTGCCCATGTCGCATCCGGAGACCGGCAAGTTCCAGCTCGACCGGCTGGACCGCGCGGAACTGACCGTCCACCAGCTGCCCGAGTTGATCGACGTCGACACGGCGGCGGACGCCGACGCGGTGGCCGCGCAGGCGCCCGCGTCCTGCTTCGCCGCCGAACTGAGGAGGCTGGGCCGATGATCGGCGAG
Source organism: Nonomuraea fuscirosea (assembly GCF_035917475.1). NCBI lineage: Bacteria > Bacillati > Actinomycetota > Actinomycetes > Streptosporangiales > Streptosporangiaceae > Nonomuraea > Nonomuraea fuscirosea. The sequence goes on along the minus strand of NZ_CP109074.1, from coordinate 9,608,160 downwards.
CTGTACGCCGACGCGCTCGCCGGGGAGAGCGCCGAGATCGAGTACGTGGACGGCACCCGCGTCACGCTGGAGGCAGCGCGCTGGTTCGAGCCGATCGACGGGGACGAGGAGCTGCTGAGCCGGTGCGCCAGTCCGACGCTGGACATCGGCTCGGGCCCAGGACGCCTGACGGCGGCGCTGACCCGTCGCGGCGTCACCTCGCTCGGCATCGACATCACGCCGCGCGCCGTCGCGCTGACCCGCCGCGCCGGCGGGTTCGCCCTGCTCCGTGACGTGTTCGACGACATTCCCGGCAGCGGCCGCTGGGCCACCGCGCTGCTCGCCGACGGCAACATCGGCATCGGTGGCAACCCCGAGACGCTGCTGCGCCGGGTCAGGCAGCTCATCAGGCCCGGCGGCACGGTCCTGGCCGAGGTGGCGCCGCCGGGAACGCGCAGCCGGGTGGACCGGGTCCGGCTGCGCAGAGGGCAGCTGGCCGGCGAGTGGTTCGCCTGGGCGACGGTCTCGGCGAGCGACCTGCCTCGGGTGGCGCGGGCGGGCGGCTTCGACGGCGCCGACCACTGGAACGCCGACGGCCGCTGGCTGGCTCGCCTGTACTGAGATCGATGAGGAGGGCGGCTGATGGGACGGGGCCTGATGGGGATCGGGGCATGCCGATGGCGCGACGGTGGTGGGCCGCCGCGCCGCCGGAGATCCGCCCAGAGGGTCAGCTCGCGCTACAGGAGACCGTGGGCCAGGTGTAGTTGCCGTTGTGCTGGATCGTCACCCCCCAGTTGTTCCCGCTGCCGTTGGGTCTGGCGCTCAGCACCTGGGCGCTCGGATAACTGGCGCTGGTGTTCCAGGTGGCCAGGACCTTCGCCGGGGACGGCACGTTCATCGTGACGGTCCAGTTGCTCGAACCGCTGACGGCGACGTTGAGGTTGTACCGGTCGCTCCACTGCTGACCGGCGGAGAGCGTCGCGGTGCAGCCACCGCCGCCTCCTCCTCCTCCTCCTCCACCGCCGCCACCGCCGCCGCCACCGCCACCACCGCCGCCACCGGAGCCGCCGATCGTGATGTTGGAGCTGCCGCTGCTCTGGTAACCCTCGGTCGCCATGATCATGTAGTCGTGGTTGCCCAGGCTCATGCCGTTGCGGGCCCAGGCGTCGAAGTGGTTGCCGGCGGTGATGGTGCCGCCGGTCTTCTTCGACTGCCGTACGCTCCAGTACTGGTTGAAGGTCCTGGTGCCCTCGATCGAGGGGGCGTTGTAGCGGGTGGTCTGGTAGATGTCGTACGTGCCGCCGTCACTGGTGACCGTGCCCTTGTACGTCCCCGTGGGCCGGTAGGTGCCCCAGTTGTCGACGATGTAGTACTCCACCAGCGGATTCCTGGTCCACCCGTAGAGGGTCAGGTAGGCGTTCCCCGACGGGTTGAAACTGCCCGAGTAGCTGACGGTCCTCCGTCCGCCGGGGTTCCAGCCCTTGCCGGCGACGAAGTTGCCGGTGTTGCGCCAGGACGTGCTGTAGTTGCCGCCGGATCCGAGATCCATGGAGACCGTTCCGGCACTGTCGGTCCAGAACGAGTAGAAGTAGCCGTTGTTGGTGCCGGTCTGGTTGGAGCTGATGGGAGCCGCGTGGGCGATGCCGGGCGTCATCGCCGTGGCCGCGACGAGGGCGACGACGCAGACGCGGCTGACGAGCCGTCTGACGCGGCCCTTCGAGGGAGCGGGGGAGTCGTTCATGTGACGGTGCTACCTCCCGTCGATGTCGAAACTATCGGCGTTTCGGCGAAAGTATCGGCCCGGTTTTCCGAGGCTGTCAACGAAGCCCGTCAAGGTGTGCGATCCCGCTCTGGTCAGGGGTGTCGCAGGGTCGTGAAAGTTTCAAGAATGATCCGAAAATTGCCGTTGCGTACGTACGTGTCAATCAACCGAACGGTGGGTTCCAGGATCCGCCGCAGCCACCCCTGACGGTGGCCGTCGGGACGATTCGCCCAGGACGCCGCCGGAAGATCCTTGAGTCATGTCAGTCATCGAGGTCACCGGCCTCACCAAGAGGTACGCGGCTCAGACGGTCCTGGACGGGGTGTCGTTCTCCGTCGAAGAGGGCGAGATCTTCGGCATCCTCGGCCCCAACGGTGCCGGCAAGACCACCGCCGTCGAATGCGTCGAAGGGCTCAGGCGGCCCGACGGCGGAACCGTCCGCGTCCTCGGGCTCGACCCGGGCACGGACGACCGGACGCTGCGCGAGCAGATCGGCGTGCAACTGCAGCACACCCAGCTGCCGGAGAACATCAAGGTCTGGGAGGCGCTCGACCTGTACGCCTCCTTCTACGCCGCCCCGCGCGACTGGCGTGAGCTGGTCGAGCAGTGGGGGCTGGCCGACAAGCGCGACGCCCGCTTCGGCAAGCTGTCAGGAGGTCAGAAGCAGCGGCTGTTCATCGCTCTGGCGCTGGTCGGCAACCCCCGGGTGGCCTTCCTCGACGAGCTGACCACGGGCCTCGACCCGCAGGCGCGCCGGGTCACCTGGGAGCTGATCAAGCGGGTCCGCGCGAACGGCGTGACCGTGGTGCTGGTCAGTCACTTCATGGACGAGGTCGAGGAGCTGTGCGACCGGGTCGCGGTGTTCGACCGGGGGCGCATCGTGGCCGTCGACAGCCCGGACGGGCTCATCGAGGGCACCGGCGCCGAGCACCAGATGAGGTTCACCCTGATGGCGCCGGCCGACCCGCGGACGCTGCTCGGCGACGTGCCGGGGGTGTCGGGCGTGACCAGGGACGGCGACCGGGTGGTCGTCACCGGCAGGGGCGACTTCGCCACCGCCGTCACGGCCCGGCTCGCCCGCCACCACGTCCTGGTCAGCGACCTGCGCATCGACAAGCGCACGCTCGACGACGCCTTTCTCGCCCTCACCGGCCGTACCTGGGAGAACTGACATGACCGCGCTCGCCAAACTCACCACCGTCGAGCTGAAGCTCCTGGCCCGGGAGCCGGGCTCGCTGTTCACGGTGCTCATCCCGCTGTTCATCCTGGTCATCTTCGGCAGCTCGATCGAGCCGGGCGACACCGTGCTGCTGCCCATGGCGCTGGCCATCGCCGTCGGGTTGGTCGGGCTGTACATGCTGCCGACGACGTTGGCGACGTACCGGGAGAGGGGGATCCTGCGACGGCTGTCCACGACGCCGCTGCGGCCGGGGAACATGCTGGCGGTGCAACTGCTGCTGCAGCTCGTCCTCACCGTCGTCACCTGCGGGCTGCTGCTGGCCGTCGGCGTGAACGTGCTGGGCGCGCGCCCGCCGGGCGCGGTGTGGGCGTTCGTGGTGACCATTGTGCTGGGCACGGCGGCGATGTTCTCGATCGGGCTGCTCATCGCCGCCCTCGCCGCGAACGGGCGCAGCGCGAACGGGATCGGCGTGCTGCTGTACTTCCCGATGGCCTACCTGGCCGGGCTGATGCAGCCGGTGGACCAGATGCCGGTGCTGCTGGCGCGGATCGGTGCGTACACTCCGTTGGGCGCCTTCCGGCAGTCGTTGCAGGACGTCTGGACGGGCGGCGCGCCGAGCCTGCCACTGCTGGCGGTGATGACCTGCTACGCGGCGGTGCTGAGCGTGGCCGCGGCCAGATTCTTCCGTTGGGAGTGAGCGTGACGAGGCTGGACCGGTGGGAGCGGCACCTGCAGCGGTACATGAGCGCCGTCCCCTACCTCCTGCTCGCCGTCTCCACCGCGCTCTACCTGCTCACCGAGCAGGGCGACGGCTGGGGCGAGCGGCTGGTCACGCTCGGCCTGGCGGCGCTTTCCGCCGCCTGGACGGGCCTCATGTCGCGCGGCCCGATGAAGGCCCTGTACGTCACCGGCCTGATCGTGCTGATCGCGGTGCTGAGCCTGCGGAGCGTCTGGTTCGCCAGCTTCTTCGGTTTCGTCGGCCACCTCCACTCCTGGCAGTACCTCCAGGGCAGGTGGCGCTTCGCGGGCGTGAGCGCCACCGCCGCCGTCACGGTCGCGGCCTACAGCGGCGGCCTGCCCGAGCCCACCCCGGCGGGCATCCTCACCTTCTTGTTCTTCACCGCCACCATCGTGGCCCTGGTCGGGCTGTTCAGCTTCGTCGGGGAGATCACCGCCGAGCGCAGCGCCGAGCGGAAGAAGATGGTCACCCGGCTGGAGGAGGCGATGCGTGAGAACGCGGGGCTGCACGCCCAGCTCCTGGTCCAGGCCAGAGAGGCGGGGGTCATGGACGAGCGGCAGCGGATGGCGGGCGAGATCCACGACACGCTCGCGCAGGGGCTGACCGGCATCATCACCCAGCTCCAGGCGGCCACGCAGGCCAAGGACGACGAGAGCGCGCGCGAGCGGCACATCGGCCACGCCATGCGGCTGGCCAAGGAGGGGCTGTCCGAGGCGCGCAGGTCCATCCACGCCGTCGCGCCAGGACCGCTGGAGTCCGCGCCGCTGCCCGACGCCCTGGCCGAGGTCGCGGCCGAGTGGTCGGCGCTGAACTCCGTAGCGGCCGAAGTGCACACGACTGGTACGGTCCGTCCCATGCATCCCGAGGTCGAGGAGACCCTGCTGCGCACGGCCCAGGAGGCGCTGGCCAACGTGGCCAAGCACGCGGGGGCCGGTCGGGTCGGGCTGACGTTGTCGTACATGGAGGACGTGGTCGCGCTCGACGTGCGCGACGACGGCGCCGGCTTCGACCTCGATCGGGTACGCGAGGGCGGCGGCTATGGCCTGACCTCGATGCGCAGGCGGGTGACGCGGCTGGCGGGCGCGCTGGAGATCGAGTCCGAGCCCGGCGCCGGCACCGCGATCTCCGCCAGCGTGCCCGCCGTGCCCAGGGAGGTCCCGCGCACTGAGATCTCCGAGGCCGGCGAGGTCTCGCGCGCCGCCAGGGAGGTCCCGCGCGCCGAGACCCCCGTGACCAACGAGGTTGGGCGTGACTGAGGCCCCCGTGCGGCTGCTGATCGCCGACGATCATCCCGTCGTCCGCGACGGCATCCGCGGCATGTTCACCGGCGACCCCGGCTTCGAGGTGCTGGGCGAGGCGGGCGACGGGGCCCAGGCCGTGGACCTGGCCCGCGTGCTCGACCCCGACGTCATCCTGATGGACCTGCGCATGCCCAGGATGGACGGCGTCGCGGCGATCAAGGAGCTGGCCAGGCTGGGGGTGCGGGCTCGTGTCCTCGTGCTGACGACGTACGACACCGACAAGGACGTGCTGCCGGCCGTCGAGGCCGGCGCGACCGGCTACCTGCTCAAGGACACGAGCCGGGACGAGCTGGTCCGCGCCGTGCGCGCGGCGGCGAGGGGCGAGGCCGTGCTGTCGCCTTCGGTGGCCACCCGCCTGCTCGGCCAGGTCCGCGCCCCCGCCGACCCGCTGAGCGCACGGGAGCTGGAGGTGCTGCGCCTGATCGCCGACGGCGCGACCAACCGCGAGGCCGCCGCCCGCCTGTTCATCAGCGAGGCCACGGTCAAGAGCCACGTCCTGCACATCTACGCCAAGCTCGGCGTCAACGACCGCGCGGCGGCCGTCGCGGTCGCCTTCCGCCGCGGCCTGCTGAGTACCGACAAAGACTGAAACGGCTGGCTAGCATGCGCCGTATGAACGAGCCACAGCCCGTCACCCTGCCCCACGGCGCCGACCTGCGCTGTGACACCTGCCAGAACGAGCTGTTTGAACAGCACCGTTGGAAGCTCCAGACCACCGGCATGACGTTCATGAACCTCGACTGGGCCAACCGCGACGCCTCCTGCTTCGTGTGCACGGTCTGCCGCCGCATCCACTGGTTCCATCTCTGAGACGGTCTGCCGGGGGTCGCTTCTGTACAAGACCCCGGCGGCCGGCCGGGAGCTGAGGCGCTGCCGTACGCGCAAAATATGTCCAAGTTTCCACCTGTTACTGATTCTTCGTCCCTTTCCTGGGCAGGCCACGGTCGAGTGACCCGGTCATGGCCATGGGGAAGGAACGCCGATCATGTCGAACACGTTGCGGATCGCTTGTGCCGTGCTCGCCGGCTATTACCTCGGACGACGCAGGAAGCTGCGCATGGCCGCGGCCTTGGCCGCCGCCGGGCTGGCCGGCCGGGCCAAGGGCGGCAAGGGCGGGGGCCTGCTGGCCCAGGGGATCAAGGTGCTGGGTTCGTCCCCGGAGGTCGGGCAGCTCACCGACCGGCTGCGCGGCGACCTCATGGAGGTGGGCAAGGCCGCCGCGGTGGCCGCCACCAGCAGGAAGATGGACTCCCTGAGCGACAAGCTGCACGAACGCGCCGAAGCGCTGCGCACCCCTGACGAAGGTGCGGCGAAGCAGAACGGCGCGGCGAGCCAGAACGGGGAGACGGACCAGGGCGAGACAGACCAGAACGGCGGTACAGACCGAAACGGCGAGACGGACCAGAACGGCGAGACGGACCAGAACGGCGAGGCTGAGCAGAACGGGCAGGCCAAGCCGGGTGCCGCGGGGAAGCGGAGCGGTGCCGCCAAGCCGGGCGGCGAGGCGAAGCCCACGGGGGTGAACGGCCGTGGCTGAGAACAAGGCGAGCCGGGTCGGCAACCCGGTCGGCGCGGCCGGCCGAGGTCTGGGCGGCGCGGCCAAGAGGGTCACCGGCGCGACCAGAGGCGTGACCGGCGCGGCCAAGGACACCGGCGAGCAGGCGGCCGGAGCAGCGAAGGACACCGGCGGCCAGGCGGCCGGAGCGGCGCAGGGCACGGTGCAGAAGGCGGCGGGAGCCGCGAAGAACGTCGGCCAGGGCGTGGCGGGGACGGCCAAGGCGGCCGGAAAGGGACTTCTCGCCGCACTGCCCACCGAACGGCTCACCCAGGAGGCGCAGAACCTGCTGCATGCCGCCGGCGCCCGGCTGCTCGCCAAGGCGGGCGACAAGATCGAGGGCCTCACCGGCCGGCTGTCGGAGTACGCGGCGAGCGGCGGCGAAGGCGGAAAGGGCCTGATCGGCACGCTGACCGGGTCGGACAAGTCAGGTGGTGGCGGCGGGGTCATGGGTGAAGTCGTCAAGGGCGGCCTCAAAGGCGGCCTCAAAGGCATCATGCAGAAGATCACCGGCGGCAAGGGCGCGAAGGGCGGCTTCGAGAAGGTCACCAACATCGTCGAGACGATCGACGTCGGAGCGCCCCGCCGCCTCGTGTACGACCAGTGGACCCAGTTCCAGGACTTCCCGACCTTCATGAAGAAGGTGGAGACCGTCAAGCAGGAGTCCGACGAGGACCTGATGTGGAAGGCGCAGGTCTTCTGGTCGCACCGCAACTGGAAGGCCCACATCATCGAGCAGCTTCCCGACCAGCGGATCATCTGGCGGTCCGAGGGCCAGAAGGGCTACGTCGACGGGGCGGTGACGTTCCACGAGCTGAGCGAGGATCTCACCCGGATCCTGGTGGTGCTGGAGTACCACCCACAGGGGCTGTTCGAACGTACCGGCAACCTGTGGCGCGCCCAGGGACGGCGGGTCCGGCTGGAGCTCAAGCACTTCAGACGGCACGTGATGGCGCACCTCCTGCTGAATCCCGATGACCTTGAGGGCTGGCGCGGCGAGATCCGCGACAGCGAGGTCGTCAAGGACCACGAGACGGCCATGGAGGAGGAACGCGCCGCCCAGGAGGAGGAAGAGGGCGCAGAAGAGGACGAGGGCGCCGAGGCGACCGGCGAACGCGCGGAAGCCGAAGAGGGCGAAGGCGAGGGAGAAGAGGGAGAAGAGGAGGAAGGCGAAGAGCCGGAAGAGGGCGAAGGCGAGGAAGCCCGCCAGACGACCGCCGAAGACGAGCAGAGCACCGAGGACGAAGAGTCAGAGGCCGGAGAGGGCGAAGAGCCGGAAGGCGGCGACCAAGAAGGCAGCGAAGAGCAACAAGGTAGCGAGGACCAAAAGGGCAGCGAGGGCGAAGGCGACGAAGAAAGCGAGGCCGGAGAAAAGCCGCCAACCGGAAAGCAACGCACCTGGGACAAGCCCACGTCCCGCTCAGGCCGCAGCCCCAGAATTCCCCGCCGCATGCCCATCCGCCGCCGCCGATCCGAGTAGCGCCAAGGCCCGACGCGAGCACCCGCGACCCAAGGCCGGTCACCGCGCCCCGAGGCCGGGTGCCGCGCACCCCGAGTCCTGGCACCGGAAGCCCGGCACCCGGGGACCGCGACCCGAGGACCAGCGCTCGCGCCGCGCGGGTCGGAACAGAGGTCCGAAGGTCGCCAGCGTAAGGCGGTGGCCTGGCGGGACAGTGGGTGCATGAGCACTGTGGCCGAGTCGCATGTCCCCCTTGAGCCGAACATCCTCTATTTCGGCACCCCCGTCGTCCTGGTCTCCTCCATGAACGAGGACGGCACACCCAACCTGGCCCCCATGTCGTCCGCGTTCTGGCTCGGCTGGCGGGCGGTGCTGGGGTGGGGCGCGCGGTCGCAGACGGCGCGGAACCTGCTCAGGACCGGCGAGTGCGTGCTGAACCTCCCGTCCGACGCCCTCGCCCCCGCCGTCGACCGGCTGGCGCTGACGACCGGGTCGGATCCCGTCCCCGAGGGCAAGGCGCGGCGCGGATACCGGTACGTGGGGGACAAGTTCCGGCGGGCCGGGCTGACCGAGGTGCCGTCGGAGACGGTGAAGGCGCCGCGTGTGGCCGAGTGCCCGGTCGCCATGGAGGCCGTGGTCGAACGCTGCCATCCGGTGGGCGACGAGGGCGGGGTGCTGGCGTTCGAGGTGCGGGTGCGGCGGGTCTGGGTGCACGAGGAGATCCGCCTGGCGGGCAGCGACGACCACATCGACCCCGACGCGTGGCGACCGCTGATCATGAGCTTCCAGAAGTTGTACGGTCTGGGCCCCCAGGTGCACCCCTCCACGCTCGCCCAGATCCCCGAGCACCTCTACCGCCCCGACGCGGACCTCGAACGCGCCCGCACCACCTGATCGCCCGCGCCGGCAACGCCCGATGGGCCGTGCGCGCGACGCCTGATCGGCCGCGCGGAAGGCTAACCCGCCAGCAGGGCCAGCCAGGTGCGGCCGGCGCAGACGCGTTCGATCTCGGACCGGGCCAGCCAGTCCGCATGGGTGCTCTCCGATCCGGCGGGCGGCCGCGTCGGAGCGCCCGGTGCCGGGAGCGCGGCCCGGAACATCGCCATGTACGCCAGCGCCGGATACCGGTAGGAGGCGGGCGGCGGCTCCAGGAGTTCGATGCGCTGCCAGGCGAAGATCGACAGGGCTGAGGGCGGCAGGTGGAGGCCGGTCTCCTCGTACAGCTCCCGGGAGGCCGCGTCCACCGCGCTCTCGCCCGGCTCCAGGTGGCCGCCCGGGATGTCCCAGCCGCGTCCCTCCCGGCCGACGCACGTCATGAGCGTCCGCCCGCCCTCGTCCGACACGAACGCGAACGCCGACGTCGTCCGTTCGGCCGGAGGAAGGGACTCGGAGAGGATCACGTCGAGGCGGTGCGCCACCGGGATCCAGGGCACCGTCTCGGTCGCCAGCACGAAGGTCATGCCTCACTGTCATCCGCACGGGAAACCGCTGTCAAAGCGAGGGCGCCGAATGCCGGGACGCGCTCGCGTCAGACGCCCAGGCGCGGCGCGTCGGACGCGCTCCCCGTCAGACGCCCTGGCGCAGGGCGCGGTTGCCCAGGTAGAGGCCGATCGCGGCGACGGCGCAGGCGGCGGCGGTGCCGTACAGGACCGAGGGGGAGGTCAGATCCCCGGCGAACAGGGCCCGCTGCGCGTCCACGATGTAGGTGATCGGGTTGAGCTGCCCGGCGGCCCGCAGCCAGCCGGGTGCGGACTCCAGCGGCAGCAGCACGCCGGAGAGCAGCAGCAGCGGAAAGACGATCGACTGGCTGACGATGTAGAACAGGGTGCCGCCGGGCGCCGACTTGATGGCCAGCACGAACGAGAACGCGCCCAGCCCCACGCCGAAGAGCACCAGTTGCGCCAGCCCGGCCACGACCCCGGCCGCGTGCAGCTCGAAGCCGAGCGGGATGGCCAGGGCGATGATCAGCACCGCCTGCACGAGCAGGGTCAGCATGGCCTTGGCGCTCTTGCCTACCAGCATCGCGGTGCGGTTGAGCGGCGTGACCAGCAGCCGCTCCATCGCGCCGCCGATCAGCTCGACCAGCAGCGTGTATCCGGCGCTCATGGGCCCGGTCAGGCACATCATGACCAGGATCCCCGGCACGAACCACTGCCAGGACGAGCCCACGGCCCCGTCCAGCAGCGACCCGAACAGGAACAGGAACAGCAGCGGCTGCCCCATCTCGAACAGCAGCCCGGCGGGGTTGCGCAGGCTCGGCCGGAACTCGCGGGTGAAGACGGTGGCGGTGTCACGCAGGAATGTCGTCATCGGTGAGGCTTCTCCCGGTCAGGGTGAGGAACACGTCGTCGAGGGTGGGGCGGATGGTCTCGGCGGTCTTGACCTTGATGCCGGCGGCGTCGAGGCCGCGCAGGTAGTCGGGCAGGGTGGCGGTCGCCCCGGCGACCCGGAGGCGCACGGTGACGCCGTCCGCGCTGCCGCCGCCGATCTCGGCGGCCCGCGCGGCCTCCCGCTCAGTTGCCGTGGTGATGACGATGTGGTCGCCGGCCAGGTCGTTCTTGAGCTGCTCGGCGGTGCCGTCCGCGATGATCCGGCCGCCGTCGATGATCACCACCCGTTCCGCCATGTTGTCGGCCTCCTCCAGGTAGTGGGTGGTCAGGAACAAGGTCGTCCCGTACGTCGCGCGCAGGCGCAGGATGTGCTCCCAGATCTCCGCGCGGCTCTTCGGGTCGAGGCCGGTGGACGGCTCGTCGAGGAAGAGCAGGTCGGGTCGGTGGATGAGGCCGAGGGCGATGTCCAGGCGGCGGCGCTGCCCGCCGGACAGCGTGCCGGGCACCCGCCTGGCCAGCGGCGCCAGGTCGAGCAGGTCGAGCAGCTCGTCGGCGCGGGCGGCCGCCTCCTTCCGCCGCAGGCCGTAGCAGCGGCCCTGGGTGACCAGCTCGTCGCGGACGTGGAACTCCTCACCCGCGCTGTTGCGCTGGCCGACGTTGCCGATGCGGGACCGTACGGCTGCGGGGTCGCGGGCCACGTCGTGACCGGCCACCGTGGCGGTGCCGGAGGTGGGCGGCAGGAGGGTGGTGAGCATGCGAAGGGTGGTGGATTTGCCCGCGCCGTTCGGCCCCAGGAAGGCGACGAGCTGACCGGCCTCCACGTCGAGGTCGATGCCGCGAACGGCCTCCACGGCCTCCTTCTTCATCGTGAACACGCGGGTCAGGCCCCGGGCATGGATCATGATCGGCCTCCTCCAGGCATGACGAAGAAACCCCTGGTCGGGGGCGCTTTCGAAGGATCGGACTAAGTCTGGGCAGCTTCGGGCGGCTTTGGCAAACGTGAACATGACTTACACATACGGCTCTGACCTGCGAGAACGCCGTCAAAAACGATCTTGCTCGGGAACGAATTTCCGCCCGCTGAACTGCGGTTTCCGCACCACATCCACACGAATTCTGCACACGGCTCTGTCACCATGCTGATCATGTGCGAACGCGTCGTCCTGGTGAACGGCCTGCCGGGGTCGGGCAAGTCCACGCTGGCCCGCGCGCTGGGGCGCGAGCTCGGCTGGCCGGTCCTGAGCAAGGACGCGCTCAAGGAGACCCTGGCCGACACCCTCGACCGCCCCGGTGGGGTCGGTGAGACCGAGTGGAGCGTCTCGCTGGGCCGGGCCGCGGCGGAGAGCCTGTGGACGCTGCTGGCCACCGCCGGGCGCGGCGCGGTGCTGGAGAGCCCCTGGCTCGCGCCGCTGCGGCCGGTGGTGCTCGCCGGGCTGGCGCGGGCGGGCGTCGAGGCGGGGCCGCGCGTGCGCGAGGTCTGGTGCGACGTGCCGGCCGAGGTCGCGCGGAGCCGGTACGAGCGACGGGTGCGGCACCCCGTGCACCGGGACCCCTTCGTCGGGGACGAACGATGGCGGGAATGGGCGGCGGGTGCGCGCCCGCTGGCTCTCGGACCCGTGTATTGGGTTGATACCGCGAAAGAAGTGGAAATTACTGGACTTGCGGAATTGTGCAGGGCTCCGCAATGATCTGCGGCGTGAAACGTCTGTGGTTATACACGGTAATTGCAACGGTTGGTATGACCGGCGTCGCCCACGCGGCCGAGGTGCCCGGGGTCGACGTCAGTAACTGGACCGGCGAGATCGACTGGGCCGCGGTGTCCTCCGGCGGCGCGAAGTTCGCCTTCGTGCACGCCACCGAGGGGACGGACTACCGCAATCCCAGTTTCGACGTCCAGTTCGGCGGCGCGGCGTCGGCGGGTCTCGTTCGCGGCGCCTATCACTTTGCGCAACCGCATGAATCCGATGGGACGGCCCAAGCCGACCATTTTCTGCAGAACGGCGGTAACTGGATCAGCGACGGCCAAACGCTTCCCGGTGTTCTCGATTTGGAGGACAACCCGTACACGAACACCAACGGCAAGAACAACTGTTACGACCTGTCCGCCGCGGACATGGTCACCTGGATCAAGGACTTCACCAAGAAGTACCGGGCGGCGACCGGCCGGCACGCGATCATCTACACCACGACGAGCTGGTGGCAGACCTGCACGGGCAACACCACCACGTTCAAGTCGAACCCCCTGTGGCTGGCCCGCTGGGGCTCCGAGGTGGGCGAGCTGCCGAAGGGCTGGAAGAAGCACACGTTCTGGCAGTCGGCGGAGAAGGGCACGCTGGCCGGCGGCCAGAACGTCTTCAACGGCTCGGAGTCGCAGCTGAAGTCGCTGGCCAACCCGCCGGCCGAGGTCAAGGTCGGGGGCCGGGCCGTGAGCAGGAAGTCGTACACGGTGACGATCTCCAACACGGGGCCGCATCCGGTCGAGAACGTCAAGGTGACCGGGCGGACGTTCGGCGGGCAGCGTGTGGTGAAGGCGCCGGGCTGCACGTTCAGCGGCACCGCCGTGACGTGCCGGATCGGGGAGCTGCCGCGCGGGCAGAAGAAGACGTTCACGATCACGACCAGGCCCACCAGGTCCAAGGGCGCCGTCGGCCTGAACGTGACGGTGGGTTCGGTGAAACTCGCCCTCAAAACCCGATAAGGCAGGATAAATACCGAAGGCTGATGCTTCGGGGGGTGTGGGATGAAACGGCGGTTAGCTGTGGCGGCGGCGCTGCTCCTGCTGACCGCCACGGCCTCGGTGCCGCTCGGGCTGTCCGTGCCGCCGCTGGTCGTCCGGATCGCGTACGAGATCGAGCGGTACGGCATCGTGTACTCCTGGGGCGGCGGCCACGGCGTGGACCCCGGCCCCTCCAAGGGGACGTGCCGGGGCTACCGGGGCAGCATCAGGCCCTGCCCGGCGGCCAGGACGCGGGGGCTCGACTGCTCGGGCTTCACCCGGTGGGTCTACGCCCTGACGTACGGCGAGGACGTGCTCGGGCCGGGCAACACCGACGACCACCTGCGCAAGATGCGCCGCGTCTCCCGCGCCAGGCCCGGTGACCTGGTCTTCTTCGGCAAGGTCACGAAGCGGTCGGTCAGGACCCACCATGTGGGCGTCTACCTGGGCGGCGGGAAGATGATGAACGCGCCGGAGACCGGGGCCCTGGTCAGGATCGACACGATCAAGAAGAAGAAGGACTTCGCCGGCTTCTACCGATACCGACGGTGACGCCTACCGGTTCGGTATGGCCGGTAACGGGAGTGACGGGGCAAAAATGAGAGACCCCGCGGCTAATGTGTGCGGCTATGGAGAGGCGATGGGTCGGCCTGGACGGCATTGAAGTCGTGGGCGCCCTGCGGGCCGGGCGGCAGGTGCTCCGGGTGCGCAGGAACGGGTGGGTGGTCGCCGACTGCACCTCTGTGGCGGAGGTGGCCGGACACGTCGATCTGGCCGACCTGTGCGAGGTGATCGAGCTCGCGCCACGGCGTGGCGCGACGCCGCGGGCGACCGCCGGAACGAGTTCGCATCATGGCTGAGCGCCGTGTATGGTTATGCCTGTCCGCAGCGCCGGACAGGCCCCTATAGCTCAGTCGGCAGAGCGTCTCCATGGTAAGGAGAAGGTCAACGGTTCGATTCCGTTTGGGGGCTCGCACACTGAACAGGCAGAACGCCCGGTCCGATGAAAATCGGAGCCGGGCGTTTCCGGTTTCCGGCACCTTTCCGCCGAGCCGCGCCAAGGACGCGCGAGGGCCGCGCCGGGGGTTCGCGAGAGGACCCGAGCCGCGCACGAGGCAGGGGCGCTGAAGGCCCTCTCCGCGGACCCGCGACTGGATAACGCAACGGTCACGATGACGGTCCCGAGCGGCGGCGACCGCGGCCACCGTAGTGTCACCAAGGTCGGCTGCCGGTAGTCCGGCGGAGAGCTGCTACGCTGACCCTGCTCGTATGGGGGGCGGCAGGCGGGGCTGTCGTTAATGATTTCGGTTGCGGGGCCTTCCTGAGGCATACTGGGGAGCACCCCGCCCGACCGGGTGAGTTACTAAGGTGCTCACCGTGTCGGGTATCCTCTACGGGCCGGGTCGTTTCCGGCCCAAAGGCGGAGTAGCTCAGTCAGGCAGAGCAAACGGCTCATAATCGTTGTGTCGCCGGTTCAAGTCCGGCCTCCGCTACTGCCCCAACCCAGGTCCACCGGCCTGGGTACGGGCGTGTCCATGTCCCGAACGTAGAAAGGCACTCCCAAGTGGCTGCCACCGACGTTAGGCCTAAGATCACGCTGGCCTGCCAGGAGTGCAAGCACCGCAACTACATCACGCGGAAGAACCGGCGCAACGACCCGGATCGGCTTGAGCTGAAGAAGTACTGCCCCAACTGCCGCTGCCACCGCGCGCACCGCGAGACCCGCTAGGGTCCAGGGCAGGGCTGCTGGCCCCACTCTTTTCACAACGCGCAACCGGCGTCCCCTAGCAGGGCGCCGGTTTCGTCGTGTCTGCGTGTCCCTCCGCTCGCGTCCTGGGCAAAGAGCAGGCCATCACCAGGGACAGCCGAACCTTGTTCTGTTAGCGTCGGCCTCATCAGCCGCCGGGACGGACATGCGAGGGAGCAGCGATGGCCCTGAATCGTGACTTCGTGGGCAGAACCTATCCGCCCAGTGCCCCGTACGAGGTCAGCCGCGTGAAGATCAGGGAGTTCGCCGCCGCGATCGGCGACCACAACCCGCTCTACCGCGACCAGGAGGCAGCCCAGGCCGCCGGATACCCCGACGTGATCGCGCCACCCACCTTCCCCATCGTGTTCAGCCTGCAGAGCGGCGGCGGGGCGCTGGTGGACCCCGACCTCGGGCTCAACCTGGCCATGGTCGTCCACGGCGAGCAGCGCTTCGAGTACACCCGGCCGGTCCACGCCGGCGACCGGCTCGTCATGACCTCCACGATCACCGACATCCGCACCGCCGGGCGCAACGAACTGCTCACCGTGAAGAGCGACGTGCGGACGGTCGAGGGTGAGCCGGTCTGCGTGACGTACAACACGATCGTCGAGCGCGGAGGGGCGGGCTGAGATGAGTGCCGCGGTGAGGTACGACGAGGTCGAGGCGGGACAGGAGATCCCGGCCGTCGACTACAACGTGCGCCGGCTCAACCTGGTGATGTACGCCGGCGCCTCCGGCGACTTCAACCAGATCCACTGGAACGAGCGCTTCGCCAAGATGGTGGGCCTACCCGACGTGATCGCGCACGGCATGTTCACGATGGCGCAGGCCGGGCGGTTCGTCACCGACTGGGCCGGCGACCCGGGCGCGGTGGTGGACTTCGGGGTGCGGTTCTCCTCGATGGTGGTCGTGCCCGACGACGACCAGGGGGCCACGGTCACGGTCAGCGGGGTCGTGGAGGAGAAGCTGGAGGACAAGAAGGTGGTCATCGGGCTGACCGCCCGGTCGGGCGACGCACGGGTGCTGTCCAAGGCCCGCGCGGTGGTCCAGCTCACCTGACGTCCGGGCTCGCCTGACGTCCGGGCTCACCGGACGTCCGGGCTCGCCCGACACCCCGCCCGCCCGCAGGCCCGCTCGCCTCACGTCCCGTCTCGGCGGTGATAGGGCGGACGGGTCTCGGGTAGCGCGTCTCCGTATGAGTGATGTTGTGCGAAAGGTCTGGCCCACCGTTCGATCGATCCCCGTCTCCGCGGTGACCGACACCAAGCCGCCGGGTCACCTCAAACCCGCCCGGATCGAGCAGGTGGCCGGCGCGGCCGGCACCGGCCGCGACACCGCGGGCGGCGCCGGCGAGCCAGGCGCGGAGGCCGCCCCGGCCCCCGCGCCGGTGGCGGCGACCGGCGTCGGCACGGCGGGCACCAAGCGGACCAGAAGGAGCGCGGGAGCCGGGGCCGCGCGAACCGGCGCGAGCCCCAACCCCGCCGCTGACCTGGGCTTCTCCGGCGACCCCGGCCAGCACGGCGACCCCGATGACGGGATGTTGCACGCCCAGCGCGCCTGGGACGCCTCGCTGGCCACCAACCGCCTGGACGACCAGGGCGTGAACCTCGAACGGCAGCGGGTGGAGACCAAGGGCGTCACCGCCGGCGTCGCGCTGCTGGTCGACGGCTGGCCCGAGGACGTCAGGCGGTGCGTGGAGTCGGTGATCGAGCACACCGGCGCGCACGTGCTCGCCCTCGACCTCGGCAACGTGGACGGCGCCGGCGACGTGCTGGAGGAGCTGGCCGGGCGCCACCCCGAGCGGATCACCGCCTGGCACGTGAGCGAGACACCCCACTGGCGGGGCGGCACCGCGACCTGGGGCGAGAGCAGGGCCAAGCTGCTTCGGCTGGACGAGTCCGAGGTGCACGTGCTGATGGAGACGAACGTCGTGCTCCGCGGCGACGCGCTGACCCCGCTGATCGCCGCGGTCGTCGAGGGCGCGGTGGCCGCCGGGTGGAGAGGGCTGAAGCCGGTGGCGGCGGAGGAGCCCGACCCGGCCAGGGAGAGCACGGGCGACGTCGGCCCCAGGACGGTGTGGCGTGAGGCGGATCCCGGCACCGTACGGGCGCTGAGTGGCGAGCTCATCGCCGTCCGCAGGGCCCAGGCGTTCGGCGCGCTGCCCGAGGACGCCCACTACGGCCGGTACGCCGATCTGGAGCTCTCGCTGGCCCTGCCCGGCCACCTGGTCGTCCCGCACCGGCGGCTGCCGGTGACGCTGCTGGGCCGGCACGACGTGGCCGGCGACTACGCGGAGCGGGAGTCCCGGCGCAACTATGACGGGGTGCTGCGCAGGCTGCGCGCCTCATAAGCTGTCTGGTCATGGAGAACCTCGCGCCGTACACCACGCTGAGCCTGGGCGGCCCCGCCCGCGAGTTCGCCGAGGCCACCTCGGCCGAGCAGCTCGTGTCCCTGATCGCCGACGCCGACAGGAACGCGGTGCCCACGCTGGTGCTGGGCGGAGGCAGCAACGTCGTGGTGGCCGACGAGGGGTTCGACGGGCTGGTCATCAAGGTCGCGACCGAGGGTTTGACCGTCTCCCGCGACGGCGAGCAGGCCGTCGTGACGGTCGAGGCGGGCGAGGACTGGGACCGGCTCGTGGCCCGCGCGGTGGCCGAGGGCTGGTCGGGCATCGAGTGCATGTCCGGCGTGCCGGGGCAGGTGGGCTCGACGCCCATCCAGAACGTCGGCGCGTACGGCCAGGAGGTGTCCCAGACCGTCCGGTGCGTCCGTGCCTACGACCGGCTCACCCGGCAGGTGATCGACCTGGAGGCGCGGCAGTGCGGCTTCGCCTACCGCGACAGCGTCTTCAAGCGGGACCTGAGCCGGTACGTCGTGCTGGCGGTGACGTACGCGCTCGACCAGTCCGAGCTGTCAGGACCTGTGGCCTACGAGGAGCTGGCCGCGCGGCTGGACACCGTGGCGGGAGGCCGGGTGCCGCTCGCGCGGGCCCGTGAGACCGTGCTGGCGCTGCGGCGGGGCAAGGGCATGGTGCTCGACCCCGACGACCCCGATACGAGAAGCGCGGGCTCGTTCTTCACCAACCCGATCCTCACGGCGGAGGAGGCGGAGGAGCTGGCGGTGCGGGCTCCCGGGCATCCGCGCTGGGACGTGCCGGGCGGCCTGATCAAGGTGCCCGCCGCGTGGCTGATCGAGCAGGCCGGCTACCCGAAGGGTTACGAGCGCGGCCCCGCGCGGATCTCGACCAAGCACACGCTCGCCCTCACCAACCCCACCGGCCGCGCCACCACCGCCGACCTGCTGGCCCTGGCCAGGGAGGTGCGCGACGGCGTCCGCGAGAAGTTCGGGGTGACGCTGGTCAACGAGCCGGTGCTGGTGGGCTGCACCCTGGGGGAATAGCTCCCGCGCGACGCCTGTTAGGGTGGTGCGGAATTACCGAAGGGGAGTAGTCCCAATCGCGTGGTCGACACACTGGCGCTTCACCGCGCCCGGTCACGCGGGCCTCAGACGGGCGGACGAGACCTTCGGCCTGGCAGTCATGATGACCAAGACGCTGCCGGGCCGAAGTCGTGCCCGAAAAACTCCCCGGGCGTCTGCTTCCGGCCCGGTCGCGCGGAAGAGGACCGTTGGAAGCGTTCTGGATCAGTCTCGCCGTCATCTTCGTGGCGGAACTGGGCGACAAGAGCCAGTTGATGGCGATGACCTTCGCGACCCGTTTCAAGGCCTGGCCCGTGCTGGCCGGCATCACGATCGCGACGACCGTCGTGCACCTGCTCAGCGTGGCCGTGGGCGGCCTGATCGGCGGCGCGCTGCCGACGACGGCGATCAGCGTGGTGGCCGGGCTGGCCTTCCTCGCGTTCGCCGTGTGGACGTGGCGGGGCGACGAGCTGACCGAGGAGGAGTCGAAGAAGGCCCAGCGCACCACCAGGAACGCCCTGATCGCGGTGACGGTGGCGTTCTTCCTGAGCGAGCTGGGCGACAAGACCATGCTGGCCACCATCACGCTGGCCACCCGGCACGACTGGGTGGGCACCTGGATCGGCTCCACGGTCGGCATGGTGGCCGCGGACGCGCTGGCCATCGTGGTGGGGCGGCTGCTCGGCAAGCACCTGCCCGAGAAGGTCATCCGTTACGGCGCCGCCGCCGCGTTCGCCGTCTTCGGCGTCGTGCTGCTGGTCGAAGCCCTCATCTAGCCGGCAGCGACGCTCAGGACAGCAGGGACAGCCGGTGGGCCGCCGCGGCGGCCTCGCCGCGCGTGGTGACGCCGAGCTTGCCCAGGATGTTGGACACGTGCACGCTCACCGTCTTCGCCGAGATGAACAGCTCGGCGGCGATGTCGCGGTTGGTGCGGCCCTGGGTCACCAGGCGCAGCACCTCCAGCTCGCGCGGCGTCAGCAGCTCAGACGGCTCCTGGGCCTCCTGGAGGCCGCCGACCCGGCGGGCCAGCATCTCGATCTCCTCCACCAGCGGAGTCGCCCTCAGTGCCTTGGCCAGCGGCAGCGCCGCCTTCAGCCGTACCGCCGCGCCTTCCCTGTCGCCGGCCGTGGCGGCCACGGAGGCGGCGCGCAGCAGGGCCTTGGACTGGTTGTGCGGGCGCTGCAGCCGCTCCCAGGCCGCCGCCGCGGCGTCGAAGTCGCCGGAGTAGGACAGCCGGTACGCCTCCACGACCGGCCCGATCACCGACAGCATGGCGGCCACCTCGGCGGCCTGCGCCCGCACCGCGGCGGCCCGTTCGCGCTCGGTGTCCTGGGCGGCGTCGCAGACCGTGCGCAGCAGCGCGAGCAGCCGCCAGCCCAGCATGGCCTTGCTCGACTGCTTCGGCTGCGAGAGCACCTGCTCGGCCACGCCGAGCGCGGCGCCGGGCTCGCCCCTGGTCAGGTGCCAGCCGATGAGCAGCCGGGCGTTGCTGATGATGTCCTGGACGAACTCCTCGGGACGGTTCTTGGACACGCCGACCTCGGCCAGGATGCCCTCGACGAGCTGCAGCTCGCCTCTGGCCAGGGCGATGTCGGCGCGCACCCGCAGCAGGCTGTAGCGGGTGCGCAGCACGGGGCCGTGGCTGAGCGCGGTGTCGACGATCTCGATGGCCTCGTCCCAGCGGCCGAGGGTCTCCAGCACCTCGGCCCAGTTGTTGGCGATGAACAGGCCGCTGCCGCGCAGGCGCCCGTACTTCTTGGCGACCGTCCAGCCGTGCTCGGCCATGCGCAGCGCGTCGTCCTGGCGGCCCATGTCGAGCAGAGCGTCGATGTTGTTGCCCATCGCCCGGGTGATCAGGCGGCCCGCGCCCTCCTCCCGGCCGATGGCCAGCGCCTGCTCGTTGACGGCGATGGTGGACTCGATCTCGCCGTTGAGCGAGTGGCCGAGCGCCCGGTTCATCAGCAGGTCGCCTTCGAGGCAGCGGTCGCCGTGCTCCCTGACCCAGCGCAGGCCCTCGATGATGAGCTCGTTGGCCTCCTCGATCTCGCCCCTCAGCATCAGGTGGCGGCTGAGCGGCGTGACGACCTCGGCCCGGTCGAGGCTGTTCTCGGGGACGAGCCGCAGCGCGTGCCGCAGGTCGTCGATGACGCCCGCCTGCCCCTTGGAGTTCTTCAGCCCGGCCCTGCGCACGATGAGCTGGGCCACGCGGCCGGGCTCGCGGGTCTCGTCCAGCTGGGACAGCGCGGCCTTGACGAACTTGCTGGCCTTGTCGGCGTCGCCGCCGGAGTTGGCGGCCTCGGAGGCCCGCTCCAGCACGCCGGTGTGGTCGCAGCCGATCAGCTCGGCCGCGTCGGGCACCCGGTCCCAGAGCGTGAGCACGCGTTCGAGCAGCGGGACCGCCTCGGTGTAGGCGAACGCCTTGGACGACTTGCGCGCCGCCTCCCAGGCGGAGATCAGCGCCCAGCGGTCGTTGCGGGCGCCGTACCAGTGGTGGGCCAGCTCGACGGCGGCCCGGTCGGACGGGACGAGCGTGCGGTCCTTGGAGATCTCCTCGGCGAACCTGCTGTGCAGGCGCTGGTGCTCGCCCGGCAGCAGCTCGTCGTGCACGGCCTCGCGGATGAGGGAGTGGCGGAAGACGTACGCCCTGCTGTCGGCGATCTGCAGCACGTTGCCCATGATGGCGGGGCGGAGCGCGGTCTCCAGGTCGACGTCGGACAGGCCGCTGACGGCGGCCAGCAGCGCGTGGCCGACCCGGTTGCCGCCGGCGGCGGCGACGCGCAGCACGCGCTGGGTCTCCTCGGGCAGCCGCTCGACGCAGCCGAGGATGAGGTCCTGCATCGAGTCGGGGAACGTGCACTCGTCGCCGCTCTCCAGCATGGCCTCGACGAACAGCGGGATGCCCTCGCTGCGCTCGTAGACCGTGTCGACCTTGCCGTAGGCGGGGGTGCGGCCGAGGATCGCGGTCATCTGCTGGGCGACCTCGTCCCGCGACAGGCGGGGCAGGTCGAGGCGGTGCACGCCGTGGACCCGGCCCAGCTCGGCCAGCACCGGCCTGAGCGGATGCTGGCGGTGCAGGTCGTCGGAGCGGTAGGTCATGACGATCAGGACCTGCGGCGTGTGCAGGTTGCGGCTGAGGAAGGCGATGAGGTCGCGGCTGGACCTGTCGGCCCAGTGGATGTCCTCGATGACCAGGATGGTGGGGCGGTGCTCGGCGAGGCGTTCGAGCAGGCTGAGGAACTGCTCGAAGAGCCGGGCGCGGCCGGTCTCCGTCTCGCCGTCGCGGCTGGGCTCGCCGAACTCGGGCAGCAGCCGGGCGAGGTCGCGCTCGGCCCCTTCCGGCAGCAGCCCGGCCACGGCGGCCGGGCCCTGCTCCCTGACGAGCTGGCGCAGCGCGGCGGTGAAGGGCGCGTAGGCCAGGCCCTCGGTGGACAGCTCGACGCAGCCGCCGAACAGGACGTGGGCGCCGTCGGCGGTGCGGCTCTCCGCGAAGCGCTGGACGAGCCTGGTCTTGCCGACCCCGGCCTCGCCTCCCAGCAGGACCGCCGTGACCTTGCCTTTGATGGCCTCGTCGAAGCTTTCGGCCAGAGCCGCCAGCTCCTCTTCCCGTCCGACGAAGACGGGACTTACCGAACGTCCCCGCATGTCATCCAGCATGCCATTCCACATCCGCTGCTTTCGACGTTTTTTGTGGTGGTTCGCGGGGGTTCTACGGGCCCCGTGCGACCCGGCCGCGCGGATGCCGGCGGCCGGGTGCTCGTGGGGTGGTCATGAGGAACGGCGCTTGCCGAAGAGCGAACGGCGCTCGCTCTTGTTGCCCTGCTCGGCTTCGCGGACGCGGCGGTGGTGGGCGGCCGCCCGGCGCAGCTCGCTCGCCTGGTTCTTCATGAGCTCGAACTCGATCTCGGGGTTCATCATCTTCATCCTTTGATGTGGTGCTTTTTCCTGACATCTTCAAGACTCGGGCTAAGGCCCGGTCCGCCACATCGGGTGGATGTCCTATCTCCTGTGCGGGCTCAGGCCCGGAATCCCTATGTAGGCGTGCGCGGAGGCGTACGGCATGCCTAGAAGAGGGGACGGCATGCCTAGGACCTGCGCCCGCGCTGCCCTAAGGTGATCCGGTTTGGAGGTAGAGGCCCTGGTCGGCGATGCTGTCTAGGTGTCAACTGTGACTACCTCGCTCGCGGACGTCGCCTCGTCCGACTCGGCGTTGCGAGCTTTCCTGCACGGCCTGCCCGGGGTTGACCGGGTCGGCGCGGACCAGCGGGCGGCGATGCTCGGCACCCGTTCGATCAAGACCACGGCCAAGGCCCAGGCCATCGACCTGGCCATCTCCATGGTGGACCTGACGACCCTCGAAGGAGCCGACACGGACGGCAAGGTGCGCGCGATGTGCGCCAAGGCCGTGCGGCCCGGCGGCGACGCCCCCTCGGTGGCCGCCGTCTGCGTCTATCCCGACCTGGTGGCGGTGGCCGTCGAGGCGCTGAAGGGCACGGGCGTCAAGGTCGCCTCCGTCGCCACCGCCTTCCCCAGCGGGCGCACCTCGCTGGAGGTCAAGGTGAGCGACACCGCGCTCGCGGTGGCCGCCGGCGCCGACGAGATCGACATGGTGATCGACCGGGGCGCCTTCCTGGCCGGCCACTACATGAAGGTCTACGAACAGATCGTCGCGGTGAAGGCGGCCTGCGGGGCGGCCCACCTCAAGGTGATCCTGGAGACCGGAGAGCTGGCCACCTACGACAACGTGCGGCGCGCCTCCTGGCTGGCCATGCTGGCCGGCGCCGACTTCATCAAGACCTCCACCGGCAAGGTCGCCCCGGCGGCGACGCCGCCGGTGACGCTGATCATGCTGGAGGCCGTACGCGACTTCCGCGACGCGACGGGACGCCAGATCGGCGTGAAGCCGGCCGGCGGGATCCGCAGCACGAAGGACGCGATCAAGAACCTGGTGCTGGTCAACGAGACGGCGGGCGACGACTGGCTCACCCCCGAGTGGTTCCGGCTCGGCGCCTCCTCGCTGCTCAACGACCTGCTGATGCAGCGCCAGAAGCTGGCCACCGGCCGCTACGCGGGCCCCGACTACTTCACCCTGGACTGACGATGTTCGAATATGCACCGGCCCTCGAGTCGCGCGACGTCGTTGACCTGAAGTCCTCCTACGGGCTGTTCATCAACGGTGAGTTCGTCGACGGCTCCGGCACTCCGTTCAAGACCGTCAATCCCGCCACCGAGGAGACGCTGGCGGAGGTCGCCACGGCCTCCTCCGACGACGTCGACCGCGCCGTGCAGGCGGCACGCAAGGCGTTCGGCGTCTGGAGCGCCCTGCCCGGCGCCGAACGCGCCAAATACCTGTTCCGCATCGCGCGGATCATCCAGGAGCGGGCCAGGGAGCTGGCCGTGCTGGAGTCGCTCGACAACGGCAAGCCGATCCGCGAGTCGCGCGACGTGGACGTGCCGCTCGTGGCCGCCCACTTCTTCTACTACGCCGGCTGGGCCGACAAGCTGGAGTACGCCGGGTTCGGCAGCGCCAAGCCGCTCGGCGTGGCCGGCCAGGTCATCCCGTGGAACTTCCCGCTGCTCATGCTGGCCTGGAAGATCGCCCCGGCGCTGGCCTGCGGCAACACGGTGGTGCTCAAGCCGGCCGAGACGACGCCGCTGACCGCGCTGCTGTTCGCCGACATCTGCCGCCAGGCCGACCTGCCGCCCGGTGTGGTCAACATCGTCACCGGCGCGGGCGAGACCGGCGCCGCCGTGGTGGCCCACCCCGACGTGAACAAGGTGGCCTTCACCGGCTCCACCGAGGTCGGCCGGATCATCGCGAGAACGGTGGCCGGCACCGGCAAGAAGCTCACCCTTGAGCTGGGCGGCAAGGCCGCCAACATCGTGTTCGACGACGCGGCCGTGGACCAGGCGGTGGAGGGGATCGTCAACGGGATCTTCTTCAACCAGGGCCACGTGTGCTGCGCGGGGTCGCGGCTGCTGGTGCAGGAGTCGATCCAGGAGGAGCTGCTGGCCGCGCTCAAGCGCCGGCTGGGCACGCTGCGCCTGGGCGACCCGCTGGACAAGAACACCGACATCGGCGCCATCAACTCCGCCGAGCAGCTGGCCAAGATCCGGCGGCTCAGCGACCTCGGCGAGTCCGAGGGGGCCGAGCGCTGGTCGCCCGCGTGCGAGCTGCCCGGTAAGGGGTTCTGGTTCCCGCCGACGCTGTTCACCGGGGTGGCGCAGTCCCACAGCGTCGCCAGGGAGGAGATCTTCGGGCCTGTGCTGTCGGTGCTGACCTTCCGCACTCCGGCCGAGGCGGTGGAGAAGGCCAACAACACGCCGTACGGGCTGTCGGCGGGGGTGTGGACCGAGAAGGGCTCCCGCATCCTGTGGATGGCCGACCGGCTCAGGGCCGGCGTGGTCTGGGCCAACACCTTCAACAAGTTCGACCCGGCCTCGCCCTTCGGCGGGTTCAAGGAGTCCGGGTTCGGGCGCGAAGGCGGACGCCACGGTCTGGAGGCCTACCTTGAGGTGTGACAGCCGCCGGCCGCGCCGGCGCGACCAGGTGACCAGGGGCCATGCCTTCGCCAGGGCCGGCCGCCCGGTGCGCGAGGGCTGGTTCGCCCACCGCTGCGGCGTCAGCCGGTGCGGCCAGATCTTCGTACCGGTGCAGGTGGAGCAGGAGTCCACGTGGAAGGGGCGCGGCGATGAGTAGGTTGTCCGTCAGAAAGACCTACAAGCTCTACATCGGCGGGGCGTTCCCGCGCTCGGAGAGTGGGAGGTCCTATCCCGTGACCTCGGCCAAGGGAGACTTCCTCGCCAACGCCTCGCGGGCCTCGCGCAAGGACGCCCGCGACGCGGTGGTGGCGGCGCGCAAGGCGTTCCCCGGCTGGTCGGGCGCGACCGCCTACAACCGGGGGCAGATCCTCTACCGCGTCGCCGAGATGCTGGAGGGCCGGCGCGCGCAGTTCGCCGACGAGCTCGGCGGCGGCAAGCGGGCGGCCCTGGAGCAGGTGGACGCGACCGTCGACCGGCTGGTCTGGTACGCCGGCTGGTCCGACAAGATCGCCTCGGTGCACGGCGCGGCGAACCCCGTGGCCGGGCCCTACTTCAACCTGTCCACGCCCGAGCCGACCGGCGTGGTGGCCGTCGTCGCGCCCGCCGATCCGCTGCTCGGCCTGGTGTCGGTGGTGGCCCCGGCGATCGTGACCGGCAACACCTGCGTCGTGGTCGCCTCGGAGCCGTCGCCGCTGGGCGCGATCACGCTGTCGGAGGTCCTGGCCACCTCCGACCTGCCGGGCGGAGTCGTCAACGTGCTGACCGGGCGGCGACGCGAGCTGGCGCCGTGGCTGGCCGCCCACATGGACGTCAACGCGATCGACCTGACCGGAGTGGCGGACGCCGACCTGGCGCTCAGCTGCGAGCAGGCCGCCGCCGAGAACCTGAAGCGGGTGCTGCGGCCGGCGGCGGCGCCGGACTGGGCGGCCGATCCCGGGATCGGCCGCATGACGGCCTTCCTGGAGACCAAGACGGTCTGGCACCCCGTCGGCATCTGAACAGCGCGTCGGATCACCGCATCCCCTCGGCCTGGTCTCAGGCCGGGGGGATGTTGTGGTTCAGCCGGAACAGGTTCTGCGCGTCCCACGTGGTCTTGAGCCTGGTCAGGCGCTCGTAGTCGGCCGGCTCGTACGCCCTGCGCACGTTCGCGGGCGCGGCCTGGTCGCCGTACAGGAAGTTCAGCACCTGCCCGCCCGTCGCCCACGGCGACAGCGCCCGCGTGACGACCTCGTGGGCGGCGCGCACGGCCGTCAGGTCGGAGCCCGGGGCCAGGCCGGGGGTCAGCATGCCGGCGTAGTAGAGCGCATCCCTGTTCCCCACCGAGTTGGCCGCCGACTGAGGCTTGGTCAGCGCGCCGCCGAGGTGGCGCACCTCGATCACGGCCCGCGCGCCGAGCAGCGCCTCCAGCGCCTCCTCCGGCAGCTCGCGCAGCAGCGAGTGGGTGGAGTAGTAGCCGGAGGGCTTCGTGGGGTCGTTGTGGATGGCGGCCGAGCCGGTGTAGGGCAGCTCGCCCACGGTGTCCGTCAGCCGGGGGCCGACCGCGCGCAGAGGAGCCAGCAACTCCTCGCCCTCGGCCGCGTCTCCGGTGAACGCGACGCGTACGTGGGCCACGGTCTGGCCGCGGAAGGGCGCGGGGGCGTGCGGCGAGTCGGGGAACGGGATGACGGCGATCGAGGAGGTCATCTCCTCGGGCAGCGACCGCGTCCAGTCCCGCCAGGCGCGCAGCGCGAGCCCGGCCAGGTCGGTGCCGAAGTGGAGCGCGCCGCCGTAGAGCCGCCGGACGGGCACGAGGCCGATCTCCAGCGCGGTGGCCACGCCGAAGTTGCCCCGGCCGCCCACCAGCGCCCAGAACAGGTCGGGGTCGCCGTCAGGCGTGACGCGGCGGAGCTCGGCGTCGGCCGTGACGACCTCGACGGCGCGCACCTGGTCGGCGGCGTACCCGTAGCGCCTGGCCATGAGGCCGATGCCCCCGCCCAGCGTGTACGAGACCGCCCCCACGACCGGCGACGAGCCGGACAGCGGGGCCAGCCCGTGCTCGGCCGCCGCTTCGATGACCTGCTCCCAGCGCACGCCCGCCTCGATACGCGCGGTGCCGGCGGCCGGGTCGATCGTGACGGCGTTCATCGCGCCGGTGGTGATGAGCAGGCCGCCCTCGGCGGCGACGGGCAGGCCGTGCCCGGTCGCCTGCACCGCGACGGGCAGCCCGCGCGCGGCGGCCTGGGACACCGCCTGCCGGACGTCATCGGCGCTCGCGGCCGAGACGATGAGCTCTGGGCGGTGGGAGGCGAGCGTCTGGAAGCCGGCTCGCTCGGCGTCATATGCGGAATCGTGCTGGTCAAGGGTGGAACTCATGGTTCCAGCCTGTCGGCCGCGCTGCCATAAGTCCAAGAGATGGATCTGCTGATCGCCAGAAGCGAGCGTTATGGAAGGTTCGTAACGGCTCAGGACGGCTGGGGACAACTGGGACGGCCTCAGAACGGCTCGGGACGGCCTCGGGACGGCCTCGGGACGGCCTCGGGACGGCTCAGTAGGTGAAGCCCGGTGGCCTGAGCGGCGGATGCGCGGACTGGAGCTGGGCGGCCAGGCCGAGCAGGTGGGGCTCGCCGCCGGGCGGCGCGACGAGCTGGACGGCGATCGGCAGCCCGCAGGAATGGGTGGCCAGGGGGACGGCCATGGCGGGCCAGCCGCACATGTTCCACGGGCCCGTGGCGGGGGCGTACCTGATGTTGGTCTGCGCGTTGCGCAGCAGGCCACGCCGCCCGTAGCGCTCGGCCCGCGGCGCGACGGCGGCCAGGGCCGGCATGATCAGCACGTCCGCGTCGCCGAGCCACTGGTCGGCGCCGTACCCGTGCCAGCGCGCGCGACTCCGCGCGCCGTCCAGCTTCAGCGCGGCGAGCACCCGGCCGGCTCGGGCCAGCGCGCGGGTCCGGCGTTCGAGCCGCCACCGGTCCAGCCCTTCGACCGACTCGGCGGCCCTGACCAGCCACGTCGCGACCGTGGCCGGGCCGAGCCACGCGGGCAGCGTGCCGTCGTGCTCGACCACCGTGTGCCCGGCCAGGCGCAGCGTCTCCGCAGCCCCGCGCACCGCGGCCCGGAATTCCTTGTCGACCGGCAGCCCGGGCGGCAGCGGCTGCGGCGCGTAGGCCACCCGCAGGTCGAACGGCTCGGGGCCGGCGGGCGGCGGCTGCGGCTCCCACACCTCGTCGTCGTCGGCCCAAACCGAGCGAAGCATGCGCGGCACGGGCTCGACCCGGCGGCCGCCGCGCCACGCCTCCGCCAGCGACGGGTCCGCGGCCAGCACGGACAGCGCCAGCGACAGGTCGGCGGCGGTCGTGGCGATCGGGCCGTTCTCGGTCAGACGGTCCCAGTCGTCCGTCGGCGGCGGCACCAGGTCCGCGCCCGGCTTGATCGCCAGCACGCCGCAGCAGGCCGCGGGGATGCGCAACGAGCCCATGCCGTCGTTGCCGAGCGCGATCGGCACCATGCCCGCCGCCACGGCCGCGGCGCTGCCCGCCGACGATCCGCCCGCCGTGCGTGCGGGATTCCAGGGGTTGCGTACGACGCCGTACGCGCTGTCGCCGAACGCCACCAGCCCCAGCTCCGGCAGGTTGGTCACGCCGATGACCACCGCGCCCGCCGCGCGCAGCCGCGCCACCGTCACGTGGTCCTCGGCCGCCGGCACGTCGGAGGTGGCGGCCGACCCGCCGCGGGTGGCCTCGCCCGCGACCTCCAGGTTGTCCTTGACCGCGACCGGCACGCCCGCGAGCGGCAGATCCGGCAGCTCGCGCCGTCTCTGCAGCTCCCGCGCCTCGTCCACGGCCTGCTCCCTGACCGCACGGAACGCCCCGACCCTGGTGTCCCGCTCCGAGATGGCATGGAGATGCTCCTCGACGACGGTCGTGGCCTTGACGTCCCCGTGCCGTACGGCCGTCGCGATCTCGATGGCGGACCTGCCTGCCCACAACATGTTTCGAGTCTGCAGGTTTTCCCGCATCGTGGCGAGGCTCGATAGGGTCGATCCACGTGAACGGATCTTCGCTCGCCCTGCGCCAGCGTTCGCTGGGCGACCCCTCGGCCGAATATCCCCTGTTCCCGCCGCTGACGCGGGGCTGCCCCAGGACCAGCACCGACGAGATCGCCTATCCGCTCGACGTCGTGTACGACTACGCGAAGGCGGACCGCGCCCTGTTCGACCAGGAGCCGGGCCCCGACCTCGCGCGGTGGTCCCCGCTGCTGCCGCCCCTGGCGGTGCCCACGCTGGGGGAGGGCGGGACGCCGCTGGTGGAGTTCGGGGACGTGCACATCAAGGACGAATCGCGCAATCCGACGTGGTCGCACAAGGACCGGCTCAACCGGGTCGCGGTCAGCGCCGCCGTGGCCGCCGGCGCGCCCGGCGTGGTCGTGGCCTCCTCGGGCAACCACGGCGCCTCCGCCGCCGCCTACGCGGCCAGGGCCGGGCTGCCCGCCATCGTGCTCTCCTCGGCCGACTCGCCGCCGGCCGTGCAGACGTTCGCGCGCGCGTACGGGGCGAAGGTCGTGTCCGTGCCGGTCGCGGCGCGCTGGCCGCTGCTGCGCGAGGTCGTCGACCGGCTCGGCTACCACCCGGTCAGCAACCAGACCGTCACCCACACCGGGCACCCGTTCGGGCCCGAAGGCTACAAGACGATCGCGTACGAGCTGTTCCTGCAGCTCGGCCGGACGGTGCCGGCGGCCGTCCTCGTGCCCACCGGCTACGCCGAGCTGCTCTACGGGGTGTGGAAGGGCTTCACCGAGCTGCGGCTGCTCGGGCTGGCGGAGCGGACGCCGCGGATGTTCTCCTGCGAGTCGGCCGCCGGTGGGCCGCACGCCAGGGCCCTGGCCACTGGCACGCCCGCCGCGATCGTCGAGCTGGGCCCCACCGAGGCGTACAGCGTCGCCGGCACCGTCGGCGGGCACCGGGGCGTGCTGGCCGTGCGCGACAGCGGCGGCGAGGCCGTGCTGGTCACCGACGACGAGCTGCGGCGGGCGCAGCGCGACCTGGCCGGGCAGGGGCTGTGGCAGGAGCTGTCGGGCGCGGCGGGGCTGGCCGGGTATCGGAGGCTGCGGCGCGAGTTCGACGGGCCCGTGGTGTGTGTGGCGACGTCCAGCGGGTTCAAGGACATGGGGGTGGGTGGGGAGCGGCATCCGATGATCGAGAACCCGACGCTGGACGATCTTGTCAACTGACGTACGGCCTCAGGGCCTGATCCACACGCGCAGGGCGCCGGTCGCGGTGAAGCCGTGGCGGAGGGCGGTGGCCGGGTCGATCTCGTAGCCGACCAGGGGGCGGCCGGGGAAGAGCTCGGCTGCCATGGCCAGGACGCCTTCCCAGGCCGCGTCCTCGTCGGGGCCGAAGACGTTGGAGACGCCGACGGCGGGGCCGCCGGTGGTGAGGATCGCGCCGGTGGTGATCTCGTCGTTCGTCCGGCCGGACACGATCGTCGCCTCTTTGAGCAGCGCGGGCGGGAACAGGCCGGGCTCGCCGAAGGCCCGCTCCCAGTCGCGCAGGGTGTCCGCGTCCTCGACCACCGTCCAGGCGGTGGGCGTGCGGCCGGGAGCGTCGCGGTGGATCCAGCACGCCTCGAACAGCACCTCGAAGCCGGGAAGGGCGAGCGTGGCGAAGCTGTCCTTGACCGACGCGCCGGGACCCGCGTCGATGCGGCCGAGCACGTCGGCCGCCGTGGCGTCAGGGGAGAGCGTGACGGCGTCGGGGTAGAAGGGCGGAGTCCTGGCCGGGTTGGTCCAGGCGCGCTCGGTGAACGTGCCCGGCCTGCCGTGGGCGCGGCACATCAGGTCGCACCACGAGGCGTTGTCGCGGGCCGCCACGGCCTGCCAGCCGGTCATGTCCGTCCTTTCGTCCGGCGGGTGGGCGGCGCGGTGAGCGGGTCCTCCGGCCAGGGGTGCTTGGGGTAGCGGCCGCGCATCTCCGCGCGTACGTAGCGGTAGCCGTCGCGCCAGAACGAGGCCAGGTCCGCCGTGACCGCCAGCGGCCGGCCCGCGGGCGACAGCAGGTGGACCAGGACCGGAACGCCCGCGATCAGCGGCGTCTCCTGCCAGCCGAACAGCTCCTGCAGCTTCACCGCCAGCACCGGCTGCTCACCCGAGTACTCGACGCGAATGCGCGAGCCGGTGGGGACCTCCAGGCGTTCCGGGGCGACCGCGTCCAGCCGTTCGCTCCACGGGATCAGGCGGCGCAGCGCCGAGGCGACGTCGATGCGCTCCACGTCGGCGCGGCGGCGGGCCCTGGACAGCTCGGGCTCCAGCCACTGGTCGGCCAGGTCGACGAGCGCGTCCATGGACGGCCAGGGCGGGCCGATCGCCCGGTGGCAGAACGCCAGCCGGTCGCGCAGCTCCTTGGCCGGTTTCGTCCAGGTCAGCAGGTCTTCCGTACGCAGGCCGTACCGGATGGCCTCGCGGACGTCGGCGTCCTTGAGCGGGCTGGCGGACAGCTCGATCGCGCCCAGGCGCTCGACCCTGCGGGCGGACACGTCGCCGCGGCGCCCGCCCGGCGGCACCTTCCACTCGACCTCGTCCTCGACCGTGGTGCCGGCCGCCATCCTGGCCGTCGCCTCGTCGATCACCACCGCCTGCCTGACGCGGGCCGAGGCCGAGCCGGTCGGACGGTCGGCGACCGCGACGGCCAGCCACTGCGCGCTCGCGAGCCTGGAGCCCTCGGCCGGCTGCGCCTGGGTGCCCGAGGCCATGAGGAACCCGCCACCGCGCCTGCGCGCCACCCGCTCGGGAAACGCCAGCGCCACCGCCATCCCGGCCAGCGCGTCCTCGGACAACTCCCGCCCGCGAGCCGCCGCACCGGTGGTGGAGGCGGTGCGGCGGAGACGGGTGGATTCCTGGCGCCAGCGGGCCGCGAAGCCGGTGCCGCCGCGGCGGGCCGTGCGCCAGACCTCCACCAGGTCGTCGGAGGCGTCCCTGGGCAGCTGCTCCGACAGCAGCGCCACCACCTCCGCGGCCCGGGGACCGAGGTCGAGCAGGGCCCTGGCCAGCCGGGGATGCACTCCGGCCAGCGCCATCCGGCGGCCACGGGCGGTGACGCGGGAGGCGTCGTCCAGGGCGCCGAGCAGCCGCAGCGTCGCGGTGGCGGCGGACATGGCGGCGGCGGGCGGCGGGTCGAGCAGGGCGAGGCCGTGCGCGTCCCGGCTGCCCCAGCAGGCCGCCTGGAGGGCGAAGCCGGTCAGGTCGGCGAGCGCGATCTCCGGCCGGGCGTGCTCGGCCAGGCGCTCGTGCTCGGCCGCCGTCCAGCAGCGGTAGACGGCGCCGGGCGCCTCACGGCCCGCCCGTCCGGCCCGCTGGGCGGCGGCGGCTCTGGAAACCCGGACCGTGGTGAGGGAGCCCAGGCCGCGCGCGTGGTCGGTCCGTGGCTCGCGGGCCAGCCCGCAGTCCACCACCACCCGCACGCCGGGAACGGTCAGGCTCGACTCGGCGACGGACGTGGCCAGCACCACCCTGCGCCCCGCCCCCGGCGACAGCACGGCGTCCTGAACGTGAGCTGGAGCCTGGCCGTGCACCTGGAGCAGCTGCTCGACGTCGCCGGCCAGCATGCCGGCCACCTTGGCGATCTCGCCCACGCCGGGCAGGAAGCACAGCACGTCGCCGTCCCGTTCGGCCAGTGCCCCGCGGACCACCGAGGCCACGTGCGACAGCAGCGCGGGATCGACGCGCAGGCCGTGCGGCGGCGCGACCGGGCGCGGCGGCGGGGCCCAGACCGTCTCCACGGGGTGGGTGTTCCCGGTGGCGGCGACGATCGGGCCGCCGAGCAGTCCGGCCCACGGGGCGGCGTCGGCGGTGGCGGAGGTGGCCAGGAGGCGCAGGTCGGGGCGGAGCGTCTCG
Source organism: Nonomuraea fuscirosea (assembly GCF_035917475.1). Classification (NCBI taxonomy): domain Bacteria; kingdom Bacillati; phylum Actinomycetota; class Actinomycetes; order Streptosporangiales; family Streptosporangiaceae; genus Nonomuraea; species Nonomuraea fuscirosea. The sequence goes on along the minus strand of NZ_CP109074.1, from coordinate 9,575,569 downwards.
CGTACGTCGAGCAGGAACGCCAGCGCCGTGTCCGCGTCGAGGTGGCGTTCGTGGCATTCGTCCAGCATGACCGCGTCGACCCCGGCCAGCTCCTGGTCCCGCTGGAGCCGCTGCAGCAGCACGCCGGTCGTGACGACCTCGACCATGGGGTTGGCGCCCACGTGCCGCTCGCCCCTGATCGTGTAGCTCACGCCCATGCGCCGGGCCGCCGCGCGTACGGCCAGCCGCCGCGGCTCGGCCACCACCACCCGCATGCCCGCCCCGGCCAGCGCCAGGGGCACCACGGTGGTCTTGCCGGTGCCGGGCGGCGCGGTCAGCACCGCGCTGCCGTGCCCGTCGAGCGCGGCCAGCAGCTCGGGCAGCACGTGGTGGATGGGCAGGGCGCCGTCAGGCACGGGCATCAGCCTGGTGCGCTGAGACTGGGCGTCTTGAGGGGCGGTTCGCCGCGTGCAGGACCGCGTCGAGCAGGCCGGGGAAGCGGGCGTCGAGGTCGGCGCGGCGCAGGCTCATGTACTTCAGCCGCCCCTCCTGCTTCGTCTCGACCACGCCGGCCTCCCGCAACGCCCGGTAGTGGTGCGAGGCGGTCGACTTGTGCACCCCGAGGTGGTCGGCCGCGGTGGTGCAGTTCATCTCCCCGGCGATGGCGAGGCGGATGGTGATCTCCAGGCGGACGGGGTCGGACAGCGCCCGCAGAACCTCTGTGAGCTCGATGTCCTCCGTCGCGGGGTGCGGTAGCAGGCGCATGACGGAAGCCTACCTTCGTCTCATTGTTTGACAACGATCCAACTATAAGTCAGTTTGATGGGCATCAAACTTTTGCTGGAGGAGGCTTCCGTGAGTTCACGGCTCTATCCGATGGCCGCCGGAAATTTCGCGATCGGTACGGGCATGTTCGTCACCGCCGGGCTGCTGGGCCCGATCTCGACCGACCTGGGGGTCTCCCGGTCGGCCGCGGGTCAGCTCATGACGGTGTTCGCGCTGGCGTACGCGGTGCTGTCGCCCCTGCTCGCGGCTCTGACGATCCACCTGCCGCGCAGGACGCTGCTGATGCTGGCCATGGGGGTGTTCGTGGCCGGCAACGTGCTGAGCGCGCTGGCGCCGACGTACCCGCTGGTGATCCTCACCCGGGTGATCGCCGCGGCGGGGGCGGCCATGTTCACGCCGACCTCGTCGGCCGTGGCGAACGCGCTGACCACCCCCGACCGGCGCGGGCGCGCGCTGGCGCTGGTGATGGGCGGGCTGAGCGTGTCGTCGGCCATCGGGGTGCCGCTCGGCACCTGGCTGGGTGAGACGGCGAGCTGGCGGGCGACGTTGTGGATGGTGTCCGGGCTGGGCCTGCTCGGGCTCGTCGGGGTGGCCGCGCTGGTGCCCGACGTGCGGATCCCGGCGTCCGGGCGGCTGCGGGAGCGGTTCGAGCCGCTGCGCGACCGGCGGGTGATGGCGGTGATGGCCACGCAGCTGCTGGTCTTCGCGTCGGGGTTCAGCGCCTACACCTACATCGGCTCGCTGTTCGACCTGCCGCTGCCCGCGCTGCTGTGGGCCTGGGGGCTGGGCGGGATCGTGGGCAACCTGCTCGGCGGGCGGTTGTCCGACGCGTACGGGCCGCGCCGGATGATCCTGATCGGGATGTCGGCCGCCTTCGTGTTCGTCGCCCTCATCCCCGTCGCGAACCTCGCCCTGCCCCTCGCGCTGCTCTGGGGCTTCCTGTGGGGCGCGGTCGGCTGGATGATCGCCCCCGCCCAGCAGTTCAGGACCGTCACCGCGATGCCAGGGAACGTCTCGATCGGCCTGGGCCTGCTGTCGTCGGCCCAGTACTTCGGCCTGTTCGTGGCGGGGCTGGCCGGTGGGGTGGCGCTGGATGCGTACGGACGAGTGGGCGTGATCACTCTGTCGGCCGGCCTGGGCCTGGCGGCCCTGCTGTTCACCCTGGCCACCTACCGCGCACCGAAGCTCGTCCCTCAGGTGACCGAACCGGTCGGCTAGTGCCGGTGCCGGGCTCGTCGGCTTTCCCCGCCGGGGAAGGCTGTTGGCCATAATGTCGGATGTGTCAGACGACCGTGACCCGAGCGACGAGCCCGTGCCCGGCCAGGACGATCAGGCCCCCACGCCGCACCCCCGAGACGAGCCGGTTCCTCGCCAGGACGAGCAGGCCCCCGCGCCGCAACCGGAGGACGACCCGCGTGACGAACCCGCGCCGCTGGCTGCCCTCGTCCTGCTGACGGCGGGGTCGGCGGTGGCGGTCATGGTGCTGGCGGCCTTCCTCTCCCAGCCGCCCCGCCTCAACTTCCTGCTGTTCGGCCCGGTCGCGCTGGTGGCGTTCGAGGTGGTCGCGTACGACGTGTGGTGGCGGCGGTGGTGGGGCGCGATCCCGGGGGCACTGCTGGGCCTGCTGATTTATTTCGAGGGCCGCGCGGCACTCAGCGACGTGATCGGTGAGGTCTGGGCGCATCCGGTGGCGTACGTCCTGGCGTGGACCCTCTTCGCCGTCGTCTTCGCCCTGTGCAGCCGCTACCCGCGCCGGGTTTCCTAGCAGGTCGGCGCCGCCGCCGAGGAAGGGTTCACGGGGGTAGCGCGTTGAGGCGAGGGTGGCCGGGAACGAAGGACCCGGGTCGCCGGATCCGGCTGAGGTGTGCGCTTCCAGGAACGATGACGACGGGGTGGACCGCGTTTCCGCCCCAGGAGAGGGCGGAGCCGATGAGCCTGCGTCAGTTCGAGTACGCCCTGGCGGTCGCCGCTGAGGGCTCGGTGACGGCGGCGGCGGAATCGCTGAGCGTCGCCCAGCCGTCGATGTCCCAGCAGATCCGCAACCTGGAGCGCGACCTCGGCGTGACGTTGTTCGACCGGACGCCGGCCGGGCTGGTGCCCACCGCGGTCGGCCGGGCGTTCCTCCAGGAGGCGGAGGTCGCGGTGAACGCGGCGCGGCGGGCCAGGGAGACGGCGCGGGCCGGTGCGGACGACCTGGTGGGCGAGCTCGTCGTCGCGGCGCAACTGGGCTTCGGCACCCGGCAGCTGCCGGGCGCGCTGGGCGCGCTGCGGCGCCGCTTCCCGCGGCTGGAGGTCACCGTCTTCGAGGAGTCGAGCTCCGCCGAGATGGAGCAGCTGTGCCGCAGGCGGCTGACGGATCTCGCCCTGATGGCGCAGTGCCGGCGGGGCCCCGCCGACGCCCACCGCCTCGGCGACGAGGAGTTCGTCGTGGTGCTGGGCGCCGGGCACCGTCAGCTCGCCGCGGACCGGGTGGACCTGCGTGCGCTGGAGGGGGAGCCGTGGGTCAGGTTCGACCGCGAGAGCGCGCTCGACGGCGTGCTGGAGGAGGTGGCGAGCGACAACGGGCTGAGGCCGGCCACGGTCGCCCGCGTGTCCCAGACGGCGACGGCGGTGCGCTGGGCCGCCCACGGCCTGGGCGTGACGCTCGTCCCCGCCTCCGCGGTGCCCAGCGGCTACGAGCACCTCGCGCGTCCGGTGTTCCCCGCCGTGTCCCAGCCCGTCATCGCCGTGGTCCAGCCCGACTCGGGCCCGGCGGCGACGGCCCTGCTGGAGCTCCTGCGCCAGGAGACCTGGAACAGCTCCGCCTCCTTCCGGTCAGGCGCCGATGAGCCGCACGGCAAAGGCGCCGCGGTGAACGGCGCGGGGCCGCTCAGAGCTGGGTGACGCCGCCGTCCACGGCGAGTTCGACCCCCGCCGTGTACGTCGCGTCGAAAGCGAGGAACGCGGCCGCGGCGGCGATCTCGTCGAGGGCGCCCAGCCGCTTCATGGGATTGTCCGCGACCCGCTCCGCGATGAACTCCGCCGCGGCCTCCTTGGACATCGAGCGCTCCAGCACCCCCGTGTCCACGGGACCGGGGCTGATCGCGTTGACCCGGATCTCGCGCGGCAGCAGCTCACGGGAGAAGCTGCGGGCCATGGAGCGCAGCGCCGCCTTGCCGGCCGCGTAGACGCTGCTGTCCTTGATGCCGACGACGCCGGCCACCGAGGTGGTCAGGACGACGCCGGCGCCCCTGCTCAGCAGCGGGGCGAGCTTCTGCACGGTGAAGAAGGCGCCCTTGACGTTGATCGCGAACAGCTCGTCGTACGCCTGCTCGGTCGTCGACTCGAACGGCGTGAGAGCGGTGACACCCGCGTTGACGAACAGCGCCTCGATCGTGCCGAACTCGGCCTTCACCCGGTCCGCCAGCGTGTCCAGGTCGGAGAGCGAGGACACGTCGCCGCGGACGGCGATCGCGTTCGCGCCGATGCGCTCCCGCGCGGCGTCGAGCGCGGCCTGGGACCGGCCGGTGATCGCCACCCGGGCCCCGCCGTCGGCCAGCGATTGCGCGATGGCGAGCCCGATGCCGCTGCTGCCGCCGGTGACCACGACATTCTTGCCACTGTATTCACCCATGCTGGAATTCCTTCGTTCTCGATGAGAGCGGCGCGTGCGAATGTCGTCGCGCCACCGCGTTCGTGCCGCCGGAATGCGGCCGCCGTCAATTCCTGGGGTATTCTCCGCCGTCCACGGAGAAATAGGTCCCGGTGATCCAGCCCGCCTCGTCCGACGCGAGGAAGAGCACCGCGGCGGCGATGTCGTCCGGCCGGCCCTCGCGCCCGAGCGGGGGCGTGGCGGTCGCGCCCGACTCGGTGTCGTCGCTCGCCCATCGCCTGCGCGTCTCCTCGCCGCCGGGGGTCGCGGTTCTGCCGGGGCCCAGAGCGTTGACCCGGACCCCGGACGGGGCCAGTTCAGCGGCCAGGGCCCGGCTGTAGCTCTCCAGCCCCGCCTTCGCCGCCTGGTAGTGCGCGAACGCCGGCACCGGCGGGAGCAGCGCGGCTGTGGAGATGTGCACGATCGCTCCCGACCCCTGCTCCCGCATCCCCGGCACGAGCAGGGAGTTCAGCCGTACCGCCGCCAGGAGGTTGAGGTTCAGCGCGTCCTGCCACTCGTCGTCGGAGATCGTCACGGCGCTGGCGCCCTCGTTCGCCCGGGCGCCGCCCGCGTTGTGGACCACGATGTCCACGCCGCCGAGCGTCTCCCGCGCGGCCGTGGCGAGCGCCCGCGTCCCGGCCTCGGTCCTGATGTCCGCCGTGACGAAGGCGGCGCCCTCAGGCGCCGGGTACGCGGTCGACCTCGCGGTGGCCAGCACCTCGGCGCCCGCGTCGAGGAGCCGCCGCACCACGGCCGCCCCGATGCCGCGTGAGCCGCCTGTGACAAGGGCACGCTTTCCGCTGAGTTGTCGCGTCCCGTTCTCGAGTGTCATGTCGCCATTCCCTTCGATAAACCGCTGAATTACTCGCGGGGGTTCTACCGCGCCGCGCAGATTCACCGTACGCAACGAAAAGAACGGGAAGCAAAGACGAAATCCCAGCGGCCGCCATAGGAAATTCCTATGGCGGTGCGGATCCCTCGCGAAGGGGACGGGCGGTAGCCCGGCAGGCGGACGACGGGCGGGGTCCGGCGCGCCTACCGTCGGCGGCATGTTCAGAGACCAGGTGACCTTCCGCCGCGTCACGGCAGGAGTCCTGCTCATCGTGGCCCCGCTGCTCCAGGCTCTCGCCGTCGTCGTCGATCCCGGCACCTGGGGCGACGACCGCGAGGCGGTCAGCTTCGGCGCGAATCCCGTGCTCGCCCAGATCCAGTCCGTGCTCTACCACTGGAGCTGGATGCTCATGGCCGTGGCCGTGCTCGGCCTCGTGCACCTGACCAGGCGCAGGGCGACCAGGCTCGGCCACGTCGCGGGCGCGCTCACGATGCTCGGCTATCTGCAGCTGTCCGGGCTGTTGCTCAGCGACCCCGTCGAGTGGTGGCTGGGGCGGCATCATCCGCCGGAGGAGGCGCAGCGGATCCTGGACGAGATGCTGGGGCTGCCCGGCGTGGTGTTCGGGTTCCAGCTCCCGTGGATGTTCTTCGGCTTCCTCGGCCTGCCGGTGCTGACCGCGGCCGTGTGGCGGGCCGGGTTCGTGGGGTGGTGGGCGCCGGCGGTGGTGACGGCCGGCTATCTCGGATCGTTCGCGGTCTCCTACGGTCCCGCCACCGTGCCGTTCTGGGCCGCCCCCGTGGCCGCGCTCGGCTGGATCGGCTGGAAGATCCTGCGCATGGGCGACGAGGCGTGGGCGGCCTGCTATCCGGCGGCGCGGGTCAGCCCTGAGCCGGAATCCAGCCGACGCTGACCGCGAAGATGACGAAGACGCCGAGGAGGATCCGGTAGATCACGAAGAGGGTGAAGCGGTGGGTGCTGATGTAACGCAGGAACCAGGCCACCGCCAGATAGCCGACGACGAAGGAGATGACGGTGGCGAGGATCGTCGGCCCCCAGTCGGGGGCCGGGCCCTCGCCGATGTCCTTCAGCTCGAACAATCCCGAGGCCAGCACGGCGGGGATGGCCAGCAGGAACGAGTATTTGGCCGCGTCCTCGCGGCGGTAGTCGAGCAGCAGGCCGGCGGTCACCGTGCCGCCCGAGCGGGACACGCCGGGGATCAGGGCCAGAGACTGGGCGAAGCCGTAGAGGACGGCGTGGGTGAAGCTGAGGTGCTTCTCCAGCGTGAGCTTGTTGCGGGCGGTGTGGTCGGCGTACCACAGGATGCAGGCGAAGACGATCAGTGTGGTGCCGACCAGGCGCAGGTCGCGGAAGCTGGTCTCGATCTGGTCCTTCAGCGTGAGGCCGAGGATGCCGATGGGCAGCGTGCCGACGATGACGTACCAGCCCATGCGGGCCGCCCAGTGGCCGCGCAGGCTCTTGTCGAACAGCGAGCGCGTCCAGGTGGAGATGATCTCCCAGATCTCCTTGCGGAAGTAGATCAGCACGGCCGCCTCGGTGCCGAGCTGGATCACCGCCGTGAAGGCGGCCCCCGGGTCCTTCCAGCCGGCGAACGCGGAGACCACCCGGATGTGGGCGCTGGAGGAGATCGGCAGGAACTCCGTGAGCCCTTGGACCAACCCCAAGATCACCGCTTCTAGCCAGCCGATCACGACGACACCTTTCCAGCACACGCGGGAGTGACGAGGGTGAGGTTAGCGGAATCGGGGGTCCGATCGGGCGTCCAGGAGTTGCCGTCGTAGCGCGTTGAGCTGGTGGGAGTTCTCGACCGAGCGGGACTCGTCGAGCGAGTCGAGCGCCAGCAGCAGCGCGTCGGCCACGATGATGCCGGTCAGGGGTTCGGCCGTGATGCCGGTGGGCGTGTGCGGGGCGGCCAGCACGGCGTCCACGCGGTCGGCGAACGAACCGCCGAGTTCATCGGAAATCAACACGATGTTCGCTCCCACGGCGTGCGCCCGGTCGATCAGCACGGTGAGCTCCTTGAGCTTGCGGGCCGGCTGGAAGATCACCAGCACCTCGCCGTGCGCGAGCTGGATCAGGTCGTCCGCCAGGGCGAAGCCGGTGGTCGAGACGGCGCGGGCGCGGTGGCCGCGCCGGTTGAGCTTGAGCGCCAGGTGGTGGCCGGCCGGCTCGGAGGCGCCCGCGCCGTAGACGAATACGCCGGGCGCGTCGACCAGCAGCTCGACCGCCTTCTTGAACGCCTCCGCGTCCAGCAGCCCCCTGCAGTGTTCGACCCGCTCGCGGGCCTCGTCGAAGACCCGCTCCCAGATGCCGGTCAGGTCCTGGCCGACGTGGCTGACGCGCTGCCGCAGGCGGACGTCGGGGGCCACCGCCGAGGTGAACTCGGCCGCCAGCGCCCGCTTGAGCCCCGGCAGGCCGCCGAAGCCGAGCCGCTGCATCGTCCGCACCACCGTGGCGTTGCTGGTGCCCGTGGCGGTGCCGAGCTCCTGCGCGCTGGCGAAGAGGATCTGCTCGGGCGAGGCGGAGATCAGGTAGTGGCACACCGCCCGCTCGGCCGGCGACAGCTCCTCCCAGAGCTGCCGTACCTGGGCCCTGAGCTGTTCGATCGGGCTGTGTGTATTTTCCATTACGGTTCTTGACTCCTGTGTAGCGCTCATTACCCTGTCTTGGAAACGACCGCTACAGACTCGCCGCTTCCTGAAATGGACATTACAGGCACCGGGTCGGTCCAAGGAGCACCATTGAGCCTCACATCCCTGCCTCTCGTCGAGATCTCCGGCGCTCCTCGCGAACGCGGGCGGCAGTACGGCGAGCAGGCGCGCGAGCGGATCGAACGCGCGCTGACCTACTACGCGGAGGCGTTCGCGCACTCCAGCGGCCTGTCATGGGAGCAGGTCGTGGAGCGGGCGGCGCACTGGATCGAGCCCAGCAGGGCGTTCGCGCCGGAGCTGGTCGAGGAGATGGAGGGCATCGCCGAGGGGGCCGGGGTCGGCTTCCTCGACGTGCTCGCGCTCAACGCCCGCGGCGAGATCATCTACGACACCACCTTCAGCTCCATGGAGCCCGACGGCTGCACGTCGTTCGCGATGCTGGGGGAGGTGTCCGGCGACGGTCACGTCTACGCCGGCCAGAACTGGGACTGGCGCGACGGCGTGTCCGACACGCTGATGGTGCTCAGGGTCGTCCAGCCGGGACGGCCGACGGTCATCATGCACGTGGAGGCGGGGCAGGTCGGGCGGCAGGGGGCCAACTCGGCGGGCATCGCGCTCAACGCCAACGGGCTCGGCGGGCGCTTCGACGACACCGTGGGCGTGCCGCAGACCCTGATCAGGCGCAGGGTGCTGGACAGCGACAACCTCAACACCGCGCTGGAGGCGCTGACCAAGTCGCGGGCCCACATCGCCAGCAACGCGCTGGTCACGCACCGCGACGGGTTCGCGATCGACCTGGAGACCACGCCCGGCGCCGTGGGCTGGATGTATCCCACGGACGGGCTGCTCGTGCACGGCAACCACTACCAGGCGTTCGTGCCGCCGCAGCTCGCCGCCACCTACCGGCCCGGCTCGGCCGACTCGCTGTTCCGCGTGCCGCGGGCCGAGGGCGGGCTGCGTACGGTGCGCGAGGCGTCCGGCACCGACGAGGTGCGCAAGCGGATCAGGTTCGCCATGTCCGACCACCTGGGCTACCCCGAGTCCCTCTGCACCCACCCCGACCTCACCCAGCCCGCCGTGAAGCGGTGGGCGACCCTGCTGTCGAGCTGCGTCGACCTGACCACGGGCGACTACTTGATCGCGGCCGGCACGCCCTGCGACCACGAGTACGAGCGCGTGCCCTGGAACCTCTACGACGGACCGCATGGAGAAGTGACCCCGTGAAGAAGCTGCTCGCCCTCGCCGGGCTGGCCGGCCTGGTCGCCGCGTGCGGCGGGCCCGCCGCGACCACCAAGGCGCCCGATCCCGCCAAGCTCACCCTCGTCGATCGCACCGCCAGGGCGGCGGGGCCGCTCGACCGCGCCGTCTGGCTGCTCGACGAGGAGCCGGGCACGCTCGACCTCGACTCCGACGGCGGCACCCCCAACCGCACGGTCATGGCGAACGTCTGCGAGCGCCTCATGCAGACCCAGCCCGACATGACCGTCAAACCCTGGCTGGCCGAGCGGACCGAGCGCCCCGACCCCGAGACGATGGTGCTCACGCTGCGCGAGGACGCCACCTTCCACGACGGCTCGCCGGTCACGGCCGACGACGTCGTGTGGAGCCTGAAGCGGCACGCCGGCGAGGGCATGGACGAATCCGACGAGTTCGAGGACGTCGAGTCCATCGCCAAGAGCGGCGAGCACGAGGTCACGATCGCGTTCAAGCGGCCCAACGCGCTGTTCGAGCAGGCCATCGCCGGTGGGGCCGGCATCGTGCTCAACCGGAAGGTGGTGCAGGCGCAGGGCGAGGACTTCGGCTCGCCGGGCAAGGAGGACGCCTGCGGCGGGCCGTACCGGCTCAAGGAGTGGAAGTCCGGCTCGCACATGACCATCGAGCGTTACGACGCGTACTGGAACAAGGACGTCAAGCCGCTCACCAGGACCGTCGTCTTCCAATGGGCCCAGGACACGGCGCTGGTCAACAGTCTCGTGACGGGAGCGGCGCAGGGCGCCTACCTGTCCGACACGGGACCGGCGGTGGCGCTGCAGAGCAACCAGGCGGTCAGCGTGGCCTACGGCACGACCACCCGGGTGTTCGTGCTGCTGCCGACCGACCGCGGCGTGATGAAGGACCCGAAGATCCGGCGGGCGCTGTCGCTGGCCGTGGACCGGGCCGGCATCGCCAAGTCCGGGTTCGCGGGGCTGGCCAGGCCGTGGAAGGTGCCGGTGGGGGCCGGGGCGTGGTCGTACGAGAAGGAGGCGTTCCAGACGGCCTTCGACGAGCTGACAGGCGCTCCCGACACGCCCCAGGTAGAGCAGGCCAAGAAGCTGGTGGCGGAGGCGGGCTCGCCGAAGGAGCCGATCGTGGTGGCGACCGACGGCGAGCAGTCGCGGACGGTCATCGCCAACGCCGTCGTCGACGCGGCCACGAAGATCGGCCTGACCGCGCAGATCAAGACCGTGCCCTCGTCCGAGTTCGGCAGCTTCTACACCGACAAGTCGCTGCGTGCTCAGGTCGACCTGGTTCCCGATGACTGGTACATCACCAAGTCCGACCCCATCGGCTTCTACGACAACGGCCTGACCGGCTCGGCCAACAACTGGGTGAAGTACAGCTCGCCCGCCTACGACAAGCTGGTGGCCGAGGCGCTGGAGACCACCGACGCCGCGGCCCGCGCCAAGCACGTCATCGAGCTGCAGCGCATGTTCACCGCCGACATGGTGTGGATCTCGCTGGTCGAGGTGCCCAACGCGGTCGTGCTCGGGGCCAAGGTGACGGGCCCGCCCGCCTCGCAGGTGCACATGGGCTACCCGTGGGCGGCCGATCTCGGGGCCAAGGGCTGAGCCGGTGGTCCGCAAGCTGGCCGGGCTGGCCGCCACGCTGCTCGCCACCTCGTTCGTGATCTTCGCGGCGTCGTACGCGGCGCCCGGCGACCCGGTCACGTTCCTGGCGGGCGGCAAGGAGAACCTGACGCCCGAATACCTGGCCGCGATCCGGGCCCAGTACCACCTGGACGATCCGTTCCTGGTGCAGTACGGCCGCTGGCTCGGCGACGCGGTGACCGGCGACCTCGGGCGCTCCACGCAGTACCACGACCAGGTGTCCGACCTGATGGCGGCCCGGCTGCCGAGCACGCTCGGGCTGGTCGCCTACGCCTCGGTGCTGTTCGTGGTGTTCGGGATCGCGCTGGGGGTGCTGGCCGCGGTGCGCGGCGGGCGGACCGACTCGGCGGTGGTGGCGGGCACGACGTTCGCCACCTCCGTGCCGGCGTTCGTCACCGCGACGGTGCTGATCTCGCTGTTCGGCGTGCAACTCGGCTGGTTCCCCGTCATGGGCGGCGGCTCGCTGTGGCACCTGACGCTGCCGGCTGTCACGCTCGCGCTCGGCGCGCTGGCCATCATCAGCCGGGTGACCAGGCAGTCCATGATCGAGCAGCGCGAGCTCGACCACGTGAGCGTGGCCCGCGCCGGCGGGCTGTCCGAGCGGCTGATCGTCGTGCGGCACGTCTTCCGCGGCGCGCTGGGGCCGATCGTGACGATGTGCGGGCTGGTCACGGCCGGGATGCTGGCCGGGACGGTGACGGTGGAGACCGCCTTCGGGCTCAACGGGATCGGCTCGCTGCTGGTGAACGCGATCAACACGCACGACTTCCCCGTCACGCAGGCGGTGCTGCTGCTCATGGTGGCCGCGTACATCGCCGTGACCACCGCGGTCGAGCTGCTGCATCCCCTGATCGACCCCAGAGTGAGGAGCCGGGCATGACCACACTGGTCGCCACACTCTCCCCGAAGCCCGCCCGGCCGCTCGGCCAGTTGCTGGCCACGGCGTTCCTCGGCCTCGTCGTCGCGGCGGCGGTGCTGGCGCCGCTGGTCGCCCCCTACGCGCCTGAGGCGGTCGACTTCGCCGCCACGCTCGCGCCCATGTCGCCGGGCCACCCGCTCGGCGCCGACCAGTCCGGCCGCGACCTGCTCACCAGGGTTCTCTACGGCGCCCGTACCTCGCTGATCGGCCCGCTGATCCTGCTGGCCATCGCCTCGGCGCTGGGCGTCGCGCTCGGCACGCTGGCCGCCTGGCACCGGGGCTGGGTGGACGCCGTCGTGTCCCGGCTGACCGACGTCATGTACGCCTTCCCAGGGCTGCTGTTCGTGGTGCTGATCGTGGCCGTGTTCGGCAACGGGATGACCACGGCCGTGGTGGCGCTGGGGCTGGCGTACACGCCGACGATCGCCAAGTACACCCGCAGCGTGGCGCTGGGCGAGTGCGGCAAACCGTACATCGACGCCTACCGGGTGCAGGGCATGGGCGGGTTCGCCATCTGCGTGCGGCACCTGGTGCCCAACATGGCCCGCTCGCTCGTCGGCTACCTGGTCGTGCTGTTCGGCGAGGGGCTCATGAGCCTGGCCACGCTGAGCTTCCTCGGGTTCGGCGCGCAGCCGCCGTCCTCCGACTGGGGGCTCATGGTCAAGGAGGGGCAGCCGGCCATCGTGCAGGGGGCGTTCCTGCCGGTGCTGGTGCCGGGCGCGGCCATCGCCCTGGTGGTCGTGTCGTTCAACGTGATCGGCGTGCGCCTGGCCGACCGCATGGGCGTGAGGGGGACGTGATGCTGCTGTCCGTGGAAGGGCTGACGATCGAGGCGGGCGGGCGGCGGCCGATCCTGCGCGAGGTGTCGCTGTCGGTCGGCAAAGGCGAGATCGTGGGACTGGTCGGCGAGTCCGGCTCGGGCAAGTCCACGATCGCCCGCTCGGTGCTGCGCCTGCTCCCCGCCGGCGCCCACGTCTCGGGGCGGGTCGCGGTCGAGGGCGAGGACGTGCTGACGATGGGCCAGGGCGCCTTGCGCGACCTGCGCGCCTCGAAGGTGTCGATGGTCTACCAGGATCCGCGCTCGTCGCTCAACCCGGTGCGCAGGATCGGCGACTTCCTGACCGAGCGCATGGTCCGCACCCTGGGCCGGCCCAAGGCCGAGGCGCGGACGCGGGCGCTGGAACTGCTGGACGCGGTGGGGATGCGCGACCCCGAGGCGCGGCTGCGGCAGTATCCGCACGAGCTGTCCGGCGGGATGCTCCAGCGGGTGGTGATCGCCGCCGCGCTGGCCGCCGACCCGGCGCTGCTGCTGGCCGACGAGGCGACGAGCGCGCTCGACGTCACCACGCAGGCCGAGACGCTCGCGCTGCTGCGCCGGGTGCAGGCGGAACGGGAGCTCGGCATGTTGTTCATCACCCATGACCTGCACCTGGCCGCCGCCTTCTGCGACCGCGTCCACGTGCTTTACGCGGGCACGGTGGTGGAGTCGCGGCCGGCCAAGGAGCTGTTCGCCGACCCCCGCCACCCCTACACCGCCGGCCTGCTGGCCTGCACGCCCGAGCTGGGCGACCCGCGGCCGATCCGGCCCATCCCCGGCCGGCCGCCCTCGCTGGACGACGCCTTCACGGGCTGCCCGTTCGCGCCCCGCTGCCCCGAGGTCACGGCCGCCTGCGAGGAAGAGCCGCCGCGGCCCGTGGCCGTCTCCGGCGGCACCGCCGCCTGCCGTCTGGTGGAGGCCTGATGCTGTCCGTACGCGCACTGCGCAAGTCCTTCGGCGCCACGGTGGCGGCAGACGACGTCACGTTCGACCTGGCCGCGGGCGGCTCGCTCGGGCTGGTGGGCGAGTCGGGGTCGGGCAAGACCACGATCGCCCGCATGCTCGTCGGCCTGGTCGCCCCCGACTCGGGCACGATCGCCGTGGCCGGGCGGGAGCGGGGCACGAGGGAGCGCGGCCGGGCCGCCAGGCTGCGCCGGGCCGGGGAGATCCAGATGGTCTTCCAGGACCCGTACCTCTCGCTCGACCCCCGGCTGACGGCCGAGGAGTGCCTGCACACGGCGCTCAGGCTGCACGGCGGACCCCGGGCGCGCGCCGCCGAGCTGCTGGAACAGGTGGGGCTCGGCGCCAGGGAGGCCGGGGCGCGGCCGCACCGGCTCAGCGGCGGCCAGCGGCAGCGCCTGGCCATCGCCAGGGCGCTGGCGGTGGAGCCGTCGGTGCTGGTGCTGGACGAGGCGGTGGCCGCGCTCGACGTGTCGATCCAGGCGCAGATCCTGGAACTGCTGGCCGGCGTACGCAGGGAGTCGGGGGTCGCGCTGCTGTTCGTCAGCCACGACCTGGCCGTGGTGCGGCACCTGTGCGAGGAGACGCTGGTGCTGCACCGGGGGGTCGTGGTCGAGCGGGGGCCGGTGGAGCGGGTGCTGGCCGAGCCGGAGCACCCGTACACGCGGCTGCTGCTGGACTCCGTGCCCAGGCCCGGCTGGGACCCGGCGGCGGTGGTGCGACCCTGACGCTCAGCGAGCCTGAGGCTTCCAGACCTGCGCGGAGGCGCGCGCGAAGTCGGTGAAGTCCCTGGCCGGGCGGCCGAGGGCCTGCCGCACGCCGTCGGTGACGGTGGCGTTGCGGCCGTCCAGGATGTCGGTGAACAGGTGGGTCAGGCCGTGCGCCTCGTCGAGGGTCACGCCGTGCTCGACGGCCGAGGTCACGTACTCCTCGGGCGTGACCCGGAGGAACACGATCGTCCTGCCGGTGGCCCGGGAGAGCTCGGCCGCCACGTCGGCGAACGTCAGCAGCCGCGGGCCGGTCAGCTCGTACAGCTTGCCCGCGTGCCCCTCCTCGGTGAACGCCGCCACCGCGACGTCCACGATGTCCTCCACGTCCACGAACGGCTCGGGCACGTCGGCGGCGGGCAGCGCGATGACGCCGTCGAGGACCGAGCCGAGCAGGAAGTCCTCGCTGAAGTTCTGCATGAACCAGGAGCAGCGCAGCACCGTCCACTCCGCGCCCGACTCCCGCACCGTCCGCTCGCTGGCCTGCGCCTCCGGCTCGCCCCGGCCGGACAGCAGCACCAGCCGCCGCGCGCCCGAGCTCACGGCCAGCTCCGTGAACGCCTTGACGTCGTCGTACGCACCGGGAAAGGCCAGGTCGGGATAGTAGGACAGGTAGACGGCCGTCACGCCGTCGAGTGCGTCGCGCCAGGTCGAGCGGTCCTGCCAGTCGAAGGCGGGGGAAGCGGAGCGCGACCCGATCCGTACGGGCAGGCCACGCGCGCTGAGCCGGTCGGCGATGCGGCGGCCGGTCTTCCCGGTGCCGCCGAGAACGAGAATCGTCATGCCTCTAGTAAGTCCCGATACCGATAAGACTCTCCATGGTTGAGAAGCGCAATCCCATATGCGATCGTCTACCCCATGGACCAGCTCGCGGCGCTCCTGGACGGCCCGAGAGCGCGCGGCGCCTTCCTGCTCCGGACGATCCTGGCCCCGCCCTGGGGGCTGCGCATCCAGGACGAGGCGCCGCTGTCGCTGGTGGCGCAGGTCCGCGGCGATTCGTGGATCACGTTCGACGGCGGCGACCCCGTTCACCTGGAGGCGGGGCAGGTGGCCATCGCGCGGGGGCCGGAGCCGTACATGATGACGGACGAACCCGGCACCAAGCCGCAGATCATCATCGACCCGGGCCAGCGCTGCACCACCCTCGACGGCGAGTCGCTCTACGAGAGCATGGACCTCGGCGTACGGACGTGGGGCAACGACCCGGAGGGCCCCACCGTGCTGCTGACCGGCACCTACACCATGGAGGGCGAGGTCACCCGGCGGCTGCTGGAGGCGCTGCCCCAGCTCATCGTGCAGCCGGGCGGCCCGCTGATCTCGCTGCTCGGCGCGGAGATCGTCAAGGACGAGCCGGGCCAGGAGGCGGTCCTCGACCGGCTGCTCGACCTGCTGCTCATCGCGGTGCTGCGGGCCCACTTCGCCACGAACGAGGCCCCCGCCTGGTACCGCGCGATGAGCGACCCCGTCGTCGGCAAGGCCATGCGCCTGCTGCACAACAACCCCGCCCACCCGTGGACCGTGGCCGCGCTGGCCACCGAGGTGGGCGTGTCCAGGGCCTCGCTGGCCAGGCGCTTCACCGAGCTGGTCGGCGAGCCGCCGATGGCCTTCCTCACCGACTGGCGCCTCGCCCTGGCCGCCGACCTGCTGCGCGAGCCCGACGCCACGATCGGCTCCGTGGCCAGGAAGGTCGGGTACGGCAGCCCGTTCGCGCTCAGCGCGGCCTTCAAACGCGTCCGCGGCATCACCCCGCAGGAACACCGGGCCGTCCGGTGAAGCCGCTGCTCCTGCTCGACGTGGACGGCGTGCTCAACCCGATGGGAGGGCCGACCCCCGACTTCCGGCGTTACCGGTGCACGGTCGGCGGCGACGTCTACACCGTGCACCTCAACCCCCGCCACGGCCGCCGCCTGCTCGACCTGGCCCTGACCACCGGCTCCGAGCTCGTCTGGGCCACCACCTGGGAGCACCACGCCAACGACTGGATCGCTCCCCGGATCGGCCTGCCCTCCCTGCCGGTCATCTCCTTGAGCCCCGACGTGCCCTGTGAGCAGGGGGAGATGTTCAAGACGCCGCACGTGGCGGCGTACGCGGGGCGGCGGCCGTTCGTCTGGTTCGACGACCAGGTGTGGGCGGAGGACGAGGAGTATCTCAGGGTGCGTCAGGGTCTGACCGACTTCCTGCTTGTTCACGTGGATCCGGAACGGGGACTGACCAGCCGACATCTGGGCATGGCACATGATTGGCTGACCCTTACAGGGTTTTCTCAGGGTTCCTGACGGGAGTCTGACGGCCCGCTCGTCCGTTCTCCCAGTAGGTTCGACACCACACGGAGGAACAGCATGTACCGCTCACGAGAGCACAGGATCCTGGCCGGCGTCTGCGGCGGTCTGGCCGACAAGATGGGCCTGCCCCCTACCCTCGTCCGGATCCTCTGGCTGCTGCTGTCGCTCATCCCGGGACCGCTGTGGGTGGTCTACGTCGCCATGTGGATCCTGGTCCCGGAAGAGCCGAAGGGCTACCGGGCCGCCTGAACGTGAGGGAGGGCGGGGACGAAGGCGTCCTCGCCCGCCCGCGTGCGTCGTCGTCGAAGGCCCGGCATATCCTCGAACCATGAGGGCAAGGCCGCTGACGCTCATCCAGGATGAGCTGGTCGACTACGACAAGGCGATGGAGCGCATGACCGACCTCGTCGGGCAGCGCCAACGGGACGAGCGTCCTGACACGCTCTGGCTGCTCAGCCATCCGTCCGTCTACACGATCGGGCGCCGCACCCCGACCGCCCACCTGCCCGACCCCTCCCGCGGCATCCCCGTCATGGAGACCGGGCGCGGCGGCCAGCTCACCTATCACGGTCCCGGCCAGCTCGTCGGCTACCTGATCGTCAAGCTGGGCGCGGACGAGGGCATCGTCGACTACGTGCGCGAGGTGGAGCTGCGGCTGGTCGAGGCGCTGGGCAAGCTGGGACTGCCCGCCGAGCGCCGGGACACGCCGCCGGGGTCCGAGCTGCTGACCGGGGTCTGGACGGCCGAGACCGGGCGCAAGATCGTGTCCATCGGGATGCGGCAGAGCCGGGGCGTCACCAGCCACGGGTTCGCGCTCAACGTCGACGGCGATCTGACGCCGTGGGACTGGGCGGTCGCGTGCGGCATGCCGGACGTGGACATGACCTCGCTCAAGCGGGAGCTGGGCGACACTGCCATGGACGACGTGCGCGCGACCGTGGCGGGGGCCTTCGAGGCGTCCTGACGCGAGCGCTCCGCGGTCGGTTCTCGGGGATGGCGGCGCCTGACCGGTGTCGTCATCCTTTCGGAGGAAATCTGTTAGTTTCCGCATGGCCAAGGCCGTGAATGCGCGATGATCCGCTTCGGTCGCACGCCCCGACGGGGGGATCGACTGATGATAGGAGCATCGTGCGAAGCAGATTTTCTCTGGTCGCCGCCGCCTTCCTGGCGCTGGCGACGGTTTTACCCGTCTCGGCCGCGCACGCGGACACCGGGACGACCCGCACCACCGCTGACACCATCGCCTGGGCGCCGTGTGAAGAGGTGCCCGAGGCCGAGTGCGGCACGCTGAGCGTGCCGATCGACTGGTCGAAGCCCGCCGGAGCGAAGGTCGACATCGCGGTCGCGCGGCGCAAGGCCACCGACCCGGCCGCCAGGATCGGCTCGCTCGTGATCAACCCGGGCGGGCCGGGCGGCTCCGGCGTGGAGGCCGTCTACGACGCTCCCGGTTCCTACACCGAGGAGCTGCAGCGCCGCTTCGACATCGTCGGCTTCGACCCGCGGGGTGTCGGGCGCAGCCATCCGGTGATCTGCTCGGCGTCCGTCTACAACCAGATGCCGCACACCGTCATGAAGAGCCAGGCCGACTTCGACGCCTGGAACACCTTCACCAAGCAGCTGCACGCCGACTGCCGTGCCCGTACCGGACCGCTGTACGACCACGTCGACTCCACCGACGTCGCCCGTGACCTGGACGCCCTGCGCGCCGCCCTCGGTGAGGAGAAGCTCACCTACTACGGCATCTCGTACGGCACCCTGATCGGCCAGATGTACGCCGAGCTGTTCCCCGGCCGCGTGCGGGCACTCGGGCTGGACAGCAACATGGACCACAGCCTCGGCGTCGCGGGCTTCCTGTCCACCGAGGCGCTCGCCGTCGAGGACGCCTTCGACCAGTTCGTCGGCTGGTGCGAGCAGGACACCAGTTGTGTGCTGCACGGCCAGGACGTCCGCGCGATCTGGAAGTCGCTGCGGGAGAAGGCGCAGCGCGGCGAGCTCGTCTACCCGAGCACCGGCACGAAGATGACCGAGCTGCAGCTCATCTACAACGCCGCGCTGGGCAACGAGGGCCCCGACTGGCAGACGCTGAGCCAGGTGATCAACTGGCTGAACGGCGGCGCCGAGCCGGAGTGGGCGCCCCCGCTGCCCGGCCGCGGGCCCGTGGAGGGGGACGTGGCGGAGCTGCCGACCACGATCCTCTGCCAGGACTACAACCTCCGGGTGCGCAACTACACGGAGTACGCCGCGCTCATGCGCGTGTCGAACGCCCTCGCGCCGGACACGCGGTACCACCCGTACCCGATCGACGACCTGCCGATCTGCATGAACTACCCGACCACCAACCCGCCGCACGCGCTCAAGTACACCGGCGACGCCCCGCTGCTGCTCGGGAACTCGCTGCACGACCCGGCCACCCCGTGGATCTGGTCGGCCAACGCGGCCCGCCAGCTCGGGTCCAAGGCGGTGCTGCTCACGTACGAGGGCTGGGGTCACCGCATCTACGGCAAGGACAAGTGCCAGACGGACATCTTCGACGAGTACCTGATCTCGCTGAAGGTGCCGCCGCACGGCACGAGCTGCGCCGTGGGCACGCCTGAGGAGAGCCTGCTCAAGCAGCGCTCCCAGCGGCCTGCGTGGCCGACGGACCGGCTCTCCTGGGCCGCTCCCGGCACGAAGTAGGTCCTGAGAGGTACGGCGCGGCCAGGGGGTCGCGCCGTACCCCTTTTTCAGGAGACGGGCATTTCCTGGTCGTCGACCGTGCGGCGCGGACCCGTGAACCAGTGGCGGGCCGACAGCGCCCACCACAGCGCGATCCCGATCAGCACCACTCCCACCGCGATCGGCGCGTAGTTGACCGACGTCCAGGTGAAGTCGGCGCTGCCCGGCACGCCCGCGGGTGAGAACGGCATGATGAAGTAGATCGACACGATGACGATCTCGACGCAGGCGATCCAGCACAGCGCCTTGTACTTCCGCCCCAGCGTCCACGGCCCCGGTTTGAACGCCTCTCCCATGCGCAGCCGCAGCCAGATCGGGATGAGGAAGGCCAGGTAGAGGCCGATGACCGCGATCGAGACGACGGCGTAGAACGCGACCGGCGTGGTCAGCCCGGGAGGGGCGTAGAGCGCGGGCAGCGTGATCAGGGCGGCGGCGAGGCAGCCGGCGATGATCGCGTTGACCGGGGTGCGGTTGCGGTCCACCCGCGACCACAGCCGCCAGCCGGGCACCGCGCCGTCGCGCGAGAACGCGTACGTCATGCGCGACATCGAGGTCACGCAGCTCATGCCGCAGAAGAACTGGCCGATCGTGGAGATGGCGAAGATCGCCGTGGCGAGCGGGGACGACAGCGCGCTCTCGAAGATGGACCCGACGAACCCGCCGTCCTTGTTCAGCTGGTCCACGTTCGTGGCGGCGAACAGGAACGACAGCAGCAGGATCCAGCCGCCGATCGCCGAGTAGAAGATCGACTGCCACAGTCCTCGGGCCGCGCTGGTGGCCGCGCCCTGGGTCTCCTCCGACACGTGGGCGCAGGCGTCGAAGCCGGTGATCGTGTACTGGGTGAGCAGGAAGCCGAGCGGCAGCACGTACAGCCAGAAGGGCAGCCCGTCCGAGCCGTCGCCGAAGCCGGAATTGTCGTTGGTGCCGAAGAAGACGAAGGACGCCGACTGGTGGTCGGACGGGGCGAAGATCAGAATGGCCACCACGATCGCGGCGCCGACCACGTGCCACCAGACCGAGACGTTCTGCAGCAGCGAGATCAGCCGGTGGCTGAAGATGTTGATCAGCGCGTGCAGCGCCAGGACGATCACGAACAGCAGGAACGCCTGCGGCAGCGTACCCTCCCAGGCGCCGCCGGTCAGCCGGTTGAGGGTGATGTTGAGGAAGGTCGCACAGCCGTAGTCGACCGACGCGGTGACGGCGATGAGGCCGATCAGGTTGAGCCAGCCGGTGAACCAGCCGTGGATCGGCTTGCCCAGCTTGGCGGCCCACCAGTAGATGCCGCCCGCCGTCGGGTACGCCGACACCAGCTCCGACATGCAGAAACCGATGATCAGGATGAACAGCGAGATGATCGGCCAGCCCCACGAGATGGCGATGGGGCCGCCGTAGTTCCAGGCTTGGCCGAAGGTCGTGAAGCAGCCGGCGAGGATGGAGATGATCGAGAAGGAGATGGCGAAGTTGGAGAAACCGCTCCAGGTGCGGGCGAGCTCCTGCTTGTAACCGAGCTCGGCGAGTCGCCTGGAATCCTCTTCCGTGGTCATTGAGGTCTCCCTGGGGGGCGGGACGCTCCTTTTGGTCTACCTCTAGACCATTTCTGCCCAGGGAACAAGCCGTTACAGCGGCTTTTCGATCTCGTCAGGCCCGCCCGCAGGCCGGGCGCGGTTGCGGGTCGGGCTCAGGTCATGGGCCGGGCCGGCCCCGAGGCCCGGCCCGCGCGCTCACATCACTGGCCGAAGACGTCGGTGACGGCCTGGCAGAACGCCTTGAGGTCGTCCGGCTTGCGGCTGCTCACCAGCATGTTCGGCCCGTCCGTGCAGACCACGACCTCCTTGTCCACCCAGGTCGCCCCGGCGTTGCGCAGGTCGGTCCGCAGACTGGGCCAGGACGTGATCGTCCGGCCGCGTACGACGTCCGCCTCGACCAGCGTCCACGGCGCGTGGCAGATGGCGGCCACGGGCTTGCCCGCGTCGAAGAAGGCGCGGGCGAAGCGCACGGCGTTGTCGTTCATGCGCAGGAAATCGGGGTTCGCCACGCCTCCCGGCAGGACGAGGCCGTCGAAGGAGGCCGCGTCCACGTCGTCCACCGTGTCGTCCACGGCGAAGGTGTCGGCCTTGTCCAGGTGGTTGAACCCCTGGATCTGGCCGGGGGCGGTGGAGACGAGCCGGGGGGTGCCGCCCGCCTGCTTGACCGCCTTCCAGGGTTCGGTGAGCTCGACCTGCTCGACTCCCTCGGGGGCGACCAGGAACGCGATGGTCTTGCCGTCCAGCATGTCCGTTCTCCCGTGAATCGCGTCTTTCTCCCTTGAACCGGGACTCGCCATCCCCCTAACCGAGGCGGGGGGATGTATGCGTCTCTACCCCTGGGGGGTATATAGTCGCGCTCATGACTGTCACGACATACCAGGTAGAGGGCATGACCTGTGGTCACTGTGTGAGCGCTGTGACCCAAGAGGTGGGCAAGGTCGCCGGGGTCAGCGGCGTCGAGGTGGATCTGGGATCAGGGTCCGTCAAGGTGACGAGCGCGGCTCCGGTCGACGCCACGCTCATCGGCGCGGCCGTGGAGGAGGCGGGTTACGAGCTGGGCGGCACGGTCGAGTTGCTGCCTCAGGCGGGTGGGTCGTGCTGCGGCTCGGGCGGCTGCCACTAGGGGCTTGTCGCCTACCGGCCGGTCCGCGCGGGTGCGGGCCGGCCGTCCGCGTCACCACGGGAGAGGGCCGGCCTGGGTGAAGAAGCCGCCGGTCGGGCCGTCGGGGCCCACCTGCGCCATCCTGACGATGATCTCCGCCCCCTCCTCCACGGTCTGCGTGCCCGTGCGGCCGTTCAGGTCCGTGGCGGTGTAGCCGGGCTCGACCGCGTTGATCCGCATCTCGGGGAACGCCTTCGCGTACTGCACGGTCAGCACGTTCACCGCCGCCTTGGAGGCCGGGTAGGCGAGCCCCGGATACGCGTACGTCGGCGTCCCCTCGGCCGTGATGCCTGCCAGCGAGGCCAGGCCGCTGCTCACGTTCACCACGACAGGGGCCGCGGAGCGGCGCAGCAGCGGCAGGAAGGCGTGCGTCACGCGGACCACGCCGAAGGTGTTCGTCTCGAAGATCGTGCGCATGTCGGCGGCGGTCAGGTCCGCCGCGCCGATCACGCTGTTGTCCTCCCGCCGTCCTTCGACGCCGGCGTTGTTGATCAGCACGTCCAGCCCGCCGTCGGCCTCGACGGCCTTCGCGGCGGCGGCGACGGAGGCGTCGTCGGTCACGTCGATGAGCAGCGGCTTCGCGCCCAGCCGGGCGGCCGCCTCGCGCCCGCGCCCGGCGTCGCGGCTGCCCACGTAGACGGTGTGGCCCGCGGCGATGAGCCGGCGGGCGGTCTCGAAGCCGAGACCCTTGTTCGCTCCGGTGATGAGTGTCGTCGTCATGCCGTCCACGCTGCCCGCGACGAGGGCGGACAGCCAGGCGTCCCGCTTTCCGGGGACTGCCAGTACCAGGATGAACGCGCGGGAAGGGTGTTGACTGAGGGCATGGCGGCGAGCGAGTTCGGACAGGCGGTGCGGCGCTGGCGCGACCGCGTCTCGCCCGCGACGGTGGGGCTGCCCGCCGGTGGCCGGCGGCGCGCGGCCGGCCTGCGCCGCGAGGAGCTGGCGCTGCTGGCCGGCATCTCCGTCGACTACGTCACCCGCCTCGAACAGGGCCGGGCGGACAACCCGTCGCCGCAGATCGTGGAGGCGCTGGCACGTGCGCTGCGGTTGTCGGCGGAGGAGCGGATCTACCTGTTCCGGGTGGCCGGCCTCGCGGTCCCCGGTCCCGAGACGGTGCCCGCCTACGTCACCCCGAGCGTCCAGCGGCTGGTGGACCGGCTGGACGGCGCCGCGGTCGGGGTCTTCGACGCGGCCTGGACGCTGCTCATGGCCAACCCGCTCTACGCGGCACTCATGGGCGATCCGTCCGAATGGCACGGCATCGAACGCAACGGGGTGTGGCGCAACCTGGTCGGATCCGGCGGCCGGGTCCGGTACACGCCGGAGGAGCGGAGCGCGTTCGAGGCGGCGCTGGTCGCCGACCTGCGCGCGACCGCCGGCCGCTATCCGCGTGACCAGCAGTTGCGCCGGCTGATCGCACGGCTGCGCGCCGACAGTGAGCGCTTCGCCGAGCTCTGGGACGCGGGCGTGGTCGAGTCGCTGCGGGCCTCCCGCAAGATCGTCGACCATCCGCAGGCCGGGGCGATCACGCTCGACTGCGACGTGCTCAGCGTGGTGGGCGACGACCTGCGCGTCATGGTCTACACGGCCGAGCCAGGCACGGCCGACGCCGAACGCCTCCGGCTGCTCGCCGTCCTCGGCACGCAGTCGCTCGTCGGATGAGCCTCAGTAGGGCGCGCGCCTGAGCCACAGCGTGTGGGCGATCAGGCAGGCCGCCGCGCCCACGGCGTACCAGAGCAGGTCTGGCGGGTGGAAGGTGCTGCCCAGCAGTGGCCACAGGACCTCGGGGATGCCTCCGAGCTGGGCCAACTCGATCGCCCAGCTCAGCCCGCCCGACACCGCCGCCGCGGCCCAGGGCCGCGCGGCCGGCCGCACGAGCAGCACCACTCCGTAGATCGCCGCCGTGTAGAGCGCGTCGCCGGCGAACTTGGGCGCCGGACCGTCCCAGACTGCCCGTACGATGAGCCCGCACGCCACGATCGCGGCGATGGACAAGGCGGTCAGGAGGCGGGGCAGCGGGCGGGACACCAGCTCAAGCTACTGCCAAGCCGACTGAAAATTTACACCGCCGAAAGAAACGAGACTGAAACAATTTTCCGCCACTCGTTGACACGCGGTCTCCGTATGGTGTGCCTTTTGCTACACAGGAAACCCCCGCCTGAAGGTGAGGCACTTATGAGGAAATGGTTCGCACGCCTGGCTGCGCTGGGCGTCGCGCTATTAGTGGCCGGTCAGGGCGCCACGGCGGCCCTAGCCCAGGACCCGGCGGCGGGGAAGAAGATCGTGCGGGTGGGCGCGACGCAGTCGATGGACTCGATGAACCCGTTCATCGCGGTCCGCCTGGTCTCCACGTCGATCCACCGCTGGATGTACGGCTACCTCACGGTGCCCGACTCCAAGACGCTCCAGCCCAGCCCCGACCTGGCCGAGTCGTGGACCACGTCCGAGGACGGGCTCACCTGGACGTTCAAGATCCGCGCGGCCAAGTGGTCCGACGGCAAGCCCGTCACCGCCGACGACGCGGCCTGGACGTTCAACAAGATGATGACCGACGAGGCCGCCAAGACCGCGAACGGCCCGGCGGTGGAGAACTTCGAGAGCGTCACGGCCAGCGGCCAGGACCTGACGATCAAGCTCAAGTCCCCGCAGGCCAGCATGCTGGAGAACCCGGTCCCGATCATGCCCAAGCATGTCTGGGAGTCGGTCACCGACATGGCCAACTACGACGCGGAGAAGTACCCGTCGGTCAGCAGCGGCCCGTACATCGCGGTCGAGCACAAGAAGGACCAGTACGTCAAGCTGCAGGCCAACCCCAACTACTGGCGCGGCAAGCCCAAGATCGACGAGCTGCAGGTCGTCTTCTACGACAACCCCCAGGCCGCCATCGCCGGGCTCAAGACGGGTGACATCGACCTGCTCGGCCGGATGACCCCGCAGGAGTTCGAGGCCATCCAGAACGACCCCAACATCGAGGCCTGGAACACCCAGGGCCGGCGCGCTTCGTACCTGCAGATCAACCACGGCGCCACCACGACCGACGACAAGTCCGTCGGCGACGGTCACCCCGCGCTGAAGGACCTCAAGGTCCGTCAGGCCCTGCACTACGCCATCGACAAGCAGAAGCTGGTCGACGAGGTGCAGAACGGCCTGGCCAAGCCCGCCGACGGCTCGATCGTGCCGCCGATGTACAAGGAGTTCTTCTGGGAGGCCGGCGGCGAGGAGAAGGTCTCCTACGACCCCGCCAAGGCCAACAAGATCCTCGACGACGCCGGCTACAAGAAGGGCGCCGACGGCGTCCGCACGATGCCCGACGGTGACCGCAAGCTGGAGTTCCGCTTCACCATCCACACCGAGACGCCGATCGAGGACAAGCTGGCCGAGTACCTGACGGCCTTCTTCAAGGAGATCGGCATCACGCTCACCACGGTGAAGCTCGAATCGAGCAAGTTCACCGAGGAGACCGGGGTCACCGGCAACTTCGACATCGCGATCAGCGGCTGGTCGGTCAACCCCGACCCCGAAGAGGTCATGGCCACCCACCTGTGCAGCCGCAGGCCGGCCCCCAACGGCGAGGGCGGCGGCACCGAGTCGTTCTTCTGCGACGACACCTTCGAGCAGCTCTACAAGGACCAGCTCAAGGAGCTCGACCGGACCAAGCGGGTCGACCTGCTCAAGCAGATGCAGGAACGCCTCTACACGCAGGCGCCGATCATCGCGATCTACTACACCAACGACCTTGAGGGCTACCGCAAGGACAAGATCACCAGCATCACCCCGATCCCCGAGGACAAGGGTCTGCTCTACGGCGGCAGCGGCTACTGGCCGTTCTACACCGTGGACGCCAAGGCGACGGGGGGCAGCACCGGCGCTGAGAGCGGCTCCAACACGGGGCTGATCGCCGGCGTCGTCGGCGGCGTGGTGGTCATCGGGCTTGCGGCGTTCTTCCTGACCAGGCGACGCAAGGCCGTCGCCGACGAACGCGAATGACCACACCGCTCGAAACGACAGAGCCCGCCGCCGCCCAGGCGGCGGCGGGCGCTGGCGATGAGCGCCCCGCCTGGCGCGGCACGCTGCGCTACGCGCTGGCCAAGGCCGGCGGGGCGCTGTTCAGCATCGCCATGGTGATCGTCGGCACGTTCTTCCTGTTCCGGCTGCTGCCCGGCGACCCCGTGCGCAACATGGCCCAGGGCCGCAACATGACCCCGGCCCAGCTCGACCTCGAACGCCACCGGCTCGGCCTCGACAAGTCGCTGATCCAGCAGTTCTTCGACTTCGTCGGCGACACGCTCAGGCTCGACCTCGGCATGTCGTACGAGTACAAGCGGCCCGTCCTCGACCTGATCGGCGAGCGGCTCGGCCCGACGCTGCTGCTGGCCGGCACCGGCCTGGTGATCGCCGTCAGCCTCGGCATCTGGCAGGGCACCCGCGCCGGCTGGCGGCACGGCAGTCGCTTCGACCGCTTCTCCACCGCCACGTCGCTGCTGCTCTGGTCGGTGCCCACGTTCTGGCTCGGCCTGCTGCTCATGATGGTCTTCGGCGTCGGCATCGGGCCCATCCCCGGGATCTTCCCCTTCCGCGGCATCGAGAGCGTGGACGCGCCCGACGGGTTCGCGTACGTGCTCGACGTGGCCTCCCACATGGTGCTGCCGTGCCTGACGCTGGTCGCCGTGGTCTACGCGCAGTACCTGCTCGTCATGCGCTCCTCGCTGGTCGAGGAGATCAGCCAGGACTACGTCACCGTGGCCCGCGCCAAGGGGCTGCGCGACGACGAGGTACGCCGCCGGCACGCCGTGCCCAACGCCCTGCTGCCCACGGTGACGCTGGTGTTCATGCGCATCGGCTTCGTGGTCGGCGGCGCGGTCACCGTCGAGACGATCTACACCTGGCCCGGTCTCGGGCAGCTGTTCTACAAGGCGATCAACGTGCCTGACTTCACACTCATGCAAGGGACGTTCATGCTGATCACGGTGGCCGTCATCGTCATGAACACGCTGGCCGACGTGGCGTACCACATCATCGACCCGAGGGTGAGGTCGGCGTGACCGCTGTCGCCACGGCCCGCAGGAAACTGGCGCTCCGCCGGTTCTGGGCCGAATACCGCAACCACCGCGCCGGCGTGGTCGGCCTCGTGGTCCTCGTCGTCGCCGTGCTGCTCGCGCTGATCTCGCCGCTGTTCATCGGCGACGAGGTGACCAGCGTGGTCGAGAGCGTCGGCACGAAGTTCGGGCCTCCGAGCCCCGGCGATCCGTTCGGCAACGACGAGTCGGGCCGCTCCATCCTGCTCATGATGTGGTGGGGCTCGCGTACGTCCCTGCTCATCGGCTTCATGGCAGCGCTGCTCAGCATCGTGATCGGCCTGGTGGTGGGCGTCGCCGCCGGTCACTTCCGCGGCTGGGCGGGCGCTGCCCTGATGCGGGTGACCGACTGGTTCCTCGTGCTCCCCTCGCTGGTCACGGCCCTCGTGCTGGCGGCCATCCTGGGTGGCAGCACCTGGACGATCATCATGGCCATCGGCATCACCACCTGGCCGTCCACCGCCCGCCTGATCAGGGCCCAGACGCTCGCCGTGGAGGCCAGGCCGTACATCGAGCGCTCCAAGGCGCTCGGCGGCGGCCACTGGCACATCACCACCCGCCACGTCCTGCCGAACGTGGCGCCGTTGCTGCTGGCCAGCACCACGCTGGAGGTGGCCAGCGCCATCGTGACCGAGTCCACCCTCGCCTTCCTCGGCGCCAGCTCCAACCGGACCTCCTGGGGCACCATGCTGCGGGCCTCGTACGACTTCGGCGCGGCAACGAACGCCGCGTGGTGGTACATCACTCTCCCCGGTCTGGCCATCCTCGCCGTCGTCATGGCGTTCACCCTGGTCGGGCGGACGCTGGAAGCGGTGCTGAACCCCAGGCTCAGGAGGGCCGCGTGACCGAGCAGGCTCAGGAGGGCCGCGTGACCGAGCACGACGAGGCGACGCGGCCGGTGAGCCTGCTCGAACTCGATGACGTGTCAGTGACCTACCGCATCGCCTCGGGCGAGGTGCCCGCCGTGCGCGGGGTGTCGCTGACCCTCGACTCCGGAGCGGCACTCGGAGTCGCCGGCGAGTCAGGATCCGGCAAATCGACGCTGGCCATGGCGCTGCTCCGGCTCCTGCCCCGGGACGCGCGGGTCGGTGGCCGGATCCTGCTCGACGGCGAAGACGTGCTCGCCATGAAGTGGGGCCGCATGCGCGCCGTACGGTGGGCCGAGGCGTCCATCGTCTTCCAGGGCGCCCAGCACGGCCTCAACCCCGTGCGCAGGATCGGCGACCAGATCGCCGAGCCGCTGCTCGTGCACGGCCTGGCCAAGCCGGACGCGGCCCGCAAGCGCGTGGCCGAACTGCTCGACCAGGTCGGCCTGCCCGCCTGGCGCGCGCGCAGCTATCCGCACGAGCTGTCCGGCGGGCAGCGGCAGCGCGTCATGATCGCGATGGCCCTGGCCTGCTCGCCGAGGCTGATCATCGCCGACGAGCCGACCACCGCGCTCGACGTGATGGTCCAGGCCCAGGTGCTGAGCCTGATCAAGGAACTGATCGCCGAGCACGGCATCTCCCTGATCATGATCTCGCACGACCTGTCCGTGCTGGCCGACGTCTGCGACCGGCTCGCGGTCATGTACGCCGGCCGCGTCGTCGAACACGGCCCGTCCGCCGAGGTCTTCCACAAGGCCGAACACCCCTACAGCCGGGCCCTGGCCGCGGCCTTCCCGACCGTGGGCGATCCGGTGTCACGGATGGCGCCCAAGGGGCTCGGGGGCGACCCGCCCGACCCGATGCAGCTGCCCGGGGGGTGCTCGTTCCATCCGCGCTGCCCGGTGGCGCTGGACGAATGCTCGACCCTGGACGTCCAGCTGTGGCCGGCGGGGCCGGCTCGCGCGGCCGCCTGCGTACACGTCAGGCCGACGGCGCCTTCAGACCCGGAGCGGGACGTCGAGGCGAAGAAGGAGGAGGAGTCCTCATGACCGAGACGCAGACCGCCGCCGACGCGGTCGCGACCACGCGGCCGACCCTGCTGGAGGCCCGCGACCTGCACGTCGAGTTCTCCTCCCGAGGCCGGCGGGCCCGTGCCGTGGACGGCGTGAACCTCGCCATCGGCGCGGGCGAGATCGTCGCCCTCGTCGGCGAGTCCGGCTGCGGCAAGACCACGCTCGCCCGTACGCTGCTCGGCCTCGAACGCCCCAGCTCCGGCGAGGTCCGCTACGACGGCGACGTCCTGAACTACAGCTCGAAGGCGCTCAAGGAGTACCGCAGGCAGGTGCAGCTCGTCCTCCAGGACCCGACCGGCTCGCTCAACCCCCGGCACACGGTGTACGAGGCCGTCGCCGAAGGCGCGCGCATCCACGGCATGCCGGACGAGCAGGACGTCGTGACCACCGCCCTGTCCAGGGCCGGACTGCGACCGCCCGACCGGTTCTTCCTGCGCTACCCGCACGAGCTGTCCGGCGGCCAGCGTCAGCGCGTGGTGATCGCCGGCGCGCTGGCACTCAACCCGAAGGTCCTCATCGCCGACGAGCCCGTGGCCAGCCTGGACGCCTCCGTACGCGGCGAGATCCTGGCCCTGCTGCTCAAACTACGCGCCGACCTGGGCCTCTCAGCACTGGTCGTCACCCATGACCTGGGCCTGGCCTGGAACATCGCCGACCGCGTGGCCGTGATGTACCTGGGCAGAATCGTCGAATCGGGCCCAGTGGAGCAGGTCCTCACCGCGCCACGTCACCCGTACACACAGGCTCTGATGTCGGTACTGCCCGAATCGCCGGAACGAGTGGTGTTGACCGGCGAACCACCGGACCCGACCAGAATCCCCGGCGGCTGCCGTTTCCACGCCCGCTGCCAGATCCTCGCCTCGGGCAAGGCCGCCGAAGCCGGAGTAGCCGACCACTGCCGCACCAACCCCCTCCCCATCCTCCCCTCCACCGCAGACGCCCAAGCAGCCTGCTACTACGCCAACACCACCTGACCAGCCCACCGCCCTGCCGCACCTCGGGCCGACGGGGAAACGACACCTCTGCCCAGCTCGGGTCGGTGGGTGGAATGACGCCTCTGCCCAGCCCGTATCGACAGGAGGATGAAAGTTCTGCGCGGCCCGAGGCGGGTTCGGTGGGGTGGTTGTCAGGCGAGGTCGGCGTCGTGGACCAGGATGGCGGCCTGGACGCGGTTGGCCAGGCCCAGCTTGGCCAGCACCCGGCTGACGTGGGCCTTGACCGTGGCTTCGGTCAGGCGTAGCTCGCGGCCGATCTCGGCGTTGGACAGGCCGCGGGCCAGGGCTCTGATCACGTCCTCCTCGCGCCCGGTGAGCGCGGCGAGTTGCTTGCGGGCGGCCTGTGCCCGGGAGGGGGCGCGGTCGGCGTAGGAGGAGATCAGGCGCTTGGTGACCGACGGCGAGAGCATGGCCTGACCCCCGGCCACCGTCCGGACGGCGGAGGCCAGCTCCCGGGGCGGCGTGTCCTTGAGCAGGAACCCGACCGCACCCAGCCGCAAAGCCTCGTGCACGTATTCGTCCAGGTCGAACGTGGTCAGCATGATCAGCTTGGGCGGCTGGGACTCTGCGAGGAGATGCCGCGCGGCGGTCAGGCCGTCCATGACCGGCATGCGTACGTCCATCAGCACCACCTCGGGCCGCAGCCGCCGCACAGCCGAGAGGGCCTCGGCACCGTCGCGCGCCTCACCGGCGATGGCGATGTCCCCCGACGCCTCCAGAATCAGCCGCAACCCGGACCGCACCAACTCCTCGTCGTCCACCAGCAGAACCCTGATCACCCGCACCCCCTCACCACGCCCAAGTTTCCGATCATCGCCGCTCCGAGCCTCACCCCGGAGCACACCATCCCGTCCCGTTCAGGCACTCGGTCGGGGTCGTGCCATCCCGCCTCGTTCAGGCCCTTTGCCTGGACCGTCCCATCCCCGCCGAGTTCGCTGCTCACGGTGGGTCGATCGCTGGCGGTGGGTGGGGGTGTCTCATGGTGAGCTCGTCTCCCTGGACGGGAGTTTGGCGCTCACCAGGAAGCCGCCGTCGTCGTCCGGGCTGGTGCGCAGGGTGCCGCCGAGCAGTTCGACGCGTTCGCGGAGCCCGACCAGGCCCCAGCCCGCACCGGGCACGTCTTCGTGAGGGGCGTGCGGGGCCTGGTTGCGTACCTCGACCTCCAGTTGCCCTGTGCCGTAGCGGATGAGGACGTCGGTGCCGGCGTTTCCGGCGTGTTTGTGCACGTTGGTGAGGGCTTCCTGGATCACGCGGTACGCGGTCCGCTCCACGGCGGCCTCCACCGGACGCGGCTCGCCCTCGTCGTGCCTGGTCACCGTGATGCCCAGGGCGCGGGACTGATCGAGCAGCCGGTCGAGGTCGCCGAGCGTGGGTGGCGGGCGTACGTCGGCGTCGAGCGCCTCCCGCCGGGGTGAGCGCAGCACGCCGAGCACGTCGCGCAGGTTGGTCAGGGCCTCCCGGCCGATCCCGCCGATCAGGGCGGCGGCCCGAGCGGTCTCCTCGTCGGACGTGCGCACCTCCAGGGCCCCGGCGTGCAGCACGATCAGCGACACCCGGTGGGCCACCACGTCGTGCATCTCCCTGGCGATCCTGGCCCGCTCCTGTGTCCTGGCCTGCTCGGCCCGCATGACCTGCTCGCGTTCGAGCCGTTCCGCCCGTTCCTTGGCGGCCTCCAGCACCTCGTGCCTGGCCCGCGCCCACAGGCCGGCCACCAGCGGCAGCCCCATCACGGCCAGCGCCGTGAGCAGGGCGTTGCCCAGGGTCGCGGTCATCATCTCCCGCCGACCGCCGAACCACCCGCCGGCCAGCGCCGAGAGGCCGCACACCGCCACACAGCCGCCGCCGTAGGCGAGCAGGCCGCGCCTGCTCAGCGTGCGGCCGGCGTGGAACGAGGCCACCAGCAGCGCTGGCCACATCACGAGCCAGGTGTAGGTGACGGCGCCCACGGCGGCCAGCGGCCACCAGGAGCGCCGGGCGTGCCAGGCGGTCAGGCCCGCGACGGCCGCGACCGCGACGAGCACGGGGAGCGGCAGGCCCGACGGCACCCCGCCCTGACCGTGCAGGGTGAGGAGTGAGGCCGCGAAGACTCCGGCGCCGAGCAGAACGAACCGCATGGTCACAGGGTAGGGGCAGGGCTGGAGAGGGCATTACGACGAAAGTAGTAAGCGGCGGTCGACGATCGGAGCGTCCGCAGGAGCGCCCCTCGCGGCCAATGTGGAGCCCATGCGTAGAACCCTCACCGTAACGACGGTGGTGTCGCTGAGCGTCCTCGGCCTCACCGCCCAAGCCCAAGCCACCGCCCTTTCCCGCTCGGGGCATCTCGCTGCTTCGGGGCAAGTCGCCCGGACGGCACACTCCTCCTTGCCCGCCGACCTCGCCAAGGCAGCGGGCCTTGCCAAGACGGCGGGTCTTGCTCTGCCTGCCCCGACAGGTAGCAGGCCCGTCGGCACGACCGGTCTTCATCTGGTCGACGAGAGCCGCCCCGATCCGTGGAATCCCGAGGCGAAGGAGCGGGAGCTGCTCGTCTCGCTCTGGTACCCGGCGACGAAGGCCACCGGCAGGCGGGCCCCCTACATGACCGCGGCGGAGTCGCAGGCCGTGCTCAAGGACTATCCCGTGACGGACAAGGACGCTCTGGCCAGGGTCAGGACGCATGCCAGGGTCGACGCCCGGCCGGTGGGCGGGCGGCGGCCGCTGGTCGTCATGTCGCCGGGGTTCAGCTTCCCGCGCGCCACCCTGACCTCGCTGGCAGAAGACTTCGCCAGCAGGGGATACCTGGTGGCGGCCATCGAGCACACGTACGAGTCGGTCGGCACCACCTTCCCCGACGGCCGCACCACCTCCTGCCTGGCCTGCGTGAAGGGGCAGGACAACGGGAAGGTGGCGGCGAGCCGGGTGAAGGACGTGCGGTTCGTGCTCGACCGTCTGATCGACGGCCGCTGGGGCAGGGCGATCGACCGGTCGAAGATCGCCATGGTGGGTCACTCGATCGGCGGGTACGCCACCGCCCAGACCATGCTCACCGAGCCCAGGATCAAGGCCGGCGTGAACCTGGACGGCTCGTTCGAGCTGACCGAGCCGATCAAGCGGCCGTTCATGCTGGTCGGGACGGCCAGTCGGCACACGCCGGAGGACGAGAAGTGGCGGCAGGCCTGGGCCCACTTCACCGGCTGGAAGCGGTGGATCACGGTGCAGGGCACCGACCACTCGGCGTTCGTCGACTACGCCGTGCTCAGACCGGCGCTGGGCCTGCCGGCGCAGGAGCTCGACGGCGCACGGGCCCTGGAGATCACCCGCGCCCACCTGGCGGGCTTCCTCGACCTGCACCTGAGGGGCAAGCGGACCCCGGTCGAGAAGTATCCCGAGGTCACCGATCACACCCGGAACGCCTCAGCGGCGGCCCACTGAGCGAAGCTGCCCGCCTCCCGGTCACACGCGTGACGCGCCGACACTCTCGGCGGTCCGCTGAGCGAAGTCGCCGGTGTCCCGGTCATCCGCGGAACGCGTCGGCGTGCTCCGTGGCCCACTGGGCGAAGCCGCGCGCGTCCCGGCCGGT
This sequence comes from Nonomuraea fuscirosea, assembly GCF_035917475.1. Classification (NCBI taxonomy): domain Bacteria; kingdom Bacillati; phylum Actinomycetota; class Actinomycetes; order Streptosporangiales; family Streptosporangiaceae; genus Nonomuraea; species Nonomuraea fuscirosea. The sequence continues at coordinate 9,542,092 of NZ_CP109074.1, read as the reverse complement.
CACTTCGCGTACGGTCGGGACCACGGTGTAGCCGTCCTCGGGCGTGTTGCCGAGGGCGCTCACGAGGAACTCGATGGTCTGCTCGGCCATGCCGTCCGCGGCCCACTTGGCGCGCGCCTCGTCCACGGTCAGCTCCACGAAGCGCACGTCCCTGCCGATGGCGGCGCCCAGGATCTCCACCTTCCGCTTCAGCGTGATCGCCTCGGGCCCGGTGATCGTGTACGTCCTGCCGCCGTGTCCCCCCTCGACCAGCACGGTCGCGGCCACGGCGGCGATGTCGCGCTCGTGCACCAGGGCGCTCAGCCGGTCGCCGAACGGCTCCTTGATGACGCCTTCCGTCCTGACCGCGTGCGCCCACCAGCGCAGCGTGTTGGACATGAACTCGACCGGGTTGAGCAGCGTCCACTCCAGATCGGTGGCGGCCAGCGCCTGCTCAAGGGCGCCGTCCGCGCGTCCGCCGAGCACCGTGGCCCGCCGCACGCCGGCCGCGGCGGCCAGCTCGACCAGCCGGGCGGGGTCGGGAAGGGGCGTGTAGTCGTCGCCGGCGAAGGTGATGAAGTGCACGCCCGTGACGCCTTCAAAGGCGGCGGCCACGGACTCGGGCCTGGCCAGGTCGCCGGCGACGACCTCGACGCCCGCGGGCAGCGCGGCCTTGCCGGGGTCCCGGGTGAGGGCCCGCACCTGAGCCCCCGCGTCGAGGAGCTCCTGCACGACAAGACGGCCGACGGTGCCGGTGGCTCCGGTGACGAGGAAGGTCATGGCGAACCTCTTTCATTCGGGAACGGAACGTTCTGATCCCAGAATACCAGAACGGAACGATTTATTCCACATAGGGCTTGAGGGTGATCGCGTTCGCGGCACGGGCGATCGGGCCGGTGATGCGGTCGATCATCCGGTCCCTGCCGGGCAGGCGCGGCAGCAGCCGCATCATCCTCAGCTGGAACCACAGGGCCGCCCGCGACCCGCTGACCATGCCCTTGATGTTCGTGGGCCCCAGCGCCTGGTTCGCCTCGACGAACGGCCGTAGCTCGCGCTCGTACCCCTCCAGTCCGTCGCCCCCGGTCAGCTCGCCGGCCAGCACGTACGCCCCCACGAGCGCCAGGCTCGTCCCCTGCCCCGAGGCCGGCGAGGCGCAGTAGCCCGCGTCGCCGACCAGCACGACCCGCCCCCGCGACCAGCGGTCCATGTGGATCTGGCTGACCGAGTCGAAGTAGAGGTCGTCGGCCTCGCGTACGTCCTCCAGCAGCGCCGGGACCCGCCAGCCGACCCCGTCCATGGCCCGCTCCAGCAGCTTCTTCTGTCCGGCGACGTCCCTGTGGTCGTAGTCCAGTGGCTCGGACGACCACATGAACAGCGCCTTGGCGTTGCGGTCGCGTCGCGTGCTGTAGACGTTCGCGGTCCTGCCGACGGTCGCGTGCACGGCCTCCTCGCGGTCCAGGCCCAGGGAGTTGGGCACGGTGCAGATGGAGATGTAGTGGCCGAGGTCGCGGGTGAAGCCCGGCTCCTCGCCGAACGCGATCCGCCGGGTCGTGGAGTGCATGCCGTCGGCCCCGACGACCAGGTCGAACCGGCGCGAGGGCGATCGCTCGAAGGTCACCGTGCCGTCCTCGGCGATGCCGGTGATCGAGTCGCCGAAGACGTATTCGACGTCGTCGCGGGTCAGGTCGTACAGGAGCTCGTTGAGGTCGCCGCGCATGATCTCGAGGTCCTCGCCCGTGCGCCCGCCGAACAGGGCGGCGTCCAGCGTGCAGACGACGCGGCCCTTCGCGTCGTAGGTGGTGGCGACGCGCATGTCGGTGCTCCTGTCGCGGACCGCGTCCAGGAGGCCCATGCGCTCGACGACCGTGAGCGCCGCGCCCCGGATGTCCACCTTGTAGCCGCCTGTGCGGATCGCGGAGGCGCGCTCGACCACCGTGACGGTGTGGCCGTGCCGCCGCAGCCAGTACGCCGACGCCGTGCCCGCGATGCCGGCGCCCGAGATGAGGATGTTCGTCATGCCGAGGACAATACATCTGTCTAAGACAACTGTCTAGGACGGTTGTGTTAAACTGAGCGCATGGGAAACAGGGAAGATCTGCTGGCCGGGGCGAAGCGCTGTCTGATCGAGAAGGGCTATTCGCGCACGACGGCGCGCGACATCGCCACCGCCTCGGGCGTGAGCCTCGCGGCCATCGGCTACCACTTCAGGTCGAAGGAGGCGCTGATGAACGAGGCGCTGTTCCAGGCGATGCAGGAGTGGGGCGACGAGCTGGCGGCGACCCTGTCCGCTGACGTCAAGGCGGACGCCACGCCGCTGGAGCGGTTCGAGGCGGCGTGGGACCGCGTAGTGGAGTCGTTCGCCAGGCTGAGGCCGTTGTGGGTGACGCAGTTCGAGCTGCTGGGGCAGATCGACCACGTTCCAGAGGTGCGCGAGCAGCTCGTGCGCGGCATCAAGGAGGCGCGGCTCGGGCTCGCGGAGCTGTTCGAGGGCATTGCGCAGGGCACCGACCCCGAGCGCGAGCGCCTCACCGGCACCCTCTACCAGGCCATGCTGGCGGGCTTCCTGTCGCAGTGGCTGCTCGACCCGGACAGCGCGCTGTCCGGGCGCGAGGTGACCGCCGCCCTGCGCCTGGTCGCGGGCTGAGCCCTGCTGAAAAGGGTCAGCAGGCGCTGATCAGCGCCGGAGCGCGGCCATATCGGGTCAGAAGGCGCTGATGGTGGCCGGGGCGCGTTCGGCGCGGCTCAGCGTACGAATGACCGCCGTGGCCCCATGACGGTGTACGGCCAGGCGGGCCAGCAGCTCGACCACCGGATCGATCACCGACGTGGGCAGCTCGGGGGTCTCCAGGCCGACGCTGGCCGCCAGGTCGTCGGAGTGCACGACCAGCTCGACCAGCCGGGTCAGCAGCAGGTCGTCCAGCCGCAGCGACCAGCCCGCCCAGGGCAGGTGGACGACGCGCTCGTCGGGCTCGGCGGCCAGCGCCGCGCCGAGCATCTCCAGCAGCGCCTGCGCCCGCTCGACCAGCACCGCGGGCCCGGCCGCCGCCGAGGCTTCACCGCCGCGCCGAATGCTCAGGTTGCTCTCGTGGTCGAGCCCCGCCTGCACCCACGGCGAGCGGGTGAAGTGCTCGATGAGCGGGATCGGCTCCTGGACCTGGTCGTTCGGCGGCAGCACGTCCGCGACCCTGACCAGCTGGTGCGCCAGATGCCCGGCCAGCCCGGCGACGCTGAACTCCACGAGCGCGCTCGGCTTGTCCCATGACGCCGCCACGGCCGGATCGCGCAGAAGCGACACCGCCGACGCCGCGGCCACCAGATAGGACTGCCTGCTTTCCCCCATGTGTCGCCCTCTCCCGGGTTTCAGGTGGTGATGTGCGATGACACTATGCACCTAACAAACCGCCCGCGCATTGCCATCCTGCCTGATGAGACAGCTGATCTCAGGCGAGGGCCCGCCTGATCGCGGACCTGACGAACGCCCGCGCCAGCCGCGCCCGCCTGAACCGGCTGAGCACCGGAGGCCGCGTGCCGTACCGGCGGGCGCGGATGTCGGCCACCACCGTCTCGGGCGCCCCCAGCTCGGCCAGGACGTCGAACGCCTCCCGCTTGCTGATCAGCCGCCCCTCCCGCAGCGTGACCGTGGCCCTGGCGACCGTCAGCATGCCCAGGTCCACCCAGATGTCCTTCAGCCAGCGCCGCCGCTGCTGCGCCTTGACCAGCCAGAAGTCCCGCAGGTCCGTACGGACGAACCGGGTCAGCTCCTCGTCCGACACCGGCGGCAGCAGTCCGTCCGGCGGCGGCCCGTACAGCACCATGGCCCCTTCGTGCAGCTCGCGCCGCGTGACCGCGGTGACCGGACGGCGGAAGATCTCCCCGAACGCCCACGTGATGTGCTCGGCGGAGAGGTCGTCCAGCTCCTGCCTGGCCAGATAGGAACAGTGCAGCTGCTCGGCCAGCGGCAGGCGGAGCCGGCGGTGCACGGCCTTGATCCGGCGCCAGTGGTCCATCGTCGCGGGGGTGTCCATGACCGCGATCAGGTCGAGGTCGCTGCGCCCCGGCTGGTAGTCACCGCCCGCGAGCGAGCCGTGGGCCCAGAGCGCGACCAGGGGAACGGCCGATTCGACACCCTCCTGAAAATCCTTGAGCAGTCTTTCGGTGGCTGCGTGCATGATGGCAACTATGATCGATTCGAGGCTCGGAGGAAAGGTCGCGTTGATCACCGGCGCCAATCACGGCATCGGCGCCGCGACCGCGGTGGCGCTGGCCGTGGAGGGTGTCGCGGTCTTCCTCACCTACAAGCGGCTGACCCCGTCCAACGAGCCGGCCTATCCGGCGGCCTACGACGAGATGCGGGCCGCGAGCGCCGACGAGGTGGTGCGGCGGATCAGGGCGGCGGGCGGTTCGGCGGAGGCGGCCGAGGCCGACCTGGCCGACCCGGGCACCCCGCAGGTGCTGTTCGATCTGGCCGAGAAGGCGTTCGGGCCGGTGGAGATCCTGGTCAACAACGCCAGCGGCTGGCTCAGCGACACGTTCACGCCGGCCGGGCGCGACGGCTTCGGCCGTCCCCTGCGCCTGGTGGACGCGGAGACGTACGACCGGCAGTTCGCGGTGGACGCGCGGGCCCCCGCGCTGCTGATCGCCGAGTTCACCCGCCGGCACCTGGCCCGCGGCGCGAGCTGGGGCCGCGTCATCGGGCTGACCTCGGGCGGCCCCGACGGCTTCCCGACCGAGGTCTCCTACGGCGCGGCCAAGGCCGCCCAGGAGAACTACACCATGTCGGCCGCGCACGAGCTCGGCCGGTACGGCATCACTGCCAACATGGTCTATCCGCCCGTCACCGACACCGGCTGGATCAACGAGGAGGTGGAGAACGCGGTCGCCGCCTCCAGCGTGCTGCGCGACATCGCCCAGCCGGAGGACGTGGCCGAGGTGATCACGTTCCTGGCCTCCCACCAGGGGCGCCGGGTGACGGGGCAGCGGCTCAGGATGTACTGAACAGGGCGCTCACCGACTCGCCGTCGTGGATCCGGCGCATGGCCTCGGCCAGGGCGGGCGCGATCGACAGGACGGTGAGCTTGTCGCCGGCCTTGGGTGGCGGCGGCACGGTGTTGGTGCAGACGATCTCCTCGACCTCGGGCAGCTCGCTCAGCCGCTCGATCGCCCCGCCGGCGAACAGGCCGTGGGTGCAGGCGATGCGTACGGACCTGACCCGCTGCTCGCGCAGGCGGTCGAGCAGCTCGATGACCGTGCTGCCCTTGGCGATCTCGTCGTCGAGGATGATCACGTCCTTGCCCGTCACGTCGCCGATCACGGAGCTGATCACCACGCGGTCGTCGCTGAAGCGCTGCTTGGCGCCCATCGCGACGCCGGTGCCGAGCAGGCGGGCGAAGTGGGCGGCCTCCTTGGCGTTGCCCAGGTCGGGGGAGACCACGACCGTGTCGGACAGGTCGTAGCGGCGGAAGTGCCTGGCCAGCTCGCGCAGCGCGTGCAGGTGGTCCACGGGGACGCTGAAGAAGCCGTGCACCTGCGGCGAGTGCAGCGTCATGGCGAGCACCCGGTTGGCGCCCGCGGCCACCATCAGGTCGGCCACCAGCCGCGCCCCGATCGAGATGCGCGGAGCGTCCTTCTTGTCACTGCGGGCGTAGGCGTAATGGGGCATCACCACGGTGGTCCTGGCCGCGGAGGCGCCACGGGCGGCGTCGAGCATGAGCAGCAGCTCGACCAGGTGCTCCTGGACGGGCGGCACGAGCGGCTGGATGAGGAACACGTCGCGTTCGCGGCAGTTGGCCTGCAGTTGCACTTCGAGCACGTCGTTGGCGAATCGGTTGAGCTGGACGGGGTGCAGCGGGGTGCCCAGGTGGGCGCAGATCTCTTCGGCCAGTTCGGGGTGGGCGCTGCCACTGAAAACCGTGATGTCTCGCACGATTCCGTAATCGTAGCCACAGGGGGTGACGTTCTACGAGAGCGACCCGGCCTGTGGCCGTTACGACAGGGATTCCGGGGTGAGCGCGTCGAGGCCGGGCAGCACCCGCCAGGCCAGCGCGAGCGCGTCCGGCGCGGGCGGGTAGCGGGGGTGCGGCACGGCGATCACCCGCATGCCGGCGGCGTACGCCGAGCGCAGCCCGTTGCTGGAGTCCTCGACCGCCACGCAGCCGCCGGGATCGGCCCCGATCCGGCGGGCCGCCTCCAGATAGCCGTCGGGCGCGGGCTTGCCGCGCGGCACCTCCTCGGTGGAGACGGTGGCGGCGAACGACTCCGTCAGCCCGGCCGCGTCGAGCACCACGTCGATCAGCCGCCGCGGTGACGAGCTGGCCAGGCCCAGCGTGGTCCGCTCCGACAGCCGCCGCACCGCCTCGACGGCGCCGGGCATCAGCGGCACCTCGTCGCGGTAACGCGCGGCCATCTGGTCGACCACCCCGCGGGCGATCTCATCGGGCGGCAGGTCCACGCCCAGTTCGTGCAGGTACGCGGCCCACTCGGGGGTGCTCATCCCCATCAGCCTGGACTGCGTGTCGGGCTGCCAGGCGCCGCCGTGATCGGCGACGAAGGCCCGCCGCACCTCCTCCCACACCGGCTCGGAATCGACCAGCACGCCATCGAGGTCGAACACGCACGCTTCCATGATGAACAAGCCAATCACATGGCCGGGGGCGGGAGATGTCCTTATTGCCCTAGATTAGGGGTTTTGTTGAGCTATGCCGACGGATTCCAGGGCATGCGGCAGGGCATGGCAGACCTTCCCTTCCACGACAGAGGCGACTTCGAGGACGCCGACCGCGGCTTCCTCGCCAAGCTCAGCCCCGCGGTGATCAAAACGGTGGACGGCCGGGTCGTCTGGGACAACGACTCCTACGACTTCCTCCAGGAGGACTGCCCAGGCACGGCGCATCCCAGCCTCTGGCGGCACGGCCGGCTCTGCGCGAAGCAGGGCCTGTACGAGGTCACCGAGGGCGTCTACCAGGTACGCGGCCTGGATCTGTCCAACATGACGCTGGCCGAGGGCGACCACGGCGTCGTCGTCATCGACCCGCTCATCTCCACCGAGTGCGCCGCCGCCGCGCTCAAGCTCTACCGCGCCCACCGCGGCGACCGGCCCGTCACCGGCGTCGTCTACACCCACGCCCACGCCGACCATTACGGCGGCGTGCGCGGCGTCACCTCCGGCGGCGTGCCGATCCTGGCCCCCGCCGGCTTCATGCGGCACGCGGTGACCGAGAACGTCTACGCCGGCCCCGCCATGACCCGCCGCGCCGCGTACATGTACGGCCCCGCCCTGCCCCGCTCCCCGGAGGGCCAGATCGGCGCGGGCCAGGGTCTGACCGCCTCGACCGGCACCATGTCGCTCATCCCGCCCACGGTCGAGATCGCGCGTACCGGACAGGAGGAGACGATCGACGGCGTCAGGATGATCTTCCAGCTCACGCCGGGCGCCGAGGCGCCGGCGGAGATGAACTTCCTGCTCCCCGGCCGCCGCGCCCTCTGCCTGGCCGAGAACGCCACCCACAACCAGCACAACGTCCTGCCCCTGCGCGGCGCCGCCACCCGCGACGCGCGGGCCTGGGCGCGCTACCTGGGCGAGGCCCTGTCCATGTTCGCCGGTCTGGCCGACGTGGCCTTCGCCTCCCACCACTGGCCCACCTGGGGCGCCGAGCGCATCGAACGCTTCCTGTCCCAGCAGCGTGACATGTACGCCTACCTGCACGACCAGACCCTGCGCCTGCTCAACAAGGGCCTGACGGCGGCCGAGATCGCCGAGACCGTACGGATGCCGCCCGAACTGGAGCAGGTCTGGCACACCCACGGCTACTCCGGCTCGGTCAGCCACAACGTCAAGGCCATCTACCAGCGTTACCTGGGCTGGTTCGACGGCAATCCCGCGCATCTGTGGGAGCACCCGCCGCGGGAGAGCGCGATCCGGTACGTCGAGTGCATGGGAGGCGGCGCGGCCGTGGTCGCCTACGCCAGGCGCTACATCGACGAGAACGACCTGCGCTTCGCCGCCCAGCTGCTCAACCACGCCGTCTTCGCCGACGAGGGCAACAAGGAGGCCAGGGACCTGCTGGCCGAGGTCTACACCCGGCTCGGCCACGGCGCCGAGAACGCGACCTGGCGCAACTTCTACCTCATGGGCGCCCTGGAGTTGTCCGACGGCATCGCGCCCGCCCTCATGGAGACTGCCTCGGCCGACTTCTTCCACGCCCTGACCGTGGAGCAGATCTTCGACTCGATCGCCATCCGGGTGGACGGCCCGAAGGCCTGGCACGAGCGGCTGAACATCGACTGGCACCTGATCGACCTGGAGGAGCGGCATCGTACGACGCTGTCCAACGGCGTGCTCATCCAGCAGTTCGATCCGCCGGGCGAGAGCGCGGAGCTGACCCTGCGGCTGACCAAGGCCCAGCTCGTCGGCCTGCTGTCGGGCAAAGGGGTGGAGGGCATCGAACGCGAGGGGGACACGACGGTGCTGCAGCGGCTGGTGGCCGTACTGGACCGGCCGGTGCCCGACTTCGCCATCGTGACGGCCTGACCAACCCGTCAGGCGGCCTCGGACGCGCGCAGCGTGCGGCGGACGGCGTCGCGCAGCCAGCGGTGCGCGCCGTCCGCCGCCTGGCGGGGGTGCCAGGCCATGCCGATGGTCAGCGGCGGCAGCGGCAGCGGGATGTCGAGGAGCCGCAGCCCGGCGGCGGTGGCGTCGTGGGTGAGAGGCGATTCCGGCTCGCCGGGGAGCGCGGCGGGGACGAGGACGACGACGTCACTGCGGGCCGCCAGCGCCATCGCCGCCAGGTGGCTGGGGAGGACGGCGGTGACCCGCCGGTAGAGGTTCCGCTCGGCCAGGGCGGTGTCGAGCGGGCCGGTGAACCGGCCGCGCCGGCTGACCACGACGTGTTCGGCGGCGGCGAGCCGCGCCGCATCCAGCGGCTCGCCGGCGAGCGGGTGCCCCGGGCGGACGGCGGCCGCCATCCGGAGCGTGACCAGCTCCTCGACCTGGGTCTCCGGGTCCACGTGGTCGATGGATCCGACCTCCAGATCGATCCGGCCGTCGCGGAGGGCCGGACCGGCCTCCAGCTCCTCCGCCAGGAACCGGAACGACAGGCCCGGCGCCTCCTGCCCGGCCAAGTTCAGCAGCCCGGGGGCGAGCGCCGCACCGACCAGGTCGGCCGCCTGGAGGGTGAAGGTGGTGCGCAGGGTGCTGAGGTCGGTGTCGCCGGCGGGGCTGAGCAGGGCGCCGAGGCGGCGTACCACCGCGGCGGCCTCGTCGCGCACGGCCAGGGCGCGGGGGGTGGGGACCATGGTCTGCCCGGCCCGGACCAGGAGCGGGTCCTGGAGGGTACGGCGCAGGCGGGCGAGCGTGCGGCTCATGGCGGCGGGGGAGGTGCGCAGCCGGGCCGCGGCCCGGGTGACGCTCTGCTCGGTCAGCAGGGCGTCCAGTGCGACGGCGAGATTGGCGTCGAGGGCCGAACGTGAGCTGTCCACCAGCATCATTCCATTTCGAGCAACAATCCCTTGCTGAGGTTCCCATTGTGGCATCACCGGGACCTTCCTCAGGATGAAAGGCGTATCCGTTCCGAATTCCCACCTTTGAGGTTTTCATGATCGTCATCACCGCCCCCACCGGGAACATCGGCCGTCACCTGCTCACCCGGCTCCTGGAGTCCGCCGCCGGGGAGAAGCTGCGCGTGATCGTGCGCGACCCCGCCCGGCTGCCGGACGCGGCCCGCGAACGCGTCGAGGTGGTCACCGGCTCGCACGGCGACGCCGCGGTGGTCGACCGGGCCTTCGAAGGCGCCGACGCCGTCTTCTGGCTCGTCCCGCCGGACGCCTCCCTGACCCCGGAGGACGCCTGGACCGGCTTCACTCGCCCCGCCGCGAAGGCGCTCGCCGTTCACGGGGTCGGGCACGTCGTCGGCGTCTCCGCCCTCGGCCGCGGCACCCCGATGGCCGGCCGCGCCGGACTCGTCACCGCCTCGCTGGCGATGGACGACCTCCTGGCCGGCGCCGGCGTCGCCTACCGGGCTCTGGCCTGCCCGTCCTTCTTCGAGAACCTCCTGGAGGAGGCCGCCTCGATCCGCGACGAGGGCGTCTTCACCGACGTCGTGGCCGCCGGCCGCAGGGCGCCCATGGTCGCCGTCGCCGACATCGCGGCGGTCGCGGCCGGCCTGTTGCTGGACCGCTCGTGGGCCGGCGCCGGCACCGTCCCTGTGCTCGGGCCCCGGGATCTGTCTCCGGACGACCTGGCCCGCGTCATGACCGAGCAGCTCGGCCGTCCCGTCCGCTACGAACGCCAGTCGCTCGACGCGCTGCGCGCCGGTCTCGTCGGCCACGGACTCGACGAGGCGTTCGTCGAGGGCATCGTCGCCATGAAGCGGGCCAAGGACGAGGGCCTCGACGCCGGTGTCACCCGCACCCCGGACATCACCGGCCCGACCACCTTCGAGCAGTGGTGCGCCCAGGTGCTCAAGCCCGCCGTCCTCGGCTGAGGTCTATCGCCGCCGGCTCGCGCCTGCCGGGTATGTGGCGCTCAGGACTCTTGGGGGCGCTCGGGAGCGGTGCTCATCGCCTCGCAGGCGAGCGCGAGCAGCGTCACCACGAGCGCCGCGACGCCGGGACCGACCAGGAGCGGCACGGTCAGCTCGCCCGCGTGCCAGGCCGCCGCCAGGATCGTGGACGAGGTCAGCACGGTCACGCCGAACATGGCGGCCCACAGCGGCAGCACCCGCAGATAGGCGAACAGCAGCGGGAACGCCAGCCACACGAACGGCGCCGCCGCCACGGCCAGCACGGCCCACCCGGCGGTCACCAGCCCCAGCCACACATGCGCGAGCCGCACCTGCCCGCGCTGGAGCTCAGGCGTAGTGTCCTCGCCGCGTCGGAACGCGGGCGCGGCGGCGTACACGAGGGCGAGCAGTGCGCCTCCGGCCGCCACCTCCGCGCGATCCTCGCGCAGCATGGTGATCACGGCCATCGCCAGCAGCCCGCAGGCGGTGACGTGCACCGCCCACCTCAGCAGTCGCAACGGAACGTCCATCATCGATGACCAAGCGTAATGGACGTTCAGGCGTGCGCGTCCTCCCGGCGGCGGCCGCCGACGGCGGTGATCGCGAAGTAGAGCAGCCCGGCCAGCACGAGCGCGATCACCACGCCGATGTTCGCGCTGCCGAACGTGCCGCCCTTCAACTCCTCGCTCATCAGGAAACCGACCACCCTGGCGATGTACGGGTCGGCCGAGACGATGAGCCCCAGCCCCACGATCGACGCCACCACCAGCGACACCAGCCCCGCGCCGTTGAGCGCCGGCGCGCCCTGCCGCAGCAGCCGCTCGTCGTACGACGCGCCGCCCGCCCGCAGCCGCCACATGTCCACCAGGAAGATCGCCACCCAGGCCGCCATCACCACGCCCGCGATGGCGAGGAACGCCTGGAAGGTGGCCAGGAAGCTGGTGGAGACGAACAGCAGGTAGTAGCCGCCCAGCACCATCAGCACCCCGTCGATCAGCACCGCGTAGTGCCGCCTGACGGGCACGCCCAGGGCCAGCATCGACAGCCCGGACGAGTAGATGTCCATGATCGCCCCGGCCAGGAACCCGCCGATGGCGGTCAGCAGGTACGGCAGCAGGAACCAGGTGGGCAACGCCTCGGCCAGCGCCGCCACCGGGTTGGCGCCGGCCGCCTCGGCCAGCTTCGGATCGCCCCCGGCCAGCAGCACGCCGAACACGAGCAGCACCATCGGCGGCAGCGCGCCCCCGAGCATCGTCCACAGGGCCACCGAGCGCGGCCTGGAGTTCGCGGGCAGGTAACGCGAGTAGTCGGCGCCGCAGTTGACCCAGCCCAGGCCGAGCAGGGTCATGGCGAAGATCACCCCGCCCACCCAGCCGCCGGGACCGGCCGTGGTCTCCAGCGAGCCGCCCAGCCTGGGCGCCATCAGGGCCATGTAGACGACCGTGAGCACGACGAACACGTACGTCAGATAGCGCTGGACCACCATGATCATCGCGTGGCCGTACACGCCGACGGCGATCACGACCAGGGCCGCGACCGCGAAGCACACGGCGGTGGTCGTGGTGGCAGGGATGCCGGGCGCGAGCCGCCGCAGGATCTCCGCGCCGCTCTGCGCCGCGAGCGTGACCAGCACGATCTCCCAGCCGACGTTGGAGATGTAGGAGAACAGGGTGGGCAACTTGTTGCCGTGGTAGCCGAACGGCGCCCGTCCCAGCGTCATCGTCGGCACGCCCGAGCGGGCGCCGCCGATGGCCACCAGGCCGACCAGCAGGAACGACAGCGCGTACCCGATCGCGCCGGTGACGATCGCGGGCACCACGCCCAGTTGCAGGCCGACGATGTAGACGCCGAAGGCCACGCCGAACAGCGACAGGTTGGAGCCCGCCCAGGGCCAGAACAGGTCTCTCGGCCGGCCTCGCCGCTCCCCCTCGGGGACCGCGTTGATGCCGTTCTGCTCGACCGCCATCGTTCCCATGATCGGACGTTACCCGCGAGCGGGGGCTGCGGGCAAAGAAATCATCGCTCAAAGATATTTCCTGATTTGTCGGGAATCATGAGCGCAGGGGCAGGCGCAAAGGGCAAGCGCAGGGGACAAGCACAGAGGGCAGGCGCAAGCGCGAGGGGCACCGGAGAGGCACCCGAGGGGTTTGCCCGCGGGTGGCCGCCGGGGCCGGGCACCTGACGGGGTGTCCGCGGGAGTCGCCGGAGACGGGCGTCTGGGAGGCACCCTTGAGGGGGCGCCTGAGGGGTGCCTTGAGGGGGTGCCTAAGGGGGTGATTCGTGGCGGCGCCGGATTCGCGACGGCGCGCACTGGCCGTCTGCCTCGTGGCCGCGTTCATGACGGGGCTCGACGTGAGCATCGTCAACGTCGCGCTGCCGTCGATCCGTGACGCGCTGCACGCCTCGGACGACGGGCTGCAGTGGACGGTGTCCGGGTACGCGCTCACGTTCGGCCTCCTGCTGGTCCCGGCCGGTCGGCTGGGCGACGCCAGGAGCCGCCGGACGATCTTCATGTGGGGCGTGGTGCTCTTCACCCTCTCCAGCGCCGCCTGCGGCCTGGCCGGCAGCATGAACGTGCTGATCGTCTCGCGGCTGATCCAGGGCCTGGCGGCCGGGATGATGAACCCGCAGGTCTCCGGCATGATCCAGCAGATGTTCCAGGGGTACGAGCGGGGCCGCGCCTTCGGCGCCCTCGGCGCCACCATCGGGGTGGCCACCGCCGCCGGACCGCTGATCGGCGGCGCGCTGGTGACCGCCTTCGGCGCCGCTCACGGATGGCGGTGGGTGTTCCTGGTGAACCTGCCGATCGGGCTCGTGCTGCTGCCGCTGGCCTGGAAGCTGCTCCCGAGGCAGCGGCAGGTGCACCGGCGGCCGGAGAGCATGGACCCGGTGGGCGTGCTGCTGCTCGGGATCGGCGTGGCGGGGCTGCTGCTGCCGTTCATCCAGCGGCACCAGTGGGAGGGCGAGGCCAAGTGGCTGCTCGTGCCGGCCGCGCTGGTGGTGCTGGCCGGATTCGTGACCTGGGAACGGTTCTACCGGCGCGAGCCGCTGGTCACGCTGGCGCTCTTCCGCAAGCGCTCCTACAGCCTGGGCTCGGCCATCGCGCTGTTCTACTTCGCCGGCTTCACCGGCATCTTCTTCATCTTCACGCTGTACCTGCAGAGCGGGCACGGCTACAGCCCGCTGCTGGCCGGGCTGGCGATCACTCCGTTCGCGCTCGGCTCGGCCTCGGCGGCCGTGGTCGGCGGCCATCTGGTGGGACGGCTGGGGCGGCGGCTGGTGGCCATCGGGCTGTCCATGGTGATCGCCGGGCTGCTCGCCACGATGGCGGCCACCGCGCTGGTGCCAGGACAGGCGACGGGGCTGGCGACCGCGCTGCCCCTGCTGCTCGCGGGCACGGGCAGCGGCCTGGTCATCTCGCCCAACCAGGCCATCACGCTGTCGGAGGTGCCGCCGGAGGGCGGCGGCAGCGCGGCGGGGGTGCTGCAGACCGGGCAGCGCCTCGGGTCGGCGATCGGGATCGCGGCGGCGGGCACGACGTTCTTCGGTTCGCTGGGGCAGGGCTGGGCGACGGCGTTCAGGCACGGGCTCCTCGTGGTGGTGCTCGCGGTCGCCATCGCCCTGTCCGCCGCCCTCTACGACCTCCTCCACACCTCCCGCTCACCCTCGTAAACCCACCCACCGCTCACCCTTGTGAAGCCTCCTCACCTGCGTGGCACCACCTCCCGCTCAGCCTCGTGAAGCCGCCTCCCGCTCACTCGCCGAGCAGCTTGGCCTCCACTGCCGGGTCGAGGCCCACGGCTGGGCGGTCGGGTCGCATGGGGGCCTTGCCGCCGATGCCCCGCAGCCAGGCCCAGGTGTCGGCGACGGTCTCCTCGACCGGCCGGATCTCCAGTCCGGCCGCGACCGCCTTGCCGACGTCGCCGCCGTACATGAAGGCGGAGTCCTCGCCCGTCAGCCAGATCGGCAGCTCGGTCCACGGCCGCACCCCGGCCGCCAGCAGCCGCTCGCCCTCGACCCAGCGCAGCTCGGCTCCCGCCCCGGTCACCCGCGCGCAGAGCTCCAGCAGCTCCCGCATCGTGGTGAACCCCGGCTGGCTCACCACGTTGAACGCCCCGCCGACCCCCCGTTCGGCCGCCCGCAGACACCAGGCGGCCAGGTCACGGGCGTCGATGTACTGCAGCCCCGCCTCCGCGGGGCCGGGCGCGAGCACCGGCCCGCCCCTGGCCATCCGGCTCAGCCACCACGGCAGCCGCCCGATGTTCTCGTAGGGCCCGAGGATCAGCCCCGCCCTGGCCAGCAGCGCCCGATCGCCGAAGGCGGCCACGGCCCCCAGCTCGGCGCCCGCCTTGTTGCGCGCGTAGTCGCCGTCACCGTCGCCGGCCGAGGCGGCCACCACGGGCGCGCTCTCGTCCGCCCCGAAGGGCACCGGATCGGCGTAGACCGACCGGCTGGAGACGTAGACGTATCGGCCGGCCCGATCGGCCAGCAGTGCGGCCGCGTCTCTGACCGCGACGGGCGCCCACGACCAGGTGTCGACCACGACGTCCCACTCGCCGCGCTCCAGCGCCGCCAGACCGCCGGGAGCCGACCGGTCGCCGCGCAGCGCCGTCACTCCCGCGGGCGGGGTTTGGCTGCCCCGATTGAAGACCGTCACCTCCCATCCCATGGCCAGCGCCTCGTCCACGACCGCCCGGCCGACGAACTCCGTACCGCCCAGCACCAGAACCCTCATGGCCTCCACCCTGCCCGCCGCAGCCCGAGGGCGGAACCCGTGCACGCCGTCAGCGGAATCGCCCGGAGCGGAATGTACGGAGAGTAGCCGCCATCCGCTCAGCCTCCGGCGAAAGTCCATGTTGTGAAGCCCTGCGGCGGGTAAATGTGACACACAGTGATGCTGTGCGGAGGGTGGGATGGGGTGTGCGGCTGTTTCCCCGCTCGATCCGGGCGCGCCTGACCACGTCGGCGGTCCTGGTGGCGGGCGTCGTCCTCATCGGCTCGGCCTTCCTCACGCTCGGCATCGTGCCGGACAGCCTGCGCGGCGTCGTCCACGGCCGGGTCGAGCTGGCCGTACGGCGGGTCGCCATCGAAGCCCGTAACGGCAACCTGCCCGCGCAACTGGAGCCGCCGGCCCGCGTGCCACTGCTCCGCGTGGTGGCGGACGACGGCACGATCGTCGCGAGCAGCCCCTCCTTCCCCGAGGCGGCGCGCGTCACGGCGGCGCTGCGGCCGGGCACGTTCGACCGGGTCGAGACCACCAGGATCGAGCTGACCAGGCACGAGGAGGACGCCGAGACCAACCACCTGGTCAAGGCCATCCGGGTGCGGACGCCCGACGGCCCCGTCACCGTGTACGGAGCCGCCTCCCTCGCCGACGTGGAGCGCGGCCTCATGGTGATCCACCTCATGGTGTTCCTCGGCATCCCGCTCATCCTGGCGCTGATCGGCAGCATCACCTGGGCCGTGGTCAGGGGCGCTCTGCGGCCGGTCGAGCGGATCAGGGCCGAGCTGGCCGAGATCACCGGGCGCGACCTGAGCCGGCGCGTCCCCGTACCCGGGACCGGCGACGAGATCGCGGGGCTGGCCGCCGCCACCAACCACACCCTCGACCGTCTCGAACGCTCGGCCGAGACCCAGCGCCGCTTCGTCGCCGACGCCTCGCACGAGCTGCGCAGCCCGGTCTCGGCCCTGCGCGCCCAGCTGGAGGTGGCCGGCGCCTACCCCGGTGAGACCGACTGGCCGGTCGCCGGGGCGCGTGCTCTGGCCGCCGCCGACCGCCTCACCGGCATCATCGACGAACTGCTCATGCTGGCCAAGCTCGACGCGGGCGCGATCACCCAGCGCGGTGTGGTGGACATGTGCGACCTGGTCACTGATCAGGTACGCCGCCGCGAAGGCGGCAAGATCCTCATCTACTTGCACCTGTGCGAGAAGGCTCCCGTCCACGGCTCGTCGCTGCAACTCGACCGACTCCTGACCAACCTGCTCGACAACGCCGCCCGGCACGCCGCGTCCCGCATCGACGTCGAGGTGACGGTACGGGGGGACCGGGTGGTGCTGACGGTGACCGACGACGGAGACGGGATCGCGCCGCAGGACAGGGAGCGGGTGTTCGAGCGGTTCACCCGGCTGGAGGCGGCCAGGGCCAAGGACAAGGGCGGCAGCGGCCTCGGCCTGCCCCTGTCGAGGGAGATCGCCACGGTGCACAAGGGCACCCTCACCGTCGCCGACCACGAGCCCGGCGCCCGATTCGTGGCCGTCCTGCCCCTGCACCGATCCTGAGCCCCAGCCGTATTGCCCCTGCACCGATCCTGAGCCCCGGCCGTCCTGCTCCTACAGCCGGGCCCGATCCGGCGGACCGGCCGCCGCGGCGGCCCTAGACTCGGCGGAATGGATCTGCGTGAGCTCTCCGACGAGATCGAGCCGATCTCGGCCCGCTACGCGAACGCCATCGGGGTCGAACGCGACGACACCTGGTTCCTGCTCAAGCTGCAGGAGGAGGTGGGCGAGCTGACGCAGGCGTTCCTCATGCTCACCGGCCGGGCCAGGACCAAGGGCCGCACCGAGGAGGAACGCGACGCCGACTTCCGCGCCGAGCTGGCCGACGTGCTGTGCCACGTGGTCCTCATGGCCCGCAACCACGGCGTGGACCTGGAGACGGAGATCGAGCGCAAGTGGCTGGCCTGGAAACGCTGAGGGCCCGCCTCCAGGACGGAGACGGGCCCTCGTGACGGTGCTCAGTCCACAGCGGTGATGCGGTTCGTCGCCGGCGGGGCGATCGGGTTGTCGCGGCCGAGCTGGTCGACGAAGGCGTCGATGTCCAGCGGCCCGCTCCACAGCTCCGTGCCCTCGGTGAAGGCGAGGAAGGCGTCACCACCGCCCACCAGGAAGTTGTTGGCGGCGACCCGGATCGTCTGGGTGTCCGTCACCGGCACCCCGTCGATCTTCATGTCGGAGACCTTGGAGCCCCAGGCGGCGCCCCGGCTGTAGGTGTAGGTGAAGTTCGCCGACGGCTGCAGGATCTTGGTGAAGGCCTGGTTGTTCGGCCCGCCGGTGAACTGCTGCTCAAGCACCGTCTTGAGCTGGGCGCCGGTCAGCGTGACGACCTGCATCAGGTTGTTGAACGGCTGCACGGTGAACGCCTCGCCGTAGGTGACGACGCCGTCCCCCTCGTTCACGGGAGAGCTCGTGTACGCCAGCGACGCCCGTACGCCACCCGGGTTCATCAGCGCGATCTGCGCGTTGCCGCCCGTCCGCGTGGCGGCGAGCTGGCCGTCGGCGATGAGGTTGCCGAGCGGCGACTCGCCGGACGGCGCGGCCGTGTTCGTGATGTCGGCACTGATCGTCCCGACCGGGCGGTTCGCGACGGGGGCGACGCGGTCCTTCCAGGTCTGCACGAACGCCGAGATCTCGGGGTCGGCGGGGACCGTACGGGTCACGACGTGGTTGTCCGCGACGACGGAGGCGCGTTCGACGTCCCGCGTCTTGGTGTTCACCCTCAGGTCGACCTGCGTGATCACGCGCCCGAACGAGCCGCCCTGGGAGTACAGGCGGTCCTGGCCGGCCGGGTCCTTCACCTTGCACAGGTACGCCTGGTGGGAGTGGCCGCTCAGGATGAGGTCGATCTCGGCGTCCACCTGCGTGGCGATGCGGTTGCCCGCTCCCGGGACGGCGCTGCAGGCGTCCGGCGACTGGCCGGCCGTGACCTGGTCGCCTTCGTGCACCAGGACGACCTGGGCTTTCACGCCGACCAGCTTGAGCAGCTTGGAGGCCACGTTCGCCGCCTTGACCTCGTCCACGAACTTGAGGTCCTTGATCCCCTCGCTCGTGACGATGCTCGGCGTCGTCTGCGTGACCAGCCCGATGAAGCCGATCGGCACGCCGTTCATCACCTTGATGCTGACGGGCGGCAGCGCGGGCACGCCCCAGTCGGCCAGGACCTGCTTGACCTTGGCCGAGTTCGACCCGCCGAGGGCGGCCAGCGCGTCCGTG
Organism: Nonomuraea fuscirosea; assembly: GCF_035917475.1. Taxonomy (NCBI): domain Bacteria; kingdom Bacillati; phylum Actinomycetota; class Actinomycetes; order Streptosporangiales; family Streptosporangiaceae; genus Nonomuraea; species Nonomuraea fuscirosea. Next base: position 9,523,625 of record NZ_CP109074.1, on the reverse strand, counting down.
CGCTCACGGGGGTTCTTGAACAGGACGTTCGCGCCCACGTAGTCGAACTTGGCGCCCTTCCACTTGCCGGCCGGCGAGCAGCCGTCGACCGGGTGGCAGCCGCCGTTCATGATCCGGCGCAGCTCGGTGTAGCCCTCGTCGAACTCGTGGTTGCCGACCGCGGCCACCTTGAGCCCCAGCTTGCCCATGAACTCCACCGACGGCTCGTCGTGGTAGGCCGCAGAGACCAGCGGCGTCGCCCCGATGAGGTCGCCCTGGGCGACGGCGATGGTGTTCCTGTCGGTCAGGCCCTTCATGTGCGTGGCGATGTAGGCCGCGCCGCCGGCGTCGACCGTGTTGCCGTTCTCGTCCACCATGCGGCCCGAGGACCCGGTCGGCGGTTCGAGGTTGCCGTGGAAGTCGTTGAGCGCGAGCAGCCGGACGGGAACCGTCTTGGGGGCTTTGCCCGCGTCCGCCGGAAGGGTGGTGAACAGGACCCCACCCGTGGCGACGGCTCCGGCCAGCGCCAGCCGGAGGAAGGAACGAGACGTCATGGCCCAAGACGTTACGGCGGGAAGCTATGCAGCCAATGTCGCAAAGGTAACGATTTGCCGGGCTGCCGCATGGCGTTATTTGCCAGTCGGCCGCCTAGAGTTCGTTCTGTGACTGCGCGCGTGGAGATCAGGGAACGGCTGGACGACCAGGAGATCGACAGGGTGCTCGGCCTGGTGGCGGCGGCGACGGAGACCGACGGTGTCCGCCCGCTCAACGAGCACGTGATGCTCCATCTACGCTACGGCGGCGACGCGCAGGCGCGTTCGCTGCTGGCGTACGCGGATGACGCTCTGGTGGGTTACGCCCACGTCGACCCGACCGACGAGGTCGAGGGGCCGAGCGTGGAGCTGGTCATCCACCCGGCTCATCGCCGCCACGGGCACGGCACGCGCGTGCTGCGCACGGTCATGGAGCTGACCGGCGGCAGGCCCCGGCTGTGGGCCCACGGGGACCACGCCGGCGCCGGCGCTCTGGCCGCCGCGTTCGGCTTCGACCGGGTGCGGTCGCTGTGGCAGATGCGGCGTTCCCTGTACGCGCCGCTGGCCCCGTACACGCTGCCCGAGGGCGTGAGCGTGCGCACCTTCGTGGCCGGACGGGACGAGGAGGCCTGGCTCAAGGTCAACGCGGCCGCCTTCGCCCACCACCCCGAGCAGGGCGCCTGGACGATGGACGACCTGCTGCGGCGCGAGCAGGAGCCCTGGTTCGACCCCGAGGGCTTCTTCCTGGCTTTCAGAGGCGATCGGCTCGTCGGCTTCCACTGGACGAAGATCCACGGCTCGTCAGACCACGGCCACGAGCCGCTGGGCGAGGTGTACGTGGTCGGCGTCGACCCCTCCCAGCAGGGCACCGGCCTGGGCAAGATCCTCACCCTGGCCGGGCTGGGCCACCTGCGCTCGCGCGGTCTCGCCCAGGCGATGCTGTACGTGGACGAGACCAACACGGCGGCGATCCGGCTGTACGAGTCCCTCGGCTTCAACCGCTGGGACGTGGACGTGATGTACGCGCCGGCGGAGTGATCCGGCGGACTGGCTTCCTTACCCTTCCACGACGGCGTGCAGGACGAAGTAGGACAGAGCGGCCACCAGCGCAGCCGCGGGGATGGTCAGGATCCATCCGGTCACGATGTTCCCGGCGACCCCCCACCGCACGGCACTGAGCCGCTTGGTGGCCCCCACGCCCATGATCGCCGAGGTGATCGTGTGCGTGGTGGAGATGGGCGCCCCGAACCCGATGGCGGCCCCGTACAGGACGGTCGCCGCCGCCGCCTCCGCGGCGAACCCCTGGGGCGGGTCCAGCGCGATGATCCGCCGGCCCAGCGTGCGCATGATGCGCCAGCCGCCCGCGTACGTGCCCAGGGAGATCGCCCCCGCGGCGGCGAGGATGACCCACTGCGGGATGCCGTCCGACGGCTGCGCGAAGCCGCCGACGGTGAGGGCCAGGAAGATGACGCCCATCGTCTTCTGCGCGTCCTGCAGCCCGTGCCCGAGCGCCATGGCGGCGGCCGAGACGGTCTGCGCGTAGCGGAAGCCGCGGTTCGTCTTGCCCGGCTGGCTGTTGCGGAAGATCCAGTAGATCGCGATCATGATCGCCGCGGCGAGGGTGAACCCGATCAGCGGTGAGAGCACCATCGGGATGACGACCTTCGCCACCACGCCGTCCCAGTGCACCACGCTGGCCGAGGCCAGCGCGGAGCCCACCAGGCCGCCGATGAGCGCGTGACTGGAGGAGGAGGGCAGGCCGAAGTACCAGGTGATCAGGTTCCAGGTGATCGCGCCGATGAGTCCCGCGGCCACGATGACCAGGCCGTGCGAGCCGTCGGGAGCGTCGATGATGCCCTTGCCGACCGTCTGCGCGACCTGGGTGCCCAGGTGGGCGCCGATGAAGTTCATGGCCGCCGCCATGAACAGCGCGGCCCTGGGGGTCAGGGCCCGGGTCGAGACGGAGGTGGCGATGGCGTTCGCCGCGTCGTGGAATCCGTTGGTGTAGTCGAAGATCAGGGCTATGACGACCACGCCGATGACGAGGCCGAGCGTGAGGTCCACCGCTGGTCCTAGCTTTCCTTGACCGCGATCGACTCGACCGTGTTGGCCACGTGCTCGAAGGCGTCGGCCGCCTCCTCGAGCGCGTCGACGACCTCCTTCATCTTCATCACCGTGAGGGCGTCGTACTCACCGCTGAACAGCTTGGCCAGCAGCCGCCGGTAGACCTGGTCGCCCTGGTTCTCGAGCCGGTTGACCTCGATCCAGTACTCGTTGAGGTTCTTCATCGAACGCAGCCGCGGCATCGCCTCGGCGGTCAGCTCCGCTGCCCGCTCCAGCACCTCGACCTGCCGTACGACGTCCTTGGGCAGGTGATCGATCTGGTAGAGCACGATGAGGTCGGAGGCGGCCTCCATCGCGTCCATGACGTCGTCGAGGTTCGAGGCGAGCCGGTAGATGTCCTCGCGGTCGAACGGGGTGATGAAGCTCTCGTTGAGCCGGTTCATGATCGCGTGGGTGCGTTCGTCACCGGCGTGCTCGCAGGCGCGCATCTTCTCGGCCAGGGCTTCCCTGTCCGAGCCGTCACTGATGATCTCGACCAACAGACGGGATGCCGTGACCAGGTTGTTCGCGGAGTCGGCGAACAGGTCGTAGTAGCTGTCCTCACGTGGCGTGAGACGCAGGCGCACGTCGTTCTCCAGATGTGCGGGGATGGTCCGTGGATGAGGTTATGGCTAACCAGGCGAAATGCGAACTTCATGTCCCCTTCGCCTACTGGCTACCCGGCGGAGGTTCTGCGACACCGCGATTCCGCGTAGTTTTCGGCGTTTTTCTGCACCTCGAACCCCTTCGAGAGCCGGTCAAAACACCTCGTGCGCGGGCGATGTCCCGATCTTGGTCACTTACTTGTTCCGCTGATGTTCACCTGTTGTTCATCTAGTGCGGCTCTTCTCGTTCAGATCTTCGTCCGATGGAAGTTCCGGTACGACCGTGACGGAGTCGGACCTCGCTGGCCCTGATACCGCGAACCGTACTTGGCGGACCCGTAAGGGTGCTCCGACGGGGAGCTGAGCCGGAACACGCACAACTGCCCGATCTTCATCCCCGGCCACAACTTGATCGGCAACGTCGCCACGTTCGACAGCTCCAACGTCACATGCCCGTTGAACCCCGGATCGATGAACCCGGCCGTCGAATGCGTCAGCAGCCCCAGCCTCCCCAGCGAACTCTTCCCCTCCAGCCGCGAGGCCAGGTCGTCGGGCAGGCTGACGACCTCGTAGGTGGAGGCCAGCACGAACTCGCCCGGATGCAGGATGAACGGCTCGTCCCCGCTCGGCTCCACCATCCGCGTCAGATCCGGCTGCTCGACCGAAGGGTCGATGTGCGGATATTTGTGGTTTTCGAAGACCCGGAAGAACCGATCGAGCCGCACGTCGATGCTGGAGGGCTGGATCATCTCCGGGTCGAACGGATCCAGAGCCAGACGGCCGGAGTCGATCTCGGCAAGGATGTCACGGTCAGATAGCAACACGGGGAGCAACTTACCGGTCGGGTGGGGATGGGGTGCGAAGTTGGGTGGGGCTGAGATTGCTGAAGTGCGCCAAGTTTCCGCTAGAGTGGTGGATGCGCCTTCGGGCCGCACGCGGGTGTAGTTCAATGGTAGAACATCAGCTTCCCAAGCTGACAGCGCGGGTTCGATTCCCGTCACCCGCTCTCATGGTGAAGGCCCAGGTGGGGACTTGAATCCCGACCCGGGCCTTAGTTGTTTCCGGACTGGTTCGATCTTCGCGGGCCATTAACGGGCCATTAGCTCGTGATCAGCCTGCGGGGACCAGTGCGCCCGCTGTGCCCTCGTCGTCGTCATCGTCTCGCGCTTCGAGTTGCCGATCGATGGCGTTGGTGATCGCCTCGTCGGCTCCTCTGACCGCGTGCTGGTAGATCATGGCCGCTCGTACGTTGTCGTGTCCCATGCGTGCCATGAGGTCCTTGAGGCCCGCGCCGGACTCGGCGGCCAGCATGTTGCCCGTGTGCCTCAGATCGTGGAAATGGAGCCCCGACAGGCCCATCTCCGAGACGACGTCCACCCACCGCGTGCGGGTGTTGAAGCCGCTGCGGGGTATCGGGCCGCCCTTGGCCGCTGGGAACATGAGGGCGCCCGGCTCGTCTTGGACGTAGGTGTCCATGTGCTTTTGAAGGACGGGGACGATGCTCTGCGGGATGCCGACCGTTCGGCGTCCGGCCTTGGACTTGGGAGGCCCCAGCGCCAGCCCGCCTGCGGAGCGCTCGACGAAGGCGACCCGGACGCGGACCGTACGTGCCTTGAGATCGACGTCCATCCGGCGTAGTGCGCTGACCTCGCCCCACCGCAGGCTCACGAAGGTGGCCAGCAGCACCATCGCACGGAACCGCCGGTCCTGGGTGGAGTCGGCCTTTCCATCCATGGCCATCTTCCAAAGTGCACGCTCAGCCGCTGCACGCGCGTGGAAGATCTCCGGATGAGTGCGCATCGCGCCGTGGCGTTGGAATCGCAGCCGATATTCCTGGTCCTTGATCTTGCGGACATTGCCGATCGGACGTAGCCCTACTCGGTCGGCCAGCTCGGACACCTGGGAGACGATGAGCACGGGACGTTCTTGTGCGTGCTCGTCGCCGGCCCCGCGGATTCGGCACGGGTTGTGCGGGATGACGCGGTCGTCGGCGGCGGTCATCAGTACAGCCCTTAGCAGCCGATATGCCTTGGCCGCCATGCTCACCGATACTCCGTTGCCGAGCAGATCGGCCCGCCATTGCCGAACAGTCGAAGTGCTGATCTTGGCTATCTGGACGTTGCCGAGATGCGGCGTGATGTGCTTCTTCAGCAGCCAGCGATAGAGATCGACCGTCCGGGGACGCAGACCAGGGCGTTGAGCGATCCAGGTCTCGGCGTAGTCGCGCAGCTTGACCTTGCCGCGTTCTGGATCGTTCCATTCGCCCTTGATGATCTGTGCCTCGATGGGCGAGAGTGCTCGTTCCGCGTCGGACTTGCGTTCGTAGGTGTCGGTGCCTGTGCGCATCCGGCCATCCGGTGCGGGATAGCGGATCTGGTACCGCCCTGACTCCCGCTTGCGAATGCTGCCGAAACGGCGGTGGTTCTCCTTGTTCGCCATCAGGCGGCCCTCCCGGTTGCGTCGAAGGTCGTCATGGGCGCGACTGTCCCGGCGACGACGAAGGCGATCAGTGCGGACTCACGGATGCGGACGTGCCGCCCGACCTTCACGAACTCGATCCGGCGTTCGGCGATCAGTCGGCGGACGAAGCGAACCGAGGTGCTGAGCAGGTCGGCCGCTGGCGGGACGGTGAACAGTTGGTCCAAGATCTCCTCCTCTCAGGCTGCCTGCGGAGTTGCCGAAAGTTCTTCGAGGCGTCTCAGGTGAGCGCGCCATCGCTGGCGTTCGGCGATGGATCGCAGGAGCCGGACACCGATCGGAGCGACGTCGGGATCGCCTGGCTTGACCGGTTGCCAGATGTAGCGGTGTGGGTCGGTGGGTTCGTCGGCCTGGCCGAGCGCTTCCAGGACCCAGGTGCGGCGATCCTGCTTGTGCTCGGCGAGCGTCTTGCTGCTCCACTTGCGGGAGACGAGGACCCGGCGACCGGCGTAGCCGAGGTGTTCGGGCTTGTGGGCCTTGGACCTACACCGGCCGGGCATCATGCCCTGCTTGGCGCTCTTGGGCTGCACGCCGTACCGGAGCCAGTTCGGGCAGGTCGGCGAGCATGGTTCGTAGCGCAGGGCATCGACGAAGCGGGCCGCGTGTTCCCGCGAGGCCTGCCCATCCAAGGTCTCGCCCAGGCTCTTCGTGAGGTACTTGGACAGGTACCGGATGCACTGATCGGCGTCCGGCGACCCGGCGAGCACCCCCTTGACGTCCACCTGGTCACCGAAGCGGATCACGTGCATGGGCTCGTCGCCGAGCTGATCGAGAGCTTCGTCCCAGGTGGGGAGGACCTCGCCCGTGTCGGGATCCACGTAGCCGACGCCGTCGTTCCAGACGGGCAGACGGTCACCCTCGAAGCGCGCTTCATCCGCCTGAGGCCACCAGATCTGGTGATAGGTCGCCGCCGCGATCTGCTTCATCTCGGCGCGCGGCAGAGTGCCCCGGACGGCCATGTGCAGGTGCGGGGCGAGCCGCTTCTGAGGCTCAACCGTGGCGAAGTACTGCACGTCATAGCCAGCGACCCGGCGAAGGTTCTGCACGAACCGGTCCACCAGCTTGGAGAAGTGCAGCGCGTCACGAGCCGCCCGAACGTAGTCGTACGTGTCCGAATCGATGGGAGCGCCGTTCATGACCTTGCCGTAGCTCGGCAGGGTGAGCGTGACGAACAGCGAAGGACGATAGGTCCTGCCGTCCGACGCTTCGAAGGTCCGGCCCAGAGTTGTGCTGCCCATCTTCCGCTTGGGCAGGTCGGGTGCGTCCTGGCGACGCTTCGTTGAGCGGACCCGCTTGGATCCCGTACGCCCCAGCACGTTGCCGCGCATCCCGGCCTCGTTGATCTCGATGTCGAGCCCGGTGAGCGCGGCGTCCAAGTCGGAGGTGTCGCCGCCGGCCTTTTCCTCCTCGTCGCGCTTGGCCTGCATGTCGGCCCGGAACTCGACGAGCCAGCGCTGCCCATCGGTCGCCTCGTCGGGCGTGATGATCGGCTCCTCATCGAGGTGCCATCCCTCCCGGCACTGCGCCATTCGGAGCTGCCGGTTGCGCTTGGCGCACGGAGGACACTTGCTCTCCAGCGGTGAGCCGCACGGAACATCGACGACCTCTGACTTGCCGGTCGTCATGTCGAGCCGCCTGAGCGCGACGGGCCGGATGCAGACGCCGTGAAGCTTGGCGATCTCCTCGGCCACGTCGCGGGCGAGCGGTTGAGCCATGCGGACAGCGCGCGGAGTCTTGCGGTCGTTCAACGGACCCCCTCTCCGATCTCGGGGAACGTGAGCGCGGTCTGTCCGCACTCGGAGCACTCGACCAGGCCACGCACCGAGTCGAGCCAGAGGACATTCAGCACCCCGCACGAAGCGCAGCGGAGGCCAGCGTGGCCAGGGCAGCCGAGATGCGCTGCCTGAGCTGCCTGTCGGACTGGTAAGCGGTTAGGAACGCCACCTCGTCGACCACGACCAGGACGAAGGGATCGTCGAGGGTAGGCGTGTGCGAACGCTGGACCCCGGCGAAGCGAGCCGCACGCTTCTGCATGACGCTCACGGCCTCATCGAGCAGGTCAGCGCAGTCAGCGGGATCAGCCGCGTACCGGCCGCCGAAGAGAGCCCTGCCGTACGACAGCTCCATCAGCTTCGGATCGAGCGCCCAGATCTCGACCAGGCCCGCGTGCATGGCAGGCATGAGGCCATGAATCGCTGACCAGATGATCGAGCCCTTGCCCGCCCCAGTGGCCCCGGCGACGAGGACATGAGTCCCATGCAGCCGGAGAAGCCACGGCGAGCCGTCCTCTTGCCTGCCGATCTCGACCGGCCCGACAGTCGGTGTATCCGGAATCGGAAGCGCTGCTATCGGCGTCGCCAACGGATCGTGACGTGGGAAGGTCAGCACGAGTTGGCCGGGCTTGGCCACCGAGACCCGACACGTCTCCGACCCGAAGCCATGGGACAGGTTCTCGAACCTGTCGGACCAGTCCTTGACCGCTTGGCCGTCGAGCATGCGGACGGTGAACCGATCGGCCCAGGAATCGGAGGTGACCTTGACCAGCCGCGGAATGTACTCCCGTCCGCGTATGTGCCGAGCCAGCCCGGCGACGGCCATGACCGGTTGCCAGTGCCGCCTATAGATCCAGAACCAGCGGCCGAAAGCGACCATCCGCCAGCCGATCCATCGTGCGAATGTCGCCCTGTCGAGGATCGCCCAGGCGCCCATGGCCACGAGAGCCGGAACGACTAGCAACAGCGCGACGCGCCAGCCGTACACGAGGCAGAGCCCAGCGGGAACGGCGATCGTGGCCAGCGCGACGGGATGCCGCCAGACGAGGCGGAAAAGGCCGGCTACGAACCGGGCGATGAAGATGACCAGAGTGATGATGGCCGGGGTCTGCACCACGGCCGGTTTGAAGACCACCGCCGTGTCAGGGGTGGTGGAGACGATGCGGTGCGGCTCGTCGCCGGGCATCCTCTTGAACATTAGGGTGAAGTCCTTCCATGCATGTCGCGTGTGTGCGGAAGACCGAGGGGCCGCCGGAAGTTGCCGCTTCCTGCGGCCCCGCTGAGCATCAGGCCGCCTCGCTGTCGGTGGCCTTGCCTGACTCGCCGGAGTGCAGCCGCTCGCAGTCGGCCAGGTACCGAGCGGCGGCGTTGAAGATCTCGCGAGCAATGGTCAGGTCGTCGTCGGTCACCGATCCCGAGGTCGAGACGGTCACCGAGGCGTCTGAGGCGTTCAGGTCGAAGCAGGGCTTGCCGTTCTCCCCGAGCCAGGCACGCGCCCGCAGTTCCGCCGAGCAGAAGGCGACACTGAACCGCGATGGCTGATCGGGACGCATGGAGACGGTGACATAGGTGTACGGGCTGAGCGTCATCGACCCGCCACCCCCAGCCCGTTCGGCAGGCCGTGGAACATGCGCTCCACCGCACCCGCGAACATGGCGGCCTCCCGCGCCAGACTCCGAGCGAACTCGACGTCGTCGAGGGTGACGTGATCGTTGGCCGACGTGGTGACGAGTACCTGTGTGCCGCCGAAGACGAGCCCCAGGACCGGCGACCGCTGCGGATACGGATGGTTCCGCACATCAGCGCCCTGGCCGACCTTGAGCGCGATAGTGCTGACCGGACGGGCCTTCTGCCGCCCCATCACGCCGCGTCCTTGGCGGCCGTGGTCTTACCGGCCGGACGAGGAGCGCGCATCTCGCGAACCTTGATCGAGTAAGCGAGCCGTCCGGCCTGGTTGACGTAGGGCGTTGCGGTCATGTGGTCGAACTCGACCGGCGTGAACGGCAGCCCGGCCATCGGAGCCGGAGGAACCGGCTGTACCGGGCTGAGGATCTTGACAGAGACGGTCTTCTGAGCCGCCTTGAGCGTGGGGTCGGCGTCCATGACGCTGACCTGCCAGACGAGCTCTCCGCTCTGCTTGTCGCGGGTCTGGACGAAGCGCCCGTTGGTCGAGGCGTCGAAGTCCTTGACGGGCTCGACCTCGCCCACGATGTAGCAGCCGTGCGGGAAGACCATGTCGAACGAGACGGGGATGGGACCTTGCAGTGCCATGAGACTTACTCCTGGCTTGTCGTCTTGTCGAGTTGTCATGAAGGTACCCACAGCTCTGGGACTTGACAACACGAGTTAGCGGGATTTCTTCAAGATCTTTATAGAGCAAGGAGAAATGCGCACATAAGACACGTGGCGAACCGGATCAATTCATGACATAGCAAGGAAAGCAGTAATGCGGAGAATGTCCCGGTTTAGGCCGAGTGTTGCGAAATGGGGAGCTGTGGGGCAGGTTCTGAATCAGAGCGAGTAGGAGTCTTCCAACTCGTGAAGATCGCCCGGCAGCACTAGATCCACGACAAGCACGGGCCGTCCGCCGCCGTTGAACACGCTGGCCAGCACTCCGAGAACCGGCGCGCTCTTGCGTATCTCCATGAGCTTGGCTTCGTCCGTCGAGGGGTGCCGAGCGCTCAGCCGTTCGACGACGTGTTGGAGCTTGAGACCCTTGCTCTCTCGGAGATGTTCTCTGATGCCGGCGTGGAGAGGCTCCGCCTCGCCGAGCTGCGTTCCCTCGGCCTGATGCACCGGACACCACACGGTGAACAGGTCTGTCGGACGCTCGTCATCGCGGAAGAGAACACGGCGCCGTACGACCGTGGATCCCTCCGGCACGTCCAGCAGTTTGGCGACTGCCGCAGAGGCCGCCACGGGTCCGGCGTCGATGACCGTGCTGTTCTCGTCGGCTTCCACACGATCCAGGACGGCCCGTCCCGGACGGGGATTCTGGCTGGACGCGCCCGGTGGGGCCGCCTTCACGAAGGAGCCCTTGCCATGCTCCCGCTCGATGACGCCGCGGAGCTGGAGAACCTGGAGGGCGCGGACGACCGTTGGACGGCTCACCTTGAAGTCTCGAACAAGCTGCGTCTCGGAGGGCAGCAGGGAGCCAGGCGGATAGGTCCCGTCCGCGATCTTCTGCCTGATCGTCTGCACGATCTGGGCGTACTTCGGTGGCGCGAACTCTTCAGAGGACATGACGACCATCCAACAACTCGACTTGTCGTAAAGCCTAGTTGGAGTTGGTCAACCTGTCTCCCCCTCTGCCGTGGGAAGCGTACGGACTGGTGGAGGGACTGTCCGACTGCGCTACGGCAAGCCCCTCCACCAGCTCCAAGACACGACGGTTCAGCACCCCTGAACTCGACTTCCGTCGTGCCCGCCTATTGAGCCCCGCCGTCGAGAAGGGCGACCCAGACTTCACACGCTTCCTTGTAGCGCCAGCGATAGGTCTCGTGAACCTGCTGCACGACGCCGTCACGGCGTTCGGTCCGGAGGATGTAAAAGAGACCGGCCTCACGACACAGCTCGTAGACCACGTCCTCGCAGTCGCAGGTGTACGCGATCACGCGCAGGGAGTCCTGCTCCAGTGCGGCCTCCCGCCATACCAAGCGCATACAGTCCGTCCGAGGTGGGGCGACATGAGGAGCGAGGCAGCCAACGTAGATGTTCACAGCAGCGCACCCGCCTGTCCGGTCCCGTTGCACCGCCAGCAGTCGTCCTGGTGGCGCTCGTCGATGGCGGCGTCGGCCGGATACTCAGCCGCCACAACGCTCTGGCGAAGGCTGACGTACTTCCAGCCCCGTCCTGAGCAGCAGCTACATGGCGCAGTCATGCAACGAGGATTGCCCGAGGACGCGTCGCGTTTCGATCGCTCCTGGATACCGTCTGTGATCGACTCGTTGCTTTTCGTCTCCTCTTTGTCTCGTCCGAGCCCGTCTCTGTCGCTAATCTGGGCTCATATGGCACCCCAGCCCGAGGCGCGGATCATGACTGACCAGCCGATCCTGTTGAAGACTCTCCTGACGCAACGCCATTGGCAGACGTACAGCACGTTCTGTAAGGAGTACGACAAAGCGGCCAAGAAGGTGGACCCGTCATTGCAGGGCGGCTGGCCGAGCCGGGCGCAGCTTCACCGATGGCTGAACGGAGAGCTTAAGGGTCTGCCGTACTCGGGTCACTGCCGCGTCTTGGAGGCGATGTTCCCTGGCAGGTCGGCGCATGAACTGTTCTCCACGACCGCCGTCGAGATCCCCGCCCAGAGAACAGAGCCGGACCCAGCCACGAGAGCCGACCCCGACGCCGCAGTAACCGCCCCTCAGTTGGCCGACGTGACCGCCGTCTTTAGCAGCCGTTCGGCTTTCTCCTCCGCATATCCGGCCTCGTCGTTGTTCGACGACGCGAAGGAGATCAACGCAGCGGGCCTATCGCTCAACATCCTCTGCCAGAGTTACCCCGATCATCAGCTCAAGCGCCTGCTCGACTCCGGCACGCGCATTCGCTGCCTCTTCCTCGATCCGAAGGGCCAAGCGATCCGCGCCCGCGAAGCGGAAGAGGGCTACACCGACAGCACCCTGACGACCCTCACAGCGCTCAACATCAGCATGCTGACCAGACTGCGCGATCGGCTCGACACCACGTCGGCCCAGCGCCTTGAACTCCACGTCTACGACGAGACGATCCGATTCAACCTGATCATCGTGGACCGGGCGTTGTGCGTGGTCCAGCCTTACCTGCCGCAGGCACGCGGAGTCGATTCACCTACCTTTGTGATCACGGACAACACCGCCGCAGAGGGGTTGTTCCCCATCTTCGACCAGGTGTTCAGGGATATGTGGGAGCGGAGCAAACCCGTATGACCATCGACGCCCGAACTATTCTCCCCATCGCAGAGCGTGCCGTATCGATCGCCAGCGAGATCATTCGCACAAAGGCCCCCGGCGTCGTCACGGCTAAGGGCGACCGGGACATGGCAACGGAGGTTGACTACGCTGTAGAGCATGCTGTACGGAAGTTCCTGTCCCGTGAGACGCCTGAGATCAGCTTTCTTGGCGAGGAGGAAGGCGTTAGCCGATCAGGTGACGGGCTGATGTGGGCGCTGGACCCAGTAGACGGTACGGCTAACTTCCTCCACGGTATTCCGCTGTGCGGGGTGTCCTTGGGCTTGGTCGACAAAAACATGCCCACGCTGGGAGTCATCGATCTGCCGTTCCTCAATATTCGCTATTCGGCAGCCGAAGGGGCCGGCGCTCAGGCCAACGGATTGAGCATGCAGGTGAGCGAGGCCCGTGATCTACGGACCGCCATCGTTGCTCTCGGCGACTATGCAGTTGGCGAGAACGCGCTGGATCGGAACAGGCCACGTCTGGCTTTGACCCAAGAGCTAGCCGCACGTGTTCAGCGCGTACGTATGTTTGGTTCAGCCGCTATCGACCTCGTATGGGTAGCCGAGGGCAGGATTGACGCTAACATCATGCTAAGCAACAACGCGTGGGACACTGCAGCAGGCGTCATCATCGCCCGCGAGGCCGGAGCCATTGTCGTCGATCTGGATGGCAGCCCTCATACAATGAATTCGTCTGCAACCCTCGCTGCAAGCCCTGGCATATTGGCGGACCTGGTGGAACTGGCCGCTGAGGCAACAAGGACAGGTGTATCGCGAAGCCAGCCGAAGCGTGATGACATGATTCAAACTCCTTAAGGCGACCTGAATGCATCTTGCTCAGCTCGAACTTATTCATTTTCGAGCATACTCGAGAGCTACTATCGAATTTCCAGCATGCGGACTGCTGCTTATAGCGGGTCCTAATAATAGTGGGAAAAGTAGTGTGCTGACCGCGCTAGAGGTGCTAGCAGGGCGATCGATCTCGCCCGACATGTGCCATGTTGCAGGGCAGGCGCCGATAATACACGCCCGATTCAGATTGACTGATATCGAGCGAGCGCAGATGCGCAATCTGGTTGTCGCTAAAAAGCACGACCTAGCCAGCGAAGGATCCTTTGATTGGGTTGAGTGGAAATATACTTCCACTCAAGCGGGTGAGCGGTGTCCAGTGCAGCTCATTGGACCGGGAGCTTCTGGCAAAGAGTACATCCTCGCCACTAACCATCTCGACCATACTGGTCATGTTTGGCACTATAGTGAGGCTGCCGCCCTGCACAGAGAAGTTCCTGAAGACGATTCGAGTGTGATAGATCGAGGACGAGCCGGCAGCCCAAATTCATATATAGAAAATCCTGGAAGCCCTGCTCTTGCGCCGCTAACGACAGCCTTCCTCTGCTGGCGTGAACAATTCTTTCATTTTCCCGCCCTGAGGCAAGGAACCACTCACATCCAACAATTGCAGTCGAGTGATAGAATTGGCCCAACGGGAAGTAACTTAGCGGCTGTTCTATTGCATCTACAAACTAACGATCCAGAGAAATGGCATCGCCTGCAAGCGGTCCTAGCTCAAATCGTGCCGGATGTTGGGGAACTGCGACTTGACACGCGAGGCACCGAAGTAAGCATCACTTTTGTGGATCCTTGCCACACCACGTTCAGGCACAACCTGAAAAATCTTGGCACAGGTGTAGAGCAGCTCCTAATGACCCTTGTTGTGGGATTGGCGCATCCCGCTCCAGCTGTCGTCGGAATCGAAGAACCCGAGACTGCGCTGCATCCAGCTGCACAAAGAGCACTGGTAAGTCTGCTTAGCGATTGGTCCGCGGAGCGTCTCTTTGTAATTACTACTCATTCGCCAATTTTTCTTGATGCACCGGGAAGGGCTGCGACAGTCCTAGCTGTGAGAAGAATGGCAGGAAAGTCGACGATCCTCCCCGCAGAACCTACCCTCGCAGCCGTCTTCAAGGAACTCGGTATCCGGCTCAGCGACGTCTTGTCAGCCGATCGCATCCTTCTGGTAGAAGGTCCGAGCGACCAGGACATCTTGGGTGTCTGGTTTCCTCTGCTCCAAAGCGATCCTCATCTCGCAATAATCAATGGGGAAGGCGGCGAAAATGCCCGAATGGCAGGTGTTCTGAACTCCTGGCTTAGAGCTGCGGACAAATTATCTGAACGCCGAGTCCTCTACGTGCGAGATCACGACGAGTTGCCGCCACGACTTGTTGAGCGTCTGCTGACTTCTGGCAATACCTTCGTTCTAGCCCGTCGCGAGATCGAGAACTACTTGCTCGACAGCAGAGCAATTGCGGCAGTGCTTGCCTCATACGATGGAAAACCAAAAAGAGACATCAGCGCAGACGAAGTCGCTATTGCCATGAAAGATTCAGCCGATGGACTACAGGACGTTGTAATACTCAAGAAAGTGTGTCGCGAGCTCGGATCGCTGACCTATGTCGACAATGCTCTAAGAGGCAAGCTGGCAAAAGAGAAAGCCGACAAAGATCGACTGTTGCGCGAGCTTAGGGAACGCGTTCCCAGTGAAGCCGAACTCTCCCATAGGGTTGACGCCTTGTGGTCGGCAGCCGAAGAAGAAGTTTCCGCTCGGTGGGAGAACGATTGGCTAAAATTAGCTCCCGGCGCAGATGTTCTCACGCAGCTTTGGCGTGACTTCCTCGGTCGAAAATACAATAAGCAGCGCGACGGCAAGAAGCTCGCAATGGAAATCGGGCAAGCACCTCCGGAGCTCGCGGAAAGGATCACAATATTTATGGATCGGAGCGACGACTAAACACATGATGATCGCAAGTGTGCAATGTGACGGCCATCTCGCGACTGCAAGTTTCGTTGGTGCAGTCCCTAACAACTAGCCGAGCTTGCCGAGTTGTTCTTGTAGGTATCAAGCGGCGGCGCGGCGCGCCGCCGTACGCCCCGCGCCGGCGCCGCCGCGCTGCGCGTGCGGCCTGGGGGCCGTTCTCGCGCGGCGCGCCGCGCGGGGCATCGCCGTAGCACCGGACGCCTCGTACGGACAGAACCCGCCGACCGAGCGCCGCACCGCCGCCAAAGTGGCAGACTGCACGCTCATGGGGACGACGAGCACCCTTACCGTCTGGATCGCACCTGTCTTAGGCCTACTCGGTGCCCTGCTGGGTGGCTTCCTGGCGCCGTGGGTGAACGCGCGGTTAAGCCACGCTACTGCTAGGCGTACCGCCTTCGACAATGCCATCTCAGCGATTCGTACGGCTCAGGTGGTACGACACCGCCCTGTTAGCGTTCAAGCTGAGGCCCTCGGTGGAGATGTTGATCGTGCGCGAGAATTCTCAAGAGAGCTCGTGGAGCGAGGACTCGAACGGTTCATCGAGTCCCAACAGGCAGCGATTGAATCTCTCGCACAGCTTGAGCCTCATTATGTTCCGCGCCGCTCTGCTCGGAGCACATGGGAAATCACCGAACCTGAAGCCGAGGCTCTGATCAAGGAGTTGGTGACGGCTCGTGACTCGGCACGCTTTCGGCGAAAGACGCGTTCCATGTCCAAGCAGGCGATGTCAGCGTTGCCGGAGCCGCCGAGGATAGGTCAAGAGGATTCCGCCTCCGGCGGGGGCTCTCCGGCTCCGGGATGAGTATCGTGTCGTGGACCATGGCCGTAGATGGCTGAGGTGGAAGCCTGATCATCCCACCCACCATCAACCCGGGACAAGCCGAGCAGACCAGGGCCACGGGTACCAGATCGTTCGTCCGGTGGGGCGCTCCATCTGGTACCCGTAGCCCTGGCCCGCTTCCCCTTCGGGCGGGTCGACGGCAGACGGGATGATCAGGCGGGCGGCGTGCGCGCGTCGCGCGGGAAACACCAGCTCACGGGTTGATCGTCGTGCCATTAAGGGCGGTAACGAGGGGTCAACGACGGTCACTCACGACCGGCCTCAGCCGCAGGTCAACGTCCCTACGAGGCAAGATCCCTGCAATTCCCAAGCTGACAGCGCGGGTTCGATTCCCGTCACCCGCTCTCAGTCTGAAAGCCCAGGTGGACCGGTGATCCGGTACCTGGGCTTCGTTGCTTCCTCAGGCTGTTGATCTCTGCGCGCCATTACGCGGTTGGAGCCAGCGGGGCCCAGGGCATGGCTCAAACCTTGATGACAGTGAGGCGTACACCGCACAGTGCGGCGAGGTCCTCGGGATCGGAAGTGAGAATCGTGACGGGGCCTGAGGCTGCGAGAGCGGTGGCGCCGAGCATGGCATCGATGGCGTACTTATGCCCGTGCAGACCGGCGTTGGACAAGAGCATGGCGGCGTGGCGGGCGATTGCTTCGGTGACCGGTTCGATGACGAGGCGGGACAGCGTCCATTCCAGGGCTGGCCGGTTGACGCGGGGGTGGACCACCTCGACAAGAGTGGCGGCAGAGGTGATGACGCGGAGGTCGTCAGCACGGGCGAGAGTGAGCCATGCGGTGATCGTACGGTCGCGCTGGACGGCCTTGGCCAGTCCCTCGCTGTCGAGGACAAGGGTGCCGCCAGGAGCGGCGGGAGAACGGGTCACGCAGCCGCCCCACCATCGGCCTGTCCCCGTCGGGTCTGGTGGAGTTGGTCACGCAGTGCCTGGACCTCATCGTCGGTGATGGGGCCGTGCTCGGCCTCGGCGACCTGGATGAGTTCGTTGAGGTTGTCGCGCTCGATCTGGCGGGCGACGGCGGCGGCGACGTAGGCGGACAGGCCGGAAGGGCCACTCCGAGATCGGGCGGCCTCGGCGATGTCACGCGGCATGGTGATCGAATACTTGCCAGTAGGCTCGCTCATGCCCTCTATCCTACCTCTCATCCTCCCGTAGTCGCTGAGGGGGTTGTGTATCGGCGAGAGCTGATCGGCTTCTTGCATCCTTTCGCAGCGCCGCCAGCCGTGCCCGTTGCGTGCCCGTTCGGACAGCGATCAACGGAGAGTCGCGGGAACTCACGGTCACTCGACTGCCATTGGCCCAGGTGAGCGTTTCCCCGTTCCAGACCGTGCCTCCCAGGGGCTTCGCCCCCTTCGACCCCCTGAAAACCCCGCTCGCTTCGCTCGCCCCCGCCCGTTGCCTGGTTATACGGTGGGCTGGCTGATGCCCGCCCCGAGCGGGCCTCGCTAGCGCTCCTCTCGGGCTCTTTCCACCGGGTCGGTGCGAGCTTGCCGCCCACGATCACTTAGCGGACTCGCTGAACAGAGCGGCAGAGGCGAGATTGACGCCGGCATCATGTCGAGGCAACTCATGGGACACCGCCGCAGTCGTCGTCATCGCCCACCATGCCGGAGTCGTTTACTTCTGTGGCGGGTCGTCCCGTGCGGTTGCCGTGCCCCTGCGGTACACGAGATATGCAAAGCGTGGCATATGCACTGGGCGCGTGAGTGAAGAGCTCTACGACATCGAGCTCGAGCCGGTGGTAGAGGCTTGGCTGGGCACTCCCTCCGACCGGGATCACGCCGCCGTCGAACGGCTCGCTGATTCGGAGACTGGATGCCGTACGGTCATGCTCGGGGTCTGGGGGATGGATTGTGGGAGTTGCGCTTCGATATCTCCCATCATTCCGTGCGGCCCACCCATTGGCTGGCCGGGCGGTCCTGCTGACTGCTTTCTACGAGACGCGAGACTGGCGCCACGGGATGGGGAGCGCGCCTTCAAGGCGATGGCTGAATGTATGGCCGGCGGCTGGAGCACGGTGCCGCGCATGGGATCTATAAGGGGAGGGCTGAAGGGGACGGCCGGGCACGGCAAGTGGAAGACGATCAAGGCCAAGCGGCTTGCTGGTGAGGCGGTGAGGCCCGAGTATGCCGCGATGGTGGAGGAGGCACGCTTTGGGCAGGAGCTTGGTGCGGCCGTCCATCGCCGCAGGGTCGAGCTGGGTTTTTCGCGGGCGGAGTTGGCTGAGCGGTCCGGTATGACGCAGCCGCAGGTCTCCCGTTTGGAGGGTGGGGCCCACATGCCGACGATTCCGCTGATGGTGCGGTTGGCGGCGGCGTTGGAGATCGATGGGGTGATACACGGTGACGTCTCCGCGCCGGTGGAGTTTCGGGCCATCACGGCCGCGTGAGAAAGGAAGTATCGCGACATCAAGCTGAATGGTGTGTCTGCTTTGTCTTCGCGCGGGTCGGCGGCGGACGGGGTGATCAGACTGGCGGCACGTGCGCGTTGCGCGAGTGTCGGACGAGACGATCCGCTTCAACGTGATCATCGTGGACCAGGCGTTGTGCGTGGTCCAGTCCTACCTACCGCAGGCACACGAAGTCGATTCACCTACCTTTGTGATCAGGGACAACTCTGCCGCTGAGGGCTGTTCTCCATCTTCGACCAGGTGTTCAGGGATATGTGGAGCGGAGCGAACCCGTATGACCGTCGACGCAAGATCGCTGCTCCCCATCGCTGAACAGGCTGTGTCGATCGCCAGCAAGATCATCCGCACCAAGGCGCACGGCGTCGTCACAGCCAAGGGCGACCGTGACATGGCGACGGAAGTGGATTACGGCGTAGAGCACGCCGTACGGGAGTTCCTGTCCCGCGAGACATCCGAGATCGGCTTTCTCGGCGAGGAGGAAGGCATCAGTCGCCTGGGCAACGGCCTGATATGGGCTCTGGACCCTCTAGACGGGACGGCCAACTTCCTGCACGACATCCCGCTCTGCGGCGTCTCCTTGGGCCTGGTCGACAAGGACACGCCCATGCTTGGAGTGATTGACCTGCCATTCCTCGACCTCCGCTATGCGGCGGCCGAAGAGGCCGGCGCTTTCGCCAACGGGACTGCGATCCGGGTGAGCGATGCCCAAGAGATGCAGAGTGCGATTGTGGCGATAGGTGACTACGCCGTGGGGGAGAACGCGGAGGAGCGCAACCGGCCGCGGCTCGCCCTGACCCAAGAACTTGCCGCGCGCGTTCAGCGCATTCGAATGTTCGGCTCAGCCGCGATCGATCTCGCGTGGGTGGCACACGGCAGGATCGACGCCGCCATCACGCTCAGCAACAACACGTGGGACACCGCAGCGGGCGTCATCATCGCCAGAGAAGCCGGGGCGACAGTGGTCGATCTCGACGGCGGCCCGCACAGCATGACCGCCCACGCGACGATCGCAGCAAGCCCCAAGCTCGTAGCCGACCTCGTGGAACTCATCGCCGAGACCCGCAAGGCCGTGGTGTTCGACCGGAACATTGCCGAATAGCTCTTGTAGACATCAAGCGGCGGCGCGCCGCGCCGCCGTACAGCGGCCCGTCGCTTGCCCGCCGCCCGGGCATGCGGCCTGGGGGCCGGTCCCGGGCGGCAGCAGCACGGACCGCCACGCCGATCGTGGCGCCCGCCGTACTGAGCAAGCTCACCGACCCCAGCGTCACGCCGCCGCACGAATGCAGTCCTACGATCGCCACGCGTGGGCTGGCCTCAGGTAGTGGCTGGGGGCGATCGACGATCCGGTGCTTCGTTCCTCAGCACCGGCTCACCGGATAGCGGTGTCCTCAGGTCGCGAAGCCAAGCATGTGGCTGCTGACTCGGTCGTGTCGTCGTAGGTAGACAGCGAGACAGCGGATCGTCTGTGCGCCCTTTCGGGATTTGACTGCTGCCCATACTCTGTGCCCTAGCAAGAACGATCATGCATCGAAAGCGGGGCATCAGTGAGCTTCGGTGTGGTCTTCTACCGGGCTGGGCTGGCGTTCTCCGCCAGAACCCGGTGAGGAGCTGAATGCCCTACGGGTCAGCTCAGCAGCCGTACCACCCGGCGTAGGCGTCCCACTTGCCGTCCTTGGTGAATTCTGCGCTCTTGCCCTTGTTGATCGTGGTGCACTTCGAGTCGGGCATAAAGGCCCCCCTCCAGTCCACCTTGAGCTTCTTCTTGCTGGCGCAGTTGTTCGTGATCTTCACCCAGTGGTAATAGTACTTTCCGAAGGCGGTCTCCTCGTAGAAGGTCCTCCCATGCTGGACCTTGACGCAGGAGGGCGCGGCGTTGGCCGCCGGAGCGGCGGCGGCCGGTGTGGCGACAGTCATGGTGAGCACAGCTGCCGCCACAGCTGCGGCTCCGATGAAGGCACGGGAATCCATCGTTCTCCTTGGGGATATCGCGGCGATTTTGGATGCTGCCGGTTGGGCAGCAAGAAACGCCCGCCACATGCGGGTTGTTGACACGGCCAACGCTAGCGAGGGGCGGTATATCGCGGGTATGGCAGTGATTCGGGCAAGGCCAGGCCGGATGTCCGTGGCCGTGCAAAAGTGGGTCTGGCTCACTTTTCGTGATCAGTAGCGGTGCAGGACGCGGACGCGAAGCAGGTCGGCGTTGGCTCGCCCGTACATGATCCGTTTGATCATCTTGATGCGGTTAACGTTGCCTTCCACCGCGCCGGAGCTATAGGGCAGGGTGAGCCCGGCCTTGACCGCCGCCCAATCTCGACGCAGCCCGGCGGCGAAGTCGCGCAGTTCCCGCGCGGGACTGGCTTCCGCTCGCGCCGCCCAGTCGTCCAGGTCCTGTTCACCGCGGCGGTGAACGAGCATCTCGGCGAACTGACGCGTCAGCTCGGTGACCGAAGCGAGTTCCGGGCAGCGGGCGGCGATCTGGTCGAGCGTGGCCAGGTCTTCGGCGGCGACCTTACCAGGTGACTGGACGATCCAGCCGGTGACCTCCCGGATCTTGGGCGCGGGAGGCCGCGCGGGTGTGACGGTTGCCGTGCGGAGTTTGGCGGTGAGGCGCCGGAGCGTCCGGGCGCTGCCGAGGAAGCCTCGGTCGCGCAGCTCGGCCAGGAGCTGGTCGGTGCTGCGGCAGCCCTGTTCCCAGCGTTCGAGCAGGTAGGGAAGATAAGCATCGAGAATCGTCTGACGTGGTGCGCGCTCGTCGCTGATCAGTTCGTCGGCGCTGGCGGCGGTAGCGTAGCGGCGCACCGTCTTGCGAGAAAGCCGCAGTTCAAGGCCTATCGCAGTGATGGTCATCCCCTGCGAGCGGAGCTGGTGGATCTCAGCGTGCCGCGCCTTGGTCCGGGCCGCCGCTGCCCCTTCCTCGTGGCCCGGCTCCAACTCCTCGGCAGGAGGTTCGGTGGTCGCGGGCTTGGCCGGTTCGCGCAGGTGCGCGCGGTTTCGAGACACCGCCCGCTGGACCGCGCCGGACAGGTTGTGGAGCAAATGCCACCGATCGGCGACCTGCACCGCCAGCGGAGCGCCGCGCTGCGCGCCTTCGGCATAGCAGCCGGCCCGGTCCCGGCAGATCACCTCGACCCCGGGATGCGCCTGCAGCCAGGCCGCAAAGGAGTCCGCCGAGCGATCCGGCAACACCTCGACCACATGACCGCCCTCCACATCGACCAGCACCGTCCCGTAGGTATGGCCCCTGCGCCAGGCGAACTCATCGACCCCCAGCACCCGCGGGGTCGCCACCTGCGGATCCGGCAAGCTCCGCAGCAGCCGCAGCAGCGTCGAACGGCCCACCGCACAAGCCAGCCGGGCGGTATGACGGGCACCGGGACGGCCAACCAGAGCCAGCGCCACCGTCCGCAACATCGACAGCAGTCCTGCCGCGCGCCGGCCGTGCCTGCTGGTCAGGCCGGGCACCTGCTCGGCGAAGGTCTTCCGGTCACAGCCCGGGTTGTCGCAGAAGAAGCGACGCACCCGCACCTGGAGCAGCACTTCCTGCCCGGCCACCGGAAGATCTGCCAGGCACCGCTCATAGCGGCTGTGAACCCGCACCGACTCGCATCCACAGCCAGGGCATGAGCTTTTCGGCTCCGTCGTCGCGGCCTTCACCCGCACGATCGCGCCCACCTGGTACACCCGCTCGATGCGGACGGCGGCAAGGTGCGGGAACACGACCGCCAACAGCTCCATGATCGACACAGAGCAGCGTCTCGGCACCAGCACCGGTCCGCACCCGGCTCAACAACATCGTGATCTTGGATCTCTGGCCGATCACGAAAAGTGAGCCAGACCCACACGCACTCGGCCGTTGACACCGGATACCCGCTTCGTCGACCTCGACCACGCTCAACCCGCTACACGCACGCGTCGCCCGAGGGTCTGTAGTGCCGAGTCGCCAATCGCCTCTGGAGTGGATCTCCAGCTCAGGGAGGGGGAAGTGCTCAAGATCGGCGGGTCTTAATGGGGCCGAGGCGGGCGGGGTGCGCGCAGTGCGTTTCAATCCCAGGTCGGAGAGCTGATACTCGTGCCAGATGCGTGCCAGAACGAACGGCAGGTCAAGGTCATTCAGGGCCACTCACGGCCACTCGTCGCGGTCTGACCAGGAGCCCCGTTCTCCCCGCTCAGGACACCAAGATCAGTAGCCGGTTCCCAAGCTGACAGCGCGGGTTCGATTCCCGTCACCCGCTCCATGCGTAAGGCTGAACTCAGAGAACCGCCCTCGATTGGCCTAGCATTCATCTGTGCACAACGCCCAGGTCGACGCCAAAGGCATTTGGTCCTTCCTCGGGACGAGCCTGCGACATCTCGCGCAGTCCGCAGGTGAGCAGCTTGAGTGGATCGGACCGGCGAGCATCGATGACCTGGCGCTCGACTTCGACGCGGTCTATCCCGCCGCATGGCCGTGCCGGGATGCGGGATGGATCTCCGAGGAACTCGACAGCACACTCGGCTGTATAGACCAAAAGTTGGCCAGCCTCACTGACGACGGTCCTTCAGCATGGACTCAAGAGGCCCTGCGCTCCAACTCTCACTGGGAAGAGATCAGAGGACTCGCTTCCCACGCTCTCGCCCTCATGCCAGTGAAACCGTGGAACAGCTCACCTTGATCATAGGATCATGGACTCTCTCTCCATCCAAGGCGTGCCCGTTGCGTGCCCGTTCCTACAGCGATCAGTGGGGAGCTGCGGGGACTCAGGGTTACTCGACTGGCATCTGTCCAGGTCAGTGTTTCCCCTGGTCAGGTGTCTTGATGCTCATCGCTCCTCCTGCTCTTCTTGCTTGAGCGTGATCAGGTGTTGGGCAAATCGTTCGTCGGCCAGCGGTATCGCTTCCCGATACCAGCGGTTCCAGTTGCCGGCTTTGTCGCCGGCTACCAGAAAGATCGCTTCCCTTGCGGGATCGAAGCAGAACAACATCCGGATCTCACTCGTCCCCGATGAGGGCGGACGTAGTTCCTTCATGTTGTGATACTGGCTGCCGTGTACCCGGTCGACCAGAGGACGACGCGCCGTCGGGCCTTCCTCCGCCAGCTGATCGATCGCGTCCTTGACCCCCCTCGACGAACCACCGTAGGAACACACCAGTGTCCACGACGTACGCGTCAGCCACGCGCGCCTTCCCGGAGACGGTCCAGTTCCTCGTCGACGGCCGTCACACCGCGCATCCTCTCCTGAACCCGCTCCATAACGGCCAGCGCTCGCTCGCGCCGTCGTAGCCGACCTTGTGGAACTCATCGCCGAGACCCGCAAGGCCGTGGTGTTCGCCCGGAGCATTGCCGAATAGCTCTTGTAGGTCGCAAGGCGGCGGCGCGGCGCGCCGCCGTAAGCCCCGCGCCAGCGTCCCCCCGCCGCGCTGCGGCCTGGGGGCCGGTCACGGCGCAGGGCATCGCCGCACGCCTGCCCCGCCGTGGCCAACCATGCCCACCGACCTGAGCGCCGCGGCGCCACCAGATCACCACCGCCGGGCCCCAAAGGCAGTGGTGAGGTGCCCAACAGATTCCGGACAGTCGGCTACATAAGCTGACAGAAGTCTGGAAGAGGTGGGTACGTGGCAAGGCGTCGCAGGCAGTTCTCGCCGGAGTTCAAGGAAGAAGCCGTCCGCATGGTGCTGGAGGGTGAGCGGACGGTCGCGTCGGTGGCGCGTGAGTTCGACATCAACGCCAGCACCCTGGGCAGCTGGGTGAACCGGCATCGGATCGTGAGCGCGCAGGACGAGCAGCCGCCGGTCTCTGGGCCGGAGCGGGCCAGGATCCGGGAGTTGGAGCGGGAGAACGCCGAGCTGCGCGAGAAGTTGATCTTCCTGAAAAAAGCAGCCGCCTTCTTCGCGGCCGAAACTCGATGACGCTCGCCAAGTACGAGCTCATCGACGCGGAGAAGGCCAGCCACAAGATCGCGCGGATGTGCGCCTGGCTGGGCGTGTCCCGCTCGGGCTACTACGAATGGCGCGAGCGGCCCGCCTCGGCCACCGCGCAACGCCGCACGCTGCTCAGTACGCTGGTTGCCGAGATCTTCGCCGGCTCGCACGAGACCTACGGCTACCGGCGGGTGCACGCCGCCCTGGCCCGCCGCGGTGAGCACTGCTCGGCCGAACTGGTGCGCACTCTGATGCGCGAGCAGGGCCTGGTTCCGGCGCAGGTGCGGGCGTTCCGGCCGGCCACCACCATCCAGGGTGACTACCGCGGCATCCCCGATCTGGTCGGCCGTGACTTCACGGCTGAGCGTCCGGGCGTCAAGCTGGTCGGTGACGTCACCTACGTCCGCACCTGGGAGGGCTTCCTGTATCTGGCCACGGTGATCGACTGCCACAGCAAGGCGGTGCTGGGCTGGGCGATGGCCGACCACTACCGCACCGAGCTGGTCACCGACGCGATCCGGATGGCCGCCGGCACCGGCCTGCTCCAGAGCGGCGCCGTGTTCCACAGCGACCGCGGCTCGAACTACACCAGTGACGAGTTCGGCCGCTTCCTGACCGGCCAGGGCATCCGTCGCTCGGTCGGCCGCACCGGGGTCTGCTGGGACAACGCGATGGCCGAATCGTTCTTCAGCGCGATCAAGAACGAATGGCTGCACCGCTTCGTCTTCACCACCCGAGCCAAAGCACGACGGCAGGTCATCCGCTACATCGAAGGCTTCTACAACCACCGGCGCCTGCACTCAGCCCTCGGCTACCGGCCACCCCTGGAAGTCCTCAACGAGTCCCTCTCACAACAAGCAGCCGCATAGGCTCTACGACCATAAGACGGCTGTCCGGAATCTTCGAGGCCCCTCATGGCTACGAGTCGCCATCATCCGGCCCTTCAGGACCCTTGGTCGTCCCGCGCGCCCACCAACGAATGATCAGCATCCCCCCAAACCAGCCGAGCCCGAACACAACAGGTCGGGCGGTGAGATACGCCGTCGTGATCCTCCCCGGTCCTTGGCTGATGAGATCGATGGCGAGCATCGCCAAGAACCAGCCCGCTACCAAGCAGGTCCAGACGAGCAAGACCTTGCGTGCCTCCCGATTCCACGTCCTCCGACGATTCGTCACCTATGCCTCCGACCACATCCGAGCCGGCACCATTCGGCGTCGCTCCAAACCATTGCCTTCCGCGGGGGCCTGAGACTCCGGGATGATCAACACCTCGAAGTACGGGCCCGTAGGCGGCTGAGGCGGAAGTCTGATCATCCCGTCCGCCATCGACCTGGGACAAGCCGAGCGGGCCAGGGCCATGGGGTCAAGGTCGTTCGTCCAGTGGGGCGCTTCAACTTGACTCCGTGGCCCTGGCCCGCTTCCCCTTCGGGCGGGTCGACGGCGGACGGGATGATCTCAGTGTCACGCTTGTAGTGCCCGCTGGTGCGGGTCCAGGTCGCCTGGTGACTCAGGGATGATCTGCCGGACGTGCATGGCTCGTGCCTGACCTGTCCGCGGCGGCCTGGTCCTCGACGTTGGCCGGGCCGGACGGCATGACTTGATAGGAGCCTGGCAATTCCCTCAACTGAGATATGTCCGCCGACCAGCCCGGATGTCATCCCCCTGCGTGAAGGAGACAACGTCCAAGATGGTGATCGGTGTCGATCCGCACAAGCGCACTCACACCGCTGTCGCCGTCGATGAAGTCGGCCGTAAGAAGGGCGAACGCACCGTTCAGGCCCGTGACCACGGCACGTCCAGCTGCTGGTCTGGGCACGCAAACTCGCGCCTGGCTGCGGAGGTTTCGTCCGACACCGCTTGTTGGCGAGTTCTGACACCGCCGGGCACGTGTCGGTGCCGCGGATGTTGGTTTGCGTCGACACCGCTTCCGCGCCCGACGGGTGTCAGGTTGTCCGCTGCTTTGTGGCTTGGGCCAGACGGTAGGAGTCGGTGCCGGTCTCGAGGATGGTGCCGCCGAAGGTGAGTCGGTCGACGATGGCTGCGCATAGCCGGGGGTCGGTGAAGGTCTTGGTCCAGCCGCCGAAGGACTCATTGGACGCGATCGCGACCGAGGCCTTCTCCTCACGCTCGGTGAGGACCTGGAAGAGGAGTTCCGCGCCGCGGCGGTCGAGTTGCATGTAGCCGAGTTCGTCGATGCACAGCAGGTCGACGCGGCCGTAGCGGGCGATGGTCTTCGCCAACGTCATCTCGTCGGCGGCCTCGACGAGCTCGTTGGCAAGCTGGGTCGCCAGGGTGTACTTGACCCGGTTGCCGGCCATGGCGGCCTCGGCGCCGAGTGCGATCAGCAGATGGGACTTGCCGGTGCCGGAGTCCCCGATCAGACACAGCGGCTGTCCCTTCTGGACCCATTCGCACTTGGCGAGGGTGTGGATCACGGCGGGATCGATGTTGGGGTTGGCGTCGAAGTCGAAGGCCCGCAGGGACTTCTCGCGGGGGAACTTGGCGGCCTTGATCCGGCGTTCGGACCGGCGTCGGGCGCGATCGTCGCACTCGGCAAGCAATAGTTCGGCGAGGAACCCGCGGTAAGACATCTGCTCACGCCCTGCCCGGTCGGCGTAGTCGGTGAAGGAGTTGCGGATGGTGGGCATTCGCAGCATCCGGCACGCTTGGTCGATCGCGGCGTCGGCTGCTTCTTCGGTCATTCCACGGCGCTTGGTGGTCACGGTGCGGCTCCTTCGTTCGGGGTGTCACGTCGGCTGGCCAACAGCTGGTCGTACTTCTCCACGCTCGGCAGCGGCCGAGTGTCGGCCGGGATGTGGGCGCGGAGCCGGCGCTCGGTCAGCGATCGCACGGCAGGGATCTCGCCTTCTCCGCGTGCCCTGTCGCCGCTCATCAGGGACTGGTGGTCCGCTGTCGTGTCGTCGGCTCCGCCGTCTGCTGTGTCGTTGTACTTGCGCGCTTCCAACGCGACAGCGTCCGCGGTGAGCGCGCCTGCACGCAGCGCCGTCGCGAGTCCGGCGACGACGTGGTCGTGTGGAAGGTGCCGGTGCAGCATCAGGACCTCAATGAGGGCACGGGTGCCGTCGGCGTCACCGTGGGCCTTGCAGGCAGCGGCCCACCAGGCGTCGTGAACGGGCGTGAACCGCCCGGATGCCCTGGCCTGCTCCAGCGCTTTCGCACCGGGTAGCGCGCCCGGTTTGCGGAGGAGGACCTCGAGATAGTGGTCCAGGTCGACCCGGGTCGAGCCCTTGGTCATGAGCCGTTCGTGGCGGGCGATCTCGGTCCTGCCGTCGAACACGACCAGGTCGCTGGCGTTCAGGAGCACCCGGGCTGGACGGCCGACCATGCGCGCGGGCACGGAGTACTTGTTCATCCGGACCGTGACCTGGGCGTACCGGTCCACGCGCGGGGTGAACCAGCGGCCGGTCTCGAACGGCTCGGTCGGAAGGGGCGCGAGGAGTGGCTGTTCGGTGGCGAAGTGTTCCCCGACCGTGCGGGCGCGGCACCCGATCCGCCGGGCGTCGTCGGCTTCGTCCCAGGCGTCGACCATAGCGTTGAGCTCGGCGAGGGAGTCGACTTCTGGGATGGGGACGAGGTGGTTGCGTCGGAACCAGCCGATCTGCCCCTCGACGCCGCCCTTCTCGTGCGCACCTTGGATTCCGGGCTGGCAATAGAAGGCTTCGATGCCGTAGTGGGAACGGACGGCGGTCCACCTGTCGGCCTCGACCCGCTGGCGGGAGAACCCGATCACGCTCGCGACGGCGGCCTTGAGGTTGTCGTAGCGGATCTTCCCGGTCGGCACCCCGCCGAGCACGTTGAAGGCGTGGACGTGACCCTCGAAGAAGGCTTCCTGCCCAGCCGAGGCACTGACCCTGTGCACGGCCTTGCCCGAGCAGGAGAGCCGAAGGCTGAACAGCGCGCAGGTTACGAGCTCGCCGCGCAGGCGGATGGCGACGTCGCCGAAGTCAACCTCGGCCTCGCGGCCCGGGAGGTGCTCTTGCGGGATGAACGCGTTGGCAGGTTCCCGTCCTACCTCGACGCGAATCTCACGGCGTCGGGTGGCGACGTACTCGCGGACCATCCAGTACGACACCACCCCGGCCCCGTCATGTTCGTCAAGCAGTCGATCGAAGATCCGCTTCGCCGTGTGTCGCTGCTTCCGCGGCGCGTCGAGGTCCGAGCGCAGCCAGTCGTCGATCACCACTCGGTACGCGTCAAGCCGTGAGCCGCGTTTGGGCGGTTGCTTTCTCTCCTTCGGCCATGCAGATTCCAGCGCCGCCGTCACGGTTCGGAAGCCGACGCCGTGCTTGCGCTGCAGCGCGCGGTTGGACATCCCAGATCGGGCATCCCGTCGGATCGCCGCGTACAGGTCGACCCGGGAACGCGGCTGCGTCATCGGTGGCACTCCTGACGTGAGCACGCCGTGGGCACGACTTTCGGCACCGGGCCACCGCCCGGGAACGGTGACCGCATGCGACCACAGCCCGGAATCACTGGCCCTGCCGAGGTGCCTGGTCATGTGCTGCGCAGGGGTTCGGTGGGCGGTACTGAGGCGGCCCGGAGTGCGGGGTACGACCGACGACGGAGCCGATGAGCCGCGAGTAGGCCAGGTCGAGTCCCACTGAAGCCCAGGTCAGTACAACGGCCCGGCCTTGCGTGGCGACGAAGACGTTGGTGACGAGCACGCCTAGGATCAGGCCTGTGATGCCGCCGACGACATCAACCTCGGCACCACCTGTCCGCCCCGTGTCCCTGGCGCGACGAAGATCTGCTTGCGCGGTGCCTAATCGGTCTTCCCGCACCACCTCGCGGGCCTCTCAGTGTTCGCTGCTGAAGAACCGTAGCAACAGTGGGCCGATGGTCTGTGGGTCGACGACGTGATCCGGCCCGTCGAGGGTCTCCCGTTGAGCGTGGGGTAGTAGGTCTGCAAGCTCGTCGGCTGCGCGGTCGAAGAAGTCCGAGGGCAGGCCTGCCATGTAGGGGTCCGTGATCGGTCCTCCGGTGGTGACCAGGACCGGTTGGGTGACCGTTGCCAGTCGATCGGTCGGCAATTGGTAGCGGTTGTGGAAGACGCTGTCGTGGACCAGCGTGGGCGCGAGGGCGACCGAATCCGCCCAATGCGACGTCTGCTTGCCTGCCGCTTTCCTGGCCGCGATGTTGTCGTCGGAAGCGCCGGACAGGCGCATGAACAGTTCGAGAACCTCCTCGTCTCGCCCGGCGTCGAAGGCGCGTCGGGTGTCCGCGATGTACTCCTCGAATCGCGGGCGTATGTCGTCCCCGACCGCGTAGGGCACCTCCCACACGGCGATCGTGTCGATGGCTGACCCGGCCGCGGCGGCTTCCAGCGCCAGCGCGCCACCAGAGGACGCCCCGAACAGGTGCGCCGAGCCACCCGCCTCCGCGATCAACGTATCCAGGTCCTCGATCTCTCTTTCCACGGCGTAGGGCTCGGTGAAGCCGCTCGCGCCGCGTCCCCGACGGGCATAGTTGTAGACCGTGAAGTGCTCGGCGAGAGCAGGTACCAAGGGAGCGTTCTCGGCTCCGTCGTCCAGCGCGCCGCCTACCAGGACGACAGCCGGGCCGCTTCCCTTCCGGTCGTAGGCGATGGTGGTGCCATCGTTTGATGTCACGCGAAAGTCCATCTCGTTCATCTCACATCTCCGTTCGAGAGGTTTGTCTCAGCGCCTGAGCAGCGTGCCGACGACGGCCTCGGTGCGCGACCACCGCGCCCTTGCGATCACGGCCGCCACGACGAGACAGGCGAGCGGCAGCCAAGGGCTCTGCTCGAGCACGAACTGATCGGTGATGACAGCACCGGTCAGCAATGCCGCCAACCCGAGACTGGCCAGGCCCGCCAGAGCCGGGATCAGGAGTCCAACCCCTCCCGCGACCTCCAGCGCTCCGACCAGGTACCGGAGCCACTGGCCAGCCCCGATGTCGGCGAACATGTCCACCATGACCGGGTCGCCGGCGAGCTTCGAGATTCCGCCGCCGGCGATTATCGCCGCCAGCACGACTTGCAGAATCCAGACTCCGATGCTGCTCGCCCGCCCGGGCGTGTGCGCAACGGTTTCCGAGTTGTTCTTGGGGATGGTGCTCATTCGGCTCTCCTTGTCGTGTCCGGGCCTGGTATCGGTGATGGCGTTGGCCGAGTGGGCCGGGTTGTCGGAGCTGATGTCGACCAAGTGCTCGCGGTAGCGGCATCTACTTCTTGTTGCGGTAGAGGACCATGGTGATGGGACCGAAGACCGCTACGAGAAGTACGGACGAGACGAGCACCCAGCCGATTTCCCCGGCGGGCACCGAGCCGTCCATCAGGCCGCGTACCACGGTCGCCAGGTGGCTGATCGGGTTGACCTCGACGACCGCCTGCATCCACCCGGGCATCGTCTTCGGGTCCACGAAGATGTTGCTCACGAACGTCAGCGGGAACATCACCATCATGCTGACCCCCGCCACCGAGTTCGGCGTGCGCAGGATCAGGCTGAGCATCGTCCACAGCCACGACAGGCAGAACGAGAACACCAGCAGCAGCGCGACCGACAGCACCACGCCGACGGCGCCACCCTCCGGCCGGAACCCTAGGACCAGTCCGAGCGTGATCACGATCGCCGACCCGATCGAGTAGCGCATCACATCGCCGAGCAGGGCGCCGACCAGCGGCGACGGTCGCCACACCGGAAGTGACCTGAACCTGTCGAAAACGCCTTTTTGGATGTCGGTGTTCAGCGTTATGCCGGTGTTCATGGTGATCATGACGTTCGCCTGCACCAGGATGCCCGGCAGCAGGAACTGCAGGTACTCCTGAGTCGACCCGGCGAGCGCGCCACCGAACAGGTAGGTGAACATCAGCGTGAACATGATCGGGAACATGGTCACGTCGACGAGCTGCTCGGGCACGTGTTTGATCTTCAGCAAAGCGCGCCAGCCGAACGTCAGCGAGGTGAGCACCGGGCCGGGGCGCGACGGCCGCTCGCCGGCCAACAGCACACTGCGCAGCGCGTCCTCGGTGACCGGCGCCGACGCCTGTTCCGCGGTCGTGGCATTCATGCGGCATCCTCCTCGGCGGCGTGTCCGGTCAGGGTGAGGAACACCTCGTCCAGGCTCGGCTGACCGAGCGCGAACTCGGTGACGTCGATGCCGCTGCGGGACAGCTCGGCCAGGGCGCGGGCGACCCGCTCGGGGTCGGAGATCCGCGCGGACAGCGCGGCCGGGTCGGCGGACGGCTCGGCCGGCACCTCGAGGACGCCGGCGAGGACCCGTTCGGCCTCGGCCCGCTGCTCGGGCGCACGTAGCCGTACGTGCAGCGAGCCGGCACCGACCGATGCCTTGAGCTCGCCACTCGAGCCCTCGGCGATCACCTTCCCGTGGTCGATCACCGCGATCCGGTCGGCCAGCTGGTCGGCCTCGTCGAGGTACTGCGTGGTCAGCAACACGGTGGCGCCCTCGGCGACCATGCCCCTGACGATCTCCCAGACCTGGTTCCTGCTGCGCGGATCGAGCCCGGTCGTGGGCTCGTCGAGGAAGATCAGTTCGGGGGTGACGACCAGGCTCGCCGCGATGTCGATGCGCCTGCGCATCCCGCCGGAGTACTTCTTCACCTGCCGGTCGGCCGCCTCGGCAAGACCGAACGCGTCGAGCAGGTCGGCCGCCCGCTCCCTGCCTCGGCGGCGTGAGTAGCCGAGCAACCTGGCGAGCAGCAACAGGTTCTCCACCCCGGTGAGGTCCTCGTCGACCGACGCGAACTGCCCGGTGAGGCCCACCCTGCTCTGCACCGCCCGGGCGTCACGCACGACGTCGTAACCGAGCACTTGCGCCTCTCCGGCATCGGGGCGCAGGAGCGTGGCCAGCATGCGGATCGTCGTGGTCTTGCCCGCCCCGTTCGGACCGAGCACGCCGTACACCCCACCGGCGCTCACGGCCAGATCCACACCGGCGACCGCGTGGGTCTTGCCGAAGCTCTTCTTCAACCCTCTCGTCTCGATCGCGAGCTTTCCCATGGGTTCGAGTCCTTCTCTCGGTGTTGCGAACGGATTAGGTTCGCTAGTCAAGTTTGACTACTTGGCCAGAGTGCACGAGGAGGAAACGTCTAGTCAAGGTTGATTAGAAGCGCATCTTGAGGGGATCGTGGACCGTTCGCCACGAACCCGGATCATCGGCCATGGTGTAGGCGCCCTCAGACAGTCGTTTGCTCAAGCTCTTCGCCCACTCCAGTTCGGTGCGTGCGTGTCCCGCCCACAGTTCGGCCTGATCGCGGACGTGTTCGGGAATGTCGGGGTTCGGGTTCTCCCGCCACTTGGCCTGCTCTACGAGCTCCGCTTCCAGGCGCGCGACCCGCTCGTTAACGTGCGCGATGGCATCTGTCCTGGTCAGCATGGGCAACATGGCGATGGACGCGTCGAGCATGGTGGGGTCATGGGTGCGCCGCAGACCGTCGCGGACCAGTTCGACTATCTCGTCACGTCCCCGAGCTGTCACGCGGTACAGAACGCGCTCCGGCCCGGAGTTGCCCGGCTCGGCGTGTTCGGTGAGGAGGCCATCAGCCGCCGCCTTCTTCAGCGCGTGATAAATCGAGCCGGGCTTGATCTTGGCCCAAATCTCCGCACGCCAGCTCTGCAGTTCGGACCGCACCTGGTATCCATGCGCGCCGCCGGAGAGGTGCACGAGACCGAGCACCAGGAGCTTCGTCGCCGACATGCGCCCCTCCGCTCAATCTGCTCGGACTCGCTCCGCTTGCGCGCCCGTCAGGGTGGTGTCAACTCCCACCAATACTAGGGTGCCCTCCTGGTCCGGGTGGTGTCAGCACTGACCTACAAACGGTGCTGGTGGAGACCTCCAAAGCCACCACGGCGACGTCATCGAGCCGCCATGAACGAAGCGAGAGCCACGAATCGGCCGAGAGCTCCGGAACCATGAGCGAATCGTCCATGACCGCATCATGCCAGCGAAGGTGTCCGCATCAATAGGACCACGCTTCCGGTTGGGGCACCCCGGCTCTAGGATGAGCGCCTCGCTGCGCACCAGTACCGAAAGGGCTGAGGTGAAGCCTGCCCGCCATCTACCCCGGGACAAGCCGAGCAGACCAGGGCCACGGCTACCAGATCGTTCCGTCTAGTGGGCCGCTCCATCTGGTATCCGCGGCTCTGACCCGCTTCCTTTCGGGCGGGTATGGCAGACGGAATGATCAAGCAGACGGTGTACGCGATCCGCGGAAAATACCAGGTCACAAGCTGATCGTCATGCCATTGAGGGCGGTGCCGAGAGGTCGGCAGCGCGGGTTCGATCCTGTCACCCGCATCAACCGTTACCGGGCCTCACCGGCGGGTGGACGCCGCGCCGGCCACCGCACGCCCGTTCCGCCGCACTGACCGAATGCTCCGACCGAGGTGCCCGCCGCCGCACAAAGCGGCCCAACGATCGCCACCGCATGGCCCATCACCGTAGACGGTTAGGGGCGATCGGTGATCCAAGGTTCGTTCCTCACCTCGGATCACCGAGGTAGCGCGGCGGACTCCGATCAGACAGGCGCAGGCATGCGGCGGTACGTGCGAGGACGGGCCAGTTCACGAGCCCTGACTGAGAGAGTTCACCGGCAGGTCGGGACACTTCAGGCAGACGAAGAGATAAAGCGATCCAGCGTCCTGGATCATGAGATCCGTGGGCTCCTGTATCTCCAAAGGAGCGTGCGGAGAGCGCTCTTCGATGGGAGCCCAACGCTTCCCATTTTCGATGTCGAACTCCCGACTGGCAATCGTCAGCAGATGTGCCATCTCATGGCTTTTACTGCATTCGACTTGCTCGGGATCCTGGATCCAGCTCACCCAGCCCCCGACCTTGCTGCCTGGAGCACTGGAGAGGTGCGAGAAGTAACCCCAGCCGTCGGGATTCGGGAATCCATCTTCCCATGCCCAGATCCGCTGTCGGAGCTCAGCGGGAAGGCCCCAGCCCGCTGGATACTCTTCCACTCTCTCCGGAGACAATACGCAAGCCATGGGAAGGTACGAGTCATCGCTGTCAGGATCTGGCGTGGGCGCGTCGATGAGGAGACTGCCGACCGCTTCTGCTCCTCGCCAGCGGACAATGGTGTGCGGCTGGAAATACGGCTCGTGATCGAGCGGGCACCACAACACTTGAAGGGTGTCGGCTTCATCGGGGAAGGGCAGATCGGGAACATCTCGAGCGAAGAGCACGCGGATGCAGCCGCACTGTAGTCCTGCGTTGCCCTGTGAGTTCAGGGAAGACAGCCGCCACATCGAGCGGCACTGCAGGCGTTGTCAATCCCATGCTCAACACTCCGATCGCAACGGACGACGTCGTAGTGGCAGACAGTAGAGAGGAGGACTGACAGAACAACTCCCTGTTCGCGGCCGTGATCGTCGTGTTATCAGCGTGCCGTCGAGCTTCTGCGATCATTGCCGCGTGGTTGATGTGACTTTGGAAGAGTCTGCGGGTCAGTTGGCTCTGGTGAAGCTTCAGGCGGACGCTTGGGAGCTCAATATCCGGGCGCCCCTGGTCGACCTCGTGAGGCTTCGTGAGATCAGGCGGGCCGACTGGGAGGCGCGCCGCTCGCTCGCGGTGGGCACCTGCGCCAATGCTCGGGTCTTCTGGACGGTAAGCGAGGGCCAGGCAGCCATTCTCGTGGGCCCTGACGATGAGGCATGGGATATCGCCGTCACGATCCCCATGACGGTCGTAGACGAGATCGCACGTCTGGCCGGGGGATCCCGCTGTTGATGATCAGCCAGTGGGCACGAATTGGCCGGGCGCGTCCTCCTCACTTTGATCGCGTGTCCCCGTTCGTGCCGATGATGTTCTCGTCGATGGCTTCGGCTCGACAAACGCGTGTTGATAAGTCCCCTTAGATCGCGTAGCCAGTCATGTGGTCGCGGATTCGATCATAGGTGGACAGCGGATGGCCCGGTGCCCTTCCGGGGATTGACTGCCGCCCGTACTCTGCCCCCAAAAAGATCACGCATTGAATGCGAGGCCATGGGTGCTGCATACCTGGGTCGACAGTCATCGTTCCATGAATCATGCGGTCGGGATGTTGTAGCAGCCTCACCATGGCATCGCGCGCCCGTGCTGCGCCGAAAGGGCTGCCCATCGCGCAATATCGCCTGCCCGGCCAACTGGCGGCCTCGCGGAATGCTCGCTCACCTGTACGTCCTTCCAGCCGTCGTTGTTCGCATCAGACACAGGAAGTTCTGCTCCGCCGCGCTCGACGAGCACCAAGGCCGTCGCTATGAAGCCCTCCATGAGTGAGTGCAGGATGAGATGGTTCGAACGCTCGTAGCGCCTGATGAGTGCACTGACGAAGGCCGCGAAGGTGGCCAGGTCGACGTCACATTCGTCGTTCTCCATGGGGCCGAGCCCTGTCGGTAATCCCGTCTCGGGGGCAAGCGCCTCCGCTGATCGTATGAATAGGCCAGCGACTCCGTTGGAGGGGTTCCAGAGGACCTGATCGCCGACCTGAAAAAACTGACTCATGTTCTCCTTGCTCACCGCCGCGTGGCTGACCCATTGAACGCTGGGTTCGCACATGGGCGACCGGACAGGCTCAAATGCCTCGGATGCAGGCGTGCAGGTGCATGTCGTGTCTGCCGTCGTCATGCACGGCGGCGCTCCGCTTGGTGCCTTCCAAGAGGTAGCCGCACTTCGTGGCAACCCTGCAGGAGACTGTGTTGCGCGTTGAGTGGTCCAACTCCAGGCGGTGGAAGCCGATTTCGTCGAGGGCCCAAGTGGTGAGCGACGTGAGGGCGCGAGAGGCCACGCCGGCGCCGCGGGCGGCCGGGAGCACCCAGTATGCGACTCCTGCTATGCCGTCGTCGAAGTCCAGGCCGCGCAGTGCGATCCGGCCGAGCACCTCACCGCCGTCACGGGTGATCGCCCAGTGACCGCCCATCTCTCGTTCCCAGTCCTGGCGATAGGTGTCGAACCACTCCCGGACCTGGGTCTCGTTCGAAGGGCGGCGCGTGTGCCAGCGCCTGATCTCGTCGTCCTGGTAGGCGGAGAGGAATGCCGGTGCGTCAGCCCGTTCCCAGGGATGTAGCAGCAGGCCACCGGAGGCGGTCAGCACGGGTTGGAGGGAGTCAGCGAGGGAGCCGGGGAGAATGACGGGCGGTGTCGACAGGACGCGAGTCATGCGCCATGATCACCCGACGGTGACCAGGCCCGTCAAGGCTGGAGGCGCAGCTCTTCTCCGCCGGGCCATCAGCGGGCATCAAGGGGCATGGGTTGCTATTGTCTGCGGCCGTTGATCACCCCGTACCGTCAGATGAAGAGGTGCCCTTGGGCGAGCACTGCTGCGAGTCGATGGCTCGCCAGGTGACGTGGACGTGTGATCAGCATCGGAATTCTTCCGACTGTCCGGACAAGCTCGTCGGGTTCGATGAGCGGTTCGTCGAGTACGGGTTGCTCATCCACGACGGCGGTGGCTCCGCCGTCATCATCTTGTTCTGTCCCTGGTGCGGGACACGTCTCCCTGACTCGCAGCGGGACCGGTGGTTCGATGCGCTCGAAGCGCTGGGGATCGATCCAGGCGGGGACGAACTCCCGGCCGAATACCAAGATGGACGCTGGCTCCAGTTCTGATTCCGCGACGTGCAACCTTGCGGACAGCGGCGGCCGGGCCGTTGTCGTCATCCGTGTCGCGAGGAACGGGAGAGATGAGAGGAGGAGTTCAAGCCCCGGCCGCGAATACCGGCGACAGGCCACCATCAGTGCTGAGGCCGTCAAGAACGTCGGCAGCAGCCGGCAGGGCCGGGACATGGCTCAAACCTTGATGACAGTGAGGCGTACGCCGCACAGTGCGGCGAGGTCCTCGGGGTCGGAGGTGAGGACCGTGACGGGGCCTGGGGCTGCGAGGGCGGTGGCACTGAGGATGGCGTCGATGGCGCACTTGTGCCCGTGCAGGCCGGCGTTCGACAGGAGTGTGGCGGCGTGGCGGGCGATCGGTTCGGTGACCGGTTCGATGACGAGGCGGGACAGCGTCCATTCCAGGGCTGGCCGGTTGACGCGGGGATGGACCACCTCGACGAGGGTGGCGGTAGAGGTGATGACGCGGAGGTCGTCAGCACGAGCGAGAGCGAGCCATGCGGTGACCGTACGGTCGCGCAGGACAGCTTTGGTCAGTCCTTCGCTGTCGAGGACGAGGGTGCCGCCGGGAGTACAGCTTCACCCAGTTGAACCGGATCTTGGTCGCCTCATAGGCAGCTCCGGCACCGGGCCGACTCATGTTTCGGACTTCCTGTCGGCCCAAGTCCTACGCTCGCTCACTCCGCTCACTCCTCCATCAGTGGTGCGCCTCATGGATTGTCGCCGGTGTGACGGTGGTTGCGCAGGATCGCGAGACCGCTTGGCCGAACCGCTCAAAGAAGAAAGGCCGCGGCCCGCTCGGCCACAACCGGGGCCGTTTTTCCTTCCGGCCCGAAATGGTTGAGGCCGTTCAAGGTCTCGAGTGTGGCCTTGGCAAGAGTGTCGCGAACGGCCGCGAACTCGGCTCTGCCGGCGCGCGCGGTGCGGCTTCCGCAAAGAAGCAGCACCGAAGCGGTGACGGCCGCGAACTCGGCGAGCCTGCCCTGCTGGGCTGCAATCTGCTCGTGCTCGGCCAAACTGGCCGGCAAAAGGGGCCGCATCCGCTGCCAGCTCGGCCCGCGGAAGCCGATGCGCAACGCAAAACGCAGATACCAGTACGGCAGCTTGGTCAGGAAGGCCGGCGCACCACCCGACCCCCGGATGAAGTGAACGAACGCGCCATAAGAATCGTCCGCGGCCAGCCGTTCCCGGTACGGGGACATCCAGCCGGTGGGGACGGGAGCGACGGGCACTCCGGGCTCGTAGACCACAATGCGGTCGAACGCCTGGAACGACCGTGCGGTCTCAAGGATGACGAGGCCACCGTAACTGTGACCGAACGCCAACCGCGCACCGGTTTCCGCCTGAACGGCAAGAAGATCTTCTACTTCCTTCGCTAAGGCGTACTGGGACCCCTGAGGGCCGCTGGCGCCGCGCCCTCGCCGCTCGACGAGATGCACCGTGAAGGAGCGGGCCAGGGTGGAGGCTAGCGGCAGGTAGTCCTCCGAGGTGCGCAGGGCGCCGCCGAGCACAATGAGGTCCGGCCCGGTGCCCATCGTTTGATAACTGATCGGTGTGCCGTCAGCTGAGGAGACGATGTTCTGGTGGGCCGGCGGGGTGTGAATGCTTTGGCTCATTCGGTTCTCTCCCGTTCTGCGCGGTCGAATGTGGACAGCAGTCGCGCGGTGTGCTCGGCATATTCGGCGTACGGCACTCCGCTGTGTGCGACGAGTGCGGCCATCCGTCCTTCGAGGCCCTGCTGGACCGACGCCACCAGCTGCTTTCCTTTGTCCGTGAGGCTCAACTGCCGGCGATGCCCTCCGGCCGGGTCGGGCTGAACGTCGAGAAATCCCTCAGTGGCGAGGATGGCGGTCATGCGGCTCACCGACGGCTCGGTCACACCGAGGGATTCGGCGAGGGCCCGTTGCGTTGAGGCGCCCAGTTCCCCTACGAGAGTCAGCGCCAGAAAGCGGCTGTAGGAGATGTTGTGCTCCGCCCGCAGGATCCGGTCGGCCGCTCGGTCCAGACGGGCGGTGAGTACGTGCAGATTGAAACTCAGATTCCGGTCCACTCACCTAACTTAGCACTCTAACTTAGACATGCAAGTTGCTGCCCGGGCCGTTGGCGCGCACGGTCGAGCGTAAGGGGTGAGGAGTCACCCACCGGTCGCTCACCACCAAGTTTCCGCCCAGCTCAAAGGCCCTCACATCTGGTTTCCGAGCGTAGATGCTCAAGGAGTAGCCTGATCATCTCGCCCGCCATCGTCCGGGACAAGCCGAGCAGACAAGGGTCGCGGCCTCGCTGTGGTGCTCCACCTGCTACCCGTGGCCCTGGCCCTCTTCGGGCGGGTCGACGGCAGAGGGGCTGATCAGTCGGACGGGGAAGTGGACGAAGCTTCCGTTCCCAGACCGTGCCATGAGAAGCTGCGCTGATGATCCGGACCGGGACGTAGGAGTCGATGATGGGCAGGAAAGCGGAGCAGGAACCGCCACCCAGCGATGCTGAGACTGCCGAACACATGCGAACCCTGGCCGAACTCTTCGTGGAGCACACACGCGAAGACGGATACGCCTTCGACTGGGATCCCGCGTTCATTCACCACCTCGACAACTACTGTGCCGAGTTCGTCGCGTCGAAGCCGCCTCCTGAGGTCATTCACAGCGTGATCATGGGTGCGGGGGCGTATCTGGGCGAGATGATCGTCCGGAACGGTGACTGGAAATGGGTGTACTGCACGGACGAGAAGGCCGCTGCGGTGGAGAGCCCTGAAGAACTCCGCGGATATCCGCATAACAAAGTCGCCAAGCGGATCCATGACGGGAACGAGCGCAATCTTGAGGCGTTCTTCAAGTACGCCATGACCGGCGAGGCACCGCACGGGACGATCGCCCGTGTCAGCAAGCCTTCATGGTGGCAACGGCTGAGGTCGAGAGCCTGATCGTCGTGCCATTGAGGGCGGTGGCGAGGGGGCGCCCAGGGTGGCTTGCGCCTGACTGGTTCATTTGTCTCAGGCCCCAGGCTGTGATCATCCCGCCGGGACCACCGCCACCGCGATTCCGGGGTTGAGGAAGATGCCCCGCGAACTGCTCATGGGCGCCAAGCATAGGTGACGTCAGCGACAATTCCGCGGTTGCGCCCGTGTGGTCCTCTCCATGCGAGGGTGCGGCCTAGGGGGCGCTCTCGCGCGGGAGCCGTTCGGATCGGGGTGCCGGAGGCGCTTCTGCGGCGTGGCGGCCACGGCCTCGCGGCAGGCGGAGCAGTTGCAGCACGAAGGCCACCGTCTCGTGGAACGCGGTAGCGACGACTGCAATTGCGATCACACCAAGTGCGACAACACGCGGGATGCGGCTCACTTCTTGAATCTATGTCTTCGGTAAGGGACTCTGGCGGCTTCAGCACCGGGAGGGTCGCGGCATCGTGGTAAGTGGCTGGCCCTTATCGGCCAAGCGTTCTCGGTAAGTGTTGCCGGGTGAAGGACCTGTACCAGGGTCGAGAGAAACCCGATAGCGGTCGGCTTGCGTGCACCGCGATGATGTCCCGATACAGAAGGCGACCGCTTACCATGACGGGCTCGGTGACTTCTTCGCCGAACGTGCTGATACGAGCCCCCACAACGCCTACACGGACAGACCCGCGATGCTGCGGCTCGCCGGCGACGTTTCCGGTGCTCAGGTCCTGGACGTGGGATGCGGGGCGGGTCACTACGCGTGCGAACTGTCGGCTCGCGGTGCCCAAGTCGTCGGGATCGAGGGCAGCGCCACGCTGCTGCGTCATGCGCGAGGGCGCCTGAACGGGCATGCGGAACTGGTTCTGCACGATTTGGAAGAGCCGCTCGCTTTCGCTGCTGACGCGTCATTCGACGGTGCGGTCTGTGCCCTCGTGTTTCACCACATCAGGAATCGGGAGCAGTTGCTGAGCGAGCTACGCCGTGTGCTGCGACCAGGTGGATGGCTGCTGATGTCCACCAGCCATCCCACAGCCGACTGGCGTCACTTCGGAGATTCGTACTTCAGTCACGAATGGAGTGACCTGGTTCTCGCCGCTGGTGAGCATTCGATCCACTACCAGCGCATGCCGTTGGAGACCTTTCTGGGCGAGCTCCTGGCCGCCGGGTTCGTGCTGGAGCAATTGGTCGAGCCCCGGCCCACGGCCGCCTTGCGGGAATTCGATGAAGCTGCGTACGACAAGCTCCGCCAAGTGCCGTCCTTTCTCGCCGTGAGACTGCGGCGTCCCTGATCGCCCGATCATCACTGACAGGGGCGATAACATGACGATCGTGGCGGATTGGGTGCTTCGACCGGCTTCGGTGGCAGATGTCGAGGCGGTGGCTGAGTTGCGGGCTGTGGTGTTGAGGCGGGATCTCCAGCGGCTCGGGCGATATGACGAACAGCGGGTGCGGCAGCGGTTGCGGGACGGATTCGTGCCTGCGCATACCTGGATGATCGAGGCGAATGGTGCTCTGGCCGGCTGTGTGGCACTGCGGTCGGCGGAGGACGCCTACTGGCTGGAGCACTTCTATCTGGATCCGGAGGTGCAGGGCCAGGGCATCGGTACTGCCGTTCTGAGCAGGCTGTTGGAACGGTGTGATGGAGAGGGCGCCGTGGTTCGGCTGAATGTGCTGCGGGGGAGTCCGGCCCGTCGGCTGTACGCGCGGCACGGATTCACGGTCGAGACGGAGGATGAGGTGGACGTGTTCATGG
Organism: Nonomuraea fuscirosea; assembly: GCF_035917475.1. Lineage (NCBI taxonomy): Bacteria > Bacillati > Actinomycetota > Actinomycetes > Streptosporangiales > Streptosporangiaceae > Nonomuraea > Nonomuraea fuscirosea. Next base: position 9,481,980 of record NZ_CP109074.1, on the reverse strand, counting down.
TGCGTCACGCTCCTTCGCCTGGCGATCAACTGGCCGAAACGGCCGCCGGCAGCCGCCGTCCATAGCGGGAAGCGCCCGAAGGGATCGGGGGAGGCCCGTTCCATAGCCCTCGGAACGGCGGGCGTACCGGCGTTCGTGTGCGACCTGACTTTCGACAGGGTCGAGCGTTGACGATCGACAGATGATTGCTCCGCTCACTCTTGACACGCTCGCCCCATGAATTCGTACTTTCCCGGGCGGTGGATCAGCGGTGTGACACTCACCCTGGGGCCGGTGATCATGTGTGCCGGATATCTGCTGCGTTACCTGAGCACAGTCACCGCTCTCACCCCTCAGCAGCAAGCATGGGCCGAGGCGCAGCCCTTCGCCGCCTATGGCCAACTCCTCGCGTACACCTCGGCACCCGCCCTGCTCACCCTCGCCTATGCGGTTTTCGCGCTGGGGGTGATGTTGCTCTTCCCCGCTTTCGTCGCCCTGGCTCAGCGAATCGGTGGCAGCCTGGCTTTCTGGGGCGCCACCCTTTTGGTCGCCGGGCTTTTCTCCCGCTTTTACTTCGCCGGCGCCGACCAGACTGCCTTTCAGCTCACCGAAAGCATTGGGCTGGACCAGGCGACGCAGGCGATCATGAAGGAATACGTCGACATTTCTTACGGACCGTGGCGGATACCGGTCTGGGCCTCGGTCGGTCAGTACGCGGGCTCGCTCCTCCTGGCCGTCGCCGCCTGGCGATCAGGGCTCTTCGGCACCGCCCGCGCCTTGATGCTGCTGCTGGCAGGAGGCACCTGGATGGGCGTACTGAAGAGCGCCTCCATCCCGGACGTACTGGTCACCGGGCTGCTCTGTGTGGCCCTGGTCCCGCTGGGCGTGCGGGTGCTGCGGGATCGGCTGCCTGCCCCAGGCGGCCGTTCGAAGATATTCAGCTGGTAAGAAGGGATCCGCCGCTGAGGTTACGGGACTTACGCATTTTCCATTCCTTGTGGTTCACGACCGGTTGGCCTTCCATTCGTGGGAGAGGGTCGCGTAGACGCATTCGGTGCCCCAGCGGTCGCCGTCGAGATGGCTTTCGATGAGGCGTGCTTCTTGACGCATGCCGAGGCGTTCGCACACGTTCGCGGAACCGGTGTTGAGTGCGTCGAGGCGGGCGAAGAGCCGGTGGGTGCCCAGTTCGGCGAAGGCCAGTTCGGCGACGGCGAGGGCTGCTTCCGTCGCGTAGCCCCGGCCGCCGTACGCGGGGTTGAAGATCCAGCCGATCTCGGTCTGGCGCGCCCGCGTGCTCGCCAGCTTCAGCACCACTTCGCCGAGCACCGTCGCCTCGCCGGTGCGGCAGACCGCGATCACCAGGTCATCGCCGTCCTCGGCCCACGCCGGGTCGGCTGCGCGCCGGGTCAGGCTCTCCGCGCACTGCTCGCGGGTGAGGGGCGGACGGTAGAGGTAGCGGGCCACCTCGGGGAGGCTCTGGTAGGCGTACAGGTCATCGAGGTCGCCGGGCGTGAACTGACGGAGGGTGAGCCGTTCGGTGGTGGTGGGCAGCGGGAGCTTGGTCATCGGGTCGGTGTCTTCCCTTCGTCTGCTGTCGCGCCGGTTTGATCGGTTATGCGACGTTCGAGGTCGGAGCGTACTCGATGGCTCTCTGGGTGCGACCGTTGGCGGGCTGTGGGGGTCGAGCGGGCCGGTTGAAGGTTGGGACGCGTCCCCGTTCGGCGAAGTGCGTGCCTTGACAGGCAGCCATTTGGCTGCCTAAATGGAAAGGCAGCCAAATGGCTGCATATCGATCGGCGGCAACATGGGTACGAGGGCGGGCATGGACGAGGTGTTCAAGGCGCTGGCTGATCCGAGCAGGCGCGCGCTGCTCGACTCGCTCAACGTCCGCAACGGGCAGACGCTGCGCGAGCTGTGCGCCGGACTCGACATGGCCAGGCAGTCCGTCAGCAAGCACCTCGCGGTGCTGGAGGAGGCCGGGCTCGTCGCCACCGTACGGCGGGGACGGGAGAAGCTGCACTACCTCAACGCCGCGCCCGTGCACGAGATCGCCCACCGGTGGATCAGCCGCTACGACCAGGCCAGGGTCGAAGCCCTGGCAGACCTGAAACTCGCTCTGGAGGACGCCCCGATGGACGCGCCGACCTTCGTCTACACCACCTACATCCGCACCACTCCGCAGAAGCTCTGGCAGGCGCTGACCGAGCCCGCCTTCACCCGTCGCTACTGGGCCACGGAGTTCACCACCGACTGGGCCGCCGGCTCGCCGATGACCTGGGACAACCACGGCGTGCTGATCAGTGACCCGGAGCAGGTCGTCCTGGAGGCCGAACCGTACAGCCGGCTGTCCTACACCTGGCACGCGATCACGCCCGAGCTCGCCAAGCGCTTCGGGTGGGACGACGAGATGCTCGACCGGCTGGTCGGCGAGCCCCGCTCAAAGGTCACCTTCACGATCGAGGAGTCCGGGCAGGTGGTGAAGCTCACCGTCGTGCACGACGGCTTCAAGCCCGGATCGGTCCTGGCCGAGATGGTCGCCCATGGCTGGCCGAACGTGGTGGCGAGCTTGAAGTCGCTGCTTGAGACGGGTGAGCCGCTTCCGGACGATTCGTGACCTCGTTCATCAGGCCTAGCTCGCTGTGGACTGATGCGAACCTCGGCGGAGCCCTTCCAGAAAAGGGCTCCGCCGAGGTCGCGATCTCTACTGCGGGGTGGAGGGGAATGGCCGGTCACGGGGTGGTGAACAGCCGCCATTGGGGGTGCCGTTCTGGGCGCAGAAGTACGGCACCCACTGGCCGGCCTGTTGTCCTTGGTTGCCGGACACCCAGCAGACCTCGTAGCCGGCGTAAGGCCCGTAGACGGACTCGGCCGTAGCGGGAGTGACTCCGGCGCCCAGCGCCAGGAAGGTGGCGGCGACGAGGCCGGCGAGCAGACGGGCTCGGTGACTCATGATCGTTCCTTTCGGTGTGACGTCGTTCGCCGGACGTGGGCGGGAAGGGGTCGGGCCGCTGCACGATCGTGGGTCAGCAGGAGATGTGGACGGAGAACGGGCGGTCGTCGTCGACGGTTCTCGGGTGCGGGCCGGAAGGGGTGGCCGTGCGGACGAAGAGCGTGCGCGGGCTGACGGCGCCGACCAGGATCGATGCGCTACCCGGCTCAGAGTCGTCGCCGCCACCGGTGTTGATCGTGCCGGTGAGGGCGCAGCGGGTGATGTCGGTGTTCGTCGTCAGGTTGTAGCGTCCCTGGCCGAACGTGTTGACGTCGCAGATGCCCGAGGCGGCGAGCAGGGCTCCGTTCGCGGCCACTTTTGCGTAGAACGTCGTTCCCGCGGCGGCTCGCTGGGCGGATGCCTCCTGCGCTGCGGCCCCCGAGATGGTGAAGACGCCACCTGCGACGAGCGCTGAGGCCGCTGCCGTCATGAACAGCTTGATTGAGTTCCTCACTTCTGCCTCCTGTGAGAGGTGCTGCGGAATGGGATGAACTCTCCAGATGTGCAGCGTGGCTGTGAGTGAGGAAATCCCGAGGTCTGGGGGTTGCGGTCGACTGGGATCGGCTGAGGGGGCGCTATCCGAGGGAGCCGTTCGTTCCGTGGATGTGTTGCTGCTGTCAGCGCCGCGGGTGGTGTTCGCGCCGTGGTGAGGTCGGAGGGCGGTGGGACGGATGTGGATTTCGGTCAAATTGTTCGAGATTGTAGGTGGCGCTTTTCTCGAACCGGTAATAGCGGTGATGCGACGCCTGGACTGCGGCGTGCAGATCGGCAGGGTCAGGCCGGTGTGGGGTGAGGGGTGCCGGTCGTTCTGCGGATCCAGGTCTTGTAGGCCGCGGCGTCGGTCCACACGCCGGGGCCGACGCAGTTGGGATCGGTCATCTCGTCGCCGTCGCGGCTGGTGATGCCGACCAGCTCCCAGCGGGTGCCGAACTTACGCACCATGGGGCCGCCCGAGTCGAGGATGCAGCTCTGCGCCTTCTTGGTGGGGTGTTGGGAGCAGATGTCGCTCGCGGCGTCGATGCCCGCGCACCGGCTGTCGGGGACGATGTCGCTGTCGAGCTCCTGGAGGGTGGTCGGCGGCTCAGGGCACTCGTTTCCGTCTTCGCAGGTCATGCCCCAGCCCAGGAGGCGTATCTGGGTCTTCGGGGCGCCCGGCCTGGCGGCGATCCTGATCGGGGTCTCGCGGACCGGGCGGTCCAGCTTGAAGAGGGCGATGTCGTGGCGCAGGTCGTTGGGGTCGGCGGTGTAGTCGGGGTGTCGGACGATCTTCGTCACGCGGCGTACGCTGCCGCCCTTCTCCACGTTCGTGCCGCCGACCTTGGCGCTGACCTGGCCGATCGGGACGTGTGAGCAGTGGCCGGCCGTCACCACCCACTGCGGGGCGACGAGGGTGGCGCCGCAGTAGTGCACGCCCTTGCCGTCGCGCAGGGTCACGGTGAAGGAGTAGTTTTCGGTGGCGTCGCGTCCGCCGATGATCGCGTTCGCGGGTGGTGCGGTCGCCGCCGCGAAGATCGCCGCGCTGCCGATCGCCGCCGCGAGGGTCAGGCTGCGCGCCCGGCCACGTCCGGCCCGGTCGGTGGCGGCGGGAGTCAGGTTGCGCGCCTGGCCGTGCTCGGCTCCGTCGCCGGCCGTGAGGGTGTGGTTGCGTGCCTGGCCGCGCTCGGCCCGGTCGCCGCGCTTGGTGAAGATGCTGGTGAGTGCGTGTCGGTTCGTCATGGCGACAACGTTCGCGGAATCGGTGGCCGGGGGCATCGGAGCACGGTCTGGTCCTGAGATTCATACCGTGGTCTGAGTCGGAGGCGGGTCGGCACGGGCTAACGTTCCGGCATGACCGATGGCCTCCGGCCGCCGCTGCTGTTGAGGCTGCGGCCCGCGTTCCTGCTCCTCGGCGACGTCGCGCTCGCCGTGTTCCTGACGTCCTTCGCCGTGCTGGCCGTCATCGAACAATTCCCGCTGAACGGGAGCATCGAGCCGCTGCCCGTCCTCGCCGGCGTGCTCATGGGGGTGCCGTTGGCGGTTCGCCGCCGGTGGCCTGTTCCGGCGCTGGCGGTCGTGAGCATGGCGAGCATACTGGCGGTGGCGCTGCGGTGGATGCCGCCCCACGCGGCCGTCGTGCCCGACCTGCTTCTCGTCTTCGCGATCTATCCGGTGGCCGTGACGGAGGCGACGCGTCGTGCCGTGGCCGCGCTCGTGCTGTCCGTGGACGGGTTCGCCGGGGCGGTCCTGTTCGCGGTGGCGCAGGAGCCGCGACCGGATTGGGGCAGGTCGTTACCCGTACTCGTCACGCAGATCATCGTTCCGGTCGCGGTGTGGGTGGTCGGACGGGCGGTCCGTGCGCGCCGGGAGCACGAGACGCGAGCTGTCCGGCAGGTGCTGACCGACGAGCGGTTGCGCATCGCGCGCGACCTGCACGACGGCGTCGCGCACAGCCTGAGCCTGATCACCGTGCAGGCGTCCGTGGCCCTCCACGTCGGCGACGAGCGGCCCGACGAGGCTCGCTCCGCCCTGACCGTCATCGAGGACACCAGCCGCGAGGCAGCCAGGGAGCTGCGGCGCATGCTCGGTCTGCTGCGCGCCGTCGACGAGGATCCGCAGGACGCCGCGCAGTTGGAGCCGGCGCCGACCGCCGATCGGCTGGCCGAGCTGGCCGACCACGCGACCGCCGCCGGAGCCCAGGTCGCCCTGCGGATCGGTGACGGGATCGACACCGTCCCGGCTACCATCGGGCTCGCGGCGTACCGCATCGTGCAGGAGTCCCTGACCAACGTGATCAAGCATGCGGCGCCGGCGCGTTGCGTGGTTCGGGTCGACAGGACGGACAACGCCATGGAGATCGAAGTGACCGACGACGGCCGCCGGGCTCTGATCGGCCATCCTGCGGGCGGGCATGGGTTGATCGGCATGCGTGAACGTGTCGCCGTCTATGGCGGTGACTTCAGTGCCGGGCCGGTGGCGGGGCGGGGGTTCCGGGTGCACGCGAGGCTTCCATTGGAAGGGGTGCCGGCGTGAGTGGGTCTGGGCGCATGGGAGCGCTCCGGTGGGAGGGCCATTCGCGTGAACGGGGTCTTGGAGGGAGTGCTCGTGTGAGTGGGGCCCGGGTGTACGAGAGTCCTCCGGTGGGAGGGGTGGCCGCGTGAGCGGGGTTCGGGTGCTGATTGCTGATGATCAGCGGTTGCTCAGGGCCAGCTTCGGGGTGTTGATCGGTGCTACCCCTGGGCTGGAGGTCGTCGGTGAGGCGGAGAACGGGTTGCGGGCGGTTGAACGGGCCGCTGAGCTGCGGCCGGACGTTGTGTTGATGGACATTCGGATGCCCGAGCTCGACGGGATCGAGGCGACTCGGCGGATCTGCGGGGATCCGGCGACCGCTGGGGTGAAGGTTCTGATTCTGACCACCTTTGACCTGGACGCTTATGTTTTCTCGGCATTGCGGTCGGGTGCCAGCGGGTTTCTGCTCAAGGACACCCCTCCTGGCGATCTGCTCTCCGCGATCCGGGTCGTGGCCGGGGGCGAGGCGCTGCTCGCGCCCTCGGTGACGCGGCGGCTGATCGGGGAGTTCGCCAAGCAGCCGCAACCTCGGCAACGGTCGTCCCGCTCCCTGGACGGCGTCACGGCGCGCGAACGCGAGGTGCTCAAGCTGGTCGGGCAGGGGCTGTCCAACACCGAGATCGCCGAGCAACTCATCGTCAGCATGGCCACCGTGAAGACGCACATGGGCCAGTTGCTGGCCAAGTTACACGCCCGCGACCGCGCCCAGCTGGTGATCGCCGCCTATGAGAGCGGCCTGGTCGGCGTCGGCTGATCAGCCGTATCGACCCGGGAGCGTTCAACGCGGGTGATGGGTGGGTGGCCGCCGAGTGCGGTGTGGCACTGGTGATGGTCGGTGTGCCGAGTCGTGTGTCATCGGACGCGGCAATGGCGGTTGTTGGACGCGGCAATGGCGGTTGTTGGACGCGGCGATGACGGCTGTTGGTCGTGCCGCATTGGTGGTGGGCGGTGCAGCGAGTTGTTGCGTCATCCGGCCAGCTCTTCGATCAGGGCTGTGGCCAGGGTGTTCGTACGGTCCTGGTTGTCGTCCAAGGCGATGATGACGAAGCTGGAGCGTTGGCCGGACAGGCGGACGAGTCGTGTGGTCAGACCGGCCCAGCTACCGCCGTGCTGGTAGAGGCGGCGGCCCGCGTGTTCGCGGATGCCGAGGGCCCAGGCATAGTCGAGTTTCGTGCCGTCGTCCAGGTGACCGGGGGTGTGCAGGAGTGTGGAGACGCCCAGTTCGTCGCGTTCTAGTGCCTGGTTCCAGCGGATGAGGTCGGGGGCGGTTGACCAGACGCCGCCGTCGCCGAGTGACAGCGGTGCTGGGTAGTGCGGGTCGAGGGGCGCGGCTCCAGGCGGATGTGGGGACGGGCCGGGCCAGAAGCGGGTGGCGGCCATCCCGAGCGGGGTGAACAGGTGGTCGCGGGCGAAGTCGGGCAAGGGGCGGCTTGTCGCGCGTTCGATGATCATGGCCAGGCAGACGTAGCCGGCGTTGCAGTAGCGGAACTCCGTCCCTGGCGTGCTGACGAGGTGGTCGAGGTGGGTGAGCGCGTGGATGACGCCCGGCGTGGTGTGGTCTTGCTTCGTGCGGTGGAGGTCGTCGAACTCGATGCCCTCGGGCAGGCCGCTCGTGTGGGAGAGGAGATGGCGCACTCGTACGGTGTCGGCCCAGGCGGGTAGTTCGGGCATCCAGTGCGCCAGGGTCGAGTCGGTGTCCAGCCGGTCCTGGCGTACGAGGAGAGCTGCGCAGGCGGCCGTCAGCTGTTTGGACAGAGAGGCGGTGTAGACGATCGTGTTGGGGGTGAGCGGTTTTCCGGCCAGGGTTCGGCCGCTGGTCAGGAAGATGGGTGGGGTGTTGTCGTGCTGTACGCCGACGATGAGGGGGTCGTGGGCGCGGTAACCGGCTGTTCTGGTCAGCGCGGTGATTCGGTCATGGAGGCGTGATTCGGGGGTTGGCTCGGAGTGCGGTGGCATCGGGGTGAACCGGTTGTGCGGTGGTGAGGTTTCGGCCGGTTCCTGGGCCGGCGGCCCGCTGGACCTTTCGATCACCGGTTCATTATTCAAGCGGGCCCCGCCAGATGTACATCGGTTGACTCTGTCGGGTTCTTCGGCAGTGACGCGGGACGCTCCTGCGGTGATGCGGTGATGCAGAACGCTCCTGCGGCGGTGGGGGCGGTGCGGGAACACTCCTTCGATGGTGCGGTGCGGCGGTGATCGGGAAAGCTCCGGTGGCGGTGCTGGCGGTGCTGGCGGTGCTGGCGGTGCTGGCGGTGCTGGCGGTGTAGCGGTGTGGGTGCTGCGGCGGTGCGGGTGGTGCGGGACGTGGTGGTGCGGGGGATGCGGCGGTGTGGTGGTGCGGGGTGATGCGGGGATACGGGTGGTGCGGTGGCGTGGTGGTGCGCGGATGCGGCGGTGCGGGTGCTGTGGCGGTGCGGGGAGATGCGGTGGTGCGGGTGGGGTTACGTCCAGGGGTGGTGTACGAGTTCGACCTGGTTACGGTCTAGCGGTGTGGGGATGCGGCGGCGCGGGGTGATGCGGGGATGCGGCAGTGCGGGTGGTGCGGGATGCGGCGGCGCGGGGTGGGGCGCGCCGGTGCGGATGCTGTGGCGGTGCGGGGAGATGCGGTGGTGCGGGTGAGGTTGCGTCCAGGGGAGTGGTGTACGAGTTCGGCCTGGTCACAGGTGTGGCAATGCGGGGATGCGGTGGCGCTGGGTGGTGCGCTGGCGTGGCGTGGCGGTGCGGGCATGCGGTGGGCACTGGGGTGGTGCCGTGGCGTGGTGGTGCGAGGATGCGGTGGCGCAGGCCGGTGCGGGCATGCGGTCGCGCGGGGTGATGCGGGGATGCGGCAGTGCGGGGGCGGCGGCGCTGTGGTGGTGCGGGGAAATGCGGCGGTGCGGGTGGTGTGGGGATTGTCGCTTTGCGGGATTGCTTTGGCGAGTGGCACGGTGCGGGAGGGAGGGTCCTGCCGTCGTCGGGGAGGTAGCTTCCGTCGTCGTCGGGAGGGAGCGTTCGTTAGCGAGGGGGCGGGTGCCGTCATGGGGAGTGGGGTGCCGACATGAGGGGGGTGCTGCCATCGGGGGTGGGGCGTCGTCATGGGGAGTGGGGTGCCGACATGAGGGAGAGGGTCCTGCCATTGGAGGTGGGGTGTCGTCAGGGGGAAGAAGTGCCGTCGTTGGGAGGGGATGGGGGTTGGGTTAGGCGGGTTTTGATGAGGTGGTGGTGGTGTGGGGGGAGGGTGTGGGCGGTTAGGGCTTTGTGGAGGAGGGCGGCGTTGTAGCCGTGTGTGGACAGGTGGTGGAGAAGGGGTTCGTAGCGGTCGGGGCGGTTTCGTAGGAGTTCTGTGGCCAGGCGGAGTTCTAGGCGGACCACGGGGACTTGGTGTGGGCCGCAGGCGACCAGGACGTGGTGGTGCCATGGGCCTGTGCCGATGCACTCCATTGCGTCGGAGTCGGTTTCCTGCTCGACCGTGCTGATCTCGACCTGGACGCCGTGCACTTCGTACCTGGTGAAGTACTGGGAGCTTGCTGGGATCCAGGCTGGTGGATGGAGGCAGGGGTGGGAGGAGAGGGCCTTGGCGAAGGTGTCCACGTCGGCGCGCCGTGACACCAGGAGGTCGATGTCGCCGACGGGGAGGTGGACGCCTTGGAGCAGGGCGGCGCTGGTGCCACCCACGCGGTAGGGAGGGGCGCCGCCCGCAGCTGCCAGGGCTGTGAGGGTTGTTGACAGGGCCGAGGTCACGTCCGCGGGCCGCAGGGATGCTGCACCGAGTGCCATGACGATCAGCGTATTGATCGTGTGAGGGTTTGGTCAGGGGTGCGGCCGGACGGTGGGACGTGATGCTTGGCGGGTGTCCTTTAGGAGGTGCTCTCGGCCGCGTGCTTCAGGAGGTGCTCTCGGCTGGGTGTGTTTCAGGGAGTGCTCTCGCTGGGTGCCTCAACAGGGTGGTCTCTGTCGGGTGCTCCCGGCCGGGTGCTTCAGCAGGGTGTTCTCGGCAGGATGCTCCCTGCCGAGGGCTCTCAGCAGGGTGCTCTTTGCCGATCGCTCCCGGCCAGGTGCTCCGCCCTGGGCTCTCACCAGGATGCTTTGGGAGGGCGAGGGGACGTGGGTCCCCGTCGCCGTCCGTATCCCTGCTGGTGGGTGGGTGGTTCTGCGGGGTGAGGTGATCTTTGGTGGTTGAGGGGGTGTGGTGGTCAGTGGTGGTGGGCTGGGGAGGGTTCGGGTGCTGGTTTCGGGCGGTCGTGGCCGAGGTGGCTGGGCCACCAGGCGCGTCCGCCCAGGTCCCGTACCAGGGCTGGGACCAGTAGTGAGCGCACCACGAGGGTGTCCAGCAGGACGCCGACGGCGACGATGAAGGCGATCTGGACGAGGAAGGCCAGCGGGATCACCACCAGCGCGGCGAAGGTGGCGGCGAGCACGACGCCGGCGGAGGTGATCACCCCGCCTGTGGTGACCAGGCCGCGTAGTACGCCCTCGCGGGCCCCGTGGCCGGCGGTTTCCTCGCGTACGCGTGACATCAGGAAGATGTTGTAGTCCACGCCCAGCGCGACCAGGAAGACGAAGCCGTACAGGGGCACTGACGCGTCGCTGCCGGTGAAGCCGAGCAGCGGGAAGACGAGGGTGGAGATGCCGAGGACGGCCAGGAAGTTGAGTGCCACGGTGGCCACCAGCAGCACGGGCATCGCCAGCGAGCGGAGCAGGACGATCAGGATGAGCAGGATGATCGCCAGGACGACGGGGACGATGAGCAGGGTGTCCTGCTCCGCGGTTTCTGTCGTGTCGAAGCGCTGGGCGCTGTAGCCGCCGACCAGTACGCCGTCCTCGTCGTGCAGCGTGGCGCGCAGGCGCTGGACGGTTTCCTGGGCGGCGTCGCTGTCCGGCGCGTCGCGCAGGGTGGCCTCCACCAGTACGCGTCCGTCGACCACCTTGGGCTCGTCTCCCGGCCGGCCGCCGGCGCTCACGGCGGTGGCCTCGGAGACGCCCTTGACGGCCTCGGCCTTGTCGACGATCGCCGTGGCCCGCTCGGCGGGGGCGACGATCACGGCCGGCTGTCCGGAGCCGCCGGGAAAGTGCTCGCTCAGCGCCGCCTGCGCGGACACGGACGGCGCGTCGTTCACGAACGTCTCGTCCAGTGGTACGCCCCTGGCGTTGAGCTGCGGCGCGAGCAGGGCGAGGGCGACGAGGGGCAGGACGGAGGCCACCCAGACGAGGCGGGGGCGGCGGTCGACCAGCGCGCCGACCCGGCTCCACAGCCCCTGCGCGCCCGCGTCGGCCGGGCGGGGGCGGGCCGGCCACAGGGCGGCGCGGCCCAGCAGCACCAGGGCCGCGGGCAGGAACGTGAGCGCGCTGAGCGCCGCGCAGGCGATGCCGATGGCGCCCACGGGGCCGAGCGCGCGGTTGTTGGTCAGGTTGCTGAGCAGCAGGGCGAGCAGGCCGAGCGCCACCGTGGCGGCGCTGGCCACGATCGGCTCGACCGAGCGCCGCAGCGCGATGCGGCCGGCCTGGTACCGGTCTGCGCCGCCGGCCAGTTCCTCGCGGAAGCGGGCGGTCAGCAGCAGCGCGTAGTCGGTGGCCGCGCCGATGACCAGGATGAACAGGATGCCCTGCACCTGGCCGTCGACCCGGACGATGTCGCGGTCGGCCAGGAAGTACACCACGGCGCACGCCAGCCCGAGCGCGAAGACCGCGCCGGTGATGATGATCAGCGGGAGGAGCACGCTACGGTACACGGCCAGCAGGATGATCAGTACGGTGATCAGCGCGACGCCGAGCAGCACGCCGTCGATGCCGGCGAAGGCGTCGGACAGGTCGGCCCGGGTCGCCGCGGGGCCGCCGAGCTGCGTCTTCATGCCGTCGACCGGCAGCTTGGCGTCGATCTTCTTCAGGGCGTCGCCGAGTTCGCCGCCGCTGAGGTCGGGACTGAGCTGGACGACGCCTCGCAGCGCCCGCTTGTCGTCGGAGCCGAAGGCGGGTGTGGGCGTGCCGACGACGCCGGGCGCGCCGGGCAGGGCGGCCAGCGCGCGGGTGGCCGCGGCCTGCTGCTCGGGGGTGACGTCGCCGCCGGAGGTCCACACGACGATGAGCGGCTGCGTGTCACCCTGGCGGAACTCCTCCTGTGCCTCCAGTACGCGTGTGGACTCCGCGCTCTGGGGCAGGAAGGCCGCCTGGTCGTTCGTGGAGACCTCGGTGAGTTTGCCGGCGAACGGTCCCAGTCCGCCGCCCACGGCCAGCCAGGCCAGGACCAGCAGCGCCGGGACGAGCCAGCGGATCGATCGCCGTGCCATGAGTCGCCCTTCCTACAGTTCAATAATTGAGATTCTTAATTATTGAGTTAATGTAGCATTGCTCCATGGACGGTGGCGGGGAGGGGGACATCGACCTGAGGTCGTTCGCGACCCGGTTGCGCAGGATGACCGCCGAGTTCAACCGCATCGCCCACGAGTTCGCCAACGAGCAGAGCCTGCACACCACCGACGTCCAAGCCCTGATCAAGATCTTCGACGCCCCGACGCCGATCACTCCCGGCAGGCTGCGCGAGGAGCTCAACCTCACCTCCGGCGCGGTGACCGCGTGCCTCGACCGGCTGGAGCGGGCCGGGCACATCCGCCGGGTCCGCGACGGGCACGATCGGCGCGTCGTTCACCTGCACTATCGCGACGCGGCCAAAGAGCTGGCCGCCGCCTTCTTCCGGCCGCTGGCCGGCAGCACCGACAACGTGCTGCGCCGCTTCAGCCCCGATGAGCTGCGCACCGTGGCCGCCTTCCTCGACGCGATGAACGAGGAGCTGGGGATACTGCGGTCCGTCCCGGGGCCGGGCTGACACGTTCTGGTTGGGGCTGGTCCGGGCTGGTGCTTGGGCGTTTCCGTTACGGCTGGTCTGGGGTTCGGCCGGTTTCGAGCTGATGGACGAAGCGGTTGAGTGCGTACGGGCTCCGGAAGACGTGCAGGCGTGCGTCGTCGGCGTGTGTGTCGATCGCGGACAGGAGCAGCGGTCGGCTGTGGCGGCGGTAGCCCCAGACCCACAGCCAGAAGTCGATGCGTTCCCGGGAGCGCCGGATCGCTCGCCACGCGCAGCGCCAGAACGAGAAGTCCAGCAGGATGACGGTGTCCGCGGCGCGGAGCCGGACGTCGAGGACGTCGTACGGTCCCAGGTCGCCGTCCATGATCCAGCCCTCGGTCCGGACGAGTTCGCCCTGGATGGCGGCCCACTGATCTGGTGGCGTCGCCTCCAGACCCGGACGCCAGAAGTGCTGGTCCAGCTCGATGACGGGGAGTCCCGTGATGGCCCCGAGGCGGGCGGCCAGGGTCGACTTCCCTGAGCCGCCACGTCCCAGGATCACGACTCGTCGCATGGTGTCATGGTCGCAAGTCGGCGCTTGTCGTAGGGCTGGTCACGGGGTCGGTCGTAGGGGTCGATCAGGGTTGGTCGCGGGGCTGGAAATCGGTGGCCGGGAAACTGGTGGGCCGTGGCATCATCCGCCCCATGGAAACCCGGATGTTCTTTGTTCGACACGGCGATTCGCACCATAAACGGGACGGTGTGGTCGGTGGTGCGGAGGGATGCCGTGGGCTCACCGACGAAGGTCGCGGGCAGGCTGCGCTGCTCGCACGACGACTCGCCGCCGACATCCGCCTGCGAGGCACGGCAGGCACGGCAGGTTCGGCAGAGGCAGGAGACAGGGAAGGCAAGGGCGACGCGGAACGTGCGGGAGGCGTGGGGGTCGCGATCTACACGTCGCCGCTTCCGCGTGCCGTGGAGACCGCCGCCGCCATCTCGGCCGCCGTCGGCCGGCCCGCCGTACCGGATTGCGGTCTCTGTACGTGGCACACGCCGCCCGAGACGGACGGCCTCAAGCGGGAGGAGTTCCTCGAACGGTTCGGGATCGAGGGCGGCGGGCTGTACCGGCCCTTCCAGCGGGGGAACGAGACGTGGGCCGAGATGGTGACCCGTACCAGCCGTACCATCACCGAGCTCGCCGACCGTCACCGTGGGGAGAGCGTCGTTCTCGTCGGTCACGCCGAGACGGTCGAGATCTCCTTCAATGCCCTTGGACTGTTGCCGATCTACCGCTCGTTCGATCTGACGGTGGCCCCGGGCTCCGTCACCGAATGGAGCACCGGCGAGGATCCCGCGCGGTGGCCGCCGCCGCGATGGACGCTGCGCCGGTTCAACGTCGTTCCCGAGGAGGCCGATCGGTCATAGGCGGCGACCGATGGTGAGGACGGCCGACCAGTGGCGGGTGAGGCGTCCGTCGGGGCGGGCGGCGAGCAGGCGGCGGATCTCCTCGTAGAGGTGACGGCGGCGGTCCGGGTCCATGGCGATGTGGCCGGAGAACGTGTCGAGCAGTGCGATGTACTCGTCGGCGGTGTACCGCAGGCCCCAGACGTACGGCCGCCGTTCGACGACCGTGAAGAGGCCGGAGTCGTGGAGTTCGGTGGCCATGTGGTCGGGCTGGATCTCGGGCGGTGGCCACGGGTCGCCCTGCCCCTCGCCCAGTTCGTCGTAGACCTGCTGGATTTCGGTGAAGAACGGGTCGAAGTCCGGCGGGAACGCGTGGTCGGCGTTCCACACGGCCAGGTGGTCGCCGCGGTCGAGGAGGGAGGCGGCCTTGGCGTACCTGATCTTCGGGTCCACCCACTTCCAGGCGGTGGCGGCGTACACGAGGTCGAACCGGGCTCCCGCCGGAGGCTGCCAGTCCTCGAACGACGAGGTGACGACCGAGACGTCGGCGAAGTCGGCGAGGTGGTGCCGTGCCTGTGCGGCGAGGGCGTCGCCGAGCTCGACCGCGGTGATCCGGAAGCCCGCCCGGGCCAGCGGCAGCGTCGCCTTGCCCGGGCCGCAGCCGACTTCGAGCAGGTGGGCGCCTGGTTCGACGCCGGTGATCGCGAGCAGGTGGGGGTAGAGGTCGGCCGGGTAGTCGGGGCGGGCGTGCTGGTAGGTGGTGGCGGCGTGGTCGAAGGTGCGGCGCAGCGGGTCGACGGGCATCCGCCCATCCTGGCAGCCGGTTAGATCATTCTCCGCCGGGTTTCCCGCCGTCGCGCAGGTGGGCGGCTCGCTGCTCGGCGAGGCGCTGCCTGAGCTCCCTGTCGGCCACCTCGTCCGGGGAAGGGGTTCGGCTGCGCCTGTCGTGCTTGAGCGCCAGCCTGGTCGCGGCGTAGACGACGAGGAACAGCGCGGCCATCGAGAGCAGCCATTCGATCACGTTGCAACTCTCCCGTGTGTCGGTGCCGTCGGAGGTCGAGGGTACGACGCGTGGTGATGCTTTCGAGGCACATAGGTGTCATGAGGGTAAGCGCAGGCGGACGACGTAGCCGGGGCCTGTCGGGTCGCGGTCGAGGGACTCCAGGGTCCAGGCCGATTCGGCGACGGCGGTGGAGAGTTCGTCCGGTGTCGCGAGCCAGTACTCGAACCATGGCGTCGCCGTCGCGCCGTCGCGTACCCGGATGCGGAGTCGCCCGCGGGCCCGTCCCCTGCCGAACTGTCCGAGCCCGTCCGGAAGGGAGGGCACCGAGCCGACGACCGCCTTGACGCCGCGCTCGCCCGAGACGCGGACTGCCTCGGGTGACGGGTCCAAGCCCACCACTTCGTGGCCCTGGGCCGACCACGGCGTGGCGTCGGCGTCCCGGCAGCGGGCCAGGATGCGGCCGAAGGCGTCGCCGATGTGGGGTTGGCGGGGGTACGGGTTCGTGGCCGGGTCGGTGGTCATGGGCGCGAGGACGGCAGTCGGTCGGTGGTCATGGGTGCGTGGATGCTCCTCGGTCGGTGGCCGGGGGGTGTCACCCTGGGTCTGTGGTCGTGGGTGTGAGGGTGGCGTTCGGGGTTTCGTCAGTCGCGGGTGATGCGGGTGCCGATGTCCTCGCCCTCGCAGATCGCGGTCATCGCGCCCTTCGCGGCCACGTTGAAGACGTGCATGAGGAGGCCCTGTTCGTTGGCGAGGACGAACGCGCTCTCGTCCATGACTCTGACGCCCGCCGCCAGCGCCTCCCGGTAGGTGAGGGTGGTGTAGCGCTTGGCGTCGGGGCTCAGGTTGGGGTCGGTGTCGTACACGCCGTCCACCCCGCGCTTGGCCACGAGGAGGGCGTCGGCGTCCAGTTCCAGGGCTCGCTGGACGGCGGGGTAGTCGGTGGTGACGTAGGGCTGGCCGATGCCGCCGGCCAGGAGCACGATCAGGTCGCGGCGCAGGTGCCGGTCGGCGCGGAGCCTGATGAACGGTTCCGCGACGGTCTGCATGGGCACGGCGGTCATGACCCGTACGTCCGTCTCCGAGCGGGCGGTCAGGACGCCGCGCAGCATGAGCGCGTTCATGACCGTGCCGAGCATGCCGATGTTGTCGGCTTCGGCACGGCCGATGCCCCAGCCTTCGGCCATCCGGCCGCGGAAGTAGTTGCCGCCGCCGATCACCACGGCGATCTGCACGCCGAGCCGGTGCACCGCGAGGATCTCGTCCGCCAGTTGGGCCAGGCTGGCCGGGTCGACGCCGGTGCCCGCGGGGCCGGCCAGGGCCTCGCCGCTGAGTTTGACGACCACGCGTGAGTAACGGCGCATGATGCTTCCCTTCGCGGTCGCGCGCGCGGCGACCTGGTCAAGGATAAAAGGTGCGGAGGTGGTGCGGAGGGGTGGAGGCGCTGAGGGCCGATCCGGGGTGGGGGGAAGGGACCGGGTTCGGGGGTTGGGAGTGGGGTCAGGGTGTTGGGAGTATGGGTGGATGGTGTCGGGGGAGTTGGGGGCTGGGGTGGCCAGATGACTGTTCTCGATCGGTATGATCCCGTCGAACTCGGCGCTCGGCTGGCGCACGTCCGCTGGCTGGCGGGTGGCACCGGGGCGGGCAAGAGCACGCTGGCCAGGGTGCTGGGTGAGCGGTACGACGTGCTCTGCTACGACGGTGACCGCGCGGAGGCCGGGTACGTCGGCCGGTGCACTCCGCTGCGCCAGCCGTACATGTGCGCGATGGTGCGAATGACGAAGGAGGAGCGGTTCGCCGCCCGTACACCGGAGGAGATCTTCCGGTCTATGCCGAGTCTGCACGGTGAGACGTTCGAGTTCGTGGTGGAGGATCTGCTCGCTCTGCCCGCCGACCGGCCCGTGCTCGTGGACGACTTCCGTACGTTGCCGCGGGAGGTCGCGCCGCTGTTGGAGTGGCGGGAGCAGGCCGTGTTCCTGCTGCCGACGCCCGAGTTCCGGCGGCGGGCCTTGGGTGAGCGGTATGCCGATCCGGCTCGGGCGCGGGCCAACTGGGGGGATGGCGATCACGCGGCCGCGCTGGCGGCGCGGCTGGGGCGGGACGAGTTGTGGGACGAGGAGGTACGCGGGCAGGCCGAGGAACGTGATCTGGCTGTCCTGCGCGTGGACGGTTCGCGGGGGGTGGAGGAGCTGGCGGACGAGGTGGCCAAGCTGTTCCGGCTGAGCTAGAGCCAGGGCATCAACCGATCGGTGGATGTCGGGGTGAGCGGGTGGCGGAGATCCTCAAGGCATGACAGCCATCGAGCTCAAAGCCCTCACCAAACGGTACGGCGACCGCACCGCCGTGGACGGGCTCACGTGCGTGATCGAGCCCGGCCGGGTCACCGGCTTCCTCGGGCCCAACGGTGCGGGCAAATCGACGACCATGCGGATGATCCTCGGTCTCGACCGCCCCGACGGCGGCAGTGCGTACGTGGGCGGGCGCCGCTACACCGACCTGCCGGACCCGATGCGGGAGGTCGGCGCGCTGCTGGACGCCCGCGCCGTGCACGGCACCCGTACGGCGCGTGATCATCTGCTCTGGCTGGCGCATGCGGCGGGGCTGCCCGAGAGCCGGGTGGACGAGGTGCTGCGGCAGGTGGGGCTGGAGTCGGTGGCCCGCAGGCGGGTGCGGACGTTCTCGCTCGGCATGAGCCAGCGGCTCGGCATCGCGGCGGCGCTGCTCGGCGATCCGGCCGTGCTGCTGTTCGACGAACCGGTCAACGGGCTCGACCCCGAGGGCGTGAAGTGGATCAGGGAGCTGATGCGCGGGCTGGCCGGTGAGGGGCGGGCCGTGCTGGTGTCCAGCCATCTGATGAGCGAGATGGCGCTGACCGCCGACCACCTGCTGATCATCGGCAGGGGGCGGCTGATCGCGGACGTGGCGATGGCGGACTTCGTCCGGCGCAGCTCAGGGGTGCTGGTGCGGGCCGACGATCCGGAGCCGCTGGTCAAGCGCCTCACCGGGGAGGGTGCGGAGGTGCGGACGGTGGCGGACGGCGGGCTCGTCGTCGGCGGCATGGAGGCGGGGGAGATCGGGCGGGCGGCGCTGGCGGCGGGGGTGGCCCTGGCGGAGCTGACGCCCCAGCGCACATCTCTGGAGGAGGCGTACATGGAGCTGACGCGGGACAGCCTCGAGTTCAAGGCGGTGGCGGTATGAAGGCGCGGCGGGCGTTGCGGTTCGAAGGGTCTCAAGGTCAGGGCGGCATGAGGGCGCGGGCGTTGCGGGCCGAGTGGACCAAGTTTCGTACGGTGCCGTCCAACCTCGTCACGCTCGCGGCGGCGGTGGTGCTCATGGTGGGGCCGGGCACGCTGACGGCCTACCGCGCCGGCGAGGGGCATCAGGGAGCAGGGGTGTTCGACGCGGCCAACATCAGTCTGTACGGCGGGTTCCTGTTCGCGCAGATCGTGGTGGGCTCGCTGGGCGTGATGGTGGCCAGTTCGGAGTACGCCACGGGCATGATCCGGACCAGCCTGACCGCCGTCCCGCGCAGGGCGCGGCTGCTGGCCGCCAAGGTGACGATGTTCGGCGCGGTCGCGCTGGCCGCCGGGCAGGTGGCGAGCTTCGCCTCCTTCCTGCTCGGGCAGGTGGTCATCGCCGCGGCCGGTGCGCCCGCGGCCACGCTCGGGCAGCCGGGCGTGCTGCGCGCGGTCGCCGGGATGGGCGTGGTGTGGGCGCTGGTCGGGCTGGTCGGCGTGGCGCTGGGCTGCCTGCTGCGGGAGACGATGATCGCCACCACGGTGCTGGTGGCGATCAACTTCATCATCCCCATCATCGGCCCCAGGCTGCTGCCCGAGGCCGCGGGGGCGGCGGTGACGACGTACTGGCCGATCGCGGCCGGGCTGCGGATCACCACGACCGTGGCCGACCCCGCGCGTCTCGGGCCGTGGGCGGGTCTGGGGCTGCTGGCCGCCTTCACCGCCCTGCTGCTGGCCGCGGCGTTCGCCCTGTTCAGGACCCGAGACGCGTGAGATCAGCCGGTCCGGTCGAGATGCTGGTCGAGGAGGTTGAAGAAGGTGTCACCGCGGACGATCTCGAACGGCTCCGTGAGCAGGGAGCCGAGCTCGGCGATGTCACTCGGCGTCCAGTTCCAGGCGTTGACCGCCCCGGCGATGAACAGCGGCGACTTGCCGTCCCAGCTCTCGATCTTCTTGACCAGCGTGTCCCGGTACTCCTGCGCCTTGCCCTGCGGCGAGAAGTTCCCGATGACGGGCAGGCCCGCCGGGTGGATCTGCAGGTCGCCGGACTCCCACGACTGGATGATGCCGCGCAGCGGGGTGTTCTTCCGGTACGACCGCACGATCCGCTCGTCGAAGGCGACCCAGCCGTTGTCCTCGGGGTTGCGGTGGTTGTAGGCGTAGACCAGGTCCATGCCCGTACGGCGGAGGAACTGCCCGGTCAGCTCGGTGTAGGCGGCCAGGTCCTTCTCCGGCCAGGAGCCCGGATAGGTGTAGCCGGCTCCGGAGGGACCGGAGATGAGCAGGTCGTTGGCGGTGGCCGTGCGCTGGTAGTGGGAGAGCAGCGCCGGGCCGATCTCGGCCAGCAGCGGGCTGACGGTCCAGTTGGTCGGCACGCGGCCCCGGGCGGGGTCGTCCCAGAGCTGGCGCATCCTGCGCTGGCAGTACTGGATGTTGTCGCCCTCGCCCACTGTGAGCGTGAGGTAGACCTTGTTACGCAGGGTCGCCGGCGGCCTCGGGCGTACCTTGCTGGAGACCTTGGCCGCGACGCCCGCGTGCACGGTGGCGTTCATGTAGTAGTCGGCGGGCACCACTTCGACCGCGTGCTGCGAGGCCCGGTCCACGCCGCCCCACTCGCCGGCCACGTCGTTGGAGAACCAGCCCGCGTACGGCGTGGTGGGCTTGACCTTGCTCAGGATCTCGTCGAGCAGGTCGCCGGTCTGGCCGCTGGGCGGCAGCCAGAACACCATGGCCCGCATCGCCACCGTGTAGTCGCGGAAGTACGGGAACGGCTCGACGCGGGTCGGAGCCGTGGTGGTCGCGGTGACCAGGAACTGGTTCCACAGGTCCACCTCGACGGTGAGCTGCTGCGTGCCGGCGGGCGCGGTGAAGCGGTAGATGAAGTAGCCGCCGCCGTCGGAGAACCGGTTCTGGTCGCCGCCGATCGAGGAGTTGAGCCCGTCGAAGAGGTACGGGGTCTCGGCGTCCGTGCCCGGCGTGAACGAGGCGATCTGGGCGCCGTCGGCCTTGACCACGACCGAGCCCACGGAGGCGCCCCAGCCGTCGTCGCCGAGGGAGTCCTGGAAGCGCAGGTAGACGCCGTCCTCGCCGGACAGCTCCTGGCTGAGGTCGAACGTGCGCACCTCCCGGTTGGAGGAGTCCCTGATGCGCTCGGTCTCCCTGGCGATCTCGCGCCACTGCACGTCGTCCACCTTGACCGTCCTGGTCGGCGGCAGGCCGCTGAGCAGGGCGTGGGTGCAGCGGGGGAAGAGGTTGTCGAGCTGCCAGCGGTAGAGGCCGAGGATGTCGTCCGCCTTGAACCGGCCGCGCAGGTCGGTGATGGTGCGCAGGCCGTACTGCTCGGCCTGCTCGGCGGTGGCGGCCACGGCGTTCTCCAGGCCGGCCAGGGTGGTGGCGACGTTCACCGAGTCGGGGACGTCGGGGTCGTGCAGGATCGCGCCGCGCACCTCGCCCCGGTAGCGGGCGACCAGGTCGAGGGGACGCTCGTGCCGGGTGACGGCAGCGCCGGTGCTCGTTAACCAGGTGTTGTCGTAACCCTCGGTGGTGTAGTTGAAGTAGAGGCGCGGGCGGCGGCGGTTGACCACCCCTTGGAGGGTGGCGAGGAGTAGCTGGTCGTTTCCGTGGAGGGTGCTGATGTCGGCGAAGTCCAGGCGGGTGGCGCGGCCGAAGCCTGGCAGAAGGGGTGCGGGGGCGCGGGTCGCGGCGCCGGCGGGGCTGGCGGGCAGGGTGAGCCCCAGTCCGCCGGCCGCGAGGACCACGCCGTTCGCCCACAGGAATTCACGTCGGGACACCATCGGCGTTCACTGCTCCTTGCGAGGAGACCGTCAGATGACATCGTTGTCAGACAGCGTTGTCATAGGGACCGTAACAATGTCACGGAATGTTGTCTATGGTGTAAAACTCGCCGTTAGGTCATTCCCGCCGAGCGGGCTGAGGCCGGTACCTGCACGACGGCGAAGCTGGTACGTGCGCCACTCGCGAGGCCGGTACTTGCACGACGGCGAGGCTGGTGCGTGCGCCACTCGCGAGGCCGGTACCTGCACGACGGCGAGCCGGTTCCGGCGGGGTTTCAGATGCTGATCGGATCGGCGCCGGCGGCGTTTCAGCGGCGATCACCATGGGTAAGGCCGACGGTGATTCTGAGCTGCCTGTACTTCAGGAGCCCCAGATGTCCCCTATCACGCTCACTCCCGGCGCACGTGAAGCACTGAGCGGCGACGAGGTCGTGTTCTTCGACTGGCATGTGACCGGTCTGTGCTGTGCGGACGCTGGGGAGTTCTCGGTAAGGCCGCTGCGCCGTTCCCGGTTACCCCGCCGCGCCCGCCGCCTCGGGGAGACCGGCCTGGTGTACGCCCATCCGACCGCCTGGGTGCATCTCGCCGAGTTGCCCGTGACGATCGACTGCCGTCCGCTGTGGCGCTGGCGGCGGTTCACCACCGATCTGCCGCCGGACGCCGGCCTGCGCTGCTGCCTGGGGCGCCCTATATATGGCCCTATATAGGAGGTAACCGGTGAAGCTGCGTTCCATCATCATCTGGACGGCGGTGGCGATCGTCGGCGCCGTCGGATGGGCGGTGCTCGCCTTGTCGAGAGGCGAGAACGTCAACGCGGTGTGGCTCCTCTGCGCCGCCCTCGGCTCCTACGCCATCGCCTACCGGTTCTATGCCCGCTTCATCGTGCGCAAGGTGCTGCGCGCCGACGACCGCCGGGCCACCCCGGCCGAGCGGCTCGACAACGGCATCGACTACCAGCCGACCGACCGCCGGATCCTGTTCGGCCACCACTTCGCCGCCATCGCGGGGGCGGGGCCGCTGGTCGGGCCGGTGCTGGCGGCGCAGATGGGCTACCTGCCCGGCACCATCTGGATCGTCGCGGGCGTGATCTTCGCCGGCGCCGTGCAGGACATGGTGATCCTGTTCTTCTCCATGCGGCGCAACGGCAGGAGCCTCGGCCAGATGGCCCGCGAGGAGATCGGACCGGTCGGCGGGGCGGCGGCGCTCATCGGGGTCTTCGCCATCATGATCATCCTGCTCGCGGTACTGGCGCTGGTCGTGGTCAACGCCCTGGCGCAGTCGCCGTGGGGTGTCTTCTCCATCGCCATGACCATCCCCATCGCCCTGTTCATGGGCTTCTACCTGCGGGTGCTCCGGCCCGGCAAGGTCGTCGAGACCACGCTGATCGGGGTCGCGCTGCTGATCCTGGCGATCATGGCGGGCGGCTGGGTGCAGGAGTCGAGCTGGGCGTCGTTCTTCACGCTGAGCCCGTCGGCGCTGGCGCTGTGGCTCATCGCGTACGGATTCGTCGCGGCCGTGCTGCCCGTGTGGATGCTGCTCGCGCCGCGCGATTATCTGTCGACCTTCATGAAGATCGGCACCATCGTGCTGATCGCCATCGGCATCGCCGTCACCGCGCCGCCGCTGCGGACGGCGGCCTTCACCGACTTCGCCTTCAACGGCAAGGGGCCGGTGTTCGCCGGATCGTTGTTCCCGTTCGTGTTCATCATCATCGCCTGCGGCGCCCTGTCGGGGTTCCACGCGCTGATCTCGTCCGGCACGACGCCGAAGATGATCCAGAAGGAGACCCAGGTCCGGATGATCGGCTACGGCTCCATGCTGATGGAGTCGTTCGTCGCGGTCATGGCGATCACGGCGGCCTGCGTGCTGTCCCCCGGCCTCTACTTCGCCATGAACGCCCCCGCCGGCGTCGTCGGCGCCACCGTTCAGACGGCCGCCGAGGCGGTCACCAACCTGGGCTTCGTCATCACACCGGACCAGTTGCAGGCCGCGGCGGCGGCCGTGCAGGAGGAGACGCTGATCGCCAGGACGGGCGGCGCGCCCACGCTGGCCGTGGGCATCTCGCAGATCTTCTCCGGCTTCCTCGGCGGCACGGCGCTGCAGGCGTTCTGGTACCACTTCGCGATCATGTTCGAGGCGCTGTTCATCCTCACCACGGTGGACGCGGGCACGCGGGTGGGGCGGTTCATGCTCCAGGACACGCTCGGCAACCTGTGGAAGCCGATCTCCCGGGTCAGCTGGTGGCCGGGGCTGATCGCCTCCAGCGCCGTGGTCGTGGCGGCCTGGGGATACTTCCTCTACCAGGGCGTCAACGACCCGCTCGGCGGCATCAACCAGCTCTTCCCGCTCTTCGGCATCGCCAACCAGTTGCTCGCCGCCGTGGCGCTCACCGTGGCCACCACCGCGCTGGTCAAGAGCGGCCGGCTCAAGTGGGCCTGGGTGACGGGCGTGCCGCTGGCCTGGGACGCGGCCGTCACGCTGACCGCCAGCTACCAGAAGGTGTTCTCCGCCGACCCCACGCTCGGCTTCTTCGCCCAGCGCGACCGCTACCAGGCCGCGCTCGACCAGGGGCAACTGCTCGCCCCGGCGAAGACGACGGACGCGATGCGGCAGATCGTGGTCAACTCGACCGTGGACGGCATCCTGGCCGCGCTGTTCGCGATCCTCATCATCGTGGTGATCCTCGACGCCGCGCGGGTCTGGATCAAGGCGATCAGGTCGCCGGAGCCGCTGCCGGACGCGGAGGCGCCGTTCGAGGAGTCGAAGCTGCTGGCCCCGGCCGGGCTCATCGCCACCCGCGAGGAGAAGGAGATGATGGCCAAGGCCGCACAGGGAAGCTGACCCGGCGGCCCGGGACGTTGACCACACGTTCGAATGTGGGCAAGGTGGTCGGGTGGCCGCTGATGAGACGCGCGACGGGGTCGCCCTGACCAACCTCGACCAGCCGCTGTTCGACGGCGCCGAGGCGACCAAGCGTGACCTGGTCGACTACCTCGACGCCGTCCGCGACCGCATCCTGCCGGTCCTGCGCGGCCGGGCGCTCTCGGTGATCCGGGTGCGCCCGGGCCAGCCGCCGTTCATGCAGAAGAACCTGCCTAAATACGCGCCCGACTGGGTGCGGTCGGTGTCCATGTGGGCTGATTCGTCGCGCCGGCAGGTGACGTACGCGCTGTGCGACGACCGCAGGACGCTGCTGTGGTTCGCGAACCAGCGGGCGGTGGAGTTCCACCCGGCGCTGTTCGTCGGCGACCATCCCACCCACCTCATCCTCGACCTCGACCCGCCCGAGCACGACGACTCCTTCGCGCTGGCCGTGCGCGGCGCGTTCCTGGTCCGCCAGGCGCTGGAGGACTCCGGCCTGGCGGGCGCGGTGAAGACGAGCGGGGCCAAGGGCGTGCACGTGTTCGTCCCGGTGGCCGAGGGCACCGCCCCCGACGACCTGGCCGCGGCCACCAGGGCGCTGGCCGCCCGCGCCGAGCGGGTGGATCCGGCGCTGGCCACCACGGCCTTCATCAGGGAGGACCGCGAGGGCAAGGTCTTCCTCGACTCCACGAGGGCCGGCGGGGCCACGGTCGCCGCCGCCTACAGCCCGCGCATCCGGCCGGGGGTGCCGGTGTCGTTCCCGGTGGCCTGGGCCGACCTCGACCGGGTCACGCCGCGCGACTTCACCCTGCGCACCGCCCCCGGGCTGCTGGAGGGGGCCGATCCGTGGGCCGAGCAGATGCCGGCGCCGCAGCGGCTGCCGGCCGACCTCGTCGAGGAGGGGCACACGATCCCGATCGCCCGCGTCCAGGCGATGCACGAGGGCAAGCGGAGGGCCCGCGCCCGCCGCGCGGAATAGTGTCCGGATTTTGCCGCATGAGTGGGTCTTCTCAGCGGTTCCCGGCCGGGTTACGGTTCCGTTCGCGGCGGCTCGGGGGGAAATCGCCGCCGCGATTCCCGTCCAACCCTGGGGGAACCTCCATGCGAAGAACGCTCCTCGTAGTGATCGCCGCTCTGTCCTTACCGCTGGCCATGGCGGCGCCGGCCCACGCGGGCGGCCTCGACGACGTGTTCGCCAAACTGCTCGTCAAGCAGGTCAAGGGCAGCAACGTCAAGAAGCATCTCGACGCCTTCCAGGCCATCGCCACCGCCAACGGCGGCAACCGCGCCGCCGGCTCGCCCGGATACGACGCCTCCGTCAACTACGTGGCGGGCAAGCTGCGCCGGGCCGGGTACAAGGTGACGCTGCAGCCGATCAACTTCGTCGAGAGCTGGTCGGAGAACAGCGCGCCGGTCCTCGACCGCACCGCGCCGAGTGCGAAGTCGTACGCGCCGAACGAGGACTTCTTCACCTTCCAGCCCTCCCCGTCGGGCGACGTGACCGCCGAGGTCCAGGGCGTGGACCTGACCCTGCCGCCGACGCCGGAGCCCACCTCGACCAGCGGTTGCGAGGCCGCCGACTTCGCCGGGTTCGTGCCCGGCCGCATCGCGCTCGTCCAGCGCGGCACCTGCCCGTTCGTGAACAAGGTGCAGAACGCGGCCGCGGCGGGCGCGAGCGGGCTCATCGTCTTCAATGAGGGCCAGCCGGGACGTACGGAGGCGAACCCGCTGGACATCGGCGAGTGGCGCGGCGGGATCCCCATGGTCTACGCCGACTTCGCCGTCGGCCAGGAGCTGGCCGCCACCCCGGGCGCGACCGTGCACCTCAAGGTGGACGCCAACCTCGTGCTCGGCACCAACAACAACGTGATCGCCGAGTCCCGTGCCGGTGACCCGCGCAACGTCGTCATGCTCGGCGCCCACCTCGACAGCGTCCCCGAGGGGCCCGGCATCAACGACAACGGCTCCGGCAGCGCGGCGATCCTGGAGGTCGCCGAGCGGATGGCGCTGTACCCGGTCAAGAACAAGGTCCGCTTCGGCTTCTGGGCCGCGGAGGAGATCGGCCTGCTCGGGTCGGACCAGTACGTCGCGTCCCTGTCGCAGGCGCAGCGCGACCGGATCAAGGTCTACCTGAACTTCGACATGATCGGTTCGCCCAACTACGCGTACATGCTGTACGACGGTGACGACTCCGACGCCGAGGGCTCGCCGGCGGGCCCGCCCGGATCCGACGAGATCGAGCGGCGGCTGGAGCGCTTCTACGACTCCCGCCACCTGCCCACCATCGGCACCGACTTCGACGGGCGCTCCGACTACGGGCCGTTCATCGCGGTCGGGATCCCGGCGGGCGGCATC
The DNA here is from genome assembly GCF_035917475.1 of Nonomuraea fuscirosea. Lineage (NCBI taxonomy): Bacteria > Bacillati > Actinomycetota > Actinomycetes > Streptosporangiales > Streptosporangiaceae > Nonomuraea > Nonomuraea fuscirosea. The sequence goes on along the minus strand of NZ_CP109074.1, from coordinate 9,455,558 downwards.
TTCACCGGCGCTGAAGAGATCAAGACGCCCGAGGAGGCGGCGCTGTTCGGCGGCACGGCGGGGATCGCGTTCGACCCCTGCTACCACCAGGCGTGCGACACGATCGCCAACGTCAACGCCAAGGCCCTGGACGTGGACGCGGACGCGATCGCCGACTCGGCGGCCCGCTTCGCCTTCAGCCTGAAGGGCATCCCGAAGCGCACGACTGCCAAGAAGGCGGCGGCCGCCCTGTCGGCCGAGGGCACCAGGTAGAGACGCAGGGCCGGGCGGACGATTCCGCCCGGCCCTGCGCTCGGTACCGCTAGTTGGTGATCTTGACGTCGTCGACGCCGGCCTCGACCAGGGAGGCGCCCGAGGCGTCGGCGGCGTCGATGACGATGCGGACGGTCTGGCCGGCGAACGCGTTCAGGCTCGCCGTGGCGGTGGCCCAGGCGCCGTTGCGGTTGGTGGCCGCGCCGGCCTGGTTGAGCACGGTGGCGGTGGTGCCGCCCACGACGCGGACCCGGAAGTAGTCGGCGCTGCTCGAATTCGAGCCGTGCGCCAGGTACCAGGACAGCGACAGGTTCAGCGTGCCCGCCGGCAGCGTGATCGGCGGTGACTGGATCGAGGTGACGCCGCCGTCGATGTCGTAGTCGCCCGCGGACGAGCCTGCCAGGCGGCCGGTGACCAGGTCGTTCGTCCCGCTGACCGTGGTGCCGAGCTGCTTGGCGCCGCTGGAGGTGGTCGCCGCGGGATCGCCGCGTTCCCACACGCCCGTGGTGGCCGTGTCGGTGCCGTTCGGGTTGGCCGTCCAGCCGGTCGCCGTCTCGAACGCGTCCTGCCAGATCACGGCCGGCGGCACGGCGGTGCCGATCGTCCACACCGCGTACGCGATCGCGTCGGCGTTCCGGTCGAGCGCGGTGTCGTTGATGTTGGCGGTCGTGTCGCAGGAGCGGTGGTAGCAGACGTCGAACGCCTGCCCGGCCGTGCCGCCCCACAGCCCGGCCTGGGCCGAGCTCTTGATGCCCTCCGCGCCGGTGAACGTGCCGCCCGCCGGGATGCCGACCGCGATGAAGGGCCCGTAGTCGGAGCGCCCGTCGAAGTCGGTGCCCCGGGTCGGCACGCCGATCGAGGTGAAGTAGTCCTGGAGGGTACGCTCCAGCGCCGCCGATCCGGCCGGTCCAGGGCCGGAGCCCGTTCCGTCGGAGTTGTCGCCGTCGTAGATGAAGTATCCGGCGTTGGGGGAGCCGACCATGTCGAAGTTCAGGTACCCCTTGATCCGCGCCCGGTCGGCGGCCGGCAGGTTGTTCACGTAGAACTGCGAGCCGCGCAGTCCCTGTTCCTCCGCGCCCCACCAGGCGAAGCGCAGATGCTTGACCGGCTGGAGCGACTGGCGGGCCACTTCGAGCGCGGTCTCCAGGATGGCCGCGCTGCCTGAGCCGTTGTCGTTGATGCCGGGGCCGGCGGTGACGCTGTCGAGGTGGGCGCCGACCATGAGGATGTCGTCCGGGTCCCCGCCGGGCCAGTCGGCGATGAGGTTGTAGCCGGTGGCGCCGTTGTAGGTGAAGGGCTGCAGGACGGTGCTGAATCCGGCGGCGTCGAGCTGGGTCTTGACGTAGTTCGCCGAGGCCAGGTAGCCGGGCCGGCCGTGGGCGCGGTTGCCGCCGTTGGCAGCGGCGATGGACTGGAGCTGGGACAGGTGGGCCTTGACGTTGGCCAGCGGGAGGTCCGGCGCCGCGGCCGCCGAGGCGGGCGCGGCCGGCACCAGGGCGGCCAGGGTGAGGGTGAGTGCTGCGATCGCCGCGACGAGGGGTGATCTCATGCCGTTTTTCCAGGTCAGGTGCCTAGATAAGAGCATGGCGGCGCCTCCATCCGAGGTCGAGGGTGGAAGATCCCGAGATGGTGCTCTATGGAAGGTAACGCCGCAAATAGGGTTCGCCTAGGGCCCGCCGCTCCACGCTTAGCGCGCTTCAGGGGCGGGCCGGCAGTTCCGCGCGCAGGGCGGTCAGGAGCTGGCTGGCAGTTCCGCGCGCAGGGCGGTCAGGAGCGGCTCCGGGGAGTCGGCGAAGAAGCGGATCGAGGTGACCTCGGCCCGGCGGCCGAGCGGGCGGACCACGGTGATCGGCTCGGTCAGTTCGACCGTCACGTTCGTCTGGGCGGAGACGGCCACGCTGGCCCGCCCGCCCTCGACGGTGACCACGTGGCCCGCCCCGTACGCCCGCCCACCCCGTACGGAGGCGATGAGCTCGCGCGGCACCCGTACGTCGAAGTAGGCGCCGTACCGGATCCGCAGCTCGCCGGCGGTCAGCACGTGGGGACGGGTGACGCAGGCCGCGACCAGGATGGCCACGAAGAGCAGCCCGTACACGTCGGCGATCAGCACGGTGTAGCGCAGCCAGGCGGGCACCCCGAGCGAGACCAGCAGCAGATCGAGCACCACGGTCTCGACCGCCATCGCGAACGCCATCAGCGTCATCGTGAACGTCTGCTCCTTGCTGTACGTCACCACGGTCGCGCCCGCGGGCACCCCGTGCCGGCGGCGGACGATCCACAGCCCGATGGCGGCCAGGCCCTTGAGCTCGAATCCGACGATCCGTAGCGCGGCGTACAGCATCACGTTCCTCTCCGCGGCGAATGCTTCACCTCCAAGGAGAAACGTTGCCGTCGCGTCAAGGTCAAGCCCCGGGGAAAGATCGATACCCATCGCGGCACCTGGGAGAGATTTTCCGGAATTCGCTTGAACCGTTGTCTGGCCGACGGCGTACAACCTTTCGGAAAACGGTGCCGCCGGTGGCTGGAATTCACGGCCTGAGCTGTGTCGCAGCGAAATGCCGGCGGGCCCGCTGCGCTGACCGGAATGCTTCACGGGGACGGCGATGGAATTTCAGGGATGGAGCGAAGGCCTGGCCCTCAGGCCACGCGATTACCTGGGAAAGGGCGACTCGCTCGCCGCTGTCGTCAGGGCGGCGGGGCCGTACCAGGGTGAATCGCTCTACCTGCTCGCGCTCGGCACCGCCACCACCATGGCCAGGCTGCACCTGGGCGGGATCGCGGGGCTGCGGCTGCGCCCGGGCAACGTGGTGATCGGGGCGGGCGGGCAGGCGTCCTTCGCGCCGGGCCCGCGCGACGCCGAGTTTCCCGCGCAGGACGTCAAGGACTGGGCCGACGTGATCGTGTTCGCGGGGACGGGGCACGTGGCCGGCGGCGGCGTGGAGCCCGATCTGGACCGGCTGCTGCCCGCCCTGCGCGCGGTGATCGACGAGTGCCGCCGGCCCGATCCGTTCGCCCGTCCGACCGCCGTCGACCTGGTGCGCATCCTGCTCGGCCACTCCGGCGGGGCCCGTGGCGCCACGGTGCACGAGCTGCTGCTCGAAGCCGAGCGACGGACCAGGCCGTACGAGCCGGAACCCCCTGCGGACGACCCCGCACCCGCGCCGCTCTGGCGCAGGCCCGCCTACCTGGCCGGCCTCGCCGTCGGCGTGCTCGCCGTGGCGGTGGCGGCAGGCACGGTCGTCCTGGTCTCCAGCCGGGTGACGCCGCCTTCGTCGGCCGCGCGCCCGGCCGTGAACGACGTCACCGCCGCCATCGGCCGCCGTACGGCCACGTTCGAGCAGCGCACAGAGTTGTCGCGCTACGGCGAGACGGTCGTCGCCGACGGCCGGCTGAGCTTCGACGCGAACGCGGCCACGGCCTACGACATGAAGCTGACCTGTGGGAACGCTCCACGCACCACCCGCGTGTCCCTGGTGGGCAGGAGCGGCGTCGCCGCCGGTGTGCCCTTCGACGCCGTCCGGCCGCCGCTGGAGCCGTGCGACCAGAGCCGCGCCCCGTCCGTCCGCGACCTCAGCTCGCCGCACTCGATCCAGGCTCTGATCGACGCGGCCGAGTCGGACGTGACCAGCACGCCGGAGGCCGGCGGGCGCACGATCACCGGCTCGGCCCTGGCCCACCGGGTCAGGGGCGAGGAAGGACTGGCCGCGTACGCGGGAACGAGCGCGGAAGGACCGATCGAATTCACGCTGCGGGTGGACGCGAAAGGGCTGCCGGTAAGCCTGAAACTGCACCTGGAAAGCCGGGCCGACGGCACGCGTGACGTCGAAACCGTTTATCGGGATTGGCGCGCGTTCGAAGCCATCGAGGGGGAGACGCCGAATGGCTGAGGAATTCAGCGCCGACCGCCGCGAGGCCGCGAACGTGGCCCGCGATCTCAAAGCCATTCGCGCGGCACTGGACGGCGGGAACGCCGGCGCGCTCGACGCGCGGACGGGCTCGGAGAAGGTGGACGAGGCCGTGCGGAAGTTCTTCGCGGAGTCGTCCGACAACAGGGAGCGGATGAACGAGCTCCTCGAACGCGCGGCCGGCCTGCTCGACGCCCTCGTCGAAGGCACGGGCACCCTGGACGGCTCGCTGGCCGACTCGCTCACCACCGGCACGGGAGGCACGTGATGAGGACCTTCGCACTCGGCGCGCTCACGGGCGTGCTGGCCGCGACGATCGCCGCGTCGCTGCTGTTCGCGCTGACCGACCACACCTCACCGGCGACCACGACCCGGTCCGCCCCCGTCACGGCCCACCTAGGAGATGGCTGATGGCCGACCTGCCCTTCGGGTTCACCGTGCGGGTGCCCGAATCCTGGTACGAGTTCGACGTCTGGCGCGCCGGAAGGACCGGCGACCTGGCCCGCCTGGTGGACGCCCGCGTCGCGGCAGAGCCCGTGCTGGCCCCGCACCGGCCGGTGCTGCTGAAGGTGCTGCGCGAGGTCGCCGACGTGGCGGCCGGGAACGGCGCGGTGTTCGGCGCGGCGATGACCGACCACGTGGAGGACGTGGGCACGGTGCTGGCCACGCTCATGGTCCTGCACACCCAGGGGCGGGCGGGAGGCGACACCGTCGAGGAGATCGCCGCGGGCGTCGTCGCCGTCCCGCCCACGCCCGGCACGCCCGTCTGGCGCGACGTCGGGATCGTCGAGCTGGCAGCGGGCCGCGCCGTCCGGGTGACCGGCGTCGAGCCCGGCGAGATCGACTCGGTGGTCATGCAGACCCTCGTCCCCGTGCCCGGCGGCCACGGCGTGCTGGACCTGGTGATCGCCAGCCCGCACCTGAGCCTGACCGAGCCCATGCTCGACCTGTTCGACGCGATCAGCGCCACCCTGGCCTGGTCGGACCCAGAAGGAGAGTGAACCGTCATGGCCGCAGGCACCCATCACCTGAGCTTCCCGCAGGTGGAGAACAGCGCGACCCGGCTCGGCAAGGAGAAGGAGGACATCGAGACCCGCCTGACCCAGCTCAAGGCGATGATCGACCAGCTCGTCGGCAGCGACTTCGTCACCGAGCGGGCCTCCGGCAAGTTCCAGCAGGACTACGAGCAGTGGAACACCGGCGCCCGGCAGGTCATGCAGGGCCTGGAGGGCATGAGCCAGTTCCTCAAGACCGCCATCGCCAAGCACCGCGAGCTGGACGCCTCGCTCAGCGGCGGCGCGGGAGCGTGACGACGTGCCGGGCGGATGGGAAGTGCTCGGGCTGGCCGGCGACCCCGCGCCGGGGGACCCGGGGCAGGTGCGAGGTCTCGCCGACCGGCTGCTCAAGGAAGCGCGGCTGGCCGAGGACAACAGCGGCAAGCTCGGCGTCATCTCGGGTGACGGCTCCGCGCTGAAGATGCGCGGCGACTACGCGGCCAAGTACGCCGAGGCGCTGGCCGAGCTGCCCGGCGAGCTGGCCAAGCTGGGTACGGCCTACCGGGGCGCCGGCGAGGCGCTGATGACGTACGCCGGCAGCCTGGAGCAGGCCAAGACGCAGGCCGGGGCCGCGCTGCGCCAGGGTCAGACCGCCGACGCCGCCTACCAGGGGGCGCTCAGGGAGGTGCGGGCCCATCTGCCCGCCGCGGCCGCCGTACGCACGCTGCCCGAGGTCGAGTCGGCCGTCGGCGCCGCCGACGCCACGGTGCAGGCGGCGGTGCGGCCGGCGGTGCAGCGCGCCCGCGCCGCCGACGCCGACCGCTCGCGCGCCCGCCGCATCGCCGACGAGGCCGCCCGCCTGCGCGGGGACGCCGAGAACCGGGCGACGCGGGAGATCGAGCAGGCGCTCGAAGGCAGCGGCATCAAGGACAAGAGCTGGCTGCAGCGGGCATGGGACACGATCTCCACGCCGTTCAGGTCGTGGGACGACTTCGTGGCGTTCGCCGGCACGGTGGCGATGGTGGCCGGGCTGGTGGTGTTGGTCATCGGCACCGGCGGCCTGGCCGGGGCGATCCTGGCCGGCGTGGCGTTGGCGGCGAGCGCGGTGGTGCTGGGGGACGCGCTGCACAAGTACCGGCAGGGCAAGGGCTCGCTGGGCCAGGTGGGCATGGCCGCGCTGGGCGTCCTGCCGGTGGGCCGGGGCCTGGCCTTGGTGGCCAAGGGCGCCAGGGCGGTGACCGGCCTGCGCGGTGCGGCCGGCGGCATCCGCGCGGGCGGAGGCGTCGTGATCGGCACGGGCGCGCTGCGCCGAGGCGTCCCCGGCGCGGTGCTGGGCGCTCAGGCCGGGCGGTCCGGCGCGTCGCTGCGATCGGCGCTGGACGCGGGCGGGGCCCGCGCCACGACGGCCGCGACCACCTCGTGGCAGCGCGGCCGTCAGTTCTTCAGCCAGGACCCGGTGCACTTCCCGACCGGGGTCGTGCTGCTCCCGCAGACCGACGTCGAGCTGCCCGGGGCGCTGCCGCTCCACCTCGAACGCACCCATCTGTCCGGCTGCCACACGGGCCGCTGGTTCGGCCGGTCCTGGGCCTCCACCCTGGACCAGCGGCTGGAGGTGGACGCCGACGGCCTCTGCCTGGCCACCGAGACCGGCGCGCTGCTCACCTTCCCCCATCCGGAGCTCGACGGCGAGTCCCGTCCCGACGGCGGTCCCGCCCTGATCCTGCGCGAGACCGACACCGGGTACGCCGTCACCGACCCCCTCACCGGCCGCACCACCTGCTTCGCCGAGACCACCGAACCCGGCGTGCTGCCGATCGCGGCCGTCACCGACCGCAACGGCGCGCGCATCGACGTCCGCTACACCGACGGCCTGCCCACCGAGGTCGTCCACTCCGGCGGCTACCACCTGGACATCGAGACCCATCAGGGCCGCATCGTCGAGATCCGGCTGCGCGGGGCCGGGCAGACGTTGCTGTCGTACGCGTACGACGAGGCTGGCGACCTGACCGAGGTGACCAACTCCTCCGGCCTGCCGCTGCGCTTCAGCTACGACGACGAAGGCCGGCTGACCCGCTGGCGCGACCGCATCGGCACCTGGTACGCCTACACCTACGACCTGGAGGGCCGCTGCGTCTACGGCACCGGCTCGGCGGGCGTCTTCAACACCGAGCTGTCGTACGGCGACGGCGTCACCAGGGCCCGCGACTCCTTCGGCCGGCTCACCGTCTACCGCTACAACGAACTGCTCCAGGTCACCGGCGAGACCGACCCGCTCGGTCACACCACCCGCTACCTCTGGGACGAACGGGACCTGCTGCTCGCGCGTACCGACCCGCTGGGCCGTACCACCCGATACGCCTACGACGACGCGGGCGCCCTGATCTCGGTCACCAGGCCCGACGGCGCGCGGCGCACCTGCGCCCGCGACGCCCTGCACCTGCCGGTCACCATCACCGACTACGACGGCAGCAGCACGACCCTGCGTCACGACGAGCGCGGCAACCTCGTCTCCGACCCGTCCGCCACGTACGCCTACGACGAGCACGGCCACCTGACGGCGATCACGAACGCGCTCGGCCACACCCACACCGTCGACAACGACGCCGCCGGCCTGCCCGTGGCGATCACCGACCCGGCGGGCGCCACCACGACCTGCGCGCGCGACCCGTTCGGCCGCGTCAGCGCCGTCACCGACCCGCTCGGCCACACCACCCGCCACACCTGGACCGTCGAGGGTAGACCGGCCACCCGCACCACCGCGGGCGGCGCCGTCGAGCGGTGGTCCTACGACGCGGAGAACAACCTCGTCGAGCACGTGGACGCCATGGGCGAGGCCACCCGCTTCGAGATCGGCCCCTTCGACGTGCCCACCGCCCGCACCACCCCCGACGGGGCGCGCATCACGTTCACCTGGGACACCGAGCTCCGCCTCACCCAGGTCACCGACCCCCAGGGGCTGACCTGGACCTACACCTACGACCCCGCGGGCAACCTGGCCGAGGAGCGCGACTTCGACCGCCGGGTGCTCACCTACGTGCGCAACCCGGCCGGCAACCTCACCGAGCGGATCAACGGCGAAGGACAGTCGACCAGCTACGTCTACGACGTCCTCGACCGGCTCATCGGCCGGCGCGCGGGCGACCGGCTCACCACGTACGACTACGACCTGCTCGGCCGCCTCACCCACGCGGCGAACCCCGACGCCGACCTGACCATCACCCGCGACGCCCACGGCCGCGTCACCGCTGAGACCTGCAACGGCCGCACCCTGACCTCCGCCTACGACGCCCTCGGTCGCAGGGTGCTGCGCCGCACGCCGTCCGGCGTGGAGACCTTCTTGACGTACGACCCCCGCGGCCTGCCCCTGAGTCTGGAGACGGCCGGTCAGACCCTCCACTTCGACCACGACCCGGCCGGCCGCGAGCTGTCCCGCACCTTCGGCGCCGCCGTCTCCCTGACCCACGAGTGGGACGACGACTCCCACCTGCAGTCCCAGACGCTCACCAGAGGTCCTGGCCGGCGCGTGGTCCAGCGGCGCACGTACGGCTACCGCAGGGACGGGCAGCTGACCGAGATCGACGACCTGCTGTCCGGCCGCCGCCGCTTCGACCTCGACCCGGTGGGCCGCGTCACCGCCGTCCACGGCGCCGGCTGGTCGGAGAGCTACGCCTACGCCCCCTCGGGCCGGATCACCGACGCCACCTGGCCCGAGCCCGGGGACGGCCAGGGGCCGCGCGCCTACACCGGCACCATGATCCGCCAGGCGGGCCGCACCCACTACGAGTACGACCGCCAGGGCCGCACGGTCGTGCGCCGGCGCAAGGGCCTGTCCGCCAAGCCCCGCACCTGGCACTACACCTGGGACGCCGACGACCGGCTGACCCACGTCACCACCCCGGACGGGGCCCGCTGGCGCTACCTCTACGACCCGCTCGGCCGCCGCATCGCCAAGGAACGCACCGACGGCTCCCAGCGCACCGACTTCGTCTGGGACGGCCTCACCCTGGCCGAACAGTCCGCCGACGACCGGGTGACCGCCTGGGATTGGGCCCCCGGCACCTTCCGCCCCCTGACCCAGACCGAGCGCTCCCAGGATCAGGTGGACGAACGCTTCTACGCCATCGCCACGGACCTGGCCGGCACCCCGGCCGAGCTGGTGGACGAGCGGGGCGAGGTCGCCTGGCGCACCCGCCGCACCCTCTGGGGCACCTCCCCGGGCGCGCTCACCACCGGCCCCGACTGCCCGTTACGCTTCCCCGGCCAGTACGAGGACGCGGAGTCGGGCCTGTACTACAACTACCGCCGCCACTACGACCCGGACTCGGGCCGCTACGCCACCTCGGACCCGATCGGTTTGCGAGGCGGCTGGGACCCCCACGCCTACGTCCCCAACCCCCACACCTGGATCGACCCCCTGGGCCTGTCCGCCTATCCGAGGGAACTGCCCGCCGGCAAGCCGCCTTCCGTCACCCCGAACAGGCTGCGCGACCACGAACCGGCCCAGGCCCGCGAGGTCGCGGAACTCCGCGGCGGACACTTCGAGGGACCGCCGACCGACAACTTCGCCGGCATCGACGGTTGGCTTGACGGAGTGCCGGTCAGCCTCAAGAAATACGATGGCGTCAAGCCCGTCATGGTGCTCAAGAAGGCGGGCCTCGCCGACGACAGCGCACGCACGGCCGGATACACGGGCGTGGAGGTGTACATCGACGCCAAGAACGTGCCTGGGCAGGAGTTACTCGACTTCGCTCGCAAAGGACCGCTGCCGGGGATACCACGGCAGGGGACCATCAGCAGCATCTACGTCAACTCAGCCGACGGCTGGATCGTGTTCCCGGGGTGATGCATGTCCGTGGCAATCGGAGTCACGTGCCGGAAGCGGCCGGATCCAGAGACACTCGCACGTGTGGCGGGCTTCGCCATGCGAACGATCCTCGGCGTGTCGAAGGTAGACGTCCTCTTCGTGGAGAAGGAGCGGTCCTGGACCTTCCACTGGGGTGGCGCGGGGCACGTCGACACGTTTCTCGCACCGCCTGGCGCAGTCGAGACCGACGAGGACTGGTATCTGTCGTTCCAGCCGAGCGCTCGCAGTGCAGCCGTGCCGCAGCTCTTGGTGATCGTCTTGTCCGCGGTCGCCGCGTTGCTGACCGGCGGCACGCTCGATGATGACGAATACTCATTCGACCGGACGGACCTCGACCCTGAGGCTCTGCTGGCAGAGATCCTACGGGCGGCCCCGCTGGAGCCGGAGCCCGCCGTTCGACTGCTGCGCACCGGCCACGCTTGAACGCCTGGCCGGCCCCGGCGCATGGTGCACAGATTCGACGAGCGACACGCCAGCCGGGCATTCCAAGGACATTTCGCGGACATACACCGCGCGAAGGCAGACCGGCTTCGAAGCGAAATGTATTGTCGCCGCCATGAAGAAAAAGATCATCGGTATCGTGACCTTGCTGGGCGCCGCCGCGATGGTCGCCCTCACGCCCGGCACCGCGAACGCCGAACCCTGGCCGTCCGGCTGTGACAGCGGGTTCGGCTACCGGTACAGATACACGTGGGCTCAGTGCACCGGCGGCTCGGGCAGCGTGCGTGCCATCGCCACCTGCGCCAAGGGCAGCGCCCGGACCACGGTCTACGGCCCCTGGGTCGGTATCGGGGCGTCGTCGGCCGCCTTCTGCCCCACCACGCACCCCCTGGCGGTGGCCTACACCTACGGCATCAGGCAATAACCCGGCCGGCGGAATTCCGCATCAGGCTGTCCGGCGCTCAGGAGATTGGATGACATCGCCTCATTCGACAATCTCACCGGACGCACGAAGGACGAGAGCACCGGCGGTTCAGAGCAGCGCCAGCTGCACCAGCTCCACCCGCCGTGAAGTCCCCAGGTACCCCCGCCCCACCGGCCCCGTGAAGAACTGGTCGGGTTCCAGGTTCACGCCGTGCTCCCGCGCGTTCACCCGGTTCGTGGGGGTCAGCAGGCAGCGGGTGCCGGAGCGGAGCATCTCCGTGACCTCGCCGGACAGCGAGCGCCGGTGTCCCTCCAGGAGCGGGGTCGCGTCTCCGGCCAGGACGAGTGCGCGCCGGCCCAGCTCGGACGGGGCCAGGATGTCCTGGAGCAGGGTGGGCAGGGTGTCGAAGCCCTGCTCGCGGGGCGTGATGGTGAGCTGGTCGAAGTCGTCCACGACGACCGCGTAGCGTTCGCCCGCGAAGGACTCGGCGGCCTCGCGCAGGTCGGCGTCGGTGAACGAGGTGCCGGTGAGCGTCCTGGCGCCGGGGAGGGCGTGGGCCAGAGGGGATCGGGGCGGTGCGAGGGCCAGGACGTGCACCCCGGCCCGGAGCAGGATCGTCGCCAGGACCAGAGCCGCGTTGCTGCGGCCCGACCCGGGAGGCCCGGACACCAGCACGAGGTGCGGGCCGAGGTCGAACAGATCCAGCGAGACGGGCGCGACGTCGGGGCCGCCGATCCCGACGGCCGCGCCGGGCAGCCGGTCCAGCGGGACGTGCGCCGGCAGTGGCGGGAACGTCTTCACGGTAGGCGCGGGGTCGCGGCCGTGCCGGGGTCTGCCGGGCGGCGACGGGACGCGTTCCGGCGGCAGGCACACCTGGACGTGCAGCCCCGAGGCCGCCTCGATGGCTCGCCCGGGCAGGACGGGCGGCGAGACCATCCCCGACGACAGGTACGACCGCCGCGTCTCCTCCCGCGCGAACGGCAGGAACAGCCGCCGCGAGAACAGGTCGGGCGTCTTGCCCCGCAGCATGTCGTGCCCGCCCGCGGCCACCGTGTGCACGCCCACCGGCGGCCCGCCGGCCACGATCGCGCGCAGCGTGGCCAGCAGCGGCGTCTCGAAGAAGTCGGGGCTGGCGCGGTCCTCGAAGCACTCCCACCCGTCGATCACGAACACGATGACCGGCCCGGCAGGCTCACCAGGCGACGCCTGGGCCAGCCGCCGCCGCTCCACCTCGCCCGCCAGCCAGGTCACCATGCGCCTGATCCGGTCGGGTTCGCCCGCCCCCGCGACGGCCCCGCAGTGCGGCAGGTCCGCGTACGCCGCAAGCCCGCCCGGCCGGTGCTCGACCACGTACAGCCAGACCTGCGCGGGCGAGGTGCGGGCGGCCAGGCTGGAGATCAGCGTCCGGCAGAACGTGGTGCGCCCCGACTGCGGCCCGCCCGCCACCATGAGCCGCTCGTTCCCGCGCAGGTCGAGCGCCATCGCGGGCTGCGCCTGGTTCGCCGGGTCGTCCGCGAGCCCGTACGGCACTCCGCCCGCCCCCTCGACCGCGCTGAGCGGCAGTGCGGCGGGCAGAGGCGGCAGCAGTGGCCGGAACGGCGGCTCGGTGGGCAGCTCACGGGCGGCGGCGAGTACCGCGGCGATGGCCAGGTCCTGATCGCTGCGGCCGGCCCGCGGCGCGCCGCCGGACGCGGGCCGCGGCAGCCCGAGCGCCGGCCACGGGGCGAGCCGCGCGGTGGCGGGAGCCGCGCCGGTGGGCGGCGGGTCGCCCAGATAGCCGGTCTGGAACAGCTGCGGAGTGCGCTGCTCCCCGCCCACCCGCATGATCATGCCCCGGCCGCGCAGCCGCGACGGGATCGTGGCCGCGTCGGGCACGCCGAGCACCTCGGTGCTGTCGGAGGGCTCGTTCTGGCGCAGCGTGATGCGCAGCGAGATGTTGTTCTTCAGCTCGGGCGAGAGCTTGCCCTGCAACGACTGCGTGGCCAGCACCAGGTGCATGCCGAGCGAGCGCCCCTTGGCCGCCACGTTCACCAGCTCGCGCAGGAAGTCGGGCGAGACCTCCAGGACCCGGGCGAACTCGTCGAACACCATGACCAGCCGGGGCAGCCGGCCGCCCGCGTTCCAGTAGACGTCGATCTCCCCGCCGTACCGGGCCAGGATCGCCTCGCGGCGGCGCACTTCCGCGCGTACGGAGGCCAGCACCCGCCGCGCCGCGCTCTCGTCGAACACGTCCGCCGCCGTGTCGCCGGTCGAGCGGATCAGCCCGACCACGTGCGGGCAGTGCTCGAACGGCAGGAACGCGCTGCCGCCCTTGAAGTCGACCAGCACCAGGTTCAGCTCGTCCGGCCGGTTGGCCAGCAGCAGCGAGGTGACCAGCGTCTGGAGCAGGATGCTCTTGCCCGCTCCCGTCGCCCCGCCGAGCATCGTGTGCGGCCCGTCCGCGGCCAGGTCCACGGTCACGGGCCCGGAGCCGTCGGCTCCGACGCACACCCTGGTCGTCGGCCCAGGATCGGCGGCCCAGCACCCCAGTACCGCCTCCGCGCCGGGAACGGGCAGGCCCAGGGCGTCCAGCAGGCGTACGGAGGCGGGGATGACGCTCTCGGCCCTGGCCAGCGTGAGCCGGTCGCGCATGGGCGCCACCGCGCGGGCGATGCGCTCGGCGGCCTGCTCCCCGAGGCTCTCCGGCTGCACCGACACCGGCAGGCCCTGGCGGCCCCGGGTGAGCAGCATGCCGGCGCCGTCCAGCTCGCAGACGCCGCGGCACTCGTTCAGGCTGCGCTGGTCGGCGCAGATCACGTACACGCCGACGGAGGGGCCCTCCCTGAGCACCTCCTTCATGCCGGGGATGTCGCGTAACGCGCGGGCTCCGTCGAGCACCACGACCACGTCCTCGGCGAAGCGGCGGTCTCTGACCTTGAGCCGCTCGGTGACCAGGTTCTTCAGCTCCTCGATCCGCTCCGTCCTGGTCTCGGGCGTGTTGCCGATCAGGCAGGGGACGGGGGCGTCCACGTTCAGGTGCGGCAGCCAGCGCGCCCAGGCCAGGTGCTCGCCTCCCGAGGCGGTGATGAGGACGAGACGCAGCTCGTCGGGGGCGCGCAAGGTGCCGAGCTGGATCAGCAGCCAGCGCAGCAGCGCGTCCACCGGCTCGGGCGGGCCGATCACCCCCAGCACGCCGATCTCGCGTAAATCCACCGTGACGGGCACCCCGCGCAGCGCCGGCTCGGCGAAGCCGGACCACGGCTCGCCGTCGAACGCGATCGTGGCCGGTTCGTCGGCCACTCCGACGCGCAGCGTCAGGCCGTCGGGGGAGTCGGCGTTGCGCGGCCACAGCCCAGGACCCTCGTGGGTGGCGGCGAACGTCAGGTCCACCTCGTCGGGCGCGACGACGTGCCGCAGCCACTGCTCACGCACCACGTGCTGCCGCATCCGCTCGACGGTCTCGTGTTTGCGCTGGTCGAACTCGCGTTCTTTCTTCCTGCGCTGCCGTCCTTCGATCCACTGGGTGGCGAAGAACGTGATCGGCGTCAGAATTCCGAAAAGGAGAAAATACGGGCTTTTCACCAGGATGGCCATCGCGACCGCGATGGGCAGCGGAAGAAGCGAAGAAAGAAGCGCCACGGCGAAATTGCGCGGCGGCGTCTCGTTCCTGGGCAGGGCGACGCGGGCGCCGGGAACGGCGGGGGCGGGGGAGAAGGCCCGGTCGAAGTCGATGTGCCCGTCCCTGCTGGGGGTGGTGCGCAGCCGGGCGGACGGCAGCGGGGCCCAGCGCAGCCGGTCGTCGCCCACCTGGAGCACCCCGTCGGGCCGCAGCACGGCCGGGCCCCGCACTGGCAGCTCGTCCACCAGCGTGCCGTTGCGCGAGCCGAGGTCGACGACCGTGGCCTCGCCGGTCCACGACACGTCCAGCCGGGCGTGCCGCCGGGAGACCTTGTGGTCGCGCGGCAGGCTGATGTCGGTCCACTCGCGGCCGATCACGTGGCTGCCGGGGCTCAGCCAGACCACCTGGCCGGCGTCGGGCCCGGCGAACACGCGCACGGCGCCCGCCGCGGCGAGGGGGCGCCAGGGCTGCACGCGCTCGGGCTCGCCAACGCTGATCGTGACGCCCGGCACCAGCGGACTGTCCGCGACGGTGGCGTCGGGGTCGAGCTTGCCGCTGCCGACGTAGCACGGGCGGCCCTTGACGGGGAAGGGCAGGGCTCGCAGCAGGGAGCCGACGGTGGTCTCGGGCTCCGCCGTCACCTCGACGTCGGCGGCGGTGGAGGCCGCTGGATCGCGGATCGTCAATCGAATGATCATGATCCCCTCTCCAGGGGACTGAAGCACGATTTAACGGATATTTCTATCGATGTGGCGAGACGGGCAAACTACCTGACCCGGAGGCTCGGCCGAGGCTAGAGTGTCAATTCTCAATATCAGCGGAGCGAGCGCGATATTTCATGATATCCGCCGCGCGAGGGAGCACGCCCCCACGTGAATCACCGCGTAACCGACGAGGCCATGGTCCGAGCCCTCTACCGCGAATACGGCGCCCCCTTGATGGCCTTCGCCATCAGGCTGACGGGCGGCGATCGGCGCTGGGCCGAGGACGTCGTTCAGGAGACCCTCGTCCGTGCCTGGCGCAACATCCACGATCTCCGTACGGACTCGGGCTCGTTGATGCCCTGGCTGGCCACCGTCGCCCGCCGCGTCGTCATCGACAACCGCCGCCGCTCCGGCTCGCGCCCCCTCGACACGGTCGAGGACATCTCCGACCGCGTCCAGCCCGTGGCGGCCGAGGACGAGCGGCTGCTGCGGGAGATCGTCGTGACCGACGCGATGATGTCGCTGTCCCCGGCCCACCGTCAGGTGCTCACAGAGACGTTCCTGCTGGACCGCACCGTCCAGGAGGCGGCGGAGACGATCGGCGTGCCCGTAGGCACGGTGAAGTCCCGCGTGTACTACGCGATGCGCGCGCTGCGCGTCGCGCTTGAGGAAAGGGGGGTGACGTTGCCGTGATCGGACAGCGTCACAGTAACAGGGGGGTGACGCCATGACGGAGGTACACCACGAGGACGTGGCCGCGTACGCGCTCGGCCTGCTCAGTGACGACGAGCGGGCCGATTTCGAGCGCCATCTCGGCATGTGCCCGATCTGCGCCTCCGAGGTGGGGTCGTTCGCGGCGATGGGGGAGCTGATCAAGGGGGTGCACCCCGACGATCTGCTGCCGCATCCGCCGGACCAGCAGGTCGAGTCGCTTCTGGTACGCCGTGCGGCCGCCGAGCGCCGGCGCCGCCGGTTCCACCGGGGGTTCATGAGCGCCGCCGCGTGCCTCGTCGTCGCGGCCGGGATCTTCCTCGGCATCAGCTCCGTGACCAGCGGGCCCAACCCGGACAGCATCCACAGCCCGGCCAGGGCCCTGCTCATGACCGGCCGCACCTACGCCGTCAGCGATGCGTCCACCGGCGTCTCCGGGCTCGTCGGCGTGGAGGACAAGGGATGGGGGACCCACGTCGCGCTGGAGCTCAAGGGCGTCAAGGGGCCGTTGCAGTGCCGGCTGATGGCGGTCGGCGACGACGGCCGCTCCGAGGTGGTGGCGAGCTGGGGCGTGCCGGACAAGGGGTACGGCGTGCCGGGGGCCGAGGATCCGCTGCTGCTGCACGGCGGCACCAGCCTGCCCCAGTCCGAGATCAACCACTTCACGGTCCAGACCTTCGACGGTCGGATCCTGGCGTCGGTCGCGGTATGACCCGCACGAGTTCCCGGGGAGGCGTGCCCACGGTCGCCGGATGACCTGTACGAGTTCCGGAGGAGGCGTGCCCACGGCCGCCGTGTGACACCATCGGGGGCGATGCGCATAGACCTGCACAGCCACAGCAGCGCCTCCGACGGCACCCAGCCCCCGTCCGACGTGGTCAGGCGGGCCCGCGAGCGGGGGCTCGACGTGCTCGCGCTGACCGACCACGACACCGTGGCCGGGCACGCGTCCGCCGCCGGCGCGCTGCCGGCCGGGCTGACGCTCGTGCCCGGCATGGAGCTGTCCTGCCGGCGCGGCGGCCGGAGCATCCACCTGCTCGCCTACCTGTTCGACCCGCGCGAGCCGGAGCTGCTCGCGGAGTGCGCGCGGATCAGGCGGGCCCGCGAGGAACGCGCCAGGCTCACCGTCGAGCGGCTGGTGGAGCTGGGCGTGGCGGTCACCTGGGAGCAGGTGGCCGAGCTGGCCGCGGGCGCCCCCGTCGGGCGGCCGCACATCGCCCGCGCCATGGTCGCCGCCGGCGCCGTGGCCGAGCCGGCGCTCGCGTTCACGCCGGAGTGGATCGGGGCGGGCGGGCGCGCCCACGTCTCCCGTTACGCCCTCGACCCCGGGCACGCGGTACGCCTGGTGCGCGCGGCCGGGGGCGTGCCCGTCCTGGCTCATCCGAAGGCGGAACGGCGCGGCGAGGCGGTGCCGGACGAGTGGATCGCCGAGCTGGCCGCGGCCGGGCTCTTCGGCGTCGAGGCCGACCACCTGGACCACGACGAGGCGGCCCGCCATCACGTACGCGGCCTGGCCGGCGAGCTCGGCCTGGCCGTGACCGGCTCCAGCGACGACCACGGCGAGCTGACCGGGCACCGGCTGGGCTCGGAGACGACGGACCCCGAGGTCTACGAGCGCCTCGTCGCCACGGCGACGGGCGCGGCGCCGATCACCGGCGCCTGACGATCACCCGGTACCCGACGATCACCGCCGTCCGACGGCCCCGCCACCGCCCGCTTCGGGTCACAGGGCTTGGAGGAGGGCGCGTAGCTCGGTGATCTGCTGAGGCTCGGCGATCCCGTCCCACGGCGAGAGCGCGGCCAGCCCGGCGTCCTGGTGCCCGGCCGCCCGATCCCCGCGCAGCCGCCCCAGGTGCAGGTGGGCCAGCGCGGTGCTCACCCCGAACGGCGGCAGCCGCGGCTCGGCCTCCTCCAGCAGCGCCACCACGGACTCGGCCGCGTGCCCAGGATCCTCCAGCAGCACCCCGGCCCGCTGCACCAGGCAGCGCGCCCTGCCGGTCTCGTCCGCGGTCTCCGTGTAGAGGCGTTCGGCCTGCTCCAGGTGGGAGCGGGCGTCGAAGCCCTGGCCCAGGTAGTGGTGGGTGAGCGCGAGCAGTTCGTGCGCGTGCGCCTGCGCGCCGGGGTCGCCGGCCCGCCCGGCCAGGTCGAGGGCGCGGAACAGCACGGCCCTGGCGTCGGCGTACAGGCTGCGCGCCTCGGGGCCCCGGCCGTCGTGGTCGAACGTCTGCCCCTTGCGCATGAGGAGCGCCGCCACATTGGTCATCCTGATCGCGTGCCCGGTGACGTCGCCGCCGGACAGCGCCTGCCCGTACCGTACGAGCGCGACCTCCACGGCGGTGAACTCGTCGCCGCCCGCCAGCAGCAGCGCGGCGTGCTCCAGGTGCAGCTCGGCCGGCCACGACTCCACCCTGACGCGCAGCTCGGCCGCCTGGGTGAAGTGCTGGCGCGCCTTGCGCGGATCTCCCCAGGTGAGCTGGATCGCGCACTGGCGCAGCTCGGCGGTGGCCTGCACGCGCTCGTCCCCGAGCGCCTTCGCGGCGGCGGACAGCGCGGCCGCCGCCCGCAGCCGGTCCTCGTGCCGCTGTTCGAGCCGGAACCAGGCTTCCAGGCCGTCCGCGATCCGCCCGAGCGCGCGGGCGGTCTGGCGTCCTGGCTCGGCGCCGGCCAGGACCTGGAGCAGCACCCTGTCCTCCATCGCGAACCAGGTCCTGGCCTCGTCGGCGGGCAGCCGGGCGGTGTAGGCGGCGGCCTGCTCGGCGAAGTGCTCGACCAGGCGGCGCCAGGCGGCGTTCTCCTGCGGCGTCCCGGCCGCGCCGCTGTCCCTGAACGCGCCGGTCACCCTGACGCGCGTCATCCGTACGTTCTCCACCAGCCCGAAGTCCGCCAGCTCGGTGATCGCGTCGCCGGCGGAGGGCACCCCGAGCAGCGCGGCGGCGGCCTGGTGGTCGACCTCGGCGATCGGCAGCCCGGCCAGCAGGATGAACAGCTGCTTGGCCGTGGGCCGCAACTGCTTGATGCTCAGGTTGAGCACGAAGTCGAGCGTCTTGTCGATGGACAGGTTCCGCAGGTCGTCCACCAGCGACCGCAGCGGCACGTTGGGGTTGCCCGCCAGCCAGCGGCCCACCCTGACGATCTCCAGGGGGCTGCCCAGGCAGGCGTCCACCAGCAGCGCGAGCGCCTTGGGGTCCTGGGTCACGCGGTCGTCGCCGATGTGGCGGGCCAGCAGCGCCCGTCCGGCCTCCGGCGCGAGCGGGCCGAGCTGGATCGGCTCCGCGTGCTGCGGCAGCTCGTCGGAGAGCGTGCCCGCCACCACGATGTGCGCGCCGGGCACCCTGGTCGGCAGCCAGTCGACCTGGCTCCACGTGCTGACGTTGTCGAGCAGGAGCACGCAGCCGGTGCCGTTGAGCGCCTCGATCACCTGCGCGGTGGCGTCCTGCGGCTCCTGGATGCCGCCCGGCGGCCGGTTGAGCGTGCGCAGCACCCGCTGCGCCACGCTCAGCGCCGTCTCCGGATGTTTCCTGTCGGGGCCGCGCAGGTCGGCGTAACGCTGCTTGCGGGCCTCGCCGGCCAGGTCCCAGACGGCGCTGATCGCCACGGAGGAGGTGCCCGAGCCCATCGCGCCCTGCACCACGACCAGGCCGCGTTCCAGGGCCAGGTCCTTGACCTGCTGGAGCTCGGCGTCCCGGCCCACCAGGCCGTCCGGCCGGTCGGGGAAGGGCATGGGGGCCAGGGCGGGGCGGGCGGGGCGTTCGCGGCGGCGGCGGACGAGATGGGTGATCCAGCCGGCCGCGATCGGGAAGGGCAGCGCGAGGATCGCCAGCAGCCAGGTCGGCAGGTCGCCCGCGAGCTGCTTGATCAGCTCCTCCTGGAACAGCAGGAAGGTGCCGCCCGCCGTCACCAGCCCGCCCAGGCCGAGCTCGGGCAGGTGCGCCGTGGCCCGCCGGTGCCACCGCGACAGCCGGAACCCCAGCCGGTCCTTCCGCGAGATGTCCGTCACCGCCGCACTCCTCGGGTCAGGCCCCGGTACAGGCGGCGGGCGGTGACGGCGACCACGAGCACCGGCACCGCGGTCGCGATCACCGCCTGCGCCGCCAGCGGGCTCGCGGCGCTCATGAAGTGGCGGGCCTGCTCCAGCAGGATCAGCGGCAGGTGGTCGCCCGACGGCCAGTTCAGCAGCAGCCCGACGACCGCGTCGTTCCAGACCAGGACGAACGCCAGCACCCCGGCCAGCACCACGGCGGGCCGCGCCTCGCGTACGACGTGGAACAGCTCCCAGCGGTCGCGGGCCAGCATGGGGGCGGGGACCTGGACGAACGCGTTGTGCAGGACCAGCACCGCCAGCGGGATCACCAGCGCCGCGTGCACGATGGCCAGCGCGGGAGCGGTGCCGATCGGGCTCAGCCAGCGTTGCAGCGGCACGGCGAACGCCTGCGGCGGCAGCGCGGCCAGGGCCACCGAGACCAGCAGGACCGGCCGCCAGGCGCGGCGCGGCAGCAGGTGCTCGTGGGCCAGCACGTACGCGGCCGGCACCGCGGCCAGCAGCACCACGCACACGACCGCGAAGGCCCGCAGGAACGTGGTGCCCAGCGCGGCGGTGAACCCGTCGTCGGCGAAGGCGTCGGCGTACGAGGAAAGCGTCCACGGCCCGCCGCTCCACCACCCCGACCGGGCGGCGGCGGCCGGCTCGCGCAGGGAGGTGAGCAGCAGCGCGACGAACGGCAGCAGCCACAGCGCCGACACCACCGCGCACAGCGGCCACAGGCGCCGGCCGCGCGCCGGAGGAGGCGCGGGCGCCGGCTCGGACCAGCTGACCCGCCCGCGCAACCCGAGCAGCGCCAGCGAGGCCGCCCCCGCCACCACCAGCGACATCAGCACCGCGAGCGCCGCGGCCCCCGCGTCGCCCAGGTCGTCGTTGTGCCGCCACCAGAACAGCCCGCCGCCCTCGACCAGCGCCTGCATCGACCCGGGCGCGCCCATCAGCACCAGGTCGAACACGCGGGCCGCCGCCACCAGCGCGAACACGTACGCCAGCGCGGCAGGACCGGCGAGCGCGGGCAGCACCACGGACCAGATCCGGCGCCGCCGGGTCACGCCGAACGCCCTGGCCATCCGCAGCAGCCCGGCCGGCAGTCGCGCCAGGGCCTCGTGGAAGACCAGGAACGCGATCCCGGCCCACTGCCAGACGAACGCCAGCCCGAGCACCAGCCAGATCCAGCCGGGACCGAGGAAAGGCGTGTCGGAGCCGAGCAGGGCGGCGGCCAGCCCGCGGTGGTGGCTGGTGTCGAACAGCAGCCGGAAGATCGCCCCCGTGGTGAGCGGCGAGACCACGGCCGGCAGGACCAGGACGACGCGCAGCACCCGGCCGGGCAGCGGGCCCGCGTTCCTGGCCAGCCAGGCCAGGCCCAGCCCGACGGCGCAGACGACCAGGACCAGCACCCACCACAGCAGCGTGTTGCCGAGCGCCTGCCAGGCCGCGGCGTCGCTCAGCACGCCGGCCCACGCGCCCGGCTCCGAGAAGCTGATGCCCACGGTCACCAGCAGCGGGGCCAGGATGACGCCCGCCGACAGCAGCACCGCGAGCAGCAGGTAGAGGAAGGCGTGCCGGCGGCTGAGCCGGTGCCCGACGGCCGGCACCCCCGCGTCGTGGTGCGGCGCCACCTCGAACAGGAACGCGTTCCGATCAGTCATCGCGCACCCCCGCGACCCGCCCGCCCACGGACCGGCGCCCCGCGCTCGGCCCTCGCGCGTAGCGCCCGCTCATCGGACGCCCTTCCCGGCGGCGGCCACGATCTTGTCGCGGGCGGCCGCGGCGGCTCGCGACGGGGCCGCCGCCTCCGCCGCGACCTCGGTGAACAGCTCGGTGAGCACCCGCCACAACCCCCTGCCGTCCCCGCCCTCCAGCGGCCCGATCAGCCGGTCGGACAGGTCGTAATGGCGGTTCGCCCCCTGGTTCAGCTCTTGCGCGGGCCCGCGCAGCAGCGGGTGGGACGGCACGCTGAACGGCGTCAGGAAGCCACCGTCGTCGACCCAGGCGGTCAGCTCGTCCCGTTCACCCGGCTCGCGCGGCCTGGTCAGCCAGTCGACGAAGGTGACGGCGTCGGGACCGCCGCCGCGCATGGCCACCGCCACGTCGCCGCCGACCACGAGCGGCGGCGCCTTGCCCTGGTGGGCGGGGAAGCGGAAGTGCCCGGCCACGTTCACGCCGCCGTGCAACTCGATGACCGGTAGCGCGAAGTCGGGCGCGGCGACCAGGTCGGCGGTGCGGTAGGTGAAGACGTCGAGGATGGAGTCGTGGAACTGCAGGGTCAGCGCCCGCCGCCCCTGCTCGGGGGTGAACGCCTCGCGCCAGATGTCGGCGAGCAGCGTGAGCGCCTCGGTCACCTGGGGCACGCCCCACCAGTCCGCGTTGCCGCGCCCGGCGGGCGGGAAGAGCCCGTCGTACACCTCGGGGGCGTAGGCGAGCAGGACGTTCTCGAACCAGTCGCTGAGCACCCACCCGTCGGCCGCCCCGATCGCCAGCGTGCCCGGCGCCGGCCTCCAGGTGGCCAGGTCGGCGGGCCGCGCCTGCTCGCCGGCGCGGTGCCACACGAGCGACTTGTGCGCGAGCTTGAACCAGGTGCCGAGCTCCTCCCCGCTCCCGTACGGCGTCACGAGCCGCCGCCAGAACCCGGGCTGCGGGTGACCGCCCTCCCTGGGCCGGACGCGGGGGCGTACGAGAGGATCGAAGAGCAGCCCCAGCCGGGGGATGACCGCCACGTCGGGGATGACGTCCTGGGCGGGCCCGCGCAGCAGGGCACTGATGTTGTCGCCGGCCGAGTAGACGCTGACGGGCCTCCTGAACCGTTCCACGAACGCGTCCACCACCCGCCGGAACCGGCCTAACTCCGCCCCGCTCCAGACCACCGCGACGCGCAGCGGCGGCTGCGCCGCGCAGCCCGCCAGCGCGGCGCCCGACACAGCGCCCGACACGACGCCCGGCACGGTGGCGAGCAGCGCCCTACGGCTGAGCGGCATCGGCGATCTCCCAGTAGTGAGAGGGGGAGGCGAGGCTGGCCACCCTGGTCCTGTCGTCGGTGACGACGAGCACCGCGAGCCCGGGATCGGCGCCCAGGGCGCCGCTCACGGCGGCGTGGCAGGGCCCGCAGCCCGTACGGTCCTCGATCACCATCACCTTCACCGGCAGCAGCCGGCACAGGGCGCGGGCCAGCGCGACGCTCAGCCGCTCGTCGTGGGCCAGTTCGTGCGGTCGTGAGCGGAGAAAGCCCTGGATGTCGAGCCGCCTGGCCATGTACGCGATCCGCCCGTGCACGAACGACGGGGCCAGGTCGTCGCGGGCGGCCAGTGCCAGGTTCCGCTCGACGGTCAGGTGCGGCAGCAGCCCGGCGTTCGCCGGGACCAGCCCGATCTCGCGCTCCGCCGGCAGCCGCATGGTGATCTCCTCGCCGCCGACCAGGATCCGGCCGCCGAGGGGCATCTCCAGGCCGAGCAGCAGATCGGTGAACGCGTCGGCCTCGGCGGCGTCGGCGGCCACCACCACGGCGGTCTGGCCGGGGTCGAGCGTCAGCGGATCCGGCGCCAACCGGCGCCGGGTCGCGCGCGGGTCCCAGGTGAGGCCGGTGATCTCCAGAAGTGACACGTGTGCAACCGCCGTGGTCTCGCCCTGTCATCCGCACTTGACGTTTTCACAGTCGGTGGATCACGGCAACGTGATTGCCCGATCCCGCTACGTGCACACGGGCCGATCCCGCCGCGTGCTTGCGGGCCTGTCGCGCGATGGGCTCGCCGGTCGACCCCGCGCTACATGATGGGGTGCGCTCTGAAGTGGACGCGGAACCAGTCCGTGGCGTGACCGGCCACCGCGTCCAGCGCGCCGGGCTCCTCGAACAGGTGGGTGGCGCCGGGCACGACCGCGATCCGGCTCTCGACCGCCAGACGTTCCTGGGCCTGCTCGTTCAGCTCCATCACCACCGGGTCCCTGCCGCCCACGACGAGCAGCGTCGGCGCGCGTACCGCCGCCAGCCTGGGCCCGGCCAGGTCGGGCCGGCCGCCGCGCGAGACGATCGCGGCGACGTCGTTGCCGGGCGTGGCCGCCGCCCACAGGGCCGCCGCCGCCCCGGTGCTGGCGCCGAAGTAGCCGATGGGCAGGCACGCCGCCTCGAGTTGCTCACGCGCCCACGCGGTACGTTCCAGCAGCCGCCCGGCCAGCAGGCCGATGTCGAAGACGTTCGCCCGATCGGCCTCCTCCTCCGGGGTGAGCAGGTCGAACAGCAGCGTGCCCAGCCCGGCCTCGTTGAGGGCGCCGGCCACGTACCGGTTGCGCGGGCTGTGCCGGCCGCTGCCGCTGCCGTGGGCGAACAGCACCAGGCCCTGCGCCGCGTCAGGAACGATCAGATCGCCGGACATCGGTCCCACCTCTCTCGCCGCACGCTGCCGCTACCCGGTTACGGGCAGCTCTATCAGCCGCCTAGCTGGGCATTTATTCGATATGGAGACCGAAACCGGGCGCCAACCCGCACCGGCCGGTTCCCCGCTCGAACGCATCGTCTCAGGCGGGGCGTCGGCCCTCGGGCTCGTGCGCAGCATGGGGATCGGGCGCTGGCTGCGCATGGAGCGGGAGGTGCTGGCCCAGACGGTCAAGGTGACCGGCGCGTGCGTGCTCGGGTGGTGGCTGGCCGCGTACGTGCTCCATCTGGACCTGCCGGTGCTCGTGCCCGTCGGCGTGCTGCTGACGGTGTCGGCGACCGCGTACAGCACGCTGGTACGGGGCGCCCAGCAGGTCATGGCCGTCGTCGTGGGCGTGGCCGGGGCCACCGCGCTGGTCTGGCTGATGGGCGTCAACGCGGTGACGCTGGCCGTGCTCGTGGTGGCCGGCCTGGTGGTGTCGCGGCTGCTCAACCTGCCCGCCCAGAACGTGCAGATCCCGATCTCGGCGCTGCTGGTGTTCGCCCTGGGCAGCAGGTACGGCTTCGAACGCCTCGCGGACGTGCTCCTCGGCGCGGCCATCGGCATCGCGGCCAACCTCCTGGTCGCGCCCCCGCGCTACGTGGACAAGGCAGGCAAGGAGCTGTGCGGCCTGTCCGCCGAGCTGGGTGACCTGGCCGACGACATCTCGCGCGGGCTGCGGGAGGGGTGGGACGCGGAGACGGCCCGCGAGTGGCTGGATCGGGCGAGGACGCTCTCGCAGCGGCTTGAGGACACGGAGCAGGCCGCCGAGCAGGCGGCGGAGTCGGTACGCCTGTCGCTGCGCCGCCGCCGCTTCGACCGCAGCCTGAACCAGGTGGCCGAGGCCGCCACCTGTCTCGACCACGCCTGTCACCAGCTCAGGAGCCTGGCCAGGGGCCTGGTCGACCTCATCGCCGGCGTGCGCGGCCTGCCGGGCGAGCGCGGGGCCGACCTGCCCGAGGCGCTGGCGGACGAACTGGCGGCGCTGGCGCGCGTCTTCCGCGGCTTCGGGGCGCTGCAGGTCGGCCGGGGCAGGCGGGAGGACCTGGCGGATCTGCGCGCCGCCCTGAAGGAAGGGGAGTGGCAGCAGCAGCGGCTGGCGACGACGTTCCGGCAGACCAGGCACGCGGAGCTGGGCCTGCTGCAGGGCGCGCTGCTGGACGCCTGCGCGCGCATCCGCCACGAGTTCGACCCGGACGACGGCCCGCACACCGCCGCCTTCCCGACGCATGATTGACCCATGCTGGAACCCCCGGACCCCGACTGCCGGCTCCACCCGCACCTGGAGGTACGGCCTTCGCGCATCGAGGGCACGGGCCTGTTCGCCACCGCCGCCATCCCCGCCGGCACCGTCGTCTCCCGGATGGGCGGACGCCTGGTGGACGACGCCGGCCTGCGCCGGCTGCTCGCCGCGCCCGGATACGTCGACACCATCACGGTCGACACCGATCGCCACCTGGTCCTGCCGCCCGGCCGTCCCATCGGCAAGAGCAACCACAGCTGCGATCCGAACCTGTGGTGGACCGGCCCCTACACCCTGGCCGCCCGCCGCGAGCTGGTTCCCGGCGACGAGGTCACCAACGACTACGCCACCAGCACCGCCGATCCCGGCTTCGTCCTCGACTGCCGGTGCGGCACGGCGCTCTGCCGAGGCCGGGTCACGGGGGAGGACTGGCGCCGCCCCGAGCTGCACGAGCGTTACGGCGAGCACTGGGTGCCGGCGTTGCTGCGGCTCATCGCCAGAGCCTGAACGTGATCACCCCGCCGCTGCTCATCTTCCCCGCTTAGGACGCCGGTGCCTGGCATACTGCTCGGATGTCCGATTTCGCCGAGTTCCGTGCCAAGGGACGTGAAGCCCTGCTGTCCGGCCGGGCCACCTATGACAGTCCCATGGTCGAGGGCGCCCGTCGCTGGGGAGCCGCTGCCGTGCTGCGGCCCGAGGGCGAGGTCGTGGCCCGCCTGACGGACCTGGCCGCCACCCTCGACGCACCCGGCCACTGGGTGCACGGCGGCCGGACCCTGCACGCCACGATCAGCTCGCTGGAGCCGTACCGGGAGAGCATCCCCGTGGACGACCCGCTGCGCACGGCCTACGGCGCGGCGCTGGCGGAGGCCGCCGAGGACCTGCCGCCGGCCAGGGCGTACCTGGCGGGGGTGAGCCCGCATCCGGGCGGCGTCCTGGTGGGCGTGCACCCGCTGGACGAGACCCTGGACACGCTGCGCAAGCGCTTCGCCGGCGCGCTGGACGCGCGCGGCGTGAAGGACCTGGACCACGGTCGTGTCCGCGATTTCTGGTACGTCAGCGTGCTGCACTTCGCCGCCCCGCTGACGGACGCCGGGCGGATCGTCGAGTGGTGCGACGCCCACGCGGACGCCGACTTCGGCACGGCCGAGCTGCCGACGGCGGAGATCGTCCAGTTCGCCCTGACGGGCACGGCCATCCGCGTGGACCGCCTGGAACAGGTCACGCTGGGCACCGCCGGACCCCGGCCCCTCTTCTGAGGAGCCGGGGCCGCCCCCGTTCGCGCAGGCCGGAGCGCCGCGTTTCGACGGCTGAGCCTCACGCTCAGCTCAGCAGCAGCGCCGTGACGAAGTGCAGCAGGTGCCAGGCGACGTAGGCGCTGAGCGAGCAGAACGCCCACTCCTTGCCCCGCCCGATCCCGGCGATCCAGCGCAGTTCCTCGGCCGGCTCCCGCCGCGCCCGCAGGCTCCTCGTGACGAAGTACGCCGAGATCAGCCAGGCCGCCCCCGACCCTGCCACGAGGGTCAGCGAGAGGGCCATGAGCACGGGCGAGCCCACGGGAAGGTCGGGGGGCAGGAACTGGCGGCCCCAGACCCCCGCGACCCCGGCGAGCACGACGGCGGTGATCCGCCTGTCCTTACGCGCCTGTCGCTTGAGCCATTGCAGGTCTCGACGCAGATGATTCTTGAGCATCCGGATCACCTCCGAGTGGAGTAGCTGGCCCTGCCAGCTAACGAGAAGATCCGGAAAAGATCTGCGACCTCTGATTTCCACTTTCCCGACTTATGTCGGCCTTTCACGACAAATTGCGGATTTCCGCGGCGACCCGCTGCGCCTCCAAAACGTCGCCCACCTCTTCCAGCGTCCGCCTGGCGTCCCGGAGGTAGGCCAGCGCCGCCCCGCGCCGCCCCAGCCGGGCCGAGATCAGCCCGAGCGCCCGCAACGCGCACCCGTGGTCCCGCCGCGTCCCGCACTCCAGGTGCACGTCCCTGGCCTGCCGGGCGTACACCAGCGCCTCGTCCGCCCGGTCCAGGTCGAGCAGCACCATGGCCAGGGTCGTCAGCGCCGCCGCCCACCGGTCGCGGGTGCCGGTCTCGTTCTGCAGCTCGGCCGCCTCCCTGGCCGGGTCCAGCGCGCGGCCCGGCTCACCGGCCGTGTGCAGCGCCGTCGCCATCGACAGCAGCGCGCTGGCCCGGTTGTCGCGCAGCTCCTCCCTGATCTCCAGCGACGCCGTGGCCGCCCGCAGCGCGGGTCCGTGCAGCCCGAGCGACAGGTACGTGTACGCCAGCGTCTCCTGCACGTCGGCCTCGGCCCGCCGGTTGCCCATGCCCTGCACGATGTCCAGCGCTTCGAGCGCGTACACGAAGGCCACCTGGGGCAGGCCCTGCCGCCGGCGCACCCGCGCGAGCCGGTTCAGCATGCGGGCCTCCACCGGCTCGTCGTGGATGACCCGGCTGATGACCAGTGCCTGGTTCAGGTAGTCGTCGGCCCGCCGGTAGTCCGACAGCCGCCAGTGCACCAGCCCGATGTCCCCCAGCGTCTCGGCCTTGCCCTGCTCGTGGTGGAGCTCCACCTGCACGGCCAGCGCCTGCTCGTAGTGGTCGAGGGCCTCGTCGTAGCGGGAGCCGTTGCGGGCGATCCGGCCGAGCGCGCACAGGGCCCGGCCGCAGCCGTACTGGTCGCCGGTGGCCGTGTATCCGGCGAGGGCGCGTTCGGCGTCGCGTTGGGCGTCGTGCTGCAGCCGCAGCAGGTCGTAGCTCTCGGCCAGGCAGAGCAGCGTCTCCGCCTCGGCGTGTTCGTCGCCCAGCTCGTGGCAGATGGACAGCGCCTCCAGCCCCTCGGACAGCGCTGCCTGCGGCTCGCCCAGATTGCGCTGCACCGTGGCCAGGATGATCAGGCTCTGCGCGGTGCCGCGCCGGTCGCCCAGCTCGGCGCGTACGTCGAGGGCCTGCCCGGCGTGCTGCAGGGCCAGCTCGTACCGCTCCTGCGACAGGTGCAGCCGCGACAGCGCGTGCAGGCTGCCGGCCACGCCCGCCCGGTCGCCGATCTCCCGGTAGAGGTCGAGGGCCTCCCCGGCGCAGGCGAGCGCCTCCTCGCTGTTGCCCGCGATGCCGTGCACCTCGGCCAGGTCGTTGAGCGCCCGCGCCCGTCCGACGCGGTCGCCGAGCGAGTCGAAGTCGGCCAGCGCCTCGCCGATGAACCTGGCCGCCAGCGTCGACGGCCCGATGTCGCGGTGGATCGAGCCCAGGTGGCCGCGCATCAGCGCGATGGCCCGCCGGTTGCTCACCTGCATCGCGGAGGCCAGCCCGCCCTGCTGGATCTCCAGGTTGTTCTCGTAGTACCGCAGCCGCCTGAACGGCTCGAACACCGCCTCCGCCAGCCGCCAGGCCATCCCGTGCGCGCCGCTCTCCTCGGCCAGCCGGACGACCGAGACCAGCGAGCGCCGCTCCGCCTCGAACCACTCGCGCGGCGTCTCCGGGTCCGAGGCCACCGCCAGGTAGTGGTCGAGCAGCCGCGCCCTGGCCTCGCGCACGCCCGCCTCCGCGTGCCGGCCCAGCTCCCTGGCCAGCCGCTTGACCAGGTCGTGCACCCGGTAGCGGGGCCCGGGCAGCGGCTCGACCAGGTACGCCCGGTGCAGCCCCTCGACCGCCAGCACGGCCTCGCTCACCGGCGCGCCGAGCGCCGCCGCCAGCACCTCGGGCGTGAAGTCCCGTCCGGGCAGCAGCCCGACGTGCCGGAACGCCCGCCGCTGCGCCCGGCTCAGCGACTCGTACGCCAGGTCGAGCGCCGACCTGAACGCCTCCTCCGGATCGCCCACCAGCAGCCGATCGGGTCTGCGCAGCTCACGCACCCGCGAGCGCACGCTCAACCCGGGGTTCTCGGCCAGCTTGGCCGCCGAGATCCGCAGCGCGAACGGATGGTACGAGCACACCCGCGCCAGCTCGGCCAGCGCGTCCCGGTCGGCGGCCCTGGGCGAGCCCTCACCGAGCACGGCCACCAGCAGCGCCACCGCGTTACCCGGATCGAGCACCGGCAGGTCCATCAGGTCGGCGTGCCCGGTGGCGCGCAGCGGCGCCATCCGCGTCCTGCTGGTGACCAGCACCACGCAGTCCCCGCTGCCCGGCAGCAGCGCCCGCACCTGCGCCGGGTCGGCGGCGTTGTCGAGGATGAGCAGCAGCCTGCGCCCGGCGATCCTGCTGCGGTAGAGCAGCATCAGCTCGGCCTCGTCGGCGGCGGGCATGTGCTCGCCCACGCCGAGCGAGCGCAGAATCTGCCCGAGTGCCTCGGCCGGGCTCATCGGCGGCTGCGTGGGTGACTGGCCGCGCAGGTCGATCACGATCTGCCCGTCGGGGAACCGGTCGGCGTGCATGTGGCCCCAGTGCGTCACCAGCGCGGTCTTGCCCACGCCCGGCAGGCCCTGCACGACCATGGTGTTCGTCCTGCTGGGCCGCTTCAGCCAGGCGGTGAGCAGTTTCAGGCTCTGGTGCCGCCCGGTCAGGTCGGGCACGGTGGCGGGCAGCTGGCGCGGCTTCGGCACCTCGCCCACCGGCAGCGGCTCGGCCGGGCCCGCGGCCCGCGTCAGGAACGGCGTCACCCGGCCCTGCCACGGCGCCGACAGGTGCTCCCAGCTCCCGGCGGCGGCACGCAGCGCGGAGGGGTCGGCGATGCGCAGCCGCCGGTATCCGGGCCGCACCAGCCAGCCGCGCCGCGCCCACTGGCCGAGCTGGCGCTGCACCACGTCGGGCGAGGTGCCGACCAGGTCGGCCAGGGTCTCGGTCGACAGCGGCGGCGGCGACTCCGAGGCCAGGCCGTAGCGCTCGTCGAGGTGCAGCAGCCACACCGCCAGCCGGGCGGCGACCGGGGCGCGGGCCAGGGCCTCGTGCTTGCGGGCGGCCACGTTCCTGGCGAACAGCTCCTGGATCAGCGCGCCCGCCACGGCCGTGCCGGCGCCCGCGCGCTCACGGAGCCGGCGCAGGTCGATCGGCCAGAGCCGCACCTCGGTCAGCGCGTCCACCCGGACGCGGTCGGCGGGGCTCCAGAAGGCCAGCTCGCCCACGAGGTCGCCGTCGCCGCGCAGGTCGTGCACCACCTCGCGGTCGCCGGCCGGGCCGTACTCGCGGGCGTAGCCGTAGTCGATGACGTACACGCTGGGCGTCGGCCGGAGCGGCGAGCAGATCACCTCGTTGCGGCGGTAGAGCCGCGGACGGACGCCCTCCTCGACCAGCGACCTGAAGAACCCCACCGGACACCACCCCCTTTAGGACGGCGGTGTCCCCCACGTGACAGCGGTCGCGCAGCCCGTACGGCGACCTGTCACATCAGTGGAGCGCAGCGGGAACCCGCTGTCAATCAGAGGTCGGCGGCCGATCGGACACCGGCGGCCGGTCAGACGGCGGCCAGTTAGATGGCGGCCGGTCAGACGTTGGCGGCGTCGGCCCGGTCGGGCACGAAACGGTAGCCGACGTTACGGACGGTGCCGATCAGGGATTCGTACTCGGTGCCGAGCTTGGCGCGCAGCCGCCGGACGTGCACGTCGACCGTCCTGGTGCCGCCGAAGTAGTCGTAGCCCCACACCTCCTGCAGCAGCTGGGCCCGGGTGAACACCCGGCCGGGGTGCTGGGCGAGGTATTTGAGCAGCTCGAACTCCTTGAAGGTGAGGTCGAGCACCCGCCCGCGCAGCCGGGCGGTGTAGGTGGCCTCGTCGATGGACAGGTCGCCGCTGCGGATCTCGTCGGGCACGTCCTCGGCGGTGGCCTGCGAGATGCGGCCGGTGGCCATCCGCAGCCGCGCCTCCACCTCGGCCGGCCCGGCGCTGTCGAGCAGCACGTCGTCGGCGCCCCATTCCGCGGTCATCGCGGCCAGCCCGCCCTCGGTCACGATGACCAGCAGCGGGCAGTCGATCCCGGTGGTGCGGATCAGCCGGCACAGGCTCTTGGCCTGCACCAACTCCTTGCGCGCGTCGACCAGGACGGCGTCGGCGGGCGGGGTGTCGATCAGGGCGGACGCCTCCGCTGGGGCGACACGGACCGAGTGGAGCAGCAACCCGAGCGCCGGGAGCACCTCGGCGGACGGCTCGAGGGCGTTGGTCAGCAGCAGCAGGTTGCTCATTACGGCCTCCTCAAACGCGCAAGGACCCGGGGGCTTCGTCGCCCAGGTCCTGTAGGTGAGGATATCCCACGAGTAAGTCGCGTCCATTGCGCGTCCAACAGGTGAACAGCGCGTCTCCGGAAACATGCTTGTTAAGGACGGCGCACAATGGACGCAAACCGATTGTGAGGCAAGGCATGGCCACGGGAAAAATACGTTATTGGGCGGCGGCCAAGGAAGCGGCCGGTGTCGCCGAGGAGTCGTTCGACGCGCTCACGCTTGGTGAACTCATGACCAAAATCACACAAAATCGTACAGAACTGGCCCGAGTTGTCCGGCGCTGCTCGTTCCTGGTGGACGGTACGCCGGTCGGCCGGCGACCCCATGACGAGGTGATCCTCGGCGACGGCGTGACGGTTGAGGTGCTGCCGCCGTTCGCGGGCGGGTGACGCGGCGCTCCGAGGCGGGTGATGCGGCGCTCCAAGAGGGAAGGAGCATGCCAGTCGGTAGGCTTCTGATCCCCCGCTCATGACAGGGAGCCCCATGCGCAAGCTGATCGTTTTCCTGATCGTGCTCATCGTCCTCCTTGTCGCCGTCGACCGGGTCGCCGTGGCCGGGGTCGAGCGCGACCTGGGAAACAGGATCGCCGCCGCCGCCGACCTGTCCGGCTCGCCCACCGTGTCCATCGAGGGCATCCCGTTTCTCACTCAGGCGGCGTCGGGGCACTATCCCGAGGTACGGTTCGACCTCGGCACCTTCACCTACGGAGGCGTTCCGGTCAAGAACCTGCGGGGCGCCGCCTACGACGTGACGGCGCCCCTCGCCGACGTCCTGCAGAACCGAGCCAACATCGAGGCCCGTCGCGTCACCATCAGCGGCACCCTCACCCGGGCGACGATCGACAAGTACGCCCCCGAGGGCGTCAAGATCGGCGGCAACGGGCGCCGGCTCACGGCGTCGGGCGAGGTGACGATGGGGGTGAACAAGGTGAAGTTCAACGCGGAGATGCGGATCGAGGTCGCCGACGGCGGGATCAAGCTCCAGGCCGAGAAGATCCAGGGCGTGCCCGTGCCCGGCCAGCTCGCGCAGCTGATCTCCTACACCATCCCGTTCAAGGGGGACCTGCCCTTCGACGTCAAGGTCACCGGCGTCAAGAGCGTGGCCGAAGGGCTCGAGTTCTCCGCCGAAGCGTCTGACGTGCCGATCCGTGGATGAGGCTGAACCACTTCGCCCCGCCGTCCGTGATGAGGGTGTGAGTACAGCAGGCACCGCCGACGAGGAACTCGTGAGGACCCTCTTCGACGAGCATGCTGGGCCCCTGTACGGCTACGTTCTGCGACTGACCGGTGACTCCGGGCGGGCCGAGGACGTCGTCCAGGAGACGCTGCTGCGTGCCTGGCGACATCCCGACGCGCTGTCCGACCGTCCCATCCGCGCGTGGCTGTTCACGGTGGCCCGTAATCTCGTCGTCGATCAGCATCGCGCGAAGAAGGCGAGACCGCAGGAGACCGGTGACGAGGCGCTGGCGGTGCTGCCGGCGGACGACGAGCTGGAGCGCGCGGTCGAGTCGTGGGCGGTGGCCGAGGCGCTGGCGGCGCTGCGGCAGGAGCACCGCGAGGTGCTGCTGGAGGTCTACTACCGGGGGCGATCGGTGAAGGAGGCGTCGGCGACGCTGGGCATTCCGCCGGGCACGGTCAAGTCCCGTACCTACTACGCGTTGCGCGCCCTGAGACTGGCGCTGGAGGAACGGGGGCTGGCACCGTGATGACGTGCGAGGAGGTGCGGATCGCGCTGGGCGCCCACGCCCTCGGCGCGCTCGACCCCGAAGAAGCACTGGAGATCGACCACCATCTGGCCACCTGCGAGGCGTGCGGCGCCGAGCTGATGGAGCTGGAGGGCGTGAGCGCCTTCCTGGGCAAGGTGTCAGAACGCGATGTCGAGCTGGTGGCCAGCCCCCCGCGCCAGGTGCTCGACCGGCTGCTGAACGATCGCGCCAGGCGCAACAGGCGCGGCCGGATCCTGATGTCCGTGGCCGCCTCGGCGGCGGTCCTGGTGGTCGGCGGCACGGTGTGGACGGCGATCCAGACCAGGCCGGCTCCTGATTCCGCCGCGGCGGGGGCGCCGGCGGCCGCGCGGAGCTCCGAGCCGGCCTCGGACGCGCCCCGCATGCTGCAGGACGACAGCTCCGCGGAGCGGGCCGCGCCGGCCGATTCCGTTCAGCCGCGCAAGGCGGTGCCGTCGGCGAGCGCCACGGGACAGTCGGAGAGCGACGTCGCGCCGTACGGCGCGGCCACGCCGAAGCCTTCCGCGAGCCCCATGCCGAGCAGGAAGGCGGTCGAGAACGGCCGCGAGTTCACCGGGGCCGACCGGGCCGCCGGCTACCGCGCCACCGTGCTGGCCTGGCCGACCGCGAAGGGCACCGAGCTGGGCGTACGCGTCAGCGGGGTGCCGGTGGAGACGAGCTGCGCCCTGGTCGTCGTCGGCCTCGACGGGCGGCGCGAGACCACGATGGACTGGGTGGTCAGCCGGGAGTCGTACCAGGACAAGGCGGTCTTCAGGAGTGAGACGACGATGAGCGTCCGCGAGATCGCCAGGTTCGAGATCGTCGACAGGAAGGGCGATCGGCTCGTCGTGGTTCCCGTCCCGGAGAAGGCACGCGAATAGGTCGTGGCGCCGCGCGGCAACAGGGTGTGGCCCCCGTTCCGGGAAGGCGCACGAATGGTCCCCGTCTGCCTGGAAGCAATCGCGGGCGCGCGTGGTTGCATCGAGGGATGACGGGATTGTGGGTGGTGCTGGCGACGCTGGCGCTCGGGACACTGATCGGGGTGATCCGCCTGCGCCGCGACGGCCGCGTACGCGACACGGACGGCGAGCGGCTGTCCGCCGCCGATCTCGGCTCGGGGCTGGGCGAGCGGGCCACGCTGGTGCAGTTCTCGACCGCCTTCTGCCAGCCCTGCCGGGCCACCCGCCGGATCCTGGCCGACGTGAGCGAGCTCGTGCCGGGGGTCAGCCACGTCGAGATCGACGCCGAGTCCCGGCTCGACCTCGTCCGCCGGCTGGAGATCATGCGCACCCCGACCGTGCTGGTGCTCGACCGGGCGGGCGTGATCGTCAAGAAGGCGGCCGGTCAGCCGCGCAAAGCCGATGTCCTGGCCGCGCTGGCGGCGGCCGTACCGGAGTCGTGACTGTGAGCCACGTCACAATCGTCTCACCAACCGGACGAGATGTGACAGATGTCGAGACGCCGAGTAGTGTCGTGCTCATGAACCCGACGACAGAGCTGCTGACGAAGCGGCGCGCGGTTGATTTCTGCCGCGTCGCCACCGCGCTCTGTCGCGCTGCCTGAGGACGATCTCGCGCGGACTTTCGATCCGCCCCAAATCGACCCCTTCAGGAGCATCCCGCGATGCGTGCCGATCCTAGAGCGCTGCGCTTCGGCGCGGCCATCACCACCCTGGTCCTCGCCTCCGTCCTGGTGACGGGGAGTTCCTGGCTGCTCGCCGCCCAGACGGTGGTCTTCGCACTCGGAGCGGCATGGCGTTCGCCGTACGCGATGCTCTTCAAGGCGCTGGTCCGCAGCGCCCCGAAGGAGACCGAGGACGCCCGCCCGCCCCGCTTCGCCCAAGGGGTCGGACTGGTCTTCGCGGTCGTGGGTCTGGCCGGATATCTCACCGGGATCACGCCGCCGGCCCTCGTGGCCACGGCCGCGGCTCTCCTCGCCGCCTTCCTCAACGCAGCCTTCGGATTCTGCCTTGGCTGCGAGATGTACCTGCTCATTCGCCGTCTACTGCCCGCCGCCAAAATGGAGGTATCCCAATGAGCCGCTCCGCCGCCCTGGTGGACGCCGAGTGGGTCGAGGCCAACCTCGACACGCCCGGAGTCGTCCTCGTCGAGGTCGACGAGGACGTCAGCGCGTACGACAAGGGCCACATCCGTGGCGCCGTGAAGGTCGACTGGCGCACGGACCTGCAGGACCCTGTGCGCCGCGACTTCGTGGACAAGACCGGTTTCGAGGCCCTGCTGTCCGACCGAGGCATCTCCAACGACGACACCGTCGTGCTCTACGGCGGTAACAACAACTGGTTCGCGGCGTACGCCTACTGGTACTTCAAGCTTTACGGCCACCAGAACGTGAAGCTGCTCGACGGCGGGCGCAAGAAGTGGGAGCTCGACTCGCGCGAGCTGGTCCGCGACGTGCCCGAGCGGGCCAAGACGCAGTACGTCGCCAACGAGCAGGACACCGCGATCCGCGCCTTCCGCGACGACGTCGTCAGCGCGATCGGCAAGCTCAACCTGGTCGACGTGCGCTCGCCCGACGAGTTCACCGGCAAGCTGCTGGCCCCGGCCCACCTCCCGCAGGAGCAGGCCCAGCGCGGCGGCCACGTGCCCACCGCCCGCAACATCCCGTGGTCGAAGGCGGCCAACGACGACGGCACGTTCAAGTCCGACGACGACCTGCGCACCCTCTACCAGGAGGCCGGCGTCAACTTCGGCAAGGACACCATCGCCTACTGCCGCATCGGCGAGCGCTCCGCGCACACCTGGTTCGTGCTGCACGAGCTGCTGGAGCAGGCCAACGTGAAGAACTACGACGGTTCGTGGACCGAGTACGGCTCGCTCG
The DNA here is from genome assembly GCF_035917475.1 of Nonomuraea fuscirosea. NCBI lineage: Bacteria > Bacillati > Actinomycetota > Actinomycetes > Streptosporangiales > Streptosporangiaceae > Nonomuraea > Nonomuraea fuscirosea. The sequence continues at coordinate 9,419,271 of NZ_CP109074.1, read as the reverse complement.
TGGGCGTGCCGATCGAGCTGGGGGAGGCCCGCTGATGTCGAGCGCAGCACAGGGGTGCGGAGCACCTGAGCAGACCATCGCGTTGCCGGCCGGGATCGACCTGGCCAACCAGGCCGTGATCCAGGGCGTGGTGACCGGCGCCGGCACCGCCTACGCGCGGCTGCTCGACCACTCCGGTGAGTTCACCGGCGAGGTCGTGGTGTCCGACGACGGCATCTTCCGCTTCTTCGCCGCTCCCGGCGACTGGACCGTGCGCATCATCGCGGGCGGCGGCGTCACCAGGGACGTCCAGGTGGAGGCCAAGCTGGGCGAGGTCGCCCAGCTCGCGGTGGCCGTCTGACCCGTAAGTCGTACGAGGGGCCCGCGTCCGTGACGGACGCGGGCCCCTCGCATGCAACCGCCGCCCGCCGGGTGGTGTTGTAGAGGGTGTGAGTCACTCCGACTGCGCCGACCCGGTGCGCAAGGCACTGCTCGACGACCTCGACGAGGGGTTCGCCGAGCTGTACGCCGCCCATCGCGGCCTGGTCTTCTCGACCGCGCTGCGGCTGAGCGGGCGCCGGCCGGACGCCGAGGACCTCACCGCGGAGACGTTCCTGCGCGCGTACCGGGCGCTGGCCGGGTACGAGCGCGACCGCGTCGCCCAGCTTCAGCCGCGTGCCTGGGTGATGACGATCCTGATGAACGTCTGGCGCAACTGCGTCCGGACCAGATCCCGCAAACCGCCGCCCGACCTGCCCGGCGAGCCGGTGGAGGTGGTCGATCCGCACGAGGACGTCGAGGAGGCGGCCGTCCGCCGCGAGACCGGCGACGAGCTGGCCGGGCTGCTGGCCCTGCTGCCCGAGGAGCAGCGGGCCGCGGTCGTGCTGCGGCACGTCGTCGACCTGCCGATCAGCGAGATCGCCACCGTGCTCAAGATCCCCCAGGGTACGGTCAAGTCGCACGTGTCACGGGGGCTGAAGCGGCTACGCGCACTGGGAGGTGCCCGATGACCGAGGACCCGCTGATCGCCGGACTGGCGGCGCTGGCCGCCGAGCCGCCGGACGGGCTGCTCGATCGGATAGCGGCGCGCTGGGTCAGCGTGCCGGGGCCGATCGGGGAGCTCTCGGTGGCCTTCACCGAGCAGGGCGTGGCGTACGTGCACGCGGGCGACGGGTTCGCGCGGGCACACAGGGAGCGCTTCGGCCGTCCGCTGCTGCCCGCGGCGCGTCCGCCCGCCGGGCTGCTGCCCGCGCTGCGCACCGGCAAGCTGTCCGGGCTGCGGCTGGACCTGCGCGGCGCGAGCGCCTTCCAGCGTGACGTGCTGGAGGCCGTCCGGACGATCCCGCGCGGCGAGGTACGCCCCTACGCGTGGGTCGCGGCCCGCGTCGGCCGGCCCGGAGCGGTGCGCGCGGTGGGGACGGCGCTCGGCCACAACCCGGTGCCGCTGCTCATCCCGTGCCACCGGGTGACCAGGTCCGACGGGGTCCCGGGCGACTACGTGTTCGGCGCCGCGGCCAAGGAGCGGCTGCTGCTGGCCGAGGGGGTCGATCTGGACCGGCTCCGCCGGCTGGCCGGGGAACGCGTCTTCTACCTGGCCAGCGACACGACCGGGGTGGTGTGCTTCCCTACCTGCCACAACGCCAGGCGGATCACCCCCGCGCACCGGCACGGCTTCCGCAGCCTCGCCCAGGCCAGGGCGGCCGGCTATCGCCCCTGCCGCACCTGCCGCCCGGCCCAGCCGGATCCGGTCTGACTCTTCAGATCGGTTTGGTGGGGTAACGCATGAGGAGGGTGGCGCGGACGACGTCGGGGCCGTGCGCCCGGTAGCCGTGCGGCACGTCGGAGACCCACGAGATGTGGTCGCCGGGACCGGCCGTCAGCGGCTCCTTGATGGGGCCGGCGCTGAGGGTGCCGGTGAAGACCGTGACGTGCTCGCTGACGCCCTCGTGGTGGGCGGGGGAGGTCTGGGTGAGGCCGGGCGGCACGCGTACGCGGTAGAGCTCGTAGGTGACGCGGTCGTCCTCGAACACCTCCAGCAGCTCCGCCTCGATCGCCGTGCCGCGCATGATCTGCGGCTCCGGCGGCGCGTCGAGTATCGCCCCGATCGGCACCCCGAGCTGCGCGGTGATGGCCCAGAGCGTGTCGAGCGTCGGGTTGCGGGTGCCGGTCTCGACGCCCGACAGCGTGGCCTTCCCGATGCCGGCGCGCTTGGCGAGCTCGGAGAGCGAGACGCCGCGGGCCTGCCGCAGCTGCCGCAGTCGATCTCCCACCACGCGGGGATCGGTGTCCATGGCCGGCCGCGAGTCCATACAAGCCATGGTGCCGCAGAATCGGCCGAACGGGTGCCTCCAGGGCCGGCGGATGCGCCGGGCGGCGGCCGTAGCCGCGCGTCCATGATCGATCTGCGGAGCGTGACCTTCTTCCCGTGTTGCGGCTGCGGCATGAGGGACAGACCGATACGATTCCACAGATGTCCGGATCGACAGGTGTGATGGTGCCTCCGCGACCTGGGCCTACGCCGGCTCAGCGGATGCCGTCGCCGTACTCGCTGCCCCTGCACGCACTGCGTCTCGCGGGGAAGTGCGCCCTGCCCTTGATCTTCTGGTTCGCCGCCGGCGAGCTGGCGCGCTACGTGCTGATGTACGCGGCGACGGAGGTCGCGTACGGCGACTTCCGCCAGGTCCGCCTGGTGCTCGTGATGACCCTGCTGACGGTCATCGTGCTGACGGCGATGACGGTCACGACCGGCATGCTCTACACCCTGCGCAGCTCCCTGTGGGAGATCCGCGCCAGGGAAGGGGTGGCGGACGAGCGCTTCTTCCGCGCGCTCGACCGGGTCGCCCCGGCGTTCGCGGTGCTCTACCTGGCCTGGGGCTTCCAGAACCAGGACGCCAGGGACACCATCCAGATGGACTACTTCCACAACTTCCAGGAAGGGCTGAACAACTCCCTCTTCGGCGAGGACAACTTCGTCGGCCGGGGGCTCATCGACCTCGACTGGCGGGTGTCGATCGGCGCGATGGTCGTCACGTTCGGACTGAAGATGCTCTTCGCCAAGCTCGTCGAGAACGGCAAGGGGAAGTTCGCCGGCTTCGGCGCCGCCTTCTCCGAGTTCGCCTTCGTCTTCTACGGCCTCAACGGCACCGTCGCCATCGCGGACGCGCGCTCCGAGTGGATGGAGCACCGCGCGGTGATCGCCGACACGAAGGACGTCTGGGAGAAGGCCCAGGAGAGCCTGCCGCTGTGGAAGGACGTCACCGGCGTCTTCGACGACCTCTGGCCGGTGTTCCTCGACTCGGTCGCCGTCCCTCTCGCCTGGCTCACGGTGGCGATGCTGGTCTTCGGGGCGTACTCCGACGAGACCCGCACCCTGGTCAAGGGCACCGCACTGGAGCGGGGCGTCGAGCGGCTCGAAGGCGCCCACGACCTCACGCAGAAGTCGTTCGACCAGGTCACCGGCGGGTTCAAGGATCGCTGGCTGCCGCTGGCCAACTCCCTGCGGATGATCTACCGGGCCGGGTTGCCGCTGTTCGGCATGATGTGCCTGTGCTACGTGGCGCTCGATGTGGGCGGCCAGTACGCCGACCGGGGGCTGCGCACGCTCATCGGCTCGCAGTCGGAGTGGATGTGGACGGTCCAGGGGCCGCCGCTGGCCTTCGTCCGCGACTGCGTCGTCACCGTGCTGACCATGGCGCTGCTGGCGGCCACGTACGACATCGCGGCCACCAGAGCCCGCCTCGGCGGCGAAACACTCGACGACGCCTGAGCTCGGCGCCTCACCGGCGTCTGAGCTCGGCGCCTCACCGGCGTCTGAGCCCTGCGCTCACCGGCGTCTGAGCCCTGCGCTCACCGGCGTCTGAGCCCTGCGCTCACCGGCGTCTGAACCGCAGCACCTCCGTGTCCTGCGGCATCTTCTCGACGACGTCGCGCTTGAACAGGTCCTCGGTCGGGGTGTCCGAACGGTAGTTGCTCGGCCTGAGCAGCAGTTCCACCTCGTCCGCCACCTTGGTCGGCACGATCGCCCCACCGGGGATCCGGTACGTCTTGCCCACCTCCAGCCGCTCCGTCGGCCGTTCCGCGTCCGTGGAGACCTCCACGACCCAGGTGCGGCCCGCGCGGTCCGTCAGCTTCATGTCCCTGGGGAAGGCGGTCATGGTGGCGCTGCCGGCGTCGAGGACCTTCTTGGTGACGTTCACCTCCAGCCAGGTCACCTCAGGGCCGTAGCCGCCGTTGCCGGCCGGCATCTTCATCGGCTTGATGGCGGCCGTCCACTCGACCTTGTTCACCGTGCCCGACTGGCCGGCGGCGACCACGATCTCCTTGGTCTCGTCCTGCGTCTGCACGGTGTAGAAGCCGTAGCCGTCGTAGGTCTGGGCGCCGGTGATCAGCAGCGACACGAGCACGGCGCCGACCCCGATCAGCACCTTACGACCACGGGACTTCCCAGCCACCGCCCGCCCCGCCCCGGGCCCACTCTGCTGCGCTGTGACCGCCGTATGCCCCGCCTGTGCCGGCTGTCCCGATCCCGGTCGCCCCGGTTGTCCTGGATACGCGGCGCCTGGGCCCGTCGCGCCCGCCGCCGGGAGCGGCATGCCCGGCTGTGGCGTGCCCGGCTGCGGAGAGCTCGCCGGATACGACTGCCCGGGAGTCATCGTCTGCTCGGGCGCGGATGCCTGCGGTCCTCCCGGCCACCCCTGCTGCTGCGGGTAGCCCCCTGGGCCGTCCTGCTGCCCGTACGTGGCGTCCGGTTGTCCGTACGTGGCGTCCGGTTGTCCGTACGCGGTGTTCGCGGCGTCCGGTTGCCCGTACGCGGGGTTTGACGGGCGGTCGGAGCCCTCCTGCGGCGGTCCCGGCTCCGCGACCGGGGTGCCCCGTTCCGCGTGCCTGCGGCCGGGGTAGAGGGGAGTGGACCCGCCGACGGCGGGGAGGGGCTGGGTGGCCATGCCGGGCGGCTCGGGGGCCTGAGGGGCCTGTGCGGGCGGCCAGACCTGCTGGTCCGGGTGCGAGTGCCGGCCGCCCTGAGCGGCCCGCCCCTGCGGCGAAGGAACGCCGTATCCGGGAAAGCCCGGACCGGACCCTTGCCCCGGTTGCTGCCCCTGCGCCGCCGCCCGCCTCCGGGTCGGCCTGCGCCGCAACAACGGAGCCTCCCGTCGCTCCACCCCTCCGGCCGCCTGCGCCTCCTGCCCGTAACCCGCTTGAGCTTCGGGGGCCTGTGGGTCCAGCCCGTAGCCCGTCTGCGCCCCGGAGGGCTGAGGGTCCTGGCGATGCCGGGTCTGAGGTCCGGAGGGTGGTGCTTCCCCGCCGTGCCGTGCCTGGTGGCCGGGCGGCGGGGGCTGCTCACCGTGCCAGGCCTGCTGCGGCGCCGCCTGCGGGTCCTGCCCGTGGCGGGGCTGCGGTCTGGCGGGCGAAGTGTCCTGGCCGGGACGTGCGTGCTGGCCGAGGAGCGGGCCATAAGGCCTGGTGTCACCGGCGTCGTCCAGTGCGTCGTACGCCGGGCCCAGCGGCGCGCCCGACGGCGGACCCTGAGCGGAGGACTGGGGCAGACCCTGCGGCGAGCTCTGGAGCGGACCCGGCACGGAACCCTGTGGGGGGCCTAGCGGAGATCCCTGTGGCGCGCCGGGAGCCGGGGGGAACTCCACGGCCGGGTGAGCACCACGCCCGGACGGCGGCGGCTGCCGGTCCGGCGGCGGCTGGAGCCCGGCGGGCTGCTGCGCACTGGCCGGCGGCTGCACGGGTGGCGACTGCAGCCCGGCAGGCTGCTGCCGACTGGGCGGCGGAGGCTGGAGACCACCCGGAGCCTGCCGCCCGCTGGGCGGGGGCTGGAGGCCGTCCGAGACCTGCCGTCCGGAGGGTGGGGCCTGGAGGCCGTCCGGGGTCTGCTGTCCGGAAGGTGGGGGTTGGTAGGCGTCCGGGGCCTGCCCGGACGGCGGGGAGGGCTGACCGGGCGGCGCCGGGGGTTCGTCCTCGCGTCGTCTCTCGCTCCTGGGCGAGAACCAGTCGCGCTCGTCGTTCGTACTCATACCGCGATCACTTCTTGTCAGTCGAGTAGACGGCCTGCGCCGACGTGGCCAGCTTGCGCGCGCCCTCCTCGTCCAGGCCGAGATCGATCTCGATCTCCGGCTGGTACGACTCGACGAGGAAGGAGCCGGGGAGAGCGTACGTGACGGTCGCCCCCGCCAGGGCCGACGGCGGCACCTCGAAGAAGGACTGGCCGGCCCGCCAGATGTCCGGCTGCACCCACTTGCTCGCCAGCGACAGGGAGTTGTCCACCCGGTCGGTGGCGGCGAACTTCTTGCCCTCGGCGGTCGTCAGCACCGGCTCCCCCAGGTGGTACGGCTTGAGGGCGGACGTGGCCTTGACCGTGAGGATGAGGAAGATCTGGTCGGTCTGGAGGGTCTTGTCGCCGCTCTTGATCGACTTGGCCGCGACGACGTTCTCCAGCCGCACGCTGAAGCGCCGCGCGTCCACGGTCTCGCCCTTGGCGCCGCTGTAGACGAGCGGATCGCTGGTCTCGAGGTCGGACATGTGGTGACTTTGCACCCACATGGCGACGGCGATCAGCGCCACCCCGGCGAGCGCGGCGAGCGCCTTGGTGCCGCCGGCGGCGCCGCCCGCCCGGCGCTGCGCCCGCCTGGCGCCGCGCGAGGGCACCATGGAGGAAGGCTGCTGGGTGGTGGTCACGTCGTGCCCTCCTTCTTGACCGGCAGCACGACCCGTGCCTTGATCTCGGGCATCTGCCGGTCACCGACCTCCTTGCTGGCCAGCGACCAGTACGGAAGTGCGGCGACGGGGTCGGCGGAATACTCGAACGATCCCACGTCCAGTGTGATCTTCTCCGGCGGCTGCTCGTTCTCCTTGAGCCGGTAGCGCAGGATGACCTCGCTCTGCACCCCCGGGTGCAACTGCCTGCTCTCCCCGCCCTTGACGCGGACGAACGTGAACGGACCCGCGTCCTTGGGGAAGGCCGGCGAGATCTTGATCAGCGAGCCGGCGAAGTCACCGCTCGTGACGGCGCTCTCGGGCTTCTCCGGCGGCATCCCGATCCCCGAGGTGTCGTCGCCCAGGTTGACGACGTCGAAGACCAGCTCGACGAAGCGCTTGTCCTCTTCCCAGTCGAACTGTCCCTTCTCCACCGTGACGCGCGACCCGACGAACTTGGTGGAGTAGCGGCCCTGGTCGAGCACGGCGCCCTGGCTCAGGGGCTCCGGTTCGTCGGGGGCCTCGCTGAGCCCGCCGAGCAGAGCCGTGATGCCGACGACCGTGAACGCCGTCAGGGCGATCGCGGGCACCACTACCGGGCGTCTCGGCTTGTCAGTGCTGCCGCCGGAGGGTTCCGTCATGGGTAAGGATGGTAATAGGTATCGCTTGTCCCATCTGCCGCAATGCTCCCATCGGACTGGTCGAATTGCCGAGAAACCCTGCCGCTACGGGCCTTGTAGCTCATACGCTGTCACGGAGCGGAAAGGGCTGATCCCTACTCCTCATGACATACCGGCGGCCGGAGGGTCACGTGGCGGACGTGCATCCCGAGCATGCCCAGCTCCAGGCGGACCGCATCTACCTGGGCTGGCAGTACATCCTGCTGCACCCCGACCCAGGCCCCCCGCCCAGGCGCCCCTCTCCCGCCGAGGAGCCCTCTCCCCAGGTCCAGGCCGAGGACGACCCCGCCCGCCTCGAACTGCTGCGCCGCGAGCGGCTCCAGGAGGACATGCTCAACCGGCCGGTCCGGGTCTTCCGCATGTTCATGCTGATCCTGACCGTGCTGATCATCGCCGCCGCCCTGGCCGGCTACCTGCCCTGGTCGTTCGCCCTGGTCGGGCTCGTGGCCGCGGGCGGCGTGGCGGCCGTGTGCAGCTTCGCGCTGATGCAGGGCGACCGCGCGGTCCGCTACCGGGTGCTGGAGCAGCAGGCCCGCGACGAGCGGCAGCAGCGGGAACGTGACAAGGAGCTGTTCCAGGCCCAGGAGGAGCACGCCCAGCGCTACCGCGAGTGGCAGGAGTCGAAGGACCGGCACGACAAGCAGCTCACCTGGTACGCCGTCGCGGTGCCGGACGAGATCGACCGCATCGACGTGGCCGGCGGGACCTTACCCGGCTGGTCGGCGCTCGTGACGCTGCTCGGCGCGACCCGGCTCTACAGCGGCGGCCATCTGACGGTGCTCGACCTGTCGGAGGGCGCGATCGCCAAGGACCTCATCGAGCTGGCCCGCAAGGGTGGCGACGACCCGCTGGTGTGGGTGCTGCCGGTCGACCTGCCCAAGCTCGACCTGGGCGCCACGCTGAAGCCCGAGGCCTTCGCCGACGTGCTGGCCCACGTCGTCAGCGTGAGCGAGGAGCACCGCACCACCCGCGACCTCAGCTTCGACAACGCCATCCTGGAGCGGGTCCTGGAGGTGCTCGGCGAGAACGCCACGATCAGCCAGGTCACCGCCGCGCTGCGGGCGCTGGCGCAGGTGGGCGACCCGCGCGACGACCTCAGGTTCGGGCTGATCACCGCGACCCAGCTGGAGCGCATCGGCACGTTGTTCGGGCGCGGCGTGAGCGACCGGGTGGTGATCGAGCGGGCGTGGGCGCTGGAGTCTCAGCTGCGCAAGCTGGAGACGCTGGGCACGCAGGCCGTACGGCTGCCGCCCGCCAGGCTGCGCGTGGTGAGCATGGACCGGCAGGCGGGCGTGTTCGGCAACCGGGTGCTCGGCACGTACGTGGCCACCGCCCTGACCCACATCCTGCGCCAGTCGCCCGCCTCCGACCGGCCCTGGTACCACACGATCATCGTGGCGGGCGCGGACAAGCTCAGGGGCGACGTGCTCGACCGGCTGATGGACGCCTGCGAGACCTCGCGTACCGGGCTGGTGCTGACCTACCGGTCGCTGACCCCGGCCGTACGCGAGCGGCTCGGCCGAGGGCACGCGGCGGTCGCGTTCATGCGGCTCGGCAACGCCGAGGACGCCCGGGTCGCCAGCGAGCACGTCGGCACCGAGCACCGGCTGGAGCTGGCCCAGCTCACCGAGACGATCAGCGACTCGCTGCCCGGCCTCGACGGCGGCTACACCTCCACCGTCGCCCAGCTCGACGACGACGAGCACGAGGGGCGCGACGAGAACCACGAGGACCTGGCGGGCGACATCACCGAGTCCACGGAGTGGGGCAGGACCGCCGACAAGATCGCGGAGAAGGAGCGGGTGCTGCAGCGCTCGCGCGAGTTCCTGGTCGAGCCGCACCAGCTCCAGCAGCTCCCCACGACGTCCGTGATCGTCACGGACGCCACGGCGGAAGGGAGGCGCGTACGCCTGGCAGACGCGAACCCGGCCATCCTCACCTTTCCCAAGACCACGCTCGGCGAGCTGGAGGACGTGCGCGAGGCCGTACTGGCGCTCGATCCCCGGGCCGGGGACGGCGACGGAGAGCCGCCGCCGAACCTCGGGCCACCACCGCCACGCCTGGACTGGCGCAAGGGCAGGCAATGACATGGTCAATGTCAAGGTGACGAGCTGACGGTTGGCGGAATTTAACAAAGAACCGTCTGTGGGGGAATGAAATGCAGCCGAGTGTCTCGCTGAGCGGGCCCTGGTATCGAATCCAATCGATCGCAGCACCCTCGCGAAGCTCGTCGGCAGAGTGGGACTTCGTCACCGTGCTTCCCGCGGTGCTGTCGGCGGCGCAGCGCGACCGGCCATTCGTCATCGGCTGGCTGTCGAGAGGATCGGGGGCGCCGCTCGAACTCATCACCAACGCCGGGCCGCTGTCGCCGCCGCGACAGCCGCGCCGGGCCACCGACGCGCCCGGCCACCCGAGCGGGCCGCAGCCGCTGCTGTTCCCTGGCGGGGCGCGCGGCATGGAGCTCGACGAGGGTTATCTCGCCGACCTGGCCGACCTGGTGTGGGCGCCGTGCCCGGGACGGCAGGCGCCGCCGCTGGGCAGCAGGGGGCGCGAGTTCGATCCCGACGAGCTCAAGCGGCCGACGTTGTTCGAGTCGACGCTGGTCACGCTCATGTCGCGGCCCTTCGCCTGGCTCGTCGTCGCCGAGCCGACCGACCTGCTCGACGCCGAGGTGGCGCACCTGCGCACGCAGCTCAACGTGCTGCGCCAGTACGGCGACGCCTCGGAACGCTCCCGCTTCGACGCCGAGCGGGCCGAGCGGCGCATGCAGGAGCTGGACGCCTTCCGCGAGGCGGGTCTGTGGAACGTGCGCGTGCTGGCCGGCGGCGCCACCGCCGACGAGCTGCGCCAGATCGCACCCGTGCTCGTGGGGTCGGTCGAGATGAGCCATCACCCGTACCGGCTGCGCAGTTCGCACGGCGCCGCCTACGCGCTGACGGAGGCGCTGGCCGTCACCATGCAGGACCCGTCCGACGGCGCCGCCGCGCCGTTCGCGGCCACCGCCGGGGCGCTGGCCGCGCTGGCCGGGCTGCCCAGACGGGAGGTACCCGGCCTGCGCGTGCTGGAGTCCGGCTTCTTCGACGTCACCGCCGAGTCGAACGAGGGCGCCACCGGGGGAGAACTGGAGCTGGGCGAGATCCTCGACGGCCAGGACCGGGGCGTGGGCACGTTCCGGGTGCCGCTGTCCACGCTCAACCGGCACGCGTTCGTCACGGGGGCGACCGGGTCGGGCAAGTCCCAGACCGTCCGGCACCTGCTGGAGCAGCTCAGCAGGGCCCGCATCCCGTGGCTGGCCATCGAGCCGGCCAAGTCCGAGTACGCCGCCATGGCCGGCCGCGTCGACGACCCCGTCACCGTGATCAACCCGTCGGCCCCCGACGGCGTGCCGTTCAGCGTCAACCCGCTCGAACCCGAGCCCGGCTACCCGGTCCAGGCGCACATCGACATGGTCAGGGCGCTGTTCATGGCCGCGTTCGACGCCGAGGAGCCGTTTCCGCAGATCATGTCGCTGGCCCTGCAGCGCGTCTACGAGGCCACCGGCTGGGACGTGGTCACCGGCGGCGCCGTGCCCGGCTCCAGCGTCCCGCCCAGCGTGCCCACGCTCGAACAGCTCCAGCAGCACGCCATGGACGTCATCAAGGAGATCGGGTACGGCCGCGAGGTGCAGGCCGACGTCGAGGGCTTCATCTCGCTGCGCCTGCGCTCGCTGCGGGTGGGCTCGGCCGGGCGCTTCTTCGAGGGCGGCCACCCCGCCGACATCGGCGGCCTGCTGGAACGCGACGTCGTGCTGGCCATCGAGGACGTGGCCAACGACGAGGACAAGGCGTTCCTCATGGGCACGCTGATCATCAGGATCGTGGAGCACCTGCGCATGCGGGCCAGGCGCGAGCGCAGCTCCGAGCTGCGTCACGTCATCGTGATCGAGGAGGCGCACCGCCTGCTGCGCGACCGCGGCCACGGCCGGGCCTCCACCCACGCCGTGGAGCTGCTGGCCGGCCTGCTCGCGGAGATCAGGGCGTACGGCGAGGGCATCGTGGTGGCCGAGCAGATCCCCACCAAGCTCATCTCCGACGTGGTCAAGAACACCGCGCTGAAGGTCGTGCACCGGCTGCCCGCCGAGGATGACAGGTCGCTAGTCGGGGGCGCGATGAACCTGAGCGAGGAGCAGTCCCGCCACGTGGTCTCCCTCCAGCCGGGCTCGGCCGCGGTGTTCGCCGACGGCATGGACCGGCCGCTGCGGGTGCGCGTGCCGCTGGGGGAGTCCAGGGAGAAGGTGCTGCCGGGGCCGCCGCCGCCCATCCGCGGGCGCAGGTCGGCCGCCTGCGGGGCGCAGTGCCGTACCGGGCAGGCGTGCACGCTGGTGGAGCTGCGCGAGGCCGACGTGCTCGCCGACGCCTCCGACTGGGCCTGGCTGCGCATCTGGTGCGACACGGTCGTGCTGGCCTTCGTCAGCAACCGGCCGCTGCCCGGAGTGCCGCGCGCCCTGTCGGCCGCCTGGGCCGACCTGCCGGCGCGGCGCAGGGAGTGCCTGCTCGCCACCCTCGTCGAACGCTCGGTGCAGCGGCGCGCCTGGTCGCTGCGGAGCTGGTTCGACCCGGCGCTGCTGACGGAGAAGGCGGCCGAGACCGCCACCCGCCTGCTGTCCGCCCTCGACGGCGGCGGCGAGCGCCCCGGAGCGTCGTGGGTCATCCCGCAAGTGCGCTGGCTGCACGAGGTCGACCGGCTCTTCCCGTACGGGCAGCCGGCCCCCAACCTGCGCAGCCCCGCGCCGCCCATGGAGTACGCCCTGTTCCGCCCGCCGAACGGCAACGGCTCAGGCGACCTGATCCACGCCGAGCTGCTCGGCCACCGGGCCAAGGCGCTGCGCCACCATCCGCTGTCGATGGAGGTGGAGCACAACCGGGCGCTGGCCTGGCGGGTCATCCTCGGAGACGACGAGGCCGAGGGCGTGCAGCGCGACATCGTCACTGTTGCCATCGGCGTCGAGGCGTCGGCCAGGATCAGGCACGTGGGGCAGACGATGGGGGCCGGGTGGCTGGAAGGGGTGCTGTCGTGGCCGCGCAGGTTCGTGCTGCCGTTCGAGCAGGGCGGCGCCCCGGAGATCGCCTTCGCCGAGCCCGCCCCCTCCCCGGCCTGACCGCCGCCCGCTGCCGCCCGCCCGCCGCTGCCCGCTGCCCGCCGCCGCCCGCGACCCCCGGCCCGCCGCGCGGGCCGCGGGCTTGCTAGCCGGCGGGCTGCGTTTTGCTGTGCTTCTCCAGAGTTGGGGCCAACGACGACTAGGATCCATGCACATGACCCAGCTTCCTCTGCGGGCCCAGCTCGCCAGCGCCCTGGGCCGCAGTGCCGCCACGCTGTCCAGGATGACCGGGCGTGGTGACGGCTCGGTGATCGGCGGGCGGGTCGGCCTGATGCTCGAGCCCGACCTCCTGCGCCAGCTCGCCAGAGATCGCAAGCTGGCTCTCGTCAGTGCGACCAACGGCAAGACCACCACGACCAGGTTGATCACCTCGGCGCTGCTAGAGCTCGGCGAGGTGGCCACCAACGTCTTCGGGGCCAACATGCCGGCCGGCCACGTCTCCGCGCTCTCCCAGCACAAGCGGGCCCCCTACGGTGTGCTGGAGGTGGACGAGAAATACCTGCCGGAGGTGCTCGACACCACCGGCGCGAGCGTCGTCTGCCTGATGAACCTCAGCCGCGACCAGATGGACCGCGCCGCCGAGATCTGGCTGCTGGCGCAGAAGTGGCGCAGGGCGCTGTCCGGCAAGCCGACCCACGTGATCGCCAACTGCGACGACCCGCTCGTCACCTGGGGCGCCTCGACGGCCGCCAAGGTGACCTGGGTCGCCGGCGGGCAGCGCTGGAAGGAGGACTCCTGGTGCTGCCCCGAGTGCGGCGGCCCGCTCGACCGCAAGGACGCCGACTGGGCGTGCAGGGAGTGCACGTTCCACCGGCCGGAGCCGCAGTGGGCGGTCGACGACGACGCGGCGATCGACCCCCAGGGGCAGCGCTGGCTGCTCGACATCCAGCTGCCCGGCCAGGCCAACCGCTCCAACGCGGTGATGGCGCTGGCGGTGGCCGACGCGTTCGGGCTGCCGGTGGAGCGGGCGCTGCCCAGGCTGCGCGAGGTCACCTCGGTGGCCGGCCGCTACACCACCGTCGAGCGTGACGGCCGGCACGCGCGGCTGCTGCTGGCCAAGAACCCGGCGGGCTGGCTGGAGGCGTTCGACGTCGCCGACCCGCAGTTCCCGATCATCCTGTCGGTCAACGCGCAGGGCCCCGACGGCCGCGACACCTCGTGGTTGTGGGACGTCGACTACCGCATCCTGCGCGGGCGGCCCGTCTTCATCACCGGTCAGCGCCGGCTCGACATGGCGCTCCGGCTCGACGTGGCCGACGTGCCGTTCACGCTGTGCGGCACTTTCTCGGAGGCGCTGGCCATGCAGCCGCCCGGCCGGGTCGACGTGATCGCCAACTACACCGCCTTCCAGGACATCCGAACGGAGTTCGGCCGTGCCGTCTGACAGTGCCCTTCGCATCGTCTGGATCTACCCCGACCTGCTGAGCACCTACGGTGACCAGGGCAACGTCCTGGTCCTTGAGCAGCGGGCGCAGCGCAGGGGCATCGAGACCGAGACGATCCACGTACGCTCGGCCGACCCCGTTCCCGAGACCGGCGACATCTACCTGATCGGCGGCGGCGAGGACCGGCCGCAGATCCTGGCCGCCGAGCGCCTGCGCAGGGACGGCGGCCTGCACCGGGCCATCGCCCGCGGGGCGGCCATGCTGGCCGTGTGCGCCGGCTACCAGATCATGGGCAGCACGTTCGGCGGCGAGGAGGGCCAGCCGGTCGACGGCATCGGCCTGCTCGACATCGCCAGCGCCCGCGGTCCCGCGCGGGCCGTGGGCGAGCTGGTGGCCGAGGTGGACGCCGCGCTCAACCTGCCCACGCTGACCGGCTTCGAGAACCACATGGGCGTCACCAGCCTCGGCCCCGGCGTCAAGCCGCTGTCGCGGACGATCAAGGGCGTGGGCAACGGCGACGGGTTCGAGGGCTGCTACGCGGGTCACGTGGTGGGCACCTACCTGCACGGGCCCGCGCTGGCCCGCAACCCGGCGCTGGCGGACCTGCTGCTGTCGTGGCGGGCCGGGGAGCTGGCCCCGCTCGACGACTCCCGCTACGAGGCCCTGCGCCAGGAACGGCTCGCGACCGTCCTGCAAGGCTGACCCAGCCGTCTGGGGCGGCGCCACGTCCGTTCTCGTGGCGCCGGCCCGGCCGGCGTCAGCGTCTGTTCTGTGCCGGCCCGGCCCGCGTCAACGCCTGTTCCGGCCTCGGCCGCGTTCGATCATCGGGGTGAGCCCGTCGAGCAGCGCGCCGAGGCCGAACTCGAAGAGCCGGTCGAGGTCGAGATCGAACTCGCCCAGATCGTCCAGGAGCTGGACGAAGGCCGGATAGTTTCGCGACTCGCCGATCCAGCGCAGCTCGTCGCCCTGCTCGTCCATCCACTCGTCGGCGGTGACCCCGGTGGCGGCCTGGGCCCGCCGCTCCTTCTCGATGTTGGCGGCGATGCCCTGCACGTAGCCGTAGAGCGTGATCTGCACGTACATTCTGGTCTCGGCGTCGAGCCCGCTGCCCGCCAGCGCCCGCATGGCCCACTCCGTGTGCCGGAGCAGGGCGGGTGAGGGCACCGGCCGGGTGATGGAGCTCAGCCCGGCCATCCACGGGTGGGCGCGGTAGGCGGCCCACTGCAGCCGGGCGATCGTCTCCAGGCCGGACCGCCAGTCGGCCGGCTGCCCGCCGGGCAGCGCGAACTCCGCGATCCCCGCGTCCACCATGAGCACGACCAGGTCGTCCTTGCCGCCCACGTGGCGGTAGAGGGACATGGTGGCCACCCCGAGCCGGTCGGCGAGCGCGCGCATGGTGAGCTCCGCCAGGCCGTCCGCGTCGGCGAGCTCGACGGCCGCGCGCACCACGCGCTGCCGGGTCAGGTCGTGCTCGGAGGAGGCCGCCGGCCTGGCCTTCTGGCCGCGGCCCCGCGCCACCACGGTGCCGACGCGCGGCTCGGCCACCACGACGCCCTCCCTGGCCAGCAGCGTGAGCGCCTTGGCGGCGGTGGCCAGGGCGACGTCCCAGTCGCGGGCCAGCTGCCTGGTCGAGGGCACCCGCTCGCCGGGGCGCAGCCTGCCCTCGGCGACGCGCCGCTTGATGTCGGCCGCGATCCGGGCGTGGGGCGGGGTGGTCATGCGGTCCTCCTGTACTAGTACAGATCCTCTCACTATAGCCTTGCTGTCTGCTGTATGTACTGCGTACAGTCAGTTTCGCGTACAAAGTCAACAGCTGGGAGCAGATCATGAAGGTTCTCGTGTCAGGGGCGAGCGTCGGTGGGCCCGTGCTGGCGTACTGGCTGCGCGAGCACGGCCACGACGTCACGGTCGTCGAGCGCGCGCCCGCCCCGCGCAAAGGCGGCCAGGCCGTCGACATCAGGGGCGCCGCGCTCACCGTGGCCGCCCGCATGGGCGTGCTGGAGCGGATCAAGGCGCGGCGCACGACCATGCGGGGCATGTCCATGGTGGACACCGCCGGCAACGAGCTCATGCGCGACGAGGAGAGCACGCTGAGCGGCGGCCGCTTCGACAGCCCCGACGTCGAGATCATGCGCGACGACCTCGTCGCTATCCTCATCGGCGCCTCCGACGCCCGCTACCTCTACGGCGACTCGATCGCCACGCTGGGCGAGGACGGCGAGGTGACGTTCGAGAGCGGCCGCCGCGAACACTACGACCGCGTCATCGGCGCCGACGGGCTGCACTCCAACCTGCGCGGGCTCGCCTTCGGCCCTGAGCGGCAGTACGTGCACCACCTCGGCACCTACGTCTCCATCTACACCGCGAGCAACTTCCTCGGCCTGGACCGCTGGCAGACCTGGTTCAACGAGGGCGAGGCCGGCGGCGCGCTGTTCAGCGACCGCGACCCGGGCGAGATGCGGGTCAACCTGGGCTTCAGGTCCGGCGCGATCGACTACGACCACCGCGACGTCGAGGGGCAGAAGCGGCTCGTCCAGGAGCACTGCGCCGGGGTCTTCGAGGCCGAGCGGCTGCTGAAGGCGATGTGGCAGTCCGACGACTTCTACTTCGACGCCATGGCCCAGGTCAGGATGGAGCACTGGACGAAGGGGCGGGTCGCGCTGGTGGGCGACGCGGGCTACTGCCCCTCGCCGCTGTCGGGGCAGGGCACGAGCCTGGCCATGGTGGGGGCGTACGTGCTGGCGGAGGAGCTCGTTCGCGACCCGCGTACGGCGTACGCGCGCTACGAGGAGCGGATGCGCCCGTTCGTCGCGGCGAACCAGGCGCTCGCCCACGAGAACCCCGGCCAGGGCGCCGCTCCGGAGAGCGTCCAGCGGGCGGCGACCAGCATCACGCTGGACTGACCAGTCCGAACCGCTACGATTTGCCGCCATGACGGGTATCAGACTCACGTTGGCCGCCCTGGCGGCCACCGCTCTGACGTTGACCACAGCCCCCGCCGCCCTGGCAGCGGAGGCCGGGATCACGGACGAGGTGACGATGACCCTCGGCAAGGACGGGACCCTGCACGTGGTCGAGAAGATCACCGGGGCTTCGGGCGGGCTCAAACGGACGTTCATCACCAGGACGCGGTACGACGACGCCAACGACCGCCTCTACCGGATCTCCAACGTCAAGGGCGGCACCCTCAGTGGCGACGTGCTCACCGTGACGGGCGAGACCGTCGAGTACGACGTCAAGGGAGCGGTGACCACGTCGGGCGGTGTCGAGGAGCTGCGCTGGTTCGCCGTGAACGGCTGGAACCAGCAGGTCGCCAAGGCCACGGTCAAGGTGAGCGGCCCCGGGCAGGTGCAGAACCTGTCCTGCTTCGCCGGCGAGCTCACCTCCGCCATCGGCTGCACCTCGGCCTCCATGGACCACTCGGCCACTCAGGCGGACTTCGAGCAGGACGCGATCCCGGCCGGCCAGGCCCTCACCGTCGTCGTCGGCTATCCGAAGGGCTCGAGCAGCGGTCAGCCGATCCTGGACAGGCGCTTCTCCCTGGCCGCCGCCTTCACGCTCGACACCGTCACCGGCGGCGCGCTGGCCGGCCTGCTGGTGCTGCTGCTCGGCGGCGTCGCGCTGATCTACTGGACGCGCGGCCGGGACGCCAGGGTCGCCGGGCACGAGGGCGGCGCGGTCGATCCGGTGCAGGGCGGTCACTTCTCCCCGCCCGACGGCGTCCGGCCCGGCCAGATCGGCACCCTGGTCGACGAGCAGGCCGACGTGGTCGACGTGACCGCCACCATCGTCGACCTCGCGGTCCGCGGCTACCTGCGCATCGACGAGCAGCCCCGGCAAACGTACGACGCCCCGGACTGGATGCTGGTCAGGAACCCGAACGCGCCCGTGGGCGACCTGCTGCCGTACGAGAAGGCGCTCTACGACGCCATCTTCGACGGGCGCGACGCGGTGCTGCTGTCGCAGCTGTCCGGCTCGTTCGCCAGCCACCTGGGCAAGGTGCGCGACGCGCTCTACGCCGAGGTGGTCAAGCAGGGCTGGTTCGCCCGCCGCCCCGACACCGAGCGCACCCGGTGGACCACGATCGGCGTGATGCTCATCGGCGTCGGGCTGCTCGCCACGGCGGCGCTGGCCTGGCTCACCACGTACGGGCTGCTCGGCCTGGCCCTGGTCATCGCGGGCGGCGCGCTGGCCGTGGGCGGCCAGTACATGCCGGCCAAGACCGCCAAGGGCTCGGCGGCGCTGGCGCACACGATGGGCTTTCGCCAGTACCTGTTCTCCGGCGAGCTGGGCGACGTGCCCGAGCAGCGCCGGGTCGAGCTGTTCTCCCGTTACCTGCCCTACGCCGTGATCTTCGACGGGGTCGAGCACTGGGCGCGGGTGGTGGCCTCCGTCACCGGCAACGGCCACCAGGCCGACAACCTGTACTGGTATCACGGGCCGGCGGAGTGGGACCTGTCCAAGTTCGCCGGATCGATGCGCACGTTCACCACGACGACCTCGGGCGCCATCTCCGCCACCCGCCAGTTCCGCACCCTCTAGGACCGCCGGTTCCGCGCTCTGTGAAGGGCCCTAGCGGATCCTGAGCTCCCCGACGGGCCGCCCGCCACCGAGGACCGGCGGAGCGGCCAGCTCGGCCAGCTCGGGCGCGTCCAGGCCGAGCGAGCGCAGCGCCGCCACGGTGGCGGGCACGCGGGCGCGCCCGGAGCCGTCCTCCACCTTGACCGTCCCCGCGCGCCCGTCCTCGAACACGAACGCCTCGAACCCCTCGGCGCCCGTCTTCAGCATCAGGCCGGGCAGGGCCCGCATCAGCCTGGCCTCCGCCCGGTCGGTGCCCGACGTCCACTCGGGGTGGGCGCGCATCGCGTCGAGGATCTTGCGCTCGTACGAGTCCTCCGACGACTGCGCGAACGCCCTGAACGCCCTGGTCACCCCGAGCATCGAGACGAAGAACAGCGGCGCGCCGCACCCGTCGACCCCGGAGGCCGCGATGCGTTCGCCGGTGAACTCCTCCACGGTCGCGCGGATCGCCCGCTGCAGCGGGTGCGCCGGCTCCAGGTACGTGCTCAGCGGCCAGTCGTTCAGCACACAGGTGGCCAGCATCGCGGAGTGCTTGCCCGAGCAGTTCATCCACACGCGCCCGCGCTCGGTGGACGCGCGGTCGAACGGATAGTCCTCGGGGCAGAGCAGCGCCTCCTCCGCCAGCCCCGCGCCCGCCAGGATCTTCCTGACGCCGTCCACGTGGAAGGGCTCGCCGGAGTGGGAGCCGCAGGCCAGCGCCAGCAGCTCGCCCTCCAGGTCCAGCCCCGCGCGGAGCATGCCGAGCGCCTGCAGCGGCTTCATCGACGACCGCGGGGAGATCGGCACGTGCACCGCGCCCCTCGTCTCGACCGGGCGCCCCTGGGCGTCCACCGTCAGCACGCGCACCTGATGCGTGGACTCCACGAACCCGGATCGGACGACTTCAACGATCATCGACATGTCACATCCCCTTTCGGCATGAGTTTAGGGACTGTTCTTCCTGGTCCAGAATGGGATCCCATGCGAGCAGTCGTACAACGGGTCAGTTCCGCGTCGGTCGAGGTCGAGGGTCGTACGGTCGGGGCCGTCACCGAGCCCGGCCTGCTCGTCCTCGTGGGCGTCACGCACGGCGACACCCGCGCCGAGGCCGCGAAACTCGCCGCCAAGCTGTGGGGCCTGCGCATCCTGCACGGCGAGAAGTCCTGCTCGGACGTCTCGGCGCCGCTCCTGGTGATCAGCCAGTTCACCCTGTACGGCGACGCCCGCAAGGGCCGCCGGCCCACCTGGCAGGCGGCCGCTCCTGGCCCCGTCGCCGAGCCGCTGGTCGAGGCCGTGGTGGAGGAGCTGCGGGCGCTGGGCGCGCACGTGGAGACCGGGATCTTCGGCGCCGACATGAAGGTGTCCCTGGTCAACGACGGCCCGATCACCCTGACCCTGGAGCTCTGACCCCGCCCGCACCGGCCGCGCGCCACCGCTGAGCAGGGGCTGCGGCCGGTTACCGATCGGGGCGGCCGGTCAGCGGATGCGGCGGCGCAGCGACGGGTCGATGCTCACGTTGCGGCCCGCGTCCGGCGGCACCACGACCTCCTGGGCCGCGGCCACCCCACCGGCCAGCAGCGGCGCGTCCACCGGCACCGTCCGCTTGATCACGGCCAGCGCGATCGGGCCGAGCTCGTGGTGCCGGGCGGCCGAGCCGACCACGCCGACCTCCTGGCTCTCGAAGATCACCGGAGCGCCGTGCGGCGGCAGGGTGTCCACGCTGCCGTCGAGGTGCAGGAAGACCAGGCGGCGCGGCGGATGCCCCAGGTTGTGCACCCGCGCCACCGTCTCCTGCCCCCGGTAACACCCCTTGCTGAGGTGCACCGCCGCACCGATCCAGGCCACCTCGTGGGGGATCGTCTTGTGGTCGGTCTCGAAGCCGAGCCGCGGCCGGTGCGCCTCGATCCGCAACGCCTCGTACGCCCACAGCCCGGCCAGCGGCCTGCCCAGGTGCTCGGCCAGCTCGGCCCGCGGCACCAGGAAGTCCTCGTCGGCCGTGGACAGCACCGCCAGGTCGTCGACCAGGGTGACCTCGACGCGCAGCATGAACCGCATCCGGTCGAGATAGTCGGCCAGGCTCTGGCCGGTGCCCGGCTCGACGTGGGCCAGGATGCTCTCGCCGTCGTCCACGAGCGTCATATGGTGCTGGACGCGGCCCTGGAGGTCGAGGTCGAGCGTCTGGGTCCATTCGCCGGGACGCAGCGAGTCGAGCTTCTGCGAGGTCAGGTCGTTGAGCCATTTCAGCCGGTCGGCGCCGGAGATCCGGATCACCTCGCGGTTGCTGCGGTCGACGACCGCCTCTCCCTTGGCCAGGGCGCGCTGCTCGGCGAACAGGTCGCCGTAGTGCGCCGCCACATCGGAGTCCGGAGCGTCTGCCTGGACGGCGCCGGGGAGGTCGAGCAGAGGGCTACGCATGCCCTCCAGGCTATCCGCAGTCGCGCACACACCAGGAAAGGGGGCGCGCTCTGAGCACCCCGGGTCAGCGGCAGTTGCGGCAGCGGCCGAAGACGGTCAGGTGGTGCACGTCGGCGGCGAACCCCATCTCCGCGTCCAGCCCGTTGACCAGACCCTCGGCCATCTCCGGCCGCACCTCGGACACCTCGCCGCACCCCCGGCAGACCAGATGGACGTGGTCGGCCTCGGCCGCCAGGTGATAGGTCGGCGCGCCGTGCCCGAGATGGGTGTGGGTGACCATGCCGAGCTCTTCGAGCAGCTCAAGCGTGCGGTAGACGGTCGAGATGTTGACCCCGCGGGCCGTCTCGCGGACCTTGACGCAGATCTCCTCGGGCGTGGCGTGCTCCAGGTCCTTGACCGCCTCAAGGACGAGCTGGCGCTGTGGGGTGACCCGGTAGCCCTTGGCGCGGAGTTCCTCATGCCACTGCGTCTCGGTCATGCCCCGAGTGTAGGCGCAGAGATCCGAGGGCGGCGAAGTCCGGCCGCATGCCCCCGGAGGATATTGACTTGCCCCGTTCGCGGCATTCCGCATAGCTTCGTTGGTACGCGGAAAGGAGGTGGTCCGAATAATGGTTAGTCATAGACGGATCAGCGAGGTGGTTGTCCGCTGACCTCGCGGACTGTTGTCTCGTGACGGTACAGCGAATCCGAGGCAACCACCGGGGCCCCTGGCAGCCGGAGGGCGGGACGCCGTCCCGACCTTGGTCCATCCGGCCCGCCCGCACCGCGGGCGGAGTGATGCCCGGGGCCCTTCTCATCTCCTCGATCAGTACACGCTCCCAGCAGGCGCCGTCAGTGCTCGCCGCGGGCCGGCAGGCCGAGCCGGCCGCACGCCTCCCGGTAGAGCGTCACCACGGCCTTGCGCACCTGGGCCCGCTCGGTGAGCGTCGCACCCCAGGGCACGCGTACGAGCTCCCCGCCGTCGATCGTGAACGTGATCGCCTCGGCGTCCACGTCACTCGTCACGGCGCTCGTCGCCTCGGGCCGCCCGCCCATCCCGCGCACGATGATCAGTGAGTCGCCGGCGTGGTCGTCGTTCATGTGGCGCTTGATCGCCTCGACGGCGTCAGCGGTGAAGGGGGTGCTCACGCTCGCTCAGGCCACTTTCTTCAGCTCGGCCGACATGTGGTCCGTGAGCGGATGGCCGACCGCCGCCATCTCGTACGCCCACATGAGGTTGCCGTTGACCAGGCCGTAGAGCCGGTGACCCGCGCTGTACTCCTTGGCCGTGGCGGTGCGCGCCACCACGTCGGTGCGCAGCTCGATCTTGTGGAAGACGACCTCTCCGATGTAGATCTCGACGATCCCGGTCGGGTGCGAGAGCACGACCTCGATCTGCCGCTCGGGCAGGGCCCGCCAGTAGCCCGACTCCGTCGCCAGCGGCCTGACCCGGTTGCCGTCCTCGTCGAGCAGCCAGGTGCGGCTGACGTAGGTCAGGAACGGCTTCCCGTTGTGCCCGAACTCGATTTCCTGGCCGAAGTTGAAGCTCTCGATCGTGGGATAGCCGCCCACTCCGGCGCCCTCCCACCGGCCGAGCAGGAACGAGATCGGCTCCAAGGCCGGGTGCACCTCAGGTTCTTCCATGGTCCCCAAGAGTAGTGGGGGGCGGCGCGTTAGGGTGGCGGGCATGGCACGATCACTGGTGATCAAGGTTACCGCCGGAGCCGACGCTCCTGAGCGCTGCAACCAGGCGTTCACGGTCGCGGCGGCGGCGCTGGCGAGCGGCGTCCCCGTGTCCCTGTGGCTGACGGGGGAGTCGTCGTGGTTCGCGCTGCCGGGGCGGGCCGAGGAGTTCGTCCTGCCGCACGCCGCGCCGCTGCCCGACCTGCTCGACGCCGTCCTCGCGGCCGGCCGGGTGACGCTGTGCACCCAGTGCGCGGCGCGCAGGAACATCACCGTGGACGACGTCATCGAGGGCGTCCGCATCGCGGGCGCGCCCGCGTTCGTGGAGGAAGCGGTCGCCGACGGCGCCCAGGCCCTGGTCTACTGACCCGCCCCCAGATGCGGGGTGGCGGTCAGTCGGAGATCTGGATGCGCAGGCGGCGGAAGCCGCGGCCCTTGCTCTCGATCTTGGCGACCTTGATGTGCCCGATCTGCTTGGTCGAGGCCACGTGGGTGCCGCCGTCGGCCTGGGTGTCCAGGCCCACGATGTCGACGATGCGCACGTCCTGGACGCTCTCCGGCACCAGGTTGGTCGCGGTGCGGATGATGTCGGGGATGGCGAACGCCTCGGGCCGGGGCAGCACCTTCACGTCGATGCGGCGGTCGGCCACGATCTCGGCGTTGCAGGCGTCCTCGACGGCCTCCTTGAACCCCGGCGGCACCTCGGGCAGGTTGAAGTCCATCCGCGCGCTCAGCTCGTCCATGTTGCCGCCGGTGACCAGGCAGCCGTAGTCCCTGAACACGACCCCGCACAGCACGTGCAGGCCCGAGTGCGTGCGCATGAGGGCCGAGCGCCGCGCGTCGGCCACCGCGGCCTCGATCACGGTGCCGGCCGGCGGGATCGGGTCGCCCTCCGCCGGGACCAGGTAGAGGTCGTCGCCCTTGCGCACCCCGACGATCCTGGTCTCGACACCCTGCCAGACCAGAACTCCGTGATCCGCCGGCTGGCCGCCCCCGCCCGGATAGAATGCCGACCTGCTCAGCACGATCCCTTCGGGCGTCGCGTCCAGCACGACGGCTTCGAAGTCACGCAGGTTCTGGTCGGACAGTTCCAATCGTCGCGTGCGTCCGTGGAGATCGGTGCTCATATCGGCAGCCTAGTGCCCTGAGGTGGTCATGCGTGGCCTGACGAACCGACTCTCGCTGCTCCTCGCGGTGCTGGCGGTGCCGTCCTGCGCGGCGGTCCAGCGCGCCGAGCCCGGCCCGCCGGCGGCGAAGGTGATGATGTTCGTGGGCGACAGCTTCACGGTCGGCTCGGGCCCGGTGTCGGCCTGGCGCACGTACGCGTCCGCGACCGCCCGCCTGCTGGGCCGGCAGCCGATCATCGCGGGCGCGAGCGGCACCGGCTACTGCAACGAGGGCAGGGTGGGCCGCACGTTCCAGCGCTCGTTCGAGGAGGAGCTGTCCTGGCGCCCGGCTCCCGACCTGCTGATCGTCTCGGGCGGCCACAACGACCGGCGCTGCGGCGCCGAGCAGGCGCGCCAGGCCGCCGGGCGGCTGCTGGGGAAGGTGCGCGCGACGTGGCCGCGGACCGAGATCGTCATGATCGGCCCCATCTGGCTGAGCGAGCCGCCCAGGAAGGCGTACGGGATCCGCGACGCCCTGGCTGCGGCGGCCAGGACATGGAACGTTCCATTCCTCGATCCGCTGGGCAGGCGCTGGTCTCCGGGGGAGGTCCTGCCCGACGGCGTGCACCCCACGCTCGCCGGGCACGAGAGCCTGGCCGCCTGGCTGGCGGCCGAGCTGAGGTGAACGGTGCGCCCTGCCGGGGTTACCAGGGCCCGTAGGGGCCGCTGTTGCCGCCGCGGCCGCCCATGCCCTTGACGGCGGGCTTGACGTCGACGATGTAGATCGTGGCCGCGATGACCGCCGCGATCGAGAAGATGCCGAGGCCGATGCCGAGGAACGCCTGCCCGCCGACCCGCATGAAGGCGTCGAAGTAGGACAGCGCCCCGGCCGCCGAGAACAGCGTGGCGAGACCCAGGATCAGCAGCCACAGGTTCTTCTTCAGCTTGCCCGCCGAGAGGAAGGCGTTGGTCGGCACCCGCACCGCGTGCACGAACGCGTAGACCGACATGCCCAGGATGACTACGGCGAGCACCAGGAAGAGGAGGTTGAAGACCCCGTAGATCATGTTCATGTGTTCGTCTCCGCCCAACGCCGATGGATCGGATTCAGCCTAATAGGCGGCCCCGTCGCGCGGGCACCCCTGAACGGAAAGGCCCGCCTCCGCTTCGGAGACGGGCCGGTGGGCCTGGTCAGACCTGGGTGGTCTTCGTGGTCTTGGTGGTGCGGGTCTTCTTGACCGGCTCGATCGGCTCGGCGACGGGCGGCTCGGCGGCCACCGACACCTCTTCCAGCTCTAGCGCGGCCTCGCCGGTGGTCTTGCTGACGACCTGGCGGCCGCGGGTGGCGAAGTCCTCGTAGACCTCGGTGGCCTTGTGGGAGAGCTGGTCGGCGTACTCGCGCGCCTTCTCGGGGAACTCCCTGGCGATGCCCTCGGCCTTGTCGGCGTACTCGCGGGCCTTGACCGGCAGGTCCTTGGCCAGCTCCGTGCGGCGAGACTGCAGCTTCAGCAGCTGCTCGGGCAGCTCGCGCAGCTTCTCGACCGCGTAGTCGCCGACGCCGGCGACCGCGTAGAACGGCTTGGACTCGGTGAGCTTCTTGACCTCGGTGGCGAGCGTCATGGGTTAACCTTCCTTGGTTTCCTGGGTGACGTTGCCGTTGCGTGAGGTCGCCGCGTAGGGCTCAAGTGCGGCGAGAAACTCCTCGGGCAGCGGCGCGTCGTCCTCGTCGGAGTCGTGCCGGGGATGAGCATTCTGGGAGGTCTGCTCGTCTTCGGCGCGTCTCTCCTTGAGGAACGACTCGTAGATGTCGATCAGCACCTGGCGTTGCCGTTCGCTGAGATTCGCGTCGGCCCGGATCGCGGTGATCACATCGCTCGGCGGCTCGCGGTCCTCGATGAGGCCCGCCTGCACGTAGAGCGCCTGTGAGGAGATGCGCAGTCCTTTGGCGATCTGGTTGAGAATCTCCGCGCTCGGTTTGCGCAGCCCCCGCTCGATCTGGCTCAGGTAGGGGTTGGAGACCCCGGCAGCCGCGGCCAGCTGGCGCAGCGAGATCTTCGCCTGCTGCCGCTGATCGCGGATGTATTCACCGATCGAGCCGACCTTGGGTAGTGCCATGCCTGTAGTCTGCCTCGCGCTGCTTGCAAATGCAAACGCGGTGATTAACTCCAGCAAGCATTACAGCTGGAAGAGCCACAGCAGCGGCGTGCTGGTGACCAAACTCACAGAGAGGGCGATGAAGCCGTAGCGCACCGACGCGGACAGCTCGGGATCGGGCTTGACCAGGCGATTCACCCTGGCCATGACGTTGTGGGCCTGGACGCCCAGCATGCCGTTGGGGGTCGGCATGGCGCCCGCCGTGCCGAACCTGAGCAGCGCCGTCGCCAGCCTGCGCGGCGAGCAGTAGCGGCGGGCCCGGTCGTCGGCGGCCATCTCGATGAGCAGCTCCACCTGCGCCTGGGCGTCGGCCACCACCTTCGACCAGGGCATCGCCCGGCGCAGCGCGGCGAAGGGCAGCAGCACCAGGTCGTGCCGCTCGCGTACGTGCGCCGCCTCGTGCGCGAGCACGGCCGCCAGCTCGTCCTCCGACAGCAGCTTGAGCGCGCCCTCGCTGACCACGACCTGCGAGCGCAGCCCCGGCACGCAGTAGGCGGCGGCGCTGGGATGGGCCAGCACCCGCACGCCCGGCACGCCCGGGTCGTCGTGGGAGATCAGCGTGAGCAGCATGCGGTGCCGGCGGCGGGCCCGCAGCGCCTGCACGCCCGCGGTGAGCAGCACCACGATCAGCACCGCGAGCGCGGTGAGCCCCGCGATCAGGGCCAGCACGTGCAGCGGGTCCCACGCCCGCGCGGGCGCCCGCCCGTGCGCGAACGCGACGAGCCCCGGCAGGGCGCCGACGTCGTAGGGCTGGACCGCGTAGGCGAGCATGGCCCCGGTGGTGGCCAGGCCCCACGACACGCCGAGTGACTGCCAGAGGATGATCGCCAGCCGCGGGGCCCGCGAGGTCCACCGGGCCGTGGTGAAACGCCAGGAGCCGATCGCGCACGCCGTGGCGAGCGCTGCCAGCACCGCTGCCGTGATCACTCGTCCTCCAGCTCCGTAAGGGCTCTGCGCAGGATCTCCGCCTCTGGGTCCGACACTGCCTGGGCGAAGCGGGTCAGGGCGGCCGAGCGGTCGCCCGTCAAATCCAAGGCTTCCAGCATAAGCTCGGCGATGTACGCGTCGCGGCTTTCGGCCGGCTCATATCTCCATGCGCGCCCGTCGCGGGTGCGTTCGAGGAAGCCCTTGCGGGTGAGCCGGT
This sequence comes from Nonomuraea fuscirosea, assembly GCF_035917475.1. Taxonomy (NCBI): domain Bacteria; kingdom Bacillati; phylum Actinomycetota; class Actinomycetes; order Streptosporangiales; family Streptosporangiaceae; genus Nonomuraea; species Nonomuraea fuscirosea. The sequence continues at coordinate 9,392,350 of NZ_CP109074.1, read as the reverse complement.
CGAGGACGGTCATGACCGTGGTGGGGGCCAGGTCGCGGTCGGCGATCAGTTTGCCGACCTCGCGGGCGGTCAGCGCGCCGCTCTCCGCCCAGAGGATGTCCATGATGCTGCGTTCAAGCTCGCCAAGACCCTTCACACCATTCAGAGTAGCTCTACAACGCGTCGAGCTGGCATCCGGGTGGCGCGGCCTCGTGAAAGTGTCGGAGTCATGAAGCTCACGCTGGTCCGAGGCGACATCACCGAGCAGGCCGTGGACGCGGTGGTCAACGCCGCCAACTCCTCCATCCTCGGCGGGGGCGGCGTCGACGGCGCCATCCACCGCCGCGGCGGGCCGGAGATCCTGGCCGAGTGCAGGAAACTGCGCGCGAGCCGGTACGGCCGCGGCCTGCCGACCGGCCAGGCCGTGGCGACCACGGCCGGCCGGCTGCCCGCCCGCTGGGTGATCCACACGGTCGGGCCCGTGCACTCCGCCTCGGAGGACCGTTCGGAGCTGCTCGCCTCCTGCTACCGGGAGTCGCTGCGGGTGGCCGGCACCCTGGAGGCCGCCTCGGTGGCCTTCCCCGCGATCTCGACCGGCATTTTCGGCTGGCCGATGGACGACGCCGCCCGGATCGCCGTGGAGACGGTCCGGGGGTCGGAGACGTCGGTGGAGGAGGTCAGGTTCGTGCTGTTCGACGAGGCGGCGTACGCCGCGTTCTGGGCGCGCCTCTGAGCGCGCCCCGAACTCACGTCACGGCGCCCACGGAGGCGCGACCGCCCAGGTGACGTCCTGGTCGTAGCTCACCGCGTTGTCGAAGGCGTGCGGGCCGCCCGGCACCGCGATGTGCACGGCCTCGGCGTAGTGACGCACCGCGTGGCCGGCGATGTTGTACGACGCCAGTGTCACCCCCGTGCCCCCGGCCCTGGGCGGCTGGGCGCAGAAGGTGGCGTCCTGGTCGAACAGCGCCGTCCCGTCACGCGCGTCCTTGCGTACCCGGAAGTCGGCGTGCCGCAGGTAGTGCCCGGCGAAGTTGCGCGACTCGAACGAGTAGCAGCTCCCGTCGGCCAGCCCCCGCCGCACGTAGAACGTGGCGTCCTCCTTGAGCACCTGCGCGCTGCCCGCGGTCACCACGTCGGTGCGCGCCAGCGCGTCCTGGTGGCGCAGGTACCGGTCGGTGAACCCGGGCGTCGTCACCCGCAGCGACTGCGCCGCCCCGACGGTCAGGTCGGCCCCGCTGCGCCACCAGGGCGTCGCGGGCAGCCAGGTGACGTCGGCGGCGAACGACGCGGCGCTGTCCCAGGCGTTCGGCCCGCCGCTGCGCGCCACGTAGACCGCCTCGGAGAAGTGGCGCAGGAAGTGACCTGGCAGGTTGCGCGACTCCAGCGACACGCCGGTCCCCGCCTGCGCGGGCCGGACGCAGAACGTGGCGTCCTGGTCGAACAGCGCCGTCCCGTCGCGGGCGTCGGCGCGCACCCGGAAGCCGGAGTGACGCAGGAACCGGCCGGGCAGGTTGCGCGACTCGAACGACACGCACGCGCTGTCGGCCAGCCCGGCCCGCACCCGGAACGTGGCGTCCAGCTTGAGCCCGTCCGCGCTCGCGGCGTTCACCACGTCCGTGCGGGCCAGGTCGCCCTGGTGGCGCAGGAAGCGGTCGGTATAGCCGGGGGTGGTGACGCGGAGCGAGGTGAGCCCGCCCGTCACCAGGCCGGTGGCGGACTGGATGACCGAGCGGTTGACGGCGCGGACGCGGTCGGCGTTCGGCTTCAGCACCCGGCGGTCGTACGTCCACAGCCCGTTGACCTCGTTCTCGACGTCTGTCGGCTGGGTGTAGATCGAGGCCGACAGCCCGTTGTCGGTGATCAGCGGCTTGAGCTGCTCGTTGATCGAGACGTAGCGGTCGGTCAGCGCCGCCGGGTTCGCGGTCATCTCGTACGCGAAGCCGGTGCCCGGCCACTGGTTGCCCGGGCTGAGCAGGCCGAGGCCGCCGAACTCGCCGAGCACGGCCACCCGGCTCGCGCTGGGCCGCTGCGGCGTCCCCGGGCCCACGTAGATGTGGTCGTCCACCACGTCGCCGTTGCCGCCGTCGAAGCCGCAGCAGTTGGAGCCGGAGTTGTTGTTCACCAGGCGGCTCGGGTCCCAGCTCTTGACCAGGTCGGCGATGCGGGCGGGGTCGTACTCGCCCCAGCCCTCGTTGAACGGCACCCACTGCACGATCGAGGTGATCCCGCGCAGGTGGTCGATCATGCGGCGCAGCTCGCTCTCGAAATTGGCGCGGTCGGCCGTGGAGGGGGTGACGCCGGTGCGCATCGAGGGCATGTCCTGCCAGACCATCAGGCCGAGCCGGTCGGCCCAGTAGTACCAGCGGGCGGGCTCGACCTTGACGTGCTTGCGCACGGTGTTGAAGCCGAGCGCCTTCTGCTGTTCCAGGTCGAAGCGCAGGGCCGCGTCGGTGGGGGCGGTGGAGATGCCGTCGGGCCAGTAGCCCTGGTCGAGGGTGCCGAGCTGGTAGAGGAACCTGCCGTTGAGCGTCGGGCGCAGCACGCCGCCGACGACAGCCTTTCCCACCGACCTCATCCCGAAATATCCGGACACGACGTCGCCGCCGCCGGTGCCGGTCAGCGTGACCCTGAGGTCGTACAGGAAGGGATCGTCGGGCGTCCACAGCCGGGCGTTCGGCACCGGCACCCGCAGGTGCGCCCCGATCGCGCCGGTCGCGCTGCCGACCACGGTGCCGCCACTCGTGCCGCCGGTCATGACCTCGGCCCGCACCTGCTGGCCCGAGGCCCCGGCCGCCTGCACCACCAGGTCGAGCTGCCCCGCGGCCACGTCGGGCACGGTGTCCAGCCGGGTGATGCTCGCCGCGTCGACCGGCTCCATCCACACCGTCTGCCAGATGCCGGAGTGGGCGGTGTAGAAGATGCCGCCCGGGGCGCGGCGCTGCTTGCCGATCGGGGCGCCCGCGCCGTCGACCGGGGCGTACACGCCGACGATGAGCTCGTTGACGCCCGCCCGCAGGGCCGGGGTGATGTCGAAGCCGAACGGGTCGTAGCCGCCGGTGTGGGTGCCGACCGAGGTGCCGTTCACCCACACTCGGCTCTCCCAGCTCACCGCGCCGAAGTTGAGCCGCACGCGGCGGCCCGACCAGGCGGCGGGCACGGTGAAGGTCCTGCGGTACCACATGCGGTCCTCGTGCCGCTGGACGCGCGACAGCCCCGACTCGATCGGGTACGGCACCAGCACCTGCCCGGCGAGGTTCTGCCCGGTCGGCGGGGTGGTGATGGAACCGGTCGCGGCGAACTGCCACAGGCCGTTGAGGTTCTGCCACTCGGGGCGGACGAGCTGGGGCCGCGGATACTCAGGCAACGCGTTGTCCGGGCCCACCTCGGCGGTCCACGGGGTGGTCAGCGGGGGCGCCGCCAGCGCCTCCTGCACGGGTAAGGCGACGACTGCTCCTGAGAGGACCAGCACCGCGGTGAGGCGGCGGGCCCAGCCAGAGAATCTGCTCATCTCGGCTCCTTGACGAGGACCGGTGCTGACTCCCCCCGACAGGTTGCGACCGAACTTGAACGAGTTGGATCGCACCGTGACCATATACCGAAGATCACCTGTGCGAAATAGACCATTTACTGGAATTTGTCAGGCGCGTGGATCGACCGCCGACCAGGGGAGCGTCAGCTCGCCCAGCCGCCACCGCGCCACGCCGCCCAGCGGCGGCCGCATCGGTACCGGCCAGGAGGCGGACAGGGCCTGGATCGCGGCCAGCCACCGCTGCCGCCGCCCATGGGCCCCATAGGGAGCGCTGACCGCCCAGGCCCGATCGAAGTCGCTCAGGAACGCATGAATCCGCTCACCCGGCACGTTCCGGTGGATGAGCGTCTTGGGCAGCCGGTCGGCCAGATCGGACGGCCGTTCGAAAGCCTCGAACCGGGCCGAGAACGTGATCGTCCGCGGCCCACCTGCCCCCAGTCCCGCCCAGACCGCCCGCCGCCCGTTCTCCGACGAGGTGCCCTCGACCAGGACGCCGCCGGGGGCCAGCCGCCCGGTCAGCGCGTCCCAGTACCGCCAGGCCTCCTCCTCGCCGTACTGGCGCAGCACGTTGAAGGCCCGCACCAGCGTCGGCGGGCGCGGGACCGGCAGTTCGAAGCCGCCCAGCCGGAAGCTCAGCCCCTCCCGCTCGTACGGCTTCGCCACCGCCACCCTGGCCGGGTCGATCTCGATCCCCACGACCTCCACCCCCGGCGCCACCCGGCGCAACCGGGTGAACAGCTCCAGCGTCGTCGTGTGCGATGCGCCGTAGCCGAGGTCGACCACGAGCGGCCGCCCGGCCGAGCGCAGCAGCGGGCCGTGCACGGCCGCGATCCAGCGGTCGCAGCGCCGCAGCCGGTTGTAGCCGGTCGTCCCCCGAGTGATCGCCCCGACGGGCTTAGCCACCGACCCGGTGCACCTTGTGCTGCGCCGCCTGCGCCCGCGGGCGGATGACCATGCGGTCGACGTTCACGTGGGCGGGCCTGGTCACCGCCCAGGCGATGGCGTCGGCCACGTCGTCGGAGCTCAGCGGGTCGGGCACGCCGGCGTACACGCGGGCGGCGGCCGCCTCGTCGCCCCTGAAGCGGGTGACCGCGAAGCCCTCGGTCTTGACCATGCCCGGAGCGATCTCGACGATCCGCACCGGCTGACCGACGAGCTCGAGGCGGAGGGTCTCGGCCATCGTGCGCTGGGCGTGCTTGGCAGCCACGTATCCGCCGCCGCCCTCGTACGCGTCGAACGCCGCCGTGGAGGTGAGCATCACCAGCACCCCGTCACCCGACTCCACCAGCCGGGGCAGCAGCGCCTGGGTCACGCGCAGGGAGCCCAGCACGTTGACGTCGTACATGTGCCGCCAGTCGTCCAGCCGGCCCTCGGCCACCGGTTCGAGGCCGTGGGCGCCGCCGGCGTTGTTGACCAGCACGTCGCAGCGCTCCAGCGAGGCGGCCAGCGCGTCCACCGACTCCTGCGAGGTCACGTCGAGCGTCACCGGCCTGATCGAGGGTGTCTCCGCGGCCAGTTTGTCCAGGCGGTCGCGGCGGCGCGCCCCCGCCACCACGTCGAAGCCCTCGGCGGCCAGCCGCCGCGCGGTCGCCTCTCCGATCCCGCTGCTCGCACCGGTCACCACAGCCGTCTTCCGCATGCACCACATCCTGCCAGGCGGGCTCCGAGACGCCGGTTGTGCACCCCCGGTTGTGACTGTCTGTCGGGAATGTCGAAAAATTCGGATTTGTTGTACATCGCTTGGAGGTGATGTCGAGTGAGGCGACGACGGGTGAGCCGGGTCGCGACCATCAGCATGCACACGTCACCGCTGGACCAGCCCGGCACGGGCGACGCCGGCGGCATGAACGTGTACATCGTCGAGTCCGCCAAACGGCTGGCCGAACTCGGCGTGGAGGTGGAGATCTTCACCCGGGCCACCGCCCGTGACCTCCCGCCCGTGGCCGAACTCGTCCCCGGCGTCATCGTCCGCCATCTCACGGCCGGTCCGTACGAGGAGATGGACCGCGGCGACCTGCCCGGCCAGCTCTGCGCGTTCCTGTCGGAGGTGCTGCGCACCGAAGCCGTCTACGACCCGGGCCGCTACGACGTCATCCACTCCCACTACTGGCTGTCCGGCCAGGTCGGCTGGCTGGCCAAGGAGCGCTGGGGCGTTCCGCTCGTGCACACCATGCACACGATGGCCAAGGTCAAGAACCGGCTGCTCGCCGCGGGCGACCGGCCCGAGCCCCAGGCGCGCGTGGTCGGCGAGGAACAGGTCGTGAGCATCGCCGACCGCCTCGTGGCCAACACCTCGGAGGAGGCGTCCGAGCTGATCGACCTGTACGGCGCCGAACGCGACCGCGTCGTGGTCGTGAACCCCGGCGTCAATCTCACCCTCTTCCAGCCCGCTTCACAGGGCGCCGCCCGGCACCGGCTCGGCCTGCCGCAGGACGCGCACGTGCTGCTGTTCGTCGGCCGCGTCCAGCCGCTCAAGGCGCCCGACGTGCTGCTGAAGGCCGCCTCCAGAATGCTCATCGACGACCCCTCCCTGCGCGGGCGGCTGGTGGTGGCCTGCGTCGGAGGTCCGTCGGGCAACGGCCTGGCCCGGCCCTCGTTCCTCGCGGAGCTGGCCACCGAGCTGGGCATCTCCGACGTCGTCCGCCTCGTCCGCCCCGCCCCTCAGGAGGAACTGGCCGACTGGTACCGCGCCGCCTCCGTCACGGTCGTGCCCTCCTACAGCGAGTCGTTCGGGCTCGTTGCGCTGGAGTCGCAGGCGTGCGGCACGCCGGTGGCCGCGGCCGCGGTCGGGGGGCTGCGCACGGCCGTACAGGACGGGGTCTCCGGCCTGCTCGTGGACGGCCACGACCCCTCCCAGTGGGCGGGGGTACTGCGCCGCTTCGTCACCGAGCCGCGCTGGCGCGACCAGCTCTCGGCGGGGGCACGCGCGCACGCCGCCGCGTTCGGCTGGCAGGCCACGGCCGCCCACCTCAGGGAGGTCTACGCCGCCGCCGTGGCGAACCTGCACCCGGTCCCCGTGGCCGTGTCGAACTTCTGACCGTACTTTGTTCTAGCCTGGGCGGCATGCGCGAAGTCGTCGAAGCCGCGCTCAAGGCCGCGGACGTCTCCTATGACGAGCCGCGGCCGGGGGCGTTCCTCGCCAAACTGCCCGGACAGCACAAGCTCGCCACCATGACCTGGCTGATCGTGGGGGAGCGGATGCTGCACGTCGAGGCGTTCTTCTGCCGGCAGCCCGACGAGAACCACACGGAGTTCTACCGCTGGCTGCTGGGCAGGAACGGCTCGATGTACGGGGTGCACTTCTCCCTCGACCCCGTCGGTGACGTCTACCTGGTCGGCCGCCTGCCCCTCGACGCCATCACCGAGGAGGAGATCGACCGGCTGCTCGGCTGCGTGCTGACGTACTCGGACGAATGGTTCGACCGGGCGCTGGAGCTCGGGTTCGCCTCGTCGATCAGGCGGGAGTGGGAGTGGCGGGCCAAGCGGGGCGAGTCGCTGGCCAACCTCCAGGCCTTCGCCCGCTTCGCCGACCCCGACCGATAGGAGCCTCCGGGCTCTCGCCGACCCCGACCGATAGGAGCCTCCGGGCTCTCGCCGGCCCCGACCGATAGGAGCCTCCGGGCTCTCGCCGGCCCCGAGCGGTAGAACCTTCCGGGCTCTCGCCGACCCCGGCCGGTGGCTCGTCCCGGGAACCATAGGATTGGCCGCATGGCGACTTTGGTGCTGCTTAGGCACGGCGAGAGTGACTGGAACGCGAAGGGCCTGTTCACCGGCTGGGTGGACGTGAGCCTGTCGGCCAAGGGCGAGGACGAGGCGCGGCGCGGCGGCCGGCTCCTCCAGGACGCCGGGCTGCGTCCCGACGTCCTGCACACCAGCCTGCTGACCCGGGCCATCCAGACGGCCCAGCTGGCGCTGGCGCAGGCCGACCTGCTCTGGCTCCCGGTCAAGCGCAGCTGGCGGCTCAACGAACGCCACTACGGCGCCCTCCAGGGCAAGAACAAGGCGCAGACCCGCGAGGAGTTCGGCGACGAGCAGTTCATGCTCTGGCGCCGCTCCTACGACACGCCCCCGCCGCCCATCGCCGACGACGACGAATACTCCCAGGCGGGAGACGCTCGCTACGCCCTGCTGCCTCCGGAGCTGATGCCCCGCACGGAGTGCCTGAAGGACGTGGTCGACCGGATGCTGCCGTACTGGTACGACGAGATCGTCCCCGACCTGGCGGCCGGCCGCACGGTCCTGGTGGCCGCCCACGGCAACTCCCTGCGGGCCCTGGTCAAGCACCTCGACGGCATCGACGACGACGCCATCGCCGGGCTCAACATCCCGACCGGCATCCCGCTGGTCTACGAGCTCGACGCCGACTACCGCCCGGTGCGGCGGGGCGGCGAATACCTCGACCCCGAGGCCGCCGAGGCCGCCATCGAGGCCGTCGCCAACCAGGGCCGCTGACCTCCATGGGGCGGGCGCGGCCCGCCCCATGACCTCACGCCGCCGGTTTCCCGAGCAGCGGAAGGCGGCGCAGCCCGGTCAGCGACGGCGCCGAGATGAACTCCACGGGATCCGCGGGATCGCTGCGCAGGACGGCGAAGCGGTCGAGCAGGATGTTCAGCGCGACCCGCCCCTCCAGCCTGGCCAGGGGCGCGCCCAGGCAGAAGTGGATGCCCCGGCCGAACGCCAGGTGCGGGTTGGGGTCGCGATGGGGATCGAACGCCTCGGGGTCCTCGAACTGCCGCGGATCCCGGTTCGCCGCGGCCATCCAGCACATCACCAGCTGATCGGCCGGGATCGTCACCCCGCCGAGCTCGCTCTCGCGCGTGGTGGCCCGGCCGAGCAGCGCGAACGGGGTGAACAGCCGCAGCGACTCCTCGATCACGGCCGGGACCGAGGCGCGGTCGGCGCGTACCTTGTCCTGCTGGCCGGGGAAGGCGTCCAGGCACAGCACGGTGTTGCCGAGCAGCATCGTCGTGGTGATGTGCCCGGCCAGCAGGAGCAGGATGGCGAAGTTGACCACCTGTTCGGTCGGCAGGCGCTCGCCGTCCACCTCGGCCTCGACCAGCCTGGTGAGCAGGTCGGCGCGCGGCCCCTTGCGGCGCTCGGCCGCGTGCCCGGCCAGGTAGTCGCTCATCTCCCGCCACGGCTTCATCGTGGCCTCGAGGCTCTCCGCGCGCTCCTCGGCGGACTGGCCGAGCGAGACCTCCGCGTCCCGCTGGAACAGCGCGTCCGCCCATCGCTTGAACAGGGCCCGATCTTCGCTGGGCACGCCGAGCAGCTCGGCGATGACGATGACCGGCAGCGGATAGGCCAGGTCGCGCACCAGCTCGAACCCCTCGCCCTCGCGTGCCGCGTCGAGCAGCTCGTGCGTGATCGCGGCGATCCGCGGCTCCAGGTCCGCGACCACCTTGCGGGTGAACGCGCTGCTCACCAGCTTGCGCAGCTTCCCGTGCTCCGGCGGGTCGATCTGGGTGATGAAGCCCTCCAGCGAGAAGCCGTCCTTCGGCATCATCTCCTTCGGCACCACCCGCATCGTGTCGGAGGAGAAGGTCGCGGGGTCGCCGAGCACCTCCTGCAGCTCCGGGTAGCCGTAGACGGACCACATCCCGGCCCGCGGGTCGAACTCGACCGCCGGGCCCGTCCGGGGCCCGTGCAGCCAGAACAGTTGCCGGGGAACGTCGTACCGTTCGACGATGTGCGCCATCGTCACTCCTTGGTTGAGGATCCCTCTTCTGTGGCGTACGTCAGGACGACTCCTTGCGGTACTCCTCCCACCGTTCGAACAGCCGGTCGGCGTCGTGCATGAGGAAGGCGAAGAACTCGCGCGTCTCCGCCAGCCGGGCGCGCGGCCCGGGCCGATCCTCGGGGAGGACCGACAGCCCGAAGTCCAGTGCGTCGAGACTGACCTGCAGACCGGCGAGCTGGACCCGCATGACGTGCGCCCAGCCGCCGTCGGCCGTCCGGTAGCGGTGCTCGCGGCCGGCCGACGGCACCCGCTCGACCATGCCGACCATCTCCATCTGCCTGGCGACGGTGCTGACCGCGGTCTTGCTCACGCCGAGCTCGGCCGCCAGGTCGGTGAGCGACTGGTCGGGCGGGTCGCAGACCATGAGCCAGGCGGACAGGCGCCCCATCGTCCGAGTGCCGCCCAGCCGCTCCATGACCAGCCCCATCCGGTCGACGAACTCCCGCTCCGGAGGCTCCACAGGCACCAACTCCGCAATTATCGTCAAGTACGTACTTTATGTAGAGTACGTCGAGAACCGGGAGCTGGAAAGTACGGGGTCAGTCCTTGGGCGGTGGCCAGCTCTCCCAGGTGGGAGGCGGCGCGTTGTAGGTCTTCCAGAGCCCCGCCGCCCTCTCCCGGCAATCAGGGCAGATCGGCTGGTCGGCGGAGCGGGCCACGGAATCGGGCCCGGCCGGGCGGAAGGTGCCGAGCACGGTGAAACCCGGCGGCAGGCCGGTCTCGGGGTCGATCAGCACCGTCTCCACCGTCGCCGGGTCGTAGCCGAACGTGCGCTTGCACATGAGGCAGCGCCCGGTCGCCCGCGCCTCTTCCTCCGCCATCGCTCAGCCCTCCAGAACGGAACCCGTACCAGCATGGTCCATCCCGTCGCGGCGTCAAGCCCGGCCCCGCGTCAGGCCGGGCGGGTCCCGGTGACGAGGTAGACGACGTCCTGCGCCACCCGTACCGCATGGTCGGCGTAGCGCTCGTAATAGCGTCCCACCAGCGTGATGTCGATCGCCGGCTCGACCCCGTGCTCCCAGTCCTTGGACAGGATCTTCCTGAACAGCCGCCGGTGCAGCCGGTCCATCGCGTCGTCGTCCTGCTCCAGTTCCAGCGCCGACTCGACGTCGCGTGAGGCCACGCAGCTGCCGGCCTTCGTGACCAGCGTCTCGGCGATCTGGCCCATCTCCAGGATGGTCGAGCGCAGCTCGGGCGGGATGGCCGAGTCGGGGTGCCGCAGCCGGGCCACCTTGGCGACGTGGACGGCCAGGTCGCCCATCCGTTCGAGGTCCGTGCCCATGCGCAGCGCCGTGATGACCATCCGCAGATCCACGGCGACCGGCTGCTGCCTGGCCATCAGCTCGAAGATCGAGGTCTCGATGTCGGCGAAGGTCGCGTTCACCTCCTCGTCGCGGGATATGACGCTCTCGGCGAGCGCGAGGTCGGCGTCGAGGAGTGAGGTGGTGGCACGGGAGATCGCCGAGCGGACAAGGCGGGTCATCTCGACCAGCTTGTCGGTCAGTGCGTCGAGTTCTTCGTGGTACGCGTCGCGCATGCCGTCACCGTACGACCCGGTCGATGAACGAACCCCAACAGCCAGATGAACTTTCCAGGAAAGGGATGTTCATCCCCTGATGAGAGGGTCTGTCCCTGCGAAAACGCCACCTACCATCGGAGGCATGAGTGAGATGGCCATGAGCTTCGCGGCCCTGGCCGGGTTCGTGGTGGGCGCCCTGGCGGTCCTGTTCTACCGCAATCAGATCGAGGCCCCCAGCCGCACCGCCGCCGCGGACGGAGCCGGGAACGGCGCCGCGCTGCCGCAGGGCATCGCGTCCGTGCTGGCCGTGCTGCCCTCGTCCGCCGTGGTCCTCGACGCCCACGACCGCGTCCTGCGCGCCAGCTCGGCGGCGCGGGCGTTCGGGCTGGTCAAGGGCGACCGGCTGATGGCCGCTGAGCTGCTCGCGCTGGCGAGACAGGTACGCCGCGACGGCGAGATCCGCGAGAGCGAGATCGACGTCGCCGGCCACAAGTTCGGCCAGGAGACCACGAACTTCGCCGTCCGCGTCGCACCCCTCGGCTCCTACGGCCAGGTGCTGGTGCTGGCCGAGGACCAGACCGAGCGGCGCCGGGTCGAGGCCGTGCGCCGCGACTTCGTCGCCAACGTCAGCCACGAGCTGAAGACCCCGGTGGGCGCCATGAGCCTGCTGGCCGAGACCATCCAGGACGCCGCCGACGACCCCGAGGCGGTCAGCCGCTTCGCCGGGCGCATGCAGCTGGAGGCGGCCCGGCTCAACTACCTGATCCAGGACCTGATCACGCTCAGCCGGATCCAGGGCGCCGAGCCGATCCCCACCCCCGGCCAGGTCGCGATCGACGAGGCCGTGTCCGACGCCATAGATCACTGCAACACCAGGGCCTCCGCCAAGGACATCACTCTCGTCACCGGCGGCATCGAGGGCCTGCGCATCTGGGGCGACGTCGAGCTGCTCGTCACCGCCCTGCGCAATCTGATCGACAACGCCGTCGCCTACAGCCCCGAGCACACGAGGGTCGTCGTCAGCGTGCGTCCCGCGGGCGACTCCGTCGAGATCAGCGTCAGCGACCAGGGGATCGGCATCCCCGAGGAGGCGCTGGAACGCATCTTCGAGCGCTTCTTCCGCGTCGACGCGGCCCGCTCGCGCGCCACCGGCGGCACCGGGCTCGGCCTGGCCATCGTCAAACACGTCGCCGCCGCGCACGCGGGCGAGGTGTCCGTATGGAGCAAGGAAGGGTCCGGCTCCACCTTCACGCTCCGCCTGCCCGCCTTCGGCGGGACGGCGGTGGCAGTACCACCCTCGATTCCCCTGGAGGCAGCCCCATGACCCGTGTTCTCGTCGTCGAGGACGAGGAGTCCTTCTCCGACGCCCTGTCCTACATGCTGCGCAAGGAGGGCTTCGAGGTGTCGGTCGCGGCGACCGGGCCCGAGGCGCTCGACACGTTCGACCGCAACGGCGCCGATCTGGTGCTGCTCGACCTGATGCTGCCCGGATTGCCCGGCACGGAGGTGTGCCGCTCGCTGCGGCAGCGCTCCAAGGTGCCGGTCATCATGCTGACCGCCAAGGACAGCGAGATCGACAAGGTCGTGGGCCTCGAACTGGGCGCCGACGACTACGTCACCAAGCCGTTCTCCTCGCGCGAGCTGGTCGCCCGCATCCGCGCGGTCCTGCGCCGCCAGGGCGACGTCGTCGAGGAGCTGGAGACGGCCGTGCTGGCCGTCGGCCCGGTGCGGATGGACGTCGACCGCCACGTCGTCGCCGTGCGCGGCGAGCCGGTGCAGCTGCCGCTGAAGGAGTTCGAGCTGCTCGAGGTGCTGCTGCGCAACGCCGGGCGGGTGCTCACCAGGGGCCAGCTCATCGACCGCGTCTGGGGCGCCGACTACGTGGGCGACACCAAGACGCTCGACGTCCACGTCAAGCGGCTGCGCGCCAAGATCGAGTCGGATCCGTCCAACCCGCGCTGCATCCTGACCGTGCGCGGCCTGGGCTACAAGTTCGACGCGACGGAGGAGTGAAGGGCCCCGGCCGCGGGGCCCTTCACCGCCGCTGTCAGTGGGCCTCCTCCGCGGGGGCGGAGGCCGACGGAGTGGGCGTGGGCGCCGGGGTGGCGCCGGGAGCCGGGGGATACTCCGCGAACTCACGGCTGCGCGTGACCACAGGCACGTTCATGGACACGACACCAGCCTGGGCGAACTGGAGGTCCAGCTTGATGCTCTCGCCGCCCCTGAGGCTCTTGGGGATCGCCTCCAGCATGAGCTGAGGGGTGGGCTTGCCGGTGTTGACGAGCTGGTTGGACGGGAGCTGGATCGGGGCGGTGACCTTGACCGTGCCCATGTTCCCGGCGGAGACGGCCTGCAGCGTGTCGGCGGTGCCGGCCGTGTTGAGGATGTTCAGGTAGATCGGGGCCGAGCCGCGCCAGGGGAGCTGCGCCCCTGAGTCGGGGCCGAGGATGAACGCCTGCGGGATGTGAATGCCGCTCTTGTTGCCGTACTGACCGTTATCGATCAACGCTTGCGCCTCGTTCGGCGCGTACGGCTTGTTGGTGGTGGCGTCGAATCCTGCCCCGCAGCCCGCCAGCACGGGGGCGGCCAAGAACGCGGCGGCTACGACAATCCAGCGACGGCTGGTCACGGGCGGGTTCTCCTTGGTCTTGCGCAGGTGTCGCGCGTGCGTGATGGGCAGCGCCCACCATATCCACCCCAATGCAAGGTCATATCCGCACCCCCGCAGGTCATTCGCTATGTCCAGAAATGCGATTCATACAGTTGAGCGCTTGTCAAGCCCCAATATGCGGCGTTGACCTGCAGTTATGAGGATTTCACTGTTCCGGGAGGCTGTGGATGCGTGGTACCCTGGAGTACAGCGGAAGGGGTACTTGTCACATGACTTTCCAGGTCGGCGACACTGTCGTCTACCCCCACCATGGGGCTGCTCGGATCGAAGCAATCACGAAGCGATCCATCAAGGGTGAGGAAAAGACCTACCTGGTGCTCAAGGTCGACAAGGGCGACCTTACCGTCCAGGTGCCAGCTGAAAACGCGGAACTCGTCGGTGTGCGCGATGTTGTCGGCCAGGAAGGCCTTGAGCGGGTTTTCGACGTCCTTCGCATGCCGCACACGGAAGAGCCGACCAACTGGTCTCGTCGTTACAAGGCCAATCTGGAGAAGCTCGCCTCCGGCGATGTGAACAAGGTCGCCGAGGTGGTTCGGGACCTGTGGCGCCGGGATCGTGAGCGTGGCCTGTCGGCGGGTGAGAAGCGCATGCTCGCCAAGGCTCGCCAGATTCTCGTCAGTGAGCTGGCTCTTGCCGAGAAGACCAATGAGGACAAGGCTGAGGCCCTGCTCGACGAGGTCCTCAACTCCTGAACACACATCTTCCACGGGTGGGCGTCGGAGTCGACGTCCACCCGTTCGCATCGGATGACTCAGGACGCGAGCTCAACCTCGCGGGTTTGACCTGGCCGGACCAGGTCGGCCTCGAAGGACACTCCGACGGCGACGCCGCCGCTCACGCGGCGTGCGACGCGCTGCTGTCGGCGGCCGGCCTGGGCGACCTCGGGCGGCTGTTCGGCACCGCCGACCCGCGCTGGGCCGGCGCCACGGGCGCGGCCCTGCTGGAGGAGACCGCGCGCCAGGTGCGGGCGGCCGGCTACGAGATCGGCAACGTGGCGATCCAGGTGATCGGCAACCGGCCCAAGCTGGCGCCACGCCGCGAGGAGGCCGAGAAGGCCCTCAGTACGGCCCTGGGGGCGCCGGTGAGCGTCTCCGCCACCACGACCGACGGTCTGGGCCTGACCGGCCGCGGTGAGGGCATCGCGGCCATCGCGACGGCTCTCGTGGTCAACCTTTCCTGAACGCCGGGCGTCTTCACATAGGGATACGTGAGGGTGTCCCGGCGGGTCGCCGGCCGACCCGCTGCATGCGGAGGCGGCGGTTCGTCACTGGCGCGGTACGGGCCGCCGCCTTCCCATCCATTTCTCTGGCGCGGTACGGGGCTGGCTTCCCGTCTATGCGTAGTTTGCCTGATCAGAGGGTATGTGTCCCAAGACATGTGAACGTCTCGGGGGGAGCTACACATGATCGGCGCGATCGTATCCGCGGTAGTCATCGGCGCCATCGTCGGTGCGCTGGCCCGGCTGCTGGTGCCCGGCCGGCAGAACATGTCCATCGGCCTGACCCTGATCGTCGGCATCGTGGCGGCCCTGATCGGCACCCTGATCGCCCAGGCGTTCGGCTGGGCCGACACGCGAGGGATCGACTGGATCGAACACATCCTCCAGCTCGTCCTGGCCGTCATCGGCGTGCTCCTCGTGACCCGGATGGGCATGGGGCGCGGCGGCCGCGGCGGCCGAACAACGACCTGACCTTCAGATTCGTAAAATCGGCGCATAATCGCCGTAGATCGGGTAGCCCATCCCCGTGAGAGTGAACGGCACTCTCACGGGGAGGTTTCATGTCATGACCATCGAATCCATCCTTGGCGCCATCGTGATCGGCGCCGTGATTGGCGCAATCGGTCGTCTGCTGCTGCCCGGCAGGCAGGCCATCGGGTGGATCCTCACCATCGTCGTCGGCATCGTGGCCGCGCTGCTGGGGACGCTGCTCGCGCAGGTACTCGGTGTGGAGACGACCCCCGGCATCGACTGGATCGAACTGGTGATGCAGGTGGTGCTCGCCATCGTCGGCGTCGGCCTGGTCGCGGGCCTGCGGCGCGGCCGAAGCGTCTGACGTTACGTCCGACGCGGCGTCCTGACGCGATGGAGCGCCGGACGCGCCGGCGAGGCGGGATACATGGACCCGCCCGGGATGCGATCCCGGGCGGGTCCCCTCATGCTGTCCTACGGGCTGTTTCCTCCGCGTTGACTCCCCGGGCCTCCGACAGCCCCGGACGTCGACCTGTGCGGGCCTCTGACAGCCCTGGGCGCCGGCTGCGCGGGCCTCTGGCGGCTCGGTCCCCCGCGTTGACCGCTCGGGCCCTCGACGATCCCGTCCGCCTTTCTGGCGGCCCGTCTCCTCGCGTTCAGTCCTCGGGCGGGCGCGGGGTGCTGCGGAGGCGCTCGGCCGGGGCCGGGGTGTCGTCGTGGATCACCGGATGGGGCGCGGTGTCCTCCGTCTCGCCGGTGTCCTCTGTCCTGCTCGCGACCTGCCTGCGCTCCTCCACGTCGGCCGCCTCAGGGCCGTGCTCCGGGTCGGGCGTGTCGTCGGCGACGATGGGGTGCGGCTGGGTGTCGGCGTCCTTGTCGTCCGCGCTGGGGCGAGGGTGGACGAGGACGTCGGCCGGCTTGACCCGGTCACCCCAGCGCACGGGCCGCGTCACCGGCTCGGGCTCGGGCTCGGGTTCTGGCTCGGGGGCGGGCTCCGGCTGGGGCTCGTCAGCGGCCTCGTACGCCTGTTCAGGCCGGGGCAGGTCGACGGCCTCGTACACCTGGGTCGGGTGCGGGTCGTCGACGGTCTCGTCCACCGGGGTCTCGTCGTACACCCGAGCAGGTGGCGGCTCGTCGGCGGCCTCATGGGTCTGAGCGGGCCGCGGCTCGTCGGCGGAGTCGTCGGCAGGGGCCGGCCGTGGGGCGGGAGGGGCCTCGTGCGCGGGGCCGGGCTCAGGGGCGGGGCGGGGCGCGGGCACGGCGGGAGCGCCGGTGGCCGGCTGAGGCGACTCCTCCTCCGGTACGGGCCACTCGCTCACCCGTGCCGACACCGGCGGCGTCTCGGGAGCGGCGGTGGGGCCGACCACCGGGGTGGGCTCAAGGACGGGCGCGGCCGACGCCGTCGCGAGCGAGGGCGGCGTATCGGCCTGGGGATGCGGCCGGTTGAAGGGCACGAGGTCCTGCTCCGCCGTACGTTCGGCGTCGTGCTCCGCGGTCAGCCCGCGACGGCCCTGCACGTGCTTGATCAGCAATAACCACAGCCACAGCGCCAGGGCCAGCATCACCCACGGCGCCAGGGCCACGCCGATGGCCGCCTCCCGCGCGCCGAACTCGAACCGCACCGCCGAGGCCACGTTCACCGCCGCGGCCGCCACGATGAGCAGCACCAGCACGAACGCCGCCTGCACGCGTACCAGCATCCTGGCCGGGCGCAGCAGCAGCACGCCGATGAGCGCCACCAGGAGCAGCGCGTCGAAGGCGGCCGGATAGAGGAAGGCGAGGTCCTGCCGGGCCTCGCCGGTGAGGGCCAGCCCGCGCAGATCATCGAAGGACAGCGCGCACGCGGCCCCGGCGAGGGCGGCGACCGCGAGACCGGCCAGAGCGAGGCCGAGTCGGCGGAGCACAGAGGGGGGAGTCACGTCCATGTCGGTTCGAGCCTACAGAAGATTGACTTCCCTTCCCGCTCTTGGCGGCGGGCGATTCCTCGGCCGTGCACGGGGATTCCGGCTTTCCGCGGCCCTCGGCGGGGCGTGCCGCGTCCATCCGGAGCCGTCGCGGGGGTGGCCCGGTCACGTCCGCGAGGCGCGTTCCGTGCGGCCTCCCGCAGCGACGGCCCCGTGCCCGGCCCCGGGAGCCACCCAGCCGTAAGACGGCGGACAGAGGACGCGGCCGGGATACCGGAGGACGGCATCCGCGCAGCCCTGAGTATCGTCGATGAGATTCCAAGACGGATGGACGGACGGACCGATCGACCGCCGGCCAACCAATCGAGCCAATCGACCGATCGATCCAGTAGTCAAGGGAGCACCACATGGCCGCACTGTCAGCCGATGTCCGCAAACTCCTGGACGCGCCGAATTACGCGACGGTGACGAGTCTCAACCCCGACGGCGGGCCGCAGTCGTCCGTCGTGTGGGTGCGTACGGACGGGGACGACGTGCTGTTCTCGACCGTGAAGGGGCGCAGGAAGCCGCGGAACTTCGAGCGCGACCCGCGGGTGAGTCTGCTGGTGATCGATCCGGACGATCCGCTCCGCTACGTGGAGGTGCGCGGCCGGGTGACGGTGACGCCCGACCCCGAGGGGGCGCTCATCGAGGAGCTGTCGCAGAAGTACCGAGGTCGCTCATGGGAGGACAAGCCGGGCACGGAGCGGCTCATCATACGGATCTCGCCGGACAGGGTCTACTTGCGAGGCTGATTTATCGGCGTGATGACGGCTCTGAGGCGTTAGCCTTGCGTTCGTGAGCCTGCACATCTACGACACCAGCACACGTGCCATCCGTGAATTCGTTCCGGTCGAAGCCGGCCGGGCGTCGATTTACCTGTGTGGGGCGACCGTGCAGGCTCCTCCGCATATCGGACATATCCGGTCAGGCGTCAATTTCGACGTGCTACGCCGCTGGATGGCGCGTTCCGGCTACGAGGTGACGTTCTGCCGCAACGTCACCGACATCGACGACAAGATCATCAGAGTGGCGGCCGCGGAGGGCGTGCCCTGGTTCGTCGTGGCCGAGCGCAACCAGCGGGCCTTCACGTGGGCGTACGAGACGCTGGGCTGCCTGCCGCCGACCGTCGAGCCGCGCGCCACCGGCCACGTGCCCGAGATGATCACGCTGATGGAGCGTCTGATCGAGCGCGGCCACGCCTACGCCTCGGGTGGCGACGTCTACTTCGACGTACGCTCCTACGCCGACCGCTACGGCTCCCTGTCCAACCAGAAGCCGGAGAACATGCGGGCCGCGGCCGACACCGACGACGAGTCGTGCAAGCGCGACCCGCGCGACTTCGCCCTGTGGAAGGGCGAGAAGCCGGGCGAGCCGACCTGGCCGACCCCGTGGGGCCCCGGGCGTCCCGGCTGGCACCTCGAATGCTCGGCGATGGCGACGAAATACCTCGGCCCGACGTTCGACATCCACGGCGGCGGGATCGACCTGATCTTCCCGCACCACGAGAACGAGATCGCCCAGTCCCAGGCGGCCGGCGACGGCTTCTCGCACTACTGGATGCACAACGGCATGCTGAAGATCGGCGCCGAGAAGATGAGCAAGTCGCTCGGCAACTCGCTGCTGATCCCCGAGATGGTGCAGAAGGTACGACCGGTCGAGCTGCGCTACTACCTGGCGGCGCCGCACTACCGATCCTCGATCGACTACTCGGAGGAGGCGCTGCAGGAGGCCGCGGCCGCGTACCAGCGGATCGAGGGCTTCGTGACGCGCGCCGCCGAGGTCATCCACGACGTCGACGCCGACGCGCCGCTGCCGCAGGCGTTCGCCGACGCGCTCGACGACGACCTGGGCACGCCCCAGGCGCTCGCCGTCGTGCACGAGGTGGTGCGCGAGGGCAACGTGGCGCTGGCGCGGGGCGACAAGGAGGCCGTGGCCCGGCTGCTGGCCGAGACCCAGAACATGCTCGACGTCCTCGGCCTCGACCCGCGCTCGCCGCAGTGGCGCACCGCCGGCACCGACCTGACGCCGGTGGTGGACGCGCTGGTCGCGGTGGCCCTGGAGCAGCGCAAGGCGGCCAGGGAGCGCAAGGACTACGCCGCCGCCGACGCGATCAGAGACCAGCTGTCGGCCGCGGGCATCACCGTCGAGGACACCCCCCACGGCGCCCGCTGGGAGCTCAGCCGCTGACGGGCTGAGTGGGGCGGCGACCCGAGTACCCTTATTGCATGGCAGCTGGGGGTAGATCGTCGGGCAGGCCCGCGAAGAAGAAGGGCCCGGCCAAGGGCACCGGTGGGCAGAAGCGCCGGTCGCTTGAGGGCCGCGGCGCGACTCCGCCTGCCGAGATGCGTCACTGGTACAAGGACAAGGCCCGCGACGAGCGCATCGCCCGCGAAGAACGCGGCGGCGGCGGTGCGCGCCGCCCCGCACCCGCCAGGCAGCGCCGCTCGGAAGACGCCCCCGAATACATCGGCGGCCGCAACCCGGTGCTGGAGGCGCTGCAGGCGGGGGTGCCGTGCAACGCCCTCTACGTCGCGCAGCGCATCGACAACGACGATCGCGTACGCGACTCCATCAAGATCGCGGCCGAACGCGGCGTCGCCCTGCTCGAAGTCACCCGCGACAAGCTCGACCGCCTGACCGAGGGCGCCGTCCACCAGGGCGTGGCCCTGCAGATCCCCGCCTACGACTACGCGCACCCGTCGGAGCTGGTGGAGCTCGCCCACGACGCCGGCGAGGCGCCCCTCATCATCGCCCTCGACTCGGTCACCGACCCACGCAACCTGGGCGCCATCGCCCGCTCCGCCACCGCCTTCGGCGCCCACGGCCTGCTCATCCCGTCCCGCCGCTCGGCCGGCGTCACGGGCGGCGCCTGGAAGACCTCCGCCGGCACCCTGGCCAACCTCCGCGTCGCCCGCGCCGCCAACCTCACCACGGCCCTGCGCGAATACCGCGAAGCCGGCCTCTTCGTCATCGGCCTCGACGGCGCCGGCCAGACCGACATCGGCGACGTCGACCTCCTGACCGAGCCCCTGGTGGTCGTCGTGGGCTCAGAAGGCAAGGGCCTGTCCCGCCTGGTCCGCGAACACTGCGACGTGGTGACCCGCATCCCGATCCACGCCGCCACGGAATCCCTGAACGCGGGGGTGGCGGCTGGGGTGGCGCTGTACGAGGTCGCTCGTCACAGGCGCCTCTAGCGTCTACACTGGTAGGCCGTGCCGACGTAGCTCAATCGGCAGAGCATCTGTCTTGTA
This sequence comes from Nonomuraea fuscirosea, assembly GCF_035917475.1. Classification (NCBI taxonomy): domain Bacteria; kingdom Bacillati; phylum Actinomycetota; class Actinomycetes; order Streptosporangiales; family Streptosporangiaceae; genus Nonomuraea; species Nonomuraea fuscirosea. The sequence goes on along the minus strand of NZ_CP109074.1, from coordinate 9,372,025 downwards.
AACAGAAGGTCAGGGGTTCGATTCCCCTCGTCGGCTCTGCACCAGGAAGCCCCTGAACAGGCGATACGCCCTCAGGGGCTTCCTGGCTTTCGATCGCAAACGCATGGTCATCGCCAGGGGAGCGCTAGGCCGTGTTTCAGAAGTAGTGGACTCATAGCCAGGTGTCGATCACGGCGATGTGGATGGTCGCTTCGTAGCGCACGGCCAGCTTGTCGAAACGGGTGGCCACCGCTCGGTAGCCCTTGAGCCGGTTGATGCCACATTCCACCGCGTGGCGCAGCTTGTACGACTCGGGGTCGAACGCCGGTGGCCGGCCGCCCTGGGAGCCCTTCCTGCGCCGGGCGGCGGCTTGGTCCAGCTTGATCGGAATGGTGGCCTTGATGCCGCGCCTGCGCAGGTAACGGCGGTTTCCGTGCGAGCTGTAGGCCTTATCGGCCAGCACCCGGTCCGGCCGAGTCCGGGGCCGGCCCCCGCCCAGGCGCGGCACCCGGATACCCTCCAAGACCGCCCTGAACTGAGGACTGTCACCACGCTGCCCGGCCGTCAGCACGATCGACAGCGCTCGGCGGCCCTGCTCGGTCGCCAGATGCAGCTTAGTGCTCAAGCCGCCACATGAACGCCCCAGCCCGTGATCGGCCGGCTCCTCCCGCACCCCGCCCGGCGACTCGACCTGCAGATCCCCCTTTTCCGCGCCCCTGCGGCGTGCTGATGGGCCCGGCAGACGGTGGAGTCGACACTCACATCCCACGTGATCAGCCCGGCCGCGTCCGCCTGGGCTTGCAAGACGGTCAGGATCTGCTGCCAGATGCCGGCACGCTGCCAGCGCCGGAACAACCCGTAGATCGTCTGCCAGCATCCGTACCGCTCCGGCACGTCCCGCCACGGCGCACCCACCCGCACCCGCCACCGGATACCGTCGATGAGCTGCCGTTTCGTCCAGATCGGCGGGCGCCCTGGCTTCCGGCCGACGGGCAACAGCGGCTCCAGCACCGCCCACTGCGCATCGGTCAGATCAGCCCGCCCCGCCACCGGTAAGGTGTCCACGAGGTCTCCGTGCAGATGGTCTTCTTGGTCGTTGACTCATCTACCGGAGACCTCCTCTTTTGTCGATCTACGTCACCGCGCAACCGCCACGCAACTCACTTCTGAAACACGGCCTACGCGCAAGGCAACTCAGGCTGTTCCATTTGGGGGGTACGCCCCCCAAGCCCCCAGTTCCAATGCGCGGTCCTTCATGGGGCGCTTCGCGCGATGGGGCTCGGGCTGTGACATTGGGGGGCGCGGCCCCCCAAACCCCCAGCTAAAACCCGCTGGCGCCACTTCGTGTCCCCATTCCGAAGGGCGAGTAGGTGCGCCTGATTCCTTACGCGCCTGCTCGTTCGGCCAGTTTCCGCAGCTTGGACGTGACCAGGCGCACCGGTCAACCGGGCTGCTGTGTCGCTGGGACCTGGAGCGGGTTCTTGTCGAGGTCAGGCGCGTTTCCCAGGTGATCAAGCCGATTGGCAAGCACCAGATCCACCGGCCCTTCGGGGAGCCACCTTGGGAGCCACCTGGACGGACAATCGTGAACTGAGGTGAACTGTCCTGACTGGCGGAAGCCTGGCGATCAGCGCGGCGAACGGGTCTGAACGGCTCTTGCAGATTGTTTTTGGCGCCCTCCTAAGCAGAGGTCAAGGGCTCGATGCCCCTTGTCGGCGCTGCAGCATGAAGCCCCTGAACAGGCGAATCGCCGTCAGGGGCTTCATGATTTGTCAGGACATAGGCTTACTAGCCAAGACTTCCAGGGCGTTCCGGGCGTTAACGCCGAATGGCATCAGCGGCAACCACTGCTCGTCGCGCCTGATCAAGCGACGCGTACCGAGTGAGGCCCAACGCTGATCGTCACATCGACGTGGCCGCCGAGAGCGGCTGCATAAGCGCGGATGGTCTCGATTTCCATCGAGTCCAGATCGCCGTTCTCGATCTGAGAGACGCGTGCTTGAGAGATCCCGAGCGCAGCAGCTACCTCGGACTGTGTCTTGCCGACGGACTTGCGCAGTTCTTTCAGGTGGTGGCCGGCGACATAGGCATCCAGATGGGCCTTGGCGTCGGCCCGCCGCTGCGGGTCGGTCAGTTCGGGGTACAACCGGTGCGCTTCCGCCTTGACCTCACGCCAATTGCGTCCTGGGCTCATCGCTTGTCCTCCCTCTTTGTTTCGGCCGACTTCGCGGCGCGGTAGTCGGCGTAGCGTGCTTTGGCCAGTGGGATCGCTTCCTCGTACCAGCGCGACCACCTTCCAGCTTTGTCGCCGGCTGCGAGAAAGATAGCTTCCCTGTCTGGATCAAAAACGAACACGATTCTAACTTCGGTCCGCTTTCGTGAGCCCGGGCGTAGCTCCTTGAGGTTGCTTATGTCGCCGTCGATCAGGGTGTCAACCAGTAGACGCCCGAGAGCGGGGCCGACCTCTGCAAGGCGGTCAATGGCACTCTCGATGAGAGCAGCGGAGGCGGGGTCGCTCTCGCAGAGCTTGAGGAACCACGATTCGACGGGTTAAAGCAGTACGATCTCCCGGGCCATGCAGGCAGTATAACGTTTGGCTTATGTCCACGCTAGTGGACGGTCCAACGGCTCTGATGCGTCTTGGCCTGCCGCGCCCCCCGCTCGGGTACCCGTCGGGCAGTTCTACCCAGAGCTGTGTCTCCAGGTCAGCCAGGTCGTCTGCTCTCAGCGGCAGCTGAAGCGTTCAGTCGTGGTCTCCAGCACCGACTCCGCATCGGCGCGGGGTGTGGTGGCCAGTCGCGAGAGCCGTTCAGTTACCTCTACCCAGTCGGCACGCGCCACGTTCAGCACGACATGAGCGCGAATGACGCGCACCCAGCGGTGCCGTGATCGCAACGGATCCGGCTGCAGGCAGGGTGGTGGGATACTCGCCGGGTGCCGGTCTATGTTCCTCGCGCGGATACTGGTTATCTCGATGGTGCCGTGCCGGTGCTGGTTGTCGTCTCGTCTGAGCCGATTGAGCGGCTGCCTGTTTTCCGGCTTGATGGGGGCAGGCCGGTGCTCTGTGAGGGCTGGGAGTTTCTTGCCGGTATGACTGCCTCGGTGGTCGATGGGCCGGGTGATTCCGGGATTCTTGTCGGCGGCGCTGTCCGGCCCGAGGAGGTCGGAGAGCGCGTCGCATGGCTGGAGGCCGTGGAGCGTGTCGGCGGTGCGGTTGTGCTGGTTGTCGATTCGCATGGGCCGGTGGGTGACTGGGTGGAGTTGGCCGCTGGAGAGGGCCCGGGGTGGGTTTGTGCCTGTGGTTCAGCGGCCCGGTTGAGCGATGAGCGGGACCATCGGCATGGCGTTTGATGCCGTTGCTGGCAACGTTCCTGGATGTCTGGGTGTAGCGGGTCGGGCGGGTTGCCGGGAGTTGTCGAGACGTCAGCGTTCATGACGTTCTGGGGCGGCTGAGGGGTGGGCGGTGGGTCCAGGTGGCCCAGCGCCAGAGCCATTCGATGGGGCCCTGGCGGTAGTGGCGCAGCCAGAGGGTGCAGAACAGCCACTGGGTTGTGAGGATGGCTCCTGCGGTCCAGTACGCCGTCGTCAAGGACTGTCCGATCGGGAGGCCGAGGATGTGGTCGGCCGCAAGGACGAGGAGTGTGGCGGTCAGGTAATTGGTCAGCGCCATCTGGCCCAGTGGTGCGAAGAGGAATCGTAGTGCTGGTCGTAGCGGTGTTCTGAGCAGGACTAGCAGGCCGCACACGTACACACCGACGAGCAGTAGGTCGGCCAGGCTGGACAGGGAAGACAGGTATGTCGTGGCGCCCACGGCCCGCATGCTTGCCGGTGCCCACAGGGCGCAGGCCAGGCCCGCCGTGAAGAGCAGGCCCAGCAGGAGCGGGCCTCGGGTGGACCGGTCGAGCCGCTCGATCACGCCGTAGCGGACCAGTGCCGAGCCCAGCAAAAACAGCCCGGCGATCAGCAGGGGCCCGCCGCCGCCGAAGATCAGCGCCGCCGGGATGAGTGCGGCGGCGAGGCCGGCCATGGCCCAGCGCGGCAGCCAGGTCGAGGGCAGCAGGATCACCATGCCGACGACGGCGTAGTCGGTCAGGATCTCGCCCGGCCACAGCAGCATGTGCACGAGGCCGATCGCGAGCAGCGTTCCGAGTCGGCGTAACAGGACCAGCCGGGGGCGGGGGACGCGGCGCGCGGAGGAGTCCAGCAGCAGCGCGAATCCGATGCCGAACAGCAGGGAGAAGATCGGCAGTCCGAGCCAGGGGTCCCAGTCGCCCATGGGCTGCACGACGACGGCGGAGGTGCCGGTGGCCATGAGTTGGATGTTGGCGAGCAGGATCTCGCACAGTGCGAAGCCGCGTAGTACGTCGAGTGCGATGATTCGTGGCCGGCCCGAGGAGTGTGCGCCGCTGTCGGGCTGGTCGGACGCGGGCGCAGCGGGGTGAGGCTGGCCGGATGCGGATGCGGATGCAGTGGGTTGGGGCTGGTCGGATGCGCGCGTGGTGGGCTCGGGGTGGCCGGACGCGCGCGTGGCGGAATGAGGTGGCTGGGGGGAGTCGGTGGGTCCGTCGTGCGGGAGACGGTGGCGGGGATGGCCGGTTTGCCCCTGGGGAGGCGACCTGTAGGGGAGTTCTTCGCGTGGCATGAGGCCTCATCCTGCAAGCCCGCCCGGCGGGACGGCACCGGCCGAAAGCAGGGTCCGCAGCGCGAGAGATCATACTTTCGGGTGGTCAGCCTGTCCGGGTCCTGGCGTCAATCGTCGGCGGCCAAGCTCTTGGTGACGGCAAGCTTGAGGCGAACGTCGCTCTCCAGATTCGAGGTGAGCCGGATGACCGGACGCGACATGGACGAGGTTCGCTCCCACTGGTGGCCGCGGGAAGGGTGGTGGCCGGGGCGGCTGGTCTACACCTGGCACCTGACCTTCGAGGGCGCGCCGCGACTGCATCGCCTCGCCGAGCGGTACCAGCGGGCGCTGGCGGTGGTCAGCGGACACGACCCGGTGCCGGTCCAGTGGCTGCACCTCACCGTGCAGAGCGTCGGGTGGGTGGACGAGGTCTCCGAGGAGAGGCTTGAGCAGGTCACCCAGGCTGTGGCCGTACGGCTGCGCAGGCTCGCGCCGGTGGAACTCACCTTCGACCGGCCGGCTGTCAGAAGCGAGAGTGTCGCGTGGGAAGTCACCCCGGCGGAGCCGCTGCGCGAGATCTGGCGTGAGATCAGGAACGGCATCGCCGAGGTGGCAGGCGAAGCTCCGATGGCGGCCGAGCAGGCTGGAGGGCTGCATCCGCATGTGAGCCTGACCTACATCAATACGTCAGGGCCGGCTGAGTCCTACGTGGAGGCGCTGGGTGGCGTCGATGTGGAGCCGGTTCGGGTGAACGTCGATCGTGTCACGTTGATCGTCCAGAACCGGGTTCTTGAACCGGAGTGGGTGTATCGGTGGAACACCCACGCGGTCGTACCGTTGGGAGCCGACGATGGTCATCGGCACGTCGCCCGGTCCACTTGAGATCACGTCATGTGCAGCCACATCGTCGACCTCAAGACTCCCGGCGAGGGCGCCACCTGCACCCTCGGCTGACCGGTGTTCGGGTACGCGTTTCAGACCCGCTGTCGTTTCCGTTCAAGACAGCCACCGCGGCCGTGCTCTAGCGTGAGCCCGGCAACTCGCCCGAGCACGAGGAGACGGCACAGTGCGTAAATTGGTCTACACCGGTTTCATGTCGCTCGACGGCATCGTGGACTCGCCTGGCGGCGGGCCGGGGGAAGAACACCGCAGCGGCGGGTGGGTGTTCAAGGACCTCGAGTTCGTCCCCGAAGCCTGGTCGTTGAAGGGTGAGGAGCTCGCCGACACGACGGCGCTGATGTTCGGCCGTCGCAGTTACGAGTCGTTCGCGCCGCTCTGGCCTGGCTCGGAGGACCACGCCGACTACAAGGAGCTGCCCAAGTACGTGGTGTCGACCACGCTGTCCGACGACGCCATCGTCGACGGATGGGGGCCGACCACGATCCTGCGCTCGACCGAGGACGTCGCGGCGCTCAAGGAAAGTGAGGGCGGTGCCGTCTACATCCACGGGAGCGCGGAGCTGGCCCGGCGGCTGTCGGACGCGGGGCTGATCGACCAGTACAACCTGCTGGTCTTTCCCGTGCTGCTCGGCGCCGGGAAGAGCCTGTTCGGCCGGGCCGACCGGGACAAGCACATGCTGACCCTGCGGGAGTCGGAGAGCTACTCGAACGGGATCCTGAAGCTGGTCTACGACGTCAGGCGCTGATCCAGGTCGAGGCCGATCGCGCCGCCGGCGCCCTCGCGCAGTTGCCTGACGGTGCGTCCGACGTAGGAGCGTAAGGCCCGGGCCAGGTGCGGCTCGTCGCAGTAGCCGAGTTTGCCGACGACATCGGCGGCCGGATCGCCGGCGGCCAGGAGTCGCGCCGCCGTGCGGGCCCGCTCGATCTGCCGGACCGCGCCCCGCGTCAGTCCGGTCGCGGCGCGGAACCGGCGTTCGACCGTGCGCTCCGAGACGGATGGGCGGTGACCCCGCAGTGCCTCGACGCAGAGCGGGTCACGGACCACGATCCCGGCCCGGACGAGGCGTTCGACCAGGGCTTCGGCGTCGTCAGGGCCGGGCGTCTCCCACCGCGCGCCGTCCAGGCGGAACGTGCGGCGCGTGGTGTCGGGCAGCACGATGCCCCCGTCGACCAGCGCCGACATGGGCATGGCCCGTAACGAGGTGCCCACGGCGAAGTCGATGCCGGTGAAGGTCGCGCCCTCCGGCACCGGCGCCGTGCCGGTCCGGGTCTCGGGACCGGTGATGGTCGTGTACGCCTGGCCGGCCTGTTCCCAGAACACCAGGCCCCAGCGCACCCCTGCGACGGACGTCATTGTCGTGACCTGCTCGCTCGTGCATGTCCACACGGTGTCGACCCACGCCGAGTCCGACTCACGCGTCTTGAACCGCAGTTTCACGGGCGAATGATACGTCGCTTCGCGTTCGCGATGGCTTGCCCGGTTATGCGGCTTCGCGCTTCGGCTAACCCCCTGGCGCTCAGGTCGGGAGCCAGTTGCCGTGGAAGCCGGCCGGGATGCGTACCGGGACGTGTACTTCGGCGAGCGGCGGTGCGGCGAGGTCGGTGGCGTCCAGGATGGCCAGGTAGCTCGTGCCGGTGCCGCGGTCGTGGGCGAACGTCATCAGGTAGCCCGCGTTCTCGCCGGTCCCGGCCCGGGGTACGAAGACGGCCTCGCCGCAGGTGTGGCCTGGTGGGAAGCGGTGCACCGCCCGTTCGGCGCCGCCGGTGAGGTTGTAGGCGTAGATCTCAGAACGCTCCGGCTCGGCGTCCAGGGAGAAGCTCGTCGTGTAGCCGTAGCGGTGCGGGAGCCCGAGGGTCGAGTCGGCCACGCGGGGGTATTCGCTGGGGGCGTCGTCGAGCGGTTCCTCGGTGACTGCGCCCGAGCGCAGGTGCAGCGTCCAGCGGTATGCGATCGGGAGCCCGCCCTCCAGGTCCTCGGCGCCGGCGCGCCAGAGCGTGGGGACGCGGGTGCCGGTGACGGTGATCGTGTCGCCCGCCGGGTCCTCGTACGCGTTCATGGTGTGCCACACGTAGCACGGTTCGACGTCGAACCAGCGTACGGACGCGTCGTCGCCGGCCGTGCGCGCCAGCACGCCGAACCGGGCGCGGTGCGCGTCGTCCCAGCGCCACGGCGGCCCGCCCGCCGCGGCCTGGGCGGCGTCGAAGACGACCGGAAGGTCCATGAAGATCACGTGGTGGCGGGTGATGGCGAAGTCGTGCATCATCGTCGCCCGCGGCACGTCCACGGTCCGTGTCTGCACCACCTCGCCGGTGGGCGAGGCGCGGTAGTAGGTCAGGTACGGCGGGCGCAGCTGGTAGCCGAAGAACAGCAGCTCGCCCGTGCTCGGGCAGGTCTTCGGGTGCGCGGTCATCGGGGTGCGCAGGGCTCCGTCGAACGTGTACGCCCCGACCGTGGCGAGGTCCGGCGTCACCTCGTACGGGAAACCGCCCTCCTCCAGGGCGAAGAGCCGGCCCGCGTGTGCGATCAGGTGGGTGTTGGCCGTGGTGACCCGGTAGTCGATCCGCCTGGTCTCCTGGTCGAAGGCGAGGGCGAAGCGGGACTCGCCGGGGTGCTCGTACAGGGGCGTGCGTACGTACCGGTTGCGGTACCAGCGCGCCCTGCCGCCGTCCAGCGCGATGGTGTGGATCATGCCGTCGCCCGCGAACGAGTGCGGCGACCAGCCGGTACGCGGGTTGGGCCCGTTGCGGAAGAACTGCCCGCTCAGCTCGGCCGGGATCTCGCCGACGACCTTGGACGGCTCCAGGGACACCTCGTCGGTGACCGGCGCGTTGTTGCCCGCGAGATGCAGCGGCACCGTTTCGGACATGTGGGGACTCCCGTTGGTATGTGTGGGGGGCCAGACGCCGACAACCGTGCACGAGAAGATGCGCGGACAACAGTCTTGTTCTTCCTGCCTCCCTCAGCCGGTCGGAATGAGCCCAGGTGAGGGCGATACCAGAAATATCCATACCGGTCGCCTCGACCGGGCTACCCGATTTGCGACCGATCGGTACAGAAGTGCTACAGTCGACTTCTAGACCGATCGGTGCGGAAGTCGCCTGGATGCGGGCGAAGACCTTCGCGAAGCCGGTGGTACGACCAGAAAGGACGATCCTGTGACTGACAACGACCTGCGCGCCTGGTACATGCGATACGCGGCGGCGCTGAACGCCCACGAGTTCGACGGCATGGACGAGTTCATCAACGACGAGGTCCTGCTCGGCGGCGTGCCCGGGACCCGTGACGACGTCGTCGACACCCTGAAGGGGATCGTCGACGCCGTTCCGGACATCCACTGGGAGGTCGAGGAACTGCTGCTCGACCGCGACGGGATCGCGGTCCGCGCGATCAACACCGGCACACCCGCCAAGGACTGGCTCGGCGTCCCGCCGACCGGCGCCTCGTTCAAGATCGTCGAGTACGCCATCTACAAGGTCAGGGACGGCCGCTTCGTCCACATGACGAACCTGCACGATTCGGCCGAGATGCGACGGCAACTCACGACCTGAACCCGGACGACCGATCGGGTCGTACAGCGTCGCCTCAGGCCGGGGCGATCTCCCCGGTGAAGCGGCGCAACTCCCGGCTGAGCGCCGCCGCGGCGGCGGTCGCGCCGAGTAGCCCACCCAGGACGACGAGCGCCGCCGCGCCGCCCAGTGCCGCGGCCAGCGTTCCACCGAGAACCGGGCCGAAGGGCTTGAGCGCCATACCGCCCATGCTCAGCACCGCGCCCATCCGGCCGAGCATCTCGTCCGGCACCATCCGCGCGATCACCACGTTCAGCACGACATTGAGCGAGGGGGTCGACAGGGTGATGAACACCAAGGGGACCATCGGCCACCACGCCCCCCACGGCAGCGCGGTGGCCGCCAGCGCGGCGCCGAAGATCGTCAGGACGGCGAGCAGCAGGATGCCGGGCGGCAGCAGCCTGCTGATGTGGCCCGACAGCAGGGCGCCGGCCAGACCGCCGATGCCGAGGGCGGCCAGGACCGTGCCGGTGGTGAGCGCGCCACCGCCGCGTTCGCCGACGAGCACGATGAGAGGTATCAGGAAGGCTCCACCCAGGAGGTTGAGGACCATCATCGCGGCAGTGACCTCCCGCAGGCCCCGGCGACGCCACAACCAGGTGATGGCCTCAGCCGCCTCCCGGTGCACACCACGCCGGCGCTCCTCACCGTCCGCTCGTGCGGACGTTCGTGACTGGTTCGCCGGACGGCGCGGCACCTTCGCCAGGGCGTAGAAAAGCGCGGCGGCGGCCAAGGTGACGGTCTCGGCGAGGAAGGGCACCGCACGCCCGAGGGTGTACAGCAGGCCGCCGAGCGGAGGGCCGATCAGGCCGGCGGCATGCGTGCGGGACTCCTCCTGGGCATAGGCGCTGTGCAGCTGACCCGCGGGGACGATCCCGCGAATGGCCGTGTCCCGGACCGGCTCGATGAACGCGGCGCACAGCGCGTCGAGGATCGCCAGCGTGACGAAGTGCCAGATCTGTACCTGGTCGGTGAGGATCAGCACGGTCAGCAGCGCTGAGACAGCCGCCTGGAGGATCTGGGCGATCACCAGCGTACGGCGGCGGTCCCACCGGTCCGCCCAGACGCCGGCCGGCAGCTGGACCAGCAGGAGAGCGACCATGCGGGCACCGGCGACGACGCCCGCCAGGCCGGGCGAGCCGGTGAGCGCGAGCACCAGCAGCGGCATGGCCAGTCTGGTGAACTCCGACCCCAGCCTCGACGCCGCGCCGCCGATCCACACCATCTGAAAACGCACGTTCCTGCGCAGGGGGACAATGCCGGTCACGGACCATCTTCCTCGAAAAGGGGTGCCATCTCTGGCTTGAGGCGCCGTTCCGGAAGAGGCAGGGCTTCAGGCTTTTGGGCAGGCGCGCAACGGGACCCGCAGAAGCTACTCAGCGGACATGACGCTGTCTACCGAATATCGCGGACAGGTAGGCAATCTTGCAGGATGTCCGCTGACCGCTGACCGCTGACCGCTGACCGCTGACCGCTGCCGCTGCCGCTGCCGCTGACCGCTGAGCGCTGTCGGCTCGTCGGAGATGATGCCGGCGAACGAGAGCGTCCGCCGTCTTTCCGCCCGCTCCGTCGTCGGCGTCACCTGGTCGTGAACGAGTTCGAGTGCGGCGGCGCGTGCCCTGTCAGCTGGGTTCTTCGAAGTGGAACGCCTTGATGAAGCAGTCGCGCGGTTGGCCGATCGCGAAGACGATGCAGTTGATCAGGGATTCGCTGGTGAGCGGGTTTTCCGGGCCTCGTGGCTTGGTATGCCAGCCGGGCGTGAGCGGGTCCGCGTTGTCGAAGTCGGGCGGGTAGAGGGAGATCACGCGTACCCCTTGCGGGCGGAGGCGTTTGGAGAGGATCTCGGTGAAGCCCGCCTGGGCGTTCTTCGCGCTGTAGAAGGCGGCGTGTGCGGTGGAGCGCGCGTGCCCGGGGAGTCCGGCGGTGGAGATCATGGTGATGATGTCGGGTTTGGCCGAGCGCAGGAGCAGGGGCAGGAAGTTCTTGGTGACCAGGACGGTGCCGGTGGCGCCGGAGGCCAGGGTGTCGATGACGTCGTCGTCGGAGGCGGCCAGGAGGTCTTCGCCTTCGACGTAGCGCGCCCCGTTGTTGACCAGGACGTCGATGTGGTCGGTATGCGCGGCGACCCGGTGGGCGAAGTCGCGGATGGAGGCCGGGTCGGTCAGGTCGCAGGCGAAGGCGTACGCCTTTCCCGCGCCCCGGCCGCGGATGTCGTCCCGGGTGCGTTCGGCGGCCGCGAGAGTCCGGGCGGAGAGGAAGACGGTGGCGCCGAGATCGGCCAGGGTGATGGCCAGGGCCCGCCCGAAGTCGCGTCCGGCCGCGGTGATGACGACGCTGTGATCGTCCAGTCTCATGTACGTTCCCTGCTCGTGGTCGGCGGCTCAGGTTATCCAGTCGCGGGGAGAGGTGTGTTGCCGGGACCGACCGGCGACTTCGCTGGGTCGACCTTGGGACGGGGACTGACGGTCGTTGGCGGGCCTGTTGCAGGTGGTTACGCAGGCAAGCGTTCTGGGCGGAAGTTCGCGAGTGACTCGGCTCTCTCGCCGGTGAGGATCTCCGTGGCGAGTAGGCGGCCGATGATGGGGCCGAGGGTGATGCCGCTGTGGGAGACGGCCTCGTAGTAGCCCGGCACGGACGGCACCGCGCCGACCGAGGGGTAGCCGTCGGCTGGGATGGGGCGTTCGGCTACGCGTGATTCGGTGATGCGGGAGTCGCCGAGGGCGGGTATGAGGTTCCGGGCCGATTCGTGGAGCAGCCGGGTGAGAGGCGACGGGTCTTCGCCTGGGTTGAGGTGGGCGTCCAGCTCGACGCTGTGGAGGACCATCGTCGTGTCGCCGTCAGGGCGGAGGGCGAGGTGAGGGGCGTGGACGACCCGGTGGATCGGGGTTCGGGCGCAGGTGATTCGGGTGACGAGACCGGGTTCGTGGCGCATCGGGAGGTGGCGTCCGAGGAGGGCGGCGAGGTGGGCGGCGCCGGGGCCGGCCGCGTTCACGATGATGTCGACGTCGAGGCGGGTTCCGTCCGAGAGGGTGACGGTACGGACGCCGCCGTCGGAGCCGGTGTCGATGGCGGTAACCGCGGTGCCGAAGCGATGTTCCGCGACGGTCCGGCCGACCAGGCGGGTGACGAGGTGGCGTCCGTGCACCCAGGCTTCGTCCGGGTAGAGGACGGCTGCGACCTCGTCGGGCAGAGTGAGCGCGGGTTCGAGGTGGCGGCGTACCTCGGCGCCCGTGTGCACCTCGGCCCGGTAGCCGAGGCCGGTCAGCAGGCCGGCGGTTTTCAGGAGGTCCGCCTGCGCGGCAGGATCGTCCGTCCAGCGCAGGTGGCCGCTCGGATGCCACCACGAGTCGGGGCCGATGGTGGTGGCGAGGTCGCGGTAGGCCGCCATGCCCGCGAGGTTCAGGTCGAAGTACGGCCTGCGCGCGGTCTTGTTGCTGGCGTTGACCCACGAGAAGGACCAGTCGGTGACGCCTTCGCCGGGGCGGCCCGCGTCGATGAGCGTCACCTGGGCGCCCTGCCGGGACAGGTGCCAGCCCACGCAGGCTCCGATGACGCCCACACCGATGACGGCGACCCGGTACGGCCGCCGCACGGGCCCGATGGTCATGAACGCCCCTTCCCGCCATGGGTGGACTTCCGTTCCCAGTATGCGAGGGTGCGGAGGGCTCCGGTCATGGATGATCAGATCTTGTGCGAAAGGTGATCGTGTGTCTGGTGCTGGCCCTGTCCTCCTGCGGTGGAGGACCCTCGCCCGCGACCGATGCGTTCGAGGCGCGGGCTCGGGAGGTGGCGGAGCGCTGGCAGGGCTCGGCCGACGATCGCGCCTGGCGGGACGGGTTCGTCGCGCTGGAAGTGCTCAACCCGCACGGATGGAACCACGCACGCAGGGTTCCGGCCTGGGTGAACAGGAGCTCGCACAACGGCGCCTGGCGGCTGGCCACCGAACTGCCCACCCGCTCCCCGACACGGGCCGACGTGCGATGGCCGGACGGCGAGGTCTCGCCGGTGCCGGTCGTCTCGGCGGCGCGGGCGTACGCGGAGTTCAGCGGACCGGCCGACCCCATCGAGGAGGAGTGCCCGGCCAAGGGATGCCGTCCGCTCCGGGTGACCGGCGCGGAGCTGGGCGAAGTTCCGTTGGAGACCAGCCGGGGCCGGATCCGGGTGCCGGCGTGGATGTTCACCGTCGAGGGCGTCGAGCAGAAGAAGGTGCACGTGGCCGTCGATCCCTCCGCCGTCACTCCCCGTCCTGAACGGACGCAGGGCGGTGAAGAAGAGGTGATGGCGTACGAGCTCGTCCCCGGCAAGCCGCGCGAGCTGCTGCTCCGCTACGGGTACGGCGCTTGCGACTCTGTTCGCGGGCCGCGCGCGTACGAGACCGGCGACCTGGTGGTGGTCGACATGGACGAGCAGGACACCAGCTCCGGTGAGCCCTGCCTGCTGATCCGCAAAAGCGCCACGGCCACGGTCACACTCGCCCGGCCGCTCGGCGACCGTCTCGTGCTCGACCTCGGTACGGGGTTGCCGGTGCTCCGAGGTCTGGACGGGCGCTACGGCGCCGGTGGTTCGTAGCGGGTGGCGATGGTGGTGGCGCGGGTGCGCAGGGAGTCGCGCAGCCACTGCGGCGACAGGGCTTCCGCGCTCGCCGAGAGCTGCCACAGCGCCCACTCGGCGTGTCTCGGGTCCTGGAAGGTCACCTCCAGCCGCAGCCACTCGTCCGGTTCGGTCTCTTCCGCGAGTACGGCCAGCGCGGTGCCCACCAGGTCCTCTCGTCGCGCGGGGTGCAGCCGTACCCGTACGGTGACCTGGTCGCCGCCGGCGCGGAAGCGGGTGCTGCGTTCCTGCCAGGCCTGGTCCAGGTCGACGCGGTCCGGTCGTTGCGCGGGCTCGGGGAGTGCTTCGGCCTCCAGGATGCGGGACAGCCGATAGGTACGGTCCGCGCCGGACCTCGTGGCCAGCAGGTAGCTGCGGTCGCGTACGGTGACCAGGCCGATCGGGTCCACCGTGCGCCACCGCGGCGCCTGGTCCGCGGCCGCGTAGTGGAGGCGCAGCTTGTGCCCGGCCAGCACCGCGCGCAGGACTTCGGCCGCGATGGCGCCGGGCGCGTCCTCGGAGACGAGCCGGCGCGACAGCAGGTCGGTCTCCGGGTCGATGAGCAGCCGTTCGGCCGCGCCGGCCGCGGTGTCGCGGTAGCTGTCGGGCAGCGCGTCGATCACCTTGAGCATCGCGGACGCGAGCGCCGAGCCGAGGCCGAACGCCTGCGCGCCGCGCCTCGATCCGGCGACCAGCAGGGCGAGGGCCTCGTCGTGGTTCAGCCCGGTGAGCTCGGTACGGAAGCCGGGCAGCAACGCGAAACCGCCGTGCCGTCCGCGTTCGGCGTAGACCGGGACGCCGGCCGCGGACAGCGCCTCGATGTCGCGCAGCACCGTGCGGGTGGACACCTCCAGCTCGCGGGCCAGCGTCGCCGCTGACAGCCGGCCGTGCTGCCGCAGCAGCAGGACCAGCGAGACCAGCCGGTCGGCACGCATGGGGAAACTCTATTCGAATACACGACAAAGGATGTCGTGATTCTCCGGGAGGCTGATCCACACACGCCGAAGGCTTACCGGGCTGATGGCGACGATCGAATGGAGTGGAGCACATGATGGAGCGGACGGCGGTCAACCCGTGGGCGTGGTCGGTGGAGCTGGGGTACAACCAGGGCGAGCTCGTTTCGGGGCAAACCCGGACGTTGTACTGCGCGGGGCAGACCGCGGTGAGCGGCGACGGCAAGCCCCAGCACGCCGGGGACATGGCGGCGCAGCTGGCGCTGAGCCTCGACAACCTGGAGGCCGTGCTGGGAGAGGCAGGCATGTCGCTCGCGAATGTGGTCCGGCTCAACGTCTACAGCACCGACGTCGACCGGCTCATCGAGCACTACGGCGTGCTGGTGGCGCGGTTGGGCGCGGCCGGAGTGGCGCCGGCCACCACGATGGTCGGGGTGAAGCGGCTGGCGATCCCCGACCTGATGGTGGAGCTTGAGGGCACCGCCGTCGCGTGACGGGGTGACGCGGCCGCGGCGGGCCGTCCAAAGGCGGCGGCCTGCTCAGGCAGTACGCCGAGGACGACCGCCAAGGCGTCGGCAAGCGCTCGCGCCGCGAGCTGGCCGCCGCGTACACCCGCCGCTACACCGTGGAGATCCTCGACCGTGCCGACCTCACGCCGATCGTGGCGGCGCTCCCGGATGGCGGGACCGCGGCGCTGAGGTCCATGCCGAGCATGGGTGGTGGTCGGGCCGTGTCTGTACGGCGCCTGGACGACGACGCCCCGATGACCGCCGGCACAGGGGTGCGGGTTATGTTGTGGGAAAGACGGGAGTGGCGGGTTCTTGGTGAGTGGTGGTCCTGGACGGGTCGTCTTCTTGAACGGAACGTCGAGCGCGGGCAAGACCTCGCTGGCCCAGGCGATTCAGCAGGAGAGTGACACCCCCTACCTCTATTGGGGCATCGACACCCTGTTCCAGCTCGTCCCGCCGAAGTGGGGTGGCGGGCTCGACGGGCCGCTCAGCCGGGTCGGGTTCTGGTACGACCGGACCGGCACGGACGACGACGGCACGCCTTTCGTGGTGGTGCGTTACGGGCCGGTCGGGCGGCGGATGCTGGAGTCGGGGTGTGTCGCGGCCGCCGCCTTCGCCCGTGGCGGTGACGACGTCGTCATCGACGAGATGTTGCTGACCCCCGACCTGCTGCCGGTGTGGCGGAAGGCGCTGGAAGGGCTGGACGTGCTGTGGGTCGGCGTGATGTGCCCGCTTGCGGTGGTCGAGGAGCGGGAGGCGGCGCGTCCGCGCGGGGTGAAGGGGCTCGGACGAGGGCATCTGCGTACGGTGCACGATCACGGTGCCGGATATGACCTGGCGGTCGACACCAGCACGGGGACTCCGGCTGAGCTGGCCAGGGCGGTGTTGCGGCGGCATCGGGGCCGACCGTGAGCATTTTCCGGCCGTGATCGTGCACGGTCCGGAGGCGATCGTGATCGTTTTCCGGCGCTCGGGTACGTAAGCGCGAGACAATCCCTGTCGTGGCTTGGGAATGGGTGGCACCCGTCATCGTGGGCGGGGCCGGTGCGGTCGGCGTGTTCTTCACCTGGTTCGCGGGTGCGCAGGGTCGGGCGCACGCGGAGCGGATGGTCGGGGCGGCCAAGGACGAGGAGTTGCGGGTCTGGCGGCTCAAGGAGCGGCGTGACGCGTACCTGGAGATCCTGAAGGTCGTCGAGCTGGACCTGCGCCGCCGGCGCTACCAGCGGGACGGCGAGGACCGGAAGCTGGCCGAGCTGGAGCAGACCTGGCCCGAGAAGCTGCGCGCCCGGATGGGCGTCGAGGCGGTCGTCGGGGTGCAGGTCTTCGGCAGCGCCGGCCTGCGCGAGCTGGCCGAGAGCTGGCGGGCGGCGGCGGAGAAGGGCGACTACGCGACCATGGTCATCCTGGCCGAGCAGCTGCGCGGGCAGGTGCGGCGGGAGCTCGGGCCGCGTGAGGGCGACGGGACGTTGCCCGAGTCCGTCCCGGGAGAGGCTGAGGAGACGGGTTCTCCCCCGGTCGAGGCCGAGGCGACTGGTGCGCGCGAGGTGGACGCCGAGACGGCCGGGGCTTCCGAGGCCGAGAAGGTGAAAGCCGCTGCGGGGGTCTCGGCCGAAGAGCAGGGCTGAAACGGCGGGCCGAAGACTGGAGGGTCAGCTCCGGGGAAATGTGCGCGAAATTCGAGAGAGCGCTCTCTTGACAGCGCCACTCGACGTGCCGCAAGGTTTCGGTAAACTCACCCCCGTGCATCGGATGAGGTAACCCCCCATGGCACGCACCCCCCGTTCCAGAACGTTCTTAGCCATCGGCGCCGCTCTCGCCGCGGTCGTCGCGCTGGTCGTCCCCATGACCGGCACCGCCAGCGCCGCCCCCGCCCCCGGCCCGCTGGTCTGGTCCGACGAGTTCGACGGAGCCGCAGGCAGCGCGGTCGACCAGTCGAAGTGGCGCTTCGACACCGGCGGTGGCGGCTGGGGCAACAACGAGCACCAGTACTACACCGACACCACCCGCAACGCCGCCAAGGACGGCAACGGCAACCTGGTGATCACCGCCCGCCGCGAGAACCCGGCCAATTTCCCGTGCTGGTACGGCACCTGCCAGTACACCTCCGCCCGCCTGCTCACCCGCGACACCTTCACCCGCGCGTACGGGCGGTTCGAGGCGCGCATGAAGCTGCCGCGCGGGCAGGGCATCTGGCCGGCCTTCTGGATGCTCGGCGGCACGACCTGGCCCGACAACGGCGAGATCGACATCATGGAGAACATCGGCCGCGAGCCGAACACCGTCCACGGCACCATCCACGGCCCCGGCTACAGCGGGGGCGGCGGCATCGGCGCCGGCTACACGATCGGCACCCCGTTCGCCGACGCTTTCCACACCTTCGCCGTCGACTGGTCGCCGAACCTCATCATCTGGTACGTGGACGGCAACGAGTACCAGCGCCGCACCCCGTCCGACCTGGGCGGCAACCGCTGGGTCTTCGACCACCCGTTCTTCATGATCATGAACCTGGCCGTCGGCGGCAACTGGCCGGGCTACCCCGACGGCAGCACCACGTTCCCGCAGACCCTGACCGTCGACTACGTCCGCGTCTACGCCCCGCCGACCACCGGCACCGGCGGCGGCCGGATCAGCGGGTACGGCGGCAAGTGCGTGGACGTCGCCGGCGCCGCCACCGCCAACGGCACCCCCGTCCAGCTCTGGGACTGCAACGGCACCGGAGCCCAGAACTGGTCCTGGAACTCCGACGGCTCCGTCCGGGCGCTGGGCAAGTGCATGGACGTGACCGCCGCCGGCACCGCCAACGGCACCCCCATCCAGCTGTACGACTGCAACGGCACCGGCGCGCAACGCTGGACCTTCAACTCCGGCACCGGCCAGATCGTCAACCCGCAGTCCGGCCGATGCCTGGACGCGACCGGGCCGAGTTCGGCCAACGGCACCCGGCTGCAGATCTGGGACTGCGCGGGCAGCGACAACCAGCGGTGGGCGCGCTCCTGACGCCCCCGCCGTGACCGTCGATGGGCCCCGCGCGGACGGAACGGGGCCCATCGGCCATTACGTAGATCCGTGGACGCCGACGAGAGAGCGCGTTCTCACCCGGAGATACAGGGCCCCCGTCACAGCTCGCCGAGCTCGCCCAGGGGTTTCGTCCAGTAGCCGGCGTCGGTGAGGAAGCCGGACGGGTTGATGGCGATGTGCATGATGTCGTTGAACGTACGGAAATCTCGGTCGTCGCCGGGCTTCATCCGGCAGTGGTGAATCCGGGCGTACCAGTACTTCTGCTCCTCCTCGATCCGGGGGAGGAGCTCGGCCCTGGTGAGGGTCCTGGCCTCTTCGACGGTGAGCCGCTGGAAACTCGGCATGCGACTCATTGTGACGCGCGCGCCCGAAGACGTGAAGGGCCGAAACGCCGAGGCGTCAGCGGACGCCGCAGAGCAGCCGGTTGTTGCCCCGCTGCCACAGCGTGCCGACCTCCGCGAACCCGGCCTCCCGCAGCGCCCGCACGTGGTGCGACAGCAGGTGGGACTCCGAGGAGTTGTGGTCGCCCCCGGCCGTCGTGCGTTCCCGGTTGAGGTCGGCGAAGGCCGCGTCGGCCTCGATCGCGTCCCACCAGGCCCGCCAGCCCTCCGGCCGCTCGGCGCCGAACAGCCGCTCGGCCTGACGCTCGTGCACCGCGTACTCCAGCCGCGACAGGGCGGGCGTGACCTCCTCGGTGTCCATGTGGTCGCCGTTGAGCAGCAGCCCGCCGGGCCGCAGCACCGTCGCGACTTCGGCGTACACGGCCTTGATGTCCTGCTCGGAGATCCAGTGCAGCGCCGTCGTGCTGACCGCCGCGTCCACCTGCCGCTCCAGCCCCAGCGCCTTCGTCCACCCGCCGGTACGCAGGTCCGCCGCGACGAACCTGAGGTGCGGGTACGCGGCCCGCCCGAGCCCGAGCAGCAGCGGGTCGGCGTCCACGCAGACGACCTCGGCCTCCGGCAGCCGCTCGACCAGCCGGGCCGACAGCGAGCCGGGGCCGCAGCCCAGGTCGATCACCAGCGGGTCGGGCCGGCCCAGCGCCTCCACGGCGTCGATCAGCGCGGTGAAACGCTCCTCGCGGTCGGGCAGGTAGCCCTCCTGCTGGCGGTCCCAGCGCGCCATCCACGCGGTCGCGGCATCATGAGTGAGCACGAGAACATCTCCTTGTAACTGTCGTCTAAGATTTGGGCAGTTACAAAGCTACGACACGAAGGTGTAACCGGTCAATTGGACTACAACAGTCACACCGATGCGGTAGTCAGGGTGGCGGTGGCCCTCGTCAACGCACTGACCCCGGGCGAGCTGCGGGGGCGGCCCTTCGCCCGACCGGCCGACGCCGGCGCCGCGGCCACCGCGGGCCTGCGTACCGTCTATCCCGCCTACCGCGACCTCGGCGAGGAGGACGGCGACGAGCTGGCCGCGGTCGCCGCCCGGCTGCGCGCCGTCTTCACCGCGGTCGCCGCCGACGACGTCGACAGCGCGGCGCGGCAGGTGAACGCGCTGCTGGAGGAGTTCCACGCCAGGCCGATGCTCGAACGGCACGACGGCGAGCCGTGGCACCTGCACTTCCACGGAAGGGACACCACGACGGCCGGCGAGTGGGCGGCCAGTTGCGCCACCGGCCTGGCGATCGTGCTGGGCAGCGAATTCGGCGACCGGCTCGGCGTCTGCACCGCGCCGCACTGCGACCGCGTCTACGTGGACGTCTCACGCAACGGCACCCGCCGCTTCTGCTCCACCGCCTGCCAGAATCGGGTCAAGACGGCCGCGTTCCGGGCGAGAACCAAGACCGGCTGAGGTCAGGTGAGCAGGCGAATCGGGGCGCCGGCGACGAAGGCGTCGATGTCCTCGACGGCCTCGCGGAAGTACGTCGCGTAGTTCGCCTCCGTCACATATCCGAGATGCGGCGTGGCCAGCACGTTCGGCAGCCGGCGGAACTCGTGCCCGTCCGGCAGCGGCTCCACCTCGAACACGTCCAGCCCCGCCCCGGCGATCCGCCCCTCACGCAGCGCGGACGCCAGCGCGTCCTGATCGACGATCGCCGCCCGCGAGGTGTTGACCAGGTAGGCGGTCGGCTTCATCAGCCCCAGCTCCCGCTCCCCGAGCAGCCCCCGCGTCCGGTCGCCGAGCACGAGGTGGATGGAGACGACGTCGGCGGCGGACAACACCGCGTCGAGGTCGGGGGCCAGGCGCGCGCCGGCCGACTCGGCCCGTTCCTTCGTCAGGTTCCGGCTCCAGGCCACGACGTCCATGCCGAACGCCCGCCCGACCGCCGCCACGCGGGACCCGATCCGGCCCAGGCCGAGCAGCCCGAGCGTGCGCCCGTGCAGGTCGAGGCCGAGGGTGCTCTGCCACGGGCCGCCGGAGCGCAGGGCGCCGGCCTCGGTCAGCAGGTGGCGGGTCAGGCCGTGGATCAGCGCCCAGGTCAGCTCGACCGTCGGCGTCGCGCTGCCGCTCGTGCCGCAGACCGTGACGCCGTGCTCGCGCGCGGCCGGCAGGTCGATGGAGGCGTTGCGCATGCCGGAGGTGATGAGCAGGCGCAGGTTGGGCAGCCGGGCGAACAGCCCGGCGGTGAACGGCGTGCGCTCGCGCATGATGACCACGACCTCGCAGTCGTGGATGGCCGCCACCAGCTCGTCCTCGCTGGTGAAGTGCTCGCGCAGGCTCCTGACCCGCACCCGCGACCAGTCGGCGAGTCCGAGGGCCACATCCTGGTAGTCGTCCAGCACGGCGCAGCGCAGCATGGCCCGCAATCTACCGGCCGGCCCCCTGCTCCAGCTCCCCGGGTGGGCCCGGGGAACTGGAGCCCGTTCATTCGGCGGCCAGCCGTTCCGCCTCCTCGTGCAGCGCCAGGATCAGGACGAGCTCCAGATGGAGCCGGTCGAGCTCGGGCGCCGCGAGACCTTCCAGGACACGCATGTGGGGCCTCCCTGATGAGGAGACGCCTCACGCGTCACAAAGGTTCACGCCTCGCTCCTGAATCGCTCCCACGCCGACTGTCGCGTCATGTTCAGGGACGATCCGATGCGCTCCCAGCTGACGTCACGGGTGCGGAGGTGCGCCACCCAGTCGCGCAGATTGTCGTCCACCTGCGCCTGAACCGTGGCTATTTTCGGGAGGTGTTCGAGGATTTGGTCGTCTGTCATGCTTTCCCACGCGGGAAGACGGGGCTCGGTCGATTCGGCGAGCCGTTCCTGTTCGAGAATGTCGTTGCACAGACCGACGCACTGGTCGCAAATATGCACACCAGGACCGGCGATGAGTTTGCTCACATCCCCACTGTTCTTGTGACAGAACGAGCAGTGGAGGTTGTCCTTCCAGTCAGGCATGGCCTGACACTAGACCCGTCAGGCTACTCCTGACAAGCCTGAGATCCGGCCGTGGTTCAGCTGGCCCTCGATGATCTCCTGCCGCTCCTCGGTGATCCGCTGCAGGATGCGCATGTACGCGTCCAGGATCTGGGCGTACTTCGCCCGTGCCAGCTCCAGCTGCTCCCGCAGCAGGACGACGCGTTCGAGATCGCCGTCGTCTATGGCCTCCTCCAGCAGGGCGCGAGCCTCGTCCACGATCTCTTCCGACCGGGCTCTCGTACGGCGCAGCAGTGCGGCGCACTCGCACAACTCCGTCAGTCGCGCCGACGCGATGATCGTCTCAGCGCCTCGCACAGCCGGACCGTCGGCCGTTTCCTCACGGAGATCGGATCCCATTTCACGCCACCTCCTGGTCAAGGTTGCCTAACTGTAGACGCGCAACCCGGCCTCGCGGATCACCGGCGGCTCGCGGTAGAAACTGAACTCTCCCAGCGGTGTTGTTTCTTCTCCCAGGTAGAAAATCCTCACCCCTGAAACTCGTTCGGTGCGGCAAGTATCAACTATTCGACGGCCGTTCACTCCTCTTATCTGCAGAATGCCGTGTTTTGCCGGTGTTACTAAAAGCCGCCGGAGGAAGACATCCGATCTGCCCGCGCGGCTTCCGCGTTGGTCACATACTGAAACGGACCGACAGCGCAACGTGACTCTGGAGTGGTGGGCGATGGCGGCGACAGGGAGCGAGGGCGACGCGGTGGACGTCAGTGTCGTCATCCCCGTACACAACTGCCGGGCCTATCTCGACCGGTGTCTCACGTCCGCGCTCGTCCAGCGGGTGCGCAAGGAGATCGTCGTCGTCGACGACGGCTCCACCGACGGCAGCGGCGAGCTGCTCGACCTCTACGCCGCCTATCACCCCGAGAGCGTCAAGGTGATCCACATCGAGGCCAGCGGCGGCGCCGGGCGGCCGCGCAACGTCGGGATCGAGCACGCGACCGGCCGCTACGTCTTCTTCTGCGACGCCGACGACCACCTCGGCCCCGAGGCGCTGGAGCGGATGGTCGCCGCCGCCGACGGCAACGGCACCGACATCGTGCTGGGCAAGATCGTGGGCCACGGCAGGCGGGCGCCGGCGTCGATGTTCCAGCAGGGCGCGGACCGGGTGGGGCTCGGCGACAGCAACGTCTACAACAGCCTGAGCTGCTTCAAACTGTTCCGGCGCGAGCTGCTCGAACGCCACCGCATCAGGTTCGGCGAGGGCATGCTGGTCGGGGAGGACCTGCTGTTCACCGCGCACGCCTACTGCCACGCCGAGGCGGTCTCCGTGGTGGCCGACTACGACTGCTACCACCTCGTGTCCAGGCCCGACGGCAGCAGCATCATGCAGCAGTCCGGCAGCAGGGACCCGCTGGCCTGGCTGGCCATGATCAGGGGCCCGATCGAGGTGATGGCCCGGCACGTCGAGCCGGGCCCGCTGCGCGACCACCTGCTCCGCAGGCACTTCAGGCTCGACGTGTTCACCCAGCTCGGGACCGTGTTCCTGGAGAGCGACGACGTACGGCGCAAGGACATCGCGCGCGAGGTCGCGGCCCTGTGCGACGAGTGGTACACCCCCGGCGTGCATGAGCGGCTCAACACCATCGACCGGCAGCGCGCGGGCGCGCTCGACGACATCGACCGCCTGGTGCGCCTGGCCAGGATCGAGAGCGCCACCGTGCGCAGGAAGCTGACCGGACTGCGCTGGGACGGCGACCGCCTGGTGGTGACGGGCGCGGCCAGGCTCGACGGCATCACCAGGGACGACGGCCTGTCCGTGGTGCTGCGCGCCCGCCACGACCCGGCGATCGAGCTGGTGCTGCCGGCCGAGCGCAAGGGCGGCGAGTTCACCGCGCGGGTGGACGTGGCCGCGCTCGGGTCCGGCATCTGGGACCTGCGGGTGGCGGTGGAGATCGAGGGCGTGATCCGGCTCGGCCGGCTCGGCGCCGACCGTGACAGTGACATCGCCCGCCCGCGGCCCCGCCTGATCGCCGGCGTGGTGGCCGTGCCCTACTTCACCAGGGACAACGGCAACCTGAGCATCGACATGGGCGGGCACGCGGTCGCGGTGCCCGGCCTGGCCAGGCTGATCAGAGCCCGGTGGGCGCTGGGGCACCGGCTGGTCGTGGACGGCGAGATCACCGTGGTCGGCACCGCGCCGGCGGCCTCGGCGATCAGGCGGATCGTCTGGCGCGAGCGGCGCACCGGCTGTGAGCGCACCGACCCCGTGGTCGCCCTGCCCGGAGGTGGCTTCGCGGCCAGGCCCGCCGTGGGCCGGCTCGCCCCCGGCACCTGGGACGCCTACCTCGAACTCGACCTGGGCGGGCCGCCCGCGCGCTTCCGGATCGAGACCGACGCCGAGACGGTCGCCGCGCCGCGCCGGTGGTGGGGTGCGCCGCTGCTCAGGAGCGTGCGGCCGTACGCGACGGCGGGCAAGGGGCGCTTCAGCGCCGTGGTGCGGCGGCTCACGGCCGAGACGCTGATCAGAAGAATCCTCAGGTAATTGCCATCTATGTGCAGGTGCAAGGCGATGTCGTAAAGTAGGACCGTTTGTCCGTCCACTTTGGATCTGTCCTCTTCAGGAGGGTGCCGTGCACGTTCCCGATGGCTTCTTCAACGCAGCGACGTCCGTGTCGGCCGGGGTCGTGGCGGCGGCCGGGGTCGCGGTGTGCCTGCGCGGCGCGCGACGCGAGCTCGACGACAGGACCGCGCCCATGGCCGGCCTGGTCGCCGCGTTCATCTTCGCCGTGCAGATGCTCAACTTCCCCGTCGCCGCCGGCACCAGCGGTCACCTCCTCGGGGGCGCGCTGGCCGCGATACTCGTGGGGCCGTACACAGGGGTGCTGTGCATGGCCGTGGTCCTGCTGGTGCAGGGCGTGTTCTTCGCCGACGGCGGGCTGACCGCGCTGGGCGTCAACATCACCATCATGGGCATCGTCACCGTGCTCGTCGGCTGGGGCGTCTTCCGGCTGGTCACCGGGCTGGCCAGGGGCAAGGTCGTGATCGCGGCCTTCCTGGCCGCGCTGATCTCGGTGCCGGCCTCCGCCCTCGTCTTCACGCTGCTGTTCTGGATCGGCGGCACCGCGCCGATCGAGATCGGCGCGGTCGCCGCCGCGATGGGCGGCGTGCACCTGCTGATCGGCATCGGCGAGGCGCTCATCACCGCCGCGACCGTCGGCGCCGTGCTGGCCGTGCGGCCCGACCTCGTGTACGGCGCCCGCGGCCTGGCCAGGCCCCTGGTCCTGCGTGGCGCCGAGGGCGAGAGCACGATCGTGGGCGAGCCCGAGCCGGTCGCCGCGACCCGGTCGCTCAAGCCGTTCCTGCTCGGCGGCGTCGGCGTGACGCTGGTGCTGGCCGGGCTGGTGTCCTTCTTCGCCTCCTCCTCGCCCGACGGACTGGAGGCGGTGGCCGAGAACGAGGGCTTCATCGAGCGGTCGAGCGACCACCTGTTCGGCGGCTGGGCGCTGGCCGACTACGGTGACGTGGGCGGGATCCCCGTCGGGGTGGCCGGCATCATCGGCGTCGGCCTCGTGCTACTCATCGCCGGTGCCGTGGCCTACGCCGCGCGGAGACGTAACGAGATCAAGGTGTGACACGTGGGCGCGGGGCATCGTCATCAGCTCTACCTGCCGGGCGACTCGGTCGTGCACCGGCTGCCGCCGCAGTGCAAGCTGCTCGCGGTCTTCGCCTTCGCCCTGGTGGTGGTGGCCACGCCGCGGGAGCGGTTCTGGGCCTTCGCGGTCTACGCCGTTCTGCTCGCGGGCGTCGCGGTGGCGGCCAGGGTGCCGCTGCCGTACGTGCTGCGGCGGATGGTGATCGAGGTGCCCTTCGTGCTGTTCGCCTTCTTCATCCCGGTCATCGGGCTGGGGGAGCGGACCACGGTGCTGGGCCTCTCGCTGAGCGTGCCCGGCCTCTGGGCGGCCTGGAACATCCTGGCCAAGGCCACACTGGGCGTGGTCGCCTCCATCCTGCTGGCGGCCACCACGGAGCCGCGGACGATCCTGCTGGGGGCGCAGCGGTTGCGGCTGCCCGGCCTGCTGGTGCAGATCGCCATGTTCATGCTCAGGTACATGGACGTGATCCTCGACGAGATGCGGCGGATGCGGGTGGCCAGGGAGTCGCGCGGGTTCGTGGCGCGCGACCTGCGGCACGTCCCGGTGATCGCCAGGTCCGCCGGGGCGCTGTTCATCCGTTCGTACGAGCGGGGCGAGCGGGTGCACCTGGCGATGCTGAGCCGCGGCTACGACGGCCAGATGCCGATAATTCATGACATGTCGGCGTCTGTGCGCCAATGGGGGACCGCGCTCGCCCTGCCCGCCGTCGCCCTGGCAACATGGGGACTGACGTGGTGAACTCTCTCGAAGTGCGGCAACTGGCCTACGCCTACCCCGACGGTACGCAGGCGCTGTTCGGCGTGGACCTGTCGATCGCGCGCGGCGAGCGGGTGGCCCTGCTTGGCCCCAACGGCGCCGGCAAGACCACGCTCGTCATGCACCTCAACGGCATTCTCACCGCCGGGCACGGCAGTGTCTCCGTGGCGGGCACCCCGGTGCGCAAGGACACGCTGAAAGAGATCAGGCAGCGCGTCGGCCTGGTCTTCCAGGACCCCGACGACCAGCTCTTCATGCCCACCGTGCGCGACGACGTGGCCTTCGGCCCGGCCAACGCGGGCCTGCGCGGCGCGGAGCTCGACCGGGTGGTCGAGGACGCGCTGGAGCGGGTGGGCATGCTGGCGGCCGCCGACCGGCCGCCGCACCACCTGTCCTTCGGCCAGCGCCGCCGGGTCGCGGTGGCCACGGTGCTGGCCATGGCGCCCGAGATCCTGGTGCTGGACGAGCCGTCGTCCAACCTCGACCCGGCCGCGCGCAGGGAGCTGGCCGAGATCCTGCGCTCCCTGGACGTGACGGTGCTCATGGTGACGCACGATCTGCCGTACGCGCTGGAGTTGTGCGAGCGCTCGCTCATCCTGTCCGGCGGCGTGATCGCGGCCGACGGGCCCACGCGCGAGCTGCTGGCCGACCCGGAGCTGCTGGCCGCGCATCGCCTGGAGCTCCCGTACGGGTTCGCGATCCCCGCGGTGTGAGCGCAGTTTGGGCTCCAACCTGGGGGATCGTGCGTTCCAGGTTGCCGCAAGCCTCCGAGATGGGTAGAAACTCGGGAGCATGGCGCTTGACGGGGCTTTTGGTGCGCGTTTAGGCCCGCCTTGTCCTCCTGCATCCGACTTTTCGTAGTTTGTGCATGCCCGCTATCCGGGGATGTCGAAGTACAGTGGCTCATCGAGGAGGGGCCCAATGAAGCTGCGGCTTGCGCGACACGCCCTGGGCGACGCCGTGGTGGTGGCCGTCGAGGGAGAGCTTGACCTGTTCACCGCACCGTTCCTGCGCGACGAGGTGCGTGACGCCATCAAACAGGACAGCGCGCGGCTCGTGCTCGATCTGCAGCAACTGTCGTTCATGGACTCCAGCGGCCTGTCCGTGCTGATCGAGGCCTGGCGCCTGGCCACCGGCGAGGGCGGCGGCGTGTCCCTGGCGGCGCCGCAGGCGCCCGTGGCGCGCATCCTGCGCACGACCGGGCTGGACCGCCGGATCAAGGTGTATTCCGACGTCGACAGCGCCGTGGGTGAGATTTAACCGCCCCCGAGTAGAACTTCATTCGGTAGGCGGCTAGGGTCCGGGATATGGACGTGAACGGATCTGCAGCAATCATCTCGGGCGGCGCCAGCGGCCTGGGCGAGGCCACGGCCCGCGAGCTCG
The DNA here is from genome assembly GCF_035917475.1 of Nonomuraea fuscirosea. Classification (NCBI taxonomy): domain Bacteria; kingdom Bacillati; phylum Actinomycetota; class Actinomycetes; order Streptosporangiales; family Streptosporangiaceae; genus Nonomuraea; species Nonomuraea fuscirosea. Next base: position 9,344,792 of record NZ_CP109074.1, on the reverse strand, counting down.
CCCGCGCCGGGGCCACGGTGGTCGTCGCCGACCTCAACGAGGAGCGTGGCAAGGCGGTCGCCGACGAGCTCGGCGGCGTCTTCGCCAGGACTGACGTCTCCGACGACGAGCAGGTACAGGGGGCCGTCGACGCCGCCGTGGCCACCGGCAAGCCGCTGCGGGTGGTCGTCAACAGCGCCGGCATCGGCTGGGCGGAGCGCACGGTCAACCGTGACGGCAACCCGCACAACCCGGCCTCCTACCGCAAGGTCATCGAGGTCAACCTGATCGGCACGTTCAACCTCATGCGCCTGGCCGCGGCCGCCATCGCCAAGACCGAGCCCGCCGACGCCGACGGGCAGCGCGGCGTGGTGATCAACACGGCTTCCGTGGCGGCCCTCGAGGGGCAGACCGGGCAGCTGGCGTACTCGGCCTCCAAGGGCGGCATCGTGGGCATGACGGTGCCCGCGGCGCGCGACCTGGCCGCGATCGGCGTCCGGGTCAACACGATCTGCCCCGGCATCATCGACACCCCCATCTACGGCTTCTCGGCCAACGCCGACGAGTTCAAGGCCAAGCTGGTGGCGCCGGTGGTCTTCCCCAAGCGCATGGGACGGGCCGACGAGTTCGCCCACCTCGTCAGGTCGCTGGTCGAGAACGACTACATGAACGCCGAGGTCGTGCGCTTCGACGGCGGCATCCGCTTCCAGCCCAAGTGAGGTCTCGTGTCTGACGAAGTGCTCGTCGAGGAGTCCGGCGCCGAAGGATCGGGTAAGGTCGCGATCCTCACCATCAACCGCCCCAAGTCCCGCAACGCCGTCAACGGGGCCGTGGCCAGGGGCATCGCCGACGCGCTCGACACGCTGGACGCGCGTCCCGACATCTCCGCGTACGTGCTGACCGGCGCGGGCGGCACCTTCTCCGCCGGCATGGACCTCAAGGGGTTCCTGTCCGGGGACTTCCCGGTCGTCGAGGGCCGCGGGTTCGGCGGGCTCACCGAGTCGCCGCCGAAGAAGCCGCTGGTGGCCGCGGTCGAGGGGTACGCGCTGGCGGGCGGGTTCGAGCTGGCGCTGGCCTGCGACGTCATCGTGGCCTCCTCCGAGGCCAAGTTCGGGCTGCCCGAGCCCAAGCGCGGTCTGGTGGCGGCGGCGGGCGGCATCATGCGGCTGCCGCGGCGGATCCCGTACCACGTGGCCATGGAGATCGCGCTGACCGGTGACCACTACCCGGCCGCCCGCCTGTACGAGCTCGGCCTGGTCAACCGGATCACCGAGCCGGGGGCGGCGCTGGAGGGCGCGCTGGAGCTGGCCCGCAAGATCGCCGCGAACGCGCCGCTGGCGCTCGCCGCGACCAAGCAGGTCGTCATCGAGTCGCAGGACTGGTCGCTCGCGGAGATGTTCGGCAAGCAAGGCGCGATCGTCAATCCGGTCTTCGGCTCGAAGGACGCCATGGAGGGCGCGGCGGCCTTCGCCGAGAAGCGCGCCCCTCAGTGGAAGGGCGAATGACCCCGGTCTGAGCGGTACGTCTGAGCAGCCCCTCCCGTCCGACGCGTCCCGCGGAACGGGAGGGGACTCCTTTAGCGCGCGCATAGCCGTTCCTGGTTACGGTAAAGAGAGGCAGGACGACCAACCGGGAGAGCGCATGAGCGACTATTCGGGCTCCAGATTCGAGTCGGCCAAGCGCGGTGCCGGAGCCCTGTTCTCCGGTGCCCTGAGTTCGCTCATCATCGTCGTCGGCATGCTGGTCGTGATGTGGGCGGTCGAAGGGGTCGACTTCTTCCTCGGCGGCGCGCTCGACCGGCAGTTCGGCATCGTCGGCTGGGAGCCCGACGGCCTGGTCGGCATCATCTTCGCGCCGTTCCTGCACGGCGGTTTCGGCCACCTGATGGCCAACTCGGTGCCGCTGCTGATCCTGGGCTTCCTGGCCGGGCTGCGCGACGTGCGCAAGTTCCTGTGGGCCAGCGTGCTGATCATCTTCATCGGCGGCCTCGGCACGTGGGCGACCAGCCCCGGCGTCTACACGGTCGGGGCCAGCGGGCTCGTCTTCGGCTACTTCGGCTACATCTTGGCCCGCGGCCTGTTCGACCGGAGCCTGCTCGACATCGCGATCGGCATCGGCGTCGGCATCGCCTACTGGGGGATCCTGGCGGGCCTGCTGCCGAACCAGCAGGGCATCTCCTGGCAGGGACACCTGTTCGGCCTCATCGGCGGCGTGGTGGCCGCCTGGGTGCTGCGCCGCAGGCGTGCGCTCCCGCCCGCCAGGACCTCCTCCCCGTACTGACCTCTCAGAGGTGCGGCTTCGTGTGCTCGGCGGGTGAGCCGGCCAGCAGCCGGTCGATGTAGGCCAGGCCGACCGCCGACGCCACGAACGCCAGATGCATGATCGTCTGCCACATCATCTTGTCGTTGGGCGTCGACTGCGCCCTGATGAACGTCTGCAGCAGGTGCACCGACGAGATGCCGATGATGGCCGTGGCCAGCTTGACCTTCAGCACGTTCGCGTTGACGTGGGAGAGCCACTCGGGCTCGTCGGGGTGGTCGTTGAGGTCGATGCGCGAGACGAACGTCTCGTAGCCGCCGATGATCACCATGATGAGCAGGTTGGAGATCATCACCACGTCGATCAGCGCCAGGACCGTGAGCATGACCACGACCTCGGGCGAGGGCGCGTTCGCCACGGTCACCTCGCCGTGCAGGAACACGGTCTCGACGAGGTGCCACAGCTCCAGGGCGAACTGCCAGACGTAGACGGCCTGGGCCACGATCAGGCCCAGGTAGAGCGGCACCTGGAGCCAGCGGCTGGCGAACATCAGGTAGCCGAGGCTCTTCGGCCGTACGACCCGGCGGGGGGTGACTGACAACAAGGGTTTCCTAGCCGTCGGAGGACAGATGGCAGCAAAAGCCAGCACCGGCGGATCGCCGGTGCTGGCCGAGATGAGCGGGAACGAGGCCGGCTAGAGGCGCTCGACCACGTGGTCGACGCAGACCGTCAGCGCCTCGATGTCGGCCGGGTCGACGGCCGGGAACATCGCGATGCGCAGCTGGTTGCGGCCCAGCTTGCGGTAGGGCTCGGTGTCGACGATGCCGTTGGCGCGCAGCACCTTGGCCACCGCCGCGGCGTCGACCTCGTCGGAGAAGTCGATCGTGCCGACCACCTGCGAGCGGAACTCGGGCGCGGCGAACGGCGTGGTGTAGGAGGTCTTCTCCGCCCACGTGTAGAGCCGCGAGCTGGAGTCGGCGGTGCGGCCGGTGGTCCAGGCCAGGCCGCCGTTGCCGTTCATCCAGTCGAGCTGGTCGGCCAGCAGGAACAGCGTCGCCACCGCGGGGGTGTTGTAGGTCTGGTCCTTGCCGGAGTTGTCGATCGCGACCGGCAGGCTGAAGAACTCGGGCACGTAGCGGCCGCTCGCGGCGATCTCCTCGACCCTGGCCAGCGCCCGCGGGGACATGATCGCGATCCACAGGCCGCCGTCGGAGGCGAAGCTCTTCTGCGGCGCGAAGTAGTAGACGTCGGTCTCGGCGATGTCGACGGGCAGGCCGCCGGCGCCGGAGGTGGCGTCGACCAGCACGAGCGCGTCGTCGCCGCCCACGCGCGTGATCGGCATGGCCACGCCGGTCGAGGTCTCGTTGTGGGTGAGCGCGTAGACGTCCACGCCGTCCTCGGCCACGGCGGCCGGGTGGGTGCCGACCTCGGCCTTGATCACGCTCGGCTCGGCCAGCCAGGGCGCCTTCTTGGTGACGGTGGCGAACTTCGAGGAGAACTCGCCGAACGACAGGTGCTGGGACTTCTCGCGGACCAGCCCGAAGGCGGCGATGTCCCAGAACGCGGTGGTGCCGCCGTTGCCCAGGACCACCTGGTAGCCCTCCGGCAGCGAGAACAGGTCGGAAAGGCCCGACCGCACCCGGCCGACGAGGTTCTTGACCGGCTTCTGGCGGTGCGAGGTGCCCATGAGGCTCGCGCCGGACGCGGCGAGCGCGGCCAGCTGCTCGGTGCGAACCTTCGAGGGCCCACAGCCGAACCGGCCGTCCACGGGCTTGATGTCAGCGGGAATAACGATGTCAGCCACGTAACGGAGCCTACCGACCGGCGTGGAATGGCTCGTACGCGGTCCGGATTCTGAGACCTGTCAAAGTCTCCTCAAGGATGCCGTACCGGGGGAAACGAAACGGCTACCGCGAGGCCGCGGGGCCGCGCGGTAGCCGTGAGAAGCTCCGGTGAGGGAGGGGTTCAGATCTTGCCGGTCACCTCGGCGGCGCCGGGAACGTCGCCGAGCGGACGCGAGGCGGGGCCGATGTAGTTGGCACTCGGGCGGACGAGCCGGCCCGTGAGCTTCTGCTCCAGGATGTGCGCGGCCCAGCCGGCCGTGCGGGCGCAGGTGAACATCGAGGTGAACATGTGGGAGGGAACCTCGGCGAAGTCGAGCACGACGGCCGCCCAGTACTCCACGTTGGTGGCCAGCACGCGGTCGGGCTTGCGGGCGTGCAGCTCCTCCAGCGCGGCCTGCTCCAGCGCCGCGGCGACCTCGTAGCGAGGCGCGTCGAGCTCCTTGGCTGTCCTGCGCAGCACGCGGGCGCGCGGGTCCTCGGCGCGGTAGACGCGGTGGCCGAAGCCCATGAGGCGGTTGCCCTTGTCGAGCTCGCCCTGGACGTACTTCTTGGCGTCGCCGAGCTGCTCGACGCCCTCGATCATGTGCAGGACGCGCGCCGGGGCGCCGCCGTGCAGCGGACCCGACATGGCGCCGACGGCGCCGGACAGCGCGGCGGCCACGTCGGCGCCGGTGGAGGCGATGACGCGGGCGGTGAACGTCGAGGCGTTCATGCCGTGCTCGGCGGCGGAGGTCCAATAGGCGTCGATGGCCTTGACGTGCTTGGGATCAGGCTCACCGCGCCAGCGGATCATGAAACGTTCGACGATCGTCTCGGCCTCGTCGACCCGGCTCTGCGGAACCATGGGCAGGCCGAGGCCGCGCGCGGACTGCGCGACGAAGGACAGCGCCATGACGGAGGCACGGGCGAGCTGGTCACGCGCCTCCTCGCCGCTGATGTCGTGCAGCGGCTTGAATCCGTAGGCGGGCGCCAGCATGGCCAGCGCGCTCTGGACGTCGACGCGGATGTCACCGGAATGGACAGGGATGGGGAACGGCTCCGCCGGGGGCAGGCCCGGCTGGAACGTGTTGTCGACCAGCAGGCCCCAGACCGCCCCGAACGGGACCTGGCCGACCAGCTCTTCGATGTCGACGCCCCGGTATCGAAGGGCGCCCCCTTCTTTGTCCGGTTCCGCGATCTCGGTTTCGAAAGCTACGACGCCTTCGAGCCCGGGTTTGAAGTCGGACATACTCGGCCGCCTCCCCTTCTCTTGCCATGTTTGGGCAATGCCTTGATGTCGAGATACCGGCGGGTCAATTTAACCCCCTCGCAGCTCATGGTCGGTCTCGGGACCCGCCGTAAGCCCAAACCCGCTGGTCGGGAGCGGTGCGTGGGATCTACCACGCGAGCGCGACAGAATACCGTCTCGTGGATGCCACCCCGCGCCCGCCCAAGCTGGCGGGGCTTCGCCGTACGTACGAGGGCGAGCCGCTGCTCGAATCCGACCTCGCGGCCGACCCCATCGCGCAGTTCACCGTCTGGTTCCAGGACGCGCTCGACGCCGGCCTGCCAGAACCCAACGCCATGGTCCTGGCCACGGCCTCCGCGGGAGGCCGCCCGAGCGCCAGGACGGTCCTGCTGAAGGGCTACGACGAACGCGGATTCGTCTTCTACACCAACTACGAGTCGCGCAAGGGCCGCGACCTGACCGAGAACCCGCGCGCGTCGCTGCTGTTCCCGTGGCATCCGCTACGCCGTCAGGTGCGCGTCGAGGGCACCGTGGCGCGGATCTCCCACGAGGAGTCGGCCGAATACTTCGCCTCCCGCCCGTACGGCTCGCGCGTCGGCGCGTGGGCCTCGCGGCAGTCGGCGGTCGTCCGGTCGAGGGAGGAGCTGGACGCGCGCTACGAGGAGCTGGCGGCGCGCTGGCCGGAGGATCCGCCGGTGCCCGACTTCTGGGGCGGGTTCCGGGTCACGCCCATGGAGCTGGAGTTCTGGCAGGGGCAGCTGGACCGGATGCACGACCGGCTCCGTTACCGGCGGACCCGACCCGGCTGGGTTTTGGAGAGACTCGCCCCTTAATCTCCCTTAAGTGGCAATCGGGGAGCTGGTAAGACGTCATCTGGTGGACACCCGGCCGCTGGGCGTGCCCGCGTACCGGCGGATCTGGATGGGCCAGGCCGTGACGCACGTCGGCGTCGGCGTGACCGTCGTGGCGGTCGGCCAGCAGGTCTTCGAGCTCACCCACTCCTCGTTCTACGTCGGCCTGATCGGCATCGCCAACCTGGTCCCGCTGGTCGTCTTCGGCCTGTGGGGCGGGGCGGTGGCGGACGCCGTGGACCGGCGCAAACTGCTCATCGTCGGCTCGCTGATCGCCTGGACGGCCACGCTGTTCATCCTCGCCCAGGCGGCGCTCGGCCTGGACAACATCTGGGTGATCTTCGGCGCGGTCGCGCTCAACTCCACCGGCTTCGCCATCACGGGCCCGACCAGGGGCGCCATCATCCCGAGGATCCTCGATCCCGAGCTGGTGCCGGCGGCCAACGCGCTCAACTCGCTCGTCTACAGCCTCGGCGCGGTGCTGGGGCCGATGGTCGGGGCGGTGGCGCTGGCCAACGGCAAGTTCGCGGCGGCGTACACGGTGGATGCCCTGCTGTTCACCGCGAGCCTCTACGCGGCCCTCAAACTGCCCCCACTGCCTCCGTTAGGAGAAGTGACGCGTCCGGGTGCCCGGGCCGTCTGGGACGGCCTCAGCTTCATCGTCAGGAGCCCGGTGCTGCTGATGTCGTTCGTGGTGGACATCATCGCGATGGTGTTCGCCATGCCGCGGGCGCTCTTCCCCGAGCTGACCGCCGAGCGCTTCGGCGGCTCGATGATCGCGCTCGGCTGGATGACCTCCGCGATGGCCATCGGCTCCGTCGCCGGCGCGCTGTTCTCCGGCTGGGTCGGCCGGGTGAAGCGGCAGGGGGTGGCGCTGTCCATCGTCATCGCCGTATGGGGCCTGGCCGTGGCCGCCGCGGGGCTCGCGCACGAGCTGTGGCTGGTGGTGGCGTTCATGGCGATCGGCGGCGTGGCGGACGTCATCTCGTCGGTGTGGCGGCAGTCGATCCTGCAGCTGTACGCGCCGGACGAGATGCGCGGGCGGCTGCAGGGGGCGTTCATGGTGGTCGTGGCGGGCGGTCCGCGCCTGGGCGAGCTGCGCGCCGGGGCCATGGCGACCGGCATCGGGCTGAGCGGGGCGTGGGTGGGCGGCGGCATCGCTTGCGCCATCACCGTGCTGATCGTCGGCCTGTCGGTGACCGGCTTCAGGAACTACCGGGCCCGCTAGACGGCCGCGGCGGAGGGAGCCGGACCCCGGCGGTGCGTTCAGACGGCCGCCGCGGCGCGCAGGTCGGCCAGGAAGCCCGCGTACGCCTCGTCCCGGTCAGGGGCCCGCAGCACGGCCGACGGATGCACGGTGGCCACCGCGAGCGCGTCGCCGAGCGGCACCGGCTCACCCCGCTGCCGCGTCACCTTGAACTCCCGCCCCAGCAGCGACCTGGCCGCCGTCGCGCCGAGCACCACGACCACCTCGGGCCGCACCACGGACAGCTCGGCCTCCAGCCACGGCCGGCAGGCGTCGATCTCGGCCGCGGTCGGCTTCTGGTGGATCCGCCGCTTGCCCCGGGGCACGAAGGAGAAGTGTTTGACCGCGTTCGTGAGATAGACGTCGTCACGCGCGATCCCGGCCTCCTCCAGCCCCCGGTCCAGGATCCGGCCCGCCGGCCCCACGAAGGGGCGGCCCTCGCGGTCCTCCCGGTCGCCCGGCTGCTCGCCCACGAGCATGAACCTGGCCCGCCGCGGCCCCTCGCCGAACACGGCCTGCGTGGCGTTCCTGAACAGGTCGCATCCTTCGCACCCGGCCGCCGCACGACGTAGCGTGTCAAGATCGAACCGGTCGGGAAGGAACTCGGCCGCTCCGTTGTTGCCGTCCTTAACCATCGTCGGTCGTTCTCCCCATAGGGTTCCTGTGATTCCTGTGCCCGCCGCGGACGGGCTCAGTCCCCGCCATGACCGGCGTACCATTCAGTTGGGAGGAGCCTTGACCGCACACGGCCTGATCGACACCACGGAGATGTATCTCCGCACCATTTACGAGCTCGAAGAGGAGGGCATCGTCCCCCTCCGCGCCCGGATCGCCGAGCGTCTCCAGCAGAGCGGCCCCACCGTGAGCCAGACCGTCGCCCGGATGGAGCGCGACGGCCTCGTCCGCGTCGAGGGCGACAGGCACCTGTCGATGACCGAGCTCGGCCGCACCCTGGCCACCCGCGTGATGCGCAAGCACCGCCTGGCCGAGTGCCTGCTGACCCAGGTGATCGGCCTTCCCTGGGAAGAGGTGCACATCGAGGCGTGCCGCTGGGAGCACGTCATGTCGGAGTCCGTCGAGTCCCGGCTCGTGACGCTGCTCGACAACCCGACCGTCTGCCCGCACGGCAACCCGATCCCCGGCCTGGCCGAGCTGGGCGCCAGAGAGCCGGCCGACAGCGGCGCCGACACGCTGACCACCATGTGCGACCTCGCGGGAACGCGTGACACACCGGTTGTCGTGCGGCGAATTAGCGAACAAGTGCAAAGCGATCCTGCTGTGATGCTTAAACTCAAGCAAGTTGGGATACAACCCGGACGCGAGGTGACGCTCGCGGCGAGCGACGACGGTGTACGGGTGACAGGTGACGGTGACGCTAACGACACTCCTGCGGATCTTCCGCGCGACATCGCGGCGCACGTTTTTGTCTCCAAGCGCTGACGCGCGCGCTGCTACTTGGTTGAATCCCTCCTGGGAGGCCCTCCACTCTCCCCTGGCCAAGACTGTTGCAGGAGCGCTCGTGGTCCGCTGCTTTGCATACACGCCACCCCGAGGAGTGGTCTCCGGATGAAGCGTTGGGGGGATGTGTCACAAGAAGCGGCTGATCACCTAGCTGCCGGATCCGTGCTCGATCACGCCGAAATGGCGGTGGTCGTGACCGACCGTTTCAGCAATCTCCTCTATTGGAACCCCTTCGCCGAGAAGCTGTTCGGCCGTCAGGGTAAGTCGCCTTCGCGTGACTCGTCCGTCCTGTCCCTCGGGATCATGGAGAAGGACCACCCGCTGGCGATCGAGCTGGCCAAACACGTGCTCAAGGGCGGCGTGTGGGAGGGCACGTTCGACGTCAGGCGCGGCGACGGCACCATCGTCTACGTACGCGCCCAGGCCGTGCCGCTGCGCCACTCCTCCGGCGCGGTGACGGGGATCGTCATCATGGCCCGCGAGGCGCTGCGCAGCAACGAGCGCGAGAAGGACCGCTTCGGGCTGCTCGAACGCATCGGTGAGCGGCTGGCCGGCTCCCTCTACGTCGAGGAGACGCTCAAGCGCGTCACCGAGATGCTCATCCCGCAGTTCGCCGACCACTGCTTCATCGAGCTGATGGAGGGCGACCGGCTCGTCCGCAGGGTCTCCCAGCACGTGCAAGGGTGGGCGCCGCCGTCGGGAACATGGAAGCCGGTGGGGGCGGAGATCCGCTACCCCTCCGGCCACTACGCCGACACCGCGCTGCGCCGCCAGGAGACGATCCTGGTCGAGGACTTCTCCAACAGCCGCTTTCCCGCCCCCCACGAGAACAGCGCGCGGCTGTGCGGCGAGATCGGCATGACCTCCGCCATCGTGGCCCCCCTGCTCGTACGCGGTGAGACCCTCGGGCTGATGTACCTCGGCCTGTCCAACCTCACCGACCGCCGCAGCCCCCACTACGATGCCTTCGACCGCGACTTCGTCGGTGCCATCGCCACCAGGGTCGCGCTCGCCATCGACAACGCGCTGCTGTTCGAGGAGGAGCGGCACACGGCGGAGTCGTTCCAGAAGCACCTGCTGCCCAGGGCGCTGCCGCAGCTCGACGGGCTGCAGATCGCGGTGCGCTACTACCCGGCGGCCCCGCTGGCCTCCCACGGGCAGGGCATCCAGACGCAGGTGGGCGGCGACTGGTACGACGTCATCCCGCTGTCCGCGGGCCGCGTCGGCATCGTGATCGGCGACGTCGAGGGCAGGGGCGCCAAGGCCGCGGCCATCATGGGCCAGTTGCGGGCCGCGCTGCGCGCCTTCGCCCAGGACGACAAGTCCCCGGCCGACATCCTGGCCAGGCTCGACGAGTGGACCCGCATCATCGCCACCCCCGAGCAGGACGACAACGGCGCCGAGGTCAGCATCCCGCCCATCGTGACCTGCCAATACCTGGTCTACGACGCCTGGTCGCGGCAGCTGTCGTTCGCCAACGCCGGTCACGCCCCGCCGCTGCTGCTGGTCGACGGCCAGTGCCGCGAGCTCGACATCGAAGAGGTCGGCCAGCCGCTCGGGGTGCGCGCCAAGGGCCTGCACGCCGACCTGGTCTACAAGGAGGAGACCCGCACGCTGCCGCCGGGCGCGGCGCTGCTCCTCTACACCGACGGCCTGGTCGACCGCCGCCCGACCCGCGACGGCCGGATGCCGACCGAGGAGGAGACGCTCGGCGTCCTGTGCGACAAGCTCGCCAAGATGGCCGACGCCGAGGTCGAACGGATCGCCGACGCCGCCACCGTGGCGGTGCCCGGCGAGATCGACGACGACATGGCCATCCTCGTGGTCCGCTCCAGCGACGTCGATCTCGACGTCGAGTCGCAGACGTTCGCGGCACAGCCGATCATGGTGAGCGAGGCGCGCCGCATGGCCGCGGAGGCGTTCTCCAGGTGGAACGTACCCGAGGAGCGGGCCGAGCTGGCCTGCCTGCTGGTCTCCGAGGTCGTGACCAACGTGGTGCTGCACGCCGCCACCGCCGGGGTGCCGCGCAGGGAGCTGGTCGTGGAGGGGCCGCCGCTGCCGTTCGAGGAATCCTGGGACACTCCGGGCTTCGAGGACGAAGTGGTCGGCGACAAGGAGTTCACGCTGAGACTGCGCAGGGGCGAGGAGTCGGTCTGGGTCGAGGTGTTCGACCAGGACCTGCGCCTGCCCCGCATCCGCAGCGCGGGGGAGAACGACGAAGGCGGGCGCGGCCTTTACCTGGTCGACCAGCTGGCCAGGCGCTGGGGCTCGCGTCCCACCAGGGAAGGCAAAGCCGTCTGGTTCGAGATTCCCACGCGCGGCAGGTGAATGATTAGCTGGCGCCATGGAGCTGGCCTTCGAACGACGGGGCACCGGTGCGCCACTGGTTCTCATCCACGGCATCGGCCACCACTGGCAGGGGTGGCTGCCGGTCATGGACCGGCTGGCCGCCGCGCACACGGTGATCGCGGTCGACCTGCCCGGTTTCGGGGTCTCTCCGGGGCTGCCGCCCGGCATCCCCTACACCGCTGAGACGCTCGCCGACGCCGTCGAGTCGTTCTGCGCCTCACTGGGCATCCGCGAGCCCGCCGTGGCGGGCAACTCGCTCGGCGGCTACATCGCGCTGGAGCTGGCCTCGCGTGGCGTCGTCCGTACGGCGGCCGCGCTGTCACCGGCCGGTTTCTGGTCGCGGCCCGAGCTGCTCTACTGCCAGGCCGTGCTGCGCGCCATGCGTGCCTCGGCCCGATCCCTTCCTCCTGAGCAGCTCGCCATGACGGCCGGCAACCGTCACCTGCGCGCGGTGTCCGCGGGCCTGCTGGTCGCCCGGCCCTCCCGGCTCGACCCCGCCGCCCTGGTCGCCGCCACCCAGGCGCTGGGCCGGGCCGTCGGCTTCGAGGAGACGCTGGAGTCGTTCGGGGGCCTGATGCCGCCCGCGCCACCCAAGTCGCCGATCACGATCGCGTGGGGCGAGCACGACCGGCTGCTGCTCCGCCGCCAGGCCGTACGCGCGGCGCGCTGGTCGGGGCAGCGGGTCAAGCTGCTGCAGGACTGCGGTCACCTGCCGATGAGCGACGATCCCGCGCTGGTGGCCCGGGTGATCCTGGAGTCTTCGGCCCGCTAGATCTTGGTCTGGCCCCAGAGCATCAGCATCACCAGCACGAACACGATGACCACGCCGGCATAGCCGACGGGGCCCAGGCGGAACGCCCGGCGCACGCGGTTGAGACCCCAGGCGAACAGCAACGCCAGGAAAACCAGGAGGATCAGGCCGCCGTCCATGGTGTCCAGTATGCGGTGCGAACGGGCTCACCGCGCGGGGACGGCACGGAAGCGGCATGACCGCGCGAGCGCGCTGACCCCCGCGCTCGCGCGTCGGCCTCGGCTCAGAATCCGAAAGAGCGGCCGATGATCTCCTTCATGATCTCGGTGGTGCCGCCGTAGATCGTCTGGACCCGGCTGTCCAGCCACGCCTTGGCGACCGGGTACTCGGTCATGTAGCCGTACCCGCCGTGCAGTTGCAGGCAGCGGTCGATCACCTTGGTCTGCAGCTCGGTGGTCCACCACTTGGCCTTGGCGGCGTCCACCGCCGTGAGCTCCTTCGCGTTGAGCGCGGTGATGCACTTGTCCACGTAGTGGCGGGCGATCTCCGTCTCGGTGGCCAGCTCCGCCAGGACGAACCGGGTGTTCTGGAACGAGCCGAGGTTGCGCCCGAACGCCTGGCGCGTCCTGCAGTACTCGACGGTCTGCTCCAGGACGACCTCGGCCGCGGCCACCGCCGCCACGGCGATCGACATGCGTTCCTGCGGCAGGTTGTTCATCAGCTGGAAGAAGCCCTGGCCGTCCTCGGGGCCGAGGCGGTTGGCGACGGGCACCCGTACGCGGTCGAAGAACAGCTCGGCCGTGTCCTGGGCCTTCATGCCGATCTTGTCCAGGTTGCGCCCACGGCCGAACCCCTCCATGCCCCGCTCCACCACCAGCAGCGTCACGCCCCTGGCGCCCGCCTCCGGATCGGTCTTGGCCACCACCACGACGAGATCGGCGTTCACCCCGTTCGTGATGAACGTCTTCTGCCCGGTGAGCACGTAGTGGTCGCCGTCGCGCTCGGCCCTGGTCGTGATGCCCTGCAGATCGCTGCCGGCCCCGGGCTCGCTCATGGCGATGGCCGTGATCAGCTCGCCGCTCACGAAACCGGGCAGCCAGCGCTGCTTCTGCTCGTCGTTCGTCAGATCCACGATGTACGGGGCCATGACGTCGTTGTGCAGGGAGAAACCGAGACCGCTCGCGGCGCTTCTGATGATCTCTTCGACGATCACCGCGTTGTAGCGGAAGTCGGTGATGCCCGCGCCGCCGTACTCCTCCGGCACCGAGAACCCGAACATGCCCAGTTCGCCGGCCTTCTTCCAGACCTCGCGCGGGACGATGCCCTCCTTTTCCCACTGCTGATGGTGCGGCACGACCTCGCGGGCCATGAATTCGCGCACGGTCTCCCTGAACAGCAGGTGCTCTTCGTCGAAGAGGTCTCGCCGCATGTCGCCTCCGGGGGGACAGAACTCCATTCTGTTAGCGCCAGGTATACCCCCTTTCGTGGTGCGGGAGGAGCCGGTGGACACGGGTTCATCACAAGTGCCGGGGGAAGCGGCATTCGGTATGTGTTGCGGGTGTTTAGGACTCTAAGATCTACCCTCGGTCTATTTGTGGGTGATCGGAGTCTCCGTGAGTCGGTGGCGCAAGGCGTTGATCGCCGGATCGGTGAGCTTGGCGGCCTCAGGCGCGTTCGTCGCGACGTCCTCGATCCCGAGCCAGGCCGAATCCTCTCTGGTCATCAACTATCACTGCACAGGTGGCATCGCGGGAACCGGCGTGGACCTCGAAGCCCGGATGACCCCACAGGTGACGCAGGGCACCATGAACGTCCGCTGGGACATGTCCTATGAGAGCACGCAGCGGTTCGGGTCGCCGGGCTTCTTCCCCAAAGGGTCCTCGCTGGACCTGGAGGGCGTGGTCGACATCAGCGGCGCCTGGGTGGGCCAGCTCAGGCCCAGGGGCGGCAAGGAGCAGGAGCAACTGGTTCCGGGGGATTACCTTGACCTTCCGGAAGGGCTGACGGACAGCGCCCAGCTCACTCGCACCGGAACCATCCGCTTCAAGCCGGGCGCGCTCGCCATCAGATTCACGCCCGCCGAGGGCGAGGTGATGGTCAACAACAACTCCGACGAGATCGATTACGCGGGTGCCTGGACGCACGAATACACCGCCCCGACGTATGACGACTACCTCAACGACGTGCAGAAGGTCACTGGCCTCGATGCCACAGCCAGGCTGAAGTTCATCGGCACGAAAGTCGCCTACATCAGCCGGCGTGAGCAGAACCTCGGGGCGATCGAGGTGAAGATCGATGGGGCGCCGATCACCTCTGGGCTGGTCTACCCGGGCAAGGACCGCAACGGTGACGACATGACCGGTACCGAGACCCAGGAAGAGCTCTGGGAGTCGGTGCAGTTGGGCTACGGTCCGCACACGGTCGAGATCCGCAACACCGAGGACAAGGGCGCCTACCTGGACGCCTTCCGGGTGACCACCGGTGATGTCCCCGAGCCGCCGCAGCACAACCAGGCGACCTGCGCGCTTCAAGGGAACCCGGGCGCCATCGACGTGACCGTCCCCGGTGGCACCACGTCGCCGACAGGCGACCCCACAGACGACCCCGATCCCACGGACGACCCGAACGACCCGGACCCCAACGACCCGGACCCGGGTAACCCCGGCAACCCGGACCCCGGTAACAACGGGGTCGGCGATGGGGACGGGCTCACCAACGTGGTCGTCATTCCTCAGGCGTCCGGCACGACCTCGTCCACGCCGAAGAGCACCGGGCCGACCGCGACCAAGTACTACAAAGCGCCCCAGGTGGCCAAGACGCCCAGTGGCGGTGTCGAGACCGGGGTGGCGCCCGATGGGGAGCGGCATCCGTACGGGCTGATGGCCGGCGGGATGGCGCTGGTCATGGGGACCGCCGGTGGTGGGCTGCTCATGCGCAGGAGACGGGCCGAGCACGCGGGAGGAGCGCACTCATGACCGATCAGAACATGCCGGCCGAGAACGCCCCGGATCCGATGGCGCCGGTTCCGATCGCGCCCGATCCGATGGCGCCGGTTCCGGTCGCGCCGGTGCCGGGGGCGCCGACGGAGAAGACGCCGATGCAGAAGGCGCTGCCCGGGCTGCTGATCGCCGGCTCGCTCGGCGGGGTCGGCCTGGTCATGGTGAGTCTGCTCTCGCTGGCGCCGCCGGTGGACGACGGCTCGGGCCCGCGGCCGATGGCGGCGCCGCAGGACGTGCCGACCACGGTCGAGATGCAGAACGCGGGCGCGTTCATCCTGCCGCCCACGGTCGGCCCCGGCGGCAAGAACAAGCCGCTCACCCCGGCCCGCCTCGACGCCCCGCCGCCGCTGGCCGCCGTTCCCGTCATCCCGGCGATCCCCAAGGCCAAGACGAAGACCGCCAAGGCCAGGCCGACCCGCATCAAGATCCCCAAGATCAAGGTCAACTCCGCGATCGGCGGGGTCACGGTGAGCAAGAAGGGCAGGCTCGGCACCCCGCCGCTGAGCAGGCCCAACCAGACCGGCTGGTACAAGCTGTCGCCGGTGCCGGGCGAGGTGGGCCCGTCGATCATCAACGGGCACGTGAGCACCCGCAAGGGCCCCGCCGTCTTCGACCGCCTGCGCGAGCTGGCCAAGGGCGACCAGATCTACGTGTACCGGTCGGACGGGAAGGTCACCCGCTTCACGGTCAGCGGGATCGAGCAGGCCAGCAAGACCTCGTTCCCGACCAAGCGGGTGTACGGGAACACCAACGACTCCCAGCTCAGGCTCATCACGTGTGGTGGGGTCTACAACCGGACGACGCATCACTACACGGACAACATCGTCGTGTACGCAACGTTGTCCAAGAAGAAGGGCTGACCGAAACTTGGGGTCTTTTCGCCGGTTTACGGGAAGTTGACAGGGACAGTTCGTAGGATCTCAACCTAACCGTGACCAACGGCTGGAATTCTGGCACGACTGTTGACACTGCTTTGAAACGGAGATGAACCCGTGCTTATGTCCCAGGTGGGGCGCCGCCTCGCCCATACGACGTCCGCGTTGGGATTAGTAGGCGCGCTGGTCGTCCTCGTTTGCGGCGTCTTCGTCATGGCGACACCGACCACGGCGTTCGCGGCGACGAAGACGTTCTCCTACACGTGTCAAACCGGTGGGCCGTATACGGTCACGACGGGTACACCGCTCACGGTGACGCTGACTGCGCCCACCTCCGTGACTGCAGGTCAGACATTCGATCTGACGGTGGGCATCCCGACGTTGACGCTTGCGACGAACAGTGTTCCGCAGACCGCCACTACTGTGGCCGTCAATCTGGCGCTGACGCCGTCGGGTGGCACGGTCACTGAGCCGACCACCCCGAAGCCTGGGGCGGCCATCACGGCAAACCAGGCCGCGGTGCCTGCCGGTAACGCCACTTACAAGGTCGCGGTCAACTCCACCACCACGGGCAAGATCAGCCTGGACCCCGGCGATCTGAAACTCGGCGTCACCTCCGCTACGAGCGCCGCCACGACCAATTGCACCACGACCTCGACCGAGGTCCTGGACGTCCCGATCGGCACCGGGGGCGGAGGCGGCACCGGCACTGACCTCGTCGAGTATGAGTGCGTCGGCCCTGAGGACTCCGATGTCCAAGACGTCGAGATCAAGGTCGAGCTGACCATGCCGACCACCGCCAAGGTGAATGAGCAGTTCGCCATCAAGTGGAAGGGCACCTACACGACGGGCAAGGAGCTCAAGGCGCCCACCACGGGTCAGACGATCCCCGCCAAGATCTTCGCCTATGCATCTCTGACCGGGATCACCGGTCTGACCTCCGCCACCGGTGAAGGCACGACGGGCACCATCACGGCCGGGAGCACCATCCCGCTTCCCACCACCGCGTTCGATATGAAGACCACTGCCAGCACGGCGGGCACAGCCACGGTGAAGCCGGCGGATGTGAACTTCGGCGCCAACACCGCGACCGGCAACAATCCGGCGATCGCGTGCAAGGTCCAGAACGCCACCGAGCTCAAGTCCTACACGCTCACGGTGGGCAGCGGAACCACGAGCCCGAGCCCCACCACGACGAGCCCCACAGCCAGCCCTACGACCACCAGCCCCCGCCCCACCACCACCCGCACCGCCACCCTGACGGTCACCCCGTCGAAGACCCGTAAGTCGCAGACCCCCAAGGCGGGCGCGGACACCGGTGCCGGGGGGACGATGGGGCCTGATGGGCGGTTGTTCATTCTGACGGGGACCGGGCTGGTCGCGGCGGCGGCGATCGGTGGGCTGGTCATGCGACGTCGTTCCGTCAAGGGCTGAGCGAGATGTCCGGCTACTACCCGTACGGCGGCGGCCAGCCGAACCAGCCGCCCCCTCCGGCCGACAAGGGCGGCACCGCGCTGCGGACCGTGCTGATCGTGGCGGCCATCGCGGGCGTCGTGACGGTCGTGGCGGGCCTGCTGATCGTCTTCAGGTCGCCCGAAGAGTACGGCCTGGCCAGCAACAGGGACTCCCTGGCGTTGCGGGCGCAGCCGAAGAACACGGGGCAGCCCGAGCAGGCGCTGTTCCAGGCCCCGGCGAACGTGCCGCCGCCGCTGCCGCAGATCAACCCGGCGCCCCCCATGCTGCCCTCGACCCCGATCAGGCTGGTCGTCAAGCGGTTGGGGATCAACGCGCCGATCCGGTCGGTGGGCCTGGCCAAGGACGGCACGATCCAGGTGCCGCCGTCGGAGAACCACAACCTGGTGGGCTGGTACCGGAACATGTCCACCCCGGGTGAGGTCGGCCCGGCCGTGCTGCTCGGGCACAAGGACACCCGGACGCGCGCCGCCGTGTTCGCCCGCCTGCCGGAGCTGAGGCACGGCGACACCATCGAGGTCAAGCGCCAGGACAAGACGACCGCGGTGTTCACCGTGGGCGGGGTGGAGCAGGCGAGCAAGAAGACGTTCCCGACCCAGCGGGTCTACGGGAGCCAGGAGAACGCTCAGCTGCACCTGATCACCTGCGGTGGCACCTACGATCGGACCACCGGGCACTACACCGACAACGTCATCGTCTACGCGACGATGACGAGCTCCTATCGAAGCTGAGCGCGGAGGCGGGCATGGGCTGGATGGCGAAGCGGAGACTGCGTACTGGCCCGACGGCGGCCTTGCCCGCCAAACCGGACCTGGACGAGTTGTTGCGCGTCGTCAGGCTCGCCGACCCGGCCGCGAGGCGGGACGGCGACGACATCGTGGCGACCGACGCGCGCGTGTGCGCGCCCGTCGAGGCCGAGGGTGAGCTGACCGGTGGTGAGCTGGAGAAGGTCTGGGCGGTGCGGGTGGCCGCGGAGGGCCCGCTGCCGCTCGACTTCTTCGACCGCTTCCTCGCCGAGGGCCTGGCGTTCCGGCTGGGCGGGCTCGCGGTGTGCCGGGGCGAGGTGAGCGATCCGGCCGACGACGAGGAGAGCGGCCCTGCGGTGATTCTGCCGGTACGTCCCACGCCGGAAGAGCTGGCCCCGCTGCTGGAGCAGGAGGAAGAGGGCATCGCGTTCAGGGCGGGCGACATCCGGGCCGTGCTGGTGCCGCAGAAGGGCCAGCCGCCGGCCGTGCAGGAGCTGCTGCCGTTCGCGACCGAGCTGACCGCGATCGAGTTGCGCGGCGGCGAGCCGGTCAAGCTGGGGGCGCTCGCGCTGGAGCTGTCCGAGGCGCTGAACGGGATCGCGGTGGACCGCTGGCGCTTCCGGATCGACACGGCGGAGGATCTCCTGTCTCCCGCGTCGGCGGAGGAAGCGGAGGACGCCGAGGAGTCGAAGGGAGCCGGGGAGTCGAAGGGAGCCGAGGAGGCGGAGGAGGTCGTACCCCCGGCGGAGCCTGCGTCCGAATGACGTTCTGTTGTACTCTGCACCTAGTAACCGAATAATGCTCGGTTTCCAGGAGGCACTGTGGCAGAGGCGTACATCGTCGGGGCGGTTCGCACCCCGGTCGGCAAGAAGAAGGGCGGCCTTTCCACCGTCCACCCCACTGACCTGGCCGCGCACGCGCTGAAGGCGCTGATCGACCGCACCGGCGTCGACCCGGTCGCGGTCGAGGACGTCATCATGGGGTGCGTCATGCAGTTCGGCCCCCAGAGCATGGACATCGCGCGCAATGCCTGGCTGTCGGCAGGGCTGCCCGAGACCACCGCCGGCGTCACGATCGACCGGCAGTGCGGCTCCTCCCAGCAGTCGATCCACTTCGCCGCGCAGGGCGTCATGTCCGGCACCCAGGACCTGGTCGTGGCGGCCGGCGTCGAGTCGATGAGCATCGTGCCCATGGGCGCGTCGATCACGGCCGCCCTGGAGAAGGGCATGCCGTTCCCGTTCGGCGACAAGTGGGTCGAGCGGTACGGCAAGCAGGAGATCTCGCAGTTCCGCGGCGCGGAGCTGATGTGCGAGAAGTGGGGTTACACGCGGGACGTGCTGGAGCAGTACGCCTTCGAGTCCCACCAGCGGGCCGCCAAGGCCATCGCCAACGGCTACTTCAAGGACCAGATCGCCCCCGTCAACGGAGTCGAGGACGACGAAGGGCCGCGGGCGGACACGACGCTGGAGAAGATGGCCGGCCTGAAGACCCTCAAGGAGGGCGGCCAGATCACGGCGGCCACGTCGTCGCAGATCTCCGACGGCTCCGGCGCCGTGCTCATCGCCTCCGAGCAGGCCGTACGCGAGCACGGTCTCACCCCGAGGGCGCGCATCCACCAGCTCGCGCTCATGGGCGACGACCCGGTCTACATGCTGACCGCGCCGATCCCCGCCACGCAGCGGGCGCTGAAGAAGGCCGGCATGTCGATCGACGAGATCGACGTCGTCGAGATCAACGAGGCGTTCGCGCCGGTGCCGCTGGCGTGGATGAAGGAGATCGGCGCCGATCCGGCCCGGGTCAACCCGAACGGCGGCGCCATCGCGCTCGGCCACCCGCTCGGCGGCACGGGCGCGATCCTGATGACCAAGCTGCTGCACGAGCTGGAGCGCACCGGCGGCAGGTACGGCCTGCAGACGATGTGCGAGGGCGGCGGCCAGGCCAACGTCACCATCATCGAACGGCTGTGAAGGGTGGAGCGCCGCCTCCGGGCGTACGGGGGAGGCGGCGCTCCGCTAACTACCATCCCGGTAGTTGTCTAACGGCCCTTGGGCGGAAGGCGCCGGGGCGGCATGATCGGCCGCTGCGGCATCTTCGGCATCGGGCGCACCACCGGCAACTGGGGCCGGTTCTTCTTGTTTCCTGAGCGAACGCGCATAAGGGAAGCTCCTCTACGTAACTCACGACGCGGCTCGATAGAGGCCGGTCGACATGCTCAGCTGCCGCGTCTCATGGATGGACTGGCTGAGTGGCGGGCGGAAGCCCCGCGAATTACAGGTAAAGGCGCATGTCCATGAGGCTATGGGGGCCTCGGACGGCCGCGCAACCGAATTAACGGCGAGCCGGATCGCGGGCGGCGTTCAGCCGCGCGCCCGGCTCAGGCTGTCAGCTGCGCGCCCGGCTCAGGCTGTCAGCTGCGGGCCCGGCTCAGGGCTGTCAGCCGCGGGCCTGGCCCGCCGCGATCACGCTGTCGAGGGCCGCGCGCGACTCGCGCATCGCCTCCATGGCGCGGTCGATCCGGTCGCGCTCGGCCCGCAGCCGCCCCAGCATGTCAGGACAGGTCGGGGCGAGATGATCGCTCCCGGCCTCCAGGCAGGGCAGCACGGTCGCGATCATCGTGGTGCCGAGGCCGGCGGAGAGCAGGCAGCGGATCCGGCGCACCACCTCGACGTGGCCCTCGCCGTATTCGCGCTGGCCGCCGGCGCCGCGCTCGGGGCGCAGCAGGCCCTGCTCCTCGTAGTGCCGCAGGAGCCGCTCACTCACACCGGTGCGTCGGACGAACTCCCCGATGCGCACGTGGCCTCCCTCACGCCGGTTCGACTCTCACGTGCCTGTGGGAACTCAGCGTACTCGCATGACGTGGAGTTTCCCGGGACCTCAGCGCACGGAGTCGGGCGGCCGTCACCGCCGCGCCGGCCAGACCGAAGACCAGCACCGTGACGGAGAGGGGCGCGGGGAAGTAGGTGAGCTGCGCCCAGGTGACCGCCCGGCCGTTCACCAGCACCGACACGAGGTCCGGGTACGCGGCCAGCACCCCGACCGGGACGAGCGCGGGCACCAGCCGTGGCGCGATCCGCCACCAGGGCAGGCCGGAGCGCCCGGCGGCCCAGCGGCGCGCCCGCAGCACGCCCATGACGCCCAGCCCGGCCGCGACGAGCGCGAGCGCGCCCAGCACCGCCTCGAAGAGCTGCCGGTCGGCGCCGGGACCCTGCGGTTCGCGGCCCTCGCTCAGCGCCGTGAGGCCGAGCATGATGTCGTACGTCGGGTCGTACAGGGTGGCGTTGTTGGTCATCACCGCGAAGCCGTAGCCGGTCTTGGGGGAGACGGCCTCGACGGCGTTGTAGGTGAACAGGTTGCCCGAGTGCACGAGCTGCCCGCCCTCCTCGACGCCCCACCCCATCCCGTACGGGCGCAGCTTCGTCGGCCGGTGCATGGTCTCCAGGCTCTCCCGCTTGACCAGCGGCCGGCCGTCGCCCGTCTGGGCGATCAGCCACTTGCCCATGTCGGCGGCGGTGGTGATGACCCCGCCCGCGCCGCTGTCGTCGAGGAACCCGTCCAGTTCCGGCCGGGGCAGCCAGGCGCCGAAGAGCGAGGTGTAGCCGTTCGCCGGCCGTACGTCGGCGGCGGAGACGGCGCTGGTGCGCATGCCGAGCGGTCCGAACACCCGGTCGCGCAGGTAGTCGCCGAACGTCCGGCCCGAGGCGACCTCCACCAGCCGCGCGGCCAGGTCGTAGTTGACGTTGCAGTACTCGTAGCGGGTGCCGGGGTCGGCGGCGAGCCGGGAGCCGGCCAGGCGGGCGGTGTAGTCGGCCAGCGAGGTGGCGCGTTCGGTCGCGGCGATGTCGATCGTGCGGTCCGACAGCCCCGAGGTCTGGTTGAGCAGCTGCCGTACGGTGATGCGGGCCGCACGGGGGTCGGCCATCGCGAACCCGGGCACCTGCGCGGCCACCGGCTCGTCCAGCTTGATCCTGCCGCGCTCCACGAGCGTCATGACGGCCATGGCGGTGAACGACTTGCTCACCGAGGCCACCCGCATGGGGGTGTCGGCGGTGACGGGACGGCCGTCGGAGTCGTGGCCGTAGCCGGCGGCGTGCACGACCTCGCCGCCGTGCGTCACGACCACGGACAGGCCGGGCACCCCGGTGGTCTCCATGGCCTCGCGCAGGTAGGAGTCGACGGCGGCGGGCGTCAGTTCGGCGGGCGCCGCCGTGGCGGAAGCGGGGCTGAGGGCGAGAGCGAGAGACAGAAGGAGTTTCACGCTGAAGAACCTAGGAAGACCAGGCCCTCTTCCGTATCCGCCGACCGTCCATGACCACCCCTGACGAAAGTCAGGTCTCGGGCAGCCGCTCGGGAGCGACCTCGCGTACCTGCTGGAAGATCATCGAGGTGCGCCAGCCGACGATCTCCTTGCGCTTGCTCAGCCGGTCGAGCAGGAACCCGTGCAGGTGGTCGAGATCCCTGACGCCCACGTGCAGCAGGAAGTCGTCGCCGCCGGACAGCACGTACACGCTCATGACCTCCGGCATGGCGGCCGCCGACGACTTGAACGCGTTGATCACCGCGCGGCTCAGCGGCCGCACCTGGACCGAGACCATCGCCTGGACGCCGCGGTTGAGCGCGGCGGGGTCGATGTCGGCGTGATAGCCGCGGATCACCCCTTTGCGGGTCAACGCCCTGACCCGCTCCAGGCAGGTCGAGGGGGCGATGCCGAGTTGCCTGGCCAGCTCGCGGTTGGACTGCCGGGCATCCGTTTGGAGCAGGCGCACGATCGCCGAATCTAGTTCGTCCATGGTGCCAGATTGCCATGCGATTTCGGCCGGGCGTTCGGTTGGGCAGCTTGCGGACCGAACGACTGAACTAGTTTCAGGCGTCATGAGTGGACGAATGGGAGCCTGGCAGGGGACGGCGCTGCTGGTGGGCGCGGTGCTGGGGCCGGGCATGCTGGTGCTGCCGCACCTGGCCGCGAGCGCGGCGGGGCCCGCCTCCGTGCTGGCCTGGGCGGGGATGCTCGCGCTGAGCGTGCCCGTCGCGCTGACCTTCGCCGCCCTCGGCTCGCGCTATCCGGGCGGCGGGGGAGTGGCCGCCGTCGTCGGCCTGGCGTTCGGCCGGCCCGCCGCCGCCGTGGCCGGCTGGTGGTTCTACGGCGCCGTGCCGATCGGCACCGTCGCGGGCGCGCTCGTCGGCGGCCGGTACGTCGAAGCCGCCCTCGGCGTGAACGCCACCCTGGCCGCCTGCCTGATCCTGGCGGCCGCGTTCGCGGCCAACGCCGCCGGGCTGCGCACCTCGGGGCGGCTGCAGATCGTCATGGTCACCCTGCTCGTCACGCTGCTGGCCACCGCGGTCATCACCGCCGTCCCGCACGCCGACGCGGCCAACTTCACCCCCTTCGCCCCGTACGGCGCCGCGGGCGTGGCGGGCGCGGCCGGTGTGCTCATGTTCGCGTTCGTCGGCTGGGAGGCCGCAAGCCACCTGTCCGGCGAGTTCGCCGACGGGAAGAAGGGCCTGCTGCGGGCCACGGTGGTGACTCTGATCGTGATCGGCGTGCTGTACGCGGGCGTCGCCGTCACCTCCGTCGGCGTGCTCGGCGCGGACATGACCGGCGTGCCGCTGACCGCGATGCTGGAGACGGGCATCGGCCCGGCGGCGCGGCCGGTCACCGGGGTGGTGGCGGTGCTGCTGTCGTTCGGGGCGGTCAACACCTACATCGCCGGGGCGGCCCGGCTGGGGGCGGCCCTGGCCAGGGACAAGGCGCTGCCCGGCTGGTTCGCCCAGGGCGGAGGGCCGGGCGAGACGCCGTACCGGAGCCTCGGGCTGGTGCTCGCCCTCAGCGTGCCGGTGCTGGTGTGGGGCGCGGACCTGGACCTGCTCATGCGGGCCACCTCGGCCTGCCTGGCGGCGGTCACCTCGGCCGGGGTCGCGGCGGCCGTGCGCATGTTGCCCGCCGGCCGGCACCGGACCACGGCCGTGATCGGGACCGGGATGTCGCTGCTGGGGCTCGCCTCCTGCGGTCTCTACCTGGTGGTGCCCGCCGCACTGGCGCTGGTGGCGGTCGGAGCGCTGAAGGTGAATGCTCGCCGTTCGTACAAAATCGGGCTATAAACGGGCGACAGGGCGCCGTCAGGCGGGCAGTACTCATGAGCACAAGACGGCGCAACGTCGGGAGGTGCGATGACCGAGCCCACCAAGTACGCGGAGTCCAGGGAAGTCGGCGAGCAGGCACGCGAGAAGGAGTGGACGCGTCCCAGCTTCGCCAAGCAGCTCTTCCTCGGTGACTTCCGGCTGGATCTGGTGCATCCGGCCCCAACCCCGCCCGACGAGGCGGCCAAGCGGGGCGAGGAGTTCGTCCGGGCGGTACGGCGCTACCTCGACGCGCACGTGGACCCCGCCCTCATCGAGCGGACCGCCCAGGTGCCGGACGACGTGGTGAAGGGGCTGGCGGAGCTCGGCGCGTTCGGGATCACGATCAAGGAGGAGTACGGCGGGCTCGGGCTGCCGTACCTGTACTACTGCCGCACCCTCATGCTCGTCGGCTCCTACTGCCCGGCGCTGGCCACGCTGCTGTCGGCGCACCAGTCGATCGGCGTGCCCCAGCCGCTCAAGCTCTTCGGCACCGAGGAGCAGAAGCGCGAGTTCCTGCCCAGGTGCGCGGCGGGGGAGATCTCGGCGTTCCTGCTCACCGAGCCCGACGTCGGCTCCGACCCGGCCCGCCTGGGCACCACCGCCGTACGCGACGGCGACGACTACGTGCTCGACGGCGTGAAGCTGTGGACCACGAACGGCGTCGTCGCCGACCTGCTCGTGGTGATGGCCAGGACCGGCAAGAAGATCAGCGCGTTCATCGTCGAGGCCGACTCGCCCGGCATCACGGTCAAGCGGCGCAACTCATTCATGGGACTGCGCGGCATCGAGAACGGCGTCACCGAGTTCTCCCAGGTCAGAGTGCCGGCCAAGAACCTCATCGGGCGTGAGGGCGAAGGGCTGAAGATCGCCCTCACCACGCTGAACACCGGCCGCCTGTCGCTGCCCGCCACGTGCGCGGGCAACGCCAAGTGGGCCGTCAAGATCGCCCGCGAGTGGGGCAACGAGCGCGAGCAGTGGGGGCGCAAGGTCGGCCGGCACGAGGCCGTGGCCACGAAGATCGCCTTCATCGCAGCCAGCGCGTACGCGCTCGAAGCCGTCTGCGAGCTGAGCAGCCGCCTGGCCGACGACCAGCGCAACGACATCAGGATCGAGGCGGCGCTGGCCAAGCTGTACGCCTCGGAACTGTCGTACCAGGTGCTCGACGAACTGGTCCAGATGAGGGGCGGGCGCGGCTACGAGACGGCCGAGTCGCTCGCCGCCCGGGGCGAGCGCGGCGTGCCCGCCGAGCAGATGTTGCGCGACTCGCGCATCAACCGCATCTTCGAGGGCTCGTCCGAGATCATGCACCTGATGATCACCCGCGAGGCGGTGGACGCGCACCTGTCGGCCGCCGGCGAGCTGATCAACCCCGAGGCGGGCCGTCAGGAACGCGCGCAGGCGCTGCGCCGGGCCAGCCGCTTCTACGCCAAGTGGCTGCCCACACTGGTGGCCGGCACGGGCAACCTGCCCACCTCGTACGCCGACTTCGGCCCGCTGGCCGCCCACCTGCGCTTCGTGGAGCGGACCAGCAGGAAACTGGCCAGGTCCACCTTCTACGGCATGTCCCGCTGGCAGAGCAGGCTGGAGCACAAACAGTCCTTCCTCGGCCGGATCGTGGACATCGGGGCCGAACTGTTCGCCATGACCGCCGTCTGCCTCAAGGCCGAGGAGGACGCCAAGGACTTGGGGCGCAGGCCGTACGAGCTCGCCGACACCTTCTGCCACCAGGCACGACGCCGCGTGGACGAGCTCTTCGACCGGCTCTGGGACAACAGCGACAGCCACGACGTGCGCCTGGCGAACTATGTCCTGGAGGGCCGCTACACCTTCGTCGAGGAGGGCATTCTCGACCCGTCGATCGAGGGTCCGTGGATCGGCACGCCGTCGGGCGGGGAGAACGTGCGGCGGAAGATCATCTGACATCCGGTCTAGACCGGATGTGCGGTCTGGTTTCCGCGAGTGTTGTCAAAACGAGACGGACCGGTATAGACCGGCCGCTCAACTCAGGCTTACGCTGACGCAAACGCGGGCGAGCCGTTACTCGCGCGCCTCATCCCCCTGGGCTGGGTCCGCCGGCTGGTACGGACCAGCTCGGCCCGGCCCGACGAGAAGGCGGTATCTCCAGTGAACATCAAGCTTGTGAGCGGCGCCGCTCTCGGCCTTGCCACGATGCTGGTCCTGTCCAGTTGCGGCTCTGGCGGCTCCGGCGGAGGCGACGACACCCAGGCGTCCGGCGGCGGTCCGGTCACGCTGAAGATGGTCGCGGCCGACTACGGCGACGGCCCCGGCAAGCCGAACTCCGGTGAGACGTTCTGGAAGGGCGTCGTGGACGAGTTCCAGGCGGCCAACCCGAACATCAAGGTCGAGGTCCAGGTCATCAACTGGAACGACATCGACAAGCAGGTCGCCACCATGATCCAGAACGGTCAGGTGCCCGACATCCTGCAGACCGGCGACTACTCCGGCTTCGTCGCCGACAAGCTCCTCTACAAGGTGGACGAGGTCCTGTCGCCGAACGTCTCCGGCGACATGCTGCAGAAGTTCGCCGACTTCGGCAAGGTCGACGGCGCCGCGTACGGCATCCCGTTCGTCTCCTCCGCCCGCGCCCTGTTCTACAACAAGGACCTCTTCGAGAAGGCCGGCATCGCCGAGCCGCCGAAGACGTGGGACGAGCTCAAGGCCGCCGCCGAGAAGCTGAAGGGCGCCGGCGTGACGCAGCCGTTCGGCCTGCCGCTCGGCCAGGAGGAGGCCCAGGCCGAGTCCTTCCTGTGGATGCTGGGCAACGGCGGCGGCTACAAGGACGCCTCCGGCAAGTGGTCGATCAACTCCCCGCAGAACGTCGAGACGTTCACGTACGTGAAGGGCCTGGTCGACGCCGGGCTGACCACCCCCAACCCGGGCACCAAGGACCGCAAGACGGTCTGGGAGGACTTCGGCGCGGGCAAGGTCGGCATGGTCAACGGCGGCCCCATGTCCATCCCGATCTTCGACGCGGCCGGCCTGAAGAACTACGGCGTCGCGCCCATCCCCGGCAAGGCCGGACCGCTCGACACCACGCTCGGCGTCATGGACTGGATCATGGCGTTCAACAAGAACGGCCACGCCGCCGAGATCAAGAAGTTCTTCGACTTCTTCTACACCGGCAACGCCGCCCAGAAGATCTCCGACACCTACAAGCTGCTGCCCGTCACCAACGGCGGCATCGAGAAGCTGTCGAGCGACGAGAAGCTCAAGCCGTTCCTCGATGCGCTGCCCAACGCCAGCTTCTACCCCTTCCAGGACCCCAAGTGGGCCGAGGTGAACCCCGCCATCAAGCAGACCATCGGCGGCGCCGTCAAGGACGACCCCGCCAAGGTCCTCGGTGAGCTGCAGAAGACCGCCGAAGCGGCCGGCTGATCCAGCGGGACGCGGATACGGCCGGCACTCGCCGGCCGTATCGTCGTGGAAAGGTGTCTCATGAGAAGGTTGCGCGCCCTGGAGCCCCTCGCCTGGGTCGGGCCCGCCATCGTCCTGATCGCCCTCGTCGTGCTCTGGCCCGTGATCGAGATGATCAGGTCCTCGTTCCTGGAGATCAGCCGGCTCGGCGTGGAACGCGGCTACACCGGCTTCGCCAACTACGAGAAGCTGTTCGGCGAGAAGGACTTCGCCGACATCATGGTCCGCAGCGTGATCTGGGTCGTCGCCGTCGTGGTGCTCACCGTGCTGCTCTCGCTGGCTCTGGCCCAGCTGTTCAACCAGCGCTTCCCGCTGCGCAAGGTGGCCCGCTGGGCGCTCATCGCGCCCTGGGCCGCGTCGGTGCTCATGACCGCGATCATCTTCAAGTGGATGCTCGACCCCGAGGTCGGCGTGATCAACCAGATCCGGCTGAAACTCGGGTGGATCGACGCCATGGGCGGAGCCGCCGCCGACCAGCTCGGTGACGCCTCCACCGCCATGCCGTGGCTGGTGTTCGTCGCGGTGTTCGTGTCGGTGCCGTTCACCACGTACGCGCTGCTCGCCGGGCTCGCGACGATCCCCGCCGACGTGTACGAGGCCGCCCGCATGGACGGAGCCGGACGCCTGCGGACGTACTGGTCGATCACACTGCCGCTGCTGCGCCCCGCGCTCACCGTGGCCGCGCTGATCAACGTCATGAACGTCTTCAACAGCTTCCCGATCATCTGGGCCATGACGCACGGCCAGCCCGGCTACTCCACGGCCACGTCGACGATCCTCATGTACATCCTCAAAGGATCCGACATCGGCGAATCGGCCGCCATGTCCGTCGTCAACTTCGGCATGGTGATCGTGCTGACCGTGATCTTCCTGCGGGTGTCGCGGTGGAACAAGGAGGTGACGTGATGGCCGTCAAGACCATGCCGTCGCAGACCAGGCCACACCATCACGCCCGCGCCGGCGGGGGCGGCGGCGCCGCCCGCGCCATGCCCAGGCTCAAGACGGTCCTCGTCGCGGGCACCGCCTACGTCGTCTCGCTGCTGTTCCTGTTCCCGTACGTGGTCATGCTGCTGACCTCGCTGCGCTCCCAGGACTCGCTGCGCGAGGTGACGTTCTGGCCGCGCGAGTGGATCTGGTCGAACCTGGCCGACTTCTGGGGCACCGGCCTGGCCGCCAACCTCTGGGTCACGATCAAGGTGGCGGCCGGATCGACCGTGCTGGTGCTGCTGGTGGCTCTGCCGGCCGCGTACTACTCGGCCCGGCACCAGTTCAAGGGACGCACCGCGTTCCTGGTGCTCGTGCTGATCACGCAGATGTTCCAGCCCACGGCCATGGTCGTCGGCATCTACCGCGAGTTCTTCCAGTTCGGGCTGGTGGACTCGATCTGGGCGCTGATCCTGGTCAACGGCGGGTTCAACCTGGCGTTCGCGGTGTGGATCCTGAACGCGTACTTCTCCTCCATCCCGCGCGAGCTGGAGGAGGCCGCCTTCATCGACGGCAACGGGCGCTTCGGCGCGATGTTCCGGATCACGCTGCCGCTGGCCATGCC
The DNA here is from genome assembly GCF_035917475.1 of Nonomuraea fuscirosea. Taxonomy (NCBI): domain Bacteria; kingdom Bacillati; phylum Actinomycetota; class Actinomycetes; order Streptosporangiales; family Streptosporangiaceae; genus Nonomuraea; species Nonomuraea fuscirosea. Next base: position 9,315,630 of record NZ_CP109074.1, on the reverse strand, counting down.
CGGCGTCATCACCGCGCTGATCTTCACGTTCATCGCCGCGTGGAACGAGTTCGTGGTCGCGCTGACCCTGACCACGACCACGGCCAACCAGCCTCTTCCCGTGGCGCTCAACTCGTTCATCGGGCAGTACCAGGTGGACTGGCAGAACCTGTTCGCCGGCTCGGTGATCGCCACCATCCCGGTGATCATCCTGTTCGCCCTGATCGAGCGGAAGGTGGTCGGCGGCCTGACCGCCGGCTCCATCAAGTAGACCGTCCGGCCGCCCCGGTGACCCCTGGGCGCGGCCGGGCGGTTCAGTCCTGCTTGGGTACGGGGACGCGGGCCACGCAGAACACCGTCTGGCCGAACGGCGGCGTGATGAACCGCTCGATGAAGCGCGTCGTCGGCACCACCGTACGGTCGTAGATCTTGACCAGCCGCGGGTCCGGATAGCCCACGCCACCCCGGCGCACCGCCGCCCACCAGGCGATGCCGCCCAGGAAGTTGATCGGCTTGAGCACCTCGACGTCCAGCCCCGCCTTGGCCACCGTGGTGCCGAGCGTCTTGGGCGTGTAACGCTGGACGTGACCCACCTTGCGGTCGAAGTCGCCATAAAGCTGCGGATAGCCGGGCACCCAGATGATGATCCGCCCGCCCGGCTGCGTGACGCGCGCCAGCGAACGCAGCGCCTCGGCGTCCTCCTCGATGTGCTCCAGCACGTTCATCATGACGACGGTGTCGACCTTGTCGTCCAGCGGGATGTCCGTCGGCAGGCCGAACTGCAGCACGCTGATGTCGTCGCGGTCGGCGAAGCGCTTCTCCAGCTGCTCGACGCAGTAGGGGTCGAAGTCGCTCACGACCAGGCGGTCGAGGCGCGGCATGAACTGCTCGGCGAAGTGGCCCAGCCCCGAGCCGATCTCCAGCATCGAGCGGCCGACATGCGGGGCGACCATGTCGAACTCGTACTGCCGGTAGTTCTTGGCCTCGTCCCCACCCAGGTGGTTCTCCAGGGCCTCGTCACCGGCCGCCGGTTGCACTACACGGTCATACCCAGAAGACATATTCCCGTTCCTTCAAGGGGCTCATGGATTGCCCGAGTCTAATGCCCCGCATCGTCATGAGGATGACACGATCAGCGAAACGCCCTTCCCCAAGTGCCCGGGATGCGGTGGAATCTGACTCGTCATGGACGACGACGAGGCGGTCACGCGCTCGCTCGACGGTGACCTGGCCGCCTACGAGGTGCTGGTCGCCCGCTACAGCGCGCTCGCCCACCGCACCGCCGCCATGCTCGGGGCGGGTGACGAGGCGGAGGACGTCGTCCAGGAGGCTTTCGTCAAGGCGTTCCGGCACCTGCCGGGCTTCCGCAGGGACGCGCCGTTCCGGCCCTGGCTGCTGCGCATCGTGGCCAACGAGACCCACAACCTGACCCGCTCCCGCGGGCGGCGCTCCGACCTGGCGCTGCGCCTCGCCGCCGGCGCCGATCCGGTCGCGCCCGACGACCCCGAGGGCGCCGCCGTGGCCGGCGACCGGCGCTCGCGGCTGCTGGCCGCCGTACGCCGGCTGCCGGAACGGGAACGTCAGGCGGTCGTCTGCCGGTACTTCTTACAGCTGAGCGAGGCGGAGACCGCGCAGGTGCTCGACTGGCCGGTCGGCACCGTCAAGTCCAGCACGCACCGGGGGCTGGCCCGGCTGAGGGAGGAGGTGGGCGGTGAACTCGCGTGAACCCTTCGACGACCTGGAGGCCGAACTCCTGGCACTCGGCGACCTCCTCGACACGCCCGCGCCACCACCACCCGCCGACGTCGCCGCCGCCGTCCGCGCCCGCCTGGAACAGCCCGACCCGGCGGTCACTGACCCCGCCACTGACCCCGCCACCGGCCTTGACCCGGACCCCGGCGCCGTGGACGGTCCGGGCCCTGAGGACGGTCCCGATCCGGCGCACGGGCCCGTTGCCGTGCCTGTGCGGCCGCACTCCCGGGTGCCTGCCCGGCGGGGTCGGCGGTGGGCGGTCGTGGCGGCCGTGGTCGCCGTCGTCATCGCCGTCACGGCCGCCACCCCCCAAGGGCGCGCCGCCGTGGCGTACATCCTCCGCTTCGCCGGCATCGAGCTGCGGGTCGGCGACACCCCGCCGCCGCCCGTCACCACCACGGCCGGGCTCCCGGGGGAGCACACCGTGCCGCCGTCCGCCGTCGCGGGCCAGGCGCGCTTCCCGGTCAGGACCCCCGCGGCCCTCGGCCCCCCGCAGCGCGTGACGGTCGCCGACGGCGGCCGGGTGGTGTCCATGTTCTGGCCGGACGGCGTCCGCCTGGACCAGTTCGACGGCGCCATGGACCCGTACTTCTTCAAGAAGCTCGGCCCGCCCTACCCCGACCACATCCTGGTCGGCGGGCGCTCCGCCTGGTGGCTCCCCGGCGCGCACCCCCTCGGTTACATCCGCCGCCAGGACGGCACCGAGGTCCCGCTCCGCCAGGCCGCCCCCACGCTCGTCTGGCAGCAGGGCACGCTCAACTACCGCCTGGAGGGCGCGGCGGACAAGGAGGAGGCCGTCCGCGTCGCCGAGTCACTCGGGTGACGACGTCAGCCAGTCGTCCACACCCTTGAGCAGCTCCTTGCGCACCGTCTCGGGGGCTGTGGAGGAGCGTACGGACTGGCGGGCCAGCTCGGCCACCTCCGCGTCGCCGAATCCGTAGACGTCCCTGGCCAGCTCGTACTGCCGCAGCAGCCGCGTGCCGAACAGCAGCGGGTCGTCGGAGCCCAGCGCGATCGGCACCCCCGCGTCGAACAGCCGGCGCAGCGGCACGTCGGCGGCCCGCTCGACCACCCCTAGGCCCACGTTGGAGGTGGGACAGATCTCGCAGCAGATCTGCCGGTCGGCCAGCCGCTGCATCAGCCAGTCGTCCTCGGCCGCGCGCACCCCGTGGCCGACCCGGTCGGCGCCCAGGTCGTCCACGCACTGCGCGACGCTGCGCGGCCCCATCAGCTCGCCGCCGTGCGGCATGGCCAGCAGCCCGCCGCGCTTGGCGATCCTGAACGCCCGCTCGAAGTCCCTGGCCTGGCTTCGCCGCTCGTCGTTGGACAGCCCGAAGCCGACCACACCCTTGTCGGTGTACTGGACGGCCAGCCGGGCCAGCGTGTTCGCGTCGAGCGGATGGCGGGTCCTGTTCGCCGCCACGATCACCGCGATCCCGATCCCCGCGTGCGCCGACGCCTGGCGTACCGCGTCCAGCATCAGCTCCAGCGTGGCCGTCAGCCCGCCGAAGCGCTGGGCGTAGCCCGACGGGTCGACCTGGATCTCCAGCCACCGCGACCCGGCCGCCACCTCGTCCTCGGCCGCCTCACGCAGGAGCCGGTAGACGTGCTCTGGACGGGTCAGCACGGACCTGGCGATGTCGTACAGACGCTGGAACCTGAACCAGCCCCGCTCGTCGGTCGCCCGCAACTTCGGCGGCCAGTCCTGCTCCAGCGCGTCGGGCAGATGCAGCCCCTGGTCCCTGGCCAGCTCGATCAGCGTCGAATGCCGCATCGAGCCGGTGAAGTGCAGGTGGAGATGGGCCTTGGGAAGTGCGTGCAGGGGCCGTGGCATCTGCATATCTTGCCACTCAACCTCCGGGCGGGTCGGCGCGTCGGGGAGGGCGGGGCGACGCCGCACGACGCCGCGGACCTGGTCCAGCACGCGCTGGGAGATCGACGGCGAGGCCGAGTCGCGCAGGATCGCTGAGGGCGTACGTTCCGACCGGCCGAACGTACGGTAGGGAGCGTCCGGGCGGGGGATCATGGAGGGATGATCCCCGAGGGACACGAGCTCGGCCAGAGCGCCCGCGCGGCTCTCGCGGGGCTGGCGCTGGGCGTGACGGCCCTCATCATCTACGGGCTGTTCTCCTCGGGGTTCGGCCGCCCGCCCCGCCTGGCCCTGCCCACCCCGCGCCCCGCCCCCGCCCTGCCTCCCGAGCCCGCGCCGGCCGCCGACCCCGCGCCCGCCTCCGAGCCTGCGGCCGGACCGGCTTCCGGGGTCGCGTCCGACGCTTCGGCGTCCGGACCGGCGGCTACCGTCCCAGGCTCCGAGCGGCCGGCCGCCGCGGGGGCCGTGGGGCCGCGGCCGGTCAGGGCGCTCGCGGTGATCTCCGGCGATCTGTGGCTCACCCACCTGCCCTCGGGTCTCGAACGCGCCGGCGGCGGCGTCCTCGCGCGGCGGCCCGGGGTCGAGAGCGGGGCCTGGGCCAGGTTCGGCGGCGCGGGCCGGTTCGTCGAGGTCCAGGTCGAACGGGGTACGGTCGCCGCCGGCTGGGACCGCTACCGCACCCGCGTCGCCGTGCGGGGCGCCCGTGCCGTCACCGTGCGGGGCGGGCCCGCCCTGGTCGGCCGGCATCCGGCAGGCGGCCGGGTGATCGTCTGGCTCGAACGTCCTGGCACGGGCGCGTGGGTCCGGGTCAGCGATTCGCTCAGTGACGATCTCCTCGCTATTGCCGCCTCCGTTCAGGCTCGTGTAGGAGACTAGGAGCCCTTTCCCCCGGTAATCCGCTCACGTCAAAGGGGAGGTCGATGCGGCGGCTGGCAGCGGTGCTCCTCATGTTCACGCTGACGGCGTGCGGCGTCGGCGGCGACCCCACGCCGCCGCTGCAGGCGACCCTGCCCCCGCCCAAGCCGGTCATCACCCGCAAGAACATGGCCTCGCTGTCCTGCGACGACACCAAGGTGCACGTGCCCGCCGAGATCCCCGGGCTCGACGACGCCGGCAAGTTCGCCCGTCTCGACTCGCTCAGGCAGCGGCTCAAGGTGCGCGGCCGGATCTGGCGCGAGGACGACGAGCGCGTGTACGTCGGCGTGGTGTGCGGGGTGCAGACGGCCGAGCGGTTCTCCACGCTGGTGGCCAGGTCGACGCTGACCCTGTACCAGGGCAAACCGGCGCTGCGCTGGATCACGCGTACGGGCATGCGCAACTTCATGTGGCTGGAGCGGCCGGGCACCGCCGTCTACATCGGCGCGACGCCCGGCCTGGCCACGGAGATCAGGCTGATCGCCGCCGACATCACCGCGGCCTGACCCGCCCCTGCCACCACCGCTTCCATCCACGGCCCCGATCAGACCAGAACCGCTCGAACCGACCCTCATCAGGCCGCGCGAACCGGCCCTGATCGGGTCAGCGGGCCTCGGACAGCAGCTTGCTCAGCCGGCTGACGCCCTCGACCAGGTCCTCATCACCCAGCGCGTAGGACAGCCGGAAGTAACCCGGCGTGCCGAAGGCCTCGCCCGGCACCACGGCCACCTCGGCCTCCTCCAGGATCAGCTCCGCGAGCTCGGCGGACGACTGAGGCCGCCGGCCGCGCAGTTCCTTGCCGATCAGCTCCTTGACCGAGGGATATGCGTAGAACGCCCCCTTCGGCTCCGGGCACAACACGCCCGGGATCTCGTTCAGCATCCGCACCATCGTCTGACGCCGCCGGTCGAACGCCTCGCGCATCTCCGCCACCGCCGACAGATCGCCGGAGACCGCCGCCAGCGCGGCGATCTGCGCCACGTTGGAGACGTTGGAGGTGGCGTGCGACTGCAGGTTGGTCGCGGCCTTGACCACGTCGGACGGCCCGATCAGCCAGCCCACGCGCCAGCCGGTCATCGCGTACGTCTTCGCCACGCCGTTGAGGATCACGACCTTGTCGCCCAGCTCGGGAACGGCGGTGGCGATGCTGGTGAACTCGGCGTCGCCGTAGATCAGGTGCTCGTAGATCTCGTCGGTGACCACCCACAGGCCGTGCTCCGCCGCCCAGCGGCCGATCGCGATCGTCTGCTCGCGCGAGTAGACGGCGCCCGTCGGGTTGGACGGCGAGACGAACAGCAGCGCCTTCGTCCGCTCGGTGCGGGCCGCCTCCAGCTGCTCGACGTCCGCCAGGTAGCCGGTGGACTCGTCGGTCACCACGTCCACCTGGACGCCCCCGGCCAGCTTGATCGCCTCGGGATAGGTCGTCCAGTAGGGGGCCACGACGAGGACCTCGTCGCCCGGGTCGAGCAGCGTCGCGAACGCCTGGTAGACGGCCTGCTTGCCGCCGTTGGTGACGAGCACCTGCGCGGGCTCGGCCGCGTAGCCGGAGTCGCGCAAGGTCTTGGCCGCGATCGCCTTCTTCAGCTCGGGCAGCCCGCCGGCCGGCGTGTACTTGTGGAAGCGCGGGTCGCGGGCCGCCTTGATCGCCGCCTCGACGATGTAGCCGGGCGTCGGGAAGTCGGGCTCGCCGGCGCCGAAGCCGATGACGGGCCGGCCCTCGGCCTTCATCGCCTTCGCCTTGGCGTCCACGGCGAGCGTGGCGGACTCGGAAATCGCGGAAATTCTCGCGGAGATGCGGGGTCGGGTGGACATGTATTCATGTTCCCACGCGGCCCACACGCGGGCGTGACCTGGGCGATCAGGTTTTGGTTCGACGTACCCGGCAATCACCCGTATGCTTTCGCCTGGTCCTTCCGCCGCATGTCGGCGAGCGGTTCGGTCCAGGCAGTGAGTCGATCAGGGTAGTCTGGTCAACGACATAGGGCACTGGCGCAATTGGTAGCGCACCGGTCTCCAAAACCGGCGGTTGGGGGTTCGAGTCCCTCGTGCCCTGCGAGTGCGGTCCGCGCAATGCTTGGCGTGTAAGCGCGCCGCATTACTGCGTTGGATACGACGGATCAGGTGAGGACTGTGGCGATCGACACGCGCGGCGAGACCGCAGACAAGCCTAGTGGCGACAAGAAGGCGCGCACGACTCCTGCCCTCTTCTATCGGCAGGTCGTCAACGAGCTTCGTAAGGTCATCTGGCCGACACGCAAGGATCTCATCACCTACACCACGGTCGTTCTGATATTCGTTCTGATCATGGTTGCGATCGTGTACGGGCTCGACAGCGCCCTGGGATGGGCGGTCCTCCGCGTCTTCGGCGGATCCTGACCGAGACTCCGGCGGTGGTCGCCTGACGGGGTCGCCATTCGATTACCACGAAAGAGGAAGAGTCACCGTGTCCGAGTCTTCAATTCCGGCTGACGGGTCCCGCGACGAGTGGGGCGACGAGCTGGAAGAGGCCACTGAGGAGTCCGCCGAGGCGGCTCTGGAAGAGGCCGAGGTCGAGGAGAGCGACGAGGAGGCGGCCGAGGTCGAGGCTTCCACCGTCGACGACGACGGTGAGGAACTTCCCGAGGTCGACCCGGTCGAGGAGTTCAAGAGCTCGCTGCGCGGGCAGCCCGGCGAGTGGTACGTCATCCATTCCTACGCCGGTTACGAGAACCGGGTGAAGTCCAACATCGAGAGCCGCAACGTCTCGCTCAACATGGAGGACTACATCTACCAGGTCGAGGTGCCCACGCACACCGTCCAGGAGTTCAAGAGCGGCAAGAAGGTCCCGGTCAAGGAGCGGGTGCTGCCCGGCTACGTGCTGGTGCGCATGGAGCTGACCGACGAGTCCTGGGCCGCCGTGCGCAACACGCCCGGTGTGACCGGCTTCGTGGGCCTGTCCAACAAGCCGAGCCCGCTCAGCCTCGACGAGGTCGCCAAGCTGCTGGCGCCCGAGCCGACCGAAGAGGCCAAGAAGGCCAGCACCAAGGCCTCCGCGGGCCCCACGGTCGAGTTCGAGATCGGCGAGTCCGTCACCGTCATGGACGGCCCGTTCGCGACGCTGCCCGCCTCGGTGAGCGAGATCAGCCCCGAGTCGCAGAAGCTCAAGGTGCTCGTGTCGATCTTCGGCCGCGAGACCCCGGTGGAGCTCTCGTTCAACCAGGTCTCGAAGATCTGAGACGATCACATACACTTAGACGTTCGGCTGGCCGCCTCACGCGAAGGGCGGCCTCCGACATGTCAGGGGCGCACCCGCGACCCTGACGGCATCGCAATCAGGACCCGGAGAAGGACTAATGCCTCCGAAGAAGAAGATCGCCGCACTGGTGAAGGTCCAGCTTCCCGCTGGACAGGCCACCCCGGCGCCGCCCGTCGGTACCGCCCTCGGTCCCCACGGCGTCAACATCATGGACTTCGTCAAGCAGTACAACGCTGCGACGGAGGCCCAGCGGGGCAACATCATCCCCGTTGAGATCACCATTTTCGAAGACCGCAGCTTCACCTTCATCACGAAGACGCCGCCGGCGCCCGAGCTGATCAAGAAGGCCCTGGGTCTCGACAAGGGCAGCGCGGTCCCGCACCGCGACAAGGTCGGCAAGCTGAGCCGCGAGCAGCTGCGCAGCATCGCCGAGACGAAGATGCCCGACCTCAACGCCAACGACATCGAGGCGGCCGAGAAGATCATCGCCGGCACCGCCCGGTCGATGGGCATCACCGTCGCCGACTGAGACCTTTCCCCGTAGTCGTGGGAGGGCCGGCACCGCGATCGGCCCGGACACCACAAGGAGTCAACATGCAGCGCAGCAAGGCGCACAAAGACGCGACCGCCAAGGTCGACCGCGACAAGCTCTACACGCCCGTCGAGGCCGCGAAGCTGGCCAAGGAGACGTCGACCACCAAGTTCGACGCCACCGTCGAGGTCGCCCTCCGGCTCGGCGTCGACCCTCGCAAGGCCGACCAGATCGTGCGCGGCACGGTCAACCTTCCGCACGGCACCGGTAAGACCGCCCGGGTCCTGGTCTTCGCGACCGGTGACCGTGCTGAGGCGGCCCGCGAGGCGGGCGCCGACATCGTCGGCGCCGACGAGCTGATCGACGAGATCTCCAAGGGCAACCGGCTCAACGAGTTCGACGCCGTGGTGGCCACGCCGGACCTGATGGGCAAGGTCGGCCGCCTGGGCCGCGTGCTCGGCCCGCGCGGTCTCATGCCCAACCCCAAGACCGGCACCGTGACGCCCGACGTCGCCAAGGCCGTGACGGAGATCAAGGGCGGCAAGATCGAGTTCCGCACCGACCGGCAGGCCAACCTGCACTTCATCATCGGCAAGACGTCGTTCGGCGAGCGCCAGCTCATCGAGAACTACGCCGCCGCCCTCGACGAGGTGCTCCGTCTCAAGCCGTCGGCCGCCAAGGGCCGCTACCTGAAGAAGGTCACCTTCTCCACGACGATGGGCCCGGGCGTCCCGGTCGACCCCAACGTCACCCGCGGCCTCACGGCCGAGCTGGAGAGCTGACCGCTCCCCGCAGAGCTTCACCACGCCCCCGTCCGGTGCTTCCGGACGGGGGCGTTCTGCGTCCCTCACCCTGTTCGGGGCTGACCGGCATGACGGGCCTGTTCGGGGCTGACGGGCGCGAAGGCCTGCGCAGAGTCGCCGCCGGACGACCGGGCCGCCTCTGCCGGCTGTGCCTTCGTCCGGAGCTCTCCGGTAGTGCAGACCGGCTGTCGCCCCAGACGGGCTGCCGGACGGCGGTGTCGCCGTTGCGGACGCCGGTCGTCCGCGGTGGGTCGCCGGAAGGCCGTGTCGGCGGGTCGTCGGCGATGGGCTTGCGAGAGGCGGTGGTGCGGGGCGTTCGTGCGGGCGTCCTGAGTGGGTGACGTAACTCGTTCGCGGGGGCCGTCAACCGAATGTGCGGGCCGGCCGGTAGTCATCGCTGGAGTCGATGAGACGGAGATGACTGATGGACGACGGGTTCGCCGAGTACGTGGCGCACCGCCATTTACGGCTGTGCCGGATGGCGTACCTCCTGACCCGGGACTGGGGTACGGCCGAGGATCTGGTGCAGACGGCGCTGGCCAAGGCATGGGTGGCCTGGCGGCGGATCGAGGGGAATCCGGACCCGTACGTGTATCGGATCATCGTGAACACCCACGCCTCGTGGTGGCGGCGGCTGTGGCGGGGTGAGGTGCCGGTCGAGACCTTTCCCGAGACGGCCGACCCGCGCGATCAGACCGCCGTGGCGGACGACCGGGCGGCGTTGTGGAACGCCATCGGCGCCCTGTCACCGCGTCAGCGGGCGGTGATCGTCCTGCACTACTTCGAGGGGCGCACGCTCGCCCAGGTCGCCGAGATCGTCGGCTGCTCGCTGGGCGCGGTCAAGAGCCAGCTCGGCAGGGCCCTGACCCGTCTCAGGGTCGACCCGGACATCCGCACGATGCACCTGGAGGAGTCGCAGCGATGAGGGAGACAAGGGAGACGGGGGAGCCGGGGATGAGGCGTACGGAGAGCGGCCTGCGCGCGATGCTGGAGGAGCGCGCCGGCGACGGGGCCGGCGCGGAGCCGAGCCCGCACCTCGACCGGATCATCCGGCGGGGCCGCCGGACGCGGGCGACCAGGCGAGCGCTGAGCGTCGGAGCGGCGCTGGCGGTCACTGTCACGGCCACCGCCGCCGTCCTGCTGGCGGGCTCCATCACGGGCACGGGTCTCGTCCGTCCGGATGAACCGGCCGTGGTGGCTCGGCAACCCGACTCCGCGCAGGTCGAGACGGGCCCAGAACTCCCCGAGACCTTCCCCGTCGTCCTCGGAGCCAAGAGGTACTCCATTCCCCTCCTGCACGCCGAGCGCTTCGCCACGACGGGCGTGGGCAGGACGGTGACGTTCACCCCGACGAGCACCGACACCGGCTTCAAGGTGGTCTGCGGCGACCCGAACGCCTGGCTCGTCCTCTCGGGCCCGGTCAAGGGCGGCGAACTCAGCGGCACGGCCGGGCGGTGCGGGAACGGAGGAGGGGGCCATCACGACCATCGCTCCGCGCCCACCGGATGGCTCAAGGGCCCGCAGAAGATACAGGTGTGGGTCTTCCCCCCGGACGCGCCCGTCGTCGAGGTCGCCGAGGAGCTCGGCCGCTGCCTGCCGGTCCCGGCTTCGGCGCCGTGCGACGAGGGGGCGGCCGGGCGTGCGCTCTTCCGCAAGGACGTGCGCGAACGGCTCTTGGCGAAGGTGAGCGAGCAGCCTGGCACGTGGGCGGTCGGCGTGTACGACCACCCGCCCGTCGGCACCTCCGCGACCACCACAAGCCCGTCCCCGACTGCGGGTTCGTCCGAGACCACAGGTTCGTCCGTGTCCGCTGGATCGTCCGCGACCTCAGACCCGTCCGTGCGCACAGGCCGTCCGTGATCTCGCGGGCGAATCGCGGGGATTCGCCGGATCCGTACGGGGACACGATCTTGCAGGTGAGGGCGGCTGCGGCGGGGAATGTGTGGAAAGTGTGCGGGGCGTGTGAGGGATAACCCTGGGTTTTCCCTTATTTGTGAGGGGAAGACGCCCCGGCGAGAGCACTTAAACGTAAGGTCAAAACATGCTGAAGCGCACGATAAGTATGACCGCGGCCGGAGCCGCGCTCGTCGTAGCCGCGGTCGCCGGTTGTGGATCGAACGCGCAGCCCATCCAGGTCAACCTGGCCGCCTCCGAGGTGCTCGCGCAGGCCGCGCAGAAGACGTCGGATGTCACCAGTTACACGGTCGACGCCGTGGTGAACCTCTCGCACGCGCAGGAGGGCGACGGCAAGGTCCAGGGCCGCATGCTCTACCAGAGCAAGCCCGAGCTGGCCGTCGACCTCACGCTGGACACCGTCGACATGGGCGGGCGCAGCGTTCCGGGTGGTGTGCGGGCGGTGCTGCAGGGCGACACCGTCTACGTCAAGGTCGAGGCGCTGAAGGAGCTCCTGGGCGGCACCAAGCCGTGGATCAAGGTCTCGCTGAGCGAGATGGGCGGCGACTCGGCCCAGGTGAGTCAGTACCTCACCCAGATCCAGCAGTTCGACCTCGGCAACATGACCAAGCTCGTCACGGCCTCGCAGGACGTCAAGTCCGTCGGGACCGAGAGCGTCAACAACGAGGACACGACCCACTACAGCGGGACGTTCCCTGTCGACGCGGCCGTGCAGCAGCTGCCGGCCGACAAGCAGGAGCAGGCCCGTGAAGGTCTGGCCGAGCTGAAGGACGTCAAGTTCGACATCTGGGTGGCCGCCGACGGGCTGCCGCGCAAGCTCGCGCTGAACGGCTCCAAGGAGGGCGCAACGCTCGACGCCACCCTGTTCTTCAAGGACTTCAACAAGGCCGTCAACATCCAGACGCCGCCCGCCGACCAGGTCGGAGAGCTGCCCAAGGGTACGAACAACTGAGAACGATTTGGAAACTCGGCGGCCAGCGCGTAGTCTGGTCGTTGCCGAAGACCGCCGGTCGTCGTCAGGTGCCTCAAAGCCTGGCGACCGAAGGATCCACATTCTGTGGACGGCCCGCGCAGGTGTGATACGAGTTTCCCACGTGGAGTGATCCGTGTGTGTGAAGCCCCGTGCGCCCTGCGCCCGGGGCTGTTCTCATTTCTGGGGCCCTTCGCCGGTGGCACATCTGGAAGGAGGCCCATGGCGAGGGCGGATAAGGCGACAGCGGTTGCCGAGCTCAAGCGTGAGTTCGAAGGCAGCGCCGCCGCCGTTCTGACCGAGTACCGCGGTCTCACCGTCGCGCAGCTCAAGGAGCTGCGCACCTCTCTCGGTGGGAATGCGAAGTTCGCCGTGGCGAAGAACACCCTGACCAAGATCGCGGCCAATGAGGCCGGTCTTGCGGGCCTCGACGGCCTGCTCGCCGGTCCGACCGCGATCGCCTTCGTCAACGGTGACGTTGTCGAGGCGGCCAAGGGTCTGCGTGACTTCGCCAAGGCCAATCCCCTTCTGGTGATCAAGGGCGGCGTCCTCGACGGCAAGACGCTCGACGCCACCGAGATCACCAAGCTCGCCGACCTCGAGTCCCGCGAGGTTCTCCTCGCGAAGCTGGCCGGTGCCATGAAGGCCAAGCAGAGCGCCGCCGCCGCGGTGTTCGCCGCTCTGCCCACGCAGATGGCCCAGCTGGCCGACGCCCTTCGTGCCAAGCGCGAAGAGTCCGGCGAGTAACACGGGGGTTGCCGCACATACCGCGGTCCCGTTCCTAGTTTTCTGCAAGTCCTAAACGTAAGGAAAACATCATGGCGAAGCTCAGCACCGACGAGCTGCTCGACGCTTTCAAGGAGATGACCCTCCTTGAGCTGTCCGAGTTCGTGAAGCAGTTCGAAGAGGTCTTCGACGTCAAGGCCGCCGCCCCCGTCGCGGTCGCCGCCGCCCCCGCCGCCGGTGGCGGTGGCGAGGCCGCCGCGGTCGAGGAGCAGGACGAGTTCGACGTCATCCTCGAGGCCGCCGGCGACAAGAAGATCCAGGTCATCAAGGAGATCCGCGCCCTCACGTCCCTGGGCCTCAAGGAGGCCAAGGACCTGGTGGACGGTGCTCCGAAGGCCGTCTTCGACGGCAAGGTCAACAAGGAGCAGGCGGAGAAGGCCAAGGAGGCCCTCGAGGGCGCCGGCGCCACCGTCACCGTGAAGTAACTTCCCCTTCGCTTCACGCAAAAAGCTCTTCGGAAAGAGGCGGACACACCCTGGTGCCGGGTGTGCCGCCTCTTTTCGCGTTCTCGGGCAGGTCCAGCGTTCTCGGGCAGGCCGAGCGTTCTCCGGCAGGTCCAGCGTTCCGGCACGTTCGGCGTTCAGCTCGCGGCGGCGCGGACTCGGGCGATGGCGCTGGTGTCCATGTAGTCCCTGGCGTGCGTGATCCGCCCGTCCCTGATCCTGAGCACCAGCAGGCCGGGGACGGTGACCAGCTGTCCGCCCGCCGTGACGTGCGCGTCCTGCTCCACCACCACGACCTCGGGGTCCTCGGTACGGTGCAGCGCCACCCGCCGCACCTCCCTGGCCTCGAACGGCGCGGCGCCCCACATCGCGCGGTATCCGGCGCGCACCGCCTCGCGCCCCTCGAAGGGCGGCAGCCCGCCGAACGGGAACTCGTGCAGCCCGTCCTCCGCGTACAGGTCGGCCAGCTCGTCGGCCGACTTGTGCAGCATGGCCGCGTGGTAGCCGGTGACGATCTCCTCGATGGACATGACGAGCCCCATTTCGCTCAACAGGCGTTGACTCAACGAGCGTAGAGCGAAACGGAAGGTTCGGTCAACGCGGGTAGAGTCAGGGCCGTGAGCGAGCGACCGCTGCCGCGGGCCGAGCGGCGGCGCAGGACGGAAGGCCGGATCCTCGACGCCGCCAGGTCGCTCTTCGCCGAGGTCGGCTACGAGCGCGCCACCATCAGGGGCGTCGCCAGGGCGGCGGAGGTCGATCCCGCCCTCGTGATGCAGTACTTCGGCAGCAAGCAGGAGCTCTTCCAGCGCGCCGTGCGCGTCACGCCGGTCGCCGCCGGCGGACGGGACGCCGAAGGGGTGGTCGAGGAGCTGCTCGGCACGCTCTCCGTCAAGATGGGGGAGCTGCCCCAGGGCTCCCTGGCCATGATGCGTTCCATGCTGACCCACCCCGAGGCCGCCGTGTCGGCGCGCGAGGTGCTGGGCGGGCAGATCGACCGCCTCGCCGCGGCGACGCCCGGCGCGGACGCGCGGCTGCGCGCGGCGCTGATGACGCTGGTCATGCTGGGCGTCACGGTGGGGCACCAGCTCCTGGAGCTGGACGAGCTGCGCGACGTGCCGCGCGAGGAGATCGCCCGCCTGCTGCGCCCCGCCCTGGGCGCGCTCGCCGGACAGGACGCCAGGCAGGACGCCGGACAGGACCCAGGGCAGGGCTCAGGGCAGGGCTCAGGGCAGGGCTCAGATCAGGACACCGGGCAGGACGGCTGATAACCGCCCGGTAACAAGCTATTGGATGGCGGTCCAATGCGCCGCGACGCCGTTACGGTGAGGGCAGCGCCGAAGCCTGGCGCGTGATCCCCCGGACACCCCTTGCGGTCGGGAAGGTGACAGTGGGCGTCGAGGTCGTGGTCGATGGGCTGACCAAGTCGTTCGGTCGGCAGGTCATCTGGGAGGACGTCTCGCTGACGCTGCCCGCGGGCGAGATCTCGGTGCTGCTCGGCCCGTCGGGCACCGGCAAGTCGGTCTTCCTCAAGACGCTCGTGGGCCTGCTGCGGCCGGACCGCGGCCACATCTGGATCGACGGCTACGACCTGGCCAGCTGCAGGGAGGACAAGCTCTACGAGCTGCGCCGCCTGTTCGGCGTGCTGTTCCAGGACGGCGCGCTGTTCGGCTCGCTCAACCTGTACGACAACATCGCCTTCCCGCTGCGCGAGCACACCAGGAAGAGCGAGTCCCAGATCCGCCAGATCGTGATGGAGAAGGTGGAGCTGGTCGGCCTGCGCGGCGCGGAGACCAAGCTGCCGGGGGAGATCTCGGGCGGCATGCGCAAGCGGGCGGGGCTGGCCAGGGCGCTGGTGCTGGAGCCGGAGATCATCCTGTTCGACGAGCCCGACTCGGGTCTCGACCCGGTGCGCACGGCGCTGCTCAACCAGCTCATCGTGGACCTGAACACCGAGATCGAGGCCACGTTCCTGATCGTCACCCACGACATCAACACCGCCCGTACGGTGCCCGACGACATCGGGATGTTGTTCCGCAGGGAGCTGGTCATGTTCGGCCCCCGCGAGATGCTGCTGTCCAGCGACGAGCCGGCCGTGCGGCAGTTCCTGAACGCCAGGAAGCACGGCCCCATCGGCATGTCGGAGGAGAAGGACGTCTCCGAGCTGGAGGCCGAGGCGCAGCTGGGGCACGACCCTGGGGCGCTGCCGCCGATCCCGCCGCAGCTCATGCCGAGCGGGAACCGGATCCGCCGCACGCAGAAGCCGCCGGGCACCTGGCTGGCGGCCAACGGCGTGATCCCGCCGCAGGGCTCGTTCGTGGACGAGCGCGGCCGCAACTGGCTGGAGGAGTACCCCCGCCTGGTCAACGCCCACCTCCACGGAATCGGCTGAACGGGCGCCGGGTGTCTCCCTGGAGCCATGAGGGCGGGTAAGGCGCTCAGCGGGCCTCTGAGGGCCGTCTGGAGGCATTCGCGGGAATCCGACGGCCTTGCCCGATTCCCCCGGGAAAGCCGTCGGGCCCCCTGAGGAGCCCGACGGCGTGCGCCGCCTCAACCCAGACCGCCTGGGTCGATTCGCGGACTTCGCGAGCGGGTGTCGCGTTATGATCCGGCACGCGACCGGGCCAGGAGTTCCGGCGCACGACCGGCCGGGAGGAGGTGGGCACCATGGCGGGACTCGCCGTCCGGCCCGCCCGCATCCTGATCGCGGCGCTCAGCGGGATACTGGCGGCCCTCGTCGGCACCGGCGTGTGGATCGCCGCCCAGGCGCGCGACGAGCAGGGCAGGGCGGGTGACAGGCAGGCGGCGCTGCTCGCGGCGGGCGTACACGCCAAGAACCTGGTCTCGCTCGACTACCGGACGGTGCGGGACGACCTGCGGCGCATCGTCGACAGCTCGACGGGGCCGGCCAGGGCCGAGTACACCGCCACCGCCGCCAAGCTCGAGTCCACCACGGTCGGGAGCAAGGTCGTCCAGCACGGCGTGCTGCGCGCGACCGGCCTGGTCTCGATGACCGCGACCACGGCCAGGGTGCTGGTGGTGGCCGACGTGGAGATCCGCTGGGACGGCTCGAAGAGCGCGCCGCAGGACCGGTACTACCGCTGGCAGATGGACCTGAGCAAGGTCGGCGGGCTGTGGCTGGTGTCGAAGGTGGTGCAGGTGACGTGAGGCTCGTCACGATCGTGCTGCTGAGCGCCCTCGTCCTCGTGTCGGGGGTGATGGTGCCGACCATGTGGTTCAACCTGAGCGACCTGCGCGCGGCGGAGGCGGCCGCGGCGCAGGCGAAGGTCGCGGCGGAGAAGGTCGCGCCCGATCTGCTCTCGTACGACTACCGGACGGTGGAGGAGGATCTGGCCCGGGCGGGGACGTTCACCACGGGCGATCTGACCGAGCACTACAAGGAGCTGAGCAAGAGCCTGGCGTCCCGCGCCAAGGCGCAGAAGATCGTGCAGACGGTGGACGTCACGAACGTGGGAGTCGAGCGCGCCGAGCCCGATCGGGTAGAGGTTCTGCTCTTCATGAACACTGGTACGGTCAAGGAGATCCCTGGTAAAGAAGGGCTCCAGCGGGAGTCCACCCAGAATCGGGCAAGGTTCGTCATGGTGCGGCAGGAGTCGCGCTGGCTGGTGGCCGGCCTGTCCACCCTCCTGGGTACGGCATGAGGGCCCCAGAGATCGCGGGCGCGTCGCTTCCTTCAATTGTTACCAAAAATCAGGTTTAGCGAAGCCTTTGTCGGGGGTATCCCAGTCACTGCAACACCGGTTGTCGGCATGGGTTCGGCCCCCGGGGTGACAGAGCGTTAACCGCCCCCGTTCGCGGGTATCGTCTTGGGCCTGGCGGTAGGCGATCAGTCACACAGGGGAGAAAACCCAGCGTCCGGGCCCTGAGTCGGCTAAAAGTCGGGCTTGTGGGCTTGACGTTTCCGCCTGAACGGGCGATGCTGCGACCAACGTGGAGCATGCAGCGAGGGTGAAGTGGACAGGCGTGTGCCGTTCGGCTACACTGCCCCTTTGCGCTGCCCTTTGACGACCCGTGATGCTTGCTCACGTTGCGAGGTTGTCTGGCGTGCGTGTAGTCAGTCCGCCGCGAGCCCTCGGAAGGACATCTGTTGGCAGCCTCGCGCAACGCCTCCGCCGTACCCGCTGGTCCCCGTCGCGTCTCTTTTTCGCGCATCCAGGAGCCCCTCGAAGTTCCTGATCTTCTGGCCCTGCAGACCGAGTCTTTCGACTGGCTGCTCGGCAACGAGAAGTGGAAGGCCCGGGTAGAGGCGGCTCGCCAGGCCGGGCGCAAGGACGTCCCGACCCAGTCGGGCCTCGAAGAGATCTTCGAAGAGATCAGTCCCATCGAGGACTTCTCGGGGACCATGTCCTTGTCGTTCCGCGACCACCGGTTCGAGCCGCCCAAGTACTCCGTAGACGAGTGCAAAGACAAGGACATGACCTTCTCCGCCCCGATGTTCGTGACGGCGG
This sequence comes from Nonomuraea fuscirosea, assembly GCF_035917475.1. Classification (NCBI taxonomy): domain Bacteria; kingdom Bacillati; phylum Actinomycetota; class Actinomycetes; order Streptosporangiales; family Streptosporangiaceae; genus Nonomuraea; species Nonomuraea fuscirosea. Next base: position 9,297,965 of record NZ_CP109074.1, on the reverse strand, counting down.
AGTTCATCAATAACACCACCGGTGAGATCAAGAGCCAGACGGTGTTCATGGGCGACTTCCCGCTCATGACGCCGAAGGGCACGTTCATCATCAACGGCACCGAGCGTGTCGTGGTCTCGCAGCTGGTCCGTTCGCCCGGTGTCTACTTCGAACGCAATGTCGACAAGACCTCGGACAAGGACCTCTACGGCTGCAAGGTCATCCCCTCGCGGGGTGCCTGGCTGGAGTTCGAGATCGACAAGCGCGACAGCGTCGGTGTCCGCATCGACCGCAAGCGCAAGCAGGCCGTCACCGTGCTTCTCAAGGCACTGGGCTGGACCAACGAGAAGATCCTCGAGCGCTTCGGCCAGTACGAGTCGATGCGGGCCACCCTGGAGAAGGACCACACGGCCGGCCAGGACGACGCCCTGCTCGACATCTACCGCAAGCTGCGGCCCGGTGAGCCGCCGACCAAGGAGTCGGCGCAGACCCTGCTGGAGAACCTCTACTTCAACCCCAAGCGGTACGACCTCGCCAAGGTCGGTCGCTACAAGATCAACAAGAAGCTGGGCGTCGACGCCGAGATCACGCACGGCACCCTGACCGAGGACGACATCGTCGCCACCATCGAGTACATCGTCCGCCTGCACGCGGGCGAGGAGTCGATGCCGGGCGCCGGTGACCGTGAGGTCATCGTCGAGGTGGACGACATCGACCACTTCGGCAACCGCCGCCTGCGCAGCGTCGGCGAGCTCATCCAGAACCAGGTCCGTCTCGGCCTGGCCCGGATGGAGCGCGTCGTGCGCGAGCGGATGACGACGCAGGACGTCGAGGCGATCACGCCGCAGACCCTGATCAACATCCGCCCGGTCGTGGCCTCCATCAAGGAGTTCTTCGGCACCTCGCAGCTGTCGCAGTTCATGGACCAGACCAACCCGCTGGCCGGCCTGACGCACAAGCGGCGTCTGTCCGCGCTGGGTCCCGGTGGTCTGTCCCGTGAGCGGGCCGGCTTCGAGGTCCGCGACGTGCACCCGTCCCACTACGGCCGGATGTGCCCGATCGAGACCCCTGAAGGCCCCAACATCGGCCTGATCGGCTCGCTGGCCTCCTACGGCCGGATCAACGCCTTCGGCTTCGTCGAGACGCCCTACCGCAAGGTCGTCGACGGCAGGGTGACCGACCAGATCGACTACCTGACCGCCGACGAGGAAGACCGCTACGTCAAGGCGCAGGCCAACACGACGCTCAACGCCGACGGCTCGTTCGCCGACTCGCGCGTCCTGGTCCGCACCAAGGGCGGTGAGACCGAGCTCGCCCGTGCCGAGGAAGTCGACTACATCGACGTGTCGCCGCGCCAGATGGTGTCGGTGGCCACCGCGATGATCCCCTTCCTGGAGCACGACGACGCCAACCGCGCGCTCATGGGCTCCAACATGCAGCGCCAGTCGGTGCCGCTGCTCAAGAGCGAGGCGCCGCTGGTCGGCACCGGCATGGAATACCGTGCCGCGACCGACGCCGGTGACGTCATCAGCGCCGAGAAGGCCGGTGTGGTGGAGGAGGTCTCCGCCGACTACATCACCGTGATGAACGACGACGGAACGCGGACGACGTACCGGGTGGCCAAGTTCAAGCGCTCCAACCAGGGCACGAGCTTCAACCAGAAGCCGATCGTGGCCGAGGGCGACCGGGTCGAGGTCAACCAGGTCATCGCCGACGGCCCGTGCACCGACAACGGTGAGATGGCGCTGGGCAAGAACCTGCTCGTGGCGTTCATGCCGTGGGAGGGCCACAACTACGAAGACGCGATCATCCTGTCCCAGCGGCTGGTCCAGGACGACGTCCTTTCCTCGATCCACATCGAGGAGCACGAGGTCGACGCCCGTGACACCAAGCTGGGCCCGGAGGAGATCACCCGCGACATCCCCAACGTCTCCGAGGAGGTCCTGGCCGACCTCGACGAGCGCGGGATCATCCGGATCGGCGCCGAGGTCGTGCCCGGCGACATCCTGGTCGGCAAGGTCACGCCCAAGGGCGAGACCGAGCTGACGCCGGAGGAGCGGCTGCTGCGGGCGATCTTCGGTGAGAAGGCCCGTGAGGTCCGCGACACCTCGCTGAAGGTGCCGCACGGCGAGCAGGGCAAGGTCATCCACGTGCGCGTCTTCAGCCGCGAGGAGGGCGACGAACTGCCGCCGGGCGTCAACGAGCTGGTCCGCGTCTACGTGGCGCAGAAGCGTAAGATCACCGACGGTGACAAGCTGGCCGGCCGGCACGGCAACAAGGGCGTCATCTCCAAGATCCTGCCGGTCGAGGACATGCCGTTCCTGGAGGACGGCACCCCGGTCGACATCATCCTCAACCCGCTGGGCGTGCCCGGCCGGATGAACGTCGGCCAGGTGCTGGAGACCCACCTCGGGTGGATCGCCGCCAGGGGCTGGGACATCTCGGGCGTCCAGGAGGCGTGGGCCGAGCGGCTGCGCGACAAGGGCTTCGACAAGGTGGCCCCGCGTACCAACATGGCCACGCCGGTCTTCGACGGCGCCCACGAGGAAGAGATCGTCGGCCTGCTCGACAGCACCATCCCCAACCGTGACGGTGACCGGATGGTGCAGCAGAGCGGCAAGGCCCAGCTGTTCGACGGCCGTTCCGGCGAGCCGTTCCCCTACCCGATCGCGGTCGGCTACATCTACATCCTCAAGCTGCTCCACCTGGTCGATGACAAGATCCACGCGCGTTCGACCGGCCCGTACTCCATGATCACCCAGCAGCCGCTCGGCGGTAAGGCCCAGTTCGGTGGCCAGCGCTTCGGTGAGATGGAGGTGTGGGCACTGGAAGCGTACGGCGCGGCCTACGCCCTGCAGGAGCTGCTGACCATCAAGTCCGACGACGTTCTCGGCCGGGTGAAGGTCTACGAGGCCATCGTCAAGGGCGAGAACATCCCCGAGCCCGGCATCCCCGAGTCCTTCAAGGTGCTCATCAAGGAGATGCAGTCGCTGTGCCTGAACGTCGAGGTGCTCTCCAGCGACGGCATGTCCATCGAGATGCGCGACACCGACGAGGACGTCTTCCGCGCGGCGGAGGAGCTCGGTATCGATCTGTCCCGGCGTGAGCCGAGCAGCGTGGAAGAAGTCTGAGGGGGAGATCGCACAAAATGCTAGACGTCAACTTCTTCGACGAGCTCAGGATCGGTCTTGCGACCGCCGACGACATCCGTCAGTGGTCGCACGGCGAGGTCAAGAAGCCCGAGACCATCAACTACCGAACCCTCAAGCCGGAAAAGGACGGGCTCTTCTGCGAGAAGATCTTCGGCCCGACCCGCGACTGGGAGTGCTACTGCGGTAAGTACAAGCGAGTCCGGTTCAAGGGCATCATCTGTGAGCGCTGCGGCGTCGAGGTCACTCGCGCCAAGGTGCGTCGTGAGCGGATGGGCCACATCGAGCTGGCCGCCCCGGTCACGCACATCTGGTACTTCAAGGGCGTCCCTTCGCGCCTCGGCTACCTGCTCGACCTGGCCCCGAAGGACCTGGAGAAGGTCATCTACTTCGCGGCCTACATGATCACGCATGTCGACACCGAGATGCGTGAGCGTGACCTGCCCTCGCTGGAGGCGAAGATCTCCGTCGAGCGGCAGCACATCGAGCAGCGCCGTGACGCCGACGTCGAGGCCAGGCAGAAGAAGCTCGAAGGCGACCTCGGCGAGCTCGAGGCCGCCGGCGCCAAGGGCGACCAGCGCCGCAAGGTCCGTGAGGGCGCCGAGCGCGAGATGCGTCAGCTGCGCGACCGCGCCCAGCGTGAGCTGGACCGGCTCGACGAGGTGTGGAGCCGCTTCAAGAACCTCAAGGTCCAGGACCTCGAGGGCGACGAGCTGCTCTACCGCGAGATGCGCGACCGCTTCGGCCGCTACTTCAAGGGCGGCATGGGCGCGCAGGCGATCCAGGACCGCCTGATCAGCTTCGACCTCGACGCCGAGGCCGAAAACCTGCGCGAGACCATCCGCAGCGGCAAGGGCCAGAAGAAGGCCCGCGCCCTCAAGCGGCTCAAGGTCGTGTCGGCGTTCCTCAACACGACCAACTCGCCGCGCGGCATGGTGCTCGACTGCATCCCGGTCATCCCGCCGGACCTGCGCCCGATGGTGCAGCTCGACGGTGGCCGGTTCGCGACCTCCGACCTCAACGACCTCTACCGCCGGGTCATCAACCGCAACAACCGGCTCAAGCGTCTGCTCGACCTCGGCGCGCCCGAGATCATCGTGAACAACGAGAAGCGGATGCTCCAGGAGGCCGTCGACGCGCTGTTCGACAACGGCCGTCGTGGTCGCCCGGTCACCGGTCCTGGCAACCGGCCGCTGAAGTCCCTCAGCGACATGCTGAAGGGCAAGCAGGGTCGTTTCCGCCAGAACCTGCTGGGCAAGCGAGTCGACTACTCCGGCCGTTCGGTCATCGTCGTCGGCCCGCAGCTCAAGCTGCACCAGTGCGGTCTGCCCAAGCAGATGGCGCTGGAGCTGTTCAAGCCGTTCGTGATGAAGAGGCTGGTCGATCTCAACCACGCCCAGAACATCAAGTCGGCCAAGCGGATGGTCGAGCGCGCCCGCCCTGTCGTGTGGGACGTGCTCGAAGAGGTCATCACCGAGCACCCCGTGCTGCTCAACCGCGCTCCGACGCTCCACCGCCTGGGCATCCAGGCGTTCGAGCCGCAACTGGTCGAGGGCAAGGCCATCCAGATCCACCCGCTCGTCTGCACCGCGTTCAACGCGGACTTCGACGGCGACCAGATGGCCGTGCACCTGCCGCTGTCGGCTGAGGCCCAGGCCGAGGCACGCATCCTGATGCTCTCGACCAACAACATCCTCAAGCCGGCCGACGGCAAGCCCGTGACGATGCCCACCCAGGACATGGTCATCGGCCTCTACTGGCTGACCACCCAGAAGGAGGGCGCGCTGGGCGAGGGCCGCGTGTTCGGCTCGATCGCCGAGGCGCAGATGGCCTTCGACCGCCGCGAGCTGGAGATCCAGGCGAAGATCCAGATCCGGCTGAAGGACGTCCTGCCGCCGCGCGAGTGGGTGGCCCCCGAGGGCTGGGAGCAGGGCGACCCGCTGCGGCTGGAGACCACGTTCGGGCGGTGCCTGTTCAACCAGACGCTGCCGGAGAGCTACCCCTTCGTCGACTTCCAGGTCGGCAAGAAGCAGCTGTCCACGATCGTGAACGAGCTGGCGGAGACCTACCCCAAGATCGAGGTCGCCAACTCGCTCGACGCGCTCAAGGACGCCGGCTTCCGCTGGGCGACCCGCTCCGGTGTCACGATCTCGATCGACGACGTCGTCGCGCCGCCCAACAAGGCCGACATCATGGAGAACTACGAGCGCCGGGCCGACAAGGTCCAGCGCGAGTACGAGCGCGGCCTGATCACCGACGAGGAGCGCCGTCAGGAGCTCATCGAGATCTGGACGCACGCGACGGCCGACGTCGAGACCGACATGGTCAACGCCTTCCCGGCGACCAACCCGGTCTGGATGATGGTCAACTCCGGCGCCCGTGGTAACAAGATGCAGGTCCGGCAGATCGCCGGCATCCGCGGTCTGGTGTCCAACACCAAGGGTGAGACGATCCCGCGGCCGATCAAGGCCTCGTTCCGCGAGGGCCTGTCGGTGCTGGAGTACTTCATCTCCACCCACGGTCAGCGCAAGGGTCTGGCCGACACCGCCCTGCGTACCGCCGACTCGGGTTACCTGACCCGTCGTCTGGTGGACGTCGCGCAGGACGTCATCGTGCGTGAGATCGACTGCGGCACCGACCGCGCGGTCCCGCTGCACGTGGCCGACCGCGATGCGAGCGGCAACCTGGTCAAGGCGGAGAACGCCGAGTCCAACGTGCACGGCCGCATCCTGGCCGAGGACGTCGAGGTCGACGGCAAGATCATCGTCCCGGCGGGTGTCGACATCAACGACAACCACGTGACGAAGCTGGTCGAGGCCGGCGTCGAGACCGTCCGCACCCGCAGCGCGCTCGTCTGCGAGGCCAAGATCGGTGTCTGCGCGACCTGCTACGGCCGCTCGCTGGCCACCGGCAAGCTCGTGGACGTCGGCGAGGCGGTCGGCATCATCGCCGCCCAGTCGATCGGCGAGCCCGGCACGCAGCTGACCATGCGGACGTTCCACACCGGTGGTGTGGCCGGCGCGGACATCACTCACGGTCTGCCCCGAGTCACGGAGCTGTTCGAGGCGCGCATCCCCAAGGGTGTCGCCCCGATCTCCGAGGCCGAGGGCCGCGTGCGGATCGACGAGACCGACAAGACCAGGAAGGTCGTGATCACCCCCGACGACGGCTCGGAGGAGATCGCCTACCCGGTCTCGATGCGCTCGCGCCTGCTCGTGCAGGAAGGCCAGCGCGTCACCGTCGGCCAGCAGCTGGTCGCCGGTGCGGTCAACCCCAACGAGGTGCTGCGCATCCTCGGCCCGCGGGCCGTGCAGCTGCACCTGGTGGCGGAGGTCCAGCAGGTCTACCGCTCGCAGGGTGTGTCGATCCACGACAAGCACATCGAGATCATCGTGCGGCAGATGCTCAAGCGCGTGAACGTGCTGGAGTCCGGTGACACCGACCTGCTGCCCGGCGAGCTCGTGGAGCGCCCGCGCTTCGAGCAGATGAACCGCGAGACCGTGGCCGAGAGCGGGTCGCCCGCCGCCGGCCGTCCGGTCCTCATGGGCATCACGAAGGCGTCGCTGGCCACCGAGTCGTGGCTGTCGGCGGCCTCCTTCCAGGAGACGACCAGGGTCCTGACGGACGCGGCGATCCACGCCAAGTCCGACTCGCTCCTGGGCCTGAAGGAGAACGTCATCATCGGTAAGCTCATCCCGGCCGGCACGGGCATGCCCCAGTACCGCAACATCCGGGTCGAGCCCACCGAGGAGGCCAAGGCCGCCATGTACACCGTGGGCGGCTACGACGGCTCCGCGGCCGACTACACCTTCGGCACCGGCAGCGGCGAGGCCGTGCCCCTGGAGGAGTACGACTTCGGCCAGTACAACCGGTGATTCGCTGATATTCGCTGGTCTGTGCGCCCGGCTCTCTCGTTTCGAGAGGGCCGGGCGTTCGGCTTTTCCGACCTTCTTCTGTTACGGCGACGCCAGCTTGCCCCAGACGCCGTACGTGGCTGAGGGCCTTCCAGGGAGACGGCCGCTGAACCCGTCAGTGGCGAGCCGCCGCTACGCCGCCCTTTGGGCCCCCTCCGTGGCGAACCCGGCCCCCTGCGTCGCGCGGTCCCCGGCGAGGTGGCGGGAAGGGAACTGCCACCGGTGTGCGAGCGGACATCCAGGTCAGCGCCCATCCCGTCCTCAGGTTGCCGGGTGTGGTGTGCGGCACAGCCGGGTGGCCGTGCTGGGTGGCTTGGCGGGGTTTGGTGGGACAAGGGGAGGTAACGGGCGGGTGGCGGTTCCTGGAGTTGGGGGCGGAACACCCCAGGGGGCTATATCATGGGCTCCGGAGCTGTAGATGGGCTGGATGAAATAGGCCTCAGCGATCCGGAGTGGCAGAGCTTGTCCGCTTTGCCGCGCCGTTTTGACGTGTCGCCAAGGCCTGGGTAGTCTTGAGCATCGTGCCCGTCTTCTAACGGGCTCTCGACCGTGCGCTCAATTGCGGGCGCGGGACGGCTTCCTGGCTCGTAACCCTCGTGGCTGCGTCCGTGCGAATAGCGCGACACGCCCGAGCGCGGGGGCACCGGGACAAGAGAAACCAGCAGGTCATGACACCGGCAGAACCTGCGAAATGCAAGACCATGACGTAACACCGGCCAGGCACGAAACGGAGTGGCAGTGCCCACTATTCAGCAGTTGGTCCGCAAGGGCCGGCAGGACAAGGTCTCCAAGACCAAGACTCCTGCCCTCAAGGGGAGTCCGCAGCGGCGCGGCGTGTGCCAGCGCGTTTACACCACGACCCCGAAGAAGCCCAACTCGGCACTGCGCAAGGTGGCCCGCGTTCGGCTCACGAACGGCATCGAGGTCACGGCCTACATCCCCGGTGTGGGCCACAACCTGCAGGAGCACTCCATCGTGCTCGTGCGTGGCGGTCGTGTGAAGGACCTGCCTGGTGTTCGCTACAAGATCATCCGCGGCTCGCTGGACACCCAGGGTGTCCGCAACCGCAAGCAGGCCCGCAGCCGCTACGGCGCGAAGAGGGAGAAGAGCTAACAATGCCTCGTAAGGGTTCTCCTGGCCGTCGTCAGCTGATGGCTGACCCGGTTTACAGCTCGCCGCTGGTGACCGCCCTGATCAACAAGGTGCTCCTGGACGGCAAGCGCTCCATCGCGCAGTCGATCGTCTACGGCGCCCTCGAAGGCTGCAGGGAGAAGACGGGCAACGACCCGGTCGTCACCCTGAAGCGTGCGCTTGACAACGTCAAGCCGACGCTCGAGGTCCGCAGCCGTCGCGTCGGTGGCGCGACCTACCAGGTGCCGGTCGAGGTGCGCGCCGCGCGCAGCACCACCCTGGCCCTGCGCTGGCTGGTGCAGTACTCCCGCGCCCGCCGCGAGAAGACCATGACCGAGCGCCTCATGAACGAGCTCCTCGACGCCAGCAACGGCCTCGGGGCGAGCGTCAAGAAGCGCGAGGACACCCACAAGATGGCCGAGTCCAACAAGGCCTTCGCTCACTACCGCTGGTAGTGGGTTCGACGAGACGACGAGGACGCGAGAGAAGTGGCCACGCAGACCGCTCTTGACCTGGCCAAGGTCCGAAACATCGGGATCATGGCCCACATCGACGCGGGCAAGACAACCACGACCGAGCGCATCCTGTTCTACACCGGCATCAACTACAAGATCGGTGAAGTCCACGAGGGCGCTGCCACGATGGACTGGATGGAGCAGGAGCAGGAGCGCGGCATCACGATCACGTCTGCCGCGACCACCTGTGAGTGGGTCGGTCACACGATCAACATCATCGACACTCCGGGTCACGTCGACTTCACCATCGAGGTGGAGCGCTCGCTGCGCGTCCTCGACGGTGCCGTCGCCGTGTTCGACGGCGTGGCCGGTGTCGAGCCGCAGTCGGAGACGGTGTGGCGTCAGGCCGACCGCTACGAAGTCCCCCGGATCTGCTTCGTCAACAAGATGGACCGGGTCGGGGCGGAGTTCCACCGCTGCGTCGACATGATGATCAACCGTCTGGGCGCCACGCCGGCTGTCATTCAGCTGCCGTGGGGCGTCGAGGCCGACTTCAAGGGCGTCATCGACCTCATCCGGATGAAGGGTCTCATCTGGAGCGCCGAGGCGGCGAAGGGCGAGATGTACGACACCGTCGACATCCCGGCCGACCACGCCGAGGCCGCCCGTGAGTGGCGTGACCGCCTCATCGAGACGGTCGCCGAGAACGACGACGAGCTGATGGAGCTCTACCTGGAGGGCACTCAGCCCACCGAGGAGCAGCTGGTCGCGGCCATCCGCCGCGCGACGCTGGCCAGCGCCATCAACCCGGTCCTGTGTGGCACCGCGTTCAAGAACAAGGGCGTGCAGCCCCTGCTCGACGCGATCGTCGCCTACCTCCCGGCGCCGACCGACATCCCGGCCTTCAAGGGCCACGCGGTCGGCAACGAGGAGAAGGTCGTCGAGCGGCACGCCGACCCGACCGAGCCGTTCTCTGCGCTGGCCTTCAAGATCGCCAGCGACCCGCACCTGGGCAAGCTCACCTACATCCGCATCTACTCGGGCACGCTCGAGACCGGTTCACAGGTCACCAACTCTGTGAAGGGTAAGAAAGAGCGGATCGGCAAGATCTACCAGATGCACGCCAACAAGCGTGAAGAGCGCCCGACGGCGGTCGCCGGCCAGATCGTCGCGGTCATGGGTCTGAAGGACACCACGACCGGCGACACCCTGTCCGACACGGCGAACCAGGTCGTGCTCGAGTCGATGACGTTCCCGGCTCCGGTCATCAACGTCGCCATCGAGCCCAAGACCAAGGGCGACCAGGAGAAGCTGTCGACCGCCATCCAGCGGCTGGCCGAGGAGGACCCGTCCTTCCAGGTCCGCCGCGACGAGGAGACCGGTCAGACGGTCATCTGGGGCATGGGCGAGCTTCACCTGGAGATCCTCGTCGACCGCATGCGGCGCGAGTTCAAGGTCGAGGCCAACGTGGGCCGCCCGCAGGTGGCCTACCGCGAGACCATCCGCCGCAAGGTGGAGAAGCTCGACTACACCCACAAGAAGCAGACCGGTGGTTCCGGTCAGTTCGCGCGGGTGATCATCAACCTCGAGCCGCTCGGCGAAGGCAACGACGGCTACGAGTTCGAGAACAAGGTCACCGGTGGCCGCGTCCCGAGGGAGTACATCCCGTCGGTCGACGCGGGCGCGCAGGAGGCCGCCGAGTTCGGCGTGCTGGCCGGTTACCCGATGGTGGGCGTGAAGGTTACGCTGACCGACGGTGCGGCCCACGACGTGGACTCCTCGGAAATGGCGTTCAAGATCGCCGGCTCGATGGCCTTCAAGGAGGCCGCGCGCAAGGCGGACGCCGTGCTCCTCGAGCCGATGATGGCCGTCGAGGTCACCACGCCCGAGGACTACATGGGTGACGTCATCGGTGACCTCAACGGTCGCCGCGGGCAGATCCAGTCGATGGACGACCGGGCCGGCGCCAAGGTCATCCAGGCGCTCGTGCCGCTGTCTGAGATGTTCGGCTACGTGGGCGACCTGCGTAGCAAGACGCAGGGGCGCGCGAGCTACAGCATGCAGTTCGACTCCTACGCGGAGGTGCCTCCGGGCATCGCCAAGGAGATCGTCGCGAAGGCCCGGGGCGAATAGTTCTCGGTCCGATCCCGCGAGGGATCGGACCAGGACCCAGTCCTGGTCCCTGGTGGGGTGGCGAGGGCCACCTCACCGCCAAGGGGTTCGGGGTCTCCCGGGCCCGAGTGTGTAGAAAGTCAGTCAGATTCTCTAAGGAGAGAACCAGTGGGCAAGGCCAAGTTCGAGCGGAACAAGCCGCACATGAACATCGGCACCATTGGGCATATCGACCACGGTAAGACCACACTGACCGCGGCGATCACCAAGGTGCTTCACGACCGTTACCCCGAGCTGAACGCCGCGACGCCGTTCGACAAGATCGACAAGGCGCCGGAGGAGAAGGCTCGTGGCATCACGATCTCCATCGCGCACGTCGAGTACCAGACCGAGAAGCGCCACTACGCTCACGTGGACTGCCCCGGTCACGCCGACTACGTGAAGAACATGATCACCGGTGCCGCTCAGATGGACGGCGCGATCCTCGTGGTCGCCGCCACCGACGGCCCGATGCCGCAGACGAAGGAGCACGTCCTCCTGGCCCGCCAGGTCGGCGTCCCCTACATCGTCGTGGCCCTCAACAAGTCCGACATGGTGGACGACGAGGAGATCCTGGAGCTCGTCGAGCTCGAGGTTCGTGAGCTCCTGTCCGCTCAGGAGTTCCCCGGCGACGACCTGCCCGTCATCCGCGTCTCCGCGCTCAAGGCTCTTGAGGGCGACCAGAAGTGGGCCGACAGCATCATCGAGCTGATGGACGCCGTCGACGAGAACGTCCCCGAGCCCCCGCGTGAGACGGACAAGCCGTTCCTCATGCCGGTCGAGGACGTCTTCTCGATCACCGGTCGCGGCACGGTCGTCACCGGCCGTATCGAGCGCGGCATCGTCAAGGTCAACGAGCAGGTCGACATCATCGGCATCAAGCCGGAGAAGACGACCACCACCGTCACCAGCATCGAGATGTTCAACAAGATGCTCGACGAGGGTCACGCCGGTGACAACGCCGCCCTGCTGCTCCGCGGCATCAAGCGCGACGACGTCGAGCGCGGCCAGTGCATCATCAAGCCGGGCACGACCACCCCGCACACCGAGTTCACCGGCCAGGTCTACATCCTGTCCAAGGACGAGGGCGGCCGGCACACGCCGTTCTTCAACAACTACCGCCCGCAGTTCTACTTCCGTACGACTGACGTGACCGGTGTGGTGAACCTCCCCGAGGGCACCGAGATGGTCATGCCGGGCGACAACACCGAAATGCGCGTTGAGCTGATCCAGCCCATCGCCATGGAGGAAGGCCTCAAGTTCGCGATCCGTGAGGGTGGCCGCACCGTCGGCGCCGGCCGGGTCGTGAAGATCATCAAGTAGCTAGACCGTCGGGGCGGCGGTCGGCCCCGGACCTCGGAGCCGACCGCCGAACCACGTAAGGCCCCATGCGAAGGCGCCGTGATCCAGCAGTTGCTTCGGCCGCCGTAAGACAGGTGACCGAAGTCACTGCCGGATCACGGAAGAAAAGGCAGATCGACTACGTCTGCCTCGTGGGGTCAGTGCGGGTTCGATCCGCACGAACGCACAGCGGCAACCGGCCGCACGATACTTTTTCAGACGACAGCGAAGGACACCGAGGCCACTATGGCGGGACAGAAGATCCGCATCCGGCTTAAGGCCTATGACCACGAGGTCATCGATAGCTCGGCCAAGAAGATCGTCGAGACGGTGACGCGGACTGGCGCGAAGGTCGCGGGCCCGGTGCCGCTGCCGACCGAGAAGAACGTGTACTGCGTCATCCGCTCGCCGCACAAGTACAAGGACAGCCGCGAGCACTTCGAGATGCGCACGCACAAGCGGCTGATTGACATCATCGACCCGACCCCCAAGACGGTTGACTCGCTCATGCGGCTCGACCTCCCCGCGGGTGTCGACATTTCGATCAAGCTCTGAGGGAACGCACTGACATGGCTAAGACGATCAAGGGCGTCCTGGGCAAGAAGCTCGGCATGACCCAGGTCTTCGACGCGGACAACCGGATGGTGCCGGTGACCGTGGTCGAGGCCGGTCCGTGCGTGGTGACCCGCGTCCGCACCGCCGACAAGGACGGCTACTCCGCCATCCAGCTCGGCTTCGGGCAGGTCGACCCCCGGAAGGTCAACAAGCCGCTCGGCGACTACCTGCGTAAGCACGACATCACCCCGCGCCGTTACTTCGCGGAGATCCGCACCGACGACGCGAGCGACTACAACCTGGGCCAGGAGCTGCTGGCCGACACCTTCGAGGCCGGCCAGTTCGTCGACGTGACGGGCAAGAGCAAGGGCAAGGGCTTCGCCGGTGTCATGAAGCGGCACGGCTTCGGTGGTCTGGGCGCGTCGCACGGTACGCAGCGCAAGCACCGCTCGCCGGGTTCCATCGGTGGCTGCGCCACCCCGGGCCGCGTATTCAAGGGTCTGCGCATGGCTGGTCGGATGGGTAACGTCCGCACCACTGTGCAGAGCCTCAAGGTTCACGCCGTGGACGCCGAGAAGGGTCTCATCCTGATCAAGGGTGCGATTCCCGGCGCCAACGGCAGTCTGGTTCTCGTCCGCTCCGCTGCCAAGAAGGGGGCTGCCAAGTGAGCACCACTATTGACGTCCTCGACGCCGGTGGCGCGAAGACCGGCACCGTCGACCTGCCGGAGGACATCTTCGGCGCCAAGGTCAACGTGCCGCTGATCCACCAGGTGGTCGTGGCCCAGCTCGCCGCTCGCCGGCAGGGCACCCACAAGGCCAAGACCCGTGGTGAGGTCTCCGGCGGCGGCAAGAAGCCGTACCGCCAGAAGGGCACCGGTCGCGCCCGTCAGGGTTCGACCCGTGCGCCGCAGTTCACCGGCGGCGGCGTCGTCCACGGCCCCGTGCCGCGTGACTACTCGCAGCGCACGCCCAAGAAGATGAAGGCCGCCGCCCTGCGCGGCGCCCTCTCCGACCGGGCCGGCGGCGGTCGCGTGCACGTGGTGAGCTCCCTGGTCACGGGCGAGACGCCCAAGACCAAGGCGGCGCTGGAGGCCGTGCGCAAGATCACCCAGTCCGCGCGTGTCCTGGTCGTGGTCGACTCGGACGACGAGCTGACCTGGCTGAGCCTGCGCAACGCGCCCGAGGTCCACCTGCTGGACGCCGGGCAGCTCAACACCTACGACGTGCTCGTGCACGACGACGTGGTCTTCACCCAGGAGGCGTACGACCAGGTCGTGGCGCGACTGAGTGGCGGGAAGGAAGACGCCTGATGGAGAAGATCGCCGACCCGCGCGACATCATCATCAAGCCGATCGTCTCTGAGAAGAGCTACGGCCTGATCGATGAGAACAACAAGTACACGTTCCTGGTGCGCAAGACCGCGAACAAGACCCAGGTCAAGATCGCTGTCGAGCAGATCTTCGGGGTCAAGGTCACCAGCGTGAACACCATCAACCGGCAGGGCAAGCGCAAGCGGACCCGTACCGGTTTCGGCAAGCGTCCCGACACCAAGCGCGCGATCGTGAGCCTGGGTGAGGGCGATCGGATCGACATCTTCGGTCAGATCGGCTGAGCGGCCATAGAAGTGAGTGCGGGCCACGTGGTCCGCGCGGGGCTGAGACCGTCGCATTTCGGTGCGGCGGGCTCACCCATGTAACCGACGAAGGATGAACGAAAAAGATGGGCATCCGTAAATACAAGCCGACGACTCCGGGTCGCCGCGGGTCGAGTGTCTCGGACTTCTCCGAGATCACCCGCAGCACGCCCGAGAAGTCGTTGCTTGCGCCCCTTCACAGCAAGGGCGGCCGCAACGTACACGGCCGGGTCACCGCCCGCCACCAGGGCGGCGGTCACAAGCGCGCCTACCGGATCATCGACTTCCGTAGGCATGACAAGGACGGCGTTCCGGCGAAGGTCGCTCACATCGAGTACGACCCCAACCGCACCGCCAACATCGCTCTGCTCCACTACGCCGACGGCGAGAAGCGCTACATCATCGCGCCGACGGGGCTCAAGCAGGGTGACCGCATCGAGAACGGCCCCGCGGCCGACATCAAGCCGGGCAACTGCCTGCCGCTGCGCAACATCCCGACCGGTACCTTCATCCACGCGGTGGAGCTCCGTCCGGGAGGCGGCGCCAAGCTCGGCCGCTCCGCCGGCGCCCAGATCCAGCTGCTCGCCAAGGAGGGCACGTACGCCACGCTGCGTATGCCGTCCGGTGAGATGCGCATGGTCGACGTGCGCTGCCGCGCCACGGTGGGCCAGGTCGGCAACGCCGAGCAGGCCAACATCAACTGGGGCAAGGCCGGCCGTATGCGGTGGAAGGGCAAGCGCCCGACCGTCCGCGGTGTCGCGATGAACCCCGTCGACCACCCGCACGGTGGTGGCGAGGGCAAGACCTCCGGTGGTCGTCACCCGGTGAACCCCAAGGGCAAGCCCGAGGGCCGTACCCGTCAGGCGAACAAGGCCAGCGACAGGCTGATCATCCGCCGTCGGTCCAAGAGGAAGAAGCGGTAGGAGCAGCCGAAATGCCACGTAGCCTTAAGAAGGGTCCCTTCGTGGACGAGCACCTTCAGAAGAAGGTGGAGGTCCAGAACGAGAAGGGCACCAAGACCGTCATCAAGACGTGGTCGCGGCGTTCCATGATCATCCCCGACATGCTCGGGCACACGATCGCCGTGCACGACGGCCGCAAGCACGTCCCGGTGTTCGTCACCGAGGCGATGATCGGCCACAAGCTCGGAGAGTTCGCGCCCACGCGTACGTTCCGCAGCCACGTCAAGGACGACCGGCGCAGCCGGCGATAGACGCCTTCGAAAAGCAGTTAGAGGAGTAAGCGATGGAAGCCAGGGCTCAGGCGCGGTTCGTCCGCGTCACGCCCCTCAAGGCCCGCCGCGTGGTGGACCTTATTCGCGGGCTGCCCGCTTCGGAGGCGCAGGCCGTGCTGCAGTTCGCTCCCCAGTCGGCGAGCGAGCCGATCTACAAGGTGCTCAGCTCCGCCATGGCGAACGCCGAGCACAACTTCGATCTCGACCCCAGCACGCTCGTCGTGAGCCGCGCGTGGGTCGACGAGGGCCCGACGCTGAAGCGGTTCCGTCCGCGTGCCCAGGGTCGTGCCTATCGGATCAACAAGCGGACGAGCCACATCACCGTGATCGTGGAGTCCCGCGAGCCGAAGGGAAGGACCCGATAGTGGGCCAGAAGGTTAACCCGCACGGGTTCCGCCTCGGCATCACGACCGACTTCAAGAGCCGGTGGTACGCCGACAAGCTGTACAAGTCGTACGTCGCCGAGGACGTGTCGATCCGCCGCATGCTGCAGAAGGGCATGGAGCGGGCCGGCATCTCCAAGGTCGAGATCGAGCGCACGACGGACCGCGTCCAGGTGGACATCCACACCGCGCGTCCGGGCATCGTGATCGGCCGTCGTGGCGCTGAGGCGGACCGGATCCGTGGCGACCTGGAGAAGCTGACCAAGAAGCAGGTCCAGCTCAACATCCTCGAGGTCAAGAACCCGGAGATCGACGCTCAGCTCGTCGCGCAGGGCGTCGCCGAGCAGCTGTCCAGCCGTGTCTCGTTCCGCCGTGCCATGCGCAAGGCGATGCAGTCGGCCATGAAGTCCGGCGCCAAGGGCATCCGTGTCCAGTGCTCCGGTCGTCTGGGCGGCGCCGAGATGTCCCGGTCGGAGTTCTACCGCGAGGGCCGCGTGCCGCTGCACACCCTCCGCGCGGACATCGACTACGGCTTCTACGAGGCCCGTACGACCTTCGGCCGCATCGGCGTGAAGGTCTGGATCTACAAGGGCGAGGCCCCGACGAGCCGCGCCGAGCGCGAGGCGGCCGCCGCCGGTGCTCGCGCCGGCCAGCGTCGTGACCGCGACGACCGTCGTGGTGGCGGCGGCGGCGACCGTCCGCGTCGTGGTGGCGGTGACCGCCCCCGTCGTGGTGGCGGCCGCGGCGACCGCGCCCCCCGTAACGAGGCGGCCGCGCAGGCCGCCCCCGAGACCGGCCCGGCTGCGCAGCCGGGTGCTGAAGGGAGCTGACCATGCTGATCCCGCGCAGGGTCAAGCACCGCAAGCAGCACCGGCCTGACCGCAGCGGAGCCGCCAAGGGCGGCACCAGGGTCGTGTTCGGCGAGTTCGGCATCCAGGCGATTGAGCACTCCTACGTGACCAACCGCCAGATCGAGTCCGCCCGTATCGCGATGACCCGTCACATCCGCCGTGGCGGCAAGGTGTGGATCAACATCTACCCCGACCGTCCGCTCACCAAGAAGCCGGCCGAGACCCGCATGGGTTCCGGTAAGGGTTCGCCGGAGTGGTGGATCGCCAACGTCAAGCCCGGACGCGTGATGTTCGAGCTGTCCGGCGTGGCGGAGTCGGTGGCGCGTGAGGCGCTCACCCGAGCGATCCACAAGCTGCCGATGAAGTGCAAGATCGTTAAGCGTGAAGTGGGTGAGGCGTGATGGCTAAGGGCCTGACCGCCGGGGAGCTGCGGCTCGAGGATGAGGACACCCTCGTCCAGAAGCTGAAGGAGGCGAAGGAGGAGCTGTTCAACCTCCGCTTCCAGGCGGCGACCGGTCAGTTGGAGAGCCACGGGCGGCTGCGTGCCGTCCGCCGCGAGATCGCCCGTATCTACACCGTGATGCGCGAGCGCGAGCTGGGCATCGTCACGGTCGAGAAGGAGACGAGCGATGGCTGAGACCGAGACCACCGAGACCACTGAGACCGCGGACGGCTCGCGCCGCTTCCGCAAGGTTCGCGAGGGCCTCGTCGTCAGCGACAAGATGGACAAGACCGTCGTCGTCGCCGTCGAGGACCGCGTGAAGCACCGTCTGTACGGCAAGGTCATCCGCCGTACGACCAAGTACAAGGCGCACGACGAGGCCAACGCCTGTGGCGTCGGCGACCGCGTGCTGCTGATGGAGACCCGCCCCCTCTCCGCCACCAAGCGGTGGAGGGTCGTGGAGATCCTCGAGAAGGCCAAGTAAGGCCCTCTCGGACATACCGCGCCTCGTGGGGGCCTCAGAGCCCCCATGACGGCGTCCAAGGACGCGAGGCCCACGGGCCTCGCGTCGCCTGCGGTGCGGCGCCCCCAGGGGTGCTGTGGCCGGGGGAACAAGACAATGACGGGTTCCGCCAGGCTCAGCGATGAGAACCGGCGCGACTAACAGGAGTAAGACGTGATCCAGCAGGAGTCGCGGCTCAAGGTCGCCGACAACACGGGTGCCAAGGAGATCCTTTGCATCCGCGTTCTCGGTGGCTCGGGCCGACGCTACGCCGGTATCGGCGACATCATCGTCGCCACAGTCAAGGACGCGCTGCCTGGCAGCACGGGCGTCAAGAAGGGCGACGTCGTCAAGGCGGTCATCGTCCGCACGGTCAAGGAGCGCCGCCGGCCCGACGGCTCCTACATCCGCTTCGACGAGAACGCCGCCGTCATCATCAAGGACAGCGGTGACCCTCGTGGCACTCGTATCTTCGGCCCGGTCGGCCGCGAGCTGCGCGACAAGAAGTTCATGCGCATCATCTCGCTCGCCCCGGAGGTGCTGTAATGCCGAAGCTGCATGTGAAGAAGGGTGACCTGGTCCAGGTCATCGCCGGCAAGGACAAGGGTGCCAAGGGTCGTGTGATCGCCACTCTCCCGCGCGAGGACCGCGTGGTGGTCGAGGGCATCAACATGATCAAGAAGCACACCAAGGAGACCCACCAGGGTCCGCGCGGCGCCAAGACCGGCGGCGTGCAGACCATGGAGGCTTCGATTCACGTCTCGAACGTGAAGAAGCTCAAGGACGACAAGCCCGCCGACAAGAAGGCCGACGAGAAGACGGCCGACGAGGAGACGGGTGAGGACAGCTGATGACTGCCACGACCACTGAGACCGAGCGCCCGACGCCGCGACTCAAGACGAAGTACCGCGAGGAGATCGCGGCCCAGCTTCGCGAGCAGTTCGGCATCGAGAACGTCATGCAGATCCCCGCCCTGACCAAGATCAAGGTCAACATGGGTGTCGGTGAGGCGGCTCGCGACTCCAAGCTCATCGAAGGTGCCGTCCGCGACCTCACCGTGATCACCGGCCAGAAGCCGGCCGTCGTCCGGGCGCGCAAGTCCATCGCGCAGTTCAAGCTGCGCGAGGGCATGCCGATCGGCGCGCACGTCACGCTGCGCGGCGACCGCATGTGGGAGTTCCTCGACCGCCTGCTGGCGCTGGCCCTGCCCCGTATCCGGGACTTCCGCGGCCTGTCGCCCAAGCAGTTCGACGGCAACGGCAACTACACCTTCGGTCTGACCGAGCAGGTCATGTTCCACGAGGTCGACCAGGACAAGGTCGACCGTCCGCGGGGCATGGACATCACGATCGTGACCACCGCGAAGAACGACGACCAGGGCCGGGCGCTGCTGAAGCTCCTCGGCTTCCCGTTCAAGGAGGCCTGATCCAATGGCGAAGAAGTCGCTGATCGCCAAGGCGGGGCGCAAGCAGAAGTTCGAGGTCCGGGCATACACTCGTTGCTCGCGCTGCGGCCGGCCCCGCGCCGTCTACCGCAAGTTCGGCCTCTGCCGCGTATGCTTCCGCGAGATGGCGCACCGGGGCGAGCTGCCCGGCATCACCAAGTCGAGCTGGTAGATAACCTGAGGGGCGGCCCTGTGCCGCCCCCAGGTGTTCATATTCAGGAAAAGCAAGGACGCGTCCCGCGTCCGTGACCGCGCCGAAGGTCCACCGGTAGAGCGCTGCTTCACCGACTGGAAACCGCGGCGAGGAAGGCCACTGGCCATGACGATGACCGACCCGATCGCAGACATGCTCACACGTCTGCGCAACGCGAACTCGGCGTACCACGAGAGCGTGTCGATGCCGTACTCGAAGATCAAGGCGCACATCGCCGAGATCCTCCAGCAGGAGGGTTACATCCAGGCTTGGACCGTCGAAGACGCCAAGGTTGGCAAGAACCTCGTGGTGGAGCTCAAGTTCGGGCCTACCCGTGAGCGTTCGCTCGCGGGCCTGCGCCGGGTTTCCAAGCCCGGTCTGCGGGTTTATGCGAAGAAGGACAACCTGCCTCGAGTCCTGGGCGGACTGGGCGTCGCGATCATCTCGACGTCCGCCGGTCTCATGACCGACAAGCAGGCCGGCAAGCGTGGCGTGGGCGGGGAAGTCCTCGCCTACGTCTGGTAGAGGGGAGGAACACAGCATGTCGCGAATCGGACGGCTGCCCATCCCTGTGCCCAGTGGCGTAGACATCACGATCACCGGCCAGGATGTCCAGGTCAAGGGCCCGAAGGGCACGCTGCTTCACAAGGTCGCCGACCCCATCACGGTCGCGCGCGACGACGACGGCGCCATCGCCGTCACCCGCCCGAACGACGAGAACAAGGTCCGTGCGCTGCACGGCCTGTCCAGGACGCTGATCGCCAACATGGTGCAGGGCGTCACTCAGGGCTACTCCAAGAGCCTTGAGATCGTCGGTGTGGGTTACCGCGTCCAGGCCAAGGGGCCGACGCAGCTGGAGTTCTCACTGGGCTTCAGTCACCCGGTCATCGTCGACGCCCCCGAGGGCGTCACCTTCCGCGTCGAGAGGCCGACCCTGTTCCACGTGGACGGCATCGACAAGCAGAAGGTCGGCGAGGTCGCGGCCAACATCCGCAAGTTGCGCAAGCCTGACCCGTACAAGGGCAAGGGCGTGCGTTATCAGGGCGAACAGATCCGCCGCAAGGTCGGAAAGGCTGGTAAGTAGGCATGGCTCCGAAGACTGCGTTCAGCAAGCACACGGCTGCCCGCACCGTCTCGCGGGCCCGCCGTCACCGCCGCGTCCGCAAGTTCGTCGTCGGTACGGCAGAGCGTCCGCGCCTCGTCGTCAACCGCTCGACTCGTCACATGTTCGTCCAGATCGTGGACGACACCGTCGGCCACACGCTGGTGAGCGCGTCCACCATGGACGCCTCGCTGCGCACGCTGGAGGCGGACAAGACCGAGAAGGCGAAGAAGGTCGGCGAGCTCCTCGCTCAGCGGGCCAAGGAAGCCGGGATCGCCAAGGTCGTCTTCGACCGCGGTGGCAACCGGTATGCAGGTCGGATCGCGGCGCTGGCAGACAGCGCTCGCGAGGGCGGGCTCGAGTTCTGATGCGGGCCCGAGGATCGCAAATGATGGCAACTGAGAAGAGGAACCACTGATGGCTGCAGCTCCGCGTCGCGGTGGCGGCACCGGTGGCGATCGGCGTGACCGTCGTGACGATCGCCGCGGTGGCGCCGCCGACAAGGGCGTCTCGTACATCGAGCGCGTAGTGAAGATCAACCGGGTGGCCAAGGTCGTGAAGGGTGGTCGTCGCTTCAGCTTCACCGCCCTCGTCGTCGTCGGTGACGGCAACGGCCTGGTCGGCGTCGGTTACGGCAAGGCCAAGGAAGTCCCCGCGGCGATCGCCAAGGGTGTCGAAGAGGCGAAGAAGCACTTCTTCAAGGTGCCTCGGATCCAGGGCACGATCCCGCACACGGTGCAGGGCGAGGAGGCGGCCGGTGTCGTCTTCCTGCGTCCGGCCTCGGCCGGTACCGGCGTCATCGCCGGCGGCCCGGTGCGCGCCGTCCTGGAGTGCGCCGGCATCCACGACGTGCTGTCCAAGTCGCTCGGCTCGGACAACCCGATCAACATCGTGCACGCCACCGTGGCGGCTCTAAAGGGCCTTTCCCGCCCCGAGGAGATCGCCGCCCGCCGTGGTCTGCCGATCGAGGACGTCGCTCCGGCCAGGATGCTCAAGGCTCAGCGCGAGGGCATCGCCGAGGCCGCGGCCGCCAAGGCGGTGAGCTAGTCATGGCACGCCTGAAGATCACTCAGGTTCGCTCGAAGATCGGTGGCAAGCAGAACCAGCGTGACTCGCTTCGTTCGCTTGGCCTGAAGCGAATCGGCGACGTCGTCGTCAAGGAGGACCGGCCCGAGATTCGCGGCATGGTCTCCGTGGTGACGCACCTCGTCGAGGTGGAAGAGGTCGACTGACATGACTGACAGCTCCAACAACGCTGCTCCGCTCAAGATCCACGACCTGCGTCCTGCTCCCGGCGCCAACAAGGCCAAGATCCGCAAGGGTCGTGGCGAGGCGTCCAAGGGCAAGACCGCCGGACGCGGTACCAAGGGCAGCCACGCGCGCACGACGGTCCCCCTCGGTTTCGAGGGTGGCCAGGTGCCGCTGCAGAGGCGTCTGCCGAAGCTCAAGGGCTTCTCCAACGCCCTGTTCAAGACGACCTACCAGGTCGTCAACCTCGACAGGCTCGGCGAGCTGTTCCCCGAGGGTGGCGAGGTCACCGTCGAGGCGCTGGTCGCCAAGGGTGCTGTTCGCAAGAACCAGCTCGTGAAGGTGCTCGGCACCGGCGACATCTCGGTCGCGGTGAACGTCCAGGCTCACGCCTTCTCGTCCGCCGCCAAGGAGAAGATCGCCGCCGCCGGTGGTTCCGTTACCGAGCTGTAGTAACGCTATGACGAGGCGTGGGGGCTTTGACAATGGGCCCCCACGCCCGTAGTGCGTTAGAGTTCGCGAGACGGCAGGCTTCTGTCCGGCTCGTTCGACATGAGACTTCAGATGGCAGATCCCCGCACCATCGCTTACTCACAACGCCGTAAAGGCGCGCAGGAGGGACCGTGCTGACCGCGTTTACCCGGGCGTTCCGGACACCGGACCTGCGCAAGAAGTTGCTCTTCACCCTGGGCATCATCGCGCTTTTCCGTCTCGGCTCGGTTCTGCCGACCCCGGGAGTCCACGTCCAAAACCTCGCCGCCTGTTTCGACCAGGCCCGTAGTGGCGAAACCGGCAACATCTACGGGATGGTCCAGCTGTTCAGCGGCGGCGCGTTGCTGAAGCTGTCGGTGTTCGCGCTGGGCATCATGCCGTACATCACCGCGAGCATCATTCTGCAATTGCTCGTCGTGGTGATTCCGCGGCTGGAGGCGCTGAAGAAGGAAGGCCAATCCGGCCAGACGAAGATCACGCAGTATACGCGTTATCTGACCATCGGTCTCGCGATTCTCCAGTCGACGGCCTTCATCGCGCTGGCCCGTACCGGGCAGCTTTTCCCGAACTGCCAGCAGGACGTCCTGCTCGACCCCGACAACATCTTCCAGATCGTGACGATGGTCGTCATCATGACCGCCGGCACGTCCGTGATCATGTGGCTCGGCGAGCTCATCACCGACCGGGGCGTCGGCAACGGCATGTCCATCCTGATCTTCACCCAGGTCGTGGCGGTCTTCCCGTCCGAGCTGGCCAACATCTTCCAGGCGAACAAGTTCACCTTCTCGGTGGTCATGATCGTCGGTGTCTTCATGATCGCCGCGGTCGTCTTCGTGGAGCAGGCGCAGCGCCGCATCCCGGTCCAGTACGCCAAGCGCATGGTCGGCCGCAGGATGTACGGCGGCACCTCCACCTACATCCCGCTGAAGGTCAACCAGGCGGGCATCATCCCCGTCATCTTCGCCTCCTCGCTGCTCTACCTGCCGCAGCTCATCACCTCGCTGTTCCAGACCACCGACAACGCGGTGATCACCTGGATCTCGCAGAACCTGGCCACGGGCGACACGCCCATCTACATGACCACGTTCTTCCTGCTGATCATCTTCTTCACCTACTTCTACGTGTCGATCACCTTCAACCCCACTGAAGTCGCCGACAACATGAAGAAGTACGGTGGGTTCATTCCGGGCATCCGCCCCGGCCGTCCGACGGCTGAATACCTGAACTTCGTGCTCACCCGTCTGACCGCGCCAGGCGCGCTCTATCTGGGTCTCATCTCCATGGTCCCGATCGTCGCGCTGGCGGTGGCCGGTGCGAGCCAGAACTTCCCGTTCGGAGGGACGAGCATTCTGATCATGGTAGGCGTCGGCCTTGACACGGTGAAGCAGATCGAGAGCCAGCTGCAGCAGCGTAACTACGAAGGTTTCCTGCGGTAGTGCGTCTCGTCTTGGTCGGGCCCCCCGGAGCGGGTAAGGGGACACAGGCCCAGTACATCGCATCGAACCTGTCCATCCCGAAAATCTCGACAGGTGACATCTTCCGTGCCAACGTCTCGGGCGGCACGGATCTCGGCAAGCTGGCCAAGACGTTCATGGACCGTGGTGACCTGGTGCCCGACGAGGTCACCATCGCCATGGTCCGCGACCGTCTGTCCGAGGACGACGCGCAGGACGGTTTCCTGCTCGACGGCTTCCCGAGGAACGTCGCGCAGGCGGAGATCCTGCGCGACATGCTCAAGGACTGGGGCCAGGCGCTCGACCTCGTTCTCGAGCTCGTCGTGGACGACGACGAGGTGGTCAGGCGGCTGGCCGGCAGGCGTACCTGCAGCCAGTGCGGCCGCATCTGGCACGTCGAGTTCGACGACAAGAAGGACGACAGGTGTGACGCGTGCGGGGGCGCGCTCTTCCAGCGTGACGACGACAAGGAGGAGACCGTCAGGCACCGCCTGGAGGTCTACCAGGAGCAGACGGCTCCGCTGGTCTCCTACTACGCCGACGAGGGCATCCTGGTGGGCGTCGACGCGACCGGGCCGGTCGAAGAGGTCACGCAGCGGGCCATGGACGCGATCCGGCCGTTCATGGGCTGAGCGCTTCATCCGACTGATTCGCGGAGGTGGCACGGGTTTCCGTGCCACCTCGCGGCTATTGTGGGGGAATTGGGCTCCCACCGTGGCCCGTTGAGACCCAGGGGGCAAAGATGTTCAAACGCAACAGGCACGGCATCCAGATCAAGTCGCCGGAGCAGCTCGAGAAGATGCGCGCGGCGGGGCTGGTGGTCGGGCGCA
Source organism: Nonomuraea fuscirosea (assembly GCF_035917475.1). Classification (NCBI taxonomy): domain Bacteria; kingdom Bacillati; phylum Actinomycetota; class Actinomycetes; order Streptosporangiales; family Streptosporangiaceae; genus Nonomuraea; species Nonomuraea fuscirosea. The sequence goes on along the minus strand of NZ_CP109074.1, from coordinate 9,273,480 downwards.
CGCTCGACCTGCTGCGGCGCTCGGTCAAGCCCGGGATGACGCCGCTGGACCTCGACGTGATCGCCGAGAAGGCGATCAGGGACGAGGGCGCGATCCCGTCGTTCAAGGGCTACCAGGGCTTTCCCGCGACGATCTGCGCGTCGGTCAACGACGAGGTCGTGCACGGCATCCCGACCGCCGTACGCAAGCTGCGCGAGGGCGACATCATCTCGATCGACTGCGGCGCGATCCTGGAGGGCTGGCACGGCGACTCCGCGGTCACGGTCCCGGTGGGCGAGGTGGACCCCAAGCTGACCGAGCTGATGCGGATCACGGAGGAGGCCATGTGGCGCGGCATCGCCGCGCTCAAGCCCGGCCGCCACCTGTCGGACATCGGCTTCGAGATCGAGCGCTACGTCAAGTCCCAGGGCCGCTTCGGCATCCCGCCCGAGTACGGCGGCCACGGCATCGGCACCGAGATGCACATGGACCCCTGGATCGCCAACCACGGCAAGCCGGGCCGGGGCCCGGCGCTCGAAGAGGGCATGTGCCTGGCCATCGAGCCCATGGTCAACCTGGGCACCGAGCGCACCCGCGTGCTGGCCGACGACTGGACCGTGGTGACGGTCGACGGGAAGTCCTCCGCACACTTCGAACACAGCGTCGCGGTGACACATAATGGACCTTGGGTGCTTACCGCCCTGGACGGGGGCGAAGAGCGCCTCGCTCAACTGCAGATCTAACCCGGGAGTGGTGGGATGGCGAACAGCCCCGAGATGCGTGCCTCCGACGCCGACCGCGACCGGGTCGCCGCCATCCTCCGCGAGCACACCGCGCAGGGTCGCATCACCATGGACGAGTTCAACGAGCGGCTGGAGTCGCTCTACAAGGCCAAGACCTATGGTGAGCTGGCCAAGCTGACCTCGGACCTGCCCGACGTCGACCTGCGGCGTCTGCCGGCCAAGGCCACTGCCGCGGCGCCCGAGCGGCGCGGCATGCACCCCGGCATGAAGGCCGCCTGGAGCGCCTGGGCGGCGGTGGCCGGCATCAACTGGACGGTCTGGGTGATCGTGGCCATCACGAGCGGCCACCTGATCTATCCGTGGCCGCTGTGGGTGATGGGGCCGTGGGGCGTGATCCTGCTGGTGAGCACGATCTTCGGCGGCGACGCGAACAAGAAGAGCTCCTAGCGAGACGGTCGCCGAGAAGAGCTCCTAGCAGGACGGTCGCCGGGAAGAGCTCCTGCGGGCCGCACGCCGTCTTCGGCGGCTTCTGTGCTGTTGTGCACTCTGTGCACTCGTGCGCAGTCCGGATCCGGCCGGATTCCTAACGTGAGGTGTGTCGAACAGCACGACTCACGGAGGAGCTCTCATGCGTAAGATCCTTGCGGCCGCCGCCATCGCCGGCTCCGTCACCGTCGCCGGTCTGGCCGCGGCCCCCGCCGCGCAGGCCGCCACCAGCACGGCCACCAGCACGGTCAGCAGCACCGCCGCCGCCGGCTCTCAGGGCAGCTGGGGCAAGTACTACTCCAGCAACCACAAGGCCTACACCTACGGCAAGACCTACAAGTCCTACGGCAAGGTCTACACCCACTGGTACGGCAAGGAGTACTCGCCCAGGTACGGCTACGTCTGGTTCAAGTACTACGCCGGCGGCAAGTGGTACAAGTTCTCCCACCGGTGGAACGGCTCGTACGACACGACCTGGTCCGGCAAGGGGATCGAGAAGATCTACACCTACACGTGCTGGGGCGGGAAGTACAAGTACTGCGGCCCCTCCCACCGCATCTACTAGATGTTCCCGCAGAGGGACGGAGCGAGGCCCGCCGGGCTGGAACCCCCGGCGGGCCTCGCGTCGTGTGTCCTGAGGATTCGACACGTGGGGTAGACTCTTAGATGGTTGTGTCAGGACACCTGGCACGCGTTTCGCGTTTTTGGCTCAGGTGTCGTACACTCCTTAGTCGGCTCACTATGACTTTTCACGCGTCGGCGGCCCTTGTCGGCCGTCGCTCTCTTCGAAGCGTGAAGGTCGCGGCTGCGTAGTGAACCGGAGCCTCAGACGACCGATCAGTGAAACGCGAGGAATTTTGGCCAAGAAAGACGGCGCCATCGAGATCGAGGGCACTGTGGTCGAATCGCTCCCGAACGCCATGTTCCGGGTGCAGCTCGACAACGGCCACAAAGTCCTGGCCCACATCAGCGGACGTATGCGGATGCACTACATCCGGATTCTTCCCGACGACCGGGTAGTCGTTGAACTGAGCCCCTACGACCTCAGTCGTGGGCGGATCGTCTACCGATACAAGTAAGACGTCTGAGGAACAAAGGACAATGAAGGTAAAGCCGAGCGTCAAGAAGATCTGCGACAAGTGCAAGGTGATCCGCCGGCACGGTCGCGTCATGGTGATCTGCGACAACCTGCGCCACAAGCAGCGTCAGGGTTAGTCGCCGCAAGGCTTCTCCGAGTCCGCCCCGGCAGGGTGCGGGCTCGACGTATGAGAAGCCTGCATCAGTAGTCGCGTCACACACCTGAACAGGCGGCCGCTTCGCGTGAGGCGTCCGAACCGTTCAGGAGACCCCCGGTCGGAGGCCGGGGCCCTCACCCCGGGCATTGGGGAGGGGTAGTGCGGCGCAAGACCTCCGCCACAAAGAAGGAGAATGCCCGACCATGGCTCGCCTGGTTGGCGTCGACCTCCCCCGCGACAAGCGGCTGGAGATCGCTCTCACCTACATCTACGGAATCGGCCGCACCCGCGCCCTGGAGATCCTCCAGGCCACCGGCGTGAGCGGCGACCTCCGCGTGCACCAGCTCTCCGACACCGAGCTCGTCCCGATGCGTGACTACATCGAGGCGAACTACAAGATCGAGGGTGACCTGCGCCGCGAGGTCCAGGCCGACATCCGTCGCAAGATCGAAATCGGTTGCTACCAGGGCATCAGGCACCGCAAGGGTCTGCCCGTCCACGGTCAGCGCACCCAGACGAACGCGCGCACCCGTAAGGGCAAGAAGAAGACCGTCGCCGGCAAGAAGAAGCCCGGTAAGAAGTAGTCCTCGCAGCCGCAGGACCGAAGACCTCAGGAGTGAAGGCCAAGGATGCCTCCTAAGAGCCGCCAGGGTGCGCCGAAGAAGGTGCGCCGCAAGGAGAAGAAGAACGTCGCTCATGGGCACGCCCACATCAAGAGCACGTTCAACAACACGATCGTTTCGATCACCGACCCCAACGGGAACGTGATCTCCTGGGCCAGCGCCGGCCACGTGGGTTTCAAGGGCTCCCGTAAGTCCACCCCGTTCGCCGCTCAGATGGCCGCCGAGAACGCCGCCCGCCGCGCCATGGAGCACGGCATGCGTAAGGTCGACGTCTTCGTGAAGGGTCCCGGCTCCGGCCGTGAGACCGCGATCCGCTCGCTGCAGGCCACCGGCCTCGAAGTGGGTTCGATCCAGGACGTCACCCCGGTTCCGCACAACGGTTGCCGGCCGCCGAAGCGCCGCCGCGTCTGACTCAGCCCAGGAGATAGTGAGAAATGGCTCGTTACACGGGCGCGGACTGCAAGCTCTGCCGTCGCGAGAAGACCAAGCTCTTCCTCAAGGGCAGCAAGTGCGAGTCCGCCAAGTGCCCCATCGAAATCCGTCCTTACCCCCCGGGTGAGCACGGCCGCGGTCGTCCGAAGGACACCGAGTACCAGCTTCAGCTTCGCGAGAAGCAGAAGACCCGCCGCATCTACGGCGTCCTCGAGAAGCAGTTCCACAACTACTACGAGGAGGCCGCGGGCAAGAGCGGCAAGTCGGGTGAGGTGCTCCTCCAGATCCTGGAGAGCCGTCTCGACAACGTCGTCTACCGCGCCGGGTTCGCGCAGTCGCGTGACGCCGCTCGCCAGCAGGTCCGTCACGGGCACATCGTGGTGAACGGCAAGAAGGTCGACATCCCGTCCTACCGCGTTCGCGAGCACGACATCATCGAGGTCCGCGAGAGCAAGCGCAACCTGCTGCCGTACGAGGTGGCCCGCGCCACCGCCGGCGAGCGCACGGTTCCCGCGTGGCTCGGCGTCGTGCCGGACAAGCTCCGCGTCCTGGTGCACCAGCTGCCGGTTCGCCAGCAGATCGACACCCAGGTTCAGGAGCAGCTCATCGTCGAGTACTACTCGAAGTGAGTGGTGGTTGGGGCACGGATTTCCGTGCCTCAACTATGCTTTTCATCGGAGTGGCGTCATATAGCGGTCGCCACACGAAAAAGGGGAGAACCCACACATGCTGATCGCTCAGCGCCCGACTCTCCTCGAAGAGTCGATCGACGACACCCGGTCCCGATTCGTCATCGAGCCGCTGGAGCCGGGTTTCGGCTACACCATCGGCAACTCGCTGCGCCGCACGCTGCTGTCGTCCATTCCGGGCGCGGCCGTGACGAGCATTCGCATCGAGGGCGTGCTGCACGAGTTCTCGACCGTTCCCGGGGTCAAGGAAGACGTCACCGACATCATCCTCAACCTCAAGGAACTGGTCGTCTCCTCCGAGCACGACGAGCCGGTCGTGATGTACCTGCGCAAGCAGGGCCCGGGTGAGGTCACCGCCGCCGACATCGCGCCTCCGGCCGGTGTCGAGGTGCACAACCCCGAGCTGCGCATCGCCACGCTCAACGGCAAGGCGAAGCTGGAGATGGAGCTGACCGTCGAGCGCGGTCGCGGCTACGTCTCCGCCGCGCAGAACAAGCAGCCGGGCCAGGAGATCGGCCGGATTCCGATCGACTCGATCTACTCCCCGGTGCTCAAGGTCACCTACAAGGTCGAGGCGACCCGAGTCGAGCAGCGTACCGACTTCGACCGGCTCATCCTCGACGTCGAGACCAAGCCCGCGATGAAGCCCCGCGACGCGGTGGCCTCCGCCGGCAAGACCCTCGTCGAGCTCTTCGGCCTGGCCCGTGAGCTCAACGTCGAGGCCGAGGGCATCGACATCGGCCCGTCGCCGACCGACGCCGCCCTGGCGGCCGACCTGGCGCTGCCGATCGAGGAGCTGAACCTGACCGTTCGCTCCTACAACTGCCTCAAGCGCGAGGGCATCCACACCGTGGGTGAGCTCGTCGCCCGCAGCGAGCAGGACCTTCTCGATATAAGGAATTTCGGCGCCAAGTCGATCGAAGAGGTCAAGCAGAAGCTGCACGAGATGTCGCTGGCGCTCAAGGACTCCCCGCCCGGGTTCGACCCGAGCGCGGTGGCCGGCGGCGGCTACGACGACGACGACAGCGCGTACGTCGAGACCGAGCAGTACTGATCCAGATAGCGCGGGCCCCCTTCAACGGGGGGCCTGGCGGCCCGACCCCGGTACCTGGCACGGCCGGGGCGGGTGAACCCCAAGGAGAGATGACATGCCCAAGCCCACCAAGGGTGCGCGTCTTGGCGGAAGCCCGGCGCACGAGCGGCTGATCCTGGCGAACCTCGCCACCGATCTGTTCCGCCACGGCCGGATCCGCACGACGGTGGCCAAGGCCAAGCGCCTGCGTCCCGTCGCGGAGCGCCTGATCACCAAGGCGAAGAAGGGCGACATCCACAACCGTCGCCAGGTCCTGACCGTCGTTCGGGACAAGGGCGTGGTCCACCACCTCTTCACCGAGATCGCGACGACGTTCGCCGAGCGTCCCGGCGGCTACACCCGCATCACCAAGATCGGTGCGCGTAAGGGCGACAACGCCCCGATGGCGATCATCGAGCTGGTGAGCGAGCCGCTGGGTGGCGTCACGACCCGCGCCACCGAGGCTCCCGCCGCCGAGACCGCTCCTGCGGCTCCGGCTGCGGAGGCTGCTACGGAGACTGAGGCTCCCGCGGAGGCTGAGGCCAAGGCCGAGACCGCCGAGGCTTCTGAGGCCGCCGCCGAGGAGGCCCCGGCTGCCGAGGCGAAGAAGGACGAGGCCTGAGCTTTCGGACCTTCAGGTTCTAGCTCGCAGAACGGCTGAGACGGGCCCGGATCCCCTGACGGGGGTCCGGGCCCGTTTTTTCATCCCCGGGAGGGAACATCGTGGTACGGCTCCGCCTCGACCTCGCGTACGACGGGACCGGCTTCTCCGGCTGGGCCAGGCAGCCGGGGCTGCGTACGGTCCAGGGGGAGATCGAGCAGGCACTCGGACGGATCCTGCGCCTCGGCGAGCCGGCCATGCTGACCGTGGCCGGGCGTACCGACGCGGGGGTGCACGCGCGGGGGCAGGTGGCTCACGTGGACGTGCCGGAGGACAGGCTGGGGGAGCTCGACGGGAACCGGGGGCCGCTGTCCATCGATGAGAGGCTCGCTGCGCTCGTGAGACGGTTCGGTGGTGTCCTGGAGCCAGATGTACGGATATATCGGGTCTCCGTGGCTCCTGAGGGCTTTGACGCACGGTTCTCGGCGATGTTCCGGCGGTACGCGTACCGCGTGAGTGACGCGCCGGGAGGCGTCGACCCACTGCGCCGCTGGGAGATCGTCTGGCACAACCGGCCGCTGGACCACGGCGCGCTCAACGCCGCCGCCGCGCGGCTGCTCGGCGAGCACGACTTCGCCGCCTTCTGCAAGAAGCGCGAAGGCGCCACCACGATCAGAGAACTGCAGCGGCTGGACTGGGTGCGCGGGCCGGACGGGGTGCTGGCCGCCACCGTCGTCGCCGACGCCTTCTGCCACTCCATGGTCCGCGCCCTGGTGGGGTCACTCCTGGCGGCCGCGGACGGTCGACGGCCGGTCGAGTGGCCGGGGGAGGTGTTGCGGCGGGGGGTGCGCGACTCGGGGGTGCACGTGGCTCCGGCGCACGGGCTCTGCCTGGAAGAGGTGGGCTACCCGGCCCCGTCCGACCTCGCGGCCCGCGCCGTGGCGACGCGACGGGTCCGTACGGCGCCCGAGCAGCTCCCGTCCGAGTAGCGCCCGGCCCGGTAGCGTCCGGGCGGGCGATTACGGTTCGAGTTGCGCCGGCCGGTGGCTCCGGTCGGGTGGTGCCGCCCGGCCGAGTTGTGCGCGTCCGAGTAGCGCAGCCCATCGGGGCGTGGCTGCGGTCCGAGGCGCGCTCGATCCGGGTGGCTCCGGTCGGGTGGCGTTGCCCGGCCGAGTAGCGCCCGTGCGGGTAGTGCAGCCCATCCGGGGGAGCCGGTCCGAGGAGCACCGCTCCGAGGAGCGCCCGTCCAGGGAGCGTTGGTGCGTAATGAACCCGCTCGAGATGTGTCGGCCTGGGTGGTACCCGTCTGGGTTGTGCCGGTCCGAATTGCGCACGGTCGGGTAGTACTTGGCCAACGAGCTCCCGGCCGGTTGGTGTACGGCCGGGAGGGTGTTGGTGAGGTGGTTGCCGGCTGGGGGTCAGCCCTTGGTGATGCGGCGTTCCAGGACGAGGGTGATCTGGTCTCTGAACGCGCCGCTGACCTTCGGCAGCGTCTTCTCCTTGGCCGTCGGTGTGTGGCCGTCGGCGTAGGTGGCGTAGCTGAAGACGATGTAGCGGCCCCAGACGAGGCCCGCCGCGTAACCGCCGGCGATGTGCACGCGCTCGCCGCCCGATCCGGACGCGCCGGGCAGTGGGCGGAACCAGACGTTACGCGACAGGTCCTTCGCCTGGTCGACCGTGGCGGCGGCGTTCTTGTCCGGCAGGACGGCCAGGCCCGTGGTGACGGCGTAGCGGCGCTTGCTGTCGACGTACGTCGCCCTGAGCACCCGGCTGCACTTCTGCTCCTTCAGCGCGTCGGCGAAGGCGCCGGTCGCGGCCTTGTCGCAGGTCGTCTCCATGTGGGCCTTGACCCTGGTGAACGTCGTGCCCGCCGCACTCACCTTCTTCTTCGGGAACGCCTCCGACAGCGACAGCTTCTGCGGGTCGCTCTGCTCGGAGTCGAGCATCGACGTGCCCGCGAGGTCGGCCGGCGGGACCGCGGACTCCTCGGCGACACTCGGACTCGTCGGCGCGGGCGAGGCGGCCACCGGGGGCGGCGCGGCGGAGTTCATCGCCTGAACGGCGAAGAACCCACCCGTCGCCACGCCGGCCAGGGCCAGCGCGCCGAGCGTGACGAGCAACGCCCGTTTGCTCCTGGGCGGGGGAGGTGGTGGGGGCGGGGTCTGGAACGGGGGCTGCTTGAACGCTCCTGGCGGGAACGCGGGGCCGCCCGCTGGGGGCTTGGGGAGATCGAAAGAGGTCGAGGGCTTGTGACCCCAGGTGTCTCTCGAAAACGGGAGCTCGGGCAGTTTGTCACCGGTCGGAGAATTGGGGGGCCAGACGGGTATGTCGCCTGGCTCCGGGGGGCGGACGGATGGGTTGGTGGAGCTGGGGTCGAAGGGCGGATTCTGGGAGGCGGCCGATTCGGTCTTGGCCGCGTTGGGGTCGAAGTAGTGGGCCGGTTTGGCGGTGGTGTCGCGGGTGGACGCGATGGGGGCGGGGAGGTGGGGGAGTTTGGACGGCTTCGAGCCGGGCCCTTGCAGGCCATGCTCGGCTCCCTGGCCTGACTCTTGATCGGATCCCTGTCCTGGTCCCTGGCCGGATCCCTGTCCCGAGCCTTGACCGACTCCTTGGCCCGGGCCCTGGCCGGGTGCCTGGTCGTGGGAGGGGTGTGGGTCGGTGGTCCGGGGGTCGCCTAGGTGAGCGCCCGTGGGGGTCGCGCGCCCGGGGACGGTGAAGCCGGGACGGAGGCCACCGGGCACCGTGTCGGCGGGCTCGGGGCCATCGTGGCCCGCGAAGCCTTCGGGGCGGCCGGATGCCTGCTCGCCATGCGCCGAATCCGAGGCCTGCCCGCCAAAGGTGGCATGTGCTGACTCCGAGGCGTGATCGCCGGGGACGGCATGCGGTGACCCTGGGGCGTGCCCGGTGGGTGTGGTGTGCGGTGACCCCGGGGCGAGCCCGCCGGGCGTGGTGTGCGCCGACTCCGGGGAGTGCCCGCCCGGGGCGGTGTGGTCCGGTAGCTGCTGGTCGTGGGCGGTGTGACCGGAGGGTTGCGTGGCCTGCCGGTCATGCGTGGCGGACGACGAGGCCGCTCGATCGTGCTCCGTCTGCGTCAGGGTCCGGCCGTCGTGGTCCGGTGGGTCCTGGACCTGCCGGTCGTGCGGGAGCGCGGTGCTTGGAGGCGTTCCGGGATGGCCTTCGGTGCCCGTTCCTGGATGATCTGCTGCACCAGGGTGTCCCGGGGCGGGTATGCCGTCGGGAGGCGTGTCGTCCGCGTGGTGATGGCGGGTGGCGTCCTGTTGCGTAGCGTCCGGGTCGAAGTGGTGAGCCGGGTGGGAGAGGCCCTCCGGTTGGGTGGCGCTCGCGTCGAAGGGCGTGGGCAACTGGCCCGGCTCGTCGGAGTCGGGCTCGGCCACCAGCTCGCCCGTGGCGGCCGGCCAGGGAGGCACGGCGTGCGGGTCGGAGAGGGGCGCGGGCCACACCGGCATGCCCGCCGCGGCGGCGGTGAAGGCGGGCGGCGGCTCCCAGGGCGGTGCACCGGGCACCACGGGCTCCACCGGCCAGGCACCGGCCTGTCCACCGGGACCGCCGGCTTGCCCACCAGGACCGCCAACTTGCCCACCGTGCCCGCTGGCGTGCCCACCGGGACCGCCGGGCTGCGCACCGGGATCCTCACCGGCGGCGTCCCACGGCCGCATCTCATGAATCCGTCCTGGTCGGACCTGGTCACTCTCGGCCTGGGGATGGTGCGGTGCCGGCCATGGCTGGTCGCTTCCGGCGTGGGGTGGGGGCGACCATGGCTGGTTGGCGTCGGGTGCGGCGTTGTGGGGAGCTGCCCAGGGTTGGCCGGTCTCGGCTCCGGGGTGGTGTGGCGGTGACCATGGCTGGTTGTCGTCGGGTCCGGCGTCGGGGGTGGCCGCCCAGGGTTGGCCGGTGTCGGCTTGGGGGTGGTGCGGTGCCGGCCATGGCTGGTCGCTTCCGGCGTGAGGTGGGGGCGACCATGGCTGGTCGGGTTCGGGCTGGGCGGCGGCTGCCCACGGTTGGTCGGTTCCGGCCTGGGGGTGTGGCGGTGACCACGGTTGGTTGGCCCCTGGCTCGGCCTGGGACTGGTGTGGCGCCGGCCATGGTTGGTCAGCCCTGGTCTGCAGGGGAGGCGGCGACCACGGTTGGTTGGCGTCGGGTTGGGCGTTGTGGGTGGTTGCCCAGGGTTGCCCGGTGTCGGCTTGAGGGTGGTGCGGTGCCGGCCACGACTGGTCGGTTTCGGCGTGGGGTGGGGGCGACCACGGCTGGTCGGGTTCGGGCTGGGCCGCGGCTGCCCAGGGTTGGCCGGTGTCGGCTCCGGGGTGGTGTGGCGGCGACCATGGCTGGTTGGCGTTGGGGGTGGACGCCCAGGGTTGGCCGGTGTCGGTCTGGGGGTGGTGCGGTGCCGGCCATGGTTGGTCGGTCGCGGCCTGAGGATGCGACGGTGACCACGGCTGGTCGGGTTCGGCTCCGGGGTGGTGTGGTGTCGGCCATGGTTGGCCGGAGCCGGAGCCGGAGCCGGAGCCGGAGCCAGGACCGGGCTGGGTGTGGTGCGGGGTTGGCCAGGAAGGGCCGGTGGCGGGTTGGCCGAAGGTGGAGGTGGGCGAGGTCGGTGCGTGCGACTGGTGGCCGGGGTGCGGGGCGCCGGAGGGCTCCGCGGCTGCGAGGCCGGGGGCGGTGGGGTCGGAGTACCAGTCGTAGGGGGCGGCGTCGTCGCCCGGTACCTCCCACGGCTGAGCGGCGCCGGACGGCTCCTCCGGATCTCCCTGCCGCCCCTGGAAGGCAGAGGCGACAGGCGACGCCTCGGCATCGGCTGACCCACCCGCCGGGAAGCCGCTCGGAGCACCGGACGCGGTATCCGCAGGGAAACCACTGGCGGTGCCGGTAGAGGCGTCGGCCGGGAAGCTGCTCGGCGTTCCGGTGGAGGCGTCGGCCGGGAAACCACTAGAGGTGCTGGTGGAGGCGTCGGCCGGGATGCCGGATGCAGCGCCGGTCGAGGCGTCCGCAGGGAAGCCGCTGGGAGCGCCGGAGGTGGCGTCGGCCGGCAAGCCGCTCGGGGTTCCGGTCGAGGGGTCGGCCGGGAAGCCGCCCCGGGTGCCCAGGGCGGCATCGGTTGGGGCGCCGGACGCGGGTCCGGGTGCTGGGGTGCCGGTCGAGGGGTCGGTCGGCTCGCCCGTTCGGGGGTCGGTTGAGGGGTCGGTCGGAGGGAACGCCGGTGGAACGTCTCGCCCGTTGGTCTGGCCGAAGCTCGGCGGTGGCGTCACAGGTGCGGCCGAGCGTTCGGCTTCCTTGTGATCGTGCTCAGACCCGGGTTCCTGGCCACGCATAGCTGGAGCCTAGCGAGAGTAGCGAGATCGTTATGTCGGTATGGATGTTCCCAGTAGCATCACGAGTCCCGTACCGGCGCTTATGTCCCACAATGCCGATCAGCCCGCCCGGCTTCCGGTGAGCGCGCGGTTGTCGAGGGCGGGGAAGACGGTGGCCTTGGAGATGTCGTTGATGGCCTGCGCGATCCGCTTCGTCCCCTTCGCGTCGGGCTTCGTGCCGTCCTTGTTCTGGAACCAGAACAGGATCGCGTAGTGGCCGTACGTCGAGATCTTCGCGCCGCCGCTGCCCGAGCCGAGGAACTTCGTGACGGTGTCCTTGCCCGCGAGCGGCTTGACGTAGTTCTTGGTGTCGCCGGCCTTGGCCACCTTGGCCGCCAGCTTGCTCGTCTTGAGGTTGGCCACGCCGACCGTGCCGATCACCTTGGCGGACTTGTCGCGGAAGCTCGCCCGGACGAACTGGGTGCACTTGGCGGACTTGAGCGCCTTCTGGAGGGTGTCGCCTAGAGCGCCGTCATTGCACTTCTTGTCCTTGCTGGTGATCGTCATCTCGTAGCTGCGGCCCGAGATGGTGATCTTCTTCCGCTTCCCGAACACCTCCTTGACCGTGATCGCGTCAGGGTCCGTGGTGCGCGCGGCCGCGAAGCCGTACTTGCCGGCCGGCACCGACGGCAGTGGCGCCGAGGTCTGGCGGGTGTTGGCGGTCTCGGCCGTCACAGGGCCGTCGGCGTTCCACATCAGGGCCAGGCCGCCGCCGAGCAGGCCGAGCACCAGGACTCCGCCGATCGCGAACCAGAGCGGGGCACGGGAGCGCTGATCCTCGTCGTACGGGCTCCAGCCCACCTTGCTCTGCGGCGCCCTCGGGATGTCGTCGCCGGCGTCGTCCTTGTTCTTCTTCTTGGACGTGTCCTTGGCGGGGTCCTTATCGCCCTTGTCCGCCTTGCCCCTGCGGGAACGGCGGCCCTTGCCGGTCGCCGATCTGTCGTCGTCCGGCGCGCCGGAGTCGGGGTTTCCGCCGCCAGGGCCGCCAGGGCCGCTGGGACCGCCTGGTCCCGGGTTGACGCCGAACGCGCCGCTGTCGCCGCCGAACGGGTCGCCACCGCCGAAGGAACCGCCGCCGAACGGACTGCCTCCGGCCCTGCGTCCACCGGAACGGCCTCCGCCCGGCCGGTCGCCGCCGGATGGGTCACCGCCGGACCGGTCGTCTCCGGAACGGCCGCCTCCGGACGGGCCGCCACCTGAGGGGCCTCCGCCGAAGAAGCCGCCCGCGGGGTCACCCCCCGGGCCGCCGCCTCCGCCGGGACCTCCCGGACCGCCCGCGCCGTGCGAACCGCCAGAAGGGCCGCCGCGTGCGCGTCTGCCTCGGCTGGGAGGCCCTTCGGACGGGCCGCCGCCACCGGGGCCGCCGCCGCCGGGGCCGCCACCTCCAGGGCCGCCACCTCCAGGGCCACCACCCCCAGGACCGCCGCCGTGACTGCCGCCCCCAGGACCGCCGCCGTGGCCACCGACCCCAGGGCCGCTGCCACCTGGACCGCCGCCCCCCGGGCCGCCGATCATGAAGGCGCCGCTCGTGGGCCCGCCACCGCTGGAACCGCCGTTGAAGTCACCGATGAAGCCACCGCTCGCGGGTCCACCACCGTTGGGGCCGCCGTTCGCGGGCGCGCCGTGGGCGCCGCCGCCGTTCAACGGCCCGCCGTTCAGGGGTCCGCTGTCGAAGGGGTCGCCGTTCACGGGCCTGCCCCCCGAGGGTCCCGCGGCCGCGTGCGAGCCGCCCGCGGGCGCGCCGCCTCGGGGCGCGCCGCCTCGGGGCGCGCCGCCCATTCCGTAGGGGGCGCCACCGGCGGGACCGGGGCCGAAAGGGGCGAAGGGGGCATCGCCCGTGCCGTTCTCGCGTTCCCTATCGCCGTTGGAAACCATGCGGCGACACTACCGTGATGTTTGTCATCGGGTTCCGAAGTCCTGGGTCCACCATGGTCCGCCGGGGCCCGACGCGACGCCCACGCCGATGGCCCGCAGGCGGCAGTCGAGGATGTTCCTGCGGTGGTCGGGGCTGTCCAGCCAGCCGCGTACGGCCTCGTCGGCGGTGCCGTAGCCGGCGCCGATGTTCTCGGCGGCGCCCCAGCGGTATCCGGCGCGCTCCATCCGGTCCCACGGCGAGGCGCCGTCGGGGGAATTGTGCGTGAGCTGGCCGGTGCGGGCCATCTCCAGCGAGTGCGTACGCGCAGAACGGGTGAGCCCGCCGTCCACCCGCAGCGGCGCGCAACCGCGCCTGGACCTGGCCGAGTTCGTCAGGGAGACCACCCGCGAGGCGACGCCGGCCAGCACCTGTACGCCGCCGTCCTCGCCGCCGAGCACCCGCGTCCTGTCCTCGGAGGCGAAGCCGGGGATCTGGTCCTTCGACGACCTGGTCGGCCTGGGCGTCGGGGCGCCGCTGGGCAGCTTCTTGGTCGTGACGCCCCTGGGGATGCTTTCGAGCTGCTGCGCCTTCCGCGCCGCCGTCGGCGCGGGGTTGGCGGTGGCGGCCGCGGGCGGGACGGTCTCTTCGAGGTAGACGTGCCGGGCCGGGTCGGGATCGGTGGTGAGCCGGCCGATCAGCACACCGGTGAACAGCACGGCCATGAGGCAGGCCAGTACACCCAGGTGACTCCGGCGCCGATGGCCGCGCTGGGTTTGCCGGGTGCGAGAGTTCTGCCACATACCGTCGCCAACGATAGGGATGTCTGGTCCTGGGAAAGAAGGGGTCCCAGGGAAACGAAATCGAACCGTTCTGCGGTCGGGTAGACTCGCACAGGGTTACCGGTCTTTTGACCTGCACGCCTCAGGGCGGGTAGCTTAGGTTCGTTGTGTGCATAGGTCCAGCGCGACCAATGCGCGGCGCGTCCGGCGTCATCTCCCATATTGCGGAGACGGAAGGTCCGGGCCGTCGTGTGCCCGCACCGACCGACCAATGTAGCTGTCACATCCGACAGCGCCGAAGACGCGAGCATAAAGAAGGCTACGACCGTGCGCACGTACTCACCGAAGCCCGCCGACGTCCAGCGTCAGTGGTACGTCATCGACGCGACCGATGTCGTGCTGGGCCGGCTGGCCAGCCACGTCGCGACCCTGCTCCGCGGCAAGCACAAGCCGATCTTCGCCAACCACGTCGACACCGGTGACTTCGTCATCGTCATCAATGCCGACAAGATCGCGCTGAGCGGCAACAAGCGTGAGCAGAAGAAGGCGTACCGCCACTCGGGCTACCCGGGCGGTCTGCGTTCCGTCAGCTATGGCGAGCTCATGGACAAGCGGCCCGACAAGGCAGTGGAGAAGGCCGTCAAGGGCATGCTGCCGAAGAACTCCCTCGGCCGGAAGATGGCCAAGAAGCTGAAGGTCTACGCGGGTTCTGAGCACCCGCACCAGGCCCAGCAGCCGGTGCCGTTCGAGATCACCCAGATCGCCCAGTAGTAGTTCGAAAGAGTTAGAGGAGAACCGTGGCTGAGCCCACTGGTGTCGAGACGGCCGTAGAGACGGTCGAGGTGGAGGACTTCTCCGGCGAGGAGTTCCCGTCCGAGTACACCACCGAATCCACCGCCAGCGCTGACGCCCCCGTGCGTAAGCCCGTCACCACGGGCAACTCGTACGGCACCGGCCGCCGTAAGGAGGCGATCGCCCGCGTGCGCATCGTCCCCGGCACCGGCAAGTGGACGATCAACGGTCGTTCGCTGGACGCGTACTTCCCGAACAAGGTCCACCAGCAGATCGTCAACGAGCCCTTCGTGGTGCTCGGCGCCGAGGAGGCGTTCGACGTCATCGCGCGCATCGACGGCGGCGGCGTGACCGGCCAGGCCGGCGCGCTGCGCATGGGCCTGTCCCGCGCCCTGGCGGTCCTGGACGTCGAGGTCAACCGCCCGCCGCTGAAGAAGGCCGGCTTCCTCACCCGTGACGCCCGCGCCACGGAGCGGAAGAAGTACGGCCTCAAGAAGGCCCGCAAGGCTCCGCAGTACAGCAAGCGCTAAGTTGGCGCGCCTTTTCGGCACCGACGGGGTACGTGGGGTCGCGGGCCGCGACCTCACGGCGGAGCTCGCCATGGACTTGTCCGTGGCGGCCGCTCACGTCCTCGGCGATGCAGGCGCGTTCTCCGCCACCGGATCCGGTAAACACCGGCCGGTGGCGGTCGTGGGCCGGGACCCGCGTGCCTCGGGAGAGTTTCTCGAGGCCGCCGTGGTCGCCGGCCTTGCGGCGTCTGGAGTGGATGTGCTGCGCCTCGGCGTGCTGCCCACCCCGGCCGTCGCCCACCTCACCGCCGCGCTCGGCGCCGACCTCGGCGTCATGCTCTCGGCGTCGCACAACCCGGCGCCCGACAACGGCATCAAGTTCCTGGCCCGCGGCGGCTTCAAGCTGTCCGACGCGGACGAGGACGAGATCGAGCGGCGGCTGGGCGAGGAGTGGAGCTTCCCCGTCGGCTCCGGCGTCGGTCGCGTGCGCGACGCGTACGGAGAGGCGGACCGCTACATCTCCCACGTGCTGACCACGATGACCGCGGCCCTCGACGGCCTGAACGTCGTGGTCGACTGCGCTCACGGGGCCGCCCACATGGTGGCGCCCGAGGCGCTGGTGCGCGCGGGAGCCAGGGTCGAGGCCATCGGCGCCAGGCCCGACGGGCTCAACATCAACGACGGCCACGGCTCGACCCACCTGGACAAGCTCCGTCAGGTGGTCATCTCGCGCGGGGCCGACCTCGGTGTGGCCTACGACGGCGACGCCGACCGCTGCCTCGCGGTCGACCACACGGGCGCCGTCGTCGACGGCGACCACATCATGGCCGTGCTGGCCGCGGCCATGCACGGCGAGGGCCTGCTGGCCAAGGACACCGTGGTCGCGACCGTGATGTCCAACCTGGGCTTCAAGCTGGCGATGCGCGATGCGGGGATCACCGTGGTGGAGACCTCGGTGGGCGACCGCTACGTGCTGGAGCGGATGAAGTCCGACGGCTTCAACCTGGGCGGCGAACAGTCGGGGCACGTCATCATGCTCGACCACGCCACCACCGGCGACGGCCTGCTCACCTCCCTGCACCTGCTGGGCGTGGTGGCCAAGTCCGGAGTGCCGCTGAAGGAGCTGGCCGCGGTGATGACGCCGCTGCCGCAGATCCTGATCAACGTCAAGGACGTCGACCGGGGCAAGGCCTCGGTGCCCGAGCTCGTCGCGGCCGTCACCGAGGCGGAGGCGGAGCTGGGAGAGGCCGGCCGGGTCCTGATCAGGCCGAGCGGGACCGAGCCGATGATCCGGGTCATGGTCGAGGCCGCGTCGGAGGAGCACGCCACACAGGTGGCGGGCCGCCTGGCCGCCGTGGTCCGTACGGCCTGCGTCTGACGAACGACCGTCCATCGGGCGCCTCGGCGGGCCCGATGGACGATCGGCTTTCTCAGCGAGAAGAGCTCACTCGTCTCCGGTCAGGGAGAACGCGCGCAGCCGCTGCCCGGCCCAGAGGACCGCGCCGACGGTGACGATGATCAGTGCCGGGATGGCGAAGCTCAGCGACACGTCCGCCTGGAAGAACGGCGAGTCGGAGATCTGCGCGGCGATCGCCTGCCCCCAGTGCTGGATCGACCAGGTACGGGCGCCGGCCAGCAGGTTGCCCACCAGGCTCTCCCAGACCAGCGCGTAGATGATGCCGATCGTGACCGCGTGCCGGGTGACCACGCCGAGCAGCAGGAAGACGGCGGCGTACGCGATGCCGGCCACGAGCGAGCCCAGCGCGAACCCGGGCGCGATGCCGTCCTCGTTGCCGACCAGGATCCAGGCCGCCACGTACGTCGGCACCGCCGCGAACAGGGCCAGCAGTGAGGCGGCGACCAGGAACTTCGTCTGTGCGATGACCGGGCGGGAGATCGGCTTGGACATCAGGTGGATGATCGTGCCGTCGTCGATCTCCGGCGCGATGACGCCCGTGCCCGCGATGAGGCCCAGCAGCGGCAGCATGGTGCCGATCGCGAAGTTCTTCATCAGCAGCACGGTCGTGGACTGGTCGTCGGCGCTGAACAGGCGCAGCAGCACGGCCAGGCCGATCAGGGCCAGCGGCAGCAGCAGAAGCAGGATGATCCGCCGCCGGCCCAGCAGGGCGCGGTAGGTGATGCCCGCTACGACGGTGTTCATCAGCTGCTCCGGTTGATCAGATAGGAGAAGACGCTCTCCAGGTCCTCGTCCGCCGGGGAGACCTGGTGCAGGCGCACGCCCTCGGCCTTGGCGACCTGGGGCAGCAGCCGGGCGAAGCGGCGGAACTCGGTGGCCTGGACCTCCAGCCCGTCGGGGCGCAGCGTGATGCCGCCGGTCGAGTCGTCGCGGACAAGGGCCGCGGCGAGCCGCCTGTCGTCGCTGGAGCGGATCATGAACAGGTGGGGCCGGTCGGTCATCAGCCGCCGGATCTCCCGGAAGTTGCCGGACGCCGCGTGCCGGCCCGCGACCAGCACCTCGATGTGCTGGGCGACCCGCTCGACCTCCTCCAGGATGTGGGAGCTGAACAGGATCGTCTTGCCGCCCGTGCCCATCGTGCGGATCAGGTCCATCAGGTGCAGGCGCTGGCGCGGGTCCATGCCGTTGAACGGCTCGTCGAGCAGCAGCACGGGCGGGTCGTGGACGAGCGCGGCGGCGACCTTGACGCGCTGGCGCATGCCCTTGGAGTACGTCTCCACCCGCCGGTCCTTCGGCTCCTCCATCTCGACCGTGGCCAGGGCCTTGCGGGCGGCCTCGATCGGGTCGGGCAGGCCGTGCAGGCGGGCGGCCGAGAGGACGAACTGCCAGCCGGTCAGGAAGCCGTACACGCCCTCTCTTTCAGGAACTAGGCCGATATTTCGGTAAATATGGTGGTTCTTCCAGACCTTGGTGCCGTCGAGCGTGACCGAGCCGCCCGACGGGGCCAGGAAGCCGGCCATCATGTGCAGCAGCGTCGACTTGCCCGCGCCGTTGGGGCCGAGCAGCCCCGTGACGCCGGGGCCGATGGTCATCGTGACGTCGTTGACCGCCACCACGTTGCCGTACCAGCGGGAAACCTGCGAGAGCTCGATCTTCATCGCGCGGCCGCCTTCCTGTAGCGCAGCGCCAGGGCGAGCATGGCGACGGCGAGCAGCACCACGAGGAGCAGCGCCGAGACGGGCCCGCTGGGGTAGTCGCCCTCGATGGAGTGCGGCGGGGTGCCGAACAGCCAGTGCTGGACGGAGTCGACCAGCCAGAACGGGTTCGCCAGCCAGGCCCACTTGGCCGTCTCCACGTTGCCGGTCTCGGCGAAGGTGGCGTAGATCACCGGCACCGACGCCGACGACAGCAGGTAGACCGTGATCACCGAGGCCACGCCGAGCCCGCGCCGGGGCGTGAACGAGGCCAGCGCCAGCCCGAACGCCGACAGCAGCAGGGACAGCACGAGCGCCATCAGCATCGCGCCCAGGTATTCGCCGGTGGCCGGCGGCCCGGGCATGTCCACGACCAGCTCACCCACGTACGCCAGCGTCAGCGGCCCCGCGATCAGCGCGAACACCGCCACGGTCATCGCCGTGACCTTCGCGCCGACGTACTCGGCGATCGAGACCGGCCGCGACAGGTAGAGCGGCAGCACGCGGTAGCGCAGGTCGGGCGCGACGACCGCGGGGGCCTGCGCGGCCAGGAAGATCGCCACCACGGCCTGCATGACGACCGCGAAGCCGCTGTAGGGGATGCCGCGCTGCTGAGCCAGCGCCATGATGGCGATGCTCACGATCGAGGGGATGAACATGATGCCGACCAGCGCGAACGGCACGATCTTGCTGCGCGCGGGGCGGCCGAGCCCGAAGACGCCGCGCAGGCTGTGTACGGCCAGCGCCCTGGTCGAGTGGCCGCGGCCGAGCCGGGGGCCGTCGTAGTGGCGATACCCGATGTCGTAGATCTCAGACATGTGCGACCTCGTCCCTGAAGACGTCCTCAATGCGGTGGCGTCCCTGTTCGAGGCGGATGAGACACAGGCCCAGCTCGGCGGTGGCGTCGCGGATGGCGTCGTAGGACTCCGGCCCCGTGACCTTGACCACGAGCAGGCGTCCCTGCCGCGAGACGGCCTGGCCGCCGGCGACGAGATGGGCGGCCAGGTCGTCGAGGCCCTCGTCGACCTCGACCTCGACGGTCTGCGTGACCTGCGTGAACTCCCCGATCGCGGACGAGCGCAGCAGCCGCCCGGCGTCGATGACGATCACGTGGTCGCAGATGCGTTCGAGCTCGCCCAGCAGGTGGGAGGTGACCAGCACGCTGATGCCGAACTCGGCGCCGATGCGCCTGATCAGCGTCAGCATCTCGTCGCGCCCGCGCGGGTCGAGCCCGTTGGTGGGCTCGTCGAGGAAGATCAGCTTGGGATCGTGGACGAGCGCCTGGGCCAGCTTGACCCGCTGCTTCATGCCGGTGGAGTAGGTGCCGACCGGCCGGTAGCGCTCTTCGGCCAGCCCGACGTGACGCAGCACGTCGGCGGCGCGCTCGCGGGCGGCCGTGCGGGGCAGCCCGGACATCCGGGCGAAATGGACGATTAATTCGGTGGCGGAGACGTCGGGGGGCAGGCATTCGTGCTCGGGCATGTAACCGACGAGCCTGCGGATGTCGGCGCCGCGCGCGGTGACGTCGAGATCGAGCACGCGCGCGCTGCCGCCGGACGGCGGCAGCAGGCCGAGCAGGATCTTGATCAGCGTCGACTTGCCGGCGCCGTTCGCCCCGACCAGACCGGTGACCCCGGGGCCCACGGTGACCGTGAGCTGGTCGACCGCGGTGACGGTGGGGAAGCGTTTGGTCAGCCCCTCGGTGGCGAGGATGTGCATGAGCCGGACACTACCGGTGCGCTCACGGGCGGCGCCTCAGTCATACGGTTGACATCCTCCCCCCTCCTCAAGGAGGGGGAATCCAACCGTCGCCGGTCGGCCTTCCTGCTTCACCGCCGGTCGCCTGCCCGAGAGTATGCTCTCGTTGAGGTCTTACACCAGCTCCACAGGCGTTTCAGGTCTCCGCCAGCCCGGCGGCGAGCACGTTTCTGGCCGCGTTCACATCCCGGTCATGGACCGCACCACAGGCGCACTCCCACTCCCGGACGTGCAACGGCATCTTCCCTTGCAAGACTCCGCACGCCGAGCACAGCTTGCTGGAGGGGAACCAGCGGTCGACCGTCACCAGCGTGCGTCCGTACCACCGCGCTTTGTACTCAAGCATGAAGCGCAACTGCCGCCAGCTCGCATCGGAGATGGCGCGGGCCAGGCTGCGGTTCTTGACCAGGTTGTGGACGGCCAGGTCTTCCACGGCGATCACTTGGTTCTCGCGAACAAGCCGTGTCGTGACCTTGTGCAGATGATCTCTTCTCCGGTCGGTGATCCGGGCGTACAGCCGGGCGACCCGCTGTTTCGTCTTGGCCCGGTTGGCGCTGCCTTTCTCCTTGCGGGCCAGCTCCCGCTGAGCTCTGGCGAGTCTGCGCCGATCGCGTCGTTCGTGGCGAGGGTTGACGATCTTCTCACCAGTCGAGAGTGTGGCCAGCGCGGTGATGCCCACATCTACACCTACCGCCTGCTCCACCGGGGCGAGCGGGGCGACCTTCTCCTCCACCAGGAGGGACACGAACCAGCGACCGACCGCATCCTTCGACACGGTCACCGTGGACGGCTGCGCACCCTCCGGCAACGGACGCGACCACACAATCGCCAACGGGGCGTCCATCTTCGCCAGCGTCAACTCCCCGTCCCGCCAGCGGAACGCGGAACGGGTGTACTCGGCTGATGCCCGCGACTTCTTACGAGACTTGAAGACCGGGTATTTGGCGCGTTCGGCGAAGAAGTTCGCGAACGCGGCCTGGAGATGGCGAAGCGCCTGCTGAAGGGGGACAGACGACACCTCGGACAGGAAGCCGAACTCGCCGCTGCGCTTCCACCGCGTGAGCATCGCGGACGACTCCGCATAGGAGACGCGCTTGCCGTCGAGGGTGTAAGCGCGGGTCCGTTCCTCCAGGGCCTTGTTGTAGACCAGACGGACGCAGCCGAACGTCCGGGCAAGCTCTCCGGCCTGCCCGGGGGTCGGGTAGAAGCGGTACTTGTAAGCCCGCTTCACGACCTGGGCCACGCCTCACATCATATCAAGCGATCAAGGAAGATTCGCGTGTTTGTTCGATGAGATGGTTCGTCTAGCAGCGAACGCTACCCCCTGTCCTGCTCCGCAGGGGTTCGAGTCCTTCCTCACCTCAAGATGGGGACTCCTTGGAGGTATCCGATGAACGGCGTCCTACCTGAGGCCAGAATTTTCGCTGGACCAGGAGGGTGAGAGTGCCCGCGATGACCATCCCCGCGAGGTTCACCGCGAGCTGGGCGACCGAGCCCGCCACCTCGCTCCAGTCGCCCAGCGCCGAGGCGACGGCCACGAAGCCGGCCACGGGGACCGTGGTGACCGAGATGAACACGCCGATCAGGGCCGACGACTTGCCGGCCGTGATCGACAGCACCCCCGCGGCGCCCGCCAGCAGGGCGACGATGAACGACCAGCGGTCGGGCTTGACGATGAAGTGGAACTCCGCGCTGGTGTCGAGGTCGCCGGGGGCGATCCAGCCCAGCCCGTACGAGACCAGCGCGCACGCGTACGTGATCGCCATCGCCACCCCGAACCCGACGACCAGCGTCCGCAGCGCGTTGACGATCAGATGGCCGTTGCGGTGCAGCAGGCCGAAGCAGATGGCCGCGACCGCGCCGAACTCGGGCCCGAGCACCATCGCGCCGACGATGAGGATGAGGGAGTCCTGGAGCACGGCGATGCCGGAGAGCTGGGTGGCGATGGCGAGGAAGGCCAGGTAGGCCCAGGTGATGCGGGAATTGGCGTAGACCTGCTGCGACAAATGCTCCCAGATCACCGCGTCGTCCGGCTCGCCCGGCGCCTCGTGGACGGCGTCGCGGGCGCCGTCCGACAGCGACAGCTCGATCTGCTCGGCGGCGATGGAGCCCTCGGTCTCCAGCCATTTCAGCCGGCCGAGCACCTCGTTGGCCGACTCCCTGGCCGCGTCGCAGAGCACGACGTCGCCCTGGGGGTCGCGGCCCGCACCCGGCAGGACGACGATGTTGGTGACGCCGGAGCAGTCCTCCAACACCGCCGTCGCCTCCTCGGTGCGCGCGGCGGGGACGATCAGTCGCAGATGCAGCACGTGACCATTGTCGTCGATCGGACGTTGACGATGTGTTGACGCGGATACGCGAGGCTTTTTCGCATGATCGCGTTCATGTGTCACGACCATGGTGAGGAGTGCTGGTTCGCCGACATCGACGACCAGGAGTGTGCGGGCAGGTTCGGGCGTTACCTGTTCGAGGAGGTCTTCATGTCTGGCGGAGGCGTACCCGCCGTACCGAGTGGTCGGCGCCCTTCTTGAGGACGAGGTCCGCGCGGCCCCTGGTGGGGGCGATGTTCTCGATCAGGTTGCGTTCGTTGATGTCGCGCCAGACGTTGACGGCGAAGGCTGTGGCCTCTTCGTACGACATCTCCGCGATGTGCCGGAAGTACGACTTCGGGTCTTCGAAGGCGGTGCGGCGCAGTTTGTGGAAGCGGTCGACGTACCAGGTGCGGATGTCCTCGACCTTGGCGTCGACGTAGATGGAGAAGTCGAAGTAGTCGTTGACCGCGAGGGACGTGGGCGGGGCCGGTTGGAGGACGTTGAGGCCCTCGATGATCAGAATGTCAGGATTTTTCACGGTCTGTTTGGCGCCGGGGACGATGTCGTACTCAAGGTGGCTGTAGACGGGTGCGTGCACCTCGGCCACGCCCGCCTTCACCTCCGCCACGAATCGGACCAGGGCCCGCCGGTCGTAGCTCTCGGGGAAGCCCTTGCGATGCATGATCTTCCTGGATTCGAGCATCGCGTTGGGGTACAGGAAGCTGTCGGTGGTGATCAGCTCCACGCGCGGGTGCTCGGGCCAGCGGGCGAGGAGGGTGTGCAGCAGGCGGGCGGTGGTCGACTTGCCGACCGCGACGCTGCCCGCGATGCCCAGGAT
This sequence comes from Nonomuraea fuscirosea, assembly GCF_035917475.1. Lineage (NCBI taxonomy): Bacteria > Bacillati > Actinomycetota > Actinomycetes > Streptosporangiales > Streptosporangiaceae > Nonomuraea > Nonomuraea fuscirosea. The sequence goes on along the minus strand of NZ_CP109074.1, from coordinate 9,250,300 downwards.
GTAGGGGACGCGCTGCCCGGCATGGCCGAGGAACGCGCTCAGCACGCTGCTGCGCTGCTTGGACCCGGTGAAGTGCAGGTTGAGCAGCCGGGTCAGGGGGAGGTAGATGTCGGTGACCTCAGTGAGGTCGATGGGGTCGTCGAGGCCGCGTAGTTCTTCCAGCTCGTCTGCGGTGAGAGTCAAGGGCGTGTTCTTGCGGAGCTCGCTCCACTGCTCCCTGCTCAGGTCCACGTAGCCGTTGTTCACCTTGGCAGCGTAGCGATGCGGGACAAAGGGGATCATGGGCGGGGGGTCGCCCTCGATCCACAGCCTGTGGACGAAGACGTGGGATTACCGCGACTCCGTTCGGGGAAAGAGAACTCGTCTTGCCGAAGCCGTGCTGAAACGGATCGCGGGCGGCTACTGTCCGGACGGGAGGTTATCCGTGGACCGTCGTCGCTTCATCTCCAACATGGTCGCCGGGATCGCCGGGCCCTTCGCCGGGGTCGCGTGCGCGGGAGCCAGGGGCGGGGCCGAGCCCGTGTCCGGCTACGGCCCGCTGCGCCCGGTCAAGGACCTGCGTGACGGCAAGGTGCGGCTGCACCTGCCCGACGGCTTCAAGTACCGCTCGTTCAGCGTGGCCGGCGACAAGTACGACGACGGGTCCACCGTGCCGGGCCGGCACGACGGCATGGCGGCCTTCTCCGGCCCGAAGGGCAGCGCCGTCCTGATCCGCAACCACGAGGTCAACGGGCCCGTGGGCGCCTTCGGCGACAAGGACAAGGCGTACGACCCGATGGCCGGCGGCGGCACCTCCACGCTGCGGGTCACCCGTTACGGCGAGGTGATCACCAGCGCGCCCTCGCTCACCGGCACCATGATGAACTGCTCCGGCGGCCCCATGGCCTGGCGCGCCTGGGTGAGCTGCGAGGAGACGGTCAACGGGCCCGATGTGGGCGACGACTTCTCCGGCGGCGACAACTCCAAGCTGACCCGCAAGCACGGCTACATCTTCGAGGTGCCGATCGGGCGCGCGGCCAGTGCCAGGCCGATCAAGGCCGCAGGGCGCTTCCCGCACGAGTCGGCCGCCTTCGACCCCTCCTCCGGTGCGATCTATCTGACCGAGGACAACTTCGGCTTCCCGTCCGGTTTCTACCGCTACCTCCCGCCGAAGCACCCGATCCTGGCGGGGCGGCTGCTCGACGGCGGGTGGCTGCAGATGCTCGCCGTCAAGGGCGCCGAGCGCAAGGACCTGTCCGAGGGGCAGGAGCCGGGCGCCGCGTACGCGGCCACGTGGGTGGACATCGACGACCCCGACCCCGAGTTCAAGGGCAGGCCGTCCAACGACGCCGCCGTCCAGGCCGTGGGCAAGCAGGGCCGGCGGAAGGGGGCGGCGATCTTCTCCAGGCTGGAGGGGGCGGTGCACCACCAGGGGACGATCTACTTCGTCTCCACCCAGGGCGGGGCCACCGCGCCGGGCGACACCGCGCCCGACGGGTTCGGCCAGGGGCGCGGGCAGGTGTGGGCGTACGAGACGTGGAGCGGCCGGCTCAAGCTCGCCTACGAATCGCCCCGCGCCTCCGTGCTCGACCTGCCGGACAACGTCACCGCCAGCCGGCGCGGCACCCTGGTGCTGTGCGAGGACGGCGACGGCGACAACTACCTGCGCGGCCTCAGCAAGGCGGGGCAGATCTTCGACTTCTGCCGGCTGCAGCCGATCACCGGCGACGCGGGCGCCGAGTTCGCCGGCTCCACGTTCGGCCCCGGCGGTCACACCCTCTACGTCAACGTGCAGGCCAGACAGGGCATGTCCATCGCGATCTGGGGTCCGTGGGAGCGCGGGCCGTTCTGAGTAGGCTGGGACGATGATCCTGGGAATCGGCGTGGACGTCGTCGACATCGCCCGCTTCGAGGCCGCGCTCGACCGTACGCCGCAGCTCAGGGACCGGCTGTTCACCGAGGTCGAGCGGCCGCTGGCGGTGCACTCCCTGGCCGCCAGGTTCGCCGCAAAGGAGGCGGTGGCCAAGGCGCTCGGCGCGCCGAAGGGTCTCGGTCATCTGGAGGCCGAGGTGCACTGTGATGAGCTGGGCAAGCCCGAGCTGCGGGTCTCGGGGAGGGTGGCGGAGGTGGCGTACGAGCTGGGGGTCAAGCGCTGGCACGTCTCCCTCAGCCACGACGCCGGCGTGGCCGTCGCGTACGTGATCGCCGAGGGATGATCCGCGAGGGAGTGCCGTCGCCTGGAGGAGCGGGAACGCAGCGACCAGAGCGGGGGAAGGCGGCGGCATCGGGCGACCGAGCCCGCCGCACGCAGCGAATCAGATAGGGAGACAGGGCGTGAAGACCGGCTACACCGCCGACCAGATCCGGGGTGCTGAGCGGGCGCTCATGGCGCTGCTGCCCGAGGGGACGCTGATGCAGCGGGCCGCGACCGGGCTCGCCGCCGTCTGCGCCGACCTGCTCGGGCGCGTGTACGGAAGACGAATCGTGCTGCTCGTCGGCAGCGGCGACAACGGCGGCGACGCGCTCTACGCGGGCGAGCGGCTGGCCAGACGCGGCGCGTGGGTGGGTGCCGTGCTCGCCGGGTCAAAGACGCACGAGGCGGGGCTGCGGGCGCTGCTCGACGCGGGCGGGCGGGTGGTCGAGCCGCCGGAGCTCGACCGGGCCGACCTGATCATCGACGGCCTCGTGGGGATCGGCGCCTCGGGGGCGTTGCGCGAGCCGTACGCGCGCCTGGCCGAGGCGGCGAACGCTGCCGCCGGCCCGGTCGTGGCCGTGGACGTGCCCAGCGGGGCCGACGCGAGCACCGGGCAGGTGGCGGGCGCGGCGGTCAGGGCCAAGGTGACCGTGACCATGGGGGCGTACAAGACGGGGCTGCTGGTCGATCCTGGAGCCTCCGTCGCGGGGGACGTCCGGCTGATCGACATCGGGCTTGGCGAGCACCTGCCTGATCCCGACGTCGCCGCGCTGACCGGTGGCGACGTGGACGCCCTCATGCCCAGGCCGGGCGCCGAGTCGGACAAATACCGCAGGGGAGTGCTCGGCGTGGCGGCGGGCGGCGACCAGTTCACCGGCGCCGCCGTGCTGGCCGTCGGCGGCGCGCTGCGGGCCGGAGCCGGCATGGTGCGCTACGCCGGCCGCGAAGGGCCGGTCGCCCAGGTACGCGCCCACTGGCCGGAGGCCGTGGTGACGCCGCTGGACGAGCCCGTCATCGACCACGTCGGGCGGGTGCAGGCCTGGGTGCTCGGCCCCGGCCTCGGCACCGACGACTGGGCGCACGAGCTGGCGGCCAGGGTGCTCGGCTCCGGCGTGCCCGTGCTGGTCGACGCCGACGCCCTGACGCTGGTGGCGCGGGACCCCGGGCTGCTGCGCAGGGACGCGCCCGTGCTGCTCACGCCGCACGCGGGTGAGCTGGCCAGGCTGATCAGGGCCGAGCGCGACGACATCGAGGCGGCCAGGCTGGAGCACGTCCGCAGGGCGGCGGCGGAGCTGGGCGCGACCGTGCTGCTCAAGGGCTCGACCACGGTGGTGGCCGAGGACGCGCGGCCGGTGCGGGTCAACGTCACCGGCACCTCCTGGCTGGCCACCGGCGGCACCGGCGACGTGCTGGCCGGCGTCGCGGGCGCGCTGCTCGCGCAGGGGATGAGCTGCTACGACGCCGCGTCCTGCGGCGCGTTCCTGCACGGGCTGGCCGGACGGCTGGCCGCCGACGGCGCGCCCCTCGCGGCGGCCGACGTCGCCACGGCGGTTCCCGCGGCGATCCGGGCCGTGACCAGCGCGACCTCATGAGAGACCGGCCATGAGAACGGCGCCCGAGCACGTGCGCGAGCTGCCACACTAGAAGGATGTACTCTCCGCGCGCCACGCCCGCCGAGGCACGGGTCGACCTGGCCGCCATCAGGCACAACGTGGGTCTGATCAAGGACGCCGCCGGCGGCGCCGAGCTCATGGCCGCGGTCAAGGCCGACTCCTACGGGCACGGCCTGGTGCCGGTCTCCGAGGCCGTGCTGGGCGCCGGGGTGAGCCGGCTCGGCACCGCGTTCGTCAGAGAGGCGCTCGCGCTGCGCGAGGCCGGCGTGACCGCGCCGATCCTGTCCTGGCTGATCACGCCGGACGAGCCGCTCGACGAGGCGCTGACCCACGACGTCGAGCTGTCGGCCTCCGACGTGCGGCTGCTCGACGAGATCGCCGCCGCCGCCCGCCGCACCGGCCGCACCGCGACGCTGCACCTGGAGGCCGACACCGGCATGAGCAGAGGCGGCTCCCCGCTGGCCTCCTGGCCGGCGCTGCTGGCCAGGGCGCTGGAGCTGCGCGCCGAGGGCGTGATCGAGATCGCCGGGCTCTGGTCCCACTTCGCCTGCGCCGACATCCCCGGGCATCCGTCGATCGCCAGGCAGCTGGAGGCGTTCGAGACGGCGCTGAAGCTGGCCGAGCAGGCCGGCGCCGGCGGCTCCCACGTGATCAGGCACATCGCCAACTCGGCCGCCACGATGACGCTGCCCGAGGCCCGCTACGACATGGTCAGAAGCGGCATCGCGATGTACGGCCTGAGCCCCGTCCCCGAGCTGGGCGACTTCGGCCTCAGGCAGGCGATGACGCTGGTGGCCAGGGTCGGGCTGGCCAAGCGGGTCACCGAGGACTCGGGCGTCTCCTACGGCCACCTCTACACCACCGAGCGCGAGACCACGCTCGGCCTCGTTCCCCTGGGGTACGCCGACGGGATACTCCGGCACGCGACGGGGCGGGCCGAGGTGCTGGCGGGCGGACGCCGCAGGCTGATCGCCGGCCGGGTGTGCATGGACCAGTTCATGATCGACATGGGCGACGACCCGCTGGCGGCGGGTGACGAGGTCGTGCTGTTCGGGCCGGGCGACGAGGGCGAGCCGACCGCTCAGGAGTGGGCGGATTCCCTCGGCACGATCACGCATGAGATCGTGACCAGGATCGGTGCGCGGGTGCCCAGGGTCTATCGAGGGTGACGGCGGGCACATCGCGGCGGCCATGAGCGGAGAAGGATCGGGGACATGACGACGACAACACGGCGCAGGGTGGGCATCGCCGGCGCGCTCGTCGGTGCGGCATCCGCCGGTGTCGCGGCGGCGGCGCTGGCCAAGCGGTACGCGGTCGGCCGCATCAGGCTGCGCCCCGACACCGAGGCGAGCGAGCCGTTCGGCGAGCTGCGCGGCCGGGAGCGCACCCTCGTCACCTCCGACGGCAAGGCGCTGCACATCGTCATCGACGGCCCCGAGGACGCGCCGCTGACGGTCGTGTTCTGCCACGGCTACTGCCTCAACCTCGAATCCTGGCACTACCAGCGCAAGGACCTGCGGGAGAACTACCGGATCGTCCTGTGGGACCAGCGCTCCCACGGGCGCTCCCAGCGGGCCGGCGCCGACGACAGCACGATCGACCGCCTGGGCGAGGACCTCGCCGAGGTGATCGAGCAGTTCGTGCCCGGCCCGTGCGTGCTGGTCGGCCACTCCATGGGCGGCATGACGATCATGGCGCTGGCCGACCGCCGCCCCGACCTGTTCGGCGACAAGATCCGCGCGGTGTCGCTCATCTCGACCTCGGCCGGCAAGCTCGCCGAGCTCACCCTGGGCCTGCCCGCGATGTTGTCCAAGGTCGTGCACAAGGTGGCGCCCACCACCGTGTCGATGCTGGGCAAACGGGGCGCCCTGGCCGACAGGGCCCGCAACGCGGGCAGCGACATCGCGTTCCTGATCACCCGTTTCGTCGGCTTCGGCGACTCCAAGAACGTCAGCCCGACCGTGGTCGACTTCGCCGAGTCGATGATCAGGGCGACCCCGACCGAGGTGGTCGCCGACTTCTACCCCGCGCTGATGAACCACGACAAGCTCTCCGCCCTCGACGTGCTCGACCCGGTGCCCACCGCGATCCTGGTCGGCGACCGCGACTGGCTGACCCCGCCCGACCACAGCAAGGCCATGGCCGCCGCGCTGCCCAAGGCCCAGCTCACCGAGGTGCCCGACACCTCGCACCTGATCCAGCTGGAGCGGCCCGGCGTCGTCAACGACGCGCTGCGCGACTTGCTGAAGCGGGTGGACCTGTGACGCGCCGGGGCACGTCCGAGCAGAAGGAGGCAGGGCTGTGACGCGACCGGCCACGCCCGAGGGGAAGGGGGCAGGGCAGTGACGCGACTGGCGACGGCCGAGGACATGCGCGCGTACGGGGCCCGCCTGGCCGCCCGGCTGCGCCCGGGAGACCTGCTCGTGCTGTCCGGCCCGCTCGGCGCCGGCAAGACCACGCTCGTGCAGGGCATCGCGGAGGGGCTGAAGGTACGCGGCCCGATCACCTCGCCCACGTTCGTGATCGCCAGGGTGCATCCCTCGCTGCGCCAGGGCCCGCCGCTCGTGCACGTGGACGCCTACCGGCTCGGCGGCGACCTGGAGGTGGACGATCTCGACCTGGACGCCTCGCTGGAGGACTCGGTCACCGTCGTCGAGTGGGGCGAGGGGCTGGTCGAAGGGCTGGCCGAGGACCGGCTGGAGATCCACATCGACCGTGAGGCCGGCGACGAGGCCCGGATCGTGACCCTGCGCGGCGTGGGCTCCCGATGGAGTGACGGGTGGAGCGACACGCCGTCTGATCCGCCAGAAGAGTAAAACGACGGTCAAAGCCCGGTATGGCTGGCACCCTTGACGTACCGGGCCGATGATTTAAATCATGATCGTCGGTCAGGGATTCGCCCAGAATTTCTGGGTATCAGGAGGGGCGACATCCACATTTTTGGTGGATGCTGGGTTGTAAGACGGCAAAGTGGGGTGCGGCCGGTGCTCAGGGTCAGGCGTGTCGCGTACGCGGGAGCCATCGTCATGGTCGGTCTGACCGGCTGCTCGGCCTCGGCCGATTCCGATCCAACAGCCACAGCGACCCCTCCGGCCAGCGGCACGGCCACCACCACGGCGACAACCACCGCCACCGCGACGACGACCGCCACCCCGCGCACGACCACCACCAGGCAGACCATCAACGTCCAGCTCAACCCCGACCGCGTCACCGCCGGCGAGACGTCCAGGGTGTGGATCCTGGCCAACTGCCCGGTCCCGACCGGCGGCCCCGCCCACACCGGCACCGCCACCTCCAAGGCGTTCGTCAACGGCGTCACGCTCAACCCGGTCCCGGCGGCCTCGGCCAGTCCCACCCCGACCGGCACGACCGCAGGCTCCCCGTGGGTGCGCGGCGAGGCGCAGGTCTCGGGGATGATCCGGCGCGGCAGCTACCGCGTGGACGTCAAGTGCGACGGCACCAACGACACCGGCAGGGCCACGCTCAGGGTGTCCGCGGCCGAGTCCGAGCCCGAGCCGACCCGGACGGTGCCCACCAGGGCGCCACGGGCCGGCGGCGGCGGCACGTACGCCCAGGACGCCTCCGAGGAGTCCTCCATCCCGCTCGGTCCGGCCGGCGCGCTGATCGCCCTGGCCCTGGCCGGAGGCATCGGCTTCGCGGTCAAGCGGCGCAACCGGGCCTGACCCGTGGCCCGGACAGGACGGGTGGTGCTCGCGGGCGCCGTCACGGGCCTGGTGCTGGTCGCGTTCGGCAAGAACATGGAGACCGGTACGACCAAGCCCGCCGCCGCGGTCGTGCCCAAGAGCATCGACATCCCCTCGATCGAGGTCGAGGCCGAGCTGATGAAGCTCGGCCTGCAGAAGAACGGCGAGGTCGAGCTGCCGCCGTACGAGAAGCCGAAGCTGGCCGGCTGGTACACCGGCAGCGCGGTGCCCGGCGAGAAGGGCCCCTCGGTGATCATCGGCCACGTCGACACGAAGACCGCCCCCGCCGTCTTCTACAAGCTCAGGCAGTTACGCAAGGGCCAGACCGTCAAGGTCGAACGCAGCGACGGCAAGGTCGTGTCGTTCAAGGTGGACTCGATCGAGCAGGTGCACAAGGACAGCTTCCCCACCGAACGGGTCTACCTGGAGGACGGGCTGAAGCTGGTCACCTGCGGCGGCAAGTTCGACTACGCGTCGGGCGAATACGTCGACAACATCATCGTGTACGCCTCCCAGGTCTGAGCGGCCGCGTTCAGGCGTGAAACGGCGTACCGGCCAGGCGTGACCCGCGCGGCGGGTAGGCTAAACAGTCGTGCTGGTCCTGGCCTTTGATACCGCAACCCCCGCCGTCACCGCCGCGCTCCACGACGGGGAGCGCGTGCTCGCCGAGTCGACCACGATCGACGCCCGGCGCCACGGCGAGTTGCTCGTGCCCACCATCGAGTCCGTGCTCAGCGAGGCGGGCGTGCGGCTGCGCGAGGTGAGCGCCGTCGTGGCCGGCAGCGGCCCCGGCCCCTACACCGGGCTCCGGGTCGGGCTGATGACCGCCCAGGGCCTGTCGACCACGCTGGGCGTGCCCGCGTACGGGATCTGCACGCTCGACGCCGTCGCCTACGCCTCCGGGCTCGGCGAGCCCTTCCTGGTGGCCACCGACGCGCGGCGCAAAGAGGTGTTCTGGGCGCGTTACTCCGACTGCCGCACCCGCTCCGAGGGCCCCTTCGTCGACCGGCCCGCCGACGTGCCCGTCCAGGGCCTGCCGGTCGTCGGCGCGGGCGCCGGGCTCTACCCCGACCTGCTCGGCGACGGCGGCGACGCGCCGCCCTACCCCTACGCGGGCGCCCTGGCCGCGCTGGCGGCGCTCCGGCTCGGCGAGGGCGTGCCGCTCGACCCCCCGCGACCGATCTACCTGCGCAGGCCCGACGCCGTGGTGCCGGGCGCGCCCAAGAAGGTGACGGCGTGAACCTCAGGCCGATGACCGAGGCCGACCTCCCGGCCGTCATGGCGATCGAACGCGCCACGTTCCCGCTCGACGCCTGGAGCGAGGGGATGATGCGCGGCGAGCTGGCCGACATGCCGCGCACCCGCCACTACGTGGTGGTCTCCGTGGACGACGAGATCGTGGCCTACGCGGGCCTGGCCGCCGCGGCCGACCAGGCCGACGTGCAGACCATCGCCGTGCTGGAGAAGCACCAGGGCACCGGCCTCGGCAGCGCGATGCTGACCGAGCTGCTGGCCGAGGCGACCCGCCGCGGCGCGCGCGAGATCTTCCTGGAAGTACGCGCCGACAATCCCCACGCGCAGGCGGTCTACCGGCATTTCGGGTTCGAGGAGATCGGCACCCGCCGCCGCTACTACGACGACGGCACCGACGCGATCATGATGAGAAGGAAGCTTGGTGACTGACGCACCCCTGGTCCTGGGCATCGAGACGTCCTGCGACGAGACCGGCATCGGCATCGTCAGAGGTCACACGCTGCTGGCCAACACGATCGCCTCCAGCATGGACGAGCACGCCAGGTTCGGCGGCGTGGTGCCCGAGGTCGCCTCGCGCGCCCACCTGGAGGCCATGACGCCCACCGTGGAGGCCGCGCTGGCCGAGGCCGGGCTCACGTTCGCCGACATCGACGCCATCGCCGTGACGGCCGGTCCCGGCCTCGCCGGGGCACTGCTGGTCGGCGTGGCCGCGGCCAAGTCCTACGCGCTCGGCCTCGGCGTGCCCCTCTACGGCGTCAACCACCTGGCCGCCCACGTCGCGGTCGACCAGCTGGAGCACGGGCCGCTGCCCAAGCCGTGCATCGCCATGCTGGTCTCCGGCGGTCACTCCTCACTGCTGCTCGTGCCCGACGTCGCCGGCGACGTGATCTCGCTCGGCTCCACCGTGGACGACGCGGCCGGTGAGGCGTTCGACAAGGTCGCTCGGGTGCTGGGGCTGCCCTTCCCCGGCGGCCCGTACATCGACAGGGCCGCGCGCGACGGGTCGGGGGCGGCCATCGCGTTCCCGCGCGGCAAGATCGACGACGGCACGCTCGACTTCTCCTTCTCTGGGCTCAAGACGGCCGTCGCCCGGTGGGTCGAGGCCCGCGAGGCGTCCGGGCAGTCCGTGCACGTGCCCGACGTGGCCGCCTCCTTCCAGGAGGCCGTGGTCGACGTGCTGACCCGCAAGGCGCTGCAGGCGTGCCGGAAATACGACGTGCACGACCTGCTGATCGGCGGCGGGGTGGCGGCCAACTCGCGGCTGCGGGCGCTGGCCCAGGAGCGGTGCGAGGCGGCCGGCGTACGGCTGCGGGTGCCTCGTCCCGGGCTGTGCACCGACAACGGGGCCATGGTCGCCGCGCTCGGGTCCGACCTGGTCGCGGCCGGGGTGACGCCGTCGACGCTGGGGATCCCGGCCGACTCGTCGCTGCCGATCACGACCGTGCACGTCTGACCGGCCGCCCCCGCCCGCGTGGCGAGGGCGGTCTGTGGCTCACTCCTTGGGGCGGGTCGGGCGCAGGAGGGCTTCGGCCAGGGCCAGCATGGTCTCCTCCAGGGCGCCCAGGCGCTTGGTCAGGTCGTCCGTCGCGGGGTTGACGATGCCGGACACCGTGCCGGCCAGCTCGTCGTGGTCGGGGCGGGACCGTACGAGCTCGGTGAGCGCCTCGGTGGCGGCGGTGAGACGCTCGGCCTGCTCGCCCGAGTGGGTCTGGATCAGCTCGCCGACCTGCTCGGGGATGGCCAGGGTGGCGGGCAGCTGGGTCATCCGCTCGTTGACGGCCTCGATCCGGTCGTCGACCGACTCCAGGTGAGCGCCGGTCTGCTCGGCGCGGGTGGCCAGGCCGTTGAGGTGGGTGTCGAGGCCGTTGAAGCGGGTGTCGAGCCCGCCGAAGTGGCCGTCCACGGCGTCGAACCGGCTGCTCATGTGCTCTTCCGCCTCGCCGAGCCGTTCGTCGATGGCGTCGATCTGGTTGTCCAGCTTGTTGAAGCGGCCCTCGTTGCGGGTGGCGGTCTCGCTGACGTGCTGGTCGGTGGTGGCCATGCGCTCGTCGAGCGAGGCGAAGCGGGCGTCCACCCGTACGTCGAGCGCGTCGAACCGGTCGTCGTGGCGGCCCAGGTGGCCGTCCAGGGTGCCCAGGCGCTTGTCCACCGCGCCGAGCCGGCCGTCCATGGACAGCAGCCGCTGGTCGACCCCGCCGATCCGGCCGTCGAGGCCGTCGAGCCTGGTGTCGATGTCGGCCAGGCCCTCGTCCGCGGACTCCAGCCGGCTGTCGAACCCGGTGAGCCGGGAGTCGAGCCCCTGCAACCTGCCCTCGGCCCGGTCGAGGCGGGCGTCCACGCCGCTGAGGCGGGCCGTCAGGCGCTGCTCGCTCTCGCCGAGCTGCACGGCGAGGTGCTGGTCGGTCTCGTCGAGCCTGGTGGTCAGGCGCTGCTCGACGCTGGTCAGGCGGCCGGTGAGCTGCTCGTCGGCCTCCTTGAGCCGGCTGACGAGGCGCTCGTCGGCCTCCAGGAGCGCGGTGGCCAGGCGCTGGTCGGTCTCGTCGAGCCGGACCGCGAGGCGCTGGTCGGTCTGGTCGAGCCGGGTCGTGAGCCGCTGGTCCGCCTCGTCGAGCCGGGCGGTGACGCGCTGCTCGCTCGCCTCGACCCGGCCGGTCAGCTGATCGGTGGTGCTCTGCAGCTGCTCGGTGACGTTTTCCGACAGGTCGCTCATCGCGACCTCGACCCGGTCGGTACGGGTGGTCAGATCGGACATCGACTTGTCGAGCCGGGTGAAGCGGCTGGCCGCGGCCTCCATGCTGGAGTTGAGCGTGGCCAGCCTGGCGGAGAACTCGGACATGCCCTTAGTGATGCCGTCGGTGCTGTCGAGCACCGTCTGCAGCCGGTTGAGCGCCTCGTCCACGCTCTCGCCCACGGTGCCGAGGTCGGCCCACAAGCTCGGCAACTCGGCGACGGGGGCCACCCGGGCGTCCACGTCGCCGACCTTCGCGTCGACGTCGCCCACCTTGGCGCCCACGGCGTCCACGTGGTCGCGTACGGCCTCGACGTGCTGTGCCAGGCCCTCCGCCCACATCGGCGGCTTGGCGGAGATCTCCTCCAGCCGCCCGCTCACCGACTCCAGCGTGCCGCTGAGCCCGCCCAGCTCGCGCTCGCGCACCTCGCGCAGCAGCCACTCCATGCCTTCGAGCCGCTGGCGGATCTCGTCGAGCACGGCGCCCTGGGTGCGCTGCTCGTAGACGTGGTCCTGGGCGGCCCGCGCGAGCAGGTCGCGCATTCTCTTCGGTACGGCGTCATGCGCGCCCGTCTGAAGCAGGGTGGTGTGGTTGGAATGGTCCACCGAAAGCTCCTTCGCTCGCCGACGGTCTGCCGCGCAGCGGTGGGGTTGGTCCGGTTCAACTGAAAGAGCGAGAACGCGGGTGACCGCATTAAGGGGGAGAACTCCCGCCCGCCAACCTTAGCCCTTCGATCAAGGTCCGTCAGGGCCGAAGTGAAAGATCGCCGTTAACGCGCGGATGACTGAGATTGGGGGTTCAGGCAGGTGAGAGGGGTTTGCAGAGAAGAACCGATGGTTTGTCGAGAATGCGGGTCAAGATGACGACGGCGGAGTTGTCGCCTTTGAGGCGTAGGTCGGTGCGGAGGCGTTCGATGTCGACGGCGGAGCCCCGTTTTTTGATGGTGACATTGCCGATTTGTCGCTCACGGAGTAGCGCGCGGAGTTTTTTCAGAGAGAACGGAAGAATGTCCTCTATTTCGTATCTGGTGGCCCATGGGGTGTCCACCGGATCGTCCGCGGTGATGTAGGCGATCAGCGGGTCGAGCAGCCTGCCGCCGACCAGCTCGGACACCTCGGCGACGAGATGGGCGCGGACGGCGGCGCCGTCGGGCTCGTAGACGTACCGGCCGGCCGGGCCCACCGGCGCGGCGGTGGCTTCGGTGCCGGGGGCGGTGAGGGCGTGGCCGCCGGGCAGCAGGGTGGCGCGCCGGCCGCCGCCCTGGCCGGTCCAGATCGTGGCCTCCTTGACCTCGCCCTTGTACGAGACCCACTCGGTCTGCGCGCCCTCGGGGATGAACTCGTACGGGATGCCGGGCGCGACCTTGACGCAGGCCAGGCGGGCGCGCGAGATCAGGTCGAGCACCACGGGCCAGGGCGGGGAGTAGGCCATGGGATCGAACGTCCTGCCCCTGCCGGTCCGCCTGGCCGGGTCGGCGAACAGCACGTCGTACGCCTCCGGCCTGATCTCCGCCGCGTCGCCCACGCGCACCGTCACCCGGTCGGCCACGCCGAGCGCGCGGGCGTTGGCCGCGGCCACGGCGACGGTCAGCGGGTCGGTGTCGACGGCGGTCACGGCGCAGCCGGCGCGGGCCAGCGCGAGCAGGTCACCGCCGATGCCGCAGCAGGCGTCCGCCACCGCGGGAGCGGCCGACGGTTCGATCATCCTCATGAGGCGGCGGGCGCGGTGCTCGGCGACCTCCGCCCTGGTGGACTGCTCCAGGCCATGGGGCGTGAAATACATCACGGTCGCATCCCGGCCGAACTTGGCCTTCGCCCGTTCCCTGAGCCCCGCCTGGGTGAGCGCGGCGGAGGTGAGGGCGGCGTCATACGTCCTGCGCAGCGCGGTCGCGGCGGCGACCGGGTCGGCGCCGGCGAGCTCCCCGGCCCGCGCCAACGCCTCCTGGCCGCGCGGGGTCAGCAACTCGGTGAAGGCGTCGAGGTCCACGTCGTCCGACGTTAGCGCCACGGCGTACCCGGATCGTCCCGCGAGCCGCTGCCCGTCCTGCTGCCCATGCGGCATGGGCAGCAGGACAGCGGACGGATGGCATGGGCGGGATGGGGGTATTCGTCCACGTGGAAGACTTGACGAAGGCCAGGCTTTGACGCCTGATCGCTCAGAGCAGACGCGTTCGTGTTGACTGTCAAGCCCCTCTTGCATATGTTTCGTGTTGGCACTCTCCCCTTGAGAGTGCCAACGTGCGACGAGGCAGGTCTGACACCCGCGACGGCAGGCCCAGCTGGTCGCCTCTTCTGATCATTCAAATCTGAAGGGGAGGTCCGATCGTGACGACCGCCACCAAGGTTCCCGTTAAGCCGCTCGGCGACCGCATTGTGGTTCAGCCGCTTGAGGCCGAGCAGACCACCGCTTCCGGCCTGGTCATCCCTGACACCGCCAAGGAGAAGCCGCAGGAGGGCAAGGTCCTCGCGGTGGGCCCGGGCAACTGGGACGAGGACGGCGACAAGCGGATTCCGCTCGACGTCTCTGAGGGCGACATCGTCCTCTACAGCAAGTACGGCGGCACCGAGGTCAAGTACGGCGGCGAGGAGTACCTCGTGCTCTCCGCCCGCGATGTTCTCGCGATCATCGAGAAGTAGCCGGATGTGTCGAGCCCCGGGCGCTCTTGAGGGCGGCCGGGGCTTTCGACGCTAGGAGAGGACTTTCAGTTATGGCGAAGATCCTGGAGTTCAACGAGGATGCCCGCCGCGCGCTCGAGCGCGGTGTGAACGCCCTCGCGGACGCCGTGAAGGTAACCCTCGGCCCCCGTGGCCGCAACGTCGTCATCGACAAGAAGTTCGGTGCGCCGACGATCACGAACGACGGTGTGACCATCGCTCGTGAGATCGAGCTGGAAGAGCGCTACGAAAACCTCGGCGCCCAGCTCGCCAAGGAAGTGGCCACCAAGACCAACGACATCGCGGGCGACGGCACCACCACCGCGACCGTCCTGGCCCAGGCCATGGTCCGCGAGGGCCTGCGCAACGTGGCCGCCGGCGCCTCGCCGCTGTCGCTCAAGCGCGGCATCGACAAGGCCGCCAAGGAGATCAGCGACAAGCTGCTCGCCAGCGCCCGTGAGGTCGGTGACAAGAAGGAGATCGCCAACGTCGCGACGATCTCCGCCCAGGACGCCAAGATCGGCGAGCTGATCGCCGAGGCGTTCGACAAGGTGGGCAAGGACGGTGTCCTCACCGTCGAAGAGTCCAACGCCATGGGCATGGAGCTCGAGTTCACCGAGGGCATGCAGTTCGACAAGGGCTACCTGTCGGCCTACATGGTGACCGACCCCGAGCGGATGGAAGCCGTCCTCGAGGACGCCTACATCCTGCTCACCCAGGGCAAGATCGCCTCCATCGCGGACTTCCTGCCGCTGCTGGAGCAGATCGCCCAGACCAAGAAGCCGCTGCTCGTGGTCGCCGAGGACGTCGAGGGCGAGGCCCTGGCCGTCCTGGTCACCAACAAGATCCGCGGCACCTTCACCTCCGTGGCCGTCAAGGCCCCGGGCTTCGGTGACCGCCGCAAGGCGATGCTGCAGGACATGGCCATCCTCACCGGCGGCCAGGTCGTCAGCGAGGAGGTCGGCCTCAAGCTGGAGCACGTCGGTCTCGAGGTGCTCGGCACGGCCCGCCGCGTCGTCGTCACCAAGGACGCCACGACCATCGTCGACGGCGCCGGCGACGCGCAGGCCATCGAGGACCGCGTCAAGGAGATCAAGATTGCCATCGAGCAGTCCGACTCCGACTGGGACCGTGAGAAGCTGCAGGAGCGCCTGGCCAAGCTCGCCGGCGGTGTGTGCGTGCTGCGTGTCGGCGCCGCCACCGAGGTGGAGCTGAAGGAGAAGAAGCACCGCCTCGAGGACGCGATCTCCGCGACGCGCGCCGCGATCGAGGAGGGCATCGTCTCCGGCGGTGGCTCCGCGCTCATCCACGTCTCCAAGGACCTCGACGACCTCGGTCTGACGGGCGACGAGGCCACCGGTGTCGGCGTCGTGCGCCGCGCCCTGGTGGAGCCCGCCCGCTGGATCGCCGAGAACGCCGGTCTCGAGGGTTACGTGGTGACGCACAAGGTGGCCGAGCTGAAGGCCGGCGAGGGCTTCAACGCCGCCACCGGCGAATACGGCAACCTGCTCGACCAGGGCGTCATCGACCCGGTCAAGGTCACGCGCTCGGCCGTGCAGAACGCGGCGTCGATCGCGGGCATGCTGCTCACCACCGAGGCGCTCGTGGTGGACAAGCCCGAGGAGGAGGCCCCGGCCGCCGGCCAGGGTCACGGTCACGGCCACGGCCACTGACCCACGCCCGACCGTTTCACGGCCCGTCCCCACTGGGGGTGCGGGCCGTGACGCGTTTTTGGAGTGTGGGGGGCCGTGCGGGCCGGGAGGCGTCAGCGAAGTGCTGGGCGGTGTGTGGGCTGTGGCGCGTTTCTGGAGCGCCGGGCGACATGCGGGCGTGAGGCGTTCCTCGACATCCCGGCGGCGTGTGAGCAGGTCGTACGCTGGGCGCTGACTCGACGTGGGGAGGGCGGCGCGGATGCAGTACCGGCGGGCTGTGGAGCGGTTGCGGATGCTCGCGGAGGCGTGCGAGCAGACCCGGCGCGTGCCGGCGGACGAGCCGTTCCTGCGGGAGGCGTACGTCTTCGGTGACCTGCTGGGGGGAGCCGACCCGATCGAGGCGATCGAGGTCGTCTTCGTGCTTAATCTGCCGTCCGAGGACGTGTCGTGGGGCTCCCACCCACCCGGCACAGCCTGGCTGGTGGACTTCCTGCACCTGGACAAGGGCGGGATCGCGTACTGGTGGCGCTCCCACCGGGATCCGGTGGCCAACCATCGCATTCACGAGCCCGTCCGGTTCTGGTCGCTGGCCGGGATCGAGACCGAGGTGCTGGAGGCGCTGGCTGAGCGTAGGTTCTCGTCGGCCCGCCAGCAGACGACCGCCGCCCGCAGGCCGCCGGCCCAGGTGGAAGCCGAGCTGAAGACGACCCTGGACCACCTGAGATCGGTCCACGCGGCGTACTGGGACCGGCAATGGCGCCGCGCACACCGGGGACTGAGCCGCTACCCGGAGCACCACCTGTGGGAGGCGGTGCAGGGCTACCTCGAACTCCTCGACGAGCAGGACGAGCAGCGGGACGGCCAGCACGACGAGCACAGGCAGCTCGACGAGCGCCACAAGCACGAAGGACGCGCCGGGAACGAAGGACGCGACGAGCGTGCCGAGCCCGACGAGCGTGACAAGCGCGCCGGGCCCGACGAAGGCTGAGAACGTCACAAGGACGCCACCACACCGCGAGCGGCCCGGTCGCAACCCGAGTGAGCGTGGTGCGGGCGATGACCGAGCGGCGGCCTGCCACAGCAGCGGCCCAGTCCGACAGCCCAACCAAGCCCGGCCGTCCAGCCCGGCCAGGCCCAGCCCGGCCCGGTCAGGCAGCGCAGCCTGGGCCCAGCCCAGCTGCTCAGCTTAGTCCGGCCGGTCAGCCCGGCAGTCCATGCACCCCTGAGTCCGGCTGGGTGCCCCAAACCTCGGGGCGCGGGGCCGTACTTTCGCGGTTCTGGAGTCGGAGGCGTGAGCCGTAGCGGGTGGGGCTGGAATGTGGGCCGGGTGGGGAAGGGTCCGATGTTTGCCGGCGTGGGTGGGGTCGGGGGCGGGATTCGGGTGGGGGAGTTTCGGGGGGTGGAGGGGTGGGTTGGGGGTAATTGGGGGAAAAGGTGGAAAGTTGGAGTAAACCGAGCATGGGCGATAAGCGTCTGTGGCGTGACAAATGTCGTGCATTCCGGGTTATCGGGTGAAATATTATGTCAGTATTAAGGCTTAGTGTGGTCGTGCGATTACTGACAGTTATCGTCGCTTCAATGTGACCAATCCGTAGCCGTTCGCTATGACGACAGGCAGGATCAGTGCGGGCATCATGCCTATCGTGAGCGAGGGAAGCGTCGCCGACGCCAAAATTGGGGTAAGGCTCGCGTCGAGACTTCCGGCACGGACGGATGACTCCGACCTTAGGGAACTGACGAGCCTCGCCGTGCAGGGGGATCGCAGTGCGATCGAATCTCTGCTCGGTGAGTTGCGTCCGATGGTGGTGCGGTATTGCCGCGCCAGGCTGGGCAGGGTTTCAGGGCAATATCACATTGCCGATGACGTAGCCCAGGAGGTGTGCATCGCGGTGTTGTCCGCGCTGCCGCGATACCGCGACATGGGGCGGCCTTTCGCGTCGTTCGTGTTCGGGATCGCCTCGCACAAGGTGGCCGACGCGCTGCGGAGCTCGGTGCGCTCCGCGGTGCCGACCCAGGATCTGCCCGACGGGCCCGACGACGGGCCGGGGCCAGAGGAGACGGTGGTCCGCTACATCGAGGTGGAGCACGCCCGGCGGTTACTGGCCAGGCTTCCCGACAATCAGCGCGAGTTGCTGCTGCTGCGGGTGGTGTCGGGGTTGTCGGCCGAGGAGACCGGTAATGTACTCGGTATGTCACCGGGTGCGGTCCGCGTCGCCCAGCATCGGGCGCTGGCCAGGTTGAGGCAGATGGCCGAGCTGGAGTCGGCTTGACGCCTGAGGACGAGACCGACGCGCTGCTCGACGCGCTCGGTCGTGGACAGTCGCCTGAATCAGGCGATCCAGCGGCGCGGTTGCTGGCCGCGCTGCTCGAGGACGTCGGTCAGCGGCGCTCCTCCGTGTCGATGACGCCGTCGACGTAGCCTCTGGCGTAGTCCCAGCTGACGTAGTCGGCGGGGTCAGGGTGGAAGGCCGGCTCGTGCACCTGCGGCTGGCCTTTCTCGATCATCTGCTTCAGGTTGCCGCGCAGCAGCTCCCAGTCGAAGAAGTGCTGCTCGCCGCATTCCGGGCAGTCGAGTACGAGCCCCAGAACCCCCTGCGGTTCGAGCAGGGAGCGGAAGACCTCGACGTCGGCGAGGTCGGTGATGGCCTCGTCGCGTTCGGCCGCCGTCAGTGGCTCGGCGTCGTCGAGTGCGCCCATCGCTGAGGAAGGGTCGTTCGGATCGTCCGCGAACGGATCGCGGGGGACGTCTTCCAGCACCTTCCCACCATATGACCGAAGCGGCCCCAGCGGTGGGCTTTACCTCAGCCATCCGCGTCTGGCGGCCTCCACACCTGCGTGGAAGCGGGATTGAGCGCCCAACTCGGTCATGGCCTCGGCGAATCTGGCGCGTACGGTGCGTACCGACACGCCGAGTTGCCGGGCGATCGAGTCGTCGCACATGCCCTGGGCGGCCAGCCGCAGCACCTGGACCATGGCGTCGCTCCGGCCGCTCCAGGGGAGGGGCAGCGCGCGGGCCCACAGCTCGTCGAACAGCGAGCTGAGCATGCCGACCACGACGGACGTGCGGACCAGGTAGAAGTTGTAGGCGTGGTCGGGCAGGTTGCCGCCCCAGTACGCGGGCAGGCCCGCGACCTCGGTGCCGGCCGTCATGAACCAGCTCGGCAGCCGGTCGAGCGTGCGTACCTGGCCGCCCGTCTCGGTCAGCTCGGTCAGCTGGTCGCGTACGCCGGGAAGCACGAGGCTGGAGACCGGAATGATCGCGCGAACCGTGAGAAGGTTTCGTTTTTGCGCGTCAATCCATGGATCCGCAAATTTCCGCGCAAAGTCGGTCATAGTGCGATCGTCGGGAACGGCGGTCAGTAATTTCATCGGCGGCGAATGAGACTGCACGGCGATGCCCACCACGCTCTCGTACAGGACGTCCGCGCCGCTGGCCATCTCCACCGTGAAATGGCCGCTACGGTAGTCGCGTCCGGCGTCGTAGTCGCGGATCAGGCTGCGAATGGAGCCGAGCGCCGAGTCGATCATGCGACTCTCCTCGGCCAGCCGGTCGAGACGCTCGGCGATCACCCTGCCGAGCGCGGCCGCGGGATGGCGGGCCAGGTACTGGCCGGACTGCTCGTCGATCACCCCCAGTTTCACGAGGTCGTCGAGCTGGCGGCCGACCTTCTCGACCGGGCCGTCCATGGCCTGGGCGAGGTCGGTACGGCTGGCTTTGTGCAGCCGCAGCACCGCCGAGTACAGCGCGGTCTGAGCCTGGTCGAGGCCCAGCGTCTCGAAGGGGTCGGACACGGTTCGGGGCTCGTTGCGCATTTTCTGCGGCTCCGGTGGGGGGTCACGGGCGTGCCGCGAGGATAACTCCGTATTACGCCTGTGTCCGCGTGTTGCGCCGACTCGTCAGACGCCTGGTGCAACTTCGTGCAATTGCACGTTTGCACATTGCAATGTGCCGGTGAGTAACCCATTCTTTACCTAGCGTCGGCATCCAGGCAGGGCGCGGCAGCGCCGGCCATCAGGACGCGGAGGGGGGTTCGGTGGTTGCGTTGCGCTGCCGCACCCGGATGCCGGTGGCCGGGGGATGGGACGGATCACCGACCGTCCCATCCCCCGGCACTTCGATGATGCCGGGAGTACGACGGACCGTGGGGGCCCGTTGTGCTCCCGGCATCATCGTTTTCCCGCCCAGGTACGGGGTCCGGGTGCTGGGAGCCGTGCCGGTGCTCCATGGCGGCACGCCCGTCCGCATGGGCGCCCAGCGACGGGTCCTGTGGTGAGCGGTGAGGCCGTGCGGGGTGTTTTGGAGGCAGGCCCTAGACTTGGCTCAATCAGCGCAACGGCAGGAGGGGCCGCAGCATGTCCAAGTTCACCGAGACAGGTTTGACCTTCGACGACGTGCTGCTGGTGCCGGGTTATTCCGACCTGCAGCCGGGAGAGGCCGACACCCGGTCCCGGCTGTCCAGGGACATCACGCTGTCCATTCCGCTGATCTCCGCCGCGATGGACACCGTCACCGAGGCCCGCATGGCCGTCGCCATGGCCAGGCAGGGCGGCATCGGCATCCTGCACCGCAACCTGTCGGTCGAGGAGCAGGCCCAGCAGGCCGACCTGGTCAAGCGGTCCGAGGCCGGCATGGTCACCAACCCGGTGACGTGCAGCCCCGACGACACGCTGGCCGACGTCGAGCGGCTGTGCGCCACGTACCGGATCTCCGGGGTTCCCGTGACCGACGTGGCCGGCACGCTGGTCGGCATCGTCACCAACCGCGACATGCGCTTCGAGACCGACCAGTCGCGGCCCGTGCGCGAGGTCATGACCAAGATGCCGCTGGTCACCGCGCCGGTCGGGGTGTCGCGTGACGACGCGTTCGCGCTGCTCAGGCAGAACAAGATCGAGAAGCTGCCGCTCGTCGACGGCGAGGGCAGGCTGCGCGGCCTGATCACGGTCAAGGACTTCACCAAGAGCGAGCAGTACCCGCTGTCCACGAAGGACGCCGACGGCCGGCTCATCGTCGGCGCGGCCGTGGGCGTGGGCGGCGACGCCGAGGTGCGCGCCAAGGCGCTCATCGAGGCCGGGGTCGACGTGGTGGTCGTCGACGTGGCCCACGGTCACTCCAAGGGGCTGGCCGACATGATCGCCAAGGTCAAGGCCAACAGCAAGGTGCAGGTCATCGGCGGCAACATCGCGACCAGGGCGGGCGCGCAGATGCTGGTCGACGCGGGCGCCGACGCGGTCAAGGTGGGCGTGGGCCCGGGCTCCATCTGCACCACCCGCGTGGTGGCCGGGGTCGGGGCGCCGCAGGTCACGGCCATCCACGAGGCGTCCAAGGCGTGCGCGCCCGCCGGGGTGCCGGTGATCGGCGACGGCGGCCTGCAATACTCCGGCGACATCGTCAAGGCCATCGCCGCCGGGGCCGACACGGTCATGCTGGGCTCGCTGCTGGCCGGCTGTGAGGAGTCGCCCGGCGAGCTGATCTTCATCAACGGCAAGCAGTTCAAGTCGTACCGGGGCATGGGCTCGCTCGGCGCCGTACGCAACCGCGAGCGCGGCGGCACCTCCTTCAGCAAGGACCGCTACGCCCAGGCGGACGTCGGCGGCGAGGACAAGTACATCCCCGAGGGCATCGAGGGTCAGGTCCCCTACCGCGGGCCGGTCGCGGCCGTCGCCCACCAGCTCGTCGGCGGGCTGCGCCAGGGCATGTGGTACGCGGGCTGCCGGACGATCCCGCAGATGCACACCGACTGCGAGCTCATGCCGATCACGGCGGCGGGACTCAAGGAGAGCCACCCCCACGACATCCAGATGACCGTGGAAGCTCCGAACTATCACAGAAGGTAAGTCATGACTCAGCAGGTGGAGATCGGCCGGGGGAAGACCGGGCGCCGGGCGTACTCGCTTGACGAGATCGGCCTGGTGCCCTCGCGGCGCACCCGCGACCCGGAGGAGGTCTCGATCGCCTGGCAGATCGACGCCTACCGGTTCGAGCTGCCCGTGCTCGTCGCTCCCATGGACAGCGTGGTGTCCCCGGCGACCGCCATCGAGATCGGCCGGCTCGGCGGCCTGGCCCCGCTCGACCTCGAAGGACTCTGGACGCGCTACGAGGACCCGCTGCCGCTGCTGGAGGAGTGCTCCGCCCTCGACCAGGCGGCGGCCACCAAGCGGTTGCAGGAGATCTACGCGGCGCCGATCCAGGAAGAGCTGATCGGCCGCAGGATCGAGGAGATCCGCGCCTCCGGCGTGACCACCGCCGTGCGCCTGTCACCGCAGCGTACGGTCCAATACCACAAGACCGTGATCGACGCCGGCGTCGACCTCTTCGTCATCCGCGGCACCACGGTCTCGGCCGAGCACGTGTCGGGGCGGGCCGAGCCGCTCAACCTCAAGCAGTTCATCTACGAGCTCGACGTGCCGGTCATCGTCGGCGGCTGCGCCACCTACACCGCCGCGCTCCACCTCATGCGCACCGGCGCGGCCGGCGTGCTGGTGGGCTTCGGCGGGGGCGCCTCACACACGACGCGTACCGTGCTGGGCGTGGCGGTGCCGATGGCCACGGCGATCTCCGACGTCGCGGCGGCCCGGCGCGACTACATGGACGAGTCCGGCGGCCGCTACGTGCACGTCATCGCCGACGGCGGCATGGGCACCTCCGGTGACATCGCCAAGGCCATCGCCTGCGGCGCGGACGCCGTCATGGTCGGCTCGCCGCTGGCCCGCGCCGCCGAGGCGCCCGGTCACGGGTTTCACTGGGGGTCCGAGGCGCACCACCCCGACCTGCCGCGCGGGCGCCGGGTCGGCTTCGGGACGGTGGGGACGCTGGAGCAGATCTTGCACGGGCCCTCCAGCGTCGCGGACGGGTCGATGAACCTCATGGGCGCGCTCAAGCGGACCATGGCGTCGACCGGCTACTCCGACATCAAGGAGTTCCAGCGGGTCGAGGTCGTGGTCGCACCCATCCAGCGCTGACTCCGGCCGATTCTCCGGGCGGGCCCCCAGCGCGGGTCCTCCCGGTCGGAACCCGCCCTGGCGGGTCCTCCCGGCCGATCTTGGGGCCGCTCCTCCTGGTGAGGGGTGGCCCGTTTTCGTGTGTTGAGTAGGGTTCCTGCCATGGAATCCCTTGAAGAGAGACTCGCCCGGCTTGAGCAGCAGGTCGCGTACCTTCAGCGTCATCTCGGCATCGACCCAGAAACCGGCGAGGCCCCGGCCGGCGGCCCTGAGCTGCCGCCGCGGTTCTACCAGGAATTGCGTGACGGCAAGCTGATCAGGGCCATCAAGACCTACCGCGAGTCGACCGGCGCCTCGCTGGTCGTCGCCAAGAACGCCGTGGAGTCCATGGCGCGCCGGCTCAAGGCCGGCGGCTAGGGGCCTCACCCGGCCGTCTCGGGGCGGCTGTAGGTCATCAGGACAGTGCCGTTGCCGAACGTACGGGTGCCGGTCAGGGCGAACGTGGCCGGGGCGAATCCGCCGTGGAAGGCCGGGATGCCCGCCCCCGCCACGACCGGGTAGCACTTGACGATCAGCTCGTCGATCTCGGGCAGGAGCTGGGCGGCCAGGTTGCCGCCACCGCACAGGTAGATGTTCAGGCCGTCCTCCTGCTTGAGCCGGCGGACGAGACCGAGCGGGTCGCCGGGGACGAGCTCCACGGCCGGGTCGTCGATGCTCTTGATGGTGCTGGAGACGACGTACTGGCGCAGGTGCGCGTACGGGCTGGTGACGCCGGCGGCCAGTCCTGGCTCGTAGGAGCCGCGGCCCATGACGACCGTGTCGAAGGTCTTGTTCGGGACGTCGAGGCCGACGTGGGCGCGGATGTGGGTGGGGACGGTCTCGGGGTATTCGCTGTTGAGGTAGGCCGCCATGTCGTCGGCCACGGGGTAGAAGTCGTACTCGCCGTTCGGTCCGGCGATGTAGCCGTCGATCGAGGTGGCGATGTAGTAGACGAGCTTTCGCATACGAATGAACTCCGTTTGAAGTACTATGACTGAAGTGGTTTGACCGTAGTACTACGAATGGAGTGGTGTCAAGGTGGTCAGGCAGAATGTGGCCCGGCGGGCGGCGCTGATCGACGCCGCGATCGAGGTGCTGGCCAGGGAGGGCGCCCGCGGGCTGACGTTCAGGGCGGTGGACGCGCAGGCGGAGGTGCCCACCGGCACCGCCTCCAACTACTTCGCCAGCCGCGACGACCTGCTCACCCAGGCGGGCGGCCGGATCTACGAGCGGCTGCAGCCCGACCCGGCGACGGTGGCCGGAAGTCTCAGCGGGCCGCGCGACCGTGACCGGGTCGCCGTGCTGATCCAGGAGGTGGTGGATCGCGTCTCGTCGTTCAGGTCCGGCTACCTGGCTCTGCTGGAGCTGCGGCTGGAGGCCACCAGGCGGCCCGAGCTGCGCGCCGTGCTGACCGGGCACATCCGGGCCGACGTCGACGCCAACGTCCGCCACCACCTCGACTCGGGGCTGCCGGGCGACGCCGACACCGTGGTGCTGCTCTACCTGGCGATGAACTGGCTGGTGCTCGAACGGCTCACGCTGCCCGACGTGTTCGGCGAGGAGGAGATCGGCAGGCTCGTGACCAGCGCCGTCGAACGGCTGGTGCCCTAGCGTGCGGCCATGGCCGCGACCCTCGCCGAGCTGCACACGGCGGTGCCCGGGCGGGTCCTGCGCGACGTGCCCGTACGTCCCTGGCAGCGGGAGGCGCTGGTCGACTGGGTCCTGCGGCGGTGCGCGGCGTGGCAGCCGCGGGAGCCGCCGGCCGACCGGGCCGTCAAGGAGGGGCTGCGGTGGCTGGAGAGCTGGTCGCCGGGCGAGTCGGGGGTCAGGCCCGCGTTCGGGGCGGGTGACGGCAACCTGGCGAACTTCCTGTGGGACGGCGTCCGGGTGCGGGAGTGCCGCAGGGTGCACGCGCTCACCTGGCTCTTCCTGCTCTCCCACGAGAGCCCGCGCAACCCGCCGGGGACTTTCGAGCGGCAGGTCGAACGGGTGCTCGCGATTCTGGAGGCGTGACGCCGGCGCGCGGGCTCCGGCCCTGCCACCGAGCCGGCCGGTACAGGGCGGCGGGTACAGGACAGCCGGTGGAGGGCGGCCGGTGGAGGGCGGCCGGTGGAGGGCGGCCGGTGGAGGGCGCGGCGGTCCTGGGTGGGGTGGTCGGTCAGCCCGTCAGGACGCCCAGGAGGTGGGTGACCTCGCGGGCCACCGCGTCCCGGCCTGCTTTGAGGTATTTGCGGGAGTCGACGACGCGTTCGTCGTGTGCCAGGTAGTCGCGTACGGCCCCGGTGAACGCCTTGTTCAGGTGGGTCGCGATGTTGATCTTCTTCATGCCCTGCCGTACGGCCTCGCGCAGCACGTCGTCCGGCACCCCCGAGGAGCCGTGCAGCACCAGCGGCACCGGCACGGCCGCCCGCAGCTCGGCGATGAGCTCCAGGTCCAGCACCGCGTCCTTGGTGGTCATCGCGTGGGAGGTGCCGACCGCCACGGCCAGCGCGTCCACGCCGGTCCTGGCCACGTAGTCGACCGCCTCGTGCGGCTTGGTCCTGGCGCCCGGGGCGTGCACGCCGTCCTTGCCCCCGACCTCCCCCAGCTCGGCCTCCACCCAGACGCCGCGCTCGTGGCACCAGGCCGCGACCTCGGCCGTGGCGGTCACGTTCGCCTCGTCGGGCAGGGCCGAGGCGTCGTACATGACCGAGCCCAGGCCCAGCCCGACCGCCTCCTCGACGAGCGCGCGGTCGGTGGCGTGGTCGAGGTGGACGGCCACCGGGACGTCGGCGCGCCTGGCCACGGCGAGGCAGGCGAGCGCGATCGGCTCCAGGGCGCCGTGGTAGCGCACGCAGTTCTCGCTGATCTGGAGCACGACCGGCAGCGCGAGGGCCTCGGCGCCGGTGACGATCGCGGTGGCGTGCTCCAGCTGGATCACGTTGAACGCGCCCACCCCAGCGGGTGACTGGCTGACGATGTCGCCGATGCTGGCGAGGGGCATGGAGTGCTCCTTACGTGATGATGATCTGAGGGTGGATGTCGGCGTACACGTCGGGGTCGAAGTCTCCGGCCACGGGCGTGGCCACGGCCGCCGCGCCGAGCGCGGCGGCGCGCCTGAGCCGGGCCGGCCAGGGCTCGGCCTCGACCAGGCCCAGCGCCAGCCCCGCCACGAGCGAGTCGCCCGCTCCCGTCGGGTTGCCCTGCACGGTGTACGGCATCCGTGCCTTGAACGTACCCTCACCGGTCACGGCCAGCAGTCCCTCCGCGCCCATGGACACGACCACGGCCTGCGCGCCCTGCCCGCGCAGGGCCTGCGCGCCCTCGGCGGGACTGCCGCCGGGCACCGCCCTGGCCAGCTCCTCCGCGTTGGGCTTGACGATGGCGGGCCGGCCCTTCGGGGCGTGACGCAGGGGGTCGCCGTCGGCGTCCACGATGGCGGGCACGCCCCGGCCGGCCGCGACCGCCGCCAGCGCCGCGTAGGTGTCGGCCGGGACGCCGCGCGGCAGGCTGCCCGAGAGGACGACCGCGTCCGCGGCGTCGAGCAGCGACTCGAAGTGCCGCAGGAAACCGGCCAGCTCGTCGGCCGTCACCTCGGGCCCGGGCTCGTTGAACAGCGCCGTCCGCGCCTCGCCGGCAGCTCCGGGCTCGCCGGTCGGCGCCGGCCGGGGCTCGCCGGAAGCGGTGGGTTCGGCGGGCGGAGTCGTTCCCGAGGCGGGGAGGTCGGAGACGGTCAGGGTGGTGCGGGAGTCGCCGGCGATGGGGTGGAGTGCCGCGGGCAGGCCGGCCGCGCGCAGGTCGGACTCGACGGCCCGCCCCGTGGGGCCGCCCGCCAGGCCCGTGACCAGCACGTCGTGGCCGAGCGCCGCCAGCACCCTGGCCACGTTGACCCCCTTGCCGCCCGCCCGCCGGTGCACGGCGGTGACCCGGTTGACCCCGTCCCAGTCGACGCCGGGCACCTGGTAGGTCACGTCGAGCGCGAGGTTGAGCGTCACCGTGAGAATCATCAGGGCTCCGTGATCCAGACGCCGTCCTTCATCACGCCGTCCACCTCCAGGGAATCCGACAGCACCACCAGATCGGCCGCCTTGCCGACGGCGATCGAGCCGATCCGGCCGGCCAGGCCGAGCACGCGCGCGGGCGTGAGCGAGGCCACCTGGACCGCGTCGGGCAGCGACATGCCCACCTCCTGGACGGCGCGCCGGAAGGCGACGTCCATGGTGAGCGTGGAGCCGGCGATCGAGCCGCCCTCAGCCAGGCGCGCCACACCGTCCCGCACGTGCACTTGCATGGAGCCGAGGGCGTAGTCGCCGTCGCCGAGGCCGGTGGCCGACATCGCGTCCGTGATCAGCACGGTCCTGCCGGGCCCGGCCACCTCGTACGCCAGCCGCAGCATCGCCGCGTGCACGTGCACCCCGTCGTTGACCAGCTCGACAGTCACCCGTTCGTCGTCGAGCAGCGCCGCCACGGGCCCGGGGGCGCGGTGGCCGAGCGGCGGCATCGCGTTGTAGAGGTGGGTGGCCACGCTCGCGCCGGCCTCGATGCCGATGATCGTCTGCTCGTAGTCGGCGTCGCTGTGGCCGATGGCGGCGATGACGCCCTCGGCCACGGCCATCCTGATCGTGTCGAGCGCGCCGGGCAGCTCCGGCGCGATGGTGAGCATGCGGATGTGGCCGCGCCCGGCCTTGATCAGCCCGGCCAGCTCCTGCGGCGACGGCTCACGCAGCAGCGCGGGGTCGTGCGCCCCGCAGCGCGCCCTGGAGATGTACGGGCCCTCCAGGTGGAGTCCGGCCAGCAACCCCTCCTCGCACAGCTCGGCCAGCGAGGCCGCCGCCCTGGTCAGGCCCTCGATCGAGTCGGTGACCAGGCTGCCCACGGTGGTGGTGGTGCCGTGGCGGCGGTGCAGCGCCACGGCGTCACGAGCCCTGTCCTGCTCGCCGGTGGGGAAAGAGCCGCCCGCGCCGCCGTGGTTGTGCAGGTCGACGAAGCCGGGCACGACGTGCCGGCCGCCCACGCTGAGGCCGGCACCCGGGGCGGATCCGTGGCCGACATGCGTGATGCGGCCGTCTTCTATGGTCAGCCACCCCTCGTGCACTCCCTCGGGGGTCACGATCCTGGCGTCGGCAAGAGTAAGGCTCATGGAGAAAGGATCACAGATCGCGTGAGGTGCATGGGCTCGTCGGGGTCGAGCCCGCGGGCGAAGGCCCGCGCCACGGCCACCCGCTGCGCGCGGATCAGCTCGGCCATCGGGTCGAGCGCGCTCTCCACGAACGTCGCGCCGGTCGCCTCGACCTGCTCCCGCAGCCCGTCGGGGGCGGCGCCGAGCATCCACGTCACGCGGCCGGGCGCGGCGATGCTGATCGGGCCGTGCCGGTATTCCATCGCCGGGTACGCCTCCGTCCACGAGCGGGACGCCTCGCGCATCTTCAGCGCCGCCTCCTGGGCCAGCCCCACCGACCAGCCGGTGCCGAGGAAGCTGAACTGCTCGGCGTCGACCAGCTCGGCGGGCAGCGGCGCGGCCACGGCCTCCTCGGCGTCGGCCACGGCCTGCGTGAGGTCCTCGCCCAGGGCGGCGCGGAGCATGGCGAGCTGCGTGGTGGCGAACCTGGTCTGCACGACCGAGCGCTCGTCGGCGTAGTCGAGCACGACGACCTCGTCGGCGGCCGACATGATCGGCGTGCCGGGGTCGGCCGTGATGGCCGTGGACCTGGTGGAGGTCTTCGCCAGCAGGTCGAGGACCTCGGTCGTGGTGCCCGAGCGCGACAGCGCCAGCACGCGGTCGTAGCCGCGGCCCTCGGGGAACTCGGAGGCGGCGAAGGCGTCGGTCTCGCCGTGCCCGGCCCGCTCGCGCAGCACCGCGTACGCCATCGCGACGAACCACGACGTGCCGCAGCCGACGACGGCGACCCGCTCACCCCGTCGCGGGAGCGCGCCGGCGGGAACGTCGGCGACGGCGCGGCGCCAGCACGACGGCTGGGACGCGATCTCGGCCTCGGTGTGGCTGGTCACCGAATACCTCCGGAAAATTGATTGTTTCTGCTCTTTTTATATCAGCAGAGAGCAAGAATGAACACTGATAGCCCTGGCGTCCCAGCCTGTGCCACGCTTGCTCCTGTCCTCGTCCCTCAGGGAGGCCCACGTGTCCCGCTACGACCGCTGGAACGCCATCCTCGAACTGCTGGCGCAGGAGGGAAGGCTGTCGGTGGAGGAGGCCGCTCAGGCGCTCGACGTCTCCACGGCGACGATCAGGCGGGACTTCGACCAGCTCGCCCAGCAGCAGATGCTCATGCGCACGCGCGGCGGCGCGGTGGCGCAGAGCGTGAGCTACGACCTGCCGCTGCGCTACAAGACGGCCAGGCACGCCGGCGAGAAGCACCGCATCGCGGCCGCGGCGGCCGAGCTGGTGACACCGGGAGCGGTGATCGGGCTCAACGGCGGCACGACCACCTCCGAGCTGGCCCGCGTCCTCGCCACGCGGTCCACGCTGGAGAGCGGCTTCACGATCGTGACGAACGCGCTCAACATCGCCGCGGAGCTCACCGTCCGGCAGCACGTCAAGATCGTGGTCACCGGCGGGGTGGCCAGGCAGCAGTCCTACGAGCTCATCGGGCCGCTGGCCGGCGGCGTGCTGGAGCAGGTGACGCTGGACGTGGCCTTCCTGGGCGTGGACGCGCTGGACGTCTCGCTGGGCGCCTCGGCCCACCACGAGGGCGAGGCCAGCGTCAACAACCTGCTGATCAGCCGGGCCGCCCAGGTCGTGGTGGTGGCCGACTCGTCCAAAGTCGGCAAGCGGGCCTTCTCGCGGATCTGCCCGATCGGCGGGATCGACACGCTCGTCACCGACGCCCAGCTGTCCGACGCGCTGGCGAACGAGCTGGCGGACGCCGGGGTGAAGGTGATCAGGACGTGAGCGTCCTGTTCGTCGCGTTCCGTTACGCCAGGGGCTGATCGGTCCCCGCGTTACTGGTCCGGCTTCGGGCGGGTAGGTACTGGAACGCAAGGCGACGATGCCGTGTCAGGGGGAGTTATGACGTCGGGAAGAAGCGCGGCCCGGCTCGGGCCCGCCGAGCGGGCCGGGGCGTTGGAGCGCATGACGGCCCAGGAGCTCGACGTGGTCGTGGTCGGCGGCGGCGTCGTGGGCGCGGGCATCGCGCTCGACGCGGCCACGCGCGGCCTCGACGTGGGCCTGGTGGAGGCCCGCGACTTCGCCTCCGGCACCTCCTCGCGCTCGTCCAAGCTCATCCACGGAGGTCTGCGCTACCTGGAGCAGCTCAACTTCGAGCTGGTCCGCGAGGCGCTGCAAGAGCGGGCGCTGCTGCTGCAACGCATCGCGCCGCACCTGGTCAGGCCGGTGCCGTTCCTGTTCCCGCTGACCCACTACGCCTGGGAGCGCCCCTACGTGGGCGCGGGCGTGGCCCTCTACGACACGCTCGGCTTCGCGACCGGGGTGACCAGAGGCGTGCCCGGCCACCGCCACCTGTCCAGGTCGCGGGCGCTGCGGCTGTCTCCCGCGCTGAAGAAGTCCGCCTTCACCGGCGCCATCCAATACTGGGACGCCCAGGTCGACGACGCTCGCTTCGTGATGACCACGCTGCGCACGGCGGTCACCTACGGCGCGCACGTCGTGCCCAGGGCGCAGGTCGTGGGGTTCCTGCGCGAGGGCGAGCGGGTCACCGGCGTGCGCGTGCGCGACCTGGAGTGCGGCGAGGAGTTCGAGGTGCGGGCCCGGCAGGTCGTCAACGCCACCGGGGTGTGGACCGACGACATCCAGGAGCTGGTCGGAGGGCGCGGCCAGATCCACGTCCGCGCCTCCAAGGGCATCCACCTCGTCGTGCCGCGCGACCGCATCCACTCGCTGACCGGCATCATCCTGCGCACGGAGAAGTCCGTGCTCTTCGTGATCCCGTGGGGCCGCCACTGGATCGTCGGCACCACCGACACGGAGTGGACGCTCGACAAGAGTCACCCCGCCGCCTCCCGCACCGACATCGACTACCTGCTCGACCACATCAACGCCGTGCTGTCGGTGCCGCTCTCGCACGACGACGTCGAGGGCGTCTACGCCGGGCTGCGGCCGCTGCTGTCCGGCGAGTCCGACGAGACCTCGAAGCTGTCCAGAGAGCACGTGGTGGCCCATCCCGTGCCGGGGCTGGTGATGATCGCCGGCGGAAAATACACGACCTACCGGGTGATGGCCAAGGACGCGGTCGACGCCGTGGCGCACGGTCTCGACCAGCGGGTGCCGCGATCGTGCACCGACCGCATCCCGCTCGTGGGCGCCGAGGGCTACCAGGCCCTGTGGAACTCCAGGCATCGCATCGCCCACGACTCAGGGCTCCACGTGGCCAGGATCGAGCATCTGCTCCAGCGCTACGGCTCGCTGATCGACGAGCTGCTGGGCCTGATCGACGACGATCCTTCGCTGGGCCGGCCGCTGTCCGGGGCCGACGACTACCTGCGGGCCGAGATCGTCTACGCCGCCACTCACGAGGGCGCCCGCCACCTCAACGACGTGCTGACCCGGCGCACGCGCATCTCCATTGAGACCTTCCACCGCGGGGTGGCGGTGGCGCAGGAGGCCGCCGAACTGCTGGCCGGGCCGCTCGGCTGGGACGGCGAGCAGGTGAAGCGGGAGGTCGAGTACTACACGAAGCGGGTCGAGGCCGAGCGGCGCTCGCAGGAGCAGGACTCCGATCACGAGGCCGACGCGATCCGGCTGGGCGCGCCGGAGATCGTCCCAGTCGTCTCACCCGAGCCGATGTGACCTGAAGCCGTCGCGGGGGTCGTCGTGGGAGAGGGGCGGCCCGCGGCGCTGCGGGGTCCGCGGACCGCCCTTTCCAGGATGGTTCTCCGAGCCGGCTCACGACCTGCTCATGAGCTCATGAGCTCATGACGGGGGGTAGCGTGTCGCGTCGTGCACGTCGAGCAGCGGCTCCTTGACGCCGTCGCCCGAGTCGTCGGTCCAGTTGCTGTTGCCGGTCGAGATCAGCGCGCTGCGCACCGCCAGCGATCCCGCCCGGTTCGTCGGCTTGTTGGCGCCCGAGGTGAGCAGCCCGGCGGCGCCCGCCACGTGCGGGCTGGCCATCGAGGTGCCGCTGATCGTGGCGTAGCCGCCGTTGCGGTAGGTCGAGTAGATGCAGGTGCCGGGCGCGGTGATCTCGACGGTCGAGCCGAAGTTCGAGTAGAACGCCGACGTGTCGTCCAGGTCGCTCTCGCTGCGGCACGACAGCGTGCTGCCTCCGGCTCCGCCGGCCAGGCCGTCGTTGTCGGTCAGCGCCGAGACGGTGACCACGTCGGGGTGGTTGGCGGGGAAGAAGCCCGAGGTGTTGGCGTGACTGTTGCCCGCGGCCACCACGACGACGATGCCGGCGTTGACCGCGTTCGTGATCGCCGTGCTGATCGCGCTGCTCGAACAGCCGCTGCAGCCCAGGCTCAGGTTGATCACCTCGATGGTGGACGCGCGCGCCACCACCCAGTTGAGGCCCGCGGCGATGCCGGACAGGGTGCCGGAGCCGGCCGCGTTGAGGACCTTGACGCCGTGGATGCGGGCGCCGGGCGCGACGCCCACCGGGCCGATGGTGTTGTCGAGGGCGCCGACGGTGCCCGCGACGTGGGAGCCGTGGCCGTTGTCGTCCACGCCGGAGTTGTTGACGCAGACGCCGGTCTGGCAGTTGGCCCGCGCGACCACGTTCAGATCGGGGTGGGTGTTGTCCACGCCGGTGTCCACGACGGCCACGTCCACGTCGATGCGGACGTCGTCGACGCCGTCGATGTCCAGGTTGGGGTTGCTCGGGCCGAAGATCCGGCGTACGCCGGTGGGCACGGTCTGGACGAACGCCTTGACCTCGGCGTCGGGCTCCACGCTGAGCACGTTCGGGTTCTGCTTGAGCTTCTCGGCCGCCGCGGCGCTCAGGCGGGCGGTGTAGCCCTTGAACGCGTGCTCGTACACGCCGACGAGTTCGCCGCCGGCCTGTGACACCTGGTCGGACGCGACGCCGTGCGGGGCGCGCATCGCGGGATTGAGCTGGACGATGTACGTGCCGTCCGGAGCCGCGGTGGCGGCAGAGACCGGGAGCGGCGCGGCGAATAACGCCAGCGCGCCGACGAGCGATGCGAGCAGGGGGGTGCGTGTTCGCATGGCAGCGTGGGCCCCTTTCTGGGGTCGTGGACCACGGGCCCGCCCTGACGCGGACTCCTGGTCCGACATGACTGTGTTAGTAAAGCTTTCACCAAATGTCGGAATATGTCCATAAAAAAGGTGCCGATTCGCTACGAATCGGCACCTTTTGGTTGCTTAACGGAGTGGGATCCAGGATTGTGCGGCGAGCGAAGTCAGGTCGTTGACCTGCACGCCCTCGTACGAGAGCGTCCAGAGCGAGTCGCCGATGATCAGCGAGCGCTGGATGCCCGGCTGATAGGCGTAACCGCCCTCCTGGCGCTGCGTCGGATGCTTGATCAGCCCGAGCTTTTGTACCCCGGAGTCCTCGATCTTGAGCACGAGCGCGCCCGACTCCTCCCGCTGCGTCAGCGGGATCACCGACAGGCCGGTCTTCGGCCAGTACAGGAACGCGTGCGGGTCCCACTCGGCCCCCGAGCCCGAGTCCTTCTGGAACAGCCGCGACAGGCGGCGCGGGCCGGTCGGGTCGCTGACGTCGAACAGCGAGACCTGCGTGCCGAGCGTCCTGCCCTTCTCGCTGGCCTCCTGGCCGATGCCGATCAGCCGGCCCTCGGCGCCGGGATGCAGGTACGCCGAGTAGCCCGTGATCTTCAGCTCGCCCGTCACCTTGGGCGCCGCCGGGTCGCGCAGGTCCAGCGTGTAGAGCGGGTCGACCTGGCGGAACGTGACGCAGTAGCCGATCGGGCCGATGAACCTGACCGAGTAGATGCGCTCGCCCCTGCCCAGGCCGCCGACCTCGCCGACCTTGGCCATCGTGTCGGCCTTGAGCACGTAGACGGCGCTGGAGCTGTCTTTGCCGTCGCCCGGGTCGCGGGTGGTGGCGATGCGGAGGTGGCCGTCGTGCTCCGAGAGCGAGTACTGGTTCAGCAGCCGTCCCGGCACCTTGCCCGAGGCCACGTAGACGGGCGCGCCGGGGGCGGTGATGTCGAACCGGTGCACCTCGGTCTCCTCGGGCGGGGCCGTGGGCGTCGGCATCGGGCTCGGCTCAGCAGAGGAAGGGGTGGCGGGGTCGTCGGACGCGGAGGCGCTGGGCACGTCAGGCACGGGCGTGGCGGTGCTCGGCACGTCAGGCACGGGCGTGGCGGTGCCGGTCGGCGGGGAGACGGGGACGCTGGAGTCGGTCGGGGTGGGCTCCTCGGCCGGGGCGACGGGGGAGTCCGCGGGGGCCGAGTCCGCGGGGGCCGAGGCTGTCGCGGACGGGGTCGTGGCGGGGGGCGGGGGCTCGTCGATCGGCATCGGGCGTACCGGGAACCACCAGCGCGGGTTGCTGGCCACGTACAGGCTCTGCCCGGTGCCGTAGACGATGTCGCCGTCGGCGGCCAGCACGATCGGGTCGGTGCCCGCCGCGGTGATCCCCTGAGCCAGGTCGATGGTGTGCACGGTCAGCATCGAGGTGCCGGTGTAGTCGGCCGGATGGCTGACCCGCTCGCAGGGGACGGTGCTCTTGGTGACGGCGCCGGACGCGTCCGTGATCTCGATCTTCGGCAGCCACGCTTCGGCCGGCGCCTGCCGGACCGCGGCCTGGTTCGCCTTGAGGCGCTCGGCCTCGGTGGCCTCGCCCTTGGGCTCGGGGAAGGTGACGTCGGGCTGGCTGCGGGTGACGAGCCGCACGGTGGAGCCGACCATCCTGGCGTCCACGTACGAGCCCTGCGGCTTGATCGTGCTCAGCACCTTGGGCTCGCCCGACAGGTCGACGACCACGTAGCGGGTGTCGCTGGGCGGCCCGATGGGCCTGGCGGTCTTGTACATGATGTCGCCGCCGCGCATGAGCACCAGCGCGCGGTCCCCGGAGACCAGCAGGTCGGACGGGATGCCGGGGCCGTCGTGCTCGGTCAGCTTGAGCGACGCGGTGATCTTCCTGGTGGCCGTGTCGATGATCCGCAGAGTGCCGTCGGAGACCGTGATGACCCGGTTGCCGTCGGTCTTGACCAGGTCGGGCTCGTCCACGCCGGCTTCGTGCACGTTCGTGGTGGAGTGCTCGGGCGCCGACTTCCCCTCGGGCACGCTCGCCCTGGCGTCCCTGGCGAGCGCCATTGGCATGGCGCCGCCGAACCCGTACGGGCTGACGTTCTTGACGGCCTGCTCGCGCAGGCCGGCCAGCAGGTCGTCACAGCTGCTGTAGGCCACCAGACGGACGGCGCCGAGGTCCGCCCGCACGGGCGGCGGGTTCCTGGTCCCTCCTGTCGAGGAGGTGCAGGCGGCCGTGACCGCCGCGAGTGCCGCGGCGGTCACGGCCGTGCGGATCATCGTCTTCATGCCCTCATCACGGCTGCGCGGCCGGGATGGTTCAGGAGCCCTTGTTCAGGTTGAAGGTGAACGCGGGGCTGAAGTTGAGCTTGTCGGGGACCTGGAGCATCTTGCGGATCAGCTTGCCGTTGAAGTCGACGACCTGGATCTCGTCGTCGGTCGCGTTGTCCTGCTCCCAGCAGAACAGGTGCTCCTCGTCGTAGAAGCCGAGGACCTTGTCGCAGTCGGAGACGAACTTCTGCAGCCGTTCGCCGGTGGCGGTGTCCCAGACGCAGTGGTCGCCGTCGCCGCCGCCGGGGCAGTTGGTGACGAACGCCTTGCCGGAGGGCGAGAAGATGTCCTGCGTGCCGGCGGACAGCGTGCCGATGCCCTTCAGCGTGCGGGTGGCCTTGCCCGAGGTGTCGAAGAAGCGCAGGTCGAGGTTCTTCTCGTCGCCCCTGATGTTGACCGCGCCCTTGTCGTCGCCGTCGAAGCCGAAGGCGGTCTGGCGGATGGAGGTGTCGGAGACGTTGACCACGTCGGCGGTCTCGCCGGCCACCTCGATGACGACGAAGCCCAGGTAGAGCCAGTCGTCGCCGTTCTTCTTCTCGATGTTCAGCAGGATCCTGGAGCCGTCCTTCGACCAGCCCCTGATGCTGCTGATCAGCGGTTCCTTGACGGTCTTGACCGTGGTGCGCCGGTTGTTGCGCCGGTCGGTGATGACGACGAAGTCGTAGTCGTCGGAGCTGTAGCTCCTGCCCCTGGACGCCAGCAGGTGGCCGTCGGGGGAGACCATCGACTCCCAGTTCTCCTCGTACTTCTTGAACGTCCCGCGCAACGATCCTCTGGCGTAGTCGATCCAGTCGTCGCCCTTCTGGATCTCGTACGAGGTCAGGACGATGGCGTCGCCCGGGTTCTCGTACAGGGAGATCGACCCGCCGGGCAGGGTCCGCTTCGTGCCGGTGCGCGGCACTCCCACCTGCGTGGCCGTGGGGCTCGGCGCCCGCGTCGTGCTCCTCGTCCTGGACGGGGAGGGCGACGGGGTGGGACCGGCCAGCGAGGCCTTGTCCATCTGGATGACCACGACCACGCCGGCGAGCAGCAGCAGCGCGACGGCCACCGTGATGCCGGCGACCAGCGGGGCCTTGCTCTTGCGCGGCGGCTGCGGGTAGCCGCCCTGCTGCCCGCCGTACGGCGGCACGTGGCCGGACTGGGGGTAGCGGCCGGAGACCGTCGGCGAGGGAGGGCCGTAGGGAACGCTGGAGGGAGGTCCGTACGAGGGGCCGGACGGGGGCCCGGACGGAGGTCCGTACGGGGATCCTG
This sequence comes from Nonomuraea fuscirosea, assembly GCF_035917475.1. Lineage (NCBI taxonomy): Bacteria > Bacillati > Actinomycetota > Actinomycetes > Streptosporangiales > Streptosporangiaceae > Nonomuraea > Nonomuraea fuscirosea. Next base: position 9,213,838 of record NZ_CP109074.1, on the reverse strand, counting down.
AGGGCGGACCCTGATGGCCGTACGAGGCGCCGGACGGCATCCCCTGGCTGTGCGGCGCCCCCTGCGGTCCGCTGGACAGCGGGCCCTGGTGACTGTGGGGGCCGCCGGACGGCGGGCCCTGATGGCTGTGCGGCCCGTTCGAGGGTGGTCCCTGGGGGCCGCCTGAGGGCGGGAAGTGGGCCTCCGCCGCACCTTGGGCCAGCATGCCGTTGTTGGCCGCCGGCTGGTGCAGCAGCCGCATGATGACCTGCTCGGCCGTGGGCCGCTGCGCCGGGTCCTTGGCCAGGCAGGCGACCACGACGTCACGCAGCGGGCCCTCCTCCAGCGCGCCCAGGTCGGGCTGCTGGTTGAGCACCCGGTTGATCACCGCGGGCATCGTGTCGCTGCCGAACGGCGCCCGCCCTGAGGCGGCGAAGACCATGGCGCTGCCCCACGAGAACATGTCGGCGGCCGGCCCGACGGTGTGTCCCATGATCTGCTCGGGCGGCATGTACGACGGCGTGCCCACGACTATGCCGCTGATCGTGGCGGTGGCGTTGAGCGCCCGCGCGATGCCGAAGTCGATCACCCGCGGCCCGTCGGTGCCGATGATCACGTTGGCCGGCTTGAAGTCGCGGTGCACGATGCCGGCCTGGTGGATGGCCGCCAGGGCGGTGGCCGTGCCGATGGCCAGCCGGTGCAGCACGGAGCCGGTGCGCGGCCCCTCCTCCTGCACCACCCGATGTAAGGAGGGGCCCTCGATGAACTCGCTGACGATGTACGGCCGGTCCTGCTCCACCCCGGTGCCCAGCACGGCGGCGGTGCAGAACGGCGCCACCTGCTGGGCCACCTGGACCTCGCGCAGGAACCTCTCCACGCTCACCTGATCACCGGACAGGTCGGGCCGCAGCCACTTGACCGCCACGTTGGTGCCAGAATGATCTTTGGCGAGGTAGACGACGCCTTGACCGCCCTCGCCGAGCCGGCCGAGAAGCTCCATGCCCCCGAGCCGCTGTGGATCTCCGGATCGGAGCGGAGCGAAGGATGCCATGTAGGGATTCTGGCCCCCGCGCGGGCTTCCGCAAAAACTACCCGTGGGTAGGGCCGCCGAATATCCTTCTGTCATGAAGGTGACGTCCAGCGGTAGGACAAGGCCCATCATCGCCCCCTTTACCGGCGAAACCCTCGCTGAGCTGCCCATTTCGGATGCCGAAGACGTACGGGCGGCGTACGGACGGGCCAGGGCCGCCCAGCTCGACTGGGCCGGCAGATCGGCCGCGGAACGGGCGAAACCGTTTCTGCTCCTGCACGACGCGATCCTCGACCGCAGGGACGAGATCCTGGACATCGTCCAGAACGAGACCGGCAAGGCCCGCAAGCACGCCTTCGAGGAGGTGCTCGACGTCGCGGGCTGCAGCCTCTACTACGCCCGCCGCGCGCCGCGCCTGCTCGCCCCGCGCGCCCGCAAGGGCGTCTTCCCGGTGGCCACCCGCGTGACGGAGCTGCGCCGGCCCAAGGGCGTCGTCGCGCTGATCACCCCGTGGAACTACCCGCTCGCGCTGGGCGTCACCGACGCGCTGCCCGCGCTGCTGGCCGGCAACGCGATCGTGCACAAGCCGGACACCCAGACCGCCCTGTCCACCCTGTGGACGATCGACCTGCTGGCCGAGCTGGGCCTGCCGCGCGAGGTCTGGCAGGTCGTGCTCGGCGAGCCGGCCGAGATCGGCGACGCGCTGCTCGACCACGCCGACTACGTGGGCTTCACCGGCTCCACCCGGGGCGGCAGGAAGATCGCCGAGGAGGCGGCCAAGCGGCTCATCGGCTGCTCGCTGGAGCTCGGCGGCAAGAACCCGATGGTGGTGCTGGACGACGCCGCCCTCGACGTGGCCGTCCAGGGCGCCCTGCGCGCCTGCTTCACCAACGCCGGCCAGCTCTGCCTGTCGATCGAACGCCTCTACGTGCACGAGTCCGTCTTCGACGCGTTCGCCGAACGCTTCGCCGCCCAGGCCGGGGCGCTCAAGCTGGGCGCCGGCCACGACTGGTCGGTGCAGATGGGCTCGCTCACCTCGCGCCGCCAGCTCGACACGGTCGCCGCGCACGTGGACGACGCCGTGGCCAAGGGCGCGAAGGTGCTGACCGGCGGCCGGCCCAGACCCGACCTCGGCCCGCTGTTCTACGAGCCGACCGTGCTCACCGGCGTGCACGACGGCATGGAGCTGTGTCGCGGCGAGACGTTCGGCCCCGTGGTGGCGCTCTACCCGTTCGCCACCGACGACCAGGCGGTCGAGCTGGCCAACGACACCGCGTACGGGCTGAACGCGTCCATCTGGAGCTCCGACCTGCCGCGCGCCCGCCGCCTGGCCGCCCGGATCAAGGCCGGCACGGTCAACGTCAACGAGGGGTACGCCTCCGCCTACGCCTCCTACGACGTCCCCATGGGCGGGATGAAGGCGTCGGGGCTCGGGCGCAGGCACGGCGCGGAAGGGCTGCTGCGCTACACCGAGGTCCAGGCCGTGGCCTCCCAGGCGGGCTGGCTGGGGTTCGAGCCGCCGGGCGGGATCACGTACGAGCGGTGGGCCGGCACGCTGGCGGGCGCGCTCAAGGCGATGCGCAGGCTCAGGCTGAAGTGAGTCCCGCCGGAGCGGCTGTCTACGCTGTAAACGTGAACGAACAGGGGACGGCCGCGCGCATCGTCGCCGTGGCCGAGCGCATCCTGCGCGACGAAGGGGCCGACGCGGTCAGCATGCGGCGCGTCGGGCAGGCCGTGGGCGTCACCGCCATGGCCATCTACCGGCACTACCCCAGCAGAGAGGCGCTGTTGCGCGCCGTCGCCGACCGCGGCGCCCGCGCCCTGGCCGAACGGTGGCTCCGGCACGCGCCGCCCACCGGCGGGCTGGAGGAGCGGATGTCGGCGGCGCTCGACGGCTTCCTCGACTTCGCGCTCGGCGACCCGCACCTGTACCGGTTCCTGATCCTGGACGCCTGGGAGGGGGCGCGGCGCTTCCCCGAGGACTTCCGTGACGGGCAGGGGCCGCCGTTCAGCGTCGTCACGGCGCTGGTGGAAGAGGGCATGCGGACGGGCTTCCTGCGCGCGGACGACCCGCTGGAGGTCGCGATGACGGTCACCTCGGCGACTCAGGGGCTGGTGCAGCAGTATCTGAGCGGCCGCATCGGCATGGACGAGGCCGACTTCCGCGCGCTCTGCCACCGGTCCACGTGGCGGGTCGTCAACGGACTGAGATCGAAGACGGAGGCATGATGGAGATTCGTTACGCCGGAGGCCCCACGGCCGTGCTGGAGCTCGGCGGGGTGCGGCTGCTGACCGACCCCACGTTCGACGGGCCGGGAGAGCACCCGATCGGCGATCGCGCGCTCACGAAGACTCAGGGGCCCGCGTTCGAGGCGGACGAGGCGGGGCCGGTGGACGCGGTGCTGCTCTCGCACGACCAGCATCCGGACAATCTCGACCGGGCCGGGCGGGCCTATCTGTCCACCGTGCCGCTGGTCCTGTCGACCGGCTCGGCCGCCGCCCGCGTCGGCGAGCCGGTACGGACCCTGCCCAACTGGACGTCCGTGGACGTCGGCCCCGTACGGGTGACCGGCGTGCCGGCGCAGCACGGGCCCGACGGGACCGAGCACCTGGTGGGGGAGGTGACCGGGTTCGTGCTGTCCGGCGAAGGGCTGCCGACCGTCTACGTGAGCGGCGACAACGCCTCGCTCGACGTCGTACGGGCGGTGGCGGAGCGCGTCGGTCAGGTGGACGTGGCGCTGCTGTTCATGGGCGGGGCCAGGACGCCCCTCGTGGCCGGCTACCTGACGCTGACCAGCGAGGACGGGGTGGCCGCCGCGCGCATCCTGGGTGCCCGCCACGTCGTGCCGCTGCACTTCGAGCACTGGGCGCACTTCACGCAGGGCAGGGAGAGCGTGATGAAGGCGTTCGCGTCGTTCGGGGACGGGCTGCGGCTGCTCGCGCCCGGCGAACGTACGGAGGTGTGAGGCCGTCTCAGGCAGAGGTCAGTCCAGGGGATGGGTGACCCAGACGTTCGGCTCCACGTAGACGGCGTGGTCGTGCTCCGGGTCGCAGTGGACGGGGGTGAGCGCGCCCGGCACCTCGACCGGCCCAGGGCGGTCGAACGGCAGGCCCGTCCAGCCGCGCCACTCCGCCAGCGTGCCCGGCACCACCATCGACCTGGGCGCCACCTTGACGATCCGCCCGCCGGCCCGCACGTGCACGCGCAACCAGGGGTCGTGGGGCAGGCCGTCGGGGCGGGTCCTGAAGGCGTACTCGGCCATGGGGGTGTGCGGTTCGAGGTGCTTGCGGTTGGGGCGTACCGGGGCGACCAGCTCGTGGTGGCCCAGGCGGGCGGCGTGCTCGCGCATCGCGGCCACCATGAGGGCGGACAGGCCGTGGCCCAGCAGGTCGCGGCGTACGGTGATCTCCAGGGCGGAGACGGCGTCGGGGCGCAGGCCGCGCTCGCGGGCCCGCCAGCCGGAGCGGATCACGCCGTCCCAGCCGTCGTCGGGCAGCGCGTCCGCGCCGGCCACGTACGGCATCATGCAGGCCCGCGCCACCAGCCGGCCGGGCTCGGCGGAGTCGTCGGCCACCAGCACGTGGTCCTGGTAGACCGTCGTGACGAAGCCGTAGAACAGGTCCGCGAACGGATCGTTCAGCACGAACTCGTGCCACGTGTGGTCCATGTCCCACAACGACGACGCGAACTGGGGGCGTTCTCCGAGCGTCGTGATCCGCAGCGCCATGGTCAAGATCCTTACACCATGAAGGAAGCCGCGCACGCCCTTTATTCGCGCTAAAACGCGAAATCTCAGTACTTAAGGGTGAAGGCGGCGTGCGCTAGCGTCGGCGGCATGACAGAACTTGACGCCAGGCTGCGTGCCGTCGCCGACCTGATCGTGGCCGAGGCGCGCGAGGGCGGCGGCAGGCACGAGTACGACGGCCAGATCCAGGACCTGTCGCCCGAGGGCGTGCGCACCGGGCTGGCGCGGCTCGGCGAGGGGCCCGCGCCGCAGGACGAGCACGACGCCCGGCACCTGAGCGTGTTCGAGGAGAGCCTGCGCACCCAGTACGCCGAGCTGGAGCTGCACCGCAAGAACCCGCTGATCCACCTGTCCAACCTCGACCTGGCCGGCTACGACCGCGACTACGCCTCGGCCGCGGACCGCGCCGCGGCCAAGGCGGCCCACCTCGCGCTCTGGCCCGAGGCCGTGGACCAGGCGGTCGCCTCCCTCGACCAGATCCCCGCCCCCGTCGCCAAGTCCCTGATCGGGGCGGCGAGAGGGCTGGCGGCGGGCATCGACGACGAGGCCGCGCTCAAGGCGCACGCCCGGCTCGTCGCCCACATCGAGCGGGCCACCACCGAGGGCGACCCCGACGCGGCGCTCGGCGGTCAGGGGCTGGCCAGGCTGATGGGCACCGGCGAGGGACTGCCGGTCGATCTCGGCAAGCTGGCCGAGCGCGCCGACGCGGAGCGGGACCGGCTGACCGCGCTGCTCACCGAGTCCTGTGCCAAGCTGGGGGAGGGCGGCAGGGCGCCGCTCGACGTCGTACGCGAGCTGGTCAAGGACCACCCCGACGCCGACGGCGTGATCGAGGCCGCGCGGATCGGCACGGAGCAGGCCATCGCGTTCACCCGCGAGAAGGACCTCGTGCCCTACCACGACGGCGAATGCCTGGTCGGGCTGGCGCCCGAGTCGCGCCGCTGGGCGATGGCCATGATGGCGTGGAACTCGCCCGGCGAGCCCGAGGGCCCGTCCTGGTACTACATCACGCCGCCCGAGCCGTCCTGGCCCGAGCAGGACCAGGCCGAGTGGCTGGAGGTCTTCAGCAGCACCACGCTGCCGGCGATCAACGTGCACGAGGTCGCCCCCGGGCACTTCTCGCACGCCAGAGCGCTGCGGCGGGCGCCGTCCGAGGTGCGCCGGCTGCTGCAGTCGATGGCGTTCGTCGAGGGCTGGGCGCACTACGCCGAGGAGTTGTGCGTCGAGGAGGGGTTCGCGCCGGACGACCCGCGCTTCGAGATCGGCGTGTGGGTGGAGGCGCTCATCCGCGTCACCCGGCTGGCCTGCGCGATCGGCGTGCACACCGGTCAGATGACGGTCGAGGACGGCGCCAGGCGGTTCGAGTCCGACACGCACCTCGCCGGTCCCGCGGCGCTGTCCGAGGCCAGGCGGGCCTCGTTCGACCCGACGTACGGGCGCTACACCTGGGGCAAGCTGCTGATCATGGACCTGCGGGAGCGGGCGAAGGCGGAGTGGGGCGCCGGGTTCAGCCTGCAGCGCTTCCACAAGGCGCTGTTCGATCTCGGCTCGCCGCCCCTGGGCCTGATCGACGCCATCCTGTAGCGTCACTCGCACTGATCGGGGGCAGCGCCGTCCGGTCACGAGGAGGTCTGTCCGTGCGCGAGCTCTCCGGCAAGGTCGCGGTGGTGACGGGTGCGGCCGGCGGCATCGGACGGGCGCTGGCCCTCCGGTTCGCGGCCGAGGGAATGACGCTGATGCTCGCCGACGTGGACCACGGCGGGCTCGCCGAGACGGCCGCGATGGCGGCGGACGTCGAGGTGCTGACGCAGATCGCCGACGTGTCCGACGCCTGGGCCGTCCGGCACCTGGCCGACCGGTGTTTCGGGGAGCTGGGCGCCGTACACGTGCTGTGCAACAACGCCGGCGTCTTCCAGGGCGGCCACCTGTGGACGCGCGCGGACAAGGACCTCGACTGGCTGCTCGGCGTGAACCTGTGGGGCGTGCTGCACGGCGTCCAGGCGTTCGTGCCGCGCATGATCGAGCAGGACACCGAGGGGCACGTCGTCAACACCGTCTCGGTGGCCGGGCTGTTCGCCTCGCCGGGGGCGGGCGGTTATTCGGTGAGCAAGTTCGCCGCCCTGGCCGCCTCGCTGGCGCTCGCCCAGGACCTGGCGGCCACCGGCGCCAAGCTGCGGGTGAGCGCGTTGTGCCCGGGAGCGGTCGACACCCGCATCGGCGAGTCCGCCCGGAACCGGCCGCCCGGCCTGGTCACCACGCCGACACCGGACGAGGTGGAGGTACGGGAGCGGATCGGCCGGGCGGCCGGCCGCGGCCTTGACCCGGCCGCGGTGGCCGACCTGGTCGTGACGGGCATCCGCGAGGAACGGTTCCTGCTGCTGACGGACGAGAAGTACGCCGCCCGCCTGCGCCTGCAGACCGAGACCCTGCTCACCGGCCACCTCCCCGACCCCAGGTGAGTGTCGGGCCGCACACGACGCGGCGGCCTGCCCGGCCCCAGGGGGCATCCGGCCGCACGTGAGGCGGCCCGCCCGGCCGCACGTTTACCCCCTCACCGGTGGCGGTCGTGGGCCAGCACCCGGACGACGGTCCCCTTGCGCGCCTTGACCAGCAGCCGGACGGAGTCGCCCGGCAGCACGTCCTCATACAGCCCCTGTTCCACGTGGAACGCCGTGGCCTTCGGCGAGCTGCCGTCGTGCAGGGCGATGTAGTGGTCGTCGGCGTCCACCCACCGCTTGACCACGTACCCGGTCACCTCCTGCCGCCCCTGTACGGGAGGCAGCAGCTCGGCGGGCTCGATCTGGCCGCCCCGCCAGCCGCTGCCCGTGAAGATCCACTCCTGCCGGTGACCGGCCGAGCCCGCCTTGGCGACCTCCCGCCCGCGTTCCGTGAGCAGGAACCCCCGCCCGCCCATGAGCAGCCCGATCCCCGCCACCAGGGACACCATCGTCGCGATCATCCCGGGCCACGACAATCCGGCCGCCGCGATGGTGGCGTACCAGGGGACGACCAGCGCCGCCGCCAGCAGCAGCGGCACGATCACGCTCGGCCAGCGCCGCCGCGCCAGGCCCAGATCGATGGCGCCGCGCCGGACGAGGGGCAGGAAGTGACCCTCCAGATCGGCCCCATCTGGGATCAGGTCGATCACGGGGGCCTCGGCCGCGCCCGCCAGCCGGGCCCGCACCCGTTCGGTCGCCCATCTCTCGTACGGGCGCAGCGGCTCGTCCAAGGGCTCGTCGAGACTCAGCCGATCGCCCTCGATCGTCGCCCAGCCGCGCCCGGCCAGCTCGTACAGAGCCGAATGGAACACGTCCTGGGGCCGCATCCCGCGTAAGAGCTCGGCCACGGGAGCGGGCACCGGTGCCTGCTCGGCCGCCCGCCGCCGGTCCTCGCCCCGGGCGGACACCTTGAGGGCGGCGGTCAGCGTGGCGACCCACAGGGCCCATGCCGCCGCCGGCCAGACAAGATCCATTGTTCTGTGTTAGCACGTCGGCCCGAGCCAGGCCAGGTGTAAGCCGAGCCAGGCCAGGTGTAAGACGCGGGGCCGATACACTGTGGTCACCGCATTCGCCTTTGGGGGGTTCTCACGGTGTCTGAATTCGACACAGTGCTGGTGGTCGACTTCGGCGCTCAATACGCGCAGCTCATCGCCAGGCGGGTGCGCGAGTGCCACGTCTACTCGGAGATCGTGCCCTCGACCATGACGGTCGAGGAGATGATGGCCAAGAATCCGAAGGCGATCATCCTGTCCGGCGGCCCTTCGTCGGTCTACGCCGAGGGCGCGCCGCCGGTGCCGCACGGGCTGTTCGCCACGGGCGTGCCCACGTTCGGCATCTGCTACGGCTTCCAGGCCATGGCCCAGGCGCTGGGCGGCGAGGTGGCCCGTACCGGCCTGGCCGAATACGGCGGCACCCCGATGGAGGTGCTCGACGAGGGCGTCATCTTCGCCGGCCTGCCCGCGAGCCAGACGGTCTGGATGTCCCACGGCGACAGCGTGGCCGCGGCCCCCGAGGGCTTCGCGGTGACCGCCTCGACCGGGCAGACCCCGGTCGCCGCCTTCGAGAGCGTCGAGCGCGGCCTCTACGGCGTGCAGTTCCATCCTGAGGTGCTGCACACCGAGCACGGGCAGGCGGTGCTCAAGCACTTCCTGGAGGCGGCCGGCTGCCGCCCGTCGTGGACCATGCTCAACATCGTCGAAGACTCCGTCGAGGCCGTGCGCCGCCAGGTCGGCGACGGCCGCGCGATCTGCGCCCTGTCCGGCGGGGTCGACTCCGCGGTGGCCGCCGCGATCGTCCAGCGCGCCATCGGCGACCGGCTGACCTGCGTCTTCGTCGACCACGGCCTGCTGCGCAAGGGCGAGGCCGAGCAGGTCGAACGCGACTTCGTCGCCGCCACGGGCGTGAAGCTGCGCGTCGTCGACGCCTCCGAGCGCTTCCTGAAGGCCCTGGAGGGCGTCTCCGACCCGGAGGAGAAGCGCAAGATCATCGGCCGCGAGTTCATCCGTGTCTTCGAGGACGAGCAGCGCGCCATCATGGCCGACGGCCCGGTCGACTTCCTGGTCCAGGGCACCCTCTACCCCGACGTGGTCGAGTCGGGCGGCGGCACCGGCACCGCCAACATCAAGTCCCATCACAACGTCGGCGGCCTGCCGGAGGACCTCCAGTTCACCCTGGTCGAGCCGCTGCGGGCGCTGTTCAAGGACGAGGTCAGGCGGGCCGGCGAAGAGCTCGGCCTGCCGGCCGCGATGGTCTGGCGCCAGCCGTTCCCCGGTCCCGGCCTCGGCATCCGCATCGTCGGCGAGGTCACCCGCGACCGCCTGGCCCTGCTGCGCGAGGCCGACGCCATCGCCCGCGAGGAGCTCTCCAGGGCCGGCCTCGACCGGTCGATCTGGCAGTGCCCGGTGGTGCTGCTGGCCGACGTCCGGTCCGTGGGGGTCCAGGGCGACGGCCGTACGTACGGGCATCCCGTGGTGCTGCGGCCGGTCACGTCCGAGGACGCCATGACCGCCGACTGGGCGCGGGTGCCCTACGACGTGCTGTCGCGGATCTCCACCCGGATCACCAACGAGGTGCGCGAGGTCAACCGGGTGGTGCTCGACGTGACCAGCAAGCCGCCGGGCACCATCGAGTGGGAGTGACCTCGTCCCGGAGGTGAGTCACGGTTCGCCGGGTGCGGCCCACCCAGGCCCGGGTGCGGGCCATCGGGGCGCCAAAGGCAGGTCTTCGCCCGGTCAGGCAGATCGGCCGGGCGGGGCGCGCATACAAGGGAGATTCCTGGGAAGTGGGGCTACCCCTGGGCCAACGTGGACCGTGGTTGGCGACTGGGACGCCCGAGGTCTCGACGGATCGGGGTGCTCAAGCGCGCGGTCCGGAAGGGGTGACAGGCCCGCATGGCCCATGCGAGCGAAGACGGCAGGCAGCCGCTGGTGCTGCTCGTCGAGGACGATCCGCAGGATGCGTTCATCGTCGAGGAACTGCTTGAGGACAGCGGGCTGAAGGTGCGCCTGGAGTGGGCCCGTTCGGTGGACGAGGCCCGCAAGGCGCTGGTGCGGCTGCGCCCCCAGTGCGTGCTGCTCGACCTCGGGCTGCCCGACTCCCACGAGTTCTCCGCGCTGTCGGCCGTCATGGAGAAGGCCGGCGACGCGGCCGTGGTGGTGCTGACGGGCCTGGCCGAGGAGCAGGCCGGGCTGGCGGCGGTGACCGCCGGCGCCCAGGACTACCTGGTCAAAGGCCGGGTCGAGGCCGAATGGCTGGGCCGGACGCTGCGCTACGCGATGCAGCGCAAGCAGGCCGAGCAGGCCGCGGTGGCCCTGCACGCCGAGCGCATGCGCGCCAAGGAGAACGAGCGCCTCGAACGCGGCCTGCTGCCCAAGCCACTGCTGCAGAGCATGCCGATCGAGGTGGCCTCCCGCTACCGTCCCAGCAGGGGCGCGGCCACGCTCGGCGGCGACTTCTTCGACGTGGTGGAGTCCGACGACAAGTCCGTGCACGCCGTGATCGGCGACGTGTGCGGCCACGGCCCCGACGAGGCGGCGGTGGGCGTCTGCCTGCGCATCGCCTGGCGGGCGCTGGTGCTCAGCGGCGTGACGGGCGCGGCCCTGCTGCGCAGGCTCGAACGCATCCTGGAGGCCGAGCGGCCCGGGTCGGAGATCTTCGTCACGATGACCACGCTCGTGCTCGACCCCGACCAGCGTACGGTCCGGATCTGGCGGGCCGGCCATCCCGGCATGCTGCTCCACCAGGACGACACCGTCTCGCTGGCCGATCCTGGGCGCAGCCCGGCGCTGGGCCTGCCGATCGAGGTCGACTGGCACCAGGACGTGCTGGAGCTGCCCAAGGGCGGCGGGCTCACCCTTTACACCGACGGGCTCTTCGAGCGCCGGCTGCCCGGCGAGCCGCTCACCTGGCTGGGCGAGGAGGGCCTGCTCGACCTGGCCTCGCGCCACGCGCACCTCGACGGTGAGGGCTTCCTCGACGCGCTGCTGGCCGACGTCGAGTCGGTCACCGCCCCCGATGCCTCCGCCGACGACCTGGCGGTGGTGCACCTGCGCTGGAAAGACGAGTCATGAGCGAAGTGACGACGACGCCGGACTCCCGCGCGCCCGCCGGCACGTCAGAAGCAGGCGCGGGAGGCGCGGGCGCGGCTCCGGACTCCGGCTGGCGGCGGCTCACCGTGCACGGCTGGTTCGTGCTGGTGATCTCGGTCATCACCGTCCTCATCGTGGTCTGCGCGGTGGTCGGCGGTCTGATGCTCGACCGCACCAGCCGCCTGTCCGACCAGCTCACCGGCAAGATCTCCCCGGCCGCCATCGAGGCCGCCAAACTGCAGAAGGCCCTCATCGACCAGGAGACCGGCGTCAGGGGCTTCCTGCTGACCGGCCGCCAGGAGTTCCTGGAGCCGTACGGCGAAGGAGTGGCCGCCGAGCGGCTCAGCTACGAGCAGGTCGCCGCGCTCCTCTCCGACCGGCCGGACCTGCTCGCCCAGCTGAACGCCGTCCGCGACCGCGCCGCCGTCTGGCGCAGCGAGTACGCCGAGCCCATGACGGAGGACAGACGCGCCGACGGCGCCGTCGCCGCCGCCAGGGTGGAGGAGAGCAAGCGGGTCTTCGACGAGATCAGGGTGCTGCTGGAACGGCAGAACGCCCGCCTGGCGCTGGCTCGCGCGCAGTCCCAGGCCGACCTGGTCAGGGCCGAGCAGATCCGCAACTGGGCCTTCCTGGCCATCCTCGTGGTCTTCCCGCTGGCGGCCCTCGCCATGGGCGTCCTGCTGCGCCGGGCGGTCGGCATCCCGCTCAACGACCTGCGCCAGGCCAGCCGCCAGATCGCGGCCGGCGACTTCGAGCACGTGATCCCCGCGCGGGGCGCCGCCGACATCCGCGAGGTCGCCGAGGACGTGGACCTGATGCGCGAGCAGATCGTCCGCGCGCTGGCGGACTCGCACCGGCAGCAGGTGCAGCTGCGCGAGCAGGCCGCCGACCTCGACGCGCAGGCGGGTGAGCTGCGCCGCTCGAACGCCGAGCTGGAGCAGTTCGCGTACGTGGCCTCGCACGACCTGCAGGAGCCGCTGCGCAAGGTCGCCACCTTCTGCCAGCTGCTGGAGAAGCGCTACGGCTCGGTGCTGGACGAGCGCGGGACCCAGTACATCCGCTTCGCGGTCGACGGAGCCACCCGGATGCAGGTCCTCATCAACGACCTGCTGAGCTTCTCGCGCGTGGGCAGGATGTACGACGACCGCGAGCCCGTGGAGCTGGAGGAGGCCCTGGACAAGGTCATCGACGACCTGTCGGCGCCCATCGAGGAGTCGGGCGCCAGCATCGAACGCCCCGGAAAGCTGCCCAGCGTCGTCGGCGACCCCACGATGCTGCGCCTGCTCTGGCAGAACCTGATCAGCAACGCCATCAAGTTCCGCGACCCCGGCCGCGCGCCCGTGATCAGGATCGACTGCGCGCCCGCGGGCGAGGACGGCTGGGAGTTCTCGGTCGCGGACAACGGCATCGGCGTCGAGACGGAGTTCGCCGACAAAATCTTCATCATCTTCCAGCGCCTGCACAGCCGCGAGACCTACAGCGGCACCGGCATCGGCCTGGCGATGTGCAAGAAGATCGTGGAGAACCACGGCGGCCGGATCTGGCTGGACACCGACTACAAAGGCGGCGCCTGCCTGCGCTTCACCCTGCCCGCCGAGGTGCCCGCCGAGGTGCCCGCCGAGGTGCCCGCCGAGGTGCCCGCCGAGGTGCCCGCAGCGGGATCGGCCGAGGTGCCCGCCGAGGCCCAGGCCGGGGGGTCCGGGCAGCCGCCCCGGCCCGCCGAGAGCGAGGAAGCCGGCTGATGACGACCGGGAAGCCCATCGAAGTGCTGCTCGTCGAGGACGATCCGGGCGACGAGCTCATCACCCGCGAGGCGTTCGAGGACAACAAGATCCGCAACAACCTGCACGTCGTCAGGGACGGCCTGGAGGCGCTCGACTTCGTCCACCGGCGCAACGCGTACGAGGGCGCGCCCCGCCCCGACCTCATCCTGCTCGACCTGAACCTGCCGAAGTACGACGGCCGCCAGGTGCTGGAGCAGATCAAGGGCGACCCGGCGCTGCGCTCGATCCCCGTGGTCGTCCTGACCACGTCCTCGGCCGAGGAGGACATCCTGCGCAGCTACGAGCTGTTCGCGAACGCGTACGTGAGCAAGCCCGTCGACCTCGACCGGTTCATGGCCGTGATCCGCCAGATCGACGACTTCTTCGTCACGGTCGTCCGCCTGCCCGGCCGCGCCTCTCTGGGCGGCGACGACGACCTCCGCTAGACCCGCTCCGCGTCCAGGGGCGGGGCGGTGTGCGGCCGCGCCACCGGCGGCCTCCGCCGGCGGCGCCGGAACGGCCAGGTCAGCAGCCGGACCAGCAGCCGGATCACGCTCGCCGCCAGCAGCGGCACGAGCAGCACCCCGACCAGGATGGGCGCGGCCATGTACCTGAAGTCCTGCGCCGAGATGTTGGCCAGCACCACGACCTGCTGCGCGGCCACGGCCGCCGCCACCACGAGGACGTACCGGCTGCGCAGCGCCCACGCCGCCAGCCCCGCCGCCAGGTACGACAGGTACGCCCACGACGCCCCCCGCCACAACACCCAGTCCCACGCGGGAGTCAGCGCGGCGTCCAGCCAGGGCTCGGCCACCCGGTTCAGCTCCATCGACAGCGGCCGCAGCGAGAACACCCACCGCTCGGGGAAGTCGGTCACCTCGTGCGGCCCGACGTAGGTGTCGGCGTTCGGCCGCCGCGACAGCCGGTACGTCATCCCGCCGGTCGTCAGCTCGTCCTGCACCGGCCGCCAGGCGATGGCGCCGCGGCACAGCCGGGTCCGCACCACCATGGCGGGCTCGGTGACCAGCAGCCGCCGCCACAGCTCCAGCAGCTCGGTGGCGTGCATGTCGGCCTGCCACCAGCTGAAGTCCTTACGCCAGATCAGCGGGTTGATGGTGGCGCAGGCGCCTCCCTCCCACCAGCGTTCCAGCGGCGCCACGGAGGTGAGCAGCGAGATGTCCGCGGGGGTGAACAGTCCTGGATTCGCCCGGTAGGCGACCGCGATGTCACCGAAGGCGGTGTGGTAGACGTACGTCCGCGACGGCGACGCGATCCCGTACTGGGGAAAGACGAGGTTGTTCAGCAGTAGCGGGATCGCGGCGGCGAAGGCGCCGGCCAGCAGCAGCCGCACGCGCATGGTGCGCACGATCAGCGCCATCACCGGCACGGCCACCGCCACGACGAGGAAGCCGTTCGCGCGGAAGAGCCCGAGCAGCACGAACAGCACCGAGAGCCAGATCAGCGCGGGCACGGTGACGGCCCGCCTGGCGGCGACGCGCGCGCACGCGCCCGCGATCAGCACGGCGCAGATCGTGAACGGCACGTCCTTCCACAACGTCACCGTGAACGCGCCCACCGGCGGCGCCAGCGGCATGAGCACGGCGACGGCGGTGGTCGCCACGCCCGGCGCGCCGAGGCGCACGAGTGACCTGGCCAGGTACGTCAGCGCCCCCGCCATGGCCGTCGTCTGCGCGAAAGTCACGGCCCCGAGGTCACCGGTGCCGGTGAAGCTCAGCCACACCAGCCCGTCGTAGAGCACAGAGTGATCGCTCACCCAGGGCCCGACCAGGGTGTGGCTGAGATAGAGGACCGAGTCGCGGCTGAACAGGCCGGGGTAGAGCGCCGCCCACCAGCAGCCGAGCACCGCCTGGACGACCAGGAAGGTCGCCATCGCGGCCCACGGCCCGCGCCGGGTGTCACTCCCCATGGTTCCCATCCTGAGCTGGGGGAGAAGTGTTAGAAGTAGCTCTCTCCTGCCGTCGGCCCCTTGCCGCGCAGCAGCGTGGGCACAGTGACGAGGTGGTAGCCGCGCTTCTTGAGCTCCTTGAGGATCTGCGGCATGGCCTTCACCGTCTGCGGGACGGTGTCGTGCATGAGGATCACGCCGTCGCGCTTGGCCAGCTTGAGCACGGTGGCCTTGATCTTCTTGGCGTCACGCAGGCTCCAGTCGAGCGTGGTGCCCGTCCAGAGGATCTCCGCCAGCTCGGTCTGTGACGCCGCCCAGAGCACGCGCTCGTCGGTGTGACCGAACGGCGGGCGGAACATCTTCGGCCGCACGCCCGTGGCCTTCTGGATGACTTCCTGGTTGAGCTTGATCGCTTCCAGGATCTCGTTGTCGGAGTGGGCCGGCAGCGAGAAGTGGGCGTAGGTGTGGTTGCCGATCGCGTGCCCGCGCGCGACGATCTGCCTCGCGATCTCCGGCCGCTCCTCCACCCGCTTGCCGACCAGGAAGAACGTGGCCTTCGCGCCCGCCTTGGACAACGTCTTGAGCAGGGCGGGGGTGGAGGCCCCCGGCCCGTCGTCGAAGGTCAGCGCCAGGCACTTGACCCGGCGGCAGTCGACGGGGGCCGCGGCGGGCGCGGAAGTAAGGGCTGCAGCGGGCACGGAAGTAAGGGCTAAGGAAGCCGCGAGGAGGGCATGAATCACCACAGCAGACAGCCTAAAGCCAACGGAACCCGCCGGAGTTACGGCGGATGTCTCGTTCTGGCCCCAGCGTCTCCGACGGGCTTCAGCGGTGCCGACAGCTTCAGTAGTGCCGACGGGCTTCAGCGTCTCCGACGGGCTTCAGCGGCGCCGACAGTTTCAGCGGTGCCGACAGCTTCAGCGGCCCCGCCGTGCCCGCAGGAAGAGCGAGACCCCCTTGAGCGACTTGACCGGCAGATAACGCTCGGCGCGGACGATCGCCGACAGGCCGGCGTTGACGATCAGCGGCATCCGGCCCAGGTCGCTGCTGGTCGAGCGGCGGCGGTGCCGGGCCACGAGCGGGCGCAGCAGCACGTTCCAGCTCCAGACCCGATCGACGGTGAGGCCCGCCCCCTCGACGACCACCGTGAGCGAGTCGCGGCCGTAGCGGCGCACGTGGCCGACGGCGTCGTCGTGGGCCGACCACAGCGCCATGTCGCACGGCACCGCGATGAGCGCGTGCCCGCCCGGCGCCAGCACCCGGGCGATCTCCGCGGCGGCCAGGTCGTCCTCGTGGATGTGCTCCAGCACGTCGAACGCCGTCACCAGATCCACGCTTTCGCCTTCGAACGGCAGCGCCCGCGCGTCCGCCAGGACCGCCTTGAGGCCGCGCCGCCTGGCCGTCTCCACCGCCGCCTGGCAACTGTCCGTCGCCGTCGCGTCCCAGCCCGCCTCCACCAGCACCCTGGTGTTCCCGCCGCCCGCCGCGCCGATGTCCAGCGCCCGCCCAGGACGGCCCAGCCGGGCCAGTCTGCGGAGTTCCCTTCGCAGGACGGCGCGGCGCTCCCGATACCACCAGTGGCCGTCCTCCAGCGCGATCAGGCGGCGGATCTCAGAGGTTTCCATCCATCATTTCCTTGTACGGGAGAGGCGGAGCAGCGTGAAAAGGCCGTACGTGGCCGTGGAGAAGAACGCCAGCGCGCTGAACCGGGGCGCGGCGCGCGGCCCGAAGGTCCACCGGCGATTGGCTTCGACGTTGACGATTCCGGCCAGGACGAGCGCGCAGAGATGCGCCGCGGCCGGCGTCCAGGATTCGCGCAGGAGCAGATAAGTCAGCGCATAGAGAATGACGGAGAACGTGCCGATGGCGGCGAACGAGGTGAATCTCGCCACCGCCGCCACCGTCGCCGCCCGCGGCCCGAGCGTCACCGCGTCGGGATGCGCGGGCTCGGGCTCCGGCCTGGCCACCGCGACCTCCGCCCGCCCCAGTGCCATCGACCAGGCCACCCTGGCCAGGCCCCTGAGGTCGTCCACGGCCGTCCGCACCACGTGCACGCGGGAGTCGGCGTCCTCGATCCAGTCCACCGGCACCTCGTGCACCCGCAGCCCGTTGTGCTCGGCCAGCAGGAGCAGCTCGGTGTCGAAGAACCAGGAGTCGTCCTCGACCTTGCCCATCAGCGGCCTGGCCACGTCGGCCCTGACCGCCTTGAAACCGCACTGGGCGTCGCTGAACCGCACCCCGAAGCCGTACCTGAGCAGCGCGTTGTAGCCCCGTGAGACCACCTCGCGGCGCAGCGAGCGGCGGATGCGCGCGCCGTGCGCCAACCGGGTGCCGACGGCGAGCTCGGAGTGCCCGCTGGCCACCGAGGCGACCAGCGGGAACAGGGCGCCGAGACCGGTGGACAGATCGACGTCCATGTACGCCACGACGTCGGCCGGGCTGTCCTGCCAGGCCGCCCGCAGCGCCGCGCCCCGGCCCCTGACGTCCAGGTGGCGCGCGTGCACGTTCTCCAGCTCAGCCGCCAGGGCCCTGGCCAGCGGCCAGGTGGCGTCGGTGCTGCCGTTGTCCACGATCGTGACGCGCCACGGCAGCGGGAAGCCGCCGTCGAGGTAGCGGGTCAGCGTACGGACGCAGCCGGGCAGGGCGCGTTCCTCGTTGAGCACGGGGATGACGATGTCGACGCTCGCCACCCGGGCCGCCGGGTCGAGAATGCCGGGGCTCGGCTCCACGATGGCACGCGTGTCCATAGACTCCCCTGATCTCCCGTGGCCCTTCGATCCACGGGTATGGTCCTGGGGCGTCCGGCGGGGCGCGGGTGGTTTCCCTTCCCCATTCCGCGAACGAGAGGATCTTTTTACTTCCTCAGGGGATTCGATAGATGGACGTGGTCGCGTTGCGAAACCGCAATCGGGCGAATTCCTCCAGTCGCGGATTCATCCCGGTGAAAAGCCACGTGACGCCGTATTCGTCGGCGAGCCGCCGGACGTTCTCCGCGGTGGGCGCGCGGAAGACCACGTCGTTCGCCGCCAGCCGTTTCTGGTCCGCGAACGGCACCGCGAGGTAGGAGCCCGCGAACAGCCCGGCCCGTGCCAGCGTGCTCTCGGCGTACGCCCAGCCCTCGACCAGCATCCGTCGCTCGCTGAACCCCGACACCCAGAAGTGCCTGCTGTCGCACACCTGCCACCCGTCGTGCAGGCAGTGCAGATCGGTGGCCACCACGTCGCCGGGCGCGGAGTGGGCCCGCAGCCACCGCCCCGCCGCCCGCGCCCCCGGCGGGACGAGCCGCTCGCGCCGCTCACCGTCCGGGAGCACGTGCCCGGCCACCTCCCGTACGGAGGTCGGCACGGCGTACCCCGCCAGCACCGCGACCACCGCCAGCACGTGCCCGCGCCGCCACACCAGCACCGCCGCCACCGCCAGCACCGCGTACGGCGCCACGACCAGCCCCAGCCTTCCTCCAGGAAAGCCCGTCGGGTCCGGCACCAGTGTGCTCAGCAGGCTCGCCACCAGCGCGGCCGCCGCTCCCGCCCCCACCAGGCCGGCGAGCCGGGCCCACGGCAGGCGCGACGCCGCCAGCACCCCGCACACGGCGGCGATCGACAGGTAGGGCCGCGCCGCCTCCAGGAAGTACAGCTGCGAGTCCGCCGGATGCCCGAGCAGAACGCTCGCGCCGATCCCGGCCAGCCCGACGCCGGCCACCAGCAGCACGGCCGGCTCCAGCACACGCCGCCCCAGCCCCGCCACCCCGCCCCACACGCACGCCAGGCAGAACAGCTGCACCCCTGTCAGCACCGCCGCCGCCCAGACCGGCACCGCCGCCGGATCGGACAGCCCCGCAACCCGCGCCCACAGCCCGCGCATGGTCGCGAACGGCGCCACCACCGTCCCCTGCGCCCCCTGCCCGAACAGCACGGCCTGAGCGAACAGCAGACACACAACCGCCCACACGGCCGCCCCCGCCCACGGCCCCCGCCACCACCGCCCCACCACCTTCCACCCGACCCCGCCCGCCGTACGCCCGGCGCCCCTGCGGTCGCCCGCGCGTACGGGCAGCGCGCGCACCGCCAGGACGAGCAGCAGGGCCGCCAGCAACATCGGCAGGTAGGTGGCCTTGGCCCCGGCCAGAACGGGCAGCAGCACCGCCAGCGCCGCCCACCGCCGGCCGAACTCGCCGACCAGCAGCAGCACCACGGGCGCGAACAGCAGCGCACCGAACGTCTGCGTCGGGCTGGCCCAGACGGTGAACATCGAGCGCGTCGGGAAGCTCACGTCCTCCAGTTGCTCGGGCCCGAACAGGAAGAGCTCGGGCCCGAACACGAAGTACGCCACCCCGGCCGCCGCCACCCCGGCCGACCACCGGCCGCCCAGCCGCCGCCCGATCGCCGCCACCAGCACGACCGTCGCGGCGGCCATCGGCAACGTGGACAGCCGGTAGACCAGCGTCAGCGGCTCGATCCCGGTGACCCAGCTGGTGGCGGCCATCTCGGCGTAGACGAACCAGTGATAGGACAGCTTCTCGCCCAGCACGGACGGCACGGTGAGCGGGAAGTGGTGCTTGGCCTCACCGACCAGGGCCAGGTGATAAGGCATGTCCACGTACGCGGCCGGCACCGGAACCCGGTACAGGAACAACGCACTCCACCCGACCAGGTAGGCCACGATCCCCGCCAGCACCCACGCGCACCACCCCGGCACCCGCTCCCGGACCCCTGGACCACCCCCCTGCCCACGCCGCCTCCCAGCCACCGCCCCGGCCGCCTGCCGCCGCCTGCCGACCCGCTCGGACGAGTGCCGCCCAGACGCAGGCGGCTCGGACGAGTGCGGCCCGGACGCAGGCGGTCCGGATGGGTGCCGTCCGGATGGGAAGGCACCGGAGGAGTGGCGTCCGGTGGCGTGGCGGGTCCACCAGTGCCGTCGCAGCCGGGGCACACAGGTGAACGCGCACAGGACGGCGACCGGCGCGGCCAGGACGAGCAGCGGCGCCCCCACGGCCCTCGCCGGGATGTAGGCCAGCACCTCCACCGCGTAGCCCAGCGCCAGCCCCGCCGCCAGCTCCTCGGCCAGGGACCGGCCGCCCCCGGTCAACGCCCGCCACAGCAGCGTGCCGGGAATCAGCACCCCGGCCCCGAGGTAGGCGGCGAAGAACGCCAGGTCGCGAGCGGAGACCCCGCACCACAGGAACACGGCCAGGGCCCCGCAGCCCACGAGGACGGCCGGAATCCACCCCGACCGAAGCCCGCGAAAGCGCACCAGACCAGCCCGTCCCCGACCCGGGAAACGCGCGAAAGCGCCCGGTGTCCATCTCGTGAAGAGGCCGCGCCCCAGGAAACGGACGAAAGCCGGCGGCCACCCCGGGTGGAGGGCGCGTCCGCGAGCGAGGCGGACGAGCGGACGCCGGGGTGGAACCGGCGTCATCTGATCACGGTCACCAGACGCGTGAACTCGGCCGGCAGGTCGACGCCGTCCCACACCCGGTGGAAGCTGAGCGCGCTGCCCACCGGCACCATGCGGTCGACGCCGCGCCCGGCCAGCCCCATGGCCAGCTCCTCCAGCTCGGCCTGGCCGAAGCCGAAGTGGGTCATCGTCTGGTCGCGCCGTTCGACCAGCGACGCCAGCTCGCCCAGGGACTCCAGCCTGGCGTACGCGAACGTGCCCGCCCCCAGCCACCGGCGCGGCGCCGCGGCGGCGGCCGACAGGCAGACGCAGGCCAGCGCGTTGCCCCGGAACTCCACACCCTCGGCCAGCCCGTCGGCGGCCAGCCCGTAGGTGGAGACCCGCTTCTCCACGGCCATGGCCGCGTCGACGCCCCACCCGCGTACGGTCACCACCCGCGAGACGTGGTCGGTGAAGTCGGCCCGCGCCGCGTCGCAGTCGCCCGGCGCGCCCACCCAGAACACGGTCCTGGGCGAGGAGCAGGCGGCCTGGTCGAACCAGTAGGTGTCGTTGACGAACCCCTCGGCGACCGTCACGCGAGCGGCCCTGGGCGCGCACAGCCACGCCGCCGCCCGGATGACGGCGAAGGAGGAGCGGTCGGGGAAGGTCAGGTCGCGGGCGTGGGGGGCGAGGGCGTGGCGGCGCAGCTCCCTCACCGTGTGGTCGCCGCCCCAAACCACCCGCAGGTCGCAGGCGGCCGACAGCGCGGCCGTGACGGCGTCGGAGCGGTCGTAGGAGACGACGCGCTGCGTGGCCGCGACGGCGGGGTCGGCGTCGGCCAGCGCCTCGTGCAGCGTCTCCAGGATCGTCTCGGCGACCGCGCCGGAACGGGGGGACAGGCGCACGACGTTGCGGTTGCCCATCAGCGCCGACAGGGCCCAGGAGTAGACGAAGACCGTGTCGACGTTCGCGGGCGGGACGTGGAAGACGAGGCCGCGCGGGACGCGTACGTGCTGACCGCCCAGACCGTCGATGGTGCGGGCCAGCTCGCTCGGCCGCAGGAAGAAGCCCAGCGAGCCCAGCTCGGGATGGCGGCGCGCCAGCGCGGGCCGCAGCAGCCGCCGGCCGAAGGCCGCGAGGAACTCCCTGATCCGCTCGTCACCCACCCGCAGGGTGCCGTCGAGCCCGGTGAGCAGCCCCTGGACCGGCACGGTGCCGGCGGCCGGGAACCTGACGTCCACGGCGGGGACGTCGATGGTGGTGCTGTTGTCCGGCATCAGCCCTGCCCGAAGGTGTCGCTGCAACCGCGCGCCTCGGCCCGCGGCAGCCGGCCGAGTACCTCGAAGCGTTTGCCGGGCCAGCTGCCGTCGTCGACGCCGCGCACCACGCCCATGTCCTCGGTCAGCAGCACGTGACCCGGATAGGACGTGGGCAGCGTGCTGACCACCTCGATCAGCCCCGGCACCCCGTCGGCCGCCTCCTGCCAGGTCTCGGGGTCGCGGATGACCACGTCGGCGAAGTCGGGGCAGTAGAGCCCGTCGCCGTCGGGGCCTTCGAGGAAGACGGTGCCGATCTGCTCGACCATGCCGTAGAAGTTGTGCACCCGGGTCAGGCCGCACTCGGCCGCCAGCCGCCGCCGGAACTCGGCGTTGCCGACCGCCTGCTCGGCCAGCCGCTTCCAGCCGCCCGAGTGGATGAGCACCGCCTGCGACAGGTCGCCGCCCAGGCCGAGCAGGTGGAGCCAGACCATGTAGGTGAAGCCGAAGATCAGGAACGGCGCGCCGCCGTGACGCCGCAGGAAGGACGTGACCGCCTCCGCGTCCACGAGCCCCTGCTCGCCGAGCACGAACGTGTGGTCCCGGCCGAAGTTCATCATGCCGAGCACGCCGGCGCCGCGGGCGCTCAGCGTGGGGTCGCGCACCACGGAACGGCTGTCGACGATCAGCATCGGCAGCCGCCGCTCACCCAGCACCGCCCGCACGGTGGCGGCCAGCATGCGGGTCTGCGCGGCGGCGGCCTCCTGGTCGAGGTAGATCCGGCTCGGCCGCTGGCCGGTGGTGCCGCTGGAGGTCAGCACCCGGAAGACCTGGTCCTCCGGCACGCTGCGCAGCTCGTGGGTCTTGAACAGCCGCACCGGCAGCCACGGCAGGTCGGCCACCCGCTCGTAGGGAGGCGCGGAGCCGATCGCGTCGAGGATGCGGCGGTAGGGCGGGCACGCCTCGCGGTGCCGCTCGGTCAGCGCCGCCAGCCGGGGCAGCAGCGCGGCGTCCCGCTCGGGGCCGGCCAGGGTGAACACGCTCATCGCGCGGGACGCCCGCTCACGTGAGTGACTCCAGGGTGCGGTAGTCGATCTTGCCGGACGCCAGCAGCGGCAGCCGGTCGATGTGGTTGACCTCGAACCCGCTCCAGTGCAGCCGCAGCTCGGCGGCCAGCCGCCGGGCCATGAGCACGCGCGCGGGCGGGTCGAGCGTCTCGGTCCAGATGGTCACCCGGTCGTCGCCGGCGGTGACCGCCACCGGACCGGAGCCGCGCAGCATGCGCTCGACGTCGTCGAGGTTGACCCGGATGCCGAAGATCTTGGCCATCCGCTTGAGCCGCCCGGTGATGTGCAGGAACCCGTCGGGGTCGACCCGCCCCAGGTCGCCCGTGCGCAGCACCCCGCCCAGGTCGTCGCCCCTGGACAGGTCGTCGGCGGTGTCGGCGTAGCCCATCATGACGTTGGGCCCGTGGTAGAGGATCTCGCCGTCGTCGTCGGCCTCCAGCCGCCCGCCGGGCAGCGCCAGCCCGGCCGAGCCGAGCTTGTCGGCCAGCCGCTCGGGCGGCAGCACGGCCATGCGGGCGGTGGCCTCGGTCTGGCCGTACATCACGTAGAAGCGGTCGACCTGCCCGGCGAACTCCCTGATCAGCTCGGGCGCGAGCCGCCCGCCGGCCTGGGTGAGCGTGGTGAGGGCGGGATAGCGCTCGCGGTCGAAGCGCATGCGGCGCATCATCGTGTACTGGTAGGGGACCGCCGCCAGCGACGTGCAGCCGTGGGCGGAGAAGTCGGCCCAGAACGAGCGCTCCAGCAGCCCCGCCTCCGTCAGCACCACGGTCGCGCCGGCGATGAGGTGGCTGTTGAGCACCGACAGCCCGTAGCTGTAGTGCAGCGGCAGGCTCGTGGGCGAGATCACCTCGGGCCCGATGGACAGCGTCGAGGCGATGGCGGCGGCGTTGGCCAGGACCGCCTGACGGGACAGCCGGACGAGCCTGGGGTTGCCGGTCGAGCCCGAGGTGGCCAGGAGCAGGCCCAGGTCGGGATGAGGGTCGGGCAGGTCGCCGCGCGGTGGCGGCGGCCCGTCGAGCGGGTTGGTGAAGCCGAGCAGCGCGGCCGGCCTGAACCGGTCGGCCAGGTCGGCCAGCGTGGCCGTGGGCAGGTCGGGGTCGAGCAGCGCGATCGGCCGGCCGGAGTGCCAGGCCCCGAGATAGCAGAACACCGAAGCCAGGGTGTTGCGCATGGCGCAGAACAGCGGCCCCGGCCGCAGCCCGTCGAGGTTTTCCGCCGAGCGCTTGACGTAGCGGGCCAGGTCGTCGCCCTCCAGGCCCTTCGCGTCTCCCGCGGCGATGAGCCGGGCGCGCGGGTGGGGGAACATCATGGCACCAGCCCGCCGTCCACGCCGAGCACCTGACCGGTGATGAACGCGGCGGCCGGCGAGACCAGGAACGCCACGGCGCCGGCGACGTCGCCGGGACTGCCGAGACGGCCGAGCGGGGTGGCCGCGACGACCCCGGCCCGCCCTTCGTCGTCGAGCGTGGCGAGCAGGTCGGTCTCGATGTAGCCGGGCGTCACGGCGTTGACCCTGACCCCGGCGGGGCCGAGCTCCTTGGCCGCGGCCAGGGTGAGGCCGAGCACCGCGGCCTTGCTCGCGGAGTAGACCGCCTGACCGGCACCGCCCGCGCGGCCCATCACCGAGGAGACCAGCACCACCGCGGGGGCCTGGCCCCTGCGCAGCAGCTTCAGCGCCGACTGCAGCGTGTGCACCGCGCCGGCGGCGTTGACCTCGAACAGGTGGCTGACCGTCTCGCGCCCGGTGAGGCCGAGCAGGCCGGCGGCGTGCACGCCGGCGTTGACCACGAGGGTGTCGAGGCGGCCGTGGCGCTGGTGGATCCGCCGCATCATGTCGGCGAGCCGCCCGGCGTCGGCGACGTCGCCGTGGGCGAAGTCGGTCACGCCGCCGGTCTCGGCCGCGACCTCGGCCGCGGCCTTCGCGGCGCGCTCCTCGTCGCGGCCGTGCAGCACGACCGTGTGGTGAGCCGTGGCCAGGGCGCAGGCGACGGCTCGGCCGATGCCCCTCGTCGAGCCGGTGACGAGGGCGATCCTGGGTGCCGCCGAGCCTGTCGCGGGGCCGGTCACGGAGCACTCGGTGGGCCCTGCGGCGGTGGCCGAGCAGGGCTCCGTCGGGCCGGCGCTCGCCGGGCGGGGCTCAGCGGGCGGCCGCACCGACGCCGTGCTTCTCGAGCAGCTCGGCCGCCAGCGCGAACGAGCTCATGTCGATCATCTCGTCGGTGTCGATCATGATGGAGAACTCGTCCTCCATCGCGGCGACCAACGCCATGTGCGCCAGGGAGTCCCACTGCGGGATGGCCCGGTATCGCAGGTCGTCGACGTCGGCGTCGGGCGGCAGGTTGAGCGCCATGCGGAACACGGCCCGCAGGCGATCGAGATGACTCATGATCACTCACTCTCTGTCCTCAAGCCATGACGAAGTGTAGCCGCAATTGTTCGCGATGAAAAACCAAGGCCCCGTCCTGGGTAATGGAAGCGTATAACGAGGCGTGACCCCGGATGGGTGCTGGGAATGTCGGGTGGGACACGGCAACCGTACGGGGGGAATGATGGACGAATCCAATCACTGGTACGGGCACTCCCGCATACTCAGCAGATACTGCGGCCTTTCTGAAGATACGCCAAATCGCATTCAAGGTTTCCTCCAGCACGGATGGAACTATCTCCACGGATTTCCGCCCAACGACCACTGGTGCAGTCCCGGTTATCCCCGTTTCGTCTGGTCGGACGTGCTACGCCGCCGGGGATGGTCGATGGGCCGGCGGGGTCACTACCTGATCGGCGCTCCGTGGATTTACCTTCTTGACCTCGAACCGGAGCTGGGCGTCCGGCCGGATCGCGAGGGCACGATCTGGTATCCCTTTCATGGGTGGGAGAAGTATTCCGTCAGCGGCGACCACGCCAGGCTGGCCGACGAGATACGAA
Source organism: Nonomuraea fuscirosea (assembly GCF_035917475.1). Classification (NCBI taxonomy): domain Bacteria; kingdom Bacillati; phylum Actinomycetota; class Actinomycetes; order Streptosporangiales; family Streptosporangiaceae; genus Nonomuraea; species Nonomuraea fuscirosea. The sequence goes on along the minus strand of NZ_CP109074.1, from coordinate 9,188,210 downwards.
ATGTCGAGACTGGTCCGGTCACCATCTGCCTTTATTGGTTGGAATACGCAAATCCGGACATTCGACAAGCGTATGGATCGAGGGGATTCCGGGTCATCTGTCATGGCGATCGCGGCTCCCGCTGGGAGGCGAAGGGCCGCGACTTCCTGCGCAAGCAGCTGATCGAGTTGCGCGGCCACCGCAGGGTGGCCTCCAACCGGCTCGGCAGCGCGCTGTTCTACGGCGCCTCGGTGGGATGCGAGGTGGCCGTCTACGGAGACCCGATGCAGTACGAGGACGAGCGGCCCGAGTACGGCGGCACCGCGCGCCGCCTGCGGTTGTGGCCGGAGCTGCACGGCACCGAGGTCGATCGGGAGCTGGCGGCCGAGGTGGCGCGGCGGGAGCTGGGATTCGAGTATCAGGCGACACCGGAGGAGCTACGGCGCATGTTCGGATGGAAGCGGGTGCGCACCGCGTGAACACCAACGAGGCACCTGACAACGTGCGGTTGATCGGCGGGGAGATGCTGCTCTGGTCGGACATGTCCGGCCTGGGCGGCGTGGTGGACTGGCGCGGCGCGGCGCTGGAGCTGCTCGGGCGGGTGCTGCCCGACGACGGCAGGGTGCTGCTGGTCGGGCCGCATCCGCAGGCGCTGGTGGACGACGTGGTCGCGCGGGCGTCGTCGGCCGCCGTGCTGCTGCGTTCCTATCCCGACGCCCGCGCCCTGGCCGAACGGCATCCGGGGCTCACCGTCCACTGCGGGCGGCTGGAGCTGCTCGCGGATGAGGAGCCGTACGAGCTGGTGGTGGCCCTCGACGGGCTGCTGCGCACGCACTCGGCCGAGGCGCCCGCCGCCGCCTGGGACGAGGCGCTCGGCGCGCTGGCCGACCTGGTCGCGCCCGGCGGGCGGCTGGTCCTCGGCGTGCACAACGACCTGGGGGTGGACCGGTTCGTCGAGGCCAGGCCGACCGGCCGCGAGTGCGCCGACGACCAGTGGGCCCCGCACGGCTTCGACCCCAGCTACCCCGGCGGTCCCGGGGCGCTGGACGTGGGGCTGGAGTCGGCGGGGCTGAGCGTGCAGCGCTGCTACGCGGCCTTCCCCGACCGGCGGGCGCCCAGGTCGCTGCTGTCCAGGGAGGCGCTGGGCTTCGACCTGCCCGAGGCGCTGACGTTCGCGCTGAGCGCGGGAGACGGTGACCGGATGCTGGTCGCCGACCCGCTGCGGGTGAGCCGGTTGGTCTTCCGGCACCGCCTGGGCGAGGAGCTGGCGCCGCTCTGGGTGGCCGTGGCCACCAGGCCGCCGCGCGCCACGGGCGCGTCCCGGGCGGTGGAGCTGCCGCTCGGCCTGATCGAGGACGGCCAGGCCCTGTACGAGCTCACCCCCACGGGCACCAGGCGGCTGCCCGGCGGCGAGGAGCGGCCGGTCCCCGCCGGCCGCGTGGTGGAGGAGCTGCTGGTCGAGGCGTGCGCCCGCGAGGACGTCAGGACCATCCGCGAGCTGCTGTCCGAGCTGGCCGCGTGGCTGGAGGAGGGCGGCGAGGTGTCGGCCGCCGCCGACAGCCTGGTCCACGACGGAGAGCGGTTCGCCGCCGTCAACCCGCCGGCGGCGCCGGCCACCCCGCCGGAGCCGCGCGTCGTGCTCTGCCGGATCCTGTGGCGCTTCGCGGTCAGGCTGCTGGCCGCCGGCCACCACCACCCGTGGCCGTGGCCGCTGGAGGCCGACCAGCTCACGCTGACCCTGTGCGGCATGGCCGGGCACACCTGCGACCCCGGTGACCTCGACCTGGCCCGCAAGCTGGACGCCGAGCTCGGCCGGCCCGCCGAGCTGGCCGCGGACGCCCCCGCCTACCGCGACCTGCTCAGCGCCCGCGACCGCCTGGCCGACCAGCTCACCGCCGCGCTGGCCAGGATCGCCCGGCTGGAGACCAAGCTCTCCTACCGCGAGCGCGAGCTGGTCAGGGCCAAGGCGAAGCTGCGCAGGACCCAGCGCAAGGCCACCGCCTACCGCAGAACACTCGGATACCGCCTCTCCCGCCGCCTGGCCCGTCCCCGCAAGGTCGCCCGCCGCGTCATGCGCCTGCTGTCCGGCTGAGCCAACGATGAGGAGTGCCCGTGCCGGTTCTTTCGGTGATCGTCCCGTTCCACGACGTCGAGAAGTACATCGGACCCTGTCTCGACTCCATCGCCGCGCAGACGTTCGGGGAGGAGGTGGAGGTGATCTGCGTGGACGACGGCAGCGCCGACGGGAGCGCGGAGGTGGTGGCGTCCAGACGCGCGGCCGACCCGCGGATCACCCTGCTCCGCCAGGACAACCACGGCGTCGGCCACGCCCGCAACGTCGGGGTGCGGCACGCGCGCGGCGACTACCTGGCGTTCGTGGACGGTGACGACACCGTCCCGCCCGACGCGTTCAAGCGCATGGTGTCCACGCTGGAGGACACCGGCTCCGACCTGGCCTGCGGCAACGTCATGCGGCTGCACCGCAATCTGCTCATCCCGTCGTGGGCGCACCGCGAGGCCTTCGCCAAGCCGCTGCGGCGCACCCACATCACCCGGCACCCGCTGCTGATCCGCGACCGCATGTTGTGGAACAAGGTCTACCGCCGCTCCTTCTGGGACCGCCTCGGGCTGAGCTTCCCCGAGCGCATGTACGAGGACCAGCCGGTCGCCATGGCCGCCCACGTCGGCGCCAAGTCCGTGGACGTGCTGGCCAGGGTCGTCTACCACTGGCGGCAGCGCGACGAGCCCGCCTCCTCGATCACCCAGCGCCGCCTGGAGCCGGGCAACCTGCGCGACCGCCTGCTGTCGGTGCTCCAGACCGCCGACCTGTTGGCCGCCGAGGCGCCGCACCTCAAGCCCGACTTCGACCGCGACACGCTCGACATCGACATGGGCGTGGCCGTGGAGGCCATGGCGGGGGCCGCGGCGACGGGCACGGCGGGGGGCACGTTCGACCAGGACCTGCTCGACCTGGCCGTCCGCTACCTCGACGGCGTCTCGCCCGAGGCCTGGCAGAGCATCCCGTTCGAGCACCGGCTCCTGGTCCACCTGCTGCACCGGCGCCGCCTCGACGAGCTGGCCGCCGTCTTCGCCCAGGCCAGGGAGGGCCACCTGTGGCCCAAGGTCGGCTCGGCGGGGATGTTGCGCAAGCGCTGGTACGGCCGGCACCCGTCGCTGCCAGGGCACCTGTCGGAGATCTCCGGCGAGCTGGGCCTGCAGGCCAGGCTGGTGAGCCTCGACTGGCGCGACGGCGTGCTGCGCGGCGCGGGCCGGGTGGCCGTCGGCAGGTTCGACGTGGGCGGCCTGCGGCGGGTGCGGGTGCGGATCTGGCTGGAGGAGCGCGACACCGGCGACGTCATGCTGCTGTCCGACGAGGAGAGCGCCCCCACCTGGGAGAGCGTCGAGGACGAGGACGGCGGGCGGCTGCCCGAGCACGCGTTCCCGTTCAGGTTCGCGCTCGACCCCGGCGCGATGTCGCGGGCCCGGCTGGCCAGGCACGGCCTGTGGGACCTGTGCGTGCGGCTCAAAGGGCAGAGGCTGCGGCTGGAGGGCAGGGTGGCGGGGCCGCGCTGGCTGCCGCCGCCGATCCCGCTGCCCCGGCGCAGGTCAGGGGTGTGGCTGGTGCCCGTGCGCACGTCGCGGGGCGCCTGGGGGCTGCGCGTCCGTACGGCGTCGATGACCGTCGCCGACTGCCGGGTGGACGGCGGCGACCTGCTGCTGTCCGGGGTGATGTCCGACGCCGGCGACGGCGAGCCGGTGCTGCGGCTGCGGCGCAGGAACGACGGCGAGGAGATGTACTTCCCCGTCGAGCTGGACGGCCAGGACTTCCGCGCCCGCGTGCCCCTGGCCGGCATCGACGAGCGTGTCGGCCAGGAGTCGTGGTGGGAGGTGCTGATCGACCACGGGCGGGCGCAGCGGCCCCTGCTCCGCACGAGACCGCGGCCGCGGGTCACGGTCGCCGGGCGGAGCTTCCAGATCGACCGGGGCGAGGACGGCTGCCTGCTGCTCGTGGAACGCTGACCCGCCCCATCGAAGGCTCAGGACAGGATGCCCGCGCCGGCTGAAGCACGCCCGCCGCCGGCTCAGGACAGGATGTCCGTCAGTGTCTCCACGACGCGGTCCTGCTGCGCGTCCGTCAGGTCGGGGAAGAGCGGCAGCGACAGCTGCTCGGCGTAGTACTCCTCGGCCCGCGGGCACAGTCCGCGCCGGTAGCCGAGGTCGGCGAACACCGGATGCCGGTACACCGGCAGGTAGTTGACCTGCACGCCGATCCCGGCGGCGCGCATGCGCACGTACACCTCGCGCCGCCGCCCGTCGCGGACCCTGACCGGGTAGAGGTGCCAGCTCGGCCGCACGTACGCGCGCTGGGCCGGCAGCGTCAGCCCCGGCACGTCGCGCAGCAGCGTGTTGTACCTGGCGACCAGCTCGGCCCGCCGCTCGCGGAAGCGGCCGAGCCGCCGCAGCTGGCTGAGGCCGAGCGCGCACAGCACGTCGGGCAGCCGGTAGTTGAGCCCGAACGCGTGCACCTCCTGGTGCCAGCCGCCCTCGTCCGGTTCGCGCTGCTCGGACGGCTCCCTGACCAGGCCGTGGTTCCTGAACGCGGCGGCGCGCCGGAACCGTTCCGGGTCGCTCGCCGCCACGGCCCCGCCCTCGGCCGTCGTCACGGTCTTCGTCGGGAAGAACGAGAACGTGGTCAGATCCGCCAGCGCCCCCACCGGCCGATCCTTGTACGCCGACCCGATCGCGTGCGCCGAGTCGCCCACCAGCACCGCCCCGAACCGCTCGGTCACCGTCCGCAGCTCGTCGTAGTCGGCCGGATGGCCCGCGTAGTCGACCGCCGTGACCGCCCGCGTCCGGCAGCTGGCCAGCGCGGCGGCGGCGTCGGGGTCGAGGTTGCCGGTGTCGGGCTGCACGTCGGCGAAGACCACCCGCGCGCCCAGCAGCGCGGCCGTGGCCGCGGTGGCGACGAACGTCAGCGGCGAGGTGACCACCTCGTCACCCGGCCCGACTCCGGCGGCCACGTACGCGACGTGCAGCGCCGCGGTGCCGGAGGTGACCGCCACGCACGGCACGCCGCCCGTCCACCGGGCCAGCTCCGCCTCGAACCGGCCGACGGCGGGCCCGGTGGTCAGCCAGTCGCCGCGCAGCACCTCGGCGACCGCCGCCACGTCGGACTCGGCGATCGACTGCCGTCCGTAGGGCAGCATCAGCCGGTCACCATGGCGCGCAGGTCCTCGACCGACAGCCAGTGGTCGTTGCTGTCGGAGCGGTAGGCGAAGCCCTCGGGCAGCTGCTCGCCGGTCTGCGGCGGCGTGTAACCCCAGGTCGCGATCGTGGGCTGGACCACGTACCGGTCGGCCAGCCGCAGCGCCCTGCGGCCGTCGTCGGCGCCGATCATCTCCTCGTGCAGCTTCTCGCCCGGCCGCACGCCGATCTCGTAGATCGGGCTGTCGGGGGCCAGCGCCTCGGCCAGGTCGGTGATGCGCATGCTGGGGATGCGCGGCACGTACAGCTCGCCGCCCTGCATGAGGTCGAAGGAGTCGACCACGAACCTGACCGCCTGCTCCAGCGTGATCCAGAACCTGGTCATCCGCTTGTCGGTGATCGGCAGGCTGCCGCCCTGCTCGGCCAGCCGCTGGAACAGGGGGATGACCGAGCCCCTGCTGCCGACGACGTTGCCGTAGCGGACCACGGAGAAGCGGGTCTCGTGGGCGGCGGCGTAGTGGTTGGCCGAGACGAACAGCTTGTCGGCGACCAGCTTCGTGGCGCCGTACAGGTTGATCGGGCTGGAGGCCTTGTCGGTGGAGAGCGCGACGACCTTGCGCACGCCGGAGTCGATCGCGGCCTCCACGACGTTCTGGGAGCCGGCGACGTTGGTGCGGACGTACTCGAACGGGTTGTACTCGGCGGTGTCGACCTGCTTGAGCGCCGCGGCGTGCACGACGTAGTCGATGCCGTGCATGGCCCTGGTCAGGCGGTCGCGGTCGCGGACGTCGCCGATGAACCAGCGCAGCCGCTCGTCGTCGGCGAAGAGCTGCCTGGTCTCGTACTGCTTGAGCTCGTCGCGGGAGAAGACCACCAGGCGGCGGACCCCCAGCGAGTCGAGCGCGTGACGGATGAACGCCTTGCCGAAGGACCCCGTGCCTCCGGTGATCAGAATCGACGATCCACTGAGAATGCTCACGTGGCCCCCTGAAAGCGCGCTGGCGCGTTGTCGTCGTCGTGGCAGGCGGTAGCATAGCGCGATCGTTCAGTGACACACAGTGAGACCTGTGCATGTGACTGAAGTGCACCCAACTGTCACACGGGGGAATGGGGCTTCGGTGCGGATTGTCGGAATGGTTCAGGCTCGGATGGGCTCGACACGGCTGCCCGGCAAGGTGCTGCGGGAGCTGGAGGGCCGCTCCGTCCTCGGCTGGGTGATCAGAGCAGCGCGCGAGGCGGGCGCGCTCGACGACCTCGTCGTGGCCACCACCTCCGAGCCCGGCGACGACGCGGTGGCCGCCGAGTGCGGCCGGCTCGGCGTCGCCTGCCACCGGGGGCCGGTCGACGACGTGCTGACCCGCTTCGTGGGCGCGCTGGAGGGGCGGCGCTGGGACGCGGTCATGCGGTTCACGGCCGACTGCCCGATGCTCGACCCGGCCGTGATCAGGGAGGCGGCGCTGGTCTTCCGCGCCGTTCCCGGGCTCGACTACCTGAGCACGAGCCTGGCGCGTACGCTGCCACGCGGGCTCGACGTGGAGATCGCCGGACGGGCCGCGCTGGCCAGGGCGCACCAGGAGGCCACCGGCTTCCATCGCACCCACGTGACCTCCTACATCTACGAGCACCCCGGCGACGCGCGGCTGCTCGGGCTGGCCTACCGCCCGGCCGGCGACGACCTGCGGGTCACGCTCGACACCGAGGACGACTGGCGGCTCATCGCCGCGGTCGCGGCCGAGCTGGGCGACCGGTGCGTGCCGGTCAGGACGCTGGTGAGCTGGCTGCGCGAACGGCCGGACGTGCGCGGGCTCAACGCCCACGTACGCCAGAAGGCGCTGCAGGACGCGTGACGGCCGGCCCGGTGCGACGGGTGGGGCTGCGCTGCGACGCCGGGGTCGAGAGCGGGGTCGGCCATCTGGTGCGGTGCGTGGCGCTGGCGGAGGAGCTGTGCGTCAGGGGCGTCGAGGTGGTCTTCCTCGGCGAGGTACGCGGGTCGGCGTGGGCGCGGGCCCAGCTCCGTGAACGCGGCCTGCTGCTGGTCCCGGCGCCGCGCGAGCCCGCCGAACTGGCCGTGCTGGCGGCCGGTCTGGGGCTGGACGCCGTGGTGCTCGACTCGTACCTGCTGCCGGAGAAGACGGGCGCCGTGCTCAGGGAGGCCGGCGTCAGGGTGCTGGCCATCGTGGACGGCGATCCGCTGGGCCAGGAGGCCGACCTGTACCTCGACCAGAACCTCGGCGCCGAGCACCGCCCTTTTCCTCCGGCGGCCGTGCGGCTGGCGGGCGCGCGTTACGTGCTGCTGCGCGACAGCGTGCGGCGGCTCGGGCGGGATCGGCGGCGGGTCCCCGGCCGGGCCCCGCGCCGGGGGCGGGTTCCGCGTGTGCTGTGCTTCTTCGGCGGGACCGACAGCGCGGGCGTCGCCCCGGCCTGGGCGCGGGCGCTCACGGAGACCGGGCGGCCCTTCACGGGCACGGTCGTGAGCCCGGTGCCGTTCGCGGCCGAGGGGCCGATCGAGGTGATCCCGCCGACGGACCGGCTGCCCGAGCTGATGGCCGGCGCCGACCTCGTGCTCACCGCGGCCGGCTCGGCCGTCTGGGAGCTGCTCCACCTCGGCGTCCCCACGGCGCTGACCTGGGTGGCCGGCAACCAGCTCATCGGGTACGAGGAGCTCGTCGGCAGGGGAGTGGCGGCCGGGCTCGGCCCGGAACCGGGACCCGAGGCGGTCGCCGTGCTGGCAGACCTGCTCGCCGACCCCGCCGCGCGCGAGGAGCACGGCCGCAGGGGCCACGACCTCGTGGACGGCGCAGGCCGCGAGCGCGTCGCCGACGCCCTGCTCACACCCGGCTGACGCGGCTCCCGCGCGACCGGGCCGGTCAGCGGAGCCGCGCCCGGCCGGCAGAGCCGCGCCCGGCCGGCGGGAGTGTGCCCGCCGGCGGGAGCGTCCGCTAGATGAGGTCCCAGGAGAGCGGCGTGCCGAAGGGGACGTCGCGGGTGAAGCGGCGGCCCATCACCTGGTCGGCCGCGTCCGGCGGCAGGCCGCCCGCGGGCCGGATCGAGCGCACGTTGCCGGGGGTGACCGGATCGCCCGCGCGCACGTCGCGCACCACGTACAGGGAACGGCGGAAGCGCAGGCCCTCACGCTCGGACGGCCGCGGCCCGATCGCGACCTCGCCCAGAGACCGCCAGGCCCGCTCGCTCTCCACCACCAGCGCCGCCAATTCGGCCGGCTCCAGCGAGAAGGCGGAGTCGACCCCGCCGTCGGCCCGCGCCATGGTGACGTGCTTCTCGATCAGGCAGGCCCCCAGCCCCACCGCGGCCAGCGCCGCCCCGAGCCCCGGCGTGTGGTCGGACAGGCCCACGACCTCGCCCGTGAGCGCGGCCAGCAGCGGCAGCGAGCGCAGGTTGCTCTCGGACGGGTCGGCGGGATAGGAGGCGGTGCACGACAGCACGGCGAGCTGCGTGCAGCCGGCCGCGCGGGCGGCCGACACGGCGGCGTCGATCTCGGCGGCCGAGGCCATCCCCGTGGAGATGATCAGCGGCTTGCCGGTGGCCGCCGCGAGCCGGATCAGCGGCAGGTCCACGATCTCGGACGAGGCGATCTTGTACGCCGGCACGCCCAGCTTCTCCAGCAGCTCGACCGCCGTCGGGTCGAAGGGCGCCGAGAAAGCGGCCAGCCCCCGCTCGCGAGCCCGGTCGAAGATCGGCCGGTGCCACTCCCACGGCGTGTGGGCCCGTTCGAAGAGCCGGTAGAGGTTCTCCCCGCCCCACAGCTCGTGCTCCTCGCCCAGCCGGAACGCGGGCCCGTCGCAGTCGATGGTCAGCGTGTCGGGCCGGTAGGTCTGCAGCTTCAGCGCGTGCGCCCCGGCCTCGGCCACCGCGTCCACGATGGCCAGAGCCCGCTCCAGGCTGCCGTTGTGGTTGCCGGACAGCTCCGCGACGACGTACGGCGGGTGGCCCGGCCCGATCGCGCGTCCCCCGATGGTGATCATGTGTGGTCCCTTCTCAGCTCGATCCGCACGACCTCGCGCGGCACCCCGTCCACGTTCCTGCGGTAGGCCCCCACCTCGACGAACCCGAAGCGCCGGTGCAGCCGCATGACCGGCTCGTTGCCGGCCAGCACCTCGCCGCGCAGCGTGCTCAGCCCGAGCGGCCCGAAGGCGTGCTCGACGGCCGCCCGCTCCAGCCCGATCCAGGCCGGCAGCAGCGCGCCCGCCCGTTCCAGGCCGTCGAAGTCCAGGTAGTAGCCCCAGTACGCGCTCCCGTCGGCCATGTCCGAGTAGGCGACCACCCCGGCGGGTGCGCCTGCGTGGTCGTAGACCAGCACCCGCCTGGCGGGGTCGGAGCGGACGGCCGCCCACCAGCGGGCGTGCTCGGCCTCGGTGATCTCGTGGGTGGTGAAGCTGGCGGCGCGCACGCGCGGGTGGTTGCGCCAGCGGCGCAGGTCCGGCAGGTCGCCGTCGCGGACGTCTCTGAGCACCGCTCCCCCTACTCTCCGTGCTCGATGACTCGCCCAACGTAGCGGATTCCGCGTCAGGTAAAGAGCTCATCAGGGACGGGCATCGAAGCCGGGATCGGCCCGCCGGCCACGTCATGCTGCCCTCGAACCACACCGAGCCTAGGAGTGAATTCGGCATGATCCCCCTGCTCAGCGTCGTCGTCCCGTTCCACAACGTGGAGCCGTACATCACCGAGTGCCTCAAGTCGCTGGCCGCGCAGACCCTCGACGACATCGAGGTGATCCTGGTGGACGACGGCTCCGTGGACGGCAGCCGGCGCGTCGCCGAGGACTTCGCCGCCAGGGACGAGCGCTTCGTCCTGATCGGCCAGCGCAACCTGGGCCCGGGGCCGGCCCGCAACCAGGCGGTGCGCCAGGCCAGGGGCACCTATCTGACCTTCGCCGACAGCGACGACGTGGTGCCGCCGGAGGCGTACGAGCTGCTCGTCGGCAAGCTCGCCGAGACCGGCTCCGACCTGGCCTGCGGCGCGGTGCGGCGGCTGGTGGACGGCGAGCTGGAGGAGTCCGTCCTGCACGAGAAGGTGTTCCGGCGGCCGCAGCTGTGCACGCACATCACCGACAAGCAGGTGCTGATCAGGGACCGCACGGTGTGGAACAAGGTCTACCGGCGCGACTTCTGGGAGCGCTGCGGCCTGCGCTTCCCGTCCGGCATCTACGAGGACGTGCCCGTCGCCATGCAGGCCCACGTGCTGGCCACCAGTGTGGACATGGTGGGCGAGGTGGTCTACCACTGGCGCAAGCGCGAGGAGGGGGAGCACTCGATCACGCAGCGCCGTTCCGAGCTGCCCAACCTGCGCGAGCGGCTGGCGGCGATCCAGTCGGTGCGGGCCTTCCTGGACGAGCGGGCGCCCGAGCTGCTCGACGGCTTCGACGCCCTGGTGCTGGAGAAGGACACCGTCTTCCTGTTCCAGGCGCTGGAGCGCGCGGAGGAGGAGGCGGGGCCGCTGCTCGACCTGGGCCGTGCCTGGATGGCCGCGCTGGGCCCGCACGTGCTGGCGAGCGCGCCGTCGCTGCGCCGCCTTGAGCTGCACCTGCTCGGGCGCGGCCTGATCTCGGAGTTGCGCGCGGTGCGCGACTTCAGGCGCGGCCGTGAGGACGTCGCCCGGGTGGTCCCGCGCGGCCTGCGCGTCACCAACTGGTACGGCGACTACCCCTTCTTCCGCAGCCGCCGCCTGCGCATCCCCGACGAGGTGTTCGACGCCCGCGACGAGGTCAAGCTGATCGCCAGGGTCGACGACTGCGAGTGGACCGGTGCCGAGTACCGCCTGCGCGCCCACGTGGCCTTCCACCGCGTCGATCGCAAGATCTCCAAGGTCGGCCTGTGGCTGTGCGACGGCAACCGCCGGGTCCCCCTGGAGACGCGGCGGCGGGGCCGCTACGGCGTCGTGGCCTCCATCGACCCCTCCCGCCTGCACGGCGCGGGGCCGTGGCGGCTGCAGGTGCGGGCCGAGCTGCGCGGCCTGGTGTTCAAGGGCTGGTGCCGCGACGGGGAGTCCGGCTCCGCGTGGCGGTTTTCCGTGCCGGGTTGGTCAAGAAGCGGCATGGACATCCCCCAGTAGTTCCAGACAGTAATCGTTCGGGCGCGGTGCGTGGTCATGCTGGAGTGCATGAGGACCTATTCGCTCGATGACGTCCACGAGACACGCAAGCGGAGAGACTCCTGGTGGACCGTGTATTTCGTGGACCCGGTCGCCTGCCGGGTCACCCTTCCCGTCGCCAATCACACCCGGTTGACGCCCAACGCGCTCACCGTGATCTCGCTGGTCCTCGGCCTGGTATCGGCCGCCTGTTTCGCCACGAACCAGCTCATTGCGGGCGCATGCTTCTTCTATCTCAGCTTCATGATCGACTGCGTGGACGGCAAAGTGGCCCGGCTCAAGGGCACGGGGACGGCCTTCGGCCTCTGGCTCGACTACGTGGGGGACCGGGTCAGGGTCGTCCTGTGCGCCGGGGGGCTGGCGTACGGGCAGTACACGCTGACCGGCGACGTGAGCTTCGTCGTCCTCGGCGCGGCGGTGGCCGTGCTCGACCTGTTCAGGTACGTCAACGCGCCGCAGATGAAGCGCGTGCGCGAGGCCGTCAGGGAGGAACGGCAGGAGAGCGGGCTGGAGCCTTTGGGGCCGGACCCGCTGGCGGTGGACGTCCTGCCGGCGGACTCGCCGGCGGCCGATCCGCTCGCGGCGGATCCCTTCGCGGCGGATCCCTTCAGGGCGGATCCCTTCAGGGCGGACGCGTACCGGCCGGATCCCTTCTCGGTGGATCCGCTGGAGCCGCCGGAGCGGGAGCGGATGGGGCGGGGGCCCCGGCCGCGCGCGTTCTTCCGGTTCTTCAAGCGGCTCAACCGGTTCCTGGCCCGCCACCGCGTCCGCTCGCACTTGGTGAGCGGCATCGAGTTCCACGCGGCGGTGTTCGTGATCGCGCCCCTCGCGGGGGCATGGGCGCTGATCCCGCTCGCCGCCATGTCGGGAGCTCTGCTGCTCGCCAACGAGGTCTTCCTGATCTACCGGCTGTGGCTCTTCACGCGCAGGCACGGCGTGAGCTCGTCTCAGGAGAGCCGAGAACACGTTCTCGTCTAAGTTTTCGGGGGTTAGTACGAAATGTCAGACCGACCAGTCTTCGTCATCGGATGCCCGCGGTCCGGCACCACGATGCTCCAGCTGATGCTCCACTCGCACCCCCGTATGGCGGTGCCGCCGGAGACGCGCTTCCTCGTTCCCGCTTATTACCGCCGCCGCACGTGGGGGGACCTGCGGCTGGACCAGCGCCGACGCGCGCTCGCGGAGTGGATCGCGACCGACCGCAGCACGAAGTTCCGCGAGCTCAAGATCGACAAGGACGAGTTCGTCCGGCAGGCCATGGAGGGTCCCGGCTCGCTCGGCTCGGTGATCGGCACCGCCTTCCGCATGTACGCCGACCGCTTCGACAAGGCCCGCTGGGGCGACAAGCGGCCCAGCTACGTCAAGCAGGTGGACCTGCTGCTCCGCCTCTTCCCCGACGCCCAGTTCATCCACCTCATCAGGGACGGCCGCGACTGCGTGGCCTCGCTGAAGGAGATGCCCTGGTACACGCTGGACTCCTTCCACGCCGTCTCCACCTGGGCCGAGGCCATCGACGCGGGCGGCCGGCTGAAGCGGACGCTGCCCGACGACACCTACTACGAGCTGCGTTACGAGGACCTCACCGACGACCCGATGACCGAGCTGAAGAAGCTCTGCCACTTCCTGGACGAGGACTTCTCGCCGTCGATGATCTCGCCGCGTGAGGCGGCCAGCGTGGCCGTGCCGCAGCACAAGGTCTGGCACAGCAACACCCACCGCGAGGTCACCCGCAGCCGGGTCGGGAGCTGGGCGAACCGGCTGGACGACTGGGAGATCGCGCTGTGCGAGCACATGCTCGGCGACCGCCTGGAGTCCATGGGGTACGAGCTGACCGGCGCGCCCAAGCCGGCCAAGGAGCACGTGACGGCCGCGCAGAAGACGATGCAGAAGCGCAAGGCCAGCCGCATGCGCAAGGCCATGCGTGACCGGTTCAACCGGCTGCGCGAGCCGAGCCCGGTGGCCGCCATGCTCACCACCCGCCAGCGTTCGCTGGCCGGGGTGCCCCAGCAGCGCAAGGAACTCACCGAACCGGTCTGAGCCTGCCCCTGGGGGCCGGCGCTCGATGCTGTTTGAGCGCTCAGCGCTCGGGCCTGCTTTCAGCGCTCAGCGCCCGGGCCTACTTCGAGCGCTCAGCGCTCGATGTGGGCGAACAGCGACTCCCACCGGTCCAGCACGTGGTCGAGGCGGAACGCCTCGGCCCGTGCGCGGGCGTCGGCCCCCAGCCGCCGCCGCTCCTCCTCGTCCCCGGCCAGCCGGGTCAGCTCCGCCGCGAACGCGTCCACGTCACCCGGCGGCACCAGCACGGGACCGGCGGAGCGCACCCCTCCCGACACGTCGAAGGCCACCGCGGGCACCCCTCGCGCCGCCGCCTCCAGCAGCACGATCGGCAGCCCCTCGTGCTCGCTGGTCAGCGCCAGGACCGAGGCCGACAGGTACTCGGCGGGCATCCGCGCGGCCGGCACCAGCCCCCTGAACACCACCCGGTCGCCCACGCCGTCCCGCTCCGCGTGCGCGCGCAGCCGCTCCCGCTCGCCGCCGTCCCCGATGAGATGCAGCTCCCATTCGGGCGGCAGCTTCGCGCGGGCGAACGCGCTGATCAGCCGGTCGAACCGCTTGACGCCTTCCAGCCGGCCCACGCCGAGCACGCGCGGCGACGCGAGGTCCGACATCCGCTCGGGCCAGTCCGCCAGCGGGTTCGGCAGCGTGTACGCGTTGGGCAGCAGCGCGTGCTCCGAGAACAGCCGGGCGTCGTCCTCACTGAGGAAGAGCGCCTGGTCCAGCCGGGCGTAGTGGCGGCGGATCGAGGCCAGGTGCCAGCAGCCGCGGGCGTGGTCGTACGAGCTGTGATACTGGCCGATCGGCCGGAACCCCTCGGGCAGCAGCCCCGACAGCCTGGCCACCACGGACGGCGAGGTCATGACCGCGTAGCCGGGCCTGATCCGGCGCAGCAGCTTCCTGAGCCGGCGGTCACTCAGCCGGCGCGCCAGCGGGCCCTCGGCGGCGCGGCGGCCGATCACGTGCCGCTGGTAGCGCGGATGCCGGACGTAGCGGAACGGGACGGCGGCCGGTTGCAGGCCGATGACGTGCACCTCGTGCCCGCGCAGCGCCAGGCCCTGGGCCAGGGTGTGGGTGACCTGCTGGGTGCCGCCGAGCGTGTCGGCGTCCAGGCAGGTGAAGACGACCGTCACTGCGTGCTCTCCCTCGTGTCGGCGAAGAAGTCGGCCACGATCCTGGCGGCGGCGTCGCCGCGCTCGTCGGCGCACCAGAGCTCGCGGAAGGCCGCGTACCGCTCGGCGTAGGAGGCGTGCACGGCGGGCAGGTCGCGCAGGGCGGCCACCAGGTCCTCGGTCGTCGAGACGCACGGGCCTGGGGCGATGGCCGGCAGGTCGTGGTAGACGCCGCGCTCGGCGAGCCGGTAGTCGTCCCAGTCGTCGATGTAGAACAGCATCGGCTTGCCGGTCAGCGCGTAGTCGCACATGACGGAGGAGTAGTCGGTCAGCAGCGCGTCCGAGGCCAGCATCAGATCGTTGATGTCCGGATACGATCCGGCCGAGCGGACGAAGTGCTTGAGGTGCTCGGGCGGCCGGTAACGCTCGACCGGATGCGTACGCAGCAGCACCACCCAGTCCTCGGCCAGCTCTTCGGCCATGAGCTCCAGGTCGGCCCGTACGGACCGGCCGCTGCCGATGCCCAGGTCCCGGTAGGTGGGCGCGTAGAGCAGCACCCGGCGCCCCGGCGGCACCTCCAGCCGCCGCAGCACCTCGGCCGCCGGGCCTTCCAGAGCCGGCTCGGCCTGGACGAGGGCGTCACAGCGGGGTGTGCCGCACCGGTACACCTTGCCGGAGTAGCCGTTCGACGGCAGGAAGACCCGCGAGAACTCGGCGCTCGGCGACACCAGCGCGTCCCACCGCGCGACCGCCGCCCGCCACCGCGCCCGCGGTTTGTCGAAGTCGCCGCGCAGGTCGGGCGCGTCGAACCCGATCGACTTGATCCCCTGCCCGTGCCACGTCTGCAGATAGCGGGTGCCCCTGGGCTTCGGGTAGTCGAGCGGGAAGCCGTGGCTGTCCACCCAGACGCCGGCCCTGGCCATGGTGTAGATGTAGCGCCAGCTCCCGCGGCGGACGAGCCGCGCGTCCGCGGGGAAGTTCCGGCGCCCCTTGGCCACCGACCAGACCACCTCGATCGGCAGGCCGCGCCGGCGCAGCTCCTCGTAGATGGCCCTGGGGCTGCCGCTGTAACCCTTGCCGACGTCGGACTCGAACAGGGCGAGGTCGTGCCGGCGCGGCAGCACCCTGATCATCAGCTTGTACGCCCGCAGCTTGTTCGCCGGCGTGTTGAACCGCTTCATCAGCTGCCGCTTGATCCGCCGCCACACCGACCGGGCGATGGAGTCGGGCCGCACGCACAGGTAGGCGGCGTACCCTTCGACCTTGAGCGTGCAGCCGGGCAGCTCGATCGGCTCGGTGTGCGGGTCGGCGATGATCCGGTCGGTCGTGGTGTGCCCGTCGGAGGTCCTGGTGAAGCCGATGCGCGGGTCGCACCGGCCCTTGGGCGTGAACGTGACCCGGCTGACGTACCCGCCGGCGCTCGACGGCTCCGGCGTGATGGGCACCCGTTCCCGGCCGAGCTGCAGGAACGCCGTCCAGGCCGGCGGCAGCACGCCGAACGGGTCGTAGGTCCGCACGGTCATCCGCACCCGGTCCCCGTCGGAGGACAGGTCCGCCACCTCATGCCGCAGCCGGGAGGAGGTGTAGGGCAGCTCGGCCAGCCGCAGCCGGGTGATGTCCATGCCGGGGGAGGGCGTGGTGCCCCAGTACGTCCGCCCGTCGAGCTGCACCGCCGCCCGCGGGGCGGCCCTGGGCCCGGTCAGCGAGCCGGCCGCGATGCGCAGGTCCTCGATCCGGTCGTCCAGGATGAGCCGGCAGCAGACCCGGTCGAGCGGGGCGATCCGCTCGAACACCTCGTCCGCCACCTCCTCCAGGTACGGCCGCACCACCGAGGCGAACTCCTTGACCCAGACCAGGTCGCGCCGTGGCAGCGGGTTGAGGTAGACGCGCAGGTCCTGCCGGACGAACCGGTACTGCCGGTGCGGCACCAGGTCCGCGGCCCCGTGCTCGCGCAGGATGTCGTCGCTCAGCCGGGCCGCGATCACCCGCTGCCGCACGTTGTCCAGGTCGTCGATGCTGAGCGAGATGGAGTCGTTCGCGGGCGCGCGGTGCCAGTGGTAGACCACCCACGGCACGACGGCGAACCTGCGGCTGGTCGCGTACAGCTCGGCGGCGAAGACGTGGTCCTCGTAGTGGATGTCCTCGGGGAAGCGCAGCACGTTGTCGCGCAGGTGGCCGACGTCGTACAGCTTGTTGGTGCTGAAGCTGTCCAGGAACAGCTCGGGCTCCTCGCGGATGCCCTCGACCACCCGCCTTCTGGCGAACAGCGACGGATAGTATGGCTGCAGCCGCCCGCTCGGCTCGTACAGGCGCGAGATCTGCCCGGAGACGAAGTCGGCCCCCGTGCGTTCGATCTCGGCCAGCAGGCTCTTGCACGCGTGCCTGGGCAGCTCGTCGTCGCTGTCGAGGAACATGACGTAGGGGGAGGCGGCGGCGTCGATCCCGTCGTTGCGCGGCGCCCCGCAGCCGCCGCTGTTGACCGGCCTGCGCAGGTAACGCACCCGTGGATCGGCCTGTTCGAGCCGCCGCGCCACCTCCGGCGTGCCGTCCGTGCTGGCGTCGTCGGCGATGATCACCTCAAGGTCGCGCAGCGACTGCCCGAGCACGGAATGTACGGCCCTGGGCAGGCGGGCCGCGTCGTTGTACGTGATGACGACGACCGTGCAGTCCGGCATCCCAAGTCCCCCGTAGCTAGTTCTACCTGCGGGAATGGCACTTCCCTCAGTCGCAGGGAAGTGTCCGGACTTGATGGACTATTTGCCGAAAATCACCGCATAAGGCGACGAATGATCCAGACGAGGGCGAGCAGCGCCACGAGCGCTCCGGCGACCGGCGCCAGCCGCTTCAGCAGCGGCTGCCCGGCGATACTGAGCAGGTCGAGCGCCTCCTCGTCGGGCGTGCGCGAGGTGCGCAGCGGCGCCGCGGGCCGCACTTCCTGCTCGGGAGCCGGCGGCACCGCGCTCAGGTGCCGCTCCTCCTCCTGGCCCTGCTCCTGGGGCACCGGCTCGACCGTGGGCTCGGAGATCAGCGCGGCCAGGTTGTCGGCGAACCGCTCGATGAGCTTGCCGCCGACCTCGGCCATGACGCCCCGCCCGAACTGCGCGGGCCGGCCCGTCACGTTGAACGACGTCTCCACCGTGACCAGCGTGGCCTCGTCACGCTCCTGCAAGCGGGCCTTGACCGTGGCGGAGGCGGTGCCCGAACCCCTGGCCTCCTTGCCCGACGCCTGGATGGTGAGCGTATAAGAGTCTTTGTCCACGTCCTGGAACTTGGCCGTGCCCCGGTAGGTGACCGTGATCGGGCCGACCTTGACCTTCATCCTGCCGGTGAACTCGTCGCCCTCGAAGATGTCGAGAGTCGCCCCCGGCAGGCACGGCGCGACCCGTTCGACGTCGAGCAGCACCGCCCAGGCCTGCTCGATCGGAACGGGAACAGTGAACTCGTGCTCGAACCGCATCGCCATCGATCCGCTCCTTCTCCCAGTGCCTGTGACGATATGCCGCAGCGGGGGCGCCCCGGAAGAGGCGCCCCCGTCACATAGCGCGCCAGATAGCGCGTCAGATCGCGCGTCGGCTCACGGTGAGGCCGTCGCCGTCCGCACCGCGCGATGGGTCAGCACCCTGGCCAGATGCCGCCGGTAGTCGGGCTGGGCGTGCAGATCGGCGGGCGGAGAGGTGTCGGCCGCCGCCTCCTCGCACGCCTGCCGTACCTGGTCGCCCAGTTCCACGCCCTGGAGGGCGGCCTCGGTGGCACGGGCGCGCACCGGGGTCGCCCCCATGTTGGTCAGCCCGATCCTGGCCTCGGCGATGGAACCGTTGGAGCGCCTGACCGCCGCCGCCACGCCGACGATGGCCCACGCCTGCGCGGTCCGGTGGAACTTCTCGTAGTGGAAGCCCCAGCCCGCGCCCAGTTTCGGCACCTTCACCCCGGTGAGGATCTCGCCCTGCCGCAGCGCCGACTCCCAGTAGTCGACGAAGAACGCGGCCGCCGGGATCTCCCGCTCGCCCTGCGCCGAGGCGGCCACAAACACCGCCTCCAGCGCCAGCGCCACCGCCGGCAGGTCGCCGGCCGGATCCGCGTGCGCCAGCGAGCCGCCGAACGTGCCCCGGTGCCTGATCGCCGGATCGGCCACCTGGGCCGCGGCCAGCGCCACCAGCGGGCAGCCGTCCCGCACCACGGGCGAGCGCAGCACCTCGTCGTGGGTGGCCATCGCGCCGATGAAGACGTGGTCGCCGCGGTCGTGCACGCCCTTCAGCTCCGCGATCCGGCCGACGTCCACCAGCTTCGACGGGTAGGCCAGCCGCAGCCGCAGCAGCGGCAGCAGCGACTGGCCACCGGCCAGCACCTTGGCGTCCTCGTCCGAGGCGAGCGCCTGGCACGCCTGCTCCAGCGAGCTCGGACGCTCGTAGTCGAACTGAGCGGGAATCATCGCCGCACTCCTTCCAGGGCCCGCCAGACGCGCTCGGGCGTGCACGGCATCCGCACGTCCTCGATCCCGTACGGGCGCAGCGCGTCCACGACCGCGTTCACCACGGCCGGGGTCGAGGCGATCGTGCCCGCCTCGCCGACGCCCTTGGCGCCCAGCGGGTTGCTGGTCGCCGGGGTCTCGGTCCGGTCGAGGGTGAACATCGGCAGGTCGGCGGCCGACGGCAGCAGGTAGTCGGCCATCGTGGTGGTGAGCAGGTTGCCCTCGGCGTCGTACGTGGCCTCCTCGAAGAGCGCCTGCGCGATGCCCTGGGCGATCCCGCCGTGTACCTGGCCCTCCACGATCAGTGGGTTGACGACCTTGCCGATGTCGTCCACCGCCACGTACGAGCGCAGCTTCACCATGCCCGTCTCCGTGTCGACCTCCACCGCGCACAGGTGGGTGCCGTGCGGGAAGGAGTAGTTGTCCGGGTCGAACGTGGCGTCGGAGTCGAGGTTCGGCTCGACCCCTTCCGGCAGGTCGTGCGCGGTGAAGGTGGCGTAGGCCAGCTCCTGGATCGTCTTGCTCGAATCCGTGCCGCGCACCTTGAACGCCCCGGCCTCGAACTCCAGGTCGTCCGGCGAGCACTCCAGCACGTACGCGGCCAGCTTGCGCGCCTTCTCCTTCACCTTCTCGCACG
Source organism: Nonomuraea fuscirosea (assembly GCF_035917475.1). NCBI lineage: Bacteria > Bacillati > Actinomycetota > Actinomycetes > Streptosporangiales > Streptosporangiaceae > Nonomuraea > Nonomuraea fuscirosea. The sequence continues at coordinate 9,168,646 of NZ_CP109074.1, read as the reverse complement.
CCTTGAGCACCGCGACCCCGCCGATGACCAGCGAGCGCGAGCCGTAGGTGTCCATGCCCTTGTGCGCGATCGCCGTGTCGCCGTGCAGCACCGTGACGTCCTCGAACGGCACGCCGAGCGCGTCGGCCACGATCTGGCTCCACGACGTCACGTGGCCCTGCCCGTGCGGCGAGGTGCCGGTGATGACCTCGACCTTGCCCGTGGGCAGCATCCGCACCGAGCCGTGCTCCCAGCCGCCCGCGCCGAAGTTCGCGTCCGCGAGCCACCGCGACGGGGCCAGCCCGCACATCTCCGTGTACGTGCTGACGCCGATCCCGAGCTGCACCGGGTCGCCCCGGTCCCGCCGGTCGGCCTGTTCGGCGCGCAGCTTGTCGTAGCCGAACAGCGACAGCGCCCGGTCGGTGGCCGCCTCGTAGTTGCCCGAGTCGTAGGTCAGGCCCGAGATCGTGGCGTACGGGAACTCCTCGTGCCTGATCCAGTTGCGCCTGCGCACCTCGATCGGGTCCACGTTCACCGCGGCCGCGAGCTCGTCCATCATCCGCTCGATGAGGAACGTGGCCTCCGGCCGGCCCGCCCCGCGGTAGGCGTCCGTGGGCATCTTCGTGGTGAACACGCCCGTGCAGTTGAACTGGTAGGCGTCCATCTTGTAGATCGCGTTGCACATCGACGCGCCCAGCAGCGGGATGCCCGGCGTGAGCAGCATCAGGTACGCGCCCATGTCGGCCAGCAGGCTGACCTGCAGCCCTCTGATGCGCCCGTCGGCCTCGGCGGCCAGCCGTACATGCTGGATCTGGTCGCGGCCGTGGTGCACGGTCAGGTTGCCCTCGGAGCGCGACTCCGTCCACTTGACCGGCCGGCCCAGCTTGCGGGCCAGCAGCAGGCAGAGCACCTCCTCCGCGGTGACCTGCAGCTTCGAGCCGAACCCGCCGCCCACGTCGGGCGCGATCACCCGCAGCTTGTGCTCGGGGATGCCGGTGACCACGGCCAGCATGACCCGCAGCACGTGCGGGATCTGCGTGGACGACCACAGCGTGAACGACTCGCCGTCGGTGTCGGCCAGGATCGCCCGCGGCTCCATCGCGGTCGGGATGAGCCGCTGCTGGACGAAGGTCCGGTCGACGACGACGGGCGCGTCCCTGAACGCGGCCTCGATGTCGCCGAAGTCGGCCGTCATCTCGTACGCCTTGTTGCCCGTCTCGTGCACCTTCGGGCTGTCCGCCGACAGCGCCTGGGTCATGTCGACCACCGCGGGCAACGGCTCGTAGTCGACCTCGATCGCCTCCAGCGCGTCGGCCGCCCGGTAGCGGTCTACCGCGATCACGCAGGCCACGGCCTCGCCCACGTACCGGACCTCGGAGACCGCCATCGGCGGGTGATCGGGGATCACGATGTCCTCGGTGACCGGCCACGCGCACGGCAGGCTGCCCTGCTCGGCGGCGAGGTCCTGGCCGCTGAAGGCCGCCACGACCCCGGGAAGGCCGCGCGCCCCCGACACGTCCACCCCGGTGATCCTGGCGTGCGCCATCGGGCTGCGCAGGAACGTCACGTGCAGCATCCCAGGACGCGACAGGTTGTCCGTCCACTGCGTGCGCCCGGTCAGCAGCTTGGCGTCCTCTTTGCGCCTACGCGGCTGTCCCACCTCCTGAACGGTCACGGCGTGCTCACCGCCTGACCCATCTCCTGCGCGCCCTTGCGGACGGCGCGCACGATGTTGCAGTAGCCGGTGCAGCGGCAGAGGTTGCCCTCCAGCCCCTGTCTGATCGTCTCTTCAGAAGGCTCAGGGTCCTCCCTGAGCAGGTCTATCGCGGCCATGACCATGCCGGGCGTGCAGTAGCCGCACTGCAGCGCGTGCTCCTCGTGGAAGGCCCGCTGCATCGGGTGCATCTCACCGGCCGCGCCCAGGCCCTCGATCGTGACGACGTCGCCGCCGTCGGCCTGCACGGCCAGCACCGAGCAGCTCTTGACGCTCTTGCCGTCGAGCATCACCGTGCAGGCGCCGCAGTTACTGGTGTCGCATCCGACCGGGGTTCCGGTCTTGCCCAGTCGTTCTCGTAGGAGATGAACGAGCAGGAGTCGCGGCTCGACTTCCTCCTCGTACGCGATCCCGTCGACAGTGACGGTGATTCGGGGCATACGTCCTCCCTCATTGAGCAGGGGGGGAAAGGCGGACACTCCGAACCTACGCCGGTGTTCTTACCGGTCAAGGGTCACTTACCGCGGACCACCCGCGCGACGATCGCGACCAGCCCCGCGAAGGCCAGTCCCAGCACCATCACCCCGACCAGAATCAGCGGATCACGGATCGTGCGTGTCACCGTCAGAATGCCCAGAACGATGAAGAGCACACCGCTGAGCAGGGCCATCCAGTCCGTCCTGTGCACCCGCCTGGGCCGCTCGACCTCACGCCGCACGCCGCACCTCCATGTCGCCGACGCCGCCCTTCAGGTTCAGCACAATGGTGGAGACCTTGCCCTCCGGCTTCGTCTCCGGCTCCAGCACCTTGTCCGAGCGCACCTGCACCCCGCCCTTGAGCGACTGGTCGATGACGATGTCGCCGATCTTGTTGGTGGCGTGCACCTCGACCCTGGCCGTCGGCGGCACGATCACCACCAGCTCGCCCGCCGACACCGCGGCGTTGAACGTCACGTGCGTCCCCGGCGGCAGCCGCAGCTCCGACAGGTCCAGCCGGCCGTCTCCCAGGCCCACGTCGTAGAGCTGGTTCGCCTCGGCGACGCTGGTCGGCGTCCACTCCGCCGGGCCGATGTTGCGCGGCAGGCCGCCGAGCACCAGCCCCATCGCCATGATCAGCGCGATCGCGGTGCCCGCGGCCACCAGACCGGCGCCCCGGCCCCACCAGGCGGCGATGAGCAGACCCGCGCCGACCGTGATGAGCATGGCGCCACCGACGACGGTCGGGCTCACTCCGCCGGCCGAGTTGGCTTGGACCGCCACGACGATCCCTCCAATGATGATTGCCAGCAGGATGGTGATGGCGCCGATGTACGAGGTGGGCCTGCGCTCCCGCTGTTTGGGCGGGATCGGGCGGCCGTACAGGGCGGGGTCGTAGGGGGAGTAGCCGCCGGCCCGCTTGGCCGGGTCGAGCGGCTGGTAGGGGCCGTTCGGCGCGAACGGCTCGCCGTAGCTGGAGTAGTCGCGCGCGGTCGGAGGGCCGGGGCGGTAGGCGGGGCGGTGCCGCTCCGGTGCGGCGTCGGGGCGCGGCGGCCCAGGCACGGCATGCTCGGCGGTCACCGCCTCCGGCGACACGTCCCGGTCCTCGCGGGCGGCCTGGCGGGCCTGGTAGGCCGCCTCCCTGGCGCTGTCGGCCGCCGCCCGCAACTCCTGGACGGCCTCCCGCTCCTGCCCGGCCGGTGCCGTGCTCCTGGTCGGTACGTCGCTCGCCGCCGCGCTCTCGTTCGGCTCGTTCGCCGCCGCCGCGCTCTCGTTGGACGCGTCCGCCGCCGCCGCGCTCTCGTTGGACGCGTCCGCCGCCGCCGCGCTCTCGTTGGACGCGTCCGCCGCCGCCGCGCTCTCGTTCGGCGCGTCCGCCGGTGCCGCGCTCTCGGAGGCGCTCATCGCCGCCGCCGCGGCGGCGGTCTCGGCCGGAGCCGCGGTCGTGGCCGGGGGCCGCTCCTGGCCGGCCGCCGGCTCCCGTCCCGCACGCGCCGGCGTGACGGCCTCGTCCACGCCTTCGCCCGCCGGGTACGGGCGCGGGGCGCGGGGGACCGGCGTGGTCGGCGGGGCCGGGGAGAAGTGCGCGGCGGGCCGCTCGCCCTGCCGCCTGAGCAGCCGTTCCGGCATCGACCTGGCCAGTCCGAGCAGATCCACCCCGCTGGAGTGGGCGGCCAGCAGCGACACGGCCAGGAACACCCCGACGACCAGCGTCCCCGTGTCGAGCCAGACCGTCGCCAGGTTGAGCGCCACCCCGAACGCCAGCACCGCCGTCAGCAACGCCATCACGGCCTCGGCGTCGAAGTCGCGCCGCGTCCACTGCTCGATGAACCCGGGCCGGCCGTTCGGCTCCTTCATCAGCAGGAACGCCGCCAGATAGAGGAACAGCCCGACCCCGGAGCCCAGCAGCAGCACGGCGACGCCCACCCGGAACACCACGGGGTCGATGCCGGTGTAGCGCCCCAGGCCGGCGCAGACTCCCATGAGGAAGCGCCCCTCGCTGCTGCGTCGCAGCTCACGGGGGGGAGCGGCCGGTTGCCTGGGCGGAGCTTCTGTCATGCCTACCATCGTGGACCCACGCGCGGGCCGCTCGCATCCGGGAGACCCCTGACCCGACCCGGGGGTTGTTCCCTGATGCTCGAATGTCCCCGGCATGTGACTATGGCCATGTTATGGCTGACCAGAAGATTCTCGCCGAGCAGAGCGGCGACACGCCCTACCGCCGGATGATGCGCCCCATGGAGGGGCGCCTGCTCGGCGGCGTCGCCCAGGGGCTGGCGTCCCAGCTCAAGCTTGATCCGGTGGTGATCAGGCTGATGTTCGTGCTGCTCACCGTGATCCACGGCGTCGGCGCGGTGGCGTACGCCGTGTTGTGGATGATCACGCCGCGGCAGCCGCACCAGGGGCAGCAGCCGCAGCGGGACTGGAGCCAGCTGGCCGCGTTCAGCGCGATCGGGGTGGCGCTGCTGGCGTTCGGCTGGCTGACGGGGGCCTCGCAGGGCGGCATCGGCATGCTGCCGTTCGCCGCCGGCGGAATCGGCGCGCTGATCCTCTGGCAGCAGGCCGACCCGGAACGCCGCAAGGGCTGGGTCAGCGGCGCCACGCTCAGCATGCGCAAGAACCGGGTGCGCACGCTGCTGGGCGTCGGCCTGGTCGTGGTCGGCGCGACCGGATTCCTGGCCGCGGAGGGCGAGCTGCCGCAGATCAGGGACAGCCTGCTGTTCACCGTGGTCGTGGTCGGCGGTCTGGCGGTCATCGCCGCCCCCTGGCTGGCGGGCCTGTGGAAAGAGCTGCAGCTGGAGCGGCGCGAGCGCATCAGGCAGGAGGAGCGGGCCGAGGTCGCGGCCATGGTGCACGACTCCGTGCTGCACACGCTCACGCTGATCCAGCGGGTCGCGCACGACCCGCGCGAGGTGTCGCGGCTGGCCCGGTCGCAGGAGCGCGAGCTGCGCAACTGGCTCTACCAGCCGGCGCAGGACGCCGACGCCACGGTGGCGGCGGCCGTCCGCAGGATCGCGGCCGAGGAGGAGGACTCGCACGGGGTGCCGATCGAGGTCGTCTGCGTGGGGGACATCGCCCTCGACGCGGCGGGCAAGCTGGCGGCCACGCTCAAGGCGGCCCGGCAGGCGATGGTGAACGCGGCCAAATACTCTGGGAGCCCCTCTATTTCCGTTTATGCGGAAGTAGAGGGTGAAGAGGTCACGATTTTCGTGAAGGATCGGGGCAAGGGGTTCGACCTTGAGGCGGTGCCGCTCGACAGGATGGGGATCAGGGAGTCCATCATCGGGAGAATGGAACGTCACGGAGGTGCGGCCCGCGTTCGCACGGAGCCCGGTGAGGGCACGGAAGTGATGTTGACGATGAAGGTGGAGAAGGCATGACGCGCGTACTGATCGTCGACGATCACCGGCTGTTCCGATCGGGCGTGCGCGCCGAGCTCGGCGACTCCATCGAGGTGGTCGGCGAGGCCGAGGACGTCGACAGCGCGGTCAAGGCGATCGCCGAGCACCAGCCCGACGTGGTGCTGCTCGACGTGCACATGCCCGGTGGCGGCGGCCAGGAGGTGCTGCGCCGGGTGCTGGGCGCCGGCTCCCAGGTGCGCTTCCTGGCGCTGTCGGTCTCCGACGCCGCCGAGGACGTCATCGGGGTGATCAGGGGCGGGGCCCGCGGCTACGTGACCAAGAACATCAGCGGCAAGGAGCTGACCGACGCCATCCGCCGGGTGGCCGACGGCGACGCGGTGTTCTCGCCGCGGCTGGCCGGGTTCGTGCTGGACGCGTTCGCCTCGTCGGAGGCGCCGTCCATCGATCCCGAGCTCGACTCGCTGACGCAGCGCGAGCGGGAGGTGCTGCGGCTGATCGCGCGGGGTTACGCGTACAAGGAGATCGCCAAGGAACTGTTCATCTCGGTCAAGACCGTGGAGACCCACGTGTCGTCCGTCCTGCGCAAACTCCAGCTCTCCAACCGCCACGAGCTGTCCCGCTGGGCCACCGCGCGACGCCTCGTCTGATTCATCCCTTACGCCGGTCCCGCCAAGTTTTGGGGGGACTTGGACCGTTACAGGATAGTTATCGGGATTTCGCCCACGAAACTCCCGTCTCCGTTGTCACACAAGGAGGTAGTCGAAGCACTTAAGTCCAGGAGTAACCCCTTTGAAGCGCGTCACCCGGATGCTTCCGGCTCTGCTCGCTCTGGCCGCCGCCACGGCATGTGCGGCGGAGAGCGTCCCCGCTCCACAGCCCGGCCCCCGAGCCGTATCAGTGGCCCAGAGCACCACTGGCCCCACCGGTGGCCCCACCATCGCTGCGACCGGGGCCCCCGCCGCCGGTGCTGTCGCCGCGCCGGCGAAGAAGGCGAAGCTGGAGATCGCCGACATCACCCCCATGGGGGAGAAGACGGAGAAGGTGGGGATCGGGTTCCCGATCATCGTCACCTTCGACCGTGACGTCAAAGACAAGGCCGCGGTCGAGGGCCTGCTCGACGTCGAACCGGACAAGCCGGTCGAGGGCGCCTGGCGCTGGGTGTCCCCGCGCAAGGTCATCTACCGGACGAAGACGTACTGGAAGCCGTACCAGAAGGTGCTCTTCACCGCGCGGCTGTCCGAGTTGCCGGGCAACGAGAAGACCAAGGACGTCTCACGGCGCTTCGCGGTCGGCTCCAAGCACATCTCCGTGGTCAACACGCGGAACCACACGATGAAGGTCTACCGCAACGGCAAGCTGGCCAAGAAGATCGCGATCAGCGCCGGCAAGGGCGGCTTCGTCCGCAACGGCGTCGACGTGTACCTCACCACCAGCGGCACCCATCTCACGATGGGCAAGAAGGAGGTCGAGACCATGACCTCCTCCTGGATGGGCGTGACGGATCCCAAGGATCCGCGCTACTACAAGGAGGAGATCCCGTGGGCGGTGCGCATCTCCGACAGCGGCGAGTACGTGCACCAGAGCGCCGGCTACTACCAGTTCCTCGGGCGCTCGAACCAGAGCCACGGCTGCGTGCGCGCCACTCCGGCCGGCGCCAAGTGGTTCTACACGATCGCCCAGCGCGGTGACGTCGTGAAGATCACCGGCACCAAGCGCAAGCTGCAGTGGAACAACGGCTGGAGCTACTGGCAGCTCAACTGGACCCAGTGGAAGAAGGGCAGTGCCCTCAAGCCCTGACCCTGGCAGCACATGACGAGGGGCCGCTCATCCCGCAAGGGAAAGCGGCCCCTTCGTCATGCTGCACCCTTTCAGGGTCAGAGCTTCTCCAGGGGGGCGTAGGCCAGCAGGAGGGTCTTCTCCCCGCCGCTGCCGAAGTCGATCTTCACCTTGGTCTTCTCCGCGACCCCGTCCACGGACACCACCGTGCCCAGGCCGAACGCGTCGTGCGTGACCCGGTCGCCGGGCGTCAGGGAGGGGATCTTGCGCCCGCCGCTCTTGGCCGGGGTCGGGCGCGCGGCCGGCTCGCGCTTCGTGGCGGCGCTCCAGGCGGACTTCTCCGGGTCGGTACGCCAGTCGATCAGCGTGCCCGGCACCTCGCTGACGAACCGCGAGGCCGGGTTGAACGACGGTGCCCCCCACGAGCTGCGCACGGCCGCCCGGGTCAGGTAGAGCCGCTTCTGCGCCCTGGTGATGCCGACGTAGGCCAGCCGCCGCTCCTCCTCCAGCTCCTTGGGCTCGCCCAGGGACCGGATGTGCGGGAACACGCCGTCCTCCATGGCCGTCAGGAACACGACGGGGAACTCCAGCCCCTTGGCGGTGTGCAGGGTCATCAGGGTGACCACCCCCTGCCCGCCGTCGGCTTCGGGGATCTGGTCGGCGTCGGCCACCAGCGACACCTGCTCCAGGAACTCCACCAGCGTCCCCTCCGGATTGGCCTGCTCGAACTCGGAGGCCACGGAGACGAGCTCGTTGAGGTTTTCCAGGCGCGACTCGTCCTGCGGGTCCTCCGACGCCTCAAGCTCGGCGCGGTAGCCGGTGGCCACCAGGATCTCCTCGGCCAGCGCGGACGGCGGCATGCCCTCGGCCTTGACGATCAGCTCCTCGAGCATCGAGACGAACTCGCGGATGGCGTTGAGCGAGCGGGTGGCCATCCCGTACGCCTCGTCGGCCCGGCGCAGCGCGTCCCAGAACGGGATCTGCTCGCGTGAGGACAGCGCCTCGACCATCGCCTCGGCCCGGTCGCCGATGCCGCGCTTGGGCACGTTGAGGATGCGCCGCAGCGACACCACGTCGGCCGGGTTGGCCAGCACCCGCAGGTAGGCCAGCAGGTCCTTGACCTCCTTGCGCTCGTAGAAGCGCACCCCGCCGACGACCTTGTAGGGCAGGCCGGTGCGGATGAAGATCTCCTCGAACACGCGGGAGGCGGCGTTGGTGCGGTAGAAGACCGCGACCTCGCCCGGCTTGACGTCCTCCTCGTCGCTGAGCCGGTCGACCTCCTGAGCCACGAACATGGCCTCGTCGTGCTCGTTGTCGGCCACGTAACCCACGATCTTGGGCCCGTCGCCCTGGTCGGACCAGAGGTTCTTGGGCTTGCGCGACTCGTTGCGCGAGATCACCGCGTTGGCCGCGGCCAGGATGTTCTGGGTGGAGCGGTAGTTCTGCTCCAGCAGGATGGTGCGGGCGTCGGGATAGTCGCGCTCGAACTCCAGGATGTTGCGGATCGTCGCGCCGCGGAAGGCGTAGATCGACTGGTCGGCGTCGCCCACCACGCACAGCTGCGACATGTCGGCGCCGGAGCGCACCAGCTCTCCGTCGCCGGTGTGCAGCTCGGGATGGCCGACCAGCTCCCTGATCAGGATGTATTGGGCGTGGTTGGTGTCCTGGTACTCGTCGACCAGCACGTGCCTGAACCGCATCCGGTAGTGCTCGGCCACCTCGGGGAAGAGCTGGAACAACGTCACCGTGTTCATGATGATGTCGTCGAAGTCCATCGCGCCGGCCTCGGTCAGCTTGAGCTGATAGGCCTTGTACGCCTGCGCGAGCGTCTTCTCCAGGTGCGAGCCGGCCCGGTCGATCGCGGTCTCGTAGTCGACCAGCTCGTTCTTGAAGTTGCTGACCTGGGCCGAGAACGAGCGCGGCGGATAACGCTTGGGGTCGAGCTCCATCTCCCTGCAGACCATGGCCATGAGCCGCTGGGAGTCGGCCTGGTCGTAGATCGAGAAGCTGGACGGGAAGCCCAGCCGCTTGGCCTCCCTGCGCAGGATGCGCATGCAGGCGCTGTGGAACGTCATCACCCACATCGCCTTGGACCGCGGCCCGACGAGCTTGTCGATGCGCTCCTTCATCTCCCTGGCGGCCTTGTTGGTGAAGGTGATCGCCAGGATCTCGCCCGGATGCACCTCGCGTTCGGCCAGGAGATAGGCGATGCGGTGCGTGAGCACCCGCGTCTTTCCCGAGCCCGCCCCGGCCACGATGAGCAGTGGACTGCCGTGATGGATCACGGCCTCGCGCTGTTGCGGGTTGAGGCCGTCGAGCAAGGGGTGGTCAACAGAGACTTGGGTCGGCACCTACCTAGGTTAAGACGCTCCACCGACATTCGGCGCCCGGAATGCCTCCGGCAGGGTGCCGGTTGTCTCCCATGGAAGGTCCAGAGAGGGGAATCATGCTGCCGGAGAGCGAGATCAATCGGGTGCTCGTCGTGACCGCCCACCCGGACGACGCCGATTTCGGCTCGGCGGGCAGCGTGGCGCTGTTCGTGGACCGGGGCGTCGAGGTCACCTACCTGCTGGTCACGGACGGTGACGCGGGCGGCAACGAACGCGAGCTGGACAACTCCGGCATGGCGGAGCTGCGCAGGACCGAGCAACTGGCCGCGGCCAAGGCGGTCGGGGTCACCGACGTGCGCTTCCTCGGCCGCTCCGACGGCCAGGTGGTGCCCTCGCTGGACCTGCGGCGCTCGATCGCCAGGGTCATCCGCCAGGTCAGGCCCGACCTGGTCATCACCCATCATCCCGACCGCAACTATCAGTTCATCGCCCCCAGCCATCCGGACCACCGCGCCGTGGGCGGCGCCACCCTGGACGCGGTCTATCCGGACGCGCGCAACCCGTACGCGTTCCCTGAGCTGATCAAGGAGGAGGGGCTGGAGGCGTGGACCGTCCGTGAGGTGTGGCTGACCGGGGGCTCCACCCCCAACCACTTCGTGGACATCACCGAGGCCGTGGACCGCAAGCTCGCGGCCTTGCAGTCACACGTCAGCCAGGTCGCCCACGTCGACGGCTTCGCCGACTTCGTCAAGAGCCGCTTCGCCGCGTGGGCGAAGCAGGCCGGCTTCGGCGACGACCGCTACGCGGAGGGTTTCCAGGTCGTCCCCACGGCCTGACCCCCGCGACCCCCGTCACCTGGGGACGGTCAGGGGACGGAGCCGGGCGGCACCACCCAGAGCGACGGCTGCCCCGTCACCTCCGAGATGATGTCGAAGGCGTGCCCGTAGTGCAGGATCGTCGCCCCGTGCACCTCGGCGCAGGCGGCGATCAGCAGCTCGTCGGGGCCGATGCCGCGGTGCTGGGAGATCTCGACGAGCTGCCGCTGCACGACCATGGCCCGGGTCTGCACCTCCTGGTCGACCGGTAGCAGGATGCACTGCCGCTGGGCGTGCACCATGCGCTGGTAGTGGCCGTAGTCGCGGGCGCTGTAGAACACCTCGAGATCCACGACGCTGCAGGTCGCCACGGCCCTGGCCGCGTAGAGCGGCTGGAGGGCCTTGGCGATCACCTCGCTGGCCCTGATGCGCGCCAGCGCGCTCTTGTCGAGCAGGTACATCAGTCCCGTCGTCGCCACACCTGCTTCGTGATCTCCGGATCCAGCAGGTCCGGGCTCCCCTCCGTGCGCCAGAACTCGAACGCTCTGATCGCACACTCCTTGTCCGCGTCCTTGTCGACCACTCCGCGCAGCGCGGCGTGGACCGTTTCTCTCATGGTCGGCGTACCAAGCTTCTGCTGAGCCGCTTCCAGCAGTTCCTGGTCGATGTCGATGACCGTACGCATGCAACAGCACCTCCGTACCTCCGGCGTATCCGAGTTTCCGTGTTCATCCGTGCATTTCGGGCATGCGGCCAGCCCGAACCGGGGCGGGTTCGAACTAGGCGCCTCGGAGACCGTAAAGCCTGGACAAGCGCAGGTCACAGCGGCACCGGGTGAGCGGTGGAGAAAATCCTGCCGTTAGGTGAAAGCCCTTATCCCGCACGAGACAGATGATCCACCGTGACCCGTTTTGTCGATCATCTTCCGCGATCACCATTTACTGCGAAAAGGTGTCAACCCGTCTTCTCGGATATGTCGCCCTCGCGCTTGGCGGCGATCCTGGCGAAAAGGTAGCCGAGCGAGTTGGTGGCGAGATGCAGCATGGCCGGGGTGAGCAGGCCGCGGCGGCGGCGCAACTCGCAGAACAGCACCCCGGCCGCCGCCGTGGACACGACGCTGCCCGCGACCACCCTCGCGGTGTCGAGACGCCCGGGGGCCTCCCCGGCCGTCAGGGCGCCGAGCGCGGGGTTGGCGCGCGCCATGTCGATCGCGGGCAGGATGTGCCAGAGCCCGAACAGCGTGGAGGAGACCGCCGTCGCGGCGGCCGTGCCCCGGCGGCGCCGCACCATGCCGTACAGGGCGCCGCGGAACCCGACCTCCTCCAGCAGAACCGTGCCCAGCGGCACCTGGACCAGCGCCTCCTCCAGAACACGGGCACTCGACAGCGACAGGGCGCGCTCGTCGCGGAAGAACGGCCTGGTGCGAGGCGTGAGGATGCCGACGGTGTAGACGGCGGCCACGCCCGCCGCCAGCGCACCGCCGGCCACGGCGCCCCGGCGTCCGTGCTCGAACCCGATCTCCTGCCAGGACAGGCCGGAACGGCGGGCCATCGCGACGAGCGCGGCCGTGGCCACGGTGGAGGTCAGCGGGCCCAGGCGCGGGGCGATCTTGTTGTTCATCACGTTGGCGGCGGTGAGCACGACGATCGAACGAAGCAGCACCCTTGCAGGCTACGCAATCCCCCGAAACCGTCGGTGCCACCACCCGATCCACCCCAAGCCACCAAGCAACCGCCCTCAACCCGCCCAGACATCCCACGCGACGCTCCCAGGACCGTCCGTCCAGGCCACGCGACGCTCCCAGGACCGTCCGTCCAGGCCACGCGACGGCCCCAGGACCGTCCGTCCAGGCCACGCGACGATCCCGAGACCGTCCAGGCTGGGCATGTGATGGTCCTGAGGCCGCCCGGACGGTCTGTGCGATGGGGTCGGGGCCGCTCGGGCAGGCTGCGCGATCGTCCCCGACCATCCGGAGAGCCGCTTGGGCGGGGTCAGGAGGCTGCGGGGCGGCGGTAGGTTTCGGGGGAGCGGGCGCGGCGGCGTTCTTCCGGGGTGAGGCCGCCCCAGATGCCGTCCGACTCTCCGGCTCGTAAGGCGTAGGAACGGCACTCCTGGATGACCTGGCAGCCGGCGCAGACCGCCTTCGCTCTGGTCACCTGCAACGGCGTGGGGGCGAGGGGGAAGAAGAGGTCAGGGTCGCTGGATCTGCACGCCCCCCTGCGCAGCCAGCCGATCTCCTCCAGTTGCATGGGTCAAAGGTAGAGCGTGATCATGATCCACCACATCATTCTCCGGGTTGACTCTCATGTACGTCCTACGGTTTGATCCCGCGCCCGCCACGTAGACCCTGCGCAGGCGTCAGTACATATCCGGGCATGTCACCGCATGCATTTCGGCGGACCAGTCGCCCACCTCGGCACCAGTGCACTTGCGGCGGTAATCCACCTAAGCAGGCGTTCATCCTCTAGAGGCGTGCGCATTTCGGCGGGCGTGCACCCCTCAGCGGGCGTCCACCCTCAGTGGGCGTGCACTTCCAACAGTCGTCCGCGGTCAGCAGGCGTCCACGCCGTCCCGGTAGCCCGTCGCGAAGGACGACTGGCGTTGCTCGGCCGTCCCGTGGGCCGCCGGGTCGAGCCAGTTGTCGGTCGGGTCGCCCGCCGCCTCCAGGCTCAGCAGCAGCTCGTCCTCGTCGCCCGCCTCAGCCGTCAGCGCCCCCGAGCCGACCAGGGCGGACAGCGTGCCGCCCGCGTAGCAGTCGGCCTGCAGCTCCATCTGCACGTTGAGCCGGAAGCTCGTCTGCAGCTGGGCCTGGACGGCGTGCCCGAACTCGTGCGGGATGATCACGTAGACCGAGCCGTCGCCCATCTCGCTCCACAGCGACTCCATCCAGTCCTGGTCATAGGCGATGAAGTGGCCGATCGGGCAGTAGAAGGCATTGTTCGGTACGGACTGCTCCTGTCCGCAGGACGGCCCGGACGTCCCCGAATAGGGGATGAAGTCGGCGATGGGGCGGTAGGTCTCGCCGAGCTGCTGGAAGTGCTGCGTCCAGAACTGCTCCGTGAGCGTACGCGCCGTGCGGATGTCGTCCTCGAACGAGTCGGCCCCCTGGCGGTCCATCGACCGCGGGGCGACGATGCCGCAGCCGGCGACCAGCAGCACCAGTACGGCCGCGAGCCGGGCGAGGGCGGCGCGGGAGGTCGGAGCGGGGGAGGTCCGGTCACGCGTCACGGGTTTCACGCATTCCAGGTGTACGGGGTGGTCGGTCGGCATCCGGCTTCATGTCCCAGCCGTGCGGGGTCGGGGTGGGCACAGCTTCACGCATCCCAGGTGCCGGGTTGGTGCTGTGCATCCCGTTTCACGTATCCCATGGGTGAAGGGGTGGTTCGTGGGCACTGGCCTCATCTGTCCAGCCGGGCGGGGGATGGTCGGTGTGCGTGGTTCTCACATGTCCCAAGTGTGCACGGGGTCGTTGGTGTGCATGCGTTCGATGTACTCCAGTGTCATGCCGCGCAGCGCCTCGTGTCGATCACCCCTCCGCGCCCGTACCTGCTCCACCTGCCACGTGGCCCCCGTGCGCCCGGTCAGGCACCGTCCCTCGATGACCGACAGCAGCCGGTCCGCCACGTGGCCGTGCACGCCCCACCTGACCAGGCCCTCGTGGGCCAGGGGCAGCAGCCGCCGCAGGATCAGCTCGGCGGCCGGCACCTCGCCCAGCCCGGGCCAGTACAGCCGCGCGTCCAGCCCGTGCCGGGCCGCCGCGGCCAGATTGTCCTCGGCCGCGCGGAACGACATCTGGCTCCAGATCGGACGCTCGTCGTACGGCAGCATGCGCATCAACCCGTAGTAGAAGGCCGCGTTGGCCGAGATGTCGGCCACGGACGGCCCGGCGGGCAGCACCCGGTTCTCCACCCGCAGGTGCGGTACCCCGTCGACCACCGCGTACACCGGCCGGTTCCACCGGTAGATGGTGCCGTTGTGCAGGGTGAGCTCGTGGAGTTGGGGGATGCGGCCCAGGCCGAGTTCGGCGCGCGGGTCCTCCTCCTCGCACAGAGGCAGCAGCGCCGGGTAGTAGTTGACGTTCTCCTCGAACAGGTCGAAGACGCTGGTGATCCACCGCTCCCCGAACCACACCCTCGGCCGCACGCCCTGCGCCTTCAGCTCGGCCGGACGCGTGTCCGTGGCCTGCTCGAACAGCGCGATCCTGGTCTCCCTGCGCAGTTCCTTGCCGAACAGGAACGGCGAGTTCGCCGCCACCGCGACCTGGGGCCCGGCGATGGCCTGGGCGGCGTTCCAGTGCGCGGCGAACATCTCGGGGCTGACCTGCAGATGGAGCTGCACACTCGTGCAGGCGGCCTCGGGCGCGAGGCTGTCGGCGCGCGTGTCGAGGCGTTCGACGCCCTCGATGGAGATGTGCAGGTCCTCGCCCCTGGCCGCGAAGATCTGCTCGTTCAGCAGGCGGTAGCGCGGGTTCGCCGACAGGATGCCCTCGCTGACGTCCTGCTCGCGCAGCGTGGGCAGGATGCCGATCAGGACCAGGTGGGCGTCCTCGGAACGGGCGCGCTCGTTGGCGTGGTTGAGCCGGGCCCTGACGTCGTTCTCCAGGCGCAGGGCTCCGTCACCGGCCAGGTCCTGGGGCTGGACGTTGATCTCGACGTTGAACTGGCCCAGCTCCGTGGCCCAGTCGGGCTCCGCGATGGCGGTGAGCACCTGGGCGTTGCGCATGGCGGCCTTACCGAGGGCGTCCACGATGTTGAGCTCGATCTCCAGGCCGGCCAGCGGGTGGTCGAACTCGAAACGTGATTCCCGCAGCATCTGGGCGAAGACGTCGAGACACTGATGGACCTTTTCGCGATATTTCCGGCGGTCGTCCCTGCTGAACACGACGACTGGTACATCTCTGCCCATAACTCGAAATGTCGCACGTCAAAGCCGACAAGACCAGTGCCCGAATGTGAAAGACCGGGTCCAGCCCGCATGACGGAGCCGGCGCCGTCCCTTCACGTGCGGAGGTTGTCCACAGGCCGTCCGCGAGCCGGGTCCGGGATGGTTAGGGTTCAGGCATGCGCGTTTTGATAACTGGCGGGGCGGGATATATCGGCAGCACGATCGCATCGGCGTGCCTCGACGCCGGGATCGAGCCGGTCATCCTCGACAGTCTCGTGACGGGGCGGCGGGAGTTCACCGAGGGCCGGGTGTTCTATGAGGGGGAGATCAGCGACGGGCCACTGATTGACCGGATATTTACCGAAAATCCGGATATCGAGGCTGTCATCCATTGCGCGGCGCTCATCGTGGTCCCCGACTCCGTGGCCGACCCCATCGGCTACTACCGCGCCAACGTCGCCGAGAGCCTGGAGCTCGTCGACCACCTGATCCGCAACGGGTGCACCCGCATGATCTTCAGCTCCTCCGCGTCGATCTACCGCGCCGGCGACGACCACACGGTCACCGAGGAGTCCGCGCTCGACCCGCAGAGCCCGTACGCGCGGACGAAGGCCGTCTGCGAGGGCATGTTCGCCGACATCGCGGCCGGCGCGCCGATCCGGATCCTGTCCCTGCGCTACTTCAACCCGATCGGCGCCGACCCCAAGATGCGCACGGGTCTGCAGTTGCGCCGCCCGAGCCACGCCCTGGGCAAGATGATCGAGGCGTACGAGGACGGCGTCCCGTTCCGGATCACCGGCACCGGCTGGCCGACCGCCGACGGCACCGGCATCCGCGACTACATCCACGTCTGGGACCTGGCCACCGCCCACGTCGCCGCGCTGGAACGCTTCGACGGGCTGGAAGCCGACGTGATCAACCTGGGCACCGGCGCGGGCACCACCGTCCGCGAGCTGGTCGACGCCTTCAACCGGGTCGTGGACCGTCCGGTCGAGGTCGTCGAGGCCCCGGCCAGGCCCGGCGACGTCGTCGGCGCCTACACCCGCAGCGACCTGGCCCACCGCCTGCTCGGCTGGCGGGCCCGCCACTCGATCGAGGAGGGGATCCGGCATTCGCTCGAATGGGCCACTCTGCGCGACTCCCGCCTGACCTGACCCGCCCCGGCACCCCACTGGCCTCCGGGGCGCCGGGAGTGGTGCTCTTATGTGGCTGGGGCCGGAGTCAGCCGGTGATGGCGCCGATGGAGCTCTCCGCGAGCTGGTCCGGCACCTCGCTGTCCTCGCCGAGGTCCTTGGCGTCGATCCACAGGTCCTCGGCCGGCGCCTTGATGGTGACCTTGGAGCCCCAGCCGATGTACTGGGTGGAGGTGCTGGAGCGGTACTTGCCGAGGACGCCGAAGTCCATGGTCCAGTTCGAGCGCAGCTCCCTGACCAGCCCCTTGGAGTTGACCGACAGCGCGTACTCAATCTTGATCTTGCCCAGCTTGCCGCCGAGCTTCTGGCCGTGCGAGGCCGCGGCGAGCTGGTCCTGGGTCAGCGCGCCCTTGTACGTGCCGCCCTTGACGCTCTTGGCCTTCGCCACCAGCACCTTGAGCACGCCCGGCTGGAACACGTCGATCATCTGGCTGTACGTGGCCCCCGCGGCCACGCCCGGGTAGCGCACCCACTTCTTGCCCTCGGGCAGGTCCTGGCTGAAGGCGCCGCCCTGGACGTAACTGTGGCCGCCGATCGTGATGACGCGCGGCGGCGCAACCTGGGCGGCGGCCTTGGGCGCCTGGTTCTTCAGGTCGGAGGCCACGACTCCGGACTTGCCGAAGAGGAAGGTCCCGCTGCTCTTGCTGGTCGAGGACTTCTTGCCGTCCACGGCCAGCCGCGCCGTCTCGACGATGCGCACGCCCTTGCCCGCGACGAACTGCTTCTTCAGCGCCTTCACGGGGTCCGCGGGAGCGGCGTGGGCCGGCGCCGCGGTCACGAGCGCGGCGGCCGTCGTCAACGCGAGGCCCGCGAGAATTCGCTTCATGGGTTTTCCTTCGCTTCAAAGAAGAGGGAAGCAGCAGCCTGCCAATGGAAGATCACGACCCTATATCGAGAAACTGGCCATATGCCCCCGAATCGGTGCACTTCCGGTGCACGTCCCCCCTGAAGAAGTGAGATCACCGTCACATAGTGGAAGAACCACGACCCGATGACCTGGTCAGGTCAAGCTTCGGGCTAGGCTTCACTGGCGGAAACGCCCGGCACGCATCCCCGAGCGTAGGAGCTCGCCGTGAAAGGGCAGGCACGATGCCAGCGAACGGCGAAGCGGACGCGACCGTCAGTGCCGTTGCCCGGGCCGCCGAACATCAGTCGCAATGGAAGAGGACGGACCCTCGTGGACCTGTTCGAACATCAAGCGAAGGAGCTCTTCGCTGACTACGGCATCCCGGTGCCACGTGGCATCGTCGCCCACACCGTGGAGGAGGTGCGGTCGGCGGCCACGGAGCTGACCGGCCGCGTCGTCGTCAAGGCCCAGGTCAAGACCGGCGGCCGCGGCAAGGCCGGCGGCGTGAAGGTGGCCGACGACGCCGCCGACGCCGTCACCAAGGCCGAGGCCATCCTCGGCATGGACATCAAGGGCCACACGGTCCACAAGGTCCTCGTGGAGGAGGCCAGCGCGATCGCGGAGGAGTACTACTTCTCCTTCCTGCTCGACCGCGCGAACCGTACCTTCCTCGCCATCTGCTCCGCCGCGGGTGGCATGGACATCGAAGAGGTCGCCCACACCTCGCCCGAGCAGGTCGCCAAGGTGCCGGTCTCGGCGCTGACCGGCGTCGACCGCGCGAAGGCCCGCGAGATCGCGGCGGCCGGCGGCCTGCCGGAGAAGTCGCTCGACGGCGCCGCCGAGCTCATCGAGAAGCTCTGGTGCTGCTTCGTCGACGAGGACGCCACGCTGGTCGAGGTCAACCCGATGATCCTGTCGGCCGACGGCCAGGTGAAGGCCCTCGACGGCAAGGTCACGCTGGACGAGAACGCCGCGTTCCGCCAGACCGACCACGAGGCGCTGGCCGACAAGGCCGCCGAGGACCCGCTCGAGGCCAAGGCCAAGGAGAAGGACCTCAACTACGTCAAGCTCGACGGCGACGTCGGCATCATCGGCAACGGCGCGGGCCTGGTCATGTCCACCCTCGACGTGGTGGCCTACGCCGGTGAGGCGTTCCCCGGCAAGCCGTCCCCCGCCAACTTCCTCGACATCGGCGGCGGCGCCTCGGCCGAGGTCATGGCCGCGGGCCTGGAGATCATCCTCTCCGACCCGAGCGTCAAGTCGATCTTCGTGAACGTCTTCGGCGGCATCACCGCCTGCGACGCCGTCGCCAACGGCATCGTCTCGGCGTTCAAGCTGCTGGAAAGCCGCGGCGAGGCCGTCACCCACCCGTTGGTGGTCCGCCTCGACGGCAACAACGCCCAGCTCGGGCGGCAGATCCTGGCCGACGCCGCGCTCCCGCGCGTCGAGCTGGTTGACACGATGGACGAGGCGGCCAAGCGTGCCGCCGAGCTCGCTGCGGTAGGTGCGTGACCCATGGCCATCTGGTTGACTGAGAACAGCAAGATCATCGTTCAGGGCATGACCGGCGGCGAGGGCACCAAGCACACCCGCCGCATGCTCGCCTCCGGTGCCCGCGTCGTCGGCGGCGTCAACGCGCGCAAGGCCGGCACCACGCACGAGGGCCTGCCCGTGTTCGGCACGGTCAAGGAGGCCATCGCGCAGACCGGCGCCGACGTGTCGGTCGTCTTCGTGCCGCCGGCGTTCACCAAGGACGCGGTCATCGAGGCCATCGACGCCGAGATCCCGCTCGTCGTGGTGATCACCGAGGGCGTGCCGGTGCACGACTCGACGGCTTTCTGGGCGTACGCGGTCGAAAAGGGCAACAAGACCCGCATCATCGGCCCCAACTGCCCGGGCATCGCCTCTCCCGGCGCCTCCAACGCCGGCATCATCCCCGCCGACATCACCACCGCCGGCCGCATCGGCCTGGTCTCGAAGTCCGGCACGCTCACGTACCAGCTCATGTACGAGCTGCGTGACTTCGGCTTCTCGACCGCCGTCGGCATCGGTGGCGACCCCGTCATCGGCACCACTCACATCGACGCCCTCCAGGCCTTCCAGGAGGACCCGGGCACCGACGCCATCGTCATGATCGGCGAGATCGGCGGCGACGCCGAGGAACGGGCCGCCGCCTACATCGAGCAGCACGTCACCAAGCCGGTCGTCGCCTACGTCGCGGGCTTCACCGCCCCCGAGGGCAAGACGATGGGCCACGCGGGCGCCATCGTGTCCGGCTCGGCCGGCACCGCGCAGGCCAAGAAGGAAGCGCTGGAGAAGGTCGGGGTCCGCGTCGGCAAGACTCCGTCCGAGACGGCTCGTCTCATGCGCGAGATCATGCAGGCTCGCTGACGGGCTCCGCTCCGTCCGCACCACGTCTCACCGTTTTTCGCCAGGGCCTCGCTCGATGCGGGGCCCTTCGCGTTTCCCGCACCCTCCGGCGAAGCGCCCCTGACGGGTTTCACCGTCCGGTGGAACGCGCGGGACGGCTTAAACCGGTCAGACGGAACGCGCGGGACGGCCTCAGCCCGTCCGGTGGAACGCGCGAGAGGGCGCCGCTGCCCGTGCGGAGGCGCACAAAGTGGGTGACGGGCGGCGCGTCAACCAAGCTTCGGTCGGGAAAGCTTGAGAAAATCGCCTACTGTGACGGCGATTCTCGACCAGCTGCGTACCGCCCCCCGGTCGGTGCTCGGCAAGCTCCCCGGGGTCTCGAGCGACGACGACGAGACACGGCGGCCGCTGCCGGTGTCGGGAATGCTGGCCGCCGCCTGCACCCTCGGCGTCGGCCTGGCCGCACTCACCACACTCACCCTGGTCGGCTGGATCGCCGCGCCACGCGGCGCGCTGGGCGCGGGCCTGCCCGGAGTGTTCAGAACGGCGGCCCAGCTCTGGCTGGCCGCCCACCACGCCGGGTTCGCGATCCCCGGCGGACGCGTCGGGCTGCTGCCGCTCGGGCTGATGATCCTGCCCGCCATGCTGCTCTACCGCGCGGGCCGCTGGATGGCCCGCGACGCCGACCTGCGGTTGCGGCTGCCCGCCCGGCTGCCCAAGAACAGCCCGAAGGAGCAGGCGGGTGCCCGCCGCCGGGCCCAGCTCGTCGTGGTGATGCAGGCCGGGGTGTCGCTGGCGGCCCCGTACGCGCTGCTCGCCGGACTGATCGCGCTCGTCGCGAGCAACGAGATCACCCAGCCCTTCATCGGCGAGGCGCTGCTCAGCCACTTCGTGCTGGCGTTCCTGTGCGGCGCGCTGGCCACCGCGCGCATGATCGGGCCGTGGCGGGTGATGCTGCGGCTGCTGCCCGAACGGGTGCGCGCGCTGACGGTCGGCAGCGCGGTCGCCACGGCGGTGCTGCTCGTGGCCGGGCTGGCGCTGGTGCTGGTCGCCGTCGTACTGAACTTCGGGCAGGTCAAGCAGCTGTCCGACGTGCTCGCGCCCGGGTTCGTCGGCGGGGTGCTGCTGGCGCTGGTCCAGCTCCTCTACCTGCTCAACGCCGTCATCTGGGCCTTCTCCTACATCGCCGGGCCCGGCTTCGCCATCGGCGCCGAGACCCTGGTCGCGCCGACGGGCGTGCAACTCGGCACCGTGCCGAGCCTGCCACTGCTGGGGGCGCTGCCGGAGAGCGGGCCTGTGCCGGCGTGGATGATGGCGGTGATCGCGCTGCCGTTCGCGGCCGGGGCCGTGGCGGGCGTGATGGTGGCCAGGATCGCGCCTTCGCCGTCGTACGAGGCCGCGCCGCTGTGGGGGTTCATCAGCGGGGTGTCGACCGGGCTGGTGGCCGGGTTGCTGGCGGCGCTGTCCGGCGGGCCCATCGGCGGCGGGCGGCTGGCCACGGTCGGGCCCTCGCCCTGGGAGGTGGCGCTGTCGGTCGCGATCGAGGTCGGGGTGGCGGCCGGCATCTCGGCGGGCGTGACCAACCTGCTGTTGATCAACAAACGGGCCAGGACCCCGCTCGACAAGGCGGCCGCTCCCGTACGCAAGGCCGGCGCCGCCATCGCCAAGGCGGCCAGCAAGGTCGGGCTGGCCGAGTCCGACCCGCGCCCGCTGCCCGGCCACTGGATGGACGCCACCGAGGCCGACACCCAGGAGATCCCGGTCATCAGGGACGACTGGCAGGACGAGCACGCCTCCGCCGAGGCCGAAACCCTGGCCCAGGCCCGGCCTCGCCCGCCGGAACCCGAACCCGCCGCCCGCCCGCCCCGCAAGGACATCGTGGACGAGTCGGACGACCGAGGCGGACACGTCATCTACGTCGACCCGTACGCCTGGGACCGCGACTGACACGGCCGATTCCGCCACGTCGCCTCCTACGCCCTTTGCGACCGCGCCTGACACGACGAGGTGCTTCAGGACGTTCCGCTACGTCGGCCCCTGCACCCCTGGGATCGTGAGTGACATGGCGAGGCGTCTAAGCTTGTTCTTTATCCTCCGGATCGTTGTAGGGCTGCGAGGGTCCGGCCGCGTTTGACGGTCTTGCCCACGTCGTAGCGGGGTGCGGATCGGCGAGCACGATCCGTCCGTCCGGCCAGCGCGGCAACGGCAGCGAGGCCAGCACCTGGCGCAGCCGTTCCACGACGATCCGGCCGTGGTTGAGCCCGCCGTATAGGCGCTGTGCCCGCGCCGGTACTCCGGCGACAAGGTCAGATCCACCGGTGAGCGCACCGGCCCCGGCTCACACAACAACGCATCAGCCCGCGCCTTGAAGCAGGTGTAGACGTCGTTGGACGATCAAGAACAAGCTTAGACACCCAATGCCCGGCGGCGCGGACCAGCTCATTTCGATTACGCCATCGGCGCGCCGAAGTGCCGGGCGCGTGGCGAAGAGCCTGGGACAAGCATGAACTCGGCCATGTCCGCCTCGCAGAAGGCGCTCGAGACGGCTGCTTACCTCAAGTTCAACACCTCGCCTCGGTGATGCCGCACGAGACCGTGCGCGGTGCATGACCGTGACGTGGCGGACGTGCTCTTCCCGCACTTGACAGCGGCGGGAATCGAGCGGGCAGAGCGCCCGAAGCCGTCAGGCGCACCGGGTCCGGGCGGTCGGTCCGCGTCCCTGCGGCGTTTCGACGAATGCTTCGACGTACACGCAGCCGTGCGTGGTCATGAGCATGTTGCCGTAACTCGACGAGTACTTGCCGCGGTACACACTCGGTGCGGAGACGGCGTCGGACGGGCGGTAGGCGACAATATGGACGGCCCGTTGCGGGCTGTGCGGGCCGAGGACGAGTGCCCAGCTCGCGGTACAAGCCGGCTGGTGGCGGAGCCGTAGTCGTCCGAATTCCGCCCCGTCCGAAAGCCTGACCGCCACGTCGTCCAGTGTGATGACCCGGTCGACGACGTCGGGCGAGCCGCAGCCCGACCGGATCGGATCCATGGCATCGGCCGGCACCCCGGGCACGGGATGCGTCTCGCTCAGCGCACGCCACTTCGTCGGAGTCGCGACCGGCTGGGACGCAGTGGACGCCGCGACCGACTGGGGCTTGTTCGTCTGGGGCCTGTTCGCTGAGGGGGGCACGCCGCGTGTGGTGGAGACGGACCACGCGACGGTCCCGGCGACGGAGAGCAGCATCACCGCGGTTAGCAGGGCGAGCGCCCACCTGGCCCGGGGCGTGAGCCGCGCCAGGAGGGCCCGGCGGGCGGGCGGATCGTCCGGGGCCGGCTCCGGCTGCTCGTCCGGCGGGACGCTCGCCGCGGCCCACGCCGAGCGCCACGCGGCCGGATCGTCGTCACAGGCCTGCACGAAGGACTCCACAACCTCCCAGGACGGCAGCTCCCGCCCCGCTTCGGCCTTTGACAAGGTGCTGTGGGCGTAGCCGGCGCGACCGGCCAATTGCCTAATGGTCATGCCCCGCTGCGCGCGTAAACCACGCAGACGCATGGCGAAACGCTCGATTTCGGTGGCGCCGGTCAACGGCTGCTGTTTGCGTCCCATGGTCCCGCTCTCGCTCGGGGTGTGCGCTTGGACGATTGTCCTCCGGCGGTTCCGCGCCCACAAGTCGTCCGGCCGTGGTTCGCCCAGGTCGCGACGTCCGCCGCGATTGGTCGATTGTTCATCGTTGTTCACGCCGCATGTTCCGCACTTTCACCGGGACGGGACCATGCGCAGAATCGTGGTTGCGAGAACGGCGACCACAAAAGTGGCCCGCCCATCAGGAAAGGACGTGAAGAATTGCGGCGCATCACCTCGGTATTACTCGCCGCCGGTTTGACATCGGGTTTTCTCGCCGTCACGCCGACACCGGGTGAACGCTAAAGGCCCGGGAATGGCGTGCATGTTCTACTACCCGTTCCAGTGGCTGAAGATTCAGTGGGGTCACACCGGATGGGCCTTCAAGGTTCCCGGTGACGACCGGTGGGTCATGGGATCGGCCGACAACACCGACAACGGCGGCCCGGAGTACACGTTCAACTCCCGGCCCAAGGAGCGGAACGTCTGGGTGATCAGGGTGGCGAACTTCGACGTGGTCAAGCACCGGTTCCGCGAGCTGACCTACACCTCGTACCGGTGCGCCAAGACGAAGAACAGCAGCGTCGGCGCGGCACAGCAGCACGCGTTCAAGGAACGCGGGTACGACTTCGTCTCCAACAACTGCGCGCACCACACCTACAACACGCTCAGGGTTTACGGCGTGCCCACCGGCGGCCCGCCGCCCAGCATGATGACCCCGCCCAAGACGATGACCCAGCCGGGATACAACGTCCTGGCCTGGTACAACAGCATGCCGACAAGCCTGTTCCACCCGGCGATCAAGCTCTAGGCCATGGAAGCGAAGGGATCAGCCATGTCGATCATCACCCTCGCACGGACGCGCGGCGTCGTAGCCCTGGCCGTCCTGGCGGCCGCCGGTGTGGGCGTGAACCCGGCGCAGGCGGCGACCCACCGCGCGACCTACCGCGTGACCGGCGCGGACTCGCGCGGGCTGGCGGTGCAGAGCGAGCCGCGCGCCGGCCACGTCATCCGATACGTCGCCAACGGAACCGCGCTCAACGTGGTCTGCCAGATCAACGATGGCGGCCAGGTCGACGGCAAGGCGCACCGCGGAAGGCCCTTCACCACCTGGGACCGGCTGTCGGACGGCACCTGGGTCTACGACTGGTACATGACCACGCCCACCGTCGGCGCGGACGGCTACTCTCCCGGGATCAAGCGCTGCGGCACCAAGTCGGCGCTGCCCTCGCCGGCGTCCGGTTGCGTCGATTGGCCTGCCTCCAAGTTCCTGCAGACCCCTCTGACGCGAGCGGCCAACAGCGGCGCCGGCTACGCCTGGCAGAACGGAAGTTACTACGACGAGGGCTTCCACAAAGGTTGCGGATCAGCGACCACGATGAACCAGCACTACGCGTTGGACCTAGGCATGAAGCTGGGCGACCCGGTACTGGCACCAGGCGGCGCCGGCACCGTCAAATACGCGGGCTGGGCTCCCAAGGGCTGGCAGACCTGCGGTCAGTACGTGGTGGTCGACCACGGCGGCGGCTGGTGGAGCGTGGTATGCCACCTCGAAAGAATCGCCGTCAGAACCGGACAGAAAGTTACCGAGAACACCATTGTGGGAACCGTCGGCGGCACCGGCGGATTCGCACCGCACCTGCACTTCTCCTTGATGCGCAACGCCAAAATAACCTCGGACGGCGGAGTATACGGCGGGCAGAGCGCCCGTCCGCGCCATGTTCGCCACCTGGGGTGTATCGCGGGCCATTACGACCACATCGCCAAGGGCCAGAAGATCTGCTACTGAGCAACGGCTTCATCCGATAAGCGCGACCTGGTGGTGAGCAACGGGAGAATCCATTCCCCTTTCATCACCAGGTCGCTTTTTCGGCGCCATACAGCCGCTACATCGGCCTGATCCAAGACTCATCCCGGGCACCTCGTCACCGCCACCGCCCTCAAACTTCGTCCGCTCGATGCCTGGGGGCCGGCTTGATCCGGCTGAAGGTCGAATACCTGCCCGGCGACCGGGACGTCCCGCCGGTCCGGCTCTGGTCCTTCAAAACCGGCGCCACCGGAGCGGACGTGGACCGCTGCCGGCAGGCATTCCTACGCAGATTCGACGTGGAACGCACCTACCGCTTCTGGAAACAGACCCTCAGATGGACCCGGCTCAAACTCGCACCCAAACCAGCCAGGCCCGGCCCTGGACGCCCGCCAGGCATCCCCAACCGTCGGCCCGCACCCCGCTACGACGTCGGCAAGACCGTCAAACGCGGCCGCACCCTCGCAGCACTACAACAATCCGGAGGATGAAGAACAAGCTAAGGACGGGTTCCGTTACGTCGGCCCCTGCGCGCCTGGGACCGCGAGTGACATGGCGAGGCGTCCAAGGACGGGTTCCGTTACGTCGGCCCCTACGCGCCTGGGACCGCGAGTGACGCGGCGAGGCGTCTAAGGGCGGTTCCGCCAAGTCCTGCGGTGGCGAAAGCTGTCAGTCCTCCGGGACCGCCTGACGGTAGCGGTCGGCCAGCGCGCGGATCTCGGCGACGAGCTCGGGCGGCTCGGTGACCTCGAACGGGGCGCCGAGCATGCCGAGGTAGCAGGCCAGCAGTCGCGGTGTGTCCGAGCCGAGCTCGGCCACGCAGGCGTCGTCGCCCAGGGGCTCCACCCGGACGCCGGACGGCAGCCGGTCGCGTACGTGCTGGGCCGGCGCGCGGACCGTCACCCGCGCCCGGCACTGCCAGGTCGCGGTGGCCAGGCCGGTGCTGACATGGCCGACGAGGTCACCGCCGGGATCCTCGCGCGGGGTGAACCGGGGGCCGTTCGGCGTCCGCAGTCGCATCCGATCCACCCGGAACGTACGCCAGTCGGTCCTCGCGACGTCCCACCCGACCAGGTACCACCGGCCCCGGCCGTGCGCGAGCCGGTGCGGCTCGACCTCGCGGCGGACGGTCGACCCGTCATGGGCGGTGTAGTCGAACCGGAGCCGCTCGTGGTCGCGCACGGCCGCCGCGATCGCGGTGAGCGTCTCGGCGTCCACACGGGAGCTCGCGTTCGGCAGCGGAAGGAGCGAGGCCCGGAGGCCGTTGACCCGGTGGCGGAGCCGTGACGGCAGCAGCTGCTCCAGCTTGGTCAGAGCGCGCAGCGCCGCCTCCTCGATGCCGTTGACCGCGCCCTGTGTGGCGCCCACCCGCAGCCCGACCGCGACGGCGACCGCCTCGTCGTCATCGAGCAGCAGCGGCGGCAGTTGCGCGCCGGGCCCGAGCCGGTAACCGCCGGTGACGCCCCTGATCCCGTGCACCGGATAGCCGAGCCCGCGCAGCCGTTCGACGTCATTGCGCACGGTACGTACGGTGACGTCGAGCCGTTCGGCCAGCTCAGGCCCGCTCCAGTCCCGCGGCGTCTGCAACAGGGAGAGCAGCCGCAGCAATCGTTGTGCTGTGTCCGACATATGTGAAAGTCTGCCTTGATACAGGAACGGACGGTTCCGGTATCGATCCTAGATTTCCGGTATGACCAACAACACGGACATTCGCCCGTTCCGCGTCGGCATCCCGCAGACCGACCTGGACCACCTGCGCGACCGCCTCACCCACGCCCGCTGGCCCCGGCAGTTCGGCGGCACCGGCTGGGAGCGCGGCGTCCCCGTGGACTACCTCAAGGGCCTGGCGGACTACTGGGCGAACGGCTTCGACTGGCGCGCGCAGGAGAAGACGCTGAACGCGTACCCGCAGTTCGTGACCACGATCGACGGTCAGGACATCCACTTCCTGCATGTCCGCTCACCCGAGCCGGACGCGCTGCCGCTGATCCTCTCCCACGGCTGGCCGGGCTCGTTCGTCGACTTCCTGGACGTGATCGGGCCGCTGACCGACCCCCGCGCGCACGGCGGTGACCCGGCGGACGCGTTCCACGTCGTGATCCCGTCGCTGCCCGGCTTCGGCTTCTCGAACCCGGTGCGGGAGCCGGGCTGGGGCAACCTGTTCCGGGTTGCCGCCGCGTTCGGGGAGCTGATGACCCGGCTCGGGTACGAAAGGTTCGCCGCGCAGGGCGGTGACGTCGGGGGCGGCGTGACCATGCTGCTGCCCATGGCCGCGCCAGGCCGGGTGCTCGCCACCCACGTCAACGGCCCGTCCCCGTACCCGTTCGGCCCGCCCATCGAGCTGGACGGTCTGTCCGGCGCGGACCGGGCCCGCGCCGAGCGCTTCAACGCCTCCCGCGAGGACGGCCTCGGCTACCTGCACCTGCAGTCCACCCGCCCGCGAACGCTGGCCTACGGGCTGAACGACTCGCCGATCGGGCAGCTGGCGTGGATCGCGGAGAAGTTCAAGGAATGGACGGATCCGGCCGCCGAACTCCCGGAGGACGCCGTGGACCGCGACCGACTGCTCACCGAGGTGAGCCTGTACTGGCTCACCGGCTCCGGCGCCTCCTCGGCCGACTTCCTCTACGAAGGCATGCAGGCCTACCGCGAAATGACCGCCTCCTCCAACAACGACGCCCAGTCCGGGGATGGCTGGTCCGGGGATGGCGGGTCCGAAGGCGCCGAGTCCGAGGGCGGCCAGTCCGGGGACGGTGGGTCGGGGTATGGCGGTTCCGGGGATGGCCAGTCCGGGGACGGTGGGTCCGGTGTCGAGCAGGGCGGGTGGCCGGACGTGCCGATGCCGCCGCAGGGGGTTGCGGTGTTCGCGGCGGACATGACGATCCGCGCTCTCGCCGACCCGGCGAACACCGTCGGCCACTGGTCGGAGTTCGATCGGGGTGGCCACTTCCCGGCGCTGGAGACGCCGGACCTGCTGGTCGGGGATCTGCGCGAGTTCTTCCGCGTCGCACGGTGACCCTGGCGGTCGGCTGGCGACGCTCACTGGGCCGAGCAGTCGTAAGCCGCCGGTCGCCGGAGCCGCCGGCCGCCGGGCGCAGGCGTGAGCCGCTCGCCAGAGTCGCCGGTCGCCGGAGTCGTCAGTCGCCGCAGCCGACGGTCGCCGCTGGAACGGGCGGCGACTGTTAGGGGACGGTCGGCTACGGCTGCATGGCGCCGAGCATCTCCAGTACGTCGGGTGGAAGCTTGCGCTGGGCCGCGTCCCTGAACTGGGCGAAGCACTCGCCCTGCGACGACACCGTGCCCGCGCCCTTCAGGCACTCCTGATAGGCGGAGTATTCGTCCATGAGGTAGAGCTGCATGCCCGTGGCCATGGCCGACAGCGCCAGCGCGATGGAGGAGACCGTGATGCCGCCCACCGCCACGCCCGTCGGCTTGCTCTCGGCCCTCAGCAGCGGCAGCGCACGGACCCCGGCCATCAGCGCGAACAGCGCCATGACCAGACCCGCGAGCGGCAACATGAACGTCATGGCCAGCGCTGCGATGGACAACCAAATCGCTCGGCGGCCCGCTGCGTCAGCGGGCTGCTGGCCTGCCGGTGCCTTCACCGGTGTCGACACCTGACCTCCTCTGCGTCGCCGGGCGAGGAACAGATACCCTGTGACCCCCACCCTGTTTCCTCTTTGGAGTATGTGTGTCTAAGGCTGGGCGGCTCGTCGTCCTCGTCTCCGGCTCTGGAACCAACCTACAGGCCCTGCTGGACGCTTCTGCCGACCCGTCGTACGGCGCTCGCGTGGTAGCGGTCGGCGCCGACAGGGAGGGCATCGAAGGGCTGGCCAGAGCATCGAGGTCAGGCGTCCCGACATTTGTCGAAAAAGTGGGCGATTATGCGACGCGGGCGGAATGGGATTCCGCCATCGCGGCCCGGATCGCGGCGTACGAGCCGGACCTCGTCGTATCGGCGGGATTCATGAAGATCCTGGGCTCGCCTTCGCTCGACGCCTTCCCCGTGCTGAACACCCACCCGGCGCTGCTGCCGTCGTTCCCCGGCGCCCATGGCGTCCGCGACGCGCTCGCCCACGGGGTCAAGGTGACCGGATGCACGGTGATGCTGGCCGACGCGGGCGTCGACACGGGGCCGATCGTGGCGCAGGAGGCGGTGCCCGTGCTCCCCGACGACGATGAGAAGGTCCTGCACGAGCGCATCAAGACGGTCGAGCGCCGGCTGCTCGTCGAGATCGTCGGCCGGATGGCTCGCGAGGGCTGGACGGTCAGCGGACGTAGCGTCCGAATCGGCAACCACACAGGAGGGGAATCCACGTGACTCGCATCGCCATCCGGCGCGCGCTGATCGCTGTTTACGACAAGTCCGGGCTTGAGGAGCTGGCCAGAGCCCTCGACGGCGCCGGGGTGGAGATCGTCTCGACCGGCGGCACGGCCGCCGCCATCTCGTCGTACGGGATCCCGGTGACGAAGGTGGAGCAGCTCACCGGCTTCCCGGAATGCCTGGACGGGCGGGTCAAGACGCTGCACCCGCGCGTGCACGCCGGGCTGCTGGCCGACGTCACCAAGCCGCACCACGTGGCCCAGCTGGATGAGCTGGAGATCGACCCGTTCCAGCTGGTCGTGGTGAACCTCTACCCCTTCCAGGAGACCGTCGCCTCCGGCGCCTCCGCCGAGGAGTGCGTCGAGCAGATCGACATCGGCGGTCCCGCCATGATCAGGGGCGCGGCGAAGAACCACAGCACCTGCGCCGTCGTGGTCGACCCCGCCTTCTACGGCGACGTGCTCGACGCGCTGGGCGAGGACGGCTTCACGCTGACCGAGCGCAGGCGGCTGGCGGGCATCGCGTACGCGCACACGGCCTCCTACGACGTGGCCGTGGCGAACTGGTTCGCGGGGACGTACGCGAGCGAGGACGAGTTCCCCGCCTTCACCGGGTCGGCGTACCAGCGCAAGGCCACCCTTCGCTACGGCGAGAACCCGCACCAGCGCGCGGCCCTCTACACCGGCGGCACCGCGGGCGAGGGCGGGCTGGCGGGCGCCGAGCAGCTGCACGGCAAGGAGATGTCCTACAACAACTACCTCGACGCCGACGCCGCCTGGCGCGCGGCGTGGGACTTCGCCGAGCCGTGCGTGGCCATCATCAAGCACCAGAACCCGTGCGGCATCGCGATCGGCGCCGACGTGGCCGAGGCCCACCGCAAGGCGCACGCGTGCGACCCGGTGTCGGCGTACGGCGGCGTCATCGCCGTCAACCGCACGGTCACCGAGGAGCTGGCCAGGCAGATCTTCGACGTTTTCACCGAGGTCGTGGTGGCCCCGGCGTACGACCCGCAGGCCCTTGAGGTGCTGCGCGGCAAGAAGAGCCTGCGCCTGCTGCTGTGCCCGGACGGGCCGGCGGAGCCGACCGAGTTCCGCAAGATCAGCGGCGGCCTGCTCGTGCAGACGGTCGACCGGGTCGACGCGCCCGGCGACGTGGCGGCCCAGTGGGAGCTCAAGTCGGGCGAGCCCGCCTCGCCCGACCTGCTCGCGGACCTGGAGTTCGCCTGGCGGGCCGCCCGCTCGGTGAAGTCCAACGCCATCCTGCTGGCCAGCGGCGGGGCGACCGTCGGCGTCGGCATGGGCCAGGTCAACCGGGTCGACTCGTGCCGCCTGGCGGTCACTCGGGCGGGGGAGCGGGTGGCGGGGTCGGTGGCGGCCTCGGACGCGTTCTTCCCGTTCCCGGACGGGCTGGAGGTGCTGACCGAGGCGGGCGTACGCGCCGTCGTGGAGCCTGGTGGCTCGATCCGGGACGAACAGGTCATCGAGGCGGCCCAGAAGGGCGGCATCACCCTCTACTTCACCGGAGCCCGCCACTTCTTCCACTGATCACCCTCGACCGACACCGACCGTTCCCAGAGGGGACTGGTCGTCGTCTCGTGGGGGCCTGACCGCCTCGATGGAGGATCGACCGCCTATGTGGGGACTGATCGTTCAGCCAACCGATCACCCGGCAGAAGCCTGGTCGTCCCCGCAAGGGATTGACCGGCCTCGCAGGGGGCTGATCACCGCCATAGAAGGCTGAACGTCCCTGTAGGGGCTGATCATTACGATAAGGGCGACATGTGCCGATCATGTCGCCCTTATCCGATTTTGCCGCGAGCACTCATCGGATCCGGTTACGCTGAACCTCTCCCCGTTGCCGTCACTCGGAGTACCCCTATGGCGCTCGACGCGATCCTGCAGGCATTCGTCACCCTGAACGGCCTGTCCACCAGCCCCTTCGTGCTCGTGGCACTCGCCTTCATCGGTGCCTACCTCGGCAGTCGCGCCGTGGAGCTCATCCCTTACACCCGCCGCATCATCGAGCGCCGCGAGGCCCAGGCCGCCGCCGCCGACCGCGACGCCTGACCCGTTTGTTGCATCCGGGCGCACGCCCGTAGGTCTCCGCGCACGCTGGCAGGTCTTGGTGCACGCCCGCAGGTCAGGTCTCGACGCGCGCCGGCAAGTTCCCGCGTCGGCCCGTAGGTCTCTGCGCATGCCCGTAGGTCTCCGCGCACGCTGGCACGTCTTGGTGCACGCCCGCAGGTACTGCGCACGCTGGCGGGTTCCGGCGGAAGCCAGTAGGTTCCGGCGTGCGCTCGCGGATTCCTGTGCACGTTGGCAGGGCACGGCGGATGGTCGCGGGGTTCGGTGGGTGTCGGCAGGTGGGGTTGGTTTCTGCGGGCGGTTTGGCGGGTGGGTGGGCGTCTCCTGGGAAGCGCGGGGTCAGCTGGTGGGTGGTGGGTGCCAGGCCAGGTGGGCTGCGCCGGCCAGGCTGGCGCGTACGCCAAGAGTGCTCTGTCTGACCTGGACCGCCTTGACGAAGGGCAGGCCGGAGACGTCGTCGAGAGCCTGCTCCAGCGGTTCGAACAGCACCTTGCCCGCGGCCGAGACGCCGCCGCCGATGACCACCGCGTTGATCTCGACGGCTGCCGCGGTGGAGGCGATCATGCCGGCCAGGGCCCGGGCACCGCGTTCGAAGGCGGCCACCGCGATGGGGTCGCCTGCTGCGGCGTCCTGCGCGAGCGCCCGTGCGTCCGCCTTCTCGGGGGTGCCGTGGGGAGCCAAGGAGGTGCCGCCGGAGTCGGTGCCAGAGCCGGTGCCGATGCCCGTGCCCGTGGCGGTGCCTGTGCCGGTGGGGCTGGAGCCGGTGCTGGTGGTGCTGGAGGCGGTGCCGGTGGTGCTGGAGGCGGTGCCGGTGGTGCTGGAGGCGGTGCCGGGGGTCCAGCCGTTTTCCAAGGCCCAGCGGGTCATGTTGGGGCCGCTGGAGTAGCGTTCGACGCAGCCGCGGCCGCCGCATTCGCAGCGTTCGCCGTACGGGTCGATGCTCATGTGGCCGACATGTCCGGCGTTTCCGGTGGGGCCCAGCAGCGGAACGCCGTCGATCACCAGGCCGCCGCCGATGCCGGTCGACACGACGACGCCGAGCAGCGAGGCGCAGTCGCGGCCGGCGCCCAGCCAGTGCTCGCCGAGCGCGAAGCACTGCGCGTCGCCCGCCAGTACGGTGGGCAGGCCGGTCAGCTCGCGTACCTCCCGGCGCAGCGGGAATCCGCGCCAGCTCGGCATGTTGACCGGGCTGACGGTGCCGGCGGCGAGGTCGACCGGGCCCGCGCAGCCGATGCCGACCGCCTGAGGCGGGGGACCGTCGTCCATCACCTCTTTGACGAGGGCGGTCAGGGCGGACATGACGTCAGAACGCGGCGTCGGCCGGGTGGCGGAACGCAGGATGGAGCCGGCCTCGTCCACCAGTGCGGCGGCGAGCTTGGTTCCTCCGATGTCGATGGCGAGTACGCAGGTCATCAGTTTCCGCGGTGGTGGTGGTCGTCGGACCGGTGGGGATCGCCAGGGCGTTCCAGGCAGGGCACGGGTCTTGATCTCCCGGCCCCCAGGTCATTGATCCAATGAGCCGAAATGGCCGGACTGGCCGGAGTCGACCCTTGCGGGGTTCGTCGGAAGTCCAACCCTCCGGAGGTGTGCGAGGAGTCCGTCAATCGCGAGGCTTCCAGGGTGTCCGTCCGTCGCGTGGGGCGCGGGGAGGTCGTTCCCTGCGGGGCTTGCGGGAAGTTCGTCCAGCGCGTGGGGCGCGAGAAGGTGATGTGCGAGAAGTCCGTCCCGCGCGGTGCTTGCGAGGCGGATGTTCGGCGTATGGCTGGTCGGAGGTTCGTCCCTGGTGCGCCTGGTGGGATGGACGTCCTTCGCGCGGCTCGGAAGAAGGCTGCCGGCTGCGTGGCGCTCGGCCGGAGAGGGCTTGGTCTGCGGGGGTGGGTGGTGGGCTCCGTGGTGAGGTGTGGGATGGCGCTCTCCCGGGTGGTGAGGGTGGGGGCAGGATGCTGGGGCATGCGTAACTTTAAGGCCTTCCAAGATCAATGACAACGATGTCAGCACCGGGCTGTGGATAACTCGGGGTGGACTGCCTGGCCTCTGTGGATAACCGGGCGGTGACCGCTGCCTGGCGGCTTCCGTGCGGCGCGGCGCCCCGCCGGTGCGGAGGAACGGGAGCGGCATGGAAGGATTGCGGCATGAGCGCAGTGAAACTCGATGGCAAGGCCACCGCCGCCAAGATCAAGGAAGACCTCAAGAGGCGGGTCGCCGCGCTCAAGGAACGCGGCGTCACGCCGGGCCTGGGCACCGTGCTCGTGGGCGACGACCCCGGCAGCCAGATCTACGTGGCCGGCAAGCACCGTGACTGCGCCGAGGTGGGCATCGCCTCCATTCGCGTCGACCTGCCCGCCACCGCCGCCCAGGCCGACGTCGAGGCGGCCATCGACGAGCTCAACGCCTCGCCCGCGTGCACCGGCTACATCGTGCAGCTGCCGCTGCCCAAGCACCTCGACACGATGGCCCTGCTGGAGCGCATCGACCCGGCCAAGGACGCCGACGGCCTGCACCCGGTCAACCTGGGGCGGCTCGTCCACATGGTCGAGGCCCCGCTGCCCTGCACCCCGCACGGCATCGTGCTGCTTCTCCAGGAGTACGGCGTGCCGATCAAGGGCGCGGAGGTGGTCGTGGTGGGCCGGGGCATCACCGTGGGGCGCTCGCTGGGGCTGCTGCTGACCCGCCGCAGCGAGAACGCCACCGTGACCCTCTGCCACACCGGCACCCAGGACCTGGCCGCTCACGTGCGCCGCGCCGACATCGTGGTCGCGGCGGCCGGTGTGCCCGAGCTCATCAAGCGCGACATGGTCAAGCCGGGGGCGGCGGTGCTCGACGTCGGGGTCTCCCGCGTGGACGGCAAGATCGCCGGTGACGTGGCGCTCGACGTCGAGGAGGTCGCCGGCCACCTCACGCCCAACCCGGGCGGCGTCGGGCCGATGACCCGTGCGCTGCTCCTGTCCAACGTGGTCGAAGCCGCCGAACACCGCCTCTGACGCCACACTCTCCGAGACAGGAAGCCGCTCCGGGGGTTCTCGCCGCTGACCCATGATCTCCTGTACGCCCTGCGATCCCTTATGTGTACCTGCGGCTTCCTTAGGACACGCCGGGCCTGGCTCTCTGCCGGCTCCGCCCGGTTCCGGCCAGGCCGTCGGGCCGGGAACGGGCGGCCGCGGCGTTCCGGCGGCGAGCGGGCGCGGCTCAGGTGAAGACGTCATGGGCGGGCGGCGGGGGCGAGGGCCGACAGGTCGGTTTCGATCTTGGAGGCCGTGGCCAGCAGAGGCGGGAGCAGGTCCCGCCGGGCGGCCTGCAAGCTCGTACGCGTGGCGTGCGTAGAGACGTTCACCGCGGCCACCGTCCGCCCCGCACGGTCGCGGATGGGCGCCGCGATCGAGCGCAGCCCCTCCTCCAGCTCCTGGTCCACCATCGCCCACCCGCGCCCCCGCACCTCGTCCAGCTCGGCCCGCAGCGCCGCGGGCAGGACGATGGTGTGCGAGGTGAGGCGGCGCAGCTCGGCCCGCCCGAGGTAGGTCTCCAGTGCCTCCGGCGGCAGCGCGGCCAGCAGCACCCGGCCCATCGAGGTGCAGTACGCCGGGAACCGGGTGCCGATGTTGATCGTGACCCGCATGATCCGCGCCGTGGCCACCCGTGCCACGTACACCACGTCCGCGCCGTCCAGCACCGCGACCGAGGCGGATTCGCCCACCTCGGCGGCCAGCCGTTCGAGGTGCGGATCGGCCACCTCGGGCAGCGACAGGCTGGACAGGTAGGCGTAGCCCAGCTCCAGCACCCGCGGCGTGAGCGCGAACAGCCGCCCGTCGCTGCGCACGTACCCCAGATCGCTGAGCGTGAGCAGGAACCTTCTGGCCGCCGCTCTGCTGAGCCCGGTCGCGCGGGCGACCTGGCTGAGCGTCAGCTCAGGCTCCGTGGCGCTGAACGCCCGGATCACCGCGAGGCCGCGCGCCAGCGACTGCACATGATCGACCATGCTGGGTCCCCCTTGAACAGGAGCCGGCAAGAGCGTAGCTTCCGCGATACGGGGTTGTTCGGTCAGAGAATACATGTGCGCATCGCGAACAAGTAGGAGCTCATCATGACGTTCCTGGACCCCAAGGTCTGGACGGGCTCGATCTTCGACGGCAGCTGGACGGTCTCGCGCGCCGGTGACGCGCCCGTGGTCGAGCCCGCGACCGGTGAGGAACTCGGCCGCGCGGGTACGGCCGGCGCCGAGGACGTGGCCGCCGCCGCCCTGCGCGCCCGGCAGGAGCAGCGGGCGTGGGCCGCGACGCCGTACGAGGAGCGGGCCGCGCTGCTGCGGCGCGCCGGGCGGCTGTTCGAGGAGCACGCGCAGGAGATCCAGGACTGGATCGTGCGCGAGTCCGGCGGCGTGCCGGGCAAGGCGGGCTTCGAGACGCACGTGGCGGCGCAGGAGTGCTACGAGGCGGCGGCGCTGGCCTCGCAGCCGCTCGGCGAGGTGCTGCCCACGTCCAAGAAGCGGCTCAGCTTCGCGCGCCGGGTGCCGGTCGGCGTCGTGGGCGTGATCGCCCCGTTCAACTTCCCGCTGATCCTCGGCATTAGGTCCGTCGCCCCGGCCCTGGCGCTCGGGAACGCGGTCGTCTTCAAGCCGGACCAGCGCACCGCCGTCTGCGGCGGGTACGCCATCGCCCGCGTCTTCGAGGAGGCCGGCCTGCCCCCTGGCCTGCTGCACGTGCTGCCCGGCGGCGCCGAGGCCGGTCAGGCATTGGTGGCCGACCCGAACATCCCGGTGATCTCGTTCACCGGCTCCACGGCGGCGGGGCGCAAGGTCGGCGAGGCGGGGGCGCGCCTGCTCAAGCGGGTGCACCTGGAGCTGGGCGGCAACTCCGCGCTGGTGGTGTTCGACGACGCCGATCTCGGCCTGGCGGCGTCGGCGGGCGCGTGGGCGACGTTCTTCCACCAGGGCCAGATCTGCATGACCTCAGGACGGCACCTGGTGCACGAGGCCGTGGCGGAGGAGTACGTGGAGCGCCTGGCCGCCAAGGCCGACGGCCTGCCCGTCGGCGACCCGGCCACGGGACAGGTCGCGCTCGGCCCGCTCATCGACGCCCACCAGCGCGACCGGGTGCACCGGCTGGTCACCGAGAGCGTGACGGCCGGGGCGCGGCTGGCCACGGGAGGGACGTATGAGGGGCTGTTCTACCGGCCCACGGTGCTGGCCGAGGTGCCGGTGGCGGCGCCCGCGTACGCCGAGGAGGTGTTCGGGCCGGTGGCGCCGGTGACCACGTTCTCCACCCTGGAGGAGGCGGCGGCCCTGGCGGCCGACTCGGAGTACGGCCTGTCGCTCGGCATCCTGACCAGGGACGTGATGAAGGGCCTGGCCCTGGCCGACCTGGTGCCGACGGGCATCGTGCACATCAACGACCAGACGGTGGACGACGAGGCGGTGGCTCCCTTCGGCGGGGTGGGGGCTTCGGGGACGGGGAGCAGGTTCGGCGGGACGGGGGCCAACGTGGACGCCTTCACGGAGACGCAGTGGGTCACGATGCAGGGCGACATCGCGGCCTATCCGTTCTGATCAGCGCCTTTCGGAAGGAGGTCACCGGTTGCGGTAGCGGTCGGTGGCCTCCCTGGTCGCGCGGATGGCGGCGTCGGCCGTCTCGTAGCGCCGCTGCGCCAGCCCCACGAAGATGCAGTCCACGATCAGCAGCTGGCTGATCCGGCTGGCCAGCGCCCCGGGCCGGAACGCGGTCTCCCGCCCCGCGGACACCAGCGTGTGATCGGCCAGCTCGGCCAGTGTGGAGCGCGGATTGTTGGTGATCCCCACGATCAGCGCTCCCGCCTCGGCCGCGGTCCTGGCCGGCACCAGCACGTCGGGCGTCTCGCCGCTGCAGCTGATCGCCACCGCCACGTCGCCGTCGTGCAGCAGCGCCGCGCTGGTCAGCGCCAGGTGGGCGTCGCTGAACGGATGGCTGGACAGGCCGATCCGCAGCAGCTTCTGCGACATGTCGGTGGCCACCAGCCCCGAGGCGGCCACGCCGTACACGTCCACCCGCCGCGCCTCGGAGATCGCCTTGACGACCTCCCCGAGCTGGTCGGGGTCGAGCTGGGCGGCCGTGTCGGCGAGCGCCTCCGACTCCGCCCGCGCGACCTTGGCGATCACGTCCGTGAGCGGGTCGTCGGGCGCGAGGTCGCCGGGCACCAGCCGTTCCGGCTCCTTGGCCACGGCGGCGGCCAGCGCGAAGCGCATCTGCGAGTATCCGGCGAAGCCGAGCGCCCGCGCCGTGCGCACGATGGTCGCCTCGCTCGTTCCCGACACCGCGCTGAACTCGGTGATCGTGCTGCGCACGACCAGCCCTGGATCGTCGAGGATGATGCGGGCGATCGACTGCGCCGCGGGGGTCAGCGAGGGCAGCACGGCGCGTACGGCCGCGACGGGGTTCGCGGGCTCGGCGGTCACCGCAGCAGCCATTCCGCCGCCGCCAGCGCGGAGACGCGGGAGATGCCGTGCGTGGCCACGTGCGTCGCGCCCTCGGGGGCTGCGGCGATGCCGGTGTCCACCACGATCGCGTCCGGCCGCAGCGCGAGGGCCTGGGCCACGGTGTCGCGCACCCACGCGTGCCGCGCCGCGTCGTGCGCCACCAGCACCACCGGCCGCTCGTCGAACGCGGGCAGCTCGCCGCCTTCAGGTTCCAGCTGCACCCGTTCGGTGTCGGGCAGCAGGGACGTGAGTGCTGCGGTGATGCCGGTCGGCGTGGCGGGGTCGACGGCCTTGCTGAAGCGGGTGTTGATCTCGACGACCAGGGGACCGCGGTCGAGCGTGGCGCTGCCCTGGGTGGTCAGCGCGGCGCGGGCGGCCCGCAGGCCGACGCCCTCGTCGACGTCGTCGTGCACCTCCTGGCGCAGCGCGGCCTGGGCGGCGTACCAGCTGGACAGAGCGCGTACCCGTTCGGCCGCCTGCGCCAGCCGCTCCTCGGGGAGCGTGCCGTTCCTGACCGCCGCGACGATCGCGTCGCGGATCGCGTGCAGGCTCTCCTCGGTCGACAGTCCCACGCAGATGGCGTCCACCCCGGCGCCGAGCGCCCGCACCGCGATCTCGCCGGGGTCGAACATGGCGGCCACCGCCCGCATCTCGATCGCGTCGGTGACGAGCATCCCGTCGAAACCGAGCTCGCCCCTCAGGAGCTCGGTCATGGCGGTACGGCTCAGCGTCGCCGGCATCGACGGATCGAGCGCGGGGATGAGCAGGTGGCCGGACATGATCGAACGCACCCCGGCGTCGATCGCGGCCCGGAACGGCGGCAGGTCGCGCTCGGCCAGCACCTCGCGCGAGGCGTGCACGGTCGGCAGTGCCAGATGGGAGTCGGTGATCGTGTCGCCGTGGCCGGGGAAGTGCTTGGCGCACGCGGCCACGCCCGCGCCCTGGACGCCGTTGACGTAGGCGACCGTGTGACGGGAGACCAGCTCCGGCGTCGGCCCGAACGAGCGCACGCCGATCACGGGGTTGGCCGGGTCGGAGTTCACGTCGGCGGAGGGCGCGTAGTTGAGGGTGATGTCCAGATCTGCGAGCATCCTGCCGATCTGGCGACCCACCTGCTCGGTGAGCTTCACGTCGTCCACCACGCCGAGGGCCCGGTTGCCCGGGAAGGAGCTGCCGGCCATGACCTCCAGCCGGGTGACCGCACCGCCCTCTTCGTCGACGGAGACGACGGTGTCGGGGTTCTCGGCGCGGAAATCCCTGATCAGCCGGTCGTCGATGGCGTTGCGGGCGAACAGCACCACGCCGCCCAGACCCTCGCCCAGCGCCCGGCGTAGCCAGTCGGGGGCGGAGGTTCCCTCGTACCCCGGATGCAGCACCGTCATCGCCAGTCTGTACAGGTCACCGCTCATCGGCATTTTCCTTCACAGTTGTTGATCTGAAGGTAATTTTCTGTCATCGTCGCCTTCGATACAACCACTTCCGAGAGGCCACCCCCCATGCCCAGCAGAAGAACTCTCCTGAAGGGTCTCGCCCTCGCCGCCGCCGCCTCGGCCGTTCCGCTGCCCGCCTTCGCGGAAGCGGGCTACGTTCCGCCGTTACGGCAGATGCGCGGCATGTGGATCGCGTCCGTGGTCAACATCAACTGGCCGTCGAAGCCCGGTCTCAGCGCCGACGAGCAGAAGGCCGAATATCTCGCCTGGCTGGACGTGGCCGTACAGCGCAAGCTCAACTCGGTGTTCGTGCAGATCAGGCCGACCGCCGACGCGTTCTGGCCGTCGCCGTACGAGCCGTGGTCGCAGTATCTGACCGGCACCCAGGGCCAGGACCCCGGCTACGACCCGCTCGCCTTCGCCGTGGCCGAGACGCACAAGCGCGGCCTGGCCTTCCACGCCTGGTTCAACCCGTACCGCGTGTCGATGCAGGCCGACCCGGCCAAGCTGCACCCCGACCACCCCGGCCGCAAGCATCCCGACTGGATCCTGCCGTTCGGCGGCAAGCTCTACTACAACCCGGGCATGCCCGAGGTCCGCACGTTCTGCCAGGACGCGATGATGGACGCGGTCACCCGCTACGACATCGACGGCCTGCACTTCGACGACTATTTCTACCCGACCAACACCACCGACTTCGACGACGCCGAGGAGTTCGCCGAGTACGGGGCCGGCTTCCCCGACCTGGCCGCCTGGCGGCGCCACAACGTCGACCTGATGGTCCAGGAGATGCAGCAGCGCGTGCGCGCGGCCAAGCCCGAGATCGCCTGGGGCATCAGCCCGTCGGGCATCTGGCGGAACAAGGCCAGCGACCCGCTCGGCTCCGAGACCAACGGCGGGCAGTCCTACGACAACCTGCACGCCGACACCCGCGGCTGGGTCAAGAAGGGCTGGCTGGACTACATCGCGCCGCAGCTCTACTGGTACATCGGGCAGCCGCCGGCCGACTACTCCAAGCTCGTGCCGTGGTGGTCGGACGTGTCGAGCGGCACGAAGACGCTGCTGTGGATCGGGCAGGCGGCGTACAAGGCGGGCGATCCCGCCCAGGCGGCCGAGTGGCAGGCGCCGGACGAGCTGTCCAGGCACCTGACGCTCAACCGCGAGCACCGCGAGATCGGCGGCGACATCTGGTACAACGCCAACGACGTCAAGGTCGACCGGCTCGCCTCCATCTCCACCGCGGTGAACGACCACTACCAACGGCCCGCGCTCGCGCCCGTGCTGCCCAGGCTGGCCAGGGGAGAGGCGCCCAGGCGGCCGGTGCTGGCCTACGCGCTGCGCCACCGCGGCGGGGTCGAGGTGCGCGCGGTGGCGACGGGCAGGGACGAGCCGTTCGTGTACGCCGTCTTCCGCTTCGACCGGCCCGCGGGCGCCAAGGCGTTCGACGACGCCCGCGACCTGGTCGCCGTCGTGCCCGGTGACCGGCAACTGCGCTGGACCGACCCCGAGGGCAGGCGCGGTCACCACTACTACGTGGTCGCGGTGGACCGGGCCAACCGGACCAGCAAGCCGAGCAACGGCTTCAGGGTCATCTGACCAGCCGATGCGCGCGGACCCCGGCGGGTCCGCGCGATCCGCTCCGCGCGACCCCGATCCGCTCCGTGCGAACCCGGCCCAGCGAACTGGTCTGAGGGAACGCTACGCCTACGCGCGTCGCCGGCCATGTCCTGACCCGGCGACGAGCCCGGCGGGCGCCCTCATGGACGCTCGCCGCTGCTCGTGGCCGTGCCCGCGGTTCGCGGGCACGGTGGACGCTCAGGTTCCGCTGCTGCCGGAACCCCTCGCCGAAGCCCCGGTCGCGATCCGGTCCCTAAGAAGCCCTGCGCCCGGCCGCCGACGGCTGCTCGGTCGAGGCTCCCGACGACCTCTGTGGCGGAACCACGGGGGTCGGACGCACCAGACCGAGCGCGACGACCTCGTTGGCCAGTCGGGTGCGCCGGTTGGTGCCTTCGGGAATCCTGAACTTCTGGTAGAGCCGCAGCAGATGCTGTTTCACCGCGGCTTCGGTCACGACCAGGTCGTCGGCGATCTCACGTGCCGTCGCCGGAGCGACGAACGCCTCGTCCGACAGCGCCGGCCTGCAGAGCGAGGTCAGTACGTCGACCTCGCGCCTGGTCAGCTCGGGCGCGG
This sequence comes from Nonomuraea fuscirosea, assembly GCF_035917475.1. Lineage (NCBI taxonomy): Bacteria > Bacillati > Actinomycetota > Actinomycetes > Streptosporangiales > Streptosporangiaceae > Nonomuraea > Nonomuraea fuscirosea. The sequence continues at coordinate 9,127,010 of NZ_CP109074.1, read as the reverse complement.
CCGCTCTGCGCAGCTCGACCTCAGGGGTGAAGTCCTCTCGGGGGACTCCACCGATGCGACCCCGTGCCGCGCCGAAGGAGACGACGTCGCCGTCGTCAAGGACCCTCCGGGCGATCGGCCTGCCATTCACCCGTGTGCCGTTCCTGGACAGCCCCAGGTCGACGACATACAGGTAGGGTCCTCGTCTGACGAACTCGGCATGGAGTCGAGACACGCTGGGGTCGGTGAGCCGGATGTCGACACCGCGGCCCCTCCCCACAGTCGTGATCTCGGGGCGCAACGGGACCACCTCGCCAGTGTCCTCGATGCGTATGAACGGCCCCTCCACGGCAGTTCCTCCCCAGGTAGCCCGCCGTAACTATTACTACAGCTCCGGCTTACCCAAACGAGGGGATGCGGAATCTCCTTTGCCGAAAGGAGAATCCCACGTGAAATTGGTCTGGACCTCTGCAGTCGGTTTTGCCTGCTCACGGGTAGACTTCGGGCGGAGATAAGCGGAGGAAACACTCATGGCGGACAAGCCCACGAAAGGTCTGGCCGATGTCGTAGCGGCGTCCACCGCGCTGAGCGACATCGACGGGAAGGCCGGCCGGCTCTTCTACCGTGGATACGACATCCACGACCTGGCCGGCCGCGCGACGTTCGAGGAGACCGCACACCTGCTCCAGCGGGGCAAGCTACCCACCCGCGCCGAGCTCGACGCGTACGGCGCGGAGCTGGCGAGCGGCCGGGAGCTGGGCGCCCTGGTGTCCGCGAACATCGCCGAAATCGCCGAGAAACAGAAACCCATGGAGGCGTTGCGCACGCTGGTCTCCCTGTCGGCCGCCGACGACGCGGACAAGGACGGCATCTCCCCTGAGGCCAACCTGCGCAAGGCCGCGCGCCTGGTCGCGCAGCAGCCCCTGCTCGTCGCCCGCTACCACGCCGCCCGTACGGGGACGCGGATCCCCGAGGCGGACCCGTCGCTGAGCATCGCCGCGAACTTCCTGCTCCAGGTCACCGGCCGCACCCCCGGCCCGCGCGAGGTCGAGATCTTCGACGAGTGCCTGGTCCTGCACGCCGACCACACGATGAACGCCTCCACGTTCGCCGCCCGCGTCTGCGCCGCGACCCTGTCGGACATGCACTCGGCCATCGTCGCCGCCATCGGCACCCTCAAGGGCCCGCTGCACGGCGGGGCGAACGAGCAGGTCATGAAGACGCTGGAGTCGCTGTCTCCCGGCGGCGTGGCCCAGGCCGTACGGGACAAGCTCGCCGCCGGCGAGAAGATCATGGGCTTCGGGCACCGCGTCTACAAGACCGAGGACCCCCGCGCCACGCACCTGCGCCGGATGTCGGCCGAACTGGCCGAATCGACCGGGGACGACACCTACTACCGGATGTCGAAGGAGATGGAGGAGGTCGTCCTGGAGACGAAGGGCCTCTATCCCAACGTCGACTTCTTCGCCGCCTCGGTCTATCACTACCTCGGCATACCGACCGACCTGTTCACTCCGGTATTCTCCATCAGCCGCATGTCGGGGTGGACCGCTCATGTCATCGAGCAGCACGCCGACAACCGGTTGATCCGCCCTGACAGCGAGTACATCGGTGAGACGGACCAGAAGTGGAAGCCGATAGAAGAGCGATGAGCACCGGGCAGGACAGAGCGGGAACGCCGCCGACGCCGCCCCGCCGCGCGCATGACCCTGAGCAGGTGTGTTGAGCCAGAACGGGACCGAACGCGAGAGCTGGGGGCCGTACCCGCTGATCCTGGCGGGTGCGGCTGTCGGCGTGCTGGTGATCTTCGTGGCGAATCCGCGCTGGGGCGGGTTCGCGCTGGGCGCCGTCATCATGGTCGCCGCCGCGCTGCGCTTCGCCGGCTACGGCGGGCAGCTCGCGCTGCGGAGCAGGAAGGTCGACGTCATCACGCTGTCCGTCTTCGGATTCGTGCTGGTGCTGACCTCGCTCCTGCTCTACAACAACGAGCTCAAGGCGCTCATCCTGTCCCTTTTCGCCCCGTGACCGGACGGTCCGATAGCCTCAACGCATCAATTCATTGAAGGGGAACCATTCGCATGCCCAAGATCAAGGTGGAGAATCCCGTCGTCGAGCTTGACGGCGACGAGATGACCCGGATCATCTGGCAGTTCATCAAGGACCAGCTGATCCTTCCCTACCTCGACGTCGACCTGAAGTACTACGACCTCGGTATCGAATACCGGGACTCGACGGACGACCAGGTCACCATCGACGCCGCGAACGCCATCAAGAGGTACGGCGTCGGTGTGAAGTGCGCCACCATCACCCCGGACGAGGCGCGCGTCGAGGAGTTCGGTCTCAAGAAGATGTGGAGGTCTCCCAACGGGACCATCCGCAACATCCTCGGTGGCGTCATCTTCCGCGAGCCGATCATCATGTCGAACGTGCCGCGGCTCGTCCCCGGGTGGACCAAGCCGATCGTCGTCGGCCGTCACGCCTTCGGCGACCAGTACCGCGCCACCGACCTGAAGATCCCCGGTGAGGGCACGCTGACCCTGACGTACACGCCGAAGGACGGCTCCGAGCCGATCGAGCTCGACGTGTACGACTTCCCCGGCAGCGGCGTCGCGATGGCGATGTACAACCTGGACGACTCGATCCGCGACTTCGCCCGCGCCTCCATGCGTTACGGCCTCAACCGCGGCTACCCGGTCTACCTCTCCACGAAGAACACGATCCTGAAGGCGTACGACGGCCGCTTCAAGGACATCTTCGCCGAGGTCTTCGAGACCGAGTTCAAGGACGAGTTCGACAAGGCCGGCCTCACCTACGAGCACCGCCTCATCGACGACATGGTCGCCGCGGCGATGAAGTGGGAGGGCGGTTACGTCTGGGCCGCCAAGAACTACGACGGCGACGTGCAGTCCGACACGGTCGCGCAGGGCTTCGGCTCGCTCGGCCTGATGACCTCGGTCCTGATGACCCCCGACGGCCAGACCGTCGAGGCCGAGGCCGCCCACGGCACCGTGACCCGTCACTACCGCCAGCACCAGCAGGGCAAGCCCACCTCCACCAACCCCATCGCCTCGATCTTCGCCTGGACGCGCGGCCTGGCCCACCGCGGCAAGCTCGACAACACCCCTGCGGTGACCGAGTTCGCCGACAGGCTGGAGCAGGTCTGCGTCGAGACCGTCGAGGGCGGTCAGATGACCAAGGACCTGGCGCTCCTCGTCGGCGGCGACGCCGAGTGGCTCACCACCCAGGACTTCCTGGCGGCCCTGGACGAGAACCTCAAGAAGAAGATGGCTGTCTAATCAAAAATGACCCCTACCTGCGGAAAGTCCACAAGGTAGGGGCCATTTTTCCGCTCTGGCCGTCTGCGGGCCGTCACGCCTTTCTTCGGTGCCTCAAAGAGGGCCGCCACTGCCTTCCTCGGGCCCTCCTGGCTGCTCGCCATGAGGTGGTTCCGGCGGGTGAACCCGGCACAGCCAGCCCCATGCACCCGCGAAGCCAGGCTTCCACCACGTCGGCGGTCGAGCGGAGGTGTTCGGGTCGATGGAGATCGCCGAGCCGGCGATCGCCGACCGCGACGCCGGGGTGGTCGGCTTCGACATCGCCGGCGCCGAGGCGGGCTACCCGCCCACCCGGAACCTGGACGCCTTCGAGTACCTGCGATCGCCTGATGAGCGGTACCTCGATGACCCAGCTGAAAGCCTGAGCGGTCAGCGGCCCGGGTGTACGTACTGGTTGTATCGGGACGTGCTGAGCTTGTAAACCCTCTGGCTGATCCCGCCTGGGTCGAGGACGGACACCTCCAGGTAGACCCTCGATATTGACTTGGAGCCGGTGCGGGTGATGGTTCCGAAGTTGGTGCCGTCGTCGCCGCAGCCGTTGGTGTCCGACTTCCAGGCGCTGCGCCCGTTCGTTCCATCGGTGTGTTTCCAATGAACCCGGGCCCGCACCGGAAGGTTGTCGCCGGGGCAGATGTCGCGCACCGTAAAGTTCCGAAATCTGACCTTCGTCCGGCTGACGAAGTCGACGGTCGCCCGGACGGACCCGCCACCGTGGCCGCGGAAGGGGTCCACGCGGGCGGAGGACACTCCGTCTTTCGCCTGCGCCGGGCTTGCCACCAGCAGCCCGCTCAATACTGCGGTGCCCAGCGCGGCGCCCAGAATGCGTGTCTTCAACAGTCCTCCAGCAAGAGATGTCTCGGTTGGTGCGGTTGGCCGTGGGGCGTGCGCTTCAGCGCTTCCGCGTGGTCGGCGGGGGGAGATGTGGGAGGTGTCGCCTCGTGGCGGATCGCGACGAAGTACGGCGATCGATGGTGCGGGGCCTTGCGGGAGGTCGGGGCTGACCGGTAGCAGGTTGGTGTTGTGGGCGCGCTTGAGCTTGCCCTCGCGCGGGTTGGACGCGGCCCAACCGACTCTTCGCGGACCCTGCCCGACTTCCGCTAGTTCGCCATCAACGCGATGAAGTCCGCCTTCATCCCCTTCGACGAACGCCTGGCCATCATCGGCAACGTCATCAAGTCCTGGTACGCCGACCAGCTGAAAGCCTGAGCGTCAGCGGCCCGGGTGTACGTACTGGTTGTATCGGGTCAGGCTGATGTTGCGACGCTTAGTGCCTGATCCGGTGTAGAGCCACACCTCCAGGTAGACGCTCGATATGCCCTTGGTGCTGGGAGGGGTGATGTTTCCGAAGTTGGTGCCGTCGTCGCCGCAGCCGTTGCTGTCCTTCCTCACGGCGCTTTTCCCGGTGGTTCCGTCGGTGTAGTGCCACCAAGCCCGGGCCTGCACCGGCCTGTTGTCGCCGGGACAGAGGTCGCGCACCGTGAAGTTCCGAAAGATGACCTTCCTCCGGTTGACGAAGTCGACGGTCGTCGTGACGAGCGCGCCACCGCCGGGGATCCCGGTGTCCACGCGGACGCGGGCGGAGGACACTCCGTCTCTCGCCTGCGCCGGGCTTGCCACCAGCAGCCCGCTCAATGCTGCGATTGCCAGCGCGGCGCCCAGCATGCGTGTCCTCAACAGTCCTCCAGTAAGAGATGTTTTGGTTGGCTCGGTTGGCCTTGGGGCGTGCGCTTCAGCGCTTCCGCGTGGCCGGCGGGGGGAGATGTGCGAGGTGTCGCCTCGTGGCGGATCGCGATGAGAGCGGCGATCGATCGTGCGGGGCCCTGCGTGAGCGTCAGGTCTCGAAGGTGAAAGTCCCGCGCAGGACGGTGCCTCGCCCGCTCCAGTAGCTCTCGTAAGCGGCCCGGTAGGTGACGTTGTCGAAGGCGGTGAGCGCCGCGCAGGTGGCGCCGGGGTGGCGGATGTTGTCGTCTCTGATGACGATGGGCTTTCCGATCACACCCGGGCGGGTCAGGGTCACCTCCACCCAGGCTGTCCCTGTGGTGTCATCCGCCCGGACGCACAGCTCGTTCGTGGGGTCGGCGTAGCGGACGATCCCATCTCCGACATCCCGTTGAAAACTCGCCGCCAAGGCCGGTTGCGCGAGTATGACGCTCGCCACCGCGACAGCGACGCCGACGGTGACCGTTTTGAGCGGGTTCATCGTTCTTCCTTCTTTCGGACGAAGATCAGCCCGCCGGAGCGCCTGGTGTCAGGGGTGGAATACGGCTTCCACAAGGCTTCTGACATGAGCAATCCCGGCGGCCCGAGGTTCACCGGAGTGATCGTTGCACGCATCGGCAGCATCGTGGAATATGACGGGAATACGTCGGGAATACGCCTGGTCACCCGGCATCGAGAGATGACTTCGGGCGGAACCCCTGTGCCGGGGGCGCCTGTCTTTGCAGTGATGCTGAAGGAGTTCAGGGGGTGACGACGATCAGCGGCCAGATGCGCCGGCTTCGTCGCCGGTAGTCCCGCAGCGGGCCTCGCGGTCGCTGTAGCGCTCCACCTGATGATGAATCGGGGCCGTTTCGCATGCGCGGCCCCGTGACCCCTCGCCGGTCGGCCGGCCCTTTCCCATGTCTTGACGGAACGGCAGGCGTGCCGTAGTTGATCAGCTGGGTATGAGCCACCTCACAACAGTCGTGCGCGTCTCGGGGGGTTCGGATGCGACTGCGTATTTTGAGTGGGCTAGGGGTGCTCGCGGCCGCCGCAATCCTGACGGGGTGCGACTCGGAGCCGGAGACCGCCAAGCTGCCCGACACCAAGGCACAGGCCGCGGCCAAGCTCAAGGCCGGTAAGGCCGCCAAGGTGAAGGCCGCCGCGGCGGTCAGGGCGAACGAGCTGGGGCAGATCCCGGTGCTGATGTGGCACCGCATCGTGCCGAAGCCGCAGACGACGGACGATCGGTCGCCGGCGCAGTTCAGGGCGGATCTGGAGCGGCTGGTCAGAGAGGACTACGTGCCGATCACCGCCGCCGAGCTGGTGGCCGGGAAGATCGACATTCCGGCGGGCAAGCACCCCGTGGTGCTGACGTTCGACGACTCCTCTCCCTCTCAGCTCACCCTGAACGAGATGGGCGAGGTGCAGAAGGACACCGCGGTCGCGATCCTGCGGGAGGTGGCCGCCAAGCATCCGGGCTGGAAGCCGAAGGCGACGTTCTACGTGACGCGCGACATGTTCGGCAAGACCGTGCGCGAGGAGCAGGCCCAGGCGCTGCTCTGGCTCAAGGACAACGGCTTCGAGATCGGCAACCACACGCGCGACCACCTCAACCTGCGCGGACGCTCGAAGCAGGAGGTCGAGGAGCAGATCGGCACGATCGGCAAGACGATCAGCTCGCTGGCCTACCTGAACCCGACGACGATCGCGCTGCCGTACGGGAACCAGCCGACCAAGAAGGAATGGGCGCTGAAGGGCAAGCAGTACCACCACCAGGGCGCGTTCCTGGCCGGGTACACGCCGGCGCCGGCGCCGTTCAGCAAGTCGTACGACGCGGCGGGCATCCCGCGGATCAAGGCCATGGAGAAGAAGGGCGACTGCGCCCAGTTCTGTTCGGAGGCCTGGCTCGACTGGCTGAAGAAGAACCCGGACATGCGCTACACCTCCGACGGTGACGTGAGCACGGTGGCCTATCCGAAGTACAAGGCGCCGTATCTGCGCAAGTCGTTCACCACCTGGAGCCTGCCCTACTGACCGTGATCAGGTTCTGCCGGTGAACGTGACGCCCGCGCGGTGCAGGCGCTCGATGAGGGGCCGGCCCATGGCGGCGGCCGTCGTGAGCTGGCCCGCCCGCTCGGGCACGTCGTCGAAGGCCAGGCACAGGGCGGACTCGGCGAACATCTTGGCCGTCTCGTCGTAGCCGGGGTCGCCGCCGGCCACCTCCGTGATCACGCGCTCGCCGCCGCCCTCGCCCAGGAACGTGACCTTGAACCAGCTCCTGGCCCGCCGCTCGGCCGACGGGCCCTCGCCCGGCTTCAGCCGGGCCTGGACGCGGTCGCGTACCGGCGGGACCTGGGCGAGCGCGGCGAACGCGCCCGCGCCCGCCACGGTGGCCACGGCGGCGGGCAGGGTTCTGACCGCGTAGTGCTGCCGGTAGGTGAAGTCGGGGCCGTAGCGGTCCAGCAGCCGGGCGGAGTAGCCGACGATGAGCGGATCGAGGGTCGGCATCGGCAGTGCCCAGCCGCCGACGTAGCGCAGCCCGCCCGGCAGGGAGCTCACCCTGCGGCCCGGCGGCCGCGGCTCGGCGGCGCGGCGCAGGGCGCCCGCCCGCGCGGCCTGCCCGGCGCGGCCGAGCACGGACAGGGCGCTGGCCAGCGTGCCGCCCGACGGCCGCCCGTTCCCGCGCAGGAAGCCGCTGACCTTGAGCGGGACGCCCTCGGGGAGCAGGCCCACGGTGTACAGGACGCCGAGGTCGTACGGGATCGAGTCGAAGCCGCAGGCGTGCACGAGCTTCGCGCCGCTCATGACCGCCCGCTCGTGGTGGCGCAGGTACATCCGGTCCACGAACTCCGACTCGCCGGTGAGGTCGAGGTAGTGGGTGCCGGCCTCGGCGCAGGCGGCGACGAGCGGCTCGCCGTGCACGACGTACGGGCCGACCGTGCTCGCGACGACGCGCGTCCGCCGGGCGAGCTTCGCCAGCGATGCCGGGTCCGTGGCGTCGGCCCGCAGGATGGGCGCGTCGATCCCGAGCCGCTCCAGCTTGGCCGGATTCCGCCCGGCCAGCGCCCACCGGGCGCCGGGCGCGGCGGCGCGCGCGAGGTAGCGGGCCGTCAGCTCGCCGGTGAATCCGCTCGCGCCGAAGAGCACGATGTCGTAGGGGCGCTCGTCCATGATCCTGAGGCTGGCCGAGAGGAGGGCCCGGCGCAAGGGCTCGCTTACGGACGTTTGGCGAATCGCCGGGAAAGACCGCTTCGCTCCTGCGAAAATGACGAAGCCGTGCGCGAAAGAGTCGAAGCCGTGACGTCACGAAGCATTAACGGATCCCTGTGAAGTTGCTGAGCGTCGTAAAGTTTGCGTCGATGGGGTTCAGTACACGTGGGGATGACGAATGCCGCAGATCTCGCCGCTGGTCGCCGGCGATCCCACCGAGCTGGGGTCCTTCCGGCTGTCCGGGCGGGTCGGGGAGGGCGGCCAGGGCATCGTCTACCTGGGCGTCGACGACAAGGGCGAGCGGGCCGCGATCAAGCTGCTGCACGTCAAGTTCAGCGGTGACACCATCGCCAGGTCGAGGTTCGCCAGGGAGCTGAAGGCGGCGCAGCGGGTGGCGTCGTTCTGCACGGCCCGGGTGATGGAGGCCGATCTCGACGGCGACACGCCGTACATCGCCAGCGAGTACATCGACGGCCGGCCCCTGCGCGAGATCATCGAGGAGGACGGCCCGCTCACCGGCACCGTGCTCGACCGGCTGGCCATCGGCACCGCCACCGCGCTCACGGCGATCCACCACGCCTCGATCGTGCACCGCGACTTCAAGCCCGACAACGTGCTGATCGCCGCCGACGGGCCGCGCGTGGTCGACTTCGGCATCGCCCGGATCATCGACTCCACCGGCACGATCACCAGCCGCGCGATCGGCACCCCCGCCTACATGGCGCCCGAGCAGATCGCCGGCGACGACATCGGGCCCTATACCGACGTGTTCTCCTGGGGCGCCACCATCGCCTTCGCGGCGAGCGGGGAGGTGGCCTTCGAGGGCAAGTCCATCGCGATGGTGCTCAACCGGATCCTCAACCACGAGGTCGACGTCGGCATGATGCACGAGCCGCTGCAGAGCGTGGTGCGTTCGGCGCTGTCGAAGTCGCCCGCCGAGCGGCCCTCGGCCGACCAGATCCTGCTGCGGCTGCTCGGCCAGGCGTCCACCGTCGGGGCCTCCACGGCGGTGCTGACCCGGGGCGTGCAGGTGGCCAGTGACGACACCACGCCGTTCACCAGGGTGTCGGCCGGCTCGATCACGGAGCAGCCGGGCCGCACGGGCGCCGCGCCGTCCCAGACGGGTGGCACGGGGCAGCCGTCCCAGACCGGTGGCGGTGCGGCGCCGTCCGCCCAGACCGGTGGCGGTGCGGCGCCGTCCGCCCAGACCGGTGGCGGTGCGGCGCCGTCGTCCATGAGCGGCGGGCCCGTGCCGCACGCCCAGGCCCGTGGCGGGCTGTCCCAGCTGACGACGCACGGCTCGATGGCACAGCAGGAGCACCACACGACCGGGCAGCAGACGGGGTCGTCGATACCGCACACAGGCCCCTCAGCGCAGGCCGGGCCACAGGCGGGGGCGGGCGCGCCGTACGCCGGGCCCGCGCCGCAGGAGGGAGGCGGGCCGCCGTACCCGATGGGCGAGCCCGCCGGGCCCGAGCGCAGCCGGCGGGCGCGGGTGTGGCTGGCGGTGCTCACCGCAGTCGCGCTGCTGGCCGCCGCCGCGATCGCGCTGTTCGTGAACGGCTGGAGCCCGCTGGCGTTCACCGGGGACACGACCCCGGACCGGACGTCCGGCAGGGGTCCAGGCACCGGCCTGTCCTCGGTCGTGGACAAGGTGGCCGAGACCGGGAAGATCGTCATCGGCGTCAAGGGCGACCTGCCCGGCGTGGGGCTGCAGAACGGCGACGCCTTCCAGGGCTTCGACGTCGAGATCGCCAAACGCCTGGCGACGGGGCTGGGGGCCAAGGAGACGACGTTCGTCAGGGTCGGGCGCGACGACCGCGCGTCGTCGCTGGCCGAGGGCGAGACCGACCTCATCGTCGCCACCTACTCGATCGACAAGAGCCAGACCCAGTTCGCCGGCCCCTACTACCTCGCCCACCAGGACCTCCTCGTCCGCGCGGGCGCCGGCATCGACGAGATCGGCGACCTGAAGGGCAAGCGGATCTGCGCGCCCAACAGCCCGTCGGTCGGCGCCGTCCAGGACCGGGTGAAGGTCCAGCCGGTGGTGACCAGCGACTACGCCGCCTGCATGGACCTGCTCAGGAGCGGCAAGGTCGACGCGGTGCCCGGTGACGACCTGATCCTGGCCGGCTTCGCGGCCAGGGAGAACATGCGGTACAAGATCCTCGGCGCGAAGCTCACCAACGAGCGCTACGCCGTCGGGATCAGGGACGGCGACGTGAAGACCTGCAAGGCGGTGAAGGCGGTGATCGCCGACCTCTACGCCAAGGGTGTCGTCGAGCAGCTCCTGACCAGCCATTTCGGCAAGGTCGACTTCAAGGCGGAGCTGAAAGTGCCCGCGATGGAAACCTGCTGATGACGAGCGGGTAACATCCCCAACGTCAACGAATCACGCTGCGAGTTAGGGGAAGGCCATGGCGTCGTCAGCCACTGTGCCCGTCAAGGTGACCGTCACCGGAGCCGCCGGCCAGATCGGCTACGCACTGCTGTTCCGCATCGCGTCGGGGCAGCTGCTCGGCGCCGACGTGCCGGTCAAGCTCAGCCTGCTGGAGATCCCCGCGGCGGTGAAGGCGGCCGAGGGCACCGCGATGGAGCTGGACGACTGCGCGTTCCCGCTGCTGTCCGGGATCGAGATCACCGACGACCCGAACGTCGCCTTCACCGGCGCAAACGTCGCGCTGCTGGTCGGCGCCATGCCCAGGAAGGCCGGCATGGAGCGCGGCGACCTGCTCGGCGCCAACGGCGGCATCTTCGGCCCGCAGGGCAAGGCGATCAACGATCACGCCGCCGACGACATCAGGGTCCTGGTCGTGGGCAACCCGGCCAACACCAACGCGCTCATCGCCCAGCAGAACGCGCCCGACGTGCCGGCCGACCGCTTCACCGCGATGACCAGGCTCGACCACAACCGCGCGCTGTCGCAGCTGGCGGCCAAGCTCCAGGTGCCGGTCACCGAGATCAAGAAGATGACGATCTGGGGCAACCACTCCGCCACCCAGTACCCCGACCTGTTCCACGCCGAGGTGGGCGGCAAGGTCGCGGCCGAGCAGGTCGACTCCGAGTGGCTGAGCGGCACGTTCATCCCGACGGTGGCCAAGCGCGGCGCCGCCATCATCGAGGCCCGCGGCGCCTCGTCGGCCGCCTCGGCCGCCAACGCCGCGATCGACCACGTCTACGACTGGGTCAACGGCACCGAGTGGACCTCGGCCGCCGTGGTCTCCGACGGCTCCTACGGCGTGCCCGAGGGGCTCATCTCGTCCTTCCCCGTCAGGGCGGCGGACGGCAGGTTCGAGATCATCCAGGGCCTCGAGATCGACGCCTTCTCCCGCGAGCGCATCGACGCCAGCGTCCGCGAGCTGGCCGAGGAGCGTCAGGCGGTCAAGGAGCTGGGCCTCATCTGAGCGTCAGGCGGCACGAGGAGCCGGGCCTCGGCTGAGCGTCCCGTCGTCGCATCGAGCGCGCGCGTCCCGTCGGCGGGGACGCGCGCGTTCCGCTGTGCGGGAGACCGCTCTTGCCGCGCGGAGGCCGGTCATCCTGGGCTCGCCTCGTCGCAGGGCCACGGGAGGATCGCCGCGGCGGACTGGGGAGTGGCGAAGATGACGCCGGCCGCGGCCAGGAGGCTGCCGGCCACGATGAGGGCGCCGAAGATCAGCTTCGTGACTCTAGGTGAAAAGGTCCTCACATTTCGGTATCACAGCACACATTGCCCTGCCGTATGACTCATTTCCCGGAAAGCGCTCCCCAGGCGTCCGAGACGATGTCGCGCAGCGACGCCCGTTCCGGCTTCCAGCCCAGCTCGCGCTGGATCCGCGCGGACGAGGCGACCAGGACGGCCGGGTCGCCGGGACGCCGCTCGCCCACGACGGCCGGGATCTCGTGCCCGGTGACCTCGCGGCAGACCGAGATCACCTCCTGCACGGAGAAGCCGGTGCCGTTGCCCAGGTTGTAGATCCGGTGCTCGCCGGGAGTGATCGCGCCGAGCGCCAGCAGGTGGGCCCTGGCCAGGTCGGACACGTGGACGTAGTCGCGCACGCAGGTGCCGTCGGGGGTGGGGTAGTCGGTGCCGAACACGCTCACCGACTCGCGCTCGCCGGTCGCGACCTTGAGCACGTTCGGGATGAGGTGGGTCTCGACGGCGTGCCGCTCGCGGAAGCGGCCCTGGGCGCCCGCCACGTTGAAGTAACGCAGGCTCACCGCGCCCAGCCCGCGCAGCCCCGCGTAGGCGCTCAGGGTCGTGTCCACGGCCAGTTTCGAGGCGCCGTAGGGGTTGGTCGGGTGCGTCGGGTCGTCCTCCTCGATCGGGGAGCGCTCGGGCTCGCCGTACGTGGCCGCCGTCGAGGAGAACACGATCGAGCCCACGCCCGCGTCGCGCATGGCGTCCAGCAGGGCCAGCGTGCCGCCCAGGTTGTTGGCCCAGTAGAGCCCCGGCTGCCGCACCGACTCGCCCACGAGCGACTTGGCAGCGAAGTGCAGCACCGCGTCCACACCGGCGAGCGCCGGCCCGGCCTCGTGGATGCCGGCCCGGACGAACCTGGCGCCCTCCGGCACCGCGTCCTCGTGCCCGGTCGACAGGTCGTCGAGCACGGTCACCTCGTGTCCCGCCTCGACGAGCTGCGCGGCGACGACACTGCCGACGTATCCGGCACCACCGGTGACCAGCAGCCTCATGTGTACTCCTGTTCAAATATGTTTGATTTTGTACGGCTTGCCGTTCAGCATACGCGGGAAATCCGGCGAGTACGCTGCCAACCACCATGTTTGACACCGTCGCGGCCAACATCGCCCTGGTCCTGCTCTTCATCCTGATCGGGGGCTTCTTCGCCGCCGCAGAAATCGCCATGGTCTCCCTGCGTGACAGCCAGGTCCGCAAGCTCTCGCAGCGCGGGCGCCGGGGCGAGCGCGTGGCCAAGCTCGCCCGTGACCCCAACCGGTTCCTGTCGGCCGTGCAGATCGGCGTGACCGTGGCGACCATGCTGTCGGCCGCGTTCGGCGCCGACCGGCTGGCCGCGCAGCTCGTCCCCGTGCTCACGGGCTGGCGGGTGCCCGAGGCCGTGGCGCCCGTCCTCGCGCTGGTGCTGGTGACGCTGGCCATCTCGTACGTGTCGCTGGTGCTCGGCGAGCTGGCGCCCAAGCGGCTGGCCCTGCAACGGGCGGAGGGCCTGTCCCTGTACGTGGCGCCCTTCCTCGACCGCATCGCCTCCCTGTCACGCCCGATCATCTGGATGTTGTCGAAGTCCACCGACGGCGTGGTCAGACTGCTCGGCGGCAACCCGAACGCCGACCGCGAGGAGGTCACCACCGAGGAACTGCGTGACATGGTGGTCGGGCACACCGACCTGACCGCCGACGAGCGCAAGCTCATCGGCGAGGTGTTCGCCGCGGGCAAGCGGCAACTGCGCGAGGTGATGCTGCCGCGCACGGAGGTGGAGTTCATGGAGGCCGACACGCCGCTGAACGACGCCGCCAGGCTGGCCGCCACGCTCCCGCACTCGCGCTTCCCCGTCTACCGCGGCTCCTACGACGAGGTGGTCGGCTTCGTGCACGTACGCGACCTGCTCGACCCGGAGCTGATCGGGCGGGTCGAGCCGATCAGCGCGGTCGTGCCGATCAGGGCGGCCAAGTTCGTGCCCGCCTCCAAACGCCTGCTCACCACGCTCAACGAGATGCGCGACGAGGGCCAGCACCTGGCCATCGTGGTGGACGAGTACGGCGGCACGGCCGGCATCGTCACCATGGAGGACCTGGTCGAGGAGCTGATCGGCGACATCAGGGACGAGTACGACGTCGAGGAGGACGTCGTCATCCTGCCCGCCGGTGAGATCGAGATCGACGGCCTGACCAACCTCAACGACTTCGCCACCGAGACCGGCATCCGGCTGCCCGACGGCCCCTACGAAACCCTGGCCGGCTTCGTGATGGCCATGCTGGGCCATCTGCCCGAGGAAGGCGAGCGGGTGGAGCTGGCCGGGCTCGAACTGACCGTCACCGAGCTGGACGGCCGCCGGATCGCCCGGGTACGGGTGAAACGCCGACCGGTGACCGAGTCGCCGCCCGACCAGGATTCCTGACACAATTGCCTGCTATGGCCAGACCTCGTGTACTCTCCGGCATCCAGCCCACGGCGGACTCCTTCCATCTGGGCAACTACCTGGGTGCCGTCCGCCAGTGGGTCACCCTGCAGGAGACCCACGACGCGTTCTACTGCGTGGTCGATCTCCACGCGATCACCGTGCCGACCGAGCCCGCCGCGCTGCGCCGCCGCAGCCGCGTGGCCGCGGCCCAGCTCTTCGCCGCGGGGCTCGACCCCGAGCGCTCCACCGTCTTCGTGCAGTCGCACGTGCGCGAGCACACCGAGCTGGCGTGGGTGCTGATCTGCCTCACCGGCATGGGTGAGGCCGCCAGGATGACGCAGTTCAAGGACAAGTCGGCCAAGTTCGGCGAGAGCGCGGCCAGCGTCGGGCTGTTCACCTACCCGATCCTCCAGGCCGCCGACATCCTGCTCTACCAGGCGAACCGGGTCCCGGTCGGCGCCGACCAGAAGCAGCACCTCGAACTCACCCGCGACCTGGGGCAGCGCTTCAACCACCGGTTCGGCGACACGTTCACGCTGCCGGAGCCGCACATCCTCAAGGAGGTCGAGAAGATCACCGACCTCCAGGACCCGACGGCGAAGATGTCGAAGTCGTCCTCCAGCCCGGCGGGCATCCTCGACGTCCTGGAGCAGCCGGGGCCGCTGCGCAAGAAGGTCATGCGCGCGGTGACGGACACGGGCTCCGAGGTCCTCTTCGACGAGGAGAACAAGCCCGGCATCTCCAACCTGCTGCGCATCCTGTCCGCGCTGACCGCCACGCCCATCCCCGAGCTGGTCGCCCGCTACGAGGGCCAGGGCTACGGCACGTTCAAGAAGGACGTCGCCGAGGCCGTCGAGGCGACGTTCTCGCCGATCAGGGAGCGCACCGAGAAGCTGCTGTCCGACGAGGCCGAGCTCGACCGGATGCTGGCGATCGGCGCCGAGCGCGCCGCCGCGGTGGCCAAGGAGACCATGGCCCTGGTGCGCGAGCGGGTGGGCTTCCTGCCCACGCTCTGACCCCTGCGGCCGTCGAGGGCCGGGCGCGCCGATCGACCGGCGCGCCCGGCCTTCTTCACGCCCCGCTCCCCGGGCCCGCGCCGGTCCGGGGGACGGGCCGGTCATCTCCTCCGCGTCGCCCGGTGCACGCGCAGCAGGGCCCGCAGGGCCGCCAGGCTGGGCCTGGTGAGACGTACGTCGCCACGGACGGCGGTCCAGCCGGACGGATCCCGTTCGAAGGTCCATCCGGAGAACTCGCGGTTCGCCTCCTGCAGCAGGTGTTCCATGACGAAGTCGGCACTCGGCGCTCTAGACATGAACGCACAGTCGCATCGAAACGCCGGTGCGTGACGAACTCGGGCGAAGGATCTCCCCGTTCGCGCCGACCGAACTCAGAGTTCGGAGCGCCTCCGACGGAGCACCCTCAGATGGGATGCCTCAGACGGGGGATGCCTCAGATGGGGATGTCGTGCCGTTCGGCCAGATAGCGGACCTCGGGCGCCCACGACGGCCGCGCCCGGCGCGCCAGCGACCGGACCATCTCCCGCAGCAGCAGCTTGTGCTCCAGTTCCTCCGGGCACTCCCGCTCGATCCGCAGCAGGTGGAGCAGGCTGGCGGCGTCGTCGCCCAGGTCCTCGCAGGCGCGGGCGACGTGGCCGAGGTGGGTGGTGCGCCGCTCGATGGACGGCGTACGCCGCAGGTCGATGTCGTCGGCCAGGCGCAGCACCGCCTCGGGGCGGCCGGTGTCGTGCTCGATGCTGGCCAGGTGGATGGCGACGTTGGTGGGCCCGAAGAAGGCCAGGTCGTAGGTTCCGGAGAAGTCGTCCACCCGTTCGGCCAGGCGTGCGGCCGGCCCGCGGACGCGCTCCTTGGCGCCGTCGTCGTCGCCCATCCTGGCCTCGCCGATCGCGGCGAGCAGGTGCAGCGCGCCGAGCGCCTTGAGATGGCGCTCGTCGCCCTCGCCGACGTGCGGTTCGAGCAGTTCGATGCCGCGCCGGCCGACGTCGTACGCGATCTCGTGCATGTCGTCGGAGAGCATCGACTGCCCGAGGTTCCAGTACGCCCACGCGATCATCAGCGGGTCCTCGGACTCCTCGGCGAAGCGCATGGCCCGGTCGGCCGCGAGATGCGCGAGGTCCACCCGCCGCAGATGCTTCAGCACCCCCCTGGCCAGCAGGTACGCGTCCGTCGCCACGCTGTAGGAGCCCGGGGTGCGGTCGAGCACCAGGTTCTCGGCGTCGGAGACGATGGAGGGCAGCGCGGCCATCAGGATCGAGTAGCGGCGGGTCGAGGTGAACCAGGCGTTGCGCGCCGCGGCCACCCGTTCGGAGAGCTGCTCGGCGTCGGGCGGCTCGATGTCGGGCGCCAGCGACCGGCAGGTGAACAGGGCCCGTTCGATGTCGCCGATCTGCGGCCTGCTGGGCTCGTGGGAGTCGCGCGGGGTTTCGCCTAAGAGCACCGCGGTGCGGACGCCGAGCACCTTGGCGATCTCCCGAAGGAGAGGCAGCGACGGTGTTCGCTTGCCGTGCTCGATCAGTTCGATGTGCCTCGGGGTGCACCCGGACTGGGTGGCCAGCGCGGTGGTGCTCATGCCCCGCCGTTCGCGCTGAAGCCTGACCATTTGCCCGGTGGCTATTTCGGACATTGGCGTGACGCCTCCTGGATCGGTCCCAACACCCCACAGGTTAGGGCTCCCGATGTCCGCCCGTACGGGTTTCCGCCCTGCTCAGGCCGTACCGGATGGAGAACGGCGGACCGGCGGACGCGCCAGGAGAACGCGTAGAAGATTCATGTTTTCGGTCGCGGTCAGGAGCGCGAAGAGGCCGTCCTCATCGGCGCGTTCAGCGGTAGCGGCGCCGGCCCACGTGGGTCAGCAGCTCGCGGAGCACGTCCGCGGCCTGGCGCACCGTCTCCTCCGGCAGGGTCGCGGTGATCTCGGTGTGGGCCCTGGTCGAGGCTTCGAGGGCCGCCCTGGCCTGGCGCCGTCCCTCGTCCGTCAGCCGGACCCAGCGGCTGCGCGCGTCGCCCGGGTCGGCCTCGCGCTCGACGTATCCGGCCGCCGCCAGCCGCTGCAGCACGTTGCTGATGCCGCCCGAGGTGAGCATCAGCGACTTCGACAGCTCGCTCGGCTTCATCCCGTGCCGGGGATCGTCGGCCCGGCTGAGCGTCGTCAGCACGTCGAACTCGGCGTAGGTCAGCCCCAGCTCCGACAGCTCCGCCTTGATCGCCTGCTCGAACAGCAGATGGAGGCGGGTGACCCGCTTGCCCAGCTCCAGCGTGGCGATGAGCGACGGCGACAGCCCCGCCTCTTTCCAGCGGGGCACGAGCGCGTCGATCTCATCCGGTTTCACGTCATCGAGGATACTCAGCAGCAGATTGCTTTCTGAAAAGCTTCTTAATAAGCTTTTCAGTATGCATAGTCTGATCAAGAACGGCCTCGTCATCGACACCGAGCCGGAGCCCGTCGTCCTCGGCCACATCGACGTGCTCGTCGAGAACGGCGTGATCGCCGAGGTGGGCCGGGACCTGCCCGCGCCTCCGGGTGCGGAGGTGATCGACGCGACCGGGCGGATCGTGCTGCCCGGCTTCGTCGACACCCACCGTCACACCTGGCAGGCGGGCATCAGGGCGGTCGCACCCGACATCGACTTCCCGCAGTACATGGATCGCGTCTTCGCCGAGCTGGCTCCCCGCCACCGCCCCCAGGACGTCTACGCGGGCACCCTGGCCGGGGCGCTGGAGTGTCTGGACGCCGGCATCACGACGCTCCTCGACTGGTCGCACGTCCAGTTCACCCCCGAGCACACCGGGGCCTCCGTCCGGGCGCTGCGCGACTCCGGCATCAGGGCCGTCTTCGGCTACTGCTACGGCGGCCCGCCCGGCGGGCTCGTGGCCGAGACCCGCCGGGTGCGCGAGACGCTCTTCGACACGCCCGGCCTGGTCAGCATGGTGATCGCGGCACTCGGCTCCGAGATCGCCGGTGAGGGGCGCGCCCTTGAGGAGTGGCGGCTGGCGGAGGAGCTGGGCCTGCCGGTCACCGCGCACCTCGGCGGGCACGGCAGGGAGAGCGCGGCCAAGGGGCTCGCCTTCCTGGAGGAGCACGGGCTGCTGGCCGTCCCCACCACGTTCGTGCACG
Source organism: Nonomuraea fuscirosea (assembly GCF_035917475.1). NCBI lineage: Bacteria > Bacillati > Actinomycetota > Actinomycetes > Streptosporangiales > Streptosporangiaceae > Nonomuraea > Nonomuraea fuscirosea. The sequence goes on along the minus strand of NZ_CP109074.1, from coordinate 9,108,580 downwards.
CCCTGCACTACACCGACGAGGAGTTCCGGCGCATCGCCGCCGCGGGCGGCACCGCCTCGGTCTCGCCGGTCGACGAGATGAACCTCGGCCTCGGCTACCCCACCACCGGCCGGGCCAGGGCGGCGGGCATCCCGACCAGCCTGAGCGCCGACACCGTGGTGTGCGCCCCCGGCGACATGTTCAGCCAGATGCGCACCGCCCACCTGCTCGAACGCGGCCGCCCCGGCGGCGCGGGGCTCGGCTTCACCACCCGCGACGCGCTGCGCCTGGCCACCATCGAGGGCGCCGAGGTGCTCGGCCTGGCCGAGGTCGTCGGCTCGCTGCGGCCGGGCAAGCAGGCCGACCTCGTCCTCCTGCGTACGGACACGTTCGGCATGGCCGCCGCCCACGACCCGATCGGCGCGGTCGTGCTGAACGCCGACACCGGCGTGGTCGAGACGGTCATGGTGGCCGGGCGTGTGGTCAAGCGCGGTGGGCAGTTGCTGCACCACGACGCCGCCGCCGTGCTCGCGGCCCTGGCGGAGACGGCGTCCGCCGTGGCAGGGGCGTGATCACGGGGTAGGAGCATCCCCGGGAAGAGGGGCGGGCGATGGCGAGTCTGACGGAACGCGTCCGGTCGGTGAAGGCGTGGCGCCGGGCCAAGGTCGACCAGTGGCGGGTACGCAGGCTCTGGCTCGACCACCTCATCAGGGCGCTGCGGCGCTACCAGGCGCAGTCCGGCGACCTGCTGGCGGGCGCGGTCACCTACTTCGCGTTCCTGTCCTTCTTCCCGCTGGTGGCGCTGTCGTACGCGGTGCTCGGATTCGTGGTGGCGACCAGCGAGACCACCAGGGACGCCCTGCAGCAGGCGATCGAGGAGCGGCTGCCCGGCATCGCCGAGAACCTCGACCTGGCCGGCATCGCCACCGCCAGGGAGGCGGCCGGCATCATCGGCCTGCTCGGCCTGCTCTACGCCGGGCTCGGCGCGCTCGACGCGCTGCGCACGGCGCTGCGGGAGATGTCGATGACGACCACGCCGCCGCTCGGCTTCCTGGCCGGCAAGCTGCGCGACCTGGCCGCGCTGATCATGATCGGCGTCACGGCCATCGCGTCGGTGCTGGTCGCCGGGTTCGCCACGACGGCCACCGACAAGGTCCTGCACTATCTGTTCGGCACGTCACCGCTGGCCGGGCTCGGGCTCAGGGCGGCCGGGGTGGTGGCGAGCGTGGGGGCCGACTGGCTGCTGTTCGTGATCCTGCTCGGCTGGGTGGCGCGCTCGGCCCAGCCGTTCCGGGAGATCGCCAAGGGGGCGCTGCTCGGGGCGATCGGCTTCGGCGTGCTCAAGCAGGTAGCGACGCTGCTGCTGGCGAGCACGCTGGGCAACTCGGCGCTGTACGGCACGTTCGCGGTCATCGTCGGCCTGCTGGTCTGGATCAACTTCTCGGCCCGGCTCGTGCTCCTCGTCGCCGCCTGGACGGCCACCGCCGGGCTCAGCCCGCCACCCTCCCCGACGCCGATCCCAGGTGCCGGCTCGGGGGAGCCGGAGGCGGCGCCGCACGAGCCGGGCGCGGAACCGGGCGAGCCGCGCACGGCCCCGCACGAGCAGGGCGCGGCCCCGCGCGAGGCGGGCCGGCCGTCGGAGGCGTGAGGGCCGTCAGAGGCGTGAGCGGGCGCGCCGGCGGTAGATGCCGTACCCGAGCCAGATCAGCCCGAACAGCAGCCCGCCGCCGATCACCAGCGAGCCGACCGTCCTGGTGGAGTCGGTCTGCCGGCCGGCCGCCGAGTCGAGCAGCGGCGGCTGCGCGGCCGGCGTGACCGAGGTGCCCGGCGAGGGCGCCGCGGAGGCGGCCGGCTGCTGCGCGGCGACCGGGAGCGGGTTGACCAGCTGCCCCACGGGCGCGGCCTTGCCCCGCACCGAGAAGCCCCAGTCGAGCAGCGAGGCGACCTCGTCCCAGAAGAAGCCCTCGTGCCGCATGATGCTGACCACGATGGTGTGGCCGCCGCGGGTGGCCGCGCCGACGAAGCTCGCGCGGGCCTTGGACGTCCAGCCGTTCTTGACGCCGACCATGCCGTTGTAGCGCCAGAGCAGCTTGTTGTGGTTGCTGATCTCGTAGTGCCCCTTGGGCGCCGGGAACTTCGTGGTCTTCGTGCTGATGTAGCGCTTGAAGTCCGGGTTGGCCAGGCCGGCGCGGGCGATCAGCGCCAGGTCGTACGCGGAGCTGCTCTGCCCCGGCTTGTCCAGGCCGCTCGGCGTCTTGGCCACGGTGTCGAACGCCTGCAGCCGCTTGGCCTCGGCGTTCATGTCGCTCATGGTCTTGTCGAGGCCGCCGTTCGTCTCGGCCAGAGCCATGGCGGCGTCGTTGCCGGACGACATCAGCAGGCCCTTGAACAGGTCGTCGACCTTGTACGTCGCCTTGACCGACAGCCCGACCGCGCTGCCCTCCTGGTTGCAGGCGTTTCTGCTGGGCCGGATCTTGCGCTCCTTGTCCAGCTTCGGGATCAGCGTGAGCGCGGTCAGCGCCTTCAGCGTGCTGGCCGGCAGATAGCGCCCGTGGGCGTCCTTCGCCGCCAGCACCTGCCCCGTCTCGGCGTCCGCGATGACGTACGAAGTAGCCTTGCTCTTGGGCGGCTTCTTGACGCCCGCGGGGGCGACCAGTCCGCGGCTGCCCAGCGCCTCGCCGCCGACCGGGGTCGTCGGCGCGGCGTACGCGGTCCCGCTGGTGAGCGAGGCCGCGGCGATGAGTGCCGTGACCGGCACGAGTTTCGTCCACATGGCGGTCTCAGCGTAGCTCCGTGTTAATGCCCATGTGGCGACACATCCCCCGAAGATCCACCTTCGATACTAGAGAGGCGCATGTGTCACGAAAGCTCGCCGCATTCCTCATCATCCTGGGCGTATTCATGATCTTCGAGTGGGTGAATCTCGGGTTTAACTTGGCCGACGGGCATCCGACCGCCTTCTACGTCGTGCACGGCATCCTGATCGCGGTGAACGTCGTCCTCGGGGTCGTGCTGGGCGTCATCGGCTGGCGCGGCCTGGGTGGATGGCGCGGCCTGCGCGGTCCCGGCTCCGGTGGCGGTGCCGCGCTCAGGGGCCGCAGAGGAGCCGGCGGGTGAGGGCGTGCAGCTCGTCGGCCTCCTCGCGGGAGTCGCCGATCGAGGTGAAGCCCAGCTTGCCGTGCTCGGGCAGCGCGCCGAGCAGGTGGAAGACGTTCCCGGTGCGCCGGTTCGCGTCGAAGCCGATCCCGAGGCGTTCGGCCGTCCGCATCACCTCGCCGGGCGTACGCCCACGCAGGCATGACGAAGCGCAGTTGTCGGTCGCGGTGTAGAACTTCGGCTGATTTCCGGACATGAGATGACCGGTGGCCTCGTCGTACGTGGCCCCGGTCGTCAGCACGGCGGCCCCGAACGGATGCGTGGTGCCGCCGATCCGCAGGTTGATCTCGCACAGCAGCGCCGCGTACCCGGCGTCGGCCTTCAGCGCGAAGAAGTCCATCCCGAACAGCCCGACCACGCCCCGCCCGGCCAGCACCTCCGCGATCCGCCGCGCCGACGAGCCCACCTCGGCGCGGTACTCGGGCGCGGCGGGGAACGTGCAGCCCTGGTAGACCTGCCCGTTCGGACCGCCGAGCACCTGGTCGTGGGTGGCGAGCACCTGGGCCTGCCCGCCCGGCGTGATTTGAGCCAGCGCGCTCGGGTAGTAGAGCGGGCGATGTTCGATGTACTCCTCAACCACAGCCCCCCGGTCGCGGATCTTCGCGGTGAAGCTGCCCCAGCTCTCACCCGCCGCCGAGAAGCTCGTCATCGCCCGGTCGGTCTTCGGGACGATCACGTTGCCGAGCCCCGAATACCCGTCGTTCAGCTTGACGATCACCCGCTCGCCGGGCAGCGCCTCGATCGCCTCCTCGATCTGGAGCTCGGTGCGCACGTCGCCGAACCCCCGCGCCATCGGCACGCCGGCCTCGTGTCCCACTTCCCTGGCCCCGCTCTTGGAGCCGTAATAGGAAAGGGACGTCGCCGGTCCGTAGAGGGGCACGTTGAGTGACGACGCGAGCTGCTCCTCCAGCTCGCTCAGGACGAACGGCACCAGCCAAGCGTCACCGTCGATCGCCGATCGTAACCGCTCGATGGCGTCGGGACGGTCGAGCAGGTTCCTGGTCAACGGCTGGGACCAGGGCTCGTCGAGGCTGATCAGCGTCAGACGCTTGGCGGCGTCATCCGGATCGGGCAGGAAGCCGAGGTAGTAGTCCACGATCTCGGGATCCACCGGGGCCGAGGACAGGTAGACCACCTTGACGCCGGGCTCGCGGAGCGTCAGGAGCAGGAAGAGCAGGCGCTCCTCGTACGACCTGGCTCCCGTGATCCGGCGCAGCTCATCCTGCGGAAGGGAGAGCGAGGGCACGACCACCAGGGTCCCCTCACTCGGCTCGAAGATGCTCAACCCAGCATTCTTCTCCCCGAACGGGATATTAGTGATCATATAGCGAGTGAAACACGCATTCTTCTCAAAGACAGCCAGCGCTAGAGTGTGATGACCATGACAGAAGGTGACAGGATTCGAAATCGCTGACCACGTTTGAACTGACAGCATCGGGTCACGATCTACTGATCCCTTGTGACTATTTCCGGGTCAGCCCTGCCTGTACACAACGTGACGACCTGCGGTTACGGTCATGCCATCAGGTAACTTTTGGTGTGACTGTCGGCGCGAAGCGGCACGAGAGCGATAAAGTCGAAGCATCGCCATCGGGCTCACGGCCGACCGCTGTGCTCCCGGCCGGAGCGGCACTCGCGACGATATACGCGAAGCCCGTGCTGACGATCTCGCGCACCGAAACCAGTGGGTGTGTCTTTGGATTCGCCGAGCGGCCGCTCCAACCGGGTGGCCACCACGGGATGGGATGTCTTTTGGAGCGCATGAGCCGCGATGGCCGACACGTGTGGGGCCGCGCGGCATGGGACGGGATGGTGACATATGCGGGGACGTGAGCTTCGGGGGGAACTCGACGCGTTCCTGGCGGAGATGGAGCAGGACCTCGTGGCCTTCCGCCGCGACCTGCACATGCACCCCGAACTGGCCTTCGCCGAATATCGCACCACGCAGCGGATCGCCGAGCGGCTCACCGCCGCCGGGCTGACCCCTTCGGTGCTGCCGCGGGGCACGGGGCTGATCTGCGACGTGGGCAGCGGCGACGGGCCGACCATCGCGTTGCGGGCCGACATCGACGCGCTGCCGCTGCAGGACGAGAAGGACGTGCCCTACCGCTCGACCGTGGCGGGAGCCTGCCACGCCTGCGGCCACGACGTGCACACCACGGTGCTGCTCGGCACCTCGATCTTCCTCGCCCAGCAGGCCGCCGCCGGGCTGCTGCCCGGCCGGGTACGCCTGATCTTCCAGCCCGCCGAGGAGCTGCCCGGCGGCGCGCTCGAGGTCATGGCCCAGGGCGGCATCAGCGGCGTCGACCGGATCTTCGGCCTCCACTGCGACCCGCGGGTCGACGTCGGCCAGCTCGGTCTCAGGAGCGGGCCCATCACCTCCGCCTGCGACAAGATCGCGGTGCGCGTGTCCGGGCCCGGCGGCCACACCGCCCGTCCCCACCTGACCGCCGACCTCGTCTTCGCGCTGGCCAAGATCCTCACCGAGCTGCCCGCCGCGCTGTCGCGCCGGGTCGACCCGCGCTCCTCGCTCAGCCTGGTCTGGGGCAAGGTCGTCGCGGGCTCCGCGGCCAACGCCATCCCCGACGACGGGGTGGCCGAGGGCACCGTGCGCTGCCTCGACGAGAACGCCTGGCACGCCGCCCCCGATCTGATCAAGTCGCTGCTGGAGTCGGTCGCGAGCGCCTACGGCGTCGAGGCCACCCTGGACTACACCCGCGGGGTGCCGCCGGTGGTCAACGACGAGGTCAGCGTCGAGATGCTGAGCGAGGCGGCCGAGCAGGCGCTGGGCGCGGGGGCGGTCGTCCCCACCCAGCAGTCGCTCGGCGGCGAGGACTTCGCCTGGTACCTGGAGTCGATTCCCGGAGCGTTCGCCCGGCTCGGCACGCGCTCGACCGACGGGATCACGTACGACATCCACCAGGGCACGTTCGACGTGGACGAGCAGGCGATCGCCATGGGGGTCAGGGTCATGGCCACCACGGCGCTGACCTCGCTGTGGGAGGTCGGGCCGCTCGACTCGATCACCAGCGCCATGGCCTGAGACGGCCTGAGCTCCGACCGGCCGTCCCGGAGACACCCGTCCCCGCCGGCCCGCTCCCTCTCCGCCGGTACGCCGGCGGAGATTTCCTGGGGGAGCGGGCGGCGGGGTCGTTCTCTTTCCCGAGGGCCGGCGCTCAGAAGAGCTTGCCGAGCACCACCGGAAGGTGCAGGGCCGACTGGCCGGGGGAGACGGTGACCTTGGTGCCGGCGGGATAACGCAGGGTGTAGTCGTAGTCGGTGGAGATGATCACCAGGCCCAGCCGGTGCCCCTTCTTGAACAGGTAGTCGGTCGGCTGGAAGTCCCAGGTGAAGGAGTACTCCTTGCCGGCCCGCAGCGGTTCGGTGCGGTCGGCGCGGTGGCGGTTGCGGACGTCGAGCCAGCCCCTGGTGACGATCTTGTACGGGGTGGTCGAGGTGCCCAGGGTGCGCAGGACGGTGCAGCCGGTGTCACCCGGGATGCCCTGGCCGTAACAGTAGTTCTGGCCGGTCGAGAGCAGCGTCCCGTTGGGCCGGACGTCGGTGCCGTAGTCCACCAGCAGCGCCGTCAGGTACGGCGAGGCCCCGTCCTTCATGGAGGCCCGCACCGACACCGTCGGCGTCCCCGATACGCGCACGTCGGCGGGCAGGACCTCGGTCGTGTACGCCAGCCGGTTCGGGTCCGCCCCCATCGACTCCACGAGCTGCTCGGCGGTCCTGGTCTTCTGGTCCACGAACGACTCCTTGGCCGTGCGCGGGCGCGGCAGCAGTCCCAGCGACGAGCCGGGCCCCGGGTGGAGCGGCACGGTGACGGTGCCGGGCAGCGGCCAGGAGGCGTGCTGTCCCCACTGACCGGCCGCGATCTCCACGTCGGCCTGCGGCTCACGCATGATGCCCGAGTCGATCTGGTACAGCCAGTGGTCGAACCAGCCGTGCAGCTGGCGCAGCCACTCCTCCGTGCGCAGGTTGAAGGGGTTCATGTGGGTGCCCTGGTGCAGCCAGATCTTGCGCGGCACGTGCCGCTTGGCCAGGGCGTACCACCACTGCGCGAACTGCTTGGTCTTGACGTTCCAGTCGTTGAGCCCGTGCACGACGAAGACGCTGGCCTTGACCTTGTTCACGTCGTTCAGGTAGTTGCGGGCGTCCCAGAGTGGGCTGTAGTCGCCGGTGATCCGGTCCTGCGTGGCGGTCAGCCGGTCCATCAGGGCACCGCACACCTCCTGGCCGTTCTCCCTGGTCAGCACGTACTTGGCGAGCACGTCGAGGTCTTCGCCCTGGAAGCCGCCGGGGGCCAGGACGCCGCCGTTGGCGCGGTAGTAGTCGTACCAGCTGGAGATGGCGGCGATCGGCACGATCGTCTCCAGGCCCTTGACGCCGGTGGCGGCGACGGCGTTCGGCAGCGTGCCGTTGTAGGAGACGCCGATCATGCCGACCTTGCCGGTCGACCAGGTGGCCTGGACCGGGTTACCGGCGGCGTCGAAGCCCTTGGCGCGGCCGTTCAGCCAGTCGATGGCGGCCTTCGGGCCGGCCGTCTCGTTGCGGTCGCCCGAGGTGGGGCAGCCGGTGGCCCGGCCGCTGCCGATGTTCTCCACCAGGGCGATGGCGTAGCCGCGGGGCACGAAGTAGTTGTCGTAGTAGCCGTCGAACGGCTCGGCGGCCAGCTTGGGCGAGGCGGCCCGCAGGGCGGGCAGCGGGTTGCCGTTCGCGTCCACGTCCACGGGGTGGTTGGCGACGTCGTTGCCGCCCGCGTAGTACGGGCTCGCCTCCATGATGACCGGGACCTTCAGCCCCTGGTCGGTCTCCTTGGGGCGCAGGATGTCCACGGCCACCCGGTCCGGCCGGCCGTCGTTGTCGCTGTCGGTTCCTGCGACCTCGACGAACACCGTCTGGCTGATGGCGTCCGCCCGGGAGAAGACGGGCTGGGTGGCGTTGTTCTCGACTTTGATCGCCGGGGTGGCCGGTGTGGCCGCGGCGGGTGCCGTTCCCGCCAAGCTCGCCACGAGCAGGGCGGTCAATGGCACGATGAGCTTGGCTAAGGTCTTGCGTGGGTGCATGCGGGGCTCCGATATGAGGTTTCCACCGTCGGTGGGAATCTCTGACACGATGAGCTTCGGGGCAAGGGGTGATCGTGCACCAAAGTTGGGCAAAATTTCGTGGAACCCCTGCTGTGTCACAAAACCGCGACACAGGTCACGGACGCGACTGATGTCGATAACGGACAGGTTGCGACCCTGTGTCCCGGTTTGGTTGGCCCTGGTCAAGCAACTATCTTCCGTGCAGGTGCCGTACGTTTCTTCGCGCCCGCGACGAGATTCGGCGGCGGGGAAATGGAAGGGAGTCGCCTTGCTCGGCAAGCGATTCAACAGGATGGCGCTCGGCTCGGTCGCCGGCGTCATGCTCATGGCAGCGGCCGCCTGTGGTGGCGGCGATGGTGGGGGCACCACGGCGAGTCAGGAGCCGACCGGCGCGAGCAGCGAGGCGCCCAAGGACGCGCTCAAGGTGGGTCTCGCGTTCGACGTCGGCGGGCGAGGTGACAAGTCCTTCAACGACGCCGCCTACACCGGCCTGGAGAAGGCCAAGACGGACCTCGGCGCCGAGATCAAGGAGCTGAGCCCGTCCGCCGACGGCTCCAACCGCGGCGACCTGCTGCGTCAGCTCGCGGACGCCGGCTACAACCCGATCATCGGGGTCGGCTTCGCCTACGCCGAAGACGTCAAGAAGACCGCCGAGGAATACCCCGACCTGCAGTTCGCGGTCGTCGACTCCGCCTCCAACGCGCCCAACGTGACCGGCCTGCTGTTCGCCGAGGAGCAGGGCTCCTACCTGGCGGGCGTCGCCGCGGCGACCAAGTCGGAGAGCGGCCACGTCGGCTTCGTCGGTGGCGTCGAGTCCGACCTGATCAAGAAGTTCGAGGCCGGCTTCGTGGCCGGCGTGAAGTCGGTGAAGTCGGACGCCAAGATCGACGTCACCTACCTCACCCCTGACGGCGACTTCAGCGGCTTCAAGGCCCCCGACAAGGGCAAGGTCGCGGCCGAGAAGATGTACCAGGACGGCGCGGACATCGTCTACCACGCCTCCGGCGACTCCGGCCTCGGCGTCTTCCAGGCGGCCGCCGCGGCCAAGAAGAAGGCCATCGGCGTCGACTCCGACCAGCGCCAGACGGTCAAGGAGAGCGACCTGCAGTCCGTCATCATGACCTCGATGCTCAAGCGCGTCGACGTCGGCGTCTTCGAGTTCGTCAAGGCGTTCCAGGGTGGCGCCAAGGGCGGCTCGAACGTGACGTACGACCTCAAGGTCGACGGCGTCGGCCTGTCCACCACGGGCGGCGAGATCGACGACATCAAGGACAAGCTCGACGCTGCCAAGCAGGACATCGTCGACGGCAAGATCACGGTTCCTGCCAAGCCGTAACTGGGGTATGAGTGACAGATGAGGGCCCGGAGTCCGTAAACTTCGGGCCTTCTGTCTATGTCGCCCACCCGCTCTAGGAGAGGCGAAATGAGTGCTGACACCCTGGCCACGGCGCGACCCGCCGTAGAGCTGGAGGGCATCACCAAGCGTTTCCCCGGTGTCGTCGCGAACCACGACATCCGCATCACCGTCCAGCCCGGCACGGTGCACGCCATCGTCGGGGAGAACGGCGCGGGCAAGTCCACCCTGATGAAGATCCTCTACGGCATGCAGAAGCCGGACGAGGGGACGATCAAGGTCAACGGCACGGAGGTCAGCTTCCGTACGCCGAGCGACGCCATCGAGGTCGGGATCGGCATGGTGCACCAGCACTTCATGCTCGCCGACAACTTCACGGTGCTGGAGAACATCATCCTCGGCGCCGAGCCGAAGCGGGCCGGGCGGCTCGACACGGCCGCGGCCCGCAAGCGCATCACCGAACTGGCCGCCGCGCACGGCCTGCGGGTCGACCCCGACCGGCTGGTGGAGGACCTCGGCGTCGGCGACCGCCAGCGCGTCGAGATCCTCAAGGTCCTCTACCGCGGCGCCCGCATCCTCATCCTCGACGAGCCGACCGCCGTGCTCGTGCCGCAGGAGGTCGACGAGCTCTTCCAGAACCTGCGCGAGCTCAAGGCCGAGGGCCTGACGGTCATCTTCATCTCCCACAAGCTCGACGAGGTGCTCGGCATCGCCGACGCCATCACCGTGATCCGCCGCGGCACCACCGTCGCCAGCGTCGATCCGGGCGACGTCACCGCGCGCCAGCTCGCCGAGCTGATGGTGGGCAGCGAGCTGCCGACCCCCGAGACCCGCGAGTCGACGGTGACCGACACGGTCGCGCTGCGGGTCTCCCAGCTCACCGTGGAGGCCGACGGCCACCACGCCCTGCCCAAGGGCGTCTCCGCCGGGGAGTACGCCGCCAGGCTGCGCGACGAGGGCAAGCGGCTGCTGCTCGACGACGTGACGTTCCAGGTGCGCAAGGGCGAGATCCTCGGCATCGCCGGCGTCGAGGGCAACGGTCAGTCCGAGCTGATCGAGGCCATCATGGGCATCCGCGCCGCGCACGGCCGCGTCGAGCTGAAGGGGCGCGACATCAGCGGCTGGTCCACCCTGCGGCGCCGCGAGGCCGGCATCGGCTACATCCCGGAGGACCGGCACCGGCAGGGCCTGCTCCTTGAGGCCTCGCTCTGGGAGAACCGGGTGCTCGGCCACCAGACCAGGAAACCCGCGCGCAACGGCATCTGGGTGGACCGGCGCGCCTCCAAGGCCGACACCCAGCGCATCGTCGAGGCGTACGACGTCCGCACGCCCGGCGTCGACACGCTGGCGCTGGCCCTGTCGGGCGGCAACCAGCAGAAGCTGATCGTGGGCCGCGAGATGAGCGGCGATCCCGCGTTCCTCATCGCCGCGCACCCCACGCGCGGTGTCGATGTCGGCGCCCAGGCCGCGATCTGGGACCACCTGCGCGACGCCCGCGCCGCCGGGCTGGCCGTGCTGCTCATCTCCGCCGACCTCGACGAGCTGATCGGCCTGTCCGACACAGTCCAGGTCATCTACCGGGGCCGGCTCGTCGCCGGGCTCGACCCCCGCGAGATCACGCCCGAACAGCTGGGCGGTTACATGACCGGCGCCATCGCCGGAAACGAGGAGATGTGATGCCCGCCGGGCTCAACCGGGCACTGCTCACCGTCGCCGGTGCCGCCATCGCCGTCGTGCTGGCGATCGCCATCTGCAGCGTGGCCATCGTGGTCGCGGGCGGCAGCCCGCTTGACGCGCTGTTCGCCTTCTTCGACTTCGGCAACAGCGCGCGGGCGGAGTCGAACTCCGTCGCCACCTTCCTCAACAGGGCCGTGCCGCTGTTCATCGCCGGTCTGGCGGTGGCCGTCGGCTTCCGGATGAACCTCTTCAACATCGGCGTCGAGGGCCAGTACCGCATCGCCGCCATCTGCGCGGCGTTCGTGGGCTCCACCTTCACCGCCCCCGCCCCCATCCAGATCGGGATCATCATCCTGGTCGCGGCCGCGGTCGGCGGCCTGTACGCGCTCATCCCCGCCGTCATGAAGGTGACCAGGGGCGTGAACGAGGTCATCTCCACGATCATGCTCAACTACATCGCGATCGCGCTGTCGGCGTACCTGCTGCGCGAGCCGTTCGCGGGTGAGAGGGCGGCGGGCCAGCTCAACACGACGACGCCGCCGCTGCCCGAGTCGGGCATGTTCCCCGACCTGAACTTCGTCTTCGAGTGGTTCGGCATGCTGCCGCCCACCCGCAACGGCGGCCTGTGGGGCTTCCTGCTCGTGGCCGTGGCGCTGGGCGTGGTCATCTGGGTCGTACTGGAGCGCACCCGGTTCGGCTTCACCATCAAGGCCAGCGGGCTCAACGGCCCGGCCGCCCTCGCCTCCGGCGTCAACCCCAAGAAGATGATCATCGCCGCCATGGTGCTGTCGGGCGCGATCGCCGGGCTCATCGGCCTGCCCGAGATCCTCGGCGACCGGGGCGCCTACACCAACAACTTCACCGCCGGCCTGGGCTTCCTCGGCATCGCGGTGGCGCTGCTCGGCCGCAACAAGCCCGTCGGCATCGCGTTCGCCGCGCTGCTGTTCGCCTTCCTCGACCGGGCCCAGGGCGCGCTGCAGTTCGCCGACATCCCCGCCTCCGTCGTCACCATCATCCAGGGCGCGATCGTGCTGCTGGTCGTCGTGGCCAACGAGGTGACCAACCGCGTCGCGCTCAGAATCGAAGAACGGCGAGCGGCCCAGCAGCTCGGCAGGAACACTCCCGTTGAGGTGGCAGCATGACCAGGGTCCGCACGTACCACCTCGCGCTGATCGGCGTCGCCGGGCTCATCCTGCTGGTGTCGCTGGTGCGCGTGCTGACCGGCTTCGACGACCTCACCTCGTCCGGCACGGTCGGCGCCGCGCTGGTCCTGGCCGTGCCGATCGCCCTGGCCGGTCTCGGCGGCCTGTGGGCCGAGCGGGCCGGCGTGGTCAACATCGGCCTCGAAGGCATGATGGTGCTCGGCACCTGGTTCGCCGGCTGGGCCGGCTACCAGTGGGGTCCCATGGCCGCGGTGGCCGCCGGGCTGCTCGGCGGCGCGCTCGGCGGGCTGCTGCACGCCGTCGCGACCGTGACGTTCGGCGTCGACCACATCATCAGCGGCGTCGCCATCAACCTGCTCGGCCCCGGCATCACCCGCTTCCTGTCGGAAGTCCTCTACAAGGAGGGCACGCCCGCCTCCGAGGCGGGCGCCGGCATCACCGGCTCGCCCGCGGTACGTGGGGAGACGCCCACGTTCGACCTGCCGTTGCTGTCCTCCGGGCCCGACCTGCTCGGCAAGCTGGAGAGCACCCACTGGTTCCTGGTGGCCGATGTCGCGGGCGTGCTGCGCGGGCTCACCCACGGCATCAGCGTGCTGATGATCGTGGCCGTGCTGCTGCTGCCGCTGACGTTCTTCGTGCTCTGGCACACCGCCTTCGGCCTGCGGTTGCGCTCGGCCGGTGAGAACCCGTGGGCGGCCGAGTCGCTCGGCGTCAACGTCTACCGGATCAAGTACGTCGCCGTCGTCCTGTCCGGCGCCTTCGCCGGGCTCGGCGGCGTGTTCCTCGTCTTCTTCAACGACAAGTACGTCGAGGGCCAGACCCAGGGGCGCGGCTTCATCGGCCTCGCCGCCATGATCTTCGGCAACTGGCGGCCGGGCGGCCTGGCCGGTGGCTCCGCCCTGTTCGGCTACGCCAGCAGCCTGCAGTTGCGCAGCTCCCAGACCGTCACCACCTTCTTCCTGTTCGGCGCGGTGCTCCTGCTGGCCTACCTCGTCCTGCGGATCCGCCGCCTGACCGCGCCAGACCGGCCCGCCGAGCTGGCCGCGCCGGGCGTCAGGCAGTATGTGCTGATGGCCGTGGCCGTCCTGGGCGCGGCCGTGCTGTTCTGGCTCTGGCTGGTCATCGACAAGCTGCCGAACGACTTCGTCTTCATCACGCCACACGTGCTCACGCTGCTCGTGCTCCTGGTCGCCTCGCAGCGCCTGCGGATGCCCAAGGCCGACGGCGTCAGCTATCGCCGGGGGGAACAACATTGAACATCGACTGGGACGGCCTGCGGGACGAGGCCAGGGAAGCCATGCGGTACGCGTACGCGCCGTACTCGAAATTTCCCGTCGGGGCGGCCGCCCTGGTGGACGACGGGCGGATCGTCACCGGCTGCAACGTCGAGAACGCCTCCTACGGCCTGGGCCTGTGCGCCGAGTGCGGCCTCGTCTCGGCGCTGCAGCGCTCGGGCGGCGGCCGGCTGGTGGCCTTCACCTGCGTGGACGGCCACGGTGAGCTGCTCATGCCGTGCGGGCGCTGCCGCCAGCTCCTGTACGAGTTCGGCGGCGAGGACCTGGTGCTGGAGACCGAGGACGGCCCGAAGCGGATGGCCGAGATCCTGCCGTACGCGTTCGGGCCGCAGGACCTCAGCAGGAGCGCGTGATGGACGCCATCGAGGTCATCCGCGCCAAGCGTGACCGGGGCGAGCTGACCACGGAGCAGATCGACTGGGTGATCGGCGCGTACACGCGCGGCGACGTCGCCGACGAGCAGATGTCCGCGCTGGCCATGGCGATCCTGCTGAACGGCATGAACCGGCGCGAGATCGCCGACTGGACCCAGGCCATGATCCGCTCGGGCGAGCGCATGGACTGGTCGGAGCTGGACCGGCCCACGGCCGACAAGCACTCGACCGGCGGGGTCGGCGACAAGATCACGCTGCCGCTGGCGCCGCTGGTGGCGGCCTGCGGGGCGTACGTGCCGCAACTGTCGGGCCGCGGGCTCGGCCACACCGGCGGCACCCTGGACAAGATGGAGGCGATCCCCGGCTGGCGGGCCTCGCTGTCCAACGACGAGATGCTGGGCGTGCTGCGCGCGGCGGGCGCGGTCGTGTGCGCCGCCGGCTCCGGGCTGGCCCCGGCCGACAAGAAGCTGTACGCCCTGCGCGACGTCACCGGCACCGTCGAGTCGATCCCGCTGATCGCCTCGTCCATCATGTCGAAGAAGATCGCCGAGGGGACGGGCTCGCTCGTCCTCGACGTGAAGGTGGGCTCCGGCGCGTTCATGAAGAACGTCCCCGACGCCCGGGAGCTGGCCGAGACCATGGTCGCGCTCGGCACTGACGCGGGCGTGCGCACGGTCGCGCTGCTGACCGCGATGGACCGGCCGCTCGGGCGGGCCGTGGGCAACGCGCTGGAGGTCGAGGAGTCGGTCGAGGTGCTGGCCGGCGGGGGCCCCGCCGACGTGGTCGAGCTGACCGTACGGCTGGCCAGGGAGATGCTGGCGGCCGCCGGGGTGTCCGCGGGCAAGGACCCGGAGACGGCGTTGAAGGACGGCTCGGCGATGGACGCCTGGCGGCGCATGATCGCGGCTCAGGGCGGCGACCCGGACGCGCTGCTGCCCAGGGCGGCCGAGACGATGACCGTGGAGGCGCCCGCGTCCGGGGTCCTGACGCGGCTGGACGCGTACGCGGTGGGGCTGGCCGCCTGGCGGCTCGGCGCCGGGCGGGCGCGCAAGGAGGACCCGGTCTCGGCGGGTGCCGGGGTCGTGCTGCACGCCAAGCCGGGCGATCTGGTACGGGCCGGGCAGCCGCTGCTGACGTTGCACACGGACGAGACGTGGCGTTTCGATCGGGCGGTCGAGGCGCTGGAGGACGCGTGCGCGGTGGGTGAGGCGAGCGGCGAGCAGCTGCCGCTGGTCATCGACCGCATCACCGCCGCCTAGCCCTTCGCGATCACCGGGCGGGGACCGTTCGCGGTCACCGGTCCGGGACCTTCAGCGATCATCGGCCCCGATTTGAGGACCGGGCCGGTGATCAGTGGGCCGGGATCGGGGCGTCGGCGAAGATCTCGGTGAGGACGGCCCGCTGCGTCGGCAGGGCTTCGGCGTGGCGGGAGCGGCCCTCGTCCGTGATGCAGACGAAGACCCCGCGCCGGTCCGCGTCGCACACCCCGCGTGAGACCAGCGACGCCTTCTCCAGCCTGGCCACCACCCGCGACAGCGCGCTCTGGCTCAGGTGGACCTCTTCGCACAGCTCCTGGATGCGCAGCTTTCTGTCGTGATGGACGATCCGGTCGAGGACCTCGAACTCGCTGGGCCCCAGGCCGTGCCGATCGCCCAGCTCCCGCTCCAGCGCGCACATCGCCTTGGCATGCCTGCCCAGGACGTAATGCCAGGTGTCGACCACGAGCTGCTCGTCCATGTCGCGGAGGTTACCACTTCCGTAAATCTCATGCAACGACATTAAATGCGCTTGCATTAGATGTGCGTGCATGTATTGTTCTGACTCATGTCCTCTTCCTCATCCCGCTGGGGCGCGCTCGCCGTGCTCTGCGCGGTGATATTCCTTGACGCTCTTGACGTGTCGATGGTCGGCGTCGCCCTGCCGGCCATCCAGCATGATCTGAATCTTGATACCTCCGCCCTGCAATGGGTGGTCAGTGGCTACGTGCTCGGCTACGGCGGTCTTCTTCTGCTCGGGGGCAGGACCGCCGACCTGCTCGGGCGGCGCAGGGTGTTCCTGGTCGCTTTGGGTGTCTTCGCCGTGGCGTCGTTGCTCGGTGGCATCGTGGACGACGGCGCCCTGCTGATCGTGGCCCGGTTCGTCAAGGGCGTGGCCGCCGCGTTCACGGCGCCCGCCGCGTTGTCGATCATCACGACCACCTTTGCCGAGGGGCCCGAGCGCAACCGGGCGCTGAGCTTCTTCACCGCCTCGGGAGCCAGCGGCTACTCGCTCGGCCTCGTGCTGTCCGGCCTGCTGACCGAGATCGGCTGGCGCTGGACGTTGCTGATGCCGGTGCCGGTCGCGATCATCGCGCTGGTCGCCGCGTTGAAGGTGCTGCCGCGCGGCCGGGAGGAGCGGGCCGAGGGCGGTCACGACCTCGTCGGCGCCGTGACCATCACCGCGTCGATGTTGCTGCTGGTGTTCACCGTCGTGCAGGCCCCCGAGGTGGGCTGGGCCTCCGTGCGCACGATCGGCTCGCTGGCGGGCGTGGCCGCGCTGCTCGCGCTGTTCGTGGTGACCGAGCTCAAGGTGCGGCACCCGCTGGTGCGGCTGGGCATCCTGCGCTCCGGCCACATCGTGCGGGCCAACCTGGGGCTGCTCATCCTCATGGGCTCGTACGTGTCGTTCCAGTTCGTGGCCATGCAGTACTTCCAGAACCTGCTCGGCTGGTCCGCCCTCGGCACCGCCATGGCGTTCCTGCCCGCCGGCGTGCTCGTCGCGGTCACCTCGACCAAGATGGGCGACTTCGCCGACCGGTTCGGCACCGCCAAGCTGATCGTCATCGGCGCCGCCGCGCTGGCCGGCGGGTACGCGATCTTCCTCGGCATCGACCGCACCCCCAGCCTGGGCGGCATGGTGATCCCCGGCATGGTCCTGCTGGGCATCGCGTTCGCGCTGTCGTTCCCCTCGCTGAACATCCAGGCCACCAACGGCGTGAGCGACGACGAGCAGGGGCTGGCCTCCGGCCTGCTGAACACCTCGGGGCAGGTGGGCGGCGCGATCGTGCTGGCCGTCGTGACCGCCGTGCTCACCTCGGGCGGCGAGACCCTGTCCATCGAGGCGCTGCGCGCGGCGATCGTGGTGTCGCTGGTGCTGGCCCTGGTCGGCCTGGCCATCTCGGCCACCGGCCTGCGCGCCCGCAAGGCGGTGCCGGCCGCCGAACCGCAGGAGGCACGGGTGTACGAGGCCGTCTGACCGTGGCGGCATGCCGGGCGGGTGTGATCGCGGCGACGCAAAGCCGGGCGTGGCACGGCGTGGCGGGCCCGTACGCTGGGCATCTACCCGGCATGTGCTCGTCATCACCGTCCGCCGGCCGGTCGCCGCGCACCCGTGCGGCCGTCGTGCGGGCCTGTCTGGCCGTGATCGCCGCAGCGCTCACCGCAGGGCTGGCCGCGTGCGGCACCGTCCGGCAGGCCACGCTGCCGCAGACCCCGGCCACCACGGAGACCGGCGGCACGGGCTCACCTTCTGCCGCCGCTCCCGGCGCTCCGACCAGCACCGCCGAGGTGGAGGTCGACCGGAGCGGCACCGAGCCGGCCGTGGTGACGGGGGTGCGCTTCGCCGCCCACGAGGGCTACGACCGGCTGGTGGTGGACCTCAAGGGCGGGATGCCCGGATACAACGTGAAATGGGTGGACGAGTTCGTTCAGGACGGCTCGGGCAAGCCCATGGGCGTGCGCGGCGGCGCGTACCTCCAGCTGACGCTCTTCCCCGCGAACGCCCACGACGAGGACGGCGAGCCCACCTGGAGCGGCGGGCCCGTCTACGCGGCCGGCCTGGCCAACCTGGCCGACGTCGTCAGGACCGGCGACTTCGAGGGCCGCGTCGGGATCGGGCTGGCGCTGGACCGGCAGGCGGCGTTCCAGGTCACGGAGCACAGGTCGCCGAACCGCCTGGTCCTGGACGTGGCACACTGACCTGGTGGTCAGAAAGATCGGGGCTCCGGCCCGCATTCCCGTACCAGGCGGCAAGCTCATCGACGAGCACGTGGGCCGCGTCAGCAGCGGCGACGAGGCGATCTCCATCGCCCACATGGTCGCCCCGCCCGGCTGGGAGGAGCCGCCGCAGACGCCGGTCTTCACCGAGTACACGGTGGTGCTGCGCGGCACGGTGATCGTGGCGCACGACGAGGGCACGACGCTGGTCGAGGCCGGGCAGTCGGTGGTGACGTCGCCGGGGGAGAAGGTCCGCTACAGCGCCGGGCCCGAGGGCGCCGAGTACATCGCCGTGTGCCTGCCCGCCTTCTCCCCGGACGGCGCCGGCCGCGACTGACGGGACCGATCCGGTACGGACGGACCGACTGGGACGGGGCCGATCCGGTACGGCCCGCCCGACGGGGCTGACCGGGTGGTGGGCGGTGCTCATATCATTGCCTGATGAGGCCCACGCTTGACGAGATCCGGCGGGCTCCCAAGGTGTTGCTGCACGATCACCTCGACGGCGGGCTCCGCGCCGAGACGATCGTCGAGCTGGCCAGGGAGACCGACTACGGCCGGCTGCCCACCCACGATCCCGACAACCTGCGCCAGTGGTTCGGGGAGGCGGCCGACTCCGGCTCGCTCGAACGCTACCTGGAGACGTTCGACCACACGGTCGGCGTCATGCAGACCCGCGAGTCGCTGGAGCGCGTGGCCGCCGAATGCGCCGAAGACCTGGCCGCCGACGGCGTGGTCTACGCCGAGGTGCGCTTCGCGCCCGAGCAGCACACCACCACGGGCCTGAGCCTCGACCAGGTCGTGGAGGCGGTGCTCGAAGGGTTCGCGCGCGGCTCGGAGGGGCGCGGCATCCGCGTCGGCACCCTCCTGACGGCCATGCGGCACCAGGCGCGCTCCAGGGAGATCGCCGAGCTGGCCGTGCGCTACCGCGACGGCGGCGTGGTGGGCTTCGACATCGCGGGCGCCGAGGCCGGCTACCCGCCCACCCGCCACCTCGACGCCTTCGAATACCTCCAGCGGGAGAACGCCCACTTCACCATCCACGCCGGCGAGGGCTTCGGGCTGCCGTCGATCTGGCAGGCCATCCAGTGGTGCGGCGCCGACCGGCTCGGCCACGGCGTGCGCATCATCGACGACATCTCCGTGTCCGGCGACGGGTCGGCCAAGCTGGGGCGGCTGGCGGCCTACGTTCGCGACAAGCGCATCCCGCTGGAGATGTGCCCCACGTCCAACCTGCAGACCGGAGCCGCCGCGTCGATCGCCGACCACCCCATCGGGCTGCTGCGGCGGCTGCACTTCCGCGTCACCGTCAACACCGACAACCGGCTGATGAGCTCGACCAGCCTGGCGCTGGAGTTCCACAAGCTGGTCGAGGCGTTCGGCTACGGCTGGGACGATCTGCAGTGGTTCACGGTCAACGCGATGAAGTCGGCGTTCATCCCGTTCGACGAGCGGCTGGCGCTGATCAACGGCCGGATCAAGCCGGGGTTCGCGCAGCTGAAGTGGCAGCCGTGAAGCAGAGCTACCGGTCCAGGACCGCGTTCGTGCTGGCATGGGTGTGGCTGGCCTTCGTGGCCTTCAACGTCGTCGACCTGATCGTCCGCTACAGCGGCAAGCCGTCGCTGGTGGCGCTGGCCGTGCTGGGGGCGCTGACGGCGCTCGTCTACGCGGTCGCGCTGCGCCCCGCCACCGTGCTCACGGAGGCGGGGCTGGTCGGGCGCAACCCGTTCCGCACCACGTTCGTGCCGTGGGCCTCGATCGAGGAC
This sequence comes from Nonomuraea fuscirosea, assembly GCF_035917475.1. Taxonomy (NCBI): domain Bacteria; kingdom Bacillati; phylum Actinomycetota; class Actinomycetes; order Streptosporangiales; family Streptosporangiaceae; genus Nonomuraea; species Nonomuraea fuscirosea. The sequence continues at coordinate 9,088,749 of NZ_CP109074.1, read as the reverse complement.
GTCACGGTGTCCCACTCCATCAACGTGCACCACGGCGACGAGCAGGTGCTGCGGCTGTGGACGCCGATGAGCAGCGCGCGTGAGCGGGCCAAGGCGCAGCGGCGCGGCGCCCCCGCGCGACAGCGGGGGCGCTTCAAGACCGAGCCGACCCTGTCGAAGGGCGAGCAGGCGGCGGCGGAGGCGTTCGCCGGCAAGACGCACGCCGACTGGGTGGGCGACCAGATCCGCGAACGCGCCGAGTCGGCCAGGCGCCGCGACGAGCAGGCGGGGCCGGCCCGGGTGACGTGGTCCTACGACGCGATCGCGGTGCTGGTGGTCGCGGTGGCGCTGGTGGTCGCCGCGATCGTCGTCGCCTGACCGGCGCGGCGCCTGTCGACGGTCGCCTGGTCCGCGCGGCCTGTCGGCCGTCGTCTAGTCTGCTCGCTTCCTGTTGACGAAGGCGTCCATGCCGGCCTGGGCGATGCCGGACGCCTCCACCTGCTTGGCCGCCTCGGTCTCCACCTGGAAGGCCCGCTCGACCTCCGCCAGCGGCGGGCGCAGCAGGGCGAGGTGGACCGCCGTGGCGGTGCCGGTGGCGCTCCAGTGGCGTACACGGGCGATCGCCGTCTCCACCAGCGCTTCCGGATCGACGATCTGATCCAGCAGGCCGACGGCGAGGGCGTCCTCGGCGCTCATCCGGGTCGAGTCGAGCACCAGCCGCAACGCCCTGCCGCCGACGAGGCGGGGGAGCAGGTAGCTGGCGGCGTTGGAGATCGACAGACCGATGTGGTTCTCCGGCAGGAAATACTCGGCCGCCGGCGTGCCGATGCGGGCGTCGAAGCAGAGCGTCCACTCGGCGGCGCCGCCCACGGCCAGGCCGTTGACCGCCGCCACCACCGGCACCCGGGTCTCCAGCACGGCCCTGGTCATGTCGTGGAACAGCTCCACCTCCTCGACCAGCGACCGGCCGACGGCCTGGTTGATGTCCTCGCCGGCGGAGAACGCCCGGCCGGTCCCGGTGACCACGATGCCCCGGCCGCTTCCGCCGTGCTCGCGGACGGCGGCGGCGAGGTCCGCGCGCATGGCGGCGGTGAGGGCGTTGAGCTTGTCGGGCCGGGCGAGGGTGATCACGGCCACCTCGTCGCGTACGGTCACGTCGATCATCTCTGCTCCTTGTCGGCCTGAGTGGCGAGGTCGTCGCGCTCGGGGTGGGCCTGGACGGCGGGCGCGGGGCGCCGGTCGCGGCCGGGTTCGACGTCGATGGCGGGGGCGGCGCGCTGGTCGCGGCCGGGGCGGAGGAGGTGGCGTTTCTCGACGCGGGCGGACGGGGTCAGCGGGAACTCCTCGACGAACTCCACGTACGCCGGGATCTTGAACCGGGCCAGCCGCTCCCTGGCGTGCTCGATCACGCTCGCGGCGGTCTCGGCCGTGGCCGGATGGCCAGGGCGGAGCTGGAGGAACGCCTTGGGCAGCTCGCCGAACAGCTCGTCGGGGATGGGCACCAGGGCGGCGGAGACGACGGCGGGATGCTCGGCCAGCACGTGCTCCACCTCGGCGCAGGAGATGTTCTCGCCGCCCCTGCGCACCATGTCCTTGATCCGCCCGGCGTGCCTGATCCGGCCCAGGGAGTCGCGGACGCCCAGGTCGCCGGTGTGGTACCAGCCGTTCCTGAAGGCGTGGGCGGTCGCCTCGGGATGGTTCCAGTACCCCCGCATCATGGGCTCGCCCCTGACCAGGATCTCGCCGGTGCCGGGGTCCAGCTCGACCTCCTTGCCGGGCGGCGGGACTCCCATGGCGCCGGTGCCGACCGTGCCGGTGTCGTCGAGGGGCGAGAGCAGGTCGGTGCCGCTCTCGGTGGAGCCGTACAGCTCCCGCCACGGCGCGCCCCAGCGCTCCTCGTACGCGCGGTGCAGGTCCGGCTGGATGCCCGAGCAGAGCACCGCGCGCATGCGATGGGCGCGGTCGAGGGGGTGGGGCGGCTGTTTGTGCAGGAGGAGGGGCATCGTGCCCAGCACGTACGTGAGCGTCGCCCCCTGCTCCCTGGCCGAGGCCCAGAAGCCGGAGGCGGAGAAGCGGGGGAGCACGACGAGCGGGATCCCGCCCATGAGGGCGAGCAGGGTGACCCACTGGGGGTCCATGTACGAGAACGCCTGGGCGATGATCAGCACGTCGTCGTCGCGTAGACAGACCTGGTCGGCGACGACGGCGGCGGACCTGAGCCAGTAGGCGTGGGTGAGCATGCAGGCCTTGGGAAAACCGGTGGTCCCCGACGTGTACTGAAAATTAGCGACATCGTCGGCTTTAGAGGGGTTGGTGCGGGGAGCTCCGCCGGTGAGCTGGTCGAGAAGATGGACTGTGCCGGGGATGTGCGGGGCGTACCCGGCGGTGGTGATCGTGGCCACCGCCCCTGAGTCGCGCAGGACGTGCTCCAGGTCGGCGGCCCGGTAACGGACGTTCACCGGCACGGTGATCGCGCCCGCCTTGAGGATCGCCAGCCAGCTCAGCGGCCAGCCGGGCACGTTGTCCATCATGATCGCCACCCGGTCGCCGGGCCGCACGCCCTGGTCGGCCAGCGCTCCGGCCAGCCGGTCCGACCGCTCGTCGGCCTCGGCGAAAGTCAGGGAAACGGGTGAGGGGTCGGGGAAACGGAGGAACTCGCGCGCGCCGTACGTGTCAGCGGCGTGCCTCATCAGGTCGGGGATCGTTGCTTGCATGCGGCGGCTCCCACGGGAACTCGGGCAGCAGAGTGAAGTCGGCCGTCACAAAAGCTTCGGCGGGGGCGCGGACGGCGGCCAGGCCGATCGCGACCAACTCGGCGCACACCTGCTCCAGCGTGGAGTCCCCGTCGGGGCGGTACCACTCGCTGGTGCCGGTGCACATGGACATCAGGGCGAGCCGGGTCAGCTTCTCGTCGGCGACCCGGAAGACGCCCTGCTCGACGCCGTCGGCCAGGGCGTGCTTCCAGTGGTCCTCGTACGCGTCGCGCAGGGCGATGATCTCGGCGTGGGCGGCGGAGCCGGGCGTCAGGGAGCGCAGCTCGCCGTCCATGACGCGGCTGGTCATGGGGGTGAGGGCGTGGACGGCGGTGAGTGAGCTGATCAGCAGGGCGAGGCGGTCGCCGGGCCGCTCGTACGGGGCCAGCATGCGCTCGGTGGCCTCGATGAGCTCGCGCTGCGCGGCCCGCATGAGGTCGGCCAGCAGCGCTTCCTTGCTGGTGACGTGGTGGTAGATCCCGGCGTTGGTCATGTTGACCGCCTTGCCGAGGTCTCTGATGCTGGTGGCGGCGTAGCCCCGCCGCGCGAACAGCAGCACGGCCGCGGTCCTGATCCGCCGGCCGGCGTCGGTGTCGCGGTCGGTGAGGTCGACGATCATCATGCCCTACCGAACGTTCGGTTGCCTCTTAGATCCGAAAAATACCCCATATATTCCGAAATCGCCATAGGTTGTCCCGGACGCCTCCGGCCCGCGCACGTAGACCCGGCCACCGATGTCCGAGCCACCGATGAGTTCCGCAGCCGACCTTCGTACAAAGATGTGCGAAGGAGGCTACGACCCATGCCACAGATCATCGAATTTCCGCCGCGCCCGTACCTCGGGGTGCGCCGTACCATCACCATGACCAGCTTCCACCTGGTCGCCGACCGGATCGGCGAGATCATCGGCCGGCTGGCCGAGCGCGGCACGGCCCCCGCGGGAGCGCCGTTCCTGCGCTACCACAGCATCGACATGGCCGCCGACCGGCTGGTGGTGGAGGCGGGCGTCCCCGTACCGGCCCCGATGGACGCGGAGGACGACCTCCTCGCCGCCACCCTCCCCGCCGGCCGCTACGTCACCGTCACCCACCACGGCCACCCGGACCAGCTCGCCGGCGCCGTCGAGTCACTGCTGCGCCGGGGCCGCGAGCAGGGCCTGGAGTGGGACCTGACCGAGAAGGACGGGGTCGAGCACTGGGGCTGCCGCCTGGAGCTGTACCGGACGGACCCCCGCGTCGAACCCGACATGAACAACTGGGACACCGACCTCCAACTCCGCCTGACCTGACATCCGGCCAACGGAAGCGGGCGTCACCGCCACGCGTCGAGCAGTTGCTCCGGATCGACGTGGGTGACACCGTCCACGTCGCAGCCGCTGCGGGAGACGGCATAGAGCGGTGTGGTGGTGCCCGCTCCCTCGATCTGGGCATGGTGGGCGATGAGCTCGCGCAGGTCGTGCTCGTCGAAGGGCCGGTTCTCCAGCCATTTCACCGACCCGACGAAAGTGATCTTCTTGGCGACCAGCTCTCTGTCCGCCCCTATCAGGTCGATCTCCGGGTTGTTCGTCCTCGTCCAGTACCCTCCGATCGCCTGGGTGTTCCAGGGCAGCCCGTCCATGCGACGGAGCGACTCACGGACGAAAGGCTCGACCGCGGCGCCGCGCCAAGCCGTCCACGACCGTTCTATCCGCTGGAGGACGAGGTCGCCGCGGTCGCGGTCGATCGCGGTCATGTTCGGTTCGATGAACGAGAGCCAGAAGCGCAGGTGCGTGTCCGTGATGTGGTGGCGGTGTTCCCGCGACGGCCGTACGGACAGCGGCAGCTCCGCCGTCACCATGCGCTTCTCCTGGAGGATCTGCAGACCGGGCGCGATCGACGTGCCGGGCAGGCCGGACGCCTTGGAGATCGACGAGTACGTACGCCGGCCGGAGCCGATGGCGCGCAGCAGGACGCCCGCCCGGGCTTCCGGCGGGAACTCGGCCGCCATGGCCCGCACGCCGCTCACCGTCAGCGCCGAACCCGGCATCGGGACGGCCGTCTCCAGGAACTCCTCGACGGAGGCGCCGGCCGGCCATTCGTCCAGGATCTGCGGCAGGCCGCCGGTGATCAGGTGCGCGTCCACGGCCTCCGCGGCGGGCAGGCCGAGCTTGTCCGCCACGTCCGCGGCGGTGAGCGGGTTGACCACCATCTCCGACGCGCGCATGAGGACGGCGCGGCCGGGACGATCGCCGGTCCTCACCCGGCTGAAATACCGGCTGAGCTGAGCCAGCTCAGGCCGCCGCCCGATGAACCCGTCCACCTGAACCCCTCCCTTGCGGACACCCAACTGTGGTGGTCCCAACTTTGGGGCTACCAAAAATGGTTGCTACCCAGCGAAGATCAGCTGGTGCCGCGCATGAAGGGCAGGTCGTCGCCCCAGGAGTCCAGTTCGGGGCCGTGGCCGGCGGCGCGGGCGTGGGGTTCGAGGGCGTTCAGGAGTTCTCGGAGGGCCGTCGGGGCGTCGTCGGACAGGGCGGACTCCAGGCGGGGCAGGAGGGCGGCGGCGGGCCAGCCGGTCAGGGGGTGGTGGCGTAGCTCCCACTCCAGGTACTTGTTGTACGGCCGTACCCGTCCGTGCAGGGCGAACAGATGGCTCAGGCAGGCCGGCACCGCCTCGGCCCCGTCCAGGCGGACGCCGAGGAGGTTGCCGTCGCGTGCGTTCTTCATGCACCGGTACACGCTGTTGAGGAACCCGCCCAGCGCCTCGCGCCCGACGGCGAAGGCCTCGTCAGGGGTGAGCGTGCCCTTGGCGGCGACCAGGGAGGCGATGCCGCCGGTGTCCTTGAGCACCTGGGCGTGGGTGAAGGCGTACCGGTTCCACTCGGTGCCGGAACCGGGCATGGCGTGGGCGCGGAACTCGTCGAGCGTCATCACCACCAGGTCCACCAGCGCGTCCCTGCGCGGCTCGAACGGGGCCCCGTCGGCGGCGATCAGGTAGAGGTCGTGGTCGGAGCGGGCGGTGGCGGTGCCCGCACGGGCCTGCGACCCGCTCAGCACCAGGCCCAGCACCCGGGGATCGGGCAGGGCCCTGGACAGGAAGATCTCGTACGTCTCCACGCGGCCAGACTGCCACGACCTTCATCGCCACGCGTGTCGAGCTGCTGTCTCCTCGTCTTGGCCTCAACGCTGATACCAACGTGACGTATTGGTATCAGGGCGTGGACGTGGTGGCCCTCGCCGCCGTGTCGGTCTCGCCTGAGACCAACACGTTCTGTGCGGGCTAGAGGGCCAGGCGGGTCTCCAGGTCCGTACGGATGCTCGCCAGTTGCTCCCCAGCCCGGGCCCGGGCCTCGGTCGGGGTGGTGGTCACCGGGACGACGGCCTCCAGGTAGCACTTGAGTTTGGGTTCGGTGCCGGAGGGGCGGATCACCACGCGGGCGCCGCCCTCCAGGAGGTAGCGCAGGCCGTCGGTCGGGGGGAGGCCGCCGTCGCCGCGGGCCAGGTCGTCGGCTCGCTCGACCGGCAGATTGCCGAGGGTCGCCGGTGGGTCGGTGCGCAGGCGGGACATGGCGTTCGTGATCAGCGACAGATCCGACACGCGGAACGAGAGCTGTGAGGTCGCGTGCAGGCCGTAGCGGCGGGCCTGGTCGTCGAGGAGGTCGAAAAGGGTGCGGCCGTCGCGCTTGGCCGCCGCCGCGATGGCGGCCACGGTCAGCGCCGCGCCGATCCCGTCCTTGTCCCTGACCGGCAGGCCGGCGTCGGAGCCGACGCTGTAGCCGATGGCCTCCTCGTAGCCGAAGACCAGCCCGGGGCCGGCCTTGATGATCCACTTGAAGCCGGTGAGCGTCTCGCCGTACCGGACGCCGTGCGCCTGGGCGATCTTGCCGAGCAGGGTGGAGGAGACGATGGTGGTGGCCACCATGCGGTCGCCGGTGGTGTGGGTGATCACGTGCTCGGCCAGCAGGCCCCCGACCTCGTCGCCGGTCAGCATGCGGGCGCCGCCGCCGGGCAGCGGGACGCCCACCGCGCACCTGTCGGCGTCGGGGTCGTTGGCCACGATGAGGTCGGCCTCCGTCTTGGCGGCCAGCACGATCGCCAGGTCCATCGCGCCCGGTTCCTCCGGGTTGGGGAAGGAGACCGTGGGGAAGTCGGGGTCGGGCTCGCGTTGCTCCTCGACCATCAGCGGGCCGTCGAAGCCGGCGGCGAGGAAGGCGGCGTCCAGGGTGGCCGCCCCGACCCCGTGGAGCGGGGTGTAGGCGACGCGCAGGTCGCGGGCCTCGCCCAGGGGGAGGGAGGTCACGGCCCGGAGGTAGGCATGGACTACTTCCTCGCCCAGCTCGGTCAGTGTCCCCGGCTCTGTCCGGGTGGTGAGGCCACCCGGGGGAGGATCTGTCGTGGGGCCGCCCAGGGGGAGGTCGTCCACGCGGCCGACCGCGTCGATGGCGGTGGAGATCTCCGTGTCGAGGGGTGGGACGATCTGCGAGCCGTCGCCCCAGTAGACCTTGTAGCCGTTGTCGCGCGGCGGGTTGTGGCTGGCGGTGACCGTCACCCCCGCGTCGGCGCCGAGATGGCGGACGGCGAAGGCCAGTACGGGCGTCGGCAGCGGGCGCGGCAGCAGCGAGGCACGCAGGCCGGCGCCCGTCAGCACCGCCGCCGTGTCGCGGGCGAACACGTCGGACTTGTGCCTGGCGTCGTAGCCGATGACCACGTGCTTGCCCGGCCCGAGGACGGCGGCCAGGCCGGCGGCGGCGCGCATGACGGTGACCCGGTTCATCCGGTTGGGGCCCGCGCCCAGCTCGCCGCGCAGCCCGGCGGTGCCGAACTCCAGCTTGGCGCCGAAGCGCTGCTCCAGGGCGGCCAGGTCCTCGCGTTCGAGCAGGGCGGACAGCTCGGCGCGCGTGTCGGGGTCGGGGTCCTGGGCCAGCCACTCTCGCGCCCGCCGCAGCACGCTCACAGCCGGTCCACCACCTTGGCCAGCAGCACGCCCATGCGGGCGGCCGTGGCCCGGCCCACCTCCAGGACCTCCTCGTGGTTGAGCGGCTCGCCGGACAGGCCCGCCCCCGGGTTGGTGACCAGGGAGATGCCGAGCACGTCGAGGTTCGCCTCGCGGGCCGCGATGGCCTCCAGCACCGTGGACATGCCGATCATGTCGCCGCCCAGCGTGCGCAGCATGCGGATCTCGGCGGGCGTCTCGTACGTGGGGCCGCGGAAGGCGACGTAGACGCCCTCGGCGAGGGTCGGGTCGATCTCGCGGACGAGGGCGCGCAGGCGGCGCGAGTAGACCTCGGTGAGGTCGATGAACGTGGTGCCGGTGATCGGGTTGGCCCCGGTCAGGTTGATGTGGTCGCTGATCAGGACCGGGTCGCCGACGTTCTGCGTCTCGGGGCGCAGCCCGCCGGCCGCGTTGGTGAGCACCAGCGTGCGTACGCCGGCCGCCGCCGCGGTGCGGACGCCGTGCACGACCGCGTCCACCCCGAGCCCGGACGGCGACTCGTACAGGTGGGTGCGCCCGAGGAAGATCAGCGCGTGCCGGCCCGCGGCGGTGCGGACGACGCGGATCTTGCCGCCGTGACCGGCCACGGCGGGCGCGCGGAAGCCGGGCAGGTCGGTGAACGGGATCTCGCGCACCGTCTCGCCGATCGCGTCGGCGGCGGGCACCCACCCCGAGCCCATGACGAGCGCGACGTCGAAGGCGGCGTCGGAGAGGTCGAGGCCGGCCGCGGCACGCAGCGCCGCGGCGGCCTCACCGGCCAGGGTGTACGGGTCTTTGCTCACCTTCAGTAGTTTAGGAGCAGCCTGTCCAGGACCCGCACCCCGAACTGCAGGGCGTCCACCGGCACGCGCTCGTCCACGCCGTGGAACATGGAGGCGAAGTCCATGTCGGCGGGCAGCCGCAGCGGCACGAAGCCGAACCCGCGCACGCCCAGGTCGGCGAAGAAGGTCTTGTTGTCGGTGCCGCCGGACATGCAGTAGGGGATGGCGCGGGCGGCCGGGTCCTCGGCCTTGAGCGCCGTGATCATCGACTCCACGAGCGCGCCGTCGAACGTGGTCTCCAGCGCGATGTCGTGGTGGACGAACTCGCGCCGCACCTTCGGCCCGAGCAGCCCGTCGATCGTCTTGAAGAACTCCTCCTCGAAGCCCGGCAGGAAGCGCCCGTCGACCACGGCCGTGGCCTGGCCGGGGATGACGTTGGACTTGTAGCCGGCGCCGAGCTGGGTCGGGTTGGTGGTGTTGCGCAGCGTCGCGCCGACGAACCGCACCAGCGGCCCGATCTGGTCCAGGATCGGCTGCGGGTCGTTCTCGTCGAACGGGACGCCGAAGGCGCCCGCGACCTCGGTGAGGAAGCGGCGCACGGTCGGCGTGTACGTCAGCGGCCAGTCGTGCCCGCCGATCCTGGCCACGGCCCTGGCCACCTCGGTGACGGCGTTGTCGTCGTTGAGCATCGAGCCGTGGCCCGCGGTGCCGTCGGCGACCAGCTTCATCCAGGCCAGGCCCTTCTGGGCGGTCTCGATCAGGTAGAGCCGCAGCGACGGGTCCACCTCCAGCGAGTAGCCGCCGACCTCGCTGATCGACTCGGTGACGCCCTCGAACAGGCCGGGGTGGTTGGCCGTGAGGTATTTGGCGCCGTAGACGCCGCCGGCCTCCTCGTCGGCCAGCCAGGCGAAGACCATGTCGCGCCGCGGCCTGAGCCCTTCGCGCTTGAAGCGGCGCAGCACGGCCAGCATCATCGCGTCCATGTCCTTCATGTCCACGGCACCGCGGCCCCAGATGTAGCCGTCGCGCACCTCGCCCGCGAACGGGTCCACCGACCAGTCGGCGGCGTTGGCCGGGACGACGTCGAGGTGGCCGTGGACGAGCAGGGCGGGCAGCGACGGGTCGGTGCCCTCGACGCGGGTGATCACGTTGCCGCGGCCCGGCTCGCTCTCGATGTAGGTGGACTCGATGCCGACCTCGGCCAGCCTGGCCATGACGACCTCGGCCGCGGCCCGTTCGCCGGGGCCGCTGCCGTCGCCGTAGTTGCTGCTGTCGGCCCGGATCAGCTCGACGCAGAGGTCGGCGACTTCGAGTTCGGCGGGTGTCATGGTGTTGCCTCCCAATGGTGATCCAGCGTGAGCAGTCCGGACTTGTGCAGGTGGCCGCGCTTGTGCGCGCGGGTGATGAGGGTGAGGTCGACGTCGGTGATCTCGTCGTGCCGGCCGACGACGCCGGTCATGAAACGGTAGAGGGCCGCCTCGTGGGCCGCCACGACCTGCACGATCAGGGAATGCGTGCCCGTCGTGGCGGCACAGTAACGGACGTCGGGATGCGCCGCCAGCCGCTGGCCGACCAGATCGAGGCCGTGGGGGCGCACCTTGAGCCAGAGCATGGCCTCGACCTCCAGGCCGAGCAGGGCGGGCTCGACCTCGGCGCGCGGCAGCAGCAGCCGCCGCTCGATCAGGGAGGTGACCCGGCGGCGCGCGGTGGGCACGGAGATGTCGAGCCGCTCGGCGACCGCGGTGAAGGCGATCCGGCCGTCGGCGGCGAGGAGGTCGGCGATCTCCTGCTCCAGCGGCGACAGGCCCTCTTCGTCCCGCTGCTCCAGAGGTGACGGGCCGGTCTCGCCGGGCAGCCGGTCGGGGTACGGGGCCGGCCGCAGCTCGGCCACCTCGTGCTCGGTCAGGAAGGGCGCGTGCCATTCGGCGACGGTTCTGAACGTGTGCAGGACGACCTGGGTCTGGGTCTGCAGGACGCCGTCGATCTCCGACACCTGTGCCGACAGGATGCGGTGCAGGGCCTCGCGGGAGGGGGAGACCAGCTCGCAGCCGAGGTCGGCGGCCCCGGTCAGGGAGTAGACCGAGCGCGTGTCGCGGCGCTCGGCCAGCGCCTTGGCCACCTGCGTGGCGGTGCCGGGCCGCACCTGGACGTGCAGGTGCACGGGCCGGCCGTGGCCGGTGCGCAGGTCGTCGTAGATGGCCGTGACGCGGACGAAGCCCTCGGCGATGAGCCGCTGCAGCCGCCGGGCGACCGTGCGCTCGTGCTCGCCCACGGCCCGGCCGATCTCCCCCCACGAGGCTCGTGGGCTGACTTGCAGCGCGGCCACGAGCCGGCGGTCGAGAACGTCCACGGTTGCCCGTTCCTGTGTCGGGATTGTAAAAATCGGCTTAAACATTTGACTGTTTCGGTCGTCCGAATGCAGAGTAAGCCATTACCGCACTTGTCAGCAAAGGAGCCCTTCGTGGCGACTTCCCCCGTGGCGCACTCCCCACTCGGCATCCCCAAGAGCCGCGTCCGGCAGCTCATGGCGGCCAGCATCGGCAACGTCGTCGAATGGTACGACTGGTACGCGTACACCTTCCTCGCCGTCTACTTCTCCGACCAGGTCTTCCCCAAGGCATCGGACAACAGCCTCGTCCCGCTGCTCAGCTCGTTCGCCGTGTTCGCGGTGGGCTTCTTCATGCGTCCCCTGGGCGGCCTGCTGGTCGGCGCGTTCGCCGACCGGTACGGCCGCAAGTCGGCCATGACGTTCACCATCGTGCTGATGGGCGCGGGCTCCCTGCTGGTCGGCCTGACCCCCACCTACGCGGCCGTCGGCCTGCTGGCGCCGGTCATCCTCACCCTCGCCCGGCTCATCCAGGGCCTGTCGGTGGGCGGCGAGTTCGCCGCGGCGACCACGTTCCTGGTGGAGTCGGCCCCGCCCGGCCGGCGCGGCCTGTTCTCGAGCTTCCAGTACGTGAGCACCACCATCGGCCAGCTCATCGCCTCAGGACTGGCCGCGTTGCTGGCCACGAACCTGATCGAGGCCGACATGGACTCCTGGGGCTGGCGCGTGCCGTTCGTGGTGGGCGCGGTGCTGAGCCTGGTGGGCCTGTGGATCCGCAAGGGCGCCGACGAGACCTCGGCGGTGGCGGAGGAGATCCAGCGCGGCGAGGCCACCCGGCCCAAGCTGTTCGAGTTCCTGCGGCTGCACCCGAGGTCGGCGGCGACGATCGTGGGCATCACGATCGCCGGCACGGTGGCGTACTACACCTGGACCAGCTTCCTGCCCACGTACGCGCAGATCACGGTGGACTTCGACAAGGCCGAGTCGCTCCAGATCGGCACGATCTCGCTGGTCTTCTTCATGATCCTGCAGCCGCTGCTGGGCATGCTGTCGGACCGGATCGGGCGCAAGCCGATGCTGATCACCTTCGGGTTCGGCTTCCTCATCCTGCCCGTGCCGCTGCTCGGCCTGCTCACCGACGCCTACTGGAGCCTGCTGGTCGTGCAGCTCGTCGGCATGGTCTTCCTCGGCTGCTTCACCGCGATCTCGGCCGCGGTCAACTCCGAGCTCTTCCCGACGCGGGTGCGGGCGGCGGGCGCCGGGTTCCCTTACTCGCTGACCGTCGCGCTCTTCGGCGGCACCGCGCCGCTGATCGGCACGGCGCTGCAGGAGGCGGACAACCCGGGCCTCTTCCCGTGGTACATGTCGGCGCTGGCGCTCATCTCGACGCTGGTCTACATCTTCGTGCTCAGGGAGACGAAGGACGAGCCGCTGCGCTAGCCGTCAGCCGAACGAGGTGCAGGGGCGCTCCCGCAGCTCCTTGACGTAGTCGTCGGGGGCGCCCGCCCGCTCGGCCGCCTCGGCCAGGCTGCCCAGGTAGCGGGCCGAGGGCAGGCCGCCCTCGTAGCCGTCGAGCACGTAGAACCAGGCCACGACCTCGCCGTCGAGCGTCTGCACCCGCAGCCGGACCTTGTGGTAGGCGCCGCGCACCGCGCCCTCCCACTGGTCGAGCGAGTGCTCCTCCCAGTCGGGCACGTCGTAGAGGACCACGAAGACGTGCTCGTCGGGGTCTTCGACGATCGTGGCGACCGCGCCCTCCCACTTGAGGTCCATGCCTCCGAAGGTCAGCCGCCAGCCCGGCAGCCAGCCCACACCGCGGATCGGCGAGTGCGGGGCACGCATGGCCATCTGCTCTGGGTCCATGTTGCTGCCATAGGAGGCGTATACAGGCACAGCGGCAAGACTAGCGCCTGAGACCGCGCCCCGTTCGTCAGCAGCTCGGGGCATGCGGGAGAATGGTGGTGTGACGAGGATCGTGATCATCGGCGGCGGACCAGGCGGCTACGAGGCGGCGCTGGTGGCCGCCCAACTAGGCGCGCAAGTCACGATGGTCGAGCAGGACGGCCCCGGCGGGGCCTGCGTGCTCACCGACTGCGTGCCGTCCAAGACGCTGATCGCGACCTCCGTCCGCAAACAGGCCCTGCTCGACGCCCCCTCGCTGGGGGTGGCGTTCTCCGGTGGCCTCGACGGCGACGCCGGGGTGGCGCAGGTCGATCTGCCGCTGGTCAACAAGCGCGTCAAGGAGCTGGCCCAGGCGCAGTCGGCCGACATCGCGACCCGGGTCGAGGCCGAGGGCGTCGAGATCGTCAAGGAGCGCGGACGGCTGGTCGATCCGCAGGTGGTCAGGGCCGGCGACCGGACGATCAGGGCCGACGTCGTGCTGGTGGCCACGGGGGCGACGCCGCGGGTGCTGCCGGGGGCCGAGCCCGACGGCGAGCGCATCCTCAACTGGCGTCAGCTCTACGACCTCGAAGAGCTGCCCGAGCACCTGATCGTGGTCGGCTCGGGGGTGACGGGGGCCGAGTTCGCCGGGGCCTACCGCTCGCTCGGGGCGGAGGTCACGCTGGTCTCCAGCCGCGACCGGATGATGCCCAACGAGGACGCCGACGGCGCCGAGGTGCTCGAAGAGGTCTACCGGCGCCGCGGCATGAACGTCATGGGCCGCTCCAGGGCCGCCTCCGTCAAGCGCACCCACGACGGCGTGGTGGTGACGCTGGAGGACGGGCGCACCGCCGAGGGTTCGCACGCGCTGATGACCGTCGGCATGATCCCCAACACCTCCGGCATCGGGCTGGAGGAGGCGGGCGTGCAGCTCGACCGGGGCGGGTTCGTCAAGGTCGACAAGGTCTCCCGCACGTCGGCTCCCGGCGTCTACGCGGCCGGCGACTGCACCGGCGTGCTGATGCTGGCCTCCGTCGCCGCCATGCAGGGCCGGATCGCGGTGTGGCACGCGCTGGGCGAGGCGGTGCAGCCGCTGCGGCTGGCCACCGTGGCCTCCAACATCTTCACCGACCCCGAGATCGCGGCCGTGGGCGTGGCGCAGCGTGCCATCGAGGCGGGCGAGATCGAGGCCAACGTGGTCAAGCTGCCGCTGGCCACCAACGCGCGGGCGAAGATGCAGGGCTTCAACGACGGCTTCGTGAAGCTGTTCTGCCGCCCGCACACCGGGATCGTGCTGGGCGGCGTGGTCGTCGCGCCGCGGGCCTCCGAGCTGATCCTGGCGGTGTCGGTGGCGGTGCAGCAGCGGCTGACCGTCGACCAGCTGGCCCACACGTTCGCGGTCTACCCGTCGCTGTCGGGGTCGGTCACCGAGGCGGCCAGGCGGCTGATGCAGCCGGGGGTCAACATCTAGGAGTCCTCTGCGAAGCAGGGCGCGCGGTGGTCCGCGCGCCCTTTTCTGTGCCTCTGACCGTTGACCTTTGTTGGTATGGACACCAAACTAAGTCACGAGTTGGCGCAGCGTTCGAAGGAGCTTCCATGCCCTATCGCCCTCCCCTGGTCGCGCACGAGTACTTCGTCGCGGACCCGCCGGAGTTGCCGGTCCGCGTACGAGGCGAGGGCGGCCTTTCGGCGCTCACCGCCGCCGAGCTGGTCGCGGCCGACGGCGCCGAGGTGCTGCTCAAGGCGGTCACCTCGGCGGAGGAGACGCTGATCGTCCAGGTGGGCGCGGCGGGCGAGGGCGTGATCAGGGTGCGGCTGTCGGAGGACGCCACCGCCCGGCCGCGCTCGGAGCGCGCCATCGCGCTGGTGAGGCCGGGCACGTACGCGGGGGCACGGGTCGTGGCGGAGCCGGGCGCGCCGATCGTGGTGGACGCCGGGTCGCTGCGGGCCGAGATCACCCTGTCGCCGTGGCACCTGCGCTTCACCGACGCGGGCGGGGCGACGCTGGTCGAGCAGGACCGGGGGCACACCGACATCAGCGGGCGCCTGCGTACGCTGCCGTTCGGCCGCAGCGCCTCGGGAGGCGCGCCCGTCGCGTACCACGAGAGCTTCGCCGCCGCGCCCGACGAGGCGTTCTCCGGCTTCGGCGAGTCGTTCACCCGGCTGGACAAGCGCGGCCAGCGGCCGCTCATGTGGAACTTCGACGCCTTCGGGGCCGAGTCGCAGCGCGCCTACAAGAACATCCCCCTGTACGTGTCCAGCCGGGGCTACGGCGTGCTGGTCGACAGCGGCGCACCCCTGGAGTTCGACGTGTGCCAGTCCACGCACAGCGTGGTGCAGATCCTGGTGCCCGACGACGTCATGGACTACTACGTGATGGCAGGGCCCGCTCCGTCGGAGGTGCTGGACCGCTACGACCGGCTGACCGGCCGGCCCTCGCTGCCGCCGAAGTGGGCGTTCGGCACCTGGATCTCCTCGGGGTTCTGCGTGGACAGCCGGGAGCGGGTGCTGGCCAGGGCGCGCACGATCAGGGAGCGCGGCATCCCGTGCGACGTGCTGCACCTGGACACCTACTGGCAGAGCGACGGGCACTGGTCGGACATGCGCTGGGATCCGGTGAACTTCCCCGACCCGGAGGGCATGCTGGCCGAGCTGGCGGAGATGGGGTTCAAGGTCTGCCTATGGATGAATCCCTATATTTCGCACCTTAGCCCGGCGTTTCGGGAGGCCGCCGACGCCGGATACCTGCTGCGCGACCCCCAGGGCGAGCCGTACGTCGCCGACTGCTGGCACGGCTCCTTCCCCGCCTGCGGCATCGTGGACTTCACCCACCCGGGGGCGGTCGAGTGGTTCAAGGGCCTGCTGCGCCCGCTGCTGCGCCAGGGCGTGGCCGCCTTCAAGACCGACTTCGCCGAGGGCGTGCCGGCCGACGCGGTGGCCGCCAACGGCATGAGCGGCACCGACCTGCACAACGTCTACACCCTGCTGTTCAACGACGCCGTCGTGGACGTCACCCGCGAGGTCAACGGGCACGAGCTGGTCTGGGCGCGCTCGTCGTACCTGGGCGGGCAGCGCCACAGCGCCCAGTGGGGCGGCGACACCTACACCAGCTACGCCGCCATGGGCAGCACGATCAGGGGCGGCCTCGCGCACGGCCTGTCCGGCGTCCCGTTCTGGAGCCACGACGCGGGCGGCTTCACCGGCCGTCCCGCCGACGACCTGTACGTGCGCTGGACCCAGTTCGGCGCGCTCTCCCCGCTGCTGCGCCTGCACGGCACCACGACCCGCGAGCCATGGGAGTTCCCCGAGGTCGAGGAGCAGGCGGTCGCGGCGCTGAGGCTGCGGTACCGGCTGATGCCCTACCTGTACTCGGCCGCTGTCGAGGCCGCGCGCACCGGCGCGCCGATGATGCGGGCGCTGTGCGTGGACCATCCGGACGATCCGGTCGCCTGGCAGGCCGACCTGCAGTACCTGCTCGGGCACGACCTGCTGGTGGCCCCCATGACCGGGCCCGAAGGCGTCAGGCAGGTGTACCTGCCGCGCGGCCGGTGGGTGGACTACTGGACCGCCGAGGTGCTGGACGGCGCCCGTTACGTCCGGGTGGCCAAGCCGCTGGGCCAGATCCCCCTCTTCGCCCGGTACGGCGCGCTCATCCCCGTACAGGAGCAGCGGGACACGGTGGACGTGCCGGCCGAGATCGCACTCGTCGCCTTCGGCTCCGGCGGCGGGAGCGCCGAGATCCACGACGCCGACGGCGTGACGGTCGCCGTCGCCACCAGGGACGGCGACGTGCTGCGTGTCGCCGTCACCGGCCCGAAGCGGGTCACCGGGGTCGAGCTCGTCCCGGTGCCCGGAGCTCCCGCGCGGGCCGTCATCTCGTAACACCCCCTGGAGGGATCATGGTCAAGTCAACAGGCGCGGCGGTGCTGACCGCCGCCGTGCTCGCCCTGTCGGCCTGCGGCTCGGGCGGCGGTTCTGCGAGCCCGAGCCCCGGCGGAACCGAGCCGCGCGTGCTCAAGCTCTGGCACTACGAGACGGCCGACAGCGCCATGGGCAAGGCGTGGGCCGAAGCGATCAAGAAGTTCGAGGCGTCGCACCCGAACGTGACCGTCGCGTTCGAGGAGAAGGGCTTCGAGCAGATCCAGAAGACGGCCGCCATGGTGCTCAACTCGGACGAGGCGCCCGACATCATGGAGTACAACAAGGGCAACGCCACCTCCGGCCTGCTGTCCAAGCAGGGCCTGCTCGCGGACCTGAGCGAGGAGGCCACCAAGCGGGGCTGGGACAAGCTGCTGCCGGGCGGCCTGCAGACCACCGCGAAGTACGACGACCGGGGCGTGATGGGCTCCGGCAAGTGGTACGGCGTGCCCAACTACGGCGAGTTCGTGATGGTCTATTACAACAAGGACCTCTTCGACAAGCACCAGGTCAAGGTCCCGGCCTCGTACGAGGAGTTCACCGCCGCGCTCGACACCTTCGTCAAGGCCGGCGTGACCCCCATCTCCAACGCCGGCGCCGAATACCCGGCGCAGCAGATCTTCTACCAGCTCGCGCTCACCAAGGCGCAGAAGCCGTGGCTGGACGCCTTCCAGTCCTACAAGGGCAAGGTCGACTTCCACGGCCCCGAGTTCACCTACGGCGCCGACACGTTCGCCGACTGGGTGAAGAAGGGCTACATCCCGAAGAACTCCTCCGGCGTCAAGGCCGAGGACATGGGCGTGGCGTTCATGAACGGCAAGTTCCCCGTCATGATCAGCGGCAGCTGGTGGTACGGCCGCTTCGCCTCGGAGATCAAGGACTTCGAGTGGGGTCACTTCCTGTTCCCCGGCGCCACCATGTCACCCGGGTCGAGCGGCAACCTCTGGGTCGTCCCCGAGAAGTCGGAGAACAAGGACCTGGCCTACGACTTCATCGACATCACGATGAGCAAGGACATCCAGAACCTGCTCGGCAACTCCGGCGGCGTCCCCGTGGCCGCCGACGCCGCCGCGATCACCGACGCCAAGAGCAAGGAGCTCATCGAGTCCTTCAACAAGCTGACCGCCGCCGACGGCCTGGCCTTCTACCCGGACTGGCCCGCGCCCGGCTACTACGACGTGATGGTGGCCGGGGTCCAGGAGCTCATCAACGGCAGCAAGACCTCGGCCGAGGTGCTGGACGAGCTGGCCAAGCCGTACGAGGACAACCTCGCCGACATTGGCAACTAGATGAGGGCTCGCACGAGGGGGTACTGGCTCTACCTGGTCCCCAGCCTGCTGCTGTTCCTGGCCGTCATCGTGGTGCCGTTCCTGATGAACGTCGGCGCCAGCTTCACCCGCTGGTCGGGGGTGGGCACGCCGCGCTGGATCGGGCTGGACAACTACGCCAGGCTGCTGGAGGACGAACGGTTCTGGGAGTCGTTCCAGCACAACGTGGGGCTGATCGTGGCCATGGCCGTGGTGCCGACGGCGATCGGGCTCGTGCTGGCGGCGGCCCTGTTCGACTACATCGGCAAGCGGTTCGGGGCGCGCACGGCCTCCGCGCTGCGCGCGGCGTACTACCTGCCGCAGGTGCTGCCGGTGGCGGTGGCGGGCGTGGTGTGGGGCTGGATGCTGCACCCGTCGTACGGCGCCGTCAACCAGATCTTCGGCCTGGACCTCGACTGGCTCGGCGACCCCGATCTGGCGCTGGCCACGGTCATGGCGGTCATGGTCTGGTTCCAGCTCGGCTACCCGGTCGTGATCTTCATGGCCGGGTTGCAGCGGGTGGACCCGGCCTACTACGAGGCGGCCGAGATCGACGGGGCCTCGTGGTGGCGCAAGTTCTGGCACATCACGATCCCGCAGATCCGGCCGGAGATCTTCGTGGTGCTGCTGACGTGCACGATCGCCGCGCTGAAGGTGTTCGGGCCGATCTTCGTGCTGACGCGCGGCGGGCCGGGGAACGCGACGATGGTGCCGTCGTACTTCTCGTACCTGAACTTCTTCCAGAAGGCCAACGTCGGGTACGGCTCGGCCATCGCCACCGTCCTGGCGCTGATCATCATCGTGGTGACGTTCCTGTTCCTGCGCGTGCAGGAGCGTGACGCATGAGGGGCCCGGGACGCTGGGCGGTGCTGTTCGCGCTGGTCGTGCTGGCCGTGGTGATGATCTTCCCGTTCGTCATCGTGGCGATGAACGCGGTCAAGTCGCCGGCCGAGTACAGCTCGAACGGCCCGCTGAGCCTGCCCGAGGGGCTCTACCTCCAGGGGATCGTGGACTTCTGGAACCGGGTGGAGTTCGGCGTCAAGCTCTGGAACAGCTTCGTCATCAGCGCCTCGGTGTCGGTGCTGGCGGTGGTGCTGTCCGTGCTCAACGCGTACGCGCTGGGCATCGGCCGGGTGAAGGGCCGGCTGTGGATCCTGGTGCTGTTCCTGGTGGCCAACACGCTGCCGCAGGAGGCGCTGGCCTATCCGCTGTATTACCTGGCCAAGGCCGCCGGCCTGTACGACACCCGGCTCGCGGTGATCATCGTCATGACCGCGATCCAGGCGGCGTTCGGCACGTATCTGCTGAGCGCGGTGCTGGGCCAGTTCCCGAAGGAGATCCTGGAGGCGGCCTCGATCGACGGCGCGGGGCGGCTGCGCTCGTTGCTGCGGATCGTGGTGCCGATCAGCCGGCCCACGCTCAGCGTGCTGCTGATCTTCTTCTTCATCTGGACCTGGAACGAGTTCTTCCTGCCGCTGATCTTCCTGATCTCGAACGACACCCAGACGGTGCCCGTCGCGCTCGGTGTCCTGCAAGGCCAGAGGTACATGGACGCGACCATGTCCAGCGCCTCGGCCCTGCTCGGCATCGTTCCGGCGGTCGCCTTCTTCCTGATCTTCCAGCGCACGCTGACCCGAGGTGTGACGGTCGGCGCCATCAAGTGACGGAGAACCATTCAAGATGCGAAAAGTCCCGTTATTAGCGGTTGTTTCGCTGGCCGCGGCGTTATGTGGCGTGCCCGCCGCCCAGGCCGACCAGGTCGCTCAGGCCGCCCGGACCGCTCAGGCGTACCCCTTCCAGAACCCGGCCCTGCCGCTCGACCAGCGCGTCACCGACCTGCTCGGCCGGCTCACCCTCGACGAGAAGCTGAGCCTGCTGCACCAGTCGCAGCCGGCGATCCCGCGCCTCGGCATCGCCTACCACAAGAACGGCACCGAGGCGCTGCACGGCGTCGCCTGGTCCAACCACCGTGACGACGACTGGAACCAGAAGTTCGCCGCCGGCACCGTCTTCCCGCAGGCGGTCGGGCTGGCCAGCACCTGGGACCCGGCGCTGATCAAGAAGGTCGGCTCAGCGGTGGGTGACGAGACGCGCGGCTACAACGCCGTCGATCCCGTCCTGTGGGGCCTGCAGGTGTGGGCGCCGGTGGTCGACCTGCTGCGCGACCCGCGCGCGGGGCGCAACGAGGAGGGCTACTCCGAGGATCCGCTGCTCACGGGGGCCATCTCGACCGCGTACGGCAAGGGGCTGCAGGGTGACGACCCCTTCTACCTCAAGACCGCGCCCGTGCTGAAGCACTACCTGGCCTACAACAACGAGACCGACCGCAGCCTCACCTCCTCCAACCTGACGCCCAAGCTCAAGCACGAGTACTACGAGCCGGCCTTCAAGGCGGCGATCTCGGCCGACGCCGCGACCGGGGTGATGGCGTCGTACAACCTGGTCAACGGGCGGCCCAACCACGTCAACCCGGACCTGAACGACGTGGTCAGGACCTGGACCGACCGGACGCTCTACCACCCGAGCGACGCCTGGGGCCCGCACGCGCTCACCGACCTGGAGCGCTACTACGACGGCAAGCCCGAGGCGTTCGCCGCGGTGCTGAAGGCCGGGCTGGACAGCTTCACGATCGACGGCAGCGACCTCGGGCCGATGCTGACCAACCTCAAGGCCGCGCTCGACCAGGGCCGCATCACCGTGGCCGACGTGGACAAGTCGGTACGCCACGTGCTGTCCATCCGGACCCGGCTGGGCCACTTCGATCCGGACGGCGGGCCGTACGCGCGGATCACGGCGGACGTGATCGGCAGCGCGGCGAACAAGCGGCTCAACCGGGAGACCGCCGGCAAGGCGGCCGTGCTGCTGAAGAACTCCGGCGTGCTGCCCCTCGGCAAGCCCAAGTCGGCCGCCGTGGTGGGGCCGCTGGCGGATCGGCTGTACCGGGACTGGTACTCGGGGCAGCTCCCGTACCAGGTGACGCCGCTCGACGGGATCAAGGAGCGGGTCGGCTCCGTCACCACCGGCGAGGGCCTGGAGCGCGTCGCGCTCAGGCACCTCGACTCCGGCAAGTACGTCACCGCGACCGGCACCGGGCCCGACGACAACGCCGGGCTGATCGACACCGCGCCGGGCGCGGCGTCGCAGTGGGACCTCACCGACTGGACCGGCGGCGTCTCCACACTACGCAACGCGGGCAACGGCCGGCTGCTCGGCGGCGACTGGCGCTCGCTCGACACCGACGACGCCGAACCCGACGGCTGGTACGTCTCCCAGCAGTTCGCACTGGAGAAGCAGGCCGACGGCAGCCACCTCATCCGCTACGCCGGATACGAGACGGTCGAGAGCTGGTTCGGCCTGCCCGACGCGTACGTGGGCGTCACCGACGGCGCGCTCGCCCTGGTGCCGAAGGCGCAGGCGGCGAAGTTCGCCAAGGAGGTCGTCTCCGACGGCATCGCCGCGGCCGCCGCGCGCGCCGCCGAGGCCGAGGTCGCGGTGGTCGTGGCGGGCAGCCATCCCTTCGTCGCGGGCCGCGAGTTCCACGACCGCGACGATCTGCGGCTCGGCGCCGGACAACTGCGGCTGATCGAGGCCGTCCGCAAGGCCAACCCGCGCACCGTGGTCGTCCTGGAGACGAGCTATCCGGTCGTCGTGGACGCCCCGACCCTGCTGTGGACCACGCACGCGGGCGCGGAGACCGGGCACGCCGTCGCCGACGTGCTCTTCGGCGACGTCAACCCCGGCGGCCGGCTCACCCAGACCTGGCCCGCGGCCGGCGCGCTGCCGAGCCTGCTGGACTACGACCTGGTCAAGACCGGGATGACGTACCTGTACGGCAAGGACAAGCCGCTCTACGCCTTCGGCCACGGCCTGAGCTACACCTCCTTCGGCTACCAGGGCCTGCGCGCGCACGGCGACCAGGTGAGCGTCAAGGTCACCAACACCGGCAGGGTGAAGGGCGACGAGGTCGTCCAGCTCTACACCCACCAGCGCGACTCCCGCTTCGCGCAGCCGGTCAAGCGGCTGCGCGGCTTCCAGCGGATCACGCTCGCCCCGGGCGAGACGCGGACGGTCACCTTCCCGCTCAAGCGGTCGGACCTGGCCGTCTGGGATCACACCCGGGGCAGGTGGGTGGTCGAGGAGGCCACCCACGACGTCCTCGTCGGCTCCGCCTCCGACCGGATCCGTCAGCGCACCACGCTGCGCGTGCCCGGCGAGACCGTCCCCGTGCGCGACCTGACCAGGACGACGCGGGCGATGGACTTCGACGACTACGCGGGCGTCGCCTTCGCCGACGAGAGCAAGGCGCGGGGCGAGGTGGTCGAGGGCTCGGCCGGTGACTGGGTGGCGTACACCGGGGCTTCGTGGGGCTCGCGCCTGACGGCCGCGGTGGCCTCGGTGGGCGGCGGCTCGTTCGAGGTGCGCCGCGGCTCGCCGACCGGCGCGCTGCTGGCGACCGTGCCGGTGCCCGCCACGGGTGAGATCTACACGTACGGGACGGCGAGCGCTTCGGTGCGGGCCGGCACCGGGAGCGTCTACCTGGTGTTCAAGGGCGATCTGCGGATCAGGGACTTCGCACTCGCCCGATGAGGACACACGCCTGTTGAGGACACTCGCCCGATGAGGACTCCGGCGGGCGGCCGCGAGCATGGTCGTGGCCGCCCGCCGGGCTTGCCCTCCATTGGATAGTCGTGTTATCTATTACTTGGATAACACGACTATCCAAAAGAGGTGTCTCATGACCGTGATCGTTCTGCTGGTCGCCACGCTGGCGTTCCGGCTGCTGGGAGTGCTGGGTGTGGGCCGGTTCGGCACGTGGCGGGTGAGCGCGGCCCATGGCTTGGCCGTCATGCTGGTCATGACCGCCGGCGCCCACTTCGTCCCGGCTGGCGTGACCTTCATGCCCAACTACGCCGACATGCTGGCCATGGTGCCGCCGTTCGTGCCGTTCCCCGGCTTCATGGTGTATCTGAGCGGCGTGCTGGAGCTGGCCGGGGCGGCCGGGCTGGTGCTCGGGCGCACCCGCAAGGCCGCCGGGATCTGCCTGGCGCTGCTGTTCCTGGCGCTGCTGCCGGCGAACGTGCACGTCGCCGAGGCCGGCCTCGTGGTCTCCTCGCCGCTCTGGCAGCGCATCCCCGAGCAGGCGCTGTACATCGCGATCGCCCTGTGGGCGGCGCTCCCGTTCACCGCCCGCTCGGAGGCCGCGCCCGTGGAGCGGGTGAGTGCCTGACGGGCCGTCCGGCCGCCGAGGACGGGAGTGGGTGGGCTGCCTAGCGGACCGTCCAGCCGCCGTCGATGACCAGTGTGTGTCCCGTGATCAGCGACGCCGCGGGGGAGGCGAGGAAGAGCACCGCCCCCGCGACGTCAATGGGCTCGCCGATGCGGTGCAGCGCCGCGATCCGCTCGATCACGTCGGCCTCGAACTCCGGGTCCGACAGGGCGGGCGCGGTGCCGGGGGTGCGGATGAACGTGGGGGCGACGTTGTTGACCGTGACGCCGTGCGGGCCCCATTCGACGGCCAGGCAGCGGGTCAGGTGGGCGATGGCCGCCTTCGTCATGCAATAGACGGACTCGCCGGGCAGGGCCACCTCGCCGGCCTGTGACCCGACGTTCACGATCCGCCCGTACCCCTGCTCGATCATCACCCGGCCCGCCGCCTGGCTGGCCAGGAACGTGCCCTTCAGGTTGACCTGCACCGTCCGGTCGAAGTCGTCCTCCGTCACCTCCTCGGCCGGGTTGCCCGGGGCGATGCCGGCGTTGTTGACCAGGATGTCGATCCGGCCGAACCGCTCCACCACCGCGCGCACGGCTGCGGCGATCTGGGCGGGCGCGGTCATGTCCATCTGCAGCGGCAGCGCGGCCCGGCCCAGCCCGCGGACCTCGCCGGTCAGCCCGCCGTCGGCTTCGGCGTCCCGGAAGCCGAGCGCGACGTCGGCGCCGGCGTTCGCCAGGGCCAGCGAGATCGCCCGGCCCAGACCCCGTGCCGCGCCCGTGACCAGCGCGATCTTTCCGTCCACGCGGTAGTCGGGAAACGTCGTCATGCGTGCCTCCTTGGTGGGCATTAATTCGTTGTCTATCCAAACTATTGACCGTGGGTGCGCGCGTGTGTGAGCCTGCTGATGAGCTCATGCGCGAAGGCGCGGCGACGGTCAGGGTCCTGCACTCTGCTCGTGCATGGCGGTCGTCTGACGCCTTGGGGACGCCTGCCGGCGTGCCCGGAAAGGAAGAGCCGCGCATGCGAAGAAGATTATTCGTCATGCTCACGACCGTCGCCGTGCTGATCGCGGCGGCGATCGTCCGGATGTCGCCGGTCTCGGCGGTCGCCTCGGATCCGTACGCGTACCAGAACGTCAGGATCGACGGCGGGGGCTTCGTGCCCGGCATCGTCTTCAACCCGTCCGAGCGGAACCTCATCTACGCCCGCACCGACATCGGCGGCGCGTACCGGTGGAACCAGTCCACCAAGTCGTGGACCCCGCTGCTCGACTGGGCCGGCTGGGACAAGTGGGGCTACAACGGGGTGATCAGCCTGGCCACCGACCCCGTGCAGACCAACCGGGTGTACGCGGCCGTCGGCATGTACACCAACAGCTGGGACCCGAACAACGGCGCCGTCCTGCGTTCCACGGACAAGGGCGACACCTGGCAGGTCACGCCGCTGCCGTTCAAGCTGGGCGGCAACATGCCCGGCCGCGGCATGGGTGAGGCGCTGTCGGTCGACCCGAACGACAACCGGATCCTCTATCTCGGCGCTCCCAACGGCAACGGCCTGTGGCGCAGCACCGACTACGGCGCGACCTGGTCGAAGGTGACCGGTTTCCCGAACGCGGGCAACTATGCGCAGGACCCCGGCGACCCCAACGGTTACCTGAGCCACCGTCCCGGCGTGGTCTGGGTGACCTACGACAAGCGTTCGTCGACCGCGGGCAGCGCCACCAGGACCATCTACGTGGGCGTCGCCGACAAGGAAAACACCGTCTACCGCACCACCGACGGCGGCAGCACCTGGTCGCGGCTGGCCGGCCAGCCCACCGGGTACATCGCGCACAAGGGGGTGCTCGACACCGTGAACGGCTACCTCTACCTCGCCACCAGCGACACCGGCGGCCCGTACGACGGCGCCAAGGGCGACGTGTGGCGCTACGCCACCGCCACCGGCACCTGGACCCAGATCAGCCCCGTCCCGTCCTCCAGCGCCGACGACTACTTCGGTTACAGCGGCCTGACCGTCGACCGCCGGAATCCGGGCACGATCATGGTGGCCACGCAGATCTCCTGGTGGCCCGACGTGATCTTCTTCCGCTCGACGGACTCCGGCGCCACCTGGACCCGGGTGTGGGACTGGACGTCGTACCCGAGCCGCAGTTTCCGCTACACGATGAACATCTCCGAGAACCCCTGGCTCACCTTCGGCGCCGACCCGCAGCCGCCCGAGGTCGCCCCCAAGCTCGGCTGGATGACCGAGTCGCTGGAGATCGACCCGTTCGACTCCGACCGGATGATGTACGGCACCGGCGCCACCATTTACGGCACCGAGAACCTCACCCGGTGGGACGCCGGCTCCCAGTTCACGATCAGGCCGATGGCCAAGGGGCTGGAGGAGACGGCGGTGCTCGACCTCATCAGCCCACCCAGCGGCGCGCCCCTGGTCAGCGGGCTCGGCGACATCGGCGGGTTCCGGCACACGAACCTGGACGCCGTACCGCCGATGATGTTCACCGCGCCGGTCTTCACCTCCACCACCAGCCTCGACTACGCGGAGAAGGCGCCCTCGATCATGGTCAGGGCGGGCAACTTCACCGACGCCGACCGCCCGAACGACAGCCACGTGGCCTTCTCCACCGACGGCGGCGCCACCTGGTTCCAGGGCACCGAGCCCGGCGGCGTCAACGAGGGCGGCACGGTCGCCGCCGCGGCCGACGGCTCCCGCTTCGTCTGGGCGCCCAAGGGTGTGACGCCCGTCTACTCGGTCGGTTACGGCAACTCCTGGCAACAGGCTTCCGGCCTGCCGACGGAGGCCGTGCTGGAGTCGGACCGGGTCAACCCGCGCAAGTTCTACGGGCTCGGCGGAGGACGCCTGCACCTCAGCACCGACGGCGGCGCCACCTTCACCGCCACCGCCGCCACCGGCCTGCCCGCGAGCGGCAAGGTCAAGGCCGTGGCCGGCGTCGAGGGTGACGTGTGGGTGGCGGGCGAGGGCGGCATCTGGCACTCGACCGACAGCGGCGCCTCCTTCGCCAAGCTGTCCGGCGTCACGAACGCGGTCAACGTCGGCTTCGGCAAGGCCGCGCCCGGCGCGACGTACCCGGCCGTGTACGCGGTGGCCACCATCGACGGCGTCACCGGCCTGTACCGGTCGGACACCGGCGGGTCGGCGTGGGTGCGCATCAACGACGACCAGCACCAGTGGGGCAACATGGGGGAGGCGCTGACGGGGGATCCGCGCGTGTACGGGCGCGTCTACCTGGGCACCAACGGGCGCGGCATCATCTACGGCGACCGCACGGGCCCGCCGGTGACCGTCACCCCCACACCGACCGTCACCCCCACGGTCACCCCGACCGTGACCCCCACCGTCACCCCCACGACCGGCACCGGCTGCACGGCCACCTACCAGCCCGGTAACTCCTGGCCCGGTGGCTTCCAGGCGAACGTCACCGTCAGCAACACCGGCGCCGCGCCGATCACCGGCTGGCGGGTGACCTGGACCTGGCCGGGAGACCAGAAGATCACCAACCTCTGGGGCGGCACCCCGGCCCAGACGGGCACGAGCGTCACGGTGACGAACGCCGGCTACAACGGCGACGTGGCGGCCGGGGCGACGACGTCGTTCGGCCTCAACGGCTCCCACACCGGCACCAACACCCCACCCACCACCCTCACCTGCACCCCGGCCTGACGGCCTGAAACCACCGAGGACCGCACGGGACTCCACCCCCGTGCGGTCCCGCCGTCCGTGCTGATGATGTCTCGACAGGGACGGGGAGGTGTCGGCCGAGGACGCGACGCCGGCGGCCAGGAACGCGCTGCTGGAGATGATCGACCACCTGGGGGAGCGGGGGTGGAGCGCGCAGCAGGCGTACGCGATCTGCAGCGTGGCGGTGGACCTCAAGGTGAGCCGGCTCGTGGACGTGCCCAGCTTCCTGGTGTCGGCGTTCCTCCCGGAGGACGTCGTCACCGACTAGCGCGGGCGGTCAGAGGTCTTCCAGCAACGCGGCGGGCGTCGGCTCGTCCGCCCGTTCACCCACCGGCTCGTCCGCGTGCCCATTCGACTCGGGCGCGTCGTGGTCGGACAGGCCGGTGAGGATGACGGCGAGCTCGGCCCGCGTGTGGATGCCCAGCTTGCGGTAGATCCGCGCCAGATGGGTGTCCACGGTGCGCTTGCTGATCGACAGGACGGTGGCCACCTCCAGGTTGCTCATCCCGCGCAGCACCAGGTCGGTGACCCGGCGTTCGCCGACGGTCAGTGGATGGCCGTCCTGGCCGTTGGCGGACGGCGCGGCGGGGCGGCGCGGCGCGGTGGCGGCCCGGTGCTTGTCGGCGAGCGCGGCCAGCCGGACGGCGCCGCAGTCGGCGGCCAGCCGCAGCGCCATGGCCAGCGTCTCGTGCGCCTTGCCGGTGTCGCCCGCCTGGCGTTGCGCGATGCCGAGGCGGAGCATCGCCCTGGCCTGTTCGAGCCGGGCGCCCCGGTGGGCCAGCAGGTCCACCGCCTCGTGCAGCATGTCGAGCCGGGTGGCGCCCTCGTGGGCGACGCTGCCCGCGCTGAGCGCGCGGGCGATCGTGGTGGGCGCGCCCCAAGCCCGGGCCAGCTCCAGCTCGCGCTCGGCCACCATGCGGGCGGCCGAGCGTTCGCCGGACAGGGTGTAGGCCAGGATCGTGTTGGTGCCCCAGGGCACGCAGGCCGGGTTGGTGATGCCGGCGGCGGTCAGGCGGCGTCCGCACTCCAGCAGGGTCAGCAGCCCGTCGCGGGGCCGGCCGTGGGAGAGGTGCACGCGTCCCAGCGCGTCCAGGACGTGGCCGGAGATCAGCGGGTGCCAGTCGCCGTACGTCCTGACCGTGCCGAGCGCGGTCTCCGCGGCCTCCAGCTCGCCCCGCTCGACCAGGATCCTGGCGGCGCAGGCGGTGGCGGCGGCGTGGAAGCCCTCAGCCTGGACCTCGCGGGCGCTGGCGATGGCGTCGTTGGCGTCGCGCAGCGCCGCGGCCAGGCTGCCGAGCTGGTAACGCACCTCGGCCCTGGCTAACAGTGCCAGGGCCAGCCTGGTGCTGGAGCCTTCGTCCCTGGTCTCGCTGACCAGCCGTTCGGACCAGTAGGAGGCCTCGTCGAGGCGGTCGCCCCACACGAGGGGCAGCACCGCGGTCACCGGGACCGCGCCCTGGCCGTCCATGCAGCGGCGGGTCTGGGCGAGCATGCGCGGCAGGTTGCGGCCGCGCGCGCCGGTGGCCAGGGCGAGCGCGCTGAGGAACTCCCTGGCGGCGGGGGTGAGCAGCGTGCCGAACGACCGGCCCAGCCGCCGTACCCCGATCTGTCCCGCCGAGCGGCCCCACAGCAGTGCCTGGGCGGCGAACAGCAGGGCCAGGTCGGCGCCGGCGAACTGCGGCGTCGCGGCCGCGGTGGTCGCCGCCTCGGCCAGCACCTCGCCCGCCTCCGCGGAGTTCACGGTGACCAGGAGGTCGGCGAACGGGGTCATCGACATCAGCGCCTGCGGCGCCCGCTTGACCCGGCCGTAGACCGTACGCAGGTGCCGCAGGCAGGCGGGCAGGTCGCGGTGCTTCTCGACGGCGCCCAGCTCGGCGGTGACCTCCAGCACGGTGTCGCGGTCGTCGGTCTCGGCCAGCGCGCGGTGCAGGTAGCCGGTCGCGTCCTGCCAGGCGTGGTTGCCGCCGGCCTCCTCCGCGGCCTCGCGCAGCACGGTCACGGTCAGCGGGTCGCCGGTCGGGCCGGCCGACATCAGGTGCCTGGCCGAGCTGCTCAGCGGCGCGCCGAGCCGGTGCAGCAGCGCCGCGGTACGGCGGTGCAGCCGGTCGCGCTCATCGGGGTCCATGCCGGCCAGCACCGCCTGCTGCACGCCCGGATGCGGGAACCGGCCTGGCGGCGAGCCCGTGATCAGCCCGAGAGCGCGCAGCCGGGCCGCGGCCACCCGCGCCGCGTCCTGACCGTGCCCGGCGAGCATGGCGGCCAGCTCCAGGCCGTCGTCGGGCGCCACCACGGCCAGGGCGCGGAGCAGGTCCACGCCGGCCGCGTCGGCGCCGGAGTCGCTGTCGGTCAGCCAGCCGAGCGCGGTCTCCGTCATCGCCGCCGCGCCCGCCTCCAGCACCCGGGGCAGCTCGTCGCGGGTCGCGCTCACGCCGGTCCTGGCCAGCCGGGTGGCCAACTCGTGCAGCAGCGCGGGGTTGCCCCGGGTGAGCTGGTGGCAGGCGAGCGCCACCTCGGCGTCGACCTGCTGCTCGGCGGTGCCGAGCTGGCAGGCGAGCAGCCGCCGCGCGGCCAGGTGGGGCAGCGGCGCGGGCCGCAGCAGCCGCATGTACGGCAGCGCCGCCAGGTCCCTGGCGAGGTCGTTCCCCCCGGACTCGCCGGGGTCGGCACTGGTGAGGATCATCGCGATGGGCAGGCCGTCGAGCCGCCTGGCGATGTAGGAGCACCATTCTGAGGACTGCTGATCGGCATGGTGCACGTCGTCGACGGCGATGATCAGCGGCTGGTCGCCGGTGAAGCTGCGGGTGGCGCGGTAGAGCCCGTGCAGCACGTCGGGGGTGACGGCGTCCTTCCGCTCCTCGTCCAGCGTCAGGCCGGTGGGCGGCGCGCGGCCGGCCGCCATGAGCGGCTCGAACAGCTGCCGGATGACGCCGAAGGGGTGCTCGCGCTCGGCGGGGTGGCCGCGGGCCATGAGCAGCACCGCGCCCGTCTCGGCCAGGGTCGACAGCGCCGCGTTGAGCAGCGTGGTGCGGCCCATCCCGCGCGCGCCCTGGATCAGCAGCACGGACGGACTCGACCCGCGAATCCTGGACAGCACTTCCCGTACAGCGGCTAGTTCTACGTCACGGTGTAGCAGCGTCTGCCCGGAAGACATCGCTACTCCAAAAGCTTGGCCCCCTGGACTGTCACAAGGATCATCCCGCCATGGACAGGTCGCCTGTCAATAGCTGACGGACAAATCGGACAATTATGACGACACGATGTCAGATCTCACATCGGCCCCGCGACCGGGTGAATGCGCATTCCCGGCCCCTCGTATACGTATTCCACCGCCCCCGTACGGCTGAATGCGTACGCCGGAATTACGTCTTTACACGGCAGCGGGCCCGATGCAACTCTGCGATCAAAGAAAGCACGAATGACAGCGGCAATGACAGCAGCAAGATGAGGACCCAATACGGGGAGCGCCATGGACCGCCCACGTCTCAAGGCACACTTCACCGCTCAGGTGATCGACGGGTCGAAAGTTTTCCTGCTGGCCGACGGCCAGCACTATCGAGTGCAGGCCGCGGGGGCCGGCAGGCTCCTGCCCTATTTGGACGGGCGGCACACGGTCGCCGAGATCGCCGCGACGCTCAGCGGCGAGCTGCCACTCACCCAGACGCTCACCGCTCTGCGCAAGTTCGCCGCGTTCGGGGTGCTCGCCGAGGGGCGGCCGGACTGGCCGGAGGGCACGCTGGCCTTCTGGGACGCGCAGGGGATCGATCCCGTCCGGGCGCACGCCGCGCTGGAACGCGCCGAATTCACCGTGGTCGCCTGCGGGGACGCCGACGCCGGGCCGGTCGAGGCCGTGCTGCGCGAGCACGGGCTGCGCATCCGTACGAGGACCGTCGAGGACGAGGCCGCGGGTCCGGGGGGCGAGCTGTCGGTCGTCGTCACCGGCGACTACCTCGATCCCGCGCTGGAGCGGCTCAACACCGCCTACCTGGCCGCCGAGCACCCGTGGGCGCTGGTGAAGCCGTCCGGGATCACGCTGTGGGTGGGCCCGGTGCTGCGGCCTGGCCGTACCGGCTGCTGGGCCTGCCTGGCGCAGCGGCTGGCCGGGAACCGGCAGGTCGAGCGGTATCTGGCGGGCAAGCGCGGAGGCGGCATGCCCTACCATCCGGCCCGCGAGTCCGTGCCCGCCGGCCCCTCGGTCGCGGGCGGGCTGCTGGCGGTGGAGCTGGCCAGGATCGCGGTCGCCCGCGACGGCGGCACGAACCCGCCCGCCCGCCTCGAAGGCAGCATGACCACGGTCGACCTGCGCTCGCTGGCCACCATGGAGCACACCGTCATCCGGCTGCCGCAGTGCCGGGCCTGCGGGGATCCGGCGCTGATCAGCGAGCGCAGCCCCAAGGTGATGCTGTCGGCGCGCGACGCCAGGCACGTCACCGACGGCGGCTACCGGATCGAGCCGCCCGCGCGCACGTACGCGAGGTTGGAGAAGCACATCAGCCCGCTCATCGGCGCGGTGACCAGGCTGCACACGTTCGCAGAAGAGGACAACGGCGTCACCTACAGCTTCACCGCCGGACACAACTTCGCCATGATCGGCGACAACATGGACCTGCTGCGGCGCAACCTGCGCGGGCAGAGCGGCGGCAAGGGCCGCACCGAGGTCCAGGCCAGGGTGAGCGCCCTGTGCGAGGCCATCGAGCGCTACTCCGGCGTGTGGCGCGGCGAGGAGCCGGTGACCGAGGCCGCCTACGCCGACCTCGACCCGGCCGTGGCCGTGCATCCGGAGAGCCTGCTGCACTTCTCCGACGGTCAGTACGCCGGCCGCGAGGAGTGGAACAAGGACCCGGCGCACCGCCTGCACCTGGTGCCCGAGCGCTTCCGCACCGACCTGCCCGTCGACTGGTCGCCGGCCTGGTCGCTGACCGAGGGGCGCGAGCGGCTGGTGCCCTCGGGCTACGCCTGGTACGGCCACCCCGACCTGGAGCGGCACTTCTACTGCGTGGGCGACTCCAACGGCAACGCCTCGGGCAACTCCGTCGAGGAGGCCGTGCTGCAGGGCTTCTGCGAGCTGGTGGAGCGGGACGCGGTGGCGCTGTGGTGGTACAACCGGGCCAGGCGGCCGGCCTTCGACCTCGACTCGCTGCGCGACCCGTACGTGGACACCGTGCGCGAGTTCTACCAGGGCATGGACCGCGACATCTGGCTGCTCGACATCACCACCGACCTCGGCATCCCGGCGTTCGTGGGGGTGTCGCACCGCAAGGGACATCCGGTCGAGGACGTCATCGTCGGCTTCGGCGCGCACCTGGACCCGCGCATCGCCGCCATCAGGACGCTGACCGAGGTCAACCAGTTCCTGCCCTCGGTGGAACGGCGGGACGAGCAGGGCAACACCCTCTACCTGGACGACGACGTGGCCACGCTCGCCTGGTGGAAGGAGACCAGGCTGGCCGAGCAGCCGTGGCTGGTGCCCGACCCCGCGCAGAGCCCGCGAACGCTCGGCGACTACGCGCTCTCGGGCGGCGAGGACCTGGCCGCGGACGTCGAGACGTGCGTGAACAGGGCCGCCGCGGCCGGGGTCGAGGTCGTGGTGCTCGACCAGAGCCGGCCCGACCTGGAACTGAGCGTCGTCCGGGTGATCGCGCCCGGCATGCGCCACTTCTGGCGGCGGCTCGGCCCCGGCCGGCTCTACGACGTGCCGGTCTCGCTCGGCTGGATCCCGCGGCCGAAGGCGGAGGACGAGCTCAACCCCGTCAGCGTCTTCTTCTGACGGTCCCGGGGGCCGTGCGGTGAACGAGAGAGGAACCCGGCGTGAGTGAGACGAAACGGCGGCTGCGGCGTGAGGCGAGTCTGACCGAGGCGGACGGCGAGGTGCGCATCTCCTCGCCCGCCGGTTCGCTGGGGCTGCGCAACCCGCCGGAACAGCTGGTGGCCGCCCTGCGCGTGCTGGCGGCCGGCGATGTGACGGAGACGGCGCTGGCGGCCACGGTGGGCGAGGCCGGGCTGCTGCGCTGGAACCTGCTGCTGCGCCGCCTGGCCAAAGGCGGCCTGCTGGAGTACGGCACGCCCCTGGCCCGGCTGCGCCCGATCGGCGCCGGCCCGGTCGAGCCGGGCCCGCTGCCCGCCGCCGGCGCGCGGATCAGGTTGTCCAGGTTCGCCGTGGTGACGGCGGAGGACGGCGTGCTGAGCGTGCGCGGCCCGCGCAGCCCCGCCGTGGTGGAGCTGGCGCCGGAGGCGGCCGGTCTGCTGGGCCGGATGGCCGATTGGACCACCCCGGCCGAGCTGGGCGCCGACGAGGTGCTGCGCTTCCTGGCCGCCGCCGGGGCGCTGGCCACCGACACCGAGGACGGTGACCTGACGCTGGCTCAGTGGCAGCCCCGTGACCTGTGGCTGCACGCGCACAGCAGGGGGTCACGGATCGCCGGCCGTTACGGCGGGACGTACCCGTTCAAGGAACGTTTCGAGCCCCTGCCCGAGACCCCCGCCCCCTTCGGCGGCAAGCGGATCGAGCTGACCGCCCCAGATCTGGAGACGCCGGGGCCGGGCCTGACCGAGACGCTGGAGCGCCGCCGCTCCGTACGCGAGCACGACCAGGACGCCCCGATCACCCTCGACCAGCTCGGCGAGCTGCTCTACCGGTCGATGCGGCAGCGGGCGGCCTTCGACTCGCCGGACGGCCAGCGGCTGGCCGACCGGCCCTATCCCTCGGGCGGGTCGGTGCACGAGCTGGAGGTCTACCCCCTGGTCGTCTCCTGCCAGGGCCTCGATCCCGGGCTGTGGCACTACGACACCGCCGGGCACGCGCTGGAGCTGGTGTCGGAGCCGTCCCCGGCGGTGCAGGCGCTGGTGCAGCGGGCCAGGGCGGCGGCGCTGCTCGCGCAGGATCCGCAGGTGCTGCTGATCGTCACCGCCCGCTTCGGCCGGGTGATGTGGAAGTACGAGACGATCGCGTACTCGCTGGTGCTCAAGCACGTCGGCGTGCTCTACCAGACGATCTACCTGGTCGGCACCGCGATGAACCTGGCCGTGTGCGGGCTCGGCGGCGGCGACGCCGACGACTTCGCGCTCGCCAGCGGCCTCGACTACCTGAGCGAGGGCAGCGTGGGCGAGCTGGTCCTCGGCAGCAGGCGGGGATAGGGCGATGAAGTTCCGGTTCAAGGCGCTGCAGCGGATGCGCGAGCCAGACGAGCTCGACTCGCCGACGCTGCTGGCCTCGCCGCGCGGCTGGATCGCCACGTTCGTGGTGCTGATCATCGTGGCGGCGGCGTCCGTCTGGTTCTTCGCGGGGCGGCTGCCGGTGACGGTGCCCGCGGCGGGGCTGCTCACCCATCCCGCGGGCACCGCCAGGCTGCAGAGCCCGTACGGCGGCACGGTCCGCTCGATGCTGGTCCGCCCCGACGAGGCCGTGCAGAGGGGCCAGGAGGTGGCCGTGATCACCGTGGACAGCGGGCGGGACCGGACGGTGCACAGCCCGTTCACCGGCCGGGTGGTCGCCTTCTCCGCGGTGGACGGGCACGTGGTCGGCCAGGGGGAGGAACTGCTGCTCATCGAGCGCACGGACACCCCCGACGACCGGCTGGTGGCGATGCTGTTCGTGCCGGTGGACCGGGCGATGGGCGTGGTGCCGGGCAAACCCGTGGACCTGTCGGTCTCCTCGGCCCCGCCCGGCGCGTTCGGGCTGCTGCGCGGCCGGGTGCACTCCGTCAGCTCCTATCCGGTCATGCTGGAGCACGCGGCCGACCTGGTGGGCGGCCTGGAGGCGGCCCGCGGTTACCTCAAGGGCGTCCCGGCCAGGCTCGTCATCGTCGACCTCGAACGCGACCCCGCCACGCCGTCCGGCTACGCCTGGTCCACCCAGAACGGGCCGCCGGCCCGCCTGCAGTCGCAGGTGTCGGTGGCCGGCGCGATCGGCCTGGGCAGCCAGACTCTGTTCGACCTGCTGCTCGGGCGCTGAAGGGGGAGATGTGACGACCACGAGCGCTCCCGCGCAGGCGAGCCCGCCGGCCCCGCCACCGTCACCGCCACGACCTGCCAGGCGGTGGCGGTGGCGGCGGCGCACGCCGACGGTGATCCAGATGGAGGCGGTGGAGTGCGGGGCCGCCTCGCTGGCGATGATCCTCGCGTACTACGGCAAGTTCGTCCCCCTGGAGGAGCTCCGCTCGGCCTGCGGCGTCTCCCGTGACGGCGCCAAGGCCTCCAGCGTGATCGCCGCCGCCCGCCGCTACGGGCTGATCGCCAGGGGCTTCCAGATGGAGGCGGAGGACCTGCGCTCCCTGACCGGGCCGGCCATCGTGTTCTGGGCGTTCCAGCACTTCATGGTCCTCGAAGGGGTGCGCAGCCGGTTCGGCAGGAAGGCCGTGGCGGTCAACGACCCGGCCGGCGGCCCGCGCATGATCGACTGGGACGACTTCGACTCGGGCTTCACCGGCGTGGTGCTGACCTTCGAGCCGGGGCCCGGCTTCCGGCCAGGCGGGCGGCCCACCCGGGTCGGGCAGGCGCTGCTGACCCGCCGCATGCCGTCGGGGCGGGCGCTGCCGCTGGTGCTGCTGGCCAGCCTGCTGCTGGTCGTCCCCGGCATCATCGGGCCCGCGTTCAGCCGGGTGTTCATCGACCGGGTGCTGACCGGGCGCGATCCCGGTTACCTGCTGCCGCTGCTGTTCGGCGTCGGCTTCACGGCTCTCGCGGTGTTCGTGCTGACCTCGGTGCAGCGGCACTACCTGCTGCGCATGGAGATCAGGCTCGGGCTGGTCAGCTCGGCCCGCTTCTTCCGGCACCTGCTGCGACTACCCGTGGAGTTCTACCTCCAGCGCCGGCCCGCCGAGGTGGCCAAGCGGGTGCAGGCCAACGACACCGTCGCCGAGATCCTCTCCCGCGACCTGGCCATCACCCTGGTCAACCTGGTCCTGGTGCTGTTCTACGGCATCGTCCTGATCCGCTACGACCTGCTGCTCGGCCTGGTCGGGGTGGGAATGGCGCTGGTCAACATCCTGGTGCTGCGGCAGGTGTCCAGGGCGCGCACGGACGCCGTGGCCGCGCTCCGCGCCGACCTGGGCAACCTCACCTCGACCACGTTCAACACGCTGCAGCTCATCGAGACCGTCAAGGCCACCGGCGCGGAGCCCGCCGCGTTCCAGCGCTGGTCGGGCTTCCTGGCCAAGGCGGTCACCGCCAAGCAGCGGCTGGGCGTGGCCACGGCCACGCTGACCGTCGTGCCGCCGCTGCTGGCCGGGGTCAACAGCGGGCTCATCCTGCTGATCGGCGGCCTGCGGGTGGTGGACGGCGTGATCAGCGTGGGCATGCTGGTGGCCTTCCAGACCCTGCTCACCTCGCTGTCCAGGCCGGTCACCCAGCTCACGAACCTGGGCGGGCAGCTCCAGGACATCTCCGCCGACGTCTGCCGCCTGTACGACGTCGAGAAGTACCCCGTGGCCACCACCTTCGAGCGGCGCGAGCCCGTACGGGAGCGGGAGGAGGGCCGCCTGGACGGGCGGCTGGAGTTCGACCGGGTGACGTTCGGCTACAACGCGCTGGCCACGCCCGTGATCAAGGACCTGTCGTTCACGCTGGTGCCGGGACGCAGGGTGGCGATCGTCGGCAACTCCGGCAGCGGCAAGTCGACCGCGGGCAAGCTGGCCGCGGGCCTCTACGTGCCGACCTCCGGCCGGGTGCTGCTCGACGGCCTGCCCAGGGAGGACCTGCCCAGGGAGGTGGTGGCCGCGTCGGTCGCGTACGTGGACCAGGACATCACCCTGTTCGAGGGCACCGTGCGCGACAACCTCACCCTGTGGAGCGACGACGTGCCGGACGAGGTGGTCGTCTCCGCGCTGCGTGACGCCGCCCTGTTCGACCTGATCGCCACCAGGCCGGGCGGTCTCAACAGCGGCGTGCTGGAGGGCGGGCGCAACTTCAGCGGCGGCCAGCGGCAGCGGCTGGAGCTGGCCAGGGCCCTGTCGCTGCGGCCGACCCTGCTGATCCTGGACGAGGCGACCAGCGCGCTGGACCCGGAAACGGAGCGGACCATCGCCGACCACCTGCGCAGACGCGGCTGCGGCTGCCTCATCATCGCCCACCGGCTGTCCACCGTGCGCGACGCCGACGAGATCATCGTCCTCGACCGGGGCGAGGTGGTCGAGCGCGGCCGGCACGCCGAGCTGCTGGCGCTGGACGGGCACTACGCGGAGCTGCTCAGGAGCTCGCGCAGGAACGGGGAGGCGGGATGACGACGCCGCTGCTCTCGTCGTTCTCGCCGTTCTTCACCGACGCGGCCACCCCGGTGGACTACTCCGCCGACAACCTGTTCGTCCTGTCGGGCGTGCGCGAGGTGCTGCTGGTCGAGCGGGGCGAGGTCGACCTGTTCGCCGTGCGCCTGGAGAACGGGCGTCCCGTGGGCCGCTGGAACTACCTGTGCCGGGTCCGCGAAGGCACCCTGCTGCCCGGCGCGCCGCGCGGCCCGCGGCACGGCATCGTGGGCCGTCCCGTGCCCGGCTCGGTCGTCTCGCGCGTCCCGCTGGCCAGGCTGCGCGAGCTGGCCGGCACCGGGCGCTCGGCCACCATGTCCACCGCCGACTACGGGCTGGCCGTCAAGCAGCTCGTCCGCGGCCTGGAAGCGGGCATGGTGTCGCTGGCCACGGCGCTGCGCGACGGGCTGCCCCCGCGCGAGTTCGTTCCCCTGGCCTCCGACACGGTCACCGTGCTCGGTCAGCACCGCGCGGCCAGGTCGGTGGACGGCGTGCGCTGGCTCAGCGTCGAGGAGGGCGCGGTCGAGATGCCCGACGGCGTGGCCGGCGTGCTGACCGCGGGCGCCGAGCTGTCGGTGACTGAACGGGACTGGGTGGTCGCCACCACCCCCACCCGGCTGCGCTCCAAGTCCACCTGGCAGCTGCTGGCGGACGAGACGCTCTGGAGCCGCTGGGTCGAGCACGCCATCCGCTTCCTCTACACCGTGGACCGCCGGGTCGAACGGCAGCGGGCCCGCGAGCTGCGCTCGCTGGAGCGCAGGAAGGAGCAGGAGTCGGCCACCACCGTAGCGGCCCGGCGCAGCTTCGACACGCTCGTGCGCGACACCGAGGCCAAAGTGCGCCTGGCCGACGTCACCGCCGACCCGCCGGCCCTGGCCGCGGCCCGGCTGGTGGCCTCGCATGGCGGCTTCACCGTCACCGCGCCGCCGCCGGGGAGCAACAGGGAGGTCGATCCGCTGCAGGCGATCGCCCTGGCCTCGGGGGTGCGGACCAGGTCCGTCCGGCTCGACGACGGCTGGTGGAAACGGGACATCGGCCCCATGGTGGGCTACCTGCGCGACGACGAGACCCCCGTGGCGCTGCTGCCGATCGGCTCGCGGTACGTGCTCGCCCAGCCGGGCCAGAGCCGGGTCACCCCCGTCACCAGGGCGGTGGCGGCCACGCTGTCCAACAAGGCCGAGGTGCTCTACGAGCCGCTGCCGCGCGAGGTGCGCACGGTGGCCGGGCTGCTGCGCTTCGGGCTGGCGCGCAACGGCCACGACCTGTGGGTGCTCGCCTCGCTCGGCACGATCGTGGCCGTCATCGGCCTGCTCGTGCCCGCGATGACCGGGCTGGTGCTGGGCACGTTCGTGGCGCGGGCCGAGCGCGACCTCATCGTGCAGGGCGCCGCGCTGGTGATCGGCGGCGCCTTCGTGGCCGGCGCGCTGTCGATCGTCCAGAACGTGGCGGCGCTGCGCATCGAGGGCCGCGCGTCCGCGCGGGTGCAGGCCGGCGCGTGGACCCGGCTGCTGTCGTTACCCGTCACCTTCTTCGGCCGATACTCCACCGGCGAGCTGGGCACGACCGTGCTGGGCGTGAGCGCGGCCCAGGAACTGCTCTCCGGCGTGATGACCACGGCCACGCTCGGCCTGTTCGGCGGCCTGGCCAACCTCGCCCTCGTCTACGTCTACGACGTCCGCCTCGCGCTGCTCGCGACCCTGCTGGTGCTGGCCGGCGTGCTGGTGTGCGCGGTCGCCGGCTTCTTCGAGGTACGCCTCCAGCGCCGCCTGTACGAGCAGGAGCAGCGGCTGTCGTCCCGGGTCTTCCAGCTCCTGTCGGCGGTGCCCAAGCTGCGCGTGGCCGCCGCCGAGGACCAGGCGTTCGCCGTGTGGACCCGCGACTTCACCAGGACCAGGGCCACCTCGGCCAAGGCCAGGCGGCTGCAGAACCTGGTCACCACGTTCAACGCGGGCTTCCCGCTCGTCTGCTCGTGCGTGATCTTCGCCGTGGCGGCCGGGCCGATGCGCGGGGAGCTGCCGATCGCCGCGTTCCTCGCCTTCTTCACCGCCTTCAGCCTGCTCATCGCCTCGGTGCTGCAGTTCACCGGCGCGGCCATCACCGCCATGAGCATCGTGCCGATGCTGGAGAAGCTGGCGCCCGTCCTGGAGGTCGAGCCGGAGGACGACGCGGGCAAGGCCGACCCCGGCGACCTGTCGGGCCGCATCACGTTGTCCAAGGTCTCCTTCCGCTACGGCGCGGACGGCCCCAGGGCGCTGAGCGAGATCGACCTGTCGATCGAGCCGGGCGAGTTCGTCGCGATCGTGGGGCCGACCGGCAGCGGCAAGTCCACGGTCCTGCGCCTGCTGCTCGGCTTCGAGCAGCCCGACTCGGGCAGCGTCATGTACGACGGCCAGGACCTGGGCGAGCTCGACCTCGGCGCGGTGCGCCGGCAGTGCGGGGTGGTGCTGCAGAACGGCGCCCTGCTGGCCGGCGACATCAGGCAGAACATCGTCGGCAGCACCAGCCACACCATCGACGACGCCTGGGAGGCCGCCGCGATGGCCGGCATCGACGGCGACATCACCGCCATGCCGATGGGCATGCACACCGTCCTGTCCGAGGGCACCCACACGCTCTCCGGCGGGCAGCGGCAGCGCATCATGATCGCCAGAGCGCTGGTCTCACGCCCGCGCATCGTCTTCTTCGACGAGGCCACCAGCGCCCTGGACAACCCGGCGCAGAACGTCATCGCCGAGAGCACCCGCAGGCTGAACGCCACCCGCGTCGTCATCGCCCACCGGCTGTCCACCATCAGGGACGCCGACAAGATCCTCGTGCTCGACGGCGGGCGCGTCGTCCAGCAGGGCACCTATGACGAGCTGCTGGGCGACGAGCAGGGCCTGTTCGCGCGCCTGGCCCGGCGGCAGATCTGACGGCCCGCGTGAACGGCGAGATGGACGGCCGGTCGCCGTTCCTGCGAGGTGATGAGGCCGAGTTGCGGCGCTGCGACGTGGAAGGATGTCACGATAGTGCCGACCGGAGCTCTGCCCGCTCCCCGACGATCCCGAGGGCAGGGTCTCCCAGGAAGGTAGGCGACTGATGGACTTCGTGCTGCTGATCCACGGCGACGAGATGCTCTGGGACGCCTTCAGCGAGAGCGAACGCACGCGCATGGCCGAGGCGCACCGCCAGTTCGGCACGGCGATGGTGATGGCGGGCGTCAAGGTCAAATACGGCGCGGGGCTGACCAGGTCCCGCGAGGGCAAGCTGGTCAGGCCGGACGGGCCGGCCGTGGCCGGGCCCTACGCGGTCGGGCGCGAGCAGATCGGCGGCATCTGGATCATCGAGGTCAAGTCGGCGGAGGAGGCCGAGGCGTGGGCGCGCAAGATGCCGTACGCGCCCGGCGACATCGTCGAGGTCCGCCCCTGCGACCCGACCGCCTGACGAGCCTGGGGCCGTCCTGAGCGTCGTTCCGAGTGGTGGTGCCGGGTTGTGCTGAGCGGGGCCGTCCTGAGCGGCCTGGGGCCGTCCGGAGCCCTCTCGGTGCTCCGGACGGCGCCTCCCTGCCGATGGCCGCTCAGTAGCTGGGCCGGCGGCTGAGCACGATGCCCACGGCCAGGAAGAGCAGGCCGGCCACGCCGTACACGATGGCCAGGGACGTCGCGGGCGGCTGCTGGCTGGCGTTGACCACCGCCAGGCCGAGTCCGACGATCCCGCTGATGTAGCAGAAGATCGCCACGAAGATCTTCCAGAACGGACTCATTGCGCATTCCTCCAGAACCTTGCGGGTTTCTCCGGAACTGTCTCCGGTACTGAGGGGGCCGGGCCGCCGTGCGGCGCGGTCCCTGCGGCGGCGAAGCCGAGGAGCATGACCCAGGCGTCCGGGTCGGCCAGGAAGCGCCGCCAGCGGTCGGCCGCCAGGGCCAGCTCGCCCATCGAGAGCGCCCCCGAGGCCACCAGCGGCACCAGGCGCTCAGGCCCCAGGTGCGGGGCGAAGGCGGCCGTGGGATGGGTGTCGTTCGTGGCGGCGAACGGGCGCAGCACCACGTCGGTGAAGCCCTCCCGCCGCAGCAGCCGGGTGAGCTTCCTGCCGATCTGACGGTCCCCGCCGGCGCCGCGCTGCGCCTGGGCCATCGTGGCGTGCACGGAGGCCAGCTCGGGGTACATCGGATCGGCCAGGCCCCACAGCATGCTGTCGACCTCGACGGCGACGAGGGTGCCGCCGGGCCGAAGCACTCGCATCGCCTCGGCCAGCATCGGGGCGGGGTCGGTGAGGTGCTGCAGTACGTACCGCAGCAGTACGCCGCCGACGCTTCCCGTACGTAGCGGCAGCCGGGCGCCGTCGGCGGCCACGAGCGGCGCGCCGCAGCCGCCCGCGTGGCGGAGCAGCCCCGCGTCCACGTCCAGCGCGATGACGTCCAGGCCCGGCTCGGCGGCGCGCAGCCTGCGGGTGACCGCGCCCGAGCCGGCGCCCAGCTCCAGCAGCGGCCCGGCGCGGGTCAGGCCGAGGTCGCGCATGATGCGCAGCTCCTCCTCGAAGGAGAGCGCCGCCTGCGCTTCGAGGCGGGCCAGCTCGCCGTCCACGCCGCCCCAGGTGGTGTTGGCGACGTCGTACGAGCCCGCCGCGGCCGCCGCGCTCACCGGGGCCTCGGAACCATCATCAGGCCGTGCCTGGGCCGCAGCGTGACCAGGGCCTCCGGCTCGACGGGGAATTCGGGGACCAGCTCCATGCGCAGGTCACGCAGCAGGACGGCGAGCACGAGCGTGGCCTCGACCAGGGCGAAGTGCCGTCCCAGGCAGATGCGCGGGCCGCCGCCGAAGGGCAGGTACTGGTGACTGAGGTGCCGCGCCGCCGCCTCGGGGTCGAACCGCTCCGGCCGGTAGGCGGCGGGGTCGTCCCAGTAGCGCGGGTCGCGGTGCAGCACCCACGGGCTGACGCAGACCAGCGATCCGGCCGGGATGTCGTAGCCGTCGATCACGTCGGCCGCCACGCTGCGCCGCGAGATGAGCCAGACCGGCGGGTAGAGCCGCATCGCCTCCTGCACGGCCTGCCTGCACCTGCGCAGCGCCGGCAGGTCGGCGGCGGTCGGCGCCCGCCCGCCCAGCACCTCGTCGATCTCCGCGCGGACCGCGGCGGCCGCCTCGGGGTGGCGGTCGAGCAGGTAGAGCGTCCAGGTCA
Organism: Nonomuraea fuscirosea; assembly: GCF_035917475.1. Classification (NCBI taxonomy): domain Bacteria; kingdom Bacillati; phylum Actinomycetota; class Actinomycetes; order Streptosporangiales; family Streptosporangiaceae; genus Nonomuraea; species Nonomuraea fuscirosea. Next base: position 9,046,549 of record NZ_CP109074.1, on the reverse strand, counting down.
GGGATTTGGCGGTGGTCTCGTGCCCGGCCATGACGATGGTCAGCACCTGATCCCGCAACTCGACGTCGGCGATGCCGCCCGGCCCGGTGACCGGACAGGTCCCGGGCGGGACATCGGGTTCGGCGGCGGGTGCGGTCTCGGGGTGGGGGTGGCCTTCGGCGAGCAGGGCGCTGAGCAGGTCGTCGCCCGCGCCGCCCGCGCGGCGGGCCGCGATGATCAGATGGGTCACCTGGTCGAGGAACGTCCGCGCCCGCTGGAAGCCCAGGTAGCGCGCGGCCGTGTCGGCCGGGTCGGGGTCGTCGCTGGGTACGTAGTGCCCGATGAACCGGTTGACCGCGTCCACCGCCCGGCCGAACCCCTCGCCCGCGCCGCCGATGTCGGTGCCGAGCATGGCCTTCACGATCACGGTCAGGGTGAGCGAGGTCAGGTCGTGGTCTACCCGTACCGACGCGGCGCCCCGCCACTGCGCCGCCAGGTGCTCCGCGGCCGCCACGATGACCTGGTCGAACCGGTCGACCTCGGCGGGCCTGAAGGCCGGCGCGCACCTGCGCCGCTGCGCCGCCCACTCGGCGCCGTTGCTGGTCAGCAGGCCGTTGCCGAGCAGCGGGCGCAGCATGTCGTCGTCCGGCGTGCGGTCCTTGGTGTAGTTGGAGCCGTTCTCCTTGAGTACGTACCTGGCCAGATCCGGCCGGTTGAGCATGTAGACCGGCTCCCCGTCGGCGTCGTGGCGGGTGACGTCCCCGTGGGCCGCCATCGCGGTGACGAACTCCAGCGGCGCGTCCCGCATGGCTCTCAAGCTCTGGGTCCCCGCCGGTCCAGGCGGCACCCGGGGGGATACGTACGTCCCGGACATGAGCACTCCCGATGGCTTACGTAAACGAATATTCGGATACGCATTTCCGGCCGCTGAATACGTATATGTAATTCGTACGGTTCCGGTCCGCGCATTTGCAGCGTACCTTTTGAACTGGGGCCTCTCAATACTTAATCAATGGCTCCCGAAATTAAGTCTGGGCACCCGGAAATAGGCGTGCAAGACTCCGTTCGAGACGGCGCACCGGCGCCGATGGGGAAAAGCTCCAGGAGGACGCAATGGCCCTGAATCCCAGAGAGCGGACTGAATTCGTCAACGCCTACACGCGAGTACTGATCACCGCGTGGTCGAGCGAGGAGTTCTCGGCCAAGCTCGACAGCAACCCGCGTGAGGCGCTGGCGGAATCCGGCCTCGAGGTTCCCGCGGGCGCCCAGATCAACGTCGTGCGCAACGTTCCCGACAACGCCCACGACTCCAACCTCGACGTCCAGGTCTCCCTGTGGGAGCGCGGGCTGGAGACGGGGACGTACGAGTTCCACATCCCCGAGACGCCGCAGATCGACATGGCCGAGCTGAGCGAGGGCGACCTCGACTCGATCGCGGCCGGCGTCGACATCAACTGCTGCTGCTGCCCGTGCTGCTGCTGCACCTGACCTGAGCCGCCACAGAGGTCTTCGCACGCCCGAGAGGAAGAGGAGATCATGTCCGACGATCAGGCGAACCCGATCCGGGTACGGGGGCTGCGCAAGCAGTACGGCTCCAGTCACACCCTGCGAGGTGTGGACCTGGACGTCCGGCCAGGAGAGGTGTTCGCCTTACTCGGCCCCAACGGCGCCGGCAAGACGACGACGGTCGAGATCCTCGAGGGCGTGCGCAGGCGTACAGGTGGAGAGGTCCAGGTCCTCGGCCGTGACCCGGCCGAGGACTCACCCCGGTGGCGCGCCAGGCTCGGCATCGTGCCGCAGACCACCGGCGCGTACACCGACCTGACCGTACGCGAGGTGGTCGAGCACTTCGCCTCCTTCTACCCGGCGCCGCTGCCCGCCGACCAGGTGATCGGCATGGTGGGGCTGGGCAAGCAGGAACGCAAGCAGGCCCAGACGCTGTCGGGCGGCCAGCTGCGCCGCCTCGACGTGGCCGTGGGCGTCGTCGGCGACCCCGACCTGATCTTCCTGGACGAGCCCACCACCGGGCTCGACCCGGAGGCGCGGGCGGAGGCGTGGGACCTGGTGCGCTACTTCGCCGACCAGGGCAAGACGACCGTGCTGACCACCCACTACCTCGACGAGGTGGAGGCGCTGGCGCAGCGGGCCGCCGTCATCGTCGCGGGCGCCATCGTGGAGACCGGCGCCGTCAGTGAGCTCGGCGGACGGCGCGAGGTGCCCGCCACGGTCAGCTTCACCGCGACCGGCGGCCTGAGCGCGGCCGGCCTGCCGGAGCTGCCTCCGGACACGACCGTGGACGTGCGCACGGACGACGTCATCACGCTGCGCACCCACGGGCCCACGCGGGCCCTGGCCGCGCTGCTGCCGTGGGCGGCCGAGGCCGGCGTCGGCGAGCTGCGGGACCTGCGGGTCCACCGGCCCACGCTGGAGGACGTCTATCTCAAGCTGATCCGCGAGAACCAGGGGGAACTGTCATGACCAGCTCGGACGCGGTGGTCGCGGGACAGAGCCGCGCGGTCGCGTACGGCGGGGGCTCGGGACTGTGGCGGGCGTCGGTCGCGCGCTCGTCGGTGGAGCTGAAGTCGTTCTTCCGCAACCGGCAGTCGCTGTTCTTCACGCTGCTGCTGCCGATCGTGCTGCTGCTGGTGCTCGGCTCGATCTTCTCCGGTACGGTCCCCGGCACCCACACCGACTTCAAGCAGATGTTCGTGGCCGGGATCATCGCCTGCGGCATCATGAGCGTCAGCTTCAACGGCCTGGCGATCAACATCGCGATCGAGCGGGACAACGGCATGATCCGCCGCCTGGCCTCCTCGCCGATGCCGAAGACCGCGTACTTCGTCGGCAAGATCGTCCGGGTGGTCGTGACCGGCGTCCTGGAGGCCGCGATCCTGCTGGTCGTCGGGGTGGCGCTGTTCCACCTGCCGATGCCGTCGGACCCCGGCCACTGGATCACGTTCTCGTGGGTGCTGCTGCTCGGCGCCGCGTCCTGCTCGCTGCTGGCGGTGGCGTTCAGCGCGGTCATCCCGAACGCCAGGTCGGCGGCGGCGATCGTGACGCTGCCGTTCCTGGTGCTGCAGTTCATCTCGGGGGTGTTCTTCCCCTACAGCGAGCTGCCCGCCTGGATGCAGACGATCGCGGCGTTCTTTCCGCTGAAGTGGATGACGCAGGGGCTGCGCTCGGTGTTCCTGCCCGCGGACTTCGCCGTGGTGGAGCCCGCGCACGCGTGGGAGCTGGGCAGGACCGCGGTCGTGCTGGGCTCGTGGTGCGCCGCGGCGCTGCTGCTGAGTCTGCTGACCTTCCGCTGGCGCGGCGCGAACGTCAGGTAGTGAGGGTGAAGCCGGTCAGCCGCCTCGGCACCATGCTCGGCGCCCACACGGGCGGGTCGCCGTCGGGACGCAGCTCCGGATACCTGGTCAGCAGGCCGCCGAGCAGCACCGCGCCGGCGTGCCTGACCAGCGGGGCGCCGAGGCAGAGATGGGTGCCCGCGCCGAAGGCGAGGTGCGGGTTGGGCGAGCGCAGCACCATCAGCTCGTCGGGTTCGGCGAACACCGCCGGGTCGCGGTTGGCCGCTCCGACCAGGGCCAGCACCCTGGCCCCCGCCGGGATCACCCCGCCGTCCAGCCGCACTTCCTCGGTGGTCACCCTGGCCGTGAACGGGATCGGCGACTCCAGGCGCAGCAGCTCGTCCACGGCCGACATGGCCGCCTCGTGGCTCTCGCGTACCTGCTCGGCGGTGTCCTTCCTGGGCAGCAGCCAGTGCAGCGCGTTGCCCACCATCTCGGCCAGCGGCTTCCATCCGCCGACGACGGTGAGCGCGGCGATCCCGAGCATCTCCGTCCTGGTCAGCCGCTCGTCGGCGGCCAGCCTCCCGAACGGCGACCCACCCGCCGCTGTTCGGACGGCTTCGGCCGCCGCGTCGGCGCGGTCGCCGAGGAAGCGGGTCAGCTCGCCCATCGCGGCCCGGCCCGCCGCGGCGGCCTGCGGCCCAGCCAGCGGGTCGAGGTTGACCGACACCCGCGCGGACAGCTCGGCGAAGGCGGCGCGGTCGGCGGCCGGCAGCCCGAACAGCTCGGCCAGCACGCCGGTGGCCAGCGGCTCGCCGATGTCGGCCGTGGCCTCTATCCGCTCGCGCCCGGCTAGGGCGTCCAGCACGTGCTCGATCTCGGCGGCGATGCCGCCGGAGATCCCGCGGATCGCGGCCGGCCCCATCAGCAGCGCCCCGGGCGACCGTAAACGCTGGTGCTCGGGCGGATCGGTGGTGAGCATCGACGGCGGCAGCTCGTCGTCCCTGACCCGCTCGCGCTGCCCCAGCGCCGCCGAGAAGCGCGGGTCGCGCAGCGCCAGCGCGCAGTCGGCGTGCGTGGTCAGCAGCCACATGCGCGAGGTGACGTCGAAGTGGACCGGATCGTGCTCGCGCAGCCACCGGTACGCCGGATACGGATCCAGCCGCCCGCGAGGAGAGAACGGGTGGGCCAGGTGGGCGGGCAACGTACGGGGTGCCGTCATCGCATCTCCTCGTGATCAAGCCGACGACAACCTACTACAGAGGAGCGGCCGGTGGCAGAGCTCGATGTGGTCGTGATCGGTGCGGGCGTCAGCGGCCTGGCCGCCGCCGCGAAGCTGGCGGGCGCCGGCCTCGCGGTCGAGGTGATGGAGGCCAGGCAGCGGATCGGCGGCCGGATCCACACCGACGAGGAGTCCGGGCTGGAGCTCGGCGCGCAGGTCGTGCACGGCGACCGGAACCCGATCGGCGCGCTGCCAGGCATGCCCGCCCTGGTGCCGCTGCCCCGCTACGCCGCCAGAGTGCTGCTGGACGGCGCGCCGCACCCGCTGTCCGCACTGCGCCCGCCCCCGCCGCTGCTGGAGGAGCGGCTGGTGGCGGGTGCCACGTCGCGGCCTTCCGCAGGTGCGGCGGGGCGGCATTCCGCGGGTGTGAGCGGGGACGTGCCGGTGGCGCAGTGGCTGAAGGAGCAGACGGCGGGCTCTCCCGCCGCGCTGGAGCCGGCCGCCGAGTGGTTCAGGCAGAACTGGGCCGCCGGCCCCGAGGCGCTGAGCGCGCTCGGCGTGGCCGTGGCCCGCCGCGCCGACGCCGTGGGACGAGGCGAGTTCGCCCTGCCCGGCGGCTTCGGCACGCTGCCCGAGCGGCTGGCGGACGGCCTGCGGGTACGCCTCGGCGACCCGGTCGTCCGCCTGACCTGGTCGCCCGGCCGGGTACGCGCGGTCACCGCCGCCGGCCACGTCGCGGACGCGGTCGCGGCCGTGGTCACGGTGCCGCCGCCGGTCGTCGCCGACGGCAGGCTCGCGATCAACGACCTGCCGGTACGCAAGCAGGCGGCGGCCCACGAGCTGCGTCCTGGCGACGCCTGGTGCGCCCTGATCACCTACCCGGAGCCCGCACCCGAGTCCGTCGTGGTCTTCGACCCGGAAGGACGGCTCGGTTTCGTCACCGCCACGGCCGGACGCCGCGAGGTGGTGGTCATGGCGAAGGCCGAGGCGGCCGGCCGGGCCAGAGCCGCCTGGCGGGACAACGCTCTGCTGCGGCAGTTGGCCGGGGCGCTGCCCTGGACCAGGGGAGTGGAGCCGGAGTCGGCGCGGGTGGCCGACTGGGGGGCCGATCCGTGGGCGGGCGGCGCGTACACGTACCCGGGGGTGGGGGCGCTGTGGGCGCCCGCGGCCTGGGCCGAGCCGATGGGCGGGACGTTGTTCTTCGCCGGCGAGGCCACGACCGGCCTGGCCGGGCCGCCCATGGCGCACATGGCGATGGCCGGCGGGGAACGCGCGGCCACTGAGCTGATCGGAGCACTGAGGTGATCGGACAGACCACGACAGAAGGCCCGCCGGGCGACGGAGACCCGCACGGCGGCTGGTTCCTGCTCGCGCTCGACGACGAACTCGCTCCCGGCCTCACGCCGCTCAGGCTGGGCGGCGTGAACCTGATCGCGGTGCGCGACGACGACGGCGTCCGCGTGTTCGAGGCCACCTGCCCGCACCGGGGCGCCCATCTCGGCTACGGCGGCAAGCTGGACGGGCAGTGCGTCGTCTGCCCCTTCCACGGCAAGCGGATCGCGCTCGGCGACCGGTCCCGCCGCTGGTCGGTGGGCGAGGTGCGGACGCTGCACGCCGGGGCGGCGCTGTTCGCCCGGCTGTCCGGCGACCCGGGCGACGACCGGGGCTTCGAGCAGGCGATCAAACAGGCGGCGGAGGAGCTGACGTTCGTCGCGGCGGTGAACCAGCGGGTCGCGGTCCCGGCCGAGTACGTGGTCGAGAACGCCTTCGACGCCGAGCACTTCAGCACCGTCCACCTGGTGCCGGCGGTGCGGGGCATGCGGGTCAGCATGGGGGAGCACGACGAGCTGGTCATCGAGGGGGAGTTCAGGACCAAGGCGCCGCCGTGGGAGAAGGAGCGGCGGCTGAACTTCGCCTCCCGGTTCGTGGCCCGCGCCTACAGCCCGCACCTGGTGCTGACCGAGCTGGGCACGGCGGCGGCGCCGTACACGATCATCACGGGAGCAGTGCCGGACGGGACGGGCAGCGTGGGGCGGGTGGTCATCGGCGTCCGGCCGGATCAGAAGGAGTCGCTGCCCGCGCTCGTGCACGGCGCCCGCTACGCCTTCGACCAGGACCGGGTGGTCTGGGACCACCTGGACGTGCGCGCGCCGCAGCGCTACGACGCGGCCGACACGTCCGTGATCGCCTTCCGCCGCTTCTGCGCCGGTTTCGCCCCGGCGGGGGTGACGTCGTGAGCCTGCATGTGCGGACGCACGGGGACGGCCCCGCGGTGCTGTGGATCCACGGCTACACGATGGACTCCTCGGTCTGGGAGCCGCTGTGGGGGCTGCTGCCCGGCTGGCGGCACGTCGGCGTGGACCTGCCGGGCCACGGCCGGTCGCGGCCGCTGCGGCCGGGCACGTCGCTGCCCGCGCTGGCGGCGGAGCTGGCGGAGCTGGCCCGCGCCGAGCGGGCCACGCTGGTGGTGGCCGAGTCGATCGGCTCCATGATCGCCCTGCAACTGGTCATCGACCATCCCGGCGACGTGCGCGGGCTGGTCGTCGGCTCGCCGACCATCGCCGGCGCCCCCGCCGAGCCGGGCACCGCGGGGCGTTACCGCACGCTGGCCGGGCTGGCCAGGATGGGCGTGGACGGCGAGCGGCTGGCCGACGTGTGGATGGCGGCCCCGCCGGACATCTTCCGCGGCACCGAGCGCCATCCCGAGCTGCGCGCCAGGCTGCGCGCGATCGTGGCCAGGCACTCGTGGCGCGAGCTGCGTGACGGCTCCATGTACGGCCTGAGCAAGCACGTCCACACGGTGGACGATCTGCGTGGCATCCGGGCGCGCACCCTGGTCGTGGTGGGCGAGGAGGACATGCCGGGCTTCCGGGCGAGCGCGGAGCTGCTGCGCGGCTCCGTTCCCGGTTGCGGCGTGATCACCGTGCCCGACGCCGGGCACCTGTGCATGATCGAACGCCCCGCCGTCGTGGCGCCCGTCATCGGCGGCCACCTGCGGGCGGCGACGAGGGAGGTGCAGCATGCCGATTCATGAGCACTACCGGCCGGGCACGCCGTGCTGGGTGGACTACGGGGCGCTGGATCCGGTGGGCGCGCGGGCGTTCTACGGGGAGCTGTTCGGCTGGACGTTCCGCGAGGAGGGCGGTTACGCCTTCATCGAGCTCGGCGGCCGGGTGGTGGGCGGCTTCGGGCGGGTGCCCCCCGGGCTGCCGGCCTCGTGGAACACCTACCTGGCGACGCCGGACGCGCAGGCGGCGGCCGCGGAGGTCAAGGAGAGAGGCGGGAGCGTGCTCCTCGGCCCGGTCCCCGCCGGCCGGGACGGGCGGCTGCTGTTCGCGCTGGACGCCTGCGGGGCGCCCTTCGGCCTGTGGGAGGGGCACAGGCCGGCCGGGATCGTGCTGGTGGGCGAGCCGGGCACCTGGTGCGGCCACGAGCTGTGGACGTACGACGCGGCCTTCTACCCCGAGCTGCACGAGGCCGAGGTCATGCCGCCGCCGGAGGGGATGAGCCCGTGCTGGCTGACGTTCTTCGCCACCGCCGACCGCGTGGCGACGGCCGCGCGGGCCGTCGAACTGGGCGCCACGATCGCCTCGGGTCGCGACCACGCGACGATCGTGCACGACCCCTGGGGCGCGCTACTGGCGCTGACGTGAACGAGCGGTGATGACGAAGAACGCTGCCACGAGGATGGCCCCGACGATGGCGACCACCGAGCCCACCGTTTGCCCGATCAGGAAGGCCACGACGACCGCGGCCGCGTAGACCAGGGGGACGACCAGCCGGAGGTTCAATCCCATGAGCGCTCCTTAGAAGAGAGAACGGACCTCGATTCCAGCATCGGCTCGCCCAGCGCCCGAGGTCCAGCGGGACGGCCGTAATTACGCATCGGATCGCCGCGAATTACGCATCGCGGCATCTGGCCATACGCATCGGACCCCGCCACTACGTCGTCGGCGACAATCGCGGATGAGCGTCCGCGGCGACGTCCACGACAGCGCCGCTTGCAGCCGCCCGCCCGAAGCGTCCACCGAAGCCCTCCGCCCGAAATGTCCGCCCGAAGCCGTCCGCCCGACCATGGAGACGTCCTGATGAAGTCACGCCTGTTGATCCCGCTGGCCTGCCTCCTGCTGCTGCTCGCCTCGGCCCCCGCCTCGGCCGCCTCCTCCGCCGGTGAGCCCTTATCCCAGGCCGAGGCGATGCGCAGGCTCTCCTTCATGATCGGCGCCTGGGCCGGAACCGGCTGGACCATCCTGCCCTCGGGCGCCCGCCAGGAGTTCCTGCAGACGGAGTGGATCCGCTACCAGGCGGGTGACCTGGTCATCTCCGTCGAGGGACAGGGGCGGGACAAGGCCGATCCGCGCACGATCGTGGACAGCGCGCTCGCCGTGATCAACTACAACGACGTCACGGGGAAGTACCGCTGGGAGGCGTTCTCCCGGGGCTTCGTCACCACCGTCGAGCCGGTCGTCGGCGACCACCGGTTCGAGTGGAGCCTCCAGACGCCCACGTTCACCACCCGCTACACGCTGACGTTCACCGACACGGCCTGGCACGAGATCGGCGAGACCTCGGTCGACGGCGGGCAGAGCTGGCGGCAGAACTTCCAGATGGACCTGCGCCGCCTCTACTGATTCCGAAAAGCGGTCATCTACCTACCAAGGCGGAGAAAAGTTCAACTCTGAGTAGTTGAACGATCTCAATCGGTAATCTGTTCGGCATGTCGCCGACATTAGAACATGAGTACCTCATCGAACTCGTCCGTAACCGCCCGTCCCTGGTCACAACCTTGCTGGCCGAAGTGGGCGTTGCGGTGCCGGCCTTCGACCGGGCCCGGCTGGGCACCTCCGACTTCACCAACTGCCGGCCCACCGAATACCGGGCGGACTCCGTTGTCCTCCTGGATCGAGAGGACAAACCGGTGCGAGCGGTGGTGCTGGAAGTCCAACGACGATACGACAAAAGGAAAACCTGGTCCTGGCCCGTCTATCTGAGCACCTTGCGGGCGATCGAGGAGTGCCCGGTGGTGCTTCTGGTCTTCTGTCAGGACGACAAGACCGCGGAGGACTGCGCCGAGCCGATCGACATGGGGCATCCGGACTGGGTGTTGCGGCCGATCGTCGCGGGGCCTCGCCATATCCTAGAGTCACCGACATCGAACAGGCCTGCGACGACGCCGAGCTCACCGCGCTGTCCACCATCATGTACGGCGACCCCGAGACCCCGGAGGGCATCGAGGTCCTCCGTACCTTCTTCGAGGCCGCGGCTCTGCGGCCGAAGGGCCGGCCGAGTTATGCTCAACTCGTATTCGCGCTGCTACCCAAGTTCGACCTCGCTCAATTCGGCAAGGAGATCGGCATGGACGTGACCATCGAAGACGCCATGGTCCACCCTTTCGTCCGCGAGCTTGTCGAATACGGCGAGGCGAAGGGTGAGGCCAAGGCTGTCCTCATGATCCTGGACGGGCGGAACATCCAGGCCCCGTTCGAAGCGCGGCGTCGGATCCTCGCCTGCACGGACCAGGAAACTCTGAAGACCTGGATCGAAAGGGCGCTCGTCGCCACCAGTGGCGACGAACTGTTCGACTGACCCGCGGGCATAGGGCGGGTATGGCGACGTCTCGCCGTACCCGCTCACCTGTCGTCGGGGCTGTGGGCCGCCTTGATCAGGCGGGTCAGCGCGGCGTGCAGGTCCTGCAGTTCTTCGAGGTCCATGCCGAGGCGGGAGACGATGGCCGGCGGGATCTTCTCGGCCTGCGCCCGCAGCTCGCGCCCGGCCGGGGTGAGGGACACGACGAGCGAGCGCTCGTCGTGGCTGTTGCGCTCGCGGTTGACGTAGCCGAGCGCCTGGAGGCGTTTGAGCAGCGGGGACATGGTGCCGGGGTCGAGCTGGAGCAGCTCGCCCAGCTCTTTGACCGAGAGCGGCTCGTGCTGCCAGAGCGCGAGCATCGCCAGGTATTGCGGGTGGGTCAGGCCCATGGGCTGCAGCAGCGGCCGGTAGAGCGCGATCACGCTGCGGGAGGCGATGCTGAGGGCGAAGCACACCTGCCGGTCCAGCGCGAGGAGATCTGTCGTCTCCGTCACAGGCTCCATGCGATGGCACCTCCGGGGGCATCTGGTAAATTACTTTGTGTACTAACTAATAGTCCACAAACATTCTGTACGCAAACCTTCGGCCCCTGAAGGGACGTCCCCGTGTTTCACCGCAAGCCGATCGAGGAACGCATCGCCGAACGCCAGGCCAAGCTCCCTCCGCTGAAGGAGGGCAAGCACTTCGAGCACGGTCCGGCCAAGTTCGTGTTCGTCTCGTTGCTGGTGATCGTGGTGCTGGTCCACTTCGGCGGCCTGGCGCTCGTGATGCACTTCTACTCCTGAGCGCGGCCGATCCCGGACGGCGGGAGCGGTCAGTGCCCTTGGACGTGGCCACGGTCCGGGCGGTGAACGAGCTCATCGGGTAACAGCTCTCGGACGTACTCGGCGAAGTCCCGCATCCAGTCATCCATGCGCTCATCCTGTCCAGATCCGCTCTCGTACGGAACAGCCGGCGGACGCGGCGCTCACCCCTTGACGGCGCCCACGATCACGCCCTTGGTGAAGTGACGCTGCACGAACGGATAGATGATCAGGGCCGGGATGACCGCCACCACCACGATGGCCATCTTGATCGCCAGGGTCGGCGGGGCGTCGCCGGTCACGCCGGCCGTGGCCGCGGGCAGCGGGTTGGAGTCGACCACGTACTGCCGCAGGATCAGGGCGAGCGGCCACTTCCTGGTGTCGTCGATGTAGAGCATCGCGTTGAACCACGCGTTCCAGTACCCGACCGCGTAGAACATCGCCACCACGGCCGTCACCGCCTTCGACATGGGCAGCACGATCCGGAACAGGATCCGGAACTCCCCGGCCCCGTCGATGCGCGCGCTGTCCAGGATCTCCCCGGGGATGCTCATGAAGAACGAGCGCAGCACCACCACGTTGAACGCCGACACGGCCGTCGGCAGGATCAGCGACCAGTAGCTGTCCTTCAGCCCCAGCCCGCTCACCATCAGGTACACGGGGATGATGCCGGGGATGAAGACGAACATCAGCAGCACGCAGAACAGCAGCGGCCGGTGCAGGAACGAGCCGGGCCGCGACAGCGAGTACGCGCCCAGGATGCTCACCCCGGCGCTGACCAGCGTCCCGGCCACGGTCACGCCGGTGCTGACCATGACCGCGTGGCTGACCACCGTGTCGGAGAAGATCTGCCGGTACGCCTCGAACGTGATCCCGTCGGGCACCAGCACGAGCCCGCCCGCCCTGGTCACCGTGGCGGTGGAGCTCAGGCTGGTCAGCACGATCGTGTAGAGCGGGCCCAGCACGGCCACGACGATGATGGTCACCAGCGTGCCCTTGCCGACTTGGCCGACCGGCGACGGACGCTCCTCCCAGGGCGCCAGCCCGGCCGGCCGGCGGGTGCGGGGCCTGCTCGTCAGTGCCGTCATGATTTCGAATACACCCCTCGCTCGCCGAACGCGTGCGCCACCCGGTTGGCCGCCACGATGAGCAGCAGCCCCACCAGACCCTTGAACAGGCCGGCCGCGGCCCCGTAGCCGAGGTCGCCGGTCCGGATCCCCGACCAGTACACGAACGTGTCGAACACCTCGGACGCCTCGCTGCCCACGGCGCTGCGCTGCAGCATGAACTGCTCGAACCCGACGTTCAGCGCGTCGCCCAGCCGCAGGATCAGCAGCAGCACGATCACCGGGCGCAGGCCGGGCAGCGTGATGTGCCACATGCGCCGCCAGCGGCGGGCCCCGTCCACGGCGGCGGCCTCGTACAGGTTGGGGTCGATGGTGCTGAGCGCGGCCAGGAAGATGATCGCGCCCCAGCCGGCGTCCTTCCAGATGGTCTGGGAGGTGATCAGCAGGATGAACGTGTCGGAGTTCGTCATCCAGTCCACGGCCTCGCGGCCGTTCTCCCGCAGGATCTGCGCCAGCAGGCCCGCCCCGCCGAACATCTGCTGGAAGATGGCCACGACCAGCACCCAGGAGAAGAAGAACGGCATGTAGACCACGCCCTGCACGAACGCCCGCAGCTTCGCCGAGGCGAGGCTGTTGAGCAGCAGCGCCAGCATGATCGGCAGCGGGAAGTAGAAGACGAGCTGGAAGGCGGTGATCGACAGGGTGTTGGTGATCGCGCGCAGGAACTGCGGGTCCTCGAAGAGCAGCGCGAAGTTCGTGAAGCCGATGACCGGGCTGCCGAGGATGCCGTCGGTGTACGGGTTGTAGTCCTGGAAGGCGATCACGTTGCCGAGCGCGGGGACCCACCAGAAGGCGAGCACCACGAGCAGCATCGGCAGGTTCATCACCAGCAGCGGCCAGTCCCTGCGCAGCTTGACCCGCCACGTGGGCCTGGGCGGCGGGGGAGCGGGGCGCGTGCCGCTTCTGGCGGGCGGCCGGGTCGTCACCGTGCCCATGGCGGCGCCGTCCTGGAGACGTGCTGCGGCGTCGTCGCGTACGTCACGGGGGCTCACAGCCGCCCGTTGTCGCGGGCGACCTTCATGTAGAACTCGCGCGCCTCGTTGCCGCCGCCGTCCTGCCACTCCTTGAGGATCTTGGGCCACTCGGAGACGGGCCGCTTGCCGCGGTAGATCTCCTGCAGCTTGTCCTCGGTCGGGACCGTCAGCCCGGCCATCTTGGACGGGCGTTCCACCCGGATGCCGACGAACGGGTCGTCCTCCAGGATCGCCGCCGCCTTGGTCGACCAGTCCCACAGGCCCTGGACCAGGCCCTCGTACTGGCTCATCGCGTTGGCGTTGGGGCGGCCCGACAGGAACAGGTACGTGGGCGCGACCTCCTTGCGCCCGAGCGCGGTCTGCTTCACCTTGCCGCCCTCGACCGTGTAGTGCTTGCCCTCGACGCCGTTGGTGACCAGCTCGTACTCCTGGGTGCCGAACGGCCCCGACGCCCAGTTCGACAGGGCGAGCAGCTCGCGGGTGCGGGCGTCGCCGAGCCCCTTCTTGATGAAGACGAACATGCTGGCGGGCTCGTTGCGCCACATGATCGGCTTGCCGCCCGCGTGCGCCGGATAGGGATCGACGATCATCTGCCTGAAGCCGGGGTTGTCGGCCCCGAAGCGGCCCATGTTCTCGTGCCAGGAGCCGAGGCCGTCCCGGTAGACGATCATCTCGCCGTTGCCGAAGATGGCCTTGTTGTCGGCGTCCTTGTTGGCCACCACGTCCGGATGGATGTAGCCGGCCTCGAAGAGCTTGGTCGCGAACTCGATGGCGGCGGCCCACTCGGGGGTCTCGTACTTGTACTCGAGCGTGCCGTCGCTCTTCTTGCGCCACTCGCGCGGCGCGCCGAAGGCCCGCTGGAGCTCCTGGTCCATGCCGCCGCCGTAGGCCCAGCGCTTCTTCCTGGGGTCGGTGAGCTCCTTGCCGAGCGTGACGAGGTCGTCCGCGCTCTTGGGGTGCTCCAGGCCGAGCTCGCGCAGGATGTCGTCGCGGACGAACGTGGCGAAGGGGAACGGGTCGTTCTGCCACGGGATGCCCTGGAGCACGCCGCCGAAGACGCCGTACTGCCAGGCGGCGGTGTCGTAGTTGGCCAGCAGCGGGAACTCCTTGGCCTTGTCCCCGGCCAGATAGGGGGACAGGTCGGCGAAGAGCTTGTTGGCGGCCTCGGTGAAGTGGCCGATCTTGATCAGCTCCCACTCGGGGATCATCACCATCTCCGGCACGTCGCCGCTGGCCAGGACGGTGCTGAGCTTCTGCCCGTAGGTGTTGCCGTCGGAGATGTTGAAGCGGACCGTGCCGCCGAGCCGCTCGTTGACGGTGTCGTAGTAGGAGTTGTTGCCGAGTCCCGGCGGCACCGTGCCCCACAGCGGCGTCATCGCGGTCACCTCCTTGCCGCTGGTGAGCGGCTTGGTGGTGACGGCCCGCACCATCTCGGCGGGGCGGGTCAGGAAGCCGGGCTGGACGAACTCGCTGCCCGGCAGGTCCGGCTTGAGCCCGGGGATCTCGAACGGCGTCCTCGTGGGCACCAGGCTCTTGAGCTTGTCGGCCGCCACGGCCGTGCCCTTCGACACTTCCTTCTTCTCGGCGCAGCCCGCCACGAGGACGCTCGCGCCTACCAGGCCGAGAAAGCCCCGTCGGGTTGTTGAGTTCTGCATGGCTCTGCCCCTGTCCCTGTCGGGATGGCCGCTCTAAATTAGTTGGTATTCCGACCAAACAAATTAGTAGACTGGGACCGCACCCACAAGTGAGCACGATGGTCACAGGTTGGTGAAGGGAGCCGGCGATGCGGCATGCTGGGGTCACCTCCTGGCGGGAACGGGGCTGATTTGATCACTTCTACGACCGGGCCTCAGCCGGCCGACTTCGCCGACGTACGGGCCACCAACCTCGCGGTCGTGCTGCGCTTCGTCCGCGAGCACGCGCCCTGCTCGCGCGCCGACATCGCGGCCTCCACCGGGCTGAACAAGGCGACGGTGTCGAGCCTGGTCGCGGACCTCATCGATCGCCGGCTCGTCCGCGAGACCGGCCTGACGGAGAACCGCGTCGGCCGGCCGGCCACGATGCTCGTCCTCGACGGCTCGCCCTACGCGGCCATCGGCGTCGAGATCAACGTCGACACCGTGTCGGCCGTGGCCGTCGACCTGGCCGGCGAGCGGCTGCTGACCTGGCGGCGCTCGTTCTCGGCCGGCGACTCGGTCAACCAGGGCGTGGCGGCCGTCGGGGCGGTCGTCAGGCGCGTGGTCGGGCGCATGGCCAAGGAGGAGCGCCAGGTGCTCGGCCTGGCCGTGGCCGTTCCCGGGCTGGTCGACGTGCAGGGCACCGTACGCATCGCGCCCGGCCTCGGCTGGCGCGACGCCGACCTCGGCGGCGACCTGGCCAAGGCGCTGCGCGACCCCGGCTTCCCCATCCAGGTCGACAACGACGCCAACCTCGCGGCCCTGGCCGAGCAGCGCTTCGGCGCCCACGCCGGCGCCTCCGACCTGGTCTACCTCACCGGCGAGCTCGGCGTCGGCGCGGGCGTCATCCTCGACGGGCGGCTGCGCAAGGGCGGGCGCGGCTTCAGCGGCGAGATCGGCCACGTCCAGCTCGACCCCGAAGGCCCCCGCTGCCACTGCGGCCGGCGCGGCTGCCTGGAGGCCATGGCCGGGATCGCCGCCGTGCTGCGCAGGGACCTGTCGCCGGCCGAGACCCAGGTCGAGATCGAGGAGGTCGTGCGCCTGGCCCGCGCGGGCGACGCCGGCACCCTGGCCACGCTCGACTCCGTCGGCCGCCATCTGGGCCAGGGCGTGTCTCTGCTGGCCAGCCTGCTCAACCCCGAGGTGGTGATTCTCGGCGGCTACTACGTGCCGCTGGCGCCGTGGCTGCTGCCCGCCGTCCGCGACGAGCTGGCCGGCCGGGTCATCGCCGAGGAGGCCGGCGGGTGCCAGGTCGTGGCCTCGACGCTGGGGCACGACGCGGCGGCGCTCGGGGGCGCGGCCCGCGTGCTCGACTCCGTCGATTCGGGAAGATTGCCCGGGGGATTGTCGCGAATCCCTTGACCTTGGTCACGGCTGCGTGCACCCTTCAGTCAACCCACCGAAATGCCCGCGTAACTTCCCCAGGCCGGTCGTCGAAGCGCTTCGACACTCTCAGAGGGATGATCATGCAACAACCCCCCTTCCGTGACCCGGCGGTACCCCTTTCCGACCGGATCGACGACGTCCTGCGCAGGCTGACCCTTGAGGAGAAGGTGGGCCTGCTGCACCAGTACCAGGCGCCGGTGGAGCGGCTGGGCATCGGCGCGTTCCGCACGGGCACCGAGGCGCTGCACGGCCTGGCCTGGCTGGGCCCCGCCACCGTGTTCCCGCAGGCCGTCGGCCTGGCCTCCACCTGGGACCGCGACCTGGTCCGCCGGGTCGGCGAGGCGACGGGGGACGAGGTGCTCGCCTTCCACCACAAGGACCCCGCGGGCGCCGGGCTCAACGTGTGGGCGCCCGTGGTCAACCCGCTGCGCGACCCCCGGTGGGGGCGGAACGAGGAGGGCTACTCCGAGGATCCGTGGCTGACCTCCGTGCTGGCCGCCGCGTACGCCCGCGGGCTCTGCGGGCTCGACAGGCATCGTGGGAGCGCTCCCGGAATCCTCAGGACGGCCCCCACGCTCAAGCACTTCCTCGGCTACAACAACGAGACCGACCGGTGCACGACCTCCAGCAACCTGCCGCCGCGGGTGCTGCACGAGTACGAGCTGCCCGCCTTCCGCGCGCCCATCGAGGAGGGTGTGGCGGTGGCCGTGATGCCGTCGTACAACCTGGTCAACGGGCGGCCCGCGCACCTCAGCCCGCTGATCCGGCAGGTGCTGCGAGCCTGGGCGCCGGACGACCTGCTGGTGGTCAGCGACGCGTACGCGCCGGGCAACCTCATCGCGCCGCAGGCTTACCACGACACGCTGCCCGAGGCGTACGCGCACGCGGTCAAGGCCGGGCTCGACAGCTTCACCCAGGACGACGACCGCGCCGAGGCCACGCTCGGCCACCTGCGCGCGGCCCTGGCCCAGGGGCTGCTGGCCGAGGCGGACGTGGACGCCGCCGTGCGGCACGCGCTGTCGATCCGGTTCCGGCTGGGCGAGTTCGACCCGGCGACGCCGTACGACGACGTCAACGACAACGTGGTCAACTGCCCCGAGCACCAGGCGCTGGCCAGGGAGGCGGCGCGGCGCTCGTTCGTGCTGCTGGCGAACGACGGGCTGCTGCCGCTGCGCGACGTGACCAGGATCGCCGTGATCGGCCAGCTCGGCGACGCGCTCATGGAGGACTGGTACAGCGGCACCCTGCCCTACGCCGTCACCGCTCGCGCCGGGCTGGCCGAGCGGTGCGAGACCGTGTTCTGCGAGGCCGTGGACCGGGTGACGCTGACCGCCGAGTCCGGCCCCATCGCCGCCGACCCGGCCGGCGGGCCGCTCGGCGTGGGCGAGCGGGCCGGGCTGTTCGACCTGTTCGACTGGGGCGGGGGCGCGTACGCGCTGCGCTCGGTCACCACCGGCCGGTTCGTGTCCGTGGACGGCGTGACGCTGGTGAACGACCAGCCGGGCCCGAACGGGTGGGAGGTGCGCCAGACGTTCCGGATGGAGGAGCGCCCGCGCGGCACGCTCGCCCTGCGCCACATCTCGACCGGCTGTTACGTCGGCGCCGCGGACGACGGCGTGCTGTGCCTGGTGGACGACGCCGACCAGGCCGTCTGGCTGGCCATGGACGTGGTCAGGAGCGGCACGGAAGAGGCCGCCGGGCTGGCCGGTCAGGCGGACGTCGCGGTCGTGGTGGCCGGCGATCATCCGCTGGTCAACGGGCGCGAGACCGAGGACCGCATGACGCTGGCCCTGGCGCCCGCCCAGGACGCCGTGGTGCGGGCCGTGCGCGCGGCGAACCCGCGTACCGTGCTGGTCCTCACCAGCGGCTACCCGCTCACCTGGACCGCGCGCGACCTGCCCGCGGTGCTGTGGTCGGCGCACGGCGGCCAGGAGTACGGCCACGCCCTGGCCGAGGTGCTGTTCGGCGACGCCGACCCGGAGGGCCGCCTGACCCAGACCTGGTACCGCTCGGAGCGGGAGCTGCCCGACCTGCTCGACTACGACATCATCGCCTCCGACGCCACCTACCAGTACTTCCGCGGCGTTCCCCTGCACCCGTTCGGCCACGGCCTGAGCTACACCACCTTCGACTACGCCGGCCTGCGCGTCCGCCTGGCGGAGGACGTCCTGGAGGCCGAGGCCACGGTGACGAACACGGGCCCGCGCGCCGGCGTCGAGGTCGTGCAGTTCTACACCCACCAGCAGCGCTCCCGCGTCAAGCAGCCGCTGCGCCGCCTGCGCGGGTTCGAGAAGGTGCGCCTTGAGCCGGGCGAGAGCCGTACGGTGACGCTCCGGCTGCCCGTCGCCGAGCTGGCCTTCTGGGACGTCACCAGGAGCAGGTTCGTCGTGGAGCACGCGCCGCACCAGCTCATGGTCGGCCGCAGCGCCACCGACCTGCGCCTGAGCGCCCGCTTCGAGGTCGCGGGCGAGAGCGTCCCGCCGCAGCGGGGGCCGCTGCGCGCGTCCTGCCACGACGAGTACGACGCGATCACCTTCGTGGACGAGACCAGGGTGGACGGCGACGCCGTGCGCTCGGACGCCGAGGGCGCCTGGATCCTGTTCCGGCAGGTGGACCTGACCGGCCGGACGCGCTGCGTGGCGCGGGCGGGCAGCACCGAGGGCGGCGTGATCACCCTGCGCCGCGGCGATCCCCTCTACGGGCCGCCGCTGGCCACGTTCCCGGTGCCCAGGACCGCCCGGTACGGTTACCACTCCGTCGAGGCCTGGCTCGAAGACGCCGGCGGGGTGCAGGATCTCTACGTGGTCTTCGAGAACGAGGGCGTGACGCTGGCCGGGATCGACTTCGGAGCCGGGGCTTGAGCGGCCGCACGGTGACGATCGCGCAGGTCGCCAAGCACGCGGGGGTGGCCGTCAGCACGGTGTCGTACGTGCTCAGCGGCAAGCGGACGATCTCGGCCGACACCAGGCGGCGGGTGCTCGACAGCATCAGCACGCTCGGCTACCACCCCAACGCCGGCGCCCGCGCGCTGGCCAGCAAGCGCTCCAACGTGATCGCGCTGGTGCTGCCGCTGCGCGCGGGCATGCACGTGCCCGTGCTGATGCGCTTCGCCAGCGCCGTCGTGACGGCCGCGCGCCGGTTCGACCACGACGTGCTGCTGCTGACCGCCGACGAGGGGCCGGAGGGCATCCGGCGGGTGGCGGCCAGCGCGCTGGTGGACGCCCTGGTGCTCATGGACGTGGAGCTGGACGACCGTCGGGTGCCGCTGCTGCGCGAGCTGACCGAGCCGAGCGTGCTCATCGGCTTCCCCGCCGAGCCGGCCGGGCTCACCTGCGTGGACCTCGACTTCGCCGCGGCGGGGGCGCGCTGCGTGGAGCACCTGGCCGAGCGCGGGCACGAGGAGATCGCGCTGCTCGGGGCGCCGTCGGTGGTCTACGACCGGGGCACCGGCTTCGCCACCCGGACGCGCGAGGGCTTCGCGCGGGCGCTGGACGCCCACGGGCTCAAGGGCGTGACGCTGCCCTGCGAGGAGACGTTCGACGAGGTGTACGAGACCGTCCGCGACCTGCTCCTCGACCGTCCCGGCCTGTCCGGTCTCGTCGTGCACAACGAGGCGGCGGTGAGCCACGTGCTGGCGGCGCTGCGCCAGCTCGACCGGCGGGTGCCGCACGACGTGGCCGTGGTGGCGATCTGTCCCGACGACGTCGCCGAACGGGCCGGTCCGCCGCTCACCTCGGTGCTGATCCCGGCGGAGGAGGTGGGCAGGGAGGCGGTCCGCCTGGTCATGGACAAGCTGGAGGGCCGTGCGGTGCCCGAGTCGACCCTGCTGACGCCGCTGCTCGCCGTCCGCGCCAGCACCTGACCCGTCCAGGGCCCGCTGCGGCAAACACCCCTTCGCCTCAAAAGTACGGAAGGTAATCGTCTGTACGCGCAGCGTACGTCAAATCTGCCTGGTTTGTGGTTCCCTGTCGTATTTCACGGGCAGGCTGGCGGAGGCGAGGGGGAGATTCCTATGAGTACGTCTGTGCAACCGGCGTCAGCCGGCGCGGGGGGCGGCGGCGGACCGTCAGGCCTCGCCGACGTGATCGACACGATCCTCGACAAGGGCCTCGTGATCGACGCCTACGTCAGGGTGTCGCTCGTCGGCATCGAGATCCTGACCATCGACGCCCGCGTCGTCGTGGCCAGCGTCGACACCTACCTGCGCTTCGCCGAGGCCGCCAACCGGCTCGACATGACCAAGAGCGAGAAGGGCCTGCCCGACGTCATCGCGGACGCCAAGGGCGTGCCGAGCCAGGACAAGGCCAAGGACATGATCCAGGGCGTCGTGGAGGAGGCCGGCGACTCGCTCGGCGAGCTCACCGGCAAGCAGCGCGATCCCGCGGCCGAGGCGGCCGAGTCCGAGACCGAGGTCGAGGTGGACCGCGCACACCAGGGCCCGCCGAAGAGGAAGTTCCGGCCCAAGCGAGAGGAAGGCTGAGCGCCATGGGACGTCCGACGAAGGTCTCCGGAGCCTCCGCGCCCGACCAGGCCGCCGCCCAGAGCCAGACCCTCGGCTCGTACGTGTACGGCATCGTCCGCGCGAACGCGAAACTGCCCTCCGGCCAGCGCGGACTGGGCGACCCCGCGGGCGAGGTCAGGCTGATCCAGCACGGCGAGATCGCGGCTTTGGTCAGCGACGTCCGGCTGGACGAGCCGCTCGGCCGGCCCGACGACTTCTACGCGCACGAGAGGCTGCTGGACGCGCTGGCCGCCAAGGGCCCCGTGTTGCCGTTCCGCTTCGGCGCCGTCCTGGCCAGCGTCGACGCCGTCGAGGAGGAGCTGCTCGGGCCGCACCACGACGACTTCCTCGGCGCGCTCAACGAGGTCGAGGGTCACGCCGAGTACGTCGTCAAGGGCCGCTACGACGAGGGGACCGTGCTGACCGAGATCCTCGCCGAGAGCCCGGAGGCGCAGGCGCTGCGCGAGGCCATCCGCGGCAAGCCGGAGGACGCGACCAGGAACGAGCGGATCAGGCTCGGCGAGATCATCAACGCCTCGATCGAGGCCAAGCGCGAGATGGACACCAACCTGCTCGCCGACGCCCTGACCGGCCTGTTCACCCAGGCGGTCATCCGCGACCCCTCGCACGAACAGGACGCCGTGCACCTGGCCCTGCTGAGCAGGACCGACGAGCAGGAACGACTGGAGCAGGCGCTGCGGGAATTCGGCCAGCGCTGGGAGGGCCGGGTCACCCTGCGGCTGCTCGGCCCGATGGCGCCCTACGACTTCGTCGTCGCGCAGGCGTGAGGAGCATGAGCGATGGGCCTGATAAGCGGCATCTTCACCTGGCCGCTGACACTGCCGGTCCGGGGGCTGATCCGGCTCGCGGAGCTCATTCAGGAGCAGGTCGAACGGGAGACGCGCAACCCCGCGACCGTGCGCAGGAAGCTGGAGGAGATCGAGGCGATGCGCGCCGCCGGCGAGATCTCCGAGGAGGACGAGCGCCAGGCGGTCGAGCAGGTGCTGCGCATGGCGACCCGGAGGTGAAGCGATGACGATCAGGCGTCCCGCCGCGGAGCAGCCGCGCGTACGCCGCCGGTTCCGCACCGACGCCCCGTCCCGGTCGCAGGACCAGCCGTCCGAGCAGCCACCCGGTCGGCCGTCCGAGCAGTCACCTGGCCGGCCGTCTGGGCGACCGCCTGAGCAGCCGTCCGAACGATCGCCGGAGCCGGAACGGGGGCGGTCCGGGGGTGAGCTGACCGCCGTGACGGCGGGCGGCGTCGGCCAGCGCCAGATCGCCGAGCTGACCACGAAACACGTCGAGGGCGTCACCTCGGTCGCGCCCGCCGACGGCGGCTGGGTGATCGACGTCGAGGTGGTCGAGGATCGCCGGATCCCCTCATCGGGCGACATCCTCGCCCTCTACCAGGTGCAGATCGACAAGGAGGGCAGCCTGTTGTCCTATCGCAGGATCCGGAGATACAAGCGGTCCAACGCCGAGTACAGCGAGGCGTACTGACATGGACAGAGCATCGTCGTCCGGCGCCGTGGCCCGGCCCGCGTACGGCTCGTTGGGGTCAGGCGGCGGCCGTGAGCCCGCCAACCTCGGCGACATCCTGGAGCGGGTGCTCGACCGGGGAGTCGTGATCGCCGGGGACATCCGGGTGAACCTGCTCGACATCGAGCTGCTCACGATCAAGCTGCGGCTGCTGATCGCCTCCGTGGACACCGCCAAGGAGCTGGGCATCGACTGGTGGAAGCACGACCCGTTCCTGTCGGGGCGGGACCGTCAGCTGGTGGAGGAGAACCGCCGCCTGCGCCGCCGCGTGGCCGCACTCGAACGCCCGGGAGACCTCGATGACTGACGCGGGCTCGGGCTCGGGCGCGGGCGCGGGCGCGGGCGGGGGCGGGGGCGAGGGCTTCGCGGTAGGCGGGGGCTTCGCGGAGGGAGAGGGCTTCGCGGCAGGTGAGGGCGAGGGGACCTATCTCTACGCGGTGGCCCGCGACCCGCTGCCCGCTCCGGCCGGCGTGGCGGGCGCCCCCGTGCGCACGATCGCCCACGCCGGCCTGGTGGCCTACGTGAGCACGGTGCCGCTGGAGCGGTTCGGGGAGGAGCCGCTGCGCCGGTCGCTGGAGGACATGGACTGGCTGGCGGAGACCGCCCGGGCCCACCACCTCGTGGTCGACACCGTGGCGGCGCTCACGACGACCGCGCCGGTCCGGCTCGTCACCGTGTACGCGGACGACGCCCAGGTCGCCGACCTGCTGGAACGGCGCGAGAACGACTTCCTGCGCCTGCTGGAGCACGTCACCGGCCGCAGGGAGTGGGGCGTCAAGGCGTACGCCGTCCAGCCCGCCGAGCAGGAGCACCCGCAGCAGAGCGCCGAGGCGCACGCGGGTCGGCCCGGCACCGCGTACCTGCAGCGCCGCCGGACCAGCCTGCGCGGGCGGGAGCAGGCGCGCAGGCAGGCGCTCCAGCGGGCCGACCACATCCACCGCGCGCTGGCCGCCGTCGCCGCCGCCGGGCTGCGCCACCGCGCCCAGGACCCGCGCCTGTCCGGCCGGGACGACCCGATGCTGCTGAACGGCGCGTACCTGGTGGACGAGGAGCGCGACGCCGAGTTCGCCGACCTGGTCGCCACATCTGGCGGGGACGGCGTGGAGCTCAGGATGACCGGACCGTGGGCGCCGTACTCGTTCACGGTCATGGAGGCGACATGAGACGGGCCAGGACCGGGACGTGAGACGGGTAAGGGTGCGGACGTGAGACGGGCGGTCATGACGGCGGCGTGCGGGGAGGCGACGTGAGACGGGACGTGGTGGCGGAGGAGCGGCTGCCGCCGGAGCGCGTGGCGCTCGTGGACCTGCTGGACCGGCTGCTGGCCGGCGGCGTCGTGGTGACCGGCGACCTGGTGCTGTCCATCGCCGACATCGACCTCGTCCACATCTCGCTGCGCGCCCTGATCGCGTCCGTGGACGAGCTCGAAGGGAGCTGGTGAGCGGCCGTGGAGACGCCCCGCTGGCGCGTCGCCGCCGACCCTGAGACGGTCGAGCGCGACCTGAGCCGCCTCGTCCTCACCCTGGTCGAGCTGATACGCCAGCTCGTGGAGCGCCAGTGCGTCCGCCGCATGGAGCAGGGCAGCCTGACGGACGAGCAGATCGAGGTGCTCGGCGTCACCCTGATGCGCCTGGAAGAGGCGATGACCGACCTCTGCGCCCGCTTCGAGCTCACCCCGCAGGACCTCAACCTCGACCTCGGCCCCCTCGGTACGCTCCTGCCCGCGGACTGATCCCGTCCCGCGTGAACCCTGTCGCCCGCTCCGGGTGAAGGAAGGTGACAGGAACCGAGGAACGGAGTTCGAGCTTGACGCCGGACACAGAGCTGAGCGACGCGGAGGTGATCAGGCGTGCCAGGAGCGATCCCGGGTTCTTCTCGACGTTGTTCGACCGGCACGCCCCCGCCCTGCACCAGTACGTGACGCGGCGGCTGGGCGACTCCTTGGCCGACGACGTGGTGGCGGAGACGTTCCTGGCCGCGTTCCGCCGGCTCGCGCACTACGACACCGCCCACCGCGACGCCCGCCCCTGGCTGTACGGCATCGCCGCCAACATCGTCGGCAAGCACCGGCGGGCCGAGGTCAGGGCGTACCGCGCGCTGGCCAGGACCGGTGTGGACGAGGTCGCCGAGAGCTACGCCGACCGGGTGGAGGCGCGGGTGTCGGCGGGTGCCGCGCAGCGGGAGCTGGCGAGCGCGCTGGCCGCGCTGTCGCCGCGGGACCGCGAGGTGCTGCTGATGGTCGCCTGGGCCGACTTCAGCTACGAGGAGGTGGCCGGCGCGCTGGGGATCCCGGTCGGCACCGTACGTTCACGCCTGCACCGAGCCAGGAAGAAGACCAGGGCGGCGCTGGGCGGCGTCGACCCGAGCGCCGTCGTGACGGAGGAGGAGCCCGGCCGTGGACGATGACCTGAAGCTGCTGAAGAGACTGCGCGCCGACGCCCCTGAGCCGGCCGGCGAGCGCCTGGACGCGCTGCGCGCCCGATCCCTCGATCGGCGCCGCGCCCCCAGGAGAGCGCGCGGGTCGTGGCTGGCGCCGTCCGCGCTGGTGCTCGCCACGGCCGCCGCCGCGGGGATCGTGGTGCTCAACCGGGTCGACCAGCCGCCCGCGCCGCGGATCGCCACCACACAGGTGACGACGACGCCGATCGGCGAGCCGCGCGTCGTGCTGCTGCGGGCCGCCTCGGTGGCCGAGCGGCGCGAGCCGGCCGCCACGCCGAGGGACGACCAGTGGCTGTACCGGCAGGCCGTGGTCAGGCAGCCCGGCGCCACCGAGCGCGACACGCAGGAGTACTGGACCCGCTACGACGGCGGGCAGCAGGCCACCCGGCACAACCACGGCCCGCTCGACCTGCGCACGGTCGAGCCGGATCCGGACGACGACGACCTGTCGCCCAAGCAGTACGCGGCGAAGCTGGCGGCCCTGCCCACCGATCCGGTCAAGCTGCTGGCCCACGTCAAGGGCGACGCCCACTGGCGGACCAAGCCCGTGCGGGAGGCCGGGCAGGAGCCGCCGGACGCGCGGGCGTTCCGGGTGCTCACGCTCTACCTCGGGCAGCCGGCCGCCGTGACTCCCGAGCTGGCCGCGGCCATCTTCCGGGCGCTGGCCAGGATCCCCGGCGTGCGGATCGACCAGGGCGTGCCGGACGCGATGGGGCGCCCGGGCCTCGGCCTGGCCTACGACCCCGGTCAGCGCCGCGCCGACGGCCGGCTCGTCGAACGGTCGTACACCGTGCTCGACCCCGAGACCTTCCAGTACCTCGGCCTGCGGGTGGAGAACCTGGAGGACGACGTCATCCACGGCTCTCTGGTCGCCGCCAAGGGCACGTTCTACGCGACCGCCGAACTCACCACCGGAGTCGTCGACAAACCGGGCCAACTCCCCTGAACCCGGAGGGCTGCCCCGGCAGACCCCCGCCTAGCATCGGACGGATGGAGGCGGACGGGCAGGCCGGGGCGCGGGGGTTCGAGGCGCGGGAGGGCGAGGTCCGGGAGTTCGAGGCGCAGCGGGCGCGGCTCTTCGCGCTGGCCTACCGGCTGCTCGGGTCGGCCGCCGAGGCCGAGGACATGGTTCAGGAGACCTACCTGCGCTGGCGGAACGCGGGGCCGGTCGAGGTGCCGGCCGCCTGGCTGGCCAGGGTCGTCACCAACCTCTGTCTCACCCGGCTCGCCTCGGCCCGCGTACGGCGCGAGAGCTACGCGGGCCCCTGGCTGCCCGAGCCCGTCTACACCGGCGACGGCGCCCTCGGCCCGCTGGAGACGGTCGAGCAGCGCGAGTCCGTGTCCATGGGCCTGCTCGTCCTGCTGGAACGGCTCAACCCGATGGAACGGGCGGTGTTCGTGCTGCGGGAGGCGTTCGGGTACGGGCACGCGGAGGTCGCCGGGATCCTCGGCATCGAGGAGGCGCACTCACGCCAGCTGCACCGGCGCGCCCGCGCGCACGTCGGGCAGCCGCGCAAACGCTTCGACGGCGACCGCGAGCAGCATCTGCGGATCGTCAGGAGCTTCTTCGCCGCGACCGTGAACGGCGACGTCGAGGCCCTGGAACGGATGCTCGCCGACGACGTGGTGGCCTGGGCGGACGGAGGCGGCGACACCGCCGCGCGCCGGCCCGTGCGCGGCCGGGCGAGGGTGGCCCGTTACCTGAGCGGGCTCAGCAGGCGCCCGGAGGCCGGCTACGTGACGTCCGCCTTCGCGGAGATCAACGGCGAGCCGGCGGTGCTCATCCGCGAGCCCGGCGGGCTGCTCGCGATCGTGGCCGTGGAGATCGCGGACGGCCGCGTCACCGCCGTCCGCACGATCGTGAACCCGGCCAAGCTCGCCTACGCCGCCGCCCAGCTCATGTGACCCACGTCATGGGCTGGGGCTGTCACGGACGGCCCGCGTGCTCGGTTCAAGTGGGGACTTCGACACGGGAGGAACCATGAAGGACCGCATCGTGGTGCTGGGCGCCGGCTACGCGGGGCTGGCGGCGGCCAAGCGCGCCGCCCGCCGGCTGCGCCGCACCGGAGCGCGGGTGACGCTGGTCAACGCGACGGACCGGTTCGTCGAGCGGGTACGCCTGCACCAGCTCGCGGCCGGGCAGCGGCTGCCCGATCTGCCGCTGGCCGGGCTGCTTTCGGGCACCGGGATCGAGCTGGTGGTGGCCAGGGTCGTCGGGATCGATCCGGTGGCCAGGACGGTCGGCCTGGACGCGCCGCCGTACACGGTGGGCTACGACCTGCTGGTCTACGCCCTCGGCAGCGGCTCGGACGTGGCAGCCGTGCCGGGGGCGCGTGAGCACGCGTACCCGCTGGCCACCGGCGACGAGGCGGCGCTGCTGCGGGCCCGCCTCGCCTCGGAGAAGGGTCCGGTGACCGTGGTCGGCGGCGGCCTGACCGGCATCGAGGCGGCGGCGGAGTTCGCCGCCGCGGGCCTGCGCGCCGAGCTGCTGTCCGCCGGCCTGGTCGGGCCCGGGCTGTCCGCCCGGGGTCGCCGCCACGTGCACCGGGCCCTGGCCCGCATGGGCGTCTCCGTACGCGAGCACACGCGGGTCACCGGCGTCGGGCCCGCAAGCGTGCTGCTGGCGGACGGGGACGAACTACGCGCGGGGACCGTGGTGTGGGCGGCCGGCTTCCGAGTCCCCGGCCTGGCCTCCGCCGCCGGCCTGACCACGGACGAGCACGGCCGCATGCTGGTGGACCGCACCCTGCGGTCGGTCTCGCACCCGGACGTCTTCGGCATCGGCGACGCGGCCGCCGCCGGGTACGCGACCAGGATGGCCTGCCAGACGGGACTGCCCATGGGCGTCTGCACGGGCCGGGCGGTCGCCGACCTGCTGACCGGCCGCGAACCACGCCCGGCCAGATTCCGCTACGTCTGGCAGAACATCAGCCTGGGCCGCCACGACGGCGTCACCCAGTTCACCCGAGCGGACGACAGCCCGGTGGACGCCATCATGACGGGCGCCACCTCCGCCGCCTTCAAGGAAACCATCACCCGAGGCACCGTCTGGACCATCCGCCACTGACTCCGCCCTCACCCGGCCCAGCCGGTCGCGGCCGGGCCTAGCCGTCCTTCAGCAGGTGCCATGGCCGGATGGCCGTCGTGGCGGGCGGGTCGCCGCCGGGCCTGGGTGCGTCCTGAGGTATGCGTCGTCCGGCCTGGCCACGTGCTGGCCATGCACTGTCAGGCGTGATCGTCGTTCAGGAGGTGCCACGGCAGGGTGATCGGTGTGGTGGGCGGGTCGCCGGCGACGATGCGGCGTACCAGCGGGCCCAGACCCGCCGGCACGACCTGCTCGCCGCCGGGAGCCGGCCCGGACAGGTCGCCCAGGGTCCACCAGTGGAAGCGGTCGGTCGACTCCCGTTCCTCCTGGTCCATGCCCGAGGTGTCCACCTGCAGCCCGTCCACGCGGAGGGCGAAGAAGGAGTCGCGGGAGAAGAACCGCCGGCCGCCGGTGGTCCACGGGCCCTCGCTGGTCGCCACCATCGGCCCGAGCGCGTCGGGGGAGACGACGTGTCCCAGTTCCTCCCGCAGCTCCCTGGCGGCGGCCTGCCGCGCGCTCTCCCCGGGATCGAGGCCCCCGCCCGGCGTGAACCACGCGTACGGCGGATCCTCCACCTGCAACAGCCGGCCCCGGTAGAGCAGCAGCCGATCGGCGCCGTCGATCAGCAGCACGCGCGCCGACTCCCGGAGGATCACCTCTCTCATCTGGTCACCCCGCACCTGATCGCCCCGCACCTGATCGCCCCGCGCCTGATGGCCCCGCGCCTGATCGCCCCGCGCCTGGTCACCTCGCTCAACGTCGTCGCCTCGGCTCACGTGGCCATATTCGTCATTTCCGTCATCTCCGTCGTGATGGCCCAGCGCTCGTGGTCCCGCCACGCCCCGTCGATGAACTGGAACCTGGGCGAGTAGCCCTCCCGCTTGAAGCCGACCCGCTCGATCAGGCTCAGGCTGGCCGTGTTCGACGGCTGGATGTTGGCCTCCAGCCGGTGCAGCTCCATCTCGCCGAAGGCGTACCCGACGAGCAGCCGCAGCCCCTCGGTCAGGTAGCCGCGGCCGGTCGTGGAGGCGTAGGCGGAGTAGCCGATGGTGGCGCTCTGGTGGGTGCCGCGGATGATGTTGTTCACGTTGACCCGGCCGACGATCGCGCCGGTGTCGCCCCGGCAGATGAGGAAACCCTCGTGCAGCGGGCCGTCGAACCTGGACAGGTACCCCTCGAAGTCCTCGTACGTGACGATCGGCGGGCCCGGCATCCACCTCGCCAGCATCTCGGCACTCTCCTGGTGCAGCACCGACAGCTCGTCGAAGTCCGCCAGGCAGATGTACCGGATCGCCACCCGGCCCCCTTGCGCAAGATAGATCACGTCAGTCATTCTCCCGGCCAGTCGGGGCACCGCCAGGCCGGCCCCGGACCTGCGCCGTACTCGACGAGGAACGGCACCGCGTGCGGCAGCGGCGCCCCCCAGACCCGCCCGCCCAGCCCGCAGAGCACGCCGAGCCCGGTGGTCAGGCTGGCGACGTGCCCGACCACGGCGATCGTCCCGCCGGGATGCGCCGCGACCAGCGACGTCAGTGCGGCGCTGGGTTGCGCGCCCGCGGTGCCGGTGACGACGTTCTCGGACTCGGCGTGGCGCAGGCAGTGGAGCCGAACGTGATCGTTCACCGCGATTCCCCTCCGATCCCCCGTACCAGCAAACGTCATTATCTTCTGTGACAGGTGCGACAGTAGGGGTGTTCGGGGCAAGATGGTCAGCGCAGGCGATGTCCCGACGATCTTCAGGGGGTAGGGGTCGGATGACAGCCCTCGACATCCATTTCCAGGCACTCGAAGACTGCGCGAAGACCGCGCGTGAGGTGGCGGGCCAGCTCCAGTACACGGCGACCAAGGTCGAGTCGGCGGGTTCCGGGCTCCTGGGCGGCGCGTCCATCTTCGGCAAGCTCGCCGGAGCCGCCGGCCTGGCCTCCGCGGTCAACGACGTCGAGACGATGGTCGGCGACGAGTTCGAAGCCGCCCGCGACAAGATCGGCGCCGTCGCGAAGGCGCTCGGCGCGGTGGAAGGGAACGTCCGCGCCGCCAACAAGGCCAACGGGGCGGCGGCGTAGTGGGCGCCGGCCTGGCCGAGAAGATCGCCGCCTTACCGATGAGCTGGCAGCTCGTCCCGATCGTGCAGACCATCGAGGGCACCAGCCCCGCGGACATCCGCGACATCGCCAAGCGCTGGCGCAAGGCCGCGGGCAAGGCGAGCGACCAGTCCGGCCGGCTGAACCGGGCGGTCGGCGACGTCGACAACGCCTGGAAGGGGCAGTCCGCCGACGCGTTCGTGGGATACATGGGCAAGTACCGCAAGGCGGGCATGGCGCTGCACGACGCGGTCGACAGCGCCGCCGCCTCCCTCGACCAGGCGGCCCAGGCCCTGGAGACGGCCAAGACCAAGGTGACCACGCTCTGCAACGAGCTGCTCACGTTCAAGGCGGGACAGGCCGACCCCGACAGCGACGCCGCGCAACAGGCGCTCGTGAAGAAGGTCCTGGAGGCCGTGCCCAAGGCCACGGAGTTGGAGAACACGGCGAGCAAGGCCCTGTCCACCGCCATGACGGAGATCAGCAATCAGCTGAAGGAACGGACGCCGACGTTCCGCTCCATCGACAGCCCTGGCGACGAGCCGTGGCGGCCGTCGAACGGCAACATCATCGACTGGAAGCCGGTCCCCATCCCGAAGACGACACCGACGTCCTTCCAGGGCGGGAACGGCGGCAACGGCGTCACCCCGGCCGCGTACACACCCGGCGGCGGGTCCGGCGGCACCGGCTCGGGTGGAGCAGGGGGCGTGCCGGAGCCCCTGACGTTCGCGCCGGGGACCGGGACGGGCGCGCGCATCATCCAGGCCGCGCGGCAGCACATCGGCAAGCCGTACGTGTGGGGCGCCAACGGCCCGAACGCCTTCGACTGCAGCGGGCTCGTCTACTACACGCTCAACCAGGCCGGCATCAAGATCGACGACACCACGGCCGCCGGATACCAGGCGAGCGGCAAGCCGGTGTCGTCGCCGCAGCCGGGCGACATCGTCTTCTTCGGCCATCCGGCCAGCCACGTGGGCGTCTACATCGGCGACGGTCAGATGATCCACGCGCCGCGTCCGGGGGCCGACGTCACGGTGGCTCCGGTGTCGGCCATCGGCCGCTCCATCAGTTACCGCCGCTTCACCTGACCGCTCCTTCGGACGCGGACGCCGCCGGCGGTGTGGCCGGCTGACCGTGTCCCTCCGCGAGCGAGCCCGGGAAAACGGAAGCCCCGGACCGTGATCACGGTCCGGGGCCTCTCGTCGTCCGTCGGGGTGCGGCCCCGCGGTGTCGTCAGGGTTTACCAGTCGCCGCCGCCGAAGTCGCCACCGCCGAAGTCGCCGCCGCCGCCGAAGTCGCCCCAGCCGCCGCCGCCGTCGCCGCCGCCGAAGTCGCCGCCGCCGCCGTCGGAGTAACCCTCGGCGTAGCCGGCGCCGTAGCCGCCGAAGCCGAAGCCGCCGCCGAGCATGCTGCCCATCATGGTGCCGATGAACATGCCGGTCATGATGTCGCCGAAGCCGCCGTAGTAGCCGTAGGCGTACGGCTGGTAGGCGGGGCCGGCGTCGTAGTAGGGCCGGCGCTGGCCGTCGACCATGACCTCGCGCATCTGCGGGTCGAAGCCGCGCTCCACGGCCTCGGCGTCCATCTTGCAGGCGGGCACGTCGCGGACGGCGCCACCGGGCGGGGCCCAGCGGATGTCGCGGACGGACGGGCCGTGCTGCGGGTTGAAGAAGCAGGGGGCGCGGCGCTCGGGCACCGGCTCCTTGTTGACCTTGGCCTTCACCACGGCGAGCGCGTAGCGGCCGTCCTCAAGGGTCTGCGTGACCTCGCGGACCTGGTCGGCCCGCTCGACGGCGGCCAGTTGCGTCTTGGCCTTCTCGTAGGAGTCGAGCGCCGTCTGCCACTCGTCGATGTGGCCGCCGCCCTGACCGGTGAGCGTCACGTCGGTGTCGAGAGCGGTGATCTCCTCGCCGAGCTTGGTGACGTCCTCCTCCACGGTCTGCTTGACCGCGGCCAGGTCCTTGGCGTCCTGGATGGCCTTTTTCTTCTTCTTGTTGCTGGAGTAGAGGAAGTAACCGCCACCGCCGACCACGATCAGCCCGCCCAGAACGGCGAGCGCGGCGGTGCCGCCGGCCCCCGGGTCGGCCTGGCTGCCGGAGTCGAGGGCGGAGCGGTCGCCCTTGACGGCCATGTCCACGCGGTTGGCGAAGTCCTTCATGCCGGCGGTCAGGTCACCCGCGTTGGCGGTGGTGGACAGCCGGGCCAGCTGGCCCGCGAGGCCCTGCCGGCGGATGGAGCTGGACGCGGCGTAGAGCGTCGTGCCGTCGAGGACCGCGTAGGTCGAGGACGGCGCGCTCTCCGCCTTCATGGCGGAGTTGAGGCCGGTCATGAAGCCGGCGATGCTGGAGTCGTCGACCGTGCCGTCGGGCAGCGCCACAGCGTAGATCTTGCTGCTCGCCCCCTCGAGCGCGTCACGGATCTCACTCTGCTGGTCGGACGTCAGTGACGAGCCGGACTCCACGTAGAGCGGGTCCTTCTTCCAATGGGAGACCACCGTTCCAGGATCCGGTGGCGCCGCCGCGTTGGCGGCAGGGGACAGCGCAAGAACGACGATCAGACCGGCGATCAGAGCCGCGATCGCGGCCCCTGCTCGGCGCAGCGAATGGGTCATTGGCAGCAAGCCTCCTTCGCCCTTGAGGACGAACGGGCGGTCGGCAAAGTTCCTCAATGCGCACGCTACCTGTCCGGAGACTCGCAGGTGCGCATCGTGACCGAAGCGCAGTCACCGGTTCGGCTGCGTTCCGGTCGGGCGCGGGTCAAGGACACTTCGCTGGAGCCGCTCACGTGTCCTTGATCTCGCAGATGGTGGCGCCGGCGGTGACCGTCTGGCCCGCCGCCGCCGTCAGCCCGGTGATCGTGCCCGACTTGTGCGCCGTCAGCGGCTGCTCCATCTTCATGGCCTCCAGGACGACGACCGTGTCGCCCTCGCTCACCGCGTCGCCGTCGGAGGCGACGACCTTCACGATGGTGCCCTGCATGGGGCTGACGAGCGTGTCGCCGCCGGCGGCGGCCTTCTTCGCCGTGCCGCTCCCGCGCCTGGGCGCCTTGTTCGGGGCGGGCGCGGGGGCGGCGCCGCCCAGACCCGCGGGCAGGACGACCTCCAGGCGCTTGCCGCCGACCTCGACCGTCACCGTCTCACGGGGGGCGGTCTCCGCCGAGGCGATCTCCCCTTCGTACGGCGGCACCGGGTTGTCCCACTCCGTCTCGATCCACCGCGTGTGCACCGAGAACGGCGACGACGTGAACGCGGGGTCGGACACGACGGCCCGGTGGAACGGCAGCACGGTCGGCATCCCTGCGATCTCGAACTCCGCCAGCGCCCGCCGCGAGCGCTCCAGCGCCTCCTGCCGGGTCCGCCCGGTCACGACGAGCTTGGCCACCAGCGAGTCGAACGTCCCCGGCACCGTCATCCCGGCCTCGTAGCCGGAGTCGAGCCTGACCCCGGGTCCGGACGGCGGGCGCAGCGTCGTCAGCGTGCCGGGGGCGGGCAGGAAGTTCCGTCCGGCGTCCTCGGCGTTGATCCGGAACTCGATCGAGTGCCCGCGCACCACCGGGTCGTCGTAGCCGAGCGGCTCGCCATCGGCGATCCTGAACATCTCGCGGACGAGGTCGATGCCCGAGACCTCCTCGGTGACCGGGTGCTCGACCTGCAGCCTGGTGTTGACCTCCAGGAACGAGATCGTCCCGTCCTGACCGACGAGGAACTCGCACGTGCCGGCCCCGACGTAGCCGGCCTCCTTGAGGATGGCCTTGGAGCTGGAGCGCAGGATCTCGACCTGCTCCTCGCTGAGGAACGGCGCCGGGGCCTCCTCCACCAGCTTCTGGTGGCGGCGCTGCAGCGAGCAGTCGCGGGTGCTGACGACGACCACGTGGCCGTCGCGGTCGGCCAGGCACTGGGTCTCGACGTGGCGGGGCCGGTCGAGGTAGCGCTCGACGAAGCACTCGCCGCGCCCGAACGCGGCGACCGCCTCGCGCACGGCCGACTCGTACAGCTCGGCGACCTCCTCCAGCCGGCGCGCCACCTTGATGCCGCGCCCGCCGCCGCCGTACGCCGCCTTGATCGCGATCGGCAGCCCGTGCTCCTCCGCGAACGCCACCACCTCGGCCACGTCCGCCACCGGGTCCTTGGTGCCCGCGACCAGCGGCGCGCCGACCTTCTGCGCGATGTGCCTGGCCCGCACCTTGTCGCCGAGCGCCGCGATGGCGGCGGGCGGCGGACCTATCCAGATCAGGCCCGCGTCGATGACGGCCGCGGCGAAGGAGGCGTTCTCGGCCAGGAAGCCATATCCGGGGTGCACGGCGTCCGCCCCCGAGCGGCGGGCGACGTCGAGCAGCTTGCCGATGTCGAGGTAGGTCTCAGCGGGCGACTGGCCGCCCAGCGCGTACGCCTCGTCGGCGACCTTGGCGTGCAGGGCGTCGAGGTCCTGGTCGGCGTAGACCGCCACGCTGCCGATCCCGGCGTCCTTGCACGCACGGGCCACCCGCACCGCGATCTCGCCGCGGTTGGCGATCAGAACCTTCCGCACCGGCCTTCCTTCCTGTCATGGGTTCAGCGGCCCAGATAGGCGCCGCCGTTGACGTGCAACACCTGCCCGGTGACGTGCCTGGCTCCCGCGGAGGCCAGGAACAGAACGGTATCGGCCACGTCAGCGGGACTGCCAGGGCGGCCGTTGCGCGTGTTCTCGACGCGGGTCCTGATGCCCTCCTCGGTGAGGCGGCCGCGGAAGAACTCGGTGTCGAGGACGAGCCCGGGGGAGACGACGTTGGCGGTGATGCCCCTGGGGCCGAATTCGGCGGCCAGGTCGGCGGTCCAGGACTCCAGGGCGGCCTTGGCGGCGCCGTACGAGCCGGAGCCCGTGCCCCTGGCGGCGATCGAGCCGAGCGAGACGATCCGGCCGCCGTCGTTCAGGCGCGGGGACAGGGCGGTCGTCACCAGGACGGCGGACATGAGGTTGGCGTTGAGGTTGGCCCACCAGCTCTCGGCCACGTCGATCAGCTCTTCCGGCTGCGTGCGGCCCAGGTTGGTGTTGCCGCCGGCGTTGTTGACCAGCACGTCCACCCGTTCGGGCAGGTGGGGCAGCGCCTCGCGCACCTCGGCGGCGCTCGCGGCGTCGAACGCGACGAACTCGGCCCGCAGCTTGCGGGCGGCCTCGGCCAGCACGGCCTCGCGGCGGCCGGTGATCGTGACGCGGTCGCCGAGCGCGACGAACGCCTCGGCTATCGCGTATCCGATGCCGGTTCCGCCGCCGGTCACCACAACCTCGCGCATGAAACCGACAGCTCCCGAATGCGATCCGAACATTCCTCGGGTAGACCATAGCCGCTCGGCATATCTCCGGCGACGGCCGGTGCCCCTTCCTTAGGGTGAGTGCGCTTTCACAGGTTCCCAGGAGGTATGCATGAGCCAGAGCATGCTCGGCGGCGACCCCGCGGAAATGCAGCAGATGTCGACCCAGTTCACGCAGCAGTCGGAGGCGGTCCGCACCACGATGACCGCGCTCGACCGCGAGGCCGCCAAGGTGGGCACGGCGTGGACGGGGCCGGGAGCGCAGCGCTTCCAGCAGGCGTGGCAGAACTACCGGACGGCGTTCCAGCGGATGACCGAGGAGCTGCAGGAGGCTTCGCGGGTCATCGGGACCTACCGGCAGAACATCGAGTCCGCCACGAAATGATCACCGAGAGGGGCCCTGGCGAGGGAGCTGGGGCTTCTTTCCGTTGTGGGCGGGTTTCCGTGGTGAGCGCGGCCTTCCCGTACGGGGAGGAGGGGCGCGGGGCCGTTCCGGCCGATGACAGCCTCGGGGCGCATTGACGGTGGCTGTCAGAGAGGCCGACCGAAACCTCTGATGCGTATGTGACGTATTTGGTTAAATGTCTCTGTTCATGACGCCCATCCGGAGAGGACTGTCATGGCGGAGAAGGACTCCTCCACGCCCGAGCGCATAGGTGGCCGCACGATCGTCGGCCACCTGGGCGAGGGGCCGCGAGGCCCGGTCCATCTGGCACGTGAGTCCGAGGGCGCTCCCCAGGTCGTGATCAAGACGATGGCCGCCGATCCCGGGTTCGTGGACCGGCTGAAGGCCGTCACCCGGGTGTCCGGCCCGCAGATGGCCCGCACACTGGACGCCGGCGTCGAGGGCGGCGTCGCGTACGTGGTCAGGGAGCACGTCGAAGGCCGTTCACTGACCGCCGCCGTCGCGGCCGACGGCCCGCTGACCGGCGACGTGCTGGAGCGGGTGGCCATCGGCACGCTGACCGCGCTGACCACCGTCCACGCGGCCGGGTTCGCGCACCGGGGGCTGACCCCGTCGAACGTGATCCTCACCGGCGACGGGCTCCGCGTCACCGACCCCGAACTCGGCGATCCGGCCGGCGAACTCGGCTACCGGGCGCCGGAGCAGTTCGGCGGGCAGCAGTACGGGCCGTACGCCGACGTCTTCGCCTGGGCCGCGACCGTGGTCTTCGCCGCCACGGGATCCGCGCCGTTCCGGGCCGACGCGGCCGCCGTGCTGAACGAGGAACCGCGGGTCGGCGCGTTGCCTGAGCCGCTGCGTCAGGTGGTGCTCGCCGCGCTCGCCAAGGACCCGGCGGGGCGGCCCACGGCGTACACGGCGCTGGAGCGACTCCGCGCCGCCGCCGGCGCCCCCACCCCCGGCCCGGCCGAGACCCCCGCCGCCCCCGCCGCCCTCGGAGCTCCCGGAGTCGCAGGTGGCACGGTGGCCGGAGGCGCCGCAGGTGGTGCGGTGGCCGGAGCCGCCGCACAGCCGGCGGCCGCGGTGGTGCCGACCCTGCTGCCGATCCAGCTGAACATCGCGGGCCTCCAGACACCCCAGATGCCCCCTCCCCAGACCGCCCACCCCGCACCGCCACCCCATCCCGCACCGCCACCCCAGGCCGGGCCGCCACCCCAGGCCGGCCCGCCACCCCAGGCCGGGCCGCCGACCCAGGCAGTGCCCACGCCATCCGAGGCCGGGCCGCTGCCCCAGTCCGTCCCGATGCCGCCCCCGCCCGCTCCGCCCGGCCCGATGGGTCCGCCCCAGATGGGCCCGCCTCCGATGGGCGCGGGTCCGGCGGGCCCTGGCCCGCTGAACCCGATGGGACAGGACTCGGGTCCGATGGGTCCGGGGCCGGTCGGGCAGGGGCCGGTTGGTTCTGGGCCGGTGGGGCAATCCCCGATGGGGCCTGGGGAGGCTGGTTGGGCTGGGCCTGGGCCGGTCGGCGGGTCTGGGCCGGTGCCAAGTGGGGCCGGGGAGCCGGTGCCCACGTTGATGTATCAGACCTGGGGACCCCCGCCGGGACCCGGGCGGCCGGAGCCGGCCAACGGGTGGACGCCTCCGAGCGCGCCCCCACAGGACGACGGCCGGCAGCAGAAGCCGTTCCCCATCGGGCTGGTGGCGGGCGTGACCGCCGTCGTGCTCATGGCGGGTCTCGGGTTGTGGGGCGCGAGCCAGTACTCGGGCAAGGTGACGTTCGCGCCGATCGCCGCCACCGGCGGCGGGACGGCCACGGGTGAGTCGTCGGCGGAGGCGGTCCCGAATGCCGTGACGACCGTGCCCACGCAGCCCCAAGGCGAGGTGACCGCCCCCTGGGCGACCACGCCCGGCCAGGGGGACGACGAGGTCGGCCCGATGGTGCTGCCGACCGAGGGCCCCACGGGCACGGCGAGCGTCCCGGTGCTGACGACGGTGCCGACCCCCGCCCCGCTCCCGACCAGTTCGGTGGCGATCCCCACGAGCAGGCCCACGGTGACGAAGACGGCCAAGGCGCCGGCGACGCCCACCAGGAGGCCGGTCAAGAAGACGCCGACCAGGCAGGCCAGGCCGACGGCCACGGTGACGAAGACGGCGCGTCCGACGGCCAAGCCGACGCCGACCGCCACGCCCAAGCCGACCAGGACCACCCAGGCGCCCAAGCCGACCCCGACGAAGACCACCAAGCCGCCGGAGCCGAAGCCGACCAAGACGACCGCGGCCCCGGTGAAGAACCCGTACACCGCGGCCCAGGTCTGCGGCGGCGGTTTCGTGGTCCAGCGGTCGAGCCCGTTCTCGGGCGGCACGACGTACCAGCTGTGGAACAACAGCACGTCGCAGAACTGCGTGGTCACCATCAAGTCGGGCGCGAACGTCGGCAAGGAGACCCCGGTCAGCGCGACGCTTGAGGTGCAGGGCGGCGGCAGCAAGACCGATTCCGGGTCCTTCAAGTGGTACGCGGGCCCGGTGAAGCTGTCGGCGGCGGGGAAGTGCGTGCGGTATTCGGGCAGCGCCGGTTCCGGCAGCACGAGCGCGGGATGGGCTAATTGCGGGTGATTCCCAACCCCGGCAGAGGCCGCCTGAGGCGCGTGATCGTCCGCGCCCTCCTGGCGACCGTTCTCGCCCTGCACGCCCTCGCGGCCCCGGCCGCGGCGGCGGCGCCCGAGGAGTGCAATCCGAAGAAGGGCACGCTGAAGCTGCCTGCCGCCGAGCCGTGGGCGCAGAAGCGGCTGGACATCAAGAACGCCTGGCGGCTGACCAGAGGAGCGGGGGTGCGGATCGCGGTCGTCGACAGCGGTGTCGACTACCGCCATCCCCAGCTGCCGATCGCCAAGATCATCGATGAGACGCACACCGGGCACACCGACTGCGTGGGCCACGGCACGGCCGTCTCGGGCATCATCGGCGCCCGCTACGTGGCCGGCGTCTCCTTCCACGGTGTCGCGCCGGAGGCCACGATCGTGGTGGTCAAGCAGAGCAACAAGAGCGAAGGCGACATCAACAAGCTCATCAGCGCCATCGACGACGCGGTCTCGGCCAAGCCCAAGGTGATCAACATCTCCGTGAAGGCCGCCGACCATCCCCGGCTCAAGGCCGCCGTCCAGCGGGCGCTGGCGGCGGACGTCGTCGTGGTCGCCGCCGCGGGCAACGTCGACGGCCCGGAGGACGAGGACGTGCCCGCCTATCCGGCGGCGTACGAGGGTGTGCTCGCCGTGGGCGCGGCCACCCCGGACGGCCGCAGGGCCGACTCCTCCAACGCCGCCACCCCGGTCGGCGTGCTCGGCCCCGGCACCGACATCACCGCGCCCTGGCCGGGCGGGACCTTCATGCGCGGTCTGGAGGGCACGAGCTTCGCGGCGCCGTACGTGGCGGGCACCGCCGCCCTGGTGCGGGCCCGCTTCCCCCAGCTCGACCAGGAGCAGGTACGGCGGCGCATCATCGCCACCGCCGACGGCGCGGCCGGGGCGGGCACCGGGGCGGGCATGGTCAACCCGCTGCTCGCGCTGACCGCCGTGCTGCCGTACGAGCGGGGCGGCATGCCCGTGGTGGCCGAGCCGCCGGCGAGCGCGCTGCCGGCCGACGCCGTGGCCAAGATCCCGCCGCGGGACGAGAACGCCGTCGGCATCGCCATGGCCGTGGGCGCCGGCGTGATGCTGGCGATCATGCTCACCGCCGCGTTCGCGCTGCTCATTCCGCAGGCGCGGCGCAGAAGGTGGCGTCCCGGCCGCATGGCTTAAAAGTTGCAATTGGGTGAAATGTCAATCTGCACGTCAAATCCCCTGATGCGGAAGTGACGGATGCGATTGAATGTCGCGTTGAAGATCGTGGATTGACTGGAGGGACGGAAATGCACCCCTTGCGGCCGGGCGATCCCGAGAAGCTGGGCGCGTACGACCTCTTAGGACGCCTGGCCGACGGCCCGCGTGGCGTGGCCTTCCTCGGCAAGGAGTCCGACGGCGAGGAGGCCGGCACCGCGCCGCTCCGGGTGATCAAACTGCTGCCGCCCGCCCCGAGCCTCGGCGGCGGCGACGACATCGCCCGGCTCTCGGGAACGCAGCGCGTGTCGAGCTCGTACGTCGCCAGAGTCCTGGACGCGGGCAGGCACGGCGAGCAGCTCTACGTGGTACGCGAGCACATCCAGGGCCACAGCCTCGCCGAGGTCGTGACCCACGACGGCCCACTCGACGCCGACGCCCTCGAACGCGTGTCCGTGGGCGTGCTGACCGCCCTCACGGCGGTGCACCTGGCCGGCATCACGCATCGCGGGCTGACCCCGCACAACGTCATCATGGGCCCCGACGGGCCCCGCGTGACCGACATCGACCTCGGTGAGCCGGTCGGCGAGGTGAGCTACCGCGCCCCCGAGCAGATCAACGGCCTGGGTTACGGCCCGTACGCCGACGTGTTCTCCTGGGCCGCCATCATGGTGTTCGCCGCGACGGGGAAGCCGCCGTTCGGCCCCGACGAGGAGTCGGTGCTGACCGGCGAGCCCGACGTGGGCGAGGTCGGCGTCCTCGCCGAGCCGCTGCGCCAGGTGGCGCTGTCGGCCCTGGGCAAGGACGTGGGCTCGCGCCCCACCACGTACGTGGCGCTCCTGCGCGTGCTCGGCGACAAGCGCGGCGTCACCGGCGGCCCCAAGGCCCCGCCGCTGCAGCCCGGCATCGCCGCCGCTCCCGGGACGCCGGTCGGCGCGGCTTCCGGTCCGCAGGGCCCCTTCAACGCTCCCAACGCCTTCAACGCGCCCGGCGCTCCCGGCACGCCGGCGCCCGGCGCCTTCGGCGCACCAGGCGCGCCCGGCGTTCCAGGGGCGTTCAACGGCCCCGGTGCTCCCGGCGCCGCAGACGCGCCGATCGAGGGTGTGCCCGTGCCGAGCCTGCCCCCCATGACCGGGCAGCCCATGCCGGGCCAGCCGCCGATGGGCGGGCCGTCGGGGCCGCCGCAGCAGCCGTGGGGGCCGCCGTCCCTGCCGCAGGGCCAGCTGGACGGCCCGGGCCCGATGGCCGGCGTGCCGATCGCGCCCGCGGGCCCCGGCGCTGAGCCGCCGCCCGAGCAGCAGCGCCCGACGGCGGTCCTCGGCCAGACGGTGCCCTCCCGCCCGCCGCGCAGGTTCCCGCTGGGCCTGGCCGCCGCGGTCGGCGCGCTCGCGCTGCTGTCCGGATTGGGACTGTGGGGCGCGGGCCAGTACGCCTCGACGCACCGCTTCGAGGTCGTGGCGGCGGCGAACCCGTCGCCCGTGGGCACCGTGGAGGCCGGCGGCAAGGGCGGCGAGGCCCCGTCGTCGGACCAGGGTGAGGGTCAGGGCCCGGGTCAGCCGCAGGGACAGACGCAGACCCAGCCCGACCCCGGGCAGACCCAGGCCGAGGTGACCGTGCCGTGGGGCGTGACACAGAGCGCCGACCCCGGCAACGACGTCGGCCCGATGGTGCTGCCGAACGACTGGACCTCCCAGTCGCCCGCGACGCCCGAGCTCAGCACGGTGCCGACGCCGCTGCCCATCACCACCCAGCCCGTCGCGCCGCCCAGGGTGACCGTGCAGCCGCCCTTGGCCCAGCCCACGGTGACCGTGACGGCGAGCACCCCGTCCACGCCGACGCCCTCGAACGAGATCCCGCCCCAGACGACCGAGACTCCGACGCCCACCCCGTCCGAGTCCGGGACTCCGGTGCCGACCGTCACCGTGACGATCACGCCCACCCCGACGGTGACCGAGACCGCGATCCCGGTCCCGACCTCCACCGCCACCGCGGCGCCGACCCTCACGTGGCTCCCCACGACGGCTCCCACGAGCAAGCCCAAGCCGACGGCGACGCGGACCGCGCCGCGCCCCTCGCTCACCGCCAGGCCGGCTCGCAACCCGCACTCGCCGGCCGGGGTCTGCGGGTCGGGGTTCGTGGTGAAGGGCGCGAAGGAGTTCCAGGGCGGCCAGGTCGTCCTGCTCGTCCACCAGGCGAGCGGTGAGGGCTGCGTGGTCACGATGAAGCGCGAGGACGTGGGCCGGAAGGCCAACATGAGCGCCGCGATCTCGGTGCAGAACGGCGGCAACAAGAGGGACAACGGTTCGTACGAGTACTACGCGGGACCGGTCAAGCTGCCCGCCAAGGGCAAGTGCGTCCGGTACTCCGGCAGCGTCGGCAACGCCGGCACCGCCGGCTCGGCCTGCCTCTGACCCCTCCGGAGCACTCCGGCACGTGAAAAACCCCCTCCGGGCAGGTCCCGGAGGGGGTTTCGCGTCAGAGGGCTCCGACCGGTGTCACATAGCGCGAGCCGTCCCTGACCGCGCTCAGGGACGGAGACCGTTCTCAGGGACGCGGAGCGTTCATCAGCTCGTCCCTGGCGTCCGTGGCGGCCCGCTCGGCCATGACGACGGCCGCGGTGATCTCGTCGGCCAGGCGGCGCGCGTCCAGGCGCTTGCGGCTCAGCGGGTGGATCTCCAGCGCGACCAGGGTGCCGAGCGCGTCGGTCCTGGCCACGATGCGGCCCTCGTCGGCCCGCCCGACGAACTGCCGCGCGCTCCACTCGGCCGCCCGCTCCTCGGCCCGCCGGGCGGAGGCCACGACGGCGTCCAGCCGTTCCATCAACTCCCGCATCTCGCGCGACCCGGGCGTCTCCGACGTTCCGGGCGTCCCGGTCGTTCCGGCAGTCTCGCGATTCCCCCGCGGCCCGGGCATCTCAGGCATGAAGGGCATGGCTCATCCTTCCCGCAGCACGCGTTCGATGTGGGGCGCGAGCGGATCGCCGCCCGGCAGGGACGGGTCCCGTCCGGACAGCCCCTCGGTCAGCTCCGTCAGCCGCTCGCCCATCGCCCCCTTGGCCGCGCCGATGGCCTGCTTGACGGCCTCGGCCAGCTCGACGTGGTCGAGGTCGCGCAGCCGGCGCGCGTCGATGCTCAGGCCGAGCAGCCCGCCGGTTCCCGAGACGCGGGCGCGGACGACCTCGCGGGCGTCGGCGCCTTCCATGCGTTCGCGGGCCAGCTCGTCCAGCGCGCCGCCGAGCGCGGCGGTCCAGGCGGTGACCTCGCGGACGAGGCCGGCCAGATCGCCCTCCCTGCCCTGCAGGAACGCGTCGATCTCGGTCACGACTGCTCCTCCATCGGCACCCAGCGGTCCTGGTGCTGGATCTGCGGCGAGATGTTGAGCTCGCGCGGGCCCTGCTCGGGCTTGCCGGAGTTGTAGAAGGCGCCCAGCAGGTCGTTGAGCCGCAGCTCCAGCTTGTTCAGCTCGCCTTCGTTGGTGACGTAGATGTCGGCGAACTGCTTGAGCAGGTTGCCGAGCGCGCCGGCCCAGATGCCGAGGTAGCTCAGCAGGGCCGCCCGGCCGACGGGGTGCGCGCTCATGCCGGCCAACGCCTTGAAGACGGGCGCTGAGCCGGCGTACAGGCCGAGCACGGACAGGTCGTACTCGGCGACCTCCTTGAACTGCGTCTGCATCGCGCCGCTCATGTCGTCGCTGACCTTGCCGAGCTGGCTGAACAGGCCGTTGACGTTGAACCTGACGTACTGCTGGAGGATCTCCGCCGCGTCGCCCTTCCAGTTGGGGGCGATGTCGTCGAAGTAACCGCGCCACAGGTTCGACCGGTCGCCCTCCAGCGAGCCGCTCATCTCCTTCCAGGTGTCGCGCCTGCTGGAGAAGAGGAACGGGTTGCCCACGTTGAGCGTGGCGGCCACGTCCAGGGCGAGCGCGGCCACGCCGAGCCCGGACAGCAGCATCGCCTGGCGGGTGGGCTGGCGGGCGACGTTCAGCTGACTGATCAGGCGGCGGTAGAAGCCCGGGTCGGGGCGGGCGCCGGCCGGCGTCACCTGGACGGTCCGCGCGACGTTGCCGCTGCGGTCGGCGATGTGGAGCTGCTGCGTGCCCGCGGGAGGGGTGTTCTGGCCGGGTACGACGAGCTGCGGCGGCTGGTTGGAGGGGGTCGACATCAGGAGCCTCCACCCGGCCGCTCGGCGTTGCGGTAGTTGTTGGCCGCCATGGCGATCTTGCCGCTGTCGGTCTGGAGGAGGTTGTGCAGGATGCCCGCGCTGTCCTTCCAGGAGTCGGAGATGCGGTTGAAGCGGTTGACGAACATCAGCCCGACCAGGGGAACGCCGGCCAGGGGAGCCAGGTCCATGCCTTCGAAGCGAGGCGTGTACTCCTTGACCTGGTTCACGCCCTGGGCGGCGCCGCTGATGGAGCCGGCGAACTTGTCGATGGACCCGGCGACGGCCTCGTAACCGCCCTTCGTGCCGTCGCCCTTCTGGCTGGGGGCCGGCTTGGACGGGGCGGGCCGGGACGGGGAGGGGGAGGCGCTGGGCCGCAGTGCCGGCGGCAGGCACGCCGGTGGCGGGCACTTCGGCACGTGCGGGCACGGGCTGACGACGGTCACGGTCGGCGCGGGTACGGGCGACTGCGACGGCCCAGGCGACTGCGTGGGAGCCGGAGTGGGCGTCGGGCCCGGTGTGTGGCTGGGCGTCGGGCTCGTCGTCGGGCTGGACGTCGGCGTCGGGCTGGACGAAGGCGCGGGCGAGGAGGGCCCTCCGGTCGGAGTGGAACCGGGGGTGGGCGTCGGCGTGTTCGGCGAGACGCCGGCCGTCGGAGAGGCGCTGGGGGACGGGGTCGACACGTGATCAACGTAGCACCGGAAA
The DNA here is from genome assembly GCF_035917475.1 of Nonomuraea fuscirosea. Lineage (NCBI taxonomy): Bacteria > Bacillati > Actinomycetota > Actinomycetes > Streptosporangiales > Streptosporangiaceae > Nonomuraea > Nonomuraea fuscirosea. Next base: position 9,002,500 of record NZ_CP109074.1, on the reverse strand, counting down.
TAACCCGAAAAATGGCTATAAGGCCAGGTTAGAGCCCCATTAAGCTACGTTTCACGCACTTGTCATGCGCTGTTTTCCTGGGTCAGTACGGCTTGTATCCGCCGCCGCTCTCCATCGACTTGATGCCCGGATGGCCGTCCAGGTTCCCGTACCGGCTGTAGGTGTAGAGCACGCCGGCGATGATGTTGTCCACCGGCTCCCGGATCTTGTCGTACCCGGGCAGATGGTGCCGGTCGAACGTCGGCGGGATGGTCTGCATCAGACCCTGGGACGGCACGCCGTTCCGGGCGTTGATGTCCGTGAGGTTGATGGCGTTGGGCTTGCCGCCCGACTCGTGGAAGATGATCGTCCAGATGCGCTCGATGTCCTTGGGGTCGTTCGGGTCGAGGTCGCTCACGTCCAGGCCGCGCTTCTTCATGATCGCGGCCATGTCGGGTGAGCGGATGACGGTGAGCGCCTGCTTGATCCACTCGACGACCTGGGGCTTGGGCGCGGGGGTGTTGCCGTACGACGAGGGCGCGCCGGCGCCGCCGCCCGCCGCGCCTCCGCCGCCACCGTCGAGGCCGCCACCGGGGCCGCCGGGGTTGCCCGACGAGGCGAGCGTGGTCTTGGGGTCGTAACTCCCGATCTTGCGCCAGTCGACCTTCTTCTCACCCGGCTCGAAGTCCGCGCCACCGGCCGCGCGGATGCCCTTGAAGAAGCCGAACCCGTCGCCGAGCTGCCCGTCGAGGGCGTTCTTGGCCGTGGTGAGCGCCTTCTGGGCCCTGGTCACCTGGTTGCCGGCCTCGGTGACGGGATCGGCGTCGAACTGACCGCGTACGTGCGCGTCGATCTGCTCCTGCGTGGCGTCGGAGTGCTTGCCCTTGAAGGCGCTCTCGGCCGTCTGCGCGGCCTGGTGCATCCCGTTGATGGTGTTGTATGCGCTTTCGAGGGTGGACGCGGCCGTGTCGAGCGCCTTGGCGCAGGAGTCGAGGGCGCCGTCCAGCTGGCTGCCCGCCTTGGGGTAGGCCGCCATGTAGCCGGCGAAGGCCCGCGCCGAGTCGCCCTGCCAGGCCTTGCCCACCTCGGTGACGTACTTGGGCAGCCGGTTCGTCGAGATGGAGGCGTGGTCGCCGGCCGCCCGCAGACTTGCCGCGATGGCGCGGATGGCCGCCGGGTCGCCGTGGACCTTCTCCCTGAGCGCGGCGAGCTGCGAGGCGACGCTCATGCGCCGGAGGCTCCCGCGGCGCCGCGGAAGTTCGCGGCCACCTGGCCGAGCGCCTCCTCGACGCCCTGCATCCGGTTGCGCCCCCAGCCGTACTCGTCCTTGACCGAGCCCCAGACGTCGTCGATCTTCTTGGCCAGGGCGCTCGCGCCTTCGAGCTTGCCGAAGATCTCGGCGCTGGTGGCGCCCTTCGGCGCCTTGCTCTTACCGTCCGTGAACGCGTCCTCGAAGTCGAGCATGTTCCTGACCTTGTACGCCTCCTGGCGGCACTCCTCGATCGCCTGGACGTGCACATCGACAAAGCTCATGGAACTCCCTGACCGGCCGAGAAAACGAGTGCGACGGAGCATAGTGGACGGCTCACGCCGACTCCAGGTAAGCGGTCTGGATCAGCCGGGCGCCGAAGCGGCGGTCGGCGTAGAAGCCGCGGCCGACCGGCAGCGGCTGCGGCCGCACGTTGCCGAAGAGCTGGCCCTCTTCCCGGTTGCCCGACATGATCAGCGCCGGGCTGGCCATCTCCTTCATCCGCTGCACGGCCTGGTCGTACATGGCGCGGCTGGCGCCGCCGCTCTGCCGGGCCAGGATGAGGTGCAGGCCGATGTCGCGGGCCTGCGGCACCAGGTCGGCCAGCGGCGCCAGCGGGTTGTTGGAGGTCGCCACCAGGTCGTAGTCGTCCACGACGATGTACAGGTCGGCGCCCTGCCACCAGCTGCGCGCCCGCAACTGCTCCGGCGTCAGGTCGGCCGGCGGCAGGCGCTTCAGCAGCGCCGAGCGGGCGTCCTGGATCAGCTCGGTGGCCGCGGTGCTGGAGGCCGCGTAGCCGATGCGGTGGTCGGTCACCGCCGTGTCGAGCAGGGAGCGCCGGTAGTCGATCACGATCATCATGGCCTCGCGGGCCGTGTTCCTGGCGACCACGCCCTCCATGATCAGCTTGATCACGTTGGACTTGCCGCACTCGGTGTCGCCGAACACGATGAAGTGCGGGTCGGTGTCGAAGTCGAGCGCCACCGGCGACAGCGTGTCCTCGTCGATGCCGATCGCGATCTTGCCCCGGCCCGTCTGCTCCGGCCCCGGCAGCGCGGAGACGGGCAGCAGCGCCGGCAGCAGCCGCACGGGCGGGGCCGCGGGGCCCTGCCACGACTGCCTGACGTGCTCCACCAGGGAGCGGGTCGCGTCCGCCACGTCGTCGGCGCCCGTCTTGCCGTCCACGCGCGGCAGCGCGGCGAGGAAGTGGAAGCCGTCCCTGGTCAGGCCGCGCCCCGGCACGCCCTCCGGCACGGCCAGCTGCGCCTTCCTGTTGACCTCGGACTCGTAGGAGTCGCCCAGCTTGAACTCGATCCTGGTGCCGAACAGGTCCCTGATTCCGGACCGGAACTCCGACCACTTGTTGGTCGAGGCCACCACGTGGATGCCGTAACCGAGGCCGCGCGCCGCCAGGTCGGTGATCACCGTCTCCAGGCTCTCGAACTCCTGCCTGATCGTCAGCCACCCGTCCACGACCAGGAACACGTCACCCCAGCCGTCGCTCTGGAAGGTGCCGTCGGCGGCCATACGCCGGTAGGTGGCGATCGAGTCGATGCCGTGCGCCGCGAAGCTCTGCTCCCGCTGCCGCAGCAGCGCGCTCACCTCGGCCACGGTCCTGCGCACCCGGTCGGTGTCGAGCCGGGTGGCCACGCCGCCCACGTGCGGCAGCCCGTCCAGCGCCGCCAGGCCGCCGCCGCCGAAGTCGAGGCAGTAGAACTGCACCTCACGCGGCGTGTGGGTGAGCGCCATGCTGGTGACGATCGTGCGCAGCGCGTTGCTCTTGCCGCTCTGCGGCCCGCCCGCCACGCCGATGTGGCCCGCCGCTCCGGACAGATCCAGCCAGTACGGATCCCGCCGCTGCTCGAACGGCTTGTCGATGATCCCGATGACCGCGTGCAGCCGCCCGCGCCCGTCCCAGCCCGGCGTGGACAGGCCCAGCTCGGGAGTGGCCGACAGCGGCGGCAGCAGGTGCGCCAGCGTGGGCGGATCGCCGAGCGGGGGCAGCCAGATGCGGTGCGCGGAGGGGCCGTGGCCGGCCAGCCGGCGGACCACGATGTCGAGCAGGCTGTCCTGCGAACCGCGCTCGTCCACCTCGGCGGCGCGGCTCTCCTTGGGCTGCTGCTTGGCCACGGGGACGGGGATGTAGGTGGAGCCGTACTCGACGACCTGGCGCATGATGGTGCCGCCGTCGTCGATGCTGGGGCGGCGGGACTCGGACTGGTAGGTGCCCGACACGTACGCGGCCTTGAACCGCGTCATGCCGGTGGTCTCGAACTTGAGGTAGCCGTTGCCCGGCGCGGACGGCAGCTCGTACGCGTCCGCCACCCCCAGCACCACCCGGCTCTCCATGGCCGAGAACGTGCGCAGGCCGATCCGGTAGGACAGGTGGGTGTCCAGGCCGCGCAGCCGCCCCTCCTCCAGGCGCTGGGAGGCCAGCAGCAGGTGGACGCCGAGCGAGCGGCCGAGCCGGCCGATCATCACGAACAGGTCGATGAACTCCGGCTTGGCCGACAGCAGCTCGCTGAACTCGTCCAGCACCACGAAGAGCGTCGGCATCGGCGCCAGCTCGGCCCCCTGCTCCCTGGCCCGCTCGTAGTCGCGCAGCGAGGCGTAGTTGCCCGCGGCGCGCAGCTGCTCCTGCCGGCGCACCATCTCGCCGTGCAGGGCGTCGTACATGCGGTCGACCAGCGGGAGCTCGTCCTCCAGGTTGGTGATGACGGCCGAGACGTGGGAGAGCGAGTCGAGGCCGAGGAAGGTCGCGCCACCCTTGAAGTCGACCAGGACGAAGTTCAGGATCTCCGAGGAGTGCGTCAGGGCCAGACCGAGCACGAGCGTGCGCAGCAGCTCGCTCTTGCCGGAGCCGGTGGCTCCGATCACCAGCCCGTGCGGACCCATGCCGCCCTGCGCGGACTCCTTGATGTCGAGCTCCACGAGACGCCCGTCGGCGCCGATCCCGATCGGCACCCGCAGCCGGTTGCGCCCGGCGCGGGGCCGCCAGACGACTGAGGGGTCGAGGTGGGCGGGGTCGCCGACGCCGAGCAGGTCGGTCAGCGTGGTGTTGACCGCCAGCACGTCCTCGGCCTCGCCGCCGGTGGCGGCGGAGGCGCGCAGCGGGGCGAGCTGCCTGGCCATGCCCTCCGCGCGCATGTAGTCGAGCCCGTCGGGGTCGCCGAAGCGGGTCTTGTGCTCCTTGCCCGTGTGGTCGATCTTCACCATGTGGAAGCCGTCCGGCCAGACGTCCAGCCGCAGCGTGCTGTTCTCCTCCACGTCGGGGGTCGAGCCGGACAGGTCGATCACGGTCACGCCCTGGATGGCGTCCGCGCCGAGCTGGGAGTCCTGCGACACGTAGCCGCCGTCCACGATCAGCACGTGGTACGGCAGCGAGTCGGCGGCCGCCCCCGGGCGGAAGCGGGCGCGTTCCTTGAGCTCGTCGCCGACCAGCCGGTCCAGCTCGCTCAGGTTGTCGGTCATCAGCCGCACCTGGCCGGCCGCGTCGGTCTCCTCGGGGTGCAGCGCGTGCGGGAGCCACTTGATCCACTCCCAGTGCGGCATCCACTCGGCGTTGGCGCACACCATGATCCGCATGTCGTCCGGCGAGTGGAACGCGGTCAGCTGGGCGACCATGGCCCGCACCAGGTCCCGCATCGCCGTCGGGTCGCCGGACAGCCTGATCCGCGCGAACGAGCCGAGCGCCACCGCCACGGGCAGCTTGGCCACCGTCGAGTGCGCCCTGATGAACCGGCGCAGCGCTCCCGCCGACAGCGCGTCCAGGTCCTCCACGGGCTTGGAGTCCGGCGGGATGATCTGGACGGCCAGCTTCTGCACGCCGGTGCCGAGCCGTACGGTGGCGAAGTCCTCGTCGCGGGGGCGGCGCTCCCACAGGCGCGGGCTCATCGCCACCCACCACAGCCCGTCCGGCTCGGGGTTGCTCCACTCCAGTGCCTCGCGCTGCTGCTTGGCCGCGCGCCTGGCCCGCTTGCGCACCTGGTCCAGGTAGCGGAAGTAGTCGCGGCGAGCGCCGTTGAGCTTGTACTTGCGCTCGCCGGACTGGCGGCCGACCTGGCCCAGCGTCATGCCGACCATGGACAGCGCGAACAGGCCGCTGGACACGTACATGATCGGGTTGGAGTTGCCGAACGAGGTGAACATCAGGGCCATCGCGGCCGCGCCCGCCAGCATCGGCAGGTAGGTCAGCACGAGGACGAAGCCCTGCCCCTGGACCTCGGGGATCTCAGGAGGGGATTCGAGCAGGATCTCGCCCCGCGGCGGCTTGGGGCCGGGGCGGCGCTCGGGGCGGCGGACGACGACGATGCTCATCGAGACGTTCTTACCAGAAGAGACCAGATATGTTCTGTGTTGTCCGTGAGCGTTGCTGTGGACGGAGAGTTAAGAGTTGGGTCACATCGTTCAGGGACCTCCGCCCGGTCGGCCCCCGATGCCGGGACCTCCCCACGGTCCGCCTCCCGTGCAGGGACCACCGCAGATCTACAACGGGCGGATGGGTCCGCCGCCGCCGCAGGGGCCCTTCCAGCAGGGCGCCCTGCCGCAGGTGCCCATGCCGCTGCCGACGCAGTGCCATGTGACCGTGGTCGGTCCGCGGCGCAAGGCCGACCTGGCGCTGCCCGCCGACATCCCCCTCCCGAACGTGCTGCCCAGCCTGCTGCGCGCGCTGGGCGAGGTGGGCGGCGACGCCGCCTCGGCTCCCGGATGGACGCTGCAGCGGCTCGGCGGGGCCCCGATGGACCTGGGGCAGAGCCTCAGCACGCTGGGCGTGCTGGACGGCGAGATCCTCTACCTCAGGCCGCGTGAGGCCGTCCTGCCGCCCGCCCTGTACGACGACGTGGCCGACGTGGTCGCCACCGGCGTGCGCGGCGGACGCGGCGTGTGGTCGCCCAAGCACACCAGGATCGTCGGCGCGAGCGGCGCCATGGGCCTGCTGATGCTGGGCTCGATCGGGCTGGCGGTGTCGGGCATGCCCGGCTTGACCGTCACGATCGTGGCCGGGCTGCTGGCGCTGCTGCTCATCGTCACCGGCACGCTGCTGTCGCGCGCGGTCGGCGACTCGATGGCCGGGGCGCTGATCGGGCACGCGGCGCTGCCGTACGGGTTCGTGGCGGGCCTGTTCGCGCCCGGCGCGGCGGCCGGGTTCGGGGCGCCGCACCTGCTGGCCGCACTGGCCTGCACGGCGCTGGTGGCGGCCGTCAGCGGGGCGCTGATCTCCGACGGCGTGCCCGGCTTCCTCGGCACGGCCGGCGTCGCCACGGTCGGTGGCATCTGCGCCGCGGTGGTCATGATCTGGGCGGTGCCCCCCGCCGGGGTCGCGGCGCTGGCCATGGCGCTGCTGCTGGCCTTCAGTCCGCTGGTGCCGACGCTGTCGTTCAAGCTGGCCAAGGTGCCGCTGCCGGCGATGCCGACCACGGCCGAGGAACTGCGCGGCGACAACCAGCGGCTCGACGCTCCCGTGATCCAGGAGCGCACCAGGGTCGCGCAGGGCTACGCCACGGGCATGATCGCCACCCTCGCGCTCTCGGCCCTGGCCACGCAGGCGCTGCTGGTGCTCGACGACGACTGGGTGTCGGACGTCATGACGGTGTCGCTGTCGCTCACGCTGATCATGCGGGCCCGCGTCTTCCGCGGGCTGGGGCAGCGGCTCTGGCTCCTCGGCACGGGCCTGGCCGGGTTCGCCATGCTGGCGCTGTCGCTGGGGGGCGAGGGCGGGATCGTGGGGTCGCTGGCCGTGGCGATCGGGGTGCTGTGGTTGTCGCTGATGACCGTGGGGGTGGGCGTCTGGCTGGCGACGGGCAAGCCCTCGCCGTTCTGGGGCCGCGCCGGCGACATCCTGGACGTGGCGTTGATCGTCCAGCTCTTCCCGCTCGCCCTGGGAGTGCTGGAGCTGTACACCTGGGTGCGCGGACTGTCGGGATAGGGGAGTGACATGCAGGAGTTCGGAGATTTCGGCAACATCGACGTCGACAAGCTGCTCAGGGAGATGGACCGCGAGGTCGGCCGCCTGGACGACTTCCAGCGCGACATCGGCAAGTGCGTCGGCCGGGCCGAGGACGAGAACGGCTTCGTCACCGTCGAGTACGGCACCGACGGCGTACGGGAGCTGGAGCTGCACCCGAAGGCGATGCGGCTGTCCTCGGGCGAACTGGCCGAGCTGATCAAGGACGTGCTCCGCGAGGCGACCCAGGACTTCCAGGACCGGATGTACACCCTGGCGAACGACGCCTTCGGCGAGGCGGACAACCCGCTGAAGCAGATGAAGGACCCCGACGCCGCGCTGGCCAGGATCAAGCAGGCCGAGGCGGTCTACGACCGCGCGTTCGAGGACGTGATGAAGGACTTCGACAAGATCCGCCGCCGGATGGATCTCTAACGCGGCCCGGCAACTGTTCTGGCGGCCGCGATGTCAGAGCACATTGAGCCGCTGACCTGGTGATTTGTCCGGAAGTCACCATGTCGCGATGGATCCGTAATGTGAGTTTGCTGGGAAAAATGGGGTCAATGGTGACTACGATGCCATTTGATGTTGTTCGCGGGGGGTAGTCGGTTTCCTTGCGGGACCGCCCGCCCTAGCAGACGAAGCCATCTCGACTTGGAGGTCCAGTGGCACTGTACGGGGCAAGCCCGACTCAGCTGACGAACGCGGCAGGCTACTGCGAGGAGACCGCGCAGTACATCGAGGGCATGCGGCAGCGGGTGCAGGCGATCAAGACCCAGCTGACGACGCAGGGGTGGAAGGGCGGGGCTTCCCAGAAGTTCAGCGGCGCGCTCGACCAGTGGGACCTGGAGTTCAAGGCCGTCATCAAGAGCCTTGAGGACATCTACGACCGCCTGAACATCGGCGCCGGGGTCTACAAGAACGCCGCCGACGAGAACATGGACCTGGCCGGCCGGGCCACCAGCGCCGGCGCCGGTCGCGTCGACTCCCTCATCAACCGCTGACCTGGACGGAGCACAACGCCATGGGTATGCCCGCAGAGGACTACACGTTCGTCCGGTTCGGCTCGATGGACGAGGCCTACGAGGACCTCAAGAAAGTCATCACCGAGCTCGACCGGGTCACCGACCAGCTGTACGCCGACATCAAGAAGGAGCTCGGGCCGAGCTGGCAGGGTGACGCCCAGCAGTACTTCGACAAGAAGCGCGAAGAGTGGAACACCCACGAGAAGGCCATGGGTGAGCAGCTCTTCCAGGCGGCCTCCTCGGTCAACATCGCCAACGGCAATTACCAGGCCGCTGAGCGCCGCAACATCAGCATCTGGTCTGACTGACCCAACACCTTCACCCTCTCGGCCATCGCCGCCGCGCGATGGCCGAGAGCACTGTTGCCGGGGAAAGACATGAGCGAAAACGCGCCGGAGATGAAAGTCGACCCCAACCTGTTCGACGCGCGGGAGAACTCGCCGTCGAGCATGCGGGTGATCGCGCAGGAGCTGAAGAGCACCTACAACGCCCTGAACGGGAAGAGTGAGCGCCCGAACGGCAACGTCCACCAGATCCACCGAGGCGGCGAGGTGTCCACCGCCCAGTTCGGCCAGTGGAACGACGCCACCCGCCTGGCCGCCGTCCTCGGCTCGGACAACGCGGGCAGGAAGTTCGTCGAGGTGTACGAGAAGTTCATCAAGGCGTTCGAAGAGGTGGCCGACGCGGTCGATGCCAGCGCGCAGAACCACGACGCGGCACGCCGGACGAACGAGGGTGAGGCCTGATGGGTGATCACGGGTCGGTCTGGCTGGCCCAGGGCGGTGCCGCCCCGTCGGGGGAGTACCCCACGCAGGACAAGAGCCAGATCAAGCAGTGGCTCGACGGCGCCGACCCGTTCCTCCTCGACAGCGAGGGGCAGACGTACCTCAACGCCAGCAGCAAGGTCCAGCAGGCGTACACGGCTCTGGAGACGCACGCCCCGAAGATCGCCGCGATCTGGAAGGGCCCCGACGCCAACAAGGCCAAGGAGGCGCTGGAGCTGCTGCACGCCACCGGCAAGGAGCTGTCGGACGCGCTGCAGAAGATGGGCTCGCAGCTGTCCACGTACGCCCAGCACCTCACGCTCGCGCAGGCCAAGGTCAACGAGGAGCAGAAGGTCCCGGCGGGCACGGAGGACGCGGACACCGTCAAGAAGATCATGGAGGACATCCATGCTCGGCGGACGATGCACGAGCTCAACGAGAAGATCGTCGAGGTCTACAACGCGGCTCCGAAGTACCTGAACTACAACCTGCCGACGGTCAGCATCCCCGGCGGCCCGCCGACCACGACGAACCCGAATTATCCGAGCGGCTCGCCGTACACGACCACCGGCTCCGGCTACGACGGATCGGGCGGCGGCAACTACGGCGGCTCGGGCGGATCCGGCGGATCAGGCGGTTCCGGATCCGGCGGCTCCGGATCGGGCGGCGGCTCCAACCCGGGCGGCTCCGACCCCGGTGGGACGAACCCGGGCGGCACCAACCCCGGCGGGACGAACCCCGGTGGCTCCGACCCCGGCGGGTCCGACCCGGGCAACTCCGACCCCGGCGGGCCCGGCCAGGGCACGCCGGCGGACCCCGGCCAGACGCAGCCCCCCACCACCACGAACCCCGGCGACGGCACGGTGCCCGCGGTCATCGGTGACCGGGACACCACCACGACCACCGGCGGCCCCACTTCCACCGACCCGCGCCAGACGGACATGGCGAGCTACCGGCCCCCGGTGGTCCCGACCACTCCGACCCTGCCGACGACCATGACGCCGCCGCCCACCACGCTGACCCCGACGCCCGGCTACGGCATGCCGGCGCCCGTGGGCGGCACTCCGGGCATCCCGTCGGTCATCGGCTCTCCCGGGGTCGGCGGCGCCCACCCCGCCCTGGCCGGGCCGGGCTCCGTCCGCGCCGGCGGCGTCGGGCCGGGCGGCATGCCGATGATGCCGTTCATGGGCGGCGCCGGAGGCGGCGGGGAGTACAGCGACCTGGAGCGCAACACGTACATGCCGGAGGACTCCAGCAACTGGACCTCCGGCCATGAGACGACGGATCCGGTGATCGGATGACGAACAACGGCGCCAGCCCCTACGGCGACCTCGGCAACCTCGGGATGCCCGGCATGGGGCAGGGCGTCTCGTTCCAGAAGGGCGAGCTCGACCGGGCCGGCGGGAAGATCGACGGCCACGTCGAGTACTTCAGCAGCCTGAGCGAGAAGGCCGACGCCCTGCGCGTGCCTTCGCCGCACTTCAGCGTGCTCGGCATGGGCGTGCAGAGCGCCCACGAGAAGGCGATCCAGAACCAGCGCGACGTGCTGAAGCGGGCCCACGACTCGCTGGCCTCCTGGAAGTCGGCGCTCAAGGCGGCCGACGAGAACTACAAGGCCGCGGACGACGGGAGCGGCAACCAGTACCCGCCCGGCGGGCCCGGCGGCAAGTTCCCCGGGGGCATCAACCCGGCCGGGCTGAACCCGGGCGGCCTCAACCCGGGCGACCTGCCCAACGGGGGCGGCCTCGACCTGCCCAAGCCACCGGGCAGCGACCTTCCCGGCGGCGACCTCCCCGGCCCTCCCGGCGGCGATCTTCCCGGCGGGAACCTGCCCGGCGGCGACCTGCCGGGGTCCGACCTGCCCGGTGGGAACACCCCGGGCGGGCCGGGCTCGAACCTGCCCGGCACCGACATCCCCCAGCCCGAGGTGCCGAAGACCGACCCGGCGGACATGAAGGTCCCCGACATCGGCGCGGCGCTCAACGACCCGTCGAAGACCGACCTGTCGCAGTTCCAGCCGCAGAACCCGTCGCTCACCGGCAACCTGCCGCCGGGCACGGACCCCTCGGCACTGGGCAACCGCACGGCCGTGCCGAACACGTACGGCGGGCCGGGCGGCGGCGTCAGCGCCGGAACCGGCGGAGGGCTCGGCGCGAACGGCCTGCCGGGCGGCGGCGCTGCGGGACTGCGCGGCGCCGGCCCCGCTGGCGGCGCGCCGATGATGCCCATGATGCCGATGAGCGGCGGCGCGGGCGGCCAGGAGGGCCGCGACCGCGAGAAGACCATCGGCCTGTCGGAGGACGAGGGTCTCTGGATGGGCGATGAGGACATCGCGCCGCAGGTGATCGGCCAGGAGGAAGTGTGAGCGCCGGCAAGGAGATGTTCGACGCGGCGACGACGATGTCGGCCGGCGCCGCCCTCATGATCCTGCGGCCCTGGGCGTTCTACGTCGCGGCCACCATCGCCACCCTGCGCAGCCATCCCGAGGGCATGCGCGACTCGGCCACCAACTGGCGCTCCGCCGACAAGAACGGCGTGACCACCGAGCTCGACAACCTCGTGGGCGAGCTGAACAAGCTCAAGAAGGAGCTGAAGGACCAGGGCAAGTGGGAAGGGGGCGCCTTCGAGACGTTCGAGGAGGTCCACGGCAACTTCCTCAAGTCGGTCGAGCAGCTCAAGAACGCGCGCAACGACGCCGGTGACGCCGTCGACTCGAACGCGAACTTCCACTCGCAGGTCGCGGTGGTCGCTCTCGCCATCGCCATCGCCATGGCGGCCTGGGGCCTGTTCGTCTTCGCCGCACGATGGCTGCCCGCCTACAACGCGGTCGTGCTCGGCATCGACGCCGCGCTGGGCAAGGCCATGCTCCAGGGCGCCAAGAAGATCCTGACGAACAACATCAAGGCGGCCCTGATCCTCACCGGCGTCATCTTCGGCGTCATCACCCTCAGCGAGATGACGGCCAAGTCGTTCCCCACGGTCAAGGCCATGCCGAACGAGATGTCGGCGCTGACCGGCAAGGGGAAGACCCCGGACGACATGCGCCAGCCGTTCACCAACGACGGGCTGGAATACGACAAGAAGACCGGGCAGCTCATGCCCAAGACCAACCTGGAGATCTGACCGGTCCCGCTGATCCCGGCCCCGCTACGCCCGGCCCCGCCGGCGTGCCACCGCGCGCCGGCTTCGCGGCCGGGCGTCACTGTGACTGCTGCTGCTGGAGCGGCATGGTGTCCGGCACCGGCGTCCCGGCCGCTGCCGGGTCCAGCGAGGGACCGTCGGGGATCAGCCGCAGCAGGTGGGCGGGCACCGGCGCCACGTCCGTGGCTTCGTAGCCCAGCTTGCCGAGGACGTCGGCGGAGGCCAGCCGGAACCTCCTGCCCTGATCCGTGATCAGCGAGTACTGGTGCACCGCCGACAGCTGCCCGTCGCCCGGCAGGGTCCCGGCCAGCACGGCGGTGCCGGGCGGCAGCAGGACCTGGTCGACCTTGTCGGGGCCGGCGCTGGCCGGCGGCGTCGGGATGCGGATCTTGCTGCCGGTGGACAGGACCGCGCTGGTCGAGCCCTTGAGGGTGTTGCCGTAGACGGCGCAGAGCGGGGCCGTCACGCCGGGCGCGCGGAAGCGCGGCATCGTCTTGGGCAGGCCCGGGTTCTGCAGGGTGCGCGCCGACGCCTTGGTCGCGTTGGCGCTCGCGGCGTCGATGGCCGTCTCGCGGACCGGGCTCTTGCCGTACGCGGTCTTGCTGGCCGGGTCCTGGAGCAGCAGTATCGCCTGCGTGTGGCTGATCGGGGCCAGGCCGTCGGGCAGCAGCACGTACCAGCGGTCGGGCGCGCCCGCCATGGAGGCCACCTTGTAGACGTGCCCGGCCCTGGCCGCCGCGCCGCCGGGTCCGCGGGTCTTCTTGCCGCGCTGCGGGATCACCGGAGGGGCGAAGTCGGTGCCGACGGGGATGGCGTTGACCCAGGAGGCGGGCACGCGGCGCGGCGTCTGGTCGGTGAGGCGGTCCACGTTCCGCACGCGCATGCGCTGGTTGGCCCAGAGCACCCAGTTCTGCTGCCCGTCGCTGACGACCAGGGCCTCGCCGCCCACGGGCGTCCCGCCGACGTCGATCCCGGCCACGAGCGTGACGTACGCCTTGCGCACGTTGGCGGCGTCGGCGCCCTCGACCACGCACGCCGACCACGGCGCCTTGACCAGCCGGGCCGGCTTGGGCAGCGAGTCGGGCGCGCCCATGATGCCGACCTTGTGCCCCCGGGTGTAGCCGGCCAGCGACTCGGCCGACACCGTCCTGACCTTGATGTCCTGGCTGTCGAGCAGCAGCCGGGCCGAGACGTAGTTCGCGACCGGCTGCAGCGTGCCGCTCTTCTGGTTGTAGACGTAGGAGGCGCCGGTCTCCTCCTCCAGCAGCAACTGGCCGGGGTCCGTCAGCTTGGTGGCGTTGCCGGGCTTGAGCAGGCCCCAGATCCCGAACGCGGCCATGATCAGCACCGCGATGATGATCCCCGCGAATGTGGCGACGTTGTGCCGCCGCATCGGGGACTCGGGCAGATCCGGCTCACCCTGCAGCAGGGCGAGTCCCAGGCGCTGCGTCATGAAGCGATGCGCCTGATAAAGATCCTTTTGGTTCTGCATATTTGCATATGTTACGCATGTTGACTATGGGTCTTCTGTACGGCAAAGAAACGATCCACTAAGCTCCTTGATCGAGTGCCAAGGGGGAGTCTCATGGGAACGGAACCACCTAAGGACTGGCCGGGGCTCGTCGCCGACCGGGACGGTGTCACGTACGACGCGAAGAAGATCGAGAACATCGCCGGAGCGCTGCGCGAGGCCTTGAAGCCCATCGACATGATGGGCGTCGGCACCCGGCCGGGCTCTCTCCAGGACCTCAGCATGGTGAGCTACACGCTGACGGCGCTGCGTGAGCAGCTGCAGACCGTCAAGGGTTGGGCCGGCGGCGAGTTCGGCTCCCAGCTGGAGAACAGCCACACCGAGATACAGAAGATGTATCAAGAGGTGCTGACCAGCCTCAACACCGCGATAGCCCTCGTGGAGGCGGGAGCAGGCACCTACAAGGTGACGAACGCCGCCAACCAGGGCGGGAGCTGATCGGCGTGGGCAAGACCAAGCACCAGGTGCACATGCTGAAGAGCATGTGCCTCGACTGGAGCGTCAAGACGGACGCCTACAACGTCGAGCAGGTCGTGACCCTCATCAGGGGCCTCGACCCCACCAAGGGCATCCCCAAGGCGGCGACCGCCTACGAGAACGCGCACAAGGCCATCGGCACCGCCAGGGAGGCCGTCAAGGACCAGGCCGTCGAGCTGGCCAAGGTCTGGGAGGGCAAGTCCTCGGTCGAGGCGCAGACGGCGCTCGGCATCCTGTACGTCACCATGGGCAAGCTGGCCGAGGCGATGTCCCCCCTCAAGAACTCCCTGGACGGTCTCGGAAAGGTGGTGCAGGCGCACCAGGCCTTCATCGACGACGGCCACAAGGGCATCCTGGACACCTGGCACAACCAGAGCATCGGCACCTGGAACGACAGCATCCCCGACGTGTGGAGCACCTACAAGGGCTACTACCGCAACCCCAGCGGCGGCGTCGGTGACGACAACGTCGAGAACGAGGCCGACCACAGCTGGGGGTCGCAGAACGACCTGGCGGGCGAACACCTGCAGACGCTCAGCACGGACCTCCAGGCGGTCTTCGACGTGATGCCGAACTCGGTGGAGTCCACGCTTCCCGACATCAAGCCCCCGGACCCGTGGAACGGCCAGCCGCCGCCGGTGAAGTACCCCAACGGCACGCCAACGCCGCTCAACACCGCCTCCAACCTGCCCCCGTACGGGCCCCCGTACGGACCGGGCCAGAACGTGCCCGGCCCCGGCGACTTCCCCGGCGGTCCCGGCGGCACGCCGAACCTGCCCGGCACCGGTGACCCGTCGCTGCCCGGCGGTCCCGGCGGTTCCGGCGGCGGTCCCGGCGCCGACGACCCGTCGCGTCCCGGCCTGCCCGGCACCCCCGGCGTCCCCGGCGCGCCGGACGGGAACGTGCCGCCGGGGCAGACGCCCACCACCACCGACCCGAACGGCGCCGTGAACCCCCCGGGCACCGTGCCGAACCCCAAGACCAACCTCCAGGACTTCCAGCCCACCGCCAACACGAACCAGCCCTTCGGCACGAACCCGCCCTACGGCCAGCACGTCCCCACCACGACGACCCCCGGCTACAACAGCCCCGGCACGCCGTCGTACGGGCCGGGCACGACCGGCGGCACCTTCGGCGGGGTGGGCGGCGTCGGCGGTGCGATGGGCCCTGGCGCGGCGGGAGCCGCCCGCGGGGCCTCGGGCTCGGGCGCCGGCATGCCGTTCATGCCGATGGGCGGGATGGGCGCCGGCGCGGGCGGGGGCGGCGAGTCCCAGGACCGCGAGTCCAGCACCTGGCTGCACGAGGATGACGACGTCTGGGGCGGCGACGCCGACTCGGTGGTCAACGGCCGCATCGGCTGACCCGCGCCGTGACGGGCGCCGTTCACGGGAGGAGACGCCCGTCGGCACGGCGCCCACGGCGGGGACAGCGCCGTTGACAGCCCTCAGTACAGCGCCGTTCACGGGAGCAACAGCCCCCAGTACAGCGCCCAGGGCACGAAGAGCGCGCCGCCCGCGACGACCAGTCCCAGCCGGACCCGCTCGCCGCGGGTCGCGGCGCGCCGCCACCGTGCGGTGGTGAGCGCGGTCGCCACCACGGTCGCGACCGCGACCGCCTGCAGCGCCAGCCAGACGACGGGCCGGCCGGCCAGCAGGGGCCCCGGCTCGGACAGCTTGCCGCCGGTCATGATCACGTAGAACAGGTACGAGAACCCGCCGATCACCGCCGTCAGCCCGCCCGCGCTGACCAGCCGTGCCGCCTTGACCGGCGGCACCCCGTGCCGCCCCCTGATCCGCCGGACCAGCGCCACCAGGGGATAGCCGCAGAAGGCCACCAGGAAGATCACCAGCGCCACGAGCTGCGCGCCCGCCGACTCCCACCACGCGGTGGGCGGCACCGCCACGGTCCGGCTCGCCTGCTCGGGCGCGGGCCCGGACACCTGCGCCTCGGGCGCGCGTCCTGAGACGGCCTGCCCCACCCAGGTCCCGACCAGCTCGGGATAGCCGGGCGCGAGCTCGGGCAGCCGGGTGACGCCGCCGTCGGGGGTCAGGTGCGCGGCGTGATCGGCGCCGGGGAAGAACCGGAACGTGTACCGGCGGTTCCCGCCCGCCTCAAGGGCCTCGGCGAAGATGGGCGGAGTCTCCTCAGGGGGCGTGAGCAGGTCGTGCACGCCCCAAATGGCCAGCACGGGCTGGCGCAGCCGCCCGATGACCGGCGCCGGGTCGAAGTAGGGCTGGGGGAACATCCCGCCGTCCGCGATCACCCGGTACAGGTTGTGCTCGGCCCGGTCCACCAGCGACCCGCTCACGCCCGCCTTGCGCAGCCCGGCCGCCACGGCCCAGGTCTGCTGGCGCAGCGGGCTGAGGCCGTTGGCGCCGACGAGGATGACGAACGCGACGTCACGGGAACGGGCGGCGGCGATCGGGACCACCCATCCGCCCTCACTGAGCCCCCACAGGCCGACCTTGCCCGGATCCACGCCGGGCTGACGCCGCAGCATCTCCATCGCGCCCAGCGCGTCGTCGGCGAGTTGCTGGTACGAACGCTCGAACAGCGAATAACCCTCCGAACGCTTGTCGTAGACGAGCACGGACATGCCCTGCCGCGCGAAGGCCACCGCCTCACCGAGCAGCTTCTCCCGTGGGGTTCCGGTCCCGGCACCGTGCACCAGCACCACCCCCGGCCGTCCCTTCGCGGCGCCGGCCCGGCTGATCACGCTCCCGTGCAGCTTCAGGCCCGCGCCGCCGCGAAAGCTCACCTCGGTCGAGGTCAGATCCGCCGGTACGGCCGGCGGCTCGGCGACGGCGGCCCGGGTCGCGCCGGGCCAGGCGGCCGCCGTTTCGGCAGTGCCGGCCTGTGTAGCGCCTGGCCAGGCGGCGAGTGTCTCGGCGGAGGTGGCCCGGGTCGCGCCGGGCCAGGCGGCCGAGGTCTCGGCGGCGGCGCGGGTCGCGCCTGGCCAGGCGGACGTGGCGAAGACGGTCGATGCGGTTAACACGGCGCTCAGGGCCGCGACGGTTCTTCTCATACCGCCGAGACTAGTCTGCAGAGAGTTGTCGGCAAAGGAAGGTCTGCAGATATCGTTCGTGAGGACTAGCCTGATCCTCATGAAGGATGAGGAGCCGTACCTGCTCGACGACCCCGAGCGGCTCAAGGCGCTGGCCCACCCGATGCGCCGCCGCATGCTGACCCACCTCAACGTGCACGGCCCCGCCACCTCCACCACCCTCGGCGAGCTGCTCGGCGCGAAGACCGGGACCACCAGCTACCACCTGCGCCAGCTGGAGAAGTACGGCTTCATCGAGGAGATCCCCGAGCGCTCCACGGGCCGCGAACGCTGGTGGCGCCGGGCCCAGACCCCCAGGGACATGCGCCTGCCCACCCCCGACCAGGTGGCGCCCGAGGACCAGGCCGTGCTGGAGGAGTTCCACCGGGTCGGCTACGAGGAGGACCGCGTCCTGTTCGACCGCTTCCCCGCCGCCTACCGGGCCGACCCCGCCTGGGCGCGCGGCTCGCGCGGGCTGGCCCGCCTGACGAAACGGGAGCTCGACGCGTTCTACGAGGAGTACATCGCGCTGCTCATGCGTTACCACCGCCCGGCCGAGGAGGCCCCGCCGGACGCCCGCCCCGTCTACGTCCGATTCTTCACCCTGCCCGCGGACGACGACTGAGGTCAGGCGGTGTCCGGCAGTGCGGCCTGGATCGGCGTGAGGTTGCCCGTCGTCACCAGGAACCCGCGCCCGGCCGGCCCGCCGGTCGTGCCGCGTGGCAGCCGGATGTTGAACAGGTCGCCGTCGGTCTGTCCCTGCACCGCCAGGAGCACTCCCGTACGCGCCTTGCGCGCCTCCGCCACGAACCCCCGGTAGGCCACGGCCAGGTCGCCCGTCGTGCCCGCGACGAGCAGGCCGTGGTCGCCGTCGCGGCCGGTCCTGAGCACCTCCTCCAGGGCGGTGCCGAGCGGGCCGTCGGCGTTGACCAGCTCGGCGTCGTCCACCAGCACGACGTAGTGGCGCTGCTCGGCCAGGATCTCCAGCAGGTCGGTGGCCTCGCCGTTCAGCACGGCCAGCGCTCCTTCGAGGTCGCGCAGCGGGCTGCGCCTGGGGGCGACGGCGACGACCGGCGTGCCCTGCGAGATCAGCCGGCGGGCGGCCGTCATGAGCACCGACGAGCGGCCGGAGCGCGACGGCCCGGCGATCACGGCGGCGGGCCCCTGGGCCATCAGGTCGATCCCGAGCGGCGCGAGCGCGTCGCCGCCCGCGCCGAGCAGCGCCCACAGCGGCGAGGGCGCGCTGAACCCCGGCTCCAGCGCCAGCGCCTGCGCCGCGGTGATCCGCATCGGCAACGCGTCCACCCGCAACGGCGGCTCCCCGCCCCACCGCCACGCACTCCTCCCGGGCACCACGGCGTGCGCCGGACCACCGGCCCGGCCGGACAGGCCCGCGGCGGGGTCGGCGGGGCCGGACGCGGCGACGGTGCCGGATGCGGCGACGGTGCCGGTCGGGGTGGTGGTGCCGGACGAGGCGGGGTCGACGAAGCCGGACGAAGCGGCGCCGGACGGGTCGGCGGCGGCCCGGGCCAGAGCCTGCAGGGCGGCGACCTGGGCCGGGCCGGCCGGATCGGCGGCCAGCAGGGCGATCTGGTGCTCCACGATGCCGTGCTCGCCCATCGACAGCGCCCGCCCCGTCGGCATGACCGAGGGCAGCCCCTTGAGCGGGAAGCCGGCCAAGCCGTAGTCGGCGTTGTCCGACAGCCGCAGCAGCAGCCGGTCGTCGAACACCGTGGACACCTGCCCGAGCAGCCCCGACCGGTCGGCGCTGACCACCGCCCTGAACCCGACCGCCGGCCCCTCACGCAGCAGCTGGAGCAGCGCCTCGATCAGCCGTCCGTAGTCGTAGCCCTCGAAGGCGGCCACGAAGCCCTCCCACCGGTCGAGCATGAACACCAGCCACGGCAGCCGGTGCCCCGCCTGCCGGTACTCGGCCAGCGAGGCGTGCCCGGCCTCGGCCAGGAGTTGCTGGCGGCGGCCCACCTCGACCCGCAGCCGCGTCAGCAGCCGTTCCACCCGGTCGAGCTGGTCGCGCGTCACGACCGCGCCGCAGTGGGGCATGGCGACCAGGGGCAGCAGCGCGCCGGAGCCGCAGTCCACGGCGTGCAGGTGCACGTCCTCGGGCGAGGCGTGCCGGGCGATGGAGCCGGCGATCGTACGCAGCGCCGTGGACCTGCCGCTGCGCGCGGCGCCGGCGATGAGCAGGTGCCCGCCGTGGGCCACGTCGAGCGCCAGCCGCTGCCGGTCCTGCGCCCACGGCCGGTCGGTGCTGCCGAACGGGATCGGCGCCACCTCCTCGCCCCCCGGCCGGCCGCCCGGCCGACCGGCGGCCTGACCGGCCGCCCAGCCTGCGCCCAGGTCAGCGGTCCGGTCGGCGGGCTGGTCGTGAGGCAGGTCCGCGGGCAGGTCGAGGACGAGGTGGGTGGGCAGCGGGTCCAGCCACGGACTCGGCTGAGCGGGCACGCCGGCCAGGCTCGCGGCCTCGATGAGGGCGTCGGCGACGAGCGTGAGGTCGGTGGTGGTCGACTCCTCCTCGACCGGCCGCGGTGGCGGCGGCAACGGCTTCCCGAGGGCGCGCCACTCCACGTCCAGCACCCGTAGGCTCCCGCCCCCCGGCCGGGGATCGCCGGGCCCGGCAGGCGGCGCGGGGGAGCGCCCGCCGACCCGCGCCGTCTGCACGGCCACCGCCGCGCCCACCCCTGAGCGCACGTAGCAGCGCCCGGGGGTGTTCTTGGAGATGTGCGCGGCGTCCGGCGTGTCGATGACGTCGGCCGACTCGGCCGGCTCGGTCACCCGCAACGCGATCCGCAGCGAGGTGTTGGCCTGGATGTCGGCCGTCACCACGCCGGCGGGCCGCTGGGTGGCCAGGATGAGGTGGATGCCCAGCGACCGCCCCCTGCGCGCGATGTCCACGAGCCCGGTCACGAAGTCCGGCAGCTCGGCCACCAGCGCGGCGAACTCGTCGATGATCAGCACCAGCCGGGGCATCCCTGGCCCCTCGTAGTCGTCGATGTCCTTGGCGCCGGCCGACAGCAGCAGCCGCTCCCTGCGCCGCAGCTCGGCCGCCAGCGAGTCGAGGGCCCGCTGCGTCAGGTGCCCGTCCAGGTCGCTCACCATGCCGACCGTGTGCGGCAGGCGTACGCACTCCTTGAAGGCCGCGCCGCCCTTGTAGTCGATCAGCACGAACGTGAGCTGGTCGGGCCGGTTGGCCACCGCCAGCGAGCAGATCAGCGTCTGCAGCAGCTCCGACTTGCCCGCACCGGTGGTGCCGGCGATCAGACCGTGCGGGCCGTCGAGCTTGAGGTCCACGGTGAAGGGCCCGTCGGGGCCGACCCCGATCAGCGCCTCGGTGCTGCCGTGCTTCCGCCACTGGGCGGCCAGCTCCTTGCCGGACGGGACGGGCATGCCCATGAGGTCGAGCAAGCGGGCCGCGTCGGGCAGGTTGCCGCCGGGGTCGTCGCGGCTCACGTCGCGGATCGGGGCCAGCGCCCTGGCCAGGCGGTCGCACCAGGTGACGGAGACGAGATCGGCGAGCAGCGGGCCGATCACGTCGAGGCCGCCGCCGCGCAGCCGGACGAGGCCGTCGGCGCCGCAGGCGGCCACCGTCTGGCACTCCTCGGGCAGCAGGCGCTGGTCGTCGTCGATGGCGAGGGTGTAGACGCCCGAGCGCGGGCCCTGGCGCAGCACCTGCGGCATGCTGGGCAGCCCGCGCAGCACCTGGGCGCCGTCGAGGACCACCAGCACGTCGTACGGGCGCACGTCGTAGGAGGAGAACGTGGGCTTCTCAGGACCGCCGAGGTCGTCCCAGCCGGTGGGGATCTTGCCCAGCTCGGGGATGGCGGTGTTCTGGCGCTCGTCGATGAGCGCGGCCAGCTCGGCGACCCGGCGCGCGGCCGAGTCCGGGTCGGCGCCCACGAGCACCACGCACTCCTCGCCCGCGCGCGGCGCGCAGTGCGGCAGCCAGCGCAGCCAGCCCCAGCGGCGTTCGGCGTCGGGGTGCGCGGAGACCACCACGATGGCCAGGTCGCGCGGGCTGTGCAGGGTCGCGGCCTGGGCGATGAGCCAGCTCGCCAGGCTGGTCGCGGCGGAGCGCGGCCCGGTCACGCCGGCCACCCCCAGCCGCCGCATGGGCAGCGCGACGGGCACCGACCGGCAGCTCGGCGGGTCGATGGGCCCGCCCTGTTCCTCCGACAGCTGCAGGTCGGCCGGCAGGTCGGCCAGCCCGACCCGCAGCCTGAGCGCGTCGGGGTCGTGGATCCTGCGCTCCCACAGCCGCCGGCGCGGCCCGGTGGCGGTCAGCAGCACCTGGGCGGGGTCGGGCGCGTCGGCCCTGCGGGTGGCCTCGTCGGCCACCCTGGCCCGCTCGACCGCCGCGTCGTACGCCTCGACCTGCTCCCGCCACTCCTTGACGGCCTTCTTGTGCTGCTTCTTGCCGTGGCGGCGGTCGCTCCACCACTGGCCGATCATGATCACGGGCGTCATGAGGGCGACGAGCAGGTAGTACCACTGCTTGAGCGCGAACGCCAGGGTCAGCCCGAGCACGGCCGGCAGGCACGCCGCCAGCAGTTGCAGGCGCATGCCCTCGTTCCTCGACGGCTCCTTGGGCCGGACGAACGCGCGCTCGGGCTCGGGCCTGCGCAGCCGGGGCGGGCGGTTGTAGGCGACGCCGCCCTCGCCGCGCGGGGCCAGGTGCGCGTCCTTCGGCTCGATCGAGGTCAGCACGAACACCGAGGAGCCGCAGGTCAGCACGGCCTGGTCGGGCCACTCGACCGGCTCGGTGAGCGGGCGGCCGTCGAGCTCGGGCGTCTCTCCGTAGCCGGCCGCGAACTCGGCCGCCGCGCGTTCGGCCGTCCGCGCGGTGAGCTCGGCGACCTCGTCGGCCCAGCGTCCCTTGAGCTTGAGCCTGGGGGCCTCGCCCGGCGGCAGCCAGGCCCGCTCGACGGTGATCGCGTCGGGCGTCACCCGTACGGTGACCGCCTCGGGGGCCAGCGCGGGGTCACCGGCGGCGATGGCGCACATCGGGTCGGAGCCGATCACGTGCACGCCGAGCCCGAGCCGGTGCACGGCCCCGGCGGCGGGCCCGCCGACGACCCGTACCTCGGCCACCCCGCCGGGCTCCGCGACGAGGGTCGCGCGGGCGAGGTGAGGGTCGAGCGTGACCTTGTCGCCGTCGCGCAGCACGGCGGCGACCGGCGCTCCCGGGTCGAGCGGGCGGCCGTCGCGCCACAGGGCGGGCGGCCCCATGTCGGAGCGCTCGGGCCGGCGCGGCGGGGGCACGTAGGCCCCGCCCTGCGCCATCCCGTACGGCGCCCGGTTCTTGGGCAGGCGGACCACCGTCGCCAGCGGTGCCTGATCGCCCAGCGCCGCACTCAGCTCCGCCACCGTGGCGCCGTCGTCGCCGTCGATGACGACGTCACGGTCGCCCTGCCCGCCGATGACGGTGAGCATGATCCGCATGGGGCCGTCTCCTCGGTCGACTTCGGGCGCCAAATTAGCGTCCGGAACGTGGTCTGGCGCGCCGGTTGACGGCAATGGCATGGGGAATCGCCGCCGGAGCGGATTTATCGCTCGATGTCGGCACTTGAGGCGAAATTTGTGTGAACGGAGTGACCTATGTGGTTGATGGGGTGACTAGCCGGATAAAACGGTATTCGTCAACTCGATAGAAACAATAGGCATCGATGAATTCGGCTTGACATCATGTCACCTGCGAAACGAGCATGGGTCCGCGAATTCCGCCTACACCGCCGTGGTGATCCCCACATAATGGCGTGAATTCCGCAATTCACCCCGGGAGCCCCCCACCCATGAGGACCAGTGAAAAGCCTGCCGCCAACGCGGCGGGGTTGTCCGGCCCGGCCTCGCGCAAGCTCCCCGTTCCACCCAGGGAACGCAAGCCGGCGCTGGCCGCGCTGGCCGTCCTGCTCATCCTCGGCGGCGCGCTGGCCACGACCCTGCTCGTCCTGCGCAGCGGCGACCGCGTCTCCGCCATCCGCGTCACGCAGCAGATCGGCGCCGGCCAGAAGTTCACCCCGCAGGCGATCGAGGAAGTGAAGATCGCCGACACGGGCGTCGCCTTCGTCTCGTGGACGCAGCGCGACAAGGTGCTCGACAGCTTCGCGGCCGTCACCCTCCTGCCCGGCACTCTGCTGACCAACCAGATGGGCGTGCGCGCCAGCAGCGAACTCGGACAGGGAAAAGCCACCGTCGGGCTGGCCCTGAAACCCGGGCAAATGCCGGCCGGAGTGCAGGCGGGCGACCGCGTACAGGTGATATTCGTACCGGCTCGGTCGAGTCAGGGAGAAAGCCGCGTGCTCGCCGCGAGCGCACTCGTCTTCAGCGTCGGCGACAGGTCGAGAACGGGAAATTCCGGCCAGATCACCGTGGTCGTGGAAGCGCCCGCCGCGCCCGAGATCGTGGCCGCCGCCTCCGCCGGCGAGGTCGCCGTGGCCGAGCTTCCGGGGGCACGCTGACGTGGCGCTGATCGTACTGGCGGCCGACAAGGGCGCGCCGGGGGTGACCACCGCCGCCACGGCCCTGGCGGCGGTGTGGCCGCGGCCCGTGCTGCTGGCCGAATGCGACCCCGCCGGCGGCGATCTGGCCTACCGGCTGCCCGCCGCCGACGGAGGCGTGCTCAACCCCGGCAAGGGGCTGCTCACGCTGGGCGCGACCGCCCGCCGCGGGCTTGAGGCGGCGCAGATCCACCAGCACACCCAGAAGATCATCGGTGGCCTCGACGTGCTCGTCGGGCTCACCCACGGCGAGCAGGCGGCCGGGCTCGCCTGGATGTGGGGCGCGCTCGGCCGGGCGCTGGCCGCCGTCCCCGACGCCGACGTGATCGCCGACTGCGGCCGGCTCGGCGCGCATCCGCAGCTCGGCGACCTGATGGCCGAGTCCGAGCAGGTCGTGCTGCTCACCAGGGCCACCCTCGACCACGTGGCCCACCTGCGCGAGCGGCTGCAGGTCAGCAAGGCGCACGGCGTCGTCGTGATCGCCGACCCGCGCAACTACCGGGGCTCGATCGAGGACGTACGCAGGATCGTCGGCCACAGCGTGCAGTTCGTGCACGGCCTGGCCTACGACCCCAAGGGCGCCGAGCTGCTGCGCGGCCAGTGGGGCGGCCGCCTGGACCGCTCGCTGCTCATCCGTACGGCACGAGACCTGGCGGGCAGGCTGGTGAGCCACCGATGATCGACCACTCCCTCGTCAAGCGCTTCCGCCAGGAGGTCGGCGACCGGCTGGCCCACCAGCGCCGGCTCGACCAGGCCAACGGCCTGCCCCCGATGAGCGGCGAGGACGAGCGCCAGTTCGCCCGCGCGCTGATCTCCCAGGTGCTGGAGGAGCACGCCCGCGGCGAGATCGGCCTCGGCCGCACCCCGCCCACCGTCGAGGAGGAGGAGGCGCTCGCGGCCGGCATCCACGCGGCGCTGTTCGGCGTGGGGCGGCTGCAGCCGCTGCTCGACGACACCCAGGTCGAGAACATCGACATCAACGGCTGCGACAAGGTGTTCGTCAGCTATGCCGACGGCCAGGAGCTGACCCACGACCCGGTCGCCGACTCCGACGACGAGCTGATCGAGCTGATCCAGATCCTGGCGGCCTACTCCGGGCTGTCGAGCAGGCCGTTCGACACCGCCAACCCCCAGCTCGACCTGCGCCTGCCCGACGGCTCCCGGCTGAGCGCGGTCATGGACGTGACGGTCAGGCCGGCCGTGTCGATCCGGCGGGCCCGCCTGGGCAAGGTCTTCATGTCCGACCTCGTGGGCAACGGCACGATCGGCCCCGACGTGGGGCGCTTCCTGTCGGCCGCCGTCGCCGCCCGCAAGAACCTCATGATCGCCGGGTCCACCAACGCCGGCAAGACCACCCTGCTGCGCGCCCTGGCCAACGAGATCCAGCCCGGCGAACGCCTCATCACCGTCGAACGCGCCCTCGAACTGGGCCTCGACCAGTTCCCCGAGCTCCATCCCAACGTGGTCGCCTTCGAGCAGCGCCTGCCCAACTCCGAGGGCCAGGGCGAGATCTCCATGGCCGAGCTCGTCCGGCGCTCGCTGCGGATGAACCCCAGCCGGGTCATCGTCGGCGAGGTGCTCGGCGACGAGATCGTCACCATGCTCAACGCGATGACCCAGGGCAACGACGGCTCCCTGTCGACCATCCACGCCAACTCCAGCATGGAGGTCTTCAACCGCATCTCCACCTACGCGCTGCAGGCCCGCGAGCGGCTGCCCATCGACGCCACCCACATGCTCATCGCCGGCGCCATCGACTTCGTCGTCTTCATCGAGAAGCGCAACGACTACCACCTCGGCGGCAAGCTGCGCCGCTACGTCTCCAGCATCCGCGAGGTCAACGGCTGCGACGGCCGCGTGCTGTCCAGCGAGGTCTTCGCGCCGGGCCCCGACGGCTGCGCCGTCCCGCACGCCCCGCTCTCCTGCCTGGAAGAGCTCGCCGCCCACGGCTACAACCCCGGGGGCTGGTGAGCCATGTCCACCGCCACGGGCCTTCCTCCTGGAGGTCGATGACGTATGCCGTTCACGTTCGACCCGCTCGCGCTGCTGGCGGGGGCGGCCGCCGGCGGCGGCCTGTTCCTGTTCTGCCTCGCCCTGTACGGCCTGCGCCCTCGCCCGTCCAGACCCAAGCGCCACCTGGTCAAGGTGCTGACCACCCGCGCCGCCGTGGCGGCGGTGGCCGCCACCCTGGTCCTGGTCGTCACCGGCTGGCCGGTCGTCGCGGTGGGCACGGTGCTGCTCGTGTTCGCCTGGCGCGGCCTGGCCGGCGGCGCGGCGGAGGAGCGTATCGCCATGCAGCGCCTGGAGGGCCTGGCCGCCTGGACGGAGTCGCTGCGCGACACGATCGCCGGCGCGGCCGGCCTCGAACAGGCCATCCCGTCGTCCATCAGGGCCGCCGCCCCCACGTTGCGGCCCCACCTGCGCGCCATGATCGACCGGCTGCACACCAGGATGGCGCTGCCCGAGGCGCTCGGCCGCTTCGCCGACGAGCTCGACGACCCCTCGGCCGACCTCGTGGTGGCCGCGCTCATCCTCAACTCCAGGCTGCGCGGCCCCGGCCTGCGCGACGTGCTGGGCGCGCTGGCCGTCTCGGCCCGCGAGGAGCTCGACATGCGCCGCCGCGTCGAGGCCGAGCGCCGAGCCACCCGGCGCAGCGTGCAGATCGTGGTGATCACCGCGCTGGCCTTCGCCGGGATCCTCGTCGTGTTCAACCCCTCCTACGTCGCCGAGTACGAGGGCGTGCTGGGCCAGGCGGTCCTGGTCGTCGTGGCCGGGCTGTTCGGCGCGGGGTTCGCCTGGATGCGGCGGCTGGCCAGGTTCGACAAGCCCACGCGGCTGCTCATGGGAGGAGGTGGTGGCGATGGTTGAGGGCGCGCTGGCCGGAGCGGTGGCCGGGCTCGGCCTGTTCGTGCTGCTCCGGGCGCTCTTCCCGGCCCGTCCCGGGCTGGTGGCGCGGCTGCTCGCGCTCGACGCCGTACGCGAGGACTCGGGCGCGCCGCGCATCCAGCTCGTGCTGCCCGACGAGGAGGTCAGCGCGTTCCGCCGCGGCCTCGGCACCCGCCTGGCCCGCCTGTACGGCGCCCGCGGCTGGGAGGTCAGTTCGGCCAAGGCGGACCTGGCCCTGCTCGGCCGCTCGTTCGAGGCGTTCCTGGCGACCAAGGTGCTGCTGGCGGCCGGCGGCCTGCTCGTCTTCCCGCTGCTGCTCGCCTGGCTGCTGCTCATGGAGTGGGGCGCCTCCCCGACCATCCCGTTCTGGGCCGCGATCGTGGCCGCGGCCGTCTTCTTCTTCCTGCCCGACCTGCAGATCAAGCGGGACGCGGCGGCCAAGCGGCGCGACTTCCGCCACGTCGTCGGGGCCTTCCTCGACCTCGTCTCCATGAACCTGGCCGGCGGGCGCGGCGTCCCCGAGGCGCTGATGATGGCCGTCTCGGTCAGCGGCGAGCAGCCCAACTGGGCGATGGGCCGCATCCGTGACGCGCTCGGCGGCGCCAGGATCGTCGGCATCACCCCGTGGCAGGCGCTCGGCCAGCTCGGCGAGGAGATCAACGTCGACGAGCTGCGCGACCTGTCCGCCGCGCTCGGCCTGGTCGCGGACGACGGCGCGAAAGTACGCGCCTCGCTGACCGCCAGGGCCGCCACGCTGCGCCGGCGCGAGCTGGCGGAGATCGAGGGCCGGGCCGGCGAGCGTTCCCAGTCGATGCTCGTCGCCCAGCTCCTGCTGTGCGCCGGCTTCGTGATCTTTCTCAGTTATCCCGCCGCTATGAAGATGTTGGGGGTCTGATGAACCATCCCTGGATCGTGTATTTCACCGCGTTCATGGGCGACCGTCTCCACCGCGCCAGGACCGCGCCCACCCGGGGCGCCTCCGCCGTCGAATGGGTGATCATCACCGCGATCATCGCCGGGGTCGCGCTCGGCCTGGCCACGTTGATCGCCAACCTGGTCAAGGATCAGCAGGCGCAGATCCAGGAGAACTTCGGCGAAGGCGGTGGCGGCGGCGGTGGCGGCGAGCCGTGATCGTCCGGCCTCGGGACGGGCGCGGCGTGCGGGCCCGGCCGGCACGGGACGAGCGCGGCGTGACGGTGATCGAGCTGGCCCTGCTCATGCCGGTCATCCTCGCGACCGCGCTGCTCATCGTGCAGGTCGCGCTCTGGTTCCACGCCCGCGAGGTCGCCGAGGCGGCGGCCCAGGAGGGCGCCAGGGTGGCCAGGTCGGCCCCGTTCGACTCCGGCGCGTGGGAGGGCGCGGCCACCGGGAAGGCCACCGAGATCGTCCGGACGATCGGTCCCCGGCTGCTGCGCGACGCCACGGCGACGACCTCGGAGAAGGAGCCGGACGAGCGCTTCGTCACGGTGACCGGCAGCGCCGTCCAGGTGATCCCGCTGCTGCCCGACCTCGCGTTCACGATCACCGCCACCGCGGGCGGCCCCGTCGAGTGCTTTCGGCCCGACGACGGCGGACAGGACTGCGGATGAACGAGCGCGGCTCGATGGCGGTGGAGACGGTCATGCTGGCCCCGGTCTTCCTGCTCTTCCTCATGTTCCTGGCCGGCGCCGGCGTGGTGGTGGAGTCGCAGGGCCGGGTCAACGGCGCCGCCCGCGACGCCGCCCGCGCCGCCTCCGTGCAGCGCACCCAGGACGAGGCCGAGGGCGCCGCCGAGACCATCACCACCGACGTGCTCAAGGGCCGCTGCCAGTCCTCGGACGTCTCTCTCGACGAGTCCGAGTGGGAGCAGGGCGGCCAGGTGCACGCCGAGGTGACGTGCGAGCTGGACCTGGGCTTCCTCGGCTTCGGCGGCACCCAGCGGCTGACGGGGACGGCCGTGGTGCCGCTGGAGCAGTTCAGGAGGATCGAGTGAGGTCCGGCGAACGCGGCTCCATGTCGGTGTTCACCGTGCTGTTCTCCGTCGTGGTGTTCCTGCTGGCCGGGCTGCTGGTGGACGGCGGCTCGGCGATCAACGCCCGGCTGCGCGCCGCCGACGTGGCCGAGCAGGCCGCGCGGGCCGGCGCCGACGAGCTCGACGTCGACCACCTCCGGCAGACCGGGCAGACCCGGCTGCTCGGCGAGGACCAGGTGTGCGCCAGGGCCGACGAGATCGTCGCGGCCGTGGGCGGCGACGACGTGAGCCAGGGCGAGTGCTCCGTCGGCCAGGGCCAGGCGCAGGTGACGGTCACCGTCAAGGTCCGGTGGGAGGCGTTCTTCCTCAGCGCCGTCGGCCTGTCCGGCTCCGAGATGACCGGCGAGGCCACGGCCGCGCCGGAAGCGAGATAGACCGAATCCCGCCACTCGATGGATGCGGGACACATGAGCCACGACGCTTGACCGGAGAAGGGAGAGGCGATGCCGACGCGAGAGCCCGCGCGTTCCCACGGACGTCACGTCCCCGTGCGCGTCCCGGCCCGGCGCCGTGCCGGTGACGTGCTCGCCGGCCTCGGGGCGCTGGTCGTGCTGGTGGCGCTCGTGGGCGGCGTCCCGTACGCGCTGCTGACCTTCGTCGGGCCGCCGATCGCGCCTGAGCTGCTCGACATCGACGTGCTGAGCAGCAACGTCGGCCCGAGCACGATCATCGCCGTCCTGGTGCTGCTGGTGTGGCTGGCCTGGTTCCAGCTGTTCGTGTGCGTGCTGGTCGAGGTGTACGCGGGCGTCCGCCGGGTCGGCATGCCCGCCCGCGTGCCGCTGTCCGGCGGCACGCAGTTCCTCGCCAACAAGCTCGTGTCGGCCGTGCTGCTGCTGTTCACGGCGGGGGCCATGGTGGTGCCGCTGGCCAAGCTGGCGCCCACGCCCGCGGCTCCGCCGGTGACGGCGGTCGCGTACTCGGCGCCGCTGGTCGAGCAGACGCTGGAGACGCACAAGACCAAGAAGGTGTACGTGGTGCAGCCGCCGCACGGCCGGCACCACGAGAGCCTGTGGGAGATCGCGGAGAAGTGCCTGGGAGACGGCCGCCGCTATCCCGAGATCTACCGGCTCAATCAGGCGAAGGAGCAGCCGGACGGGAGCCGCCTGCGCATGGCGGACCTGATCAGGCCCGGCTGGGTGCTCGACATGCCGGACGACGCGAGAAACGTGCACATCGTCCCCTCCGGCCAGCCACGCGACCAGACCCTGCGCGAGCACCCCGGCAAGGCGCAGGCCGAGTCCAGGCCCGACACGACCGAGCGCGAGACCCAGGACCGGGCCGAGGGCAAGCATCGCCAGCAGGACCAGCGGGAGGACCGCAAGGAGACCGGCCGCCAGGGGAGCACGCAGACCGAGCGCCAGGACGATCACGGCCCGCAGACCGTCATGAGGGAGAGCCAGAACGGCGACCTGACCGACTACCTGGCCGCCGCCTCGCTGGCCGCCGCCGGGCTCCTGCTCGTGCTGGCCAGGCGGCGGCGCGAGCAGCTCTGGCGGCGCGTGTTCGGCCGCAGGATCGTCCGCCCCCGCGACGACGCCGCGCAGGCCGAGGTCGCGCTGCGGCTCGGCGGCGACGCGCCGGGCGCCCGCGTCCTCGACGTCGGGCTGCGCGTGCTCGGCGCCGAGCTGGCCGCCCAGCGCCGCACCCCGCCCACCGTGTACGGGGCCCACCTGTCGGCCCGCACGCTCGACCTGTGGATCCATCCGGCCGACGACGACCCGCCGGCCCCGTGGACGGCGGCCGACGGCGGCCAGGTCTGGCGGCTGCCCGCGCACGAGGGCCGCCTGCTGCCGGAGGGCAGGCCGGGACAGGGCGGCGCGCCGTACCCCGGGCTGGTCTCCATCGGCACCGACGACGGCGGCCGGGTGCTGATCGACCTGGAGGCCGCGCAGGGCCTGATCAACGTGCGCGGCGCGCACACCACCGCGGCGCTGGCCGCACTCGCCGTCGAGCTGGCCACCAACCGCTGGTCCGACCGCATGCGCATCACGCTCGTCGGCTTCGGCGAAGAGCTGACCGCCATCGCGCCCGGCCGGATCAGGGTCGTCGGCAGCCTGGCCGAGGTGCTGCCCGAGCTGGAGGCGAGCGCCGCCCCGCGGATGGAGGTGCTGACCGGCCGCATCACCGGCAGCCCGCGCGGCGCCCACTACCTGCTGTCCGCGGTCGCCCCCACCCATGAGGAGGCCCGCCGCCTGGCGCTGCTGGCCCGCAGGGACACCGCTGGCTACGTGCTGGCGGGCGAGGTCCCGCACGCCACCTGGACCCTGGAGATAGACGAGGACGGCAAGGCCAGGCTGGCCGAGCTGGGCTTCGAGGTGGAGGCCCAGCTCCTGCCCCGCCGCCACTACCGCGCGCTGATCGACCTGTTCCGCACGGCCGACCGCCTCGACGGCGAGGTCATGCCCGACCCGGAGCCGCTGGAAGGGCTGCACCCGCCCGCCGTCGAGATCAGGATCCTTGGCCCCGTAGAGATCACCGGCCTGCCGCCGCTGGAGGAGGGCCGGATGGCGCTGGCGACCGAGCTGCTGGTGTACCTGGCGACCCACGTCGGCGGCGTGCATCCCGTGGTGCTCGGCGGCGTGCTGTGGCCGCGCGGCGTCCAGGACATGGTCAGGGACGCCACCATCGCCAGGGTCGCCCAATGGCTGGGCCCGGAACACCTGCTCACCGACGAGGCGGGCCGGCTGCGGCTGGGGCCCGACGTACGGACGGACTGGATGTTGTTCCGCGAGCTCGTCCGCCGCTCCCACGGCGACCCCACGGCCAGGGCCGTGCTGCTGGAGAAGGCGCTCGGCCTCGTCCGCGGCCCGCTGCTGGCCGGTCGCAGGTCCGGCGGATACACCTGGCTGGCGGCCGACGACCTGGAGTACGACGTGAGCGCCGCCGTGGCCGACGCCGCGCACCAGCTCTGCGAGATCCGGATCGCGGCCGGCCAGCCGGACGCCGCGGTCGCGGCCGTGCGCGCGGCGCTGCTGCTGGCGGCCGACGACGAGGGCCTCTGGCGCGACCTGCTGCGGGCCACCCACGCCACCGAGGACGTCGTCCGGCTGCGGGCCGTCGTCGAGGGGCTGACCAGGCGGGCGGCCTCGCATCTCTACGGGGGCGGGATGGCCCCCGAGACCGAGGCGTTGATCGAGGAACTGCTGCCTTCGTGGCGCGTCCATGTGGTGAGGGAGTCGTCGGCATGAGACGTACGGCGATCGTGCCGGTCCTGGCACTGAACCTGCTGCTGGTGGCCGGCTGCGGGCCGGCCGAGCGGCCGTACCAGCCGGGGGAGGGCGCCGCGCCCCCATCCCCGCCCCCATCCGCGCCCGCCTCCGCGCCCGCCACCGGCGCGCCGGAACCCGCGGCGAGCGAGACCCCGGGAGCGGGCACGGTCTCGATCGGCGGCGGCAAGCTCAAGGTCACCATCGACTGGCCCGCCAAGCGGGATCCGCTGATCCAGCTCATGGCCGACTACCACCTCGCCACCAGGAAGGCGATCGTCTCCGGAAACGATCGATACCTACAGGATCTGGATCTCGAACTCACCGGGGCCCGCGAGGCGTACGACTGGGTGACTCAGTACACCGAACAGGACAAGAGCATGAAAGGCACGTCCCGCCTCTACAACCTGCGTGTCGCCGTGAAGCTGGACAAGGGCGCACAGGTCAACGCCTGTGTGGACGATCGGGGCGCGCGCATGATCCACACGCGTACCGGCAAGGCGGTCGTGCCCCAGCCCGACTGGATCCGCCGGCCCCACCTCCATGCCATCCTCGTCCACCGCGGCGACGACGGTGTCTGGCGGATCAGGACATTTCGCTACAGCTATAAGGGGTGCCCCGTATGAAGGTCCTGATCGCGATGGTCGCCGCGGGCACGATGATGCTCAGCGCGCCCCCGGAACAGCCGAGCGGTGAGACCTTCATCGACAAGGACAAGACGAAGGGGATCGTGCTCGTCCACTCCAAGGTCATCGTCTCCGGCAACGGGGCGCGGGGCGGCAAGTCCGACGGTTACGTGCTCAAACGCCCCTGCTGGTACGAGCCCGGCGCGGACGCGAGCGACATGCTCAAGACGCAGGAGAGCCTGCGGGCGTACTGGTTCCGGTTCACCAAGAACCCGACCGAGGAGAAGTTCCAGGCGTTCCTCAAGCAGTTCCAGGACAAGATCGGCAAGGAGGGGCGCTGGTGGGGGCCGGCGTACGACGCCTCCGACCCCAAGGGTCAGGCCTGCTTCTCCGCCCTCGACCCCTTCGTCTTCGTGCCGCCAGGCACCACGCCGCCGTCCGGCATCACCCTCCAGGAACTGGCCGAGATCGCCAGAGCCGCGCTGACCGTCCCCGAGCCCACCGTCAAGCTCAACCCCGACGCCAAGAGCTACGTGAACCTGCCGACCTGGGTCTGGCTCGACGGCATCGGCGAGACCCGCCGGTCGGTGACCGCGGCCATCCCCGGCATCATGAGCGTGACCGTGACGGCCACGCTGGAGGACGTCAAGATCGACCCCGGCACCACGAAGGACCGGGCCGAGGTGCACGAGGAGGGCTGCGGGGCGGCGGGCAAGCCGTACGTCAAGGGCGGCACGTTCGCGTGCGGGGTGCGTTACCTGCGCTCCTCCATCGACCAGCCGCGCGAGCAGTACACGCTGACCGTCACGACGGTGTGGCCGGTGACGGTCGAGGGCAACGTGGTCCCGTTCCAGTTCGCCCCGGTGCAGCTGGACACGACCAGGGACGTCCCGGTAGGCGAGATCCAGAGCAACGTCACCCCACCGGCCGGCTAGGTGAGGACGGAGGCGAGCGGGGCCAGCTCCGGCTGCTCCGCCGCCTCGGCCAGCACCTCTTTCAGCACGGCGTCGTGCGTCGGCCCGGCCAGCGCCAGCAGCTCCCGCCCGGCCGGCGTGACCTCCGAGTAGATCCCCCGCCGATCGTCCCGGCACAGGTAACGGCGCAGCAGCCCCCGGTTCTCCAGCCGCGTCACCAGCCGCGTGGTGGCGCTCTGGCTCAGCACCACGGCCCGGGCGAGCTGCTGCATGCGCATGTGCCACCCGTCCTGCCGGGCCAGCACGTCGAGCACGGTGTACTCGCTCACGCTCAGCTCGTGCTCCCGCTGCAGCGCCTTCTCCAGCCGCTCCTCGATCTTCCCGTGCAGCGCCGCGAGAGTGCGCCAGCCCTGGGCGCGCGCTTCGACGGCATCATCGGCAATGGCCATGTCGCAGACTCCGTCCCCTCGTGGTTCTGCCCTCGCCTAGTGGGCGTCCGCAAATAATGCCCACGCCCACTAACGTCGTCTGCCGCTCAGTCTATGCCTCCCACCCGCCCCGCCCCCGCGCCCATCGACCTTCGGCATGGGGCAGGACTCTCATGCACCCACGACAAGGCCGGCACGACAGAACGTCGCACCGGCCGTCTATGGCAGAGAGGTCAGCCGAGCACCTCGTCGATGTTGGTGGCGGTGAGTGCCCTGTCGAGCCAGGTGTCCAGGGTTGTCGTGTCGGTGCAGGCGAGGATGCGTTCGCGGCCTTCGTCGGTGACGGGGATGCCTCGCCTGTCGAGGATCTTGAGAATCGACGCCGCCTCTCCTTCCGCTCGGCCTTCCGCTCGGCCCACCGCTCGGCCTTCCGCTCGGCCCACCGCCTCGCCCTTTTCCTGGCCGCGCTCTACCCACTCGCGGACGAACGGGAGGTGCATGAGGTCGTCGGCGGTTACGGCCATTTTCAGCTCCTTGCATAGGTTTATGGCAACTGACCTGGGGAGCAGCATGAGTACAAGCTCAGAATAGCTTGGCCGCCCGTTCGGGTGCTGAGCGATGGCCTCGGCGAACGTCCGGAGGACCTTGACCTGCTCCGGAGAGTCGCCGTTGCCGTGCACGATGGCCGACAGGGCCGTGAGTTCGGGTTCGGCGATGGCTTGCGTGATGTCGGTGACGGCGGGCACATCGCCGGGCCCGATGACGAGCGGCGTGAGTACCCAGCCCGGATGCCCCAGGTCGATCGGCTTCGCGCAAATGCGCGCGGTGTTCGCATTCGGGCTGAACACCAGGAGCAGCACCGGGCACTTCTCCCGTGCTCGAAGCGTCGCCAGGTAGACCGGCCAGGACCAGCTCTTGTCCGGATCGGGCTTTCGCTGGACCTCGAGGACGACCGCCCGCACCGCCTTTCCGCTCTTCCTCAGGGTGACGACCGAGTCGCTTTGGTATTCGGTGGGCACGCATTGGGTGAAGTCGGTGTTGCCCAGCAGTGCCTCGTCGAAGGGCGGAACGCCGACATTGAGTTCGGTCAGTAAGGTTGTAACGAAGGATGGCTTATTGCGAACGAGTTCGATGAGGTACTCGTGTTCGAGCTTTGGTGACATGCCGAACACATTACCGAACGCTGTCGTGCGATTACTTTGAGTTGACCATTCCTCCGGATTCGTGGGTAAGGAGCCACTCTTTTACCGGTACGCCGTAGTAATAGCCGCCGTAGCCCCCGCCGCTGGGCAGGACGCGGTGGCACGGGACGAAGGGGGCGATCAGGTTCTGGGAGCAGGCTGAGCCCGCCGCTCTGGCGGCCGTTCTCGGCAGGCCGGCTCGTTCGGCCAGTTCGCCGTACGAGACCGTCGTGCCCGGCTTGACCTCGCGCAACGCCGTGTGGAGCCGCCGGCGGGTCGGCGTGCCGGGCTGCGAGACCGGGACGGCGTCCAGGGCGGTCAGGTCTCCGGCCAGGTACGCGCGGACGGCCTCCGAGGCGGGCCCGAGGTCGTCCACGACCTCCAGCCCCTCCGCTCGGAGGTCCGGGGTGAGGCGGATGAACAACTGCGAGGGGTCGGCGGTGAAGCCGGCCGCGACCAGCACACCCTCGCGGGACAGCAGCGCCAGCGGCCCCACCGGCGTCGGTACGAGCTGGGCATCGATCATGAGGAGCTCCAGAGGTGCAGGGCGGCGTACGCCCGCCACGGGCGCCACCGTTCGATGTGGTCGTGCGGGATGCCCAGGGCGGCCATGCGCTTGATCAGCACCAGGTCGCCCGTGGGCCACGCGTCGGGGTCGCGCAGCGCGCGGAGCGCGATGTAGCCGGCCGTCCACGGGCCGATGCCGTGGACCTCCAGCAGCCCGGCCACCGTCTCCGCCGGGTCCTGGCCGCCGTCGAGGTCGATCCGGCCCTCGGTCAGGTGGGTGGCCAGCTCCTTGAGCGTGGCGATCCTGCGGTTGGTCAGGCCGAGCCCGGTCAGGTCGGTCTCCGCGAGGTGGGCGGGGGCGGGGAAGAGCCCGCCGGGTGCGGCGGCGCGGGCGACGATGCGGCCGAGCAGCGTACGGGCTCCGGCCACCGAGATCTGCTGGCCGACGACCGCGCGCACGGCCAGTTCGAACCCGTCGAACGCCCCCGGCACCCGCAGCCCCGGCCGCGCCGCGACCAGCGGGGCGAGCGAGGTCTGGCCGAGCACCTCCGAGATCGCCTCGGGGTCGGCGTCCAGGTCGAGCAGCCGGCGGCAGCGGGCCACGACGCGGGCGAGCTGCCTGGTGTCCTCGACGGCCACGTCCAGGGCGATGTGGTCCGGTCGTGGGCTGAGGGTGATCGTCCCGCCTGGTACGGCTCTGGTGTACGACGTCGGCTCCGCCACCTCCAGCCCGGGAATCGCCCGGGAGGCCAGGAATCCGAACACCTCGTCCACGTCGTACGGTTCCCGCCGGTTCAGCCGCAGCCGGAGGGTGACGGGCGACCCCGCCGGCAGGGCTTGATCCGGGGTGCCGAGCTGCTCCGTGGCGGTCCCAGGAAGGCCCTCGGAGGTGCGGGTGGGCGAGGGAAGGCGCTCACCCGCCGCGGCGTTGACGCGTGGTGCGGGGATGCTTCTGGTCGAGCGGGGGCCGGCCGTGGCGCGCAGTTCGCTGGGCGTGAAGCCGTACGTCTCCCGCATCGTCGCGTTGAACTGCCGTACGCTGCCGAACCCCGCCGCGAACGCCACCTCCGTCACCGGCAGCGCCGTCTCGGTCAGGAGCTGCTTGGCCAGCAGCAGCCGCTTCGTGCGCGCCACCGCCAGGGGCCCGACGCCCAGCTCGGCCACGAACAGCCGGTGCAGGTGGCGTTCGGTGATGTGCAGCCGCCTGGCCAGCCCGGCGATGCCCTGCTCGTCGGCGTCGCCGTCGTCGATGAGGCGCAGCGCCCGCCCGATGAGGTCGCCGCGCAGGTCCCAGCCGGGGTCGCCGGGCGACAGCTCGGGGCGGCAGCGCTTGCACGGGCGGAACCCGGCCGCCTCGGCGGAGGCCGCGTGCCGGTAGAAGCGCACGTTACGGGAGGCCGGCGTACGGGCGGGGCAGATCGGGCGGCAGTAGATACGGGTCGTCGTCACCGCGGTGTAGAAACGACCGTCGAACCGGGAGTCCCTGGCGGAGACGGCCCGGTAACAGGAGTCGAAGTCGAGCTCTGTGGGCGGCATGTCTCCGACAGTATGCGCTTCCCGGAGGGACCGACTGGCGGAAATCGGACGTCACCGCCCAGGGCTTCCAGGCCCCCTGAACGACAGCCGGCTCAGGGCCGGTCGGGCCCTGGCCGTGCGCCGCGGGTCACGACTGTGGTCCGTGCGTCGCGGGTCAGGACCCGGGTCGTGCGCCGGGGGTCACTTCGACGAGACCCCCACCCCCAGGTCGAACTCCCGGTAGACCCGCGCCCAGAACCCGTCCCGCAGCCACACCCGAGCCTCAGGGTAGGGCCGCAGCGAATGCCCCAGCTCCTTCTCGGCCTCGATCAGCAGCTCGGTGTCGATGACGGTCGGCAGGATCGGGCCGGGCAGCAGGTCGCGGATGTTGTCGCGGCCGCGGGTGAGGATCCACTTCTGCGCCACGTGCTCGCCCACGTCTTCGACACGGGGCCGGCTGGGCCCGAGCTTGGCGACCTGGCCGGGCTTGGCGTGCGGTTTGACGGGCGCGCGGCCGGCGAAGACCTGCGCGGGCGACGGGGCGGCGGCGGGTGGGGTGACGGGGACGGGTTGCGGAGCACGGCTGAAAAAGGGCCTTAGGAAATCAGCGGTGATCACTTCGACGGTGTCGGACTCCCACACGAGGCGTTCCGCCTGGTTCGTGCCGTAAGGAGGTTCGACGCCCCAAAGGTGGATGCGCACACCGTACGCCTGCGCCGCCTCGACCGCCGGGACCATGTCCTCATCGCCCGCCAGCAGGATCGTGTCGGTCACCGCGTGGTGCCTGGCCAGCGCCTCCAGGTCGCTCCGGATCTGCGCGTCCACGCCTTTCTGCTGGCCGCGGGCGTTCAGGTTGCCGAGGCGCACCTTGACCCAGGGAAGCTGGGCGATCACCCGCTGGTCGACGGTCGGCACACGGTCACGGGCGGCGTCATACCAATAGATCCGCAGAAGTTCGCCAGATATACGTTCCTCTGCATGTTTCTGTAGACTCTGGATGAGCTCATCGGCGGCCACCCGATATTCCTTGCGTTCCTTCGCACCGAGCAGCACTTCACCCGCCGCCGCGTAGAGATAACCGACATCCACTAGGACGGCGTACTTGGCTGCCACAGGATGCGGCATGAGGTCTGGGATGGCCATGTCGTCCTCCAGGCCGCGGTGTTAGTTGATCGGCTGACTATATACGCCTACTTTCTCTAGATAGTCCCAACTCCCGGGGAACTTGACACCCGATTCGCAGGATCTATCTAGGGTAGAGCGCTCATCCGCCATGCCGACTTCCCTGGCACGACAGGCTTACGCATACCTCTAGCCGGGTTTCGCCACGTATGTCTTCGGGGGGCGGGAGGGGGTTCGGGCGCGGCGGGCCTCGTCGCCAGCACGGCGGTCAGCGCGGCGATCTCCTCGGGCGTGGCGTCGCCGCGGACAATACGCAGATGTGCCGTCACAGCGGGATGTTCCCATGCTTCTTGGGGGGCAGCGTGGCCCGCTTGTTCCGCAGCGCGCGCAGCGCCCTGACCACCTGGGGCCGGGTCTCGGACGGCCGGATCACCGCGTCCACGTAGCCGCGCTCCGCCGCGATGTACGGATTCGCCAGCGTGTCCTCGTACTCGGTCACGAGCCTGGCCCGCTCGGCGTCGGGTTCCTCGGAGGCGGCCAGTTCGCGCCGGTAGAGGATGTTGACCGCGCCCTGCGCGCCCATGACCGCGATCTGCGCGGTGGGCCAGGCCAGGTTGACGTCCGCGCCGAGGTGCTTGGAGCCCATGACGTCGTACGCGCCCCCGTACGCCTTACGGGTGATCACAGTGATCAACGGGACGGTGGCCTCGGCGTACGCGTAAAGGATCTTGGCCCCGCGGCGGATGATTCCGTTCCATTCCTGATCGGTGCCCGGCAGGAAACCCGGAACATCGACAAAAGTCAGGATCGGAATATTAAACGCATCACATGTTCGAATAAATCTGGCAGCCTTCTCGGATGCGTTGATATCCAGACATCCGGCGAAATGCATGGGCTGGTTGGCCACGACCCCCACCGGCTGGCCGTCCACCCGGCCGTACCCGACCACGATGTTCGGCGCGAACAGGGCGTGGACCTCCAGGAACTCCCCGTCGTCCAGCACGTGCTCGATCACCTGGTGCATGTCGTACGGCTGGTTGGCCGAGTCGGGGATCACCTCGTCGAGCTCGGGATCCGGCTCCAGGTCGGCGGCGGCCTCGAAGACCGGCGCCTCGTCCAGGTTGTTCGACGGCAGGTACG
This sequence comes from Nonomuraea fuscirosea, assembly GCF_035917475.1. Taxonomy (NCBI): domain Bacteria; kingdom Bacillati; phylum Actinomycetota; class Actinomycetes; order Streptosporangiales; family Streptosporangiaceae; genus Nonomuraea; species Nonomuraea fuscirosea. Next base: position 8,963,299 of record NZ_CP109074.1, on the reverse strand, counting down.
ACAGCAGCGCCTTGACGTACTCCAGCGCGTCCGACTCGTCGGAAGCCTGGTAGTGGGCCACGCCCGACTTGGTGTTGTGCGCGTGCGCGCCGCCGAGCTCCTCGAACGTGACCTCCTCGCCGGTCACCGTCTTGATCACGTCGGGGCCCGTGATGAACATGTGGGACGTCTGGTCCACCATCACCACGAAGTCGGTCAGTGCGGGAGAGTAGACGTGGCCGCCGGCCGCGGCGCCCATGATGAGCGAGATCTGCGGGATGACGCCCGAGGCGTGCACGTTGCGCTTGAAGATCTCCGCGTACAGGCCGAGCGCGACCACGCCCTCCTGGATGCGGGCGCCGCCGCCCTCGTTGATGCCGATGATCGGGCAGCCGGTCTTGATCGCCAGGTCGAGCACTTTGACGATCTTCTCGCCGTACACCTCGCCGAGCGAGCCGCCGAACACCGTGACGTCCTGGGAGAAGACGCACACCTGCCGGCCGTCGATCGTGCCGTGCCCGGTGATGACGCCGTCGCCGTACGGCCGCCGCCGTTCGAGCCCGAACATCGTCGATCGGTGCCTGGCGAACGCGTCGAACTCCACGAACGAGCCTTCGTCCAGCAGCGCCAGCACCCGTTCCCTGGCCGTCATCTTGCCCCGGGCGTGCTGCTTGTCCACCGCGGCCGCCGAGCCCGCGTGCACGGCCTCGTCGACTCTCCGTTCGAGGTCGGCGATCTTCCCCGCGGTGGTGTGGATATCCGGTTCTTCTGGCATCGCCTCGGCAGCGCTCATGCGCGCAAGGCTAGTCCCTCCTCCTAGAGTGGATCCATGACGGATGCCGTTCGCACCCATGGGCTGTTCAAGCGCTACGGGCAGCAGATCGCCGTCGCGGAGGTGGACCTCGTCGTCCCCGCGGGAAGTTTCGCCGGTCTGGTCGGCCCCAACGGCGCGGGGAAGACGACCACGCTCAGCATGATCACCGGCCTGCTCCGGCCCGACGGAGGCACGGCCGAGGTCGACGGCCTGCACGTGTGGCGCGACCAGGTCGAGGTCAAGGCGCGCATCGGCGTGCTGCCCGAGGGGCTGCGGCTGTTCGAGCGGCTGTCGGGCCGCGAGTTACTGCTCTACAACGGCAGGCTGCGCGGCATCCCCAAGGCCGAGGTCGAGCAGCGCGCGGGCGAACTGCTGGCCGTGATGGACCTGACCGCCGCCGCCGACAAGCTCGTCATCGACTACTCCACCGGCATGCGCAAGAAGATCGGCCTGGCCGCCGCGCTGCTGCACAACCCGTCCGTGCTCTTCCTCGACGAGCCGTTCGAGGGCGTCGACCCCGTCAGCGCCAACACGCTGACGGAGGTGCTGCGGCGCTTCACCGCCTCCGGCTCCACCGTCATCTTCTCCAGCCACATCATGGACCTGGTCGAGCGGCTGTGCGACTGGGTGTCGGTGATGAGCGCCGGACAGATCGTGGCGCAGGGCCCGTTAGCGGACGTACGCGGCGGGCGCACCCTCAACCAGGCGTTCCTTGAGCTGGTCGGCGGCTCGTCCCAGGACGGTGAGACGGGCCTGACCTGGCTCGGCGCCAAGCCGCGGGCATGAGCGGCCGGCGAAGGGAGGCGGTCCGATGAACACGGTGGCGCTCTTCGCGCGGCTCAAGCTGCGCCTGCTGGCCGGCAACCTGCGCGGAGACCTCCAGCGCAAGCTCGGCTTCATCTTCACCCTCGTGGCCGCGACCTGCCTGGCCGCGGTCGGCTTCTTCCTCATGAGCCTGCTGCGCTTCGCGCCGCCCGACGTCGCCTCCGAACTGGCCGTCCTCGCCTTCTCCGTCTTCCTCATCGGCTGGATGACCGTGCCGCTGCTGGTGTTCGGCCTGGACGACACGCTCGACCCGGCGAAGCTGGCGCTGTTCCCGCTGCGCACGGGCCGGCTGGCCGTCGGCATGTTCACCGCGTCCGTCACCGGCGTGTGGCCGGCGGCCATGTTGATCGTCACGTTCGGCGCCCTGGTCGGGCTGGCGTCGAGCGCCGGGGGATGGCTGCTCGGGGTGCCGGCCGTGCTCGTGCAGTTCGCGCTCTGCGTGGTGGCTTCGCGGCTGATCACCACCTCGCTGTCCAGCGCGCTGCGCACCCGGCGCGGCCGTGACGTGCTGGCCGTGGCCGCGCTGCTCGTCGTGGTGCTCACCCAGCTGCCCAACCTGGTGCTGAACTCCGGCTTCGGCGATCCGGCGGCCCTGCTGCACCGGATGACGGACGTGCTGCGGTGGACCCCGCCGGGCATGCTGGCCCACGCCATAGCCGACGGCGGCCCGGCGGGGCTGGCCGAGATCGTGTTCGTGGCGCTGCTCGTGGCCGTGCTCGCCTGGCTGTGGATCAAGGCGCTGAACCGGGCGCTGGTCACGCCCGACGTCTCGACCCAGGCCGCCTCCGTGCGCAGGGAGCGGGGCCTGGCCGACCGGTTCCTGCCAGACGGGCCGCTGGCGGCGGTGGTGACCAAGGAGCTGAAGTACATCAGGCGCGAACCCCGTTCCCGCGTGGGCTGGTTCAGCGCCGCCGTGGTCACGCTCGTGCTGGCGTTCTCGATGCGGAACCTGGGCGTCGGAGCCGGCCTGCCCATCCTGCTGACGTCCGCGGGTGCGCTCATGATCGCGTTGCAGTCGGGCAACGCGTTCGGCATCGACGGCCGCTCCCTGTGGATGAACGCCGTCGCCTTCGGCAGCGAGCGCGGCCTGATCACCGACCTGGCCGGCCGTCACCTGGCCAACGCGATGATCGCCGTGCCGCTGCTGACCGTGGTCGGCGTGGCGGCCGGGCTGCTCACCGGCAGCCCCGGTTCGATCTTGCCGGCCGTGCTGGCCGGATGGGGCGCGCTCGGGATCGGGCTCGGGGTCGGCTCCGTGACGAGCGTGGTGCTCCCGTACACCGTGCCCGAGCGGATGAACGCCTTCACCGGCGCCGCGCCCGGCCAGGGCGGCGTGGCCGCCGCCTCCTCGCTGGGCGCCACGGCGGGCATCGCGCTGCTGATCCTGCCGTTCGTGGTGCCGCTGCTGTTCGGGTTGTACTGGGTGTGCGTGGCGGCGCCGTTCTACGGTCTGCTGGTCGAGACGCTGGGCCGCCGCCTGGCCGCCAAGATCGGCTTTCCCCGTACGCCCGAGCTGCTCATGGCCATCTCCAAGCCCACCTGACCAGTGGTCTAGTCCAATACCTGAGACCGGTCTACGGCGTCCCGAACCGACTGGATACCCTTCGAAACATGATTGACCAGGGGCTCGAGCGTCGCAGTGTCGCCGTAACCGAGATGCCGGACGAGCTACGCCACGATGTGCGGCTGCTCGGCAAACTGCTCGGCCAGGTGCTGGCCGAGCAGGGCGGAGACGACCTGCTGGCCGACGTCGAACGACTGCGCAAGGCCGTCATCGCCGCGCGCAGGGGTGAGATCTCGGCCGACGTGATCACCGAAATGGTCGCCGGATGGGAGATCGAGCGGGCCGTGGCCGTGGCCCGCGCGTTCACGTGCTACTTCCACCTGGCCAACCTCGCCGAGGAGCACTACCGCATCCGCACGCTGCGCGAGCGGGACGCCGAGGGCAGGGTGCAGCGCGAGTCGCTCGCGCACGCCGTGCACGAGCTGGGCCACGAGCGCGTCGGCGAGTTGCTGGCGGGCCTGGAGCTGCATCCGGTGCTCACGGCGCATCCCACGGAGGCGCGCAGGCGCGCCGTCGTCACCGCCATCCAGCGGATCAGCGGCCAGCTGACCGAGTACAACACCCCCGGCCGCGGGGCCTCCGAACGCGCCGAGAACAAGCGGCGCATGCTGGAGGAGATCGACCTGCTGTGGCGCACGGCCCAGCTCCGCTCGACCAAGCTGGACCCGCTCGACGAGGTTCGCACGGCGATGGCCGCCTTCGACGAGACGCTGTTCCGCATGGTGCCGCAGGTCTACCGCGCGCTGGACGCCGCACTCGACGAGGGCACCGGCACCCGGCCGCCGCTGGCCAGGCCCTTCATCCGCTACGGGAGCTGGATCGGCGGCGACCGCGACGGCAACCCCAACGTCACCTCCAAGGTCACCCGCGAGACGATCCAGATCCAGTCCGAGCATGTGCTGACCGCCCTGGAGACGGCCTGCACCCGCATCGCCCGCACGCTCACCGCCTCCGCCCAGTTCGCGCCCTGCTCGCCCGAGCTGACCGCGGCGCTGGCGGCGGCCGTCGACGCCCATCCCGACGTGGTCTCCGAGCTGGCCACCCGCTCGCCGCGCGAGCCGCACCGGCAGTGGCTGCTGTTCGTGGCCGCGCGCATCGCCGCCACCCGCCGCCGCGATCTCGACCTGGCCTACCGCTCGCCGGCCGAGCTGCTGGCCGAGCTGCGGCTGGCCCAGGAGTCGCTGTCCGCGTCCGCGCCGCGGCAGGCGTACGGGGAGCTGCAGCACCTCATGTGGCAGGTGGAGACGTTCGGCTTCCACCTGGCCGAGCTGGAGGTGCGCCAGCACTCTCAGGTGCACGCGGCCGCCCTGGAGGAGCTGCGGGCCGGCGGCGAGCTGTCCGAGCGCACCGAGGAGGTCCTGGCCACGATCCGGGTGATCGGCTGGATCCAGGAGCGCTTCGGCGTCACGGCCTGCTCCCGCTACGTGGTCTCCTTCACCCGCTCAGCCGACGACATCGCGGCCGTCTACGAGCTGGCTCGCCGCGCCCTCGGCGAGCGGGCCCCGACACTCGACGTGGTGCCACTCTTCGAGTCGGGTCAGGACCTGGCCAATTCGCCGGACGTGCTGACCGGCATGCTCGACATCCCGGAGATCCAGCGGCGCCTGGCCGACACCGACCGGCGCATGGAGATCATGCTCGGCTACTCCGACTCGGCCAAGGAACTCGGCCCGGCGGCGGCCACGCTGCGGCTGTACGAGGCGCAGGAGGCGCTGACCGCCTGGGCCGCCGAGCACGACGTCAAGCTGCGTATGTTCCACGGCAGGGGCGGCGCCCTGGGGCGGGGCGGCGGCCCGGCCAACCGCGCGGTGCTGGCCCAGGCCCCCGGCTCGGTCGCCGGCCGGTTCAAGGTGACCGAGCAGGGCGAGGTCATCTTCGCCCGCTACGGTCACATCGCCATCGCCCGCAGGCACCTGGAGCAGGTGGCCAACGCCGTCCTGCTGGCCTCCTCGCCCACGGTCGGCGCCCGCACCGCGACGGCGGCGGAGCGCTTCCGCGGCCTGGCCGAGCGGGTGGCCGGGGCCTCGGAGGAGGCGTACCGGGCGCTGACCGAGGCGCCGGGCTTTCCCGAGTGGTTCGGCCTGGTCAGCCCGCTGGAGGAGATCGGCACGCTGCGGCTCGGCTCCCGCCCGGCCCGGCGCGGCCTGGGCGCGCCCCGCTCCCTCGACGACCTGCGGGCCATCCCCTGGGTCTTCGCCTGGGCCCAGACCCGGGTCAACCTGCCCGGCTGGTACGGCCTCGGCACCGGCCTGGCCTCGGTCGGCTCGCTGGAGGAGCTGCGGGCGGCGTACGCGGAGTGGCCGCTGTTCAACGTGATGCTGGACAACGCGGAGATGTCGCTGGCCAAGACCGACCGCTCGATCGCCAAGCGCTATCTGGCCCTCGGGGGCAGGGAGGACTTCGCCCGCCAGGTGCTGGAGGAGTACGACCGCACCCGTGACCTGGTGCTCAGGGTCACCGGCCACACGCGGCTGCTGGAGAACCGCAAGGTCCTGTCGCGGGCCGTCCAGCTCCGCGACCCGTACGTGGACGCGCTCTCCCACCTCCAGCTGCGGGCCCTGCGCGCGCTGCGTACCGAGGACCTGTCGGAGCGGGAGCGCGACCGCATGTCCACGCTCCTGCTCCTGTCGGTCAACGGGGTGGCGGCGGGGTTGCAGAACACCGGCTGACCCCGCCGGGCGGGCGGCCCATGGCGCCCGCCGCCATGGGCCGCGATCAGCGCACACCGGCGAAGAAGGCGATGACGTTCGAGGTCAGCGCCTCGGTGGCGGTGTGCGCGGTGTAGTGGCCGTGGGCCGGGGCCGGCAGGGTCGTCCAGGAGACGATGTTCGCGTGGTCGCGCTCGGCGAAGCGGCGGATCGACTTGAAGTCGCCTTCGCCCATGGCCAGCGCGGTCGGCACCGTCGTGGGCTCCTTCGGCTGCTCGGCCTTGGCGTTCTCCCAGTACAGCCGCAGCGCCGAGCCGGCCGTGCCGGTGAACCAGTGGATGGCCGCGTTGAGCAGCACGAAGTCGTCGTCGAGGTCCTCGTCGAACAGCTGGGCCAGCCAGCCCACGAGCCCGGCGGGCGAGTCGGCGATGGCGTGCGCGAGCGTCTGCGGCTGCTGCGACTGAAGCACGTTGAAGCCGCCCTTCTCCTTCCAGAACCAGTCGAGCACGGCCAGCCCCGCCTGGTCCTCCTCGCTCAGGTCCGCGAACTCGGCCGGGTCGCCCGACGGGAACGAGAACAGCTGGGTGACGTGCACGCCGACGACGTGCTCCGCGTCGATCCTGCCCAGCTCGGGGGAGATCATCGAGCCGGCGTCGTTGCCTGCCGCGCCGTAGCGCTCGTAGCCGAGCCGCGCCATCAGCTCGGCCCACGCCCTGGCGATGCGCTGGTTGTTCCAGCCCAGCTCCCGCGTCGGCCCGGAGAAGCCGTAGCCGGGCAGCGACGGGATGACCAGGTGGAAGTGGCGGGACAGCGGCTCGACGGCGTTGAGGTATTCGGCGATCGAGCCGGGCCAGCCGTGGGTGAGGATCAGCGGGAGCGCGTCGGGGTTGTCGGAGCGGACGTGGATGAAGTGGATGTTCTGCCCGTCGACCTCGGTGGTGAACTGCGGGAAGGCGTTGAGCCTGGCCTCCTGCGCCCGCCAGTCGAACCCGTCGCGCCAGTGGCCGACCAGGCGCCTGACCCGCTCGACGGCCACGCCCTGGTCGGCGCCGGGGATCTCGTCGGTGAAGCGGGTGAGCGCGAGGCGGGCCTGGAGGTCGTCCAGCTCGGACTGCGGGATGTCGACGCGGAAGGGGGTGATGGCGCTCATGCGGAGCCTCCGGAAGTTGTGGATCGGAACGCTTTGTTCTGTTTCCAGAATAGCAGAACGGAATGCTTTATTCCACATTTTTCTCAGACGGAGACGCGCTCGGCGCCCGCGTACACGTTGCAGCGCTCGCCCCGCAGGAAGCCCACCAGCGTGACCCCGAACTCCCTGGCCAACTCCACCGCCAGCGACGACGGCGCCGACACCGCGCACACCACCGGCAGCCCCGCCGCCAGCGCCTTCTGCATGATCTCGTAGCTGGTCCGCCCGCTCACCATGAGCACGTGCTCGGCCAGCGGCAGCCGCCCGTCCAGCGCCGCCCAGCCGGCCAGCTTGTCGACCGCGTTGTGCCGGCCCACGTCCTCGCGCACCGCCACCAGCGTCCCCGAGGGGGAGAACAGCCCCGCCGCGTGCAGCCCGCCCGTCTTGCCGAACACCCCCTGGGCCGCGCGCAACGCCGGCGGCAGCCCGTACAGCAGGTCGGGGGAGAGCTTGAGCAGCCCTCTCGGCACGGGGGCGCACCGCTCGCGCAAGGAGTCCAGGCTCGCCGAGCCGCAGACGCCGCACGCGCTGGAGGTGAGGAAGTGACGGTCGAGCGCGGGCAGGTCGGGCACGGGCACGTGCAGGCGTACCGTCACCACGTTGTAGCGCGACTCCGGCGGCAGATCCGCGTCGGCGCAGTAGCCGATCGCGGCGATGTCGCCGGCCCGCACCAGGCCCTCGCCGTGCAGGAACCCCGCCGCCAGCTCGAAGTCGTGCCCCGGCGTGCGCATGGTGATCGCCACGGTCCTGCCCGCGCCGCCGGGCCCGGTCAGCCGGATCTCCAGCGGCTCCTCCGTGGCCAGGTCGTCGCGGCGGTCCCGGGCGGACAGGCCGGACAGCTGTCTCACCCGGACCCGGCTGGTCGGCCCCGGCCGCGCCGCCGCCCCGCCCCCGGGGACGTCACGCTCGCTCATCCGTCCATCTTGCCTGGTCGGCGTCGTCATGAGGGGTCACGCCATCCGCGAAGATGGGAGGATGCCCGACTCGCGATACTCCGACCTCGACCGTCCGCCGCTCTCACAGGCGTCGCTCAACCGGGCCCTGGTCCGGCCCGGCTCGTTGTGGACCGGCGTCACCGTGGTCGAGAGCACCGGCTCCACCAACGCCGACCTGGCCCAGGCCGCCAGGAGCGGAGCGCCCGCCGGCACGGTGCTGGTGGCGGAGGCGCAGCGGTCGGGCCGGGGCCGCCTGGGCCGCGCCTGGTCGGCGCCGCCCCGCTCGGGCCTGACCTTCTCCGTGCTGCTCAGACCGCAGGTGCCGGTCGCCGCGCAGAGCTGGCTCTCCCTCCTGTACGGCGTCTCCGCGGCCTCGGCGATCCGCCGCCTGGCCGAGGTGGACGTCGGCCTCAAGTGGCCCAACGACCTGCTGATCGGCGAGCGCAAGCTGGCCGGCATCCTGGCCGAGCGGGCCGACGACGCCGTCGTCATCGGCATGGGGCTCAACGTGACGCTCAAGACGAGTGAGCTCCCGGTCGCGACCGCCACGTCACTGGGCATCGAGCAGGCGGCCTGCCTCGACCGCGACCCGCTGCTGCGGGCGGTGCTGAGAGAGCTGGAGAGCCACTACCGCGAGTGGACGGAGGCCGGCGGCGACGCGGACGCGTCCGGGCTCCGCCCCGCCTACCTGGCCTCCAGCGCCACGATCGGGCGGCTGATCAGGGTGGAGCTGCCGGGGGACCGGTCGCTGACCGGGCTCGCGACCGGGATCGACGGCTCCGGGCACCTCCAGGTCGAGGTGGACGGCGAGCGCCACACGCTGAGCGCCGGCGACGTGGTCCACGTCCGTCCGGCCGACCTGTAGCCGTCCACGCCGACGACCTGAAGCTGTCCACGCCGACGACCTGAAGCTGTCCATGCCGGACGCCGGGAGTCGTCCGGTTGTGTCGTCGGCATAGCAGGCGGGCCGGGTTGGTGGCACGATTTGGGCCATGACCATTCCCGACCACCATCTGACGCAGGGTGAGCGGCGCGTCCGATCCTTCCACCCCCACTGGAAGCGACTGATCGTCCCCTTCATCGCGCTGGTCCTCATCGCCCTCGCCTCCGGTGCGGCGCTCTACTTCATCCCCGGCGACTTCGAGTACGCCTTCTACGCCAGGATCGCCGTCGTCGTCGTCGGGCTCATCCTGCTCACGATCTGGTCGTTCGTCCCCTACCTGAGGTGGAAGAACACCGGCTACGTGCTCACCACCCACCGCTTCACGATCAGCACGGGCGTGCTCAACAAGTCGACCGACGAGATCCCGATCACCAAGGTCAACACGGTGAGCTCCGACCAGACCTTCGCCGAGCGGCTGCTGGGCTGCGGCACGCTGACCGTCGAGTCGGCCGGCGACCGGGGCGAGATCGTGCTGCGCGACATCCCGCGCATCCAGGACGTCAGGACCGACCTGTTCCGGCTCGTGGAGGACGCCTCGGACGGCGAGCTCGATGGACGCTGACCTGACCGGCGGCAGGCGCTCGATGGGCGCCGACTCCTCGGGCCGCAGGTGCTCGACGGGCGCCGACTCGTCCGGCCGCAGGTGAACGAAGCGCGTCCCGGCCGTCCGAGCGCCGAGGAGATCGAGCGGCTGCTGCTCGGCCTGCCGCCGCGCTACACGCGGGCGGAGGTGGCCGCGGCGAGCGGCGTGCCGCAGCCGCTGGCCGAGCGCATCTGGCGCGCCCTCGGCTTCGCACAGCGGGCGGACGACGCGGTCGCGTTCACCGAGGGCGACGCCGACGCGCTGCGCCGGGTGCGCGGCATGCTCGACGCCGGCCTGCTCGACGAGCCGACGCTCATCCGGATGGCCCGCGCGCTCGGCCAGACCACGGCCAGGCTGGCACAGTGGCAGGCCGAGATCATGATGGGCACGCTGGCGCCCGAGCCGGAGCCGCAGCCCGGGCCGGAGCCGGAGGCTGAGCCGCCCGCGGACGCCGACCTGGACCGGGTGCTCGACACCGCGCGGAAACTGATGCCCGACTTCGAGCACGTGCTCGTGCACGTCTGGCGGGCCCAGCTGGCCGCCGCCGGCACCCGGCTGCTGGCCATCGCCGACGTGAGCGACGAGCCGGCCCCGGCCAGGGTGCCGATGGCGGTGGGCTTCGCCGACCTGGTGTCGTTCACCAGGCGCAGCCGCGAGCTGGACGAGAAGGCGCTGGCCGAGCTGGTCGAGGGGTTCGAGTCGCGGGCCTCCGACGTGGTGGCCACGCACGGCGCCAGGCTGGTCAAGACGCTGGGCGACGAGGTGCTGTTCACCGCGCCGGACCCGGCGCACGCGGCGGCCGTCGCGCTCGACCTGGCCGTCACCGACGACCTGCGCATCGGCCTGGCCTACGGCCCGGTGGTGCCGCTGATGGGCGACGTCTTCGGCACGACTGTCAACCTGGCGGCCAGGCTCACCGCCATCGCCAGGCCGGGCACCATCCTCGTGGACGCGGCCCTGGCCGAGGCCCTGACCGGCCACGGCGGTTACGAGCTGCGCAAGATCCGGCACCGTCCGGCCAGAGGACTCGGCGTGGTCCAGCCGTATGTCTTGCGGAGATCATCCCTCTGACACAAGATGGCTGGCATGCCGTACGAAGTGCAGGGCGTGGTCGCCCGGGGCAAGGGCCAGGAAGTTTCGCTCGAGACGGTCATCGTGCCGGATCCGGGTCCGGGCGAGGCGGTGGTCGACGTGCAGGCCTGCGGGGTCTGCCACACCGACCTCCACTACCGCGAGGGCGGGATCAGCGACGACTATCCGTTCCTGCTGGGCCATGAGGCGGCGGGCGTGGTCGAGGCGGTCGGCCCCGGCGTCACCGAGGTCGAGCCCGGCGACTTCGTCATCCTCAACTGGCGCGCGGTGTGCGGCCAGTGCCGGGCCTGCCTGCGCGGCCGCCCGTGGTACTGCTTCGCCACCCACAACGCCAAGCAGAAGATGACGCTCAAGGACGGCACCGAGCTGTCGCCCGCGCTCGGCATCGGCGCGTTCCTGGACAAGACGATCGTGGCGGCCGGCCAGTGCACGAAGGTCTCGGCCGAGGCGCCGGCCCAGGTGGCGGGGCTGCTCGGCTGCGGCGTGATGGCGGGTCTCGGCGCGGCGATCAACACCGGCGGGGTGACCCGCGGCGACAGCGTGGCGGTCATCGGCTGCGGCGGCGTCGGCGACGCGGCCATCCTCGGCTCCTCGCTGGCCGGCGCGGCCCGGATCATCGCGGTCGACGTCGACGATCGCAAGCTGGAGTGGGCCAAGGAGTTCGGCGCCACCCACACGGTCAACTCGCGCGAGAACGACCCGGTCGAGGCCATCCGCGACCTGACCGGCGGCAACGGCGCCGACGTGGTCGTCGAGGCGGTGGGCCGGCCGGAGACGTACGAGCAGGCGTTCTACGCCCGTGACCTGGCCGGTACGGTCGTGCTGGTCGGCGTGCCGACCCCGGAGATGCGCATCGACCTGCCGCTGCTCGACGTGTTCGGCCGCGGCGGCGCGCTCAAGTCCTCCTGGTACGGCGACTGCCTGCCCAGCCGCGACTTCCCCATGCTCATCGACCTGTTCCTGCAGAACCGGCTGCCGCTGGACAAGTTCGTCTCCGAGACGATCGCGCTCGACGGGGTCGAGGAGGCGTTCGCCAAGATGCACCGCGGCGAGGTGCTGCGCTCGGTGGTGGTCTTCTGATGATCGACCGGGTCATCACCAAGGGCACGTTCTCGCTGGACGGCGGCACGTGGGAGGTCGACAACAACGTCTGGGTGGTCGGCGACGCGCGTGAGGTGGTCGTCATCGACGCCGCCCACGACGCCGCCCCGATCGCCGAGCGGGTGGGCGGCCGCGCGGTCAGGGCCATCCTGTGCACCCACGCGCACAACGACCACGTCAACGCCGCCGCCGACCTGGCCCGGCTGACCGGGGCGCCGATCCGGCTGCACCCGGACGACCAGGTGCTGTGGGAGCAGGTGTACGGCCCCGAGGTGTCGTACGAGCCGCTGGCCGACGGCGAGAAGCTGGTGGCCGGCGGGAACGCGCTGGAGATCCTGCACACGCCGGGCCACTCGCCGGGCGCGGTCTGCGTGTCCGCGCCCGAGCTCGGGGTCCTGTTCAGCGGCGACACGCTGTTCAAGGGCGGGCCCGGGGCGACCGGGCGTTCCTACAGCTCGTTCGAGACCATCATCGACTCGATCAGGCAGCGGCTGCTGACCCTGCCGGCCGAGACGGTCGTGCACACCGGTCACGGCGACTCGACCTCGATCGGCGCCGAGGCTCCTCACCTGGAGGAATGGATCGCCAGGGGGCACTGACAGCCGGGGAAGGCGACTGTGACACAGTCAACATAGGCAAGCCTAACCAAAGTGAGGTACCTTAGGCGTGCCTAACCTAACGGCACCTTCCCCTGCTTGAAAGGCCTGTCCCCGGATGTACGTCTGCGTTTGTCGTGCTGTGACCGAGAATGAGGTGCACGACTGCATCGCCTCCGGGGCGACGAGCGCGAAGCAGATTCGCGACACTACAGGTGCTGGTGGTGACTGTGCCCGTTGTGTACGGAAGATCTGTGCGATCCTGAAACGGTCGGAAGAACTGACGACCGCATAGCCGGATAGCGATGAGGAGCCCGTTTCCATGCAGGGCGACAAGCAGATCATCGAATTGCTCAACGAGCAGCTGACCGCGGAGCTCACCGCGATCAACCAATATTTCCTGCACGCCAAGATGCAGGAGAACTGGGGCTACACTAAGCTGGCCGAGCACACCCGCGACGAGTCCATCGAGGAGATGCGGCACGCGGAACGCCTCACCGACCGCATCCTCTTCCTTGAGGGCCTGCCCAACTACCAGCGGCTGGGCACGCTGCACATCGGCCAGACCGTCGAGGAGCAGTTGCGGGCCGACCTCGAAGTGGAGATGTCGGTGGTGGAGCGGCTGCGGCCGGCGATCCAGCTGATGCGCGAGAAGGGTGACATCACCTCCGCGAACATCTTCGAGGACATCCTGCGGGACGAGGAAGAGCACATCGACTACCTGGAGACGGAGCTGGGGCTGATCCGCAGCCTCGGCGAGCAGCTCTACCTGGCCCGCTACGCCGAGCCCCGCTCCAGCGGCGACTGACACCCGCTCCCGCCCCGGCCGTCGCCGGCCACCGTCTCATCGGCCCTGGCGGCGGGTCGTTCCGGCTCGCGTGCCCCGGCCTCAGACCAGGGCGGCGGCAAGGTCGCGGACACTGAGCTGCTCGCCGTGCCGGCGGAAACCGAGCGCCGCGGCGACCCGGCGCGACGCGGCCGGCCGGGCCCGCCACTGCGGCAGCAGCCCGTCCGCCAGCGCGTCCGCCACCGCCGCCGAGGCCACCGCGCGGGCCAGCCCGCGCCCCCGGTGCGGGTCCGCCGTCAGGACGCAGAGGTGCGCCGCCGTCTCCACCCACGTCCGGTACGCCGACGCCGCCACGACCCGCGACCCGTCGCGGAGCACGTACACCGGCGACTCGGTCCGCTCCAGCCCGGACTCCACCGCGTCCGCCTCGGGGACCGACGCCAGCAACGCTTCGACGTCGCCGTGCCCGGACGGCAGGCGCTCCACCTCCACGCCGGCCGGCCGGAAGTCCGTCTCGTCCAGGTAGGCGAGCTCCGCGGGGCCCAGCACCTCACCCACCGCCAGCCGGGAGAGCCCGGCCCCGGCCCTGGCCCCGTCGCCGTCGCCGAGCAGGGCGAGCAGCCGTTCGCGTACCCCGTTCACCAGATCGGGGCGCGGCACGACGGCCAGGATCGCGCCGTCGAGCTCGACCATCCCGCTCCAGCCCGGCGGGCACAGCGACGACTCGGGCGAGACCACCACGCCGGCGTCACCGGGCCCGGGGAAGCCGGCCGGTGAGCCGGCGAGGCGGGACCACATCTCACGCGCGCGATCGGCGGCGGGCAAGGACATTTCCCCATGATCGCACCATGCCGCGACGGCGACGCGCCGAGGGGGTGGATTGAGTCATTTCATCGGTGGGCATGATCACCCGATGAATTCCGCCCCCAAAGCAGCGGTGCTTTAATCACGACCTACTGTATTTTAGCTGTGTTTGCCCAGGTCAATGGATAGGTCAACGACGAGTCAAACCGCGCGCTGCGCCCGGGAAACGATCGCCTAAGGTCCTACGATCGCTTTATGACCTGCGTACTTCTCGCCGAGGATGACACCTCGATATCCGAGCCACTCGCGCGTGCGCTGCGCCGCGAGGGCTATCAGGTTGAGGTGAGTCCCGATGGCCCGCAGGCCCTGGAAAGGGCACTGTCGGGCGGCATCGACCTCATCGTTCTCGACCTAGGCCTGCCGGAGATGGACGGGCTGGAGGTCGCGCGCCGGATCCGCGCCGAAGGGCACGGCACTCCGGTGCTCATCCTCACCGCCCGCGTCGACGAGGTGGACACCGTCGTCGGCCTCGACGCCGGCGCCGACGACTACGTGACCAAACCGTTCCGGCTGGCCGAACTGCTCGCCCGGGTACGCGCGCTGCTGCGCCGCGGCACGTCCGAGACCCCGGTCGTCCAGGGAGTGCGCATCGACGCGGACTCCCGGCGCGCCTGGATGGGGGAGAAGGAGCTGCACCTGACCACCAAGGAGTTCGACCTGCTGCGCGTCCTCGTCCGAGACGCGGGCAAGGTCGTCACCCGCGAGCAGATCATGCGCGAGGTGTGGGACACCAACTGGTGGGGTTCCACCAAGACCCTCGACATGCACATCTCCTGGCTACGCCGCAAGCTCGGCGACGACGCGGCCAAGCCGCGCTACATCACGACCGTCCGGGGGGTCGGCTTCCGGTTCGAGCGCGAGTAGATGCGCCGCCGACTGCTCTCCTCCACCCTGGTCGTCGCGGTCATCGCGGTCCTGCTGCTGGGGGTCCCCCTGGGCGTCGTCGTCAGCCGCCTGATCGTCGATGAGGCGGCTCAGGAGCTCGGGGCGGAAGCCAAGCGTCTCGTGGGAGAGGTGGAGTACGCCCGCGTCCAGGAGACGCCGCTCGATCCCCAGCAACTGGAGCAGAAGTACCCGGGCAGATTCATCCAGATCTGGGAACGCGGAACCCCCCTGAGGGTGACCGTCGTCGGCGACCCCCCGCCGTCCGGTCACCTGATGACCGAGGACGCCCAGACCAACACCGGGGTCTACGTACGGATCAGCCGCGACCAGGATCAGGTCGAGCAGGACGTACGGGCCCGGCTGCTGCTCATCGTGGCCCTGGCCGTCGCCGCCCTGGCGGTGGCCGTGAGCCTGGCCGTCGTGCAGTCACGCCGGCTGACCCTTCCTCTCCAGGACCTGGCCAAGATCGCCGATCGGCTGGGCTCTGGGGACGCGCGGCCGAGCAAACACCGCTACGGCATCCCCGAGCTGGACCGCGTGGCCCAGGTGCTCGACCGCAGCGCCACCCGCATCTCCGACCTGCTCACGCGTGAGAGGGAGTTCGCCACCGACGCCTCCCACCAGCTCCGTACCCCCTTGACCGGGCTCACCATGCGGCTGGAGGAGATCGTCGCCGCCTCCGACGAGCCCGAGGTCGTACGCGAGGAGGGCGAGGCGGCGATCGTCCAGGCGGAGCGGCTGACGGCCGTGATCGACGAGCTGCTGGCCGCGGCCCGCCGCCAGCGCCACGCCCAGGCCGAACCGGTCGCCATCGACGAGGTGCTCGACCAGCAGATCACCGAATGGGCGCCGGTCTTCCGCGACGCGGGCCGCGGGCTCCACCTCGAAGGCGCCCGCGACCTGAAGGCGATGGCCACCACGGGCGGCTTCGGCCAGGTGATCGCCTCGCTGCTGGAGAACTCCCTGCGGCACGGCGGCGGCGACGTCACCGTCACGAGCAGCTGCGGCGACAACTACGTGGTGATCGAGGTGGCGGACCAGGGGCCCGGCATCTCCGACGAGATCGCCCCGAAGATCTTCGAGCGCAACGTCAGCGGTGGTGGAGGCACCGGACTGGGGTTGACGCTGGCCCGCGCGCTGGCCGCCGCCGACGGCGGCCGGCTGGAGCTCGTACGCCGCCGCCCGGCGACGTTCGCCATCTTCCTGCGACCGGCGGAGGACGACAACAGGAACCGGGTGGTCAGCGGCCCGGCGTGAGGGGGCGGGGTCAGCGTTCCTGCTTGACGCCGCCCTCGGGCAGCTCGACCGGGATCGGCTCGGTGGCCTCCAGGAACACCCACTTCTTGTACGACCAGTAACGGAAGAGGGTGCCGAGGCCCACGCCGACGATGTTGGCGATGTTGAAGCTGAGCGTGTCGTGCAGGCCGAGCGTGTAGGTGGTGAAGCCGATCGTCAGCATGCCGAACAGCAGTGCGATGCCGTTCAGCAGGAAGAACAGGAAGTATTCGCGGCCGAGCCCGCTCTGCTCGCGGTGGCGGAACGTCCAGTAGCGGTTGCCCAGGTAGGCGAAGGTGGTGGAGATCGTCGTCGCCACGACCTTCGAGGTCAGGGGTCCGAGGTCGAGCACGCTGTTGCACAGGTTGAGCAGGCTCAGGTCGATGACGAACGCCACCGCCCCGATGCTGCCGAACTTGGCCAGCTCGTGCACGAGGGACGAGAACCGCTGGTAGAGCCGTCTGGCGAAATCCACGTCTCTGCTCGGTCCCTTCCTCGTCGCGCCTGTTCGCCCCAGCGTACCGGCCGGGATGTCGCGCGAGTGTCAGACCGCCGAACATACCGCGCAAAGAACATCTAGCGAAATATCGGCTTATGAAGGGCATAACGGCGGGAGGAGGATTACGCTGCGGGACAGTTCGAGGGCACGCGAACGCTGGGCGGCCGTGCCTTCAAGGCGACCCGGAACGGCCGCCCAGCCCCGGCCCGTCACGGAATGCTCCGGGCGGGTCGGGGAAAGCCCATCCGTCCAGGTAAGCTCACCTGGCGTGAGTTCATACAGCCCCATCGGGCCGGTCGTCGGCGTCATCGGCGCGGGCCAGCTGGCCAGAATGTCACAGCCGCCCGCGATCGCGCTCGGCGTCGAGCTGCGGGTGCTGGCCAACAACTCCGAGGAGAGCGCGGCCAGGGTCGTCGTCGACACGCGCATCGGAGACTACCGTGATCTTGGTGATCTGCGCGAGTTCGCCAGGGGCTGCGATGTGATCACGTTCGACCACGAGCACGTGCCCACCGAGCACATCAGGGCCCTGACCGCCAACGGCTACGTCGTGCACCCGAGCGCGGACGCGCTCGTGCACGCCCAGGACAAGGCCGTCATGCGCGAGCGGCTGACCGCGATCGGCGCGCCCTGCCCCGCCTGGGCGCGGGTCCGGTCCGTCGACGACGCCACCGCCTTCGCCGGCGAGCACGGCTGGCCCGTGGTGCTCAAGGCGGTGCGCGGCGGCTACGACGGGCGCGGCGTGTGGGTGTGCCGGTCCCCAGCCGACGTCGTGGAGGCGTTCGCGTCCGGGATCGAGCTCATGGCCGAGGCTTTCGTACCGTTCGAGCGCGAACTGGCCGTCCTGGTCGCCCGCTCGCCGCACGGACAGGGCGTGAGTTACCCGGTCGTCGAGACCGTGCAGCAGGACGGCATCTGCGTCGAGGTCATCGCGCCGGCCCCCGGCCTCGACCAGGAGCAGTCGGCCCAGGCCCAGCGCATCGCCCTGACGATCGCCGACCAGCTCGGGGTGACCGGGCTGCTGGCGGTCGAGATGTTCCAGACCTCCGGCGGGCTGCTGGTCAACGAGCTGGCCATGCGCCCCCACAACAGCGGCCACTGGACCATCGAGGGCTCGACGACGTCGCAGTTCGAGCAGCACCTGCGGGCCGTGCTGGACCTGCCGCTCGGCACGCCCAAGATGACCGCCCAGCACGTCGTCATGGCCAACCTGCTCGGCGGCGACGACCCTGACGTGTTCAAGCGTTACGAGCACGTGCTGGCCCACGATCCGGGCATCAAGCTGCACTTCTACGGCAAGGAGGTGCGTCCGGGCCGCAAGATCGGCCACGTGACCGCCCTCGGCTCCAACCTGGACGAAGTACGCGCCCGCGCCCGCCACGCCGCCGTCCACCTGATGACGGGGGAGTACGTGTGAGCGAGCGCGGCAGCTCAGTAGCAGGGCACGGTGCCGCGAGGGTCGCGGGGCCGGTGAAGGAGGCAGCGTGATCGGCATCGTCATGGGCAGCGACTCCGACTGGCCGGTGATGAAGGCGGCGGCCGAAGCGGTGGCCGAGTTCGGGGTGCCGTTCGAGGCCGACGTGGTCTCGGCCCACCGCATGCCCGTCGAGATGATCGACTACGGCCGGCAGGCCGCTTCCCGGGGCGTCCAGGTCATCATCGCGGGCGCGGGCGGTGCCGCCCACCTGCCCGGCATGCTGGCCTCGGTCACGCCGCTGCCGGTCATCGGGGTGCCGGTGCCGCTGAAATACCTGGACGGCATGGACTCCCTGCTGTCGATCGTCCAGATGCCGGCCGGGGTGCCGGTCGCCACCGTGGCGGTCGGCGGAGCCCGTAACGCCGGGCTGCTCGCCGTACGCATCCTGGCGGCCTCCGACGAGGGGCTGCGGGCGCGGATGGAGGAGTTCCAGGAGCGGCTGAAGGAGCAGGCGTACGCCAAGGGCGAGAAACTGCGCGCGGAGGCCGCCGGCCTCTGAGCGCTTGAGCGCCGACTTCCGAGGCGGTGGCGTCCAGCGCGTAAGGCCCCTTTATTCCCGGCCTCCGAGGCGGTTAGGGTGCCGGGATGGACGACCTGATCAAGGGCCACGCGGCTCGCGTACGCGCTGCGGACCCGCTCGTCGCCGGCCAGGACGAGCTCCACGGCAAGGGCGAGTGGCTGGAAGTACGCGACGCCGTCGGGCTCGCCTCGACGGACCGGCTCGACCCCGACAGCCTGCAGGCCGCCTGGTCCCCGCTGGTCGTCCACCGTCTCCAGGCCCGCGTCGCCGGCCCCGACCCCGAGGCCGCGCTCGGAGCCGTGCTCGACCGCTGGCTCGCCCGCCGCCGCCCCGACGGCCCCGAGCAGGCGCTGAGCGTGTCATGGCCCAGCCGAGACACCGCCCCCGTCAAGGCACTGGTCCTGCGCGGCTTCATGCCCGTCGCCGCCGTGGCGGCCCGCCGCATCCTGCCGCACACGCCGGCCGCTCCCGTGCCCGATGTCGCCGTACGCCGGGCGAACCAGGACGACCTGGACGTCGTGACCGGCATGTACCGGCGGCTGATCGACTACGACGCCCAGTTCGGCTGGGTCACGGCGCGGGCGTCCACCACGGAGCGGCTGCGGGAGTCGGTGGCCAAGGAGGTGCTGCCGCTGGAGTGGTGCTGGCTCGCCGAGGTGGCCGGCCGGGTGGCGGGCTGCGTCATCGTCCAGCCGCCCACCAGGACCCGCTGGATCTCGTCCTCGGTGAACGCCGCGCCGGTGGCGTACCTGGGCACCATGTACGTCGAACCGGCGGCCCGCGGGCACGGCGTGGGGGTGGCGCTCACCGACGCCGCCCACGATCACGCGGCGGCCGAGGGCGTGACGTCCATGGTGCTGCACCACGCGCTGCCGAATCCGCTCTCGACGCCGTTCTGGGCGCGACGCGGCTATCGTCCCCTCTTCACCCAGTGGATCCGGCACCTGCCGTAGCCACGGAAGCCGGAGGGGGTCAGGGTCGGCCGAGGGCGCGATAGTGCCAGCCCGCCGACCGCCACATCTCGGAGTTGAGCGCGTTGCGCCCGTCCACGATGCGCCGGGTCGCGACCACGGCCCCCAGCTCCACCGGATCGAGCTGGACGAACTCCTGCCACTCCGTGAGCAGCAGCACCACGTGCGCCCCGCGAACCGCCTCCACGGCCGATTCGCCGTAGTTGAGCTCGGGATGCGCCTTACGAGCGTTGTCGAGGGCGATCGGGTCGTACACGGTGACCTGTCCGCCCTGATGCCCGATCGTCACGGCGACGTCGAGGGCGGGCGAGTCGCGGATGTCGTCGGAGTTCGGCTTGAACGCCGCGCCCAGCACGCCCACCGTGCACCCGTGGAAGGAGCCGCCGGCCAGCTCTCTGGCCAGGTCCACCATGCGGGCCCGGCGCCGCATGTTGATGGCGTCCACCTCGCGCAGGAACGTCAGCGCCTGGTCCGCGCCCAGCTCGCCGGCGCGGGCCATGAAGGCCCTGATGTCCTTGGGCAGGCAGCCGCCGCCGAAGCCGAGGCCGGCGTTGAGGTAGCGGCCGCCGATGCGGTCGTCGTACGACAGCGCCTCCGACAGCAGCTCGACGTCGGCGTGCGCGGCCTCGCAGACCTCGGCCATGGCGTTGATGAAGGAGATCTTGGTGGCCAGGAACGCGTTGGCGGCCGTCTTGACCAGCTCGGCCGTGGCGAAGTCGGTGACCACGATCGGCACCTCGCCCAGCGGCTCGTAGATCTCGCGCAACATCTTCTCGGCCCGCTCGCTGCGTACGCCGAACACGATGCGGTCGGGGTGGAGCGTGTCCTGGACGGCGAAGCCCTCGCGCAGAAACTCGGGGTTCCAGGCCAGCTCGGCCTGCCCGCCCGCCGGGGCGAGCCGGGTCAGCTTGTCGGCCATCCGCTCGGCCGTACCCACGGGAACGGTGGACTTGCCGACCACCAGGCACTCGCGATCGAGGAACGGGGCGAGGGACTCGATGGCGTTGTCCATGTAAGTCACGTCTGCGGCATACTCGCCGCGTTTCTGCGGTGTGCCCACGCAGACGAAGTGCACGTCGCCGAAGGCGGCGACCTCCTCGTAAGAGGTGGTGAAGCGGAGCCGGCCCGATTCGAGGCCACGGCGCAGGACGGATTCGAGGCCCGGTTCGTGGATGGGAAGCTCGCCCGCGTTCAGACGGCGGATCTTGTCGGCGTCGATATCGAGGCCCAGGACGTCGAATCCGAGATCAGCCATGCACGCCGCATGAGTGATGCCCAGGTATCCGGTCCCGATCACCGTGAGGCGATATGGCACGAGGAGGCTCCTTTCGATCGCGCAGGCATGTTACCGGCTACCGGCCCTCGCTATCTGCTACGTGCCACCTGCAATTCTCCGCAAACCGTACCCGCTGGTAACGAAATGCTCGGACGTCCTAGTATCTGTGCCATGAGCTTCCCTCTCTATGCGCCCGCCGAAGAGCACGACATGCTCAGGGAGACCGTGCGCGCCCTGGCCGACGAGAAGATCGCGCCGCACGCCGCCGAGATCGACGAGACCGAGGAGTTCTCCTGGGACGTCTACAAGGCGCTCGTGGCGGCGGACATGCACGCCGTACACGTGCCTGAGCAGTACGGGGGCGCCGGGGCGGACGCGCTGGCCACGGTCATCGTCATCGAGGAGGTGGCCCGCGCCTGCGCGTCGTCCTCCCTCATCCCCGCCGTGAACAAACTCGGCACGGTCCCCCTCCTGCTCTCGGCGTCGGAGGAGCTCAAGTCCCGCTACCTCGCGCCGGTGGCACGCGGGGAGGCGATGTTCTCGTACGCGCTGTCGGAGCCGGAGGCGGGCTCGGACGCCGCCGCCATGAAGACGAGAGCGGTGGCCGACGGCGACCACTACGTCCTCAACGGCGTGAAGATGTGGATCACGAACGCGGGCGTCTCCGAGTACTACACCCTGATGGCGGTGACGGACCCGGAGGCCGGCGCGCGCGGCATCTCCGCGTTCGTGGTGGAGAAGTCCGACGAAGGCGTCTCGTTCGGCCCCAAGGAGAAGAAGCTCGGCATCAAGGGCTCACCCACCCGCCAGGTCATCCTCGACAACGTCCGCATCCCGGCCGACCGCATGATCGGCGCGCCCGGCAGCGGCTTCAAGACGGCCCTCGCCACCCTCGACCACACCCGCATCACGATCGCCGCCCAGGCCCTCGGCATCGCCCAGGGCGCCCTCGACTTCGCGATCGGCTACGTCAAGGAACGCAAGCAGTTCGGCCGCCCGGTAGCCGACTTCCAGGGCCTCCAGTTCATGATCGCCGACATGTCCATGAAGCTCGAAGCGGCCCGCCAGCTCACCTACCACGCGGCGGCGAAGTCGGACCGCGCCATGCACGGAGAGCCCCAGAAGGACCTCACCTTCCTGTCCAGCGCCGCGAAGTGCGCCGCTTCGGACGCCGCCATGGAAATCACCACGGACGCGGTGCAGTTGCTGGGCGGCTACGGCTACACCAAGGACTTCCCGGTGGAACGCATGATGCGCGACGCCAAAATCACCCAGATCTACGAGGGCACCAACCAGATCCAGCGCATGGTCATGGCCCGCCAACTCCTCAAGTAACAACTCAGCAAGGGGCTTCGGGGCCAGAGGCACGGTTATCGCGAGAGAGGGCGCTTCGCGCTCAAGAGCTCAGGCCATGTCTCTTGGGGGCGCGGCCCCCAAATCCCGG
The DNA here is from genome assembly GCF_035917475.1 of Nonomuraea fuscirosea. Taxonomy (NCBI): domain Bacteria; kingdom Bacillati; phylum Actinomycetota; class Actinomycetes; order Streptosporangiales; family Streptosporangiaceae; genus Nonomuraea; species Nonomuraea fuscirosea. The sequence continues at coordinate 8,941,032 of NZ_CP109074.1, read as the reverse complement.
CTCAACCCCCGCTGCGTCCCACTGTCGGCTGATATTGCTGCTTCGTCTCGCGCGCGACCTGGTGGGCGGCCCGCCCGGTGGGGATCAGCGGACCGCTGTTTGCGGAAGTTCGGGTGGCGGGACAGGGCGAGCGCTCACGTAGGCGATGGGGCCGCCGGAGTTGGATTCGAGGTGCTTGCCGAGAAGGACCTCGGAGATTCGCCGGTCGTCGGCTGTGCCGGTGGTGATCAGGTTGACGGGCGTGTCGAGGTCGCTGATGTAGCCGGCCAGGTTCGCGTCGAAACGATGGCGGATCACGCCGGTGTCGGTGCGTTTGGATTCCCAGTCGCCCAGTCCCGTCAGTACGGCGACGACGAATCCGCCAAGGGTGACCGGCAGAATGCCTGTCTGCGAGATTTTCTCCGGCTTGCCCGTCCACCAGCCACGCAGCGCCTCCAGCAGGTCTTCAGGCGACAGGTCGGCATGAAAACCGATGAAAGGGCGATCCTCCTCGTGGACGGGTTTCGCCACGTCGACGCGTAACACCGGCATCGTGTCGATGCCCGCCGCTGTGGGCAGGAGGTGATGCAGTGCCGCGGCGGGGCGAGCCTTGAGTTGTTGCGCCACGTCCGTGGGGATGAGCCGGGTCCGGCCGTGTCGCACGACCATGGGCAGCAGGCCCGCTTTCATGATCGTGCTCAGGGCGGAGCGGGAGAGGCCGGTGTGGGCGGCGGCTTGCGGCAGGGTGATGAGATTCATGGGGTGGTGAGGTCGTCTCTCGGCTCGTTGCGCTTGGACTTTTCTGGAAGGAGATCATGGAGTGCGAGAGTTGTCCAAAGGAAGGTGAAAGCTCGAACCACATCGCATTGTCCGTCAGCGCCGTACCTGGCCTGGTGCCCGAACTCCCGCGGCGCTTCGACCAAGGCCAGGCAGACGGTACGGTCAGTGGCCCCACTATTGCGTTGATGTAGTCACGCGAAGTTCTAACGCTTCAAGCTCGCCGAACGATTTCCCTGTGTTTCTTCTGCTGCTGCGGCGGAGGCCGGCGAACGTGCCTGGAGGGTGACGGCGGTGGGCGATCAGCTGGTTCTGCTCGGGCTCGGCTTCGTGCTGACGACTGTGCTGGGTGGGATGCTCGGTTACCTCTTCCAGCGGCGTGCCTGGGCGCACCAGTACAAGACCCAGCAGCATGAACGGGAACGCGAGCAGGCGAGCAAGATCTTCGAGGAGGTCAGCAGTCTGCTCGACAGGCGGCTTTACCGCATGCGGCTGGTGTTCTGGGCGGCCAAGCGGCGGGCGGTGGGTGGGGCGGGCGATGGGCTGGCCGAGGCGCGTGAACGTTATCGGGAAGTGTTGCTGATCTGGAACGACAATTTGAATCGCAGTTCGGCGCTCACGCAGGCGTATTTCGGTTCTGGCGCGCGGCAGCGACTTGAGGAGCTTTATGAGGATTACGCGGCCATCGGGCGGGCGCTGGATCAGTTCATGCGTGACCTCGGTGGTGAAGCGGCGCAAGAGAAGGACGCGGCCGTACGGGAATCAAGCGCGGGGTCCCGGCGTGCTGTGCGGATTCCGCCGATCGGACAGCGGCTTGATCAGCTCAGCCATCAGGTTTATCTCCTGAATCTTCATATGCTGCGGCTCTTGCAGAGCGGGCAGCTGGGTCAGGCGGCCCCTGCCGAGCCGATCTCCTCGCCCCGGCGGCGGCTGCTGCAGTTCGGTGATCAGGGGGCGGCCGTGCGACGGCTGCAGTCGGCTCTCGGCCGGAGCGGCGAATCGCCGATCGCCGTCGATGGGCTTTTCGGACGTGCGACCGAACGTGCGTTGCGTGCTTTCCAGGAAGCTCATGGGCTGGAGGCCGATGGCCGGTATGGATTCGCGACCCGTAAGGCGCTGCCCATCGGAGCGGACCTGCCTCTGCTACGCGAGGGCGCAAAAGGCGACATCGTCGGCCGTCTGCAAACCGTGCTGACGGAGTATGCGCCGAACCGCTGGGAGAGCACGCCGGGGAGTGCGGACGGCATCTTCGGCCGTGCCACGACCAGGGCGGTCGAGGCTTTTCAGGAATGGCGGGGCCTGCTGATCGATGGTGTCGTGGGGCCCAACACTTGGGTTGCTCGCCTGAGCGATGACGGCCCTACCCTGGAGTCGGCGGTGGGCACATCACGCGTCAGTGGTCAGGCGACCCGTACCGAATGAGGCGCATCGATGGCGGCCTTTCGCTGTGGGGCGGCTATTTCGGTGCGCTTACGCCCTGGTCTCACGCCGGTCGCGTCCTGGGCTCATCGCTTGTCCCCCTCGCCTGTTGGTTCGGGACTTTTTCGATCAGACGAAACCCTCGGCGACAAGCCGTGCGCCGTGTTCGTCGATGACGTGTCGCCGGCCTGAACCTCCGACGACGCGGCTCCAGCTTTCCACGGTCAGTTCGGCCCCGGTCAGCCGATAACTGAAACCGCCGTACATGCCGGGGACGGCGAACCAGCAGGCCGGGTTCTGTTGCTCGGTGAGCGTCTCCAGCTCGGGAAGGCGCAACTGCTGATCGGTGATCAGATCGGCGGCACGTTCGTGAATCAGCGTGTGAAAGTGGCGTTGAATCGAGCTGAGGGTCTCCGCCGGCAGATGGTGGTGGATGACCGGCGTGAGCGGTGCCAGGAGATGACGGTGTCCTCGGCGGTCGGCGATGTCGACCGCCCGGTCTCCTTGAGCCGTGCGCAGCGTACGCCAGGCGCCGTACGCGACCAGCCGGTGAGCGATGTCGGCGTCGGCACCGCGCCAGGCGACCTGGTGCAACGGGGCGTACCCGCTACCGCCGCCGACTCTGCCGCTGTTGATCCAGGCAGGGTGCGCTTCGAGGAGATCCAGGACCATGGACCAGTCCCCGTCACGCGCCGCGTCGGCCAGTTTGTCGCGTCCCTCGATCACCTTGTCGCTGTAAGTCGACCGCAGCGTGACGCCGTCCCATGTGGAAACCTCGTCTTTCCCCATGTGACAGCATTCTGCTCGGTCTCCGGAAGTCCATCGAGTTCTGGGGGCCGGGCAGTGGGCTGCGGGGGAACTGGTCGGTCAAGGTAGTCGCAGGCTGCGGCGGACACGCTCCAGGTCGGCTTTCGCGGTCTTGGTCAGCGTCTGCTCAGGGCCCATGACGGCCTCGAACCGGGCGGCCACTCGTTCGTAACCGGTGAGGGCGTCGCCGGAGCGTCCCGCGGCCTCGTACGCGGCGGCCAGGCCGTGCAGCGTGATCAGCGTGTCGGGGTGGTCGGCGCCGATCACCCGTTCCTGGGCGGCCGCGACCACTTCGTACAGGCGGGCGGCCTCGTCCGCGTGGCCGGCTGCCGCGTGTGCCCAGGCCACCCGGCCGCGGATGACCAGAGTGTCAGGACTGTCGGCGCCGAAGAGCCGCTCCTGATCGGCCGCCAGTTGCTCGAACAGGGCGACCGCCCGGTCCGGCTGCCCGGCGTCGACATTCACGTATGCCTGGGAGAAGCGGGCCTGCAGGAGGGTCGGATGGCCGGGGTCGAGCACGCGGGTCTGGTCGGCGACGACCTGGTCCAGGAGCGCCAGCGCCTCGGCGGGCCGGCCGGCCGTGTTGTGGGTGAACGCCAGCCAGGAGCGGGACAGCAGGGTGTCCGGGTGGTCATCGCCCAGGACCCGCGCACGTTCGGACGCGACGTGCTGGAAGAGCTCACATGCCTGCGGGGCCTGATCCGCTGTGTGGGACCGCGCCAGGATGAAGAGGGCGGTGAGTGTGTCCGGATGGTCGGCTCGCAGGAACTTCTCGCGCCCTGAGACGAGACTTTGAGCGATGGGAAAGGCTCGGATGTCGTCATTGAGGTAGATGAGGTGGTAGGCCGCCACCTCCCGTACGCGAAGCACGATCTCGGCAGCCGGCCGGATGTGCGCGGACTCGTCGCCGCCGAACTGCTCCACGGCCTCCCACAGGGCCGTCGCGTGGTCGGCGACGGCCATGATCGTGGGCGACTTCCGCCAGGTGTCCTTCTCGGTGATCTCCTCGACGGCCACGCGCATCCGCTCGGCGGCCGTCTCGATCAACCGGGCAAGCGTCCGGTCACGCGTGGCCTGTTCGCGTACGGCGCGCCGGATCAGACGGTGGACGGACACGGTGGTGTCGTCGCGGCTGAAGGTCACCAGCGACCGAGCGGCCAACTCGCCCAGTGCCGTCTGTGCCTCCATGCCGAGGAGGTCCAGGCCGACGCCGGAGGTCGACAGCACCGACAGTTCGCCGAGCAGGTGCGCGGACGCCGGATCGATCTCGCCCACCGACCGCATGATCGCCTGCGCGACTCCTCTGGGGTACGGCTCGCCACGAGGCCGCGCCAGGAGCGTCTCGACCGGGGTGGTGCGCAGCCGTACAAGATAGGACGCACAGGACAGGCGGGGAGGGCCGACCAGCGCGGCGGCGGCGATGGCCAGGGCGAGCGGCAACCGATCCAGCTCCTGGGCGAGCGGCAGGAACGCGTCGGCCTCGCTGCCGCCCACCCGCATGCTGAGGTAGCCGACCGCCTCCTCCTCGGAGAACTGCTCCACCGTGATCAGCGTGGCGAGCCGTTCGAAGGACTGGTCATTGGTGGTGATCAGTACGCGTGCTCGGCCGTGGGACGGGAGCAGCGACGCGAGCAGGTCGGGGTCCGTCGCGTTGTCGATCACCACGAGGTACGGTTCGCGCCGCTCCTGGAGCCAGGCTCTGACCTTGCGTGTCACGGTCGCCGCATCGTCGCCGTCGCCGCGGATCCGGAGTTCGGCGGCCAGCCGATCCACGGACCCCTGCAGTTGCCCGACGGTCTCCGCGTGCAGCCATGCCACCGGAATGCCCTGGTCGATGCAGGAGCGGGCGTAGGTCGCGGCCAGGTGTGTCTTGCCGACCCCGCGTCCGCCGGCCAGCGCGCACACCGCTGCCGCATGACGCGCGGAGAACACCTCGTCGATGCGCTCGCTCAGGTCCGGACGCGGCTGGAAGGCCTTCGGCTCGCGGGGAACCTCACCGATCACCGCAGGGGCTGAGCGTCGGTCATCATCAGGAACGGGCGCCGGGCCGGTGCCCGGCTTCGACTGCCCGGCCCAGATGGCGAGCGGAGTTCCCGGGAGAAGGACGACCAGCCCCACGACGATGCTCGTGGTGTCCAAGGCGAGCCCGCGCGCCACGCAGATCCACCAGGCCAGCACTCCCGCCGTGGACGGGACCACCGCCGCGATCGCGACTCTGAGCCAATGCGGCATCTCCGCCCTTCCTGCACACGAACGGTTTCGGGTGGTGAGTCGGAACGCCGTACTCGATGAGTGTGGCATGCGGTCGGTGATCTTTACATGGTGGTTTTCAGCGGGGCATCGGCGCTTCTCTTTTCAGCGGGTTGAGGTGAAGGAGGAGACGATCAGCCATAAGGCGCCGGCCGCGATCAGCAAGGCGATGAGCGCGTTTCTTGTTCGGGTGGGGATCACGTTTTCGAGCTGTCCGCGCAGCAGGCTTCTGGTCACGTGGACGGTGCCGGTCCAGGAGAAGCGTGGTTGCGGGTGCCAGGCGGCCGATGCGACCAGTGCGGCGGCGAGGAACAGGCGCCAGGACGTTGAACGCGTGAGGAGCAGTTCGAGGACGTCCGCGTCGCGGCCGGCGTACGACGCGATGCCGACGAGGACGAACAGGAGAAGGGCCGCGGCGGACGTGATGCCGGCGGTGCGGCTCCAGCGTGTGGGGGCGGTGGCCGTGGCGGCGGCGGCGAGGGCGACGAGGACGAGGGGGAGGCCGATCTTGTACGCGTCGCCGAACCACGACGCGAGGCCGTCCCAGGGGGACGCCTCGGCCAGGTAGACGAAGGTGCTGATGCGCGTCCCGTACATGAACGGAGGGCGGTCGAACATCGCCGCCCACCCCGCTGCGAGGGCGGCGACCGCCCACAGGATCAGGCCGTACCTCCCGTGGGGGCGAGGTGATCGGGCGGTCAGGAGCAGGGCTGCGGCGGACAGCGGGTAGCAGGTGATCAGGAGCCAGGGCGGGGTGACGGCATGCGGGCGGCTGGTCCACGGGTCGGGGCCCGGTGAGAGGAAGGCGATGACGAGCCCGTACGCGAGCAGCGTCGCGATGGTGGCGACGGCTGTGCGGGTGGCTCGGCGGGAGCCGTTCATGACCAGGCCGGCCACGATGATCGGCAGCAGGAGAACGCCCCAGAACAGGAGTTCGGTCGGCAGGTCGTCCGGCGCGTACAAACCGAGCCCGTAGAGGCCCGCCAGTGAGTGCGGATCCTCGAACTCATCCGCCGGGGGAGAGGGAGCGGGGGGCAGGGGAGCGCAGAACCAGGCGAAGGTCTGCCTGCCGATGCCGAAAGCGGTCAGGATCACCGGCCCGGACGCCGTCAGAACGGCGCTGAAACGCAGCAGCGCCGCTTTCGGGGATGACGTGTGGGCTTCGGGCTTCTGCTCCTGGGTCATGCCGTCTTCTCCCGGAGAAGATCCATCGGAGAAGTGTAGTGATGATGATCGACTGGTGGCTGCCCCCGGCGGCGAAGCGCCGACGGGGGCCATTGTCCGGTTCAGAAGTTCAGAGGTTCAGAAGTACGGTGTCCAGCCCGGGTCGAGTGCCTTCCGGCTCTCGAACCTGTTGCCGCCCTTGCCGTTCCAGAGGTGCATCGTGTCGTTGGAGACGGCGGCTATGTCGGTGTGGCCGTCCGGCCGGCCGTACTACTCGGCCAAGCACCGGATGCATGGGATGAACATCCAGGTCATCGCCTCTCCAGACGGACAAGGCAGGACAGCTGGCCGGCTCAACGTGGTGCGGGCGGCGTTGAGCCTGCTTTCACCCAGGCGTGCAGCGGGACGTGATCAGACCACGTGCTCCGGGCGTAATCGACGAAGCATTTCCGTACGCGGCCCTCGCCGGCGAACACGTAATCAATCTTCCGCTTGCGGGTCACGTAGGTCCAGCGCCGCCGCGGGTCACATTCGTCGCGGCCCTTGTAGGCCGCGGCGGCGTCGCGCGGCACAAGGTTGAGGTCGCCGCCGATCACACCCCGGCCGAGCTTGAACAGCTCGCGCAACTGGATGTGCCGGTAGGGCCTGCCCTTCTGCCTGTCGTCGTAGCTCGATCCCGAGGAGAAGTGCGCGGTGCAGAACGCCCGGTCGGCCGTGCAGACGGCGTACCTGCGGGCTCCCCACGGCGGCGAGGTCAGCGCGTGCACGACGAGGCCGGTGTCCGCTCCGGCCACGGCCAGGGTGACGCTCAGCACCCCCCGCGGCCTGCCGTTTCTGTCGGGCAGGCACTGGTACGGGGAACCGTCCGAGTACATCAGCCCGGCTGACCGGACGCTCCAATTCCGGCCGGAACGGCGTTCGAGCTCATGTTCCAGGTCGGCGTCGGCGCCCGTGCAGAACTCCTGAAGGAAGACCACGTCCGCCCTGGTCGCCAGCACTGCCACGTGCCAGGCCAGCTCGGCGTTCGAGCGGCGAAAGAGCGCGCACCCGGCGTTGGTGCCCGCACAGACGTTCCACGTCATCACGTGGAGCAGAGGCGGCTGTGCCTGTACGGACGGGTGCGGGAACAACAGCCCGGCGATCACGAGCTGGCTGATCATCATCACCGAGATCCCTCCACACATGATCCGAACCGTCAAAGACCGTTCAACCGGCACATCTGGCCACCAGGAGCCTATTGGTCCTCGTGGGGTCAGACCCCGGCGGAATGCGGCTGATCAGGGGAGGCCGGTGGTCACGGGAGTGCGGGGGGAGGTGTCATCTGGAATTCGGTGGCTATGGCGGCGGTGATGCGGGTGATTTCCTCCGAGACGAGGTCGCTCAGTGCGTTCGGAGTGCGGTCGGTGAGGTGTGATCGGTCCATGGTGAACTGCGCTCTGGCGATGTTCCGCCCGCGTTCGATCAGATGATGATCGTTGTCGGCGTTGACGGTGATGCCGACCTTGATCTTGCGGAGTGACGTCTGCCGCCACCACGCGAGCCATTCCGCGGAACGGTTGAGTTTCTGGTCGAGTTCGCGGGCTGCGCTGAGGTAGGCCGCCGGGATGGATTTCCAAGCCGATCCCCGAAAGGTCTCCCACCAGCCCTCGTCGTGCGGAGAAGGCGCTCTCAGCGGGTCGATCTCGTCGTACCAGTCCAGGCCGGCGGACTCCCACAGGGTCGTGGCCGCCAGATCGATGAGGAGTTCGGCTTCGCCCGCGTCCCATTCCGATTCTTCGACCGCCGAGGGAGTGGCGATGACGTTGTCGTAGCGCGTTCTGCCCGCGGCGACGATCGCGTAGAGCAGGTTCTCGTGGGCGTCGCCCGACAGGGGCGGGGGTGCCTGGCCGGCGTCGGTGACGTCGGGGACGGCGGAGCCGGCCAGAGGCAGTTCGGCGAGTGCGTGCACTTTGGCGGCGAGCCAGACGGAGAAGGACTCCACGTCTTGCGGGGAGAGCGATGACAGCCGCTCGCCGAGGGAATCGACGCCGTCGTCGTCGATCACTCCGTCGAGCTCGTCGATCAGCTTCCAGAAGGTCTCTTCGGTCATCGGCGGAGCCTTCCATGCGAGTGCGGAGGAGGAGGTGAGACGCCGGTCGCAGCGTCTCACCTCCTTGTCGGCGAGGGACCCTGCTATTTACAGCTTTTCAGCTGTCCGGGAGGGCAGTGGCCGTGCATGATGAAATAGGCGGTGATCCTGCCGTGCTCCCACCAGCGTGCATTGAGATAGCCCACTTTACGGGTGATGATCTTATAGGTGCAGCCACCCAGGACGCCGAAGTAGAAATTGCACGCTCTCAGCTGTTCCTGCGGGCGGACCACGCCCCGGGAGGCGAGGCTGATGCCGTACTTGTAGGTCTTACGGCCGTAGAAGATCTCGTATCCGATGTACAGATTGCGATCCTTCCTGGCCTTGTTGGAATTGGAGTCGGGGCGCTGGACCGCGGTCCTGGCCTTGGTCAGGTTGACGCTGCAGCCGTGTCTCTTGCAGTAGTTGATCGCCTGTTGCGTCGTTGTGACGGTCACCACCGTGGCGACGCTGAAGATCAGGGCGGTCATCAGCTCCGCCCCGCCGATCGCCAGCAGGGGGACGGCGAAGATGAGGACGCTCTGGCGCCGGTCGCCGGCGGAGGTGATCCCGCTGTAGGCGGTGGCGGTCGTGTGCGCGACGGTGGTGGCTCTGACGTTCGAGCCCGCCGCCGACATGGGTGGGGGCGCGGTCGTGGTGAGGAGGCCGGCCAGGATGAGTCCCAGGCACACCCGCAGGCCTGCCCGACGTAACCGTGGTCGTCGCATGGTGGTCCTCTCGTACCAGGGAGGGGGTGACACTCGCGGTACGAGGAGGGAGGGCCCGTGCGTTCAGGTCGGCGAGCGCGCGAGATCCCGTCATAGCGAAGCGGTCTGGGACGTGAAGGAAGAACGAACGTGCGCCCCTGGATCCCGACCGGCCGCCTACTCCTTCCCCACGAGCTGGGCCAGGCGGTCCCAGGCCGGGGAGGAGGCTTCGGGCTGCGATTGCTGGGCGAGCCGGGCGACGGCCGGGTTCTGCACGGGGCGGGTCTCGGAGCGGCTGTGGTGGCGGGCGAACCACTCGCGGGTACGGTCCGCGAGCCCAGGGAGCCGGGGGTCGTCCGGGGACCAGTGGTAGGCGGTGTCGTGGTCGAGGTAGAGGGCGCGGAACTCGGGGTCGGCGATGAGCTCGTGCTTCTCGGCGAGCCACACGGCGGCGTCCTCGGGTGAGGCCGTCTGCATGAGGATCCAGCCGTCGCGTTCGAGCTGGATCTGGCGCTCGCTGACGCCGATGTCGCGCAGGGCGTCGAGGTGGTCGGCGACCTCGGGGGAGACGTAGAGCCGGTCGCCGCCCTGGAGCTGGGCGAGCTGGTCGCGCAGGCGCTCCAGTTGGGCGATGCGGTCCTGGAGGGTCAGGTCGATCTCGGTGACGGCCGCGGCGAGCGCGTCCGGGTCGGCGTCGAGGAGGTTCTTGATGCGGGCCAGCGGCACGCCCGCGTGGGCCAGGGTTCTGATCTTGACGAGGTCGATGGCGTCCTTGGCGGTGTAGCGCCGGTAGCCGGAGGAGTCGCGGCCGGGCTCGATGAGCAGGCCGCGCTCGTGATAGTGACGGATGGCCTTGGTGGTCACCCCGGCGTAGTTCGCCAACTGGCCGATCGTGAACATGCCGGGCATCCTTCCATTCATCAGGCCGGCTCTGAACGAGGCGGGTGGGTCAGGTGCGGCGGGTGAGGCGGCCGCCGGCGTTGCGGAAGCGGGCCCGGCCGTCGTTGATGTCGTGGTACGAGACGAGCAGCAGCCTCAGGTAGCCGTCGAACACCTCGATCGGGTACCCCTCCGGTGCGAACAGGCCGGGACGGATCGGGACGTAGCGCTGCGGCGGTGCGGAGGTCGTGCCGCCGGCGAACGCGGTGAAGATCCGCTCCTGCGACTCGTCCGCCGGTTCGTAGGTCGTCCGCTCCTCCAGTCGGCCGTCCACGATGCTGACGTCGATGCGGAGCTGGTCGGAGCGGTACGTGCCCACGTACGGAGTCAGGTCGACGTCCTCGCGCACGCCGGTGATCAGCGGGGGCAGCGCGACGCCGAGATGGTCGGTCAGCAGCCACCGCAGCAGCCGGTCCTGCACCATGAGCGCTCCCGGGGTGTTGCCGAAGGCGGTGAAGACGAGGTCGTGCTCGGGCACGACGCACAGGAGGGACACCCCGCCGGGTGACGCGCCGGACATGGCCAGCACCGTCGTGTCGCCGAAGGGGTAGAGCACCCAGCCCATTCCTATCGGCGGCACGTTCGGGCTGTCCATGTCGTACGAGACCCGCTGCATCAGCGCGGCCGACTCGGCGGACAGGACGCGCGCACCCGATGGGGAGACGCCGCCCGCGAGGTGGGTGCGGCCGAAGGCGAGCAGGTCGGCGACGGTGCCGATCGGGGTGCCGCCGGCCGGACCCCAGGTCTCGGGCAGCGTGAACATGGTCGTCGGCCGCAGCAGCATGGTCTCGGGGTCGGGGAAGTGGCCGACGGCCGTGCTGCGCAGGATGGTTTGCTCGGCCGACGTGCTGGAGTCCGTCATGCCCACGGGCGTGTAGACGTCGCGTGCGAGCAGGTCGGCGAAGGGCAGGCCGGTCACCACCTCCAGCAGGCGGCCGGCGAGGATCATGCCGCCGTTGGAGTAGCTGAGCTGCTCGCCCGGCTCGAACAGAGTGCCGCAACCGCCGGCCAGGCCGTCCACGTACGTCTTCAGCGCGTCGCGGCCCTTGGCGTCGGGGAAGTACAGGTCCGCGTCGATGCCGTTGGTGTGCGAGAGCAGGTGCCGGACCAGGATCTTGTCCGCCGCGCCCGGCACGGTCAGGGAGAACTCGGGCAGATAGGCGACCACCGGCGTGTCGAGGTTCAGCCGCCCGCGCTCGACCTGCTGCAGGACCAGTGTGGTGGTGAGGACCTTGGTGACCGAGCCGAAGAGGAAGCCGGTGTGCTCCAGCATGGGTGCGCCGGTGGTGAGGTTGGCGGTGCCGTGGGCGACGATGATCTGTTCGCCGGCGTGGTGGACGCCGGCCACGAAGCCGGGCACCTCGCCGGACTCGCAGGCGGTGGCGATCTGCTCGCGGAAGTGGGTCTCGACGGTGTGGAGCGCGTTGGTGTTCATGTGGAGCATCGTCGAGGCTTGCCCCAGGGGCAAGGTCAAGGGTCCGATCGGGAACGGATCCGCCGTCGTACCGGTGCCGTCGCCGGGTCCCCGATACGGTGGGATTCGTGTCATGGACCCTCGAAACGCCCGACGGCAGGTCGCTGAGGGTCAACGCCTGGAACTGGCGGCCGACCCTGGAGCTGCTGGAACAGGCCCGCGTACTGGACGAGGAGACGCTGGAGCTGCTCGGCTACAACATCCTGGTGGAGCTGAGCGGGGCGGACGCCCGGCGGATCGCCGTCTTTCTGGACGGCTACCTGCCGGCCGTGCCCGGTGAGGGGCGGGTGCTGCTCGACGGAACGGTCACCACGGAACCCGACACCTTCGAATTCCACCGCGACGACCTCGGCCGCAACTACTCGGCCACGGCCCAATGGCTGACCCGGTTCAGGGATTTCTGCCGGGACGCGCCGGACGGCTTCTCCTGCTCCTGACCAGCCCTCGCGCCCTTTCACGCTGGTGAAGCGGGTGGGTCCGGACCAGAGCCGGGGCGCACCCGCGACGACGTCCAGCAAGGTCGCTACGCGGTGAAACGTGCGGCGTGTTCGGCGGCCCACTGGGTGAACGTGCGTGCCGGCCGGCCGGTCACCCGCTCGACGGTGTCCACGACGGTCTTGGACTCCTCGCTCGCGGCGGCGTGCCAGCCGATCACGTACTCGGCGTCCGCCCGCGACACGCCGCCGGCCACCAGCCGGTTCACCGCCCGCTCGGGCGTGATGGGCACGAACGCCAGGTCGCGGCCGATGGCCCGCCCCAGGATCGCGACCCGTTCGCTCGTGCTCAACGCCTCGGGGCCGGTGAGGTTGTAGGCGCGGCCCGCGTGGCCGTCGTCGAGCAGCGCGACGGCCGCCACCGCGCCGATGTCGGCCTCGTGGACGAGCGCGCCGGGATGGTCGTACGGCTCGCGGACGACTCCCTCGGCGCGGATCGAGTCGGCCCAGGTCAGGGCGTTCGACATGAACTCCTGCGGTTCGAGGCGGGTCCATCGCACGCCCGACTCGGCCACGGCCTGCTCGGCGGGGCCCACGTAACCGCCCCACACCACGGTGATCCGGTCCACGCCGGCGTCGACCGCCCGCCGGATCAGCTCGGGCGCGGCCTCGGCGAGGCCCGCCGTCACCGTGACGTGCAACCGGCTGACGCCGTCGAGGGCGGCGCCCAGCTCCGCCGGCGCGGTGTGCGTGCCGGCGATCACCTCCACCCCGTCGGGGAAGCTCGCCCTGGCCGGATCGCGGGTCAGCGCCCGTACGTGCTCTCCCCGGCGGACCAGCTCCGCCACGACGTGCCTGCCGGTGTTCCCCGTGGCACCCGTCACCAGTGTCGTCATCGTCCTGCTCCTTTCGTCACCAGCGACGTTAGGAACTCAACTGAACTTGAGGTCAAGCACGGGGGGTTCCCAGGGCGCGGGACAATCGGGGGCATGACCGGAGATACCGCTGTCGGTGCGCTGCACCATGTCGAGATCTGGGTGCCCGACCTGCCCCGGGCCGTCGCCGCCTGGGGGTGGCTGCTGGAGGAGCTCGGCTATGAGCCGTACCAGGAGTGGGAGGCCGGTCGCAGCTGGCGGCTCGGGGCGACGTACCTGGTGTTCGAGCAGTCGCCCGCGCTCAGCGCCGGGGGGCACGACCGCCTCCGCCCTGGGCTGAACCATCTCGCCTTCCACGCCGGCGACCGCGCGCGGGTGGACGCGCTGGCGGAGCGCGCGACGGCGTACGGCTGGACGCTGCTGTTCCCCGACCGCCACCCGCACGCCGGCGGGACGGAACACTATGCCGCCTACCTGGAGAACACGGACGGCTTCGAGATGGAGCTGGTCGCCGGAGCGGTCACGACGACGTGAAGTGAGCGTGGGCGGCCGTTTGCAGGTCCGGGCAGGGCGGCGGAAAAGCACGCGCTTGTTCGATGGTAGAGGACCATAATGAGGCAGTTATGCGGCCCGATTACCTCTCCCCGGACGAACTGCTCAACGAGGTGGAACCCCTGTCCCACGGACAGCGGTGCCACCGCCTGGCCGAGCGCGGCAGGGAGCTGGCGGGCCGGCCGGACGCGCTCCAGGCCCTGCTCACGGCCCTGTCGGAGCGCGGCCCGTACGAACGGCTGCTCGCGGCGCAGCTGGCCGTCATGACCGGGCATCTTCCGCACCTCACCCGCGCCACCGCCGACCCGGATGCTGACATATCCCGGTACGCGATCGGCCACGCCATCAGGCTGGGCATCCCCGACGACGCCGTCATGGAGATCGTCCGCGACGCCCCCGCAGCCCATCGCGCGGCCGTCTACCGGGCCGTCCGGCGCGACCGCAGGAGCGACCTGGCCGAGCGGCTGGTCGACGAGGTACGCGGGCGCTGGGGCGACCGCGAGGCCGCGGCCCTGCTGGTGGTCTGCTCCGCCGAGGCGGTCGCGGCCAGGCTTCGCGACCTGGCGCACGCGGTGCCCAACTGGGGTGCCCTGGCCAGGCGGCATCCGCACGCGGTGCTCGACCACGCCGAGTCGGTGCTGGCCGAGCTGCCCCGCCCCCTGCGCGAGGCGTGGTGGACGGCGACGGCCTCGGGCATCGAGGTGGCCGCCACGCACGCACCCGAGCGGGTGATCGACCTGCTGGAGCGCTATCCGGCCAACCGGAGCTGGCACTGCGCGGGCCGGCTGCTGGACGCCGACCCCGTCCGTACGCTGGCCCTCTACCTGGGCGCCGGGCAGCGCCACCAGCTCACCCGGCTGCTGCGGCGCAGGGCCGTGCGCCGGCGGCTGGCCGAGCTTCCCGACGACCGGCTGGCCGAGGTGGGGCGGGCGGTGCGCGACGTCGAGGAGTCGCTGGTCGACCTGCTGCGCTCGGTGCCGCCCGCGCGCAGGGACGCGCTGTTCACCGAGGTGATGGCGGACGTCGACCAGTCCCAGGCGACCTACTCGCCGTACCTGCTGAGCGTCCTGCCGCTGCGCCGCCGGGTCGCGGAGGCGCGACGCATGCTGGCGCTGCGCTCCGTCGCCGAGGACCCGCGGCAGGCCCGGTGGATCACCGCCTTCCTCCCGTACGACGAGGCCGAGCCCGTGCTGCGGGCCGCCACCCGCCGCTCCGACGCGCTCGACCGCGCCGACGGCTACCGGAGCCTGATCGCCTGCGCGGGGCGCGCCCGCGACCCCGAGGTCGTCAGCCGGATGCTGGCCGCGCTCGGACGGCTGCGCAACGAGCAGGACCCGGTACGCCAGGCCGCCGTCCAGGCGCTGACCGGCATCCCGCCGCGGCTGTGGACGGCCGGGCACGTGCCCGTGCTGGACCGGTTCGTGGAGGACGCGGTCAACGCCCGCGACTGCTCCTACCAGACCCGGCGCGACCTCTCCCGCCTGGCGGCCGCGATCTTCGAGGAGGGCGCGCGGCAGGACGAGCCCGCCATGCTGGAGTACGGGCTGCGGGTCCTCGAACGGCTGGCCGGCTCCGTGGGCACGGTCTCGGTGCACCGGCTGTCGCGGGTGCTCAGGCGGGGCCAGGAGGCCGAACTGGTACGCCGGCTCGCCCCCTACCTGGAGGCGGAGGCCCGCCACGACCGGCACCAGCTGGCCTTCCTGCTCGCCGAGGCCCTCGACCGGCGCGGCCACGACCTGCCCGAGCTGCAGCGGGCGCTGGAACGCGCGCTGACGGCCACCGGCGAGTCCGACGCGATCAGGGCCGTCGACTTCTGGCTGGCGCCGCCGCGCACCAGGGGTGAGCGGGTCGAGGCGCTGCTGGCGGCCGATCCCTCCGTGGTGATGCTCGGCTCCGTGTTCAACGAGCTGGCGGCGCGGCGTACGGACCTGCTGGAGTACTTCCTGGGCCGGCGGGCCCGCAAGGGGCGCTTCGCCCAGAGCGGCGTGCGGCGGGTCCGGTACGTTCCGCGCCAGCTCGTCCGGCGGTGGACGGGGCGGCAGCGGGAGGCGTACGCGGAACTGCTGGAACGGGTCGTGTGGAACACGTCGCTGCCCCTGCACGAACGGGCGCAGGCGGTGCGGATGCTGGGCGAGGTCCCGGCGATCGAGGCCGGCCGGCTGCGGCACCTGGAGTCGGAGGTGCTGCTGCGGCGGGCGATGCTGACGACGCTGCCCTGGACGGCGCGCCCGCAGGAGGTGCTGGCCGAGCTGCTGTCGTTCGCGGGCTCGGACGACGCCCACGTGGCCGTGTCGGCGGCGGCGCGGGCGGCGCGGTTCGTCCGGCCGGCCGAGCTGCCGGCGGCGCTGGAGCCGGTCCTGGCCGAGGGCAAGATCACCGCCCGCAAGGAGGCGGTACGGCTGCTGGCCGGGCACCACGCGCCCGGGGCGATGGCGCGGCTGCGGGGCCTGTGGGAGGCCGAGGGGCAGCACAAGGACGTGCGGGTGGCGATCGTCTCTGCGGTCCTCGGCCTGCTCGACGAACCGGGCGCATGGGACCTCCTCACGGAGGCGGTCGCCATGGCGCGGGGCGATGGGGCCGGGGATGCGGTGGCTGACCTGGTTGCTCCCGTGCTCGGTGCGCAGCCGCTGGACGTGCCGAGCCGGTGGCGGGCCGCGCTCGGGGAGCTGATCATCGCCGCCACGCTCGCGGAGGAGCGCACGGTCCGGCTGCCCGCCGTCGCGGCGCTGCCGCGCTGGATCGCCCACGCGCCGGGGGCCATGGAGCGGCTGGCCGAGGTCGCCCGCGATCTCGACGACGGCGCGAGCTGGCGGGCCGCCGTACGCGGGCTGGTCACGGGCGCGTGCTCGGGGTACGAGCCCGAGGTGCTGCGGCGGACGGTACGCGCGCTCGCCGCCGCCCCGGCCGAACCCGACGCGGGGGCCGCCCGCGACCGCCCGGCCGCCCAGCGGCTGGCTGACGTCGTCGAGGTCCTGCGCCGGTGGCATCAGGCGGAGGGTGAGCCGATCGTGCCCGGCCTGCCCGACGACCTCCCTCCGGGCCTGGCGGCCGAGCTCCTGGCCGGCACGGTCGACTGGGACGCCCCGCGACCGGCGCTGGAGCGGCTGGTGGCGACGGTTCCCGGGGTGCTGTCCGCCGTCGGGACCGGCGAATTCCTGGCCGGGTCGGCCGAGGACGTGCCGATGGAGCGGGTGCTGCCGCAGGCGGAGTGGCTGGCCGGGCAGGGGGAGAAGGGCGCGCTGCTGGCCACGGCGCTGGCCGCGTCGTGCGGGCCCCGTTCGGGCTGGGCGGCGCCGTGGCGGGAGCTGGTGCGACGGGTACGCGCGTCCGGCCACCCCGAAGCCGCCCACCAGGCCCTCCGCGTCACGACGGCCGACGAGTGATCGCCCTGCTGTCCTTCACGCCCCGCTCGTCAGGGTGACCGCCCGCAGAGGGGCCGGTCAGACGTCGGTGTGGGCGTAGTCGCACTCGGCGAACTGCGGCGTCCGCACGACCGTGGAGTCCGTCTCCGTGCCGCCGCCCACCTGCTCGGCCTGGGCGGCCGGCGCGGAGGTCAGGACGAGGGTGGCCAGGATGACCGCGGTGGACGCGGCCACGCGGCGGACAGGGCCGCGCTGGTGAGCCTTCATGGGTCCTCCATGAGGAACGCTCGACTGGCCCCATCGTGGGCGCTGCGGCGACGGATGTCCAGGCCGAACCTCGTTCCCGTCGCCGGACGCGGCCTGGGCGGCGTGGAGCGGGTCTGCGGGGGGTTGACGATGGCTGTTAGGGTCGGTCCTCATCACTGACCGGGTCAAGAATTCGTCATGGGAGGGTCATGAGGACCTCTAAAAAGATCGCGATCATCACCTCCGTGCTCGCCGGAGCGGCGGCGACCGCCGGGACGGCGGCGCCGGCCGCCGTCGCGCAGGCCGCGCCGGCCTGGGCCGCCTACCACGGGCTCAGCGCCGGTCAGAGCGTGAGCCGGGTGACGCAGCTCAAGAACCAGGGCTACCGGCCGATCACGGTAAACGTTTCGGACGGGGAGCGGTACGCCGCCGTCTGGCTCAAGGGCGGGGCGCCCAACGACTGGGGCATCTGGCAGGGCATGTCGGCCAGTGGGTTCAAGAAGCGCTTCGCCGCCGCGGTCAAGGAGGACGCGCAGCCGACCAGCGTCTCGGCCACCGGGCCGGCCGACTCGCCGGTGTTCGCCGCCATCTTCGAGCGGAAGAAGGGCGCGTTCGTCTCCAAGTTCGGGCTGACGCCCGCCCAGTTCGGCGCCGAGAACAAGCGGGCCGCCGCCAACGGCCTGGCGCTCAGCTCGGTGGACGCCTACGGCACCCCCGGCGACATCCGCTACGTCGGAGTCTGGAGCGCCGACTCGGGCGGCGCCTGGTACTACACGTACGGCAAAAGCAGGCAGCAGCACCAGGCCGAGTACAACGCCAAGCGGCAGAAGGGCTTCCGGCCGGTCAAGGTGGCCGTGGCGCCCGACGGCACCTACAGCGCGGTGTGGCGCAAGGACGGGCTGAGGTCCTGGGCTCACTTCGTGGACATGAACGCCGCCGGCTACCAGAAGCGGGTCGACGACCTCAAGGCCAAGGGCCTTCACCCCGTGCAGGTCAACGCCGAGAACGGCAAGTACACCGCCGTCTGGCATTGACGCGCTCCCCAGCCTGGAGGCTGGGGATTCAGCCTGCGCCGCGTGTGCGGCACTTCTGATGGCTTCCTGTTTCTCTGGGTCCTGCCCTCCGCTAGGCGGCGGGTCTCACGGTCCCTCCGCAGGCGTTCAGCCTCTCCGCCCGTCCGGCGGCGAGGATGTTGATCGCCGCGTTGACGTCCCTGTCGTGGACCGCCCCGCATGGGCAGGTCCACGACCGGATGTTCAACGGCATCTCGTCTTGCAAGGCTCCGCACGTCGAGCACAGCTTGCTCGACGGGAAGAACCGGTCGATCCTGGCGAAGGTGCGGCCGTACCGCTTCGCCTTGTACTCCAGCATGTTCACGAACCGGGACCAGCCCGCATCGTGCACCGACGTGGCCAGCTTCGTGCGCGCCATACCCTTCACGGCAAGGTCCTCCACATACACCGCTTGGTTGTCGCGGATGATCTGGGTGGAGAGCTTGTGCGCGAAGTCCCGGCGCGTGTCGGCCACCCGGGCGTGAGCCTTGGCGACCTTGGCCTTGGCCTTGGCCCGGTTCACAGAGCCCTTCTCTTTTCTGCTCAGCGCTCGCTGCGCCTTGCGAAGCTTCTTCGCCGCGCGCCGCAGGATGCGCGGGTTGGCGATCTTGCGGCCGTCCGACAAGACCGCGAAATGCGTGAGACCCAGGTCGATGCCCACCTCGGGCGCCACTTCGGGCAGCGACCTGTCGGCCGTCTCCACCACGAATGAGGCGAAGTACCGCCCGGCCGCGTCCTTGATCACCGTCACTGATGACGGCTCGGCGGGCAGGTCCCGGGACCGGCGAACCGGCACGTCGCCGATCTTCGGCAGGCGCAGCTTTCCGCCAGGGGTGATCGCGAACCGGGCATTCTTGGTGAACCGGACCGCTTGCCGGTTGTCCTTGCGCGACCGGAACCGGGGCGGCGCGATCTTCGGGCCCTTCCGCTTCCCGGCGATCGAGGCGAAGAAGTGGCGATAGGCGAGGTTCAGGTCGGCGAGCGCCTGCTGCAGCACCACGGCGGACACCTCGCCCAGCCATGCCCGTTCCGGCGTCTTCTTCGCCTGCGTGATCACCTGCTTGGACAGGTCCCCATCCGAGATGTACGGCTGCCCGTTCTCGCGAGCCTCCCGCCGCATGCGCAGCCCGTCGTTGAACACCGTCCGCGCGCACCCGAACGCCCTGGCCAGCGCTTGACGCTGACCGGCGGTCGGGTAGAGGCGAACGTTGTATCGGAGCTGCACCATCCGATCTTACCGCCGATGACACTACAGTGGTGTCATGATCCGGATTACCCTCAGACTCCCCGACGACGTACACGCCCGGCTGCTCACCCAGGCCGAAACCGATCGCCGATCCCTCAACTCCGAGATCGTGCACCTGATCGAGGTGGCACTCAACGCCGAAAGCGGAGACGACGAATCGCCTTGACGGCGATTCGTCTACCCCTGCTCCGCTGCGCGGGAGAGTCGGCTCCACCCCCGCGCTGAAGGGCGGAGCACTGCCGACGCCTTGGTAGCGGGCCGGAGGACGCGCGGCCGCCGGGTCAGTTCCGCAGGATCCGGACGTCGCCCGACGAGCTGCGCGCCACGATCTTGCCGTCGCTCTTGCCGTCGTGCTTCACCTCGGAACGTTCGCTGCCCTCCTTGCTGTCCGCCGTGACCGCGTAGGCCCCCGAGGGCACTCTCGCCGTCACCCTCCCGTCCGTGGACTCCAGGTCGAGCGTGGCGGGCCGGACGGTGAACGCCACGTCGATGGCTCCGTCGAAGGTACGGGCCCGTACATAGGTGGACTTGAGGCCCTCGGCCGTGAGCGGGCCCTCGCTGCGCAGCCGCAGCCGCCCGGAGGCGCCCGTCACCTGGATGCGGTCCCTGCTGACCACGTCCACGTCCTGGGTGAGATCCTTCAGGATGACGCCGTCCGCGGCGTCCACCGCCAGCTTCACGCCGGGCGGGACCTTGACGTGATAGCGGGCGCCGCAGTCGCCGAAGACCATGTTGCAGTCCGCGCTGAGGCGCAGGTCGCCGTCGCGCAGGGACCAGGCGGGGTCGGCCGTGGCCGCCTTGCCGCGCAGCCAGCGCTCCACCTGGACGGTGCCGCTCGTGCCCGGGAGCACGCGTACCCCGCCGAGGGAAGCGTCGATCTTCAGGTCGGTTCCGGTGAACGGGAACGACTGGGTGGCGTGGACCTCGTCCGCTTCGAGTTCCACGCCGCAAGCGCCGGTCGCCGCGACGAGTAACGCCGCGCACGCCGCATATGCCACGATCTGCCTCATGGTCACGATCGTGGCCGAGCGCCGCTCCCGCCCCCATCGGCCATCCGGCCGAACCGGCTCCGGCTCCCTCGTCCGTTCGGCCGGTCGAAAGAAGGCCCCGGCTCCCTCGTCCGTGTTCGGCCGGTCCGAACAAGACCCGGCCGGTGGCCGCCGGCCGGGCCCGGCCTCTCAGCCGCCTACAGGGCGGCCAGGATGGTTCGCACCTGGCCGAGAGGGTCGGCGCCGACCGGGCGGAGGACCACCGTGTCGGCACCGGCCGCTCCCAGGCTCTTGACCCACTCCGCGGCCTCCTCCGGCGCCCCGGAGGCCATCGCCACGTCCTCGGGCGCCACCCCCAGGAACCCCGCCTGCCCGTCGAGCAGGGACCGCGCGGCCTCGTCCAGCTCGGCGGTCCCGCGCAGGTAGGCGAAGACGACCAGTTCGTGCTCCTCGGTCGCGCCGATCCGTTCGAGGACCCCGGGCAGCTGGTCGGGGCCGACGCCCTCGGGCAGGATCGTGCCCTGGGCCACCCGGCCGGACAGCGCCAGCGAGCGCGGCCCCTTGACCCCGGCCAGCACGGGCGGCGGCACGGCGGGCGGGTGCACCAGCGTGACGCCGTCCAGGTGGACCGACTTCCCGTCGAGGGTGACGCGCTCGCCGCGCAGGAGCGCGCGTACGGACGTGATCGTCTCCTCCAGGAGGGCCAGCGGCGACGGGACGGCGGCGCCCACCTGCTCCATCCAGGCGCCCACGCCGTGCCCGATGCCGGCGGCCAGCCGGCCGGGGTGCAGGCGGGCCAGGTTGGCCAGCTCCATCGCCAGCAGCATGGGGTTGCGCAGCGGCGCGGGGGTGATGCCGATGCCCACCCGCAGCCGGGAGGTGACGGCGAGCGCCGTCGCGGCTGACGAGACGCCGCCGGTCCAGCCCAGGTCCTCGACCACCCAGAGATCGTCCACGGACGTCTCGTCGAGTGTCTTGGCGAACGGGACGAGCTGCTCGGGCGGCAGGTCGCGGTCGAACATGACTCCGAGTCTCACGGTGCCCTCCAGTGGTAGCGGTAGAGACGGCCGGTCTCCGAGTATCCGGCACACAGGAAGGCGTTGGCAGTCGGGACGTTGACGGGGACCTCGCCCAGGTGGCGGTCCCGAGCCGGGACGTTGACGGGGACCTCGCCCACATGGCGGTCCCGAGCTGGGAGCGCGCGGGCTCGGGGGACGACGTGACAGCTCCAGGCCGCGGCGGCCGGCGTCAGGCCGCGGTGCCGAGCGCCGTTCGGGCCTCGTCGAGCGATCCGCTGGTCGCGAAATGCCGGTCGAGGTTCGTGATCGTCAGCAGATGCCGGATCATGCCCGGCCCGACCACCAGCACCATCCGTCCCCGCAGGTGCTGCACCTGGTTGAGCGTCTCCACGAGCACGCCCAGCCCGACCGAGTCGCAGAACGGCACCTCGGTCAGGTCCACGATCAGGTTGACCGGAGCGGCGAGCGCCTGTTCCAGCTCGGCCCGGAGCCGGGGCGCACCCGCGACGTCCAGGTCGCCCACGACACGGACCACCGTGCAGGGGCCCTCCCGCCAACACCTGACCACCATGGGCCTCACCTGCCCCGAGCCCAGAAAGATATGCCTATTTCTTACATATGTTCTGCATTGCCGTTTTGGTGGTTGGTGTAACACCGGGTTTCGCGGTGGGGGTGGCATTCGCCTTCGGTTGCTTGACCTTGAGCTGGTCGCTGCCCAGGATCACCTCGATGCCGGCGGTGTCGGTCTTGCGCAGCTCGGCCCCCGGGATGGCGGCCGCCACGACCTTCGCCGCGGCCTCCTGGCCCTCGCCGTGGCGGACGACGGTCTTCTTGTAGTCCTTCTTGGTGGTGTTGCCCGGATCGCCGGGGACCTTGAACCCGTACGCGACCAGCGCCGTCTTGGCCCGAGCCGCCAGGCCCGTGATGAGCGTGCCGTTCTTGATCTTGAGCGTGATCTCGCCGGGCGGGACCGCGGACGGCTTGACCGACGGCGTCGCGGCGGCGCTCGGCGTGGGCTCGGCCGGGTCCCGGTCGGCGTCGATCGCGGCGAACATGTCGCGCGCCGCCTGCTTGTCCCACAGCACCGCCGACTCGCCGGTGGGCGTCTTGAAGTCGACGTCGGACAGCGGCACCTCGGCGAACTTCACGTCGTCGAGCGAGACGTCGCGCATCTGCGTGGCCAGCCCGAGCAGCCCGTCGTCCGGGTCGACCCGGACCGTGCTGAGCGTCGAGTTGACGAACGAGGCCAGCTTGGCCGGGTTGGCCAGCGTGTCGGCGCTGAGCGCCCGGTTGAGCAGGGCCGAGATGACCTGCTGCTGCCGGTCGATGCGGTCGAGGTCGGAGCGGGCGGTGGCGCGGGTGCGCGCGTAGCCGAGCGCCCGCACCCCGTCGAGCTGGTGGGTGCCGGCCGGCAGGTTGAGCGCGATCTTGGTGTCGTCGATCGGCACGGGCGTGCAGACGGTGACCCCGCCGAGCGAGTCGACCACGTCGATGAAGCCCAGGATGTTGACCTCGATGTAGCGGTTGATCTGCAGCCCGGTGACCGCCTCGACGGTCTGCTTGGCCAGCTTGGGCCCGCCGAACTGGTACGCCGAGTTGATCTTGTGATCGCCCTTGCCGGGAACCGTGGTCCAGGTGTCGCGCGGCAGGCTGACCACGGTCACCTTCTTGTGGTCCTCCGACAGGTGGATGACCATCATGGTGTCGGTGCGCTGGCCGGACTCGCGGCCCAGCTTGAGCCGGTTCTGCTGCTGGCGGGTGAGGTCGTCGCGCTTGTCGACGCCGACCATCAGGATGTTCTCGGCGCCCGAGGACGAGGGCGCGGTCACCCCGGCGTCCACCGTGCCGATCTGGCGCGGGGTCGCCCACACCACACCCGTGGTGACCAGCACGCCCGTGGACAGCAGCCCGGCCAGCACGACGTTGCGGCGGCGGGCCTTCGCGCTCCTGCGCGGCCTCCGGGTGCGGACGGGTGTCAGCTTGACGCCTCCGTAGGCGTCGCCGCCCACGAGCACACCGCCGTCCTCCTCGCCCGGGTCGCGCATGCCGTCCCCCTTTTGTCACCCCGGTGGATCGGGGCCTTCGATTGCCCTCCTCCCCTGGTCGTACAGTAGCGTGAGCCCCGCCATGAAGCAGTTCCCCGACTCGCCGCACGCGCCCGCGGAGACGCGCGGCTGGCCCCCCATCTCCGTCATCATGCCGGTCCTCAACGAGGAGCGGCACCTCCGCGAGGCCGTCGGCCAGGTCCTCGCCCAGCAATACCCAGGCGAGATCGAGCTCGTCCTCGCCGTGGGTCCGTCCCAGGACCGCACCCAGGAGGTCGCCGACGCCATCGCGGCGGCCGACCGCCGGGTGACGGTGGTGCCCAACCCGACGGGCCGCACCCCCAACGCCCTCAACGCGGCCATCGCCGCCTCGCGTAACGACATCGTCGCCAGGGTCGACGGGCACGCCATGCTGCCCTCCGACTACCTGCGCGTCGCCGTCGAGACGCTGGCGGAGACCGGCGCCGACAACGTCGGCGGCGTCATGGCGGCGGAGGGGATCACCCCCTTCGAGCAGGCCGTCGCCTGCGCCATGACGTCCAAGATCGGCGTGGGCGCCGCCGCCTTCCACGTGGGCGGCACGGCGGGCCCCGCCGACACCGTCTACCTCGGCGTCTTCCGCCGCTCGGCCCTGGCCAGGGTCGGCGGCTACGACGAGCACTTCCAGCGGGCCCAGGACTGGGAGATGAACCACCGCATCCGCCAGACCGGCGGCCTGGTGTGGTTCCAGCCGCGCATGCGGGTCTCCTACCGGCCACGGCCCAACGTGAAGGCGCTGGCCAAGCAGTACTTCCACTACGGCCGCTGGCGCCGCGTGGTCTCGCGCACGCACGAGGGCACGATCAACCTGCGCTACCTGGCGCCGCCGGTCGCGGTGCTGGCGATGCTGCTCGGGCTGCTCGTCTCGCCGTTCTTCCCGCTCGCGCTGATCGTCCCCGGCGGCTACGCGCTGGCCATCGCGGCCGGCTCGGCGGTGACCGGCAGCGGGCTGCCCACGGCGGCGAAGCTGCGGCTGCCGCTCGTGTACGCGACCATGCACTGCTCCTGGGGCTGGGGCTTCCTGACCAGCCCGAGAAAGCTGGCCCGCCCGCCGGGACAGACAGTGAGGAGAGAGGAGCCCGCGCCGCGCTTCGGCGAGTAGCGAGCCCGCACCGGGCCCTCGGCGAGTGCGCTCAGGAGCCGGCGAAGACCCGCTCGACGGCGGCGTTGAAGCGGGCCAGCGCGTCCGGGTACTCCGGGCCGAAGAGCTGGCTCCTGAGCTTGACCCTGGCTCCGGCCAGGGTGTCATCCCCGTCCAAGAACTCGGCGAGGTTCGACAGGTCCTCGCCGAGCAACACCCCCGCCTCGGCGCTGGGATAACGCTCGTGGAAGGCGGCCTCGGGCAGCCCGGCCACGTTCGTCACCGCGTACGGCTTCTCGCTGGCCAGGAAGTCGGCCACGACGCTGGAGATGTCGCTGATCAGCAGGTCGCACTCGTTGAAGCAGTCGTACAGGTGCGGCTCGGGACCGTCGACGATCAGGTGCCTGATCCGCTGCGCCTCCTCCCCGGCCCCGTGCGAGGGATGCCTGGCCTTCGACTTGGCCAGCTCGGCCGCCTCGATCATGGCCACGATCTTCCGGTGCGCCCGGGTGGCGCTCTTGTCGCGGTGGCCGGTCAGCGGGTGGGGCTTGTAGATCACCCGCAGCGGCGGCCGGTGGTCGAGCAGCGCCCGCACGAGGCGCGGGCCCATGGTGATCAGCGAGGTGTGGAACAGGTCGTCGTTCCAGCCCTCCCAGGTGGGGGCGTACAGGACGGTCCGGTACGGCAGCCCTGGCCCCTCCGTCGAGATGCCCTCCAGCTGCGGCCGGCCGACCTCGTGGATGTTCTCGTCCCTGACGCCCACCTTGGCCCGGCGGTAGCGGTCGCGGCCCGCGGGCCCGGCCACCCACACCTCGTCGTACACCCGGGAGAACGGGTTGAACGAGGCCTCCTTGTCGCTGTCGCCGTGGTTGAGGAACGCGCTGCGCAGGGTCGGGATGCGCAGCATGTGCACGTTCCTGCCGACGTTGGCGACGTACAGGCAGAGCCGGGCCCCGGCCAGCGCGCGGAAGCTCATCAGGTCGGCCGACGACGGGATGCACACCATCGGCAGGCTGGTGCCTTCGAGGTGCGCGGCCATGCCGCGCTCGCGCAGCACGACGATGGCCCGCCGGTCGAGCCGCTCCAGAGTGGGCAGCCACATCCTGGCCTGGTAGGCGGCGGCGGTGGCGCCGGAGAAGTACAGGATGATCTCGGGGGCGTACCGCTCGACCTGCTCGCCGACCACGCGCAGCACGTTGGCGCGGTCGGTGAGGGGCAGGGCGCGGCGCACGTACGGGATGAGCGCGAGCGCCGCCACGAGCCCGGCCACGAGCGCCACCCCGGCCCCCAGAGTGGCGAGCACGGCCCCGTGGACCGCGCCCAGCACCGGAAGGGCGTCCAGATAGAGGAACGGCACGCTGCGCGCGTCACGCAGCCGCCTGGGCGGCATCTTGGGGATGCGCAGCGCGGAGACGTCGAGGTTGCGGGTGGTCACCGGCATGTGGCTGAGCGTCTGACGCAACCGCATCGCGAGGCCCGTGTGCAGCGCCCGTACGGCGTGCAGGGCGAGCACGCCGGCCGCGAGCGCCACGAACCACGGCGACTCGGCCCCGGCCGTCCGCGCCACCAGCAGCAGCGCCAGCGTCTCGCGCACCATGAAGCGCAGCGTGATCCCGAGGTGCACCTTGCCGAGCAGGTCGGGCAGCGGGCGGGCGGCGCGCGGGGCGACGAGCTCGACGGCGTAGGAGGCCACGGCGACCGCTCCGAACACCAGCGGCGCCGGCCACAGTGCCGAGACCAGCAGCGCGGGGTAGCAGCCGAGCAGAGCCGCGATCACGATGAGTCTCCTCATGTGATCGCACGGTAACAATGCTCAGGTCAAGCGCCGTCCACGAGCACGTCTATGACTTGCCCTGATAGGTCGGAGATGAGGATGTCCAGCGAGGTCTGCGAGACGAGGAGGGGAGACGCGCCGGTATTGACGCAGTTGACCCCGACGCCGTCGGCGGCCCACTCGCGGGCCAGCGCCCTGGTCAGCGCGGCCACCGCGGCGGCCCCCGAGGCGTGCAGGGCGCCGGAGCCCGGCGGCACCTGCAGCAGCAGGCTCCCGCGCCGGCCGGCCTGGCGTGACCGCCCCGCCGCCGCCCGCAGGTGGGGGTGGGCGGCGCGGGCCACGTTGAGCGCGCCGAGCTGGCCGGCCCCGACCACGTCGGCGACGCCGTCGCCGGTGGCCGCGAGCAGGTCGCCGGAGGAGCCCGCGCCCGCCGCCAGCACTACGTGATCGGCCTGGCCCACGTCGTCGAGCGCCTTGGCCACCGTGTCGAAGTCCTCGGGGCGCACGCCGTCCGCCCTGGTCAGCACGCGTACGTCGGCGCCACGGACGGGCCCGGCCGGCGCGGACTCGCCCACCACGACCACGACCTGCCCCGCCAGCGCGTCGGGGGCGCCGGCCGGCACGGCGGCGGGCAGCCCGAAGAGCAGCTCCGCGATGCGCAGGTCGGCCGGATGCGTCACCTTGATGTTGTGCTCGCTGCCCGGCACCAGATGGATCGGCACCTCGGGCAGGTAACGCAGCACCACGCCGCAGTCGTCGGTGGCGGGCAGGTCGCCGAAGGTGGGATCGGCCATCGCCCGCTCGTAGGCTTCGCGGATCACCGAGAGCCGGAAGCACTGCGGGGTCTGGCTGCGCCGCAGCCGCGCCCGGTCCAGCACCTCGCCGATCACCTCGCCGCCCGGCCCTGGGACCGCCGTGAAGACGGTGTCCGAGCTCGGGATCGCCACGTTGACGGCCTCGTGGGTCTCCAGCGCCCTGACACACTCCGTGATGATCCGGGGCTCCAGGAGCGGGCGTACGGCGTCGTGCAGCAGCACGTTGCACTCCCGCTCGCCCAGCGCGGCCAGCGCCCGCCACGTGCTCTCCGTCCGGCTCGCACCGCCGTCCACGACCTTGCCGACCTTGCGGTATCCGCCCGCGGCGACGATCTCCCGCACCCGGCCCGCGTATCCGGGCGTCATCAGCACCACGACCTCGTCGATCTCCGGCGCGCCCTCGAAGACGGCCAGCGAATGCTCGATGATCGTCCGGCCCGCGACCTCGATGAGCTGCTTGGGCGTGCTGAGCCCGACCCGCTGCCCCACGCCGCCCGCGAGGAGCACTCCAACCGACCGCAGCGGTGAATCCATACCCGGCAGCGTAGTGCCGCCGGTCCGTGATATTGCGGTGACCTGTCGCTACGCTGTGTCTACGCACCCCCAAGTGACCGCACTCCACCCCGGCCGGGAGGAGACCTGCGCTTTGCCCGACTCACTGATCCGCGGGGGCACGACCACGTCGGCCGTGCTGCTCGCCACGACGCCCGCGTGCAGGCTCTCCAGCGGTGACGGCACCCTGCTCGACCGCCTCCACGACCAGCTCTCCGTGCTGCCCGTCCGCGACGTCCTGGTGGTCAGCGCGGGCGGCGGCCTCGGGGCCGACCTGCGCGGCGTCGCCAAGATCGCGCGGACCACCACCGGCACGGTGGCCGTGCTCCCCGCCGACCTGGTGGCCCACACCGAGGCGCTGGCGCTGCTGCTCGAACACCCCGCCCACGACACCGCCGCGCTCATCGCCCACGACGCGGCCACCTCGCCGCTGCGGCCTCCCGTACGCGTCGAGGGCGGCAAGGTCGTCGCGGCGGGCAGCTCGTTCCACCTCGTGCCGGAGGCCAACGCCACGTTCAGGGGCGTGCTGCAGACCGGCGAGTCCGACCTGCCCGCGCTCGCCGACATCGCGGAGGAACTGGCCGAGCTGTCCGAGGCGGGCAAGCTCGGCCCCGTCACCGCGGTCGAGGCCGTCGACCTGCTGCTGGTCGGCCTGGTCAGGTCCGGCGTGAGCGTGCGCGCCGCGGCGATCGGGCCGCTGCACGCCGACCGGGTGAGCGGCCAGAACGCGGCCGACGCCGCCGTCGTCAGGCTGTCGGAGGTGGACGAGGAGCAGGTCAGGCTCGACACCTCCGTCAAGGACGACGACGGCTTCCTGGCCACGTTCCTCGTCTCGTCCTGGACCCGCCACCTGATCAGACCGGCCGTGCTGCTCAAGCTCGCGCCCAACACCGTCACCGGCTTCTCGGCCGGGCTGGCCCTGCTCGCCGCCGTCTGGTTCTCCGCCGGCACGCAAGGAGGGCGGCTGGCCGGCGCGGTGCTGCTCTACCTGTCCTTCGCGCTCGACTGCCTCGACGGGCAGCTCGCCCGCTACACCCGCACGTTCTCCCCGCTCGGCGCGTGGGCCGACGGCATGTCCGACCGGCTCAAGGAATACGTCGTCTACGTCGGCCTGGCCTTCGGCTTCGCCGGGCCCGGCATCTGGCCGCTGGCCGTGGGCGCCATGATCCTCCAGGTCGTCAGGCACGCCATCGACGCCACGTACGCGGGAGCCGTCGCCGACGCGGCCAAGGTCGGCGCCATGTGGGGCCGGCCCGCGCGCTCCCTGATGGAGTCGCACGACGCCCGGCGCGACCACGCGGGCGTGCTGAGGATCGCCCAGAGACTCGAACGCGGCACGGTCGCGCGCTGGCTGAAGAAGATCGTCGTCCTGCCCATCGGGGAGCGCATGGCGCTGATCGCCGTCACCGCGGCCGGCTGGAACGCCCGCGTCACGTTCCTGTCCCTGCTCTGCTGGGGCGGCGTCGCGGCCCTCTATCAGCTCGCCGGACGGATCGCGAGGTCGGCACGATGATGTCGGTGCACATGACCCCCGTACCCAACAGCACCGTCGTCGCCTACCGCGACGACGGGCCGCTCTCGCGCGCCATGGGCCTGCTCGTGGCCGGGCAGCTCCCGCCGCTGCCCCCGGTGCTCGCCGGCACGTTCGTCACGGGCGTGCTGCTGCTGATCGGCGTGGCCGGCGCCGACGGGCTGGCGGTCTTCGCGCCCGCCGTCACGCTGCTGCTGGCCGGGCCGGGCAGCACCCACCCGCACGACGGCCGGTTCGACTGGCTCGTGCCGCCGATCCTGCGCCTCATCGAGTACGCCTTCATCGCCGCGGTCGGCTTCGCCCACCGGCTGAACCCCGTACTGATCTTCCTCGTGCTCGGCGCGCTCGCCTTCCACCATTACGATCTGGTCTACCGGCTGCGCCAGCGCGTCTACCCGCCGCCGTGGCTGGCCACCTTCGGGCTCGGCTGGGACGGGCGGATGATGGTGGTCGCGCTGACCGCCCTGTCGGGGTGGCTGACCGGCGGCTATGTCGTGCTCGCGGTCTATCTGTGGGCCCTGTTCGGCTGGGAGAGCCTGACCTGCTGGCTCGCCGCCCCGCTGTCCGGGGCCGAAACGGCCGATACGGGAACGCAAGACTAACGCCGGATTACCCGCACGGGGTCCAAAGACGAATACTCTTTGGGCCTATGGTGGGACGCCCCCACGTACTCGAAGAGACCTGCTCGACTGAGGAGTGCACGTTGCTGGGAATGGTTCTGGCCGCTGGAGCCGGACGACGTCTGCGGCCGTACACCGACACGCTGCCCAAGGCGCTCGTGCCGGTCGACGGCGAAACCACGATCATGGACATCTCGCTGCGCAATCTCGCCGAGGTGGGCCTGCGGGAGGTCGTGGTCGTCGTCGGTTACGCGGCCCAGGCCGTACACGAGCGCAAGGACGCCCTGGAGGAGCGGCACGGCGTCAAGCTCACCCTCGTGCACAACGACAAGGCCGAGGAGTGGAACAACGCCTACTCCCTGTGGTGCGCCCGCGACTACTTCGCCCAGGGCGTGCTCCTGGTCAACGGCGACACCGTGCACCCCGTCTCGATCGAGAAGACGCTGCTGTCGGCCCCCGAGACCAGCGACGTGCTGCTCGCCGTTGACGACGTCAAGAAGCTGGCCGACGAGGAGATGAAGGTGACGCTCTCGCCCGAGGGCTCGCTGCGCCGCATCACCAAGCTGATGGACCCGGCCGAGGCCTACGGCGAGTACATCGGGGCCACCCTCATCAGGCCCGGTGCCGCCGACCGGCTGGCCGACGCGCTGAAGACCACGTTCGAGCGCGACCCCCAGCTCTACTACGAGGACGGCTACCAGGAGATGGTCGACCGCGGCGAGATCATCAACGCCGCGCCCATCGGCGAGGTCGACTGGGTCGAGGTGGACAACCACGACGACCTGGCCAAGGCCCGCACCATAGCCGTCCGCTACTGAGGGAGCGCGCATGCCGCTTCTCGCGAGGATGTTGCCGGCGCCCCTGACCATGGACGTCAGGCGGGGCGCGGTGGCTGAGCTCGGCGCGCTGCTGGCCGACAGCCGCGTGGCCACCTCCGGCCGGGTGGCCGTGGCCGTCGGCCGCGGCCAGGGCGACCACATCGAGAGCCTGATCGCGCCCACGCTGGGCGAGGCCGAGGTTTTCCGGGTGGCCGACGGGTCGGTCGACGCGGCCGTCTCGCTCGGCGCCGACCTGCGCAAGGGCGCCTACGAGGTGGTGGTGGGCGTCGGCGGTGGCAAGACGATCGACGCCACCAAATACGCCGCGTCGCTGGCCGGCATCCCGATGGTCGCCGTGGCCACCAACCTGTCCCACGACGGCATCTGCTCGCCCACCGCCTCCCTGATCTACGAGGGCGGCAAGGGCACGTTCGGCGTGCCGATGCCGCTGGCCATCCTGGTCGACCTCGACTTCGTGCACAACGCGCCCCAGGCGCTGGTGCGCGCGGGTGTGGGCGACGTGGTCAGCAACCTGTCGGCCATCGAGGACTGGCAGCTGGGCAACGTCGAGCGCGGCGAGCCCATCGACGGGCTGGCCTGCTCGATGTCCCGCACCGCCGCCGAGGCGCTCATCGGGCGTACGGACTCCATCGAGTCCGACGCGTTCCTGACCGTTCTGGCCGAATCGCTGATTCTGTCGGGCATGTCGATGGTCGTGGCCGGCTCGTCCCGGCCCGCGAGTGGCGGAGACCATGAGATCCTTCATGCCGTGGATCAGCTCTTTCCCGGCACCTCCAACCACGGCGAGCTCGCCGGGATCGGTGCCGCCTTCTGCTTCTTCCTCAGGGAGGACGACGCCCGCGTCAAGCAGGTCGTCGACTGCCTGCGCCGGCACGAGCTGCCCGTCGTCCCCGGCGACATCGGGCTGAGCGCCGAGCAGTTCGCCGAGGTCGTGGCGCTGGCCCCGGCCACCCGTCCCGGCCGTTACACGATCCTGGAGCACCTGCGCATGCAGGACTCCGAGATCCGCGATCGGGTGGGGGACTATGTCCGGGCCTTCGGTAGCTGAGCTCCGCCAGGTGGCCCAGCCTCCGGGCCACCTGGAGCGCAGGAACGGCGAGCACTGGGCGGGCGTCCTCTACATGCGCCGCCTGTCCATCTACGTCACGTGGCTGATGACCAAGACCCCGGTCACGCCCAACCAGCTCACCTGGATCATGACGGTCGCGGGCGTCGCGGCCGGGTTCGTGCTGGCGCTGCCGGGGCTGTGGGCGGCCGTGCTCGCCGCCCTGCTGATCCAGGTCTACCTGCTGCTCGACTGCTCGGACGGCGAGCTGGCCCGCTGGACGGGCAAGACCTCGCTGTCCGGCGTCTACCTCGACCGCGTCGGCGCCTACTTCGCCGAGGCGGCCGTGCTGGCGGGGCTGGGCTGGCGCGCCTCGGAGGTGCTGCCCGACTGGTACACCGTGTTCGGCTTCGCCGCCGCGCTCGGCGCCATCCTGATCAAGGCGGAGAGCGACCTGGTGGAGGTGGCCAGGGCCAAGGGCGGGCTGAGCGCCGCGACCGAGGCGGCGGCGGTGCAGTTCAGGTCGGGGCTGCTGGGGCTGGGCCGGCGGGTGCTGGCGGCGACGCGGTTCCACCGGATCATGCAGCCCATCGAGCTGTCCCTGCTCGCGCTGGCGACCGCGGTGATCGACGTGTTCGCCGGAAACCTGACCGCCACCCGCGTGCTCGTGGTGGCCTGCCTGCTGGCCGCGGCGGTGCAGACGGTGCTGCATCTGATCAGCATCATGGCATCGAGAAGACTTGCTTGATCTCTGTCGGAACCGGAGGCGCCGCTCGTCCGTCGTATTGATCGGACGTCCGCCGTTCGGTGGGGGTTCACTGCCGGTTCCGATACGCTTAGCTTCACCATCCAGACCATGCAAACCCAGCAGACTCGGTGATCATGAAAGAATGCTCCGCTCGTGCTCTCAACGCGTCAGGACGATGATTCGTTGAAGATCTCGTGCGTCATCCTCACCATGGGCAACCGGGTCGCGGAGCTGAACCGGGCGGTCGAGTCCGCGCTCAACCAGGTCGACGGCGACGTCGAAGTGGTGATCGTGGGCAACGGCGCCGACGTGCCCGCGGTGTCGGCGACGCCACCCGAGGGGTCGGCCGCGGTCGTGAAAACGATCCGGCTCGACCAGAACACGGGCATTCCCGCCGGCCGTAATCGCGGTGTGGAGGAGTGCTCGGGAGACGTCGTGCTCTTTCTCGACGACGACGGCTGGTATGCCAGCCAGAAGGTCGTCGCGCACGTGCGCGACCGTTTCGCCACCGAGCCCGACCTGGCGGTGATCTCCTTCCGGATCATGGATCCCGACGGTGGCATCGGCCAGCGCCGCCACGTCCCGCGGCTGCGTTCGGGCGACCCGCAGCGCTCCTCGCCGGTGACCACCTTCCTGGGCGGCGCGTCGGCGATCAGACGTTCGGCCTTCCTCCAGGTGGGCGGTCTTCCCGAGCGGTTCTTCTACGCTCACGAGGAGACCGACCTGGCCTGGCGGCTGCTGGGCGAGGGCTACCGGATCGAGTACGACGCCGAGACGGTGATGTACCACCCCCAGGTGCCCCCGACCCGCCACGCCGAGTTCCACCGGCTCAACGCGCGCAACCGGGTCTGGCTGGCCCGGCGCAACCTGCCGTGGCCGCTGGCGCTGCTCTACCTGACCAACTGGGTCGTGCTCACCGTGATCCGCGAGCGCGGCGCCTCCGCGGCGCTCAAGGCGTGGTTCTCCGGCTTCTTCGAGGGCCTGCGCACCCCCGCCGGCGAACGCCGCCCGATGGCGTGGCGGACCGCGTGGCGGATGGTCAAGCTCGGCCGCCCGCCGATCGTCTGAGCCGGCCGGGGCGCGTCGCCGCGGCACAGCCCCGTGGCGCGCGACCGGGCCACGGGGGTCAGGCCGTCGTGGCGGCTCCGAAGGTCATCGCCGCGTGCGCGACCGTGGTGCTGAAGAGGGCCCGCTTGGGCAGCCCCAGCTCGCTCAGCTCCTTGGCGATGGGGTGGTTGCCCAGGCGGATCAGCGCCCCGCCGGGGCGGATCTTCGCGCCGCGGGCGCGGACGGACCAGGGGACCCGCCGGGTGAGGCCGTCGCGGTGCGTGTAGGCGTCGAGCGGCGCCATCGCGCCGCCGGCCGGCACCGGCACACCCGGCTTGACCAGCAGGTCGAGCACGAGCCGGCCGTCCTTGCG
This sequence comes from Nonomuraea fuscirosea, assembly GCF_035917475.1. Taxonomy (NCBI): domain Bacteria; kingdom Bacillati; phylum Actinomycetota; class Actinomycetes; order Streptosporangiales; family Streptosporangiaceae; genus Nonomuraea; species Nonomuraea fuscirosea. The sequence goes on along the minus strand of NZ_CP109074.1, from coordinate 8,907,125 downwards.
CAGAATGCACCTCTTGTACGGCGAAGCCAGCCGCAACTCGATGTCGGCCAGTTCCTTGGGAAACCCCCACAACGTCCGCCCGGCCTCCAGCGTGAACCGCTGGTCCACCGGCAGCCAGTGCACGAAGATCCCGGCCTGGCGCAGATCGCCGAGCCCCGTGGAGCCCGGCTGACCGGGCGGGCGGACCAGGAAGGCCATGCCGAACTCGTGGTAGGCGTCGAGATCACCGTCGCGGTAGTCCACGAACACGAGCACGCAGACGGCCTTGCCCGGCAGGACCTCGGCCACGTCTAGGCCGGAGTACGCGATCACCGCCCTGGCGGCGTCGGCACGCACCGGGTAGAAGGCGCTGCACACCTCGGCGTCCCTCACCCGCACAGGCATGCCCACCGTCCGGCCTTGGATCAGATGCGATGCCATGCACCCAGTACATCAACCGGCGGCCCGCACCGCCATTCCCGGCCCGGTGTCGTCCAGGTGCGATGTACGTGGTCCTCGGGGATCCCCTGGGGACGATCACACGGCGAGGGCGTGGGTCGTGATCCCGGCCCAGGACTCGGCGCGGCGGACGAACGCGGCGGCGTGGTCCGGCCAGTGGTGGCGCAGCCGTGCCCGCGCGTGCCCCGAGGCGCCCAGCTCGGCCCGGCGCGCCGGGTCCTCCTTCAGGTCCAGTACGGCGTTCAGCACCGCGTCCACGTCCAGCGGCACCACCAGCCCGCAGCCGGCCTCCTCGACCAGCGCGGCGCCCTGCGGGGTGGTGATCACGGGCAGGCCCCGGCCCATGTAGTCCATGATCGTGGTCGGCGGGGCCTGCAACGAGCCGTCGGCCAGGGACAGGCCGGCCAGCGCGCCCTCGGCCATGCGCAGGGCGTGGCGGTGGGGCACGTACCCGAACCAGTCGAGCAGCCCGACCCGCTGCGCGTCCCGCAGCAGTGGCCGCGCCTCGGGCGTCGCGCCGCCGATGAGGTCCAGCCTGATGCCGTGCGGGATCAGCCGCTCGGCCAGCCCGATCAGCTCCGTCACGCCGCGCTCCGCGGACAGACGGCCGAGGTGGACGACCCGGGAGCCGCCCGGCGGCGGGGGGCTCGCGGCCACCAGGGTCGCCTCGGGCACCTCGGCGGGTGTGACCACCCGGTGCCGCCGCCCGGCGCGGGCCAGCTGCCTGGGGGTGACCGGCTCGCGTACGTCCCAGACGACCGGAGGACGGTGGTGGGGCAGCGCGCGCAGCAGCCGGTGATCGTGCACGAGCAGCAGGTCCGCGCCCCGCACGCCGCGTCTGAGCGCGTGACGGGCCCGGCCGCGGGAGGCCAGGCGCGGCACGTCCACGGCGGTCAGCCCCATGGCGGGGGTCACGTTGAAATAGCTGAAGGGAGCGACGTAGGTCACCTCGTGGCCCGCGTCGAGCAGTGCCCTGATCTGCCGGTGCATGATCCGGGCGTCCTCGGGATGATGGACGGTGGTGGCGACACATGCGCGCATGCGTCGATGCTCCGCGCCTCCCAGGTCAACGGCGTGAATGCGGAAGGAACGGGCGCTTAACTTCGGGAGGGACGGCGATAGAGCCAGACCAGCCGGGGCTCCAGCACCCACTTGAAGACCGTACGGGTCTCCGGCAGGCACAGGATGATGGCCAGCGCGAAGCAGCTCGTGCTGATCGCCAGCACGCCCAGGGGCCCGTGCAGCCACGGGAGCTCCAGCCAGCCCATCTCCTTGGCGATCAGCACCGGGATGCCGTGCAGCAGGTAGCAGTAGAGCGTGCGGGTGCCGAGGTCGGTGTACCAGGTCTCGCGCCTGGGCACCAGCGCCAGCACGGCGAAGCACATGGCCAGGGCGCAGATGAGCAGCCCGACGCGCAGCCCGAGGCCCATGTACCAGGACAGGTTGAGGTCCTGGTAGCTGTTCTTGTAGTAGAACGGGCCGAGCTTGGCCATCGGCGCGATGTAGATCGCCACCGCCGCCGCGCAGAGCACGGTGACGATCGAGACGATCTTGATCCAGCGGCGGTTGAGCAGCTCGAAGTGCTCGGGCTGCAGGACCAGGCCGATGACGAAGAACGGCAGCAGGCCGAAGAAGCGGTCCATGCTGAAGTCACCGGAGATCTGGGAGAACCCGGCGAACAGGTAGATCGCGATGGCCACCGGCACCGGGTACTTCATCCGCTTCCACACCGGGGTGGACAGCCGCCAGAACAGCAGCGCCAGCAGATACCAGTTGAGCCAGGCCGGGTCGATGATGGTCAGGCTCCACTTCTGCCCGAGGGAGAAGCGCAGGGCCGCGTAGCCGACCTCGACGATCACGTAGGGGACGAGGAACGTGTCGACCAGTTTGTTGGTCTTCGCGTTGGAGTTCCAGAAGTTGCGCGACAGGTAGCCGCTGATCACCACGAACAGCGGCATGTGGAAGACGTAGATGAAGATGTAGAGGGCTCTGGCCGAGTCGGCGGCCAGGGTCGGCACCAGCGAGTGGCCGATCGGCACCAGCGCGATCAGGATGAACTTGACGTTGTCCAGGAACGGATCGCGCTTGCGCGGCTTCGGCTGCTCGGGCTGCGGACGCGGCTCCGGCCGCTCCTGACGCTTGGCGCCGGACTCCACGGCCTGGACCTGCCCCGCGGCCTGGACCTGCGCCGGAGTCTGGACCTGCGCCGGGGTATGGACCGGTGCGGGGCGTGGGGCGGGGGCCACCGCGGCCTGTGGCATGGTGCGCTCACCCGGGGCGACTCCGTGCGGGTCGGTGGCCTCGCTCCAGAAGGTCTCCTCCGGAAGCGGCCACCTGGCCCCCGTGTCGGCGGGGCCCTCCTCTTCGGGGCTCCGCGGGGGCGTGACCGGTCGGGAGGATCTACTCTCAGACACTAGGGGAGTCGCTCAGCTTCGCTCGGGTCCGGGGAACACGACGGCAACACGACCAGGAAACCCCTTGCGGCTCCGTGTCGCGCTGCGTCGCCGACCCGAAACACACTATCCCGCACTCGCCGGTCCTGTCTCACGCAGCGGCCCAGATCGGCCCGTTACACAGCGAACTTTGAGCTCAGGTGCAGACGTTCTTCTGCTCGGAGGCGGTGATGGTGCTGTTGTTGACGCTGTCGGGCAGCTTGGTCACCTTGACCGACTCGAAGTCTTCGCCGACCACCAGCTGGATCACCGGTGTGCCCTTCTTCGCGCCGGCTCCCGCCGTGGTGCCGGGGTTGGTGGCGAGGTACGACTGCGCGTTCGTCGCCGTCACCTTGCCCGACGCGGCCTGCGGCTTGGGCAGCACCGCGGCGCCCAGCGCGACGGCGTGGTCGGCCGCCGTCTCGATCGTCTTGGCGTAGTGGATCTCGCTCTTCTTCAGGCTCACGCCGCCCGGGGCCTCGAAGTTGCCCAGCCCGACGACGTTGAAGCCCTGCTTGGCCAGCTCGTCGGCGACCTCGCGGGCCTTGCCGAAGGTCTTGGTGCCGTTGAGCACCTGGACCTTCACCTGCTCGGGCTTGATCGCGACCTTGGGCTTGGCGCTCGCGGTGGCACTGGGCCCGGGCACGGGCTCGGTGTCGGTCTTGATCGAGGTGAACAGCTCGGTCGCGTCCGGTTCCTTCCAGACCACCCGGTTCGGGTCGTCGGGGGCGGGCCCCCAGGGCACGGTGGTGAACTTGACGCCGCCGGCGGTCATCTCCTTGGCGCTCATCGCGATCTGGATGAGCTGCTCGGTGTCGTTGGCCAGCTCGGGATCCATGGTGACCGAGCCGGCCGCCGCCGCGATGAAGCCCCTCAGCCGGCCCACGTCGGTGAGCAGGTCGCTGCTGGTCGCCTTGGCCACGACCTTGCTCAGGAAGATCTGCTGCCGCTTGATGCGCTGGATGTCGCTGCCGTCGCTGTATTTGCGCAGGCGTACGTAGCCCAGCGCCTTCTCGCCGTCGAGCACGCTCTTGCCGGCGGGCAGCACCAGTTTGGAGGCCCTGTCGTTGACGCCCGACTTCAGGCAGATCTCGATGCCGCCGAGCGCGTCCACGATGTTCTTGAAACCGCTGAAGTCGACCTCGACGAAGTGGTTGACCCGGATGCCGGTCAGCGTCTCGACGGTGGAGATCGTGCAGGCGATGCCGCCGGAGTTGTACGCCGAGTTGATCATGTCCCGGCGCGGGGCCATCTCCTGCTTGGTGGCCTCGTTCTTGCACTTGGGGATCTGCACCAGGGAGTCGCGCGGGAAGCTGATCAGCCGCGCCTTGTCCCGGCCGGGGGAGATGTGCATGAGGATGATCGTGTCGGTGCGCTTGCCGCCGGCGTCGGCCTCGCGGGCCAGTTGCTGGCCGTAGCGCGCGTTGCCCTTGCCCGCCCGGGTGTCGGAGCCGACGAGCAGCACGTTGAGCGCGCCCGTGTCGGGAGGGCGGGGGTTGATGATGTCTTCTTTGACGCTCTTCTCGTTGATGTTGCCGAAGGCGTCGCGGTAGAGGGTGTAGGCCGTCAGCGTGCCCGCGACCATCACCGAGGTCAGGCCGATGCTGACCCAGGCCAGCACGCGCATCTTCTTCTGGCCGCTGCCCGGGCCGCCCGAGCGGTGCCCGTGCGAGGGCCGCTCCTGCGGTGGCGGGGGTGGCGGCGCGGCCGCGGCCGCCCGGCGGGCCATCCGGCTGCCCGGCTGCGTCGGGGCACCTCGGCGGTCGTGCACGGGATCGACTACCGGCGGCACGCCTCTGTAGTCACTCATACGCCCCCTAGCCTCACTCCTTGCGCCGCCGGCTTGGTCGCTCCGCGCCACGAGACTAGGTCACGTACGGCGTGCCACGTGCCCGATCGTGCGGAACGGCCCGTGACCCGGGTGTGATGTTTCCGCGGCACAGCATACTCAGAGCCGGACATTGGGTGGAATATCATCGCCAAACTCTTTCCTGCCACCGATCTGTCCTCGATCGTCAGGGTCAGGCCCGATGCGTCGGCCGGATGCTCAGGGCGGCCGCCAGGCAGGCCAGGGGTACGGCCGGCAGCACGTACCGGTAGTCGAACTCGGCGGCCGCGGCCGGGGTGACCAGCAGCACCACGGCCACCGACCAGGGCACCAGCCAGGCCGGCGCCCCCGCCGGCCGCGTGCCGGGACGCCTGCCCCGGCGCCGGCGGGCGATCGCCGCCACCGGCGGCACCAGCAGGACTCCCAGCAGCACCGGGCCGGGCAGCCGGGCCAGATTCTGGTAGGCGCGCAGCCATCCGGCGTAGGGCTCGACGATCCGCGTACCGATCGCACCCTGCTCGTAGAGCTTGGCATACTCGGCGCCGACCTGCGCGGGATAGCGCCCAGGCGGTCCGGGGGGCGTCACCGGGAACTGGTAGTAGGCGTAGATCTCGGGATCGGGATAGACCGGGCGACCCCAGGTGAACGTGCGGCCCAGCTCGGTCAGCACCGAGGCGGCGTAGTCGAGCGGCTGGCTGGTGATCGCCAGCGTCGCGAACCTGGCCGCCAGGTCGTCGTTCTCCTTCGTGAACGTGATGCCCGGCCGCAGGACGAGCGGGGAGTCCTTGGCCCAGATGTACTCCTGCGACGGGGGCCGCCGCTCCGGCGGGCGCGGGTCGCACAGGACCGCCAGGTCGGGCGGCGGGTCCATCTTGGCGCAGTCGGCGAAGGACATCGTGCGCGCGTACATGAAGACGCCGTTCGCGCCGATCAGGCCGGTCCGCTGGTAGGTGGCGTGGAACCAGGCGCCGTACGCGAGGATCGGCACCAGCGCGGCGGCCAGCAGCACGACGGCCGGTTTGAACCGCCGGCGCAGCACGAACCAGGCGGCCACCACCACGATGAGCGGCTGCCCGACGGTCCTGGTCAGCGTGGCGGCGGCCAGCAGCAGCCCGATCGCCGCCACCGTCGCCGGCCGCCGGGTGGCGCACAGCGCCACGGCGGCCACGACCAGGAACATGAAGAGCGTGTCGGAGACGAGCAGGTGCTCCAGCTCGATCTGGTACGCGTCCAGCAGCACCGGCACCGTGGCCAGCGTCGCCGCCCAGCGCGGGGCCCTTCGCGCCGCCCGGTAGATCAGCACGCCGGTGGCCAGGCCGAGCAGGTGCTGCACCACCGTGACGGCGGCGAAGGCGTGCAGCGGCTCCAGCAGCTTGAGGAACATCGAGTAGCCGGCCGGGCGCACCAGGTCGGGGCGGGGCCTGAAGACCGTGACGACGTAGGTGTAGGTGTCGGGGAACCACAGGGCGGGCCGGTAGCCCAGCATGGCCAGCGCGCGCAGGGCGGCGCCTAGGACGAGCACCGCCAGGAACCAGCCGTGCCGTCTCGCCCAGGGCCTGGGGTCGCGCGGCAGCCGGTGGCCGCGTCCGGTCTTCGCGGGCTCGGCGTCACGAGCCTCCGACATCACCCGCACGTTCCTCCCGCTCCTCCGGCGCGTCGCACAGCCAAGTGGTCCGTACGCTACCTGTGATCGGAGTGGTCCCGAGCCGCATGAGGCGCTCACCCGGCGGACGCGGGCGGTTCCACCTGCGCGTTCCCGGGGCGGGGGCAAGATCGACGGGTGCCGTGCGCACGCGGTGTGCCGGGTTGGATACGCTCGCTCAGCCATGGAAGTCGATCGACCCGGCCGGGTGCTCGCCGCGCTGTCCGTACTGCCCGCTCTGGCCGTGGCGGGATGGCTGCTCGCGGGCCTGCCGCTGCTGCTGCTCGGCCGGTTCACGCCGCCGCTCGCCACGCTGCTCGGCGTGCCCGCGGCGGCGCTGCTCTGCTGGGCGGGCACCCGGGGCCTCGGCCGCCGCGCAGAAGCGCCGAGCCCGGGTGGTTCGAAGGACGGGCATGCGGACGCGCCGGTTCCCGCCGGGCAGGCCGGCTCGGCGGCCACCCGGTGGCAGGTGGGCGGGGTCGCGGCGGTGGCCGTGGCGTCCGGGGTGTTCAACGCGATCACGCACAGCGAGCAGCTCGCCGTCAGGCGCGACCCGGCCACCTACGCCCAGTACGCCGCCTGGATCGCCGGCCACGGCTCCCTGCCCATTCCCACCCAGGTGGAGGCGTTCGGCGGCCCCGACCCGCAGCTGATCTTCGAGAGCGTCGGTTTCTACGCCGAGAACGGCGTGGTGGTGCCGCAGTTCATGCCGGGCCCGCCGCTGCTGTTCGCGATCGGCAACTGGCTCGGGGCGCCGTTCCTGATCCCGGCGGTGCTGGGCGCGCTGGCCGTGCTGACGCTGGCCGGGGTGGTGGCGCGGCTGTCGGGCGCGCGGTGGGCGGTGCCGGCGGCGCTCGCGTTCGCCGTGAGCCTGCCGATCCTCTACACCTCGCGCACCACGTTCAGCGAGATCCCGTCGCTGATCCTGCTCTTCGGCGGGCTGGCGCTGACCTACGACGCGCTCGCCCGCCCGGCCTGGTGGCGGGGGCTGCCGGCCGGGCTGGTGTTCGGGCTGGCCGTGCTGGTCAGGGTGGACGGGCTGCGCGACGTGCTGCCGGTGCTGGCGTTCGCGGGGCTGCTGATCGCGATGCGGCGGCGCGGTCGGCCGCAGGGTGTGGTGGGGGTGCCGCTGCTGGCGGGGGTGCTCGCCGGGGCCGGGATCGGGATGCTGGCGGCGTACGTACTGGCTCGTCCTTATCTTTCCTATCTGTCCGGTTCGGTGCGGCCGCTGCTGCTCATCTGCGCGGGCGTGCTCGTGCTGATCGTGGCCGGCACGGCCGCCGCGCCGGTGCTGGCCAGGATCCGGCTGCCGAAGTGGGCGCCCCCGGCGGGGGCCGGGCTGGTGCTGCTGCTGATGGCGCTCCTGTACGCCCGCCCCTGGTTCCAGAGCGTGACCCGGGTGCCGGCCAACCCGGACGACGTGCGCACGTTCGAGATGATCAGGCAGATCCAGCGCGCGAACGGCATGCCGCTCGACGGCACCCGGCTCTACTTCGAGAACTCCCTGCACTGGGCCGCCTGGTACGTCGGCGTCCCCGTCGTGCTGCTGGCCACGCTCGGCGCCGCCCTCCTGGTCCGCAAGCTGCTGCGCGACGGCGAGCCGTTCGCGTGGCTGCTGCCGCTCGCGGTCGTGGGCTGGACCACGGTCACGACGCTGCTGCGCCCGGAGATCACCCCCGACCATCCGTGGGCGGCCCGCCGCCTGGTCCCGATCGTCATCCCGGGGCTGATCCTGCTGGCCACGTACGGGCTGGCCCGGCTGCACGTCCTGGCGGACCGGCACGGCCCGCTGGTGCGGAAGTGGGGAGCGGCGCTGACCGTCGTGCTCGTGCTCGTGCCGCCGGCCGTGACCTCGATCGGCACCGCGTTCACCCCGGTCGAGCGGGGCGAGGCGGCGGCGGTCGAGGCGATGTGCGCGCGGATCCCGCGCGACGCCTCCGTGCTGATCGTGGAGCGGGTCACCGCCGACCGGTTCACCCAGGTGGTGCGCGGCATGTGCGGCCTCCCGGCGGCGCAGGTGTCCAGGCCCGACCAGGGCCAGACCGCGCCGCCCGATCAGGTGCGGCGGCTGGCCGAGCGGGTGCGGGCGGCGGGGCGAGTGCCGGTCGTGCTCGGGGCCGAACAGGGCCAGGTCTCCCCTTACGGAACCCCGGCGCAGATCCTCGGCCTGGTCACCCGCCAGGACGAACGCTCACTCGTCGAGGCCCCGAACGCCACCTGGTCCCTGCGGATGAACGTGTGGATGGCCGTCGCCTGATCGCATGGTCCAGACTGGAAGATGTCCCGAATCGGGAGCTCCCGGTAGGCCGATGTGGACTCGCCTTTCGGCTGGGCAGAGTAACCTCGACCCCCGTGAGCACGCTTGAGACCCCCAAGAGTGGAACTGCCGTGGAAGAAGCGCCGTACGTCACGATCGTCCTGCCCTGCTACAACGAGCAGGATCACGTCATCGACGAGGTGGAGCGCATCACCAAGGCGATGGACTCGAGCGGCTACACCTACGAGCTGGTCGCCGTGGACGACTGCTCGACCGACGACACGCTGGCCAAGCTGAAGCAGGCCGCGCCCGACTACCCTCACCTGCGCATCCGCGCCTTCCACCGCAACGGCGGCGCCGGCACCGTGCGGCGCATCGGCTCGCAGGAGGCCAAGGGCGAGATCGTCGTCTGGACCGACGCCGACATGTCCTACGCCAACGAGCGCATCCCCGAGCTGGTGCAGATCCTGGAGAAGGACGCGACCGTCGACATGGTCGTCGGGGCGCGCACCAGCGAGGAGGGCTCGCACAAGCTGCTGCGCGTGCCCGCCAAGTTCGTGATCCGCAAGGTGGCGGAGATGCTGGCCGGGCAGAAGATCCCCGACCTCAACTCCGGGCTGCGCGCCTTCCGCAAGGCGGTGGCCCGGCCCTACCTGCGGCTGCTGCCGCCCGGATTCTCCTGCGTCACCACGATCACGCTGTCGTTCCTGTCGAACCAGCACGACGTCTACTACCTGCCGACCGAGTACGCCAAGCGGGCCGGCAAGTCGAAGTTCAGCTTCGTCTCCGACGCCTACCGCTACATCCTCCAGGTGTTGCGGATGATCATGTACTTCAACCCGCTCAAGGTGCTCATGCCGCCGGCGTTGTGGCTGGTGGGCATCGGGTTCGTGAAGGGCGTCTGGGACATGATCGAGCACCCCTTCTACTTCCCGGCCAACACCGTGATGATCTTCCTGTCCGGGATGCTCATCGGGTCCGTGGCGCTGCTGGCCGACCTGATCGTGCGCTCGCGGGGAGAGTGACCTTGCGGATCGCGATCGTCGGCCCGACGTATCCGTACAAGGGGGGTGGGGCGCAGCACACGACCGAGCTGGCGCACCGCCTCGCCGCGCTGGGCCACGACGTGGTGATCGAGTCGTGGCGGGCGCAATACCCGTCCTTCCTCTATCCGGGACAGCAGACGATCTCCGCGCCCGAGGGCACGCCCTACCCGAGGACCGCGCGCCGGCTCGACTGGCGGCGGCCCGACGGCTGGGTGGCGGCCGGGCGGCGGCTGCGCTCGGCCGACCTGGTCGTGCTGGCGGTGCTGAGCCCGGTGCAGGTCCCGGCTTACTTGGGCATCCTGCTCGGGATCGGGCGCAAGACCCGTACGGTCGCGCTCTGCCACAACGTGCTGCCGCACGAGCGCAAGCCGTACGACCGGCCGCTGATGACGGCCCTGCTCAAGCGGGTCGACGCCGTGCTGACCCACTCCGAGCAGCAGGCGGCGCTGGCCAGAGGGCTCACGGGCCGGCCTGTCGAGGTGGCCGCGCTGCCGCCGCACCTGCCCTCCACGACCGGGGAGCGGTCGGCCGAGGTGCACCGGCGGTTGCTCTTCTTCGGCATCGTGCGGCCGTACAAGGGGCTCGACCTGCTGCTCCGCGCGCTGCCCGAGGGGGTCGGGCTGACCGTCGCGGGCGAATTCTGGGGCGGGCTCGACGAGACGAAGGCGCTGATCGCCGAGCTGGGCCTGGGCGAGCGGGTGGAGCTGCGGCCCGGATACGTGGCGGCCGGCGACGTGCCGGAGCTGTTCGGCGCGGCCGACGCGCTCGTGCTGCCCTACCGCAACGCCACGGCCAGCCAGAACGTCTGGCTCGCGCACGAGCACGGCGTGCCGGTGATCGCCACCCGGGTGGGCGCGCTGGCCGACCACGTCACCGACGGCGTGGACGGGCTGCTGGTCGAGCCGGGCGACGCCGGGGCGCTGCGCGAGGCCATCGAGCGGTTCTACGCCTCCGGCGAACCCGAGAGGTTGCGGTCGGGGGTCAAGGCGGTCGATCCCGAGCCGTTCTGGTCGGCGTACGCGGGGGCGCTGCTCGGCGCCTGACGGCCCAGCAGGAACGCGATGCCCGCGGCCGCCACGTCGGCCAGCGTGAACGCCAGCCGCGACACGATCGCCACCGCCAGCGCCGCCGGCGTGCCGATGACCGGGCCGAGCACGAGCACCAGCGCGCCCTCCCTGACCCCGACGCCGGCCGGGACCACGACCGTGAGGATGCCGGTCGCCCAGGCGAACGCGTACGCGCCGGTCGCGATCAGATAGAGGTCGGAGCTGCCCGCGACCAGCCAGATGTGCACGCCGTACACGAGCCAGCCGAGCGCCGTCCACGCCACCGCGACGACCACCGTGCGGCCCGGCAGCACGCTCTCCAGCGGCTCCTTCCGCGCGAGGCGCAACGCCAGGTTGAGGCCCCAGGTGAGCACCTTCGGATGCAGGCAGACGATGATCGCCGGCACCAGCAGCACCAGGTACCAGGCCTCGCGCACCGCCTCCAGCGAGCTCAGCGTGGCCGCGGCGATCGAGATCGCCACCCCCAGGTTGATCACCAGGCCGAGCGAGATCGTGGCGAACGTGCGCCGCGGCGGGCTGCCGTGGTCGCGGCCGAGGTCCATCATCGCCGCGTACGCCCACACCGCCCCCGGGATGTACTTCCCGAGCTGCCCCACGAACATGATCCGCCCGGCGATCCGCACCGGCACCCGCGTGCCGAGCCCCGCGAGGATCTCCCGCCAGGCCAGCAGCATGAGGAACTGGCCGAGCAGCACCGCCGCGAACGCGCCGAGCACCGCCCACGGCGACATCGCGGCCAGGGCCGTGGTCGTCTCGTCCCAGTTGGCGGCCAGCCCGTAGCCGAGGAAACCCAGCGCGACCAGGGCCAGCAGGATGCGTAGCAGGCGGCGGAGCATTGGCTCAGGTTACGCGTGGTTCACCAGGTATAGCCAGACGGCCACGGCGACGATCAGCACGACGGCGGCCACGGCCAGCGAGATCTTGACCGCGCTGTACGGCCGGTCGCCCTGCACCTCCCCGTTCGCCCCGTTGATCAGCACCTGGTACGTCCTGCCGGCGAACAGGTAGTTGCCCGCCCACACCGGCAGCAGCACCAGCTTGAACGTGACGCCGGAGTAGTTCGTCCGCACCGACGACACCCGCTGCACGTCCCCGCCGATGTCGCGGCGGCAGTCGCCGTGGATGACCTCGGCCATGATCTGCTTGGCCTGCTCGAAGCCCGCCTGCGGCTCGTGGTCGTAGCGCAGGCTGTGGTGCCCGGCGAGGTAGGCCGGGTCATACGGGAGCGCGTGCGCCAGCGGCCAGGGCTGGAGCGCGGTCAGCCGCTCGGCCGGGACCCGGCCCGTCGCCGGGGTCAGCACGTCGTCGAACCCGCGCGCCACCCGGCCCGAGGCCGGGTACCAGCGGGTCCGCCGCTCCCGGCGGGTGCGCCGGTTGCCGTTCGCGTCGGTGTGGCTGGTGGTGACGTAATAGTGCTCGCCGCGCCGGCCGGTGTAGTCGGAGACCGTCTGGGCGTCGAACGTCCAGTGCGGCAGGTACGTGCTCTTCATCGTCTCCGCCTCGCTGACCTTCTTGAGGCGGTTGGGGGCGAACCAGCGGCTCTTCACCCACGTGCGCAGCGCCTCCCGCGCGCCGCCCCGGTCCAGGGCGAACGGGAGCACCGCCTCGGGGGCGATCTGGTCGTCCCGCGCCGCGTCGGCCACCAGGTGGGTGCCGCAGAACTGGCAGGCCCGCGACAGCGCGTCGCTGTCCGTACGGGCGCCGCAGCCCGGGCAGCTGAGCTGGTGCCTGGCCAGGGCCCTGACGCGCGGCTTGGCCGTGAAGGCGTCGTAGGCGAACTCGCGGACCTGCCGGGCGGGCGCGGCGATGCGCTCCTCCGCACCGCAGTACGGGCAGCGCAGGACGGCGGTGCCAGGAGCGAACGCCACGCTCGCGCCGCAGCCCTGGCAGGGACGGGCAGGGGTCTGGGCGGGTGAGGTCATCCTGGGTCATGCTCCTGGTCGGAACGGGTCAGGCGGTGCGAGCGGGGACAGGAGTCGGTCGAGCGGGAGGTCGGATTGGCCGGGAGGCGGGGTCGGACGGACGGGGAGGCGGGGTCGGACGGACGGGGAGGCGAGGTCAGGCGGGCGGGGAGGCGAGGTCAGGCGGGTCAGGCGGGCGGGAGCGGAGGCGGGGTGTCGCGCAGGTGGGCGGCGAGTTCGGGCACGTCCCGGGCGGGGAGCCACTGGGACATGCCGGTCTTCCACACCAGGCTCTCCGGCGTGAGCCCGTTGCCGGGCAGATCCGCCGCGCCGAACGGCCCCCGCTGCTCACCGTTCACCCCGATGAACCAGCGCTCGTTCCCGGGCAGCGGCGGCGGCCCTTCTGAAGCCGGGGACGGCAGGGGGTTCTGGGCCAGGGACTCGGCCATCTGCCGGCCGGCGGCGATGCCCATGCCCAGCCCCATGCCCTCGGCGGCCCCGCCCGCGTGCTCCAGCGCGTTCGCCGCCTGGAACCTGGCGTAGTCGCCCAGATCGCCCACGATCCCCATCTGCGACCGCTTGTCCAGCGCCCGCTCCACCTCTTCGGGCAGCGAGACGTTCTCGATGGTGAAGGCCGGGATCGCCAGCCCCACAGAGGCCAGGTCGGCGGTCAGCGTCACGGCCAGCCGCCGGCCCATCTCGTGCTGGCCGGCGGCCAGGTCGAGCAGGGGCACGCCGGCACTGGCGAGGGCGTGCGGGAGCCGGCCCATGACCAGCTGGCGCAGGTAACCCTCCACCTCCTCGGTACGGAACCGCGGGTCGGTCCCCGCCAGCTCGCGCAGCAGCGCCGGGGCGTCGGTCACCCTGGCCGCGTACGAGCCGAACGCCCGCAGCCGCACCGGCCCGAACTCGGGGTCGCGCACGATGACCGGGTTCTGCGTCCCCCACTTGAAGTCGGCGAACTGCCGGGTGCTGACGAAGTACACCTCGGCCTTGAACGGCGAGTGGAAGCCGTGCTTCCAGCCCTTGAGCGTGGACAGGACCGGCAGGTTCCGCGTCTCCAGCGGGTACGTCCCGGGCGGGAAGGCGTCCGCGATCCGGCCCTCGTTGACGAAGACGGCGGTCTGCGACTCGCGCACGACCAGCTGGGCGCCCATCTTGATCTCGTTGTCGTGGCGCGGGAAACGCCAGACGAGAGTGTCGCGGCTGTCGTCGAGCCACTCCACGATGTCGATGAATTCGCCGCGGATCTTGTCGAACAGCGCCACTACGCCCCCGTTCGTGCTGGTTTCGCCAGGTCGGCCACCGTACCAAAGGCGTTTGACGTCGGAGTGGCGCGGAGGTCGGTACGGTGGGGAACCGTGGTGAAGCAACGGGTCGCGCAGCTCGAATACTCAGAGTTCCAGTCCGCCATGCTCGACGAGGAGAAGCGCAGGCGGAAGGCGGCGAAGATCATCGCGGTGCTGGAGCACTTCCACGGGCCGCTCGGCGGGCTGACCGTGGGCGACGTGGGCTGCTCCGCCGGGTTCATCGCCGACGAACTGGCGGGCGCGGGGGCCGGTCACACGCTGGGCATCGACATCGACGTGCCGGGGCTGCGCAAGGCGGCCGACCGGTTCGGCGAGCGGGTGGCGTTCGTCTGCGGCGACGGCACGGCGCTGCCGTTCCCCGACGGCTCGATCGACGTGCTGGTGTTCAACCACATCTACGAGCACGTGGTCGACCCCGACGCCGTGGTGGCCGAGATGCGCCGGGTGCTGTCCGACGACGGCGTGCTCTACCTGGGGCTGGGCAACCGGCTCGGGATCATGGAGCCGCACTACAAGCTGCCGTTCCTGTCCTACCTGCCGCCCGCGCTGGCCGACCGCTACGTGCGCGCGTCCGGGCGGGCCGACCACTACTACGAGCGGTTCAGGACGCGGCGCGGGCTGCGGAAGATGTTGCGCGCCTTCCACGTGTGGGACTACACGTTCCCGGTGCTCGCCACGCCCACCCGGTTCGCCGGGGGAGAGCTGTTTCCCGGGATGCCGGGGAAGGTGGTCAAGGCGGTGCTGTCGCGGGCGCCGCGCGGGGTGCTCAGGCTGCTGCTGCCGGTGGTGCCGACGTACCTGTGGGTGGCGACCAAGACGCCGCGCCGGCCGGTGGGCGCGGCGCTGCCGCAGCCGCCCGAGCTGGTCCGCCCGCTGTGAGCACCGAAGAAGACGTCACGGTGGAGCCTGTGCCGCGCCGCCGGCCCATGGGTCGCCGGCTGGTCAGATACGGCTTTCTGGCCGTCGCGCTCGGCTTCGGCGCCTGGGCGGTGGGCCGGCAGTGGGACGACGTGGTGGCCGGGTTCTCCCGGCTGACCCCGGCGGCGCTGGCGGGCTCGCTGGTGGCCGTGGTCGCCGCGCTGCTCGGGGCCATGCTGACCTGGCGCACACTGCTGGCCGACCTGGGCTCGCCGCTGCCCGCGCGGCCCGCGGCCAAGGTGTTCTTCGTGGGCCAGCTCGGCAAATACATCCCGGGCACCATCTGGCCCGTGCTGGCCCAGATGGAGATGGGCCGCGACCTCGGCGTGCCCCGCGCGCGCAGCGCGGCGGCGTTCTTCCTGATGATGCCGATCCAGCTGGCCACCGGCCTGCTGGTCACGCTCGTCACGCTCGGCTGGGACCGCTACGGCTGGCTGCTGCTGTTCATCCCGCTGCTGCTGGTCCTGCTCGAACCCAAGGTGATCAACGCCGTCATCGGGTACGCCCTGCGCCGGCTCAAGCGCGAGCCCCTCGAACGCCCCCTGACCAGGCGCGGCATGCTGACGGCGCTCGGCTGGGCGCTGACCGGCTGGATCGCCTACGGCGTGCACCTCTACTTCGTCGCCCCCCAGGGCGGCCTCGTCTTCGCCGTGGGGGCCTTCGCCCTGTCGTGGTGCCTGGGCATCCTGACCTTCGTGATCCCGGCGGGCGCGGGGGTCAGGGAGCTGGCCATGGTGACGATCCTGGCGCCCCATCTCGATCAGGGCGCCGCCATCGCGGTGGCGCTTTCGTCCAGGATCGTCATCATCGTGGGGGATCTGATCTGTGCCGGCCTGGCGGGAATCGCAGCGCGTCGCGACTCGGTGTGATTTGGCCCACGATTTAGGGGAGGCTGGTCATAAGGTGAACATCAGAGGGGGACGACCAGTCCCACGTTGATCTTGAGGGGAGAAGATCTTCGTATGCCTCGAGTGCTCGTCGACGCGGTAGCGGTCCCCGCGGACCGCGGCGCGTTGATCAGATACGTTGACGGGCTCGTGGCCGCGCTCGACCGGGCCGGCGCCGACATCGCCGTGGCCTGCCAGCGGGCCGAAGCGGAACGCTACAGACGCCTCGCACCTTCGGCCCAGGTGATCCCCGGGCCGGTCTCGATCACCAACAGGGCCGCCAGGCTGGCCTGGGAGCAGAGCGGGCTGCCCCTTCTCGCCCGCCAGGCCGGCGCCGACGTGATCCACGCCCCCTACTACTCCATCCCGCTCAGCGCGGGCCTGCCGACCGTCGTGACGGTGCACGACGCGACATGGTTCACCGAGCCCGACCAGCTCGGCCCGCGCGCCTCGTTCTTCCGCTCGGCCACCCGCACCGCCGTCCGCCACGCCAGGCGGGTGATCGTGCCGTCCAAGGCGACGAGGGACGAGCTCATCCGGGTGCTGTCCGCCGATCCCACCCGCATCGACGTCGCCTACCACGGCGTCGACCTGGCCCAGTTCCACCCGCCGACCGGCGAGGAGATCCGCAGGTCCGCCATGAGGTGCGGGCTGCACGACCAGCCGTACGTGGCCTTCCTCGGCGCGCTCGACCCCCGCAAGAACGTGCCCAATCTGATCAGGGGCTTCGCCACCGCCGTCAAGCGGCTCGACGAGCCGCCGGCGCTGGTGCTGGGCGGAGGCGTGCACGAGGACGACGTGGACGCCGCCTGCCGGGAGGTGGAGGCCACCGTCAGGGTGATCAGGCCGGGCTACCTGCGCGCGCCCGACCTGCCCGGGTTTCTCGGCGGGGCGCTCGTGGTCGCCTTCCCCTCGCGCGGCGAGGGGTTCGGGCTGCCGGTGCTGGAGGCCATGGCCTGCGGCGCGCCGGTCCTGACGACCCACCGCAGCTCGCTGCCCGAGGTGGGCGGTGACGCGGTCGCCTACACCGAGCCGGACGCCGACAGCATCGCCACGGCGCTCGGCGAGTTGCTGGCCTCTCCCCAGCGCAGACACCAGTTGCGGGAGGCGGGCCTGGCCCGGGCCCGCGAATTCACCTGGGAGGCCTGCGCCGAGGCGCATCTCAGCTCGTACCAACGCGCGATCGAATAGTTCGGTAACCTCACGGAGTGATGGAGAGCTCTTTGCCAGACCTCGAGGCGATCCTCCTGGTCGGGGGGCAGGGCACCCGCCTGCGTCCGCTGACACTGGGCACGCCCAAGCCACTGCTGCCGACCGCCGGGGTGCCGTTCCTGGCCCACCAGCTGGCCCGTGCGCGATCTTTCGGCGTACGCCGGATCGTGTTCGCGACCTCGTACAAGGCGGCGATGTTCGAGCCCGCCTTCGGCGACGGGTCGGCGTTCGGGCTCTCGCTGGAGTACATGACGGAGGAGACGCCGCTGGGCACGGGCGGAGCCATCCGTAACGCCGGCGAGGCGCTCGACGCGGGTCCCGACGACCCCGTCCTCATCCTCAACGGCGACATCCTCTCCGGTCACGACATCGGCGCGCAGGTGCGCCTGCACCGTGACAGGCAGGCCGCTGTAACGCTCCATTTGACAGAGGTCGACGATCCCTCCCGGTTCGGCTGCGTGCCGACCGACGAGGCGGGGCGGGTGACGGCGTTCCTGGAGAAGACGCCCAACCCGGTGACCAACCGGATCAACGCCGGCTGCTACGTCTTCACCCGCTCGGTGATCGACTCGATCCCGCGCGACGAGGTCGTGTCGGTCGAGCGGGAGACGTTCCCCGGGCTGATCGAGTCGGGGCAGCTCGTCATGGGCTACGCCGACCGCACCTACTGGCTCGACGTCGGCACGCCGAGCGCGTACGTGCAGGGCTCGCGTGACCTGGTGCTGGGCCGGCTGGCCTCACCCGCGCTGCCCGGCCCGACGGGCGAATACCTGGTGCTCGAAGGCGCCAGGGTCTCGCCCGAGGCCAAGATCCAGGACGGCACGGTGGTCGGCGCCCGCGTGGTCGTCGAGGCCGGGGCGACGGTGGCCGGGTCCGTGCTCAGCGACGACTGCGTCGTGGAGGCCGGGGCCCGGGTGAGCGACTCCGTCGTGGGGCAGCGGGCGCGCATCTGCGCGGGCACGGTGGTGCGCGACGCGGTGATCGGTGACGACGCGGTCGTGGGGCCGGGCAACGAGCTGCAGCACGGCGTACGCGTCTGGCCGGGCGTCGAGCTGCCCGAACGCGCCCTGCGCTACTCCAGCGACGTCTGACCCGCCGGCCTGGACGGGCGCCGTGTCGCCGCGGCGGCGTTCCGGGCGCGGACGGTGGGAGTGCCGGCTGTTCGCCTCGCGCTGAGTCCGGTCCGAGCAGGTGAGGGGCAGGGGCAGACTGGTGGGGTGAAGGAGCGCAGGTGGGTGCCCGCGGGGCCGCTGGACGTGGGGCTGGCGCTGATGCCCCACCGGCGCGGCGGCGGCGATCCCACCTGGCGCCGCGAGGGCGACGGCTCCGTGTGGCGCACGTCCAGGACCCCCGACGGCCCCTGCACGCTCAGGGTGAGCGTGCAGGCCGGCGGTGTGCACGGGCAGGCGTGGGGGCCCGGCGCGGCCTGGGCCCTGGAGAGCCTGCCGGCGCTGCTCGGAGCCGATGACGACGTCGCCGGGTTCAGCGTCGAGCACGACGTGCTGGCCGAGGCCGTCAGGAGGCATCCGGGGCTGCGGATCGGGCGGACCGGCCGGGTCATGGAGGCGCTCGTGCCGGCGGTGCTGGAGCAGAAGGTGGTCGGCCGGGAGGCGTGGCGGGCCTGGCAGTGGCTGCTCCGCCGCTACGGCGAGCCGGCCCCAGGGCCCGCGCCCGAGGGGATGCGGGTGGTGCCGGAGAGCGACGTGTGGCGGCGGATCCCGAGCTGGCACTGGCACCAGGCGGGCGCCGAGGCCGTGCGTGCCAGGACCATCGCCAATGCCGCCTGGCACGCCGCCAAGCTGGAGGCCGCCGGCACCACCGAGGAGCTCGACCGGCTGCTGCGCGCGCTGCCCGGCATCGGGGTGTGGACCTCCGCCGAGGTGCGCCAGCGCGTCTTCGGCGACGCCGACGCCGTCAGCGTCGGTGACTTCCATCTGGCCAAGCTGGTCGGTTACGCCTTCACCGGGGAGAAGACGGACGACCCCGGGATGATGCGGCTGCTGGAGCCCTATGCCGGGCATCGTCACCGCGCCACGGTCCTGGTCTGGCTCAGCGGCGTCCGTCCACCGGCCAGGGGGCCCCGCATGCCGGTCCGCGACTACCGCGCGTTCTGAGCGCGGCGCCGGACGGCGGCTCGCGTAGTGGATCGGCGGCCGCCGGTCGTTCCGCGCCCGCCACCGGGGCTGCCGGTCGTTCTGAGCGCGACCCTGAGTGCGTACGGCGAACCCAGGCCGACGTACTGTGCCTCTATGAGTTCTGACTCCGCGCTCCGCCGCGCCCTCGCCCGAGCCAGGGACGGCAAGACCCTCGACGTCACCGAGGCGACCGTCCTCCTGCACGCCCGGGACGAGCACCTCGACACGCTCCTCGACCACGCCTCCCGTGTACGCGACGCCGGGCTGCGTGCCGCCGGGCGCGAAGGGATCATCACCTACAGCAGGAAGGTGTTCATCCCGTTGACCCGGCTCTGCCGGGACCGTTGTGGTTACTGCACTTTTGCCACCGCTCCGCACAAGCTTCCCGCGCCGTTCCTGAGCCCGGACGAGGTGCTGGAGATCGCCCGCCAGGGGGCGGCGATGGGGTGCAAGGAGGCGCTGTTCACGCTGGGGGACCGGCCGGAGGACCGCTGGCACCAGGCGAGGGAGTGGCTCGACGCGCACGGCTATGACGACACGCTGTCCTATGTGCGCGCGATGGCGATCAGGGTGCTGGAGGAGACCGGGCTGCTGCCGCACCTCAACCCGGGGGTGCTGAGCTGGCGCGACCTGCAGCGGCTCAAGCCGGTCGCGCCGTCGATGGGGATGATGCTGGAGACGACGTCGCGGCGGCTGTTCGAGGAGAAGGGGCAGGCCCACTACGGCTCGCCGGACAAGGACCCCGCCGTACGGCTGCGTGTGCTGGAGGACGCCGGACGCACGAACGTGCCGTTCACCACCGGGATCCTGATCGGCATCGGCGAGACCGTCCAGGACCGGGCCGAGGCGATCTTCGCGATCCGGCGGGTGGCCAGGGAGTACGGCGGCATCCAGGAAGTCATCGTGCAGAACTTCCGCGCCAAGCCCGACACCGCCATGCGCGGCCTGCCGGACGCCGACCTCCAGGAGCTGGCCGCCACGATCGCCGTCGCGCGGCTGATCCTCGGCCCGCGCGTACGGCTGCAGGCGCCGCCCAACCTGGTGGACGCCGAGTACGAGCTCATGATCAGGGCCGGGATCGACGACTGGGGCGGCGTGTCCCCGCTCACCCCCGACCACGTCAATCCGGAGCGGCCGTGGCCGCAGATCGACGACCTCGCGGCCCGTACGGGCGAGGCTGGCTTCCAGCTCCGCGAGCGTTTGACGATATATCCGGAATACGTGCAGGCGGGGGAGCCGTGGCTCGACCCCCGCCTGTTCGCCCACGTCGCCGCGCTCGCCGATCCGGCCACCGGCCTGGCGCGCGAGGACGCCGTGCTCGAAGGCCGTCCCTGGCAGGAGCCCGACGGCGGATTCGCCGCGTCCGGCCGGGTCGACCTGCACGTCGAGGTCGACACCACCGGCCGCACCGCCGACCGCCGGGACGACTTCGACCACGTCTACGGCGACTGGGACGCCCTTCGCGACCGCCTCCCCGCGTCGGCCGAGCCCGTCGCCGCGCCTTCGACCGGTCCCTCGGCCGAGTCCGTCGCCGGGGCCTCGACCGGGCCCTCCGCTGGGCCCTCTGCCGGGCCCTCTGCCGGGCCCTCCGCTGGGGCCGCCGCCGCGTTCTCGGGCGGGGTGCTCGCCGGCGACGTGCGGCGGGCGCTGGCCAGGGCCGCGGCCGATCCGGCCGGGCTGACGGACGCGGAGGCCGTGGCGTTGCTGAGCGCCGACGGCGCGGAGCTTGAGGAACTGGCCGCGATCGCCGACGCCCTGCGCGCCGAGGCGGCCGGCGACGCGGTCACCTACGTCGTCAACAGGAACATCAACTTCACCAACGTCTGCTACACCGGCTGCCGCTTCTGCGCCTTCGCCCAGCGCAGGACCGACGCCGACGCCTACACCCTCAGCCTCGACCAGGTCGCCGACCGGGCGGAGGAGGCGTGGGCGGCCGGCGCCACCGAGGTGTGCATGCAGGGCGGCATCCACCCCGACCTGCCCGGCACCGCGTACTTCGAGATCGCCAAGGCGGTCAAGGCCAGGACGCCCGGCATGCACGTGCACGCGTTCTCCCCGATGGAGGTGATCAACGGGGCGAGCCGGACGAACCTGTCGATCCGCGACTGGCTGGAGGCCGCCAAGGAGGCCGGCGTGGACTCGCTGCCGGGGACGGCGGCCGAGATCCTCGACGACGACGTGCGCTGGGTGCTGACCAAGGGCAAGCTGCCCGCCAAGGAGTGGGTCGAGGTGATCACCACCGCGCACAAGGTCGGCCTGCCCACCACCGCCACCATGATGTACGGGCACGTCGACAACCACCTGCACTGGGTCAGGCACATCAAGCTCATCCGGCGGCTGCAGGAGGAGACCGGCGGGTTCTCGGAGTTCGTGCTGCTGCCGTTCGTGCACACCAGCGCACCCATCTATCTGGCGGGCGTGGCCAGGCCGGGCCCGACCGTGCGGGAGAACCGGGCCGTGCACGCGCTGGCCAGGATCCTGCTGCACGGCGCTATCGGGAACATCCAGTGCTCCTGGGTCAAGCTCCAGGACGACCTGTGCCGCCAGGTGCTCCAGGGCGGCGTCAACGACCTCGGCGGCACCCTGATGGAGGAGACGATCAGCCGGATGGCTGGGTCGGAGAACGGCTCGTACAAGACGATCAGCGAGCTGCGCGAGATGGTCGGGGTCACCGGCAGGCCGGCCAGGCAGCGCACCACCGAGTACGGCGTCCCGAGCGAGGAGCGGCTGGCGGCCTCGGCGGCCAGCGACGGCGTCTGCCAGAGCGTCAGAAGGGTGCTCCCGCTGGCCTAGTTGTAACATGTTCTAACAAGCACTTGCGTCCGCCCAGTGAGTCGCTGGGAGAATCGTCACTCCCCTGGGAGAGAGGTTCACCGTGCGGTTGGGTCGACACCGCGCCGCGCTGCTCCCCGAGCAGCGGCGGAGGAAGGCGCTCCGACGCGGCATCCTGGCCGGGCTGTCCGCCGTGGCCATCGTCGCGGCCGGCCTGGTCGTGATCTTCGGCAGCGGTGGCGTGCTGTGCACCACACGAGAGCCTGTTCTGGTCGACGTGGCGGCGGCGGTGGACGTGGCTCCCGCCGTCATGGAGGCGGCGAGCCGGTTCAACGGGACGAAGACGGCCGTGGGTGGCCGGTGCGTGCTGGTCCAGGTGACCGAGCAGCCGCCGGCCACCGTCCTGCGCACGCTGATCGGCGATCGGGCCGGAGTGCTGAGCGAGCGGCCCGACGGGTGGATCGCCGACTCCTCCGCCTGGATCAGGCTGGCCCGCCAGCAGGGCGCGAGCGCGCTGCCCGCGGGGGAGAGCGTGGTGGCCACCTCGCCGCTGGTGTTCGCCACCCGGGCGTCGCTGGCCCAGCGCTTCTCCGTGGGGCGGACCGAGATGAACTGGCGGATGGTCTTCCCCTCGACCGTGCGCGGGCGGCTGACGCCCAACGCGGACGAACCCGACGTCGTCCGCGTGCCGGACCCGTCGCTGGCCGGGGCCGGCATCGCGACCGTGGCCGCCGCCCGGGACGTCGTCGGGAAGGGGCCCGAGGCGGACAAGGCGCTGACCGCGTTCGTCCGGTGGGCGCAGGCGGGCTCCGCGCCCGACTACCGCAGCATGCTGGCCGCCGTGGACGACCGTACGTTCTGGCAGCGTCCCGTCGTGATCGTGCCCGAGCAGTCGGTATGGAACCACAACCTGCGGCCCTCCTCCGATCCCGTCGTGGCGCTGCACCCGCGCGAGGGCACGATCAACCTCGACTACCCGTACGTCGTCACCGCCACCGATCCCTCCGTCGCCGAGGCGTCGAGCGTCTTCGCGGGCTGGCTGAAGGGCGCGCAGGCGCAGGAGATCGTGCGCAGGGCGGGGTTCAGGTCGGGCGACGGCGCCCAGGGGCCGATCTCGCCCGGCCCCCAGATCCCCACAGGGGCGCCCAGGACCAGGGCCTCGGTGTCGCCGCAGGACATCGACGACGCGCTGCGCGCCTGGAGCAGGCTGGCCCCGCCGACCAACATCCTCGTGCTGGCCGACACCTCCAAGCACATGGCCGAGCCGCTGAACGGCACCACCCGGGTCAGCGTGGCGCTGGCGGCGGCCAAGATCGGCCTGCAGCTCTTCCCGGCCTCCACGCACATGGGCCTGTGGGAGTTCGCCGACAAGGTCGGACGCATCAAGGGTTACCAGGAACGCGTCGGCCTCGGCCCGATCAGCGAGCCGGACAGCGGGCAGGTCATCCGCAAGAGCCGCCTGGACGAGCTGACCAGCACGATCACCGCCCATCCCAAGCTCGCCAGCTCCCTGTACGACGCCATCCACAGCGGCTTCCGCGAGGTCAGCGAGGAGTACCGGGAGGAGATGAACAACGCGCTCCTGGTGATCACGGCCGGCCGGGACGACGGCAAAGGCGCGGACCTGCGGCAGTTGCTCGACCAGCTACGCCGTGAGTGGAATCCGGACAAGCCCGTACAGATCATCGTCATCGCGTTCGGCAAGGGCGTGGATCGCGCGGCGCTGTCGCAGATCACGGCCGCCACGAACGGCTCCCTGCACGAGGCCCAGGAGCCCGGCGAGATCATCGACGTGTTCCTCGCCGCCCTGGCCCGCCGCCTCTGCCACCCGACCTGCAAACCCACCACCTGACCGGCGCTTTCTCCAGGGAGAACGGGAACCGGCCGCCCAGGGAGCTCTGGGCGGCCGGTCTCAACGAGGGGCGCGGCTACACGCGCTGCCAGAGCGCCGGCACGTTCGGCGGCTCCCATCCGGTGAGGGCGGTGTGCGACTGGAGGCATCGGTACGTGGCGCCGTTGTAGGTCACGGTGTTGCCGGTGCTGTACGCGGTCCCCGCCCGCCAGGTGCCGGAGGGCGTCGTCGGGGGCACGGTCGGCGTCGGGGTGGGCGTCGGTGTGACGGTCGGCGGAGGCGTCGGGGTGGGGTTGCCGCCACCGCCGCCGAAGTTCAGGTCGACGCAGGAGTAGAAGGCGTTGGTGGTGTCGGAGATGTTCCAGATGGCGAGGACCTTCTGCCGGCCCGAGTAGCCGGAGAAGTTGACCGGGTGCGAGACCGTCGCCGGCGGCTGCTGGCCGTTGCCGGCGAAGCTGGCCACCCTGGTGTTGCCGATGTAGTACTCGAAGTTCGAGGTGGCGTGCCTGACGGTGAACGTCCAGGTGAAGGTCACGGTGCTGCCCACCGACGCGGCGGGCCACGGCTTGCTCTCGTCGCTGAGCTGGGCGAACTGGCCGAGGTTGGCGTGGCAGTTGCGCAGGCCCTTGGGGCCTTCGACGCTCTGCGGCTCGTAGACGATGTTGCCGCAGCCGGAGACCTTGCCCTGGTGGCAGTTGGCCTGACGGCTCGGCGGTGTAAGCACGTAGCCGTGGGCGAACGCGGGTGTGGTGTTGAACACCGTGGTGGCGACCGCGATCACCACCACGGCGACGAGCGTGAGAGTCCTTCGCATGAAGTGGCTCCTTTACATGGGGGGTGGCCCCAATGTAAAGGAAACTTTCCTAACGGTAAATGGCGGACTTGACCGCTGTCCGGACCGCCGGTCAACGCGTGAGGATGAAGTCGCCGGGATCGCGCGGCGCCCGGTCACGCGGCGGCGCGGCGGCGTGCCCGACGGCCACGCAGCCCATCGGGTCCCACGACTCGGGCAGGTCGAGCACCTCGCGCACCACGGGCCGGCAGAACATCGTGGACGACACCCACGCCGAGCCCAGCCCCTCGACGGCGAGCTGAACCAGAAAGTTCTCCACCCCGGCGCCGGTGGCCACGATGAACATCTCCCGCTCGGAGGTGTTGCGCCGCTCGTCGCGGTACGTGTGCGACCCCTCCATCACCAGGCAGGGCACGACCAGATAGGGAGCGTTGCGCAACACCTCACCCCGCTTGACCCGCTTGGCGATCGACTGCTCGGTGAACCCGTCGCCGCGCAGGTCGGCGATCCACGCCTCGCGCATCGCGTCGAGCAGCTTCGTCCGCGTCTGCGGCGACTCCAGCAGCACGAACCGCCACGGCGTCGTGTGGTGCGGCGCCGGCGCCGCGATGCCGGCCGCGACCGCCCGGCGCACCGCCTCGGGATCGACAGGACGGTCGGAGAACTCCCTGATCGTCCGGCGGGCGAACACCACGTCGCGCGACCCGAACCGGAACAGGTCGTCGTCGGCCGGCCGCACCAGCGGCCTGACCCCGGGGCCGTCGTCCTCGGTCACCAGGTGGGACAGCCCGCGCACGATCGCCACCGGGACCCCGGCGAGCTTGCCCTTGACCAGCTCGGCCGCGCTCGCGATCTCGTCGGCCAGCGCCGTGACCGTGGCGTTGAGCTGGTTGCCGTAGGTGTCGGAGGTGCCGCGATAGTCGTCCAGCGGACGGAGACCGGCCACCCCGATGGCGACGTCGGTGAGCCCGTTGCGCCAGGGCCGCCCGAACGTGTCGGACACGATCACGCCCACCCTGGCGTGCCCGGCGAGCCCCGCCCTGATGCGCCTGGCCGAGGCGTCGGAGTCTTCCGGCAGGAGCAGCACCGTGCCGGGCTCGGTGTTGGAGGCGTCGACGCCGGCGGCGGCCATGACGAACCCGTGGCGGGTCTGGGAGATCACGGTGTCGCCGCGCCTGGCGACCACCCGCTCGGTCTCGTCCTCGATCGCCTGGGTGCGGTCCGGCGCGTGACGCACCCGGCCCTCGGCCTTGCTCACGATCTTGGAGGTGACCACCACGATGTCGCCGTCACGCAGCCCGGCGCCGGCCAGCAGCGCCGCCACGTCGTCTCCCGGCCGCACCTCGCCGATCCCGGTCACCGCGACCACCTCGACCCGCTCGGGCGCCGCCGAGCCGTCGCGCGGCAGGGTCGCGGCATGAGCGTCGTGCGGCGGGCTGACTGCGGGGTCGTCGTGCGGGGTGGCGGGCGCCGGGCCCCCGTGCGGAGGAGTGGTCATCGGGCGAGCTCCTGGGCCAGGTCGAGGGCGGTGCGGGCGATGGCGGCGGTGGCCTCGGCGTCGTGCATGAGGAGCGGTCTGGCGACCACGCGCACGCCGTCGAGCGCGACCCCGGCGTCCTCCTCGGCCACCAGCCAGCCGTCGATCAGCTCGGAGCCGTACAGATCGAGCACCGCCTGCGCGGTCGTCTCCACCCCGATGGCGGTCAGGCAGGCGTCGGCCATGCCCCTGACCGGCGCGCCGCCGATGATCGGCGAGACGCCGACGACGGTCTTGGGCAGCAGCGCCTCGCGGATGCCGGGAACCTGGAGGATCGTGCCGATGCTCACCACCGGGTTGGACGGCGGCAGGATGACCACGTCGGCCTGCTCGACGGCCTCAAGCACTCCGGGGGCCGGCTTCGCGGTGTCGGCCCCCACCAGCGCGAACGACTGCGCGGGGACGGAGGCGCGCAGCCGTACCCACCACTCCTGGAAGTGGATCGCCCGCTTGCCGCGCTCGTCCTCGATCACGACGTGGGTCTCGCAGCGGTCGTCGCTCATCGGCAGCAGCCGTACGCCCGGCTGCCAGCGCGCGCAGAGCGCCTGCGTGATCTGCGAGAGCGGGTAGCCCGCCTCCAGCATCTGCGAGCGCACGATGTGGGTGGCGAAGTCGCGGTCGCCGAGCCCGAACCACTGCGGCTCGACGCCGTACGCGGCCAGCTCCTCCTTGACGACGTGGGACTCCTTGGCCCGGCCCCAGCCCTGCTCCTCGTCGATGCCGTTGCCCAGGGTGTACATCACGGTGTCGAGGTCGGGGCAGACCCGCAGGCCGAACAGGGTGATGTCGTCACCCGTGTTGCCGATGACGGTGATCGCGGAGTCGGGTGCGGCGGCGCGCAGGCCGCGCAGGAAGCGGGCGCCGCCGATGCCGCCGGCGAGTGACACGATGTGCATGCGGCCCAGTCTTTCACCGGGCTCTGACAAGCCGGTCGGGGGACCGGTTTTCGCCTTTTTGTCGGCGGTGTACGTCCTGGTACTGCATGAATTGAGATGGAAGAGGTTCCTGGGACTCCCGGCAGGGGGGTCGGTGATGTGGCAAACTCCCTTCGGGCTAATGGGTCCGATGGGGGTAGTTGTGAGCAAACTTGACGTCGCCCGGCTGAAGGAGCCGGCCGCCTGGATCATGCTCGTCACCGGATTGATGCAGGTCGTGCTGGCGATCGGCCACATCCTGATCGGGTCGACCGCGTCGTCGTCGTTCATGGACCGCGCGGCGGGGAACTTCTCGAGCGTGACCAGCCCGGTCGTGACGGCACTGCTGCTCGGCGCCGTGCTGCTGGTGACGAAGGTGGGCGAGCCGTCGGCCAAGGCCAAGCCGATCACGTACGGCGCCGCCGCCGGACTGCTGCTGGCCTCGGTGTTCGGCATGCTCGCGCTGCTGCTCGGCCTCTTCTCCGGCCTCGGCGCCCGTTCGACCATCGAGTACGTGCTCCTCGGCGTGCCCACGCTCGCCCTGACCGCCATCGCGCTGGTCTACCTGCTCCCGCAGGTGATGCCCGAGCGGCAGGCGGCCCAGGTGTACCACGGCCAGTTCGGCGCCCAGCCCGGCTTCTTCGGCGGCCAGCCCCAGCAGTTCGGCCAGGGCGAGCAGCCCCAGCCCGGTTACGGCCAGCCCGGCTACCCCCAGCAGCCCCCCTCGGGCCAGCAGCCCTTCGGCCAGGACCAGGCCGCAGGCGGCTTCGCCCAGCAGCCCGGCCAGCCGGGGTTCGGCCAGGAGCAGGGCCCCGGAGGCCCCGGCCAGCAGGGCCCCGGCGGTCCCGGTCAGGGTCCCGGCGGTCAGCCCGGTTTCGGCGGCCCGCAGGACCAGCAGCAGTACGGCCAGCAGCCCATGTCGGGCCAGCAGCCCGGCCAGCCTGGGTTCGGCCAGGAGCAGGCCCCTGGCGGTCCCGGCCAGCAGGGCCCCGGAGGCCCCGGCCAGCAGGGTCCTGGTGGTCCCGGTCAGGGTCCCGGCGGTCAGCCCGGTTTCGGCGGCCCGCAGGATCAGCAGCAGTACGGCCAGCAGCCGATGTCGGGCCGGCAGCCCGGCTACGGCCAGCAGCCGCCCTCCACGCCCGGCTACGCGCAGCAGCCCCACTCAACCCCCGGTTACGCGCCACAGCCGCTCTCGGCCCCCGCGTACGACCAGCAGCCGCCGTCCGCCCCCGGGTACGACCAGGCGGCCGCCGGATACGGCCAGCAGCCCCCCTCGACGCCCGGATACGGCCAGCAGCCGCCCAGCTTCGGCGGGCAGCCCGAGCCCCAGGCGACCAACCCGCAGCAGCCGTACCCGCAGATCAGGGGCGCGCTGCCGGCCGCGCCCGCGGACCAGCAGCAGCCCGAGCCGTCCTTCCCGCCGCAGGGGTTCGGCCAGGGCTACAGCTCCGTGGACACGGCCCCGGCGGCCCAGGACTACAGCACGCCGCCGGCCGGCGAGTACACCCCGGCCCCGTACGTCCCGGCCGACAGCCAGCCGAACGTCTACGGCCAGTCGAGCCCGAACCCGTACGCGCCCCCGGCGAACGACCAGGCCGCCTCCTTCGCGCCGCCGGCCGAGCAGCAGCAGGCGAACCCGTTCGCGCCCCCGGCCGACGCCGCGTACACGCCGAGCGAGACCGCCCCCAACGCCCCGTTCCCGCCGGCTGAGCCGCAGCAGCAGTCGTACTTCGGCCAGAGCGCGTTCGACCAGCAGCAGCAACAGCAGGGCGGCCAGCCGTTCACCGGCTACTCCGGCGCCGAGTTCGCCACCCCGCCCGCCTACCAGGAGCCCGACCCGCCGGTCGACCCGCGCTCGCAGCAGCTCATGGACGCCTACCACCAGGCGGAGACGTACCAGTCCAACGCCGGCCAGCCGAACGCGGGCACCCAGCCGGAGCTGCGCGTGCCCGACTACGGCGGCGGGCAGGGCGGCGACCCGTTCGGCCACCCGCGGCAGGAGCTCGAGCGGCAGGTCCAGGAGCAGTACGGCGGCTACGAGCCGCAGCAGGGCCAGTACCGGCCCACCCACCAGGCTCCGCAGGCCGCCGCCCAGCCGGGATGGCCGGACCAGGCCGAGTCCACGATGCGGCTCGACCCGACGTCGTTCGGCAACGCCTTCGGCGGCGACCAGCGCCGTCCCGGGGACGACCCGATCGACCCGACGGCCATATACACCCCCAATGAGCCCCGAAGGTAACGGACCGGCAATGGACTGCTAGAGAGAAGGTGGGCCATGGGCGGGCGTGTTTCCCGCCCTGGTACGGTTCCGACCGCAGACAGCGTTGAACGAGCCAGGCCGACGCCATGCGTGCAAGGCGCCGGCCCGGTGCGAACATCACATGCCGAGCACACCGGGGCGAGATCTGGTCTTTCCCCGGATAGCTGCATGCCGCTTGACGTCACGCACGGCACACGCGTGTAATTACAACCATGTTGTTACGCCTTCCTGTGGGTGGGTAATAAGGAAGGCGTCCATGGGGGGCTCCATTGCGGGCGGGCGGCAGGGAGGTGTGCAGTGACCGATCCGGTCATCGCACAGGATCAGCTTGACGCTGAAGAACTCGGCTGGCAGGAGCGCGCGTTGTGCGCGCAGACTGATCCGGAGGCGTTCTTCCCGGAGAAAGGCGGCTCCACCCGAGAGGCCAAGAAGGTCTGCCGATCGTGCGAGGTCCGTGCCGAGTGCCTGGAATACGCACTCGAGCACGATGAGCGGTTCGGCATCTGGGGTGGGCTGTCCGAGCGGGAGCGCAGACGGATCAAGCGTCAGGCCGTTTAGGTCGAATGAGAGATCCGGTGCGGGCCGCCGCTGCGGCGTGGGTCGCGGACGGCAGTCCGACCTGCGGTTTCTTATCGTTATATAGGGGGGAAGGGGTCACGCGGTCCGCCGTGTGACCCTTTTCGCATCTCCTGACGGCGTCGCACCTGTATGGTGGGGCCGCCTGATCATCCCCCCAGGAGTCACCCACCCATGGCACGTCCCTACGTCACCGTGATCGTCGTCGCCCATGACGGCGCGCGCTGGCTCGGGGAGACGATGCGCGCCCTGATCAACCAGAGCCGCCGACCGGACCGCGTGGCGGGCGTCGACAACGGCAGCAAGGACGGCTCGGCCGACCTGCTGGCCCAGACGCTCGGACGCGGCAGCGTGATCTCCCTGCCCCGCTCCACCGGTTTCGGCGAGTCGGTCACCGCGGTGCTGGACAAGCTCCCGTCCGCCGGGCGGGACGAATGGATCTGGCTGCTGCACGACGACTGCGCCCCCGACAGGCGGGCGCTGGAGCTGCTGCTGAGCGCGGCCGAGCAGGATCCCAAGGCGGCCGTCCTCGGCCCGAAGTTACGCGACTGGCTCGACCGCAGGCGGCTGCTGGAGATCGGCGTCACCGTGGGCCGTACGGGACGCAGGGACACGGGGCTGGAGCCGCGCGAGTTCGACCAGGGGCAGCACGACGGCACCCGCGAGGTGCTGTCGGTGTCCACGGCGGGGATGCTGATCAGGCGCGACGTGTGGGAGCAGGCCGGCGGCCTCGACCCGTTCTTCCCGATCTTCCGTGACGACCTCGACCTGTGCTGGCGGGTGCGCAACGCCGGGCACAGGGTGCTGATCGTGACGTCCGCGGTGGCCTGGCACGCCGAGGCGGCGGCCCGCAGGCGGCGGCGGATCACGGTCAGCGGTGACCATCCGCGCCGTCTCGACCGGCGCAACGCGATCTTCGTGGTCATGGCGAACCTGCCGTTCCGCGCGATGCTGTGGGCGCTGCTGCGGAACGTGATCAGCTCGATCGTGCGCACGCTGCTGTTCATCGTGAGCAAACAGCCGGCGAACGCGCTGGACGAGGTCGTGGCGATCTGCTCGATCCTGGTGCATCCGTTCCGGCTGCTGCGGGCGCGCCGGGCCCGCCGTCACGGCCGCAAGAGGGGATATATACGCATAAAGCGGCTTATGACCCCTCGGGGTGCGGCCTACCGGCGCCTCACCGACATGGTGCAGAGCTTCCTGGCCGGCGAGGCGCCCGTCGACTCCGCCGGGCGGCACCACCACTCCACGACCGCTCCCGGCTCCCCCGGCGAGGAGCCGGACGTGGTCCCGCCGCCCGGCGCCGGCGCCTTCCAGCGCTTCATCGGCCGCCCCGGCGTCATCCTCATGTTCGCGCTGACCGTCGTCTCGCTGATCGCCGAACGCTCGCTCCTCGGCGGCGACCGGCTCGGCGGCGGCGCCCTGGTGCCGGTGACCGGCGGCGCGAGCGACCTGTGGGCCTTCTACACCGAGGGGTACCACGACGTCGGGCTCGGCTCCGCCGCCTGGGCGCCGCCGTACGTGGCCGTGCTGGCCGCCCTGTCCACGCTCGCGCTCGGCAAGACCTGGGTGGCGGTGTCGGTGCTGCTGCTGGGCTCGGTGCCGTTGGCGGGGGCCACGGCGTACCTGGCCACGCGGCACATCGTCCCGGCCGTGCCGGCCAGGGCCTGGGCGGCGGGGACGTACGCGCTGCTGCCCGTCGGCACCGGGGCCATCGCGGCGGGGCGGGTGGGGACGGCGGTGGTGTTCGTCCTCGTGCCCGTGTACGCCTGGCTCTGCGCCCGGCTGCTGTCCGGCGAGCCCCGGCCGTCCAGGAGGGCCGCGTGGGGGCTCGGCCTGCTGCTGGCCGTCGGGACGGCGTTCGTGCCGCTCGTCTACCCGCTCTTCGCGGTCCTCGGCGTGCTCGCCTCCGGCGGCGCCCGCCACCGGCCGCGATCCGCCGGCCGAAGTGACATGCGGGACGGTGTGCGCGGCGCGGGCAGGGGTGGCGTGCGCGATGGTGTGCGCGGCGGGGCGGACAGGGATGGCGTGCGCGGCGGGGCGGACAAGGGTGGCGTGCGCGGCGGGGTCGCCGGGTCGATGGGCATCGCGCTCGCGGTGCCGCCGCTGCTCCTGCTGCCCTGGCTGGTGGACCTGCTGGGCGACCCAGGACGGCTGCTCCTTGAGGCCGGCCTGCACGATCCGGCCCTGGTGGACCCGTCGTTGTCCGCCGAGGCCCTGCTGGCGATCAGCCCGGGAGGGCCGGGACTGCCGCCGTTCTGGGTGAGCGCGGGGCTGGTGGCGGCGGCGCTGGCCGCGCTGCTCATGCGCCGCCAGCGCACGATCGTCGCCGTCGGCTGGGGCGTCGCGCTCTACGGCGTGCTGGCGGGCGTCCTGGTCAGCCGGATCACCGTCGACGGCGCGCGGGCCTGGCCCGGGGTGCCGCTGGCGATCGCGGGCGCGGGGCTGGTGGTGCTGGTCGGGCTGACCGCCCACCGCCTGACCGAGCTGCGCGCGGGCGGCGGGCTGCGGCGGCTGGGGGCGACGGCGGTGGTGGCGGTGGCGTTCAGCACGCCGCTGCTGGCCGCCGGCTACTGGATGGTGGAAGGGGTACGCGGGCCGCTGCGCGGCGACACGCCCGACGTGATGCCGGCCCTCGCCACCGCCCGTACCACGCAGGGGGAACGGACCCTGGTGATCAAGGGCTCCGGGTTCACGGTGCTGCACGGGCGCATCCCGCTGATCGGCGAGGCGGAGCTGCCGGCCGATCAGAGGACTCGCGCCCGGGTGGGCGCGGCGGCGGAGGGGCTGGTCGGCGGCCGCGGCGGCGACGCGGCCACGCTGGCCCAGCAGGGCATCGGGATGGTGGCGCTGGCGCCGCCGGTCTCCTTCGAGCTGGCCAGGACGCTCGACTCGCAGCCGTCGCTGCAGCGCCTGAGCCTGTCGGAGTCGGGCGGCCTGTGGCGGCTGGCCGAGCCGGTCACCCGCGTGCCCGCCCAGCCGGTGAGCGTCCTGCACGTGCCGCTGCTGTGGGCGCAGGGGGCGTTCCTGCTGGTGGTGGTGCTGCTGGCGTCCCCAGGACGGCAGCGGCAGGAGGCGGCGGAGCCCGCGGGCATGGCGCTGGCGGGCGCGTGATGTCCCGGGACGCCGGCGGGCGCGCAAGGGCCCGGAGAGCCGGAGGCGGCGCGATGAGAGCCTTCGTCGAGCACCGGTCAGGGCTGCTGGTGCTGGTCGTCGTTTTCCTGACCGCTCTGTACGGCGTCGCGTACGTCACCACGCCCGCCCCGCTCCCGCCCCGGCCCTCGGCCCCGAGGAAGGTGCCCGTGGAGTCGGTCACCGCGGTCTGCCCGGGGGCGAAGGGCCAGCGGGTCGGCGTCTACCTGCCCGGAACGGTCAACGGCGAGACCATGGAGGACGCGAAGCCGTTCGTGACCAAGGGACCCGCCGGCCTGGAGGCCGGCTACCTCACCCGCGTCACCAAGGGCGCGGGGCGCGGCCTGGCGGGCGTCCGCTGCACGGAGCCGTCCGCCGCCACCTGGCTGGTCGGCCCCGGTCCCGCGAACGCCGACGTCCGCCTGCACCTCACGAACGCCGACAAGACGCCCGCGCTGGCGGACGTGCAGGTCTACGCGGCGGAGGGCCCGATCTCGGGTGACGCGGGCACCGGGCTGGAGATCGCGCCGGGGGAGCACAGGGAGATCGACCTCAGGACGCTGGCCCCGTCCGCCGACATCATGGCCCTGAGCGTCACCACCGTCTTCGGCCGCGTGGCCGTCGCCGCGAGGGCCATGCTGGAGACGGGCGGCGTGGACTGGCTCCCGCCGGCCGCGCCGCCGGCCACGCGCGTGGTCGTGCCCGGCATCCCCGGCGGCGGCGGCCCGCGCCGCCTGCTCGTCGCCGCGCCCGGCGAAGGCGACGCTACGGTGCAGATCAGGGCGGTGAGCGAGGACGCCGAGTTCGCGATGCGCGGCAAGGAGTCGCTGGACGTGCCGGCCGGCGGCGTGGTCGCCCTCGACGTCACCACCGGCATCGCCGGCTCCGCCTCCGCCCTCCTGCTGACCTCGTCCGCGCCGGTCGTGGCCGGGCTGGTGATCACCGGCACCGGCGGCCGCTCGGACGTCGCCTTCACGGCCGGGACGCCGTCCCTGGACCTGGGCAGCGCCGTGGCCCGCAACGCCGCCGGCTCGGAACTCCTGCTCACCGCCGTCGGCGGGCCCGGCGCGGTGCGGGTGCAGGTGGTGGCGGGCGAGGGGGCGGAGCAGGAGCCGTTCGACGTGGAGGTGGCGGCGGGGCGGACGCGGGCGGTGCGGCTCAAGGCCAAGGGCGACTTCGCGGTCGTGGTCACGCCGGTGTCGGGAGAGGTCTACGGCGGGCGGGTGGTGCGCGAACGCCTGAGGACAGGCCTGCTGCTCACGGCGCAGCCGCTGGCTCCCGCGCGGATGTGGACCATGCTCCCGCCCCTGACGGACACACCCCGCGTGGTGCTCCCCTGAGCGCCCGGGCTCCGGCCGGTCACGTGGCGCTCCTTGAGTATCAGCCGGTCACGCGGCGCTCTTTGAGCATCAGCCGTTCAGCGGCGGTGAGCGCCGGACGTTCAGCGGCGGTCGTCGTAGCCCGGGTCGACCGTCTCGGGGGACAGGCCCAGCAGCGTGGCGACCTGCTCCACCACCGTGTCGTGCACCATCGCCCCCAGCGTGTCGCGGTCGCGCGCCCTGGCCTCCAGCGGCCGCCGGTAGATGACCACGGACGCGGGCGACTGCCCGGCGGCGGCGTCGGCCCGGCCGAACGGGATCGGATCGGAGCCCAGCCGGGGCCCGTCGCCCAGCTCGCTCAGCGGCGGCACCTCCTCCACCGCGAACTCCACCGCCGACAGCTGTTTCTCCCAGCGCGGCCGGAGCCGGTCGACCGCGTCGAGCACCAGGTCGTCGAAGCGTTCGCTGCGCGACTTCGCGATGGGGACATGGGAGGGAGCGAGCGGGCCGCGCAGGCCGCGACCATGGCGATCGCGCCGTCTGGGCCCGCGCTTCTGTGTCACGCCAGCCAGTGTACGGGGCGCGTCCCCCGCGCACCCGGAGCGCGTACGGGTTCCGCTCGCGGCGGACCCAGGCACTTTTGGTGAAGGAAGGGGAGGCAGGAGGGGTTGGCCATGAGGGCAGGTGGGGAAGCCGGGGAGGGAAGTGCGGGGGAAGGGGCGATTTCTGCGGGGCATGTGGGTGGAAAACCTGCGACAGGTGTCCGAATTGTGGCGACACGCTCGTTAAGAGCGCTCAGGTAGTGGCGCCTCGCACTCTTACCAGATACGGTCCCTCCGTGAGCCCCGTCCGCCGCTGTTCCCGCACCGCCTGCAGCCAGCCTGCCGTCTTCACGCTCACGTACGTGTACGCCGACTCGACCGCTGTTCTGGGCCCCCTGGCGACGTACGCGGAGCCACATTGTTATGACCTGTGCGCCGAACATGCCGAGCGGCTGACCGCTCCCCGCGGCTGGGAGGTGGTTCGGCTGCCGACGGACGGCGCCTCGCCCAGCTCCGACGATCTAGAGGCGCTGGCCAACGCGGTCAGAGAGGCCGCGCGGCCGACGCCGTCCGGCGGTGGTGAGCCGGTCGGTCAGGGCGTCGAGGTCGGCCGTCGCGGGCATCTGCGCGTTCTGAGATCGGCCCAGCAGCACCGCGACCGGTAGGCTCCCTGTGTAAGGCGGAACCGACCTAGGGCGGAGCTGGAGAGTGGGCGACCTCGCCAAGATCTTCAAAGCGTACGACGTTCGCGGAGTGGTGCCCGACGAGCTGGACGAGCCGGCCGCCGAGGCCGTGGGCGCGGCGTTCGTCGAGGTGACCGGCGCCGGATCGGTCGTGGTCGCGCACGACATGCGCGAGTCGTCACCCCCGCTGGCCGAGGCGTTCATCCGCGGGGCCCGTTCGCGCGGCGCCGACGTCGTGCACGCCGGGCTGGGCTCGACCGACCTGCTCTACTACGCCAGCGGCAGCCTCGGGCTGCCCGGCGTGATGTTCACCGCCAGCCACAACCCGGCCCGCTACAACGGCATGAAGATGTGCCGTTCGGGCGCGGTGCCGATCGGCGGCGACACGGGGCTGACCGAGATCCGCGACCGGGCGGCCGAGCTGCTCGGGGCCACGTTCGCGCCGGGCGGCTCGGTGATCGGCAAAGACCTGCTGACCGGCTACGCCGACCATCTGCGCACGCTGGTCGACCTGCGGGGCATCCGGCCGCTGAAGGTCGTCGTCGACGCGGGCAACGGGATGGGCGGCCACACCGTGCCGGCCGTGTTCGACGGGCTGCCGATCGAGCTGACCCCGCTCTACTTCGAGCTCGACGGGAACTTCCCCAACCACGAGGCCAACCCGCTGGAGCCGCAGAACCTGGTGGATCTGCAGCGCGCGGTGGTCGAGCGCGGCGCCGACCTGGGGCTCGCCTTCGACGGCGACGCCGACCGGTGCTGGGTGATCGACGAGCGCGGCGAGTCGGTCTCGCCCTCGGCGGTCACGGCGCTGGTGGCGGCGCGCGAGCTGGCCAAGCATCCCGGGGCGACGATCATTCACAATCTGATCACGTCGCTTGGCGTGCCGGAGATCGTCCGCGAGCACGGCGGCGTCCCGGTGCGCACGCGGGTCGGGCACTCGTTCATCAAGGCCGAGATGGCGCGCGCCGGCGCCGTCTTCGGCGGCGAGCACTCCGCCCACTACTACTTCAGGGACTTCTGGTTCGCCGACTCCGGCCTGCTGGCCGCGATGCACGTGCTGGCCGCGCTGGGCGAGCAGGACAGCCCGCTGTCGCAGGTGGTCGGGGCCTACTCGCGCTACCACGCCTCGGGCGAGGTCAACAGCGCGGTGTCCGACCAGGCCGAGGCGCTGCGGCGGGTGCGCGAGGAGTTCGCCGGGCGCGGGGAGTTCGACGAGCTCGACGGGCTGACCGTGACCGGGTCCGGCTGGTGGTTCAACCTGCGTGCCTCCAACACCGAGCCGCTGCTCAGGCTGAACGCCGAGGCGGCCGACGAGACGAAGATGACGGCGATCAGGGACGAGGTCCTCGCCATTGTGGGAAAGGTGTCAGAGTGAAGATCGACGACTGGCTGCTGGAGATCCTGGCCTGTCCGGCGTGCAAGGCTCCGCTGCGTGCCGAGACCGAGGCGGAAGAGCTGGCCTGCACCGGATGCGGGCTGATCTATCCGGTCAGGGATGACATCCCGGTTCTGCTCGTCGACGAGGCCAGGAAGCCGTGACCTGGGAGCCGGAGCGGCTCGACGACCAGCGTCATCTCAGTGAGGGCGATCCCTCGGGCATGCTGCCGGCGGTGGCCGGCGCGGCGGCCCACGTACGCACCGGCTATCGCAACGCGATCGAGGCCCGGGTGGACCGCCTGGCCGGCCAGGGGCGTCCCCGCGCCATCGTGGTCGCCGGCATGGGCGGCTCGGGCATCGCCGGCGACATGCTGGCGGCGGTGGCCGGCAACGGCGCCCCGCTGCCGATCGTGACCGTGCGCTCCTACCAGCTCCCCGGCTGGGTGGGCGCCACCGACCTGGTCATCGCCGTCTCCGGCTCGGGCGACACCGAGGAGACGCTGTCCGTCGCCACCCAGGCTGTGCGGCGCGGCTGCACGCTGCTCGGCGTGGGCGCCCCCGGATCGCCGCTGGAGGCCGTCGCCACCCAGGCGTCGGCCGTCTACGTCCCGGTGCCGGTCAGCGGGCAGTCCAGGGCCAACCTGTGGCTGCTGGCGATTCCGCTGATCGTGGCCGCCGCCGAGCTGCGGCTGGTGACGGCGGAGCCGGATCTGTTCGAGCGGGTGGCCGCGACGCTGGAGGACATGGCGAACCGGTGCCGGCCGGCCAGCGAGTCGTTCATCAACCCGGGCAAGTCGCTGGCGATGGACCTGGCCGAGTCCCTACCGATGATCTGGGGCTCCTCGCCGTCCACGGCCGTCGCGGCGCACCGGCTGGCCGGCCAGCTGCACGCTAACGCGAAATATCCCGCCATGCACGGCGAGCTGCCCGAGGCCGGTCACCTCCAGGTCGCGGCCCTCGACGGGCCGGTGGCCGAGCGCGACATCTTCGCCGACGTCTCAGGACGCTCGCTGCGGCTCGTGATCCTGCGTGACGTCGAGGAGCACCCCCAGGTGACGCGGCGGCGCGAGGCGTCGCTCAGGCTGGCCCGCGAGCGCGGGGTGCCGGTCAGCGAGCTCATGGCCGAGGGCGTGCATCCGCTGGAGCGGATGGCCACGCTCATCGGGCTCGGCGACTACGCCAGCACCTATCTGGCACTGGGTTATGCCATCGATCCCACCTCTGTGTCGGCGATCACTGAACTGAAGGCCAGAATTTCGCAATAGGATCCCCTTCCACAGGCCTTTGCAGTTGATCTTTATGAGTGGAGCAGATCGGTGAGCGCGAGCGGCGGAACCAAAGCGATCATTGCGGCATTGTCCGCGAACTTGGCCATTGCCGTGGCCAAGTTCGTGGCCGCGGCCTTCACCGGATCGTCCTCGATGCTGGCGGAGGGCATTCACTCGGTCGCCGACTCGGGCAACCAGGTGTTGCTGCTGGTGGGCGGCAAGAGAGCGGCCAGGGCCAGCACCAAGGAGCATCCGTTCGGATATGGGCGCGAGCGTTACTTCTACGCCTTCGTGGTGGCCGTCGTGCTGTTCACGATCGGCGCCGCGTTCTCGATTTACGAGGGCGTGCACAAGCTCTCCGATCCGCATCCGGTGGAGGCGCCGGCCTGGGCGTTCGGCGTGCTGACCTTCGCGATCATCGCCGAGGGATTCTCGTTCCGTACGGCGATCAAGGAATCGAACACCGTGCGCGGCAAGCAGTCCTGGGTCTCGTTCATCCGCCGCTCCAAGTCGCCCGAACTGCCCGTCATCGTGCTGGAGGACCTCGGCGCGCTGCTCGGTCTGGTCTTCGCGCTGTTCGGCGTGGCGATGGCGGTCATCACCGGCGACGGCCGCTGGGACGGCGTCGGCACCCTGATGATCGGCGTGCTGCTGGCCGTGATCGCGATCGTGCTGGCCGTCGAGATGAAGTCGCTGCTCGTCGGCGAGGGCGCCGCGCCGGAGATGGAGAGCCGCATCAGGACCGCCCTGGAGGGCGCGCCCGAGGTGGCGCGGGTCATCCACATGCGCACGCTGCACCTGGGGCCCGACGAGCTGCTGGTGGCGGCCAAGATCGCGGTCGAGCACAACGACACGGCGGCGGAGGTCGCCCACGGCATCGACGAGGCGGAGCGCCGCATCAGGGACGCCGTGCCGATCGCCCGGGTGATCTACCTGGAGCCCGACCTCGACCGCCTGCGCTCCGGCAACGCCTCCACCTCCGCCTGACCACCTCGCCGCCGCCTGACCACCTCGCGCTGAGCAGATCTCCGCGCGGCGCGAGGTCTGCTCAGCGGTGCCGGGGCTCTGCTCGGGCGGCGGCCGGCCAGGCGCAGGGCTCTGCTCAGCGGTGGCGGAGCAGGCGCAGGGCCTTCTCCTTCTCGAAGTCGAGCGCCCTGCGGGGCACCTGGATGCGCCCGATGCGCACCCCCAGGTCGCGTACGGCCGCCGCCACCGCCGGGTCGCTCAGCACCCGCAGCGCGAACGCCAGCTCGGCCGGCGAGACGTCGAACCGTTTCTCCAGCTCCACGCCCTGGGCCACCGCGGACAGCTCGTCCGGCCCGAACCGGCGATGAGCCCCCTGCTCCCGCACAGGAGGCAGCAGGCCGAGAGCCTCCCGGTATCGGAGCATTCGCGGGGACATGCCGAGTCGCTTGGCCGCTTCCGTGATGCGCATTCTTACATTCTTACGTCAGATTCCAGCCACCTGGGGTGCGACCGCGTACGAGGGCCGCCTAAACTCGTCGCGACAACATCAGTGACGCGAGGGGAAACCCGATGGACTTCAAGGTCGCCGACCTTTCACTTGCCGACTTCGGCCGCAAGGAGATCCGGCTCGCCGAGCACGAGATGCCCGGCCTCATGGCGGTCCGCAAGGAATTCGCGGCCTCCCAGCCCCTCCGCGGCGCGAAGATCATGGGCTCCCTGCACATGACCATCCAGACCGCCGTCCTCATCGAGACGCTGGTGGCGCTCGGCGCCGAGGTGCGCTGGGTGAGCTGCAACATCTTCTCCACCCAGGACCACGCCGCCGCCGCCGTGGTGGTCGGCCCCGACGGCACCGTGGACGACCCGCGCGGCGTGCCGGTCTTCGCCTGGAAGGGCGAGACGCTGGAGGAGTACTGGTGGTGCACCGAGCAGGCGCTGACCTGGCCTGACGGCGACGCCCCCAACATGATCCTCGACGACGGC
Organism: Nonomuraea fuscirosea; assembly: GCF_035917475.1. NCBI lineage: Bacteria > Bacillati > Actinomycetota > Actinomycetes > Streptosporangiales > Streptosporangiaceae > Nonomuraea > Nonomuraea fuscirosea. The sequence continues at coordinate 8,867,077 of NZ_CP109074.1, read as the reverse complement.
GGCGACGCCACGCTGCTGGTGCACAAGGGCGCCGAGTACGAGAAGGCCGGCGCCGTGCCGCCCGCCACCGCCGACGACCCGGAGGAGTGGCACGTCATCATCGACCTGCTCACCCGCACGGTCGGCGCCGACAAGCGGTGGACCCGGATCGCCGAGAGCATCAAGGGCGTCACCGAGGAGACCACGACCGGCGTGCACCGTCTCTACGAGATGCACAAGAACGGCCAGCTCCTCTTCCCGGCGATCAACGTCAACGACTCGGTCACCAAGTCGAAGTTCGACAACAAGTACGGCTGCCGCCACTCCGTCATCGACGGCCTCAACCGCGCCACCGACGTGCTGATCGGCGGCAAGGTCGCGGTGATCTGCGGCTACGGCGACGTCGGCAAGGGCTGTGCCGACGCGCTGCGCGGCCAGGGCGCCCGGGTCATCGTCACCGAGATCGACCCCATCTGCGCGCTCCAGGCGGCCATGGACGGCTTCCAGGTGACCACGCTGGAGGAGGTCGTCGGCATCGCCGACATCTTCGTCACCTGCACCGGCAACTTCAACATCATCACCGCCGCGCACATGGCGCAGATGAAGCACCAGGCGATCGTCTCCAACATCGGCCACTTCGACAACGAGATCGACATGGCCGGCCTGGCCAAGCTGCCCGGCATCGTCAGGAACACGATCAAGCCGCAGGTCGACGAGTGGGTCTTCGCCGACGGCCACTCGATCATCGTGCTGGCCGAGGGCCGCCTGATGAACCTGGGCTGCGCGACCGGCCACCCCAGCTTCGTCATGTCCAACTCGTTCACCAACCAGGTGATCGCGCAGATCGAGCTGTTCACGAAGACGGCCGAATACCCGATCGGCGTCTACACGCTGCCCAAGCACCTGGACGAGAAGGTGGCCCGGCTGCACCTCGACGCGCTGGGCGTGAAGCTCACCGAGCTGACCAAGGAGCAGGCCTCCTACATCGGCGTCCATATCGAGGGCCCGTACAAGTCCGACCACTACCGGTACTAGATCTTCCTCAGAGTGGCTCCGGGAGCTCGTCTCTCGGAGCCATCCGTTTTTTCATCTTTTACGGCGGGCCAGGTTACCCGCACGCGCCGACGCCACCTCCGTCCGTCATGGCCGGTCGTGAAGGCTCACGGGCCGGGCGCCGTGACGACGCGTAATCTTGGCCGTGTTCTTCGGTGGGGGCTGGCCATGGATCTCAGTGCGAGCGGTGAACGGCAGATCTCCTGGGCTGCCCGGTCGATGCCGGTGTTGACCGCGATCGGTGAGCGGTTCTCCCTCGAACGCCCGCTGGACGGGCTGAAGATCGCTGCCTGCCTGCACGTCACCGCCGAGACGGCCGTGCTGATGGGGGCGCTGAAGGCGGGCGGCGCGCAGATCGCGCTGGCCGCGTCCAACCCGCTGTCCACGCAGGACGACGTCGCCGAGGCGTTGCGCGGCTACGGGATCGCGGTGCACGCGCGGGCCGGGGTGGATCGGGCCGCCTACTACCGGCACATCCACCAGGCGCTCGATCTCGCGCCCGACCTCGTGCTGGACGACGGCTGTGACCTGGTCAACATCCTGCACACCGAGCGGACCGACCTGCTCGACGGCGTGAGCGGCGGCTGCGAGGAGACCACCACCGGGATCATCCGGCTGCGGCAGATGGCGGCCGAGGACGCGCTGCGGTTCCCCGTGGTGGCCGTGAACGACACCCGAACCAAGCGCATGTTCGACAACCGGTACGGCACCGGCCAGTCCACGCTGGACGGCATCATGCGGGCCACCAACACCATGCTGGCGGGCCGGACCGTGGTGGTGGCCGGGTTCGGGTTCTGCGGGCGCGGGGTGGCCGAGCGGGCGAAGGGCTTCGGCGCCCGGGTGATCGTGACCGAGATCGACGCGGTCAAGGCGCTCGACGCCACCCTGCAGGGCTACGAGGTGCGGCCGATGGCGCAGGCCGTGCTGCTCGGCGACCTGTTCGTCACCGTGACGGGCAACCGCGACGTGATCAGGGCCGAGCACCTGGCGGCGATGAAGGACGGCGCGATCCTGGCCAACGCGGGGCACTTCGACGTGGAGATCGACGTGCGGGCGCTGGACGAGCTGGCCTCCGAGGTGCACCGCGGGGTCCGGCCCAACACCGACGAGTACGTCATGCCCGACGGCCGCCGCCTGCTGCTGCTCGCCGAGGGCCGCCTGGTCAACCTCACCGCCGCCGAGGGGCATCCGGCGGCCGTCATGGACATGTCGTTCTCCGCCCAGGCGCTGGCCGTGGCCTGGCTGGCCGGTGAGCGGGCCGGCCTGGCGCCGGGGGTGTACGACGTTCCTGAAGAGATCGACCACGAGGTGGCCAGGCTCAAGCTGGCCGCGGCCGGCATCGGCATCGACGTGCTCAACCCCGAGCAGGAAGACTACCTGCACTCCTGGCGCGTCGGATCGTGAACGCGATCGTCCGCGCCGGCCTTCTCCCGCGCAGGTGAGGGCGACCTGTTCTGAGCGCGGGCGCCCGCGGCAGGGGGCTGCCGCGGACGCCTCGCGGGCTTCTCCCGGGCGACCTCTACCAGACGACCCGGTCGACGGTGTCGTTCAGCGGAAGCGGCTCCTCCAGGTGCTGGCCGGGGAAGAGCGGGCGGGAGCGGCCGCCCTGCTCGTCGACCAGCAGGGCGACGCCCGCCGTGCGGTTGGCCCAGGACGAGACGTTGTCGGCGGCGGTGGGGCCGCCGGACCCGTACATGGGCAGCCAGTGCAGGTCGACGACGTAGCCCGCGCCGATGCCGTACGCCGGGCCGGAGAAGCCGTAGTCGCGGTAGAGGCACAGCGTGCCGGGCGGGCACGGCTCGCCGTCGCCGAGCTGGATCACGCCCGGCGGGAGCTGGGCGGCGACGGCGGGCGGCGCGGCGGGCAGGGCGGTGACGCCGGCCAGGGCCGCGGCGGCGGCGGTGACGATCAGGGCGCGGGCGAGTGCGGTGCTCAGGGATGGCACGATGCCTCCTCGGGGGCGGTTCGGTACTGACGCCCCACACTCTCGTGCACGCAGCGCGATCGTATAACTACTCAGAGTGATGTATTGCCATAGCGGGCGGGTGACGCACGACCAACCGCTATGACCTGCGAAAACGTTGTAGGCTCACGGGCTTCACGGCGCCCGCTGCAGCTCCTGCATGCGCCGGATCTCCGCCGCCTGGGTCACGCTGACGTCGCTCGCCAGCTCCTCGATCCGGATGTGGATCCCGCCGCCCAGCACCTGCTCGGACATCTTGATCGCCCCGAGGTGGTGATTGATCATGAGCTGCAGGAACAGCTGGTCGAAGTCCTTGCCCGTGGCCGCCTTCAGCGCCTCCATCTGCTCCGGCGTGGCCATCCCTGGCATGCCTTCGTGCGCCGCGTGATGGTCGGGTACCTTCTGCTCCTGCTCCCGCAGCCACGAAGTCATGAACTGGATCTCCGGGCCCTGCGCGGCCTTGATCCGGTCGGCCAGGCTCTTGAGCTTCGCGGACTCGGCGCGGTTGGGGGCGAGCAGGGCCATGTCCATGGCCTGCCGGTGGTGCACGATCATGTCCTGGACGTACTTCACGTCCGCCGCGTTGGGCGTCTCGGAGGGTACGGCGGTGGCGGCCTCGCCCGGTGACAGCGTCCTGGCCTGCTCGCCCGGACGCCCCGGCGCGATCACGGGGGCGGTCGAGTCGGCCCGTGGAGCCTGGGGCGCCGTACTGGAGGTGCAGCCGGTGAGGACGACGACCAGGCTCGTGATCACGATGAGCGCAGCGCGCACTCAACCTCCTGACTGACTCGGTTCAGAATGCGCACTCTAGGTGATAAGGCCGCGGAAGAAAAGAGGGCGAAGCGTGACAAAAATTGACACGTTGGACGGTGGTCACGGAAGCAAAGAAAGGTGAGGATTACCTAGATTTATGCCCCCTTTATCGGAGGTTCCCGCGTGTTCACCCCCCGCAGGGCTCTCATCCTGCTCGCGGCGCTCGCCGCGATGTCCGGCGTCATCGCGCCGGCGCAGGCTGCGGACATCCCGGCTCCCGGCGAGATCGTCATGAGCCCGAACATCAAGCACGTCACCAATGTGCCGAAGCCAGAGGCCTTGGCCGACATCCACACGGACATGGCCTTCCAGGGCGACTACGCCTATGTCGGCAACTACTACGGCTTCTCGATCTACGACATCAAGAACCCCAAGCGCACCTCCCTGGTCAGCTCCGTGGTCTGCCCCGGCGGCCAGATGGACGTGTCGGTGTACGGCGATCTGCTGTTCGGGTCCGTCGACTCCTCGCGCAACAACGACTCGTGCAGCAGCACCGGGCAGAGCGCCACGATCAAGGAATCGTGGGAGGGCATCCGCATTTTCGACGTCTCCGACAAGGCCAATCCGCGGTATGTCAAGGCGGTCGAGACGAACTGCGGCTCGCACACGCACACGCTGGTGCCGGACCGCAGGCGGGAGAACGTCTACCTCTACATCTCCTCCTACAGCCCGAGCGACACGTACCCGGACTGCCAGCCGCCGCACGACCTGATCACCATCGTGAAGGTCCCGCTGCGCGACCCAGCCGCGGCCTCGGTCATCGCCACGCCGAACCTCTTCCCCGACGGCGGCTTCCCCGGCGTGCCGGGCCAGTACCCCGACGGCAAGTCGGCCACCACGGGCTGCCACGACATCACGGCCTACCCGGAGAAGGGCATCGCCGCGGGCGCCTGCATGGGTGAGGGCGTCCTGCTCGACATCCGCGACCCGGCGCGGCCCAGGGTCACCGCCACCGTGCGCGACGAGACGAACTTCGCCTTCTGGCACTCGGCCACGTTCAACAACGAAGGCACGAAGGTCATCTTCACCGACGAGCTCGGCGGCGGCACCAGGGCCACCTGCAACGAGGCCATCGGGCCCGTCAAGGGCGCGAACGCCTACTACGACCTCGTCCGCGGGCAGTTCGTGTTCAGGGGCTACTTCAAGATCCCGCGGCACCAGGACGACACCGAGAACTGCGTGGCGCACAACGGCTCGCTGATCCCGGTCAAGGGCCGCGACATCATGGTGCAGGCCTGGTATCAGGGCGGCATCTCGGTGGTCGACTTCACCGACTCCGCCCACCCGCGGGAGATCGCCTACTTCGAGCGCGGCCCCGACAACACCGCGCCGGCGCTCAGCGGCGGCTTCTGGTCCGCGTACTACTACAACGGCTACATCTACGGCTCCGACTTCAACCTGGGCCTCGATGTGCTGAAGATCGACGACTGGCGGACGAACAAGGCCAACGGCGTCAAGATGCGCTCGCTCAACGCGCAGACGCAGGAGTCGTACCCCGAACGGGGCCACGGCCACCACTGACGGACCCCGGCGGCGGGGGCGCCCGCGAGGAGCCCCCGCCGCTCAGGCGTTCCCCCGGACATCCCCGGTTCCCGAGTTCCCGAGGAATGTGATCAAGGAGGCTCCCGAGTGATCTCATTGCGCCGCTCCATCGTCGTGGCGGCGGCGGCCACAGCCTTAGCGCTGGCGGGCATGCCCGCGCTGGCCGCCGACATCCCGCCCCCCGACGCCGTGGTCACCAGCCCGAACGTGACCCACGTGCTGAACATCCCCAAGCCCGCCCCGATCGCCGCCACCATCAACACCGACATCGCCTTCCAGGGCGACTACGCCTACGTCGGCAACTACGGCGGCTTCTCGATCTACGACATCAGGAACCCCAAGCGGGCCAGGGCCGTCAGCTCGGTCGTCTGCCCCGGCTCCCAGATGGACGTCAGCGTCTACGGCGACCTGCTGTTCGCCGCCGTCGACTCCTCGCGCAACAACGACTCGTGCAGCAGCACCGGGCAGAGCGCCACGGTCAAGGAGTCGTGGGAGGGCGTCCGCATCTTCGACGTCTCCGACAAGGCCAACCCGCGCTACATCAAGTCCGTCGAGACCAACTGCGGCTCCCACACCCTGACCTTGGTGCCGGGCAAGGGCCGCGACCAGAACAAGAACGTCTACGTCTACGTCTCGTCGTACCTGCCGCAGGCGGACTTCCCCGACTGCCAGCCGCCGCACGACAAGATCTCGATCATCAAGGTGCCGCTCAGGAACCCGACCGCGGCCGCGGTGGCCTCCACCCCGGTCGTCTTCCCCGACGGCGGCAACGAGACCCAGCCGGGCCTGCTGGTGCCGACCACCGGCTGCCACGACATCACCGTCTACGCCGAGAAGGACATCGCGGCGGGCGCGTGCATGGGTGACGGCGTGCTGTTCGACATCCGCGACCGGCTGAACCCGAGGGTCACGGCCAGGACCACGGACCCGAACTTCGCGTTCTGGCACTCGGCCACGTTCACGAACGACGCCAGGAAGGTCGTCTTCACCGACGAGCTCGGCGGCGGCGGAGCGGCCACCTGCAACGAGGCGACGGGGCCGAACCGCGGCGCGGACGCGATCTACGAGATCGTCCGCGGCAAGCTGGTGTTCAAGAGCTACTTCAAGATCCCGCGGTACCAGGCCGACAGCGAGAACTGCGTCGCGCACAACGGCTCGCTGATCCCGGTCAAGGGCCGCGACATCATGGTGCAGGCCTGGTACATGGGCGGGCTGTCGATCTGGGACTTCACCGACGCCTCGCGGCCCAGGGAGATCGGCTACTTCGAGCGCGGTCCGCGCTCGGACGGCAGCGGCGGTGGCATCTGGTCCGCCTACTACTACAACGGTTACATCTACGGCGCCGACTTCAACGAGGGGCTCGACGTCATCAAGATCGACGACCGGCTCACCGACAGCGCCAGGCACGTTCGTACCGACAGGTTGAACGTCCAGACGCAGGAGTCGTTCCCCGGCGGCGGTCACGGTGGTGGCCACGGCGGCTGGTGAGGTGACGGCTCGTCCGCCCTCTGACCGCGCTCACTGAGGCGGTGCGAACCCGCCCGGAGTCGCCTGCGGCGGCTCCGGTGCGGGTGCGGGCGACGCCTGCGGCGGCGGGGGATACCCGGCGGGCGGCCCCTGCGGCGAAGGCATCGGAGGTGCGTACGGACCGGGCGGCGGGTACGCCCCCGGCCCGGATGGCGCGGCAGGCCCGTACGGCCCCGGAGGAGGCCCGGCAAGGCTCTGGGGCGGCGGGACGGTCCCCATCCGCTGCGCGAAGCGCACCTGCTCCCTGCGCCGGCGCTCGGCGAGCACGGCGCTCAGGTACGCGTGCGGCGGCACCCCGGCCGGCGCGGCGGGCGAGACGAACGCCGCCACCTGGGTCGCGATCCGCACCCCCATGTCGTGCTGGACCCGCGGCGAGAGCTGATGCCATCGCGCCAGGTACTGCCTGGCGGCCTGCGCGGCCTCGTCCGGCAACTGGGAGAGCTCCAGCGTGGTGGCCCAGCCGGCCAGTGGCGGCGGCATCGCGATGACCTGGCCCGATTCGCGTGGCGCCCGGTCGGAGATCACGATGGTGCCCGCGAACACGTCGCCGAGCCGCTTGCCCCGCTGCGAGACCAGCGACGCGATCAGCGCGGGCGCCCCGGCCAGCACCCAGAATTCCAGCACCCCCGCCAGCCCGCGGAACAACGCCTGGCGGAAGCGCACGGGGCTGCCGTCGTCGCCGACCACCCGCAGCCCGAGCGCCAGCTTGCCGAGGCTGCGCCCCCTGGACAGGCTCTCGAAGATCACCGGATAGCCGATCAGGACCAGCACCGTCAGCAGGATCATGACGGCGGCGTACATGGCGAAGTCGGTGACCCCCGCGAACGCGCCTAAGAGCGCGTTGATCGCGACCAGGATGACGAACTGCGTGGCCAGATCGATGATGATCGCCAGCGCGCGGGAGGGCATCTGGGCGACCCGCACCTCGACGACGACCGCGTCGCCGGTCACAACCTCTGACATATGTGGAGCCTAACGGCTCTGCCCTGGTGATTGAGCGGCCAGAATGTTCGGGTGGACATCGATGCGTTCGTCACAGCACACCGCCCCGTGTGGGATCGGCTCGACCACCTGGTCAAGAACCGGTCGTCGCTGACCGGCGACGAGGTGGACGAGCTGGTCGAGCTCTACCAGCGGGTGTCCACGCATCTGTCCATCGTCCGCTCCGCCGCCGAGGACCCGATGGTGGTCGGGCGGCTGTCCGCGCTGGTGGCCAGGGCCAGGTCCGCGGTCACCGGGGCGCACACTCCGGCCTGGCGGGAGCTGACGCGCTTCTTCACGGTGTCGTTCCCCGTGGTGGCCTACCGGGCGCGGTGGTGGTGGCTGGGCAGCGCGCTGGCCTTCCTCGCGGTCGCGTGGGCGATGGGCGCGTGGGTGGCGGCCAACCCCGACGTCCAGGCGACGATCGCCAGCCCCGACGAGATCACCCGGCTGGTCAACGAGGACTTCGCCGACTACTACTCCGAGCATCCGGCCGCCTCGTTCGCCAACCGCGTCTGGATCAACAACGCCTGGGTCTCGGCGCAGATGATCATGTACGCGGTGGTGCTCGGGCTGCCGATCCCGTTCGCGCTGTACTCCAACGCGGCGAACGTGGCCGTCTCCGGCGGGCTGATGGCCTCCAGGGACAAGCTGGACATCTTCTTCGGCCTGATCCTGCCGCACGGGCTCCTGGAGCTGACCGCCGTGTTCCTGGCCGCGGCCGTGGGCCTGCGCCTCGGCTGGACGGTCATCGACCCCGGCCCGCGCAGACGCGTCGAGGCGCTGGCGGAGAACGGCCGGGCGGTGATGAGCGTGGCGCTGGGCCTCGTCGTGGTGCTGTTCGTGTCGGGGCTGATCGAGGCGTTCGTGACCCCGTCGGGGCTGCCCACGTGGGCGCGCGTGGGCATCGGAGTGCTCGCCGAGGTGGTCTTCCTCACGTACGTGATCGTCTTCGGGCGGCGGGCGATGCGGCAGCACGAGACCGGCGACATCGAACGCGCCCCCGACGTCGCCCCCTCAGCCTGAAACCCCAGAAACGGACAGCGGCCGCCAAGGCTCGGCGCCGGCACACAGGACGCGGACGCCGGCTCAGCGGACGCCGGCTCAGCGGACGCCGGCTCAGCGGACGCCGGCTCAGAGGCGGCCGGCCGCCTTCAGCGCCAGGTACGCGTCCGCCAGCGCCGGCGCGATCTCCTCCGGGGGCGCGTCCACGACCTCCACGCCGTGCCGCCGCAGCCTGGCCGTGATCCGCCTGCGCCCGAGCTGCGCCTGCTCGGCCGCCGCCGCGTCGTACACCTCCTCGACCGACCCCCTGCGGCCCGCCATGGCCGCCACCCGCGGATCGGACACGCCGGCCACCAGCACCAGGTGCCGCGAGGACAGCTGCGCCAGCACCGGCATGAGCCCCTCGTCCATGGCCGCCGAGTTGAGGTCGGTGAGCAGCACGACCAGGCAGCGCCGCTTGGCCCGCGACAGGATCGAGGCCACCATGCCCTGGGCGTCCGCCTCGATCAGCTCCGCCTCGATCGGCGCCATCGCGTTGACCAGCATCGACAGCAGCTCGGTGCGGGACGCGCCGCTCACCCAGGCGCGCACGGCGCGGTCGTAGGCGAGGAAGTCGACCTGGTCGCCGGCCCTGGCGGCCAGCGCGGCCAGCAGCAGCGCCGCGTCCATCGACCAGTCCAGGCGCGGCCAGCCGGGCGCGGGCCGGGAAGCAGGGGGTGCGAGCAGGCCGGTGTTCGCCTCCGTCCCGGCCATGGGGACGGGTGCGTCGCCCACCCGGCCCGCCGAGGTGCGGCCGGTGTCCAGCACGATCAGCACGCGGCGGTCGCGTTCCGGCCGCCAGGTGCGGACGACGACGTCGTGGCGGCGCGCGGTGGCCCGCCAGTCGATGGAACGCACGTCGTCGCCCACGACGTATTCGCGCAGCGAGTCGAACTCGGTGCCCTGCCCGCGTACCAGCGCCGGATGTTGCCCGTCGAGCTCGCGCAGCCTGGCCAGCCTCGACGGCAGGTGCTTGCGCGACAGGAACGGCGGCAGCACCCGTACCGTCCACGGGGCCTGGTGGCTTCCCTGGCGCGCGGCCAGGCCCAGCGGCCCGACGGAGCGCACGGTCACCGCCACGGAGGAGCGGTCGCCCCGCCGGGTCGGGGTGAGCGTCACGACGATCCTGCGGCGCTCGCCGCCCAGCACGTCCAGCTCGGCCTCCCGGGGAGCGGCGCCCGCCGACGGCGGCCACGCGTCCCTGAGCAGGCCGCGTACGCGCCGCTTGCCCGGGTTCTCGACCACCAGCTCCACCGTCGCCTGCCCGCCCAGCCGGACCAGGGTCTCGCCGGAACGGTGCAGCCGCAGCGGGCGCACGGCCCCGGCGAACGCCAGATCGACCACGATCCCCGAGGCCAGCAGCAGGCACACCCCGGCCAGCGCGGCACCGGGGCGCGGCGCGAACAGCACCACGACGATCCCGGCCAGCGCGATCAGCCCGGTACGTCCGGTCAGCGCCATCGGTTCCACCCGCCCTGTCGGCTTGCCCGCTCTGTCAGCTCGTTCGCGAGCATCGGCTCGTTCACGGGCATCGGCTCGTTCACGGGCATCAGCTTGTTCGCGGGCATCGGCTCGCTCACGGGCATCGGCTTGTTCGCGGGCATCAGCGCGGGACCGGGACCGAGGCGAGGATGCCGTCGAGCAGGCCGTCGGCGGTCGCCCCCTCCAGCTCCGCCTCGGGCCGCAGCTGCACCCGGTGCCGCAGCGCCGGCCTGGCCAGCGCCTTCACGTCGTCGGGGGTCACGTAAGGACGCCCGGACAGCCACGCCCACGCCCGCGCCGCGGCCAGCAGCGCCGTGGCGCCACGCGGCGAGACGCCGAGCTGCAGCGAAGGGGAGCTCCTGGTCGCGCGGGCCACGTCCACGACGTAGCCGAGCACCTCGGGGGCCACCCGCACCTGCGCCACCGCCTCCCGCCCCGCCGCCAGGTCGGCGGCCGTGGCCACGGCCTTGACCTCCGACAGGTCACGCGGGTCGAAGCCGAGCGCGTGCCGCTCCAGCACCGAGATCTCCTGCTCGCGCGGCGGCAGCGGCACCGTCAGCTTGACCAGGAAGCGGTCCAGCTGGGCCTCGGGCAGCTGGTAGGTGCCCTCGTACTCGACCGGGTTCTGCGTCGCGCACACCATGAACGGGTCGGGCAGACGCCTGGCCGCGCCCTCCACGCTGACCTGGCGCTCCTCCATCGCCTCCAGGAGTGCCGCCTGCGTCTTCGGCGGGGTGCGGTTGATCTCGTCGGCGAGCAGCAGGTTCGTGAACACCGGCCCCTCGCGGAACTCGAACTCCGCCGTACGCGTGTCGTAGATCAGCGATCCCGTCACGTCACCCGGCATCAGGTCGGGCGTGAACTGCACCCGCTTGAAGTCCAGGGACAGCGCCGCCGACAGCGTCCGCACCATCAGCGTCTTGGCCACGCCGGGCACGCCTTCGAGCAGCACGTGCCCTCCGCACAGCAGCCCGATGACCAGCCCCGTCACCACCGCGTCCTGGCCGACCACGGCCTTGGACACCTCGGCACGCAGCGCGCCCAGCGCCTCCCTGGCCGAGTCGCCCGAGGCCGTCACCCGGTATGCATCCTCAGAGTTCACTCAACTGCCTTTCGATGAAGTCCAGATATCCGGCCAGCGCGACGAGCCCCGCGTCGTCGGTCGGAGGCGGGCCGTAGAGCGCGGTGCCGACCTGGTGGGCGTCCTGTCCCGTACGGGCGGCGATGGCCGCGACGACCTCGTGCTGCCCGGCGCCCGACCCGAGCCCGAGCCTGGGCGCGAGCCGGTCTATCGTGCCCGCCCGCAGCGACGCGGCCGCCCGGCCCCTGGCCCGCCTGGCCCGGTAGAGCCGGCCGCGGCCCTCGACGGTCTCGGCCGCCCTGACGACGACGGGCAGCTTCTCCGTCACCACGGGCCCGAGCCGCCGGCCCCGCCAGAACGCGGCGACGGCCACGGCGATGATCGCCATGTAGATGGCCCAGCGGATGCTCTCCGGCATCAGGTCGTAGATCGACTTGCCGCCCTCGCCCGGCAGGTCCACGGCGGGCGGGTCGGCCGGGCGGGCCAGCCACACGACGCTCTTCCCGGTCTGGAGCAGGTTGATCGCCAGCGCCGCGTTGCCGTCCTCGGCCAGGCGCTGGTTGGTCATGAAGCTCCCGTCGCCGACCACGGTGGTGACGCCGCCGTCGGCTTGGAAGCGGACGAGCAGATGCCCGTCCTCGACCGGGAAGCAGCCGACCGTGCCGGCGGGACCGCGCATCGCGAGGCCGCCGATGTGCACGCTACCGGCCGCCGCGGCCGCGGGCAGGCCGCATTCGGGCTCGCGGGAACGCGAGCGGTTGTCGCCCGGCTCGATCCGCACCCCCGGGGCCACGCGCTCCATGTACGGCAGGGGGCCGACGACGAGTTGGTCACCCGGGAGCCTGGCCAGTTCCTCCTCGTCGTAGTACGTGAGGTCGGTGATGACCAGCAGCTTGTCGCCGGCGGCGGCCTTCTCCGCCGCCGCCTGCGCCGAGTCGACCCGCTCGACGGTGACGCCCCGCCCGCGCAGGATCTCGGCCAGGGCCTTGGACCCGGCGAGTGAGGTGTCGTCGGGGTCGAGCGGACGGGACTCGCCACGGCCGGGGGCGAGCAGGACGCCCATCACTGCGATGAGCACGACCAGCACGCCCAGCAGCACGATCAGGCGGCTGGAGCGCCAGGCGGAGCGGGCGGTGGGGGAGGTCGAGTAGGAGCCCCGGCCGTTCGCGCCCTGCGGGGCGGGAGAGGTCGCGGGGCCGGCCTGCGGCGGGGCTCCGGTGTCGGCCGGACGCGCGAAGATGCTCATCCCGCCGCGCTCCCCGTCCCACCGGCCGCGGGACCGCCCATGGGGCCTGTGCCGGGACCGCCCGCGGGACCGCCCATGGGGTCTGTGCCGGGACTGCTCGCGGAGCCTGCGCCGGCGGGGTCTCCGCCGCCGGGGCCTCCGAGTGCGGCGCCGGCGGTCGCGAGCGGGGCCGGGCGGGCCTGGCGCAGGCGGTCGTCGAGGCTCGCCATCCGCTCGTACGCCTCCCGCGTCCCCATGATCCCGCCATACGTCACGTCGTCGAACGACCGGGCGGCCGTCGCCAGTTCCCCGGCGAAGCCGGGCAGTGACCACGACGCCTCGGTGGCGAGTTCGTGGGCCGTCCGCCCCGGCATGCCGTCCACGATCGCCCGCTCCTCCAGGTCGCGGGCGATGGCCCGCAGCCGCTCCTGGACCGCCTCCGTCCACGCGCTCTCGGCGGCCAGCCGCTCGGCCTCGCGCCGGTGGTCGGCCGCGTTCATCGTCCGGCCGCCGAACAGCCCGCTCACGCCCGGCGGGCGGCGCCGGCTCGTCCTGCGCAGCCGCCAGGTGATCAGCGTCATCACCCCGATCAGGATCAGCACGATCAGCGCCGCGGCGATGATCCCGCCCGTCGAGCCGCCGCCGCCGACCGCGTCGACGAGGTCGCCGAGGAACTGCGACACCCGCCGGTGGATCAGGTCGATCAGCGCTTCCTTCTCGTAGGCGGGGTCGAGGAGTTCGCGCGCGGCCCTGCCCGCGGCCTCGCCCCTGTCGACCGGGTTCACGACCCGGCGGAGTTGGACGGGTGCCAGAGCTCGTCGGCCGAGGCGTGCACCCATCCCTGGCGCTGCTGCTCGACGGCGGCCGTCTGCAGCACGAGGTCGAACGCCTCGCTGCGCATGCGCCGGTCGGCGTACAGCAGGCCGGCGACGCCGGCCTCGAACGGGTAGGTGAACATCGACCCGAGCGTGGCGCCGATCGTGATCAGCACGGCGGAGACGACGGTGGTGGTCGCCGAGCCGGCGCCGAACATGCCGAACATGGTGCCGGCCAGCGTGAACGGCACCGTCAGGATGCTCGCCACGAGGCCCACGAGCAGGGACGTGAGCAGCAGGATGCCGAAGCAGCGCCAGAAGTCGCCGCTGACCAGGTGCCACGAGCGGCGCATGGCGTCGAGCGGACCCCTGCCCTCCAGCACCACGGCGGGGGAGGCGAGGGCGAAACGGGTCCTGAAGTACAGGTAGTAGGCGAGGTAGACGATGACGAACAGGATCGAGACCAGGGCGATCCAGCCGGCGTCGGAGCTGGAGGCGCCGGCCGCGAGCGCCACGATGAGCCCGACGAAGACGATCAGCGGCACCAGCATGATGACGGCCATCAGGCCCACCACGCCGAACAGCGCGGGCACCCGGCCCTTGACCAGCCGCCACGATTCGCCGGCGCTGATGTTGCCGCCGAACACGGCCCGGCCGAGTATGCGGGTCAGCACGCCGGTCAGCAGCGTCACCACGACGAACTGGATGGCGTAGGAGATGATCGAGCCCACGTACTGACCGGCGACGCCGTAGATGGTGGTGAGCTCGCTCTCGGCGCTGGAGACGCTGCCGGGGTCGGACAGGATGCCGCTCATGGAGTTGAGCACGAACACCTGGCCGATGGCCAGCGGCACGGCGGCGAGCAGGGCGGCCACGGCCGACAGCCCGAGCACGGCCTTGGGGTTGGACCGGATCAGCTTGATCGTGCCGTCGAGGATGTCGCCGAGGCCGAGCGGGCGCAGCGGGATGATCCCCGGCCGCAGCGCCGGCGCGTGGGGGCCGTAGCCGGGGGCCGGATGCGGCCCCCAGCCCTGGGCGGGCGGCTGGTGCGGCGCGTGTTGCTGATGTTGCGAATGGTGCGGATGGGGCGGATAGGGTGGCTGGGGTCCGAGCGGCTCGGGCTGCTGCTGCGGCGGGGCGTCCCTGTACGGCTGTCCGTAGGGCACCTGCTGCTGTGGCTGCGCGCCAGGCGCGGTCCACGGCGAGGCCGGCGGGGCGCTGTAGGGCGGGGGCTGTTCGGCCGACCAGCCTGATGGCGTCTCGGGCGTGGGACCGTGACCGTCTGACATATCCCAATCCTGGCACGCTGGGCGGGGCATTGGTGTCGCGGAGAGGATTCGCGATGTCATCTTGACGGCATTCATGGAGGAATCCGGGCAAGGTTCGCGTCCGGGGATGGCCGAAAGTCGCTGTGTTACCGCAGACTGAGATTGCGGTCGCGGGGGCGGACCTAAAATTCGCCTTTTGCAGGGCTCAGGTCACACTCATGGGCCGACCAAGGGTAACCTTCAGCGATCGTGCGGGTATGTCCCACAATGCGTAGAACGAATGAGGGGCCATGAAAGGTCGCGTGCTGGTCGTCGACGACGACGCCGCTCTCGCCGAGATGCTGGGGATCGTGCTGCGAGGGGAAGGCTTCGAGCCGTCATTTGTGTCCGACGGCGACAAGGCCCTCGACGCGTTCCGGGATACACGCCCGGATCTGGTGTTGCTCGATTTGATGCTGCCGGGGGCCGACGGCATCGACGTCGCGCGCAGGATCAGGGCGGAGTCGGGGGTTCCGATCGTCATGCTCACGGCCAAGAGCGACACGATCGACATCGTGCTCGGTCTTGAATCGGGCGCCGACGACTACATCGTCAAGCCGTTCAAGCCGAAGGAACTGGTGGCCAGGGTGCGGGCGCGGCTGCGCCGTACCGACGAGCCGACCCCGGAGATCCTGCAGATCGGCGACATCACCATCGACGTGGCCGGTCACTCGGTCAAGCGCGGTGAGGAGACCATCAACCTCACGCCCCTGGAGTTCGACCTGCTGGTGGCGCTGGCCCGCAAGCCGCGCCAGGTGTTCACCCGCGAGGTCCTGCTCGAACAGGTGTGGGGCTACCGGCACGCGGCCGACACGCGGCTGGTCAACGTGCACGTGCAGCGGCTCAGGGCCAAGATCGAGAAGGACCCCGAGCACCCCGAGATCGTGGTGACGGTACGCGGCGTCGGCTACAAAGCCGGCCCCGCCTAACCCTCGCAGCGCCCTGCCATGCCCCCGACCAGGAAGAAGAGATCCCGCCGACGGACGCTCCGCCAGATTCTCGGAGGCGTTCGCCGGCGGATCCGCCGTGCGGCGGGCAGGACGCGCAGCATCTGGCGGCGCTCGCTGCACCTCCAGGTGGTCACCAGCACGCTGGTGATCTCGGTGATCGTGGTCGTGGTGCTCGGGACGTTCCTGTTCCAGCAGATCAACAACTCGGTCGTGCAGAGCAGCCAGCAGTCCTCCTCCGGCGAGGCGACCGCCGACCGGCTGCGGATCGCCGACGCGCTCGCTCCCGAGACCGACGATCCGGCCAAGGCCGCCGACGGCGGCGACAAGGGGGCGGCCGACCCGCTCGACGACGTCATGGACACCATCACCGGCTCCCGCGACGACGCCTCGGAGAAGCGCTACGAGGTGCTGGTCCTCAATCTGACCAATCCCGGCAAGTCGCGCGCGTCCAACAGCGTCGAGCCCGCCAACGTGCCGGTGGGGCTCCGGCTGAGCCTGCAGCGCAACATCCGCGAGTACAAGTACGACAAGACCGTCGGCTTCATCCAGTCGATCAGGCTCGCCGGCGAGAGCCAGCCGCAGCTGCGCTTCGTCGTCGGCGGCATCGTCCACGTGCTGCCGACCGGCGAGAACTACGAGGTCTACCACTTCTTCCCGTTCAACGAGGAAGAGGAGTTGCTGACCAACGTCAGGCTCGCCATCGTCGTGGTCGGCCTGGGGCTCGTGCTGCTGCTGGCCGCCATCGCCTACCTCGTCGCCCGCCAGGTCGTCAGCCCCGTGCGCCTGGCGCGCGAGGCCGCCGAGCGGCTGGCCGCCGGCAAGCTGGACGAACGCCTCAAAGTGCGCGGCGAGGACGACCTGGCCCGGCTGGCGAACTCGTTCAACGAGATGGCCGCCAACCTGGCGCTCAAGATCCACCAGCTTGAGGAGCTCTCGCAGGTCCAGCGGCAGTTCGTCTCCGACGTCTCCCATGAGCTGCGCACGCCGCTCACGACCGTGCGGATGGCCGCCGACCTGCTGTACGACGCCCGCGAGGACTTCGACCCCATGGCCGCCCGCTCCGCCGAGCTCATGCAGGCGCAGCTGGAGCGGTTCGAGTCCATGCTGACCGACCTGCTGGAGATCAGCCGCTACGACGCGGGCGCGGCTACGCTCGACCTCGACTCCGTGGACGTCCGCGACGTGGTGCTGCGGGCGATCGGCGACTCCGAGGCGCTGGCCGAACGCCACACCACCCGCTTCGAGCTGCGGCTGCCCAACGAGCCGTGCATGGCCGAGATCGACAGCCGGCGGGTCGAGCGGATCCTGCGCAACCTGCTGTTCAACGCCATCGAGCACGGCGAGGGCAGGGACGTCGTGGTCACCGTGGGGGCCGACAGGGATGCGGTGGCCGTGGCCGTACGCGACCACGGGATCGGGCTGAAGGCCGGTGAGGACACGATGGTGTTCGACCGGTTCTGGCGGGCCGATCCGTCGCGGGCCAGGACCATCGGCGGCACCGGGCTCGGGCTGGCGATCTCCCGCGAGGACGCCACGCTGCACGGCGGCTGGCTGCAGGCGTGGGGGCAGCCCGGCGAGGGCTCCCAGTTCCGGCTGACCCTGCCCAGGGTCGCCGGGTCCGACCTGAAGGGCTCGCCGCTGTCGCTGGTGCCGCCCGAGATCGAGATGCGCCGCACCTGGCGCACCGCCATGACGCCCGTGCTGCTGCCCGCGTCCGGAGACGCTGCCGGCTTCGACGGCACCGCGTACGACAGGGCCGGATATGACGAGGATTAGGCGGCTCGGCGCGGCGGTCGCGCTAGCGGTCGCGGTGGTCTGGGCGGGCTCCGGCTGCACCGTGATCCCGGTGAGCGGCCCGTACACCGTGAACGACCAGGGCGCGGGCGATCCGCTCAGCAAGCCGTTCCACCGCATGATCGCCATCAAGCCGCAGCCCAACTGGGGCGTCGACGAGACCATGAGAGGCCTCCAGGCCGCCATGGCCGCCTACGCGGACGACCCGTCGATCCTGCTCAGCTACCTCACCCCCGAGGCGCGCGCCAAGTGGAGCGCCGCCGGGCCCGTGACGGTGGTCGAGGACGCGATCGACGTCGTCCCGCCGCCGCCGCGCGAGGCCACGGACCCGGTGCTCAAGGTCTGGCTCAAGGGCAAGTACGTCGCCCGCATCGACGAGGACGACACCTACACGCCCACCGGCGGGTCGTGGGGGCAGCCGTTCGACCTGGTCAAGGCGCCCCAGGGCGGTTTCCTGGTCAAGAGCCTGCCCCCGGGGCTGGTGCTCACCAGGGCCGACGTGCGGCGCGCGTACCGGCCGACCAACCTCTACTACCTCAACCGCAGCCTCCAGGACCGGCTGGTCGTCGACCGGGTCCGGCTGCGGCTGAAGACGACGGAGAGCTTCGCGCAGACCGTGCTCGAACGGCTGCTCAAGCCGCCGACCGCGACCCTGAAGGACGCGGTGACCTCCAGCCTGCCCGAGGGCACCACGATCGAGTCGATCAGGTCGGGCGAGGGCGGCGAGCGCGTCGTGGTCAACCTGTCGGGTCCGCTCGACCTCAGCGCCAGAGACGCGCTCAGGGCCCAGATCAAGTACAGCCTGAACATGAACGACGTCGCCAAGGGCCGCACGATCGAGATCCAGGCGAACGGCGAGCCGTACACCACCGCCCTGGCCAACACCGACGAGACCTGGCTGGACGACAGCGGCAAGACCGCCTACTACGTCACCAAGGGCGCGATCCACTACCTCAGCAAGGACGGCCCAGGCGGCGTCGTGGCCGGCGCGGCGGGGGAGCAGCGCGACGGCTACAGCGACTTCGCCGTCTCCAAGGAGGAGAACGGCAACTCCCTGGTCGCCGCCAAGACCTCCACCGGCATCTCGGTGGCCGCCATGGTGCCGCAGGGGCGCTGGCAGGAGGTCATCAACGGCAAGGGCGCCGACTTCACCGCGCCCACCTGGCACCGCGACGGCTCCCTGTGGACCTACGACCGCAAGAACTCCGTGCTGCTGCGCTACGACCCCTCCAGCGGGCGCGGGGCCGAGCCGGTCGAGGCGCCCAACCTGGCCGGGCTCGACGTCACCCGGCTGCGGATCGCCAGGGACGGCGTCCGGGTCATGGTGATGACCGGGCGCAACACCGTCCAGATCAGCGCGCTGACCGGGGAGGGGCCGCAGATGAAGCTGGGCAACCTGCGGGCGCTGACCACGACGAACGAGGCCGACAAGATCATCGACGTGAAGTGGGGGGACGAGGAGCACCTGCTCGTGCTCGTGCAGAGCCAGGCCGGGCACATCCTCACCGAGATCAACGTGGGGGACGGGGAGAGCACCGGGGTGCCGCTGACCGAGCGGCTCCAGTCGGTGGCGGCGCTGGGGGACCGGGTGCTGGCGGAGACCGACAAGGGGGCCAAGCTGCTCGAACTCAACCAGGACCGGCAGACCTGGACCCCCAAGATCGACTCCGACGGGGGCGCTCCCCTGTTCCCTCTCGGCTGACCCCCGCTCCTCCGTCGGCCCTGGGCTTCGCGGTGGTCCTGCGTCGGCCCTGTCCCCGTCTCCGCGGTGGCCCTGCGTCGGCCCTGCCCCCGTTTCCGCGATGGCCGCGGACCAAGCTCATGGGGCCGGAACCGGGTGGCCGCGGGGCAACCGCGCTGGACGAGACGCATGGGCCGGAACTGTCGGTGGCGGCGGGCATGCTGGGCCGCGTGCTCAGCGCCGTACTGGACCTGGTCCTGCCCTCCTCCTGCGCCGGCTGCGGCGGCCAAGGGGCGTCGTGCTGCCCGCGCTGCTTCGGCGCACTGACCGCCGCGCCCGCCGCACGCCCGCCCGACCCGGTGCCGCCCGGTCTGCCCGACTGCTGGTCGGCGGCCCGTTACGAGGGGGCGGTGCGCCGGCTGCTCGTGGCGTACAAGGAGCGGGGGCTTGTGGTGCTGGCGGGCGTTCTCGCGGAGGCGCTGACCCAGACGGTCGTGGCGGCCTCGCGCGAGGGCGGGCATCGGCTGCCGGACCGGGGGCTCGCCGTGGTGCCGGTGCCCAGCGCGTGGCGGAGCCGCAGGGGCAGGGGGCACGACCACGTGGGCCGGCTGGCCGGGCTCGTCGCCGGGCGGCTACGGCAGGCCGGGCTGGCGGCCGAGGTGTGGCGAGGGCTGCGGCACACCGGGCGGGTGGCCGACCAGGCGGGCCTGAGCGGCCCTGAGAGGGTCGCCAACCTCGCCGGGTCACTCCAGGTCACTGCGGCCGCGAACGGCCCTCCAGGAGCCTTTGCGCTGCTCGTGGACGACATCGTCACGACCGGCGCCACCCTGGCCGAGGCGGCGCGGGCGCTGCGGTCGTCCGGCCTGCACGTGCCGCTGGCGGTGACCGTCGGCGCGACACGCCGAATATCTCAAAAGAGTTACGGTGACGGTCGGTAAAGAAAGATCCAATTCATGTCTCTAGCCGGAGGGTGACATGTCGCTACCCCACGTGCCGTGGTATGGCAGCTCAGCGGATGGGAGGCCCGTGCCGATAAGGGGTGCCGATCGGTTGAACAGGGCGCAGGAAGGCGCTCTCCGGCCCGCCGGATCTCACCCAACGTGATCTATCCTCCGATCCCCCCGGCTGACATTCGTGCTGGATACGGATAGCGTTCTGACATGGCACCCGTTCGGGTCCGTGGTTGCGCAGGGTCGGGGTTCCCGGCTCTGCTAGCCGATGCCAGCCGCAGGCAAAACGGTCCACGTAAGGCGACTCTTTGTCGACCGATCACGGTGCGGCTTAGGGGTAAGTCCTGCCTTCCCGGGGGTCCAGATGTCCCCCGCCAGAAGAGAAGGGCAGTAGTGGCAACAGAGCTGCGAGACCCTCAGCAGGCGAATGTGGGGTCGAAGACCAGGTCGGCCGGACGGGTGCCCTCCGAGTTCCCGGTGAAGCCTAGTCGGAAGAGGGTAACGGTGACAGGAAGGCAGACAGAAGACCTCGTCCGGCACGCACGTCGTCGGGCGCTCTCGCTCAGTCGTTAGACCGAAGGGGGGCTGTTGCATGGACATCATCGTCAAGGGCCGGCACACAGGAGTGAGTGACCGGTTCCGAGACCACGTGACGACCAAGCTGGCCAGGATCGAACGTCTGGACAACAAACTCATCCGAGTCGATGTGGAGGTGTCGAAGGAACGCAACCCGCGCCTCGCCGGACAGCGAGAGCGCGTCGAGCTCACCATTCACTCGAAAGGACCGGCCATCCGCGCCGAAGCCTCGGCCGACGACCGGTTCGCAGCCCTCGATCTGGCACTCGACAAGCTGGAAGGCCGCCTCAGGCGACTGGCCGACCGGCGCAAGGTTCACCACGGCAACCACTGCCCGCCCTCGGTGGCGGAGATCACCGCGACCATCCCCGACACCGGCGACCTGGCCCAGGCCAAGCGGACGGCCGTCCCCAAGCAGGCCGACGCCGAGGACGACGAGCTGCGGGAGAAGCGCGACAAGCTCTACGACGACATCGTCCCCATCGAGATGGACGGCGACGGGCCGCTCGTCGTACGGGAGAAGTACCACCGGGCCGAGCCCATGACCATCGACCAGGCCCTCCTCGAGATGGAACTGGTCGGACACGACTTCTATCTGTTCCGTGACAAGGAGAGCGGCCAGCCGTGCGTCGTCTACAACAGACGCGGGTACAACTACGGCGTGTTGCGGCTCGTAGAGCCCTGATCGCGCGCTAAAAGATCTTCTCGACCACCCGAGAACCGCGGGTACGTGCCATCATGGCGGTTCAACGGCTCTGGCCCCCCGACGAGGAGGAGACGTGAGCGAGCTCAGTCAGGCGCAGATGAGCGAGCGAAGCGAGGGAAAGGCAGGCGCGAGGCGGATCGTCGCCAGGCTGACCGAGGTCGCGAGGCGGAGCAGGGAGGCCTTGTGACCGAGTCCGGCGAGGTCCGTACGCCGGCGAGCGAGCCGATCCGCGTGCTGATCGTCGACGATCACGAGCTGATCAGGCGCAGCCTGGCGCTGGCGCTGGCCGCGGAGCCAGACATCGAGGTGGTCGGTGAGGCGAGCGACGGGCAGGAGGCGGTCGAACTGGCCGATCGCCTCATGCCTGACGTCGCCCTCATGGACGTCCGCATGCCCCGGCAGGACGGGATCGAGGCGACGAAGGGCATCAAGGCCTCGATCCCCAGCACCCGCATCATCATGCTGACGGTCAGCGACGAGGAAGAAGACCTCTTCGAGGCCATCAAGGCGGGCGCCACCGGCTATCTGCTCAAGGACGTCCAGATCAACGACGTACCGGCCGCGGTGCGGGGCGTGCACGAAGGACAGTCGTTAATCAACCCGGCGATGGCGGCCAAGCTCATCAGCGAGTTCGCCAACATGAGCCGCAAGGAAGCCGAGCGCCCACCCCAGCTCCCCGTCCCCCGCCTGACCGACCGGGAGATGGAGGTGCTGCGGCTGGTGGCCAAGGGCATGAACAACCGCGAGATCGCCAAGCAGCTGTTCATCTCGGAGAACACGGTGAAGAACCACGTCCGCAACATCCTCGACAAACTGCAACTGCATTCGAGGATGGAGGCCGTGGTGTACGCGGTCCGAGAACGCATGCTCGAAATCACCTGACCCGGCCGACCTGCAAAGCGCCCCACAGCCCACCCCCACAGCCAGCCCCCGATGCGAACCCGAACACGTCCCGCTCCAGGCGGGCGCGAACCCCCACAGCCTCCGACGCCGCCTGAAAGCGGACACGAACGGGCTTCGACGTCGGTTGCAGCGGACACGAGTGGGCTTCGACGCTGACCGAAGCGGACGCATTCCGGCTCCGACGTCGGCGAGCCGAGACGTGACCCGGCCCCGACACCGCCCGAAACGGAGTCAAGGGGCTCCGTCGCCGGCCGGAAGGGCTCGAACAGCCCCCGCTCTCGTGCCGCTCGCCCTGCGCGGTGGTGCCCTGCATCGCCGTCCTGGGCCGTGTGACCCGGTCTGCCTTGCGGTCTGTACCCCGGCCTTCGCCTTGCGCCGTGTTGCCCCGTCAGCGTCGGAGCGTAGAACTGCGGTCCAGTGCGTTCGGGTGTTCGCGTCTCAGGCCGCCATTGAACGTCTGCCCCCTTCGGACGTCCGCGAACCCGGAGCGTGCAGGGGGAAGGCGGGGCTGGGGTCAGAGGGTGGCGGGTGAGTTGAGGGCGGGCAGGAGTTGTGGGGGGTCGGTGCGTTCGACGCGGACGGCGTCGCAGCCCACCCAGTCGGCGGCCGACCACAACGCTTCTCGTAAGGCGTCGGTCCACTTGGCGGGGGAGAGGCCGGGTTCGAGGCTGAGCTGTCTGGCCACCAGGGTTGAGCCTTCGCGGGCCGGGTCGACGCGGCCGATCAGGCGGCCGCCGGCCAGCACCGGCATCGTGAAGTAGCCGTGGACGCGCTTGTGCTTCGGGACGTAGAGCTCCAGCGTGTAGGTGAAGCCGAACACCCGCTCCGTGCGGCCCCGGTGCCAGATGAGCGAGTCGAAAGGCGACACGAGCGTCGTACGGTGGCGCCCGCGCGGCTCCGACTCCAGGGCGGCCGGGTCGGCCCACGCGTTGCCCTGGCCCTTCTTGCCCGGCCAGCCGGTCACGGTCACCGGCACCAGGCCGGCCGCGCCGCTGAGCAGGACCTCGTCGAG
The DNA here is from genome assembly GCF_035917475.1 of Nonomuraea fuscirosea. Lineage (NCBI taxonomy): Bacteria > Bacillati > Actinomycetota > Actinomycetes > Streptosporangiales > Streptosporangiaceae > Nonomuraea > Nonomuraea fuscirosea. The sequence continues at coordinate 8,843,693 of NZ_CP109074.1, read as the reverse complement.
GATCGCGGCGTAGCGGCCCTTGAGGCGCAGGAAGTCGATGAGGTCGGTGCGGTTGGCCACGCCCAGCGAACGGCCCGCGATCGCGGCCAGGCGGACGACGCACTCCTCGTCGGACAGGTCTTCAGCCAGCAGCTCCGCCGGAACGACGCGCTCGGCAAGGTCATAGACGCGGCGCCAGCCGACGCGGCGGGTGCAGACCAGCTCGCCGATGTCGAGCAGCCACTCCAGGCCGATCTTCGAGTCGGACCAGTCCCACCACGGGCCGCCGTTCTTCGCGCCGCCCACGTCGGAGGTCGTCAGCGGGCCCGACTCGCGCACCTGGTCGAGCAGCTTCTCGACGCCCTCGGGGACCTGGTGCCAGCGCTGGCGCTTGTCGCGGAACGCCCGGCGGCGGAACGCGTAGAGCGGCCAGTGCTCGATGGGCAGGATGCAGGCGGCATGGCACCAGTACTCGAAGCTCTGGGCCGGATCGTGCCAGTAGGCGCGCTCGATCTTGGGACGGCCGACCGCGCCCAGCCGGGCATAGGCGACCAACTCGTGCGAACGGGCCAGGACCGAGATCGTGTCGAGCTGCACGGCGCCCAGCCTGCGCAGCATGCCGTGCACCCCGCCCTTGCGGGCGTCGGCGCCGATGAAGCCCTGCGACCGGAGGATGATCCGGCGCGCCTCGTCGGCGGTCAGATCCGTGAGCCCGCTCGCGGTGGTCAGGCCGGTCTCGCCGATCGAACTGGTCTCGCCAGTTGCGTTGGTCACGCCGGTCACATCGCTCATGGCTGGCCGTCCGTACGGAAGTGCATGCGTGAAATCTAGCGGTGGGCACCGACAGAATCGGACCGGGTGGGTGTGGCCGAGGGGCCGCAGAGTGCAGAGTGGTGCGGTTGCTCTGCCCGCCCGGCTCGGTTCGCCCAGGCTGGCGATGTGTGACGGGGCCCGTGATCTGTGACAGGACTCGTGATCTATGACAGGGCCCGCGATCTGTGACAGGACTCGTGATGTGTGACGGGGCTCGTGACTCGCGAGGAGATTGGCGATGTGCGACCAGGTCGTCGGTCCAGCACTCACGGGGCTCGTTGATCGTTCAGTGCGCGAGGCCAACCCGATGGTCAAGGGTTCGCTCAGTGCGCGGAGATGGTCTGACGCGCGGGGGCTTGTCCCGTGTTCAGGGGCCGGTGTGTGCGAAGGCTCGCTGCATGCCGGGGGCTGGCGCGGTGTGTGGGACTCGTCCAATGCGCGGAGACGGGCGCGGAGGCGACGCGCCGGCGGTATCTGTGCGTGGAGCTGGCCCGATGTGCACCGGTGGCCTGATGTGCGCGGGGGCGGCCAGATATGCCGGAAATGCGCCTCATGCGAAGTCGGCCCGATGTGCGGCGTCCCACCGCGGGGAGGCTGGCCCGATGTGCGGAGCTGATCCCCATGCGCGGGCAAATCCCCTTGGGTGTGGGGCTGGGTCCGAAGTGTGGAGTGCTCGTTCCGTGCGTAGGGGTGTCTGGACCGTGAGGGCTCCTGGGGCGTCATCGGCCCTGGGGTGGGTGGTGGCGGGCGGCCCCTAGGTAGGGCGCCCGCCGTAACCGGGTGTTCGGAGCGGGGTCCTGGTGGTCAGCGGTGGTCTTCGGCGCGCATGCCCACCCGGGGCGCGTCGATCACGACATCGGTGAAGATGTCGAAGACCAGGGCGAGGATTCCGCCGACGACGAACACCCCGGCGCCGATCCAGACGAGTGTCCAGTTGGCCGCCGTCAGCCCGAAGCCGGCGACGACGGTTCCCACCAGCATCACCGTCACCGCGAGCCACGAGGAGGCCCGCCCGCCGTGGCTGCCGAGATTCTCCGTCTGCTCCGACTTCTTCCCCTCAACCATGACTAATCCTTCCTTTGCCGGTAATCCCGCTATTGGTGCGAGCCGGCTCTCAACCGGCATACCCTCTGCCTTGAGTCATTCTCCCAGACCCGTTCCGCGCCCTCGCCGTCACGGTGGCTGTGTCTGGTTGCAGAACCGCCTACGATGGCAAGCGGGGAAGTTTGTCTCGGCCTCTCCTCCTGGCGGCGCCGCCGGGGTAGACCTGCGAGGAGCTTTACATAAAGTGGCAGCCATTCTCGACAAGATCCTACGTGCCGGCGAAGGCAAGATCCTGCGCAAGCTCAAGCGGATCGCAGACCAGGTCAACTCCATCGAGGACGACTTCACGAGCCTGTCCGACGCGGAGTTGCGTGCGCTGACGGACGAATTCAAACAGCGCCATGCTGACGGCGAATCTCTCGACGATCTGCTTCCCGAAGCGTTCGCGACCGTGCGCGAGGCGGCCCGCCGCGTGCTCGGCCAGCGGCCTTACGACGTGCAGATCATGGGTGGCGCCAACCTGCACATGGGCAACATCTCCGAGATGAAGACGGGTGAGGGCAAGACCCTCACGTGTACGCTCCCGTCCTATCTCAACGCGATCTCCGGCAAGGGCGTCCACGTCATCACGGTCAACGACTACCTGGCCAAGCGTGACGCCGAGACCATGGGCCGCATCCACCGCTTCCTCGGCCTGGAGGTCGGCTGCATCATCTCCGGCCAGCAGCCGGAGGAGCGGCGCAAGCAGTATCAGGCCGACATCACCTACGGCACCAACAACGAGTTCGGCTTCGACTACCTGCGCGACAACATGGCCTGGTCGCTCGACGAGTGCGTGCAGCGGGGCCACAACTACGCGATCGTCGACGAGGTCGACTCGATCCTGATCGACGAGGCCCGCACCCCGCTGATCATCTCCGGCCCCGGCGAGCAGTCGGGCAAGTGGTACACCGAGTTCGCCAAGATCGTCCCCCGTCTGCGCAGGGGCGTCGAGGCGAAGAACCCGGGCGAGGAGAGCACCGGCGACTACATCGTCGACGAGAAGAAGCGCACGGTCGGCATCCTCGAGTCCGGGGTGGAGAAGGTCGAGGACTGGCTCGGCATCGACAACCTCTACAAGCCCGAGCACACCCACCTCGTGGGCTTCCTGAACAACGCGCTCAAGGCCAAGGAGTTGTTCAAGAAGGACAAGGACTACATCGTCGCCGACGGCGAGGTCCTGATCGTCGACGAGTTCACCGGCCGCATCCTGCACGGCCGGCGCTACAACGAGGGCATGCACCAGGCCATCGAGGCCAAGGAGAGCGTGAAGATCAAGGACGAGAACCAGACTCTCGCCACGGTCACCCTGCAGAACTACTTCCGCCTCTACGGGAAGCTGGCCGGCATGACCGGCACCGCGGCCACGGAGGCCAACGAGTTCCACCAGACCTACAAGCTCGGCGTGGTGCCCATCCCGACCAACCGGCCGATGGTCCGCAAGGACCAGGCCGACGTGGTCTACAAGACCGAGGACGCCAAGTTCAACGCCGTCGTCGAGGACATCAAGGAGCGCTACGAGGCCGGCCAGCCGGTGCTCGTCGGCACCACCTCCGTCGAGAAGTCCGAGCGGCTGTCCAAGGCGCTCAAGCGGCGCGGCGTGCAGCACGAGGTGCTCAACGCGAAGAACCACGCGCGTGAGGCGTCGATCATCGCCGAGGCGGGCCGCAAGGGCGCCGTCACCGTGGCCACCAACATGGCCGGTCGAGGCACCGACATCATGCTGGGCGGCAACTCCGAGTTCCGCGCCGACCTGGAGCTGCGCCAGCGCGGGCTCGACCCGGTCGAGACGCCGGAGGAGTACGAGAAGGCCTACCCCGAGGCGCTGGAGAAGGCCAGGGCGGCCGTCAAGGCCGAGCACGACGAGGTCACCAAGCTCGGCGGCCTCTACGTCCTCGGCACCGAGCGGCACGAGTCGCGCCGCATCGACAACCAGCTGCGCGGACGTTCCGGCCGTCAGGGCGACCCCGGCGAGTCGCGCTTCTACCTCTCACTCGGCGACGACCTGATGCGCCTGTTCAACTCGGCCAGGGTCGAGATGATCATGACCAGGCTGCAGATCCCCGACGACCAGCCGATCGAGTCCGGCATCGTCTCCAAGGCCATCGCCTCCGCCCAGCACCAGGTCGAGCAGCAGAACTTCGAGATCCGCAAGGACGTTCTGAAGTACGACGAGGTCATGGACCGCCAGCGCAAGGTCATCTACGCCGAGCGCCACCGCGTGCTCGAAGGCGCCGACCTGCACGAGCAGGTGCGCGGCTTCGTCGGTGAGGTGATCGAGGGCTACGTCGACGGCGCCACGGCCGAGGGCTTCGCCGAGGAGTGGGACCTCGAGAAGCTGTGGAAGGCGTTCGGCGAGCTCTACCCGGTCTCCATCAGGATCGACGACGTCATCGAGGAGGCCGGCAGCCGCGAGGAGCTCACCGCCGAGCTGCTGACCGAGAAGATCAAGGCCGACGCTCTGGCCGCCTACGACCGGCGCGAGGAGGAGTTCGGCGCGGAGACCATGCGCGACCTGGAGCGCCGGGTGATCCTCTCCGTGCTCGACCGCAAGTGGCGCGAGCACCTCTACGAGATGGACTACCTGCGCGAGGGCATCGGCATGCGGGCCTACGCGCAGAAGGACCCGAAGATCGAGTACGCCCGTGAGGGCTTCGAGATGTTCGCCGCGATGCTCGAGGGCATCAAGGAGGACTCCGTCGGGTTCCTGTTCAACCTCGAGGTCGAGGTGCAGGAGAACCCGATCGTCGAGGAAGAGGACGCGGTGCTGGCGGAGACCCGCTCGATCATCGCGCGCGGCCTGCGCGGGCCGGACCGGCCCGCCGAGCTCGAATACTCGGCGCCCGGTGAGCAGGGCGACGTCGAGCACGTCAAGGTCCGCACCACTCAGGCGGAGCGGGCGGCGTACGGCAACGTGGAGCGCAACGCGCCCTGCCCGTGCGGTTCGGGCAAGAAGTACAAGCGCTGCCACGGCGACCCGAAGAACGCGGCCTGAGGTTAGAGTTTTCGGAGACCCTCGCTTTCCGTGCGGAAAGCGAGGGTCTTCGCGTTTGTTCGCCGCTGAGGTCAGGCTGTTTCGAAGTCGGTGCACAGCCATTGCAGTCCTCTTCGTTCCAGGCGTATGGCGAGTACGTGGTTGCGGTCGCCGCAATGGACGAGGGCGCACATTTCAATGGCGCCCTCGCGGGGCTCCTTCATGTGCACGCCACCGACGAAAGGCGGGCGGCCGGCCCTGAGCATCCGGCCCGCTCGGGTCAGTTCCCGGTACGCGCGGTCGGTGAGCCGGTCGGCGACGGTCTCCGGCGCGCGGCGGCCGGTGAGGACCTCGGCCAGGGCCTGGGCCAGGTGGCGCAGCTTGCGTTCGTCGGGCAGGGCGCCCGGCGGGCCCCACACCATGGGGTGGGTGGAAAGGGCCAGCGCGCCGTGGGTGAACGCGCGGTTGCGCTCTTCGTCGTGGGGCGGCTCGGGGGCGGGGGTGACGCCGATGCCGGGCATGGGAACCTCCGAATGCTCGATAGGGATGGAAGAAAGAATCGTTATAAGGAGTTTTCGGCCCGGCTCAGGAATACAGACCGCACCAACTTCCGCATTCGGCGCCCGTGTTCGTCCCTATTCGGTGGGGCTGATTTCGCGGAGTTGGAGTCCTGGTGGTGAGGGGTGCAGGAGAGTTCCGGGCGTGAACGGGCGCTTTTCGGGCGGTCCTGAAACCGGTAGGGCCTAGGCCTTCCGGGTGTCGGTCTCCGGGACGTCGTCCTGGGGTTCGCGGCCGGGGGTGGGCAGGTTGAGCAGGCGGATCAGGAGGGTGAAGAGGGCGTAGTAGACCACCAGGTACGCCAGCCCGAACCCGATGATCACCCCGAGGCCGTGTGTGTTGGACTTGCCGGCGTTCAGCAGCAGGTCGATGGCGCCGCCCGAGAACGTGAACCCGAGCCGCGCGCCCAGCTCGGCCATCAGCGCCATGGACAGGCCGGTCAGCAGGGCGTGGACAGCGAAGAGCGCCGGAGCGACGAAGATGAACGCGAACTCCAGCGGCTCGGTGATGCCCGTGACGAAGGCGGTCAGGCCGGCCGAGAGCATGATGCCCCCGACGGCGCGGCGGCGCGGAGGCGGGGCGGCCCGCCAGATCGCCAGCGCGGCTCCCAGGAGGCCGAACATCATCACGGGGAAGAAACCGGTCATGAAGACGCCCGCGCCCTGCTCACCGGCGAAATAGCAGTTGAGGTCGCCCGCCGCGTCCCGCGTCGCGCCGTTCACGCCGGCGTGGCAGACCGGGAGGGTGAACCAGACGATGGTGTTGAGCACGTGGTGCAGGCCGACCGGGATGAGCAGGCGGTTGGCCACGCCGTAGATGCCCGTTCCCGCCGTGCCGTGGGCCGAGAGCCAGTCGCCGACGCGCGTCAGCCAGTCGCCGATCGGCGGCCAGAGCAGGCCGAAGGCGACGCCCAGCAGCAGGGCGGCGACGGCGGTGATGATGGGGACCGAGCGGCGTCCGCCGAAGAAGGCCAGCCAGGAGGGCGTCTTGAGTCGGTGGAAGCGCTGCCAGAGCAGGGCGGCCATGAGGCCGATGAGAATGCCGCCGAGGACGCCGGTGGGGTTCTGGGCGCCCAGGTCGAGGGCGGGGGCGCCGTTCCTGAGCAGCACGGTGACCTTGTCGTGGACCGCGCCCGGCCCGGACTCGAAGAACATGGTCCTGGTCACGCGGTCGAAGACGAGGTAGCCGACCAGGGCGGCGAGCGCGGTGGAGCCGTCGGCCTTACGGGCGAAGCCGATCGCCACGCCGACGGCGAACAGCAGCGCGAGATGGTCGAAGAGGGCGCCACCGGCGGCGGCCATGACCTCGGCCACGGGCAGCAGCCAGGGCAGGGTGCCGCCCAGGCCGTCCCGGCCGAGCAGGTCGTCCTGGCCGAAGCGGAAGAGCAGGCCGGCGGCGGGGAGCACCGCGATGGGCATCATCAGGGAGCGACCGATCCGCTGCAGCACCGCGAGCGCCGAGGACGTCCAGGACGGGAGCTTGATCGTGCTCATCTGCCACGCCACAACGTGAGAGCGGGCGAGGTCACGGGCGGGAGCATGGTCGTGCTCACCCCCACGCGCGTGCGTCGATCCGTTCGGGTCGTGGGGGATGAGGGGTTACTACCCGGGAGTGGATCTCCAGGAACGCGCCGCGTCAGGTTTCGCCGGAGTCGAGGTCGGGCTCCGGTTCGCGGCCCGGGGTCATGATGTTCAGCCGGCGGATCAGGAATGTGAACACGACGTAGTACACGACGCCGTAGATCACGCCAAGGATCAGGATGCCGGGCAGGTTCTCGGTGTTCGACTTGCCGGCGTTCAGGAGCAGGTCCAGCAGCCCGGCGGAGAAGCCGAAGCCGAGCTGGCCGCCGATGAGCGTGGTCAGGGCCATCGCCAGGCCGGTCAAGATGGCGTGGACGACCAGCAGCAGCGGCGCGACGAAGATGAAGGCGAACTCGATCGGCTCGGTGATCCCCGTGACGAACGACGCCAGCGCCGCCGACAGCATGATGCCGCCCACCGTGGCCCGCCGGTGCCTGGGCGCCGCCCGCCACATGGCCAGGGCGGCGGCCGGCAACGCGAACATCATCACGGGGAAGAACCCGGCCATGAAGTGACCGGAGGTCGGGTCGCCGCCGAAGTAGCAGTTCCAGTCGCCGCCCAGCACCCGGCCGTTCACCTCGCACTGCGGCACCACGTACCAGACCACGGAGTTGACGAAGTGGTGCAGGCCGAGGGGGATGAGCAGGCGGTTGACCAGGCCGTAGATGCCGGTGCCGATCGGGCCGATGGCCGCCAGGGCCTCGCCGGCGTGCCGGATCCACTCGCCGATCACCGGCCAGAGCCAGCCGAAGCCCACGCCGATGAGCAGCGCCACGATGGAGGTGATGATGGGCACGAAGCGCCGCCCGCCGAAGAACGCCAGCCAGGACGGCAGCTTGATGCGGTGGAAGCGCTGCCACAGGAGCGCGGCGACCAGGCCGATGACGATGCCGCCGAGGACCTTGGTGGGGTTCTGCAGGCCGTAGTTGATGATCTCGACGACGCCCTGGGGCTGGGCCTCCCTGAGCAGGACGGTGTCCCTGATGTCGGAGCCGAAGAACATCACCTTCGTCACCCGGTCGAAGACCAGGTAACCGACAACGGCGGCCAGCGCGGTGGAGCCGTCGGCCTTGCGGGCGAAGCCGATCGCCACGCCGACGGCGAACAGCAGCGGCAGGTTCTCGAACAGGGCCGCCCCCGCCGCCTCCAGCACCTCGGCCACCTGGTTCATCCAGGACAGCCCCGCCACGTCCGCGAGCCCGCCCGGCGCCGCCCCGTTGGAGCCGAGCATGTCGGGCTGGCCGAAGCGCTGCAGCAGGGCGGAGGCGGGCAGGGCGGCGATGGGCAGCATGAGGGAGCGGCCCAGCCGCTGGAGCACGGACATCACGCGAGCGAGCGGCGAAGGCCGGGCGGCGGTGGTCTCGTTCACCGGGCGTTCCTCCGAGGCGTGTTGGAGCCGGTCTCGGGGCCGGAGCTCAAGGGGGAGGGAAGGCTGACTCCAGGCGGTGCCCGGAGGCCGGCTCCAGGAGGCGGCGGGGGTGGGGTCGCTCGGGAGCCGGTGCGGTCAGCCTCGTCGTGAAGGCATCTCCAGCATCGTACGCAGCTGGTACCGGTCCGCGCGGTACGTGGACACCCCCAGCTCCGCACACATGCCGCCGGAGAACGACCGGCGCTGCAGCAGCAGCACGGCCCCGCCGCGGGGAAGTTTGAGCAGGTCGGCGTCGCTCGGGTCGGCGATGCCGCCGTCTATGGTGAGCTCGCCCGCGTCCATGACGAGCCCGTACCGGCTCTCCAGCAGCTCGTACAGCGACCGGTCGGAGAGGTTGTGCTCGGCCAGGTCGGGGGCGAGCTTGACCGGGATGTGGGCCCGTTCGATGGACAGCGGCTCGCCGTCGGCGGTGCGCAGCCGTTCGATGAAGTGGACCTCCTCGCCCGGCTGGATCCCCAGCTCCTTGGCCAGGTGGGCGCTGGCGCGCACGACGCGGCGGTCGAGGTCGCGCGAGCCCGGGATCATGCCTCTGGCCCGCATGTCGTCGGTGAACGACGTGAGCTGCAGGGCCAGCTCGATCTTCGGCCGGGCGACGAACGTCCCCTTGCCGGGTACGCGGTGCAGGCGTCCCTCGGACACGAGGTGGTCGACGGCCTGGCGTACGGTCATCCTGGACAGGCCGAAGCGCTGGCACAGCTCGCGCTCGGACGGGATGGCCGCGCCGATGCTGAGCTCGTCACTGTCGATGAGGTCCAGCAGGATCTCGCGAAGCTGGAAGTACTTGGGCACCGGGCTGTCCGGATCGATGTGCGCCACGGATCCTCCCCTCGTCACTACCTGGGCAATGGGCTATGGTTCGTACTGGTCTAGTCCGGACTAGACCACATGTCGCGAAAGACGGTCAAGTCAGATCCGTAATGAGTTGAGGGATAGCCCGAGATGACCACGAAGATGCGCAGCGAGATCGCCGAGCAGCCGACCGCGCTGCGGGCCACACTGGATTCCCTGCTTCCCAAGATCGACGAGATCAGGAGCATCGGCGAGCGTACCCGTCAGCTGCTGTTCATCGCCCGCGGCACCTCGGACAACGCCGCCGTGTACGGGCGTTACCTGGTGGAATCGCACGCCGGCCGCCTGTCGGCGCTGGCCGCGCCGTCGATCGCGACCACGTACAAGCGCAAGCTCGACCTGGACGGGGTGCTGGCGGTCGCGATCTCGCAGTCGGGACGGACCGAGGAGATCGTCGAGACGCTGGCCTGGGCCAAGGACTGCGGGGCCGGCACCGTCGCGGTGACCAACGGGGGCGAGGACAGCCCGCTGGCCCTCGCGGCCGACGTCGCGCTGTGCACGGTGGCGGGCGAGGAGAAGGCCGTTCCGGCGACGAAGACGTACACGACGGGGCTGGCGGCGCTGGCCGTGCTGGCGATCGGCCTGGGCGCGGACGTGGACGTGGACGAGCTGCGGCGGGTGCCCGAGGCGGTGGAGAAGCTGATCGCCGAGCCCGGCGACCTGGAGGCCGTGGTCCAGGGGCTGCTCGACAAGCCGGGCGTGGTCGTCTCGGGGCGCGGGCTGGCCTTCTCGACCGCGCTGGAGACCGCGCTGAAGCTCAAGGAGGCCTGCTACCTGCACGCCATGGGCCTGTCGTACGCCGACCTGCTGCACGGCCCGATCGCCGTCGTGGACGCCGACACGCCCGCGCTGCTGGTGGCGGCCGAGAACAGCCCGACGCTGCAGGGCACGGTCGCGCTGGCCGAGCGGGTGGTGGCGGCCGGCGCGGCGGCGTACACGATCGGCGGCGGCACCGCGCTCGCCCAGGCGGGCACGGCCGCGCTGAACGGCCCCGACCTGCCCGAGTGGCTGGCCCCCATGGGCCTGATCGTGCCCGGCCAGCTGCTCACCGAGGCCCTGGCGCGCCGGCTCGGCATCGACCCCGACGCGCCGCGCGGTTTGAACAAGGTCACCCAGACCGACTGATCTAGCCTGGTCAGAGTGTCGATCCGAGGGAGGGCCTGATGGCGGCCGACGCGAACGCGATCATCGCCGCACTGGGCGGCGCCGACAACATCATCGAGATAGAGCCCTGCATCACCCGGCTGCGCACGGAGGTGCACGACGCGTCCAAGATCGATCAGGCGGCGCTGCGGGCGGCCGGCGTGCATGGCGTGATGGCCACGGGGAACGTGGTTCAAGTCGTCGTCGGACCGGAGGCGGACACGATCGCCAGCGACATCGAGGACATCATCGGCTAAGGGCGAGACCATGACGACTGTTCTCGCCCCGGTTGAGGGGGCAGCTGTGGGGTTGGCCGCCGTGCCCGATCCGGTTTTCTCGGCGGGCATGGTCGGTCCGGGAACGGCGATCGACCCGTTGCGGGGGCCTGGCCAGGCCGTGGCCCCCATAGCGGGAAAAATAATGAAACTGCATCCGCACGCGTACGTCATCGTGGGGGACGACGGCCGGGGCGTGCTGGTGCACCTGGGCATCGACACGGTTCAGCTCAAGGGGGAGGGGTTCCGCCTGCTGGCCGCGGAGGGTGACCGGGTCGGCGCCGGGCAGCCGGTGGTGGCCTGGGACCCCGCCGCCATCGAGGCCGGCGGGCGTTCGCCCGTCTGCCCGATCGTCGCGCTCGACGCGCTCTCCGGAGCCCTGACCGGGTTCGCGGAGGGCGCGGTGCACGTGGGCGACGCGCTGTTCCGGTGGGAATAGCGAACGTCTCCATCGGCGTGACGGCGGCGCCGGGGCGCGAAGAGTAGCGGCGGGAACCGCCACAATAGGCAGTACCGCCGGGTTTCGATCCCGATCGGCGGCATGGGCAGACGGAGGTCCGGCTGGTCTGGACCGGTAGTGAAGGAGGAACGACGACAATGGGTGAACGCAAGGTCACCGTGGCGGCGGAAGTGGGGCTGCACGCCCGCCCCGCGGCGACGTTCGTCCAGCGGGCGAAGCTGGCCCCGATGGACATCACGGTGACGAAGTCCCATGGCGGCGACTCGGTCAACGGCAAGAGCATCCTCGCGATCATGGCCCTGGACGTCAGGCAGGGCGAGACCGTGGTGATCTCCGCCGACGGCGAGGGCTCCGAGGAGATCCTCGACGAGCTGGCCGCGATAGCCAGTACGCCATGAACCTGCGGGGGGTGGGGGTCAGCCCGGGAATCGGGCACGGCCCCTCTTATGTGCTCACCGTCTCCGTGCCCGAACCCCCCGAGGGCGCCACGTACACCGGTGAGGCGGAGCAGGAGAAGGAGCGCGCGATGGCCGCGCTCACCCAGGTGGCGGGCGAGCTGGAGGCCCGCGGCAACCAGGCGGGCGGCAAGGCCGAGGAGATCCTCAAGGCCCAGGCGCTGATGGCCGAGGATCCCGGCGTGGTCGTGAAGGTGCGATCGCTGATCGACCGCGGCCTGGCCGCCCCCAGGGCGGTCTTCGAAGCTTTCACGAAATATCGGGACGTACTCGCGGGGTCCGGCGGCTACCTGGGCGAGCGGGCCGCCGATCTGGGCGACATCAGGGACCGGGTGATCGCGCAGCTCTACGGGCAGCCCGTGCCGGGGCTTCCGCTGGCGCCCGAGCAGCCGTACGTGCTGGTCGCCAGGGACCTCGCCCCCGCCGACACGGCGCTGCTGTCCAGGGACGAGGTGGTCGCGTTCGTCACCGAGGAGGGCGGCCCCACCAGCCACACCGCGATCATGGCCAGGGCGATCGGCGTGCCCGCCGTGGTGGCCTGCCCGGGCGCGACCGGCATCCCGGCGGGCGTGGAGGTGATGGTGGACGGCACCTCCGGCGAGGTGCGGGTCGCGCCCGCCGAGTCCGACGTGGCCGACGCGGTCGGCGCCGCGACGGCCCGCCGGGCCGCGCTCGCGTCGTGGAACGGTCCAGGGGCGACCTCCGACGGCCATCCGGTGCCGCTGCTGGCGAACCTGGGCGGCCCGGCCGAGCTGGACGCCGCCGTGGCCGCGGGCGCCGAGGGCATCGGGTTGTTCAGGACCGAGTTCCTCTACCTCGACCGCGCCGATCCGCCTTCGGCCGAGGAGCAGCGGCGGGCGTACCGGGCGGCGCTGGCGGCGTTCCCCGGGGAGAAGGTGGTGGTGCGCACGCTCGACGTCGGCGCGGACAAGCCGCTGGCCTTCCTGCCCGCGCCCGCGGAGCCGAACCCGGCGCTGGGGGAGCGCGGGCTGCGCAGGTTCATGCGCTCGCCCGGGATGATGGACGTGCAACTGGCCGCGCTGGCGGCGGAGGCGGCCGAGAGCACCGGCGCGGGGCTGCGGGTGATGGCGCCGATGGTGGCCACCGCCGAGGAGGCCACCTGGTTCACCAGGGAGTGCGCCGACCACGGGCTCACCGACGTGGGCGTCATGATCGAGATCCCGGCCGCCGCGCTGCGGGCCGCGGACCTGCTGGCCATGGTCGACTTCGTCTCGATCGGGACCAACGACCTGAGCCAGTATGCTTTCGCCGCCGACCGCCGGCTCGGGGCCGTGAGCGCGCTGCACGACCCCTGGCAGCCGGGGCTGCTCGACCTGGTGGCCATGACCGCCGAGGCCGCCACGCGGGCGGGCAAGCCGTGCGGGGTGTGCGGGGAGTCGGCCGCCGATCCGGCGCTGGCCTGCGTGCTCGTCGGGCTGGGGGTCTCGTCGCTGTCGATGGCGCCGTCCGCGCTGGCCGGCGTACGCGCCGGGCTGGCCGCGCACTCGCTGGAGCAGTGCCGTGCGGCGGCGCAGGCCGCGCGGGCGCAACCGTCGGCGTCGGACGCGCGCACGGCGGCCCGGGTCCACCTGCCGGGCCTCGCCGGTCTCGGATTCTAGCCCTCGCGTCCGGACGGGCGCGGACCCGGGCGGGTCGTCGGATGGATACCTTGGGAGGCATGCTTCGACGGATCGGTACGGCAGGGCTCCTGGTGATCGCGCTCGCTGCGTGCGGCGGTGGCGGCGGATCGGTGGGGGCGGAGCCGACCGGAGGCAAGGCCGCGCCGCCCGCGCGGATGGCGCAGAGCACGCCGGCCACCCCGGCCGAGCGGACGCCGGCGGCGCCCAGCCCGGTCCAGCGCGCCCTGTCGGGGATGAGCGTCGAGGAGAAGGTCGGCCAGCTCTTCATGCCGGTCCTGTACGGCACCGCCGCCGACACGGTCTCCGGCGAGAACCAGGCCCGCTACGCTGCCGGCACCCCGGCCAAGGTGGTCGCGAAATACCACCTGGGCGGGGTGATCCTCTTCCCGCACAACGTGAAGAGCACCGGCCAGGTCGTCGGCCTCACCAACGGCCTGCAGCGCGGCTCCAAGAAGATCCCGCTGCTGATCGGCACCGACCAGGAGAACGGCCTGGTGTCCAGGATGTCCGCGCTCATGACGGACTTCCCCGGCGCCTCCCAGATCGGCGCGACCAAGGACACCGGCCTGTCGCGGGCCGTGGCCAAGGCGACAGGAGAGGAGCTGCGGGCGCTCGGCGTCAACCTCGACTTCGCGCCCGTCGCCGACGTGAACGTCAACCCGCGCAACCCCGTCATCGGCCGCCGGGCCTTCGGCGACGATCCGAAGCGGGTGGCCACGATGGTGAGCGCGGCGGTCAAGGGCTTCGCCGACGCGAAGATCGCGGCCACCGCCAAGCACTTCCCCGGCCACGGTGACACCTCCGTCGACAGTCACACCGGGCTGCCGGTGATCAAGCACACGAAGGCGGAGTGGGAGCGGATCGACGCGCCGCCGTTCAAGGCCGCCATCGCGGCGGGGGTGGACGCCGTGATGAGCGCCCACATCGTCTTCCCCAAGCTGGACCCGTCCGGCGATCCTGCGACGCTGTCCAAGCGCATCCTGACCGGCCTGCTGCGGGAGAAGCTCGGGTTCAAGGGCGTGATCTCCACCGACGCGCTCAACATGGCGGGGGTGCGCAAGAAGTACGACGACGGGGAGATCGCGGTGCGGGCCGTGCTGGCCGGTGCCGACCTGCTGCTCATGCCGAACGACCTGCCGAAGGCGTACAAGGCGGTGCTGGGGGCGGTGAGGTCGGGGCGGATCTCGCGCGAGCGCCTCGACCAGTCGGTCACCCGGCTGCTGACGCTCAAGCAGAACAGGGGACTGCTGGCCGAGGCGCCGGTGGCGTCGGCTGAGCGGGCAGGCGACGTGCTGCGCTCGTCCGCCCACCGCAAGCTGGCCGCCCGCGTGGGAGGCTAGCGGCGTACGCGGCAGGCGTCAGTGTGAGCCGTGCAGCCCGCTGGCGATGAACATGCCGGCGAGCATGGCGAACAGGAACGCCTGCAGGAACTGGACGAGCAGCTCGAACGCCGTCATCACGATCGCCATCAGCACGCCGAGGACGCCGAGACCGGCGCCGAGCGGGGTGAGCCGCTCGAACAGGAACCAGAAGCCCACCGAGCTGAAGAAGGCCACGATGATGTGGCCGGCGAACATGTTCGCGAACAGCCGGACGAAGTGGGTGAACAGCGAGGTGAGGAACACCTCGGCGAGGATCATCGGCGCGTAGAGCGCGTACGCCCAGCCGGGCAGCCCCGGCAGGTGCACGATGCCGCGCAGGTATCCGCGTACGCCGTGGTGGCGGACGCCGAGGTAGAGCTTGATCACGTACACGCTGATCGCCAGCACGGCGGGGAAGGCGATGTGGGCGGCCACGGGGAACTGGACGAGCGGCACGATGCCCATCAGGTTCCAGCCGAGCACCGTGAGGAAGACCGTCAGGAGCAGGCCCATCCAGCGGTCGGCGTCCTTGCCCAGGTTGGGCCGGGCGATCTGGTCACGGACGAAGACGTAGGCGTACTCGCCGAGGCTCTGCCAGCCACGCGGCACGATCTTCGGTCTGGCGAACGCGGCCCAGCACACGGCGATGACGACGACCGAGCTGAGCAGGGCTATCAGAACGGGTTTGGTGAACCACTCGGGGCCTCCGGGGATGATCGGCGCGAACTGGAAGAGGTCGAGCCCGGGGGCGGTCCACTGGTCAGGAGAGATGATCAGGATCGTCGTCCGCACGGCGGTCCCTTCTGGGGCGCGATGAACGCTGGACGGTCACCTTAACCGGATAAATCGGACGTCCTTTTATGGGGTTAAATCCGGAGTTGAACGGCGTACCCGGCGGTATGACTACATTCCCGGACGCTCTACCCTAGAACGATGGTTACCGGTGTGCTCATCGACTGGGGCGGAGTGCTGACCACCAGCCTCTCCGACTCCATCGCGCGCTGGATCGTGGCGGACAGGATCGACCGCGACCACTACTACGCCGTGATGCGCGAGCTGATCGACCACGCCTACAAGGGCGGCGACGGCGAGAGCGTCGTGCACGCCCTCGAACGCGGCGAGATCGACGGGCCCTCCTTCGAGCGCGACCTGGCCGCCCGCCTGATGACCCTCGACGGCGTGCCGCCGGTGGCCGAAGGGCTGCTGGAGCGGATGTTCGCCGGCTTCGAGCGGGTGGATGCCATGCACGACATGCTGCGCGACGTCCGCGCGAGCGGTGTCAGGACCTGCCTGCTGTCCAACTCCTGGTCGAACACCTACCCCCGGGACGACTGGGACGAGCTCTTCGACGAGATCGTGATCTCCGGCGAGGTCGGCATGCGCAAGCCGGAGGAACGCATCTTCCGCCACGCGCTGACCCGGATCGGGCTGGCCGGCGAGGAGTGCGTGTTCATCGACGACATCGAGGCCAACATCGTCGCCGCCCGCGCGCTGGGCATCGCCGGCATCCATCACCGCGACGCGGACACCACCATCGCGGAGCTGGAGGGCGTGCTGCGGCTCACCCTGCGTGAAACAGGCCGGAAGTAGTCCCGTCCGCACGGTCGTGACCAGGCGCTATGAGTAAGGTTGCGGTCTGGTGAGGCAGGTTCCCCGTGGTTTGGAAAGGTTCTGCATGCGCGTCTATCTGCCGTGCACTCTCGTGGCCCTGGCCGCGGCGGTCGAGGCGGGAGAGCTCGGCCCGGCCCCGCTGACCGGCTACGCGGTGACCCCCGCGCTGACCGAGTGGTACGCCTCCGGCGACACCGAGGAGCTCGAATACGTCGCGCTCACCGAGGCGGCCCGCGCTTCCCTGCGGCTGCTGGCCGCCGGCCGCGCCGACGGCGTCGAGGTTCCGCCCAGGCGGGTGGTGGTCGCGGCCGAGGTGCCGGATCGCGCCGCGAGCGCCGGCGCCGACCTGGAGGAGCGGGCGAGGGTACGCCTCGCCGAGCCGATCCCGATGGCCAAGGTGGCCGCGGTGCACATCGACGACGACTACGCGGCGGCCGACATCGAGGCCGCCGTCGCCGCCCTGCCCGACTCCGACGCGGGCGACGACGACGCGCGCTTCACCGTGGACGGCGCCGAGGCCCACGAGCTGATGTGGTACGCGACCCAGGAGATTCCCGACCTGCTGAGTTTGTAACGGTGAGATCACGCCGGGTGTGCTTCCTGACCGCGCGGTGTCAGGTGTCGCTAGGGTCCCGGACGAAGCACTGTTATCTTCTCAAAGGAGTCGGTTCCACGTGATGCGTCGATTTGCGGCGATTGTCGTAGGAGCGGTGACGTTGCTGGCGGGTTCGCCCGCGCACGCCCAGTCCGCGAAGCCGTACGACCACAAGGACCCCTACAAGAGCGGCTGCGGCACGTCCGCGCGGGTGGTCAAGTCGGCCAAGGTCACCAGCCGGGTGAACGGCGAGGTCGGGACGATCAAGCTCATGTGGTCGGGCCGCTGCAAGACCAACTGGATCGAGGTCAAGACCGGCACCAGCATGACCGGCACGATCAACGTGTACACCAGGGACGGGCGTCACGACGCGTTCCGGTTCAAGCGCGGCAACGGCGGCCGCCACTGGGGCAACATGCTCTGGGCGAACAACATGTGCGCCTGGGGCAGCGTCTCCGTCCAGTGGAACGGCGGTCGTGGCGGCCAGAACGGCTCCGGCACCACCCCCAAGGCCTGCAAGTAGCTCCGGGCCTCTCCGGCGAGGCTCGCAGGGAGCTCCCGGCCGGGGGTGGCGGCCACATGGTCCGCGCCCCCGGTTCACCGGGATGTCACACCCGCCGTCTAGGCTTGGCGGGAAATGACGAAACACATCATCTGGGATTGGAACGGCACCCTCTTCCACGACATCGACGCCGTGGTCGGCGCCACCAACGAGGTCTTCAAGCCGTACGCGCTGCCCGTTCTGACCGCTGACGGATTCCGCGCGGTCTACACCCGCCCCATCTGGCTCGCCTACGAGCGCCTGCTCGGCCGCCCGCTCGACGAGGGCGAATGGGAGCTGCTCGACGACGGGTTCCACGAGCACTACTTCCGGCTGGCCGACATCTGCGGCCTGGCCGTGGGCGCCGAGGCGGCGCTGACCGGCTGGACCGGCACCCAGTCGCTCTGCTCGATGGCGCCGCACGCCCACCTGGTGCCCAAGGTCGACTCGTTCGGCATCACCCGGCACTTCACCAGGGTCGACGGCCTCACCGGCGCCACCGGCGGCGAGAAGGCCGCCCACATGACCGCCCACATCGCGGCCATCGGCGTCGACCCGGCGGAGATCCTGGTGATCGGCGACAGCGTGGACGACGGGCTCGCCGCCCGGCACGTCGGCGCGCGGGCGGTGCTCTACACCGGCGGCATGACACCGCGGGCCGAGCTGGAGAGCACGGGGCTGCCGGTGGTCGACACCCTGGCCGAGGCCATGGATCATGCCTGATCGTGATGAGATTCCCGAGGCGGGAGCCCTGAGGGCGGCGACGGCCGTACCCTTGCAGGAATTACTCAGGAGGCAGCCATCAACCGCCTTGTGCTGTGGAACGTCGACCTGACCCTCGTCGACGTGGCCATCGTGACCAGGGACGCCTACGCCGAGGCGTTCCGCTTCGTGACCGGGCGTCCCCTGGTCAAGCTCGTCCCCCCGATGGGCCGGCCCGACTCGGAGATCGTCTTCGAGACGCTGGCCGTCAACGGCGTCGTGGCCGAGGACGGCCATCTGCCCCAGTTTCTGGCCGCCCTGGCCACCGCGTTCGCCGACCGGCGCGGGCGGCTGGCCAAGGAGGGGCGGATGATGCCCGGGGCCAAGGACGCGCTGAAGTCGGTGTCGCGGCTCGACGGTGTGGTCCAGACCGTGCTGACCGGCACGATCAAGAGCAACGCGGTGCACAAGCTGAAGGCGTTCGGGCTCGACAAGCACGTCGACTTCGAGCTCGGCGGCTACGGCGAGGAGGTCTATCCCAAGGCGACGCTGCTGCAGGTCGCGCAGTCGCGGGCCAAGCAGCGCTACGGCACGCCGTTCACCCCGGCCAACACCGTGGTGATCGGCGACTCCACGCGCGACGTGCAGGCTGCCAAGATCGGTGGGGCGGCGATGATCGGGGTCGCCTCCGGGCGGTCGATGGCGGCCGAGTTGCGCGAGGCGGGGGCCGACGTGGTGCTGCCCGACCTGTCCAACGCCTCCGAGGTGGTGGCCGCGGTCGCGGGCCTGACCTCGCCGCTGGACCGCAAGGCGGGCTGAACGGCCGCCGGCCGCAGCCCGCCCCGCCCGGTCACGGCCGTCAGCCGAGGGCTTTGAGGAAGCGGGCCGCGATCGGGGCCGCCACGGCCGAGCCGGCCCCGCCGCCCTCCACGATGACCGAGAACGCCAGGTCCCCCTGGTACCCGACGAACCACGAGTGCGCGGGCGGCTCCTTGCCCGAGCCGTACTCCGCCGTCCCCGTCTTGCCCGCCGTGCCGGCCGGGAAGCTCACGCCGTGCGCGGTGCCGTCGGTGACGACGGCGGGCATGAGCTCGCGCAGCGCCGTCACCACCCCCTTCTCCAGCGGGCGCGGGTTGCCGGGCTGCCCGTCGGGGATGTGCTCGGCGGTGACCAGCCGGGGCGGGATGTACGCGCCCGAGGCGATCGCGGCGGCCACCGAGGCCATGTTGAGCGGGCTCGCCAGCACCCGGCCCTGCCCGATCGCGGCGGAGGCCAGGTCGGTGTCGTCCTTGGGGTCGGGGAACTCGGCCCGCACGGCCGGCACGCCCGGCGTGATCGCGGAGCCGAAGCCGAAACTCCTGGCCACCTCGGCCAGCCGCCCGCCGTTCAGCCGGGCCACGCTCATCTCCCCGAACGTGGTGTTGCAGGAGTGCGCGAACGCGTTCTGGAACGACAGCGTGCCGAAGTCCTCGAAGCCCGCGTTGTGGAACGGGAAGCCGCCGATGTTCTTCTCGGCCGGGCACGACACCCGCCGGTCCGGCCGGACGCCGTCCGCCACCAGCGCGGAGGCCGTCACGACCTTGAACGTCGAGCCCGGCGGATATTTGCCGAGCAGCGCCCGGTTGAACCCGCCCGGCGCGTTGACCACGGCCAGGATCTCCCCGGTCGAGGCCCGCAGCGCCACCAGGGAGACCGGTTTGTCCACGCCCTTGACCGCCTGGGCCCCCGCCCGGTGCACCTTCAGGTCGATCGTGGTCTGGATCGGCCGGTAGCCCCCGGGCTCGACGACGTTCCTGACCAGCCGGTCGCCCTGGTAGAGGGCGATCCCGGAGCGGATCGGCGAGTCGAAGCGGTCGGGGAAGGTCTGCTTCATGCCCTCGACGAGCTGCTGCACCGAGCCTGGGGCGTCCGCGCCGCCGACGTCGGTGCCGTCGGCGGCCAGGATCCGTACGGGATCGGCCCGCCGCGTCGTCACCCGCAGCGCGAGGCCCTTCTTCAGCAGCGGGTGGAGTGCGGCGGGCGTCCAGGCCACCTTCCACGTGCCGCCGCGCTCGACCAGCCGCAGTTCGCCGTCGTAGTCCCAGTCGAGCGGCCCGGTCAGCTTCGCCTGGAAGGAGACCTTTCCGTCGGGGGAGCTCTCGCTGGCGAAGACCCCCGTCGGGCGCGGACGGACGAAACTCGCCTGGGTGAGCTTGAGGTCGGCGCGGAAGCGGCGGTGCCAGGCTTCGAAGTCGGCCGGTGGGTCCGCGACGAGCTCGCGCATCGCCGCGTAGTCCTGCTCGGCCCAGGCGGCGAGGTAGCGGTCGGCCGTCTCCTCGGGCGAGCCCTCCGTACGCAGCGCCCAGACGACGCCGCCGGCCGCGAGGAGCGGGACCAGCAGCCCCGCCAGGATCCACGGCCATCTCCTGCGGCGCCGCACCGGCCGCTCCGGCCGCAGGTAGGCGTAGTTTGTCCCCGTTTGTGGTGCCATGACGCAGAGGACATCAGAGATGCGACATAGGTGTCCAATACTGATATGAGGGTCACATAGATATAAAGCTGGATATAGTGGCTGGTCATGGACCTGGTCCGGCACCTTCGCTACTTCATCGCGGTGGCGGAGGAACTCCACTTCGGCAACGCGGCCATCCGGCTCGGCATGGCCCAGCCGCCGCTCAGCCAGCGCGTCAAACGCCTGGAGGAGGAGCTCGGCGTACGGCTCTTCGACCGCTCGGCCCGCCAGGTCCGGCTCACCGAGACGGGCCGGCTGCTGCTCGGCGAGGCCCGCGAGATCGTCTCCAGGGTGGAGCGGCTGCACGAGCTGGCCAGGCAGG
Source organism: Nonomuraea fuscirosea (assembly GCF_035917475.1). Classification (NCBI taxonomy): domain Bacteria; kingdom Bacillati; phylum Actinomycetota; class Actinomycetes; order Streptosporangiales; family Streptosporangiaceae; genus Nonomuraea; species Nonomuraea fuscirosea. Next base: position 8,822,832 of record NZ_CP109074.1, on the reverse strand, counting down.
GCGAGGGCGCCGTGCTCAAGGTCGGCGTGCCGCCCGACCTGGCCGCCACCGTGCTCGCCGCCCTGGTCGCGGGCTTCCGCGAGACCAGCCCCGACGTACGCCTCGCGCCCGCCGAGATCTGGACCGCCGACCAGGTGACCGCCCTGGCCGAGGGCACGATCGACGTCGGCCTCGTCCGCCACCCGGTCAATGCGCCCGGGCTGCGCTTCGGGCAACTGCTGGTGCAGGCCCAGGGCGTGCTGCTGGCCGCGGCCGACCCGCTGGCGGACGTGGGCGAGGTGCACCTGGCCGACCTCGCGGGGCGCGAGCTGCTGATGCCGCCCAAGGAGGGCGAGCCCGGCTGGCACGCCGAGGTGCTGGCGGAGTGCCGCCGGCAGGGGTTCGTCCCCCAGCAGGTGCACGAGGGCGCCGGGCTCGGGCTGGTGCTGGCGGGGGCGGCGGTGGCGTTCGGCCCGAAGATGGAGCTCCCGGGGCTGGCCTGGCGGCCGCTGCTAGGCTCGCCGATCGCGAGCCGGGTCTCCACCGCCTGGCGCGCGGTGACGGTCGCGGCCACCGACTTCTCGGCCATGGCCGTACGGACGTTGAAGGAGAGCGCCGGGATGACGGACGAGGGCGCCGCGACCGCGCGGCGGGTGAGCCGCAGGCCGGGGATGCTGGCATGAGCGCGCCCGACTTCGAGAGCCTGTTCCGCACGGCCGGCGTCTCCGGCTGGCTGCACGCGGCCGACATCGACACCGGGCGCGAGATCGGGATCGGCTCCGACGATCCGCTGCCCATGGCCTCGATGTTCAAGGTGCCGCTGCTGGTGGCGCTGTGCAGGCAGGCCGACGCCGGCCTGCTCGACCCGGCCGAACGGATCACGGTGACCGGGGCCGGCCGCTCGCCGGGGCCGACGGGGATCTCGGCGATGCTCGACGAGGTGACGATCTCGCTGCGCGACCTGGCGTACCTGATGATCGCGGTGAGCGACAACACCTCGGCCGACACGCTGCTCGCCCGGATCGGGCAGGACACGATCAACGCCATGCTCGACGCGTTCGGGCTCGACGGGACGCGCGTCGTGCAGGGCGCGGGGGAGAGCGTCGACAGCCTGGGCCGCGACACCGGCCACGGGTGGCCGTTCGTGGATCCCGACGACATAGAGCGGCTGAGCGCGCTGGATCCGGCCCGGTCCAACCGCAGCACCCCACGGGAGATGACCCGGTTGTTCGGCCTGATCTGGCGGGACGAGGCCGCCTCCGCCGCCTCGTGCGCCTGGATGCGGGGCGTGCTCAACGCCCAGGTGTGGCCGCACCGGCTGGCCTCGGGATTCCCGTACGACGACGTGGCCGTCAGCGGCAAGACCGGCACCCTGCCGACCCTGCGCTGCGAGTCCGGCGTCGTCGACTACCCCGACGGCGGCCGGTACGCGGTGTCGGTCTTCACCCGCTCGTTCAGCACCGCGCTCAACCAGCCGCGCGCCGACGCGGTGATCGGAACCTCCGCGCGTATGGCGGTGGACCACCTACGGAGGTAGCAAGTTATGGGGGAAGGCGGGTATGACATTCCCCTGGACGGGCGACAGGATGGGGCACATGGTTGCTGAGGGTGAGCTTCTGTGGGAACCGGGCGAAGAGATCAAGGCGTCGGCGAAGCTGACCCGCTACCTGCGGTGGCTGGGCAGATCCGGCGACTACGAGGACGCCTGGCACTGGTCGGTCGAGCATCCCGCCGAGTTCTGGACGTCGATCTGGGACTACTTCGAGGTGATCGGCGACCGGGGTGACGGGCCCGTGCTGTCGGGCAAGATGCCGGCGGTCACCTGGTTCGGCGGCAGCTCGATCAACTACGCCGAGAACGCGCTGCGCCGTACGGAGGGCACCGCGCTGGTGTTCGTCTCCGAGGACGGCGGCCGGCAGGAGCTGACCTGGGCCGAGCTGCGCGAGGAGGTCGCCCGCGTCAGGACCGGCCTGGTCCGGCTCGGCGTGGGCCGGGGCGACCGGGTGGCCGCCTACCTGCCCAACATCCCGCAGGCCCTGATCGCCTGCCTGGCCACGGCCTCGCTCGGCGCGATCTGGTCGGCCGGCTCGCCGGACTTCGGCGTGCCGAGCATCGTCGACCGCTTCAAGCAGATCGAGCCCAAGGTGCTCATCGCCGTCGACGGCTACCACTACAACGGCAAGAGCTACGACCGCTCCGCCGCCGTCAACGAGATCGCCGCCGCGCTGCCCACGCTCCGCGCGACCGTGTGGATCCCCTACCTGGCGGCGGCCGACGACGGCCAGGCGCCGCAGCACGCCGAGCCCGGTCCCGGGCACACCGAGGAGGTGCCGCACGGCGAGGTGATCGGCTGGGAGGGGCTGCGCGCCGAGGAGGGGCCGCTGGAGTTCGAACGGGTGCCGTTCGACCATCCGCTGTGGATCCTCTACTCCAGCGGCACGACCGGGCTGCCCAAGCCGATCGTGCACGGGCACGGCGGCGTGGTGCTGGAGCACCTCAAGTCGCTCGCCTTCCACCAGGACCTGGGCGAGGGCGACGTGTTCTTCTGGTACACCACCACGGGCTGGATGATGTGGAACTACCTCATCGGCGGCCTGCTGGTGGGGGCCACGCCCGTGCTGTACGACGGCTCGGCCACCTTCCCCTCGCCGGCCGCGCTGTGGCGGATCGCCGACTCGGAGGACGTGACGTACTTCGGGGTCGGGGCGCCGTACATCATGGCCTCGCTGAAGGCCGGCCTCCATCCCGAAGGGCTCGAACGGCTGCGCGGGGTCGGCTCGACCGGCTCGCCGCTGCCGCCCGAGGGGTTCGCCTGGCTCGCCGCCGAGTTGCCCGGCACGCCGCTCGGCTCGTTCTCCGGCGGCACCGACGTGTGCACCGGGTTCGTCGGGGCCACCATGCTGCATCCGATCAGGGCCGGCATCATCCCGTGCCGGTCGCTGGGGGCGCGGGTGGAGTCGTACGATCCGGCCGGCGAGCCGGTCGTCGGCGAGGTGGGCGAGCTGGTGATCACCCAGCCGATGCCGTCGATGCCGGTGAAGTTCTGGAACGACCCCGGCGGCGAGCGCTACACCGAGAGCTATTTCGACGTCTATCCCGGCGTGTGGCGGCACGGCGACTGGATCAAGATCAACGAGGACGGCAGCTGCGTCATCTACGGCCGTTCCGACTCGACGCTCAACCGGGGCGGCGTCCGGATGGGCACCAGCGAGTTCTACCGCGTCGTCGAGCGGTTCGAGGAGATCGCCGACAGCCTTGTCATCGACACCGGCCAGCTCGGACAGGAGGGTCGCCTGCTCCTGTACGTGACCCTCGCCGAGGGGGCCGACCTCGAAGAGCCACTGCAGCGGGCGATCTGCGACGCCCTGCGGACCGAGCTGTCGCCGCGACACGTGCCCAACGAGATCCACGTCGTGCCCGGCATCCCGCGCACGTTGTCGGGCAAGAAGCTCGAGGTGCCCGTACGCAAGATCCTGCTGGGCACGCCCGTCGAGCAGGCCGCCAATCCGGACGCCATGGCCAACCCCGAGGTGCTGCGGCACTTCGTGAGGTGACCTCGCCGCTCTGGTTCAGGGGATGAGGGTGATCTTGCCGCGCAGGTCGCCCGCCTCGGCCCTGCGGTGGACGTCGGCGAGGCCGGAGAGCGGATGCGACTCCGCGACCTCGACCATCAGCCCGCCTTCGTCGATCAGCTCGGCGAGGCGGGTGAGCTGACCGGGGTCGGCGCGCATCACGAAGTGGGCGCCGCCCTCGATCGGGGTCGCGATCGAGACCGTGACCCGGGCGAGCCCGGCCAGCTCCGCCGCCGTGCCGTCGGCCAGCGGGATCAGGTTCAGCAGGACGTCCAGGTCGCGGGGGAGCGGGGCGGCGGTGTAGTCGATCACCTCGTCGGCGCCGAGCCGGCGCACCGCGGCGGTGCTGCGCGGACTGGCCGTGCCCGTGACGTGGGCGCCGGCCAGCTTGGCGAGCTGGACGGCGAACAGGCCGACGCCGCCGCCCGCGCCGTTGACCAGCACGCGCCTCCCGGGAGTGACGTGGGCGTGCTCGTGGACCGCCTGCCAGGCGGTGAGCCCGGCCACCGGGACGGCCGCGGCGTCGGCGAGCGGAATCCGGCGCGGCGCGCGGACCAGTGACTCCGCCGGGGCCACCGCGTACCCGGCCGCCGCGCCGCCGGCCATCCCGAAGACCCGGTCCCCGGGGGTCAGGCCGGTGACGTCCGTCCCGGTCGCCACCACCGTGCCGGAGACGTCCCAGCCGAGCGTGTGCGGCAGTTCCACCCGGAACACCTCCGGCAGCAGCCCGGTACGCAGGCCGACCTCCGACGGGTTGAACGCGGTGGCGGCCACCTCCACCAGCACCTCTCCCGGTCCGGGCTCGGGCGTGCGGACCGTGTCGTACCGGATCACCGAGGCGTCGCCGAAGCCGTGCATGCGGGCCGCCCGCATCGTGGGGGCGGCCACGGGCACGCGGAAGTCCTCCGCGTGCTCCTCCACCCACTGCCGGAACGGGATCGCCGGCTCCTTCGTGACCTCCTCGACCACCGAGGTGGCCGGCAGCGGCCGCCGGGCCAGCTCCGCCTGCGCGCGCAGCACTTCCTCGACCGCCTCGGGCGGCAGGCCGTCGGACTCCAGGGCCGCGCGGGCGTGCTCGGGCGGGACCTCCACCCAGCGCGCCGGGAGGCCGGTGACCTCGGAGATGATGCGCACCTGGTCGGCCTGGGAGATCGTCTCGGGGCCGGTCAGGTCGTAGGCCGCGCCGTGGTGACCCTCGTCCAGCAGCGCCCGCACGGCCACCGCCGCGACATCCCGCTCGTGCACGGGTGGCATGGCCGCCGCCCCGTACGCGCCGCGGACCGCCCCCGCCCTGATCCGCCTGGCCCAGCGCAGCGTGTTGGCCGCGAACGCGTGCGGGCGCAGGAACGTCCACGCGCCGGCCGTCTGAGCGATCAGCCGCTCGATCTCGCGCTCGTGCTCCCTGCGCGCGGCCGAGGACAGGTAGACCACGCGCCCGGCCCGCCCGGCGACGGCCTCGATCACCTCCCGCGCGCCCTCTGCCGTGCCGAACGGCCACACCAGCAGCGCCGCGCTCACGCCGTCCAGCGGCAGCGTGCCGGGGTCGCGCAGGTCGCCCGTGGCCCTGCTCGCCGGCGCCACCTCGGCTCCGGCCCGGCGCAGCAGCGCCACCGCGGACCGTCCGACCGTGCCGGTCGCCCCGGTGACCAGAATCCGTCCCATCACGCCCTCCTCGCCTCAAATCGCATCGAGGGAAACCGTAGAGGGGCTGGATGAGATGGCCAATGTGTTCTCGTCTCGCTGTCATACGCGAGCGTCTTGCCGATTAGAGTTCTCGGCATGGACGTGCTGAGCGACGTGATCACCATCATGCGGACCGGGCGGCCCCGCTCGGCCCGCGTCGAGTGGCGCGCCCCCTGGGGGCAGCGCTTCCCCTCGGCCCCTGGATCGGCCGGCTTCCAGGTGGTCCTGCAGGGCTCGTGCTGGCTGCTGCCGCCCGGCGAGCCGGCCCTCGCGCTGTCCGCGGGTGACGTGGTCTTCTTCCCGCACGGTCACGGCTACGCCATGGCCGACCACCCGTCCACGCCGGTGACCGAGCCCGCGTGCGACCCCTCGGAGGAGCGCGGCCTGTTCGCCTCCGCGTCGGTCGGCGGGCAGGGGGCGAGCACGGTGCTGCTGTGCGGCGGCTACCGGCACGACCCCGACCGGGCCCATCCGCTCCTGCGCGATCTGCCCGAGCTGATCCACCTGCCCGCGGGGCCGGGGCTCAACTCCGAGGTGCGCGCCGCCGTCCACCTGCTCGGGGCCGAGATCCGCCAGCCCAGACTGGGCGCCGACACCGTCGTGTCGTCCCTGCTCGACATGCTGCTGCTGTACATCCTGCGGGCCCACTTCAGCAACGATCACGGCGACTGCCAGGTCGACGGCTGGGCGGCGGCGCTGGCCGACCCGGGCGTCAGCGCGGCGCTCGACGCCATCCACCGCGATCCGGCCCATCCGTGGACGGTGGCCGAGCTGGGGGCGCGGGCGGGGCTGTCGCGGGCCGCGTTCGCGCGCCGGTTCGCCGCGCTGGTGGGGCAGCCGCCGCTGGCGTACCTCACCTGGTGGCGGCTGGCCAGCGCCGGGCGGCTGCTGCGGGAGACGGACGCGCCGTTGAGCGAGATCGCGGGGCGGGTGGGGTACGGGTCGGAGTTCGCCTTCGCCAACGCGTTCAAGCGGGACTACGGCGTCGCACCCGGCCGGTACCGGCGCACGGTCGCGGAGTGCGTGCGGGAGTGAGTGGCGGTTTCGCGGGATCACTGCCTATTTTTCCACTAAAGGCCGATTTAGCGTGATCGGCTTTATTAGCCGGGACTTTTGCTTGATAAAAACCATGAATTCTCGGCGGTGGGGGTAGGCGTTGATTTATGAGGATAAAGCTTCAAAGAATTGCCGCTCTCGGACTCGGAACCATGGTCGCCTGCGGCCTCCCGGCGGTCGCGGAGGCAGGCACAAGCCGGTCGGAATCGGGTCGGCCTGGGGCGGGCCGGGCCGAGACGGGTCGGACGGAGACGGGCCGGCCAGGGGCGCGACGGATGGACCCCGGCAGGCCGGGGGCGGGGCGCGCGGACACGGGGCGGCCGGGGGCGGACCGGGCGGACGCGCGCAGGTCGAAGAACAGGTGGGCGGACGCGGGGCGGCCGGGCTCCAGGTGGGTGGAGCGGGACCGGCCGGGCACAGGCCGGGCGGGGGCGTCGCGGTCGGACACCAGGTGGTCGGACGCCAGGTGGACGGACACCAGACGGGCGGACACGAGACGGGCGGACACGACGCGAGCGGGCGGCACGCAAACGAGCACGACGCCGACGGGCACGACCCGGACGGGCACAGGGCGGACGGACACCGGGCAGGCGGGGAGCGCGTCCACGGGGGCGGTCGCGGGGGCGCTGCTGCGGCCGGGTGACCGCGGCGAGGCCGTCAGGCTGCTGCAGCGGCGGCTGCACGCCGGCCACTACTACTACGGCAAGATCAACGGCGTCTACGACGAGCAGACCAAGTTCGCGGTGTGGGCGCTGCAGAAGAACCGCAGGATGGCGCCCAAGGGCGAAGTCGGGCGCCAGGTCTGGAACGCCCTCGACAAGCCCGCCCGCCGGCGCCCGCTGGTCCCGAACGGCGGCCCCGACCGGGTGGAGATCAACCTGCGCGACCAGTTCCTCACCGTCTACCGCGACCGCAAGCCGGTGCTGTTCTCGCACATCTCCACGGGCGCCGAGGTGCGCTACTGCGAGGGCGGGCGCTGCGGGACCGCGATCACGCCGGTCGGCGACTTCCGTGTGCAGACCCGCGCGCCGGGCTGGACCACCGGACGCCTGGGGTCGATGTTCAACTCGCTCTACTTCACGGGGGGTATCGCCATGCACGGCTCGACGAAGGTGCCGCTGCGTCCGGCCTCCCACGGCTGCGTACGCCTGCCGATCGAGACGTCCAAGCGCCTGTACGAGATGGTCAAGGTGGGCGAGCCCGTGTACGTCCGAGGCAAGATCATGTGAGCCCGGTGATAAGCATTTCGCCGAATATCCGGATTCGCGCCGATATAACTCGCATGTGCGTAACCCGGGAAATATCGGGATGTGTTGCCGGGCGATATTCACCGGGCCGGCGCGCGCCGAAAAGGGACGACGGCCACGCGCCGGAAAGACGACGGCCGCGCCGAACGCCATCCGCCCCCCACCGTCCGCTGATCCGCGGCGGCGAGAGGGCGGATGACTCGCTACAGCGGCGTGCCGGTCCCGTTCAGCCAACTGCCGTAGAGGGTGCTGGTCCTCGTGCAGCGACCCGCGAAGCAGACGAAGCTCACCTTGATCGACCGGTGCCGGTAAACCGTCGGATTGAACTTGCGGACGATGCGTCCGTTGATGCACTGGTCGTAAACCTTGGCCGTGCGCACACCGTTCTGGTTGTAGATCTCCGTCTTGCTGGTCGACGACGTCTCGGTTCTCTTGTGCCGCTTGACGCTGTGCGTCGCCGGGTTGTAGGTCCTCGTTCCGAGGTAGTTCCTCCACTCGCCACCACAATGACCCCGGTCCTCCGACCAGTAGAGGTAGGGCTTGACGGTGTCGGCAGCGGCGGCCTGCATCCCGCCGGCTCCGGCTGCCATCCCGGAAGCGAGCATCGCCGCCGCCATGAACCTTGTGAGCCACTTGCGCATGATTCGTCCCCATTCCGGAGTAGTCGCATCCTGTGGAACCCGGCTGCCTGCCACAGTGCCGCAGGGCGGAATACGCACAGAACATCTCCGGTACACGCGAGAACCCGGCGGGTCACGGCACCTCCCGACGATCATGAGAGATCATCGGGGAGCCCGCGAACAACCGCCGGGTTCGTCACATACGCGTCAGGTCACGCCGTTCCTCCGACTCCCGAGATCCGGGGGATGCCCACCCGCGTGAGCCGGGGCACACTCTCTCCCGCCTTCTTCAGCACGCCGTCCTTGACCAGCCGCAGCTGCTTGCCCGGGGCCGGCTTGGGAGCGCCGCCGTGGTCGCCGCCGCTCTGGGCCAGGCGCAGGGCCAGCGCGGGGCACATGTCGACGGCCCGGCGCGCCTCCTTGGCCATGAACCCGGGGATCGTGTTGAACGACGGGAAGCCGTAGTCGTCCAGCTCCACGAACTCGGGCAGCAGGTGCGCGCACAGCCCGTGCCCCGCACAGCGGGACCAGTCGACCTCCAGCCGGTACTCCGGCTCGGGCTCGCGCTCGGGCATCGGCAGCACTCCGCGTACGGGGCGGCCGCAGGAGCCGTGCTCCAGGTGCTGGGCGATCTCGATCTCGAACGCGTCCAGCGCGGACAGCACGAACTTGGCCGTGCCGTCCGGGTGGAAGCAGGCCCCGCGTCGCTCGACGCCGCGCACGCAGCGCCGTACGGCGTCCACCGAGCCGGTGCCCTCGACCAGGGCGTACATGGCCCTGGCGATGTCGGGCAGGCCGAGCCGGCACGGCCCGCACTGGCCCGCGGACTCGGCCGCGAGGTAGGCGGCGACCCGGGCGGCCTCGCCCAGGGCGCAGGTGGCCTCGCCGAGCGGGACGATGATCCCGGCCCCGAGGGTGGCGCCGGCCTGCTTCATGCCCTCGCGGGAGAGCACGGCGGTCTCGACGACGTCGGCCGACAGCCACGCGCCGTGGTAGCCGCCGATGAGGACGCCGTCGCCGACCTCCGCCTCGCACAGGCCGAGCACGTCCGCCAGGTACGTCCCGGTCGGCGCCTCGATGACGGCGCCGTTGGCCGCGCCGCCGCTGACGGTGAGCAGGATGGTGCCGGGCTCCTTGGCGGTGCCCACCTCGGCGTACTTCTCCGGCCCGTACTCGGCCAGCAGCGCGAACTGTGCGTACGTCTCGGTGTTGGACAGCAGTGTGGGCAGCCCGTCCACGCCGCTGGTCGCGGCCCGCTTCTTGCGGCCGGGAGGAATGCCCTCCTCGCCGTTCACGGCCTTGACCAGCGCGCCGCCCTCGCCGGAGATGAACCGCTCCTTGATCCCGACCACGCGGATCGGGACCCGGCTCTCGGCTCCGCCGGAGACGTTGGCCGCGCGGCGCTCGGCCACGGCGGCGGCCACGGACGCCTCGGCGACCTCGCCGCCGGCCGTGGCGACGACCACCTCGCGGGCGCCGAGCGCCTCGGCCGCCAGCACCGCGCCGTCCAGCACGAGGTGCGGGTTGCGGGTGAGCAGCATGGCGTCCTTGGAGCTGGCCGGCTCGCCTTCCGCGCCGTTGACCAGCACCACGCACTCGCCGCCTGGGCCGGTCGCGTCGGCCACGGCACGCAACTTGCGGGCGAAGGGGAAGGCCGCTCCCCCTCGCCCGCGCATGTCCACCTCGTTGGCGTACGAGATGAGCTCGCCCAGCTCCCTGGGCTCGACGAGCCCGTGGAGCGTGCGGTGGGCGGGCAGGTCGAGCCGTCGGCAGTGGTCCAGCCCGGCGGTCAGCCGGGCCGGACCCATGCGTAAGACCCGTGGCACTCTGGCCGGAATCACAGTCGCTCCTTGGGACGCGCGAGCAGGACGGTGGTCATCCTGCCTCCCGATATCTGCGCCGGGCCTCTGCGAGGCTCACGGGTGCGGCGGCCGCTCTCGGTCCTGACGCCGCCGCGCCGGCGGCGACAGGAGCCTTCATCGGACGTTCTGACGGGACGCCCACGGCGGCGGCCGCGGTCACCGGGGGCGCTTCGACCTTCTCGGGTACGATCGGCGGCCGGCGCAGCGAGGCCAGCACGCGGACGATCAGCGCACCGCCGACCGCCGCCATGCTGGCCACGTACGACCAGGCCACCCAGCCGGCCGGCGGACGGCCGGCCGTCAGGCCATGCATGATCCCGACGGGCCAGGCCAGGTAGGCGGCCGAGTGGAAGATCCGCCACATCCATGGCCTGCTCCGTGTCGCGAACCGCCCCCTGAGCATTCCCGTCACCACGGCCACGACCATCAGGTCGAAGGCCAGGGTGCCGAACCCCACGTAGATGCCCGCGACCGGCACGACCGCTGCCCCCGGCGGCACGTGACCCAGGCTGATCATGAGCGTGATGTGGGTGATCAGGTACGCCAGGCCGATCAGCGCGGTGGCCCGGTGCGCGAGCTGTGCCCTGACCCGGTTGGCCGGCGACAGGAACACGCGTTCGGTGGTGAGCAGGCCGAGCGCGACGGTCGCGGTCAGCAGCACCAGGGCGAACACGCCCGCGTAGAACTCGAGGAAGCCGACCCCCTGGCCCAGCATCCCGATCCCGCGCTCCGTCCTGGTCAGCGCGAATGCCGACAGGAGGATCGCCATGACCGAGGCGCTCGCCCCCAGCCGGACACTCCTGGTGTCCAGCTTGGTGGGGGCGTGCCGGGGGCTACGTCTGTGGAGCATGTATTTCCCTCCAGGGTCGAGTGAGGGTGCGACTCGGAAGGCTGCGCCGCCCGAGGGGCGGGGGGTTCAGGTCAGCAACGGCGCCCCCGGTTGATGCACGAGACGACGGTCTGCATCAACCGGTCAGGCATGACGTTGACGAAGTCACCGTGGTCCGTGACCGGGTTGTGCTTCTGTTCCGGGAAGGCGTCCACGGCGTACGAGGGGCCCTGGGGCACGGTGTACCCGAGGGTCATACGCAGTCGCGGAATCGCCCTGGTGCCTTGCGGGCAGGCTCCGTTCTGGCCGGGGAAGACAATGTGGTTCCGGTGGTTCGCGCTGTCGGTGTTCTGACCGTCCCAGCAGCTGGGGAAGTCCAGAATACGGAGGACTTGGCTACCGCGCGGGCAAAGCGTGTATTTGTCCGGACTTATGCGGTTTTGGAATCCCGAGCAGCTCCAGCCGGCGCGGGCGTTGGCGGTGCCGTTCGTGGCCGCCTTGGCGTCACCGGTGATGATCCGGATGAACCTCGGCATCGCGACCACCTGGGAGGTGGCGTTGCCGCCGAACTCCAGCCGCACGAAGCGCGGGCGCAGCACGGTGCCGACGTTGCCGTCGGGGTCGTTGGCGTTGACGTCCGACTTGCGGTCCCTGAGCACGGGCCAGTAGTACGTGGACTTGTCGCCCAGCCGGCAGGTCGTGCCCGCCGCCGCCAGGCTCTCGTCGGTGGAGAAGGCGTCCGTCGACAGGTTGCCCACGTAGTCGTGCAGGTGGTGCGCGCCGTTGCTCACACCGGGAGCGACGATGAAGTTGTCGGGGTTGTTGTGGCCGTTACGGTTCGTGCCGCACTGCGAGACGAAGGAGCCGCGGGAGCCGTTGCGGGCGGGCCGCGCGTCGAGGCGCACCTGCCCCACCTGGCGGATGTTCACGAAGTCCTCGGGGAACGGGCCGAGGTCGGCGCAGGCCTCCTCCTCGCCGTTGCCGCCGGTCGCGGTCGGGGAGGCCGAGGGGGAAGCGCTCGGGTCCGCGTCGCCCCCGTCATCGGGGTTCTGCGTCTGGCTGGGGCTCGGGCTGGGGGAGTTGGTCGGCCGGCCGCCGTTGCCGTTGCCGCCGCGGCGGCGGGACTGGACCGTGGGGTTGTCCTCCGGTGCGGTCTGGGAGGCGTCGGCGCCCTGGTCCTGACCCTGGCCTTGATCCTGACCCTGATCCTGACCCTGGTCCTGGCCGTCAGGGTCCTGGGCGGGGTCGAGCGCGACGCTGCCGCCCTGAGGGGCCTGCTGGTCGTCGCCGGTGCCCTGCTGGTCCTGCTGCCCCTGCTGGTCCTGCTGGTCACCGTTCTGGCCGGTGCCCTGCTGATCGCCGTTCTGGCCGTTGTCCTGCTGATCGCCGGTGCCCTGCGGGTCCGGCTGCTGCTGGTCCTGCTGCCCCTGCTGGTCCTGATCCTGGTCCTGGTTCCGGTTCCGCTGGCCCCGCTGGTCGCGGTTCGGCTGCTGCGACTGGCTCGCCTGAGGTGACTGCTCGGCGGGGTCGCAGTGGTCGGCGAAAGCCGGGCTGCCGCTCACGCCGATGACGGCCGCCGATACCAGGCCGCCTGCCGCCATGGCCAGAGCGGATGCGGCCGCGGCCATGCGTCTGGATCTCCTCATGTGTGTCTCCTCTTTTCAACCGCCATTGCGACGGGTGGAGCGGGTGCGGGAGTCGGGGGTTCGGGCAACTGGCTGTGATCGACCAGACCGGTCGACTCCAGGTACGCCATATGGCGCATCACGTAGTTGATGCCTTCTCCGGCGAATTTCCGGATGTCGGAGTTGCGCGTTCCGGCTCGTACGCTCGCCAGGGTGCTGAAGACCTTGCCGTGAGCTGCACGCAACAGGTTCACGTAGTCCTTGTCGAAGGCCGGTCCGCTCTCGGCGGCCATCTGGGCCATCCAGCGTTGCTGGTCGGGATTGGGCTCGTCCGGCAGGGCCACGCCCAGCTTCTTGGCGGTCTGGCGAGTGATCAGGTCGAGATCCATGTGCTCGCCCATGATCAGCTTGCCGACCTCCTTCACGCGCTGGGACTCGGCGCGGGTCTGGGCGTACTCGCCGGCGGGCATCTCCCATAGCCCTGCCTGACGGACTTTGATCAGCAGATCGCGGTCGGCAGCTGTGAGCGGTCCTGACGACGTCTGTGACCATTGGGCGGCCGCGGGATCGATCGATGGTGGCATGACCAGCACGATCGTCACGGCGGCGGCTACGACGAAGCCGCCGAGCATGAACAACTCGCCGCGCAAAAGCCTGTGCATGGTCGGAGGTACGCGCCTGTACCGGTCCTGGTTCACGTATGGCCGGAGATAGTTAGAAATGACTGGAGTTATCGGAGTGGCTACCGCTTGGATAACGAAGGTGTAAAGATGTGCCCCGTGCTAGGTCACCTCGACGGCAGGTTCGAGAGTGCGGATGCCGAGGCGGAGCATCGCATCGCGGTGCTTTACCAGGAGTTCGGCGGCCCTCTGCTGCGACACGTCCGCAAATCCACAGGTAACGACCTTCAGTGGGCTGAAGACGTTGTGCAGGAGACGCTCGTCCGAGCCTGGCGGAACTCGGCAAGACTGCAATGGGAACCGAGCCTCATATGGGCATGGCTGCTTACCGTGGCCCGCCGCATAGTCATTGATGGGCGTCGGCGTAAGAGCGTGCGGCCACAGGAGGTTGAGCCGCCCGAAGTCGACATGATGTCGGTCCCGGACGGATCGGAGCGTGCGCTGTCGGCGATGGTCGTCGCGGACGCTCTCCGGTCGCTGTCCGAAGAACACCGCCAAGTCATTGAGCACACCTATCTCCGAGACCGTACGATAAGTGAGGCGGCGGAGATTCTGGGGATCCCGCCGGGCACGGTGAAGTCCCGGCTCTACTACGGGATCCGGGCTCTCCGCGAGCTGCTGCGGGACAAGGGGGTAGCCGGCTGATGCATGACGGGGTGGCCGCTTACGTCCTCGGTGTCCTCGACGATGAGGAGCACGAGGCCTTCGAACGCCACCTCGACACATGCGAGCGCTGCCAGGCGGAACTGGTCGAGCTCGTCGAGCTGCCGGACCAGCTCGACGAGCTCAAGAACTCCCCCTCCTCGACCTCAGGCGACGACCCCCCGATGTCGATGTCACATTGACGTTTATGTCCTTTTCGGGTGGTATCGGTACGGCGAGGCGTTGCGCCCGGCCCCGCGGCCAGGCGGTCAGGGGGAGGTGTTCGGTGGGCATCGAAGGCGATGCGCCCGTTCCCCCGCGTCGGCGGTCCGGTGATGAAGGCGGCCGGCTGTCGTACAGCGGCCGTTTTCGCATGTTCCGGCCCCGGCCTCTGTCTCGGCCCCATCCCCGGCCCCTCGCCCAGCGGCGCCGCAGGCTCTCCGAGTCCGCGCCGTGGGATGCTGGTCCGACCGCCCTCACCCAGCGTGGTAGCACACGCCCGCACTACTTCCCGCTGCTGTGGGAACCAAGGGCCTGGCTATGAACAGCCATGGCGAACCCTCACAAAGGAGTGAGAGCGAAATGCCGCTCGACGAGGCCAAGGACGAGCTGCTCCAGAGAGCCGCAGAGAGTTGCGCGGTGGGCAGCGAGCATCTGAGCGCCGAGGAGGCTCTGTCCTTCCTCCGGTTCTACTACCGGCATGTCGCGCCGGAGGACCTGCTCGACCGCAACCCCGTTGACGTGTACGGCCCCGCGATGTCCCAGCGCCGGCTGGCCGAGCTCCGCCCCCAGGGCAGGGCCGTGGTGCGGGCCTACACCCCCACGATCGACGAGCACGGCTGGGACCCCGGCCGCTCCGTGGTGGAGGTGGTCACCGACGACATGCCGTTCCTGGTGGACTCGGTGACGATGGAGCTCGACCGGCACGGCCTGGGCACCTATCTGGTGGTCCATCCGCAGATGCGGGTGCGCCGCGACATGACGGGACGGATGCTCGGCCGCGGCCAGGAGGACGTGACCGGCCAGATGCTGGTCGAGTCGTGGATCCACATCGAGATCGACCGCCAGTCCGACCCCGAGGCGCTCAAGCGGGTCGAGGGCGACCTGCAGCGGGTGCTCACCGACGTGCGCCACGCGGTCGAGGACTTCAGGAAGATGCGGGCGCTGGCGGTGCAGACCGCCGAGGACCTGAGCATGAACCCGCCGCCGCTGGAGCCCGCGGAGGTGGAGGACAGCCTCGACCTGCTGCGCTGGCTCGCCGACGGGCACTTCACGTTCCTCGGCTACCGCGAGTACCGCCTGGAGCACACCGACGAGGGCGAGACGCTGCGGGCGCTGCCGGGAGCTGCGCTGGGCATCCTGCGCGACGACAGGGCCGGCTCCGACAGCTTCGCCGCGCTGCCCGCCGAGGTGCGGGCCAAGGCGCGCGAGAAGCAGCTCATGATCATCACGAAGGCCAACTCCAGGGCCACCGTGCACCGCGCCACCTACCTCGACTACATCGGGGTCAAGCTGTTCTCCCCCGACGGCGAGGTGATCGGGGAGCGGCGCTTCCTCGGCCTGTTCACCCACGTGGCCTACAGCGAGTCGATCTCCAGGATCCCCGTGCTGCGGCGCAAGCTGGGCGACGTGCTCGAAGCGGGCGGGCTGACCGCCGACAGCCACGACGGCAAGGACCTGATCGAGATCCTCGAGACGTTCCCGCGCGACGAGCTCTTCCAGACCTCGGTCGACCAGCTCCTGCCCATCGCGATGGGCGTGCTGCGGCTGCGCGAGCGCAAGCAGGTCAAGCTGTTCCTGCGGCGCGACGACTACGGCCGCTACATCTCCTGCCTCATCTACCTGCCGCGCGACCGCTACACCACCAAGGTCCGGCTGAAGATGGAGGAGGTGCTGCTCAAGGCGCTGGGCGGCAGGTCGCTCGACTACAGCGCGATGATCGGCGAGTCCGTGCTGGCCCGGCTGCACGTGGTCGTGCGCGGCGAGCGCGGCACCCCGCTGCCGCGGCCGAGCGTGGACGTGGAGGAGCTGGAGGCGCGCCTGGCCGCCATCACCCGCTCCTGGGAGGACGACCTGGCCACGGCGCTGGGGGAGATGACCTCCGAGGAGGAGGCGCCCGCGCTCATCAAGCGGTACGCCTCCGCCTTCCCCGAGGGGTACAAGGTCGACTTCCCGCCCAAGGTGGCCGTGGTCGACCTGCGGCGGCTCGAACATCTCGTCGAACAGGGCGACGGCGAGCGGGTCGAGATCAACCTGTACGAGCCGTACGACGCCGAGGAGGGCGAGCGGCGGCTCAAGGTCTACAAGGTCGGTTCGCCGATCTCGCTGTCCCAGGCGCTGCCGCTGATCCAGCGGCTCGGCGTGGAGGTCGTGGACGAGCGGCCGTACGAGATCGACCGGGACAACGACCCGCGCACCAAGAACGCCTGGATCTACGACTTCGGGCTGCGGTACACCCCCTCGGACGAGGTCGACAGGAACGACTTCAAGCGCCTCTTCCAGGACGGGCTCACCGCGCTGTGGCACGGGCGGGTGCAGGCCGACGACTTCAACGCGCTGATCCTGGCCGCCGGTCTGACCTGGGAGCAGGTCGAGATCCTGCGGGCCTACGCCAAGTACCTGCGCCAGGCCGGGAGCACGTTCTCGCAGCCGTACATGGAGCAGGTGCTCAGGGACAACGTGCGGCTGGCGCGGCTGCTCGTGCAGCTGTTCGAGGCCAAGCTGGATCCGCGGCGGGGCGAGGACGTGCGGGTGGAGCTGGTGGACGCGCTGCACGAGGAGATCCTCGGGGCGCTGGACGCGGTGGCCTCGCTGGACGAGGACCGCATTCTGCGGGCGTACCTGGAGATGATTCAGGCGACATTGCGCACTAATTACTTCCAAACAGTGGATGGTCGTCGCAAATCGTACATATCACTCAAACTCGACCCCGGGGCCATTAGTGTCCTGCCGTTGCCGCGGCCGAAGTACGAGATTTTCGTCTACTCGCCGCGCGTCGAAGGCGTGCATCTGCGTTTCGGGAAAGTCGCCCGCGGCGGGTTGCGGTGGTCGGACCGGATGGAGGATTTCCGGACGGAGATTCTCGGCCTGGTCAAAGCACAGATGGTGAAAAATACCGTTATTGTGCCGACTGGGTCCAAGGGCGGCTTTGTTGTTAAGCGTCCGCCAAAGTCTGGTTCGCGGGAGGACGTGCTCGCCGAGGGCGTGGCCTGCTACCGCACGTTCATCTCCGGGCTGCTCGACGTCACCGACAACCTGGTGGACGGCAAGGTCGTGCCCCCGCCCGACGTGGTCAGGCACGACGGCGACGACACCTACCTCGTGGTCGCCGCAGACAAGGGCACCGCCACCTTCTCCGACATCGCCAACAGCGTGGCCAAGGAGTACGGCTTCTGGCTCGGCGACGCCTTCGCCTCCGGCGGCTCGATCGGCTACGACCACAAGGCCATGGGCATCACCGCCCGCGGCGCCTGGGAGTCGGTCAAGTACCACTTCCGCACCATGGGCGTCGACGTGCAGAGCACCGACTTCACCGTGGCCGGGATCGGCGACATGTCGGGCGACGTGTTCGGCAACGGCATGCTGCTGTCGCGGCACATCCGGCTGGTGGCCGCGTTCGACCACCGGCACATCTTCGTCGACCCCACGCCGGACGCCGCCCGCACCTACGCCGAGCGGCAGCGGCTGTTCGAGCTGCCGCGCAGCTCGTGGGAGGACTACGACGCCAAGCTGATCTCGGCCGGCGGCGGCGTCTTCCCGCGCACCGCCAAGTCGATCCACCTCACGCCGCAGATGCACGAGGCGCTCGGCATCCCGGCCGGCGTCACCTCCATGGCGCCCAACGACCTGATCAGCGCCATCCTGAAGGCTCCGGTCGACCTGCTGTGGAACGGCGGCATCGGCACCTACGTCAAGTCGGCCGCCGAGTCCAACGCCGACGTCGGCGACAAGGCCAACGACGGGCTCCGGGTCAACGCCTCCGACCTGCGCTGCAAGGTCATCGGCGAGGGCGGCAACCTGGGCTTCACCCAGCTCGCCCGGATCGAGTTCGCGCTCAACGGCGGGCTGGTCAACACCGACTTCATCGACAACAGCGCCGGCGTCGACACCTCCGACCACGAGGTGAACATCAAGATCCTGCTCGACCAGGTCGTCCGCGACGGCGAGCTGACCGACAAGCAGCGCAACCAGGTCTTCACCTCGATGACCGACGAGGTCGCCGACCTGGTGCTGCGCGACAACTACGTGCAGAACGTGGTCCTGGCCGCCTCCCGCTCCCAGGCCGTCGAGATGCTCCACATCCACGCCCGCTACCTGCGCAAGCTCGAACGCGACGGGCTGGTCAACCGGGAGCTGGAGTTCCTGCCGTCCGACAAGACCCTCGCCGAGCGGCGGCAGGCCAGGCTCGGGCTGACCGCGCCGGAGTTCGCCGTGCTGCTGGCCTACACCAAGCTGGTGGCCGACGCCGAGCTGCTCGGCTCCGACCTGCCCGACGACCCCTACCTGGCGTCGTGGCTGGTGTCGTACTTCCCGTCGGCGCTGCGGGAGCGGTTCCGCACGTACATGGACGAGCACCCGCTGCGCCGCGAGATCATCACCACCTGCGTGGTGAACGAGCTGGTCAACTCGGCGGGCACCACGTTCACGTTCCGCTTCGGCGAGGAGACCGGCGCCTCGACGCCCGACATCGTGCGCGCCTACCTGGTCGCCAGGGAGGTCTTCGACCTGCCGAGCTTCTACCGGGCCGTGGAGTCGCTGGACAACGAGATCGACACCGCCACCCAGATCGCCATGCTGCTGGAGGCGCGCAAGCTGGCCGAGCGCGGTGCCCGCTGGCTGCTGGTCAACCGGCGGCCGCCGCTCGACCTGGCCGGATCCGTCAGCTTCTTCATGAAGGGCTTCAACGGGCTCCTGGCCCACATCCCGAAGCTGCTGACCGGGCCCGACCTGGCGGCCTACGAGGACCGCCGCGACTCCTTCGCGGCCCGTGGCGTGCCCATGGAGCTGGCCGAGCGGGTCGCGGGGATGGTGCCCGCGTACTCGACGCTGGACCTGGTCGAGATCTCGTCCCTGACGGGGCGGCCGGTCAGCGAGGTGGCCGAGGTCTACTTCGACCTGGCCGACCGGCTGCAGCTGGCCCGGCTGCGCGAGCGGATCATCGCGCTGCCCCGCGACAACCGGTGGAACTCGATCGCCCGCTCGGCGCTGCGCGACGACCTGTACGCCGCGCACGCCTCGCTGACCCGGGACGTGCTGGCCCACAGCAAGCCGGGGCTGCCGCCGGAGGAGCGGCTGGCCCGGTGGTCGGACGCCAACTCGGCGGCGGTGTCCCGGGCCCGCCAGACGCTGTCGGAGATCTGGGAGAGCGACAACTTCGACCTCGCCACGCTGTCGGTCGCCCTCCGCGCCATCCGCACCCTGGTCGCCGCCAGCAACCTCCCCCACACAGAGGCATAGCTTTTCGTGTTTCGGGCTTCTCCTGCTCGTCCGGGAGAAGCCCGTCCATCCTTTACGCGCTGCCGTGGCCGGCCACCCGCCGTCGTAGGCGGGTGCCTGTCCAGGGAAACGCCCTCTGACCGGTCTGTGGCGCGCCACCGTAACGGAGCGCACGTCGGCCCCGTTCCGTGGTCGTTCGTCGCCTGGCGGCCCCATGGAGCGCCGTGTCACGCCGTTCAAGCCGGCACAGACGCCTGATCTCCGAGAGATGGGCGGGCGCTGATCGCGGTGGCGCGTGAAGGACGGGTCGCCGACAGAGTGTTACTGGCCGACGGCGCCGGTCAGCCCGCCGTCGTGGGCGATCACGGCGGCGGCGGCCGGAGCGGTGAGCGGCGGCACCAGCGTCGCGTACTGGTGGACCTCGGTGAGTTTGAGGCTCAGCCGGACGGTGCCGCCGGTGAGATAGCGGCTGGCCTCCTCCGGCACCGGGATCTTGTACGACTTGTCGACCATGTTCTTCGTCGTGCTCGTGCGCGACAGCGAGTACTGGATCAGCGCCCCGCCGTTCTCCGTCCGCAGCCCGTAGACCGGGTAGTTGTCGGCGCTGAAGATCGAGTCGTAGCTCAGCTCGTTGAACTTGGCGTCGCCGCGCAGGGTGGCGATCTGCTCGGCCACCTCCGTCGTGTAGGGCCCGGGGGCGAGCAGCCCCGCCGTGACCCCCGACTTGCCCGTCTCGGCCACGCTGGCGTGCACAGGGCCCATGAACTGCGGGCTGATCGTCACCGACTTGTCGTCGGCCGCCACCGCCGTGGCGTAGCCGTCGGCGTCGAGCGCCACCGGCGGCATCTCCTGGCCGGGCAGCAGCCGCGCGGCCGAGCTGAGCTGCCAGTTGTCGCCGGACCTGGCGAACGTCACGATCGTCGGCTGCTCGTCGCGGGTGACCAGGGCGCTGAACCAGGGCGCCCGCTCGCCCGGCGCGAACCGGGGGACCAGCAGCGTCGGCGAGCCCCACCGGTAGCGCGGCGGCGCGTAGTCGGTGGTGGAGTAGGCGGCCACGGTGAGCGCGGCCTGGCCGCCGGCCGTGAGGTCTTTCGCGTACTGCAGCCTGCCGCGCAGCTCGCTCTCCACCCGCAGCAGGTCGTCGGTGGCGATGAACTCGGCGAACGCGTCCGCCGCCTCCTCGCGGGTGACGGCCGGCTCCGGCGCCGAGGGCGAAGGCCGGGCCGGGCCGGACTCGGCCGCCTTGGTCGGGGCGGGCGGGGCGCCACCGCTGCAGGCGGTCACCCCGGCGAGCAGGCCGGCGGCGAGCGCCAGCATCATCCGCCGACCGTAAGCACGCACCTCGCCATGTTATTCGGGCCCGCGAGGGTCGCGTACCCTTGGGAGACGTGGCAGGCATCGATCCGGCAGAAGAGATCAACGAGCTCGCGGGCACGGTCCGCAGCATCCAGGACGTGCTCGACCTCGACGCGATGCGCAAGCAGATCGCTGAGCTGGAGCAGCAGGTTGCCGCGCCCGACCTGTGGGACGACCCCGACCAGGCCCAGAAGGTGACGAGCAAGCTCTCCCACCTCCAGGGCGAGCTCAACCGGGTCGAGGGCGTGGCGCGCCGGCTCGAGGACCTGACGGTCCTCTACGAGCTCGCGGCCGAGGAGGCCGACGACGACACGCGGGCCGAGGCCGACAAGGAGCTCGTGACGCTGAAGTCCGACATCGGCGCCCTTGAGGTGCGCACCCTCCTGTCGGGCGAATACGACGCCCGCGAGGCGCTCGTCACCATCAACTCCCAGGCCGGCGGCGTCGACGCGGCCGACTGGGCGGAGATGCTGCTGCGCATGTACCTGCGCTTCGCCGAGCGCAAGGGCTACGCCACCGAGGTCTACGACACCTCCTACGCGGAGGAGGCCGGCATCAAGTCGGCCACGTTCACGATCAAGGCGCCCTACGCCTACGGCACGCTGCGCGGCGAGCACGGCACGCACCGGCTGGTCCGCATCAGCCCGTTCGACAACCAGGGGCGGCGCCAGACCTCGTTCGCGGGGGTCGACATCGTGCCGGTGGTCGAGCAGACCGACCACATCGACATCAACGAGGACGAGATCCGCGTCGACGTCTACCGCTCCAGCGGCCCCGGCGGCCAGGGCGTCAACACCACCGACTCGGCCGTGCGCATCACGCACCTGCCGAGCGGCATCGTCGTCTCCTGCCAGAACGAGCGCTCCCAGTTGCAGAACCGGGCCACCGCGATGAACGTGCTGCAGGCCAAGCTGCTGGAGCGCAAGCGGCAGGAGGAGGCGGAGAAGATGTCGGAGCTGCGCGGCGCCACCACCACGTCATGGGGCACGCAGATCCGCAACTACGTGCTGCACCCGTACCAGATCGTGAAGGACCTGCGGACGGGCACCGAGGCCGGCAACCCCTCAGCCGTGCTCGACGGCGACCTCGACGAGTTCATCGAGTCGGAGATCCGCTGGATGCGGCGTCAGGAGTCAGGCACTGACTAGGTGCTCGGCCACCAGGCTCAGCAGCAGCAGGACCAGCAGCAGGCCGACGACGAGAGCGGGTGACAGCCCGGCGAAGCCGTGGTTGTGCATCCGCTCCCTGTTGGCGCGGCACAGGGGGCAGCGGCCCTCGATCACGGGGTGGGCGCACTGCGCGCATACGAGGTGTTGGCAACTCATGTCAGCCCCAAGTCTAGCCGCACAATCGTTTTGTTTCCGTTATGGACGTTCCATGCCAGTCTTCCCCCTAGACTGTCGTCTGGCCAATCGGAACGTCGATCATCAGTAAAGAGACGCCCCCGATCGGCCGGTGGCGGGAAGTGGGCATGTGCCACCCTCGCTTCCGTCCTGACCCCTAGACTGGCATGCCGTGATGCTCTCGTGATCCATTTCGATAATGTCACCAAGGTCTACGCGAACCAGAACCGGCCCGCTCTCGACCACGTCTCCGTCGACGTGGACAAGGGCGAGTTCGTGTTCCTCGTCGGTCCCTCGGGATCAGGCAAGTCCACGTTCCTGCGCCTGATCCTCAAGGAGGAGCGGCCCAACTCCGGGGCGATCCACGTCGCCGGCAAGGATCTGGCCCGCCTGTCCAACTTCAAGGTGCCGCACCTGCGCCGCCGCATCGGCTGCGTGTTCCAGGACTTCAGGCTGCTGCCGAACAAGAACGTCTACGAGAACGTGGCGTTCGCGCTCGAGGTCATCGGTAAGCCCCGGCGGTTCATCCGCAAGGTGGTTCCCGAGGTCATCGAGCTGGTCGGCCTCGAAGGCAAGGCGCACCGCATGCCCGACGAGCTGTCCGGCGGCGAGCAGCAGCGCGTCGCCATGGCCCGCGCGTTCGTCAACCGGCCGATGATCCTGCTGGCCGACGAGCCCACGGGCAACATCGACCCCGCGACGAGCATCGGCATCATGAAGGTGCTCGACCGCATCAACAGGACTGGCACCACGGTCGTCATGGCCACGCACGACGCGGCCATCGTCGACTCCATGCGCAAGCGTGTCGTGGAGCTGGAGGACGGCAAGATCGTCCGTGACCAGTCGCGTGGCGTGTACGGCCAGGCGTACTGACAGGGAGCTGCAGACAAGACATGCGGGCGAATTTCATCTTCTCCGAGGTCTGGATCGGCCTCCGTCGCAACCTGACCATGACGATCGCGGTGATCATCACCGTGGCGGTCGGCATGGCGATGCTCGGCGTCGGCCTGATGATCAACAGTCAGGTCGGGCTGATGAAGGGCTTCTGGAACGACAAGGTCGAAGTGTCGGTCTTCCTGTGTAAAAAGGGAACGGCCATGCCGGCCTGCAACGGCAAGGCGATCACGCCCGCGCAGACCAAGGCGCTCGAAGCGCACATCAAGGGCACCCAGGGCGTCAAGCAGGTGTTCTTCGAGAACGAGACGACCGCGTACGAGAACTTCAAGCAGTCGTTCTCGTCCAACAAGGCCCTCGTGGACGCCACCAAGGTGGAGGATCTGCCCCAGTCGTTCCGGATCGCGCTCAAGGATCCGGACAACTACGAGTCCGTCATCCAGGCCGTCACCGGTCAGCCCGGTGTCGCCCAGGTGATGGACCAGAAACAGCTGATCGCCCCGTTCTTCAACATGCTCGACAAACTGGCCATCGCCGCGCTCACCGTGGCGATCATCCTGGTGCTGGCGGCGGCGCTGCTGATCGGCAACACGGTCCGGCTGTCGGCGTTCAACCGGCGCCGGGAAACCGGCATCATGCGGCTGGTCGGCGCCTCCAACCTCTACATCCAGCTGCCGTTCGTCATGGAAGGCGTCATCGCCGGCCTGGTGGGCGGCGTGTTCGCGGCGGTCATCCTGATCGTGGCGAAGGTGTTCCTGTTCGACCAGATCGTCGCCTTCTTCGGCGGCGCCACGGCCCTGCTGGGCTGGAACGACGTGGCCCAGACGATCACCATCACCATGATCATCGGTGTCGTGATCTGTATCCTGGCCTCGTTCGTGACGTTGCGGCGCTACCTGAGGGTGTAGTCGTGCACATGGGTCGTCCCCGCCCCGGTCGCCGGTAAAGTCGAACCATGCCACGTGAGACCGGGCGGAAGGTCATCGCCCAGAACAAACGTGCTCGGCACGACTACCACGTCGAGGACACTTTCGAGGCGGGTCTCGTGCTCCAGGGCACCGAGGTGAAGTCGCTCCGCGAGGGTCGCGCCTCGCTCGTCGACGGCTACGCCAGCATCGACGGGAACGAAGCGTGGCTGCTCAACGTGCACATCCCCGAATATTCGCAAGGGACGTGGACCAACCACGCGGCGCGCCGCAAGCGCAAGCTGCTGCTGCACCGCAAGGAGATCGAGAAGCTCGCCGCCAAGACGAAGGAGGGCGGGCTGACGATCGTGCCGCTGGTCCTGTACTTCAAGGACGGCCGGGCGAAGGTCGAGATCGGCATCGCCCGGGGCAAGAAGGACTGGGACAAGCGGCAGGCGCTGGCGGAGCAGCAGGCCAAGCGGGAGATGGCCCGGGCCCTGCGCGGCCGCAACCGATGAGACGGCGGCACCGCAACCGATGAGACGCGCCCGCCGCACCCTGGCCGCGACCGTCACCCTGGCGGTCGCGAGCACCACACTGACCGGCTGCTTCGAGGAGCCCTCGCCGCACGACGCGGTGCGCGACTTCCTCGTGGGCTGGCAGACCGAGGACTACGAGCTGGCCGCCGGCCGCACCGACGGCGACCCGGCGAAAGTGCGCAAGGCGCTGGCCGACACCAAGCTGGAGCTCGACGCGGCCTCGTTCCGCTTCAAGATCACCAGCCTGGGCGTCGAGGGCGAGGAGTCCAAGGCCAACTTCCACGCCGAGGTCGATCTCGGCGAGAACAACCCCCTGTGGGAGTACGAAGGGGTGCTGCCGCTGCACCTGGTCGACGGGATGTGGCGGGTGCGCTGGTCGCCGTCCGTGCTGCATCCGCAGCTCAAGGAGGGCCAGCGCTTCGCGGTCGACACCGAGCCCAACGCGCGCATGCCGGTCGTCGACCGGGTGAACGACCCGCTGCAGAGCGACACCATCCTCTACGTCGCGGGCGTCTACCCGGCCAAGCTGGGCGACCGGGCGGAAGAGGTGGTCGCGCGGCTGTCCGAGGTCACCGGCTACGCCCAGGACCGGCTGCTCAGCCGGGTCAGGTCGTCGCCGCCCGAGAAGTTCGTGCAGCTGGTGACGTTCGGGCGCTCGCGCTATCAGTCGATGCGGGCGAAGCTCGACGCCATCGCCGGGATCGTGGTCCAGCCGCAGGACCAGCCGGTCAACCCCGATCCGCCCCGGCAGATCGTGGGCAGCGTCAGCGCGCTCACCCCCGAGACCGAGCAGAAGCTGGGCGGCCCGCAGCGGGCCGGCGACTCGGTCGGCAAGAGCGGCCTGCAGCAGGCCTACCAGAACTACCTGACCGGCTCCACCGAGACCAAGGTCATCACCCTCGACCTCAAGACCGGCAAGGAGGTCACCCAGCTCAAGGAGTGGCCCGGCCGCCAGAACGTCTCGGTGAAGACCACGATCGACCGGGCCGCGCAGCAGGCGGCCGAGCAGGCGGTGGCCGACACGGAGACGAGCGCGCTGGTCGCGGTGCAGCGCACCACCGGTGAGATCCTCGCGGTCGGCACCAAGGGCCTGCACCAGGAGCGTGACGCGCTGGCCGGCAAGTTCCCGGCCGGCACGGCGTTCTCCATCGTGGCCGCGGACGCGCTGCTCAAGGCCGGCGTCAGCCCCAAGCAGCGGCTGGCCTGCCCGCAGGAGCGCACGGTGGGCGGGGCCAAGTTCGTGCACGTCGGCCAGAACACCGGAGTCACGACGTCGGCCACGTTCCAGGAACACTTCGCCAAGGGCTGCGTGACCGCGCTGGCCTCCCTGGCCCGCCGCGTCACGGCCGGCGACCTCGACCGCAGCGCCCAGGACTTCGGCATCGGGCAGCCCTGGCGGCTGCCGCTGAAGTCGTTCAGCGGCGCCCGTCCCGCGCTGTCCAGCGACGCCGACAAGGCCAAGGCCATCGCGGGCCAGAACGTCCAGGTGAGCCCGCTCAGCATGGCTCTGGTGGCGGCCACGGTCGCCTCCGGCACCTGGCGGCCGCCCGTGCTGGTGACCGAGCCCAAGACGGCCGACCCGGCGGCCGAGCCGGTGCCGGCCACCCAGCCCGCGCCGATCCCGATGGACCCGAAGATCCGCGCGACGCTGACGACGATGATGCGGGCCGGCGCGGCCGGCACCCCCGCCCAGGCGGGCAAGGGCAAGGTCTACGGCGTCACGGCGTACGCCGGCGACCAGCAGACCTGGTTCGTCGGCTGGCAGGGCGACGTGGCCATCGCGGTGCTGGCGAAGAACTACAACGCCGGAGCCGTCGCGGGCAGCTTCTTCGCGGGCCTCGGCAGCTCTTCGTGAATCAGTCGCTACGCGGAGCAACCATTCGCGGGCCCGGTTGCGTCTTACCTGATGACTGGGCCCGCTCGGGGGGTTGCGGTTCCAGTCGCCGTGATGAGATCAGGACTTCATCTCGGGGGAAGTCCTGCCGTCCGGACCGGCTCGACCCTGCCGGTCGGCCCCCGGGAGCGTGTGCCTCTGTGCCGCGCTCCCGGGGGTTTCGCCATGAGGAATTAAGTTGGCGTTGAGGGCGTTGTCCACTGTAGATTCGTGTTGCTCGCCGTGGAGCTCCGGAAGTTCGGGATCCAGGGCGTGTTGACAAGTGCACAGGGGGTGACTGGCTTCGACTTTGGCCTTGCAAGCCAGGTGAAGCGGGCCGAGGACTGCGGACATAACCTCGTTAATCCTGTGACCGCAAACAACAAGTGCCAATTCCAAGAGCACTGTGGCTGCCAGGGATTCCCTGGCGCTCGCTGCCTAAGTAGCGAAACCACTGTCAGCCCGGGAGTGCCTTCGGCCCGGGACCTGGCATCGCTAGAAGGCTCAACCGTTCGACCCGGCCACGGGGAAGATCGGGAAACTAAACAGTGGCTGAGCCCGTCGGCGACTCGCCTGCGTGATCGCCGGGGCTGAGAAAAGCACAGCAGGCTGCGCCCGGAGAAGCCCTGACTTGGGGTTGAAGGACGCGGGTTCGATTCCCGCCACCTCCACTGTGTGAAACCGCCTCTGACCTGCCGATTCATCGACAGGCAGGGGCGGTTTTTGTTTGTGGACGCACCATGGACGCACAGGCCATCGGACGGGGACGTAAGCCCAGGTCCTTGCCTACGTGCACGGAACCGCCCCCCCGAACGGACAAAGGTTCCGTGGCAAAGAAGGCCGAAGGCGTCGACTACAGACGGAAGAAGGACAACTCCGTCTCCTACCGAGTCCGCCGGCGCGAGGGCGGACGCCGTGACGGCCCGACCGGGTCCTACACCTACGACGACCTGGAGTCAGCGAAGATCTTTCGTGGGGCTCTCGTGGCCGACGGCTTCCGAGACCCGTACAAGAACCCCGCGTTCGCTGAGATGCTCGGCTTGGCTGCTCAGCCGGCCGAAGTCCTCACGTTCATCCAGGTCGCCAACAAGTATCTGGCGACGCTCGTGGACGCTGAGCGGCGGACCATCGGTCAGTGCCGCACGACCCTGGAGGACCACTTCTTCTCAGCCGTGGTCACTTTGCCTGACGGCACCAAGGTAGGGCCGCTGGGCCGGTTGCCCATCGACGAGTTCACCGGGGACATCATCCAGGCGTGGATCAACCAGATGCGGGAGAAGCAACACGGGAAGACCGTCCTGAAGCCCTACTCGCCGAAGACGATCCTCAACATCCACGGGACGGTCATCTCGCCCGTCTTCGAATACGCCATCGACAAGGAGTACAGCTCACTGGCAGCCGTGCCGGAACGTCCGGCTGCCCGAGCGGCTGCGAGTGTGTGCTGTGGATTTCGACGCCGGCACGCTCGCCGTGGCCCAGGTCGTCCGCGAGGACGAGAACCGGCGGCCCTACATCGAATCCACGGAGGGTAAGAGCGCGAACGCGTTCCGGACTATCAGCCTGGCCTCAAAGGCGCTGGCTGTGCTTCAGAGGCGCGCGAACGGCAAGGGCAAGCTGGCGCTCCTCTTCCCTGCCCCGGGCACCCGCGGCGGCACCCTGTGGCGAAACGCCAACTTCAACGAGCACCGTTGGCAGAAGGTGAAGGTGATCGCGGCGGAGCGCGGGCTCATCAAGGACCCCAACATTCACGGCTTGCGGCACGCTCACGCGAACGACCTTATCCCCAAGGTGGGGATTGAGCCTGTGTCCAAGCGGATTGGGCACGCCAACGTGACCGTGACCAGCGTGGTCTACTCGCACCTCACGTCCTTGCGGTACAGCTCCCGGTGCTTGTTCAGGTCGGCAGGGGTGACGCCGAGCTCCTGGGAGAGCGCGGCCACCGGGATGTCGCCGGACGGGGTGATGGCGATGGCGATGGCGATCTCGTCCGGCCACGCCATGCGCATGAGGCGGACGGCGCGGTCGGTGCCGACGCCGAGCTCTCACAGTGGGCCGACCGGGGTTGGTCGCCCACCGTGACCGCGTCTCGGCGATCAGGTCAGCGTCTGTCCTGCGGCGCGCGTTGGGCTTCGTGTCCTGGTCGCGGTTGTCCTTGCGCCCGTTGTCCTGACCCGGCTTGCCCTCGTCCTGTCCCGACGGGGCGGGGTTGTCCTGCTGCTTGTTGTCCCGATCAGGCAGTGGGGGCGCCGGTGTCCTGTCCTGGACGGGCTCCTTCGGCGGGACGGGGCGCGACTTGGGACGGCGAGGCAGGACAGGCGGTGTGTCCTGCGGCTGTCCTGTCTCCAGGCCGTGCTCGTGGGCGTTGCGGTACACGCGGGGCAGGGCGTGGTCGCGCATGACGCCTTCGTCGAGCATCCACAGCAGGTCAGCGGGAGCGTCCAATCGCCAGGGGCTGCCGTAGCCGAAGGAGCAGGTGAGGAACGTGCCCTGGTTGATGGCGGGCAGTTTGAGCTCACCGGGCAGGCCGACAACCCTTCGTGAAGTGATTTTGTGGGGACCCTGCCCCTGGGCCAGAACGACTTAGTCGGGCTTGGGCGACAACGCAGGACAGAAGCCTCGAATCCTGGGAATATCAGTTCTTGTCGCGCGTATCTTTCGAAAGGGTGGCGTATGGAGCCGCTGCGGGCGGGTGATCCGCGCCAGGTGGGCCCTTACCGACTGCGGGGGCGGCTGGGTGGCGGCGGTATGGGACAGGTGTTCTTAGGCCGTTCCCGGGGTGGTCGGCCGGTCGCGGTGAAGGTGGTGCGATCGGAACTGGCCCACGATGAGGGGTTCCGGCGCCGGTTCGCGATCGAGGTGGAGGCGGCCCGGCTGGTCGGTGGGTTCTACACCGCGCAGGTGGTGGACGCCGACACCGACGCCGATCAGCCGTGGCTGGCCACGGACTACATTCCCGGTCCGTCCCTGCAGCAGGCCGTCGCCGCACACGGACCGCTGCCGCCCGCCGCGGTCGGTGTGCTGGGGGCAGGCCTGGCCGAGGGCTTGACCGCGATTCACCAGTGCAAACTCGTGCACCGTGATCTCAAACCCGGCAACGTGATCCTGGCCGCTAACGGTCCCCGTGTCATCGACTTCGGCGTCGCCCGTGCCTTGGAGATCACCTCCCACACCGCCACGGGAGCCGTGATCGGCACTCCGGCATTCATGTCCCCCGAACAGATCCGAAGCGATGAGGTCGGCCCTGCCAGCGACGTGTTCTCCCTGGGAGCGGTGCTGGTGTTCGCCGCCAGCGGCCGCGGCCCGTTCGGGGACGGCCACCACCACACGATCATGTATCGCATCCTCCATGACGATCCCGATCTGTCCGGCCTGCCAAGCGACCTGACCGACCTGGTCGGTGCCTGCCTGGCCAAGACACCCCAGAACCGGCCCAGCCTCAACGAACTTCTCGACCAGCTGACCGCACCGGCTGAGAGCGCCACACGGTGGCTCACGTCGGAGGTCACCACGATGATCACCCGGCTCGAACAGGCACGCGCTGACGCGTCCATCAGCCTGGACCAGATCGAGGAGGCCAGGAATCCCGAGCAGGCCACCAAGGTCGACGGTAATGCCGAGCGGATGGCCGTGGCGTTCATCGAACTGGGCTGGCTGGAGAAGACGGCCGGGAACCTGGAGGAGGCCCGCACGCTGTTTCAGCGGGCCGTTGAGACCGGTAACCCCTGGCAGCAGGCCAAGGCACTCATCTGTCTGGGCTGTTTGGAGCATGACGATGCGGGGGATGTGGAGCAGGCCCGCGGGTTCTGGAAGCGAGCGGCCGAGTCCGGTCAACCGGGCATAGCCCCGCAGGCGATGGTGAACCTGGCCTCGCTGGAGAAGACGGCCGGGAACCTGGGTGAGGCGCGCAAGCTCTACCGGCAGGCCAGCGAGACCGACGATCGCGACGCGGCGGCCCAGGCGCTCAACGGCTGGGCCGACCTCGAACGCAACGCCGGGAACCCGGATCAGGCGCGCAAGCTTCACCGGCAGGCCATCGAGGTCGGCGGTGACCTTGGGTGGATAGCCGTGGCGTTCATCGAACTGGGCTGGCTGGAGAAGACGGCCGGGAACCTGGAGGAGGCCCGCACGCTGTTTCAGCGGGCCGTTGAGACCGGTAACCCCTGGCAGCAGGCCAAGGCACTCATCTGTCTGGGCTGTTTGGAGCATGACGATGCGGGGGATGTGGAGCAGGCCCGCGGGTTCTGGAAGCGAGCGGCCGAGTCCGGTCAACCGGGCATAGCCCCGCAGGCGATGGTGAACCTGGCCTCGCTGGAGAAGACGGCCGGGAACCTGGGTGAGGCGCGCAAGCTCTACCGGCAGGCCAGCGAGACCGACGATCGCGACGCGGCGGCCCAGGCGCTCAACGGCTGGGCCGACCTCGAACGCAACGCCGGGAACCCGGATCAGGCGCGCAAGCTCTACCGGCAGATCCTTGACGGCAAGCAGCCACCCGCCGAACCCGGCAAGTGAGAGGGCATTCTGTAAGCCTCCTCAAAACGTCCTCTCACTGCTCAGCCGCCCACAGCAGCGCCGCGGCGGTGATCTCGGCGGCCTCGGCCAGCATCTCCGGGGTGAGGACCTTCATCTCGGTCGGCAAGGCGCTCGTGGCGGTGGAGTCCGGCCGGACGGTCGGCTCGTCCGGCAGCACCTCCTCCTCGTCGATGTTCCGCTCGTCCGGCTCGGTCGGGTCGGAGATGTCGATGCCCGCCCGCCGGAACACCGCCAGCAGCGACGCGACCGCCTGCCGCAGGTCCTTCGCGGTCGCGGACGACAGCACCCTGCCCGCCTTCGTCTCCAGGTCCACGCCGATGTGCTTGACGGCGGACGCCGCCTCCTCCAGCACCGCCACGAGCGCGCCCCCGTCCGGCACGCCGGACGGGGCCACCTCGACGGGGACGGGCTCGCCGATCGTCACATCGCCGACGGGGTGACCTCGTACGGCACCTGGACGGTCTGCTCGATCTCGCTGTCGTCGTGGATGCACACGAACGCGACGTCGGCGAACGTGGCCACGAGGTTCACCCAGCCAGGTGCGCGGAGGCACGCGCCGTCCTGCGCGACGACTACCCGAGGCGCACGAGCGGGGGGTGGATGACGCGGCCGGCGGCTGGCCGCCATCCGCGACCGCTACGCGCGCGAGGGACTGAGCCTGGAGGCGCCGTACGCCGAGCCGGTGCCGGTGTCATGAGCGGAACGACGGACGCCGCCGGCCGGACCGCCGGTTACGCAGAAGGCGGCACCGGCCGGCGCCTCCGCCCTGTTCGCCGCTCCCTTCCGCGACTCCAGCCGGACCCGCGATGGGTCCACCGCGGTGAGGCAGCGACGCAGCCGGGAGGCATAGGTGCGCAGGTTGGAACGGTATCCGGCCGGCGGCTCGTCCCAGAGCAGCCCGGCCAGCGTGGTGTGGGCCACGAACCTGTTGGGCCGCAGCAGCAGGGCGGCCAGCAGCCCGCGTACCCGATGCTCGGGAAAGCTGCTCGTCGGCCGTCTTCCGCGCGGTCTCCTGCCGGGTCAGCACGCCGACGGGGCCCAGGATCGTGAATATCACGGTGTGATCCGCGCGGGCGTCGCGGGCCGACGCGGAGATCCGATCGACAAGACCTTCGTCGCCAGGAGACACCTCCGGCTTTTCTCGGCATTCCCATGCCCGGCCGGGATCGCGGCGGATCGCCCCCGCACCGGTGTTTCCTGGGGAGCATATGGTCGTCCACCCGGGCGCACTATCCGCGGAGCGTTGACGCGCATTCGCTTGCCGGACACCTCGCCAGCGGCGGGTCGTCGCACAGCACGGTGAGATTCGCCCGTTCTGCGGTGGCGGCGATCAGCAGGTCAGCGGGACCGGCTGACCTGTGCTGTCCGGTATCGGTGAGCAACTGCTGAACCTCTGTGGCACGGTCCCAGGCGTGTCCGCTCATCGGTACCCAGCCGAACAGATCATGGAGCAGCCGAATCTTCTCCAGGCGGTCCGCCAGCGATCTCGCGGAGATATCTCTTCTAGATGTCTCGGATATCCGAAGGCGTTCGAGGTTGTCTCGGTCGGCCGTGCTCGTGCGGCGGTCCGAGGGGTGTGGTGGTTGGGGGAGAATAGGTCACAGAACTGCCACTCCGTAACCAAATATTGCTGTACGTGTGCTTAGGTGTTCCCCTGACAAGTCGTGTGCGGAGTGGGGTTGAAGGGTGTCAAGGTTCGACTGGCGTCACTCGGTGTTCGCACCGGTGGTGGGCCTGCTGGTGTCCGCTGTACTCATGGTGGCGGGAGCGGTCAAGGCGCTGCTGGAGGTGGTGGGCGCCACCACGGCCCCGGCGGCGGCGGAGCTCGTGGTCACGCTCGTCATCGCGGTGTTCCTGATCACGGTGCTCAGGATCGCCAGGGCCGTACCGGACATCCGGCGGGAGGCTGAGGCCACCGAGCGGGCCAGGACCAACATCGGGTCGGTGAAGCCGAACGAGGACACGCTGGTGGCCCGGCGGCTCAAGCTCTTCAAGGAGGCGGCCGAGGCCGGGAACGACTGCGAGTCCGTGCTGAGCGCCCGCTCCGCGCTGGACGAGAGCGAGATGAGCAACAAGCACCACATCGACCACGCGCTCATCTGGGCCCTGCCGGTCTTCGGGTTCATCGGCACCGCGCTGACCATGGCCGCGATGGTGAGCTCGTTCTCCAACGCCCTGGACAGCCGGGGCGACCCCGGTGTGCTGATCACCGCGCTCAAGCAGCACGTGCTGCCCGAGCTGGCGTCGGCGTTCGGCGTCACCATGATCGCGCTGTTCCTGAGCGTGCTCGCGTTCGGGGCGATGGCCCTGGTCGAGCGGGCCGAGCGGGCCTCGGTGGTGGAGGCCGACGAGGTCTTCCTGATCTACATCGCCCGCCTGCCCGCCAAGCAGACCGGCCCCGCGCTGCAGGGGCTGACGCGCGAGCTGTCCCACATCCAGGGGCTGGCCAGGGAGATGGGCCACATGCAGGGGCTCACGCAGGAGCTGGCGATGTCCAGGGGCGGGACCGAGGAACTGATCAAGGGCATGGACGCGCTGCGTACGGCGGTCGAGCGGCTGAGCGCTGCCGAGACCCGGCCGCAGAAGTACACGCTGGTGAGGGAACCGTGAGAAGGCGGCCGCCCAGGTCCTTCGCGCCGCCGCTCGACCTGCGCTTCATCGACCTGTTCATGGCCATCGTGCTGGCGCTGTCGTTCGTGGCGATCATGCTCACCGTGGTGGCCCGCATGCTGCCCACCGAGGACGCCACGCCGCCCTCCCGGCCGCAGAAGAGCGTGGCGCAGCTGGAACGGGAGCTCGACGCCGCCGTACAGGCCCAGCGCCAGGCCGAGGCCGAACTGCGCACCACGCGCGAGCAGATCGCCGAGCAGAACGCCTTCGCCCTGCCGTGGTGGCTGATCGGGTTCTGCGCCCTGCTCGGCGTGCTGACCGTGTTCATGAACTGGCGGGTCCGGCTGTGGAACAACGGCAACCTGCCCCGGCTGCGCAGCTGGCTGCTGGTCACCTTCGTGGTGGCGGTCGTCACGGTGGTGATCAGGTCGCTGAGCGACGGCCAGGGGTATCTGCTGCTCGCCGAGATCCCCTGGTGGGCGGCCGACATCCTGTGCCTCGGGCTGCTGCTGGTCGCACACGTGTTGATCTCCGACATCCGGGACAGGAACGCCGCGCTGGGCGCCATCAGGAAGCGGCCGGCACGCGAGCCCGTACCCGAGCGTCGGTGACGTACGTTCTCCCGGTGGTGCTCAGTGGGCGCAGCCGGCGTACTCGTCGAGGCGGCGCAGCATCGCCACCAGCATGAGCGGGAACATCACCACGTGCGAGACGAGCATGAGGACGCCGCCGTCGATGATCCCCAGCCACAGCATGGGGAAGAGCGGCACGACCGGCGCGAACATGATCCCGCACATCTCCAGCGTCGGTGCCCAGCCGTGCCCGCGGAACCGCATCCACGCGGCCATGCCCACGGACATCTCGAACGCCATCACGAGGTACCAGAGCTCCGGCTGCTCGGCGGGGGAGATTCCGAGGCCGACAGCGGACCTGAGCATGCCGAGCCCGATCATCCCGACGAACATCGCGATGATCATCTCGACGTAGTGGAGGGCGAATCTGCCCCAGCGGCGGCCTGACTTGGGGGTGGTGGTCGTCGTCGTCATGCTTCGACTGTGGCCGGGGCCCGCCGGGGGGCCAAGGAAAGCGGCGGAGGAGGTCCGGAAACTTGGGATCCACGTCCTTCGGACCTACAGTCGGGGCATGGAGCCGAGACGGGTCGTGGTGGTGGCGTACGAGGCGGCTGAGTTACTGGAGGTCGCCTCCGTCACCTCGACGCTGGAGAGCGCCAACTGGCACGGCGCCCAGCCCTACTACGAATACCGCGTGGCGACCCCCGGCGGCCACCCCGTCACCACCGCGACGGCGCTGACCCTGCACGCCCAGCTCGCCCTCGAACGCGTCACCGGGCCGCTCGACACGCTCGTGGTGGCGGGCGGGATCGGCCACGAGGACGCCGCCGCCAATCCGCTCATCGTCGGCCACGTCCGGCGGCTGGCCCGCGAGAGCCGGCGCGTGGCCTCCGTCTGCACGGGTTCGTTCGTCCTGGCCGCGGCCGGCCTGCTCGA
Source organism: Nonomuraea fuscirosea (assembly GCF_035917475.1). Classification (NCBI taxonomy): domain Bacteria; kingdom Bacillati; phylum Actinomycetota; class Actinomycetes; order Streptosporangiales; family Streptosporangiaceae; genus Nonomuraea; species Nonomuraea fuscirosea. The sequence continues at coordinate 8,788,043 of NZ_CP109074.1, read as the reverse complement.
CGGGCGGCGCACCACCACCCACTGGGGCCAGGCGCAGCGGATGGCCGCCTGCTACCCCGGCGTGATCGTCGACCCCGACCCGATCTTCATCAGGGACGGCAACGTCGCCACCTCGGCCGGCATCACCGCCGCGCTCGATCTCACCCTGGCCTTCATCGAGGAGGACAACGGCACCGAGCTGGCCAGGACCGTCGCCCGCAACCTGGTCACCTACCTGCAGCGGCCCGGCAACCAGGCGCAGATGAGCATGTTCGTGGACGCGCCGTCCCCGGCCAACAGCCTGGTCAAACGGACCATCGAGTACATCTCCGCCCACCTGCGCGACGACCTCACCACGCCCGCGCTGGCCACCGAGGCGGGCGTCAGCGAGCGGCACCTGACCCGGCTGTTCCTCAAGCACCTCGGGCTGACGCCGGGCCGCTACGTGCGGCAGGCCCGCACCGAGGCCGCCGCCCACCTGCTGGCCTCCACGTCGCTGCCGATGGCGGCGGTGGCGGTGCGCTGCGGATTCGGTACGGCGGAGACGCTGCGGCAGGCGTTCATCGACCGGTACGGCATCCCGCCCTCCCGCTACCGCCTGGCCCAGGCGCCCGCGGTCGGATGAACCGGCTGAACACCTCGAATCTGGCTAATGTGTCTGCGATGGACGGAGACCGGGTCATAGGCGGGTACGCGCTGCGGCGCCTGCTCGGCCAGGGCGGCATGGGCGAGGTGCACCTCGCCGCCACGCCCACCGGTGGCCTGGCCGCGGTCAAGCTCATCCACCCGGCGCTGGCCCGCGACCCGGCGTTCAGGCGGCGCTTCGAACGGGAGGTGGCGGCGGCCCGGCGGGTGGCCAGGTTCTGCACCGCGCCGGTGCTCGACGCCGGGATCGACGGGGGCGTCGCCTACCTCGTCACCGAATACGTCAAGGGTCCCGACCTGGCCCAGGCCGTACGCGACCAGGGGCCGCTGTCGGGCGGGAACCTGGAGGCGCTGGCCGTCGGCATCGCGACCGCGCTGAGCGCCATCCACGGGGCCGGGGTGATCCACCGCGACCTCAAGCCCTCCAACGTGCTGCTCTCGCCGCTCGGGCCCCGGGTGATCGACTTCGGCATCGCGCAGATCGTCGACCAGGCCAGCCTGGCCAGCCAGGCCATCCTCGGGACACCCGCGTTCATGGCGCCCGAGCAGGTGCGCGGCGACCCGCTCACGCCCGCCGCCGACGTGTTCGCGTGGGGCGGGGTGATCGCGTACGCCGGGACTGGGCGGCTGCCGTTCGGGGGCGGGGCGCCCGGGGAGGTGCTGTACCGGATCGCGCACGAGCAGCCGCGCCTGGACGGGCTCGACGACGGCATCCGTGGGGTGGTGGAACGCGCCCTGTCCAAAGACGCCCGCCTCCGGCCTGCGGCGCAGGAGCTGCTGGGGGAACTGGTGGGGGGTACGCGGCTGGCGGCGGCGACGGAGGTGGTGGAACGCACGTGGACGGAGTCGATCACAGCCGACGTCCGCCCGCCCGCCGCCCCTCCTGGCCCGCCCCTGGCCGGTGCCCCGGGACCGCCTGGGGCTGCTCCTGCCGGCCGGCCACCGACTGCCGGCCAGGGGGTGTCGGGGCCTGCGGACGTCCGCACTGCCCCGCGACCGACCGCTGTGCTCGGGGCGGGGGTAGGTCGGTTCGGCGATGCTGAGGGCCGTGTGGTCGGTGCCGGTCGTGGGGGCGAGGCGCCGGGGCGGAGGCGGTGGTTGCCGTGGGTTGTCGGGGCCGGTGCGCTGCTGGTCACCGCCGCTGTCGTCGTCGCGAACCTGCCGGGGCTCACCTCGCAGACCTGGCCGTACGAGGCGGGGTTCGAGTCCTGGGACACCGGCGCTTCCGAGGGCGGTGACGCCCGCCTGGACGGCGCCGGCTACCGGCTCACCGTCAAACCGGGCTGGCGCCTGTGGAAGTCGGCGCCCGTACGCGAGCCGGAGAACGGCGTGATCGTCAGCGCGAAGGCCACCCTGGAGCAGGGTGCGGGTGAGTACGGTGTGTGGTGCCACGGCGCGGCCGGCTCGGGTGACCGTTACGAGTTCGGGGTGAGCGGCGAGGGCAAGGTCACGATCGTCAAGCGCCGTGCGGGCGCCGAGGCCAAGGTCCTGTACGGCCCCGCCGACGCGCCCAAGGCGGCTGCCAACCGGGTCGTGGCGGAGTGCGGCCGGAGCGGAGGCAAGGTGACGCTGCGGATGTGGCTGAACGAGAGCCTGGTCGGCGAGGCCTCCGACACCGACGACCCCCACGGCCACGGCGAGACCGGCGTCTACGCGGCCCCGTCAGCCGACCAGCCCACCGCCGGCTCAGGCATCCAGGGCGACGCCCCCCTCGGCCCTGCGAGGTCGGGCGGCACCCGACCCAGGGCCACGGAGCCCGCCGACACCCGACTCGCCGTCACGGGGCCCGGCCTCATGCGGTCCGGGACTGCCGCGTTCGGTGGTGTGGGTTCCGGTGTCATGCGGTCCGGGGATGCCGTGTTCGCCCTCACGCGGTCGAACGTCGTGCGGGGTGGTGGGGTGGGGTTCGGGGTGGATGCTGGGGTTGAGGCTATGCGGGTGCGGTTTGAGTCTTTCGCCGTTAGACCGGCGAACGGCACGTGAGGCCGCAGGTGCGGTTCGGGGTGTTGGGGCCGCTGCGGATCGAGAGGGGTCAGGCTCCTGGGCCCGCCAAGCACAGGACGTTGCTGGCGGCGTTGTTGTTGTCGGCGCGGGAGCAGGTGCCGGTCGATCGGCTGATGTCCGTGGTCTGGGACGACCGGCCGCCGGCGTCGGCCGAGTCGGTGCTGCGGGTGTACGTGAGCGCGCTGCGCAAGGTCGTGGACGGGATCCGTACCGTGCCGGGCGGCTACCTGCTCGACGTGGAGCCGGACGACGTGGACTGCCATCGGTTCGAGCGGATGGTCGGCGAGGCCAGGCGGGCGCGGGCGGAGGGCCGGGTGGCGCAGGCCGCCGGTGGGTTCGGGGCGGCGCTGGGGCTGTGGCGGGGGCAGGCGCTGGCGGACGTGGAGTCGTCGGTGCTGCGCCGGACGTACGGCGTACCGCTGGAGGAGTTGCGCCTGACCGCTCTGGAGGAGCGGGTGGAACTGGACCTGCGGCTGGGCCGGGGCGCCGAGGTGGTCGGCGAGTTGCGGGCGCTGGTCGGGGCGCATCCGCTGCGCGAGCGCGCCTGGGTGCGTCTCATCGAGGCGTTGCACCAGGCCGGGCGCAGGTCGGAGGCGCTGTCCGCCTATCGGGACGCGCGCCGCACGCTGGTGGAGGAGCTGGGTCTTGAGCCCGGCGCCGAGCTGGTCGCGGCCCATCAGCGTGTGCTGAACGACACCCCGGAGGCGGGCGCGGGTGCGGGCACGCGCCACCGGGGAGGAGTCGCTGTCCGGGGTGGCGGTCCCGGTGGGGAGCGAGGGTCGTCGGTGGTGCGGGGTGGGCAGGGGCGGGGAGGGGTGGCGGTTGATGAGTTGCCGCCGGATATTTCCGACTTCGCGGGACGAGAGCCGGTGCTCGGCTGGATCGCCGCGATGGTGGGGGAGCGGGCCGCCGCACCGGTGCACCTGGTCCTGCACGGCCCGCCCGGCTGCGGGAAGTCCGCCGTCGCCGTGCACGCCGCCACCGCGCTCGACCTCCCCGACGGCCGCCTCTACGCCTCGCTCGGCGCCAGGCCGCCGAGCGCCGTGCTGGAGGACCTGCTGCGTTCCCTCGGTTGCCCCGACGGCGCGGTGCCGCCCGCGCTCGACGATCGGGTACGGCTCTACCGCAGCACGACGGCCCGCAGGCGGCTGCTCGTGCTGCTGGACGACGCCGCCGACGAGGCCCAGGTGCGGCCCCTGCTGCCTACGGGGCCGGGCAGCCTCACCCTGGTGACCAGCCGGTCGCCGCTGGCCGGGCTGGAGGCGGCGCGGGCGTACGAGCTGGGCCTGCTCGGCGAGGAGGAGGCCGTGGTGATGCTCGCGGGCGTGGCCGGGCACGAGCGGGTACGCGCGGAGCCCGAGGCCGCGCTGCGCATCGTCCGGCTCTGCGGCCACCTGCCCCTCGCGCTGCGCATCGCCGGGTCCCGGCTGGCCAGGAAGCCGGGCTGGACGCTCGACCACCTGGCGGGGCGGCTCGGGGACGAGCGGCGCAGGCTCGACGAGCTCAGCGCCGGAGACCTGGCCGTACGGGGCAGCCTCGCGCTCGGCTATCGCGGCCTGCCGGATCCGGAGCGGCGGCTGCTGCGGAGGCTCGGCGCGCTGTCCGCGCCCGACTTCGCGCCCTGGGTGTTCGGGGTGGACCTTGAGCCGCTGGCGGAGGCCGGGCTGCTGCAGTCGCGCGGGCTGGACGAGGCCGGTCAGGAGCGGTTCGGCTGGCACGATCTGACCCGCCTCTACGCCGCCGAACGTCTGTCCGAGGAGGACGGCGGCCCCGCTGGTGTGCTTGCCGCCATCGCCGGTGAGATTCTCGAACGTGCCCGGCAGGCCAGAGCCTCTCTGCTCCCGGCCGAACCCGGCACCGGCCGCACCGAGATCCACCCGCCCGGCCCCGCCTCGCCCGGCCTCACCCCGCCGTACCTCACCCCGCCGGACCTCGCTCCGTCCGGCCTCACCCCTCCCGGTCTCGCCCCGTCCGATTCCTCCGTGGGGTTCGGTTTCCCTGAGGAGGCGGGTCTGGCGACCGGCTGGTTGCGGCAGGAGGCGCGGTGGCTGAGCGCCGAGCGCCGGTTCCTGGCCGCCTGTGTCGGCGACTTCTACCGGGCCGGCCTGTACGAGGCCGCGTGGCGGCTGGCCTTCTACCTGACCCCGCTGTTCGAGCTGGGTGCCCACCACGACGACTGGCACGCGACGACGGCGACCGGGCTCGACGCGGCCAGGGCGGCGGGTCACCGTCACGGTGAGGCCCTGCTGCTGCGCGGCCTGGCGGACCTGCACCGGGCTGAGGGCCGTACGGACGCGGCCGCCGCCGCGCTGCGGGCGGCCCAGCCGCTGGTGGAGGGCCTGGAACTGGCCAGGATCACGCTCCGGCTCGGCCTGGTGCAGGCAGCCGAGTCCGGAGCGGTACGGCAGCGACCGGCCCAGGCGCCCGAAACCGGAAGCCCGGGCAGGAGCGAGGGCAGGGGCGCGGAGGCTGAGCGGGCGTTCGTACGGGCGTTGCGGGTCTTCGAGGAGGCCGGTGATCGGCGCGGCCGGGCGGATACCCTGCGCGCGCTGGGTGCCCTGCGCCGGGACGAGGACACGCTGCGGCAGAGCCTGGCCGCCTACCAGGAGCTGGGCGACCCGAGAGGCGAGGCCGAGGCGCTGCTGGACCTGGCCAGGCAGCAACTGGCCGCCGGCCGGCCCGACGTGGCCCGCGACTGCGTGGAACGGCGGCTGAGCGTCAACCGCCGCCTCGGCGACCGGCTGCCGGAGGCGGTGGCGCTGCTCGTGCTGGCCGAGATCGAGGCGGCGCGCGGTGACGGGCGGGCCGCGACGGAGGCGGCGCGGTCGGCGGTGGAGACGTTCACCGCGTACGGCGACCGCAGGAACACCGCCAGGGCCCTGCTGGCCCTCGCCCGAGCCGAGCTGCAGGCCGGCCAGTCAAATGTCGCAGTTGAGACACTTAGGCGCACTATGGGAGAGTTTGACGGTCTCGGCGACCCGCAGGGCAGAGCCGAGGCGGAACAGCTCGCGCAGGAAGCCCGCAGGCGGCCTGATCGGCATATATAGCGGACTATGCGGATCCTGAAGGTCGCCTCCCTAGGGTGAGAGCCACATCCCCGAATGCACGAAGGTGATCACATCATGCGTAAGACGATCGCATTGGCTTTCGCGGCCGCCGCGCTGGCAGGTTGCGGCGTGATCCCGGGTCAGCAGGGCGCGGGCGGCGAGGAGAGACAGCCTGAGACCGCACCGGCCACCGCCTCCGAGCAGGCCGCCTCCGAGCAGGCCGACGCTGCGGAGGCCACACCCGCGCAGAGCGCGCCGCCCCAGGACGCCAAGGTGATCGCCACTCGCGAGGCCAGCACCGGCGCGGGCGACCAGTACGGCAAGGCGCGGGTGGACATCACCGCGCTCAAGCGCCAGGGCAGGACCGTCAGCCTCAACTGGACGGTCACCGCGACCGACGGCAAGGTCAACGTGCACAACGGCCTGGGCGGCGGCGCGCTCGACTTCACCGTCTCCGGCGTCTCTCTGATCGACCCGGTCAACGCCAAGCGCTACCGCGTGGCCCGCAACGGCACCGGTGAGGACGCGGAGTGCGTCTGCTCGGGGACGCAGGGTCAGTTCCTGGAGCCGGAGGAGGCGTCCACGCTGTACGCGGTGTTCGCGGCCCCGCCGGCGGACGTCACCAAGATCAACATCGAGATGCCGATGTTCGGCGTGCTGACCGATGTTCCGATCTCTTAGCGTCGTCCTGGCGCTCCTGCTGTCCCCGACGCCGCCGCCCAGCGCGCCGCCGGACGCCACCGGGGCCGTCGAGGACCTCGTGTTGCCCATCGAGGACATCGTCGGCGAGGTCGAGTCGATGGACGGCACCGAGAGCGAGACCAAGCAGGGCCGGCAGGTACGAGTGGCCGTGACCAGCGACGTGCTGTTCGCGCTGGACAAGTGGCAGCTCACCGCCAAGGCCAGGCAGCGGCTGGCGAAGGTGGCCGAGCGGGTCGAGGCCGAGGCCGCCGGCGGGGTGGTCACGATCGAGGGGCACACCGACGACCAGGGGACGGACGCCTACAACCGCACGCTGTCCGAGCGGCGGGCGCAGTCCGTGCGGCAGGCCATGGGCGGGCTGCTGACGGACGCGGGCGTGCGGCTGGAGTCGCGCGGGTTCGGCGAGAGCCGTCCCAAGCTGCCCAACGTGGTCGAGGGCAAGCCCGTCGAGAAGAACCGGGCCAAGAACCGGCGCGTCGAGATCGTCTTCACCGCCAAGCAGTGACAGCTCGCGGGTCAGCCGCCCGCCCAGCCGCCCAGCCGCCGCCCGCCGGCAGACCACCGACCGCCGGACGGCCGCGCGCCCTGAGGGCTCAGTCGCCCTGTAGCTGGCCCAGTCGTACGTTCACCGTCTCCTTCGTCCCGTCCGCCCGGATCAGCCCGACCTGGGCCTGATCCCCGGTCTTGAGCATGGTGATGGTCTCGGCCAGGGCCGCCATCGTCGGCGTCTCCTTGCCGTTGATCGAGACGATCACGTCACCGGCCCGGATCCCGGCCCGCTCGGCCCCGCTGCCCCGTTCGACCGAGGCCACCCCGACCCCGCTCGGCTGCCCGTCCGAGCCGATCACCGTGCTGCCGCGGATGCCCAGCGCGGCCCGGTGGCTGTTGGTGACCTTGCCGTCCTTGACGATCTGGCGGGCGATGTCGGTGGCGGTGTTGCTCGGGATCGCGAAGCCGATGCCGGGCGCGGCTCCGCCGCCCAGGTCGGGGTCCGTGGCCGCGAGCGTCGGGATGCCGATCACGTGGCCGGACAGGTCCACGAGGGCGCCGCCGCTGTTGCCGGGGTTGATCGCGGCCGAGGTCTGGATGGCTCCGGCGATGGTGGCGCCGGGCGATCCTGGGTTCTGCGGCTCGGTCACCGTACGGCCGAGCGCGGAGACGATGCCGTTCGTCACGCTGCCCGACAGGCCCAGCGGGTTGCCCATGGCCAGCACGATCTGTCCCACCCGCAGTTTCGCCGAGTCGCCGAACCGGGCCGGCTTCAGCCCGTCGGGCCGGTCCACCTTGATCACCGCGAGGTCCCCGGCGGGGAACGACTTGACCAGCTTGGCCGGCCGGGGCGCGCCGCCGGTGGCGATGGTGACGTTCATCTGCGTGGCCTGCCCGACCACGTGGGCGTTCGTGACGATGTGGCCCTGGGTGTCGAACACGATGCCCGAGCCGAGCCCGACCTTCGTGGTGATCTGCACGATGGACGGCAGGACCTCCGCGATGACCCGCTCGTACGCCGCCTCAAGGGCCTGCGGCGACGCCGTGGCGGAAGCCGTGGGAGAAGCCGACGGCGTCGCGGAGGTGGGGGTCGCGGACGGCGAGGCCGTTCGCGTGGTCCCAGGAGGAGGGCCGCAACCGGTCAGCAGTACGGCGGCGGCGACCAGTCCGGCGGCGATCTCCCTCATGGAAGCTCCCTGCCCAGCTCAGCTGGAAAGATACGCCTCCCGGACGTTCCGCCTGCTCAGCTTGCCGGTCGGCGTACGGGGCAGCGTCTGCCGGTACTCGATCAGCCGCGGGTGTTTCAGCCTGGCCAGCCGGGGCGCGCAGTGCCGCAGCAGCTCGGCCGTGAGCTCCTCGTCACCGGAGACCCCGTCGGCCGGCTGGACGAGCGCCACCACCTTGTGCCCCCACTCGGGATCGGGCACGCCGATCACGGCCACGTCGGCCACCGAGGGATGTTCGAGCAGCGCCGCCTCGATCTCGGCCGGGTAGATGTTGACCCCGCCGGAGATGATCAGGTCGGTCCGCCGATCGAGCAGGAACAGATAGCCGTCGTCGTCGAGGTAGCCGATGTCGCCCGGCGTGTACTCCCGCCCGCGCATGGCCGAGGCCGTCTTGTCCGGGTCGCGGTGGTACTCGAAGCGGTTGATCCCGCCGATGTAGACCAGGCCGGGCTGTCCTGGCGCCGCCTCCTCGCCGTCGTCCCCGATGATCGTGAACGACATGCCGTCCAGCGCCCTGCCGACCGTGCCCGGCCGCTCCAGCCACTCCCGCGAGGACACCATGGTCGCCACGGCCGCCTCGGTGGAGCCGTAGTACTCCCACACCACGGGCCCCAGCCAGTCGATCATCGCCTGCTTGGTGGCCGGCGGGCAGGGCGCGGCTCCGTGGTAGAGGTGAGTGAGGGACGACAGGTCGTACGACTCCCGGTCCGGCACGGCCAGCAGCCGATGGAACATCGTCGGCACCATGAACGCGTTCGTCACCCGGTACCGCTGGATGAGCTCCAGCGCGGCGGCCGCCTCGAACCGCTCCGGCGCCACGATCGAGTGCCCGAACTGCAGCGCCATCATGGCCTGCCCGTACGGCGCCGAGTGGTAGAGCTGCGAGCACACCAGGTGCACGCCGCCCATCGGCAGCCCGAAGTGCCGCCAGCTCTTGCGCATCAGGATCGGGTACAGCTCCTCCGGTGTCAGGTCCAGCAGCCGCCGCCGCACGCCCTTGGGCCGGCCGGTGGTGCCCGAGGTGTAGAGCATCATCGAGCCGGCCCGCCGGTGGCCGGGCGCGGTGGCCGGCTGGCCGGCGACGAGCTCGGCGACCGTGAGGGCGTCCGGCGCGATCACCACCTCGGCGCCGCAGTCGGCGACGATGTAGGCGATCTCCTCGGCCGTGAAGTGCCAGTTGACGGGTACGAGGTAGACCCCGATCTGGTACGTCGCCAGCATCATGACCAGGGCGTCGGCCCCGTTCTTCAACACGGTCACGACGCAGTCGCCGGGGCGGACTCCGCGCGAGGTCAGGCCGCCCGCGGCCTGGTTGGCCCGGTCGAGCAGCGCTCCGTAGGTCATGCCCTCGTCGCCGAGGAGGGCCGGGCGTTCCGGGTCTTCGGCCGCGATCTCGTAGAAACCCCTCATGTTCGCCGACCTTACAGAATTAGATTCTGCAGGGGGAATAGAGGAATTATCCCGCTCCGTGGTGACGTAATCTCAAGGCCATGGCGGACGACGGCGAGCGCAGACGAACCTATGATTCACCCACCACTCCGTTCCGCAAGATCGTCGTGCCCGAGATGCCCGAGGTGTCCGAGGAGCAGCAGGCAGATCAGACGATCAGGATCTCCCGGCCGCCGGCGGCCGGCTCGTCCGCCCCGGTGAAGCCGCAGACCCCGCCGTCCGCGCCGTCCACCTCCGACCAGACCGCCCCGAGCCAGACCGCCCCGAGCCGGCCCGCCCCGAGCCGGCCCGCCCCGAAGCAGTCCGGCCCGAAACCGGCCACCCCACAGCCGGCCACCCCACAGCCGGCCACCCCGAAGCCGGTCGCTCCCGAGCCCGCCGCTCCCGAGCCCGCCGCTCCCAAGCCGGCCGCCCCGAAGGAGCCGGGCTCGAAGCCGGCGCCTCCGAAGCAGTCCGGCCCCAACCCCACGGCGCCGCCCAAGCCGGGGCCGAGCCCCGCTCCGACGCGTCAGGGCCCGCCACCGTCCGCGGCCGCGAGCCCGGCCCAGGCGCCGAGCCAAGCGCCCCGACCGTCCCAAGGGCCAGGACCATCACAAGGGCCAGGTCCAGGTCAAGGGCCAGGTCCAGGTCAAGGGCCGGGTCTAGGACAGGGGCCGGGTCAAGGGCCAGGGCCGGGGCAGGGATTCGGGCCGGTGCAGGGGCCGGGGTCGATGCAGGGCGCGGGTCCCGTGCAGGGGCCGGGGCCGATGGGCCCAGGGGGGCCGCCGCGGCAGCCGTTCGGGCAGCAGCAGGCGCACCAGCACCCCGTGCCGACGCTCCCGCCCGTCCCCCCGCTCCCCGCCGCGCCCCCGTCCCGCCGGCTCGGCGACATCCCGATCAGGGCCGTCTATCTTCTCGGCTCCATCCTGGCCACAGTCCTGGCCGTGCTGCTCATCTTCGTGGTGTTCTCCGGCGACGTGCCCACCAACCAGCAGCCGGGCGAGCAGGTGGTCTCGGTGGCGCCGGTGCCCAGCGCTTCGGTCACGGCGACGCCGTCGGCCAGTGCCAGCGCCAGCCCGACCGTGAGCGCGGTCGTGCTGCCCCCGGTGCCGGCGAGCAAGACGCTGGAGGCGTTCTCCGGGACTGCGTCCCTGGTCAGCGGCGTCATCACCGACAAGACCGTGGGCATCACCTACCCGAGGCTGGCCGCGCCGTGGAAGGCCAAGTCGTTCCCGCCGTTCTCGATCGCGCAGCGGATGGGCAAGGTGGAGGTCCCGCACACGGTGATCGCCTCGGCGATGTACCCGGGCGACTCGCCGGAGAAGAAGCCGTCGTCGAACGCCGACTACCGCAAACTGGCCACCGAGGCGGTCCGCTGGGCGATCCGCACCCAGTACCCGAAGGGCGCCCGGCTCGACGAGTGGACCGCGTCGCAGAAGATCCCGGTCGGCAAGGGGTGGACGCTCGGCTACAAGGTCGGCTACACCTTCGGCGGCAAGAAGCAGGAGGCGCAGGCCGTGGTGACGGTGGTCGAGGTGGGCAAGACCAAGCCCGGCATGCTGCTGGCCTCGATCCCCGAGCCGAACAAGAAGTACTGGCGCGACCTGAACACGCTCGTCCAGCAAGTTCGCCCGCTGTGACAGGCTGACACGCCAGAAGCATCCTCTAGAATATGGTTCTGGGCATACCCCCGGACCTGGCTGGAGGATGAGCAATGGCTATCGGGTTGAGCGAGGAGCATGAGGCGCTCCGCGAATCGGTGCGCGGCTGGGCCGAGCGGAACATCCCCGCGGAGCTGCTGCGCGCCGGGGCCGGCGGACGCCCCGCGTTCTGGCCTGGCCTCGCCGAGCAGGGGCTGCTCGGCCTGCACGTGCCCGAGGAGCACGGCGGCTCGGGCTACGGGTTGCTGGAGGCGGCCGTGGCCATCGAGGCGCTGGCCGAGCGGGTGGCGCCGGGCCCGTACGTGCCGACCGTGCTGGCCGGCGCCGTGATCAACGCCTCCAAGCGCCCCGAGCACCTGGAGTCGTTCGCCGACGGCACGCTGACCGGCGCAGTCGCGCTGAGCGGCGCCCTGCGCGGCACCCGCCGCGAGGACGGCTCCCTGGTCGTCTCCGGTACGGCGGAGCCCGTGCTGGGCGGCTCCCTGGCCGACTCGCTCGTCCTGCCCGTGGCCACGGCCGACGGCGAGGAGTGGGTGCTGATCGACGCCTCCTCCGCCACCGTCACCGAGCTGAAGTCGCTCGACCTGACCAGGCCGGTCGCCAAGGTGGAGCTGACCGATGTGGTCGTCCCCGCCGAGGGCATCCTGGACGGCGTCGGGAGCGCCGACGTGCGCAACCTGGCCGCGATCCTGCTCGGCGCCGAGGCGGCGGGCCTGGCCTCGTGGTGCGTCACCGCCGCCGCCGAGTACGCCAAGGTACGCGTGCAGTTCGGCCGCCCGATCGGCCAGTTCCAGGGCATCAAGCACAAGCTCTCCCGCATGCTCGTCGCGCTGGAGCAGGCCCGCGCCACCGTGTGGGACGCCACCCGCGCCGCGGAGCGCAGGGCCGGGGCCGAGCGGGCCGCGGAGGGCGGCGACAGCGCGGCCGTGAGCGCGGACAAGGAGCTGGAGTTCGCCGCCGCCGTGGCCGGGGTGATGGCCCCCGACGCGGCCGTGCAGTGCGCCAAGGACGCCATCCAGACCTTCGGCGGCATCGGCTACACCTTTGAGCACGACGTCCACCTCTACTACCGCCGCGCGCTCACCCTGCGCGCCCTGCTCGGCTCGTCGGCGGACTGGGCCGGCACCGTGACCGCGCTGTCCCTCCAGGGCGTCTCCCGCGAGATGGAGATCGACCTGCCCGCCGACGCCGAGGAGCTGCGCGAGTCGATCCGCGCCGAGATCGCCCGCATCGCCGAGCTGGAGGGCAAGGAGCAGAAGCGGGCCCTGGCCGACGGCGGGTTCGTCATGCCGCATCTGGCCAGGCCGTGGGGCCGCGACGCCAAGCCCCTGGAGCAGGTGCTGATCGCGCAGGAGCTCAAGGCCGCCAAGGTACGCCTGCCCGCGATGATCATCGGCGCCTGGGTGGTGCCGTCGATCGCCGCGTACGGCACGCGCGAGCAGCAGGAGCGCTTCCTGCCCAGGACGCTCAGCGGCGAGATCATCTGGTGCCAGCTGTTCTCCGAGCCCGGCGCCGGCTCCGACCTGGCTTCGCTGCAGATGAAGGCGGAGCGGGTCGAGGGCGGCTGGAAGCTCAACGGCCAGAAGATCTGGACCTCCGTCGCCCACGTGGCCGAGTGGGGCATCTGCATCGCCCGCAACTCCAGTGAGGGCTCCAAGCACGAGGGCATCACGTACTTCCTGGTCGACATGAAGGCCCCCGGCGTCACCGTCAGGCCGCTGACCGAGATGACCGGCGAGAACCTGTTCAACGAGGTCTTCCTCGACGACGTCTTCGTGCCGGACGACCTGGTCGTGGGCGAGGTCGGCGAGGGCTGGAAGGTGGCCCGCAACACGCTGTCCAACGAGCGCGTCTCGCTGTCGTCCGGCTCGGGCGGCACCGGCTCGTCGGTGCCCGACCTGCTCGGCCTGGTCGGCCGCCTGGGGCGGGAGCTGACGCCGGTCGAGGCGCAGCGGGTGGCCGAGGTGGTCTGCGAGGGCCACTCGATCAACGCGCTGTCGCTGCGGGTGACGCTCAAGCAGCTCGCGGGGGCGGAGCCGGGCGCGGACGCCTCCGTACGCAAGCTGCTGTCCACCTCCCACGCCCAGCACGTCTCCGAGACGGCGGTGGAGCTGCTCGGCCCCGCCGCGGTGGTCGCCGCGGACATGAAGCTCGGCGACGCCGGCTACTGGAACCGGGCGGTGCTCGCGACCAGGGCGATGACCATCTACGGCGGCACCACCGAGGTGCAGCTCAACATCATCGGCGAGCGCATGCTGGGCCTGCCCAGGGACCCGGAACCGGGCAAGTAACCGCGGCTCCGAAGGCTCGGGCGGCCGCGGTCATCCCCCCACCTGCCGCGGGGGGATGGCCGCGGCGTGCTCGTCGGGGACGGGGGTGCCGATCCTGATCTCGCCGACGCAGGCGCCGGGGCCGCCGGTCGTGCGCAGGGCCAGCTCGCCGCCCTCCCCGGCGATCTGTACGAACGTCCTGCCCAGGTCCTTGCCCGCCGCCGCCTGGGCGACGCCGAGCCCGAGGCGTACCGACAGGGTGGTCTCGGCCGCGTTCAGGTAGGAGATCTGCGCGGTGTACTCGCCACCAGGCAGCCGCGCGGGCAGGCGGAAGCGGACCTCCCGCGGGCCGACCGGCACGCAGGCAGGGCCCTGCGGGATCGTCAGGCCCTTGACGGCCACCGGCCGCAGCCGCCCGCGCGCGTCGAACGTCATCGGGTTGCGCAACGGGCCGGAGAGGCGGGACGTCCAGGTCACCGGCCAGGGATCCGGTACGCCGAGCAGCCGGGAGTGGCGGGCGTACTCGTGGAAGAAGGCCGCGGCGGCGACGCCGGGCGGGACGTACGTGTCGAGCACGACCGTGCCCTCGGGCACCCGCGAGAGCGCCTGCCTGGCGGTCTCCACGTAAGCGCGCACGGGGGCGCCGAGCGGCCGGTCGGCGTAGGCGGTCACCGACCAGACCGAACCCGCCGCGAACGTGGCGACCAGCGGGACCCAGACCCACCTGAGCCGGCTGCACCTGAGCCGGCTGCACCTGAGCCGGCTCCACCTGAGCCGGCTCCAGCTGGGTCGCGTCCGCCTGAGCGGCGTCTCTTGGAGTCGCGCCTCTTGGAGTAGCGTCCTCTCGCGCGGGCGCAGCCACGGGTGTCGCTCGCCGGACAGCGGGATGAAGGCCAGCCCGATCACGACGGCGACGACGGTGGCGGTGGCGGCCAGGTAACGCAGCTCGTGCCCGAGCACCCCGGGCCCGAGCACGTCGATCCGGCCCAGCAGCACCGGCACCACGTCGGCCGCCAGGAAGTAGCCGAGCAGCAGCAGCCACGCCGCCCAGGCCCGCCGCCGGTGGCGCACCGACACCGCCACCACCGCCGCCGCGACGGCCAGCCCGGCCCAGACCAGCGGCTCGGGGGCGGCGGCCATGGCGTAGTCCTCGCCGACCGGCTGCCACGCCCACGGCCCGCCGAGCGCCGACGGCACCAGCCCCCGCGAGCCCAGCAGCCAGGCGAACTCGCCGGCCACCTCCAGGGACGGCAGCGTCGGGGTCTGCGTCGAGTGGTTGATCTGGACGGAGCCGTACAGGCCGGTGAAGAAGATCCACGAGTACGCCGCCAGGACCGCCGCGTAGGCCGCCCAGGCCCGCCACAGCCGCCACAGGCCCCGCCACGACGGCGTCAGCCAGCACGCCGTGACCACCAGCGCCAGCACCGGGATGAACGCGGCCTTGACGAAGAACGCCAGGCCGAACACCGTCCACGCGCACGCCGCCACCAGGTGCCTGGCCCGCCCGTCGCGCGCGTACAGGACGTGGGCCGACAGCGCCATCGGCAGCGCCAGCTGCAGCGGCAGTGTCTCCAGCACCGCCGCCCACCACGACAGCGACGGCACCGTCATGGGCGTCAGCAGATAGAAGCCGAGCGGCACCAGGATCGCCGGCCGCGCCCCGAACAGCACCACGAGCAGCCGCAGCAGCGCCAGGCTCGCCCCGGCCTGCAGCGCCATCGTCATCGTGTGGGCCAGCACCTCGTTGTAACCGCCGAGCCTGGCCATCGCCCACGAGATGCCGAACCCGCCGGGCAGCAGGTGACCGACGTCCACCCACATCAGGTAGTCCCAGGTGAAGCCGCTCTCCTGGCCCCTGATGAGGTAGTGGAAGTCGTCCTGGCGGAAGTAGGTCCGCCTGACCAGCTCGAACTTCCACACCAGCTGCGCCACGACCATCGCCAGTCCGGCCGCCAGCACGGCGTCGGCCGCGCGCGGCCGGTGGCTCACCTCCGGTGCCGCCTCCGCCGTCGTCATCGCCCCGTCCTCACCGGCGCAGCGTAGTCACGCGGAGGTCGCCGGTGGAATGGCCGTGGCCCGGTTGTGATGTCATAGCGCAATGCTCCGTACGGTCCGCGCCGGGCCCGCCTCCGCCCTTCTCGGGCTGGCCCTGGGCTGCCTGGCGCTCGGGCCCGCGTTGGGCTGGGGGTTCACGCTGCTCCAGGACATGGTGTTCGTGCCGGAGCCGGAGTTCTCGCCGTTCACGTTCGGGCTGGCGGGCGGGGCGGCGCGGGTCGTGCCGAGCGACGCCGTGGTGACCGCGCTGGCTCAGGTGCTGCCGGCCGAGCTGGTGCAGAAGGCGATCCTGGTGGCCGTCTTCGTACTGGGGTGCTCGGGGGCGGCGCTGCTGCTGCCGTCGGCGTCGCTGGGGCCGCGGCTGGTGGCGGGGGCGTTCTACGTGTGGAACCCGTACGTGGCCGAGCGGCTGCTGATCGGGCAGTGGGCGCTGCTGC
The DNA here is from genome assembly GCF_035917475.1 of Nonomuraea fuscirosea. Taxonomy (NCBI): domain Bacteria; kingdom Bacillati; phylum Actinomycetota; class Actinomycetes; order Streptosporangiales; family Streptosporangiaceae; genus Nonomuraea; species Nonomuraea fuscirosea. Next base: position 8,772,100 of record NZ_CP109074.1, on the reverse strand, counting down.
TCGGGTACGCGGGGCTGCCCTGGGTGGTGCGGGCCGTGTGGGCTGGGCGGCGGGTGGCCCTGGCGATGCTGCCCGCGGCGGCGGGCGGGTTCGCGGCGATGACGGTCACCGCGATCACGTCGGTGCCGGTCGCGTTGTCACGCTGGAGGGTCGGGGCGCGTGATCAGGCGGAGCCGCTTGATCAGGCCGGGCCGCGTGCTCAGGATCAGGCCGGGCCGCCTGAGAAGCGCTGGTGGGGTGTCGTGCGGGTGGTCGGGGTGCTGGCGCTGTTCAGCCTGCCGTGGCTGGTGCCGACCGCGCTCAGGCCGCACGGCATCGCGGGCGACCCGGTGGGCGTCGACGCCTTCGCCGCGCGGGCGGACACGCCCTTCGGCGCCGTGGGCAGCCTGCTGTCACTGGGCGGGATCTGGAACAGGTACGCGGTCCCGCCCGGCTACGAGAGCGTGGTGGGGGCCGTGGCCCGGCTGGCGCTCACGCTGGCCGGGGTCGTCGCGTTCCTGCGGTCGCGGGCGCCGTACCGGACGGGGCTGGCCGTGGCCGCGGGGGCCGGGCTGGCGGTGGCGTGCGCCGGGGTGAGCGAGCCGGGCCGGGAGGCGTTCAAGTGGCTCGTGCAGGTGTGGGGCGGGTTCGCGGTGTTCCGCGACGCGCAGCAGTTCGTCGCGCCGCTGGCCCTGGTCGCGGCGCTCGGGCTGGGCGCGCTGGCCCAGCCGATGACGGGGCCGGGGCCGGTGGCGGGGTCGGCGGTGGGACGGCGGGCGTGGACGGTCGCGCTGGTGCTGGTGCCGCTGGCCGTGCTGCCGACGATGGCGTGGGGGTCGCTGGGGCGGCTCGGCAGCGTCTCCTATCCGGCGAGCTGGACGGCCGCGCGGGAGATCATCCGGCGTGATCCCGCGCCGGGGGACGTGCTGGTGCTGCCGTTCGAGTCGTACCGGCAGTTCCCCTGGAACGGGGGGCGGGCGGTGCTGGATCCGGCCCAGCGCTTCTTCGCGACGCCGGGGCGGCGGGTGGTCTCCGGCGACGCCGTACGGGTCGGCGGGCTCGTCGTCAGGAGCGAGGATCCCCGCGCCCGCGAGGTAGAACGCGTACTAGAAGGGCCCTCGCCCAACCTCGCGGCGGCCGGATTCCGCTACGTCATTGTGGACGCGGGGACACTTGAGGAGCGGCGCCGGTTCGGTGTCTGGCTACGGAGCGCGAGGGTCCTGGTCGATACCGGTGACCTGGGGTTGTACAGATTCGAACGGGTCGGCGGCCGAGCCTGACTCCGGATCGCACCCTGATCAGGCTCTTTGTTAATATTTCCGCTAGCTACTTCCGAGTAGCAAGAATTGGTTCTAAGTTGAGGGACGCCCGCACCGCTTGCCCGCATGAGGAGGAACCCCGGTGATCAAGATCCTCTTAGCGGCGATGATCGGCATCGCCGTCGCGGCACTCGTGGCGACGGTCACCACCGTCACCTTCACCGGCGCCACCGCCACGCCGGTCAACCAGCCGCTCTACAACTACGGCGACCGGTAACCCGAGCCGAGATGCCGCCCTCTCCGCAAGGGGACGAGCGGACGAGTCGACCACCACTGCTTGAGATCGTCATTCCCGCCTACAACGAGGAAGGGCGACTACCCGGGGGGCTCCTGCAGCTGTGCGCGAAGCTTGCCCGCATGCCGTTCCCCAGCTCCGTCATCGTCGTGGACAACGACAGCACCGACCGCACGGCCGAGATCGTCGAGACCTGGCCGCGCGGTCCCGTTCCCGTCCGGCTGATCCGGTGCGCGACCCCGGGCAAGGGCGCCGCCGTACGCGCCGGGCTGCTCGGCACGAGCGCGCCCTTCGTCGGCTACCTCGACGCCGACATGGCCACCGACCTCGGCGCCATCGACGTGGCGCTCGGGCTGCTGCTGTCCGGTGAACGCGTCGTGATCGGATCGAGGGGTCACGACGGCTCGCTCGTGGAGAACCGGCACAGCAAGGTCCGCGAGCTGGGGGCCTTCGGCTTCCGCGGGCTGGCCGGCCTGCTCGTGCACGGCGTGAGCGACACCCAGTGCGGCTTCAAGTTCTTCGACGGCGTACTCGCCCGCGACATCGCCGCCCAGTTGCGCACGCCGGGGTTCGCCTTCGACGTCGAACTGCTCGCGCGCTGCCTGCGGCAGGGCTCGGAGGTGACGGAGATCCCCGTGTGCTGGCGGGACATGCCGGGCTCGCGCTTCTCCCCGGCCCGCCACACGTTCGGCATCGTGCTGGAGCTCGGCCGGATCTGGCTGCGGCTGCGCGTCCGGCCACGGCCCGCCGCGCGCCCGGCCTGGGAACCGCCGCTCGACCCCGTCGGATATCCGTGAAGATCGCGGTCGTCAACTGGCGTGACCCCTGGCATCCGCAGGCGGGCGGTGCGGAGACGTTCGCCTGGGAGCTGGCCCGCCGCTTCGCGCGGGCCGGCCACTCGGTGTGCTTCGTCACCGCGCGGGCGCCGGGGCAGAGCGGGCGCGAGAGCGTCGAAGGGGTGCGTTTCGTCCGCATGGGTGGCGTCTTCACCGTCTATCCGCTGGTGCTGGGCTGGCTGCTGCTTCGCCGCGGGCGCTTCGACGCCGTGCTCGACTGCCAGAACGGGATCCCGTTCTTCACCCCGTGGGTGCTGCGGCGGCGTACCAGGGTGCTCTGCGTCGTGCACCACGTGCACGACCGGCAGTTCGGGGTGCACATGCCGGGGTGGCTGGCGGCGGTCGGGCGGTTCCTGGAGGGGCCGGTGTCGCGGTGGAGCTACCGGCGGCACGCGAGCGTGGCCGTCTCGCCGTCCACGGTGCTGGCCATGCGCGAGCGGCTCCGGTGGCGGGGGCCCGTGCACATCGTGCCGAACGGGGTCAGCGTCGCCGAGCCGGATGTGCCGTACGAGGCGAGCGCCGCCCAGCCCGGCGAGCCCGTGGAGCCTGTGAAGAGCGGTGTTCCGCGGATCGTCTGCCTCGGGCGGCTGGTCGCGCACAAGCGTGTGCACCTGCTGCTCGACGCCGTGGCGGAGTTGCGTGAGCGGTGGCCCGGCCTGGTCGTGGACGTGATCGGCAGGGGGCCGGAGGAGGCGGCGCTGCGGGAGCGGCTGCCCGAGGGCGTGACCCTGCACGGGTACCTGCCGGAGGAAGACAAGGCGCGCCTCGTCGCGCGGGCATGGCTGCACGTCAGCGGCTCACAGGGGGAGGGCTGGGGGTTGAGCGTGCTGGAGGCGGCCGCGCTCGGCGTGCCCACCGTGGCCTTCGACGTGGACGGGCTGCGGGACGCCGTACGGCACGGGGAGACGGGCTGGCTGCTGCCCGAGGGCACGGACCTGGCCAAGGGCATTGCCGCGGCACTCGACGAGCTGGACCACACTTATACCGTGAAATGTCGGGAATGGGCGGGCCGCTTCTCCTGGGACCGCAGCGCGGAACGCCTCATCACCCTCATGCACGGCCATGACCCCGGCCCAGCCCCCGGCCTCGATCCCGGCCCAAGCCCTGGGCGCGGCCTTGTCGCAGATCAAGGCCCCGGCCAGGAGGCGTGGTGAGCGAGCCGACGGGCGCGCGGCGGGCCATGAGCCTGCTTCCCACCGACAAGCTCGTCGCAGGACGGCGCACGGGAGCCGGCCGGCCGGTCGGCGAGCCGGCCAGGCGCCGTCTGTGGCTGCTGCTGTGCTGCTTCGGCTTCGCCCTGATGGCCTTCACCACCAAGCCGGGCCACCTCATCTCCGACACCAAGATGGACCTGGCGCTCAACCCGGTCGGCTGGCTGGAACGCGCCGCCCACCTGTGGGACATCCAGCACTTCGGCCAGCTGCAGAACCAGGTGGCCGGCTACGTCTTCCCGATGGGCCCGTTCTTCGCCCTGGGCGACCTGGCCGGCGTCGAGCCGTGGGTGACGCAGCGGCTCTGGCTGACGCTGCTCATGAGCGTCGCCTTCCTCGGCGTGGAACGGCTGTCGCGGCAGCTCGGTATCGGCACGCCGGGCACGCGGATCGCGGGGGCGCTGGCGTACGCGCTGGCCCCGCGCACGCTGTCCATCCTGGGCGAGATCTCCATCGAGTGGCTGCCCGCCGCGATGCTGCCGTGGATCCTCATCCCGCTGCTCACCGCGTCGGAGACGGGCCAGCGGGCGCGCGGGGCGGTCAGGTCGGCGCTGGCGGTGGCGCTGTGCGGCGGCGTGAACGCGGTCGCCGTGCTGGCCGTGCTGGTCGCGCCCGTCCTGTACATCCTGACCCGGCCGCGCCCGGTGCCGCGCTGGCGGCTGCTCGCCTGGTGGTCGGGCGCGGTGGCCGTGGCCACCCTGTTCTGGACGCTGCCGCTGCTGCTCGTGGGCCGGTACGCGTTCTCGTTCCTGCCGTACACCGAGACCTCCGAGACCACCACCGCGGTCACCTCGCTCACCAACGTCCTGCGCGGCGCCTCCGACTGGGTGCGTTACCTGCCGCTGAACGGCGTCTTCGAGCAGCCGCCCGGCTTCGCCATCGCCACCTCGGCCACGATGGTCGTGGTCACCGGCGTGCCGGCCGCGCTCGGCCTGGCCGGGCTGGCCCGCCGTGACCTGCCCGCCAAGGGGTTCGTGGTGGCGCTGTTCCTGGTGGGCGTGGTCGCGCTCGTGGCGGGGCACGCGAGCGCGCTCGAACCGGTGCTGGCCGAGCCGGTGCGCTGGCTGCTGGACGGGCCGCTCGCGCCGCTGCGCAACCTGCGCAAGTTCGACCCCTTGATCCGGCTCGCGCTCGCCTTCGGCCTGGCCCACCTGCTGGTCAGGGCCAGGATCCCGCTGCGCGCGGTCGCGGTGGCGGCCGCCGCTGCGCTCGTGCTGCCCGTCTTCAACCAGGGGCTGGCCGCGCCCGGCGACTTCGAGCGGGTGCCGTCGCACTGGCAGGAGGCGGCGGACTGGCTCAACCGCAATGCCGGCGACGACGGCGTGCTGGTCGTGCCGGGCGCCAAGTTCGGCGAGTACGTCTGGGGCCGCCCCATGGACGAGCCGTTGCAGGCCCTGACCACCGCGCGCTGGACCGCCAGGCAGATCACCCCGCCCGGCTCGGTGGGCCTGACCAGGCTGCTCGACGTCATCGACCAGCGCCTGGCCGCCGGGCACGGCTCGGCCGGGATGGCGACCGTGCTGCGCCGGCTGGGCGTGCGCTACCTGCTCGTCAGGAACGACCTGATCAGGCAGAACCTCCAGGGCGCCTGGCCGTCCCGCGTCCACGAGGCGCTGCGCGAGACGCCGGGCCTGACGAAGGTGCGCTCGTTCGGCGAGCCGGTCGGCGACAAGGAGACCGACGACGCGGTCAACCAGCTCGACGCGCCGTTCCCCGCGCTCGACCTGTACGAGGTCGCGGGCAGCAGCGACCTGGTCTCCGTGCAGGCCGCGGCCGACGCGGTGGCCGTGCGCGGCGGGCCCGACTCGCTGCTCGCGATGGGCGACCTCGGCCTGCTCGGCGACGCTCCGGTCCTGGTCAACGGCGACGCGGGCACCCGCGAGGCGCCGACCGTGGTCAGCGACGCGCTGCGGCTGCGCGAGCGTTCCTTCGGCGAGATCAGGACGAACCTGTCACCCACGCTCACAGCGGGCAGCAAGGCGGACTTCGCCGGGGTCAGGGCGCTGGACCTGCTGGAGAACGGCTGGCTGGGCGAGACGGCGGTGGCCGAGTACCACGGCATCTCCGGCATCAGCGCCTCCTCCTCGGTCGCCGACCCGTACGCGATCGCGGGCATCAGCTCCACCGGCCGCAGCCCCTGGGCGGCCATGGACGGCAACGTCCGCACCGGCTGGGAGAGCGACGGCTCCAGGCGCCCGGTGGGCGAGTGGCTGCGGGTGGACCTGCCGGGCAGCACGCGGATCCCGTACGTGAACGTGATGTTCGCCCCCGACCTGCTGCTCGGCCAGGTCATCACCAAGGTGGCCGTGGAGAGCGAGGCGGGCGGTCTGGTCCAGGACGTGCGGCGCACCACGGAGCCGCAGCGGCTGCGGGTCCCGGACGGGACCACGAGCTGGGTGCGGATCAAGGTGGCCGGCACCGCGTCGCAGGAGTGGAGCTACGGGCAGCGGGTCGGCATCGTCGAGCTGTCGATCCCCGGTGTGACCGCGGGCCGTTCGATCCGGCTGCCCGGCCAGGGCGGCGACGTGTACGTGATGGACCGAGGGCTGGACGAGCGGCCCGCGTGCATGCGTAACACGTACCGGTGGGTGTGCAACGAGGTGATGCTGGCCAAACAGGGTGAGGAGACCGGGTTCGACCGGACTTTCCGTGCGGAGTCCGCCTCGGCGGCGAACGTGCGCGGAACGGCCGTGCTGAGGGATCCGAAGCTGGTCGACCGGTTCACCCGGGTCCGTGCGGACCTGACCACCGTGACCGGCTCGTCCCAGCTCAGCGAGGACGCCGTGGTGTCGCCCAGGTCGGCCTTCGACGCCGACGGGAGCACCACCTGGATCCCCGCCTCCGACGACGCCGAGCCCACGCTCACCATCGCCTGGAAGGGCAGACGTACGATCTCCCGCGTCCAGATCGGCCGTCCCGGCGGCGACAAGCAGCCCATGGACGTGATCGTGAGCGGCGACGGCGGCGCGGTGCGCGGCGGGCGGGTGGACGAGCGGAACGTGCTCACGTTCAAGCCCATGAAGACCTCGAAGATCAAGCTGCGCTTCACCCCGTTCTCCCAGCGGCTGCAGGTGACGGAGCTGGTGGTGCCCGGCGTCGACCCGGTGGGCCGGCCCGCGGACATCCCGCTCAGGCTGGACTGCGGGCTCGGGCCGAACATCGAGGTGAACGGCCGCAGCGTCGCCACCAGGGTCGTCGGCACCCATGCCGACCTGCTCGAACAGCGGCCGGTGCGGATCATCGGGTGCTCCAAGGCAGGGCTGGCCGCCGGTGACAACCGGGTGCGGGTGGCGGGCTGGGACCCGTACGCGATCGACTCGCTCGTGGTCGGATCGCTGGCCGAGAAGCCGCGCGGCGTGGAGGGCGCGGCGGTGCAGAGCGTCTGGACCACCACGGCGCGCGAGGTCACGGTGAGCGCGCCCAAGGACGCCTTCCTGGTCGTCAACGAGAACTACAACGCCGGCTGGCGCGCCCAGATCAGCGGCAAGACGCTCAAACCGGTGCGGATCGACGGCTGGAAGCAGGGCTGGGAGCTGCCGGCGGGCACGTCGGGGACGGCCGAGCTGGAATACCTGCCCGACCGGGCCTACCGGCTCGCGCTCCTGCTCGGCCTGGCCGGCATCGCGCTGCTCGCGCTGGCCGCGCTCGTGCTGCGGGGGCCGCGGCCCGAGCACGTACGCGAGACCGCCCCGGCCTCGGTGGCGCGGATGGCCAGGCCGAGGGCCCCGTACGTGATCGTGCTGGCGCTGGCCTTCGGCGGCTGGGTGGCGAACTGGCCCGGCATGATCGCGGTGCTCGCGGCGGTCCTGGTGACCCTGCTCCTGCGTTCCCGCGGGCTGCCCGCCCACTGGGCGGCGGCCGGCGTCTTCGGCGCGGCCACGGCCGCGCTGGCGGCGGCCATGGTGCTGCGCGAGTACGGGATCGACGTGGCCCTGCTCATGGACGAGGCGCCGCAGCTGGCGGCCTGCGCGGCCGTGGGCGTGCTGTTCGGCCAGCTCGTCACGGAGCCGGAGCGGCCGGCAGCGGAGCCGGAGCGGCCGGCCGCGGAACAGGTGCTGACCGGTGTCGGCTGAGCTTGAGCGCGCTCACCTCGACGAGGTGGTAGCTGCCGACGCTCAGCAGCATCGTGACGACGAACGACACCACCGCCACGCTGGCGAAGTCGCCCTGGAACGGCTGCGCGCCCATGATCTTGAGCTGCAGCGTGATCACGGGGGCGTGCCAGAGGAAGAAGCTGTAGGAGATGCGGCCCAGGTAGGCGCAGACGGGGTTGCCGAGCACGCGGTCGCGCAGCGAGCCCGGATGGGAGGCCAGCGCGAAGGGCGCCACCACGAGCACGGCCACGGCGGTCTCCAGGCTGATCCGCCAGAGCGACTGCGACAGGGTGGGCAGCGTGAGCGTGCGCGGCCCGGCCAGCCCGGTGCTCAGCAGCGCGTACAGCAGGGCGGCCAGCACGAGCAGTTGCGGGGCCAGCGAGTCGATCACGCGGCTGTGCCCGATCCACACCGACAGCACCGCCATGGCCATGCCGCAGGCGAAGAAGACCAGATGGTACGGCAGCAGCAGGGCGAGCTGCGGCTGCGCGAGCTCCCTGGCCGCGATCACGGTGGCGACCGAGATCGCCGGCAGCACGGCGATGCCCGCCAGCAGCCGCACCGGCCGGTTGCCGCCGCGCGCCCACCGGTGCAGCACCCAGGCCAGCACCGGCAGCAGCACGTAGAAGGACATCTCGATGGGCAGCGTCCACATCTGGTAGAGCCCGTCGGGCACCGGGTCGCCGGGGAAGAAGTTCTGCAGCAGCAGCAGCCACTTCGCCCAGCCCGTCCAGTCGAACGAGTTCCACGCCCACAGCGCCAGCCCGGTCACGAGCCAGTAGACCGGCATGACGCGCAGCACCCGGCGCCACAGGTAACGCAGCGGTCTCGGGCGTGGCGTATCCTCGATCACCGCGCGCGCCCACGGGCGGTAGAGGAGCAGGCCGGACAGGAGGAAGAAGATGGGTACGGCGATGCCCAGACGGCTCATCATCCAGGGGAACATGCCCTCGCGGTACATGACCCCGGTGTTGCTCCCGACGTGCAGCAGCCAGACGCCGAGCGCGGCGAACGCGCGGATGCCGTCGAGGGCGGCGTCCCTGCTCCTCATCCCTGCTCCCACTTTCTCGCTTTCCAAGCCGAAACCACGATAGAACTTGTTTCTATCAATTTGGTTGCGGTGATAGGGGCGCCCGTGACGGGCATCACCCCCTGTCATACTTTGTTGCTCGACGATCGCACCAGACGACAACGTGTTCTACTAAGGCGGAGGCCTCGATGGGTCGTATCTCAACGCTCGTCCTCATCGGGTTCGGGGCTTTCTTCATCGCGCTGGCGCCGCTGCTGAAATTCTGGGCGGCCGGCCAGATCATCTCGGCCCCGGCCGACCAGTTCGGCATCTCGCGGCTGGAGGCCAAGGGCGCCCAGTACTTCTCGCTGCAGGACCTCAAGGTGCTGACCGGCGACCTCGACATCATCGTCACCACCCGCGGTGACGTGAAGGAGGCCACCAGCGACCGGGTGGTCTGGGACGAGGCCATGGTCGTCAACGACGTCACCAACAAGCGGCCGCAGATCGACATCTCCGAGCGCCGCAGCGCCTTCAACCGCTACACGGGCGCGGGCGTGAACTGCTGCGGCACCAGCGTGGAGAAGGCGCCCGTGACGATCGAGGGCCAGGTCTACAAGTTCCCGTTCGACGTGGAGAAGAAGACGTACAAGGTGTTCAACTCCACGGCGGGCAAGGCGTTCGACGCCACGTTCGTCCGCGAGGACAACGTCAACGGCCTGCCCGTCTACGTCTTCGAGCAGTCCGTGCCGCCGACCAAGACCGAGACCCGCACCGCTCCCGCCAACGTGCTCGGCATGACCGGCACCACCGGGGACGTGCAGGTGGACCGCTGGTACGACGGCAAGACCACGTACTGGATCGAGCCCGTCACCGGATCGCCCGTCCGCCAGGAGGTGCAGCGCCACGAGGTGCTGAAGACGCAGGACGGCGTCGAGCGCTCCGCGGCCTTCATCGCCACCGCGAAGATGACCGAGAAGACCGTCGAGGAGCTGGTCAAGGACGCGCAGGACGGCAAGAGCACGATCAACCTGCTGCGCAACACGATTCCGCTGGTCCTGCTCGTCGTGGGCGTCTTCCTGGTCCTCGCCGGGATCATCGTGGGGCGCCGCCGGCCGGCCGCCGGCGAGTGACGTCCGCGCATTTGTCCCAGGGCCCGTGAGAACGGGCCCTTTTTCTTTTCCGGAAAGCGAACTAGAACGAGTTATAGTGCAAGGTTACCCGTGAGTACCAGACGAGAAGTTCTAGTCTAGAACGCGTTGCAGTTTGCCGGTCGGCGGACGTATGGTCGGGCCATGCGGACACGTGTCACGGACATGTTCGGAATCGACTTGCCGATCTTCGCTTTCAGTCACTGCAGGGACGTGGTCGCCGCGGTGAGCCGGGCGGGCGGCATGGGCGTGCTCGGCGCGCTCTACTTCACGCCGGAGGAGCTCGAACAGGAGCTCAAATGGATCGACGACCACGTGGACGGCAGGCCGTACGGGGTCGACGTGGTCATGCCGGCCTCGTACGAGGGCGCCGACTTCGCACCCGAGGAACTGGTCGGCCGGCTGCGCTCGATGATCCCCGACGGCCACCGCGCCTTCGTCGAGGACCTCCTGGCCAAGCACGGCGTCCCGCCGCTGTCGGCCGACGCCGAAGCCGGCCGGGTGCTGCTCGGCTGGACCGACGCCACCGCCCGCCCCCAGGTGGAGGTGGCCCTGCGTCATCCCATCGCGCTCCTCGCCAACGCCCTCGGCCCGCCGCCCGCCGACGTGGTGAAGCTCGCGCACGATCACGGCGTCAAGGTCGCCGCGCTCGCCTCGACCCCGCGCCACGCGCTCAAGCAGGTGGAGGTGGGGGTGGACGTGGTCGTCGCCCAGGGCACGGAGGCCGGCGGCCACACCGGCGAGATCTCCACCATGGTCCTCATCCCGCAGGTCGTGGACGCCGTGGACGTGCCCGTGCTGGCGGCGGGCGGCATCGGCAACGGCCGCCAGATGGCCGCCGGGATGGCGCTCGGGGCCGACGGGGTCTGGACCGGCTCCCTGTGGCTCACGGTCGAGGAGGCCGACACCCCGGAGATGGCCAAACGCCGCATCCTCTCGGCCACCTCCCGCGACACCGTCCGCTCCCGCAGCTGGACCGGCAAGCCGGCCCGGCTGCTCAAGAACGAGTGGACGCAGGCGTGGGAGTCGGAGGAGTCGCCCGGGACGCTGCCGATGCCGCTGCAGTTCATGCTGGTCTCCGACGCCCTGCGCCGCATCGGCCGCTCCGACGCCACCGAACTGGCCACCTTCCCGGCCGGCCAGATCATCGGCGTGATGAACCAGGTACGGCCGGCCAAGGACGTGGTCTTCAGCCTGGTGGAGGAGTACGGCGAGGCTTTGGACCGCCTCGCCCGCCTCACCGACGACTGACCACCCGCCGTCAGCGGCCCGGGTCCTCCGTCCCGAAGAACTCGTCCGCCTCGCGGCGCATCTCGGCGTAGTCGATGCGAGGGAGCAGCCGAAGCTTGGCGACCAGCTCTTCGGCGCTCGACCGCCGGCTGCGCGCGAGCGGCCGGAGCTCCGCCATCTCGACGCCGTCGCGGGTGATGCGGAAGATCTCACCCGCGACGACCTGATCCATGACGGCTGCGGCGTTGTCGAGGAGCTCCCGCCGGCTGATGACCTTCATCGTGCGCCTCACTGTAGCCGCTCGCGGCTTCGGCGCTGCGGAATCTTGGTCAGTGGCCGCGGTAGGTGGCGGGGCGCTTTTCGCGGAAGGCCCTTGTGCCTTCCTTGGCGTCCTCCGAGCCGATCACCGGCCAGCCGAGCTCGTCCGAGACCTTCAGGGCGTCCACCTCCGGCATGCCGAGCGTGTCCCGGTACGTGCGCAGAATCGCCTGGACGGCCAGCGGGCCCGAGGAGGCCACGTTCTCGGCCAGTTCGCGGGCCGCCGTGAGGGCCTGGCCGTCCGGGACCACGCGGTTGACCAGGCCCATCGACAGCGCTTCCGCCGCCGTGATGGGGCGGCCGGTGAGCAGGAGGTCCATGGCGTGGCAGTACGGGATCTGCCGGGGCAGCCGGACGGCGCTGCCGCCCATGGGGAACAGCGCGCGCTTGGCCTCGAACAGGCCCAGGGTGGCCGACTCGGCCACGATCCGCAGGTCCGTGCCCACCAGCAGTTCGGTGCCTCCGGCAACGGCGTAGCCCTCCACCGCGCAGATGATCGGCTTGGTCGGCAGGTCCTCGCGCAGCAGGCCCTTCCAGTGGAAGTTGGCGATCTGGGCGGCCCTGGCCTGCACCTCAGGGTCCGCCGACGGCTGGCCCATGGCCTTGAGGTCGGCGCCGGCGCAGAAGGTGCCCTGCGCCCCGGTCAGGATCGCGACTCTGATCTCCGGCTCCTCCGACGCGTACGCCCACGCCGAGGCCAGCCCGATCAGCATGTCCGAGGACAGCGCGTTGCGGGCCTCGGGCCGGTTCATCGTGACGGTCAGGACGTGGCCGTCACGCTCGATCCGGCAGTGGGGGGTGCTGATCGGCAGGAGCTCCACGGATGCCTCCGAAGTGACTTAATCAAGCGCTTGCTACGGACTTTGGCCCAGGATACGCTCCCATGAGCAAACGAGAACAGGTTCCTGTTTTGCTCGCGCGACGACGCGAGGGAGCGCCGTCGTCTGGAGGAGCGGCGAGAGCGGAGCCACCAGAGCGGGGGAAGACGGCGGCATCAAGGCGACCGAGCCCGCTTCACGGAGTGAAGCCATGAGCAGAGGAGAAACAGATGGGCACGCTCGGTTTCTGGAGGCTCGCGCAGGCGGATCCCGAGTGGATCGCGGCCGTGGACCCCGACGGCACGCAGCACCGCGCGGGTGACCTGCTGGCCCGCTCGAACCGCCTCGTCCACGGGCTGCGCGAGCTCGGACTCCAGCCCGGCGACGGCATCTGCGGCCTGGTGCCGAACGGCGCCGACGGGCTCGTCCTGTATCTCGCCGCGCTCCAGGCCGGCTGGTACTACACGCCGGTCAACTGGCATCTGACCGGGCCCGAGATCGCGTACATCGTCTCCGACAGCGAGGCGAAGGCGTTCTTCGTGCACCCGCGCTACCTGGGCGAGGGGGTCAGGGGAGCAGAGGCCATCGAGCCCGAGCGCCGCTTCCTCATCGGCGCGGCCACGGGGGTGGAGGGTTTCCGGGACGTGAGCGAGCTCACCGAGGGGCAGCCCGACACCGCCCCCGCCGGCCGCACCGCCGGCGCCACCATGCACTACACCTCCGGCACCACGGGCAAGCCCAAAGGCGTCAGACGGCCGCTCAGCGGCATGGATCCGGACGAGTCCGCCGAGCTCATGACGTTCCTCCTCACCTTGTTCGGCATCACCCCCGGCCGCCCGAACGCCCACCTGGTGACCTCGCCGAGCTACCACACGGCGGTGACCCAGTTCGGCGGCACGGCCCTGCACATGGGGCACACCCTCGTCTACATGGACAAGTGGGACGCCGAGGAGATGCTGGCGCTGTGCGAGCGGCACCGCGTCACCAACTCGCACCTGGTCCCCACCCACTTCAAGCGGCTGCTCGCGCTGCCGGAGCAGACCCGCGCGAAGTACGACCTCTCCTCGCTCTCCTGGATGATCCACGCCGCCGCCCCCTGTCCAGTCCCGGTCAAGTGGGCGATGCTCGAGTGGTGGGGCGACTGCGTCTACGAGTACTACGCGGCCACCGAGGGCGGCGGCACCCTGGCCACGCCCGAGGGCTGGAAGGCGCACCCGGGCACGGTCGGCTCGGCCTGGCCGATCAGCGAGCTGCTCATCGCGGACGACGAGGGCGAACCGGTGCCCACCGGCACGCCCGGGACGATCTACATGAAGATGATGGGCGCCACGTTCGAGTACAAGGGCGACCCCGCCAAGACCGCCGCGAGCCGGCTGAAGGACTACTTCACCGTCGGCGACATCGGCTACCTGGACGAGGACGGCTTCCTCTACCTGTGCGACCGCAAGGCCGACATGATCATCTCCGGCGGGGCGAACATCTACCCGGCCGAGATCGAGAACGAGCTGATGATCCACCCCAAGGTGGCCGACGTGGCCGTGTTCGGCATCCCGGACGAGGAGTGGGGCGAGCAGATCAAGGCCGTCGTCGAGCCGGCCCAGAACGCGGAGCCGGGCCCCGAGCTGGCCGCCGAGCTGCTGGCCTCGCTGGAGGGCCGCCTGTCCAGGATGAAGTGGCCCAAGAGCATCGACTTCATCGCCGAGATGCCCCGCGAGCCCAACGGCAAGCTGCTGAAACGCAAACTCCGAGCCCCGTACTGGGAGGGACACGACCGTGCCATCTGATCCCCTGGTCGCTCAGCACGTCCTGGAGTTCCCGGGCGGCTACACGCGGACGACAGGACCGGTGATCGGCCGGTTCCTGACCGAATTACGCGCTCGCCGCATCGTGGGGGTCAGGACGGCGGAGGGCCGGGTGCTCGTCCCGCCCCTGGAGTACGACCCCGAGACCGGCGAGCCGGTCACCGGCGAGTACACGGAGGTGGGCCCGGCCGGCACGGTGAAGACGTGGGCCTGGGTGGAGCGGCCGCTGGACGGCCACCCCCTCGACCGCCCCTTCGCCTGGGCGCTGATCGAGCTGGACGGCGCGGACACCGCGCTGCTGCACGCCGTGGCCGCGGACAACGCCAAGGCGATGGCGGCGGGCATGCGGGTCTGGCCGGTCTGGAGCGACCGGCCCACCGGCCACATCACCGACATCTCCCACTTCGCGCCCGAGGTCACGAAGATCGTCTCGAACGTACGCGCCGAGTACCGCCTCCAGGCCGGCGGCGCGCTGCGGATCTTCCTTGAGGGCGTCGAGCGCGGCGTCCTCCTGGCCGGCCGGTGCGAGCGGTGCGCGAAGGTGTACGTGCCCTACCGGCTGAACTGCCCCGAATGCGGACAGAGCCTGGGGGACACGTTCGAGGTGCCCGACACCGGGACGATCACCACGTTCGCCATCAACAACCTGCCCGATCCCCGGGCCCCCGAGGTGCCGTTCGTCTCGGCGTACATTCTGCTCGACACCACCGACATCCCCATGATCGCCCTCATCGGCGACGTTCCCGCACACGAGGTGCGCCAGGGGATGCGGGTCAAGGCGGTCTGGGTGCCCGAGAGCGAGCGCACCGCGTCCATGGCGAACATCCGCTGGTTCGCCCCCACCGGCGAGCCCGACGTGGAGCTGTCATGAGAGATGTGGCGATCGTCGCGTTCGCCCAGACGCGGCACACCGATCACGACACCGGCCTGACCGAGCCCGAGCTGATCGCGCCCGTGATCAACGAGATCAAGGAGCGCACCGGGCTCAAGCGGTTCGGCTTCACCTGCTCAGGCAGCTGCGACTACCTCGCCGGGGCCCCGTTCTCGTTCGTCTCGGCCCTCGACGCGCTGGCCGCCTGGCCGCCGATCTCCGAGAGCCACGTCGAGATGGACGGCGCCTGGGCCCTGTACGAGGCGTGGGTCCGGCTCCAGCACGGCGACATCGACTCGGCCCTGGTCTACGGGTTCGGCAAGTCGTCGCTCGGCGACCTGCGGACGATCATGACGTTGCAGCTGGACCCGTACTATCTGGCGCCGCTCGGCCTCGACCAGCTCTCCTACGCCGCGCTCCAGGCCAACGCGGTCGGCGCGGACCGGGCGGAGCTCGACGAGATCGTCCGGCGCAGCCGGGCCGACGGCCGGGGCAACCCGTACGCGCTCGATCTGCCCGAACCGGACGGCGAAGACTTCGCCGTACAACCACTCAAGAAGACGGACGTGCCCCCCATCACGGACGGCGCCGCCGCGATCGTGCTGGCCACCGGCGACCTGGCCACCCGGCTCTGCTCCACCCCCGCCTACATCAGGGGCATCGCCCACCGCACCGAACCCCACTACCTGGGCCTGCGCGACCTGTCCGGCTCGGCCTCCGCCGCCGACGCCGCCCGGGCCGCCGGAGTCGGCAAGGCGCCCGTCGAGGTGGCCGAGCTGCACGCCCAGTTCCCGCACGAGGAGATCATCCTGCGGCGGGCGCTCGAACTCGGCGGCGGCACCCTGATCAACCCGTCGGGCGGGCCGCTGGCCGCCAACCCCGTCATGGCCACGGGGCTCATCCGCATCGGCGAGGCCGCGCGGCACATCCACGACGGCCGGGCCCGCCGCACGGTCGCCCACGCCGCGAGCGGCCCCTGCCTGCAGCAGAACCTCGTGACCGTCCTGGAGGCATGACCATGGGAAACCGGTGCGCGGTCATCGGCGTCGGGCAGACGCACTACACGACCAAGCGCAGGGACGTCTCGATCGCCGGCCTGGTCCGCGAGGCCGCGCTGCGGGCGCTGGAGGACGCCGGGCTGACGTTCAAGGACATCGACGCCGTGGTCATCGGCAAGGCGCCCGACCTGTTCGAGGGCGTGATGATGCCGGAGTCGTACCTGGCGGACGCGCTCGGCGCGGCGGGCAAGCCCATGATGCGCGTGCACACGGCGGGCAGCGTCGGCGGCTCGACCGCGCTGGTCGGCGCCTCACTCATCCAGGGCGGCGTGCACGAGCGGGTGCTCGTGGTGGCGTTCGAGAAGCAGTCGGAGTCCAACGCCACCTGGGCGCTGTCCACGCACCTGCCGTTCAGCGCGTCGCTGGTGGTGGGCGCGGGCGGCTACTTCGCCCCGCACATCCGCGAATACATGCGCAGATCCGGAGCACCCGGGCACATCGGGACGCTCGTCGCGGTCAAGGACCGGCTGAACGCGCTGAAGAACCCGTACGCGCACCTGCGGATCCCCGGCATCGACCAGAAGATGGTCGAGTCCACGCCCATGCTCTGGGAGCCCATCCGCTACCTGGAGACCTGCCCGTCCAGCGACGGCGCCTGCGCGATGGTGCTGTCGTCCGAGTCGGCGGTCACCGGCACGCCCGCCTGGGTGCACGGGACGGCCATGCGCTCCGAGCCGATCTTCCGCGCGAGCCGCGACACGGTCAGCCCGCAGGCCGGCAAGGACTGCGCCGCCGACGTCTACCGGCAGGCCGGGATCGCCGACCCGCGCCGGCAGATCGACGTGGCCGAGGTGTACGTGCCGTTCTCCTGGTACGAGCCGATGTGGCTGGAGAACCTGGGGTTCGCGGCGGAGGGGGAGGGATGGAAGCTCACCGAGTCGGGCGCCACGGCACTCGACGGTGACATCCCGTGGAACGCCTCGGGCGGGGTGCTGTCCAGCAACCCCATCGGGGCGTCGGGGTTGATCAGGTTCGCCGAGGCCGCGCTCCAGGTGCGCGGGATGGCGGGCGAGCACCAGGTGGACGGCGCCCGGACGGCGCTCGGCCATGCCTACGGCGGGGGAGCCCAGTTCTTCGCGATGTGGATCGTCGGACGGGAGAGACCCTGATGGAGTTCAACCACGCTGACCTGTTCGAAGGGCTCGCGGACACGATCGGGGACAGGACGGCCGTCGTCTGCGGCCGGGAACGGCGCACGTACGCCGAACTCGAGGCCGAGGCGAACCGGCTCGCCCACTACCTCACGGACCTCGGCGTCCAGCCCGGCCAGCACGTCGGCCTGCACCTCTGCAACGGCGTCGAGTACGTCGCCGGCATGCTCGCCGCCCTCAAGATCAGAGCCGTGCCGATCAACGTCAACTACCGCTACGTCGAGGCCGAGCTGCTCTACCTCTACCGGGACTCCGACCTACGGGCGCTGATCTACGACGTGGAGTTCGAGCCACGGGTGGCCGCCGTGGCCGGTCAGGCGCCGCTGCTGGAGCACCTGATCTCGGTCGGCGGGCCGCCGTCGATCGGCTCGGCGGTCCCGTACGGTACGGCGCTCGAACGAGGCAAGCCGGAACGCGGCTTCCCCGCCCGGTCCGGCCAGGACGTCTACATCATCTACACCGGCGGTACCACCGGCATGCCCAAGGGCGCGATGTGGCACGTCGAGGACCTGTTCATGGGCTTCGGCGGCGGCAACCCGTACGGCGAGCCGCGCACCACCCCGCAGGAGGTCGTCGACGAGGCCGTCAAGGCCACCCCCATGATCATGATGGCGGTGCCGCCGCTCATGCACGGGGCCGCGCAGATGACCACGTTCATCTCCTGGTGGATGGGCTCGACCACCGTGTTCGTGCGCAAGTTCGAGGCCGCCGAGGTGTGGCGGACGGTTGAGCGCGAGCGCGTCTCCACCATGAACATCACCGGTGACGCCATGGCCAGGCCCCTGACCGAGGCGCTGGAGGGCGGCGACTTCGACCTGTCCTCCCTGTTCGTGATCAGCTCGACCGGCGCGATCCTGTCCGGCGCGGTCCGCGACCGCCTCCAGGAGCTGCTCCCGAACGTGATGATCCTCGACAGCTTCGGCTCCACCGAGTCCGGCTACACCGCCTCGGGCGTGGCCGGCTCCTCCCCGGAGAAGGGCCTGCGCTACAAGCCGAACGCCGTCGTCACCCTGGCCGTGCTCGACGAGAAGAACCGGCCGGTCGAGCCCGGCTCCGGCCAGATGGGCACCGTGGCCAGGTCGGGACGGGTCGCCTTCGGCTACTACAACGACCCCGAGAAGACCGCCCGCACGTTCGTCACCGACGAGGACGGCACCCGCTGGCTGCTCACCGGTGACCTGGCCACCGTGGACCCCGACGGCACCGTGAACGTCTTCGGCCGCGGCTCGCAGTGCATCAACACCGGCGGCGAGAAGGTCTTCCCCGAGGAGATCGAGGCGGTGCTCAAGGGCCATCCCGGCGTGTTCGACGCGGTGGTGACCGGGGTGCCGGACGAACGCTGGGGCACCAAGGTGGCCGCCGTGATCGAGCCCCGGCCCGGGACCGAGGTGACGGCCGCCGAGCTGGACGCGCACTGCCGGGGGTTGCTGTCGGGGTACAAGGTGCCGCGGACGTACGCGTTCGTGGGCGAGATGGTACGGTCACCGGCCGGCAAGGCCGACTACCGCTGGGCCAGGGAAACCGTCGAGAACGCCGGCGGCTGAGCGGCCTGTCGCGTCGGCTTTGGGGCCGCGTCGGGTTTTGGGGCCGCGTCAGGTCGGGCGGCTCGGCGCGGCCTCGACCGTTGCCCGGCCGGGGACGGTGGTCAGGTCAGGCGGCGTAGCTCGGCCTCGACCGCCTTCGCGTCCGCGCCCTTTCCGGCCTTCTCCAGCAGCTTCAACCGGCCGAGCAGCACGTCCCGCAACAGATCGCTCTCCCCCGCTGGCAGCTCGCGCAGCAGGTCGGCCGAGACGCGCAGGGCGGCGTCGGCGGCGTCGTCCCGGCCCAGCTCCTGCTGGCAGAAGCCGAGCCGGGCGTGCGCCACGGCCCTGGTCAGCTCGTCCCGCGTCACCTGGGTGGTGCGGTGGAAGACCAGCCCGGCCTCCAGCGCCCGCCCCGCCTCCATCAGCGCGTCGCCCAGCATGAGCATCGCCCGGGACAGCAGCCCGCCCTGCATCGGATTGCCCGGCGAGAACCGTTCCAGCGCCGCCACCGCCTCCCGCAACGGCTGGATCGCCTCAGCCGCCAGCTCCCGCATCCGCAGCGCCCCCGCCAGCGTGAGGCAGGCGCCCGCCCGGCTCGTGTGCACGGCCTGCGCGTCCATGCCGGTGGTCAGCAGCTCGTCGTAGATCGCGATCGCCTCACGCGCCCTGGCCTCGGCCTCGACGCCGTCGTCCAGCCGCAGCAGGGGCAGCAGCTCGGAGCTCTGCGCCAGGGAGTCCGCCAGCACCGCCCGGTACGTCAGGTCGTCGGGCGACCGCCTGGCCTGCGGGATCAGCTCCTCCACCAGGGCGTTGGCCTGCTCCAGCTCACCCAGCATCATGTGGCACCCGGCCAGCCGCTGAGTCGCCAGAACCCGCTTCACCGTGCCCGCCTCGTGACCGTTCGCGGCGATCTGTGCGTACTCGGCCGCGTCCTGCGGCCGCCCGGCCGCGAGGAGATCATCGGCGATCAGCCCAGCCGTCTCAGCCGCCGCCAGCGGTTCGGGCAGCCCGCTGAACAGTCGCAACGCCTCGACGAGATGCGCCATCGCCTCCTGCTCCCGCCCGAGCGCCCGCAACACCCGCCCCCGCACCTGCACCGCCTGCGCCCGCACCAACTCCAACCCCACCGACGCAGGCCCGTCCAGCCCCACCACATCGGCTCGCTCCAGCCCGGTCCCGTCCAGCCCGGTCCCGTCCAGCCCGGTCCCGTCCAGCCCGGTCCCGTCCAGCCCGGTCCCGTCCGGCTCGGTACCAAGCGGCTGAGTCCTGTACAGCTCGGCCCCAAATAGCTGAGTCCCGTGCGGCTCAGTCAGGTACAGCTCGGTCCCTTGCCGTTGGGCCCTGTGCAGCTCCGCCCCTTGCATCTCGGCTCGGTCCAGCTCCGCCAGCGACCAGGCGATCGCCTCCAGAGCGGCCTGCGGGCGGTCCAGCGCGGCCAGGGTCGAGCCGAGCTGGGCGTAGGTGACGGCGGCCACGGCCGGGTCCTCCAGCTCGTCACAGAGGTCGGCGGCACGCTCGCAATGGGCCAGCGCCTCGACCGCGCGACCCTGTTCGAGCAGCCCGGCCGCGTAGTGGTTCAAGGCCATGGCCAGCGTACGATCCTGCCGTTCACCAAGAAGATCGATCGCCTGCTCGACCACGGCCGGCCCGGCCCGTTCACCCCGCCTGCCCGCACCCCCGCCCCGTTCCCGCACCGCCACAGCGACAAGCGCCGCCAACGCCGACCCGAGCGACTCCCGATGGGCACCGGAGACAGCGGCAAGCCCCCGATAAACGCGGACAGCCAGCTCCTGAAGGTGCACAGCAGCCGCAACGTCTCCAGCCCGCTCCGCCGCCACCGCGAACTCCCCCGAACACCGCCCGAACTTCTCATGCACCCCCAGCCCACCCCCCACCAACGCCTCGCGCTTGGCCGGCGTGGAGCCCGTCGCTGACGCCTCGTGCCTTGCCGTCGGAGACGCGATCACCGGCCCCTCATGCTCGGCCAGCGTGGTCGGCGTCAGTGGCACCTCGCGTTCCAGTGCCTCGGTGAACCCCGTCAGGGGCCCCAGCAGCCCGGCCGCACCTTCTCCCGTGTCCGCGAACCAGGAGAGCCGCTCGACGACCGTGTCCAGCACCTCGATCCCGGGAAGCGGGCGTACCCCGAGCACCTCGGCGTACAGGCCGGTCGCCGCGGCCGGTCCCGTCTCCTCCACCCGCAGCTCGGCCAGCCGAAGCAGCGCGCGCACATGCACCTCGGACAGGTCACCGGGAACGGGTCCGAGCCGCGCCATCGCCGATGTGCCCGCCGTCAGCCGCTCCCTGGCCGCGTCGCTCTCGTGGAGTTCAGCCAGGCACAGTCCGGCCAGCTCCAGGCATGTGGCGGTGAGCAGTTGCTCGCGCTCGCCCTGCTCCTCCGGCGAGGACGGCAGGAGGCCGAGCGCCCGTGTGATCGACTGGAGTGCGGCCTCGGCGTTCTGCCTGGGATCCGCGTCGCGCCTTGTCCAGCGGATCTCCGCCTGCAGCCGCAGCGCCCCCGCCAGAAGGAGCGGCGGCCGCAACTCCTCTGCCACCAGCGCCGAGCAAAGCCGCACCAGCCGGTCCACCGCCTGCACCGCGCCTACTTGCACTTGCACCGCGCCTGCCTGCGTAGCGCCTGCGTGTGCGGTGCGGGCCTCAGCCGCGCCTGCCTGTGCTGCGAAGGCCGCCTCCGAGTGGGCCTTCGCCTCCGCCGTCGTCGCTTCTGCCGTCACCTCCGCGTCGGCCTTCGCCTTCGACGGGCAGGCGGCGCGCGACAGGGCGGCCGTCTCCAGGATCATCAGCTCGGCCAGCTCGGTACGGAACTCGGCGCTCGTCGCGGCGTGCGGCCCGTACGAGTCGATGGCGGTCCGGAGATACGGGACGGCCTCCTCGGGACGCCCGAGTCCCACGAGCGAACGGCCGAGCGCAGCTGCCACCATGCCCACCGCGATGGCGTGTGGTCCGTCGGGCGCGGCATGCCGCTGGAGCAGCTCGGCCGCCCGCGTCGCCAGCGCGAACCCGTCCGCCGGCCGCCCCGCGTCCGCCCATGCCCGGGCAAGCATGGCCTGTGCCGACAGATGCGCATGAACCAGCTCGACCCCGGCCGTATCGTCCAGCTGGCCCTGCGCCTTGAGCCGCTGCTCGGCCCTGCTCACGGCCTCCTCCGGCCGGTCCAGGAGCAACGTCAGCAGCCACGGCAACCCGGCTCTAGGCGGTCTGGTCCTCGGCAACCCGGTTCTAGGCGGTTCTGTTCTGGGCGGTCCGGTCCTCGGTAAGCCGGTCCCCGACGGGCCGGTCTCGGACGGGCCGTTCTCCGGCAGGCCAGTGCCCGACGGGTTGACCCCCGGCAGGCCAGTGCCCGACAGTCCGATGCCTAGAGGGCCCGATAGCCCCGGCAAGCCCGGCAAGCCCGATAGCCCTGGTGGGTCTGGCTCCAGTCTCCTGCGGATCCTGGCCCGTACCTCGGCATGATGGCGGGTGTAGTCAGCGTCCACGGCGCTCAGCAACCCGTACCGCTCAGCCGCGAGTTCCAGCTGGGCCAGGCCGTCAACCGGGCGGCCCAGCTCGTCCAGGCAGAGGGCCAGCAGCCACGTGCCCCTGGCCTGCGTGGCCGGATCCGGTTCGGACGGCAGCGCCATGGCCTCCTGCAACGGCCTCAGCGCCTCCTCCGGGAGGTCGTCCACCAGTAGCAGCTCGCCGAGATCGAGCAGTTGCCCGGCCAGGGCGGGGCGGTGCTCATCCGGTTCGAGGGTGACGAGGGCACGCAGGTTGCGTACGGCCTCCGCGGCGTACCGGGCGGCGGCGTCGAGATCGTCCAGGCGGGCGTGCAATCTGGACAGGACGGAGGCGGCGAACGCCAGCAGGACCCGCAGCCCGGGCTCCTCCGCCGCCAGCGTCCGCAGCCGCCCGACCGCCTCGGTGGCCGGCCGCAGCGCGTCGGCCGGTCTGCCGTGCGCCTCCAGCCACGTGGCGATCAGGTGCAGCCGATGGGCCACGTCCCTGCTGGTGGGGGCGGCGCTCCTGACGGCGGAGGTGACGGCGACGGCGATACAGGCGGCCAGCTCGGGCAGCGCGGCGGCGGCGCCGATCCCCTCGAAGGGGGTCAGCGGCTCGGGGGCCTGGAGGGACGGAGCAACCGGCACCTGCACCGACCGCCCCGCCAGCGTTCGGGACAGGGGTGTGAACGCCTCGAACCCACCCACAACGCCCTCCGCCTCTCCAGCCAATCCATGGATGGCTGCCTGCGGGTGCGGGGCAGGCGGGCGTGCGGATGGGCGCGGGTCTCGGGCGGATGCGCCTCCGGGTAGCTGCGCGGCTGGACCGACCCCGCCTGCACGCGTCGACTCGGCCGAGCCGGGCCTACTCGCTGAAGGCTGCCAGGTTGGAGCGAACGTGCTCGTGGGAAGCGGCTCGGTTGGGCCGGGCGTGCCTGGGAGAGGCGGCTCGGTTGGGCCGGGCGTGTCTGTGGGTGGCTGCCGGGTTGGGGTGGGCGTGCTTGTGGGTGGCTGGGGGAGCGGGGTGAGTGTGTTTGTGTGTGGTGGTCGGGTCAGTGGGTCGTCTTCGGTCACGGGGTCTGCTGGTGGTAGGACCGATAGGACGACTGTCACGTTCGTCGCGAAGTCCGCGTCGCCGCCTGCTGCCTCGAATGCGGCCACCGCCTCGTCCAGGCGACCGACCCCCAGGAGAGCGCAGGCGACGTTGTAGTGGGCCCGGGCGGTCTGCTCCAGGTAGCGGGGGTCGTCCTCGGCCAGGATGCGGAACCGGGCCGCCGCCTCCTGGGCGGGCTTGAGTGCGCCGCCGGCCTCGCCGCCGAGCAGCAGGCACGCTCCCAGTCCGAACGCGGCCTCCGCTCGCCCGGCCGCCTCCTCGTACGGGGGTGCGCCCGCGTACACCTCCACTGCCTCCGCCGCGGTGACGACCGCCTCGCCCACCCGGCCGACGGCGGCCAGGGCGCTCGACAGGTCCGTCAGTGCCTTGGCCTGCGCGGTCCGCTCGTCGCTCGCCCGCCAGTGGCGCACCCTCAGCTCGGCCAGCGTCACCTCGAGCGCCCGCAGCCCTGGCCCGGCGGCGGCTGGGGTACGTGGGTCCGGTCGCGCGGTGCCAGGAATCGGTCGGGGCGGCAGCGGTAGCGGCAGTGTGGCCACGGACGCGGCGATTCGCTGGTCGGTGGCGAACAGCAGGAGCGCCGCGTTGAGCATGTCGCCGAGCCGGCCGGAGGGGTTCGCCTTCGCCTGTGCGACCAGGGGGCCGAGCCGGTGGGTGATCAGCGTCCACAGTGCCGCCCGCACCCGTTCCCGGCCGGCGCACGATCGCAGGACGGCCAGCATGCGTACGAGCTGCTCGACCGTCCGGCCCTCATGGTCGTGGACGGCCAGCACCAGCGCGTCCAGGCCTTCCGTCGTGGCGAGAAGCTGCTCGGTGAGGAGGTCGGGCCCGAGGGGAGTCAGCCGCTGGTCCGGGTGCGAGCCGGAGGCGGGCGGGGGAGCGGGGAAGATCCGGCTCAGCCAGCCGGCCGCGTTCGAGGCGGCGCTGCCGTGCAGGCCGAACGCGCCGCCCGGTGCGCGGTTCCTGATCCCCGGTACGGCGGCCGTCAGCAAGCCGGGCAGCTCGGCGACGGTGGGCGCGGTGAGGGTGAGAACCGCGACGGCGCGGCGTGCCGTCACGTCGGGCAGACGTTCCTGGCCGTCCGGCCAGACCCGCGCCCACTGATCACACTCCCGCCTCAGAAACCGCCCCAGCAACCCGCCCCCGCCCGCGTCGGTACGTGCGCTCGTGCTGATTCGTCCGTCTGTATCGGTACGTCCGCTTCCGCCGGTGTATGCGTCCGTGCCCTGGCCTGCGTCCGTTTCGCCGTCCCCGTTCCCGTCGCAAAGACGCAGGAGGGCGGCCAGGTGGACGTGGAGGGGGAGGCCGTATTCGGGGTCGTCGAGGCGTGGCGGGCTGGGGAGTGCGGCGCGGCTCGGTGCGAACGCCTTCATGGCCGCGAGTGCGTGTTCGGTCCGTTCCGGGAGCGTGAGGGGGCGGCTGTTGAGGCGTACGGTCGTGGTGTTGAGCCGCCGCAGCCATCCGCCGGCCGCCGTGTCGAGTCGCCGCCACCAGTCCGCCTCGCCGGGTTCACGGACCAGTAGCAGGAGGCGTACGCGGGGGTTGTGGCCGTGCTTGGCCAGCCGTCGGATCAGCTCGCCCACGAGGGGTGCCGACGGCTCGGGATGGTCGACGACGAGGAGGGTCGGCCGCAGCGCCTCAAGGGAGATGTCCTGGTTAGTCAGGGGATCTGGTGCAGTGCCCCGATCGGCTGAGGGACCTGCCACAGCGCCTCGGTCGGTCAGGGGGTCTGCCACCGCGTCCAATGGCAGGAATCCTGCGTCCCAGCCCTCGCTCTCCAGCTCCACGCACAGCTCGCCCGCCAGCCGGGTCTTCCCCATGCCGCCGCGTCCGCTCAGCACCGCGATCGACAGCGGGCCCGGCTCGGTGGTGGCCCACGCACGCAGCTCGGCGAGCTCCTCGCGTCGTCCCAGGAACGGCACCACCGCGTGCCGCGCCATCAGCAACGTCCAGTCGGGGCAGTCCGGCGGCAGCTTCTCCCGGGCCGGCGTCATCAGGGCCGGCAAGGGGACGGCGTGGTCGCTTCCCGCCACGGTCTCCAGCCAGCCGGGCGACACGCCCGCCAGCTCCCGGAACCGTTCGTCGCCCAGTAACGCGGTCACGGGAACGACGTCCAGCCGGCCCTCGGCGTGTCCGGCCGTCGTCGGGGTGACCACCCCGATGAGCTGTCCAGCGGGCTCGGCGACCAGGACGGCCCCGCACATACCCCGCCAAAGCGGCTCAGGAGTCGCGGAGGACGGAACGCCGGCCGTCAGAGTCTTCGAGACCGCGCCCGTGGGTGGGGAGACCAGGCCGGGCAGTGTCTCGGCGATGCGGAGCCCGCCGCGCCGGATCTCCTGGGCGAACCCCCTGGCGACGCAGCGCACCGGAGGGGAGTCGCTCGCTATCCGGGCCCAGCGGTTGTGCTCGATGCCCGGAAGGTCGGTCCACATCGGTTCGGAGGTCCGGAGCAGCACCACGTCCGCGCTGCCGCGTCCCCGCCACACCGGCTCGGCCGCCGACCAGCGCGCCGACCCGGGCAGGCGTACGTGACACGAGGCTCGGCGGCTTCCCTCCGGCCCTTCGCCGTTTCCCACCGGCCGTCCACCGGCCTGAGGTGGTGGCCCACCGGTGAACGCCGGCCGTTCGCCCTCATGGGCTGATCGTCCAGGATCGGGTGTCAGGCGGGCGGAGGTCAGCACCAGGTCCGGGCCGATCACATAGCCGGAGCCGGTCACGCCGACGAGGTCGTCATGACCGGAGAAGACCTCGACGACCCGTTCGAGTCCGAGGCGGTGCGGTGGCGTGTCCATGGGTCCGCCTATGAGCTACGTCTTAGCCACGTCCCGGCGTGCCGTCTTTCTGGTCAGTGCCTGATCCCATCTCACTATCGCACTATGGCCAGGAAATTTCCCGGCTTGTCATGCCTTCTCGGTTGTGAGCCATGCCGCCAGCCCGAGGTACACGAGCCCGCTCCCGACGTCCAGCCGCCGCCGTGCGCGTACCGACTGGCGGACCCGGCCGGCCAGGGCCGAGGCGAGCATCGCGTACGTGCCGTCGGAGGCCATCCCGAGCAGGATCCACACCGCGCCGAGCAGGAGGATCTGCGCCGCGATGGGCCCGGCCGCGGGATGCACGAACTGCGGCAGGAACGCGAGGAAGAAGATGGCGGTCTTGGGGTTGAGCACGTTGACCACGAAGCCCTCCCAGAACAGCCGCCGCTTCGACTGGACCTTGAGCTCGATCGCCTCGCCGCCGTCGCCCCCGCGCATCAGCTTGCGTACGCCGAGCCAGAGCAGGTAGGCCACGCCCGCGTACTTGACCACGGTGAACGCGGTGGCCGAGGCCGAGATCAGGGCGCTGATGCCCAGCGCCGCCGCGGCTACGTGGACGAGGGAGCCGGTGTGCACACCGAGCACGGAGATCAGGCCCGCGGACCGGCCTTGGGCGACGCTCCTGGTGACGATGTAGAGCACCGCGGGCCCGGGCACGATGAGCAACCCGAGCGTGGCCACGCAGAAGACGGCGAGCGTCGTGATTTCCGGCATGGGGCCATCGTAAATACGGCGTCAAAGGCTTTCCGTGAGCGCCGACAGGAGCGCTTCGACGGCGGGCGGGTGGGGCGGCTCGCCGTAGACGGCGGCGTACACGTGCCTGGTCGAACCGGGCACCCGGGCGACCTCCACCTCCGGATGGCGGTGCGCGGTGAGCGCGAGCCCCGGCAGCATGGTCAGCCCCAGCCCGGCCGCCACCAGCGCCTGCACGGCCACGATGTCGTCGCTGGTGAACGAGATGCGCGGCTCGAACCCCGCCTTGTCGCAGATGTCGAGCAGATGGCTGCGGCACCGGTCGCACCCGGCGATCCAGGACGACTCGGCGTGCCCGGCGAGCTCGCCCGGCGGTGCGCTGGACACCAGGTAGCTGGGGTCGTCGAGGAGGTGCACCATGTGGATGCCGTTGTCCTCGGGGGCGGTGTCGTCGTAACGGAACATCACCGCCACGTCCACCCGCCCGGCGCGCAGCAGCCGCAGCGCCTCGGGCGGCTCGGTCTCGGTGAGCTGCAGGCGCAGCCCGGGGTGCGCGCCGGCCAGCAGCCGGGCCGCCTTCGGGATGAACGTGCCCAGCGCCGAGGGGAAGGCGGCCAGCCGCACCCGGCCGGAGCGCAGCCCCACGTGCGCGGCCAGTTCCTCGGCGGTGGCGTCGAGCCGGCCGATGATCTCCGCGGCCCGTTCGGCCAGCAGCCGGCCCGCCTCGGTGAGCCTGATGCCGCGCCCGGCGCGCTGGACGAGCTTGGCCCCGGTCTCGGCCTCCAGTCTGGCCAGGTGGTGGCTGACCGAGGGCTGGGAGTAGTGCAGTTCCTTGGCCGCCGCGGTCAGCGAGCCCTTGCGGGCCACCGCGACGAGGACGCGCAGGCGTACGACGTCGAGCATTCATCAATCATATCTATCGATCAACCAGAGAACTTCTGTTGGACCTATCGGTCGGAACGGAGGAGCGTAGGGAGAGAAGGAACAACCGCTGCAGCTCCAGGGAGAAGCCCATGAACCTGGCCTCCACGACCGTCCGACCCGGACTGGACGTCCTGGTGCGCGGCGTGTCCAGCATCGCCGCCCGCCGGCTCGCCCGCCGCGAGAGCGCGCTGGCCGTGGCCGCGTTCCTGCGCGAGCACCTGCCCGCCCTCGACATCCTCACCCCGCAGGAGCGCGCGGGCTCACCCGACGGGTACGTCTCCCACGTGCTGCACGCCGAGGAGGACTTCTCGATCGTGGCCGTCGTCTGGCGGCCGGGCCAGGACACGGTGATCCACGACCACGTGTCGTGGTGCACGTTCGGCATCCTCAGCGGGATCGAGCACGAGACCCTCTACCGGGACAAGGGCGACCACCTCGTGGAGATCGGCCGGGTCGACAACCGTCCGGGGGAGGTCAGCGGGTTCGCGCCGCCCGGGGACATCCACAAGGTGCGCAACACGAGCGACGAGGTCGGCGTGTCCCTGCACATCTACGGCGCGAACGTGGCCAAGCTGGGCAGCAGCGTGCGCCGCGTCTACGACCTCCCCGTCAGGTAGCCGCCTCACCCATCCCGAGCCATCCTGGGCTGCCCTGACCTGTCCGACGGCCGCCGGGGCGGCGCCATACGGCCGCGCAGATGAGAAATTTTATTTGCGCAAATTTATTTTCGCTTCTATGGTGGTGTCATGGCGCCCACCGAGAAGACCCACCGCGTCAAGGACCTCGACACGCTCAAGGCCCTCGGCCATCCGCTGCGCATCCAGCTCTACCGCGCGCTCTCCGTCGCGGGCACGGCCACCGCCTCGCAGCTCGCCGACCAGGTCGACGAAGCCGTGTCGCTGGTCAGCTACCACCTGCGCAAGCTGGCCGCCCACGGCATCATCGAGGAGGCGGAGGGGCGCAGCGGGGATGCCAGGGAGCGCTGGTGGCAACCGGTGTCCACGGTCATCACCACCAAGGACGAGGACTTCGACGCGCCCGAGCGCGCCGCCGTGCACACCGCCGTCTCGCGGGTCTACGCGCGCCAGCGCAGCGAGCTTTACGAGCGCTACCTCGACGAGAAGCAGGCCTGGCCCGCCGACTGGCGCGGCGCGGCCTTCGCCTCCGAATACCTGCTCCGGCTCACGCCTGCCGAGCTGGAGCGGCTGAAGGAGGAGCTGGACGAGGTCGTGGTGCGGTGGCGGCGGCATGGGCTCGCGGCCCGTGAGGCGGGCGACACGGAGGGGCGGGAGAACGTGGCCGTGCACGCGAACGGCTTCCCGTTCCGTGCGTAGGACTTACTCGAACGTTGTGGAGGAGGGGAAGGGATGTATCCGGACTTATATCTGTATGTCGAACGGGCGAGGGGCCGGGAACTGCGGGCGGAGGCCGAGCGTCAGCGCCAGTGCCGTAGGGACAGGGGCGATTCGCTGGTCCGCGGGCTGGAGAAGCGTCTGGGCTGGGTGCTGGTGGAGGCGGGCCTGCGGCTCGTGCACCGCCGCGCCGTCGACTACTGATCGCGCCGTCAATCATCCAGCCCGAGCTGATGACGTCTGGCCGTCGCGTCCATGACGGCCCAGTGCTCGACGATCCTGCCGTCCCGTACGCGGATCATGTCCAGGCCGCGCACCTCGTACTGGCGGCCTGAGGCGGTGTGGGTGCCCCGGCTGAGGTAGAGGTTGGCCGACCTCTCCTCGTCCGAGACGTTCTGTTCGACCGTGACCGACAGGTCGTGGAAGCCCGTCTCGCCCGATCTCATCAGCTCCCACTTCTCCCGCCACGCCCGCAGCCCGTGGTGGTCTCCCGCGGCTCCGCCCCGGTGGTCGATCACGTCGGGGTCGATGAGGGCGAGCGCCTCGTCCATCTGCCCGGTGGCGAGCATGTGGGGGTAGAGCTCGACGATCCGTCGATGTACCTCTCCCGCGGTCGTCATCCTGATGTGCTCCTCGGCTAAATGGGGAACTCCCCGTTTCGGTGTCGCCGCTACACTAAACGGGGAAGTCCCCACTTAGCAAGGAGCACGATGCCACGTCCTCTGCGGGCGGACGCGCAGCGCAACCGCGACCTGCTGCTGGCCGCGGCCGCCGACGTGTTCGCCGAGCGCGGCGCCGACGCGCCGATGGACGAGGTCGCCCGCCGCGCCGGGGTCGGGAACGCCACGATGTACCGGCATTTCCCGACCCGTTCCGACCTGCTGGCCGCCGTCTACGCCGACGAGGTGGCCCAGCTCCGCGCGAGCGCGGAGTCATTGCGGGCCGCCGGATCTCCGGGGGAGGCGCTGCACGCGTGGCTGCGGCTGTTCATGGACCACCTGACCACCAAGCGCGATCTGGCCCTGGCCGCGACGGACGACACGGCCCTGCACGCCGCCTGGCACCGCACCATGATCGAGGCCGCCTCCATGTTGCTGGAGGAGGCCGGACAGGCCGGCCTCGTCCGGGCCGATCTGGACGTACGCGACCTGCTCACGCTGGTCAGAGGCATCACCCTGGCCACCACCGACCGCGAACAGGCCGAACGCCTGCTGTCGCTCGTCGACTGGAGCGCCTGACCGGACGCGGGTGGAATCAGCCGGCGGGTCAGCCGGTAAATCCAGCCGGTGGGTCAGCTGATGGGATCAGCCGGTGAAGGCGGTGCGATGGTCGTGGGCCCAGGTGCGGAAGGCGCGCGGCGGGCGTCCCAGCGCCAGCTCCACGTCCTGCGTGAGCCGGGCGTTGCCGCCCTCCGCCACCAGCCTGGCCCCGTTGACCGCGATCTCCGCGAAGTCCGCGCCGACCCCGGCCCCGAGCAACTGCTCACGGTACGTCTCCAACGGCACGTCGACCGTCGCCAGCGCCCGCCCCCCGACCGTCTCCTCCAGCACCTTCACCATGTCGGGGACGCTGAGCAGTTCGGGCCCGGTCAGCGTGAGCACACCCCGCACGCTCTCCTCCGACGACGTCAGCGCCCGTACCGCGACCTCGGCCACGTCCAGCGGATCGATGACGCCCTGCCTGCCGTCGCCGCTCATGTTGGGGATCGGCTCGCCCGCCAGGATCCGCGGCGCCCAGCCCAGCGTGTTGGAGGCGAAGCTGGACGGCCGCAGCGCCGCCCACTCCAGGTCGCTCGCCCGCAGCGCCTCCTCGCCGGGCAGATGCCAGTCGCCGACCCTGGCGCCCGCCCGCTCGCCGGTGCCGATGGCCGACACCTTCACCACCTTCCGCGTCCCGGCGGACCGGGCCGCCGCGAGCATCGCCTCGTCATGCCGCACCACCCAGGGGCCGGGCGCGCTGAGCAGGAAGACGCTCTCGACGCCGCGCACCGCCTCGGCCAGGGAACCGGGCTCCTGGAAGTCCCCCCGCACCACCTCGACAGCGGGAAACACGATCTTCGACGGCTCCCGCGTCATCGCCCGCACCCGCTCACCGCGAGCCGCCAGCGACCGGACCACCTCACTGCCGACGGTGCCCGTGGCACCCGTTACCAGAATCATGCCGACCAGCGTGCCCGCCCGCCCACCAGCCCTTATAGGAAGTTTCGGCACACTCGGCCGCCTCGCCGGGCGGATAGCGTGAGGGGCATGAGCGCCGAGGTGACAGTGCCGGAGAGACTGAGCGGGCTGGTGAGCGAAGTGACCGTCCTGGCGGCGGACGGCCGCGGGCCCGGTCAGCCCCTCGTGCACCTTCCCGACGCCGGCACCAGCCTGATCTTCCGTACGACGCCCGCCGGGCGGGGTGACCTGCTGGTGATCGGGCCGCGCACCCGGGCCTCGTACCACGTCGGCAAGGACCTGCCGTTCTGCCTGCGGCTGCGCCTGTGTCCCGGCGCCGCCCGGCCCCTGCTCGGTGTGCCGGTGAGCGAGCTGGTCGACCGGGTGTCCGGCCTGGAGGAGCTGTGGGACGGCTCGACGGCGGCACTGACGGACGCGCTGAGGGAGGCCGGGCGTGATCCCCGGCGCGTTCTCGCCCGGCTCGGAACGGCGCTGGCCGAGCGGATCGAGCGCAGGTCCGCCGGGGACGTGACCCGGGGCGAGCTGGTACGAGCCGCCGCCGAGGCCCTGGACGGGCGGACGGGCAGGCGTGAGCCGGTTCCCGCCATCGCCCGGCGGCTGGCCGTCAGCGAGCGGCACCTGCGCGGCCTGTTCGAGGACGGCGTCGGCCTGCCGCCCAAGCGCTTCGAACGCATCGGCCGCGTACGCGAAGTGCTGGCGCGGGGCGGCCGGCGCCGCCAGGGGTGGGCGCAGGTGGCGGTGGCGAGCGGCTATTACGACCAGTCGCACATGGCGGCCGAGTTCCGCCGCCTGATGGGCGTCACCCCCGTGGCCTTCTTCGCCGGCCGCCTCCCCACCCTGCACACCTGCTGAGCCGCCGCACAACGCCCCCCACGCCTGCTGAAACCGCCCGGAGCTACACGCCCAGGGCCGAAGGAAGGCTCAGCTCGTTCAGGAAGAGCGCCTCGGTGGTCGCCACCTTGCGCAGCTCCTCCAGATCGACCCGCTCGTTGGGGGCGTGGATGGCCGCCTCCTCGTCCTCGGCCCCGAACAGCAGGATCTCCGCCGCGGGGAACTGCTTGAGCAGCGTGCTGACCAGCGGGATCGACCCGCCCGCGCCCACGTCGCGCGGCGGGCGGCCGAAGGCGCGCTCCATGGCCCGGTTGAGCGCCGCGCGGGCCTTGCCGCCCGAGTCGGCCTGGAAGCCGGAGCCGACCGTGAAGTCGCCGAACGACACCTGCACGCCCCAGGGCGCCACCTGCCGCAGGAACTCCACGATGGCGTTCACCGTCGTCTTCGGGTCGCCGGCCGGAGGCACGCGCACGGTCACCCGCGCCCTGGCGGCGGGCTGGACGGCGTTGATCGCCCCGGACACCGTCGGCACGTCGAGGCCGGTGACGGTGATCGCGTACGACGACCAGAGCCGGTCGGCCAGCGAGCCCGAGCCCACCAGCGACACCCCGTCGACGACCCCGGCCGTCCTCCTGAACTCCTCCTCCGACGGCCCGTGTCCGAGGAAGGAGCCGCGCGGCAGGCCGGGCACCCGGATGTCGCCGTTGTCGTCGTGCAGCGAGGTGAGCATGCGCATCAGCGCCGCCAGCGCGTCGGGCGCCGCGCCGCCGAAGGAGCCGCTGTGGACGGCCTCCCGCAGCGTACGGACCTCGACGGTGAATCCGGCCATGCCGCGCAGCGACGTCGTGACCGCCGGGTCGCCCACGCGCGGGTTGCCGGTGTCGGCCACCACGACGGCGTCGGCCCGCAGCAGGTCGGGGTTGCGCTCGACGAACGCCTCCAGCCGGTCGCCGGCGTATTCCTCCTGGCCCTCGATGATCACCTTGATGCCCACGGGGAACTGCCCGTGGAAGGCGCGCAGGGCCGTGACGTGGGAGATGACGCCCGACTTGTCGTCGGCGCAGCCCCGCCCGTACAGGCGGCCGTCGATCAGCGTCGGCTCGAACGGCGGCGTACGCCATGCGGCCGGGTCCCCCGCCGGCTGCACGTCGTAGTGCGCGTAGAGCAGGACGGTGGGCATGCCGGGAGGCGCCGGCGCCTCGCCGAAGACGGCGGGAAAGCTGCCGTCGACGGGCACCTGCTGCACCCGCGGCAGCCCGGTGGAGCGCAGCAGTTCCTCCGTCATGGAGGCGGCGGCGAAGACGGGCTCCTCCGGATGACCGGGAAAGGCCACGGACGGTATGGCGGCGAACCGTCTCAGCTCCTCGATGGCCTGGGGCATCGCGGCGGAGACGGCGCTCTCGATCTGATCAGGAGTCACGGAGGGTCCCCCGGGGGTCGTTCTCAACAGTGCACAGTTGTTCACAGGAGTTAACAGCAGTTTGTCTCATTGCATCACAACGGGCCCTGCGCTGTGGAAACGGGATCCGGCAGGCGGGACCACGTGCGTCAATGTACCTGCGGATTTCGTTGCCGTTACAAAGGGGTTCTGCGGATCTCGATTTTCTTGCATAGTGCTGCGACCGATTCGCTTGGCAAGGTGCCCGTGAGCAGGCAGACTGTGGGAAGTTCAGACACGAGGGAAGATAACCATGACGCAGCCGGAACACGACGTCCTCAAGGCCGCGCAGGACAACCTGTGGTTGCACTTCACCAGGCACAGCGCCTACGACACGTCCGAGATCCCGACGATCGTGCGGGGCGAGGGATCCTACGTCTACGACATCCACGGCAAGCGCTACCTCGACGGTCTGGCGGGGCTCTTCGTGGTCCAGGTGGGCCACGGCCGCCAGGAGCTGGCCGAGGCCGCCGCCAAGCAGGCCCAGGAGCTGGCGTTCTTCCCGCTGTGGTCCTACGCCCACCCCAAGGCGGCCGAGCTGGCGCAGCGCCTGGCCTCCTACACCCCGGGCGAGCTGAACCGCGTCTTCTTCACCACCGGCGGCGGCGAGGCGGTCGAGACCGCCTGGAAGCTGGCCAAGCAGTACTACAAGCTGGTCGGCAAGCCGCTCAAACACAAGGTCATCAGCCGCCAGATCGCCTACCACGGCACCCCGCAGGGCGCGCTGTCGATCACCGGCATCCCGGCGTTCAAGCAGATGTTCGAGCCGCTGGTGCCCGGATCCGTGCGGGTCCCCAACACCAACCACTACCGTGCCGACGAGATCACCGGCGTCAAGGGCATGACGCCCGAGGAGTACGGCATCTGGGCCGCCGACCGGGTGGCCCGCGCGATCGAGATGGAGGGCCCCGACACGGTGGCCGCCGTCTTCGCCGAGCCCGTGCAGAACGCCGGCGGCTGCTTCCCGCCCCCCGACGGTTACTTCCAGCGCCTGCGTGAGATCTGCGACGAGTACGACGTCCTGCTCGTCTCCGACGAGGTCATCTGCGCCTTCGGCCGGCTGGGCACCATGTTCGGCGGCCAGAAGTTCGACTACGTCCCCGACATCATCACCTGCGCCAAGGGCCTGACCAGCGGTTACTCGCCCATCGGGGCCATGATCGCGCACGAGCGGCTGTTCGAGCCGTTCAAGGACGGCGACACCATGTTCGCCCACGGCTACACCTTCGGCGGGCACCCCGTCTCCTCGGCCGTGGCCCTGGCCAACCTCGACATCTTCGAGCGCGAGGACCTGCTCGGCCACGTCACCAGGAACGAGCCGGTGTTCCGCCAGACCCTCGACGACCTGCGCGACCTGCCGATCGTCGGCGACGTGCGCGGCGCCGGCTACTTCTGGGGCATCGAGCTGGTCAAGGACAAGACCACGAAGGAGACCTTCGACGCGGCCGAGTCCGAGCGGCTGCTGCGCGGGTTCCTGTCCAAGGCGCTGTTCGACGCGGGCCTGTACTGCCGCGCCGACGACCGCGGCGACCCCGTCATCCAGCTGGCTCCGCCGCTGATCGCGGGCCAGAAGGAGTTCGACGAGATCGGCTCGATACTCCGCGGCGTGCTCACCGAGGCGTGGGCACGGCTGTGACACCCCTTAATCCGGTACGACGGCGTGCCGGTTCCCGAAAGGATCCACCGCAATGAAGATCGGCGTTCCCGCCGAGGTCAAGAACCACGAGTATCGTGTCGCCGCCACCCCGGCCGGCGTGCACGAGCTGGTGCGTCACGGGCACGACGTCACCGTTCAGCGGGGCGCGGGCCTGGGCTCGCAGATCCCGGACGAGGAGTACCTCGCGGCCGGTGCCAAGGTCCTCGACAGTGCCGACGCCGTGTGGGCGCAGGCCGACATGGTGCTCAAGGTCAAGGAGCCCATCGCCGAGGAGTACCACCGGCTGCGCGAGGGGCTGGTGCTGTTCACGTACCTGCACCTGGCCGCCTCCCGCCCCTGCACGGACGCGCTGCTGGAGGCGCGTACCACCGGCATCGCGTACGAGACCGTGCAGGTCGGCCACTCGCTGCCGCTGCTGGCCCCGATGTCGGAGGTCGCCGGGCGGCTGGCGCCGCAGGTGGGCGCGTACAACCTGATGCGCTTCAACGGCGGCAGGGGCGTCCTGCCCGGCGGCGTCCCCGGCGTGGCGCCGGCGAAGGTGGTCGTGATCGGCGGCGGCGTCTCCGGGCTGAACGCCGCCCAGATCGCCGTCGGCATGGGCGCCGAGGTGACCGTCCTCGACACCAACATCGACCGGCTGCGCTTCATCGACGCCGTCTACCAGGGCCGGCTCAAGACGCTCGTCTCCACCTCGTACGCGATCGAGCAGGAGGTCCTCCAGGCCGACCTGGTCATCGGCGCGGTGCTCATCCCCGGCGCGAAGGCCCCGACGCTGGTCTCCAACGACCTGGTCGCACGGATGAAGCCGGGCTCCGTGCTCGTCGACATCGCCATCGACCAGGGCGGCTGCTTCGAGGACTCGCGCCCGACCACGCACGCCGAGCCGACGTACAAGGTGCACGAGTCGGTCTTCTACTGCGTGGCCAACATGCCGGGCTCGGTGGCCAACACCTCCACCTACGCGCTGACCAACGCCACCCTCCCGTACGCGGTCAAGCTGGCCGACCTGGGCTGGCGCGACGCGCTCAAGGCGGACGCCGGGCTCGCGGGCGGGCTCAACACGCACGACGGGCGGCTCACCAACGAGCCGGTCGCCCAGGCGCTCGGGCTGCCGTACACGCCGGTCGCCGAGTTCGTCTGACTCCGCGGCCTGCCCTCTGTCGCAGGCCCGGCGCGACGGCTGCCGGCCGAGCGCTGGTCCAGCCGGCGGCCGCCGGCCGAGTGCGGGTCCAGGCGGGTTCTGCCGGCTAGTGCAGGCCCAGCCGGCGGCGCAGGTCGCGGGCGGTGGTCAGGACGTGCTGCAGCTCGCCGGGGCTCGGCCACGGCGCGCTGCCCGGCCGTACCAGCGTGCCGCGTACGGACGCCAGGTGCTCGACCGCGCTCTCGTGCACCCCGCTCCGCTCGGCCAGCCAGGCCAGCACGTCGGACAGGTCGTGCAGCGGCCGGGTCACCACGTCCCACGTGCTGAGCACCTCCGCGAGCTCCGCCGCGACCAGCGGGACGCCGCCTCCTCGGGCGGTGGCGGCCGCGGCCAGCTCCGCCCTGGCGGTCAGCTCCGGTTCGGCCGGACGGTCCCAGGCGGGTGGCGGGGGGTCCGACAGCCACTCCTGCGCCTCGCCGTGCTCGCCGGCCACCGACAGCAGCCCGCCCAGCTCGACGGCGGCACCGTGGTGTCCCGCCCGCGCCGCCTGCCGGAACCAGTGCCGGCCGCCCGCCAGGTCGCCGAACTCGGCGATGAGCAGCAGGCCGTAGTTGAAGGCCGCCTCGGCGTCTCCGCCGGCCGCGGCCCGGCCGAACCAGTGGCTGGCCGCCGCCGTGTCGCCCAGCTCCACGCAGACGAACCCGGCCATCCGCTGGTCCTCCGCCCGCCCCGCCCCGGCCGCCTGCTCGAACCAGCCCCGCGCGGTACGCAGGTCGCCCCGCGTCAGCGCGATCCCGCCGAGCCGCGAGGCCGCGCCGGGATGCTCGCTCCTGGCCGCCAGCCGGTAGTACGCCTCGGCTCCCTCGGGGTCGCGGCAGGCGTGCAGGTAGAGGCCCAGGTAGTAGGCCGACTCGGCGTGCCCGCCCCTGGCCGCGCACTCCCACCAGCGCACGGTCTCCGCCTCCTCGCCCGCGCAGTAGGCCAGGAAGCCCAGGTCGTGGGCGGAGGCCGCGTCGCCGTCCGTGGCCGCCCTGCGGTGCCACTCGCGCGCCAGGCCCAGCTCGCCCGCGTCCTCGCACATCAGCGCCAGCCTGCGGGCGGCCCTCCTGGAGCCCGCCTCGGCCGCGCTCTCGTACCAGACCCTGGCCGCGCCGGCGTCGCCGCGCTGCTCCAGCAGGAGCGTGGCCAGGTTCGTCGCGGCCTCGGCGTCACCGGTGCTGGCCGCGGCCTCGTACCAGGTGACGGCGTCCTCCAGGCTGCCGTGCATCTCGTGCCAGATGCCCAGGTTGTACGCGCTGTCGACGCTGCCGCCGGCGGCGGCCCGCTCCCACCACATCCGGGCGGCCGCGCGGTCGCCGTGCTGGGCGTAGAGCCGGCCGAGCCGGTGCGCCGCCTGCGCGTCACCCGCCCGCGCGGCGGCCAGCAGCTCGGGTACGTCTCCCGCGCGCGGCGCCGGTACGGCCGGCACCGCCGCCTCTCCTTGCCAGGACATGGCGACAGAGTGGCACGTGATCGCCCGATCGCGAACCGTAATCGCCGAAGGCACTAGGAGAAGTTGATGAAGCCCGCGTACATCCCCATTCCGCACACGTACCGCAGCAGGCCGGGTGGCTGGGGCGGCAAGCGTACGGTGGCGGGGACGGAGACGTCGCGCCCGCCGATCACGACGGTGCCGGTGCAGCCGCGGTCGAGCAGCTTGAAGACCACGTCCACGGGCTCGCCCGCCCGCGCCTCCACCATGGCCGGCCGGTAGCCCTCGCGCGTCGCCCACACGGTGACCGACGGCACGGCGCCCGGTTCCGCCGCGGCGACGGGAGCGGCGACAGGAGCGGCGGCAGGTGTGGCGGCGGTGGCCGCCCAGCCGCCCAGGCTGACCCCGGACCCGGCCGTCCAGAGGCCGGCGGCGAGCGCCACGACCCCGGCCAGCCGGGCCAGCCGGGTCCGCGAGACGCGCCGCAGCACGTAGCCGAGCAGCGCGAACGCCGGCGCGGTGCCGGCCACGAACCCCGCCATCGCCGCCGCTCCCGCCAGCGGCGAGCCGCTGGAGATCGCCAGCATCTCGACGCTGAGCGTCACCCCGCAGGGCAGCAGGACGGTGGCCGCGCCCAGCAGGGGTGCCCGGTAGCGGGGCGGAGTCGCCGGCTCCGGTGCGGCGCAGGCTCCATGGCCGCGCCGCAGCAGCCTGACGGCGAAGCCGGCCACGGTGAGCCCGGCCGCGACGAGCAGCGCCGCCCGGGCCTGGGGCGGCAGGCTGACGGCCGAGCCGAGCAGCCCGAGCAGCGCCCCCGCCAGCGTGTACGAGACCAGCCGTCCCGCCAGGAACCAGCCCACCAGCGCCCGGTCCCGCCCGTGACGGCCGTCGGCCAGACCCATGAGGAGCCCGCCCTGCGTGGCGGTGCACGTGGCCGCGCCGGCGACGAGGCCGGCGGCGACCCCGCCCGCCAGCAGTGTGACGGCCTGGGCGCTCAGTGGACGAGCGCCAGGCTGTCCAGAGCCCCGCTCTTGGCGGCCTCCACGATGGAGCCGAACTGGTCGTGGCTCATCTCGACGCGCTGACCGAAGTCGTCGACGATGATCACCTGGCGCTCGTCGGGCGCCGTGGCGTCGACGAACAGCTCCGGGCAACCGCAGCTGCACTGGCCGCAGAACTTGGTGATGGACCGCATCTGTCGTCCCCACTTCCTTGAGACCATCACCCGGAACCTAACGCGGACCCATGGGTACGACCAGTGACAGTTGCCGCACTCAAGGTGACGTTTATGCCGCATCGTCCTCAGCGTTCTGCCGCATCGCCGCCGGCGTCAGACGGCATCACCGCCGGCGTCAGGCGGAACTGCCGCCGGCGTTACGCGGAGCCGCCCCTGAGGACGGACATCTTCTCGAAGTACTCGTCGTCGCTCATCTCGCCGCGGGCGTACCGCTCGGCCAGGATCTGCTCGGCCGACGCGGTGGGAGAGCCGCCGGGCGCGCCGGGAGCGTGGGCGGCGGCTCCGCGGCGCGGCCCCCACCAGCCCTTGCGCCAGCCCGTGACGGCCAGCGCGATGACGGCGATCCAGAACAGGCCCCAAACGGCCGGGAAGATCGGCGCGAAGCCGATGCCAGGACCCCAGTGCGGACCCCAAGTGGCGATCGTGTTCATGTCTCCTCCTCCTTGACGTGTACCTCAAGGGTCCGCCGGAAGCAGACGCGGCGAATCGCACCACGGGCGCTCTCGCGGCTGCGCCCGCTGGAGTGTTCGGCGGGGCCGCGCGTACGACAGCGGGGGTAGGGCGCCGGCGTGGCTCCTCGTCCTCAGGACGGGGGCGGCCTCATGCCCGCGATCGCCCGCCCCGCGGCGGCCCGGCCCTTGCCGGAGGCTCCCGACGCCTCGGTGGCCGGGTGGGTCAGGCCAGGCAGAACTCGTTGCCCTCGGGGTCGGCCAGGACGACCCAGTCGTCGTGGGTGTCCAGCAGCACGGCCCCGAGCCCGATCAGCCGGTCGATCTCCGCGTCGACGTCGTCGGCGCGCAGGTCGAGGTGGAGCCGGTTCTTGACGATCTTGCGTTCCGGCACCCGCTGGAACCACAGCCGCGGCGACCCGCCCTCGACCAGCACGGTCGGGTCGTCCTCCGGGTCCTCGATCCCCTCGCCGCGCAGCCGCTGCAACTCAGCCTCGTCGTAGGGCGCCACCGCGTAGCCGTCGAGCGCCTCGGCCCAGAACCGGGCCAGCGAGGCGGGATGCCGGCAGTCGACCACCACGTCACGCAGCCTGGCCATCGGGCCTCCTCGCCTCGATGAGGAACCGGGCGGAGTGGGCCACGAACGGCCCGTCCGCCTCGATCAGATCGTGCAGCTCGCGCAGCCGGCCGGCGTAGCGCTCGACCGAGAACCCGGGCACGGTCCAGATCACCTTCCGCAGGAAGTAGATCACCGCCCCGATGTCGCGGAACTCCATCCGCAGCCGCTCGAAGCGCAGGTCGACGACCTCCAGGCCGGCGGCCTCCGCCTCGGCCACGGCGTCGTCGGGCTGACGACGGCCCTCGCCCTGGGGCCCGAGGAAGTATTCGTACAGCTCGGCCACGCTGCGCGGCCCGACCTGCTGGGACAGGTAGGTCCCGCCGGGCTCCAGCACGCGGGCGATCTCCTCCCACCAGGTCTTCACCGGATGTCGGCTGGTCACCAGGTCGAAGGTGCCGGCGGCGAACGGCAGGCGGGCGTCCTCGTCGCTCGCGACCACCCGGGCGCCGCGCGGGCGCAGACGGGAGGCGGCCAGCCTGAGGTTGGGCGGCCACCCCTCGGTGGCCACGGTCACCGGCGGCAGGGAGGGCAGACCGGCCAGGATCTCGCCGCCGCCGGTCTGGATGTCGAGCGCGGCCCTGGCCCCGGCCATGCGCTCGCCGATCAGCCGGGAGTAGCCCCAGGAGGGGCGCTCCTCGGTGGCCCGCCCGTCGAGCCAGGAGAAGTCCCAGCCGTCCACGGACACCTTCTCGGCCTCTTGGACCAGGTCCTCGTACGTGCGCCGCATCCTTCGACCCTCTCAACGGCCGGGCCCGCCGATCAACCAATTTTCGTCAAGCGATGCGGCTGCGTACGGCCGCCCGGTCGATCCCGAGCTGGTCGATGACCTGCGCGGCCGGGTCGGGCTGTTTGCGCTCCAGCAGCCCGAGCACCAGGTGGCGCGGCGCCTGCGCGTCTCGCGTCTTCATCGTGGTGGCCTTGATGGCCTCGTTGAGCACGGCGCGGGCGCTCGACGTGAGCGCCGTGCTGGGGACGCGCGGATGCTTGCGCGGCCGCTCGGGCAGGTCGCCCACCTCCAGGCCGAGCATGCGCAGCGAGGCCCGGTCGAGCTCGACGAGCGCCGCACGGCCGGCGGCCAGGTCCACGCCCAGCGTGCGGGCGGACTCCTCGTGGTGGAGCAGGCCGAGCAGCAGGTGCTCGGTGCCCATCCGGCGGTCGCCGCGCAGCTGGGCCTCCTCCAGCGCGCCCTTGATGATCACCGACACGGGGCTCTTCTGCTTGCCGAACATCGTCATCCCCTCACTTCCCGTATTTGGCGTGCACCGACTGCCGTGACATGCCGAGCGCGTCGCCGATCTGCTCCCAGGTCCAGCCCTGCTCCCTGGCCAGGGCCACGGAGACGGCCTCGACCTGCTCGGCCAGCCGGTGCAGCGCGCCGACCGCCCGCAGGCCCATCGCCGGGTCGTTGGCCCTGATCCGCTCGGACAGCTCTGTTACGTCCACGGTTGTCAGGCTAGCTTGACAAGCCGGATTTTGTCAATCTAGCCTGACGGGCATGGAAGATGTGCTGATCGTGGGGGCGGGCCCGGTGGGGCTGATGCTCGCGTGCGAGCTGAGCCTGGCCGGAGCCCGCCCGATCGTGCTGGAGAAGAGGGCCGAGGCGAGCGGACTGCCCAAGGCCAACGGGCTGGGCGGGCAGATCGTCGACGTGCTCGACCACAGAGGGCTGCTCGATCGCTTCAGCGCGGGCAGCCCGTTCTCGGGCCGGGCCCCCGGGTTCCCGTTCGGGGCGGTGCCGCTGCGGTTCGACGGGATCGACGACGTCCCGCTGCGGATGCTGCTGATCCAGCAGCCCCGGCTGGAGCGGCTGCTGGCCGAGCGGGCACACGAGCTCGGCGTCGAGATCAGGAGAGGGTGCGAGGTCCGCGACCTCGCCCAGGACGAGGAGGGGGTGACGCTCGACACCGGGGACGGGCCGATCAGGGCCCGGTACGTGGTCGGCTGCGACGGGGCGCGCAGCGTCGTCCGCGAGCGGGCCGGGATCGCCTTCCCCGGCACCAGCGAGGCGGATGGGCTGCTGTTCGGCCACTTCAAGGCCGACATCAAGGTCTTCGAGTCGCTGGAGGGCGAGGGCCTCGAACCGGGCTGGAACCGCCGGCCGAACGGGCGCGTGCTGCTCACCTCGCTGCAGGACGGCGTGCTCATCGCCGGCGTACGGGCCCCCGGCGCGTTCACCGAGGAGGAGGTGAGCCTGGCGGACTTCCGCGCGGCCGTCCGCGACGTGCTGGGCGTGGACGTGCCGCTGGGC
Source organism: Nonomuraea fuscirosea (assembly GCF_035917475.1). Taxonomy (NCBI): domain Bacteria; kingdom Bacillati; phylum Actinomycetota; class Actinomycetes; order Streptosporangiales; family Streptosporangiaceae; genus Nonomuraea; species Nonomuraea fuscirosea. Next base: position 8,729,840 of record NZ_CP109074.1, on the reverse strand, counting down.
GAGCCGATCTGGATGTCGCGCACGGTCGCGCAGGGCCGGCTGGCCGAGCGGTACCGGACCGGCCGGGTGTTCCTGGCGGGGGACGCCGCCCACCTGTTCCCCGCGGGCGGCTCGGCGCTCAACGTCGGCATGACGGACGCGGTCAACCTCGGCTGGAAGCTGGCCGCCGTGCTGCGCGGGCGGGTGCGGGAGACGTTGCTGGACACGTACGAGCCGGAGCGCAGGGCGATCGGCGAGCGCACGCTCCTGCACAGCCGGGCGCAGTCCGCGATCGACCGGGCCGAGGGCGAGGACGGCGCGGCGCTGCGCGAACTGCTCGGCGAGGTGTTCGCCTTCGCGGAGCCCGCCCGCCACCTCGCCATGCTGCTGCACGACTCCGGCATCCAGTACGGATCGCCCGGCGGACTCGATGGGGTGGCCGGCGGATCGGACGGCGGATCGCCCGGCACGGCGGGGGACGGCGGGGAGAAGGACGGCGGGGCGGTCGTCGGGCGGTTCGTGCCCGATCTGGTGCTGGCGGGCGGCGGGCGGGTGGCCGAGCTGATGCGCGCGGCCCGTCCCGTGCTGCTCGACCTGGGCGGCGGCGCCGGCTCCGCGGCGCTGCTCGGCGACGACTGGATCGACGTGGTCAGGGCCCGCTGCGACGACCCGCCCGCCGACACGTTGCTGATCCGCCCCGACGGCTATGTGGCCTGGGCCGGGGCGGACGGGATCGAGGAGGCCGCCCGCGACTGGTTCGGCCTGGCGACCGCCCGATGACCAGGACTCACAGCCAGCCGGGTTTGACCAGGCCCGACTCGTAGGCGATGACGACGAGCTGGGCCCGGTCGCGGGCGTGCAGTTTCATCATGGCCCGGCTCACGTGCGTCTTCGCCGTCGCCGGCGACATGAACAGCTTGGCCGCGATCTCGTCGTTGGTCATCCCGGTGCCGACCAGGGCCAGCACCTCACGTTCGCGTTCGGTGAGCTGGTCGAGGCCGTCGGCGGCGAGCGGCTCCTTGGCGCGAGAGGCGTACTCGGCGATCAGGCGCCGGGTGACGCTGGGCGACAGCAGCGCCTCCCCGGCGGCCACCACCCGCACCGCCTGGATCAGCTCGGCCGGCTCGGTGTCCTTGACCAGGAAGCCGCTGGCGCCGCCGCGCAGTGCCTCGAAGACGTACTCGTCCAGCTCGAACGTGGTCAGGATGATGATGTGCGGCCCCGGCGGCATCTGCCGGGTGGCGGTCAGGCCGTCGGTGCCCGGCATGCGGATGTCCATCAGCACGACGTCGGGCCGGTGCTCGCCCGCCAGCCGGACGGCCTCCGCGCCGTCGGAGGCCTCGGCCACCACGGTCATGTCCGGCTGGGCGTCGAGCAGCGCCTTGAACCCCGCCCGGACCAGCGCCTGGTCGTCCGCCAGCAGCACGTTGATCATGAGGTCTCCTCGTCAGGTAGTGGCAGCCGGGCCTGGACCTGGAAGCCGCCGCCGCCGGAAGGGCCGGCGACCAGTGTGCCGCCAAGCGCGGAGGCCCGCTCGCGCATGCCGGGGATGCCGTTGCCGCTGCCCGCCTCGGCCAGTACGGCGGGGGTAGTGGCGCCCGTGTCGGAGACCTGGACGACCAGCTCCCGCTCGCCGTACTCCAGGCGCACGCCGACCTCGGAGCCGGGTGCGTACCGGGCGGCGTTGGTGAGCGATTCCTGCACAATCCGGTACGCAGCCCGTTCCACCTGCGGCGGCAGCGGCCGGGAGCCCACGCGCTTGAGCGACACCCGCAGCCCGGAGCGCTCGATCAGCTCGTCGAGCCGGTCGAGCCCGGCGGTCGGGGAGCGCGGGGCGCCCTCGCGCAGCACGTTCAGCACCGAGCGCATCTCGCCGAGCACCTCCTTGGAGGCCGTCTTGATCGTGGCCAGCGCGGTCCTGGCCTGCTCGGGGTTGGCGTCGATGAGGTGGAGCGCGGTGGAGGCCTGCACGTGGATCAGCGAGATGTTGTGCGCGAGCACGTCGTGCAGCTCCTGGGCCATGGTCAGGCGCTCCTCGCTGGCCTGCCGCCTGGCCTCCTCCTCGGCGATCCGCTCCTGCTCCATGCGCCGTTCGCGGACGATCCTGACCAGCTCGCCGACCACCATCAGCAGCATGATCGCGGTCAGCACCCACACGCTGTGGAAGAGGTCGGGGCGGCCCACCAGCCAGGCGTAGGACAGGAACGACAGCAGCGTCATCAGCGCCATGAACCAGGCCATCAACCGCTTGCCCCGCGTGACCAGCAGGAACAGCATGACCGCCGGGCTGATGAAGCTGGGGCCGTAGGCGTACCCGCCGATCAGGAACAGGTCGCACGCGGCGAGCGCGGCGGCGGTGGTGAGCAGCGGGAAACGGCGGTGGACGAGGAGCGCGAGCGGGCCGACCAGCAGCAGGAGGTGCGGGTAGGGGCCTACGAGCGGCTCACGGAACGAGCGCTGCCCCCAGCTGGCGCCCCTGGCTATCACCATCTGGGCGACCGCCACGATCAGGGCGAGATATGGATCGAAACCGTACTTCCTGCGCACCTCACCCACGCTAGATCACCCCTCCGACCAGCGCATCACCCCTGCGTCTGAGGGGGCCCTACCACTATGGGGGTATGTGGTCCAAGGTGAGAATCATGCGCCGTGTGCTCATTCCCGCAGCAGCAGTCCTCATCTCGCTCGTGCCCGCGCAGGTCGCGCTGGCCGGGCCGCCCCATCATCAGCCGCCGCCCCAGAAGGTCCCCGTCGCCGAGGGGTACGGCGGAGCGGTCGCCACCGTCGACCTCGACGCCAGCAAGGCCGCCATCTCCGTGCTCAAGAAGGGCGGCAACGCCATGGATGCCGCCGTCGCCGCCGGCGCGGTGCTCGGCGTCACGGAGCCGTACTCGTCGGGCCTGGCCGGCGGCGGCTTCATGGTCTACTACGACGCCAGGCAGCGGAAGGTCTTCTCCATCGACGGCCGCGAGACCGCGCCGCGCGCCATGACCGCCACCACGCTGGAGGGCATCCCGTTCGACGAGGGTGTGACCAGCGGCCTCTCGGCGGGGGTGCCGGGCACGGTCGCGAACTGGGAGCTGGGCCTGCGCCGGTTCGGGACGATGTCCCTCAAGCAGGCGCTCCAGCCGGCCATCGAGGTGGCCTCCAAGGGTTTCGTGGTCGACCAGACGTTCCACGACCAGACCGCCCAGAACGCCGACCGGTTCAAGGACATCACCTCCACGGCCAAGCTGTACCTGCCGAACGGCGCCCCGCCTCCGGTCGGGTCGGTCTTCAGGAACCCGGAGCTGGCGGCCACCTACCGCGAGCTCGGCAAACGCGGCCCGGAATGGCTGTACGGCGGCCGGCTCGGCCAGGAGATCGTGGCCACGGTCAAGAGGCCGCCGGTCACCCCGGGCAGCACCCGTAACGTGCGCCCCGGCCTGATGGAGCTGTCCGACCTGCGCGCCTACCGGGCGCTGCTCCGCGAGCCGACCAAGATCTCCTACCAGGGCATGGACGTGTACGGCATGGCCCCGCCCTCCTCCGGCGGCTCCACGGTCGGCGAGGCGCTCAACATCCTGGAGGCCCTGCCGCAGGTGGGCCTGCACGAATACCTGGAGGCGTCCCGGCTGGCCTTCGCCGACCGCGGCAAGTACGTCGGCGACATCCCCGGCGTGCCGCTCAAGGAGCTGCTGTCCGACGGCTTCGCCAAGGAGCGGGCCTGCCTGGTCGGCGACACGGCCATGGCCCACCCGGCCGCGCCGGGCAACCCCGACGGCCGCTACGAGCGCTGCGACCGGCCGACGGGCGAGGCGGCACCGCCCGCGCAGGAGGGCCCCGAGACCACCCACCTGGTCGTCGCCGACCGCTGGGGCAACGTGGTCGCCTACAACCTGACCATCGAGTCCACCGGCGGCAACGGCATCGTGGTGCCGGGACGCGGGGTGCTGCTCAACAACGAGCTGACCGACTTCACCTTCGGCCCGGCGCCCGGCGACCCGAACCTGCCGGCTCCCGGCAAGCGCCCGCGCTCGTCGATGGCCCCGACGCTGGTCTTCGAGCACGACAGGCCGGTGCTGGCGGCCGGTTCGCCCGGCGGCTCCACCATCATCACGACCGTGCTGCAGATCCTGGTCAACCGGTACGAGCTCGGGATGAACCTGCCCGAAGCGCTGGCCGCGCCGCGCGCCACGCAGCGCAACACCGCGCAGACGCAGGCCGAGCCGGCCTTCCTGGCCGCGCACCAGGCGGAGCTGGAGGCCAAGGGGCACACGTTCGCGCCCAACCCGGAGATCGGCGCGGCCACCGCGCTGGAGTTCCTGGGCCGGGACCGGATCCAGGCCGTGGCCGAGCCGACCAGGCGCGGCGGCGGCAGCGCGCTGGTGGTCTCCGCTAGAAGATGAGCTCGTAGGCGCCGGGCTTCACCTTCCGCGTACGCGCCCAGTACTCGAAGGTGAAGCCCGGCCAGAGCGTCCGGTTCACGCCGTGCTCGTCCAGGTACCAGGACCGGCAGCCGCCCGCGCTCCAGACCAGCGGGTCGAGCCGGGCGCGCAGCCGGTCGTTGTAGCCGCGCTGCGCCCGCGGCCGCACGTCCAGGGCCCTGGCCCCGGTGCGGGAGAGCAGGCGCAGGCACTCGATGACGTACCTGACCTGCGACTCGATCATGAACACGACCGAGTTGTGCCCGAGGCCGGTGTTGGGGCCGAGCAGGAAGAACAGGTTGGGGAAGCCCGAGGCGGTGATGCCGTGGTAGGCCTCCACGCCGCCCTTCCAGGCGTCCTGGACGCTCAGTCCGTCCCTGCCGGTGATGTGCCGGTCGGTCAGCGCGTCCACCACCTTGAAGCCGGTGCCGTAGACGATCGCGTCGGCCTCGTGCTCCACCCCGGCGGCGTCCACGATCGAACGCTCCCGGATCTCGGTGATCGCCTCGGTGACCAGCGAGACGTTCGGCCTGGTCAGGGCCGGATAGTAGTCGCTGGAGATGAGGATGCGTTTGCAGCCGATCACGTAGTCCGGGGTGAGGGCGCGGCGCAGGACGGGGTCGGGCACCTGGGCTTCGAGGTGGCGCAGGGCGAGGCGCTCGTGGCCCTTCATCAGCCGCGGGTCCACCGCGAAGCCCAGCGCCCGGCTCTCCAGGGCCCAGTAGATGCCGCCGCGAAGGGTCCTCGCCGCGCCGGGCAGGCGCAGGAGCCGGCGGGCGGCGGGGGAGAAGGCGAAGTCGGGCTTGGGGTGAATCCAGGGTGGCGTGCGCTGGAAGACGGTCAGGTGGCGGGCGGCGGGGGCCAGCTGCGGGATGAACTGGACGGCGGAGGCGCCGGTGCCGATGACGGCGACGCGCTTGCCGGTCAGGTCGGCGGAGTGGTCCCATTCGGCGGAGTGGAAGGCGGGGCCGGCGAAGGACTCACGCCCCACAATTTCCGGAAATTTCGGTATATGGAGGGCGCCTATGCCGGAGACGACCGCGTTGGTGCGCAGGACCTCGCCGTCCTGCGTGGTGACCGTCCAGTCGCGGCGGCCGTCGTCGTACTCCAGCGCGACGACGTCCTTGCCGTACCGGAGATGCGGGGTGATGCCGTACTTGGCCGCGCAGGCGCGCAGGTAGTCCTGGATCTCCTCGCGCGGCGCGAACATCCGCGACCAGTCCGGATTCAGCTCGTACGAGTAGGAGTACATGTGCGAGGGCACGTCGCACGCGCAGCCCGGATAGGTGTTGTCCCGCCAGGTGCCGCCCAGTTCGCCGGCCTTCTCCAGGATGACGAAGTCGTGGTAGCCGGCCTCCTTGAGTTTGACGGCCATGCAGATGCCGGCGAAGCCGGAGCCGACGATCACCAGTCCTGGCTCGCCCACGGGTCCTCCTGAAGGTCGCGCGCTTATTGGACGCTGAATCCAATGTAAGAAGCGCTGCCCGGCGCGGTCCAGAGTGATCCCGCTCACGCACCCTGTTCTTCCCCGCGCCACGCCCGGGAACGACGAAAACCCGCCACGGCCTCCGCGGCGGGTGATGCTGTCGGCTGACTACTGGAGCAGCAGGAAGGCGGCTACGCCGACGATCACGACCGCGGCGACGACCGCGATGATGGGGATGAGGGGCGACTTCTTGGGCTTGGCAACGGCCTCCTGCTCGCGCGCGTTCGCGAACGCGCGGAAGGCCTGGGTGTTGCCCGCCGGGTCAATATGCTGGTCAGACATGGGCAGCAGCCTAGCGTGCTCGCCTGTTCCGTTTGTGCCTTTTAGTGTGATCCGTAGGTATGGGCTGATTAGCAGACCGCCCCACCCGGCGGATACTTTGAAGGCATGCTGAGGACCCTGCTCTCACCCCGCATCCTGGGGCTGCACCTGCTCACGATCGGGGTCCTCATCGCCTTCATCCTGCTCGGCCGCTGGCAGCTCGGAGTCTTCCAAGATTCGGGAAAGCCTCATGCGGCCACCGATCCCGCGCCCGTCACGGTCGCCACGCTCGCCGGGGTCGGCACCCAGATGGACGGCGAGGCGGTCGGCCGCAGGGTCACCGCGCAGGGCGTCTACGAGGCCGGCCGGCAGCTCCTGGTCGCCGACAGGAAGCCCGATGTCGACGCCCCCGGCGGCAACGTCTCGCGCGACGAGGGTTACTGGGTGCTCACGCCGCTGCGGCTCGACGACGGCACGCTCATCCCGGTCGTCCGCGGCTGGACGGCCAAGCCCGACGACCCGGCCGTGGCCGTGGTGCCGCAGGGGCAGGTCGCGGTGACCGGGCGGCTGCGGCCGCAGCAGGGCACCGACAGCGTGCAGCGGCGCTCGGAGGGCCTGCCCGCCGGCCAGGTGCAGACCGTGTCCACGGGCGAGCTGGTCAACCTGTGGAGCGGGCAGCGGGTGCGCACCGGCTATGTGGTGGCGCAGCCGGCCTCGGGCTCGCTGGCGCCGGTCCAGGTGAACCCGCCGGTGGTCGGAGGCACGTTCACCTGGCGTAACCTGGCATATGCCGCCAACTGGTGGATCTTCGCTGGATTCGCCGTCTTCATGTGGTTCCACTTCGTCCGCGACGCCGTACGAGCGGATCGGGACCGCGGCAAGTCGTCCCCTGAGATGGTTCTGGAAGGTTAACGGTGGAATCGGCTCTGAAGCCCTTCCGGGCACTCGCGTACGTGGTCGGCGTCATGCTGCTCGTGCTCTGCGTCGGCATGGTGCTGCGCTACGGCTTCGACCAGCCGGCCATGTCGAAGATCATCGCCCCGATCCACGGCGGGCTCTACATGATCTATCTGATCACGGTGATGAACCTGGGCATGAAGGCACGCTGGGCGTGGCCGTACATGCTCGGTGTCATGCTCGGCGGCACGGTGCCGTTCCTGTCCTTCTACGTGGAGCGACGGGTGACCCAGCGCGTGCAGACGGCGCTGGCCGCGGCGGAGGCCTGACCGGGCTTCGCCCGATCGGGCCCCGCCGCCCCGAAAGCCTCAGCGGCCGATGCCGCGCCTGCGGGCCCGCTTGAGCCGCTCACGCTGCGACGGGTCGAGCATCAGGTAGCCGACCACAGGGGCGGCGACCAGGCCGAGGACGACCAGCAAGGTGACCCAACCGGGCAAGAAGATCAGCGAGAGCAGAACCGCGGCGCCTGCGCCGATGGCGTACTTCTGAACTGGCGACATCCTCAACTTCCTCCGAACGCGGAGCGCGCGCCCCGCCTCTCCCACATTCTGCGTCCTCTGTCCAACGTGTGAACCCGTCGCTGAGGTTCCGTTCGCGATGTATCGCAATCGTTGTGCCGGAGGTCAAGCACTTCCTGAGGCGATCCTGAGCAGGTCGCGGCGGAGCTCGTCCAGTGTGGGACGTTCCAACGGGTTGCCCGACAGGAGCTGGAAGAGCACCGGAGCCAGCGGGCCCGCCCGCCGCAACGGCGCGCCCGGCGCGGGCGGCCCGCCCTCGACGGCGGTGAACAGGGTGGCCCCGAGCGACCACAGATCGGCGGCCTGGGTGGCGGCGCCTTCGGGAGCCGTGTACGCCGGGAGCGTTCCCGGCCCCGGCAGCGGCGTCAGCCGGGCCCGGCCCCAGACGTCGATGAGCACGTTCCCCGGCTGCACGCCGCCGTGGAACCCGCCCCAGTCCGCCAGCCGGTCGAGCACGGCCAGCCCGATCGCGGCCACCTGGGCCGGCGGCAGCGGGCCCGACGCCCTGACGACGGTGTCCAGCGGCCGGTCCACCGCCAGCCGCTCCAGCGTCTCGCGCACCACCTCCGCCGGCGGCGGCCCCAGACTTCCCGACGAGCTCTTCACCGGCCGGAGCATCGCCCTGACCAGCGACCTGAACGGGTCGGCGCCCTCGGTGGGCGCCCGGCCCGGCGGCCGGCCCTCGACCGCGAAGTGCAGCGTGGCCGCCAGCGCCCACAGGTCCGCGGAGGGCAGCATGCTGAGACTGGGGAAGCCGAACCCGGTGAGCACCGCCCGGCCGGTCGTGGTCAGCAGCACGTTGCCGGGATCGACCCGGCCGTGCACGATCCCCGCCGCGTGCGCGGCGGTCAGCGCCGACAGGACGCAGACGCCGATCCTGGCCGCCTGCGGGACGGGCAGCGGACGGCGCGAGCGGACGGTCTGCTCCAGCGACGCCCCCGAGACGAACTCCATGACCAGCCACGGCTCGCCGTCCTCGACCAGCACGTCGAGCACCCGCACGACGAAGGCGTGACGCAGCGCGGTCGCCCTGCGCGCCTCCTGCAGAGCGGCCTCGCGCAGCTCAGGGGGCACCCGTAGGCGCCTGACCGCGACGTCGCGGTGTTCCGCCTCGTCGAAGGCCAGCCGTACGGATCCCGCCCCCAAGGGATTCAGCAGCCGGTAGCGACCGTTCAGTTTCCTGGTCTCATCAGCCATTCCGAGTCGCACGATAGCTCCCCGGCCGCCGCATGACCATGGGCCTGAGCGATCAATCCGAACCGCCGCGCGACCAGCTCTCGTGGGCCGCGCGCACCTTGTGCCAGAGCCGGTCCTTCTCTTCGGCGCTCACGTCGTCCAGCGGCAGCAGGAACACGTCCGCCAGCGCCGCGTAGTAGTCGCGCGACGTGCACAGCGTCACCGACTGCGTGCCGTTCCCGAGGCGCTTCAGCTGCAGCCCGCGCAGGACGTCCACCCCGTAGGCGTCGCGCCGCTGCACCGTGGCCACGCGGACGAAACCCGAGGCCGGCGACGTGGTCAGGTGGCGGTGCATGTCCGCGAACGCCGACATCTGGGCCGGTTCGAGCCCGAAGTCCATGCCCTCGAACGAGCCGCCGGGGTCGTGGTCGAGCCGCCAGCCGCCGGGCGCCACCTCCGACGGGCGCAGCACGTACCGGAACGGGCCCTGCCGGTAGTCGCCCGCGACCAGCGGCAGCGGCTCGTGCAGGGCGTCGCCGAGCCCCACGTCCACCAGCCACGCACCGCCCGGATTGGCCTCCGACGGCAGGCCGCGCACGGTGAGCACCAGGTGGTTGCCGGTGACGCCGGGCTCGCCGCCCCGGTTCTGCACGCCGCCGACGTGCCGGGTCACCTCGTAGCCGAGGGCCGCGAGCAGCTCCGAGAACGCGCCGTTGAGGTGGTAGCAGTAGCCGCCCCTGCCACGCAGGATGCGCTCGGCCGACTCCAGCGGATCGACGGTCGTGGTGCGGCCGAGCCAGATCTCCAGCGCTTCGTAGGAGACCTTTTCGATGTGCGCGGCGTGCAGGGCGCGCAAGCCCTCCGCGCTCGCGGGAGCGCCGAGCAGCGCGGGCAGGCCGAGGCGGCGGAGGTATCCGGGGGTGTTCACGCCGCCAAGTCTGCACGGATTGTGCACGAATCGGGGGGTGTCGTCTGCACAGGCCGCTCGTAGTCTTTCGTACGTGGCAGAGCAGCGACGCATTCTCGTGGTCGAGGACGACGTGACCATCGCGCTCGCCGTACGGAACAGGCTGGCCGCCGAGGGCTTCGACGTCAGGGTGGCCGGCGAGGGGCAGGACGCCCTCGTCCAGTACGGCAGCGCGGAACCGGATCTGGTGGTCCTCGACCGGCTGTTGCCCGGCATGGACGGGCTGGAGGTGTGCCGCAGGATGCAGGCGGCCAGGCCGGTGCCCGTCCTCATGCTGACCGCGCTGGGGGAGGAGACCGACGTGCTGGTCGGGCTGGGGGTCGGGGCCGACGACTACCTGACCAAGCCGTTCAGCATGCGGGAGCTGGTGGCCAGGATCCACGCGCTGCTGCGCCGGGTGGAGCGCGCGGCCCAGCTGGCGGCCGAGGACACCGTGATCAGGGTCGGCGAGGTCGAGATCGACACCGCCGCCCGCCGCGTCTTCGTCCGCGGCGCGGAGGCCCAGCTCACGCGGACCGAGTTCGACTTGCTGCGCCGCCTGGCCGAACGTCCCGGGCAGGTCTTCGAGCGTGACCGGCTGCTGTCGGACGTGTGGGGCTTCTCCGAGGCGGCGGCGACCAGGACCGTCGACAGCCACGTCCGCGCGCTGCGCCGCAAGCTCGGCTCCGACGTCGTCCGCACGGTGCACGGCGTCGGATACGCCCTGGTCCGGCGATGAACCCGCTCGATTTTCTCGGCCGGATCAAGGTCAAGCTCGGCATCGTGATCGTGCTGGCCGTCGGGACCGCGTTCGTGGTGAACGAGCTCGGCATCCAGTCAGGGCTCACCCGCGAGACGCGCATCGCGGTCGCGGTCGTGCTGGCGCTGATCATGGTGCAGGTCCTGGCCATGGGCATGACCAAGCCGCTGCGCCAGATGGCCAGCGCCGCCCAGACCATCGCCAAGGGCAGCTACACCCTGCGCGTGAACGCCACCTCCCGCGACGAGGTGGGCGAGCTGGCCAGGGCCTTCAACGCGATGGCGGCCGACCTCGGCGAGGTCGACCGCCAGCGGCGCGAGCTCGTCGCCAACGTCAGCCACGAGCTGCGCACCCCCATCACCGGGCTGCGCGCCGTGCTGGAGAACGTGGTGGACGGCGTCTCCGCGCCCGACCCCGTCACCATGCGCACCGCGCTCGCCCAGACCGAACGGCTCGGCCGGCTCGTCGCCCAGCTGCTCGACCTGTCGCGGCTGGACTCCGGCACCCGCCTGATCGAGGCCGAGGCCGTCGAGCTGGCGCCGCTGATCGAGCAGGCGGTACGCGAGGCGTCGCTGGCGCGCGAGGACGTCGTGATCCGCTCGTCCGTCCCGGCCGGCCTGGTCGTGCGCGCCGACCCCGACCTGCTCGCCCAGGTGCTGGCGAACCTGCTCGACAACGCGGTACGGCACAGCCCGCCCGCGGGCGAGGCGGTCATCCGGGCCGCGGCGTCGGGCGCCGAGGTGCGGCTGGAGGTCGCCGACCAGGGGCCCGGCATTCCGGCGTCGGCCAGGGCGCGCGTCTTCGAGCGCTTCTCCCGGCTGGACGCGGGGCGGGCGGCCGACTCGGGCGGGGCCGGGCTGGGGCTGGCCATCGTGAAGGAGATCGTCGAGCTGCACGGGGGATCCATTCGAATCGACGACGGTGCGGGTTGCCGGATGGTCGTCGAGCTACCAGGAAGGACGACGATGGCTGAGGCGCCATTAGAGGGTGCACGCGACACGGGGGACGTGGAGCGCTCACTGCCCGCCGGTGCCGCCGAACCGGCGGAGGAGGCCCTACCTGCTCCGGCCGGGCAACCGGTTGACGCGGTGCACGCGTCCGGGCCGCCGGCGAGTCCGGTCATGGCGGCGGGCGCGTCCTCGGACGGTGTGCCAGCTGAGAAGGCCCCGATGGCGACCGCCACGGCCGGCCCTGCCGCGGCGGCGGTCGTACGGACCGAGGTGCCCGGTGGTGGCGGGCCGGTCGGGGCCGGTCCGGCAGGGGGGCACGCCTGGCCGATCGCGCCGGGCGGGGGCGGGATGCCGCCGGTGGGGATGCCGGTCTATCCGCCGCCGCGTGAGCCGTTCGCCGGTGGGCTGGGCCGGATGGTCGTCGGCGGCGTCCTCGGGCTGCTGGTCGGGCTGGTCGGCGGCATGTTCGCCGCCGTGCTGGCCAGCGTGGTCGTGGGGGACGGGGCGGCGCTGGTGACGCTCATCGGGTGCACCGCGCTCATGGGAGCACTCGGCGCCTCACTGGGAGCGGGGTCCGGCAGGAGGGCGATGGAGGCGTACCAGGCGGCCACCCGGGCGGGCCTGCACGCCGGCACCCCTGAGGGAAGCCAGGCCGGGGCGCCGGGCGGGGAGCCGTACCGGGGGCAGATGGGGCCGCCGCCGGCCTACGTGCCGCCGCCGCTCTTCCCCAGGCCCGAGGTGCCCGATCCGCCGCGCTGGCTGCTGCCCGCCGCCGTGGGCGCCGGCGTGTTCGCCGCGGTGGCGCTGCCGGAGGCGCAGGTCGGGCTGGGCATCGTGCTGGTCGCGATGGTGGTGGGCGGCGCGGCGCTGCCCGCGCTGCTGCACCGGATGACGCCGTGGACGCTGGCGTTCGGGCTCACCGCGTACTGGCTGATCTCGATGGCGGCGGTGCGGGACGCCGACTGGCTGGTGGCCATCCTGCTCGTGGCGGGAGCCGGGCTGGGTGCGCTGGCGGTCTCCGGAGCGGGCGCCGGCTGGGTCGGCGTGATCAGGGGCGGGATGTCGGTGCTGCTGGCGTTCGGCCCGGTGCCCTGGTTCCTGGCCGGGCCGCTCAGGCGGCTGACGGCGCGGCGGCGGGTCCTGCCCATGGTGGGCGCGCTGAGCATCACGGCGGTGCTGCTGCTGGTGTTCGGGCTGCTGTTCGCCTCGGCGGACGCGATCTTCGCCTCGTATGTGGAGCGGCTGACCACCACCCCCGAATGGGCGGAGTCGATCCCGGGCCGGATCTTCCTGTTCCTGCTGTTCGCGGTGCTGCTGGTCGCCGTGGTCCTGGTCGCGCTGCGGCCGGTCGTGGACCCGGTGGGGCCGGGGACGAGGTTCCGCGTGAGCCGGAGCATCTGGGCGCTCCCGCTCACGGCGGTGAACATGCTGTTCGCCTCGTTCGTGGCGGTGCAGATCACGGCGCTGTTCGGCGGCGACACGCTGGTGCTGAGGACGGCGGGCCTGACCTACGCCGAGTACGCCAGGCAGGGGTTCTTCCAGCTCGTGGTGGTCAGCGTGTTCGTGCTGGGCATCGTGGCGGTGGCCGCGGGGCTGCTCAGGGTCGAGCGGGCCGAGCGCTGGCTGCTGGCCGCGCTGCTCGGCGTGCTCTGCGGGCTCACCATGGTGGTGCTGGCCTCGGCCCTGCACCGGATGAACCTCTACACCGACGCCTACGGCCTGTCCCGGCTGCGCCTGTCCGTGGAGGCCACCGTGTGGTGGCTGGGCGCGCTGTTCGCCCTGGTGCTGCTGGCGGGCGCGGCCCGGCTCACCGGCCGTCGGTCCGGCTGGCTGCCCAGGACGATCGTGCTGGTCACCGGGCTGGGGCTGGTGGCGTTCTCGATGGTCAACCCCGATCTGCGGGTGGCGGAGTCGCAGGTGCAGGTGCGCGGCGTCACCAAGCTGGACTCCGACTACCTCGGCGATCTCGGCGCGGAGGCCGTGCCGGCCCTGGACCGGCTGCCGGAGCCGCAGCGCAGCTGCGTGCTGGCGGACGTGATCGCGGCCAACCGGCTGGACCGGCCCGACCCGTGGAACGGCTGGAACCTGGCCCGTTCCAGGGCCCGGGACCTGCTGGCCGAGCGGCCCGTGGTGAAGGGGGTGGGATGTACTCCGGCGTACTTGCAGCGCTCTGATTGAATCTTGGGGTGAGCTTCGACGTAGTCATCAGCGGCGGGCGGGTGCTCGACGGCACGGGCGCCCCGCCGTACCGGGCGGACGTGGCGATCGCGGGCGATCGGGTCGCGGCGGTCGGCAGGCTCGACGGCGCGACGGCGGGCAGCGTGATCGACGCGACCGGGCGGTTCGTCGCGCCCGGGTTCGTCGACTGCCATGCCCACGGTGACGCGGTCGTGTTCGACCCCGGCGTGCAACTGGCGGCGTTGCGGCAGGGGGTGACGACGTTCGTGCTGGGCCAGGACGGGCTGTCGTTCGCGCCGGGATCCGCCGCCACCGTCGCCTACGCCTCCCGCTACTTCGCCGCCGTCAACGGCGAGCCGGGGTCCGCCTTCGGGCCGGGGCCGTTGAGCGTGGCCGAGCTGCTCGGCGCCTATGACCGCGCCGTGGCGCTCAACACCGCCTACCTGCTGCCCCACGGCACCATCCGCTACGACGTCATGGGCCCGTCGGCCGAGCCCGCCTCGCCCGGCGACCTGGCCGCGATGCTGCGGCACGTCGAGCGGGGGCTGTCGGAGGGCGCGGCGGGGCTGTCGAGCGGGCTCGAATACCTGCCCGGCGGCTACGCCACCGCCGAGGAGCTGGCCGCCCTGTGCGCCCCGCTCGGCGGGCTCCCGTACGTCACCCACATGCGCGCCTACGGCGAGCGCGCCGGGGTCGGCATGGCCGAGGTGGTGGACATCGCCGGGCGTTCCGGCGCCGCCGTGCACGTCTCGCACCTGCACGGGCCCGCCGACGTGCTGCTGCCGCTGGTCGACGAGGCGCTCGGCAAGGGCGTCGACCTCACCTTCGACACCTACCCCTACCTGCGCGGCAACACGATCCTGGCGATGATCGTGCTGCCGCCGTCCGTGCCGGGGGCCGAGCCCGCCCGGGCCCTGGAGATGATCGGCTCCGGCGCGCTCGACGACTGGTGGCCGACGCTGGCCACGACCTGGTCCCGGCTGACCGTCTCCCACGCGCCCGGCCTGGAGTGGGCCGAGGGGCTGACCATCGTCGCGGCGGCCGGGCGGGCGGGGGTGGAGCCGGCCGAGTTCTGCCGCCGTCTCCTGACGGAGACGAACCTGGAGGCCGGCGTGGTCTCCGCCCGGCCCGACGAGGGCCCGCTGGGCGAGGAGTCCGTACGCCGGGTGTTGCGGCATCCGTCCCAGACCGGCGGCTCCGACGCCATCTACGTGGGCGGGCACCCGCATCCGCGCGGGTTCGGGGCGTTCGCCAGGTTCCTCGGCCGGCACGTCAGGGAGCTGGGCGACTGGACCTGGGAGCAGGCCGCGACGCACCTTTCGTCCCATCCGGCCCGGCGCTTCGGGCTGACCGACCGGGGGCTGCTGCGCCGCGGGTTCGCCGCCGACGTGGTGGTGTTCGACCCGGCCGTGGTGGGCGACCTGGCCACGTACCAGGAGCCGCGCAGGCCGGCGGAAGGCGTGGACGACGTGCTCGTCTCCGGGGTGCGCGTGCTGGCCGGAGGCGAGCTCACCGGGGCCACCCCCGGGCGGGCGCTCCGGCCCTGAACGCCGGAACGGTTGGGATAGGGTCGGACGCGGACGAAGGGGGTGTTGTGCCGGCGAACCTCGGCCAGTCGGTCTTCGACGGCGGGCTCGAATTTCCCGCGATGCTGGTGCACAGGGGCGCGCTGGCGCACAACGTGACCACGATGGCGGCGTTCGTCCGCGACCACGGCATGGAGCTGGCGCCCCACGCCAAGACGCACATGTCGCCCGAGATCGCCGCGATGCAACTCGCCGCGGGAGCCTGGGGGCTCACCGTGGCGACGCCCCGGCAGGCCGAGACGGTCAGGGGGTTCGGGGTTCGGCGGATCATGGTGGCCAACCAGGTGGTCGATCCCGCGGGGCTCACCTGGGCCGCGCACGAGCTGGAGCGCGACCCCTCGTTCGAGTTCCTGAGCTTCGCCGACTCCACGGCCGGGGTCGACATCCTGGCCGGCCACGCCGGGCCGCGGCCGTTCCGGGTGCTGGTCGAGCTGGGCCACGAGGGCGGCAGGGCCGGCTGCAGGTCGGTCAAGGAGCTGCTGGAGCTGGCCTCCTACGTGCAGGTGACCCCCGGCGTGGAGCTGGCCGGGGTGGCCGGATACGAGGGCGGGCTCAAGAGCGCCGACGAGGTCCGCGACTATCTTGGCTCGCTCCAAGAGGCCGTCGAACACCTCCGCGTCCGCAATCCCATCCTCAGCGTGGGCGGCAGCCAGTGGTTCGACGTGATCGGCCGCGAGCTCGTCGCCACCCAGGCCAGGATCCTGCTGCGCAGCGGCGCCTACGTCACCCACGACGACGGCTTCTACCGGGAGCGCACCCCGTTCAACCGGATGGAGGGCGAGCTGCGCCCGGCGCTGGAGGTGTGGGCGCACGTGCTGTCCACGCCCGAGCCGGGGCTGGCCATCGTGGGCATGGGCAAGCGGGACGCGCCCTACGACGAGGGCCTGCCGATCCCGCGCCGCGGCGGCGTCACGATCGTGAAGATGCAGGACCAGCACACCGTGGTCCGCGCCACCGGGCTCAAGCCCGGTGACCTGCTGGCCTTCGGCATCTCCCATCCGTGCACGGCCTTCGACAAGTGGCGGCTGCTGCCGCTGGTGGACCGGGACTACCGTGTCGTAGGCACGATAAGCACCAACTTCTAGGGAGATCTCGTGAAAAAGGAGCTCAGGACCACCGAAGGCGCCGCCCCGGTCGGCGCCTACTCGCAGGGACTCGTGGTGGGCGACTTCGTCTACACCTCCGGCATGGGGCCGCTCGACCCCAAGGCCGGCGAGGTCGTCGGCACCGACGTCGCCACCCAGACGCACCAGGTCATGCGCAACCTCGGCGCCATCCTCGCCGCGCACGGCCTCGGCTTCGACGACGTCGTCAAGTCCACCGTGCACCTGCAGCACCTCAAGCGCGACTTCGCCGCCTACAACGAGGTCTACAAGTCGTACTTCAACCAGCCCTACCCGGTCCGCACGACCGTCGGGTCCGAGCTGATGGACATCCTCGTGGAGATCGACTTCGTCGCGCACAAGAGCGCTTAAGGTCGTGGTGTGGACAGTTCGGTGTACGTCTTCGTCGAGGACCTGCGCGGCGAGGGCGTCGAGCGGGTGCTCGACAGGATCAGCGGGTACGGCGTCCGCGGCGTCACCGTCGGCGCCGTGCACCACGCCTCCCGCGACGTCACCCCGCACGGGCTGTCCAGGCTGACCCTGCGCCACGACGGGGCCCATTTCGTCCCGCCGCCGGAGCTGTTCGACGGGCTGAGGCTGACCCCCGTGCCCGGCCACCTCGACGCGCTCGACGGGCTGCGCGAGGCGTGCGCGAAACGGTCCATGAAGCTGCACGGGTGGACGGTCTTCCTGCGCAACGCCACGCTCGGCGAGCGCCATCCCGACGTGACCGTACGCGACTGCTTCGGCGACCGCGGCTCGCTCACCGACCTGTGCCCCGCCCACCCCGACGTGCGCGAATACGCCGTCGCGCTGGCCAGGGCGGTGGCCAGGCTCGGCGTCGACAGCGTGGTGGCCGAGTCGCTGCACTTCAGGCCGCTCAAGCCGCAGCGCTCGTTCGTGCCGCTGGGGCCGATGGACACCTACCTGTTCGGGCTCTGCTTCTGCGACTACTGCATGCGCCGGGCCACCGACCTGGGCGTCAACGCCGAAGTGGCCCGCGACGAGTGCGCCAGGATCGTCGGCGGCGTCTTCGACGGCGACCCGCCCGCCCAGGGCGAGGTGACCAGGGCGGCGCTGACCGCGTACGCGGGGCCCGACGTCGTCGCCTACGCCCGCGCGCGCTCCGAGACCGTCACCACGCTGGTGTCCGAGGTGGCCTCCGCGGTGGCCGGCGAGGGCTCGAAACTGGTCTTCATCGACTCGACCGGCGCGGTCAAGGGCTACACCGATGGGCTGCCGACGCCGGGTCTGGCCGCCCACGACGCCTGGCAGCTCGGCGTCGACCTGGTGGCGCTCGGCGACCTGGTGCCCGCGTTCGGGGTGCTGGCGTACGCGCGTGACGCGGCGCGGGTGGCCGACGACGTGGGCGCCTACCTGCGCTCGGTGGGCAAGGACCGGGAGGTGCGGGCGGTGCTGCGGCCGGGCTACCCCGACAGCGACTCCGCCGACCGGCTGGTGGCCAAGGCCCGTGGGGCCAAGGCGGCGGGGGCGCTGGCGGTCGACTTCTACGCGTACGGGCTGGCGCCGCACCCGGTGCTCGACCGCATCCCGGCGGCGCTGTCGGAGTCGCTCTGACCGGACGCCGTTCTCCGCGTGACCTGTGCGACCCGTCCTCCGGACCGGTGGGCCGTGGTCAGCGGGTGCGGACGCCGTCCAGGACCGCCGAGACGGCCTCGGTGGCGAAGTCGTCGCCCACGTCCAGGTCCCTGAGGACCGCCCGCATCCACACGGCCCCCGCCAGCAGATCCACGATCAGCATGGGGTCGGCCGACTCCTTCAGCTCACCTCTGACGGCCGCCCGTTCGAAGATCTCCCGTTCCCTGGCGAACCTGTCGGCGAAGAAGCGGTGCCCGTCCAGCTCAGGATGGCGGACGGCGGCGGCCAGCGCGGCCACCGCGATGTCGGCGGCGGGCCGCTCGGTCAGCAGCCGCCTGACGCCCTCCACCAGCGCGACCAGGTCGCCGCGCAGGCTGCCGGTGTCGGGCGCCGCGAAGCCCAGCACGTCGGACTCCACCAGGGCCGCGCCGAGCAGCGCGGCCTTCGACGGCCACCAGCGGTAGATCGTGGTCTTGTTGACGCCGGAGCGCTCGGCGACCCCCTCGACGGTCAGGCCGTCGTAGCCCTTCTCGGCCACCAGCCGCACCGTCGCGTCGAAGATCTCCTGCTGCTTCCTGGGCGCCATGCGGTTCATTTTCTCCCGGCGAAGGCGGTGGCCACGCCCAGGGCCAGGTAGACGACGCCGCTGACGTACCGGAGCGTTCTGGCCGCACGGTCGAGGCGGCGGCCGAGCGCGCCGGCGGCGACGGCGTACACGAGATCGGAGATCAGGCCGAGGAGCAGCAGCGTGAGGCCGAACACGGCCATCTGCAGCGCGGGAGAGCCCGCGCCGGGGTCCACGAAGTGAGGCAGGAACGCCAGGAAGAACAGCGCCACCTTGGGGTTGAGCACGTTGACCAGCATGCCTTCGAGGAACACTCTCCGCAGCGGCTGCGGCTCGGGCCGCCCGGCGCGCGCGTCCTTGCCGGTGAACGCCCGGACGCCCAGGTAGACGAGGTACGCGACGCCGGCCCACTTGATGACCGCGAAGAGCGCGGCGGATCGGGAGATCACGTACGACAGGCCCGCGGCGGCGGCCGCGATGTGCACGAGCGTGCCCGCCTCCACGCCGAACGCGCTGGCCAGGCCCGCCGCCCGGCCCTGGGCGAGCCCTCTGGCGGTGATGTAGAGGTGGTTGGGGCCGGGGATGAGCACCAGGGCGAGGGAGGCCGTCACGAAGAGGGCGAAAGTCGCGGGAGGTATCACGAACGGCAGCGTAGGACGGCATTGGTCCGCCGGTCAGGGCCAATGCCGGACCGGCTGACTGGACCAATCGGCTGTCGGTGCGGCATGGCATAGTTTCAAGGCGTGAACGGTCTTCTCGTCGGGCGCTCCTCTGAGTTGGCCGGGCTCGTGCAGGTGCTCGACTCCGCCGCCGAAGGCGTGGCCGGGGTGGCGCTCGTCGGCGGAGACGCCGGCATCGGCAAGACCCGGCTGGTCACCGAGCTGGCCGCCCGGGCCAAGGAGCGCGGCTTCAACGTGCTGGTCGGCCAGTGCGCCGAGCTCGGCGACTCGCTGCCCTATCTGCCGCTGGCCGACGCGCTGCGCGGCGCGGAGCCCGCCGTGCGCGCCGCCGCCACCGCCCATCCGCTGCTGGGCCAGCTGCTGCCGGGCGCCGAGAGCCAGCCGTCCGCCGGGCTCACCCAGCAGCGGCTGTTCGGCTCGCTGCTCGGGCTGCTGGCCGAGCTCCAGCCCGTGCTGTTCGTGATCGAGGACCTCCACTGGGCCGACCGCTCCACCCGCGACCTGCTGGTCTTCCTCAGCCGCATGGTGCAGAGCGAGCGGGTCTGCGTCGTCGGCACCTACCGCACCGACGACCTGCACCGCCGCCATCCGCTGCGATCCGTGCTGGCCGAGCTGAAGCGCCTGCCCACGGTGATGAACGTGGAGCTCGGCCCGCTGGGCACCGGCGAGATGTCCGACTATGTCACCACCCTGGGCGAGGTGGACGCCCAGGGGCTCGGCCTCATCGTCACCCGCGCCGACGGCAACCCGTTCTACGCCGAGGAGCTGTTCGCGGCCATGGCCGAGGGCGACGCGCTCCCCGACGGGCTGGCGAGCCTGCTGATGTCCAGGGTCGAGGTGCTGTCCGAGGCCGGGCAGCGGGTGCTGCGCGCCGCCGCCGTGGCCGGGCGCCGGGTCGAGGACGACCTGCTGCGCGAGGTGTCGGGGCTGCCGCTGGCCGAGTTCGAGGAGGCGGTCCGCGAGATCGTCTCGCGCGGCCTGCTCAGGGTCAAGGGCCACGGCTACGCCTTCCGCCACGCCCTGCTGCAGGAGGCCGTCTACACCGACCTGCTGCCGGGCGAGCGCACCCGCCTGCACACCGCCTTCGCCCGCCTGCTCACCTCGCCGGCCGAGCTGGCGCACCACTATCTCGCCGGCCACGACCTGGCGGGAGCGCTGCGGGCCTCCATCGAGGCGGGGCGGGCGGCCGAGCGGATCGGCGCGCCCGCCGAGGCGCACAGCCACTACGACCGGGCGCTGGGCCTCTGGGAGCGGGTCGACGACGCCGAGCGGCTGGCCGGGGAGAGCCGGGCCGGGCTGGCCTTCCGCAGCGCGGTCATGGCCTCCGACAGCGGCGACAACCACCGGGCCGTCGTCCAGCTGCGCGCGCTGCCGCCGACGTCCGAGGTGAGCGAGCGGCTGGCGTACTACCTCTATGAGACCAAGGACCAGGAAGGCGCGATCGCCGCGGCCGAGCGGGCCGTCGAGAGCGCCGAGGACCAGGTCGCGCTCGCCCGCGCGCTGGCCACCCACGCCCGCACCCTGCTGTGGTCGTCGCGGCACCAGGAGGTCGAGCCGCTGGCCGAGCGGGCCCTCGCGACCGCCCGCGCGGCCGGGGTCAGAGACGCCGAGGTGGGCGCGCTGGTGTCGCTGGCCAGCTTCGTCGAGCTCCGCGGCGACATCGACCGGGCGCACGCGCTGCTCGACGCGGCCTGCGCGGGGCGCACCGGCGACCTGGCGATGGACCTGCGGGCCCGCTTCAACCACGCCCGCATCCACTACGAGCAGGGCCTGCTGACCCGCGCCGCCGAGGTGGCCGACGACGGCATCGTGATGGCGTTCGAGACCGGGCTCAAGTGGAGCACCTACGGCACCGACCTGCGTTTCCTGCGCTTCCTCATCCACTACGCGGCCGGCGAGTGGGACCAGGCCGAGTCGATGGCAGCCGGCTTCGGCGCGCGGGTCGGCACCGTGCCGGAGGCGATCCTGTCGTCGTTCGCGCTGTTCATCGAGGTCGGCCGCGACCTGCCGGCGGTGGAGGGGCGGCTCGCCCTGTTGCGGCCGTTCTGGTCCGACCCGCTGGCCGTCTACATGTCCAGAGCGCTGGCGGCCGAGCACGCGCTGTGGCACGGCGACCCGGCGACGGCGCTCGACCACGTGCGCGCGGTCCTCGCGATGGTGGACGAGGACGACGTGGGCATGCTGCGGCCGATCGCCATCGGGCTGTGGGCGCTGGCCGAGCTGGGCACCACCGAGGGGGCCGACGACCTGCGCGCCCTCGCCCACGCCACCCTCAAGGCCGGGCCCGCCGGCGAGGGCGGCTACGTGGGGCCCGAGGGCCGGGCCTGGGAGCTGCGGGTCGAGGCCGAGTGGCATCGCGTGCACGGGCGGCTCGACGTGCCGCTGTGGCGGCGGGTGGTGGAAACGTTCGACGTCGCGTCCGTCTACGAGGCGGCGCGGGGCAGGTGGCGGCTGGCCGAGGCGCTGCTGGCGGCCGGCGACCGGGAGGCCGCGCAGGCGGAGTGGGAGCTGGCCAGGGAGACGGCGGGCAAGCTGCGGGCCGTGCCGCTGGAGAACGCGCTGCTGGAGTTCGGGCGACGGGCCCGGTTCGGGGGCGGCGGAGGCGCCGGCACGGGTGACGCCGGGCTGACGGCGCGGGAGGTCGAGGTGCTGCGGCTGGTGGCCGAGGGGCTGACCAACCGGGAGATCGCGCAGCGGCTGTTCATCGCGCAGAAGACGGTGAGCGTCCACGTGTCCAACATCCTGGGCAAACTCACCGTCTCCACCCGCACCCAGGCCGCGGCGGCAGCCCGGCGACGAGGACTGCTGGAGTGACCGCCCTCGGCCTCGGGTGGAGGGGTCGGCGCGTCTGATCCCAGGGCGGTGGGTCCGTGGACGCCCGAGTCTCGGCCCTGTGCGGGCGATTCCGGGTGCCCGGTCGGGTGGGTTGTCGTTGGACGGGTGCAGGAGTCCTGGTCAGGTCGGGGCGGGCCTGACCAGGGGATGAGTCGTGATCATCAAGGGGTGGGGTCAGGAGCCGGGGGCCGCGGCGATGAGCGGGGTGGCGTCGAACTTCTGCTTCAGGTAGCCGAATTCGAGCATGAGGTCCGCCACGCGTTGCACCTTCGCCGGATCGACGGAGGTGGCGAAGCCGCCGAGCTTCATCGTGGCGGCCGTGGCGCGGTCGATCTTGGTGTACTTCTCCAGGGCGGGAGCCACCTCGGCCGGGTTGGACAGGGCCAGCTCGGCGCCCTTGCTCAGGGCCCGCTGGAAGGCCGCGACGGTCTTCGGGTTCTGCGCGGCGAAGGTCTCCGTGGTGAGATAGCCGGCGATCGGGAAGTC
Source organism: Nonomuraea fuscirosea (assembly GCF_035917475.1). Lineage (NCBI taxonomy): Bacteria > Bacillati > Actinomycetota > Actinomycetes > Streptosporangiales > Streptosporangiaceae > Nonomuraea > Nonomuraea fuscirosea. The sequence goes on along the minus strand of NZ_CP109074.1, from coordinate 8,707,369 downwards.
GGCCATCGGCCCGGCGAACGGCTCGGCCAGCTCGACCGCCCCCGACTGTGCGGCCGCCGCCTGGCTGAACGGCTCGGGCAGGAACGCCACCTCGACCTGGCCGCTGTCCAGCGCCCCGGCCATCTCGGGGAAGGGCCGCTCGATGAACTTGACGTCCTGCGGCGCCAGCCCGGCGGGCTTGAGCAGGGCGCTCATGGTGAGGGTGGCGATGTTGTTCAGCGTGTTGACGCCGATGGTGTGCCCCTTGAGCTGGGACAACTCGGTGATCGGCGAGCCCTTCTTGGTCATGAGCGTGAAATTGCCGGGCTTGGCATCGTACGCGGCTCCGACGATCTTGAGCTTGACCGTGCCGCTGGCGGCGGCGAGCAGGGCGGAGACGTAGTTGCTGTGCATGATGTCGAGCTTGCCGGAGACCAGGTCGGGCATCGCGGCGGCGCCGCCCGTGATCTGCTCGGTGGTGACCTTGAGCCCTTCGGCGGCGAAATAGCCTTTGTCGATGGCGATCTGGATGGGGGCGACCTCGGGCAACGGCAACATGCCGATCCTGATTTCGGCCTTTTCCAAACCATTGGCATGTTGGCCCGAATCACCTCCGCCGCCGCAGGCGGTGATCAGTAATGCGAGAAGTCCGAGGACGGTGGCGCGCCGGAAACCTGACATGAACGCTCCTGAGAAGAAATGCGTCCGGTAAAGGCGATCATCGAGCTTAACCGCGTTCGCTGGAATATTCATCGGCTTTTCGCCGCGGTATGCCAGGCGAGCAACCGGCTCTCCATGAGCAGAAACCCCTGGTTCAGCAGATAACCGAGGATGCCGAGCAGCGCGATCGCCCCCCACACGCCCGGCAGGTCGAACGCCCGCTGCGCCGCGCGTAACTGGAAGCCGATGCCCTCGGTGCTGAAGAACTCCGCGATGACCATGAGGATCAGCGCCAGCGAGAGGCTCAGCCGCAGCCCGGCGAAGATCTTAGGCGCGGCGGACGGCAGGATGATCCGCAGCAGCCGCTGGCCCTGGCTGAACCCGAACACCCGGGCCGTGTCCAGGTGCGTCGGCTCGACGGAGCGCGCCCCGTCGGCCGCGTTGAACAGCACCGGCCACACGATCCCGAACGTGATCGTGGCGACCTGCATGCGCGTGCCCACCGAGAACAGGGCCAGGAACATGGGCAGCAACGCGGGCGGCGGCAGTGCCCGGCCGAACTGGATGACCGGGTCCAGGAAGCGGTAGAGGAGCGGCGAGCGGCCCAGCGCCACGCCGAGGGCCACCCCGGCGATCCCGGCCAGCGCCCAGCCGGCCAGCAACCGGCCCAGGCTCTGCGGGAAGTTGGCCAGGGCGGTGTCGTTCAGCCAGAGGTGGGACGGGGGGCCGGTGAACCAGAGCTCGCGCATCCGGACGGCGATCGCGGACGGCGGCGGGAAGAAGGGATGCGCCATCGCTCTGGTGGCGAACTCCCACCCCATCAGCACCACCGGCACCACCCAAAGACCGGCCGGCCGTCCCGCTGGAGATCGTCTCCCTCCACGCTGGGGGGCGGTCATCGGCGGGTTCCCGGGTGCCAGTGGAAGAGGCGGCGTTCCGCCCAGACGAAGGCGCCGTTGATGGCGATGCCCAGCAGGCCGGCCCAGACCGTGGCGGCCACGGTGAGCGTGAGGCCGTCGGGGCTGCTGCCGGCCAGGATGATGAAGGCGCCGATCCCGTCGGAGCCGCCCGCGAGCAACTCCGTGCTGATGGCCAGGATGAGCGCGATCGTGGCGGCCACCCGGATCCCGGTCGCGATGAACGGCGCCGTGCTCGGCAGCGAGACCCGCAGCAGCACCGCCAGGCGGCCGAAGCCGAAGGCCCGCAAGGTGTCCTTGGCCAGGGGGTCGACCTCCTTGAGGCCGTACATGGTGTTGATCAGGATCGGCCACGTGGAGGCGTACACGATGATGGCGATCTTCATGTCCAGCCGCTCGGTGAACACGAACGCCGCCAGCGGGATCAGCGCCACCGACGGGATGGGCCGCAGGAACTCGATCAGCGGCCGCAGCGCCCGCTCGATCGCCGGCACGCTGCCGAGCAGCAGCCCGGCCGGTACGGCGAACGCGACCGTGAGCAGCAGCCCCAGCGCCCACCCGGCGAAGGTCAGGCCCACGTCCAGCAGGAACTCGGGATCGGCCGCCAGCCCGGCGGCGGTGCGCAGCACGGTCGAGGCGAGCGGGAACTGCACGGTGGAGACGAACCCGAGCCGGCCCGCCGCCTCGGCGAGACAGAGCAGACCGGCCACGCCGAGAAAGCCGCAGATGAACACGTTGTCGAAGGGACGCGAGAGCCGGGGACGCCGGAGTAAAGGACGCGGGAATGTCAGCCGGGGGATCAACGGATCGCCTCGGTGAGGAGAACAACCATGAAGGTCTCCGAATTCGACCGGGGACGGGCGAATATGAAGACAGGGTAACGATCAGCAATTCATCGCGGCGACTTGATAGTTTTCCTTACCACTCAGCCGTTCTTCACTTACCGTGTCGCGCCAGTGCCCGCACCTGCTCGGGCGTGAGCGGGCGCGTGGGCAGGCCGCGCAGCAGCAGGAAGAGCTTGGCCGTCTCCTCCAGCTCCTCGATCGCGTCGAGCGCCGCGCCCAGGCTCGTCCCGGCGACGATGGGGCCGTGGTTGCTCAGCAGCATGGCCGCGTGCGTGCGCGCCGCCTTCTCGGCGGCCGGCTCCAACGCCTGGTCGCCGGGCGCGAAGTAGGGCAGCAGCGGCAGCCGGCCCACGCGCATCGCGAAGTAGGCGGTCAGCGGGGGCAGCGCGTCGTCCGGATCGAGGCCGTCCAGGCAGGAGACGGCGGCGGCGTACGTGGAGTGGGTGTGCACGACGGCGTTCGCCTCGGGCCTGGCCCGCAGCATGGCGGCGTGCAGGAACGCCTCCTTCGACGGCCGGGGGCCGCTCACGTGGGCTCCGGCCGCCGTGTCGATCAGCGACAGCTCGCCCGCTTCGACGGCGCCGAGGCTTGATCCGGTCGGGGTGACCAGGAGGTGTTCGCCGACGCGTACGGAGAGATTGCCCGTGCTGCCGTGGGTCAGGCCGCGCTGGAACAGCGATCGCGCGGCGGCGATGATCTCCGCGCGCTGCTCGTCCGTTGCCCGGTTCGTCGCTCGGCTCATCGTGTGGCCTCCAGCAGTAGGTCCGGCTCGCCGAAATTGCCGGACTTGAGCAGTAGCGTGAGGCCGGACGGGGTGAAGATCCACGGCACCCCGCGTGCCGCCTCCGCACCGATCTCGCCGCCCGGCACGCCGAGCGCGCTCACGACGGCGCCCGACGTCTCGCCGCCGGCCGACACGACGCGGGTGACACCCCGCTCGACCAGCCCCCGGGCGACCCGGCCGATGGCCTCCTCCAGGATCGCGGCCGAGCGGTCGGTTCCGAGCTGTCGCTGTACGTGGCGCAGGGCGGCCGGCTCCAGGGAGGAGTAGATCAGGGGTGCCTCCGTGTCCTTGCCGAGGGTGTCGTACCAGGCGAGCGCGCCGTTCGCGAGGGAGCCCGGGTCCTGGTCGGCAAGGGCGTCGAGGCGGTAGGCCGGCCGGCCCGCTTCGATCATGGCGGCGATCTGCTGGAGCGTACGGGCCGAGCAGCTTCCGGCCAGCACCGCGGCGGGCTCGCCGGAGGCGGGAACGGGCGCCTCACCGTGGTCGGCGCGTGCCCTGCTCGCTGTCGGACTTTCCGCCTGGCCTACCGCCGGACCTTCGGCCGAATCTCCCGCTCGACCTTCCGCTCGACCTTTTGCCAGTCCGGCTGCCAGGCCGGCCGCGCCTGCGACCAGCGGGGCTCCGGACAGTGCCCGGCCCGCCGTCGTCAGGTCGCTGTCGTCCAGGGCGTCCACGAGGGCGTAACGGACGCCGTCCGCTCGCAACTCGGACAGCCGCGCCTCGATGGCCTGCCCACGGACCTGGGGGAGTGTCACGACGCCCGCCCGGTAGTCGCTCTGGGCTTCCAGTACGCGTGGCAGGTAGGAGTCGGTCATGGGGGTGAGCGGGTGATGGCGCATGGGGGACTCGCCGAGCAGGACGTCGCCGACGAACAGGTAGCCGTTGTACTGCGTGCGGCCGTGCTCGGGGGAGCTCGGGGTCATCGCCACGACCGGCACGTCCATGGCGTCGGCCAGCGCGTCGAGGACCGGGCCGATGTTGCCGTCGGGGGTGGAGTCGAAGGTGGAGCAGTACTTGAAGTAGACCTGGTCCGGGTTGACGTGCGTACGCAGCCAGTCCAGGGCGGCGAGCGAGCGGGCCACCGCGTCGGCCTTGGGGATCGTCCGGGTCTTCAGCCCGATCACGGCGGCGTCGTAATCGGGCGTGTCGGTGCCGCGCGCGGGCCTGTCGGTGTCGTGCTCGGGTGTGTCGGTGTCGCTCTGGGACGGGTCAGCGCCGTGCTTGGACGGGGCGACGTCGTCCGGTGGGAGGCCGAAGTAGAGGACGGTGCGGAGGCCGTGACGGCGCAGGGCCACGGCGACGTCTGTGGCGCCGGTGAAGTCGTCGGCGATGGCGCCGATCATCGATCCCCCTTCGGGTGGTGCTCGCGGCGGGCGGTGACGGGGAGGGCTGCTCGTCGCACAGGCATGGCGCGCCCGGTCGCGGCCGGGGTGGTGTCGACCGGCGTGATTCTCGGCCTGCTCATCGGGGCGGCTCCGTCGGGTTCGTCACGGGAGCGCGTTCGTCGATCCGGGCACGGTGGCGGGCGACCATGTGACCGACGTTATCGGCGTCCCGCCACGAGGCGACCGCGGCCCGTGCTCAGCTGGTGATTGTTTTGTCGCGCAAGAGGAAGTAGCTCGCCTGGTCGGTCTGGAGGTAGGCGTGGAAGTTCGGGGCCAGGGAGCGGGCTGATCTGTCGGCGGTGACGATCGTGACGACCACGTAGTTCTTGGACGACCCCGAGAGGATCTTGCCGTACGAGTACTTGGCGAGGGTCTCGTCCTGACGCCACCTGACCGCGTTCGACGAGAGCTTGGCCAGGCGGGAGGCGGCGGTCTTGGCGGACTGCTCGCTCGGGAAGGACATCAGGAGCTGCACCGCCTTGATGTGGCCGCTGTAGGCGGAGTAGGCGAGCTGGACGGCGCTCTCGCACTTGTTCTTGGCCAGTACGCTGCCCTCGCCGTCCACCGGGGTGCACGACGGGTACGTCCAGCCGCCGACCTTGTCGGCCCGGAACTTGACGCCGCCCAGGGCGAAGTTCCAGTCCTTGAACTCGCTGTGGGTGAGCGGCGAGCCGGGCTGCACCTGCTTCGAGGCGGACGCGGTGCTGGTCGGGGAGCCGCTGGGCGTGGCCGAGGGGGTGGGGGACTCGGAGGTGGGGGCGGGGCTCGTGGTCGCGGGCGGGTCCGACGACTCGGGGCTCTGCGACGGCGGGGACGTGGTGGGGGCCTCGCTGGGCAGGGCGACGGTGGTGGTGGGGCCGGGCGCGTTCAGGTAGAGGTACGCACCCACGGCGCCACCGCCGAGAATGAGCACGGCCAGGCCGACGGCCAGCCCGATGATCAGGGCGCCGTTGCTCTTCCTGGCCGGCCCAGGCGCATAGCCCTGCTGCGGGAACTGCCCACCGCCCGGCTGCCCGGCGTACGGCCCACCGCCCGGTTGCCCGTTGTACGGCGGGCTGCCGTAGCCCTGGTGAGCCGGCGCCGTCTGACCCGGCAACGGGGCGTAGGCCGGCTGGGCGGCGGCGGTCTGAGTCGGCATTTGACCGTAACCGGGTTGGGGCGCGCCGTAACCGTGTTGGTTGGCGGCGGTTCGGCCCGGCTGTGGGTCCCAGCTGGGTTGGGGAGTGGTGGGCCGGCTCGGTGGTGGGCCCCAGCCGTGTTCCGGGGGCGTGGGCTGACTCGGTTGGGGAGCGTGGCCGGGGCCGGTGGGCTGACCTGGCGGTGGGCCGTAGGTGGGCTGGGGCGGGCCGTTGCCGGGTGGAGGAGAGGGTGGCCATCCCTGGCTCGGGTCCTGCTGGGAGGAGTAGGCCGGGTGTTGTGGCGGGCCCCAGGACGGTGGTTGCGGGGTGCCGTAGGGCGGGTGCTGCGCGGCCGGGTTCTGGGGTGGGTCGTACCCTTGCGGCGCAGCCTGGCCCTGTGCGTCGCCCCAGGGTTCTGGCTGGTGCGGCTGGGGTTGGGGTGGCTGCGGAGGGTATGCCATCCCCCCATTGTGGGGCAGGCCATTACCTTCTGCCTCAACTACCCCACCAATTGTCATACTGGGTCAGCGTCCCGACGGGGATGCTTTGGTCGGCTCGGCGGAGACCAAGGTCTGATGTCGCGGCGTGAGCGCCGATCGTAGCTTCGGCCCATGACGGAACTACGCACGCCTCCCGCCACCCGGGTCCACGAGGTGGACGCCGTGCGGGGGTTCGCCCTGGCCGGCATCCTGGTCGCGAACATCGGATTCTTCGCCGACCCCGGCTACGCCATGGCGGACGGCAGCATGCCCATCACGGAAGGCCCCGTCGCCTGGGCCATCACGGCTCTCGTGCTGACGAAGTTCTACATCGTCTTCTCGTTCCTGTTCGGCTACTCGTTCACGCTGCAGATGCGCGCGGCGGAACGGGCGGGCGCGAGCGTGAAGGCCAGGACCCTGCGCAGGTGCCTGGGACTGTTCGTGATCGGGGCGCTGCACGGGATCCTGCTGTGGATCGGCGACATCCTGACCCTGTACGCCGTGCTCGGCCTGGCCCTGCTCGCCTTGCGTAACCTCAGGCCGAAGACCGCCGTCGTCACCGGCTCCGTCATCGTCGGCGTGATCACCCTGCTGCTGGGGGCGCTGGCGTGGCTGTCCACCCTCGACCCGGCGGCCGGTCAGACCCCGGCGGCCGACCCGGCGCAGGCAGCCAGGGCGCTGAGCCTGGCCACCGGCGGGCCGCTCGACTTCCTGACCCTGCAACTGGAGCTCTATCCGCCCATCGCGGTGCTGGTCTGGCTGGGCCAGGGGCCGATGGCGCTGGCCATGTTCCTGTTCGGGCTGGCGGCGGGCAAGCGCAGGTTGCTGGAGGACACCGGGCGGTGGGAGCGGCTGCTGCCCGGGATCCAGTGGATCGGGTTCGGGATCGGCCTGCCCGGCGGGATCCTGCTCGCGTGGACGTCCGGCGAGGCGGGCCCGTGGGAGCTGGCCGGCATGGCGCTCAACACCGTCACCTCGATCCTGCTGGCCGCCGCCTACGTCGCGACGCTGCTGCGGGTGATCAGGCGCTTCCCCGCCGCCGGGCGCGTGCTCGCCCCCGCCGGCCGGGTGGCGGCCTCCAACTACGTGGGCCAGTCGCTGCTGGCGTGCCTGATCTTCACCGGGTACGGGCTCGGCCTGGCGGGCAGCCTGTCGCCGCTCGCCGTGATGGGCGTGGCCGCGCTGATCTACACGCTGCTGCTCTGGCTGAGCGCGATGTGGCTGCGTTCGCACCGGTACGGGCCGATCGAGTACGTGCTCCGCCGTGTCACGAACGGGGCCTGAACAGTGCCCGCCGGAATTCGATGGAAAGTTTGCGGCGAACCGGTATTTCTCCCTATACGCCCGCTCTCTACGAGTGCAGCATCCTTTGGCAGGAGGTCGGACAGGAAGCCGTGCCGGCGGCCTGTGGCGCAGCACGAGGGCCTGCGCGACAGGCCGATCTCCGGCACAGAGCCGACCGACCGCCGAGGACGGATCAGTTGGGCAGGCCCGTGCCGCGGGTCACCACGATCCCCGCCGAGCAGAGCGCGGTCTTGCTGCGGGACGGCGCTTTGCTCGGCGGGCATTTCCGGCCACCGGTCAGCGGTTTGCTCGGCGGGCATTTCCCCGGCCAGCCGGTCAGCGGGTTTCGGCGCGGCGGACGAGACGGGTGATGCGGGCGGCGATGTCGGACCACAGCTGCCTGGGCAGGTTGTGCCCCATGCCGTCGATGATCACGAGCTCCGCCCCGGGGATCGCCGCCGCGGTCGCCTCGCCGCCGCTGACGTCGCACATCGCGTCGTCGGCGCCGTGCAGCACCAGCGTCGATACGCCGACCGTACGGAGCCCGGCGGTGCGATCGCCCGACGCGAGGACCGCCACGGCCTGGCGAAGCGTCCCGACAGGATCGTGGGACCGGTCGTACGCCATCCCGGCGCGCTCGCGCAGCTCGGCCTCGTCGGCGGGGAAGCCGGGCGAGCCGATGACGCGGAAGGCCGCGACCCAGCGCTCGATGACGGCCGCGCGCCCCTCCGGCGCCGGCCCCGCCAGCGCGGCCAGCGCCTCCGGCCTGGGCCCGCCCACTCCGGGCGCGCCCGTGGTGGACATGATCGACGTCAGGGAACGGATGCGGGCGGGATGCTCGACGGCCACCGTCTGGGCGATCATCCCGCCCAGTGAGGCGCCGACGAGATGGGCGCTGTCCAGCCCCAGCGCGTCGAGCAGGCCGACGGTGTCGGCCGCCAGGTCGGACAGCGTGTAGGAGGCCGAGGACAGGTCACCGGCCAGCGCGGCCGGCAGGTCGGGCGGCGGCGCGTCGTGGAAGTGGGTGGACAGGCCGGCGTCGCGGTTGTCGAAGCGGATGACGTGGTGGCCGAGGCCCGCGAGCTCGGCGCAGAAGCCTTCGTGCCAGTGGACGAGCTGGCCCCCGGCGCCCATGATCAGCAGGATCGGCGGCGCTTGGGGGTCGCCGAAGCGTTCGTAGGTCATCTCGATCCGGGACGGACCGACATTCTTCGCCTTTTCCTCGCTCATCATCACGCTGACTCCCGATTTCGACGGGCGGAAGGATGGAAATAACGCTATCGCTCTTCGGTCGGGTTGCCGAACGCATATTCGGCCGGTGGTCAAGGTGGCTTTCTTGTTGTATGTCGCGAGAATGATGGAGATGTGGTGAAGGTCGCAGAGCGGAGACCGTCCCGCTCAGGACGCTGTTCAGGGGGCAGAAGGCGCAAAAGGCGTTGCGGTAAGGAAGCGCGGCTCGCGATTCCGCCGATAGATGAAGAGCGGGCGCTACCCGGTTACCCGGGTTTCTTCGCCGATGTGGAAAATGGTGGTGATATAGGTAGGTCTTCGGTGGTCAACTGGGAGGTACACAGAACATGTCGAACGCGCTGCCGGTCACCCTCGGTGACGTTCACGACGCCGCCGCCCGGATCAAGGGCGTCGCCCACCGGACCCCCGTCCTGCGCTCGCGTACGCTCGACGCCCTGGTGGGAGCCGAGGTCTTTCTCAAGTGCGAGAACCTGCAGCGCATCGGGGCGTTCAAGTTCCGCGGAGCCTACAACGCCGTCTCCCGCCTGACCCCGGCTCAGTTGGAGCGGGGCGTGGCCACGTACTCGTCCGGCAACCACGCCCAGGCCGTCGCCCTGGCCGCGCGTGAGCTGGGGAGCACGGCGGTGATCGTCATGCCCGAGGACGCCCCGCGGTCCAAGAGGGAGGCCGCCGTCGGCTACGGCGCGGAGATCGTCACCTACGACCGCTACAGCGGCGACCGGGTCGCCATCGGCGAGGCGCTGGCCGCCGAGCGCGGGCTGGCCCTGATCCCCCCGTACGAGCACCCGCACGTCATCGCCGGCCAGGGCACCGCGACCCTGGAGCTGATCGAGGAGGTCGGCGACCTGGACGCGCTGCTCGTGCCGATCGGCGGCGGCGGCCTGATCGCGGGCAGCGCCACGGCGGCCAAGGGCCTGCTGCCCCGGATCCGGGTGATCGGCGTGGAGCCTGAGGCCGGCGACGACACCAAGCGGTCGCTCAGCGCGGGCCGGCGGGTGTCCATCCCCATTCCGCGGACGATCGCCGACGGCCAGGCCGCCGAGATCCCCGGCGAGCTGACGTTCTCGATCAACCGGCACCTGGTCGACGACGTCGCCCTCGTGAGCGAGGACGACATCCGCGTGGCCATGCGGATGGCGTTCGAACGCATGAAGATCGTCATGGAGCCCAGCGGCGCCACCCCGCTGGCCGCGCTGCTGGCGGGGCGGGCCGGGAACCTGCCGCGCCGGGTCGGGATCATCGTCTCCGGCGGCAACATCGACACCCGCCGCTTCGCCGAGATCTGCGCCGCCCCAGCCGGCTGATCGTCCCGCCGACGGCTGATCGGCCGATGGCCGACCGGCTGGTGGCCGGTTGAGGTCAGCTGAGGTCGGCTGATCGTCCTGTTTTGGGATTGCGGCAGAATAGGCGGGATGTCCTCCCCCCGCCCGGCGTCCGATCGGGACTTCCGGCGCCTCTGGGCGGGGACGGCGGTCAGCCAGCTCGGGTCGGCGGTCGGCATGGTGGCGCTGCCCGTCGTGGCCGTCACCGTCGTCGGGGCGTCGGCGTTCGAGGTGGCGCTGCTGGCCGCGTTCACCGCCGTCACGACCGCGCTGCTGGCCTTCCCGCTCGGCGCCTACGTCGAGTTCAGGCGCAAGCGGCCGATCATGATCGTGACGGACGTGGTCAGGTTCGCCGCGATCGGGAGCGTTCCGGTCGCGGCGGTTCTGCACGTGCTGACGTTCGCCCAGCTGTGCGTGATCGCGGTCGTGAACGCCTCGTGCCAGATCGCGTTCTCCGCCGCCTCGCAGGCGCATCTCAAGGCGCTGGTGTCGGGGCCGGGCCTGGTCGCGGCCAACAGCCGGCTGGAGTCGACCCGCTGGCTCAGCGTCTCGGCGGGTCCGTCCGCGGGCGGCGCGCTCATCGGGCTGTTCGGCGCGGCCGGGTCGCTGGTGATCGACGCGCTGTCGTTCCTGGTCAGTGCGCAGGCGATCAGGACCCTGCGCACGCCGGAGCCGGCCCCGCCGGTACGGGAGCGGCGCGCGTCGCGGCGGGAGGAGCTGTTCGCGGGATGGCGCTTCGCCTGGCGGCATCCGGCGCTGCGGCCGATGCTGGTCAGCTGGGTGACCTTCGCCGGGGCCAGCTCGATGGGGGCGTCGGTGTCGGCCGTCTTCTACCTGCGCGACCTGGGGTTCGAGCCCTGGCAGTACGGGCTGATCATGGGCGTGCCGTCGCTGGGCGGCTTCGTCGGCGCACGGGCCGCGCCCCGGCTGGTGGCCAGGCTGGGTGACGTGCGGGCTCTGTGGTGGGCGAGCATGGTGCGCGGGCCCTGGTACTTCCTCATCCCGGCCGCCGTGCCCGGCGTTCCCGGGCTGCTGATGTGCGGCTTCGGGTTCGGCCTGGTGCTGCTGTTCGCCGGCGCCGCCAACTCCACCATGACGAGCTACCGGCAGCGGCAGACGCCCGACGAGCTGATGGCGAGGGTGGCGGCGCTGTGGTCGTTCGCGACGACGGTCACGCAGCCGCTGTTCATCCTGCTCGGCGGCCTCGTGGCGACGTGGGCGGACACCAGGTCGGCGCTGTACGCGGCGGCCGCGGTGATGTGCGGGGCGGCGCTGCTGCTGCCGCGGACATCACCACGTGAGCAGCCGGGTTCATGATCGTTCGGTGGCCGTCCACGCGGCCTTCTGTGACGGGATAGACAGTCAAGGCTGTTCAGTTCAGGTTGTGCAGTCCAGGCTGTCATTCTAGCGTGGACGTGTGAACGAGGTGCAGCAGGTCTCCGAGCAGGCCGCGCACGCCGCGGCCGAGGTGTGGGTGGTCTTCAGCCGGCTGCGCCGCAGGCTCCAGGCGCTGGAGGGGGAGGGCGGCAGCTCGCCCGCGCAGGCGTCGGTGCTGGCCCGGCTCAGCAAACAGGGCCCGGCCTCGGCCAGCGAACTGGCCGCCGCCGAGCGGGTCAGGCCGCAGTCGATGGCGAAGATCGTGGCCGCGCTGGAGCAGGCGGGGCTGGTCGAGCGGCATCCCGATCCGGAGGACGGGCGCCGTCTGCTGGTCACGCTGACCGAGGCGGGGCGTACCCGGCGGCAGGGCGACCGTCAGGCGCGCGAGGCGTGGTTGGCCAGGACCTTGCACGAGCGGGGGGACGAGGAGCAGTTGCGCGCGGTGATCACCGCGATGGCGCTGCTCGACGAGGTCGCGCACTCGTGACGGACTGCCGGAGCGCGTCCGGGCCGGACCGCCAGGGCGCTTCCGGCGCGTCCCGTCGGAGCGCGTCCGGGACGCCTCACCGGAGAGCGCTCGGGACGGCCCGTCAGGGCATCGGGCGCGTCGCCGGGCGGATGCGGCGCGGGCGGCCGCCCGATGCGGGCGGGTTCGACCGCAAGCTGGTCGCGCCCATGATCCTCGGCTCCATCCTCAACCCGGTCAACTCCTCCATGCTGGCGGTGGCGCTGATCCCCATCGGGGCCGCGTTCGGGGCGCCGCCGGCCGAGACGGCGTGGCTGGTGACCGCCCTCTACCTGGCCACGGCGGTCGCGCAGCCGGTCATCGGCCGGCTCGTCGACGCGTACGGGCCGCGCCCGCTCTACCTGACCGGCACCGCGCTGGTGGGCCTCGCGGGGCTGATGGCCGTGTTCGCCCCCGGTCTCGGCCTGCTGATCGCCTCCCGGGTGCTGCTCGGCATCGGCACGTCGGCGGCCTATCCGGCGTCGATGTACCTGCTGCGCAGCGAGGCCGAGCGCACCGGCCTGCGCAACCCGAGCGGCATCCTGGCCGCCCTGTCCGTCTCCAACCAGGTCATCGCGGTGATCGGCCCGACGCTCGGCGGCCTGCTGATCGGCCTCGGCGGCTGGCACCTGATCTTCACCATCAACGTCCCGCTGTCGGCCGCCTGCCTGGTCCTGGGCGGGCTGCGGCTGCCGCGACGCGCCGACCTGCGCCTCGCGCCCGGGCAGCGGATCGACGTCGTGGGCATCGGGTTGTTCGCCGGCACGATCGTCGCGTTCATGCTGTTCCTGATGGAGCCGGGCCTCGACCACGCCTACCTGCCCGCCGTCGCCCTCGTGACCGGCGCGGGCTTCGCGTGGTGGGAGCTGCGGCGGACGCAGCCGTTCATCGACCTGCGGGTCCTGCGCGGCAACGCGCCGCTGCTGGCCACGTACGCGCGCCAGCTGCTGGCCTTCACCACCATCTACGCCTTCTTGTACGGCTTCACCCAGTGGCTGGAAGAGAGCCGGTCGCTGAGCCCGTCGCAGGCGGGGCTGATCCTGCTGCCCATGTCGGGAGCGGCCATCGTGGCCACGGTCCTGGTCGGGCGGCGGCCCCAGGTGCGCGGCAAGCTCCTGGTCGGCGCCGTGATCCAGGTCGCGGGCTGCGCGGGCCTGCTGCTGCTCGACGTGTCCATCCCCGTCTGGGTCCCGGTGGCCATCGCCACCGCTGTCGGCATCCCGCAGGGCCTGATCGGCCTGGCCAACCAGAACGCCCTCTACGCCCAGGCGGACCCGGCGCGCATGGGGTCGTCGGCCGGGCTGCTGCGTACCTTCGCCTACCTCGGCGCGCTGCTCGCCTCGGCCGCCAACGCCGCCTTCTACCGGTACGGCGCGACCACCGGCGGGCTGCACGACCTCGCGCTGCTCCTGCTGGTCGTCTCGGCGCTGCTGCTCACGGTCACGGTCGCGGACCGCTCCTTGCGCCGCGTCGGCCGCGACCGCCCCTGACGGACGCCACGTTCACCGACGTCACCCTGATGGACGCTTCCCGCACGGAAGTCACCCGCACGGACGCCGGTTGGAGGCGCGGAATCTTGCCCTGATGCGCGGACGGCCGTGGGGCTCGCTTGGGACGTCACCGGGAACCCTTCACCGCGGCGGAAACCCGGGGGTGGCGTTGGAACAGGCGAGTGAACAGGTCAGGTCCGTGGACGCCGGGCCGGTGCGCGTGCTCGGTGTGGCGTTCCTGCTGGCCATGACGGCCTGCCAGGTGGTGTCGGGGCTGGACGCGAGGCCCGAACGCTTCACCGGGGCGATCGTGGCGCTGCTCGCGGCCGGCGCGCTCGCCTTCGCCGCCGCCGTCTGGGGGCCGGCCAGGGCGGCGGGCGCGTTCGGCGGCGCGGTGCTGACCGGGTACGCGGCCGAGGTCGCCGGGGTGCTGACCGGGTTCCCGTTCGGTGACTACGCCTACGGCGACGTTTTGTGGCCGCAGGCCGGCGGGGTGCCGGTGGCGGTGGCGGTGGCGTGGGGCGGCATGGGGCTGGCCGCGTACGCGGTGGCCGCCGCCGTCGTGCCCGTACCCGGCTGGCGGCGGATCGCGGTGGGCGCGGGCGCGCTGACCGCGTGGGACCTGTTCCTCGATCCGCAGATGGTGCGGATGGGGCTGTGGACGTGGGCGCAGGACGGGCCGTACCGAGGCGTGCCGCTGAGCAACTACGCGGGCTGGCTGCTGGTGTCGGCGCTGGTCATGCTGGTCGTGCAGCGCTTCGCCGGCGACCGGGAGCCCGGATACGGGCTGCCCGCCCTCTACACGGTCATGGCGGTCATGGAGACGGTCGGCTTCCTGGCGGTGTTCCAGCCGCCCGATCCGCTGGTCGCCGCCGCCGGAGGCATCACGATGGGCGCGTTCGCCGCGCCCGCCTGGAGGCGGCTGTGGCAGCGGTGACGGTGATCGGCGGCGGCGTCGGCGGCATGACGAGCGCGCTGCTGCTGGCCAGACAGGGCCACGACGTGCGGCTGTACGAACGCTCGCCGCGGCTGGGCGGGAAGCTGGCCGAGCACCACCGCGACGGCTTCACCTTCTCGCTCGGACCCTCACTGCTGACCATGCCCGAGCTGTTCAGGGAGCTGGGGCTGCGCCGCGAGCTGATCGAACCCGAGCCGCTGTGCCGCTACCGGTTCGCCGACGGCACGGAGCTGGACGCCCGGCGCGACCCGGCCGAGATGGCCGCCGCGGTGGACCGGCTGGCCCCCGGCGAGGGCGCCGCCTGGCACGCCTTCCACGACTGGGCCCGCGGCTGCCTGCGCGCGGCCGGCCGGACCGCCTTCGCCGGCCCCCTGCTCGGCCCGCCCGGTCAGGCCCGGCTCTCGGACCTGCTTGCTGTGGCGCCCGCCCGTACCCTCGACGGGCTGGCCCGCCGCTTCTTCCGCGACCCGCGCCTGCGCCAGTACGTCGGCCGCTACGCCACCTACGCCGGCTCCGACCCGTACCGGGCGCCGGCCGCGCTCGGCTGCGTCCCGGCCCTGGAGCACGGGCAGGGCGTCTGGTACGCGCCGGGCGGCCTGCCGCGGCTGGCCGAGGACCTGACGCTGCTGCTGAGGGCGGCCGGCGTGCGGCTCCATCTGTCCACCCCGATCGCCGCCGTCATCTGCGACGGCTCCCGCGTCACCGGTGTCCGGCCGGCGGGCGGGCGCGCCGTGCCCTGCGACGTCGTGGTGGCCAACACCGACGCCGCCGCTTTGTACGGCCACCTCCTGCCCGACCGGCGGCGGCTGCGCAGGATCGCCCGGCTCGGCCCCTCGTCGTCGGCGTTCCTGCTGATGGCCGGGGTCGAGGGCAGGACGCCCGGCCTGGCGCACCATTCCGTGCTGTTCTCCGGCGACTACGAGCGCGAGTTCGCCGACCTCTTCGAGCACCGGCGGCCGCCCGCCGACCCGACGATCTACCTCGGCTGCTCGGCAGTGGACGACGCCACACAGGCGCCCGAAGGGGCCGAGAACTGGACGATGCTGGTCAACGTGCCGGCCCGCGACCCGGTGCGGTGGCCGATGGGGGTGGCCGCGTACCGGGATCTGGTGCTGGAACGGCTGGCCGAGCGCGGGCACGACCTGTCGGGACGGCTGCGCTTCGTGGACGTCCTCACCCCCGCCGACCTGCGCGACCGCTACGGCGCCTGGGGCGGCGCGATCTACGGCAGCGCCTACCGGGGCAGGCTCTCGTCGTTCCTGCGCCCGGGAAACAGGGGGCCTCGACGCGGGCTGTACGTGGTGGGCGGCTCGGCCCACCCGGGCGGCGGCCTGCCGATGGTGGTCCTGGGCGCCCGCATCGTCGCGCGCCTCATCGCCCACGACTTCCCACCCACCGCTTCTGACCGGACCTCGTCAAGAGGTTCGGGCGACACTGCGCCGCGCCGGCTTTCCGCGCGGAGTTCGGGCGACGCCGCGCCGGATTTGCCGTCTTCGCGTGGTGTTTCCGACGTCGTGGCAGCCTCGCCGCCATCGGACGTCGAGCGGGGTGGCCGGTGAGGGCGCTCAGTGTGGCTCAGGCCGTGGCCGGTGTTGTCGTGGTCGCGCGGCTGGCGCGCGGGCGACGGAGGCTGCCGCCGCTCCGAGCGTGCCCGCCGACCGGCGATGAGGTGTCCGTGGTGATCCCGGCTCGTGACGAGGCCGCCAGGATCGGGCCGTGCCTTCGGGCCGTGCTGGCCGACCCCGGGGTCAGCGAGGTGATCGTGGTCGACGACGGCTCCAGCGACGGTACGGCGGATGTGGCGGCGCGGCTCGGAGCCAAGGTCGTCACGTCGGCACCGCTGCCGCCCGGATGGATCGGCAAGCAGTGGGCCCTGCGCCAGGGCGTGGCGGCCGCGCGTGGCGCGGTGGTGGTCACACTCGACGCCGACACCCGACCCGGGCCCGGCCTGTTCGGGGCGCTGACGCGGGCCCTGGACCAGTACGACCTGGTGAGCGCCGGCCCCCGCTTCCGCTGCGACGGCCGCTTCGAACGAGCGCTGCACGCCTCCATGCTGGCCGGCCTGGTCTACCGGTTCGGTCCGATCGGCCCGCCGACGGCGCCCTCGCCCCACCGCACGATCGCCAACGGCCAGTGCCTCGCCTTCCGGCGGGCGCGGATGGTGGAGGCGGACGGGTTCGCACGGGTGCGCGACCGGATGACCGATGACGTCGCGCTGGCCCGCCACCTGGCCGGGCGAGGCTGGAAGGTGGGCTTCCTGGACGCGGCGGACCTGCTGCAGGTCGACATGCACGACTCGGCGGGCGAACTGTGGCGCGAGTGGGGCCGCTCACTGTCACTGGGCGACGTGACCGGCCCTGGATGTCAGGCGGGCGATCTGGCCGTGATCTGGCTGACGGGCGCCCTGCCGGTGCTGCGGCTGGCGTCCGGGCGGCCGTCGGGGCTGGACCTGGCGCTGCTGGCCGTGCGTCTACTGGTGGCCGGCGCGCTGCGCGGCAGCTATCGGGGGCCGGGGGCCGAACTGCTGCTGTCACCGCTCCTCGACCCCGCGGTCGCCGCCCGCCTGACCCACGCCACCCTCCGCCCCGCACGAACTTGGCGCGGCCGCACGTACCCCCGATCCGGCCCTGTCGGGTCGCTTGGGGATCGTATGGACCCGCGTTCCGGTCTTGTGGGGTCAACCGGAGACCGTACGTACCCGCGATCTGGGCCCGTCCAGTCGCCTGGGGATCGTGCGGACGTAGCGGTCAGTGGCGGCGGGTGGCGAGGACGAAGCGTAGTCCGATGAGGCACATCAGGCCGCCGGTGGCCGCGACCAGTTCCGCTGGGGCGAACGGCCACTGCAGCACGGGGATGGCGAACACCGCCACCCGGGCCCCCACCGCGAACGAGCGCGTCGCCAGCGCCGTCACCACCAGCGCCGCCACCGCCAGGCCGAACGCGGGCGGGCAGATGACCGCGATCCCGCCGGCGAACGTGAGCACCGACCGCCCGCCCCTGAACCCGGCGAACACCGGCCAGGCGTGCCCGGCCATCGCCGCCGCCACCGCCAGGTACACAGGCGCCGCGCTCGCACCCGAGACCGTGCCGGACACGGAGGTGTGCGCGCCGCTGACCAGCAACGCCAGCAGGGCGGCCAGCGTGCCCTTGAGCATGTCGCCGGCGAACACCGGCACCGCCGCCCGCCGGCCGAGCCGCTCCTTGACGTTCCAGTACCCGGGGTTGCGATCTCCGACGTCCCGAGGGTCGACGCCGTGGACGCGGCCCACCAGCACCGCGACCGGCACCGACCCGAGCAGGTAGCCGGCGATGACCGCCACCGCCCACTCAAGCGCCGCCCCGGCTCCCGCCTCAACCATCGCGTCGTTCCACCTCGTCCGGTACGACACCGCGAGCGCGATGCGCCACATGGCCTTCGACCGGCCGCTGCTGCGTGACTGCGGGGGGCTGCTGTTCTGGCGGCTGCTCGGCACGGGGAGAGGACGCTCGATGTCGCTCGGGGCCGACCTGCGCCGCTGGGCGCTGTTCGCGGTCTGGCGCTCGGCCGGCGACCTGGAGGCGTTCCTGCACTCGTCGCCGATCGCGGCCCGCTGGCGCACCGAGGCGTCGGAGATCTGGCAGGTACGACTGGCTCCGCTGTCCTCGCGCGGCACCTGGACAGGCCGAACCCCCTTCGCCGACCCGCCCGGCCCTCCGGCGGGCCCGTCCGGTGACTCGCGTGGTGCCCAGGTGGCCGCGGGCGGCGGTGTGGTGGGTGCACGGGGCGGGCCGGTGGCGGTGCTCACCCGGGCGTCGATTCGGGTGCGGCGGCTGGTCGCGTTCTATCGGTCGGTGCCGCCTGTGGACGAGTCGCTGCGGCGGCAGGACGGGTGTCTGGCCTCGATCGGGATGGGGGAGTGGCCGCTGGCCCGGCAGGCCACGTTCTCGTTGTGGCGCGACCAGGACGCGATGCGCCGCTTCGCCTACCGGGGCGCGGCGCACCAACGGGTCGTCGAGCGCGTACGCTCCCACGACTGGTACGCCGAAGAGCTGTTCGCCCGCTTCGTCCCGTACGCCAGCGAAGGCACCTGGAACGGCACCGACCCTCTGCGCACGCCGCCGCACCACGGCACCGACTCCCCACGTGACCGGCACGGCGGCCCCGGCCCCTCGTGCTGAGCGGGTGGTCATGGGGTCGGTGCCTTGATGTCGGGTGCTGCTCCGGAGAGGGTGTGGGCCACCACGCAGGCCCTGGCGATGGTGGCCGCGCGGGATGAGCCGTGGGCGACGACGACCGTGCCGCGTAGCCCGAGCAGGGCCGCGCCGCCGTGGGTCTCCGGGTCGTAGCGGCGGGCCACTCCGGCGAGTTGCTCGGGTGCGGCGACGCCCTCGCGGGCGACCATCGCGAGCACCGTACGCACGCATCCCTCGACGTTCTTGAGCACCACGTTGCCGGTGAAGCCGTCGGTGACGATCACGTCCACCCGGCCGGACAGCACGTCGTGCCCCTCGACGTTGCCCGCGAAGCGCAGCGGCAGGGCGGCCAGCAGTTCCTCGGCCTGGCAGGTGAGCCGGTTGCCCTTGCCCGGCTCCGACCCGATGGACAGCAGCCCCACGGCCGGGTCGGGCCGGCCGAGCACGGAACGCGCGTACCCGGCCCCCAGCTGTGCGAACTGCGCCATCATGGCGGGGCTGGGATCGGCCGTCGCCCCCGCGTCCACCAGCACCGTGGCGCCGCCCCGCAGCGACGGCAGCGCCACGGCCAGCGCGGGCCGCAGCACGCCGGCGGCCCGGCCGAGGCCGCGTACGGCGCAGGTGACCACCGCCCCGGTGGACCCGGCGGACACGAACGAGCCGCCCACGCCCTGGTGTACCAGGTCACAGCCCACCGCGAGGCTGGAGCCGGCCAGGGCGGCCGCGGCGGCGCCCCGTTCGGACATCGGCACGGTGTGCAGGGCGTGCACCACGGCGATCTCGCTCTCCGCGCCGTGCCGCCACAGCTCCCTGCTCAGCTGCGCCTCCGCGCCGACCAGGATGACCGGCACGCCGTGCGCCCGCCGCGCCTCGACCGCCCCCGCCACCGCCTCGGCCGGCCCGTGGTCGCCGCCCATCGCGTCCAGCACCACAGGCCCGGCAGACCTCCCGGCCGAACCCCAGGCGGCACTCACGGGAGTTCCACCCGGACGCGGCGCTCGGCTCGGCCCGCTGCGGTGGCGGCCAGGAGGTGGCGGGTGAAGACGGCGGCTCTGCGGTGGTGCGGTAGTCGTACCCGGGCGGCCAGGACCTCGAAGTCGCGGCGCTCGATCTCGGTGAGGATGCCGCCGTACAGCTGAAGGGCGGCGCTCACGCACGGCCGCGACGACGCGACGAGCAGCTCGACGCCCTCGGCGGCGGCGCGGTAGTGGGCGTGGGCGCGGTCGGCCTCGAAGGCGAGCAGGTCCCGCAGGGCCCGGCCGGTACGCCGCGCTCCCAGGTGCTCCGGCTCGACGCCGAACTTGGCCAGGTCCTCCAGCGGCAGGTAGATCCGGCCCCTCGCGTAGTCCTCGGCCACGTCGCGCAGGAAGTTGGTGAGCTGGAAGGCCAGGCCGAGCTGCCGGGCGGGCTCGCCGGCCCGTTCCTCGCACCCGGGCACCGGCTCCAGCAGCGGCAGCATCATCGTGCCGATGGCGGCGGCGGAGCCGGCCATGTAGCCGAGCAGGTCGTCGTACGTGGCGTACCGGGTGACCGACAGGTCGGCGCGCATCGAGGTCAGGAACGAGCGCACGTCGTCGCGGTCGACGCCGAACGAGCGCACGGTGTGCAGGAACGCCGGTAGCACCGGATCCCGGACCTCGGCTCCCGACAGCCCGGCCTCGACCCCGGCCCACAGGCGGTCGAGCGCGCGGGTCCGGTCGCCGGTCATGGTGAAGGAGTCGACGATCTCGTCGGCGTAGCGGGCGAAACCGTACAGGGCGTGCACGTGGCGGCGTTTCCAGCCGGGCAGCAGCCGGGTGGCCAGGTAGTAGGAGCGGCCGTATCGGGCGTGCAGCCGCCGGCAGCGCTCGTAGCCGGAGGTCAGCGTCATCGGAGCTCCCCTAGCGCCGGTTCCGTGGTGCGCGGCCTGAGCGCCGGTTCGGTGGTGCGCGTCATGACGACTCTCCGAGGATGCGTTCCGCGGCGAGGCGGCCGGAGATCAGGACCGGTGGCACGCCCACGCCCGGCGCGGTGTACATGCCGGCGAAGTGCAGGCCGGGAACGCGCCGGGCGACCCCGGACGGCCGCAGCCACGCCGTCTGGGTGAAGCGGTGGTCCAGCGCGAACGGCGTCCCGGCGCTGTGGCCGCGGGCCGCCCACGCGGGCGGGTCCAGCACCAGCCTGGGCGCACCCGACAGATCGCCGTAACCGAGGTCGGCGAGACGGGCGAGCAGCCGTTCCTCCAGTTCGGGGCGCAGGCGGCTCCAGTCGGCGGTGCGCAGGTTGGGCGCCGGTTCCAGGACGCTGAGCGTGGCGGGCCCGCCGGAGTCCGTGCAGGTGACCAGCAGGCTCGGGTCGGGCTGCGGCCGGCCCCGGTCCAGCGCGGCGAACGTCTCCCGCCAGGTCCGGCCGAAGTGCACGGTGTGGTGGGCCTGGCCGGGCGGCTCGCGTTCGAGGCCGAGGTGGAGCACCAGGCAGGAGGGGGAGTGGCGGGGACGGCGCAGCCGCCAGTCGTCGGCCCGGCCGGGCAGCAGCCGCCGCGCCGCCATCCGGTCGCAGGCCACCACCACGTGGGCGGCCGGCAGCCGTTCGCCGTCCTCCAGCAGCACGCCGGTGACGCCGTCGCCGTCGGCCTCGACGCGGTGGGCGCGCACGCCGTACCGGATGGCCGCGCCCAGTTTCTCCAGCAGTGCCGCCATCGCGACCGGGACGGCGTGCATGCCGCCGTGCTCGGGGAAGTACACGCCGCCGACGGTGTCCATGTGCGCGACGACGGCGTAGATGCCCAGCGCGCGATGCGGCGACAGCCCCACGTACAGGGACTGGAAGGTGTGCGCCCTGATCAGCCGGGGGTCGGTCAGGTGGCGCGCGGCCAGGCGGTCGAGCCGGCGGAAGCCGCCCAGCGCGGCCAGCCGCAGCAGCGCCGCCGGCCTGGCCAGGGCGCGCAGCCTGGTCATGTCGGCGTCGATGAACGCCGGCCACTCCACCGCGAACAGCTCGTCGAGCAGCCGCCGGTAGTGCTCGTAGCGGGCCGCCTCGGCGGGCCCGCACAGCGCGCGCACCTGCTCGGTCATCTCCGCGCGCCCGGCCCGCACGTCCAGCCGCGAGCCGTCGTGGAAGATCAGCCGGTACGAGGGGTCGAGGCGGCGCAGCGGCACCCAGTCCCGTAGCTCCTCCCCGGCCGCGCCGAAGACGTCGGCGAGCACGCCGGGCATCGTCAGCACGGACGGCCCGACGTCGAACCGGTACGCCCCTGCGCGCCCGGTGCCGCAGCAGCCCCCGGGCTCCTGCCCGGCCTCGACCACGACCACCTCGCGCCCGGCGGCGGCCAGGCGCACGGCCGCGGCCAGCCCGCCCAGGCCGGCCCCGACGACCACCACAGGACCTCGTCGCACGGGGCTCCCCTCCGTCGCTCGGTGACAAGCTGCGGAGGGAGAGTCGGGTCCCGGGCGCGTCAGTCAGTCCGGAACCACACCATCACGGTATCCACCGGACGCGGGCCGGGCAGCGGGGACACGCCCGCGCCCCGCCCATGTCCCCTAGGGAACCTGGAGGCGGGTGGCCCCAGCCGGCGGCGGGGTCGCCCCGAGCCTCAGATGGCCAGTTGCTTGCCGATGGCGGTCAGTTCCTCGGTCTGGTTGGTCACGATCTGGTCGGCCAGTTGCTTCGTCCCCGTGTGCTGACCAGTGCCCTGGATCTCCTTGGCCATGTGCACGCCGTGTTCGAGGTGCCCCTTGAGCAGCGTCAGCCAGCCCCGGTCGAACCCGTCGCCCGCCTTCAGCTCGGCGCCCTCGTCCGTCTTCTCCTCGGCCGGGACCGCCTCCGACCAGGACGTGAGCCAGCCGGACATCTTCTGGATGTCGGCCTGCTCCTTGGGGATGATCTCCTTGGCCAGCTTGCGCACGTAGTCGCCGCCGCCCCGCTCGGACGCCAGCTCGGCCAGCTGGATCGTCTGCCGGTGGTGGGTGATCATCTGCTGGTTGAACTGAACGTCCGCCTGGTTGTACCCGGCCTGGGTGTCCGCCGAGGCGGAGCACGCGCCCGCCGCCACCAGTGCCAGCAGGGCGATCAAGGCCATTCTCCAACGCATGTACGAAGGTACGCGCGCCGCCGGGAAAGGGTTCAGTAGCTCGGCGGGGTCGCGGTGATGAGGAAGTCGACCGGCTCCGCGCCCGGGTTGAGGTAGCGGTGCGGCAGCGCGGAGTCGAAGTAGCAGCTGTCGCCCTCCTCCAGCGCGTGCTCGACCCCCGACACCTCCACGACGAGCCGCCCCCGCAGCACCAGCACGCACTCCTCGGACGGGTGCGACCACGGCTCGGCGGCCGACGACCCGCCGGGCTCCAGCCGGCCCTCCAGGACCTCCAGCCGTCCGTGCCCGGGAGAGACGCGGGTGTAGGTGACCCCGCCGGTGGGGGATCTGACCAGCATGCGCTTGTCCTGCCGGACCACGGCGACGACGGCCGCGTCCGGCTCCTGGAACAGGCTGAACAGCGGCAGGTCCAGCACCTTGGCGATCTTCCTGAGCGTCTCCAGGCTCGGATCGGCCAGATCGCGCTCGACCTGGCTGATCAGCCCGCTCGACACGCCCGCCGCCGCGGCGAGCTGCGCGAGGGTCAGCCCCCGTTCGGTACGGAGCTTCCGGATCCTGGCGCCCATCACGGGGGGATCATATCCGGCGTTAACCTCATCGCCCGTGTTAACACCATTTAACAACCATTGACCTGGTTAAATGCCGCCCGATAGTGTGCCCGAAATGTCGCGCATGTTGAACGCCTCCCAGTTCCGGGCCGAGTTCCCCTCCTTGGCCGACTCCGTGCACCTGGCCAGCTGCAGCCAGGCCGCGCTGTCGTCGCGGCTGACCTACGCGCTCCAGGAGATCGGCCACTCGCTGCGCGCCGAGGGCGCTCCGTGGGAGACCTGGATGGGGCAGGTCGGCCAGGCCAGGGAACGCTTCGCCCGGCTCATCGGCGCGGAACCCGGCGAGGTGGCCGTGCTGTCGTGCGCGTCCGAGGCCGCCTTCCAGGCCGCCGCCTCGCTCGACTGGTCCCGCCGCCCCGGCATCGTCACCAACGACCTGGAGTTCCCCTCGATCGCGCACGTGTGGCTGGCCCAGCGCCAGCGCGGCGCCGAGGTGCGGGTGGCCGCCGACACCGGCGAGAGCGTCGCGGCCGAGGCGTACGAGCAGGTCATCGACGAGCGGGTCAACCTCGTCTCCGTGCCGCTGCACACCTACCGCAACGGCGCCCGCCTGCCCGTCGAGGACGTCGTACGGGTGGCGCACGACCGGGGCGCGCGCGTCTTCGTGGACGCCTACCAGGCCACCGGCGTCGTCGCGATCGACGTCAAGCGGCTGGGCTGCGACTACCTGGCGTCCGGGTCGCTCAAATACCTCCTCGGCCTGCCCGGCATCGCCTTCCTGTACGTCAGGGGCGGCATGGAGCAGCAGCGCGAGCCCGAGCTGACCGGCTGGTTCGGCCGGACGCAGCCGTTCGCCTTCGACCCCCGGCTGCTCGACTTCCCCGCCGACGCCCGCCGCTTCGAGACCGGCACCCCGCCCATCCCGTCCGCGTACGCGGCCAACGCCGGGTTCGACCTGATCGAACGGGTCGACCCGCACGCCGTACAGGAGCACGTGTCGGCCCTGGTCGAGGAGCTGGCACAGCGGCTGACCGCGGACGGCGAGCGGGTGGCCAGCCCGGCGGGGGCGCGCGGCCCGCAGGTCGCCATCGCCGACGCCGACCCGAACGCGCTGGCCGCCAGGCTGGCCGAGCGCCGCATCTGGACCGCGCCGCGCGGCGACCTGCTGCGGCTGTCGTTCCACTACTACAACGACCGCTCCGACGTGGACGCGGCCGTCGAAGCCATCAGGGCCTGCCGCAGGACCTGATCACCCCCCGAGAGGTCTTCCGTGGACAACGAAACCGGGCTGCGCCGCCGGCTGACCGGCCGCCAGCTCACCATGATCGGGCTGGGCGGCGCCATCGGCACCGGGCTGTTCCTCGGCTCCAGCCTGGCCATCTCGCAGGCGGGGTCGGCCACCATCGTCGCCTACGTGATCTGCGCCGGCGTGGCGCTGGTGATCGGCTGGGCGCTGGCCGAGATGGTCGTGGTGCATCCGGAGGCGGGCGCGTTCGGGGTCATCGCGCACCGGTACCTGGGGCCGTGGGCCGGGTTCGTGGTCCGCTGGACGTACTGGACGATCCAGGTCATCGCGATCGGCGGCGAGGTCATCGCGGCCGGGATCTACGTGCAGTTCTGGTGGCCGTCGCTGCCGCTGTGGCTGCCGGTCACCGTCTTCTCCGCCGTCGTGCTGATCACGAACGCCGCCGCGGTCAAGCTGTTCGGCGAGGTCGAGTACTGGTTCGCCATGATCAAGGTGGTGGCCATCGTCGTGTTCATCCTGCTCGGCGTGGTCCTGATCACCGTCGGGCTGCCCGGCGCGCAGGCCACCGGCGTGTCCAACCTGACCGCGCACGACGGCTTCCTGCCCAACGGGATCAACGGCCTGTTCCTGGCCATGGTGTTCGTGCTGTTCAGCTACATCGGCACCGAGGTCGTCTCGGTCACCGCCGCCGAGTCGGAGAACCCCGCCCGCGACATCCCGCGCGCCGCCCGCCGCATGGTCACCCGCCTGGCGCTGTTCTACGTGCTGGCCATCGCGGTCGTGCTGACCGTGGTGCCGTGGACCACCACCGCGCAGGGCGGCGACGTCACCCAGAGCCCGTTCGTCCGCGTCTTCTCGGCGGCCGGCGTCCCGGCGGCGGCCACGATCATGAACTTCGTGGTCCTGACCGCCGCGCTCTCCAGTGCCAACACGAACCTGTACCTGACCACCAGGATGATGCACTCGCTGGCCTCCCACCGGTACGCCCCCGCCTGGACGGGACGCCTCAGCGCCTCCGGCGTGCCGCGCAACGCGCTCGCGCTGTCGGCGCTCGGCCTGGCGCTGGCCGCGATCGTCTCGGCGGCCAGCGAGAGCGAGGCGTACCTGGCGCTGTTCGGGGTGTCGGTGTTCGGGGCGCTGGTCGTGTGGCTGCTCATCCTGGTGACCCACCACGCCTTCCGCCGCACCCGCGCCGCCCAGGGGCTGGCGCCGTCACCGGTCCGGCTCTGGGGCGCGCCCGTCACCTCGGTGGTGGTGATGCTCTTCCTGGCCGCCGTGCTCGTCTCGACGCTGTTCATCGAGCCGCTGCGCCCGGCGTGGTGGGCGGGCGTCCCGTTCTTCGTGATCGTCAGCGTGGTGTACGCCGTCGTCTCCCGCCGGAGCGTCGTACGTGAAGGATCGGGGCCGGGTGAGTGATGATGATCGGGAAGTAGCACGCGCCCGACGGGAGTCCTCGCCATGCGGATCGGTGTCGTCCTGCCCCAGACAGAGCTCGGCGGCGACGCGGGCGCCGTGCGCGCCTACGGGCAGCGGGTCCAGGAGCTCGGCTACCGGCACGTGATGGCCTTCGACCACGTCGTGGGCGCCGACCCGGCGGTGCACGAGGGCTGGGACGGGCCCTACGACGTGCGCACGACGTTCCACGAGCCGATGGTCCTGTTCGGCTACCTCGCCGCGCTGACCTCGCTCGAACTCGTCACCAGCATCGTCATCCTGCCCCAGCGGCAGACCGTGCTCGCGGCCAAGCAGGCGGCCGAGGTCGACCTGCTGACCGGCGGCCGGTTCCGGCTGGGCGTCGGGATCGGCTGGAACCCGGTCGAGTACGAAGCGCTCGGCGAGGACTTCGGCAACCGGGGCCGGCGCGTCGAGGAGCAGATCGAGCTCATGCGCCGGCTGTGGACCGAGCAGTCGGTCACGTTCGAGGGCGAGTTCCACCGGGTGACCGGGGCCGGGATCGCGCCGCTGCCCGTCCGGCGGCCGATCCCCGTGTGGATCGGCGGCCAGTCGCCGGCCGCCTACCGCAGGGCCGGGCGCCTGGCCGACGGCTGGTTCCCGCAGATGTCACCGGGCCAGGAGCTCGACGAGGCCAAGGCCATGGTCGAGCAGGCCGCCGCGCGGGCCGGCCGCGACCCCGCCACGCTCGGCATGGAGGGGCGCGTGAGCTGGCGCGGCGACCCGGACGAGCTGGCCGAGACGGCCCGCCGGTGGGAGGCGTCCGGGGCCACGCACCTGGCCGTCAACACCATGCGGGCGGGGCTGCGCTCGGTGGACGAGCACCTCGCCGCCCTGGAGACCGCCGCCGACGCCCTCGGCCTGCGCCAGCAGCCCTAGGACTGGTCGCCTGCGGCCGCGCGGGGCCGGGACGCGTTCACCGGCCGTCCAGGCTGCCCTCGACGGTGACGAAGGAGCGGGCGGGCAGGTGCACCCGCAGGCCGGACGCCGTGGCCGTGACCTGATCGTGCGGGCGCGGCGCGACCGTGGCCGGGGCCTCGGGGGTGTTGTGGTCCTGGAGCCGGTCCGCGGTGAGGATCCGGGCGCGGACGTCGGTCACGGAGCCGCCGCGCAGGTCCAGTTCCACGTCCGCCGCCTCGTCCGCGTCCAGGTTCGACAGCGACACGAGGATCCGGCCGTCCTTGCGGCTGGCCGACAGCGAGACGGTCGCCAGCCGGTCCTCCCCGACCTCGCGCGAGGGCAGCCCCGAGGGGAGGTCCACCCGCAGCGAGGCCGCGTCCTGGTGCCCCTTGTTCATCTCGAACACGTGGTACGTGGGCGTGAGCACCAGCGCGCCCGACTCAGGATCGGTCAGGATCATGGCCTGGAGCACGTTCACCGTCTGGGCGATGTTGGCCATGACCAGGCGGTCGGCGTGGCGGTGGAAGACGTCGAAGTGCAGCCCGGCCACGAGGGCGTCGCGCAGCGTGTTCTGCTGGTAGAGGAAGCCGGGGTTGGTGCCCGGCTCGACGTTCCACCAGGTGCCCCACTCGTCCAGCACCAGGCCCACGTTCCGGCCCGGGTCGTAGCAGTCCATCACGTTGGAGTGGCCGGTGAGCAGCTCGTCCACCCGGGCCGCCTGCACCATCGTGCGGTAGTGGTCGTCGGTGCCGAAGTCCGTGGCCTGGCCCTTGTCCTGCCAGGTGCCCGTGAGCGTGTAGTAGTGCACCGACAGCGCCTGCATGAACGGCGCCGGGCGGTAGGCGCAGCCCAGCTCGCCGAGCTGCTTCATCAGCGTCTCGGTCCAGGCGTAGTCGAAGGAGTTGGCCCCCGCCGCGATCCGGTACAGCTGGTTGTCGCCGTGGTCGCGGCAGTAGGTGCCGAACTTGCGCGCCTCGGCGGCGTACTGCGCGGCGCTCATGTGGCCGCCGCAGCCCCACGCCTCGTTGCCGAGCCCCCAGAAGCGCACCCGCCACGGCTCCTCGCGCCCGTTCTCCTTGCGCAGCCGCACCATCGGCGAGTCGCCCTCGCGGGTGAGGTATTCGACCCAGTCGCTCATCTCCCTGACCGTGCCCGAGCCGACGTTTCCGCTGATGTACGGCTCCGCCCCCAGCAGCTCGCACAGGGCCATGAACTCGTGCGTGCCGAAGTGGTTGTTCTCCTCGACGTTGCCCCAGTGGGTGTTGACCATGATCGGGCGCCGCTCCTTGGGCCCGACGCCGTCCATCCAGTGGTATTCGTCGGCGAAGCAGCCGCCGGGCCAGCGCAGGTTGGGGATGTTCAGGGCGCGCAGCGCGTCGACCACGTCCAGCCGCAGGCCGCCCTCGTTCGGCAGGTCACTGTCCTCGCCCACGTAGAACCCGCCGTAGACGCACCGGCCCAGGTGCTCGGCGAAGTGCCCGTACAGGTGCCGGTTGATCACGGGACCGGGGACGTCGACGTTGATGACGGCGGGGACGGCGTTCATCCAGGACTACCTCGCGTGCTTCGTGCGTCGATGCGGGCGACGCAAGTTTGTATCGATACATGAACGGCTGTCAAGGCGCCGGCACCCGGCGGGCAAAGAGCAGGACAGGATCGCGCGGGGCGGGCTACGGCCCTCGGCGTCACGGGTAGGTCCCAGCCCGGGACCCGCCGCCGACCAGCGGGAACGTGCCCGCTCGACGGGGGAGTGGCCTTGTGAGAGTCATCGTCGACCTGACGCGCTGCCAGGGATACGGCCAGTGCGCCTACCTCGCGCCCGACGTCTTCACCGTGGGCGACGAGGCGCTCCTCTACGACCTGGATCCCGCCGACGAGCAGCGCGAGCACATCCTGCGGGCGGCCGCCGCCTGCCCCGTCCAGGCCATCCACCTCGACTGGACACAGACGCGCCGGGTCGGCCAGTCGTCGGCGGAGCGGCCGTCGTACGAGGAGGCGCCGGCCGCGAAGATGACCGATGGTCACATCGTGATCGTGGGAGCCTCGCTGGCCGGCGCGCGCGCCGCGGGCGTGCTGCGGCGGGAGGGCTTCGCCGGCACCCTGACGGTGATCGGTGACGAGAGTCACGAGCCCTACGACCGGCCGCCGCTGTCCAAGCAGGTGCTCACCGGGCAGGTGCCGTCCGGCCACACCATGCTGCCCAGGCTGCGTGAGGTCGAGGCCGAGTGGATCGCGGGCACCCCGGCGACGGGGCTGGACGTGGCGAGCAAGCGTGTCCACCTGGCCGACGGCCGCGAGATCGGCTTCGACCGGGTCCTGCTGGCCACCGGCACCCGCGCCCGCCCCTGGCCGAACGAGGCCGAGGCGGCGCTGGAGGGCGTGCACACGCTGCGCACGCTGGAGGACGCCGCCCGCCTGAGACAGGCCCTGGCCGCCCGGCCGCGCCGGGTGCTCGTCCTCGGCGCGGGCTTCACCGGCAGCGAGATCGCCTCCGTCTGCCGCGAGCTGGACCTGCCCGTGACGGTCGTCGAACGCGGCCCCGCCCCGCTCGTCAGTGCGCTCGGCGCGGTCATCGGCGGCGTGGCGGCCCAGATGCACCGCGACCACGGGGTCGACCTGCGCTGCGACACCACCGTCACCGCGCTGGAAGGCGACGCGGGCGGCCGGCTGCGCGGGGCCCGATTGTCCGACGGAAGCACGGTGGAGGCCGACGTGGCGGTCGTCGCGCTCGGCTCGATCCGCAACGTCGAGTGGCTGCACGGCTCGGGGCTGGCCGCCGGCGTGTGGGGTGTGGCCTGCGACGCGGGCTGCCGCGCCGTCGACACCAACGGGCTGGTCACGGACGACATCTTCGTGGCCGGCGACATCGCCCGCTTCCCGCACCCGCTCTACCAGTACCAGTTCATGACGCTGGAGCACTGGGGCAACGCGGTCGCCCAGGCCGAGATCGCCGCGCACAACATGGTCAGCGACCAGGCGCACCGCTGGCCGCACCTGTCGGTGCCGGTCTTCTGGTCCACCCAGTTCGGGGTCAACATCAAGTCGGTCGGCGTGCCCACTCTCGCCGACGAGCTCGTGGTCGCGCAGGGCTCGACTGACGAGCGCCGCTTCGTGGCCGTCTACGGCTACCGGGGCCGGATCACCGCGGCGGTCACCTTCGACCAGGGCATGTGGCTGGAGTACTACCAGGGGCTGATCGAGCGGGCCGCGCCGTTCCCGCCCGTGACCCGCCACGTCGACCGGCGCGAGGCTCCCCGGCCGGTGCCGGCCCAGGTCCCGGACAGGATGGTCGCCACGGCGGGGGCGACCGTCGTGGTGACCGGCCACGACCCGGCCGAACGCCGCGCCACGCTGGTGCACCCGCCACAGCGCTGAACGGATCAGGAGTGCAGAGCATGTCATCGCAGAGCCTCTTCGAGCGGATCCTCGACCCTTCCGGCCGCGCCGACCCCTATCCGCTCTACGAGCGGCTGCGCGAGACGCCGGTGGTGCGCCAGGAGGACGGCACGTACGTCGTGAGCACGTACCGCGAGATCGTCGCGCTGCTGCACGACCCGCGGATCAGCTCCGACCGCCGCAACCTCGCCGTCGCGGCCGAGGCGCTCGATCAGAATCCCTCGTTCATCGGGCTCGACCCGCCCGAGCACGACCGGCTGCGCCGCCTCGCCGTGCGTCACTTCGGGCCGCCGCACTCGCCCCGTGTGGTGGAGGAGCTGCGGCCGGCGATGCTGGAGATCACGACCGGGCTGATCGACGCCATCGCCGACCGAGGCCGGGTCGATCTCGTGGACGAGGTCGCCTATCCGCTGCCGGTCGCGATGATCTGCCGGCTGCTCGGCGTGCCCGAGGAGGACGAGCCGCGCTTCCACGCCTGGACGGAGAAACTCGTCGAGACGCTGATACCAGGCGAGGAGGGCCGCGCCGAGCGGGAGCGGGAACGCCAGGCCGTCGCGAACGAGCTGCGCGGCTACCTCGCCGGTCTGGCCGAGGAGCACGGGCGGCAGCCGGGGCAGGACCTGCTGTCCGGGTTCGTCACCTACCGGGGCCCGGAGGGCGGGATGACGCCGCAGGAGGTGGTGTCCACCGCCGTGCTGCTGCTCATCGCCGGGCACGAGACCACGATCAACCTCATCGCCAACGGCATGCTCACCTTCCTGCGCCGGCCCGACCTGCTCGAACGCCTGCGCGCCGACCCCGGCCTCATCGTCCCCGCCGTCGAGGAGCTGCTGCGTTACGAGCCGCCGGTGCACTTCCTGTCCTCGCGGGTCGCCCTCGACGACATCACGATCGCCGGCGTCACCATCCCGGCCGGCGCGCCCGTCGTGCTCGCGCTGGCGGCGGGCAGCCGCGACCCGGCCCACGTGAGCGACCCCGGCCGCTTCGACCCGTGCCGGCTCCCCAATGAGCACCTGGGCTTCGGCGGCGGCGTCCACTACTGCTTCGGCGCGCCGCTGGCCCGGCTGGAGGGGCAGATCATGCTGGCGGAGCTCGTCCGCAGGCTGCGCGCCCCCAGGCTCGTCACCGACCCGCCGCCCTACCGGCCGAGCCCCGTCCTGCGCGGGCCGCGCCACCTCCTGATCGAGTACGACGGCGTGGAGCCGTACTTGCCAACTTAGTCTCGCATAGAGACAATGTTTCCCCGGCGCTCGCTGAGCAGGGCGCCGTCCGTGGTAGTAGTGGAGATCCGCGAAGGAGGCCGGACAGACGAGCAGGTGCACCCATGACCGAGCGCTACCTCGGCATCCTCGGCCTGGCCGAGGCCCTGGGGGTGACCCGGCACGCGGTGCACAAGTGGCGCACCCGCTTCCCCGGCGACTCCGATCACCCGTTCCCCGCGCCCGACGTCGAGGTGGACGGCGCCCCCGGCTGGCGGGCCGATCGGCTGGCGGAGATCACCCGCTGGCGTGAGGGGCTGCCCGGGCGCGGCGCGGGCGGAGGACGTCCGACGGCCGCCCGGCAGGACTATCTCAAGGCCGCGCTGGCCCGCGGTCTCGACCGGGACGAGGCGATGCGCGCGCTGTCCACGTTCGCGGCGGAATTTCCTGAGATGACCGAGCCGGAGCTGTGCGCCTGGCTGGTCGAGAAGTTCCGCCGCTGACCGCTCCTTCTCCGCGGACCGACGAGAGGAGACGAGGCATGACCGAGATCGGCGGGGACATCGCACCGGGATTCGAGGCGGTGCGCGCGGCGTTCGCCGCGAACCTGGACTCCGGCCAGGACGTCGGCGCGGCGGTGAGCGTCTACGTGCACGGCCGCGAGGTCGTCGACCTGTGGGGCGGGATCGCCGATCCCGAGACCGGGCGCCCGTGGGAGCGCGACACCCTCCAGGTCGTCTACAGCACCACCAAGGCCGTCACCGCGGCCTGCGCCCTGCTGCTGGCCCAGCGGGGCGAGCTCGACCTCGACGCGCCGGTGGCCCGCTACTGGCCCGAGTTCGCGGCCCAGGGCAAGGAGCGGCTGCCGGTGCGGTGGCTGCTCACCCACCAGGCCGGGTTGCCCGCGATCGACCGGCCGATCACCCCGGCCGAGGCCATCGCCTGGGAGCCCATGGTGGACGCGCTCGCCGCGCAGCGGCCGTACTGGGAGCCGGGGACCGAGCACGGCTACCACGGGCAGACGTACGGCTGGCTCGTCGGCGAGGTCGTGCGCCGGGTCAGCGGCAGGAGCGTCGGCACGTTCCTCGCCGAGGAGATCGCGGGGCCGTTCGGCATCGACTTCTGGATCGGCCTGCCCAAGTCGGAGCACCACCGGGTCAGCCGCATCCTCACCGAGGCCGCCGCCTTCGACCCCAGCGCCATCGACCTCGACGCCGTCCCCGGGCCCATGCGCGAGATCCTGGCCGTCTACGCCGATCCCACCTCGCTCACCTCGCGCGCGATGGGCGTCGTCAAGCCGGCCCTGGACCACAACGACCCCGCCGAGCAGGCCGCCGAGCTGCCCGCGACCAACGGCATCTGCACGGCCCGCGGCCTGGCCCGCTTCTACGCGGCGCTCATCGGCGAGGTGGACGGCCACCGCATCCTCACCTCCGGCAGCCTGGCCGCCGCGGTCGAGGAGCGGGCCGCCGGGATCGACCGGATCCTGCGGGTGCCCGTGCGGATCGGCACCGGGTTCGGCCTGCCTACGCCGGACGCGTACTGGTACTCGCCCTCCGCCTTCGGGTTCGGGGGTCTGGGCGGCTCCATCGGGTTCGCCGACCAGGAGAGCGGGATCGCGTTCGGCTACGTGATGAACCGCCTCAGAGAGGGCGTTCCCGACGACCGGGCCGCGAGCCTGTACCGCGCCGTGCGCGCGGCCGTCGCGCCCTGAACGGACGCCGGGCGCGCGGCCGTCGGCGCCCTGACGGGCACGGGCGCGACGCGCCGCCGGTTACCCATCCGGGCCCCAGACTTGGAGGATTCATTATCTTGTACAGTTCGTGTTTGTGGCGGTAGGTTTGACCGCATGACCGCATCCAGCACTCCGACCACCGCCGAGGAGTTGCGCGGCGCGGGCCTGCGGATCACGGCCGCCCGCGTGGCACTGCTCGACACCGTCAGAGAAGGCGATCATCTCGGCGTCGAGGCGATCGCCGACGGAGTGCGCGAACGCGTCGGCCATGTCTCCCTGCAGGCCGTCTACGAGGCCCTGCACGCCCTCACGGCGGCTGGCCTCGTCCGCCGCATCGAACCGGCCGGCAGCCCGGCCCGCTACGAAGGCCGGGTCGGGGACAACCACCACCACATCGTCTGCCGCTCCTGCGGGGCCGTGGCCGACGTCGACTGCGCCGTCGGCCACGCGCCCTGCCTGAGCGCGTCCGACGAGCACGGCTTCGTCATCGACGAGGCCGAGGTCATCTACTGGGGCCTGTGCCCCGCCTGTTCCACCGACATCAGTTCCTGAGCAATCGTGATCTCCACAGTCCGGAAGGATGCCCATGTCCGAGAACCATGACGCGATCGTCACAGACCCGCAGCCGGAGGGCGAAGGCGGCTGCCCGGTCGCGCACGTGCGCGCCCCGCACCCGACGCAGGGTGGTGGCAACCGTCAGTGGTGGCCGGAGCGGCTCAACCTCAAGATCCTGGCCAAGAACCCCGCCGTGGCCAACCCCTTCGGCGAGGACTTCGACTACGCCGCGGCGTTCAAGAGCCTGGACCTCGCGGCCGTGAAGCGGGACATCGCCGAGGTGCTCACCACCTCGCAGGACTGGTGGCCGGCCGACTTCGGCCACTACGGCCCGTTCATCATCCGGATGGCCTGGCACAGCGCGGGCACGTACCGCATCAGCGACGGCCGCGGCGGCGCCGGCGCCGGCCAGCAGCGCTTCGCCCCGCTCAACAGCTGGCCGGACAACGCCAACCTGGACAAGGCCCGCCGCCTGCTGTGGCCGATCAAGAAGAAGTACGGCAAGAAGCTCTCCTGGGCCGACCTGCTCGTGCTGTCCGGCAACGTGGCCCTGGAGACGATGGGCTTCCAGACCTTCGGCTTCGCCGGCGGCCGCGAGGACGTCTGGGAGGCCGAGGAGGACGTCTACTGGGGTCCCGAGACCACCTGGCTCGGCGACGAGCGCTACACCGGTGACCGCGAGCTGGAAAACCCGCTCGGGGCGGTCCAGATGGGCCTCATCTACGTCAACCCCGAGGGCCCCAACGGCAACCCCGACCCGATCGCCGCCGCCCGCGACATCCGCGAGACGTTCCGCCGGATGGCGATGAACGACGAGGAGACGGCCGCCCTGATCGTCGGCGGTCACACCTTCGGCAAGACCCACGGCGCGGGCCCGTCCGACAACGTCGGCGACGACCCCGAGGCCGCCTCCATCGAGCAGCAGGGCCTGGGCTGGAAGAACAGCTTCGGCACCGGCAAGGGCGGCGACACGATCACCAGCGGCCTTGAGGGCATCTGGACCAACACCCCGATCACCTGGGACAACAGCTTCCTCGAGATCCTGTACGGCTACGAGTGGGAGCTTTTCCAGAGCCCCGCGGGCGCCAACCAGTGGCGGCCGAAGGACGGCGCTGGCGCCGGCACCGTGCCCGACGCGCACGACCCGGCGAAGACGCACGCGCCGACGATGCTGACCACCGACCTGTCGATGCGCTACGACCCGATCTACGAGCAGATCACCCGGCGCTGGCTGGAGCACCCCGACGAGCTCGCGGACGCCTTCGCCAAGGCGTGGTACAAGCTGACCCACCGCGACATGGGCCCGATCGAGCGTTACCTCGGCCCCGAGGTCCCGGCCGAGGTGCTGCTGTGGCAGGACCCGCTGCCCAAGGTGACGCACGAGCTCATCGACGCCGCCGACGTCGCCGCGCTCAAGGGCCAGATCCTGGCCTCGGGCCTGACGGTGTCGCAGCTCGTCTCCACGGCGTGGGCGTCGGCCTCCTCCTTCCGCGGCAGCGACAAGCGCGGCGGCGCCAACGGCGCCCGCATCCGCCTGCAGCCGCAGAGCGCGTGGGAGGTCAACGAGCCCGACCGCCTCGCGACGGTGCTCGGCACGCTCGAAGGCGTCCAGAAGTCCTTCAACGGCGCGCAGACCGGCGGCAAGCAGGTCTCGCTGGCCGACGTGATCGTGCTGGCCGGTGTCGCGGGCGTCGAGAAGGCCGCCAAGGACGCCGGTTACCAGATCGAGGTGCCCTTCCGGCCGGGCCGCGTGGACGCCTCGCAGGAGCAGACGGACGTCGAGTCGTTCGCCGCGCTCGAGCCGGTCGCCGACGGCTTCCGCAACTACCTGGGCAAGGGCAACCGGCTGCCGGCCGAGTACCTGCTGCTCGACCGGGCCAACCTGCTGACCCTCAGCGCTCCCGAGCTGACCGTCCTCATCGGCGGCCTGCGCGTCCTGGGCGCCAACTACCAGGGCTCGCAGCACGGCGTCCTCACCGAGACCCCGGGCGTGCTGACGAACGACTTCTTCGTCAACCTGCTCGACCTGGGCACGGAGTGGTCGGGCGTCGGCGGCGACGAGAACATGTTCGAGGGCCGCGACGCCGCCACCGGCCAGGTCAAGTGGACCGGCACCCGGGCCGACCTCGTCTTCGGGTCCAACTCGGAGCTGCGCGCGCTGGCCGAGGTGTACGCGAGCGACGACGCCAAGGAGAAGTTCGTCACGGACTTCGTCGTGGCGTGGGACAAGGTCATGAACCTCGACCGGTTCGACCTCGCCTGATCGTCCCCGCTCCCTGACTCCGGGCCGGCCCTGCATGGGGCCGGCCCGTTGTCACGGACGGGCCCGTTCTGTGTGGCTCGGCGTCACAGGCCGGCTTGTTCGGAACGGCCCGTTGTCACAGACAGGGTCACAGGTCGGCGAGGAAGTCCAGGGCGATGGCCCAGGCGCGCTCGGCGGCCTCGGGGTCGTGGTCCGGCAGGTCGGGGTCGGTGAACAGGTGGCCGGCGCCCGGGTAGCGGAAGACCTCCACGTCGGCCCGCGCCTGACGCATCCGCAGGTACCAGGCGTTCAGCCAGTCGACCGGCTCGTAGGTGTCGGGGTCGGCGACGTGCAGCTGCACGGGCAGGTCGTCGGCGGAGACCCCTTCGGCCATGTCGGACGTGCCGTGCATGAGCAGCAGGCCGCGCGACTGCTCGTCGCCCAGGGCCAGGTTCTGCGCGATCGCCGCGCCGAGCGAGAAGCCCGCGTAGACCAGCCCGCCGGCCGACAGCGGGGCCGCCGCGGCGACCGCCCGCTTGAGCAGCTCGTCCCGGCCGATCTCGTCCTTGATCGCGATGCCCTCCTCGGGCGTGTCGACGACCCGGCCGTCGTACAGGTCGGGGACGTGCACGGTGTGACCGGCCGCCCGCAGCCGGTCGGCCGCTTGGTGGACGGCGGGCCGCAGGCCGTACATCGAGTGCAAGAGGAGAATCCGCGCCATGCGCGCAGCTTAGCCAGCCCGCGCGCCTTCCCGGTCGCCCGCCCCGCGCGAGCCGCCGTAGGCCGCGATGGACGTGAACACCGCGCAGTCGTTCTTCGCCCTGATCCAGTCGTCGGCCACTCTGACGCTGATCTCCCTGATGCAGATCTCGGAGAACGAGCGGGAGAGGCCCTGTTCGTCCCCTTGGTGACGTGCCGGATGATTTTCGTGGTGCTCAGGGGGACAGGTTCATCGCCGTCAGGCGAGTGGCGTCGGTCAGGGCCGTGATGGCGGTGATCCGGTCGCCGGTGACGGTGAAGTACAGGATCGACAGCGGGGTGCCGTCGGCACGCCACGACATGAAGCCCGGCAGGCCGCCCACCAGCACCTCCCGCTCCCGCGCCGCCGCGCCGGAGAACAGCCGCGCCCGACCCGCGATCTCGGTGGCCCCGAGCACCACGACCTCGCCGCCGGGTGTGTCCACGGTCAGCTTCACCTCGGGGTCGAGCACGCGCAGCAGCTCCTCGAAGTCGCCGTCCCGCACGGCCGCGCGGAAGGCCCGTACCACCTGCCGCTGCTCCCGTCCCGAGACCGGCTCCCGCTCGGTCGCCCGCACCTTCCCGCGGGCCCGGCTGGCCAGCATCTTGGCGGCGTCGGCCGACTTGCCGAGGATCCGGCCGATCTCGTCGAACGGCACCGCGAACAGGTCGTGCAACACGAACGCCAGCCGCTCGCCCGGCTTGAGCGACTGCAGGACGACGAGCAGCGCCAGCCCGACCGAGTCCGCCAGCACCGCCTCCTCCTCGGGCTCCGCCTCCTCGTCGAGGACGACGATGCCGGGCAGCCGGTCACCGTACGACGCCTCGGGGCGCCTCTGGCGCGAGCGCAGGACGTCCAGGCTGATCCGGCCGACCACCGTGGTCAGCCAGCCGCCCAGGTTGTGGATGGCCGCCGCGTCCTGCCGGGACAGCCGCAGCCAGGCCTCCTGGACCACGTCCTCGGCGTCGGCGTGCGAGCCCAGCATGCGGAAGGCGACCGCGCGCAGCCGCTCACGCTGCGCCTCGAACGCCTCGGTCACCAGGTCTGCCTGGCCGTGGTCGGACATGTCGTTACCTTTCTCCGTACCGCTCCGTCATGGGTGATGACGGGCCAGGACCGGCCCGGGTAACCGGAACCGAGGAGCGACACCATGCAAGCACGGATGCAGAGCCCGGCCGACGCCGACGTCATGGCGGCCATCAAGGGCCTGTACAAGGCGATGTATTCGGGCGGGGTGGACCCGCGCGTGCTGGAGCTGGTCCACCTGCGGGCCAGCCAGATCAACGGCTGCTCCCCCTGCGTCCACGCCGGGATCGCCGCGGCCAGGAAGCAGGGGGAGAGCGACGAACGGCTGCACAGCGTGGTCGCCTGGCGCGAGACGCCCTTCTTCACCGAGGCGGAACGGGCCGCGCTCGCCCTGGCCGAGGCGGCCACCCGGATCCAGGACGGGGCGCCGGGGGTGACCGACGAGATCTGGGCCGCGGCCGCCGAGCACTTCGACGAGCGGCAGCTGTCGGCTATCGTCCTGGACATCGCGCTGACCAACTTCTTCAACCGGATCAACCACACGCTCCGGGAGCAGGCCGGCAAGACCTGGTAACCCGACCGGGGCCCGCCATCGGTCGGCCTGTGATCGGTCGGGCCGCGCCGTCGGTCGGCGGCGGTCTCGTAGATGCGATGGCTGTTGCCGACGCGGTGCCGCTGTTGCGGGCATGATGGTGATTCCTGGCTGGCATGTGCGGCGGGTACTGTGTGGGGTTGTGACGACGTTCAGGATCAGTGAGGCCGCGGCGTTGCTCGGCGTCAGCTCCGACACGGTCCGCCGCTGGGTCGACGCGGGCCGTCTCGGGGCCGAGCGGGACGAGCACGGTCACCGGCGGGTGAAGGGCGCCGACCTGGCCGCCTTCGCCCGCGCGCAGGTCGGGGCCGACGACGACGGCGGCCGTTCCTCGGCGCGTAACCGCTTCCGCGGGATCGTCACCGAGGTGATCCGCGACGCGGTGATGGCCCAGGTGGAGATCGCCGCGGGGCCGTTCCGGGTGGTGTCGCTGATGAGCCGGCAGGCCGCCGACGAGCTGGGCCTGGAGCCCGGCGTGGTGGCGGTCGCCGTGATCAAGTCCACCAACGTCGTCGTGGAGGTCCCCGGCCGCGACCGCATGGCCGGCCAGCTGTGAGGGGGCGCGGGTTCGTGGGCGGGGAGCCGGCGCGGGGGAGCGCGCCCGCCGAGGTGAGCTGCGAAGCCCGCTGATGAACAGTTCCCCACCGGAACCAGAGGCCGGGCCTCCTGACGATCCCCGTGACGGGCTCCGGGACGGACCTGGTGGTGGAGCCGATGACGGGCGTCGGCCACCCGTCCATGACCGGCCTCGTGGTGGGCTTCGTGGCGGGTCGGGGCGGCGTTCGATCTCCGGGCGGTTGCCGTGGGTGCTGGTGGTGCCTGCCGTGCTGGGGCTGGTCTTTCTGGTGCTGCCGCTGGTGGGGCTGCTGGTCCGGGCGCCGTGGTCCACACTGCCGGCACGGCTGACCGAGCCGCAGGTGCTGGAGGCGTTGCGGCTGTCGCTGATCACCGCGACCGTCGCCACCGTCCTGTGCCTGTTGCTGGGGGTGCCGCTGGCGTGGCTGCTGGCCCGGGTGGAGTTTCCCGGACGGCGGGTGGTGCGGGCTCTGGTGACCGTGCCGCTGGTGCTGCCGCCGGTGGTCGGGGGTGTCGCGTTGCTGCTGGTGCTGGGGCGGCGCGGGCTGGTCGGGGAGTGGCTTGAGGCCGGTTTCGGGGTCACGCTGCCGTTCACCACGGCGGGGGTGGTCGTGGCGGAGGCGTTCGTGGCGATGCCGTTCCTGGTGATCAGCGTGGAGGGTGCGCTGCGTGCCGCCGACCGGCGGTTCGAGGAGGCCGCCGCGACGCTGGGGGCCTCGCGGTGGACGGTGTTCCGGCGGGTGACGCTGCCCATGGTCATGCCGGGGGTCGTCGCGGGGGCGGTGTTGTGCTGGGCGCGGGCGCTGGGCGAGTTCGGGGCGACGATCACGTTCGCCGGCAACTTCCCCGGTACGACCCGGACGATGCCGCTGGCCGTCTACCTGGCCCTGGAGACCGATCCGGAGGCGGCGATCGTGCTCAGCCTCGTGCTGCTGGCCGTCTCCGTCACCATCCTGGCCAGCCTGCGCGACCGATGGGTGAGCGCGCCGTGACCAGCCTGAGCGATCGAGGAGGTGAGCGCGCCGTGAGCCTTGAGGCGCGGCTCGTGGTCGAGCGGGCCGCTTTCACTCTCGACCTGGCGCTCGACGTACGGGCGGGTGAGGTGGTGGCGCTGCTCGGCCCCAACGGGGCGGGCAAGACCACCGCTCTGCGCGCCCTGGCCGGGCTGACCCGGTTGTCCGGTGGGCATGTCACCCTGCGCGGCAGGCCGTTGCACACCCTGCCCGCCGAGAGCCGTCCGATCGGCATGGTCTTCCAGGACTACCTGCTTTTCCCGCACCTGTCCGCGCTGGACAACGTCGCCTTCGGCCTGCGCTGCCAGGGGATGTCCAAGGCCGACGCCCGGGCCGCCGCCACCGGGCTGCTGGAGCGGGTCGGGCTGTCCGAGCGCGCGGCGGCCAGGCCGCGGCAGTTGTCCGGCGGGCAGGCCCAGCGGGTCGCGCTCGCCCGCGCGCTCGCCGTACGGCCAGAACTGCTGTTGCTGGACGAGCCACTGGCGGCCCTCGACGCGCACACCCGGCTGGAGATCCGGTCCCAGTTGCGGCGTCATCTGGCCGACTTCGACGGCGTCACCGTCCTGGTCACCCACGATCCGCTGGACGCGATGGTGCTGGCCGACCGGCTGATCGTCATCGAGCACGGCGCCGTCGTCCAGCAGGGCGCCCCGGCCGAGGTCGCCCGGCGGCCCCGTACCGACTACGTGGCCCGGCTCGTCGGGCTCAATCTGTATCGCGGCGTGGCCGGCGAGGGCCGGGTCGAGGTGGGGGAGTTGCTGCTGCACACCTCCGAACCCGCGACCGACGGGGCGGCGTTCGTCGCCTTCCCGCCCGCCGCCGTGGCGCTGTACCGGACCCGCCCGGACGGCAGCCCGCGCAACCTGTGGCAGGCTCGCATCGGGGGGATCGAACGGCACGGCGACAACGTCCGCGTCCACCTCGACGGCCCCGTCACCGCCTTCGCCGACATCACCCCCGCCGCGCTCGCCGACCTCGACCTGACCGCCGGCCAGCAGATCTGGGCCTCGGTCAAGGCCACGGAAACCCACGCCTACCCCGCCTGAGCCGAGAGCCCCGGGGACCGAGGCGGTGTGACGGATGCGACCCTCTCGGGAGGGCCGGTGCCGGGGCTTCGTGCTGATGGATGCGGTCCTCTTGGAAGAGCCGCCGCTGGAGGATCTGTGCCGACGGATGTGATGCTTGAGGAAGGATCACTACCGGAGGATTCGCGCCTTTCAGGAGGTTTC
This sequence comes from Nonomuraea fuscirosea, assembly GCF_035917475.1. NCBI lineage: Bacteria > Bacillati > Actinomycetota > Actinomycetes > Streptosporangiales > Streptosporangiaceae > Nonomuraea > Nonomuraea fuscirosea. The sequence goes on along the minus strand of NZ_CP109074.1, from coordinate 8,666,325 downwards.
ATGGCCAGCCCCGCTCCCGCCGGTGACTTCGACTACGACCGGCACGGGCACGGCTACGCCCGGCAGCGGCGTACCGATCCGCGCATCGCCGCCCACGTCCAGGCCGCGCTCGGACCGGCCCGTACCGTCGTCAACGTCGGCGCGGGCGCCGGGTCCTACGAGCCGGAGGATCGTCACGTCGTGGCGGTCGAGCCGTCGGCGGCGATGCGCGCCCAGCGCCCGCGTCACCTGGCCCCAGCCGTGAACGCGATCGCCGAACGGCTGCCCTTCGACGACGACGCCTTCGACGCCGCCATGGCGACCGTCACCGTCCACCAGTGGAGCGACACCGAGCGGGGGCTGCGCGAGCTGCGCCGGGTCAGCCGTGGGCCCGTCGTCCTGCTGACCTTCGACGGCGACGCGCTCGACCTGCTCTGGCTGGCCGAGTACGCCCCCGAGCTGATCGCCGCGGAACGCCGCCGCTACCTGCCGATCGATCTGATCGCCTCCCTCGTCGGCGGGCGGGCCGACGTGGTGCCGGTCGCGATCCCGATCGACTGCGTGGACGGGTTCACCGAGGCGTACTACGCCCGCCCCGAGCGCTTCCTCGACCCGGGAGTGCGCGCCTCGCAGTCGGCCTGGGGCTTCGTCGACGACGCGGCCGAGGCCCACGCGGTCGAAGAGCTGCGGCGCGACCTGGAAAGCGGCGCCTGGGACCACCGCCACGGCCGGCTGCGCGACCAGCCCGAGTTCCTCGGCTCGCTCCGCCTGATCATCGGCCACCCCTGACCGGAGGGCGGCGCCGTCGGACGGCCTGGAGGGTGGTCAGGCGGCGACGGCGGCGCGGAAGGTGGCCAGGGCTTCGGGGCCGAAGTAGGCGCCGTAGCTGGTCGTGGTGTTGCGCAGGGCGTGGGCGGAGATCACGTAGCCGGTGCCGGTGGTCCGGTTGAACTCCTGGAACCAGGGCCCGCCGCTGGAGCCGCCGCCCATGTCGCAGAGCATCGCGTACTTCATGCCGTAGGAGGGGTCGACGGACTCGCCGCTGCAGTACTGCAGGGTCTTGCCGCCGTTGCCGTTGCTCGGGTAGCCGAACAGGAAGTTGGACGTCCCCTCGGTGGTCACGTTGAACCTGAGGCCCTGCCCGCCCACGGTCTGCACGGGGGTCTTGCTCTTCACCTTGTTGACGACCAGCATGCCGAAGTCGAGCGGCGGCTGGTGGGCGTTGTCCTTGTAGTAGCCGGACCAGATGTACATGGTGCGCGCGGTGAACTTCCCGTACGGCGCCGCCCCGTCCTTATAGGCGGGCACGAAGACCAGGTTGGTGCTCCAGCGCCCGTCACCGTCGATCATGGCGTGCGCGACGGTCACGATCACGTCCCCGTCGGTGCTGTTCACCACGGTGCCGGAGGCCACGAAGTCCTTGCCGTTGCCGCCCGTGCCGAACACCTTGCCGGCCGTCTTGGCGATGAGGCCGCCGGACTTCCACGTCTGCTGGGCGGCCGCCATGGGGGCGAGGGACGGGCCCTTCGCGCGCTTGGGTCCCGGGCCGGGCGCGGGCGCGATCTCCACGGGGTCGCCGGCCGCCAGTGTCGTCGCGCGGCCGGTCGCCGCCTTGGCCGAGCCGGCGGGGGCGGTCAGCGGCCGGGCGGCGCGCATGCGTTCGGGCGTCCAGTAGCCGTCACCGGCGGCGTAGGTGGCCGCGATCCGGTGCTCGACGGGTCCGTCCTTCTCGGGCGCGGCGACGGCGCCGGACCCGAGCAGCAAGGTGGTCAACCCGGCAACGGCCAGGGTACGCATGGGGCCTCCGTGACAAATGGGGTTACGGAGATTTACCACACATGTCGTCTATGGCGGGAATCGGAGGTTTGGCCGGGTCGACCGCCCAGGTCGGGAGATGCCGGGTCAGGGGCGGTCGGCGCAGAGGGTGAGGGGCGGGTGGCGGTAGACGATGGCGCGTGGCAGCACGTCAGGGGTCTTGGTCCAGTTGGGTACGTCCTTGCCGCAGACCGAGGCGTCGGCGGTGCCGTCCGACACTTTGGTGACCCGATAGGTCGCGGCGGGGCCGCAGCTCACCTTGGACGCGCGGCCGGTGGGGAAGCCGATCTCCTGATAGAAGCAGTCGCCCTCGCTCGCGTTCAGCGTCAGGCACAGGCGGGTGCGCGACCGGCGGGTGCCGACCTCCACGTAACCGTTGGTGACGTCGCCGCAGCGGTCGTCCTTCTCGATCATCTTGTACGCGGCCCGCGGGCTGGTGCACGGAACGAGGCGGAAGTCGTCCCGGACGGTCTTGCCGCCCTTGCCCTGAGCTTCGAGGCAGGAGCCGACCTTGGCCCGGCTCGGATCGTCCTCGGCGGCACAACCCGCCGTCACGGCGATCATCAGCACACAGGCGAGTCCCATGGCGAGGCGGGCGAGGGGGCGGTGGCGGGTGGTGCCGGTCATGGCAAGGCAGCCTAGTGAGCTCCCCGGACACTTCCCCTCATTTACCGAATAGCCGAAATGTCAGCCTTCACTCCGGCCAGGGTGAGTCAAGGATCGTGTCGGCGAAGTTCCCCCGCTGGAAGCCGGGCACATAGCGTTCGAGCACATCGGCCTTCACGTTCCCGAACGTGGTCTCCGGTTTGGGCGCGATGCCCTCCGTGAACGCCCGCAGGATCGCCTGCTTGAAGCCCGGTCGCGGATGCAGGGCGGTGACCTCGGCCCGCTGCTCGTCGGTGAGGTCGTAGTAGCCGAGGCCGAGCACGTCGTACTCGACTCCGGCGGTGACCAGGGCGACCTCGGGCTCCATGTACTCGGGGATGCCGGGGGTCGTGTGCAGTGCGATCGCGGTCCACACCCGCCGGACGCTGTCCTCGGGCACGCCGCGTTCGCGCAGGAAGCCGCGGGCGGCGTCGGCGCCGTCCACCTCGAAGCGCCGCCCGCTGCCGCGGTGCTCCTCGTTCAGCCCCAGGTCGTGGAACATGGCGGCGATGTACAGCAGTTCGGGGTCGAAGCTCAGGTCGCGCTCGCGGCCCTGGAGGACGCCCCAGAAGTAGACCCGGCGCGAATGGTGATAGATCAGGTCACTCGTGGCCTGCCGCACGAAATCGGTGGCCTCGGCCGCCAGTCTGGTGTCCGGAACACTCTTCTTGATCCCCATGCCGACCCCCTCCCGCGCCTTCCCGGCGTCCCACGGAACCCTTCCCGCCGCCGCGACCTCGCCGAATGCACGAGTCGGTGAAGATCTGACAAAGCCCCTTTGTACGCCCGCAGCCACCCCCAGAGCCCCGCCGACTTCTAGGGATATATTCAGATATAGAGGACAAAACGCCCATCGTTGTCTTCGTCCCCTGCCGGGGAGGAGGTGGTCCGCGAGCCTGTGCCGCGAACGCATGCCCCATCACGAGCGCATGCCCCACCACTTCCGACGCGAGGGAGAGAGCACCATGCCTGGTAACAAGGGAGTCATCTACGAAGGCCCAGGCAAGGTCGAGGTTCACGAGATCGACTATCCCGGATTCGAGCTGAAGGACGGCCCCGGCGTGAATCCGGCCAACATCGGCCGCAAACTGCCGCACGCCGCGATACTCAAGGCGGTCGCCACCAACATCTGCGGTAGCGACCAGCACATGGTACGCGGGCGCACCACCGCCCCCCAGGGCCTCGTCCTCGGTCATGAGATCACCGGGGAGGTCGTGGAGACGGGCCCGGGCGTGGAGTTCATCAAGAAGGGCGACCTCGTGTCGGTCCCGTTCAACATCGCCTGCGGACGCTGCCGCAACTGCAAGGAGGGCAACACCGGCATCTGCGAGAACGTCAACCCCGACCGGCCCGGCTCGGCGTACGGCTACGTCGACATGGGCGGCTGGGTCGGCGGGCAGGCCGAGTACGTCCTCGTCCCGTACGCCGACTGGAACCTGCTCAAGTTCCCCGACCGGGACCAGGCGATGGAGAAGATCCTCGATCTGGCCATGCTCGCGGACATCTTCCCGACCGGCTTCCACGGCTGCGTGACGGCGGGAGTGGGCCCCGGATCCACGGTCTACATCGCCGGCGCCGGACCGGTCGGCCTGGCCGCCGCCGCGTCCGCGCACCTGCTCGGGGCCGCCGTCGTCATCGTCGGCGACCTGAACAAGGAACGCCTGGACCAGGCCCGCAGCTTCGGCTGCGAGACCGTCAACGTCGCCACGGGCGAACCGAGGGACCAGATCGAGCAGATCCTCGGCGAGCCGGAGGTGGACTGCGCCGTGGACGCGGTCGGCTTCGAGGCGCGCGGCCACGGCCGCGAGGCGGAGGTGGAGCGTCCCGCCACCGTGCTCAACACGCTCATGGACGTCACCAGGGCGGGCGGCGCGCTCGGCATCCCCGGCCTGTACGTGACGGGCGACCCGGGCGCCTCCGACGAGGCCGCCAAGCACGGCTCGCTGTCCATCCGCATCGGTCTGGGCTGGGCCAAGTCGCACAGCTTCGCCACCGGCCAGTGCCCGGTCATGCGTTACAACCGCCGGCTCATGCAGGCGATCCTGCACGACAAGGTACAGATCGCCAAGGCGGTCAACGCCACGGCGATCGGGCTGGACGAGGCGCCGCGCGGGTATCACGAGTTCGACGAGGGCGCGGCCAAGAAGTACGTCCTCGACCCGAACGGCATGCTGCCCAAGGCGGCCTGACCGGCGCAGCCGCCGGAGGCCGCCGCCATCCCCGCGGCCTCCGGCGGCTCGCCCCTTTCCGCTCCCCTACGGGCTACGCCGTGGCGGCCCTGACGCCGAGGGCGACGAGCACCACGGCGCTCACCCTGCCGACCACCCGCCGGAACCGCGCCTCGCGCACGAGGTGCGCTCCTCGGTGCAGCAGCGCCGTCCAGGTGAGCAACCACACCGCCATCAGCGCGGCGTGGACGGTGGCCAGGCCGAGGATCTGCCCGGCGACGGAAGAGCCGGGCACGACGAACTGCGGCACCAGGGTGAGGTAGATGGAGGCGGCCTTGGGGTTGAGCACATTCGCGAGCACGGCCTGAACGTAGACGGACCGGGCCCGTCCGGGCCGGTCGGCGGACGCGGGAGGCGGAGGGCCGGCGGACTCGGGAGGCGCGGGCCGGCCGGCGGGCTGGTGAGGCCGGGGGCGGGCGGCGGTGTGCCAGGTCCACACGCCGAGCCCCACGAGGTAGGCCGCGCCGGCGAGCTTGACCACGGTGAACGCCTGCGCCGAGTGCATGATCAGCGCCGACAGACCGGCCACGGCCAGGGTCGCGTGGGCGTACAGGCCGGTCGCGGTCCCGAGGATCACGGGCACGGCCTGCCGCCGGCCGCCGGTCGTGACGTGCTGGACGAGCAGGGTCATGCTGGCGCCGGGCGTGGCGATGACGGGCAGGATCGCCAGGAGAAACCCGGCGGCCGCGTACAGACGGATCATGCCTGGAGCACGACGCGGAAGTGCGTGGTGAGACGGCGTTCGTCGTCCAGGACGTGGAAGGCGAGGCCGGGCGGCTGCTCGCGGTCGTCGGGCCGGTCGCCCTCCCACGGCATCCGCAGGGTCCAGGTGACGGCCGGGCCGACGATCAGGGGCCGGCCGGCGAACGTGGAGGCGGCGGCGGTGTGGGCGTGGCCGGTGAGCACGGCGGCGACCTGGGGATGCTCGTCGAGCAGCGCGGCCAGCTCGGCGGCCGACTCCATCCGGCAGCCGTCGGGCAGCGGGTGGTGCAGCACGACGGGCGGTTGGTGGAAGGCGATCAGAGCGGGCGTGCCCGGGGCGAGGCCGTCGAGGGTGGCGCGCATCCAGGCGAGCGTCTCCTGGTCGAGGCGGCCCTCGTCGCGGCCGGGGATCGTGGTGTCGCACATCAGGACGGCGGTCCCGGCCAGGTGGTGCACCTCGTTGACGGGGCCCGTGCCGGGCGGCCGGCCCAGCAGTGCCTTGCGGTAGGCCGGACGGGCGTCGTGGTTGCCGGGGCAGGTCAGCACAGGGAAGGGGGCGGCGAGGAGCTCGGCGGCCTCCTCGTACTCGGACTCCGCGCCGTGATCGGCGATGTCGCCGGTGACCAGCAGGGCGTCCACCGGGCGGGGGAGCGCGCGCAGGTAGTCCATGACCAGGCGGGCGCGCCGGGACGCCCGTTCGGTGCCGTCGAGGTGCAGGTCGCTGATCTGGGCCAGGAGCAACGTCATCGGGCGGGCCTCCTACGAGGGCGTCTAATGGTTAATTCTGTTTTGGCGTTAGTGACGATAAGGTACGGGGAGGATGCGGGCAACAGGAGGAGGCGAGATGGGGAGCTGGCCGGCGCTGGAGCTGGCGAGCACGATCCGCCACGACGGCGACGGCGGTGTCGCCGACGACCTGGACACCCCGGTGGGCGCGACCCGCTGGGTCCGGCAGCAGGGCGAGTCGCTGGGCGACCAGGTGGACGTGGCGCGGTTCGTGGTGGACGACGGGCTCTGGAACGAGATCATCGAGCTGCGCCGGGCGGTACGCGCGTTGTTCGCGCACGCGGTCAGCCCGGCGCCGCCGAGCCGGGCCGACGCCCACCGGCTGATGCCGGTCGAGCAGGCGCTGGCTCGCCTCAACGCGGCCGCCGCCCGCGAGGCCGTGGTCCCGCGCCTCGACTGGCCCAAGGGTGCGCCGCCCAGGACGGTGGTGTTCTCGGCCGAGCCCGACGCCGGCGTCCGCCTGGTCGCGGCCCTGGCCCGGGCCACCATCGACTTCCTCAGCGGTCCTGAACGCGAGCGGCTGCGCGCCTGCAACGCGCCCCGATGCGTGCGTTACTTCGTGAAGAGCCACGGGCGGCAGGAATGGTGCAAACCATCCTGCGGCAACCGGGCCCGGGTCGCCCGCCACTACGAACGCCACACCGCCGCCACCCCCACGGACCCGACCGGCTAGCCCATCTCCGGTCGCGCGGCCCCCACCATCTCCGCACCCGGGCCTGCGGCGCGGAGGGTGAGTAGGGGTTACTCATGCCGGACGCCCCCGCGCGGAGGAGCGTGACTGTCGCAACGTCCCGACAGCACACCTTTCGCGCAGGGGGAACCACATGTGGACAAGAGCGCTGACCGCCTGTCTCTTAGCCGTGGCCGGCCTGTTCGCGCTGCCGGTCACCCCCGCACGGAGCGCACCGGCCACGCAGCCGGTGACCGTGCGGATCATGTCCGTGGAGTGCGAACACTGCACGGATGAAGGACTCGAGGACGCCGGCAAAGGCGCCCCCGACTTCTACGCCAAGATCAGCATCGGCTCCCAGACCTTCACCACGCCCAGGGCGCCCGACGACCGGACGAAGGTCTTCGTCCCCGAGGGATGGACGATGACGCAGCAGGTGTCCACCTCGCTGCCCTCGGTGGACATCTCGGTGCAGATCTGGGACGCGGACGTCTTCCCCGACCTCAACGGCGACGACCTGGCCGACAGCACGCCCCGCCCCGATGACGCCACCAGCCGGTTCAAGCTGGACCTGGTGGACGGCAGCCTGTCCGGCGACCTGACCTCATCCAACCAGTGCCTGCTCGGCAACGGCGAGGAGGACCAGCCGCCGGTGCAGGTCTGTTTCGACGTCCGGCCGTACTCGTTCGAGGACGGCGACGGCGACGGCTTCACCGACTACGCCGAGCACCGCGGCCTCGACTTCAACGGCGACGGCAGCATCGACCTGCACCTTGAGCAGTTCGCCGACCCGACACGGCGTGACCTGTTCGTCGAGATCGACTGGATGAAGGACGAGGGTCCTGGCCGGGCCGACCTGGACGCGGTGGAGGGCGCGTTCGACGCCGCGCGGGTCGAGAACCCGATCACCGAGGCCCGGGGTCTGGCCCTGCACCTGATCCCTGACGAGGAGCTGACCTGGGCGGAGACGCTGCGGTTCGATGGCCGCGACGCGGGCGCGTACGACGACTTCGACGACCTGAAATGGGGTGATCCGGCGAAGTCGTGCACCCATGGCGGAGAGGACGGCCACTTCGGCACCCCCGCCGACCGCGCGAGCCCGTTGTGTGAGCAGATCCTGCTGTTCAAGCGGCTGCACTTCCGGTACGGGATCTTCATCCACGGCCTGAGCCCGGCGACCGTGACAGGACGCGACGGGAAGCAGCACCCCAACACCACGTCAGGCATGGCGGAGCTGGACGACAGGGGCGGCAACGACTTCGTCGTGTCGGTCGGCCGCTTCGCGCGCAACATCGACGTCTCCCGCTACAACGGCATCGGCGCCGTCCGCCAGGCCACACTGCTGCACGAGCTCGGCCACACCTTCGGCCTGGGCCACGGCGGGCGCACCGACGACGGCCGGCCCGACCCGGTCAACTGCAAGCCCAACTACTTCAGCATCATGAACTACTCGCGCCAGTTCGCCACCGCCAAGAGCCTGCCCGCCGACCAGCAGCTCGATCCCGACCGGCCGCTCGACCTCCAGCCCGTCGACGTCAAGCCGGAAACGCTGGCGGAGAGCAACCTGAGCGAGACGAAGGATCCCGGCGTGGACGGCGCGGGCAGCCGCCGGGTCATCTGGGGCGGCGGCACCGACAGCCAGTGGTTCCACGACCCGGCCGACGAGCCGATCAACTGGCTGGTCGACTCCAAGCGGGAAAGCTCGGTGAACGTCAACGTCAACCGCATCCCCGTCTTCGACGGCTGCCATGAGTCGCCCGGCGGGGAAACGCTGCGCAGCAGCCCCGACTGGGACCGGCTGGTCTACGACTTCACCTCCAGCCGCTACTTCTCCGAAGGCTCGCACGGCCCGTACCTGCCCGAGCTGACCGCCCACGACCTGCAACGCCAGCAGGCCGCCGACCTGAACGTGACCAAGACCGTCGACCGGGCCGAGGCCGTGCCCGGCGACCGGCTCACGTACACGGTCGAGGTCGGCAACAGGGGCCCCAGCACCGCGACCGCCGTCTCGCTGACCGACACGCCGCCCGGGGGCGCCGTCGTGACCCGCGACCTGCCCGACCTGCCGGCCGGCCGGACCGACGAGCAGACCTTCACCTACGAGGTGCCCTGCACGGTCACCGACGGCGGCGTGCTCACCAACACCGCCACGGTCACCGGCAAGGACGCCTCCGGCGGGGCCGAGCCCGCGCAACTGCTGGGCGACGACACCGCCACCGCGAAGACGACCGTGCACGTGCCGGTGCTGACGCTGACCAGGACGGCCACGCCCGGCGCGCACGCGGGCGACCCCGTCACCCACACCCTCACGTACCGCAACACCGGCTCGGCGCCGGCCACGGACGTCGTCGTGACCGACACGCTGCCGCGCGAGGTCTACTACAGCGCCGCGCTCGACCAGGGCGCGGGACCCAGACCGGCTGAGGTGGTCAAGGACGGCGACGGCCGTACCACCCTGCGCTGGAAGCCCGGCACGGTCGCGCCCGGCGCGTCCGCGACGGTCACCTACACCGCCCGCACGAGCCTGCTGACCACCGGCGGCACCGTCGTCACCACCCGGGCCACGCTCCGGTACGGCGGCGCCGGCGGCTGCGCGTACCCGGACGTGACCGCCACGGCGGACTCGACGGTCACCGAACGCCCGCCCGGCCGCGACCCCCGCGCGAAGCTCGTCTGGCAGTTGCGCGAGAGCGACTGGACGCCTGACCTGCTGGCCCGCACGCAGGCCACGGACCAGCGTTACGACGGCGCCGACGGCTCGGCCCCCGACGGCGCGCTGTCCAAGGCCGAGGTCAGGGCCGCGCTCCTGCTGCCGCTGCTGCGCGGTGAACTGCTGGCGACCTACCTCAACCTGGCCGACCGGCGGATCAACGCGGCCACCAGGATCGTCTCGGTCCCGGCCGCGCTGCTCGACCTGACGAGCGTGGGCCAGGCCGCCGGGTACGCCCAGTCGGCGCTCCAGGACGGCGACCTGCTACGGCAGACGAAGGCGACCGTGGTGCTGAACGAGATCAACCTCAACCTCAGCGAACGCTACTGAGCGGCACACATCGGGGGGCTGAGCACGTTCCACGGGCTCAGCCCCTGCCGATCAGCCCCTGCCGATCAGTCCCTACCGGTCAGCCCTCTGCCGGTCAGCCCTCTGCCGGTCAGCCCTCTGCCGGTCAGCCCTCTGCCGGTCAGCCCTCTGCCGGTCAGCCCTCTGCCGGTCAGCCCGGCGAGCCACAGTCCGCCTCAGACGCCGGGGCGTCAGGCGAGTGTCACCGTGGCGAGGTGGTCGATGACCTCGCGGGCGTCGGACTCGATGCCGTGGATGAACGTGGACCTGCGCCGCCGCAGCACCGGCAGCCCCAGCGCGTACAGCCCCGGGCTGTCCACCACGCCGCCCTCGTGCCGCAGCCGGCCCTTCTCGTCCACCACGGGCACGTCCAGCCATCCGTAGTCGGGCCGGAACCCGGTCGCCCACACGATCGTGCGGATCTCGCCGCCGCGCAGGTCGAGCTGGAGCCGCGCCCGCTCAGGCGCCCGCGTCGGGGCGAAGCGCTCGGGCGGCCCGACCTCACCGTCCCGGCCGTGCTCCCGCGCCCACGCGTCGAACGTGTCCAGCAGGCGCTCCATCTTCAGGTCCGCGAGGGAGAACACGTTGCGCAGCCCGCCGGAGAACAGCGCGCGGCCGTCCCGCACGGCGGCCAGGCGGCCCACCAGCTCGACCCCCATCGAGGTGAGCGCGTTGAGGTCGAGCGTGGTCCGCTCGTCCGTGCCGATCAGCTGGGGCGAGGGCAGCCGCCTGGCCCTGGTGAGGTCGTCGATCTCGTCGAAGCGCTGGTCCCACACGCCGGAGGCGTCCATCCACCACAGCACGTCGCGCCCCCGGTAGGTGCGCGGCAGCCGTACGTGCTCGCCCACCGAGAGCGTCACCGGACGGCCGGAGCGGCGCAGCTCGGCCGCCAGTTGCACGCCGGTCGCGGACGCCCCGACGACGAGCACGCCGCCGTCGCGGAGCTGCGCGGGACCGCGATAGTCGAACGGCGTCAGCTGCTCGACGGAGCCGGGCACCGCGCCGGCGAACGGCGGCACCACGGGCACGTTGCAGGCGCCGCTGGTGATGACCACCGACCGGCAGCGGAACTCGCCGCCGCCCGTCGTCACCTGGTAGCCGTCGCCGGCCCGCCGCACGGAGGTGACGTCGGCGCCGGTCCTGACGGGCGCGCCCGAGCGGGCGGCGAAGCCCTCGATGAACGCGGTCACCTCCGCCATCGTCATGTACCCGTCGGGGTCAGAGCCTTCGTAGCGGTGGCCGGGCAGGCGGCTCTGCCAGTTGGGCGTGAGCAGCCGGAAGGAGTCCCAGCGCTCACGCCGCCACGAGTTCGCCACCTCGCCGCGTTCGAGCACGACGTGGTCGATCGAGCGCCGGGTGAGGAAGTGGCTCGCGGCCAGTCCCGCGTGCCCGGCGCCGATGACGACGGTGGTGACGGACTCGATGACTCTGCTCCCTCAGGACGACTCGGACAAATCAGCCCGACTCGGACGGTCAGGCGACTCGGACGTTTCAGGCAGCTCAGGCCACTTCGACGGTGACGTCCGTCGGGTTCGTGAGCGCGTCGAACACGGCCGAGCGCTTCTGCGACTGGGCCACCAGCGCCTCGATGTCCTGCCTGGACGCGTCCGCGTCGATGGTGAAGGTCACCTTGATGTCGTTGAAGCCGTTGCGCACGTCGCTGTCGACGCCCAGGATGCCGCGGATGTCGTGTTTGCCTTCGAGCGCCGCCTCGACCGAGCGGAGCTGGATGCCGCGGTTCTGCGCGACGGAGGCCACGCCCGCCGTCAGGCAGCTGGCCAGGCCGATGAGGAGGTACTCGATCGGCGTGATGCCGTTGTCCTGGGCCGCGAAGACCTCGGGGTGGTCGGCGTCGAAGACCGCCTCGCTCTTGTGCTCCTGCTCCTGCCCGAGCCCGAAGAACTCCTTGACCCGCGTCGTGCTGTGGACGCCGTCCTGCCATTTCGAGGAGGCCCGCCAGACGAACTGGGCGGCCTCGGGCGCGCCCTTCAGCGCCTCGCGCGCGTCCAGCAGTGCCTGTACGTTGACTCCGTTGGCGACCGTGGTCATGTCCCGCCCCTTCGCCTGCGTTCCCACTTTCCCGGTAGGTATTTGACCATATACTGCCCGTGGCGGGCTACCATAGCCCCATGTCGCAGCCAGCCACAACGCTCGCGGCCGGCTCCGTCGGCACGGTGGAGACGCGCCATCTCGATCTGCCCGAGCCGGTCCGCCTCGACTGCGGCCGGGAGCTGCATCCGGTCCGCGTCGCGTACGAGACCTACGGCGTTCTCTCCCCGCAGCGCGACAACGTGATCCTGGTGTGCCACGCGCTCAGCGGTGACGCCCACGCGGCCGGCTTCGCGAAGGCGCCGCCCGTGGAGAGCACGCGCGACGGCTTCGGCGCCGAGGAGCGCGACGGCGCGGCCGGCAAGGGGCTCGGCTGGTGGGACGGCATGATCGGTCCCGGCAAGGCGTTCGACACCGACCGCTACTTCGTCGTCTCCACCAACCTGCTCGGCGGCTGCCGCGGCACCACGGGGCCGTCGTCGACCGACCCGGCGACGGGCCGGCCGTACGGCGCGGACTTCCCCGTGATCACGGTCGCGGACATGGTCCGCACCGAGCGCGCGTTCCTGGACGCCCTCGGCATCGACCGGCTCGCGGCGGTGGCCGGCGGCTCGCTCGGCGGGATGCAGGCGCTGGAATGGGCGGTGCGGTACCCCGACCAGGTCGACGCGATCATCCCGATCGCCAGCACCCACGCGCTCCATCCGCAGGGAGTGGCCTGGAACGCGATCGCCCGCGACGCCATCATGCGCGACCCGGCCTGGCAGGGCGGGAGCTACCACGGCACCGGCAGCGCGCCCGACGCCGGCATGGGCCTGGCGCGGATGGTCGGCCACATCACCTATCTGTCCGCGCCCGGGCTGGAGGAGAAGTTCGGCCGGCGGCTGCAGTTCGCCGACGACGTCCGCTACACGATCACCGAGCCGGAGTTCGAGGTGGAGAGCTACCTGCGCCACCAGGCCGACTCGTTCGTCAAGCGCTTCGACGCCAACACCTACCTCTACACCTCGCGCGCGCTGACCTACTTCGACCTGGCCCGGCAGCACGGCGGCGGATCGCTCGTGCGGGCGCTCGAAGGCGTCAAGGCGCGGACGCTGCTGATCGCGTTCAGCTCCGACTGGCTCTATCCGCCGGCCGCGTCGAGCGAGATCGCCGAGGCGCTCGGCGGCCTCGGCAAGCCGGTCGAGTTCCAGGTGATCGAGGCGCCGTACGGGCACGACTGCTTCCTGCTGGAAGAGGCGCGGCAGACGCCCATCATCAAGGAGTTCCTGGCCCAGGGCGGGCCCAGGTGAGATCGAGGAAGAGACGTTCGTGACCGACAAGCCCTCCCGTCAGGAACAGGCCCGCGCGTTCGGGTTCGAGACCCGCCAGCTGCACGCCGGGCAGCGACCCGACCCCAACACCGGCGCCCGCGCGGTGCCGATCTTCCAGACGACCAGCTACGTGTTCGAGGACCCCGAGTCCGCGGCGGCCTACTTCAACCTCCAGGAATACGGCAACACCTACTCGCGGATCATGAACCCGACCGTCGCGGTGTTCGAGGAGCGGGTGGCCAACCTCGAAGGCGGCGCGGGCGCGGTGGCCTTCGCCAGCGGCATCGCCGCGCAGGCGGCCGCGCTCTTCACGCTGCTGGAGCCGGGCGACCACGTCGTCTCCTCCTCGGCCCTGTACGGCGGCACGGTCAACCAGCTCAAGCACCTGCTGCGCAAGATGAACGTGGAGCTGACCTGGGTCGATCCCGACGACCCCGGGGCGTGGCGGCAGGCGGTGCGCCCTAGCACCAAGGCGTTCTTCGGCGAGACGATCGGCAACCCGGGCGGCAACGTGCTCGACATCGAGACGGTGGCGGCCATCGCGCACGAGCACGAGCTGCCGCTGATCGTGGACAACACGTTCGCCACGCCCTACCTGTGCCGCCCGATCGAGTGGGGCGCCGACATCGTGATCCACTCGGCGACCAAGTTCATCGGCGGCCACGGCACCAGCATCGGCGGCGTCGTGGTCGAGGCGGGCACGTTCGACTGGTCCAACGGGCGCTTCCCCGTGGTCGCGGATCCGTCGCCCGCCTACCACGGCCTGCGCTTCCATGAGACGTTCGGCACGTACGGCTACCTGATGAAGCTGCGCGCCGAGACCCTGCGCGACCTGGGCGCGGCGCTCTCGCCGTTCAACGCCTTCCTGTTCCTGCAGGGGCTGGAGACGCTGTCGCTGCGGATGGACCGGCACGTCGCGAACGCGCGCGCGGTGGCGGCGTTCCTGGAGGAGCACGAGCTGGCCGCGAACGTGACCTATCCCGGGCTGCCGGGCAGCAGGCACCGGGCACTGGTGGAGAAGTACCTGCCGCTCGGCGCGGGCGCGGTGTTCTCCTTCGACTGCGCCGGCGGCCGGGCCGGCGGCCAGGGCCTCATCGGCGGACTGACCATCTGGTCGCACCTGGCGAACGTCGGCGACGCCAAGAGCCTGGTCATCCATCCCGCCAGCACCACGCACCGCCAGCTCGGCGACGACGAGCTGCGCGCGGCCGGCGTCGGGCCCGGTACGGTACGGCTGTCGGTGGGCACCGAGTCCGTCGAGGACCTCATCTGGGATCTCGACCAGGGTTTCGCCCGCGTCGCCGCGACGATCGAGGAGAAGGTGGAGACGGTATGACCGATCTCGCTCGCTACCAGGACCCGCTGACGATCCAGCGGGTGCTCCACTCCACCCGGACGATCGCGATCGTCGGCCTGTCGGGCAACGAGCTGCGGGCCAGCTATTTCGTCGGCTACTACCTCAAACGGCACGGCTACCGGGTGATCCCGGTGAACCCCCGCGAGAAGGAGATCCTCGGCGAGACCAGCTATCCGAGCCTGCTCGACGTGCCCGAGCCGGTGGACCTGGTGAACGTCTTCCGCGCGCCGGACGCGCTGCCCGGGATCGCCCGAGACGCCGTGGCGATCAAGGCAGGCGCTCTGTGGTGCCAGTTCGGCGTGATCAACGAGGAGGGCGCGCGGATCGCCGTGGAAGGCGGCGTGACGGTGGTCATGGACCGCTGCATCAAGGTCGAGCACGCCCGTTACGTGGGCCGGATGCACTGGCTCGGCTTCAACACCCAGCGCATCACGTCTGTCCGGGCGGGGCTGCAGTAACCGGCGCGACGGCCAGGGGCAGGCGCAGGACGAACCGGGCGCCGGCGGTGCTGTCCTCGACCTG
This sequence comes from Nonomuraea fuscirosea, assembly GCF_035917475.1. Taxonomy (NCBI): domain Bacteria; kingdom Bacillati; phylum Actinomycetota; class Actinomycetes; order Streptosporangiales; family Streptosporangiaceae; genus Nonomuraea; species Nonomuraea fuscirosea. Next base: position 8,651,201 of record NZ_CP109074.1, on the reverse strand, counting down.
GAGGGTCCCGCCGTGCGCCTGGGCGATCTTGCGGGCCATCACCAGCCCGAGCCCGGTGCCGCCGGTGTTCCTGTCGCGGGCGGTGTCCAGGCGGGCGAAGCGCTGGAAGACGAGCTCGCGCTTGTCCGGTTCGATGCCGGGACCGTCGTCGATCACCTCCAGCAGCGCCACGCCCAGCGGGAAGTGCGCGGTGTCCCGCCCGGTCGCCGGCTCGTGCGAGACGCGCACGGTGACGATGCCGGCGGCGTGCCGCTCGGCGTTGTCGATCAGGTTGGTGAGCAGCCGGGTCAGGTGCGCCGGATCACCGGTCACCACCACGCCGGGCTCCAGCGCGCAGTCGAACGCCGTGCGCCGGCCGGGTACCTCCCGGCACTTCGCGCTCACCAGCGTGGCCAGGTCGACCGGCTCGCCGTCGACGGACTGCGCCGCCTCCAGCCGGGCGATGGCCAGCAGGTCGCCGACGATCGTCTCGATCCGGTTCACGCTGCCCAGCACGGCCTCGCCCAGATTCCGCACCGTGGTCTCCTCGGGCGCGAGCAGGGCGTCCTCGACCTCGGCGCGGATCGCCGTGATGGGGGTGCGCAGCTCGTGCGAGGCATTGGAGGTGAAGTTGCGCTGCTGGGCCATCGCGGCGTGCAGGCGGACCAGGGTCCGGTTCACGCTCTCGGCCAGGTCGTGGATCTCGTCGTGGGTCGGCGGCAGCGGCACCCGGCGCTGCGGGCAGCTCTCGCTGATCGTGTCGAGCTCCGCGCGGATGGTGTTCACCGGTCTGAGCGCGGCGGTGACGATCCGGTGGCCGAGGCCCGTGATCGCCGCGGCCATCAGCGCGGCGGCGCCGAACACGGTGGTGGCCAGCCACGGGGCGACGTAGACCGGGACCACGTGGCCGGAGCTGTAGACGACCCAGTCCTGTCCCGCGTGGTAGGCCGACTGCGCGACCACGAGCATGCAGTCGCCGTGGGGGAACACGCCGCCGCAGACGACGCGGCTGGCCATGGCCTTGGGCAGGGGGTTGAAGTCGGCCATCGCCGGTTCGCCGCGCAGCCGCGGGGTCGAGGCGACGACCTTGCCCGTGGCGTCGACCACCTGCAGCTCGCGGCCCTCCTCTTCGGTCATCTGCGGGCGGATGCCGTCGTGCTCGATCTCGTGAGCCACCCGGCCGCCGTCCACGGCTATCTCGCCGATGTGGTCCTGCGTCACGTACCTGTGGATGGCGAGCATGACCGAGACGGCCAGCAGTGCCGACAGCAGCGTCGCGACCACGCCCGCGAACGCCGTGATGCGCGTGGTGATCGACCAGTCTCGCCCAGCCCTCATGCGCCCAGTCGAGCACACGGGCCGTAGCGGGAGATGAAGGCCGGGCCCCGGCGACGGCATGAGACGAGTTAATACCTCACCAAAAAGGTTGAACCGATGCCATCTCGGTGCAAATCCGGCTCGCGCGGCCGGGTTTCCGGCCGATCCGGGCGTGCGTCAGCCGGGGCATTCGTCCGCGGGGGCCGGCACCGGCAGGCGCAGGACGAACCGCGTTCCGTCCGGATCGTCCGCCACGATGAGCGACCCGCCGTGGGCGTGGCACGTCTCCCTGCTGATGGCCAGGCCGAGCCCGGTGCCCCCGGGATCCAGGCGCTGCGCCTCCCTCAGCCGGACGAAGGCGTCGAAGACCCGCTCCCGATCCTCGGGGGCGATGCCCGCGCCGTCGTCGCGCACGCTCACCACGGCATGCCCGCCGTCCTGCTCGACGGTGACGTCGATGCGGGACCTGGCGTGCCGCCGCGCGTTCGCCAGCAGGTTGGTCAGTACCCGGCCGAGCTGGACCCGCGAGCCCAGCACGATCGGGCGGTCCACCACCCGCAGCAGGACCTCGGCGCCGTCGCGAGGCAGGGCCGCGATCTCGAACTCCACCAGGTCGGCGAGGTCGAGCGGCTCGTACGCGGCCGGCAGGGCGCCTTTGATCCGGGTGTAGGCGAGCAGGTCGTCGATGATCGCCTCCAGGCGTTCCGTGCTGCGCAACGTGCGCTGCAGGGCCACCCGGGCGTCGGTGTCCTCCGGATACAGCAGCGCCTCCTCCAGCTGGGTGCGCAGGGCGGCGACCGGGGACCTCAGCTCATGAGAGGCCATCGACGCGAACCGGCGCTGCGCCTTCACCGCCTTCTCCAGCCGGTCGAGGTAGATGTTGGAGGTGCGGGCGAATTCGGCGATCTCGTCGTCGCCCGGCGGCTCGGGGACGCGCAGGTGCAGGTCGCCTTCCGCGGCGGCGCGCATCTTCGTGCTGATCGCCTGTACGGGTTGCAGCGTCCGGCCCACCACCACCCAGGTGCTCCACGCGGCCGTCGCGGAGGCGAAGAGGACGGCCGCCACGATGCCGGCCTCCAGGTAACGCATCGCCAGGGCGGGCGGCTCCGTCGTGCCCGCGTAGACGAAGTGCGGCTCGCCGCCGAAGAGGGTGCTGGCCGCGCCGTCGTCCATCCGCAGCACCGTGATCAGCAGGCACCTGCCGGACTCCCACGGTGGGCACGCCTTGCCGTCCAGGAGGCGGTCGCCGGGGGACGGGCGGGCCGTGCTCAGTGGCGGCTTGCCCGCCGCCGCGGCGTTGGAGGCCACCACCCGGCCCTTGGAGTCGACGAGCTGGAGGTACTTCGCGCGGGCTGTCGGCTTGGGCGGCGAGATGTGGCCCGGCCGCATCTCGGTGACCCAGTCGACGATGGTCAGGCGCATGTCCTCGGTGAGGTCGGACGCGACGGTGTTGCGGATGCCGAATGAGATCAGAGCGCCGACCCCCGAAAGGATCACTGTGAACAGCACGCCCACCACGATGGTGTAGCGCACCCGGATGGAGTTCACGAACGGGCGGCGCCGCCGTCGGAGAGGAGAGCGTAGCCCGGCCATACGCTGACGGTATCCAGGACTTCTGCTCCCTATGCGAATGCTTGTCCTAATATGACCAGCTACGCAGGCGGGGATTGACGTTTCCGTACGGCGTCATGGCATGACGTACGGATCCTGCATACCTCCGGCATACCGCCCCTTCCGAGAATGACCGTCACGACCTACGGGAGGGCAACCTTGAAGATCCTGCGCGCCGCGGCCGTCATCGCCGCCATGGGCCTGGCCACGACGATCACCGCGGCGGCCGCCACGGGGCCCGCCATGGCCTCCGCCGACCAGTACCTCATCGCCCGCTGCTCCAAGGGCGACCACGGCATCGAGATCCGCGCCCGCTATATCACCACGAGCACGCGGCACGTCTTCAACCAGGTGTCCTGGCGGACCACCGCCAATACCGGGAGCAACAACACCGTCCGCTTCTACTTCGTCCAGGACGCCCAGCCGGACATCGTCTTCAAGGCCTTCAGCTACCAGGGCGGCAGGACGGGCACCAGGAACATCTCGGTGAACCGGCCTAAGGCACACAAGGTATACGTGCGGTTCAAGGTCCTCTTCGACACGAGCGCCTCCTCCGACCCGACCTGCACCTACCACACCCGCGGCATCTGACGATCAGCGGAAGGGCCGGTCACCGCCGACCGGCCCTTCGTGCTGCCATGCGAGGGTTTCAGCAGCCGAGCGCGTCGGCGAGGCCGTCGAAGCCGGTGACGGACAGGTCGCTGGTGGTGTCGGCGGCGCGGTCGGGGGTCCCGTGCGGCCCCTTCTCCAGCGGTCGCTCCACGAACGCGGTACGCAGCCCCGCCGCGCGCGCCCCGTCGAGGTCCCAGGCGTGGGCCGCGGTCATGAGGACCTGGCCCGGCTGCACGTCGAGCAGGCCGGCGGCGGTCAGATAGGGGGCGGGCAACGGCTTGTACGCGCGGGCGAGCTCGGCCGACACGACGCAGTCGAACGGCAGCCCCGAGTGGTTGACCAGGTGGGTCAGCAGCGCGAATCCACCGTTCGACAGCGCCGCCAGCACGTACCGCCGGCGCAGGCGGGCCAGCCCCGTGGCCGCGTCCGGCCAGGCGGGCAGCCGGTGCCACACGTGCACCAGGCGGCGGCGGGCGGCCTCGTCGAACGCCCCGGCCACGCCGTAGATCTCCAGCAGGTCGTCCAGCGACTCGCGGTGCAGCGTGTCGAGGTAGGCCCAGTCGCGCTCGCCGCGGTTGACGGTCTGCAGGGAGGGGACGTAGCGGCTCCTCCATTCGTCGGCGAACCGGCCGCCGTCAATCGTGACGCCCTGCTCGGCGGCGATCCGGGCGACCTGGTCGGCGACGCCGGTGTACCAGTCGAAGGTGGTGCCGAAGATGTCGAAGGCGATCACGCGGAGGCCGGCGGGGTCGAAATCGCTCATAGAGCCCATCATGCGTCGCCACCCCGGCCGAGTCGATCACCTTCAGGCGCGTCGTCTCCCTCTCGCCCGCCCTGCGCCTCGCCCGCCCTGCGCGCGTCCTCCTGGAGGCCGGGCTAGCGGCGCGCGAGGGCCGGGCTAGCGGGGTCGTGAAATATCCCGATCTGTGTCCGGCGGGTTCGCCGGGTGGTCGATGGACGGATCGGGGAGGGTGAGATGCAGTACCTGGTCGCCGCGGTCGTGCTGGTCGCTCTGCTGTGCGGGCTGAACCTGCTGCTGACCGTCGGCGTGATCCGCCGGCTGCGCCGGCAGGGCGCGGCGCCGGCGATGACGACGGAGAGCCTGCCGCCCGGCACGCGGATCCCGGCGTTCGCCGCCACGACCACGAGCGGTGAGCCGATCTCCGACGAGCTGCTCGGCGCACCCGCGCTGATCGGCTTCTTCTCGCACGGCTGCCGGCCCTGCGAGGACCTGCTCCCGCTCTTCGCGGAGCGGGCGCGCGACACGTCGGACGACGTGCTCGCGGTGGTCGTCGCCGCTCCGGGCGAGGACACCGCCGCCGAGATCGGCCTGCTCGCGGAGGTGGCGCGCGTCGTCACCGAGCTGCCGCAGGGGCCGCTCCAGACGGCGTTCAAGGTCGACGCCTTCCCGACCGTCCTCACGATCGGTGCCGGCGACACGGTCGTCACCAGCGGGCACACCCTGCCCGCCGGGGCGGGGGCATCGTGAGGCGGGCCTGGCTGATGGCCGCGGGCGGGGTCGCGGGGCTGGCCCTCCTGGCCGTACGGCTGCGCAGGACGTACCTGGTGATCAGGGTCCACGGCGACAGCATGGCCCCGACGCTCACCGACGGGGACCGGCTCCTGTCCCGGCGCACGGACCTGGCGGAGCTGCGTAACGGGCAGATCGCGGTCGTCGTGAGCCCGCGCCCGACCGGCAGCCACTACCTGATCAAACGCGTCGCCGCCGTCCCCGGCGATCCGGTGCCCGCGCAGGTGCGGTGGGTGGTCGGCGACGACGTCGTCCCTGACGGCAGGTTCGTGCTGATCGGTGACAACACCGAGGCCAGCTTCGACTCCCGCGAGCACGGCTACTTCCACGCCGCCGACCTGCACGCCGTCACCGTCAGGAAGCTGAAGGAAGCGGCGGCATGACCGCTGACGGGGTACGCCTGACCGCCGCCGCGCGCGAGGCCCTCGCCACCGGCTGGAGCGCCGCCGCCGCTCCCATGATCGGGTACGGGTTCACCCTGCTGGGCACGGCCGTGGCGCCCGTCGCGGTGGCCTGGCTGACCAAGCTGGTCATCGACGGCCTCACCGGCTCGGCCACCATGGCCGGGCTGCTCGGCCTCGCCGCGGGGCTGGCCGGCACCGGCGTCGTCGCCGCGATCCTGCCGCACTGCTCGCGCTACCTCGGCGGCCAGATCGGCCGCGCCATGGCGGCCACCACGACCGACCGGCTGTTCGCGGCCACGGCCCGCTTCCCCGGGCTGCGGCCGTTCGAGGACCCGCGCTTCCTCGACCGGCTGCGCCTGGCGCAGGAGGGCACGGCGCGGGCGGAGGGCATCGTCACCGAGACCTTCGGCCTGATCCGGTCCGCCGTGACCGTGATCGGCTTCGTCGGCTCGCTGCTGGTGATCAGCCCGGTCATGACGATGGTCGTGCTGTGCGCGGCCGGGCCGGCCCTCGTCGCGCAGCTGAAGCTGTCGCGCCGGCGTACGGCGATGATGTGGCAGATCGGCCCGGCCGAGCGGCGGCAGCTCTTCTACAGCACCCTGCTGAGCACGATCGAGGCGGCCAAGGAGATCAGGCTCTTCAACGCGGGCGGATTCCTGCGCGGCCGGCTCATGGCCGAGCTGGCCACGGCACACGCGGGCCGGCGGCGGATGGACCGGAAGGAGCTGTCGGCCGAGGGGGCGCTCGCCCTGCTGTCCGCCGTGGTGGCCGGGGGCGGGCTCGTCTGGGCCATCGCCGCGGCCCGTACCGGCACGCTCACCGTCGGGGACGTCTCGATGTTCACCGTCGCCGTCGTCGCGGTCCAGGGCGGGCTCGACGCGCTGGTGAACGGCATCGCGACGACCGACCACAACCTGCGGCTCTTCGGCCACTACGTGGCGGTGATCAGGGCCGAGCCCGATCTGCCCGCGCCGGCCGACCCCGCGCCGCTGCCGCCGCTGCGCCGGGGGATCGAGCTGCGCGACGTCTGGTTCCGCTACAGCGACGAGCACCCCTGGATCCTGCGCGGCGTCGACCTGTACCTCCCGTACGGCGCCTCCGTCGCGCTCGTCGGCCTCAACGGCGCGGGCAAGAGCACGCTCGTCAAGCTGCTCTGCCGCTTCTACGACCCGACCAGGGGAGCGATCCTCTGGGACGGCACGGACCTGCGCGACGTCCGGCCGGAGGACCTGCGCGAACGGATCAGCGGCGTCTTCCAGGACCACATGGCCTACGACTTCTCCGCCCGCGACAACATCGGCGTCGGCGACGCCGGCGCCCGCGAGGACCTCGGCCGGATCCGCGCCGCCGCGCGCAGGGCGGGGGTGGACGAACTGCTGGCGGGCCTGCCGCGCGGCTACGACACGCTGCTCACCCGGATGTTCACCAGCGAAGAGGATCGAGCGGACTCCGCCACCGGCGTCGTGCTCTCCGGCGGCCAGTGGCAGCGGACCGCCCTGGCCCGGGCCTTCCTGCGCGACGGACGGGACCTGATGATCCTCGACGAGCCGAGCTCCGGCCTCGACCCCGAGGCCGAGGCCGACGTGCACGCCAGGATGCGGCGGCACCGCGCGGGCCAGACCAGCCTGCTTATCTCCCACAGGCTGAACACCGTGCGCGACGCCGGCCTGATCGTCGTGCTGAAGGACGGGGTCGTCGCCGAGCGGGGCGGTCACGACGACCTGATGGCGGTGGACGGTGTCTACGCCCGTCTCTTCCGCCTCCAAGCCCGCGGCTATCACGAGGTGCCTGACCGTGATGCCGCGTCCACCGGACCTGGAACGGGAGAGGAGGTGAAGAAGGAATGCTGGACAAGCTCATCGACCGGTTGATCCCCACGGTCAAGGCCGACGCCGCGTGCACCCCGAGGTGCGTGCAGATCAGCTACGACCCGAACACCGGTTGCTACAAGATGCGGTGCTACAACGCGGACTGCACCTACCGGACGGTCACTCTGTGCGAGTAGATCGTTGGAGAAAGGGGGAAAGGTGAAACTCATCACCGACCTGGCGGACCGGATCGTCGCCTTCGTCGTGCCGTCCGGCGACGCGCAGGCCGCCTGCACCGCGCGGTGCGTCGTGGTCAACACGACCTGTACCGGCAGCATCTGTTGCACCGTCTTCAAGTGCTGGCGAACGGACTGTTCCGTCTACACCAGGAAGCAGTGCGCCTGAGTGAGTAAAGGGAGCTGAGGGGAGTGCCTTCTGGCAGGCGCCGGCCAGAAGCGCTCCCTTCGGAACCTCGGGACTTCGGGACAGACCCCCTAGAACGACGCGCCTTCGAGGATGGCCTGGTGCCGCCGGCGGAGCCGGTCGGCGGGTTCGATGCCGAGCTCCGTGCTGAGGATGTCCCGCACGCGCCGGTAGGCGGCGAGCGCTTCGGCGCGGCGGCCACGCCCGGCCAGGGCGCGCAGCAGCAGCTCCCACAGGGACTCGCGGAACGGGTGGGCCTCGACGAGGCGCTCCAGTTCCGGGATGACGGAGTTGTGCAGGCCGAGCCGTAGTTCGGCCTCCACCCAGAGCTCGGACGCGGTCAGGTGCACCGCGTCCAGGCGGCGGCGTTCGCACAGGACGGTCTCGACCTCGATCCCCGGCGCCAGCGGCCCGCGCCACAGGTCCAGCGCCTCCCGCAGCAGCCCGGCCGCCTCCGCCGCTTCGCCCGCGGCCAGCGCCTGCGACCCGCGGGCGAAGCGCCGCTCGAACGCCCGCACGTCCACCGCCCGGTCGGGGACGGTCAGGGTGTAGCCGTTCCCGAGCGTGGCCAGCTCGACGCCGTGCGCGGCCAGCGGCGCCAGGGTGCGGCGCAGGCGGTAGACGTAGGTCTGCAGGCTCGCCCGCGCCGTGGCGGGCAGCTCGTCCGGCCAGAGCTCGGTCATCAGCCGGTCCACGCTGACCACCCCGCCCGGCCGCAGCAGCAGAACGGCGAGGATCGCCTGCTGCTTCGCGGCCCGTACGTTGATCGCCCGGCCCCCGCCGTCGACGATCGCCATGCGTCCTGAGAGTTGGAACGTCGTGTGGAACATCGTGCACCTCCGATCGGCATTCTGTTCGGGGCGAGTATGTTCCAGGTATGGCGGGCGCCCGGCGCCCGTACCAGCCGGTCCCAAGTGATCCACAAGACGGGCCCGGTTGCATGAGGTCCATGAGAAATCGTGTTCGCCGCGCCGCGGCCCTGGCCCTCGTCGTCGCCTCCGCTGCCCTCACCGTCGGTATCACCAGCGCCCCCGCGCAGGCGATGCCGCCCGAGGGCTGGTACCGCTGCTACGTGCCGGGCTACGGGACCATGTGGTGCCTTGACGTGTAGTCGTGACCGGCAGGCCGCCGCCCTCTCCGCACGGGGAGGGCGGCTCTTTTCGTGTGTGCGGCTTTTGTGTATGGCTCAGCGGGCCACGGCCTGGCGGTAGCCGGCGTCCGTGCCGAGCAGGCCGCGGTGGGTGTCGTCGGCGGTGATGACGCCGCCGTCCAGGACGAGGACGCGGTCGGCGGCGTCGAGGAAGGCGGGACTGCTGGTGATCACGACGGTGGTGCGGTTCGCGCGGAGCCGGGCGAGGTTGCGCGCGATGAGCTGCTCGGTGACCGCGTCGACGGCCGTCGTCGGGTCGTGCAGGACCAGGATGCCGGCGTCGGCGGCCAGGGCGCGGGCCAGCGACAGCCGCTGGCGCTGCCCGCCCGACAGGTTCGCGCCGCGGTCGCGGACGCCGTGGTCGAGCCCCTCGGGGTGGAGGGCGACGACGTCGGTCAGCATGGACGCCTCCACCGCCTCTGGCAGCAGGCGCGCGGTGCCGGACGGGTCGATGTTCGTGCGCAGCGTGCCCGCGAAGATCTCTCCGTCGTACGGGTTGACCAGCAGGTGCTCCCTGATCCCTTCGACCGGGAGGTCGGCGAGCTCCTGCCCGCCGACCCGTACCACGCCCTCGTAGGCACCGGGCGGGACGCGCACGGCCAGGACCGCCGCGAGGTCGGCCGCCGCCTGCGCCTGGTAGGCGGCGATCGCCACGAACTCGCCGGCGGCCACGTGGAACTTCAGCTCGCGCAGGGACCCGTACCGGACGCCGTCCACCTCCAGGTCGCCGCCGGCGGACGGGCGCCCCGTGCCCGGGGTCATCACCGGCCGCGCGGCCAGCACGAGCGCCATCCGCTCGGCCGACGCGCGCGCGATCATCACGTATTTCGGCATCTCCGAGAAGAGCCGGAGCGGCTCCATGATGAACTGCGCCAGCCCGACGGCCATGACCAGCTCGCCGATGCCGATCCGGCCCTCGAACGCGAGCCAGCCGGCCGTCAGGGTCACCGCGGCGGCGAGGGCCGCGTTGAGCGCCAGCGCGACGCCGGCGTACGCGCCGTTCACCCTGGCCACGGTGATCGCCTGGCTCTTCGCCTCCGTGCTGACCCTCCGGTACGACCGGAACGCCGCGTAGTTGCCGCCGAAACCGTGCAACGGGCGCAGGCCGCTGATCAGGTCGGCGACCTTCGCGCCCGCCCGCGCCACCCTGGCCTGCTGCTCGCGGGTGCTCGCGCCGATGCGTTTCGACATCACGCTCAGGATCGACAGGATCGCGATCGTGCCCGCGATCACCAGCAGGCCGAGCCGGACGTCGGCCAGGCCCAGCGCGACCGCCGTGATCAGCACCGCGACCAGGGAGCTGATCAGCAGCGGCACCACCTCGATGATGTCGGCGGTCTGGTCGGCGTCCTCGGTCGCGATGGTCAGCACCTCGCCGGACTTCAGGCCGGTGTCCCTGGCCACCGGCTGGAGCGCGCCGGCCGCTACCCGTACCCGCCAGCGGTGGGCCTCGGTCGTGTTCGCCTTCTGCAGGACGCGCATCCCGAACCGCCACGACAGCGACACCGTGGTGATGATCACGGCCAGCGCCGCGATCGACAGGCCGAGCCGGCCGAGGTCGCGCTCGCGCATCGTGTGCTCGACGATCAGGCCGAGCGCGATCGGGAAGGCGGTCTCGCCGGCCTGGTAGAGGCCCATGAGCAGGGTGCCGCCCGCCATGGCGCCGACGTTGCGCCGCAGCGTGGTCCGCAGGATGCCCGCGCGCGGGGCCGGCGCGTCAGGAGCGGCCGTCCCGTCCGGTGCGGTCGTCTCGTCCGGTGCGGTCGTCTCGTCGGCAGGGGCCATCTCGTCCGGTGCGGTCATCTCGTCGGGAGTGGTCATCTCGTCAGGAGTGGTCATCGAGGTGCCGGGCGATCGCTTCCGGGGTACGCAGGGCGTACAGGTCACGGATGGTGATCCTGGGGCCGTACTCACGGCGGAGCAGCCCGACCAGCCGCACCGCCAGCATGGAGTGTCCCCCGAGGGGCAGGAAGTCGCTCACCGCGCTCACCTCGTCATCATCCAGGTCCAGGGCCTCGGCGAAGAACTCGCACACCAGGATCTCGTTCTCGGTCGCCGGCCGCCGCTCGCCCGCCGTGGTCAGCGCGCCCAGCGGCTTGGCCTCCGGCAGGGCCTTGACGTCGGCCTTGCCGTTCACGGTCAGGGGGATCGCGGCCACCTCGGCGTAGTGGGTGGGCCGCAGGAAGTCCGGCAGCCCCGCCCCCACCTCGGCGGCCACCCGCGCCAGGTCGGCGCCGTCCAGCACGAGGTAGGCGGCCAGCCGGTACGCGCCGTCCACCTGTGGGTCCGGCTGGGCGACCGCGGCGGCGAACCGTACCGCGGGATGCGCGGCGAAGGCGGCCTCGACCTCGCCCGGCTCGACCCGATGGCCGCGGATCTTGACCTGCTGGTCGGTGCGGCCCAGGTAGGCGAGGTTCCCGTCCGGCCGCCGCAGCACGAGGTCGCCGGTGCGGTACATGCGCTCGCCCGGCTCCCCGTACGGGCACGCGACGAACCGGTGCGCCGTCTGACCCGGCTGCCCGAGGTAACCGCGGGCGATGCCGACGCCCGACACGTACAGCTCGCCGGGCACGCCGTCCGGCACGGGGCGCAGCCACGGGTCCAGCACGTACACGTCGGTGTTGTCGATCGGCACGCCCACCACCGGGTCCTGGCACTCGAACGTGCCGACGCCGAGGGTGTTGATCGTGTACTCGGTCGGGCCGTACAGGTTGTAGCCGACCGTGCCCTCCGTCTCGTCGAGACGCCGCCACAGCCCCGGGGTGACCGCCTCGCCGCCCAGCAGCACCAGCGGCGGCCGTCGTCCCGGGTCGTCGAGCAGCCCCTCGGCCACCAGCTGCTGCGCGTAGGTGGGGGTCACGTTGACGACGTCGATCGTGTGCCGCAGGCAGTACTCGACCAGCCGGGGCGCGTCGCGGCGCAGCTCCTCGTCGCAGATGTGCACCTCGTGGCCGTCGGCGAGCCACAGGAGCTCCTCCCACGACATGTCGAACGCGAACGACACGGTGTGCGCGATCCGGAAGATCCGGTGCCCGTGCTCGGCCAGCACCGGCTCGAAGATGCGGCGCTGGTGGTTGATCAGCATGTTCGTCAGCCCGGCGTACTCGGTGACGACGCCCTTGGGCCTGCCGGTCGAGCCCGAGGTGTAGATGACGTACGCCGGGTGGCGCAGCCGGTCGGGGTCGTCCGGCGCGAACGTCGCCACCGGCTCGGCCTCCGGCAGCGGCCGGTCCAGCTCGATAAGTTCGGCCCGCGGCAGCGGCCGGTCCGGCTCGATCAGGTCGGCTCGCGGCTGGGGCCGGTCCGGCTCGATCGGCTCGCCGCCGCCCGCCGCGCCGGTGAGGCGGCGGGAGACGGCGCTCACGGTGAGGATCACGTCCGGGCGGGCGTCGGCGACGATCGCGGCGATCCGTTCGTCCGGATGGTCCAGCTCCAGCGGCACGTACGCGGCCCCGACGCGCAGCACCGCGAACAGCGCCACGATCGAGTCGAGCGAGCGCGGGATCGCCAGGCCCACGGTCCTGTCCGGGCCGAGCCCGCGCGCGGCGAGCACCCCCGCCACGGCCCGGCTGCGCTCCTGGAGCTGCCCGAACGTCATCGTCCTGCCGTCGGCGACGAGTGCGACCCGCCCTGGGCTGCGCTCCGCCGCCCGGTCGAACCGGTCGACCACGGTGTCGGTGCCGACGTCCGTCCGCGGGGCCCGCTCAGGCTCCGGTCCGAACCCGGGCAGACCGCCCACGGGCCCGGTCGCGCGGGCCACCTCGCCGAGCACGCGCAGATAGTCGTCGAGCAGGGCGCGGGCGCGTTCCGTGTCGTCGTCGCGGTACTCCAGCTTGATCGTGAACCGCTCGCCCGGCGTGATCACCCAGGTGAACGGGTAATGCGTGGAGTCGTCCGCCTTGACCGAGGTGATGCCGTGGCGGGCGTTCATCGCGGCCAGCGCGTCCAGGTCCAGGAAGTTCTGCAGCACGAACAGGTTGTCGAACAGGGTGTCGTGCCCGCCGGCCCGCTGGATCTCGCCCAGCCCCAGGTGCTCGTGCTCCATCGCGGCGACCCTGGCCGCCTGCACGCCCGACAGGTATTCGCCCACCGCCTCGTACGGGCGGGGCCGCGTCCACATGGGCACGGTGTTGAGCAGCACGCCGACGATGCCGTCCAGCCCCGCGCCCTCGCGGCCGGAGACGGTCACCCCGAACACGGCGTCACCGCGGCTGGTATGCGCGCCGAGCAGCAGGCCGAACGCGCCGGTCAGCAGCGAGTTCAGGGTGACGGCGTGCGTTCTGGCCGCCTCCCTGAGCAGGTCGGACTGCTCGGCGGACAGCGTGTGCACGAGCGCCCGCGGCAGGGCGTCCGAGAGGACCGGCGCCGGCCCGGCCAGGAGCGTCGGGCCCGGCAGCCCGGCCAGATGCTCGGCCCAGAATCGCCGCGACGGGTCAGGATCCCTGGCGTCGAGCGCGCGGGCATACTCCTCGAAACTCGGCGCGGCCGGCACCGGGCCAAGCGACTCGCCCGCCGACCTCGGAGCCGGCACCGGGGCCGGTGGCTCGCCTGCGATGGCCGCCTCATAGGCGTTGAACAGGTCGCGCAGCACGATCTCCCGCGACCAGCCGTCCCACAGCAGCAGGTGGTAGCTCAGCAGCAGGCCGTCCCGGCCGTCCGGCCGGCGTACCACGGTCAGCCGGATCAGCGGTGGCTCGCCCGGGTCGAAGCCGGTGTCGCGGTCCCTCGCGCACAGGGCCTCGACCTCGGCGTCCGTCGTCAGGGCGATCGTCCGCACGCCGACGCGCCGACCGGCCGCGAGCACCTGGACGGGGTTCCCGGCCGCGTGGGTTACGAAGCCGGCGCCCACGACCGGGTGCCGGGCGATCACGTACGCCATCGCCTCGGCCAGGGCGCCGGGGTCGAGCCGCCGGTCGAAGGTGAAGTAGTTCTGCGCGACGTAGTGACCGGCCGAGCCCGCGAGCTGGGCCTGGAAGAACAGGCCACGCTGCAACGGAGTCACCGGGGCCGTCCGCTCGGCCGTCACGGCGGCCTCGGCGACCTGCTCCAGGGCCTGCCGCCAGTACGCGGTGAACTCGTCGGGGATGGTGTCGGCCAGGGTGAAGGCGGCGCGCAGGGTGCCGGTGCCCGCGTCGATCCAGGCGTTGACCTCGACCGCGTACGGGCTGCCCTGGTCGCCGCCGGCGATGTGCAGCGCCTGGGACTCGGTGGCCCGGCCGAGGTAGTTGAACAGCACCTGCGGGCGGGCGGTCAGCAGCGGGGCGGTCTGCGGGTTGAGGTACCTCAGTCGGCCGTAGGCGACATGATCGGCTTCGTCCGGCTGACGTTCGGCGAGCTCCCGCGCCGCGGCGACGGGGTCGGTGTGCGGCGTGAGCCGTACAGGGGCGATGGAGGTGAACCAGCCGACCGTGCGCGTGTAGTCGTGCTGTTCGAGCACCGGGCCGCGGCCATGCCGTTCCAGCTCGATCGCCAGATCGGTGGGGGCGGGCTGGACCCGCGTCAACGCGGCCCGCAGCGCGCCGCACAGCAACTCGGTGAGCCCAAGACCGAGCGCGGCGGGGGCGGTGCGGGCCACGGCGGTGGTCAGCTCGGGCGGGAGCTCCACGGTGGTCTCACACAGAGTTGTTGGCTCATCTGTCGCCTCGGATAGCAGCGGGGGCGCCTGGAGTGCGGTGATCCAGCGGTCGAGGGTGCCGACCGCCTGGGCCTGGGTGGCTCCCGTGGCCAGGGCGTCGGCGTACTCGGCGTACGAGGTGGCCGGCGGGGTGAGCGGCGTGCCGCGCAGGGCGGTGGCCAGGTCGTCCAGCAGGATCAGCCAGGACACCGCGTCCACGGCCAGGTGGTGCACGACGATCACCAGCGTCCGGCTCTCCACCAGCCACGCGAACGCCACCACCTCCCCTGCCTCAGGATCGAGCCGCCCGGCCAGCTCGTCCGCCAGGGCCGCCGGGTCGGTGACTGCCTCCGGGCGGGTGACGGTGATCGGGTGGGGCGGGTCGGTGCGCAGGGTCCACACGCCGTGCTCGGTGCGCAGCCGCAGCCGCAGCATCGGGTGCGCGGCCACGACGGCGTTCGCGGCGCGCTCGACGTCCTCGAATCGGATGCCCTCGGGCGCCACCAGCGTCCTGGCCTGGGCGAACCTGGCCAGCGAGCCGCCCAGCTCCCGCTGACGCAGGATGATCGGCGTGGGCGTCAGCGGGCCGTCCTCGTGACGGACGGGTGCCGTGACCGGCGGGGCGTGGGTGCGCACGTGGGCGGCGAGCGCACGCGGGGTCCTGAGCAGGAACACGTCGCGCGGCGTGATCGGCAGCCCGAGCGCCCTGGCCCGGTTGACCACGGTGATGGCGATGATGCTGTCCCCACCGGCGACGAAGAAATCGGTGTCGGCATCCGCGTCAACGCCAGAAAGCGCCTCCCCGAAGACCTTGGCCAGCGCGGCGAGTGCGCCGTCCCCGGCGGGCACGGGCCGCTCGTGGGCGGAGGAGGTGCGGCCGGGAGTGGATGCGCGCCGGTCATGTGCGAACGCGCGTTCGGTGAGGGCTGTGCGGTCCAGCTTGCCGTTCACCGTCAGGGGGAGGGCGTCCACGTGCAGCACGCGGCCGGGGACCATGTGCGCGGGGAGCTTCGCCGACAGCGGGCCGGTGAGGTCGCCGGACACCTGCCCCACCACATGCGCCACCAGATGGTCGCCGCCGGCCGCCACGGTGACGGCCACGTCCACGACGCCGTCCAGTTCCCTGATCGCCGACTCCACCTCGCCCAGCTCGATGCGGAAGCCCTTGAGCTGCACCTGGTCGTCGGCCCGTCCGACGAACTCCAGCTCGCCGTCGATCGTCCGCCGGGCCAGGTCACCCGTGTGGTACATCCGGGACCCGTCACCCGCGAACGGGTCGGCCACGAACCGGCTCGCGGTCAGCCCCGGCCGGCCCAGGTAACCAAGCGAAACCTGGTCGCCCGCGACGTAGATGCCGCCCACCCCGCCCGGCGGCACCGGGCGGAGCCGGTCGTCGAGCAGGTAGGTGGTCAGGCCGGGGATCGGGCCGCCGATCGGGCTGACGTCCCCCGCGGTGAAGTCGTCGCCGGTCAGGACCCGGTGGGTGACGTGCACCGTGGTCTCGGTGATGCCGTACATGTTGACCAGCTCGGGCGAGGCGGTGCCGTACCGCTCGACCCAGCCGCGCAGCCGTCCCAGATCGAGCGCCTCGCCGCCGAAGATGATCCGGCGCAGCGACGTGACGGGCCGGCCGGCGTGCCGGTCGGCCTCGGCGAACTGGTAGAAGGCGGACGGGGTCT
Source organism: Nonomuraea fuscirosea (assembly GCF_035917475.1). Lineage (NCBI taxonomy): Bacteria > Bacillati > Actinomycetota > Actinomycetes > Streptosporangiales > Streptosporangiaceae > Nonomuraea > Nonomuraea fuscirosea. The sequence goes on along the minus strand of NZ_CP109074.1, from coordinate 8,635,073 downwards.
GGTTCAGCACGGTCACCCCGCGCTCGCGGACCAGGCGGTGGAAGTCGAGCGGGGAGCGGGTCAGCGCGTACTCGGGCAGCAGCAGCTCACCGCCGTACGCCAGCGCGCCCCACAGCTCCCACACCGCGAAGTCGAACGAGAAGGAGTGGAACTGCACCCACACGTCGTCCGGGCCGAACCCCATGTCGCCCTGGGTGCCGGCGAGCAGCGCCACCACACTGGAGTGCGGCACCACGACCCCCTTGGGCTGGCCGGTCGATCCCGAGGTGTAGATGACGTATGCCGGGTCGTTCCAGTCGATTTCGGCTATGGCTGCGGCGGTGTCCGACGGCACCCCGTTGTCCCGTAGGTCCGACAGCGACCGCGCGTCCGACGACTCCCCCCGATCCCGGCCGTCCGGCGGCTGCTCGCCCTCCTGCCCGGGCACCGACAGCACGCCGTCCAGCGTGAGCACCCGGGCCGGCACTCCCGCCCTGGTCGTCAGCTCAGTGAGTCGCTCCCGTGCCGCCCCGTCCACGAGGACGACCTTCGGAGCGGCGTCGGCGAGCACGTACGCCAGCCGTTCGTCCGGATAGGCCAGGTCCAGCGGCACGTACGCGCCGCCCGCGCTGACGACAGCGATCAGCGCGACGACCTGATCCAGCGAGCGCGGAACGGCGACCGCGACCCGCTCGCCCGGCCGCACCCCGGCGGCACGCAGCGCCATGGCCAGCTCGTCCTTGGCCGCGGCCAGCTCGCCGTAGGTCATCGAGCGGGTGCCGCCGTCGAGCGCGCACCGGGTGACGGCGGTGGCGACCGGGTCGCGGCGCGCGGCGGCGTCGAACAGACCCCCCAGGGTCACCGGCGTGATCACCCCGTCCGAGCTCACCGGCGTGATCATCCCGACCGAGGCCACCGGCGCGATCCTCCCGCCCGAGCTCGCCGCCGTGATCGCCCCGCCCGAGCTCGCCGCCGCGGTGACCGGTGAGTCCGGTCGGGTGAGCAGGCCGGTCAGGGTGCGGGTGAAGGTCAGCAGGATCGCCCGTGCCTGCGACTCCCGCAGCAGCTCCCCGTCATAGATCAGGTTGAACCGGGCCCGCCCGCCCCCCTCCCGCTCGACCACCAGCGTCAGCGGATAGTGCGGCGCCCCCTCGTTCACCAGGTCGCTGATGACGAACTCGTCGCCGGGCCGGCGCAGGGACACCACGTCCGTCGGCACGTCGAACACCACCAGCGTGTCGAACAGCGTCCCGCTTCCGGCCAGCCGGCCGATCCGGGTCAGGGAGACGTGCTGGTGCTCCAGCACCGCGCTCTGGTGCTCCCGTACCGAGGCGAGCAGGTCACGCGCCGTCGTGTCGCTCGACCACCGGGCCCGTACGGGGATCGTGTTGATGAGCAGCCCCACCATGTCCTTGATGCCCGGAACATCCGCGTCGCGCCCGGACACCGTGGACCCGAACACCACGTCCCGCCCCTGGAGGATCCCGCCCAGCGTCACCGCCCACGCGCTGTGCACGGCGACGCTCAGCGGTACGCCGGCCGCCCGCGCGGCGGCGTCGATGTCGCCGTCCAGCGCCGCGAGGTCCTCCCCGGAGACGCCGGTCTCCGCGAACCTCCCCGACGGGGTGTGTCCCTCGGCGACCAGCGACGGGCCGGGCAGTCCAGCGAGCTGCTCGCGCCACACCCGGTCGCTCTCGTCCCCGTCGCGTGCCGCGAGCGCGCGCACGTGCCCGGCGAAGCCGTCCCGTACGTGCACGCTCCCCGGCGCGTGGTACTCGGCCAGCAGCGCCCGCAGCATCGGCGGCACCGACCAGCCGTCGGCGACGATGTGGTGCACGGTCTGCACCAGAACGCTCCGCCCCGGCCCGGTACGGACGAGCGTGTAGCGCATCAGCGGCCCCGCGGCCAGGTCGAACCCGGCGCGGCGGTCACGTTCGGCCAGGTCGCGCAGCTCGTCACCGGTGATGCCGGGACGATCGAGGGTGCGGAACGGCGCTGTCACGCCGCTCTCCAGCACCGAGACCACGCGGCCGTCGGTGAGGGCGACGAACCGGGCGGCCAGGTTCGGATGAAGGGCGAGCAGCCGGGTGGCCGCGGCCGCGAGCCGGTCGGCGTCCGCCGCACCGTCGAGCGTCAGGATCTGCTGCTCGACGTAGCTGCCGGCCGAGTCGTCGTCGAAGACCGAATGGAAGTACAGGCCCTCCTGCAGCGGCGTCAGCGGCAGGACGTCGAGCAGCGCCGGGCCGTCGAGGGCGTCCACGTCGGCCTGCGTGAGGGTGACCGCGGCGAAGTCGCTGGGGGAGTGACCGCCGGTGTCGAGCGCGGCCAGCCCGGTCAGGGCCCGCAGGAAGTACCCGCCGATGGTGGCGACGTCCTCGTCGGTGAACAGCCCGTCCGGCCACGAGATGCTGGTGACCAGCTCGTACGCCCCCGTCGCCCCGGGTTCGGCGATGGCGTTGAACTCCAGGGCGCGCGGCAGCCGCATCTTCGGATCGCGCTTCTCGCCCAGTTGCCCGGTGGCGCCGGCGAGTTGCCAGTCCCCGGGCGTGCCCGCGTCGTAGCGGCCCAGGTAGTTAAAGAGCACCTGCGGGGCGGGCGCGTCGAACGCGTCGCCGGCCAGGTACCGCAGGGCCCCGTAGGAGATCCCGTTGTCCGGCACCCGGGCGAGGTCCTCCTTGACCGCCTTGAGCGCGGCCGACAGATAGGCGGGGCCGGTGAGGTCGGCCGCCGCACCGGGGTCCACAAGCACCGGGAACAACGTGGTGAACCAGCCCACCGTCCGCGACAGGTCGGGCTCGAAACCGGCGGCGCCGGCCACGAACCGCGCCTCCCGGCCGTGCCCTTCGAGCTCGATGTGCGCGAACGTCTGCTCCTGCCCGAGGTCGCGCCGCCACCGGGCGAGGGCGACGGCGAGCGCGGTCAGCAGGACGTCGCCGACCCCGGCGTGGAACCTGGCGGGCACCTCGCCGAGCAGCGCCGCCGTGACGCCGGGGCCGGCCGTGACGGTACGCACCCGTTCCCTGGCGACGACGTCGGAGGCGGAGAGGGGACGCCGGCCGAGCGGGCGGTCGGGACCGGGCAGGGGGCGCTGGAAGTGGCCGGGGTCCCCCTCGGACGCCGCCCGTTCCAGCAGCTGCGCCCAGCGCCGGAACGACGTGCCCACCGGCGGCGGCTCGACCGGCGCGCCCGAGGTGAGCTGCCGCCACCCCGTGGCCAGGTCGTCCATCAGCACCCGCCACGAGACGCCGTCGATCACCACGTGGTGGGCGACCAGCACGAGCTGCCGGGACGCGCGCCGCCACACGGCCCGCAGCATCACGCCGTCGTCCGGGCTCAGCCCCGCGGTGGCGAGCTCCACACACCCGTCGAGCGGCCGGTCGCTCTCCTCCCAGCTCGCCACGGCCGTGTCAGGCTCGGGGACGTGGAACCCCCACGGCTCGTCGCGGACCAGCCGGGCGCGCAGCATGTCGTGCCGCCTGACCAGGGCGGTGAGCAGCTCGCCGAGGGCGTCGGCGGTGAGCCCGTCCGGCGTGTTGAGCACCACGGACTGCACGAAACCGTCTATCGCGTCCGTGGTCCCGGCGAGCCAGCGCACGATGGGTGTGCCCGCGAAGGGACCGGTCGGGACGTCCTGAAGGTCCGCCGACGCGGCCTCGGCCGGGACGGCCACCGCCGCCAGCGCGCCCACGGTGCGGCTGGTGAAGATCTGCGTCGCGGTGACGTGCAGGCCCGCGTCGCGCAGCGCGCTCAACAGGGAGATCGCCATGAGACTGTCACCGCCGAGCCGGAAGAAGTTCTGGTCCGGGCCGGCCTCCTCCAGCCGCAGCACGGAGGCGACGGCGGCGCACACGACACGCTCGTTCTCGGTGGCGGGCGCGGCGGCCGAGCCGGTACGAAGCTCCGGCTCGGGCAGCGCGGCGCGGTCCAGCTTGCCGTTCGCGGTGAGGGGGAACTCCTTCAGCACGACGACGTGGGCCGGCACCATGTACTCGACCAGGTGCTCGGCGGCCCACGCCCGGACCTCCTCGGGGCTCAGGTCGCCGTCGCCGGAGACGGGGATGACGTACCCGACCAGATAGGTGCCGCCGGCCGCGTTCTTCCTGGCGACGACGCAGGTGTGCCGGACGCGGGGGTGCTCGGCGAGGCCGATCTCGACGTCCTCGATCTCCAGCCGCATGCCGCGGATCTTGACCTGGTTGTCGGCCCGGCCGAGGAAGTCCAGGGACCCGTCGGGGGCGAAACGGGCCAGGTCGCCGGTGCGGTACAGGCGGGAGCCGTCGCCGGCGAACGGGTTCGCCACGAAGCGGGAGGCGGTCAGGCCGGGCGCGTTGACGTAGCCGCGGCCGAGCAGGAAACCGCCGGCGTACAGCTCGCCGCCGACGCCGAAGGGGACCGGGCGCAGCTCGTCGTCCAGTACGTACAGCTGCGTGTTGGGATTGGCCCGGCCGATCGAGGTGGACAGTCGTTCGGCGGCGCCCCGGTAGATCACGTGCGAGACGCCGATCGTCGTCTCGGCCGGGCCGTAGCCGTGGTACATGGGGATGCCGAGCCGGGTGCGGAAGCGTTCGTACAGGTCGGGGGTGAGCACCTCGCCGCCGCACCACACGTGCCGCAAGCTGTCCAGCCGCCCGGAGCCGCCCTCGATCTCCAGCAGCACGTCCAGCATGGACGACACCAGGTAGGTGAAGGTGACGCGCTGCCCGGCGATCACGCTCAGCAGGTGGTGCGGGTCGCGCTCACCGCCGGGCCGCAGGACCACGAGCCGGCCGCCGCACACCAGCGGCAGGAAGATCTCGTTGATGGAGATGTCGAACGACAGCGGCGCCTTGAACAGCGACGCGTCGTCATGGCCGAAGCCCAGGATCTCGCGGCTCTGCCACAGCAGCCGCTCGCTGATCGCCTCGTGCCGGATCATCGCGCCCTTGGGCCGCCCGGTCGAACCGGAGGTGAAGATCACGTACGCCAGCGCGGGTCCGGGAATGTCCACCCCGGTGTCCCCGGTCGGGTACGCGCCGAACCGCCACGCGTCCAGATCGACGGCCACGGCCTCCGGCTCGCCCGCCGCGCCCGCGCCCGAGTCGTCGAGCTGCAGTACCACGCCGGCGTCCGCGATCACGACCGCCCGGCGCGCGGCCGGCCAGCGCGGGTCCAGCGGCACGAACGCGCCCCCGGCCTGCAGCACGGCCAGCAGGCCGAGCACCATCTCGGCGGAGCGGTCCAGCGAGATGCCGACGATCCGCTCGGCGGTGAGACCGCGTTCGATCAGGTGGTGGGCGAGCTGGTTGGACAGCGCGGCCGCCTCGCGGTAGGTCAGCGACCGCCGCTCGTCCACGATGGCGACGGCGTCCGGCCTGATCCTGGCCTGCTCGCGGAACATCTCCACGATGGTGGGGCGCTCCCGGTCGGCCCTGGTGTCGTTCCACCTGGCCAGGGTCTCCAGCCGGGCCGCCACACTGGAGGGGCCGACGGTGCCGACCGGCCGGTCGGGGAAGTCGGCCAGGTCGTCCAGCGCCAGCTGCGCCTCGGCCGGGTCGACGCCGCCTGGCACGACGATGCTCCGGCCGTCCGCACCGACCTCCCACTCCGCGACACGCTCATGGTCTCCCGCCCAGTCGAGAACGTCGGCGAACGGGGTCGCGGGGGTCAGGTCCAGCCGGTCGGGGCTCTGGCCGGTGGCCCAGTAGGCGAGCCCGGCGGCGCAGGCCAGGGTGATGGTCCTGTCGGAACGGTCACCGGTCCGCCGGCGCACGCCGGCCAGTCGCGCGGGAGAGAGCGATACGAGACGAGGGCTCGCTTCCATCAGCCATCCTTCGATAGTCAGGTTCTAGGAGCCTTCCTGCCAGGCCTGCCAGAGCCGCGCGTACCGGCCGCCCCGGGCGACCAGCTCCGCGTGGGTGCCCTGTTCCACGACGCGCCCGGCGTCGAGGACGGCGATGCGGTCGGCCGCCATCGCCTGGCTCAGCCGGTGCGCCACGTAGAGCGTGGTCCGGCCCGCGCACGCGGCCGTCACGGCCCGTTCCAGCTCGGCGGCGCCCTGGCTGCCCGCCTCCGCGGTCGACTCGTCCAGCACCACCACCGGCGACCGGTGCAGGATCAGCCGGGCCAGCGCGAGCTGGGCGACCTTGGTGCCGTCCAGCCGCTCGCCGCCCTCGCCGACCACCGTGTCCAGCCCGTCCGGCAGCGCCTCGACCCACGGGGCCGCGCCGACGGTGCGCAGCGCGTCCATCAGCTCGGCCTCGCCCGCCTCCGGCGCGGCCAGCCGCAGATCGTCGGCGAGCGGCCCGGAGAACACGTGCGTCTCCTGCGTCAGGATGCTGACCAGGGCCCGCGCCCCCGCCTCGTCCAGCCCGGCCAGGTCGGTCGAGCCGATCCGCACCGAGCCGGCCCGCGGAGTGCCGATGCCCGCGATCAGCGCCGCCAGCGTCGTCTTGCCCGCGCCCGTCGCCCCCACCAGGGCGAGCGAACCGCCCGCCGGGATCGACAGGGTCACGTCCACCAGCACCGGCCGCTCCGTGCCCGGATAGGCGAACGTCAGCCCCTCCACCGTCACCGGGTACGGCCCGCCGTCCGCCGGCGCGGCCGGAGCCAGGCCCACCAGCCGCTCCTCGGCAGGCTCGGCCAGCACGCCGACCAGCCGGGTCAGGCTGGCGCCCGACTTCTGCGCCTCGTCGAACGTGAACATGATGGCGCCCAGCGGATTGAACAGCCGGTGGAACAGCAGCGGGGCCACCGACGCCTGGCCCAGGGTGACGGCGCCGGCCTCCAGCAGCACGTACCCGACCACGATGATCAGGCTCAGCCCGATGAACTCGGCCCGGTTCTCCCTGCCGACGAACCGGCCGAAGAACCGGAACACCTCGATGCCGAGGTCGCGGACCCGCCACGACTCGCGGGTGACCCGCGCGCGGAAGTCCGCTTCGAGGTGGTAGGCGCGGACGGTGTCGATCCCGTTCAGGCCGCTGATCAACGCCTGCGCGCGGTCGGCCTGGGCCTCCCGCTGGCGCTGGTAGAGCGGCGCCGACCGGGGCAGATACCAGCGCAGGGCCAGCCAGTACGCGGGCAGCGCCCCCGCCCCCGCCAGCCCGAGCCGCCAGTCCAGCCCGAACATGCCGGCCGTGGCGATGGCGACCAGCACCCCGGAGGAGAACACCGTGGGAACGGCCGTGCGGATGCCCTTGGACACCACGGCCACGTCGTCGCCGACCCTGGACAGCACGTCGCCCCGGCCGACCTGCTCGATCCGCGCGCTCGGCATGCCCAGCACCGCCCGGACGGCGGCCTCGCGCAGCCTGGCGAGCAGGTCCGCGCCCAGCCGCCCGATCAGGTACGTCGAGCCGGCCGTGGCGGCGGCGCCGAGCAGCACGGCGGCCACCAGCAGCGCCCCGATCGTGACGAGCACCGACGGCGGCTCGCCCGCGACGACCCCGTCCACCACCTGGCCGAGGATGAACACCGGCACCACCTGGAGCGCCGCGCCCGCCACGGTGGTCAGCACGGCGGCGGTCGTCAGCCCCGGCACCTCCCGCAGGTGCGCGGTCACCCAGCGGGTGGCCTCGGGCCCGGTCGCGGTGCGCAGGATGACCGGGTCTGCGGTGCTCACGCCTGGATCACGGCGGCTCGGGGGAAGGACACGTCGAGGGGCATCTGCCATCCCTTGCTCTCATGCGCCCGTACTGGGCAGGCAAACCGTAACATGGGTAGCTTAGGTGAGGCTAACCTTACAGCCGTCTGGGGGATCGCATGGACAGCACCTTGGCCGCGTACGGGATGCCGGGAGAGCCGGGGACCGGCGCGTTCTGGGCGGCGGCGAAGGGCCCCGCCGCGGTGCCGTCGCAGGACGGCTGGACCGTGCTCTTCCTGTGGCGCGGCTCTCCGGCGAGCCTGCACTTCGAGAGCTGGTCGGAGCCGGTCGCGTTACGCAGGTGGGAAGCGACGGACTGCTGGTACGCCGAGGTCGCCATGCCCGCGCGGCTGCGGGTGACCTACTGGCTCGTCAGCGACGGCGCGGCGTACGCGGACCCGTTCAACCCGGTGGGCGCGGGCGGCGACCGGTCGATCGCCGCGACCCCCGACGCCCCGGACCAGCCGCACTGGCCCGCCGTCGGCGCCGACGACGTCCTGCCCCTGCCGCGCGCCCGCCTGCGCTGGATCAGCGAGCGGCTCGGCGGGAGGCTGGATGGGCGGCCCGGCGAGCGGTCGGGTGGGCGGCGGCGCACCGTGCGGGTCCATCCGGCGGGCGGCGGCGGGCCGATCGTGCTGCTGCTCGACGGGGACGACTGGCTCCACCTGCACCCGGCCATGACCGCGTTCGATTCGGCCGTCTCCCGTGGCGACCTGCCTCCCGTCACCCTCGTCTTCCTGCCCGTCCTCGACCGGGACGCCGAGTTCGGCTGCCGGCCCGAACTGTGGGAGGCGGTCAGGGACGAACTGCTGCCCCTGGTGGCGGAGAGCGGGGTGCCCGCCGACGCCGGCCGGCTCGTGGTCGCCGGGCAGAGCCTCGGCGGGCTGAGCGCGGTGTACGGGGCGCTGGAGTTCCCCGAGCTCGTGTCCCGCGTCGCCTGCCAGTCGGGCTCGTTCTGGTGGACGCCCGCGGCCTCCGGACTGGCCGACCCGCTGGGTGGTCCCGTCGGAGGCGCCGTCGCCGAACGGTTGCGGCGGCGTCCCGATCTGTCCGGTCTGCGGGTCGCGTTCGACCTGGGGGAGCACGAGCCGCGCATGCTGCCGCACGGCGAGCTGGTCGAGACGCTGGCCGCGGAGGCCGGGGCGACGGTACGGGTCTCGCGCTCGCCCGCCGGCCACGACCGGGCGAGCTGGCGGCACGCCCTGCTCAGGGACGTCGCCTGGGCTCTCGGAGACTCATGCGAGTGAGACGCGCCATGGTGGCGGACCGGCCCGCGCCGGCCGGCCGCCACCACGGCGCGGGCTTATCGCGAGAACGCGTACGAGCCGCGCCCGCTCCTGCTCAGCCGGGAGGCCACCGCGTCGGCGATCTCCCCGGCCCTGACGGCGGTGTTCGACAGCAGCGTCGAGGTCAGGCCGTGGGTGTGCTCGGCGGCGCCCTGCACGTAGATGCCGCAGCGCACGTTCCCGGAGGTGACGATCCGGTAGTCGCGCTCGATGCGCAGCCCGCCGGAGGGCAGCCGTTCGCAGTGCTCGCCGGTGGCGCCCAGCAGGGTCAGCGGGTCGCCGGGCCGGTAGCCGGTGGCGTAGACGATCACGTCGGCCTCCAGCACCGTCCGCTCACCCGTGGGCAGGAACTCGACGGTGGCGTGCACGCCCGCACCGTCCTGGGCCACGTCCACGAGCCGGGAGGCGTTGAGGATGCGCAGTCGTTCCCGCCCGCGCACCTTCTCCTGGTAGTGCCGGCGATACAGCTCGTCGATGAGGTCGAGATCGACCACGGAGTAGTTGGTGGAGGTGTGGTAGGCGAGCAGCCGCTCCTTGACCGCCTCGGGGGCGCCGAAGTAGTGGTCGACCGCGGCGGGGTCGAAGATCCGGTTGGCGAAGGAGCTGTCGTCGGCGGGGGTGTAGCCGTACTTGGCGAACACCGCGCACACCTCGGCGTCGGGGAAACGCCCGTGCAGGTGCTCGGTCACCTCCGCGGCGCTCTGACCGGCCCCGACCACCAGCACCCTGCGCGGATCGGTGAGCGAGGGGAGCTTGTCCAGCAGCTCCTCGCTGTGCCAGATCCGCTCGTCGCTGACGATCCCGTCGGGCAGCACCGGGGTCAGGCCGACGGCGAGGACCAGGTTGCGGGTACGGCGGGTGCTGAGCTCGCCGTCGGCCTGGCGGACCACCACGTCGAGGCACTCCACGGCCTCCTGGCCGTCCCCGGTGACCGGTGTGACCGCGACGACCTCGGAGCCGTACTCGACCTGGTCGGCGAAGGGCGCCGCGGCCCACTCCAGGTAGTCGTGGAACTCCAGGCGCGAGGGGAACATCGTCTTGTGGTTGATGAAGTCGATCATCCGGTCGTGGGCCTTGAGATAGCTGAGGAAGGTGAACTCGCTGGTGGGGTCGCGCATGGTGACCAGGTCTTTGAGGAACGAGACCTGCATCGTGGTGCCTTCGAGAAGCATGCCGCGGTGCCAGCCGAAGGAGGGTTGTCTCTCCAGGAACACCGCGTCGATCCGCTCGCCGGTGCGCGTCCCGCGGTCGCGCAAGGCGATGGCCAGGGCGAGGTTGGAAGGGCCGAAACCGATACCGACAAGGTCGTGCACGGGCTGCTCGGCAGTGGGCATGGAAGGCCTTTCGAGAGGGGTCTCGGAACGGAGTCCGCGCTGGAATCCTGCTCTAACTTAGGTTAGGCTTCCCTAAATAGCGAGACCACCCCTTCCCCCGAAGTCGCCGCGAGGAGAGCTGATGCGGGTCGTGATGTTCGGCTACCAGACGTGGGGGCACCGCACCCTGCGGGCCCTGCTGGAGTCCGCGCACGACGTGGCGCTGGTGGTCACCCACCCTCAGAGCGACCACGCGTACGAGAAGATCTGGAGCGACTCGGTGGCCGGCCTGGCCGAGGAGCACGGAGTCCCGGTCGTGCTGCGCAACCGTCCCGACGACGACCTGCTGCTCACCCTGAAGGAAGTCCAGCCTGACCTCATCGTCGCCAACAACTGGCGCACCTGGATACCGCCGGAGTTCATCACCCTGCCCCGGCACGGCATCCTCAACGTGCACGACTCGCTGCTGCCCGCCTACGCCGGCTTCTCGCCCCTCATCTGGGCGCTCATCAACGGCGAGAAGGAGGTCGGCGTCACCGCCCACATGATGAACGACGAACTCGACGCCGGGGACGTCGTGGTGCAGCGCGCCGTCCCCGTCGGCCCGGCCGACACCGCCACCGACCTGTTCCACCGCACGGTCGACCTCATCGCGCCCATCGTGGCCGAGTCGCTGGACCTCATCGCCTCCGGCCGTACGGACTGGACGCCCCAGGACCGCTCGAAGGCCAGCTTCTTCCACAAGCGCTCGATCGAGGACAGCAACATCGACTGGACCTGGCCGGCCGAGGACATCGAACGCCTCGTCCGGGCCCAGTCCGACCCGTACCCCAACGCCTTCACCCACTACAGGGGCGAGCGGGTCCGCATCCTCAAGGCGTCCGTCTCCGCGGGCGTCTACGGCGGCACGCCGGGACGGGTGTTCATCCGCGAGGGCGACGGCATCGTCATCGTGGCCGGCGCCGAAGCCCGTAAGGGCCGCAGCCACGGCCTGGTCATCGAACGCGTCCGCACCGAGGACGGCACCGACCTGCCGGCCGGCGACCTGTTCAGGACCATGGGCGGCTACCTGACCGCCCGCCCGTAGCCGATCACCGCCCGGCCGGCGCGACACCAGGCGGACGTGCGGCGGCCGGGCTCACCGGGTGGCGTGCTCGGTGAGGTGGAGGGCGCGCAGGGCGCCGCCGGCGGCTCTGAGCGCGCTGGCGACGGAGATCTCACCGCGCATGCCGGGCGCCGCGACCATGTCGCCCGCCAGGAACACGCCGTCGCCCCGGTCGACGGCCGGGCGGTCGCGCCAGGTCAGGCCGGGCAGGTCGAGCGCGCCGCCACGGTGCCTGGCCGAGCCGGAGCGCCGCCAGGTCGTCCGCTCGCGCCAGCCGGGCACCGCCAGGTCGGCCAGCGCCTCCACCCGCCGGGCCGCCCCGGCCCTGCTCTCGTCCTTCTTGATCGGCATCTGGAGCTGGAACAGCGTCTCCCCGTCCGGGGCGGCGGCCGGATCCTGCATCGAGTAGGTCTCGTGGAAGCCGCCGGCGTCCAGGTCCCAGGCGACGAACCGGTCACCGCGCGCCGAGCGTACGGCCAGGTCGAACAGCACGCAGTCGCCGCTCTCCCAGCGCAGGCCCGGGTCGCCGAGCAGCAGCCGGGCCGAGGACAGCTCGGTGGCCACGATCACGGGCCCGTCCGGCAGCTCGTGCACCCGCGCGCCCAGCTCGACGGCGACGCCGAGGTCACGGGCCCTTGCGGCGAGCCGGTCGATCGCCGCCTGCCAGCCGCCGGTCACCCAGCGGACCGACGGCACGCGCAGCGCGAACACCCGGCGCAGCAGGTTCCACACGAACGCCGCCGACAGCCGTCCCGTGTCGGCGTCGTACGTGACCACGCTGATCGCGTTGGCCGCCGCCCTGGCGGTGCGCTCGCCGTACCGGGCCGAGGCCCAGGTGTGGAAGTCCACGTCCACCGGCGCCGTCGCCGGGCCCGTGGCCATCATCCGGACGAATCCGGCCGGCGGCAGCGCCCGCATCCGGCCGTCGCGGACGAACCCCGTCCTGAAGTCCCGCAACGCCGGCCGGCCCAGTGCGCCGATGAGCCCCCGCTCCCGCAACCAGGCCCAGTTCGGGTCGTCGGCGTAGAAGACGTGACCGCCCGTATGAGCCAGGTACGGCCCGCCGATCGCCCGCCCCCGCCCGCCGAGACTCCGGTGCGCCTCGTACAGCGTCACCCGCGCGCCCGCCTCCGCGCAGGCGACGGCCGCCACCAGCCCGGCCACCCCGCCACCGATCACCACGACCTTCTTCGTCACGTCGCTCTCCTTCCTCGTCTACGAAGGACGACGGGAAGGCGGCGAATGTGACAGGACATCCGCGTCCCAGGGGCGATCGGCAGTCAGCGACGGCGGAAGAGGACGATCGACTCGGAGTCGCCGTTCACGATCGAGGCGGCCAGCCACAGCTGCGACGTGCCCGGGATCCGTTCGATCACCGCCCTGGTCACCTCGCCGGGCGACGGCGAGCGCTCGCGCGTCCACGTCCGGCCGTCCCAGTGCAGCAGTACGACGTGCTTCGGCGGGGTCTCGGTACGCAGGCTCGCGATCCACACGTCGTCCGGGCCGAAGGCCGTCACGCTGGTCAGGTTGCCCCGCCAGTCCGCCGGCAGCGCGACCCGCTGCCAGGACGAGCCGTTCCACCGCATGACGAGGGGTCTCTCCCCGGTGGCTCCCACCGCCCACACGTCGGACGGGCTGTTCTGCCAGACGGCGCCCAGCGTGCCGCTCTCCGGCACCTCGGGCAACTCGGCCTCCCGGTAGCCGCCGGCCGTGCCGTGCCAGATCATCGGCCGGTCCATGCGGGTGCCGGCGATCCAGGTGTGCCCGCCGCCCGCGCTCACCGCGCGCAGTTCGGAGCCCGGCCGGCTGACGCCGAGCTTCCTGGTCCAGCGGGCCCCGTCGCCCTCCATCACCTGGAAGGACGACATGAGCACCACTCGGGCGCCGTCCACCGCGACGTCCCGCGTGCTCATCGGCGAGCGATGGCGGCGCCACGAGCTGCCGTTCCAGTGCAGGGCGACGGGCTTGTCGAACGAGCCGCCGCCCACCGCCCAGACGTTGCCCGGCCCGTCGGCGTCGACCGCCGCGAGGCTGCCGGTGTAATCCGCCGGGAGCTTCCGCCAGCCGGAGCCGTCCCAGTGGCGCAGGGTCATCGCGACCTCGTCCTCCCAGCCCTTGTAGCCGACGGCCCAGGCCAGGTCGGGGGAGGCGGCGCTCACGTCGTACAGGCCCCGCTCCCAGACGCCGTCGTCGGGCAGGCCGGGAACGCGCTCCCATCGCGCCGACACCGGGACGTCCGCGTCGCCCGGCGTCTCCGTCTCCGTCGGTGGCGGTGTCGTCAGGGACGTGGGTTCTGGCGGGGACTCGGACCCGGTCGGTGACCCGGACGCGCTCGCCGAAGTCTGCGGAGGCCCGGCGGCGCAGCCCTGCGCGACCAGACACGCCACGACGACCAGCGACCGTGCCCTCATCGGCGCCTCCGCGACAGCTCATGACGGACAACGACGGATCATACCGTCGAAGCGCCTCAAATCCGCCGGGCCGAGCCGGCCTCAGGTCCGCGGCCGCGCCGGACCATGGCGGCTGCCGTGGCGGACCGCGGGTGCGGCCGTCGTCAGCACCAGGTCAGCGTGGAGTTGATCCTGGTCACGTTGCTGATCGTGTTGTTGCTGCCGGTGCACGGACTCCACCTGATGCCGGTGTTGGAGACCGTCAGGTTCTGGAACCGGATCCCCGACGACGGCGCGAACTCCGTACGGGCCGCGATGCGGACCTCGCCACCGCCGCTGATCGTGCCCGACGAGCCGGCGATGACGACGTTGTGGCAGTTCTCCACCAGGACCGCGTTGTTGCCGGTGTTGGCGAGGTCGACCCGGTCGATGGTGGCGCCGCCGCTCTCGGAGACGCAGAAGATCCCCCGGCCGCCGCCGCGCGCCTTCACCGTGCCGACGCGAATGTTGGTCGGGTAGGAGCTGCCGATCCGGCCGTTGCGGTTGGCCATGCGGAAGGCCGCGTACCCGGTGCCCGCGCCGGCGTTGTCGGCGTCGACGGTGCCGACCGTCGCGTTGACGGTCTGGTTGAGCAGCAGCCCGGACTCGCCGACATTCCGCGCCGTGACGGTGCCGACGGTCAGACCGTCCACGCCGTACGTCTCCATCGCGTGCGAACTGGCCCCCTGCACGTACACGCTGTCGACCCGTACGTTGCGGCTCCACTGGCCGGTGTCGCCCCGGTTGTCGACGCGCACGCCGAGGCCCGCGCCGAGCCGCATGTCGATCTGGCCGAGCCAGACGTTCGTGACGTTGCGCAGGAAGACGCCGTAGACGGGGGTGCCGGTGACGTTCAGATACGGGACCTCGATGTTCGTGGTGCCGCGCGAGTAGATCGGCGCGTAGTCGCCGGAGCCCGAGCCGGTCACGTTGACCGTGCCGCAGACCGACAGGGAGGTGTGGCTCGGCAGCGAGATCCGGCTGCCGGCGCTCATCGTGCCGTTGCCGCGCACCACGACGCGCTGGATCGAGGTACGCCCGGTCGTGAGGCTGCCGATGCCGGCTTGGACCGCCGCGCGGAAGTCGGTGCCGGTGTAGACGCTCGCGCCGGCGCTGTTGCGGGCGGTCCAGGTGTTGCCGCTGACCGTCACCTGCGCCTGGAAGGAGCCGTCTCCGCAGGCGGCGGCGGACGCGGGCGCCGCGCCGAGCACCAGGCCGGCCGCGCCGGTGATCAGTCCGGTGATCGCCGCGATCACCTGGGAAAGTCTTCTCGGTCGGGATGGCGCCCCGAAGGTGGCTGTTAGCGCTAACATCGCAAGATCGTCCTTTCCGCGCGGGATGACGGTGATCGCCCCACAGCAAAGAGGACACCCTGACGCCTGTCAATGCCGCTGTCAGCCTTCCGGCTGCCCGCCGGATCACGTATGACGACGTGACAGTGGTCAGGCCCGCGAAAGCACGCGAGCCGCACGGATCGGGCCCGCTGAAAGTTTCAGGTCCTTGTCAGACCGGCGACCGGCGGCGCGACGGCAGCCGTTCCCGAGCGCCAGAGCAGATACCCCGTCAGCGCCGCGAGCAGCCCCGCCAGACCGGCCGTCGCGAAGCCGCCCGCCGAAGTGGACACGTCGATCGCCATCCCCACCACCGGAGCCCCGAGCGCGAACCCCGCGCCCGCCGCCGACGAGTGCAGCCCGGTCGCCTCGCCGCGCACGCCGGCGGGCGTCAACCGGCTCACCGCGTCGGTGACCGTGACCAGGGTCGGCGCGGTCAGCAGCCCGATCCCAACGACGGCCACGCAGAGCCAGGGCCAGGTGGGGGCGAGCCCGGCCGGAATCGTCACCAGCGCGAGCAGCCCGAGCAGCAGCCAGGTCGGCACCGGCCGGGGCAGCGCGCCGTACACCAGACCGCCCACGACGGAGGCCACCCCGCAGACGGCGACGACCAGCGCCGCCCACGAGACCTGACCGGCCTCGCGAAGCGTGGCCACGATGGCCAGGTCGACGCCGCTGAGCAACATCGCGACGCCGAACCCCATGAGCAGCACGGCGACCACCCGCACTCCCAGCCACTCCCTGCGTCGCGGCCGGCCCGCCGCCGCGCCGGACGTCTCGCCCTCGGCCCGCAACGGCGGGTCGAGCAGCATGATCCCGGCCCCGCCGGCCACGATCGCGGCGCCCACGCCCCACGACACCACGCCGGGGGAGAGCGTCGTGGCGCAGAGGATCACCAAGGCCGGGCCCACCAGGTACGACACCTCGCCCGCCACCGACTCCAGCGCGAACGCGGCCCGCCGCTGCTCCGCCGTGGTCATCGCGGTGATCGCCTGCCTGGTGACCGCCTGGACCGGCACCATCAGCAGCCCGGCCACGAAGGAGGCGCCCACCAGCACCACGTACGGCAGCACGGGCACCGCCGACCAGAACAGGAGCTGCGGCACGATCGTGATCGGCAGCACGGTGCGCAGGCCCCGCCGGTCGATCATCCGCCCCAGCACCGGCCCGCCCAGCGCGACCCCGGCGGTGAGCGCCGCCACCACCGCTCCCGCCGCCGCGTAACTGTGGCCGAGCGTGACGACGACGACCATCGTCAGCGCCATCGCGTCCGCCGTGATCGCGGTACGGGCGAGCAGGGAGATGCCCAGCAGCGGCGTCAGCCCCGGCACCGCGAGCACCTGTCGAAATCGGGTCACTGGTTCGACGGTAGTCATCCGGACGGGCCATAGGAAGACGTCATTTCGTAGGGTCGGACATAATGAATTGTTATGCCCCGTGACCTTGAGACCGTCCTGCTGCGGTCGTTCGTCGCCACCGTCCGGGCGGGCAGCATCAGCCGCGCCGCGGCGGCGCTCGGCCGCACCCAGCCCGCGCTCAGCCAGCAGTTGCGCAAGCTCGAACGCACCGTCGGCAGCCCGCTGCTGCTCCGGGCGCCGTCCGGCGTCACGCTGACCCGGGTGGGGGAGGAGCTGCTGCCGTACGCCGAGCGCATCCTCGCCCTGTCCGCGCAGGCGCTGGCCGAGACCGGGCGGGCGCTCACCGGGCACTGCGGCCTCGGGCTGCACGAGGACCTGGCCGCCTCCCGCCTGCACCAGGCCCTGGCCGACCTCGCCCGGCTGCATCCAGGCGCGACGCTGGAGGTGCTCACCCTCACCGTCGCGGCGACGCGGGAGGCGTACGACTCGGGCCGGGTGCAGCTCGTCCTCGACGAGGTCCCCGACCTGCCCAGGCCGCCGAAGTGGACGGTGCGGCTGCCGCTGGTGTGGGCGGTCGGGCAGGGGGTCGCCGTAGACGCCGACCCGCTGCCGGTGGTGCTGTTCGCCAACTCGTGCGCCTGGCGGACGGCGGTGCTGGACGCGATGGAGGGCTCGGGACGTCCGTGGCGGGTGGCGTTCGAGAGCAACAGCCTGGCCGGGGTGCTCGCCGCCCTACGGGCTGGACTCGGTGTCGGGGCGCTCCTGCCCGCCAACCTCGAACCGTCCATGGCCTGTCACGACGCCTCCGCGCTTCCGCCCCTGCCGGACGTCGAACTCGGCCTCGCCCGCCACCCGGGCACCGAGGGCGACGCGCTCGTCGACGCCGTCGAGACCGCCCTGCGACGCATGCTCTGATCGCGGGTGGACACGGCCGCGCGCCACAGCCGGCATGGACGGCTGTGCGCCCGGACGCGGCTCGGCCGGTCCGGGCGCACACCTCGTTCCTAGGCGCAGTTCCAGCGGATGCCCTGGAACTGCCGGCCGTACCGCTGCCACCACAACGTCCGCGTGACGTACGCGGTCAGGATCTGGCAGTCGGAGTCCGGCCCGCGCCGCTTGACCTGGAAGGAGATCGAGTAGTTGCACTTGTTGGAGACCCGTACGTGGTGCTTGAACCTGCTGGTCCAGTGCGTGACCTGACCGCACCCGCCCTGCGCCGTGGCGGCGGCGGCGGCAGGAGCGGGAACCACGGCCGCCGGGACGGCCAGCGAGATCGCGCCGGCGACGGCGGCCGCGCCCAGTGTGGCGGTGAGTTTCATGTGCGTTCCTCCCCGTTGGTGTGATGAGAGGAACGTACGGCGGCGCGGACTGAGATTCTGTTGAGCCTCGGTTGAGCGGCCCGCGTCACCGGGCCTGATGGTCGAGCGGGCGGTTGCCTGCCCAGCCGTCGGGCGGCGGCCCCTCGCGTTCAGTCGTCGTCGGAGAAGACCAGTTCGTCGTGCGTCGCCACGAGTTCGGCGGGAGGTGGCTTGACGTCGATCGAATCGTGCCAGCCGGAGTAGCGCTCATCGGTGATCACCACATGGCGGTCTTCGACGTTCCACGTGCTGTAGGGCTCGTCATAACGCGTCTGGCACCTGCGTACGAGCTGATCCGAGCCGAGCCACAGCCGCCACTTCACCGGCAACTTGCGATAGCTCGCGTGCTGTCCGGTGGGCTTGTTCACGTTGTCCACCCACACGCTCGGATCCAGCTTGTACAGCGCGCCGATCGTGGTGCTGCCCTCGTAGATGGTGGTGCGGGTGCCGTCGTAGACGCCGGCGGGGCGCTTGGCCGTGGTGGTGGCCAGCACGTGCCGGAGGACCGCGGGATCACTCAGCCTGATCTGCCCGCACGATATGAACAGGTCGTTCTTCTTCTTCTTCTTCGACACGATCCAGGACTTGCCCGCCGGCAGGTAGTCAGGGTGTTTGGGCTCCCAGTCGTAGACGCGGTAGAGGAAGGCGATGCTCCGGGAGTCGCCCAGTGAGGACGAGAAGCGGAGGTCGCTGGCCACGATTCCGCCACCACCGAATTCGAACACGGTCTTGGCCCGGGTGGTGAGGCGAACCTTCTTCGGCCCCGAGACGGAGCGAAACACCGCAGTCTCCCGCACC
The DNA here is from genome assembly GCF_035917475.1 of Nonomuraea fuscirosea. Classification (NCBI taxonomy): domain Bacteria; kingdom Bacillati; phylum Actinomycetota; class Actinomycetes; order Streptosporangiales; family Streptosporangiaceae; genus Nonomuraea; species Nonomuraea fuscirosea. The sequence continues at coordinate 8,616,495 of NZ_CP109074.1, read as the reverse complement.
CCGCCATGACCGTTGAGTTTCCGCTTCAGCGCCGCGACCGGATCGGGACGGGCGGCGGCTTCGGCGGGCACGCCGGTGATCGAGACCGAGACCGAGACCGAGATCGAGGCCGTCAGCACAAGAGCCGGCCCAAGCGTCCATCGACCCATGCCCATGCGCTCCCCGCTCGATTCCGTGCCGCCGGGAACCGAAGGCCGGAGGAGATCTTCGCGGATGAAGATCTCGGCGACGTATCAAAGCCGTGCCCGATCGCGACGCCGTCGGTCGGACGCTCCGCCCCCCTCAGCGGGCGCGGGCCAGGACGTCGTGGATGAGGCCGGCCACCTCGTCGGGGGTGAACTCCATGGCGTTCTCGCCGACGCTGACCTCGAACGCGGACCGGCCCGGCTCGGACGCCGAACGTACCCGGCCCCAGAGCTGGATGCCGTGCTCGGCGAGGATCTCCTGACCGGCTCGCTCGACGGCGTGGCGGCCGGCGGGCAGGTGGACGTGGAACATCGGGGTCTGCGGCGGGTCGGGGTGGGCGCGGGCGGCGCCGTCGGCGTTGATCGCGGCCGCGATGGCGATGGCGTGCTCGCGGTAGGCGGGCATCTTCTCCGCCAGGGTGTCGAGGTGGACCAGCGCGGCCAGGGCGAGCGGCCACGCGTCGCGGATGCCGCCGCCGAGCCGTTGCCGCCACACCCGGGCCACCTCCACGGTGGCCGCGTCGGAGGCGAGCACGGCGCCGCGTACCCCCTGCAGGCTCTTGTAGAGGGAGACGTAGACGGTGTCGAACAGGGCGGCGATCTCGTCGAACGGCCGCCGGTAGTAGGTCTGGGCCTCCCACAGCCGGGCGCCGTCCAGGTGCGCGGCGGCGCCGGTGGCGTGGACGAGCGCGACCTGCTCGCCCAGCTCGTCCCAGGTGGGCAGCAGGCCGCCGAGGTCACGCTGCGGCAGCTCCCAGACGGCTGCGGCGAGCGGCTCGCCGACGGCCGCCGCCAGGTCCGCGGCCGTCATCAGCTCGTGCGGGTCGCCGGTGCGGCGCAACCGCAGCCCGTGCACGGCGTTGTAGCCCTGCTCCTCCCACACGTCCAGATGCGACTGCGGATGGGCGGCGAACGTACGGCGGCCGAGCCGGTCGGCGTGCACCCGCAACGCGGTCTGCTGGGCCATCGTGCCACTGGGGAAGAACAGCGCGCTCTCCTTGCCGAGCAGCTCGGCCAGCCGCCGCTCCAGCACCGCGACCGGACCCCGCGGCCCGTCGGCCGGGGTGTCGTCGTCCACCAGGGCCAGCATCTGCTCCAGCATCCGGCGCGGCCCCCGGCGGATGGGCGCGTGCAGGAACAGGGAACGCCGCACGGGCGGGCTGGATTCGGGCATGAACGCGGTCCTTTCCCAGGTCTGTTGCGGTACGTATCCTGCCAGCCAGAGACGGGGTAGAACGTTCGGTATTGACGAATGGTTCGAATACGGTCAAGATGAGACCGAACGTTCTACCTCGGCGTTGCGCCTGCCGAAGGAACGTCGCAGCCGCTTCGTCCGAAACCAACACATGAACCGAAAGGCCCCATCATGCGCAACCGCGTGCTCCGTCGTGTCGCCCTCGCCGTCGGCGCCCTCGCCCTGATCGGCGCCACCGCGCCGAGCGTGGCGCTGGCGGCCGGTGAGACCTCGGCCCGCAAGCCGACCGTCGTGCTCGTCCACGGCGCATGGGCCGACTCCTCAAGCTGGTCGCCGGTGATGGAACGACTGCGCAAGGACGGCTATCCGGTCCGCGCCATCGCCAACCCGCTGCGGGGGCTCACCAGCGACACGGCCTACGTCAACAGCTACCTGGCCGCGATCGACGGCCCCATGGTGCTGGTCGGCCACTCGTACGGCGGCGCGGTGATCACCAACTCCGGCGTCTCCGACCCCGATGTCAAGGCCCTGGTCTACATCGCCGGGTTCATCCCCGCGAAGGGTGAGACGGTGGGCGAGCTGGCCGCCAAGTCCCCGACGCCCATCCCGCTGGTCTCGACCGAGGTCCCGGACGGCACGGAGGTGTCCATCGACCCCGACCACTTCCGCGACGCCTTCGCCGGTGACGTCGACAAGACCACCGCCGCCGACCTGGCCGCCGCCCAGCGGCCCGCCAACACCAGGGCGGTCACCGACGCCGGCGTGGAGGAGGCGTACCGCACCGTTCCCTCCTGGAGCCTGATCACCCGCCAGGACCACGCGATCGCCCCCGACGTGCAGCGCTTCATGTCCAAGCGGGCCGGCGCGCACATCGAGGAGGTCAGCGCCTCCCACGCGGTGATGGTCAGCCGTCCCGACGCCGTCACGCGGGTGATCGAGGACGCGGCCCGCAACGCCCGGTGAAACGCGTCCCTTCCCGAGACGGGGGTCCCATGCCTACGACGACACATCCACGACTCGGCCGGCTGACCGGCACGCTGCGCCAGGCCGTCCGCACGGGCCGGGTGGTCACCACCGGGCCCGACTACGACGCCGGCCGGGCGATCTGGAACGGCGCCGTGACCGCCCGCCCCGGCGTCATCGTCCGGTGCGCCGACCCGGCCGAGGCGCAGGCCGCCGTGCTGGCCGCGCGGGAGAACGGGGTGCCGCTCTCCGTACGCGGCGGCGGCCACGACTGGGGCGGCAGGTCGCTGAGCGACGGCGGCCTGACCATCGACCTCACCGGCCTGCGCCGGGTGACGGTGGACGCCGGGGCGAAGGTCGCCGAGGTGTCCGGCGGGGCCACTGCGGCCGACGTCGTCCGTGCCGCCCAGCCCTTCGGCCTGACCGCCGCGACCGGCTCAGCCGGCTCCGTGGGCATGGCGGGCCTGACGCTCGGCGGCGGCTACGGGCCGCTCAGCGGCCGCTTCGGGCTCGCCCTGGACAACCTGCTCTCCGCCGACGTGGTGCTCGCCGACGGCTCCGTCGTCACCACCGATCATGAACGTGAGCCGGACCTGTTCTGGGCACTGCGCGGCGGCGGCGGGAACTTCGGCCTCGTCACCTCGATGCGGGTACGGCTGCACGAGGTGCCGACGCTGCTGTCCGGCATGGTGCTGTTCCCGTGGGAGCAGGCCGGAACCGTGCTGGCCGGGCTGCCGGACGTCCTGGACGGGAGTCCGGACGAGCTGACCGTGCAGTTCGGCGTCCTGGCAGGACCGGACGGCAAGCCGCTGGTGTTCCTCTCGCCGACCTGGAGCGGCGACGACGCGGCGGCGGGCGAACGCGCGCTGGCCCGGCTGGACACGCTCGGGACGCCCCTCGTCTCCCAGATCGCCCCGGGCACCATGCCCGAGCTGCTCGCGGGCATCGACGCGCAGTTCCCCTTCGGCCGGCACGTCGAGATCCGCCCCCGCTGGGTGCCGTCGCTGACCTCCGGCGTACGTGACGCGCTGAGCCTCGCGGGCTCCACCCTGACCTCGCCCTACTCGGCCGTGTCCGTGCACAGCCTGCACGGGGCCGCGGCCCGCGTACCCGTGACGGAGACGGCGTTCGGCAACCGCGACCCGCACCTGATGATCGAGGTCATCGCCCTCTGGGAGCCCGGCGACCCCCGTGCGGCGGAGCACCGCGCCTGGGCCGCCGGCCTGACCGGCGCCCTCGATCCCGACACGCTGCCCGGCGGTTACCCCAACCTGCTCGGGGAAGACGAGGTCGCACGGATCGCCCACGCCTACGGCCCGAACACCGAGCGGCTGCTGGCGGCCAAACGCCGGTACGACCCGGACCACGTGTTCCGCGCGATCCCGCTGCCGGACCCGTCCTGAGACCGTTAAGCAGCTCATATATCCAAGGGGTGGACAAATGAAGTTGAGAACGAGGCTGACGCGCTACACGATGATCGCCGGGATGTTCGGCGCGGCGACCATGCCGGCCGCCCCTCAGGCCATGGCCGCGGCGACGCCCACGAGCGCCGTCGGCAGCGCGGCCGAGACGGGCACGTCACGGGGCAGGCTCGGCCCGCTGACGGACGTGGTCATCGAGCGGATCCGGGTGAGCGACGACGTGGCGGCGGCCAAGTTCGGCACGGGCTCGCCCATCGAGGATCCCGTACGCGAGGAGCAGGTCCTGGAGCAGGTGCGGAAGCAGGCCGTCGCGGCCGAACTGGACCCGGACGCGGCGGTGGCGTTCTTCCGTGACCAGATCACCGCCAGCAAGGTCGTGCAGAAGGGGCTGTTCGCCCGCTGGACCGCGCATCCGCAGGAGGCGCCCACGACGCGCCCCGACCTCGGCCAGATCCGCGAGCGGCTCGACCGGCTGACCACGGACCTGCTCGCCGAGCTCAAGAACACCGAGCGGGTGCGGGACCAGCCCGTCGCCTGCGCGGTGCAACTGGGCCTGGCCACCGCGTCGGGGGCGGCCCGGGAACGGCTGGACCCGCTCCACCGCCGGGCGCTCAAGGCGGCCACACAGTCCGTGTGCCGCTCCGATGCGCCGGCCGGGCGCCGCTGACCGCCTCCGCCGGGCCTTACGCCCGCTCCGTAGCGTCGTCATGACTGTTTTCGCTGGTCAGGGGAACGTTCCGGAGGGTCGGATTCGCTGGGAGGGCCGGGGCCATGGAACACCTCCACCCGCGGGCCGCCCGCTTCGCACCGTGGGTGGCCGAGCATCTCAGGTGGTCCCATTGGTCCATCCGGGCACGGATGACGATGCTGGCCGCCGTGGTGGCGACGGTGCTGTGTGTGATCACGTCCGTGCTGATCCTCGATCACCGGCACGAGGAGAGGACGGCGCGCCGGCTCGGCCGCCTGTACGCGGCGAACCTGGAGCTGGCGCACCGCTTCGCACACCGGGACGCGCCGGAGGCCATCGACCTCGAGAACGTGCCCGCGATGCAGCTGGCCGCCGTCGCCGGGCAGGTGGTCTCGGCGAGCCCCCGGATGCGGGGCCAGCCGCGGATGGCCACGTTCTTGCCGCCGCGCCGATCCGCGGCCACCGATCGGCTCCAGTGCGACGTGCCCGGGTTCCCCCACCGGTGCGTGCTCGTCGCGGCGATGTGGGTCCCCGCCGCCGGCGGCGACCTGATCGCCTACAGCGCGCTGCCCGCCCCGCCGTGGTACGTCAGTGAGGCGCTGGTCGCGGAACTGGCGGCCGGGTCGGCGATCCTGCTGATCGTCATGATCGTCGGGACCTACTGGATCGTCGGCCGGACCCTGCGTCCGGTCGAGGTGATGGCCGCCGGGGTCGCCGCCGGCGATCCCGGTCACCGGGTGCCCGTGCCCGCCCACCACGACGAGATCCGCTACCTGGCCACCGTCGTCAACGACACCCTCGAACAGCAGGAGTCGGCCCTGCGCCGGGAGCGGCGCTTCGCCGCCGAGGCCTCCCACGACCTGCGCACCCCGATCGCCGGCGCCCGGCTGCGCCTGGAGGAGGCGCTGATGGACCCGGCCGCGGTCGACTGGCCGTCCCTGGCCAAGGACCTGCTCAACGACGTGGAACGGCAGCAGGCGATCGCCGAGGACATCCTCACCCTGGCCCGCCTGGACGCCGAACGGTCGTCGCAGCGCGAGCGCACCGACCTGGCCGACCTGGTCCGCTCGGAGCTCCGGCGCCGCCTGCCCGGCCGGGTGCCCGTGCACACCGACCTGCGGCCGGGGGTCTTCGTCGAGTGCGAACGGGTGCTGCTCGGCCGGCTGCTGACCAACCTGGTGAACAATGCCCAGCGCCACGCCGCCACCGCCGTCACCGTCGCCGTCAGGGCCGAGGACGGCACCGCCGTGCTGGCGGTCATGGACGACGGCACCGGCATCGCCTCAGAGCACCGCGAGATCGTCTTCGAACGCTTCGCCCGGCTCCCGGAATCCCGCGTCCTCGACCCCAAGGGCACCGGCCTGGGCCTGCCCATCTGCCGCGAGATCGCGCACGCTCACCAGGGCTCCCTGACCATCGAAGACTCCGCCCAGGGCGCCTGCCTGGTCCTGCGCATGCCACGAGCCGGCTGAGGACCTGCCGGAATCCGGCTGCGCCCGCCGGAGGGTCCTCGTTACCTACGGAAGAGGCCGAGGCCGAGTACTTCGTCGAGTGCGCGTGCGGCGAGGACCGGTTCGAGACGGCGGTCGGGTTCACGTTCTACGACGACACGCCGGACTCCGACGTCCGCTGGGTCAGCATCGCGGTCCGGTGCACGGACGACGGACTCATCGGCTGCCGCGCGGACTACAAGATCCGCTACGGGCCCTCCCACCACCTCGTCGACGCCGTCTGAAAGGCGGGCACCCGGGAAATTCCGCTGCAATTCACTTGCCCGCGACCGGGCGAGCCGCTGACACTCGTGCAGAGCGGGAGTCGGCGGGGGCCGGTCGGCGCGGACCGGCCGGGGGCGAGTGGAGGCGGCGACGCGACAGATCAGGTTCGTGGGACGTGAGCAGGAGCTCGCGCGGATCGAGGACCGGCTCGGCGCGGCCTCCGGCGGCGCGGGTCAGGTGCTGCTGCTGGCCGGGGAGCCGGGGGTGGGTAAGAGCCGGCTGGCGGAGCAGGCCGCGGCGGTGGCGGCGCGGCTGGGGATGCGGTGCTGCTGGGGGCGGGCCACCGACGAGGAGGGCAATCCGGCGTACTGGCCGTTCCGGCAGGTCCTGCGGGCGCTCGAACAGTCCGAAGGCGCTCAGGACGGGCCCGGAGGCGGTCAGGACCGGCCCGAGAGCGGTCGGGACCGGGCCGAAGGCGGTCGGGACCGGCCTACGGGGCTCGTCGTCCCGGACTTCGGCGCGATGAACGAGGCCGAGTCACGATTCCGGTTGTTCGAGGACGTGAGCGGATTGCTGGCGGCCGGGGCGGAGAAGGACGGGCTGTTGGTCGTCCTCGACGATCTGCACTGGGCGGACGAGGCGTCACTGCGGCTGCTGGTGTACCTGGCCAGGGGAGCGGCGGCGGCGCGGCTGGCGGTGCTGGCGATCTACCGCGACACCGAGATCGGCGAGCCGCTGCGGCGGACGCTGGCCGCGCTCGCCGGGGAGGCGTCGGTGACGCGGGTGCGGCTGACGGGACTGGCCGAGTCCGAGGTCGGTGACCTGCTGGCCGGCGTCACCGGCTGGCCGTCGCCGGAGCCGGTGGTCGGCGCGGTCAGCCGGCGTACGCGGGGCAATCCGTTCTTCGTCACCGAGCTGGCCCGGCTGCTGGGCGGCGAGCAGGGGGACGAGGCGGAGTTGCCGGCCGGGGTGCGCGACGCCGTACGCGGCCGCCTGGACCGGTTGTCGGCGTGGTGCGGTCAGGTGGTGTCGGCCGCGGCGGTGCTCGGGTCGGCGGTCGACCCGCCCGCTCTGGCCGCGGCGGCCGGGTGGGAGGTCGCGGAGGTGCTGGACGCGCTCGACGAAGCGGCGGCGGCCGGCATCCTCACCACCGCGCGGGACGCACGGGCGGGCGGGACGGGGAGCAGGTTCGGGCACGACCTGATCAGGGAGGCGGCCCGGCTGGAGGTGGGCACGGCACAGCGGCTCATCCTGCACCGGCGGATGGCGGAACACCTGATCGGGCGGGTCGACGCGGCCGACAGGACCAGCGAGGTGGCCTTCCACCTGCTGGAGTCGCTGCCCGCCGGCGATGCCGGCCTGGCCGTGGCGTGGGCCGAGCGGGCCGCGGAGCAGGCGATGGCGCAACTGGCGTGGGAGGAGGCGGCGGTCCTGTACGGGCGCGCGGTGGCCGTGGCGGGCGACGCGGCGCTGAGCGGGCCGGACCGGTGCCGGTTGCTGCTGGCCAGGGCCCGGGCGCAGGTCAGGGCGTACGACATGGTCGAGGCGCGCCGGTCACTGCTCGCGGCGGTCGACCTCGCGCGGGAGGCCGGCGACGCGCGGACCGTCGGCGAGGCGGCCATGATCATGGAGGGGGTCAGCGACTTCGTCTGGGACGACGTCGGCGCCGCGCTGTACGCCGAGGCGCTGGCGGGCATCCCCGAGCAGGACAGCGTGCTGCGGGCGCGGCTGCTGGCCCAGTACGCGGTGAGCCATGCGTGGAGCTCGCCCGGCGAAGCCGAGACCCGTTCCGCCGAAGCGCTGGCCATGGCCGAACGGGTCGGCGACCGGCGGGCCGTCAAGGAGGCGCTGCGGGCCAGGCAGCTCGCTCGCAGCGGCCCCGACGGCGTGACCGACCGGCTCGCCCTCGGGGACCGGATGCTCGCGATGGGAGAGGCCGACCGCGACGACGACGCGGTGCTGTGGGGCCGCCTGTGGCGGTTCGACGCGCTGGCCCAGCTGGGCCGCCTCGATCGGGCCGAGGCGGAGCTGGCCCCGATCGACGTGGTCGCCCGGCGGCTGCGCTCGCCGCTGACGCGCTGGCACGCGCTGCGCTGCAGGGCCGCGATGGCCCTGGCTCGCGGCCGGTTCGATGACGCGGTCGTGCTGGGGGAGCAGGCGCTGGAGTTGTCGCGGCGGGCCGGCCACGAGGGCGCCCTGGTGCCTTCGCACGCCTTTGCGATGATCCTGCGCACCCTGACGGGAAGCTCCGGCGAGCCGATCGACGCGCCGGATCCGGTGAACCCGGGCATCGTCGTGGTTCCCGCCGTCTGGGCGTTGTTCCTGGTGGCGGCGGGACGGCGGGAGGAGGCCGGGCGGATCTACCGGAGCCTGCCGCCGTTCACGTCGTCGGTGCCGCCCTTTCTGCTGGTGAGCGTGCTCGCCATGATCACCGAACTCGCCGCGGAGTTCGGCGACCGGGAGGCCGCCGCGCGGACGTACCCGGCGATGATGCCGTACGCCGATCTGTTCGCCTGCGGCGGAGCCGGGGTGATCACGATTAACGGCTCGATGCGGCTGCCGCTCGGCCGGGCCGCCGCCACGCTGGGGCGCCTCGACGACGCCGTACGCCACCTGCGTGCCGCCGCCGAGGTCAACGAACGGGCGGGCATGCCGCCGATGGCCGCCTTCGCCCGCTACGAACTGGCCCGTGCCCTGGCCAGGCGCCGGCGGCCGGGAGACCGGGACGAAGCGGTCGCGCTGGCCGAGTCGGCGGGCGCCACGGCCGGCGAGCTCGGCATGGCCCCGCTGCGGGCGTCCTGCGCGGAGCTGGCGCGATCGTTGTCCGGGCGGGTGGCCGGCCCGCTGACACGGCGCGAGGACGAGATCGCCGCGCTGGTGTCCCAGGGGCTGACCAGCCGGCAGATCGCCGCCGCCGCCCACATCGCCGAGCGGACGGTGGAGAACCACGTCCAGCACATCCTGGTCAAGCTCGGTTTCACCAACCGCGCCCAGATCGCCGCCTGGGTCGCCGCCGGCCGGCCGAGACGACCGGAGGGCGCCGGCTCGGAGTGAGCGCGGCGGCTCGCCGGAGGTGAGTACCGCACATGAGTAGTTGCCCCGACGTGGGCGACCGCCCGCGAGCCGCACCCTGGCGGCATGAACACCAGCTCCCCCCGGTCCGGCCGGCTCACCGTCCTGCGCGCCGCGTGGCTGTACGACGGTGTCTCCCCGGCCCTGACCCCCGATCCCGTCCTCCTGCTCGTCGGCGGCGTCATCGCGGCCGTCGGCCCGCCCGGCGGTGTGCCCGAGGGCGCCGACGTCGTCGACCTCGGCGCCGCCACGCTGCTGCCCGGCCTCATCGACACGCACGTTCACCTGGCCTTCGACGCGAGCGCGGATCCGGTGGGCAACCTCGCGGGCCGGGACGCCGCGGCCGCGCTCGCCGCCATGGCCGCCGCCGCCAGGCGGGCCGCCCGCGGCGGCGTGACGACGGTGCGCGATCTCGGTGACCGCGACTATCTGACCCTCGCGCTGCGCCGCGCCGCCGCGTCCGACCACTCGCTGCCGACGATCGTCGCGGCCGGCCCGCCGATCACCACGCCACGTGGGCACTGCCACTACCTGGGCGGCACGGCCGCCGGCGTGAGCGGGGTGACCGCGGCCGTACGCGAACGCGCCGAGCGCGGCGTCGACCTCGTCAAGATCATGGCCAGCGGGGGTCACCTGACCCCCGGCAGCCGTCCCGAGCTGCCCCAGTTCACCTCCGAGGAGTTGCGGGCCGCCGTGGTCGAGGCACACCGCCACGGCCTGCCGGTCACCGCCCACGCGCACGGCGTCCAAGCCGTCGCCGACGCGGTCGCGGCCGGCGTGGACGGCCTCGAACACGTCAGCTTCATGACCGCGGGCGGTGTCGATCCGGCGCCGGACGACCTGGTCAAGGCCATCGCGAGAAGCGGCATCGCCCTCGGGATCACGCTCGGCGCCGTCCCGGTGGAGGGAGCCGGGCTGCCACCCGCGATCGCCGCCGCGATGCCGGCGCTGATGGCCAACGCCCGCCGGCTGCACCGGGCGGGCGCCAGGATCGTCGCGGGGACCGACGCGGGCATCGCCCCGATCAAGCCGCCCGACGTCCTGCGCTGGGCCGTCGGCGAGCTTCCCGGCATCGGCCTGACCAGCGCCGAGGCGTTGCACGCCGCCACCCGCCTGGCCGCGGAAGTGTGCGGGCTGGGGGAGCGCAAGGGCCGGCTCGCCCCCGGGTACGACGCCGACATCCTGGCCGTCGACGGTGACCCGCTGCGTGACCTCGCGGCGCTGCACCGCATCCGCGCCGTCTACGTCCGGGGCGAACGCCTCGGCGCCTTCCGCGAGAAGAGGTGAGGAATCATGGACATCGTCCTCGGGATATTCGTGCTGGCCGGGATCGTGGCCGCGGTGATGGCGTTCCTGGACTCGGACGTGCCCTGGCGCGGCGGTCCGCCGCCGGGTGAGGCGGGGATCCGGGCGGCCGTCCCGACCTTCCGGGTGGTGGCGCTGGGTCTGCCGGGCTCGGGCAAGACGCTGCTGCTGGCCAGCATGTACAACGAGCTGCAGACGCCGTCGCGGCAGAGCTACTACCTGTCGGCGGCGGAGGGTGACGTGGCCAGGCTGACCGGCTGGTTCGCGCAGATGGCCGACACCACGCGGGCCGATCAGTGGCCGCGGGGCACGTTCACCAGCGAGACCCGGCACTTCTCCTTCGGGGTCAGGGCCAGGGCCGGGGACACGGTGCACGAGGTGCTCCGCCTGGACCTGCTGGAGTACGCCGGCGAGCTGCTCACCGACGCCGCCGAGACCGACTCCGGCCGGCGTACGGAGCTGTTCGACCAGGTCCGTTCGGCGCACGCGCTGCTCGGCATCATCGACGGCGGCCGTATCCGCCAGCACCTGGACGGCGACCCGCAGGGCTGGACCGAGCTGCACCGCACCCTGAACATCCTCGTCCCGCACCTGATCGGCGCGAGCTGCCCGGTCAGCTTCGTGGTCACCAAATGGGACCTGCTGGCACACCTGCACGAGGACGAGAACACCCGGCTGGCCCTCGTGCGCGACCTGCTGATGTCCAACGAGCACTTCCGCACCCTGGTCCGGCTGCACAGCGACCGGCGCGTGGTCCGGCTCATCCCGGTCAGCGCCGTCGGGCCGGGCTTTGCCTCGGTGGACGCCTCCGGGCACGTGGTGAAGAACCGCAGTGCCCAGGCCAGGCCCGCCTACGTCGACGTCCCGCTCTCGGCCGTGGTCCCGGACCTGTTCGACCAGGCCGAGATGGGCCTGGACGCCACACTGCGCGCGGCACTCCGCGAAGAAGCCCGCCACCACCTCTGGCGAGCCCCGCTGGAACGCCTCCGCACAGCGGCCATGCTGACCCTCCAGACCTCGGGACGCGCCCTGCTGCACGCCCTCGGCTCACCTGCGGCGGCCGTCGCCGGGGACGTGCTCATGGGGATGTTCCTGGACTCCCGCGCCATGATCGCCGGACTGGGGCGGCCGGGCGCCGGAGCGCAGGCGGGCGAGGCGGAGCGGCGGATCGATGAGTTCGTCCGCGTCCGGCGGCAGGTGCTGCAGGACATGCGCGCCAAGCCGGCCATGCTGGAAGGCCGGCTGCCCAGCTCCCGCCTGCCGGAGCGCTGACCATGGACGCCCACGGATGGCCGAAGACGACGGACGCCCACGGATGGCCGTTCCTGATCGCCCGCGGGCACCGCGCCGGCTACCGCACCCTCCTGGCGCCCGCGCCGCTCCTCGCCGTCGGCGACCACACCGTGCTCGCCGACCACGTCGAGCCCGGCGCGGTGCCGGACCGGCCCGGCGTCGTCGAGCTGACCACCCCTTCCGGGCGGCCGATCAGCGTCGTCCACGCCACCCACCAGGTATCCGCGGCCGACCTCCGCCAGGCCGACGCCCCCAGAGACGAGCACGGCCGCCCCCTGCACCTCCTCTACGGATTCGTCTGCCCCCACGCCCGCACCGTCACCCCCGCCGAAGCCGACCTCCGCACAGCGTTGACCACCGCCCTGGCCGTCTACCGGACGTTCCTGGCGAACGAGAACGGCTTCGCCACCGAAGCGGCGAAGCCGTTCCTCTTGCGATCCACGGTCGAAACGACCACCCCCGGGCGGCACAGGACCGTGGCCCGCATCGCGGTGGTGGCGGCCCTGCTCGTCGCGCTGCTCGCGGCCCTGCGCTGGGTGGGGGGCCCGGAGGAGCCCTCGCCGCCCGGGCCCGCCCCCACCGTGCCCGCCGACACCAAGCCCTGCCCTTCCGGGCTGGGGCTAACGGGTGATGTCGAGCCGGTCGAGGTTGAGGAAGTTCGACCCCATCTCCAGCTGGATCGTGTTGTACCCCCGCGACAGGTTCACGCCCAGCACGGACGTGTTCCACGTGCCCCAGCCGCCGGTGGAGGCGAACGGCTGGCCGGCGGCGACCTGGGCGCCGTTCACCAGCACCCGGCGGGTGGCGTCGCCCGCGCCGGCGGCGTAGCGGAAGCGCAGCTGGTGCGCCCCGGCGGAGGCCACGTTGACGTGGAACGTGAGCGTCTGTCCTGAGGTGTTCCAGCCGGCGAGGTAGCCGCGGCCGCTGAAGCCGGGCTGGCCGCTCTCGGCGCCGATGCCGGACGGCCGCGCGTTCTCGGCCTCGTAGACGCCGTTCTCCGGCTGGAGCCCGGCGTTGCCGTCCGGCTGGACGATCTGCAGCGTGCTGACGGCGGCGGCCGCGGTCAGGCTCTGCAGGTACGTGCCGGGCGCCGGGGCCGACCAGTCCGGGCCCACGAGGTTGTCGGACGTGCGGCGGTGCTGCCACGCCTGGGTGGCGTTGCGCTGCAGGAACGGCAGGTACTGGCGCTGGCCGTGCTCGGTGACGAGCGTGTTGAGCCCGCGGATCAGCCGCGCCTTGAAGCCGCCGCCGTCATTGACGCCCTCGTGCAGCACCGTGCCGCCGTTGGTCAGGTTGGCGGTCGCCCAGTCGGCCGCCGCGCGGGCGTCGGCCAGGTAGGAGGCCGTCCCGGTGACCTTGTTCAGCGCGGCGGCGGCGCTGATGTAGGTCCCGAAGTTGTAGGTGAAGTCCCATTTGACCAGGGTGCCGGAGCCCTCCAGGTGGTCGTAGACGTGCCCCGACTCCTGGAGGTTCGCCTTGATCCAGTCGAACAGGCTCCGCGCCCGGGTCAGGTAGCTCGCGTCGCCGGTGGCCGTGTAGAGCTTGGTGGCGGTGAGCACGGCCGGGGCGTTGGTGGCCACGTTCTTCTGGTTCCGCGTGTTGTTCTGCCACCAGATGCCGCCGCCGTACGTGGAGTCCTGCTCGGCCCAGATACGGTCGAACAACGACCGCGCCCGGTCCAGGTACGTGGTGTTCCCGGTGATCTCGTACGCTCGCGCACTGGCCAGCGCCCACCAGCCCAGGTCGTCGTTGAAGTCGTTCTCGAACGTCGGGTAGGAGGCGAGGAAGCCGGCGTACACGTCGTCGATCATCCTGCGGTACGTGGCGCTGCCGGTGCGCTGGTAGGCGTCCATCACCAGCTCCCACAGCTGGGCCTCCCACCAGAAGTCGGTGTAGCGGCCGTTCTCGGGGCCGTGCGCGTGCTCGTGGATCTGCCGGTCGCTGTTGGTGTAGAAGTACTTCTTCGCCGGGTCCCAGAAGGTCGCGACGAAGGCCGACATGGCGGCGTCGGCGTCGGCGGGGACGTGGGCCGGGTTGCGGCCCGCGGCGGGAACGGCGGCGTGGGCCGGCTGGATCGGCTGGAGGAAGGCCGCCGACAACAGAACACCGGCGGCCGCGACGCGTAACTTCATCGAGTGCTTCCTTAGTTGAGGTTGTTGTCCTTCAACACCCGGTCACCCTGCTGCTGCGCCTGGGTGAGGGCCTTCTGCGCGTCGGCCTTGCCCTCCAGGAAGAGCTGCAGGTTCGGGATGACGGCCTCCTCCTCCATCGGCGCGTAGCCGGCGCAGGCGGGGCGGGTCTTGGCGAACTTGAGCGTGTCGAGGATCGGCTTCCAGAACGGGTCGCCGGAGAAGAACGGATCCTCCGAGGCCTGGACGTTGCCGGGGATGTTCAAGCTGGTCTTGGCCCACAACATGGCGTTGTCCTTCTCGGCCGTCCACCACTTGGCGAACTCCCAGGCCGCGTCCTTCTGCTTGGCCGCGCGCGGGATCACCAGGCCGAAGCCGCCCATGAGGCTGGCGTTGCCGCCCTGCGGCCCGCTCGGCGGCGGCACGATGCCGAAGTCGAGGTCCTTGCCGTACTTCTTGTACGTGGTGATGTTCCACGGCCCGGTGAGGATCATGGACACCTTGCCGGTGGCGAACGCGTCGGTGCCCTCGCCGAGGCCCTTCTCGAAGCCGCTCTGGTAGACGCCCGCCTTGATCATGCGGTTCCACAGGTCGAGCGTCTGCAGGCCCTGCGGGCTGTTGAAGGCGGTGCGCGAGCAGTCGTCGGTGACCATCTGGCCGCCGGCCTGGGCCAGGTACATGCTGAACAGGCCGGCGTCGTCCATGGACAGGCCGGCGCGGACGAGCTTGCCGCCCTCGCGCTTGGTCAGCTTCACCGCGGCCTGCTCCAGCTCGGCCCAGGTCTTCGGCGGTTCGACGCCGGCCGCCTTGAGGTGGGCCTTGTTGTAGAACAGGGCGCGGGCGTCGACCGTGAGCGGCAGCCCGTACAGCTTGCCGTCGTGGGTGAGCTCGCGCACGGCCTCGCCGTAGAAGCGGTCGGTCGGGATGTCGTCCTTCTTGAGCCGCTCGTCGAGCGGTTCGAGCACGTTCTTGGGCGCGTAGCTCGCGGTCCGCCAGCGGTCCCAGAACATGACGTCGGGGGCCTGACCGGAGGTGGAGGCGGTGAGGAACTTGGTGAGCATGTCCTCCTGGACGACGTACTCGACCTGGATATTGGGGTGGGTCTTGTTGAAGGCCGCGGTCATCGTCCTGAACTGCTGCTCGCCCTCTCCGGACCAGTCGCCCCAGAACTTCAGCCGCACCACCCCGTCCGCGGACGAGGAGGAGGACGAACCGGAGGAGGCGCAACCAGTGGTGATCACCGTGGCGACGGCGAGGGCGGCGGCTGCCAGCCGCCTGGTCAGGGTCGCGTGCATCGGCGGCTCACTTCCTTTCGTGAAGACATGTCATTGGAGGCCGGAGCCGGTGAAGGCCAGCCCCCGGGTGAGGTAGCGCTGCGCGAAGGCGAACAGCAGCAGGGTGGGCGCCATGGCGACGATCGATCCGGCCATGAGCGGCCCGTAGTCGGTCTGCTTGTTGAAGGAGAAGGCGGCCAGGCTCATCTGGATCGTGTTCATGTCGGGGTCGTTCAGCACGATCAGCGGCCAGAGGAAGCCGTTCCAGCCCGCGACGAACGTGAAGACCGCGAGCGTGGCCAGGGCGGGACGGCACAGGGGCAGGTAGATCTTCCAGAAGATGCGGAACTCGGGGCAGCCGTCCACCCGGGCCGCCTCGCCGAGGTCCTTCGGCAGGGCCAGGAAGAACTGCCGCATCATGAACACGGAGAACGCGCCGACCGCGCCGGGCAGGATGACCGCCCAGTACGTGTTCAGCAGCCCGACGCCGCCCTGGCCGGTGAGGTCGTTGCCGCCGACCAGCGGCATGCTGCGGACGATGATGAACGACGGCACCAGCGTCACCACGGCGGGCACCATCATCGAGCCCAGCAGCAGCCGGAACAGCACCCGGCTGCCCCGGAACGGCAGCCGCGCGAAGGCGTACCCGGCCAGCGACCCGAGCATCAGATTGGTGACCACCCCCGCCACGGCCAGCAGCATCGAGTTGGCGAAGTGCCGCGCGAACGGCACGGTGGTGAACGCCGACCAGTAGTGCTCGAAGGTGATCGAGCTCGGCAGCCACTTGATCGGCAGCGCGATGATCTCGTCGTCGGGCTTGAGCGAGGTGCTGAGCGACCACAGGAACGGCAGCAGCATGAACAGTCCGACGACGGTGAGTACGCCATAGAACAGGGCGATCCTGATCCGCCTGGTCATGTCTCGTCACTCCGGTTGATCCGCATGTTGATCACGGTGACGGCCACGATGATGAGGAACAGCGTGAACGCCTGCGCCGAGGCGTAGCCCATCTGCAGCCGGTTGAAGGCGGTCTCGTAGATCTGGTAGACGGGCGTCAGCGTCGAGTTGCCCGGACCGCCCTTGGTCATCACGTACGCCTGGTCGAAGAGCTGGAAGGCGCCGATCAGCGACAGTGTCGTGACGAACAGCGTGGTCAGCCGCAGCTGCGGCCAGGTGACGTGGGCGAACGTCGCCCAGCGCCCGGCCCCGTCCAGGGCGGCGGCCTCGTACAGGTGCGTGGGGATGTTCTGCAGGCCCGCCAGGTAGATCAGCATGTTGGAGCCGACCCCCTGCCACAGCGTGACCAGCACGATCGACACCATGGCCGTGCTGCTGTCGCCCACCCACGCCGGGCCGGGGATGCCGAAGAAGCCGAGGATCTCGTTGATCGGCCCGTAGTGGCTGTTGAGCATCCAGGTCCACACCGTCGCCGCGGCCACCGGCGAGGTCACCACGGGGATGTAGTAGATGGTGCGGAAGACGCTCATCGCCGGCAACTTGCTGTTGAGCGCCACCGCCAGCAGCAGCGAGGCGGCGATCATCACCGGGACGAACATCGCGCAGTACAGCAGGATGTTCTTCAGCGTGGTGAAGAAGGTGGCGTCCTCCAGCAGCCTGGCGTAGTTCTGCAGGCCGGTCCACTGCGGCGGGGTGAAGACGTCGTACGAGGTGAAGCTCAGGCCGAGCGCGCCGGCCACGGGCAGCACGGTGAAGATGAGGAACAGCACCATCGGCGGCGTGGCGAACAGCACCCCGGCCCGCGCCTGGTGCCGCGACATCCGGGACCGCCGCTGTTTCGCGTGGCCGGGTGAGGCCCGGCCGACCGCGGGCGGGCCGGCCAGCATCTGGGTCATGTCAGCGCCACCTCCATGGCGAACTGCGCGTACAGGCTGTTGGCCCAGCCGAACCAGGGGCGGGTGAAGACGCCGGGGTCGTCGGGGTCCAGGCTCTCGTGCATGTATCCGGTGCCGGCCGTGGTGGCGGCCAGCATGTCCAGCAGTTCGGCCCGCTCGGCCGGGTCGGTGCTGGTGAGGCCCTGCATGGCGAGGGACATCGGCCAGATGTGGCCGGGCTCGGTGTGCGGGCTGCCCACGCCCCGGGCGTGCTTGCCCGAGCTGTAGTGCGGGTTGCCCGGGCTGAGCACGAAGGCCCGGGTGCCGCGGTACGTCGGATCCGTGGCCGGCCGGTATCCCAGGTAGGGGATGGACAGCAGGCTCGGGACGTTCGCGTCGTCCATGAGCAGGTGGTTGCCGAGCCCGTCGGTCTCGTACGCGTACACGGGCCCGTGCTCGGGATGGTCGACGACCGCGTACCGCCTGATGCCCTCCTCGATCTCGGCGCGCAGCGCGGCGGCGTCGCCGGCCAGGGCCGTGTCGGCGTAGAAGTCGCGGGCGAACGCGGCCACGTGGCCGAGCACGACGACCGCGAACATGTTGGCCGGGACGAGGAAGCCGTAGGTGCAGGCGTCGTCGCTGGGCCGGAACGCCGAGCGGACCATGCCGGTGTACCCGCATTCAGGCCCGCGCCCCTCGTTGACCAGCGTGTCCGTGGGCTGCTGGGGGTGCGGGCGGACGAAGCTGTACGGCGAGGACTCGGGGCGCTGCTCGGCCCGCATGGTCGCCACGGCCACGGTGAGCATGCGGTGCACGGCCTCGTCGAACACCTCGGCGTCGCCGGTGACCGTCCAGTAGAGGTGCAGCAGCCGCAGCGGATGGCACAGGGAGTCGAGCTCCCACTTGCGCTCCCAGACCCAGGGGGTGAGCCGGGTCCGGTCGTCCTGGTGACCCATGCCGTCGGGGCCCTCGTTGAACGCGTTGGCGTACGGGTCGAGGGCGACGTACCGTGCGTGGCGGCGGATCACACCGCGGATCATGGCGCGCAGGTCGTCGTCGGCGGCGGCGTGGCGGACGTACGGCTCGATCTGGGCCGCGGAGTCGCGCAGCCACATGGCCGGGATGTCGCCGGTCAGCACGAACGTGGTCCCGTCCGGCAGCCGCCTGACCGTGGTCTCCAGCGTGTTGAGGAAGCACTGCTCGAACATGGCGGCGGCCTCGGGGAACCGGGGCTCCAGGTGTGTTCGTACGCGGTCGGCCACGTCGTGCAGCACAGTTGGGACAGCGTTCACGCGTTTCCCTTCATGAGGTGCGCGAGATGTCATCTGAGGGAAACGTAGGAACCAAGTTGTCATAAGTCAATATGTTTCGATGGTTCAATTCATGAGATGATATATACCTAGACGTGCTGACATACCAAGCTATGAAGGGGAAGAGTGGCAGCGAGAGGCCCGCTCCTGTACGAGCGGATCATTGATTACCTCCTGGACGAGGTCCGGCGGGGCGCACTGACCCCCGGTGACCGCGTCCCCTCGGAGATGGAGCTGGCCGAGCGGTTCGAGGTCAGCCGGATCACCTCGAAGAAGGCGCTGGAGATCCTCCGGCAGGCCGGCGTCGTGCACCGGGTCCGCGGCAAGGGCTCGTTCGTGGCCACGGAGCTGCCCGACCTCGACTCCCTGGCGCTCTCCCCGGTCCGCGCGGCGGCGGAGGGCGAGCGGGTGCCCGGCACGATCGCGATGATCTATCCGGACGCGTCCGAGGCGTACGGGCTCGAACTGCTCTGCGCGGTCGAGGAGCGCTGTGCGGAGCGCGGCATCACCCTGGTGATCAAGCGCACCCGGGGCAGCCAGGAAGAGGAGGAGAAGGCCATCGAGTCGATGGTCGACGCCGGGCTGGCCGAGGGCCTGATCGTCTTCCCCGTGCACGGCGAGTACTACAACGCCGGCCTGCTCCGCACCATCCTCGACGGCTATCCGCTCGTCCTCGTGGACCGCTACCTCGCCGGCATCCAGGTGTGCGCCGTGCACACCGACAACGTCGCCGCCGCGCGCGCCCTGACCGAGCGCCTGTTCGACCAGGGGCACCGGCACATCGCGTTCGTGTCCCCGCCGCCGGAGAACACCTCCAGCATCGAGGAGCGGCTGGAGGGCTTCCGCGCCGCCTTCACGGGGCGCGGCCTGTCCCTCGACTTCGCGCACCAGCTGACCGACCTGTCCAGCACGCTGCCGGGCGCCTTCACCCCCGACAACGTACGGGCCGACGTCGAACGCATCCGCGCCTTCCAGGCCCGCGAGCCCGAGGTGACCGCGTTCGTGGTGTGCGAGTACAACCTGGCGCGCGTCATGGGCCGGGCCATCGCCGGGACGGAGCCGCGGCCGCTCATCGCCTGCTTCGACTCACCCCTCGACCCGGTCGCCGGGCCGCACTTCCTGCACGTCCGGCAGGGGCAGCGGGAGATGGGCCGGCAGGCGGTCGACCTGCTGCTCGCCCAGATGCGCGGCGAGCCCGTACCACCACGCTCCATCATCCCGTTCTCGATCGTCGACCCCGAGAAGACCTGACCCCCGGACAAGAGCCGGCCCACGCCCCCGAGACCACCTGAGCACGGAGGACCCACCCTTGTCGCTGCCCGACCTCTGGAACGACCGCGCCGACCTGGCTCAGCGCAGCCTCGACCACTACTTCGCCGCCCCCGGTGACCAGCTCTTCGACAACTGGCACCCGCTGGAGTCCGGCGACAACGACACCTTCAACTACTGGTGGCTCGCGCACGCCATGGACGTGCGCATCGACGCCCACCGCCGGACCGGCGACCCGGCCCGGCTCGACCAGGCCGCGGCGATCCTCGCGGGCATCCGCCGCCGCAACGGCGGGGCGCTGTTCAACGACTACTTCGACGACATGCTCTGGCTCGCGCTCGCGACCCTGCGCCTGGCCGAGGCCACCGGCTCGGCCGACCTGCGCGACCACGCCGTCGTGATCTGGCAGCATGTGCTCGACAACGGCTGGAACGATCACGAGGGCGGCGGCATCGCCTGGCGCGTCCAGCAGCCGTACTACAAGAACACCCCGGCCAACGCGCCCTTCGTCATCCTGTCCGCCCGCCTGCACCGCGTCACCGGCGACCCCCGCCACCTGGAGTGGGCGACCCGGACGATGGACTGGCTGGAGGGCGCCCTGGTGCGTCCGGACGGCTTCGTCGAGGACGGCGTCAACCGCCAGGAGGACCACGCCATCGACCTGCACTGGCGCTTCACCTACAACCAGGGCCTGTACGTCGGGGCGTGCGTCGAGCTGGCCCGGGCCCTCGGCCGCGAGGACTACCTGTCCCGCGCCACCCGCACGGCCCGCACCGCCATCACCGAGCTGACCTCGGACGGCGTCTTCGCCCACGAGGGCGACGGCGGCGACGAGGGCTTGTTCAAGGGCATCTATTACCGGTACGCCCACCGCCTGCTGGAGGTCCAGGACGTGCCGGAGGTCCGCGACTTCCTGCTGGACAGCACAGAACGGCTCTGGAAGTCGTCCGTGCGCGACGGCCTGCTCCTGGCCGGGTCGAACTGGAACCACCCGCCGGGCCCGAAGGTCTCCCTGTCGGCCCAGCTCAGCGCGGTGATGGCCACCGAAGCCTGCGCCGCCCTCACCACCGGCTGACTCACTGCGGCGCCGGCACCGGGAACGTCACCCGGGTGAGGTCCTCCGACACGGTCCACAGGCGCCGCTGGACGGCCTGGTCGTGGGAGCCGGGGCTGGAGGTGACCAGTTTCGGGTAGCCGGTGATCTCCCCGCGGTTGCCGGGGCCGTAGTACTGGCCGCCGGTGACGGCCGGGTCGGTGGCGGCGCGCAGGGTGGGCAGGGCGCCCATGTCGGCGTTCTGGGTGAGCAGCGGCGCGAGCCAGGTGAGGGGCAGGCGGAACGCGGCGGGCGTGTAACGGGCGAGTTCGGTGTTGGACACGCCGGGATGCGCGGCCACCGCGATCGTGGTGCCGTGCGGGGCGAGCCGCCGCTGCAGTTCGTACGTGAACATCAGGTTGGCGAGCTTGGACTGGCCGTAGGCGGCGGTGCGGCTGTACGAGCGCTCCCACTGCAGGTCGTCGAAGTGGATGGCGGCCCTGATGCGGTGGCCGGTGCTGCTGACCGTCACGACGCGCGAGCCGGGCACCGGCAGCAGCCGGTCCAGCAGCAGGCCGGTGAGGGCGAAGTGGCCGAGGTGGTTGGTGCCGAACTGCAGCTCGAACCCGTCGGCGGTGGTCTGCCGCGGGGTGTACATCACGCCCGCGTTGTTGACGAGCAGGTCGATGCGCGGGTGGGCGGCGCGCAGATCGGCCGCCGCGGTCCGGATCGAGTCCAGTGAGGTCAGGTCGAGGGCCTGGACGGCGACGTCGCCGTCGATGCGGCCGGCCGCCTCCTTGCCCTTCTCGACGTCGCGGACGGCCATGACCACCGTGGCCCCGCGTTCGGCCAGCATCCGGGCGGTCTCGAAGCCCAGCCCGGTGTTGGCGCCGGTCACGATCGCCACCCGGCCGCGCTGGTCGGGGATGTGCTGCTCGGTCCACTTCTCGCTCATGAGGCCCTCCTAAGGAACCGTCGGTCTCTTATGGATGAACATAAGAGACCGCTGGTCTCCTGTCAAGAGACCGGCGGTCTTTAAGCTAGGGTGAGGGTTGTGACATTTCAGCGGGCGCGCAGTGAGGAGCAGCGGGAGATCCGCCGCAAGGCGATCCTGGACACGGCGGCGGCGATGCTCGACGAGATGCCGGTGGCCGAGGTGAGCCTCAACGAGCTCAGCCGGCGGGTGGGCCTGGCCAAGTCGAACGTCCTGCGCTACTTCGAGTCACGCGAGGCCGTGCTGCTCGAACTGCTGGACGTCTTCCTGGGAGACTGGCTGGCCGAGCTGACGGACGACCTGCCGGCGGGCATCGACGCCGGGGCGGCACCGGAAGCGCGCGCGGCTCAACTGGCCGAGATCCTCAGCCGCTCCCTGGCGGAACGAAAGGTGCTCTGCGACCTCTTCGGCGCGCAGGGGGGCGTCCTTGAGCACAACGTCTCGGTCGAGGTGGTCAAACGGCACAAACGCGCCTCCCTCGCCCGGCTCACGACCATGACCGACCTGCTCCGCCGGCACCTGCCGGAGCTGGGCGACGACACGCAACTGTTCTGCCTGATGGCCCTGGTCTCGGCGGGCGCCCTGTCGGCCTACGTGCCACCGCCGCCCAGCCTCGTCGCCGCCTACGCGGAGGAACCCTCCCTCGGCGTCCTCCACCTGGACCTCCGCGACGCCCTCCGAAGCTCCTTCACCGCGGCACTCGTCGGCGTGCTGCCACGCGCCTGAACGGCATCGGCGCCGGTCCAAGGGAGCCCGCCGGGACTCACGTGATGTCCCGCCGCAGCGGGGCCGCGACGGCGATGGCAATGGCGACCAGGGCGTAGCACACCAGCACGGCGGCACCCGCCGGCGCGGACAGCAGCGGGGTCGCGGAGGTGCCGGTCTGGTCGGCGATGGCGTCCGCCAGATAGGTGAAGCCGGTCAGCGCGGCAGTGGCGCCACCCGGGAGATAGGGATAGAGCAGCTTGATCCCCGGGATGAGCATCAGTACGGTCTCGATCATGTAGAAGTAGGCGCCGACGGCGATGAGGGCGGTCACCTGGTTGCGCAGGAGAGCGCCCACGGCGAGGCCCAGCAGGGTGTAGACCGCCATGGTCAGGGCGATGCGGGCCAGCAGGGCCGTGACCGTGACGGCCGGCAGGCCGATCGTGATGCCCTTGAGCACGGCCACGCCCCACAGAGCGCCGCCGGCCACCGCCGCGGCCGTCGCGCCGTAGGCGAGCCCGGCCCCGGTGTAGATCGCCAGCTTGGCCGCCAGCCAGGTCCAGCGCCGGGGAGCGAACAACGTCGTGGTGGTGATGGTCCTGTGCCGGTACTCCGCGGACACGGCGATGGTGCCGAGCAGGGCGGGGACGAAGACGGTGAAGCCGAGCAGGCCCAGCAGCGCGTGGATGCCCTGGGCGGTGTCCAGCCCGGGCATCGGAGGGGTGAAGTTCTCCGGCCCGGCCAGGGCGAGCAGGCCGATGAGCGCTCCGCTGGCCAGCGCGGCCAGCAGACCCCACAGCCGGAGTTTGGTGCTGGTCAGGCGGGTCCATTCCGCGGCGAGGAGCGCGGTCATCGGGAACCTCCGGTGAGGTGCAGGAACGCTTGTTCGAGGGTGGGGTGTTCCGGGGTGATCTCGTGCAGCGTGACGCCGTGGGAGCCGGCCGCGGCGGCGACCTGCTCGGTGCTCAGGCCGTGGATGCGCAGCAGGTCCGGTCGCGGATGTTCCACCCGGACCTCGCTCGTCACCAGCTTGGCCGCGAACAGGTCCGCCTGCGGGGAGCGGACCAGCACGGTGGCTGTGCCGTACAGGCCGGCGATGGGACCGGCGGTGACCAGCCGGCCGTCGCGGATCACCACCACGTGGTCGGCCGTGTGCTCGATCTCGCCGAGCACATGGCTGGAGACGAGGATGGTGCGGCCGTCGGCGGCCAGCTCGCGGAGGAACTCCCGCAGCCAGGCGATGCCTTCGGGGTCCAGGCCGTTGCTCGGTTCGTCCAGCAGCAGCACCTGGGGGTCGCCGAGCAGCGCGGTGGCCAGGCTGAGGCGTTGCCGCATGCCGGTGGACAGGGTACGGGTGAGGCGGCCGGCGAAGGCTGACACCCCGGTCAGGTCCGCGACCTGATCGACCCGGGCCGTGCCGTGCCGGCCCATGCGGGCGTAGACCCGCAGGTGGTCGTGGGCGGTGTGGGCGGGGTGGAAGCCCGCGCTGTCCAGCACGGCTCCGACGGCGGCCGACGGGTGGGGCAGGTCGGCGTAGCGGTGACCGCCGAACGTGGCGGTGCCGGAGGTCGGCGTGACCAGGCCCAGCATCATCTGCATGGTGGTGGTCTTGCCGGCGCCGTTCGGCCCCAGGAATCCCGTCACGACGCCCGCCTCGGCCTCGAAGCTGAGGTCGGTGACGGCACTGATCGGCCCGAACGCCTTGGTCAGGCCCCGTACTTCGATGTTCATGCCATCACCGCGATCGGCCGGCGCCGAAGCGCGGAGCGGACGGTCGGCGTTTCCTGGTGGATCTCTACCTGATGCATGATGTGCCCTCCAGGCGTTAGCTGTTCTATTAGTTGTATATCAGATAGAGTGTCGGTGTGCAGCTGACCCTTGACCTCGACAGCGACGTTCCGATCTACCAGCAGATCCGGGACCGGATCGTGGAGGCGATCGCCGGACGGCAGGCGCGCGAAGGCGACCCGCTACCGTCCACGCGGCAACTCGCCGCGGATTTCGGCATCAACTTCCATACCGTGAACAAGGCCTACGACCTGCTGCGACAGCAGGGCGTGATCCGGATCAACCGTAAGAGCGGCGCGGTCGTACGGCGTGATGCCGACACCGGCCCGCCCGAGGCACCCTTCGTCGACGACTGGGAGGAACGCATGCGTGTGCTGCTGGCGGAAGCCACCGTTCACGGCATGGACCGGCAGGATGTGCTGCGCCGGTGCGAGGCGCGGCTGATCGGTTTCGAGGAGGGCGCGTGATCCTGCTCCTCTGCGCCGGCACGATCATCGTCGCGCTGGTCACGTCCCTGATGCTGGCGCTGCCGGTGCTGGCCAGGCCCACCCTGCCGTTCGGCGTGCGCGTGGGCGTCCAGCGGGTCGGCGATCCCGTCATCGTCGCTGCGCGCCGGTCCTACGCCCACCTGACCGTTCTGGTGGCGGTGATCGCCGCGGTGGTCCTGATCCTGGCGCTGCTGGTCACCGGATCCGCCGTCGTGATCGGCGTCACCGCGACGGTGGTGATGGTCGTGGACCTGCTGCTGTTCTACCGCGCTCATCGCATGGTCCGCGCCGCCAAACTCGCCGGCGGGTGGGCGGCCGAGCGTCGTCAGACCGTCACGGTCGACACCACCTTCCGCACCGACCCGGTCCGGGTGCCGTGGTCGTGGGGCCTTCCCGCCCTGGCCGTGCTGCTGCTCACCGCGGGCGTCGGCTGGGCGCGCTACGGCGGACTGCCCGCCACGCTGCCGCTGTCTCTCGGGTTGGGCGGCACCGCCTCCTCCGTACAGCGTACGCCGACGACGGTGCTGAGCGCCTTCCAGCCGGTGATCTACCAGATCGCCGTCACCCTGGTCGTTCTCGTCGCGGCCCTGGCCGTGCTGCGCGCCCGCCCCGACCTCGATGCCGCCAGACCCCAAGGCTCGGCCCGCCGCTACCGCGTCTACCTGCGCGGCGTCGCGACGCTGCTGCTGCTGTCGGCGGCCTGCCTGAACCTCAGCCTGTTCTTCGCGGGTCTGCGGCTGTGGGAGGTCGTCCCTCCTGCGATCGGCTGGGAGGTGGCCGTCTTCGCCCCGTTCATCGTGCTGCTGGGCGGCTGGCTGACATGGGAGATCAAGGTGGGCCAGGCCGGGCACCGGCTGCCCGCTCTGCCGGGCGAGGAACTGGAGGACTCCGGGGCCGGTCAGCGCGAGGACGACCGTCACTGGTTCCTGGCCGGCGCCGTCTACGCCAACCGCCGCGACCCGGCCCTGCTCGTGCACGCCCGTCTCGGCTCCTCCTCATGGACCCTCAACCTCGGCCACCCGATCGCCTGGCTCCTGCTCGGCGTCCTCACCGTCGCCCTGCTCGTGCTCGCGGGCCTGTCCCTGGCCGGCGTCGTCGACCTGCCCCAGAGACACAGCCTCATCTGATGATCGGCCGGTGCCATATGTCCCGCCACCCTCAACCGCCGAGGTCACGGCCCCCCTACTGGTGCCGGCTACCGTGATCCGGCTCGATTGACGCATGAGCCGGCGGGAAGACACCCGTGCGCACGGCCGCGTTCAGATAGGTGATCGCCGCGGCGACCAAGTGCAACGCCGGCGCGGAGACTTGGCGTACTCTCGGTCGTCGCCGGTCAGCGTCAGCCCGGCCTTGCACCTTCTTACCCGGTCAGAGAGCGGCTTGGAGTCGGGGGCGGTGGGTGAGCAGCCAGTCTTCGAGGGGCTGGAGGCGGGGGTTGAGGGTGCGGATCAGGTCGAGGTCGCGGTTGCCGACGAAGGTGTCGGCCGCCTGGGTGAAGAACTGGAACATGTTGCCGAGTTCCTCGGCGTCCGGGATGTCGGCGGCGCGCAGCTGGTCGTGGGTCATCGGGCGGTAGACGACCGGCTCGCCGAGCACCTTGGCGAAGAGGGCGGCCAGTTGGTCGCCGGTGGCGTGCGTGCCGGCCAGGCCGACGGTGCGGCCGACGAAGCGGGCGCCGGAGTGGAAGATGCCGTACGCGGTGCGGCCGATGTCCTCGGCGGCCACGAGCGCCATCACGCTGTCGCCCATCGGCAGGGTCAGCGTCGCCGTGCCGTCCGGACCCCGGTGCGGGCTCAGCCCCGCGTAGATGAACATCTCGTAGAAGAACGAGGTCTCCAGGAAGGTCGCGCGCAGGCCGGCCTCGTCGTCGAGGTCGGCCCGCACCACCTCGACGCCGCGACCGGTGAGTCCGGGTTCCGGGTGAGGGCCCGTGCGGTGAAGGGGCCGTTCCAGTCGTCCAGGATGGCGCGGGCCAGGCCGCCGCCCTGGGAGCCGGTCGCGCCGACCACAGCGATGATCTTCTTCTCGGTCATGTTCCGTTCGCCCTTCTCGAAAAGGAGTTGTCAGACGAGTCCGCCCGCCGCGCGGATCGCCTGCCCGGTGATCCAGCCGCCGGACGGCGAGGCGAGGAAGCTGACGACGTCGGCGATGTCCTCGGGTTCGCCGACCCGGCCCAGCGGGGGGTCTGGGCGGCGATCAGGCCGGGGTCCACGTTCAGCATCTCGGTCCTGGTGGGCCCCGGCAGGACGCTGTTGACCGTGATCCCGCGCGGGCCCAGTTCGCGGGCCGCCGTCTGGACGAGGACGTCCCCGGCGGCCTTGCTCGCCGCGTACGGACCGACTCCGGGAGGCGCCGCCACCACGGCGCCGCTGGAGACGATGACGATGCGGCCGCCGTCCCGTATCCTGCGCGCGGACTCGCGGATGCCGATCAGGGTCGCGCGGGTGTTCGTCCGCCACATGAGGTCGAAGTGCTCGTCGGAGATGTCCGCCACGGCGGCGTACCGGACGGTCGCCGCGTTGCCGACGAAGACGTCGAGGCCGCCGAAGCGTTCCTCGGGCACCTGGAAGAGCCCGCGCAGTTCGCCGGGATCGGCGACGTCCGCCCGGACGTCGCGGACGAGGGAGGTGATCACGTCGGCCACCGCCTCCGGCGTGGCCGCGCGAGCCAGCAGGTGCGCGGGGAGCACCGCCTGGTTGGCGGCGGTGGCGATGAGCTCGGGCAGGATGACGTTGACGCGGATGCCGTGCTGCGCGCCCGGTCACGTAACTGAGGCGATGGCGCGCTACGGTCGGAGCGGCACCGTGATGCCCGGAAGCAACAATCAACGCCGTTTCTCCTCAGAACCACCGTCCAAAAAGCTGGATCCGGAGCGCCTGGGCTACCTGAACAACCTCGCTTTCGTCCGGCGTTCCTGGGGAAGCTGCAGTGTGGGCGCCCCGTACTTCTCCATGGGGTAATCGCAGCCCTCGTCCTACCAGATTCCGGCGGAAGTCCGTTCGAGCCGACCAAACTAGCCCAGGCAGAGCAAGGCCAGGCCCGCCACGGCCTGCCGACCATGAGGCGTGGCTACTCACAGAACATCCCGCCTGCGCGGGGCCGGCATGTGGCCCGGCGGCTGCGGGTGCCGGCTGCACGGCGTTCCACACCGGCATGGATGGGGGCCGGACATCAAGGGATGCCAGCACTGCCTTATATAAGTGAAAACTGGTATTGTCCATGTTCGTGCACGCGCTCGACATCCCTGGCGAGTCGGTGCGGCGGCGCGTTCTGGAGCTGCTCGCCGACGGTGAGCGGACCTCTGGTCCGATTGCGGACGTGATCCGGGCCGAGCCCGGACTCTCCCGGCCGGGTGTCTCACAGCATCTGCGCGTGTTGCGTGACAGCGGGTTCGCGTCGGTGCGGACTGAGGGCGTTCGCCGGTTCTCCGTCGTCGAGCCCGCGCCGCTGACCGAGGTTGACGCGTGGTTGGACAGGTTTCGCCGGTTCTGGGAGCACACCTCGACGCCCTGGAAGCCGAGCCGGCCCGGGCGGGCTTGCGACTCGGAGTCCGGCTGGTGGGGCGCCTACGCAACCGGCCCACCCGGGTGCCGATGCGGACAAGACCGATCGATCAGCGAAGGGAACATGACATGAAAGACATATTGGACGAACTGGCCACCGCGCGCCGAGCGATGGGCAAGGGCAGCCTGCCCGCAGGCGACGCGTACACCATCGAGGTGCGGCGTCGATACGAAGCGCAGATCGACGACGTCTGGGACGCCCTGACCAGCCCCGAGCGGCTGCACCGCTGGTTGAAGCCGGTCGTCGGGGACCTGCGGCAAGGCGGGAAGTTCGAGTTGGACGGTGGTGAGCACGGTGAGATCCTCCGGTGCGAGCCCCCGCGTCTGCTTAGAGTGTCCTGGCTCTACGGGCCGGACGCCGACGCGTGGCCCGGTACGAGCGAGGTGGAAGTGCGCCTGGTCCCAGGCCCGACCGGCGACACCGAATTCGAACTGATCCACGCAGTGGTCGTCGAGGAGCCCCTCTTCCCGACCTACGGCCCCGGTGCCGGCGGCGTTGGCTGGGACCTGCATCTCCTCGCCCTGGCCCGGCTGCTGACCGGTGACGAGAGCGCCGACCACGAGGCGGTCGAGAAGTCGCCCGAAGGGCGCGAGTTCATCCGGCGCAGCGCCGCAGCCTGGGGCGAGGCTCACCTGGCTGCGGGTGGCGAACCGGAGCACGTCGCTGCCGCAGTCGAGGCCACCACCAAGTTCTACGCACCCGAGCCGACCTGAGATCCCCGCTGGGGGTTGACCAGCATTTCTGGGGCCTGCACCGCCGATGAATGGTCAATCGCGAGACGGATGTCAGACCTCTCCGTCGAGCAGCAAGTCGAGCGGCACGACAACACGTTGTCCCACACCTAGAAAGAATGCGCGATGAAGTACACCAATTCGATCGAGATCGCGCTGCCGCGCGAGCGGGTGGCCCAGCTGCTCGCCGATCCGGCACACCTACCGAAGTGGCTGCGGGGCTTGGTGCTGCACGAGCCGGTGCATGGGAGCCACGGCCGGCTCGGTACCAAGTCGCGGGTCGTGATGCGGTCAGGGCAGCGGAAGATCGAGTGCATCGAAACGATCACACGCCGGGATCCGGCAGACCTGCACGGGATCCCGCAGGAGAGCGTCGTTCACTTCGACCGCGAGATCGTCGGCGCGGGCATGTGGAGCGTCGTACGCGATCGGCTGATCGAAGCCGATCCGGAGACGACGCTCTGGGAAAGCGAGAGCGAATACCGGTTCAGCGGCCTGCTGATGCGGCTGGTGGGGCTACTCATGCCCGGCTCCTTCCGCAAGCAGTCGCAACAGCACATGCAGGATTTCAAGGCGTTCGCCGAGCAGGGGAAGGATGTCCGCGAAAGGAGCAACTGATCAGCCGCAAACAGCAACGAGACCGCCGAAGCCGTCGCCTCTCGTCGGGGTCACACCTGGTCGTGGGCGACCCGCATACCGGATTCCACCCAGGCCAGCAGTGTCGTGCCGGGACAGTCGGTGTCGCCCACCTGGCTGTGGCCGCGCTGGCTGAGCGTATGGCCGGCCTTGGCGCAGGCCTCGTCGTACAGGAAGCGGATCGACGCCTTGGCCGCCTCGGTCGGCGCGTTCATGCCGATGTACGCGCAGCCGAGCCCGGTGACGTTGTGGTCGGTGGCATGAGCCCCGCGTACGAGCCAGCCGCGGCCCTCGTACACGGTGCCGTCGTCGCGAACCAGGAAGTTGTAGCCGATGTCGTTCCATCCCCGTTCATCCATGTGCCCGTCCTGGATGGATCTCGGCGAGCGCGTGGTGGGGGTTTCGGTGTGGTGCACGATGAACTCGGTGCGCGCGGACAGCGCGACGTGCTCCACGTCGTCCAGATCTCTCGGCGGGCGGGCGTTCCAGCCGGCGCGGTCGACGATGACGATCCCCATGATGTTCCTCCCGTTCCCGTACTGCTGTTTCCGCAGGTTAGAGGGCGGATGAGCGCTGAGGGCAGGCGACGCGACGGGGATCGCCGGATTTCGGTCCGGCCGGTGCGCGGGCAGATGCCGGGGTGCTCCTCCCGGCGGGCATCAGCCGGGCGACCTCTCCGGTTCGCGATGGGTCCGCGGGCAGGGTCATGGCTCACCGGCATCATCCCCTCGGGTCCGTCCCGTCGATGACCAAGAAGGAGGATCTGGCCTTCTTATCTGGATCTGCTGTTCGGCGGCAATTTCCATCGCGGTGGCCATAGCGTCGGTGAGATCGTGTTCGCCCAGCGTCAAATCGCGACCAGAACGAGCGAGATCCCCGCGTTCACCCCGCTGCTGTCCAGCCCGCACGGACCGTGGGCGCGTTAGAACCGGAAGCGCACGATGCGGGTGGACCGTTTCATGCCCGGCAGTAGGTTCATGAGGCGGTATATGCGGCGCACGTTCGCGGGTGCCTTGGCCATCAGTATCGGTGAGTCGTTCATCGGTGCCTCGTCGACGTATTCGAGTCGCGGGTGCCCATCGGCCAGCACGGCTGGGTCGTTGAAGCCGCAGCGGAACCGGGCGCCGTATCTGCGCAGCGTGGGGTCCCATTTCGAGGTGCGCCACGCCCAGACCGACACCGTGTCGAACTGTATCTGGCCGGTGGGGAAGGCGTCGACGACGCTGGTCAGCAGCCGCCGGACGTCGGTCTCGGTCAGGTAGGGCACCAGTCCCTCGGCGATCACCAGCACCGGCCGGCCGCGGGGGACGCGTTCCAGCCAGGTCAGGTTGGTGACGCTGGAGTCGATCAGGGTGTAGTGCTCGCGCGGCGGCAGGAACCGCTGCCGCAGTTCGGTGACAGCCGGGTAGTCCAAGTCGTACCAGTCGACAGTGGCGGGCGGGTCGATCCGGTACACCCGGGCGTCGAGGCCGCAGCCCAGGTGCAGCACCACCGCGTCGGAGTGATCGGCCAGGAAGCCTCGGGCCCAGTCGTCGTGGGCCTTGGCACGCACCACGGCCGCGAGGCCCAGCTGGCTGGTGCCGAATCTGCGCTTGTCGTAGTCAGGATCGAGGCGGCGCATCGCCTCCTCGGCGTATTCGTCGCCGAGGATCGGGTCCGGCAGCCGGTTGTCCAGCGCCTTGGCCCTGAGGACGGGGCTGAGGGTCTTCTGCGCTCCGACGAGTTCGGTGTCCTTCACAGCAGCGACGATACTACACATATTTCACGAATTTCGTGAAGTTTGTGGATCATCTTAAACTGGTGAGTCCGCGACGATATAGGGAGCTTGGGTGACGCAAGCGAACGAGGGTGCCATCGCCGATTTCCGGGAACGGTTCGCGCAGATCTTGGTCGAATCCGGCATGCCCCGGATGGCGGCGCGCGTGTACGCCGCGTTGCTGGTTACCGACTCCGGCAAGCTGTCCGCCGCCGAACTCGCCGAGCGACTGGGCGTCGGCGCGTCGGCGATCTCGGGGGCGGTCAAATACCTGGTGCAGGTGCGGCTGGTCGAACGCGGACGCGAGCCCGGTACCCGCCACGACTTCTGCCGGATCCACGAGCACACCTGGAGTCACTTCGTCAGCCAGTCCGACCCGGTACTGGTCCGGGTGCAGGCCGGCGCCGCAGAGGGCGTCCCGCTGCTGGGTCTCGACTCCCTCGCCGGGCAGCGGCTGGACGAGACCCGCCGGTTCTTCGCGTTCCTCCGCGAGGAGATCAAGCAGTCGATGGCGAAGTGGCGGCGGCTCCAGGCGGCCGAACGCGAGGCTGGCCAGAGACAGTCGGCAGGATGAGGAAGTCTTGGTCGAGGCGGGGATCGCGGGCGGCATGGCGGCTACCTTGTCCCTGCGGTGTCTCCGGCGCCCACTGTGCTGCCTGACTGCGTTACTCCAGCGCCGACGCCACCAGCTGGGAAGGATCTCTCTCCAGCCGGCGCCCCGAGTGCACGTAGCCCATGGTGGTGTCCATCGATTCGTGATCAAGCGCTTCCTTGATCTCGAATGGGTCCGCGCCCAGCTCCGCGCCCAGCTCCGCAGCCAGCGACGCCCACGTGTGCCGCAGCACGTGCGCGGTGACCTTCGCGAGGATGCCGGCCTGGCCGCCGATGCGCGTCACCAGGGCCGACGCTGACGACCGGTAGAAGCGGCCTCCGGTGCCGGTCACGAAGATCCGCCCGGTGAGTTGCGACACCTCAACGCCTTCGCGGCGCGCTCGATCCTCCAGATACCGGTCGAGCGCATATCCGGTCTCCACCGGAAGGCGGCGCTTCTTGGGCTTGGTGCCCTTGCCGACGATCCGCAGCGTCCGCAGCCCTCGCTCATGTCCGAGCGCGCTCACGTCGGCGGAGATCGCTTCTTCGATCAGGATTCCGGTGTGCGGCAGGACGCGGATGAACGCCGAGGTGCGCAGCCGGGCAGGCCCGTGGTCATTCTCCCTCTCCGGAAACGAGCGGGTGCGTCTTGCGATGCGCGTCTCAGCCATCTGAGTAGGGGCTACTCATGACGAATCTCTCGCCGAGGCTGACGCTAACTGTGTGGACGTGAGCATTCTCGCATCACGTCGCTGACCCGAAGGGAGACGCGATGGCTGACACGACCAAGCAGGACAATTGGCGGCACTGCCGGAAATGCTTCGGCCTCTGGTGGAATGGGGCGCCTACGAACGGGGTCTGTCCGGCTGGCGGCGCGCACGACGGCGGTGGTAGCTGGAACTTCTACCTGCCAGCCAACCCAGGCCAGAGCCTCTGAACCCTGGCCAAGGAAGGTCCCGGCCGTCCCGTCAGGACGGCCGGGGCCTTCTTCGCGTCGCATGCGTGCATGGCCCGGGGTGACTAACACTCGGGCGATCCGCGGACAACAAGATCATCGCTCTGTGTATGAGCGGCCAGGCGATGGTTGCGCCGTTCGCTTCATCAACACCGAGCGGCTACAGCTTCGAGGCCGCGGGGTGGCAATGTACACGCGGTCCTGCCCAGGGACTTGACGCACCAGCAATAGAAGTCACATGCGCCCGTTACACGCACACTTCGGTCGCCAACTGGATCTCGGGGATGTTGCCGCGCTGGCTCGCGTGCTCGACGGACGACGCACCACCGTGCCCGCGGCCGATCAGCGCCGATTGCTCACGGTGTTCGTGGCGGCCACCCGCTCCGGCGAAATTCCTGGTCGAGGGGGCGGTCCGTGTGGCGAAGTTCATGCGTGCGTTCGCCGGTTATTTCTGGACGCCGTGGAAGTGACCTGGGCGGACGTCAACGGCCAGGCCGCCGCGTTGCTGAGCCGCGACGGCATGGTGGTCACGGTCCTCGCACTCAACACCTCCGATCGTGGTATCGACCAGGTGTTGTGGATGGTGAACCCGGCCAAGCTCAGCGCGGCGTCCATCGGCCAGGACCCGCCACCGGATGATCTGTGACGAAGGCTGCTGTCACAGGGCGTAGAAGTCTGCTGTCCTAGCTGGTTGTTCGCCCGCCCATGACCCGCAGCGGAAGGAGTACGAACTGTGACAGCACATCCTGCGCCTCTGTACGACGACGAGGCCGTACGCCCGTCCGGAGCCGGCTCGGCCCTGCCGGCGTTCCGGACGACCGGCGACACGGTCCGCGAACTGAAACGCGAGCTGCGTAAAAGGCGCAGATTCGCCTCCGACGCCTCCCACGAGCTGCGCACGGCGGTCGCGGGGCTGCGCGTTGAGCTGGAGGAGGCCGGCCTGCACCCCGATGAGACCGACCTCGGCGGCCTGCTGGTCCGCGCGCTGCGCGGCATCGACCGGCTGGACGCGATCCTCACCGATCTGCGCGTCCTCGCCGAGATGGAGGGCGGCGCTCCCGTCCGGCCTGAGCAGGTCGACGTCGCCGGCCTGGTTCGTGAGGAGATCGGCCGCAGGACCGATCGCACCGCCGTACGGCTCCGGCTGGAGCCCGGGGTGCACGTCGAGGCAGTCCCGATCCGGATCATCCGGGTGCTCAACAATCTGCTTGACAACGCGCAGCGGCACTGCCGCCAACTGGTCGAGGTCCGGGTGTGCCGCGAGGACGGCCACGCGGTGCTGACGGTCACCGACGACGGTGAGGGGGTCGCGGAGCCGGACCGGGAGCAGATCTTCCAGCGCTTCACCAGGCTCGAAGCGGCACGCCACCGGGACCGTAGCGGCACCGGGCTGGGGCTGGCGATCGCCCGCGACATCGCCCAGGCTCACGGGGGCAGCCTGCACGCCGCGGTGGCCGAGACCGGCGGCGCCAGCTTCGTCCTCCGCCTGCCCCTCGCCGGCCGCGATGAGGGCCACCGCGCGCCGGAGGCGATGAGCCCATGAACCGCGCCGCCGCCTGCGCGGCCCACGGCGCGGCCGACACGGCCCACGGCGCGAGCGACACCGCCGCTGCCGCCGCTGCCGAGGCCCTGATCGCGGCCGTCGCCCTTCCCTGCCTCGCCATGGTCCCGGAGCTGACGATCGTGGCCGTCAACCAGGCATACCTGACCGCGTCCGGACGGCGGCGCGAGGAATTGCTCGGCTGCCGCGTGGTCGCCGACCCGGTCGCGGAGCCGCTGGCGGACCGGCAACGGCAGTTCACCGCCGACGCCTCCCACGAGTTGCGTACCCCGCTCGCCGCGCTCCGCGTCCGGGTCGAGGAAGCACAATTGCACCCCGGCGACATCGACCTGCCCGACCTGCTGGAGCACGTGTCCGGCGATCTGGACCGGCTGGAGACCGTCGTCGACGACCTGCTTCTGCTGAGGTCTCTCGACGCCGGCCAGGGGCTGGAGCTGCTCGACCTGACGAACCTGGCTGCCGAGACGGTGGCCGGCCGACGTGACGTACGCCTCGACCTTGAACGCGGGGTGGCGGTCAGGGCCGCTCCCAGGCACCTCACGAGGCTGCTGGCGGACCTCCTGGACAACGCCCGGCGGCACGCTGCGCGCGAGGTGACCGTGACCCTGCACCGAACGGCCGGCCACGCCGAGCTGGCCGTCGCCGACGACGGGCTCGCCGTCCCGTCAGGAGAGCGCGAACGTGTCTTCCAGCGCGTCGCCCGCCTGGACACCGTCCGCCGCCGCGACCGCGGAGGCGCCGGTCTCGGCCTGGCCACTGCCCGCGAGATCGCCGCGGCCCACCGCGGCACCCTGGAGGTCGAGGTCCCGCCCGGCGGCGGCGCACGCTTCGTGCTCCGTCTCCCGCTCGCCGGTTGAGTCCAGTTCCCCGGCCACCGGACCGCCACCGGCTCTTGGAAGTCCTAACAAAATGATCTAGGAATATTGGTGATCGCCTTCGAGTTGATCACGGCGTGAAGAAGGGCGAGCAGCCGCCGTAGATCGTGCCGGATGAGTTGTGGGCGCGCATTCAGCCGCTGTTACCGGTGGTGCCGCGCCGGGCCGATCGTCCAGGGCGTAAGCGGCTGGACGACCGTAGGGTGCTGTCGGGCATCTTGTTCGTGCTCTACACCGGGATCGCCTGGGAGTTCCTGCCGCAGGAGCTGGGCTTCGGTTCGGGGATGACCTGCTGGCGCCGGTTGCGGGACTGGCATGCCGCCGGTGTGTGGCGGAAGCTGCACGAACTGCTGCTGACGGAGTTGCATGCGGCCGGTCGGCTGGACTGGTCCAAGGCGGTGATGGACAGCTCCCACATCCGGGCGCTGAAGGGCGGCCCAAAACGGGTCCGAGTCCGGTCGATCGAGCAAAGACGGCTCCAAGCACCACGTCATCGCCGACGGCAACGGCGTCCCCCTCGCCTTCACCCTGACCGGCGGCAACCGCAACGACGTCACCCAGGTCATGCCGCTGCTGCGGTCGATCACACCGGTGCGGGGCCGTCGCGGCCGGCCCCGCCGGCGGCCCAAGGTGTTGTACGCCGATCGGGGATACGACCACGACAAGTACCGGCGGATGGTCTGGGCCACC
Source organism: Nonomuraea fuscirosea (assembly GCF_035917475.1). Classification (NCBI taxonomy): domain Bacteria; kingdom Bacillati; phylum Actinomycetota; class Actinomycetes; order Streptosporangiales; family Streptosporangiaceae; genus Nonomuraea; species Nonomuraea fuscirosea. Next base: position 8,580,477 of record NZ_CP109074.1, on the reverse strand, counting down.
GGGGTCAAGCCGGTCATCGCCCGCCGGGGTACCGAGGACGGCTCCGGCCTGGGCGTGCACCGGTGGGTGATCGAGCAGACGATCGCGCTGCTGCACTGGTTCCGCCGCCTGCGCATCCGCTGGGAGATCCGCGACGACATCCACGAAGCCTTCATGACCCTCGCCGCCGCGATCATCTGCTGGCGACGCCTAAACCGCTGATCATTCTGTTAGGACTTCTTAGCCGTGTCGTCCGGCGGGCGGCGTGCGTCGCGGATCAATGGCGTCAACTCCAGGTCGGTACCGATATGGCGCTTCAACCCCGCAAGCCCATATTCTGACCCACCGTGAAGCCCCTCAAGATCGCGGCACTCGCCTGCGCTCTCCTCACCCCTTGACCGTCACGGCGGCCGCGCACGCCTCGGCGTATCCCGTGAAGAACCCCGTGCTCGTCAAGAACGCGTTGTACCAGGCCGGGCCGCTGCCCACCACGACCTGTAACGACCTGCCGGACGAGCCCATGACGCCCGCTGAGGCTCGTACCTACATCAACGAGGCCCTGCGCTGCCTGGAGAACACGTGGGGACAGCACCTGAAGAAGGCCGGCCTGCCCTATGAGCCGGTCAAGGTGCGGTACGTGACCCGCCTGCCCAAGAACTACTGCGCGTCCGAGGACGGCGAGACGATCCAGTCGTCCACGGTGTGGTACTGCGACTGGGACCGCACGCTGTCCTTCAAGATCGGCAAGTACTGGCTCCTCGGGCCAATGACCGGCCTCGATCTCTTCAACACGATCGCCGTCACGTACGGTTACCACGTGCAGAAGCAGGCCGGTCTCTACGACGCCGGCGAGGACCTCCGAGCCGGCAGCAAGGCCGAGCACCTCGAGCAGGGGCGGCGCATGTACCAGCAGGTCGAATGCCTGGGCGCGGCCTTCACCAAGAGCGTCTGGCCGCTGCCGGGCAAGACCGCGCGGGACTGGGAGAGGGTCGCGTCGTCCTTTTACCGCGGTTCCGCCGAGTACGGCAAGGCCGCCAACCGCAAGCGATGGGTCAAGGCCGGTTTCCGCACCGCCGACCCCGCCTCCTGCAACACCTGGGCGGCAGCCTCGTCCAAGGTCTCCTGACGCTATCGACCCCGGCCTGGCCGGTCAGAACGTCCTGGTCGCCGAAGGGTGGGCGGCATCGGCACGGCGATCAGCCGGGTGCTCGCCACCCATGGCGCCCGCGTGGCGATCCGCCGCATCGAGCGGGACGCCACACCGCCGTCGGACGCCGGTTATGCCCAGGCCTCCCGCGGGCGGAGCCGCCATGCCCGCCCCTGGGTTAGGGGGCCCCGGTAGCAATCGCGGAAAATCAACGAGCCCATCTCTGACCTGTGCTGATGGTCCACGAGGCGTGAGATGGGCCTCAGCGGTTTGTCGTTCGTCAGTGGGTCGATTGGCCGCGCCGCCGCCGGGCGGCGCGGACCTCGGCGTCGGCGACCTTGTCGTCCAGCAACGCGTGAATCTGGGTGGTCTCGGCAGAAGCGTGGCCGAGGCGGCGGCGGACGGCCTCGATGGACACCCCGGCGTTGATGAGCTCGGTGGCGTAGGCGTGGCGGAGCTGGTGGATGTCGATCTCGACGCGTGCGGCGGCGCAGTAGCTCTGCCGGCGGTGGTGGGCGGCGTCGTAGGACAGCGGCCCACCGCGACCGTTGATGGAGGCACGGAACAGCGGCCCGGCGGCGTAGCCGGCACGGGTCAGGTACAGCTTGAGCAGGGTAACGTAGCCGCGGTCGTCGAGCAGAACGGTGCACACGCTGCCGCCCTTACCGTGGATGCGGACGTGTTCGTCGTCCAGGCGCAGGTCCAGGTCTTCCACGTACAGGCCGCAGACTTCGAAGGCGCGGGTGCCGCACACATAGGCGGTCTCGAACAGCGCCCGATCCTGTAGCCGGTCCAGCGGTAGATCCTTGCGCGGCCACCGCGCGCAGATCACCGCCGACACCTTGGCCACGTCGGCGGCCGCAGCCGGGCGGGGAAGCCTTGACGGTGTCGATGCGGTCCATCGGGTTGACGGCCAGGAGGTCGTGCTGGACGCCCGCTTGGTGAAGGAGGCGACGACGGCGCGCGTGCGGCTGGCCGGCGACAGCTCGGTGAATTCGGGGGCCGCCGTCGACGTAGGGGCGAGGAGCCTGGCCCCGCTACTGCGCATCTTCATCCCGATGGTGCTCACTGACACTGGCGCCAAAACTGTCCACATCGCTCATCCGCGACGGCAAGACAGGGTCGCCGCCCGGCACCCATGACTGGACGCTCGACATCACCACCTGGTCTGACGACGTCGACTCCTTCACTGTCAAGCGGGCGCGTTTCAGCAGGTCCAGATGCCTTCAATCCCACGACACGGGAAATACTCGACTGACCTGATACCTTGCCGCACAAGGTATCAGGTCATACTGTGTCCTCATGACTGAGGACACCGAGGCGACGCCAGAATCGGCAACCATCGCCCGTCTGCGTCGCGAGCTCGCACGTGGCACGACCGAGCTGGCTGTGCTGTCCGTCCTCAGCCTCCGCCGCCGATATGGCTACGAACTGCTGAAAGTGCTGCGGCAGACGGGCGAGGGGGTCCTGGAGGTCAAGGAGGGGACGCTCTATCCGCTGTTGCACCGGCTGGAGGATTCCGGCCACATCCTCGCGACTTGGGAGGCGGCAGGGCGTGCCAGGCCGCGCAAGTACTACGTCATCACCCCAGACGGTCGCGCGTACCTCGCCATGCTGCGTACCGAGTGGAGCGGCCTGGTCGACGGGATGCGACAACTACTCGACACACTTGGTGAGGTGCGGGAATGACCGACGAGCGGCAGATCATCGACGATTACACGGAAAGGGTCAGGCGCCATCTGACGGGCCCGGCCCGGGACAGGGCCAAGGCGGAGCTCGGCGAGCACTTGTCCGACGCCGCGGAGGCGGGAGAGTTAGCCCAGGTCCTGAGCCGCCTCGGCACCCCGGAAGAGGCGGCGGCCACCTTCGCCGACCTGCGGTCCGCAACGCCGGCTCCCATGGATGCGCGGCTCGCCGCGGTCGTCATCGACAACCTGCCGCTCGTCGGGGTCACAATCGCGCTGCTCGTTCAGGGTATCGTCCGGACCTTGGAGGCGGGGAGTGGCTTCGCGCTGGCGTTCCCGCCCTTCGTGCACGTCAAGATCGGTGACGGCTGCGTGTCCTTCGCGCCCCTGCAGTGCGGCACCGGTTACGACTACGCCGGGCTGCTCTACAGCCTGGGTGTCCCGCTCGCTCTGCTCTGGTCGATCGTCGGACTGGGGCTGCTCGAGGCATGGACCGGCACGACTCCGGGCAAGCGCCTCATGAAACTACGCGTCGTGACCGAAGCCGGGCTGCGCATTCACCCGGTCGCCGGTGTCGTGCGGCGGCTCAGCCTGCTGGTGGGACCCTTTGCCTGGCTGGACTGGGCGCCGGTCGTGTGGGGCGACCGGCGGCGGGTACTCGACCGCCTGACCGAGACCAAGGTCGTGAGCGCTCGGGAGGCGAAGTGAAGACCGCCGTCCGCGTTCCGCCTCTCGTGGCGCTGGCCGCCGGCGTGGCACTGTGGTTCGTCCCCACGCTCGTGCAGCACGCGGCCTGGATATTGGGCGATGACGATCGCGCGGTGGACTTCGACCTCGTCCTGGTATCGCGCTGGATCGCCGCCGCGCTGCTGCTGGGCTTCGTCCTGGCCGTGGAGCGGCGGCCGCTGTCATCGGTGGGCCTGCACGCCCCCCGTGGGCGGGACGTCCTGATCACCGTAGGGCTGGCCGTCCTGGCGCTGGTGGTCAGTGTCACCTTGTACGGACTTGTCGTTGGTGGAGTTGGCCCAAGGCCAGGTAGTTAAGGCTTCTGTGGTGCCGTCAAGGGCGTGGGTTCTCAGGACATGAGGACGGAGATCCAGTAGAACGGTGATCTTCCACAACCAGCCGTCGAAGAACTGGATCTCCGTTGATTGCCGAGTATGCCAGCTCTGCTGTTTCCCGCGCTGTCGAGACGGACTCTTCGTCCCGCTCGGCAGCCGGGCGATTGTTCGCTCCCGGGCATTTGGGTGAGCTGACCGGGCTCGTGCCGTTCGAGCTCGTCGATGCGGTCCTTGATGAGACACGCAGCGTGCAGCGTCGTCTGCGCGCGCTGCCCTCGCGTGTCGGGGTCTACTTCCTGCTGGCGATGTGCCTGTTCCCCGAGGTCGGCTACCTGCTGGTCTGGCAGAAACTGACGGCCTCGCTGACCGCCCTGCCTGTCGTGACCCCCACCGCCAAAGCCCTGCGAGACCTGCGCCGCAGAGTCGGCGGCGCACCGATGCAGCGCCTGTTCGAAGTGCTGAGCGGACCATTGGCCCAGCGCACGACGCCCGGAGCACGGTTCGGGGCCTACCGCACCGTCTCCTTCGACGGCTGCAGCTCGCTCAAGGCCCCCGACACCATCCGTAACCGGGCCTGGCTGGGCAGCCCCGGCCACGGCGGCTACCCACTGCTGGAACTGATGACGCTCGCAGAGACCGGAACGCGGGCCCTGATCGGCGCGGTCTTCGGCCCCACCAGCGAAGGCGAGACCGGCTATGCCCGGCGCCTGCTGCACCTGCTGACGCCCGACATGCTCGTGTTATGGGACAAGGGCTTCGACAGCAACGCCTTCCTCGCCCAGGTCAGCGCCACCGGCGCCCAGGTGCTCGGCCGGCTGCGCAGCAACCGGCGCACCCCCGTCCTGGCCACCCTCACCGACGGCTCCTACCTCTCGATGCTCGGTAACCTGAAGATCCGCATCATCGAGGCCCGCGTGACCGTGACCTGCACCGACGGCACCACCTTCACCGGCACCTACCGTCTGGCCACCACCTTGACCGACGCCCGCCGCTACCCGGCCGCCGCCCTGATCAAGCTCTACCACCAGCGATGGGAACACGAGTCGGCCTACTACGCACTCCGCCACACCATCATGCAAGGACGGATCCTGCGCTCAGGCGACCCCGCCGGCCTGGAACAGGAGATGTGGTCGGTGCTCACGCTCTACCAGCTCCTACGCACGACGATGGTCGACGCCGCCGAGTCCCGGCCCGGGACCGACCCCGACCGCTGCGGCTTCTCCACCGCCCTGCACGCGGCCCGCGACCTGGTGATCCGGCCCGGCGACAACCCAGGCACCACCACCGGCCTGGTCGGAACCATCGGACGCCGTGTCCTGGCCGCGCTGCTGCCACCCCGCCGCCCGCGTGTCAGCACCCGCAAGGTCAAATCACCCATCTCCCGCTACAACGAACGCCTCGACGACGGCAGACCCGACCACAGCCGCACCATCACCGACCTCGACATCACCCTCCTGCCACCCCCGCCCACGTTGCCCACCGCGTCCCGAGACGAGCGGCCCATCGCCCCGGCCGACCGCCGCAGACAACAACAAGTCCTGGCCCTCCTCCACCAAGACCCCAACCGCTCCTGGAGGGCCCGCGACATCGCCCATCACCTCGGCGATGTCGCCCTGAACACCATGTATCGGCAGCTGTCGCGCTGGGCCGACAGCCAGCTCATCCGCAAAATCCGGCCGGGTGTCTACACTGCCGGGCCGCTCGCCCCGGCGCTCTTGCCAGCAGCCCAGAAACCTTAACTACCTGGCCTTGGGGGAATGTCCGATGACGTCGGTGTGCCGGCCGGGCAGGCCGAGCAGGGGTGGCGGGTGCCCGGCGGTGGCCGCGCAGAAGGTGCGCAGCCGAAGGTCGATGTGTACGAGCAGGCAGCTGGTGAACAGATCGGTGCCCAGCTCGGCCAACAGCCGGTTGGTGTGCCGCAGGACCTGTCCCGGGCTGGCGCCGGTGACGGTGCAGGCGCGGATGGCGGTGCGTACCTGGCCCATGAGCGCCGCCGCGGTCATGTTGTGGCCTTGCACGTCCCCGATGACGGCCGCGATCACCCCGTCCTCGGCGGTGATGAGGTCGTAGAAGTCGCCGCCGATGCCGACTCCGCGGGTGGCGGGTACATACCGGGCAGCGGTCTGCAGGCTGGCGACCTGCGGCAGTTCAGCGGGGAGCAGGGCGCTCTGCAGGCTGTGGGCCAGCCGGTCCTTGATCTCGTACAGCAGCGCTTGGTCCAGCGCCTGGGCGATCAGGCCGGTGAGCGCATGGAGTGTGAGGCGTTCTTCAGGTGTGAACCGATGGGGGTGGGTGAAGGCGAACATGCAGGTGCCGATCCGCCGCTCGGACACCGTGAGCGGCAGGAACGCCCAGGCGGCCGCGCCGCTGGAAGGCACGAGGTCCGGGTAGGCGCGCCGGAGTTCTTCTCGTGAGCTGAAGAAGGCGGGCCGGCCCGTTCGCATGACCTGTTCGGCGGGGGTGGGCGAGGTGAGGGGAAGGCCGTCGAACCGGTCGAGCGTCTCACGGGGGTATCCGTGCGAGCCGACGATGTGCATCCTGCCGCGCTCGGCCACCAGCAGTGCCATGGCGTGCACGCCGTACACGGGGGTGACATGGTCGGCGACCAGATCGACGACTTCGCGCACGTCCAGCGCCCGCGCCAGGGTGGAGGCCATGTGCAGGAAGTTACGGGAGTCGCTCAATAGCGGTACTTCGGCGCCCGCCGGCGGCGTACTCTTCCTGACGGTGCTCGCCCGCCTGCGCGGGGGTGATGTGCAGGCTGATCCCGGACGGCGCCGGATGCAGCCGGATCTTCAGCAGGCGTCCGCCGGGAGGAGCGGCGAGGCAGGAGGTCGGCTGCTGGCCGATCACCGCGGCGCGGTAACAATGCGCGAACGCCGGATCATGTAGCCACGGCACGCGGTCCCACAGCCGGTATCCCCATGCGGGCGGTCCGTGCAGGCCGAAGAGATGGGCCGCGGCGGGGTTGCAGAAGGTGAGGTGGCCTTGGATGTCGATGGCGGCGATGCCGTCGGTGAATCGGTTGAGACAGTCCAGCGCGGCCGGGCCCCACTGCGCGTCCGGCGTGATGGCTGGGGGCGCGGTCAGGGTGCGCGGCTGTCCGAGCGCGCGCAATGGACGTCCCTCGGCTCCGGCGTTCGCCAGGAGCCGCCCGAACCGCTCACTGGTGCGGTTGATGGCGGCGAGTTCGCCCAGGGAGAGGCCGGCCGGGTGCGATTCGGGCCACATCAAGGCCCACGATCCGTGCACGCGTGCGTCGGCGCGGATGGGTGCGGCGGCCAGGGCGACGGGGTAGGGCGCCGATAGCGCCGTGGCCGGGAAGCGGCGGGCCATGTCGCCCGGGCTGGGCACCCAGATCAGTTCGTCGCGGCGGACGGCGGCGGCCACCGGGACGCCCGCGTCGACTCTGACGCGTGTCCACGGTTTGGTGTCCCAGGCCGGCAGCCCGAGTTCGGCCTCCATCAGCAACACGCGGCACGTCTCGTCCAGCAGGTAGAACATGGCGATGTGCGCGCCGGTCGCGGCTGCCGCCTCGATCAGTGCCTCATCGACGGCCGCCGAGACGGGCCCGGCGGTTCCGGGACGAGAAGCGCCCCGCCGACCAGCTCCGTCCGGTGCCGGCCCCCCAGGTGTCCGCCGCTGCGACATACGTCAACGGTACGCAGCCGCGAAGGCGGCATATCACCCTATTTACCCCGTTTAGGCGGGTGGCAGGCCGGACACTTGCGACCGGAATACCCTCTTGCGACCCGCGGCTCCCACGTTTGGCCGCCGATCTCGCCTTCGCCGACATCCGCATCACGCCATGCCCTGTCCACGCCGGGCAAGGCCTCCGCCGCAAAGTCGTTTCAGCTGGTCAAGAGAAGACGGCACCGATGCCCAGCGAGGCGCCGACGATGACGGCGACCTTGCGATGCGAGGTAGCCCCCTGACGACGCCGGACAGCGTGACCACGTTCAGCCTGAACCCACCCGGCATCTCCCAACCCCGCCCAATACTCCAGCCGTAGATCGTGATCTTGTTGCTGTGGTGCGGTGGAGAGGGGGCAGCGGTCAGTCGCCGACGAGATCGAGCTGAGCAGCCAGGCATCCGCTACTCAAGTCCTTCGAGACGGCGGACCTCTTTGATCTCGCTGATCCTGGCAGCCGTCATCGGGGTCGACTCCCTCCTCTGTCCCGCGGCACGCAGGGCTTCTCCAACCTCGCCGAGCTTCACCGAGGACAACACGCCCGCCCGCTCGATCAGGTCGTCCCGGGCCACGGTGGTCAGCCATGGTGCACGGAATAATGAACGGTTGCATCAGCGCCCAAACGGCGCCGCTGCGCACATCCATCGGGCACCCTGCCCAGCACAACTGCCTTCCCAGGCTGCTGGCAGAAGCGCTTCCCGAGCAGTCGGTACGCGGGAGCCGCCGTTCTAGATGTGGGCAAATTCGTCCAGTAGTTCGCCATAAGCGCTGCGGCGTCCGGCGTGTAGGTCGACGAGCGCCGTGGATGTCCCGCATGCTCGGCAATAGACCGGGCTGTGACTGGCTGTAACAGAGTGCTGGCTCGCTTGATGGGCCTACGTGAAAGGGAGCGCATCATGGCCGAGCAGGGACGCGTGCGATGGAAGCGCTTCGGTCTGCTTCTCGTTCCTGTCGCGGCGATGACGTCGCTGCTGATCGGTGCCACGGCTCAGGGAGTGATCGGTGCCACGTTCGTGGTCTCCGGGAACGGCTTCAAGCTTTTCGCCGGCCAGCTGCGCGGTCAGGGCTTCACCCTGGCCACTGACGTGGACCGGACCAAGAAGGGCCGGCTGATCCCCGTCATCGTGGCCGGCGTCCGGCGGGCCGCGGTCAGCGAGTTGTGTTCGAGCGCGCTGGTGAAGACACCCGTGGGCACGGTGACGCTCCGGCTCACCGGCGGCCAGGGCGGCAACGAGGTCAACATCGACGATCTGGTGATCGATGTGTCGGTGGGCCAGACCGCGGCCTCCATCCGCGACCTTGAGCTGGGCCGGGATGCCAGCACCCTGGACGAGGTTCCCGCCGGTAGGGGGCCGGCCGGCACCTTCGGCGGCCAGGCCAGAGTGGTCACCCTGCGCGAGGTCAGGCTAGGCGCCAGAGCTGTCACGGCCGCCACGTTCAGCCTGCCCGACCTCGGCCTCACGATCACGCGGGGCGCGCACGAGTGCTACTGAGGCGCAGCCCGGCCCTGGGCTTGGCGGAGAACGAGCGGGTCGGTGCGAGATGAAGGGCGCAAGATCATGAAGTCGTGGCGGCGTTCCCGGCCGTTCTGGGGCGGGCTGTTCATCGTGGCGGCGGGGCTGGAGCTGCTGTCCATCCCGCTCGCCCTGCAGGCGCTGCCCGTGGCCGTCATGTTCGGCACTGTGGGGGCCGGCTATCTCATCGCCCTCGTCCTGATCATCGCGGGGGCGCTGGTGTGGCTGCAGCCCGGCCAGCGGGTTTTCCTCGGTCTGATCGCGGTGCTGCTGTCTCTGGCGTCCTTCGTCTGCTCCAACCTGGGCGGCTTCCTGCTCGGCATGATCCTGGGCCTGCTGGGCGGCATGCTGGCCGTCGCCTGGACCCCTATCAGCCGGCCCGCCGGCCGCTTGGACACCGTCACCGTGCGGAGCGTCCTGGCCGCGGCCCGGGCCTTCGCCTCGCGTGTGAGCGTGCCGCGCTGGTCGACGGCCATCGCGGTGGGGCGGCGCTGGCGGCGGCTGGTTGTGCCTATGAGGCGAGCCCGTATCGAGGCCGATCGTGTGCCGGCGGACAGGAGTTCCCTCGCGAAGCTGCGAGAGCCGGCAGAGTAGCGGGGTACGGTGGGTTCCCCGAGGCGAAGCGCGCGGCCGGCCGGGAAGGCGGGCAGCACGGGATGACGCGAGCGCGTACGGATGCGACGGCCGCGATGTCGGAGAAGCGCAGCGATCGGGCCGCTCGCGGGTGGCTACAGCGCGACTACCTTCCGGTCGGTCAGGCGTCGCTGGGGCAGCTGCTCGCGCCGCGGCCGGCATGCCTGTACGCGCTGCTCACCTGCCGGCGCATCAGAGGGGTGGGCACCCGCTGCGTGGAGGTCACGCTGGTGAAGGCCTGATCGAAACACCGGCGCTCACACACATCTGGAGGTATTCGTGGCCGAGCAAGGCCCGCGGAGCCGTCTCGGGGCGGTACCGCCGCGCGTCTGGCTGGCGCTCGTGCTGCTGGTGCTGGCGGTCGCGTTTATCCTGCAGAACCGGCAGGACGCGATGATCCGGCTGTTCACGATCGTGGTGACCGCCCCACTGTGGGTCACGCTGGTGGCGTGCACCGTCGTCGGGATCGGCATCGGCGCGCTGGCCGGCCGCGGGAGCCGAAAGAGGCGGTGACGGCGTGCTGAGCCGCCTCCGAGAGCGAATCCTGCCCGCGGCGCAACGCCGCCCGCTGGAGGAACTGGCCGAGATCCTGGACCTGTCTTCGGGGGATGTGCGCTCGAAACGATCGGCGTTCTGGACGATGCGCGCACTGTCGGCCGGCATCCACACTGACTCCACGGCCACCGTGATCGGTGCGATGATCATCGCACCGCTGGGCACGCCGATCATGGGCGTCGCGCTGGCGATCGTGCGGCGCGGCGGGCAGGGCGCGATCGGGTTCGTGGTCCTCGGCAGCCTGTTCGTGGTCGCCATGGGGATGCTCTTCTCGCTGCTGTTGCCCATCTCGTACGCGCTGCTGGCCAACAGCCAGATCGCCGCCCGCACCTCCCCGAAGCCGATGGATCTGGTGGCTGCGCTCGCCACCGGCCTGGCCGGAGCCGTCGCGCACGCCCGCCGCGACGTCGCCGCCGTGCTGCCGGGCGTGGCGATCGCGATCTCCCTGGTCCCGCCGCTGGCCGTGGCTGGCTCTGCCTCGGTCAGGGGGCGGGCTGGCTGACGCTCGGCGCGCTCATGCTTTTCCTGTCCAACCTGCTGGCGCTGGTGCTGGGCGGCATCGCGGTGTTCACGGCGAGCGGGTACGCGGCCGAGTCCGTCACCCGCTCCAGGGCAACCGCCGCCGCACCCGTCTCACCCTGGTGCTGCTGGCCGCCGTGGTGCTGCTGCCGCTGTCGGCCAGCAGCGTGATCAGCTACCTGCTGACCGCCTGGAGCGCGCGGGCCGAGACGGTCGCCGCCGAGTGGATCTCCGTGGTGCCGGGCTCGTCGATCGCCGGCGCCGACGTCATCTCCCGTGAGATCCACATCCGTGTACGGACCCCGGGCGACCTGCCACCGATCTCCGGCCTCCTCGACGCGTTCCGCGGCCGGATCCCGGACGGGATACGATCGTGCTCGAGACCGCGCAAGGAAGCACGATCCACGCCGGCCGGGTCGGCGCACCCTCCTAAAGACCCGCACGACCTTCCCCTGAGACTTACCCGCGCTTGACGATCCCTGAGGCAGCGCATCCGCGTTCCGCCCCGTCGAGCTGATCGGTGTAGAACCTCGCCCGCTACCCGGTGTGTTGATCATGTTGAGGGATGTGGCCGGCGTGCGGCGTACAGCGGGATGCGGGCGACGAAACGAGCGCCCTGTCCGGAGTCTTCGACGGTGAGCGTTCCGCCGTGGTGTTCGGCGATCTGCCGGGCGATCGGCAGGCCGAGCCCGGTGCCGCCGGCGTCCTTGGCGCGGGCGTCCTCCAGCCGGGCGAAGCGCTCGAATATCCGCTCCCGCTGGTCTGCGGGGACACCGGAGCCGTCGTCACTCACCGCCAGCACGGCCTGGCCACCTTCCGTGCTTAGGGAGACGGTCACGGTGGACGCGGCGTGCCGCTCGGCGTTGTCCACCAGGTTGGTGAGCAGGCGGACGAGCTGAAGGCGGTCACCGTGGACCAGAGCCGGCTGAAGATCGCGTGCAATGGTCACCTTGCGGGGGCGGCGGTGATCCAGTTCGCAGGCCACCAGTTCGTTCAGGTCCACCGCCGCTGCGGGGCCACTCGCGCCTGCGTCCAGGCGGGAGAGCGTCAGCAGATCGGTGACGATGGCCTGCAGGCGGTGCAGGCTGTCCAGCATGGCGGCGGTTGTGGCGGGCCAGTCGGCGTCGGCGGGATGCAGGAGCGCCTCTTCCATCTGGGTGCGCATGGCGGTGATGGGGCTGCGCAAGTCGTGTGAGGCGTCAGCAGTGAAGCGGCGTTCTCGCTGCAACGCGGCCTCCAGCATGGTCAGGGTCTGGTTGACCGTGCAGGCCAGGTCATGGATCTCATCGAGCGGCGCAGGAACCGGAACGCGGTGCCCCAGGTCAGTAGAAGTGATCTTGCAGAGCTGGGCCCAGATGGTGGCGACCGGCTTGAGTGATCTGCCGACGATCCGCCACGCGCCGAAGGCGGTGACCCCGATCAGCAGTGCGGATCCGGCCACCACGCCGGCCAGGAACCGTCCGTTGACGTACCACGGGTAGGCAGGGGCGGCGACATAGATGGCCCAGTCGCCGTCCGGCCGTGGGACACGCTGAGCGGAGACGAGCATGCAGGTGTCGGGGAAGTCGGGCATGTGGCACAAGGTCTCCATCCCTCCTACGAGGAGGCTCGGGACGGATGGGGCCATTGGTGGCCGTCCTTGCAGGTTCGCGCTGGCCGACACGACCCGGCCGGCGGGGTCGATCACCTGAAAGGCGGCGATCTGGTAACCCGTGCTCACCGCAGGCACCTGGCCATGGGCCAGCAGACCGGCGGCGCTCGCGATCGCGTCATGATTACGGCGATTGGTTTCGAGCATGCGGTCGTCATGCACGATCGTTATGATCAACGCGGCGATGCCCGTGCACAGGAGGGTCATCACTGTCGCGGCCAGCAGGCTCAGCCGGCTCCGCACCGACCACTCGCGGCATGGCTTCATCACGCTTCCCCCTCACAACCAGGCTAAATGTGTGCTTCGGAAGCGGCCGAAGACGGATCCCCTCAGAGGCTCGACCACCGTGCACGCAAGTCCGACTACCAAGAGTCACCACGATGATGGCCGCGCCGCCGGCAGGTCCGGGCACGGCCCACGCGCGCCGGTATCCGCGCAACTCCGCCCAGCCGGACACGTCGGATCAGCGGGGAAAGCTCAAAAGCCATTGACACCCACAGTCTCCGCCAGCCGACCGCCCCCTGTTTCGTAGCCACGCCGGGATCAGGGGAAGCCTGCGAGATCGCCCAGCATCATCCCTGCTCAACAGGGGTACGCCAGTTGCAGGTGGGGGAGTGGTATGAGTGGGGTTGTAGGGGAAGTACTGCCTTTCGTCCTGGCCGCGGCGATCAGCCTGATCCCGGTCAGGGCGGTGATGGCTGTGCCACCGTCCGCCGGCATGGTGGCAGAGGGCAAGCAACGGGGCGGGCTGCTGCCGTGACCTGGTTCGCCGCAGGCATCCGCGGCCCGCTCAACCTGCCCAGAGAGGTCACCGCGGGGGTCACGCTGGCGGCGCTGGCCATCCCGCTCAACATCGGCTACGCGCAGATCGCCGGGCTGCCGCCGGTCGTCGGATTGTACGCGGCGATCGTGCCGATGCTGGTGTTCGCGGTGCTGTGCTCCTCTCGCCAGCTGGTGGCCAGCCCGGACGCGCCCATCGCCGCGCTGATCGCCTCGCTGCTGGTCTCGATCGCCCCCAAGCCCGGCAGCCCGCAGTATGTCGAGCTGGCCTACGCCCAGGCGCTCGTCTGCGCGGCGGTGTTCCTGCTGTTCTACGCCTTCAAGCTGGGGTTCCTGGCCAACTTCCTGTCCGAACCGGTCCTGGTCGGGTTCATCGCCGGGCTGGCTGTGGAGATCCTCACCAGTCAGGTCGAGAAGATCCTCGGCATCCACGTCACCGCTGAGCGGTTCTTCCCGCAGCTGTGGGAGATCATCACCAAGGTTCCTCAGGCGCACCTGTGGAGCGTTGTCGTCGGGGTCGCAACCATGGCGGTGATCGTCGCACTGCGGAGGTTCCTACCGGCGTTGCCGGGGCCTCTGGTCGCGCTGGTGGCCGCCACCGTAGCCGTCGCCTGGGCCGGACTCGACAAGCAGGGTGTCTCGGTGCTCGGTCAAGTCCCCTCCGGGCTGCCGGTCCCGCACTGGCCCAGGGTCACGCTCGGCCAGTGGGCCGCGCTCATCCCCGGCGCCATCGCCATCTGCGCCGTCACTCTGGCCGACGGGCTGCTCACCGCCCGCCGCTACGCCGAACAACACCACTACCGGCTCGACGCCAACACCGAGCTGCGCGCCTTCGGCCTGGCCAACATCGCCGCCGGGCTCACCCAGTCGATGACCGTCGGCTCCAGCGCTTCGCGCACCGCTGCCATGGACGCCACCGGCTCCCGCTCGCAACTCCCCAGCATGGTCTGCGCGGTCGTGGTCTCCGTCCTGGTCGCGTTCTTCTCCGGCGTACTCGCCTACCTGCCCAACACCGCCCTGGCCGGCATCGTCGCCGTCGCCGTCGTGCGGCTCATCGATGTACGTAAGCTGGCCGAGCTGTGGCGGCTGCGCCGATCGGAGTTCTGGATCGCCGTGGTGTGCCTGCTCGGCGTGCCCGTTCTCGGCTCGCTCACCGCGGTCATCATCGCCTTTCTGCTGTCGGCGGTGGACGTGGTACGGCGCGCCTCCCGGCCCAGCACCTCCACCCTGCGCCCAGGTGAGCACGGCCGCTACGTCCGCGGCCCGGCCGGCGGGCCGCTCGCCGTCTACCGCTTCGAAAGCCAGCTCTTCTTCGCCAACGCCGCCACCTTCAAAGCCGAGGTCGCCCGCCTGGCCGGCCAGGGCGCCCAATGGATCGTCCTGGACGCCGAGGCCATCACCGACGTCGACACCACCGGCGCTCAAGCCCTCCGCGAAACCACAGACATGTTGCGCGAACGCGGCGTCACCTTCGCCGTCGCCCGCGCCACCACCGGCCTGCGCCACCTGCTGACCCACTACGGCCTGACCGGGCTCACCTACTACGACTCCAACGAGGCCGCAGCCGCCGCCTACCAGGAGAGTGACCATGGGTAAGGCGTTCGCCGACATGCTGCCCTACACCCTGGGCCTGATCGTCTCACCGTTCCCGGTCGTGGCCGTCATCGCCCTGCTGATCAGCGCCAACGGTCGCGCCAAGGCGCTGCTGTTCGAAGTCACCTGGCTGCTCATGAGCTGGGTCGTGCTCGTCGTTCTCATCCTGCTGCTGGGCGCCATCGGCGCCACCGGACATGCCAAGCCCGTCTGGGTCGCCTGGCTCGCCCTGATCATCGGCATACTCCTGCTGGCGATGGTCGTCGCCGGCATCCGCAGGGCCGCCCGCCGCAAGGAGAGCAAGGCACCGGAGGTGCCGCGCTGGATCGCCGCCATGGACACCATGACCATCCCGAAGATCGTCGGTGTGGCGGCGCTGCTCATCGTGGCCAACCCGGTCAACCTGGCCTCGCTGGCCGGCGGCGCCATCGCCGCCGCCCATGAGCCCCTGCCCCTCGGCCGGCAGATCGTCCTGGCGGCCGTGTTCGTCGTCATCGGCAGCATCGGCGTGCTCGCCCCCTACGCCACCGCGCTCACCTCGAGCGGCGGGCAGCGGCTCCAGCGCATGCGCGGCTGGCTGATCCGGCACAACGGCGCCCTCACCCTGCTGTTGATCCTGGTGTTCGCCCTGCTGTTCCTCGCCAAGGGACTGCGCGGCCTGCTCGCCTGAGAGGCTACGGGGTGACGATCGCGAACGCGGGATCCGGGTCTTCCAGGACGGCGGTCAGGCGGCGCAGGGCGTTCATGTCGCCTTCGTGCTCGATGTCGTCGGCTGCTCGGCCGGCGAGCAGGCCGAGCAGTTGCTGCTTGGTAAGTGTGAGCGTCAGGTCTGCCGGTTGCCGTGGTGGGTCGGTCTGGTGGATGAGCGCGCCGTTGGACAGCGTCGTGCGATAGCGCTGGTCCAGGTCCGTCAGGTGCCAGTCGATTGCCAGGCTCTCCTTCCACGCCTTGGGCCCGTCGATGCGGATGGCCAGGGAGTCGAAGATCTGCTCGACGGTCAGGGCGTCGAGCATCTCCGGCGAGGTGGCGGTGTCGAGGTCGGCGGGCACGACGTCACCGGTCAGCTCCTGGGCGCCGGCCAGGTAGAAGTTGCGCCAGGTGCCGTTCTCGCAGCCGTGGCCGAGCCGGGTGTAGACCTCGGCGAGCATCGCGCGCGCCTGACCGTCGTGCTCGTCGGCGAAGACCGCGTGATTGAGCAGCGAGGCGGCGAACCGCAGGTCCCCGTCATCGATGTAGCGGCGGGCGAAGGCGAGGACACCGTCGCGTCCGCCCATGCACTCGACGTAGCGGCGTGCCTGCTCCACCGGCGGGTGCTCCCACAGGTGGGCCGGGTTGCCGTCGAACCAGCCCAGATAGTGCTGGTAGATGGCTTTGACGTTGTGGCTGACCGAGCCGTAGTAGCCGTGGGTGTGCCACGCCTGCTCCAGGGCGGGTGGCATCCGCATCGCCTCGGCGATCTCGACGCCGGTCTTGCCCTGGTTCAACATGCGCAGCGTCTGGTCGTGCAGGTAGGTGTACATGTCGCGCTGCTGCGACAGGAAGCGGACGATGTTCTCCTTGCCCCAGGTCGGCCAGTGGTGCGAGGCGAAGACCACATCGGCCTGACCGGCGAACAGCGTGATCGCCTCGGTGAGGTAGCGCGCCCACACCCGGGTGTCGCGGACCACCGCGCCGCGCAGGGTGAGGATGTTGTGCTGGTTGTGGGTGGCGTTCTCGGCCATGCACAACGCCCGGCGGCCGGGGATGAGGAAGTTCATCTCCGCCGGCGCCTCAGTACCGGGAGTGAGCTGGAAGACGATCCGCACGCCGTCGAGCGTCTCCTCCTGCCCAGTGCGGGTGATGTCCTTACTCGGCGGGATGAGGGAGATGGTGCCGGTCGAGGTGGTCATGCCCAGCCCGCAGCCGATCTGCCCTTCCGGCGAGCGGGGCAGGCCGGGGCCGTACATGTAGGTGGCGCGGCGGTTCATCGCGGTGCCGGCGTAGACGTTCTCCGACACCGCATGCTCCATGAACCCTGCCGGCGCCAGGATTGGCACGCCGCCGTCGGTGACGCCGCGCACCCCGCCGAAGTGGTCGGCGTGAGAGTGGGTGTAGATGACCGCGGTGACCGGGCGGTCGCCTCGCTGCTCGCGGTAGAGCCTCAGCCCGGCCGCCGCGCATTCGACCGACAGCAGCGGGTCGATCACGATGACACCCCGCTCGCCCTCGATCAGGGTCATGTTCGACAGGTCCAGGCCACGTATCTGGTAGATGCCGTCGGTCACCTCGTACAGGCCCTGCTTGACGCACAACTGCCCCTGCCGCCACAGGCTGGGATGCGCGGTGTCCGGGCACTCCTGCTCCAGGAACCCGTAAGAGTCGCTGTCCCACACGACACGGCCGTCGGCCTTGACTATCGCGGGACTCAGCGCGGCCACGAACCCGCGCTCGGCGGCCTCGAAGTCCGCCCGATCACCCAAGGGAAGATCTGCCATAAATCTGGCCTTCCCGCTTCAGGCACCGCCCCGCCGCCGCCAGCCGGTAACCTCACCCGCCCGTGACCATCTCTTTGACAGCACCACGCCGCGCTCCGCATCAAACACGACACCGCCTGGCCTACGGCCAGGCCGACGACCGCCACCCGAAGTTGACGTCGTCCCGCCGCTCACCCCGGCCGACATTGGCAGCCATTACTGATCACCGAGATCGGCACCAGCAAATCCGAGCACCAGGGACTTGGCGCCGCCGCCCCGGCATCGAACACCGGGCCTGGCTGCTCCCCTGCTGACCGCGCTCGGCGTCATCACCGACAGCCCCCGCGACAGCAACTGGCCAGCATCCGCCGCACCTACGGCCCCGAGAAGGAACCCCTCGGCGTGCTCACCATCGAGATCGAACTCCTCCAGCCCGCCATCACCTGAGACACCACCGACCCGCCACCACGACAAAAGGGCCCGCGGAACGCCCACCAATCGTGGCCGTGCGGCATTCCTGGATGGGCTGTGTGATCGCCCTGGTCAGCGGCATGACTAACCCCTTCTCTCGTGCTTGGTCTGCCCCCTCGCCTTCACCACATCGAGACCTGGCACCCGCCGCACCATGATCATTCTGAGCGCCAACCGCTGTTCCTGGGTTCCTCGACCCCGAGATCGAGGTAGCGCTCCATCCACGCGGGGAGGCTGTCGTCGGCCGGATCGAGGCGCTCAGACAGCCCGACCACCTTTCGTGAAGTGATTTCGGCGCGATCCGGGTCCGGGCTGAGTGGAGCCGAGCTGGGGGTGGAGGACGGCATGCCGCCAGGTTACTTCACGGAAGGATCATTTCCTGAAGAGAATCGGACCTTGAACAACCCCCGGAACCGCTCTGCTTCCTTGCCGCCCCTAGAGCGACTTCGGCTCGCCACGATGCCCCTGGGACTGGCGGCGGTATGCCTCTGTCAGAGTGTCATCGATGTCCGCGAGGGCCTCGGGAAAGGGGACTTCGTCCATGTCGGGCAGGCCGAGGTCGCGGCGCGCGGAGTTGAGGAAGTCGCGCTCTGCGGTGAACAGGCTCTCATCCAGATCGCTCGGCACCTTGCCGGGCCCATGGACGGCGCGAGCGACCGCGACACGGCGCGCGATACTGGCGAGGAAATGTGCCTTGTTCACGGTCTCCTGGTCTTGGGCCACCATCTGGACCGCGGTGAAGGATGCCTCCATTTTCGTCTGGTAGTCAGCACCCCCTGGGCCTATCGCGGGGATCAGACGTGTCCCATCAGGGTGCATCCACACCTCCACCGCGGCGTCTGGCCCGGACACGAATAACCGGTACTGCCTGACCGCGGCCACGAAATCCCCATACGTAGAGCGGCGCGCGTCTCGCCAGCGTCGTTGTTCCTCGCGTTTCCAGGCCCGATCTTGCGCCCGAGACGACAGCAGACCACCCAACCCGACTCCGGCAAGAGCCATCAGGCCGCTCAGCCAGACCGCAAAATCCATGGACGCCTCCGGATCGGCCGTGGTCGACGATCACGTTCATCGTCGCACCGCCAGGCAGACCCGTCAGCGGCGTGCAGACCACTTCGAGCATCCGTGCACGCGACTTCGAAAAGTGACAACCAGGGCAATGACGTCCTGGGCTACCTCGTCGATCCGGCCCCGCTGACCTTCCCCGGCGGGTACGCCACCCGCACCGACCGGCCCGGGCTCGGCATCGAGATCGATGAGGCCGAGGTGGAGCGGGCGGCGCAGCGGGGGCACCGCTGGCGCAGCCCGCTGTGGCGGCACCCGGACGGCTCCTTCGCCGAGTGGTGATCGTTCCCTGGCCGCCCCCGGACATACCGGCCGCCGTCAGCCGGCGGAGCCCACGCCGATGAGGCCGCTCTCGCAGGCGACCACGTTTCACTCTGAGGCGGCCTGGTGGACCAGCGGGCAGATGCCTGCCGGGCCTGGCCGCACCTCGCGGGTGAACACCTCGGAGTCGAGCCGGGGCTCAAAGCCGAGTTCGTCGCGGGCATTGGTCAGGTCGAAGAGGCGGCGGGTGTTAGCGGAGACTCCGAAGTAGACGCCGTAACGCACGTCGGCCGCCAGCGCGGCCAGCACGAGGCCTTGCAGGTCGGCGGGGGCGAGCCATTCGGCCAGGTTGCCGGTTGTCGTGGGCTGCGGCAGGCACAGGCCCAGCCGCAGGCAGACGACGGAGGTGTCGCTCGTGGCGGCGATCACATGGCCGTACGCCTCGGCGAAGGCCTTGGTCGCGCCGTAGCGGCAACACGGTCTGACAGGCCACGATGGATCGACGACCATCGAGCCAGAGCGCACGTACCCGCCCATGGCGTGCACCGACGAGGCCAGCACGACCTTGGGCACGCCGGCGGCCGCGGCGGCGTCGAGCACGGTGGCGGTCACGTCGACGTTGGGGACGCTCAGGCCGGACCATGGGGCGCCGGCGAGAGGAGAGGCGGCCAGGTGGACGACCGCGTCTACGCCGCCGACGGCCGCCGCCGCGAACTCCGGGTCGGACAGGTCGCCGGTGACGGTCGCCCGGATGCCCCGCCCCTCGACAGCGCGCCTGTCGGTCGCGCGCAGGTCGAACCCCTCCAACCCGGGACGGAGGAGAGTGGCGACGTTACCGGCGGCGCCGGTGATCAGTACGGTGGTCAAGGACACCTCACCAGTTCGTGAACGATCCGTCGTCGCGTCTGAGGCGCGGTGGCGGCCGCAGGTCCACCTGCGCCGCCAGCCTAGCGGCGCGCAGGTCGATCTCCACGCCAAGTCCTGGCAGGTCGGCCGGGACCACCTGGCCGGCGCCGACACGCGGGCCGGCCAGGATCATGTCCTCGCCGTCCCAGCCGCGAGGGCGAGCCTGCTCCTGCAGGCTGACGTTGGGCAGACTCAGGTTGACGTGAGCGGATGCGGCCGTGCACACGGGGCCCAGCGGATTGTGGGTGGCGACCTGGATGTGGTGCGCCTCGCACATCGCGGCGATCTTGCGGCCCTCGGTGACGCCGGTGTTGGCGAGGTCGACGCGCGCGTGCTCGATGAGCTCGCCCTCGATCAGCGGCCGGAACTCCCACTTGCTCGTGAACTGCTCACCCGCGGCCAGCGGCACGCCGGTGCGCTGCCGAAGCGTCCGGTAGGAGTCCACAGCCTCGGCCCGCAGCGGGTCCTCCACGAAGTACGGCCGCGCCGCCTCGACCTCGCGGCAGAACTGCACCGCCTCGGCGGGGTCGAGTCGGGTGTGCACGTCGACCAGGAACTCGACGTCGTCGCCGAGCGCCTCGCGCAGTCCCCAGACCAGGCCGAGCGTGCGGCGGACCGCGCGCCGGGGCTCGAACGCACCGCTCAGCTGATCGCTCAGGTCGATGCGCAGATGGTGCCAGCCCTGCTCGACCAGCTCGCGCGCGTTGTCCACCAGTTCGGGAAGTTCGCGGCCGAGCAGGTGGACGTAGGCGGGCACATAGTCACGCGACCTGCCGCCGAGCAGGTCGTACAGCGGCACCCCGAGGGCCTTGCCGCGCAGGTCCCACAGCGCGATGTCCACCGCCGCGACGGCGGCTCCGACGTCGGAGCCTGCGGGGAAGAAGCCGCCGCGGCGCATCAGCTGCCACAGGTGGTCGATTCGGGTGGCGTTCTGTCCGGTGAGCAGCGCGCCCAGGTCGCGCAGCGCCCCGTGGATCGTCTCAGGACGCGAGCGCATGCCCACCTCGCCCAGGCCGTGCAGCCCTTCGTCGGTGTGCACGACGACGAGGAAGATGGACGAGTCCCCGGTCCTGACCGGTAGTGGCTCGATCTCGGTGATTCTCACAACGCTCCCGCCCAGGTGGCGGCTGGTGGGCCGCCGACCCCCGCGTCGATCGCGTACAGCCGACCGCTGCCCGCGGGCGCCGGATCCAGTCCCAGCCACGCCGTGGTGATCAAGAGCGTGCTGCCCGCGAAGCAGACGGCGGTCGGGCGTGGGACGGGCAGTTCGACGGTGGCCAGCAGGCGCCCGTCCGGCGCGTAGCGGTGTACGGCCGCCCCGTCCCACACCGCGACCCATACGCAACCCTCGTCGTCGACGGCCAGGCCGTCGGGATTGCCGCCGGCCACCTCGGCGACGGGACGCCGGCCCGACAGCTCCCCGCCGACGACGTCGAACGCCTCCAGTCGCCGGTGCGGGAGCGTGTCGACGTAGTACATCGTGGCCCCGTCGGCGGTGAACCCGATGCCGTTGGAGACCGTGACCGACTCCAGCACCCGTTCGACCGAGCCGTCCGCGGCGAGCCGGAACAACGCCGCACGGGGCTCGCGGGGGATCGCCTGCGAGCCCGCCCAGAACCGGCCGGCCGGATCACACACGCCGTCGTTCATCTGGTCCTGACCCGCGACCAGGCCGGTCACGAGCGGCGTGACAAGGCCGTCCTCGGCAAGATGCGCGAAACCGTCCTGCACGGCCATCACCCACCCGGCGCCCGGCTCGCGTAGCGGCGCGAGCGCCCCGACGCGCGAGCCCACCTCGTAGCGGGCGACCACGCGCAGGATGCCGGACTCCAGCCGGGCCCGGTACACGGTGCCCGCCTTGATGTCGACCCACAGCACCTCGCCGGTGCGTGGGTCGACCCTGGGCGCCTCTCCCTGCTCGTACGCGTCCTCGGAGACGGCGTCAGCTCTTGACCGCACCGGCGATCCCCTCGACGAACGTGCGTTGCAGGAACAGGAACACCACGATGATCGGGATGACGGCGATGCACGCACCGGCCGCCAGGCCGGTCCAGTCGTTCGCGTTCTGGCCGAAGAAGTTGTACATGCCCACGCCGAGCGTGCGCAGGTCGGGACGGCCGAGCGTGAAGACCAGCGGGATGAAGAACGCGTTCCATGCGCTGATGAACTGCATCAGCGCCACCGTGCCGATCACCGGCTTGGCCAGCGGAAGCATGATGCGGAAGAACGTGCGCGGGTAGCCGGCGCCGTCGACCCTGGCCGCCTCCTCCAGCTCTTTCGGGATCCCGCCGAAGAACCCCATGAACAGCAGGACCGGCACCACGAGCGCCGGACCGGCCTGCGCGAGGGTGGCGCCGAGCAGGCCGTTGTTCAGGCCCAGGCCGTTCACCAGCAGGAACGTCGGGATGATCGTGTAGCCGTGCGGGATGAACATCGTCACCACGAGGATGCCGACGAGTACCTTCTTGCCCGGCAGATCCTTGCGGGCCAGGGCGTACCCGGCCAGCGAGGAGACGAGCAGGACGAGCACCACGACCGTGACCGAGTAGGTGATGGTGTTCATCGTGTAATCGCCGAACCGCGCGGTCGTCCAGGCGCGCTCGAAGTTCTCCCACGTCCAGTCGTCGGGGAAGATCGAGAGCCCGCCGAGCAGCATCTCGCGCTGCGACTTGACCGACGCCGAGATCATCCAGACGAATGGGTAGACCCAGACCAGGCAGAATGGGATGAGGAGCAGGTGCCAGGCCTTGAGCCGGTGGCGGTGCCAGAGGTTGCGGTTCACGCGGCGCCTGCCTGGTATCTGTGGCGCAGCAGCGGGGCCTGCACCAGCGTGACGACCAGGGTCAGCACGCCGAACACCACGCCCGCCGCGCACGCGAAGCCGTATCTGGGGGCCTGGAGGAACGGGTCGAAGGCGTAGCGGTAGATGTAGGTGGGCACGACGTCGGTCGCGTAGACCGGGCCGCCCTGAGTGGTGGCCTGGACGAGGTCGAAGGTGTTGAGGCTGCGTTGGAAGACCAGCAGCAGGATGACGATCGCGATCGGCGTGAGCATGGGCAGCGTCACGTATCGCAACGTCTGGCCGCTGGTGGCGCCGTCGATGCGGGCGGCCTCGTGGACGTTCTTGGGGACCGTCTGGAGGGCGGCGAGCCAGTAGATGAGGGTGATGCCGAAGCCTTTCCACAGGTCGATGCCCATGAGGGTGGGCAGCGCAGTGGAGGTCGAGCCGAGGAAGTTGATCGGCCGCTCGACCAGCCCGAGCGTCATGAGGATGTCGTTGACGAAGCCGCCGGCCGGGTCGAACAGCACGGCGAAGACGATGCCGACGACCGCTGTCGTGGCCACGACGGGCAGGAAGAGCGAGAGCCGGTAGAGGTTGCGGCCGCGCAGCCTCGGGTTGTTCAGCAGGATCGCGATCAGCAGCGCGAGCGGCATCTCGACGCAGATGGCGACGACCGAGAACAGGAACGAGTGCCAGAAGGCCTGCCAGAACATCTCGTTGCCGAGCACCTCCGCGAAGTTGTCGACGCCGATCCACTTGGTGGGGGCGCCCACGCCGTCCCAGTCGAAGAAGGCGTACCACCAGCTCGCGATCATCGGCCAGACGGTGAAGCCGCCGAAGAGCAGCACCATGGGGACGAGGAACACGTAGCTCCACAGGTGCTTCCTGAGCCTGCCCGGCGGGCGGCGGGCCGGGGGCGGCGCCGACGGCGCGCGTGCGGCGCCGCCCCGGGTCTGCGTTGTCGTCATGGCGCGGTCACTGCTCCGGCTTGTACGGCTTGAGCGGGTCCCAAGCGGGGAACGTGATGTCCTTGCGCGAAGCCGTGCCGCTGCTCGCGGCGACGGTCTCGTCGATCAGCGCCTCGATCTTCGTGTCGATCTCCTTGGCGACGGGGAGGAACGGCTTGTTCCCGACGATGGCGGCCACGGCGGCGTCGACGTGCCGCAACTCTGGCTTGGCCTCGCGGGCCGTCAGGATCGCCAGCCCGCCCTTGGTCGCGAGTTTGGGGTTGGGCGCCGGACGCAGTGTCTCGGCGGCGACGTCCAGGATGGCCTTCTGGTCGGGGTTCTTCGCGGCTTGATCCTTCCAGGCGCTCTCCAGCGCGGTGAAGGTGCCGAACTTCGTGTAGTACGCCTGGTGAAAGCCCTTGGACGCGAGGAAGTCCATCACCTTCCACGCCTCCTGGGGATGCTTCGACTGGGCGGACATGCCCCACAGCGGGCCGAAGGACTGAGGCAGGGCGGTGTAGGCGCCGCGACCCGCGTCCGGCACCGGGATGGCCGACACGCCCATCTCGATCGACGGGTTGAGCTTGCGGATCTCGGCGACGTTCCACGGCGGGCTGGCATACATCGCCAGCCTGCCCGCGGCGAACTCGGTGAACGCGCGATTGCCGTCCCAGCTCTCCCAGCCGGGCATCATGACGCCGTCCGCATGCATTCTGCGGTGCAACTCGACCGACTCGACCAGGCCTGGGCTGGCGGTGGCCGCCCGCCCGGTGCGGAAGTCGATGCCGTTGGCGGTGACGGAGTAGGGGACGGCGGTGTTGGCCAGCATCTCGACCGCGGGTGCCTTCGCGGCCGCGGGGGAGTAGCCGAAGGTTTTACCGCCGCCCTTCTTCGTGATGGCCGCGGCCATCTTCTCCAGCTCCGACCAGGTTTTGGGCGGGTCCGCGAAACCGTTGTCCCTGAGGGTGGCCTTGTTGTAGATGAAGACGCGCAGCGCCGACCAGTTGCCCCACACCAGTGGCAGGCTCATGAGCTTGCCGTCACGGTGCAGGCCCGAGCTGCTCGGCTGCATTGAGCCTTCGGGGAAGCGGCTGAGGAACTCCGGGGTGACGTACTGGTCCAGCGGCGCGACCCAGCCGCGTTCGAGCAGCCGGTCCATGCCGTTGTCCTGGGCGCGGAACACGTCGGGCGCGTTGCCCTGCTGGAACATCAGCTCGATGGCGCTGAGTTGCTGGTCGGAAGGGTTTTCGACGATCTTCACGGCGATGCCGGGGTTTGCGGCCTGGAACTGGTCGAACTGCTGCCGGTAGAACTCGCTGGCTCCTGGCGGGTCCGGCACGAGCGCGATGGTGATGGTGACCTTCGAGCCTGAGGCGGCTTCCTCGCCTCCTGCGCCGACCAGGCTGCAGGAGGTGGTCAACGCGAGCGCCGCCGCCACCCAGGGCAGGGCGCGTCTTGTGCAGGTCATGAGTCGAGCTCCCTTTGACGTGGGGGGTGGGTACGAGGGACGTGCGGAGGGACGAGGTAGCCGAGCCCGACGCTGATCGAGTCGGCGACCTCGATGACGGTGCCGGCCAGCAGGGCCTCCCGCTCGGCGAGGTCGAGAGTGGACAGTGGACCGGAGATCGAGATGGCGGCCACCACGGATCCCGCGCGGTCGAGGATCGGGGCGGCGATGCAGGCGCGCCCCAGCGCGAGTTCCTCGGTCTCGGTGGCGTAACCGCGTATGGCCACCTCGTTGATGGCGTGGTCGAGCTCGTCATGGGTGGTGATGGTGTAGGGCGTGTACCGATGCAGGTGGGGCACGAGGGTGCGGCGCTGCGCGGGGTTCAGCCCGAGCAGCAGGCACTTGCCCAGGCCGGTGGCATGCAGGGGGTTACGCTGGCCCATCAGCGCGAACGACCTGGGCGCGCGGCGCCCCTCGAAGTTGCAGAGGTAGAACAGCGACTCCTGGCGACGCTCGGCGACGTTGACGCCGAGCCCCAGCGCCGCCGCCAGATCCTGGGCGGGCTGGCGCGCCTGCCGGTGCGCCGGATTCTGGTTGACGGCGATGCCGGCCAGCGTGATGAGCGCGGGCCCGAGCCGGTACAGGGCGCTGACCGGGTCGCGCTCGACGTACTCCAGCGACTCCAGCGTGGCCAGCAGCCGGGAGGCCGTGGACTGGCCGAGACCGGCGTGTTTGGCGACGTCGGAGACCCGCAGCAGCCGGCCGCCCGCGAAGGCGGAGAGGATCAGTGCGGCCTTCTCCACGCTCTGGTTGGTTCCTGGATCAGAAGCCAACATGTCTCCGATAATTGAACGTTTCATGCATTATGTGGGAAGATTACGCACATGTTGCATAAGGTCAATCCATTCGTGGATGCATGATGCCGATTTGTGATGCGGAGAGGTCCCACAACGCATGAGCCATACAGTCCAGGGCTTGGTCCCGATCCTGGCCACGCCCTTCCTGCCCGACGGTTCCCTCGACCGCCGGAGCCTGCGCCGGCTCGTGGAGTTCCAGCTGGCCGCCGATGTCGACGGCGTGGCCGTGTTCGGCATGGCCAGCGAGGGGTTCGCACTGACCGCGGCCGAGCGGCGGACCATCCTGGCCGACGTCAGCGACGTGACGGGCGGCCGGGTTCCGGTGGTCGTGGGGGTCAACGGCACGTCGACCGTCACGGCTCTCGAACAGGCCCGCCAGGCGGCCGACGGGGCGGACGCGCTCATGGTGCTGCCGCCCTTCATGGTGAAACCAGGCGCCGACCAGCTCATCGACTTCTACGGACTGCTGGGCGGCGTGGGGCGCGAGGTGATGGTGCAGGACGCGCCAGGGGTCACCGGCGTTGCCATGTCACCCGCACTCGTCGTCGAGCTGAGCAAGCTGCCCCGCGTCACCTCTGTGAAGATCGAGTCGCCACCCACTGTGCCGAAGGTCGGGGCCGTGGCCGCCGCGCTCGGCGATGAGGAGTTCGCCGTCCTCGGTGGGATGAACGCGCAATTCATGCTCGACGAGTACGCGCGCGGAGCTGTCGGGACGATGCCCGCGTGCGAGTTCCCCGACCTGCTCGCGCCGATCCTGGCCGACTGGAACGCCGGCCGGACGGCCGATGCCCGAGAGTCGTTCGCCCGGTTGCTGCCGCTCATCCTGCACGGGCTGCAGCAGGGCATCGCCTGGGCCGTGCACAAGGAAGTGCTGGTACGACGCGGCATCATCGACCACGCCGTCGTGCGCTCGCCCGCCCGGCCGCTGGACGCCGCGGGCGCGGCCCTGCTGGACGAGATCCTGGCCCCCCTGCCGATCGACGTGAGGAAGTCCTGACCATGGCCACCATCAAGCATGTGGACGTCTATCCCCTGTCCCTGCCCCGCGAGGACGGTGTGGCGCGGTCGTACGGCACCCGGCCGCCCTGGCCGAGCATCTACGGCAGCCGTCGCGAGACCCTGGTCGTGCGCATCACCGCCGACGACGGCGCGGAGGGCTGGGGGGAGGCACTGGCCCCTGTCGCGCCTGAGGTGCCCGCGCGGGTCGTGGCGCAGCTCTTCGCCCCGGTCCTGGTCGGCGCCGATCCCCTCGCCGTGCGGCCCAACGTCGACGGGCTGCGCGATCTCATGCGCGAGCGCGGTCATCTCGGCGGCCACCAGGCCGACGCACTGGCGGCGGTCGACATCGCGCTGTGGGACCTGGCCGGCAAGCTGATGGACCAACCTGTCGCGCGGTTGCTGGGCGGCGCCTACCGCGACGTCGTGCCCACCTATGTGTCCGGCCTGCCGGGCAAGAACGACGCCGACCGCGTGGCACAGGCCCGTGACTGGGTGGCGCAGGGGGTCCGGCAGGTGAAGGTCGGCCTCGGTTACGGCGTACGCGCCGACATCGCCAGCGTGGCTGCCCTGCGCAGCGTGCACGACGATCTCCGGGTGGCCGTCGACGTGCACGGCGTGTACGGCCTCGCCGACGCGATCCGGCTGGGCCGCGCGCTGGTGGAGCTGGACGCCTGGTTCTTCGAGATGCCGCTGGCCTTCGAGGACGTCGCGGGGCACGCCGACCTCGCCGCCCGGCTGGACCTCCCGGTGGCCACCGGTGAGAGCATGCGGCACCGCTTCGAGTTCCGCCCCTTCGTCGAGGCGCGTGCCGTCGGCGTACTCCAGCCGGACATCGGACGCACCGGAATCACCGAGGGGCTGGCCATCGCGCAGTACGCCGAGACGCACCATCTCCCGGTGGCGCCGCACCACTCCGTAGGGCTCGGCATCGCGGTGGCCGCGGGCCTGCACGTGAGCGCCGCAGCGGGGAACCTGCTTGCGTTCGAGTACCATCCGACACTGTTCGGCGAGGTCAACCGCATCCTGTCGGAGCCATTGGAGGCGGCGCCGACGGGCATGGCGCTCCCGTCAGGGCCGGGCCTGGGGATCGAGGTGGACGCGGCGGAGGTGGAGAAGCTGATGGCCGCATGAGCGCGCGCAAAGTGGCGCTGGTCGGTGCGTCCACAGCCATCGGGCGGGCGATCGCCGAGCGCTTCGCCGCCGGCGGAGCGCAGGTGGTGGGCGTCTCGTTGGAGAAGTCTGATCACCACGTGCTGGCGGCCGACCTGGCCGCCGACTGCGCCGATCCAGAAGCGGCGGCGGCGGCCATCGCCACGGCCGCCGAGGTGATGGGCGGCCTCGACGTGCTGGTGCCCGCGGCAGGCTCCATGCCCATCGCCCGCGCCGATCGCACCACCGACGCCCAGTGGCGGGCGGCGCTGGCGGGGTGCCTCGACACGTTCTTCTTCACCGCGCGGGCGGCCCTGCCCTACCTGGGAGAAGGCGCCGCGATCGTCGCCGTGTCCTCGGTGAACGCCTTCCTCGCCGCGCCGTGGGTCGCGGCCTATGCCGCCGCCAAGGGCGGGGTCGACGGCCTGGTCCGGCAGCTCGCTCTGGATTTCGCGGGCAGGGGTGTCAGGGTGAACGCCGTCGCGCCGGGGATGGTCGGCGGAGCCGGCCTGCCCGACGCCGCCGGCGGCTATCCGCTCCGCCGCACCATCACTCCCGCCGAAGTGGCCGAGGCCGTCGCCTTCCTCGCCGGACCGGCCGCTTCGGGGATCACCGGCGTGGTACTGCCGGTCGACGGCGGGCTGTCGATCACCTCGCCGGCGGCCTTCGCCCGCGCCGACCTCAGGGCCCGTCTGGACGACGATGCCTGAAGTGGAGATCGGGGGGCGCTTCGGCCGCCTGTACGTGTGGCTCGACTGGCCGGTCCGGCTGATCGGGCTGAACCTTCTGTGGATACTCGGCGTGCTGGCGGGGCTGGTGGTCGGCGGGCTGGCCCCCAGCACGTACGCCCTGTACGCACTCCAGCGCTCCTACCTGCTCGGCCGATCGCCGCGGATGTGGCGGGACTTCTGGTCGCAGTGGCGAACGCACCTCTTGTCCGCGCAGGCGGCGCTCGGCGTGCCGCTGCTGACCGTGTGGGTGCTCGTCTTCTACCTGCTGGCCGCCCGTGGCACGCCGGTCGCCCCCGGCCTCGCCGTCCTGCTGTTCCTCTATCTCGCCACGCTGCTGCAGTTGCCCGCCGTACTGGTGCACCTGGACCTGGGCACGGTCCAAGTCTGGCGGGTCACGGTGGTGCTGGCGTGGAAGCGCCCGGGTGTGACGCTGGTCGCGGCCCTGCTGGTCGCCGTCCTGGTCGCCGGCGCCTGGTACGCGACGCCCGCCGCGCTCCCGTTCCTCGTCCCGGCGCTGCCGGCCCTGCTCGGCACCCTGGCCGCACGCCGTACGCTGCCCGAGTGACTGCCCGAGTGACTGCCCGAGTGACTGCCCGAGTGACCTGGCGATCAGGTCCGCAGGCTGGTCACGGTCGCGTGGTGGCCGAGGCCGGAGGAGATCTGATCGGCGTATTCGATGACCGTCATGGCCAGCTCGTCCTGGCGCTGGGCGAGGTTCATGGCCGACAGCGGCCCGGACACCGACAGCGCGGCCACGATGCGGCCAGTCCTGTCACGGATCGGCGCGGCCAGGCAGGCACGGCCGAACGCCAGCTCTTCCACCTCGGTCGCGTAGCCCCGTCGGCGCACCTCCTCCAGCGCCGCCGTCAGGGCTTCCAGATCGGTGATCGTGCGCGGGGTGTAGCTGGCGTACGAAGAGCCCAGCAGCTCGTTGATTTCGGCCCGTGACAGCTCGCTGATCAGCGCCTTTCCCATTCCGGTGGCGTGCAGTGGCCCGCCGTGGCCGACCAGCGTCGTGGGACGCGGCGCGCCGTGGCCTTCGAAATGGCACAGGTAGAACAGGCTCGGACCGTGCCGCTCGGCCACGTTGGCGCCCAGGCCGAGGGCCCGCGCGAGATTCTGGGCCGGCTGGCGCGATTGCTGGTGGACCGGGGAGTGGTTGAGGGCGACGCCGGCCAGCGTGATCACTCGCGGGCCGATGGAGTACAGGCCGCTGCGCTCGTCGTGCGCCAGGTAGCCAAGCGTGACCAGCGCGCCGACCAGGCGCGACACTGTCGACTGGCCCAATCCGGTGCTGGCGACCAGCTCGGAGATCCGGCGCGCGGGGTATTCCTCGCTGAAAGCGGAGAGCAGCGACAGCGCGCGCTCCACACTCTGGGTTCCACCTGCGGATTCACGCGCCGGCACGCGGGCCACCATGATCTTCACCTGTCCCCATCGCGGAATTGCCATCCACATCGTAGATGACATGCCTCCGCCATGTGGGCACTTATCCGTGGGATACGCCTCTGTAATATGGGCGACACATCTGTTATACAGGTCACTAATCTGATGAAGTCGAGGAGTGCTGATGCCCCCCCTTCGCCGAACATCCCTCACCGTCATCGCCGCGGCGTTGCTCGTAAGCGCTCTGCCCGCCCCCGCTTCAGCCGTCCCTCCTGGCGGGGCCGCCCTTGAACCGTGGACCCTGGTCAAGACCGTCATGGAGCCGGGGTATCAGGAGTCGGGCACCTGGCTGCCAGGCGCCCTGTCCGGGTTCGCCGGCGGCCAGGCCCGCTACAGCAACAAACCCGGCGACACCGCCTCCTGGTCGCTGACCGCTCCGAAGGCCGGCACGTACGAGGTCGACGTGTGGTACCCGCCGTTCCATACCAGCGCTCGCAACGCCGCGTACACCCTCACGCCCGGGGGCGACACGCGGGTCGTTGACCAACGCGAGGGCGGCGGGTACTGGCGCGCGCTCGGATCGGTGACCGCCACTGCGGGACAGAACGTCACGGTGCAGCTCACCGCCGGACCCGACCTCACGCCCGCCGAGCCTCTCGACGAGTACGCCCGCACCTACGCCGTCCGGCTGCGGCAGGGCGGCCCGCTCAACCCGCCGCCCCGCAACGGTCCCGACCTCGCCGCCTATCGCCTCACATTCGCCGACGAGTTCACCGAGCCCATCGACTGGGCGAACGGCCCATGGGATCCGCGCACCGACGTTCGGGGAAACAGCTCGCAGCGCGCCCAGAACGTCCGCTTCGATCCGGACATGGCAGGCACCGACGGCGCCGCCGTCATCGACCTGAAGGCTGAGACAGACCGCGGCAAGCTCTTCACCGGCGGCGGCCTGGTCTCCAAGCGACTCATGCGCTACGGCTACTACGAGACCCGCGTCCGGATCAACGAGGGGCCTGGCTGGCATCCCGCCTTCTGGTCCATGTGCGGCGGCGCCGACGGTGTCCACACGTGTCAGCTCGCCGAGATCGACGGCTTCGAGATCGACTCCATCCACCCGAACCGGGTGATCCACAATGTCTTCGACCACCGCCTCCCGCGCCGGCAGGTGACCAGCGGCTGGTACGACGTGGGCACCGACCTGTCCCAGGGCTGGCATGTCTTCGGCTACGAGTACGACGAGGCTGGTGTGCGGTTCTTCGTCGACGGCAGTCAGCGTGCCTACCTGGCTTACCCCGCTGGTCCTTTCGTGCACGACTGGATGAAGGTCTGGCTGACGGCGGTCGCCTACAACGACTACCCCGACACCGGGCAACTGCCCGCGACTGTCGCCTTCGACTACTTCCGCTTCTACGAGAAGGACTCCTACGGCGACAATGACGGCCCAGCCGCCGTCGGCTATACCGAGAGTGGTCCCGGCTGGGCCAAGTCGTCTCTGCCCGGCTTCGGTGCGCTGACTTCGCGGCAATCGTGCCAGCAGGGGGCCGCCGCCGAGTGGAAGCTGAAGGTGCCGGCCACGGGCCGCTACGAGGCGTTCGTCTACCGCACGGGGGCCGAGGGAGGCAACACTCAGGCGCTCGCGACGCTGAGCCTTGGCTCGGCCCGGCTGGCGGAACGGAGGATCGACTTCAGCGCCGCCGGCGCCGCCTGGATCTCTCTCGGCCAGGTCGACGCGTCGCCCGGCGGCGAATACACCTTCGAGCTGGCGCGGGACGGAGCGGGATGCATCCGTGCCGACTCAGTGAAACTCACACGTCGTTGAACCCGCTGGCTGCCAAGCTGCCGCGCCCGCTCCAGCCGGCCTTGGCGTGATGCGGCGGGCGGGCCGGGGGAGCCAGCCGTGAGCAATCACGGCAGGGCGCCCCGGTCCGACCCAACACGACAGGCCTATTCCTACGGAACTTCTGGGATCCGTTCACTCACGTTCGCTCACACTTTTGGGAACTGCTCAGAACCCTCAAGGATGGAGGCGCCCTACTCGAAGCGCACGGCGTCGTGCCTGGTGGCGTGGTCGATCAGAGGCAGCGCCAGCATCGTCGTGGCCAGGGCGGCCAGCGTGCCGCCGCCGAGGAACGCGGCGAAGTCCCAGCCCGGCGCGGGGTATGGCATCGCCAAGATGATCGAGTACGCCGCGGCGGGCACGGCGCCGAGCGCAGCCGACAGGAGCACCGTGAACACCAGGGGCACGGCTGTCTCCAGCAGCGCGATGCGGCGCAACTCGCCGAGGCTCACCCCGGTTGCGCGGAGCAGCGCGAAGGGACGGCGTCGTTCGGTCAGCCCGCCGATGAGGGAGATCGTCAGGCTGCAGCCTGCCACCAGCAGAACGAAGAGCGTGACCACGCGCATCACTGCCTCGATATCGAACAGGGCGTCGAACTCGACGGTCTGGCGGAAGACGTCGCGGTCGGTGCTAACGATCGCCCGCGGCAGCAGGGACGCGGCCTGGGTGCGGACGCGCTCTTGCCCGGCGACGGTGCCGTCTGTCGGTAGGTAAAGGGAGTGCACGGGCAGGGTGCCGGAGCCGGGCCGCGGCTCGACCAGCTTGCCGCCCGTGGCCCAGATTCCCATGGCGGCGGTGTCGGGCATCTGGACGTGGTCGCCCAGTCCCGGCGGCAGCGGGCAGGTCACCTGAACCATCTTGGCCAGCTCGGCGCAGGACACGGAAACACCGCCACCGGGCACGGTGCGTGCCACGACCACCTGGCCGGACATGAGCGGGGCGAGTGCTGAGGCGGGCTGGCCGCCGGCGTACACCTCCACCACGCCGGGGCGCAGTGCGGCGTCGAACGGCACCTGACGTGTGGCCTCCATCGCACCGGTGCCGAAGAGGCCGGCCAGGAGCGTGGTGACGAACACAGCCAGCGGGACACCACTGACCGCCCGGTAGGCACCTCGGGGATCGGCGGCGATGCGCCGGGCCGCTATGAGGGTGGTGACGCGCCTGCCGTACCGGATCATGGCCCGGCTGATGAGCAGGCACAACCGCGGCCCGATCACCACGGCGCCGACCAGGCTGCAGAGCAGCAGGACGTTGATGGGCCAGCCGGTGTCTGCCCTGAGGTCCGGCTGGTTGCGCAGCACAACGGCGTCGACGGCGAACCCGGCGACGCCGGCCACCACCGGGAGCGTCCGCCATGCGCTGGGTGGCGGCTGGGGTGCGCGTGCGCCGATGCCCTGTGGGGTGATCCGCACCCGGCGCAGCGACAGGACAGTGGCGGCCGTCGCCACCAGCGGCACGCCCACCAGGACGACGACCAGCTGAGCTGCCGGCACGGTGAAGTCGTCAGCGAAGAAGCGGCCGCCCTGATAACCCCCGTATTCCACGATGCCGGCGAGGATCGGGCGCGCCGCCAGGTAGCCGAGCAATCCGCCCGCGGTCCCCACCACGGCGCCGAACCCGGTCTCGGCTGCCGCCATCGCGGCTGTCTGCATCCTGGTCGCACCGGCCATGCGCATCGCGGTCAGGCGCTGCACCCGGCGGGCGGCGGAGATCCTCGCCACCATGATCATGAAGATCAGGATGGGGAAGAGCATGAGGATCGCCGCCACCACCAGGGTGAACCTGAGGAAATCCGTGAGATCCAGCGACTGGGTCTCGATCCCGTTCACCACCTGCGCTCCGCCAAGCCGGCGCAGCTCCTCGGGCGTATGGCCGATGACCGCCACGAGGTGATCCGGATGGCGCAGCCCCGCGTCACCGATGGTCATGGTGACTCGGCCGGGGATGCGATCCCCGAGTTGATCGGCCGGGGTGGCAGCGAGAAGGTCACGCATCGCCGGTGAGACGGCGACCTCTCCCGCTGCGGGAAGCCTGTCCAGCCCTGGCGGGATGGGCGGACGCGCCCCGAGCGCGGCCACGTGGACGCGGTGCAGCGGCCTGCCCGCGTAGTGGTCGCTGACCGCCAGCCACAGCGCCGGGTCAGGTGCCGTCGCCTCGGTCGAGGCCTCCGTGTCCTGCCACGCCGATCTTTCCACCCGCCCCTGCAGCGCGGACTGACCGGACAGCACCAGCAGCAGTAACACGACTCCGGCACCGACGCCCACGG
Source organism: Nonomuraea fuscirosea (assembly GCF_035917475.1). Lineage (NCBI taxonomy): Bacteria > Bacillati > Actinomycetota > Actinomycetes > Streptosporangiales > Streptosporangiaceae > Nonomuraea > Nonomuraea fuscirosea. The sequence goes on along the minus strand of NZ_CP109074.1, from coordinate 8,546,112 downwards.
CCGTCAGCACCAGCCGGAGCAGGCTCCCCCGCCCTGCGGCATAGGTCATCCGCAGCCCGAGCAGCACGCTCATCGCACAACCTCCGAGCCTCTGACCGGGTGGACGACCCGTCCGTCTCGCACAGTGACCGTACGATCGGCATAGGCTGCGACCCTCGGCTCGTGGGTCACCATGAGCAGGCAGGTGCCCTGGGCACGGACCTCGTCGATGAGCACCTCCATGACCTGGTCGGCCGCCACGGAGTCGAGCGCTCCGGTCGGCTCGTCGGCGAACAGCACACGGGGACCCGCGATCAGCGCTCTGGCGATCGCCACCCGTTGCCCCTGCCCGCCCGACAGGTCGATGGGCAGTCGGTCGTGGAGCCCGTCCAGGCCTAGCCGCGGCAGCCAATCCCGGGCGGTGGCGAGCGCGGCCCGGCGGCGATGCCCGGCCAGCAGCAGGGGCAGCGCGATGTTCTCCACCACCGGGAGCTCAGGCACCAGCTGCCCGAACTGGAAGACGAAACCGAAGATCATCCGCCGCAGCCGGGAACGCCGGTCGTCACCCAGAGAGTCGATCCGCATCCCGTCGAGGCTCACCTCTCCGGAGTCCGGGGTGAGGATGCCCGCCATGCACTGGAGCAATGTCGATTTGCCCGATCCGCTGGGTCCCATGACCGCCAGCACCTCCCCCGCGTTCACCGAGAGGTTGGCGCCGCGCAGCGCATGCGTCAGGCCGAAGCTCTTGTGCAGGTCGCGGCACGTCAGCAGGTCCATCATTGCCGCACCTCCGCCGCGAGCGAGGCCAGCCGCACGGCGGCGTGGTCGATCCAGCGCAGGTCAGCCTCGATATGGAAGAGCTGATAGTCGGCGAGCAACTCGGTGTGCGTCTCCGTCGCCTCGCGACGGATCTTGGTCAGCTCGCGCATCCTGCTCATGTGCCGCTCCCGCTGAGCGTCAAGGAACTCCTCGGCTGAGCGGCCGGAGATGAGCGCCAGCACGACCTTGGTGAACAGCACGTTTTGGAGCTGGGGCTGCGGATCTTCCGGCTCGGCCAGCCAGCGGTCCAAATCGGCCACCCCTTCCCGGGTGATCGCATAGCGCTTGCGGTCCGGTCCGGCGCCCGGCTCCACGCCCACGATCTCGGCCTGCCCATCGCGCACCAGCTGGGCCAGGGCACGGTAGATCTGGCTGAAGCGGATCGGCTTGGCATCGCCGAACCGGCGATCGTAGGACTGCTTCAGGTCGTAACCGTGGCGCGCGGTCTCCTCGATCAGCCCCAGCAGTGTGTAGGGAACGCTCATGCGCCACACTATACCCGACGGGTATACTCGTTGGGTATAGTTGTGCGCGCATGAGCGCCAGACAGAACTCTCCGCCCAGCTCAGGCAGGGTCAGGCATGGACAACGACCTCATCCGAGTGCGAAGGCTCTCACCCTGCGGGGGCGCTGTCCTTTACCCGAACTTGACGAAGGTCGGGAACGGAGCGCTGAAAGGTTCGAAGTTGCGGGAGCCGACGAATCCGGCGAAGACCTTGCAGCTGCTGTCGGGATACCAGGGGTTGAGCGGGCCGTCGTCCTGCTCGCGCTCGGCGAGCACCCGGTGCTGGGCGAGCACCTGCTGAACAACCGGCTGGGCATCACCCCCACCGCTGAGAGGCGTCTCACCCTGCGCGTCCTGGCCGCGCTCGACGAAAGCTCACCCGGATGACCACGCCTGCCCCGTCCCGCTGGCACAGCACCCACATCGCCTACCACGACGTACGGGGCCAGGACGACCTGCTCGGCGAGCCGGACGGGGGCATGCCGGCCGTCTGGAGGTCCTCGCTGCATACCCTGCGTGACCGGCTGACCGAGCTGAACGCGGCGCCGGCCGACATCGGCACCCCGGCGGCCGCCCTGGCACGGGTGCTGCGGCCCGAGGCCGCCGCTGTGCCGTACATCCTGCTGCGCTGCGCAGCAGGTGAAATGCTCCTCCACGGCGGCGACGCAAGCCTTCTCGCCGAAGGCGCGGTGCTCGGGCACGTAGGCGATGAACTCCACCGCGTCGTTGGGGGTGGCGCGGTGCAATTCGCGCCGCCTGGCGTCGTAGCGGTAGGCCCCCGCCGGCAGCCCTGTCACGCGCAGGGCGATCAGGTGGAGCGTGACCATGAGGTGGTCACCCAGGTCGCCAGGGCAGTTGGTGGAGGCGGCGGCGAGAACCTGGGCGAGCTCCCGGGGACCGATCGGTTCGGGTCGGTACCCGGTATGGGGTGAGACCCGGCGAGGGATGCCGTCGGAGAGCCGCGGCTTCCGGCAAGAAGAACACTTCTCCCGGCGTGCGGTGGGCGTCGACATGGGTGCGGGCGTCGGCTCGGGTCCTATCGTGCGCAAGCGGCAGCGGCGTCTGTCCGGCGTGGACGAGATGGTCATCTCCCTGGCTGCCAAGGGGCTGACCACCGGCGAGATCTCCGCTCACCTGGCCGAGGTGTACGGGGCCGAGGCGCCTCGGGCACTCTGGCCCAATCGGCCGCTGCCGTCCTTGCCCATTCCCGGCACCTCGTCGGTCGATCATCTGGAGCAGAACGTGGCCGCCGCGGGCCTGCAGGTGACCGATGACGACGTCGCCGAGTTGACCTCGGCGATATACCCCCGGTGAGGGCACCTGCTCCCGTTCCTGGCGGCCGGAACGGCGGGCTCGGCGAGCGACGCCCTCATGGGGCCCACGGCACCGGGTCACCTTGGCCGCCGGTCTCCTCGGCGCAGCCGGCCGAGGCAGGATCGGGGGGCGCCGAGGGCTGAGGGAGCGGATGAGCGGCAGGGTCGCCGGTCACGCAGGCCGGCGGCGTGGCGGAGCCGCGCGTCCAGCGATCCTGCGCGTCTGCGGGGCTGCCGGACACCGATGAGAACAGCAGCGTGCCGGCCGTGGCGACCACAGCCGTGCCGGCGGCCACGATCGCGGCGCCGCGACGCCGGCGATCGGCCCTCGATGACGCGGGGGCGGCCGGCGCCGGCGTCGCCGAAGCCGGCGACGCCGCATGCCTGCCCTCCGCCCGGCCCCGCCCAGAATCGCCGGCGGCACGGTGCTCGGGGCGGTCCACAGGACGGTGCAAATTGCGGTGCTGGTGACGCTGCTGACGGTGCCGATGACGGCTGGCAGGCCGAACGTCGCGCGCGGGAGCGGTGTCGCTGACGGCGGATGACGGTCCGCGGTCGCCGCCGACGAGGTCGCACAGCAGGTCCACGGCCGCCGGACGGGACGCCGGATTTTTGGCCAGGCACGCCGCAACCAGGTGGCGCAGCTCATCGGGCAGGCCGGACAGGTCGGGCTCGGCGTGCAGGACGGCGTTGAGCGTCGCCGGTACGGTACCGCCGGCGAAGGCCGGTCGGCCGGTGGCCGCGAAGACGATCGTGCCCGCCCACGAGAACATGTCGGAGGCGGGAGTGAGAGGCTGGTCGTCCAGCTGCTCCGGCGCCATGTACGCCGGCGTGCCCGCCGGCTCGGTCGAGCCGGCGGTCGCGTCCAGCGCGAAGGCGATCCCGAAGTCGATCACCACCGGCCCTTCCTGGCCCATGATCACGTTGCTCGGCTTGAAGTCGCGGTGCACGATCCCGGCCGCGTGGATCGAGGTCAGAGCGGTCAGCGTGGTGACCGCCAGCCGCTCCAGCCCGCCGCCGCTCCGCGGCCCGCCCTCCTTGACCAGTCTCTCCAGCGACGGCCCCGGAACGTATTCGCTGATGATGTACGGACGCTCCTGGGTGAAGCCGGTTTCCAGCACGCGGGCGGTGGAGAAGGTGGCCAGCCGCTGTGCGATCTCCGCTTCCCGGCGGAACCGTTCCCTGACGTGGGAGTCTGCGGCGAAGCAGGAGTGCAGTATTTTGATCGCCACCTGCCGCCCACCGGGGGACTCGCCGAGGAAGACCGCGCCCTGGCCGCCTTCGCCCAGCCGTCTCACCAGGTGGTAGCCGCTGACGTGTGCCGGGCCTTCGGGGTTCGGCACAGGAAGATCCTGCATGGTGTGTCACCTCTCCTGATCGTGCCGTGCCGCTCGGTCCCGGGCGGTCATGGCGGGCTCCTCCGGGAGTTACTTTTGGTTACTGATGTACTCTTCGACAACCGGTAACAGCAACGTGACCTGGTCACTTTCAGGTGGCGGAGGAGCCGATGCGCCCCACCGGCTTCCGCGACGCCTGCCGACCTTGGGTGACCAGGGCGTTTTCCTCTGATCACCCGGGGGCAGACTGCACCAATCCCGTCGTGCCGGCCGGGTGCGAGCGCAGGAGGCGCAGGTCATGGAGATGAAGCTGGAAGCGGTCGTGGTGCCGGTCTCGGATGCCGGGCGGGCCAAGGAGTTCTATGCGGGGCTGGGCCGGCGACTGGACGCCGGCGTCGCCACCGGTCAGGACTTCCGGGTGGTGCGGGTGACCCCTCCCGGCTCGCCGGCCGCGGTCATCTTCGGCACGTCGGTCACGTCCCAGACGCCGGGCTCGGCGCAGGGCCTGCACTTGATCGTGCTGATCGGATGACCACGACCAGGCTGCCCCGGCAGGAATGTGCGATCACCGTCCTGGGCGGGCCGACGGCTGTCATCGACATCGGCGGCCTGCGCATCGTCAGCGACCCGACCTTCGACGATGCCGGGCCGCACGGATACCTGACGAAAACGGCGGGTCCCGCCGTCCCCGAGGACGCCCTGGGCGCGGTCGACCTGGTGCTGGTCAGCCACGACGGCCACCCGGACAACTTCGACGAGCGCGGACGCGTGTTCGCCAGAACCGCCCCGCTGGTCATCACCGGCCCGCTCTCCGCGGCACGACTCGGTCCTCCCGCGATCGGCCTCGCCGGCTGGAGCGGCTATCAGGTGCTCCGCGGCGACGGCGCGGGCCATCTCACCGTCCAGGCGGTGCCCGCCGTCCACGGCCCCGAAGACGGCGATCGCGATGCCGACGGCAACGTCAACTGTGAGGTCACCGGGTTCGTCCTGTCCGGCCCGGGACTCCCCACGATCTACATCAGCGGCGACAACGCCTCCATCCGTACCGTGGCGGAGATCTCCCGCCGCCTGCCGGACATCGACGTAGCCGTGCTCCACGCCGGAGCGGCCCGCGTACCCGCGAAGTTCGGCGGGCGCCCCCTGACGTTCGACAGCCGGCGGGCCGCGGCAGCCGCGGCCGTCCTGGACCTGGATCTCGTGATTCCGGCCCACTATGACGGCTGGGCCCACTTCTCCGAGGGACTGGCCGACCTGGAGCTGGCCTTCGACGAAGCCGGCCTGACCGCGCTATTGCGGACGGCCCCGCACGGCACCTGGACACCTTTGCACCGCTGACGCCCTGACGCGTCACCCGATCACCCGGCAAGGTCGCTGTTTGTTGCGTAGGTGATACCGCATTGGGATGTACAGCGCCTGGTCAAGATCGCTTTCTCTTCCCTAAGGTTTCCTCCGGTTCTATCCCTTCCGTACCATAGAGGCACATTTGTCACTCTCATCCCGGCACAAGCATGTGCTGGCAGCATCGAGCATCGCCCTGGCCGCGTTCGCGGCCGTTCCACCCGCCGGCGCCGCCTCGACCGCCGCCCCGGCGTTATCCCTCTCCACCGCCGCCGCACCCGCGCGGACGGTCACTCTGATCACCGGTGACAAGGTGACCGTCACGACCGCGCCGGACGGTGGCGTGACCCGCACGGTGCTGAGCCCGGACGGGCGCCCCGCGGACGCTGTCACGCACGCGGAAGGCGGCGAGACGTACGTCTACCCCCGGTCTACCCTGAAGTACCTGGCGGCCGGTCTGCTGGACCGGAACCTGTTCAACGTCACCCGGCTGCTGGCGCACGGATACGACGACGCGCGGCGTGACCGCCTGCCGCTCATCGTCTCCTACACCGACGCCTCCGCCCGTGCCAGGACCGCCGCTGTGCCCCAGGGCGCCCGGCAGGTGCGCGCCCTGTCCAGCATTCAGGGCGCCGCCGTGGACGCTGACCGCTCGGCCGGGTTCTGGGCCTCGCTCACGAAGGACGCCCGCGTCCCCGGCGCCTCCGGTCGCGCGGGTGGCGAGGCGGTGCTCTCGGGCGGCATCGCCAAGGTCTGGCTCGACGGTAAGGTGAAGGCGGAGCTCGCCGAGAGTACCGCCCAGGTCGGCGCGCCCCAGGTGTGGGCGGGCGGCAACACCGGCGATGGGGTGGACGTCGCCGTCCTGGACTCGGGCGTCGACACCGCTCACCCCGACCTGGCCGGTCGCGTGGCGCAAGCCGAGACCTTCGTACCCGACCAGACGGTCGAGGACGGCCAGGGGCACGGCACCCACGTCGCTTCCACCATCGCCGGCACGGGCGCCGCCTCCGGAGGCAAGGAGCGTGGTGTCGCCCCCGGCGCCCGCTTGCATGTCGGCAAGGTCCTGGACAACGCCGGCGAGGGCCAGGAGTCCTGGGTGCTGGCCGGCATGGAGTGGGCCGCCCGCACCGAACGAGCCAAGATCATCAGCATGAGTCTCGGCGCGGACGCCACCGACGGCACGGATCCGCTCAGCGCGGCCGTCAACCAGCTCAGCGCCGAAACAGGCGCGCTGTTCGTGATCGCCGCCGGCAACTCCGGCCCCACCGGCTTCACGGTCGGCACGCCGGCCGCGGCCGACGCGGCCCTCGCCGTCGGCGCGGTGGACGGCGCCGACCGCCTGGCCGACTTCTCCAGCCGGGGCCCGCGCGGGGGTGACCGCGGCCTCAAGCCGGAGATCACCGCTCCCGGCGTCGACATCCTCGCGGCCCGCTCGCAGTACGCCGCCGAGGGCGACGGTCACTACCAGACGATGAGCGGCACCTCCATGGCCACGCCGCACGTCGCGGGCGCGGCGGCGCTGCTGGCCGCGCAGCATCCCGACTGGACCGGTGCCCAGCTGAAGGACGCCCTGGTCAGCACCGCCAAGCCCACCCCCGGCTACACCGCCGCCGAGGCCGGCAGCGGACGCCTGGACATCGCCGCCACCAGCGCGGCCACCGTGTTCGCCACGGCGAGCGCGTTCGCGGGCCACCGCTCGTACCCCGTCGAAGCGGGCGCCACGAGCACGAAGGAGGTGACCTACACCAACCTCGGGGACACTCCGGTCACCTTCGATCTGGCCACCCGCGTGAACGGCGCGCCGCAGGGCGCGTTCACGCTGTCGCGGCCGCAGGTCACCGTCCCGGCTCACGGCACGGCCACCGTACGCGTCACGGCGCACTACGACGAGGTGCCGGCCGACACCACGGTCACCGGCACGGTCGAGGCCACGGACGCCTCCGGCACCCCGCGCGCCCGCACCCTCATCGGCGCCGCGGAGGAGGGAGCCCGGCACGTCCTCACCCTCACCGCCAAGGACCGCGCCGGCAAGGCACTGGGCGGCGACCTCATCCTGACGGGCAAGAAATTCTTCGCCCCGCTCATCCTGGACCCCTCCGGCACCGGCAGCGTGCGCATCCCCGAAGGCACCTACACCACCTGGCTGGACGCCGACCTGGAGGGCGCGCACGGCCCCCACTCACGCGGCTTCGGCCTGCTCGCGGTGACCGACATCGCACTCGACCGGGATCGCACCGTCGTCATCGACGCGCGCAAGGCCCGGCGCCTGACCGCGCTCACCCCCAAGCTCAGCTCCCTGGACGGCATGCGGGTCGACGTCTACCGGGGCGTGGCCGACGACGACTACTCCGCCAGCAGCCGGTGGCCGGACGCGTCGTACGACAGCGTCTGGACGCTGCCGACCGGCGGCAAGGTGGGCGTGGGCGAGTTCGAGCTCGGCGGGCACTGGCGGCTGAACCAGCCGGCCCTGACCGTCTCCACCTCCGGCCACGTCTTCGACGACGCGCTGGTGCACCGCGGCGCGGCTCCGCTGCCCAAGGGCCGCCACACGATCGAGGCGATCTTCGCTGGCGACGGCGGGGCCGCCGCCTACCCGTCCAAGGGTGCCGCGGGCAAGGCCGTGGTCGTCCGGAACAACGACACGGTCAGCCGCGAGGACCAGGCCGCCGCCGCGGCGGCGGCGGGCGCGAAACTCCTGCTCGTCGTCAACGACGGCCCCGGCCGCATCACCCCCTGGAACGACCCGATCTACGGAGCGCCGAACCTGGCGCCGCTGACGGTGGCCTCGCTGGGCCTCGACGAGGGCGAGCAGCTGATCGCGCAGATCCAGCGCGGTCGGCGCACACGGCTCGACGTGACGTCGAACCCGACCACCGAGTACGTCTACGACCTGGTCCACCGCTTCAAGGGCGCCGTGCCCGCGGACCCGACCTACCGGCCAGGGAACAAGGACCTGGCCCGGGTGGACGTCTCGTTCCGTAACTACCGGCAGTCCAGGGCCATCGAGTCGCGCGACGACTACTGGCGGTTCGGGTACAGCACCGCGACGCCCATAGGCGCCTCGGAGGCGCTGGCCATGGGCGAGCGCACCGACTACGTCACGGCCGGGGTGTCCTGGCACGAGGCGGCGACGATCGTCCGCGAGGTCGGTCAGGAGAGCATTCGTCCCGTGACGTACCGGGCGGGCACCAGCACGGACCTGCACTGGTTCGGCCCCATCCACCGGCCGCGCTCGGCGCCCGAGACGTCGCCGCTGCGCCTGGACGACCTGCTGCAGGTGGTCCTGCCCAGCTGGGGCGACTCGGGAGCCGGCCACGTCGGCGACACCTTCCTCAACGGCATGGTGTCCAACTCGCTGAAGCTGTACCAGGGTGACACCCTGCTCGGCGAGGCGCCCTACGACCAGCTGCTCGTCACCGGCCTGCGGCCGGAGGCGCTGCCGTACCGCCTGGTGTCGGAGAACTCCCGCGGCACCTGGGCGAACCCCTACTCCACCACCACCCGCACCGAATGGGGCTTCACCTCCCAGGCAGGCGCCACGGGCGCGATCGAGCGGCTGCCGTTCATCCAGCTCGACTACGCCGTGGACACCGACGTCGCCGGCAAGGCGCGCCGCCGTGCCGACCTCACCGTCACCCCGTCCCACCTCGACGGCGTGGCCGGGGCCGGCGACCTGCGCACCCTCACCCTGGAGATCTCCTACGACGACGGGACGACCTGGGACCAGGCCCGCCTCGACCGGGGCAGGGACGGCTGGCGGACCCGCCTCGACGCCCCCGCCGGGGCCTCGTTCGTCACGCTCCGCACCGCCGCCGGCGACACCCAGGGCAACACCGTCACCCAGACCATCACCCGAGCGTTCGGCCTGAAGTGAGGCACACGGTGGGAGGGCCGCCGTCCGGCCCTCCCACCCGTTGAGTGGGCACCCTTGGCCCGGGGACAACGCCCGCAACACCTTCTACGCGCGGCAGGCAGCCGGCCGCCCCCGAGACGGTCCTGGCGTAAGGGGGCGCGTGGCTGTGTGTCCTCGGGCGAGCCGGGGCTCTTTCAGGTGAGGCGCTCCAGTGTCCGCTGTCCTTGGGCGGTGGTGGGCAGGCCGGCGAGCGCGCGCAGTGCGGTGGCTTTCATCAGGTTCTCGTCGGTGCCGCCCCGGGCCATGACGTCGATGCCGCGGGCGAGTGCGAGCAGCATGGCGGCGATCTCCTGTGGGTTCACGGCGGGGTCCAGATCACCATGCCGCTGCGCCGCGGCGCAGCATTTTTGTAATGCGTCACGCTGAGCGGCGAACGCCTGGCCGATGCGCTGGGCGGCTTCGGTGTCGGAGCGGCCCAGCTCGAGTGCGAATCGTCCGGCCATACAGCCGAGCAGATCTGGGTCGTCGAAAGTGTTGCGCAGGTTGCCGATCAGGTAGTCGTGCAGCCGCTGGAGGGCCGTGTCGTCGGGGCCTTCCAGCGAGGCCGCCACGGCGGCCTCCTGGTGGTCGCAGTAGTCGTGCAGTGTGCGCAGGAACAGCTGGTGTTTGTCGCCGAAGGCGGCGTACAGGCTGCCCCGACCTAGTTGCGACGCCGAGGCGATGTCATCCAGGCTGGTGCCTGCGTAACCGCTCTGGCGGAACTGGCGCTCGATGATCGCGAGCACCTTGCGCTTGTCGAAGCTCAAAGGACGCGCCATGGCGGAAACCGTATCCGATCGAAACTCGTTGCTGACAGTTCGGTCCAGAATGGCCGGCTTAGGCGGCTGAGGCCCGGACGGTGAACTGGCCGGCGTCGCCGAAGGTTTGCCGGTTGTTCGCGACGTACTGCTGGACCGTCATCGGAGCGTGATCGGCGATCACCTCGACGAGGTTGTTGGTGCCGGCGAAGATGCCCTGCTGGTAGTCGAGGGCCACGTTGCCGAAGTGCTGGACCAGGTGCTGCGGCAGCCCGCGTGCGAGCAACTCGCTCTGGTAGGTCTCGACGTCGACCGGCTCGTAGCGGACGGGGATACCCAGGACGCGCGCCATGATCTCGGCGATCTGGTAGTGGTTCATCTCCACCGGTCCGTGCAGCGGGTAGACCTGGCGGTCGTGCGAGGCGGGACGCTCGAGGACCGCCGCGATGACGTAGGCCTGGTCCACCCCGGCGATCGGCGCGTGACGGCCGTTGCCGAACGGCAACGCCAGCACGCCGGAGTCGCCGTCGCGGTGCCAGCCCCAGGTCAGCCACTCGGCGAAGAATGTGGGCCGCAGGTGCGTGGTGCGGAAGGGGCCGCGGTCCAGCAGGCGTTCGGCGAGCCAGTGCTGCCGGGCGGCGTTGCTCTTGGCCTCCCGCCGGGCGGAGATCTGCGACATGTTGACGATCGCGTCGACGCCCGCCTCCGCGGCGGCCTGGGCGACGTTCGCGGTGACCTCCACCAGTCCGGGCTCGATCGGGTAGCAGAGGTAGACGCCTTCGGTGCCGCGCATGGCCGTGCTGACGTCCCGGAAGTCGAGCAGGTCCCCGATGAGGACGTCGGCGCCCAGGTCGGCCAGTGCGCGGGCGCGGGCGTCGTCGCCCCGGACCAGGGCGGTGACGGCATGACCACGTTCGCGCAGCAGACGCACGCTGGCGGCGCCGGTCTTGCCCGTGGCGCCGGTGATCAGGAAGCGGCGATCGGTGGAGTTCATGGCTCGGCCCTTTCTGAAGGGGTGGGTGGCGGAGCCCGCTCCCGCTGGTGAGCGGGTGACGGGTCTCCCCGACCCGGTTCTGGACTGTTCTGCCAACAACTCTAGCGCGTTCTGGAACGATTCGCCAAAAATCGCTGCTCAGGCGACCGGCCGCAACCGGTCGAACCGCGCCGACGCGGCGCCCAGCGCGCTGTCGGCGTACGCCTGGATCGTGGTGCTGGGGTAGCCGAGCGGCGGCGCGCTGACCGCGTCGAGGGCGGCGAAGTGCTCGGGGGAGAGCTCAAGTTCGAGTGCGGCCAGGTGGTCCTCCAGCTGCTCGACCGTGCGCGGGCCGATCACCGGCACCACCGCGGTCGACCAGCGGCGCGCCGACTGCCGCAGCCAGGCCACCGCCACCCGCGCCAGCTTGGCCAGTTCATACGGATCTCCCATTTCATGAACGGACCGGACGGTCCGGACCGATCGGTCCGATCAGGATGGCACCGGGGAGAGGATGGGTCAAATGGGGGTCTCAGCCCGTCCGCCGGTACCCTAGGCAGGTCGGACTGATCGGTCCGAGTGTGGTGCGGACAGGAGAGGCGGGTTCAGGTGGCTCGATCACCGGCCTTCGACGTGCGGGCGCGCATCCTCGAGGTGGCGACCAGGCTCTTCGATCGCCATGGCGTCCGCGCGGTCGGGACGAGCTGCATCATCCGCGAGTCCGGCATCGGCAAGAACCTGCTCTACCAGCACTTCCCGGCGAAGGCGGACCTGGTCGCGGCCTACCTTGATGAGTCCTACCGGGACAAGGTCCGCACGACGCTCCGTCCGGCGGAGCCGGGCGATCCGCGCGCCGAGATACTCGCGTTCATCCGGAGCTTCGTGGCCGAACCCCGGACGGCATGGCTGCGGGGATGTCCCGCCCGCAACTACCTGGTGGAGTTCCCAGACGACGGGTCAGATGTCTTGGGCCCGGTGCGGGCCGCGGCCGACCGGCTACGCGAGGGCCGTGCCGTGCTCGACGAGCTGATCGCCCGGCTCGACGTCGAGCGGCCCGGCGAGCTCGCCGAACAGCTGTGGCTGATGATCGACGGGTTGTGCCTGCAGGCGGCGTATCGGTCGAGATTCGACGGCGCCGCAGCCGCGGGGGTGAGGGCCGCCATCCGGACAGCGGAAACCCTGATCGACGTGGCGTGCGCGCCCTCCTGACCGGGGCTGTCAGGAGAGGCCGGCGACCCAGCGGGCGGTCGGCACGAAGGTGCGCCGGGTGGTGTCGCTCTCGCTGAGGTAGGTGCCGATGAGAACCGCGTCGCGCAACATGACGAGGGCGTCCACTTTCGTGCCGACCTCCTCCCGGCCGGCGGCCGCCAGACATTCAGCGTGATCTGGCGTGGAACCCCGGGCGTTTACGCCTGGGAGGAAACAGCAGCGCGGGAGGGCCTCCAGACGTGTACCGCTTCAAATCTCGTGCACGTGGTTTGATCTGGTGTTTCTTCGGGTTGGTCAGGCGGCGCGGTGGTACTCGTTGATGGCGCCGTTGAGCACCTGCCGGCGCTGAATCCGGCCTTCCAGCGGCACCACGACGTCCTCGTCTTGATCAGGTGGGCGTTGCCGGCGGGACTGGTGCGGGCGGTGCACGTTGTAGTGCTCGGCGTACTCGTTCAGAACCGATCGCAGGTGGCGTTGGTCGTAGATCAGCATGCGGTCGGTGCATTCGGCTCGGACGGTTCGGATCCAGCGTTCGGCGTAGCAGTTGGCTCGGGGTGTTCGTGGCGGTGTCCTTATCACCGTGATGCCCTGGCTGGTGAAGATCTCGTCGAAGGCGGCGGTGAACTTGGCGTCTCGGTCACGGATGAGGAACCGAAATGACCTGGCCCAGTGGCCAAGATCCATGAACAGGTTTCTCGCCTGCTGAGTCGTCCAGGCGCCTGTTGGGTGAGCGGTGACGCCCAGGATGTGCACGCGTCGCGTTTCCACCTCCATCACGAACAACACGTACAGGCGCTTCAGGAAGACCGTGTCGACGTGGAAGAAGTCACAGGCGAGCAGTCCCTTCGCTTGCAGCCGTAGAAACGTCCGCCAAGAGGTGTCGAGGGTTCGTGGCGCCGGACTGTGCCGGCGTGAACGCAGGATCCGCCGCACGGTCGCCGCGCTGACCTGCAAACCGAGCCGAACCAGTTCACCGTGGACCCGCCGGTAGCCCCATCTTGGGTTCTCACGGGCCAGGCGGAGGATCAGATCCCGGACCTCTTTGCTGGTTCCGGGACGGCCGGTGCGGCGGGGGTAGGTCCAGGAGCGTTTGATCAAACGACGATGCCAGGCCAAGAGGGTACCTGGGGTGACCAGCCGAGGCGCGCGCAGCACCGACGGCAGGACACGGGCCAAGGCCGCCAAGAACACTCCATCGGCCCAGTCCGGCTTCGGCCGCACAACCTGACGCTTCAACACCGCAACCTCATGGCGGAGCACCATGATCTCGACATCCTTGAACGCCTGGCCACGCCCCAGCAACACCAGCCAGCCGAACACCCGGATCAAGGTCAGATACAACAGACGAACCGACACAGACCGCGATCCTGCCTGTAGGGCCTCTGAACGTCAAAGCCGCAGATCAAGCACCACGCAACGAGTTTTGAAGCGGTACAGGTCTGGAGGGATGCACGTAGTCAGTGCTTGCGCGGGCGTTGGTTGCACGGGCATGCGTCGGGTGAGTGGCGCGGTTCTAAGCGTCGCTTCAGCGATTACCCGTGGGTGACGTGGGGCCTGGGCTGAGGGCTGTGGAGAGTAGGAGCGGGGTGTCGATGTTGTGCTGGTGGATGGCGTGGGTGAGGAGGGTGGCGAGCCAGGCAATGGCGTCCAGTGACCATTCGGCCAGGGTGGCGTTGAGGGTGATGTGGTGGTTGGCGGGGCCGTGCCACAGCGTGTCGGTGATGGCGGGTTGCAGGGTGATGGGACCGTCGTAAGTCAGAGAAAGATCGGTGAGGACGTCCTGTTTCAGGTCCCGTAGCCATGTGAGCAGGTGGGGTGCTGCTGATCGGATGGCTGGATTCTGGCCGCTGTCCAGTGTTAGGCGGATGGTGGTTTTCGCCCGGGGGCTCAGGTCGGTGAACCAGCCTGCCTCTTGTAGCAGTCGTGCTTCCGTGCGTGGTGCTCCTTGGTGAGTGATTGGGGGCAGCAGTATTTGGGCGGCTTTCAAGTGGAGAGTTCCGAGGCGGGTGACGACATCACGTACGCAGGCGAGGAACGGCTGGACCGGTGATGTGCCGCTGGGAGAGGAGGGGTGCGCCGGTAGTGACGCTTGGAACCAGGCCATCCGAGTAGCGGTGGGTTCGTAGGCGGCGTCGTTCATCCCCCAAAGACCGCACCCGTCGTGTGGCGGGTCGCGGAGCCAGCCCATTGCCGAGGATCGTGCGACGAAGAGGCTGTAGGCGTCGGAGGCGGCGGTGGAGGGGTCGCGCCATGAGTGCGGGGTCAGCTTGCCGTGCAGGGCGACGTACAAGGTGGTGTCGGGTGCGCTGGTCATGGGCGCCTCTCGTAGCTAATGCCTGCAGCGGATGTTGCGGCTGCCCGTGGTGAGGGTGCTCGGCGAGTCGAGCACGTTCAGGACGTCGACATCGATGACGCTACGCCACGCGGTGACCGCATTGGTGTTACATGCCGCTCGGCCGGTCGAGCGGCTGCCTGCACCACCGCCGGACCTGACCGTGGCTTTGCCGGCCGAGCCGGCGTCGGTCCATCCGCCGTTGACGTGCTGCTGCAGCTGGACGGTGACGATCGCCGCCGTGGCGTTGCAGTTGACGTTGATCCACCAGCCGTGCCCGGATGCCTCCCATGCGGAGGTTGAGACGTGGATGTAGTCGCCCTTGGTTTCGAACACACACAAGCCCGCGCCGGCCGGTGCTGGAGGCCGTGAATCTCTGGCGTCACTGAGTTCCGGGGAGGCGATGGCGGGGTCGGGTGCCAGCAATGTGAGCACAAGGGCGAGGACGATGCTCGCTCGGATTGCCGGGCCGGGGGCATCCATAGCGGTCTCCTGGTTATGCGGTGCGTGGAGGGGATATCGATACCAAGATGTTCCGATATTGCTTGCTTGTGGCAAGCTTGGATAACGCTACTCGGCGGCCTTGTCTGAGCCTACGTCCTCGATTTTCCCTTGCCATTCCGTCACGAAGTTCTTGATGAAGAGAGCGAGCCCGAGGGCGATTCCGGCGACCACGGCCGTGATGATCACCCATTCGACAGCTGACGCGCCACGAGTTGGAGCATTTCGCGCATGTTGTATGCGTAGGCACATGTGTGCCCGCAGATAAATAATCCAGGGGTGATTCGCTGGATAGTGAGTGATCTGCGTGAATCGGCGGCGATGTCCGAGTCTCCGATAGATTGCCGCACGGAAGATTGCTGGTCTCACTTATCTCCTTGACGTAATCGAGCTGCTACTTAAAGTTAGCATCCTCGATCTACAAGGAGAGGAAGATCGCCATGGTTACACGCGCGAGCAAAGTCATCGCAAGCCTGGGTGCCGGGCTGCTGCTGAACGCCGCCGTACCGGCAGCGGCGCTGGCGTCAGGCTGGCAGGCCAGCTACCAGGATGGGACCGTCGCCGTACCCGCCGATCGGTCCAACATCAAGGTCTGTGACGGTCGAGCAGACAGCCGCGTCTACCAGGCACGGTGGGCTCACGACAACAACAAGATGCCCGTCGGCGGCGTCTTCGAGGTGCGAGCACCGCAGGCCGGTTGCGCCACCGACGACTCGCTCTGGGGCAAGGTCATGGTCTTCAAGCTGTGCTGGGGTCACCTGGGCGGAGGCAGGCGAGTTGTCTGGGAACGTTGTGGGTCGCCTCAGTGGGTGACGGCGAAGCCGGACTGGTGGAAGGGGAAGTAGACAGCGTGGAACATGTCGCCCATCTTGAGGTGACTGCCTGAATGCACTTCGCCGGTCCCCGGTCGCGCGCAAGAGCCGGGGACCGATTGATGCCTCAAGGTGGGCGTCGACATAGTGGAACGAGGTGTCAGGTCTGTGGACGGCCGCTTTCACAATAGGACGACGCCTCCTGCAGCAGGGCGCTGAGCGCCGCTTTGGCGCGGAGCCACACGTAAGGTCGCAACAGGTCAGCTGCTTCCGCGGGGGTGGCGAGGCGGAAGCCGGCGAGTTCGGAATCTGCGGTGTGCAGGCCGGCGAGCTGCCGGGATTCAAGTATTCCGCCGTCGAAGACGAACATCAGGGAGTCGTCCCAAGGGCCGTGCGATGGCACCCAGTCGACGACGAGCACGCGGCCGAGCTCCAGATCGAGCCCGAGTTCCTCCTTGATCTCTCGCCGCGCGGCAGCTGCTGGGGACTCGTTCGCCTCCGCCATGCCCCCGGGAAGATCCCAGTCGGGCTTGTAGGCCGGGTCCACGATCAGGATGCGACCGTTGTGGTCGCGGAGAAGCACGTCGGCGCCCACGCGCTTGCGGGCCTGCCGGGCGTTGCCCTCGGCGAGGTGGGCGTTCCACGCTTCAGGATCACGCTCGTAGAGCGGGGCGTCTTGGCTCACGAGATCAGCCTCCTTCTCACTGGTACAACCAGCATCGCTCGCGATGCGTGCTGTCCAGTACGTCGAGGCAGTCTGTGGCGCCCTGATGGCCCTGATACGCCCGCAACTGGTCTTGAAGGTCAGTGAGTTGCCGGTTGACGACGAGGGAACTCAAGGAACGAGTGCTCTCCACCGCATCCAGGATGAGAGTGCACGCCTCATCAAGCTGATCTTGTTTCAGTAGTGCGCTGGCCAGCACCAGTTGGCCGAAGGCCCGGCTGCGGGTGCGATGAGCTGAACGGATCGCGAGGAAACGCCTGCCTTGGCGCTGGGCTTCGCTTACCTGGCCGAGGCTGAGCATGCACCGGGCGGTATCAAGGGCCAGGGTCGCTTCGTCGTACGGTGCGGCCCACGGCGAGGGTGATTGCTCAGGCTGCCGCCCGAGCATCGCCTCGGCACGAACGAGAAGACGTGCCGCTTCGGCGGATTCATTCTGTGCGGCCAGTCCGCTCGCGGCTTTCGCCAGCAGCCGGACGCCTACCGCAGGTGCCGGTACGCGGGTTCGGGTGAGCGTGTCCAGGCCTCGCCGGGCGTACGTGACCGCCTCGCCCGGACGTCCGAGGTGCAAGGTGAGGTGGCTCATGCTCCCGAGGACGTGCGCTTCGAGTTGCCGGTCGCCGCCCAGCCCGGCGAAGGCGAGCGCTCGATGGAAGTGCTGGTCGGCAAGGAGATCGTTGCCCGCGTCGTGTGCCATCCAACCGGCCATCTCGGTGAAGGCGGCCGCGGTGGCGAACGAGTGGTCACCTTCGGAGCCGCTGAACAGTCGAGGGGCAACGGTGCTCTGCAGGTAGCCGATCACCGTGGCGTACAAGTGGCCTCCGCCTACTTGTCGATCGGCCTGCCGGAGGGAAGCGATCTTGCCCAGGTCCGTTTCCGATCCCGCGGACTCTTGCGGACTGGCGGGTCGATCCTCTTCCCCGAAGAGGACGTCTTCGCCGAGTTGGAGGATGGCGCAGTACAGCAGCCGGTATCGCTCGCTCATCACGGCGATCTTGCCGGACTCCCACCGGCGGATGGAGCGCACCAGATCGGTGTGTTCAGGCAGGTCATGGCGGTCGTCACCAGCGGCCTTGCGGAGTCTCCGCGCCGTGGAATGCGCGTCCCAGCCACGTGCTTTGCGCTCGGCCCGGATTTTTGCCGACCACAAGGGTGGAGCTGCCATGCCCGCCTCCGCATCCGCCCATGTACTGTGCGTGCCCGCTGGCTCTCAGAGGGCGTTTAGGCATGGTTGGTTGGCGTATGCCCAGCTCTGTAGGTGCAGCCTTTTGGGCTCTTTTCCCTGTACGTGTAGCTTTGTGTAGTCCTCATCGCTCATGCGAGCGACCATTTTGATGATGAAATGGCCTCAAATTCCGTCTGGTCTAGAAATGTGGTAGACGCTCCCGACTAGCCGAAGCCCACTATCGATCATATCTTTCGGGTAGAGGCTCCGCCATGAGCGAACGGAAGCCGTACCCCAGCGACATTTCCGACGCCCGCTGGGCCTTAATCGAGCCCACCTTGACCGCCTGGCGGCAGGCCAGACTCGACCGCCGGCCCACCGGCCAGCCAGCCTCGGTCGAACTACGGGACGTCTTCAATGCGATTCTCTATGTCAACCGCACGGGAATTGCCTGGAAATACCTACCGCACGACTTCCCGTCGTACAACACCGTGTACGCCTACTACGCGGCCTGGCGCGACGAAGGGATACTCGCCCAACTCAACTACGACCTGACCGGACTGGCCCGCGTCAAGGCCGGCCGCGAGCCCGAGCCGACTGCCTCCGTGATCGACACCCAGAGCGTCAAGACCTCCACCAACGTACCCCTGACCAGCCAGGGAACGGACGCCGCCAAGAAGATCATCGGCCGGAAGCGAGGCATCGTCACAGACGCGCTCGGCCTCCTACTCGCCGTCACCGTCACCGCCGCAAGCCTCTCCGAAAACGCCATAGGAATACAACTGCTCAACACCGTCAAGGAGACCCACCCAACCATCACCAAAGCCTGGGTCGACACAGGATTCAAGAACGCCGCAGTCGAACACGGAGCCCGCCTCGGAATCGACGTGGAAGTCGTCAACAGAAACCCCGACGTCCGCGGCTTCCAAGTCGTTAAAAGACGCTGGGTAGTGGAACGCAGCCTCGGCTGGCTTATGTTAAGACGACGCCTGACCCGCGATTACGAAACCCTTCCCACCAGCTCCGAAGCCATGATCTACATCGCCTCGATCGACAACCTCACCAAACGCATAACGGACGAAACCACCCCAACCTGGCGAGGCACCTACTAGAACATAAGCCGCAATCTACTCAAATCAAATGCCCTCTCACACGCGACGGCAAACATGCGGCGGCCGACACGACGGCCCGCCGGCGCCGCGGCCTCAACACCGCTCTTGAGTACGCGATCGACCTCGGCGAGCTTGCCGACAACCCGCTCAAGCGCGTCAAGCAGAAGAAGGTGGCAAGGGACAACACCGTTGACCGGCGATGCGTGGTCAACCCCGTCCAAGCCCGCGAACTCCTCATAAGCCTCTCCTACGTCGGTAGCTGGCACCGTGGGCGAGGACGCCGCCTCGTGGCATTCTTCGCCACGCTCTACTTCGCCGGCCTCCGCCCCGCCGAAGCCATCGGGCTCCGAGAAACAGACTGCTTTCTGCCGAACGAGGGATGGGGGCTGCTCACTCTTGAAGTCACCCGCCCGAGTAGCGGCAAGCAGTGGACCGACAGCGGGGCCGTGCATGACCAGCGCGGGCTCAAACAGCGAGAGGAACGCGAAGTCCGGCCCGTGCCGATCCCGCCGGAGCTAGCTCGCATTCTGCGGGCGCACCTCGCAGAGTTCGGCACAGCCCCGGACGGACGGCTGTTCCGCAACGAACGCGGTGGCGTTCTCGGCGCTTCTACTTACTCGCGGGCCTGGGAAGAGGCCCGCCGCTTCGCCTTGACTCCGCAACAGGTCATCTCGCCCCTCGCCGGAAAGCCTTACGACCTCCGCCACGCCGCCCTGTCCACGTGGCTCAACGCAGGCGTCGACGCGACCGTGGTAGCGGAGCGCGCGGGCAACAGCGTAGAGGTCCTCCTCAAGCGATACGCCAAGTGCCTCGACGGGCGCGATGGCCAGATCAATCGCCGAATCGAGGCAGCCCTCGAAATCTGATCAGAGTCACTCGGTAGTAGCCCGACCACGCCCAAGCGGTAAGAGCGACGGTGAACGGCGGGACCTCCGCACGTCCGGAGGCTCGCCGTGAGGGGGTACCTGCTCTTACGCAGCGGCGTTGCTGCACTCCACTGCGGCACAGCACCACCACCGCAAGTGACCAGACGCTCATCCGGTGGCTAGGGAACCCGTACCGCAGGACTGTCGGGCCTGAAGCCCCACGACGGCCTGATTCTCCGCCTTTCAGACGGAGCACTGTCCTGCTCGGTTGATCAGGGCCATGGTCAGGCGCGTGTGAACGGTGGCGCGGGCGCGTCGGTGTGTTGGGACGTTGCTATCACCTTGCAGAACGATCACTGAAAACTGTCGGGGCTTGCCTGTAGCGTCACATCGCAGACAGTCCGAAAGGTTCGAAGGTGATGGACTGCATTCCGTGCGCGATCCACGAAGTGGAAGTCGTAAGGCTGGAGACTGACTTAATCATTGATCACAGCGCTCAGCAATTTATGCAGGTGATGATGGTGCTGGAGAGCTTGATGTGTCGCTGCTGCTCCGCCCTTGCCTGCAGGGGCTGCTCGGTGATCATGAAGCAGGATACGAAAAGGGAGAGGCAAGCTGCCGCCGCAGGGCGGGACATTCATCGTTATCTGATCTACTATCCGAGAATGCCTCCTCGGTCCGCAAGCGGGAGAGTTGCTCGTGCTCATATCGTCGCGCCTGCTCAACCAAGTCTGTTCGATACACCCGCCGAACGACTGCAGCACGCTATGCAATCGGGGACGCGAACTACCTGGTACAGGCGGATGTGGCGGCTGGGTGGAATCGAGGTGACGGATGGATTCTTGCGTGGTCGCCTCGGGTGTGATACGGAAGTGGGAGCGGATAACTGGAGTGAAGAGGAGTTGGACTTCATTCCAACACGGCTTGCCGGTGGCGTAGCATCACCCTTCGTGATCCGCTTATCTGATTTTGCAATGGTGTTCCAGGTTCGCTCTCCTGTCATCAGGGTAACGTCATTCATCGGAGCTCTCAAGTCGATGCTGCGCGAGCAAATGGATCAAAATTGGGACATCGAAACTATCTCCCGAAACCGGTCTTTTCCTGAATGGCGAAGATCGGTGGCTAGAGTAACTCGGCTGCATATTCGCCTTGAACGCCCAAACCCCAATTATGAGGGACGTCCCGATGTCGAGCGCCTGATAGAGCAGATGCGACTATCCTCTGCGACATTGGAGCTTCGGTCAGAGGATGGGATTGAGACAGATACGGATCTTGCTCAACAGCTGTTGGATCATGTGGCTCGCGGGTATGGTCAGGCGTCTGCAGCGGGCACTCGCGGTGCTGGCGATCTTGCTGTGGAGACCGTATGGGAGAGTCAGTTGCACGGAGAGACCTTGATCACCGGGATCAATATTGATCCTGACACAGGTGAAGCAACCTTTGAGGAGCTGTTCGAGGAGGTTGAATCCGTGGAAGTCGGCGAGGAACCCGTGTGACCTAAGGCTGGAGTTATGATGAGCGACGCCAAGATGCGTGTTTCGCTACCAACGCCCAGGCCGGCGCGCTTCGGAAAAGTTGGAAGCATACTGCTGTCTGCGGATTTCATGATTGCGCTTCCCGCTGGTGTCGCAGGTGGCTTGCTCGTTTCGCTCAGCAAGGTCGTTGCTGCACAGGCTTCGACGTTCCTCTTCGGAGCCGCAGCGCTCTTGGGTACGTTGGCCGGAATCGTCATTGCTGCGCACACTATCCTTATCAGTCTGATGAGCCCAGAGTATGTGCTCGTCCTAGAGCGTGCCCAAGGTGGTGTCCGCGCTGTATCGAGGCCATACAAAATCGTCATATGGGCATGCGCCATCGGTGTTCTGCTTGCGCTGTTCGCGGGTCTCGCATGGCCGGCGATTCCCCAGGTCTCCGAGTTGGGATGGCATCTCGTTCGGGGGGTTGTGTTCGGCGCGCCGACCGCTCTGGGCGTTTACGGCTTGATTGGCGCGGCTCAGCTAGCAGGCCTGAGTGCATTCCACCTTGAGCAACGAGCGAAGCTCCTCCACACTCTCCGGGAAGCCCGGGTTGGGCTCGGTCGGGATCGCAAAGGCGCGTGAAGATCCGTCGTCTCCCGAAGGCGCGCCGCGGTACCTGAGGTGGGATGGGCGGCGCACGCTGAAGGCGATTCTGGAGTTGGGCGAACCGGCGGGCACCGATGCGGGGGAACATGACGATGTGACGGCCACCGCCGACGATTCCGAATGACGGATCTCGCTGCCATTTACCTCCGCCCCGAACCTTGCAGCCGGAACCAATCTTCGCCATTTGATCAAGCCCCCACGGTTGGACGGTCGAAGCTACAGTAGTGAGGAAAAGGCGAGTGGCCGGACACAGTGTTCGTACCTCTAGCTCAACCCCTCCAGAGGCCTGTGCGACCAAGGGAATCGGGCTTACTGTGGCGACATGACCCACACGTCGCCGCCAGATGGTCACGAAGGACCATTAGCCGAGTTTGCTGCTCTCAGGCAGGAGATCGAATCGCGAGAAACACGGCGGCAGAACCTCTTCAACTTGCATATCACTGCGTCAGGAGCAGTATTTGGCTTCGTACTAGCGGGAGGTAGAAGCTCACTGCTTCTGCTCATCCTGCCGATCACCACCTATCTCTTCTGTGCGCGTTTTGCCATGCACTCGTATGGCGTCTTCAAGATCGGCAGATATATACGCGACGATCTGACGCATCGTGTGCCAGGCGGCCTTCAATGGGAAGAGTGGCAGGAAAAGCAAGCTGTTCCTCTCCGCATTCCTCGATTGGTCTACCCCAACTTCATCGCCTTTCCCGCCCTCGCGCTCGCCGCGCTGATTTGGACAGCGCCGACTGTCTTCGTCGGCTGGCCACAAGCACTGATTGCGGCAAGGATCGGCGCCCTCACAGCTTGGACGATCGGCGTGGTCGCAACGTTCTTCTGCGTGCTTCTGATCAACTCGACCGCCAGGCGCTGGTACGAAGAAAACGCTGGTTCCAGCGTGCGGCCGCAAGCTGGACCTACCGACTCTGCACCGTGAACCTAACTATTCTTGAGCAGGCTGAAGCGTGCCGCCCCCGAGCGTCGGACGTCAGCTCATACACCAGCGTCTGGCTGGACGCGCTGACCCAGAAGGCGCGCGAGGGTGGCGCATCATTAACATGCACGTGGTCGTCGCGGCCGCTGTTCATGCCGATGGCCAGCGCGAGTTCCTCGGTCTGAAAGTCGCAAGCGCTGAAGACGGCGCAGGCTGGCTCGACCCGGAGATCCGTGGGGAGGAGGACACGAGAAGCCTCCACGCGCCGATGGGTCGGGCTGCTTCAACCCATCGGGGGATGAGGCATGCACGGCATGATCCGAGGACTTGTCGCGTTGCCTGGTAGTTCGGTGAGCAGGCGTTCGCTAGGAGGCGACGCAAGCAACTTTCTGTGCTCTCCTGGCCCCTGGCTACTGCGATAGGAAGGGGACCTACTCATGAGTCGGAGCGTGAAACCGAAGTGCACGGGGTGCCTGCGGGACGATCAGATGATATGGACGAGGTACATCCCGCCGAGCGTCAGGCGGCGTGAGATTCGCAGCGCTAAGGGGCTGTACCCGGCGGGTATGCATCGGTCCACAATCGAGGCGGGCGTGGAGTTTTTCTGCCGGTGTGGGGTGTCCGCCACCACAGTCGCACCAGAGGGCTGGGGACCTGACGATCAGGGCGCCTAGCCCACGGCGACAAGCCGATCATGGTCCACAACTGGTCCACAACCCGTGAGCGTCAACGAGAACGGGCGGGACTCCGTGAGACTGGAGGCCCGCCCGTACCTGCGATGTCTGCCCTGGTCAGCGGTCGGAACCGCTGATCAAGATCGAGTGCCCCCTGTAGGATTCGAACCTACGCACCCGGCTCCGGAGGCCGGTGCTCTATCCCCTGAGCTAAGGGGGCGCGTCGAGTGAAAGGCTATCAGTATCCCGGCACTGCTCGGCACCAGATAAAGGTCCTTGAACACTTCCGGCGAAACCCGGCGTGACGGGGCCGCTACAGGTTAGCTTTGCGCCCGTGGGCGAGGTTCTTGGGAAAGTACTGGTCGTGGATGACGATGAGGTCATCCGGCAGCTCATCGCGGTCAACCTGAACCTGGAGGGGTTCGAGGTGTCTACCGCCACTGATGGGCAGGATTGTCTGGATCGGGTGCTCGACGTGATGCCGGATGTGATCACGCTCGATGTGATGATGCCGTTCCTGGACGGGTGGACGACGGCGCATCGGTTGCGTACGGAGGAGGCCACCAGTCACATCAAGGTCGTGCTCATCACGGCCAGGGCTCAGGATGATGACCGGACCCGGGGGCTGGGGATCGGGGTGGACGCGTACTTGACCAAGCCGTTCGATCCGGCTGAGTTGATCGAGGTCGTGCGGGATCTGGCCTTGAGGGGTAGTCAGGGGCGTAGCTGACCCCAGCTTGCTGATCCCCTGGTAGTCGGTCTTGGCGGTCAGGTGTCGGCTGCCCGTGGCTGGGGGCTGGTCGGGTGGCGCGTGCCGGGGTTGAGGGCGCGCGTTCTTGGTGGATTGTTCGTACGCTGGCCGCATCGCCTCCTCTCCCCGAAAGGCCGGACAACGTGCGTAGCTCCATCTTCAACAACCTCGACTCCCAGCAGCTCCCCCCGGGCTTCGTCCTGGAGAACCACAAGATGTTGCGCGTCCAGCTTCCGCACGAGGTGCTGGCCAAGCAGGGGTCCATGGTGGCCTTCCAAGGGCAGATGGACTTCGACTACGAGGGGTCGGGCGGGCTCGGGAAGTTGTTCAAGAAGGCCATGACGGGGGAGGGCGCCTCGCTCATGCGGGTACGGGGCGACGGGCTGCTGTATCTGGCGGACAATGCCGATGACATTCATCTGTTCTTTCTGGAGAACGAGGGGCTCACGGTCAACGGGCGTAATCTGCTGGCGTTCCAGCCGCAGCTCGGCTGGGACATCAAGCGGGTTCAGGGAGCTGGGGTGGCGGCCGGGGGGCTGTTCAACACGACGGTTACCGGGACCGGGTGGGTGGCGGTGACGACGCATGGGACGCCCGTATTGCTCGACGTGGCGCGGATGCCGACGTTCGCCGACGGGCAGTCGGCCGTGTGCTGGAGCACCGGGCTGGAGGTCGGGATCAACCGGACGATGAAGGTGGGGGCCTTGATCGGGCGGGGGAGCGGGGAGGCCATGCAGTTGGCGTTCAGGGGGCAGGGGTTCGTGTTGGTGCAGGCCAGTGAAGGGGCTCCTGTGCCGGCTCCGTCCGCTTGAGCGCCAGGCCCGCCGAGCCGGTTGGACAGCTAATTAGCTAATTGCCATAATGGCTTAGTGATGGACGTCGACCTGATCAAGGCGCTGGCCAACGACAAGAGGCTGCTGATCCTGGAGTGGTTGCGCGATCCCGTGCGTCACTTCCCGCCGCAGCGCGACGGCGATCTCGTACGGGACGGCGTCTGTTCGCTGTTCATCGCCGAGAAGCTGGGCGTGAGCCAGCCGACCTGCGGCGAGCACCTCAAGGTGCTGGCCAAGGCGGGGCTGGTTCGCGGCACCAAGATCAGGCAGTGGGTGTTCTACCAGCGCGACGAGGAGCGGATCGCCGCGGCGAAGGAGTTGTTGAGCGGTGAATGGTGAGCCGAACGGCGCCTACGAGCGCCTGATCGCCGACATGGACGCCGGCGGGGCGCGCTACCGGGTGATCGAGCACGCGCCCGAGGGCCGGACCGAGCTGGTCAGCGCCCTGCGCGGGCACGATGTGGCGCAGGCCGCCAAGTGCCTGATCGTGATGGTCAAGGTGGGCAAGAAGCAGACGCGCCACGTGCTGGCCGTCGTTCCCGGTGACGCCCGGCTCGATCTGCAGGCCGTCAAGGCGCTGCACGACGGCACGTACGTCTCCTTCGCCGGCAAGGAGAAGGCTGAGGAGCTGGCGGGGAGCGTGAGCGGGACGGTGCTGCCGTTCAGCTACGACCCGAGGCTCGAACTGGTCGCCGATCCGTCGCTGCTGGACCATCCCGAGTTGTACTTCAACGCGGGGCGGCTCGATCGTTCCGTGGCGTTGGCGACCGATGATTATGTGCGGCTGGCGGCCCCGTGGATGGCTAACATCACCGCCACGTAGTTCGGGGTCAGGCTGTGCAGCTGGGCACGGGGGCGGTGTTGGTGCCGGTCCAGGAGGCGAGGAAGCCGAACGCCGTCGACGCCCCCGGCGCGAGCTGCCCGTTCCACCCCGCGTTCCGTACCGTCACCGAGGACCCGTTCGCGCTCAGCGTCCCGCCCCACAGCTGCGTGATCCGCTGACCGTCGGCGAACGTCCACGCCACCGTCCAGGCGCTGACCGGCGCGGTGCCGGTGTTCCTGACGGTGACCTCGGCCTGGAAGCCGCCCTGCCACTGGCCGGTGCCCTGGTACGTGGCAGCGCACCCTCCAGAGGGCGGCGGCGAGACAGAGGTGCCCAGGGCCTCCACCAGAGCGGGGTACCACTTGTCGGACATCTTCTGGTCGCCCGCCGCGTTCGGATGCACCCCGTCGTACGTGTCGCTGCCGGTGCTGAAGCCCGTCCACTGGTCCACCACCGTGATCGGCGACTGCGGGGTGGTCGTGGCGGCGGCCCAGGCGGGGATGGCGTTGTTGAAGGTCACGGCGCGCTGGGCGCAGTCGGCGCAGCTGGAGGGGTTCATGGGGATGATCTTGGCGACGAGGATCTTCATGGCCGGGTTGCTCGCCCGCATCTGGTTCACCATCGTGGTGAACGCGCCGAGGATCGTCGCGGGGGCGATGTTGCTCCACACGTCGTTGGTGCCGAAGTGCATGAGCACCACGTCCGGCCGGGTGGCGGCGAGCCAGCCGGTCAGCAAGCCCTGGTTCGCCACATTGGTGGCCAGGTAGCCGCCGTGCCCCTCGTTGTCGCCGTCGTGCGCCACCCCGCAGCCCTGGGGCGGCAGGGTGCCGACGAAGTCCACGTTCGTGTGGCCGGTGCTCTGGAGGCGGTTCCACAGCAGGGCGCGCCAGCAGCCGGGGGAGCCGGTGATCGAGTCGCCCAGAGGCATGATCCTGATGGGGGCGGCGCTCGCCGTGGCCGTGGTGGCGAACAACACCGCCGCGGCCAGCGTCACCATCGCGGCCAGCACGGAGCCGATCCTGCGCATCGTCCGCTCTCCCGTCGTCAGCCTGCGCAGATCGTAGGACCGCGGGCCGCGCGCCGGGAAGGACGACGATCAGGACAGAAGCCTGACCTGGGGGTACGGATGTAAGTTTCAGCCGCGGACCACCGCGATGGGGCTGGGCGTGTGGTGCAGGAGGGCCTGGCTGATCGAGCCGAGCAACATCCCCGCGAGCTGCCCATGACCACGCGACCCCACCACCAGCAGGTCGGCGCCGGCGGCCGCCTCGCGGAGCACCTCGACCGGATGGCCGTGGACGACCTCCTCCACCACCTCGACGCCGGGATGCCGCTCCCGGTGCTCGGTCAGCGATTCCTTGAGCCGGTGCAGCGTGTCCTGCTCGCTGCCGCGGTCGGCCGGTGGGAAGCCGCCGGCCTGCGGCCAGGCCCACGCCTGGACGGCACGCAGCCTGGCCCCGCGCAGCTCGGCCTCGGTGAAGGCGAACTCCAGGGCCCGCCCGGCGCTGGGCGAGCCGTCGGTGCCGGCGACGATCTCGCCCCGGGTGAGCGAGGGGCGTTCGTGGACGAGGACGACGTTCGTCCGCGTGTGCGCCGCGACGCCGTACGCGACGGATCCGACGAGCAGGCCGCGCACGCCGCCGATGCCGCTGCTGCCCACGACCAGCAGCTCGGCCTCCTCGGAGGCCTTGATCAACGCGGTACGGGGATCGCCCGGCAGCAGCACGGCCTCCACCGGGACCTGCGGTGACTCCCGCAGGGCCCGGTCGCGGGCCGCCGCGAGCACGGTGTCGGCGCCCTCGCGCATCCACCGGGCGACCTCGGCGTAACGTACGGTGTCCTCCTCGCACACCCACTTGGGCACGGCGTGCGCCACGGTCAGCGGCGATCCGCGCAGCGCGGCCTCGGCGGCGGCCCAGCCGGCGGCCTCCAGGCCGGCGCGTGAGCCGTCCACCCCCACGATGATCACTGGTTCAGCTCCTCAGGACAGCGCGTAGCACTCGACCTCGGCGCGGCGGAACGAGATCCCCTTCGCTTGGGAGTCACGGACGCAGGCGCGCTCGGACTTGCTGAGCCGCAGCGTGCCGCAGACGGTCACGCCGGAGTAGGTGCGGCAGTCGAGTCGCCTGTCGGTGGTGCCGACGCGGTACATCTCCCTGACCGCGGCCCGGCACTTGGCCTTGCCCGTGTCGGCGTAGCGGCACTGGGCGATGAGAGTGTCGTACTGTTCCTGGCCGACTTCGTGCTGGTCCATGCCGTCTCCGGCGGCTGCGGTGGCGCCGGACGCGGCCATCACGACGAGTAGTCCTGCGACAGCAGCGAATCTCTTCATGTTCCCCCTGATGGGGACCGTACCGCTCAGGGCGATCGTCAAACCTCTGCGCCAGGTTTCGGGTGGGGGCGGGCGTGGGTACGATCATCGCCGTCCAACGCGGGAGCCCGGTGTGGACCGGGCTGAGAGGACGGCTGACAGCCGCCGACCGCCAGAACCTGCTCCGGGTAATGCCGGCGAAGGGAGTTTGCGCGATGAGCAGCGCGCGCTTTTCCAAGATCTACTCCGGTGACCTCCGTGTGCCGATGCGGCAGGTCCGGCTCTCCGACGGCTCGGCGGTGACGTTGTACGACACCTCGGGCCCCTACACCGACCCGTCCTTCGAGCCCGACCCGCGGCGTGGGCTGCCGCGCCTGCGCGAGTCGTGGATCGAGGCGCGGCGTGCGGCAGGTGAGCCGGTCACGCAGGTCGGCTGCGCCCGGCGCGGGCTGGTGACCAGGGAGATGGAGTTCGTGGCCGTGCGTGAGGGGGTGAGCGCCGAGTTCGTCCGGCAGGAGGTCGCGGCGGGCCGGGCCATCATCCCGGCGAACGTCAACCATCCCGAGTCCGAGCCGATGATCATCGGCCGGGCGTTCCTGGTCAAGATCAACGCGAATATCGGCAACTCCGCCGTCACCTCCTCCATCGAGGAGGAGGTGGAGAAGATGACCTGGGCCACCCGGTGGGGCGCCGACACGATCATGGATCTGTCGACCGGTGACGACATCCACGAGACCCGCGAGTGGATCCTGCGCAATTCGCCGGTTCCGGTCGGCACCGTGCCGATCTACCAGGCGCTGGAGAAGGTCAAGGGCCGGCCGGAGCTGCTGTCGTGGGAGGTCTACCGCGACACGCTGATCGAGCAGTGCGAGCAGGGCGTCGACTACGTGACCGTGCACGCGGGCGTGCGGCTGTCGTACGTGCCGCTCACCGCCACACGCAAGACGGGGATCGTCTCGCGCGGCGGCTCGATCATGGCGGCCTGGTGCCTCGCGCACCACCGCGAGAGCTTCCTGTACGAGAACTTCGCCGAGATGTGCGAGATCCTGGCCGGCTACGACGTGTCGTTCTCGCTCGGTGACGGGTTGCGGCCGGGATCGATCGCCGACGCCAACGACGAGGCCCAGTTTGCCGAACTGCGCACGCTGGGGGAGCTGACCGGCATCGCGCGCGAGCACGACGTCCAGGTGATGATCGAGGGGCCTGGTCACGTGCCCATGCACAAGATCAAGGAGAACGTCGACCTGCAGCGCGAGCTCTGCGACGACGCGCCCTTCTACACTCTGGGCCCGCTGGTGACCGACGTCGCCCCCGGCTACGACCACATCACCTCGGGCATCGGGGCCGCCATGATCGGCTGGTTCGGCACCGCCATGCTCTGCTACGTCACCCCCAAGGAGCACCTCGGCCTGCCCGACAAGGACGACGTCAAGACCGGCGTGATCACGTACAAGATCGCCGCTCATGCCGCCGACCTGGCCAAGGGGCATCCGCGGGCGCAGGAGTGGGACGACGCGCTGTCCGACGCGCGCTTCGAGTTCCGCTGGGAGGACCAGTTCGACCTCTCGCTCGACCCCGACACCGCCCGCGCCTTCCACGACGAGACGCTGCCGGCGGCGCCGGCCAAGACCGCGCACTTCTGCTCGATGTGCGGGCCCAAGTTCTGCTCGATGCGGATAAGTCATGACATCAGGCAGGCGGGTTTCGAGGAGAAGGCAGCCGAGTTCAGGAGGCTCGGCGGCAACCTCTACGTGGAGTGATGATTTGTCCAATGTCCGAAAACCCGGGCCGGCCTGAGGCCTGGACAAAGATCGGCTGAGGGTCCGCTCTTCTGGTGGCAACGTGGCAGTTGTGCCCGGCGCGACATGCGGCCGGGGTTCCCATGACCACCAGAAGAGGGGATTCTCATGTCCTTCAGTGCTCGTATGGCCGGTCTGCGCAACCGTGCGGCGGTCGTCGCCGCGGCCTCCGTCGTCGCCGCCGGTCTGGGAGCGGGGCTCGGCGCCGCTCCGGCCGCGGCGGACGTCCATCGGGGGGTGGCCGGGTGTTTCGCCTGGTCCTGGGGCGACGGGAACACCTCGGTGACCGTCTACTGGCACAACCGGTGCAAGACCCGGCACAAGCTCACCATCAAGTACAGCCTCAGCTGGACGACCAAGACCTACACCGCGAAGGTCGGCGGCGACGGCAAGGGACACAAGAGGTTCCAGACCGCCTCGATCGTGTCCATCAAGGACTCGGGCCGGGTCTAACCCGGCAGGGTCTCCCCGCCGATGGGGGCCAGGACCTCGCCGGTGTAGTACGACGACAGCCGGTTGGAGGCGAAGAACACGTACGAGGGGGCGATCTCGTCGGGATCGGCGGCTCGCCCCATCGGCACCTGTTCGCCGAACGATTCCACCTTCTCCTCGGGGAAGGTGGCCGGGATCAGCGGCGTCCACACCGGCCCCGGTGCGACGGCGTTGATCCTGATGCCGCGATCGACCAGGTTCTGCGCCATGGCGTAGGTGAAGGCGTTGATCGCGCCCTTGGTGGCGGAGTAGTCGATGAGCGTCTTGTTGCCGCGCAGGCCGTTGATCGACGAGGTGTTGACGATCGCGCCGCCCTTGCCCATGTGGGCGAGCGCGGCCTTCGTGACGCGGAAGTAGCTGTGGATGTTGACCGCGAACGTGTGCTCCCACTGCTCGTCCGACAGCTCTTCGAGGCCGTCCACCGGCTCCTGGTAGGCCACGTTGTTCACCAGGACGTCCAGGCCGCCCAGCTCGGAGACGGCCTGCTCGACGACCGAGGCGCAGTGGGCGCGGTCGCCGAGGTCGCCCGGCAGCAGCACGCAGCGCCGCCCGGCCGCCTCGATCAGCGAGGAGGTGTGGGCGGCGTCCTCGTGCTCGCTCAGGTACGCGATCGCGACGTCGGCCCCCTCCTTGGCGAAGGCCACCGCGACCGCCCGGCCGATGCCCGAGTCACCGCCGGTGACGAGGGCCTTCTTGCCGTCCAGCAGGCCGCGGCCTGCGTAGTCGCGCATCTCGTCACGCGGCTGCGGCGACATCTCGCCGCTCCGGCCCGGGTACGGCTGGCTCTGGGGTGGTGGTGTCTGCGACATGCCCTCCGGCCTGCCCTTGATCGGGTATGGGTAACGCCAGGGGCCGGCTATCTGACGAAACCCTCCGACCGCAGCCAGTCGCGGGCGACCAGCACGGGCACGTCGCCGTCCACGTCCACCTGGGCGTTGAGCTTCCTGATCACGTCGTCGGTGAGCTTGGGGCTGATGGGGGCGAAGACGCGGGCGATCTCCGGATGGGCCTTGGCCACCTGGCTGCGGATGGTCACGGCCGCGTTGTACTGCGGGAAGAAGTGCTTGTCGTCCTCCAGCAGCACCAGGTTGAGCGCGTCGATCCGGCCGTCCGTGGTGGTGATCATGCCGAGCGCGCACTGGCCGGCCGCGATCGCGTTGTAGAGCACGCCGGTCGACATGCGGCGCACGTTGCTGCGGGGGACGTCCTTGCCGTACTCGAGGCCGTAGCCCTTGAGCATGCCGAGGAAGCCGTCGTCGCGGCCGAAGGTCTCGTGGTCGACGCAGAAGGTGCGCTGGGCGACGGGGATCTTCGTCATGTCGGAGATCGTCTTCAGGCCGTACTTCTCGGCCGTGGCGCGGGTGGCGCCCATCGAGTAGCTGTTGTTCAGCGGGGCGGGCGGGAGCCAGACGATGCCGTTCTCGCGCAGGTCGAGGTCGCGTACGGCTTCGTACTGCTTCTCGGCGTCGGGGATCGCCTCCGACTGGCCGAGGTAGGTGATCCAGCCGGTGCCGGTGTACTCCCACATCAGGTCGGCGTCGCCGCGGGTCAGCGAGGTGCGGGCGTTGACGCTGCCCTGCACGTTCGTCTGGTCGATCACGTCCGCACCGGCGGCGGTGAGCGCGACCACCGCGATCTTGCCGAGCACGAGCTGCTCGGTGAACTCCTTGGACGTCACCCGCACCTTGACGCCTTCGAGAGAGGGGATCGGGCGGATGCCGCCCGGCTCGATCGGCGGCACGAACGACGACGCGGGGCGCAGCCCGCACGCCGTGACCGCGACGATCACGACCAGCAGGGCCATCGCGACGGCGCGAGCCCTCATGACAGGCCCTTCGGCGCCAGGTAGCGCTGGGCGAGGCCGCCCAGCCAGTCGATGATGAGCGCCAGCACGGCGATCAGCACGCATCCGGTGACGAGGATCAGGTTGCGCTGCGTGCTCACGCCCGTGGTGATCAGGTCGCCGAGCCCGCCGGAGCCGATGAACGCCGCGATGCCCGCCGTGCCCACGTTCAGCACCAGCGTGGTCCGTACGCCCGACAGGATGACCGGCGCCGCCATCGGCAGCTCCACCTTGAACAGCACCCCCGCCGCCGACATGCCGATGCCCCGCCCCGCGTCGGTCAGCCGCGGATCGACCTGGTCGAGGCCGACCATCGTGTTGCGCAGCGTCGG
Source organism: Nonomuraea fuscirosea (assembly GCF_035917475.1). NCBI lineage: Bacteria > Bacillati > Actinomycetota > Actinomycetes > Streptosporangiales > Streptosporangiaceae > Nonomuraea > Nonomuraea fuscirosea. The sequence goes on along the minus strand of NZ_CP109074.1, from coordinate 8,513,577 downwards.
CAGCAGGCTGTAGGCGAACAACGCCGCCACCGCCGTCCAGAAGCCGATCTGGAACACCACCGCCAGCAGCACCACGAGCCCCACCGCCGGGGTCGCCTGCCCCACGTTGACCAGGGCCAGCACGTACGGCGTCGCCCGGCGCAGGCCGCGCCGGGTGAGCAGCACGCCCAGCGGCAGCGCCACCAGGAGCACCAGCACGGTGGAGAAGAAGACGAGCTGGATGTGCTCCCACGTGCGGCGGAGCAGGAACGGCAGGTTGAGCGAGCCGCGTTCGATGCTGTCGAGCGGCGCCAGCTGCGTGTAGACGACCATCGCGACGCCCACGGCCAGGTAGCCCAGCAGGGGCAGGAAGACGTGCCACGACCGGCCGATCTCCGGCTCTGGAGTCGTGGCCTCCCTGGCGGCGGCGCTGTCGACCGTCACTGCGCCTCGACCCTGCGCAGCCGCCGCTCCCGCTCGCGGGCCTTGATCGCGGCGATCGCGTTCTGCACCGTCGCCAGCGAGAGCGAGCCCGCGTACGCCTGCCGCCGGCCCACCACGGGGACGTTGTCGGTGTCGGCGTTGAGCAGCTCTTCCAGGGCGTCCTGCAAGGTCATGCGGTGGCTGATGGTGCCCGTGATCGCGTCGCCGGTGGCGCCGACCGGGCCCTCGCGTCCTTCGAGATGGTCCCGGCCGATCCATCGGAGCGGGCGGCGCATGCCGTCGGTGATCAGCGCGTAGCCGCGTCCGTCGCGTTCGATGTCGGCCCGCAGCTCCTGGGCGTCGGCGTCCTCGGAGGCGTAGAGGACCTGGTCGAGCTCGATGTCGCCCACCTTGGTCAGGCGCAGCAGCCGCATGGAGGAGCCGGCGCCGAGGAACTGCTCGACGTAGTCGTTCGCCGGGTTGGTGAGGATCTCGGCAGGTCTGGCGTACTGCACGATGTGGCCCGGCCGCTGCATGACCGCGATGTGGTCGCCGATCTTGAGCGCCTCGTCCACGTCGTGGGTGACGAAGACGATCGTCTTGGCCAGGTCGTCCTGGAGACGGAGCAGCTCGTCCTGGAGACGTTCGCGGCTGATGGGGTCGAGGGCGCCGAACGGCTCGTCCATGAGCAGCACGGGCGGGTCGGCCGCCAGCGCCCTGGCCACGCCGACGCGCTGCTGCTGGCCGCCGGACAGGCGGCGCGGGTAGGTGTCGCGGTAGGTGCCGGGCTCCAGGCCGACCAGTTCGAGCAGTTCGTCCACGCGCTCGGCGATGCGCTGCTTGTCCCAGCCGAGCATCTTGGGCACCTGCGCGATGTTGGCCGCCACGGTCATGTGGGGGAACAGCCCGGCCTGCTGGATCACGTAGCCGATGTGGCGGCGCAGCCGGTCGGGGTCGATGCCGCGGGAGTTCTGGCCGCCGATGAGGATGTCGCCCGACGTGGGCTCGATCAGGCGGTTGATCATGCGCATGGTCGTGGTCTTGCCGCAGCCAGAGGGGCCGAGCAGGACGACGATCTCGCCGGCCGGGATGTCGAGGTCGAGCTCGCGCACGGCCGGTTCGCCGCCGCCCGGGAACGCCTTGGTCACCTTCCGCAGCTCGATCGGCACGCCGCTGGTGGGCTGGTCAGCCACGAGCGCCTCCCATCGCGGCCCGGCGTTCGCCGGGGGTGGTGAATCGGCCGAGCAGCACGAACGCGGCGTCGAAGAGCAGCGCCAGGATCGCCACCCCGATCGTCCCCGTCAGCGCGGAGTTGACCGCGTTCGCGCCGCCCAGCCGGGCCAGGCCCGAGAAGATCTGCTCACCCAGCCCCGGGCCCGAGACGTAGGCGGCGACCGCGCCGATGCCCATGGCCAGCTGTGTGGAGACCCTGATGCCGGTGAGGATCACCGGCCAGGCCAGCGGCAGCTCGATCCTGGTCAGCAGCCGGCGGCGGCTCATGCCGATGCCGCGGGCCGCGTCCACCAGCAGCGGGTCGACGCCCTGCAGGCCGACGATGGTGTTGCGGATGATGGGCAGCAGCGCGTACACGACGATCGCCGTCACGCTCGGCGCCACGCCCAGGCCGAGCGGCGGGATCAGCAGGCCCAGCAGGGCCAGCGACGGGATCGTGAACAGCACGCCCGCGATGGTCGTGGCGAGCGCCGAAGGTCTGGGACGGCGGTAGGCCGCCACGCCGATGAGCACGCCCAGGACGGCCGCTATCAGGACGCATTGGGCCACCATGCTGGCGTGCTGGACCGTTTCGAAGAGGATGAGGTCCCACCGATCCCCGACGTATTCCCACAGGCTCATCCCTTAGAACTTAACCCGACTTGTCAACCTCAAACGCCACAGACGTCACTTCTGTCACGTTCGGCGGGGTCGTGTCGTTACGGCCTCACCGGGTCAGATCGGCGGTGAAGTGGGCCATGGTGGCCAGCCAGCGGTCCGGGTCCTCGGCCTTGCGGCGGGCCATGTCGGCGACCTCGGGGTGCGGGAAGATGTGGAAGCGCTCGGCGGCCAGGCCGTCGATGACCGCCGTGGCCACGTCGGCCGGATCGAGGATGGCTCCCGCGGCGTGCACCGCCTTCGCGGTCGGGTGATCGGTCTCGATGCCGTGCTCCAGCATCGCCGTGCGTACGCCCTGGGGGCACAGGACGCTGACCTTGACGCCCTGGGTGGCGTAGTGAACGGCCACCCACTCGGCGAACGCGATAGCCGCCGCCTTCGTCACCGCGTACGGGGCGTCGCCGGGGCAGCCGAGCAGACCCGCGGCCGAGCAGGTGTTGAGCAGGTAGCCGCCGCCGCGGGCGACCATGGAGGGGACGGCGGCGCGGGCGGCGTACACGTGGGACATGAGGTTGACCGAGAAGAGGCTGTTCCAGTCCTGGTCGGTGGCGTCCAGGCCGCGGCCGTCGATGATGCCGGCGTTGGAGCAGAACAGGTCCACCGGGCCGAACGGGGTGTCGACCAGGGCGGCCACGTCGGACTCCGTGGAGACGTCCGCGCGTACCGGGACGGCCCTGTCGCCGATCTCCTTGGCCACCGCGGCGGCGCCCGCCTCGTCCAGGTCGGCGATGACCACGCCGGCCGCGCCCTCCTCGGCGAACCTGAGGGCCAGGCTGCGGCCGATGCCGCTTGCTGCTCCTGTGACGACGACGACCTTGTCCCGTACCAGCATGATCGCTCCTCCGTGCCGGGGCCGGCTGCTGCGCGATTAGAACATGATTCTACTGCGGTGGAGCGCTTTCAGATGAGAGGTTTCTCATCTGTGCCTCAGCGTGGTCTCCTCGAAGGACGACAGGGTCATGCTCATGAAACATCGGGGAGCGGTGATCCTGCTCGGTCTCGGGGTGGCGGCGGCGGGGCTCATGTCCATACAACTGGTGCGGGCCGCCGAGGTGGGGCCGGACCTGGGCGGGCCGGTCGTGGTCTCCCCCTCTCCGTCGGTGTCTCCCTCGTCGGGCCGGCGTACGGGGACGCCGTCGCCGTCGTCCTCGCCCTCGTCCTCGTCCTCGGCGGACGGAAGGAGCGCGCGGCCTTCGGGCGGCGCCAGGGCCACAGCTTCGGCGACGGCTTCGGACGATGCGGGCAGGACCGGGCGGTCCACGGTGCGCAGATCGAGAGCCGAGCCGGTCGAGCCGCCCGCGCCCAGACCCGGAGGCGGCGACGATGACGACGGTGGTGGTGGTGACGACGATGACGGCGATGACTGATGGGGCGGGCGCATGCGGGTGAGCGCCCGGGCCCGGATCGTGGGCTGGATGCTCACCGTCGTCGGCCTCGCCCTGTCGGTGGCGATCTTCGCGACCTGGACGATCCTGCTCACCCGGCTCGACGACCGGATCGCGGCCGAGCTGCGCAACGAGGTCGCCAAGCTGCGCATCTACGCCGGCAGCGCGCTCGCCCCCGGGTCCGGAGCGCGGGTGAGCGACGTCGACGACCTGCTCACCGGCTATCTCCGGCTCAACGCCCCCGACCGGTGGGAGACCTTCTTCACCATCATCGACGGCAAGGCCAGCAAGGCCAGCTTCATCGCGCCGCCCGTCCCCATCGACGGCGACGACGCGCTGGTCGCCCGGATGGCCACCGCGACGAGGGTCGCCCGCGCCGAGCTGGAGACCACGCAGGGAACGGTCCAATACGCCGTCGTCCCGGTCACCGTGGCCGGCGATCCCCGCCGCGGGCATCTCGTGGTGGCGATCTTCTACGACCTGCACCGCGCCGAGATCGTCGACGCCGTACGCGTGCTCGGGCTGTCCGCGCTGGCCGCGATGGGGCTGGCGGGGGCGGCCGGATGGTTCGTGGCGGGGCGGGTGCTGGCGCCCGTCCGGCTCGTGCGGATGACGGCGGAGCAGATCAGCGACTCCACCGACCTCACCCGCCGGCTCGACGTGCCCGGCGACGACGACGTGGCGGCGCTCGCGGGGACGTTCAACCACATGATCGACCGGCTCGAACAGGCCTTCGTCGTGCAGCGGCACTTCATGGACGACGCCGGCCACGAGCTGCGCACCCCGATCACCGTCATCCGCGGCCACCTGGAGCTCATGGGCGACGACCCCGACGAACGCGCCGAGACCCTCGCGCTCGTCACCGACGAGCTCGACCGGATGAACCGCATCGTCGACGACCTGCTCATCCTGGCCAAGGCCGAGCAGCCGGGCTTCCTCACGATCGACAACGTCGAGCTGGCCGATCTCACGGTCAGCGTGGTCGCCAAGGCCCGCGCGCTCGGCGCGCGCCGCTGGCGGGTGGACGAGGTGGCCGAGGCCCGTCTGCCCGCCGACCGTCATCGGCTCACGCAGGCGCTCATGCAACTCGTGGCCAACGCCGTGCGCCACACCGGCGACGACGACCTGATCGCCGTCGGCTCCGCCGTCCGCGACGGCCGGGTCGAGCTGTGGGTACGCGACAGCGGCCCCGGCGTCGCCCCCGCCGAGCGCGAACGGATCTTCGGCCGGTTCGTCCGCGGGGCGAGCAGGACCGGCGTCCCCGACGGCGCTCCCGACGGGGCCGGCCTGGGCCTGGCCATCGTCAGATCCATCGCCCAGGCGCACGGAGGCAACGTCGCGGTGACGGACGCTCCCGGCGGCGGCGCCTGCTTCGTCATGTCCCTTCCCATGTGGGAGTTGTGGAGGCTGCATTGAACCGGATCCTGATCGCCGAGGACGAGGCCAGAATCGCCTCCTTCGTGGAGAAGGGGCTGCGCGCCAACGGCTTCGTCACGGCCGTGGTCGGCGACGGGGTGGCGGCCTACGACCTGGCCGGCGCGGGCGGGTTCGATCTGCTCATCCTCGACATCGGGCTGCCGCTGAGCGACGGGTTCACGGTGCTGCGGCGGCTGCGGGGCGCGATGGTGAACATCCCGGTGATCATCCTGACCGCGCGCGACAGCGTGAGCGACACGGTGGCGGGTCTGGAGGGCGGCGCCGACGACTACATCGCCAAGCCCTTCGCCTTCGAGGAGCTCCTGGCCAGGGTGCGGCTGCGGCTGCGGGCCGACCGTACGCCCGAGGTGACCGTGCTGCGCGTCGCCGACCTGTCCCTCGACCTGCGGACCAGGCGGGTCTACGTCGGGGAGCGCGCCGTGGACCTGTCCACCAGGGAGTTCGCGCTGGCGGAGATCTTCTGCCGCCACCCCGACCAGGTGCTGACCCGCGAGCAGCTGCTCAGCCACGTGTGGGGCTTCGACTTCGACCCCGGCTCCAACGTGGTCGACGTCTACGTGCGCTACCTGCGACGCAAGATCGGCGCGGACCGTATCGAGACCGTGCGCGGCACCGGCTACCGGATGAGAGTCTCCTAATCATCACCTCACCGCCGCCTCACCCCGCCCCGCCAAGCTCTTCACCGAGGGCACCACCACTTCGACCGGCAGCTTGCCCAGGGCACCACCCCTCGGCAAGCGTCCGGCCGGGAGCACTACCGAAGGAGCGGCCTTGCTGACCGGACTCGCGATGGACCTCGTGGCGATCATCGCGCTCGCCTACGGTCTCTACTACCGGCGCCACCACCGGCGTGACCTGCTGTTCGCCTACCTGGCGCTCAACGTGGGCATCTTCGCCGTCGTGTCGCTGCTGCTGGTGCAGCGGGTCGACATCGCCGTCGGCTTCGGGCTGTTCGGCGTGCTGTCCATCATCCGGCTCCGATCGAGCGAGATCACCCAGCAGGAGATCGCCTACTACTTCGTCGCGATCGTCCTCGGCCTGGTCAACGGCATCGCCGCCGCCTGGCCCCTGACCGCACTACTGCTCAACGGAGTGCTCCTGGGCGTGATGTACCTCGCCGACCACCCCGGCCTCCTCGGCCGAACCCGCCACCAGGTGGTGACCCTCGACGTGGTGCACACCGACCCGGACGCGCTCCGAGTGGACCTGGAGAGCCGGTTGCGGGGCCGGGTGCTCCACTGCGTGGTCACCCAGATCGACTACGTCCGCGACGTGACCGTGGTGGACGTCCGCTACGCCGCCTCTAACGCCAGGGCGGGGGTCCGCTGAAGGCGGAGGCCGGACGCGACGGCGGGGAGGCCTGATGACTGAGCAGCGCGGACGGAGCGCGGTGATGGGTGAGCTGTATGCCGATGCCCTGCTGGCCGGGGTCGCGGCCGGTATGCCGCCGATCGGGCTGGAGGAGGTGCCGGAGCTGATGAGCCGGGTCGATCGCAAATACCTCGTGACGGCCTCGACCATGGCCCGGCTCGCGGCCGAAGCGGGGGATCGGCTCTGTGTGCTGCGGATCGCCGGGCGGCGGCAGTTCCGCTACACCTCCACCTACTTCGACACCCCCGACCTGCTCACCTACCGCCAGCACCGCCAGGGCCGGCGCCGCAGGTTCAAGCTCCGCACCCGCACCTACCTCGACGGGGGCGGCCGATGGCTGGAGCTCAAGCTCAGCGGCGCACGAGGCAGCACCGACAAACACCGCATCCCCTACGACGGGACGCCGAGCGGCACGCTCACGGAGGAGGCACTCGACTTCGTCCGCGACACGCTCCTCAGCGAGCTGCGCCTCATCATGCCCGAGACGCTGGAGCCGGTGCTGGCCACCGACTACAGACGGGTGACGCTCATCGACCTGTCCGGCGGGGCCCGCCTCACCTGCGACACCAGCCTGCTGTGCCGAGACGGGTCGCGCAGCGCTCCGGCCCGGGGCGACCTGGTCCTGCTGGAGTCGAAGTCGGCGGACGGAAGAGCGATGATCGACACGCTGCTGCGCCGGTTGGGGGTGCGTCCGGTCAACGTGAGCAAATACTGCCTAGCGGTCGCCGCACTCCGCGACCTACCCGCCAACCGCTGGCACCCTGTCCTGCACCGCTACCTACCCCACCGCCCCGCTCCCCGCCAACCGCTCGTTGTCGGTTGAGGGCTGGATTCGCCGTCGTGTTGTTCGCTGATCGTCCGTTCCGGGTCGAGGGCAGGGTCCACTGTGGTGTTGTATGGCGGCCGTCCGTTGCCGGCTGAGTGCGGGCTCGCCGGCCTGTTGCACTCCGGTCGGCCGCCTTCGCTGGCTGCGGTGCGGCTGGCGTGTTCTCCGCTTTCCGCGACTGGTACGTCCCCATTCGGTGCCGATGGCTGTGTCTGTACTGAGATGCCGTTCGTCACGCTTTTGTCTGCCGCCCTGGTCTCCGCTGGTGGCCCGTCGGACGACTCCTGTCCCTGCCCGCCGTAGCACCAAGAAGGGGAGCTGGATTGCTTGATTTCCTTGCGGGGACGGGTGGATTGGCTGGTTGGGGGATTTTGGCGTGAGTTGTCAGGTTTGGTGGGGTGGTTGCTGGTGCTTTGTTGGGGTTGCTTGATGGTGGGGACAGTGGGGCGCGCCGGGCTGAGCCGGGGAAAGTCCGTAAGGGGGATGGCATGGTGATAGGTAGGGAATGACCAGGGATGATGGGTTGCTGTTGCTGCGTCCTGGTCGATGATTATGGGCGTGGTGGGGTGAATTGTGGACGTGCCGGTTTCGGGGGGAAATTTCTGATGCTTGAGCGGATTCATGAGATACCGGGGGTTTTGCTGGGTGCGGATGAGTATCTTGATGATTTCTGGCCTAATTTCCGGAAAATTGATGACGTTTTTTGGAAGCTTGAACGGGTGCAGAGCTTTCGGGAGCCGAACGAGCCCAGTTGGGTCGCGATGCTGGAGGGCGACTGGGATCGGTCGATGAAGCTGGTCGACGGGCGCAGCGGTGTGGCGGGGGAGGGGGAGGGCCGGGTCGAGCGGTTCTCCCGGCGGCGGATCAGGATCGTCGAGCAGCCCGTCACGCCGTACGTGCAGTGGGAGATGCACGTACTCGCGCTGAGAGAGGCGGCTGCTGAGCAGGTGCGGGTGCTCGACGCCGGCGAGGTGGCCGAGCAGGAGGTCGGCCGCCGGCTGCCGGAGCTGGTCGTGCTGGGGCTGGTGGCCATGTACGAGGTGACGTACGACGCGTCGGGCCGGCACAGCGGGGCGCGGCGGATCGACGATCGGGAAGTGATCGCGGCCTGCCGGGGGGAGCTGGACAAGATGTTCGCGGCAGGGGAGGAGTTTCGGGCCTACTACGAGCGTGAGATCGTGCCGTTGCCCGCCCCGGAGATGAGTGTTTGAGGGGGACGGCGTGCTGGGATGGCGTTGGGTGCACTCTTCGCCTTGTGGGGATCGATCGTCCTGCTGGAGGGCATTGGGCCCACTCTTCGCTTTGAGGGGGCCGGCGGGCTGGGGTGGGGCGTTCTTCGCTCCGCAGGGGCCGGTGGGGTGGGGACGCTCATCGCCCAGCGAGGATCGGTCGGAGGGGGCGCCGTCTGCTTCCGGTGAGGAAGCGCAAGGTTGGTGAGCTGCGCTTGAACACGGTCGCGCGATGGCCGCTTGGTGAGACGCGTTCGCTGCCGGCTTCGAGGCCGTGGTCGCCGTCGTGGCGATCGATGAGTGGCTCGGCGTCGCAGGAAAGTCCGCCTGGTCAGGTTTCTGTGTTGTCGGCGAAGCCGGTGCGGTAGGCGAAGACTACGGCTTGGACGCGGTCGCGTAGGTCGAGTTTGGTGAGGATGCGGGAGACGTAGGTGCGGACGGTTTCGAAGCTGATGACCAGTTCTGCGGCTATCTCGGCGTTGGACAGGCCGCGGGCGATCAGGCGCAGCACCTCGCGTTCGCGGGGGGCCAGGACGGCCAAGGGGTCCTCGGTGGGGGCAGGGGTCGAGGGGCGGAGGCGGTCGGCGAAGCGGCCGATGAGGGTGCGGGTCACGGTGGGGGAGAGCAGGGACTCGCCGCGGGCGACGGTGCGGACGCCGTTCACCAGCTCCAGGAGGGGAGCGTCCTTGAGCAGGAAGCCGCTGGCGCCGGCGCGCAGGGCGTCGTAGACGTACTGGTCGACGTTGAACGTGGTCACGACCAGCACCTTCGGCGGTGCGATGATGCCGGGGCCGGCGATGCGTCTCGTCACCTCGATGCCGTCCATCAGGGGCATGTGGATGTCCATGACCACCACGTCGGGCTCCAGGGCGGTGACCGCCTCGACCGCGGCCGGGCCGTCGGCGGCCACGCCGATCACCGTCATGTCCGGCTGTGCGTCGAACGCCGTCTCGTAGCCGGTGCGGACGATCTCCTGGTCCTCGCAGATCATGACGCGGATGGTCATTCGGCACCGCCTGTGGGGGTCGTGGTCATTCGGCACCGACTGCGGGTTCAGTGGTGATTCGGCGACGGGTGCGGGCGTCCTGGTCATTCGGTGTCGCTTAGGGGGATTGACGCGTGGAGTTGGAAACCGCCGTCGGGTTGGTCGCTCGCGGTCAGCTCGCCGCCCAGGGCGTCTATGCGGCTGCGGAGGCCGGGCAGGCCGCGGCCGCCGGACAGGCCGCTTCTCGCGCCGACCGATACCGCGGCGGCGGCGTTCGTCACCTCGACTTCCACGTGGTCGTTCCGGTAGCCGACCCGCACCGTGGTCGGGCTGCCTTCGGCGTATTTGACGGCGTTCGTCAGGCCCTCCTGGACCACGCGGTACACGGCCAGGCTCACGCCGACCGGGAGTGCGGGCTGGTCGCCGTCCTCCACCAGTTCCACCGGCTGGCCGCCGCTCCGGGTCTGTTCGACCAGGTCTCGTACGCTGCCCATGACGGGGGACGCCGACTCTCCGGTCGCCTCCAGTACGTCCAGCAGGTGACGCAGTTCGGCCAGGGCGCGGCGGCCGGAGCCGCCGATCGTGGACAGTGCCGTGACCACGCGGTCCGGCGACGTGGCCACGAACTGGGTGGCGTCGGCCTGCACGACGATGCCGGTGACGTGGTGGGTCACCACGTCGTGCAGCTCGCGCGCGATGCGCGCCCGCTCGGCGGTGGTCGCGGCCACGGCGGCGAGCCGGCGGCGCTCGGCCTCCTGGAGTCGTTGCCCGCGGACGAAGGCGCCGCCCATCCAGCACGCGGCGAACAGCAGGTAGAACACCAGGAACTCGCTCAGCGTCGCCGGTGAGCCGAGCAGGAGCATGGCGACGCACAGGACGGCGTACGCGGCCGACAACACGACGGCGATGGCGCGGCGGAACCGCTCCTGGTGCGCGCCCGCCGAGTACAGCGCGACGTAGATCGTCACGGTGCCGAACTGCATCGGGTAGGCGAGCGTCTCGTGGACCACGAAGGCCGCGCCGTTGATCGCCAGGCACGCGGCGGGCCACCGGGTGCGTACGGCGAGCGGCAGCGTCTGGGCCAGGATGAGCACGAGCGTGAACGCGTCGGCGGGGCGTTCCGGCAGGTCGCCGAACTGGACGCTCATGATCGACAGCGCCGGTACGAACGCCAGCCCGGTGCAGCCGGCGGCCAGCCAGCGATCCCACACCGTGGCGTCGTAGACGCGCCAGACGTTCAGCAACCTGCGGAAGAGGTCGCCGGCCAAGGTCCCCGGCATGGCTCAGAGCCTAGCGATCTCCGATCGCCGATGTTGCCGCGTTTGTCCCTCATATGAGCCACACGGAAATGTCCGCAGCGCGGTGATTCGGGACAGGGCCCTCGACTCCTACTTTTCCTTACCAGCGGCCGGCAAGCACGGTCGGCCGCGAATCCGGATCACGGCACCACGGGAAGCCGGATCGCACCGTCACGGGAATCGGGATCGCGGCACTACAGGGCTTCGGAAGGGCAGCATCATGGAGAGCAACAGCATTCGGGTACGCATCGTCATCGCCGGCAGCCTGGCCGCGGTCGCGGCGGCAGGGGCGGTCATCGGCGGGCAGCCGGCGAGCGCCGAGGTCGAGGTGGGTGCCGGTGACGTACAGAAGTCGATCAAGTGGGGGGAATGTCCGGAGCCTGCGCCGGGCGCCAAGCGGGATCCCCGGCAGACCTGCGGCACCGTCAAGGTGCCTCTCGACTATCGCCGCCCCGGCGGAGAGAGCATCACCGTCGCGGTCTCCAGAATCGCCACCGCCAAGCCGGGTAAGAAGCGCGGCAACCTGCTGTTCAACCCGGGCGGCCCGGGGCTGCAGGGGCTGGACATGCCCGGTCAGATGGCGCTCACACTGCCGAAGAAGGTGCGGGACTCGTACGATCTGATCGGGTTCGACCCGCGCGGCGTCGGCCACAGCACTCCGATGAGCTGCGGTCTGCCCGGCACCGCCGGCCTGCTCACCGTGTTCCCCTATCCCGGCGCCGGCGGCTCGATCAAGGAGAACGTCGCCACCGCGCGTGCCGTCGCCGCGCAGTGCGCCAAGGTCGGGGCCAAGCTCCAGTACTTCACCAGTGCGAACACGGCTCGTGACATGGATCGCATCCGCCGGGCGCTCGGCGTGCGGAAGATCTCCTACTGGGGCCAGTCCTTCGGCACCTACCTCGGCGCGGTCTACACCTCGCTGTTCCCCCGCAACACCGACCGGATGGTGCTGGAGGGCAACGTCGACCCGGACAAGGTGTGGGCGAAGATGCTGAACACCTGGAACCAGGGCATGAACGACCGGTTCCCCGACGCCGCCCGCGTCGCCGCGGCGAACGACGCCGCCCTCGGGCTGGGCGACACCGTCAAGGAGGTCACCGACTCCTTCCTCGCGCTGGCCGACCGCCTGGACCGGAAGCCGGCCACGGTGCCGGGCGCGTCGGTGACGGTCAACGGCGGGTTGCTGCGCGCTGTCACGTACCAGATGCTGCAGCACAACGAGACGCTCGCTCCGCTCACCCGGTTCTGGAAGGCGGTGGACGGTCTGTCCGCCGGCAAGGCCCCGACGGACGCGGACGTCGCCGTGCTCCGGCAGATCTTCGCCGACACCCCGCCCGTGAAGGGCGTGCCGGCCGACAACCAGGTCACCATGGCGCTGGCCATGATCTGCGGGGACACCACCTGGTCGCGCGACGTGGACTCCTACGCCGCCGCCACCGCGGCCGCCCGCGCGAAGTACCCGCTGAGCGGCGGCATGCCGAACAACATCCTGCCGTGCGCGTTCTGGTCGAAGAAGCCGATCGAGCCGCTGGTCAAGGTGACCTCGCACGGTCCGCGTAACGTGCTGATCCTGCAGAACCGCCGTGACAACGCCACGCCGTGGGCGGCGGGCCGGGGGATGCGTAGGGCGCTGGGTGACCGGGCCGGCTTCGTCGGTGTCCAGCACGGCGGGCACTTCGCCTACGGCACCGGCTCCGTCTGCGCCGACCAGGCCACGGTCGCGTTCCTGACCAGGGGGACCCTGCCGGCCAAGGACCTCTCCTGCGCCGGCCTCAAGTCCTGACCGTCACCTCACGGCCCAGCCCTCAGCGTCCAGCCCCCGGTTCTCGGCCCGGGGGCTGAGCCGTGTCCGCAGCGGGGTTCCGGGAGTGCCGCTCTCCGGAATGGCGGGTGGCTTCGGGGCTCGGTGGTTCCACGCGTCGGTCGGGTCAGCGGCTTCGAGGGCTGGTCGGATCCGCGGGTTTCGAGGGTCGGTCTGATCAGGAGATCCGCAGGGTGGCCGGATCAGGAGTTCTGGGGTCGGTCGGGTCAGGGGGGTCGGCGGGCTAAGAGGACCTCCAAGGTGACCGGTTCGGTGAAGCGGCCGGTCGGGACGGCCGTCAGCAGTGCGGTGGTGAGGTCGCGTTCGAAGGCGGGGCGGCGGTCGCCGAGCAGCCGGCGCAGGGGCAGCGAGGTCGAGTACAGGTAACCGATGATCCGGTCCACGGTCCAGATCCGCTCGAACTCGTGGACCACCGGGGTGACGTCCCGGAAGGCGGACCGGGAGCCGGTGCCGCAGCCGAGGTCGAGGGAGCGGCCGGTGCCGTTCAGGGCGAACCGGGTGATCACGTCGGAGAAGAACGCCTGCGGATAGCCGGGACGGAAACGGGCGTAGTAGGGGGCGGTGCCGGAGAAAAGACCCATCCCAGATCAGAGGGGGAGGTCGCCGGTGGCGGCGCTGGTGGAGCCGGTCGCCTGGTAGGCGGCGATCGTGCGTTCCGCGATGCGCATCTGGTGGATCTCGTCGGCCCCGTCGGCGAAGCGAGCCCAGCGGGCGTGCTGGAACATGGAGGCCAGCGGCGTGTCCGTCGAGTAGCCGAGGGCCCCGTGCACCTGGATCGCGCGGTCGATGATGCGGTTGAGGCTGTTCGCCACGAAATGTTTGGCCATCGACACCTCCGTACGGAAGTCCTCGCCCTTGTCGATCTTGGAGGCGGCGTGCAGGACCATGAGCTTGCACTGGTAGAGCTCCATGGCCGAGTCGGCGATCAGCCACTGGATGCCCTGCTTCTCGGCCAGCAGCGAGCCGTGGCTGTACCGCTTGAGCGCGCGGTCGACCATCATGTCCAGGGCCGTCTCCGCCTGCGAGATCCAGCGCATGCAGTGGGCCAGGCGGGCCGGGCCGAGCCGGTACTGGCCCAGGCGGTGCCCGTTGCCCCGACCCCCGAGAATGGCGCTGCCGGGCAGGCGCAGGTCGGTGATGACGATCTCGCTGTGGCCGGTGGAGCCGTGCATGGTCTCGACCTCGCGCACGTCGTTCCAGCCCGGATTGGGCAGGTCGACGAGGAACGCGGTGTTGGCCCCCCGCGACCCCTCCGGCACGTCCTGCTCCGTCCTGGCGATGAGGATGGCGAAGCTGGCCCGGCGGGCGTTGGAGATGAACCATTTGTGGCCGTTGATCACCCACTCGTCGCCGTCCTGGACCGCCTCCGTACGGATCAGAGTGGGATCGGACCCGGCCACCTCGGGCTCGGTCATGGCGAAGCAGGACATCTGGACGCCGTCGAGCAGCGGGCGCAGGTACTTCTCCTTCTGCTCGTCGTCCGCCCAGTGCAGCAGGGTGTGCATGTTGCCCTCGTCCGGCGCCTGACAGTTCAGCACCCACGGGCCGATGCGAGTCTTGGCCGCCTCAGACTGCACCATGGCCAGCTCCACGTGCCCCAGGCCCATGCCGCCCCACTCCTTCGGCATGTGCGGCAGCCAGAGCCCCTCGGCCTTGGCGAGGGAGCGCAGGTGGAAGATCGCGCGGAGGTACGCGTCGCGCTCGCCCTCCCCCACCTCCGCCATCGCGGGGACGACCGTGCCCTGGATGAAGGCGCGGACCCGCTTGCGGATCTCCTCGTGCTCGGGGGAGAGGGTGAAATCGATGGCCATGCTCACTCCTTGTATCAAGCGGGGGCAGGTGGTGTCTCCGGGTAGTGGCAGGCGAGCCAGTGATCCTCGCCGATCCGCCGGATCCTGGGCTCCTCCTCGGCGCACCGCGCCGCAGCCCGCGGGCAGCGGGTACGGAAGCGGCACCCCGTCGGCGGGCTGACCGGCGACGGCGGCTCGCCGCTGATGAGCTGGTCGGCGGGCGGCAGGTCCAGGCCGCCGCCGGGGATGGAGGCGATCAGGGCCCGCGTGTACGGATGCGCCGGCCGGCTGATCAGATCGGCGCTCGGCGCCAGCTCGCACACCTTGCCCAGGTACATCACCATGATCCGGTCACTGACGTTCTTCACCACGGCCAGGTCGTGGGCGATGAAGACGAGCGTGAGCCGGTAGCGGTCCTTGAGGTCCTCCAGCAGGCCGAGGATCTGGGCCTGCACCGAGACGTCCAGTGCCGATACCGGCTCGTCGCAGATCACCACCTCGGGATCGAGGATCAGCGCCCTGGCGATCGAGATGCGCTGGCACTGCCCGCCGGAGAACTCGTGCGGCCGCCGTACCGCCGCCGTCGCCGGATCGAGCCCGACCGCCTCCAGCACCTCGTCCACCCGGTCGCCCGGCAGGTTCCACACGCGCGGGCCCTCGCCGACGATCTCGCGGACGCGGCGGCGGGGGTTGAGCGAGGAGATGGGGTCCTGGAAGATCATCTGCAGGCGGCGGCGGGTCCTGCGCAGGGCTTCGCCGCGCAGTTCGGTCAGTTCGAGGCCGTCCAGCCGGACGGAGCCCGAGCGGGGCGGCGGGAGCTGCACGAGCGCCCGCGCCGCGCTGGACTTGCCGCAGCCCGACTCGCCGACGATGCCCAGCGTCTCGCCGCGCGCCAGGTCGAAGCTCACCCCTGAGACCGCCCTGACGGTACGGCCCCGGCCGGCGGGGAACTCCACGACCAGATCCTCCACCCGCAGCAGCACCTCGTCACGAGGGCGCAGGTGAGCGCTTCCGCTACCGGCCACCGCCGTCAGCTCCTTCCGTAAGGTGAGCGCTTCCGCCGCCGGCCACGGCCGTCAGCTGAGCGCATCCGCTACCGGCCACCGCTCTCAGCCCCTTCCGCGACATCCGTGACGTCGGAGGACGGCGCCGCCGCCGTCTCGTCCTGAGCCTGCGTGCGCGGATGCCAGCAGGCATAACGGCGACGGTCGTGGCCGTCCTCGAACAGCGGCGGCGTCTCCCGCTCGCACCGTTCGTCCGCGTACGCGCACCGCGCCCGGAACGCGCACCCCTCGGGCAGGTCCACCAGGTCGGGCGGCCGGCCGGGGATGACCCGGAGCCGGTGGTGCACGGGGTCGGTCAGCCGGGGCGCCGCCTGGAGCAGAGCCTCGGTGTACGGCATCCGGGGCCGGGCGAACACCTCGGCCGCCGGCCCCCGTTCGACCACCTTGCCGGCGTACATGACGATCACCTCGTCCGCCCACCTGGCCACCACGGACAGGTCGTGGCTGACCAGGACCACGGCCATGTCCCGCTCCTCGCGCTGCCGGTGCAGCAGCCGCAGCACCTGGTCCTGGATGGTCACGTCGAGCGCGGTGGTGGGCTCGTCCGCGAACAGCACGTCGGGCCGGCACGACAGCGCCATCGCGATCGTCACCCGCTGCCGCATCCCGCCGGAGAGCTGGTGCGGGTAGCGGCGCAAGATCCGGACGGGATCGGGGATGCCGACGGAGGCCAGCAGCTTCGCCGCCTCCGCGCGGGCCTGCCTGCGGGTCAGGTTCATGTGCACCCGCAGCGGCTCCATGACCTGGGTGCCGATGGTGCGCACCGGGTTCAGCGCGGTCATCGGGTCCTGGAACACGGTGCCGAGCCGCGGCCCGAGCACCGAGCGCATCTCGGCGGCGGTGCAGGAGGTCAGGTCGTCGCCCGCCAGGTACACGTTCCCGCCCCGGACCGAGGTGCCGGGCAGCAGGCCCAGGATGGAGCGGATCAGCATGGACTTGCCCGATCCCGACTCGCCGACGATGGCCAGCGTCCGGCCGCGCTCCAGGGTGAAGGAGACCCCGTCCACCGCCTTGACCAGGCCGCGCGGCGTGACGAAGTGGGTGCGCAGGTCCTCGACCTGGAGCAGGACGTCGCGGACGGGGTGCGTGGTGGCGGGCAGCGCGGGGGCGGCCTGGCGCACCGGTTCGAGGCCGCTCTCCCGGACGTCAGTCAGCGAGCGCAGCCGGTCGCCCACCAGGTTGAACGACAGCACGGTCAGGAACATGGCGATCGAGGGCGCCAGCACCACGTGCGGCGCGGTCTCCATCAGCGTGCGGCCCTCGTTGATCAGCCCGCCCCAGGTCGGGGTGGGCGCCTGGACGGACAGGCCGAGGAAGGCCAGGCTGCCCTCGGCGACGACGACCACGGCCATGCCGATGAACGCGTACGACGCCGCCGGCACCGCCACGTTCGGCACGATCTCCCGCCACAGGATGCGCCGGTCACGGGTGCCGAGCACGCGGGCGGCCAGGACGAACTCGCGCTCGGCGAAGGTGAGGGTGGCGCCCCTGATGAGGCGGACCCAGGAGGGGACGCCGAGCACGCCGAGCACGATCAGCACGTTACGCAGGTTGGCGCCGGCGAAGGCGACCACGGCCAGCGCGAACACCAGCGCGGGGAACGCCTGCGCCACGTCGTTGACCGCCATGATGACCGCGTCCGCGGTCTTGCGCCGGTAGCCGGCCAGGATGCCGAGCGGGGCGCCGATGCCCAGGCCGAGCAGGACGGCGCCGATGCCGACGCCGAGGGAGACGCGGGCGCCGTACACGACCCTGCTGAGCATGTCGCGGCCGAGGCCGTCGGTGCCGAACGGGTGCGCGGCGCTGGGTCCTGACTGCGGCGGCCCGGCGAGCGTCTCGTCGTAGCGGGCGAACGGCAGCAGGTCGGCCAGCAGCGCGGCGAGCAGGATCAGCCCGATCCAGCCGAGCGCCAGCCAGAAGCCGAGCCCTTGCCGCCTACGCACGCCTGATCCTGGGGTCGACGGCGGCGTACACCAGGTCCACGGTGAAGTTGACGACCACGTAGCCGACCGAGATCAGCACGACGCCTCCCTGAACCGTCAGGTAGTCGCGGGAAAAGATGGAGTCGACGATGAGCCGCCCGACGCCGGGCAGGCCGAAGAGCGTCTCGATGATCACGGTGCCGCCGATGAGGGCGCCCAGGTTGAGGCCGACGGCGGTGATCAGGGTGATCGCGGAGGGGCGCAGCGCGTGCCGCCACAGGATGCGGCGCGGGGACAGGCCGCGGGCGCGTGCCAGCGTGATGTAGTCCTCCTGGAGGGTGGCGATCAGGTCCGTACGCAGCAGCCGCGCGTACACCGCCAGTTGCCCGGCGCCCAGCGTGACGGCGGGCAGGATCACCGAGGTGAGGTTCCAGCCGAGGTCGAGGGAGATGGGCGTCCACCCGGTCGCGGGCACCACCTGCCAGGTGACCGCGAACACGAGGATCAGCAGCACGCCCAGCACGAACACGGGCGTGGACAGCAGCGCGAAGCTGAGCGCGGTGAGCGCCTGGTCCAGCGCGCGGCCCGCGCGGCGGGCGGCGGCCACGCCCACGGGGATCGCCAGCCCGAGCGCGATGACCTGCGCCGCGACCAGCAGCTCCAGCGTGACGGGCAGCCGCTCGGCCAGCTCGGAGCCAACGGGCATCCGGGTGATGTAGGAGGTGCCGAAGTCGCCGGTGGCCAGGCCGCCGAGCCAGTCGAGGTAGCGCACCAGCAGCGGCTGGTCCAGCCCGAGCTCCTGGCGGAGCTGGGCGCGGGCCTCCTCGGTCGCCGACAGGCCCAGGATCTGCGTGACCGGGTCGCCGGGCAGCAGGTTGAGCAGGACGAAGGAGAGGAAGGTCACCACGACCAGCACCACCAGGAGCCGGATCAGCCGGTGGAGGACGATCACCGTTCGCCGACCCAGAGCTGGCCGAACGGGTGGTACGGGATGGGCGACCCGGTCAGCGGCAGGCCCTTGCCGCCGTCGGGCAGCACGTGCTCGCCGATGCCGCGCACCTTCGTCCTGGCCACGATGGCCCCGGTGTTGAGATGGTCGATGAAGACGTAGGGCACCAGCTCGCGCAGCCGTTCCTGCACGGTCTTGTACGCGGCCTTGCGCGCGGCCTCGTCCGGGTTCATCCGGCCGACGTCGAAGGCCTTGCTCAGCTCGTCGTCCTTGAGCCTGGTCATGTTGAGCGAGATGTCGCCGACGGGCTTGGCGTAGCCCTGGTGCATCCAGATGTACTCGCCGTCGGGGTCCTGGGCGGAGAACTGTGTCCACACGGTGGCCGCGAAGTTGCCGGTGATGGCGCGGTTGATCAGGTCGGCCTGGTCGGCCTGCTTGATCGAGACCTCGATGCCGGCCTTGCGCCACATGTCCTGGGCCAGCTCGACGCCCTGCATGGTGTTGGGGTCGGGGGTGGAGATCAGCTCGAACCGGATCGGGCCCTTCTCCGCCTCGACCTCCTTGACCAGCGCGGACGCCTTGGCCAGGTCGTAGTCGGGGTAGCCGCCCGGGGTGTACCACTTGGAGTCCTTCGACCACGGGCCGTCGGCCTGCTCGGTCAGCCCGCCGCGCAGGGTCGAGATGACGGCTTTTCGGTCGGTGGCGTGGGCCATGGCCTTGCGCACCCGTACGTCGTCGAGCGGGGCCACCTCGGTGTTGAGCAGGAACATGTACTCGGCCACCGCCATGCCCTGCGCCCGGTGGATGGTGTAGGCGTCCTTCAGCGCGCCGAACTTGGTCAGGTCCTCGTCGCGGGAGGTGCCGATGGCGTCCACGCCGCCCGCTTCGAGGGTCTGGGCCCTGGTCTGGCTGTCGGGCAGGATCCTGAACTCGACCTCGTCCAGGTACGGCAGGCCCTGACGCCAGTAGCGCGGGTTGCGGGTGACGACCATGCGGTTGTCCGGCACGTACTCCTTGAAGATGAACGGTCCGGTGCCGACCGGCTTGAGGCTGGCCGCCTTGGGGTCGTTCAGCGAGGCCGGCGGGACGATCATGCCGGTCTGCGTGGACAGGTAGTAGGGGAAGGCCACCCACGGCTGGTTCAGCACGACCTTGACCGTCATGGGGTCGGCCAGCTCGAACGACTTGATCGGCACGAAGACGGCCGCGGTCAGCGGCGACTTCTTCTGCGCCTCCAGGTTGGCCTTGACGATGTCACCGGTCAGGGACATGCCGTCGGAGAAGGAGATGCCCGACCTGACCTTGATGGTCCATTCGTCGTACTTGTCGTTCGGGGTGAGCGACTCGGCCAGGTAGGGCTTCCAGTCGCCCTCGGCGTCCACGCTCACCAGCGCTTCGATGATCGTGCCGGCCATGCTGTAGCTCTGTGCCGCGAACTGGTCGGTGATCGGGTTGAACCCGTTGGCGTCCGCGCTGAGCGCGTACACCAGGCGTCCGCCCTGTACGGGCCCCGTCGCGGGCGCGCCCGACTGCGGCGGCCCCGCGACCGGTCGTTGCCCGCTGCAGGCCAGCATCACCGTCGCGGCCAGTAACAACGTGGCCGCCGTCCTCCAGCGTCCCATGCACGCCCTCCTCCCGGCTGATCCCCCGAGAGCAATTTCACCGATAGTACTATCGGTGAAAATCCGCACAAGTGCCGCGGGAGAATCGTTACGAGGGGAGGGGATCGATGACGGACACACCGCTGACCAGAAGCGAGGCTAAGGATCTGACCAGGCGCCGGCTCATCCGCGCCGCGCTGGCGATCCTGGACGAGGAGGGCGAGGCGGGCCTGTCCACGGTCAAGGTCGCCAAGGCCGCCGGGATCGCGCAGTCCAGCTTCTACGTGCACTTCAAGGACATGCAGGAGCTGCTGCGGGTGCTCGCGGACGAGGGCGGCGAGCGGCTGTTCGAGGCCATGCGCGCGGCCCGCCGCAAGGCCCGCGAGGCCCCCGACGACCTCGAACGGCACCGCGACACGTTCCGCATCCCGCTGGTCGCCATCTGCCGTCACCCCGAGCTGCTGCGCATCCAGCTCAGAGCCAGGTACGACCCCTCGTCCTCGCTGCGCGACTTCGCCGTGGCCACGGCGGCGGCCCACCGCGAGCACCACGCCGCCGACCTGGCCGCGCTCGGCTACACCGCCGACGACGAACGCGACCGGCGGCGGCTGGAGATGATCGCGGAGGGGATCAACGCGGCCACCAACGCGCTGGCCATGGGGCACCTGGAGGGGCGCTACCCCGACCTGGACGAGGCCGCCGACATCCTGACGGCCCTGTCCCGCGGCGCCCTCCGGCTGCTGCGCAGCACGTCGGCGAAGACCACCCCCGCGGAGGCGGACGTGATCAGTGAGCCTCCCGCACGATCCTGACCGCCCCGGCCGGCACCGTCAGTGAGCCGTCCACCGGCGTGCCGTCCAGCGTCGTGCCCTTGACCGCCACGGTCGCCTCGGCCGCCGTGTGGTTGACGGCGAACAGGAAGGAGCGGCCGTCGGGGTGCGAGCGCCGTACCAGCTCCAGCCCCGGGTTGGTGTAGCTGGGGGTGAGCCGGGGCGGAGCGCCGGATGGCCGCCGTAGCGCCGGCCGAGCTGCCCGGCTACAGCCGGCGTCCGTCGGCGTCCACGGGCAGCGCCTCGGGGTGGCGCTGCCCGAACCACGGCGGCGGGGCGGCGGTCGGCGTGGACAGGTAGGCCCGGATGCCGGCGTCGCGCCTCAGAGTCTCACA
This sequence comes from Nonomuraea fuscirosea, assembly GCF_035917475.1. Classification (NCBI taxonomy): domain Bacteria; kingdom Bacillati; phylum Actinomycetota; class Actinomycetes; order Streptosporangiales; family Streptosporangiaceae; genus Nonomuraea; species Nonomuraea fuscirosea. Next base: position 8,492,441 of record NZ_CP109074.1, on the reverse strand, counting down.
TCGGCGGCGAGTACCGACACCTCCTCCGCGCTCAGCCTGCCGTCCGCGACGACCGTGACCACCCGCCGGGTCAGCGTGCCCTCCACGACCAGCGGCGTGTCCCAGGCCAGCGCCTGGCCCACGCCCGGATACTCCTCGACCCGGACGAACCACGGGTCGTCGTCCGCCTGGACGAAGATCAGCGTCCAGTCGCGGCCTTCCGGCGTGCGGCCCGACAGGGCGATCCACGGCTCCCGGCTGCCGTGCACCGCCCGCTCGTCGCCGGGGAGCGTGGTGCGGGCGTGGGAGGTGCCGGGGGCGCGCCAGAAGAAGCCGCCGTAACCGGCGCCCGCCCGGCCCTTGGTGGCCGAGCTCTGGATCGTCAGCGGGGCATCGGTGAGGTTGGTGAGCGTGAACGCGAAGTCCAGCGCCCAGGCGGCTCCCGCAGGTGGTTCCGCGGCGTCCGGCGTCCAGGCCGTCCCGATCGGGCGGGCCGTGACCGTGCGTTCCTCGCGGGCCATCAGGCCGGTGGGCCCGATCCACTCCACCTGCTCGGCGAAGCCGCCGTCCTCCAGCCTGGTGAACGCCACGTGCCGCTGCCGGCCGTGATCCGCCAGCCAGGCCGGCCCCTGGTCCTTGACGTACGTGCGCCCGCCCCAGAAGTTCGCCCCGCCGAGGTCGGAGATCGCCACGCCGACGCCCAGGTGGTGCACGTGGTCCTCAGGGCGGACCTCGCTCACCTCCACGCCGCCGAGCGTGCGCACCCCGTGCAGGTAGGGGCGGGGCGAGTCGGTGGCGGGCAGGTCCGGACTCCAGTCGTAGGCGGCCACCTCCCGGCCCGACACCAGCAGCTCCACCCGCGTCCACGCCGCGCCCAGCTCCGAGTAGAGCGCCAGCTCCCTGGCGCTGAGGTCGGTCAGCCCGACCACGCCGGGCAGCACCCGGCCGGTCACCTCGCCCGTCTCGTCCCGGTGCACGATCTGGTGCCGCTCGGGGATCGGCACCGGTTCAGGGGCCAGCCGGATCGCGTCCAGCACGCGGGTGAACCGTTCGGTGCCGGCCAGCGGCACCAGCAGCTCCGCGCCCGTGCGCGCGTGGTCGATGAGGTTCTCCAGCAGGCCCGTCCGCTCGTACGTGGTCGTCGTGACCGAGCCGTCCGCCCGTTCCACCGTGAGCCGGTCCTGCGTGTAGTGAAGCGTGGCGTGGCCCTCGTCGCCGTGCACGGTCACGTACGGCTCGTGCCGCGGCTGCTCGTCGGGCGCGCACAACGTCACCGCGATCGTGATCGTCAGCCCGTCCTCCAGCCGGACGCGCAGGCAGGAGGTGTCGTCCGACTCGATCGGGTTCGCGTGGTAGAGCTCGGTCTCGATCTCCGCGATCGGAGCGTCGGAGATGGCCAGCGCGGTCGCGACGGCGTGCGCGAACGGGTTCGTCAGCGCGCCGTCCATCACGTCCACGCCGTTCAGCCGGCGCCGGCCCGCCCAGGGGGAGCGGGTGAAGTAGGAGGCGGGACGCGCCCAGGCGCCCGCGCCGCCGATGCCGCGCACCCGGCCGAGCGCGCCGCTCGCGATCAGCTCGCGCAGCGCCTGGACGGCCGTCGAACCGAGCGACTGGAACCCGACCTGGCAGGCCAGCCCGGTCTCCGCGACCGCCGCGGCGATCCTGCGGTGCTCGTCGGGGCTCGGCGCCGGCGGCTTCTCCAGCAGCACGTGCGAGCCGGCCCGCAGCGCGGTCACCGCGAGGTCGGCGTGCGTGTCGATCGGCGTGCAGACGATGGTGAACTCCGCGCCCGTCTTGGCGATCAGCTCGCCCAGGTCGGACGACTGCGGCGGCGCGGCGAAGTCCACCGCCACGGGCCGCAGGTCGCAGATCCCGGCCAGCGTGATCAGCCCGCGCCCGCTCAGCTCGCGCAGGATGCCCAGATGGTGCTGCCCGTGCCCCTGGGCTCCGGCCAGCACGACCTTCGCCGGCGTCATGACGACCACCTCAGCCCGAGCCCGGCCCCGCCGCTCGCCCGCAGCACACCGCCGGAGATCTCCACCGGGTACGGCTCCGCCAGCAGCCCCAGCCGCCCGAACGAGGCGTCCTCCACGTCCTCCACCATCGACGGCAGCGGCAGGGCCAGGGCGAGCTGCCCCGACACCTCGCTCAGCAGGTGCGGATAGACCGGCACGTCGTAGGTCCTGGCCAGCTCCGCGATCCGCAGGAACGGCGTGATGCCGCCGACCCGCACCACGTTCGGCTGGACCACGTCGCACGCGCCCGCCGCCAGCAGGTCGCGGAAGCCGTACGTGGTGTAGACGTTCTCGCCCACCGCGATCGGCACGTCGACGGAGCGGCGCAGCTCCACGTGCCCGGCGACGTCGTCGGCGGGCAGCGGCTCCTCGATCCAGTGCGGGTCGAACTCCCGCAGCGCGGCCAGCGCCCGCCGCGCCCTGTGCAGGTCCCAGCGCTGGTTCGCGTCGATCATCAGCAGCCGGTCGGGGCCGATCACCGCGCGCACCGCGGCCACCCGGGCCATGTCCTCGGCCAGGTCGGGCCGGCCCACCTTGATCTTGACGCCCCGGTAGCCGGCCGCGACCCAGCGCCCGGCCTGCTCGACCAGCTCCTCCAGCGAGTAGTGCAGGTTGACGCCGCTGCCGTACACGGGCAGCTCGTCGCGCCGGCGGCCGAGCACGTCGGGCAGCGCCTCGCCGCCGCAGCGCAGGTCCCACAGCGCCAGGTCGACGCCGGCCAGCGCGACCGTGGTGATCCCGCCGGGGCCCGCCTCGCGCAGGTGCCGCCACAGGCGGTCCCACACCACCTCGGGGTGGGCGGGCAGCCCGATCAGCGCCTCGCGCAGGTCGTGGTCGAGCAGCGCCCGCACCGCGTGCGCGCCGATCTGCGGCGTCCACGAGAACCCGGTGCCAGTCCGCCCGTCGGCGAGCGTGACGTGGGTGACGATCACGTGGTTGGCCGGCACGTCCGCGCCCCACGGGCGCGGCAGCGCCGCGGTGCGCAGCTCGGTACGCAGGTCCGCGATCGTCATGACGCCACCCGTTCCAGCCCGGTCTTGATCAGCGCCTCCAGCTCCTCCAGGTGCTCGCCGCTCACCTCCACCAGGGGCGGGCGTACGGCGCCCACGTCCAGGCCGCGCAGCCGGACGCCGGCCTTGACCAGCGAGACGGGGTAGCCGGGGACCTTGCCACGCAGGCGGACGAGCGGGGCGTAGAACTCGGTGAGCAGCCGCTCCTCGCCGTTCAGGTAGGCCAGGGCGATCTCGGGCGCGAAGGCGAACACCGCGCTGGAGTACAACTCGACCCCGAGGCCCCGGTAGGCGGGCATGGTCAGCTCGGCCGTCGGCAGCCCGTTGAAGAACAGGAAGTCCGGGTACGACTCGCGTACGGCGAGCACGATGCGCTGCATCCGGTCGATGTCGCCCACGCCGTCCTTGAGCCCGATCACCCCGGGCAGACCCGCCAGCGCGACCGCGGCCTCCGGTTCGAGCACCACCGAGCCGCGCTGGTAGATGATCACCGGCAGCACCTCGGCCACCGCCCGCACGTACGCCTCGAAGCCGTGCCCCGGCCCCTGGGCCAGGTACGGCGGCATCAGCAGCAGCCCGTCCGCGCCGGCCTGCCTGGCGGCCCGCGCCTGGTTCAGCGCGGCGCCGAGCGGCCCGCCCGCGCCCGCGAACACCGGCACCCGGCCCGCCACGACCTCGGTGGCCACCCGTACCGCCCGGGCGTGCTCGGACTCCGACAGCGCGGAGAACTCGCCCGTGCCGCAGGCCGCGAACACGCCGCCCGGACCGTGCTCCATCCCGCGCCGCACGTGCTCGGCCAGCACCTCCTCGGCGAGCGCGCCGCCGGCGTCGAAGGGGGTCACGGGAAAGAACAGCACACCGCTGAGATTCACGGAATCTCCTTGAGAATAGAAACCCCGGCCTTGTGGGCGGGACGGAAAGTCGGACATGTGCCGTTGGAACCCTCGCGGGAGGCCGGACAGGTGCCGCCGAATCCCCTCACGGGTGGCTGTGCGGGTCGGCCGCCCCGAGGAGAGGGGAATCGTCCTTCAGCTCGGTCCGCCAGCTGCGCTTGGGCTGCCAGCCGAGCAGGCGCTCCGCCTTGGCGGTCGAGAAGGCGGGCGCGGTGCCGGTGAGCCCGGCCGCGAACGGCTCGGTGCCGGGCACGACCTGGGGGAGCAGGTCGGCCAGCGGCTTCCTGGCCAGCGCGTCGGCGGCGCCGGCGAAGAAGATCTCGCCGTTCGGCAGCTCGGGCAGCGCCTCGCTGAGCACGCCGATCATCTCGGCGGCGTCGCGCGAGTCGATGTAGTTGAACAGCGACACCCCGCCCAGCTCGGGCCGGTCGAGCCGCTCCCGCACCGTGTGGCCGGCCTGCGTCGGCGCGCCCGCCCACTCCTCGGGCGGGATCACGAAGCACGGCCGCACCGCGGCCAGCTTCGTCTTCCCCGCGCGGGCGAAGGCCCGCATCGTCTGCTCGGCGGTCACCTTCGACAAGTTGTACGCGTTCCACGGCAGAACGGGATGTTCCTCGTCGATCGGCAGGTACTGCGGCGCCCAGCCGCCCGGCGCGCCGTACCCCATGACGGTGGGACTGCTGGCCACCACCACGCCGGGCACGCCCAGGGCCACCGACGCCTCGCACACGTTGAACGCGAGCCGGGTGTTGACCTTGAAGATGACCGATTCGGGGTAACTGAACGGGGTGGCGATCGCGGCGAGGTGGATCACCGACTCCGGCCGGAACCTGGCGATCACCTCGAACGTCTCACCCGTGTCGGTGAGATCGGCCGGTAACGTGACGGCCGCCTCCGCCGGAGTGCCCGGGGCGCGGTCCACGCCGATGACCTCGTGCCCGGCCGCCGCGAGCGTGCTGACCACGCTGCGGCCGAGGCGTCCTGCGCTTCCGGTGACGAGGACTCTGCTCACCGTGAGGGGCTCCTTCAAGACTGCAAACAGTTGCACTAAACCTTCGGGTCAGCAAGGGTGAGGCGTCAAGAGGTGATTTCGTCACCGGCCGTCTAGCTGGGGGTTCCCGGCGAGGTCGGGCGGCAAGCGCTTTCACCGACTTCCCAGTGTCTGCAAGCGGTTGCGTTAGGGTGTGCGACGTGACAGTGACGATTCGTGATGTGGCCAGAGCGTCCGGGGTCCATGTGTCGACCGTGTCCCGGACCTTCTCCGCGCCCCACATGGTGAACGCCGCCACCCGCTCCAGGGTGCTCACGGTGGCCGAGGAACTGGGGTACCGGCCCAACCGGGCGGCCAGGGCGCTCACGACCGGGCGCACCCACAATCTCGGCCTGATCGTGGCCGACATCGCCAACCCGTTCTTCCCGCCGCTGATCAAGGCGGCCCACGCGGCGGCCCGCCAGCGCGACTACCACCTGTTCGTGGCCGACACCGACGAGGAGCCGGCCGCGGAGGAGGAGCTGGTGCAGGCGTTCTCCAAGCAGGTGGACGGCGTGGTGCTGTGCAGCCCGCGCTCGTCCAACAAGGCGCTCGAACGGCTGGCCGAGCGGGTGCCGTTCGTGGTGATCAACCGGCGGCTGCGCGGCGCGGCCACCGTGCTGATGGACGTGGGTCACGGCGCCAGGCTGGCGGTCGAGCACCTGGCCGGGCTCGGCCACACCCGGGTCGCGCTGGTGTCGGGGCCGGCCGGCTCCTGGACGAGCGCCGAGATCAGGACGGCCGCCGAGCAGGTGCCGGGCGTCGATCTCGTCGTCGTCGGCCCCAACGCGCCCACCGAGCGCGGCGGGTACGCCGCGGCGGCCCGCCTGCGGGACTCGGGGGTGACCGGCGTGCTGGCCTACAACGACCTGGTGGCGATCGGCCTCATCGAGGGGCTCGGCGACCTCGGGCTGAGCGTGCCGGGGGACGTCAGCGTGGTGGGCATCGACGATATCGTTCCCGGGCGGCTGAACCGGCCGAAGCTCACCACGGTCGCCATGCCCACGGCCGCCGCCGGGCGGCTGGCGGTCGATCTGCTCATCCAGGAGGTGTCGGCCACCACGTCGCTGGAGACCCGCCTCGTCATCAGGGACTCCACCGCGGCTCCACGATAGCGGGCTCTGCAAACGGTTGTACTAAATCGGATCGTAACTCATCTGACTTATTGGCGGGACAGGCGTGCTAGCAGGGGAAACGCGGTCGCGATATATCGGTAACGGCTATGTAACGTCTGCAAAGGGTTGACGGAACTTTCCTGCCAGCTATAGGAAAGCGCTATCCATTCGCTTATTGCCGGAAGGTCCGTGATGACTGAAGTTTCGGTGGCGAGCGGGCCGGCAGGTGGCGGCCACCGATCCACGCAACGGTCCCGCCGTGAGGCACGGGCCGCCTATCTCTTCCTGGCGCCCTGGTTCGTCGGCCTGCTCGTCATCACGATCGGCCCGATCTTCGCCTCGCTCTACCTGTCGTTCACCGACTACAGCCTCCTGGAGGAGGCCAAGTGGGTCGGGCTCGACAACTACACCAAGATGTTCACCGAGGATCCGCGGTTCCTGAACTCGCTCCAGGTGACCACGATCTACGTGATCGTCTCGGTGCCGCTGCAGCTGGCCTTCGCCCTCGCGCTGGCCCTGGTGCTCGACCGCGGGCTGCGCGGACTGCCCATCTACCGCTCGATCTTCTACCTGCCCTCGCTGCTCGGCGGCAGCGTCGCGATCGCGATCCTGTGGCGCAAGGTCTTCGGCGCCGACGGCCTGGTCAACGCGGTGCTGTCGGTCTTCGGCATCCAGGGGACTGGCTGGGTGGGTCACCCGGACTACGCGCTGGGCACGCTGATCCTCCTGCACGTGTGGACGTTCGGCGCGCCGATGATCATCTTCCTGGCCGGGCTGCGGCAGATCCCCAGCAGCTACTACGAGGCCGCCGCCGTGGACGGGGCCGGCGCGCTGCGCCAGTTCCGCTCCATCACGCTGCCGCTGCTGACACCGATCATCTTCTTCAACCTCGTGCTGGAGCTCATCAAGTCGTTCCAGTCGTTCACCCAGGCGTTCATCGTGAGCGGCGGCAGGGGCGGCCCGGCCGACTCCACCCTGTTCTACACGCTCTACCTCTATCTCCAGGGGTTCAAGAACTACGACATGGGCTACGCCGCCGCGATGGCCTGGGTCCTGCTGCTGATCATCGCCGGGCTGACCGGGGTGAACTTCCTCGCTTCCAAGTATTGGGTCTTCTATGGCGACACGAAGTAGGCCGATCCCGGTGCTGTTCCGCCCGCTCAACGGCGGACCCGTGGTCAAGCACATTCTGCTGATCGGCTTCGGCCTGGTCATGCTCTATCCGCTGCTCTGGATGATCTCCAGTTCGCTCAAGCCGGAAGAGCTCATCTTCCGTGAGCCGGGACTGTGGCCGAGCCAGGTCACGACCGAGAACTACACCGAGGGCTGGTACGCGCTCAAGCACCCCTTCGGCTACTACCTGTGGAACTCCGCGGTGATCACCGTGCTGTCGGTGGTGGCGAACCTGGTGGCCTGCTCGCTGGCGGCCTACGCCTTCGCCCGGCTGAACTTCCCGCTGAAGAAGCTCTGGTTCGCGATCATGCTCGGTACGATCATGCTGCCGTACCACGTGACGATCGTGCCGCAGTACATCATGTTCTCGAAGCTCGACCTGATCAACACGATCTGGCCGCTGGTCATGCCCAAGATCCTGGCCACCGACGCGTTCTTCATCTTCCTCATGGTGCAGTTCATCCGCACGCTGCCGCGGGAGCTGGACGAGGCGGCGGAGATCGACGGCGCCGGCTACTGGCGCATCTTCATCAGGGTCGTCATGCCGCTGTGCATGCCGGCGCTGGCCACCACGGCGATCTTCACGTTCATCTGGACGTGGAACGACTTCCTCAGCCAGCTGCTGTATCTCAACAATCCCGATAATTTCACCGTACCGGTAGCGTTGCGCACGTTCCTGGACGCCAGCAGCGACTCGTCGTGGGGCCCGATGTTCGCCATGTCGATCATCGCGCTCGGCCCCATCTTCGGGTTCTTCCTGGCAGGCCAGAAATACCTGATCCGTGGTGTGGCGACCACGGGCCTGAAGTAGTTCGTCCACCCCCCAACAGAGAACATCCCCCTAGGAGGTAGAGCCGTGAGCTCTGGCAAGAAGATGTGGTCGGCGGCCCTGCTCGCCACCGCTGTGCTGGCGGTCACCGCGGCCTGCGGCAGCGGCGGTGGCGGCGGCGGCGAGACCGCCGACGGCAAGATCAAGCTGCGCTTCTCCTACTGGGGCAGCGACGCGCGGCAGAAGATGACCGAGGAGGCCATCAAGAAGTTCGAGGCGAAGAACCCGACGATCGACGTCGAGGGCGAGTTCTCGGACTGGGCCAGCTACTACGAGACGCTGTCCACGAAGGTCGCCGGCAGTGACGCGCCGGACGTCATGAGCCTGGAGATCCGCGGCCTGCGCGAGTACGCCGAGCGCGGCACCCTGGCCGACCTGGCCAGCAAGGTCAACACCGCCGACGTCGACGCGAAGGTGCTGACCACCGGCGCCATCGACGGCAAGCAGTTCGCCATCCCCACCGGCGTCAACGCCTTCTCGCTGCTGGTCAACAAGTCGCTGGTCGAGCAGGCCAAGGCGGAGCTGCCCGACGACAAGCAGTGGACCTGGGACGACTACATCGCCCTGTCCAACAAGGTCACCTCCGGCAGCGGCGGCAAGATCACCGGCACGCAGCTCAGCTGGAACCCGGCCTACCTGCAGATCTACGCCACGCAGAAGGGCGAGCAGTTCTACGCGGGCAACAAGCTCGGCCTGACGCCGGAGACCATCAAGGAATGGTGGTCGATCATGCAGAACCTGATCAAGGGCAAGGGCGCGCCCGACGCGGCCAAGAGCTCCGAGATCGGCGCCACCAGCATCGACCAGTCGCTGCTCGGCACCAACACCGGCGCGATGGGCATGTGGTGGAGCAACCAGCTCGGCGCGGCGGCCAAGGCCTCGGGCTCGGAGCTCGACCTGCTGCGGATGCCGAAGATCAAGGGTGCCACCTCCGGCGGCATGTTCCTGCAGCCGGCCATGTTCTACAGCGCCTCGTCCAAGTCCGAGCACGCCGCCGAGGCGGCCAAGTTCATCGACTACATGATCAACGACCCCGAGGCGGGCGCGATCATCCTGAGCGACCGCGGCCTGCCCGCCAGCTCCAAGGTGCTCGCGGCGGTCAAGGACAAGCTGCCGGACGCCGACAAGAAGACGCTGGCCTTCCTCGACGAGGCCAAGGGCGAGCTCACCGACCCGCCCGCCGCGCCGCCGAAGGGCGCCAGCGCCATGGAGGACATCCTCACGCGCTACTCCGAGGAGGTCATGTTCGGCCGGATGACCCCCGACGACGCCGCGCAGAAGTTCATCACGGAGGCCAACGCCTCCATCGCCGGTTGATAGGAGAAGCATGAGGTACGCGTTCGTCGGGCTCGGGCACCGCGCGCAGATGTACGTCGACGCGCTGCTCGGGGAGTGGCGCGACGCCGGCACCATCGTCGCCCTGTGCGACGTGAACCGAACCCGCATGGACTACTACGCCGAGCGGATCGGTCATGAGGTGCCGCGCTTCGCGCCCGCGGAGTTCGGCAAGGCGCTCGAGCTCGCCGACGCGGTCATCGTCACCACCGTCGACGCCACGCACGCCACGTACGTGTGCGCGGCGCTCGACGCCGGGCGTGATGTCATCGTGGAGAAGCCGCTCACGATCGACGCCGACGGTTGCGCGGCCATCGCCGCGGCCGCCGAGCGCAGCTCCGGCAGGCTGATCGTGACCTTCAACTACCGTTACTCGCCGCGCAACTCCGCCGTGCGCCGTCTGCTGATGGAGGGCGCGATCGGCGAGGTGACCTCGGTGCACTTCGAGTGGATGCTGGACACCATCCACGGCGCCGACTACTTCCGCCGCTGGCACCGCGGCCGGGCCAACTCCGGCGGGCTGCTGGTGCACAAGTCCACCCACCACTTCGACCTGATGAACTGGTGGCTCGGCTCGGCGCCGGAGATGGTCTTCGCGCAGACCGGGCTGCGTTTCTACGGCGCCGACAACGCCAGGAAGCGCGGTCTGGGCGAGCGTCCGGAGCGGGCCCAGGGCGCGCCGGGGCTGGGCACGGACCCGTACCTGCTGGACATCTCCAAGGACGAGCGGCTGCGGCGCCTCTATCTGGAGGCCGAGCACGAGGACGGCTACGTCCGCGACCAGGACGTCTTCGGCGAGGGCATCGACATCGACGACAACATGTCGGTGATGGTCCGCTACGCCAACCGCGCCGTCATGACCTACTCCCTGCACGCCCACTCCCCGTGGGAGGGCTACCGGGTGGCCTTCAACGGCACGGCCGGGCGGCTGGAGCTGGACGTGGTGGAGCGGGAGTGGACGCCCCAGCACGCCGCCATCGACCCGAGCGCGGCCGCCAAGGAGCACGCGACCGGCTCCTCGGAGCGGCTCATGCTGCGCCGGCACTGGAGCGAGCCGGAGGAGGTGCCCATCGAGACCGGGGCCGGCGGGCACGGCGGCGGCGACCGGCTGCTGCTGAACGACGTCTTCCGCGGCCCCGACGGCGACCCGCTGGCCCGGCAGGCCGGCTACCGCGACGGCATCCGCAGCGTGCTGACCGGCCACGCGGCCAACGTCTCCGCCCGGACCGGGGCTCCCGTGCACCTCACGGACGGCGGTACGCGTGTTCGCTGAGCTGGAAGGGGTCGCGCGCACGCAGCTCGGCCTCTATCCCAGCCTGCCGGGGCCGGAGCTGGCCGCGGCGGCGCGCGAGGCCGCCGGGGTGCTCGACCTCGTGGCGGCCGACGTGCGGGTCGAGCGCACCTGGACCGCGGACGGCCTGGACGGCGAGGAGCTCTCGTGGTCGGTGGGCTTCGGGCCGCGCACCCGCGCGTACCTGCTCAAGCCGGCCGGCGCGAGTGGCCCGCTGCCCGGCGTGGTGGCGCTGCACTGCCACGCGGGGATGAAGTGGGCCGGCAAGGAGAAGATCGCGGACGGGCCCGAGGGGCCGTCGCCCGAGGTGCGGCGGCTGCGGGAGGAGATCTACGGCGGGCGCGCCTTCGCCGGCGAGCTGGCCCGGCGCGGATTCGCGGTGCTGGCCCACGACGTGTTCGTGTGGGGCAGCCGCCGCTTCCCGCTGGACGTCCCGGACGGGCCGCTCAGCGAGGCCGACCGCTACGACCGGGCCGCCAGGGAGCACGAGCACGTCGTGGCCAAGCACTGCGCGGCGCTCGGCACCTCGTTCACCGGCGTCGTCGCGGGCGAGGACCTCGCGGCGGCGGCCTACCTGCGCTCGCGGCCCGACGTGAGCGTGGTCGGCTGCGCGGGCCTGTCGGGCGGCGGGCTGAGGGCCGCGCTGCTCGGCGCGTTCGACCCCGGCATCAGAGCGGTCGTGATCGCCGCGATGATGTCCTGCTTCCGGGACATGCTCGGCGGGCACGTCGAGAAGCACACCTGGATGTTGTGGCCGCCCGGCCTGCCGCGGCTCGGCGACTACCCCGACCTGGCTGCCGCGCGCGCCCCCCGGCCGCTCATGGTCCAGTACGCCATCCGCGACGAGCTCTTCCCCGAGGACGGCATGCGCCGCGCCCACACCATCATCGGCGACCGGTACGCGCAGGCTCCAGACGCCTACGCGGCGGTCTTCGCCGACGTGCCGCACAGCTTCGACGTGCCCATGCAGGAGCGGGCCTTCGACTGGCTGGGCGAGCACCTGAAGGGCTGACCGCCGCCCGTTCCTGCCACGGGCGGCGGTCGTCCGCTCAGTTCCCCTGCTTCCAGGTGGCGATCAGCTTGTCGTAGTCGACCGTCTCCGGCTTGCCGCGCTCGTCGGCCAGCTTCGGCGCGGGCGCGCCCGGCTGGTCGAACCAGTACTGGGCGGGGCGCTCCTGGTTGAGCTTGGGCGCGCACTGGCCGCCGTACCCCTGCCGCTCGCGCGACAGGCGCTCCAGGCGGGCCAGGATGTCGTCCTGCTGCTTGGCCAGGTTGTCCATCGACTGCTGCGGCGTGGTCTCACCGGTCACGGCGGTGGCCACGTTCTGCCACCACAGCTGCGCCAGCTTCGGGTAGTCGGGCACGTTCGTGCCGGTCGGCGTCCACTGCACGCGGGCCGGCGAGCCGTAGAACTCGATCAGGCCGCCGTACTTCTCGGCATTGTCGGCGAAGTAGTCGCTCTTGATGTCCGACTCGCGGATGAAGGTCAGGCCGGTGATCGACTTCTTCAGCGAGACCGTCTTCGACGTGACGAACTGCGCGTACAGCCAGGCCGCGGCCCTGCGGTCCTGCGGGGTGTTCTTCAGCAGCGTCCACGAGCCGGCGTCCTGGTAGCCCAGCTTGTTGCCGTCCTTCCAGTACGCGCCGTGCGGGCTCGGCGCGATGCGCCACTTGGGCGTGCCGTCGCCGTTGACGACCGGCAGCCCCTCCTTGGTCATGTCGGCGGTGAACGAGGTGTACCAGAAGATCTGCTGGGCGACGGCGCCCTGGGCGGGGACGGGGCCCGCCTCGCTGAAGTTCATGCCCGCGGCCTCCCTGGGCGCGTACTTCTTCAGCCAGTCCACGTACTTGGTGAGCGCGTAGACCGCGGCCGGGCCGTTGGTGTCGCCGCCGCGGGTCACCGAGGAGCCGACCGGGCGGCAGTTCTCCACCCTGATGCCCCAGTCGTCCACCGGCAGTCCGTTGGGGATGCCGGGGTCGCCGTTGCCCGCCATGGACAGCCAGGCGTCGGTGAAGCGCCAGCCCAGCGACGGGTCCTTGCGGCCGTAGTCCATGTGGCCGTAGACCTTCTTGCCGTCGATGGTGCCGTCGCCGTTGACCTTGGTGGTGAAGAACTCGGCGATGTCCTCGTAGGCCGCCCAGTTGACCGGGACGCCGAGGTCGTAGCCGTACGCGGCCTTGAACTGCTTCTTGATCTCCGGGTCGGTGAACCAGTCGTAGCGGAACCAGTAGAGGTTCGCGAACTGCTGGTCGGGGAGCTGGTAGATCTTCTTGTCCGGGCCGGTGGTGAAGCTGATCCCGATGAAGTCGTCCAGGTCGAGCGTGGGGGAGGTGACGTTCTTGCCCTCCCCGGCCATGTAGTCCGACAGCGGCACCACGTAGTCGCCGCGCGAGTGGGTGCCGATCAGGTCGGAGTCGTTGACGTAGGCGTCGTAGATGTTCTGGTCGCCCTGGATCTGCGTCTGCAGCTTCTCGACGACGTCGCCCTCCTGGATCAGGTCGTGCTTGATCTTGATCCCGGTGATCTCGGCGAACGCCTTGGCGAGCTGCTGCGACTCGTACTCGTGCGTGGTGATCGTCTCGGAGACGACGTTGATCTGCATGCCCCGGTACGGCGCCGCGGCCTTGATGAACCAGTCCATCTCCGCGAGCTGCTGCTCCTTGGACAGCGTGCTCGGGGTGAACTGCTCCGTCACCCATCTCTGGGCCGCGGCCCTGCCGTCGGCCTCCTTGAAGTCGCTGGTGGGCTTGTCCGCGCCCTGGGTGCAGCCTGCCGCTAACAGGACGAGCACTGTCAGACCTGCGGCCGCGGACCTGCCTGCCCGATGCCTCATCGTTCCGCTCCTCTTCTGTCGGCCTCACATGCCTGTCAGCCCCGAATACCTGTCAGCCCCACCTGCCGATCACGAGCGCCACCAGCAGCGCGCAGCCGAGCGCGAGCCACATGGACAGGTCGGTGACGGCGATCCAGCCGGCCAGGACGACGGCCGCGCTGATCAACCCGATGTAGAGCCGGTCGCCCCGGTCGGTCTCGATCCGAAGGAAGCCCCGCCTGGCCACGGGAGGGGAGATCCGGCCCCAGACCGCCATCGCGGCCAGCAGCACGACCAGCCCGGCGAACACCAGGGCGGTGGGGACGGTCCAGACCATCCAGTCGAGCACGGCTAGACCCTTCCCAGGGCGAAGCCCTTGGCGATGTAGTTGCGCACGAACCAGATCACGATCGCGCCGGGCACGATCGTCAGCACTCCCGCCGCCGCGAGCAGGCCCCAGTCCACGCCCGCCGCGCTCACCGTCCGCGTCATCGTCGCGGCGATCGGCTTCGCGTTCACCGAGGTGATCGTCCTGGCGATCAGCAGCTCGACCCAGCTGAACATGAAGCAGAAGAACGCGGTCACGCCGATCGCGGACCGGATCATCGGCAGGAATATCCTGACGAAGAAACGCGGCAGCGAATAGCCGTCGATCGCCGCGGTCTCGTCTATTTCCCGGGGAATGCCGGACATGAATCCTTCCAGGATCCACACCGCCAGCGGCACGTTGAAGAGCATGTGCGCGATGGCCACGCCGAGATGCGTGTCAAACAGGCCGACGCTCTGATAAATCTGGAAGAACGGCAGCAGGAAAACCGCGGGTGGAGCCATGCGATTGGTCAGCAGCCAGAAGAACAGATGCTTGTCCCCGGCGAACCGGAAACGCGAGAAAGCGTAGGCCGCGGGCAACGCCACGATGAGCGACATCACCGCGTTCAACGAGGTGTAGACGATGGAGTTCAGATAGCTCGAATACCACGAGGAGTCGGTGAAGAAGGTGGCGTAGTTGTCGAACGTCACGCGCTGCGGGACGAGCGAGAAGCTGCCGAGGATGTCCTCGTTCGGGCGGATCGACATGCCGAACATCCACAGCAGCGGCAACATGAGCGTGGCCACGTAGAGCCAGAAGACCGTGCGCGCCCAGGGCAGCCGCCGGCCGGTGGTCCTGGTCATGGTCCTCACCTCCCCGACCTGGTGAGCACGGTGAAGAAGACGTAACAGAGGATCTGCACGAGCAGGAAGTAGAGCAGTGAGAACGCCGCCGCCGGCCCCACGTCGAACTGGCCGACCGCGATCTTCGACAGCAGGATGCTGAGGAACGAGGTCGCGTTGCCCGGCCCACCCCCGGTCACCACGAACGGCTCGGTGTAGATCATGAAGCTGTCCATGAACCGGAGCAGGACCGCGATCGTCAGCACGCCGCGCAGCCTGGGCAGCTGGATGTGCCGGAACGTGGCCCACGCCGAGGCGGCGTCGATCTGCGCGGCCTGGAAGTACGGCTCGGGGATCGAGCGCAGCCCCGCGTACGCCAGCAGCGCCACCAGCGGCGTCCAGTGCCACACGTCCATGAGCAGGACCGTGATCCAGGCGTCCGTGGAGTCCAGCGTGTAGTTGAAGTTGACGCCCAGCACGTTGTTGATCGTCCAGCCGCCGAGCCCGATGTCGCCGCGGGCGAAGATCTGCCAGATCGTGCCCACCACGTTCCACGGGATGAGCAGCGGCAACGCGACCAGCACCAGCGCCACCGACACCCCGAGGCCGCGGCGCGGCATCACCACCGCCAGCGCCACGCCCAGCGGGATCTCCAGCAGCAGCACCTGCGCCGAGAACAGCAGCGTGCGCACCAGCGCCGCGCGCACCTCGGGGTCCCTGGAGATCGAGCGGAACCACTCCAGGCCGACGAAGACCCGGTCGACCGGGCTGAAGACGTCCTGCACCGAGAAGTTGACCACGGTCATCAGCGGGATCACCGCCGTGAACGCCACCGACACGACGACCGGCAGGACCAGCCACCAGGCCCGGTTGTCCTTGCGCTTCAGCGCGGGACGCGGCTCGTCCGCCTGGACGGCGCCCGTGCTCTGCTCGCTCACTCCTCGCCCCTTCCGTTCAGGGGCGCGAGCGAGCCGCACCTGACCTGGTCCCTGAACAGGAACGTGCGCTCGGCGGGGAAGTGCAGGAACGCGAGCGCGCCCGGCTCGTAGGACGAGCCCGCCCCGGTCTTGGCGATCACCTGATGCTCGCCGACTCTGGTGTGGACCAGGTCGTACGCGCCCATCCGGTCGGTCCCCGTCACCCGGGCCGGCACCCCGGGAGAGGTACGCTCGCCGGTGATCCGGACGAACTCCGGGCGCACCCCGATCCGCACCGGGCCAGGAGGCAGGCCGTCCCTGACCGCGCCCGCCGTGCTCCTGCCGACGCGGACGACGTCGCCGGTCACCTCGGCGGGCAGCATGTTCATGCCGGGGGAGCCGATGAAGTGGCCCACGAACTCGTGCGCCGGAGACAGGAACAGCTCCGCCGGCTCGCCCGTCTGCACGATCGCCCCGTCGTTGAGCACCACCACCTCGTCGGCGAACGTCAGCGCCTCCGTCTGGTCGTGCGTGACGTAGACCAGCGTGTGGCCGGTGTCGCGGTGGATCTCCTTCAGCTTGCTGCGCAGCGTCCACTTCAGCGCCGGATCCACCACGGTGAGCGGCTCGTCCAGCAGGACCGCGGCCACCTCGGGACGCACCAGGCCGCGGCCCAGGCTGACGATCTGCTGCCGGCCCGGGTCGAGCCGGCGCGAGCGGCGGCGCAGCACCTCGTCCAGGCCGAGCAGCGCCGACACCTGGCGGACGCGGCGATCGATCTCCTGCCTGGGCACCTTGCGGTTGCGCAGCGGGAAGGCGAGGTTGTCGTAGACCGACATCTCCTCGTACAGGACGGGGAACTGGAAGACCTGCGCGATGTTGCGGCCCGCGGTGGGCACGCCGGTGACCTCGCGGTCGTCGAACCAGATCCGGCCGACCGTGGGGGTGAGCAGGCCGGAGATGATGTTCAGGAGTGTGGTCTTGCCGCAGCCGCTGGGGCCGAGCAGCGCGTACGCCCTGGCGCCGCGCCAGGTCCAGGTCATCGGTTTCAGCGCCCACGTCCGGCCGCCGTCGTAGCTGTGGCCGACGCCCTCCAGCCGGATGTCAGCCATGCAGGTCCACCTCCGCGGCGCTGGTGCCGAGCAGCCGGCCGCCGTCCTGCTCGGCGAAGACGAAGACGTGGGCTGGGTCCACGTACGCGAGCGTGGTCTCGCCGGGGGCGAACAGCTGGGTGCCCGGCAGGTGGGCGACCAGATGGTGGCCGTCCTGGAGGAGCAGGTGCAGGAAGGTCGCGCTGCCGGTCACCTCGGCCAGCCTGATCTCGGCCGGCAGCTCCAGCGCGGCGGGGCCGGCGGTGTCGGGGGCCCGGCCGATCGTGACCTGGTGGGGGCGTACGCCGAGGACGACCCCGTGGCCGGTGGCGCGCGCACGGGGCGCGGGGAAGGAGGCGCCGAGCACCTCGATGCGGCCGTCGCGGACGACGCCCGGCAGCAGGTTGAGCGGGGGATCGCTGAGCGTGGCCGCCACGGCCAGCGTGGGCGGGTGGGCGTACATGTCGGCGACGTCCCCGACGTGCCGGACCCTGCCCTCGCCCAGCACCACGGTCGGCGCGGCGAACGTCAGCGCCTCGTTCGGGTCGGCGGTGGACCAGAGCACGACGCCGCCGGAATCGGCGAACATGGCCTTCAGGTCGGCGCGCAACTGCTCGCGCAGCTTGAAGTCCAGGTTGGCCAGCGGCTCGTCCAGCAGCAGCAGGTCCACGGGGCGGGCCAGGGCGCGGGCGATGGCGGTGCGCTGCTGCTGCCCGCCGGACAACTCCGCCGGCCTGCGCCCCAGCAGCTCGGCGAGGCCCATGAGCTCGGCCACCTCGCGCACCCGGCGTTCGACGCCGTCGCGGCGGAAGCGGGAGTCCAGGCGGAGCGGGGAGGCGATGTTCTCGTAGACGGTCAGCGACGGGTAATTGATGAATTGCTGATAGACGAAGGCGACCGATCTTTTTCGCACCGATATTCCGGTGACGTCTTTTCCGTTGACCGTCACCCGGCCTGTTTCCGGGGCCAGCAAACCTGCTGCGACGCGCATCAGCGTCGTCTTTCCCGCCATCATCGGGCCGATGACGGTGGTCATTCCTGGAGCTAATTCGAGATTGACGTCGTCCAGCCAGGTCTCCCCGTGCCGGCGCACGGAGATGCCGTCGAGAATCACCGTCACGGTGCCCGGTCCTCTCTGCTTCCCTCCCTTCTAACATGACTTCCAGGTGCGTGCAAAGCTTTGTTCTGGTGCATTTGATGGCGGAGTGACAGATGTTTTCCGTCATTGTCAAGGTGGGGGAGGCCGTGAACGGCATCGGCTATCGCCGTGGCGGCCCACGGCCAGGTCATCGCGGTCGGTGGGGGATATTTCGCGACATGACGGCATAGGGCGGGCCTGAGGGCGGCGGTCGAGTCAGCGCCTGTTGGCCAACATGCGTTGACATCTCTGGGCGCCCGCGGTTATCGTCAACATGTGTTGGCCAACAGATGTTGGCCTATCCGAGGAGGAATCATGATCGCCACAGACGTGCTCGTCGTCGGCGCCGGCCCCGTCGGGCTCACCGCCGCCGTCGTCCTCACCCAGCTCGGCCACGACGTCGTCATCGTGGACGGGCAGGCCGAGGGCGCGAACACCTCCAGGGCCGCCGTCGTGCACCCGCGCACGCTGGAGCTGCTGGAGCCGTACGGGGTCAGCCGGGCCCTGGACGCGCGCGGGGTGCACACGCCGCGCTTCACCATCCGCGACCGCGACCGGCTGCTGGTGCCGGTGCCCTTCGAGGGGCTGCCGACGCGGTACCCGTACACGCTGATGATCTCCCAGGCGGACACCGAGGCGTTCCTGCTGGCCCGGCTGGAGGAGCTGGGCGGGAAGGTGCTGCGGCCGGTCCAGGTGACCGCGATCGAGCAGGACGGCTCCGGCGTCACCGCCACCTTCGGCGACGGCCGCACCCTGCGCGCCTCCTACCTGGTGGGGGCCGACGGGATGCACAGCCTCGTGCGCGAGCAGTCCGGCATCGGCTTCGGCGGCGGCACGTACGCCGAGTCGTTCACCCTGGCCGACGTGCGGCTGAGCGGCGGGGTGCCGGACGGCGAGGTCATCCTGTACTTCTCGCCCGACGGCCTGGTGGTCGTCGCCCCGCTGCCCGACGGGCTGCACCGGATCGTGGCCACCGTCGACGAGGCCCCGCGCGAGCCCGACGCGGCGTTCGTGCAGCGCCTGCTCGACACGCGCGGGCCCGAGGCCGAGCCCGCCGTGGTGAAGGAGGTCCTCTGGGGCTCCCGCTTCCGGGTGCACCACCGGATCGCCGACACCTACCGGCACGGGCGGGTCCTGCTCGCCGGGGACGCGGCGCACGTGCACTCGCCGGCCGGCGGGCAGGGCATGAACCTCGGCGTCGAGGACGCGGTGAAGCTGGGCGAGGCGCTGGCCGGGGTGCTGGCGGGCGGCCCCGACTCCCTGCTCGACGCCTACGCGGGCGCGCGCCGGCCGGTGGCGGAGAAGGTCGTCGGGCTGGCGAGCCGGCTGACCTCGCTGGCCACCGCGAACGCCGCCCTGCGTCCGCTGCGCAACGCGGTGCTGCGCTTCGCCGGCCGCCTCCCCGTCGTACGCCGCCGCCTGGCCTGGCAGCTGTCCGGCCTCGACCGCCGCTGACCGCCCGACCCGACGTCACATCCCCAGACGCAATCGCTCCGAGGGAGCTCAGACGCCGGAGCATCCCTTTCCGGGGAGCCCAGTCGCCTTCGCAGGGGAGCGCGACCTACGGCAGGATCGCGTCCACGTAACCGCCGTCCACCCGCACCGCGCCGCCCGTCGTCGCGGAGGCGAGCGCCGAGCTGAGGTAGACCACCATGTTCGCGATCTCCTCGGGCTCGATCAGCCGCTGGATCAGCGACTGCGGCCGATGCAGCCGCATGAACTCCCGCTGCGCCTCCTCCCAGGGCAACTGCTCGTCCACGAGCTGGTAGACGAACTCCTCCACGCCGCCCGTGTGCGTCGGCCCCGCGATCACCGAGTTGACCGTGACCCCGCTGCCCGCCGCCTCCTTGGCGAAGCCCCTGGAGACCGCCAGCAGCGCCGTCTTCGACATGCCGTAGTGGATCATCTCGGCGGGCGTGACGATCGCCGAGTCGCTGGCGATGTATTGGATCCGGCCCCAGCCGCGCTCGCGCATCGCCGGCAGGTACGCGCGGGTCAGGCGGACCGCGGCCAGCACGTTGACCTCGAAGAAACGGCGCCACTCGGCGTC
This sequence comes from Nonomuraea fuscirosea, assembly GCF_035917475.1. Classification (NCBI taxonomy): domain Bacteria; kingdom Bacillati; phylum Actinomycetota; class Actinomycetes; order Streptosporangiales; family Streptosporangiaceae; genus Nonomuraea; species Nonomuraea fuscirosea. Next base: position 8,472,610 of record NZ_CP109074.1, on the reverse strand, counting down.
GCTGATCTCCAGCGGCGGCTTGGCCTCGAAGATGCCCAGGTTGTTGACCAGGATGTCCACCTGCGGCAGCGTGCCCAGCACCTGCTCGCAGCCCTCGTCCGAGGAGACGTCGCCGGGAGCGGCGACCAGGTCGGCGCCCGGCCCCTCGCCCTTCAGATCGCCGGTGATCCGCTCGATCGCCGCCGCCACCGACCGCTCGCTGCGGCCGTTGATCCCCACCCGGGCTCCGGCCCCGGCCAGCCCCGTGGCGATGGCCGCCCCGATGCCCTGGGTCGAGCCGGTGACCAGCGCGGTCTTGCCGCTGAGGTCGATACGCATGCTGTCCCACCCCCTCCCGTCATTGTCCGCGATCACCTCGGGGCGGCCCGCACCGGGGGTGCGATGCGTAGGCTGGGTGGGGCGTGGAAGGGGCGTGGGTGCAGCGGATCCTGTGGCTCGTCGTGGCGGTCGCCTTCGTGGCGGGCATGGTCATCCCCCGCGACGTCGAGCCGGAGGAGGAGTGCCCGGCCCGCGACACCCGCGTCATGGCCCCCTACGCGGTGACCGGCTACTGGGTGATGCCGCGCGCCGACCTGTGCGTCACGCGGCGCATGGTCGAGGCCGTCCATGCCATCGGCGGCGACACGCTGATCACCTTCGGCCCCCGGTTCGCCGCCGGTCAGGACCCCGACTTCGACGGCTGCCTCCTCGACGGCCGGCCGTGCGCCGAGGTGCCCGGCAAGCGGATCCGCCAGGTCTACTCGTACGCGAGCAGCGAGGAGTTCGGGCCTGGCCTGCTCCGCTGCCCCGGGATCGACCGGCGGTTCGAGACCGGCGACCGGGTCGTCTACCGGCTCTCGCTGGCCGGGTCCTGCTCCGACGCCGAGCACGACCTCGTCCTGATCTCCACCGACGGCGACGGGCTCGGCCACCTGATGCGTGAGGCGAGCGCGTACGGGATGACGGTCTTCCCCGGGCTGCCCGCCGCGCCGCAGCGGGCGGGCAAGCCGTGGGAGCCCGACCTCGGCCATCTCGCCGCGCTCAACGCCTTCACCGCGCGGGTGCTGGCCGACTACGGGCGGCGGTTCGGCGGGCTGAGCGCCTTCGGCGGGATGTACCAGTCGTTCGAGCTGGCCATGCGGTCGCGGTCCGGCCGCGATCCGATCATCGAGCTGTACGCGGCCCAGCACAAGGTGGTCGCCGCCGCGTTGCCGGGGAAGAAGCTGGTGGTCAGCCCGTACATCGACGCGCGAAAGGGGCGCGGCTTCCCGCCCGCGCAGGCGGGGGAGGGGCTGGCGGACATCGCGGCGACCCGCGCCGGCCTGCCCATGGCGGTCGCGGTGCAGGACGGGCGGGGCACCGGCAAGGTGCCGGTGTACGCGCCGCACGAGGCCGGGGCCGAGGTCGCGCCCCGGCTGGTGCCGGTCGTGGGCGAGGTGAGCAACGCGGAGGCGTACCACGGCTCCACCGGCGACTACGTCGGGGCGGCGGCGCGGCGGGTGCCGGACGGGGTGGAGCTCTGGGTGAACGTGGAGGGCTTCGAACCCACGCCCGCCCCCGGGGAGTGCGGGCGGCTCGACCCGCTGCCGCCGCGCGGGCGGACCACGAAGAGCCGGCTCGACCTCCAGGTCATGGCGGCGGGGCCGCACGCCGCGAAGGTCATCTCGTACGGGTGGGACCCGTTCTTCACCTGCCAGTCCCGCTATGACACGCCGTCGCTGGCCGACGACATCGCGGCCGGGTGGCAGCAGCCGATCATCGTGAACGCGTACCGGAAGGAGCTCGGCGGGCGGCCCGGTGTCCTCGTCGAGGGCCACAACCTGCGCGGGGGGACGCTGAGCTTCGCGGGGGTGGCGGTGCGGCAGGAGTGGTACGGACGGGACCGGCTCGAATCGGCCTGGGCCCCCTACACGCCCGCGGCCCCCTGGACCCCGGTCACGGCCACCAACGCGGCCGGCCACTCCAGCACGAACCCGTACGTGCTGCCTTAGTCACGAACCCGTACGTGCCCGCCTTGGTCGCGAACCGGCACGTGCTGCTTCACTTTCCGGTTCCGGTCAGTGCGGCGACCAGGATGTCGGCCAGCAGCGCGGCCTGACCGCCGTCCTCGTCCAGGTCGGGGTCCAGGATCGTCACCTCCAGCCCGGCGGCTCCGGGCAGCGCCAGCAGCCCGCGCAGCAGCTCGGTGAGCTGGGCGGCGTCGAGCCCGCCCGGGGTGGGGGAGTCGACGGCCGGCAGTATGGACGGGTCGAGCACATCCGCGTCCACGTGGATCCAGAACCCGTCGAGCTCGTCACGGCCGAGCACCTGCGTGGCGCGCTCGATCGCCAGGTCGCCGCCGGGGCTTCCGGGGACGTAGGCCAGCCCGCTGTCCGCGATGTCCCGCAGGTCCTCCTCGTCCCGCACACCCAGCACGATCACGTCCTCGTCCCTGACGTACGGCCGCAGCCCGCCGATGTCGGTCAGGTAGTCCTCGCCCCGGCCGGTGACCAATGCCAGATCCTCGCCGGCCGCCGAGCCGACGTGCGGGGAGTTGCCCAGGTGGCGGAAGTCGGCGTGCGCGTCCAGGTACGCCAGCCCGTACCGGCCGGCTTCACGCAGCGCCAGCGCGGGGCCGAGCAGGATCGAGCAGTCGCCGCCGAGCAGGACGGGGAACCCGCCGTCCCGCCTGATGCCGCTCACCCGGCCGGCCAGGGCGCGGGCGTAGGCGGCGATGGCCGGCCCGTTGCGCACGCCGTCGCCCGGCTTCCAGGTGGCCACGTAGCGGGGCGGGACGAGCGCGCCCGCGTCGTCCGCGCCGAGCCGGCGCACGAGCCCGGCGTCCCGCAGCGCCCACGGGGCCTTGTAGCACCCGGGGACGACGTCGGGGGCCGGCGGGCGCAGACCGAGGTTGGACGGGGCGTCGAGGACGACCGGACGCCTGTCAGTGGTTATAGTGTTCATAGTCCTGACGCTAGCAAGAGGAGAGCGAATGCGCCAGTACGCCGAGACCGGCCTCGTGGCGATCGACCTGGCCAACACATGGGACGAATACCTGGACGATCCAGAACGCCTACCGGACGTCCTCTCCCTACGCCGCTTCTGCATGGAACTAGGCGTGCCGGCGCTCTCCGCCCCCGACGCCGACCCCGCAGCTCTATCGGGCGACTCGGATCCCGACGCCGATCCTGCGGGTGTGCCGGGCGGCTCCGAGCCCGATGCCGAGTCGATGGGCACGGCGAGGGAGCCCGATCCCGGTGCTGGTCCGGTGGGCGCGGTGGATCTGGACGAGGTGCGGGCCGTGCGGTCGCGGTTGCGGGAGGTCCTGGACGGCGATCCGGCGCAGCGGGCGCGCGCCCTGGCGCGATGGGCGGAGGAGGCGCCGATGCGCGCGGTCGTGGCGGAGTCGGCCGGCACGCCGGTCCTGCGGCTCGCCGGCCCCCCGGCCGCCACCCTCGGTCAGCGGTTGACGGTGCGGGCGGTGACGGAAATGCTGGACCTCGCCGCGGCGGGCGACTGGGACCGGCTGCGACTGTGCGCGGCAAGCCCCTGCCAGGACGCCTTCGTCGACAGAAGCCGCCCGGGCCGGCGCCAGTTCTGCTCGACCCGCTGCGCCAACCGCGCCCACGCCGCCGCCTCCCGGGCCCGCCACCGCTGACCGTGCAACCCCGCCCCTGCGCGCACCCGTCCCCTGACCGCCCACGCCGCCGCTTCCCGGACCCGTCACCACTGACCGTGTGACTCCCGCACTCCCGATCACGCCGCCGGGCGGGAATTGTCGGTGCGGGCCGCTAACTTTCGATCATCACTCGATCCGAAGGAGTAGTTGGTCGATGTACCGCCAGGGCGACATCCTGCTCATGCCCATCCCCGAGGAGACCGCGCCCGTCGTGTCGCTCTCCCAGCCCAGGGACGCTCGCGGGCGGCTGGTGCTGTCCTACGGCGAGGGGACAGGCCACGCCCATGCCATCCCCGGCCCCGGCACGCTGTCCCGCGGGTTCCTGCACCTGCCGGTCGGCGGCCGGCTCGTGCACGAGGAGCACGCGGCGATCTCGCTGCCGAAGGGCTGGTACCGCGTGATCCGGCAGCCCAAGGACGTGCCGGGCCCGCACCGCGTGATGGCCGGCTGATGACGGCAACCTCACCCGGCGCCGGGCCCACGGTCACATCGCCCCGGGAGGCCCGGGAAGGGCCAGCTCGAAGACGCTCTGGGCGGTGTACGCGGCCAGCCACCTGGCCTTGCCGCTCCTGACGTTCACCGCGTAGGTGTTCATCGTCCGGTACGGTGCGTCGATCACCGCCGGTTCGTCGTCCGGCACCTCCGAAGCCGGCCTGCACCGGACGGACGTCGTGAGCACCGTCACCTCGTCCTCGCTCAACCACGTGCGCAGATAGACCTGGCTGACGTCGGAGGCCAGACCGCTGATGGCCGTGCTCTTGCGCTTCTTGCCGGTGAGCGTGTCGAGGAGCACGAGACCGCCACGGCGGCAGGGCCTCTCCCCGGTGCTGAGGTTCTCGATCGCCGCCACGGTCTTCCCGTCGGGAGCCAGCGGGCTGAAGTCGTACCGCCTCGGCAGGATGACCGACGTCGAGTTGCCTGGCGAGGTGGCCGGCCACAGGTTCGAGATCGTGTGCAGCTGCGAGTTGGGCGAGTACTCCCCAAGCGTGATCGTGGCGCCGTCCGGCGACAGGCCGATGGGCACCCAGCGGTTCGGCAGCCGGCGGACGACCCGGTCGCGCATGTCGATGAGCAGCGCGGGGTCCTTGAAGTCCGGGACCTTGCTGAAGGCCACGAACCGGCCGTCGTCCGACAACATCAGCCACGAGATGCTGCCCAGCCACTTCACCGGCACCTCCACCGGAGCGGTCGTCTTCGCGCCCGAGGCCAGGTCCCGTACCTGGAAGGTGCGTTCCTTCCGGCTGTAGTAAGCGATCTTGCTCCCGTCCCGGCTGATCGCCAGCGGGCTGTTCCGCAGACCGGTCCGGCCGGGCGCGAGGCTCGGCAGCGCCTCCCGCAGGTAGTAAGCCTTGCCGCTCCTGGTGACCACCCGCCAGCCACCGTCCCGGCAGCCCTTCGGCGCCTTCCCGACGGCCGGCTCACAGAAGGTCTTGTACGCGTGGCTCAACGGTTCCACCCCGCTCGCGGGCAGGTCGTCCTTGGAGGTGGCGGGTTCGGGGGCGTGCGGCGTCAGCCGTACGGCGAGGGTCGCGCCCAGCGCGGTGACCACGACCATGGCCGCCGCGAGCAGCGAGATCGTGGTGCGCCTCCTGCGGTCGCGCCGGGCGATCGTCCGCTCGGCCAGGTCCACCTGTGGCGTGTCGTCGGCCAGATCGACGAGTACGTCCCGCAGCCAGGTCATCGGAATGCCTCCTCGGTCTCCAGCCCGGCGAGCTTCGGCGCGAGCTCGGGCGCCAGGGTGCGCAGGCGGGCCAGGGCCTGGTGCGCCTGGCTCTTCACCGTCCCGATCGAACAGTTCATGAGCTCCGCGGTCTCACGTTCGGTCCGGTCCTCGTAGTACCGCAGCACGATCACCGCCCGCTGCCGGGGCGGCAGCCGCATGAGCGCCTGGCGCATGACGAGCCGGACGACGGTCGAGTCCTCGCTCGAGTACGGCCGTTCCGGCGGGTCGGCGGTCGGGAGCTCCGTCCTGACCCGGCGCCGCCGCCACGAGATGTGCTGGTTGACCAGCGCCTTACGCGCGTACGCCTCAGGATGCTCGACGCGCGAGAGCCTCGCCCAGCGCCCGAGCACCTTGAGCAGGACGTGCTGCAGCAGATCCTCGGCCTGGTGGGCGTCCCCCGTGAGCAGGTACGCGGTACGCATCAGGGCTTGCTGATGGCCGGCGACGAACTCACGGAAGCTGTCATTGCGATCCAAGACGCCTCCTCTCGCCCGTTATGGACGCCCCCGAGAAGCCGAAAGGTTTGGTCCCACCCGAAACCGAAAAGGCGTTATCCCGTCCTGGCCGGCGTCACCTGCGGCGGTAGGGATCGTCGTAGGGCTGCGACGACTGCCTGACCGCCTCCATGACGGGTCGCATGGCGGGCCCCGCGACGTAGTAGCGGCCTCGCGCCTGCCCCTCCGGTGTCAGCCAGCCGAGCCGGCACATCTCGCGAATGTCCCGCACGGCCTGTTGCGGGCTGAGGTCGGCGTCCTGCTGGTACACGGTCCGCCGTACGCGCGACGTCCAGAAGGCGGGAAGGAGGGCGAAGACGGCCCGCTCGTCCAGCCCGTCGGTCACGGCCGCCTCCGACAGGGCGGACCACGCCCGGCTCAGCAGATCGACCCTGCGCCTGGCCTGCTGGGCCATCAGATGGTGAGCGCGCAGGCAGAACCTGATCCACCCGTGCGCCGACCGGTGCGGACTCCACTCCCGGCCGCCCACCTCCTGCAGAACCTGGTAGTAGGAGTAGGTGTTCTGCCCTCTGCCCAGCCACTCCTCGATGGAGGAGAACTCCGGCGGCAGCAGCGCCTCCCTGGCGAACACCAGCGTGGACAGCGCCCTCGACATGCGTCCGTTCCCGTCGGCCCAGGGGTGGATCATGACGAGATTCAGGTGCGCCATCGAGGCCCGGACATGGACCGGCGCGTCCAGGTCGCCTTCGTTGAGCCATCGGACGAGCTCCTCCATCAGCCCGGCCACCACGCTGGGATCGGGCCCCGTGTAGGCGGCGACGGTCGGATCGTCAACGCTCGTAATGTAAACCGGCCTCTGCCGGAGCCGGCCCGGCCGCTTTCTCCTGTGCGGCTCCTGCATCATGAAGTGCAGACCGTTCAGCAGCCCGAGGTCGTAGCGGAACTCGGCGCCGGCATCGGAGAGCGCCTGGATGTAGGTCATCGCCCGTTGGTAGTTCTCCAGCTCCCGCCGCGTCACGTCGCTGGTCTCCAATGGCGCTTCTCCGGCCATCAGCGCTTCCATGTCGTCGACCGAGGCGGCATAACCCTCGATGGTGTTCGAGCCGACGATGGCCCTGGCGGTGAGGCTGCGCCGCAGCTGTTTGGTCCACTGCTCCTCCGGACGGAGGTGTATGCGCAGGTCGTGCCGCATCTCCTCGATGTCCTCGAGAACACGGAGATCGGCGGCGGTCAGCTTCGGCGTTCCGTAGAGCATAACTTGATGATACCAAGATAGTGTCATCTATGCGTGCTGCCCGCTTCGCCGATAAGCGGCAGGCGAAGCGGGTGACGCGCGGGTGGTTCCGTTACTGCTGGAGGTTGGTGGACAGGAGGTCGAGCAAGGGTTCGCGGCGGACGCAGCGTTCCAGGAGGAACGAGTCGGCCAGCGCGAGCAGGTCGTCGTCCCCGAGGTCGCGGAACAGCTCCGCGTACTCCGGCAGCAGCGCCTGGGCCAGGAGGATGTGCCTGATCAGGTCGTCGGACTGGTAGCGGGCGCCCCACGGGTACGGGTCCCAGTGGGGGGACTCCGTCTCGATCAGGGTGTGCAGCGGGGCCAGTTCGTCCGCCGACTCCTCCATGGTCGAGCCCCATCGGTCCACGCCGAGCCGTCGCTTCTTGGCGATGAAGGGGCCGAACCGGTCCAGGTACGCTCCCGCCGCGTGCACCAGGCCCTGCAGTCCCACGTCCTTGTACGTCCAGAGCGACCAGCCCGCCCCGTGCCCGTCGTAGATGTCGAGCTGGTCGCGCAGGATCTGGTAGCGCTGGGCGTCCACGGCCGGGTCGCCGGTGTAGACGGGGCCGAACTCGCCCACCCACAGCGGTGTGCCGGTCTCGCGCTGGAAGCGGGAGCGTTTGGCGAACGTACGCTCCAGTTCGTCCTTGTCGCACCACTCGCCGCGCGTGTATCCCGGGTACGGGCCCCCGTGGGCGAACCCGGCCAGCGCGTAGTCATGGAGGACAAAAACCGTGTTCTCATATACCTCCCGAAATATCGAGAAATCGGTGGAGTAGGTGTTGCCGTCCAGGAACAGGATGTGGCCCGGATCGGCGGCTCTGATCGCCTTCACCAAGCGGTCGTAGAACGGCCCGATCACCTTGCCGGTCAGGTCACCCGGCTCGTTGACCGGGTTGTATCCCGCCACCCACGGATGGTCGCGATAGTGGTCCGCGATGACCTCCCACAGGTGCACCGCCCGGTCCTGGAAGTGCCGGTGCTGCCAGAAGGCGGCCACGTGGGTCGGGTTGTCGGAATGCCAGTGCTGGTTCTGGGAGCCGGGCAGCGCGTGCAGGTCGATCACGCTGTAGACGCCGTGCTCGCCCAGCAGCCCGATCACCCGGTCGAGGTGACGGAAGCCGCGCCCGTCGATCTCCATCGGGCGGTCGTCGGACTCCCAGTGGCGGTAGTTGACCGGGATGCGCACACAGTTGACGCCCAGCCCGGCCAGCAGAGCGGCGTCCCGTTCGGTGAAGAACGAGGTCAGCAGCCGGTCGAAGAACAGCTCCGCCCGGTCGTCCCCGAGGACGGAGCGCACGGCGTGCCGCATGGAGGACTCGTTCGCCGGATAGCCGGTGATGAAGTTCTCCATGTTCATCCATCCCCCGAGACCCACCCCCCGCAGGCGTACCGGTGTGTCGTCGTCCCGGACGAGATGGGTTCCGGACACGTGCAGCATGAAGACTGATCACCCCTTCGTGGCACCGGCGGTGAGCCCGCCGACCAGATGACGTTCCGCTATGGCGTAGAACCCGAGCGCGGGCACCATGGCCAGGATGAGATAGGCCAGGATGCGGGCGGTGTCGGAGGCGTACTGGCCCTGGAACTGCTGGATGCCCAGCGGCAGCGTCCAGCTGCTCTCCTCGCTGAACACGACCAGCGGCAGCATGAAGTTGTTCCAGCTGCCGACCACGGCCAGCACGGAGACGGTGGCGATGGCGGGCCGGGCCATCGGCAGCAGGATCCGCCAGAAGAACCCGAACGGTGTGCACCCGTCGATCGTGGCCGCCTCCTCGATCTCGCCCGGGATGCTGCGGAAGAAGCCGCGCAGGATGATGATCGTCAGCGGCAGCCCGAAGGCGGCCTGGGTGAGGATCACGCCCAGCGGGTTGTCCAGCAGCCCGAACGTGCGCAGCAGCACGAAGATCGGCAGGATCGCCACCGCGAACGGGAACATCAGCCCGGCGGTGAACAGGGTGAAGAACAGCTCCCTGCCGCGGAAGGCGAACCTGGCGAAGACGAACCCGGCCAGCGCCGCCAGCGCGACCGTCAGCACGGTCGTGATGACCGCGATGAACGTGCTGTTCCAGACCTGCAGCCAGAACGAGCCCGAACCGAGCACGTCGGTGTAGTTGGCCGTGATCCACGACTCGGGCAGGCCGAACGGGTTGCCGGACAGCTCGCTGTTGTCCTTGAAGCCGCCGAGCAGCGCGTAGACGACCGGGATGACCATGAACAGGCCCACCACGCTCGCGATCACGTGCAGGGGCAGCGTGTTGCGCCGGGGGGTGGCCGGTTTCGTCCGCTGGCGGCTCATGGCCGGCCTCCCGCACTGGTGGTGGCGCCCTCAAGGTCGCGGCGCATGACGAAGCGCTGGTAGAGCAGGGCGAAGACGAGGCTGAGGCCGAACATGACCACGCTGATCGCGCTGGCGTAACCGACCTGGGAGCGCTTGAACCCCCAGTCCATCATCGTGACGGCCATCGTCTCCGAGGAGTGCGAGGGCCCGCCGCCGGTGAGGATCCAGACCAGGTCGAACAGCTGGATCGTGTAGATGACGGACAGGAAGACGCTGATCCGGATCGTCGGGCCGAGCAGTGGCAGCGTGACGTGCCGGAACGTCTTCCATCCCGTGGCCCCGTCGATCTGGGCGGCCTCGATCAGCTCGTTCGGGATGTTCTGCCGGCCGGCCAGGTAGATCATCATGTGGAAGCCGAAGTACTTCCAGGTCATGACCAGGAACAGCGACGGCATCACGGTGTTCGGGTCGGCCAGCCACTCCGACTCCCAGCCGAACACCGACAGCAGCTGGTTCGCCATGCCCGAGCCGGGCGAGAGGATCAGCGAGAACAGCACGCCGGTGATGACCTCGGACAGCACGTACGGCGCGAAGAACAGCACCCGGTAGAGCGCCCGCCCGCGGATGCGCTGGTTCAGCAGCATCGCGATGGCCAGGGAGAACGGCAGCTGCACGAAGATCGACAGCAGCACCAGGACCGCCAGGTGCCACAGGTCCTGGGCGAAGATCTCGCTGGTGAACAGCCGGGTGAAGTTGTCCAGGCCGATGAAGTCGGTCGGCAGGCCGCCGAAGCCGTTCCACTTGAACACGCTCGAATAGATCGCCACCAGCATGGGGGCCACGACGAGCATGAGGAACAGCACCAGAGCGGGCAGCAGGAACAGGACGATGCTCACCCAGCGTCCCCGGCGCCTGGCGGCGGGGACGGGGGCCGGAAGCTTGACCGCTTCCGGCCCTCTCGTGAGAGTCGTCATCCTTCGCTCTTCGCGACTTCTGAGATGTCCGCGCCGACCTCTTCCGGTGTCTTCGTACCGGCGATCAGCTCGGCCACACTGTCGTTGACCTGCTGGCCGACGGCCGGCGGGTAGGCCTGGTCGAGGTAGAGCTGGTAGCCGCTGGCGCTGGCCAGCATGGTCGCCACCTGCTTGAGGTTGGGGTCCTTGACCGCGCTCTCCTCGCCCTTGAGTACCGGCAGCACACCGCCCGCTTCGACGGCCTTGCTGTGGTTGCCCATCTCGGTCATGAACTTGACGAAGTCGACGGCCTCCTTGGGCGCGTCCGTGCCCACGGTCAGCCCGCCGCCGCCGCCGAAGGCGTCACCGGCCGAGCCCTTGCCGCCCTCGACGGAGGGGAAGGCGAAGAAGCCGAGGTCGTCGCCGAGGCCCTTGCCCGAGTCGGCCTGCACGCTGGGCGCCCACTGGCCCATCAGCTCCATGGCCGCCTTGCCGTTGCTCACGGTCGCGGACTGGCCGTCGGGGGTGGAGTAGGCCGCGCCGAGGAAGCCCTTCTGGAACGGCTGCAGGTCGGCCAGCGCCTTGACCTGCTGTCCCGCGGCCACGAAGTCGGGCTTGGTGAAGTCGTGGTCGGAGGCCGCCTGCTTGAGCGCGTCCAGGCCGGCGATGCGCATCGCGAGGTAGGCCCAGTAGTAGTGGCCGGGCCACTTCTCCTTGCCGGCCAGCGCGATCGGGGTGACGCCCGCGGCCTTCAGCTTCTTGACGTCCTCGAGGAACGCCGACCAGGTGGCCGGGGCCTCGGTGATGCCCGCCTTCTCGAAAAGCTTCTTGTTGTACCAGAAGCCCACCATGCCGATGTCGGTCGGCAGGCCGTAGGTCTTGCCGTCGAGCTGGTACGCGCTCAGCGCCGCGGGCGTGAAGTTCGGCAGCACGTCGGCGACGTCGGCGGAGATGTCCTTGACCAGCCCGGCGTCGATCTGCTGCTTGAGCACACCGCCGCCCCAGCTGGCGAAGACGTCGGGGGCCTTGCCCGACTGCGTGATGGTGGTGAGCTTGGCCTTGTACGCCTCGTTCTCCAGCACCGTCGCCTTGATCGTGACGTGCGGGTTCTTGGCCTCGAATTCCTTGGCCCGCTGGGCCCAGAGCGACTTGAGCGGCTCGGCGGTCGACAGGTGCCACCACTCCAGCGTCACCTTCGCGGGCGCGCCGCCCGAGCTCTGCTGCGGAGCGGCCTCACCGCCTCCGCCACCACCACCACAGCCGGTCAGGAGGACGACGGCGGCGGCTAACACCAGACTGCGTTTCATAGGGGTCCCTTCCTCAGCTGGGCGAAAGTTTCGTGAACCCCCCGATAATTTCGATGCCGCGATCGTAAGTAAACGCTGTGTTAAGCGTCAACACCTCGGCTGGGAGCGATCCCAAACCGAAACTTTCGGATACACTCCCGATTTGTGTCAGCGAAGAGGCGGGTGACGATCGCACTGATCGCGGAGGAGGCCGGAGTCTCCATCCCGACGGTCTCCAAGGTCATCAACGGGCGCCCGGAGGTCGCCCCGGCGACCCGCCACCGGGTCGAACGGCTGCTCCAGGAGCACGGCTACCAGCGCCGGATCAGCCAGGACGACACCCCGGCGGGCCTGGTGGACCTGGTGTTCGCCGAGATCGAGTCGCCCTGGGCCATGGAGATCGTCCGCGGCGCGGAGAGCGCGGCCCACGAGGCCGGCGCCAGCGTCGTCGTCTCCGTCCTGCACACGCACGCCGGCCCCGGCCGCGACTGGCTGGAACGCCTGGCGGCGCGGAGGACCGACGGCGTGGTGATCGTCGCCTCGCGCCTGTCGACCGGCATCCAGGCCCAGCTCAGCGCCCGTTCGCTGCCGTTCGCCGTGGTGGACCCCGAAGGCGAGCCCGCGCCCGGCGTCGTGTCGGTCGGGGCGACCAACTGGAACGGCGGCCTCGCCGCCACCCGCCACCTCCTGGAGCTCGGCCACCGGCGCATCGGCATGATCAGCGGCCCGGCCGACATGCTGTGCAGCCAGGCGCGGATCGACGGCTATCGCGCGGCTCTGGAGACGGCCGGACTTCCGGTCATCCCCGACCTGATCAAACGTGGCACGTTCCTCGTCGACTCCGGCCACGACCAGGGTCACGCCCTGCTCTCCCTGCCGGAGCCGCCCACCGCCATCTTCGCCGGCAGCGACCTCATGGCCTTCGGCGTCTTCGAGGCCGCCCGCCAGCGCGGGCTGCGCGTTCCCGAGGACCTGAGCGTGGTGGGCTTCGACGACCTGCCGCTGGCCAAGTCGGCCTGGCCGCCGCTGACGACCGTACGCCAGCCGCTGCAGGAGATGGCGGCCCTGGCCACGCGGACGGTGCTGGCGATGGGGCACGGGGACGTACCGGAGACGAAACGGGTCGAACTGGCCACTGAGCTGATCGTCAGGGACAGCACGGCCCGCCACGAGCTCTAGCAGTCCTGCCCGGCCTCAGGCCGCAGCAGGTCGCGCAGGCGGGCGGCGTACGCGCGGGGATGGCTGGTGTTGCCGTTGTGGCCGCCGGGGAACTCCACCGGCACGGTGCCGAGCCGCCTGGCCAGCTCGACCGCGCACCGGTGGTCGAAGACGGTGCGCGGCGTGGCGACCCCGGTCGCGGGGACGATGCGGGTGCGGCAGCCGGTGAGGTCGAGCTCGTCCTCGATGACGGCGCGGAAGTCGTGCCGGAGGAAGAAGTCGAAGTTCGCCCGGCGCAGTGGTGTCATGGGCTGCGGGGTCAGCCCCGGCTCGGTGTCGCCGCCGGTGATGCCGAGCACGCGCGCCACCTCCTTGAGCGCGACGGGCAGCCCGGCCCGCAGGTAGAGCTCGCGCAGCTCGGCCAGCTCGGCGCGGTGCCCGGCCCGCTCGGGCGCGGGCAGCAGCCAGGGCGAGACGGGCTCGTGGGCGATGAGCAGGCTGAGCTGCTCGGGGTGGCGGACGGCCAGGTGCAGGCCGATGGAGGCGCCCAGGCTCTGGCCCAGCATGACGACGGGCCGGTCGGTGAGGTGCGCGAGCAGCCGGTGCACGTCGTCGGCGTGCTGCTCGACGGTGACGCCCGGGCCCGCGTCGATGGTGCTGCGGCTCAGGCCGCGCCGGTCGTAGGTGATCACGGTGTGCTCGGCGGCGAGCAGGTCGACCAGGTCGGCGCTGCGGTCCGCGTCGCCCTCGCCGCTCTGGGAGATCAGCAGGTACGGCCCCGAGCCGCGGATCTCGTAGTGGAGGCGGGCGCCCGGCACGCGCAGGAGGTCTGTGCTCATGCCCGTCACTCTAATCCATCATTTCTGATGCATCAAATTTGATGGATTAACCGCGCAGGTCCGGGATGAGCTGGTCCGCCAGTTCCTCCAGCGCCGTCACGGTCCTGCGGACGCGCTGCGGGTCCTCCGTGCCCAGCGCCGCCGCCAGCGCGTCGTCGATCGGCGTGTCCCTGATCTGCGACACCCGCTCCGACACCTCGGGCGTCTCGCGGATGATCGTGCGCCGCCGGTCCCGCGGATCGGTCTCGGCCGTCACCGCGCCCGCCGTGCGCAGCCGCGCGATGGCCGCGGACACCGCGCTCTGCGGCAGCCCCGTACGGGCGGCGATCGCGCCCACCGTGGTGTCCGGATGGGCACGCAGGTCGCTCACCACGATCAGCACGGTGCGCACGCTCGTGGACTGCTCGCCGATCCCCTCGGTCGGCATCGCCTCCTCGCCGATCTTCATCAGCGTCCGGCCCAGCAGGAACAACTCGACCCCATTCACCCGCAGCACCCTACAGGCGGGGGTCGGTAGGGTCGGGTGACGTGACGACGGAGCTGGAGTGTCTTGCCGAACGGCTGCGCGAGTTCGCGCGGGTCAGGGAGTGGGAGGGGTTCCACACGCCGAAGAACCTCGCCATGGCGCTGGCGGGCGAGGTCGGCGAGCTGGTGGCGGAGTTCCAGTGGCTCACCGCCGAGGAGTCGGCGAACCCCGACCCCGACACGCTGGCCAGGATGCGCACCGAGCTGGGCGACGTGACCCTCTATCTCGTACGGCTGGCGGACGTGCTCGGCGTGGACCTGGTGCAGGCGGCGCGGGCCAAACTGGAGGACAACGACCGCCGCTACGACGCCGAGCGCTACCGCGGATCCGCCAGAAAGGCCCCACCCTCCTGATCCGCCGGGCCCCGTCGGCCCTGTCGCCCGCGTGCTTGCCAAAGGCTCAGCCGCGCGGACAAAAGCACATAGGGTGACCACCATGAAATTCGGGGTGCTGGGGCCGCTGGCGGTCTGGACCGACGCGGGGCAGGCCGTGACGGTTCCCGGTCTCAAGGTCAGGGCGCTCCTCGTCGACCTGCTCGTCCACGAGGGCCACCCCGTCTCCGCCGACCGGCTCGTGCACGACCTGTGGGGCGAGGAGCAGCCGGCCAATCCGGCGGGCGCGCTGCAGGTCCGTGTCTCGCAGCTGCGCAAGGCGTTCGAGGACGCCGAGGCCGGCGGCAAGAACCTGGTCGTGTCCCGCGCGCCCGGCTACCTGCTCCGCACCGACGAGGGCGCGCTCGACGCCGTACGCTTCGCGGAGCTGCTGGCCAGGGCCGAGAACACCGAGAGCCCGCGCACCAGGGCCGGGCTGCTGGCCGACGCGCTGGCGCTGTGGCGCGGGCCCGCGTACGCGGACTTCGCCGACGAGGAGTACACGCGCTCGGCCGTGCACCGCCTGGAGGAGCAGCGGCTGTCGGCGCTGGAACAGCACGCCGAGGCGCGCCTGGAGCTGGGCGAGCACGGGTTGCTCGTCGGCGAGCTGGGCGACCTGGTGGGCCGCCATCCGCTCAGGGAACGGCTGCGCGCCGTCCACATGCGCGCCCTGTACCGGGCCGGGCGGCAGAGCGAGGCGCTGGCCGCGTACGGCGAGTTGCGCGACCGGCTGGCCGACGAGCTGGGCCTCGACCCAGGGCCCGAGCTGGTCGCGTTGCACCAGGCGATCCTCGGCCAGGATCCGGCGCTGAGCGTGCCCGCCGGGCGTCCCGTGACCAACCTGCCCGCCCCCGTCAGCAAGCTGATCGGCCGGGAGGAGGCGCTGGCCGAGGTCTGCGCGCTGGTCGAGGAGGAACGGCTGGTGACGCTCACCGGCAGCGGCGGGGTCGGGAAGACCCGGCTGGCGCTGGAGGCGGCGAACCGGCTGGCCGACGGATTCGCCGACGGGGCCTGGCTGGTGGCGCTGGACCAGGGCTCCCGGTCCCCGGCGGAGGCGGTCATGGCGGCCCTGGACATCAGGGAGGAGGCCGGCGGGGAGCTCGCGGTGCTGGGCGGGCGGCTGGCCGCCGCGCTCAGGACCCGGCGCACGCTGCTCCTGCTCGACAACTGCGAGCACGTGGTCGACCAGGTCGCCGAGCTGGCCGAGCTGCTCCTGGGGGCCTGCCCCGACCTGCGCATCCTGACCACGAGCCGGGAGCCGCTGGCCGTCTCCGGCGAGGTGCTGTGGAGCGTGCCGCCGCTCGACGTGCCCACCAGTGCCGACCTGGCCGCCATGGCGCGCTCCAACGCCGTACGGCTGTTCGTCTCCAGGGCCGCCGCCTCCGCCAGGGGCTTCGCGCTGGACGCGGGCAACGCGCAGGCCGTCGCGCAGCTGTGCCGCCGCCTCGACGGCATCCCGCTGGCGCTGGAGCTGGCCGCGACCCGGGTGCGGGCGCTGGGCGTGCACGGGGTGGTGTCCCGGCTGGACGACAGGTTCCGGCTGCTGGCCTCAGGGCAGCGCGGCGCGCCGGCCCGCCAGCAGACGCTCACCGCCGTGATCGACTGGAGCTGGGACCTGCTGTCCGAGGACGAGCGCGTCGTCCTGCGCCGCCTGGCCGTGCACGCCGACGGCTGCACGCTGGAGGCCGCCGAGTCCGTGTGCGCGGCCGGCGGCGAGAGCGGGCTCGACGTGCTGGACCTGCTCGCCCGCCTGGTCGACCGCTCCCTGGTCGTGGTCGTGGACGGCCCCGCCGGGATGCGGTACCGGCTGCTGGAGTCGGTGTCGGAGTACTGCCTGGCCAGGCTGTCGGAGGCCGGCGAGCTCGATCGGGTCCGCCTGGCGCACCTGAACCACTACCTGGACCTGGCCGTACGCGCTGAGCCCGGTCTGTACGGGGCCGAGCAGCGGGATTGGCTGCCGCGCCTGGACGCCGAGGCCGCCAACATGCGCGCGGCGCTCGACACGGCGGTGGCGCGGGGGGACGCCGGCGGGGCGGCGCGGCTGGTCAACGCGCTGGCCTGGTACTGGTTCCTGCGCGGCCGGCTGGCCGAGGGCAGACGCGCTCTCGCGACGGCCCTGGCGATCCCACGCACCCAAGACGCCGGCGCGGCGCTGTCCAGGGCAGCGGGGTGGGAGGTCGGGTTCGCTCTCCTGGCGGGCGAACGAGCCGACTGGAAGCCCGTGATCGAGGCCATCGAGGACCCGGGGGAGCGGGCCAGGGCCGAGCTGTTCGCCGCGCTGCACGTCGACGACATGCCGACCGGGCAACTGCTGGTGGAGCGGGCGCTGGTCACGTTCAGGGAGCTGAACGACCGGTGGGGCATCGCCACCGCGCTCACCCGGCAGGCCATGGACGCCTTCACCGTGCGCGACGTCGAGGCGCTCGAACGGATCGCGGGAGAGAGCGCCCGGCTGTTCACCGAACTGGGGGACCGGTGGGGGCTGCTGCGGGCCACCGAATGGCTCGCCTCGCTGGCCCAGATGTCCAACGACGTCGAACGGGCCGTCCAGCTGTTCGGCGAGGGGCTGCGCATGGCCGAGGAGCTCGGGCTGTGGTCGGAGGTCTGCACGCACATCGCCTGGCTCGGCTGGGTCGCCATGCAGAGCGGCGACCTCGACCGGGCCGTCGAGCTGTCCGGCCGGGCGCTGAAGCTGGCCGAGGCCCAGGGGTACAGCAAGGGCTCCACCATGGCCGAGATGGGCCTGGCCTACGCCGCCCGCCGGTCGGGGCGACTGGAGCTGGCCGAGAAGCACCTGCTCCACCTGCTCGAACCGCTGTCCAGGGACCCCGACGCGGAGCCGGCCCTGCACCTGCCCGACACACTGCTCGAACTCGGCTACCTGAGGGAGCTGCGCGGCGACAGGACCGCCGCCATGGAGCTGCACATCGAGGCGCTGGCCGCCGGCGCGAAGGTCGGGGACCCCCGGACGATGGCGAGCGCCGTCGAGGGCGCGGCCGCGGCCGCTGACTCGGCCGAACTGACCGCGATCCTGCTGGGGCTGGCGGACGCGGCCAGGCGGCAGCACCAGTCGCCCGCCGGGATGCCGGAACAGGTCGACATCTCGCGGGCCGCGGCGCGGGCACGGGAGGAGCTGGGGGAGGAGGCGTTCGCGGCGGCGTACGCGAAGGGGGCGTCGTACAAGCTCGACGACGCCCAGAACCTGCTCACGCCGCTCGGGTGACCGACGGGCCGCTCAGCCACCGTCCGACCCTTCCGTCGTCACGGCTGAGCCGCCGTAGTCCTTCGTGGCCGCCACCGTCGAGTCGAGGCGGGATCGTGGCCGCTCGGCCGGCCGTCGGATCGGCGGCGGTCAGGTCGTGGGACGGGGGGAGACGTCTGAGGCGGCGCGCCAGGCCAGGAGGCCCGCTCCCAGCAGGCCGGCCCGCGGGCCCAGGCGCGAGGCCCGGATCACGGGGGCCGGGCGGAAGGAGAGCCGGGCGGCCAGCCGTTCGCGCAGCGGCACGAGCAGTGCGTCGCCCGCGAGCGACACCCCGCCGCCGATGACGATCTCCGCCGGATCCAGGGTCAGCGTGTACGTCGCCAGCGCCACGGCCAGCGCCTCCACCGCGTCCGCCCACACCTTCGCGGCCCGCGCGTCCCCTGACGCGACCAGCCGGACCACCTCCTCGGCCGAGCCCACCTCGCACCGCGCCGCCACGGCCGAGCCCGACGCGTACGCCGCCAGGCATCCCCTCTGACCGCATCCGCAGGCCGCCCCGTCCGGCCACACCGGGATGTGCCCGATCTGCCCGGCCCATCCTCCCGCGCCTCCGTACAGGGATCCCGACAGCACCACGGCGCCCGCGATCCCCGTGCCGATCGGCAGGTACAGCACGTCGCGCCCGCCGCCCCCGTAGGCGAGCTCCGCCTCCCCGGCCGAGCGCACGTCGTGGCCCAGCGCGACGGGCAGGTCCCCGTCGGCGAGCGGACCGGCGAACGCGGCGGCGGGCACGTCACGCCAGCCGAACGCGGCGGCGAAGACCGCGTGCGTCGGCGTCACCAACCCCGGCACAGCCACCCCCACCCCCACCAGCCGCCCCTCACCCGGGTCCCCGCTCAGGACGCCGTTCCGGGGGCGGGACAGGTCGGTGACGAAGGTGGAGACGGCCTCGATGACCCGGTCGGGGCCTTCGGCGCGAGGGGTCGGGCGGCGTTCGAAGTGGAGGATCGTCCCGTCCCTGGCGATGAATCCGCCTTTCATGGTGGTT
Source organism: Nonomuraea fuscirosea (assembly GCF_035917475.1). NCBI lineage: Bacteria > Bacillati > Actinomycetota > Actinomycetes > Streptosporangiales > Streptosporangiaceae > Nonomuraea > Nonomuraea fuscirosea. The sequence goes on along the minus strand of NZ_CP109074.1, from coordinate 8,453,858 downwards.
CCACCGACATCGACCGCCGCGACATAGTCCATTGGGACATCGTCCCCCACGGGGGGACCACCGTTCAGGAGCGGGCCTCGACGTGCGCGGACAGGCGGTCGAAGAAGGTGATCCAGCCCGCCTTGGCCTGCTCGGCATGCTCCTGGTCGGTGTTGACGCCGTACTGGTGGAAGCGCATCTCGGTCCTGCCGTCCGCCTCGGTCAGGCGGATCGTCACGACGGACGCGGGCGCGTCGCCGGGGTTGTCGGGGTCGCCGGTGGTGAACACCAGCCGCTCCGGCGCCGACACCTCCCGGTACGTCCCGCCCATCGTCACCTCGAACCCCTCCTCGCCCACCAGCGTCGTCTGCCAGGCCCCGCCCGGCCGCGCGTCCAGGGTGATCCGGCCCACCGGCGTGGACAGCGTCTCCGGCCCGAACCAGCGGGAGAACCGCTCGGGCTCGGTCCAGGCGGCCCACACCGTCTCGCGGGGGGCGTCGAAGTCGCGGATGAGGTCGTATTCGGCGGTCTGGCTCATCATCCCGGTCCTCCATGCTCTGTGGCTTGATGACCTCAACGATGCCGTGCGCGGCTTACGATCCCCTTCTCCTCACCTTTAGGCGCGTGGCAGGGTGGAGCGCATGAGGATCGTTCGCGCGGCAAGGGTGCTCACCGGACGCCGGGGAGAGGTGATCGCCGACGGAGAGGTCCTCATCGACGGCGGCCGGATCGTCTCCGTCGGGCCGCGCGGCAGCGCGGGCGAGGCGGGCGAGGGCGGCGAGGTCCTGGAGCTGCCGGAGCACACCGTGCTGCCCGGCCTGATCGACGCGCACGTGCACCTGGGGTTCGACGCCCAGGTCGATCCGGTGACCAGACGCAGCCCCGAGAGCGAGCGCCACCTGCTGCTGCGGATGGCGGAGAACGCCCGCAAGCTCGTCTCCGCGGGCGTCACCACGGCCCGCGACCTCGGCGCGCGCGACTTCCTCGACCTGGCGCTGCGCGACGCGATCGAGGAGGGCCGGGCCGTCGGCCCGCACATCGTCGCCGCCACCAGGCCCATCACCCTCACCGGCGGCCACTGCTGGTACATGGGCGGCGAGGCCGACGACGAGGCCGGCGTGCGCCGGGTGGCCAGGGAGAACCTGCGCGCGGGCGCCGACTGCCTCAAGGTGATGGCCTCGGGCGGCCTGATGACCCCGGGCGCGCCGCCCAGCTGGGTGCCGCAGTACACGACCGAGCAGTTGCGCGCCGTCGTCGAGGAGGCGGCCACGCGCGGCAAGGGTGTCGCCGCCCACGCCCACGCGCACGCGGCGATCCGCAGCTCCCTGGAGGCGGGGGTCGCCACCATCGAGCACTGCACGTTCTTCACCCCGTCGGGCCACCGCTACGACGCCAAGCTCGCCGAGCTGATCGCCGCCGCCGGCACGTACGTCTGCCCCACCGTGCACGGCGCGTTCGAGCGCATCCGCGCGGCGCACGGGCAGGAGATGCTGGACGGCTGGCTGCACGGGATCTCCTCCATGCGGGAGGCGGGGGTGCGCCAGATCGCGGGCACCGACTGCGGGTTCGCGGCCGGCGGCGTGGCGAACCCGGCCGACCTGTACGTGGGCGGCCTGGAGGTGTTCGCGATGGCCGGCTACGGCAACGCGGAGATCATCGAGCTGGCCACCGTGCTGGCCGCCGACGCCTGCGGGGTGGGCGAGGTCACCGGCAGCCTCGATCCCGGCAAGCGGGCCGACCTCATCGCCGTCGCGGGCAATCCGCTCGAACGCCTCGCCGACCTGCGCGACCTCGCGCTCGTCCTGGTCTCGGGGCGCTCCGTCGGCCAGACGGGCGTGGACACCGTGACCTCGTCGGTCGGCTGACCTCATGAAGCGGAGTCGCGTCCGTCCCCGGAGTGACCGAGTCCGTCGTACGAAGGAGATCCCATGCTGCCCTGGTCCGCCGAGCTGGCCGGACGTCTCGATCACCACGTCGTCGACAGCGCGCTGCTGCGGGACAACCCCCTGGGCGACCCGCACGAGCGGCCCCTGGTCGTGTACGTCCCGCCGGGCTACGACGACGACCCCGAGCGCCGCTACCCCTCCATCTACGTGCTGCTCGGCTACACCGGGCACGTCGCCATGTGGTTCAACCGGGCGCCGTTCCGCCAGCCGTACCCCGAGCTGGCCGACGCGTTGTTCGCCGGCGGCGACGTGCCGCCCGCCGTCGTCGTGTACGTCGACGCCTGGACCGCGCTCGGCGGCAGCCAGTACCTCGACTCGCCCGGCACCGGCCGCTACCACTCCTACCTGCGCGACGAGATCGTCCCGTACGTGGACGCGCACTACCGGACGATCGCCGACCGCGACCACCGCGCCGTCACCGGCAAGTCCAGCGGCGGCTACGGGGCCATGGTGAGCGCCATGCTGGCGCCCGACGTGTTCGGCGCGCTGGCCACGCACGCCGGCGACGCGCTGTTCGAGGTGGCCGCCCGGCCCAGCTTCCCCGGGCTGGCGCGCAGGCTGCGCGACATGTACGACGGCTCGTACGACACGTTCCTGACCGACTTCCGCGGCCGCCTGGCCGGCACCAAGGAGGGCGACCTCGAACTGCTGGAGATGTACGCCTACGCGGCCGCCTACTCCGCCGACGACGACGGCACCGTGCGGCTGCCGTTCGACGACACGGGCGCCGTGGTGCCCGAGGTCTGGCAGCGCTGGCTCGACCGCGACCCGGTCGTCATGGCCGGTGAGCCCCGCTACGCCGAGGCGCTGCGTTCGATGCGCGCCATCTGGGTCGACGCCGGCCGCCGCGACGAGTACTTCCTCGACTTCGGCGCCGTGGCGTTCCACCGGGCGGTGCAGGCGGCGGGCGTGCCGGGCGAGCGGATCCACTTCGAGCTCTTCGACGCGGGTCACGGCGGCATCGAGTACCGCTACCCGCTCGCCCTCGCCTGGTTGTCGCGCCGGCTCAGCAAGTGATCCCGCCCGGTCGTGGCGCCCACCGGCGGGCGCCGGTGACCGTTAGGCTGCCGCAGTGACTCCTCCGCCCACTAAAGAGGGCAGCTTCTCGCTAAGCCGCTGCGGCTTCGCGAAGGGCAAGCCCTGCCCGGAGAATGTTGATCGCCGCGTTGACGTCGGCGTGCGCGGTGTGGCCGCACGCCGTACAGGCGAATTCGGCTTGGGTGGCGCGGTTCTCTTTCGCCATGTGCCCGCATGGGGCGCACGTGCGGGAGGTGTTGTGGGGGTCCACGGAGATCAGCTCTCGACCGGCGCTTTCAGCCTTGTGCGCGAGGACGCCCAGGAACACCCCCCAACCCGCGTCCAGGATGCTCTTGTTCAGTCCGGCCTTGGCCGCCGCGCGGTTGGGCAGGTAGCCGCCTTCTCCGTCTGGTTTCGGGGCTGGGCTCTTGGTCATGTTCGCGATCCGCAGGTCCTCGTGCACGATCATGTCGTAGTCGCGGACCAGGGCGTTCGCGGCCTTGTGCGCGCCGTCGAGCCGTTGACGCCGGACCTTGCCGTGCAGGGCTGCGACGCGGGCGACCGCCTTACGGCGGCGCTTGGACCCGCGCTTGTTACGGGCGAGGTCCTGCTGAGCGGCTGCCAGCTTCCCGGCGGACGCCGCGAGGTGTCGCGGGTTGCCGACCTGCTCGCCGTCCGAGGTGGTCAGGAACGACGCCACGCCCATGTCCACGCCGACGACCGCACCCGTGGCGGGCAGGATCTCGGCGGGCACGTCGTCGCACGACAGGACGACGTACCAGCGGGAGCCTTCCCGCTTGACACTGATCGTCTTCACCCGGCCCCGGACCGGGCGGTGCCGGTGCACGCGGACATGCCCGACGCCTTGAAGGCGGACGAACGTGGCGGGACGGGTGCTCGGGCTGGGAGTCCCACCGGCAGCCGTCGCCGTCCTTGGGCCACTCAACCGTGTCGAACCAGCCCCGGCCCTTGAACCGCGGGAAGCCAGGAGTGCGACCGGCCTTGACGCGGTCGAAGAACGCGCGGAACGCCTTGTCCAGGCGGCGTAGGGTGGCCTGCTGGGAGGAGAACGACCAGTGCGCCTGATCGGGGTCGCAGGCGCGGATCTCCTTGAGCTGGGCGGACTGGTCGCCGTACCGGATCGACACCTGGGACCGCTTGTACGCCTCGCGTCGCTCCAAAAGCGCCGCGTTGTACAGGGCGCGGTGGTCGTCCAGGCACGCGGTGAGCGCGGCCTGCTGATGCACGGTCGGACGCATGAGGAATTTGTAAGACCTACGCGTGGCTACCCGCCTGGGGCGCCCGCTCATACTGCGTCTCGATGTAACGCCGCACCGTCTCTGCGGACACGGCTCCGACGGTGGCCACGAAGTAGGACCGCGACCACAGCGTGGGCAACTGGGAACGCAGGTGAGCGAACTCGGCGCGCAGGTGGTGCGAGGTGAACCCTTTGAACTGGTTGGCCACATACGACGGCGAGTTCTTCGGATGCGGCTTGACGAACAGGTGCACGTGGTCGGGCATCACCTCAAGCGCCACGATCTCCCACCCGTGCTCGTCGGCCTTGACACGGATCAGCTCCTCCAAGCGGGCCTTCACCGGGCCGCCCAGAACGGGACCGCCGTACTTCGGGCACCACACGACGTGGTACCCGAGCTCATACGCCGCACCGGGGGAGGCGCGCACCTGACGAGTCACACGATCATTATGAAAACGTCACATATCTAGTGCGCGATGAACGGAGATCTCTGATGGCCGAATCTGGCGGGTCACTGCACGCTCGGGCCTTGGCGGCCCTCCCGCTCCCCATTCCCCCGACGGCTCAAGCCGCCGGTCCCCTCGGGAGGTACTGATGGAACTGAAGGACCAGGTACGCGAGCTGCGCCGGCAGGGCAAGTCGCCCAAGGAGATCGCCCGCGCGCTCAAGGTGTCCCCGTCGGTCGTCGCGCCGCTGGTGCGGGCCGTCGCCGCCGAAGCCGCCGGCGCCGCCGAGAGCGGCGACCCGGCCGAGGCCGAGGTCGTCGGCTGCTGGATCAACGCGGGCTGGAGCGAAGGGCTCGGCTTCGACCGGAGCACCGGCTGGGTGGACGACGCCCCCGACTCCGGCGCCGGCGGCGCGGTCTCCGTGCTCGTCGCCCGCCGCCACACGTGGGACCGGCTGTCGGTCTGCGGCTACCTGGCCGACGTCCACTGCCTGGGCGTGAAGAACGTCATCGGCCCCGACGTGCTCAACGACCGCGACCTCGTCCGTTTCCGCGAATACTTCTTCGGCGAGTACGCGGGCTGGCAGGAGGTGCCGATCGAGCTGGTCAGGCAGCTCGTGTACGGGTCCATCGACTACGCGCGCACGCTCGGTTTCGAGCCGGACGAGGGCTTCACGCTCGGCTCCGAGCTGCTCGGCAAGTGGGAGGGCGGCTCGACGATCACGTTCGGCCGCGACGGCAAGCCCTTCTACCGGGAGGGTCCGCAGGACGACGGGGCCAAGGTCGTCCGCATGCTGCGGCGCCGGCTCGCCGACGACGAGTTCGGCTACGTCCTCGCGGGGCAGTGACGCGCTTCGACCGTCGCAGGACGGTGACGCGCCTCGGCCCGCGTCATCGCAGGCCGGTGACGTGCTTCGGTCACGTCATCGCAGGCCGGTGACGCGCATCGTCAGGTTGAGCCGGCCGGAGGCCAGCCCGGTGGCGGGATCGCCCGTCCCCGGGTAGACCTTCGGGACGCCGTGGTAGGCGAAGCGCGACGGCCCGCCGAACACGAACAGGTCGCCCGAGGCGAGCCGCACGTCGGTGTACGGGCGGCCGCGCGTCTCGGGGTTGCCGAAGCGGAAGAGGCAGGCGTCGCCGATGCTCAGCGACACCACGGGGGCGTCGGACTTCTCGTCCTTGTCCTGGTGCATGCCCATCTTCGCCTCGCCGTCGTAGAAGTTGATCAGCGCGGTGTCGGGCTCGTACGCGTCGGGGTCGTACACGTCGAGCCCGTACGCGCCGGGCTCGTACGGCCGGGACGTGGTCGATCCGCCGTCGGCGCTCTCGGCGCGGGCGGCGGGGCCGTCGGCGTCGGACAGGGCGCGGCGGCCCAGGTCGGCCAGCCAGCCGGGGAAGTCCGCCACCTGCCGGCCGTTCACGTCGTGGGCCAGGCGGGTGTACCGGTACGGCTGCCAGTGCCAGCCCACGCAGACGGTCTGGACCGACATGACGCCGCCCCTCGGCAGCACGGTGTGCCGGATCGGCACGGGGCCCTGGGCCCAGGCGCGGCAGGCGTCCACGAGGTGACGCTGCTCGTCGAGCGTGAGCCAGCCGGGGACGTGGACCGCGCCGGGGGCGATTTCTCTCGGGGGGAGGGAGATCACGATATTTCCCGAAAAATCACGTTTCGGCCGATCTGCCAGGCATTTCCGTCGTGGTCGGCACCGCGCATGCCCTCCAGTGTCCCAGGCGGGGCCAGCGCGACCGCGCGGGCGGTGGCGGCGAAGCCGTACGTACGGGCAGGATCCCACTCCGTGCTGCGCCGCAGCCGCTCACTCATGCCGGCCCACCCGGACGGCGCGCCGGCCACCACCCAGGCGTCCGGCTCGCCCGCCGTGAACCGCCTGGCCTGCCGCAGCCAGGAGGCCGCCCGCTCCGGCCAGCTGACCACCGCCAGCACCGTCCCCTCCCAGGTCCGCGCGAACGCCTCGGCGGCGGGCCCGGCATCCCGCCCATGCCCGACCACGACCGTACGAGCGCCCTGTCTTCGGACAAGCTCGACAACCCGCGCCAACTCCACCGCCCCGAACCCGTCCGCCTCCCTCTCCTTCATCACTTGGCGTCGTGGAAGACGAGGCCCAGCGTGTGGCGCAGGCCGGAGCGTACGGTGCTCACCCCGTGCCGCACCGGCGAGGCCGACCAGCCGCGCGCCGACCGGACCGGCCGGTCCCGCGTGGTGAAGATCAGTCCGTGTCCCTGCGGCAACAGCGTCACCGTCCCCCGCGACTGCGCCCGGGGCCGCTGCTCGACCAGCAGGAACTCCCCGCCGGTGTAGTCCGCGCCGGGCCGGTCCAGCCCGATCACCACCTGCAGCGGGAAGACCAGGTCCCCGTACAGGTCGCGGTGCAGGGCGTTCCAGTCGTCGCTCCGGTAGCGCAGCAGGATCGGCGTCGGCCGCGTCTGGCCGGCCGCGTGACACATGTCCAGCCATTCACCGAAATCGTCCGGCCACGGCGCGGGCTGCCCCAGCCTGGCCGCCCAGTCCCGGGCGATCGGCAGCAGCCGGGGATAGAACGCCGCCCGCAGCCGTTCGACCAGCGGCGGGAGCGGGTGGTCGAAGTACCGGTACTGCCCGGCGCCGAACCGGTAGCGCTCCATGTCGATGGTGGCCCGGAAGAATTCCGCCTCCTCGTACAATCCGGCGATCTGCCGGCATTCCTCCGGGGTGAGCACCTGCGGCGTCAGCGCGCACCCGTACGCGTCCAGCTCTCCGGCCAGCCCGGCCCAGTCGGCCCGCTCGACCTGGTCCAGCGTCTTCGTCATGAGGCGCTCCAGAGCTGGGGCTGCAGCACGCCTTCGAGCGTGAGCAGGGCGTGCTTGCGTTCGAGGCCGCCCGCGTACCCGGTCAGAGCGCCGTTCGCGGCGACGACGCGGTGGCAGGGCAGCACGAGGAGCAGCGGGTTCGCGCCGACGGCGGCTCCGACGGCGCGGACCCGGTCGGCGGGCGCGCCGATGCGCGCGGCCAGCGCGCCGTAGCTGATCGTGGTCCCGTACGGCAGCGCCGCCACCGCCGCCCACACCCGTTCGTGGAAGGTGCTGCCTCGCGTGGAGAACGGCAGGTCGAACGCGGTACGCTCGCCCGCGAAGTACTCGCCGAGCTGCCGCTCCGCCGCGGCGAACGCGCGCGGCTCACGCCGCCACCCGTCCCGCGCCGAGGTCACGTCGAACGACACGCGGGTCAGCACGGAACCGTCCCCGGCGAGCAGGATCTCACCCAGCGGGCTGTCGATCGTGGTGTAGATGTCCATACCCTCTACAACACCGCCGCGCCCGTCCAGGGCGGCGGTTTTCGGACATCGCGGCACCCCTTTTCCCGCCCGGATTGGACGATCATCGAACGGGAAGCGTACGCTCACCGCAGTTGCGAGCTAGGAGTGAGCATGGCCGAGTCGCGCGAGCACACCTTCACCGGCGCCAAGGGCCGCATCACGGTCCGCGCGTGGCCACGTGACCTGCCCCGATACCTCGCCATCCTGGTCCACGGCTACGGCGAGCACATCGGCCGCTACGAGTACGTGGCCGACCGCCTCGTCCGCCACGGTGCCGCCGTCTACGGCCTCGACCACATGGGTCACGGCAAGTCGGAGGGTGACCGGGTGCTGATCGAGGACTTCGAAGACGTGGTCACCGACGTGCACACCGTCGAGGAGCAGGCCAGGGCCGACCATCCCGGCGTCCCCGTCGTCGTGATCGGCCACTCGATGGGCGGCATGATCGCCGCCCGCTACGCCCAGCGCTACGCCTCCGGCCTGACCGCGCTCGTCCTGTCCGGGCCGGTGATCGGGGAGTGGGCGATCGTGCCCGAACTGCTCACGTACGAGGAGCCGCCGGACACCCCCATCGACCCCGCCACGCTCTCCCGCGACCTGTCCGTCGGGGCCGCGTACGCCGAGGACCCGCTGGTGTGGCACGGCCCGTTCAGGCGCACGACGCTGGAGGCGTTCGCGACGGCGCTGGACACGATCGCCAAGGGCGGCACGTTCGGCGCGCTGCCCACGCTGTGGGTGCACGGGGAGGACGACCAGCTCGTCCCGCTGCCGGGCAGCCGCTCGGGCATCGATGCCGTGCGAGGCGGCGACCTCACGGAACGGATCTACCCAGGGGCCAGGCACGAGGTCTTCAACGAGACCAACAAGGACGAGGTCCTGGACGACGTGACCTCCTTCATCGACCGCACCCTCCCCACCTGACCCCTTCGCCCCCCTTCGCCCCCCTTCGACCCCGACGAGAGTGGCGCTCTTCGGCTCGGCGGGAACGCCACCCCTGAGCATCGGCGGGAAAGCCGCCCTTCGCGTCTGACCGAAAACCCTCCGGTACCGCACGTCAGGCCGGTTGCCGGGTCACTTGACGAGCAGCCAGGCATGCCCTGAGCCGCTGGTCCGGGTGAGCTCGACCTTCCAGCATCCCGGCTTCGGGAACACGAACCCGGTGCCCCACTCCTGTCCGGGCCGCCTCCAGTTCGATCCTCCGTGCTGCTCAGGACCCCAGGCCAGCTTGGCGGCGCTCCCGTCCGGCAGCGTGGCGCGTACCCGCAACGGCCCTTCACCGGTCATCCGCCACACGATCTTGATCTCCTTCTTCCGGCTGAGCGGGGGCTGCCCGACGAACAGCAACCCCCACAACTCGGCGCCCTGAGCCGTCCCCCGCACCTCAGGAAACCCCTCACCCAGGAACACCGGCGTGCCGTTGCACCCCTTCCCCTCGCTCACCACGGGAGTCGCCCCACTCGCGGAAGGAACCGCCGCCGGGCTGCCTTCAGGGGTCGCCGTGACGCTCGCACCGGAGGGCCGGGCCGTACCGGAAGCCCTGGCAGCGACCTCACCCGACCCGCCCCCGCCCGCACACCCGCCGACGACCCCCACCACCACCGAACAGACCACCAGCACCCGCAGCGCCCTCACCCGCCGACGGCGGCCACCGAAGAGGCCACCACCACTGAACAGGTCAGCACCGCTGAACAGGCCGGCAGCCCTCACAGCGCGCTCACTCCGGACCCTCCACCGCCGCACCATCAACCTCGTCACCGCAACCGCCCCTTCCTTTCACCTCCCTTACTCGCGCTCAACGGGAAAGGTTCCGAAGGGGACGATTCATCTCTTTTCCCTCTTCGCGCCCAGCGGAAAGGTCCGCCACTGAGGTCGTACCAGCGTCATCCCTCGAACACGGGCAGCATGAGCGACGACGGATGCTCCGCGTCATGAAAGATCTCGAAGCGCGTCGGCCGGGTCCGCACCGCTTCCCCCACCGGCTCCCCGGTCCCGTGGTTGCGCGCGAACCGGGGGAACGCCCCGCCCGCCACCTGCACCCGCAGCCGGTGTCCCGGCTGGAATCGGTATCCGGTCGGCTGCAGCTCGACCTCGGCCCTGACCACGCCTTCGTTCCCGGGCGGCAGTCGCAGGATGCCGTCGGTGACGTTGCGCGACACGCCGTCCCGGTCGACGTCGCACAACCGGACGAACAGGTCGGCGTACCCGGTGTCGGTGCGTACGTGCACGGTGGCCGAGACGGGCCCGATCAGGTCGAGCCGGCGGGGGAGCGGCGCGCCGGTGTAGACGAGCACGTCGGGGCGGGCCTCGACGGCGCGGTTGTCGCGCTGTTTCGACTCCCGCATGTCGAGCAGCGGCCCGCCGGGCGAGCGCGTGGGACGCGCGGGATCGTAGGTGAACCCGTCGGGCCCGCCCGTTCCCGGCCCGTCCCAGCCGAGCGCTCGACGACCCAGCAGGTGCAGCTCGGTCGGTACGGAGCGCGGCGGCGGCCAGCTGTCGAAGTCGAGCCAGGCGCCCGCCCCTTGGAGGTGGAGCCGTACCGGGGAGCGCTGGAGCTGGGCGGTGTCCCCGAGCAGATGCGCCGACAACCAGGACACCTCCTCGGCCAGGAGCGCCCGCATCGCGCCCAGGTCGTGCCCCCAGGGGCCGATCAGGATCCGGCTGTGCCGCCCGGCCGCGCGCAGGGCCGCGAAGTCACGCAGCTGCGCGGGCAGCAGCAGGTCCCACCAGCCGGTCACCATGCTGGTCGGCGTCGTCATCGCGGCGGCGGTGGCGGTGTGGTCGGTGTCGGCCCAGAAGGAGTCGTCCGCCTCGGTGTGGGCGGCGGCGTCGCGCAGGAACGGCACCCGCTTGCCGATGGCGGCCACGTCCGACCGGCCGATCGGCACGTGCGCCATGGCGCGCCGCACCCGGCTCTCGCGGCGCGGGTTCGGCAGCAGCCCGCTCAGCCACGCGTCCTCCTGCGTGCCGAGCAGCGCCGCCCAGGTCAGCAGGTTGTGCAGGGCGAACACGCCGCCCGGATAGAACGTCGTCCTGAACTCGCCGGCCGTCACCCCCAGGCACATGGCCTCCAACGGCGGGTCGAGGTAGGGGCCGATCGCCCACTGCGTGTACCCCAGGTAGCTCGCCCCTGCCGTCGCCAGCCGCCCGTCGCACCAGGGCTGCTCGCGCAGCCAGGCGGCGGTGGCGAGACCGTCCTCCTTCTCCTGGTGGAAGGCCGAGAACCGGCCGCCCGAGCTGAACGTGCCCCTGACGTCCTGCACGACCACCTGCATGCCGCGCCTGGCCAGCACGCGGGCGGTGCCGGTGACGTCGAGCTTGTGCTTGCCGTACGGAGTCCGCAGCAGCACCACCGGCAGCGGCTCGGACCCGCGCGGGCGGTAACGGTCGGCGCGCAGGACGACGCCGTCGGGCATCGGCACGCGCAGCTCACGGACGACCTCGATGTCAGGCGTCGTGGCCTCGGGCAGACCGAGGAGTCGGTCGAACAGCCGGCTGAGCATGCCCATGACAGATCCTTCCGCTCCCGGCCCAGAGTACGACTCACCAGGCAGCAAATGCGGACATACCCGACACCGTCTCGGAAACGCTCGCACGAGGACGATGACTTTTCCGCCCACCCTGGGTCTGCACCTACGAGGAGGCGTTATGGACGAGCATGGACGGGCGCTGGCGGCGGGCGTGGCGCTGCTGGAACGAGCCATCGACTACACCCTCGGCAGCCTGCGCGCTGTCACCCCATCCGCGCTCTGCCGCGCCACACCGTGCGCCGGCTGGAACCTGCAACGATTGCTGGACCACATGACCGACTCCCTGCAAACCCTCAACCAAGCCGCCACCGACCCCATCCCGTTTTTCCCCATCCCCACCGACTCCAGCCACCCCTACCCCCCACAGCAGCCCCTCGGAGGCAGCCTCGCCACCAACCCCCACGGCCGCTTGACCGGTCCGCCACCATCGGGTCCGCCGTCACCGGGTTCGCTATCGCCTGGCCTGCCGTCATCTGGGCCGCTGCCACCTGGGCCGCCGTCACCCGGGCACTTGCCCCCCGGATCATCGTCACCCGGATCGTCTTCGCTCGGACCTTCGTCGTTCGGACCTTCGGCGTACGGGCCGTCGTCGTTCGGGCTGCCGTCAGCCGCCCCGACATGGGTGGGCAACCCAGCCCTCCTGGTGCGGGACGGCGCCACGGAGGTGCTCGGGCGATGGGCCGCCATGGCCCGCGACGACCTCGTCCCCGTAGGAGACCGGCACCTGACCAGCCCGATGGTGGCCGCGATCGGCGCCATCGAGCTCACCGCGCACGGCTGGGACGTGGCCATGGCCTGCGGCGAACACCGCCCGATCCCACCGCTCCTGGCCGAGGAACTGCTCGACCTGGCCCGCCTGTTCGTCACCGCCCAGGACCGCCCAGGCAGATTCGCCCCACCAGTACCCGTCCCCGCCTACTCGCCCCCACAGGACCACCTGCTGGCTCACCTAGGCCGCCACCCGGACTGAGTCGCCCACAACTGACCCCCGCCCGGGCCTGGTCCGCGCACAGCTTGCCCTCGCTCGGGCTGATCCGTACGCAGCCAGGCCGTTACCCGGACTGGTTCGTACACGACAGTGCCGGCAGCACGGACGCCTTCACCCACAACTGAGGCCCCACCCGCCCTCACATCAACCGCTTCCACGCCGTACGATCACCCTGTACGAAAAAGCCAGACGTTTGGTCCCGGCACGGCTATAAGCGAATACGCGACGTCACGACCGATACGGTGAGAAGATCGGAAACGGACGCCCGGCCACCACGGCCGGGGAGCCGTCGCAGGCCACACTGTGCCAAGGGGGACGGAAACCCGTCCGGCCTGGTCCGCGAGGCGACGCGTCGGATCCGCCGCGGACAGGCCGGCCAACGTGGTGGCGACGACCGTTCTTCGTGCGGCCGTCGCCACCACCACGCCGCTCCCCTCGCCTTCATCGGTCATCCACCGACCCATCCCTCAACCAGGCTCAACAAGGCCACCGCTACTCAGCCGAGGATCTCTGCCGCAGCTCGGCCGGCGGCTCAGCCGGAAGTCCAAGGGGCAGTCAGCCGGGGTCCCAGAGCTCATGCAGGCTCAGCGGGGCAAGAGAGAGCCGAGGCCAGTCCGGGGGCAGCGGGGCTCAGTCGGGGGTCCAGCCCGGGCCCAGGGCTCAGGGGCACCAGTCGGAGGTCCCAGCCAGAGGCCCAGGGATCGGTCGGGCGGTGCCGGCCGGAACTCGGTCCGGGTCAGCCGGAGCTCAGCCCGGGGCCGCCGGAGCTCAATCGGGGCAGCCGGAACTCCGCCTGGGGCGCCTGGGGCTTACCTGGGGGCAGTCGGCTTGGCCGGGGGCTCAGATCGGCGGTCATTCCTCCGGATCGTCGCCTTGGAGGACCTCCAGGACCTGGTCTCCGTATTTGGCCAGTTTGTTTTCGCCGACGCCGTTCACCTGGCCCAGCTCGGCCAGTGTGGTGGGCATGCGGGTGGCGATTTCGCGGAGGGTCGCGTCGTGGAAGATGACGTAGGCGGGCACCCCCTGCTCCTTGGCGGTGGCTCCGCGCCAGGAGCGCAGACGTTCGAAGACGGGGGCCGCCGCGGCGGGGAGTTCGGCGGCGGCCTGGGCGGACTTGCCGCCGGAGGAGGCCACCTTGGCGCGGGCCGGGCGGGCGGTTTCGCGGCGTAGCATCACCTCGCGCTGGCCGCGTAGCACGGCGGCGCTCTCGTCGGTCAGGACCAACGCCCCGTAGTCGGACTCCACCGCGAGCAACCCCTGGGCCAGGAGTTGCCGGACCACCCCGTGCCATTCGGCGTTGCCCAGGTCGTCGCCGACGCCGAAGACCTTGAGCGTCTCGTGGCCGTGCTGCAGCACCTTGGCGGTCTTCTTGCCGAGCAGGATGTCCACCACCTGCCCGACCCCGAACTTCTGCCGCCGCTCCCGCGCCAGCCGCAGCACCGTGGAGAGCACCTTCTGCGCCGGGACCGTGCCGTCCCAGGAGGCGGGCGGGGTCTGGCAGGTGTCGCAGTTGCCGCACGGCTGCGAGCCCTTCTGCCCGAAGTAGTCGAGCAGCATGATGCGGCGGCAGGTGACGGTCTCGCACAGCGCCAGCATCGCGTCGAGGTGGAGCACCTGGCGCCGGCGGTGCGCCTCGTCGCCCTCCATCGCCATCCGCCGGTGCTGCACGACGTCGTTGAGCCCGTACGCCATCCACGCCGTGGCGGGCAGGCCGTCGCGACCCGCGCGCCCGGTCTCCTGGTAGTAGCCCTCCAGCGACTTGGGCAGGTCGAGGTGGGCCACGAAGCGCACGTCCGGCTTGTCGATGCCCATGCCGAACGCGATCGTGGCGACCACGATCAGCCCGTCCTCGCGCAGGAAGCGGGACTGGTGCAGGGCACGGGTGCCGGCGTCGAGCCCCGCGTGGTACGGCACCGCCGCGATGCCGTTGTCGACCAGGAACTCGGCCAGCTTGTCGACCGAGGAGCGCGACAGGCAGTAGACGATGCCCGAATCGCCGGGATGCTCCGTGCGGAGGAACTCCAGCAGCTGGCGCTTCGGCTCGTTCTTCGGCGCGATCCGATAGTGGATGTTGGGCCGGTCGAAGCTGGCCACGAAGTGACGGGCCTGGTCGAGGCCGAGCCTGGAGGAGATCTCGGCGTGCGTCGCGGGGGTGGCGGTCGCGGTCAGGGCGATGCGCGGGACGTCGGGCCACAGCTCGTGGAGCCTGGACAGCTCCAGGTAGTCGGGACGGAAGTCGTGCCCCCACTGCGCGACGCAGTGCGCCTCGTCGATGGCGAACACCGAGATGTCGCCCTTGCCGAGCAGCCGCAGCGTGGAGTCGACGCGCAGCCGCTCGGGGGCGAGGTAGAGCAGGTCGAGCTCGCCGGCCAGGAACTCCGACTCCACGAGCTGCCGCTCGTCGATGCTCTGGGTCGAGTTGAGGAACCCCGCCCGCACGCCGAGCGCCCGCAGCGCGTCGACCTGGTCCTGCATGAGCGCGATCAGCGGCGAGATGACCACCCCGACGCCCCGCCGCACCAGGGCGGGGATCTGGTAGCAGAGCGATTTGCCGCCGCCGGTGGGCATCAGGACGAGCGCGTCACCGCCGCCCACGACATGATCGATGATCTCCTGCTGGCCCTCACGGAACGAGTCGTAGCCGAAGACGCGGTGCAGGACGTCGGTGGGGGTATCCATGCGGCTACCTTACGTGTTCGCGGGCGGTCGGCTCGTCGTTTTCCGCCGACGGCGGATCGGCCGCGCAAGGGATTCGATCCTAGGCTGGAGTACGTCTCCCACGCGACCCGAAGTCGTTCAGGGGCGGCTCATGCGCGCGTTGTCGTTCTGGCGTACAGGATCAGGCACAGGGCGCCGAAAGCGCAGGCCGCCGCCACTGCTCCCATCACCGCCGGATACCCCGCGACCTGCGCCAGGCCGGCCGCCAGCAGCGGCGCCACCGCCTTGGCGACGGTGATCGGCAGCGCCAGGGCGCCGCTCAGCGAGCCGTACGCGGTCGTCCCGTACCGGTCCGCCAGCAGTGCGGGACGGGCGATCGTGGACACCCCGAACCCCAGCCCGAACAGCACCACCGACACGACCGCCCCCGCCACGCCGCGCCCGGTCAGCGGCAGCAGCACCGCCGCCAGGCCCTGGAGCGCGAACATGGCGGCGGTGATCGTCGCCACCGGCCAGCGCGTCTGGAGGCCGGTCGTCACCAGCCGCCCGGTCACGGACAGCACGCCGAGCAGCCCGGCCACGCCGGCCGCGAACACGGGCGGATGCCCCAGCGTGATGAGGTACGTCACCAGCAGCACCCCCATGACCCCCAGCGCACCCGTCTGCGTCAGGAAGGCCGCCGCCAGCAGCCAGAACGGCCGCTCGCGCAGGGCCGCCGCGACGATCTCCCGCCGCGCGGCGTGCGGGGGCGCCGGCCGGCCGCGCAACGCCAGCCCGTGCAGGGGCACGGCGGTCAGCGCGTACCCGGCGGCGAGGACGACCAGGGCCTGCCGCCACCCGTACAGCTCCACGAGGAACCCGGTCAGCGGCAGGAAGATGCTGGAGGCGAACCCGGCCACCACCGTCACCGCGAGCAGCGCCCGCGCCCGCCGCTCTGCGTCGAACCAGGCCACGATCACCGCGAACGCCGCCTCGTACAGCACCATCGACGACGCCACGCCGAGCAGGCCGCACGCGAGGTAGAGCTGCGTCACCGTACGGACCTGCGACCAGGCGAGCACGGCCAGCGCGCCCAGCACCGAGCCGAGCGTCATCAGCCCGCGCCCGCCGCGCCGGTCGAGCAGGCGCCCGACGAGCGGCGCCGCCACGGCGGAGACCAGCACCGCGAACGTGAGCGCGCCGGTGAGCTGGGCGACCCCGGCGCCGAGGTCGCGCGACATGGGCGGGATGAGCACCGAGTACGCGTAGTAGAGGACGCCGTAGCCGGCGGTCTGGGTGATCGCGAGAGCGCCGATCATCCGTGCGGACGTGTTCGGGGCGGGGGCGATCACATCTGGTTGGTTCCCCTTCGTACGGCGGCGACTCGGTGATTCGTGTCACTTCGTCCAAAGCTGGCGTCCAGATACGGCCGCTTGGGACGGTCGCGCCTTCGGGGCTCTCTGTGCGCATAGCGTCGGAAGCATGAGCATTTCCTACGTGGTCACAGGCGGCGGGCGCGGGATCGGCAGGGCCGTGGTGGAGCGGCTGCTCGAACGCGACGGGCACACGGTGGTGGCCGTCGAACGCGACAAGGAGGCCCTGTCCTGGGCCGGCCCCAGGGTCCTCCAAGTGATCGGCGACGCGGCCGACGAGGAGGTGGCGGCCTGGGCGGCCGATCTGGCGCAGGAGTCGGGCAGGCTGGCGGGCTGGGTCAACAACGCGGCCGTGTTCCGGGACCTGTCCGTGCACTCGTCGCCGATCGCCGAGGTCAGGGCGCTGATCGCGGCCAATCTGGACCTGGCGGTGGTGGGCTGCGCGACCGCCGTACGCCACTTCATGGCCGCCGGCACCCCCGGCGCCATCGTCAACGTCACCTCGCACCAGGCCACCAGGGCGGTGCCGGGCAGCCTGCCCTACTCCACGGCCAAGGCCGCCACGGAGGGGCTGACCAGGGCGCTGGCGGTCGAGTACGGCAGGCGCGGCATCCGGGTGAACGCCGTGGCCCCCGGATCGGTGGCGACGGAGCGGTACGAGGACTTCCTGGCCGGCCTGACCCCCGAGGAGGCGGCGCGGGTCCAGGCCGACCTGGCCAGGCTGCACCCGCTCGGCCGGGTCGCCGCACCGGCCGAGGTGGCCTCCGTCGTGGCCCATCTGCTCTCCGACGACGCCGCGTTCGTCAACGGCGCGACCATCCCCGTGGACGGCGGCCGCACCGTACTCGGACTCGATCCGGAAGCCAGGGAATGAAAACCGTTGTCATATGGTTGAAGCGGCCATGAGAAAGAACCTGCACCCCGCCTACCGCCCGGTCGTCTTCCGTGACCCGAGCGTCGGCTTCGCCTTCCTCACCCGCTCGACCCTGACCAGCGACAGGAGCATCGAGTGGGAGGACGGCAGGACGTATCCGGTCATCGACGTGGACGTGTCGTCCGCCAGCCACCCCTTCTACACGGGCCGTGGCCGCATCCTCGACACCGCCGGACGGGTCGAGCGGTTCAACCAGAGATACGGCAAGGCCTGAGCGCCGGCCTCGTGCCTGCCCCTCAGGACAGGCACGAGGGCACGCTCATATCCCCATGGTGTCGGCCAGCGCGTCCATCTCCGCCGCCAGCAGCGTGGCCGCCCGATGCCCCATCCCCGCGAACTGCCCCTGAACCTCCAGGCTCAAGATCCCCTGCAGCCGGGCCCACACCATGATGGTCCCGGTCAGCGCCGTGGCCGGATCGCCATCGGGCGCGTACGCCCGCACCCACTCGGCCACGGCGGGACTCTGCTCCACCCAGCCCAGCATCTCCTCCCGCAGCGGTGCGACGGCCGGCCCGCACCGCCCCTGCCCGAACACCGGCAGGAACGGCCCCAGCACCTCCCTGGCCCGGTCGACGCTCTCCGGCGGCGCCTGGTAGCCGGGCGACGGCGTGCCCGCGAGCAGCTGGAAGACGTGCGGGTGGGCCGTGACCCAGGTCAGGAAGGCCCGCGCCAGCCCGTGCAGGCGCTCGCGCGGCCCGCCGTCTTGGATCGCGGCGCGTACGGCGGCCGCCAGGTCCGCGTAGCCGTCGAGGATCAGATCGGTGAGCAGGCTGTCGCGGCCGTCGAAGTACTTGTAGAGCGCGGGCCCCGTCATGCCGAGCTGCTTGGCCACCGCGTTGAGGCTCAGCGCCGCCGCCCCGCCGACGCCGATCTGAGCGAGCGCGGCCTGCTTGATCTCGCTTCTGACCTGCTCCCGGTAGCGCTGTCGCGGTGTTGACATCCCCTCATTATCCGGGTTCGTTCACCCCCGTGACGTCATCCGCCCGTACGACGGGAGCGGCGGCGCCGCAGCACGGCCAGGTCGATCGCGGCGACGACGGCCACCACGGCGGAGATGACGGCCTCCCAGACCCAGACCTCCGCGCCGGTGCTCATCGCGAGGGCGGCGAAGAAGACCGCCGCCGCGACGCCGAGCACGAGCGCGACCAGGGACAGGATCCGGCGGGCGCCGAGCGGGCTGCGCGCGGTGACCGGTTCGGTGCCCGCGCGGTTACGCAGCCACATGGTCGTGCTCCTCTCAGGCCAGGCACCTCAGCGCGGAGGCGACGCGCGGGTCGAGGCCCTGGGAGGCGGGCAGGCGGCCCACGGTGGCCTCGACGAACTCCGGGTACGACAGCGTCGCCGTGATCCCGTCCACGGCCGCCACGACCTGGTCGGCCGACTGCTCCACCCGTACTTTGGCGTCCTGTTCGGCGAGCACGAACCGGCCCACCGCCACCCGCCAGGCCAGCCGGCCCGCGGCCTCCTGAGCGGAGACGGGCGCGCCGACGTCGTCGGCGTGGGTGGCGTACTCGGAGTCGTAGTGGAAGGCCTGCCGGCCCATCGGGTACGGCCCCGCCATCGTGTCGAGCAGGGCGTCGGGGCCGAGGGCGCGCATCTGCTCGCGGGTGGCGCCGTTCTGCGTCCGCCACTCCTCCAGGACCTCCTCGACGGGCAGGTCCGCGCGCTGCCGCACGCACCACTCGTTGAAGTCGTTGTAGCCGCCGATCCCCTCGTCGGACAGGCGGCTCATCAGCTCCTGGACGGAGCCGTGCAGACAGGCCTGGTTGTACAGCTCCTCGCCGGCCAGGTGCGCCAGCACGTCACGGACCGTCCAGCCGTCGCAGCGGGACGGGCGCAGCCATCCGGCCTCGTCGAGCCCCGAGAAGTGCCGGTCGAGCCGGGCCGCCTCGGCGTCGAAGATGTCGAACGGGTTGAGGTCTTTGAGCAGGTCGTCGGGCATACCCGGGACGCTACCCGTCAGCTGCCGACTTTCACGACCTTGTCGCCGATGGCCGACTTGACCTTGGCGTACTCGCCGGAGCAGGAGGGCGCGCGCTCGGGCGGGACCCAGCCGCCCTTGGCGATCGGGCCGTACTTGGCGGGGTCGGTGCCATAGAGCAGGCAGGCGAACGCGGCGGACTCCTCCATGCCCGACAGATGATCTATGCCGGCGTGCCCGGCCAGCAGGTGGCGGGCCTCGGCGGCGGCCACCACGCGCTTGGGGGCGTCGGCGGCCAGCGCGAGCGCGGCGAACTGATCGGCCTGCGCGTCGCTGTCGGGCAGGCCGTTGAGCGTGGTCAGGGCGTGGCCGAGCTGGTGGTGGAAGAGCACGGACAGGGCGCCGTCCATGCGGTGCTCCTCGGCGTGGTCGCCGGTCTCCTCGGTCTCGGAGATGCCCTTGATCGTGTCGCGTACCTTGTCGACCAGCGAGTAGCACAGCGTGATCCGGCGCTTGTCGTGGTTCCAGCGGGCGGCGGGCGTGTCGCAGTCCTGGGCGACGACCTCGACGCGCTCTGGCAGCCGGAGCCGCGTCTTCAGCACGCCGCTGTCCTTCAGCAGCCGCCTGGCCTCCTCGGCGCTCTTGGAGCCGGGCTGCTCGTAGCGTACGGACAGTTCGGGGGCGGGGGCCGTCACCAGCGTGCTCGTCACGCTCAGGACGAGGGCGATCACCGGGTGCGGCATACGGGGGCTCCTTCGGGGGATCGATCAATGCAATGGGACTCACCATGCGGCGATTAAGTGATCGATAAACCTTGGGAAAGGTAAAGAACCCCGGGAATGCCGGAGGCCCGGCCCCCGAAGGGACCGGGCCTCAGCATTGTGGAGACTAGCGACGCCAGGAGTAGACCCGCACGTAGTCGGTGCTGCTCTTGGCGCCCTCGAGCTCACGGTCGCCGTTGTAGACGGCGCGGAACGTGCCGCTCTTGTAGGCGCGCGTCTTGGCGAAGAACTTGCCACTACGCGAGGTCCAGTCGCTGGCGACCCACTTCCAGGCGCTGGAGCCGTTGGCGCGGTAGTAGATGCTCACGCGCTCGCCGCGGACGCCGTCCCAGCGGAAGCGGCCTTCCCGCTCCAGCAGGCTGCCGGAGAAGTAGATCGACCGGCCCTTACGGACCTTGGAGGGGCCGGCGCTGAAGCGGGAGATCCGCGTCTCGGCCCTGCCCTTGGCGATCTCGACCGCGAAGAACGCCGAGTCCTCGGCGAGCTTCTTGCCCTCGCCGTCGAAGGCCACGGCGGTGGCCTTCCACTTGCCGGCCGCGTCGTTCTTGTTGAAGCCGATGGCGTAGCGCCAGCCCTCAAGCTCCTTGAGGCTCTTGCTGCGCATCGTGTGGAAGCCCTCGGCGGGGGCCACGCTGAACTCGACCTTCTTGACGTCCCGGCTCGCGCCGACGTCGAAGTACGCGGTCGTCTCCGCGTCGCCCTTGACGACGACGGGGTTGGGGCTGATGTCCCGGATGACGAGACGCGTGTCGTGCTTGGTGGTGGCGGCGGAAGCGGCGCCCGCGCCAGTGACGAGCATGGATCCGCCCACAAGGGCGGAAAGGATACCTACTGCGATCTTCTGCATGAGGGTGCTGATTCCTCTCCCCGTATTGACAACTTCAGACCCGGCTCGGGGGGCCGGGTCTCTCTACTACTTTGAGTCATCGGTTGGGGAAAAGGTTCGCTAAAGTTGCAGAAAATATTTGATCACAGGTTTAACCTGGGACGATGTCCAAAAAATCCCTTTTGAGACTGCCCGACCTACTACAGTCTGGCGCATGACTGACGTCTACACCCTGGGGGAGGCGCTGGGGGTCGTCTCCAGCGGACGGGTCCGGCACGAGAGCGAGGCCAGACTGGACGTCTGCGGGCCTGAGTTCACGCTGGCCATCGCCCTGGCCAGGCTCGGCCACCGGTCCGCGTACCTGGGCAAACTGGGCGCCGACGAGCTGGGCGCCAGAGCCCTCACCGCGCTCAGAGGCGAAGGCGTGGACGTCGGCGACGTGCGCGTGGCCGAGGGCACGCGCACGGGCCTGGTCCTCAGGGAGACGCGCGTGGGGCGCGATCCCAGGATGATCCACTACCGCGCGGGCTCGGCCGGCTCGCTGCTCACCCCTGGGAACGTGCCGATCGACCGGATCGCCGCCGCCAAGATGCTGCATGTGACCGGACTCACGGCGGGCCTGGGCAGGAACGCGCTGGAGGCCGTGCGCGCCGCTGTGAGCGCGGCCAGGAACGCCGAGGTGGTGATCTCCTTCTCCGTCGAGTACGTCCCCGAGCTGTGGCCCTCCGTCCGCGAGGCCGAGGAGGTGCTCAGCGAGCTGGCCTGCGCCTCGCACCTGCTCTTCCTCCGCCAGGACGAGCTCGACCTGGTCAAGCCCGCCCTCACCCCCGAGCGCGAGGTCGTGGTCGACCGGGGCGGCAAGGGCGCGAGCGTCCGGGCCGACCGGATGCGGTACGACGTGCAGGGCTGGCAGGTCCCCATCGTGGACACGTCGGGGGCGGGCGAGGCGTTCGCGGCCGGCTACATCAGCGCGGCGCTCGACGGCCTCACCCCCCAGGAACGCCTGCACCGCGGGGCGCTGCTGAGCGCCGCCGCGGTGACCAGCGCGAGCGACTGGCAGGGGTTGCCCACCAGGGCCGATCTCTACGGGTAGGGCTAGTTCACGTTGAGCGTGAACGTCGACGTCGTGTTCCTGATGTCGGTGTGGTTGTTCGCGAGCCGCAGGCCGTCGATCGTGGCCGACCCGATCGCCGGGCCCTGACCCGGCTCGGGCAGCTCGTTCACCCAGATGCCGAAGCCGGACTTGGCGTCGAACGCGTCACCGCTCTTGCGCGCCCCGCTGATCGACACGTTCGTGAAGACCGTGTCCCTGATCGGGTTCAGCGGGGTCGACGGGTTCTGGTAGCCGGTCTGGAACATGATCCCGCTGTACGTCGGGTCCACGATGTCCAGATCGCTGACCCGGATGCCCTGGAACACCTTCGAGGAGGAGAACACCCACAGCGCCGGGAACGTCTGCTGTCCCCAGAAGTGCCCGCCCGCCCGGACGAGCGAGATGTTCTCGAACGTCGTGGGCGGGCTCGCGCCGAAGCCGTGCATCGGGTAGCCGAAGTCCAGCGAGCTGATCGTGACGCCCGAGTACACCAGCGTGTCGGCGATGTAGATGTTTCTGAACGTGTTGTCGTAGCCGCCGTACACGGCCAGGCCCGCCGCCCGCCAGGTGAGCAGCGAGGTCAGGTTCTCGAAGACGTTGCCGGTCTGCTCGCCCGAGTTGTGGTCGGTGGCCGAGAACAGCGCGAAGCTGTCGTCGCCCGTGGAGCGGGTCTCGACGTCGGTGACGCGGTTGCCGGTGCTGCCGTTGGTCAGGTTCAGGCCGTCGGCGAACACGTTCCTGATCCGCGCGTTCCTGATCGTCAGGTTGTCGGTGTTCGTCCCCCACAACATGCAGACCTGGTGCTCGATCCAGACGTTCTCGATCGTCAGGTTCGCCACGTTCGTCAGGTCGAACACCTTGCCGGGGCCGTCGATGCGCTCGACGTAGTTGCCGAAGTAGGCGAAGCCCGCGAACGTCGAGCCGTTGGCGGTGGCGTCCGCGCGGAAGCCGATGTCGGTGTTCTGCTGCCCCGAGGGGGCGCGGAACCTGGTGAACCAGGGGCCGGCTCCGACCACCTTGATCGCCTTTCCGTAGACCTGGAACTTGCCGGTCGTCTGGTAGTCGCCGGCGGGCAGGTAGACGCCGGTCAGGCTCGCGTCCATCCGGGCCTTGTCGAGGGCGTTCTGCACGTCCTGGTGCCCGAATCCTGCTGGTACGGCGTACTTCGCCGGGTCCGGGTTGCCGGCCTGGGTGACCTGCTCGAAGTCCACGAAGTCGATGGCGTAGGTGGAGGTGTTGGCCGCGTCCTTCTGCAGCCTGATCCTGCTGCCCGCCGGGACGGTGGTGCCGAGCAGCAGGTTCGCCTCGTCGTAGATGTGTCTCGGTGGCCCTGAGCCGGGGTTGTTGTTCGGGCTCGACTCGGCCCCGTACAGCCAGGCGTAGCGGGAGGTGAGGCTGACGGCCTTGAGGAAACCGCCGTCGACGTAGACGTTCAGGGTGGAGTCGATGCCGCCGCCGCCCGGGGCGTCGGGGATCGAGAAGCGGGTGACCAGGCTGTTCGTCGGCGCCCTGGTGGTGAACTCGACGTAGGCGCCGGTCTGGCCGAGCGTCACCGCGCGTCGCCCGGACGCCTCGCCGGCGATCGTGCCGACGTCCCTGCTGGGGCCGACGCGGGTCGCGCCACCGCCGACGGCGGCGTCCTCGGCCTCGTACGTGTCGTACGGCATGTTCGCGCCCCGCCCGATGAACAGCGGCAGCGTGCTGGTGTTGTTGGCCCGCTTGACCGGCAGCTCGTTGGCGTCGTCGGCGAGCACGGTGCGCACCGTGTACTTGCCGTTCGCCGCCGTCCACGTGCCCAGGGAGACCGGCGCGGTGGTGGCTCCGGCCGCGATGGCGCCACTGGCGGCCCCGGTCAGCGTCCTGACGGCGGTCCCCGCGTCGTTGAGCACGGTGAGCGTGATGCCGTGGGAGCCGCCGGCGGAGGCCACCGTGCCCTGGTTCCTGATCGCGACGGAGAACGTCACCGTGTTGCCCGCGGCCGGGTTGCCCGGCGTCCAGGAGACGGGGGAGGCGATCAGGTCGGCCGTGTCGACCGGCCGCACGGTCAGCGTCCCCGTCGTGGTGTTGTTGCCCTCGTTCTGCTCGGGGACGGCGTTCTGCTCGTCCACCCTGGCTTCGAGCCGGTACGTGCCCGCGTCCCTGGCCCCGATGTTCGCCGAGACGGTCGCGGTGGCCCCGGCGGCCAGCGCGCCCACGCCGGCGGTGCCGACCTTGTTGTCCCCGGCGTAGAAGGCCACCGAGGTGGCGGCGGAGGCGGCGCTGCCGGCGTTGCGCACCGTGGCCGACAGCGTCACCGCGTCGGTCTCGATCGGTGAGGCCGGCGAGGAGGTCAGGCCCGACACGGTCAGATCGGGGTTGGGGGCCGGGGTGCCGGAGATCTGGAACTCGGCGACCTGGCCGCCGGGCGCGCCGGTGTTGGCGGTGAACTGCAGGCGGACGTCGGCTGCGGTGGCGGTGAGCGGGATGGTGACGGTGTTGCCGGTGGCGGGGTCGAAGGTGTAGGTCGTGCTGGGGACGAGGGTGGTGTAGGTGGTGGCGTTCTGGGTGCGGCCGAGGACCTGGAGGGTCTGGGTGCGGCGGGCCCAGGCGGGGTCGGGGTTGAGTTTGAGGGTGATGGCGGTGAGGGTGGCGTCGGCGCCGAGGGGGGCGGTCAGGGTGGCGGGGTAGGCGGCGCTTTCCCAGTAGGTCTGGGCGTTGTCGTCGTTGGCGTTGGCGGCGACGTAGGTGTGGGTGTGGGAGGAGGCGGTGAGGGTCTTGCCGAGGGCGAGGTTGGTGGTGTCGTCGGGGGTGTCGGGGGCGGGGCCCCAGAGTTCGGCTTCGGACAGCTGGGCGGCGGGCCAGCCGGTGTTGGCGGTGATGGTGATGCGGACGTGGCGGGTGGTGGCGGGGCTGGCCAGGGTGAGGGTGGCGGCCGGGTTGAAGGTGTGGGTGGCGGAGGGGAGCAGGGTGGTGAAGGTGGTGCCGTTGGTGCTGCCTTGGACGGTCAGGGTCTGGGTGCGGGTGGGCCAGCCGGTGGGCAGTTTGAGGACCACGCGGTTGATGGTGTGGGTGGCGCCGAGGTCGATCTGGACCCATTGGGGGAAGGCGTTGCCGGTGGATTCCCAGTAGGTGGCCTGGTCGGCGTCGGTGACGTGGGCGGCGCGGTAGACGTCGTGGACGCTGCTGGCGGTGGCGTTCTTGCCGGCGGCCAGGTTGGTGTCGGCCGCCGCATGAGCGGCGGGTGGTGGGGTGATGAGGACTCCGGCGAGTAACGCAAGGGCGGCAAGCAGTGCTCTCATGGGGGTGGCCCTTCGGGTCAGGCGGATGGCCGAACCATAAGATGTCGGGCAGATAGCCGCAATATTTCGATGAGATTGCGCAAACATTCGACTGACTCGCGTCGTGCTCGGCTGTCCGGAAGTGCTGGTCAGGAAGCCGGGAACGGCAGGAAGCCCGCCGTGGGCACGGCGCAAACGACGGCGTCCGATCTACGTAAGCGGTTGCAAGCGCTTGCGCTGATAGCCGTATAGTTTGCGCATGACACGACGACTCGCAGAGGTGGCCAAGAAGGTCGGGGTGAGCGAGGCGACCGTGAGCCGCGTGCTCAACGGCAAGCCCGGGGTGTCCGACGCGACCCGCGAGGCCGTGCTGACCGCGCTCGACGTGCTCGGCTACGAACGCCCCACCCAGCTGCGCGGCGACCGTGCCCGGCTGGTCGGCCTGGTGCTCCCCGAGCTGCAGAACCCGATCTTCCCCGCCTTCGCGGAAGTCGTCGGCGGCGCCCTGGCCCAGCAGGGCTTCACCTCCGTGCTGTGCACCCGCACGGTCGGCGGCGTCTCCGAGGCCGACTACGTGGACCTCCTGCTCCAGCAGCAGGTCAGTGGCGTGGTCTTCGCCGGCGGCCTGTACGCCCAGGCCGACGCCGCGCACGGGCACTACGAACTGCTGCACGAGCGCAAGCTGCCCACGGTCCTGGTCAACGCCGCCGTCCAGCACCTCGACTTCCCCCAGGTGTCCTGTGACGACGTGGTGGCCGCCGAAATGGCCATCGCCCACCTGCGGGCGCTCGGCCACGAGCGGATCGGCATGGTGCTCGGGCCCAAGGACCACATGCCCTCGCGGCGCAAGCTGGAGACGTTCCAGGCCCAGGGCGGGGACGCGGAGCTGGTCGAGCACACGATGTTCTCGCTGGAGGGCGGGCACGCGGCCGCCGCCCGGCTGGTCAGGCGCGGGGTCACCGGCGTGATCTGCGCCAGCGACCTGCTCGCGCTGGGCACCGTGCGCGCCGCCCGCCGGGCCGGCCTCGCCGTTCCCGCGGACATCTCGGTCATCGGCTTCGACGACTCGGCCCTGATGAACTGCACCGAGCCGCCGCTGACCACCGTCCGCCAGCCCATCGACGCCATGGGCCGCGCGGCGGTCGACCTCCTGGTCGCCCAGATCGACAAGGCGGTGGTGCCCGCCGACGAGCTCCTGTTCGAGCCCGAGCTGGTCGTCCGCGCCTCCACCGCCCGCGCCGGCGTCTGACCCCTGCTCCAAGGCCCGCCTTCACTCGGGGGGCGGGCCTCAGCCGCGTGCGGCGTGACGCAGTCGTTATCTTGCAATATGAAGTCGAAATATTGCACACTTCGGTCGCTGAACCTATGGTGTGGGCACCTCGCATCAGAAGGGTCAGACCATGCAGAGATCCACCGGACTCTCGCTAGTAACCGTGCTGGCGCTGGCGACCACGGCGGCTTGCGGCTCGGGCGAGCCCGCCGCCCCCGCGGCCAGTGGCGGCGCCAAGGCCGTCTCGATCACGGTGGCCTGCCAGCCGGCGAAGTCCGCGCCGAAGGAACGGCAGGCCTGGGACGACGACGTGGCGACGTTCATGAAGGACCACCCCGGCGTGACGGTCAAGAGCACGGACCAGCAGCCGTGCTTCGATCCCAAGACGTTCGGGCCCAAGCTGGCGGGCGGCCAGATGGAGACGGCCTTCGTGGTGCCCGTGACCAACTACAACGACGTGATCGCCAAGGGCCAGGCGCTGGACATCACGCCGTACACGAGCGCCGTCAAGAACTGGAACGACCTGCGCGCCGACCACAAGGAACTGCTCACCAAGGACGGCAAGGTCTACGGCGTCCCCAATGTGCACTACAGCGTCGGCCTGGTCTACAACCGCGCCCTGTTCACCAAGGCCGGGCTCGACCCCAACACCCCGCCGAAGACCTGGGCCGAGGTCCGCGAGGCGGCCAAGAAGATCGCCGGGCTCGGCGCCGGGCACGTCGGCTTCGGCGAGTACTCCGGCGGCAACACCGGCGGCTGGCACTTCACCCAGGCCATCTACGGCCGCGGCGGCAGCATCCTGACCCCCGACGACAAGAAGGCCGCGTTCAACTCGCCCGAAGGCAAGGCCGTGCTGCAGACCCTGCACGACATGCGCTGGACGGACAACAGCATGGGCACCAAACTCCTGGTCGGCTGGGAGTCCCTCATGGTCGCCATGGGCGGCGGCAAGGTCGGCATGATGCTCGGCGCGCCCGACGTGGTCACCGACGTGGTGAACAAGTTCAAGGGCAACGTGGCCGACTACGGCATCACCGGCTTCCCCGAGGCCAAGGCGTCGCTCAGCGGCGGCGAAGCGTTCATGATCAACCCGAAGGCGACGCCGGAGGAGGCCAAGGCCGCGCTGGAGTGGATCGACTTCCGCTTCAACACCGTCGGCAAGGGCCGCTTCGACTTCGCCCGCGGCAAGAGCATCGGCAACCCCGTGGGCGTCCCGGACAACGCCGTCTTCGGCGACTCGCCGACCGGTCAGGCCATCCAGGCCGACCGCGTCAAGAACGCCTCGCTGCCGGTCGAGAACTACGACTCCTACGTCCAGGCGGCCGGCACGATCCCGCCGAAGGCCGAGCCGGTGCACGCCCAGGAGCTGTACGCCATCCTCGACGTGCCGATGTCGGGTGTCCTGAGCCGTAAGGAAGCGAACATCGACCAGTTGCTCGCGGACGCCGAGACCAAGGCCAACTCGGTGCTGGCGGCCAAGGGCTGACCCGTATGCAGATCTTGAGGCGCAACCTGACGGCCTACGGGTTCCTGTGCGCGGCGCTGGCCTGCTTCACGGTGTTCGCCTGGTATCCGATGGTCAGGGAGTTCATCCTGAGCTTCCAGAAGACCGACCTGATCAACGAGCCGATCTGGGCAGGCCTGGACAACTTCAAGACGGCCTTCCTGGACCCGGCCTTCGGCGAAGCCTGGCTGAACACCCTGGAGTTCACGCTCCTCGCCCTGCTGTGCGGCTATGCCGTGCCGTTCGTCGTCGCGCTCGTGCTCAACGAGCTGCGCCACGCCCGGGCCTACCTGCGGTTCGTGGTCTACCTGCCGGTCATGCTGCCGCCGATCGTGGCGGTGCTGCTGTTCAGGTGGTTCTACGACCCGGGGCCCGGGCTGTTCAACCAGGTGCTCGACGTCCTCGGCCTGCCGCCGCTGGCCTGGCTGGACAGCTCGTCGACCGCCCTGATCTCTCTGGTCATCGTCTCGACCTGGATGAACATGGGCAGCGCGACGCTGATCTACCTGGCCGCGCTGCAGAACATCCCGCCCGAGCTGTACGAGGCGGCCGAGCTGGACGGCGCCGGCATCTGGAAGCGGATCAGGCACGTCACGATCCCGCAGACCCGGCTGATCCTGCTGCTCATGCTCATGTTGCAGATCGTGGCGACCATGCAGGTGTTCATCGAGCCGTACATGCTCACCGGCGGCGGGCCGGAGAACGCGACGGTCACGGTCGCGTACCTGATGTTCCAGAACGCGTTCACGCTGCAGGACTACGGCTCGGCCGGGGCGCTCGGCATGATGCTGATGATCGTGCTGCTCGTCTTCGCGGCCTTCCAGCTCCGGCTGACCAGGGAGGACAAGGCGTGATCTCCGTCGGAGCCCGGGCGGCCACCGGGCGCAAGCGGGGCAGGAAGAGGTCGCCGAAGCCGATCGAGGTGCAGTTCCGCACGATCGTCTCACCGCACCAGCTCAACAGCAGGTGGGGCCGGCGGATCTACTGGCTCGTGCTCGCCGCGGTGCTGGTGACGTTCACGCTCGCCTTCGTCTTCCCGCTGTACTGGATGGTGACCGGCGCGCTGAAGACGCCGGAGGAGCTGGCGCAGATGCCGCCGACGCTCGTGCCGGCCGAGCCGAGCACGGACGCCTTCTTCGAGGCGTGGGACCTGTTCGACATCGGCACGCTGCTGGCGAACACCGCGTACTACTCGCTCGGCGGCTGGGTCGTCTGCATGGCCGTGGACGTCTCGGCGGCGTACGCGCTGTCGAAGCTGCGGCCGATGTTCGGCAACGTCATCCTCGGCATGATGCTGGCGACGCTGATGATCCCGGCCATGGTGGTGCTGATCCCGCTGTACGTCACGGTCGTCGACCTGGGCCTGCTGAACAACCCGTGGGCGCTGTGGCTGCCCGCGGCGGCCAACGGGTTCAACATCTTCCTGCTCAAGCGCTTCTTCGACTCGATCCCCAGGGAGCTGATCGAGGCCGCGCAGATCGACGGGGCGGGGCCGGTGCGCATCCTGCGCTCGGTGGTCCTGCCGATCTCCAGGCCGATCCTGGGCGTGGTCTCGATCTTCACGATCGTCACCTCGTTCAAGGACTTCGTCTGGCCGCTGCTGGTCATGACCGACAGCGACAGGATGACGATCAGCGTGGGCCTGTCGCAGACGGCCGGCGCCGTCACCCAGAACCAGGTCATGGGCGGTCTGCTGATCACCAGCATCCCCATGATCATTGTTTTCTTCATCTTCCAACGACACATCATGGCGGGCCTGACCGCCGGAAGCATCAAGGGATGAGCGCATGTCGCAAACGTGGTGGCGGGGGGCCGCGATCTACCAGGTCTACCTGCGTAGCTTCGCCGACGGGAACGGCGACGGCGTGGGCGACCTCGCCGGCCTGCGCGCCCGCCTGCCGTACCTGAAGGATCTCGGGATCGACGCCATCTGGCTCAACCCGTGGTATCCGTCGCCGATGGCCGACGGCGGCTACGACGTGGCCGACTACCGGGGCATCGAGCCGGTCTTCGGCACGCTCGGCGAGGCCGAGCGCTTCATCCAGGAGGCGCACGACCTCGACGTCAAGGTCATCATCGACGTGGTCCCGAACCACAGCTCCACCGAGAGCGCCTGGTTCAAGGAGGCCCTGGCGAATCCGGCCGCCCGCGACCGCTTCTGGTTCGCCGACGAGCCGCTCAACGACTGGCAGTCGATCTTCGGCGGCCCGGCGTGGACACAGGTCCCCGACGGCCAGTGGTACCTGCACCTGTTCGCCCCCGAGCAGCCCGACCTGAACTGGACGAACCCCGAGGTGCACCGGGAGTTCGAGGACGTGCTGCGGTTCTGGTTCGACCGTGGGGCGGACGGCTTCCGGATCGACTCGGCGGCGCTGCTGATCAAGTCCGACACCGCGTACGAGGACCTCGACGCGGTCCACGACGTCTACCGCCGGTGGCGCGAGGTGGCCGACGAGTATGGCGAGCGCGTCCTGATCGGGGAGGTATGGCTCCCCGATCAGGAGCGTTTCGCGCTCTACCTCCGCCCCGACGAGCTGCACACGGCCTTCAACTTCGACTTCCTGTCCTGCGCCTGGGACCCGGCCGACCTGCGCCGGTCGATCGATCTCACGCTGGCCACGCACACCCCGATCGGCGCACCGCCGACGTGGGTGCTGTCCAACCACGACGTGACCAGGCCGGTCACCCGGTACGGCCGCGCCGACACCTCGTTCGCGCACGGCGGAGCCCTGCACGGCACCCCGTCGGACCCCGAGCTCGGCCACCGCCGGGCCCGCGCCGCGGCGCTGCTGGCCATGGCCCTGCCCGGCTCGCTCTACGTCTACCAGGGCGAGGAGCTGGGCCTGCCGGAGGTCGAGGACCTGCCGGACGAGCTGCGCCAGGACCCGATGTACGCCCGCTCGGGCGGCGCCAACCCGGGCCGCGACGGCTGCCGCGTCCCGCTGCCGTGGTCGGGCGAGGAGCCCCCGTTCGGGTTCGGCGACGGGACGCCCTGGCTGCCGCAGCCGGAGAGCTGGCGCAAGCTGACGGCCGAGGCGCAGCGGACGGACCTCGGCTCGATGCTCAACCTCTACCGCAAGGGGCTGGAGCTGCGCAGGAGACTGCTCGGGGACGGGACGCTGGCCTGGCTGCCGCTCGGGGAGGAGGTGCTGGCCTTCACCCGCGACTCGGGCCTCACCTGCGTCACGAACCTGGGCCAGGACCCGATCCCGCTGCCCGCGGGCACGGTCGTGCTGGCCAGCGGCCCGATCGAGGACGGCCTGCTGCCCTCGGACACCACCGCCTGGCTGACCTGACCTGTCGGCCCCGGGCGGACCTGCCGCCGCCCGGGGCCGACAGGCGGGGCTGCCGTCGCCCGGGAGCCGCTCAGGACCTTGCGCCGACGGGCCCGTTCAGGCTCGGCCTCGCCCGGGGACAGCCACGCCGTCCCTGGGCTCCGCACGACGGGGTTCGCCTGTACGGGCCGGCCGGCGGCCGCGGCGGGTGGTGAGCAGCGCCGCCAGCGTCAGGGCCACGCACACCCAGCCGAACCAGTCGCCGAAGCGCGCGTACACCGTGGGACCTGACGGCCCGGCGGGCACGTCGGCGACGGCCGTGACGAACGGCTCGCGCGTCCCCTCCGTGTCCGCCGAGCCGAGCACCCGCCCCCACGGGTCGGAGATCATCGGCGTGCCCTGCTGCGCCGCCCAGGCCAGCGAGAACCCGCTCTCCACCCCACGCAGTAGCCCCATCCGGCTGTGCTGCCAGCCGTTGCCGAACTCGTCGGCCGCGGGCACCGCCAGCAGCCGCGCCCCCGCCAGCCCGTAGCTGCGGCCGGGATCGGGGAAGTTGAGGTCCATGCAGTTCGCCAGGCCGACCAGGCCGTCGCCGGAGAACGCGAGCTCCGTGCCGCGCCGGAACGGAGCTCCGGGCGCGAAGTGCCACTTCGCGTAGTACACGGGCTTCGTCCCGTCGGCGGGAAGCAGCACCGAGTAGTTGTACTTGAGCCCGGGCGCCTGGTGCACGACTCCCACCACCACGTCGGCGCCGCGTGCCCGCCCCGCCTCAGCGAGCGGCCCGACCACGGTGGGCAGGCTGGTCTCGTCGGTGCCGAACGCCCCCTCGGGCAGCACCACCGTACGCACGCCGCCGGGCAGGGCCGCGATCCGTTCCGCGTACGAGCGCACCAGGTCACGCCCGCCCGCGCTCGCCGCGTCCGGCGCCCACTGGTACCTGGTCGCCGCCAGCACCGCCACCCGCCGCGATCCGTCTCCGTCCGCACCGGCCAGCCGCCACGCCCCGAACCCCAGCACGAGCCCGCAGACCAGCACGGCCGCCAGCCCGCCGCGCAGCCGGGCCCGCGCGTGCGCCCCCGGCGACAGCAGCGCCGCCACCGCGCACGGCACGAACAGCACCAGGAACTCCACTCCCCAGGCCCCCGTCACGGAGGCGATCTGGGTGACGAGCGGCACCTCGGCCTGGTTGACGGCCAGCGGCCAGATGATCCCCGACGGGTTGACCAGCGTGACCAGGTGCAGGACGGCCACCCAGAGCGCCGGCCCGGCGAACGCCGCCGCCGTCGGACGCCCGCGCCGCACGAGCGCACGGAAGAGCAGCACCACCAGGCCGAACAGCAGTGAACTGCCCACCACGATGAGCAGGCCGATCGGCAGCGGCACCGACGGCGTCCGGAGAAAGAACTCGACCTGCCCGGCCTGCCCCAGCAGATAGGCCAGAAAGGCGACCCCATAGGCCGCCCGCCCGCTCACCCGGGGTGCCAGCCAGAAGATCGGCAGGGGCGCGACCCACGTCAGGGCCGGGATCGGCGCGAAGCCGGTGCCGAGGAAGAACAGCCCGGCCGAGGCGGCGAGCGCCACCAACGTGTACGCCGCCGCGTATTTCCCCCGATTCATGTATACACCGTAAACGTCGATTGTTTACGGTGTCAACGTCGATGCCGTCCCCGTCCGTCGTATCCTCCAGGCGACGAACGCCCCGAGGAGAGGGAACCAAGGTGACGGCACGGCTGCGCAGAGCACTCCCGCACGACCTGGACGCCGAGACGAGGACGCTCTACGACAAGATCACCTCTGGTCCGCGCGGCGGGTTCATGGTCGACGGGGAAGGCGGCCTCACCGGGCCGTTCAACGCGATGCTGCTCAGCCCGCCCGTGGGCGACCCGCTGCAGGAGCTCGGGGCGGCGCTCCGCTACCGCTCCACGCTCACCGGCCGGGCGCGCGAACTGGCGATCCTGGTGGTGGCCGGGCACCAGGACAGCGCGTTCGAGCAGGCGGCCCACGAGCCCATCGCCCGCCGCCTGGGCTTCACCGAGGAGCAGTTGCGGGCATTGCGCGACGGCTCGTCGCTGACCCTGCCCGACCCGGGGGAAGCGGCGGTGCTGGCGGTGGCCCGTGCCCTGGTGACGAAGGGGGACCTGGACGACGGGGAGTACGCGGCGCTGGGGGAGCGGGAGCTGTTCGAGCTGACCACGCTGGTCGGCTACTACACGACGCTGGCGCTCCAGCTCCGGGTCTTCCGCGTCTGACCCTCAGTCCCGAGCGGCCCCGTACGCCCGCACGACCGCCCGCCCGTCGAGCCGCGTCGTCCGCGACAGGCAGGCCAGGTCCCATCCCACGGGCGCGGACATGCACTCCTCGAAGTCGTTCCAGAGCGGCCCGGCGGGCGTGGCCAGCAGGTTGCCCGGATGCGCGTCCCCGTGCACGACCTGCGCCGCCCGCCCCGTCTGCTCGGTGCCGAGGCGTTCCACCAGGGCGGCGTGGGCGGTGCGGAGCCGGTCCAGGGCCTCGGGCTCGATCCCGCACGCCGTGCTCCGCGGCCAGAGCGACGGCGGCCGAGACGGCGGCGGGCCCGGTGACGGACAAACCGGCGGGCCCGTCGGCAGACCCCGTGGCGGGCCCGTCGGCGGGCCCTGGGGCGGACCCGTGACGGGAGCGGGAGGGCTTGCTCAGGCGGACTCTCTGACCACGAGCTCCGTGGGCAGGATGATCGGATCGGTCGGCCCGCCCTCGAACAGGTTGAGCAGCAGCCGCACCATGGCCGCCGCCTGCTCCGTGACCGGATGCCGCAGCGTCGTCAGCGGCGGCTCGGTGTACTTGGCCGCCTCGATGTCGTCGAAGCCCACCACGGCCACGTCGTCGGGCACCCGCCGCCCCGCCTGCCGCAGCGACTGCAGCGCCCCGACGGCCATCAGGTCGTTGGCCACGAAGACGGCGTCGAGCCCGGGGTCGTCGCCGAGGAGCTGGCGCATCGCCACCGCCCCGGATTCGCGGGTGAAGTCGCCGACGGCCACGATCGAGCGGCGGTCGGAGTCGCGCAGGATGTTGCGGTAGCCGGTCAGCCGGTCCTGGCCGGCGATCATGTCCTGCGGCCCGGCGATCGTGGCGATCCTGCGCCGCCCGGCCTCCACCAGGTGCCGCACCCCGGCCTCGGCCCCGCCCACGTTGTCGTTGTCGACGAAGGGGATGTCGACGGGGACGGCGGGCCGCCCGTACGAGACGACGGGGACGCGTAGCCGGGACAGCGCGGACGGCAGCGGGTCGGCGCCGTGCATGGACAGCAGCATCACGCCGTCGACGTGACCGCCGGAGATGTAACGCTCCACCCTGGCGTGGCTCTTGGGTGAGGACGCCAGCATCAGCACGACCTGCTTGTTGATCGCCTCCAGCTCCATCGAGGCGGACCTGATGGCGGTGGAGAACAGCGGGTCCTCGGAGAAGACGCGGGTGCCCGGCTCGCTGACGACCAGGGCGACCGAGTCGGTGCGCTGGGTGACCAGGCTGCGCGCCGCCGAGTTGGGCACGTAACCCAGCTCGTCGATCGCGCGCTGCACCGCGTCGCGGATGTGGGGGGCCACCGTCGTCTGCCCGTTGACCACCCGGGAGGCGGTGGCGCGCGAGACACCCGCCCGGGCGGCGACCGCCTCCAGGGTCGGGCGTCTCATGACTGCTTCAGAAGGGAGAGCACGGAAAAAATCTACAGCCCGTTCCGGCCGATGACGTCCCGGTACCAGAGCGCGCTGTCCTTGGGCACCCGGGTCTGCGTGGCGTAGTCGACGTGCACGATGCCGAACCTGCGCCGGTAGCCCTCGGCCCACTCGAAGTTGTCGAGCAGCGACCACACCAGGTATCCGCGCAGGTCGGCGCCCGCCTCGATGGCCCTGTGCACCTCGCGCAGGTGCCCGTCCAGGTAGGCCACCCGGTCGTCGTCGTGGACGCGCCCGCCCTCCACGACGTCGTCGAAGGCGGCGCCGTTCTCGGTCACCATGAGGCCGACCCGCGGATAGTCCTCGGAGAGCCGGACGAGCAGCCGGGACAGGCCGTCGGGGACGATCGGCCAGCCCATCGCGGTCGTCGGCGCGTCCACGGCGGCGAACTTGACGTCCTCCGAGCCCGGCCACGCGGCGTCGGCGGGCAGCCCGGGGCCCGACTCGACCACGCACGGGTTGTAGTAGTTGATACCGATCAGGTCGATGGGGACGTTGATCAGCTCCAGGTCGCCGTCCTGGATGTGATCGGTCCCGCCGTTGCGTCCGGCGGCCGCCAGCACCTCCTCCGGGTACGTGCCGTACACGGCCGGGTCGAGGAACTGCCGGGTGAGCAGCGCGTGGATGCGTCGGGTGGCCGCCGCGTCGGCCTCACTGGGCACCGCGGCAGGGTCGTTGACCTGGGCCGGGGTGAGCACGGGCGCGGAGTTGACCACCAGCATGATGCTGCGCGCGCCCGCCTCGCGCAGCCGCCGCGCCGCCAGCCCGTGGCCGAGCATCAGGTGATGCGCCGAGCGCATCGCGTCGGCCGGGTCGCGCCGGCCCGGCGCGTGCACGCCGTTGCCGTAGCCGAGGAAGGCGGCCACCCACGGCTCGTTCAGCGTCGTCCAGTCGGAGACCCGATCGCCGAGCTTGTCATGGACGGCCTGGGCGTAGTCGGCGAAGCGGTAGGCGGTGTCACGGTTGGTCCAGCCGCCGCGGTCCTCCTGCGCCTGGGGCAGATCCCAGTGATAAAGGGTGACATATGGCGAAATTTGGGCGGCCAGGAGCTCGTCCACGAGCCGGTCGTAGAACGCCAGACCCCGGGGGTTGATCGGGCCTTCGCCGTCGGGCTGGATGCGCGGCCACGCCACGGAGAACCGGTAGGCCCCCAGCCGCAGCTCCCGCATCAGCCCGATGTCGTCCCGGTAGCGGTGGTAGTGGTCGCAGGCCACGTCGCCGTTGTCGCCGTCGGCCACGTTCCCGGGAGTGTGGCAGAAGGTGTCCCAGATCGACTGGCCCCGCCCGTCCTCCTTGACCGCCCCCTCGATCTGATAGGAGGCCGTCGCGGCTCCCCAGACGAAGTCCTCGGGAAAAATCATCCCTTAACAGCTCCTTGCATGATTCCACCGATGATTTGCTTGCCGAACAGGGCGAACACGGCCACGAGCGGCAAGGTCCCGATCGCGGTGCCCGCCAGGCCGAGCACGTAGTCGTTGACGTACCCGCTGGCCAAGGTCGACAGCGCCACCTGGACGGTCGGATTGTCCGGGGTCAGCACGACCAGCGGCCAGAAGTAGTCGTTCCAGGCCGACATGAACGTCAGCATGCCCAGCACCGCCGCCGCCGGCCGCGCGGTCGGCAGCACGACGTGCCAGAACAGCCCCCACGTGCTGCACCCGTCCACCCGGCCCGCCTCCAGGAGCTCGTTCGGCAGCGCGCGGGTGAGGTATTGGGTCATGAAGAACACGCCGAACGCGTTGACCAGCGCCGGCACGATCAGCGCGTAGTTCGTGCCGGTCCACTCCAGCTTCACCATGAGCATGTAGAGCGGGATGATGCCGAGCTGCGCCGGGACCATCATGGTCGCGACGGTGATCACGAGCATGACGTTCTTGCCCCTGAACCTCAGCTTGGCGAAGGCGAACCCGGCCAGCGTCGAGAAGAACATCACCGCGATCGAGATCGACCCGGCCACGACGACCGAGTTGACCAGCGCGAGCCCGAAGGGGACGGTGTCGAAGACCCGGGCCACGTTGGCGAAGAAGTTCCCGCCCGGGAGCAGCGGCGGCGGCACCTCGGCCAGCGCGGAGTTGTGTCTGGAGGCCACCACGACGCTGTAGTAGAGCGGGAAGGCCGAGAAGAAGGCCACCGCGGTCAGGGTCAGGTAACGCAGCTTCACACCAGACCGCCCTTCACCTTGCGGGTGATCAGGAAGTTGATCCCGGCGACGATCACCACGGCCACGAACATCAGCCACGACGCCGCGGAGGCGTAGCCGAAGTCGAACGTCGAGTTCGCGAAGCCCTGCTCGTAGACGAACAGCGCCAGGGTCTGGAACTGCCGGTCGGGGCCGCCCGTGGCGACGCCGCCACCGCCGCCGCTGCTCTGCCCGAACAGCAGGGGCTCGGCGATGATCTGCATCGCGCCGATCGTGGAGACGATGACCACGAAGATCATCGTCGGCCGGATCATCGGGATCGTGATCCGGCGCAGCTGGGTGAAGTTGCTCGCGCCGTCGAGGGTGGCCGCCTCGTACAGCTCACGCGGTACGGCCTGCATGGCCGCCAGGAAGATCAGCGCGTTGTACCCGGTCCAGCGCCACATGATCATCACCGACAGCGCGATGTGCGAGGTGGCCGTGCCCGCCGCCCAGTCGATGTTCCCGGCCCCGAACCAGGACAGGATCCAGTTGATCATGCCGAAGTCGCGGCCGAAAAGCTGGCTGAAGATCACCACCACCGCCACCACGCTCGTGACGTTGGGCAGCAGCAGCGCGACCCGGAACAGCGTCTGGAAGCGCAGCCGCCGGTTCAGCAGGTGCGCCAGCCAGATGGCCAGCGCGAGCTGCGGCACGGTCGACAACACGCCGATGGACAGGGTGTTGAAGGTGGCGTTCCAGAAGTAGCCGTCGGCGAGCAGCGTCGTGTAGTTGGCCGCCCCGATGAACTCCTGCGTCTCCGACAGCAGGGTCCACTCGTGCAGGCTCACCCAGGCCGTGAAGAGCAGCGGGAACAGGCCGAAGGCGCAGAACAGCAGGAAGAACGGGGCCACGTAGGCGTACGGCGACACCCTCATGTCGAGGGTGTGCCGCACCCCGCGCCTACGCCGTCGCGACACCGCGAGGGGAAGGGTGCTCATTTGATCTTCTTGACGTCCTCGAGCACCTGCGCCCACGCCTCGTCCGGCGACTGCTTGCCCTGCTCGACCCGGCCGAGGCCGTTACCGATGGCCGTGCGGACGTCGGCCTCCTTCGGGCCGAGGTGCTGCGGCTTGAGCGCCTTGGCGGCGTCGGAGTAGATCTTGCCGATGGGGGCGTCGCCGAAGAACGGCTTGGTGAAGTTCTGGATGGACGGGTCGTCGTACAGCGACGGAATCGACGGGAAGGTCCCCTCCTCCTTGAACACCTTGGCCTGGTTGTCCTTGGAGGTGAGGAAGTCGATCAGCTTGGCCGCCTCCTTCGGGTGCTTGCTCTGCTTGGGCACCATCAGGTGCGAGCCGCCGCTGTTGCCCGAGCCGCCGGGCACGGCCGCGATGTCCCACTTGCCGGAGGCGTCCTTGGCCTGCTCCTGGATGAAGCCGGTCATCCAGGCCGGGCAGATGATCGTGGCGAACGAGCCCTTGGCGAAGCCGGTGTTCCACGGGGGCGAGAAGGCCGCCAGCTTGGCGGTCAGGCCCTCCTGGGTGAGCCGGTTCGACAGGTCCCAGGCCTTCTTCACCTCGGGGTTGCTGTCCACGATGATGTTGTCCTGGGCGTCGTACAGGCCGACGGGCGCCTGGTTGACCATGGCGCGCAGGATCTCACCGGGGGAGTCCACGAACTTGGCGCCGGCCACGTTCGCCCCGGCGAACTTCTTGCCGGTCTCGATGTACTGCTCCCACGTCGGCCAGAGCGCCGCGACCTCCGTGCGGTCCTCGGGCAGCCCGGCCTTCTTGAACAGGTCCTTGCGGTAACACATGGCCAGGCCGCCCACGTCCGTGCCGAGGCCGAGGACCTGCGTGCCGTCCTTGCTCAGGCCCTGCTGCCACTTCCAGTCGAGGTAGTCGGCCTGCCGCTTGTCCAGCCCGTACTGCTTGAGGTCGGTGAACTTGCCCGGCTGGGCGGTGAACGTGCTGATGTAGCCGACCTCGACCGCCGCGACGTCCCCCGCGCCGGCGTTCGTGGCCAGCCGCTTGACCAGGTTGCTGTGGTGGTCGTTGAACTGCGTGACGTTCTCGACGATCTCGACGTTCGGGTGCGTCTTCTTGTACTCCTCGTAGAGCGGCTTGAAGCCGAAGTCGCCGAACAGGTCGACGGTCAGTTTGATCTTCTCTCCGGGCTTGGCGCTCGACTCGGCGGCGGTGCTGCCACCGCCGCCGCCGCCGCACGCGGTCGCCAGGGCGAGGACGGACGCGGTGAGCACGGGCAGGCCGAGCCGCCGGATGCGAGGGGTCATGGAAACCCTCCATGGTTGCTGCTTGGGGGATGGTTGAGAGAGCGCTCTCTCACGAGATTGTTGGAGCTCACATGCTTCTGTCAACGGGTGTTAAATAACGATCCGAATTCTTGAGAGAGCGCGTTCTCTGCCGCGATCAGCCGGTGAGCGCGCGCCCGGCCATCCGGGCGTACATGCGGCCGGGACTCGGGGCCTGGTCCAGGAAGCCGGGCAGCATGGGCAGATCGACCGCGAAGGGGTCGAGGCGCTCGTACAGCTCGTTGGCGTCGGCGGGGCGGTCGTCCGGCTTCTTCTCCAGCAACTGCGCCAGCAGCGCGCCCAGCGGCTCCGGCAGCCCTGGTATGGTCGGCGGGCGCTCCTTGACCTGCTGCTCGAAGACCACGTAGTCGGTGGGGCCGGTGAAGAGCTGGCGGCCGGTCAGCATCTCGTGCAGCACGCAGCCGAGCGAGTACAGGTCGCTGCGCGGCTCGGCCACGCCGTGCTGGATCTGCTCGGGCGCCATGTACGCCGGCGTGCCCAGGATCTGCCCGATCCGGGTGAACGTGGTGACGTCCGCGTCCCGCAGCATGGCCAGGCCGAAGTCCAGCACCTTCACGCTGCCGTCCGGGCAGAGCATGAGGTTGGTCGGCTTGAGGTCCCGGTGGCAGATCGCCAGGGCGTGCGCCGCCGACAGCACCGCGCACGCCTGGGCCGCGATGGCCGCCGCCCACGGCACGGGCAGCGGCCCGTGCTCGTGCACCACGTCGGCCACCGTGACGCCCTGGATGAACTGCATCACCTGGAAGAGCCGCTGCTCGTGGGTGCCGAAGTCGTAGAGCACGGGCGCGCCCGGGTGCTCCAGCCTGGCCAGGATGCGCGCCTCGCGGATGAACCTGCGCTCCAGCTCCTGATCGGGCCCGCTGGGCAGCCGCAGCAGCTTCACCGCGACCCGCCGGTCGAGGTGGCGGTCGTGACCCGCGTAGACCGCGCCCATGCCGCCCTGCCCGAGAGGAAGGTCGTCGAGCACATAGCGGTCGCCGATGACCATTACCGTCCCTCCCGCAGCCTTCCGGGAAAAACTACACCGTCGGACGGCTGAGCCCGCCTCATAAAGGAGGGTGAATCCTGTGCTGAGCGGCGGCGTGCGGCGTCCTGAGCCTCTCTCACGGGGCCCCGTGGGCGGGCGGGTGGAGGTGGCCGTCGGCCAGGCCGTCGAGACCGAGTCTGATGAGCGTCTGGCCCAGCGTCGAGGTCTCGCGGATGGCGTCGTCGAGCACCGCCAGTTGCCGGAACGCCTCGCCGTACGCCTTCTGCTCCTTCAGCGACAGCCGGGGCAGCCGGGTGCGGCGCACGTCGAACCGGCTGGAGCCGGTCGTCACCCGCCCGCCGGCCGCCCGCAGGAAGCCGGCCAGGAAGTCGGGGTCGAGCCGGCGGCCGTCGACCCGGTAGAGGGTCAGGTGCGGGCCGAGCACCGCCCCGCCGCCGTCCTCCATCACGCGTACGGCGGAGTAGGAGGCCACCACGTCGCCGGGCCGGATCGCGACCAGCCCCTGCTGCACGGTGGTCGAGCCGGACGGCGCGCCGCCGGTGAAGACGTCGTCGGCGGTCAGCACCGGCACGTCGCCCCCGTCGGCGGCCATCTTGGGCGGGGCCTGCGACGTGCTGACCAGCCCTTCCTTGATCAGGTCACCCAGCGTGGTGGCGGGCTGGTCCAGCGGCTGCTCCAGCACCTTGAGGTCGGGCGGCACGGCGGTGGCGGCGAGGAAACGGTCGCGCGCCTCGGCGAACGCCCGCCCGAGGTCGTCGCGCCGCTGGTGCCGGGCCGGGGTCATGTCGACCTCGTCGGCCAGCAGGTCGATGATGCGCACGGTCTGATCGGACCGTTCCTCCAGGTATGCCTGCCAGGCCGGCTGCACCACCGAAAGGTCGGCCGTGGCGTCGAGGATCAGCACCTCGGACGGCGGCCGGTCGCCCGCCGCCGGGCGGCGCAGCAGCCACAGGTCGGAGCCGGGCAGCGCCACGACCGCGCGCAGCGTGCCCGCGCGCAGCAGGTTGGCCCGGATGCGGCGGCCCGCCTTGCGGCTGGCGGCGGCCGGGGGCATCAGGATGGCGACCAGGCCGCGCGGCTTGACGTGGGTGAGGCAGTGCTGCACCCAGGCCAGCTCGGGCTCGCCGCGGGGTGGCAGGCCGTACTCCCAGCGCGGGTCGCCGGTCAGCTCCTCGTAGCCCCAGGCCCGCTCGTTGAACGGCGGATCGCACACGACCGCGTCGGCCCGCTCGCCGGCGAAGCCGTCGTGCCGCATGGCGTCGCCGGCCACGACTTCGGCCGTGATGCCGCGCAGCCGCAGCCTGGCGGCGGCGATGGCGGCCGAGGTCTCGCTGAGCTCCTGGCCGAGCACCCGCGCCGCGCCGGCGGGGGAGAGCAGCAGCGTGCCGACGCCGCAGGCCGGGTCGAACAGGGTCGCGCCGTCGGCGCTCACGAGCCGGACCATCAGCGCGGCGACATCCTCGCGGGTGATGGACAGCTGCCGGGAGTGGGCTTCGAGATAGCGCTCACACAGGAACTCGTACGCGGCCCGCGCGCCGTGCTGCTCGCCGAGTTCGACCACGAGCCCGGCCAGCTCGGGATCCAGCTCACCGGCCACGCGCGGATCGCGGGCGCCCGGCGCGTCCTCACGTGGCGCAGCGCCGTCGTCGTCGGCGGCGCTCGCGGCGGCATCGGCCCTGGTCAGCAGGGCTCCGGCCTGGGCCACCAGCTCGCCCAGCCGCAAATCGCCCGCGGCTTTCAGGCGTTGCCACACCCGATCTCCCAGGGAGACCTGGTAGGACTTCCCATAGCGCCGCAGCCACGACTCGACCTGCCGCAGGGAGAACAGCGGCTGGTTGGCGGTGCCGCCGATGGGCTGGGGGAAGTCGTCGTGGCGACGGCGCCAGTTGCTCACCGCGGCACGCCCGACACCGGCGAGCCGGGCGATGTCCCCGGCATTGACGGTCGGGTCGTGGCTCATGGAGCCCACAGTAGTTCACAAGAGTCTTCAGCGCATCTGCTTGTGAAGTCTTTCAACCAATGATTTACTGCTGGGTATGAAGCACAACATCCGCTATGCCGCCGGATCAGACGTGGGCCGTCGCAGGGAGCAGAACGAGGATTCTGGCTATGCGAGCGGCCGGTTGCTCGTGGTGGCTGACGGGATGGGTGGACACGCGGCCGGCGAGCTGGCGAGCTCGGCGGCGATCGCCGTCATGCGCGAGCTGGATGCCACGCTTCCCGAGACGGGCTCCGACCTGGAGGCGGCGCTGGAGGGCGCCGTGCACGAGGCGGCCCGCAGGCTGGTCGAGCTGGCCGACATCGACCCCGCGCGCAGGGGGATGGGGACCACGGTGACCGCCATGCTGTGGGACGGCTACCGGTTCGCCCTGGCTCATCTCGGTGACTCCCGCGGATACTTGCTTCGCGATGGTGCGCTCTACCAGATGACCAAGGATCACACACTTGTGCAGTCGATGGTGGACGAAGGACGGATAACGGAGGATCAGGCCGCCGTGCACCCCCGTCGCTCCATGGTGCTGCGCGTGCTGGGCAGCGAGGGCAGGGCGGAGCCGGACATGGCGCTGCGCGAAGCCGAGCCTGATGATCGCTACCTCCTCTGCTCCGACGGGCTCACGACCGTACTCGGGCCCGAGGTCCTGCACGAGGTGCTGACCACGGTGGCAGACCCGGTCGCGGCCGTCCAGCGCCTGATCGATCTGGCCAACGAGGGCGGCTCGCCGGACAACGTGACCGTGGTCGTGGCCGACGTGGTCGCGCCGGGCACGGGGGACGCGGGCATCTTCCGCGTGGGCGCGGGCGCCTGACCATCGTCGTAGCCCGCCACACCAGCCCCAGCCATCACTTAGGCGAAATTTCGTCTCATAGCAAGACAACTTCAGAATGACGCGCGCACTTTCCCGACGGCGCTATTACAGTCCATCGTGATTTGTCGGTTTTCTGGGAGGAGTCACCCTGGACCCGATCGCGGACGAGCTGCTGAAGACGGTGCGGCAGGAACTCGGTTACAAGGAGAAGAGCAGCCAGTTCACCAAGTTCGGCCAGTGGTACGCGGATCGCGTCCAAGACCCCCAGTATCGTGACGCGCCCTGGTGCGACATGTTCCTTGCCTGGGCCGCGAACAAGTCCGG
The DNA here is from genome assembly GCF_035917475.1 of Nonomuraea fuscirosea. Taxonomy (NCBI): domain Bacteria; kingdom Bacillati; phylum Actinomycetota; class Actinomycetes; order Streptosporangiales; family Streptosporangiaceae; genus Nonomuraea; species Nonomuraea fuscirosea. The sequence goes on along the minus strand of NZ_CP109074.1, from coordinate 8,410,235 downwards.
CCTGTCCGACTACGTCGGCGAGTTCGCCTGGACGCCCTCCCACGCGGCCTGGTTCATCCAGCAGGGCGCCTGGTCGCAGAAGCCCGAGCCGGGGGCGCTGGTCTTCTACGACTGGCGCGGCGGCAAGAGCTACAAGGGCATCGACCACGTCGGGGTGGTCGAGCGCGTCAGCGGCAAGAAGATCCACACCATCGAGGCGAACGTCGACCGCGTCTGGCTCAAGCGCAAGACCAGGGAGACGGACAAGGTCGTCGGGTACGGCTTACCACGCGTGGTCAAGGCCAACGCCGAGAAGCTGGGCGACATCCGCTCGACCGAGCGCCCGTTCGCGTCGCCGCCGCCCGCGCAGGTCGGGCAGGGCTCGCCGCTGGACGTCTTAGGCACGCCGCCCGCGCTGCTCGCCGCCATGGTGATCATGACCATCGTGCTCTCCCTGCGCGTCTCGGGCCGCCGCCGCGGCAACCACCGCCGCCTCAGCTGGGCCTGGCCGCTGCGCCGCCTCACCCCGCCCGCGCAGCCGCCGTCCGGCGCGAAGGTTCCGTCCCCCAGAAACCCGCTCACCCCACCCGCCGCCGACACCGCGAAACCACCCCGCGAGAAGGCATCGGCCCGCCAGAAGGCTCCGCCTCGCGAACAGACGCCGGCCCGCCAGAAGGCGGCCGCCCGCGAGAAGGCTCCGGCGCAGGAGAAGGCGGCGGCCTCCGAGAAGCCCGGTCGTCCGGTCAGGAGCCGGGTGCCGGCCGGTTCGGGCGGTTCCGCCACCAAGCACCCCACCACGTCGCGACGCAGACCGTACGAACGGGACTGACCGTCAGGCCGTCAGCTCGATCACCGTCTTGACGTCGTGCTCGGCGGGCTCGAACGCCTCCAGGCCGCGCGTCAGCGGCACCCGCCGCGTGATCAGCCGTTCCAGCCAGGCCAGCTCCGCCTTGGCCAGCGCCGCCGCCGCGTCGCGGAAGTGCCGCAGGTTCCCGTTCACCGTGCCGAGGATGACGTCGTTCTCCAGCACGATGTCCCGGTTGATCACGCCGGCGTCCACCCGGTGCGACCGCCCGCCGGGCGAGAGCCCGCACAGGCAGACGATGCCCACGGCGGCGGTGGTGGTCATGGAGTCGATGACGAGCGGCCCCGCACCCGTGCACTCGATGATGATGTCCGGCTTGGCGTCGGCGAACTCCCGCAGCGACGAGCCGGAGTGGTACGTCCCGCCCATGGCCTCCACCAGGCTCGACTTGAGCCCGGGGCCGGCCCGGTCGAGGACGTGCACCTCCAGCCCGCGCTGGCGCCCGAGCAGCGCCGCCAGCAGCCCGATCGGCCCGGCGCCGGTGACCAGCAGCGTGCGCGGCTCGAACCAGGACCGCGCGCCGATCCGTTCGATCTGCTCCCACGCCTTGGCGACCACCGACGCGGGCTCGACCAGCACGCCGACGCTCTCCAGCGAGCGGTCCACCTTCACGGCGTAGGCGGCCTCGACCGTCCAGCGCTCGCTGCCGAACCCGTCGAGCTCCTTGATGCCGCGCTCGGTGTAGCCGCCGTTGCGGCACATGTCGAACTCGCCCCGCCCGCAGGCTCCGCACGGCACCGGGTCGGGGCGGCGGACGACGCCGACCACGAGATCCCCTGGCGAGAACGCGGACCCGTCAGGGGCTTCGAGCACCCGGCCGAGCGACTCGTGGCCGATGACCATGCGCCCCTCGCCCGGCGGCGGCCAGCCGTAGTCGGCGGCGACCAGCTCCCTGTCGGTCCCGCAGATGCCGAGGGCCAGGCCCTCGACGAGCAGCTCACCCTGACCCGGCCGCGGGTCGGGCACCTCCAGCACGTCGAGCGTGCCTTTACTCCCCGGTACGAACGTCAGCGCGCGCATCGCCGCCACCTCCTCGCCAGGGCCCTACCCACGCTGCCCCCGTCAACCTCGCTCTTGGGAAATAGTAGGACGTCCTAGTATCTTCGTAGGTGAAGCCTCCACGAAGGAGTGATCAGGCGTGCACGTCCCGCGACACCCCGTCCGTTTCGTGACCGCCGCGGCCCTGTTCGACGGGCATGACGCGGCGATCAACATCATGCGGCGCATCCTCCAGTCCCAGGGTGCCGAGGTCATCCACCTCGGGCACAACCGGTCGGTCGACGAGATCGTCACCGCCGCGATCCAGGAGGACGTCCAGGGGGTGGCGATCAGCTCCTACCAGGGTGGGCACGTGGAGTTCTTCACCTACCTGGTGGACCTGCTGCGCGAGCGCGGCGCGGGCCACGTGAAGGTGTACGGCGGCGGCGGGGGCGTGATCGTCCCCGAGGAGATCGAGCTGCTGCACTCGCGCGGCGTCACCCGGATCTTCTCGCCCGAGGACGGCCAGCGCTACGGCCTGCCCGGCATGATCAACAAGCTGATCGAGGAGTGCGACGCCGAGCTGGACGACCCGCCCTCCGTGGAGGCCGTGGTCTCGGGCGACCAGGCGGCGCTGGCCCGCGCGATCACCCTGATCGAGAGCGGCCGCGCCCCCGCCGAGCTGCTGGCCGGCCTGGCCACGGAGCGGCGCGCGCCCGTCCTCGGCATCACCGGCACCGGCGGCTCGGGCAAGTCCTCGCTCACCGACGAGCTGGTCCGCAGGTTCCGGGTGGACAACGACGACAAACTGCGCATCGCGATCATCGCCATCGACCCGACCCGCAGGCGCGGCGGCGGCGCGCTGCTCGGCGACCGCATCAGGATGAACAGCCTGGGCCCCCAGACCTACTTCCGCTCCCTGGCCACCAGGGGCGCGGCCAACGAGGTGCCCGCCTGCCTCGACGACGTGATCAACGCCTGCCGCGCGGCGGGCTACGACCTGGTGATCGTGGAGACGCCCGGCATCGGCCAGGGCGACGCGGGCATCGTGCCGCACGTGGACGTGCCCATCTACGTGATGACGCCCGAGTTCGGGGCGGCCTCCCAGCTGGAGAAGATCGACATGCTCGACTTCGCCGAGGCCGTGGTGATCAACAAGTACGAGCGGCGCGGCGCCGAGGACGCCCTGCGCGACGTGCGCCGCCAGCTCGTCCGCAACCGCGAGGCGTTCGGCGTCTCACCCGACGACATGCCGGTCTTCGGCACCATCGCCGCCCGCTTCAACGACGCCGGGGTCACCGCCCTCTACCACCACCTCAAGCCCCTCCTCCCGACCGGCGCGAGCCCCGGCCTGCTGGCGCCGGTCCAGGGCCGCACCTCGCAGGCGTCGGCCGCCATCGTCCCGCCCGCCAGGGTGCGCTACCTGGCCGACATCGCCGAGACCGTGCGCGGCTACCACGCCGAGACGCTGGCCCAGGCCGAGGTGGCCCGCCGCCGCCAGCAGCTGGCCGCCGTACGCGACCTGCTCAGCGAGGAGGGCGCGCGGGAGGCCGCCCGCGTCGAGGGTGAGCTGTCGGAGGAGAGCCGCGCGCTGCTCGACGGCTGGCCCGCCGTCAAGGAGCGCTACCGCGCGGACGAGCTGGTCGTGAAGGTACGCGACCGCGAGATCCACACCCCGCTCTGGCGCGAGACGCTGTCCGGCAACCGCATCCCCCGGGTGGCCCTGCCCCGCTACACCGACCACGGCGACCTGCTGCGCTTCCTGCGCTCGGAGAACCTGCCGGGGATGTTCCCGTTCACCGCCGGGGTGTTCCCGTTCAAGCGCGACGACGAGGATCCGACCAGGATGTTCGCCGGCGAGGGCGACCCCTTCCGCACCAACAGGCGCTTCAAGCTGCTGTCCGAGGGACAGCCCGCGACCAGGCTGTCCACCGCGTTCGACTCGGTCACGCTGTACGGTAACGACCCCGACCTGCGCCCCGACATCTACGGCAAGGTCGGCACCTCGGGCGTCTCGATCGCCACGCTCGACGACATGAAGGTGCTCTACGACGGGTTCGACCTGGCCGCGCCGAACACGTCGGTGTCGATGACGATCAACGGCCCGGCCCCCACGATCCTGGCCTTCTACCTCAACGCCGCCGTCGACCAGGCCGTCGACCGCTTCCGCGGCGAGCAGGGCCGCGACCCCGACGAGGCCGAGGCACGCGAGCTGCGCGCCCGCACGCTGGCCACGGTCAGGGGCACGGTGCAGGCCGACATCCTCAAGGAGGACCAGGGGCAGAACACCTGCATCTTCTCCACGGAGTTCAGCCTGCGGATGATGGCCGACATCCAGGAGTGGTTCATCGCCAACGGGGTCAGGAACTTCTACTCGGTCTCGATCTCCGGCTACCACATCGCCGAGGCCGGGGCCAATCCGATCAGCCAGCTCGCGTTCACGCTGGCCAACGGCTTCACCTACGTGGAGGCGTACCTGGCCAGAGGCATGAAGATCGACGACTTCGCGCCGAACCTGTCGTTCTTCTTCTCCAACGGCATGGACCCCGAGTACAGCGTGCTCGGACGGGTGGCCCGCCGGATCTGGGCGGTGGCGATGCGCGAGCGCTACGGCGCGGGCGAGCGCTCGCAGAAGCTGAAGTACCACGTCCAGACCTCGGGCCGGTCCCTGCACGCCCAGGAGATGAACTTCAACGACATCCGCACCACCCTCCAGGCCCTGATCGCCGTCTACGACAACTGCAACAGCCTGCACACCAACGCCTTCGACGAGGCCGTGACCACTCCCTCGGCCGACTCGGTGCGCCGCGCCATGGCCATCCAGCTCATCATCAACCGCGAGTGGGGGCTGGCCAGGAACGAGAACCCGCTGCAGGGCGCGTTCATCATCGAGGAGCTCACCGACCTGGTGGAGGAGGCGGTGCTGAGCGAGTTCGAACGGCTGTCGGACCGGGGCGGCGTGCTCGGCGCGATGGAGACGGGCTACCAGCGCGGCAAGATCCAGGACGAGTCCATGCTGTACGAGATGCGCAAGCACGACGGCTCGCTGCCGATCGTCGGCGTCAACACCTTCCGCAACCCGCGCGGCGAGGACGAGGCCGAGCCGCACCAGGTGGAGCTGGCCAGGGGCACCGAGGAGGAGAAGCGCTCGCAGCTCGACCGGCTGCACGCCTTCCACGAGCGCAACCGCTCGGAGGCGCCAGCCGAGCTGGCCCGGCTGCGGGACGTGGCGATGTCGGACGGGAACGCGTTCGAGGTGCTGATGGAGGCGGCCAGGGTCTGCTCGCTCGGCCAGATCACCGACGCCCTCTTCGAGGCGGGCGGCCAGTACCGCCGCAACGTCTGACCGAGCCGGGTGCCGTGACGGGTCCGGACATGGGACGCCGATAGGATCACGGTTCTGGGGAAATTCCGTATTCTGGAGGATTTCATGTCCGACGTCACTCTCAGGGGTAACCCGATCACGGTCGGCGGCACCTTCCCGAAGCCCGGCGACAGCGCGCCGGCCTTCCGTCTCGTGGGCTCCGACCTGTCCGATCGCTCGCTCGACGACTTCGGTCAGAAGACCAAGGTCCTCAACATCTTCCCGAGCGTCGACACCGGCGTCTGCGCCGCCTCGGTGCGCCGCTTCAACCAGGTGGCCGGTGAGCACCCCGACGTGGCCGTGCTCTGCGTCTCGGCGGACCTGCCCTTCGCCCAGGGCCGGTTCTGCGGCGCCGAGGGCCTGGAGAACGTGACCATGCTCTCGCTCATGCGCGGCCGCGAGTTCCTCGCCGACTACGGCGTGGCCCAGGAGTCGGGGCCGATGGTCGGGCTGGCCGCCCGCGCGGTGGTCGTGCTCGACGGCGACAACAAGGTGATCTATTCGGAGCTGGTGCCCGAGATCTCCCAGGAGCCCGACTACGACAGCGCGCTGTCCGCCCTCAAGTGAGCCGCCCTCAAGCGAGCCACTGCTGAGCGAGCCACTGCTGAGCGAGCCACTGCTGAGCGAGCCGCCCGCGTCCGTCGCGGGCGGCGGCTCAGCCCTTGATGCCCACGCCGCACAGGGCGAGCGACGACTGCGGGCCCGCGGCGAAGTCCACCACGTCCGGCAGATCGGGCCGCCACTGCGGTAACCACACCAGACCCGGGTCCACCAGCTCGAACCCCTCGAACAGCTCGCCGATCCGGGCACGGTCGCGCACGGTGAGCGGCAGGCCGGCGCTCCGGTAGACCTCGGTGCACCGCTCGACCGCCGCCGGCCGGGCCTCGCTGGTGCCGTGGGACATGACCAGGAAGCTCCCGGGCGCCATGGCCGCACGCAGCGCCGCGATGATCTCGCCGGGCCGTTCGGAGTCGGTGATGTGGTGCATGACCGCCACCAGCAGCACCCCCACCGGACGGCTGAAGTCGATCGCCCCCAGCACGGCGGGATCGCGCAGGATCGCCTCCGGCCCGCGCAGATCGCCCTCGACGACGGTCGTGCCGCCCTGGCCCTCCAGCAGCGCGCGGGCGTGCACCAGCACCACCGGATCGTGGTCGACGTAGACCACCCTGGCGCCGGGATCGACCCCCTGCGCGACCTCGTGCACGTTGCCCGGCCCCGGCAGGCCGGTGCCGAGGTCGAGGAACTGGGTGATGCCGCTCCCGGCCAGATGGCGCACCGCCCGGCCGAGAAACGCCCGGTTGGCCCGCGCCGCCGCGGGTAACTCGGGAGCCACCTCCAGGATCTTCTCCGCCGCCGCGCGGTCGGCCGCGAAGTTGTCCTTCCCGCCGAGGAAGTAGTCGTAGAGCCTGGCCACGCTGGGCGTGCTGGGATCGAAGCCGAGTGACTCCCGCTCCAACCGTGGTCCCCCGATCAACGAGTTAACGATCTTTGGCCAGGAGTCTACGGACGCCGACCGACATTCGCAGGATCTAGGCTGCTTACGTGGACGACCTCGGCGTGCCCGTGCAGATCCCCGAGACCGTGAGCCGGATCGTGTCCCTGGTGCCGTCGCTGACCGAGTCGGTCGCGGCGACCCTGCCGGGGGCGCTGGTGGGCGCGACCGACTGGTGCTCGCACCCGGCCGATCTCGACGTGGCCAGGGTCAGGGGCACCAAGAACCCCGACCTCGACGCGATCAGGCGGCTGCGGCCCGACGTGGTGCTGGCCAACGCCGAGGAGAACCGCGCGCCCGACATCGAGGCCCTGCGGGAGTCGGGGATCGCGGTGTGGGTGACGAAGATCGAGACGGTGGCGGAGGCGTTCGCGTCGCTGGAGCGCATGTTCGCCCTCGCCTGCCGGGCCGAGCCGCCCGGATGGCTGGCGGCGGCGCGGGAGGCGTGGCGGGCGCCGTACGAGGGGGCGCGGCGGACGGCGATCGTGCCGATCTGGCGGCGGCCGTGGATGGTCGTGGGCCGCGACACGTTCACCGGCGACGTGCTGCGCCGGCTCGGCGTGGACAACCTGTACGCCGGCCATCCCGAGCGCTACCCGAAGGTCCCGCTCGCCGAGCTGACCTCACGCCGCCCCGACCTGGTGGTGCTGCCCGACGAACCCTACGCCTTCAGCGCGACCGACGGCCCCGAGTCGTTCCCCGGCCTGACCTGCGCTCCCGTCAGCGGCCGGCTCCTCACCTGGTACGGCCCCTCCCTCGTGCACGCCCCCGAGAGCCTGCGCCACGCCCTCGCCTGACCGAGACGCGGGGCCAGGCCGACTAGGGTCGCGGCCGGGCGCGTCCAGGCCGCGGTCAGCTCGCCGCGTCGGACCTGGCGGCCAGGGCGGCGTCCACGGAGGCGGGGGACAGGACGTGCTCCATGACGATCACCGCCATCCCCACGATCCCCGCCCGATCCCCGAGCGAGCTGGTGACGATCTCCAGGTTCCTGGTCGTGTACGGCAGGCTGCGCCGGTAGACGACCTCCCTGATGCCCGTCAGGTAGTGCTCCCTGGTCTGCGCCATGTCCCCGGCCAGCACCAGCACGCCCGGGTTGAGCAGGCTGACCGCCGTGGCCAGCACGACCCCCAGCGTGCGCCCGGCCTCCTGGACCCGCGCGATGGCCCCGGGGTCGCCCGCGTGCACGAGCCGGACCACGTCGCGGCTGGAGGTCATGCCGAGATCGGTGGCCAGAGCGTGACCGCTGGCCAGCGAGGCCACGCAGCCGCGCGAGCCGCAGGTGCAGACCCGGTCGTCGGTCTCGCGCAGCCGGACGTGCCCGATGTTGCCGGCCGCCTCCTCGACGCCGCGGTAGATCTGGCCGTCGAGGACGATGCCGGTGCCGATGCCGGTGGAGACCTTGATCAGGATCAGCGAGTCGGTGCCGCGCCAGGACGACCACCACTCGCCCAGCGCCATCGCGTTGGCGTCGTTCTCCACCAGGATCGGCACGTCGAACATGGAGCCGACGGCCTCGCCCACCGGATGGTCGTCCCAGCCGGGCATCAGGAACGACCTGATCACCCGCCCGGTGGCGTGGTCGACGGAGCCGGGCAGGTCGAGGCCGACCCCGCACACGTCGCCTGCCGGCCGCCCGGCCCGGTCGAGCATCCGCTGAAACGCCTCCCGCACCCACGACAGCACGGCGTCAGGGCCGAGTTCGATGCGCATCTCGGCGCGTTCCTCGGCCATCGGCCGGGCGGCCAGGTCGGTGAGCGCCACCCTGGCGTGACTGGCGCCCAGGTCGGCGACCAGCAGCAGGCGCCTGGTGGCGTCCACGTCGAGCACGGACGGCGGCCGCCCGCCCCCGGAGACGCCCACGCCGGACTCGTGGATGTAGCCGGCGTCGATGAGCCGGTCGACCCGGTCGGTGATGGTCGACCGGGACAGACCGGTGTACTCGATCAGTTCCTTGCGGGTACGGCAGGTGCCTTTGCGGATCAGCTGGAGGATCTGCCCTGCCGTCAGCATGGTCTATCCCTTCTCCGCTCCTGCGGTGAGGCCCTCCGTCAGCAGGCGCTCGCCGGCGAAGAACACGATCACGATGGGCAGCGTGAGCACCACCGATCCAGCCATCAGGACCGTCGTCGGGATCTCGATGCTCCCCGCCAGCTGAGAGAGCCCCAGGGACACGGTCCAGCTCTCCCGGCTCTCCACCAGGAAGAGCAGGGCGAACAGGAACTCGTTCCACGCGATCATGAACGCGTAGAGGCCGGTGGCCATCAGCGCGGGCTTGGACAGCGGCAGCACCACGCGCCAGATGGTCGACAACCTCGTGCACCCATCGATCGCGGCCGCTTCCTCCACGCTTCGCGGCACGGTCTCGAAGTAGTTGCGGAGCATGTATACCGTGACGGGCACCGTTTGCGCGATATACACGAGGATCAATCCGATCAGCGAACCGCGCAGCCCGATCATGGTGAAGAGCACGAACAGCGGGATGGCCAGCACGATCGCCGGGAAGAGGTACACCGCCAGGAACAGGAAGTGAACCTGGCGCCGGCCGAAGAACCGCAGCCGCGCGACCGCGTACGCGCCCGGGATCGAGATCAGCAGCGTGACCGCCACCGAGGCGACCGCGACGATCGCGCTGTTGCGCAGGAAGGTCAAGAAGCCCTGCTTGGTCAGCACGTTCACGTACGTGTCCAGGGTGAAGGCGCTCGGCCAGAACGAGCCGGGGTCCAGGATGAGCTCCTGGATGTCGCGTACCGACAGCATCACCATGTAGAGGAACGGGAACGCGGTGATCAGGACGAGGAACGCGATCACCAGCGGCTTGAGCACCTTGAGCAGGGCCCGCTCGAACCTATCCCTGCTCACGTTCGCCTCCCGCGAAGAATCTGAGGTAGACGGCCAGGAAGACCACCAGGAAGATCGCCAGCACGATCGCCTGCGCCGCCGAGGCGCCGATGTCGTCGCGCGAGGTGAGGAAGTTGTAGACCCGCACGCTGACCACCTCGGTGCCGGCGCCGCCGCCGGTCAGCAGGTAGACGTCGTCGAACTTGGTGAAGGTGAACACGAAGCGCAGCACCGACAGCAGCGCGATGATCCGCCAGAGCTGCGGCATGATCACGTACCGGAAGCGCTGGGTGGGCGTGGCGCCGTCGACCACCGCCGCCTCGTCCAGCTCGGCCGGCAGCGCCTGCAGCCTGGCCAGGATGAACAGGAACGCGAACGGGAAATACCGCCACGCCTCGAACGCGATCACCGTGAGCAGCGCCACCGGCACCTCGATGCCCAGGAACTCGCCCCTGGCCTGGGTGAGGAAGGCGATCGGCTCCGCCAGCCAGGTGTTGACGATGCCGTACTGCGGGTTGAGCATCGTCTCCCACAGAAACGTCACCGCCACCACCGGGGCCACGTACGGGATCAGGATCGAGGCCCTGACCAGGGTCCTGCCCCGGAACCTGTCCCGCAGCGCGAGCGCGGTCACCAGCCCGATCACGATCGACAACGCGGTCCCCGCGACGGTGTAGACGAGCGTGTTGACCAGCGACGTCCAGAAGCCCGGCTCGGACATCACGTACGTGAAGTTCTCCAGCGTGTAGTGGCCGAAGATGCCGACCCTTCGGATGTTGATCAGCCGCGCGTCCTGGAACGCCAGCATGATCGCCCACAGCAGCGGCAGCACCACCACGACCAGCGTGATGACCAGCGTCGGCGAGATGAGCACCAGCCCAGCCCGCGCCTCTTGCTGCCGCAAAGTGCGGCTGGTCGGGGCGCCTGACTTCACTGCCGGATCCCGCGCTTGATGGACTCGACGTCGGTCTTGGCCTGGGTGGCGGCGGCCTGGGGGGTCAGGGAGCCGTCGACGACCATGCTGAGCGCCTTGGGCACGGGCAGCTCACCCATCGTGGCGCCGACCAGCTTGCCCTGCCCCTGCGGGATGCCCCACCTGGCGAAGGTGTCGGGGCTCTTGCGCAGGGCTTCGAGCACGTCGGCCGGGTAGACGTCGGCCAGCGGCTTCTTGGTGTCGACCCCGGCGGGCAGTTTGTTCCACTTGTCGTCGAAGCCCTTACGGGTGGGGAACTTGCCCTCGGGGGCCATGCCGATCCAGCGCTCGTAGCCCTCGTTCATCAGGTAGGAGACGAACTTGCTCGCCGGTTCGGTGGCGGCGCCGTTCGTGATCGCCCAGGAGACGATCTCGCCGTATTGTGCGGGCGCGCCGCCGTCGGGCCCCTTGAGCGCGGTGACGACGCCGGTGTTCTCGGCCAGCCACTCGGGGTTCGCGCGGCACTCCTGGCAGCTCGGCAGCGCGTCCTTACGCAGCCCGGCCATCTCGTCGAGGATGAACGACGACCAGATCATCATGGCCGCCTTACCGGAGAAGTAGGTGGCCCTGGTGGTGTCGACGTCCTGCTTGCCCTTGACGGAGTAGTCGCGCGCCAGCTTCGCATAGAACTCGAACGCCTTCGCACACTGTGGCGTCCCAAGGGCGACATTTCCGGAATTGTCGACGAGCTGGCAGCCGTTCGCCAGCGCCACGTGCTCGAAGCTCTGCGCCGTGAACGAGTCCTTCGGCGCGATCGCCAGCGTGATGCCCGCGACCCCGCCGGTGTTGAGCTTGGCGGCGGCCGCCTCCAGCGCCTCGTACGTGTCCGGCGGCTGCAGCCCGGCCTTCTCGAACAGGTCCTTGCGGTAGAGGATGAGCTGCGCCCACCCGTCGCTGGGCACCGCCAGCAGCTTGCCCCCCGAGGTGTCCAGCTCCAGCGCCCGGGGCGAGAACGTGTCACGGCCGAGCTGATCCACGATCCGGCCCGGGGTCTCGGTGTCGAGCAGGTCGTTGGCCTCCAGCTCGCGGATCGAGGCCAGCGGCAGCGCCCCGATCACGTCGGGCAGGTCGTCCGCGGCGGCGGCGGCCGTGATGGTCTGGCTGAACTGGTCCTCGGCCACGCCGACCAGCTTCACCTTGATCCCGGTCTTCTGAGTGAACTCGGAGATGATCGCGTTCTGCACGGCCATCCGGTCCTCGAGGTTCTCCTCGGTCCAGACCGTGATCTCGTTGCTCGCGGACGACTGCTCGCCACCGCCGCCGCCGCAGGCCGCCAGGGCGGCGGCCAGCAGCGTGGCGGAGAGGACGGCGGTTACCTTCGTCGGCATGGCGCGCTCCTCTGGTTGGGGATATGCCGCCCTTACCCCCGGACGAGATGACGCAACGTGCGATAGGCGATACCGAGACCGGTCTGTACCCTCTCCGTGCTGCCGCTCCACACGGCGTCCTCGTGCTCCACGGAGACGACCCCGTCGTAGCCTCCCTCGTGCAGCGCGTCGATCACCCGGGTCCAGTCGACCTGGCCGAGACCGGGCACGCGGAAGCGGTACCAGCCCTTCTCGCCGCTGATCGGGCCGTGGAAGCCGTACCGGTCGATCCTGCCCGGCAGGATCTGCGTGTCCTTGGCCTGCACGTGCGCGATGTTCCCTATGTACGGGGTCAGCGCCGCGACCGGGTCGATGCCCAGCGCCACCAGGTGCGAGGGGTCCCAGTTGAGCTTGAGCCCCAGGGTGAACATCCACTCCCACAGCTCGGGGGAGTAGGCCAGGTTGCCGGGATATCCGTCGGGATGCCAGCTCTTCATCACGCAGTTCTCGATCACGATCTCGACGCCGTGCCGGGTGGCGTACTCGACCAGCGGGCCGAAGACGTCGGCGGCCCGCTTGAGGTTGTCGTGCACGCTCAGCCCCGGGTCGCGGCCGACGAACGTGCCGACCGTGGGGCAGCCGAGCGCGGCGGCGGCGTCGACGCAGCGCCGTACGTGCGCGTTCACCTGCGGCCCTGCCTCAGGGTGCAGATTGTTCTCGTAGTACGCGATCGAGGAAAGCGTGAGTCCGCTCTCTGCGAAGATTCGCCCGACTCGCGAGCATTCGGCGTCGTCGAAACGATCTACTCTGATGTGATTTCGGTCATCCGGAGAGGGCCAGCCGGCGACCTCGAGCGCCTCGAAACCCCGGCTGGCAGCCCAGTGTGCAATGTCGGTAAGGTCGCTTTCCGGAAGACACGCTGTCAGAAACCCCAATTTCATCAGTCACCTCCGACGGAAGTCGTAGACTTCAGAGTGTTATCAGCGCAACTATGGTGTGCAAACAAGTACTAAATCTTCTACTTTTGTTTGATCAAAACGCATAAGTGTGGGGAATGCGCGTCATCACCTTCCAAGAGCCAGGCCAAGTCCGCGTCAGCCTGGAGTCGCCCGCCGAACTGGTGGCGGGCACAGTGCGCGTGCGCACTCTCTATTCAGGAGTCTCAGCGGGCACCGAACTCACCGCCTATCGCGGTACAAATCCCTATCTCAGTCGCAAGTGGGACACCGAGCGACGGCTCTTCGTCGAGGGCCAGACTCATGCCTACCCGCTGGCCGGCTGGGGCTACCAGGAAGTCGGCGAGGTGGTGGAAGCAGCGCCCGATGTGGCCGACCCACCGGTCGGCAGCCTGGTGTGGGGCATCTGGGGCCACCGCGCCGAGGCCGTCGTGCCGGCGGACAAACTCGTCGGCCACGTCCTGCCGCCCGGCGCCGACCCCGTGACCGGCGTCTTCGCCCGGGTCGGCGCCATCGCGCTCAACGCGGTCCACGCCGCCGACATCCACCTGGGCGACCAGGTCGCGATCTTCGGTCAGGGCGTCATCGGGCTGCTGGCCACCCGGCTGGCCGTGCTCAGCGGCGCCCGCGTGGTCGCCGCCGACGGCATCGCCGACCGGCTGGAGCTGGCCAGGAAGTTCGGCGCCGCGGAGACGTTCGACATCGCCTCCGGCTCGGTGGCCGAGTTCATGCGCAAGCGCGTCGAGGGCGCCGACACCGCCATCGAGCTGAGCGGCAGCCACGCCGGGCTGCACGAGGCGATCAGGACCGTGCGCAAGGGCGGCCGGGTCGTCGCCGCCGGCTTCTACCAGGGCGACGGCATCGGGCTGCGGCTCGGCGAGGAGTTCCACCACAACCAGGTCCAGCTCGTCTCCTCCCAGATCGGCGGCGTCGCCTCGTGGCTGGCGCACCGGTGGGACGTCGAGCGCATGCAGCGCACGTTCATGGAGCTCGTGCACCGGGGAGAGGTCGACGCCCGCGAGCTCGTCAGCCACATCATGCCCCTCGACCGGGCCGCCGAGGCGTTCGACCTGATCGACAGGCACCAGTCCGAGGTGCTCCAGCTCGTCTTCGAATTTGAGGAGTCACAGTGAAGCTCGCCGTACAGGAGCAGCTTCTCCCCGGCCGTACCCTGCAGGAGAAGTACGCGTTCGCGCTCGATGCCGGATTCGACGCCATCGAACTGCGCGGCAAGGGAGACTTCCACTTCGCGGGGCGGCTCACCGAGCTGAAGCGGGCGCTGGCCGACGGCGTGGTGATGCCGACGGTGTGCGTGGACATGCCGCACTTCATCGGCGACTTCGACCCGGCCAAGCGCAAGGACGCCATCCAGCAGCTCCGCTCGCAGCTCACGGTGATCGCCGAGCTGGGCGGCATCGGCGTGATGACCCCCGCCTCCTGGGGTCAGTTCTCGCGCAGACTGCCGCCGTTCGAGCCGCCGCGCGGCCCGGAGGAGGACCGCGAGGTGCTGGCCGAGGCGCTGGGCATCCTCGGGGAGCACGCGCAGCGCAACGGCGTGCTGATCATGCTGGAGCCGCTCAACCGCTACGAGAACCACATGGTCAACACCCTGGCCGACGCGGTCTCCTACTGCGCGATGGACTCGATCAGGGTCGTCGGCGACACGTACCACATGAACATCGAGGAGGACGACCCCTGCCGGGCGCTGGTCGACGCGGCCCCCTACCTCGCCCACATGCAGATCAGCGAGTCCAACCGCAACCAGCCGGGCACCGGCCACCTCGACTGGGGCGCCGAGCTGGCCACGCTCGACGCCATCGGCTTCGACGGCTACCTCGCCCTCGAATGCCGCCTGCGGGGCGAACCCGAGATCGTCCTGCCGCAAACTGCCGCCTTCGTCAGGAAATATCTATGATCCTCCGCGACGCCGTGCGCGTCCTCGTGAGCAACTGGGACGGCGCGCACACGGTCCCCTCCCGTCGCCTCTACCCCCACCAGTGGAGCTGGGACTCCGCCTTCATCGCGATCGGCAACGCCCGCTGGTCGCCGCGCAGGGCCAGATCGGAGCTGCTGTCCCTGTTCGGCGCTCAGTGGGCGGACGGCCGGGTGCCGCACATCGTGTTCAACCCGCGGGTGCCGGCCGGCTCCTACTTTCCCGACCAGGGCTTCTGGCAGGCCAAGGCGCCCTCGGGGGCCGAGACCTCCGGCATCGTCCAGCCCCCCGTGCACGCGCTGGCCGCCTGGAAGACGCATCTGGCCGAGCCCGACACCGCGTTCCTGCGCCGGATCTACCCCCGGCTGGTGGCCCAGCAGGAGTTCCTGCGCCGTGACCGGCGCTCGCCGGAAGGGCTGATCTCGGTCGTGCACCCCTGGGAGTCGGGCATGGACAACAGCCCGGCGTGGGACCGGCCGCTGCGCGCTGTGCGGACCGGCGCGTCGGGGTTCACCCGTAGAGACCTCGACAGCGTCAGCGCCGACGAGCGGCCCACCGACCGCGACTACGCGCAGTACATCGAGCTCGCCACGGCCTACCGCGACTCCGGTTACACCGATCCCGGCGCGTTCGAGGTCGAGGATCCCCTGTTCAACGCCGCGTACGGGCTGGCCGAGTCCACCCTGGCCAAGATCGCGAACACGCTGGGCCTGGACGCGGAGCCGCACGAGCGCGAGGCCGAGGCGATCACCCTGGCCATGGTCGAGCACCTCTTCGACGGCGGCCTGTTCCAGGCCCGCGACGTGCGTACCGGCGAGCTGACCGACACGGCCAGCGCGGCCGGGCTGACACCGCTCATCCTGCCGGGGTTGCCCGCCGACGTGGCCGAGGTGCTGATCGCCACCGCGCTCGACCGGTTCCAGATCAAGGATCTGCCGCTGCCGAGCTATGCCCCGGACACTCCCGAGTTCGACCCCGCCCGTTACTGGCGCGGGCCGAGCTGGATCAATGTGAGCTGGCTCGTCTGGCAGGGGCTGAAGGACCGCCGCCCCGATCTGGCGGCGACCCTGGCCGACTCGGTGCTGAGCGCGGTGGTCAAGTCGGGGTTTCGCGAATACTTCGACCCGTACACGCTGCGCGGGCACGGCTGCCGTGATTTCAGCTGGTCAGCCGCCCTCGTCCTCGACATGGTCGCAGAGCACAGCCTGCACGGTCTGAAGCCGTCTGGCCGCGAGGCCGGTCAGAAAGTCTGGAGCATCGGCGAAACCCACCAGATCGGTGATCACGCGCTCACGTAGCAGCCTGCCGCGCTCCCTGAGCAGGCCGATGGTCTCGTGCGAGAGCCGCTCCCTGTCCCAGGCGTGCGCCAGGCCGCGCGGCACCCGGCCGATCTGGGCGCAGCGCACGGTCAGCCCGTTGTGGTGGAACTCCTCGCCGAGCCGCACCTCCTGCGCGCCCTCGGTGTAGAAGGCCAGGTCGACCAGGGTGCCCTGAGGGCGCAGCAGGCGCAGGCCGAGCGCCAGCGCCCTGGTCTGGCCACGGCACTGGAAGACCACGTCGGCGCCGCGGTCTCCCGGGCCGTGGCGCCAGCGGCGCTTGAGGTCCACCGCCGGGTCCTCGTCCGCGGCCATCGTGTCCGCGCCGAGCGCCGCGGCGATCTCCAGCCGCTCCGGGGTCTCGTCCACCACGACGACCTCGGCCGCGCCGCCGGAGAGTGCGAAGCAGGCTGTCAGCAGCCCGACGACGCCCGCGCCCACGACCGCCACCCGCCGCCCGCGCACGCCGTCGCCCAGGTGCCGCACGGCCGGGCCGTGCAGGTCGTGGGCGGCGTGCAGGAGACCGTTGGCGCAGATGGGGCCCATGTGGGCGACGTAGATGCCGAGGATGGGGTCGAGGTCGTCGGGCAGCTCGACGAACCGGTCGCTCATCGGATCGGCCACGTACGCGGTGCGGTGCCCGTAACACATGGCCACCAGCGAGCCCTCCCGCACGGCCCGCGTCCGCGTCTCGACCACCAGGCCGACCTGCATGTAGCCGATGCCGCGCACGGGATAGGACACCGACGGCTCCCCGTCGCGGAACAGCCCGAGCGCCGGGTCCCAGCTCGCGCCCAGGTAGGGGTTGGTGCCCTTGACGTAGGTCAGCTCGGTGCCGGCGGAGACGCCGCTGTGCGTGGTGGCGACCATGAACCCGCCCTCGGGCAGGTCGGGCAGCTTCTCCTCGATCAGGCGCACCTCGCCGGGCGCCTCGATGCTCAGCACTTCAGTCATGCAGGGTCACCGGCCTCCGTTCGGTGGCGGACCGCGCGAGCGCGAGCGCCACACGATGGGTGCGCAGCGCCTCACCGTACGGTACGCGGACATCGGCCGCCCTGCCCTGCACAGCGTTGATGAACTCCCGGTCCACCCTGGTCTTCGCCCGGCCGTCGTCCTCGATCGCGCGCTCGCCGTCCACGAGCAGCCGCGTCTCGCTGAGCTCGAGCGCGATCCCCTCCGCGCACACCTCCAGCCCCACCCGGTGCTTACGCGTCAGCAGGCAGGACGTGGCCAGCAGCCCGGAGGCGCCGCCGGCGAAGCGCATCACGGCGGAGGTGGCCCGGTCGACCTCACCGTCCACGCTGTCGCCCGCCGGCACCGCGTGCACCATCTCCACCTCGCCCACCAGGAGCCGCGCGAGGTCGAGCACGTGGACCGCCTGCTCGACGATCTGGCCGCCGGACATCTCCCGTTTCAGCCACCAGCCGACCGGGGGCACCTTGTCCAGCCAGTGGCCCAGCGCGAGGCGTACGGGACGGCCGGAGAGCAGGTCACGGGCCTGTTCGACGATGTCGAGATAACGCCAGTGGTGGCCGACGGCGGAGGGCAGAGATCTTCGCTCGATTTCGGTCGCGATTTTTTCTGCTGTTTGGAGGTCGAGTGAAAGGGGTTTCTCCACGAAAAGGGGGAGATTGCACGACAGAACATCATGCTCCGGGTTACCGTGCGCGAAAGGAGGCACACAGACGTAAACGGCATCGAGACCACCGGCACTGAGCAGGTCGGCATGGCCGCCATAGGCGGGGGAGCCGTGCTTCGAGGCCAGAGCCTCGGCCCTGTGGGGATCGGTGTCGGCGATTCCAGCGATCGTGACATCGGGGAAGCCGGACAGGACGTCTGCATGGCGAGCGGCGACATTTCCGGCACCTACGATGCCGACACGAGTCATTGGGGACACAACCCGGCATATGCCACGTCCAGGCGTAATCAAACAAACATGTTCGAGAGCCTGACCGGCGGGCAGAAGCCGTGACCTCATGAGATCGGGGCTGATGCATGGAGACAGATATGCGAGCCTTGGCCAGGGTTCAGGAATGGTACGGCCCCCACTCGAGCACGTCAGCCGAGTGGCCGGTGGACGCCTTAATGATGGCCAAAGGAGAGACCACGGTCAGCGTGGTCCTGCCCGCGCGTGACGAAGAGAGCACCGTGGGCGACATCATCACCACAATCCGCAGAGACCTCATCGAACGCACCCCACTCGTCGACGAGATCCTCGTCGTCGACTCCAACTCCACCGACGCCACCGCCGAACGGGCCCGCGAGGCCGGCGCCCGCGTCGTGGCGCAGAACGACGTGCTGCCCCACCTCCCACCTCTCACCGGCAAGGGAGAGGCCCTGTGGAAGGGGCTGGCGGCCTCCAAGGGCGACATCGTCGTCTACATCGACTCCGACCTGCGCAGCTTCGGCGCGCACTATGTGTCGGGCCTGGTCGGGCCGCTGCTGGTGGACCGGGGCATCCACTTCGTCAAAGCCACCTACGAACGGCCCTACGTCGGCGCCGACGGCTCCGTCCAGCGCGGCGGCGGCGGCCGGGTGACCGAGCTGGTGGCCAGACCGCTGCTCAACATGTTCTGGCCGGAACTGGCCGGATTCGCCCAGCCGCTCGGCGGCGAGTACGCCGCCCGCCGCGAGGTGCTCGAACGACTGCCCTTCGTCACCGAGTACGGCGTGGAGTTCGGCCTCCTCGTCGACCTGCTCCAGCTCGTCGGGCTGGACGCCATGGCCCAGGTCGACCTGGGCCACCGCACCCACACCCACCAGCCGATGGCCGCCCTGGGCCGGATGGCCGGGCAGATCATGCAGACCGCGTGGTCCCGCCTGGAACGCCAGGGCCGCGTACTCGCGTCGGAGCCTCCGGCGCACACCCTGCTGCAGTTCGGACTCGAAGGCGAGGCCGGTCTCGTGGACGTGGCCGTGGCGGAGCGACCTCCGCTCGCCTCCCTCGTACTTGAGGAGGACCTGGCGTGAGGATCCTGATGAACGCGGGGCCGTGGCTGGACGTGCCGCCCGCGGGTTACGGCGGTATCGAGAACGTGGTGGCCACGCTCGTGCCCGCGCTGCGGGAGCGTGGCGTGCACGTCGTGCTGGCCTCGGTGGGCTCCAGCGGGCTCGACGTGGACGAGCTGATCAGCGCGTACGACGAAGGCCAGTTCGCCGAGCTGCAGAAGCCGTACAACCAGGTCATGGGCATCGCGCACGCGCACCTGGCCCGGGTGGCGGCCGAGCTGCGGCGGCGCGACGACATCGACCTCGTGCACGATCACGTCGAGGTGGTCGGCCCGGCCGTGCTGTCGGCGCTCGGCGGGCCGCCCGTCCTGCACACCCTGCACTGGGACCTGCGCAAACACGCGGCCTTCTACGGCGCGTTCCCGCCCGGGATCGCGGTCAACGGCGTCTCCGAGTCGCAGATCGCCCGCGCCCCCGACGCGCTGCGCGCCGCCGCGCTCGGCTCCATCCACCTGGCCACCCCGCTGGCCGCCCGTGAGACGCGGGTGGAGCGCGGCGAGCACCTGATGGTCATGGGCCGCGTCTGCGCGCTCAAGGGCCAGCACGTGGCCGCCAGGATCTGCCAGAAGCTCGGCCTGCCCCTCGTCCTGGCCGGCCCGGTCAGCGGCCGCGACACCGCCGCCGAGCTGGACGTCGTCGCTCAGAACCCGTACCACCCGCTGCACAGCCACCCCGACGTGCGCTACCACCTGGACCAGGTGGCCCCCTACCTGGACGGCGAGCTGGTCCGCTGGGTCGGCGCGGTCGGCGGCCAGGAACGGGACGACCTGTACGCCTCGGCCCGCGCCGCCCTGTTCCCCATCCAATGGGACGAACCAGGCGGCACCGCCGTCGTGGAAGCCATGGCGCTCGGGGTGCCCCCGGTGGGCCTGCGCCGCGGCTGCCTGCCCGAGCTCATCGACCACGGCCGTACCGGCTTCCTGGCGGACAGCGAGGAGGAGCTGGCGGAGTGGCTGCTGCGGCTGGACGAACTGGACCCCGAGGAGTGCCGCCGCGAGGCCCGCCGCCGCTTCGCCCCGTCGGTGATGGCCGATCGCTACCTGGAACTGTACGAGCGACTCGCCCGGAACTGACGGCTCGGAACCCGGTCGGGAGGACGCTCGGGAGAACAGGCCGACGCGCGCAGCACCTTCATGGCCAGCTCACCGAGAAACACCCGGTGCGGCTGCGCGTCCTCGCTGGCCGCGCACACCAGCAGCTCGCCCGGCAGCCACTCCAGGTCCGTCAGCGCGGCCACCACGTCGTGCCCCTCGGCCACGTCCGCCTCCGCCTCGATCCCGGTGCTCTCCCAGGCCAGGCGGACGGCCAGGGCGAGATCGTCCCTCAGCCTGCCCTGGTCCTCCGTGCGCAGGTCGAGCGTGATCAGCCGGAGCGGGACGCCCAGCCGCAGCGCCGCGTGCGCCACCTGCTCGACCGCCGCGTCACACTGCGGCCGATGCACGTACGCCAGCGTGAGCCGGGCGGGCTCGACCGGCGGCCGATAGCCGGCGGGCGTCAGCATCACCGCCTCGGACGACCGGTGGAGCAGGTGGTCCGCGGCCGAGCCGATCGTGATGCGGCCGTGCTGCCCGCCGCCCGCCGAGCCGACCACGATCAGGTCGGCCCTGATCCGGCCGGCCAGCACCGACAGCCCCCGGCCCGTGCCCCGGCTCTCGAACGTCAGATATTCGGCCGGGACCTGCCCCAGCTCCTCGGCCGCGTGCGCCAGATTGGCCTGCGCCTCCACCGCCAGCCCCGGGCTGCCCGGCGGGTAGATCGTGGCGATCGTCAGCTCGCCGCCGGTGACCCGGGTGATCGCGGAGCCCAGCGCGAGGGCGTCCCGCCCACCAGGGTCGTTCGCATAGCCGACGATCACGTGCGCACCGATCACGATCCCCCTCTTACCCGACTTGAGCTGGGAATACGCGACCTCAGCGACAACGTTGTAAACGTACGGAGGCGCAAAGAACGTGAAGATCACCCTTGACACCCGTTTCAACGGGTCCCTCGGCCCCATCACCCTCGGTGAAGCGGTTCAGCAGCTCAAGTCTCGCGATCTGGCCTGCACCGTGGCCGCCGACGTGCTGGATCAGAAGATCACCATCTTCTCCGACTGCGTGGAGCGCGGGTTCACGCCGCTCCGCAGTGAGATCATGGCCGCGTACTACGTCGCCGAGCGCGACGCCACCGCCGAGGCGTTCGACCGGGGGCTGATCACCCGCGGCGAGCTGGAGACGAAACAGGCCGCACTGGTGCGTCAGCTCCTGTCCTGACGCCGTTTTAACCACGGTTGACGGCTGGAGTTCGTAAGGTCGTGTCCATCGCATATTCATGGATTGGACACGTGTGTACGAGGACATCGTCGACTTCGCCCGCTCCACGCCCGAGTGGCTGCACATCCTCGCCGAGGTCGGCACCGACGCCGGGTTGTTCGTGTTCGCGGCGCTCTTCGTGCTGGTCGCGGTACGAGCGTGGCGGGCGCCGGCCAGGGACCTGGCGCTCGCGGTCGCGGGGCCGGCCGGGATCGTGCTGGCGTACATCCTGAGCGAAGTGATCAAGACCTTCGTTCAGGAGGACCGGCCGTGCCGGGGCGGCATCGCGACGATCGCCGCCTGCCCGCCGCTCGACGACTGGTCCTTCCCCAGCAACCACTCCGTCATCGCGGCCGGCGCCGCCGCCACCCTCGTCCTGGCCTGGCGTTCCCTGGCCTGGGCGGTGTTCCCGCTGGCCGTGGTGATGGCGTTCTCGCGGGTGTTCGTCGGGGTGCACTATCCGCACGACGTGGCGGCCGGCTTCCTGCTGGGGGCCACGCTGGCGCCGCTGTTCGCGCTGCTGCTGGTCGGGGCCATCACCCCGGCCGTACGCCTGCTCCGTGCCCGCCTCCCCGAACGCCTCGGCCCCACCGCCCCCGACCCGGCCCCGAACTGGCGCCAACGCCCCTCCACCGCCGACCCCCACAACCCCCCGCACCCACAGCCCTTCGAGCACCCCGCCCCCGGAAACTTCGGCGTCCCCCAGCCGTCATACGGAGACCCCCATCCGTCCTTCGACGCAGACCCGCATCAGCCGTTCAGCGGAGATCCGGGCCGGGCCTTCGAAGGGGACCCACGACAGACCTTCGGCGCGGACCCGAGCCAGCCCTTCGGAGCAGCTCCACAGCAGCCCTCGCATGCGGACCCCCGACACGGATACCCCGCCGACCGAGGCGCACAGCCGAGCTACAGGGAGGCGACACCGCAACCCCGGGTCGCGCAGCCGCCGCGACAGTACGGCGAAGCCCCGCATCGGGGTCACGCCGAAGGCCGGCCCCGGCGTCGCACCGAGGGCCCACCGCAGCGTTAGCCGTTGACGCCCCGGAGCCATGCTGAGAAGCCGGCCCCGAGGCGTTGGGCGGCCGGGTGCCCATCAGCCTTACCGGCGGGGCTGCCCCGAACCTGCACCGCGGGACCCGCCTCGCTGGCCCGGCAGAACCGCATCGCTTACCAGGCAAGGCCCTACCGGCGGGATCGTGCCGGATGTGTGAGCTCGGCGGCCCCAGAGCCGCGTCGAAGGCAGCCCCGGGAGTCCGTCCGGGGGCGCGGTCAGGTTGGCGAGGTGGACCAGCGGTCGGTGATGGAGATCAGGCGGTCCAGGGTGCCGGGTTCGGAGTAGGCGTGGCCGGCGTCGTCGATCAGGTGGAGCTCGGCCTCCGGCCAGGCCTGGTGCAGGTCCCAGGCCGTGGCCACCGGGGTGCAGACGTCGTAGCGGCCCTGCACGATCGCCGCGGGGATGTGCCGGATCCGGTCCACGTCCCTGATGAGCTGGTCGGGCTCGAACCAGCCGCCGTGGGTGAAGTAGTGGTTCTCGATCCTGGCGAAGGCGACGGCCATCTTCTCCTCGCCGAACTCCTCGACCAGCGTCGGATCGGGCCGCATCGTGATCGTGCCGCCCTCCCACTGGGCCCACGCCTTGGCCGCCGCCAGCCGGGCGTCGTCGTCCGGCCCCTCCAGCCTCTTCCTGAAGGCCGCGATCAGGTCGTCCCGCTCCTCCTCCGGGATCGGGGCGATGAAGCGTTCCCACAGGTCGGGGAACATCTGGCTGGTCCCGTCCTGATAGAACCAGCGCAGCTCCTGAGGCCGGAGCGTGAAGATCCCGCGCAGCACCAGCTCGGTCGTCCGGTCGGGGTGCGTCTGCGCGTACGCCAGCGCCAGTGAGCTGCCCCACGAACCCCCGAACACCTGCCACCGGTCGATCCCGAGGTGCTCGCGCAGCTTCTCCATGTCGGCCACCAGGTGCCACGTGGTGTTGGCGCCCAGGTCGGTGGCCGGGTCGGAGGCGTGCGGCAGGCTCCGGCCGCAGTTGCGCTGGTCGAACAGGACGATGCGGTAGAGCGCGGGGTTCCACTGGCGGCGGTGCTTGGCGTTGCACCCGCCCCCCGGGCCGCCGTGGAGCATGACGGCGGGCTTGCCATCAGGGTTGCCGCAGACCTCGTAGTAAATCTGGTTGCCGTCGCCGACGTCGAGCAGTCCGGAGTCGTACGGTTCGATGGCGGGGTACAGGGTTTTCATACGTCCTGATCCTGCCGCATCGTCCGGGTTGACTGCGGCAGGGGCTCAGCCGTCCTGGCGCATCGTCCGGGTTGAGTGCTGGCGTGTCGGTCCGGATGGCGTGCGGGCGGGAGCTCAGCCGGCTTACCGGGTCGTCGAGTGCGGGGCCGGGCTCAGCCGGACCAGTCGTATCGGGTCAGGAACGTACGGCTTCCGGTCGCGTAGTCGTGGAACGCCTGCCGCACCTCCGCAAGCTCCGCCACCTCGGCCCGGATGAGCTTGCCCTCCTTGTACTCCAGCTCGTACCCGGGCGAGACCTGGAGGAAGTGCTGCCCGAAGTTGACCACCGCCACGAACGGGTTCTGCGGTGACATCGTGCCGAGCACGTCGTGGATCAGCCCGAGGTCGGGGTCGTTGACCATCATCCCGTCGCCGGTGTGGAGCTGCATGCCCTCGTAGACCCCCAGCGGCGCCACGTTGTGCACGAGGTCGCGCTGCGGGTCGTAGCAGACCAGGCCGTGCGCCCGCGCGGCCGTGAACACCTGCGCGGACATCTCGTCCATCGTGTCCAGGTCCATCGTCACCAGGACGTGCCCGTCCGGGTAGCTCGTGACCTGGCCGGGCAGTTCCTTCGCGACGTCGGGCGCGGCGCCGGTGGCGGGTTCCGTCCGCTTGACCGCCAGGTACGTCGCCCGCGCCTGGTCCCTGCTGATCGGTACGGGCTCGTCCCAGACCATCAACTCAACACTCATCGACTCTCCTTGAGGAGGCTGGAATCCCCGTGCCTCATAGCGGGGAGGGTAGCCGGGCCGCGGCCGTGGGATCGAACCCGGGCGCGGCGATCGGCCGATCGTGTCCGTCCATCTTCGCCGACGCTCGCACCCGGGTCGCGCCTCACTGCCTGGGCTTTTCCGAATCCGGCACCAGCACGACCGTGCAGTTCGCGCAACGGCGGGCCTCGACGGGAATGTCGGACAGGCATTCGGGGCACTGCTTGGTGGTGGCCGCCTTGTTCCGGTCGAACAGAGAGATCAGCCGGGTCATCGGAGCCACGATCAACCAGTACACGACGGCCGCGATGATCAGAAAGCTGAGCAGGTGATTGAGGAAGTCGCCGTACAGGAAACGACTGCCGTTGACCGTGAACGAGTAGTCGGCGAAGTCGGGTTGCCGGCCGCCGGTGATCGCCCCGATCAGCGGGGTGACCAGATCGGTGACCAGCGCCTGCACCAGACCGCTGAACGTGGCGCCGATGATCACCGCGACCGCGAGTTCGACGATGTTGCCTCGGAGTAAGAACTGTTTGAATCCGCCCATGACACCGGATGTTGCCACGAACGGCGACGGCAAACGGACGCAGGCGCATGCTGGGTGCGTGAGCCGTCTTCGACACCGCGCCGTCGGGGGCGGCTCACCCCCCCCGTTGACCTCCTGCGGAGTAAGGACGACGCAAGCGTGGGAAGGAACAGGGTGATCAGTCGGGCCCGGGGTTGTCGGGGGGAGCGGGGGAACAGACCATGGGGAAAGACCGCAAGGGAGCCTCGATGATCGAGATCTGGCCGGGAGACCCCTATCCGCTCGGGGCCACTTACGACGGCGCGGGCACGAACTTCTCGCTCTACACCGAGGTCGCGGACAAGGTGGAGCTGTGCCTGTTCGACGAGTCCAACGTCGAGTCGAGGGTGCCGCTGGCCGAGGTGGACGGGTTCATCTGGCACGGCTACCTGCCGGGGATCGGGCCGGGGCAGCGGTACGGCTACCGCATCCACGGTCCCTACGATCCGGCGCGCGGCCTGCGCTGCAATCCGTCGAAGGTGCTGCTCGACCCGTACGCCATGGCCATCGAGGGCGGCGTCGACTGGAACGAGGCGGTGTACGGCTACCGTTTCGGCCAGCCCGACACCAGGAACGACCTCGACTCCGCCCCTTACGTGCCGCGGTCGATCGTGATCAACCCGTTCTTCGGCTGGGGCCACGACCGCCCGCCCGCGACGCCGTACCACGACACCGTGATCTACGAGGCGCACGTGCGCGGGCTGACGATCAGCCACCCGAAGATCCCGCGGCACCTGCGCGGCACGTACGCGGCGCTCGGCCATCCGGAGATCCTCGATCATCTGACCAAGCTGGGCGTGACGGCGCTGGAACTGATGCCGGTGCACCAGTTCGTCACCGATCACATCCTTGAGCAGCGCGGGCTGTCCAACTACTGGGGTTACAACTCGATCGGCTTCTTCGCCCCGCACAACCGCTATTCCAGTCAGGGGCAGCGGGGCGGTCAGGTGCTGGAGTTCAAGGCGATGGTGCGCTCGCTGCACGAAGCGGGCATCGAGGTCATTCTCGACGTCGTCTACAACCACACCGCCGAGGGCAACCACCTCGGGCCGACGCTGGGGTTCAGGGGGATCGACAACCTCAACTACTACCGGCTGGTCGAGAACGACAAGCGGTACTACGTGGACACCACGGGCACCGGCAACAGCCTGCTCATGCGCTCGCCGCACGTCCTGCAGATGATCATGGACTCGTTGCGCTACTGGGTCATCGAGATGCACGTCGACGGGTTCAGGTTCGACCTGGCCTCGACGCTGGCCAGGGAGCTGCACGAGGTCGACCGCCTGAGCGCCTTCTTCGACCTGGTGCAGCAGGACCCGGTGCTGTCGCAGGTCAAGCTGATCGCCGAGCCGTGGGACGTCGGGCCGGGCGGCTACCAGGTCGGCAACTTCCCCTCGCGGTGGACGGAGTGGAACGGCCGCTACCGCGACACGATCCGCGACCTGTGGCGGGGGCAGGCGGCCACGCTGCCCGAGTTCGGCTCCCGGTTCACCGGGTCGAGCGACCTCTACAAGGACGACAGCCGCCGCCCCGCCGCCTCGATCAACTTCGTGACCTGCCACGACGGCTTCACGCTGCAGGATCTGGTCTCGTACAACAACAAGCACAACGAGGCCAACAAGGAGGGCAACCGCGACGGCACCGACGACAACAGGTCCTGGAACTGCGGCGAGGAGGGCCCCGCCGGCATCGCCATCGAGTCGCTGCGTGAGCAGCAGAAACGTAACTTCCTCACCACGCTGTTCCTGTCGCAGGGCGTGCCGATGCTCTCCCACGGCGACGAGCTCGGGCGCACGCAGCGCGGCAACAACAACGGCTACTGCCAGGACAACGATCTGACCTGGGTGGACTGGTCGGACATCAGGGAGAACTGGCTGCTGCTGGAGTTCACCCAGAGCCTGGCCGAGCTGAGAAAGAAACATCCCGTCTTCCGGCGTAGAAGGTTCTTCTATGGCAAACCGGTGCGCGGGCTGAACGACATCGCGTGGCTCACCCCGTCCGGCGAAGAGATGACCGACAGCGACTGGAACGTGGGCTACGCCAAGTCACTGGCCGTCTTCCTCAACGGCGACGCCATCACCGAACCCGACCGGCGCGGCCGGCCGATCCGGGACGACTCCTTCCTGCTGCTGTTCAACGCCCACTACGACACGATCAAGTTCACGATCCCCAAGGACTACGGCGAGATGTGGCACACCGAGATCGACACGGCCATGCCGATCAAGCTCGACGTGCGGATGATCAAGGCGGGTGAGGGCATCGCGGTGCCGGGCCGCAGCGTACGGGTGCTGCGCCGTGTCTAGACCCGTCTCCACCTACCGGGTCCAGCTCACCCCCGACTTCGGTTTCGCCCAGGTGGCCGAGATCGCCGGCTACCTGCGCGACCTGGGTGTGAGCCACGTCTACCTGTCTCCGATCCTGCAGGCGACGCCCGAGTCGCGGCACGGCTACGACGTCACCGACCACTCCCGGATCAGGGAGGAATTCGGCGGGGCCACCGGGTTCAGGGAGATGGCCCAGCAACTCGCCGCCCACGATCTGGGCATCGTGGTGGACATCGTGCCCAACCACATGAACACGGTGAACGCCCAGTTCTGGTCGGTGCTCAAGGAGGGCCCCGGCTCGCCGTACGCCAAGTGGTTCGACATCGACTGGCAGGACGGGAAGGTCGCACTGCCCGTGCTCGGCGACGACACCGAGCCCGTCGTCGACGGCGACGTGCTGCGTTACCACGAGCACGCCTACCCCCACCCCGGTCACTATCGCCTGGTCGACTGGCGCGAAGGGCCCGGCTATCGGCGCTTCTTCGACGTGTCGTCGCTGATCGGGCTGCGGGTCGAGGACCCGTCGGTGTTCTTCGCCACCCACGAGGTGATCTTCTGGCTGCTCGACGAGGGGCTGGTGGACGGCCTGCGCGTCGATCACCCCGACGGCCTGGCCGATCCGCGCGGCTACCTCCAGCGGCTGCGCGAGCGCACGGGCGGCGCCTGGACGGTCGTCGAGAAGATCCTCATCGGCCCCGAACGGCTGCCCAGCGACTGGGCCTGCGACGGCACCTCCGGCTACGAGGTGCTCAACCGCGTCAACGGCCTCTTCGTCGACCCGGCCGGAAAAGAGCCACTGATCCGCCTTTTTACCGACATGACGGGGCAACCCGCCGAATATCGGCCGGTGATGGAACAGTCGAAGGCGGACGTGCTCGACCTGTTCTTCGGCGCCGAGATCGACCGCCTCGCCCGGGCGACCTCCTGCGACCCCGCCGCCGTGCGCGAACTGCTCGCCGCCATGCCGGTCTACCGGGCGTACGCGGTGCCCGGCGAGCCGCCTCCCCCCGAGTCGGCCGAGATCGTCGAACTGGCCGCCGATTCCTGCTCGCCCGCCGTCCGCCCGCTGGTCCGCGAAGTGCTGCACGGCTCGCCGGAGGCCGTCGTCCGCTTCCAGCAGTCGTGCGGTCCCGTCATGGCCAAGGGTGTGGAGGACACGGCGCTCTACCGGTGGTTCCCGCTGGCCTGCCTGAACGAGGTCGGCGGTGAGCCCGACGTCTTCGGCACCAGCGTGGCCGACTTCCACGCCTTCTGCCAGGAGATGCCTCCGTACTCGATGACCACCCTGTCCACCCACGACACCAAGCGCTCGGAGGACGTGCGGGCCCGGCTGTCGGTGCTGTCGGAGATCCCCGGCGAATGGGCGGCGCAGGTGGAGGAGTGGTCGGCGCAGGTCAGCTTCGACCCGCACCTCGACCATCTGGCCTGGCAGAACCTCATGGCCGCCTGGCCGATCTCGGCCGACCGCTTCACCGACTATCTGCTCAAAGCGGCCCGCGAGGCCAAGACCGCCATTTCCTGGGTACATCCTGATCCTTCCTACGAACGCCGCCTGAGATCCTTCGCCGAGGCCGCCGTACGCCTGCCGATCGGCGGTTTCACCGAACGCATCGACCCGTACGCGATGTCCAACTCACTCGGGGCCAAGCTGGTGCAGCTGATGATGCCGGGGGTGCCGGACGTGTACCAGGGCAACGAGACGACGGACTTCTCCCTGGTCGACCCGGACAACCGCCGGCCGGTGACGTATCCCCGCAAACCGGAGACGTCATGGGACTCGGCCAAACTCCTGGTCACCACACAAGCCCTGCGCCTGCGCCGCAGACTCGGGGGCGCGGCCCCGTACCTCCCGCTACAGGCGGAAGGCGAACGCGCCGCCCACGTCATCGCCTTCGCCCGCACCGACCCCGTCCCCTCCGCCGACCCGGCTGCGGCCGTCCCCGCCGGCACTGGTGCTGATGAGGATGCCGAGGCCGGGCGCGGCGGGATCTCCGGTTCGGGTGGGCCGTGGTCTCGGGGTGATGGGGACACCCACACCCACACCTGGCCGGAAACCAGCTTCAGCGCCCTCGCTCGCAGCCACGCCACGGTGGGGACGGTGGCGGGTCCGGATAGGGAGACTCTGGCCGGTGCAGGCACGGGGAGGCCAGGCAGTCGGAGTGCGGGGGCCTCGGCCGGGCCGGGCCGAGGGACGTTCGCCAGTTCCGGTATGGGAATGTCGGCTGGTCCGGATGGGGAGACACCTGGCGGTTCGGGTGTGGGGGCTCCGGCCGGTGCCGGGATAGGGATGCCGACCAGTCCGAATGAAGGGGGGTCGGCCGAGCCGGACGCGGGGACGTCAGCTGGTTCGGGTGTAGGGAGTTCGGTGGAATTGGGTGTCGGGGGAGTGGTGGGGGGCGGGGCTGGGGTGCGGGCGCGGGCGGTTGTCGTGGCCACCCGGCTTCCCGTACGGCTGGCCGCGACGGGATGGGGAGCCACGACGTTGACGCTGCCGCCGGGCACGTGGCGGGATCTGCTCACCGGCGGCCTCTACACCG
This sequence comes from Nonomuraea fuscirosea, assembly GCF_035917475.1. Taxonomy (NCBI): domain Bacteria; kingdom Bacillati; phylum Actinomycetota; class Actinomycetes; order Streptosporangiales; family Streptosporangiaceae; genus Nonomuraea; species Nonomuraea fuscirosea. The sequence continues at coordinate 8,380,521 of NZ_CP109074.1, read as the reverse complement.
GGCGGATTCCGCTCGGGCACCTGCTCGGTCAGTATCCGGTCTCACTGCTGGAGAGACATGATCTTTGAGGTCTGGGCACCGAAGGCGACCGTGGTCGAAGTGGACGTCCTGGGCGGGCGAAGGGCGATGTCGGCCGGGGAAGGGGGTTGGTGGACGGCGGAGGTGGACGGTGCGGGACACGGCACCCGGTACGGGTTCGTGGTGGACGGCGACGGGCCGTACCCGGATCCGCGGTCGCGGCGCCAGCCGGACGGCATCTTCGGATCGAGCGCGGTGTACGACCACGCCCGCTTCACCTGGTCCGACCACGACTGGAAGGGCCGCGACCTGCGCGGGGCGGTGATCTACGAGCTGCATGTCGGCACCTTCACCTCGGAGGGGACGTTCGTCGCGGCCATCGAGAAGCTGCCGCATCTGGTCGAGCTCTGCGTGGACTTCGTGGAGGTCATGCCGGTCGCGCCGGTGCCGGGCGGGCGTAACTGGGGATACGACGGCGTGGACCTCTACGCCGTGAACGAGACGTACGGCGGCCCCGACGGGCTCAAGTCGTTCGTGGACGCCTGTCATCGGGCCGGTATCGGGGTCATCCTGGACGTCGTCTACAACCACCTGGGACCGTCGGGGAACTTCCTCCGGCCCTTCGGCCCGTACTTCGCCGGATATGACGGCAGCTACTGGGGCGAAGCGGTCAACCTGGACGGGCCGGACTCCGACGAGGTGCGGCGCTACTTCATCGGCAACGCGCAGCAGTGGCTGCGCGACTTCCACATCGACGGGCTGCGGCTCGACGCCGTCCACGCGCTGCACGACAGACGCGCCACGCACCTGCTGGCCGAGCTGGCGCAGGAGGTGGACGCGCTGGCCTGCTCGGTGGGCCGGCCACTGTCGCTGATCGCCGAGTCCGACCTCAACGACCCGCGCATGGTGCGCTCGCTCGACGCCGGCGGGCTGGGCATGACGGCGCAGTGGAACGACGATGTGCACCACGCCCTGCACTGCGCGGTCAGCGGCGAGAGCCATGGCTACTACCAGGACTTCACCCAGCTCACGGCACTGGCCAAGGTGCTGACGAGCGGAGTGCTGCACGACGGGACCTATTCCAGCTTCCGGGCTCGTGCGCATGGCGGCTCCTTCGACGGAGTGGCCGGTCACCGGCTGGTGGCCTGCCTGCAGAATCACGACCAGATCGGCAACAGGCCCGTCGGTGACCGGCTGCCCGTCCCCGCGCTCAAGATCGGCGCCGGGCTGCTGCTGACCTCGCCCTTCACGCCGATGCTGTTCATGGGGGAGGAGTGGGGGGCGCGAACGCCCTTCCTGTTCTTCTCCGACCACGTCGAACCGGAGCTACGGGAGAGCGAAGGGACACGGAGGGAACGCGAATTCGACGGCTTCGGGTACGTGTGGGAGGCGCCGAACCCCTCGGACGAGGAGAGCTTCCTGCGCTCCAAGCTGGACTGGACCGAGGTGAAGGAGGAGGAACACTGGTCGCTGCTGTGCTGGTATCGCGACCTGATCGCACTCCGCAAGGCCCTGCCCGAACTGTCGGACCCCAGGCTGGACCGGGTCCGGGTCGAGGTCGATCCGGAGGGTAGGTGGCTGCTGATGTGGAGGGGTGAACTGGCGGTCGCGGTGAACTTCTCCCAGGAGTCGGCGACATTGCCGCTCCCGCCCGGGACGGTCCTCCTGACCTCGGACGAACCGGTGTCGGCGGATGGGAACGGGCTGCGGCTCCCCGCCCAGTCCTTGGTGATCAGCCGACCGGGTGCTTCCTGACCCATTCGTGGTGCGGTGCCGGGCATGGGCGGTCCCGCGCGTGGCACGGGTGATCGGGCGTTCGGCGCGGGTGGTCCCGCGTTGGGCGTGCGTGGTCGGGTGTTGGGCGTGGGTGGCTCGGCGTATGGCAGGCGTGGGCCTGCGTGGCGCGTGCGTGGTCATGCCCTTGACCTGCGTGGTTTCGTCCCTGGTACGTGTGGTCCCATGCCTGGTGCGGGGGTTCCGTGTTCGGCGTGGGTGGTCTCGTGCGTGGCATGGGGAGGTGGGCTTCATGCGGCCAGGAGCTTGGAAGGCTCGGGTGGGTGGCAGTCGATGGAGGTCAGGGTTGTGTGGTGGGTGGCTTGCCGGGCGCAGAGCCAATCGTTCAGGGAGCCGGTGAAGCCCGAAGGTGGGCCGACCTTGAGGCAACTGACCCGGTCTGAGCCTGGGGTGGGGCCGATCTTCAGGCGGCGGATGCTGCCGGTGCGGCCGAGTTCACCTGCGTCCGCGTCGTACGGTGTCAGTCGCACTCCGAAGGGGAGGCCGCCGTCCGGCTGGTCGGAGGGTTGGATGCGGAGGTAGTCGTCGATCTTGCGGTCTCTGGCGTCCGGGTGCGCGGCCAGATGGGACAGGTGATCGGTCAGCAGGCGACCGGCCACCGTGCGCAGGAGGTTGGTGGCGCACAGGCTGTGGGCGCAGGCGGCGCCGTCGATGGTGATCTCCGGAAGGGCGAAGCGGCGCAGGCCCAGGGATGTGACGCGCAGGCAGTCGCAGACACCCAGGTCGTCCGGGTCCCACGGCGGGCATGTGGCGGCGTCGTGGACCTGGGCGTCCCAGGACAGCCAGTCGTCGTCGAGACTGAAGCCGGCCGGCTCGCCCGGACATCTGCCGCACGTGAGAAGGGTGGAGCTGGTCAGCGGGTCGATCAGCAACCCGTCGCACTCGCGGGCCAGCGCCCGCGCCGCGGCACGGGCCACCTGGACGGTGGTGGGGAGTTTGTGCGGGGGCGCGGTCGAGGAGATCACGACGTGATGTCGGGTGCGGCGCAGCCGGTGTCTCTCGTCGTCGGTGAGGGCGGTGCCGATCGGTCTCCACGGGGTCGGGTGGTGGGTCACGGTCAGTGTGCCGTTGTTCGTCGAATTGATGGCAGACCGTCTGAAGGTGCTGCCGATGCGCCAGGGCACGAATGTCTTCACGTCGAAGGGGACGTGCTCCATGGCGACGATGAAGAGGGAGGTGATGATGCTGGGGAGGGGGATGGTGATCTTCATGTGAGCGGTACCTCCGGCGGGTGCTTGGTGGGTGTGGTTGGCGTGTTGGGGCGTGGGTCGGCGTTCCTACCAGAGCTGCGGGGGGACGGGGGGTGGTTCGCTGGGCTGAGGTGGGGTTCGTACCGGGGGGAGTTCGGACCGGGGGAGTTCGGACCGGGGGAGTTCGGACCGGGGTTCGTGTTGGTTGAGGGCGGTTGTTGGGAGGCACCCAGGATCGAGGGTGAGGGCAGGGTTGCGGGGAGCTGAACGCAGTTCTGTGGATGGCGTTGGGTTATCCACAGGCAGCTGGCCGACTCGGGGTTTTTGGGATGGGTTGTCGCGTGTTGGCTTGGCTGGTCTTTGAGTGGCCCGCCGTGCATGTTCTGCAGGTCAAGTCACTGCAGGCGATCGGTGCGCGGGATTGAGGGGGCCTCGACTGCCATGTCCGCCTCTGGGACCTCGACCGGGGTTATCCCTGGATCCGGCTGGGGACACCGCACCGCCGGACGTTCACCGCGGCCGACCTGGCCGCGGGTATTGAGGCGCCTCGGGATTCGCGTGCGCCGCTCGTATGACGCCGCTGAGCCAATGGGCGTAGGTGCTCGGGAGAAAGCGGGCGGATTGGCTCGGTGCCGCATGATCTCGGCTGTGTGTGCGCCTGCCGGTGTCTGCGTGCCGCGGGTTGGTGGTGATCAGATTGGCCGTCAGGGCGCGATTTGGGCACCTCGCCTCTCAGCGGGATCGCATTCGGTCATGGTCGCTCGACCGACGGAATCAGGGTTGAGGGCGGGACGGCGATTTGTGGCGGCACAGCTAAGCCGTGCTGGACGGCGAAGCGGAGTCGGTGTTGGACGGCGGCGTTAAGCGGATGGGAACTGCGGAGTGGTGATGACGTCGTGCGCTGCGGTCTTTTGACGTCAGTTGGTATTTAGCCATGTTCATGGAATGAACGGCTGCATTCTGCGCCCGAAGGTGGGGCACAGAATGCAGCCGTTCGACTGGCGGTGTCAGCTAGCAGAGCCACCTTCGCGCGGACTCTATGGGGCCGACCGGCGTCCTGGCCAGTGTGTAGTAGTTACCGGCGCCGCTGCTGCTGCAGTAGGCGTATGCGGTGACGGGGCTGCTGCCATGGGGGCAGCAGCCCGCAAGGGTGTCGGGCAGAAATGGCACGTCTTTCCAGATCTCCACCGTGACGGCTTGGAAGCCGCAGCCGCCGATTCCGGTGATGATGTCTCCGTTCTGGCCCGGAGGATAGGCGTACGGCTGGTACCCGTTGCAGTCAGCCGCAACCGAGACGGTCGATTCCGTCGGTGCGGCCGATGCCGTCGAGGCCCAGGGCATGAGGAATCCCAGTGCCATGGCGAGAATCGTGAGAGTTCGCCGTAACCGCATTCTTCTTCTCCCGTCGAGAATGTCGCTGCGTTGGCGTTGACGCCCCCCTCGCATGATTCTGGTGAGCTGGTGGATCGGCGGCTATCCGATATCCGCCGGCGTTCGGCCGCTCAAGGGATTGACGGGATCAGAGCGGGCTGTCAGCCCGGCGGAGAGTGAGGGCCGGGTGGGGCTGTGGTTTTCCGCAGGAGGAGTGGGTGGGGTGCCTCATTCTGAGGACCGCCTCGTGCTCCCTAGCGTTGGGCCCCATGATGCAGACGATGATGAGCGTGCTGATGGCCGTGACCGTCGCCACGGGCGGTCAGGCTGTGGCCGGGGCGGAGAAGGCCGTGGTCGGGGTGCGGCCCGAGATGGAGAAGATCGTGGCGGGGAAGGGCGCGACGGCCGTACTGGCGCGGATCTCCGAAGGAGACGGAGACAGGAACGGGGGCGGACGGCGGAGCTGGTCGGGGGCCGTGGGTGTGCGGGACGTCAAGAGCGGTGGCCGGCCGTCGGCTGCCGGATATTTCAGGATCGGTAGCGTGACGAAGACGTTCGTGGCGACCGTGGTGCTGCAGCTCGTGGACGAGGGCAAGGTACGGCTCGACGACCCCATCGAACGGCACCTGCCGGGCCTCGTGCCGGGCGGTGCGGGCATCACGGTTCGCGCGCTGCTCAACCACTCCAGCCACCTGTACGACTACATGAGCGAGCCGGGCTACTCGACCAACCGGTGGCGCGGCGACGCGCGGTTCCGTTCGTACAAGCCGGGCGAACTGCTCAAGGTGGCCTTCGCGAAGGAGCTGCCCGACGACGGAGAATGGCACTACTCCAACACCAACTACGTGGTGCTCGGGCTGCTGGTGGGCAAGCTGACGGGCCGGTCCTACGGCGAAGAGGTCGAACGGCGCATTCTGCGCCCGCTGAAACTGCGGCACACGGTGGTGCCGGGCGACCGGGCCGGGGTGCCGTCGCCGCACGCCAAGGGGTACGAGCCGATGCCCCGGCTGGTGGACGCGACCCGGATGAACCCCTCCCTCGACTGGGCGGCCGGAGAGATGATCTCGACGACGGCGGACCTGGAGCGGTTCATGTCGGCGCTGCTGGGCGGCAGGCTGACCAGCGCCGCGTCGCTGCGCGCCATGAAGACGACCGTCAAGACCAAGGCCGGGTTCGCCTACGGGCTGGGGTTGCAGGCGTACCCGCTGCCGTGCGGGACCGTGTGGGGGCACAGCGGGGAGCTGATCGGGTACATGACGTTCGCCTTCCGCTCCGACGCCGGCAGGTCGATGGTCCTGTCGATCAACCCCTCGACCAGGAACCCGTCCACCGAGGAGGTCATGGGCATCGCGGCCAAGGCCCTCTGCGGGAGGAGCTGAGGGCCGAAGGAAGGCGCCGGTTCCCTGTCCACGACGCGGGTGTGGGTCTCTCCGGTGCGGGGATGCGGGGTGCGGGTCAAGACGCGCCCCGGAAAGGTCAGCGGCTCAGGATGCGGCGCAGAGCCTGCTCCAGCGTGTTCACCGGATCGGCGACGGCGTCCTTGGACCGCCACGCCACATACCCGTCCGGCCGCACCAGTACGGCGCCGCCCCCGCCCACCCCGTACCGCTCCTGGAAGCGCCCGTGCACGTCCATCAGCTCGTCGTCCACCAGCAGCCGCGTGAGCCGCACCCCGAGCCGCTCCTTGACCAGCCGCCCAGCCTCCACCCACCCCTGCCCGGCGGGCGTCGCGGCCATGAGGACGAAGCCGGAGCCGAACAGGTCGACGGTGGAGATGCGCTGCCCGTCCCAGTCGAGCTCCACGTGCGGCGCCCGGCTGCCGGGACGTCCGTCGGGCACGCGTGGGTCCTCAAGGATGGAGCCGTCGTCGCCGGGCTCGTCGAGGATCGCGGTGGAGTGGTAGCGCAGGCCGAGCAGCAGCCCGGCCGGGTCCTCCAGCGGCTCCGGATAGCCCACGCGGGCCGCGGGCGGCATGCGTACGCCGAGGTTGGCGAGCTGCGCGTCGGCGGTCAGCGTGCCGGCGGGACGGCGTTCCGCGTCGTAGGTGTCCAGGAACTCCTCGCCGGCCTGTTCGGTCAGCACCAGCCACAGCCGCCAGGCCAGGTCGCACCCGTCCTGGAGCGCCGTGCTGCCGCCCTGCCCGCCGGTGGGCGGCATCGTGTGGGCGGCGTCGCCGGCCAGGAACACCCGCCCCGCCCGGTACGTCCGCGCGAGCACGTGCCCGATGTCGAACGTGGCCTTGTCCAGCACCCGTACACCCAGCTCCGGCCGGGCGACGGCCAGGCGGACGAGTTCGACGCAGCGTTCGGTGGTGAAGTCGGCCGCGCTCTCGCCCTCGGCGAGGTTGACGCCGAGCACGTGGGCCCCGACTCCCGTGCCGGTCACGATCACGCCGGTGAAGACGTCGTTCTGCAGGTACCAGAGCGTCACCTCCCGCTCGTTGACCAGCCCGGACAGGTCGGCGTCGAACATGATCGAGCACATCTGCCCCAGCGTGCCCTTGCCGGTGGTGGGCACGCCGAGCGACTCGCGCAGCGGGCTGCGCCAGCCGTCGGCGGCGATCACATAGTCGGCGCGGACGAGCCGGTCGCCGTCGCGCGAGCGGATGAGGGCCGTCACCCCGTCGTCGTCCTGCTCCAGCGAGATGAGCTCGGTGGAGAAGCGCAGGTCGGCGCCCAGCTCCTCGGCCTTGACACGGAGCAGGCGCTCGATCTCGGACTGGGGCGCGCCCACCATGGCGACGGGGGTGAGCTCGCGCATGAAGGCCAGCTCCTCCTTCTCGTCGCTCATGATCATGTGCGGTTCCGGGTCGGCCAGGTCGCGGGCGATCGCGATGCGCATGTTCTCGCCGATGCCGGCCCAGACGCCGGTCAGCTCCTCCTCGATCCCCGGTACGGGACGCAGCAGCTCAAGCGCGCGCGGCCCCACACCGAACGCCTTGGGCTGGACGGACGTGCCCGGATGTCGTTCGACCAGCATGACGGGTACGTCGCGCCAGGCCAGCAGGGTCGCGGCGCTCAGGCCGGCGTATCCGGCGCCGACCACCAGGACCGGCACTCGCTCTTGCTCCATGGAAAACACCTCCGGGAACGCGTACTATCGCGTTATCGACCGTTCGACACGATATGTCGCGTCCGCGGAGACAGTCAAGATATATCGCGAAATTGAAGAGTTCCGTACGGCGCGAAAAACCGCCCGGACGGCCCGGCCGTCGGCACAGGCCGCCCGCCGGAGATTTCTAGGAGAGGTGGCGTTCCAGGGACTCGAGCTTGGAGGTCATCCCGTCCGAGACCCCTTGACGCAGATCGGCCTTCAGCACGAGGCTCACCCGCGGCGCGACCTCGCCCACGGCGTCCACGGCGCGCTTGACCACGTCCATGACCTCGTCCCACTCGCCCTCGACGGTGGTGAACATGGCGTCGGTGCGGTTCGGCAGCCCACTGTCACGGACGACCTTGACGGCGCGGGCGACCGGCTCGGCGACCCCTTCGCCGACGCCCAGCGGGGTGATGGAGAATGCGACGATCATCGGAGAACCTCTCGGTTGACGAAGGTTCCGATCTTAGACAACAGGCGAAGAACGACCGGCGAACAGCGAAAAGCCACGACGCCTGACAACGTCGTGGCCACCGCTCAACCTCAAGCGTGCTCGTGCTCGTCTTCCTCTTCGTCGCTCGGCTCCTCGGCCGGCTCGACGCCGAGAACGGCCTCGCGGGGCTCGATCTCGCTGATGTGTTCGACGAGAGCGAGCACGTGATCCGGCTCGATCAGCCACTGCAGCGCGGAGGCCCCGGAGTCGTCGGACGAGACCAGTTCGGCCTGCTCGGTCCGCTCCTCCTCGGTGAGGTCGGAGTCGGGGTGCCGGATCTCGGCCAGCGCCGCGGCCTGCAGCGCGTCCATGTCGAGCACCTCGACGGTCAGTTCGACCGTCAGGCGCAGGAACTTCGATTCATCACTCATGGCGACGATGCTAGGGCAGCTTCCACTCGACAGGCGCCGCGCCTTGCTGGATGAGCAGCTCATTGGCCCGGCTGAACGGCCTCGAGCCGAAGAAGCCGCTGCGCGCCGACAGGGGGGAGGGGTGGGCGGACTCGACCCGCGGCACGTCGCCGAGCATGGGCGCCAGGTTGCGCGCGTCGCGGCCCCACAGGATCGCCACCATCGGCTTGTTGCGCGCCACCAGGGCGTGGATGGCCTGCTCGGTGACCTGTTCCCAGCCCTTGCCGCGGTGGGAGGCGGGCTTGCCGGGCATGACGGTGAGCACCCTGTTGAGCAGCAGCACGCCCTGGTCGGCCCACGGCGTCAGGTCGCCGTTCGCGGGCCTGGGCAGGCCGAGGTCGGTCTCCATCTCCTTGTAGATGTTGACCAGGCTGCCCGGCAGCGGCCGCACGTCGGGGGCCACCGAGAACGACAGCCCGACGGGGTGGCCGGGCGTGGGATAGGGATCCTGGCCCACGATCAGCACCTTGACCTCGTCGAAGGGCTGGTTGAACGCGCGCAGCACGTTCGCGCCCGCGGGAAGGTACTGTCTGCCTTCGGCGATTTCCTTACGCAGGAACTCGCCCATCAGGGAGATCTGCTCGGATACGGGCTCGAGCGCGCGAGCCCATCCGGCTTCGACGACTTCGTTCAGTGGACGACCGGCCATGGCCGTTGAGCTTAGCCAGGTCTGGTACGGCTCGTCCCCCAAACGTCGGGGCGAGCCGTACCAGAATGATCACGAGGCGGCGGGCTACTTCACCGAGCCGGACATCATGCCCTGGACGAAGTACCGCTGGAAGGCGAAGAACAGGACCAGCGGAATGATCAGCGACATGAACGCACCGGACGAGAGAATGTCCACGTTCGACCCGAACTGCCGCATCTGAGACTGCAGATACTTGGTCATCGGCTGGTTGCCGGTGTCGGCGAAGACCAGCGCGATGAGCATGTCGTTCCACACCCACAGGAACTGGAAGATGCCCAGCGAGGCGATGGCCGGCTTGCCCAGCGGGAAGACCACCGAGGCGAAGATCTTCCACTCCGAGGCGCCGTCCATGCGCGCCGCCTCCAGCAGCGACGAGGGGATGCCGACGAAGAAGTTACGCAGCAGGAAGATCGCGAACGGAAGCCCGAACGCCACGTGGAACAGCACCACACCGGGGATCGAGCCGAAGATGCCGGCGCCGCCGTAGAGGGAGGCGACGGGGATCAGCGCGATCTGGATCGGCACGATCAGCAGCCCGACGACGATGAGGAACGAGGTGTCGCGGCCGGGGAAGTCCATCCAGGCGAACGCGTACGCCGCCATGGCCGCGATGCCGATCACCAGGACCGTGGTCGGCACGGTGATCAGCACGGTGTTCCAGAACGAGGTGGTGAAGCCGCTGCCCAGCAGGTTGGCGTAGTTCTGGATGGTCAGCTCGGCCGGCTTGGTGAAGATCGTCCACCAGCCCTCGGCGCTGTTGACCTGGTTGGTCCGCATCGAGACGACCAGCAGGCCGAGCGTGGGCACCAGCCAGAACAGGCCGAGCAGCACCATGATCACCTGGACCGCGCCGCTGCCGATGCGATCGACGATCTTGCTGGCCAGGCTCCTGCGCGGCGCCCCGGCCTCCAGCCCCTTCGGAGCCGTAGCGGTTGCCGTGGTCACGTGTCTTCCCTCCTGAACCTGCGGATGTTCATGATCATGAAGGGAAGGACCAGAATGAGCAGGAAGATGGCCAGCGCACTGCCCAGTCCCTGGTTCCCGCCACCGCCGAACGACACGCGCCACATCTCCAGCGCGACCACGTTCGCCTGTGGCTGCACCGAGGACGGGGCGATGATGAAGACCAGGTCGAACACCTTCAGGGTATTGATGATCATCGTCACGAAGACGACGAGCAGGACCGGTGACAGCAGCGGCACGGTGATCTTGCGGAACACCTGCCACTCCGTGGCGCCGTCGATGCGGGCCGCCTCCAGGGCGTCACGCGGGATCGCCGCCAGGCCGGCCGCGATCAGCACCATGGCGAACCCGGCCCACACCCAGACGAACGCGCCGATGATGGCGGGGGTGATGAGCGCCGGGCCGAGCCAGGTCAGGCCGCCGTACGAGGCCTCGAAGTTCGACTGCGGCAGCCGTACGACGTAGGACCCGGGAGCCAGGCCGTCGAAGCGGAACGAGCCGTTCTCCGCGGTCGTGGCGGTCGCCGCGACCTGGCCGTTCTGCACCGCCTCGACGGTCATGCCGGGCAGGCCCTTCTCGGTGCCGTCGATCGCGCCGCTCTGGCCGCCGCCACCCGGCGTGAAGTCGAACCAGACGGTGCCGGACAGCCCGTCGCCCGCCGGCGCCTGCGCGGCCTGCGCGTTGGACGGCATGACGTCCGGCTTGACGCCGACGATCGGGATCAGCACCGGCTGGCCCGCCTGGGCGGGCTGCTTGGTGACGACGCCGCCGTCCTGGGCGGCCACCTGGGACTGGTCGCCCTCACGCGGGCGCGCCTCGGGGTAGCCCTGCGAGGAGGAGAACGTGTCGTGGACGGTGGTGAGGATGGCGTTGGCCAGGCCCTTGTCCGGGTTCTCCTCGTAGACGAGGCGGAAGATGACGCCGGCGGCCATCAGCGAGACGGCCATCGGCATGAACACGATCAGCTTGAACGCCGTCGCCCACCTGATCCGCTCGGTCAGCACCGCGAAGATCAGGCCCAGCGTGGTGACGATGATCGGCGCGACGACGACCCAGATGAGGTTGTTGCGGATCGTGGTGAGCATGCCCGCATCGCTGAAGATCGTGGCGTAGTTGCCCAGCCCCACGAATCCGGTGCCCACCGAGTCGAACAGGCTCCGGAAGATGGAGAAGACGATCGGATAGATCACCCAGATGCCCAGCAGCAGCGCCGCGGGCAGGAGGAAGAAGATGGCGACCGTCGGCGAGGGGCCTAGGCGTGTTCTCTTGCGGGGGGTATCAGCCGGTCCGGTGGGGGGCTCGCCCGCGGCCTCCGCCGCGGGCGAGTCCTGCCGGCCGTCCAACCGTTCGGTCACGGCCTTACCTCTTTACTTCCAGGCCTTCTTGGCCTCGGCTTCGAGCGCGTCCTGCGTGCCCTTGACGTCGGTGGGGTTGCGCAGGAAGTCCTGCAGCACCTTCCACTCGCCCTTGCCGTCGGTGCCGCCGAAGGCGCTGGGGGCCAGGTCCGACATGTCGTAGCGGACGGCGTCGCCGGCCGAGACGATCGTCTGGCCGAGCTGCTTGGTCAGCTCGTCGGGGTAGTTGTCGGGGGAGACGTTCTTGTTGGGCGACAGGTAGCCGGGCAGCTTGGCCCAGATCTCGCCACCCTCCTTGGAGGCCAGGAACTGCACCAGCGCCATGGCGCCGGGGGAGTCCTTCATGGCCACCGCGACGTCGCCGCCGAGCACGACGGGGGCGGTGTCACCGGCCTTGGGGAACGGGAAGTACTTCGCCTCCTCGCCGAGCTTGGCGCCCGACTGCACGGCCTCGACGGCCACGAAGTCGGCCTCGATCACCATGGCGGCCTTCTTGGTGCTGTAGACGTCGTTCACGCAGGTGGGGAAGTCGGTCTGGAGCGCGCCCGACGAACCGCCCGCGACGAACTCCTTCTTGCCGGCGATCTGCGCGATCTTCTCCAGCGCGGTCTTCACGCTCGGGTCGGTCCACGGGATCTCGTGCTTGGAGAGCTTGTCGTAGTTCTCCGGGCCCGCGGTGGACAGGTAGACGTTCTCGAAGAGGTCGGTCAGCGTCCAGCCGGAGGCGCCGCAGAGCGAGAACGGCGCGGTGCCGGAGTCGGCCAGGGTCTGCGCCGACTTCACCAGCTCGTCCCAGGTGGTGGCCGGCTGCACGCCCGCCTCCTCGAAGGCCGACGAGCGGTACCAGACCAGCGACTTGTGCGCCGCCTTGATCAGCACGCCGTAGACCTGCCCGTCGACGGAGCCGAGCTCCTTCCAGTACGGGGTGTAGTTGGCGTCGATCTCCTTGGTGACGTCGGCGGACAGCGGCTTGAGCGCCTTCTGCTCCGCGTACTGCTGCACCAGGCCCGGCTGCGGCAGGATCGCCACGTCCGGCGGGTTGTTTCCCTGGATGCGCGGGCCCAGGTAGGCGCCCGTGTCCTCGCCGGTGGAGGCGTAGGTGACCTCGGCGCCGGTCTTGTCGGCGAAAGCCTTGAGCACCTGCTCGAAGTTCTTCTGCTCCGCCCCGGTCCACTTGGCGGCGACTTCGAGCTTCACACCCTGGAGCGTCTTGTCGCCTCCGCCGGTGGCGGGCGCCGACGCAGACGCGGTGGGCTCGGTGGTCGTCGGCGCGTTACCGCAGGCGGCGACGGCTACCGCGAGCCCGGCCAGGATCGCTGCTGCTCTGCCTTTTCGCATGGCTTGCCTCACTGGGTTCTGATGATCTCTTCGAGTTCTGACTTCATGGAGGCCGCGACGTCGTCGGCGGACTCCGGAGAGGGGTTGCCCAGCGCCTTGGCGACCGAACTGGCGATCACCAGGCTGAGCTGGTTGTAATTGGCGCTCACCGGCCGCGCCCTGGCGGCGAGGATGCTCTCCTTGAGGACGGGCAGGTAGGGGAAACGCTTGATGAGCTCGGGGTCGTCGTAGAGCTCGGTCCACACGGGCGGGAACGAGCCCTCGGTGAGGACCCGGCGCTCGTTCTCCAGGCTCGTGAAGTAGCGGATGAACTCCTGGGCGGTGTGCTGGTGCTTGGAGTAGGCGCTGATGGCGAGGTTCGCGCCGCCCAGCGTGCTGGAGCCGGGGCCGTTGAGGCCGGGCAGCCGGGTCACGCCCAGCTTGCGGCCCAGCTCGGCCTTGGCCGGTCCGTACGCGTGCGGCCAGTTCCTGGCGAAGGCCAGCCGGCCCTCCTGGAAGGCCAGGCGCGACTCCTCCTCCTTGTAGCTCAGCGACTCCTTGGGGATCCAGCCCTCGCGCAACCCCTGGAGCAGGAAGTCGAGCGCGGTGCCGCCCTTGACGGGGTCGAGGGTGACCTCGGTTCCGTCCTGGCTGACGATCTGCCCGCCGGCCGACTGCACGGCCTCGGAGAAGTTGACCGTGAGCCCCTCGTAGGCAAGAAACTGCCCCGCATAGCCCCCTATGTTGTGCTTTTTCGTGATTTGTCGGGATTGGTGGCGAAGCTCGGCCCACGTTCTGGGCGGCTTGCGCACCAGGTCCGTCCGGTAGTAGAGCAACCCGGCGTTGCTCGTGTACGGGACGGCCCAGAGCTTGTTCTTGTAGATCGCCGTCTCCACGACGGGCGGCAGGAACCTGTCGAGCGGGAACAACCCGCGCTCCAGGGGGATGATCCAGCCGTTCTCCGCGAATTCGGCGGTCCACACGACGTCGAGCCCCAGCACGTCGTAGCGGCTGCTGCGGGCCTGGAGGTTGGCCCCGATCTGGGCGCGCTGCTCGTCGGCGGCCTCGGGCAGCTCCAGCAGCGTCACCTTCTCGGCCGGGTGGGCCTGGTTCCAGCGATCCAGCAGGGGTTGCAGGTACGCCGTGGTGTCGCGTCCGGTGGCGAACGTGATCGGGCCTGTGCCGCCCGTCCCGGTCTCGCCGCCGCCCTCGTCGCCCGTCGCCGCGCATCCGGCCGCCAGGGCGACGGCCAGCAGCACCGGCAGCGAGCGAAGCACTGTTACCTCCGCATTGGGATCGGTTTACATACGTGTTAGGTAGATGCATTCATGTTATGCACACCTGTAATCTGTAGGTCAACGGATAACTCTGTAACGCGTACGTAACATGAGCGGGGAGGTGGAGCGGTGCGGCCGCACCTGCTGGCACTTCTGGCGAAGGAGCCGGCTCATGGCTACGAGCTGAAACAGGCCCTGGAGCAGACCTTCGGCAGCGCCTATCCCTCCCCCAACATCGGTCAGATATACGTCACCCTCGGCCGGCTGGAGAAGGACGGCCTGATCAGGGTGGTCGACGTCGAGCAGTCCAACCGGCCCAACAAGAAGGTCTACTATCTGACCGCCAAGGGTCGTGAGGTGCTCGAAGCCTGGGTCGACGAGCCGACCGAGGGTCCGAGGGTGCGTGACGAGTTCTTCATGAAGCTCGTGCTCGCCCCGCTCACCGGCATCGCCGACCGGATGGCGCTGATCAGCCGGCAGCGCCGCCACTATCTGTCGCTCATGAGCGACCTCAACGACATCCTGGCCCGTACGCCCGACACGGATCGGGTGGCGATGCTGCTCATCGAAGGGGCGATGTTGCACCTGCAGGCCGACCTTGACTGGCTGGAGCGATGCCAGGAGGATCTGGCATGAGCACGGTTGTGAAAACGGTCAATCTGGTCAAAATCTACCAGGATGGCGCGGTGCCCGTGCCTGCCGTGCGCGGAGTGGACCTCCAGGTCGAGCCGGGAGAGTTCGTCGCGATCATGGGCCCGTCCGGGTCGGGGAAGTCCACGCTCGTCCACATGCTGGGCGGGCTCGACACCAGGACCAGCGGCGAGATCTGGCTCGACGGCAAGCGGGTGGACACCCTCTCGGAGAGCGCCTGGGCGCTGCTGCGGCGCAAGCGCATCGGCTTCGTCTTCCAGTTCTTCAACCTGGTCGCCAACATGACGGTCGGCGACAACGTCGAGCTGCCCGCGCTGCTGTCCGGCGCCTCGCCCAAGGTCGCCCGCGAGCGCCGCGAGAGCCTGCTGGCCGCGCTCAACCTGACCGACCGGGCCGAGGCCGCGCCCGCCCAGCTCTCCGGCGGCGAGCAGCAGCGGGTGGCGCTGGCCAGGGCGCTGGCCAACGAGCCCAGCCTGCTGCTGGCCGACGAGCCCACGGGCAACCTCGACAGCCGCAACACCCGCGACGTGCTCCGCCTGCTCGGCGAGGTGCACAAGGAGGGCCAGACGATCGTCATGGTCACCCACGACGCCCGCGTGGCGAGCCTGGCCGACCGGCTGGTGTCGCTGTTCGACGGGGAGATCGTGGACGACGGGCGCATCGCGCGCCGGCGTACGCGCACGGCCGGTGAAGTGATCGACCTCCGGTGAGCGCGTCTCTGGCGGGAAGCCGGTGGATCAAGGCCGACCTGCGGGCCAGGAAGGGCCAGGCGGTGCTGACCGTGCTGACCGTGGCCGGGATCGTGGCCGCGCTGATCACCGCGGCGACCCTGCTCGAAGACGGCACCAACCCGTGGCGCACCCTGTTCGCCCAGACCGACGGGGCCCACGTCTGGCTGCACACCAAGGACAGCCCCCAGGTGGCCCTGGGCGGCATCGACGGCGTCACCCAGACCGTGGGCCCGTACCGGTCGGCGCCCGTCACCGTGGCGCAGGACGGCAAGAAGGAGCCGGCCTCGCTGCGCGCGATGCCGGCCACCCCGCCGCAGGTGGCCCATCCCGTGGTGGCCGAGGGCAGGTGGCTCGACCCCGCCCAGCCCGACGGGGCCGTGGTCGAGCGCTCCTTCGCCGCCTCGCTGGGGCTGCGGATCGGCGCGTCGTTCACCATCATCGCGATCAGCGGCGAGCGCCACACCCTCTACGTACGCGGCATCGCCGACTCTGCCGACCAGGGCTTCTACCCCGAGTGGACGCCCGGCCTGGCCTACGTGCTGCCCATCATGCTGGACCGGATCGAGCCCATGCTCGGCCGCAGCGAGTGGGTGACCGGGCTGCGCCTGGCCGACCCCGAGGCGTCCCAGGTGGTCTCGCAGCGCGTGGTCGTCATGCTGGAGGACCGCCTCCAGCGCGTCTACACCTGGCGCGAGGTCAGAGCCGCCATGGAGCTGGACAACCGGCTGCTGGGCACGCTGCTCGCGCTGTTCGGCGTGGTCGGCCTGGTGGCCGCCGCGCTCGCGCTGGCCAACGCGGCCGGCGGCCGGGTGCTCGGCCAGCTGCGCGACCTGGCCACGCTCAAGTCGATGGGCTTCACCCGGGGCCAGATCGCGCTGCTGCTCCTGGTCGAGCACGGCGCCCTGGGCCTGCTGGGAGTGGCGATCGGCGCGCTGGCGGGCTGGGGCGTGATGGCGGCGATGCTCGGCGCCACCTCCGTGGCGCCCATCCCCGTGCTGGCCATCGTCGCGGGCACGGCGCTGACGGTGCTGGCCGCCGTCGGGGTACCGGCGTTGCGGGGCGGGCGCACGCCGCCCATCCCCGACGTGCCCACCGCGCCGCCCAGGGGCCGCCTGTCCCGGCTGGCCCGGCTGGCCCTGCTCGTCCGCCTGCCTCCCGCCCTCGTGCTCGGCACCAGAGACGCCTTCACCCGGCGGGTGCCGGCCTTCCTGACCGCGTTCGGCCTGGCCGTGCCGATGATGATGATCACCATCGGGCTCGGCGTGTGGGCCACGCTGGACAACTTCCTGGCCCATCCCGAACAGGTGGGCCAGCACGCCGGCCTCTACGCCAGGCCGGGCAAGATCGAGGCGGCCGAGGCCGAGCGGCTCGTCAGGGCCGACAAGGACGTGGCCGCCGTCTACCCGGGCACCGACGTCAACGCGCTGGCCCCGGGCGAGGCCCGGTCGGTCAGGGTGCGGGCGATCGGCAGCTCGACGCAGCCGTACCCGTTCCCCGTGGTCGAGGGCCGCGAGTACGGCCGCCAGGGCGAGGCGGTGGCCGGCCAGGGCCTGCTGGACCTGTTAGGGGTCAAGATCGGTGACCGGGTGCGGCTCACCGTGGGCGGCACCCCACTGATCGTCAGGATCGTCGGCAGGACAGTCGAGCCCGAGCAGGACGGCGAGGTGCTCTCGGTGGGGCTGGACAGCCTGGCGGCCAAGGACTCGGTGCCGCCGGAGTTCTACGCGCTGGCCCTCAAGCCGGGCGCCGACCCGTCGGAGGTGCGCGGCCGGCTGCTGGCGGAGTCGAAGGAGGGCCTGGACGTGCAGGCCGCGGTCAACCCGGCCGACCGGCTGGCGATCATCAGAGTGGTGATCGTGGCGCTGATCGCCGTGCTGACCCTCATCGGCCTGGCCAACCTGCTCACCGCCAGCGCGCTCGGCCTGCGCGACCACGCGTTCGACCTGGCCGTGCTCAAGGCCATGGGGCTGACCCCGCGCCAGGTCATGGCCACGCTCGTGACCGGCACGGGCCTGCTGGTCGTGCTCGGCATCGGCGTGGGCGCCGCGGCCGGTGTCTCCGTCGTCACCGGCCTGATCGACCTTCAGGGCCACACCAGCGGGGTCGGCGCGGGCATCGGCCGCGCGCCGTCGCCGCTGACGGTGACCGTGACGGTGCTGGTGGCCGTGGGCACGGCGCTCGCGGTCGCGCTCATCCCGGCGCGCCGCGCGGCCCGTGCCCAGGTGCCCGTCACTTCTCGGTGAGGTTGTCCTCGGGCTTCTTCAACGCGAACCAGTAGAAGCCGTGCCCCGGCAGCGTCAGCAGGTAGGGCAGCTCCCCGATCGACGGGAAGGGCACCCCGCCCCGCGCCTCGACCGGCGTCATGCCCTCGAACCGGCGCAGGTCCAGCTCCACCGGCTGCGGGAACTTCGACAGGTTGTTGACGCACAACATCACGTCGTCGCGGTCCTCGCGCACGTAGGTGAGCACGCAGGGGTTGGACGACCACATCTCGGTGTACGCCCCGACGCCGAACACCGGGTGCCTGCGCCGGATCTCCAGCATCTTGCGGGTGAAGTGCAGCAGCGACCCCTCATGACGCTGCTGGGCCTCCACGTTGACCGCCTGGAACCCGTAGATCGGGTCCATGACCGCGGGCAGGTAGAGCCGTCCCGGGTCGGCGGAGGAGAACCCGGCGTTGCGGTCGGGGCTCCACTGCATCGGCGTGCGGACCGAGTCGCGGTCCTCCAGCCAGATGTTGTCGCCCATGCCGATCTCGTCGCCGTAGTAGATGATCGGCGAGCCCGGCAGCGACAGCAGCAGCGCGGTGAACAGCTCGATCCGGTCCCTGTCGTTGTCGAGCAGCGGGGCCAGCCGCCGGCGGATGCCCAGGTAGGCCCGCATCCGCGGGTCCTTGGCGTACTCCTTGTGCATGTAGTCGCGCTCTTCCTCGGTCACCGTCTCGAGCGTGAGCTCGTCGTGGTTACGCAGGAAGATGCCCCACTGCGCGTGCTCGGGCAGCTTGGGGGTGAGCGACATGATCTCGGAGATCGGCTCCCTGGTCTCCTTCTTCACCGCCATGTAGATGCGCGGCATCAGCGGGAAGTGGAAGGCCATGTGGCACTCGTCGCCCCCGGTGGTGGGGTCGCCGAAGTACTCGACCACGTCCTCCGGCCAGCCGTTGGCCTCCGCCAGCAGCACCCGGTCGGGGTAGAGGCGGTCGACCTCGGAGCGCACCTTCTTCAGGTACGCGTGCGTCTCCGGCAGCCCGGAGCAGGCCGTGCCCTCCCGCTCGAACAGATAGGGCACCGCGTCCAGCCGGAAGCCGTCGATGCCGAGGTCCAGCCAGAACCGCAGCACCTCCAGCATGGCCTCCTGCACCGCCGGGTTGTCATAGTTCAGATCCGGCTGGTGGTGGAAGAAACGGTGCCAGTAGTACTGCTTGCGCACCGGGTCGTAGGTCCAGTTGGACTCCTCGGCGCCGATGAAGATGATCGGCGCGTCGGGATAGCCACCAGGATGGTCCGACCACACGTAGAAGTCGCCGTACGGCCCTTCGGGGTCGTGCCGGGACGCCTGGAACCAGGGGTGCCGGTCACTGGTGTGGTTCATCACGAGGTCGGTGATGATCCGCAGGCCGCGCTCGTGCGCCGCCTCGATCAGCTGCACGAAGTCCCCCAGGTCCCCGAAGTCCGGGAGGATCTTCATGTAGTCCGAGATGTCGTATCCGCCGTCGCGCAGCGGGGACTCGTACAGCGGCAGCAACCACAGGCAGTCCACGCCGAGCCACTCGAGATAGCCGAGCTTCTCGATGAGACCGCGCAGGTCGCCGGTGCCGTCGCCGTTGGAGTCCTTGAACCCCCGGACGAGAACCTCGTAGAACACCGCCCGCTTGTACCAGGCTGGATCCTCCGAGACGAAGGCCTCGGAGATCGGCTCTGATATTGGGGATGCGTTGATCATTATGTCGCTCACAGGAAGAGATGTGGGCAGGACGAAGTCACCGGTTGCCCCGGCGTTGTTATCTGGTGACCGCGCCGCGTGGAGTCGTCATCCCTGCGAACTCCATGCCCTCGGACGGAACCTGATTTGTGATCTGGTGCCCGTTTGTGCGGCGCTTACGGGCCGAACACTACCAGCCCGTTGGCTTTCCGGAACCCGCTTCTGCTGTGCGACGGTTAATACCCGGGAGATCCGTATGTAATCGCCCTGTTACCGAGAGTTCACTAGAAAGGTGTGGCCAGGTCCGAGAGGTCGCCTTCGAAGTCGTTCAGCCACAGTCCGAACAGCACAAGACCGCGCACCCAGAATCGATCGTTCCAGCCGTTGAACCTGGTCAGGGCGTCCGGCCCGCCGGCGACCACCTCGTGCAGCTCGTCCGACAGCAGCCCCGGCACCCGGCTCACCACGACCTCCAGCATGCGGTGCGCATAATTTCGGGCAGGCGCCGCCGTGGAACGCAGCGGCACCCGCCGCAGCGGCTGCTTGACCACGTTCGTGGAGGGCAGGGCGGCCACCCGAGGGTTGGCCGCGTGCAGCACCTCGCGGTAGAAGCGGCCCTTGTCCTTGCGGGCCACACCGACCGACAGCGCCGCGTCGAAGAACTCCGGATGGATGAACGGCGCCGCGAACGACGCCTCAGGGCCCACCAGGTTGACCGCCGAGCGCGCGATGCCCCGCACGGTTCTGGTGTGCAGCACCGACAGGGGCAGCTCGGCCCGGTGCCCGTGCAGCATGGAGGTGGCGGTGGCGAACTGCTCGCGTACGGTCTCCTCCATCCACTGGGCCGCCGCCTTGGACAGGAACGGCTGCGTCGGCTGCCCGAGCGACAGCGAGCCCAGCACGGCCGCCGAGCGCTCCTCCTGCGTGGTGGCCTCCAGGGCGGCCCCGCTGACCATGAAGTTCTTCAGCAGCGGCCCTCCGGCCAGGCCGTCGACCAGGATCCGGCCCGCGCCGTGCACCTCCTTGGCGAAGGGCGCGTACCAGGCGTGGTGCGGGGTCAGGTATTCGAGTCTGCGCGCCACCTCCATCGCGTCCTCGGGGTAGGCGGCCGCGTCCTGGGTGATCACCCGGTGCGCGATGCCCAGCTCCCTGGTGATCGACCTGGCGAACGCGATGTCGGTGTCGGTGCCGTCGTCGGGACTGGTCGTCCACGACTCCACGTCCATGCCCCTGGCGCTGGCCACGCTCGCCAGCAGCCGCGAGTCGTAGCCGCCGCTGACGGGCACCAGGAGCTTGCGGCCGTCGTAGTCCTCGTAGACCCGGTGCAGCAGCTCGACGATCTCTTCCGGGCTGATCCACCTCTCGAACGGCTCCGTGCGCAGCCAGCGCGGCAGCAGCCGCTCCGTGGACAGCCGGCCGTCCTCGCAGACCAGCGCGCTCGCCCCCGGCAGGCGCTTGATCTCGCTGTACGGCGTCGCCTCGCCCAGCGGGAAGGTGACCTGGAGGATCGAGGCCCACGCCGACCAGTCGATCGCGACGGGCACCAGGTTCAGCAGGGGCTGGATCAGGGAGGAGAAGTAGACCGCCTCGCCCAGGCGCACGTAGTAGAGGTCGACCAGGCCCAGCGCGCCGGTGTGCAGCGTCACCCGCCGCCCGTCGCCGATCAGCCCAGGCGTCTCGTACGTCTCCGCGACCGTGATCCACTCGTCGGCCGCCTTGGGCCTGCGCTCGCCCCAGGCGAACGCGAAGGCGTGGCCCGCGCGGTGGTACGGCGGCAGCGGCATGGAGCTGTACAGCGTCGCCTCGGGCGACTGCAGGGCCGGAAGCACCTTCGGCCCTGAGGCTGTCAGCTTGCCGAGTACGGCGGCGTCGATCCGGCCGAGAGCGCCACAGATATAGGGCCTTACATTGAACTGCACCGGATCTCATCCCTTCGAGACGCTTCCCGCAGAAGAGTATCCTTTGCCGGGCTGAGAGAGCGGAGGTCCAGTGTCCACAGAGCTTGAAAGCACGCGCCGGGCGTTGCGTGAGGCCGTGTCCCAGGCCGAACGGGCGGCCGAGCTGGCCAGGCTGCTGGACGCCGCCCAGGCCAGGCTGGCAGCGGCGGAGCAGCATGCCGAGGAGGCCAGGACGCTGGCCGAGCAGCTGAGCGAGGCCGAGGAGCGGCTCGCCGCCGAGCAGGCGGCGGCCGACAAGCTGCGCAAGGAGCTGGCCGAGCAGCGCTTCCAGGCCGAGGTGGCCAACTGGAAGCTGTCGTCGATCAAGGTCGCCCGCTGGAACCGGCTCGGCGACGCGATCAAGAGCGGCAAGAGCAACCCGGTGCGCCTGGCCAGAGGCCTCAAGGGCGCCGCCAAGCCGGTCAAGCGGCCCAGCGCGCCCAAGCGCAGGCCCGTGGCCGCCGGCAAGCCCAAGGACGAGCGCCCAGGCGCGGGGTTCCAGGCCACCAGCACCACCAGGACGCTCGGCGGCGCCTCCTTCAAGCTCAAGCCGTTCCGGGTGCCGACCGGCCCCAACACGCGCCCGCACCTGACCGCCGCGGTGATCGCCGACCCGCACGCCGAGGCGCTGCTGCGCTACGAGTGGCGGCAGACCACCGGGTTCACGCCCCGCGACTTCGCCAGGGTGCTGCCCCTCGAAGTGCCCCACCTGCTGGTCGTCGAGTCCGTCACGCAGGGCCCGTGGGCCGGGGAGATCACCGGCGAGCCGGGCGAGGGGCTCAAGGCGTTGCTCGCCTGGTGCGCCGAGCGCGGCATCCGCACGGTCTTCTGGCACACCGGCGGCGACGTGGCCGCCTACGCCGCCGCGGCCGACCTGTTCGAGCACCGCTTCACCACCGACCTGACCGTGGCCTGGCCGCGGCTGCAGTTCGGGGTGCAGCCCCGGGTGCACAACCCGCTGCCGCTGGCCGGGGGCCGCATCGACCGCGTGCTCACGCTCGACCAGCTCCTGCCGGGCCACCTGGCCTACCCCGACGTCCTGACCTCCTACCGCTGGCCCGCCGCCGCCGACTGCCCGCCGGGCACCCCGCAGTGGCGGCTGGCCGAGATCGCGGCCTGCGGCACGCCCATCGGCACCGAGGACGACTCGCGGCGGGCGCACGTGGCGCTGCGGCGGGCGTACTCGATGGGCACGATGAGCGAGCGCATCGACGAGCTGCTCGACGCCGTCGGTCTGCCCAGCGCGCGGCCCACGCTCAACACCTCCGTGCTGCTGCCCATCCTCGACCCGTTCCTGATGGAGCACGCGCTCGCCCAGGTCGCCAGGCAGTCGGGCGTCGACCAGCTCATCGTCATCGGGCCGCCGGAGGCCGAGCTGCGGGCCCGCGACGTGCTGCCGGACGTGGAGGTCATCTACCGCCGCCCGCAGCCGGCCATGACCGAGGGCGCGATGCTCGACGCCGGCATCGACCTGTGCGAGGCCGACCTCGTCGCGGTCATGGACCCGCGCGACGTCTACGGCCCCCACTACCTGTCGGACCTGCGCCGGGCCTTCCTGTTCAGCACCGCCGACATCGTCGGCAAGGCGGCCTTCTACGCCCACCTGCGCAAGCCCCAGGCCACACTGCTCAAGCAGCCGGACGCCGAGTACTCCTACCTGCCCGAGATCACCGGCGGCACCCTCCTGGCCAGGCGCAACACCCTGCGCGAGCTGGGCTTCGCCGACCTCACGGAGGGCTGGGACGAGGTCCTGATGCGGCAGTGCCGTACGGACGGGATCAAGGTGTTCTCCGCGGACCGGTTCGGCTACGTGCGGGTGCGCGACGAGGACCGCTGGCTGCTCGGGGCGGCCCACCTGGTCGAATACGGCTCGGCCGAGCCGCACGCGCTCATCTAGAGTCGTCCGCATGACGCCCGAGGAGCTGGCCGCGGTGCTCGGGGAGCCGCCGGCCCCCGAGGGCACGTGGGAGCGCGAGGCCGTCTACGTCTCGGCCGCCGCGCTGCGGCGGGGCCTGGACCCGGGGGAACTGGCCGAACGGGTGCGGGCGCTCGGCGGGGTCGGCTCGGTGGAGGTGCGCGGGAAGGGGTTCCTGCGGATCGTCGTGACCGTGCCGGGCGACCTGCTGCGGTCGGCGCCCGTACGCCCGCCGTTCTCGCCCGCGTGGCCGGACTTTCCCCGTACGTGGGACAACCCCGGATTCGTGGTCCGGTACGGGCACACGCGCGCCTGCGCCGCGCTGAGGTGGGCCGGCGAGCTGGGGGTGCCCGAGTCCGGGTTCGCGGCCGGGCTGCTCGACGACCCCTGGCACCGCCGGGTGCTGCGGGCGCTGGCCGAGCTGCCCGGACGGCTGGTCAGCAGGGAGCCCGGCTGGGAGAGCTACCTGCTGCGGCTGGCGCTGGCCTATCACGACGCTCACGAGCGGGCTCCGGCCGTTCCGGTGGGGGACGAGGAGCCGGGTCCTGTGCACACGGCGCGGGTACGGGTGGCGGCGGCCGTGCGCGAGGTCCTGCCGGGCCCGGACCGCCTGTAAAGGATCACAAAATATCCGGTTAAACGGCGAAAAAGCGTAAAAATATCCCTTCCAGGGCGTGATCGCGTCTCGATACGTGGTCACAGGGTCATGGCTCACTGGCGCTTCCGATAGCCTCGATCGGGTGAGTCGATTCGCCCACCCCGCCGGGGACCGGCACGCCGAGATGCTGCCGCACGAGCGCCCGCCGCTGGCGCCCGCCGACCTCAACCGGATCAACCCCTCGATCTGGCCCCGAACGTCGAGCCGGGCGGAAGGCGCGCTCACCGTCGGCGGCGTGGACGTGCGCGACCTGGCCCGCGACCACGGCACCCCGCTCTACGTCATCGACGAGGACGACGTGCGCTCGCGCATGCGCGACTACGCGACGGCGTTCGCCGGCTCCGAGGTCCACTACGCCGGCAAGGCGTTCCTGTGCAAGGAGATCGTGCGCTGGCTCCAGGACGAGGGCCTCGGCCTCGACGTGGCCAGCAGCGGCGAGCTGGCGGTCGCGCTGAGCGTCGGCTTCCCGGCCGGGCGCATCACCATGCACGGCAACAACAAGTCCAAGGCCGAGCTGGCCAAGGCGCTGGAGGCCGGCGTCGGCCACATCGTGGTCGACTCCTACGACGAGATCGCCAGGCTCGGCTACCTCGCCGAGCAGATGGGCAAGCGGCCCAAGGTGATGGTCAGGGTGACCACCGGGGTCGAGGCCCACACGCACGAGTTCATCGCCACGGCCCACGACGACCAGAAGTTCGGCCTGTCGCTGAACTCGGGGGCGGCGGCCGAGGCCGTGCGCCGCATCCTCGCCATGCCGCAGCTCCAGCTCGTCGGCCTGCACTCCCACATCGGCTCCCAGATCGTCGACACGGCCGGGTTCGAGGTGGCCGCGCGCCGGCTGGCCACGCTGCTCGTCCAGATCAAGGACGAACACGGCGTCGTGCTGCCCGAGCTCGACCTCGGCGGCGGCTACGGCATCGCCTACGTCGACGACGACGAGGCCCCCGACATCAAGGAGCTGGCCGACGGCCTGCGCGAGATCGTGGCCAAGGTCTGCGTGGACGCCGGCCTGCCCGTGCCCCGCCTGACCGTCGAGCCCGGCCGCACCATCGTCGGCCCCGGCGGCATCACCCTCTACGAGGTCGGCACCATCAAGGACGTCGAGGGCCTGCGCACCTACGTGAGCATCGACGGCGGCATGAGCGACAACGTGCGCACCGCGCTCTACGGCGCCGAATACACCGCCGCGCTGGCCAGCCGGGCCAGCGAGGCCGAGCCGATGCTCAGCCGCCTGGTCGGCAAGCACTGCGAGAGCGGCGACATCATCGTGCGCGACTTCCACCTGCCGGCCGACCTCGCCCCCGGTGACCTGATCGCCGTGGCCGCGACCGGCGCCTACTGCCGCTCGCTGGCCAACAATTACAACTACCTGCCCAGGCCCGCCGTGGTCGCCGTCTCAGGCGGCGTCTCCCGCGTGATCGTGCAGGGCGAGACCGAGGACGACTTGTTGAGGGGGCAGCTGTGAAACCGCTGAAAGTGGCTCTGCTGGGCTGCGGCGTCGTCGGGTCTCAGGTCATCAGGCTCATGCACGAACAGGCCGGCGACCTGGCCGCCCGCGTCGGGGCCCCGCTGGAGCTGGCCGGCGTCGCCGTGCGCAGGCTCGGCCGCAAACGCGACGTCGAGGTCGACCCCGCGCTGCTGACCACCGACGCCGAGGCGCTGGTCACCCGCGACGACGTCGACATCGTGATCGAGGTCATCGGCGGCATCGAGCCCGCCCGCTCGCTGATCGTCTCCGCCCTGTCCAGGGGCAAGTCCGTGGTCACCGCCAACAAGGCGCTGCTGGCCGCCGACGGCGCCACGCTGCACGAGGCCGCCAGGACCGGCCGCGGCGACCTCTACTTCGAGGCCAGCGTGGCCGGGGCCATCCCGCTGCTGCGCCCTCTGCGCGAGTCGCTGGCCGGCGACCACGTCAAACGGGTGCTCGGCATCGTCAACGGCACCACCAACTACATTCTCGACAAGATGGACTCCACGGGCGCCTCCTTCACCGACGCCCTGGAGGAGGCCCAGACGCTCGGTTACGCCGAGGCCGACCCGACCGCCGACGTCGAGGGCTTCGACGCCGCCGCCAAGGCCGCCATCCTGGCCGGGCTCGCCTTCCACAGCCGCGTGCGCGCCGAAGAGGTGCACCGCGAGGGCATCACCGACATCACCGCCACCGACGTCGCCTCCGCCAAGGCCATGGGCTACGTCATCAAGCTGCTGGCCATCTGCGCCCGCTCCGACGACGGCCGTTCCTTCGGCGTGCGGGTCCACCCGGCGATGATCCCGCGCTCCCACCCGCTGGCCGGGGTGCGCGAGGCGTACAACGCGGTCTTCGTGGAGGCCGAGTCGGCCGGGCAGCTCATGTTCTACGGCAAGGGCGCCGGCGGGGCGCCGACCGCCTCCGCCGTGCTCGGCGACCTGGTGGCCGTCGGCCGCAACCGGCTGGCCGGCACGCGGGGGCCCGAGGAGTCCACCTACGCCGACCTGGCCGTCCACCCGATGGGCGACACCGTCACGCGCTGCCACGTGGCGCTCGACGTCGCCGACAAGCCGGGCGTGCTGGCGCGGGTGGCGGAGCTGTTCGCCAAGCACGACGTGTCGATCCAGACCGTGCGCCAGGAGGGGCACGGCGATGACGCCCAGCTCGTCATCGTCACCCACCGCGCCACGGACGCCGCGCTGACGGCGACCATGGAGGGGCTGCGCGAGCTCGACATCGTGCGGGCGGTGGCGAGCGTGATGCGGGTCGAGGGCGACGAGTAACGCGCGGGTCCCGCGGCCCGTGTTCGCCGGTCGCGCGGAGAGAAGTGGCGTCCGCACGCACCGGTTCGCGCAGCGAGATGGCGGTCGCGTTCACCGGTCGTGAACGAGGGCGGTGTCCGCGTCCGCCGGGTGGTGGAACGGGCGTAGGGTAGGCGCCGATCGGTTGCCGAGCGGTCAGGAGCGCCTCGTCCATGTCCCCCACCCCCTGCGGTTTCGCGCGTTCGCCGGAGAAGGAGCCGGCCCGCCTGCACTGGGCGGGCGACCTCGGGGCCGGCTGGGCGGTCGAGGGGCAGCCGCCCGACGTGGGCGCCCTGCGTCCGCTGCGCGGACTGGAGATCGAGTGGCCGGACGCGCCGGTGCCGCTCGACGGCCTGCTGAGCCTGGCCGCCGCCGGCGTGCCGCTCACCGCCGAGCGCGCCGCGCCCTGGGTCCCCGCCGGCCTGGCCGACGTGCTCACCGACCGTGAGTGGCTCGCCCACACCGCCGACGGCACCGCCCGCTGCCTGGCCGACCTGCGCCGCGAGGAGCACAGCGTACGCCTGCGCCGCCTCGCCCATCCGCTGGCGGCGGTGCCGCAGGTGAGCATCGTGATGGCCACCAGGCGGCCCGCGTTCGTCGGCGCGGCGCTGGCGCAGATGGAGCGCCAGCGCGACGTCTCCGCGGAGGTGCTGCTGGGCCTGCACGGGGTCGCGTTCGAGCAGGTGCGCGAGGCGGTCGAGTCCTGTTCCCTGCCCGTGCGGTGGGTCGAGGCGGACGCGTCCGTGCCGTTCGGCGAGGTGCTCAACCAGGCCGCCGCGCTCGCGGGCGGCGACCTCGTGGCGAAGTGGGACGACGACGACTGGTACGGGCCGCGCCATCTGGCCGACCTGTTCATGGCGCTCACCTACGCGGGGGCCGACGTGGTGGGCACGACGGCGGAGTTCTTCTACCTGGAGCCGTTGCGGGCGACTATCAGGCGCACGACGTTCGCCAGTGGGGCGAGTTATCCGAGTGAGGTCTATTCCGACCATGTCGCCGGTGGCACGATCATGGTGCCTCGGGCGAAATTTCACGAAATAGGCGGCTTTCCCGCCCTGCCGCAAGCCGTCGACCGCGAGTTCCTGAAGGCGGCCGAGCAGGCCGGAGCCCGCATCTACCGCACCCATGGTCTCGGCTACGTCCTGCGCCGGGGCCTCAGCGGCGACCACACCTGGCAACTGCCCCTGGCCCACTTCCTCAAGGTGGCCGTCAACCAGTGGCGCGGCTTCCGCCCGAGCCTGCTCATGGAAGCCGCATGACCACCGTCCGAGACGGCTCCGCAGAGCACCCGGAGAAGCAGGGCGCCGAGAGCCGGTTACCGGCAGGCCGGTCAGCGTCGGCCGGGCGGGTGCGGGGCAACGACTATCGGGTGCTCGACGTGCCGGGGGAGGACTTCACGCCGGCCATGACGGTCAGCGTGGTCATCCCGGCCTACGGTGGCCAGCGTGAGCTCGATCTGGTGCTGGCCGCGCTGGCCAGGCAGACGTACCCGGCGGAGCTGACCGAGGTCGTCGTCGTGGACAACGGCAGTGAGCCGCCGCTCCGGCTGCCCGCCGAACGCCCCGCCGCCACCCGGCTGATCGGCTGCGAACGCCCCGGCCGGGCCGCCGCGCGGAACGCCGGACTGGCCGCGGCGACCGGTGAGGTGATCCACTGGCTCGACTCCGACGTGGTGCTGACGCCGGGCGCGATCGAGGCGCACATGCGCTGGCACCACGCGGCGCCCTACGCGGTGGTGACCGGCTACCTCAGGTTCACCGAGACCGCGTTGCCCGCCGAGCTGCCCGCCGACCTCGACGCGTACTTCGAGCCGGCCGAGCCGCACGCCTGGATCGTGGACCTGGTCGATCGCACCGACGGCCTCACCGCCAACCCGCAGCGCCCCTTCAGCCTGCACGTCGGCGGCGCGACCTCGGTCAACGCCCGGCTGATCGCGGCGGCGGGACCGATGGACGACGATCTCGTCCTCGGCCAGGACACCGAGATGGGCTACCGGCTGTGGCAGGCGGGCGCGGTCTTCGTACCGGAGCCGGCGGCCCGCGCCTACCATCTCGGCCCGACGATGCGGATGCGCGACAAGCAGCCCATCGATCGGGTCAGTCACGCGTTCGTGGCCGACCGCATCCCGGCCTACCGCTGGCTGAGGGGCCATCCCGGACGGCAGTGGAAGGTGCCGTACGTCACCGCGGTCGTGGACGGAACGGCCGGATACGACCCCGTACGAGCCAGTGTGGACGCGTTGCTGGCCGGCACCGTCCCCGATGTGTCCGTGCTGCTGACAGGCCCCTGGGACACCCTCGACCGCGACCGTCGCGCCCCGCTCAAGGACCCGGCGCTGGAGCTGGTGCTGGTCCACGGGCACTACGAGCACGAGGGCCGGGTACGCCTGGCCGCGACCGGCGACGGCGGGGGACACGCCGGTGGTGACGGGGCCGTGGACCAGGCCGTCCCCTACGTCCTGCGCCTGCCCGCCGGCTGGATCCCCGGCGAGGACACCCTCGCCCGCCTGCTCGACCTGGCCCGCGACGAGGGTCTCGGCCTGGTGAACGTGCTGCTGCGCGAGTCGGCGGAAGGCGTCGTCACGGCCCGCCTGGAACGCGCCGCGGCCTTCGCCAGGGCCCGCCTGGTCGCCGCGCCGGGGGAGGACCTGGACGACGCGGTGGACACGGTGTCGGGCGTCGTCTGGGTGGACGGCGACACCTACGGCTTCACCACCTTCACCACCGAGGCGCGGACGCCGCAGGGCCGGCGGGGGGCGTACCGGGCCGGGATCGAGGCGCGGGCGGAGGTGGAGCGGCTGACCGCGGAGGCCGAGCGGCTGCGCGGGCAGATCGCCAAGTGGAAGGAGGAGGCGGGCCGCTGGCGTAAGTCGGCCGTGGAGCTGCGCCGCGAGGTCGGCACGCTGCGCCGCGGGGTCGCCGCCGCCGAACGCGCCGCCCAGGCTCAGCAGAGCCTGCGCACGGTGGTGTCGGCCACCAGACGCGCCCTCCGCAAACGCCTGCGCGGCTGACGCCTTCGCGCAGGGCGTGCGGAGCGGCGCGTGGTCAGTTCGGGCGTAGGGCGGACTTCAGGCGGCGGAGCAGGGTCTTCTCCGGCGGTTCCACCGTCACCGGCGGTTCCACCGCGACCTTGACCGGTGCGGGGATGGTGACCGGCTCGGGCTGCGCGGGAGCGGGCCAGAAGCGGTCCGGCGGCTCGTGGCGTACCCCGTGCGTGGTGTCGATGACCTCGTCGAGGTCGTCGCCGGGCTCGGTGAGCAGTACGGCGCGGCCGAGCGCCGAGGTGCGCTCCAGGCGGGCCGTGCGCCCATCGGGCAGGTCCACGACGAGCACGCCCGTGAGGTCCTTCTGCACCGACTCGATCATCCGCTCCAGCGTCGCGCGGTGCAGCGGCACGTCCACCGGCCCCCGGTAGCGGAACGGTGTCGGCGCGGGTGTCGGTGCGGCCTCGTCGATGAGGCGGATCCGGTCGTCGTGCGCGAACAGGTCACGCATGAGCCGCAGCTCGAAGCAAGGGTCGGACAGTGCGAACCGGCGCGAGTCGTCCAGCCGCGACCACGGCCCCACCAGCGTCACCACGACGTCCTGGAGCTTGCCGTCCAGCGCCGCCGCGACCGCCTGCCGCACCACGGACTCGGAGGTGTCGGTGACGTCGAGCACGACCTCCACGTACGGCACCAGCCACCGCCGCCCCCGGTCCTTGCGCAGGTCCCTGCGCAGCGGGATGCGGTGCGCCAGGTACGGCTCCACCGCCCGCACCGCCCGCTCCCTGTCGCGGTGCTGGGCCGGCAGCCCCAGGTGTACGGCCTGGGCATCGGAGTCGGGCACGAAGACGACGCCGTGCATGGCGAGGCGGTAGGAGAACTCGGTGTCCTCGCCGCGCGCCACGTTCGGGTCGAGACCGCCCACGGCGTGGAAGACCTCCCTGGGCAGGGCGAAGGTCGGTCCGGTGCACACGTGGTACGGATTGCGGCTCTTGCGCAGCCCGTCGGTCTTGGCGATCGTGGCCTCGGTCGAGCTCGCCCTGGCCCCTTCGAGGTCGAACACCTCGTCCAGCCGCTTGGCCGCGGCGACCTGGGCGGCGGTGACGGGCGGCATCTCGACGAACTTCTTCATCCCGATCGTGACCAGGTAGTCCGTCACGTGGTGCCACCGGGCCAGCGCCTCGAGGTGCTCGCGGCAGGCCACCATGTCGGCGTCGAGCCGCTGGATGATCTCGCCGTCGGCCGCCTTGGCGCCGGTGTTGACCGCGTTGGAGATGCCCCAGCCGTCGCGGACCCGTACGAGACGGGTGTTGACCGGGCGCAGCT
Organism: Nonomuraea fuscirosea; assembly: GCF_035917475.1. Lineage (NCBI taxonomy): Bacteria > Bacillati > Actinomycetota > Actinomycetes > Streptosporangiales > Streptosporangiaceae > Nonomuraea > Nonomuraea fuscirosea. The sequence goes on along the minus strand of NZ_CP109074.1, from coordinate 8,349,658 downwards.
CCGGCAGCCGGATCGGCGGCCTGCTGCCGTCGTCGACGACCAGCACCTCCGTGAGGTGCTCCGGATACGTCTGTACGGACAGTGCGGCCAGCGTCAGATCGAGCTTGTCCTGCCCGCCGTGCGCGGGTATCACCACGCTCAAGGAAAGTGCGGGTGACCAGGCGCCGAGCTGCGGTGCCGCCACTGGTGAATAGTCGTTCTGCCTCAGAGCAGGACGCGCGTTCATGGTCGTGACCCCCTGCCGAGACCTTATCGGGAGATGCTGAGAATTTCCTGAATAGTGCCCCTGTCCAATGGACGAGTCCGACCCGTGGACACGGCTCAGCGACGGTCTCCCGCACCCCGTACACTCGGTGCCCAACAGCGCAGGTAGGGAGTCATCATGAGCAGGTCGTGGCGTGGCCTCATCGAGGAGTACCGCGAGCGTCTTCCGGTCACCGCGAAGACGCCGGTCATCACGCTGCTCGAGGGCGGCACGCCGCTGGTGCCCGCGCACCGCGTCTCGGCCCTCACGGGGTGTGACGTCTACCTGAAGGTGGAGGGGGCCAACCCGACGGGCAGTTTCAAGGACCGCGGGATGACGATGGCCATCAGCAAGGCGGTGGAAGAGGGGGCCAAGGCGGTCATCTGCGCCTCCACCGGCAACACCTCGGCCTCGGCGGCGGCCTACGCCGTGCGCGCCGGGCTGACCTGCGCCGTGCTGGTGCCGCGGGGGAAGATCGCCATGGGCAAGCTGGCCCAGGCGCTCGTGCACGGGGCCACGCTGCTGCAGGTCGAGGGGTCGTTCGACGACTGCCTGGAGATGACCCGCAAGCTGTCGTCCAGCTATCCCATCGCGCTGGTCAACTCGGTCAACCCGTTCCGGCTGCAGGGGCAGAAGACGGCGGCGTTCGAGATCGTCGACACGCTCGGGGACGCCCCCGACATCCACTGCATCCCGGTGGGCAACGCGGGCAACATCTCGGCCTACTGGATGGGCTACCAGGAATACTTCGACGACGGGGTCGCCACCAGGCGGCCGCGCATGTTCGGCTTCCAGGCCAGCGGCTCGGCGCCGATCGTCGAGGGCGCGCCCGTCGCCCATCCGCACACGATCGCCACCGCGATCCGCATCGGCAACCCGGCCTCGTGGTCGCTGGCCACCGCGGCCCGCGACGATTCCGGCGGGACCATCCAGGCGGTGACCGATCGGCAGATCGCGGCGGCGTACAAGCTGCTGGCGCAGGAGGAGGGCGTGTTCGTCGAGCTCGCCTCGGCCGCCAGCGTCGCGGGCTTGCTGCAGGCCCACGCGCAGGGCATGGTGGAGCCGGGGCAGCGCATCGTCTGCACGGTCACGGGCAACGGACTGAAGGACCCCGACTGGGCCATCTCGGGGGCTCCGGCGCCGGTGGTCATCCCCATCGACGTCCACGCCGCCGCGGCGGCGCTCAACCTCGCCTGACGGGGGCGCACGGGGGAGTGACGAGAGAAAAGTGAACGCATGAGGACCGTTGACATCCGTGTGCCCGCCACTTCGGCGAACCTGGGCCCCGGATACGACGCGCTGGGGCTGGCGCTGAACCTGCACGACGAGGTCAGGGCCACGCTCAGCGACGAGCGCGGCGTCCACGTCACCGTGGTGGGCGAGGGCGCGGGGGAGGTGGATCTCGGCGAGGGGCACCTGGTCGTCAAGGCGATGCGCGCGGCGTTCGGCCGCATGGGGGTGCCCCAGCCGGAGGGGATACGCCTGCACTGCCACAACCGGATCCCGCACGCGCGCGGGCTCGGATCCTCATCGGCCGCCGTGTGCGCGGGCATTCTCGCCGCGCGCGCCCTGGCCGATGGTGAGCTCTCCGACGACGACGTCTACGCGCTGGCCACCGAGATGGAGGGTCATCCGGACAACGTGGCCCCCTGCCTGGCCGGCGGGCTGACCGTGGCCTGGTTCGACCACGCCGGGGTTGCGCGTATGGTGAAACTGGTTGCCGACCAGCGCGTCCGTCCAGTCGTCGTCGTTCCGTCGACGCGGCTGTCCACGGAGGCCGCACGGGGGCTCCTGCCGAAGGACGTGCCCCACGAGGACGCCTCCTTCAACGCCGGCCGGGCCGCGCTGCTGATCGCCGCGCTGACCCAGCGGCCGGAGCCGGAGCTCCTGCTGGCCGCCACGGAAGACCGCCTTCACCAGCACTACCGCGCGCCTGCCATGCGGCAGAGCGCGGATCTGGTAGAACGTCTCCGTGCAGTGGGCGTGCCCGCGGTCGTTTCGGGAGCGGGTCCCACGGTTCTTGCGTTTTCGACCTCGGATACGCAGGATTTGATCGCGCCAGAAGTGGGTAATGACTGGCACATCCAGCAAATGGACGTCGACCCGGTTGGGGCGGACGTTCAGTTCCCCGAGACACGCTGATACCTCTTTAGACCTTCAGGGAATAGCCGTGTGCGCTGGTGATGTTAGGCTGATAGCCGCACCAGATGCCCCCTTGGTGGGTGCGTGCTTGTCAGCCATACATCGCTGCATCATGCTTCACGTCGCGAGGCGGAAGCAGCGCGGCTGTCTCCCCGGAATCCGTTGCCTCCGGTTGGCCCACACCCGGTTGGCTCAACGTGAGGTGGCGACGACGGGGATCTGCGCGTTCGAATCATCTCGACATCTGGTTGGCGACAGCAATCTGGGGGGTGTCAGCCACGCGCCAAGGGCCATCGGCGGCGTGGACGAACCCCTCCCCAAGAGTGGCGGCTGTCTGAGACGACAGCCGAAGATCGCAGAGTGCACCCCGACCCGGTCTGTCCCGCCGGATCGCAAGCACCTCCGGGACGCCCGGGAGAACGAAACCGGCGCCCGACCCCTGGGAAGGACCTTTTAGTTGAGCGACACCACCGAACTCCTCTCCGACGCATCAGGCGCTGAGCCGGCGTCCGGCGACACCCCCACCCGCGCAGCGGCCAAGCCGCGTGCGCGTCGCTCCGGCACCGGCCTGTCCGCCAAGGTGCTGCCCGAGCTGCAGAAGATGGCCGCGGAGCTGGGCATCAGCGGGACCGGGCGCATGCGGAAGAGCCAGCTGATCGCGGCCATCCAGGAGAAGCAGGGTGGCGGTTCCGGAGACGGCGCAGCGACCGCCGCACCCGCGGCTGAGGCGCCCGCCCCGGCTTCGACGGAGGCGGCCCCCGCGACGGAGCGGCCCACCCGTGCACGCAGGGAACGTTCCCGCTCCAAGCCCGCCGAGGACTCCGCTCCGCAGCCCGCCGCCGCGGCGCCGGCGGCCGCCGCCGAGCCCGTGGCCGTCGCGCCCGAGCCGGTCGCGGCTCCGGTCGAGACCGTGGTGGAGCAGCAGGCGCAGCCGGTCGAGGCCGGTCAGAGCGACACGCGCTCCGAGCGCGGCGAGAGCCGGCGCGAGCGCCGCAGCCGCGGCGAGCGTCGTGAGCGTGGCGACCGCGGCGACCGTTCCGGCGACCGTGACCGTTCCGGCGACCGCGGTGAGGGCGGTCGCTCCGAGAGCCGTGACGGCGGGCGCGACAGCGGCCGTGACAGTCGTGACGGCGGGCGCGACGGCGGTCGTGACGGCCGCGACGGTCGTGACGGTGGCCGTGACCGCGGCGAGCAGCGCGACCGCACCGCCGCCGACGCGGGCAGCCGTGGCGACCAGCGCGGTGACCGCGGTGACCAGCGTGGCGACCTGCGCGGGGGCGACGACGACGACCGCGGCGGGCGCAGCCGCAGGGGCCGCTTCAGGGAGCGCAACCGTGGCCGTGGCCGCGACCGCTTCGACAGCAGCGAGCCCGTCATCGGCGACGACGACGTGCTCATCCCGATCGCCGGCATCCTCGACATCCTCGACAACTACGCGTTCGTCAGGACCAGCGGCTACCTGCCGGGCAGCAACGACGTCTACGTCTCGCTGGCCCAGATCCGCCGCAACGGCCTGCGCAAGGGCGACGTCATCACCGGCGCCGTCCGCCAGCCGCGCGACGGCGAGCGGCGCGAGAAGTTCAACGCCCTGGTCCGCCTCGACACCGTCAACGGCATGGACCCGGAGCAGGCCCGCAGCCGGCCCGACTTCAACAAGCTGACGCCGCTCTACCCGCAGGAGCGCCTGCGCCTCGAGACCGAGCCGAACATCCTCACCACGCGGATCATCGACCTCGTCTCGCCGATCGGCAAGGGCCAGCGCGGTCTCATCGTCTCGCCGCCCAAGGCCGGTAAGACGATGGTGCTGCAGGCCATCGCCAACGCGCTCACCCGCAACAACCCCGAGTGCCACCTGATGGTCGTGCTCGTGGACGAGCGGCCCGAAGAGGTCACCGACATGCAGCGGTCGGTCAAGGGCGAGGTCATCCACTCGACCTTCGACCGTCCGGCCGAAGACCACACCACCGTCGCCGAGCTCGCCATCGAGCGCGCCAAGCGCTTGGTGGAGCTGGGCCACGACGTGGTCGTGCTGCTCGACTCGATCACCCGCCTCGGCCGCGCCTACAACCTCGCGGCCCCGGCCTCCGGGCGCATCCTGTCGGGTGGTGTCGACTCCACGGCGCTCTACCCGCCCAAGCGGTTCTTCGGCGCCGCTCGCAACATCGAGAACGGCGGCTCGCTGACGATCCTCGCCACGGCCCTGGTCGAGACCGGGTCCAAGATGGACGAGGTCATCTTCGAGGAGTTCAAGGGCACCGGCAACATGGAGCTCAAGCTCAACCGCTCCCTCGCCGACAAGCGGATCTTCCCCGCGGTGGACGTCGACGCGTCCAGCACCCGTAAGGAAGAGATCCTCATGGGCAAGGACGAGCTCCAGATCGTCTGGAAGCTGCGTCGCGTGCTGCACGCGCTCGACATGCAGCAGGCGCTCGAACTGCTCCTGGAGAAGATGAAGGAGACCAAGTCCAACGCGGAGTTCCTCCTTCAGGTCCAGAAGACCACGGTGAGCAACGACCGCGACTAGCGTCCGCGTTTCACCGAAGGGGCGGTGGGGGTCTTCCCCGCCGCCCCTTCGCGTGCGGGCCTGGCACTGGGGCTAGCCCTACCCCGGTGACGGGAGTCATCCGTATTCACCGCGAGGGCCCTTCGCGTGCAGTCTGAACTACATGCGTTCTGCGGCGTTGAAGGACCGCGTCCCGCTCGGGCCCAAGGGGCCCCTGGGCGTCCTGGTCGACCCGATGACCTGGCGGGCGGCCCCCTACCTGCTCGTCACCGGCTTCGTCGGGCTGGGCTGGTTCATCGTGCTGAGCATCACGATCCCGGTCTCGCTCACGCTGTCGGTCGTCTGGGTGGGCGTGCCGCTCATCATGGCCACCGTGCTGATGTGGCGCGGCGGGGCCATGCTGGAACGCCGGCTGCTGCACGCGGCGTTCGGCGTCAGGATCGCCGACCCGTACCGGCCGAGGCCCGAGCGCGGCGTCGGCGCGCACCTGCGCTGGCTGCTGTCCGACCCCGCCACCTGGCAGGACCTGGGCTACCTGCTGATGCTGCTCCCGCTCGGCGCGGTCGAGGTGGCGTTGTCGTTCGGGCTGTGGTTCGCCTCGATCACGTTCATCGCGCAACCGCTGCTGTACCTCGTGTACGCGACCGGCGGCGGCTACAGCGACCTGATGGTCGGCGACTGGGCGCCGGGGGCCTGGATCGCCGCGCTGTTCGGCGGCCTGCTCCTCGTGCTGACGGCCTACCTCGTCCGCGGCATGGCCTGGCTGCACGGCACCCTCGCCACGGTGCTGCTCGGCGGCAACGAGGAGGAACGGCTGCGCGCCAGCAGGGCCAGGGGGATCGACGCCGCCGAGGCCGAGCGGCGCAGGATCGAACGCGACCTGCACGACGGCGCCCAGCAGCGGCTGCTGTCGGTCGCGGTGGACCTGGGACGGGCCCAGGCGAAGTTCGACAGCGAGCCCGACGAGGTCAGGATGCTCATCGCCCAGGCGCACGCGGGCACCAAGGCGGCCATCGCAGAGCTGCGCAACCTGGCCAGAGGCATCCACCCGGCCATCCTCAGCGACCGCGGCCTCGACGCCGCCCTGTCGGGGCTGGCCGCGCGGGCGCCCATCCGGGTGGACGTGTCGGTCGAACTGGACGAACGGCCGCCGCCCGCGGTCGAGAGCATCGCGTACTTCATCGTGGCCGAGACGCTGGCCAACATGGCCAAGCACTCCGGCGCCACCGAGGCGTCCGTCACCCTGATCAGGGACTACCGCGGCGTGGTCGTGGACGTCTGGGACAACGGCATCGGCGGCGCGCTCCTCAGCCCGGGCGGGGGCCTGTCCGGGCTGGCCGACAGGGCCGCCACCATCGACGGGGTGATGGTCGTGCACAGCCCGGTGGGCGGCCCGACCCTGATCCGCGCGGAGCTGCCCTGCGAGTGGTAGCCGAGCCCGAGGCGGACGGAGGTGGACAGCCTGCCGTCGTCCCCTGTAGTCATGGGGCCATGCGCGTGGTCATCGCCGAGGACTCCGTACTGCTGCGCGAGGGGCTCGCGCGCCTGCTCGCCGACGGCGGCATCGAGACGGTGGCGAGCGTCTCCGACGGGCCCGCGCTGGTGACGGCGGTGCTGCGACACGAGCCCGACCTGGCGATCGTCGACGTCCGCATGCCGCCGAGCCACACCGACGAGGGACTGCGGGCGGCGCTGCAGGTGCGCGCGGCCAGGCCGGACTTCCCGATCCTCGTGCTGTCGCAGTACGTCGAGGAGCGCTACGCCGGCGAGCTCATCGGCAGGGCCGTCGGTTACCTGCTCAAGGAGCGGGTCGCCGACGTGGCCGAGTTCCTGGAGGCGGTGCGTCAGGTGGCCTCCGGCGGGACCGTCATCGACCCCGAGGTGGTCGTGCAGTTACTGAGCCGGCAGCGGCGCGGCGCTCCGCTCGACTCGCTGTCGCCGCGCGAGCGCGAGGTGCTGGCGCTGATGGCGGAGGGCCGCTCCAACACCGCCATCGCCGCCCGGCTGGTCGTCACGGAGGGCGCGGTGGAGAAGCACATTTCAGGTATTTTCACCAAGCTGACGCTGGGGCCGGCGCCCGAGGACCACCGGCGGGTGCTCGCCGTGCTGACGTACCTGGGTCGCTGAAAGGGCTGGTGTCACCCCGGCGCCGGGCCGCGAGGGAATGCCGGATGGCCTGGGATGGTTGCACGATCTGGCACACTGGTAGCTGACCATTTTGCGGTTCCGGTTCCCGCCACGCGTGAAGGCGACCCGGCGGCCGCACCCCGAAAGGACAGCGATGAAGCGCGACATCCACCCCGACTACAACGTGACGCAGGTGTCCTGCTCCTGCGGCAACACGTTCACCACCCGCAGCACCGCGAAGAACGGCGTGATCCACGCCGACGTGTGCTCCGCCTGCCACCCGTTCTACACGGGCAAGCAGAAGATCCTCGACACCGGCGGCCGGGTGGCCCGCTTCGAGAAGCGCTTCGGCAAGAAGGCCACGGGCAAGTAGCTCCACCCACGCCGGCCCGGACGCACCGCGTGCGCCGGGTCGGCGTTGTTGGTGAAACGGCCACACTCCACGAAAAGGGACCACGGTGAATCTCGACGAGTTGCTCAAGGAGTATTCCGAGCTGGAGTTGAAGCTCGCCGATCCCGCCGTGCACGCCGACCAGAACAAGGCACGCACCCTAGGCCGGCGCTACTCGCAGCTGACGCCGATCGTCGGCACCTACCGTGAGCTCGAATCGTCCCGCGAGGACCTGACGGCCGCCAAGGAGCTGGCCGGCGAGGACGAGGGGTTCGCCGCCGAGGCCGCCGAGATCGAGGAGCGCATCCCGCAGCTGGAGGAGAAGCTCCGGCACCTGCTCATCCCGCGCGATCCCAATGATGACAAGGACATCATCATGGAGATCAAGGCGGGCGAGGGCGGCGAGGAGTCCGCGCTGTTCGCCGGCGACCTGCTGCGCATGTACCTGCGTTACGCCGAACGGCTCGGCTGGAAGACCGAGGTCATCGACAGCCAGCCCTCCGACCTGGGCGGCTACAAAGACGTCACGGTCGGCATCCGGGCCAAGGGCGACGAGGGCGTGTGGTCCAGACTCAAGTACGAAGGCGGGGTCCACCGCGTGCAGCGGGTGCCCGTCACCGAGTCGCAGGGCCGCATCCACACCAGCGCCGCCGGCGTGCTCGTCTACCCGGAGGCGGAGGAGGTCGACGTCCAGGTCGACGCCAACGACCTGCGCATCGACGTCTACCGCTCCAGCGGCCCCGGCGGCCAGAGCGTCAACACCACCGACTCCGCGGTCCGCATCACCCACCTGCCCACCGGCGTGGTCGTCTCCTGCCAGAACGAGAAGAGCCAGCTCCAGAACAAGGAGTCGGCGCTGCGCATCCTGCGCGCCCGGCTGCTGGCCATCGCCCAGGAGCAGGCCGAGGCCGCGGCCCAGGCCGAGCGCAAGTCGCAGGTGCGCACCGTCGACCGCTCCGAGCGCGTCCGCACCTACAACTTCCCGGAAAACCGCATCTCCGACCACCGCGTCGGCTTCAAGGCGTATAACCTCGACCAGGTTCTCGACGGTGAGCTCAACGCCGTCACCCAAGCCCTCATCGACGCCGAGATGGCGGAGAAGCTCGCACAACACTCATGACATTTCTGCTGGACGAGATCGCGCTCGCCACCGCCCGGCTGGCCGAGGCAGGTGTGCCTTCACCGCGCACCGACGCGGAAGAGATCGCGGCATTCGTCCACGGCGTGCGCAGGAGTGAGCTGCACACCGTCAGGGACTCCGAGTTCGACGCGCTGTTCTGGGAGGGCGTCGCCCGGCGCGAGGCCCGCGAGCCGCTGCAGCACATCACCGGCCACGCCTACTTCCGCTATCTGGAGCTCGCGGTCGGGCCCGGCGTGTTCGTGCCCAGGCCGGAGACCGAGGTGATGGCCGGATGGGCCATCGAGACGCTGCGGGAGATGGACGTCACCGCCCCGCTCGTCGTCGATCTCGGCACCGGGTCGGGTGCCATCGCGCTGTCGATCGCCCAGGAGGTGGCGCTGGCCGAGGTCCACGCCGTCGAGGTCGATCCCGGGGCCTACACCTGGGCCAAGCGCAACATCTCCGAGCACGGCCAGGGCCGTACCCACCTGCATCCGGAAGACCTCGCCGAGGCGCTGCCCGAGCTCAACGGCAAGGTCGACCTGGTCATCTCCAACCCGCCCTACATCCCGCCCGGCGCGATCCCGCGTGATCCCGAGGTGCGCGACTACGACCCGTCCCGGGCCCTGTTCGGCTCGGGCGACGACGGGCTCGGCGAGGTCCGCGCCGTCGAGCGCACGGCGCGCCGGCTGCTGCGCCCCGGCGGCTGGGTGGCCGTCGAACACGCCGACGAGCAGGGCCGGGCCGTCTATCTGACCTTCCCCGAGGACAACGGATGGCGTGACGTACGCCTGCGCCAGGACCTCACGAGAAGAGACCGCTTCGTCACGGCCAGGCTGGGCCAGGACTAGGATTCACGCCAGCGGCGCGGCCCCCTCCTGACCAGCAGGAAGCCCGGCGACCGTACCAGGAGGAAGGAGGAGGCCTCGCGAACGCCGCTCCCCACCGAGCGGAGCGAGGCGATGAGATCGTGGGACGACGTTTTGACTGCTCCAACGCCGAGCAACGGACCGAGGGCCTGACGGAGGCGGCGGCCGCCGTCCGCCGCGGCGAGCTCGTGGTGCTGCCGACCGACACCGTCTACGGCATCGGCGCCGACGCCTTCACCCCCGCCGCCGTCAACTCCCTGCTGGACGCCAAGGGCCGGGGCCGCGACATGCCGCCGCCCGTGCTCGTGGGCACCGTCAGAGCCGCCACAGCGCTCGTGGACGACATGGGGGCGTACGGGCAGGACCTGATCGACGCCTTCTGGCCCGGGCCGCTCACGCTCGTCTGCAAGGCCAACAGGGCCCTTTCCTGGGACCTGGGCGACACCAAGGGCACGGTGGCCGTACGCATGCCGCTGCATCCGGTGGCGCTCGACCTGCTCAAGGAGACCGGGCCGATGGCCGTCTCCAGCGCCAACCGCTCCGGCTCGCCCGCCGCGACCACCGCGGAGGAGGCCGAGGAGCAACTCGGCGAGGCGGTCGCGGTCTACCTCGACGCCGGCAAGACCACCGACAACACACCCTCCACCATCCTCGACCTCACCACGGCCGTGCCCCGGCTGCTGCGTCGCGGGGCCATCCCGGTGGAGAAGCTGCGCGGCATCATCGGCTACGTCGCCACCGACGACTGAGGTATACCCGCTGCTTATTCCGGCCGCTATCGCGCTCGGGCCGACATTACGGTGAGGCCCGGAGCGGCGATACGTCGGGGAGTGGCCCATGGGCAAGTACGACGGCATGGATCCCAAGCTGGTCCGCGAACTGCTGGCCGAGGTGAGACAGGCGGCCACGCGGATGCGCGAGGTCGAGGACCGCGTCAGGGGCGCCATGCGCACCGCTGGGCTGCCCACCCAGACCACGCACCGTCCCGTCCAGATCGCCGAACGGATCGACGTGATGGTGAAGGACGTCAACGGGCGGTTGGGGGAACTGGAGAAACGGGTCGACCCCCGCAAGACGGGCACCGGCCCCGACACCCCCCGCCCCGGCGGCCCCGGCACAGGCACCGAAACAAACCCGGACACGAACGGCAAGACCGGTACCGACGGTAAGACGGGCACGGACGGTAAGACGGGCACGGACGGCAGGACCGGCACCGACACGGATGGCAAGACCGGTACCGATGGCAAGACTGGCACCGATACGGACGGCAAGACCGGTAGTGACGGCAAGACCGGCACCGGCACGGACGGGAAGACGGGGACCGGTGCGGACGGCAAGCCTGACGCGGACGGCAAAACCGGCACTGACGGCAGACCTGGCAATGACGGCAAGACGGGCGCCGATGGGAACACGGGTGCCGACGGGAGAGGCGACTCCGACGGGAAGACCTGCGACGACGACGATGGCGCGAGGACCGGCCAGGATCGCGGGACGGGCAAGGACACCGGGACGGGGACGGGCACAGGAGTCGGCCAGGGCACGGGAGTCGGCCAGATCGACGACGCGGGTCAGGGCAGGGGCACCGGGCGGGACGACGGCGCAGGTCAGGGAGTAGGCGGCGGTCAGGGCGCAGGATCCGACCAGGGAACGGGAACCGGAACGGGCACCGGCCAGGACGGCGGGACGGGCCAGGGCACGGGCACCGGCCAGGACTGCGAAACCGGCAAGGGCACGGGAACGGGTCAGGGCACAGGAGTCGGTCAGGGCACAGGAGTCGGTCAGGGCACGGGAGCCGGCCAGGGTGACGGTGCCGGTCAAGGCGAAGGCGCCGGCCGAGGTGACGGCGCCGGCCAAGGTACGGGTGTCGGCCAGGGCACTGGGGTAGGCCGAGGCGATGGCGCTGGCCAGGGCACGGGCGTGGGCCAGGGTGACGGCGCCGGCCAAGGTACGGGTGTCGGCCAGGGCGATGGCATGGGCCAGGGGACCGGGATCGGTCAGGGCGACGGCAGCGGTGGGAACGGCCAGGGCACTGACACCGGTCAGGACACCGGAACCGGGCGAGATGGTGGCATAGGTCAGGACGGCGACACCGGTGCCGGGCGGGATGGTGGGGTCGGCCAGGGCGGCGACACCGGGCAGGGCACCGGTGGTGAGACCGGTGGCGCTGCGACGGGCACTCCCGTCGGGGACGGCCATGAGGCCACCAAGCCGCAGGTCGTGGTGGTCGACGGGGTCAAGGTGCTGCAGGTGCCGCTCGACCCGCCCACGGCCGCGGCGGTCGAGGACATGCTGGAGAACTCCCGGGACGTCCAACCGGCCGACATGCCGAAGGTCACGGCCGACCGTCCCGACGTCACGAACGTCGGCGGGTACGCCAACGACGGCAGCGATGTTGTCTCCGCCGCAGCGAACCCACCGAACCTGGACGCGCTGAGAACGGTGATCGAGAACCACCGGGACATAGCGCCGCAGGACATGCCGAGCGTGGAGATCCCGGCCGGCGAGTACGGCAAGGGCGAGTGGTCGGAACGCACGATCCGCCCGGACGGCCCCGCCGGCTCGATCGACGCAGGCAGACCCAACGCGGGCAGCGAATCAGTGCCCCTCCCACCAAGAGACACCCCGGCAACAGACACCTCCACCACAGCGAACGCGACCGTGAGCGGCACCTCCACCACGGCGAACACGCCTTACGCCGGCGACTCAACAACCACGGCAACGTCCTACGGCGACGGCTCCACATCTGCGACAACGTCCTACGGCGGGGGCTCCGCGACAGCGGACACGACGACCTACGGTGGCGGTTCCGCATCAGTGGACACGACGACCTATGGCGGTGGTTCCGCACCAGGTGACGCCGGCTACGACGGTGGCTCCAGGTCAACGGACGCCTCTTACGGTGGCGGCTCCTCATCGGAGGGAACGGGCTGGCACGATGGCTCGGCCTCGGGTGACGGCACAGCGTCGGGCGCCTCGGGCACCCCCGCGCCGACCGACGACCCACGCGGCACGGGCACCGACGGGGCATGCGAGCCAGGCAAGGACACCACCCCCGACCGTCCAACGGGAGACCGACCAGGCCAGGGCACCGGCGACGCCCAGGGCACCGGCGACCGCGGCACCGGCGAGCGCGGAACGGGTGATCGGGGAACGGGCGATCGAGGCGCAGGCGGTCAAGGCCCCGGCGACCAGGGCACCGGTGACCGTGGTGCGGGAGGTCAGGGGACCGGTGACGGGGGCGCTGGTGGTCAAGGGACCGGTGACCACGGTGCCGGTGATCGGGGAACGGGCGATCGAGGCGCAGGCGGTCAAGGCCCCGGCGACCAGGGCACCGGTGACCGTGGTGCGGGAGGTCAGGGGACCGGTGACGGGGGCGCTGGTGGTCAAGGGACCGGTGACCACGGTGCCGGTGATCGGGGAACGGGCGATCGAGGCGCAGGCGGTCAAGGCCCCGGCGACCAGGGCACCGGTGACCGTGGTGCGGGAGGTCAGGGGACCGGCGATCGGGGTGCTGGTGGTCAGGGCACCAGTGATCGTGGCACGGGCGGTCAGGATCGGCCCGTCACGATCCCACCGACCAACCCGTCCGTCGATCCCCCCGGCGGCGCGCCGACCGGCGGCTCGGGAACGCCGACGGAGACCGACTCCAGGACCGGCGGCGTCCGGGCGGGCGAAGGCGCGCTGGTATACGGCATCGGACCAGGCGAAAGAACCGGTGACGGCACGGCCGTGTACGGCACAGTCGCAGGTGAAAGGGCGGGCGAAGGCGCGGCGGTATACGGCATCGGGCCTGGGGAGACGCCCGGGCAGTCGGCCGGGAGTCCCGTTCGGGTGTTGCCGATCGCCTACGACGTGAACCCCGGTCCCGAGACCGCGGCCACCCAGGGCGGCCCATGGGCGCATGACGGCAGTGATGTCGTGTCGGCAGAGGCGGCGCCGCTTGATCTCGATGCGCTCAGGACCGTGATCGACGACCACCGTGACATCCCGCCCCAGGAGATGCCGTCCGTGCAGATCCCGCCGGGCGAGTACGGCAAGGGCGAGTGGGCCCCCGAGGACATCAGGCCGGACGGTCCGCCGGGTGAGGTCGGTCCGGGCCGGCCGGAGAGGAGTTCGTGATGTACGCCGACCCGCCCGCGCCCCGGGAGAAGGGCCCCGCCGAGGCTCCGCCCGGTGGACCGCTGGCCGCCCCTCAGTACTTCAATCCCGAATACGAGCGCCTGGTCGTGGCGTGGAAGGCCGTGCTGCCCCAGCTTGACGCGCTCAGAGCGGCCCTCGACAAGGCGTACGGCCTGGCCAGCAGCCCTCAGACGTGGGATGCCCCGGTGGGCGAGCGTTACGTCGAGGAGATGCGCGAGTGGCGGACGAGACTGTCTCTCTACCGCCATTCGGTGCTCACGGCGATCAGCGACGAGGCGGCCGGTACGCCCCGATGGGTGCCGTCAAAGGCGGACGCACCACACGCCTTCCCGGCCTAAGACACGTCCTGGCGGCCGGAGGGTGGGCCTTTCTCGCATGGGACGCGCCAGTGCGGCCGGAGGGGTGGGCCTTCCCCGTATGAGACGCGCATGCGCGGTTGGGGGCGGGCTTTCCCTGTATGAGACACGTCCGCCCCGCCTGGGAGGCGTCCGACCCGCCTGGGAGGCGTCCGTCCGGGCCGGGACGTGTCTGCCCCGTCCGAGACGCCGGGACGTGCATGCCCGTCCTGGGGCGTGTCTGGTCGTCGTGAGACGTGCCTTCCCGGTCGGTGGCTGGCATGAGGGGAGATTTCCGGGCATGACCGGTGTATGGGAGAAACGGACATACGGTCGTACAGTGGGGAAATGGGTACGGAGCCCTACTACGGTCCGGACTTCGGGCTGCTGCGGAAGCGGGATCCCGAGATCGCCCGGATCCTGGTCGACGAGCTCGACCGGGTCCGCGGCGGCATCCAGCTGATCGCGAGCGAGAACTTCACCTCGCCCGCCGTCATGGCCGCCCTGGGTTCCACCCTGACCAACAAGTACGCCGAGGGCTACCCGGGACGGCGCTACTACGGCGGCTGCGAGGTCGTCGACCGCGCGGAGGAGCTGGCGATCGAGCGGGCGCGCGAACTGTTCGGGGCCGAGCACGCGAACGTGCAGCCCCATTCCGGCGCCTCGGCGAACCTGGCCGCCTACGCCGCCCTGCTGCAGCCCGGCGACACGATGCTGGCCATGGCGCTCCCGCACGGCGGTCACCTCACCCACGGCTCGAAGGTGAACTTCTCGGGACGATGGTTCGACGTCGTCTCGTACGGCGTGCGCCGCGACACCGAGCTCATCGACTACGACGAGGTGCGCGACCTGGCCCTGCGCCACCAGCCGAAGCTCATCGTGTGCGGCGCGACCGCGTACCCGAGGCTGATCGACTACTCGGCGTTCCGCGGCATCGCGGACGAGGTGGGGGCGTGGTTGCTGGCCGACGTGGCGCATCCGATCGGGCTGATGGCGGGTGGCGCGATCCCGTCGGCGGTCCCGTACGCGGACGTGGTGACGTTCACCACGCACAAGGCGCTGCGCGGGCCGCGCGGCGGCGCGATCCTGTGCACGGAGGAGTTGGCCGGGCGGATCGACCGGGCGGTGTTCCCGTTCGTGCAGGGCGGGCCGCTGATGCACGTGGTGGCGGCCAAGGCGGTGGCGTTCGGCGAGGCGATGCGGCCGGAGTTCGCCGGCTACGCCAGGCAGGTGATCGTGAACGCGCGGGCGCTGACGGAGGCGCTGGCGGTGCGGGGGATGCGGGCGGTGTCCGGCGGGACGGACACCCATCTGGCGCTGATCGACCTGCGCGGGGCCGGGGTGTCGGGGGCCGAGGCGGAGCGCAGGTGCGCGGCGGCGGGCATCACGCTCAACCGCAACGTGATCCCGTACGATCCCGAGCCGGCGGCCGTCACCTCGGGGATCCGGGTCGGCACCCCGTGCGTGACCACGCAGGGGATGGGGCCCCAAGATCTCAAAGAGGTGGGCGCCCTGGTGGCGCGGGCGGTGCTGGACCCGGCCTGCGCAGGGGAGGTGAGGGCAAGGGTGGCGGCGCTTCTCGCCATCCATCAGCCATATCTGAGCGAATTTTAAGCGGGTCTGTGTCGTTTTCCGGTCACAGTCGGCCGGAGCATCCGGGAAACTAGGTACGTGCGCGAATACCTCTTCATGGCGCTCATCTCAGCAGCGGTGACCTATCTCCTGGTCCCGCTGGTGCGTCGCTTCGCCATCCGTATCGGCGCCATGCCCGAGGTTCGCGAGCGCGACGTGCACACCACGCCGACGCCCAGGCTCGGCGGGCTGGCGATGTACGGCGGGCTGGTGGTGGGTCTGCTGACGGCCGGCCAGCTCACCCATACCGGCCAGGCGCTGGCCCAGTCCGAGGCCAACGCGGTCACGGCGCTCATCGTCGCGGGTGGCCTCATCACGGTGACCGGGTTCCTCGACGACTGGTGGGGCATGGACGCCTTCATCAAGCTCGGGGGCCAGATCGCGGCGGCCGGGGTGCTGGTCTCCTTCGACCTGCGCCTGCTCTACATCCCGCTGCCGAAGGACTGGGGCGGCTCGACCAGCCTCGACTACACGCTCAGCACGATCATCACGATCCTGGTCGTGGTGGTGACCATCAACGCGGTCAACTTCGTCGACGGCCTCGACGGGCTCGCGGCCGGGATCGTCTGCATCGCGGCCATGGCCACCTGGGCCTATTCGATCTTCCTGGCGCAGAGCATGAGCGTCGGCAACATCACCACGACCGCCGCCATCGCCGCCGTGCTGATCGGCACCTGCCTGGGCTTCCTGCCGCACAACTTCCATCCGGCGAAGATCTTCATGGGCGACACCGGCGCGATGCTGATCGGCCTCGTGCTGGCCTCCTCGATCGTCACCGTGACCCCGCTCGACCCGGCGGCCATCGAGGACATGAACAAGGTCCCGGTGCTGCTGCCGCTGATGCTGCCGGCCGCGGTGCTGGTGCTGCCGCTGATCGACCTGATCACCGCCGTGGTGCGGCGCACCTCGCAGGGCCTGTCGCCGTTCGCGCCCGACCGCGGCCACCTGCACCACCGGCTGCTCGACATCGGCCACTCGATGCGCCAGTCGGTGCTGATCATGTACGCGTGGGCGTTCCTGTTCGCCTTCGGCGTGGTGCTGATGTCCCGCCAGGGTGTGCCGGTGCTGATGTTCCCGGTGGTCATCATCCTCGCCGTGGCCGTGCTGGTCCTGATGGCGGCTCCGCGCTGGCGGGGCAGGGGCGGCTCCCACTCCGCGCCGAGAGGCAAGCACCCTGAAGACGACGACGGCCCGCCGACCGGGCCGATGCCGCCGATCCTGCCGGAGCCGCAGGTCAGACGGCAGCCGCCGCCCGCGGAGGGCGGCCCGTCCGCACCGCGCGCGACGGCCGACGGCAATCCGGTCATTCCCGTCTTTCCGAGCCGTTCTTGATCGCGAACTAGAAACGGCAGGTAAAAGCGGTCTTCCGTGAGCTTGTGATATCTTTCACGAGCAGGGACTCCAGACGTACCGGTTCTGGGGGTAGCAAACGCTCGCTTGATAACTTGCTGATGGAGCTTTGATGCAGGCCAACGACGTGCGCGTACTCAAGAGCGCCGCGATCCCGACTCTGGCTGTCGGAGTGGTCGCCGTGGTCGTGGCGCTGCTGGCGGCAGGTGGCAAGGGGGCGCTCGGCGCCGGCATCGGCGCTCTGCTCGTCGGGATCTTCTTCAGCATCAGTGTGGTCGCGGTGTCGTACGCCGCCCGCGTCTCCCCGCAGATGATGGCGATCGCCGCGATGCTCAGCTATCTCGTCAAGGTCGTCGTCATCATGCTCGTGCTGAGCGCCTTCGGCGACACCACGGCCTGGAACTCCCGGGCCTTCGCCTGGACAGTCGTCGTCTGCACGCTGGTGTGGACCGGCTTCGAGGTGCGCGCTTTCATCAAGACGAAGATGCTTTACGTCGACCCCGAGGCCCGGGTCCCCGGTAAGGGCGACTCATGAGGCCGACTCCCGGACGGGGTCCGATATGACTAGTCCTCCACTCGCCTGCTATCGTCGGGGCCGCGATGAGCGCACAGGAACGCCGACCGGAAGAAGACGGTCGCGACTTCGCCGACGCCATGTGGTCAGTCCCCAGCTATCTGCTCGCAGGGATGGCTTTCTACGGCGGTCTCGGCTGGTTGCTGGACCGCTGGTTGGACATGTCCGCGTTCTTCCCCATAGGCGTCGTCCTGGGGGTCGTGCTCGGTGGCTATCTGGCCTACCGGAAGTCCGGTCGCTAGCCCGACGCAGCGATCGCTTCGCTGAGGAAACCCTTGTGAATCACTACGACGTTGAAGGGAACGCCGCGTGAACGCGCTGACGGTCCTCGCTCCACCAGCCGACCAGTTCGGGGCGCCTACGCCTGAAGAGCTGTTCAACCTGCCGCCCATCATTCCCGGGGTCGAATGGTTCACCAAGCCGGTCCTGCTCGCGCTGCTCAGCGCGGTATTCGTGATCGGCATCTGCTGGGCCGCCTTCGCCAACCCCAAGGTCGTGCCGAGGGGTGTGCAGAACGTCGTCGAGTACGGCTACATGTTCGTCCGCGACCAGGTCGCCCGCCCCTTCCTGGGGAAGGACGCCGACCGGTGGATGGGCCTGCTGGTGACGCTGTTCTTCATGGTCCTGGTCTGGAACCTCATGGGCGTCGTCCCGATCCTGCAGTTCCCGGTGGCCTCGCACATCGCCTTCCCCGCCGTGCTGGCGCTGTCGATCTACGTGCTCAAGGTCTACCTCGGCATGAAGCACCAGGGCGCCTGGGGCTACTTCAAGAACATGATGTTCCCCCCCGGGCTGCCGAAGCCGATCTACCTGCTGCTGTCGCCGATCGAGTTCCTGTCGAACCTGATCATCGCGCCGTTCACGCACGCGGTCCGACTGTTCGCCAACATGTTCGCCGGCCACATGCTGCTGGCGTTCTTCAGCATGGTCGGCTTCTGGTTCCTGTTCGAAAAGCTCTCGCCGCTGGGCGCCCCGATCGGTGTCGTCGGCGTGGTGATGACCATCATCCTCACGGGTTTCGAGATGTTCATCCAGTTCCTGCAGGCATTCCTGTTCGCGATGCTGGCCGCGATGTACATCGGCGGCTCGCTGCACGCAGAGCACTGAGATCCACATACCGGAATATCCATGACCGGTGACACCGAGTCGCCGGCCGTTCAGTAAAGGAATAACAGCAATGAGCATTCTCGCTGAGGTCTCCGGCAACGTCACCGCCATCGGTTACGGTCTCGCCGCCATCGGCCCCGGCATCGGCGTCGGCATCATCTTCGGTCAGGGCGTGCAGGCCATCGCCCGCCAGCCGGAGGCTTACGGTCTGATCCGCCAGAACATGCTCCTCGGCTTCGTCCTCACCGAGGCCCTCGCCCTGATCGGTCTCGTCGCGCCGTTCATCTTCCAGGGCATCTGATAGACCGCCCTTCTGACGAAAGGCTGCACTCATGACATCCATGGCAGCTAGGCTTCTCGCCGCGCCGGAGGAGCACTCGAGCAACCCGCTCATCCCGCACACGTACGAGCTCGTCGTCGGTATCTTCGCGTTCGCCGTCGTCTTCTTCGTCGTCGGCCGGATGCTCATCCCGCGGATCCAGAAGACGCTGGCCGAGCGCACCGACGCCATCGAAGGCGGCATCAAGCGGGCGGAGGAGGCGCAGGCGGAGGCTCAGGCCCTGCAGAAGCGCTACACCGAGCAGCTCGAAGAGGCCCGTCGCGACGCCGCCAGGCTGCGCGAGGAGGCTCGCGAGCAGGCCGCGCAGATCAAGGCCGAGCTGCGCGAGGAGGCCCAGGCCGAGGCGCGCCGCCTCGTCGAGGCCGCGCACGCGCAGATCGAGGCGGACCGCCAGGCGGCCTTCGCCCAGCTCCGCACGGAGATCGGCCGTCTGTCGACCGACCTCGCCGGGCGCATCGTCGGCGAGTCCCTTGAGGACGAGGCCCGCCAGAGCCGCATCGTCGACAGGTTCCTCGACGAGCTGGAGAGCCCGAACGCGCAGGCGGTGCGCTGATGCGCGGTCTGAGCAGGGCCTCGCTGGCCGAAGTCGAAGAGCGGTTCAACGCGGTCGCCGGCAGTGCCGACCTCGGTGCGCTCTCCGACGAGCTGTTCGCGGTCGCGGATCTGCTCGACCGCGAGCACGGCTTGCGCCGCGCCCTGTCCGACCCGGCCAGGGCGGCCGAGCAGAAGGCGCGCGTCGTCCACAACCTGCTCGACGGCAAGGTCGGCGCGGCGGCCCTGGCCACCACCGAGGCCGCGGTCTCGGCGAAGTGGTCGCGGGCCGGTGACCTGGCCGACGTGCTCGAACGGCTCGGTGTCGTCTCCGCCGCGGCGGAGGCCGAGGGCCAGGGCAGGCTCGACGAGGTGGAGGACGAGCTCTTCCGCTTCGGCCGCATCGTCGCCGGCAACCCCGGACTGCGTCGTGCGCTCGCCGACGCGGCCGCCCCCGAGGAGGGCAAGCGCGAACTGCTGCGCGGCCTGCTCGAGGGCAAGGTGGCCCAGTCCAGCCTGCGTCTCATCGCGCAGCTGGTTGTGCACCCGCGCGGGCGTAGCCTGGAGACAGGCCTGGAAGAGGTCGGCCAGCTCGTGGCCCAGCAGCGCCAGCGCCTCGTGGCGGTGGTGCGCAGTGCGGTCGAGCTGAGCGAGGCGCAGAAGACGCGCCTGGTGACGTGGCTGAGCACCTCTTACGGGCGTGACGTGCACCTGAACGTCGAGGTGGACAAGCGAGTGCTCGGTGGATTCTCGGTCCGCATCGGCGACGAGATCATCGACACCACCATTGTGGGACGAATCGAAGAAGTCCGCCGCCGGTTGGCCGGCTAGGCGAAGAGGGAGACAGAGTAGAGATGGCGGAGCTTACGATCCGGCCGGACGAGATCCGGGACGCGCTTGAGCGCTTCGTCCAGGCGTACGAACCGGAAGGCGCCGCGCGCGAGGAGATCGGGACCGTCGTCGACGCCGGCGACGGTATCGCCCATGTCTCCGGCCTTCCCTCGGC
The DNA here is from genome assembly GCF_035917475.1 of Nonomuraea fuscirosea. Classification (NCBI taxonomy): domain Bacteria; kingdom Bacillati; phylum Actinomycetota; class Actinomycetes; order Streptosporangiales; family Streptosporangiaceae; genus Nonomuraea; species Nonomuraea fuscirosea. The sequence goes on along the minus strand of NZ_CP109074.1, from coordinate 8,329,247 downwards.
GATGGCGAACGAGCTGTTGGAGTTCGAGAACGGTACGCGCGGCCTGGCACTCAACCTCGACACCCGCGAGATCGGTGTCGTCGTCCTGGGTGAGTTCAGCGGCATCGAGGAGGGCCAGACGGTCCGCAGGACGGGCGAGGTCCTGTCCGTGCCCGTCGGCGACAACTTCCTCGGCCGCGTGGTCGACCCCCTGGGCAACCCGCTCGACGGCAAGGGCGCCATCGAGGCCGAGGCCACTCGTGCCCTCGAGCTTCAGGCCCCCACGGTCGTCCAGCGCCAGCCCGTGAAGGAGTCGCTGGCCACGGGCATCAAGGCGATCGACGCCATGACGGCGATCGGCCGCGGTCAGCGTCAGCTGATCATCGGCGACCGCGGCACCGGCAAGACCGCGATCGCCGTGGACACCATCCTCAACCAGCGCGAGAACTGGGCCTCAGGCGACCCCGCCAAGCAGGTCCGCTGCGTCTACGTCGCGGTCGGCCAGAAGGGCTCGACCGTCGCGCAGGTGCGCGCCCGCCTGGAGGAGGCCGGCGCGATGGAATACACCACCATCGTCGCCGCGCCCGCGTCCGAGGCCGCGGGCTTCAAGTACATCGCCCCCTACGCCGGCTCGGCCATCGGTCAGCACTGGATGTATCAGGGCAAGCACGTCCTGATCGTCTTCGACGACCTGACCAAGCAGGCGGACGCCTACCGCGCCGTCTCGCTGCTGCTGCGCCGCCCGCCGGGCCGTGAGGCCTTCCCCGGCGACGTCTTCTACCTCCACTCCCGGCTGCTGGAGCGCTGCGCCAAGCTCTCCGACGACATGGGCGGTGGCTCGATGACCGGTCTGCCGATCATCGAGACCAAGGGCAACGACGTCTCGGCCTTCATTCCGACCAACGTCATCTCCATCACCGACGGCCAGGTCTTCCTCGAGACCGACCTGTTCAACGCCGGTGTGCGCCCGGCCATCAACGTCGGTGTCTCGGTGTCCCGAGTCGGTGGTTCCGCCCAGGCCAAGGCCATGCGGAAGGTCGCGGGCACGCTGCGTCTGTCGCTGTCGCAGTACCGCGACCTCGAAGCGTTCGCCTCCTTCGCCTCCGACCTGGACGCCGCCTCCAAGGCTCAGCTGGAGCGCGGTCAGCGGCTGGTCGAGCTGCTCAAGCAGGCCCAGTACAGCCCGTTCTCGCTGGAGCGCGAGGTGGCCTCGATCTGGGCCGGCACCACGGGCGAGCTGGACGACGTGCCGATCGAGGACGTCCGCCGTTTCGAGAGCGAGTTCCTGGACTACCTGCAGTCCTCGCACAAGGGCATCTTCGACACCATCCGGGAGACCAGGGAACTGGTCGACGACACGGTGACCGCTCTGAAGGACGCCATCACGGAGTTCAAGAAGGGCTTCACCACCTCCTCGGGCGAGCTGCTGGTCAAGGACGAGCCGGTCGAGCCGCTGGCCGCCAACGAGGTGGGCCAGGAGAAGATCAAGAAGGTCGTCCGGCCGGCGGAGAAGAAGTAGGACATGGGTGCCCAGCTAAGGCTGCTGCGGCGGCGGATCAGCTCGGTCAAGTCGACCGCGAAGATCACGCGCGCCCAGGAGCTCATCGCCTCTTCACGGATCGTGAGGGCGCAGCAGCGGATGCAGGCGGCGTTGCCGTACGAGCGTGAGATCACTCGCGCCGTCACGGGCGTCGTCAGCAACGCCGCGAGCGTCGACCATCCGCTGACCGTGGCGAAGGAGAACCCCGCCAAGGCGGGCGTCCTCATCGTCACCAGCGACAGCGGCTTCTGCGGCGGCTTCAACGCCAACGTGCTGCGCGAGGCCGAGGCCCTGCGCGGGCTGCTGGAGAGCCGCGGTCTCGACGTGGTGCCGTTCGTCACCGGGCGCAAGGGTGTCACCTGGCACTCCTTCCGCAACCGGGAGATGGGCGGCAACTGGGTCGGGTTCTCACGCAAGCCGGCCTACGCCGACGCCAAGGAGATCGCGAACACGCTGATCGACTCGTTCAAGGACGACAACGGCATCGACGAGATCCACATCGTCTCGACCGAGTTCGTCTCGATGCTCACGCAGAACGTCGTGGTCAAGCGGGTCCTGCCGCTGGAGGTCGAGGAGACCGAGGCGTCGGAGTCCACCGCGATCCCGCCGTACTTCGAGTTCGAGCCGACCGCGGGCGACGTGCTGGAGACGCTGCTCCCGCGTTACGTGGAGTCGCGCATCTTCACCGCGCTGCTCCAGTCCGCGGCCTCCGAGGAGGCCGCGCGGCGGCGCGCGATGAAGTCCGCGACCGACAACGCCAACGAGCTGATGCGGGTGCTCACCCAGCAGATGAACCAGGCTCGCCAGGCCGAGATCACCCAGGAAATCAGCGAGATCGTCGGTGGCGCCAACGCGCTGGCTGACGCCGCAGCGGGGAAAGAGTGAAATGACTGCAGAGGCTGTTGAAACTGTAGAAGCCGCCGCGGCCGGCACTGGCCGCGTGGCCCGAGTCACCGGCGCCGTCGTCGACGTGGAGTTCCCCGTCGAGGCGATGCCCGACATCTATAACGCGCTCAAGGTCGAGGTGACCCTCGGCGGCGAGACCAAGGCGCTGACCCTCGAGGTCGCCCAGCACCTGGGTGACAACATCGTCCGCGCCATCTCCATGCAGCCCACCGACGGCCTGGTCCGCGGCCAGGCGGTCGCCGACACCGGTGCGCCGATCTCGGTCCCGGTCGGCGACGTCGTCAAGGGTCACGTGTGGAACGCGCTGGGCGAGACGCTCGACGTGCCGACCTCGTCGCTGAAGATCGAGGAGCGGTGGGGCATCCACCGTCCGTCCCCGCCCTTCGACCAGCTCGAGTCGCGCACCGAACTGCTGGTCACCGGCATCAAGGTCATCGACCTGCTCACCCCGTACGTGCAGGGTGGCAAGATCGGCCTGTTCGGCGGCGCCGGCGTCGGCAAGACCGTCCTCATCCAGGAGATGATCCGCCGGGTCGCCCGTAACTTCGGTGGCACCTCGTGCTTCGCCGGTGTGGGCGAGCGCACCCGTGAGGGCAACGACCTCTGGCTGGAGATGGAGGAGGCGGACGTCCTCAAGGACACCGCGCTCGTCTTCGGCCAGATGGACGAGCCGCCGGGCACCCGTCTGCGGGTCGCCCTGTCGGCGCTGACGATGGCGGAGTACTTCCGCGACGTGCAGAAGCAGGACGTGCTGCTGTTCATCGACAACATCTTCCGCTTCACCCAGGCGGGTTCCGAGGTCTCGACCCTGCTCGGCCGCATGCCCTCCGCCGTGGGTTACCAGCCCACGCTGGCCGACGAGATGGGTGTGCTCCAGGAGCGCATCACCTCGACGCGCGGTCACTCGATCACCTCCATGCAGGCGATCTACGTGCCCGCCGACGACATCACCGACCCGGCCCCGCACAACGCGTTCGCGCACCTCGACGCGCAGACCGTGCTGTCGCGGCCGATCTCGGAGAAGGGCATCTACCCGGCGGTGGACCCGCTCGACTCCTCCTCCCGGATCCTCGACCCGCAGATCGTCGGCGAGGAGCACTACCGGGTGGCCCAGGAGACCAAGCGGATCCTGCAGAAGTACCGCGAGCTCCAGGACATCATCGCGATCCTCGGTATCGACGAGCTGTCCGAAGAGGACAAGGTCACCGTGCAGCGGGCCCGCCGCATCGAGCGCTTCCTGTCGCACCCGATGTACGCGGCCGAGGCCTTCACCGGCCAGCCGGGCGAGACCGTGCCGCTGGACGAGACCATCGCCTCGTTCAAGGGCCTGTGCGCGGGTGAGTACGACCACCTGCCCGAGCAGGCGTTCTTCATGGTCGGTGGCATCGAGCAGGCCATCGCCAAGGCCAAGGAACTCGAGGGCCGCTAATCGCCCATGGTGGCGGCGCGGGCTCCGCGGAGCCCGCGCCGTTACCTGATCGGAAAGGAACCTACAAAGGTGGCGAAGCTACGCGTAGGGGTTGTCTCACCCGAGCGTGAGATCTGGTCGGGCGAGGCCGACATGGTGATTGCCAAGACCGTGGACGGCGAGATCGGTATCATGCCGCAACACGCACCTGTTCTCGGCGTCCTCGTCGAGGGCGGCGTGCTGCGCGTGAAGCGGGAAGGCGAGCAGGAGCTGGTCGCCGCGGTGCACGGGGGTTTCATCTCCGTCGCCGACGACGAGGTCTCCGTGCTGGCCGAGGTGGCCGAGCTAGGTTCCGAGGTGGACGTCGCGGCGGCCCGTGACGCTCTCGACCGGGCCCAGGCCTCGATCGAGGCCGACCAGGAGGACGCCGACGCGGCTGTCGAGGCCAAGCGTGCCAGGGCACGCCTGCGCGCGGCGGGCGAAGAGGTTTAATACAGGTAAGCGGGGCTCAGGGGGGCGGCATGGTAGCGACGGTTGTGATTCTCGTGGTGCTGCTGGCCGCCCTCGTCATGTTGCGCGCGGTCATGCTGACGCGCTCGCGCGGGAGCGTACCCTGTCGCCTGCGCGTAGCGGAGCACGGATGGCAGAGCGGGATAGCCCGCTACGCCGACGGGGAGCTCCACTGGATTCCGCTCCTGGGCGTCCGACTGAGGCCGCGCCACGCTATCGCGAGGCGCGGCCTCGTCGTTTCCGCCCGTCGTGAGATCGACGGCGGCCTCTACGCGGTCGACTGCGGGGGCACCACGCGGGGCATCTCCCTCGCCATGAGCGCCGACGCGCTCACCGGGTTCCTGGCCTGGCTGGAGTCCGCCCCGCCCAGCGCCTACCTCGACGTCGCCTAGCGATCGCCGCATAGGGCGGGAGCGGCCCTGATCAGCGGGTGCCGCCGGGCTTCCAGAGGATCTCGTCGCCGGCGTGGGCCACCCGGCAGGCGATGAAGAGCAGGTCCGACAGGCGGTTGAGGTATTTCGCGGTCAGCGGGTTGACGTCGTCGTGCGCCTGCAGCGCAGCCCAGGCCGTACGCTCGGCCCTGCGGACGGTCACCCGGGCCACGTGCAGCGCGGCCGTGGCGGGATCGCCGCCCGGCAGGATGAAGCTCCGCAGCGGCTTGAGATCCGCGTTGAGGCGGTCGCACTGCTCCTCCAGCCAGTCGATGTACGACGGCTCCACCCGCAGCGGCGGGAACTCGGGATCGGCCACGACCGGCGTGGCCAGGTCGGCCCCGACGTCGAACAGTTCGTTCTGCACCCGGATCAGCATCGCCACGAGGTCGGCCGGGAGCGTGCCGTGCGCGAGTGCCAGGCCGAGGTGGGCGTTGGCCTCCTCCACGTCCGCGTAGGCGGCCAGCCGGGGATCGGTCTTCGCGGTGCGGCTCCCGTCGACCAGCCCCGTGGTGCCGTCGTCACCGGCCCGGGTGTAGATCTTCGAGAGGACGACCGGCTTGTCCTTGTCGGCGCGCGTCATGGCCCCCAGCGTAACGGCCCCCGCCGACGGCACCCGCGGACGGCCTGCGGTCGCGTCCGGCCCTGAGCGAGGTGCGGCCTGGAGAAGGTCAGCGGTGATCGCCGTGGCATGACAAATGTCATCGCGATCGGACGCGGGATCCATATCGGGCGGATGATTTCAGCGACTACCAGGCCGAACGCCCCGAAAGCCACTATGGACCCATGATGAAGGAGATGACCTGATGCTCGAGATCAACGAGCTGCGCAAGCGTTTCGCGGGCGGCCCCGACGCCCCCGGCGGCAAGGTCGCCCTCGACGGGATCGGCTTCGCCGTACGACCGGGCGAGATGTACGGCTTCGTGGGCGCGAACGGCGCGGGCAAGACCACGACGATGCGCATCGTGATGGGCGTGCTCCAGGCGGACTCCGGCTCGGTGAGCTGGCAGGGCAGGCCCCTCGGTTACGACGACCGTCAGCGCTTCGGCTACATGCCGGAGGAGCGCGGCCTGTACCAGAAGATGCGGGTCGCCGAGCAGATCGAGTACTTCGGCCGGCTGCACGGCATGGCCGCCTCGGTCGCCAAGAAGGCCACCGACGACCTGCTGGAGCGGCTCGGGCTCACCGAGCGCAGGGGCGAGACCGTGCAGGCGCTGTCGCTGGGCAACCAGCAGCGCGTGCAGCTCGCCGTGGCGCTGGTGCACGACCCCGAGGTGCTCATCCTGGACGAGCCGTTCTCCGGGCTGGACCCGATCGCGGTGGACGCGCTGGCCACGGTGCTGCAGGAGCGGTGCAGGGGCGGCGTGCCGGTGATCTTCTCCAGCCACCAGCTCGAACTCGTCGAGCGGCTGTGCGACTCCGTCGGCATCGTCTCGGCCGGCCGGATGGTGGCCACCGGCACGGTGGAGGACCTGCGCGCCGCCGAGAGCAACACGCTGCGCGTGGTCGTCCGCGACCCGGCTCCCGGCTGGGCCGACGGACTGCCCGGCACGGTCACCGTGCACGGAGACCGCCACACCCTGCGTACGGCCGGCGGCGACGACCAGGAGATCCTGCGCCGCGCCGTGAAGGCCGGGCGGGTCGAGCACTTCGGCGTCGAGCAGCCGACGCTCACCGAGATCTTCAAGGAGGCCGTGGCGTGAACGGATTGTTGCTGGTGGCCCGCCGCGAGGTGGCCACCCAGATCAGGACGCGGGCGTTCGTGATCGGCCTGATCGTCACTGGCCTGCTGGTGGCGGCGCTCTCCTTCGCCCCCAAGGTGCTGGGCGGGGACGGCGACACGTACAAGATCGGTCTGGTCAACTCCCAGCAGCTGCCGCTGCACACCGCCGCGCCCGACATCGAGTTCGAGTGGCGCAAGTTCGCCGACGAGCCGGCCGCCAAGCGGGCCGTGCTGGACGGCGACGTGGACGCGGTGCTGGTCGACGACGCCAGGGTGCTCACGGACGGTGAGATCGAGACCGAGCTCGGTGTGCTCATGCAGAGCGTGAACCGGGAGTTCAAGCTCGGCGCGGCCGGCGTGGCCATCCCGCCGCTGGAAATGCAGTCCGTCGGGGCCGACACCCGATACGAATCGGCCCGCAGGGGCATCGCCACCGTGCTCGTCCTGGTGCTGTTCATGCTGATCATCGGACAGGTCGTGATGGTCGCCATGGGCGTGGTCGAGGAGAAGGGCAGCCGGATCGTGGAGATCCTGCTCTCCTCCGTACGGCCGTGGCAGCTGCTCGGCGGCAAGATCGTCGGGCTGGGCGTGCTCGGCATGATCAACCTGGTCGTCATCCTGGGGGTCGGGCTCGGCGCGGCGATGGCCTCGGGACTGGCCGCCGAGTTCCCGCCCGGCATCCCCGGGCTGGTGGCGGCGGTGCTGGCCTGGTTCGTGCTCGGCTATGCCTTCTTCGCCACGCTGGCGGCGGCCTTCGCCTCGCTGGTCTCGCGCCAGGAGGAGGTGAACAGCGTCCTGACGCCGCTCACCATGGTCATCATGGGCACGTACTTCGTCAGCTTCTACTCCACCAACGATCCCACGGGTACGCTGGCCACGGTCATGTCGTACATCCCGCCGTTCTCCTCCATGATCATGCCGGTGCGGATGGCGGCGACGGAGGTGCCGATGTGGCAGGTGGGCCTGTCGATGGCCGCGATGGTGCTGGGCGTGCTCGCCGCGCTGGCCTTCGGCGCCAAGGTGTACGAGCGGGCCGTGCTGCGGACGGGGGCCCGGCTGAAACTCGGCGACGTGCTGCGTAGCCGATAGATGGACACGATCGAGCAGGCGCGGCGGACGACCTGGAGGGTTCTGGTCGTCAACGTCGTCGCCATGTGGGTGCTGATCGCCGTCAGCGTCCTGACCCCCCTCTGGGCGGGCCGGTTCGACGGATGGTGGCGGATCGGGCCCGCGCTGGCGGCTGCCGTCTGCTTCACCTGGCTCTGCATCCGCATCATGAGCCTGATCCTGGACCGCCGTCACTACCCCACCAAGCAGGTGGCGGTGGCGGCGGTCCTCGCCGTGTTCGCGACCGGCCTCGGCGGGGCCGATCCGTTCGGCTGGGGCTTCGTGGCGCTGTGCTGGCTGGGCGTCGCCACGCTGGAGATCCCCAAGCGCGCGGTCCGGCTGCTGCAGGCCGGCACGTTCGTGCTCTGCCTGGGGCTGAGCACCCTGCCCTGGCAGACGGGGACGCTGGGCGTGCGGGCCGCGCTGACGGGTGTGGACGTGGATCCGGCCGGTTGGCAGTCGCTGACCTACCACGTGCTCGCCTTCGGCCTCTTCTGCCTGATCGTGCCACCCTCCAACCGGATCTGGGTGTGGATCTGGCGGCTGGCCGTGGAGGCGCACCGGGGCAGGGAGGCGCACACCAGGCTGGCGCTGGCGGAGGAGCGGCTGCGGTTCGCCAGGGACCTGCACGATCTGGTCGGGCACCAGTTGTCGGCCATCGCGGTGAAGACCGAGCTGGCCGTGCGGCTGTCCGACGTGGACGCGGGCCGGGCCAAGGACGAGATGGCCGAGGTCAACCGGCTGACCAGGAAGGCGCTCAAGGAGCTGCGCGAGGCCGTACGGGGCTACCGCGAGCTTGACTTGGCCGCTGAGCTGAATAGCGTGAAAGGTGTGCTCGAAGCGGCGGGGGTCCGCTGTGAGGTGCGCCTGCCCTACCGCGAGCTCCCCGCGGGCGTGGCCCCGGTGTTCGCCTACGCCGTGCGCGAGGCGGTCACCAACGTGCTCAAGCACAGCACGGCGAGCTTCTGCGACATCACGATCCGCTTCACCGAGCAGGAGGCGGAGCTGACGGTGCGCAACGACGGTGTGGCCCGGCGGCAGGCCGACGATCTGGGCAGCGGCCTGACGGGAATGTCCGAGCGACTGGGCGCCGTGGGCGGCACGGTGAAGGCCCGGCTGGTCGAGGACCGGGAGTTCCTGCTCCACGCAGTCGTGTCATTGCCGATAGATGGGTAGGGGAGTCATATGGGGGTTTCAACCCGTGTGAGCGCTTGGCGCAGGCAGATGACTACGCTACGTGCGTGACTGAGGAGGTGGCATGCGCGTCCGGGGCAATCCGAGAGCCCAGGTGGTGCGGATCGGCGCCCGGCTCGACGCCGGCACGTCGGCGGGAGTGCGTGAGCGGCTGCACGAGGCTCTGGACTCTGGCGAGGGTGACCTCATCCTCGATCTCTCCAAGCTGGAGATGATCGACGCGACCGGGCTCGGGGTGCTCGTGGGCGCGCATAGGCGCGCGCTGAGCGTGCAGCGCCGCCTCGTTCTTCGGGGGGTGCCACCGAGGATCATGCGGATACTCGCGGTGACCCGGCTGAATCGGGTGCTGCACGTGGAGGCTCCGGCGGCCGCGGTGGCCTGATGTGACATATCGAGCGGGCGACGATCAGCCGTCGCCCGCTCTTTCTTTGGATAGACAAAATGGCGATTACGGATGTCCGATTGCGCAAAAGCGGAATGGCATTCTTGACCCGGTCACGCGTCGCCGAGACTTCGGTTGAAGATGTGCACGGCCGCGGCCACCAACTCGTCGATCTCCGGTTGCTCTTCCGACAGGAGCCATTCGATCAGCAACTCTTGTAACGCCCCGACGACGCCGAGTGCCAGCAGCCGCGGATTCACCGGGACGGCCTGCGGGAAATCGGCGGTGGCGTCCTGCACCAGACGCGCGAACGCGTCCACCGCGCGCTGCCGCGACACCGCCAGGACATCACCCGATCTCCGCACTTCGACGTGCATGATGCGGGCCCGCCGCCAGTCCGCGGTGGCGAACTCGATATAGGCGCGAATCCCCGCCCTGGCCCGTCCCTCGATCGAGGCAGGCGCCTCGTCCAGTGCCTTGGCGACGACCGCGAGACTTTCCTCGACGCAGCGCTCGTGCAACGCCTGCAGCAGCTCCTCGCGCCCGCCGAAACATTCGTAGAAGGCGCGGTTGGAGATCCGCGCCTCCGAGCACAGCCTTTCGATGGTCGTCGCCGCGAAACCTGGCTTCGCGTATAGCGTGTACGCGGCCGTCATCAGCCGCTCGCGTCTGTCCGCCAGCCTTTGCTCAGCCGACATTCCCCGGTAAGACCGGTTCACATTCCACCCGTCCAACATGATCGTGGCCCCCAGAGCACACAATTATGGACGGATGATCCGTTTTGGGAAAGGGCAAGAAGATTATCTTTTACGTCGGCCGTGCAAGAACGTGACAAGCCTGATCAGCCGCTCAAGCTCGGCGGGGCCCCTGGTGAACGAGGTCAGGTTCATGCCGGGCATGGCGAAGCGCTGCCGCGAGATCGCTTTGGGCCTGGCGAACTCCCGCAGTCCGTCGGCACCGTGGATCCGGCCGAATCCCGAGTCGCCGATTCCGCCGAAGGGCAGGGCGGGCACCCCGGCGAAGGAGATGACCGAGTTGATCGCCGTCATGCCGCTGCGCATCCGGCGGGCCAGCTCCGTCGCGCGGCGGGCGTTGCGGCTGAAGACCGTGCCGCCCAGCCCGTACGCCGAGGCGTTGGCCAGCTCCAGCGCCTCCTGCGCGTCGCGGGTGCGGCGCACGGTGATGGTCGGGCCGAACGTCTCCTCGCGCACCGCGGGCGAGTCCTCGGGGACGTCCTCCACGATCACCGGATCGACGTACGGGGCCCGCACCGACGCGGGGCCGCCCGCGACCGTCCGCCCCGACTTGGTGGCGTCGTCGATGTGCCGCTTGATGATGTCGACCTGGCCGGGCATCGTGATCGGGCCGTAGTCCTCGCCGGCCCTCACCTTTGTCACCCTCTCGGACAGCTCACGCATGAAAGTTTCATAGACGGCGTCGACGACGTAGACCCGCTCGACGCCCACGCACGTCTGCCCGGCGTTGGACAGGGCGCCCCACAGGCAGGCGTCGGCGGCGGCCGCGAGGTCGGCGTCGGCGTCCACGATGAACGCGTCCTTGCCGCCGCACTCGGCCACGATGGGCGTGAGGTTCTCGGCGCAGGCCGCCATGACGCGCTTGGCCGTGGCGGTGGAGCCGGTGAAGGCGACCTTCCGCACCCTGGGGTCGGCGGCCAGCGCCGCGCCGGTCTCGCCGAGACCCGTGACGGTCTGGAACACCTCGTGCTCCGGGACCGACTCCCTGAACAGCTCGGCCAGCCGCACGCCGATGCCCGGCGTCAGCTCGCTGGGCTTGAACACCACGGCGTTGCCCGCGGCGAGCGCGTAGGCGATGGAGCCCATGGGAGTGAAGACCGGATAGTTCCACGGTCCGATGACGCCGACGACGCCGAGCGGGAGGTATTCGAGCGTGGCGGCCAGGTTGAGGCCGATCATGCCGGTGGAGACGCGGCGGCGGCCGAGCACCTTGGCGGCGTTGCGGGCGGCCCAGTCGAGGTGGGTGATCGCCAGCACCACCTCAAGGGTGGCGTCGCCGACCGGTTTGCCGGTCTCCTGGTGCACGAGCCCGGTCAGCTCCCTGATGTGCCGGGTGAGGACCGCCTTGTAGTCGAGCAGCCTGCGCCTGCGCTCGGCGTGCCCCAGACCGCCCCACCACGCGGCCGCCTCCTCCGCCCGCCCGACGGCCTCGTGCACGGTGTCGGGCGAGTGCTTGGGATGACTCCCGACGACCTCGCCGGTCGCCGGATTCAGTGAGTCGAACGTCGTCGTCATGTCGCCACGATAATCCGGTAACTCCCCACTTACTAGGCTGCCGAAGCCCTCAGGAAGCAGGGGATCGGCCGCCACGATGGGCCTGAACGCGCCTGATCGGGCCATGGAACGCCGCACAGGGGCAAGAGGTGCCCCTGGGGCATACCGGGACGACCCGCGCTCTCAGGGGCGCTGAACCACGGAGGGGGCCCGCAGGGCGCTCCGTCGCGGCGGGCCACCACTGAAGGGTCAGAGGGCGTTTCCCTGGAGGGCCCTCAGCCGGAGTGAGATGGAAGGCGGGCCGCCGCGGAGCCGTAGACCATCATCAAAAAAGGGTGGGGTTTTCTGGTTCGATGCCGCGGAGAGCGTCGTAGTCGAGCGTGTGGCAGGAGATGCCGCGGTCGGTGGCGAGCACGCGAGCCTGGGGCTTGATCTCCTGGGCCGCGAAGACCCCGCGCACCGGCGACAGCAGCGGGTCGCGGTTGAGCAGCTCCAGATAGCGGGTCAGCTGCTCCACCCCGTCGATCTCGCCGCGCCGCTTGATCTCCACCGCCACCGTCGCGCCCGAGGCGTCCCGGCACAGGATGTCGACCGGGCCGATCGCCGTCATGTATTCGCGGCGGATGAGCGAGTAGCCGTCGCCCAGCGTCGTGATGTGCTCGGCGAGCAGCTCCTGCAGGTGGGCCTCCACGCCGTCCTTGATCAGCCCCGGGTCCACCCCCAGCTCGTGGCTGGAGTCGTGCAGGACCTCCTCCATGGTCAGGACCAGCTTCTCGCCGGTCTTGCCGTGGGTGACCGTCCAGGTGGCGCCGTCCTCCTTGAGCTTGCACGGCGGATTCATCCAGTTGAGCGGCTTGAAGGCGCGGTCGTCGGCGTGGATGCTCACGCTGCCGTCCGCCTTGATGAGCACGAGCCTGGGCGCCATCGGCAGGTGTGCCGTGAGCCGTCCGATGTAATCCACGCTGCAGCGCGCGATGACCAGCCGCATGACCATCTACCTTAGTGCCTCTGGAAAACTGGACGCATGGCGTTTGAACGGGTGAGACCTACGGCTGGGCTCCTTCCACGATGAGTCCGCGATGAGCCCCCGCCGCGCCCGCCGCAGGGAGTCCTCCCGTCCCTTCGGTTTCCCGACCGGCCTGGACAAGGTGGAGGAGTGGCCCGACGGCGAGTGGAAAGTCCGTATGCTCACCGGCGCCTCCTCCGCCAAGAACTACCGCTGCCCCGGTTGCGACCAGGAGATCCGCAGCGGCCAGCCGCACGTGGTGGCCTGGCCCAACTGGCCGGGCGGCGACGAGGAGCGCCGACATTGGCACCAGACCTGCTGGCGTAAGAGACTCGACCGCGGCCCCGGCCGCAGCCGCTACTGAAGGGATCCATGGTGGAGATTCGCGCGGCGACCGTGCTGCCCGCCCGGCGCGAGCCGATCGAACTGCACACGGGCGACGGATTGACTTTGGTCGGCGAGCTGGCTCAGCCGCTCGACCGCCCCCCGGTCGCCACGCTGGTGACCCTGCACCCGCTGCCCACCCACGGCGGGTTCATGGACAGCCACGTCTACAAGAAGGCCGCCAACCGGCTGCCCGCGCTCGCCGACCTGGCCGTGCTGCGCTTCAACACCCGCGGCACCTCCTCCGACCGGGGCACCTCGCAGGGGGCGTTCGACGGGGGCGAGGGTGAGCGGTTCGACGTGGTCGCGGCGCTGGAATACGCCGAATACCACGACCTGCCGCACGTGTGGGTGGTCGGCTGGTCGTTCGGCACCGAGCTGGCGCTGAAGTGGGCGCACGACCCGCTGGTGGAGGGCGCGATCCTGCTCTCGCCGCCGCTGCACAGGGCCAAGGACGCCGATCTGGACGCCTGGGCCCGTTTCGGGCGGCCGCTGGTGGCGCTGGTGCCGGAGTTCGACGACTACCTGCGGCCGGAGGAGGCGCGCACCCGGTTCGCCCGGGTTCCGCAGGCCGAGGTGATCGGGGTGGAGGGCGCCAAGCACCTCTGGGTGGGTGAGCCGTACGTCCGTATCGCTCTCGACGAGATCGTCAAGCGGGTCAATCCGGCCGCTCATCCGCTCCCGACCGAGGTCTGACGGTTATCTCCCTGCCGGATTCCGGACATGAAAGATATTTTGAGCACAATGCACAAAACTCTGGACCTCCGCCTCCGTCCAGGGTGAGAATCCGATCGTCAACCGAAGATCGTGGAGACGCCGGGTGAGCGCTGCTCGCGCGTAATGCTCCTGCTCAGCTTGGGTGGTCACGTATGCGGGTCGTGCATGGACTGGTCGCGGCGGCGTTATCCCTCACCACCCTGGCGGTGGTGCGGCCGGTGGTGGCGGAGGAACGACCACAGACCACGCAGCCACCTCCCGACCGGGAGGTGGCCGCGGTCGCCCAGGCGCGCGGCGCCGGCCGGCCGGTCGAGATCGAGTCGATGCGCAGCGAGACCCGCACGGTCTTCGCCAAGCCCGACGGCACGCTGTCCATGGAGCTGAACGTCAGGCCCATCCGCGTGCGCAAGGACGACCGCTGGGTGCCCGTGGACACCACGCTGCGCCTGCGCCCCGACGGCGCCGTCGAACCGGTGGCCACGGCGGTCGGCCTGACCTTCTCCGGCGGCGGATCCGCCCCGCTCGCCCGCCTGTCGCGCGGCGCCAAGACGATGCAGCTCGGCTGGACGGGCACGCTGCCCACTCCGACGCTCAAGGGCGACACCGCCACCTACGCCGAGGTCATGCCGGGCGTGGACCTCCAGGTCACCGCCGACGTGGACGGCTTCTCGCACGTCCTCGTGGTCAAGAACAGGGACGCCGCGGCGAAGCTGACCGAGCTGAACTTCCCGCTGTCCGCGACCGGCCTGACGCTGGAGTCGGACAAGGCGGGCAACCTGGAGGCCACCGACAAGAACGAGGGCACGATCTTCATCGCCCCCACCCCCAAGATGTGGGACTCCGAGGGGATCTCCAGCCCGCAGGCCCTCAAGGAGGGCCGCTCGCCCGAGGCCCGCGAGGCCACGATGGGCGTGGAGCTGGCGGGCAGGCAGCTGCGGCTCAAGCCCGACCGCAAGATGATGACGGACCCGAAGACGAAGTTCCCCGTCTACCTCGACCCCTACTTCTCGGCCGCGCGCAACGCCTGGACCGCGGTCTGGAGCAACTGGCCCAACTCCAACTACCTCAACTCCAGCGACGTCGCCCGGGTGGGGCACGTGGAGTCGCAGAAGAACCGCACGTTCTACCAGATGAACACGGGCTCCACGATCCACGGCAAGCAGATCATCAAGGCCACGCTGCGGACGTACGAGACGTGGTCGTACTCGTGCAGTGCCCGCAAGGTCGAGGCGTGGGCGACCAACACGATCAGCAAGAGCACGACCTGGAACAAGCAGCCCGCCTGGGTCACCAAACTCTCCACCGTGAACGTGGCCAAGGGCTGGGGCGCGTCCTGCCTGCCCGGCGGCGTCGAGTTCGACGTCACCCCGCAGGTCGTGAACGCCGCCGCCAAGAACTGGGCGAACGTCACCATCGGCCTGCGGGCCACCAGCGAGACCGACGTCTACGCCTGGAAGAAGTTCAAGAACAACCCGAGCCTGGTCATCGAGTACAACTCGCTGCCGGCCGTCCCCGTGGCCGCCGACGTGTGGTCGGACCCGGGCGGCCCCTGCGTCTCGGGTGACGACCGCCCGGTCATCAGCACGCAGGCTCCCAAACTGTGGGCGAAGCTGAAGGACGCCGACAACTCGGTCAAGGGCCGCTTCGAGTGGTACAACGCCGACGGCACCAAGATCGGCGAGTACGTCACGCCGCTCGGCTCCACCGGCACCGCCTTCTCCGCGTCGATCCCGACCACCCTGTACGCCGACGGCCAGCTGATCCGCTGGCGTGTGCGGGCCGAGGACGGCAAGGCCAGCAGCGAGTGGAGCCCCTGGTGCGAGGCCACCGTGGACGCCACCGCCCCCGGCCGCGAGCCGCTGGTCTCCTCGCCCACCTTCACGGAGAACGGCTGGAGCGACGGCGTCGGCCTGTCCGGCACGTTCGCGTTCGGCCCGAACGGGATCACCGACGTGACCTCCTACGTCTGGGGCCTGGACACCACGCCCAAGACGGAGGTGGCGGCGAGCCAGGACGGCACGGCCACGATCGCGCTGACCCCGCGCCATGACGGCCCGAATGTGCTCGTCGTGCGCAGCAAGGACCGCGCGGGCCAGCTCGGCCCCATCCGCACCTACGTCTTCAACATCAACGCCGGCCGCGGTCCCAGCGGACACTGGCCGATGAACGACGGCCAGGGCAGCGTGGCCGCCGACGCCACCGGCGCCCATCCCGCCACCCTGACCTCGGCCACCTGGACGTCGGGCAGGACCGGCGGCGGGCTGACGCTGACCGGCGGCTACGGCCAGACCGCCCGCCCCGTCATCGACACCAGCCGCAACTTCACCGTCTCCGCCTGGGCCAGGCTGACCGGCAACGGCGCCACCGCCACCGCCGTCACCCAGGAGGGCGGCAGGACGGGCGCGTTCGCGCTGCAGTACTCCAAGGCCGACGACCGGTGGGCGCTGAGCGTGACGGGCTCCGACGCCGACGGCGCGGCCACCGTGCGGGCCAAGTCCACCGCCGCGCCCCGGCTGAACGAATGGACCCACCTCACCGGCGTCTACGACAGCGCGGCCGGCCAGATCTCGCTCTACGTGAACGGGCGGCTGGAGTCCACGGTCGCCGTTCCGCCACCATGGAACGCCACGGGCCCCCTGACGATCGGCCGCGGAAAGGTCGGCGGGGCGGCTGCGGACAACTGGCAGGGAGACGTCGACGAGGTGCGCGCCTACGGCCGCGCCATGTTCGCCGACGAGGTCGCCGACCTGGTCAACAGCGCTGCCACGCTGGTGGGCCACTGGCAGCTGGACGAGGAGTCCGGCACCTCGGCCGCCGACTCCTCGGGCCGCGCGGGCGCGGCGACGTTGTCCGGAGCCGCCTCGTGGACGTCCGGCTGGCTGGACGGAGGGCTGGCGCTCGACGGCGTCAACGGCTTCGCCCAGACGACCGCTCCCGCGGTCAACACCAGGAACGGCTTCACCGTCACCGCGTGGACCCAGCTCGACTACCTGCCCACCCGCGACACCGCGGCCGTGGCCCAGCCGGGCAGCCGGGCGGCCGGGTTCCAGCTCGGCTTCGACAAGGAGCAGGGCAGGTGGACCCTCGGGATGGCCGCCGCCGACACCGACACGGCCGCTCTCGTCCGCACCCGCTCCGACGCCATCCCGAACGCGCTGGAGTGGACGCACGTGGCCGGTGTGTACGACCCGCTGGCGGGCCAGTTGCGCATCTACGTCAACGGCCGCCTGTCCACCAGCACGGTCACGGACCACCTGAGCGCCTGGAACGCCACCGGGCCGCTGCAACTCGGCCGGACCAAGGCCGCGGGGGCCTTCACCGGCTACTGGCCGGGGACCGTGGACGACGTCCGTACCTATGACGGTGTGCTGAGCGCCGAACAGATCGCCCAGCTGGCCGCCCAGTGATCCACCCGGGCGGAGCCCCTCGCGGCTCCGCCCGGGTGATCCATCCCGGCGTGGAGCCTTCCCGGACTCCACTTGGCCGTCCATCCCCGGCGTGGAGTCCTCGCGGCTCCGCGCCGGTGGCGTTCCAGGGCCTGGTGTCATTAGAATCTTGTTCGGTTCTAGGGCGGTCGTCAGAGGAGGCGGCGTGGGCGCGTTCGATCTCAGCGGGAAGCAGGCTCTGGTCACCGGGGCGTCGAAGGGGATCGGGCGGGCCATCGCGCTCGCGTACGCGGGGGCGGGGGCCGACGTGGCGCTTGTGTCCCGCTCGGCCGAGCTCCTGGCCGGGGTCGGTAAGGAGATCGAGGCGCTCGGGCGGCGCGCGGTCGTCATCCCCGCCGACCTCACCGACCGCGAGGCCGCGGCGGGCGCCGTGGCGGCGGCGATCGACGGGCTCGGGCACCTCGACATCGTGGTCAACAACGCCGGCGGGTCGAACTTCCTGGTCGAGTTCAAGGATTTGCGGCTCTCGGGCTGGGACAAGCTGATGCGGCTCAACCTCGACTCCGCCATGGCGGTCTGCCACGCGGTCGCGCCGCACCTGCTCGGGCGGGGCGACGGGGTCGTCATCAACGTGGCGTCCGTGGCGGCGCTCGGCGCGCCCTTCCTGGCCCCGTACGCCGCCGCCAAGGCCGGGCTGGTGGCGCTGACCAAGACACTGGCCGTGGAGTGGGCGGGGGCCGGCGTGCGGGTCAACGCCCTGTGTCCCGGCTGGACGGCCACCGACCTCAACCGCAACCTCTGGGAGAACGAGACCTCCTCCGCCGCCACGGTGGCGAACGTGCCCATGCGGCGCTGGGGGAGCGCGGAGGAGATGGCGCAGCCGGCCGTGTTCCTGGCCAGTCCGGCGTCGGCGTACATGACCGGGCAGGTGCTGTTCGTGGACGGCGGCGCCACCGCCGTCTGATCAGGTAGCCGTCGCTCGGGGGCGGGCGCCCGTCGCGCCGTCCCGCAGGGGTCAGGCGGGCGGCGGGTCGTCGCCCAGGGGTTCGTACACGAAGACGATGTACGTCTCGCACGCCTTCGGCCCCTGGCCGGACGCCCGGGCCGCGCCCATGGCCGTGCAGGCTCGGCGGAGCAGCCGGTCGAGGTCGTCGCGCTCCTCGCGGCCGTCGTACCAGGAGGCCACCGCGTCGGCGGCGCCGCGCATCTCCTCGCCCTCGCTCCAGAACACGCTCTCGCCCGTGCCGGCGCGCAGGCCCTCGTGCCCGGCCCGCAGTCCTTCGTGCCGGGAGAGGCCGGCCGCCCTGGTCTTGGCGTACTCGACCAGCAGCGGGTCCATCACCAGGGGCGGCACGCCGTGCGCGGCGCGGTGGGCGTTCGCCGCGCTCAGCGCCTGAAGCAGGAAGGCGCCGTTGGTGGCGTCGGGGAGGGCGGGATGGGTGCCTGTGGTTGCGGTGCCTGCCATGCTCGTCACCTCGGGGGTGCTCGGTATCCGGGTCTGGATCCGTGTCTGGATTGTGCGCGGAAATGCCAGGTCAGGCAATGTTGTATATGTCCCCGGCATTTTCGGGGCGGGGCTTCGGGGATGCGTTATCGGAGAAGCGGTCAGGACTGTCGGGGGATATCGGCATACGTCATTGAGTGATTGTTCCCGTGAACCGCGTTACCGTGTGGTCCGTGCAGCTCTACACGAGATCTGCCGGGACCGGGCTCCCGGTTGTGCTGCTTCACGCGTTCCCGCTCTCGTCGGCCATGTGGCTGGCCCAGCGGGAAGGGCTGGCCAGGGTCTGCCGGGTCATCACTCCTGACCTGCGCGGCTTCGGCGGGTCGCGGCTGGGCGAGGATGATCCGTCGATCGACCTGATGGCCGACGACGTCGCCAGGCTGCTCGACGAGGAGGGCATCGACAGGGCGGTGGTCGGCGGGCTGTCGATGGGCGGCTACGTGACCATGGCCTTCTGCCGCCGGCACCCCGACCGGGTGCTCGGCGTGATCCTGGCCGACACCAAGGCCACTCCCGACCCGCCGCCGGCCAGGGACAACAGGGAACGCATCGCGCGGGCCGTGCTGTCGGAGGGCAGCGACGTGCTGGTCAGCGAGGTGCTTCCGGCGCTCATCGGCCAGACCACCAAGGAGCGGCGGGCCATGGTGTTCGGCCGGGTCAAGGGGCTGGTGCAGTCGGCCCCGCCGGGCGCGGTGGCCTGGGCGCAACGGGCCATGGCCGCGCGTCCCGACTCGTTCGAGACGCTGAGCGCGCTCAAGGTCCCGCTGCTGATCATCGTGGGCGAGGAGGACGAGCTCTCACCGCCCGCCGACGCCGACGCCATGGTACGGGCGGTGCCCGAGGGCAAGCTGGAGATCATCCCCAAAGCCGGCCACCTCAGCGCGGTCGAGCAGCCGGAGGCGTTCAACGCGGCGGTGACCGAGTTCCTGCGCACCGAGCTGGGCGCCACCGGCCCCGGACGCTGAACGCGAGGCCCGGCGGGGGCGGCGCGGACAGAGCGCAGGTGCGGACAGAGCGCAGGTTCGGGCGCTGAGCGCGGGGGCACACACGTCATCGCGAGGCTCGGGCGCTGAGCGCGGGGGTTCTGGG
The DNA here is from genome assembly GCF_035917475.1 of Nonomuraea fuscirosea. NCBI lineage: Bacteria > Bacillati > Actinomycetota > Actinomycetes > Streptosporangiales > Streptosporangiaceae > Nonomuraea > Nonomuraea fuscirosea. The sequence continues at coordinate 8,309,732 of NZ_CP109074.1, read as the reverse complement.
CGGGGAGAAGCTTCAGGCGTGGTCCTGGCGTGGCAGCACGATCTCGCGGATGATCAGCGAGATCGCCGCCGCCACCGGGATGGCCAGCAGGGCGCCCACGATGCCGAGCAGCGCGCCGCCGAACAGCGCGGCGATCACGGTCACCGCCGGAGTCACGTCCACCGAGCGTTTCATCACCCTGGGATAGATGAAGTAGTTCTCGATCTGCTGGTAGATCACGAAGAAGATCGCGCACGCGATCCCGGCGGGCAGCGACTCCAGCAGCGCCACGCCGGTCACGAGCACCGCGCCGATCGTGGCGCCCACCAGCGGGATCAGGTCCGTCAGCGCGACCACGAGAGCAAGCGCGAGCGCGTACTGGACACCGGCGATCGACAGGAAGATCCAGGTCAGCACGCCCGCGATGACGGAGATCAGCACGTTGCCCGCCACGTAGCCGCCGATGCCGCCGAGGATCTCCTCACTGATCGCCCGGGTACGGGGCCGGCGCGAGGCCGGGACCAGCTTGAGCAGGTAGTCCTTGATCGTGTGCAGCGAGCCGAGGAAGTACAGCATGAGCACCAGCAGCGTCACCGTGGTGAACACGCCGTTGAGCACCACCAGCCCCGCGCCCATGATGCCGGTCGCCAGTGACGGCCCGAGCGTGCTCGTCACGAACGTACGCAGCTGCGGGAGGATCTGGTAGTCGGCGTCGAGCTGGCGCAGCGTCGGATGATTGCTCAGCTCGGTGATGTAGCCGGGCACCGCGTTGACGAACTCCGTGAGCTGCTTGCTCACCGGCGGCACGATGGCCAGCCCGAACAGCACGAACGCGACGATGACCCCGGCGAACACGATCGTGATCGCGCCCCGCCTGGTCACCCCTCTGCGCTGCAGGGACTCGACGGCCGGGTTGAGCCCGACGGCCAGGAACATGGCCACCACGACCAGCACGATCGTGCTCAGCGAGGCGACCACCATCTGCGCGATCGCGATCGCGGTCAGCACGCCCAGCCCGCCGACCAGGCCGAACAGGAACGGGCCGCGGGCGAACGGCTTGCCGGGCAGTCCGTACGGCTGCCCGCCCTCCTCGCCCTTGACCGCCCGCCTGGGCGCCGGTTCCGCGGCCGGCTGTTCCTCCGGCGCCCTGTCCTCCGGCGCGCTGTCCTCGGGCGGCTGGGGGAGCTCGGTCTTTTCCTGCTCGGCCGTGGACTCGACGTCTGCGGACAAGGGGACTCCAAGGGGGTCGACGACAGAGGATGACGGACCGGAATCGGTTCGTACATGCCCGGCGGCAAAGAGAGAGCCTAGCGACCATTCGATCGCCAGGCTCTCTCAGCCGTCTTTCAGCCCCCGTGCGTGTCCGTCGGCGTTACTCCTGCCACCACTCCGAGTCGTCCTCGGACTTGGCGGCCGTCACCTTGGGTGCCGGCGTGGCGGCCTGTGCGGGCGCCGGAGCCGGAGGCTCGGGCGTGGGTGCGGCGAGCGCGGGCTTCGGCGCGGCCGCGGCGACCGCGGGCTCCGGCTCCATGCCCGGCAGGGCGGCGCCGCCGAGGAGCTGGCGGAGCTGAGCCAGGTGGCTGGTGATGCTGTCGCGCTGGCGGGTGAGCTCGTCGACCTGGCGCTGCATCGCCGTACGGGTGCGCTCGGCTTCGTTCTTCGCCTCGGTGACGATGGTCTCCGCGCTCGACTTGGCCTCGGCCACGATCGTCTCGGAGCTCTTGCGGGCGTTGGCGACGAGCTGCTTGGCGTGCAGGTCGGCCTCGCGGCGGGTCTGCTCGGCCTGCTGCGTGGCCTTCGTGGCCCGCGACTCGGCCGTGGCGGCGCGCTGCTCGGCCTCGGCGACCAGCTTCTGCGTGGCGGCCTGCGCGGTGGCGTGGCGCTCGGCCTCCTGGCGCTCGGCCTCCTCGCGGCGGGCGGCGAGCTGGATCTCGAACTCCGCCTCGTCCTGCGCCCGCTTGGCCTCCGACTCCTCCAGCACCCGCTGCGCCTGCGCGCGCATCTCGTCGGCCTGACGCTTGGCCGTCGTCAGCACCTCGTCGCGCTCGCGCTTGGTCGAGGCGCGCAGCTGCGCGACCTCGCGCTCGGTGGTGGTGCGGAGCTTGGCGATCTCGCGCTCGGCGTCGGCGCGCTTCTCGGCCACCTCGTGATCGGCCGTGGCGCGCAGCTTGGCGGCCTCGCGCTCGGTCGTGTTGGTGAGCTCGTCGGCCTCGCGGCGGGCGGTCGAGCGGATGTCCTCGGCGTCCCGCTCGGCGCTCGTGCGCATCTCGTCGCTCTCGCGGGTGGCCTGGGCACGCTTCTCGGCGGCCTCGGCCTCGGCGGCGGCGCGCAGGTCGGCGGCCTCGACCTTGGCCGCGGCCTTGATCTCGTTGGCCTCGGACCTGGCGGCCTGGACGAGCTCGGTCGCCTGTTCCTCGGCCAGCCGGAGCAACTGCTCGATCCGGGCGCCGAGACCGGAGTAGGTGGGGCGCTCCTGCTCCTGCAACTGGCGCTGGGAGTCGGACAGATCACGCTGGAGGCCGACGACCTGCTCGCGGGCCTGCCGCAGCTCCCCGTCGAGCTGCTTGAGATGATCATGGACCTGGTGCCGGTCGTAACCACGGAGCACCACGTCGAACTCGCGGGCTGGGGCGTCCTCGAAGAAGTTGTTGAGCTGGGCGTCGATGTCGGACTGCATGGAGGCTCGATCCTGGGTTGTCGAGACGGCTACACGGGCCGGACGGGGGGTTCGGGGCATCCGTACCAGGAGCCTGTGCCTCTCGGCAGGCCCCATGTCCGGTGGAAGGTCAAGCGTACTCCGCTGGTGCCGCGTGCGAAGCCCCGTCCAACTTTCTGCGTGACTAGTTACATATGAACGCTTTTTGCGTTTTGTGGTGATTTGTCAGGGTTTGGGGGCTTCGACTAGCTCGGTCAGCATTCCGCCTACATCCTTGGGGTGCAGAAACGCGATCCGCGAGCCCATCGACCCGTGCCGGGGGCGCTCGTCCAGCAGCCTCACACCTTTCTCGCCGATCGTGGTCATGGCCTCCGCGACATCGGGCACCCCGAACGCCACATGATGGACGCCCTCGCCCCGCTTAGCCAGAAATTTTCCCACAGGTGAGTCGTCGGAGAGAGGCTCAAGGAGCTGAATGTAGGAGCCCCCACCGTCGCCGTCGGCGATGTGCAGCATGGCCTCCTTGACGCCCTGCTCCTCGTTCACCTCCCGGGCCACGACCGTCAGCTCGAACGTCCTCGAGAAGAGCTCGATCTTCTCCTCGAGATCGCGGCAGGCGATCCCGATGTGGTCGATCCGCATGAACATGTGTGGCCTACCTCCATGGCGAGCGACGGCGTACTCGTGGGTATGGTGTCAAAGACCGGACGCGCGAGCACAGGAGGCCGTTGTCATGTCCAGTTCCGTCATCGTCGCCGGAGCTCGCACCCCCATCGGCAAACTGCTCGGCTCCCTGTCCGGACTGTCGGCCGTCGAGCTCGGCGGCGTCGCCATCAAGGCCGCTCTGGAACGTGCCGGGGTCGCGCCCGAATCGGTCGAATACGTCATCATGGGCCAGGTCCTCCAGGCCGGAGCCGGGCAGATCCCCTCCCGCCAGGCCGCCGTCAACGCCGGCATCCCGATGACGGTCCCGTCCGTCACCATCAACAAGGTGTGCCTGTCGGGCCTCGACGCCATCGCCCTGGCCGACCAGCTCATCAGGGCGGGCGAGTTCGACATCGTGGTGGCCGGCGGCATGGAGTCCATGACCAACGCCCCCCACCTGCTGCCAGGACTGCGCAAGGGAGTCAAGTACGGCGGCTCCCAGGTCGTCGACTCGATGGCCCACGACGGCCTGTTCTGCGCGTTCGACCAGTGCGCGATGGGGGAGTCCACCGAGCGGCACAACACCCGGCTCGGCATCGGCCGCGAGGAGCAGGACTCCCTGTCGGCCCGCTCCCACCAGCTCGCCGCCGCGGCCATGAAGAACGGCGTCTTCGAGGACGAGATCGTCCCGGTGCAGATCCCGCAGCGGCGCGGCGAGCCGGTGATCGTCAAGGAGGACGAGGGCGTACGCGGCGACACGACCGCGCAGACCCTCGCCAAGCTGCGCCCCGCCTTCGCCGCCGACGGCACCATCACGGCCGGCTCGGCCTCCCAGATCTCCGACGGCGCCTGCGCGGTGGTCGTCATGTCCAGGGCCAAGGCCGAGGAGCTGGGCCTGCCCTGGCTGGCCGAGATCGGCCGCCACGGCAACGTGGCCGGGCCCGACGCCTCCCTGCAGTCCCAGCCGGCCAACGCCATCAAGCAGGCCATGGCCAAGCAGGGCGTCACGGCCGGTGACCTCGACCTGGTGGAGATCAACGAGGCCTTCGCCAGCGTGGTCGTCCAGTCGGCCAAGGAGCTCGGCGTGCCGCTGGACATCGTCAACGTCAACGGCGGCGGCATCGCCCTGGGGCACCCCATCGGGGCGTCGGGTGCGCGGATCGTGCTGACGCTGGCGTACGAGCTCAGGCGCCGGGGCGGCGGCCTGGGCGCGGCGGGGCTGTGCGGCGGCGGCGGTCAGGGCGACGCCCTGCTCATCAGCGTCCCCAAGTCCTGACGCGCGGTGGCACTTCCCGGCGTCCTGGGTCGTGACGCGCGCGGCCCTACTTCTCGTTGATCGTCTGGTCGCCGCCCGCCTGGTAGACGCGGCCTTGCCCCGACGCCTCCGCGCGCATCTGCACGTTGGTCGTACCGTCGCCCGTGCTGATGATCCCCGAGTTGTCGCCGCCGACGGCGACCGACCTCGCCCCCGGCGCCGAGACGCCGGGCTCGGGCGCCGACCCGTCCGGCTGCGCCGCCTGCACGTCCGGCTGCGACGTCGCGCCATCCGGTACGGGCGCCGACGCGTCCGATCCCGAGGCCGCGACGTCCGGCGCGGGCGGTGGTGGTGTGGACGGGTCGTCGCCTCGCCGCCCGCCGGTCAGCCCGCGGATCGAGACGCCCAGCCCGGCCAGCGCCACGAACAGCCCGATCACACTGGCCAGCTTGTCGGCGTCGTCCAGCCCCACCCGGGCGAGGTGGACGGCCAGCGCCACGACGGCGGCCACCGCGACCACGGCCCCGCCCCAGACCAGCATCTGCTTGCGCATACGGGCATCATCACCCCGGCGACCAGGCCCCACAAGCGAAATCCCACGACCGGACAGGCCCGACGCCATGGGAGGACGTTCATGCGGCCTGAAGACAGCACGATGCCCCGGCCCAACCAGGAATGGACCGGGGCTTCGTGCATGTGGCACCGCGACCTGACCAGGAATTCGGGTCGCGAGCGCCGACGCCCCTAAGGAGGCGCCTCAGCCCGGCCGCGAGGGAGGTTGCGGCCGGGCTGCTTGTGGGCGGTCATGAGGCGAAGAGCCGGGCGATGACCGAGCGGTGACGGCGCTCGGCCGGGTCGCCCCTGCGCGCCTGACGGGCGCGGCGGTGCTCCGCGGCGGCCTGCCGCAGCTCGGAGGCGTGGTGCTGCATGATGCTGTATTCGAGTTCGGCGTTCACGGTGTTCTCCTTGTTCGTTTTCCCGCACTCTCAAGACTCGGCCTAAGGCCCCTGATGACACATCGGGCGGATGCCTTATCTCTCGGCACGGGCACGCTCAGGAGATACCTAGGACGGCTCACCGCCTCCCTAAGGCATGGGTGAGGCGGCTAAGCCTCGTCGGTGAACTTGACCGTCACCTTCGAGAAGCCGAGCGACTTGAGCATGCCCGTGAGCATCGCCTTGGTGTTGGCGTCCGCCCTGGCCCGCAGGTCGCTCGCCACCGCCGCCTCGGTGATCTTCTTCTCGGCCAGCAGATAGAGCTCCCGCTGGTCACCCGGCGAGCCGGACAGGAAGTCCTGGACCCGGTCGAGCAGGCCGCGCTGCTGCGCGAACACGTACGAGCGGCTGTTGTCGAGGTTGGGCTTCTCCAACTGGGCGCGCGGCAGGCGGATGGTGGCCTCGGTACGGTCCTGCGACACCGTCACGCCGTCGGCCGCGATGGCGGAGAAGTCGACGTAGGCGTCGACCCCGCCCGCGCCGACGAACAGCGTGCGCGTGCCCTTGACCGCGTCGGGCAGGAAGTTGGCGTCCTTCTCCAGGTCCACGACCACCTGGAAGGTGCCGGTCGCGGCCTCGAACCTGCTCATGTCCTTGATGGACTGCAGCAGCACCGGCTGGCTGCGGTCGATGCTCCGCTCGCCGAGCGGGTTGAGCCAGGACCAGGCCAGGCGGCCGCCGACCACCAATAACACGGCGAGGACCAGCAGGCCCGCCACATATCGCCATCGGCGACGCCGCCCGGGGCTCGCCTCGGGCAGCGTCGTTCGCGAAGTCGTCATGCGAGCATGACTACCCGTTCGGCGATCATCAGTGCCAGCTCTTCGGTGACATCTTCGATCCTCAGCCGGCCTGATCCGTGGCCGGCTCCTCCTCGGGGACCCGCGCCGGCGCGGCCGCGGGCCCCTCCACCGGCGCCGACACGGGTTCTGCGACCGGCGCCGACACCGGGGCCGGGGCCGATACCGGCGCGGAACCCGTGCCCGAACCCGTGCCCGAACCTGCGCCCGAACCCGTGCCCGAAACCGGGGCGGTCCGGGGAGAGGTATCCGACACCGGCGACGCCTGACGGTAGGCGCCCGATCCGGGCGCGACGCCCGCGGACGCCTCGGAAGCGTGCACCGGCCAGCCCTCCCCTGACGTGTCGGGCGTCCAGGCTCCCGCCGGCTGCGACGAGGCCCAGCCGGCGGCCGGGGCGTCCGGCGTCCAGCTGACCTGAGGCGCGTCCGGCGTGGTTACGGTCCCGGGAGCGCTCGACGCCGAGCCGACCGTCGCGGTGCCGCTGGGCCCCGGATAGACGGGGTAGGCGTGGCTCGACTCGGGGGTGGGCCGCGCGGACGGCGCGACCTGCGCGTGCCCGGGGCCGCCGCCGAAGTGCGTGCTCGACAGCCGGCAGCCCTGGAAGTCGCTGTAGAACATGCGCAGCCACTCCCTGCGCTGGGGCTCGCTCAGGGAGGAGAACCACGACGTCGCGTACTGGTGCTCGGCCAGCGGCGTGCCGGGCAGCGGCTCACCGCGCAGCCAGGCCACCACGATCTGCCGGTATCCCTCCGCGACCGTGCTCTGGCACCTGGGGGACAGGGCCTCGATGTACTCGTACGCGGCCTCCTCGGCGAACCCCGCCGACAGGTCGGGCACGTGCACGGGCGCCAGCCCGTTCGCCGGCTTCAGCGCGTCGTCCAGCGGACGCTGCTCCACCCGCGTGAACGCGGCGGGAGTCCCGGCCAGCCGGGAGGCGATCTGCGTGAACGCCGCCCCCAGCTCGGTCAGCCCCGCCCGCATCCCCGGATGCACGCACACCGTGATCGGCCACTCCTGGCAGCTGTAGGCGATGTCCACGGCCGCGGCCGGCTTCGGCTGCGCCAGCACCCGCGACACGCCCATGGCGGCGGCCAGCACCGACAGCAGCGCGCACGCCAGCACCAGGGCCTGCCTGGTCACCAGCGCCGCCCAGCCGAGCAGCAGCGCCGCCGTGATGCCGAGCAGCCAGATCGTCTGGTCGAAGAACGGCGCGCCGTTCCAGCCCTGGAACAGGTCGTACGGCTCGCCCGTCCCCGGCGCCAGCCGGTCGGCCCAGCCGCGGTCGTCGGCCAGCCAGGTGAACAGCCCGTAGCAGGCCAGGCCCGCGATCGGCGGCGTGTACGGCCGCGGCAGCACCCACCCGGCCACCCACCCGATCACCGAGTACAGGGCCAGCCCCGCCATGCCCATCCCCAGCCCGGACAGGCTCAGCCGGCCGGCCTGGTCGGTGAGCACCGTCTTGACGGCCAGCACCAGCACCGTGGCCGCGAACGACCCCAGCACCACCATCACGATCGCCAGCGGCGCCTTGAGCGCCCGCCAGGTCGTGAGCGAACGGCCGCGCAGCGCGCGCCGCTTGCGCAGCGCCACCCAGGCGGCGAAGGCCGCCGCCACGGGCCCGGTCAGCCGGAGCGAGCCGATGACCGCGGCCACGATGTTCTCCCACGCGTCTACCCCGGGTATCAGGACGTTCCACGCGGCGACCAGGCCGACAGCCAGCAGCACGGCAACCGTGACGGCCGCGCTCTGCTTCAGCTCCTCTCGTGAAACGCCCGCGTGCTCACGCACCCGTTTCCCCGTTGACGTTCATCAAGCGCACCCCCCGTGCCCCTTGGCGAGGCGGAGGCGCTCGGTCCCGGCCGGTCCCCACAGGCCCATGGACTTGGCTTCCGCGTCACCATACGTAGGAGAACCATAACTGAGCGTGATGATTGATGTCCGGATTCTTGGTCAAGCGAAGGGTCCTGTCGCGGAGGGTGACCCGACGAACCGGGACGAGGGGCGCGCTACCGTAGCGCTGTGTCGCAGCAGAAGCCGCTCAACCTGTCGTTCGACCCCATCGACCGCGCCGCCGAGAGCTGGCGCGCCCACTTCGGGCCGTCGGCCGCCATGGCCGCCGTGACCTCGGTCATGAGAGCGCACCAGATCCTGCTGTCGCAACTTGACTCGCTCCTGAAGCCGTACGACTTGACCTTCGCCAGATACGAGGCACTCGTTCTGTTGACCTTCAGCAAGACGGGCGCGCTGCCGCTGTCCAAGATCGGGGAGCGACTGATGGTTCATCCCACGAGCGTCACGAACACGGTGGACAGGCTGGAGAAGTCAGGGTTCGTCCGCCGGCTGCCCAATCCCCGCGACGGCCGCGGCGTGCTCGCCGAGATCACCGCCGCGGGTGAGGACGTCGTGCGCCGCGCCACCGCCGACCTCATGGCCGCCGAGTTCGGCCTGACGATGTACGCCGAGGACGAACTCCAGCACATGTTCGACCAGTTGCGCACGCTACGGGTGGCGGCTGGTGACTTCCCAGCCTCGGTCATGCGGCAAGATGAAGGGCATGGCGGACTTCTCTAGGCCCGGGTCACTCTACGGAGCAGTGGACCTGGGCGCGCGCAAGCAGGCACTGGAGGCGCAGACCCGGCGGGAGGCGGCAGGTCCCCAGGCGGCCTCGTCGGCTTCTGTCGTCGACGTGACCGAGGAGACGTTCACGACGGACGTGATCGACCGGTCGATGACCGTGCCGGTCGTGCTCGACCTCTGGTCTCCCAGGGCGCCGGGCAGCGCCCAGCTCAGCCCCGTGCTGGAGAAGGTCGTCGGCGACCTCGGCGGCAAGGCGATCCTGGCCAAGGTCAACGTCGACGCCAGCCCGCAGATCGCGCAGGCGCTGCGGGTGCAGGCCGTGCCGACGGTGCTGGCGATCTTCCAGGGCCAGGCGGTCACCGGCTTCCAGCAGGTGCTGCCCGAGCAGGAGGTGCGGCGCTGGCTCGACGAGCTGATGGGCGCCGTCGAGCAGTTCTACCAGGCCAACCCCGGCGCCCGGCCGCCGGCCGAGCCCGGCGACGCGGCCGAGGAGCCGGCGGGGCCGCCCGTCGACCCCGACCTCGTCGCGGCCGAGCAGGCCATCGAGCACGGCGACTTCGACGCGGCGATCGAGGCCTACCAGCGGCTGCTGGCGCGCGCGCCCGGAAACGAGGACGCCAAGATGGGCCTGGCCGGCGTCAACCTGATCAAGCGCACGTCCGAGGTCGACCCCGCCGAGGTGCAGCGTCGTATGGAGGACCCGGCCGACATCGACGCCCAGTTGCTCGCGGCCGACCTGGAGATGTTGTCCGGTTCGGTGGACGAGGCGTTCAACCGGGTCATCGCCGTGGTCAAGCGCACCTCGGGTGACGAGCGCGACCGGGTGCGGCGCCATTTGCTCGGACTTTTCGACGCGTTGCCGGCGGAAGACCCATCTTTGGCGAAAGCACGTAGAGCATTGGCGAGCGCCCTGTTCTAACCTGGGGATATGCGGGTCGTCACCATATCCGCCACTTACGGCACGGCCGGGAACCAGATCGGCCCGGCCGTGGCCGAGCGGCTCGGCGTGCCGTTCGTCGACCGAGCCATCCCCAGCGCCGTGGCGCAAGAGCTGGGCTGCACCATCGAAGAGGCCCTGGCCCACGACGACCGGGCCGATCACGGCCTGAGCCGGCTGTTCTCCGGGGCGATGCGCCTGCCGACCGTCACGTTCGGCGGCGTCGACATGTACGTTCCCGGCGCGATGCCGCTCGCCCCCGAGGAGTTCGTCCGCCGTACCGAGCGCATGCTCAAGGACATGGCCCGCGACCAGGGCGGCGTCTTCCTGGGCCGGGGCGGGGCGATGGTCCTGGCCGGCCATCCCGGCGCGCTGCACGTCCGGCTCGACGCGCCCGCCAGGCGCAGGATCCGGCAGGTGGCCACGATGAGCGAGGTCGGCGAACGCGAGGCCCGCCGCATCGTCGAGGACAACGACCGGGCCAGGACCGCCTACGTGCGCCACTTCTACCGGGCCGACCCCGCCGACCCCTGCCACTACCAGCTCGTGCTCGACAGCACCACGATTCCGGTCGCGACCTGCGCCGAGCTCATCGTCCTCGCCGCCGAGGCACTCGATTGACCCAACTCCCCCTAACATGGGAGGGATTCTTGGTCAGTCCCGAAGGAGCGATTGACGTGGCGACCGTCCCGAGTGTGTCGTACTCCATCACCGTGCGTCTCGAGGTGCCGGCCGGCGGCAAGGCCGTCAGCCAGCTCACCCACGCCGTAGAGTCGGCCGGGGGTGTGGTGACCGCCCTCGACGTCACCAATGCCGGGCATGAGAAGCTCCGCATCGACGTGACGTGCGCCGCGAGGGACACCGACCACGCGCAGGCCATCGTCGACCAGCTGGAGGCGGTCGAGGGCGTCGTCATCCACAAGGTGTCCGACCGCACCTTCCTCATGCACCTCGGCGGCAAGATCGAGATGGTCTCCAAGGTGCCGCTGCGCAACCGCGACGAGCTGTCCATGGCCTACACCCCGGGCGTGGCGCGCGTGTCGATGGCGATCGCGCGCAACAAGGAGGACGCGCGGCGGCTGACCATCAAGCGCAACACCGTGGCGGTCGTCACCGACGGCTCCGCCGTGCTGGGGCTGGGCAACATCGGGCCCGAGGCGGCGCTGCCCGTCATGGAGGGCAAGGCGGCGCTGTTCAAGCGGTTCGCGGGCATCGACGCCTGGCCGATCTGCCTCGACACCCAGGACGTCGACGAGATCGTGCGCACCGTGCAGGTGATCGCGCCCGGCTTCGGCGGCATCAACCTGGAGGACATCGGCGCGCCGCGCTGCTTCGAGGTCGAGCGGCGGCTGCGCGAGCTGCTCGACATCCCGGTCTTCCACGACGACCAGCACGGCACCGCGATCTGCGTGCTGGCCGCGCTCACCAACGCGCTGCGGGTCGTCGACAAGAACATCGAGAACGTCAAGATCACCATGGCGGGCGCGGGCGCGGCCGGCAACGCGGTGCTGCGGCTGCTGCTGGCCGCCGGGGCGCGCAACGTGATCGTGTGCGACTACCTCGGGGCCGTGCACAAGGGCCGCGACGACCTCGACGAGTCGCTGCTGTGGATCGCTGAGCACACCAACGCCGAAGGCTACGCGGGCGACCTGCGCGGAGCCGTCAAGGACGCCGACGTCTTCGTGGGCGTGTCCGCGCCCGGCATCCTCACCGGCGACGACATCGCGGCGATGGCCAAGGACGCGGTGGTGTTCGCGCTGGCCAACCCGGAGCCGGAGGTGTCGCCCGACGACGCCCGCGAGCACGCCGCGGTGGTCGCCACGGGCCGCTCCGACTACCCCAACCAGATCAACAACGTGCTGGCCTTCCCCGGGGTGTTCAGGGGGCTGCTGGACGCGCAGGCGGGCGGGGTGACGCAGGAGATGCTGCTGGCCGCCGCCGGCGCGCTGGCCGCCGTCGTCACGCCGGAGGAGCTGGGTCCCAACTACATCGTCCCCAGCGTCTTCCACCCCGACGTGGCCACCGCCGTCGCCGCAGCCGTTCGCGAATCCGCCGGCGGCCGCGCGCGCGGCTTCACCGAAGCCTGAATTCATCATCTTTTACGGCGGTGCCGGCGGCACTCCAACCGTCGTGCGGGGCTCGCGGCCTCCAGGGGGACGCTTCTAGACCCGCACACGGCGGGCCGCCGCTACGGCGCATCGTGGGCCGGTTACGGGGTCAACCCCCGGCACTGGCTACGGCAATGCCGGCAAGCCCGGCAATGGCGAGGTTCGCGGCACCCGCTACGGCGTTGTGGTTCGTGTGGTGATCGCCGGTATGACGCGGTAGCTCTCCTGGAAGACCAGGTTGTGGGCGTCGGCCGCGGCGATCACGCGCATGGTGTCGAGCTGGCCGGTCGCGTCCGCCTCCGAGAAGACGTTGAGGGGCCAGTCGCCTACCGTGTTGCCCCGTAGGTGTGGGTGGTGGAAGTCGCAGCCGTAGTGGGCGACGACCGCGATCGGCTGCGCGCCGCACTGGCGCTGCTCGTGCCAGGTCAGTGACCACATGGCGTTGAGGCCGCCCTCGTGCGACCTGGTGAGCCCGCTCGCGACCACCTCCCCGGTGCCGAGCAGCAGGTCGGCGTTGGCCTCATCGAGGACCTGGCGGGCCACCGGGTCCAGCAGTTCGACGGTTCTGGCGAACACGCGTTCCTTGTCCTCCCGCGTGACGGCGTCGCCGTGGTCGCCGTCACGCAGGTCGGTGAAGTGGCGGAGCAAAGCCTGGTTGATCGGAGTACCCATGCCCTCCCCCTTCCCCGGGCTCAGGTGAGCAGGCCGGCGATCCTGGTCCGGATTTCGGGGGTGTCCAGGCCACGTACGGTGAGGGTCGTGCGGCGGCGTACGACGTCGTCCACCGTGGCCGCCCACTCGTGGTCGCGGGCGTAGACCACCTGGGCCCAGATGTCCGGCCCGTCCGGGTGGATGCGCTCGCCGAGCGCGGGGTCCTCGCGGATGAGCCGGGCCAGGTCGAACGCGATCGAGCCGTAGTGCGAGGCCAGGTGCCGGGCCACCAGCGGATCCATGCGCGCGCTCGGGTCGCGGTCGGTCCAGAGCCGCATGGCCACCGCGTCGGGGCTGGCCAGGCCGGGCAGCGGCACGGCGGGCAGGATGTCGGCCAGGTCGTCGCCCAGGGGACGTCCGGGCAGGTGGGCGAGGGTGTCGAAGACGTGCCTGCCGATGTGGCGGTACGTCGTCCACTTGCCGCCGGCCACCGACAACATGCCGCCCGCGCCCCGGGTCAGCACCGTCTCCCGCTTGGCCGCCGTGACCTCCCCTGGCCCGCCGGGCAGGACGCGCAGGCCGGCGAAGGAGTAGGTGATGTCCTCGCGGCGGAGCTGGGAGTCGCGGACGGAATGCCCCGCCTCGTCGAGGATCTGGGAGATGTCGGCCTCGGTGGCGCCGACCAGGCCAGGATCGCCCTCGTACGCCTCGTCCGTGGTCCCGAGCAGCAGGTGGTCCTCCCACGGGATCGCGAACGACACCCGGTACTTGTCGATCGGCGTGGTCAGCGCGGCCTTCCACGGCTCGTGCCGGCGCATGACCAGGTGGGCGCCCTTGGACAGCCGGATGCTGGGGGCCGCGTCCGGGTCCTCCATGCGACGCAGGTGGTCGACCCAGGGACCGGTGGCGTTCAGGACGAGGCGGGCGGAGACGCCGAACTCGGCGCCGCCGAGCCGGTCGCGCAGGTCGGCGCCGGTGACGCTGCCGCCGGTCGTCCGCAGCCCGACGACCTCGGCGTGGTTGAGCACGGTGGCGCCCGCGTCCACGGCGGCGCGCACGGTCATGACGGCGACGCGGCTGTCGTTCATCTGGTGGTCGCCGTAGACGGCGGCGGCGCGCAGCCCCTCGGTACGCAGCGCGGGCACCTTGGCCAGCGCCTGATGCGGCGTGATCACCTTGCCCATGCCGTCGCCGAACACGGACAGGGCCGAGTACAGGAACACGCCGGCGCCCAGCTTGGCGGCCCCGTGCGGCCCGCCCTTGTAGATCGGCACCAGGAACGTCAGCGGTTTGACCAGGTGCGGGGCGATGTCGCCGGCCAGGGCGCGGCGCTCGCGATGGTTCTCGGCCACCAGCTTCACGTTGCCGGTCTGCAGGTAACGCAGGCCGCCGTGGACCAGCTTGGAGGAGGCGCTGGAGGTGGCGCCGGCGAAGTCGCCCGAGTCGACCATCGCCACCCGCAGCCCCGCCTGGGCGGCCATCCACGTGACCGACGTGCCCAGGATGCCACCGCCGATGACCAGCAGGTCGTAGCCGGTGGTGGACAGCTCGTGGCGGATCTCGGCCCGGTCGGTGCCGATCGCGGTCGTCATTGCCATACTCCTATTGCTCGACCCAGTCGAGGGTCCGGGCCACGGCCTTCTTCCAGTTGCGGTATTCGCGCTCGCGGGCCGCCTCGTCGATCGCGGGGCGCCACTCGGCGGCCTTGTGCCAGTTGGCGCGCAGGCTGTCGAGGTCGGGCCAGTAGCCGGTGGCCAGGCCCGCGGCGTAGGCGGCGCCGAGCGCGGTGGTCTCGGCCACCATCGGCCGGATCACCGGCACGGCCAGCACGTCGGCCAGCGTCTGCATGAGCAGGTTGTCGGCGGTCATGCCGCCGTCGGCGCGCAGCGTGGTCAGGTCGAGCCCGGAGTCGGCGTTCATCGCGTCGACGACCTCGCGGGTCTGCCACGCGGTGGCCTCCAGCACGGCGCGGGCGATGTGCCCCTTGTTCACGAACCCGGTCAGCCCGGCGATCACGCCGCGCGCGTCCGAGCGCCAGTGCGGCGCGAACAACCCCGAGAACGCCGGTACGAAGTAGCAGCCGCCGTTGTCGTCGACCGTCTTGGCCAGGGTCTCGATCTCGGCCGCGCTGGAGATCAGGCCGAGGTTGTCGCGCAGCCACTGCACGAGGGAGCCGGTGACCGCGATGGCGCCCTCCAGCGCGTACGTGGCCGGGCCGTCGCCGATCCGGTAGCCGACCGTGGTCAGCAGGCCGTGCTTGGACACGACCGGCTCCTGACCGGTGTTCATCAGCAGGAAGCTGCCCGAGCCGTAGGTGCTCTTGGTCTCGCCGGGCGCGAAGCAGGTCTGCCCGAACAGCGCCGCCTGCTGGTCGCCGAGCGCGGAGGCCACGGGGACGCCGTCCCGGGTGTGGCCGTAGACCTCGGCGGAGGGGCGGATCTCGGGCAGCATGGCGCGCGGCACGCCCATCGCGGCCAGGAGGTCGTCGTCCCATTCGAGCGTGTGGATGTTCATCAGCATCGTGCGGCTGGCGTTGGTCACGTCGGTCAGGTGCCGCCCGGTGAGATTCCACAGCAGCCAGCTGTCCATCGTGCCGAACAGCACCTCGCCGCGCTCGGCCCGCTCACGCAGGCCGGGGTCCTGGTCCAGCAGCCAGCGGATCTTGGGCCCGGAGAAGTAGGTGGCCAGAGGCAGCCCGGCCTTCTCCCTGAACAGGCTCGCGTGCTCGGCCAGCGCGTGCGTGAGCGCGTCGGTGCGGGTGTCCTGCCAGACGATCGCCGGGCGGACGGGGCGGCCGGTGGCGCGCTCCCACAACACCGTGGTCTCGCGCTGGTTGGTGATGCCCAGCGCGGCGATCTGGCCGTCCTCCAGGCCGGCGCCGCTCACCGCCTCGGCCAGCACGGCCTCGACGTTCTGCCAGATCTCGGTGGCGTCGTGCTCGACCCAGCCCGGCCTGGGGAAGATCTGGCGGTGCTCGCGCTGGGCGACGCTGATGATGTTGCCGGCCTGGTCGAAGACGATGCACCGGCTGGACGTGGTGCCCTGGTCGATGGCTGCGACGTAGTGCGGTCGAGGCACTGGGTTCCTCGCTAGTGCTCGTGGTTCGACAATGCCGAACGAATCGTATGTGGAAGGAGGTGGCTGTTCAAGTGTCATCGGGCGAGGTCACGGGTGATGGCGCGGGCGGCGTCGCGTACGTAGGAGACGAACTCCATGTGCAGGTCACCGCCGGGGGCGAGCCGTTCGACGGCGCCGCGGATGCCGATGGCGCCCACCGCCAGGCCGCGCGCGTCCCTGATCGGGGCGGCGATGGCCACCTCGCCCTCCGTCAGCTCCTCCATCTCGGCGGCCCAGCCGCGCGCCCTGACCTGGGCGAGCTCCGCCTCCAGCCGCGCGGGGTCGGTGAGCGTGCGCTTGGTGTGGGCCTGCAGCGGCGGGATGATCGACTCGCCGTACGGGTCGTAGGCGAGCAGCACCTTGCCCAGCGCGCTGGCGTGGAGCGGCAGATAGGTGCCCACCTGCAGCGTCTGCATGCTGTCGTCGGGGCGGAACACGTGGTGGATCACCAGGACGTGGCCCTCGTGCGGGGTGCCGATCCAGGCGCTCTCCCTGCTGCGCCCGGCCAGTGCGTCGGCCCAGTTGATGGAGCGGGTGCGTAGCTCGTTGACGTCGAGGTAGCTGCTGCCGAGGTGGAGCAGCGTGGCGCCGAGCCGGTACTTGCCCGTGGTGTCGTCCTGTTCGACGAACCCGACGTGGACCAGCGTGCGCAGGATGCCGTGCAGCGTCCCTTTCGGCAGGCCCAGCGCCCTGGCCAGCTCGGCGACGCCGAGCTGCCGGGGGCCGGAGGCGAGCAGCCGCAGGATGGCGGCGGCCCGTTCCACCGACTGAATCGTGTCTCCCACGCCGACGACACTAGCAGCGAATCGTTCGGTATTGCCGAACACTGGTGCTTGAGTCTGTACGCCGGCCCGGGATCTGCCGTGTGCGCGGGAAACCCGGGGCCGCCACGCGCACCCGCGCACTCCATGTCGCGCGGGAACCGCACCGGCGCCGGGTGCGTCTCTTGATCGAGGACTTCCCGCTAAAGGCACCAATTTCCCATGGATTGCCGGCAAAGAGGGGACTAAATGGAACAACCTTCCCGTATTGCGGGAACCGTGCGGCCTGGGGGCCGCACCGCGAGAGTACGCGCGGCCGTCCTGGAGGCCACCCAGGACGAGCTGGTCGAGCACGGGTTCCATGGGCTGACCATGGACCAGGTGGCGGCCAGGGCCGGCGTCGGCAAGACGACGGTCTACCGGCGCTGGGGGAGCACCCCCGGCCTGGTGGCCGACCTCATGACCGAGCTGGCCAACCAGTCCTCGCCCCACGCCGACACGGGCGGCATCGAAAGTGACCTGCGCGTCAACGCGCTCGCCGTGGTCGAGGCGCTCAACGACGGGCGCCTCGGGGCCACCTTCCAGGCGGTCATCGCCGCCGCCACCTGCGACGAGCAGGCCTCTCTCGCGCTGCGCACCTTCTACCTGCGCCGCATCGAGGAGTGGACCAGCGTCGTGGACCTGGCCGTGGCCCGGGGCGAGCTGCCGGTGGGCACCGACGGTGGCGAGGTGATCCGGGCGATCGCGGCCCCGCTCTACTACCGGCTGATGATCACCAGGGAGCCGGTGACGGCCGAGGCCGCCGAGTGGTCGGTGGCGCGCACGCTGGCCGCCGCCAGGGCGGGCGCCTTCGTGACGGGCGCTCTGGTGACGGGCGGCGCGCCGGGATGAGCGTTTCGGGGGCTCACATGGATGAACGGGGCCAGATCGAGCCGTACCACCACAGGATCCCGCCCATGACCACGAGCCCGCCCGCCGTGGCGAGCTTGCCCATCAGGTCGGCGGGCGGTCCGGTGTAGGGCAGCCGGCCGCCGTGCCGGTGGTGGCCCCAGGGGCAGTCGTTCTCGACGTGGCTGGAGTCGATCAGCGTTTCCGGCTGGTGCTCGCTGACCGAGTAGGCCTCGATCTCGGATCTGCTGCCCTTGTTCACGGGGATCTGCCGGACGACGGTCTTCCTGGCCGGGATGGAGCCGCTGGCCATGCTGACGCCGTCGGCCTTGAGGTCGAAGCGTACGAGCTGGCGGGTCTGGTTGTGCAGCCTGACGGACGCCCGGCCCGAGCGGCAGCCCACGTCGTCGACCGTCATCGTGAACGGGTCGCCGGAGTCCGGCAGCGGCCACGCCTCGGCCGCGGCCGGAAGGAGCAGGACGGCGCCCACCGGCAGGGCGGCCAGGACGAGACGGAAACCGATGCGCATGGTGCTTCCCCCGGACACGATCTTCGCTACATAAAGTGCCCAAGCGGGCACGAAAAGTAACATCGGCCGCCGGGGGGAGCGCGCACCCCCGCAGGTACTTCATGATGGATGTATGGCGGAAGCGATCTACGTCGGCGGGTTGCTGGTGGCGACGCCACTCCTCGACGACCCCAACTTCCGGCGTAGCGTCGTGCTGATCCTCGAACACGACCACGACGGCGGCACCCTCGGCGTCGTCCTCAACAGGCCGAGCGACATATCGGTGACGCAGGTGCTGCCCGTATGGGACCCGCTGATCACCGGGCCGCCGGTGTTGTTCGAGGGCGGTCCCGTGCAGACCGACAGCGCGCTCGCGCTGGCCGCCGTCCCGAGCGGCGAGGAGCCGCTCGGCTGGCGCCGGCTGCACGCGGGCACCGACGCGGTGGCCCGCCTGGGGACGGTCGACCTGGACGCGCCGCCGGAGATCCTGCAAGGGGAGATCGCGCAGATGCGCATCTTCGCGGGGTACGCGGGGTGGACGTCGGGGCAACTGGAGAGCGAGATAGCCGAGGGCGCCTGGTATGTCGTCGACTCCGAGGTCGGCGACACCTTCCACGCCGACCCGTCCGCGCTGTGGCGGCACGTGCTGCGGCGTCAGCGCGGTGAGCTGGCGTTCGTGGCGACCTGCCCGGACGACCCGACCCTCAACTGACCGTCCGCCACTCCGACCGGGTCGTCGGGCTCAGTGCTGCAGGTCCCAGCCGGGCCGCAGGCAGCGCTCGGCCAGCTCGATGCTCTCGGCCATCCGCCGCTGGATCTCCTCCATCGTGCCGTCGCGGCGCGGGCACTCGAAGCCGACGCGCATGGTGGACATGGCGAACGCCACGATCAGGTGCGTGAGCTGGTCCTCGTCGGGATCCACGCCCCGGCGCGCGGCGATCACCTCGGCCAGGCGCCGCTCCGTCCGCGCGCCCCTGGCCACCGACTTGCCGACCAGGTGCGGATTGCCGTCCAGCAACTTCCGCAACTTCAGGAACCTGCTCGCGTCGTCCGGCGTTGAACTCTGCACGTCGGTCAGGACCGCGCGCAGCGCGTGCATCAGGGCCGTGAACGGCGGCTCGTCCGCCGGGCGCTCCGCCAGCGTCTCCAGCATGATCTCCTCGCCGTGGTCGTGGAACCACATCGCCAGGTGATCCTTGTTGGTGAAGTAGCGGAAGAACGTGCGGGGGGAGATCTCGACCGCACCCGCGATCTGCTCCACGGTGGTCGACTCGTATCCTTGTTCGAGGAAGAGCTCGAGCGCGGCGTCCATGATCGCCAGGCGCGTCTTCTCCTTCTTGCGTTCTCGTAGCCCCACCGTCACTCCCTCGAAACCATGTTGTCACAGTGTGCCATAAGTCATGGGGCGACTGTTGAAGGTCGTTTGTCATATGTCATGCTCTGCCATAGATTACCGAGGCTTACGAGACTTATGCCCCGGTGTGGGGCGGCATGTTTGAGGGGGACTCATGGCTCAAGCGAAGGCGGTCGACGCACCGTCATCGCCCGGCCCGGCGAAGACGGGGACCGGGGGCAACCCGTGGCTGGTGCTGCTGGCGGTCAGCCTGGGCGTCATCATGGTGATGCTCGACGGAACCGTGGTGGGCATCGCCAACCCGGTCATCCAGGTGGACCTGAAGGCCACGCTCTCCGATCTGCAGTGGGTGACCAGCGGTTACCTGCTGGCGCTGGCGGTCTTCCTGATCACCGCGGGCAAGCTCGGCGACCTGTTCGGGCACAAGCGCGTGTTTCTCATCGGTGTGGGGGGCTTCGCCATCTCCTCGGTGGGCATCGGCTTCAGCGCCGACCTGGCCGAGATCATTCCCGGTGCGACGCCGGCCGGCGCCCTGATCGGCCTGCGCGTGCTGCAGGGCCTGTTCGGCGCCCTGCTCCAGCCCGCCGCCCTGGCGCTGCTGCGTGGAGCGTTCCCGGGCGAGAAGCTGAACCAGGCGATGGGGGCCTGGGGCGCGATCATCGGCCTGTCCAGCGCCGCCGGCCCGATCGTGGGCGGGCTGCTGGTCGAGAGCAGGGGCTGGGAGTCGGTCTTCTTCATCAACGCGCCCGTCGGCGTGATCGCGCTCGTCCTCGGCATCTTCCTGATCAAGGAGAACCGCTCGCAGACGCTGGCGCGCATCGACTGGCTCGGCGTGCTGCTGCTGTCCGGCGCGATGTTCTCACTGGTCTGGACGATCATCAAGGCTCCCGAGTGGGGCTGGGGCGACAGCACGACCCTGACCTTCATCGGCGCCTTCGTGGTGCTCATGGCCGCGTTCATCTTCTGGCAGAGCCGGGCCAGGCAGCCGCTGGTGCCGCTGTCGCTGTTCGCCAACCCGTCCATCTCCATCGGCACTTTCCTGATGATGATGGTGGCCTTCGCCATGTTCGGCGCGATGTTCTTCCTGGGCTTCTTCTTCCAGGGGGTCCACGGGCTCAGCCCGCTGGACGCCGGCCTGCGCATGCTGCCGATGAGCGCCGGCATGATCGTCGCCTCGCCGCTGGCGGGCATGCTGCTCGGCAAGCTCGGGCCGAAGATCACGATGGCCGCGGGTCTGCTGATCACCGCGTTCTCGATGTTCCTCATGTCGCAGCTCAGCATCGACGCCTCGTTCATGGCCAGCGCCATCCCGTTCGTGCTGCTCGCCTTCGGCCTGTCGCCGGTCTTCGTGGGCGCCACGGAGATCATCGTGGGCAACGCGCCGGTGGAGCTGAGCGGGGTCGCGGGTGGCGTGCAGCAGTCGGCCATGCAGGTCGGCGGCGCGCTCGGCACGGCGATCCTGGGCGCGGTGATGGCCGGTGAGATCTCCAGCAGGCTGCCCGGCTACCTCGGCCCGGCGGCGCAGGCGATCCCGGCCGAGCAGATGACGGCGCTGGAGAAGATCGCCGCGTTCGGCCAGGCGCCTCCCGGGGTGCCGCAGCAGGTCGCCGACGCGCTGCACAACTCGTTCATGGACGGCATGCACCTCGCCTTCCTGGTGAGCACCGGCATCGCGGTGCTGACGGCGCTGCTCACGCTGTTCGTCAAGGCCGGCCGGAAGACCGAGGGCGCCGCGGTCCACGTGGGCTGACCGGTGCCGGAGCCTGTCCGCGGGACCCGTGCGCTGACCGGCGGATCCGTGCTCTGACCAGCGCTCGGAGCCGTCGGTGGCGCTGTGCTCCGGCCTGTGCTCCGGCCTGTGTTCGATGTCGCGGCCCCCGCCCCCGTGGCGGGGGCCGTTTCGTGTTCCGGGGTCGCGGGCGGGCATAAACTCGTGGGGTGAGCACGAAGATCCTCCCAGAGCAGGAGACCACTCCGCGGACGTCGCACGGCGACGGCGATCACGAGCGGTTCGCCCACTACGCGGACAGGAACAAGATCACCGAGAGCATGGTGACCGGCACGCCCATCCGCGCTCTCTGCGGCAAAATCTGGGTGCCCAGCCGCGATCCCAAGAAATATCCGGTCTGCCCGGAATGCAAGGAGATCTACGAGGGCCTGCCGCCGGGTGGCGGCGAGGGCGGCGACGACAAGCAGTGAGTGTTGCTGAGCGGTAATCCCCTTACGGAGAGTTACGGTCTGTAGCCAGACCGGCTCAAATCGTAGGGGGTTCGCATGGCCCGGCGCACGACCGCTGTCGTCTCGGCATGCCTGCTCGTGGCCGGGGCCATCCGGCCGCCGTGGCCGGGCGCCCCTCTGACTGCCGCCGTCGGGACCGTTCCTGCGGCTGGATCCATGACGGCCGACGGGTGTGCCGAACGCGCGCCCGCGTCCCGCACGCCCGGGCCGCGTTCGCCCAAGCCGGAGGACGTGGCCAAGGTTCTCGCCGAGCTCGGCGAGCGGCTCGCGGGGATCACGCCGCCGAGCCAGATCACCGTGCCCACGCGCGTGCACGTCCTCACCAAGGGTCCCGAACGGAAGGTGTCCGACGAGGCGGTCAGGGCCCAGATCGACACGCTCAACTCCGCGTACGCCGGCAAGTTCGGCGGCGTCGACACCGGCGTGCGCTTCCGCCTCGACATCATCTCCGTCGAGGAGAACGCCTCCTGGTTCGCCGACCCCATCGGCCACGAGAAGGCCATGAAGCAGGCCCTGCACGAGGGCGGGGCGGGCACGCTCAACCTCTACGTCGCCCAGCTCAGCGAGCTCATGCTGGGCTTCGCCAGCTACCCGTACTGGTACGCCGGCTCCCCCCGCCTCGACGGCGTCGTGATCGACTGGCGCAGCCTGCCCGGCGGCGCGATGGCCGACTACAACCGGGGCTTCACCGGGGTGCACGAGATCGGCCACTGGCTCGGGCTCTTCCACACCTTCGAGAACGGCTGCAAGGAACCGGGCGACGGCATCGACGACACGCCCCGCGAGGCCCGCCCGACCGAGGCGTGCCCGCTGGACAAGGACACCTGCACCGCCCACGAGGGCAAGGATCCGGCCCACAACTACATGGACTACGCCCACGACCGGTGCATGTGGGAGTTCACCCAGGGACAGGCGAACCGGATGCACGAGATGTGGGCCGCCTACCGGGACACCGCCGACACCTAGTATTTCCGACAAATTACGATGTGCAGGTGACAGCACCAAAGGCACTCGACGCTCCCCACAGATCCACGGGTCTCTTCGGCCCCGAGTACCGCACGGCCAGCCTCGGCATCCTGCTGGTCGTCACGCTGATCGCGTTCGAGGGCATGTCGGTCGGGGTCGTCATGCCGGCCATCGCCGACGAACTGGACGCCCTCGACCTGTACGGGCTCAGCTTCTCCGCCTTCCTCATCGCCAGCCTGTTCATGAACGTGGTGGCCGGCCTGTGGTCGGACCGGCGCGGATATCCGGTGCCGTTCCTGGCCGGGGTGGTGCTGTTCGTCATCGGCATGGCCCTGGCCGGGGCGGCGACCACCGCCGGGATGTTCCTGGCCGCGCGGGCCGTGCAGGGACTCGGCGCCGGCGCCTCCATCGTGGCGCTGTACGTGATGATCGCCCGCGTGTACGCGGTGGACGTGCGGCCGAAGGCGTTCGCCTCCGTCTCCGCCGCCTGGGTGGTGCCCGCCATGGTGGGTCCGTCCGTGGCCGGGTTCGTCGGACAGCACTGGGGCTGGCGTTACGTCTTCTACGGGATCATCCCGCTGGTCATCCCCGCCCTGGTGATGCTCGTACCGGCGCTGCGCAAGGGCTCGGCCGCCGAGGCCGACGCGCCCCAGCCCGGCACCGGGCCCCGGTCCAGGCCGGTGGCGATGACCCTGGCCGCCACCTGTACCGCCGGCGGCGCCGGGCTGCTGCTGCACGGCGTGGACCGGCTGCACCGCGACCTGGTGCCGGGGAGTCTGGAGACGGTTGCCGGGCTGGCGCTGCTGCTCTGGGGCCTGTACCGGCTGCTGCCGCCCAGGGCGCTGCGCTTCGCGCGGGGGCTGCCCACGACGATCGTCATGCGCGGGTTCTTCTCGGCCTCCTTCTTCGGCGTGAACGCCTTCATCCCCCTCGCGCTGCAGGAGGTGAAGTCCTTCGACACCACGTCCGCGGGGGTCGCGCTCACGACCGGAGCCCTGGGCTGGTCGGCGGGGGCCTACATCCAGAGCAAGGGCTCAGGCCACGCGCACCAGCGGATCAGGCTGGGCGCCGCGGGCGTGGCCACGGGGATCGTGCTGTGCCTGCTCTCCGTGCTTCCCGGGGTCACCGGATGGATCGCGGTGCCCGCCTGGATCGTGGCCGGCTTCGGCATGGGCTTCGGCCTGACCACGGTCAGCGTCACGGCGATGAAGCAGTCGCCGGTCCACGAGCAGGGGGCCAACTCGGCCGCGCTGTCGGTGTCCGACCAGCTCGGCTCCGCGCTGTCGATCGGCATCGGCGGAGCGCTGGTGAACGTCATCGGGCACTCCTCGTCCCAGATCGCCACCGGGTTCCTGGTCATCTCCTGCCTCATGGGGGTCATCGCGGTGACCGGCAGCGTGCTGGCCGGTCGCACCCGCTGAATTCCGCACCTCCCGTCACACCCGTCACTGTTCGCCTGAGCGTCGTCGCCAGGAGTGATAGGACAGCGGGCAAGGAGGTGCCATGGAGGATGATCACCGTGTCTGGCCCCCTGAACCGGGGCCCGGACATCGCCGTACTCCTCCAGAGGACTCGGCGTCCGCGCGGGGCGACGCGGATCGGGACGAAGGGGTGCCGCGGGGGCGGGCGGGTCCCAGGCACGCTGCCGGGGCGGCGCCGTACGTACCGGAACAGCCTCGGACGCGGGACGAGGGCGGCCGGGGCCGCCCGCCCGACCCGCCCGACCCGCCACCCGACCCGCCACCGGCCTTCGGCCGGCGCGAGCGGCCGTACCAGCAGCCCGCCCGGCGACCCGAACCCCCGGCGGACCCGGACCCGGGCCGGGAGCGGGATGCTCCCGCCGAGCGAGACTCCCGCTGGGGGCGGGACGATCCCGCAGGTCGTGACGTCCGGTGGGGGCGGGACGATCTCGCCGAACCCGAGCCCCGAGGGGGGCGGGACGACGCGAGCGGCCATGACCCTGGGTTGCAGCGGGACGATGCGAACGGTCATGACCCTGGCTGGGGCCGGGACGATGCGAACGGTCATGACCCTGGCTGGGGGCGGGACGGTGCGAACGGTCATGACCCTCGCTGGGGGCGGATGGACGCCGGGCCGGATCATGATGGCCGGTGGGGGAGCCGGGGGCATCCGCTGGATCTGGACCAGGGGGAGCCTGAGGAGCCCGCATGGGGCCCCAGGATCCGCGGAGCCGTCCCCAGAGAGCCCGACCGCGGGCGAGGAGAGGCATGGGAGGACCTGCCCCCCTCCGCCCGCCTGCACGGCTCTCCCGCCGACCCCGGGCCGCGCAGGGGGAGCCCGGCGGGCGGGCGGATGTGGCGGCGCGTGGCGGTCGTGCTGGCCGCGTTGATCGCGGGAGCGGGCCTGGTGACGGGCGCGGCGGTGGCGGCGCTGCGGCTCACCGCGCCTCCGGAGCGGACGGGGCTGATGCGCGACGCGCAGGCCGGGGTGACGGCGACGTTGCCGCAGGGCTGGAGCACGGGCGCGGTGGCCCCCGTCACGGGTTTCACCTCGGTCGTGCGCGACGGGCGGGGCGCGCTCGTGATGGCCAGGCCGGTGCCGGGCCCGGTGGGCGACGTCAGGAAGGCCACGGCGGAGGCGGCCGAGCTGTACTCCCGGCTGCTGCTCATGGGCGACCGGGTGAGCGTCGTCGACGACCGGCGGACGGCCGACGGTCACACCCGCGCCCTGCGCGCCGAGTACAAGGACGTGGTGAACCGGCCGGCGTTCCTCAGAGTGATGCTGGTCACTCGTACGGACCGCTCCGTCCTGCTGGTCGGACTGCTGCAACCCGAGGACGAGAGCCGCAGACAGGCGTTGGACGAGGTCATGGCGAGCGTCCGATAAGCCGCATAGCACGTGAGGAAGACCTTGGCCAGAATCCCCGGCTCACGGCACGTCTTGTCGGTGGGCCCGATTACTCTTGGGTCACTGTGAGAAAGCGAAGCACACGAACCCCAGAGGTGATGCGGTGAGCACGTTCGCCGCGTCCCACCTTTCGCCTTCCTATCCCGACCGGGCCGCGTGGGGCACCGCCCCGAAGTTGCGCGCCTGGCAGCAGGAGGCGTTCGACCTCTACTCCCGGCGTGAGCCGCGTGACTTCCTCACCGTGGCGACGCCGGGCGCGGGCAAGACGACCTACGCCCTGCGCATCGCCAGCGAGCTGCTCGCCAACGGGGTGATCAAGGCGATCACGATCGTGACCCCCACCGAGCACCTCAAGCGCCAGTGGGCCGACGCCGCCGGGAAGGTCGGCATCGGCATCGACCCCGAGTTCAAGAACAGCCAGGGCGCGACCTCGCGCGACTACATCGGGGTGGCGGTCACCTACGCGCAGGTCGCCATGCATCCGGCCCTGCACCGGGCGCGCACCGAAAACCGCAAGACG
Source organism: Nonomuraea fuscirosea (assembly GCF_035917475.1). NCBI lineage: Bacteria > Bacillati > Actinomycetota > Actinomycetes > Streptosporangiales > Streptosporangiaceae > Nonomuraea > Nonomuraea fuscirosea. Next base: position 8,283,908 of record NZ_CP109074.1, on the reverse strand, counting down.
CTGGTCATCTTCGACGAGATCCACCACGCGGGCGACGCCAAGTCGTGGGGCGACGGGGTGCGCGAGGCGTTCGAGCCCGCCGCGCGCCGGCTCCAGCTGACCGGCACGCCGTTCCGGTCCGACGACAACCCGATCCCGTTCGTCGGCTACGAGGAGGACGCGGAGGGCTTCAAGCGCAGCATCGCCGACTACTCCTACGGCTACGGTCCCGCCCTCGACGACGGCGTCGTGCGTCCGGTCATCTTCCTGGCGTACTCGGGCGAGATGAAGTGGCGCACCCGCGCCGGCGACGAGATCGCCGCGACGCTGGGCACGCCGCTCACCAAGGACCAGCTCTCCCAGGCGTGGCGGGCCGCGCTCGACCCGAAAGGCGACTGGATCCGCCAGGTCATGCAGGCGGCCGACCGCCGCCTGACCGAGGTGCGCAGGGGAGTGCCCGACGCGGGCGGCCTGGTGATCGCCACCGACCACGAGACCGCCCGGGCCTACGCCCGCCACCTGCGCAACATCACCGGCGAGGGCGCCACGGTCGTCCTGTCCGACGACCCCGGCGCGTCCAAGAAGATCAAGCAGTTCGCGGCCTCGGAGGATCGCTGGCTGGTGGCCGTGCGCATGGTGTCGGAAGGCGTCGACATCCCCCGCCTGTGCGTGGGCGTCTACGCCACCTCCACCTCGACCCCGCTCTTCTTCGCCCAGGCCGTGGGCCGCTTCGTGCGTGCCCGCAAACGCGGCGAGACCGCCTCGGTCTTCCTGCCCTCGGTGCCCACCCTCATGGGGCTGGCCAACGAGATGGAGGTCGAGCGCGACCACGTCCTCAACAAGCGACCGCCGGAGGACGGCCTCGACGACACCCTCCTCGAACAGGCCAACCGCCAGAAGGACAACCCCGACGTCCTCGGCGACGAGCTGCCGTTCGAGACGATGGAGACCACGGCCACCTTCGACCGCGTGCTCTTCGACGGCGGCGAGTTCGGCACCGGCGCGGAGGTCGGCTCGGCCGAGGAAGAGGACTTCATCGGCCTGCCCGGCCTGCTGGAGCCCGACCAGGTGGCGACCCTGCTTCGCAAACGGCAGTCGGACCAGCAGGCCGCCCGCCGCAAGCAGCCGGAGGAGCCCCGGGAGACGCTGGCCCCGCACGAGCAGATCGCCGAGCTGAGGCGCGAGCTCAACGGCCTGGTGGGCGCCTGGAACCACCGCACGGGCCAACCGCACGGGGTGATCCACTCGGAGCTGCGCCGCGCCTGCGGCGGCCCCCCGATCGCCCAGGCGACGGCGGAGCAGATCACGGAACGCATCGCCATGATCCGCCGCTGGGCCACCCAACGCCGCTGAGCCCTGCCCGGCGCTCACAGACCGATTCGCCGGTGCCAGACGCGGCACCGGCGTCGGTGTTCGTTCGGCGACGTGGGCCGGAGCTCAGGGCGGGTCGGGTCCTTGGGGCGGGTCAGCGTGCGGTGCGGCCGGGTCGGGGCCTGACGCGGTCAGGCTGGATGGCGGGCGCAGGGCCGGTCGTGGTGGCGGTCGAGCCGCCTGACCATGATGCGGCACTTCTCTGGCCGCAGCTCGCGTTCGCCGTTGGCGCCGTACTCGGTCCGGGTGGTGTCCACCTTGCCGTGCGGCCATTCCTCGTATCCGCGGCGCCGGTACAGCCGCAGTGCCGCGGGGTTGTCCAGGCCCACGCCGAGGGCCACTTGGTCGTGTCCCATCGCGGACAGTCGTCTCTCCGCGGCCCGCAGCAGTTCCGTGCCGATGCCCTGATTGCGCCGGGCCGGCGTGACCTCCAGGTGGGTGAGCAGGGCGACGCCGGGTAAGTGGGTGCGCAGTTCGGGCTCTTCGGCGGGGGCGAGCCAGACGTAGACGTCTCCCAGGGCGATGCGCAGCTCCCAGGCGATCAGGAGGAACCCGTGCCCGGCATCCTGGAGGATCAGGCGGTCGATGAAGTAGGTCTCCTGTCCGAGCGAGCTGATGACGGCAGGAAGGTCGGCATGGACGGCTTGGCGTATGTCAGGTGCCTCCACGGACGTCAAGATTCCCGGTTGGTGCCGGGGCGAATCAAATGCGTAGTTTGTGGTTCAGCGCCTGCGCGCCATCCTTGACCAGCCATTTCAGCGCGTCACTGACGTTCGCCGTGAGCCGCGAGTGTTTCCGCAGGTGCTGGACCCACTGGTAGCGATCTTCGTTCCAGCCCTTGAGATAACGTACGCAGAACTCCGGCTCGATGCTGTTGAGCCTGCCGAGCGCCGCCAGCAGCGAGTTCTCCATGGCGGTCGCGCCCGGCCCGAGCCGCCTGACCCGGCCCAGCACGTCTGTGATGAACGCCCGCCGCCGGGCCAGGAAATCCCCCCAGTGGCGTACGTCGACGGCGCGTCCCAGACCCTCCCCGCGGTCGAGCAACCAGTAGACGCCTTCGGCCAGTATGTCGCCGAACTCCTGGTCACGTGCCCTGATCGGCTGGTCGAAGGGGTCGTACACGCGCTGCCGCACTTCCCCGGTCAGCGCCAGCGGGCGCAGCGAGGACTCGTCCAGCAGGTAGAACCAGTCCTCGTTGTAGACGTTCGGGAAGAACGAGGGATTGCGGAACGTCTCGACGGCCAGCGCCCCGCCGCCCACGAACGACTCCTGGCGCCCGCCCGTGAGCCGGTGCGCGTGGCACACCACGGAGTTGTCCGGGTAGCCGCCGATGTGCATGCCCACGGCGTCGTAGCGGTCGAGCAGCGCGGTGGCCCGCATCACCTGCTCGTGCCCGCCGACCTCGATGTCGTCGTCGAGGAAGACGACGCGCTCCCAGCCTGCGAGATGGGCCAGCAACAGCCCGATGTTGCGTTTGGCGCTGAGATCGGTCACCCGCCTGAACCTGGTGTCCTTGACGATCGCCGTCGTCTCGAAGTCCGGCAGGTTCAGCTGTTCCACCGGGCCGAGGTCGATGGCGACGTAGCGCACGCCCGGTGGCATCTGGGCGGCCGCGGCGGCTGCCTTGCTCCAGTCCCGGCTGTGCAGGGTCACCAGCGGGCAGCCGAGTGTGGTCGCCAGCCGGATCGCGTGCGTCAGCCACTGCGGATGCCGGATGGTGGGGACGATGATGGCGTCCGGTATGGCGCCTTCCGCATCGGTGACCGGGATGTCGGCGAGGTCCCGGTGGGAGCCGTGATGATGCTCCTCAGTCGCCACGAGGGGGCTCCGACCATTCATGGAGCCGTACGGAGTCCAGTGTCCAGTCGGGGGTGACGACGGCCCGGCCCTCGATCCGGACCCGGGTGAGCATGCTGTAGGAGGTGGCGTCGCCGAAGCGCTCGCGCAGGTAGGCCGCGTTCCTGTCGCGGAAGCGCTCGTCGGTCAGCGCCCGCACCACTCCGTACACGCCTCTGCCGTACATCCCGTTGCAGATGGTCAGGGTGCGTTCCACGTTGTCGGGATTGACTCCTCGGTAGAAGAACGCGACGTCCTCCAGCAGTCGCACATTAGCGCCCGACCCGGTGTGGCGCGGGTGATGTCTGGCCGGCGTGTCGCCGTCTTCGTTGACCTCGAAGTACGGGCCGAGCTCGCCGTTCCAGTCGGGCACCTGCCGCACCGGGAACTCGATCCGGGTCAGCATGGACGCGGTGACCTGGTTGTAGTCGACGCCGCCGAGAAGCGCCAGGTGCGTGGTGAAGTCGTCGGAGCGTAAGTCCTCGGGGGCACGCAGCGTGACCAGGCTGCGCGGGTTCGCCGCCCTGAGGTGGCCGTGCAGCTCGAACAGCGAGTCGAGGTCGGAGTACTTGTAGTGCTCGATGTAGTCGGGGCTGTCCGGCGAGGTGTACGGGATCTTGGTCCGCTGATCCGCGGGGAGCTGCGAGCAGATGATCGTGATGGGCTCCCCGTCGGGGAAGCGCCACGGATTGTCCCGGAAGACGTCCTGGCCGGATGCAGGCTCGGTGCCGTCGCCTGTGGCCAGGGCCTTGAGTGCGAGCTGGCGCAGCCGGGTCAGCTCCGCGAAGAGCTCGCGCTGCTCGTCCTGCTCGCGCGGCGTCAGGTCGGTGAGCGGCAGCACGCGGGCGCGCCCGTTGGCGATCGAGCGTCTGGTCGCGAAGAAGGTGGCGTACTTCTCCAGGCGGTGCAGCGGCGGGACCTTGATCGCGTGGGTGGATTCCCACGAGGAGATCAGCGGCACGCTGACCTCGAGCGCCTGGCGAAGCTGGGCCTGGGTGATTCGCAGGCCGGGCCAGTGGCTCTCGCGGAGCCCGCGCAGGCGGAGCGCCAGCGCGGCCTGCGCCGAATCATCGCCGCTCATGCCGTGATCTCATTCGTTGAACTTCAGTGATTTCTAGTGAACATCGGTCTAACTGCCGAATCGTCGGGTGAAATCGCAGCTAGGCCGCCATGTCGCGAATGACATGGGCAAATCAATGGACCAGGAGCATCAGTCTAACCAGCAGCTCGCTAGTTTCGTGCGCGAATGGGCGGCCAGTGCGCTGGGTACATAAATAAAAGACAACTTCAGTTAATACATCTGAAGTCTACTGAATATGGCGGGGGTGGTTCGCGACGGACATGCGATGAGCCACGTCACCCGGAGCGGCATCCCGGCGGAAAGACCCGCGGGCACCTTCCGAGACGCGCACATCAGCGCAGGTGCCCGGCATGGCAAGGTTCCTGTCAAAAGCGCGCCTGAGCGCGTCTCCGCAACTGGGAAGACCATGTACATACCAGCCCTTCAGCTCTCGGCGGCGACGTCCGCCTCCCTTGAGACCCGGCACCTGTCCCTTCTCATGCTCACCGTACTGATCACGCTGGCGGTGGGGGCCCTGCGTGCCCTCCTCCGGCGTACGCACGTGATCGTCGTGGTGGGCGGCGCGAGCGTCATGCTGACGATCATCGCCGTCCTGGCCGTCGCCTATCTGATCACCCTGGGAACTGCCTGACCCGCCACGGGCCCGGCGACGGGGAATCCCCTGCTCAGGGGGTGCCCGGCTGGCGCCGGGCCGATGGTCACGATGCGTGACTCTGTGCTTTTGGACACAGAGCAGTGGCCTCCTGTTAGAAGCTCGGTGGAAGCGGCAACAACCACCTTGGCCGTTCTGAGAGCCGTTTCGCGACAAAGAGAAGGATTTTTCCCATGTCGTTCGAGGCCACCGGAAGGTCGACCCTCACCGTCGCTTCCGGACTCTCTCGAAACGCCATCATCGTCCGGCTCGAAGGCGAGCTGGACGTCACCGCGCTGCCGATCTTCAGGGAGCATCTGCAGCGCATCTGGGACCTTCCTCCCAAAGCGTTTCTGATCCTGGATCTGAGTGAGGTCTCCTTCTGCGACTCCATGGGGCTGAACGAACTGGTCGACATCATGCAGCGCTGCGAGTTGAGGGGGACCAGGCTGCTGCTCGGCGGGGTGCAGGGGGTCATGGCGCGGGTGTTGTCGATCACCGGGTTGCGGCATGCCTTCGAGGTGTTCGCCCAGTTGGACGACGCGTTGCGGGTTACGGCCACAGTGTTGTGAGCCCGCCGCCCTCGATCAGCCCACGAGGGGGGCGCCGTGCAGGACGGCGCCCGCCGCCTGCAGCTCCGCGACCGCCGCTTCCGTGGTGGCCGGCGCCACCCCGGCCGTCAGGTCGAGCAGGACTCTGACCGCGAGCCCGTGCTGGACGGCGTCGAGCGCGGTGGCGCGGACGCAGTGGTCGGTGGCGATGCCCACCACGTCCACCTCGCGCACCCCGCGCTCGCGCAGCCAGTCGGCCAGCGGCACCCCGTCGCCCGACGTGGCCTCGAAGCCGCTGTAGGCCGCGCTGTAGGCGCCCTTGCTGAAGACCTCCTCGACTTCGGACACGTCGAACGAGGGGTGGAAGTCCGCGCCGGGCGTGCCGGCCACGCAGTGGGCGGGCCAGGTGGAGGCGTAGTCGGGGGTGGAGGAGAAGTGGTCGCCGGGGGAGACGTGGTGGTCGCGGGTCGCCACGACGTGGTCGTAGCCGTGGTCGGTCACGTGGCGGGTGATCGCCGCCGCCACCTCGGAGCCCCCGGCCACGGCCAGGCTCCCGCCTTCGCAGAAGTCGTTCTGCACATCCACGATGATCAGCGCGTTGCCCATGGGGAAAACGATACGTCAGGCGAATTCGGTGGGGATGGCCGCGTAGCCCCGGCCGAGGTGGAGGGCCTCCTGGGGGAGGGCGGCGATGGTGGCGGCGTGGCGTTCGCGGGCGGCGTTCAGGGGCTCGCGGCCGACGACCTCGCCGTCGCGGACCAGCTCGTGCAGGAGGGGGATGCCGCCTTCTGGGACGAGGCCGCCGGTGGTGATCAGCTCGGTCTCGACGTGGCCCGCCTCGTCGAGCAGCCGGTACGCCTCCTTGCGGCCCCCGCGCGACGGCTTGCCCACCGAGCGCTTGGCCACGGCCTCCAGCTTGCCGTTGGCCGTCTCCCTGGCCACCAGCTTGTACACCAGCGCCGCCGTCGGCACGCCCGAGCCGGTCACCAGGGAGGTGCCCACGCCGTAGCCGTCCACGGGGGCGGCGGCGAGGGCGGCGATGGCGTACTCGTCGAGGTCGGAGGTGACCAGGATGCGGGTGTCGAAGGCGCCGAGCGCGTCGAGTTGCTCGCGCACCTCCTGCGCCGCCGCAGCGAGGTCGCCCGAGTCGATGCGGACCGCGCCCAGCTTCGGGCCGGCCAGCGCCACGGCCGTGCGTACCGCCTCCGCCACGTCGTACGTGTCGACCAGCAGCGTCGTCTCGGGCCCGAGCGTGGCGATCTGGGCCTCGAACGCGGCCCGCTCCGAGTCGTGCAGCAGGGTGAACGCGTGCGCCGCCGTGCCGGCCGTGGGCACGCCGTACAGGTGCCCGGCCATCAGGTTGGAGGTGGAGGCGAACCCGGCGATGTACGCGGCCCTGGCGGCGGCCACGGCGGCGGCCTCGTGGGTGCGCCGCGAGCCCATCTCGATCAGCGGCCGTTTGCCGGCCGCGTTCGTCATGCGGGACGCGGCGGAGGCGATCGCGCAGTCGTGGTTGAGGATCGACAGCGTGACCGTCTCCAGCAGCACGGCCTCGGCGAACGTGCCCTCCACCACCATGATCGGGGAGGCGGGGAAGTACACGTCGCCCTCGCGGTAGCCGTAGACGTTCCCGGAAAACCGGTAATCGGCGAGAAACGCCAGAGTGCTGTCGTCAACGACACGATGCTCTCGCAGAAAGGTGAGTTCCTCGTCACCGAAACGGAAGCGTTCGAGCTCGTCGAGGACACGTCCCGTTCCTGCGACGACGCCGTAGCGGCGCCCACCTGGCAGATGGCGCGCGAACACCTCGAAAACCGCGCGCCGGTGCGCCGCGCCGCTGCGCAGGGCGGCCTGCAACATCGTCAGCTCATAGTGATCTGTGAGCAACGCAGTGCTCATGGTCATTGTCACGACTCGAAGACTACGGCCCAGATAGGGCAGACTCGGGGATGTGGGTAGCACCGCTCCAATCACCGTCGAGCGTCCGTCATCGGACGTCCGGCCCGATCTGCCGTGGGTGACCATCGTCTGGAACGACCCGGTCAACCTCATGTCCTACGTGACCTATGTCTTCCAAACGGTCTTCGGCTATCCGAAGGAGAAGGCAGAGAAACTGATGCTGGACGTGCACCACAAGGGCAAGGCGGTCGTGTCCAGCGGCACGCGCGAGGAGATGGAAAGGGATGTGCAGATTCTCCACTCCTACGGCCTGTGGGCGACGGTCCAGCCGGACTCGAACAAATGAGGCGCGCGTCGCGGCCGGCGTCGGGGTCAGTGAGGTGGCACTGGTGACTTCTGGATTCTCACGCGGCAAGGACGGCGCGGTCGTCACCGTGTTCGAGCCGGCGGAGGTCTCGCTGCTGCGCTCGCTCGTCTCCATGATGCTCGGCATCGTTTCGCCGGGGCAGACCTCCGAGGACCCGCTGGAACGGGCGCTCGGCATCGGCGACAGCGCGGTGCCGTCCGATCCGGTGCTGGCCAGGCTGTTCCCGTCGGCGTACCAGGACGAGAAGGAAGCGGCCGAGTTCCGCCGCTACACCGAGGCGACGCTGCGCGACGGCAAGCGGGCCGACGCGCGGACCGTCCACGAGACGGCCAGGGCGGGGCGGGCGGAGCTGACGCCCGAGGAGGCGCAGGCGTGGCTGCGCGCGCTCAACGACCTGCGCCTGACGCTCGGCACCAAGCTCGACGTGACGGAGGAGGTTCACGACGAGGTCGCCGTGATGTCCGAGGACGACCCCCGCTACCCGGCCTACGTCACCTACGACTGGCTGACCTACCTCCAGGACAGCCTGGTCCGGGCCCTCTGGTAGCTTCCGGGCATGCTGTCGATCTCGCAGGAACTGGTGGACAAGATCGTCGCGCATGCGCGGGCCGACCATCCCGACGAGGCGTGCGGCGTCATCGCGGGCCGCAACGGGGTGCCTGAGCGGTTCATCCCCATGGAGAACGCCGAGCGCTCGCCCACCTTCTACCGCTTTGACTCGATGGAGCAGTTCAAGGTCTGGCGCGAGATGGACGACCGGGACGAGGAGCCCGTCGTCATCTACCATTCCCACACCGCCACCGAGGCCTACCCGTCGCGCACCGACGTCTCGTACGCCTCCGAGCCCGGCGCCCACTACGTCCTGGTCTCCACGAGGGACGAGAACGAGGTGGAGTTCCGCTCCTACCGCATCCTAGAAGGTGTGATCACGGAGGAAGAGGTAAGGTTTCTCCCATGATGGCCCGACCTGTGCAGAGCTTCCTGTTCGCACACACTCCGGTTGTCGTCCTCTACGACTGTTCCTGAGCTGGAATCCGCACCCAGCCGTCGGCGTTGCATGCCGATGGGACGACGACCTTTCTGAGGAGACTGACCGCGATGGCCATCGAGGTTCGCATTCCGACCATCCTGCGTGACTACACCGACGGGGCCAAGGCCGTGAACGCCGAGGGCGCCACCCTTGAGGAGCTGATCAGCAACCTCGAGTCGGCCCACCCCGGCATCAAGGACCGCCTGGTCGACCAGGGCGCGCTGCGCCGCTTCGTCAACGTCTACCTGAACGACGAGGACGTGCGCTTCCTCGGCGGCCTCGGCACGCCGGTGTCCGACGGCGACACGGTGACCGTCCTTCCCGCCGTCGCCGGCGGATGACATGCGGTTCGACTCGCTGATCGACTCGGTCGGCCGCACGCCCCTGGTCGGGCTGCCGAGGTTGTCGCCCTCCGCCGACGTGCGGGTCTGGGCCAAGCTCGAAGACCGCAACCCGACCGGGTCGATCAAGGACAGGCCGGCCCTGTGGATGATCCAGGAGGCCGAGAAGGACGGCCGGCTCACGCCGGGCTGCACGATCCTGGAGCCCACCAGCGGCAACACCGGCATCTCGCTGGCCATGTCGGCCAAGCTCAAGGGCTACAAGCTCATCTGCGTGATGCCGGAGAACACCTCGGAGGAGCGCCGCCAGCTGCTGCGGATGTGGGGCGCGGAGATCATCTCCTCGCCCGCGGCGGGCGGCTCCAACGAGGCCGTGCGGGTGGCCAAGGGGCTGGCGGCCGAGAACCCGTCGTGGGTGATGCTCTACCAGTACGGCAATCCGGCCAACTGGCGCTCCCACTACGAGGGCACCGGCCCCGAACTGCTCGAGGACCTGCCCACCATCACCCACTTCGTGGCCGGGCTGGGCACGACGGGGACCCTGATGGGGGTCGGGCGGTTCCTGCGCGAGCGGGTGCCCGGCGTGCGCATCGTCGCGGCCGAGCCGCGCTACGGCGAGCTGGTGTACGGGCTGCGCAACGTGGACGAGGGCTTCATCCCCGAGCTCTACGACGAGTCCGTGCTGACCACCCGCTTCTCGGTGGGCTCGGCCGACGCGCTGCGGCGCACCCGTGAGCTGCTCGCCACCGAGGGCATCTTCGCCGGCGTCTCCACCGGGGCCGCGCTGCACGCGGCGCTGGGCGTGGCCGCGAAGGCGGTCAAGGCGGGCGAACGCGCCGACATCGCGTTCGTGGTGGCCGACGGTGGCTGGAAATACCTGTCCACGGGCGCGTACGAGGGGACGCTGGAGGAGGCGGAAGACCGCCTCGAAGGCCAGCTCTGGGCCTGACCCTCGCGAAGGCGGCCTGATCCTTCGCGAAGGCGGCCTGATCCTCGCGAAGGCGCGCTTCCCCGGACAGACGGCTTCGTCCGGAACGCGAAGAGGCGGCCGGTCCGACAGGACCGGCCGCCTCCTCTCGTCGTCAGGCGGACGAAGAGGTCAGTTGAACAGCAGCCGCAGCGAGAACGTCGCCTCGGTGTCGCTCTGCGTGCCGCTCAGGCCGACCGCCCGCAGCACCTGCGCGTTGGCCTTGTCGTCGCCCTGCATGGACGCGAGGTAGAGCTTCTCGACCTTGTCCAGGTCCACGAAGAGCGCGTAGTTCACGTCGTCCGCGTTCGGGATCGCCGTCTGGAACGTCTCCGAGTCGCCCAGCGTGCCCTCACCGGCCAGCTTCTTGGCGTACTCGTCCGTCGTCGCCACCGCGAGGACGCCGTCACCGGCGACCTTGGCGATCTGGGGAGCGGCCTGGCCGTTCTGGCTCAGCGCGTTCGTGACCTTGTCGAGCACGGCCTGCGCCTTGGCCGGGTCGGTGACGATGCGCACGCCGCCCTTGATCTGGTCGCTGTCGAGGCCCTCGCTGTCGACGGCGACGGTGAGGTTCTGGCCCACGAACGTGGCCAGGTCGTCGGGCAGCTTCAACCCCAGCGAGGTCTCGGCCTGCTGGAGCAACTGCTTGATCTGCGTGCCGCCGGCCGCCGCGGCCTGCTTCTCGATCTCGGCCCACTGCTTCTTGACGACCTGGTCCAGACCGGAGATCGACAGCGCGCCGGCCGTGGTGGCGGGCAGGGTGCCGAGGGCCGCCTTGGGCAGGTCGCCCTCGGGGGTCATGCCCTGGGCGCCCCTGACGAGACCGGCCAGCTCGACGTAGGCGCTGTCGAAGCGCAGCGCGCCGGCGAACCTGGCGTCCTTGATCATGTCGAGCGCCGCCTGCTGGTCGGTGGTGACCTCCTTCTTGGCCAGGTCGAGCAGACCGCCCATGTCGGCCCAGAACGACAGCACGCCCTGCTCGCCGACGGCGCCCATGTCGTCGCTGAACTCGGCGTTGTCGGACAGGCTGCCCTCGCCCTGCGCGTACTTGTCGGCCAGCGCCTGCGTGGTGCTCAGCAGCGCGTAGTCCTCACGGAAGGCGATGCCGTACTTCTCGCCCTTCATCAGCTTGGCGATGCCGCCCTTGGCCAGCTCCTGGTCCTTGACCTGGATGGCCACCGCGAAGTCGGGCTCCTCCTTGCCGGAGGGCACGGCCGCGAAGCCGACCCGGCTGCCCAGCCACGGGTCGACGTCCTTGGCGAAGTCGACCTTGCTGTCGCCGTCGGAGTTGAGCGTGTCGAACAGCGCCTTGCGCGGGTCCTCACCGGAGAAGCTGTCCTTGGTGACGGTGAACTTCCTGGCCAGCTGGAACAGCGCCAGCTTCTGGTTCGCGGCCGGGTCGAGGTCGAGCCGGGCGTAGGCGATGGAGTTGGCGGGCAGGACGTCGTTCGGCTGCGTGCCGCCGCCGCCGAAGGCGCCCACGGCCCACACCGCGCCGCCGCCCAGAACCACCACCGCGAGCGCCGCGGCGATGGCGATCACCCAGTTCTTGCGGCCCTTCTTGGCGGGCTCGGCCGGGCCGAAGCCCTCGGGGCCCTGCTGCTGCCAGCCGCCCTGGGCGTACTGGTCCTGCTGCTGCCAGCCCTGTTCCTGCTGCCAGCCCTGCTGGGGCTGCTGCTGCCAGCCGCCCTGCTGTCCCTGCTGCTGTTGCTGCCAGCCGCTCTGTTCCTGCTGCCAGCCTTGCTGCGGTTGCTGTTGCCAGCCGCCGCCCTGGGCCTGCTGGCCGCCGTACTGGCCCTGCTGGCCGTACTGGGCGTCATTAGAGGGCTGCTGCTGGCCGTACTGGTTACCGGAAGAGGGCTGCTGGCCGTAGGACGCCTGCTGCCCGTAGGCACCCTGCCCCTGCGCCTGCTGCTGGCCGTACTGCTGCTGCTGGTGCGGCTGCTGCGGCGGGTACGGCTGCCCCGGATACTGCGCCGTCGGCGCGCTCTCCGGCTGCTGCCCCTGGTTCCAGTTGTACGCCGTGGTCCGGTCAGGATCCTGGCCATAGGGGGGATTGTTCGCAGACATCACTCAACTCACAATGTGGACTTTTGACCACAGAGAAGGTAGCTGATGTTGCTAGACGGGCGCTTGCAATGTGCTGAAGTCGAAATTAGACCCGGTTGAGTTCTTTCCTCAGCACGTCGATGTGGACCTCTCCGTCCCCGTAATCCAGGACGTTCTCCCACGGGACGAACGTGCATCCCGCGTACACGATGCGGGCCAGCGTCCGGGAGAACCAGGCCGATCGGCCCTGGCGATCGCGGGTGAGGCCGAGCAGCAGCGGCGCCCGCCGCATCGAGACGACCAGCCCGTAGACGGTGTGGCTCTGCTGGAGCTCGCCCCTGTGCCTGACGACCCGGATGTCCACCACGAATCCGACCCACACCCCGTTGGAGTCCCAAACGGACTGACCCAGGAGTTCGGTGACACTTGCCATGATCAAACGTTGTCAGCCGAATCATGTTTTCGCAGGTAGGCGCGCTGATGGGCGAATGCTCTAGAGTCTCTAGAACATGGTTCCAGACTGGAGGCGGGCGGGAATGACCAAGTTCGACGAGGCCACACAGGCGATCAGGGTCGACGGGAACACCTACGACGTGTGCCTCGACCCCGGGTACGCGATCGGCGGCCCGCTCAACGGCGGTTACCTGATGGCCGTGATCCTGCGCGCGGCGGTGGACGCCTCGCCGTTCGAGCATCCTGTGAGCACCACGGCGCAGTTCCTCAAGGCGCCGGTCGCGGGCCCGGCGCAGGTCAGGATCGAGCCGCTCAAAGCGGGCCGGACGGTCGCGTTCGCCAGGGCGACCCTCGTGCAGGACGGCGTCGCGCAGATCGAGGGGTTGATCACGACGGCCACGCTGAACGACGTCGAGCCGATTTATAGCGATAAATCAACTTATGAGATGCCTCACATTGACGAGTGCGCCAAACTGCCCGACCCCAAGCCGGAGTCGGGGATGACGTTGAACGCCCAGATGGAGCTGCGCTTCGACCCGCCCACGATCGGCTGGCTCAAGGGTGAGCCCTCCGGCCGGCCGGAGTCGCGGGCCTACTTCAGGATGACCGAGCCCCAGGACCCCGACCCGTACGTGCTGGCCCTGGCCGTCGACGCGCTCCCACCTGTCGTCTTCTCCGCCGGCGCGCGCGGCTGGGCGCCCACCGTGGACCTCACCTGGCACCTGCGCGCCCTGCCCGCGCCCGGCTGGCTCACCCTGCTCGGCAGCGGCCGGCTGGTCTCCGACGGCTGGTTCGACGAGGAGGTCGAGGTGCGCGACTCCACCGGCCGCCTCGTCGCGCAAGCCCGCCAGCTGGCCCGGGTGGGCAGGGGCTGACCGGCCATGATGTGACCAAGACAACACCGCGTCAGGCTCACGGCTCGTACCTGTGAGCATTCTTACGCAGTGTTGATCGTGCAGGTCGCCTACCCTCTTATGCGTGCCGGACGCGAGTATTGGGATCTTCGACAGCGGGGTCGGCGGCTTGACGGTCGCCCGGGCGATCATCGACCAGTTGCCTCACGAGTCCATCACCTACGTGGCCGACACGGCTCGCCAGCCGTACGGGCCGAAGCCGATCGCCGAGCTTCGCGCGTACGCACTGGAGGTCATGGACCACCTGGTCGAGCAGAACGTCAAGATGCTCGTGATCGCGTGCAACAGCGCCAGCGCCGCCGTGCTGCGCGACGCGCGCGAGCGCTACGACATGCCCGTCGTCGAGGTGATCATGCCGGCCACCCGGCGCGCGGTGCGAGCCACCCGCAACGGCAAGGTCGGCGTGATCGCCACCAGGGCCACCATCGCCTCGATGGCCTATCACGACGCCTTCACCGCGGCGCCCGACGTACAGCTCACCGGCGTGGCCGCCCCACGCCTGGTGGAGTACGTCGAGCGGGGAGAGACGATGAGCGACGAGCTCATCGAGGTCGTCCGCGAGTATCTCGAGCCCGTCAGGGCCGCGGGATGCGACACGATCATCCTCGGCTGCACCCACTACCCGCTGCTCACCGGCGCGATCTCGTACGTCGCCGGTGACGGGGTCACGCTGATCTCCAGCGCCGACGAGACGGCCAAGGACGTCTACCGCATCCTGCACGACCGCGACCTGGCGGCCGGCGGCGGAGCCACCCCCCGGCACCGTTTCCGCGCCACCGGCGACTCCCTGCTCTTCGCCCGGCTCGGGCGACGGTTCCTGGGCCCGGAGATCGACGTGGTCGAAGTCGCACCAGTGGGGGGTACTACCTATAACGGGAGGCCCACATGAAGGTGACCATCGTCGGTTGTTCCGGGAGCTACCCCGGCCCCGACAGCCCAGCGTCCTGCTACCTCCTCGAAACGGACGGGTTCAGGATGCTGCTCGACCTCGGCAGCGGGTCGCTGGGTGCGTTGCAACGGCACGTCGGCATCTACGACGTGGACGCGATCTGCCTGTCCCACCTGCACGCCGACCACTGCCTCGACATCTGCGGCTATCACGTGGCCCGCACCTACGGGCCGGGAGCGCCGTATCCCCTCATCCCCGTCTACGCGCCCGCCGACGCGCCCCGGCGGCTGGGAGCGGCGTACGGCATGCCGGACGAGCCCGGCCTGGAGACCGCCTTCGAGTTCCGGACGCTGACGCCCGGCGCGTTCGAGATCGGGCCGTTCACCCTCACCGCCGGCCTGGTCAACCACCCCGTCGAGGCCTACGGCTTCCGCGTCGCCAACGGCACCACGAGCGTCGCCTACTCCGGCGACACTGGCGAGACCGACGAGCTGGTCAAGCTGGCGGCCGGCGCCGACCTGCTGCTGTGCGAGGCGTCGTTCGTGGAGGGCCCCGACCTGCCCACCGGCCTGCACCTGACCGGCCGCCAGGCGGCCGAGCACGCCGCCAAGGCCGACGTCGGCCAGCTGGTGCTGACCCACCTCGTCCCCTGGAACGACCAGGCCACCGTCCTTGAGGAGGCGTGCGGCGGCGGCTACGGCGGCCCGGTCGAGCTGGCCCGCAGCGGGGTCGTCTACGACCTGAGCTGAGTCGCGAAGCCCCTGAGCTGAGTCGCGAAGCCCCCGAGCCGAGTCGCGAAGCCCCCGAGCTGAGTCGCGAAGCCCCCGAGCCGAGCCGCGGCGAAGCCGAGGCCGGTCGCGGAGCGGCCGTTCAGGACCTGGCCCGGGCCTCGGAGAACTCGCGCATCCGCGGCAGCGGCGAGAACAGCAGCGGCACGAACGCCAGCAGCCGCCCGGCCATGAGCACCCACAGGGTCTGCCGCACCCCCACCTGCTGGGCGACCAGCCCGCTCATCAGCGCGCCCAGCGGCATGATGCCCCAGGTCATGAACCGCACCGAGGCGTTGACCCGGCCGAGCAGCTGTTCGGGGGTGACCAGCTGGCGGTAGGTGATCTGGCCGACGTTCATCAGTGTCGCGCTCCAAGAGATCATGATCGAGGTGAGCGCGAAGAACACCACCCGCCAGTCGGCCTGCGTCATCGGCAGGAGCAGGCCGAACGGCGCGCCGACGGTGACGGCCAGCCAGGTCATCCTGGCGCTGCCGACCCGCTGCGCCACCCAGTTGCTGGTCAGGCCGCCCAGCAGGCCGCCGATGCCGCCGGACATGAGCAGCGCCCCGACGGCGCCGGGGCTCAGCTGGACGGTCTCGGCCAGGAACAGCACCGACAGGGCGAGCACGCCGCTCACGCACATGTTGCCGATCGCCGACGAGGCCACGAACGCCCGTAAGAGGCGGTTGCGCCACACGTACGCGAGCCCCTCGCCGATGCCCCGCAGCAGCGGCGTGCGCTCGATGTCGGCGGGCGGCTTGTCCGGCGCCCTGATCGTGGACAGCAGCAGCACCGAGGCGAGCGCGCCGAGCGCGGTGGCCAGCATCGTCCGCGGAGCGCTCAGCAGCTGCACCAGCGTGCCCCCCACGCCGGGCCCGGCCAGGAACGCCCCCGCGCGGACCACCTCCAGCTTGGCGTTGCCGTCGGTCAGCTGCGCGGCGCTGATCAGATCGGGCAGGTACGTCTGGTCGGCCACGTCGTTGAACACCTGGGCCACGCCGGCCAGCAGCGCGACCACGAACATCATCTCGATCGTCAGCAGCCCGAGCGCCGACGCCACCGGAATGCTGCCGAGCAGCACGAACTTCGCCAGGTCCGACACCATCATCACCCGGCGTTTGCGCATCCGCCCGACCCACACGCCCGCGGGCAGCCCGAGCAGAAGGAACGCCGCCGTCTGTAACGACGACAGCACCCCCACCTCCGCGGGACCG
Source organism: Nonomuraea fuscirosea (assembly GCF_035917475.1). NCBI lineage: Bacteria > Bacillati > Actinomycetota > Actinomycetes > Streptosporangiales > Streptosporangiaceae > Nonomuraea > Nonomuraea fuscirosea. Next base: position 8,267,566 of record NZ_CP109074.1, on the reverse strand, counting down.
GCATGCAGAGCCAGCACGGCCACCAGCGGAAGTGCCACGCGGGAAATATTGGCTCCGAGTTCGTTCGCGACGTGCGAACTGAGGAATCGGAGGAAGTCAGGGTTTCGCAACACCCCCGTTGTCATTGCGTAAGGATCCATGTGACCGACACATTTGGTCAAGGGTGTCGTGCCGCGGAGATAGGGTGATCTGCATGTCCAGACAGGATGGCCGCAACCCTGACCAGCTCCGCCCCATTACCATCACCAGGCAATGGCTGACCCACGCCGAAGGTTCGGTGCTGGTCGAATTCGGCGGCACCCGGGTGTTGTGCGCGGCGTCGGTCCAGGACAGTGTGCCGCGCTGGCGCAGAGGCAGTGGCCAGGGGTGGGTTACGGCCGAATACGCGATGTTGCCGCGAGCGACCAATACTCGTAACGATCGTGAATCGGTCCGCGGCAAAATCGGCGGCCGGACCCACGAGATTTCCCGGTTGATCGGGCGTTCGCTGCGCGCCTGCGTCGATTACAAGGCGTTGGGAGAAAACTCCATTCTGCTCGACTGCGACGTCCTTCAGGCCGACGGCGGCACGCGGACGGCGGCGATCACCGGCGCCTACGTCGCGCTCGCCGACGCGGTCGCCTGGATGCGCGAGCGCCGCATGTGCCCGGGAGAGCCGCTCATCGGCTCGGTCGCGGCCGTGTCCGTCGGCGTGGTCGGCACGGTGCCGATGCTCGACCTCTGCTACACCGAGGACGTCGCGGCCGAGACCGACATGAACGTGGTGATGACCGGCGAAGGCAGCTTCGTCGAGGTGCAGGGCACCGCCGAGGGCGCGCCCTTCGACCGCGCGGCCCTCGACCGGCTCCTCGACCTGGCCGTGGCCGGCTGCGAGGAGCTGACCCTGATCCAGCAGGAGGCCCTGGGGTCATGAGGATCGTGCTGGCCACCCGCAACGCGGGCAAGATCGCGGAGCTGCGGCGCATCCTGTCCGGGTTCGACGTCGTCGGGCTGGAGGAGTTCCCCGCGATCGGCGAGGTCGCCGAGACCGGGGTCACGTTCGAGGAGAACGCCCTGCTCAAGGCGCACGCCGTGGCCAAAGGGTCCGGCCTGCCCGCGGTGGCCGACGACTCGGGGCTCTGCGTCGACGTGCTCAACGGCATGCCGGGCGTCTTCTCCGCCCGCTGGGCCGGAAGTCACGGCGACGACCGCGCCAACCTCGACCTGCTGCTGGCCCAGATCTCCGACGTGCCGGCCGGCAAGCTGAGCGCCCACTTCGCCTGCGCCGCCGCGCTCGCGCTTCCGTCGGGCGAGCACCGGGTGGTGGAAGGCACGCTGCCGGGCCGCCTCGTCACGACGCCGCGAGGGTCCAACGGGTTCGGCTACGACCCGATCTTCGTGCCCGACGGCGACGAGCGCACGACGGCCGAGATGCCGCCGGAGGAGAAGGACGCGATCAGTCATCGGGGCCGGGCCTTCCGCGGGCTGGCGCCGATCGTGCGCGAGGTGCTCGGCTCGTAACCATCGCGTAAGAAGTCCGTCGCCGCAGGAGACGTACCTTCGGAAGTGTGCAGAGGAATGTAATGGTGCCGGCCTGGGCGGGAGCCCTCGCGGGACTGGTGTCCGGAGGCGTGGCCCTCGGGATCGCGCAGCTCGCGGCCGGGCTCGTCGGGCCTGCGACGTTTCCCGTCGTAGCCGTCGGCGACGCGGCCGTCGACCTGACGCCCGCCCCCCTCAAGGACTTCGCGATCAGGACGTTCGGCGAGAACGACAAGGCCGTGCTCATCGGCGGGGTGCTGGTCGTGCTCGCCGCCGTGGCCGCGCTCATCGGAGTGCTGGCCCGCCGCCGGCTCGCCTACGGCTTCGCGGGGCTGGCCGCGTTCGGGGTGGTCGGGCTCCTCGCGGTGCTGACCCGGCCGGACGCCGGGCCCCTCGACGCCGTCCCGACCGTGATCGGCGTGGCCGTCGGCTGCTGGGCGTTGTCCTGGCTGGTACGCCGCGCGTCCGGCGGCCCCATCCCGGCGAACGTCCCGGACACCGCCTTCGCCCCGGCCGCCACGCTTCCGGCCCCCGCCGCCACGGTGGGAGCTCCGGCGGCCGGGCCCGTGTCCGGTGACGGCCGGCCGGAGGACGAGCCGGTGGTGGAGCGGCCCGCCGTGATGCGGGCGGGTGACGGGCTGCGCGCGTTCGACCGGCGGCGGCTCATCACCGGGGCCGTGGGAGGAGTGGCGGTCGCCGGCGCGGCGGCCCTGCTCGGCCGGCAGTTCGGCGGGCGTCAGGCCGTGGACGCCGCCCGGGTGGGCGTGGCGCTGCCCAAGCCGGCCACCCCCGCCAAGCCGCTGCCCGCGGGCACGGACCTCGGCATCCGGGGCCTGTCGCCGTTCGTCACCCCCAACAGTGACTTCTACCGCGTCGACACCGCCCTCGTCGTGCCCCAGGTCGATCCGAACGACTGGAGTCTGCGCATCCACGGGCTGGTGGACCGCCCGGTCGAGCTCACCTACGCCGACCTGCTGAAGATGCCGCTCACCGAGGCCGACGTCACGCTGACCTGCGTCTCCAACGAGGTCGGCGGCCCCTACGCGGGCAACGCCCGCTGGCTGGGCGTGCGCATGGCCGACGTGCTGCGCCAGGCGGGGCTGCGCTCGAACGCCGACATGCTGCTGTCCACCTCGGCCGACGGCTTCACCTGCGGCACCCCGGCCGACGTGGTGATGGACGGCCGCGACGCGCTGTTCGCGGTCGCGATGAACGGCGAGGTGCTGCCGGTGGACCACGGCTTCCCGGTGCGTCAGGTGGTGCCCGGTCTGTATGGATACGTCTCGGCCACCAAGTGGGTGGTGGACATCAAGGTGACCAGGTTCGACGCCGACGAGGCGTACTGGACGCCCAGAGGCTGGTCCGAGAAGGGCCCCATCAAGACGCAGTCGCGCATCGACGTGCCGGGCTACGGCGACTCGCTGCAGGCCGGCCGCACCACGATCGCCGGCGTGGCCTGGGCGCAGCACACCGGCGTGGACGCCGTCGAGGTGCGGGTGGACCGGGGAGAGTGGCGGCAGGCGAAGCTGGCCGCCGTGCCGGGGCCCGACACGTGGCGGCAGTGGTCGATCGACTGGGATGCGACGACGGGGGAGCACACGCTTGAGGTGCGGGCGACCGACGCCCACGGGCGTACGCAGACCGACCAGCCGGCGCCGCCCGCACCCGACGGGGCGACCGGCTGGCACACCGTCACCGTCCAGGTGCGCTGAGGTTTGCGGCGTTTGCCCAGGTAAGCGGGATGATCGGGGCGGAGGATTTCGCCGACTCCGCCTCCTCGCCTCCGTGTCGCCTCTACGATCGTTCGTCGAGCATGACAGGAGGCAGGCCGTGTTCCGCGAGCGCAAGCCGAGTGTCCCGCGCGCCCTTCCGGGGGTGGCCTACAACCCGATGGTGGCGGACGGGGTGCGGTGGCTCGACTACGAGCGGGCCGCCGAGCCCGCCCCCGACGAACGCCATCCCGCATCCGACGACCACCAGCCCGACGCCGGGCCTGAGATCGGGCCCTATGAGCGTCGCCATGGGTCCCATGAGCGCGTTACCGGGCCGCACGAGTGCCGCTCCGAGGGCGGGGAGGCCCTGTCGGTCCTGGAGCCGCCCGACTGCGACTGGTTCGACCTGCCGCACCGTCCGCCCAGCCTGGCCCGCAGCCGCCCGTACGGGGTGCCGGGAGGGCTCGCCGAGCCCGACCCGCAGGTGGAACGGGACCTGGCCGACGCGCTGCGGCCGGGAGCCCGCTTCCCCGACCCGCGCGGCACATGGGTGCGGCTGGTCAACGGCTCCGGGCCCGCCGACGACCCGTTCCGCGCCTCCAACGCCGCCGACTGCGCGCTGGCCGTGCTGTCCACCTGGCACGGCGAGCCCGCGACGGCCGCGCCGAGGCTGCCCGAGTACGACCGGATCGGGCGGCCCGCGCTCACCGGGGAGCGGGGCAGCGTGGCCAGGATCGAGTGCTGGGCCGGGCAGCGGCTGCAGTACGCGGGCCAGGGGCGGCACGCCTACCCGATGATCGAACGACGTCTGCTGGACGCGGGCCACGGAGCCGCCGCGGTCATCGTGGTGCGCTGGCCCGGGGGCGGCTCGCACGCCTGGAACGCGGTCAACTTCGACGGAGAGGTGATCTGGATCGACGCTCAGCGGGGTCACATGTCGGTCGAGCCGCCGTACCGGACCGTGACCGGGGTGTTCTGCGTGATCCTCGACCGCGCGGGCCGGCCGCGATGACCATGGAAGGGGCCGCGATGACGACAGGGGAGGCGCGATGACCATGGAGGAGGCCAGGGCGCTGGCCGAGGAGTACTTCAACGGGGCCCGTGTGCGGGAGGAGCCGCTGCCGGTCGGCGTGTACGCGTTCGACGGCGGGTACGTGGCCTGGATCCGTGACCTGGAGCCCGACGATCCCGCCAGGCTGCCCGAGACGGCCGGGGGCGGATGCGTGGTCATCGACCGGGCGACGGGCGAGGTGGTGGCCAGGCCGCTGCTCGACCCGGAGACCGTGGCCGAACTCTGGCCGGGCCGCACCCCACGCTGACTCCCACCGTAGGTCAGGGTGAGATCGAGGCCGGGCGCCGCCCCCATGAGACGCCCGACCTCCCTGTGCCTTCTATCCGGATATTTCTGCTTTATTCGACTACGGGGCTTTCGTCCGTCTCACCCCGCCGCGAGGGACGCCACGATCGACGCCCGCGCCGCGCGCCGGGCCGGAAGCACCGCCGCCAGCACGCCCGCCACCCCCGACAGCGCCACGAGCAGCACGATCGACGTCACAGGCACCGCCAGCCGGGCCCCGTCCAGCATCGCCCGCATCGCCGCCCAGCCGAAGACGACGCCGAGCACGACGCCCACCAGCGCCCCCACCAGCCCGAGCACCAGCGCCTCGATGGACAACATGCGGCGCAGCTGGGGCCGGGTCAGCCCCAGGGCCCGCAGCATGGCCGACTCCCTGGTCCGCTCGTGGACCGACAGCGAGAGCGTGTTCGCGATCCCCAGCAGCGAGATCAGCACCGCCAGCCCGAGCAGCCCCGTGATGATCATGAGCAGCATGTCGAGGGCCTCGTCGAACTGCCCGCGTACCTCCGTCGAACTGCTCACCCGCACGGTCGGATAGGCGGCGACGGCGGCGTCCACCACCGCGCGGGCCCGCTCGGCCGCCACCCCGTCCCCGATGCCGATCATCACCAGCGAGTCGGGCACCGCGCCGAAGTAGGCGTCGAAGGAGCGCTCCGCGACCGTGACCGGCGGCAGCGACGACTGGTCGCCGTCGAGCAGCGCGACCACCTCCAGCGACACCGTCCCGGCCCGCTCGGTCCGCAGCGCCACCGTGTCGCCCACCCCGACGCCGAGCCGGGCGGCCGAGGAGTCCTCCAGCGCGGCCCGGCCCGCGCCGAGACCGCTCATGGAGCCGGAGACGACGTACGGCTCGACGGGCCCGCTGAAGGTCCCGACGGTCGTGCTCCGGCCCGACACCGTCGCGTCGGCCTGGCGGATCTGCGTCACGGACGCCAGCTCCGGCCGGCCGCGCAGCCCCTCCGCCACCGAGCGCGGGATGACGGCGTCGCGCTGCTGGCTCGCCAGCAGGTAGTCGATCGGGAACTGCTCGTCCAGCTTGGCCGTCATCGTCAGCCGGGTGGAGGCGGTCACGACCGAGATCAGCGTCATCAGCGTCACCCCGATGGTGAGCGCCACCGTGGTGGTCGCGGCCCGCTTCGGGTTGCGGCCCGAGTTGTCCACCGCCAGCCGGCCCGGCACCCCGAACAGCCGGCGCGGGATCCAGCCCACCAGTGCGCTCAGCGGCCTGACCAGCACCGGGCCCAGCACGAGCACCCCCAGGAACGTCAGCGCGCCACCGGCCATGACGACGAGCATCGAGACCTGCTGCCCCGGCACGAGAACGAACGCGCCCGCCCCGGTCGTGCCGAGCCCCGTCAGCAGCAGGACCGCGGCCAGGACGCAGCGTGCCGGACCGGCGCGGAAGGCCGGCTCCTCGCTCTGACCGCGCAGGGCGGCGATCGGCGGCACCCGCGTGGCCGATCTGGCCGGCAGCAGCGCCGCGCCGACCGTGACCAGCAGGCCGACGGCCAGGCCGCTCGCGATCGTGGCCGGCGTGAGCGCGATGTCCGCGTTCGTGGGCAGCGGGGAGTCGAACGCGCGCAGCACGGCCAGGGTGGCCGCGGCCAGGCCGTACCCGATGAGCAGGCCCAGCGCGGAGGCCAGCGCGCCCACGACGGCCGACTCCAGCACGATCGAGCCGAACACCTGCCCCCGCGTGGCCCCGACGCAGCGCAGCAGCGCCATCTCCCGCGTCCGCTGGGCGACGAGGATGGCGAAGGTGTTGTAGATGACCAGCGCGGCCACCAGCATCGCCACGACGCCGAACAGCAGCAGCCCCGTCGTCAGCATGCCGATCTCCGTCCCGGCCGCCCTGGCCAGGTCGCCGGCCAGCTCCGCGCCCGTCCTGACCTGGTACGCGCCGCCGACGGCCGCCGCCACCGCCGCCTTCAGCCCCGGCCCGCCGCCCGCGACGTCGATCTCGGCGTACCCCTTCGCGCCGGTCATGCGCCGGGCCACGTCCGTGGTGAAGCCGACCGCGCCGGTGTAGCCGAGCGTCTGGTCCACGCCGGTGTCGATCAGGCCGACCAGCCTGAACTGATGCGCGGTCTCCTTGCGGTCCAGCACGGTGATCGTGTCGCCGAGGCGGAAGCCCTGGGCCGCGGCGGTGTTCTCGTCCAGCACGGCGGCCTGGTCGTCGGTGCCTGGGCCGGTGCCGGCGACGACGTTCGTGCGGTCGAGCGGGCCCGTGACGATCGACAGGGCGGTGGTGGGCACGTCGCCCACCGTCTTGCCGTCCTTGCCCAGCACGGGCACGCCGCCGCGGATCAGGCCCTCGGCCCGGGTCACACCGGGCAGCGCCCGGATCCGGTCCAGCACCTTCTCCGGCAGCCTGCCGCCCGCCGATCCGGGCAGCACGGCCACGTCCACCTTGTCCGCGTCCGCCGTCACCTGCTGCGCGAAGCCGGCCTGGGCGGTGTCGTTCAGCACGAACGTGCCCGCGATGAAGCCCACCCCCAGCATGATCGCCAGGGACGTGAGCAGCAGCCTGAGCCGGTGCGCGCGCAGCCCGGCCAGCGCGGCCCTCAGCACCGCACACCTCCGGCCGGACGAGGGTTTCCGACGCGGTGCATCTCATGCCTCCAGACGGACGAGGGTGTCCAGGACGGACTGCGGCGTCGGCGCGGTGACCTCGGTGACGAGCTCGCCGTCCCGCAGGAACACCACCCGGTCGGCGTACGCGGCCGCCACCGGGTCGTGCGTGACCATGACGATGGTCTGGCCCAGCTCGCGCACGGACGCGCGCAGGAACGACAGGACCTCGGCGCCGCTGCGCGAGTCCAGGTTCCCGGTCGGCTCGTCGGCGAAGATCACCGCGGGCTTGCTGATCAGCGCCCTGGCCACCGCCACCCGCTGCTGCTGACCGCCGGACAACTCGCTCGGCCGGTGCCCGAGCCGGTCCTTCAGCCCGACGGTCTCGATGACCCGGTCGAACAGCGCCTGGTCGGCCAGGCGGGCGGCGATGTCCAGCGGCAGCCGGATGTTCTGCTCGGCCGTCAGCGTGGGCAGCAGGTTGAACGCCTGGAAGACGAAGCCGATCCGCTCCCGGCGCAGCATCGTGAGCTGCCGGTCGGTCAGCCCCGTGAGCTCCACGTCGCCGATGCGCACGGTGCCGGACGTGGCGGTGTCGAGGCCGGCCAGGCAGTGCATGAGCGTCGACTTGCCCGAGCCCGACGGCCCCATGATGGCGGTGAACGCCCCCGTGGCGAAGGACACGTCCACGCCGCGCAGGGCGTGCACGCGGGCGTCGCCGGAGCCGTACACCTTGGACAGATCGGTGGCCACGACGGCGGGCGGGGCCTGACGCCGGGTCTCGGTGAGCGTCACGTTCACTCCTCGTACGCGAAATTGCAACGCGCCCCACGCTAGGAGCGGAAATCTCCCGATATATGGGCCCTGAGGAGGGACTTCACCTGCGCCGGCAGATGACCTGGGTCAGACTTTCGGCCGAGGGGAGGGCACGATCAGACCCGCCTCGTACGCGTACACCACCACCTGAGCCCGGTCCCGCAGCCCCAGCTTGGCCAGCACCCGCCCCAGATGCGTCTTCACCGTCGCCTCCGCCACCTCCAGCCGGCCCGCGATCTCCATGTTGGACAGGCCGCGCGCCACCATCAGCAGCACCTCACGCTCGCGCGGCGTCAGCTCGGCCGCCGGCACCACCGTCTCCTCGGCGGGCAACTGCGCGGCGAAGCGGTCGAGCAGCCGCCGCAGTGTGCTGGGCGAGACCACCGACTCGCCCGCGTGCACCGTCCTGATCGCGCTGACCAGGTCGTCCGGCGGCACGTCCTTCAGCAGGAAACCGGCCGCGCCCGCCTTGACCGCCGCGAAGGCGTACTCGTCCAGGTCGAACGTGGTCAGGATGAGCACCTTGGGCCCGTCGATCAGCCTGGTCGCCTCCAGCCCGTCCATGGACGGCATGCGCACGTCCATGAGCACCACGTCCACCTCGGTGCCGCGCAGGACCTCCAGTGCCGTGGCGCCGTCGGCGGCCTCCGCCACCACCTCGATGTCCGGCTGCGCGCCCAGCACCATCCGGAAGCCGGCCCGCAACAGCTCCTGGTCGTCCACCAGCATCACCCTGATCACGCCGCCTCCTTCGTCATGGGCAACCTGGCCAGCACCTCGAACCCGCCACCCGGCCGGGGGCCCGCCGACACGGCGCCGCCGTACATGCCGGCCCGCTCGCGCATCCCGATCAGGCCGTGCCCGTCGGAGCTCACCGGAGCCGCCGCGCCCCGGCCGTCGTCCACCACCCGCACGACCAGCTCGGGGCCGCCGTAGTCGATCTCCACGCTGGCCCGGACGCCGGGGCCGCCGTGCTTGAGCGCGTTCGTCAGGGCCTCCTGGACGATGCGGTAGACCGCCAGCTGCTGGCCCTCGGGCAGCTCGGCCGGCACCCCGCCGACGCTCAGCCGGGCGGGCACGCCCGCGCCGCGTACCAGCTCCTCCAGCTGACCCAGACCCGGCTGCGGGGTGTAGTCGGTGCCCGCGGCCTCGTTCTCCCGCAGCACCCCCACCAGCCTGCGCATCTCGGCCAGAGCCGCGCGGCCGGTCTTGGAGATGGTCTTCACCGCCAGCCTGGCCTGTTCGAGGTCGCGGTCCATGGCGAAACCCGCGCCGTCGGCCTGCACCACGATCACGCTCACGTTGTGGGCCACGACGTCGTGCAGCTCCCTGGCGATCCTGGCCCGCTCGGCCGCGGCGGCCATCCTGGCCTGCTGGTCGCGCTCGCGTTCGGCCCGTTCCGCCCGCTCCTCCAGGCTCTCCAGGTAACGCCTGCGGGTGTTGGCGTACAGGCCGGTCAGCCAGATCGTCACCACGAACACCGAACCGCTGAAGAACATCCCGAACGACGGATCCGACCAGTGGACCAGCGCCAGGAACACCCCCAGCTCCGCCACCAGCCCCGCCGCCAGCGCCCAGCGGAACGAGCACCGGTAGGCCACCGCCCAGAGCGCCACCAGCACCGCGAGGTTGGCGGGCAGCGGGCTCACCCCCGCCAGCCACTGCCCGAAGCTGATCAGCGCGACGGCGGCGAAGCAGATCAGCGGCCGTCTGCGCCACGCCAGCGGCGCCAGCAGCGCCGCCGACAGGGCCAGATAACCGGCCACGCCGGGACCGTTCTGCGCGGCGCCCGGCGGGGGGCCGTTCACCGCGTACGGCACCGCCAGCAGGGCGCACAACAGCACCAGAGGGGCCACGCCGGCGGCGGTGGCCAGCTTCTCGTGGCGCCTGGACCACGCCCGTACGCTCCCGAACACATCATCACGATATGTAGCCCCGGCCCGGCCTTGGTCCGCCTGGAGGGTGAAGTGCGAGTACGACCCAGGTCTTACATGGCTTCGTCCTTACATGCGGCTTACGGTGAGTTTGGCATCCTTCATTATCGGGAGCGCCCTTCGTGGGCGAGTAAAGGGAGATCGTGATGGCGGATCATGATCGAGACGCCGGGTCGCGCGGCGAAGAGGAAGCGCCGCGCGACCCGACCCAGGAGCCACTTGAACCGGCCCAGCTGAGGTACGGAGAACAGGCGGACCGCCCGTACACCGACCTCCCACCCACCCAGTCGAACGCCTCAAGCTGGGAAGAACCGCCTCTCGCCCCTTCGGAGAGCTTCTTCCGACGCAGGCGAACCCAGATCACGGCCGCGGCCATCGGGGGCCTGCTCGCCGGCGGCCTGCTCGGCGGTCTCACCGTCGCCTCGGCCACCGACCACGACCACGACCGGTTCGACGTGTGGCTCCAGCACGAGAACCGCTGGCGCGCCCCTGACGGCCTGCGAATGCCGAGACCCATGGACGGCGGCTGCTACCGCTCGGACGACGAGTTCTTCTGCATCGCCCCACCATCCCGCTTCGGCGACCCCGACTCCTTCACCGAGGACACCGACGAAGCCCCCGAAACCGCCGCCCCGGCCCCCACCAGGACGTCATGAAAGAGAAAATGTAGGGCCGGTGGGATTCGAACCCACACTAACAGCCACCTAAAGACTGCGCCTCTGCCATTGGGCTACGACCCCTTTTCACCTTTCCCTTGCCCGCGAAATTCTCGGTCTGGGAATGGCAATTCAGGCACAGGAAGCGGAGATTCTCCATTCGATTGTCGAGCCAGTCTCCACTGATGTGGTCGACATGGAGCGTCAGCGGCCTTCCCTGCCACGTGCCGCCAATCTTACAGCCTGCGCACGTGTACGGGACCCCTGCTCCGATCAGAGCGCGGCGGAGAATCGGCGCCTTCTCGCGAATGGAACCGGGCGGGCGCGCCACCAGAACTTCCTGGTAGGGACGCGCGGTCGCCGTACGCCGCCCTTTGCCGTGAGCCTGGCCGACGAAGTGAGAAGTGTCTATGCCGAAGTGCTTGAGCCGCCGGCTGATGTGCGCGTGGCTGCCCCCGGTCCACCTGATCCCGAGGTGCCTGAGCACGTCGGCGACGCTGAGCGAGGCCGCGGCGGCCTCGGCGAGCAACTCGCGGGAATACTTGATGTACGCGGCCACGGCCCGAGCCTAGAGAACGGCTCCGACGTTTTTCTGAGGCCGGGAAATCATCGCAGAAATGCGGTGAATGTCGCTTTTGGGGCCCTCCGAAATGGAGGGCCCTTCGGGTCAGAGGAGGCCGAGCTTCTTCTTGAGTGAGGCCACGTGGCCGGTCGCCTTCACGTTGTAGAGGGCCTGTTCCACCTTTCCGTCCCCGTCGATGACGAACGTCGAGCGGATGACGCCCACGACCTCCTTGCCGTACAGCTTCTTCGTGCCGTAGGCGCCGTAGGCCTGGTGGATGGTCAGGTCGGGGTCGGACAGGAGGGGGAAGGTCAGCGCGTCGCGCTCGGCGAACTTGGCCAGCTTGGCCGGCTTGTCCTTCGACACGCCGAGGACGACGAAACCCTCGGCGGTGAGCTGGTCGAGGCTGTCGCGGAAATCGCAGGCCTGCTTGGTGCAGCCGGGGGTCATCGCGGCGGGGTAGAAATAGAGGATCACCCGCTTGCCGCGGTAGGTCTCGAGGGAGACGGTGCCGCCGTCATGGGTGGGTAGCGTGAACTCGGGCGCGGCGTCGCCGGGCGCGAGCTTGGTTTCGGTCAATGGGCCCTCCTGAGTTCTCCCCGCCAACCTACCGGCCTGGCCGCCGTGCCGTACGGCGTGCCGACCTGACAGACTGATCACGACCAGAACGGACGGAGCCCAGCACGGCACGCGGCGCCGGGCACGCGTACGGTCGGAAGGAGAGCCATGGCTGACACCGATCCCGACGAGCTGGAGCGGCGGATCGCGCGGACGCGCGCGGAGTTGGCGCAGACGGTCGACGCCATTGCCGACCGGGTGAGCCCCAAGCGGGTCGCCGAGCGTACGGTGGCGGACGTCAAGAGCAGGGCGGGGAACTTCGTGGCGTCCGTGGGTGACGCGCTGGGGGTCACGCCGCGGCCGGTGCCGTACGACGGTGAGGAGCCGGATCGGCTCTGGGAGGACGAGCGGCCCGACATGGGTCCTGTGCTGATCGGGGTGGGCGCGGTGCTGGTCGTGGGGGCGGCCATCATGCTGTGGCGGCGCAGGCGCAATCGCCGCTGACAGGCGCGTGTGTGCCGGGGGTCAGAGGAAGGTCTGGCCCTCGCCCCGGTAGGTAGGCACCGTTTCGACCAGGGTGTCGCCGTCGACGAGGTGGAGCGCGTCGAAGCGTTCGCACATCTCGCCCGCCTTGGCGTGCCTGAACCACACCCGGTCCCCGATCCGCAGCTCCGCGGCGGCCTGGCCGATGAGCGGGGTCTGCACCTCGCCCGCGCCCTCGTCGGGCGCGTAGCGCAGTCCGGCGGGCAGGTACGGCTGGGGCAGGCGGCTGGGTCCGGCCGAGCCGGAGGCGGGGTAGCCGCCGCCGAGCACGGTCACCGTCTCCATGTCGGGGCGGCGGACCACGGGCAGGGCGAAGAGGGCGGCGGGGCGGCCGGTGAAGCGGCGGTAGAAGTCGAACAGCCTGGGGTGGAAGAGCCCCGAGCCGGCCGCCACCTCGGTGATGGCCTTCTCGCGTACGGTGCGCTCCACGGAGCCGGTGCCGCCGCCGTTGACGAATTCGAGGTCGGTGTACTGGCGTACGGCGTTCACGACGCGGCCGCGCCGCAGGATGAGCTCTCTGGCGGAGCGGGCCTGCATGAGCCGGATGAGGCGGGTGTAGGCGGCGTTGCCGGGCGGGTCGTCGCCGAGGCCGGCGATCTGTGACTCGTAGGCCATGACCCCGGCCAGCCGGAACCCGGGGCGTTTGGCGATGCCGGCGGCCAGGTCGGCGGCCTGGTCGGGCTCGCGGACGGGGGAGCGGAGCGCGCCCGCCCTGAACCGGCCGCCGAGGGCGAGGTAGGCGGCGTCGATGTCGAGGCAGGTTCTGATCTCGGCGCGCTGGTGGACGTGCGACACGGCGGCGTCGATGAAGTCGAGGTGGGCGGCCGAGTCGATGGTGACGGTGATCCGCCGGGCGGTGTCCGGGTCGGCGGCCAGGGCGGCGAGGGCGTGCCGATCGGCGGTGGGGTAGGCGACGAGGATGTCGGTGAAGCCGTGGCCGGCCAGCCAGAGCGCCTCGGGCAGGGTGAAGGCCATGATGCCCTGGAAGCCGTCCATGGCCAGGACGCGTTCGAGGAGGGGCCGGCTGCGGATGGATTTGCTGGCGACCCTGATGGGCTTGCCGGCGGCGCGGCGGACGAGGTCGGCGGCGTTGGCTCGCATGGCCGCCAGGTCGAGGATCGCGAACGGCGCTTCCAGGCCCGCTGTGGCGCGGTCGTAGCGCTGGCGGTCATCCATACCAGCAGCGTAACGACATATCGGGCAAATGAATATGAGGCTTGTTCGTGTTGATCGTCGTCCCCGTAATGATCGGGCAAATGGGCGGCGAGGGCGCGGTTCAGGTCATGCGGGATCCATGTACGTCTGTCGTTGTGATGACCACGCTTCAGCAGATACTGCCCGGTGCCGCCGTCACCCCGCGGCACACCGGGCTGCGCCGGGCGAACAGGGCGTTGCGGCCGGCGCGTACCGTTCCGGGGGCCGCGGTCGCGCTGACGCTGGCCGCCGGGCTGGGGACGACCGCGGCCGAGGTGGTCTCGGGGCTGCTCGGCGCGCCGCTCGGCTGGGTGCCGGTGAACGAGGCGGTCGATCTCGCCACGAAGAGCACGTGGCCGGACCTCGCCACGCCGTCCCTGGTCATGTCGGGGGCGGGCGTGCTGATGCTGCTGCTCGCGGTCGTGCCGGGCCGGTCCAGGACGGTGCCGGTGGAGACGTCCGACCCGCTGATCGTCATCGGGATCACCCGCTCGGGACTGCGCCGTACGCTGCGCGCCGCCGCTCAGCAGGTGGCGGGGGTGGACAAGGCCCGGGTGCGGTTGCGCCGGCGCACCATCGAGGTGACGGTCATGACCGATGCGGAGAGCACGGGCCAGATGTTGCGGCAGGTCGGGACCGCGGTGGGGGACCGCCTGGCGGGCGTGGGCACGCTCGGCACCGGCGAGGTCGTGGTACGCCTGCGCAGGAAGGCCGTGTGATGCGCCGCTACCGCGGGAGGGCCCGTGTGATGCGGGATCGTGCCATCTGCCGGGACAGCGGGAAGGGCGTGTGATGCGGCGGTACACCGGGAATCGGGTCGGTCTGGCCGTCGTCGGGGCGACGCTGCTGGGCCTCGGGATCTACGCGTGGCTGCGCGGCGAGGACCGTTTCCTCGGCCTGCCGCCGGGCGCCAGGGTGCTGCCCGCGCCGGCGTACCGGACGCTGGCGGAGGAGCCGTGGCCGCTGTGGTTCCTGGCCCTGGGCCTGATGCTGCTGGCCCTGGTCTCGCTGCGCTGGCTGCTGCTCTGCCTGGGCTGGGGCCGCAGGGGCACGCCGAACGGCACGGGCACGGCCATGCTGTTCGTGGGGCTCAAGGGCGTGGAGGGGCTGGGCCGGGCGGGGGTCAGGGTGGCCGATGACGGGCTGCGCATCGCGCTGACCTGCCCGGCGGCGGCCGACGTAGGCGCGGTGGTGGGCAAGCTGGACGGCGACATCGTCGGGCGGATCCGGCGGGAGGTCCGCGATGACGAGACCCCCGCCGTCGTCCGGCTGCACGTCCGCCGCCCGGTCAGCACTCGATCACGTTGACGGCCAGGCCGCCGCGTGAGGTCTCCTTGTACTTGTCCAGCATGTCCTGTCCGGTGATGCGCATCGTCTTGATGGCCTTGTCGAGCGCCACGTAGTGCCGTCCGTCGCCGCGCAGGGCGATCCTGGCGGCGGTGATGGCCTTGTTGGAGGCGACCGCGTTGCGCTCGATGCACGGGATCTGGACCAGGCCGCCGATCGGGTCGCAGGTCAGGCCCAGGTTGTGCTCGATGCCGATCTCGGCGGCGTTCTCCACCTGCTCGGGGGTGCCGCCGAGCACCTCGGTGAGGCCGGCGGAGGCCATGGAGCAGGCCGAACCCACCTCGCCCTGGCAGCCCACCTCCGCGCCGGAGATGGAGGCGTTCTCCTTGAACAGCACGCCGATGGCGCCGGCGGTCAGCAGGAAGCGGACCACGCCCTCGTCGTCGGCGTGGGGGACGAAGCGGGTGTAGTAGGTCAGGACGGCGGGGATGATGCCGGCCGCGCCGTTGGTGGGGGCGGTGACGATGCGGCCGCCGGCGGCGTTCTCCTCGTTGACCGCGAGGGCGAAGAGCGTCACCCAGTCCATGGCCTGGAGCGGGTCCTTCTCGGCCGGCTCCGACTGCAGGCGGCGGTGGAGCTGGTTGGCGCGGCGCTTGACCTTCAGGCCGCCGGGCAGGACGCCCTCCTTGGAGATGCCGCGGCGCACGCACTCCGACATCACCCGCCACAGGTTGAGCAGGCCCTCCCTGATCTGCTCCTCGGTCCGGCCGAACGCCTGCTCGTTCTCCAGCATGAGGGCCGAGATCGACAGTCCCGTGTTGGAGCAGTGCTTGAGCAGCTCCTCGCCGGTGGTGAACGGGAACGGCAGCACCGTGTCGTCGGGCTTGATGCGGTCGGCGCCGGTGGCCTGCTCGTCCACCACGAAGCCGCCGCCGACCGAGAAGTAGACCTTCTCCCTGATCGGCTCGCCGGAGGCGGCGTAGGCGGTGAAGCGCATGCCGTTGGGATGTTCGGGCAGCGAGATCTTGCGTTCGAAGACGAGGTGCTCGCCGACGACGAACGGGATCTCGTGCGTGCCGTAGAGCTGGAGCGTGCCCGACTCGCGCATCGCGGCGACGCGGGTCTCGACGCTGTCCACGTCGACCAGTTCGGGCTTCTCGCCGGACAGGCCGAGCAGGACCGCCTTGTCGCTGCCGTGGCCCTTGCCGGTCAGGCCGAGCGAGCCGTACAGGATGGCCTCGACCCGGGCCACCCGGTCGAGCAGGCCGTCCTCGTGCAGGCCGCGGGCGAATTTGTGCGCGGCGGCCATCGGGCCGCCGGTGTGGGAGCTGGACGGTCCGATACCGATCTTGAACAGGTCGAAGACGCTGATCGCCATTGATGTGCGCCCTTCTTAGGGGCCGGGGCCCGTCCGTGCGGGCCCCGGCGGTGGGTCAGGACTCGCTGCCCTTGGTGAGCGCCGTGTACTCCTCGGGCGTGAGCAGGTCCTCGGCGTCGCCTTCCACGCGCACCTTGAACATCCAGCCCTCGCCGTAGGAGTCGCTGTTGACCAGGCTGGGGTCGTCCACGACGGCCTGGTTGACCTCCACGATCTCGCCGCCGACCGGCGCGTAGATCTCGTTGACGGACTTGGTCGACTCCACCTCGCCGACGGAGTCGCCCCGCTCGACGGTCGAGCCGATGTCGGGGAGCTGCACGTAGACGACGTCACCAAGGGCCTCGGCGGCGAAGGCCGTGACGCCGACGGTCACGGTGAGGCCGTCTTCGAGGCCGGCCACCCACTCGTGCTCCTTGGTGTAGCTGAGGTCGTCAGGGATGTTGCTCACTTGTTCCTCCTGTAGAAGGGCAGCTCGACCACGTCCATAGGTTCATGGCTGCCCCGGATGTCCACGGCCAGGCCTGTTTCGGCGCCGGTGTCCACGTAGGCCATCGCGATCGGCTTTCCCAGGGTCTGGGAAGGCGCGCCGCTGGTGACCACGCCGACGACGGCGCCGTCCTTGGTGACCGGGTAACCGTGGCGCGGCACCCGGCGGCCCCGCGCGACCAGGCCGACGAGCCGGCGTCGCGGCGTGTCGTCCTTGACCGCCTCGAGTGCCGACCTGCCGACGAAGTCGCCGGGCTTGTCGAATTTCACCACCCTGCCCAGCCCCGCGTCGAACGGGGTGAGCTCGGCGTGCAGCTCGTTGCCGTACAGGGGCATGCCGGCTTCGAGCCTGAGCGTGTCGCGGCTGGACAGGCCCGCGGGCTTGAGCCCGTACGGCTCGCCTGCCGCCGTGAGGGCGTGCCACAGCGGCACCGCGTCGTCGTTGGCGACGAACAGCTCGAACCCGTCCTCGCCGGTGTATCCGGTACGGGCGATGAGGGCCTGACGGCCGTCCACCACGCCGGGCAGCCCGGCGTAGTACTTGAGCCCGGCGAGGTCGGCGTCGGTGAGCGTGGCCAGGATCTCCTGCGAGCGGGGCCCCTGGACGGCGATCAGCGCGTACTGGTCCGACCGGTCCTCGACGACCACATCGAACGCCTTAGAGCGAATTTTCAGCTCATTTCCGACTTTTTCGTAGTTCGAGGCGTTGGCCACGACCATGAACTCCTCGTCCCCGAGCCGGTAGACGATGAGGTCGTCGAGCACCCCGCCGCGCTCGTCCACGATCATGGTGTAGCGCGCCCGCCCGGGCGTCAGCGCCGACAGATGCCCGACCAGCGCGTGGTCCAGGGCCTGGCCGGCCTGCGGCCCGGTCAGGAAGATCTCCCCCATGTGGGACAGGTCGAACAGCCCGGCCGCCTCGCGCACGGCCTTGTGCTCCGCGGACTCACTGCCGTACCGGAGCGGCATGAGCCAGCCCGCGAAGTCGGTCAGCGTGGCGCCGAGGCTCTCGTGAACGTCTCGTAGCGGTGTCGGTCGGGACATGAGTCGCACCTCAGGACAGGGTTGGATGCCAGGATCCTCCCCCTCTGTCATCGATGCCTGAGAGCTTCGCCCGACTTTTGCCGGACTTTCACCTTCGGCGAGGCCCGCAGGCCTGCTTTCCAGAGGTCACCCTTAGCCGTGCGGTCCTTTGCCTTGAGAGGTTTGCGGGGAGGGCTTGCTCCTTCAGGGACCCTGACCGGCTGTCAGGGTGCTCTCCCGCACGATTGGTCGGTGATGCCCGCCAGCCTAGTGCCGTCCGGGGGTCGTTGTCGCGTCCAGGGGAGTCGTGACCGGTCGCCGGCGGGTGCGTCTCAGCAGGCGGACACCAGTGCGTCGAACAACGCGTGCCCCTCCGCCATCTCCGCGTGCCACTGCACGGCCAGCACGAAGGCCGCGTCGAGTTCCACGGCCTCGATCGTCCCGTCGGCGCTGGTGGCCGTGACCGCCAGGCCGGGAGCGAGGCGGTCGACGGCCTGGTGGTGGTAGTGCGGGACCGCCACCGGCTCCTCGCCCAGCGCCTTGGCCAGCCGGCTGCCGGGCACGACGCTCACCGGCAGGTCGCCGAAGCGACCGGGGGCGGGGCAGTGGCCGGTGTGCCCGACCACGTCGGGCAGGTGCTGGTGCAGGGTGCCGCCCAGGGCCACGTTGAGCACCTGGAGGCCGCGGCAGATGCCCAGGTACGGCAGCCCGGCGTCCAGGGCCGCGGCGAGCAGGGAGAACTCCGCCTCGTCGCGGAACTCCCTGACGTAGCCGAGCCGCTCGTGCGGGGCGGCGCCGTACCTGGCCGGGTCGATGTCGCCGCCCCCGGCCAGGATCAGCCCGTCCAGGCCGCGCACGACGGAGGCGGGCTCGCCGGCCGGAGGCAGCACGACCGGCTGGCCGCCGGCCCGCACGACCTGCTCCACGTACGCGTACGGCAGCAACGCCGCCGTCGTGTCCTGCCACACCGTGAACGAGGCCGGCTCGACGTAACTGGTGATGCCGATGACGGGACGACGCACCATGGGACCCCCTTAGAGCGGTGTGACGTAGGCGCCGGAGATGCCGCCGTCCACCAGGAACTCGCTGCCCGTGATGAACGAGGCGTCGTCGCTGGCCAGGAACGCCACCGCGGCCGCGATCTCCGACGCCTCGGCGAAGCGGCCGACGGGCACGTGCACCAGCCGCCGCCGCGCCCGTTCCGGATCCTTGGCGAACAGCTCCTGCAGCAGCGGCGTGTTCACCGGGCCCGGACACAGGGCGTTGACCCTGATGCCCTCCCTGGCGAACTGCACGCCCAGCTCCCGCGACATCGCCAGCACCCCGCCCTTGGAGGCGGTGTAGGAGATCTGCGAGGTGGCCGAGCCCATCACCGCCACGAAGGACGCGGTGTTGATGATCGAGCCCTTGCCCTGGCGGCGCATGTACGGGATCGCGTGCTTGCAGCACAGGTAGACGCTGGTCAGGTTGACCTCCTGGACGCGACGCCAGGCGTCGATGCCGGTCTCCAGGATCGAGTCGTCGTCGGGCGGCGAGATGCCGGCGTTGTTGAAGGCGATGTCCACGCTGCCGTAGGTGTCGTGCGCCGTGGCGAACATCCGTACGACGTCGTCCTCGCTGGTCACGTCGGCCCGTACGAACAGGCCGCCGACCTCGGCCGCGGCCTTGACCCCCGCCTCCTCGTCGATGTCCGCGCAGACCACCTTGGCGCCCTCGGCGGCGAAGCGGCGGGCCGTGGCCAGCCCGATGCCGCCGCCCGCGCCGGTGATGACCGCCACCCGATCCTGCAACCGCTGCATGTGTGTCACTCCGATGAGATGAAGACGTTCTTGGTCTCGGTGAACGCGGCCAGCGCGTCCGGTCCGAGCTCCCTGCCGAGGCCGGACTGCTTGAAGCCGCCGAACGGGGTCCAGTAGCGGACGGAGGAGTGGGAGTTGACCGACAGCGCGCCCGACTCGACCGCCCTGGCCACGCGCAGCGCCCGGCCGACGTCGCGGGTCCAGATCGAGCCGCTCAGGCCGTAGGGGGTGTCGTTGGCGATCCGCACGGCCTGCGCCTCGTCCTCGAACCTGGCCACCGACACGACCGGGCCGAAGATCTCCTCGGTGAACGCGCGGTCGGTGAGCTCGGGGGTCAGTACCGTCGGCGGGAACCAGTAACCCTTGCCCTGCGGGCAGGAGCCCTGCAGCCAGGGGGTGCCGTCGACGAAGCCGCGGACGCGGTCGAGGTGCTCGGCGCTGATCAGCGGGCCCATCTCGGTGCTCTCGTCGCGCGGGTCGCCGACCTTGACGCCCTGGACGGCCGGGGCGAGCAGGGCCATGAACTCGTCGTACACGGAGGACTGGACGAGGATGCGCGACCGGGCGCAGCAGTCCTGGCCCGCGTTGTCGAAGACGGCGTAGGGAGCGGTGCGCGCGGCCTTGACCAGGTCGGCGTCGGCGAAGACGATGTTGGCCGACTTGCCGCCCAGCTCCAGCGTGACCCGCTTGACCTGGCGCGCCGCCGTGGCCGCGATCTCCTTGCCCACCTCGGTCGAACCCGTGAACACGATCTTCGCCACGTCCGGATGCTCGACCAGGCGGGCCCCCGCGACCTCCCCTGCCCCAGGCAGCACCTGGAGCACCCCCTCGGGGAGGCCCGCCGCCAGGGCCAGCTCGGCCAGCCTCAGCGCGGTCAGCGGAGTCCACTCGGCCGGCTTGACGATCACGGTGTTGCCGGCCGCCAGCGCGGGGGCCATGCCCCACGTCATGATCACCATCGGGAAGTTCCACGGCACGATGATCCCGACGACGCCCAGCGGCTCCTGGAACGTCAGGTTCACCCCGCCGGGCACCGGGATCTGCCTGCCGTGGTCGCGCTCCGGCGCCCCGGCGTAGAAGTGCAGCACGTCGCGGACGTTGCCGGCCTCCCAGCGGGCGTTGGCGGCGGTGTGGCCGGCGTTGGCCAGCTCCAGCTCCGCCAGCTCGGCGCCGTGCGCGTCCACCAGGTCGGCGAAGCGGCGCAGCAGCCGCGCCCGGTCGCCGGGGGCCACCTCGCGCCACGTCGCGTACGCCTTCCTGGCACGCTCCACGGCCCGGTCGACCTCGGCCGCGTCGAAGAGTTCGACGTCGGCCAGGACGTCCTCGGTGGCCGGATTAACGATCTTCATGCGTCCCCCTCACATCCGTTCGAAACCACGGAACAGCTCCCAGTCCGTGACCGCCGCGTCGTACGCGGCCAGCTCCACCCGCGCGTTGTTCGCGTAGTGGTCGACCACGTCCTCCCCGAACGCCTCCTTGGCCAGCTTCGACCCCTCGAACAGGGCCAGCGCGTCGCGCAGCGTGTGCGGCACGGTCTCGGCGCCGCTGGTGTAGGCGTTGCCCGCGCACGGGTCCTCCAGCGGCAGCTCCGCGTCGATGCCGTGCAGGCCGGCCGCGACCAGCGCCGCCACCGCCAGGTACGGGTTCACGTCGCCGCCCGGCACCCGGTTCTCCACCCGCAGGGACGGGCCGTGGCCGACGAGCCTGAGCGAGCAGGTGCGGTTGTCCACACCCCACTTGACCGCCGTGGGGGCGAAGCTGCCGGGGACGAAACGCTTGTAGGAGTTGACGTTGGGGGCGTACAAGAGGGTCAGCTCCCGCATGCACGCCAGTTGCCCGGCGATGAAGCGGGCGCCGAGCGGCGAGAGCCCGTACGGTCCCTCGCCCGCCATGACGAGCTCCCCGTCCTCGCCGCGGAGGGAGATGTGCACGTGGCAGGAGTTGCCCTCACGCTGGTTCGGCTTGGCCATGAAGGTGATCGACCGGCCCTCCTGGGCGGCGATCTCCTTGGCGCCGTTCTTGTATATGGCGTGGTTGTCGCAGGTGGTGAGGGCCTCGGCGTAGCGGAAGGCGATCTCGTGCTGGCCCAGGTTGCACTCGCCCTTGGCGGACTCGACGTACAGGCCCGCGCCCTCCATGTCGCGCCTGATCCGGCGCAGCAGCGGCTCGACGCGGGCCGTGCCGAGCAGCGAGTAGTCCACGTTGTAGAGGTTGGCGGGCGACAGGTCCCGGTAGCCCCGCCGCCAGGCGTCCTCGTAGCTGTCGTCGTAGACGACGAACTCCAGCTCGGTGCCCACGTACGCGGCCAGCCCCCGGTCGGCCAGGCGGGCGAGCTGCCGGCGCAGGATCTGGCGCGGCGAGGCGGTCACCTCGCCGCCGTCCTCCCAGGTCAGGTCGGCCATCAGCATCGCGGTCCCCTCGTGCCACGGCACCCGGCGCAGCGTGGCGAGGTCGGGCTTCATCACGAAGTCGCCGTAGCCCCGGTCCCAGGACGACATCGTGTAGCCCTGGACGGTGTTCATGTCCACGTCGACGGCGAGCAGGTAGTTGCAGCCCTCGGAGCCGTGCTGCAGCACCTCTTCGAGAAAGTACCGCGCCGACAGCCGCTTGCCCTGCAACCTGCCCTGCATGTCGGCGATCGCGAGGAGCACGGTGTCGATCCGCCCGAGCGCCACCTCGTCACGCAGCTCGGCGACGGAAAGGAACCCGGTGCTCGCTCGTCCGCTCACGCTACGTCGCTCCGATCTGGCCTGACGCGCTTACCCGTTGATTGGGCTAGTCTCAGACCATTGATGTGCATGCCACGATCGCTTGTCAAGACCTGAGGACACGTTGGACGAGTCGGCGCGTTTGATGACGGTGTTGCGGCCGGTCAGGGCCGGCAACGCCTTCGAGGAGACCGTGGAACGGCTGCTCCAGGCGATCAAACTCGGCGTGGTCGCGCCGGGCGACAAACTTCCGGCCGAGCGCGAGCTGTCCGCGCGGCTCGGCATCAGCAGGGTGACGCTGCGCGAGGCGATCCGCGCCCTGTCCGACGCGGGTTATCTCGACGTACGGCGGGGCCGCTACGGCGGCGCGTTCGTCACCTACGTCCCGCCCAAGCCCGACGCCGGCGACCTGCGCCAGGCCGTCAGGAGGATGGGCCAGGACGAACTGTCGGACGCGCTCACCTTCCGGCTGGCGGTGGACTGCGGGGCCGCGCAGATCCTGGCCACCTGCGACCTCACCGAGGACAGGAAGGCCGTCCTCGTCCACCGGCTCGCCGAGCTCAACCGGGCCGGGCTGGACGACTACCGCCGCCTCGACACCGCCTTCCACCTGTCCATCGCGGAGCTCACCGGCTCGGCCCTGCTCGCCACCACGTGCGCCGACGCCCGCTCCAGGATCAGCGACCTGCTGAACGCCATCCCGATGCTCCAGGTCAACCTCGACCACGCCGCCGTCCAGCACCAGGCCATCGTGGACGCCATCCTGGCCGCCGACCCCGACGCGGCCAGGCGAGCCGTCACCGAGCACCTGGAGGGGACGGCCGCGCTGCTGCGGGCATTCCTATCCTGACCGGCCATGATCGGGACAATGGGGCCGGGAAGGGGCTCGCGGCTCGTACCATCGAACGCAAGGGCCATGCAGAACTGGTTTCAGCAGAGCATCATCTCCACAGGACGGCTGCCGCTGTTCTGCTACTTCGTCATGCTCATCGTCGCCTTCATCGCCACCCGCATCAACGTGCGCCTGATCAGGGCGAAGATCGGCTGGTTCCGCAACGTCAACGTGGGCGAGATGCACATCCACCACGTGGTCTTCGGCGTGGTGCTGATGCTGATCGGCGGCGTCGCCCTCATCGTCTCGCCCGGCTCGCAGATCGGCACCGCCGCCGCGGCCTCCGTGTTCGGCGTCGGCTCGGCGCTGGTGCTGGACGAGTTCGCGCTGATCCTGCACCTGCACGACGTCTACTGGGAGGAGGAGGGCCGCACCTCGGTGGACGCCGTCTTCATCGCGGTCGCCGTCACCGGCCTGCTCCTCATCGGCCTGCGCCCGCTCACCTGGAACTACGGCACCCCGGTCAACCCGGCCATGCTGATCGTGGCCAACCTGGCGCTCGCCGTCGTCACGCTGCTCAAGGGCAAGATCTGGACCGGCATGGCGGGGCTCTTCGTGCCGCCCATGCTGCTGGTCGGCGCGATCCGGCTGGCGCGGCCCGGCTCGCCGTGGGCCCACTGGTTCTTCGCCAAGGGCTCGCCGCGCAAGGTGGCCAGGGCGGTGCGCCGGGAGGAGCGGTTACGGCGGCCGGTGATCAAGGCGAAGATCGCGTTCCAGGAGTTCCTCTCCGGGCGGCACGACCTGCCGTCCACCCGGCGCGGGCGCCGGCACACCTGACAGCTGTCCCGGCGTGCCTCAGGGCCTCACAGCGACGTGCCGGAGATCGGCTGCACCCACGGGGTGAGGTCCGGGCGTTTGGCCGTGCGGCCGTCGCCCGAGGAGCGGCCGCGCAGGCGGCGGGCCATCCACGGCCCCGCGAACGTGGCGAACCACCGCACCTCACCCGCCGCCACCCGCCACCTCGCCGCCGGAGGCAGGGGCGGGAAGGGCAGCATCCACGAGTCGTCGCTGCCGGCCAGCCCCAGCGCGTGCGCCATGGCGGCGGCGATGCGGGCGTGCCCGGCCGGGCTCGCGTGCAGGCGGTCGACGCTCCACATCCGCGCGTCCGTGACGAACTCCATCGCGAACGTGTCCACCAGCGCGACCCCGTGCCGGGCGGCGGCGGCGCGGATGCGGTCGTTGAGGTCGAGCACCCGGGGCCGCAGCGGCCGGGCCATGGGGGCGATCTTCGCGATGTCGGGGAACGTCACGCTGACCACGTGCGCGCCCGCCCCGGTCAGGGCGGCGAACATCTCCTCCACCACGCCCGCCACCGCGGCGGCGTCGAAGCCGGGGCGGATGATGTCGTTCATCCCCGCCATGACCGTGACCAGGTCGGGCCGCAGCGCCAGCGCGGCGTCCAGCTGCTCGGCGCGGATCTGGGCGGCCACCCGGCCGCGCACGGCCAGGTTGGCGTAACGCAGCCCGGGGTTGGCGCGGGCCAGGTGCTCGGCCAGGCGGTCGGCCCAGCCGCGGTGGCCGTTGACGTCGTCGCCGTCGCCCAGGCCCTCGGTCTGGCTGTCCCCGAGCGCGACGTAACGCGTGTAGGCGGTCATGAGGTCTCCTTCCCGATGCGCTCGCGTGCCCTTTCCGAGCGCTCCTCCAGCGTCCGCGCGGTGCTCAGGCACCAGTCGCGCGTCTCGCGGGCCAGCCGGCAGCCGGCCTGGCCGGACAGGTACGGGCCCACGTGCTCGCCCTCACGCAGGAACGTCTCCTCGTCCAGGTCGCCGCGCAGGCCGGCCAGGATCCGCTCGAAGATCTCCAGCTTGGCGCCGGCCTCCCGCGCGCGGTCGCGTAGCTGCTCGATCACCGGCGCGGGGTCGAGCAGGTCCACGGCGTGCACCTTGACGGCCAGGTCGTCGCGCAGGACCAGCGGTCTGGCCGGAGCGGCGGCGTAGGCGGCCAGCTCGGCGAGCCCTGACTCGGTGACCTTGAACACGCGCTTGTTGGGGCGGCCCCGCTGGACCACCTCCCGGCCCGTGACCAGGCCGCCGGCCTCCAGCTTGGTCAGCTCGGCGTAGAGCTGCTGGGGGGCGGCGTACCAGAAGTTGGAGACGCCGATGTCGAAGATCTTGGTGAGCTGGTAGCCGCTGTACTCGCCGTCGAGCAGCGCCGCCAGCACCGCATGCCTGAGAGCCATCGCGAATCAGTAGTACTCATGGATATGAGTAGTCATGAACGTGACTATAGGCGGTGGGTGCGGGCGCGCGCTAGAGGGCGACCACGGAGCGCAGGGCCAGGCCCGCGCCGAGGAGGACGACCATGGCGGCCGTGCCCATCGGGGCCAGGCCCGACAGCTTCGCGGCCAGGCGGCGGCCGGCCGAGGCGCGTCGTTCCAGCCGGTCCACCAGCTTGACCAGGAGCAGGCCGGTGATCGTGAGGGTGGCGGCCATGCCGACGCCGTACGCGGTGACCAGCGCGACGCCGAACCAGGTACGGCCGAGGGCGATCGCGCCGAGCAGGACGATCAGGGCGGAAGGGCTGGGAACCAGACCGCCCGCCACCCCGAGCCCGATCAGGCCCCGGCGCTTGGAGCGATGCTGGTCGTGGTCGTGGTCGTGGTGGTGGTGGCCGTCCTGGTCGTGGTCGTGCTGATGGGTGCCATGGCCGTCGTGGTCGTGGTCGTGTGCGTGGCCGTGGCCGTGTCCGTGTCCGTGTCCGTACGTGTGGCCGTTTCGGGTGTTCTGGAGGAGGCGCAGGCCGATGACGGCGATCAGCACGCCGCTGGCCACCCCCAGCCAGGCCAGCACCGACTCCCCGGCCAGCGCCGTGAACACGGTCAGCAGCAGCCCCACCACCAGCACTCCGGCCGTGTGCGTGGCCGTCACTGTCGCGCCCACCACCAGCGCGTCGCGCGGGCGTCCGCGCCGGCCCGCCAGGTACGCGGCCATGATCGTCTTGCCGTGCCCGGGGATGAGCGCGTGCCCGGCCCCGAGCACCACGGCCAGCGCGACCGCCAGCAGGCCCAGCGGCACCGTCAGCGTCTCCGAGCCGATCAGGCCGGTGAACGTCCGGTCCAGCGCGGCCAGCGCGTCCCCGATCGGCCCGCCGATCTCGATCCCGCCGGGCACGCCGCCTCCGGGAGCGCCGGACGCGCCGGGAGCGGCGTTGCCGGGGACGCCGGACGCGCCGGGAGCGGCGTTGCCGGGGACGCCGGAGACGGTGCCGGAGACCGTGCCGGAGACCGTGCCGAAGACGGTGAAGGTGGCCGTCCGCTGGTCGAGCGGGTCCGTGAGCAGGTCGTCGGGGTACGAGCGCAGCTCCTGGCTGATGCTGCGGGCGGGCACGGAGGAGCCGGTCAGGCGCACCCTGTCGCCCACGGCGGTGATCTCGCGCCAGCCGATCCTGTCCTGCTCGAATCCGTCGCTGAACGTCACGGCCCCCGAGGCGCGGACGTCGGCGACGAGCCGGCAGGACAGGCGGCTGGTCCGCAGGCCCCCTTCGCCGGGGGCGTAGGTGAAGGAGGAGCCCTCCACCCGCCACGGCACCGTCCGCCCGGCCACCTCCAGCCGCTGGGCGGCGGCCAGGGCGGCGCAGCGGCGGGCCGGGTAGGCGGCGTCCACGTCCGGCTCGGCCTGCACGGTCGGCAACTCGGCCAGGTCCACGACGGCGAGGTTGCGCACGCCCGAGGCCGAGACCCGCAGCCCGTTGTAGTGGTTGACGGTGAACCGGCCGAGCGGATGAGCCAGCGCCCGCGCGCGGGCGGCGGAGCCGGGCAGCGTGGCCGCCGTCCCCGCGTGGGCGATGAAGGCGGGCGTCTGCACGTGGGTGGTGCGGGTGGGCGTCTGCGCGTGGGTGGTGCGGGTGGGCGTCTGCGCGTGGGTGGTGCGGGTGGGCGTCTGCGCGTGGGTGGTGCGGGTGGGCGTCTGCGCGTGGGTGGTGCGGGCGGGCGTCTCTGCGTGGGCGGCGGCCGGCAGCAGGGCTGTGGACAGGGACAGCAGCAGGCCCGTCGCGAGGGACGGCAAAGCGAGCAGGACCGCTCTCATGAGAACCTCGCCAGTGCGGAAAGCGTCGGGTCGAAGGCCGGATCCACCCGCGCCGGGCGGCCGAGTGCCCGCTCGATCGTGGCGCGGTGGTAGGCGAGCAGCGGGTTGCGCCAGCCGGTCGCGGTGGCCCGCTCGGCGTGGCGAAGCGCCTCGGCCGGCTCGCCCGCCTTGAACAGGGCCCAGGCCAGGGCGTCGGCGGCGACGAGGTTCGGGTTGCGGGCGTACTCGGCCCTGGCGTGCCGCACGGCCGTGGCCGGGTCGCCGTGGTCGGCCTCGAACTCGGCCCAGGTCAGGTCGTCGCGCACGCCCGCCGCCGCGAAGAGCTTGCGCTGGGCCCTGAGCAGCGTCCAGTCGGCGCGCTGCCCGGCCTTGATCCGGGTCTCGCCCTGCTCGATGAGGTACTGGGGGAGGGGGAGCCGTTCGACGACGCGCTCGTACAGGGCGAGCGCCTCGGTGAGCCGGCCGCCGAGCGCCGCGGCCCTGGCCTGGCCGGCGAGGGCGGGCGTATAGGCGGGGTAGGCCGTGAGGGCCTTGCCGTACCAGTCGGCCGCGGTCTTCAGGTCGCCCGAGTGGAGGGCCAGCTCGCCCAGGTAGTAGCGGGTGTAGGCGACGTCGGCGGGCGCCCAGGCGTCGTTCTGCGCCATTTCAAGGTATTCGCGGGCCTTGCCGAGGTCGCCGCGCAGCTCGGCCGCGTAGGAGGCGCGGGTGAAGGCGGGGACGCCGGGATGCAGCTCCATCATCCGGTCCACGGCCCGCTTCGCCCCGCGCAGGTCGCCGAGCTGGGTTCTGGCGTCGGCCAGCACGCCGTACGCGGCCACGCCGTACGGGTTGGCCGCGATGGCGCGTTCGGCCAGCCGTACCGCGTCGGTGAACTCGTGCCGGCCGGCGGCCAGCGCCGCCTGGGCGGCGAGGACGGCGTCGTCGCGGCCGTCGAGCCGGGCGGCTGTGGCGAGCGCGCCCTCCGCCTTGCCGTAGTACGCCGGGTCGCCGGTGACCCTGGCCTGGTCCACGTACTGGGAGGCGAGTCGCGCCCAGCCGCGATGGTCGCCGGGCAGCCGCCTGAGCCGCTCCTGCAACGTCTCGCGGCGCTGCGCGTCCGCCACCGGCAGTGGCTCGGGCGTGGCCGTGAAGGTGAGGATCGTGAACAGCATCGCCCCGGCGAGGGCGAGGGCGGCGGATATCGCGAAGGCACGCATGTCCAAGGCTCCAGGGTCGGAGGTGGGGCCGGCCGGCCGTGACGGGGAGCACGGCCGGCCGGCCCTTTCTGCGGGCGGCAGGCGATGGGAGACGGGTGCCTGCCGCCGGGGCGGACCGGCCGGTCTGGAGAGGGACCGGCCGGTCAGGAGGGTCAGCGCTGGTTCACTGCCACGTTGCTCGGCAGCGGGATGTACGGGAACGTCTGCCCGAACGGCTTGTCGTTCCTGTCCACCTTGTCCGTCAGTCCGGGAACGAGCTTGCCGGTCAGCGCGGCGCCGGCCACGGCCTGCAGTTCGATGTCCACGACGTCGTCGGCGAGCCGGCGGCCGTTCGGGAAGCCCGCGAGGTCGCCGCCGAGGACGCCGAGCCGGTTGGGGTTCTTGGCCGGCGGGACCGCCATGTTCAGCCGCAGCATCTCCGAGGGGCGCAGCTTGCCCGCGTCCTTGTTGAGCACCTGCGAGTTCAGGTCGGCCTTGATGGGGCCGTTCTGCTTGGCGATGCCGGTCAGGAAGATCTCGACCAGGTCGTTGCGCGGGGTCGCCGGAGCCTTGATCCCGTAGATCTTCT
Source organism: Nonomuraea fuscirosea (assembly GCF_035917475.1). Classification (NCBI taxonomy): domain Bacteria; kingdom Bacillati; phylum Actinomycetota; class Actinomycetes; order Streptosporangiales; family Streptosporangiaceae; genus Nonomuraea; species Nonomuraea fuscirosea. Next base: position 8,238,783 of record NZ_CP109074.1, on the reverse strand, counting down.
GCAGCAGCCTGGCCACCTCGGGGTCGGTGACCCGGTCGACCAGGGCCTGCACGCCGGCGTCCTTGGACGGGTCGAGGGCGTTGTAGGCGTCCTTCAGCCCTGCGGGGGCGACGACCTCGTTCACCAGCGGGTTGCACAGGCGGGAGACCTGCACGAAGGAGTCGCCGTTGAACTTGTCGGTGGTCGAGCAGACGCCGATCACGGGGTTGCGCCTGGGGTCGCCCTTGAGCGCGAGGTCCGTGGCGGGGACCTGGAGGGCCACGGTGTTGACGTTGTAGCCCTTGGTGGTGTCCTGGCCGACCTCGGTCAGGTCGCCGCCGTAGAGCAGGTCGAAGACGCGCAGGTCGAGGAAGAACGCCTCGTCCGACTGCCCGGCGAACGTCTTGCCGCCGTTCGGCAGGCTCTTGATCGACTGGTTGCGCAGGGTGGCGTAGTTCGGCATGGAGGCGCGTCCGACGTTGCTCGGCGCGACGATGCCGTCGTCGACCAGCGTCTTGGAGCCGCCGGGGGTGATCCGCTTGAGCGTGTAGCGCTGGCGGAAGAGCAGGTTGGGGTCGTTCAGCGAGGTGACGGGGCCGTCGTTGTAGAGGAACGTGTCGTTGCCGCGCTTGTCCTCGTTGCGGAACGTCCACTCGTAGGTGATGTCGGTCTTGGCGTCACCGTCGTTGTCGATCTTTATGTTGTGCCGTGACTTGACCGCGAACGGGTAGAAGTTCGGGCCGCCGTTGGGCTCCTCGAACGGGATCCAGTTGGCGATCAGGGTCACGGAGTCGGCCTTGTCGGGACTCACGAAGGCGTACACGTCGGTGTTGTCGTGCTGCGGGTCACCCGAGATCATCGGGGCCTCGCGGTGCGAGGAAGCGATGCCGGAGTCGGTGCGGAGCACGGCCAGGGACGACACAGCGACGGCTGCGGCGAGGCCGATTCCGACAAGAGCGCGCCGGTTGGTCCGGAGCTCCATGTTCGGTCCTTTCGGGAAGGGCTGTTCGTGACGTGCGAGGTTCCGGCCGGATTCCTCGACGCCCTATTCGTCCGTGGCCCGCCCGCGGATGTCGGTCTCCTCCCTGAGAATGAGCGTCAACCAAAGTTGACATACTTAAGTCGTCAATTTAGGTTGACTCTGTCCCGGCGGTGCGGATCCCGGCGTTCCGTTCGTTGGACTGAATCGAGAAATGTCGTGAGGGGAGATGTGGTGCTCAGGGAACTGCTGGCTTATGTGCGCCCGCACCGGAAGATCCTGCTCGTGGGCGGATTACTGGGCCTGGTCGGCTCGGCGGCCGGTCTGGCGATGCCGTTGCTGGCCAAGTATGTGGTGGACGCCTTCGGGCAGACCGGGTCGATGGCGGCGCCGTTGCTCGGGCTGACCGTGGCGGTGCTCGTCGGGGCGGTCGTCTCGGCCGGGGGAAGCTACCTGATGGAACGCACGGGCGAGGGCATCGTGCTCGGCGCCCGCCGCAGCCTGGTGGACCGGATGTTGCGGCTCAAGGTCGCGGACGTGGACCGGCTCAAGCCCGGCGACCTGCTGTCGCGGGTGACCGGTGACACGACGCTGCTGCGGGCCGTGCTCACCAACGGCATCGTCGACTCGGTCAGCTCGGCGTTCATGCTGGTGGGGGCCATCGTCCTGATGGCGACCATGGACGGCGTGCTGCTGCTGGTCACGCTGCTCGTGGTGGTGGTGATCGGCGGGATGGTGGCGCTGATCATGCCGCGGATCCAGCGGGCGCAGACCCAGGCCCAGGAGGCCGTGGGCGAGATGGGCGCGGTGCTGGACCGGGCGCTGCAGGCGTACCGGACGGTCAAGGCGAGCGGCGCCGAGGAGCGGGAGATCGCCGTGGTCGGCGACGCGGCCGTGCGGGCCCGCGACCGGGGGCTGCAGGTCGCCGGATGGACGTCGCTGGCGGGAGTGGCGACGTGGATGGCGGTGCAGATCGCGTTCCTGGCCGTGCTGGGGGTCGGCGGCGCGCGGGTCGCCTCCGGCACGCTGGAGGTGTCGTCGCTGATCGCGTTCCTGCTCTACCTGTTCTACCTGGTGCCGCCGATCGGGCAGCTGGTCCAGGGCGGCGTGCAACTGCAGCAGGGGCTCGCCGCGATGAAGCGGATCAAGGAGATCGAGGACCTGCCCGCCGAGCCGGTCGGCGTCGCGGAGCGGCGCGAGGAGCGGCCGTTCGGCGTGCGGTTCGCGGACGTGGTCTTCCGGTACGGCGACGACCGGCCGGTCGTGCACGACGGCGTCAGCTTCGAGGTCTCACCCGGCGGGCTGACGGCGCTGGTCGGGCCGTCGGGGGCGGGCAAGTCGACGGTGTTCGCGCTGCTCGAACGCTTCTACGACCACCAGTCCGGGTCGATCGCCATCGACGGGAGGGACATCCGCGACTGGCCGCTCGGCGAGCTGCGGGCCGCGCTCGGCTACGTCGAGCAGGACGCTCCCGTGCTGGCCGGCACGCTCAGGGAGAACCTGCTCTTCGCCGCCAGGGACGCCACGGAGGAGGAGCTGCACCGGGCGATCGCGCGGACGAGGCTCGACGACCTGGTGGCCCGGCTCCCCGACGGGCTGGACACTCCGGTCGGGCACCGCGGCGTGCTGCTGTCAGGTGGGGAGCGCCAGCGGGTGGCCATCGCCAGGGCGCTGCTGCGCAAGCCCCGCCTGCTGCTGCTCGACGAGGCCACCTCGCAGCTCGACGCGGTCAACGAGCTGCGGCTGCGCGAGGTGATCGCCGAGGTCGCGAGGGAGACCACGGTGCTGGTCATCGCGCACCGCCTGTCCACGGTGACCAACGCCGACCGCATCGTGGTGATGGAGGGCGGCGGCGTGCGCGCGGTCGGCACGCACGACGAGCTGGTGGGCACGGACGAGCTCTACCGGGAGCTGGCCGCCACCCAGTTCCTGGTCGGCTGAACGTCGCCGGCCCGCCGTTCAGGGCGTCGCGCCGGGTTAGTCTCTTCGTGAATGGGTTCATTCACGAAGAGACCGGCCGGGCGGGCTTCCAGCCGTCACCGGTGTGAGGGATGAGAATGCCGGGTCGGCGGTGTTGGAGGTGACGTGGCGGACGGATATCACGGCGGGCTGAGTGTGCTCCTCGACGGCCGGAGGCTGTCACCCGTGCAGCGCAGGATCGCCCACTACCTGAGCGAAAACCTGGACGAGGCCATCTTCCTGTCCAGCGTGGAGCTGGCCGACCGGGCCGGGGTCAGCCAGCCCTCGGTGACCAGGTTCGCCATGGTGCTCGGGTTCGCCGGATATCCCGAGCTGCGCCAGGCGCTGCGGCCGCTGGTGCTGGGCAGCGGGACGGAGGCGCCGCAGGAGAGCCTGCTGCGCGGCGCCATCGACTGCGAGATCCGCAACCTGGCCCTGGTCAGGGAGCGGCTGGCCGCGTTGCCGCTGAAGGAGCTGGGCGAGCACCTGGCCGCGACCGAGCCGCTGCCCGTGCTGGGGCTGCGGGTCTCGTGCGGGCTGGCCACCACCTTCGCCTACTACGCCCGCCGCATCCATCCCGACGTGCGGCTGCTCACCCACGGCGGCTCCGAGCTGAACGAGGGCCTGCACGCGGCCCGGCGGGCCGGAGCCGAGTGGGTGGTGGCCGTGGTCCTGCCCCGCTATCCGGCGGAGGCGGTGCGGGCGCTGGAGTACGCGGGCAAGCTGGGCCTGCGGGTGGCCGCCATCACCGACCGGGCCGACTTCCCGGCCGAGATCGTGCTCGACGCGCCCGTGGGCGACCGGCTCGTGTTCGACTCGCACGCGGCGCCGCTGGCCCTGGCCATGGCCCTGGTGGAGGCCATGGCCGACGCCGCGCCGCTGCGTACGCGGGCCAGGCTGGAGGAGTACGAGCGGATGGCCGACGAGACCGGCACGTTCCTAACTGGCGATCTTGCCTAGCGACCGCATCGACCACATCGTCGTGAGCACCGCCAGCACGACGAAGACCCCGAACGCGATCGGGATCGACGGATCGCCGAGGCGCCCGTCGAACAGCGCCCGCCCCGCCTCGACCGCGTGGTAGAGCGGGTTGACCGGAGCCAGGAACTTCATCCAGTCGGGCGCGAACGAGATCGGCACGAACAGCCCGGCCAGCAGCATGATCGGCAGCAGGAACAGGTTGAGCGTCTGCGACATGCCGTTCTCGTCGCGCACGGTCAGCGCCAGCCCCTGCGACAGGCCCGAGGCGAACAGCCCGGTCGCGGCCATGAGCAGCAGCACCAGCACCAGCTCCACGGCCCCGATGCGCACCCCCATGGCGGTGGCCACGATCAGCACCAGGACGGCCTGGACCACCAGCACGACCATGTCCTTGGCCACCCGCCCGAGCACGATCGCCGGCCGCCAGGCGGGGCTGACGGCGTAGCGTTCGAGCGAGCCGTTGCGCAGCTCCGCGATCAGCCCGAACCCGGAGAAGAGCGAGCCGAACACGGCGATCATCATCATGGACGCCGGGGTGAACATGCGCAGCGCGTCCACCGTGGTGCCGCCCGGTGTCAGCGACTTCAGCAGGGGCGCGAACATGAGCAGGTAGAGCACCGGCTGCATGAGGCCGAACAGCGGCCAGATCGGGTTGCTGAAGGACTTCTTCAGCTCGTAGCCGGTGAACAGCGCGGTGTGGCGGATCATACGGCGGCTCCCGCGTCACGAAGCGATCGGCCGGTCTTGGCCAGGAAGACGTCATCGAGGGTGGAGCGGTCGAGCGCGATCGAGGTCAGGCCGAGGCCCTGCTCCTCCAGCGCCCGCAGCAGGGCGGGCAGCGTGTGCTCGCCGTCGTCCACGTAGACGCGCAGCAGGTCGTCGTCCACGCGGGTCTCGCGGGCCAGCGGCTTGAGCGTCTCCGCCGCCCGTTCCGGCTCGCTCACCCTGAGCGTGATCACGTCGCCGGAGACCTCCCGCTTGAGCGCGGACGGCGTGCCCTCGGCCACGACCGTGCCGTGGTCCACGATCATCAGCCGGTCGCACAGCGCGTCGGCCTCGTCGAGGTAGTGGGTGCTGAGCAGCACGCTGGTGCCCGCCTCGCGTAACTGCCTGATCCGGTCCCAGAGGTTGGCCCGGTTCTGGGGGTCGAGCCCCGTGGTGGGCTCGTCGAGGAAGAGCAGCGGCGGATTGTGCACGAGCCCGATCGCGATGGCCACCCGCCGCTTCTGGCCGCCCGACAGCGTACGGCCGGGGCGGTCGGCCAGCTCGGTCAGCTCGAAGCGGTCGAGCACCTCGGCGGTGGCCCGCGCGGGATCGGCCATGGCGAAGATCCTGGCGGCCATCATGACCTGCGCCCTGGCGCTCGTGGTGTCCTCCACCCCGCCGGCCTGGCTCACGTAGCCGAGGTTGCGCCGGACCTGCGCGGGCTCCTTGCGCAGGTCGTGACCCGCGATCGTGGCGGTGCCCGCGTCGGGGGCGATCAGCGTGGCCAGCATCCTGATCGTGGTGGTCTTGCCCGCGCCGTTGGGCCCGAGCACGCCGAAGATCTCGCCCTTGGCCACGCCGAGGTCCACGCCGCGCACGGCCTCGACGGTCTGGGCGCCCTTCCTGCTCCTGGTGGTGAACGTCTTGCGCAGTCCCTCTGCCTGAATGATCATCGGAGATGTCAGCTCCTTCATGGCAACTCGTCGGCCTCGATCCTCGGGATCGCCTTCTCCACCCAGTCGAGCTGGGCCTGGAGCATGGCCCGCTGCAGGGCGAGGTTCTCGTTGACGTGCTCAGGGGCGCCATGGGCGTGTTTCACGCCGGTCATGTGTCCCAAGGTTTCGACGTACATCCGAAGCTGGGACATCCTGCCACGCAGCGCCGTCAATATCTCCTGCTTTTCCAGCCGGTCCATGAACGTCATGGCCACCTGGAACGGGTCGACGATGGGCTTGAGCTCGTGCCACGCCTTGAGCAGCATCCGGTGGAACTCCTCGCGGCCGAGGTCGGTCAGGGCGTAGACGACCTTGCCGCCCTTGCCCGCCTCGACGACCTCCAGCAGGCCCTCGTCGGCCATCTTGCTCAGGCCGTGGTAGATCGAGCCGAACGCCACGTTGGTCCAGGATTCGATGCCCATGACCTCCAGGCGGCGGCGGACCCCGTAGCCGTTCATGGGGCCGTCCAGCAGGGCGCCGAGGATCAGGATCCGGGTCGATGACATGTGTTCAAGTTTGTATACAAACTTGAATATCCGTCAAGGTCAAATAAGCTGCTTCCATGAGTGAACGACCGACGGCGCTGGTCACCGGCGCCTCCCGGGGCGTCGGCGCGGCCGTCGCCAGGGCGCTGGCCCCGACCCATGACGTCATCCTGGGCGGGCGCGACGAGGGGGCGCTGGCCGCGCTGGCGGCCGACCTGCCGGGAGCGCGCCCCTGGCCGGTGGAGCTGACCCGGGTCACGGCGGCCGACGTGGCCGGCGTCGAGCGGCTCGACGTGCTGGTGCACAGCGCCGGGATGAGCCGGCTCGGCCGGATCGCCGACCAGCCGGCCGACGCCTGGCGGCAGACCATGGAGCTGAACGTGATCGCGGTCGCCGAGCTGACCAGGCTGCTGCTGCCCGCGCTCAGGCGGGCCGGCGGCCACGTCGTCTGCGTCAACTCCGGCTCCGGCCAGCGGGCCAACCCCCACTGGGCGTCCTACGCGGCCAGCAAGTTCGCGCTGAAGGCCTTCGCCGACGCGTTGCGGCTGGAGGAGCCTGAGCTGCGGGTCACGACCGTCTATCCGGGGCGGACGGCCACCGAGATGCAGCGGGAGGTGCGGGCGTACGAGGGCGGCGCGTTCGAGCCGGAGAAGTACCTCGAACCGGAGACCGTGGCGCGGGCCCTGCTCGCGGCGGTCATGGCCGGCCCCGACGCGCACCTCACCGAGCTGACCGTGCGGCCCCGAGGGGGTCCCGTCAACTGAGCTGAATGGATCCATTCACTACAGTGGGGTCCATGCTTGAGCGACTGGCCCCCATTGGAAGAGATCCCGAGACCGGCGGCTACCTGCGGGACGCCTGGTCGGCCGCCGATCTGGAGCTGCGCGAGTGGTTCGCCGGCGAGGCCGCCAAACGGGGGCTCGACCTGCGTGAAGACCGCAACGGCAACCTGTGGGCGTGGTGGGGGAGCCCGTCCCGCGAGCGCCCTGGCGTGGTGACGGGCAGTCACCTCGACTCGGTCCGCCAGGGCGGCGCCTTCGACGGCCCGCTCGGCGTCGTGTCCGCCTTCGCCGCGCTCGACCTGCTGAAGGAGCGGGCCGTGACGCCCTCGGTGCCCGTGGGCGTGGCCTGCTTCACCGACGAGGAGGGCGCCAGGTTCGGCGTGCCGTGCATGGGCTCGCGGCTGCTCACCGGCGTGCTCTCCCCCGACCGGGCGCTCGGGCTCACCGACGACGACGGCGACACGCTGGCCGAGGTGCTGCGGCGGGCCGGGCGCAGACCCCACGAGGCCGGCCGCGACGACGAGACGCTGGCCACCGTCGCCACCTTCGTGGAGCTCCACGTCGAGCAGGGACGCGGGCTCGTGACCGAGGACCGCCCGGTGGGCGTGGCCGGGGCGATCTGGCCGCACGGCCGCTGGCGGTTCGACTTCCGCGGCCGGGCCGACCATGCCGGCACCACCCGGCTGGCCGACCGGGACGACCCGATGCTGCCCTTCGCCCGGATGACGCTGGCGGCCAGGCAGGCGGCTCAGCGGCTCGGCGTGGTGGCCACCGTCGGCAAGATGCGCGTCTCGCCCGGCAGCGCCAACGCCATCCCCGGCCTGGTCACCGCCTGGCTCGACGCGCGCGGGGCCGACGCGGCGGCCGTGCGCGAACTGGTCGCGGAACTGAGCGGCGAGGCGAGCGAGGTGCGCGAGGAGTCCTGGACGCCCGAGGTGGTCTTCGCCGAGGCGCTGCGCGACCGGCTGGCCCGGGTGGCCGGCGGCGACACGCCCGCGCCCATCCTGCCCACCGGCGCGGGACACGACGCCGGGATCCTCGCGGCGGCCGGTGTCCCGAGCGCCATGCTGTTCGTCAGGAACCCCACCGGCGTGTCCCACTCACCCGAGGAGCACGCCGAGCGGGCAGACTGCGAGGCGGGAGTCGTGGCACTCGCGGACGTGCTGGAGGATCTGTGTCGCTGACCTACTGGTGCGAGCGGGCCTGGCTGCCCGAAGGGGTCGCCGGCGACGTGCTCGTGGAGATCGACGGCGCCAGGATCACCCGCGTCGAGCAGGGCCCGCCAGGCGACGCCGAGCGCCTGCCAGGGCTGACCGTCCCCGGGCTGGCCAACGCCCACTCCCACGCCTTCCACCGCGCGCTGCGCGGCCTCACCCAGGAGGGCAAGGGCGACTTCTGGACCTGGCGCGAGCGGATGTACGAGGTGGCCGCCCGGCTCGACCCCGGCTCCTACCAGCGCCTGGCCACCGCGGTCTACGCCGAGATGGCCCTGGCCGGGGTGACGTGCGTGGGCGAGTTCCACTATCTGCACCACGACCGCGACGGGCGGCCGTACCCGGGCGACGACAACGCGATGGGGCACGCCCTCGTCCGCGCCGCCCGCGCCGCCGGGCTGCGCATCGCGCTGCTCGACACCTGCTACGTGTCCGGCGGCATCGGTGCGCCGCTCGCCGGGCCGCAACTGCGCTTCAGCGACGGCGACGCCGAGCGCTGGGCGGTCAGGGCCGAACGGCTGCAGGCCGCCTACGACGGGCAGGCCGACGTCGAGATCGGCGCCGCCATCCACTCCGTGCGGGCGGTGCCGCCCGAGCAGATGCAGGTCGTGGCCGACTTCTCCCACCGCCACGCCGCGCCCCTGCACATGCACGTCTCCGAGCAGCGCGCCGAGAACGCCGCCTGCGTCGAACGCTACGCCGCCACGCCCGTCCAGGTCCTGCACGAACGCGGGGCGCTGGGGCCGCGCTCGACAGCCGTGCACGCCACCCACCTGACCGACGTGGACATCGAGCTGCTCGCGCAGTCGGGCACCTACATCTGCATGTGCCCCACCACCGAACGCGACCTCGCCGACGGCATCGGCCCGGCCAGGACGGCGGCCGACCGGGGCGCTCGGATCACTCTCGGCTCCGACAGCCACGCCGTGATCGACCTGTTCGAGGAGGCCAGGGCGGTCGAGCTGAACGAGCGGCTGGCCAGCGAGAGACGCGGGCACTGGCGCGCCGCCGACCTGCTGCGCGCCGCCACGGCCGAGGGGCACACCTCGCTCGGCTTCCCCGACGCGGGCCTGCTCGTGCCCGGCGCGTGGGCGGACCTGGTGACGCTGCGGCTCGACTCCGTACGCACGGCCGGCGCTCCTGACCTTGAGGCGGTGGTGTACGCGGCGACGGCGGCCGACGTGCACTCGGTGGTCTCCGGCGGGCGGCGCGTGGTGGCCGACGGCCGCCACGTGCTCGGCGACGTCGGCCGCCTGCTGGCCGAGGCGATAGCGGCGGTGACGGGAGCGCCGGAAACGGTGCCGGAAACGGGGACGGAAACGGCGACAGGAACGGCGAGGGGAGAGTGGCGATGACCACGACGCTGATCGACGGGATCGGGCTGCTCTACACCGGCGACCCCGAGCGAGAGGAGCTCCCCGAAGCCGCGCTCGTCATCGAGGACGGCCTGGTCGCCTGGACCGGCCCCGCCGCCGAGGCGCCCGACGCCGACGAGCGGGTGGACGCCGGCGGGCGCGCCGTCATCCCCGGTTTCGTGGACAGCCACGCGCACCTCGTCTTCGCCGGTGACCGGACGGCCGAGTTCCAGGCGCGCATGTCAGGGGAGGCGTACACGGGGGGCGGCATCAGGACCACGGTCGCCGCCACCCGCCGGGCGAGCGAGGCCGAGCTGGCCACCCGCGCGCGGGCCCTGGTCGGCGAGATGCTCGCGCAGGGCACCACCACCGTGGAGATCAAAAGCGGCTACGGGCTGTCCGTCGAGCACGAGCGGCGCTCGCTGGAGATCGCCACCGGGCTGACCGACGAGACCACCTTCCTCGGGGCCCACGTCGTGCCGGCCGGCACGGACGCCGACTCCTACGTGCGGCTCGTGGCCGGGGAGATGCTCGAAGCGTGCGCGCCCTACGCGAAGTGGGTCGACGTGTTCTGCGAGCGCGGGGCCTTCGACGGGGACCAGACGCGCGAGATCCTCACCGCCGGGCGCAAGGCCGGGCTCGGGGTGCGCGTGCACGCCAACCAGCTCACGGAAGGGCCCGGGGTGCGGCTGGCCTGCGAGCTGGGGGCGGCCTCGGCCGACCACTGCACCCACCTGACGGCGGCCGACGTGGACGCGCTGGCCTCCTCGGGGACGGTGGCGACGCTGCTGCCGGGGGCCGAGTTCTCCACCCGCTCGCCGTACCCCGACGCGCGGCGGCTCATCGACGCGGGCGCGACCGTGGCGCTGGCGACCGACTGCAACCCCGGCTCGTCGTTCACCTCGTCGATGGCGTTCTGCGTGGCGCTGGCCGTGCGCGAGATGCGGATGACGCCGCTGGAGGCGATCAGGGCGGCGACGTACGGAGGGGCACGCGCGCTGCGCCGTACGGACGTAGGCTGGCTGAGGCGCGGGGCCCGTGCGGACCTCGTCGTCCTCGACGCCCCTTCCTACGTGCACCTGGCCTACCGGCCCGGCGTTCCCCTCGTTCACCAGGTGTTTCACCGTGGTCTCCTCCTTGAGGAGGACATCCAGAACCATCCCGCAGACGTAGTGCTTTAGGGAATCTTTGCCCCTGCCCGGACGTTGGCCGGGTAAGTATGCAGCTGCGGAACGAGGTGCCTGGGGATGGCAAGGCCTACGGGGAGTCGCACGCAGGAGCAGCACGTCGCTGATCGCGACCTGCTGGGGACATATCTGGCCGAGATCGGCCGGGTCCCGCTGCTCACGGCTGAGGAAGAGGTGGAGCTCGCCAAGCGGATCGAGGCGGGCCTGTTCGCCGAACAGCTGCTCGACAGCGGGGGCACGGAGCCGCGCATCGGGGACGCGGCCGACGAGGAGCTGGAGCGTCTGGCCATCTCCGGCCAGCGGGCCAAGGACGAGTTCATCCAGGCCAACCTGCGCCTGGTCGTGGCGGTGGCCAGGAAATACTCCGGCCGGGGGATGCCGCTGATCGACCTGGTCCAGGAGGGGAACCTGGGGCTGGTCCGGGCGGTGGAGAAGTTCGACTACCGGCGGGGCTACAAGTTCTCCACCTACGCCACGTGGTGGATCAGGCAGTCGGTGGGCCGGGCCATTCACGAGCAGGCCCGTCCGGTCCGTCTGCCGACGCACGCCGGCGAGCAGATGACCCGGCTGATGCGGGTGCGGCGCGACATCCTGGCGGAGTTCGACGCCGAGCCGACCGACGACGATCTCGCCGAGATCCTCGACCTGCCCATCGAGCGGGTCCGTGAGCTGCGGCGCTGGGCCTCCGACCCGGTCTCGCTGCAACTGGGCGTCGGCGACGAGGACGAGACCGAGCTCGGCGACATGATCGCCGACGAGACCTGGGCCGACCCGGAGCAGCAGGCCATCGACATCCTGGAGCGCGAGCGGCTGGACCAGTGGCTCACCGGGCTCGAAGGGGTCACCAGCGAGATGCTGCGCTGGCGTTACGGGCTGGTCGACGGGCGCGAGCACACGCTGACGGAGGTGGGCGAGCGCTACGGCATCGGCCGTGACCGGGCCCGCCGGATCGAACGCGACGCCCTGGCCCGGCTGCGCAAGATGGCCACCGCGGCCGCCTGAGCCGCCGCACGACACCGCCGCGGTTCCGGGGGGAGCCGTAAAGGGTCGGGGGAGCCGTGAGACAGCGAGCCGCGAGGGCTCGGGGATTCGGGGGAATTCGGGGGAGCCGTAAGCTTTCCGGCATGCATGTCGAGACGTTGCGCCGTTATCCGGTCAAGTCGATGCTGGGAGAAGAGCTCGCCGAGAGCGAGGTCGGCGAGCGGGGGCTCGCCGGAGACCGGGCGCGGGCGGTGCTCGACGTCGCGACGGGGAAGATCGCCAGCGCCAAGAACCCCCGCCTCTGGCGCGGGCTGCTGGCGATCGAGGGCGCGCGGACGCCGGGCGACGCGGAGCTGTCGGAGTTGCTCGGACGCGAGGTCAGGCTGATCGACGTGCCCCCGGAGGGCGCCCACCTCGAACGGTCGGTGCCCGAGCGGGTGCTGGCCGACGGCATCGAGGCCGAGGTGCCCTACACCACGACCGTGCTCGGCTCGGGCTCGCCCGAGGGCACGTTCTTCGACTTCGCGCCGCTCCACCTGATCACCACCTCCACCGTCGAGCGGATCGGCGCGCTCGGCCCGCGCGGCTCCGTCGAGGCCCTGCGGTACCGGCCCAACCTGGTGATCGCGACGGAGCCGGACGGCTTCGTGGAGAACGACTGGGCCGGGCGTGAGCTGCACATCGGCGCGGAGGTGGTGCTGCACGTGATCGTGCCCAGCCCGCGTTGCGCCGTGCCGACGCTGGCGCACGGGTCGCTGGAGCGCGACGCCGACGCCCTGCGCACCGTGGCCAGGCACAACCGGGTCACGGTCTTCGACCTGGACAACCAGGCCTGCGCGGGCGTCTACGCGCGCGTGCTCCGCCCCGGCCTCGTGAGAAAGGGCGATCCGGTACGCCTCGCGTGACCGGACGGCCGGCCCGAGGCCCGCCGGCACGCCCCACGTCAGGGCGTGCCCGGGCTCACCCGGTGACGCCTCACTTCGTGAGCGGTGACAGGTACTTGTCCAGGTCGTCGAGGATCTTGCCGGCGGCCGTGACGCCGATCCCGGTCATCCAGATCTCGTCGTCCACGTTGTGCGCGTTGCCCGACTTGACCGCGGCCAGGTTCTTCCACAGCGGCCCCGCGGTGACGGTGGCCTGCGACTTGGCCGCCGCCTCCCCGTAGGCGGTGTAGAAGACGGCGTCGGCGTCGGCCTTGGCGATGTTCTCCTGGCTCAGCTTGCCGAAGCGCTTGTCGTCCTGGTCGGCCAGCTGCTGCGCCTCAGGCCGGGGGATGCCGGCGTCGCCCACCACGATGCCGCTGAACGACTCGGGGCCGTACATGCGGATCTCGGTCGGCATGAACCGCACGATGCTCACCTGGAGCTTCGCGAACTTGGCGCCCACCTCCTTGGCCCGCGTCCCGTACGCGGCCAGCAGCTGCTCGGCCTGCTCCTTCTTGCCCAGCGCCTCGGCGTCGAGCAGGAAGTTGTCCTTCCAGGTGATGCCGACCCGCTCGGTGAACACGGTGGGGGCGATCTTGGCGAGCTTGTCGTAGAAGGCGGCCTGACGGAACTTGCTGCCCAGGATGAGGTCCGGCTTGAGCGCCATGATGGCCTCGATGTTGAGCTGCTGCAGCGTGCCCACGGGCTTGGTGTTCGCCAGCGCCGGGCCGAGGTACTCCGGCCAGGTCTGGTTCTCCTGGGCCTGCGCAGCGCCGACGGGGGTGAGCCCGAGCGAGACCATCGTGTCGAGCTTGTCGGTGTCGAGGACGATCACCCGGGCCGGCGTCATGGGCACCTTGGTCTCGCCCATGGCGTGCTTGACGGTACGGGTGGGGCCCGCTTCCTGGGACGCGGTGGAGCCGCTCCCGCATGCGGTGAGGACTAACACGGGCAGCATGGCAGCGACGGCCAGGCGGAGGCGCATGGGCATTCCTTGATCGTTAGGTTAGGCAATCCTAAGTATGGCATGTCCGATTCAGCCTTGCCCAAATGCGTGCGGTGAGATGCCCGAAACGTAGCCGAAACACCCGTGTGGCGAGATTCACAGATGTGAAACACACCTGGTCGAGCCACGAAACCCCGGCCGAACACGCTGTGGCCACACGTCACATGTAAGGAGGGTCGCGTCGTGAAGATCGATAGCGGCACGACTGCCTGGATGCTCGCGGCCACCGCGTTGGTGCTGTTGATGACTCCGGGCCTCGCGTTCTTCTACGGGGGCATGACCAGGGCCAAGAGTGTCCTGAACATGATGATGATGTCGTTCGGCGCCATCGTCACCGTAACCATCACCTGGATGCTCTTCGGGCACTCCCTGGCCTTCACCGACAACCCCAGCTCAGCACTCAACAACTTCGTCGGCGGCTTCGACGCGCTCGGCCTGCAGAGCCTGGTGGAGACCGCGACCAAGGACGACGGCACCGGCATGCCGAGTCTCGTCTTCTCGGCCTTCCAGATGACGTTCGCCATCATCACGGTCGCCCTGATCAGCGGCGCGATCGCCGACCGGGCGAAGTTCGGCGCGTGGATGCTGTTCACCGTGATCTGGGCCGCGGTCGTCTACTTCCCCGTCGCGCACTGGGTGTGGGGCACCGGCTGGCTCAACACCATGGGCATCGAGGACTTCGCGGGCGGCACGGTCGTCCACATCAACGCCGGTGCGGCGGCGCTCGCGCTGGCTCTGGTGCTGGGCAAGCGGCAGGGCTGGCGCAAGGAGCCGATGCGGCCGCACAACCTGACCCTGGTGCTGCTCGGCGCGGCGCTGCTGTGGTTCGGCTGGTTCGGCTTCAACGCCGGCTCCGAGCTGGCCGTGGACGGCACGGCGGGCCTGGCCTTCCTCAACACGCAGGTCGCCACCGCGGTCGCCGCCGGCGCCTGGCTCGTGGTGGAGAAGCTGCGTGACGGTCACGCCACCAGCCTCGGCGCCGCCTCAGGCGCGGTGGCCGGTCTGGTCGCCATCACCCCCGCCTGTGGTTTCGTCGACCCCTGGGCCGCGATGGTCATCGGCCTGCTGGCCGGCGCGATCTGCGCCTACGCCGTGGGCCTGAAGTACAAGCTGGGCTACGACGACTCCCTCGACGTGGTCGGCGTGCACCTGGTCGGCGGTGTCGTCGGCGCCGTCTCCCTCGGCTTCCTGGCCGCCTACCCCTTCCTCGACCAGCAGAGCGAGGGCCTGTTCTACGGCGGCGGCTTCGGCCAGCTCGGCCTCCAGGTGCTCGGCCCCGTCGCGGTCGGCGGTTACTCCTTCATCCTCACGTGGGTCATCGGCAAGATCATCGACAAGACGATGGGCTTCCGCATCTCCACCGAGGACGAGGTCACCGGCATCGACATCACCTCGCACGCCGAGACCGGCTACGACCTCGGCACCGTCCACGCCTCCGGCGTGAGCTCCCCCAACGGCCCCGTCACCGCTCCCGCCACGAAGAAGGTGGACGCATGAGGCTCATCACCGCCATCATCAAGCCCTTCAAGCTCGACGATGTGAAGGCCGCCCTCGAACAGTTCGGCATCAAGGGCATGACCGTCAGCGAGGCCAGCGGCTACGGCCGCCAGCGCGGCCACACCGAGGTCTACCGCGGCGCCGAGTACCAGGTGGACCTGGTGCCGAAGGTGCGCCTCGAAGTCCTCGCGGAAGAGGACGACACCGAGGACGTGATCGACGTCATCGTCAAGGCGGCTCACACCGGCAAGATCGGCGACGGCAAGGTCTGGTCCGTGCCGGTCGACACCGTCATCCGTGTGCGCACGGGAGAACGGGGTCCGGAAGCCCTGTGACGTCGGAGACGCGAAGCCCTGACAACGGCGTCAGGGCGGAGCACGACAGGGGTTCCACGACGGATCCGCGGCGATGCCCGGACGACGGGGTCCGGGCGGAGCTCGGCAAGGGGGCACAGCAGTGAGGGGAGAGGCCCGTTCGTACGCCGCGGCCCGCAAGGAGCGGGGCGCGGACACCGACCGCTGGCTGAAGGATCTCTTCCGTACGGCGAGCGACGGCGAGCACGTCTCGCTCGTCGCCGTCGGCAGCCTGGGACGGGGTGAGCTGGCGCCCGGCAGCGACCTCGACCTGGTGCTGCTGCACAACGGCCGGCCCGACGTGGCCAGGATCGCCGACCGGATCTGGTATCCGATCTGGGACTCGGCGGTCAACCTCGACCACTCCGTACGCACGGTGGACGAGGCGGTCTCGGTGGCCCGGCAGGACCTCAAGGCCGTGCTCGGCCTGATCCAGGCCAGGCACGTGGCCGGCGACCCCGACCTGACCAGGAAGGCCAGGGAGTCGGTGCTGGCCGAATGGCGCGCCGACTCCAGGCGCAGGCTCGGCGAGCTGCGCGAGGCGGCCGACAAGCGGGCGCAGACCAGCGGAGAGCTGGCCTTCCTCCTGGAGCCCGACATCAAGGACGGCCGCGGCGGGCTGCGCGACGTCCAGGCGATGCAGGCCGTGGCCGCCGCCTGGGTCGCCTCGGCGCCGGGCCCGCGGGCGCGGGAGGCGTACGAGTTCATCCTCGACGTGCGGCACGCGCTGCACGTCGTCACCGCCCGCGGCACCGACCGGCTGGTCCTGCAGGAGCAGGACGCCGTGGCCGGGCTGCTCGGGCTGCTGGACGCCGAGGCGCTGATGCGCCGCCTCGCCGAGGCCGGCCGCACCGTCTCCCACGCCTTCGACGCCACCTGGCGCACCGTTGACCGACTGCTGTCAGGCCCGGCTCCCCGTGGCCGCCGCCCGCTGGCCGACGGCGTGGTCGAGCACGGCGGCGAGGTGGTGCTGGCCAGGGGCGCCGACCCGCGCAAGGACCCCGTCCTGGTGCTGCGCGCCGCCGCCGCGGCGGCCGACTCGGGGCTGCCGATGGCGCCCGCGACGGTGTCCGTCCTCGCAGCTCAGTCGGCTCCGATGCCGGTGCCGTGGCCCGAGGAGGCCCGCGACGCGCTGGTGTCGATCCTCGGCGCCGGCCGCGCCGCCGTGCCCGTGTGGGAGGAGCTCGACCAGGCGGGCATCCTTGTCAAGCTGCTTCCTGACTGGGAGCGGGTACGCCACCGTCCCCAGCGCAACCCGATCCACCGTTTCACGGTCGACCGGCACCTGATCGAGGCCGCCGCGAACGCGGCCGGCCACACCCGCGAGGTCTCCCGCCCCGACCTGCTGCTGATCTCCGCGCTGCTGCACGACATCGGCAAGGGCTGGCCCGGCGACCACTCGGCGACCGGCGAGGTCGTGGTCCGCGACATCGCCACCCGCATCGGCCTGCCCGCGCCGGACATCGACACGCTGGCCGTCGTCGTCCGCCACCACCTGCTGCTGCCCGAGACCGCCACCCGCAGGGACCTCGACGATCCCGTGACGATCGAGAAGGTCGCCGCCACGGTCGGCACCCGCGAGGTGCTCGACCTGCTGGCCGCGCTGGCGGTCGCCGACGGCAACGCGACCGGTCCCGCCGCCTGGAACGCCTGGAAGGCGGGGCTCGTCGCCGACCTCGTCCGCCGGGTCAGGTCGGTGCTGTCGGGCTCACCGCCGCCCAAGCCGCCCACGCTCTCGCCCGAGCAGGCCGGGCTGGCCCGGCACGGCGGCGGCGCCGTCCGGGTCAACGGGGGAGCGGTCACCGTCGTCGCCCCCGACCGGGTGGGCCTGCTGTGGAGCGCCGCCGGCGTGCTGTCGGCCCACCGGCTCGTCGTGCGCTCGGCCTCGTCGGCGTCCGCGGGCTCCACAGCGGTGATCGAGTTCTCCGTCATCCCCGAATACGGCTCTCCGCCCGACCCCGCGACGCTGGAGGCCGATCTCCGTCTCGTCCTTGCCGGCCGTCTTGACATCGAGCAGCGGTTGGCCCGGCGCACCCGCTCGCTCAGGCCGCCCCGCGTACCCGTGGCCCCACCTCGGGTGACGCTGGTCGACGACGCCTCCGCGACCGCTACCGTGGTGGAAGTCAGGGCCCATGACAGGCCGGGACTTCTGTGGCGCATCGGACGTGCGTTCGGTGAGTGTGGTCTTGACGTGAGGGCCGCTCGCGTGGAGACTCTCGGCGCGGAGGCGGTGGACGTCTTCTACGTTGTGGACCGCGCGGGTCGCCCCCTCAGCGACGACGCGCAGAGGGCTCAAGTCCGCGATCAAGTCCTGGCCGCACTGCGATAACCAACAACATCGACTACGGTCACGTTTGTAACGATTGTGTCCGATATGCCTGTTAAGTCAGTTGCTGCGGATACCTTGTGGACGGCTTATGGCCCGTGGCGGACGGGACGATTGAGGGGTAGCGGGAGCGGTGACTACGGGGAGTGCGGGAAGCGACCCAGCCACACGAAGGGATCGCGGGCAGCGGTCTCTGCCACGGCTGGGGCTGCGGAATTGGCGCGTGAGATGGCGGCTGACCGCCCTCATCCTGGTGCCCACCATCGCCGGCGTCGTGCTCGGGGGAGCGCGCGTGGTCGGGTCCGTCCAGAGCATCGGCGTCTACGACCGCACGGCCACCGCGGTCGAGCAGGCCGGGCGCATCCGTGACCTGGTGCAGGCCATCGGGCTGGAGCGTGACACGGGCGGATGGATCGGCGCGAGCCGCTCGGTGCGCAAGGCTCTGGCCAACCCGTACGCCCAGCGCAAGGCGTCCGTCGACACGTTGATCAAGACCGTCAGAGCCGACCTTAACACGATGGACGACTCCTACGGGCCACGTGTGGTCAAGGCCGTCGAACAGGCCAAGTACGACCTGGGCCGGCTCGCCAAGATCAGGACCGAGGGTCAGGTCAACACCATCCGGTACGACTTCCTCACCGACACCCTGCTCAAGCTGCACGACGAGCTGGCCTTGATGTCCGACGACTCCCAGATCGTCGGCCAGTTCCGTGCCCTGAGCGCGCTTGCCTCGGCCAAGGAGGAGATGTCCCGGCAGCGGGTGAAGCTGCTGCAGGCCTCCTACGAGTCGAGGCGGGTCGGCGCCAAGGACGTCGAGGAGTTCATCGCCTCCAACGCCCGCCAGCAGCGCGACATCGGCACCGTCGGCGCCGAGGCCGGCGTCGAGGTCGGCCTTGAGCTGTCCAAGGCGCTCACCTCCAACAACGACTACGTCAACGTCCAGCTCACCAAGTCGCGGGCGGTCACGCTGGTCAGCGGCCGGCAGCCGGGCGCCACGATCACCGACAACCTGATCTCCGCCAACGCCGAGCGCGACCAGTGGTTCAAGCAGAACACCAACGCCATCGAGGTGCTGCACGGCATCGAGAAGCAGATGGCGGACAAGGTGAACCTGCGCAGCCAGGAGCTGCGCCAGTCCGAGATCACCAGCGCGATCCTCGCGGGCGCCCTGATCCTCGGGCTGCTGCTGATCGTCCTGCTGCTCACCGTCGCCATCGCCCGCTCCATGGTCGGCCCGCTGCGCCGGCTGCGCACCGAGGCGCTGGAGGTGGCCGGCTTCCGGCTGCCGGACGTGGTGCACCAGCTGCGCGTCAGCGGTGACGCGGCCGTGCGCGACGTGCAGCCGATCGAGGTCGAGGGCAACGACGAGATCGGTGAGGTGGCCAGGGCCTTCGACCAGGTGCACCGGCAGGCCGTGCGCCTGGCGGGCGAGGAGGCCGAGCTGCGCAGCAACATCAGCTCGATGTTCGTCAACCTCTCGCGCCGCACGCAGACGCTGGTCGAGCGGCAGATCTCGCTGATCGACGGCCTGGAGAAGGGCGAGCAGGACGGCGGCCGGCTCTCCGACCTGTTCAAGCTCGACCACCTGGCCACCCGCATGCGCCGCAACTCCGAGAACCTCCTGGTCCTGGCCGGGCACGAGGCCACCCGCCGGCGCAGCCAGCCGGCCAAGCTGGTCGACGTCGTCCGCGCCGCGCTGTCGGAGGTCGAGGGGTACGAGCGGGTCCAGGTCAAGGTGCACCGGGCCACCTCCGTGCTCGGCAGCTGCGCCAACGACCTGGTCCACCTCGTCGCCGAGCTGGTCGAGAACGCCATCCAGTTCTCCCCGAGCAACTCCCAGGTCACGGTCACCAGCAGCCTGATCGAGGGCGGCGGCGCGCTGCTGTCCGTCACCGACTCCGGCATCAGCATGACCGAGGACGAACTGGCCGAGGCCAACCGCCGCCTGGCCGAGCCGCCCGTCGTGGACGTGTCGGTCTCCCGCCGCATGGGCCTGTTCGTGGTCGGCCGGCTGGCGCTGCGCCACGGCATCAGGGTGCAGCTGCGCAAGGGCGACGGCAGCGGCCTGATCGCCATGGTGCTGCTGCCGCCCACGCTGATCGCCGACGGCACGCAGCAGCAGCCGCTGCCGCAGCGGCCGGCCTTCGGCGGCGGCACCGTGCCCGGCCAGCCCGCCGCTTCCGGCGCTCCCGGAGCCAACGGGCTGGGCACGCCGAACGGGACGTTCCGCTCGTTCGCCAGCTTCGACTCCTTCGAGATCGGGCAGGTGCCGCGGCCGGGCGGCCACGGCAACGGGGAGCAGCAGCCGGGCGGTTTCGAGAACGGGCAGCCCAGGCCGGGCGGCTTCGACAGCGGCCAGCAGCGTCGCGGCGCCTTCGACGCCCCGGCCCCGCCGCGCCCCGGCTCCGCCGACAACGGGCGGCCGCGGCACGCGGCCCCGCCCTCCGGCCAGGGGCCCGGCTCGTTCGACAACGGCTCGTTCGACAACGGTTCCCACGACAGCGGGCCGTACAACAGCGGGCCGTACAACAGCGGGCCCGGCCGGACGGGCCCCGGCACGTTCGACACAGGACCCGAGCGGCGGCCGGGTCCGCGCCGGGGCGACGGCCCGCAGGGGACGCCCGGGCCCGCGTTCGGAGCGTTCAACTCCGACCCGGGACGTCCGGGGCCGGGCGGCTTCACCGCCGACACCGACGGCGGCTCCTACCGCAGGCAGCAGGGCACGTTCGACTCGGGAACCTACCCTTCGTACCCCGGCGCGGGTTCCCCGCGATCTGGTAATGGCGCGTTCCAGACGCCGCCACCGGCGCCGTCGTACTCGACGAACGACGTGCGCGGGCCGGACCGGGCCCCGTCGGTCGACATGTCGCCGATGGAGCAGGAGCAGGAGGAGTTCCTGCCGATCTTCGCCTCGGTGGAGTCGGCCTGGTTCCGCCGGCCGCCCGCGGAGGCACCGCCCCAGCCGGCGACCACCGGTGAGGCCACACCGGCGCAAGCCGTACCCTCTGGGGAGGAAGCGTGGCGTACGGCCGCGGACGCCGGATGGCGTGCGGCGGCCGCGGCCAGCGAACCCAGTCTCGGCGGCGTCACCGCCGCCGGGCTGCCCAAACGGACCCCGAAGGCCAACCTGGTGCCGGGCACGGCGAACCGGCCCGCACAGGAGCAGCAGCCCCAGCGGCAGGCCCCCGTGCCTCCGGTCTCAGCCGACCGGATGCGCGCCAGGATGGCCGGCTACCAGCAAGGTGTACGACGGGGCCGCCAGGAAGTACGTGGACAGGAGGAACAGAGTGAGTAAGCGTCCCGCCGGGGAGGATGCGTGACAACCCTTAGCCATGAGGCGCACAAGTTCGACTGGCTGATCACCGACTTCGTACGCAACACCCCAGGTGTCGCGCACGCCGTCGTCGTCTCGGCCGACGGGCTCTGCCTGGCCGCCTCGGAGGGCTTCCCGCCCGACCGGGCCGACCAGCTCGCCGCGGTCTCCGCGGGTCTGCTGAGCCTGACCGTGGGTGCGTCCAGGGTGTTCGAGGGCGGAGCGGTGACGCAGACCGTCGTCGAGATGCAGCGCGGCCTGCTGCTGGTGATGGCGATCAGCGACGGCTCGGTCCTGACGGTCCTCGCGGGTCCGGATTGTGACATGGGCCTCGTGGCGTACCAGATGACGTTGCTGGTAGACAGAGCGGGACAAGCGCTGACACCGGCCCTTCGCGCGGAGCTTCAGGCCGCCAGGTCCCGGTGATGTGATGGAACTGATGGGAGAGGGCCGTGTACGGCACTGACGGCACCGGGGACGAAGAACCCCTGTTCCGTCCTTACGCCGTGACCGGCGGCCGTAGCGAGCCGCGTTATCACCTCGCCATGGAGACGTTGATCTCGTCCATGTCGATCCCGGACGACGAGATGGCCATGCTCACCCCCGAGCAGGAGGCCATCATGCAGCTGTGCAGGTCGTTCCGGTCGGTCGCCGAGATCTCGGCCCTGCTCCGCGTCCCGCTGGGCGTGGCCAGGGTGCTCGTGGCGGACATGTCCGACGAGGGGCTCGTCCGCCTGCACCAGCCACGCCTCAGCCAGGGACAGCCAGACCTCAACATGCTCGAAAGGGTGCTCAGTGGACTACGCAGGCTCTAGCCCCGGCCTCACGTCGACGAAGATCGTCGTCGCGGGCGGGTTCGGCGTCGGGAAGACGACGTTCGTGGGGGCGGTGTCCGAGATCCTCCCGCTCACCACGGAAGCCGTGATGACCGACGCGTCCGCGGGCATCGACGACCTGGGCATGACGCCGAACAAGCAGACCACGACCGTGGCGATGGACTTCGGCCGCCTTTCGCTCGACCGCGACCTGATCCTCTACCTGTTCGGCACCCCGGGTCAGCACCGGTTCTGGTTCATGTGGGACGACCTCGTCCGCGGCGCGATCGGCGCCGTGGTGCTGCTCGACACGCGCCGCCTGGCCGACAGCTTTCCGGCCATCGACTACTTCGAAGAGGCCAAGCTGCCGTTCGTCATCGGGGTCAACGGGTGGGACGGGCAGTTCCCGCACTCCGACGTCGAGGTCAGGGAGGCGCTCGCGCTCTCGCCGCACGTGCCGATCGTGCGCACCGACGCCCGCAGCCGCGAGTCGGTCAAGGCGACGCTGATCTCGCTGGTCGAGCACGTCGTACGCCTGCGCGCGGCCCCCGTCCGCTAACCGGTCCGCCCGCCGGCCCCCGTTCGCCAGCCCCGTCCGCCGGCCCTCGCGGCGCTTTCGTGGGTCAGGCATCCGGGCGCGGGGCCGGGGCCGCCCAGGGGACCTCGTCGAGCGAGTCGAGCACCGGGACCAGCCGCTCCTCCTCGTAGGCGAAATGCGCCTCCATCGCGTCGGCGACGCGCCCGATGGTGTCCTGATCGCCCGCCTGCCGCAGCTCCCCGATCAGCCCGGCGAGCACGGCGTGCTCCTCGCGCAGCCGGTCGAGGGGCTGCTTCAGCTCGGGGAACAACTGCTCCAGGTGCGGGAACGCGACCCGGTCCTCGCCTCCGTGGTGGAACGTCAGCGCCTCGCAGAAGGCCAGGCAGTGCTCCCGCAGGTCGCCGGCCGGCCTCTCGCCCGCGCGCAGCTGCGCCAGCTCGCCCCTGAGGGCTTCGTGGATCCGTACCAGCTCGGCGCCGAACGCCCGCAGCCGCTCCCGCTCCGGGTAGAGCGCGACGACCGGGATGACCCGATCCGTCCCCTCCTGGTACGCGGCGAACGCCGGGTCGGCGGCGGCCTGGCGAGCGTACAGGCGCTCGCGCTCCTCCCCGAGCAGCGGCACCGCCCTGGCCGTGAACGTCCGGCCGTCCAGCTCGACCGTGACCTTCGGGTCGGCCAGCAGGTTGTGGTACCAGGCCGGATGGGCCGCGGCGCCGGCGTTGGAGGCGAAGACCAGGACGCGTTCGCCGTCGCGCAGGTAGACGGCGGGTGTGGTGTGCCGCCGGCCCGTCCTGGCGCCGGTCGTGGTCAGCAGCACGAGCGGGACGCCCGCGAACCTGCCGCCCACTTCGCCGGCGTTGGCCCGGAACTCCGCGATCACCCGCTGGTTGGCGTCCGTCATCCCAATACCCTTCTTACGAGACCATCGACGTATTTGCTTTGCAAGCAAAGCTAATTTAGACAGCAAGGTGTTGGGCATGTCAACTGGCGGCTTGAGCGTGGACGACGGGATCAGGACGTTGCTGCTGCTGATGCCGCGCCTGGTGGGGCGGGCCAAACGGCTCAAGGTGCCGGAGGAGTTGCAGGCGCTGTCGCTGGCGCCCCGGCATCTGTCGCTGCTGGCGTACCTGCTGTTCGACGGGTCGATGACGGTGAACGAACTCGCGGCCCGGCTGGAGGTGGCGCCCGCGACCGTCAGCCTGATGGTGGGGGAGCTGAGTCGGAAGGGCGTGCTGGACCGGCGCGAGGACGACGCCGATCGGCGCCGGACGATCGTGAGCATCGCCGATCGGCACCAGGACGCGATCAACGAGTGGCTCGGCTACGGCGCCAAGGCGTGGCGGCAGGCCCTCCAGCCGCTCACGCCGGAGCAGCGGCGCCTGTTCGTGGACACCCTGCTCGCCTACGAGCGCGCGGTCTCAGGCTGAGGGACGCGACGATCGGGTCGTCGGCGCGCGGCGGTTGATCAGGGTTTCGATGCCGTCGAGGACGCGTTCCAGGCCGAACTCGAAGGCGTGCTCGGGGCTGTAAGCGGCGTTGAACGCCTCGCCGGCCGACTGCCCGACCCTGGAGGCCACGGGATAGCGGCCGGCGTCGGTGATCCGGCTGAGGAAGGGCGCGTGCGCGGCCCACCACTGCTCGTCGGTCAGCCCGGTCGCGCTCTCCGCCTGCGCGGCTTCCACCGCGCCCCTGGCCGCCCCGTGCACGAAGCCGGTGATCAGGGTGATCACCGAGTCCATCTCCAGGTCCGTCAGGCCGATGCCGTCCACGGCGCGCAGTTCGTAGTCGTACTTGGCCGTCACGTTGGGGCCGAGCGGGGGACGGCTCACCGCCACCTGGAGCAGCCAGGGGTGGCGCAGGTAGAGGGCCCAGTTCTCCCTGGCGATCCGGTCGAGCGCGCCCCGCCAGTCGCCGGGCGCGTGCTCCGGTCTGGCCGTCTCGCCGTACACCGTGTCGAGCATGACGTCGAACAACTCCGGCTTGCCCGGCACGTACGTGTAGAGCGACATCGTCCCCACACCCAGCCGTTCGGCCACGCGGCGCATGGACAGCGCCTGGAGGCCCTCGGCGTCGGCCACCTCGATGGCGGCGCGCACGATGCGGTCGACGTTCAGCTCTGGCTTGCCCTTGCGGCTGGCCCGCTCGCTGGTCCGCCAGAGCAGCGCCAGGCTGCGCGCCGGGTCGCCTTTTCCGGAGTACTCGACTGTCACTCTCGTACGGTACATCGTACGGTTGCCGTTCCTGACCGTATGGCGTACGGTACGGCGTACGCTACGTGGAGGAGGCGGCAATGTCAGCGGTACTCGCGCGCGATCTGCGCAGGACGTACGGCGAGAAGGCGGCGCTGGACGGCATCGATCTCGACGTGGACCAGGGCACGGTGCACGGCCTGCTCGGCCCCAACGGCGCGGGCAAGACCACGGCCGTCCGCGTCCTCACCACGCTCCTGCGTCCCACCGGCGGGCGCGCCGAGGTGGCCGGCTTCGACGTCGTCCGGCAGCCCCGCCAGGTACGCCGCAGCATCGGCCTGGTCGGGCAGCACGCCGCGGTGGACGAGATCCTGACCGGCCGGCAGAACCTGGAGCTGTTCGGCCGCCTCTACCACCTGGGCGCCGCCGCGGCGCGGGCCAGGGCGGGGGAGTTGCTGGAGCGCTTCGGCCTGGAGCACGAGGGGCCGGCCAAGGAGTATTCCGGCGGCATGCGGCGCCGGCTCGACCTCGCGGCGGGCATGATCCTGGCGCCGCCCGTGCTGTTCCTCGACGAGCCCACCACGGGCCTCGACCCGCGCAGCCGCACGGAGATCTGGCGGGCCGTGCGCGACCTGGTCGCCGGCGGCACCACGGTGCTGCTGACCACTCAATACCTGGAGGAGGCCGACCACCTCGCGGACCGGATCTCCGTGATCGACGCGGGCCGGGTGGTGGCCGAGGGCACGCCGGACGAGCTCAAGGCCAGGCTCGGCGGCGACCGGCTCGACGTGGTGATCCGCGACCCGGAACGGCTGGGGGAGGCCGCGGAGATCGTCGGCCGCGCGGCATCCGGAACCGCGGCCGGTGCCAGGGCTGGAGCCGCGTCCGGAGCTGCGGCCGGGACGGTGGAGGCCGATCAGGACACCCGGCACGTGAGCGTGCCGGTGCGTGACCGCGTTCAGGCGCTCACGGAGGTGCTGGTGGCACTGTCGGCGGCCGGGATCGAGGTCGAGGACGTGGCCGTGCGCCGCCCGACCCTCGACGAGGTCTTCCTGAGCCTGACCGCCGGAGGCGACGGCGAATGAACGCGATCACCCGCGGAGGGGAGCGGCAGATGGGCGCGATGCCGGCGGCGGACGGTGACATGAGCACCGGGTCGCTGCGCTGGGCGCTCGTGGACGGCTGGACGGTGGCCCGCCGGGACCTGATCCACTGGGCCAACCAGCCCATGACGGTGGTGTTCGGGGTGGTCTTCCCCGTGGTCATCACGCTGGCCTTCGGCTACCTGTTCGGCGGCGCGGTGGAAGTGCCGGAGGGGGCCGGCTACTTCGCCTTCCTCATGCCCGGCATGTACGGCATGACGATGCTCTTCGGCCTGAGCGCCACCATGATCGCCGTCAGCACCGACGTCTCGAAGGGCGTCACCGACCGCTTCCGCTCCATGCCCATGGCGCCCTCGGCCGTGCTGATCGGCCGGGCCGTCGCCGACCTGCTCAACTCGGTCCTCGTCCTGGCCGGCCTGCTGGCCTGCGGCCTGGCAGTCGGCTGGCGCCCGGCCACGTTCTCCGGCGCGCTCGGAGCGGTGGGCCTGCTGCTGCTCCTGCGCTTCTCGCTGCTCTGGGCGGGGATGTACCTGGGGCTGCTCACCAGGGATCCCGGCGCGGTGGTGGCGGTGCAGACCCTGGAGTTCCCGATCGGCTTCCTGTCCAACGCCTTCGTCGCGCCGGGCACGATGCCGGGCTGGCTGGGGACGATCGCGGAGTGGAACCCGCTGTCGTCCACGGTGGCGGCGGCCAGGCAGCTGTTCGGCAACCCGGGGTGGGGCGGGGACTCCTGGGTGGCGCAGCACGCGGTGGCGATGGCCGTCGTGTGGCCGCTCGTCGTCACGGCGCTGTTCTTCACCCTGTCGGTCCGCCTGTACCAGCGCCTCGACCGCTGAACGCGCCTTACGCCGATCCGTGCCGGTAGAACGCGACGGGCTCGGGCGGCAGGGGCGTGTTGCCGAGGATGAGGTCGGCGGACTTCTCGGCCAGCATCATCACGGGGGCGTAGATGTTGCCGTTCGTCACGTACGGCATGGCCGAGGCGTCCACCACGCGCAGCCCGTCCAGGCCGTGCACCCGCATGGTCTCCGGATCGAGCACGGACATCTCGTCGGTGCCCATCCGGCAGGTGCACGACGGGTGCAGCGCGGTCTCGCCATCCTTGGCCACCCAGGCCAGGATCTCCTCGTCCGTCCGCACGTCAGGCCCAGGGGACAGCTCGCCTCCGTCCAGGTCCGCCCAGGCGGGCTGGGACAGGATGGCCCTGGCGTGCCTGATCGCCTCCACCCACTCGCGCCGGTCCTGCTCGGTGGACAGGTAGTTGAAGCGCAGGGCCGGCTTGCGGCGCGGATCGGCGGAGACGACGCGGACCGAGCCGCGGGCGTCGGAGTACATCGGGCCGATGTGCACCTGGTAGCCGTGGCCGCCGGCCGGTGCCGAGCCGTCGTAGCGGACGGCGATCGGCAGGAAGTGGAACATCAGGTTGGGGTAGGCCACGTCGTCGTTGGAGCGGATGAAGCCGCCGGCCTCGAAGTGGTTGGTGGCTCCCGGGCCGCGCCGGCGGAAGAGCCAGTCGGCGCCGATGAAGGGTCGGCGCCACATGGCCAGCGAGGGCTGCTGCGAGACCGGCTGCGTGCACGCGTGCTGGATGTAGACCTCCAGGTGGTCCTGGAGGTTCTCCCCGACGCCGGGCAGGTCGTGCACCATCTCGATGCCCAGGGGCTCAAGCAGCGCGCGCGGGCCGACGCCGGACACCTGGAGGAGCTGCGGGGTGTTGACGGCCCCGCCGCACAGGACGACCTCCCCGGCCTCGATGCGCTCGCCGCCGCACAGCACGCCGGTGGCGCGGGTGCCGTCGAAGAGCACCTTCTCCACGAAGGCGCGGGTCCTGACGGTCAGGTTGGGGCGGCGGCGCACCGGGTGGAGGTAGGCGCGGGCGGCGCTGAGCCGCCGGCCGCGGTGCACGTTGCGGTCGAAGGCGGCGAAGCCCTCCTGGCGGTAGCCGTTCACGTCGTCGGTCAGGGGGTGCCCGGCCTGCTGGACCGCCGCGAAGAACGCCTCGAACAGCGGCCCGCGCGCCGGGCCGCGCTCCAGCTTGAGCGGGCCCTCACCGCCGCGGAAGTCGGTGCCGGGGTCGGCCAGGCAGTTCTCCATCTTCTTGAAGTACGGCAGGCAGTGGGCGTAGTCCCAGTGCTTCATGCCGGGATCGCCGGCCCAGCGCTCGTAGTCCAGCGGGTTGCCGCGCTGGAAGATCATGCCGTTGATGCTGCTCGAACCGCCCAGCACCTTGCCGCGGGCGTGGTAGACGCGCCGGCCGTTCATGTGCGGCTCGGGTTCTGACTCGTACTTCCAGTCGTAGAAGCGGCTGCCGATGGGGAACATCAGGGCGGCCGGCATGTGGATGAACACGTCCCACAGGTAGTCGGCCCGGCCGGCCTCCAGCACCAGCACCGAGGTCGAAGGGTCGGCGCTGAGCCGGTTGGCCAGGGCGCAGCCGGCCGAGCCGCCGCCCACGATGACGAAGTCGAACCTCAACGCGGAATCCAGTCCTTCCACACGATCTTGTTCTCGTCGACCCACCGCTCGGCGGCCTCTTCGGCGCTCATCTTCTCGTTGATCATGTCACTGGCCACGGCGTTCTGGTCGTCGTTGGTCCAGTTGAAGTTGCGGACGAACTCGTACGCCTTCCCGCCGGTCTCGGCGAACCGCTTGCTGACGATCTTGTCCAGCAGGTACGGCGGGTAGTCGCAGGCCACCTTCGCCGCCGTGCCGTCACAGCCCACCGCGTACGGCGGCAGCGAGACCTTGACCAGCCGGATCTTGGTGAACAGCCATTGCGGCTCGTAGAAATACATGAGCAGCGGCGTCCGATTCTTCGTCGCCTCCTGCGCGGCCTTGATCAGCGCGGCCTCGCTGCCGGAGTAGACGACCTGGTAATTCAGCCCGAGGTTCTTGATGATCGCCTCGTCATTCGTCACGAAGGTCGGATCGCCGTCCAGAACCTGTCCGGCGGTTCCTGTTTTGTCCGTCCGGAAAAGGCTAGAGTACTTATTGAGGTTTCGGTAGTCCGTAATGCCGGGATATCTTTTGGCCATCCACTCGGGGATGTACCAGCCGATGACCCCTTTGTTCCCCGTGAGGCCCGCCGATAGAGCGACCTTCTTCTGCTCGATGTAGGTCTTCTTCAGATCGTTGTGACCCCAGCTCTCCACGATCACGTCGACCTTGCCGGATTCGAAATCCTTCCAGGACTGGTCCTCTTTCGCGGGGCGCTTGTTGACCTTGTAGCCCAGCTCCCGCTCCAGCAGGTGCGCCATCACGGCGGCCTGGGCCTCGTAGCCCGCCCAGGCGTGGATGTCGATGTTGACCGTCCCCTTGGCCTGGGCGGCCGTCTCGGGCTCGGCGCCCGAGCAGGCCGTCAGGAGCAGGAGCCCAGTGAGGGGCACGGCGAGGTGCCTGGCGGCGAGCGTCTTGGTTCGCATCATCAGAGGTCTCCAGGACGCGCGGCCCCAGGGGCGGGGCCGCGCGGTCATGAGGGGGTCACTTGGGAATCCAGGCCTGCCACTTCGCGGTGTTGGCCTCGATCCACTTCTTGGCGGCTTCCTCGCCGGTCATGCCGTTGTTGGTCATGTCGTTGGCCACGGCGTTCTGGTCCTCGTTGGTCCAGCTGAAGTTCTTGACCAGCTCGTACGCCTTCCCGCCGGTCTGCGCGAACTTCGTGCTGACGATCTTGTCGAGGTCCATCTCCGGGTAGTCGCAGGCGACCTTCTTGGGGTCGGCGTCGCAGCCCTCGGTCCAGGCCGGCAGGTTGACGCGGACCAGGTCGACCTTGTCGAAGATCCAGTGCGGCGTCCAGAAGTAGAACAGCAGCGCCTTCTTCTGCTCCTGCGCCTGCGTGGCCGACTTCAGCAGGGCCGCCTCGCTGCCGCCCGTGACCACCTTGAAGTTCAGCTTGAGGTTCTTGACCAGGGCCTCGTCGTTGGTGACGTAGCTCGGGTCGCCGTCGAGGAGCTGGCCCTTGCCGCCCGACTCCGAGGTCTTGAACAGGTCGGCGTACTTGTTCAGGTTCTTGTAGTCGGTGATGTCCGGGTACTTGTCGGCCATCCACTTGGGCACGTACCAGCCGATGATGCCCTTGTTGCCGGTCGAGCCGGCCTCCTGCGCCGTCTTCTTCTCCTCGATGAACTGCTTCTTCAGGTCGGGGTGACCCCAGTTCTCGATGATGACGTCGACGTCGCCGGTCTCGAAGCCCTCCCAGGCCAGCTGCTCCTTGATCTCGGGCAGCTCGACGTTGTACTTGAGCTCGTTCTTCAGCAGGTACGCGACGACGTTCGCGCTGGCCTCGTACCCCACCCAGGGGTTGATCGCGATCTTCACGGTGCCCCCGGCGGCGGCGCTGGAGGCGCCGGCCTGGGGAGCGGCGGTGCTGGTCGAACTGCTGTCCACCGTTGCTCCGCCGCAGCCTGCGGCGGCGAACGCAACGGCCATCAGGCCTGCGAACAGGCGAATCTTCATGTGAACTTCCTCTTTCGGGGGGAAGGGCGCCTGTCGGCGCCCTGCGTGATGCGGTCGAGCATGACTCCGAGCAGGACGGTCGCGACGCCGGCCACGAAGCCCATGCCGAAGTCGCTCCGCTGGGAGAAACCGACGACCACGTCGTAACCGAGTGCTCCCGCCCCGACCAGGCCACCGACGACGACCATGGCGAGCGTCATCACGATGCCCTGGTTGGCCGCGAGCAGGATCGCCCGCCTGGCCATCGGGAGCTGCACCTTCCACAGGAGCTGGGCCGAGGTCGAGCCGGCGGAGGCCGCGGCCTCCACGACGGTCGCGGGCACGGCCTTGATCCCGTCCTCGACCAGGCGTACCACAGGGGGAACGGCGTAGATGATCGAGGCGAAGATGGCGGTGAACCGGGTGGTCTCGAACAGCGCCAGCGCCGGCAGCAGGTACACGAACGCCGGCATGGTCTGGGCGGCGTCCAGCACGGGCCGCTGGATGGCCGAGTAGCGCGGCGAGCGGGCCGCGGCCACCCCGAGCACGAGGCCGATGAGCAGGGTGACCAGCACCGCGACGGCGACCGTGGTCATCGTCTGCATGGCGTGCTCCCAGACGCCGAGCAGCGCGATCGCGAGCAGGCAGGCCAGCGCGGTCAGCGCGGGGCCGGCGCCGCTCACCCGCCAGGCCACGAGCAGCACCGCGAGCGCGATCAGCCACCAGGGGGCCGAGGTGAGCAGCGACTCCAGCGGGTTGAGCAGGACGGCGGAGGTGACGTCCTTGATCCACGTCGTCACGCCGAACCAGTTCGTCTCGGCCCAGCGGACGATGTCGTTGACCTGGGAGACGACGTTGACGGTGAGGTTCTCCGGCCAGGTCGCGGGCAGCACGGGGATGAGCGCGAGCCCGGCGGCGGCCAGCACGCCAGCGCCGGCCAGGCCGGCCCGGCCGATCCTGGCGTGGGGATCGCGGCGGGCCACGGCCATCAGCATCCGGTCCAGCACCACCGCCATGATGACGACGGCGACGCCGGCCGGGAGCATGATGCCGACCTGCGCGCGGGACAGGCCGCGGATGATGTCGCCGCCCAGCCCGGGGGCCGAGATCAGGTTGGCGATGACGACCATGGACAGCGCCATCATGACGGTCTGGTTGACCGCCAGCGCCATCGTGGACCTGGCCAGTGGCAGATAGACCTTGAACAGCGTCTGCCCGCGGGTGGCGCCCAGTGAGGTGGACGCCTCGACGGCGGTGGGGGAGACCCCCGAGATGGCCAGGGCGGTGATGCGGATCGCGGGCGGGATCGAGTAGATCATCGTGGCGATGGCCCCGGCCGGCGCGCCGATGTGGAAGAACAGCGCGAGCGGCGCCAGGTACGCGAACGTCGGCATGATCTGCATGACGTCCAGCACCGGGGTGATCGCCCGCCGCACGCGGGTGGAGAGCCCGGCCCAGACGCCGAGCGGGACGCCGATCGCCAGCGACAGCAACACCGCCACCGCGACCAGGGCCAGCGTGTCGACGCTCGACTCCCACAGCCCCAGCACGCCGAACGCGCTCACGCCGGCGACCGCGAGGAGCGCGATCCGCCAGCCGCCCGCCAGCCACGCCAGCGCGCCCATGACCCCGGTGATGCCGGGCCAGCCGAGCGCGTACAGGGTGGTCTGGAACACGCCGTAGAGCAGGCCGACGAAGAGCCGGATGTAGTTGAGGAAGTACAGGAAGAGCGGGTTGTCGTTGCGGTGGTCGTCGATCCACTCGCGCAGCTCGGTGACGGCCAGGAACTGCGGCGCCTCCTTGTCGTGCGGCAGCGTGCCCGTGCCCTGGAAGACCAGGTACGCCACCACGAACAGCAGCGCCACGCCCGCCGGCGCGGCCCACTTCGGCAGGCCGAGCCTGGAGGGCGTGGGGACGGCCGTCGAGCTCATGACCCCGCCTTCGCGCCCGTGCCGCCGTCGCCGCCCGAGCGCGGAGCGGCGCCGGCGTTCACGCTCGGGCCCGCGTTCGCGCCCGTGTCCTGGCCGGCCAGGAAGCCGAGCAGGTCCACCTGGTCCACCACGCCGACCAGTTCGTCGCCGTCCACCACCCTGATCGGCTGGGCCGAGGACGACGACACGCCGATCGCGTCCTTGATCACCGTGGTCACCGGTAACACGGGCCCGTCCAGGGACTCGCCGGCCTCGGGAGCGCGGCTGATCCAGCGCAGGGTCAGCACGTGACTTCGCGGCACGTCGCGGACGAAGTCGGCTACGTAGTCGTCGGCCGGCGCACCCACCAGTTCCTCGGCCGTGCCGAGCTGCACGATCGAGCCGGCCCGCATGATCGCGATCCGCTCGCCCAGCTTGAGCGCCTCGGACAGGTCGTGCGTGATGAAGACCATCGTCTTGCCGACTTCGCGGTGCAGCCGGATCACCTCGGCCTGCATGTCGCGCCTGATCAGCGGGTCGAGCGCGCTGAACGGCTCGTCGAACAGCATCACCTGCGGTTCCACGGCCAGCGCGCGGGCCAGGCCCACCCGCTGCTGCATGCCGCCGGAGAGCTGGTCGGGATAGGCGTCGGCGTAGCCGTCGAGGCCGACCAGCGAGAGGATCTCCCCGGCCCGCGCGTGCCTGGCGGCCTTGGCGGTGCCCTGGATCTCCAGCCCGTAGGCGACGTTGTCGATCACCTTGCGGTGCGGCAGCAGGCCGAAGTGCTGGAAGACCATGCTGACCTGGTGCCGGCGGATCTCGCGGAGCCGGGCGGGCGAGGCGGCGCGGACGTCCTCCCCGCCGATCGTGATCCGGCCCGCGGTCGGCTCGATGAGCCGGGTCAGGCAGCGCACCAGGGTGGACTTGCCGCTGCCCGACAGGCCCATGACCACGAAGACCTCGCCGGGGCGGACCTCGAAGCCCACGTCCCTGACGGCGGCGGTGCAGCCGGTCTTCTCCCTCAGCGCGGCGGGTTCGAGATGCTTGTCCTCGCTGTCCAGGACTTTCTCCGCCCTGGATCCGAAGATCTTCCAAAGGCCCGCAACGGTGATAGCCGCGTTGTCGGGAGAATCTCCCACACTCGCCTCCTCGTTATGACGTCGCTCAACATATGTCGGGAATAGCGAGATTCTCAACGCTGTGACCTTCTGGAGATCTTCGTGCGCCTCGCACGTTACTCGGTGGAACGGACCAACCGCCCATAAGTGGACATTTATTCTGTTAGAGGTTTATTTCGTGCTGCAGATGCTTCCATCATGGAGTGCCAGGTTCTATCCTCATCAGTCACGCGAGCCAACTTTTGTCGCGTTATGTTGCCTTGGCCACGAGCCTTAGGATGTGTTGCAATAACCGGCAACTTGATTTCTCTCACGGCACACACTCCTCATATACGCCGATTCGGGCGAGGTGCGTTCGGTGACTACAGAGCGGGGCGTCAAGCACGCCGGCGAGGGCGGCTGGCGGCTGGGCAATTGGCGCGTCCGAGCACGTCTCGTGGCCCTCATCCTGGTGCCCACCGCCGCGGCCGTGCTGCTCGGCGGCGTCCAGGTGCTCTCCTCGACCGCCGCGGCCGGCGACTACGCGCGCACGAACCAGTTCGCCAGGCTCTCCGCCGAACTCGGCGGCCTGACCCACCTGGTCTCCGGGGAGCGGGCGCGGACCTCCTGGTACATCGCGCGTAACCGGCCGGCCGACGGCCTGGCCGAGGTGAAGGCACAGATGGACCAGGTGGACCTGGAGGCCAGGCAGGTGCGCGGCATCGCCCAGCAGCTCCTGGCCGACGCGACCGGCCGCACCGCCGACCAGCTGGAGAGCCTGCTCAACCGGCTGAACGACCTGACCTCCCTGCGCGAGCAGGCGCTGGAGGCCAGCCTGCTGCCCGGCCCCGCCGTCGAGCTCTACACCACGGTCGTCAACGACCTGCTCTCCGTGCACAACGAGCTGGTCCAGGGCAGCGTGGACGACGAGCTCTTCCGCCAGACGCGCATGCTCGACGGGCTCGCCCGCGCGAAGGAGAGCCTGTCCTACCAGCAGGCGCTGGTCACCGTCGTCCTCGCCGAGGGCGCCTTCGACCAGGAGCAGCTCAAGCGCTTCCTGGGCGAGCAGTCCAAAGAGCTCAACGAGCGCAGGGGATTCGCCGCCGAGGCCACCGCCGACGAGCGCCGCTTCTTCGACGAGAGCGTCAACGGCCGCTCCGCCGACCGCATGCTCTTCCTGCGCGAGCTGGTGCTGATCAGAGCCACCCGGGGGCTGCCGCTGCGCGGGCTCGACCAGTCCAAGCCCGACGACGCCAAGGAGTGGTTCGACGCGGTGAACATCGTCGTCGACTCCATGCGCCAGGTCGAGGAGCGCCAGGCGGAGGGCATCGTCCAGCGCAGCGAGGCGCTCAGCGCCGACGAGCGGCAGCAGGCCATCGTGACCGCCGTCGCCGTGCTCGCCCTGCTCGTCATCGTGCTGCTCATCACCACCGGAGTGGCCAGATCCCTGGTACGCCCCCTGCGCCGCCTGCGCGGCGAGGCCCTGGAGATCGCCGGCAAGCGCCTGCCCGACTTCGTCCAGCACCTGCGCGAGTCCCGCGACGGCGTGGTCACCGCCGAGGTGCCGCCCATCGGGGTCTTCTCCAAGGACGAGGTCGGCGAGGTCGCACGCGCCTTCGACGAGGTGCACCGCGAGGCCGTGCGGCTGGCGGGCGACGAGGCCAAGCTGCGCTCCAACGTCAACGCCATGTTCGTCAACCTGTCCAGGCGCAGCCAGACACTGGTCGAACGGCAGCTCACACTGATCGAGAAGCTGGAGCGCGGCGAACGCGACGACACCAGGCTCGGCGACCTGTTCAAGCTCGACCACCTGGCAACCCGCATGCGCCGCAACAGCGAGAACCTGCTCGTCCTGGCCGGCCAGGAGGCCGCGCGCAAGTGGAGCGAGCCGGTCGAGCTGATGGACATCGTGCGCGCGGCGCTGGGCGAGGTCGAGAGCTACGACCGGGTCAGCATCCAGGTCGAGTCGGACGTCGCCATCGCCGGGCAGGCCGTCACCGACGTGGTCCACCTGCTCGCCGAGCTGGTCGAGAACGCGGTGTCGTTCTCCTCGCGCGACACCAAGGTCGTCATCTCCAGCAGCCGCATCGACGGCGGCAGCCTGATGTTGTCGGTCACCGACCAGGGCATCGGCATGAGCCAGGAGGAGCTGTCCGAGACCAACTGGCGCCTGGCCAACCCGCCCGTCGTCGACGTGTCGGTCTCGCGCCGGATGGGGCTGTTCGTGGTCGGCCGGCTGGCGCTGCGGCACCAGATCCGGGTGCAGCTGCGCCGCCAGGACATCGGCGGCCTGACCGCCATGGTGCTGGTCCCGCCCCGGCTGCTCACCGCCGTGCCGGGGCCGGTGCCCGGCGCGGGGCAGCGCCTCCAGGCGCCCAGGCAGGTCAACCGGCCGACGCCGTCGTACGCGCCGCCTTACGCCTCCTCGCCGGGCCCCTCGTCCGGCCCGATGACCGGCCCGATGACCGGCCCGATGACCGGCCCGATGACCGGCCCGATGTCCGGCCCGATGTCCGGCTCGATGTCCGGCTCGCTGTCCGGCCCCCCCGTTCCGGCCTCGGGGCCGCCGCCCGGGCATCCGTCGTTCGACAACGGCGCGCCCGAGCCGTCGTCCTGGTTCAGCTCGGCGCGCACGCCGATGAGCGGATCGTTGTCCTTCGACTCGGCGTCGTTCGACGCGGCCTCGTTCGATTCCGCGTCGTTCGACTCCGGCGGGCCCCGGTCGTTCGCCGACCCGGTGCCGCCCGCCGCGTCCTACCCCGACCTGGCCACGCCGGCGGCGTCGTTCCCCCCGCCCCCTGCGCCGTCCAAGGACGAGTTCCTGCCGATCTTCGCCTCCGTCGAGGAGAGCAGCTGGTTCAGCAGGTCGGCGCCGACGGCCGACCGCCGCGAGGAGTCCTGGTCCTCACCCGCCGACCAGGGCTGGCAGGCCGCGGGAGCGGCCGCCGAGCCCGTGCAGAGCGGCACCACGAACTCCGGCTTGCCGAAGCGCACGCCACGAGCGAATCTGGTACCGGGCACCGCGAACCCGCAGCCGCCGCCCGTCCCCGTCGCTCCGGTGTCCCCTGACCGGTTGCGCAGCAGGCTGGCCAGCTACCAGCAGGGCGTGCGCAAGGGACGCGCCGAGCTCGAGGAGGACTCATGAAGGAGCTGAGCCAGGCCGCCAGAGACATCAACTGGCTGGTCAGCCGCTTCGTCGAAGAGGTCCCGGGCGTGGCGCACGCCGTCGTGGTCTCCGCGGACGGCCTGCCGATGGCCTTCTCCCGGGGATTTCCGAAAGACCGCGCCGACCAGCTCGCCGCCATCGCGGCCGGGCTGGTGAGCCTCACCCAGGGGTCGGCCCGCGTGTTCGAAGGCGGAGGGGTCACCCAGACCCTCGTCGAGATGGACCGCGGCCTGCTGCTGGTGATGTCGATCAGCGACGGTTCCTGTCTGGCGGTGCTGGCCGCACCCGACTGCGACATGGGCTTGGTCGCCTACCAGATGACGATCCTGGTCGAGCGTGCGGGGCAGGTGCTGACGCCTGCCGTGAGGGCGGAGCTCTCCGCAGCGCGTCCGTGGTGATGGGAGTGAACCGTGGCATCGTGGCACAACGGGGAGCCGGAGCCCGAGCGAAGTTCGCTCGTCCGGATGTACGCCGTCACCGGCGGCAGGACCGCTCCGCGCACGGCTCTGGCCATGGAGGCACTGGTATCGTCGGCGACCTCGGCGCAGCTCGGCACGACCTACACGCGCGAATATCGCGCGATCAGTGAGCTGTGCCGGCAGGTGCGGTCCGTGGCGGAGATCTCCGCGCTGCTCAGCGTGCCCCTCGGAGTGGCTCGGGTGCTCGTCGCCGATATGGAGGCGGATGGGCTGGTCAAGGTGTACCAGCCGCAGCTAGAGGCAGGTTTGCCCGACAGGGGCCTGCTCGAAAGGGTATTAAGTGGACTTCGCAGGCTCTAGCCGGCTCACTTCCACGAAGATCGTCGTGGCGGGCGGATTCGGCGTGGGCAAGACCACGTTCGTGGGCTCCGTGTCCGAGATCATGCCGCTCACGACCGAGGCGGTCATGACGGACGCGTCGGAGGGCATCGACGACCTCGGGCACACTCCGGGCAAGACCACCACGACCGTGGCCATGGACTTCGGGCGGCTCTCGCTCGACCAGGACCTGATCCTCTATCTCTTCGGCACCCCGGGCCAGCACCGGTTCTGGTTCATGTGGGACGACCTCGTCCGCGGGGCCATCGGGGCCGTGGTGCTGGTGGACTCGCGGCGGCTGGCCGACAGTTTCCCGGCGGTCGACTACTTCGAGAACTCCGGGATCCCGTTCGTCATCGGGCTGAACGGCTGGAACGGGGAGTTCCCGCACATCGAGAGCGAGGTGCGGGAGGCGCTCACGCTCTCGGCCCACGTGCCGATCGTGCGCACGGACGCGCGGGTCCGGCCGGCGGTCAAGAACGCCCTGATCACGCTGGTCGAACACGCGCTGACCGTACGGACCGGCTGAGCGGCCCGGCCGCCGACCGGGTCGCCGTCACCCGCGCGCCGGCTCACTGGGCCGGCTCACTGGGCCGACCACCAGTAGGCGGCCACCAGTTCGGCCACCAGAGTCTCCGTGAGCAGGGCGACGTCCGGGTCGTCGTCGTGGGCGTACCTGATCGCCGCCGCGGCGTCCTTCACCTCGCCGCCGACGGCGATCACCGTGGACCCGCGCTCGCGCACCCAGTCCATGGCCTGCCCGTCGTAGCGGGAGCCGGGGAAGAGCAGGGCGCGGTAGTCGAGCGTCTTGGTGAGATAGACGTCCACGTGCGACCAGTCGCCGCTCTCGCAGGCGTCGGCCTGACGGCGCGGGCCCTCGCGCAGCATCAGCGCCGACTGCTCCGCCGACGACAGCCGCTCGGCCGGGGCGATCGTGTAGACGCCGTGCGGGCCGTCCAGCAGCTCCATGGTCAGGGGCAGCCACTCGTCCCTGCGCTCCAGCAGGTCGGCCGTCGCCGCCGCGGCCCGTTCGAGCAGGGCGGGCAGGTCGCGGTCGCGGCCGGTGAGCCGCGCCTCCAGCGCCAGCAGCAAGGCCAGCGTGTGCTGGAACGTCCGGCAGGCGACGCCGCCGCGCTCCTCCCCGGCGTGCAGGTCGATCACCAGGTCGGCGGCGGCGGCCAGGGGCGAGCCTGGGTCGTTGGTGAACGCGGCCAGGCGGGCCGCGCCGCCCGCGTAGGCGGCGACGGCGTCGAGCGTCTCCCGGCTGGAGCCCGTGGCCGAGATCGGGACGACCAGGGTGCCCTCGGCCGGCGGCAGGCTCGCCGCGGCCGAGGCGTACTCGGCGTGGGCGAACACGCCGGCGGCGCGCAGACGCAGCGCGGCGACGCCGGCGGCGTAGCGGGAGCTGCCCATGCCGAGGAACAGCACCCTGCCGATGCCCGGCGGCAGGCCCGCGAACGGGTCCTCGGAGCGCAGCCGACCGGCCAGCGCCGTCAGCGCCTCCGGCTTGGACTCCAGGTCGGATAGGTAGAGCTCGGCGTTCACGCGGTGTTCTCCTCGGGATACCAGGTGCGCAGGACGCCCATCGGGGCGTAGCGCCAGCGGGGAAGGTGACGGGCGGCGTAGATCAGTTCACGGCACTCCTGCTCCATCTCGAACGGGCGGAGCAGGCTCTCGTCGAGCAGGCCGGCCCGGCCCGCCTCGGCCAGCCGGCGCCGGTAGGCGGTGAGCAGGGTGGCGCGGGCCCGCCGGGCCCAGGCGGCGGCCTCGGCGGGCGGTGTGGACCTGCGCTTGATCGCCACCTGCGCCACATGGTCGAGGCTCGTGGTCAGCTGGGCCACGTCCCTGGCGGCCGGCTGGTACGGCGCGGCGTCGGCGACGGTGGGGTTGCCATCGAAGTCGATGACCGCGTAACCGTCCCGCCAGCGCAGGATCTGGCCCACGTGGAGGTCGCCGTGGATCCTGATCAGCGGGGAAGTGGCGGGGGCCGTCTCCAGCGCGGCCAGCTCCCGCCTCATCGCGTCGGCCCTGGCGGCCAGCCACGCGCCGTCCGCGCCGCCGGTCAGTTCCAGCGCTTCGGCCAGCGCCGCCCGCGCTCTGTCGGCCTCAGCCGCTGCGGTTTCCATCCCGGCGACGACTCCGGGCGGGGCGGGGAGGGTGGACAGGGCGAGGTGCAGGCCGGCGGCGAGCCGGCCGAGGTCGGTCGCGAAGCCGGTCGTGCCGCGCTCCGCCTCGTCCACGCACCACTCCCAGCCGTCCCTGGCCTCGGGCAGGTAACCGGTCACCAGCGCCAGCAGACACTCGCGTCCGTCCACCACACCTGTCAGAGCCGCGTAAGGGGGTGCTGTGTCGTTGAAGCCCGCCTCAACGAGGTGCGCGAGGATCTCCGGAGCCGGGTGGGGCAGCGGCGCCGGAGGGGTCAGCCACTTCACCACGACCCGCTCGTCCACCACCACCGAGTAGTTCGTCTGGTCCACGTGGTCGCCGAAATCACGCTCACCTGGGGCCCCAGTGTGGAGATCTTCATGACCGTACGAGAGGGTTGGAAGCGGGAGGAAGCGCTGTACGGCGAACGGCGGCGGCACCTCCCCCTCCAATCGCAGAAGGAGCGCGGCGGTGAGCCCGCGATCTCGGGCGGTGAGTGGCTTCTCACCGAGAGAGATCATGCGACGATGTATTGAATCCCAGTTCAACTAGTAGACCAAACTTCCAGGTAGCAATGTCATCAAAAGTCTTGCCCATGTTGATTTCTGCTGCAACACTCCTGGTTTGGTCGGCTGTGTCCGGTAAGGTCGCGCGACCCCTCTTC
Organism: Nonomuraea fuscirosea; assembly: GCF_035917475.1. Taxonomy (NCBI): domain Bacteria; kingdom Bacillati; phylum Actinomycetota; class Actinomycetes; order Streptosporangiales; family Streptosporangiaceae; genus Nonomuraea; species Nonomuraea fuscirosea. Next base: position 8,198,905 of record NZ_CP109074.1, on the reverse strand, counting down.
CCCACGAATCAGAAGGAGTAGCGGCCGTGTCCCGTTCCCGGTTCACCCGTCGTCTCCCGGCCGCCGTAGCGGTGGCCGGTCTCGCGCTTGCCGTCGCGGCGTGCGGCGGTGAGTCGTCGTCAAGCTCAGATGGCACGACGGTAGCGGCGGCCGACCAGCTCAAGCCCGACGCGGACCTGTCGAAGCAGTCCTTGCAGATCACGGTATGGGACGGTTACACGCCCAAGGAGCTGCCGCAGCGGGTGAAGGAGAAGCTCAAGGTCCAGGACATGAAGGTCGCGCTGCACGCCACCAACGAAGAGGCGATGAACAAGCTCACCGCCCAGGGCGACAGCGGTGTCGACGTGGCGTTCGTGTCCGGCCAGTACGCCCAGGCGCTCAACGCCCAGGGCCTGCTGGAGCCGATCCACCCCGAGCTGATCCCCAACCTGGCCAACCTCTACCCCGAGGCCACCCAGCTCTCCTACGACAAGGGCAACAAGTACTCGGTCCCCTACACCTGGGGCACCACCGGCATCTGCTACCGCACCGACCTGGTGAAGAGCAAGCCGACCAGTTGGAACGATCTGCTCAAGCCCCCGGCCTGGGCCGAGAAGAAGGTCACCATGATGACCACCGAGCGCTGGCTGGCCCTGCCCGCGCTCAAGTCGCTCGGCTACTCGGTCAACACCGACAAGGACGAGGAGATCGCGAAGGCCCGCGAGCTCCTCATGGCCCAGAAGCCCCACCTGCTCACCTACGACGACACCACGTTCGGTGACAAGCTGGTCAGCGGCGAGGCCGTGATGGTCGAGGCGTGGGACGGCTGGTGCCCGACCACCGACCCGAAGGGCAACATCGCGTTCGCGGTGCCGAAGGAGGGCAGCGACCTCTGGGTGGACACCATGGTGATCATGAAGTCCTCCAAGAACAAGGAGGCCGCGCACGCCCTGATCAACTACATCCTCGACCCCGCGATCCACAGCTGGGCGGCCGAGAACATCAACTACAAGGTCCCCAACAAGGCGGCCATGGACAAGGTGAAGATCGCCAAGGGCTCGCTGCTCGACATCCCGCCGGCCCAGCTGCTGGACGGTGAGTCGATCATCGACCTGGGCGCCGCCTCGACCAAGTTCACCCGCCTGTCGGCCGACGTTCAGGCGAAGTAGTTGTCGTTGTAGTGAAGCCAGAGGTCAAGGCCAGGCCGGTGTCCCGTTCGAGAGGACGCCGGCTGGGCGCGTTCGTGTTCCTGACGCCGGGGCTGACGTACCTGGTCGTGCTGCTGCTGGTGCCGCTGGCGCTGGTGCTGAGCTACACGGTCTTCCAGCGCGGGCGCTTCGGCGGGGTGGTCTACGAGTTCACCGCCGAGAATTTCGAGCGGCTGGTCGACCCGCTCTACCTGGACGTGGTCATCGGCTCGCTGAAGATCGCGGCGGTGACGACCGTGATCGCGCTGCTGGCCGGCTATCCGACGGCGTACCTGATCGCCCAGCTTCCGCGTAAGTGGAAGACGATCGCGCTGGTCGCGATCGTGCTGCCGTTCTGGACGAACTTCATCATCCGCGTCTACGCCTGGATCATCCTGCTGAGCGGGCCCGGGCTGGTCAACAGCGGGCTGAAGGTGTTCGGGATCGAGCCGCTCGAACTGCTCTACAACGAGGGCGCGATCGTGGCGGGGCTGGTGTATTCGTACCTGCCGCTGATGGTGCTGCCGCTGTTCGCCGCGATCGAGAAGCTCGACCCGCAGCTCAGGGAGGCCTCGGCCAACCTGGGAGCCTCGGGGCTGACCACCTTCAGGAAGGTCACGCTGCCGCTCACGGTGCCGGGCGTGCTGACGGGGAGCCTGTTCGTGTTCGTGCCGAGCTTCGGCAACTTCGTCATCCCCGAACTGCTCGGGGGCAGCAAGTCGCTGATGGTGGGCAACCTGATCAGGCAGCAGTTCCTGTCGGCACGCGACTGGCCGTTCGGCTCCACGCTGGCGCTGGCGCTCATCGCGGTGCTGCTCGTGCTGCTCGTCGCGCAGGCCTGGGTGGCGCGCCGTGCGTAGATCCAAGCTCCTGTACGTCCCCTTCTGGGCCACGTACGTCTTCCTCTACGCGCCGATCGCCGTGCTCGTCGTCATGTCGTTCAACGCCGGCGAGTCCGCGTACACCTACGAGGGCTTCAGCCTCAAGTGGTACGGCGAGCTGGCCGGCGACGACCGGATCATGAACGGCGTGGTCAACACGCTGATCGTGGCCGTCGGATCGACCGTGATCGCGACGGTGCTCGGCACGCTGCTGGCCGTCGGCCTGGCCAGGTACACCAGGTCCAAGCTGCTCGACGCGGTCTCGCTGATGCCCGCCGTGCTGCCCGACCTCGTGCTGGCCATCGGGCTGCTGGTCTTCTACGGGATGATCCAGCTCACCCTCGGCCTGTACTCGGTGATCCTGGCCCACGGCGTGTTCGCGATGGCGTTCGTGGCGGCGGTGGTGCGCACGAGGCTGTCCGGCGCGGACACCTCGCTGGAGGAGGCCTCGCGCGACCTGGGGGCCGGGCCGGTGGCGACGTTCATGCGGATCACGCTGCCGCAGCTCGCGCCGGGGATCGTGGCCGGGGCGCTGCTGGCGTTCACGCTGTCGCTGGACGAGTTCGTGATCGCCTTCTTCACGATCGGCAACGCCGAGCCCACGCTGCCGATCGTCATCTACTCAATGATCCGTTTCGGGGTCACCCCGAAGATCAACGCGCTGGCCGCGATCCTGCTGCTCGTGAGCTTCACGGCGGTGATCGCCGGGCAGCGACTGACCAAGATCGGGGAGTCTCGTGCTCAAGATTGACGGGGTCTCCCGCACGTTCGGGGACGTCACCGCGCTCGACGGCGTGTCGCTGGAGATCGGCCAGGGGGAGTTCTTCGCCCTGCTCGGCCCCTCCGGCTGCGGCAAGACCACGCTGCTGCGCATCATCGCGGGCTTCGAGACGCCGGACGCGGGCACGGTGACGCTCGACGGCGACGACCTGCTGTCCCTGCAGCCGAACCGGCGGCCGATCAGCCTCATGTTCCAGTCGTACGCGCTGTTCCCGCACATGACCGTGGCCAAGAACGTGGCCTACGGCCTGGAGCGCGAGCGGCTGCCGCGGCAGGAGGTCAGGCAGCGCGTCGGCGAGGTGCTGGAGACGGTCGGCCTGTCCGCGCACGCCTCCCGCAAGCCCGCCCAGCTCTCCGGCGGCCAGCGCCAGCGTGTCGCGCTGGCCCGCTCCATCGTCAAGCGGCCCCGGCTGCTGCTGCTCGACGAGCCGCTGTCGGCCCTGGACAAGAAGGTCCGCGCGGACATGCAGCTGGAGCTCAAGCGCCTGCAGCACGAGGTGGGCATCACGTTCGTGGTCGTCACGCACGACCAGGAGGAGGCCATGTCGCTGGCCGACCGCATCGCCGTCTTCGACAACGGCCAGGTCCGCCAGGTGGACGAGCCGATCGCCCTGTACGAGCGCCCCCGCTCACCCTTCGTGGCCGACTTCGTCGGCGCCAACAACCTCTTCCCCGGCGTGGCCGGCGGCTCCGGCGGGATCGAGAGCGAGACGTTCGGCGAACTGGCCGGGACGCCGCTGACGGAGCTGGAGCCGGGCACGGAGGCGCTGCTGGCCGTGCGGCCGGAGAAGATCGAGCTGGCCGACGAGAACGCGGCCAGAGGTCTGGCCGGCAGCGTCCTCGACGTCAGCTTCTACGGCGGCGTCTCGCACGTCTCGGTGGACGTCCCCGGCCGGGCCAAGCCGGTCCTCGCCGCCGTCCAGGGCGCCGCCACGCTGAGCGTGGGCGCCAAGGTCAAGGTGCGCTGGGACGCCGGGGACGCGGTCGTCATGGCGGTCGGTCAGTGAGCCAGATCGTTGCCCGTGGCCGCGCGGGCGTAGGACAGGATCAGCTCGCTGGCCTCGTCGGGGCCGATCACCGGATGCCTGGCCGTGATGCGGTAGCCGTAGGCGTCCTCCAGGGCCACGAGGTTACGCGCGATCGTCAGCGAGCCGGCGCTCAGCCGGAACACGCCGAGCGCCGCCCCGGTGTCCAGGATCGCCTGGTACATCGACACCTGCCGGTCGTAGAGGGAGGTGAGCAGCACGCCGTAGACGCGGTTGCGGCCCGCGGCGCCGCCGAGCTCGTTGAGCAGGCGCACGTCGGGGTCGAGCGAGCCGGTCGGCAGCCCCGACCTGATCGTGACCACCAGCTTCTCGACGGGGTCGGTGAGCGTGGCGAGCCGGCGCAGGCGCTGCTCGTAGAAGCGCTCCATGCCCGCGTGCTGCGCCTCGACCAGCAGCTCGCTCAGGTCGGGGTAGTGGTAGAGCACGGCGCCCGAGGTCAGGCCGGCCTCCTCGGCGACGTGCGAGAGCTGTACACCGTCGATGCCGTGGCGGATGATGGCCCTGCGCGCGGCCTCGATCAAGTCGATGCGCCGATCGCTGCGGCTCTTACGCTGCGCCACCCTCACCACCCTCACTCTTCGCATGATGTTCAGTTAGCCGTGACCATAGTGCACGTAACTCGACCCTCACGCCAGATCCATTTTTGAATTCACCTTCAAAATGACGAGTTCTCCCGGAGCCTCGATGTCTCTCACGTTCCTGTTCATGCCGGAAAGCGCGTACGGACCGACCAACAACTGCATCGGCATCGGCGACATCCTTCGCCGGCGCGGTCACCGGGTCGTCTTCGCCGCCGAGGCGTCCTGGAAGGGCAAGCTCGAAGCGCTCGGCTTCGAGGAGGACCTGGTCGACCTGGCCCCGCCGAGCGAGGAGGAGCAGGACCCCGGGCAGTTCTGGAAGGACTTCATCCGCGAGACCGCGCCCGAATACCGCAAGAGCACGCGTGAGCAGCTCGAGACGGTCACCAAGCCGATCTGGGCCGAGCTGATCGACGGCGCGAAATACTGCGAGCCGCAGCTCAAGGCCATCATCGAGCGGGTGAACCCCGACGTGATCGTCGAGGACAACGTGATCACGTTCCCGGCGCTGCTCACGGCGGGCCGCAAGTTCGTCCGCATCGTCTCCTGCAACCCGCTGGAGGTGCGCGGCGAGAACGTCGCGCCGGTCTTCTCCGGCCTGCCCGCCGCCGACCGCTCCGAGTGGGACGCCTTCCGCGCCGAGTACGACCGCACCCACCGCGAGATCTGGACCGCCTTCAACGAGTGGTGCGTCGAGCAGGGCACCGCGCCCCTGCCCGACCTCGACTTCATCCACGAGGGCGACCTGAACCTCTACGTCTACCCGGAGATCGCCGACTACGCCGGTGACCGCCCGCTCGGCCCGTCGTGGCACCGTCTCGACTCCTCCGTCCGCGAGACCGAGGAGGACTTCACGCTGCCGTTCCAGCGCGGCGAGGGCTCCCTGGTCTACTTCTCGCTCGGCTCGCTGGGCTCCTCCGACGTGGAGCTGATGCAGCGCGTGATCGACGTGCTGGCCACCACCCCGCACCAGTTCATCGTCTCCAAAGGTCCGCTGCACGAGGAGATCAAGCTCGCCGACAACATGTGGGGTGCGGAGTTCGTTCCGCAGACTAAGATCATCCCACTGTGCGACCTGGTCATCACCCACGGCGGCAACAACACCACCACCGAGGCGCTGCACTTCGGCAAGCCGATGATCCTGCTGCCGCTCTTCTGGGACCAGTACGACAACGCCCAGCGGATCGACGAGCTCGGCTATGGTGTCAGGCTCTCGACCTACGCCTTCACCGACGAGGAGCTGAAGGGGGCGCTGGAGCGCCTGCTCGGCGACAGTGAGCTGCGGGCGCGGATCGCCGCCGCGGGCGAGGAGATCCGGCGTCGCGACGGCCTGCGCAAGGCCGCCGACCTGATCGAGCAGCTCGGCAAGTAGCACGACCCGGAGAGATGAAGTCTTCCTGATGCGCGTATTGATCAACCCCGCCACTGGGCTCCCTTGTGCCGAAATTCCGGATACGCCGGTGGAGGAGGTGGCGACGGCCGTCCGTACGGCCCGCGCCGCGTTCGAGGAGTGGTCGCAGGCCACTCCCGGCGAGCGGGCGCGGGTGCTGCTGCGGCTGGCCGACCTGGTGGAGGCCGAGACCGAGGAGCTGACCAGGCTGGAGGTGGAGGAGACGGGCAAGCCGGCCGCGGTGTTCAGGGACGGCGAGCTGCCCTTCGCCGTCGACAACCTGCGCTTCTTCGCCGGGGCCGCCCGTTCGCTGGAGGGCACGGGGGCCGGGGTGTTCAGCTCCGGCTACACCTCGGTCATGCTGCGCCGCCCGGTCGGGGTGGTGGGGTCGATCGCGCCGTGGAACTTCCCGTTCGTGATGGCGGTCTGGAAGCTCGGGCCCGCGGTCGCGGCGGGCAACGCCGTGGTGATCAAGCCGGCGCCGCAGACGCCCCGTACGACGCTGCGGCTGGCGGAGCTGTTCGCCGCGGCGGGCGCCCCGGCCGGGCTCGTCCAGGCCGTCACGGGCGACGCGGAGGTGGGCCAGGCGCTGGTCACCGACCCCGGCGTGGACATGGTGAGCGTCACCGGCTCCACCGAGACCGGCAGGGCCGTCATGAGCGGCGCGGCGGCCACGCTCAAGCGGGTCCACCTCGAACTCGGGGGCAAGGCGCCGGCGCTGGTGTTCGAGGACGCCGACCTGGCGGAGACGGCCCACGGCGTGGCCATGGGGGCGACGTACAACACGGGGCAGGACTGCACGGCGGCCACCCGCGTCTACGTCGACAGGCGCGTCTACGGCGACGCCGTGGAGGCGATCAGGGAGCGGCTGGCCGGCATCACCGTGGGCGACCCCTGGGACCCGAAGACGGACATCGGCCCGCTGATCTCCGCGGCGCACCGGGACCGGGTGCACGGCTTCGTCACGCGGGCCGGCGGGCGCGTGGTGCACGGCGGCTCGCCGATCGGGGGCCCCGGCTTTTTCTACCCGCCCACTCTGGTCGCCGACGTCGCGCAGACCAGCGAGATCGTGCAGGGTGAGCTCTTTGGACCGGTCCTGGTGGTTCTGCCGTTCGACGGCGAGGACGAAGCGGTGAGACTGGCCAACGACACTAGATACGGTTTGGCCTCTTCGGTCTGGTCGCGTGACGTGGCCAGGGCGATGCGGGTCGCGCACCGGCTCGACGTGGGCGTGACCTGGGTCAACGACCATCTGCCCATCGCCAGCGAGGCTCCGCACGGTGGGGTGAAGGGCAGCGGGTTCGGCAAGGACATGAGCCAGGAGGCGGTGCAGGAGTATTCGGTGACGCGGCACCTGATGGTGAAGCACGCGGCACCCGCCGAGCGGGATTCGTTCCGGCCAGCCTGAAAACGTGTGAGCGCTATGGTGCCCAAAGTGCCTCTTTGGGCATGTGTGATGGGATATGTTCGGTTGGCCGATCTGGTACGGGTTGTGTTCCAATTACCCAGCCGGACAGAATCCCATGCGCCCCACGCGTGTCTGATTTTCTTCGAGCACGTACCGGCGAGAGGTTGCGAGACTCAGTGAGGACGAAAGACCCCAGGCACACCAGGTCGGGGGAGTACACAGGCGGACGGTTCCGGCTGGCGAACTGGCGTGTGCGGTCGAGGCTGGTCGCGCTCATCCTCATCCCCACGGTCGTGGGCGTGCTGCTCGCCGGTGTCCAGCTGGCCGACTCCATCGGCACCAGCGCCGAGTACCGCCGGCTCAGCCAGGTGGCGGAGCTGGTCCAGCGCATCGGGGCGCTCAACCACGAGCTCGCCAAGGAGCGCACGCTCACCGCGTGGTTCGTCGCCGACCGCCGCAAGGGACAGCGCTTCGTCAAGCTGAAGACGCAGCGGCAGGCCACCGACAAGGCCAAGACGGACGTGCTGTCCGCCTCCAACGCCATCGACGCCGCGCACTCGGTCCGTGTGCGCGAGGGCGTCGTGAACATGCGCCGCTGGCTCGACGGCCTCGACAGCCTCCGCTCCTCCATGGTCGGCAACGTGCCCGCCCGCGCCTCCATCGGCACGTACAGCACGATGATCGACGTGTTCTCCTCCATCCAGGGAGACCTGGGCGACGGCGTCAGCGACGACGCGCTCCAGGGCGACGTGGCCGCGCTCAACTCGCTGCAGCAGGTCAAGGAGGAGGTCTCGCGGCAGCAGATCATCCTCATCGTCACCCTCGTGCAGCGCAGGATCGACGCCGCCGACTGGTCGGACTTCCTCGGCTCGTGGAACAAGCAGCAGGCCGAGCTGGCCGCGTTCGAGCAGGAGGCCCGCCCCGAGGACCTCAAGGCCTACCAGCAGGGGGTCAGGGGCCAGGAGGTCGACCTCGCCGACGCCATGCGTCAGCGCGCGCTGGCGCAGGTGAGCGACGGCAACCGGATCAGGGACCTCGACGTCACCACGCCCACCCTCGTCCGCGACCTCGACACCTGGTACAAGAGCACCGAAACCACGACCGACGCGATGCGCAAGGTCGAGAACGGCCTGGCCACCAAGATCGTGGCCAGCACCCGCGATCTGAGCGACACCGAGCAGCGCAACGCCATCATCTCCGGCGCGCTGATCCTCGTCCTGCTGCTCCTCGTCCTGGTGATCACCACCCGCGTGGCCGGCTCGCTGGTCCGGCCGCTGCGCCGGCTGCGCGCCGAGGCGCTCCAGGTCGCCACGACCCGGCTGCCCGACACCGTCCGCGTGCTGCGCGAGTCCGGTGAGGGTGCGCAGGTGCCCGAGGTGCCGTCGGTCGGCGTCAACACCCGCGACGAGATCGGGGAAGTGGCGCGGGCGTTCGACGAGGTCCACCGTGAGGCGATCCGGCTGGCCGGTGACGAGGCCAAGCTGCGCGCCAACGTCAACGCGATGTTCGTCAACCTCTCCCGCCGCAGCCAGACGCTGGTCGAGCGGCAACTGCAGCTCATCGAGGGCCTGGAGCAGGGTGAGGAGGACGAGAACCGGCTGGCGAACCTGTTCCGCCTCGACCACCTGGCCACCCGCATGCGCCGCAACAGCGAGAACCTCCTGGTCCTCGCCGGCCAGGAGGCCGCGCGCAAGTGGAGCGAGCCGGTGCCGCTGGTCGACATCGCCCGCGCCTCGCTGTCGGAGGTCGAGAACTACGAGCGGGTGCAGATCCAGATCCCGTCCGGCACCCTCATCGTCGGCCCCGCCGTCACCGACGCCGTCCACCTGCTCGCCGAGCTGATCGAGAACGCCATCTCCTTCTCGCCGCGCGAGAGCAAGGTCACCGTCACCAGCACGCCCGTCGAGGGCGGCGTGATGGTCTCCATCAACGACCTCGGCATCGGCATGAGCCAGGAGGAGCTGGCCGAGGCCAACTGGCGCCTGGCCAACCCGCCCGTCGTGGACGTCTCCGTCTCCCGGCGCATGGGCCTGTTCGTGGTCGGCCGCCTGGCCCTGCGCCACGGCGTCCGCGTCCAGCTGAGCATGCGCGAGACCGGCGGCCTGAGCGCGCTCGTGATGATGCCCGACATGCTCATCAGCAACGGGCAGGGCCTGCCGCAGCAGGGCGGCCAGTACGAGGCCTTCACCACGTTCGACCCGAGCCAGTACGGCCCGCAGTCGCCGAACGGCATGCAGGGCCACCCCTCCTTCGACGACGCTCCCGACCAGGTCGTCGACACCCAGTGGCCGGGCTCGCTGCCGGTGCCGGGCACCGGCAACTGGCCCTCGTTCGGCGAGCAGCAGCCCGCCGCCTTCGGCGAGCAGCCGCCGTCCTACGAGCAGCCGTCCTACGAGCAGCCGTCCTACGAGCAGCCGCAGCCGGCCGCCGACGAGCCCCGCTGGCCGCCGTTCGGCGCCGAGGAGCCCCCGGCCGTGCCGCCGCAGCCGCAGCCGTTCGGCGAGCAGCGCTGGCCATCGTTCGCGGAGGAGGCCCCGCCGGCCGCCGACCCGCAGCCGTTCGCCGACAACAGGTGGCCGTCGTTCGCCGAGCAGCCGCCGCCCATGCAGGACGACGAGCCGCGCTGGCCGTCCTTCGCCACCGAGCCGCCGCAGCAGCAGCCCCAGGAGGAGCCGCGCTGGACGTCGTTCTCGGACCCGGCGCCGCGCAGGTCGCTGTTCGAGGCGGAGGAGCGGCCCAAGCCGGTCTTCGGCGACAACTACCACTCGCCGTTCGCCGACGAGCCCAAGCCCGTCGACCAGTTCGAGCAGAACGGCAACGGCCAGTACAGCCGGTTCGGCCCCGGCGACTACTCCTCGCAGGACATGACGGGCCCGCTGCCCGCGGTCCGCAACTCTCCCATGGAGGAGTCGAGCGAGGAGTTCCTGCCGATCTTCTCGTCGGTCGGCTCGGACTGGTTCCGCCGGCCGGACCCCGAGGTGCTGCGCCAGCCCGAGCCGGACGTGTTGCGCCACCCCGAGCCGGAGAGCGAGCCGGAGATCACGGCCGTGCATCCGGCCGTCCCCGCAGACCCGCCGCCGCCCGCGGCCCCGCCGGCGCCCCCCGCGCAGAACCAGAACACGCTGAGCAGGTCCGGGCTGCCGCAGCGCACGCCCGGCGCCTCCGGCGCGGGCGCGACCTGGTCGTCGCCCGCGGACTCCGGCTTCCAGGCCGCCCAGGCCGCGGCCCAACCCCAGCAGGCCGGGACGACGCAGTCGGGCCTGCCCCGCCGCGTTCCCAAGGCCAACCTGGTGCCGGGCACGGCCAGTCTCGCCGAGCCCCAGGCCACGTCGCCGGCACCCCAGATCTCACCGGAGCGGTTGCGCAGCCGGCTCTCCAGCTTCCAGCAGGGTGTCCGGCAAGGCCGGGCGTTCACCCGCGGAGAAGAGAATGAGGAGGACAAATGAGAGAAATGAGCCAGGGAGCGCGCGGTATAAGCTGGCTGATCACGGACTTCGTGAACAACGTGCCAGGCGTCGCTCACACGGTCGTGGTGTCGTCTGACGGGTTGCCGCTGGCCTTCTCCGAGGGTTTTCCCAAGGACCGGGCCGATCAGCTCGCCGCGGTCGCCTCCGGCGTGATCAGTCTCACCCAGGGCGCCGCGCGGGTTTTCGAGGGCGGTATGGTGACCCAGACCGTTATCGAGATGCAGCGCGGGCTCTTGATGATCATGTCGATCAGCGATGGCTCCTGCTTGGCGGTCCTGGCTGCTCCCGACTGTGACATGGGTCTGGTCGCGTACCAGATGACCCTGCTGGTCGAGCGGGCCGGCCAGGTGCTGACCCCGGCCGTACGCGCTGAGCTGCAAGCGGCCCGCCCCCGCTAGTTTGGGCGGTGACAGGAGATATGGTGTCAGGTCAGCAGGGTTGGGCTGGTGATAGCACTCCGCCGCATCCGGCGGCTCCCCGTCCGCAGAAACCGAGCTCTCTGGTACGGCCCTATGCCGTGACCGGAGGGCGCACTGCGCCGCGGATGAAGTTCGCCATGGAGGCACTCGTGTCCTCCGTGACGTCTGAATACCAAGACATTTCCCTACTTAGTCCGGAGTATCAGGCGATCATTCAGCTGACCCGGAACGTCCGGTCGGTTGCCGAGATCTCCGCCCTTTTACGCCAGCCTCTTGGTGTGGTCCGGGTGCTGATCGCCGACATGGCGTCGGAAGGCCTGATCCGCGTGCACCAGCCTGCGCTGGACGCGGGAAAGCCGGACCTCAACTTGCTCGAAAGGGTGCTCAGTGGACTTCGCAGGCTCTAGCCCCGGCCTAACCTCGACGAAGATCGTCGTGGCCGGGGGCTTCGGCGTGGGGAAGACGACGTTCGTGGGGGCGGTCTCGGAGATTCTGCCGCTCACCACGGAAGCGGTCATGACAGACGCTTCCGCGCACGTGGACGACGTCTCTCTCACTCCGAACAAGACCACCACGACCGTCGCCATGGACTTCGGCCGGGTCTCGCTCGACCGTGACCTGATCCTGTATCTGTTCGGCACGCCCGGACAGCACCGGTTCTGGTTCATGTGGGACGACCTCGTACGCGGGGCCATCGGCGCGGTCGTCCTGGTGGACACCCGCCGCCTGGCCGACAGCTTCCCGGCCATCGACTACTTCGAAGAGGCGAAACTGCCCTTCGTCATCGGCATCAACGGCTGGGACGGTCAGTTCGCGCACCAGGAGGACGAGCTCAGGGAGGCGCTGTCGATCGGCGGCCACATCCCGATCGTGCGGCTCGACGCCCGGCAGCGCGAATCGGTGAAATCCACCCTGATCACGCTGGTGGAGCACGCCCTGACCCGCCACATGCACACGCCGGTGTAACCGGCTCGGCGCGGGCGGGCTCATCGGGGCCCGCCCGCGACCGGCCCGGCGGGTCAGAGGCGGGACAGCAGCTCGGTCTTCTTGGCCTGGAACTCCTCCTCCGACAGCACCCCGGCGTGGCCCAGCTCGCCCAGCCTGGCGATCAGTTCGGTCACCTCGTTCCAGCGGGGCGCCGCAGGCGCCTCTGGCGGCCTGGACGCCTTGATCGCCTCAGGAGTCCCGGATCCGCCGGAAGAGCCGAGAGCGGCCAGCACAGCGGCGGCGACGGGCAACGACTGGTGCGTGGCGCCGTAGCCGAGCGAGAAGACGACGGAGGCCGGGTCCTTGTCGGGATCGAGCGGCATCCGCCGGCCGCGCACCTTCAGCCGCATCGACCCGCTGGCCCCCTCGGGCGCGTGCCGCTCGCCGAGTTCGGCGAGCAGTTTCGGAGCCCTGCCCGGCCCCGGTGCGATGGTCAGTGCGTCAGGGCCGAACGTCCAGCCGCATCCCCGGCCGGCTTGAAGATCCTTCACCAGGCTATGTGTTCATGAGCGCATGAGGACGGAACCCGGGACACAGGTGCCCCGCGCCGAAGGCGGAGGGAACCGCCCTAGACCGTGGCGTGGCCGCGGACGAGGCGTCCGACCTCGGCGCGCAGGTGCACGAAGTCGGGGTGCTCGCGGGTGGTGATCTGGTCGCGCGGCCCGGGCAGGTCGACCTTGAGGTCGCCGACCACGTGCGCGGGCGCCTTGGACAGCACCACCACGCGGTCGCCCACGTAGACGCTCTCGTCGATGTCGTGCGTGATGAGCACGATGGTCATCTGGTGGTGGCCGCGGACCTTGAGCACCAGGTCCTCCAGGTCCTCCCTGGTCTGCGCGTCCACCGAGCCGAACGGCTCGTCCATCAGCATCAGCGTCGGCCGGTAGGCCAGCGCCCTGGCGATGGCCACGCGCTGCTGCATGCCGCCCGACAGCTGGAACGGGTATTTGCGTCCCGCGGCCTCCAGGCCCACCGACTCCAGGGCCTCCTGGGCGGCCTCGCGGCGCCGGCTCTTGTCCATGTTCTTGCGGCGCAGCGGCAGGGCCACGTTGTCGGCGACCGACATCCACGGGAACAGCGAGCGGCTGTAGTCCTGGAAGACCACGGCGAGGTTGTCGGGCGTCTGGCGCACCAGGTTGCCCTCGACCTTGACCTGGCCGCCCGTCGGCGTGATCAGACCGGCGATGGAGCGCAGCAGCGTCGACTTCCCGCAGCCCGAGGGACCGACGATGCAGAGCAGTTCGCCCTCGGCGACGCTCAGGTTGAGCCCGTCGATGGCGTGGTGCTCGTTGGGGGTGCCGCCGCCGTACACATGGGAAAGGTTGTCTATCTCGAGCAATGGAGGTCCTAGGGGCGAGACCGCGGACAGCGCGGTGACTCTTGAGGAGTCGCAACGACTCTAGCGGAGGGGGAAAAGCTAGACATGTCAGTCAGGTAAACCTATTCAGGGCGTGATCTTACTCTTGCACGTTCGGCATCGCCATGGGAGTGACAGCCTCATAAGCCCCCTATCCGACCAGCCGCTGGGCGGCGTGGTGCCAGGCGAGCACCCGGCGCTCGACGACCAGGAACAGCTCGTTGAGCAGATAGCCGAGCACCCCGAGCAGCACGATGCCGGCCCACATGGCGGGCAGGTCGAAACTCTGGTAGGCGAAGGTGAGCTGGAAGCCGATCCCGTTCGTGGTGCCGGGCAGCAGCTCGGAGAAGACCATGACGATGAGCGAGAGCGACAGGGCCAGCCGCAGCCCGGCGAACATCTTGGGCAGCGCCGAGGGCAGGATCACCCGGAACAACCGCTCGGCCCGCGACAGCCGGAACGCCTGGCAGGTCTGCAGGTGCAGCGGCTCCACCGAGCGGGCCCCGTCGGCGGTGTTGAGCAGCACCGGCCAGACGATGCTGAACATGATGAACGCCAGTTGCATCCGCAGCCCGAAACCGAACAGCACCAGGAAGACGGTCACCAGCGCGGGGGGCGGGATCGCGCGCAGGAACTGCAGCACGCCGTCGAGATAGTCGTAGACCCGCGCCGACAGCCCCACCGCCAGCCCGAGCACGACTCCGCCCAGCGCGCCCCCGGCGAATCCGAGCGCCATCCGGCCCAGGCTGGGCAGGATGTCCGCCACGGCCCCTTCGGTGAGGAACAACGTGGCGGGCGGCCCGGAGAACCACAGCTCGTGCATCCGCACCACGATCGTGCTCGGCCGGGGGAAGAACGGGTTGTCCGCCGCCCACGTGCCCGCCTCCCAGATCGCGACGAGCCCGACGAGGACCAGCAGCCGGAAGACGGCCGTCCGCATGCCCCTGCCCCTCATTCCCGCTCTCCCCACTGCGCGTGGTGCCAGCGGAAGGCCCGCCGCTCGGCCGCCACCAGCAGCGCGTTGACCGCGACGCCGAACAGCCCGACCCAGAACACCCCGGCCAGGATGTCGGCCATCCGCGCGGGCACCGCGATGCCGGCGAAGTAGATGAACACGCCGACGCCCTCGCCCCGCCCGGCCACGATCTCGGTGCTGACGGTCAGGATGAGCGCCACCCCGGCCGCCAGCCGGACGCCGGTGGCGATGAAGGGCGCCGCCGACGGCAGCGACACGCGTCGCAGCACGGCGAGGGGGCCGAAGCCGTAGGCGCGCAGCGACTCCTTGGCCAGCGGGTCGACGCCGCGCAGGCCGTACATCGTGTTGTAGAGGATGGGCCACAGGGAGGCGTAGACGACCAGCGCCACGCGGTGCTGCAACCCCGTGCCGATGACCAGAGCCACCAGCGGGATCAGCGCCACGGACGGGATCGGCCGCAGGAACTCCACGACCGAGCGGGTGGCCGCGTCGATGATCGGCACGCTGCCGAGCAGCAGGCCGAGCGGCACCGCGACCAGCGCCGCGAGGCCGAGCCCGATGGCCCAGGCCAGCGCGCTGGTCAGGGCGTGCGCGCGGAAATCCGCGTCGAGCAGCAGCGTGGCCGCCCGGCCCACGATCTCCGTGGCGGGCGGCAGGAACTCGGGATCGGCGACCCCGGTCCTGCTGAGCAGCTCGATCAGCGCGGCGAAGCAGACAGCCCCGGTCGCCCGGCGCCGCCACCGGGTGGTGGCGGACGCCGGGACGGCGCGGGACAGGGTCTGAGCGCTCACCCCGACGTGGTGGGCGACATGAGGGACTTGACTTCGATCGGCTTGGTCAGCCACTTGGCTTCCAGCATCCAGTCGGCCACCCGCTGGAGGCGGACCGGGTTGTCGTTGCTGGAGAAGTACGGGAAGGTCACGGTGGCGGCGGTGCCGGCGTCGATCTGGGTGAAGGTGGGCAGCACCTTGGCCACCACCTCACGGTTGTTCTCCATCAGCTTGGCCGCGTTGTGGATGGCCCGCTGGAAGGCGGCCGACACCTTCGGGTTCTCGTCGTACCAGCCCTGGGTGCTGACGTAGCCCGAGATGGGGAACTCGGCGGCAGGCCCGGAGGCGGGGTCGAGGATCTTGCGGGCTCCCATGCTGGCCGTGGCCGCGGTGACCATCGGCTCGCCCAGGTAGGCGGCGTCGATCTGGCCGTCCTTCCACGACGGCATGATGTTCTGGAACGTCACCTGGACGTACTTGATGGTGGCCGGGTCGACGTTGTTGGCCTTGAGCACCTGGGTGAGCGCCAGCTCCTGGAAGTTGTGCAGGACGTTGACGTTGATCGTCTTGCCTTCCAGGTCCTTCGGCGTCTTGATGGGCGAGTTGGGCAGCGCCATGATGCTGAGCGAGTCGGGGGCTGCGCGAGAGCCCTCGGCCAGGATACGCAGCTTCAGCGCGTTCTTGTCATGGGCGGCGAACATCGAGACGTAGTTACCGAACATCGCGTCGATCTCGCCCTTGACCAGCATGGGAATCGCCTCGGGCGCGGCCTGGACGATCTGCGGGGTGACCTCCAGTCCCTCCTTCTCGAAGAGCCCCTGATCGATGGCCACGTAGAGGGCGGCGCTGTCGATGGCGGGCAGGGTTGCGATCTTGAGCTGGGTCTTCTCCAGGCCGCCGTTGGCGGGTGCCGACGGCGGCGCGCTGGCGGTGGATGCGCCGCCGGTGCTGCACGCCACGGCGCCGAGTGTCAAAGCGAACCCGATGATGGCGGCCCTGGCGGAACGGCCAAGCCTCATGTCAGGGACTCCCTTCAGATGGAGCCAGGGGGGGACCGGGTGGCTTCTGCTCCCGGGGGCTGTGTGCCTGACGCACAACAGGGATCGACGGTAGCACCAAATGTGTGGTCATTATCGTGAAGATAACACTTGTGGTTGCAATGTCTGTTTACCGCTATATCGTGAAAATTTGACGACCCGCAAGAATCCTGATGTTTGTCCGGTTTGGGATGGGAGGTAACCAGCGGGACATCGGGTGCTCGTGAGGCCCGTCATTCGATCTTTTCCGCGAGTCAGGCGGCGGCTCGTGGAACGATCTCCCATTGCCTGTTTCACCAGCTAGAACGTGCTGGTATGGTTCTGCCGCTTTTTCCGGACATATAGGGACGAACACCTCATCGGGGCATTAAGAGTGGTTGGCCCTGATCGAGCCCTGTGCTCAAATGGCGCTTATCTCGATGCACATATTGCCCCACGCGCAAGACCTGCAATAACCGGGAATTCCCTCACGGGCGAGAGGTTGCGAAGGCAGTGAGAACGCAGAGCGCTGAAGCTTCCGCTGACCGCGAGTCGCACGGCCATCAGAAGCGCAGGCTGTCCAAACCCTCTTCCTCTTCAAAGAGGTTCGGATTGGGCAACTGGCACGTGCGGTCGCGCCTGATCGCGCTGATCGTCGTACCCACCGCCGTCGCCGTGGGCCTGGGCGGGCTGAACGTCGTCACCTCCCTCAGCGACGCGAACACGTACGAGACCCTCAGAGAGGTCGCCGAGCTCAGCCAGCAGCTCGGCGCGGTCACGCATGACCTCTCCTTCGAACGCGACGAGACCGCTCTCTACATCGCCCAGGGCCGGCCGGACAACCGCGAGGCCCAGCTCCGCACGACCTACAGCGGGGTGAACGGCCTCATCAACGAGGCCAAGCAGCGGGCGATCGCGCTCAGCGACACCCACGGCGAGGCCGTGCGGCCGGTACTGCGCCGCCTGGAGGAGATCCCGACCCTGCGCGAGACCGCCGTCAACGGCAAGATCCAGCCGCTGCCGATGATCCGCAAGTACTCCGAGATCATCGCGGCGCTGCTGCAGTTCCACGACCAGGTCGGCCAGGTGGCGGTGGACGACCAGGTCGCCCACAGCGCCGGCTCGATGGCCGCCATCGCCAGGGCCAAGGAGCAGGCGTCCAAGCAGCGCGGCATCCTGGCCAGCGCGCTGGACAAGAAGGGTTTCGACAGCGGCGAGCTCGACGCGCTCACCGACGCCAAGTCGCGTGAGGAGAGCGAGGAGACGCTGTTCGCCACGCTGTCGAACCTCGACCAGCTGGAGCTCTACCGCAACACCGTCGTCGGCCGGGACGTCGACCAGACCGACCTGTTCAGGCTGCGCGCGATGGCGCAGTCGGCCGAGGGCAAGGAGCTGAGCATCGGCCTGCGGCCCGACCGGGACGTGGCCACCTGGTTCGAGGTCAGCACCGGCAAGATCGACGCGCTGCGCGCCGTGGAGAAGGAGCTGTCCTCCTCCGTCATCCTGCGCGCGCGGGGCCTGGTCGAGGGGGCCAACAGGTCGGCGATGATCTCCGGCGGGCTCATCCTGCTGCTGCTGATCGTGGTCATCGCGATCATCTCGCTCATCGCCCGCTCGCTCATCAGGCCACTGCGCAGGCTGCGCAGGGAGGCGCTCGACATCGCCGGGCAGCGACTGCCGGAGACCGTCCAGGGCCTGCGCGACAGCGGTGACGGCACGGTCGGCCCCGTGCTGCCGATCGGCGTGGACACACACGACGAGATTGGTGAAGTCGCGCGGGCGTTCGACGAGGTGCACCGTGAGGCGGTGCGGCTGGCGGGCGAGGAGGCCCGGCTGCGCAGCAACGTCAACGCGATGTTCGTGAACCTGTCCCGCCGCAGTCAGACGCTGGTGGAGCGGCAGATCACCCTGATCGACGGTCTGGAGCAGGGCGAGCAGGACGAGGCCCGGCTGGGCAACCTGTTCAAGCTGGACCACCTGGCCACCCGCATGCGGCGTAACAGCGAGAACCTGCTGGTGCTCGCCGGCCAGGACCCGCCGCGCCGCTGGAGCCAGCCGGTGAAGCTGGTCGACGTGGCCCGGGCGTCGCTGTCCGAGGTCGAGAACTACGAGCGGGTGGTGCTCCAGGTCCCCGACGGCGTGTCGGTCGCCGGGCAGGCCGTCAACGACGTCATCCACCTGCTGGCCGAGCTGGTGGAGAACGCGCTGTCGTTCTCGCCGCGCGAGACCAGGGTGACGGTGTCGGGCAGCCGGATCGACGGCGGCGGCGTGATGTTGTCGATCACCGACTCCGGCATCGGCATGACCCAGGAGGAGCTGGTCCAGGCCAACGAGCGGCTGACGGACGCGCCGAGCGTGGACGTCTCGGTGTCGCGCCGGATGGGCCTGTTCGTGGTCGCCAGGCTGGCACACCGCCACGGCATCCGGGTGCAGTTACGCCCGCACGCCTCGGGCGGCCTGACCGCGATGGTGCTGATCCCCGAGAACATGCTCGGCTCCCAGGCGCCCAACTTCGCCGGCATGCCGTCCTTCTCCGGCAACCAGCCGCCCCAGTTCTCCGGCAACCAGCCGACGGCCTTCGCCGGCGCGGGGAGCGGGCCGGCCGGACCCGGAGCACCGGGCGGCGAGCCCTACTCGGGGCCGCATCCCGCGCCGCCGGCCACCGACTGGCCGCAGCCGACGTTCCAGATGGGACCGGGACATCCGTCCTTCCCCTCCAACCCGGACGGCGGCGGCGGCAACTGGGGAGCGCCGCCACCCTGGCAGCCCGACCCCACGGCCTGGCCGCCCGAACCGCGCGGCGGCGGTCCCGACGGCGGCGACATCTGGACGCCGCCCCGCGGCGGCTCCAGCTGGAACGGCGACCGGGGGGCCCTGCCCAAACGACCCGTTCCAGAAGCGCCTCCCGGCGGCTGGAACCAGGACACCAACCCGTCGCAGCGGCCGGGGTTCGACTTCCCCCCGTCCGACTCCGGAGTCACAGGCCCCATGCCGGCGGCACCGCCCGCGTCCGCCGGCGACGACTACCTGCCGATCTTCGCCGCCGTCGAGTCCGCCTGGTTCGGGCGCGACACGAACGGCGCGAGCTGGGGCTCCTCGAAGGCGGACGCGGGCTGGAGCGCGGCGGAGGCGGTAGTGGAGCCGGTACGAAACGGATCGACGGCGGCGGGACTGCCCAAGCGGGTGCCCAAGGCCAACCTGGTCCCGGGCTCGGCGGACACGGGAGCCTCACCCAAGGGCGTGACACCGATGCCGTCGGTGTCACCGGATCGGATCCGCAACCGGCTGTCCAGCTTCCAGCAGGGCTTCAGGGCGGCACGCGATGACATCACCGACGGCAAGGCGTTCCCCGCCGGCCCGGAGAACAACGAAAGGGAGGAGGGCCTATGAACGACCTCAGCCACGCGGCGCGCGGTGTCGACTGGCTGATCACGGACTTCGTCAGCACGGTGCCGGGGGTCGCGCACGCGGTGGTGGTGTCGTCTGATGGTTTGCCGTTGGCGGCGTCGTCGGGTTTTCCGGCTGATCGTGCGGATCAGTTGGCGGCGATCGCGTCGGGGTTGGTTTCGCTGACGCAGGGTGCGGCCCGGGTGTTCGAGGGTGGTGCGGTCAATCAGACGATCGTGGAGATGCAGCGTGGGTTGATGCTGATCATGTCGATCAGTGATGGTTCGTGTCTGGCGGTGCTGGCGGCTCCGGACTGTGACATGGGTCTGGTGGCGTATCAGATGACGCTGATGGTGGATCGCGCCGGTCAGGTGCTGACTCCGGCTGTGCGTGCGGAGTTGCGCGCCAGCCAGACCAGGTGATGTAGGTGTCAGACCCCCGATGGAACAGCGGCGGTTGGGCCCCTCCGCCCCAACCCCAGTCCCAGCCGCAGCTGAGTCACGATCCCGCATCGCCCGTCCGTCCCTACGCGGTGACAGGTGGACGGACGGCGCCGCGGGTCAAACTGGCGATGGAGGCCCTGGTGTCCTCGGCGACGGCCGAGCATCGGGAGTTCTCGCACATCACGCCGGAGTACCAGGCGATCAGTCAGCTGTGCCGGCAGGTCCGGTCCGTGGCGGAGGTGTCGGCCCTGCTGCGGATCCCGCTCGGGGTGGTGCGCGTGCTGATCGCTGACATGGCCGCCGAAGGTCTGGTGCGCGTGCATCAGCCACAACTGGACGCCGGCCGGCCGGACGTAAATCTGCTCGAAAGGGTGCTAAGTGGACTTCGCAGGCTCTAGCCCCGGGCTCACCTCGACGAAGATCGTGGTGGCGGGAGGTTTCGGGGTGGGCAAGACGACGTTCGTCGGCGCGGTGTCGGAGATCATGCCGTTGACCACGGAGGCCGTCATGACCGATGCCTCCGCCGGGATCGACGATCTGGGCATGACGCCGCTGAAGTCGACCACGACCGTCGCCATGGACTTCGGCCGGGTCTCCCTGGATCGTGACCTGATCCTCTATCTGTTCGGCACGCCCGGGCAGCACCGGTTCTGGTTCATGTGGGACGACCTGGTACGCGGCGCCATCGGCGCGGTCGTACTGGTCGACACGCGCCGGCTCGCCGACAGCTTTCCCGCGATCGACTATTTCGAAGAGGCGCAACTGCCGTTCGTGGTGGGCGTGAACGGGTGGGACGGCCAATATCCCCACAGTGACAACGAGGTGCGGGACGCCCTGACGCTGGCGCCGCACATCCCCTTGGTCCGGCTCGACGCGCGCTCCAAGGACTCGGTCAAGAGTGCTCTGATCAACCTGGTCGAGCACGCGCTCACGGTCAGGATGGCCGTGCCGGGCTGGGGCGGCTGAGCCCACCGGCCGTGCTGAGCCCCCGGCCGAGCCGAGCCCCCGGCCGTGCCGGGCTGGGCGTTTGAGCGCACGGCCCCTCTCTTCCTGCTGCCCGTCAGGTGGCCTTCCTCGCGATGCCGCGCCTCTCCTCCACGTACGCGTACCGAATCGGCGGGGCGAATGGGGTGCTTGTGGCTATTGTCCGCCTTTCGTGGCAGGCTCAGCTTCGAGCTCATCTGATCATCGGTCCACCCCCTGACGCCCGGCGTCCGCAAGCTGACTGTGGAGGAAATCTGATGAACGCCAAGGAGTACATGGCCGGCCTGTTCGACCGCGCGGCCGGCACGTACGAGCGCGTCGGCGTGCCCTTCTTCGCGCCCGTCGCGGCCGAGCTCGTCCGGCGCGCCGCCCCCGGACCCGGGGACCACGTCCTCGATGCCGGCTGTGGGACCGGAGCCTCCCTCGTGCCGGCCGCGCACGCGGTCGGGCCCACCGGCCGGGTGGTCGGGCTGGACCTCGCGCCCGGGATGGTGGCGGCCGCCGCGGGCGAGGTCGAGCGCCAGGGCCTGCACCAGGCGACCGTGCTGCTCGGCGACGCGGAGCAGGCCGAGGAGCTGCTGCCGGGGGAGCGGTTCGACGTCGTGCTGGCCGGGATGATGCTGTACTTCCTGCCCGACCCGCTCGCCGCCGTGCGGTCCATGGCCGGGCTGCTGAAGCCGGGTGGGCGGCTGGCGGCCAGCCTGCTGGTCCGGTCGAGCCCGGCCGAGGCCGAACTGCTCGCGCTGGTGGCACGGGCGCTCGAGCCGTACACGACTGATGCGGGCAGCGCCCCGTTCACGCACAAGCTGGGCGGCCCCGAGGAGATGATCGAGTTGTTCAAGGCGGGCGGCCTGCGCGACGCCGCCTGCGCCGACGTGGTGTTCGAGGTGCCCATCCAGGCCGGGCAGGTGTGGGACTGGCTCTGGTCGGCCGCCCGCAGGGCCGCGCTGGAGAGCATCCCGCAGGCGCGGCGCGCCGAGGCGAGAGCCGCCCTGGAGGCGTCGCTGCCCCAGGACGGCTTCCTCCTGGAGCGCACCGTGCGCTACACCACGGGACGCCTGTGAAAAGGCGCCTGCTCGAAAGGCGCCCGGTGAAAGGCGCCCGGTGAGAGGCGTCCGGTAAGAGAGACGTCTGTGAGAAGAGACGTCGGTAAGAAGAGACGGAGAATATGAGCACGACCGCGAACACCGACCCCTTGCTCGACGCGGTGCGCGGCGGTGTAAGGATCTACGACCTGGGCAGGCCGCTCTTCGCCGGCATGCCCCAGTCGCCCAACCACCCCGCCTACACCCACACGCTCCCGCGCCGCCACGGCGACAAGGTGCGTCCCGACGGGGGGTCGGCCGCCAACGACCTGATCTTCATGGGCACCCACGTCGGCACCCACATCGACGCGCTGGCGCACGTGTCCCAGGACGGCAGGTTGCACGGCGGGGCCGACGCGGCGCAGGCGTGCGTCGGGGGCCGCTACCCCGAGCACGGCGTGCACACGATCGCGCCGATCGTCCGCCGCGGCGTGCTGCTGGACGTGCCGGCCGCGCTCGGGCTGGAGTCCTGCGCGCCGGGATACGAGATCACCCCGGCCGACCTCGACGCGACCGTACGCCGCCAGGGCGTCGAACCCGCCCCCGGGGACGTCGTCCTGGTCCGCAGCGGATGGGGACGCCACTTCGGCGACCCCGACCGGGAGGTCTACATCGGCGCCGAGTCCGGCGTGCCCGGCGTGGGCGAGGCCGGAGCCCGCTGGCTGGCGGACAGGTCCCCGCACGCAGTGGGCGCCGACACCATCGCGTTCGAGCGCCTGGCCCCAGGCGAGGGGCACAGCGTGCTGCCCGCGCACCGGGTGCTGCTGGTGGAGTCCGGCGTCTACATCGTCGAGGCCATGGACCTGGACGGGCCGGCCGGCGACGGCGTGCACGAGTTCACGTTCGTCCTGTCGCCGCTGGCCTTCTTCGGCGCGACCGGTTCGCCGGTGCGTCCGCTGGCGCTGGTGTCGGGCCGGGAGGCGTCCCGTGGCTGAGCCGACCCTGGGCCGGCGGCTGGCGGAGTTCGCGGCCGGCGCCACCTACGACACGCTGCCCGAGGAGGTCGCCGACAGCGTGCGCAAGCGGGTGCTCGACGTGATCGGGCTCTGCGTGGCCGCGCACCGGCTGCCGACCAGCGCCGCCATCGTCGGCTACGTCCGCGACCAGGGCGGCGCCCCGCAGGCGCACGTCGTGGGCGGCGGCGCTCCGGTGCCGGCCGCGCTGGCCGCGCTGGCCAACGGCGTGCTCGCGCACTCCCTCGACTACGACGACACCCATCTGCCCTCGGTCCTGCACCCCAGCGCCCCGGTCGTCCCGGCCGCGCTGGCCGCCGCCGAACTGGCCGGCGCGTCGGGCCGGGACACGATCCGCGCCATCGCGGTCGGCCTGGAGGTCTGCGTACGCCTGGGCATGGCCGGATACGACCCGGAGGCCGGTAACTCGACCTTCTTCGAGCACGGCCAGCACGCCACATCCATCTGCGGCACCATGGGCGGCGCCGTCGCGGCGGCGCTGCTGTTCGGCCTGCCGGCCGAGGGCGTGCTCGACTCCCTCGGCCTGGCCGCCTCGACCGCCTCGGGCATCATCGAGGGCAACAGGACCGGCGGCACGGTCAAGCGGCTGCACTGCGGATGGGCCGCGCACGCCGCGGTGACCTCGGCCGACCTGGTCCGCCGCGGCTTCACCGGCCCGCCGACCGTCATCGAGGGACGCTTCGGCTTCTTCGAGGCGTTCCTGCACGGCCACTACGAGGCCGGGGAGATCACCAGGGGTCTCGGCTCGGAGTGGGCCGTGCCGGGCATCTTCTTCAAGCCGTACCCGGCCAACCACTTCACCCACGCCGCCATCGACGCGGCGATGGGCCTGCGCGCGCAGGGGCTCGACCCGCACCGGGTGGAGCGCCTGACGCTGGGTGTGCCCGCGCCCGTGATCAGGACCATCGGGCAGCCGATCGAGGCCAAGCGCACCCCGGAGACGGGTTACCAGGCGCAGTTCAGCGGCCCGTACGCGGTCGCGGCCGGCCTGCTCGGCGGCGGCGGGCTGGGCCTCGGCCTGGGCGACTTCACCGACGAGCTGGCCAGGGACCCGCTGCGGCGGGAGCTCATGGCCAAGGTGGACGTGGTGCCGGACGAGCGCGCGACGGAGATCTTCCCGCACCAGTTCCCCGCCGTGCTGCACGCCCGTGACGCCGACGGCCGTGAGTGGCGGCAGGAGGTGCTGGCCAACCGCGGCGGCCCTGACCGGCCGCTGTCGGCGGAGGAGCTGGCGCTGAAGTTCCGCGACAACGCGGCCGGCCGGCTCTCCGCCGCCACCGCCGACGCCGTCGCGGGGCTCGCGGGCCGCCTGGAGGAGGCCGGCGAGGTAGGGGAGCTGCTCCGGCTGGTGGCCGTGTTCGAACCGGAGCCCTGAGCCCTCAACCTCGGCCGGACTGGCGGTGCCAGACCAGGACGTGCCGCTCGGCCAGCACGAACAGCGAGTTCACCAGGTAGCCGAGCGCCCCGAGCAGCGCGATCGCCGCCCACACCCCCGCCCCGTCGAAGCTGCGCTGGGCCTGCAGCAACTGGTAGCCGATGCCGTTGGTGCCGCCGACCAGCTCGGTGATCACCATGAGGATGAGCGCCAGCGACAGGCTCAGCCGCAGCCCGGCGAAGATCTTCGGCGCGGCCGCGGGCAGGACGACCAGGCGCAGCCGCTGCGCCCTGGTCAGGCCGAAGACCGTCGCGGTCTCCGTGTAGCCGCGGTCGACCGACCTGGCGCCGTCCACGGAGTTGAGCAGCACCGGCCAGATCACCCCGAACACGATCGTGGCCAGCTGCGTGGTCAGCTCCACCTGGAACAGCAGCACGAACACCGGCAGCAGCAGCGGCGGCGGGATGGAGCGGCCGAACTCCATCAGCGGGTCCACGTAGTCGGTCGCGGTACGGGAACGCCCGAGCGCCGTCCCCAGCAGCACTCCGATCACCGCGGCCAGGATCCAGCCGCCGAACATGCGGCCGAGGCTCGGCAGCAGGTTGCCGACGGCGTCGTCGGTGAGGAAGAGCCGGCCGGCCGGGCCGGAGAACCACAGCGCGTGCATGCGGGCGATGATCGTCGTGGGCGGCGGGAAGTCCGTGTCCGCCAGGGCGCGAGCGGCGAGCTCCCACAGCACGAGGACGAGCGGGATCACCCAGAGCCTGATGAGGGCCTTCACGACTCCGCCTCTCCCGTCCGCGCCCGGTGCCAGTGGAACAGGCGGCGCTCCCCGGCCAGCAGGGCCAGGTTCGCCGCCACCCCCAGGACTCCGGCCCAGAACGTGGCCGCCATCATGAGGTCCATCCGGTTGCCGCTGCCGGCCACGTTCACGTAGACGCCGATGCCGGCCGCGCCGCCCGCCACCAGTTCGGCGCTGACCGCCAGCACGAGCGCGATCCCGGCCGCGATCCTGACGCCCGTGGCGACGAACGGGGCCGCGCTCGGCAGGCTCACCCTGACGAGTACGGCCAGCGGCCCGAACCCGAAGGCCCGCAGGGTGTCCTTGGCCATCGGGTCCACGTCGCGCATGCCGTACAGGGTGTTGATCAGGATCGGCCAGATGGAGGCGTACACGATGACCGAGACCTTCATCAGCTCGTCCACCGGGATCAGCAGGATCGCCAGCGGGATGATCGCCACGGACGGGATCGGCCGCAGGAATTCCAGCACCGGCCTGATGGCGCGCTCGGCCGGAGGCAGCGTGCCGAGCAGCACGCCGGCGGGCACGGCCACCGCGGTGGCGGCCAGCAGGCCGAGCACCCAGTTCGTCAGCGTCGCGAGCGCCCCCTCCAGGAAGTCGCCGTCCGCGAGCAGTTCCCACGCCCCCAGCAGGACCGCGGACGGCGCGGGGAAGACCAGCCCCTCGCCCAGCCCGAACCGGATGAACAGCTCCGCGGCCACGAGGAACCCCGCGACGCCGGCGGCGCCGCGGAGCAGGCGCGCGGCGATCATCCGCTGGTCGGCACGATCATCGACTTCACGTCGACGGGACTGCTGATGTACTTGTACTCGAGCATGAGGTCGGCGACCTTCTGCAGCCGGGCCGGGTCGAGCGTGGTCGGGAAGGCGCCCAGGGTGATCGCCGCCGCCGTCTTGGCGTCGATCTTCGTGTACGTCGGCAGGATCGCCTCGACCTCCTTCCTGTCGGACGACGCGAGCTGCTGCGCCTTGGCGATGGCCCGCTGGAAGGCGGCCAGCGTCCTGGGGTTCTCCGCGGCCCACTCCTCACTGGCCATCCAGCCCGCGATCGGCAGGTCCGCCGTGGCGCCCGTCATCGTGTCGGCGATCGTGCGGAAGCCGAGCGTGTTCTTGTTGGCGGTGATGAACGGCTCGGTGATCCAGATCGCGTCCCCCTGGCCGGAGTTGATCGCGTTGCCCATCTCGGGGAAGGGCTTCTCGGCGAACTTCACGTCGGTCTCGGTCAGTCCTGCGGCCTTGAGCTGGGACGTGACCGCCAGCGTGGCGATGTTCCTGAGGTTGTTGACCAGCACGGTCTTGCCCTTGAGATTGGCCACCGACTGGATGGGGGAGTCCTTGGCCACCATGATGGCGAAGGTGTTGGGCGCCGCCTGGTACATGTCGGCGACCAGCTTGATCTTCTTGCCCTGGCCCGCCGCCAGGATCGTGGAGACGTAGTTGGTCTGCGAGATGTCCAGGGCGCCGCTCTCGATCTGCGGCAGCGCCGCCGCGCCGCCGGTGATCGTCACCGGTTCCACGGTCAGGCCCTCCGCCTGGAAGAAGCCCTTGGCCTGGGCGATGTAGAGGGCGGCCGGGTCGGGGACGGGCAGGGCGCCGACCTTGATCGTGGTCTTCTCCAGGCCGGTGCCACCGGCCGTGGGTGTGGATGCGGGGGTGTCGCCGCCGCCGCATCCGGCGAGGGCGAGGGCGAGTCCGAGCACGACTGCCGGGATACGTAAGGTGCGGGTCATGCGTTCTCCGATCGGGGGGGCCGAAGCGTCATGGGAGAGCGACTGACGTCACTGGGCCGGAGCGTACCCGACTGATGATCACAATGGGCACCGTGGAGAACGGGCTGTGCGGAGAATCGTTCCTGTGGAGCCACGTGCGGCGGCGGTCCGGTTCCGTGGCGAAGCGGCTCTGCGCAGAATCGTTCCTGTGGAGCGACGCCGCCATGAAAACGCCGCCGCCGTACGAACGAGATGCTCTCGTCCGTACGGCGGCGGCGCGTGCTGCTCGGTGATCAGGCCGGCCGGGACACGTACCTTCCGGCCGGAGCGCCCACGATCTTGCCGGAGTCCAGCACCCGGTGGCCGCGCACGAACGTGTCCGTCACCCTGGCGCTCAGCTCGAAGCCCTCGAACGGCGTGTACTCCTGCGTCGACTCCGAGTCCTGCGCCCGCACCGTCCACGTCTGCGCGGGGTCGACCAGGCAGATGTCGGCGTCGAAACCGGGGGCGATCGTGCCCTTGGTCCGCAGGCCGAACCGCTTGGCCGGGTTCCACGAGGTCAGCGCGGCGATGCGCCCGTACGGCAGGCCCCGGCGGCGGCCCTCGGTGACCAGGCCGGGCAGCAGGTACTCGGCCCCGCCGAACCCGGACTTCGCCAGGAAGACGTTGTCGCGCGGCTCGCCGAACTTGAGCTCGTCACGGCAGCAGGCGTGGTCGCTGACGACCCAGTCCACGGTGCCGTCGAGGACGTACTCCCACAGGGCCTCGACGTCCTCGCGCGGCCTGATCGGCGGGTTCACCTTGGAGCCGATGCCGTTGGCGGTGTCCACGTCGGCGAGCAGGTGGCCGATCGTGACCTCGCGGCGGAAGTCGATGTGCGGGAACGTCGCCGCCATGCGCACGGCGGCGTCCATGGCCTTGCGCGAGGACAGGTGCAGCAGGTTGACGTTGCCCAGCCCCGTCTCGTGGGCGAGGTAGGAGGCGATGAAGACCGCCAGCCCCTCGGAGTGCGGGGGACGGGAGGCGCTGTAGGCGGCCAGCCCGCTCAGCTCCCCGGCCTCCTCCACGAGCTTGGTGTAGGCCGTCATGATCTCGGCTGTCTCACAATGCAGTGACAGCGAGATCTCGCTCGCCAGCTCGGGCAGCCGCTCGCGGGCCGCCTGCACGCCGCGCATCACGAACTCGAAGTGCGCGTAGTCGTAGCGTTCGCCCTCGGGCAGCATGAGGAACGAGCTCTGGTCGTCCGAGCGCCCGTGCAGCCCGTGACCGCCGTAGAACATGAAGATCTTGAACGACGGCACGCCGAACCGCTCGACCAGGTCGGGCAGCTCATCGATGTGCCCGCTCGACATGGGCGCCAGGTGGAACCCGTAGTCGACGTAGGCCCTGCCCTCGGCCTGCCGGAGCACCTCGGGGTAGAACTCGGCGTAGGGCCCGCCCTTGTTCAGGTAGTACTGACCGGTCCGCATGTAGGTGAGCGCGGTGGTGACGCCGCCCTGGGCGCTGGCCCGGCTCTCCGACTCGGCGTCCTCGGGCAACGGGTTGTAGATGCCCCAGTGCTGGTGGGCGTCCACGACTCCGGGGAAGGCCAGCCGGCCGCCCCCGTCGATCACCTCGCCAGTCGTGGACAGCCCCGGCTCGACCCGGACGATCCGGCCGTCCTCGATGGCGACGTCCGCTTCGACCGGGTCGTCGCGGTCGTGGGTGACGACCTTCACGTTCTTCAGCAGCAGCTCGGTCACAGGGGTGAACTTCTTCCTATGCGATGCGGTGGGCGTCGCGGTGCCAGGCGAGCACACGCCGCTCCACCATGAGGAACAGGGTGTTGAGGAGGTAGCCGAGCACGCCGAGCAGCAGGACTCCGGCCCAGATGGCCGGCATGTCGGCGTTGTTGCTGGCCAGGTTGAGCAGGTAGCCGATCCCCTCGGTGCTGCCCTTCAGCTCCGAGATGATCATCAGGATCAGCGCCAGCGACACGCTCAGCCGCAGCCCGGCGAAGATCTTCGGCGCGGCCGACGGCAGGATGATCCGGCTGAACCGCAGATGAGCGGGCACGCCGAAGACCGTCGCGGTCTCGATCTTCAGATGGTCGACGCTGCGCGCGCCGTCGATGGAGTTGAGCAGGATCGGCCAGACGATGCCGAAGACGATGGTCGCCACCTGCACTTGCGTGCCCATGGTGAAGAGCACGAGGAAGACCGGCAGCATCGCCGGCGGCGGCACCGCCCGGCCGAACTCGATCAGCGGCGAGACGTAGTCGGCCAGCCAGGAGCTGCGGCCGATCGCCACGCCCAGCGCCACGCCCACGATCACGGCCAGGCACCAGGACCCGGTCACGCGGACCAGGCTGGGGACGAAGTTGTCGATGGCCTCGTCGGTGAGGATGTAAGGCCCGGAGAACCACATCTCGTACATACGAGACAGGATCAGAGTCGGGCCGGGCAGGTACGGGCTCTCGGCCGAGCGCGCGGTCAGCTCCCACGCGACCAGCACGACGGGAACCAGCCAGAGCCGTCTGACCAGGGTACGGATCATGCCGTCCGCCACTTGAACAGGCGCCGTTCGGCGCGCAGGAGCAGGGTGTTGACGACGAGACCGATCACGCCGGCCCAGATGAGCGCCGCGATCACGTCGATCATGGCGTCCGCGCCGATGCCCGTGCTCGCCTCGATGAGGAAGCTGCCGATGCCGCTCGACCCGCCCACGATGTACTCGAAGCTGACGGCCAGGATGAGCGTGATGCTCGCGGCCAGCCGCACTCCGGTGGCGATGAACGGGGCCGCGCTCGGCAGGGACACCCGCCAGATGATCGCGCCCTTGCCGAAACCGAAGGAGCGCAGCGTCTCCTTGCCCAGCGGGTCCACGTCACGCACGCCGTACAGCGTGTTGATGAGGATCGGCCAGGAGGAGGCGAAGACGATGAGCGCCACCTTGGCGTTGATCTCCGGCTGGAAGAAGAACAGCCCGAGCGGGATCAGCGCCACCGAGGGGATGGGCCGCAGGAACTCCACGAACACCCGGGTCGACTCCTCGACGGCCGGGACCGTTCCCAGCAGCAGCCCGATCGGCACGGCGATGACGACGGCCAGCGGCAGTCCGATGACCGCGGCGACCAGCGTGCCGCGCAGATCGTCCAGGAAGATCGGGTCCACGGCCAGCCCGACGGCTCTGACCAGGGTGTCGGTGGCCGGAGGCAGCCACCTGACCAGCCCGGACATCCCGAGCAACTGCCAGGCGAGCAGAAAACCCGCCACGCCGACGGCGTGGCGGGTGACCTTGATCAGTTTCGCGCGGGCGAGCGGGTTCCGCTCGCGCCGCGTTGCGGTGATCGTGCTCATCATCCCTGAGGTGCGGTGTAAATCATTGACTTGACGTCAATCTGCTTCTTGAGCATGCCCGCGTCGAGCATGAGGTCGGCGACCCGCTGGATGCGGTCGGCGCTCAGCGAGGTCGGGTAGTCGCCCAGGTTGATGGTCGCGGCCGTCTCCGCCGGGATCTTGGTGAAGGTCGGCAGCACCTTGGTCACCGCGCTACGGTCCGTGGCGGCGATGTTCTGCGCCTTGGCCATGGCCCGCTGGAAGGCGGCGAGCGTCTTCGGGTTCTCCGACACCCACTTCTCCGTGGCGGCCCAGCCGGTGATCGGCAGACCGTCGGTCGGGCCGGACATGGTGTCCAGCAGCATGGTGGCGCCGAGCGTCTTCTTGGCCTCGCTGACGTACGGGTCGGTCATCCACACCGCGTCGACGTCGCCCTTGTCGAGCGAGCTGAGCCAGTTGGTGGTGGGAACCTCGACGTACTTGATGTCGGTCTTGGGGTCCAGACCGGCGATCTTGAAGTGCGGGTTCATCGTGAGGGTGCCCAGGCCGGCGAGGGCGTTGACGCCGACCCTCTTGCCCTTGAGGCCGGCCACGTCCTTGATGGTCGAGCCCTTCTTGACCATGATGCCGAACGCACCGGCCGCGCCCTGGTAGGAGTCGGCGATGTACTTGAACTTCTCGGTGCCCGCCTCCTGGATCGTCAGGATGGTGGCGTAGCTGCCGAGGACGACGTCCATGGTGCCGTTGGAGAGCTTGGGCAGGACCGCCTGCGGAGCCTGGATCGGCTCCTGCTTGACGGTGAGGCCCTCTTCCTTGAAGAAGCCGCGTTCCATGGCGATGAACAGAGGGGCGGAGTCCGCGCCGGGATACTGGCCGATCAGCAGGTCGGTCTTCATTTCCGAGGAGGCGCTGGTGGTGCCGCCACCTCCTTCGCCCGAGCTGGAACACCCCGTGATGACGAGGGAGGCGACAAGCCCAACAAGAGCAGTGCGCCCTAATGCACCGAACCGCATTGCGGGTCTCCTTTGAACCGAGGGGGGTGAGTGCGAACGGGAGTGTTCAACGACGGTGGCACCCTAGCGCAGCCAGGGCTTCCTGCCGTATCCACTCCACCGGAAATTAACGAGATATATACACATATAGAGTGATATTGTCCGTTTTGTCCGATTATCTGGAGTGCCCGCCTTGGCCTGGGGGACTGGGCGACAGGTGTTGTCTTATGAGAAGATTGTCGGATTGCGTGGCAACTGAGATCTTTGCGGTATTGGCCGATCTCCTGTTGATGTGCTCCAATTAGCTCTCGCCCCAAGGGTGCGTCGGCGTCACACTGCAAACACCGGCATAACGTGATCTTCGTGCACCAAACCATCCGAGGAGAGGTTGCGGAGGCAAGTGAAGAGTGTTGTCCCCTCTGTGGGCGGGGATCAGGGCTTAACTGATGGAGCCCCCCAAATGGCATCCCATAAACCACAGGCGCAGGCTCCGGGCAAGGCCGCAGGCGGCAGCCGGAAGGCGGGGGCCCGCTTCTCTCTGCGTAACTGGCGCGTGCGCTCCAAGCTGGTGGTTCTGGTCGTCATCCCGACCATCGCCGCACTGACGCTGGGCGGCCTGAGGGCCGCCACCTCGATCGCCACGGCCAACGAGTACGCGCAGGTCAACGAGGTCGCCGTGCTGGCGAGCGAGCTGACCGGCCTCGCCCACGAAGTGGAGAGCGAGCGCGACCTCACCGCGATGCACGTCGCGCAAGGACGCAGAGGCGGCACCCCCTCGAACGTGAAGACCCAGTACGAACGGGTCGACAAGCTCGTCACCGACGTCAGAGGCGGCATCGAAGCCCTGACCACCGGCGACAGCCCGCACGCCGGCGAGGCCCTGAGCATCAAGAACCGGCTCGACGAGCTCCCCACGTCGCGAGAGACCGCCATGGGCTCCCAGCTCGACGTGAACTCGGTCATCGCCCTCTACGACCGCACCATCTCGGACCTCTTGTCGCTGAACGACAAGATCGACCGAGGCGCGGTCGACGAGGAGCTGTCCGCGAGCGTGGCCGGCTTCGGCGCGCTGTCCAGAGCCAAGCAGTACGTCTCGACCCAGCGC
The DNA here is from genome assembly GCF_035917475.1 of Nonomuraea fuscirosea. Taxonomy (NCBI): domain Bacteria; kingdom Bacillati; phylum Actinomycetota; class Actinomycetes; order Streptosporangiales; family Streptosporangiaceae; genus Nonomuraea; species Nonomuraea fuscirosea. The sequence goes on along the minus strand of NZ_CP109074.1, from coordinate 8,166,492 downwards.
GCCCTGCTGGTGGCCGCACTGGCGACCAGGTCCTTCGGCAAGAAGGAGCTCGACGACTTCATCGCCGCGCGCGCCCAGAAGAACAGCGAGCTCAGCACCTTCAGGTCGCAGGTCTCGCTGAAACTTCGCCAGCTGTACGACGACACCGTCAGCGGCAAGGCCGTCGACCGCGCGGAGATCCTCTCGGCGCGCGCCCTGGTCCTCCAGAACGCCGGCCTGCCCCTGACCGACCGTCAGATCGGGCTCACCCGCGACGGCAAGTCCTGGTACGAGGCCATCACCGAGACCGTCGACGGGATGCGCGAGGTCGAGCAGCAGGCCGCCGACAGCATCGTGCTGCGCAGCCGCACCCTGGAGGGCGCGGAGCAGCAGAGCGCCATCATCGCGGCGGGCGCGATCGTCCTCCTGCTGATCCTCGTCCTGCTGGTCACCGTGATCATGGCCCGCTCGCTCAGCGGCCCCCTGCGCAGGCTGCGCAGGGAAGCCCTGTTCATCGCCGGACGCCGTTTGCCCGACATCGTCCGCCAGATGCGCGAGACGGAGACGGCCGTCGACAGTTCGGACGTCGAACCCATCGGAGTCGCCTCCAACGACGAGATCGGTGAAGTCGCGCGGGCGTTCGACGAGGTGCACCGCGAGGCGGTGCGGCTGGCGGGCGAGGAGGCCCGGCTGCGCAGCAACGTCAACGCGATGTTCGTGAACCTCTCCCGCCGCAGTCAGACGCTGGTGGAGCGGCAGATCACCCTGATCGACGGTCTGGAGCAGGGCGAGCAGGACGAGAACCGGCTGGGCAACCTGTTCAAGCTGGACCACCTGGCCACCCGCATGCGCCGTAACAGCGAGAACCTGCTGGTGCTCGCCGGCCAGGAGCCCCCTCGCCGCTGGAGCAAGCCCGTCAAGCTGGTCGACGTGGCCCGCGCCTCCCTGTCCGAGGTCGAGAACTACGAGCGCGTCGTGCTCCAGGTCCCCGACGGCGTGGCCGTCGCCGGACAGGCCGTCAACGACGTCATCCACCTGCTCGCCGAGCTGGTCGAGAACGCGCTGTCGTTCTCGCCCCGCGAGACCAGGGTCACCGTCTCCGGCAGCCGGATCGACGGCGGCGGCGTGATGCTGTCGATCACCGACTCCGGCATCGGCATGACCGCCGACGAACTGACCCAGGCCAACGAACGCCTCATCGACGCGCCCAGCGTGGACGTCTCGGTGTCGCGCCGCATGGGCCTGTTCGTGGTCGCCAGGCTGGCGCACCGCCACGGCATCCGGGTGCAGCTGCGCCCGCACGGCTCCGGCGGCCTGACCGCCATGGTGCTGATCCCCGAGACGCTCCTGGGCTCGCAGTCCCCCGCCTACCCGGCGGGCGGGAACCAGGGCATGCCGTCCATGCCTTCGATGCCGTCGATGCCCTCCATGGACTCGCGCGACGAAGGCTTCAGCGGCTTCGGCTTCGGCGGCCAGCAGCCCACGCCGCCGCCTCCTCCCGTACCCCAGTGGGGCGGCGGAGGCGACTACCGGCCGGGACCCGGACACCCGTCCTTCCCCTCCCAGCCGAGCGTGGACGTGGGCTGGCCGTCAGAACCGCGCGGCAACGGCGGCGGCGGTGGCGGATACGAGAGCAGGGACGTGTGGGTGCCCTCGCGCACCCCGTCCAGCCCGATGGGCAGTTGGGGGAACGGCACCTCGCTGCCCCAGCGCCCGGCCGGCGACGACCGCCCGGACATGAGCTGGGCCGAGTCGGCGCCGTCCGACCTGGGCCAGCGGCGCTCACGCTTCGACATGCCCGAGGCCGAGTCGGCGGCCACCGGACCCATACCCGTCGTCAAGCCCGCCTCCTCGGGGGACGAGTACCTGCCGATCTTCGCCTCCGTCGAGTCCGCCTGGTTCGAGCAGAGCGCGGAGGGCGAGGCCACCTGGGGCTCGGCCAACGCCGACGCCGGCTGGAGCGCGGCGAAGGCGGTCGTGGAGCCGGTACGTGACGGTGCGACCGCGGCGGGACTGCCCAAGCGGGTGCCCAAGGCCAACCTGGTGCCCGGCTCGGCGGACACCGTTTCGGCGCCGAAGGGCGTGGCGCCCATGCCTTCGGTCTCGCCAGAACGGGTACGTAGTCGTCTGTCGAGCTTCCAGCAAGGCTTCAGGGCAGCACGGGACGACATCAGCGAGGGAAGATCGTATCCCTCCGGTCCGAGAAGCGTTGAGAGCAGGGATGAGCGCGCATGAACGACCTGAGCCAGTCAGCACGTGGCGTCGATTGGTTAATCACGGACTTCGTCAGCACGGTGCCGGGGGTCGCGCACGCGGTGGTGGTGTCGTCTGATGGTTTGCCGTTGGCGGCGTCGTCGGGTTTTCCGGCTGATCGTGCGGATCAGTTGGCGGCGATCGCGTCGGGTTTGGTTTCGCTGACGCAGGGTGCGGCCCGGGTGTTCGAGGGTGGTGCGGTCAATCAGACGATCGTGGAGATGCAGCGTGGGTTGATGCTGATCATGTCGATCAGTGATGGTTCGTGTCTGGCGGTGCTGGCGGCTCCGGACTGTGACATGGGTCTGGTGGCGTATCAGATGACGCTGATGGTGGATCGCGCCGGTCAGGTGCTGACTCCGGCTGTGCGTGCGGAGTTGCGCGCCAGCCAGACCAGGTGATGTAGGTGTCGAATCCCACGTGGAACAGCGGCGGCTGGAACAGCGGCGGCTGGGAGCCGCCGCCTCCGCCGCCGTCGAGCTCCGACCCGGCCTCCCCGGTGCGGCCCTACGCCGTGACCGGCGGACGGACGGCGCCGCGGGTCAAACTGGCGATGGAGGCCCTGGTGTCCTCGGCGACGGCCGAGCACCGGGAGTTCTCCCACATCACGCCCGAGTACAAAGCGATCAGCCAGCTCTGCCTCCAGGTGAGATCCGTGGCCGAGGTCTCGGCCCTGCTGCGGATCCCGCTCGGGGTGGTGCGCGTGCTGATCGCCGACATGGCGGCCGAGGGTCTGGTTCGGGTGCATCAACCGCAGCTGGAAGCGGGTAGGCCGGACGTCAACCTGCTGGAAAGGGTGCTAAGTGGACTTCGCAGGCTCTAGCCCCGGGCTGACCTCGACCAAGATCGTGGTCGCCGGCGGTTTCGGAGTGGGCAAGACGACGTTCGTCGGCGCGGTGTCGGAGATCATGCCGTTGACCACGGAGGCCGTCATGACCGATGCCTCCGCCGGGATCGACGATCTGGGCATGACGCCGCTGAAGTCGACCACGACCGTCGCCATGGACTTCGGCCGCGTCTCTCTCGACCGTGACCTGATCCTCTATCTGTTCGGCACGCCCGGGCAGCACCGGTTCTGGTTCATGTGGGACGACCTCGTCCGAGGGGCGATCGGCGCGGTCGTGCTGGTCGACACCCGCCGCCTGGCCGACAGCTTCCCGGCCATCGACTATTTCGAAGAGGCGCAGCTCCCGTTCATCGTGGGGGTGAACGGGTGGGACGGCTCCTACCCGCACAGCGACTCCGAGGTGCGCGACGCCCTGACGCTGGCGCCGCACATCCCGATGGTGCGTCTCGACGCCCGCTCCAAGGACTCGGTCAAGAGCGCTCTGATCAACCTGGTCGAGCACGCGCTCACGGTCAGGATGGCCGTGCCAGGCTGGAGCGGCTAGCGGACCGGATAGGCTGGAGTCTTAGACGTACTTTCGCTTCGAGGACTGGCCAACCACGTGTTCGAGACGCTTTCCGACCGGCTGACATCGGTCTTCTCCTCCCTCCGATCCAAGGGGCGGCTGTCCGACGCCGACATCGACGCCACCACCCGCGAGATCCGCATCGCCCTGCTAGAGGCCGATGTCGCGTTGCCGGTGGTCAAGGCGTTCGTCGCCCAGGTTAAGGAGCGCGCCCGCGGTTCCGAGGTCTCCCAGGCGCTGAATCCGGCGCAGCAGGTCGTCAAGATCGTCAATGACGAGCTGGTCGGGATCCTCGGCGGTGAGACCCGCAGGCTCCGCTTCGCCAAGACCCCGCCCACCGTCGTCATGCTGGCGGGCCTCCAGGGCGCGGGCAAGACGACCCTCGCGGGCAAGCTCGCCCGGTGGCTGCGCGAGCAGGGCCACGCGCCCATGCTGGTCGCCGCCGACCTGCAGCGGCCCAACGCCGTCCAGCAACTCCAGGTCGTGGGCGAGCGCGCCCAGGTCGCCGTCTACGCCCCCGAGCCGGGCAACGGCGTCGGCGACCCGATCGGGGTGGCCCGCCGCTCCATCGACGAGGCCCGCCGCCTGCAGCACGACATCGTCATCATCGACACCGCCGGCCGCCTGGGCATCGACCAGGAGATGATGAAGCAGGCCGCCGACATCCGCGACGCGGTCTCGCCCGACGAGGTCCTGTTCGTGGTCGACGCCATGATCGGCCAGGACGCCGTCACCACGGCGCAGGCGTTCATGGAGGGCGTCGGCTTCGACGGCGTCGTGCTGACCAAGCTCGACGGCGACGCCCGCGGCGGCGCCGCCCTGTCGGTCCGCCACATCACCGGCCGGCCGATCATGTTCGCCTCCACGGGCGAGAAGCTCGAGGACTTCGACGCCTTCCACCCCGACCGGATGGCCTCGCGCATCCTCGACATGGGTGACATCCTCACCCTGATCGAGCAGGCCCAGAAGACGTTCGACGAGGAGCAGGCGGCCAAGATGGCCGGCAAGCTCACCTCGGGCGAGAACTTCACGCTCGAGGACTTCCTCGAGCAGATGATGATGGTCCAGAAGATGGGGCCGATCAAAAACCTGCTCGGCATGATGCCCGGCATGGGGCAGATGCGCGACCAGATCAACTCCATCGACGACCGCGACCTCGACCGCATCGCGGCCATCATCCGCTCGATGACCCCCGGCGAACGCCAGGACCCCAAGATCATCAACGGCTCCCGCCGCGCCCGCATCGCCGCCGGCTCCGGCGTCACCGTCAGCGCCGTGAGCAACCTGATCACCCGCTTCTTCGAAGCCCAGAAGATGATGAAGCGGATGGCGGGCGGCATGGGCATCCCCGGCATGCCGGGGGGCCGCGGCAAGTCCGGCAAGGCCCAGAAGAAAGCCAAGAAGGGCCGTCGCGTCAGCGGCGACCCGCGCAAGGCCGCCCTCGGCAAGGCGCCCGCGGAACGCACGGAGGACGAGACGCCAAAGCAGGGCGGCGTGCTCGGCAACCTGGGCGGCAAGCTGCCCCCGGGGATGGAGCTCCCGCCCGGCTTCGACCCCTCCAAACTCCGCCTCCCCGGCCAGAAGTAACCCTCCCGCCGCCCCGGGCACCTCGCTTGGGGCGGCGGACCTCGGGGCCCGGCGACTCACCATCCCGAGGCAAACCAGACCAAGCGATCACCGCCACTAGACCGCTCTGCGGGCTGCCAATGCGCCACGGGCTGCCACCTCTCTGCGGCCTGCCACCGCTCCACGGGCCGTCACCATTCTGCGGGGCCGCCTCTCCACGGGCCGCCACCACTCTGTGAGCCACCACCTCGCCCGGGGGCGTCTATGCGCGGCGAACTCGTTGCTCCACCACTCAGCCGGCACCCCCACCCGTACCCCCGACCTGGCCCGCCCGCGCGTCCGCCTCGCCCTACCCGCACGCCGCCCGGGTCGTCCGACCCACCGTCTCCACATCCGCCCGACCCGCGCTCCCGTCGGACCAGTCCGGCTCACCCGCCCGCGCACCTGCCTGTGCGCACGCTTGCCCTCGCCATCCGGACCGTCACCTCCACTTGACCCTTCTTCGCCCCGGCCAGCGGTGCGGTCGCTCGCCGGGTGCCGGTTGGCGGTGAAGTGCCGTTTCCGGCCTGTACGGACTGCGGTGGGGGACATGGCCTTGGTAGGTCGTGGCGCGGGGTCGGGGGGTGTGGTGGTTCTTGTCGTAGTTTTGCGGTGTGGTGTCGTCGACGAGTCGTGGGTAGTGCCGTCGATCTGGCACAATGACATGTTGGAACATCGTGACCAGGCGGGTGCCCTCTCACCTCCCGCAGGTCGCGCCTGTCCCTGGAGCGTCATCCCGTCGTGCCCCACTCGGCGAGGTGCCGTTCACCCACGCTCGAATGCAGGAGAGACCACACCCGTGGCAGTCAAGATCAAGCTCAAGCGGCTCGGCATGATCCGCAACGCTCAGTACCGCATCGTCGTCGCCGACAGCCGCACCAAGCGTGACGGCCGGGCGATCGAAGAGATCGGCCTGTACCACCCGAAGAACGACCCTTCGCGCATCGAGATCGACGCCGAGCGTGCCGCTTACTGGCTGGGTGTCGGCGCGCAGCCGACCGAGCCGGTGCTCAAGCTGCTCAAGCTCACCGGTGACTGGCAGAAGTTCAAGGGCGAGCCCGCCCCTGCGCCGCTCAAGGTCGCCGAGCCCGCGCCCGACCGTCACGCCCTCTACGAGGCCGCGGCCAAGGAGGCGCTGTCCGGTGGCGACACCGGCACGGCCGCCACCACGCCGAAGAAGGCCAAGAAGAAGGACGAGGCCGAGGCCCCCGCCGAGACCCCGGCCGAGGGCGAGGCCTGACGTGCTCGAGGAGGCTCTCGAGCACCTCGTCAAGGGCATCGTCGAACATCCTGACGATGTCCGGGTCCGCGCACGCCGCATTCGCAGCGGGCGCGTCCTGGAGGTCCGGGTGCACCCCGAGGACCTGGGTAAGGTCATCGGACGCGGCGGGCGCACCGCCAAGGCGCTGCGCACGGTCGTGAACGCCCTGGCCGACGGGAAGTACGTACGGGTCGACTTGCTCGATCTGCACGAAGCAGTCCGTTAGCGTCAGGTAGGTTTTCGCGCCCTCATCGGTCTCGTTCCGATGGGGGCGCTCCGCGTTGCTACAGAAAGCAGGTTCAGGGTGCAGCTGGTCGTCGGCCGGATAGGCCGCCCGCACGGGATACGCGGTGACGTGACCGTGGAGGTGCGCACCGACGAACCGGAGCTGCGCTTCGCCGCCGGTACGGCGATCCGGACCGATCCGCCGGACCGGGGTCCGCTCGTCGTCACGGCCCGCCGCTGGCACAAAGGCACGCTGCTGCTGTCCCTGGAAGGGGTCACCGATCGCGACACCGCCGAGGCGCTGCGCGGCACCATGCTGGTCATCGACTCGGACGAGGTGACGCCGTCCGACGACCCCGACGAGTTCCACGACCACCAGCTCATCGGGCTCGAGGTGGTGACCGTCGCGGGCGAGCCGGTCGGGCAGGTGGACGACGTCCTGCACCACGGCCAGGACCTGCTCGTGGTACGCCGCAAGGGCCAGGAGGACGCCCTCATCCCCTTCGCCCGGGCGCTGGTGCCCGAGGTCGACCTGGAGGCGGGCAGGCTGGTCGTCGATCCGCCTAAGGGGCTGCTGTGATGCGGCTCGACATCATCTCGATCTTTCCCGAGTACTTCGCGCCGCTCGACGTCTCGCTGATCGGCAAGGCGCGGGAGCGGGGCACGCTCGACGTACGCGTGCACCAGTTGCGCGACTGGGCGTACGACGTGCACAGGACCGTGGACGACACTCCTTACGGTGGGGGTCCGGGCATGGTCATGAAGCCGGAGGTGTGGGGCGAGGCCATCGACGCGGTCATCGGCGCGGTCCCCGGCGGAGCCCGCGGCGGAGGCCACGTTCGGGGCTCGGATGAGGACGAGGGCCGCGACGGGGGAGAGGCCCGCGCCACGCCGCAGGCGAGCGCGCCGGGGCCGGTCGAGTCACAACCGGTCGCCCCTGGAACGGATGCCCCGGCAACAGTCGAGCCCACAATCGTCGCATCACCAACACCCGTCCTGCCGCGGATGATCGTCCCGACGCCGAGCGGCCGGCCGTTCAGCCAAGAGCTCGCGCAGGAGCTGGCGCAGGAGCCGTGGCTGCTGTTCGCCTGCGGCCGCTACGAGGGCATCGACTCGCGGGTCATGGAGGAATACTCCGGGCGGCTGCGCGTGGACGAGGTCAGCATCGGCGACTATGTGCTGGCCGGCGGCGAGGTGGCGGTGCTGGTCATGGTGGAGGCGATCGGCAGGCTGCTGCCCGGCGTGCTCGGCAACGCCCAGTCGGTCGTGGACGACTCGTTCGCGCCCGGGTCCATGGAGAATCTGGTCGAAGGCCCGGTCTACACCAAGCCGCCGGTGTGGCGGGGGCACGAGGTGCCCGCCGTTCTGCTGTCCGGACATCACGGAAATGTCGCCCGGTGGCGACGGGACGAAGCGATCCGGCGTACCGTACGGAATCGGCCTGAACTCGCGGCGGCGCTGGACCCCGCGAAGCTGGACAAGCACGACAGGAAGCTCCTCGACGAGCTGTCGTTTCGCGTCCGCCGGAAAGATGTGGCAAACTGAATCGCTGCCGACCATCCCGCGGTCGGTGTTGCGTGCCCGGGAATGAGCGACCCCGGGCCCCACGAGACAGCAAGCGTGTCCGCTTCCGTCGCCGCGCCCGACTCGGGTGTGGCCGGGTGGACCTCCGCGTGCCCGCGAAACTTTGAGGAATAGACTCTCATGCACACGAAGATCCAGGAGCTCGAGAAGGCGACCCTGCGCGGCGACGTGCCGGCTTTCCGCCCCGGTGACACCCTCGAGGTTCACGTACGCGTCGTCGAAGGCAACCGGTCCCGCGTCCAGGTGTTCAAGGGCTTCGTGCTGCGCAGGCAGGGCAGCGGCGCCCGCGAGACCTTCACGGTCCGCAAGGTCAGCTACGGCGTCGGCGTAGAGCGCACCTTCCCGGTGCACAGCCCGGTCATCGAGAAGATCGTGCTCGTGACCCGTGGCGACGTCCGCCGCGCCAAGCTCTACTACATGCGCGACCTGCGTGGTAAGGCCGCCCGTATCCGCGAGAAGCGTGAGACGACGGCCGCCAAGTAACCATGGCTTTTACCGATGGCCCGCGCATCGCGCGGGCCATTCGGCTTTACAGGGCCGTTTCCTTTATGTGGAGCGACTCGTGCGTGGGTGTAACGTCGGTCGAGGCTTGTCGAGCCTAGTCATCATCTAGGCTCGTCAGCGATGACTAGCGAGAGCCAGGAGCACGGCGCTGTGCGCCGCCCTGTCGAGGACGAGGTGGACGTGGTCGCCGAAGAGACTCAGCAGCCTGCCAAGGGCGAGAAGAATGAGAAGAAGGGGTCGTTCTGGAAAGAACTTCCTGTTCTCGTGGTAGTCGCCCTGGTGCTGGCCCTGATCATCAAGACGTTTGTGGTCCAGGCGTTCTATATTCCGTCGGAATCGATGGAGAACACCCTGCTGACAAATGACAGGGTCCTGGTCAACAAGCTCGTCTACCACACCCGTGACATCGAGCGCGGTGACGTGGTGGTGTTCTCGGGAGTCGATTCCTGGGACGGGGAGTTCGAGCTGGAGGAGCCGTCCAACCCCGTCGCGGCGTTCTTCCGCTGGGTCGGCACCGCGTTCGGCATCGTGCCCGGCGAGAAGGACTACATCAAGCGGGTCATCGGCGTCGGCGGTGACCACGTCAAGTGTTGCGACTCCAAGGGGCGCATCACGGTCAACGGCACACCCATCGAGGAAGAGAGTTATCTCTATCCGGGTGACGTGCCGTCCGACAAGTTCTTCGACATCACCGTGCCGCAGAACCGGCTGTGGGTGATGGGCGACCACCGTTCGGTCTCGCTCGACTCCCGCTCGCACACCGGCGATCCCGGCGGCGGCTCCATTCCCGTGGGGCAGGTCATCGGCAGGGCGTTCGTGATCGTCTGGCCGTTCGACCGGTTCTCCTCGATCGACATCCCCGACACCTTCGCGCAGCCCGCTCTCAACGCCCTCGGCGAACAGGTGCCGCTGGTCGCGGGGTTCGGGCTGGCCGTACCCTTGGTGCTGGTTCGTCGGCGCTTGCGGAAGAGGCGCTGATGGCCGTCACCAAGAAGGCGGAGGGCGTGGGCAAAGAGAAGAAGAAGGGCAGTTTCCGCGAGACTGTCCTGCTGCTCGTCATGGGCGTCGGCATCGCGCTGCTGCTGCAGGCCTTCGTGGTCGGCTCGTTCTACATCCCGTCGGAGTCGATGGAGAAGACGCTGCTGATCAACGATCGCGTCTTCGTCAACAAGCTCGCGGGCGCGCCCGATCGCGGCGACATCATCGTCTTCAAGGGATGGAACGGCGAGGACACGATCAAGAGGGTCATCGGTGTCGGCGGCGACAAGGTGGTGTGCTGCGACAAGCAGAAGCGCATCACGGTCAACGGTACGGCCCTGGACGAGTCCTCCTACCTCTATCCCAACGATTTCGCTTCCGGCGATAAGTTCGACGTCACCGTGCCCGCAGGAAAGCTCTGGCTGATGGGCGACCACCGCAGCGCCTCGGCCGACTCCCGGTCCCACATGGAGGAGCCCGGAGGCGGTTTCATCTCGGTGGACGCGGTGATCGGCACGGCCGTGGTCCGCTACTGGCCGCTGTCGCGGGGCTATCTTTTCTCCCGTCCCGACATCTTCGACAAGGTCAAGTAGGCGCGGCTTCCGGTCGCGGATTGCGGCGAATGGGGCGTACGCTGCCAGTGTCATGACAGTTGCGTTCCGCCCTCGACCGAGCGTCGTCCGGCGAGATTCCGGACTCTACGCCTATGAGCGGGCGCTCGCTCGCCGCGGCCTCAGCCCGATCGCGGGCGTGGACGAGGCCGGCCGCGGCGCGTGCGCCGGGCCGCTGGTGGTCGCGGCCGTCATCCTGCGCAAGCAGGTCGACGGCCTGGCAGACTCCAAACTTCTCACCCCCCAGGTGCGCGAACGACTCTACGAGCAGATCATCCGCGTCTCCCATGTAGGCATAGTGATCATCCCGTCGGGGGAGATCGACGCCAAAGGTCTTCACAAGTGCAACGTTTCAGGAATGCGGCGAGCTGTCGCACAGTTGCCCTGTGACCCGGAGTACATCCTGACGGACGGGTTCCCGGTCCCGGGGCTACCGGCGCCGTCTCTGGCCGTGTGGAAGGGGGACCAGGTGGCCGCATGCGTGGCGGCGGCGTCGATCGTGGCCAAGGTGACCAGGGATCGCCTCATGGTCACGCTCGACGAGCGCTACCCGCTGTACGGCTTCGCCGAGCACAAGGGGTATGTCACACCAGGACACCGGCTGGCGCTGGAAACGCATGGCCCGTGTCCTGATCACCGTTTCTCCTTCGTCACGGTGGCGAGGGGGATGGGTGAAAATGAAATGGGGGCCGGGGTTGCCTGACCAGGCGAACCGGGGGACCGGTACGACAGGAGGACCGCGATGAGCGCAGAGGATCTCGAAAAGTACGAAACCGAGATGGAGCTGCAGCTTTACCGCGAATACCGTGATGTCGTCGGTTTGTTCACGTACGTGGTGGAGACTGAACGGCGCTTCTATCTGACCAACTCGGTGGATCTCGACGTCCGTACCGCAGAGAACGGTGACGTCTTCTTCGACGTGAAGATGCAGGACGCCTGGGTGTGGGACATGTACCGGCCGGCGCGGTTCGTCAAGAACGTGCGGGTCGTGACGTTCAAGGACGTGAACGTGGAGGAGCTCGCCAAGGCGGACCTGGAAATGCCCAAGGAGGGGTTCTCGGGGTAGGGGGCGTGTGGGAAGGCTGGACGGCCTGAGCCGGCGACGGACTCACGGCCTGGTACGCGCACGGCTACAACCGCTGACGAGGCCGTTCACACCCACGGACCTGCCACGCCCGGACCGCAAGGCATGCCCGCCCGTCAGCAGTGCGGCCGCATCCATCTCAGGGCGCGCTCTCGTCTCGGGCACACCGCATCTCATGAGACCGGCCGCATCTCAGGGGATCTGGTCGCTCTCACGGTTCCAGGCGGTCGGGCCGGAAAGCTCTCACCCACGACTGCGTCATCCGAGCCGCGCTCATCCTCACGGAGGTCGCCTCTTCCCCTGGGGTGGGTCCAGCACTTGCCTGGCCGCTCATCCCCTGCACGGCGGCCCCTGCTGCTCCCCCTTCCCACGAGATTACCGAGGATGTCGCTCGCCCTTCCTGCGAGCGGAGCCGGCGCCCTCCCGGAGCCGCTCCATCTTCCTGCGGGCGAACCCTGCGCCCTCCCGGAGTCGCTCCTGCGAGCGGCCCATGCCGCTCTTCGCGGTCGCTCGACCCTCTGGCAGGGAAGGTCCTGCACTTTCTGAGCTGCTTACGCTCCCCGCGAGGCGGGCTCTGTGCTTCCCACGAGGTGGGCTCTGTGCTTCCCGCGAGGTGGGCTTCTTGCTTCCCCGGGGCCGCTCGCCCTCATCGCGGCCTGTGATCTTGAGACGCTGACTCTCGGAGGATCACGGGAAGCACTCACTGCCACGGGAGCGAGAAGCAGCCACTCGGCGGGACGTGGGAGGTGGGGGCCCGCTCCCGCGTTATCCACAGGCTCTCCCCCTCCCTCTGCCCTTATCCCCAGAACCCCGTTCGGCCCCTCATCCACCACCCCGCATCCGCGAAGGTCAGTGCGCAGACCCACCCGCACCACCCACCGGACGGAGCCGGCACATGACACCGGAGAGCAAACAAGAGCTGGGCAAACGCGGCGAGCAGGTAGCGGTGACCTACCTGGAGGCCGAGGGGATGAAGGTGATCGAACGCAACTGGCGCTGCCGCCACGGCGAGATCGACATCATCGCGGAAGACGGCTCCAACCTCGTCGTGGTGGAGGTCAAAACCCGATCGAGCAGATCACACGGCTCCGCTCTGGAGTCGGTCAGCCCCGCCAAACTCGCCCGGCTGCGCATGCTCGCGGCCAAATGGCTGTCCACGCGCACCGAAACGTACAAAGCGGTCAGAGTAGACGTGATCGCCCTCGAACGTTTCGCCGGTGACTTCGCGCTGCGTCACGTACGGGGGGCGATCTAGGTGGCCGTGGCCCGCACGCGCAGTGTGGCCCTGGTGGGCGTCACGGGCCGTACGGTGGAGGTCGAGGCCGACGTGGGCAACGGCCTGGCCGGCATCCACCTCATCGGCCTCCCCGACACCGCACTCAGCGAGGCCCGCGACCGAGTCAGATCAGCGATGGTCAACAGCAACTATCCCTGGCCGGACGCCCGCATCATCGTCAGCCTCTTCCCGGCCAGTCTCCCCAAGCGCGGATCGCAGTTCGACCTGGCCATCGCGATGGCCATCCTCGGCGCGGCCGGAGTGGTTCCCGCGGAACGGATCGCGGAGCCGTTCTTCCTCGGAGAGCTGGGCCTGGATGGCCGGATAAGGGCCGTACGCGGCGTGCTGCCCTCCGTCCTGGGTGCGGCCAAGCACGGAGACGTCACGGTCGTGGTCCCGGCGGCGAATTCCGCGGAGGCCGTCCTGGTGCCTGACGTGAAGGTGGTCCCCGTCGCGCACCTGCGCCAGCTCGTGGAGTGGCTGCGAAAGGGAGACGAACCGCCCAAACCAGAGACGGATGAGTGCCCGGAGCCGCCCAAACCCGCCACCAAGCCCGACAACATCGACCTGGCGGACGTCGTAGGCCAGCCGGTCGCCCGCCGAGCCCTCGAAGTCTGCGCGGCCGGCGGCCACAACCTCTGGATGCTCGGCCCGCCCGGCACCGGCAAGACCATGCTCGCGGAGCGCCTCCCCACCCTCCTGCCGAATCTGGAGCTCGACCATGCCCTGGAGGTCACGGCCATCCACTCGGTCGCCGGAGCCCTGCCGTCCAGCGCCCCCATGATGAGCCGGCCGCCGTTCGTCAGCCCGCACCACACGGCGACCTCCGCCGCGATCATCGGCGGCGGCAGCACGATCGTCCGCCCAGGAGCCGTCTCCCTGGCCCATCGCGGGGTGTTGTTCATGGACGAGGCGCCCGAGTTCCCGCGCCATGTCCTCGACGCGCTGAGACAGCCGCTCGAATCCGGCCGCGTGACCGTCTCCAGATCTGCCGGGTCGGTCACGTTCCCCGCCAGATTCATGCTCATCCTGGCCGCGAACCCCTGCCCCTGCGCCCAGGCCGAAGACCAGGGAGGCACCTGCAGATGCACACCCATGACGCGCCGCCGTTACCTCGGCAGGCTCTCCGGCCCGCTGCTCGACCGCATAGACATGAAGGTCGCGGTCGCGCGCTCGACCAGACGCGAGTTGCTGGCCGACCGCCAGTTCGTGGAGACCAGCGAGACGGTGGCCGAACGCGTCCTGGTGGCTCGTGAACGTGCCGCCAAACGCCTGGCCGGCACTCCGTGGCGCTCGAACGCCGAGATCCCGTCCTCCGTCCTCCACGCCGACTACCGCCCGTCCGCCGAAGCGATGCACCCCATGACGTCCTGCCTCGACTCAGGCACCCTGACCGCCCGCGGCCTGGACCGCGTGGTCCGAGTCGCCTGGACCCTCGCCGACCTGGCCGACAAGGACGTCCCCAGCCAAGACGAAACCAACGCCGCCCTCAGCTTCTGGTTGGGCGTGGAGTCCTAACCTCCAGCACCGGCAACCTGAAGACGCCACCTTCCCGCATGAGCGGGCCCGGAGACGTCGCCATCTCGCACGAACGGAGCTGCGGACGACGCCATCTCGGACACAAGCAGAGTTCCTAAACCCTCGCCATCTCGCACGAGCAGGGCCGAAGACGTCACCGTCGGACGCTGCCCCCTTACGCACTTGCGACCGACGATCGCACCTGCCACTCGTCGGTCTGAGCCAGCTCCACGACGTAGATCAAGTGACGTACCGAGATAGCACGCCGCAAGCAGTATCGACATGAAACGCCAGGTCAAAGGCCGAAACCAGTCCTGGCCGACACAACCGACGCCTGAACTGGGGCGGGCACTTCAGGCCGTCCCGGCGGGGCCAACGCGAGCCGTCATAGCCATACGCACACCCCGCCGCGCCATACACCTCCAGCCAAGCCGAACCACCCACCGCGCAGCAACCATCCGAGCCCACACCCGCACCTTGCACAGCGAACGACCGGACACTCTGCCTGCACTTTGCGCAACGACCGCCCGGAGCTCGTGCCTGCGCCTTGCCCAGCGACGGCCGAAGCCCCTGATCGCACTGTGTGCAGCGACCGGCCGGAGCTCCTGGCCGCATCTTGTACAGCTCACGACCGGGAGCCCCTGGCCGCACCTGGTGCAGCTCACGACCGGGAGCCCCTGGCCGCACCTGGTGCAGCTCACGACCGGGAGCCCCTGATCGGATCTTGCGCAGCGACCGGCCGGTGCTCCTGCCAGCGCCTTACGCAGCTCATGACCGGAGCCCCTGACCGCACCTTGTCCGACGACCGGCCGGAACCCTGACTGCACTTTGCCTAGCGGCAGGCCGGAGCCCCGACCTATGACCCCTGCACGTCCCGTACCGCCCGATCCGCAACCCGGAGCCTTGCCATGATCACCACACGCCCAGCGCCACACCAAGCTGCCACCCCGAACACGCCCCTCTCACTCCTGGCACGCACCGGACCTACGACGCCCCCCGAGCCCTTCCGGCTCGTCGCACGCATCACACCGGTCGCATCCGGTAGGGCGGTCGGATTCGGCAGGCCGGTCACGTCCGATAAGCCAGTCAGACCTGGGGCGCTAATTGCGTCCGGTACGCCGGTCAGACCGGTTGCGCCCCTTCAACACCTCACAAACGTCATGCGCGTCAACCCTGCGACTCCTGCGGCTGCTACATCCACAGGCGCGGCCATCACCGGACCAGTCATATCCACCGAGCGCGACAAAGTCCGGACAGAAGCCCTCTACCGCATGAGGCCTGGAAGGAGACCAGACCTCGCAGCGAAGACGGGACTGACAGGGAGGCCAAGCCTGTGATGGAGATCAGCATCGAGACAGCGTCGGAAAGCCGCGCGACAGCGAACCACGCGCAAGCGCAGGACGGCAGCGGCACGGCCGACAGCCGGACAGTCGACAGCGGGCCCTCGCACTCTCCCGGGCGGATCGAAACCAGGACAGCTCCTACCACTTCGACTGTTCCTCCAGGGGTCTACGGTTCCCTGGAAGCACCTGGCCCTTCCAGCCCTTCCAGCCCTTCCAGCCCTTCCAGCCCTTCCAGCCCTTCCAGCCCTTCCAGCCCTTCCAGCCCTTCCAGCCCTTCCAGCCCTTCCAGGTCCTCTAGCCCGATTAGCTCTTCTAGCCCGTGCAGGCCCTACAGCATCTCCAGGCCCTCCTGCACCTCCAAGACATGGGAGGCGTCGACCGGCACTGGGACGCCTGCTGCAGTCCCTGGCCGCCCAGATGGGACAGCCCTGGCCGCCGAAGAGTCTGGATTGTTCGAAATTGACAGATCTCGTGAGTCCGATGAAACCTCGCCGGAGGACCAGAAAACACCGGGAACTTCCGAACATGCCGGAGCCCCTCAGAACGCCCTCACCCTCACCGTCGCCGCAGAAGCGAGAGCCCCGAGCGCCACAGATGAACATGTCGTCCCCGTCATCATCGCTGCAACAGCCCAAGGCGAGGCCGAAGCCCGAGCCGCCCTCATGCGAGCCGCCGACGTAGGCGACCCCGTGATGGGCCGCCTGGTAGACCAGCACGGTGCCCAGCAGGCCGTGAGGGCGATCCGGGGCATTCCCCCTTGAACGAGGACACCTCGGAGACTGGATCTTGAGATCCAGGGGAAGAGATGTCACTGATGGTGATGAAGAACTACCCGCCCGAGTTCAAGGCCGACGCGGTGGCGTTGGTGTTGTCGAGGCCGGACCGGACGATCACGTCGATCGCGAGGGACCTCGGAGTCAGCCGCGAGACGCTGCGAGTCTGGGTGCGCGCCGCGCAGGCCAGGGGCGAAGGCGGACAACGTGGAGCCGGCGCGGCCCCGGCAGGTAAGGCCGCGTCGGGCGGGCACGTACCCTCGGACGACGTGCTAGAAGAGGAGAACAAGCAGCTCAAGGCGCGGATCCGGGAGCTGGAGCAAGAGCGGGACATCCTGCGCAAGGCGGCCAAGCTTTTCGCGGGCGAGACGAACTGGTGAACCGCTTCCAGTTCGTTGAGGATCACAAGGCGCTCTACGGGGTGAAGCGGTTGTGCCGGGTGCTGCAGGTGTCTCGCTCGGGCTTCTACCGGTGGCTCAAGGGCGCTGTGGCACGGCTGGCCCGCCGCCAGGCCGACGCGCAATTGGCCGAGCGGATGCAGCGAATCCACGCCGAGCACGACGGCACCTACGGCTCGCCCCGGATGACGGCCGAGCTGCGCGCAGCAGGGATGAAGGTCAACCACAAGCGGGTGGAACGGGTGATGCGCGAGCACGGCATCGCCGGGCTACGGCTGCGCAAGAAGATCCGCACCACCATCCCGGAGCCGGACGCGGCCCCGGTGCCGGACGTGATCCAGCGCGACTTCACCGCCGCGCAGCCGAACACCCGCTACGTCGGCGACATCACGTATCTGCCCGTCGGCGGCGGCCGTTTCCTGTACTTGGCCACGGTCGTGGATCTGTATTCGCGCCGGCTGGCAGGCTGGTCGATCGCCGGCCACATGCGCACCGAGCTCGTCATCGACGCGCTGCAGGCAGCCGCGCATACCCGGGGCGGCCGCCTGGACGGCGCGGTTTTTCACAGCGACAACGGGGCGCAGTACTGTTCGCGGGAGTTCGCCCGGGCCTGCCGCCAGCTCGGCGTCACCCGCTCGCGCGGCGCGGTCGGCACCAGCGCCGACAACGCGCTGGCCGAGTCCTTCAATGCCACCCTCAAACGCGAGACGTTGCAGGGTGCGCACCACTGGCCCGACGCCCGGACCGCCCGCCTGGCCGTGTTCCGCTGGATCACCCGCTACAACACGGTCCGACGGCACTCCCGCCTCGGCCAACTCAGCCCGATCGCCTACGAGATGATGGCAGATAGTCTGGGGCCTGCCGCCTGAAATTGGTGTTCGCGTTCATGGGGGAAGCCCCCCGCTCCCGGACCTTGCCACCGGAGTTCACCGCCCGAGAAGCCGAGCAAGCACGCCCACCCGACCTCACAGTACGCCTGAACACCTGGTACGCCCGCCTGGCGGCCTCCAACCCCGCAGCGGATGTCGAGATGGGGAAGAGTTTCGGAGCCAGGCTGATCATCCCGGGCGACTCGGAGTGGCCGACGCAGTTGGACCAGCTCGGAGCGGGCCGTCCCCTGGCGCTCTGGGCTTACGGCACCGCGGACCTCCGCTTCTCGTGCCTCAAATCGGTGGCCGTAGTAGGAGCCAGAGCCGCCACGTCGTACGGTTCTCACGTCGCGGCGGAGTTCGGTGTCGGCTTGAGCGAGTCGGGCTGGACCGTCGTGTCAGGCGGAGCGTTCGGTGTGGACGGAGCCGCGCACAAGGGAGCGCTGGCCGCCGGTGCGCCGACGGTCGTGGTCCTCGCCTGCGGTGTGGACGTCTGCTATCCGAGCAGCCACGAGGCTTTGTTCGCGGCTGTCGGGCAGCAGGGGGTCCTGATCAGCGAGTGCCCCCCCGGCGTCCATCCGACCCGAGCCCGCTTCCTCATCAGGAACCGCCTGATAGCCGCCCTGTCGCGAGGCACGGTGGTCGTCGAAGCGGCTCTCCGCAGCGGCGCCCTCAACACGGCCACCCACGCCCTGACCCTCACCAGGCACCTCGGTGCGGTGCCGGGCCCGATCACGTCGAGCATGTCCGCCGGCTGCCACAGACTCCTCCGCGAACGCAAGGCGGTGTGCGTCACCTCACCGGAGGACATGATCGAACTCGTAGGCGTGCT
Source organism: Nonomuraea fuscirosea (assembly GCF_035917475.1). Lineage (NCBI taxonomy): Bacteria > Bacillati > Actinomycetota > Actinomycetes > Streptosporangiales > Streptosporangiaceae > Nonomuraea > Nonomuraea fuscirosea. The sequence continues at coordinate 8,147,987 of NZ_CP109074.1, read as the reverse complement.
GGGCGACGACCTGACACCACAGACGAGAGCTCCCGCTGTTCCCAGAGACAAGCTCAACGAGTCGACGAAACGAGTCCTGGACGCGGTACCCACCCGAGGCGGCGCAGGGCCGGCATCGATCGCGGTAGCGGCCGGGGTCGGCCTGGACACGGCGTTGAGCGCCTTGGGCGGCCTGGCCGCCGCAGGCTACGTCGAACGAAGCACCAAGGGCTGGCGCCTCCGCAAACAACAAACCGCGTACCGCAGAGCCCCCGACTCCACCGCCCTCGAACCACCCCCCGCCCCCGAGCCCGACCCCGCGGAAATCCCACCCTTCCCGGAGGACTTCCCGTAACCGCCGCAGGGTCGCCCGATTAACGAGGGCGATCACGTACGCACAACACCAAGTACCAGGTGAGGCCCAGGCAGTCCCGCGAACAGGAGGCTGAAGACCTGCGTCATCAGCGAAGGAAGCCTCGGCCGATGGCGTAGCAAACGGTGCAGGCGATGCAGGGCTGCCAGGACAGGCCAATCCGCCGCGGTGAAGGCGTGCGATCAACTCCATACAGTCCCGACGCGCGACAACAGCATCACACGACGGGTTACGCCGACGGAAGTGGCGCACCACTTTGCCCTGCTCACAAACATGGAGCCGTGAGATGGTGACGGCCACCGTTTGATCCTTGGAGGGCCCTGACGAGACCGGAGAGCACAACGATGGCCGCAACCACAGTGTGGCTTCCGACTGGTCGCGGGTAAGGCAGAACGCACATCGGTGGCTCCTACTTTGTCGACCCTGTCAAGCGAGCGTTACGACGAAGATGGGGAGTGTGAGTGGGTTTGGTCGGGCCGGGGTGGCGAGGCGGACATGACCGGGTTCGTGGGTTGGAGGTGGGAGGTGTGGTGGGTATGGGTGGGCGAGTGGCCGGAAGAGTGAGCGTCTTGAATGGCGGTGGGTGTGGCGTGCGGTGGACGTTCGAGGGGACGGGCGCGGTCAGACCGTGATCGGAGAGTGATGTGGGCGTGGACGAGGTGGGCGTGGACAGGGAAGAAGTGGTGATCGAGTTCGGGCGTTATTTGTGGCTTGAGCGTGATCTTTCGCCGCACACGGTCCGGGCGTACTTGACCGACGTCAACTCCTTGCTCGATCACACGCACGGAGCGCTGGAAGGGCTCGATATCGGGTCGCTGAGGGAGTGGCTGGCCGGGCAGCATGCGGCGGGAAAGGCGCGGGCCACGCTGGCGCGCAAGACGGCTTGTGCTCGTACCTTCACCGCGTACTGCCATCGCCGCGGCTGGTTGTCGACGGATCCTGGGCTGCTGCTGGGGAGCGCCAAGGCGCCCAGGCCGCTGCCCGCCGTACTCGATCAGCGGCAGGCAGAAGCGGCCTTGGACGCCACCTCCAGCGGAGACCCCAAGGATCTGCGGGATCAGGCGCTTCTTGAGTTGTTGTATGCCACGGGCGTGCGGGTGAGTGAACTTTGCGCACTGGACGTTGACGATGTCGACCGTGAGCGGAACGTCGTCAGGGTGATGGGCAAAGGGCGCAAGGAGCGTACGGTGCCGTTCGGGCTTCCTGCTCTACGCGCGTTGGATCGGTGGTGCATCCACGGGCGGCCGTTGTGGATGAAGGCTGGAAGCGGGCCGGCTCTCTTCCTGGGGGTTCGGGGTGGGCGTATCGACGCGGGCACCGTACGGCGAGTGGTGCACGCGCGGCTGGCGCAAGTAGAGGGCGCGCCCGATCTGGGGCCGCATGGGTTGCGGCACAGTGCGGCGACGCATCTTCTTGAGGGCGGTGCCGACCTTCGCAGCGTGCAGGAACTGCTTGGGCACGCGTCCTTGAACACCACCCAGATCTACACGCATGTATCGATCGAACGGCTGCGGGCGGCGTATCGGCAGGCGCATCCTCGGGCTTGACCGATGGATTCGGTAGGGATGAGGGCGGGCGGACGTGTGCCCGTACGACGTGGGTCGACGCCCCGCGGGTCGATGCGCGAGTACGGCTACGGGTCTTACTTGGTCGGTCTGATCAATGCACCTGACGCGATGACGCGAGGCGCTCTCAGTCAGTAGGTGGCCGTTCCAGGCTCACCAGCCCTTAGGTCGGTGGGGACGGGGTTGTAGAGATGGCGAAGGGCCATTGATCGAGCGGGTACGGTACCGGCGGTTGATGTCGAACGGATCGTCGGTCAGCTCGGAGGAAGACGGCGTCGGGGAGCTGCATTTCGGCGGCGACGTCGTCCTTTACGGTGCTGACCTCGCGCTGGGCCGTGCTGAGGCGTTCTGGCTCGACGCTTGTTGCGTCTGCGGTGTGTGCTGCGCGAGGCGGTGGCGAGCAGGAGGAGCACGGCTCCCAGAAGTACGCCGACGCCGATTGTGGAGGCAGAGGTCAGCTGGGTTGAGGCTGCGTGCAGCAGGGATTGGATTGGGGATGTGGGGCGATGGCTGGCGGGTAGCGAGCCTTTGCCTGCGGTGGTAGCACTTTTGTCGCTCTCGCTCTCGCTCTCGCCGTAGCCGTCACTGATGCTGTCGCGGCCAGGGCCAGGGCCAGGGCCAGGGCCAGGGCCAGGGCCAGGGCCAGAGCTAAGGCCAGCGCCGGAGGTGGTGGCGTTCATGGTCGCTGTTGTGGTGGTGCTGACGATCGTGGCGGTGGTCGTATTTGTGCTCGCGGCCGCGCTGGTGCTGGTGATGGTGTCGGCGGTTGCGATGATCTTGTCGGTGTCGGTGTCGGTGTCGGTGTCGGTGTCGGTGTCGGTGTCGGTGTCAGTGCTTGTGGTTGTGGTCAGGCCAGCTTGGGCGGCCGGGTTCTGGAACGTCTCTGTGGTCGTACCGGGGGTGGTGTTCGCTGGGACGGTGGTGCGAATGAACGGGGCGAGTGCCATGGTCAGGAGGCTGATGCCTGGTGTCGCGGGGGACGAGGTCAGGAACAGGGTTGGTGGATCTATCGATGGCGGTTGCGTTGGGGTTCCGCGTGGGAAGGGCGGTGTTCCTATCTGTGGAATTGGGGTTGAGAGGTGTGCTGCGGATTGTGGGAGTGAGGCTGCCGAGGGGTGGAGCGGTGTTTGCGAGTGTGGGGGCGGGGCTGGTTTTGAGTGGGGGAGGGCGTGCGAGGGGGGTGCTGTAAGCGGGGAAAGCATGGTTTGGGCTGAGGGTGGATGCTGGGGGTCGTGTGTCTTGGTCGTGGATCGGGGCCAGAAAGGGAGGAGGCGGATGGGGGCTTGGCCTAGAAGGGCGAGAGGGTTGAGGTAGCGGGTGTCGCGGAGGAGGCCCCAGTGCAGGCATGACTCCGGGCAGTGGGTCTTCGAGTCTTCGAGGGTACCGATCTGGGCGCCTGCTGCGATGGGTTGGCCGCGGTGTACGGATGCTGTGACGGGGAGGTAGGTCGTACGGAGGCCGTCTGGGTGATCTATGGCGATCACGCCCTTTCCGGCGACTGGGCCGGCGAAGCGGATCGTGCCTGAGCCTGAGGCCAGGACGGGGGCGGATACGGGGGCGGCCAGGTCGATGCCTCGGTGACCGGCGAGCCAGGGCTCTGGAGGTGGGGTGAAGCGGCGCACGAGCCTGGGGTGTCCGTCCAGAGGCCAGCGCCAGGGGGTCGGAGAGGCTCTGGCTGGGGGAGTGAGGATGGGGAGGATCAGGGTCGCGGAGATGAGTGTGGCCACGATGGCGGCTCTGAGCAGTGCCGGTCTCGTTCGGGGGTGAGGGTGTGGTCGCGGATCAGCGTGCACCAGCGGGCGAGAGGTGGAAGCTGGAGAGATGGGTGGGACGGGGCAGGTCGTGTTGACGTTCATGCGGGGAGTTTGGCGGGGTTGCCTTGGGTCGCGAGGTGGTGAACGTCGTTCTGTGGATAGAGGGCGCAGCGGACGGGCGCCTGTGGATAACGCGGTTGCGGGATGGTGAGGGTGAGGCATGATGGGGACGCCTGCCGCGGGACGGCGGGTCGACTCGATCAAGTGGTTCGTGGGCTACACGCCTGGTGACACTGCGGTTACGTGGTCCGGGGACGATGGTTGGCGCGGTGCGGACGTAGAGGTGACGTCCAGATCCAGACGGTGCTCAGAGCGATGCCCGCGGCGCAGATGAGGATGACAGGGCGCAAGCCGATGAGTTCGGCGACCAGACCGCCGGCGAGGCCGCCCAGGGCCAGTACGCCTTGAACGGCGAAGGTCATGGTGGCGTTGACCCGGCCACGGAGCTCCGGGGACGTCTCCCGGAGGATGATCGCACCCATGCAAGTGGCGAAGGCGACGACGATGCCGCCGGTGATCGTGCCTGTCAGGACGAGGATCGAGATCTTCCACCAAAGAGAGCCGTTCAGCAGACCCACCGTGAGGATCTCCATGGGGAAGAAGATCACGGCGATGATGAGGACGCGGTCCTCGCCGTAGCGCTTGGACAGGCGGGCCGTTGTCCATGCGCCGAGCAGGCCGCCGGCGCCGCCCAGGGCGATGAGGACACCGATAAGGCTTTTGGGGATGTCAAGCGTGTTCAGCATGTAGAGCATGTAGACGGCCGTGTACGCCATGGCGAAGAAGTTGATCGTGACGCCCGCGCCCAGGAGCGCGCGGAGTATCGGATGGGTGACGCTGGCCTTCAGGCCTTCCATGACGTCCTGCCACATGCCTCGCGAGGTCGTGGCGGTGTTCTTCTCCGGGGTTCGGATGGAGCGGAGCAGTAGGGCCGAGGTCAGGAACGACAGAGCTTCCGCCAGTACGGCCAAGGGTGCCGTGAGGAGCTGCACCAGGAGGCCTGCCAAGCCGGGGCCGCTGACTGATGCGACGGAATACGAGGCGTGGAAGCCGGCCATCGCCTCCGTGCGCTGGGCCGTGGGGACTACGGCCGCGATGTGGGGGAAGTTCGCCGCTTTGAAGAGCACGCCGGCCGTACCGATCACGAGGGCCACGACGATCAGCCAGACGACGTTCAGCACGCCGAGCAGCCAGGCGAGCGGGATCGTGGCTGCGGCAGCACATGAGACGAGTTCGCAAGCGATCATCATCGGGCGATGACGGGTGAGCCGGTCGGCGATGGCGCCCGACTGGAGGCCGAACGCGAGAGCGGGCACCGAGGCGGCGGCGGTCAACATGCCCATCTGGGATGGGGAAGCGGTCAACAGGGTGACAGCGGTCAGCGGGATGGCCAGCTTCGACACTTCTGAGCCGGTGATGGAGATCGTTCGGGCGGTCCAAAGCAGGCGATAGTCGCGTTGCTTCCTCAAGGGGGTTGGCAGGGGAGCATTCTCAGCGGTGGTCGGAGGGTCGGGTCGGCTAATGCCTGCCTCTCCGGTCTCGGTGCATCCGGAGGGCGTGGCCGGGGGTTCGGTGAGGTCAGGGATGCTACTGGCCTCATGATGTCCAGGCTGATGCGAGTGGGGATGGCGGGTGAGGGTGGCGTCGGCCAAACTGTGAAGGGAACGCTTCATGATTATGAAGATATCCCTTCACAGTTATGAAAGCAATGCTTCACGTCCGATGTTGAGTACCGTTGGCACATGACGCGGCACGGTGAAGGGCTCAGTGATCCCAAAGCGATGCGGGCGCTGGCTCATCCGGCGAGATTGATGATCCTCAACAGGCTGAACGTGGAGGGCAGCGCCACCGCCACCGAGGTGGCGGAGATCGCGGGGATCACTCCCAGCGCCGCCAGTTATCACCTGCGGATGCTGGCCAAGTACGGGTTCGTGGAGGACGCACCGCCGAGGGGGGATGGCAGGGAGCGGCTCTGGAAGGCGGTGGGCAAGCCGGTCAGCGTGGGGGTGCAGCCTGATGATCAGCCTGATGTCCGGGAGGCCAAGGTCACGTTGATCACGGCGTTCCGCCGGGAGGCCAACGAGGAGGCTGAACGGGCGCTGGCGAACATCGATCAGGAGCCCGAGGAGTGGCGCGATGCGACCCTGTTCGGTCGTTACCGGATCAGGGTCGATGCCGAGGAGCTCGCCCAGTTGAACCGGGAGATCGGGAAGTTGATCGAACCTTTCGTGGTGCAGCGCCGGCGTGAAGGGGTCGCACCGAAGGGGGCCCGAGTGGCTGAGGCTCAGGTCAATCTGTTCCCGGTGGTGGCTAGGGCGGTGCCGGGGCTGCCCACCGAAGACCACGGTGCGGCTGGAGGTAAGTGAGGTACGCGGCCCCGTGTGGAGTGTGGGGTGTAAGGGGTCGGTGTGGGGTGCGCCTGGCTTCGGCAGAGCGTGGGGAGTCCAGCGGGAATGGGTGAGTGTGGGCTTGATCCGCTTTGACGGGCATCCGAGATCAGGTGTGTTGCGACAAGCGCTAGAACCCGAGCGTCCGCTGGGTCCATTTCAGACGCCGTTGACAAGGGGTTCGTCCGCGGAAGGGCGTCCATGACGGAGAGCATGGGGAAGAAGAAGGCGCGTCCTCGCCGTTCGTTCACGCCGGAGTTCAAAGCTGAGATCGTCGAGTTGTGCCGGCGTGGTGATCGCTCGGTTGGGCAGGTGGTCGAGGAGTTCGATCTGACCGAGACCCTGGTGCGGCAGTGGGTGCGTCAGGCCGAGGTTGATGCCGGGCGGCGTGAGGGGCTGACCAGTAGCGAGCGGGAGGAGCTGGCGGCGCTGCGGCGGGAGAACCGGCGGCTGCGTGAGGATGTCGACGTTCTCAAGCGGGCGACGGTCTTCTTCGATAAGGAGACCCGGTGAGCGTGCACCCGTTCAATCGAGGCGGAGAAGCGTTCTTTGAGGCGGAGAAGCAGGGCGGTCACGGCGTCAAGCGGCCGTGTGAGTTGCTGGGAGGCTCCCGTGCTGTCTTCTACGCACGCCGTAATGCCGCCCCTGGACCGGGGGCGGTGCGCGATGGCGAGCTGGCCGAATAGATCGCCCAGGTCCACGGGTGCTCCTGGGGTAGCTAAGGCGCACCGCGGGTGCATTCCACGGCATCGTCCGGGATCTCGTGACGGCGATGAGCGGAGCACAGTTTGCAGCGGGAGGGTGAGCCGTGCGGCCGGCGGCGGGTGCGGTTGCTCCGCTTTGACGGACGCCATGGCGGTGGTGGGCAGGCAGGTGCGGCGACTTAGTAGTAGCGGCGGGGGGTTGATCGTCCGGGGGTGCTCGGAGAAAAGGGAAGGGCTGAAGGCGGGGGCGCTGACGGTCGGCTACCTGTGGTGATCGACGATCACATGCTGAGCGAGCGGCAAGCTGTCGCTTTCCGGTTGTCCTGGTCGCAGTGACATTTCGTAAGAATTCGCTCTTTGGGCGGTTCGGCGCCGGGGTCCGCGGCAGTTCCGGGACCCCGAGGCGTTCGATCACTGTCGACTGATCGTGAGGCGGTCGGCTGGCCGGGGGCGTGCCATGGCTGCGTGGTTCGCATGTCGGGCAACGGGGTTGGGTCGGTTGTTCGACGAGGGTGAAGGTCTGTGGGTGGGGTCAGGCGTGCAGAGTGGGGCGGTAGATGAGTTCTTGGGTGTGGCCGTCGAGGGTTCTGCTCTCGATCAGTTCTAGGTCGAAGTCGGCCGCGCCTTGGAAGATCGGGTCCAGTCCGGTCTGACCGGTGATCACTGGGAAGATGGTCACCTGGATGCGGTCGACCAGGCCGGCGGCCATCAGCGCCCGGTTCAGCGACAGGCTGCCGTGCGAGCGCAACGGCACCTCGGACTCCTCCTTCATCTGGGCGACGATGTCGACGGCGTCGCCGCTCACCAAGGTCGCGTCGCGCCAGTCGAGGGGGCCTTTCAGCGTGGTCGACACCACGGTCGCCGGCAGATTCGTCATGCGGGTCACCCAAGGGTCACGGACCTCGGACTCCTCGGTGCTCGTGGCCAGCATCTGTGTGAACGCCCGGAACGTGTTGGCCCCGAAGACCATCCGCTGCTCCTCCTCGTACAGGGAGAGGCGGTGGTCAAGCAGTTCGGGACCTTGCTTGCCCCAGTAGCCGGTCCAGTCGCCACTGGCGGCGCCGAAGCCGTCGAGGCTGGTGAAGACGTCGAAGGTGTAGGTGGCGGTCATGATGGCCTCCTGCGGCGTGGGTGATCGGTATATGAAGACAGACCGGCGACCTGGGTGAAACTCATCGATGTTGGAGTCGCGCTGTCGTGAAGTTGTTGGAGTCGTGTAGTTCGGTGGCTTGCCGAGCGGATTGGCCGGCTGCCCGCTGTTGAGTGTGGTCGTCGGAGGTTGGACGTAGCGGGGGCGGTTTCTGCTGGGGAAGTGGGGCGGGTTGTGGGTCGGCGGCAAGACCGTTGGACAAGGGGGGCAGGGCAGGTGAGGAGGCAGGGCTTGAGCACGGACAGGTGGTTGTGAAGGTGCGTGTGGTGGGGTTATGGCGGGCTGGGAAAGGGGCGGAGAACGATGCGCCGGCCGGTGACCCAGCCGAGAATGCGATGGATCACCGTGACCAGGAACTCCGCGGCCAGGTGGTCGGGGTCGTCCAGACTGCGCAGGTCGATCTCGACGGCGACCAGTGGCGGACGCTCCGTCATCCGCAGCCGGGGCGCGCCGAGTTCGGCCTTCGACCGCAGGTGGTGACGATCAAGGGTTTGTTTGGGCCTCTGTAGGTTCTGCCTGGACGTGTTAGGTCGGGTGGAGTGGCTGGTCCGTGGGCAGGGGTGAGGGTCCGTGTGGATGTGTGGAGGCGTAGGTGCCTGGGCGGGCGGTGCTGGCGGTGCTGGCGGTGCTGGCGGTGCGGGCGGTACGGGTCCTGTGGGTGAGGTGAGTCGTGTGCTCTGTGGCAGGTGAGCGTTGTGGATGGGGTGGGTGGAATGGGCGTTGCGGGTCGAGTGGGTGAGGGGGTCCTGGGTGCGGTGGGACTGGGGGAATGGGAGGTGCGGTTCTGTGGGGTGAGGCGGATCGTATGGCCGTGTGGTGGGTGGGCGTTATGGGTGGGGTGGGGTGGGACTGGGGGAATGGGAGGTGCGGTTCTGTTGGGGTGAGGCGGGTCGTATGCCTGTGGTGGGTGGGCGTTATGGGTGGGGTGGGACTGGGGGAATGGGAGGTGCGGTGGGCGTTGTGGGTGGGGTGGGCGATTTGGGGCTGGGGGGTTGGTGAGTGGTGGGTGGCGGAGGAGCGGAATGTCTGGTTGACCGCAGACGGTCAGCCTGGGGTGGTGTGGGAGGTAGACTTTTCGGTGGCCTGTGACCACAGGCCGACTTCGCATGCCCCATTGCGGACCGCGCCATCGGTCCGGGCCATGTGCCCGGCGGGAGCGGGTTCGGGGCATCAGGGCGGCAGACAACGTGCTGCTGCGGCATAACCGAGAACCGCGCCCATCCGCAGGGCGCCCAGACCTGGAGGACCAGAACATGGCCCCCGTCGTCACCATGCGACAGCTGCTTGAGAGTGGCGTTCACTTCGGGCACCAGACCCGGCGCTGGAACCCGAAGATGAAGCGTTTCATCTTCACCGAGCGCAACGGCATTTACATCATCGACCTGCAGAAGTCTCTGTCGTACATCGACCGGGCCTACGACTTCGTGAAGGAGACGGTCGCCCACGGCGGCACGATTCTCTTCATCGGCACGAAGAAGCAGGCTCAGGAGGCCATCTCCGAGCAGGCCGCGCGGGTCGGCATGCCGTACGTCAACCAGCGTTGGCTGGGTGGCATGCTCACCAACTTCTCCACCGTGCACAAGAGGCTGCAGCGTCTGAAGGAGCTCGAGGAGCTCGACTTCGACAACGTCGCGGCCTCGGGGCTCACCAAGAAGGAGCTCCTGATGCGCCGTCGCGAGAAGGACAAGCTCGAGCGTACGCTCGGCGGCATCCGTGACATGGGTCGCGTGCCCAGCGCGGTGTGGGTCGTCGACACCAAGAAGGAGCACATCGCGATCAGTGAGGCCAAGAAGCTTGGCATCCCTGTCGTCGCGATCCTCGACACCAACTGCGACCCCGACGAGGTCGACTATCCGATCCCGGGCAACGACGACGCCATCCGCGCCGTCGGCCTGCTGACCAGGGTCGTCGCCGACGGTGTCGCGGCCGGTCTGATGGCTCGCTCCGGCGCCGCTCGCGGTGACGAGAAGCCGGCCGCCGCCGAGCCGCTGGCCGAGTGGGAGCGCGAGCTCATCGAGCAGGGCACCCCTGAGCGTGCGGCTGACGAGGCCGCGCCGGCTGAGCCGGCTGCTCCTGAGGCCGCCGCCGAGGAGGCTCCCGCTGCTGAGGCCGCTGCTCCCGAGGCCGTTGCCGCCGAGGCTGCTCCGGCCGAGGCTGCTCCGGCCGAGGAGGCTCCGGCTGAGGCCGCCGCCGAGGGCGAGAACGCGCAGCCGCAGGCCTGAGGCTGAGGCCGAAGCTGAGGCCTTGGTAAGGGCGGGGCACGACTTCTGACGTCCCCGCCCTCTTCGGGGCACGCATGCGGGTTGGCAGGCGAGAGCTTCCGGCCTCTTGGACGGACGGTTACCGGTCGGAAGGTCGGCAGGCGCCGGTCCGAGGCTGGGAACGCCGGTCTGAGGTTGAGGCTGGGAGCGCCGGGCTAAGGCTGGATGTCAGCTAAGGCTGGATGTCGGCTGAGGGCCGGGCCAGGCCGGGTGTTGTGTCGGCTTGAGTTGGGCACCGGTCTAGCGCCGGACGCCAGCTCAGGGCGGACACTGGCCCAAGGTCGGGTACTGACTTGGAGCCGGGACATCGACCCAAGGTCAGGTGTCGGCTTGAGGCCGGGACACCGGCTCGAAGGTCCGGTGTCGGCTCAGGGGCGGACACCCGCCTAAGGTCAGGTGTCGGCTTGGGGTTGGGACATCAGCCCAAGGCCGGGTGCTGGCTTAGGGCCGGAACGTCGGCTTAGAGCCGGGTGCTGGCTTGGGGCAGGGAAACCGGCTCGGAGTCGGGTGCTGGCTCGAGGTCGGATGTCGGCTTGGGGCCGGGGCGCTGACTCGAGGTCGGGCACATCGGCTCCGAGTCGGGTGCCGGCTTAGGGCGGGCACTGGCTTTCAGGGTCGGTGTCGGTTCAAGGTCGGTGTCGGTTCAAAGCTGGTGTCGGTACGAGGTCGGTTGGCTCTGGTTCTGCCGCTGGTAGAGCCGGGTTGGCTGAGCTTGGCCGCGGCTGCCGAAGCTGAGGTTGGCTGAAGTACAGGTTGGCCAGGGCTGAGGGTGCTGAAGCTGAGCGACTGATGGTGGTCGGTTCGCGCAGGGTCTGCAGTCGGCCGGAGTAGGTCGGTGCAGGTTGTGCGGTCGGCTGAGGTTCGTTCGCACACGTTCTGTGCGATCAGCCGAAGTCGGTTCTGCACGTTCTGTGCGATCAGCCGCGGTCGGTCCTGCACGTTCTGTGTGATCGGCCGCGGTCGGTTCCGCACGGATGCGTGGTCGGCCGAGGTTGGTCGCGCACGTCTTGTGTGGTCGGCTGAGGTCGGTGGCGCAGGTTCTGTGGCTGATGTGAGGCGGTGCTGAGCTGAGGTGGTAAGCCGAGGCGAGGCTGGGCAGTATGCCGAGCGAAGCAGCAGCGAGGCCGGGCCGACCCGGGCCCCGAGTAAGGCAAGGCTCCCGTACGGCATACGCCTGCCGTACGAACAGAGGGTGGGAGGCCGGATCCCGGCACCTGCCCCATCCACGATGACGACGACGAAATCCCACAAGGAAAAAGAGCAATGGCTTCCGTGAACATGGCCGACGTCAAGCGGCTTCGCGAGATCACCGCTGCCGGCATGATGGACTGCAAGAAGGCGCTGGAGGAGTCCGAGGGCGACTTCGACCGCGCCATCGAGCTGCTGCGCCTGAAGGGCGCCAAGGACGTGGGCAAGCGTGAGGCCCGTACCGCGTCCAACGGCCTGGTGGCGCTCAAGCAGGACGGCGACTCCGCTGCCGCGCTTCTCGAGCTCAACTGCGAGACGGACTTCGTGGCCAAGGGCGAGCGCTTCCAGGAGCTGGCCGCCCAGGTCGTCGCGCACGTCCTGGAGAGCAAGCCGGCCGACGTGGCGACGCTGCTCGAGTCCTCCGTCGACGGCAAGACCGTCAAGGAGCTCCTCGACACCGCCAACGCCGCGCTGGGTGAGAAGATCGAGATCCGGCGCTTCGCGGTGCTGGAGGGCGGCTACATCGGCGCGTACATGCACAAGACCGACCCGGCGCTGCCGCCGGCGGTCGGGGTGCTGGTCCAGCTGGACAAGCCGAACGCCGAGGTCGCCAAGGACGTCGCGCAGCACGCCGCCGCGATGGCTCCGCAGTACCTGAAGGCCGCTTCCGTGCCCGCCGAGGTCGTCGAGAAGGAGCGCAAGCTCTTCGAGGAGATGACCCGTGAGGAGGGCAAGCCCGAGGCCGCCATCGGCAAGATCGTCGAGGGTCGCGTGAACGGCTGGTACAAGGACTTCACGCTGCTGCAGCAGGCCTTCGTCAAGGACAACAAGAAGAGCGTGGGCAAGTACGCCGAAGAGAATGGCGTCGAGGTGCTGGGCTTTGTCCGATTCAAGGTCGGTCAGGCTTAGGCTTAGGCAAGCTGCCAGCTCACAGATCCGCCGAATGAAGGAGGCCGCCGCCGTGCAGGACCACCGGGAGTCAGCCCATGAATCCACACGGACGGCGGCTTCCCCATCTCCGAACCCGCAGGGTCCACTCAGGTGGAAGCGGGTGATGCTGAAGCTGTCAGGGGAGGCGTTCGCCGGCAGCGAGCCCCTCGGCATCGATCCGGTGATCGTCGATCACCTGGCCGATTCGATCGCCGAGGCGGTCAAGGAGGGCGTGCAGGTCGCGGTCGTGGTCGGCGGTGGCAACATGTTCCGCGGCGCCACCCTGTCCCAGGGCGGCATCGACCGCGCCAGGGCCGACTACATGGGGATGCTCGGCACGGTCATCAACTGCCTGGCGCTGCAGGACTTCCTGGAGCGGCGGGGCGTGGAGACGCGCGTGCAGACCGCCATCACCATGCAGCAGGTGGCCGAGCCGTTCCTGCCACGCCGCGCGATCAGGCACCTCGAGAAGGGGCGCGTGGTCATCTTCGGTGCCGGGCTCGGCTCGCCCTACTTCTCCACCGACACCGCGGCGTCCCAGCGGGCCCTGGAGATCGGCGCGGAAGCGCTGCTCAAGGGCACGCAGGTGGACGGGATCTACGACTCCGATCCCCGCAAGAACCCCGACGCGGTCAGGTTCGACCATCTCGACTACGGCGAGGTGCTGCTGCGCGACCTCGCGGTCATGGACGCCACCGCGATCAGCCTGTGCAAGGACAACGACCTGCCGATCGTCGTCTTCGACCTCATGGGCGAAGGCAACATCCTGCGAGCGGTGCGCGGTGAGAAAATCGGCACGCTGGTTAGTCCCGCAGGCAAATGACGGAGCGAGCCCGAGACCGCCAGCTAGAAGACAGGGAGCCGCTGTGATCGACGAAACCCTCCTCGAAGCCGAGGAGAAGATGGACAAGGCCGTTTCGGTCGCGAAGGAGGACTTCGCGAGCATCCGTACGGGCCGGGTCACCCCCTCGATGTTCAACAAGATCAACGCCGAGTACTACGGCACGCCGACGCCGATCCAGCAGTTGGCGTCGTTCCACGTGCCCGAGGCGCGCATGGTCATCATCCAGCCGTACGACAAGGGCTCGATGAGCGCGATCGAGCGGGCCATCCGCGACTCCGACCTCGGCGTCAACCCCACCGACGACGGTCAGGTGATCCGGGTGACGTTCCCCGAGCTGTCCGAGGAGCGTCGCAAGGAGTACATCAAGGTCGCCAGGAACAAGGGCGAGCACGCCAAGGTGTCGGTACGCAACATCCGCCGCTCCGCCAAGGAAGTCCTCGACAAGATGATCAAGGACGGCGAGGCGGGCGAGGACGAGGTCCGGCGGGCTGAGAAGGAGCTCGACGACCTCACCCAGAAGCACGTCGCCCAGATCGACGAGCTGCTCAAGCACAAGGAAACCGAGCTGCTCGAAGTCTGAGCGGCGCGCCGCAGGGCGGACCACGTTCGCGACCGGCCGCCGCGGGGCGGACCGCGCCGGCGACGGGCCGCCGCAGGGCGGACCGTGTCGGACGGGCCGCCGCAGCGTAGCGGGTCTGCACTACGGCCCTCGCTTCGACGGCGGGGGCCGTGGGCTCTTGGAGAACTCAGTGGAAGAACGTACGGCTGGCACCAGCTCGAGCGGCGGCAGCCGTACCGGAAGAAACCTGCCCGCGGCGATCGCCGTCGGTGTGGTGCTGGGCGCGCTGGTCATCGGCACCGTCTACACCATCAAGGAGCTGTTCCTCCTGGTGGTGGCGGGGGCCGTCGGCGTGGGCGTGCTGGAGCTGGTCAAGGCCTTCGCCACCCGTGACATCAAGGTTCCGGCCGCGCCGGTGCTGGCAGGCATGGTCGCGATGCACGCGGGGGCGTACTGGGGCGGGCCGGTCTGGTTGCTGGCCACGTTCGCGCTGTCCGCGCTGGTGCTGCTCATCTGGCGGATGTTCAGCGACGGCACGGACGGTTACGTACGCGACGCGTCGGCGTCGGTGCTCACGCTCCTCTATCCCGCGATGCTGGCCGCGTTCGTGGCGCTGCTGCTGAAGGAGAGCGACGGCGACCACCGCGTGGTGATCTTCATCGCGGTGACCGTGGCGAGCGACATCGGCGGCTACATCGCGGGGGTGCTGTTCGGCAAGCACCAGCTGACGGTGATCAGCCCGAAGAAGACCTGGGAGGGGCTGGCCGGGTCGATCGTCGCGTGCACGGCGGTGGGCGCCTGGCTGGTGACCTGGCTGCTCGGCGGCGACATCTGGCAGGGGGCGCTGATCGGCGCGCTGGCGGCGGTGCTGGCGACCGTGGGCGACCTGATCGAGTCGATGATCAAGCGGGATCTCGGCATCAAGGACCTGGGGACGATCCTGCCGGGGCACGGCGGGCTGATGGATCGGCTGGATTCGCTGGTGACGACGCTGGTGCCGGTCTGGGCGTTGATGACCATCTTCTTCTGACGGCGGCGGGGGTCAGGGGTGCTGGGCTTCTGTGGCTGTGGTGGTGGGGGAGAGCCAGAGCCACCGTACGGCCTCACCGCCGAACGCGAATCCAGACATGTCAGGCATGTGGGGTGGGTTGGCCTGCATCAGAACACCCGAGTACTGCGGCCCCAGGGGGAACGTCGCAGGCTCGTGATACCACTTAGCCGTGTGCCCGTGGCCCAGCCACGTGACCGAGTGCCACGGATACTGCGACAGCCAGACCAGCAGCAGCGCCGCGTCCCGCGGATCCTCACGGGTGGCCACGGCCAGCTCGATCCTGGCGTACGCGTCCGGCTTGTCGATCCACTGCTCCACCGTCGGCATGCGCTGGCAGCTCATCCCGACCGTGGACAGCACGGTGAAGCCGCGATCGTGCGCCGGAGGGCGTTCGGTGATGCCGACGGTGGGCAGCCGGTCACCGCTGGCGTCCCAGTAGCGGCCCGCCGGCCCCAGCACCCGGTCCAGGTGCCCCATCACGAACTCCTGGAACGACGGCCACGACCCCTCGCTGTGCCGCCAGCGCCAGTAGGACCGGGCGTTGGAGATACGGGGACGCAGCCCTTCGAGCGCCTCCGACAGCGCCCACGCGAACGGCGACTCGCCCACCGCGTCGCGGGCGTAGCCCGGCATGCCCCGGTTCATGTCGGCCCAGCCCGGGATGACCGCGAGCAGATCGTCGTCCTCGTAGAGCGCCACGCCGTCGCCCTCCTCGAACCACAGCGGGCTCAGCTGCCCGAGCGGGCGGCGGCCGCCGGGGTGCAGGGTGTTGGGCCTGGGCATCAGCGGCGGCAGGCCGGCGTTGATCCGGGCCAGGTCGACGACGGCCGGGGCGGGGCGGTGGTTGGCCAGCCAGACGGCGCCGTGGACCGCACCGTCGGGTGAGCACAGGTAAGCTACCGAGGAGTCCTCGTCCCGCTCGACCACGAGCGTCCGGCTCCCGTACGGGTTGCCGGCGGCGAGCACGACCTCGGTGCCACCCTCGCCAGATGCCGACCGAAAAATCGCCATACGAGATGACTGTAGATCGGGCGGTGACCAACGCGCGAGCCATGACGTGACCAGGAATGCCACCTCCGATCCGAACGTTCATTACCCTGGTCGACAACCCCTCAAAGCAAAGGCAGTAACGTGTCCCAGCCTCCAGGCCAGCTCACCTTCGTCGCGCCGCGCCGGGCCAAGCCCGCCCGGCACCTGGCCGACCTGTCGATGGCCGACCGGCGGGCCGCGGTCACCGAGCTGGGCGAGAAGGCCTTCCGCGCCGACCAGCTCTCGCGCCACTACTTCGAGCGGCTGACCACCGACGTCGACGCGATGACCGACCTGCCCGCGGCGGCCAGGGAGAGGCTGGCCACGCTGCTGCCTGACCTGCTCACGCCGGTCAGGGAGATGACCACCGACGGGGGCACCACGCGCAAGACGCTGTGGCGGCTGTTCGACGGGGCGCTGGTCGAGTCGGTGCTCATGCGTTATCCCGACCGGGTCACGATGTGCGTGTCGTCGCAGGCCGGATGCGGCATGAACTGTCCGTTCTGCGCCACGGGGCAGGCCGGTCTGACCCGGAACATGTCCACCGCCGAGATCGTCGAGCAGGTCGTCTCCGGGGCGCGGGCGCTGGCCGCCGGCGAGGTGCCCGGCGGGCCAGGGCGGGTCAGCAACGTCGTGTTCATGGGCATGGGCGAGCCGCTGGCCAACTACAAGCAGGTGATCGGCGCGGTCCGCCGCATGGTGGAGCCCTCGCCGCACGGGCTCGGCATCTCGGCGCGCGGGGTCACCGTGTCCACGGTCGGGCTGGTGCCCGCGATCGGCAAACTCGCCGACGAGGGGCTGCCGGTCACGCTGGCGCTGTCGCTGCACGCGCCCGACGACGAGCTGCGCGACACGCTGGTGCCGATCAACACGCGGTGGAAGGTGGCCGAGGTCCTCGACGCCGCCTGGGCGTACGCGGCGCGGACCAAGCGGCGGGTCTCGATCGAGTACGCGCTCATCAAGGACGTCAACGACCAGGAATGGCGGGCCGACCTGCTCGGCAAGCTGGTCAAGAACAAGCTGGTGCACGTCAACCTGATCCCGCTCAACCCGACCCCCGGGTCGAAGTGGACGGCGTCGCGGCCGGAGGACGAGCGGGCGTTCGTGCGGCGGCTGGAGTTCCATGGGGTTCCGGTGACGGTCAGGGACACGCGCGGACGCGAGATCGACGGCGCCTGCGGACAGCTCGCCGCCGCCGAGTAACCGCCGCCGAATGAGCCCCGCCGAGTAACCGCCGCCGAATCATCGCCGCCGAATCACCACCGCCCGGATAGCCGCCGGCCGAGTGAAGATCGGCCGGCGGCCGAGGCGGAGCCGGTGCGGGTGGGTCAGGTTCTGCGGCGGAGCCACACGTATGTGCCGAGGCCGATCAGGCACCAGGCCAGCGAGATCGAGCCGAGCGCGGGCAGCCGGGCGACGAGCTCGCCGGCGTTCGCGGCCTTCATCCAGGAGATGAGCGGGACCGTGAGCCAGTAGAGCGACGTGCCGCTGATCAGCAGCATCGCCAGGAACCCGAGCAGCAGGGCCATGATCGAGAAGGCGGGCGACGGCAGGACGACCCGGCTGGTGAGGGCGCCGAGTGCGGTGCCGGTCAGGGCCGACAGCGCGTACAGCAGGAATGAGGCGGTCAGCAGGCCGGGCGACGGCGCGCCGGTGATGCCGAGCAGCAGCGCCCAGGCCATGGCCAGCGCTGAGAGGACGGCGGTCGCGGCGAACGCCGCGAGCAGCCCGGCGGCCACCTCCTTGCCCCGCCCGCCGACCTGGACGGCCGACATCTCCCGCTGACGGTCCGGCTCGGTGTCGAGCAGGCTCCTGGCGGCCCAGGCCAGGACGGGGAGGACGAGGATGGCGCCGTCTGTGAGCACGGAGGCCTCCTCGCCCCGGGGCGCCCGGTTGCCGTGCACGATCGCGAGCATGGCCACGGTGAGGAGCAGCGCCTGGTGCACCCGGTGCGAGCGGATGTAGGCGGCCAGCCGGAAGACGGCCAGGGCGATCATCGGATCTCCTCGATCTCACGGGCCGGATAACCCTGCTCGCGCAGGCCGGCCAGGAACCGGGGCAGCTCGTCGAGGGGCACGGTGACGGCCACCGTCGCCTGGCCGCGTTCCTCGGGCTCCAGGGGAGCCACCGCGCTCTCCGTGACGTGGCCGTCCAGCACGGACCAGTGACGCAGGCCGGGCAGGCCGCGCAGCCCGCCCTGGTGGTCGCTGGCGATGACGACGCCGCCGCGGGCCGCCACCTCGGTCGCGATCGCGGGCAGGGCCGAGCGGGTGTCGGCGTCCAGGCCGGCGAACGGCTCGTCCAGGATCAGCAGCCCCGGCTCGGCCATCAGCGCCTGGACCAGGCCCACCTTGTGCGCGCTGCCCTTCGACAGCTCGGGCAGCCGGGTGTCGAGCAGCCGGCCCATGTTCAGGCGTTCGGCCCAGGGCTCCCAGCGGGCGCGGCCGCGGACGCGGGACATGTGCCGCAGATAACCGGTGACCGTGAACGGCTGGTCGGTGGGGAAACGGTCGGGGGCGAAGCCGACGACCGCCGGGCGGCCGGAGACGGTGCCGCGCGTGGGCCGTGCCAGGCCCGCCAGCAGGCGGAGCAGGGTGGACTTGCCCGCTCCGTTCACGCCGGTCAGCTCGATCACGTCGCCGGGGGCGAGGTCGGCGTCGACGTCTTCGATGACGAAAGGTTCACGTCTTCGGTAACGGAAAGAGACCCGGGATAGGCGCATGATCCTGTAACGGTATAGGTCGGGTCGCAGGGCCGGGATAAAGGTCCGACAATAGAGGCGGCACCCCAGCTTCACGTCTCAAGAGGAGAGAGGCTTGAACCGCTTTCCACGCGTCATCGGCATGCGTTCAGGCTATGACCCCGTCGAGGTCGACGCCCTGATCGGGCGGATCGAGTCGACCTTGGGCCGAGGCTCGCACGCCTTGGAGCCCGTCACCGCCGACGAGGTACGCGGCGCCACGTTCCGCGCCAAGCGCGGCGGCTACCAGGAGACCGCGGTGGACTTCGCCCTGGAGGCGTTCGTGGTGGCCCTGGAGACCCAGGCCAAGCGGCCCGTACGGCTGGCCATGGCCGAGCCGACCGGCGAGATGCTCCGCGAGGAGTGGTTCGAGACGCAGGCCGCGCGCGTCGAGCGCGTGGCCTTCCGTCCCGGCCGCATGGGCACCGGCTACAACGAGGACGAGATCGACGCCTTCCTCGACCGGATCGTGGCCACGTTGCGCGGCACGACCGACTTTCCGGTGACGGCCAAGGAGGTGCGGGCGGCGAAGTTCTCGACCGTGCTGTTCAGGTCCGGCTACCTCATCGCGGACGTCGACTCCTTCCTCGCGGGCATCGCCGATGTCCTGGAGCAGCGCGCCTGAGCCGTTCAGCCTGCGGGCGCGGAGGCGTTCTCGACGGCTTCGAGCAGGCCGCGCAGGTCCGGCTGGGCGCGCTGGATGATCGTCTCGTCGTCCGGCCGCTGCCCCTGCCGGTTGATCCAGACGCGGGGCAGCCCGAGCCGGTGGGCGGGCACCATGTCGTGGAAGTAGCTCTGGGCCACGTGCACCCAGACCTCCGGCTCGTACGCGCTCCCGAACGCCTCGAAGTGCGCCGTGGCCGGCTTGTAGGCCCCCGCGTCCTCGGCCGTCACCACCGCCTCGACCGGCACCGCCAGCCGCCGCCGCGTCTCGGCGACCAGGTCACGGTCGCAGTTGGTGAGCAGCCCCAGCCGCCACCCGGCCTCGCGCAGCGCCGACAGCTCGGCCCCGACCTCGGGGAACACCGGCCAGTACGGCAGCGTCGCGGCCAGCACGGAGGCGTCGTCGGCGCCCAGTTCGACCTTCTCCTCCGCGCACGCCCTGCGCAGCGCCTCGGCCGTCAGCAGGCGGTAGCGCATCGTGGGCGACTCGCTCTGGACGTCACGCTCATGCCTGACGTACGCCTCCAGCACCTCCGCCCCCTTCCCCGGGGCGACCAGCTCGACGCCGGTGCGGATGCCGTGCCGCCAGTCGACCAGTGTTCCGAAAACGTCGAACGTTACCCATCGCATGAACCCCATCATGACGGTCATCACGGATCCTGTGCTGAGCCGCGCGGGCGTTCGGCGAGGCTACGCGGGCCGGGTGCGGTGGAGGAGGGCGACGACCACCGAGGTCACGGGGGCGGCCAGGAAGGCGCCCGTGATGCCGGCGACCACGCTGCCCACCGCGATCGCCACCAGGATGACCGCGCCGGGCAGGTCGAGGGCCTTGCCGTAGATCTGCGGCGCCAGCACGTGCCCCTCGATCTGCTGCACCGCCACGGTCACGGCCACCACGATCAGCGCCACGAACACGCCCTTGGCCACGAGCGCCACCACGGCGGCCAGCAGCCCGGCCAGGAACGCCCCCACCACCGGCAGGAACGCGCCGATGAACGTCAGCACCGCCAGCGGCAGCGCGAGTGGGACCCCGAGGATCCACAGCGCGATCCCGATGAAGAACCCGTCGACCGCCCCCACGACGGCGATGCCGCGGATGTAGCGGCCGATCACCGAGTAGATCAGGCGGCCGGTCTCGGCCAGGCGCGGCCTGGCGGCGGCGGGGGCGAGCTGGAGCAGCCAGTGGAAGAGCCGGTCGCCGCCGTGCACGAAGTAGATGGACAGGATCACCGCCAGCACGGCCCCGACGACGATCTCGCCCGCCGTCTTGACCCCGGCCAGTGCGCCGCCGGCGACCTGGCGGCCCTGCCCGGCCAGGTAGTCGCGGGCCTGGCCGAGCAGTTGCCGGTCGTCGAGACCGAACCTGAGGGCCAGGTCGTGCAGGCCGTCGAGCACTGTGCCGAGGCTGGCGCCCAGCTCGGACAGGCTGTCGATGGTGGGCGGCCCCAGCAGCGCGCCGAGGCCCCCGGCCAGCAACAGCCCGCAGGCGAAGACGATCGTGGTGGCGAGGGCCGCGCCCAGGCCGCGCGAGCGGAGCCAGCGGGCGGGCGGGCGGAGCAGGGCGGTGAGAAAGACGCCGATGACGATCGACAGGGCCACCGTCCGCACCTGATGGAGGCAGAAGAGGACCACCGCGATGACCGCGATCCAACCGAGCAGCCGCCACGGCCTCATCCCCTGCCCCCCATCGTGCCTGGTCAGAGGAGTTCCCCCAGGTCAGCGGGGGCAACCCTGCTCAGCCGGGCGGGGCCAGGTGCGGACGCTGGGAGCGCTTGCTGGCCTCGTACGTCTCCCGCGCCGCGTAGGTGGCGCTGGTCGTCCCCACCTGCGCCACGGGCACGTCCCACCACGCCTCGGAGGAGGGCACGTCGTCGGCCATCCGGTCTGTGCGTACGTAGACGACCGTGGTCTCCGAGGCCGAACGTGCGTCGTCGAGCGCCTTGCGCAGGTCGGCGACCGTCTCGGGACGCAGCACGGTGGCGCCGAGACTGGCCGCGTTGGCCGCCAGGTCCACCGGCAGCGGGCCGCCGTCGTGCCGCTGGTAGGCGGTGCCGAGCCGCTCGGCGCCCACGCTCTCCGACAGGCGCCCGATGGAGGCGAAGCCGGAGTTGTCGACCAGGACGACGACGAGCTTGACGCCCTCGGAGACGGCGGTGACGAGCTCCTGGGCCATCATCAGGTAGGAGCCGTCGCCGACCAGCACGAACACCTCGCGCTCAGGGCGGGCCATCTTCACGCCGAGGCCGCCGGCGATCTCGTAGCCCATGCAGGAGTAGCCGTACTCGACGTGGTAGGAGCCGGGGCCGCTGGGCCGCCAGAGTTTGTGCAGGTCGCCCGGCATCGAGCCGGCCGCGCACACCACCACGCCGTCGTCGCCCGCCGCAGCGTTGACCGCGCCGATCACGGCGGACTGCGGGATGGGCGTGCCCTCCACCGCGTACGCCCGGTCAACGGCGGTGTCCCAGGCCCGGGTCAGCTCGGCGGCCCGCTCCCGGTAGGCGGCCGGCGTGCCCCAGCCCGCGCACGCCTCGGTCAGGTCGGCCAGCCCTTCGCGGGCGTCGGCGACCAGTTGCAGGCCCGACAGCTTGGCGGCGTCGAAGCCGGTGATGTTGAGGTTCACGAACCGGGCGGAGGGGGCGAAGATCGTCCGGGAGGCGGTGGTGAAGTCGCTGTAGCGGGTGCCGACCCCGATGATCACGTCGGCCTGGCGGGCCAGCGCGTTGGCGGCCGTGGTGCCCGTCGCGCCGATGGCGCCCAGCGCGAGCGGATGACCGTGCGGCAGCGCGCCCTTGCCGGCCTGGGTCTCGGCCACGGGGACGCCGTGCGCCTCGGCGAAGGCACGCAGCGCGTCGGTGGCCTCGCCGTAGATCACGCCGCCGCCGGCCACGATCAGCGGCCGCTCGGCCGCTCTGATCAGCTCGGCGGCCCGCGCCAGAGCCGCGCGTTCCGGGCGCGGCCTGGGGATGTGCCAGACGCGGTCGGCGAACAGCTCGTCCGGCCAGTCGAACGCCTCCGCCTGCACGTCCTGCGGCAGCGCCAGCGTCACCGCGCCGGTCTCGGCCGGGTCGGTGAGCACCCGCATGGCGGCCAGCAGCGCGGACGGCAGCTGCTCGGGGCGGTTGATCCGGTCCCAGAAGCGGGAGACCGGCTTGAAGCAGTCGTTGACCGAGATGTCATAGGAGCGCTGGTCCTCCAGCTCCTGCAGCACCGGGCTGGCGACGCGGGTGGAGAAGATGTCGCCGGGCAGCAGCAGCACGGGCAGGCGGTTGATGGTCGCCCCGGCCGCGCCGGTGATCATGTTGGTGGCGCCGGGGCCGATGGAGGTGGTGCAGGCCAGGGTGGTCAGCCGGTTGCCGGCGCGGGCGTACGCGGCGGCGGTGTGCACCATCGCCTGCTCGTTGCGGCTGAGGTGGTAGGGCAGGTCCTCGGCAGAGGTGGCCAGCGCCTGGCCGAGGCCGGCCACGTTGCCGTGGCCGAAGATGCCGACGCAGCCGCCGAAGAACCTGCGCTCGACGCCGTCGCGTTCGCTCCACTGGTGGGCCAGGAAGCGAACGACGGCCTGCGCGACGGTCAGCCGGATCACGATGTCCTCCCGAAGGGCAGCCTGGGGTCGATGGGCTGGGCCTCCCAGGACGAGCGGATCCAGGCGTGGCGGGGATCGTCGCAGAACGCCATCGAACGCTGCTCCCCTGGGCCCGCCAGGACGTTGAGGTAGTAGAGGTCGTAGCCGGGGGCGGCCATGGAGGGGCCGTGGTAGCCGTAGGGGACGAGCACCACGTCGCCGGAGGAGACCTCGGCGAGGGTGTCGATCTGGCCTCCCTCGGAGGAGTAGACGCGCTGGTAGCCGATGCCCTGGTCGCCGACCTCGAAGTAGTAGATCTCCTCCAGCACGGCCTCGCCCGGGTTGGGGGTGTCGTGTTTGTGCGGCGGATAGGAGGACCAGTTGCCGTCGGGGGTGAGCACCTCCACGGCCATGAGCTTGTCGCAGTCGAAGGCGTCGGGGCTGCAGAAGTTGTTGACCTGGCGGCTGGCCCGGCCCGCGCCCCTGATCTCGACGGAGACCTCGGCGGCGGCGACGTAGCGCGGGGGCAGCGCCCGGGTGGCGCGGGCGGAGGGGAACGCGATGCGTCCCGCGCCCGACACGGTGACTTCCGTAGAAATAGGGATATAGGCGAAATCGGAGGGGCCTTCGAAGACCGAGGCGCGGCCCGTCAGCACGAACGTGTCATCGGGCAGGGTGACCGTGCACGAGCCGGCCAGCGGCAGGACGAGCATCTCCTCCTCGCCGGTGTCGAACGTGACCGGAGCCTCGCTCAGATCCGCGACCCGCAGGCCCGAGTAGGTCCAGCCCGCCAGCGACGGGGTGATCCGCACCGACCAGGGACCGTCGGCGGTCTTGCCGTAGGGCAGATAGGTCATGCTCCAGCCTCTCGCACCAGGGCCGCGGCGCCGTCCACCGCGGTCGCCACGTCGTCGTCCGGGGGGTAGAGCAGGGCGCGCCCCACCACGAGGCCGCGGACGCCGGGCAGGCCCAGCGCCCGGTGCCAGTCGGCGTAGGCGGCGTCGATGTCGGGCGGGTCGCCGCCGAGGAGCAGCGCGGGCAGCGTGGTCGCGGCCATCACCCGCTCCATCTCGGCCACGGCGGGGATCTTCAGCCAGGTGTAGGCGGAGGTGACGCCGAGGGCCTGGGCGATGCTGATGGAGCGGATCACGGCGTCGGGCGACAGGTCGTTGCGGACGACGCCGGACTCCGAGCGCAGCGACCAGAACGGCTCCACCATGGCCACCAGCCGCCTGCGGGCCAGGCCGGTGACCGCCTGGGCGCACGACTCCAGGGTGGCCACGGTGGCGTGGTCGGAGGGGTCGATGCGGCACAACATCTTGCCGCCGTCGAGCCGCATGGCGTCGATCGAGTCGGCGTCGAAGCCGGTGAACCGGTCGTCCATCTCGAACACCGAGCCCTGCAGGCCGCCCCTGTTCATGGAGCCGAAGGCCAGCTTGCCCTCCAGCGCGCCGAGCAGCAGCAGGTCCTCCAGGACGTCGGGGGAGGCCAGGATGCCGTCCACCCCCGGCCTGGACAGCGCCACCCGCAGCCGGTCGAGCAGGTCGACGCGGCTGGCCATGGCCAGCGGCCGGTCGCGTACGCCGAGTGAGCCCCTGGCCGGATGGTCGGCGGCGATGATCAGCAGCCGCTCGCCCTCGGCCGGCAGGCCGCGCCGCTCGCGGCGGGCCGCGGCCGCGGCGATCTCCTCCGGCCGGGTGGCGCGGATGTGGGTGAGCCGCGCGTAATCGGTCGCCCGCGCGTCGGTCACGGACAGTGTCGTGTCGCTCAAGATCCGGCCCCGTTCAGCAGATCCTCCACCTCGGCGGTCGTCGGCATGGCGTCGGCGCAGGCCAGGCGGGCCGCGACGAACGCGCCGGCCGCGTTGGCGAAGCGCAGGGTGCGCTCCAGCGGCCAGCCGCGCAGCAGCCCGAGGCAGATGGCTCCGCCGAACGCGTCTCCCGCGCCGATCCCGTTGACCACCTTCACCTCCATGGGCTCCACCAGTGCGCTCTCCTCAGAGGTACGCGCGAAAACCCCTTCGGGGCCCATTTTCACGATCGCGACGCGTACGCCGGCGTCCAGCAGCGCCTGCGCGGCCGCCTCCGGATCGCGTACGCCGACCGCGACCTCGACCTCCTCCAGGTTGCCCACCGCCACGTTCACCTGCGGCAGGGCCCGGCGCGCGGCCTCGTGGGCGGCCTCGCGCGACTCCCACAGCGTGGCCCGGTAGTCGAGGTCGAACACCGTCCATCCGGACGTGCGCGCCGACAGCGCGGCGGCGTGGGCGGCGGCGCTCGGCTCCTGGCTCAGCCCGGTCAGCGAGAACCAGAACAGCTCGGTCGCGCGGATCGCGTCGAGGTCGAGCAGGTCGGGGGAGATCTGCAGGTCGGGCGGATGCTCGCCGCGATAGAAGTAGATGGGGAAGTGGTCGGGCGGGAAGATCTCGCAGAACGTCACGGGCGTCGGACGGCCTTCGACGGTGTGCACGAAGGCGTCGTCCACGCCGAAGCCGCGGATGGCCCGGCGCACGTAGTCTCCGAACGGATCCGCTCCGACTCCGGTGATCACCGCCGGTCTGAGCCCGTGGCGGGCGGCGGCGACGGCGACGTTGGTGGGACTGCCGCCGAGGAACTTCCCGAAGGTCTCGACGTCGGCGAGGCCGACGCCGGTCTGGAGCGGATAGACGTCGACGCCGCTGCGCCCGAACGTGATCAGGTCGTACAACGCACCTCCAGGGGGCCCGAGCTTTGCGTGGCTACTATGGCATATTGTCATGACATTCGGATGTCCGCTATGTTGCCAGATGTCCTCAGCCTGGGGGCCCTATGGCAAGGTCTTTACGTCATATATATGTCATGACATATTGGACCTTCTGGCTTCCTCCCCAAAAGCACACGTCGGAGGGTTTGCATGGCACTGCGGAAACGGTCGGTAGGTGTGGTCGCGGTCATCGCCGCGGCCGGTCTGGGGCTCGCCGCCTGCGGCCAGTCGTCGTCCGGGGGAGGCGGTGACGCGATCGAGCTGACGATCGCCCAGAACGCCATCCAGGGTGGCAAGAACGAGGCGGCCGCGAAGTTCATCGCCGACTGGGTCATCCCCAAGTTCCAGGAGGCCCAGAAGGCGAAGGGCAAGGACGTCACGGTCAAGTTCGTTCCCAGCGGCGTCGACGACGAGCAGTACAAGACCAAGCTCTCCCTGGACCTCAAGTCCGGCAAGGGCGCGGACGTGATCGACATCGACAGCATCTGGGCCGGCGAGTTCGCCGAGGCCGGCTACATCAAGCCGCTGACGGAGGTGGCCGGGGCCGAGGCCGACAGCTGGGACGGCTGGTCGCAGATCCCCGAGGCGGTCCAGGGCATGACCGAGTTCAACGGCAAGAAGTACGCCCTGCCCGTCGGCACCGACGGCCGCGTCCTCTACTTCAACAAGACCCTGTTCGCCAAGGCCGGGCTGCCCGCCGACTGGCAGCCGAAGAGCTGGCAGGAGGTCCTCGACGCCGGCACCAAGCTCAAGTCCTCCGGCGTGCCCGTGCCGATCCAGATCAACGCCGGCACCGCCATGGGCGAGGCCACCTCGATGCAGGGCGTGCTGCCGCTGCTCGCCGGCGCGGGCGGCGAGGTGCAGCAGGACGGCAAGTGGAGCGGCGCCTCCCAGCCGCTCAAGGACGCGCTCGGCCTCTACCAGAAGATCTACGGCGGCGGCCTCGGCGACCCCAAGCTGCAGCAGGAGGCCAAGGGCCGCGACAAGTCGTTCCAGCAGTTCGCCGACGGCAAGATCGGCATCCTGATGGAGGGCGACTACTTCTGGCGCGGCGTGGTCAACCCCAAGACGGGCGTGGCCAAGATGGCCGACCGTGACCAGGTCGTCGGCTACGCCATGATCCCGGCCATGGAGCCCGGCAAGGGCATCCGCGGCCAGGACTTCGTCAGCATGTCCGGCGGCGCGCTGCGTACGGTCAACCCCAACACCAAGCATCCGAAGGAAGCCTTCGAGCTGCTGACCTTCATGCTCTCCCCGGAGGCGCTGAAGGAGGAGACCAAGGACGGCAACGTGCGCATCACGCCGCGCAGCGACGTCAACAAGGAGATCCTCGCCGGTGAGCCGCTGCTGACGTTCATCTCGGAGAAGGTGCTGCCGCTGACGGCCTACCGGCCGCCGGTCGCCGCCTACCCGCAGGTGTCGGTGGCGCTGCAGGAGGCGACCGCGGCGGTCGTCGGCGGAACCGCGCCCGACCAGGTCGCGGCCGACTACCAGAAGAAGCTCGAAGGAATCGTCGGTGGCGCAGGCAACATCGCCTCCTGAGACGCGGCCCGAGGACGAGGCGCAGGCCCCCCGCTACAGCTCTGACGCGGCGGGCCTGGGCAAGGCGCGGGCCGGGGTCTTCGCGGCGCCGGCCCTGCTGCTCATCGCGGTCTTCCTCGTCTTCCCCGCGCTCTGGGTGCTCTATCTCGGACTCACCAACTACCGCCTGACCGGCACCGCGGCCGCCGAGCCGCAGTTCGTCGGTCTGGACAACCTGCTCGACGCGGTCTCCAACCCCACGTTCTGGAGCTCTACCTGGCTGACCGTGCAGTTCGTGCTCGGCTCGGCCATCATCGGGCAGGTCGGCCTCGGCTTCGCCATCGCCTGGCTGCTGCGCGACCGGCGCGGCCCGATCAAGCGCGTGGTCGAGGGCCTGGTCATCCTGGCCTGGATCCTGCCCAGCGCGATCGTGTCGTTCCTGTGGGTGGCGCTGCTCGACCGCGACGGCGGCACGCTCAACGCGCTGCTCGGCCTGCCCGGCTCCGCCTGGCTGCTCGACCACCCGATGCTCTCGATCATCGTGTTCAACACCTGGCGCGGCACGGCCTTCTCGATGATGTTGTACGGCGCCGCCCTCGGCAACGTGCCCCCCTCCCACCTGGAGAGCGCCCGCCTGGCCGGCGCCTCCGGCTGGCAGCAGCTCAGGGACGTCGTGTTCCCGCACATCAGAGGCCACATCCTGACCAACCTGCTGCTGATCAGCCTGTGGACGTTCAACGACTTCAGCCCGTTCCTGCTCACCGCGGGCGGCCCCGACGGCAAGTCCGAGGTGCTCGCCGTGCACGTGTACAAGGTGGCGCTGCAGAGCGGTGAACTGGGCTACGGCGCCGCCGTCTCCACGATCATCCTGTTGATCAACCTGGTCGTGGCGGTGTTCTACCTGCGGCTGCTGCGGAGCAAGAAATGACGCGTTTCGTCCTGGGCCGGATCGGGTTCTACACGCTGATCGCGGTGCTGCTGGCCTTCTTCACCGTGCCATTGCTGTGGCTGGTGACGGCGCCGTTCACCTCGGACCCCACGTACGAGGTGCGGGTGCCGGACTTCACCTGGGACAACTTCGCCGCGTTGCTGGAGCACCCGTACGCGCTGCCGTCGCTGTGGAACTCGGTCGTGCTGTCGGCCGGCACCGCCGTGCTGGTCGTGATCTTCGCGGCGCTGGCCGCGTACGCGCTCAGCCGGGTGCGGCTGCCGGGCCGCGACGCGCTGCTGTACGCGTTGCTGCTGCTGTCGTCGATCATCACCGGGACGGCGGCGATGGTGCCGCTGTTCCAGCTCGCGGTGGAGCTGAACCTGATCGACTCGCAGTTCGGGCTGATCCTCATCCTCACCGGCGGGCTGCTGCCCGCGGCGATCTTCATGCTGAAGGACTTCATGGACTCCACGCCGAAGTCCTACGAGGAGTCGGCCCGGGTGTTCGGGGCCTCGCCGCTGCAGATCGTGCGTGACGTGGTGGTGCCGCTGGTGCGGCCTGGCCTCGCGACCATCGCCGTCTGGGCCGTGGCGAACGTGTGGGGCAACTTCCTGATGCCGTACCTGTTGCTGAGCGACGTGGAGAAGCAGCCGGCGGCGGTGATCACGTACACGCTGTACACCGAGGGCGGGCAGGCCAACCTCAGCATGTTGTCCACGTTCGGGCTGCTCTACTCGATCCCGGTGGTCCTCATGTACCTGTTCGTCAGCAAGAAGTACGGCTTCCGCTTCCACGGAGGGATCAAGCGTTAATGGCCGCCATCGAACTACGCGGGCTGACCAAGGTCTACCCCGGCGGGGTCAGAGCGCTCGACGCGCTCGACCTGGCCATTCCCGACGGCGAGTTCTTCGCCCTGCTCGGCCCCTCCGGCTGCGGCAAGACCACGCTGCTGCGGACGATCGCCGGGCTGGAGACCGCCACCGGCGGCGCCGTGGTCATCGGCGACCGGGACGTGACGGGCGTGCAGCCGGGCGCCAGGGACGTGGCCATGGTGTTCCAGGACTACGCGCTGTTCCCGCACATGGACGTCACGGACAACATCGCCTACCCGCTGCGGATCAAGAAGGTGTCCAAGAACGACCGCCGCGACAAGGCCGCCGAGGTCGGGGCGCGGCTCGGGCTCGAACACCTCATGGACCGGCGCCCCGGGCAGCTGTCCGGCGGGCAACAGCAGCGGGTCGCGCTGGCCCGGGTGATGGCCACGCAGGCGCAGGCGTTCCTGTTCGACGAGCCGCTGTCCAACCTGGACGCGCGGCTGCGGCTGGAGGCGCGTACGTTCCTCAAGAAGCTGCAGCGCGAACTGGGCGTCACCACCGTCTTCGTCACCCACGACCAGGCCGAGGCCCTGGCCATGGCCGACCGGATGGCGGTCATGGAATCCGGGCACATCCGGCAGATCGGTACGCCGGCCGAGGTGTTCCAGCGGCCGGCCAACACGTTCGTGGCCGGCTTCATCGGCTCCACGCCGATGAACCTCCTGGACGGCGTCGTCCGAGGTGACACGCTGGAAGTGGCGGGCTGCAAGGTCGCGGTCCCGGCCGCGGCGGAGGGCCGGCTGTCCGACGGAGGGAAGATCGTGTACGGCGTGCGTCCTGAGTACATGACGTACTCGGCCGAGCCCGCTGACGGGGCGCTGGGCGGGAAAGTGTCCATCGTGGAGAACCTGGGCGCCTCCCACCTGGTGACCCTCGACGTCAACGAGGTGAACGTGCAGGCCGTCGTGCCCGAGGGCAGCGAGCCCGCCGTGGGCGACGACGGCTACGCGCTGCCCAGGCGCGACCGCGCCCTCGTCTACCTGGACGGAGAACTGGTGTGAGAGGCCACTGGACGCTGGACGACCGGCTGGAGCGGATCCTGCGCGAGGTGCCGTTCGAGGTGCCGGCCGGGACCGCCGCCGTGCACGTGAAGCTGTCGTACGACAGGTCGCAAGGGGTGCTCGACCTCGGCTGCGGCGCGCCGGACGGCTTCCGCGGCTGGTCGGGTGGCGCCCGCGACGAGTACACGATCACCCGCGACTGGGCCACCCCCGGCTACCTGCCGGGCGAGCCGGAGGCGGGCACGTGGCACGTGTGGTTGCGCCTGCACCGCATCCCGCCGCAGGGGCTGGACTACACCCTGGAGATCACGGCCGAGCCCGTCGCCCCGCCCGAGCCGGTGGCTGAGGAGCCGCCCCACGGCGAGCGCCCGCCCCGCCGGGACATCCCCGGCGTGGACGGCCTGACCTGGTACGCCGGCGACTTCCACGCCCACACCCTGCACAGCGACGGCAGCCTGACCATCCCCGAGCTGGCCGAGCTGGCCCACGGGCGCGGCCTCGACTTCCTGGCCGTCACCGACCACAACACGGTCAGCCACCACCCCTGGCTGGCCAAGACCGGCCGCGACATCACGCTCATCCCCGGCCAGGAGGTCACCACCGACCGCGGCCACGCGAACGTGTTCGGCGACGTCGGCTGGGTCGACTTCCGCGAGCGCCCCGACTCCTGGCTCGACCACGCCGAGCGCGCGGGCGGCCTCATGTCGATCAACCATCCGCTCGGCGGCGACTGCGCCTGGCTGCAGCCGATCGAGCGCCGCCCGCCGATCGCCGAGGTGTGGCACTCCGGCTGGTGGGACCGCCGCTGGGGCGCCCCGCTGGCCTGGGCGGACGCCTGGCGCGACGACCTGATCGTGATCGGCGGCAGCGACTTCCACAAGCACGGCAACGACGGCCTGCCCGGCGCGCCCACGACGTGGGTGCTGGCCGAGGACACCGGCGCCGTGCTCGACGGCGTGCGCGCCGGGCGCACCGCCGTCTCCGCCGGCCCCGACGCGCCGCTGCTGCTCAGGCTGGGCGACGAACTGCTCGCCCTCGACGCCGACGGCCTGGTGCTGGTGCGCCCCGACGGCACCCGGCAGGTGGTGCGCGGCGAACGCGCGCTGCTGCCGGCGATCGACGGCCGGCACCGGCTGGAAACCTATGAGAACGAGGTGATCGCCCTATGCGCGTGAGGAAAATCGCCAACGCCCCCGTGAGCTTCGGCGTCTTCGAGCTGAGCGACGCGCCGCCGCCGCTCGGCCCCGACGAGATGGTCCGCGCGCTGGCCGACGCCGGCTACGAGGGCATCGACTCCGGGCCCATCGGCTACCTGGGCACCGGCTCCGAGCTGGCCGACCGGCTGGCCGGCGCCGGGCTGCTGCTGGCCGGCGGCTGGGTGGACCTGCGCTACGAGGACGCGGACGCGTACGCGAGCGGGCTGCCCGCGCTGGAGGCGGCGCTCGACGTGTTCGCCGCCGCCCCCGCCGGTGACCTGCCGCCGCGGCCCACGCTGGCCTGCTCCACCTCGGCCGAGCGCTTCGCCCGGCCCGGCGGGAGCGTTCCAGGGCTGGCCCCCTCCGACTGGCCCGCCTACGCCGCCCGCATCCAGGAGGCCACCGACCGGTGCAGGGAGCGCGGGTTCGAACCCGCCTTCCACCACCACCTCGGCACGAACATCGAGACGCCGCAGGACGTCGAACGCCTGCTGGAGCTCACCGACGTGCACCTCTGCCTCGACACCGGGCATCTCCTGCTGGCCGGGGGCGACCCGGTCGAGTGCCTGCGCGCCTGGGCCGACCGGGTCGACCACGTGCACATCAAGGACGGCGACACGAAGATCCTGGCCCAGGCCCTGGCCGACGGCGTGGACCTGCGCGAGCTCATGGGCCGCGGCGGGTTCGCCCGGCTCGGCGAGGGCGAGCTGGACCTGCCCGCCGTGGTGCGCACGCTGGACGAGATCGACTACGAGGGCTGGATCATCATCGAGCAGGACACCCTGCCCGGCCGGCGCTCGGTCGCCCAGAACATCGCCGACCAGGCGGCCAACCGTCAGATGCTGAAGGACTTGGGACTTTGAGAATCGCGCTTGTGGGTTGCGGGGCCGTCACCCAGGCGGTCTACGTGCCGCTGCTGTCGCGGCGGCGTGACCTGTTCGAGGTGAGCGCCGTCTGCGACCTGTCACGCACGCTCGCCGACGCCGTGGGCGACCGGCTGGGCGCCGCCGGACGATACACGTCGGTGGACGACCTGCTCGCCGCCGGCGGCTTCGAGGCCGTCGTCGTGCTGGCCTCGGGCTCGCACGGCGAGACCGTCAGGAAGGCCCTGGCCGCCGGGTACGCCGTGCTCTGCGAGAAGCCGCTCGCGCTGACCAGGGCCGAGGTGGCCGCGCTGCCGGAAGGGCGGCTGATGGTCGGCTACATGAAGCAGTACGACCCCGCCGTACGCCGGGCCGAGGAGGCGCTGGCCGCGCTCGGCGGCCCCGAGGCGATCCGCGCGGTCGAGGTCACCGTGCTGCACCCGAGCGGGGAGTCGCAGCTCGCCTTCGCCAACCTGACCCAGGCACGCGACGTGGACCAGGACCTGCTCGCCTCCCTGCGGGCGGCCGAGCACGAACTGGTGTCGCGGGCGCTCGGCGAGGCGGCCCCCGAACCGGTCAGGAACCTGTACGGGGTGGCGCTGGGCTCCATCTGCCACGACCTGTCGCTCCTGCGCCGCTTCACCGGCTCACCCCAGGAGATCTCGTACGTCGAGACGTGGGGTTCGGCCCCCGGCTCCATCGAGATCTCGGGGCCGCTGCCGGTCCGGGGCAGGTTCTCCCTGCGCTGGCACTATCTGGAGGACTATCCCGCCTACCGCGAGACCGTGGCGATCCACCACGATCGCGGCTCCCTCGAACTGGTCTTCCCCTCGCCGTACCTGATGAACGCGCCGACCACGCTGACCGTGGTGTCCGACGCGGAGAGC
The DNA here is from genome assembly GCF_035917475.1 of Nonomuraea fuscirosea. Taxonomy (NCBI): domain Bacteria; kingdom Bacillati; phylum Actinomycetota; class Actinomycetes; order Streptosporangiales; family Streptosporangiaceae; genus Nonomuraea; species Nonomuraea fuscirosea. The sequence goes on along the minus strand of NZ_CP109074.1, from coordinate 8,115,172 downwards.
AGGGCACATTGGCGCGAGGTGACTGAGGCGTTCGAAGTACAGCTCGCGGCCTTTCATGCTTACGTGAACGATGGCAAGCCGCCCCTCACCGACGCGGGTGGCGGGCTCGAGGACATCGTCACGGCGCAGCGGATCGCGGCCCGTTACGCCGTGCAGCATGATCTGCCCATTGGAGGGGAGGCAGCGTGAGCAAGGAGATCGTCGTCGTACCGCACACGCACTGGGACAGGGAGTGGTACGAACCCTTCCAGCGTTTCCGGTTGCGCCTGGTGGCGTTGATGGACGAAGTGCTCGACACGATGGAACGCGAGCCCGCCTACCACTTCACCCTCGACGGGCAGCTCGCCTGCGTGGACGACTACCTGGAGGTGCGCCCGGAGAACCGCGACCGCCTGGCCGCCCTGGTGGAGTCCGGGCGGCTGGCCGTGGGCCCGTGGCAGATCCTGCTCGACGAGTTCCTGTGCTCGGGCGAGAACATCATCCGCAACCTGGAGCTCGGCATGGCCAGGGCGGACAAGCTCGGCGGCGCCATGCCGGTCGGCTACCTGCCGGACATGTTCGGCCACACCGCCCAGATGCCGCAGATTCTGCGTAAGGCCGGGCTGCTGCACGCCTGCGTCTACCGCGGCGTACCGTCCTCCGTCACCACCGACGCCTTCGCCTGGGTCGCCCCCGACGGCACCGCGCTGCGCACCCAGTACCTGCCCGCGGGCGGCTACGGCAACGGCGCCCACCTGTTCTCCGACACCGAAGGGCTGAAGGAGCGGGCGGAGTCCTTCGTCACGACCATGCGCGGTTGGCACGGTCCCGAGGGGCCGCTGCTCGCCATGTACGGCACCGACCACTCCGCCCCCGTACGCGGGCTGCCGGACATGGTCGCCGCCATCGACGCCCGGATGGACACCCTGTCCGGCTACATCGGCGCGTACAGCGGCGACGTCGAGGGCCTGCCGGAGGTGCACGGCGAGCTGCGCTCCCACGCCAGGGCCAACATCCTGCCCGGCGTCATCTCCATCCGCGCCCACGTCAAGCAGGCCATGAGCCGGGCCGAGCGGATGGTCGAACGCTACGCCGAGCCGCTGGCCGCCCTCTGGGGCGAGGAGTGGCCCGGCCGCTTCCTCGACATGGCGTGGTGGCGGCTGGTGGACGCCAGCGGGCACGACTCCGTGACCGGCTGCGGCGTCGACGACACCGCCCAGCAGGTCGCCGCCCGCATCGCCGAGGCCGAGCACCTCGGCCAGGCCGTGCGCGACATGGTGACCGCCCGCCTGGCGCGCTCCGTCCCGTCCGACGCGGCGCTCGTCGTCAACCCGACGCCGGCCGCCCGGCAGGGCGTCGTCGTCGTGGACGTGGCGGGCAGCGACCCGCTGATCGACCCGGCCGGCCGGCCCGTGCCCACGCAGCCGCTGGAGTACGCCTCCACGCTGCTGCTCGACGAGACCATGGACCCCGCCACGGCGCTGACCTTCGTCCACGGCACCGAGCTGTACGGGCAGCAGATCACCGCCTGGTCGGTCGAGGACGGGACGCTGACGTTCAAGGTCGCGCGGGAGACGTCGGAGCTCGTCGACATGGACGAACTGCGCCGCTCCATCGACGGCGTGACCCGCGTCCGCATCGAGGCCGAGCCCCGGCGCACCGTCGCGGCCCTGGTGGGGGTCCCCCCGCTCGGCCACACGAGCGTTCGGCCCGCGCCCCGCGACCAGGTCTACGGGCCGCCCAGCGTCCCGGAGGACCACAGCCTGCGCGAGCACCACCCGGCCTGCTGGCTCAGCTCCGACTCCGCGCCCCTGCCGGTGCGCGGCGACGAGGAGGTGCTGGACAACGGGCTGCTCCGGGTCCTGATCGCCCGCGACGGCACGCTCACCCTGGTCGGCGAGGACGGCACCACCGTCACCGGCGCCGGGCGCATCGTCGACCGCGGCGACGTGGGCGACACCTACAACTACGCGCCCCCGCTGGCCGACCAGGAGGTGGTCGAGGCGGAGATGGTCACCATCGAGCCGGTCACCTCGGGGCCGCTGATCGCGGCGGTCGACGTCCGGCGCGTCTACAACTGGCCGGCCTCGGCGGAGATCTCCGCGGGCAGCCCGGAGATCCCCGCCATCACGCGCAGCTCCAGGGTCGAGGAGATCGTCGTCAACACCCGCGTCGAGCTGCGCGCCGGAGAGCCGTTCGTGCGGCTGCGGGTCGAGTTCGACAACCGCTGCGAGGACCACCGCGTACGCCTGCACATACCGCTGCCGCAGACGGCCACCGAGTCGCACGCCGAAGGGCAGTTCGCGGTCGTCACCCGGGGGCTCACCTCCGAGGGCGGCTGCGGCGAGGAACCGCTGCCCACCTTCCCCGCCTCCTCCTGGGTGGCCGCGGGCGGCGTGGCCGCGCTGCTGGAGCACGTGACCGAGTACGAGGTGATCGACGGCGGCACCGAGCTGGCCCTGACACTGCTCCGCTCGGTCGGCTACCTGTCGCGCAACCGCAACGTCCTGCGTCCGGAGCCGGCCGGCCCGCAGCTGCCGACCCCCGCCGCCCAGTCCCGCGGGCTGCGCACGGTGGAGCTGGCGCTGATGCCGTACGGAGGCTCGTGGGAGGAGGTCGTGCCCGCGGCCGAGTCCTTCCGCCACGACCTGCTGGTGGTGCCCGGCCAGGGTGAGCCGTTCCTGCCGCTGCCCGAGGCGGGGGCCGGGATCTCGGTGACGGGTCACGGCGTGACGATGACCTCGCTGCGTGAACGCGACGGCTGGCACGAGCTCCGCGTCGTCGCCCTCACCCCGAACCCCACGGAGGCCGTCATCTCCGGCGACCTCGTGGCCGCCCGCCACGCGGACCTGCGCGGCCGCCCCGGCGACCCCGTGGAGATCACGGAGGGGGAGATGCGGCTGCCGCTGGACGCCTGGGAGATCGCGACCATCCAGTTCCGTAAACTCTGAGTAATGAATCGAACGCACGTAGTAATGTAGCCGCATGATTACGGCGCGTCGCTCCGTGACGCCACAACACGAGGGCATCAACAAGATCCTGACTTTGGATCTGGCCCATACCCGGCAGTTACTGCTGGCTCTGTTCGATCTGCCGATCGCGAAGTCGGGCGCGGCACGCCTCGCCTCGCCCGACTTCTCGGAGGCCGACCCCGGCGTCTGCCGCGCCGACGGCGCCATCCTCTACGGAGAGAAGAAGGACGACAAGCTCGGCGTCATCGTCGAGACCCAGCGCGCGGAGGACGAGACCAAGCGCTATGCGTGGCTGGAATACATCGCGAACATGCGGGCACGAGAGAAGTGCCCGGCCTGCCTGGTCGTCATCTGCCCCAAGGGCAGGGTCGCGAAGTGGGCGAGCGGCGACATCCCCACCGGCCATCCAGGGCTCGTCCTCAAGCCCCTGGTCATCCACGAAGGCAACACGCCGGTGATCACGGACGCCCGCCAGGCGGCCGAGAACATCGGTCTGGCGGTCGTCTCGGTCGTCACGCAGAGCGAGCATCCGCGATTCAACGAAATCACCGCTGCAGTACAAGCGGCACTGGACACCATCGATCGAGAGACCGCTTATCGGTACGCTCGATACATCACCCTGTCACTGGAAGGTGACGCTCAGGAAGAATGGGGCCGAGGTATGGACACGAAGACCTATCCCTACCAGGGCGCATACGCCGAAAGCCTCAAGGCCGAGGGGAAGGCCGAGGGGAAGGCCGAGGGGAAGGCCGAGGGCAAGGTATCGGCGGTGCTCAAGATCCTCGACGCGCGGGGGGTCGCCGTTTCTCAGGAAGCGCGCGAGCGCATCATGGACTGTCGCGACGAGGCTGTCCTGGACGAGTGGCTCGGGCAGGTCGCCAAGGTCGAGGTCGCAGAGGAGCTCTTCCTTTGAGCGAGAGAAAGGTAGATCACGATTTCAGTGCGATGGCCTATGCGTACCAAGGCGAATGGGCCGAATGCCTCCTCGCGCAGGGCAGAGCCGAGGGGATGCTCAAGGTCATAGCCGCAGATATGGCGTCGTCGGTACTCAGGGTCTTGGGCGTGCGAGGGATCGCCGTGCCCGAAGAGGTGTACAAGCGCGTCCAGGCGTGTCGCGATGTGGTGATCCTCAAGGGCTGGTTCGGGCGGGCCATGGAGGCTAAATCGGTGGAGGACGTCTTCGGTTAGCCGAGTCGGCTGACATCACACCCGGATGGAGGACGGAGAAGGGGCCGTCCTCCAGTCGGATCCGTTTCTAGCGGGTGCCCCACGAGTACGTCTGCTTGCGCAGTTTCAGGTACACGAACGACTCGGTGGCCCGTACGGCCGGGATGGCGCGGATCTTGCTGAGGATCTCCAGCAGGTGCCCGTCGCCCTCGCACACCACCTCGACGATCAGGTCGAAGGACCCGGCGGTGAGCACCACGTAGTCGATCTCGTCGATGGCCGACAGTTCGTCCGCCACCGACTCCAGGTCGCCCTCGCAGTTGACGCCGATCATGGCCTGGCGGGGGAAACCCAGGGTGAGCGGGTCGGTGACGGCGACGATCTGCATGACGCCGGCGTCCTGCAGTCGCTGGACGCGCTGGCGGACCGCGGCCTCCGACAGGCCCACCGCCTTCCCGATCGCCGCGTACGGCATCCGCCCGTCGTTCTGCAGTTGCTCGATGATCTGCTTGGACAGGTCGTCGAGCACGACGGTGCCGGTGCTGGCGCTGTTTCTGCGTACGCGCGGCGGCGTCGTCATCGAGAGGATTCCTCCTACTGGTCCGGCGTTACGGGGGCGTTCCCGCTGGGTTGCCGTCCTGGTGCGACATGTTGTCAGTTCTCCGTGGTCTGTCAAGCGAATTCGTAGCAATTTGATATCTTCGCCACGAAATCCCTTGTCCGGATGCTGGCGCTCTGTCAGAGTCGCGGCATCTCAGCCACCTCATCAGGAGGGCGCATGACACCCCGTCTGCAGAACTTCATCAACGGTGAGTTCGTGGACGCCAAGAGCGGCCGGTTCTCCGACATCATCGATCCGTGCACGGGGGAGGCCTATGTCCAGGCTCCCGTCTCCGGGCCCGAGGACATCGACAGCGCCTACGCCGCCGCGGCGGCCGCGTTCGAGGCGTGGGGCGGGACCACCCCGGGTGAGCGGGCCAATCTGCTGCTCAAGGTGGCCGACGCCATCGACGCGCGAGCCGATGAGATCAACGACGCCGAGTGCCGCAACACCGGCAAGCCGCGCGCCCGCATGGCCGAGGACGAGACTCCCATCGCCGCCGACCACTTCCGCTTCTTCGCGGGCGCGGCGCGCACGCTGGAGGGCCCCACGGCGGGCGAGTTCCTGGCCGAGCACACCAGCGTGATCAGGCACGAGCCGATCGGCGTCGTCGGCCAGGTCACGCCGTGGAACTACCCGATGATGATGGCGGTCTGGAAGATCGCCCCCGCGCTGGCGGCGGGCAACACGATCGTGCTCAAGCCGTCCGACACCACGCCCGTCTCCACGCTGAAGCTGGCCGAGATCATCGGTGAGGTGCTGCCGGCGGGCGTGTTCAACGTCGTCACCGGCGACCGTGAGACCGGCGCCCTGGTCGTGAGCCACCCGACGGCCGCGATGGTGGCCATCACGGGCTCGGTCGGCGCGGGCATGTCGGTCGCCAAGAGCGCCGCCGACGACCTCAAGCGGGTGCACCTGGAGCTCGGCGGCAAGGCACCGGTCGTGGTGTTCGAGGACGTCAAGGACCTGGGCAGGGCCGCCGCCGACATCGCCACCGCCGGCCTGTACAACGCCGGCCAGGACTGCACGGCCGCCTGCCGGGTGCTCGTGCAGGAGAGCGTGCACGACGAGTTCGTGGCCGCGCTCACCGAGGCCGCGGCCGGCACGGTCACCGGCGGCCTGGACGACGAGGACGCCCTCTACGGTCCGCTCAACAACGAGAGCCAGCTGGCCAAGGTGCAGGGCTTCGTCGAGCGGGTCCCCGCGCACGCCAAGGTCCTCACCGGCGGTCACCGCGTGGGCGACAAGGGCTACTTCTTCGCCCCGACCATCGTCGACGGCCTGCGCCAGGACGACGAGATGGTGCAGAACGAGGTCTTCGGCCCCGTGATCACCGTCCAGACGTTCACCGACGAGGCCGACGCGCTGGCCAAGGCCAACGACGTGAAGTACGGGCTGAGCGGCTCGGTGTGGACCTCCGACCACGGCCGCGCGATGCGCATGTCGAACCGGCTCGAATTCGGCGTGGTGTGGGTCAACACCCACATCCCGTTCGTCTCGGAGATGCCGCACGGCGGCTTCAAGCACTCCGGGTACGGCAAGGACCTGTCGGTGTTCGGCCTGCACGACTACACCCGGGTGAAGCACGTCATGCACTACATCGGCGAATAAAAAGGAAAAATCCCGGGATGACCGAGCTGAGTGCGATCGAGCTTGAAGACGTCGTCAAGGAGTACCACTCGCATGGCGAGGTCGTCCAGGCGGTCAAGGGTGTGACCCTGGACATCCCCGAGGGGGAGTTCTTCTCCCTCCTCGGGCCGTCCGGTTGCGGCAAGACCACGACCATGCGGATGATCGCCGGCTTCGAGGCGCCCTCGAAGGGCCTGGTCCGCCTGCTCGGCCAGGACGTCACGAACGTGCCGCCGAATAAGCGCGACGTCAACATGGTCTTCCAGTCCTACGCGCTCTTCCCGCACATGAGCGTCTGGGACAACGTCGCCTTCGGCCTCAAGCAGCGCAAGACGCCACAGGAGGAGGTCAAGCGGAGGGTCGGCGAGATGCTGGAGATCGTCGACCTGGCCGGCCGGGAGAAGCGCATGCCGCGCCAGATGTCCGGCGGCCAGCAGCAGCGCGTGGCCCTGGCCAGGGCGCTGGTCAACCGGCCGCGGGCGCTCCTGCTCGACGAGCCGCTCGGGGCGCTCGACCTCAAGCTGCGCCAGGCCATGCAGATCGAGCTCAAGCGCATCCAGCGCGAGGTCGGCATCACCTTCGTCTACGTCACGCACGACCAGAGCGAGGCGCTGACCATGAGCGACCGGATCGCCGTCATGAACGACGGCCTGGTCGAGCAGCTGGGCGGGCCGCACGAGATCTACGAGCGGCCCGCGACCGCCTTCGTGGCCGGCTTCATCGGCACCTCCAACCTGCTCACCGGCGCCGCGACCGGCGGTGAGCTGAAGATCGCGGGCGGCCGGGTGCTGGTGCCCGGTCACGACGGCGAGGTGACGGTGACCGTACGGCCGGAGAAGATCACCATCGGCACCGAGGAACCCGCGCGCGAATCGAGCGCCGTGCGCGGAACCGTGGCCGAAGTCGTCTATCTGGGCACCTACAACAGTTATGCCGTGCGTCTCGCCGACGGGGCCGAGATGACGGTTTTCCAGCAGAACGCGCACGACGCGACGGCGACGGCGGAGCGGGGCGACTCCGTGTGGCTGTCGTGGCGGGCGCAGCACTCGTACGTGATTGGAAGTTGACAACCCCTCATGAACCCCTTCATGCGTGGAATGACGCAGCCCCGCACCCGTCGTGACGTCTTCAGGCTCACCGGCTTGTCCGCCGCCGGTCTCGCCCTGGCCGCCTGTGGCGTGCAGGGGCAGAAGGCGGCGCCGCCCAAGGCCGACGCCGTGGCGGACTACTGGGCCAAGCAGGCCAAGAACGGCAAGGTCGTCTTCGCCAACTGGCCGGAGTACATGCCGGAGGACAAGGGACCGCTGGAGCGGTTCAAGAAGGACACCGGCATCTCCTACGAGTACAAAGAGGTCATCCAGGAGAACGCCGACTTCTTCGGCAAGGCCGACCCCGTGCTGCGGGCCGGGCAGTCCCTGGGCTACGACATCGTGGTCATGACCAACGGCATCCAGCTCCAGCACATGATCGAGCTGGGTTACGTGGTGGCGCTCGATCAGTCGAAGCTGCCGAACTTCCAGGCCAACGCCGGGCAGAAGTACAAGGAGCGGGCCTACGATCCCGGGAACAAGTACACGGTTCCGTACACGTCGGGCGTGACCGGGATCGCGTACAACACCGAGTACGTCAAGGACGACATCACCAGCATCGAGTCGCTGTTCGACGCCAAGTACAAGGGGCGGGTCGGGATGATGTCCGACGCGCAGGAGATCGGCAACTTCGGCATGATCGCGCTGGGCATCGATCCGGAGAAGTCGACCGAGGCCGACTGGAAGAAGGCCGGCGAGAAGCTCAAGGCGCAACGCGACGCCGGAATTGTCCGGAAATATTATGATCAGTCGTATATCGATGCGGTGTCCAAGGGCGACATCTGGCTGACCATGGCCTGGTCGGGCGACGTCTTCCAGCGCCAGCTCGCCGGCGAACCCGTCAAGTTCATCGTGCCCGAAGAGGGCGGCACGATCTGGACCGACAACATGCTCATCCCCAAGGGTGCGGCCAACCCGGTGGACGCCCTCATACTGATGGACTACCTCTACCAGCCGGCCGTGGCCGCCGAGCTCGACGAGTTCATCCAGTTCGTGACGCCCGTCCCGGCCGTGCAGGACCTGCTGCGGGAGAAGGCGGGCACGGCCAAGGGCGCGGCCAAGAAGGCTCTGGAGGAGATGGTGGACAGCCCGCTCATGTTCCCCACCGAGGCCGACTACGCCAAGCTGCGCTCCTACACCCAGCTCACCACCCAGCAGGAGCAGGTGTTCAACCCGATCTTCCAGTCCATCACCCAGGCCTAGCGCGATGCGGCGGCTCACCCCCTACCTGCTCGCGCTGCCGAGCTGGATGTGGCTGGCGATCTTCCTGGTCGTGCCCATGGCCGCGATGGCGTCGGTGTCGCTGCAGACCGGCAACGCCATCGACGGCTTCGCCATGACCTTCAGCTTCTCCAACTATGCCGACGCGATCGGCGCCTACAGCCCCCAGTTGCTGCGCTCGCTGCTCTACGGCGGGCTCGCCACGGTGGCCATGCTGGTCATCGGGTACCCGGTGGCGTACTGGATCGCGTTCAAGGCGGGTCACCGCAAGTCCGTCTACCTCTTCCTGCTCCTGCTGCCGTTCTTCGTCTCGTTCGTGCTGCGCACGATCTCGTGGAACTTCCTGCTGTCCGACAACGGCATCCTGTTCGGCACGCTGAAGGACTGGGGGCTGCTGCCGGCCGACTTCCACGTGCTGGCCACCACGTTCGCCGTGGTCGGCGGACTGACGTACAACTTCCTGCCGTTCATGATCCTGCCGATCTACGTGGCGCTGGAACGGGTGGACCCGAGGGTGGTGGAGGCGGCGCAGGACCTGTACGCGACCCGGGCGGCGGCCTTCCGCCGGGTGGTGCTGCCGCTGTCGCTGCCGGGCGTCTTCGCCGGGGTGCTGATGACGTTCGTGCCCGCGACCGCCGACCCGATCAACGCGGCGATCCTCGGCGGCACCTCCAACACGATGATCGGCAACATCATCCAGACCGAGTACCTGACCAACCTCGACTACCCGACCGCCTCGGCGCTGTCGTTCACGCTCATGGCGGTGCTGCTCGTCGGCATCTTCGTTTACGCGCGGGCGCTCGGCACCGAGAACGTCCTTGAGGCGGCGGCCCGATGAGGGGCGCGCGGTTCGGCGACCGCCTCCTGCACCTCTACACCTGGCTGGTCATCATCTGGCTGTCGTCGCCGATCGCCGTGATGATCCTGTTCGGGTTCAACGACAAGCGGAGCAAGTCCAACACCACCTGGCAGGGCTTCACCCTGCGCTGGTACGGCGAGCTGTTCGACATCCCCGACCTGACCGTGGCGCTGCGCAACACCCTGGTCATCGCCCTGGTCAGCACGGTCATCACGGTCGTGATCGGCACCATGCTGGGCCTGGCGCTCGGCCGGCACCGCTTCCGCGGCAAGGGCGTGACGAACTTCCTCGTCTTCGCCGCCATCTCCACGCCCGAGCTGGTCATGGGCGCCTCGCTGCTGTCGCTGTTCGTCTCCGGCAACGTGCCGCGCGACGCCAACACGATCATCGTCTCCCACGTGCTGTTCTCGCTGTCGTTCGTGGTCGTCACCGTACGGGCCAGGGTGGTCACGCTGGACCCGGCGCTGGAGGAGGCGGCCAGGGACCTGGGGGCGACGGCCTGGGGCACGTTCCGGCAGGTGACGCTGCCGGCGATCATGCCGGGCGTGCTGGCGGGCGCGATGTTGTCGTTCGCGCTGTCCGTCGACGACTACGTGGTGACCAGCTTCGTCAACGGCTCGACCGTGACGTTCCCGCTGTGGATCGTCGGCGCGGTCAAGACGGGCATCCCGGCGCAGGTCAACGTCATGGGTACGCTGATCTTCGGCATCGGCGTGCTGATCGCGATCGCCAACGCGGTCGCCGCCCGCCGCCGCACCTGACAATGAGGGAAGTGGGATTTCGTGGATCCGCTGAAGGCGCTGGCTGACGCGGAGCGCAAGCCGTACTGGCTGGACAGCCCGGCCAGACCCGGGCCCAGACCGCGGCTCACCGGGAGCACCACCGCCGACCTGGTCGTGGTCGGCGGCGGCTTCTCCGGGCTGTGGACCGCCCTGATGGCCAAGGAACGCGACCCCTCGCTCGACGTCGTCCTGCTCGAAGGCCACAGGATCGGCTGGGCCGCCACCGGCCGCAACGGCGGGTTCTGCATGGCGACGCTCACCCACGGCCTGGCCAACGGGCTGGAGCGGTGGCCGGAGGAGATCGACCGGCTCGAACGCATGGGCGTGGAGAACCTCGACGAGATCGAGCGCACCCTCGACCGCTACGGCGTGGACTGCTCGTTCGAGCGCACCGGCGAGCTGCACGTGGCCACCGAGCCGTGGCAGGTCGAGAGCCTGAACGAGCACCTGGACCTGATCTCGGAGCTGGGGCTCGACTACGTGCCGCTGGACCGGGATCAGGTGCGGGCCGAGGTCGGCTCGCCGACCTACCTGGCCGGGCTCTGGGAGCGCAGCGGCTGCGCCATGCTCGACCCGGCCCGGCTGGCCTGGGGCCTGCGCGCCGCCTGCCTGCGCCTCGGCGTCCGCGTCCACGAGCGCACTCCCGTCCGTTCGATGCGCGACGACGGCGGCACGATCAGCCTGCGTACGCCGTACGGGGTGGTGACCGCCCGCCGGGTGGCGCTGGGCACCGGCGTGTTCCCGCCGCTGCTGCGCCGGCTGCGCCACTTCGTGGTCCCGGTGTACGACTACGCGCTGATGACCGAGCCGCTGACCGCCGACCAGCTCGCCTCGGTGGGCTGGCACAACCGGCAGGGCGTCGGCGACTCGGGCAACCGGTTCCACTACTACCGGCTGAGCGACGACAACCGGATCCTGTGGGGCGGCTACGACGCCGTCTACTACAACGGCGGCCTGGTCAAGGCCGAGTACGAGCAGCGCGACGAGACGTTCGTCAAGCTCGCGGGCCACTTCTACGACACCTTCCCGCAGCTCGCCGACGTGCGCTTCACCCACAGGTGGGGCGGCGTGATCGACACCTGCAGTAGGTTCAGCGCCTTCTACGGGCAGGCGCACGGCGGGCGGCTCGTCTACGCCGCCGGCTACACGGGCATGGGCGTCGGTGCCACCCGGTTCGGCGCGAACGTCATGCTCGACCTGCTGTCGGGCGAGCCCACCGAGCGGACGGAGCTGCGGATGGTGCGGGAGAAGCCGATCCCGTTCCCGCCCGAGCCGGTGCGCTCGGGGGTCATCCAGTTCACCCGCTGGTCGATCGCCCAGGCCGACCAGCACGAAGGCAGGCGCAACCTGTGGCTGCGCGCGCTCGACCGGATGGGCCTCGGGTTCGACTCGTAGCACACTTGTGCGCATGAGAGTTGACTTCAACGCCGACGGCCTCACGCTGGCCGGGGACCTACGGGTGCCCGGCGGGCAGGGGCCGTGGCCGGGGCTGGTGTTCACCGGGCCGTTCACCGGGGTGCGCGATCAGGTGACCGGGCTCTACGCGGCCAGGCTGGCCGAGCGCGGCTACGCCACGCTGGCCTTCGACCACCGCAACTGGGGCGACTCGGACGGGCGGCCGCGCCGGCACGAGGACCCCCAGGGCAAGCTGCACGACCTGCGGGCGGCGGTGTCGTTCCTGCGCTCGCGGCCCGAGGTGGACGCGGAGCGGATCGGGGTGGTCGGCATCTGTCTCGGCGGCGGCTACGCGCTGAAGTTCGCCGCCTTCGATCCCCGCGTACGGGTCTTCGCCGGGATCGCCGGGGCCTACAACAACCCGTACGCGATGCGGTCCGGCATGGACTACCAGGAGGCGCTGGCGGCCCTGACCGAGGCGGTCGAGCGGCAGGATCGCGGCGGGCCGGTCGAGTACGTGCCCGCCGTGGCGGAGCGTGGCGAGGCCGCGATGCCGGGCGACGAGCCGTACGCGTACTACGGGAGCGAGCGCGGCGCCACGCCGCTCTGGGCGAACGAGGTGACCAGGGCCAGCGTGCTGGAGCTGCTCACGATGGACAACATGATGGGTGGTGACTTCCTGTCGCCGAAGCCGGCGCTGATCGTGCACGGGGTGGTGGACCGGTTCTGCTCGCCGGAAGGGGCCGAGGAGGCGTTCAAGCGGCTCGACCAGCCGAAGCGGATCGTCTGGCTGGACGCCCAGCGGCACATCGACCTCTACGACCGCGAGCCGTACGTCGGGCAGGCCGTCGAGGCGACCGCCGGCTTCCTGGCCGAGCACCTCTGAGCCGCGCTCGGCAAGGTCGTGCTGAACATCTGACCAGGAAAGCGCCTGGTCAGATGGGGTCGGGCAGCTTGCCGGGCATCATCCGGGTGACCCCCGTCGAGATCACGGGGGTTCGCGCGTGCGTAGAGAGTGGCTGTGGCCGGTCCTTGTGGTGACGCTGGTGACGGCGGGGTGCGGGCAGGAGCGGGCGCCGGTGGTGTCCGTCGCGGTGCAGGCTCCGGTCAAGGTCGCCCGATGTCTACTGAAATTTCCCGACAAAAGGGCCGGGGTTGTCGCGCGCGCCCGGCTCGAACGCGACATCGCCCGCTACGTGCACGGCCGCTCAGGGCGGATCGTCTACGGCGCACTCGACCTGGTGAGCGGGGTCAGGGTGGGCCAGGGCGAGCACGAGCACGACCTGATCACCGCCAGCGGCGCCAAGGTCGACATCCTCGCGGCCCTGCTGTCGCGTAAGGACGGCCGGCTCGGCGAAGGGGAACTCGACCTGGCCACCCGCATGATCACCGAGAGCGACAACAGCGCCGCCGACGCGCTCTGGTCACGGGTGGGCGCGGGCGGCGGGATGAGCGAGTTCTACCGCAGGATCGGGCTCAGGGAGACCACGCCGGGGCCGAGCAAGTACTGGGGCGGCACCACCACCAGCCCCGCCGACCGCATCCGCCTGCTGAGGGCGCTCGTCAAGGGCGGCGGAGGGCTGAGCGCGGCCGACCGGCGGACGGTGCTCGGGCTCATGGAACGGGTGCAGCAGGACCAGGCGTGGGGAGTCAGCGCCGCCGCCAGGGCAGGGGACCGGGTGGCGCTGAAGAACGGGTGGACGCCGCGGCCGTTCATCCACAACACGTGGGCCGTGACGAGCTACGGGCGGGTCTCGGGGCCGGGGCGCGACCTGCTGGTGTCGGTGCAAACGGATCGGCAGCCGGGGGAGGGGACGGGGATCCAGACCATCGAGGGCATCGCCCGCCTCATCGGCGCCCGCCTCGACGACCTCTCCCCGGTGATCACCCGCCCCTGCCCGACCGATCCCATCGCCTGACCCTTCCCGACCCTCACCGGTGTTCACCGGCCGGCACCTCCTCGGGGATCACCTTCGGCACGCCGCGCAGCCCGGCCAGCGCGAGCACCGCCACCACGGCCAGCAGGGCCGCCGTCACGTACGAGGTCAGGTGCATGCCCTCGATGAAGGCCGCCTGAGCCGCCTCGACCAGCCGCTCCGCCTGCTCGGCCGGCAGCGCGGCGGCGGCGCCCACCGCACCGGCGATCGACTCGGCGGCGGCGGCCCCGCCCGGCACCCCGGCGGGCAGGTCGAGGCCGGAGCGGTAGGCGCTGGTCAGCACCGTGCCCAGGATCGCGATGCCGAGGGCCCCGCCCAGCTCGAACGCCGTCTCCGACACCGCCGCCGCGGCCCCCGCCCGCTGCCTCGGCGCGGTGGCGAGGACGTTGTCGTTGTTGACGGTGAAGGCGAACCCGACCCCCATGCCGCCGATGATCGAGACGGGCAGCAGCGTGAGGTAGTTCAGCTCGGCGCCCAGCGTCGTGTAGTAGAGGAACGAGCCCGCGTTCATGGCCAGGCCGAGCGCGACCACGCCGTTCCTGCCGAGCGGCTGGATGAGCCTGGCGGCCAGGACGCCGCCCACCGCGCCGCTCAGGCCGCCGGGCAGCTGGGCCAGCCCCGCCAGCAGTGGCGACCAGCCGAGCACGAGCTGCAGGTACCACGCGAACATCAGCATCATGGCCGACATGGCGAAGATCGCCAGCAGGTTCGTCAGGATCGAGACGCTGAACGCCCTGCGCGCGAACAGCCGTACGTCGATCAGCGGCTCGGCCAGCCGGGTCTGCCGCCACACGAACAGCGCCAGCAGGACGATCCCGGCCACGCCCGCGCCCAGGACGTCGCCGTGCTCCGGCCCCCGGTGCGCGGCCTCCTTGATCGCGTAGACGGCGGTCACCACGCCGGTGAACGACAGGGCCACGCTGACCAGGTCGATCCGGCCCGCGTGCGGGTTGCGCGACTCGGGCAGCACCGCGAGGCCGCCGACCAGCACCAGCGCCATGATCGGCACGTTGATCAGGAAGACCGAGCCCCACCAGAAGTGGTCGAGCAGCAGGCCGCCCACCACGGGTCCGACGGCGAAGCCGGCGGCGCTCATGCCGCTCCAGATGCCGACGGCCGCGGTCCGCTCCCCGGGGTCGGTGAACACGTTGCGCACGATCGACAGGGTCGAGGGCATGATCGTGGCGCCGGCCACGCCCAGCAGCGCCCTGGCGGCGATCAGGAGTTCGGGGGTGGGCGCGTACGCGGTGACCGCCGAGGCGGCCCCGAACGCGGCCGTGCCGATGAGCAGCAGGCGCTTGCGGCCGATGCGGTCGCCCAGGTTGCCCATGGTGACGAGCAGGCCGGCCAGCGCGAAGCCGTACATGTCGCCGATCCACAGCAGTTGGGTGGCGCTCGCGCCGAGATCCGTCACCAGGCGGGGCAGCGCGAGGTGCAGGACCGTGAGGTCGAGGGAGAGCAGCAGCGTGGCCAGGCAGGCGATGGCCAGGCTGGACCATTTGTTCTTCATGCCGTCCACTGTCGGAGCGGCGGCTGACGGAGGGCCTACCGCTCGCTGACCGCCCGGCTGACCGCCGCCAGCCCGGCGGCGATGCGCTCGCGCGTGTCCTCGGTGCTGAACCAGCCGTCCGGGCACACCTCGCGCGCCTGGAGCAGCAGCGCGCGGGCCCGGTCGAGCTCGCCGCGGGCCAGCGCCGCCTCACCCTGCCCCAGGCAGGCCCAGGCCAGGGTCTCCATCGAGCCGTTCCGGCGCGACAGCTCGGCGGCCCGCGCGTAGTCGGCCTGCGCCCTGGCGGGCTCGTCCAGGTGGATCAGCGCGTCGGCGCGGCGGCACAGGCTTTCGGCGATCTCCGTGGTGGCGTCCAATTCGAGCGCCGTGCTGAGCGCCTCGTCGGCCAGCGCGTACGCGGCACGGTAGTCGCCCTGCGCCTGGCGCAGCGCGCCCAGCCCGGACACCACCAGCACCGTGCCCCAGCGCTCGCCGAGCGCCTTGAACGCGGCCAGGCTGCGCTCGAACTTGGCCAGCGACTCCTCCGTTCGGCCCAGCACCTGCAGCACGAACGCCTGGCCGCTGAACGACAGCGCCTCCTGCCAGGGCGGAAGCCGCTCGGTCCCGGTCTCCAGCAGGTGGTACGTGGTCTCGAAATCCTCGGGCGGGCCGGTGAACATCGACAGCAGCATCATCAGGAACTCCACCCGCATCGGCAGGTGGGTGATCGGCAGCAGGCAGTTCGCCTCGTTCAGGCGCGCCCGCAGTGTCTCGTCCGCGCCTCCCGACCAGGCCGTGATGAGGACGCACATGACGTACTCCTCCTCGCGGCCGGGAAAACGCGTCTCGCCCAGCGCGGCCAGCAGCCCAAAGGCCAGGTTCGCGCTGGTGAGGCGGTGGCCGCGCATCCACCAGTAGCAGGCGCTGTGCGCCATGAGCTGCAGCCCCAGCTCCAGCCGCCGGGCCTCGACGGTCCAGCGCACGGCCGCGTCGAGGTCGGTGCTCTCCTCATCGAGCCGGGCCAGCCACTCCATCTGCGCCGAGGTGCGCAGTCGGGGGTCGGCCTCCATCATCAGGTCCAGGTAGTAGCCGGCGTGCGCGTCGCGGACCGCCTCCTGCTCGCCCGACTCCGCCAGCCGTTCGGCGCAGAACGCCCTGATCGTCTCCAGCATCCGGAACCGGCCGTCGGCGAACTCCACCAGCGACTTCTCCGCCAGCGAGAACAGCACCTCCTCCGGCAGCCCGCACACCCGCTCCGCCGCCTCGGGCCGGGCGCCGCCCGCGAACACGCTCAGCCGCTCGGCCATCCGCTGCTCGCTCTCGTCCAGCAGGTCCCAGCTCCACGCGACGACCGCGCGCAGGGTCTGATGGCGGGGCAGCGCCGTACGGCTGCCGCGGGTCAGCAGCCGGAACCGGTCGTCCAGCCGGGCCGCGACGTCGGAGAGCGACAGCGTACGCAGCCGGGCCGCGGCCAGCTCGATGGCCAGCGGCAGCCCGTCGAGCGCCCGGCAGATGTGCGCGACCTGCCCGGCGTTGCCCGCGTCCACGGCGAAGCCCGGCCGCACGGCCGCAGCCCGGTCGGCGAACAGCCGCACGGCCGCGTAGTCGAGCGGGTTGCCCGCCTCAGGCGGCGGCAGGCCCAGCGGCGACACGGGCAGGATCGACTCGCCCGTGATGCCCAGGGCCTCCCGCCCGGTCGCCAGCACGCGCAGGCCGGGGCAGGCGGCCAGCAGCTGATCGGCCAGCTCGGCCGTGGCCGCCACGAGATGCTCGCAGTTGTCCAGCACGATCAGCAGCTCGCGATCGGCCAGCGCGGTGAGCAGCCTGGACAGAGGGTCCAGGGCGGCCCGGTCGGGGTGGTGCAGCAGCGCGTCGCGGATGTCGAGGGCGGCCAGCACGGCGTTCGCCACCCCGCCCGCGTCGGAGACGGGCGCGAGCGGCACGAAGCATACGTCGCCGCTCTCCTGGGCGGCGGCCTCGGTCGCCAGCCGCGTCTTGCCCGCCCCGCCCGGACCGATCAGCGTGACCAACCGGCCGGCCCGCAGCCTGGCGCTGACCTGCCCGAGCTCCTCGGCCCGGCCGACGAAGCTGGTGAGCTGAGCCCGCAACCCCTGCCTGGACCCCTGCTTGGACCGCTGTCGCACCGGCGCCGGCTCCACCTGCGGGGCCGTCCCGTCCGGCACGGCCCCGTCCAGCACGGTTTCGTCCGGCGCGGTCCCGTCCGGTGGAGTCTCGATTCGCGGCGTGGCCAGGCCCAGCGCGGGGTCGGCGCGTAGGACGGCCAGGTGGGCGGCCGCGAGTTCGGCGCCCGGTTCGACGCCCAGCTCCTCGTCCAGCAGTTTCCTGGCGTCCGTGTAGACGGCCAGCGCCTCCGCCTGGCGGCCGCTGCCGTACAGGGCGCGCATGAGCTGGGCGCGCAGCCGTTCGCGCAGCGGGTGGGCGGCGGAGAGCTGGCTCAGCTCGGCCACCAGCTCGCGGTGCCGGCCCAGGTCGAGGTCCGCCTGCAGGCGGTCCTCCGTGGCGGTCAGGCGCAGCTCCTCCAGGGCCGCGGCGGCGGCCCCCGCGTGCGGGGCGTCGGCGAGGGGCGCGCCCCGCCACAGCTCCAGGGCCTCGCGCAGCAGCGCCGCCGCCCGCTCCGCGTCCCCGCCGGCCAGTGCCTTCCTGCCCTGGGACGCCAGGAGCTCGAACCTGCGCGCGTCCACCTCCTGCGGCTCGGCCACCAGCCGGTAGCCGGCGGGGTGGAACTCCACCAGATCCTTGCCCAGCGACCGGCGCAGCCGGGACACCTGCGACTGCAGCGCGTTCGCCACGCCCTCCGGGGGCGTGGGGCCGTACAGGTCGTTCACGAGCTGCTCCGCGCCGACGACGCGGCCGGCGTGCAGGGCGAGCAGCGCCAGCAGCGCGCGGACGCGGGGACCGCCGAGCGCGACCGGCTCGCCGTCCTCGTCCAGCACGGTCGTGGGTCCGAGGATCTGGAAGCGCATTCCTCGATTATCGCGGCAACAGCTCCGCGATCTCCGCATATGTCGGCATGCGCGGTGCCTGCTCCCCGCGTACGTCCAGCGCCGCCGCGAGCCCCGCCCGCAGCGCCGCACGGTAGAGCAGCGACCCGGTGCTCACCCTGGCCACGCCGGCCTCCGCGAGCCGGGCCAGGCCGGGACCGTCCGGCTGGTGGAGCACGTTCAGCGGCAGGGGCGTGCTCGCCGCGATCTCGGCGATCTCCTGGAGATCGCTCAGCCCCGGCACGAAGATCCCGTCGGCGTGTCCGTAGGCGCGGACCCGCTCCAAGGTGTCCCCGGTACGCAGCCAGCACGTGTCCGTCCGGGCGTTGACGAACACGCCGTGCCCCTTGGCCGCCTCGATGATGCTCTGGTGCAGCTCGACGGGCCGTAGCGTGCCGTCGGGGCGGCCGTCCTCCAGGTTGACGCCCGCGACGCCGAGCGCGGCCAGCGACGCGACCAGGCCGGCGACCTCGGCCGGATCGTCGCTGAACCCGCCCTCGATGTCCACGGTCACCAGGACGCCCAGGCCGCTGATCGCCTCGGCCAGCTCGATCGTCTCGGCCTTGGTCCGGCCGGCCGCGTCCGGTTTGCCGTGCACGGCGGCAACGCCGAGACTGGTCGTGCCGATCGCAGGGAAACCCTGCGCGGCCAGGTAGGCGGCGGAGCCGTAGTCCCAGGCGTTGGGCAGCAGCAGCGGGTCGCCGGGACGGTGCAGGTCATGGAAGTTCACCCGAGCACCCCTTCCAGGACGCCCGCCGCCAGGGCGAGCGCGTGCGCGGGCGCGGGGCACGGGCGCACGCCGTGACCGAAGGTCAGGTGGCTGTGGGGCGCCTCGCGGTTGGCGGTCACCAGGTCGATCGTCACCTCGTCGCCGGTGAGCGTGTCCAGCCTGCGGGTGGCCGTGAGCGGCGGGTGCCAGGCCAGCGTCTCGTGCAGGAGTGCGTCGACGTCGTCGCCGGGCCGGGCCCGCTCCAGGGCGTTCTCGATGAGCCCCTCCGTGGCGGCGTACCCCTGCAGCAGCAGCGTGATCGCGGGCAGGCCGGCCTGTGTCAGCAGCTCGGCGACGGCGGCGTCGGCCCGCGGGCTCTCCTCGCCCGACAGGTATCCGGCCGCGGCGGCCGGCACGGCGCTGGTGTCGGCGACCCCGAGCGTGGTTCCCAGCACGTCTGTGGGCACGCCGCGCCAGTCTCCGCGCCGCTGTACGGTCATGGCCCTGGCCTGCTCGCGCAGCTCGGCCGGGTCCACCCCGTCCAGCAGGTCGGTCAGGGCGCGGCGGCGTTCCGCGTGCGGTTCGCCGGTGCTGAACCGCGAGACGTGGGCGCGCAGCCAGGCCAGCGTCCCCTCCGCGCCGTCCTGGCGTACGGGAGGCGGCACGTACCTGGTGTCGGCGAGCACCGCCTCGGCTTCTGCGTGACGTGTGATGAGCATGAACTCACGCTATGACCTGGTCCTTTCGACGGCGGCCGAAGTATGCCCGAGCGGGGACGTCCCGCGGCCGGGGCTGCCGGCTGAAGGCCGAGGGCCGACGCGGGCGGTTCCGTCACCGGCGGCGTGCCGCCGTCAGGCGGCGAGCCGTTCCTGGCCTTCCGGCCGCTCCGGGTTCTCCGGCCGGTCCCGCTCGGCCGCCGTGACGGCCGGCGGCGCGACCGCGTTCCGCGCGGCGCCCCTGCCGCCGCCGATCGCCAGTGCCATGGCCATGAGCAGCGCCATCTCGGCCAGCACCATGCCGCGCTCCAGCAGCCCGTAGTACGCGCCGCCGTTGATCAGCGCCGAGGTGAACGTGGCGGGATGGGCCGCCAGATAGACCGCCAGCGCCACCCCCGAGGCCACGCTCATGGCGCGCACCGCGTTCCACCTCGGGGCGGCGGAGCGGCCCCGGGCCAGGACCCAGCCGGCGACCGGCAGCGAGGTGAACACGATCGCCGCCGACCAGCGGTGGATCTCGCCGGACAGCGAGCCCACCTGCGAGGTGCCGGGATCGGTGGGGAAGATGCCGCTCATCATCAGGCCGAAGGCTCCGGCCAGCAGCAGCACGCGGGTGGCCGCGGTGCGCCCGGGGTCCACGGTCGCCAGCCCGTACGCCAGGCTCAGGCACGCTCCCGCGAGTGCCAGCATCCCGATCAGTACGGGCGCCAGCCCGCCGGAGACCAGCGCGTAGTCACTGAGCAGCGTCTGGCTGGGCAGCGCCACGTGCGCGTACGCCAGCGCGCCCGCCGACACCATCGTGCCGATCAGCGTCACCCAGACGCTCCGATTGAGCGTCATCGCGCCACCTCGTCGTAGATCCGCTCGAAGCGGGCGAGCGAGGACTGGTCGTCGTGGGTCAGCGCCAGCTCCCTGCTGGCCTTGCCGAGCCGGGCGCGCAGGCCGTCGTCGGCGAGGACGGCGGTCAGGTGCCTGGCCAGCCCGACCACGTCACCGGGCTGGAACAGGTAGCCGTTCCCGTCCACCAGGTGCGGCAGCGCCATCGCGTGGGCGGCGACCACGGGCAGCCCCGAGGCCATGGCCTCCAGCGTGGCGATGCTCTGCAGCTCGGCGACGCCCGGCATGGCGAACACGTCGGCGGCTGAGAACGCCTGCGACATGTTCTCGTCGGGCACGAAGCCGAGGAAGAAGACCCGATCGCTCACCCCGATGCTCCTGGCCAGCCGCTCCAGCTCGTCGCGCTGGTTGCCCTTGCCGACCAGCGCCACCTGCGCGTCGGTCTCGTTGAGCACCAGCGGCAGCGCGCGGACCAGCTCGTCCAGCCGCTTCTCCTCGTCCAGCCGGCCGACGAACAGCACCGTGGGCCGGTCGGGCAGGTCGAACATCCGGCGCGCCCAGGACTTCGGCTCGGCGCGCGGGTGGAACCTGGTCAGGTCGATCCCGCAGGACACCGGCTCGACCTCGCGCCCGAAGCCCTGGTCGGACAGGAGCTTGGCGGCCAGCGGGGTGGGCGTGGTGATGTGGTCGGCCCGGTTGAAGACGCGGCTGAAGTCGCGCCAGGCCAGCCGGCCGGCCTTGATCCTGAGCTTCTCGGGGATGTGGGCGAACTGGAAGAGGTTGTCGGGCATGAAGTGGTTCGTCGCCACGACCGGCACGCCGGCCCGGCGGGCGGCGGCGATGGCGGCCCGGCCGACCACGAAGTGGCCCTGGGTGTGCAGCACGTCCGGGTTGATGTCGGCGACGAGCCGGTCGAGCCGGGTCGGCACGGTGACGCGCATGGTCGGGTGGACCAGCAGCGGCGCCGAGCGCAGCCGGTGCACCACGACCCCGTCCACGACGTCGGCGCTGGCCGGGCCCGCCTCCGACTGGCAGACCACGTGCACGTCGTTGCCGCGCGCGGCCAGGCCCGTGGCCAGGCGGTGGGTGAAGTAGGCGGCGCCGTTCACATCAGGGGGATAGGTGTCGGTGGAGATCAGGATCCGGCGGGGGCGCTCGGGAGCCGGGGAGAGCGCGGCGACGTCGGAAACGGTGTGGAGGGGCATGGCCATGGTCGTCTACTCCGGTCTTGCTGTCGCGGCTGCGGGGACAGCCGGGGGATTGATGATCAAGTCGGTCAGGGGGTCAGGCGGGTTCTCGGTGTGCTTCCAGCGGGCTGGTCCTGGCCAGCGCCACGGTGCCCGCGGCGGTGAGCAGGGCGGCCAGGACCGGCAGGATCCCGGTCGGCAGCGGCTCGCCCAGCAGCAGCGCGCCGAACGCCACCGCGGTCAAGGGGTCGGTGATCTGCAGGGAGGCGAAGGAGACACCGAAGTGCCCGACGGCGTAGGCCCGCTGGAGCATGACCAGCGCCAGCAGGGCAGGGACCGGCAGCGCCAGCAGGTACCACCAGTTCCAGCCGCCGTCCACCAGCACGCGGACGAGCGTCGCGGTGGCGCCGTACAGGACGCCTGAGCTGGTCGCCAGCAGCGCCGCCCGGCCCGCGGGCGAGGCGGCCTTCGAGCCCGCCCACAGCAGCACCGCCGCGATGCCGGCCACGGCGAGCAGGGTGAGCACGCCGTTCGGGCTGAGGTGGGTCGGGCCGTCGGACTCCGGCACCAGCAGCACCAGGCCGATCAGCCCGATCGCCACCACGCCGGCCGCGGCCAGCTCGTTGCGCGCCGGCCGGCGGCCGTGCAGCGCGGCGGCCAGGGGCAGCGCGAACAGCAGGCTGGCCACGCCCATCGGCTGGACGACGGTCAGCGGTCCGAGCCCGAGCGCGACGATGTGCAGGCCGCCACCCGCCAGGATGGACGCGCCGCCCAGCAGCCAGCGCGGCCTCCTGAGCAGGGCGAGCAGTCCGGGCTTGGCGGTGCCGGCCGCCTCGAACTGCTGCAGCGCGGCCCCGAGCGCGAAGAACAGCGACCCGACCAGGGCTATTACCGCGGCCAGCACAGTCATGCGCACTCCTTTCAGACGGATGGTTGCCAGGCAGGGTCAAACAGACGTGTCCGCAGGAAGGCGTTCCGGGGAAACCTGGATGGCGGCGCGTCGTTTCCGCACCCAGCGCACGATCTCCACCACGGCGGTGACGGACAGCGCGATGCCGAGGCCGAGCAGCAGCCCCTTGATCGGGTCGTTCTCGAACGCCATCCCGCCGAAGAAGCCGATCAGCCCGGAGTACACCGCCCACGAGCCGGCCGCGATCGCGTCGAAGAAGGTGAACGAGCGCAGTGGATGCCCCACCGCGCCCATGGTGAGCGTGGTGGCGGTGCGTCCGCCGGGGATGTACCTGGCCACGACCAGGACGAGCCCGCCCCGCTCCGCCAGGGCGCCGCGCGCCCAGATGAACGCCTTCTTGTCCCGCAGCCGGCCGGCCGACCTGTTGCCGATCAGGTACGAGATGTGGTCACCGGCGAACGCGCCGAGCGCCGCGACCACGATGACCAGGGCCAGGTTGGTCTCGCCGGTGGCGGCGAACACCCCGGCCGTGATCACCGACGTCTCGGCGGGCACGATGGGGAAGAATCCGTCGAGCAACGCCAGGGCGAACAGCGCGACGTACAACCACGGTGACGACATCACCTGCTCGACCAGGTCGAGGATGGCGTGCGACATGAGTGTGTACTCCGATCGTTTAGGGCACCCACACAGCGTCTCGGTGCGGGCGGTCCGGGGACATCGGGGATGCCCCCGGTCGAACGCGGCCCTTTCCCTTACTCCGGTCAGGGCCGGTACCCCATGAAGGTAGAAACTCCGCAGGTCACGGCACATCGGACGATCGGCACGCGACACCCCCTACTTTCGTCAGGGGCGGGCTCGCGACCTCCGGATGACACCATCGATCAAACCCGTTTCCACAGGCGGAAACAGCAGTGGAGGTAGGCGGTTTCCGGGTGGGGTTAGCCCTACCTCCGCGGTGGCCCGCACCCCACCCTGACTTTCGTCAGGGGTGGCACCCGACTTCCGGCGGCTTCGCGTACCCGGGCTCGCGGATAACGTCGGTTGCGTGAAGCGTCCGCACGTCCCCCGCCGGCAGAACCGCAAGCAGGTGAGCTACGACCTGCTGCTCTTCGTCCTGCTCTGCGTCCTGGTGATCGCGATGGGGCCCGATCCCGTCTACCGCGACGCGGCGGCGTTCGCCAGGGTGACCGTGCCCCGGCTGGGGCTGGCGGCGGTGGCCGTCTACGTCGGCCGGCGCTATCCGCTGGCCGCGCTGGTGCTGCTGCTGCCGATGGGGCCGTGGCGGTTCACCGAGGGGTTCGCGACCGTCGACCTGAGCTGGCTGCTGCCCCGGCGCAACGTCAAGATCTTCCCGCTGCTGCCGTCGTCGATGGTGGTGATCTGGTACGCGTTCCTGACCGGGCGGCGCATGGTCCGGCTCTGGCCCGCCCTCGTGGCGTTCTGCCTCATCTCCCTGGTCGGCGTGGCCGTCGTGCTGACCCAGGGCGGCGACCTGGCGCTGTGGGTGTCCATGGTCACCGCGCTGACCGGCACCTACCTCGTCCCCTACCTGTTCGGCCTGCTGCGCCGCCGGCTGCTGCACCAGCGGCAGCAGGCCAGGCTGTCCGGCGAGGCCCAGGCCAGGCTGCGCGAGCGGGCCAGGATCGCGCGTGACATGCACGACTCACTCGGCCACGACCTGGCCCTCATCGCCGTCAGGGCCGCCGGCCTGGAGCTCGCCCCCGGCCTCGCGCCCGCCCAGGTCAAGGCCGCGGGCGAGCTGCGCGTCGCGGCGGCGGACGCCACGGAGCGGCTGCGCCAGATCATCGGGCTGCTGCGCGACGACGCCGACGCCGCGCCGCTCTCGCCGGTGGGGGAGGACGTCTCCGAGCTGGTACGCCGCGCCGCGGACTCCGGCATGTCGATCACCCTGCACGGGTCCGCGGACCCGTCCGCGTCCGCCCTGGCCCATGCCGTCGTCCAGGAGGGGTTGACCAACGCCGCCAAGCACGCCCCGGGAGCCGCGGTCGAGGTCACGCTCTCCCCGCACCGGGTCCGCGTCCGCAACGGGCCGCCGCGCTCCAGGCCCACGGCGCGCTCCGGCGGGCTGGGGCTGGCGGGGCTGCGCGAGCGCGTACGGCTGTCCGGCGGCACGCTCACCGCCGGCCCGTACGGCGACGGCTTCGAACTGACCGTCACCCTCCCGCACGAGACCGTCACTCTCCCGCACGAGACCGCGACCCATCCGCACGAGACCGTGACCCTCCTGCATGAGCTCCCCCATGAGAGGGAGGAGGATCCCCACCGGTCGTGAGGGAACCGGCCGCCGTTCAGGCGAGGCTCGGAGCATGAACACGCACGGACCGGGCATCGGCCGCCTCACCGCCGCCATCGTGGCGGTCGCCGCCATGCTGCCCTACCTCACGCTCAAGATCCTCTGGCTGACCGGGAGCAGCATCGGCCTGAGCGAGCCGGGTCTGATGAACGACCCGGCCATGGTCGGGATGAACGCGATGACCTTCGGCATGGACGTCGTGGCCCTGCTGCTGGCGCTGTCGTTCACCATGCGCTGGGGCCTGCGGCTGCCCGCCTGGCTGGTCCTGCTGCCGCTCTGGGTGGGCATCGGCCTGCTGTCGGTGGTGGCCGTGGCCGCGCCCGTCATCGCGGTCATCTCCGGCCTGCAGGTCTTCGGGGGCGGGCCCATCGCGCCGTGGATCTACATGATGGTCTACGGCGGGTTCGTGGGGCAGGCCGTCGGCCTCATGATCGCCTTCGTGCTCTACTCGCGCGACCGCTGGCCCGGCGTCTTCACCACGGCCGTGAACCAGCCTTTCCCCAGCCCGACCCGGCCGCTGCAGGAGGTCGTCGCCTGGGGCGCGCTGCCGGTGGCCGTGGCGATCGGCGCGGCGAAGCTCGTGGAGGCGTTCGGCGCGGACGCGGCGGTGCTCGTCCAGGAAGGGCTGAAGGGGCTGCTCGCCATCGCCGGAGCCGTCGCGCTCGTGGCGGTCGTACGGCGGCGCGGCGGCGGCCCGTTCTGGCGGCCGCTCGTGCTCGTCTGGCTCGGCTCGGGCACGCTGTTCGGCTGGGGCCTCTACCTGATGATCGTCAAGTCCGTCGGCGGGCCGCTCTCGGCGGGCGGCGCGGGCGGCCTGGTGGACCTGTTCGGCATGCTGACCGGGCTGGTCATGGGGATGTGCGGGGCGTTCCTGCTGGTGGAACGGTCAGGCGTGCGAGACGTGCAGCCGGTGCAGCAGTCGCTTGAACGCCAGCACGGAGAACGTGATCGCAGCACCGCTGATCACGGCCACCGCTGACGTACGCATGATCATGAAGCCGGCCAGCGAGCCGCCCAGCGACTCGTAGACCGCGAGGAAGATGCTCAGCGTCGAGTTCATCAGCAGCACGAACGCCCACAGCAGCGTGATCCTGGCGAAGAACCTGCGTACCCGCTCGTGCTTGAGCACCGCCGACGGCAGATGGATGTAGTCGAGCGTCAGCTTCTGCACCAGCGGCCGGTTCAGCCGCACGGAGGCGAGGAAGGCCATGCTGATGCAGATCGTGCCCATCTCGGGCTGGATGAAGAACCACATCCAGGTGCCGGTCCAGAACGCCACGACCGCCCTGATGGTGATCGCGAATGCGGCCAGGTACATCGTGGCGGGCACCTTGACCCGCCTGACCAGCCGCCAGGCCACCCCGAGGTAGACCCAGGCGACGGTCAGGGCGAGGGCCCACTTGAAGCCGAGGACGACCATGGCGAGGTAGAACACGGCGAGGGGGGCCACCACGCCCTCCAGCAGCCGGGGAGCGGCCTGCCGGGCGAGCGCGGTGAGGCGTGGAAGAGTGACCTGTGGATGGTTCAAGGTTGCTCCGCAGATAGGCCGACGATCGACGTCTACCCGGGCTTCGGGGGACCAGGCTTTCCAGATGGATGGCTGGATGTCACCGAGGCGTCATCGCCGTTGTCCCGGGAAGCACGCCGGTGGCCTACCGTACCCGAGGCAAGAAGGTGGGACTGCCTCTTTGTACTCGTTCCATCTGTGTCCACGAAAACAGATACGCCTTGAATGCGTCTTTCATCCGAGTGACGTGGTGGCCAGTTTCGCGCCGAATCCCAGGAAGACGACGCCCACGCCGGAGGTCAGCCCGGCGCTCAGCCGGCTGTGGCGGCGGAACTGCCGGGCCAGGTACGTGCCGCCGAAGATGAGGGCCGTCAGGTAGAGGAAGCTGAAGATCTGGATGACCGCGCCCAGGATGAGGAACGACAGCGCCGGGTTGCCGTAGGCCGGGTCCACGAACTGGACGAAGAACGAGACGAAGAACAGGATCGCCTTCGGGTTCAGCAGACTGATGGCCAGCGCCTTACGGAACGGCCGCGCCCTGAGCTCCTCCTCCGTCACCGCGGCCTGCGCCTGATCGGCCGTCGCCGCCTGCGCCCCCGCCTTCGCCTCCGTCCCCGCGGCCGGTAGTGCCCGCCAAGCGCTCCAGGCCCCTCGGATCATCTGGAACCCGATCCAGGCCAGGTATGCCGCGCCCGCGTACTTGACGATCGCGAACAACGGCGGATTGGCCCGCAGGAGGGACGCGGCCCCGGCGGCGGACAGGACCATCAGCACGGTGTCCCCGACGAACACGCCCGCCGCCGCACGGTATCCCTGACGGACGCCGCGCCGGGCGGCGAGGGACAGGACGTACAGGGAGTTCGGGCCGGGCAGCAGGATGATCAGAAAAGCGCCGACCACGTAAGCCCAGAAATCCATGATGCCGAAGAACATGCCGCTTGCTCCCGCAGAAGAACTGGTGACAAATCACGGTAGCGCGTGAGGAGCGATGACTTTCCTGCCGCCCACCGGTCAACATGGGCACACAGGGAAAGGAGCACGCAATGGATCTCGGAATGGGCCTCCCCGTCACCGGCGGCGACGTCGACCCTGAGCACATCGCCCGCGTGGCGCAGACGGCCGAGCAGGCGGGCCTCGGCGCGGTATGGACCTTCGAACGGCTGCTGCGCCCCGCCCAGGCACGCATGCTCGGCATGGACCAGCCGGTGCCGCTGCCCGACTCCTACGGCAGCGTCCTCGATCCGCTGGAGACGCTGGCGTACGTGGCGGCCAGGACCAGCACGATCCGCCTCGGCACGAGCGTCGTCGACGCGCTGTTCCACAACCCCGTCGTCCTGGCCAAGCGGCTGGCCACCCTCGACCGGCTCAGCGGCGGCCGGGCCATGATCGGGCTCGGGCAGGGCTGGATGGAGCAGGAGTTCGAGGCGGCCGGGGTGCCCGTGAAGCGGCGCGGGGCCGGCTTCGCGGAGCACGTCCAGGCCATGCAGGCGTGCTGGGGCCCTGACCCGGTGAGCTTCTCCGGCCGCTTCTACTCGATCCCGGAGGCCGACATCGGCCCGAAGCCCTCACCGTCCGGCCTCACCCTGCTGGCCGGCGTCGGGGCTCCGGCGGCGATCGAGCGCGCGGCGGCACTCGGGATGGGGATCGTGGTGGTGGTGTTCGACTGGGACCAGGCCAGGCAGGCCGTGGAGGCGTACGGCAAGGGTCCGGGCCCGCTGGTCTTCCAGGTCAACGGCCCCGTCACGGACCGCCCCCTGACCGACCGCGCCCCGATGACCGGCTCACCGGAGCAGGTGGCCGGGGACCTGGTGCAGGCCCGGGAGTTGGGCGCCGACCACGTGCTCTGGCACCCGATGGAGACGGGCGCGGACGAACTGGTCGAACGCCTCGCGGAGGTCCTTACTTCGTGACGTCGGGGGAGGGAGTGCCGTCTGGTGCCTCCTCCTCGAAGACCTCTTCGAGGGTGATGGCGTGGACGGTACGCGTGAGCCAGTCTTCGAGGAGGGCGAGGTCGGTGGTTTTCATGATCTTGTCACGGACGGGCTCATCGATGGGGATGCGCCGCTTCTCAAGGGCTCTCAGCACGAATCTCGCATAGCCCCTCGCGTAGCCTTTTGCATAAGCCTTCTCGTAATCCTCCGGAAAATACCTCGTGTAACTCGTCGCATAGCCTGTTGCGAAGGCGCTGGCGACAACATCGGCGAGGTACACCTGTCCGGACTCAGATCTGAAGAGGAAGGCGCCTGGGTGCATGAAGTTCCTCCGGGTCCGTCTTGTGCGTTGGTGCCTGATGGGGCCTGGATCAATGGGAGGGGGCGTGGTGGGGGCCTGGTGGCAGGCACGGTTGGGGCGTTGATCCAGGCCGGTGGTGCTACTCGAAGATGTCTTCGGCGGTGGTGACGTCGAGGGCCCGATCGATCCAGTCTTCGAGCAGGGCGATGTCGGTGGTTTCCATAATTTTGTCACGGAACGCCTGGTCCGTTGGGATGCCCCGCTTGTCGAGGATCCTCAGTATGGATTTCGCCTCGCCCCTTGCCTCGCCCTTGGCCTCGACTTCGGCGAAGTGCTCTCGTGCGGACTCTGACCTGAATCGGTAGGCGCTTGCGTGCATGAACTTCCTCCAGGCGTGTTTGGCTTTGGTCTTTCCGAGGCCTAGTTCCGTTTGGTCGGCGAGTGCTTCGGCTGTCTCCTGGTCGACCTTGTGCAGGGCGTGGTCCAGGGCCTTCAGTATGTCATTCACCTCCGGCGACTCTACGTGGCAGAAGGCTGAGAACATGGTCAGAACCACGTTCTCGGTCGCCTCCTCCGGGTCGGTGATCGCCTTGACGTTGTCGGGGCCGAACACGATCGGACTGACGACCAGGGAAGGGTGGTCCACGAGTCCGATGGGGTGTGCCTTACGAGCCCAGGTCGCCGTTCCGGTGTCCGCGCAGGTCACCATGAGTGTCACTGGACACTTGTACTCGCTGTGCGCGTAGCTGATGTAGTGGGCCCAGGAGGATACCTTTTGCTCGCTTTCGCGGAGCTGTGCCTCGGTGATGATGATGTGCCTTTCCTCCTGTTCGAGGAGGAACATCACCACCGTGTCGGCTTTTCGATCGATGGGGAGAATTTCCGTCATGTCCGTATCTATGACGGCGATCTCCTGCGGAACGGGCAATTTTATATCGATCATCTCGAATGCACGAGTGTATAGCTCCGGATTGTCGCGGAATATGCGGTGGAGCCCTTCGTGTTGTGCGGTTGGCATGCGGGGACGTTATCGCGATTCGGCGCGCCCTTTTGACGAATTCTTGTCGTTCTCATGTTCGTCCACAGGGTCAAGTAGAAGGATTATTCAACCGGGTGTAAGAAAGGTCGCGTGCCAGGTGGTGGAAGTGGCACGGCAGAATGTGACATGTGCGGATATCCATCTTGGGTCCCCTGGAGGTCGATGGCGACGGAGGACCGATCGCCGTCAAAGGGTTGCGGCTGCGGGCGTTGCTGGCCCTGCTGGCGCTCGAAGCCGGGCACACCGTCACCTCCGAGCGGCTGATCGACACCCTGTGGCCGGACGATCCGCCCGTCAACGGGCCCAACGCGTTGCAGACGCTGGTCAAGCGGCTGCGGGCGGCGTTGCGGCCGTACGACGTGGTGGAGAGCAGACCGGGTGGTTACGCGCTGAGCGTGCGGGCCGAGAATGTGGACGCGCTGCTGTTCCGGCGTACGGCGGGGGCCGGGGAGGGGCTGGAGCTGTGGCGGGGGCCCGCACTGGCCGATCTGCTCGCCGTGCCCCGGCTGGCGAACGTGGCCGCCCGGCTGGAGGAGGAGCGGCTGGCCGCCGTCGAGACGCGGGCCGGGCAGCGGCTGGCGGCCGGGCTGCCGGTCGACCTGAGCGCGGAGGTGGCGGCGCACCCGCTGCGCGAGCGGCTGTGCGCGCTGGCCATGAGGGCACTGGCCGCGTCAGGACGGCAGGCCGAAGCGCTGGAGCTGTACGAGCGGACCCGTCGGACGCTGGCCGATGAGCTCGGGGTCGATCCGGGTGATGAGCTGCGTGCCGCTCATCTCGCCGTCGTCTCCGGAGCCGTTGTCGGGCCGTTCGGTGGCGTCGGTTCGGGGAACCTTCAGGCGAGGGCCGTCCGTGCGGGTGGCGTGGTGGGGAGTGCGGGCAACGTTCGGGTTCCGCGTACCAGGCTGATCGGGCGGGAAACGGAGCTGGAGCAGCTGTCCGGCCTGCTCGCCGAGGCCAGGCTGGTGACGCTCGTCGGGCCGGGCGGTGCGGGCAAGACCAGGCTGGCGACCGAGGTCGCGCTGCGAATGGGCGCCGGCGGGCTCGACGGCGTGTGGATGGTGGAGCTGGCCTCGGCCGGTGAGCCGGAAGATGTGGCGGGGGTGCTGCTGGGCGCGCTCGGCCTGCGGGAGGATCGGCCCCGCTACGGGGGATCAGTGGAGGAGGACCCCGTCGCGGCCGTCGCCGCGGCGCTGGCGGGGCGGCGGGCGCTGCTCGTCCTGGACAACTGCGAGCACCTCGTCGAGACCGCCGCCGTGCTGGCCGAGCGGCTGCTCACGGAGTGCCCGGAGCTGCGCGTGCTGGCCACCAGCAGGGAGCCGTTGAGCGTGCCCGGCGAGCACCTGGCCCCGGTGCCGCCGCTCGAAGCGCCGCCGCCCGGCGCCGATGCCGAGGCGGCCGGCGCGTACCCGTCCGTGAGGCTGCTGCTCGACCGGGCCACCGCCGCGAGGCCGGGGTTCGCCCTCGACGCGGCGAACGTGGCCGCCGTGGTGGCGTTGTGCCGCAGGCTGGACGGGATGCCGCTGGCCATCGAGCTGGCGGCGGCGCGGCTGCGGACCATGACCCCCGGGCAGCTGGCCGACCGGATCGACGACCGGTTCCGGCTGCTCACCGGCGGCAGCAGGACCGCGCTGCCGCGCCAGCAGACGCTGAGGGCCGTGGTCGAGTGGAGCTGGGAGCTGCTCGACGACGAGGAACGGGCGCTGGCCGGGCGGCTGGGCGTGTTCGCGGGCGGGGCGACGCTGGAGGCGGTCGAGCAGGTGTGTGCGGGTACGGCCGGCGTGCTGGGCGCGCTGGCGGACAAGTCGCTGGTCCAGGTCTCGTCCGAGGGCCGTTATTCGATGCTGGAGACGATCAGGGCCTACGCGCTCGAACGGCTGGAGGAGTCGGGCGAGGCGAGCGCCTACCGGCGGCGGCATGCCGCGTACCTGCGTGACCTGGTCGAGCGCGCCACCCCCGAGTTGCGGACGGACGCGCAGATCGGCTGGGTCGAGCGGCTGGCCGCCGAGCGCGACGCCTTCGCCGCGGCGCTGCGCTGGGCGCTCGACGTGCGGGACACCGAGCTGGCGCTGCGGCTGTGCGCGGGGCTGAGCTGGTACTGGTGGATGTGCGGCTATCGCGGGGAGAGCGCGGCGTGGGCCGCCCAGGTGCTGGAGCTGGCGGGTGACACGCCGCCGCCCGGCCTGGCCGAGGCGTACGCGGCCTGCGCGTTCGCCTGCGGAGTGGACAGGCTCGGCGAGCTGAGCGACGACGGGGACGGCCTGATCGAGCTGTGGGAGTCGACCGAGCGGCTGATCGAGGCGGCGGAGCGGGAGGGTCCCGTGCATCCGCTGCTGCGGCTGGGCCGGGCCGTCATGGCGGCCATGGCCGGGTTCGACGAGCGCGCCACCGAACTGCTCGACTCGTACGCGGCCGGCGACGATCTCTGGCTGGCCAGTTCGGCGCTCATGGTCGGCGGCCCGGCCCGTTCCGAGGAGAAGCTGGAACGGGCGGTGGCCGGGTTCAGGAAGCTCGGCGACCGCTGGGGCCTGAACGAGGCGCTGCTGGGCCTGGCCGAGCTGCGGGCGGCCCGCGGAGCCCCGACCGATGACCTGATCGCCGGTACGCGGTCGCTGACCGGCGCGTGGGTCAGCGGCGACGAGGCGATCTACTCGCTGGTCAGGCTGGCGGACCTGCGCGCCAGGGGAGGCGACCTGGACGGGGCGGGCGCGGACCTGGCCAGGGCCAGGGCGGGAGTGGACGGCGAGACGGCCGCGTACGCGCGGTTGCTGCTCGGCCAGACCGAGGCCCTGCACGCCTGCCGCCGCGGAGCCGTGGACGAGGCGCTGGCCCGCTACCGGAGCCTGTTCGAGCTGCTGCCCGAGGTCGTGCCGGTCGTGCCGTTCACCGTCATGCTGCACACCTCCTACGGCCGGGCGCTGGCGCTGAGCGGCGACGTGGAGGCGGCCATGGAGCAGCACCGCGCCGCCCTGAAGGCGCTCGGCCGGCGCGACCAGGACCGGCCGCTGCTGTCGGCGGTGCTGGCCGGGTTCGGGCTGGCCGAGCAGGCACGGGGCGACCAGGAGCGGGCGGCGGTGCTGTTCGGGGCCGCGGCGGCGATCGAGCCGCCCGACGACCTGCCCGAGACCGCGGAGGGGACGCGCGCGGCCAGGGCCGCGCTGGGCGAGGCATGTTTCGCCGAGTGCTTCGCCCACGGCGCGGCCATGTCCCAGCGGGAGCTGGCCGCGATGGTGGGCTGATCAGCGGATTCGCGTGTTGCGGCACGAAGGGCTGATCAGCGGATTCGCCTGTTGCAGGTACGGAGAGCTGATCAGCGGATCCGCCTGTTGTAGGCGCGGAGGGCGAGCGGGACGAAGAGGACGAGCAGTGCCGCCGTCCAGCCGAGCGTGATCCACACGTCGGCCGCCCCCAGCCCGCCGCCCAGGAGCCCGCGCAGGGCGCCGGCCAGGTGCGAGACCGGGTTGACGCCCATCCACCAGCTCAGCCAGCCGGGCATGTCGCCGGCGGGCACGAAGGCGCTGCTGCCGAACGTGAGCGGCAGCAGGACGGCGGTGGCCATGCCCTGCATCGAGGTGACCGACTTGGCCACCAGCCCGATCCAGGCCGAGCCCCAGCTCAGCGCCAGGGCCATGACCAGGACGAGGCCGATCCCGGCCAGCGCGCTGAGCGGATCGGTGGTGACGCGGAATCCGACGGCGTACCCGACGGCCAGCGACATCGCGACCGTGATGAGCAACGTGAGGAGGTCGGCCAGGACGCGGCCCGTCAGCGGCGCCGACCGGGCGATCGGCATCGTCCTGAACCGGTCGAACACGCCGTTGCCGATGTCGGTGGCCAGGTTCATTCCGGTGCTGATGGTGGCCATCAGCGACACCTGGACGAGGACGCCGGGCAGCATGTACGCCACCGCGTCCGCCCGATCCCCGCCGGCCGCGCCGCCGAACAGGTAGACGAAGATGACGATCATGAAAACGGGCTGGAAGAGCAGTCCGGCGAACTGCCCGGGGTTGTTCTTCAGCGGGATCAGGCTGCGCCAGGCCAGCGTGAGCCCTTGGGACAGTGCGGTGATCATCGGCCCTCTCCAGTCAGAATCCGGGCCTCTCCAGTCGGAGTTGGGCCCTCCCCAGTCAGAATCCGGGTCTCTCCGGTCGCGGTTCGGCCCTCTCCGGTCGGGGCGGGGGTCTCTTCGCCCGGGGTTCGCGGCTCTCCGGTCAGGGTGAGGAAGACGTCGTCCAGGGACGGCAGCCGCAGCGCGTGCTCGGCGAGCACCACCCCCGCGTCGTCGAGCCGCCGCAGCAGGGCGGGCGGCACGGCCAGGTCGTGCACAGGGACGCTCAGCAGACCGCCGGCGGCCCGCACGCCGAGGACCCGCTCGGCCTTCTCCAGGTCGGCGGCGTGCAGCGGCCTGACGTCGAGCCGGTGCCCGCCCGCCAGCGCCTTGAGCTCGGCGGGCGTGCCCGAGGCGGCCACCCGGCCCCGGTCGATGACGAGCAGGTCGTCGGCGAGCTGGTCGGCCTCCTCCAGGTATTGGGTGGTCAGCAGCACCGTCACCCCGCTCGCGGTCAGCTCCTTGACCACCTCCCACAGCTCGCCGCGGGCGTGCGGGTCCAGGCCGGTGGTGGGCTCGTCGAGGAACAGCACCCGCGGGTCGCCGACGAGGCTCGCGGCCAGGTCGACGCGGCGGCGCATGCCGCCCGAGTAGCCGCCGACCGGCCGGCCGGCCGCCTCCTCCAGGCCGAAGCGGGCCAGCAGTGCCGCGGCTCTGGCTCTGGCCGCCGCTCTGGACAGGCCGAGCAGGCGGCCGATGAGCAGCAGGTTCTGGGTGCCGGTGAGCTGCTCGTCCACGGAGGCGTACTGGCCGGTCAGCCCGATCAGCTCGCGCACCCGGGCAGGCCGGCGGACGACGTCGTGGCCGCCGACCACGGCCCGGCCGGCGTCGGGGACGACGAGGGTGGCCAGGACACGCACGGCGGTGGTCTTGCCCGCGCCGTTGGGCCCGAGGACGCCGAGCACCGTGCCGGTCCTGACCGCCAGGTCGACGCCGTCCAGGGCGGCCTTGCCGCCGTACCTTTTGACCAGGCCTTCGGCTTCGATCGCGTACTTCATGCCGGTTACGGTGCCGGGCCGCGCTGGCATCCGCCTGTTACGCACCTGTCAGCCGCTGTCAGGCCGTAGCCCCGCAGATCAACACATGTCCAGAAATTTGGGCCTTTCCTACGGCAACCAACGTCATCACTCTTCGTTCAGGCGCCGGTTGACACCCGAGCCCGAGCGCCTGGGGAGGACGAGGTGAAACGCCGTTTAGTCATCCTGCTGGCAGCCCTCAGCCTGGTCGGCCTGACCGGCATGACCGGGGCGGGCGCCGCCGCCGAGCCGCCGCCGAACAAGCAGTACCGGGTGGCGGGCCCGGTGAACGCGCAGCAGCGCAGCTCCGTGGCGGCGACCGGCGCCGCCATCGAAGAGGTGGCCAAGGACTCGGTCCTGGTCACGGCCACGGAAGCCGAGGTCTCCGCGATCAGGCGGCTGGGCTACCGGGTGTCGGAGGAGCCGCGCCCGACACCCCCGTCCGTCGACGGGTTTGACTTCCCGCCGGCGGACTCCGCGTACCACAACTACGCCGAGATGAACGCGGAGATCAACGCCATCGTCGCGGCCCATCCGGGCATCGTCAGCCAGAGCAACTACGGCACCTCGTACGAGGGCAGGCAGTTGCGCCTGGTCAAGATCAGCGACAACGTGGGCACCGACGAGAACGAGCCCGAGGTGCTGTTCACCGCGCACCAGCACGCGCGCGAGCACCTCACGGTCGAGATGGCGCTCTACATCATGCGCCTGCTGGCCGACGGCTACGGCACCGACGCGCGGATCACGAACCTGGTGAACACCAGGGAGATCTGGATCATGCCGGACCTCAACCCGGACGGCGGCGAGTACGACATCGCCACCGGCAGCTACCGCTCCTGGCGCAAGAACCGCCAGCCCAACTCCGGCTCCTCGGCGGTCGGCACCGACCTGAACCGCAACTGGGCCTACAACTGGGGCTGCTGCGGCGGCTCGTCCGGATCGACCTCCAGCGAGACCTACCGTGGCGCGAACGCCGAGTCGGCGCCCGAGGTCAAGGCGGCGGCCGACTGGGTCCGCGGCCGGGTGGTCGGCGGCGTCCAGCAGATCAAGGCGCACATCGACTGGCACACCTACAGCGAACTCGTCCTGTGGCCCTACGGCTACACCTTCAACGACACCGCGCCCGGCCTGACCGCGGACGACCGCGACGCCCACGCCACCCTGGGCCAGAACATGGCCTCGACCAACAGCTACACGCCGCAGCAGGCCAGCGATCTCTACATCACCGACGGCACCATCGACGACTGGCTGTGGGGTGTCTACAAGATCTTCAGCTTCACCTTCGAGATGTACCCGACCGGCTCCAGCCCCGGCTTCTACCCGCCGGACGAGCAGATCGTGCCCCAGACGACCCGTAACAGGGAGGCGGTCCTGCGCTTCCTCGAGTACTCGGACTGCGTCTACCGCATCATCGGCAAGGAGGCCCAGTACTGCGGCACCGGCACCCCGCCGGTGACCGTCTACTCCGACACGTTCGAGACGGCGACCGGCTGGACGGTCAACCCGGACGGCGCCGACACGGCCACCACGGGCGTGTGGGAACGCGGCGATCCCGCGGCGACCACCTCCAGCGGCGCCAAGCAGCTCGGCACCACGGTCAGCGGGACGAACGACCTGGTCACCGGCCGCCTGGCAGGCTCGTCCGCGGGCGACTACGACATCGACGGCGGCGTCACCTCGATCCAGTCGCCACCGATCACGCTCCCCTCGACGGGCGCGCTGAACCTGTCGCTGTCCTGGTACCTGGCGCACGGCTCGAATTCGAGCAGCGCCGACTACTTCCGGGTCCGCGTCGTGGGCGGCACCACGGCCACCGTGCTCAACCAGGCCGGCGCGGCCAGTAACCGCAACGGCGCCTGGGCCACGGCCACGGCGAGCCTGAACGCGTTCGCCGGCCAGACCGTCCGCATCGTCATCGACGCCGCCGACGCCTCGGGCGCCTCCCTGGTCGAGGCCGGCGTGGACGACGTCAGGATCACCCAGCAGCCGTAACGGAACGAGCACCCGGAGCACCCGCCATCACCCACTCCGCCGCACGGGATTTCGGTCCCGTGCGGCGGAGTCTTTTTGGGTCTTGTAAGGACGGACTGTCAAAGCTACGATCACGACAACTCTTAGTAAACTTTCCTAAAAGTAATCTTCAATCGGACAAAACCTGACATCCGCAGCAAGGTTACTCGCGCAGACACCCCCCGAAAGGCCCGTGTTCACCTCCACGGGCCGTGCCGTACGGCTTGCGCTCTCACCCCCCGGTGCAAGCCGTACGGCACGCACACCCCCCGAAGGAAGAACCCCGTGAGATTACGCGCGATTCTCCTGTCGCTCACCACCGCCGCACTCTGTCTCCAAGCCCTGCCGGCCCAGGCCGCCACCGCCACGGCCACCTTCACCAAGGTCTCCGACTGGGGCTCGGGCTTCGAGGGCAGAGTCACCGTCACCAACGGCACCACCACCCCCATGAGCGGCTGGAACGTCCAGTTCGACGTCCCCCAGGGCTTCTCGATCCCCTCCGCGTGGGACGCGGTCATGACCCGCGGCGGACAGCACTACACGTTCACCAACCCGAGCTGGGCCTCCCCGCTGGCTCCCGGCGCCAGCGTGAGCTTCGGCTTCAACGGCGCCCCCGGCAACTTCCCCGGTATCACCGGCTGCACGCTGAACGGCGCCGCCTGCGGGGGCGGCGGCTCCACACCGGGCGCACCCGGCGCGCCGGGCACGCCGTCGGCCACCGCGACGGCCGACTCCATCGCGCTCAGCTGGGGCGCCGCGAGCGGCACGGTGACCGGCTACCGCGTCTATGAAGGCACGACAGTCAAGGCCACGGTCACGGGCACCAGCGCCACGATCGGCGGGCTCGGCACCTGCGAGACCCACACCTACACGGTCAAGGCGTACAACGCCCAGGGCGAGTCGCCGGGACGGGACGCCACCGCCACCACCACCGGCTGCACCGGCGGCGGCGGAACCCTGCCCAAGCACTTTCTCACCGGCTACTGGCACAACTTCGTCAACCCGGCCGTCGAGCTCAAGCTCTCCGCCGTGCCCAACGAGTACGACCTCATCGCGGTCGCGTTCGGCGAGGCCACCGCGACGGCGGGAGAGGTCGTCTTCTCCGTCGACCCGGGGCTGGCCTCGGCGGTCGGCGGCTACACCGACGCCCAGTTCAAGGCCGACGTGCAGGCCCTGCACCAGCGCGGCAAGAAGGTCATCCTCTCGGTCGGCGGCGAGGCCGGGCGCGTGCAGGTGGCCGACGCGGCGGCGGCGACCAGGTTCGCCGACACCGTGTACGCGATCATGCGCTCGTACGGCTTCGACGGCGTGGACATCGACCTGGAGAACGGCCTCAACGCCACCTACATGGCCCAGGCCCTGCGGTCGCTGCGCGCCAAGGCAGGCGCCGACCTGATCATCACGATGGCTCCGCAGACCATCGACATGCAGACGACCGGGATGGAGTACTTCAAGCTCGCCCTGTCCATCAAGGACATCCTCACGGTCGTCCACACCCAGTTCTACAACTCCGGCTCCATGCTCGGCTGCGACCAGGCCCAGGCGTACGGGCAGGGCTCGGTCAACTTCATGACCGCGCTGGCCTGCATCCAGCTGGAGAACGGACTGCGCCCCGACCAGGTCTCGCTCGGCCTGCCCGCCGGGCCCGGCGCCGCGGGCGGCGGCATCGTCTCCCCGTCGCTCGTCAACCAGGCGCTCGACTGCCTGGCCAAGCGCACCAGCTGCGGGACCTTCGTGCCACCGCGCGCCTACCCCGGCATCAGGGGCGCGATGACCTGGTCCATCAACTGGGACGCCAGCAACAACTGGAACTTCTCCCGCACCGTCAAGCCCCACCTCCAGGGAATGCCATGAGACTTCGCAGCAGACTGACCGCCCTGGCGACCGGCCTGGCCCTCGCGCTGACCGGCGCCGGGCCGGCCTCCGGCGCACCCGCGGCGTACGGCGACACCGCGCAGGTCCAGCAGCTGGCCGCCGCCTGGGCCCCGTGGACCTCCTACGCCACCGGCGCGGTCGTCACCTACAACGGCGTCGACTACGTGTGCCTCCAGGCGCACACCTCCCAGCCCGGCTGGGAGCCGCCGAACGTGCCCGCCCTGTGGAAGCAGGGCTCGGGCGGCGGTGGCGGCGGCGACACCTCGGCGCCGTCCGTTCCCGGCAACCTGCGCTCGACCGGCGTCACCTCCAGCAGCGTCTCGCTGGCCTGGAACGCCTCCTCCGACAACGTCGGCGTCACCGGCTACAACGTCTACCGCGGCGGCAGCCTGGTCACGACCGTGACCGGCACGTCGTACACCGACACCGGCCGCGCCGCGAGCACCGGCTACACCTACACGGTCCGCGCCCGCGACGCGGCGGGGAACCTGTCCGGCGTCAGCAACTCCGTCACCGCGACCACCTCCGCGGGCGGCGGGGGCGGCGGCGACAACCCCACCAAGATGGCCGGCGCCCCCTACCTCTACATGGGCTGGGGCAACCCGCCCAACCCGGGCGCGGTCATGGACGCGACCGGTGTCAAGTCGTTCACGATGGCGTTCATCCTGTCGAGCGGCGGCTGCAACCCGGCCTGGGACGGCAACCGACCGCTGACCGGCGGCGCCGACCAGCAGGCGATCAACACGATCAAGTCGAAGGGCGGCAGCGTCCAGATCTCCTTCGGCGGCTGGCAGGGCAACAAGCTCGGCCCCAACTGCTCCACGCCGCAGGCGTTCGCGGGCGCGGTGCAGCAGGTCATCAACGCCGTCGGCCCCGCCGTCGTGGACTTCGACATCGAGAACACCGACGAGTTCGAGAACTACACCGTCCAGGACCGCATCCTGAACGGGCTCAAGATCGTCAAGCAGAACAACCCGAACGTCAAGGTCGTCGTCACCTTCGGCACCTCCAGGACGGGCCCCAACAACCACGGCATCAGGCTCATCAACCAGTCCAGGGCGCTCGGCGTGCCGATCGACAATTACACGATCATGCCGTTCGACTTCGGCAGCCCGAACATCTACCAGGACACCGTCAACGCCTCCGAGGGCCTGAAGAACGCACTGAAGAGCGCGTTCGGCTGGAACGACGCGCAGGCGTACGCGCACATGGGCATCTCCGGCATGAACGGCGTGTCCGACCAGCAGGAGATGACCACGCCCGGCACCTGGACCCAGATCCGCGACTGGGCCAGGGCGAGGGGGCTGACCAGGCTCGCCTACTGGGCGGTCAACCGCGACCGGCCCTGCCCCGGCGGGGGAGTCGTCTCCAACTGCAGCGGCATCGCCCAGTCCGACTGGGAGTTCACCCGCACCACCGCCGGTTTCTGACCCGCTGAGCGGCCCGTCCTCCCCGCGGAGGGCGGGCCGCAGTGAGGAACACCCTCCATGAGATTCCGAGCGGTCCTGCTCGCCACGGCTCTGACCGTCCTGCCCGCCACCGTACTGACCGTCCTGCCGGCCGCCCCGGCGGCGG
The DNA here is from genome assembly GCF_035917475.1 of Nonomuraea fuscirosea. Classification (NCBI taxonomy): domain Bacteria; kingdom Bacillati; phylum Actinomycetota; class Actinomycetes; order Streptosporangiales; family Streptosporangiaceae; genus Nonomuraea; species Nonomuraea fuscirosea. The sequence goes on along the minus strand of NZ_CP109074.1, from coordinate 8,075,016 downwards.
CCGCGAACATCCTGGCCAACCCCGGATTCGAGTCCGGGCTGAACGGCTGGACCTGCCCGTCGGACGCGCAGGCCGTGTCCGCGCCGGTGCACGGCGGCGCGCGGGCGCTCCGCGCGACCCCGCAGGGCAGCGACTTCGCCCGATGCCAGCAGGTCGTCACGGTCAGACCGGGCACGACGTACCAGCTGTCCGCGTGGGTGCAGGGCGACTACGTCTTCCTCGGCGCCACCGGAACGGGCGTCAGCGCCAGCACGTGGGGCGCGCCCGGCGGCCAGTGGGGCCAGCTCAAGACCTCCTTCACCACCGGGGCCGGCGTCACGTCGGTCACCATCCACCTCAACGGCTGGTACGGCCAGGGCCCCTACCTGGCCGACGACGTGGTCCTCGACGGCCCGGGCGGCACCCCCGACACCCAGGCCCCGACGACCCCCGGCAACCTGACGGTCGGCGGCGCCACCTCCTCCTCCCTCTCCCTGAGCTGGAACGCCTCGACGGACGACGTCGGCGTGACCCGCTACGAGCTCTCCCGCGACAACGCCGCCCCCGTCGCCGTCACGGGCACCAGCCACCAGGCGACCGGCCTGGCCGCCGCCACCACGTACCGCTTCAAGGTCCGCGCCTGCGACGCCGCGGGCAACTGCTCGCCCTACGGCTCCGAGGCGAGTGGCACCACGACCGCCGGAGGCGGCGGGGGAGGCGGGCTGCCGAAGCGGGTGCTCGTGGGCTACCTGCACGCGTCGTTCGCCAACGGCTCCGGTTACGTCCGCATGAGCGACGTACCCGACGCATGGGACGTCATCAACCTCGCCTTCGGCGAACCCACCTCCGTCACCTCGGGTGACATCAGATTCCGCCAGTGCCCGGCCGCCGAGTGCCCGAACGTCGAGTCGGAGGCCGACTTCATCGCCGCGATCAGGGCCAAGCAGGCCACGGGCAAGAAGGTGCTGATCTCGATCGGCGGCCAGAACGGCCAGGTCCAGCTCACGACCGCGGCCGCGCGCGACAAGTTCGTCGAGTCCGTCGGCGCGATCATCGACAGGTACGGCCTCGACGGCCTCGACATCGACTTCGAGGGCCACTCCCTCCACCTCGACCCCGGCGACACCAACCTCGCCAGCCCGACCACGCCGGTCGTCGTCAACCTGATCGCCGCGCTCAAGAGGCTCAAGAGCCGCTACGGCGCCCGCTTCACGCTGACCATGGCCCCCGAGACGTTCTTCGTCCAGCTCGGCTACCAGTTCTACGGCCCGGGGCCGAACGGCGCGGCCGACAGCAGGGCCGCCTCCTACCTGCCCGTCATCCACGCCATGCGCGACGACCTGACCCTGCTCCACGTGCAGGACTACAACTCGGGGCCGATCAGGGGCCTCGACGACCAGTACCACACGATGGGCGGGCACGACTTCCACGTGGCGATGACGGACATGCTGCTGGCCGGCTTCCCGATCATGGGCGACGCGGCCAACAGGTTCCCGCCGCTGCGCCAGGACCAGGTCGCCATCGGCCTGCCCGCCTCGGTGAACGCCGGCAACGGGTTCACCACCGTCGCGGAGGTGCAGAAGGCGCTCGACTGCCTGACCAAGGGGAGCAATTGCGGGACGTACCGGCCGCGCGGCGTCTACCCGGACCTGCGCGGCCTGATGGCCTGGTCGATCAACTGGGACCGGTTCAACGGGACCGAGTTCTCCCGCAGCCACCGCGCCTACCTGGACAGACTCGGCTGAGACCCGGACCTGAGCCGGGCTCCCAGCCGGGCTCCCAGCCGGGCTCTCAGCTGGGCTTCAGTCGGGTTTCAGCCGAACCGGACGAGCTGGGTCGGCTTGAGCGGCAGGCCCAGCCCCGGCGGCCGGTAGGTGGGCAGCGCCTCGCCGTACTCGTGCATCCAGGCGTGGTCCACCAGCAGCCGCATCCGCCGCTCCTCCCGTGCCCCGCCCGGTTCGGCCGGGGCGCGGGACCCGGCCAGCCGGGCCACCGCCTCGGCCAGCAGGCCGGGCTCCGGCGGCGACAGGTCGCAGTGCTCGTCCGGCCCGATGAGCAGGTCCACCTCCGGCGGCAGCGGATAGATCGGCCGCGGCAGCGCCAGCACCCGGGGCGGCGGCGCCATCGGCCAGCCGTCCGCCACCGCCTCCAGCAGCACCGAGCGCGCCGTCCTGCGCGCGAACAGCCCCTCCGCCAGCGCCCAGCTCAGCGCCCCCACGTCGGAACGGTCCTCGCCGCACGCGTGCAGGCACAGGTACGGCACCAGCGGGATCCCCGCCCCGCCCGTCTGCGCCCACCCGCCGCCGCACCCGGTGAGCACCAGCAGGGCCAGCATCGCCCGGTAGGCGGTGTCCGCGTGCGGCGTCTCCAGCCGCCCCGGCACGATCACGCACCGCCCGCCGGTCTTCTCCGCCGTCACCCCCAGCTCCCGCGCCGTCTTCAGCGCCCGCGACGCGGCCACCCCCGTGTACGCCTCCTGCCAGGCCGGCGTGTACGGCTCCGCCCGGTCCTCGTATCCGGCCGGCCACACCCCCGGCAGCCCGGGCCGCGCCACCCCGTAGACCGCGAGCAGCAGGTCGAACACCGTCGTCACCAGGTCGTCCCCGTCACGCAGCACCGGCACGCCGCGCCGCAGCACCCCGGGCCCGTCGTCGAAGCGGGGCAGCAGCACCTCGACGGCCTCACCGCCGTACACGCTGAGCCGCCCGCACGCCCCGCCGGTCAGCTCGCCCGGCACGTACGCGTCCTCCCGCCCGCGCAGCCGCACCAGGTACGGCAGATCCGTACGCTCCATGGCGTGCCCGTCGAACGGCGTGCGGTCCAGGAAGAACTCCTTGAGCAGCACGTGCCCCATCGCCATGGCCAGCGCCCCGTCCGTGCCCGGCCGGACCACGAGCGTCTCGTCCGACAGCCGCGTCGGATGCGTGCCGATCGCGACCACCTTCTGCCCCTTGTACCGCCCGGCGATCACCCACGGGGTTCCCGCCGTCCGGACGAGCCGGTTGTTCTCCCCCCAGAGCAGCACGTACGCCGCCCGCGCCCAGTCGTCGGCCCCCGGCCCCGTGTAGCACGGGCCCAGCACCTGCTCGGGCGCGCACGGATGCTCGGTCAGCACCGCGCCGCCGAGCCCGCCCACCACCCCTGCCAGCGGCGACGTCGCCAGCGCCGCCACCCGCTCGGGCCCGTGCCGGGTGGCGGTGCAGACGATCGCCGCCGCCGCCAGCTCCGCCGCCGTGCCGTCGTCCAGCGGCACCCGTCTCTCGCCCCTGGCCCGCTGGTATTGCTGTGAGTTCCCTGTGAGTTTCGCCCAGGCCGCGACCGGGTCGCGCAGCCCATCTCTCACCTCGAAGTAGAGCCTGACCAGTGCCTGGTTGACCTGCGATCCCCCCATGGAAAAAGTTCAACACAGACGGTGATGTCGTATCGGGATACGTGTCGGCATGTCGGGGATAAGAATCGGATAGCCCTGGTGGCGGCAGTGTCCGGGGTACGGCAGGCTAGATGCCGCCATGGATTACGCAGCTCTCACGGGGATCGTCCTCGTAGCCGGTGTCGTGCTCGCCCTCGTCGCCCAGTGGCGTGACTGGCGGCCTCCGCTGATCGTCGCCATCCTCGTGGGCGTCGCCGTACGCGTGCTCATCATGTACACCTCGGCGATCGACACCTGGCAGCCCGTCGACTTCGTGGAGAGCTTCAAGCCCGCGGGCGAGGCCGTGCTGCGCGGCGAGGACCCCGTGCTGGCCAGCGAGGGCGGCTGGCACTTCCTGCCGACCATCCCCTACGTCTACGGCATCCTGCTCTGGCTGGGCATCCCGTGGGAATACGCCGGGCGCCTGGTCACCGTGGTCGCCGACATCGTGCTCATCCCGCTGGTCGCCAAGCTCGCCGGCGGGCCCAAGGCGTCGCTGCGCGCCCTGCAGTACGCGTTCAACCCGATCGCCGTGCTCGTCGCCTCCGTGCACGGCCAGGTGGAGCCCGTGGCGCTCGTGTTCGGCGTGGCCGCGTTCGTCGTCGCCCGCGGTCCCGGCGACCCCGACCGGCCCGGCATGGTCACCGACGTGGTCGCCAAGGTCCGGGCCGGCGTGGCCGCGTACGGCGTGAAGCGCTCCGTCCCGCGCGTGATCGGCCGCGGCGGCATGCTGCACCGGGCCCTGCTGCCCGGCGACGACGACCGCGCCCAGCTGCGGCGCGGCGCGCTGGCCGGCGTGCTGATGGGCCTGGCGCTGTGCGCCAAGAGCTGGCCGATCTGGCTGATCCCCGGCATGCTGCTGCTCCTGCCCAGCCTGCGCGCCCGCGTGGCCGCGCTGTTCACCACCGGCCTGCTGCCGATCTTCTTCCTGGTGACGCTCCCGGTCTTCGCCGGCACCTCGCTCAACCAGATCCCCGCGGTCATCGACACCATCCGCGACATCCGGCCCATCGTCGGCGAATGGGGCTGGACCCCGTGGTTCACCGGCGGCAGCTGGGACCTGCGGCCCGAGCTGGCCTCGTTCGGCACCAACCTCATCTACGCCGCCGTCGTCCTCGTCATCGTCTACTGGCGGCGGGCCGACCCGATCGACATGACCACGGCGATCCTGCTCGTCTTCATGGTCCTGACGCCCCGGCTGGGCGCCCAGTACCTGCTGTGGTTCATGCCGTTCCTGGTCGCCAGGCCGGCCAAGTGGGCCTGGGCGGCCATCCTGGGCTGCTCGATCTGGGCCGGCTACGGCTACCTCGTCATGACGCAGTTCGACAGCGGCGGGTGGTGGCTGCAGCACACGTACTGGTCGCGGGCCTCCATCGTGCTGCTGCCGATCCTCGCGCTGGCCATGCCCTGGGGCCGCCGCGTCGCGACGGTCCCAGGACTGGCCGCCTCAGTGGGCCGGTCGGCCACCACCAAGATCAGCTCACCGGCATAGGCGCCCCCACAGCGTGACCCACTGGTCGGGGTGGACGTGGCCCACGACGGCGTCGCGGGCCACCCCGGCCGCCGCCAGCGCGGCGTCCACGCCGTCGTACCGGAGCCTCAGCGAGGCCCGCACCGAGCCGCCCACCCCGCCGAAGCCCAGCTCGACCAGCTCCCGGTAGGAGTGGCCGCCGGACACCAGCGGCCGCGGCCTGCGCTCCACGCGCAGGATCGCCGAGTCCACCGACGGCACCGGCCTGAAGCTCTCCCTGCCGATCGTGTCGCCGAGCCGCCAGGAGAACCACGGCCACGACTCCACCGTGACCAGGCTCCACCGGCCGTAGTCGCCGGAGCGCTTGCGGGCGTACTCCCGCTGCGTGAGCAGCGTCGCCGAGGTCAGGGCCGGCGCCCGCAGGCACCAGTCCACGATCCGCGACGTGATCGCGTAGGGGATGTTCCCCACCACCGCGAACGGCTCACGCGGCGCCCGCGCGGCCGTGAAGTCGCCCCGCACCACCTCGATCCGGGGATCGCTGCGGGTACGGGAGGCCAGCCGGCCGGCCAGCCGCGGATCGATCTCGTAACCGATCACCCGCGCGCCCGCCCCGGCCAGCGCCAGGGTGAGCACGCCAGGGCCGGAGCCGGGCTCCAGCACCAGCCCCCTGGGCGCGGCGGCCTTGATCATCAGCTCGACGGCGTGATCGTCGGCCAGGAAGTTCTGCGACAGCGTGCGCCGCGCCCGATCCGCGGGCGTACGGCCTCCGCCGCCGTTCCTGACCTGTTTCCGCTGGGTGTGTGAATAGTTTCCGTGCGCGTAGTTCTGCGCCACAGCACTGCCCTTCCGGGTCCTCGAGATTCGTCGGTCTCGGAGGGCCCTGGGCGCGCCTGCGGACGCTCAGCTCAGGTCGTCGCGTCCGCTAGCGGGCCAGAGCCCGGCTGTGGCGGATGCGGGTGAACACCGGGGAGCAGGATGTGCATGACATGCCGGTCACTGTAGGCAGGGCCTCTTCCGGCGGGCAACGCAATAAAGCACGTCCGGTTTCTGCAATCGCCCGGCGTGGGCCCTCGGATAGCTTCGCGGCGTACCCCACCTCAGAAAGAGATGCCGACATGGACGTACTCGACCGCGCCGAGCAGTACCTGCTCCTGCACGGAAGGCTCATCGACCGGCTGCGCTTCGAGGCGATGTTCCGCGGCGGGCCGCGCGAGCGCGTGCTCGACGCGCTGCGCGGCTACCAGAACGCCGACGGCGGGTTCGGCAACGCGCTGGAGCCCGACCTGCGCGGCGCGGGCAGTCAGCCGGAACCCGTCGAGGTGGCGTTCTGGATCCTGGACGAGATCGACGCGTTCGACTCGCCCATGGTCACCGCCGCCTGCGACTACCTCGTCTCCATCACCACCCCCGACGGCGGCGTGCCGTGGGTGCTGCCGTCCGTCATGGACACGCCACGCGCCCCCTGGTGGCAGACGGACGACGAGCCGCCCGGCGATCTCGTCCCCACCGCCGCGCTCGCCGCGCTCCTGCACGAGCACGGCGTCGACCATCCCTGGCTGGCCCCCGCCACCGAGTTCTGCTGGTCGCGGATCGCCGCGCTCAAGGAGCCCGGCGCCTACCAGGCCGGTGCCGTGGTGACGTTCCTTGACCGGGTGCCCGACCGGGAGCGGGCCGAGGCGGAGCTCGCGCGCGTGCGCGACGACCTCCTCGCCGCCGTCTCCCTCGACCTGGCCGCGTCCGGGCACGTGCACTTCCCGCTGGACTTCGCGCCCGCCCCGCTGCGGCTGCCGCTGTTTCCGCAGGACGTCCTGGACACCCACCTCGACGCCCTCCTCGCCGCGCAGACCGAGGAAGGGGGCTGGACGGCGAACTGGGCGATGTGGACGCCTCTCCTGGAGCACGAATGGGGCGGCCACATCACGATGGAGCGGCTCAAGACGCTGCGCGCGTACGGAAGACTCACCGCCTGACCCGGTTTCTGTCAGAGGGCTCACGTACGTTGGTGGCATGTACGCCGAACGGCACCCAGGCCCCGGCCTCGCCGACCGCATCGCCTGCGGCTGGCACCGGATCAGCGAGGCGTCGTTCACCCAGCTCGTGGTCCCCGACGCCTGCGTCGACCTCATCTGGGGCGCCTCCGGCCTCTTCGTGGCCGGTCCCGACACCGGCCCCATGCCCGCGTCGGTCGCGCCGGGCGAGACCCTCGTCGGCATCCGCTTCCGGCCCGGCGCGGTCGGCGGCTTCTTCGGCGTCCCCCTCCACGAGCTGCGCGACCAGCGCGTCGCGCTCACCGACCTGCCAGGGCACGAGGCCCTGCTCACCGACCTGACCGACCCGCCGCCCACCCCTCTGCCGCGATGGCGTCCGCAGAGCCCCGGCTTCGGCCTGCCGGACCGTCCGCCCGCGCCGCCTGTCCTGCGCCGGCCGGCCTCCGCCACCGACCCCCTGGCGGTGCGCGTCGCGGAGGCGGAGGCGCGGCTCGGCGTCATGCGGGCCGCCGTCGGCAGACGCCTGGCGGCGGCTCCCGCCGACCCCGCCGCGCACGCCATGGCCGCGGCCCTCGGCAGCGGGCGCTCGGTCTCCCAGGTGGCCTGGGACCTCGGCTACAGCGAACGCCAGCTGCAACGGCGCAGCGTGACCTCGTTCGGCTACGCGCCCAAGACCCTCCAGCGCGTCGTCCGCTTCCAGCGCGCGCTCCGACTGGCCCGTACGGGCGTCCCGCCGGCGGAGGTGGCGGTCAGAGCCGGCTTCGCCGACCAGGCCCACCTCGCCAACGACGTCAAGCGCCTGAGCGGCGTCCAGCTGAGCCGCCTCATCTGACGGATCGCGGCTCCCTCGGGCCTGAGCTCACCTCATGTCGCGCCGCTCCCGCAGGATCTCGACACCGTCCCCGTCCAATTCGTCGCAGTACGCCGAACGCCCGGTCGTGGCCATCACCAAGGCCAGGGTCCGGCCGGACACCAGCGGTCCGGATCCAGTGGTGAACGGGCCGTCGTCGGCGACGAGCCGCAGACCGGCGATCCGTCTCTTCGCCGCGACGACGAGGTCGGAGCCCTGGTAATACTCGGCCACCCGGGTGAGGGTCCCGATCGGGTAGGCGCGGCGCAGGCCCAGCGGCCGCCGGATGTCCTCGCCGTGCACGATCGTCTCGCCCAGCAGCGCCAGGACGGGAAGCGGCGGCTTGGTCGTGCTCGTGACGACGCGGCGGAACCTCGCGTGCGTCTCCGCCCCGGTCGCGCCCAGCTCCTCGGCCAGCCGCATCGCCACCTGCTTGTCGAAGTCGAACCGGCACCGGATCACGCCGGCCAGCCAGCGCACGCCGTTCAGGCTCGCCGACGAGGTGAGATGCGCCAGCACCTCCCGCACGCTCAACCCGGCGCACAGCGACGGCGTCGCCCACTCCGCCTCGGTCAGATCCGCCAGATCGGCCGCCAGGGCCGCCCGCTCGGCATGCACCAGCGGCCAGACGCCTCCGGGGCCGGTCGTCATATCGGACGGCTTCTCGTCGTGGGTCACAGGGCTCCTCGGGCAGGCTCGGCGGAACGGTCGAAGATTACAGACCTCGGCCACGGCAGGAAATCATCGCTCAGCTGCCTGCCCCTGCGCTGGGGAGTTTGCCCGACACCAGGCCCTGCACCCATTTCGCGTTCGGGTCGCTGTCGATCAGCAGGGCCCGCGTCAGCAGACTCAGCGGAATGGCGAGAATCGCGCCGAGCGGCCCCAGGGCGAAAGTCCAGACGATCAGCGAGATGAACGTCATCGTCGTGGACAGCCCGACGGCGTCCCCCAGGAATTTCGGCAGGATGAACGACTGCGTGACGACGTTGATGACGATGTAGGCCACGATGACGAGCGCCATCGTCCGCACCCCGCCGTCCAGCAGGGCGAGCATCGTCGGCGGCAGGAGCGCGATGACGAATCCGATGTTGGGGATGTAATTGGCGATGAGCGCCAGCACGCCCCACAACAACGGCAGCGGCACGTCCAGCAGGGAAAGCGCGACCATGTCGAGAATCGCATTGATCAATCCGAAAACAGTGGAGACGATCAGATAACGCCTCGTCTTGTGGGCGAACGTGGCCAATGCCGTCACCAGCCGCGGCCGTTCGCCTTCGCCGGTGGCGAGAATGCGCGCGGTCACCGGCGCGTCGAGCGACATCGCCAGCAACAGCACCACGATGAGGAAGAGCGCGGACAACACGCCGATAAGACTGCCGAGCAGATACTGCGCCAGCCCCAGGACCCGCCCGGGATCGAACGCCTCCAGGGCCTTGCTGAGCATGTCGTTGCTGAGCCCGTGGGTGACGGCCCAGTGCTGGGCGTCCGCGAGGAGGCGTGCGAACTGGTCGGTGTAGGACGGGAGCAGCGCGGCGAGCTCGGTGGCCGAGATGGTGAGGATCGCGACCATGGCCAGCAGCACGAGCACCACGATGAGGAACGGCACCGCCACCTGCACCCAGGCGGGGGCGTTCCAGCCGCTGAGCCGGGCCCGCACCGGTGAGACGGCGATGACCAGCACGAGGGCCAGCACGACGGGGCCGGCGATGGAGGCCACCTCACGGACCCCGAAGAGCACGACCACCGCGGCGGCGGCGCCCACCAGGATGGTGAGCGCCCTGGGCACGGATCGATCTGGCACGCCCGGTTCCTACCCGTGGCGGGTGCGCGAACCATCGATTTGACGGTTCCCGGAGGCGTACATAGAGTTCACCAGTCCCACGGGGACGGCGTGATCGCCGGACTCACTCGGGGCCACCTCCAGACACCACCACTTCGGTGCGGCGTGCGCGTCCACTCGAAACGGCTGGTAAGTTTGAGGGGTTGTCTCCGAAAGGGGGCAGAGCTTAATTCCCGCAGGTCGAGCGAGTCCGGTCAATTTGACAGGGGCTTGAACGGCTGAAAGAATTAAGACACAACGGAAGAACGAACGGAGTGAACGCCTCCGAGCGGGGATCACGGAAGTGGTTTCGGTGCGGATGTACGCGTCCGTTTCTTGAGAACTCAACAGTGTGTTAAAAGCCAGTGCATGATTTTCATGCAACACCTCGTCAAGTCATTTGTACTTGATGGATTTTTGTTGGGATTGTTTCCAGACATTGTTTGGAGAGTTTGATCCTGGCTCAGGACGAACGCTGGCGGCGTGCTTAACACATGCAAGTCGAGCGGAAAGGCCCTTCGGGGTACTCGAGCGGCGAACGGGTGAGTAACACGTGAGCAACCTGCCCCTGACTCTGGGATAAGCCCGGGAAACTGGGTCTAATACCGGATATGACCGCCCCTGGCATCGGGTGGTGGTGGAAAGTTTTTCGGTTGGGGATGGGCTCGCGGCCTATCAGCTTGTTGGTGGGGTAGTGGCCTACCAAGGCGACGACGGGTAGCCGGCCTGAGAGGGCGACCGGCCACACTGGGACTGAGACACGGCCCAGACTCCTACGGGAGGCAGCAGTGGGGAATATTGCGCAATGGGCGGAAGCCTGACGCAGCGACGCCGCGTGGGGGATGACGGCCTTCGGGTTGTAAACCTCTTTCAGCAGGGACGAAGTTGACGTGTACCTGCAGAAGAAGCGCCGGCTAACTACGTGCCAGCAGCCGCGGTAATACGTAGGGCGCAAGCGTTGTCCGGAATTATTGGGCGTAAAGAGCTCGTAGGTGGCTGGTCGCGTCTGCCGTGAAAGCCCGCAGCTTAACTGCGGGTCTGCGGTGGATACGGGCCGGCTAGAGGTAGGTAGGGGCAAGTGGAATTCCTGGTGTAGCGGTGAAATGCGCAGATATCAGGAGGAACACCGGTGGCGAAGGCGGCTTGCTGGGCCTTACCTGACGCTGAGGAGCGAAAGCGTGGGGAGCGAACAGGATTAGATACCCTGGTAGTCCACGCTGTAAACGTTGGGCGCTAGGTGTGGGACCCTTCCACGGGTTCCGTGCCGGAGCTAACGCATTAAGCGCCCCGCCTGGGGAGTACGGCCGCAAGGCTAAAACTCAAAGGAATTGACGGGGGCCCGCACAAGCGGCGGAGCATGTTGCTTAATTCGACGCAACGCGAAGAACCTTACCAAGGTTTGACATCACCCGGACAGGTCTAGAGATAGATCCTTCTTCGGACTGGGTGACAGGTGGTGCATGGCTGTCGTCAGCTCGTGTCGTGAGATGTTGGGTTAAGTCCCGCAACGAGCGCAACCCTTGCTCCATGTTGCCAGCAACACCGTTTTGGTGGTTGGGGACTCATGGGGGACTGCCGGGGTCAACTCGGAGGAAGGTGGGGATGACGTCAAGTCATCATGCCCCTTATGTCTTGGGCTGCAAACATGCTACAATGGCCGGTACAGAGGGTTGCGATGCCGTGAGGCGGAGCGAATCCCTAAAAGCCGGTCTCAGTTCGGATTGGGGTCTGCAACTCGACCCCATGAAGTCGGAGTCGCTAGTAATCGCAGATCAGCAACGCTGCGGTGAATACGTTCCCGGGCCTTGTACACACCGCCCGTCACGTCACGAAAGTCGGCAACACCCGAAGCCCGTGGCCCAACCAGCTTGCTGGGGGGAGCGGTCGAAGGTGGGGCTGGCGATTGGGACGAAGTCGTAACAAGGTAGCCGTACCGGAAGGTGCGGCTGGATCACCTCCTTTCTAAGGAGCACTCTCACCCGTCACCACCGACCGTGTGGTGGGGTGACAGCTCACTAGTGGAGCACTGGCTAGTCAGCCGGACCGGGTTGCCGGGCCGCAAGTACCGTCCGCACTCTCCTTCGGGGGATGCGGGAGTGGGAACGGGGTCGCAGGTGGTCGGGTCTGGGTCTGTAACACACTGTTGGGTCCTGAGGAAACGGGCATGCGCTCGTTGTCTCGGTACAGGGCCGGTGAACATCTCGCGGTTTGCGGGGTGGGAGCCGGTTGCTGTTTGTTGTTTGAGATTTGCATAGTGGACGCGAGCATCTTTGTGGCCAAGTTTTTTAGGGCACACGGTGGATGCCTTGGCATCAGGAGCCGATGAAGGACGTGGGAGGCTGCGTTAAGCCTCGGGGAGTCGCCAACCAGACGTTGATCCGGGGATGTCCGAATGGGGAAACCTAGCACCAGTCATGTGGTGTTGCCTCCGCCTGAATGTATAGGGCGGTTGGTGGTAACGCGGGGAAGTGAAACATCTCAGTACCCGTAGGAAGAGAAAACAAGAGTGATTCCGTGAGTAGTGGTGAGCGAAAGCGGATGAGGCTAAACCGGGCGTGTGTGATAGCCGGCGGGCGTTGCATGTCCGGGGTCGTGGGACCTTCTTACAGTCTCTGCCGGGACTGTGAACAGTGATAAATCGGTGGGGTAGTCGAAGCCTCTGGGAAGGGGCGCCGTAGACCGTGAGAGCCGGGTAGGCGAAACCTTGTCGACTGTTTGAGGGGATCCCAAGTAGCACGGGGCCCGAGAAATCCTGTGTGAATCTGCCAGGACCACCTGGTAAGCCTAAATACTCCCTGATGACCGATAGTGCACGAGTACCGTGAGGGAAAGGTGAAAAGTGCCCCGGTGAGGGGTCGTGAAATAGTACCTGAAACCGTGTGCCTACAAGCCGTAGGAGCTTACATCAGCTTGCTGGTGTGTGATGTGACTGCGTGCCTTTTGAAGAATGAGCCTGCGAGTTATGGTGTGTGGCGAGGTTAACCCGTGTGGGGGAGCCGTAGCGAAAGCGAGTCTGAAGAGGGCGTTTGAGTCGCATGCTGTAGACCCGAAGCGGAGTGATCTACGCATGGGCAGGTTGAAGCTCAGGTAAGACTGGGTGGAGGACCGAACCCACCAGGGTTGAAAACCTGGGGGATGATCTGTGTGTAGGGGTGAAAGGCCAATCAAACTCCGTGATAGCTGGTTCTCCCCGAAATGCATTTAGGTGCAGCGTTGCGTGTTTCTTGCCGGAGGTAGAGCACTGGATGGCTAATGGGCCCGACAAGGTTACTGACGTCAGCCAAACTCCGAATGCCGGTAAGTGAGAGCGTGGCAGTGAGACTGCGGGCGATAAGGTTCGTAGTCGAGAGGGAAACAGCCCAGATCACCGACTAAGGCCCCTAAGCGTGTGCTAAGTGGGAAAGGATGTGGAGTCGCAGAGACAACCAGGAGGTTGGCTTAGAAGCAGCCACCCTTGAAAGAGTGCGTAATAGCTCACTGGTCAAGTGATTCCGCGCCGACAATGTAGCGGGGCTCAAGTACACCGCCGAAGTCGTGGCATTGATTCTCCTTTCGAGGGGGGTTGATGGGTAGGGGAGCGTCGTGTATGCGGTGAAGCGGCAGAGTGATCTAGCCGTGGAGCGTACACGAGTGAGAATGCAGGCATGAGTAGCGAATCGAGGGTGAGAAACCCTCGCGCCGGATGACCAAGGGTTCCTGGGCCAGGCTAATCCGCCCAGGGTAAGTCGGGACCTAAGGCGAGGCCGACAGGCGTAGTCGATGGACAACGGGTTGATATTCCCGTACCCGCTTCAATGCGCCCATACTGAACCTCGTGATGCTAAGAGTCCTTAGCTCGGGTTGTCCTTCGGGACGGCCGTCAGAGTGAACGCTCGATCCGATCGGGTAGTAGGTAAGCGATGGGGTGACGCAGGAAGGTAGTCCAGCCCAGGCGATGGTTGTCCTGGGGTAAGCATGTAGGGAGTGAGGTAGGTAAATCCGCCTCACACGTATCCTGAGATGTGATGCCGAGCCGATTGTGGTGAAGTGGATGATCCTATGCTGCCGAGAAAAGCCTCTAGTGAGTGTTGTGGCGGCCCGTACCCTAAACCGACTCAGGTGGTCAGGTAGAGAATACTAAGGCGATCGGGTGAACTGTGGTTAAGGAACTCGGCAAATTGCCCCCGTAACTTCGGGAGAAGGGGGGCCTCTGCTGGTGATGGGTTTTGCATCCTGAGCTGGTGGGGGCCGCAGTGGCCAGGGGGAAGCGACTGTTTACTAAAAACACAGGTCCGTGCGAAGTCGTAAGACGATGTATACGGACTGACGCCTGCCCGGTGCCGGAACGTTAAGGGGACCGCTTAGTTCAGCTTCGGCTGGGCGAAGGTGAGAACTTAAGCGCCGGTAAACGGCGGTGGTAACTATAACCATCCTAAGGTAGCGAAATTCCTTGTCGGGTAAGTTCCGACCTGCACGAATGGCGTAACGACTTCCCCGCTGTCTCAACCGCAGACCCGGCGAAATTGCACTACGAGTAAAGATGCTCGTTACGCGCAGCAGGACGGAAAGACCCCGGGACCTTCACTACAGCTTGACATTGGCGTTTGGAGCGTCTTGTGTAGGATAGGTGGGAGACTGGGAAGCTCGGACGCTAGTTCGGGTGGAGTCATTGGTGAAATACCACTCTGGTCGTTTTGAACGTCTAACTCTGGTCCGTGATCCGGATCGGGGACAGTGTCTGGTGGGTAGTTTAACTGGGGCGGTTGCCTCCTAAAGGGTAACGGAGGCGCCCAAAGGTTCCCTCAGCCTGGTTGGCAATCAGGTGTTGAGTGTAAGTGCACAAGGGAGCTTGACTGTGAGACTGACGGGTCGAGCAGGAGCGAAAGCTGGGACTAGTGATCCGGCATCGGCGTGTGGAAGCGGTGTCGCTCAACGGCTAAAAGGTACCCCGGGGATAACAGGCTGATCTTCCCCAAGAGTCCATATCGACGGGATGGTTTGGCACCTCGATGTCGGCTCGTCGCATCCTGGGGCTGGAGTAGGTCCCAAGGGTTGGGCTGTTCGCCCATTAAAGCGGTACGCGAGCTGGGTTTAGAACGTCGCGAGACAGTTCGGTCCCTATCCGCTGCGCGCGCAGGAGACTTGAAAGGGGCTGTCCCTAGTACGAGAGGACCGGGACGGACGAACCTCTGGTGTGCCAGTTGTACCGCCAGGTGCACGGCTGGTTGGCTACGTTCGGAAGGGATAACCGCTGAAAGCATCTAAGCGGGAAGCTCGCCTTGAGATGAGGTCTCCCACCTGTAACAGGGGTAAGGCTCCCGGTAGACGACCGGGTTGATAGGCCGGAGGTGGAAGCACGGTAACGTGTGGAGCTGACCGGTACTAATAGGCCGAGGACTTGACCACAAAGCAACTCTTCTTTGCTCTGTGGGGTGTGTGCTGCGTTCTGTTCTCTTCGCCGGGTCCAGAGCTGCGCCGCACTCGATGGGGTTTGGAGTGTGTTGCTCGCGTCCACTAAGCAATTCTGAGGCAGCAAACAGCGTGTGTTGTTTGTGTGTTTCAGAGGGTTACGGCGGTTATGGCGGGAAGGAAACACCCGGTTACATTCCGAACCCGGAAGTTAAGCTTCTCTGCGCCGATGGTACTGCACTCGGGAGGGTGTGGGAGAGTAGGTCACCGCCGGACAATCTTTCTCGAGGAGGGTTCCGACGCTTCACAGCGTCGGAGCCCTCTTCTTGCATTTCCGCGTGTATGGGGCGTATTCCGGGCATGACGGCTTTCCGGTGGCGGCCCTCACAGGAGGGCGTCACTCTGGAAGTGTGAAGCGTTCTTCACCTTCGGGGCGAACTTCCAGGTCAGCGCGGCGTCGTCGCCGGCGCTTGATCGCCTGGGCGGTTACGCCGGTGTCGCTCACTCTGGTGGCGGCAGGGGTGGTCGACGTCTTCGCCGATGCCTTCGGGATGCGCGGCTCTTTGCTGGTCTTCTTGGACGAGCAGGACAGCCTGATCAGCATCGTGCTGGGAGTCGCCGGTCTGCTGACGGTGGGTGCACTGGAGGTGGTACGGCCTCGTCACGAGGCGGGTGACCCGGCCGGCGAGGTGGAGACGCCCCCGTCGGAACGACACCTTGGCCACGCAAGCGGCCCCGACCCAGCAACTGCTTCCGACCCACACCTACTCGCGACGGACACGACCGATCCAGCCGTCAAGGAAGGCGTTGGTGCGGGGAGCGACCCGAGTGGTGCCGACCCTCGTTCGGGTGGGCCAGGCGGGTCGGGTGGCGGGGACGCGAGCGGGCCGGGTGGGGTTGTGGAACGTTCCATTGCGGTGGGAGGTGATAATCCGGGGGTGGCGATGACGGGGGATCAGGCCACGGCGGTGACTGTGGGGCATGTGGATGTTGATGTCGCCGGGGATGTGCGGTTGCCGCCTCGGCCGCCGGTGCCTACGCGGCCTGTGCAGTTGCCGCCGCGGCCGCCGCGGTTGCTCGGGCGGGATGAGGTGGTGGCCGAAGTTCGGGCGCGGCTGGGGTCGGGGTGTGCGCAGCCGGGGGTCGTCGCCGTGTACGGGCTGGGTGGGGTTGGGAAGACGAGTCTGACTCTGGAGTACGCGCATCGGCATCAGCAGGAGTATCAGCTCATCTGGCAGCTGCCTGCCGCGGATCCGGCGGTGCTGTCGGCCGCGTTCGCCCGGCTGGCCGCGCTGCTGGGGTTGCGGGAGACAGTAGATGCGGCCGATCCGGTGGATCAGGTGCATGCGGCGCTGGCCGCGCGTACCGAACCCTGGTTGCTGATCTTCGACAACGCGCCCGAGGCGGACGCGCTGCGCCCATTCCTGCCGCCGGCGGGGCCGGGGCATGTGCTGATCACGAGCAGGTCGGGGAACTGGCCCAGGGAGCAGGGGCTGGAGCTGCCGGTGCTGGAGCCGGAGCCGGGGGTTGAGCTGGTGCTGGCGCGGTCGGGGCAGGACGGCGGTGCGGCGGCCGCGGCGGTGGTCGCCGAGCTGGGGGCGTTGCCGCTGGCGCTGGAGCAGGCGGCGGCGTTCATGGCGGAGACGGGGCTCACTCCGGCCGAGTACCTCGACCTGCTCGACGGCCGGCGAACGGAGCTGCTCGCCCAGGGGAAGGCGTGGGGGTATCGGGAGCGGGTCACCACCACGTGGCGGCTGTCGTTCCAGAACCTGAGCCGAACCAGCCCGCAGGCGATCGCGCTGCTGCGGGTGCTGTCGTGCTGCTCGCACGAGGCCATCCCGTACCACCTGCTGCTGTCACCGCTGGAGGAGCGGACGCCGCGTGAGCTCTTCGCGGCCGACATGCGGCGGCAGCGCGCGTACGGGCGGACGCCGCGATCGACGGTGCGCCTGCTGCGGGACTTCCATCCCTGGCTCAGCGCGCTGGCGGTGCTGCGGGAGCTGCCGTGTGACGCGCTGACGATCAACGCGGCCGTCAGCGCGCTGCGCCGGCACAGCCTGATCACCCAGCCGGTGGACGGCATGGTGTCGGTGCACCGGCTGGTGCAGGCGGTCACCCTGGACCAGTTGGCACCTCCTGAGCAGCAGCGCTGGCGTGACGCCGCCGCCGTGCTGCTGGAGTCGGTGCTGCCCGACGATCCCTGGCAGGCCGGCTCCTGGCCCCGGTACGACCACCTGCTGCCGCACATCATGGCGGTGCTCACCCCGGTCTCGCCCGGCATGGACAAGACCGGGCAGTACCTGGGGGCGAGCGGCGACTACCGTACGGCGCGATCGGTGTTCCAGGAGATCTGCGACGCGCTGACCGCGCGGCTGGGGCCCGAGCATCCGTCCACGCTGACCGCCCGCCACGAGCTGGCGCGGTGGACGGGCGAACTGGGAGACGCCGCGTCGGCGCGCAGGCAGTATGCCGGGTTGCTGCCGGTTCGGGTACGACAGGCGGGTCCTGAGCATCCGCTCACGCTGAGCGTCCGGCACGAGCTGGCGCGGTGGGCGGGGGAGCTGGGGGACGCGGCTTCGGCGCGCGGGCAGTACGCGGACCTGCTGCCGGTACGGGAGCGGGTGCAGGGTGCGGAGCATCCCGACACGCTGACGGTCCGACATGAGCTGGCCCGGTGGACGGGCGAGCTGGGCGACGCGGCGGCGGCCAGGGACCTGTACGCGGAGCTGGTGCCCGTCAGGGAACGGGTGCAGGGCCCCGACCACCCCGACACGCTCACCGCCAGGGCGAACCTGGCGCAGTGGACCGGTAACGCGGGCGATCCGGTGGCCGCGCGTGACCAGTACGCGGCACTCCTCCCGGTACGCAGCCGGGTGTCCGGTTCCGAGCATCCCGACACCCTTGTCATTCGGGCGAACCTGGCGCAGTGGACCGGCCAGGCGGGTGACCCGGCGGCGGCCAGGGAGCAATACGCGGCCCTGCTGCCGATCAGGGAACGCGTGCAGGGGCCCGAACACCCGTCCACGCTGATCAACCGGCACGAGCTGGCGCGCTGGACGGGCGAGCTGGGCGACGCGACGGCGGCCCGCGATCAGTACGCGGAGCTCCTCGTCGTCCGCGAGCGGGTGTCGGGCCCCGAACACCCCGACACGCTGACGGTCAGGCATGAGCTGGCGCGGTGGACAGGTGAGCTGGGCGACGCGGCGGCGGCCAGGGACCTGTACGCGGCGCTGGTGCCCGTCAGGGAACGGGTGCAGGGCCCCGACCACCCCGACACGCTCACCGCCAGGGCGAACCTGGCGCAGTGGACCGGCAAGGCGGGGGATCCCGGGTCGGCTCGCGACCAGTGCGCGGCGCTGCTGCCCGTCAGGGAACGTGTTCTCGGCCCCCGGCATCCCTCGACCCTGCTCACCCGGCACGAGCTGGCCCGGTGGACGGGCGAGCTGGGGGACGCCGCCTCGGCCCGCGACCAGTACGCCGACCTGCTCGTCCGCCGCGAGCGCCGGTCCGGTCCTGAGCATCCGGACACCCTGACGACCCGGCACAATCTGGCGTACTGGACCGGCCGGGCGGGCGACGCGGGCGCGGCCAGGGATCAGTGCGTGGCGCTGCTGCCTGTACGGGAACGTGTTCTCGGTCCTGAGCATCCGGACACCCTGATCACCCGGCACAACCTCGCGTACTGGCACGGGCAGGCCGGCGACGCGGCGGCGGCGCGGGCCGAGTACGCGGCGCTGCTGCCGGTCAGGGAGCGCGTGCTCGGCCCCGAGCATCCCGACACGCTGACGGTCAGGCATGAGCTGGCGCGGTGGACGGGTGAGCTGGGGGATCCGGTGGCGGCCAGGGACCTGTACGCGGAGCTGCTGCCGATCAGGGAACGGGTGCAGGGCCGCGAGCATCCCGACACGCTGACCGCCAGGGCGAACCTCGCGTACTGGACCGGCAAGGCGGGAGACGCGAGGTCGGCCCGCGATCAGTACGCGGCGTTGCTGCGGGTCAGGGAACGGCTGCTGGGTCCAGGGCATCCCAGCAGTCGCACGACCCGGGAGCAACTGGCTTACTGGACGGCTCGCGCCTGAGCCGAGCCCCGGGTGAGCGTCGCGTCCGCGAATGGACGGCTCGCGCTTGAGCGGAGCGCCGCGTGGGCGTCGCGTTCGCGCAGGGACGGGCCGCGCTTGGTGGCTCTGCGTGGACGGGCCGCGCTTGATGGCTCTGCGTGGACGTGGTCCTGCTCAGTGGGTGCCGAGGGTGGCCGCCGCGACGACGAGGAGCAGGGTGCCCGACATGGCCGAGACGCGGCGGGCAGCCTTCGGGGTGCCGGTCAGGGCGCGGCCGGCTCGGGCGGTGAGGGTGGCGACCAGGCCGTAGAGCAGGGCGCAGTTCACGATGTGCAGCAGGCCGAGCGCGGTGAGCTGGAAGCCGAGCGGCACCCCCGTTCCGGTCGAGATGAACTGCGGCATCAGCGACAGGTACAGCAGCAGGCCCTTCGGGTTGAGCAGCGCCGTGAGCAGGCTCTGCCGCAGCACCTTGCCGGACGGTTCGGCGGTGGGCGCGGCGAGCGCGTGGCCGCCGCTCTTCCGTAGCGCCATCAGGGTTCTGACGGCGAGGAAGACGAGGTAGGCGGCGCCGGCGTACTTCATCGCGGGCAACGCGGCGGGCACGGCGCGCAGGGCGGCGGCCAGCCCGGCGGCGGCCAGGGCGGTGTGCACGGCGTAACCGCCGCAGATGCCGGCCACCGCGGTCAGCCCGGTCCTGCGGCCCTGGCCGAGCGAGCGCGCCATCACATACAGCATGTCGGGCCCCGGGGTGCAGATCAGCAGGAGGTCCATCCCCAGGAACAGCAGCAGGAGGTGGGTGTCCATAGCAGCGACGCTAGCCGAAAGGGCCTGGCACACGATGGTGGATCCGTGCCCGTGCGGGGACGCTCGTGGCAGGATATTGCGCCATGGACGCCATCGACCGCAGGATCCTCCAGGAGCTGCAGCGGGACGGGCGGCTCAGCAACACCGAGCTGGCCGATCGGGTGGGGCTCACGCCGTCGCCGTGCCTGCGCCGGGTGCGCCATCTGGAGCGGACGGGCGTCATCCGCGGCTACCGGGCGCTGCTCGACGGCGACGCGATCGGGTGTGGATTCCAGGCGTTCGTGACGGTGGTGATGCGGTACGAGGACCATGACACCGTCGCGGAGTTCGAGCGGCGGGTGGCGGAGATGCCGGAGGTGGTCGAGGCCCATCGGCTGTTCGGGGATCCGGACTTCCTGCTGCGGGTGGCGGTGGCGGACGTGCGGGCCTATGAGCGGTTCTACTCGGAGACGCTGTCCGGGCTGCCGGGGGTGGCGCAGGCCACCTCACATCTGGCGATGAAGGCCATCAAAGCGGACGTCGGCCTCCCGGTCACCGACCATCGAGCACGCTGACCCCCACATCGGGGTTCCGTACGACAGGAGAAGGGACCCGCACGTGGCATGCGGGTCCCTGAAGCCGAAAGGGCTACTGGGGCAGGACCAGGAGGGCGTCGCCGACGCCGCGTTCGGCGCCGTCGGAGGGCCGGTTGACCACCTTCTTGTCCACGAACAGGGCGGTCGAGCCGCCGCCGTCCAGGTTGATCGCCTGCGTGGCGCCCAGCCAGCGCATGAACTGGGCCGCCTCGACGAAGTTCGCCCCCACCGTCACCCCGGGCCGGCGCCCGTCGATGGTGGCCAGGATGAGGCTGCCGTTCCTGGTGGTGCCGAGGAGTGTGCGCGGGTGGCGGCGCAGGATCATGTTCATCGAGTCGTGCCCGTCCCGCTTGGCGGTGATCTTCGTCTTGCCGTTGCGGACGAGGCCGACGCCGCCGGCGATGACGTTCAGGTCGGGGGTGAGCTTGAGGGCCTTCTTGGTGCGCAGGTCCACGACCTTGCTCACCACGTCGACCTTCCACTCCTGCCAGGCGTGCTCGTTGAGCCAGTCGGAGCCCACGCCGTTGCCGTGCAGCACCCGCGTGCCCTTGGCCACCGCGGCGCCCGAGGCGCGCAGGCCGATGACGCGGCCGCCGGCGTCGAGGACGGCGTCGGTGCCGCCGGTGGGGGTCTTGGCCCCGTACTCCTCGGTGTAGAGGACCAGCTCATCGGTCGTCGCGGCCCGGTTGATGCCGTTGACCTCGGCCCGCTCGCCGTCCTGGGAGATCGCGGTCACGTCGGTCTTCAGTTCGGTGATCTTGGCGGTACGGCCTCTGAGCACCACGGCAGAGCGGCCGGGCACGGCCTCGCTCAGCAGTCTGCCGCCGACGACGGACGCGCCGACGGGCTCGCCGCGCAGCGCCTTGTCGGTGTGGATGTTGAAGAAGCCGCCGTTGACGGCGACCACGGCCTTGCCGGCCTTGGCCATCGAGGAGACGGTCTCCCGCTTGGCCACGCTGGTGCCGAGCGTGGCGGCGTACGAGCCGCGGAAGGTCCGCGCGTCGATCATGACGACCTTGACGTCCCAGGGGCCGGTGGTCTTGAGCCCGTCGTCGCCGAGGTAGTCGACCTTGACCTTCAGCCCGGCCTCTTTGAGCTTCTTGGCGCTCTTCTCGGCCTTCTTCTTGTCCTTGAGCGACCACAGGCCGACGCGGACCATGTAGACGGTCTGGGAGGGGGCGTCGGCGACGCCGGGGCGGACGACCTTCTGCAGGCTGGCGGTCTCGCCGGCCGCCTCCACCTCGGCGACCCTGGCCTCGGCGGTCGGGAGCATCCCGTAGTCACGGCCGCTCGGCATGAGGACCGTCACCGTGTAGCCGTCGGTGGACGAGCCGGCCTTCACGTCGTACAGGTCGATGCCCTGCGTCACGGTGGTCATCGTCTTGGTCGGCACAGCACGTGCGCCCAGCGGGAACCTGGCCGACGGGAACCTCACCGAGCTCAGCTCCGCGGTCGCGGGCTGCGCGGTGAGGGGGAGCGCCGCGGCCATGGCCAAGCCGGCGGCGAGGGTACGTCGAGACATGAACTCTCCAGAGGGCGGAAAAGGGACCGCACCATAGTGGCGAGATCATGGTCTTCAGGTCAGGAGAACACGCGAAACGAGTAAAGAGGTTACGAGATTGACACCACATGTGGATATGATTCGGATATGACTCGCAACTGCATGTGGTGGCGGCCGACAGACGGCCGCTGACATTCGCATGCAAGGGCCGTCCCTGGGACGGCCCACCGACGCGGGCGGCTTCTCTCCGGGACGGCACGATTCCGGAGGAGAAAAGACCTGATGAACGACCTCGTGCTCACGGGCGACCGCCCGACCGGCCCGCTGCATCTGGGCCATTACTTCGGCTCACTGGCCAATCGGGTGCAGTTGCAGGATCGCTATCCGATGTACGTGCTGATCGCCGACTACCAGGTGATCACCGACCGCGACGTGCCGGGCGAGATCCGCAAGCACACCACCGACCTGCTCCTCGACTATCTCGCGGTGGGGATCGACCCGGCCAAGGTGACCATCTTCCAGCACAGTGCGATCCCCGAGCTGAACCAGCTCCTGCTGCCGTTCCTGAGCCTGGTGTCCGTGGCCGAGCTGCGGCGCAACCCGACGGTCAAGGACGAGATCGCGCACAGCTCGCAGGCGGCCGTGAGCGGCCTGATGTTCACCTATCCGGTGCACCAGGCGGCCGACATCCTGTTCTGCAAGGGCACGCTGGTGCCGGTGGGCCGGGACCAGCTCCCGCACGTGGAGGTGACGCGGCTGGTTGCGCGGCGCTTCAACGAGCGTTACGGCGAGGTGTTCCCGTTGCCGGAGGCGCTGATGGGTGAGCAGCCGCTGCTCAGAGGGTTGGACGGCGGCAAGATGAGCAAGAGCCGGGGCAACGCGATCCCCCTGTCGGCCACCGAGGACGAGACCGCCGCCCTCATCCGCAAGGCCGTCACCGACCCGGACCGGATGATCACCTACGACGAGGAGCGGCGTCCCGGGGTGGCCGGGCTGCTCACCCTGGCGGGCCTGTGCCTGGGCCGGTCGCCGGGCGAGCTCGCCGAGGAGATCGGCGACGGCGGGGCGGCCACGCTCAAGCGGGTGACGACCGAGGCGGTCAACGAGTTCCTGCGGCCCATCAGGAAGCGCCGCGCCGAGCTGGGCGCGGACGACGTCCGGCGGATCCTGGTCGAGGGCAACGAGCGGGCCAGGGAACGGGCGGTCCGCACGCTGGAGGAGGTGCGGGTCGCGATGGGCTTCTGAACGACGCGACGGCAGGACGGTCATTTTCGTAACGGCGCCGGTGGGAAGTCATGCCTTTCCCGGCGGCGCCCTATCGAAGGGGGTCGGGCGGCGTGCGTTTCGGAAACGCGGCCATGCGGGGGAGGACATTTCCCGGACATTTGGCGAGGTCAGAAAACAGAAGAGCGCCGGAGATTATCCTGTAAGTCGTGCGTCGATCCCCGTTCTGGCCACAAAGCCGATTCGCGTTCGCCCCTGACCCCGCCGACCGGAATATGTCATGACCGGCGCCTGGCAACCGCCCGACCAGCATCCGCCCGACCGGTTCGAGCCCGACCAGCGACCGTCTGACCGGTTCGAGCGCGACCAGCGACCGCCCGATCAGCGGCAGCACCGTCAGCCGCCGCCGGAGCCGGGGGACGAGCGGTGGCGGCCCGAGCCGTCGCTGCCTATCACGCCGCCCCCTCCAGCCCTCGGCATCATCTCCCTGCTCATGGGCGGGATCGGCGCGGCGGCGGCGTTCTTCCCGCTGCTGCGGCTGCCGGGGGTGCTGCTCGGTCTGATCGGCGCCGGGCTCGGCGTGGTGACCGTGGCCGTCAAGTCGCTGGGCGGCAAGCTGCTCGCGGCCGGCGGGTTCGCCCTGGGGTTGGCCTCGGTGCCGATCGCGGTGCTGCTCCTCCTCCAGCAGCTCGGGGAGCCGGCCGCGATCGTCCCGCCCCTGTCGGTGAGCTCGGCCGAGCCGTCCAGTAAAGCCACCACACTGACGGGGCCGGCCGAGGTGGAGTTCGAGGTCGACGGTTACGGGGTCGACGTCGCCGCCGTGGCGTACCGGATCGACGGCCCCTCGCGGAAGGCGGGCACGGTGGACGACGGCTACGCGGAGCTTCCCTACCGGCGGAAGGTGGAGCTCGACGAGGCGCCGCTGAGCATGTGGCTGATCGCCGGCCGGAGTCGTGAGCAGGGCAGCCTCGTCTGCCGGATCAGGGTGAACGGGCTCGTGCTGTACGAGGAGCGCGTCTCGGTCGACTCCACGGCGTCGGAGTGCAAGGCGGAGTGGTGGGTGTCTTGACGGCCGGCCGGCTACGGCGTCAGCGGCTGTCTCTGCGGAACGACTCCAGGGCCAGCAGCGCCACGTGCAGGGAGAGGCAGGACTCGACGTCGTCGAGGTCGGTGCCGAGGATGCGCTCCAGGCGGCGCAGCCGGTCGTAGAAGGCGGGCCTGGACAGGTGGGCCTTCTGCGCGGCGACGGCCTTGTTGCGCCCGCAGTCGAGGTAGACGCGCAGGATCCGGGTCAGGTCGCCGCCCCGCTGCGCGTCGTGGGCCAGCAGCGGGCCCAGCTCCCGCTCGGCGAACGTCTGCAGCCTGGCGTCGTCGCGCAGCAGGTGGAGCAGGCCGCGCAGGCGCAGGTCGGGCAGCCTGTAGTAGGCGCGGCCGTCGGGCTGGCGGACCGCGACGTCGGCCACCTGCTCGGCTTCGAGGAAGCTGCGGCGTACATCTCTGATCGACTCCACCACCGAGCCGGCCGCCAGCACGAACGACGAGCCGGGCCGCCACAGCACGCGCAGCCGTTCGGAGAGCGAGGTGAGCGCGGGCTCGGCCTGCGTGCGCGGCGGCAGCGGCATCAGCACGCCCACCCGCTCCTGGTCGAGCGCGCCGACCAGGGCCGGCAGGCGGGCGTCGCGGCAGGCGGCGGCGGTGGCCTCGGCCAGCTCGCCGAGCTGCGCCTGCCCGTCGAGCGCCTGGTCGATGGGCTCGGTCGGCCTGATGACGACGCTGATCAGCTTGCGGCCGGTGAGCGGCACGCCCACCGCGCGGGCGCGGGCGGCGGCCTCGTCGGGGTCGGCGTAGGCGTGGGTGAGGATGCCGGTGATGATGGTGCCGTGCGCCTGACGCTCCAGCGACTCCTGGTGGCGCTCCAGCAGGCGGCCGAGGGCGAGCGTGGTGGCGGCCCGCTCGGCCAGCACCATGTCACGCGGCGACGGCTGCGCGTCGCAGAGCAGGATCAGCCGCCCCCAGTCCTGCCCGCGCGCGCCGACCGTGGTGACCAGCCAGCCGGAGGCCGGATCGTACGCGGTGCGCTCGGCCGGAGCGACAGCTCTTGACCTGGTCTCCCAGCCCGCCAGCAGGGCGCCCGCGTCGCGTCCCGCCGACTCGGCGGCCAGGACCTGGTGGGCGAGGTTCTCCAGCAGCACCGGCCGGCCCGACAGCCGGGCCACCTGGGCCAGCACCTCGGCCGGCGAGGCGCCCTCGACCGACAGCTCGGTGAAGACCTCGTGCAGTTGCTCGGAGGCGCGCAGCTCCTCCAGCTGGATGTCGATGATGCGGGCGTGCACCGATTCGGTGATCTGC
Organism: Nonomuraea fuscirosea; assembly: GCF_035917475.1. Classification (NCBI taxonomy): domain Bacteria; kingdom Bacillati; phylum Actinomycetota; class Actinomycetes; order Streptosporangiales; family Streptosporangiaceae; genus Nonomuraea; species Nonomuraea fuscirosea. The sequence continues at coordinate 8,049,598 of NZ_CP109074.1, read as the reverse complement.
ACGAACGGCGTCTCGCGGGTGAGCACGACGACCGGCAGCCCGTGCTCCTCCGCCGCCTGGACCACGACCTGCGGCAGCTCACCCACGAACCGGCGGCCCAGCTCCACGATCAGCCCCGAGGCGCCGACCGAGGAGAGCTCGCCGATGTAGTCGGCGAGCTTGTCGGGGTCCTCCGGCAGGGCCACGCCCGTGGTGAGGACCAGCTCGCCGCCGCGGAGCAACTGGGCGATGTCGGCGATCTCGCCGACGTGCACCCACCGCACCTTGGTGTCGAGCCGGTCGGCGCCCGCGACCACGCGCGGGCTGCCCCGGCGCACGGTCTCCAGAGCGAGGACGTCGGCGATGGTGGGGAGCACGGGCCGAGCTTATCCGATCAGCCTGTAAGAACGGTGGGAGGCCGATTGACAGTCTGCCAACCTGGTCACGGCTGAAGATCCTCTTCGCGGTATTCGCGGCGGGGCTCGCGGACCCGCAGCTCGACGCGGCGGATCTTGCCGGAGATCGTCTTCGGCAGCTCGTCGAACTCCAGCCGCCGTACTCGCTTGTACGGTGCCAGCTCCCTGCGGCAGTGCTCGAAGATCGACCGGGCGGTGGCCTCGTCCGGTTCGTGGCCGGGGGCCAGCGTCACGTACGCCTTGGGCACGGCCAGGCGTACCGGATCGGGGGCCGGCACCACGGCGGCCTCGGTCACCGCCGGGTGCTCCAGCAGCACGCTCTCCAGCTCGAACGGCGAGATGCGGTAGTCGGAGGCCTTGAAGACGTCGTCGGTCCTGCCCACGTAGGTGATGTAGCCGTCGGCGTCGCGGGTGGCGACGTCGCCCGTGTGGTAGTAGCCGTCACGCATCGCTTCGCCCGATCCACCGATATATCCGGACATGAGGCCGAGGGGGCGGCGGTCGTCCAGCGGCAGGCAGATCTCACCGTCGTCGCCCTGCTCGCCCGAGACCGGATCGATCAGCACGACCTGGTAACCGGGCAGCGGCCGGCCCATGGACCCGGGCCTGACCGGCTCGTCGGGCGCGTTGCCGATCTGCGCGGTGGTCTCGGTCTGCCCGTAGCCGTCCCTGATGGTCAGGCCCCACGCCTTGGCCACCTGGTCGATGATCTCGGGGTTGAGCGGCTCGCCCGCGGCCACGGCCGTGCGCAGCGGCAGCTTCCACGCCGTCAGGTCCTGCTGGATGAGCATCCGCCACACGGTCGGCGGCGCGCAGAACGTGGTGACCCGCTCGTCGCGCAGCACCTCCAGCAGCGCGGGCGCGGAGAAGCGCTGATAGTCGTGGACGAGCACGGTGGCCCCGGCGTTCCAGGGGGCGAAGACGTTGCTCCACGCGTGCTTGGCCCATCCCGGCGAGGACACGTTGAGGTGCACGTCACCCGGCCTGATCCCGATCCAGAACATCGTGGACAGGTGCCCGGCCGGATAGGAGGCGTGGGTGTGCTCGACCAGCTTCGGCTGCGAGGTCGTGCCGGAGGTGAAGTAGAGCAGCAGCGTGTCGTCCGCGCGGGTCGGCGCGTCGGGGGTGAAGGTCTCGGGCGCCTCGTACGCCTCGCGGTACGGCAGCCAGGTGTAGGCGTCGCCGACCGCGATCCTGGTGTACTCGCCCGGCCCGAACCGGCCGACGTCGGCGGCGTTGGCGATGACGTGGGAGACCCGCCCGCGCTCGATCCGTTCCGCGATGTCCTTGCCGGTCAGCAGCGTGGTGGCCGGGATGACGACCGCGCCCAGCTTCATCGCGGCCAGCAGCGACTCCCACAGCTCGGCCTGGTTGCCGAGCATGAGCAGGATCCGGTCGCCCCGGCGCACGCCCTGCTCGGCGAGCCAGTTGGCGACCTGGTTGGAGCGGGCCGACAGCCCGGCGAAGGTGTACTCGGCGCCGCTCTCTCCGACGATCTTGAGAGCGACGGCGTCGGGGGTCTCGGCGGCCAGGACCCCGTCGAACCAGTCGAGCGCCCAGTTGAACTCGGCCGTCTCCGGCCATCGGAAGTCGCGGCGGGCGGTGTCGGGGTCGGCGCCGAGAAGGAAGTCGCGGGCGGCACGGAAATCGCTCATGTCCCGGATCCTGCTACGTGACCAGCCGCCGCTCAAGGCCGTCGAGCACAGACAGCAGACCGAAGTCGAAGGCGACCGCCCGCATCACCCGTGGATCCTCGTAGGTGTCCATGTCGATGCGTTCCAGCATGTCGGGAAAGTCGGCGGCGGCCTTCATCACCTGCGCGCGCATGGCGTCGGCGTCGTACTCGCCGTCGACCATCGTGGCGTTCCAGGCGATCTCGGGCAGCGTCATGCCGTAGATGTAGGCGGTGAACGTGGCCACGGCGTAGTCGACCTCGTAGCCGGTGAAGCCGGCCAGCTTGAACGTCTGCCGCATCCGGTCGGCGACCCGCATGGCGTTGGGCCCGAGCGCGGGCAGCCGGCCGAGCAGGTGGGCGATCCACGGATGGCGCAGCATCACCTGGCGCACGCTGTGGGCCGTCACAGAGGCCGCCTCGCGCCAGCCCACCTCTTCCGGGTCGGGGGCGGTGATCGCGCCCCATGTCGCGTCGTAGGCCAGTTCGAGGAGCTCGTCCTTGTTGGCGACGTACCAGTAGAGGCTGGTGGCGCCCGCGCTCAGCTTGGCGCCGAGCTTGCGCATGCTCAGCCCGTCGATCCCCTCCTCGTCGAGCAGTTCGAGCGCGGCTCTGACGATCTCCTCCCGGCTGCGGCCGGGGCTGGTGGCCTTACGTGGCTCGCGGAGCCACACGGAGGAGTACGCCTTGCCTGTCATACGTCCAGCCTAAATCCACTCGCACACTGTACGAGGACTGTCGTACAGTGTGCGAGTGAACTCGAACACTGTACGAGATCCCCGTCGCTGGTGGATCCTCGCCGCCTTGTGTCTCGCCCTGCTGGTCCTGGTCATCGACAACATGGTGCTCAACCTGGCCATCCCGTCGCTGAACCAGGAGATGGGCGCGACCCCGTCCGACATCCAGTGGATCATCGACGCCTACGTGCTGGCCTTCGCCGGGCTGCTGCTCACCGCGGGCAGCCTGTCCGACAAGTACGGCCGCCGCCGCTTCCTCATCATCGGCCTGGCCTTCTTCGGCGGCGCGTCCCTGCTCGCCGTGCTCGTCACCGAGCCCTGGCAGCTCATCGCCGCCCGCTTCCTGATGGGCGTCGGCGGCTCGCTGGTCATGCCGTCCACGCTGTCGATCCTGATGACCGTCTTCGACGACGGCGAGCGGCGCAAGGCCATGGCCGCCTGGAGCGCCGTGGCGCTGGTCGGCATGGTGTCGGGCCCGACCCTGGGCGGCTTCCTGCTGGAGCACTACTGGTGGGGCTCGGTCTTCCTGCTGAACGTCCCGATCGCCGCCGTCGCCATCGTGGCCGCGGTGGTGCTGATGCCCGAGAGCCGCAGCGCCGGGCGCACGATCGACCCCGTGGGCGCGTTGCTGTCGATCGCGGGCCTGACCGCGGCCGTCTACGTGATCATCGAGCGCGAGTGGAACATCCCGGTCATCGCGCTCGCGGTCGTCGCCCTGGGCGCCTTCGTGCTCTGGGAGCGAGGCAGGGAGGAGCCCATGCTGCCGCTGCACCTGTTCGCCAACCGCAACTTCAGCGGCGCGTCGTTCTCGATCCTGCTGATGTCGTTCGGCGCCGGCGCGGTCATGCTGATGCTCACCCAGTACCTGCAGTTCGTGCTGGGGTACGGGGAGATGCAGGCGGGGCTGGCTCTGCTGCCCTACGCCGTGGCCGCCGCGATCTTCAACGGGGTGGGCGCCGGGCTCGGGAAGCGGCTCGGCAACCGGGTGCTGGTCGCGGCCGGGCTGCTGCTGATGGCCGGCGGCTTCGCCGTCATGGCGCTGACCACCGGGTATCCGGCGCTGCTCACCGGCCTGGTGATCATGGGCATGGGCGGCGGCCTGGCCGGTCCCTCGGCCTACGCCTCGCTCATGGGCGCCATCCCGATCGAGCACGCCGGCGTCGGCTCCGCGCTGAACGACACCGTCCAGCAGGTCGGCATGGCGCTCAGCATCGCGGTCCTGGGCAGTGTCCTGGCCGGCCGTTACACCGCGGAGATGCCCGCCGGCCTGCCCGCGGTGGCGCGCGAGTCGATCGGCGGCGCGCACGCGGCCGGCCTCGGCGAGGTCGCCGACCAGGCCTTCACCTCGGCCATGCACCTCGGCGCGTGGGTGGGCGGCGGGTTCTGCGTGGCCGCCGCGCTGCTCGCGTTCAGCGTGCTGCGCCCGGCCGCGCCGGCCGCCGCGGCTCCGGAGCCGGCCCAGGTCTGAGCCCGCTCACGGGTTTGCAGGGTGTAAGGCAAGACTTCTCCCCTCCGACATGTTGCAGGAGCAGGTCGGTCCCAGAAAAAGGGATACTCGGTAACATGTCGGAGCTTCTCGCGCGCCACCGGGCAGTGATGCCCAATTGGCTGGCCCTCAACTATCACGACCCCATCGAGATCGTCAGTGGCAAGGGCAACCGCGTCATCGACGCGGACGGCAAGAGCTACCTCGACTTCTTCGCCGGGATCCTGACCAACATGATCGGCTACGACGTGCCCGAGGTGCGCGCGGCCGTCGAGCGCCAGCTCGCCACGGGGGTGGTGCACACCAGCACCGTCTACCTGCTGCGCGGCCAGGTCGAGCTGGCCGAGAAGATCGCCCGGGTGTCCGGCATCCCCGACGCCAAGGTGTTCTTCACCAACTCCGGCACCGAGGCCAACGAGACCGCGCTGCTGCTGGCCACGTACGCGCGCAAGAGCGATCAGGTCCTGGCCATGCGCCAGAGCTACCACGGGCGCAGCTTCGGCGCGATCAGCGTCACCTCGAACCGCTCGTGGAAGAACAACTCGCTCTCCCCGCTCAACGTGCACTTCCTGCACGGCGCCGACCGGCACCTCGTCCAGTTCAAGGGTTTGTCGGACGCGGACTACATCAAGGCGTGTGTGGACGACCTGCGCCACGTGCTGGCCACGAGCGTCTCCGACGACGTGGCCGCGCTGATCGCCGAGCCGGTGCAGGGCGTGGGCGGCTTCACCATGGCCCCCGACGGGCTGTTCGCCGCCTACAAGGAGGTCCTCGACGAGCAGGGCATCCTGTTCATCTCCGACGAGGTGCAGACCGGGTGGGGACGGACCGGCAGCTCGTTCTTCGGCATCGGGAACCACGGCGTGACCCCCGACATGATCACCTTTGCCAAGGGCCTGGGCAACGGCTTCGCGGTCGGCGGCGTGGTGGCGCGCGGCGACCTCATGGACGCCCCGCACGCCGTGGGCCTGTCCACCTTCGGCGGCAACCCGATCTCCATGGCCGCGGCCAACGCCACCCTCGACTACGTGCTCGACCACGACCTCCAGGCCAACGCCGCGCGTACCGGCGAGATCATCATCAGCGGGCTCAAGGCCGCCGCCGGGCGCCTGTCCGTGGTCAAGGGCGTGCGCGGCAAGGGGCTGATGTTCGCGGTCGAGCTGGAGACGCCAGCGCAGGCGGGCCGCTTCATGGAGCTGACCAAGCGGGCGGGCCTGCTGGCGGGCAAGGGCGGCCTGTACGGCACCGCCATCCGGATGGCCCCGCCCCTCACCCTCACGGTGGAAGAGGCCACCGAGGGCCTGGGCATCATCGTCACGGCCCTGGAGACCATCGACGCGGAGGCGGCAGCTCAGTGAAGTCGGTCAAGCACTGGATCAACGGAGCCCTCGCCGACGGCGACCCCGCGCGTACCGCGGAGCTCTACAACCCCGCCACCGGCGAGGTGAGCGGCCACGTCGCGCTGGCCTCCGCCGCCGACGTGGACGCGGCCGTCGCGGCGGCCGTGGCCGCCTTCCCCGCCTGGCGGGACGCCTCCCTGACGAAGCGGGCGCAGGTGCTGTTCCGCTTCCGCGAGCTCATGTACGCCCACCGCGACGAGCTGGCCGCGCTCATCTCCGCCGAGCACGGCAAGGTGCACTCCGACGCGCTCGGCGAGGTGGCCCGCGGCCTGGAGGTGGTGGAGTTCGCCTGCGGGATCCCGCACCTGCTCAAGGGCGGCTACTCCGAGGGCGTCTCGACCCGGGTGGACTCCTACTCGATCCGCCAGCCGCTGGGCGTGGTGGCCGGCATCACGCCGTTCAACTTCCCGGCCATGGTGCCGATGTGGATGTACCCGATCGCCATCGCCTGCGGGAACGCGTTCGTGCTCAAGCCGTCGGAGAAGGACCCGTCGGCCTCGCTGCTCATGGCCCGGCTCTGGCAGGAGTCGGGACTGCCCGACGGCGTCTTCTCCGTGGTGCAGGGCGACAAGGTCAGCGTGGACCGGCTGCTGGAGCACCCGGACGTGCGCGCGGTGTCGTTCGTCGGCTCCACCCCGATCGCCCGGTACGTCTACGAGACCGGCACCGCGCACGGCAAGCGGGTCCAGGCGCTCGGCGGCGCCAAGAACCACATGCTCGTGCTGCCCGACGCCGATCTCGACCTGGTGGCCGACTCGGCGGTGTCGGCGGGCTTCGGCTCGGCGGGGGAGCGCTGCATGGCGATCTCCGTCGTGCTGGCCGTGGACCCGATCGGCGACGAGCTGGTGCAGAAGATCGTCGAGCGGGTGGAGCACCTGGTGGTCGGCCCAGGCGACGACCCCGCGTCCCAGATGGGGCCGCTGGTCACCGGGCCGCACCGCGACAAGGTGGCCTCCTACCTGGACCTGGGCGTCGAGGAGGGCGCCAAGCTGGTCGTGGACGGCCGCGAGACCACGGTCACCGGCGGCGGCAAGGCCTCCGAGACCGCCGGCTTCTGGCTCGGCCCCACGGTGCTCGACCACGTGCCCGCCGGGTCGCGGACGCACACGGACGAGATCTTCGGCCCCGTGCTGTCGATCGTGCGGGTCTCCTCGTACGAGGAGGGCCTGAAGGTCATCAACGACGGCCTGTACGGCAACGGCACCGCGATCTTCACCAACGACGGCGGCGCGGCCAGGCGCTTCCAGAACGAGGTCGAGGTCGGCATGATCGGCATCAACGTGCCGATCCCCGTGCCGATGGCCTTCTACAGCTTCGGCGGCTGGAAGTCCTCGCTGTTCGGTGACACGCACGTGCACGGCACCGAGGGCGTGCACTTCTACACCCGCGGCAAGGTCGTCACCTCCCGGTGGCTGGACCCCTCGCACGGCGGCGTGAACCTGGGCTTTCCCACGAACGGGTGAGCGGCGTTCACGGGCGGGAGCGAGCGACGGCCGCTCCCGCCCGTGCGGGCGCTGCTCCTGTTCAGCCCGGCGCCGGCCCCGCGCAGCACGGCGGCGCTTCAGCGTCGTCCCCGGTAAGCTCATGCAGACAAACCAGGGGGCACCAGGGGGCATCGTGAATCGTCGTCGTACTCACGCCATGACGTGTGCCATGGCGGTCGTCACGACGGCGCTGGTCGCCGGTGTGGGTGCGGCCCGGCCCACCCCGCCGCAGGGCGGCCCCGCCGCCAAGCCCGCTCCCACCCGTACCGCCACACACACGCCCACGCCCACTCCGACGCCCAGTGCCACGCAGCTCGACGGCACCCTGCAGATCCTCACCTACCGCGGCTACGCCGAGTACGGCGGGGTCACCTCCAAGGTCAACTGGGTGGGCTCGTTCGAGAAGGAGACGGGCTGCCGGATCGCCCGGCTCGACACCGCGCAGACCGCCGAGGAGCTGGCCGCCAGGGTCGGCGATCGCCCCTACGACGTGATCACCGCCGGGCCGGCGCTGGCGGGCGACCTGATCCAGCGCAAGCTGGTGCAGGCCGTCGATCCGGCCAAGGTGAGCGGCTACCAGGACCTCGACAAGCGCTTCCGCGACATGACCACGGTGTCGGGCAAGGTCTACGGGGTGCCCTACCTGTGGGCGTACCACGAGCTCGTCTACGACCGGTCCAAGGTCGGGGGCGGCACGCCGGAGCAGGTGTTCTCGTCCGGGCGGACGGCGCTGCGCGACAGCCCGATGACGATCGCGGACGCGGCGCTGGCCGAGGGGTCGGCGAAGGATCCCTACGAGCTGAGCGTGAGCGAGCTCGACCGGGCCATGGCGCTGCTCGAACGCAACAAGGAGCGCACCTACTGGCGCAACCCGCTCGACCTGATCAAGGGCTTCGCCACGGGACGGCTCGACTACGCCCAGGTCACCCCCTACTACCGCCTGCTGCTGCAGCAGGCGGGCAAGCCGATCTCGGTGCTGCCCGAGCGCCGGACGACCGGCTGGGTCGACTCCTGGATGCTGGGCGCCAACCTGCCCGACACCACCTGCGCCTACCGGTGGCTCAACTGGATGACCGCGGCCAACGCCCAGCGCGACGCGGCGGCCTGGGCCGGGATGGCGCCGGCCAACGACAAGGCGTGCAAGGGGCGGGCCAGGCTGATGTGCGAGACGTACGGGGTGGGGGAGGACAAGCGGCTCGACCGGGTGGATTTCGCCGTCCGGCCGCCCGGGGGTTGCGCGGCGGATGACGGGGAATGCACTGATTATGCCGCCTGGGCCAAGCGCTGGCAGGAGCTGCTGGCCAAGTGAGTGAGGGCATCGATCCCCCACGTTGACCGGGCCGCGGACCCGCCCTGTCCCCCGCTGGGCGAGGCCCGTCAAGAGGCGCCCCGGGCCTTCCCCCCGTCCCGGGGCGTCTCGGCGTTCCGCACCGAGACGGTGCTCAGGCCGAGACGGTCAGAAGGGCGGTCAGCGGGAAGGGAAGGCCACGACGGTGGCCATGGGGGCCGGCAGCAGCGCCTCCGCGCAGTCGCCGCAGGCCAGGACGGCCGAGTCGTCGGGCAGGCAGCCCACGCGCACGCGGGGCCGCGGCCACCGCTTGTGACAGACGACGCAGGCGTCGCCGTCGCGCTGGGCCGCGGACAGGCCCTCAGGGTCGAACGTCAACATACCTCGCGCCGTTCTGGTCGGACCCCAGTTCATCACGCTCCCAGCAGCCATCGCCCCTCCGTATGTCGGAACCGTTATAACCCTGACCGAGGCCATGAGCGTCCTGCTGCGCGTCAAGTCAGGGTGAATTCTCTACCCGAGTAGCGGCGGTTACACCACAAAAACGGGCATCCAGCCGCAAGCTGGGTGCCCGTTTCGTTGGGTTTCGTCGGCGCTAGAGCGCGGCGACGGCCTTCTCCAGGATCCCGAGTCCCTCCTCCAGGAGATGCTCGGGGATGACGAGCGGCGGCAGGAAACGCAGCACGTTGCCGTACGTGCCCGCCGTGAGCACCAGCAGTCCCTCCGCGTGGCAGCGCTTGACGATCTCCTGGACGGCGGCCGGGTTCGGTTCCTTGGTGCCGGGCTCGACCAGCTCGATCGCGATCATCGCGCCGCGTCCGCGCACGTCCCCGATCACGTCGAAGCGCTCCTTGAGCGCCTCCAGCCGGGGCAGCATGATCTCGCCGATCCGCCGCGCCCTGGCGACCAGGTCCTCGGCCTCGATGGTCTCCAGGACGCCGAGCGCGGCCTCGCAGGCGAGCGGGTTGCCGCCGTACGTGCCGCCCAGCCCGCTGGCGTGCACCTTGTCCATGATCTCCGCCCGCCCGGTGACCGCGGCCAGCGGCAGGCCGCCCGCGATGCCCTTGGCGGTGGTGATGATGTCCGGTACGACGCCCTCGTCCTCGCAGGCGAACAACGTCCCGGTACGCGCGAAGCCCGTCTGCACCTCGTCGGCCACGAACACGATCCCGTTCGCCCGGCAGAACTCCGCGATCCGCGGCAGGAACCCCCTGGCCGGCACGATGAACCCGCCCTCGCCCGCGATCGGCTCGATCACCACGGCGGCCACGTTGCCCGCGCCGATCTGCTTGGTGATCAGGTCGATGGCCTGCTCGGCGGCCTCCTCGGCGCAGTTCTCCGGCCCGCCGGGCCAGCGGAACGGGTAGGCCAGCGGCACCCGGTACACCTCGGGGGCGAACGGGCCGAAGCCCTGCTTGTACGGCATGTTCTTGGCCGTCAGCGTCATCGTGAGCAGCGTGCGGCCGTGGTAGCCGTGGTCGAACACCACGACGCCGGGCCGGCCCGTGGCGTGCCGGGCGATCTTGACCGCGTTCTCCACGGCCTCGGCGCCCGAGTTCACCAGGAAGGTGCGCTTGTCGTGGTCGCCGGGGGTCAGCTCGTTGAGCTTCTCGCACACCTGCACGTACGACTCGTACGGGGTGACCATGAAGCAGGTGTGGGTGAACTCGGCCACCTGCCGCTGGACGCGCTCGACGACCTTGGGGGCGGCGTTGCCGACGTTCGTCACCGCGATGCCGGAGCCGAAGTCGATCAGCGAGTTCCCGTCGGCGTCCTGCACCACGCCGCCGCCGGCGCGGGTGACGAAGACCGGCAGGGTGGTGCCGATCCCGGGCGGGACGGCGGCCAGCTTGCGGGCCAGCAACTCCTGCGACTTGGGGCCTGGGATCGCGGTCACGACGCGCCGCTCCTGGGGAATGCTCATGGCTTCGACGCTACGGCGGGCTCTCATCTGGGCCGATACGTCGATATGGCACACTGAGGAGTCTCGTCTTAGCCGGAATGGACAAAACTTCTATGCCGCCTACGCTGCGGACCGTCGTGCGCCGCATGAACCTCCGGCCGCTGGCCGGAACCTCGGCGCCCGGGGTGTTGGAGGCCGCGGTGCGCTGGGTGGCGGTCAGCGAGCTCGCGGACCCGACGCCGTACCTGGAGGGCGGGGAACTGCTGCTGACCACCGGCATGCGGATGGAAGGCGACCAGTCCCACTATGTCGCCCGCCTCGTCGCGCGTGGAGTGGCGGGGCTCGGCTTCGGCGTCGGAGTCTCGCACGAGGAGACGCCGCCCGCGCTCGTGACGGCCGCGGAGCGGGCCGGGCTGCCGCTGCTGGAGGTGCCGCGCGAGACACCGTTCATCGCGGTCGGCAAGGCCGTCAGCGAGCTGCTGGCCGCCGAGCAGTACGAGGAGATCAGCCGGGCCTTCGCCGCCCAGGGCCGGCTGACGCGGGCCGCGCTGCGGCCGGAGGGCATGCACGCGGTCATCGACCGGCTGGCCAGGGAGGTCGACGGCTGGGCCGCGCTGCTGGACGAGTCGGGCGAGGTCCGCCACGCCACCCGGGGCGCCCGACCGGAGGCGGTCACCCACGAACTGATCCGGCTCCGGGGCGGCCGGCCCGCCGAGCCGTCCGGCCGCCGCAGGGAGATGCCCGGCCCTCGTGCCGAGCCGTCCGGTCGCCGTGGCGAGACGTTGGCGCGGCCCGTCGAGGCGCGCCGTGGTGAGCCGGGCGGGCGGGGCGGTGCGCGGGTGCCGTCGAGTCTCGCGTTGTCCGCGCCCGGCGAGCACATCGTGGTGCTGCCGCTGGGCGGCGGGGGCCGGCCGCGTGGCTTCTTCGCCGTCGGGGCGCGGCACGCCTTCACGCCGGTCGCGCACACGGTGATCAACGCCGCGGGTTCGCTGCTGACGCTGGCCATGGAGCAGGGCAGGACCCGGCTGACGGCCGAGCGGCGAGTCCGTGCGGCCGTGCTGGAGCTGCTGCTGGCGGGGGATCGCGAGCGGGCCCGCGTGGTGCTGGAGCCGCTCGGCGGACGCCTGCCCGAAGAGCCCTTCGTGGTGCTGGCGGCGCCCCCGGAGGCCGTGGAGGCCCTGGAGCCGCACGGTTTCACGGCCCTGCACGACGGCCCGCCCCCCGTGCCGGAACGCGGCCGAGCGTCGGCCGGGGCATCGGCCCAGACACCGGGCGGAGCGCCGGGGCGGGCATCGGCTGGGGCAGCGGGTCGGACGGCGGGTCGGACGGCGGGTCAGGCGGGGCACGTGGTGGTGGCGTTGGTCGCGCATGAGGTGGCTCATGGGGTGGCGCAGGAGGTGGCGGGCGGTGCGGAGGTGCCGGTCGGGCTGAGCCGGCCGGCCGGATACGCGGTCACCGGCCTGAGCACCGCGCTCGATCAGGCCAGGCGCGCCCTGCAGGCCGCTCGGAGCCGCGACGTCGCGGCCCGTGAGGCGGAGGGGGAGGGGCCCGGAGCGGGCGGGGCGAAAGACAGGGCTCAAGGCGGGGCAGGGCGCGGGGGAAGGGGTGGCGCGGGGCAGGGGTCCGGATCAGTGGTCGGGTTCGATGAGCTGGCGGGTCAGGGGCTGCTGGGACTGCTCGATCCGGCCGCCGCCCAGGCGTTCTCGGCCGCCGTCCTGGCCCCGCTCACCGCGTACGGCTCCAGGGCCGACCTCGTGGCGTCGCTGCGCGCGTACCTGGAAGGCAACGGTCACTGGGAGACGGCGGCGCAGCGGCTGGGCGTGCACCGGCACACCCTGCGCTACCGCATGAGACGGGTGTCGGACCTGCTCGGCCGCGACCTCGACGACCCGGGCGTGCGCGCCGAGCTGTGGCTCGCCCTGGAAGCGGCCGGCCACCCGGCTATTTCGGCTTCTCCACCAGATAGCAGCAGATAGTCGCCATGGTCACGGCCTCGTACGTGCGGCCGTCGCGCAGGTGCCCCGCCCGCTCCAGGCTGATCGCCCCCTGAGCCGCGGCCCACAGCGCGTCGGCGATCTTGCGCGGCTGTGTCGGGATCAGGTGTCCGGCCGAGATGCAGTCGGCGATCACCCGGTCGAGCATGTTGAGCGCGGCCCTGGCCAGAGTCCTGGCGCGCTCGCTCGGCTCGAAACCGGGGATCGCCCGTTCGAACATCAGGCTGTAGTAGCCGGGCTCGGACAGGCACGCCTGCCGGTAGGCGGGCCCGAGCGCGTAGAGCTGCTCCAGCGGGTCGCGCCGCTGCGGCACGGCCTCCATGAAGCGGCGGAACCGCTCGAACCCCTCCAGGTAGAGCGCCTCGGCCAGGCCCTCCCTGTTGCCGAACATCGTGTAGATGACGGTCGTCGTGCAGCCCGCCTCGGCGGCGATCCTGCGCATGGTCAGGCTCTCGGGCCCGTCGGTGTTGAGCAGGTTGACCGCCACGTCGAGGAGGCGGGAGCGAAGCTCGTCGTGAGTGGCGCGCTCACCAAGGAGGTAGGCGCCCTGCAGCCCCAGCGGCACCGAGGTCATGAGACCCCCCTCGTGCCCGAGGACCGGCCCAAGGACCGGCTCTGCGTCCTTGTGACCTCACGTTGTTCGGTCACGGGGCCCACGCCTTTCTGATCGGGGGCCCACCGCGCTGGAGACCCGCACCCGATGACTTAGCCAAGGCGGAGATCGCTCAAACCACTCCGCATGGTAAACATCCCGAATTAGGTCTACTTCTGTTACATCGTGGGTATACAACGGAGCTTGTACTTAACGGTGAGCCCTCGTGAGGCTCTTGTGCAACGTGGTGTAAATCCCCGGCCCACAGCTTGGCATAACGTCGAGGTATGGACGTGCGTACCTTCTGGCTGGCCGGCCGCGCCGCGACCGGGGACACCGAGCTCACTGTCACCAACCCCCATGACGGCCGCGAGGTCGCCCGGCACTCCGTGCCGACCGACGCCCAGGTGGAGGAGGCCGTCGCCGCGGCCCACGCGGTGGCCAGGGAGGCCGCCGCGCTGCCCGTGCACGTACGGGCCGAAGCCCTGGCCCACGTCTCGCGCCGGATCGCCGAACGGGCCGAGGAGATCGCCCAGCTGATCACCGCCGAGAACGGCAAGCCCATCGTCTGGGCCCGCGGCGAGGTCGGCCGGGCCGTGGCCACGTTCCGGTTCGCCGCCGAGGAGACCCGGCGCTGGTCGGGCGGCGTGCAGCGGCTCGACACCGAACCGGCGGCGGCCGGCCGGCTGGCCTACGTCTCGCGCGTGCCCCACGGCCCCGTGCTGGCGATCACCCCGTTCAACTTCCCGCTCAACCTCGTCGCGCACAAGGTCGCCCCGGCCATCGCGGTCGGCGCGCCCGTCATCGTCAAGCCCGCCCCTGCGACGCCGCTGTCCTCGCTCCTGCTCGGCGAGATCCTGGCCGAGACCGATCTGCCCGCCGGCATGTTCTCGGTGCTGCCGATCGAGAACGAGCGCGCCTCCGCCCTCGTCCAGGACCCCAGGCTGCCGGTGGTGTCGTTCACCGGCTCGGCCCCGGTCGGCTACGCCATCGCCGACCAGGTGCCGCGCAAGCACGTGACGCTGGAGCTGGGCGGCAACGCCGCCGCGGTGGTGCTGGCCGACGCCGACCTCGACTGGGCGGCCCAGCGCATCGCGCTCTACTCCAACTACCAGGCAGGCCAGAGCTGCATCGCGGTGCAGCGGGTGATCGTCGAGCGCCCGGTCTACGACGCGTTCGTCGAGCGCCTGGTCCCCGCCGTCGCCGGCCTCGTCACCGGTGACCCCGCCGACGAGAAGACGCAGGTGGGGCCGCTGGTCTCCGAGGCCGCCGCGGCGCGGGTCGAGCAGTGGGTCCAGGAGGCGGTCTCGGCCGGCGCCAAGGTGCTGGCCGGCGGCACCCGCGAGGGCGCCACCGTCGCCCCGACGGTCCTGGCCGACGTGCCGCACGACGCCAAGGTCGCCTGCGAGGAGGTCTTCGGGCCCGTCATGATCCTCCAGCCGGCCGCCTCGATCGACGAGGCGTACGCGATGGTCAACGACTCCAGGTACGGGCTGCAGGCCGGGGTCTTCACCCGGTCGCTGGACGCGGCCTTCCGGGCGAACCGGGAGCTGGAGGTGGGCGGCGTGATCGTCGGGGACGTGCCGTCGTACCGGGCCGACCAGATGCCCTACGGCGGGGTGAAGGACTCGGGAGTCGGGCGCGAGGGGCTGCACTCGGCGATGGAGGACTACACCTACGAGAAGGTCATGGTGCTGACCGGGCTGAGCCTCTGAGGAAGCTCCCGACGTGAGCCGCGGGGGGCCGTCACCCGGCCGGGTGACGGCCCCCGGTCATGCGTTCTGGGCCGTGCCGTAGAGGGCCTTGATCGTCTGGCCGAAGTACGGGCCGTACATCGTGCGCCGGTCGTCGCTGTACTTGAAGCTGCTCAGCGACATGATCGTGCCCTTGCCGGTGGCCGGGTCGAACTTCGTCATCCAGGGGCCGCCGCTGGAGCCCGCGGTCATGTCGCAGCCGAGGCCCTGGTCGCGGCTCTGGCCGTACGGGTCGTTCTTGAGCCGGCCCGCGCAGTAGACGAGGTGACCGCCGTCGTACGGGGGGTCGGCCGGGTAGCCGAAGCCGAACGCCTGGCCGCCGCGCCCCGCGTCGAACGCGATCTCCTGCGTGCCCACGACGTCGGCCACGTGCCTGCCGTGCGAGGTGGCCAGCGCCACCATGCCCACGTCGTAGTCGTCGTCGCCGCCGCGTGACCAGGGGCCGGCGACGAACATGCGACGGGCGGTGTACTGGCCGTACGGGTGCGTCCCGCGCGTCCCGTACCCGGGGACGAACGTCCAGTTCGCCGCCCACGCGCCCGCGCCGTCCTTGACGCAGTGGCCGGCCGTGACCACGACGTCCCTGTTGGCGCTCCTGACGGTGCTGGCCGAGCAGACGAAGTCGGCTCCTGCCACGGTCAGGAACACCCGGCCCGTCGTCCTGGAGACCAGGCCGCCGGTCATCCAGCGGGCGCCGATCGTGCTGGTGTCGGGGCGGGCCGCGGCCATCCGGTGCGTGCCGACGAGCTCGCGCGGGACGGTCAGGTCCGCCTTGCGGCCGGTCAGCTCGGGGGTGGTACGCAGGTCCGCGTCACCGGTGAGCCCGCTCAGCAGGCCGTCGTCGGTCACGATGTCCAGCAGCCCGATCGGCAGGGCCTTGGCCATCCGCTCGGGCGTCCAGTAGTCGAGCACGCGCCGCTGGTCGGCGGCGGTTCTGGCGGCGACGTGCTCGACGATGTCGCCGGGCGCGGCCGCGTTTCGGGCCGCGCGCCCGGTGACGTGCCCGGTCATGCGCCCGCCCGTATGGGCGGGCGCCTGGGCCGGCGCGACGGCCGGCCGGTCGGCCTGCTGGGCGGCGGGGGCCGCGCCGATGAGCGCGGGGCCGATCAGCCCTGCCAGAAGCGGGGCCGCCGCAAGCAGGGGGGTGCTCAAGGTCATGGCCCCCGAGTGTGCACTACGAGATGTGTTCTTGTGACTACTTTCGGTAAATTCCTTAGAGTGCGTTGGTGCTTTGTGCTGCTTGGTAGACGGCTTGGGCCTCGTTCCCGAAATAGGGGCCGAACATCCAGTTGGTGGCGAAGTTGTATTTGAAGCTGTTGACGGAATTCTGGGTGCCGAGACCGGTCGACTCGTTGAAATTCAGCATCCAGGGGCCGCCGCTGGATCCGCCGGTCATGTCGCAGGTCAGGCCCATGTCCTTGGAGGCGAGGAAGTCGTCGAAGGTGCGGCCCGAGCAGTAGACGAGCTTCGAGCCGTCGTACGGGGCCGCCGCGGGGTAGCCGAAGGCGTACATCTGCCGGCGTCTTTGCTGGTTGAAGGCCACGCCCTGGCCGCCCACGGCGTCCACCAGCGTCTTGCCCTCCAGCG
Organism: Nonomuraea fuscirosea; assembly: GCF_035917475.1. NCBI lineage: Bacteria > Bacillati > Actinomycetota > Actinomycetes > Streptosporangiales > Streptosporangiaceae > Nonomuraea > Nonomuraea fuscirosea. Next base: position 8,033,306 of record NZ_CP109074.1, on the reverse strand, counting down.
GCGCGACCACGGCGGCGGCGACGTCGAAGTTGATGTCCTCGCTCGCGTTCCACTGCTGCGTGGTCAGCAGCCTGGTGGCGGGCCAGGTGCCGAAGGGGCGGTCGCCGGCGGCGTAGCCCGGGACGAAGACCCAGTTGGTGTGGAAGGCGCCGTTCATCTTCACGCAGTGGCCCGCCGTCAGCACCACGCTCTTGTTGGCGCTGGTCACCGCCGTTCCCGAGCAGGAGGCGTTGCGGCCCTGGGTGGTGAAGAAGATCCGGCCGGTGGTGCGGGCGACCGCGCCGCCGCGGGTCCACGCCGCGCCGCCGCTGCGCGCCGCCTGGAGGTCCACGTCTCCGCCTGACCCGCCGCGGGTGGGTGGAGCGGTCCAAGAGCTGCCCTGCTCGGGCGCGTCGGCCGTCAGCCCGGCCTTGGGTTTGGGCGCGTCCAACGGCTTGGCCGCCTCCATCCGCCGCTCCGTCCAGTACGTCATGACCTGCCGCCGCTCGGTGGCCGTGTCGGCGGCGGCCCGCTGAGCGGGCTTCGGCCCCGCCGGCGCCTGCGCCTGCCCATGCACCTGCGCCTGCGCCTGCGCCGGGCTCGCGCTCGCGGGGAGCGGGGCCGTGGCGGTGGCGGCGGTGATGGCGGCGGCGCTGAGCGTGGCGGCGGAAAGCAGGCGGAATTTGCGTTGCATTACGTAACCTCCCTAAACCGGACCTGGGCCTAGGAAGGTAGCGGGCTTAATATCCAGATTTCTCAAGATTTGCTCATACCGATATAGCTATATTCCGGCACAAATGAACTCCCTTATCACGTGTCACATAAGGAGGTCATTTCTGGGGCCTGGGGTCCCGCGTGCCCGAGTACGCCGAACACCGGGGACAATGGACACGTGCATGAAGAGACCCTCCGCTCCGTGGTCGTGCTCGGCTCCACCGGTTCTGTCGGCACCCAGGCCCTCGACGTCATCGCCGCCAACCCCGGCGGCTTCAAGGTCGCCGCGCTGGCGGCCGGTGGCGGAAAGGTCGAGCTGCTGGCGCGCCAGGCGGCGGAGTTCGGGGTCGAGGCCGTGGCGGTGGCCGACCCCGCGGCCGTGCCCGCGCTGAAGGAGGCGCTGGCCGCCCTCGGCGCCCGGCCGGTCGTGCTCGGCGGCCACGAGGGGGTCGCGCAGGCCGCGGGCTGGCCGTGCGACATGGTGCTCAACGGCATCACCGGCGCGCTCGGGCTGACCTCCACCCTCGTCGCGCTCGAAGCCGGCCGCACGCTCGCGCTGGCCAACAAGGAGTCGCTGATCATCGGCGGGCCGCTGGTGAAACGGCTGGCCAAACCCGGTCAGATCCTCCCGGTCGACTCCGAGCACTCGGCCCTGCAGCAGTCCCTGTGGGCCGCGGGGCCTTCAGGCTACGACTCCTCGGCCGTCAAGCAGCTCGTGATCACCGCCAGCGGCGGGCCGTTCAGGGGCATGCGGCGCGAGGAGATGGCCGACGTCACGCCCGAGATGGCGCTGGCGCACCCCACCTGGTCCATGGGGCCGGCCATCACGATCAACTCCGCCACCCTGGTCAACAAGGGGCTGGAGGTGATCGAGGCGCACCTGCTGTTCGACCTCGGCTTCGACCGCATCGAGGTGGTCGTGCACCCGCAGTCGGTCATCCACTCCATGGTCGAATACGTCGACGGCTCGACCATGGCCCAGGCCAGCCCGCCCGACATGCGGCTGCCGATCGCGCTCGCGCTCGGCCACCCCAGGCGCATCCCGGGCGCCGCGCGGGCCATCGACTGGACCAAGGCCCACACCTGGACCTTCGAGCCCCTCGACGACGTGGCCTTCCCCTCGGTCGCGCTCGCCCGGCACGTCGGCGGCGCGGGCGGCACCGCGCCCGCCGTCTACAACGCCGCCAACGAGGCGTGCCTCGACGCGTTCATGCGCGGCGGGCTGCCGTTCCTGGCCATCGTCGACACCGTGGCCAAGGTCGTCGAGGAGCACGAGGTGACCCCCGCCGACTCCGTCGAAGAGGTGCTGGCGGCCGACGCCTGGGCTCGCGCCCGTGCGGCCGAACTCACAACCGGGCAGTCCCGCTAGCTACCTAAACTGGAAAGCGTCGTCACAGTAAGGGTTGAAATGACTTCTGTAGCTCTCGGCATCCCGACGGTGCGCCCCAAGCCGCTCGCCGAACGCCGCCACTCCCGGCAGATCATGGTCGGCAGCGTGCCCGTGGGCGGCGACGCCCCCGTGTCGGTGCAGTCGATGACGACGACGGTGACCGCCGACGTCAACGCCACCCTGCAGCAGATCGCCGAGCTCACCGCGTCCGGCTGCCAGATCGTCCGCGTCGCCGTCCCGTCCCAGGACGACGCCGACGCGCTGCCCATCATCGCCAAGAAGTCGCAGATCCCCGTGATCGCCGACATCCACTTCCAGCCGAAGTACGTCTTCGCCGCCATCGACGCGGGCTGCGCGGCCGTCCGGGTCAACCCGGGCAACATCAAGAAGTTCGACGACAAGGTCGGCGAGATCGCCCGCGCGGCGTCCGACGCCGGCGTCCCGATCCGCATCGGCGTCAACGCCGGCTCCCTCGACCCGCGCCTGCTGCAGAAGTACGGCAAGGCCACGCCCGAGGCGCTGGTGGAGTCGGCGCTGTGGGAGTGCTCGCTGTTCGAGGAGCACGGCTTCCGCGACATCAAGATCTCGGTCAAGCACAACGACCCGGTCGTGATGATCAACGCCTACCGCCTGCTGGCCGCCGAGTGCGACTACCCGCTCCACCTCGGCGTCACCGAGGCCGGCCCGGCCTTCCAGGGCACCATCAAGTCGGCCGTCGCGTTCGGCGCCCTGCTCGCCGAGGGCATCGGCGACACCATCCGGGTCTCCCTCTCGGCCCCTCCGGTGGAGGAGGTCAAGGTCGGCAACCAGATCCTGGAGTCGCTCGGGCTGCGCGAGCGCGGCCTGGAGATCGTCTCCTGCCCGTCGTGCGGGCGGGCGCAGGTCGACGTCTACACCCTCGCCGACCAGGTCCAGGCGGGCCTTGAGGGCCTGAAGGTGCCGCTGCGGGTGGCCGTCATGGGCTGCGTCGTCAACGGCCCGGGCGAGGCCCGTGAGGCCGACCTCGGGGTGGCCTCCGGCAACGGCAAGGGCCAGATCTTCGTCAAGGGCGAGGTCATCAAGACGGTGCCGGAGTCGCAGATCGTCGAGACGCTGATCGAGGAGGCACTGCGCCTGGCCGACGAGATGGGCGTCGAGGTCGACCTCGACGACGACTCCGGCCCCACGGTCACCGTCGGCTGAGCGCAGGTGCCTCGGCTCCGGGTCAGAGGTGGGGGAGGGTGTAGGCGGGGTCGGCGAACGCGCCGCCCTGGGGTGGGTCGCCGGTGAAGTGGGCGGCCACTCCCGGGATGCGGTCGGCGAAGGCTTCGGCGTCGTCACGGGGGTGGTAGCCGAGGCGGTCGTCCAGCTCCCAGTAGCGGCGCGTGTTGGCCGACACCGCGTAGGGGGTGGCGAAGGTGAGGCCCGGCGTGGTCAGCGCGGCCCAGACGAAGCCGGCGCAGTCGCGCGGGCTGAGCCAGGTGGCCAGATGGCGGGGCTCGCCGGGCTCCGGCTCCAGGCTGCCGATGCGCAGGCACACCACCTCCAGACCGAACTTGTCGGCGTAGAGGCGGCCCAGTGCCTCCATCGCGACCTTGCTCACCCCGTAGAGGCCGTCGGGGCGCGGTGGCATGCCGGGGGAGACGGTCACACTCGCCGGGTAGCAGCCGGTCAGGCGGTTGCTGCTGGCCAGCACCACACGCCTGACGCCGGTGCGGCGTGCCGCCTCCAGCACGTGGTGGGTGCCCGTCACGTTGGCGTCGAGCAGGTCGGGCAGCGGGGCCTCGTCGGGCACGCCGGACAGATGGACGATCGCGTCGGCTCCGGGCAGCAGGGCCGCCACGTCGCCGGGTCCGGTCAGCTCGGCCTGATGGACCTCCTCGTTGGCGCCCGCGGCGGACAGCGGCACGCGGTCGACCGAGATCAGCCGGCGCAGGCGGCGGCGTAGCGGCTCGCGTAGCACGGACCCGACCGCGCCGGCGGCCCCGGTGAGAAGGACGGTCTGCATGGTCATGGGGTGAGTCTGGCAGTGGCCACCGACCATCTCCAACGTCGCTCGTTGTCATTGATCGATTACAGATTGGCAAGCTTTTCGCCATACCCGGAACCGTTCCAGGCCGCTCGCGGGAGCATCGCTAGGCCTATGACAAGGGAGGGGGCCGGGTGAAGCGGGTAGCTGGGGTTGTCGCCGGGATGGCGGTGCTCATGGCCGGGATGGCCGGCGCGGACGGTGCGGCGGTGGCCGAGGGGGGAGCGGCGGCGGCCGGCCGGCCGGCGGCGGCGGTGGTCTGGGGGGCCTGTCCCAAGGTGGCCGGCAAGACGGCGTCGGCGGAGCTCGAATGCGGCACCGTACGCGTGCCGCTCGACCACCGCCAGCCCAGGGGCCAGTCGATCAAGATCGCGGTCAACCGGATCAAGGCCAAGGTGGCGCGGGACGCCAACCACCTGGGCACGCTGCTGATCAACCCGGGCGGGCCCGGCTCTCCTGGGCGGGAACTGACCGAGTTCGTGGCGACGTCCCTGCCCGCCGACGTGGCCGAACGGTACGACGTCGTCGGGTTCGACCCGCGCGGCGTCGGCGGCAGCGAGCCGGCCGTGCACTGCGTGGACCCGGACACGTACTACAAGGCCCCGAGGCCCGACGCGGTGCCGCACGGGCAGGCCGAGGAGCGGGCGCTGCTGCGCCGGGCCGCCGAGTACGCCACCGCGTGCGGCAACCGCTGGTCCTGGCTGCTGCCCCACCTGACCACCGAGAACTCCGCCAGGGACATGGACGTCATCAGGGCCGCCCTGGGCGAGGAGAAGATCAGCTACCTCGGCTACTCGTACGGCACCTACCTGGGCGGCGTCTACGCCACCCTCTTCCCGAACCGGGTCAAGCGCCTGGTGATGGACAGCATCGTCGACCCCACGGCCGTCTGGTACGAGTCCAACCTCAGGCAGGACCGCTCCTTCGAGCACCGCCACCGCCAGTTCCTGGCCTGGACCGCCAAGCACCACGGCGTCTACAAGCTGGGCGTCACCGCGAAGCAGACCGCGTTCGCCTACTACGCCATGCGCGACCGGCTCCGCTCCCGGCCCGCCGGCGGGGTCGTGGGGCCGAGCGAGCTCGACGACACGTTCACGGTGGCCGGCTACAGCGACAAGGTGTGGCCCGTGTTCGCCCAGGCCTGGTCCGCGTACGTGCGCAGGGGCGAGGTCAAGGGCCTGACCGAGATCTACGAGCGGCACGGCAGGAACGACGCCTCGGACGAGAACGGCTACGCCGTCTACCTGGGCGTCCAGTGCCGCGACGCGCAGTGGCCGCGCCAGTGGGCGACCTGGCGGACCGACATGGCCGCGCTGCACCAGCAGGCGCCGTTCCTGACCTGGCCGAACGCCTGGTTCAACGCCCCCTGCGCGTTCTGGCCGGTCAGGGGCGGCACGCCGGTGCAGGTGCACGACTCGCCGAAGCTGCCGCCGATCCTGATGCTGCAGTCCAGGCACGACGCGGCCACCCCGTACCGGGGCGCGCAGCGGATGGCGGCGCTCTTCCCGCGCTCGCGCATGGTGCTGGAGGGCGGCGGCAACCACGGCGTCTCGCTGTCGGGCAACGCGTGCGTGGACGGGCACCTGGCGGCGTACCTGAGGGACGGCACCCTGCCGGCGCGGGGCGCGCGGTGCGCCGCGTCGGCCGAGCCCCGTCCGGCCGAGCGCATGACGTCGGAGGAGCCGAGGAGGCACGCGTTGCTCGGCATCCTGGGCGCGCTGGACAAGCTGGGCGGAGCCTGACGTCAAGAAAGGGTTACCGTCGGCAGTTCCAGATGAGCCATTCGGTGACCCTTCGCGTAGTCTGACCGTGTGATGCTGCGTACATCGGCGTCGCGCGTGCTCGACGACAACGACCGGGACGAAGTTCTCGCGCTGCTGGACTCCGACCCGGTCGCCAACGTCTTCGTCTCCTCCCGAGTGCGGGCCGTCGGACTCAACCCGGCGAGACTCGGCGGACAGATGTGGGGATTCGGGCCGCGCGGTGGCCTCGTGTCACTCTGTTACGCCGGGGCCAACATGGTGCCGGTCAACGCCGGTCCCGAAGCCGTGCACGCCTTCGCCGACCGCGCGCGCAAACAGGGCCGGCGGTGCTCGTCGATCGTGGGCCCCGCCGACGCCGTCTCGCTGCTCTGGGAGCGGCTGGAGCCGCACTGGGGGCGGGCGCGGGCGATCCGCTGGGCACAACCGGTCATGGCGATCTCGCACAGGTCGCCGGTGCCGCCCGACCCGCTGGTGCGCAGGGTGCGGCCGGACGAGTTCGACATCCTGCTGCCGGCCTGCGTGGCCATGTTCACGGAGGAAGTCGGGGTCTCGCCCAACCTCGGTGACGGCGGCGCGCTCTACCGCACGCGGGTGGCCGAGCTGATCAGGATCGGGCGCTCCTACGCGCGCGTCGAGGACGGGCGGGTCGTGTTCAAGGCCGAGGTGGGGGCGGTCACGCCGCACGCCTGCCAGATCCAAGGGGTCTGGGTGGCGCCCGAGCTACGGGGCAAGGGCCACGCGGTGGCCGGCATGGCCGCCGTGGTCGACGCCGCGATGAGCTGCTTCGCGCCCATCGTCACGCTCTACGTCAACGACTACAACCACGCGGCGCGCTCGGTCTACCGCAAAGTGGGCTTCCGCGAGGTCGACACCTTCATGTCCGTGCTCTTCTAGACGCCCCCGGAGGTACGCGGTCAGCCGGGGACGCGCAGGACGAGCAGGGCCACGTCGTCGTCGTTGTCGGCCGGGCGGACACTCGCCAGGAACCGGTCGCAGAAGGCGGTCAGCGGCTGCCCGATCAGGTCCGCGGCGTGCGTGCTCAACCGGTCCAGGCCGTCGTCGAGCGCGTGGCTGGGCGACTCGATCAGGCCGTCGGTGTAGAAGAGCACGGTGGAGCCCGGCGCCAGCGGGACCACGGCGTCCTCGCGGGGGAGGCGGTGGCCGGTGCCCAGCAGCAGCCCGCTCGCGGCCTCCAGAAAGAGGGCCCGCCCGTCGCTCTCGACCAGCAGCGGCGGCGGATGGCCGGCGTTCGTCCAGCGCAGCTGCCAGCCTCCGTTCGCGTGCTCCACGCGGGCGAAGACGACGGTGGCCATCGTCGGCTCCGCCATGCGGGCCACCGCCTGGTCGAGCCGGTCGAGGACCATGCTGGGCGGCTCCTCCAGCTCTCCCGCGTACGCGCGCAGCATGTTGCAGACCTGCGCCATGCCGGCGGCGGCGTCGAGGTCGTGGCCGACCACGTCGCCGATCACCAGCCCGGCGGTGCCGTCGGACATGACGAAGGCGTCGTACCAGTCGCCGCCGACCTGCGAGGCGTCAGGGGCGGGCACGTAGCAGGCGCGCATCTCCAGCCCGGGCACGGTGGGCAGCTGGGGCAGCAGGTGGCGCTGCATGGTCTCGGCGACCCGCCGCTGCCGCTCGTACAGGCGCGCGTTGTCCAGCGCCAGCCCGGCCCGGCGGGCGATGTCCTCGGTCAGCAGCATGTCGTCGGTGGTGAACGGCTCGGTCCGCTCGGAGCGGCCGAGGGTGACCGCGCCGACCACTTCGCGCACGCCGCGGATCGGGGCGATGCACGCGGACCGGATGCCGGTCACCTCCATCAGATGCTGCTGGACGGCGGTGACGGCGGAGTCGGGGCGGCCCTCGTAGTCCTCAGGACCCACCAGCGCGGCGGCGACCCCGCGCAGCGCCCGTGCCAGGGGCATCGGCGACTCCCGCACCAGGGGCGGCAGCGGCTCCTCCAGCTCGGCCCGGTGGGTCAGGGTGCCGTTCTCGAAGTGGACCACGACCGCGCGGGAGACCGATCCCTCCTCGGTGAACAGGTCGATCACCACCCAGTCCGCCAGCAGCGGCACCACCAGCCGCACGAGCTGGCGCAGGGTCTCGTCGACGTCGAGGCTGGAGGTCAGCGTCGTGGTCGTCTCGGCGAGCAGGGCCAGCCGGTCGCGCTCCGACATCGGCTCGTGGACGGGGGACGGCTGCCACAGCTCGGTCGTGTCCGAGCCGGCCTCGTGGAAGATCACCAGGGCGGTGGTCGGGGAGTCGGCGTCGCCCCGGCACGGGGTGACCAGCCAGGAGATCCGCATCAGGGTGCCGTCCCCGCGCTCCAGCCACTGCTCCGCGCCCTGCGCGCTGCCGCCCGTGAGAAGGGGGACCCTCATCTCGCAGCGGCTGCGGGGCAGCGGCTGACCGCGCTCGCCGCGGTGCAGCATGTCGTGGGCGTCGCGGCCGAGCAGCTCCTCCGCGCCGCGCCGGAGCAACTGCTCGGCCCGCGGGTTGACCTGCATGATGCGGCCGCGGTCGTCCACCACGTAGGCCCCCGCGTCGACGAGGTCACGCAACTCGAAGGAGCGTTTGCCGCCCATGGTGAGGAACCGCTCGGCGTCTCCGGACGGCACGCTCATGGCCGGTTCTCCCTTCCCTCCTTTGCGCCTTCTACCCAACGATCTCCCATGTCACCGCAGGTGGGTGGTTCGAGCGGTGTCTCCCCAGGGAGCGGCGGTACGGCGTCAGACCCGGACGAGTTTGTCGAACAGGCGGGCCAGCTCGGTGTCCGGGTCGGCGGTCAGCCCCGCGTGCACCGGGCCGGCCTGGACGATCGTGCTGCGCGGGGCGGTCAGCCAGCGGAACCTGCCCCCGGGCGACTCGGCGGCCAGGGCGCCCGCCTCCTCGCCGCAGGCCAGCTCGTACGCGCTGAGCGCCCGGCGCACCCCCTCGACGTCGGCATGGGGGTCGAGGGCCCGCAGCCGCGCCGGGTCCAGCGCCACCCGGGCGCACAGGTAGCCGCGCGGCTGACAGTAGAGCAGCACCCCGGCGTTGATCAGCTCGCCCCGCTCGACCTTGGGCATCACACGGATCACCGCGTACTCGTAGACGTCCCTGCTCACCGGTCGCCGCCTCCCCGCCAGAACTCGCCGACCGATCCAGGGCCCGCCGTGCGGCCCCGCTCCTGCCCGCCGGTGACAAGCCAGCCGCCAGGACCGTGGGCCCGCAGCAGCAGATGGTCGACGTACGCCGCGCGTACCTCGTCCGGGGAGCCGAAACCCGGCTCGCCGGCCAGCCACTCGTCCGGCACCAGCGCCGTCACGTCCGCCAGCAGCTCGCGGGTGATCTTCCCGGCCAGCTCGGCGCCCGCCGCGCCCACGTCGCCCGCGAAGGGGGCGAGCACGTGATCGCCCGCGTCGAACGGCCGCTGGGGGTCGGCGGTGCGCCAGTTGTGGTGGAACCACAGCGCGGCGCCATGGTCGATCAGCCAGGTCTCGTGGTGCCAGACGAGCAGGTTGGGGTTGCGCCAGCTGCGGTCGATGTTGTGGATCAGGCCGTCGAACCAGATCACCCTGGCCGCGAACGCCGGATCGGCCACCCAGCCCAGCGGCTCGAACCCGAGCGCGCCGGGCAGGAAGTCCACCGCCAGGTTGAGCCCGGTGCTGGCCTTGAGCAGGTCCTGGACCTCCTCGTCCGGCTCCCTGGCGCCCAGTTGCGGATCGAGGTCGATGAGCTTGAGCTCGGGCGTGCGCAGCCCCAGCCGGCGGCCCAGCTCGGCCGCGATGATCTCGGCGACGAGCACCCTGCGGCCCTGGCCGGCCTCGCGGAACTTCACCACGTACGTGCCGAGGTCGTCGGCCTCGACGACGCCGGGCAGCGACCCGCCCTCCCGCAGTGGAGTCACGTAACGGGTGGCTGTGATCTTTTCCAGCACGAGACGAGGCTATCGTCCCTTGAGCGGCGCTCCGTCCGGTGGCCAGGGCCGTCCGAAGCGGCCGCCTATTCGTGGGCGGGCTGGTCGTCGAACGCGCGGGCCAGCGCCACGATCCGCTCCAGGGCCGCCGCGTGCCGGCGGAACGCCTCCCGCCCCTCGGGGGTGAGCCGCACGTACGTACGCCGTGCGCGCCTGTCCTGACCTTTGCGCACCACCACGTAACCGGCGCCGGCCAGGGCGGAGACCTGCTTGGACAGGGCCGAGTCGCTGGTGCCGACGGAGTCGCGCAGGAAGCCGAAGTCCACCCAGTCGGCCGGGGCCAGCGCCGCCACGACCGACAGCCGGGCCGGCACGTGCAGGAACTCGTCGAACTGAGGGTCCATCAGCGGCGCCCGCTGTCCTGCCGCACGATCGAGCGCATGACCCACCGGTTCAAGGGGGTGGCGGCGACGTAGGCGACGGCGGTCAGCACCGCGCCCGCCATGGCCTGCGACCACAGGCCGTGCGCCGGCAGGCCGAGGATGGCGAAGCCGAGGATCCGTCCGACGGAGAAGACCACCATCATCACGGCCAGCACCGCCGTGTGGTAGGTCAGCTCACGCGTGGTCGGCCGCCGCTGGACCGAGGCGCGGTACTCGTAGAGCACGCCGACGCCCGCGTACAGGACGAAGCCGAGCGCGAGGCCGGCGAACGTCCACGGCCGGCCGAGGTCGATCACCGCGAGGGTGAGGAAGAGCCCGAGCGCGACGCCGAGCACGCGGGGCGTCGCGTAGGCGCGGCGGACGATCTCGTCTCTGGTGGCGTCCTGGAGCCGGTTGATGTCGGCGAGCGCGGTCCGGGCGTCGTGCGGGTTCAAGGGGCACCCCTCGGGGTCGGCAGTACTACTTTCCTATGAGGAAAGTACCATCTGCTTTCCTCATAGGAAAGTCGTCAGCCCCCGGACCTCACATCTTCGCGATGACCTCCTCGGCGAAGCGCTCCATGGTGGCGATCTTGAGTTCGAGGGTGCCCTCGCCGTACCGCGCCTTCTCCTCCGGGGTGGCCAGCCACCACGGCGCGGCCATCGTCCCCGTCACGCCCTTGTCGGCGAAGCGGCGGTAGGTCTCCGCCTCCGGCAGCACCGCCAGCGGCGCGATGATCTCGAAGCCCTCCATGCTCCTGCCGTTGGCGTCGAGCCGGCCGCGCAGGTCCGCGAGGACGGTGTCGAACTGCTCCTCGGTGTAGATGCGGTTGCCGATCCAGCCGTCGCCGAGCCGGGCCGCGCGCCGCAGCGCCGCCTCGCTGTCGCCGCCCACGTACACGGGGATGGGGGCGGTGGGGGTGGGCGAGATCGACAGCGGCGGCAGGCCGTCCACGGTGACCGTCTCGCCCGACCAGAGCGAGCGCAGGACCGGCAGCATCGCGTCCAGGCGCTTGCCGCGCGTGTGGAAGTCCTGGCCGGTGCCGACGAACTCCTCCTTGCACCAGCCCACGCCGACGCCGAACGTCACCCGGTCGCGCGACAGCACCGCCGCCGTCGAGACCAGCTTGGCCACGGTGAACAGGTCGCGGGCGGGCGCGATGTAGACGTTGGGGGAGAAGCGCAGGGTGCTGGTGACCGCCGCCATGGCGCCGATCGTGACCCAGACGTCCGGCCAGTGCGTACGCGCGTCCCAGCGCGGCCGGCCGGACTTCGAGTAGGGGTACGGCGAGGCGAAGTCGGCGTAGAAGAGGTGGTCGGAGAGCGTCAGCGTGTCGAACCCGCACCGCTCCGCGGCCCGCGCCAGCTCGACGAACTGGTCGCTGTCGGCGAAGGAGGCGCCCAGCCAGAATCTCATCGGAACTCCGGGGCGACCTTGGTGGCGAACAGTTCCAGGTTGCGCTTGACGGTGTCGAGGGGGAGCACGCCCTGCTGGCCCTGCATGTAGAGGCCGAACCACTCCAGGTCCGGCATCCGGTCCAGCATGCGTTGGATGCCGCGTTTGACGTCGTCGGGGGTGCCGAACAGGGCCATCTCGACGTCGTTCATGCGCTTGGCGTCGCCCTTCTCCGGGGAGATGGGCTTGTGCTTCTCGTCCTCCTTCTTGCGCAGCACCTCCAGGTAGCCGAACGGGCCGAAGAAGGCGGCGAAGTCCTTCGGGATGCTGCGGCCGAAGGTGTTGATGGCCTCCTCGGTGGTGTCCGCGATCCCGACGATCTTCAGGATGCCGGTGTGCTCGCCCAGCCGGTAGTGGCGGCCCTGCTTGGCCGACTCCTCCTGGTAGAGCTTGGCCTTGGCGGCGTGGTCGTCGGGGTTGGGGGTGAACATCCACGGCAGGATGTCCTCCTGCGCCGCCCTGATGACCGACCGGTCCGAGATCGTGAACGGCTGCCACAGCTCGGGGTGGGGGTTCTGGTACGGCCGCGGGCAGACCGACACCGCCTGGACCTTGCCGTCCTCGTCGAGCTCGCCCGGGGCGCCGAAGGTCCTGGTCCACTCCTGGGCGGGCCAGCCCTCGATGCCGTCGTACGGATAGGGCACCTGGTAGTCGAGCACGTCCGACTTGTAGCGGAGCGTCTCCTCGGTCCACGCCAGCTTCATGATCTTCAGCACTTCGCCGAAGACGTCGAAGTTGCGGGTGTCGCTGGCCGAGCCGTCGGAACGGGCGGCGGCGGCCTGCCAGCGCTGGCCCAGGACGTTCATCCAGCGGTTCTGGTAGCCACGCGCCACGCCCAGCCGCAGCCGTCCCTTGCTGAACTGGTCCAGCAGGGCCACGTCCTCGGCCGCCCTGATGGGGTCCCAGGCGGGCAGCACGAGTCCGAGCGGCGCGAGCAGGATGCGCTCGGTCCTGGCCGCCAGGTCGGTGAGGAACATCAACGGGTTGACCGAGAACTCCATCCCCTCGGAGTGGAAATGGTGCTCGGTCATCATGAGCGCGTCGAACCCGACCTGGTCGGCGTGGACGGCTATCTCCCGTACCTCGTGCAGCAGCCTCTGGTACGACTCCGTGTCGCGCCCGATCGGGCGCTTGGCCCTGGCGTTCTCCTCGGCTGCGTACCCAGAGCCTGGAATTTGCGGATTCAGGAAGATAGAAAACTTCACCGGGGACCTCTTTCCGCGGGATGGTCTTCTGCAAGGTACTCTGGAAATCTTAACCGAGCAATCGCTTGGTTCGCTTGTCGGGAGGCCGGATGAGGCTCGGGGTCACGATGTTCGCGACGGATCTGGCCATGCCGGTCCAGGACCTGGCCAGGGCGGCGGAGGAGCGCGGCCTCAGCTCGCTCTACCTGCCCGAGCACACCCACATCCCCGTCTCGCGGCGCACGCCGTACCCGGCGGGGGGAGAGCTGCCCGAGGAGTACAGGCGCACGTTCGACCCGCTCGTCGCCCTGTCCTTCGCCGCCGCCGCGACCGAACGGCTGCGCGTCGGCACCGGCATCCTGCTCGCCGCCCAGCGCGACCCCATCGTCACGGCCAAGGCCCTGGCCACGCTGGAGCGGCTGTCGGGCGGGCGGCTGACGGTCGGGATCGGGTTCGGCTGGAACGTGGAGGAGATCGAGGCGCACGGGGTGCCGTACGGCGAGCGCCGGGAGGTCGCGCGGCGCAACATGCTGGCCATGCGGGCGCTGTGGCGCGACGAGGTGGCCTCGTTCGACGGCTTCGAGCCGTCCTGGTCCTGGCCGAAGCCCACTCAGACGCCTCCGGTGTACGTGGGCGGGGCGGCGGGACCCAAGTTGTTCGCGCACGTGGCCGAGTACGCCGACGGGTGGATGCCGATCGGCGGGCGCGGCGTCAAGGCGGCGCTGCCGGCGCTGCGCGAGGCGTGCGAGCGGGCCGGGCGGCCGATGGCCGAAGTGATCCCGTTCGCCGTGCTGCCCACCAAGGAGAAGCTGGACTACTACGCCGGGCTCGGCATCACCGAGACGGTGGCCGGCCTGCCCAGCGGGCCCGCCGACGTGGTGCTGCCGGTGCTGGACGAGTACGCCGCGATGGTGTGAGATCGGCTGCTGGGCGGGTGCGCCGCGACGGCGTGCGAGCGGCACCGCGTGCGGATCGTTATCAAGGTGACGCGCGGGACGCGAAGCGAGGTCGCCCGCGCGGGGAAGGTCTCCGGCGTGGCCTGATTCGAGGCCGCCGCTGTCCGATCAGTACGCCGTCTACCTATGCCAGCGGGCATAATGGAACGATATGTCCGAGCTCCGTGCCGATGATCCCCGACAGCTCGGGGCGTACCGGCTGACACGCAGGCTCGGTCAGGGTGGCCAGGGAGTCGTCTACCTCGGCCAGTCGCCCCAGCGGACTCCGGTCGCGGTCAAGCTGCTGCACGCGAGCCTGTCGGGCGATCCCGACGGGCGGCGCCGCTTCCTCGGGGAGGTCGAGGCCGTCCGCAGGGTGGCGGCGTTCTGCACGGCCCAGCTGCTCGACGCCGACCTCGAAGGCGACCGCCCCTACCTGGTGAGCGAATACGTGGACGGGCCGTCGCTGCGCGAGCACGTGATCGCCGAAGGGCCCCGGCGGGGCGGCTCGCTGGAGCGCCTGGCCATCGGCACCGCCACCGCGCTCGGAGCCATCCACCGGGCCGGGGTGGTGCACCGGGACTTCAAGCCGGGCAACGTGCTGCTCGGCCTCGACGGGCCCCGGGTGATCGACTTCGGCGTGTCGCGGCTGGTCGACGCCGCCGCAACCGCCCACACGCCGATGGGCACGCCCGCCTACATGGCGCCGGAACGGATGAAGGGCGAACCGGCCGGACCGCCCGCCGACATGTGGGCCTGGGCGCTGACCGTCGCCTACACCGCTTCCGGGCGGCCCGCCTACACCGCCGACACCCATCAGGAGATCCTGGCCAGGGTGCTCTACGGCAAGCCGGACCTGGGCCCGCTGGACGGGCAGCTGCGCGAGATCGTCGAGGCGTGCCTGGCCACGGAGCCGGGCGAGCGGCCGGACGCCGAAGAGGTGCTGCGCCGGCTGCTGGGGCAGCAGGCGGGCGAGAGAGACCTGCTGTCCACCGGCGCGATGGCCGCCGTCGGTCCCGCCGCACCCGCCGGCACCGGTCCCGCCGGAGCCGACGCCTCCGGCTCTGGAGGCCACGCCTCTGGAGCCGCCGCTTCCGGCGAGGTCGCCGGGCCGGCCGGTCGTGCGGCGCGTCGTGGCGCAGACCGTCAGGCGGCCGGGCTGGGCTCGCTCGCCATCGTTCCCGCCAAGGTCGTCGGGCTCGGGGCGGCCGAGGCCGAGCCCGGCGTGATCACCGACCCCGACCCCACCACCAGCTTCCCCGCGATCACCGCCCCCCAGGTGGCGGCCGCCCGCGCCGCCTCCACGCGGCGCGCCACCGCTCCCGCCTGGCGGCGGCCGCGGCTCTGGCATCTGGCGCTCGCCACGGCGGTGCTGCTGATGGCCGCGGCCGGCTTCGTGTTCTGGCTGCGCGGCGCGCAGGGCCCCGGCTTCGAGGGAACGTGGACCGGCTCGGCCCGGCACTTCACCGCCGACCGGATCTTCCCCGTGGAGGTGCGCCTCGGCGGCGACGGCGCGGGATCGCTGCGCTGGGGAGCCGACCTGCACTGCTCGGGACGGCTCGGACGGGACGGCAGCGGGATGGTCTTCACCCTCGACGGGGTCGCCGGCGAGGAGTGCTATCCGGGCACGCTCCGGATGTTCCCCACCTCCGATATCAACCAGTTGGACATCAAGGTGACCCGTTCCGGTGAGGATGAAGTGACGTATTCGGGTAAGGTGGCCCGCACCCCCTGACCCCGCCTCTGACCGGGTGTGTCACGGTCAGGCCGCGATTGCCGTGCGCACCGTTGACTGTTCGCGCTCGGTTGCCTTCAGTGGAAGGCAGAAAGGGATCGCGGCGAGGGGAGGCGGCCTCGTGCCCACGGCACAGCCGCTCAGAACGGGGGACCCCCACAGACTCGGGGAGTACGAGCTTTCCGGGCGCCTCGGCGAGGGCGGTCAAGGTGCGGTGTTCCTCGGGTCGAGGAACGGCGAGACGTACGCGGTCAAGCTGCTGCACGGGCCCGTGGGGGACGAGCAGGCGGCGTTCCTGCGAGAGGTGGAGCTGGCCAAGCACGTGGCCAGGTTCTGCACCGCGCAGGTGATCGACGCCGGGTTCGACTACGGGCGGCCGTACATCGTGAGCGAATACGTCGACGGGCCCTCGCTGCACCGGGAGGTCGCGCTCACCGGGCCCCGGCGGGGCGGCGCGCTGGAACGGCTCGCGGTCAGCACGGCCACGGCGCTGACCGCCATCCACCGGGCGGGCATCGTGCACCGGGACTTCAAGCCGCAGAACGTGCTGCTCGGGTCCGACGGGCCGCGCGTCATCGACTTCGGCCTGGCCAGGGCGCTGGACGCGGCGGCCACCGTGAGCGGGCGGGGGGTCGGGACGCCCGCGTACATGGCGCCCGAGCAGATCACGGCCTCGGCCGTCACCGGGGCGGCGGACGTCTTCTCGTGGGGCGCGACGATGTGCTTCGCGGCCAACGCCACGGCGCCGTTCGGGCAGGACTCCGTCGCGCCGGTGCTGCACCGCATCCTGACCGCGCCGCCCGAGCTGGGGCTGCTGGACGGACGCCTGCGCACGCTGGTGGCGGCCTGCCTGGACAAGGACGCGCGCAACCGGCCGAGCAGCCGGGAGCTGCTGTTCGAGCTGCTGGGGGAGGCGACGGGGGACGAGGTGCCGGCCGAGGTGCTGCGGTCACCGCCGCCGCACATCCTGCGGGCGCCGCCGCTGGTGCCGGGACAACGCCCACCGAGCACTCCAGCGGAGGAGCCGGAGCACGCGGAGGACGCCGAGGGCTTCGGGGAGCGGTGGTCGTCCGGCGCGGCGCCGTACCCGATGGCCGAGCCAGAGGCGACGGGGGCGGCGGGCGGTGAGTACCGGCTCGCCGGCTCCTCTCCCGGCGTCGGTGTGCCGCCGTCACCCGTCCGCCATGGCGGCGATCACGGGTTTCCGGCCGGTGGCTCCTTATCCCCGGCCGCCACCGAGCCGACGCCGGCGGCGGGGAGGGCGCGGGGCTGGCCCAGGGCGGCCGTGGCGGTCTGTGCCGCGCTTCTGGTGACCGCCGCCGTGCTGCTCACGATCGTCGTTCCCGCGCTCAGCCGGGGTGGCGACGATCCGATCCCTCCGGGTTCCCAGGCCGCCGCGCCCTCGCCCCCGCCGCGTACACGACCGGCCACCGACCGCTCTTCCTCCGGCGAGCCGGCGCCCACGAGGACGCAGGAGACGCGGGGCCCGCGCGAATCGGCCGCCGATCCGCCGCCGGCCCGCCCGCCCGTGATCGCCGTACCGGCGCTGACCGGCCTGGACAAGGGCGCGGCCGGGAAGGCGCTGAAGAAGGCCGGGCTCGTCCTCGGCGCCGTGACCCAGGTCGACTCGCCGCAGAAGATCGGCCGGGTGCTGAGCAGCAAGCCCGGTCCCGGGGCCATGGTGGACAAGGGTGCGGCGGTGACGCTGCGGGTGTCGAAGGGGGTCGCCGTACCGTCCGTGGCCGGCCTGCGGCGCAAGGCGGCCGAGTCGGCCCTCACCGGCGCGGGTCTTCGTGTCGGCGCGGTGACCTCCTCCTGCTCGCGCGAGCCGACCGGCCAGGTGCTCTCCACCACTCCGCAGGCGGGCCGCCGCCTCGCCGGAGGTTCTCCGGTCGCCCTCACGCTCTCACGCAACGGCGCCACGGTCCCGTCGGTCGTCGGCCAGTCGGCGGAGGCGGGCCGCGCCGCCCTGGCCGCGGCGGGCTTCGCGGTGCGGACGAGGGAGCAGCTGGTGGAGGAGGAGTCGCGGGCCGGGCTGGTGCTCGGGCAGAGCATCTCCGCGAACACCTGCGCCGACGCCGGCAGCCGGATCGTGCTCACGGTCGGCGTGGCCGGCCAGTCGGGCCCGGGCCCCGATCCCGGCGAGACCACCCCCGAACCCTCAGAACCGGGCGAACCGACCGACGGCGAGTGACGGGCGAGCGAGTCACGGGCGGGGGAGCGGCAGCCGGCGACTGACGGGCTGGTTCGTGGGCAGTTGGGGCCGCATGAAGAAGTTCCTCAAGCTGGTGGTGGCCCGCTACCTGTCCAAGACCCCGCTCGGGCTGGTCGTGCTCGGGATCGGCTGGTTTCTGGGCCGGCGGCACAAGCGGCGGCGGGCGGAGCGGGAGAACGCGCCGATGCCACGGCGAGCGACGCCCTCCAGGCGGCCGGTGCGCAGCGGACGCCGTTGACGACGCCGGTGCGTGACAGGTGCCGTTGACGATGCGGGCCGCGAGGCCGGGCAGCGGCTAGGCGGGCCCCGGCGAGTACGTGAGACGCAGAGGCTCGGCGACCAGGTCGCGCAGGTCCTCCATCCCCTCGTCGTCGTGGTGCCCCGACGCCAGCACCGACTCCACGAACCGGTACGCCTCCCGCCCCGCCAGCCCCCGGAGCTGCGCGATCAGCGCCTGCGGGCCGCCGACCTCCAGCATGGTGAGGAAGTTCTCGGCCCCCAGCAGCAGGTGTTCGCGCTGCCCCAGCCCCATCGGCTCGACTTCGCCCACGTCCATGAGCAGCGTCAGCGCCGTCGGGCCGAGGATCAGGTCGTGGCGCAGCTCGCGGAGCAGGACGTCGCCCTGGGGGAGGGCGTCCACCAGGACGCCGAGCATGGCGGTCGCGCGGGAGCGGAAGGGGCAGGCGCTGATGGCCCGCAGCAGGCACTCGACGTCCTGACCCGGCCGGGACAGCCAGCCGTTGAGCTCGGCGGCGGCCTCCCTGGGCGGGTAGTGCTGGGTGAGGACGCCGAGGAGTTCGGCGGGCTCGGCGGTGGCCAGCTCGCCCAGCAGCGGAGCGTCGTGACCGTCCGCCAGAAGCCCCTCGCGTACGGCGCGCAGGGCCAGTGGGGTCAGCCGGGCCAGCGGAGCCGGCTCCGGCGAATCCAGGTAGTCGTCCTCACGGAAAAGGCCGGCATCGGTGTGGAGGGGGAGGATCGGGCCGCGGGTCAGTTCCACCGCGCCCAGATCGGACAGGACCTCCAGGGTGCGGGCCAGGTCGCGGGCCAGGCAGTGGCGGCGGGTCTCGCGGGCGAGGTTCTCGTCGAAGCCCTGCCGGCAGGCCGGCCGGGCGATCTGCTCCAGGCGGGTCAGCGGGACGTCGTCCATGCCGTACAGCGTGTCGAGGACGACCGGGAGGAGCCGGCCGAAGAGCCGGGGGAGCGCGGTGGCGGCCCCCCGACTCAGCTCCGGGAGCACGTCGAAGGCGCGCCGCCACAACGCCTCCGGGTCTTCGATCAGGTCGGCGGCGCGGGGCCCCAGGGCGTCGGCCCAGGCCCGGAGCAGGGGGAGGTCAGGGGCGGCGGAGACGCCCGTTCCGATGGCCAGGGCGGTCAGGTGCTGCACGGTGACGCTGCGGGCGGCGGCGGCCCTCAGGTCGGCGGGCGGGGGCAGGGCGATCGGCGGGCGCGCGGCGGCGCGGGTCTCGTCGAGACTCAGGGCCGGCTCGGTGAAGCGGGCTTCGAGAAGCTCTTCGAGGACGTGGTGGTCGGCGTCGGTCCGGCCCGCGTCGAGGGTCCTGCGGAACGGCACGGCGGCCCGGGCGATCGCCGCGTCGGCCTGCTCGGGGGTGCAGCCGCGCGGGTCACGCAGCCCGGTCGCGGCCAGGTAGCGCACGTACGTACGGAGAACGTCAGGAGCCAGGTCGAGGACCTCGCGCGGAGCGACGACCTGCTTCGGCACCCACGCCAGCAGGAAGCGCCTGATCTGCGCGTCGTCCCAGTAGGCGAGCCGGCCGTCGCGGCTGTGGTGACGGGAGTCCACGGCGGCGGAGATCAGCAGCTCGTCGGCGGGGCGGCCACGCTCGCCGGCCCAGACCAGGCAGCGGCGCAGCAGCACGGCCTTGGCCGCCGCGAACTCCGCGGCCTCGTCGGGCGCGAACCAGGTACGCACAACCGTGACCTTCTGCCGGCCAGTGGGGGGAGTCAGGGGGAGAACCCTGGCTGCCCAGTATTGCCGCTCGGGGTCCGGAGTGTGCGGACTTCTCCTTCCCGTCAGGATCGTATGTGCTTACCTTCCGTTTCCCCGCCGTGTCACAGGGGAATGGTCTCGCCTTCAAGCCTCGACCGCTCGGCCGCCCAGGCGATGAGGTGGCTGTGCAGGCTCTCGGCCGGTGAGGACAGGACCGAGGAGTGGTCGCGGGTGGCCACCGCGTCCAGGAACGCCTCCACCAGGCCCTCGTCACCGCCCCCGTGACCGCCGCGCGCGGTCGCGTCGCCGTCGGCCCGGGTGTCGACGACCTCGGCGCGGCCGGTGACGAAGTCGGTGACGGTCAGGCGGTCGCCGTCGCCGTCGATGGAGCCGCGGGTGCCGAAGATCCGCGTCTGCCGGTGCAGCGAGGGGGTGAAGGCCGTCATCGTGAACGACGCCGTCGTGCCGCCCTCGAACTCCAGGTTCACCACCTGGTGGTCGACGACGTCGTTGTCGCAGGCGTACACGCATCTGCCGTAGGGGCCGGTGCGCAGCGCCTCCAGCAGGCCCTGCTCGGAGACGTCGTCGGTGAGGACCGACACCGGCCAGGTGTCCTGGCCGGCGAGGGGCAGGTAGATGCGCTTGGCGGAGTACGGGCAGGTGTCCTCGACCGCGCAGTCCAGGCAGCGGTCGGCCGCCCCCTCGGGGCGGTTCTCGGGGCGGAAGTGCGCGAGCCCGCCGAACGACGACACGCGCGTGACCCGCTTCCCGGTGAGGTGGACCAGCCAGTCGAGGTCGTGACAGGACTTCGCGAGCAGCATGAACGTGGACTCGTCGGTACGCCGCCAGTTGCCCCGCACGAACGAGTGCGCCTGGTGCCACCAGCCCACCGGCTCCAGGTGCTGGATGCTGACGATCTCGCCGATCCGGCCGGAGTCGAGCAGCGCCTTCAACGCCCGCGTGTACGGGGTGTAGCGCAACACGTGGCACACCGCGAACACCGCGCCGGAACGCTCCGACGCGGCCACGATCGCCCGGCAGTCGTCCTCCGAGACCGCCATCGGCTTCTCCAGCAGGATGTCGTAGCCCAGCTCGGCGAAGCGCACCGCGGGCTCGACGTGGTCGCGGTCCTGGGTGGAGATGATCACCGCGTCCGCGCGGCGGGGCAGGGCCGCCAGCTCGCGCCAGTCCGCGTACTGCTCGGCGCCGGGGAAGCGGTCACGGCGGGAGTCCAGCGGATCGGCCACCGCCACCACCCGCGCCCGGCCGGACTCCGTGGCGTGACGGGCGTAGGCGGTCCCCCGCGAGCCCGCGCCGACGACAGCGAGCGTGACCATGGCAATCCTCCACTTATGACATAAGCTTACTTATGTCGATCGATGCTAGGATCCTGGCTGGTAGCCGTCAATAGGGGACTTACGGGAAAGGGTCTCATAAGTGACTGAGCTCCGTCCGGGTGACGCGTCCCTGCTGCGTAAGGTGAACACCCAGGTCACGCTGCGGGCGCTGCGCCGCGAGGGCGTGACCACGCTGACCCGGCTCGGCCGCGTCACCGGGTTGTCCAGGCAGACCGTGGAGGCCGTCCTCGACGAGCTGGGCGAGCGCGGCTACGTCCGCGAGCTGCCGCCGGACGAGGGTGTGATGGGACGGCCGGCGCGGCGCTTCGCCTTCAGGGCGGACGCCGGTCACGTGGTGGGCGTGGAGGTCGGGGGCGACGCCGTCGTGGCCGCGCTGGCCGATCTCGACGGCGAGGTGATCGCCTGGGAGCGGGCCGCGGTCTCCGGCGACGCGGCGGCCCACGAGCGGCTGGAGGCGGCCGGGCGTACGGCGCTGAAGTGCGTCGACGGGGCGGGCCTGGCCCGCAGGCGGATCTGGGCCGTGGCGGCGGGGACGCCCGGCATCGTCGACCGCACCGGGCGGGTCTCGCTGTCGATCACGCTGCCCGGCTGGACCGGCGTGGACCTGGCAGGGCTGGCGGGGCGCTGGTTCGGTTGCACCGCGCTGGCCGCCAACGACGCCAACCTCGCCGCGCTCGCCGAGCACTGGCGCGGCAGCGCGCGCCACGTCTCCGACCTGGTGTACGTGCTGCTCGGTCACCGGGCGGGCGCGGGCATCCTGATCGGCGGCCGGCTGCACCAGGGACGCCGCGGGGCGGCCGGCGAGATCGGCACGCTGCGGCAGGTCGGCTGGGAGCGGGCCGTCCGCGACCTGGTCGAGGGCGGCTCGGCGGCCGAGGTCTTCGCGGCCGCGCTGGCCGGCGACCGCGCCGCCGTGCGCCGGGTGGACCGCTACGCCGAGCAGCTCGCCGTCGGCGCCTCGGCCCTCGCCCTGGCCGTCGACCCCGACCTGCTGGTGCTCGGCGGGGGGCACGCGCGGGCGGGCGACGTGCTGCTCGGCCCTCTGCGCCGGCACCTGGCCGAACTGTGCGTGAACGCGCCGGAGGTGGTGGCCTCGACGTTCGGGGACGAAGGGGTGGCGATGGGCGCGGTACGGCTGGCGCTCGACCACGTGGAACGGGAGATGCTCGGCCTCTGACTCGCTGAGCCGGTAGGCGTCGTCAGTAGGCGCGGGCCGTCTTCAGCAGGGCCGCGTGGACCTGGTCCTCCGGCAGGTCCATCGTCTTGACCGCACCCCACTGCAGCGCCCCGAGCAGGGCCCAGCTGCGGAGTCTGGCCTCCGGGGTGGGGTCGTCGCCGGCCAGCTTGGCGTAGATCTCGTCCCTGAAGGACTTGATCGTGGCCCGCTCCGAGCCGGGCTCGGCGGTCGAGTCGTCCGCCGCCAGGTCCTCCATGAACAGCCGGATCACCGACCGGTAGCGGACGGCGAAGCCGACCAGGGCCTCGATGAAGTCGGCGCGGCTGTCGTACGTGGTGTCCAGCAGCGCGAGCATGTCGCCCAGCACCGGCGACAGCAGTTCGAGCGCCAGCCGGTCCTTCGGGTGGAAGTGGTAGGCGACCGCGGTCTTGGTCAGGCCGACGGCGGCGGCGATGTCGGCGAGGGAGGTGGCCGCGTAACCGCGCTCGGCGAACAGCTCTCTGGCGGCGGCCAGGATCCGGCCGCGGGTGTCGTCGGGTGTGGTCATCGTCTCATTTCCCTATGGGAGACGGCCTTCCGTATATATCCCGTTTTATCGTATGTCCTGTACGACCGTACAGGACGGTCGTCGAGTGGGAGCTGAGCGATGACGCGGTTGCTGGGACGGCTGGGCGGCTGGTGCGCGCGGCACGGCTGGATCGTGCTGGTGTCATGGGTGATCGCGGCCGCCGTGCTCATGGGCTCCAGCCTGGTGTTCGCCGCCCCGACCACCAGCGACGCCAGCATCCCCGGCACCGACGCGCAGCGCGCGCACGACCTGATGAAGAAGGGCTTCGGCTCCGGCTACGCCACCGGCGGAACGGTGCAACTCCTGCTCTACTCCGCCGACGGCCCCCTCATCGAGGACGCGCGCAAGGAGGCGGTGGAGCAGTCCATCGACCGGCTGCGCGACATGCCGCACGTCAAGGCCGTGGACACCCCCTTCCGCAGGGGCGGCATCTCCTCCAACCTGCAGATCGGCCTCATCACCGTCCGCCTGGAGGGCAACGACCCGCAGAAGATCGGCGAGACCACGCAGGCACTGTCGAAGGCCGCGGAGCCGGCCAGGGAGGCCGGGCTCGAAGTGGTGCCGGCCGACAGCTCGACGCCGGCCGACAAGGAGATCAAGACCGGGCCGAGCGAGATCATCGGCGTGGTCTGCGCGCTGCTGGTGCTGGTGTTCGCGTTCGGGACGCTGGTGGCGGCGATGATCCCGATCTTCGTCGCGCTCGTCAGCGTCGCCTCGGGGCTCGGCGTGATCGGCCTGCTCGGCTGGGTCGTGGACATGCCCAAGCAGGCCGGCATCATGGCCACGATGATCGGGCTCGGCGTCGGCATCGACTACGCGCTGTTCCTGCTGTCGCGCCACCGCCGGTTGCTGGCCGAGGGGGTGCCGGTGGTGGAGTCCGTCCGGCGGACCGTGGCCAGCTCGGGCGGGGCGGTGGTGTTCGCGGGCGGCACCGTGATCATCGCCCTGAGCGCGCTGATGCTGGCCGGGTTCCCGCTGCTGGCCACGCTCGGCTGGGTGACCGGCATCTCGGTCGTGGCCGCCGTGCTCACCTCCGTCACGCTCGTCCCCGCCCTGCTCGGCCTGCTCGGCCACCGCGTCAACGCGCTCAAGGTGCCCCTCCTGCGCGGCGCCGGCTCGGGCGCGCACACCACCGCCGGCACCGGCTGGGCGGGCCTGGGCTCGTGGGTGGCCCGCCGCCCGTGGCGGGTCCTGCTGGCCAGCGCCCTCGTCCTCGGCGCCCTTGCCGCGCCCGCCCTGGCGCTCAAGCTCGGGGCGCTCGACGAGGGGTACGGCACGCGGGGCTCCGAGCCGCGGCGCGCGTACGAGCTCATGGCCACCGGCTTCGGCCCCGGCGCGAACGGCCCGCTGATCGTGGTCGCCGAACTGCCCGCGAAGGTGGCCGACGCCGGCGATCCCGTCGTGGACAACCTCGTCCGCGAGGTGAAGGACGTCGACGGCGTGGCGCACGTGGGCGAGCCCAAGGTCAACACCTCGGGCCGGTCGGTGCTGCTGCAGGCCGTTCCCGAGTACGCCCCCAGCGACGAGCGCTCCGCCCAGGTGGTCAGGGACGTCAGGGACATCTCCGTGCCCGGCGTGCGGATGCACGTGGGCGGCAAGGTCGCCGGGCTGACCGACGCCGGTGACCGGATGGCCGAGCGCACCCCGCTGGTCATCGGGGTCGTGGTGCTGCTCAGCGCGCTGCTGCTGTTGCTGGCCTTCCGCGCGCCGATCGTGGCGATCAAGGCGGCGGTGATGAACCTCGTCTCCCTGGGGGCGGCGTTCGGGGCGCTGGCGATGGTGTTCTCGATCGGGCTCGGCAGCGGGCTGGTGGGCATGGACCCGCCGGTCAACTCCTCGTACGTGCAGCAGATCTTCTTCTCGGTGCCGATCGAGAGTTACGTGCCGCTGATGTTGTTCGCGGTGCTGTTCGGGCTGTCCATGGACTACGAGGTGTTCCTGCTGACCGCGGTGCGGCAGTCGTACCAGCGGCACGGCGGCAACGCGCGGGCGGTGGCCGAGGGGCTGGGGTCCACCGGGCGGGTCATCACCTCGGCCGCGCTGATCATGGTGGCCGTCTTCGTGGCGTTCATCGCCTATCCGGACGCCATGGTGAAGACGTTCGGGGTGGGGCTGGCGGTGGCCATCGCGGTCGACGCCACGATCATCAGAGGGTTCCTGGTGCCGGCCACGATGGTGCTGCTCGGGCGGCTCAACTGGTGGTGCCCGCGGTGGCTGGACCGGATCCTGCCGAACCTGTCGGTGGAGGGGCACGAGGAGGACGACGAGCCCGTGGTGGAGCGGCGCGAGCCGGTCACGGCCGGGGTGTGACGCCACGGTCAGTCCGGGTCGGTGACGTCGCAGGCGGCGACCCAGCCGACGTCGCCGGTGGTCGTGTTGCGGCCGTGGTGCCACAGGGTGCTCGCGAAGTTCTCGTCGCAGCGGTAGAGGTCGTGCTGCTCGGATCGGTCGGCCTCGAACTGCTGCCCCAGCCGGCCGATCCCGGCCTGGCCGGCGCCGGGCTCGGGCAGGCTCCAGATGATCACGTCGTCGTCGCCGAAGTCGTACAACATCCTGGCCCGGCCGCCGGCCAGCGCGAAGGCCGCGAGCAGGGCGAGCGAGACGACCTGTCTGACGTGCACCGTGCCTCCCCGCCGCATGAGCCCTGTTGCTCAGCGTAGGGATCGCGTGACTCAGTGTTCCAGTGGTTTTCCGGCGCGGCGCCAGCCGAGGAAGCCGCCGTCCAGCGGGCGGGCGTCCTGGCCGTGCGCGCGCAGCAGGCGTACCGCCTCGGGGGAGACCACGCAGTACGGCCCCCCGCAGTACGCCACGATCTCCGCCTCCCCGGCCAGGTCGCGCAGCCGGCCGGGCAGCTCCGCCATGGGCACGGAGACCGCCCCCGGCACGTGCCCGGCGGCGTACTCGTCCGCCGATCGCACGTCGATCACCACCGTGCCCGGATCCTCCAGCCGGGCCGCCAGCTCGTCGGCGCTCACGGCCTCCAGGGAGCCCAGCCGGTGCCGTACGGCGTCGCGCAGGTCCGCCAGCCGCCCGTCCGCGAACGACTGGAAGTCGCCGAGGAAGCGCGAGACCTCCTCGCCGGCCAGCCGGTAGCGGACGTGCGCGCCCTCGCGCCTGCCGATCACCAGGTGCGCCGCGCGCAGCTGCTGGAGCTGGGCGGAGGTGTTCTTGAGCGGGATCCCCGCCGCCTGCGCCAGCTCCTCGACCGTGCGCTCGCGCTGGTCGAGCACGTCCAGCAGGCGCAGCCGCACCGGGCTGGCGAGGGCCTTGCCGATGCGGGCGAGCTGGGCGTAGATCGGCTCCTCGGGGAACGTCGCCATCGTCGCCCTCAGACCATGTACTGGTCGTGGCGCAGGTACACGTCGGTCCACTCCTCGGGGGAGAGCTGCCGGCCGGTGTTGGCGATCTCGGCCAGCTCCTCGAAGTACGCCTCGCGCGGCGCACCCGGCGTGAACAGGATCAGCATCGTGGCCGGCTCGCCCGACTCGTTGCGGAAGGCGTGCACGCCGCCCTCCGGCAGGTACAGGAAGTCGCCCGGCTTGCCGTCGGCCCACTTCGCGCCGTTGAAGAGCCGGATCGTGCCGGACAGCACGTAGAACGACTCGGTCATGGTGCGGTGGAAGTGCGGCCCGGGGCCGGACGGGCGCGGGCCCATCTCCCAGCGGTACAGGCCGAACGCGCCGTTCGTGGAGCCGCCCGTGGCGAGGTAGTGCACCTGGGTGCCGCCCTCCCCGATCGACAGGTCGGGCGTCCTGCCGGCCATCGTGAAGGTGCCGCTGTGCTCGCCGTGCTCACCGAAGTAGCGGGCGTCGGGGTAGGACATGTCTCGTCTCCTCCATCATTCTAAGGAATTTTAGAATAGCGAGGAGGGAGCGGCTCCGGAAGGCCCCGAACGTCAGAACGTGATGACCGTACGGGCGACCGTGCCCTGGCGGACGTGGGCGACGGCGTCGTTCACCTGGTCCAGGGGGAGGCGTTCCGAGATCAGGGCGTTGAGGTCGAGGTGGCCCCGCGCGTACTGGGCGGCCAGCATCGGCAGGTCGCGGTGGGGGGCCGCGTCGCCGCCCTGGGTGCCCATGAGGCGGCGGGAGGCGAACAGCAGGCCGGTGTCCAGCTCCAGGGGATGACCCTGGGGCGGGCTGCCGACCATGACGGTGGTGCCGCCCGGCTGGGTGGCGGCGAACGCCTGGGCCAGCACGCCGGGCACGCCGGTCGCGTCGAAGGCGTAGTCCACGCCGCCCCTGACCAGCTCGTTCACCTGGCTCGGGAGGTCGGAGGCGAGCACCGCGCAGGTGGCGCCGAACTGCTCGGCCAGCTTGAGCTTCCGCTCGGCCACGTCGGCGGCGACGATCGTGGTCGCGCCCGCGAGCACGGCGCCCTGGATCACGTTGAGCCCGACGCCGCCGCAGCCGACCACGAGGACCGAGGCGCCCGGCGGGACCCGGGCGACGTTGAGCACCGCGCCCACGCCGGTGACGACGCCGCAGGCCAGGAGGCACATGGCGTCGAAGGGGGCGGATTTCCCGATTTTTACGCACATGGGCTCGGGGACGACGGCGTACTCGGCGAACGAGCCGATGCCGATGAAGCGGCGCGTCTCCGCGCCGTCCAGCGTGACCCTGGGGGCGCCGCCCATGATCGTGGGCAACCGGGACGGGCCCGTGCACAGGTGGAACCGGCCCGCGCCGCAGGATCGGCAGCGGCCGCAGGGGCCGTTCATGGCGATGATGACGTGGTCGCCCGGCTTGACCGAGGTGACGCCCGTACCGACGCTCTCGACCACTCCGGCGCTCTCGTGGCCGAGGATGAACGGCGGCCGGCTCACCACGGGGCTCTTGCCGTCGATGGCCTTGAGGTCGGAGCCGCACACGCCCGACGCCTTGATCTGGACGCGGACCTCGCCGGCGGCCGGGTCCGCGATCTCGACCTCGCGCAGTTCCAGGGGGGCGTGGAAGGCGGTGAGCACGGCCGCGCGCATGAGCATGTGCCACACGCTAGCCGGGCCGCCTATCGCGAGCAAGCGGTTGCTCGGGAGTAGCGTGCGGGGCGGATGGCCGTTGACGGCCCTCGCGGGCGAATTTACGCTCGGACGGAACCAAGCGAGCGCTAGGCCAAATGTGCGGGAGGCCGTCATGGTGCGGGGTATGTCGGTCGCGGCACTGGTGGTCACGCTGGCCGCCGCCGGATGCGCGGCCCAGCGACAGGGGGCGACCGGCCAGGACGCGGCCGGCGTCACCGACACCACGATCAAGGTCGGCGGCGTGCTGACCAAGACCAGCGCCAGCGGCTACTCCACCAAGGACGCCGAGATCGGCGCCAAGGCCAGGTTCGAGCGGGCCAACGCCGCCGGCGGCGTGCACGGCAGGAAGATCGAGTTCCTCGGCGCCGAGGACGACGGCCAGGACGCGGCCAAGGGCGACACCGCGGCCAAGAAGCTCGTGCAGAAGGACGGCGTGTTCGCGCTCCTGCCCGTGCACGCCCCCAACTTCGGCGGCGCCGCCTTCCTCGAACAGCAGGGCGTGCCCTGGTTCGGCTGGGCCACGGGACCGCAGTGGTGCGGCACGAAGACCGGCTTCGGCTACAACGGCTGCCTGGCCCCCAAGCAGGGCGCGGGCTCCCAGACGTGGTGGGGCCGGCAGATGGCCGACCTGCTGGGCGGCGCCGAGGGCAAGAGCGTCTACGTCCAGACCTCCGACTCCAGCGGCAGCAAGTACGGCGGCACCACCATCTCCCAGTCGTTCACCGCCGCCGGTTTCACCCTGGCCGGGGTGAACTCCGGACTGCCCGCCGCCGCGCCGCCACCCGACTGGCTCCCGTACGTCAGCAAGATCATGACCTCGGACGGCGGGCAGCCGCCGGACGTCGTCGTCTCCGTCATCGCCGGCACGAAGTTCAACGTCGGCCTGTACGCGGCGCTCAAGCGAGCCGGCTACCGGGGCGTGCTCACCGACGCCACCAGCTACGACGCCGCCATCCTCAAGGACCGGGCCAGCGCCCAGGCGCTCGAAGGCGTGGTCGCGGCCCCGATGTTCGAGCCGTTCGAGTCCACCGCCCCCGAGATCGCCCAGCTCAGACAGGACGTCGAGCAGGCCGCCCCCGGCACCGCGCTCACCCAGCACCTGGCCATCGGCTACTGGGCCGCCGACATCTTCCTCGACCTGCTGAACCGCACCGGCAAGGACCTGACCAGGGAGAAGTTCCTCCAGACGGCCAACGGCTCCTACGTCTACGAGAACGCCGGCTTCGGCCGGATCGAGTATCCGAAGGACCACACCGAGCCGAACGGCTGCGGCGCCCTGGTCAAGCTGGTCGACGGCGCCTTCCAGGTGGCCAAGAGCATGAAGTGCTTCGACAACGTGCCGCTGAAATGATCCTGGACTACGTGCTCAGCGGCCTGGTCACCGGCGCCGTCTTCGCGGTCATGGGATCGGGCCTGACGCTCTCGTACGCGGCCACCGGGGTGTTCAACTTCGCCCACGGCGCCATCGGCTTCCTCACCGCCCTGCTGTTCCACCAGCTGAACGAGGCCGGCCTGCCCGCCTGGCTGTCGGCGCTCGTCTCCGTCGCCCTGTTCGCGCCCGCCGTCGGCTACGTGCTGCACAAGGTCATGTTCAGGGGGCTCTCCCAGGCGGGCGAGACCGCGCAGATCGTGGCCACCATCGGGCTCACCATCGCGCTGCCCGCGCTCGGCCTGCTGATCGTGGACGTGGCGGGGCTGCCGCCCGCCGACGCGACCGCGCTGCCGCGTGGCGTCGGGCCGCATCCGGCGCGGCCGTTCGACCTGCTCGGCGTGCGGCTGGACAGCGACCAGGTCATCACGTTCGCCGTCTCGGCGGTCGCGGCGGCCGGGCTGTGGGCGTTCATGCGGCACACCCCGTACGGGCTGCGCATGCGTGCCTCCGTCGACCGCCGCCGGCTGGCCACGCTGCGCGGCATCGACGCCGACGCCACCTCCGCCCTGGCCTGGATGCTCGGCTCCGGCCTGGCCGGGCTGGCCGGGGTGCTGGCCGTGTCGGTGCTGGGGCTGGACGCGACCGCGTACACGGTGCTGCTGTTCGCCTCGGCCACGGCGGCGGTGTTCGGGCGGCTGCGCTCGATCCCCTGGACGTTCGCGGCCGGGCTGGCGCTCGGCGTCGTGCAGAACCTGGTCGCCGGATACACCGACTTCCTCGAAGAGGTGACCGGGCTGCGCACGGCCGTCCCGGTGATCCTGCTGTTCGCCGGGCTCGTGCTGCTGAACAGGTCGCGCGAGCGGGTCGCCGGCAGCGCGGCCGAGGACGCGCCGCCGCCCGACCACCTGGCCGGGCTGCCGCCGTGGCGCCGGCGGCTGCCGTGGGCCGTGGGCGTGGCCGCGCTGGTGGCCTTCGCCTTCGCGGGCTCCGACTACTACGTGGGGGTCGCGGCGCAGGGGCTCGTCCTGGCGTTGATCTTCTGCTCGTTCGTCGTGGTGACCGGGATCGGCGGCATGGTGAACCTGGCCCAGGCCGCCTTCGCCTCGATGGCCGCGCTGACCTGCGGGTGGGCGTTCGCGTCCGGGCTGCCGTTCGTCGTGGCGATCCTGCTCGGCGTGCTCGCGGCGGCGGCCGTGGGGATGCTGGTGGCGCTGCCCGCGCTGCGGCTGGGCGGGCGGGTGCTGACGCTGGCCACGCTGGCCATGGCGCTGCTGGCCGACCAGGTGCTGTTCCAGGTGGACGCGTTCAGCAACGGGACCATCGGCTGGCCGCTGCCCGCGCTCGGGTTCGGCTTCGCCGACACCTCAGACCCCCGGGTGCGGGTGATCGTGCTGCTCGTCCTGATCGCCCTCGTGGCGCTGCTGATCCGCAACCTGGAACGCTCGGCCTCCGGCCGGGCGATCCTGGCCGTGCGCTCCGCCCCGGCGGCGGCCACGACGTCCGGGCTGTCCGCGCCCCGGACCAAGATCGTGCTGTTCGCGCTGGCGTCGGCCATCGCCGGTCTCGGCGGGGTGCTGTTCGCCATCTCCAAGGGCTCGATCACCGCGACCGACCTGCCGGCCTTCGCCGGGTTCGTCTGGCTGGCCGTGGTGGTGCTGCAGGGCGTGCGGCGGGTCGGCGGGGCCGTGCTGGGCGGGCTCGTCGCGGTCGCCGTGCCCGAGCTGCTCGCCACGTGGGACGTCTCCGCGCACGTCGGGGCCATCCTGTTCGGAGCCGGCGGGATGATCCTGGCCAGACATCCGGACGGCGTGCTCACCCAGCTCGCCGAACTGCGTCACCGCAAGCCTCCTGAGGACGCGCCGGCCGTCCGGGAGCAGCCGGTACGAGCTCATGGCTTCTTCTCCATGGAAGGCGTCGTCGCCGGATACGACGACACCACCGTCCTGCGCGGGGTGGACCTGACCGTCCACCCCGGCGAGGTCGTCGCCCTGCTCGGAGCGAACGGCGCGGGCAAGTCCACCGCCTGCGCCGTCGCCGCCGGGGACCTGCCGGTCGCCTCCGGCCGGATCCTGCTGGACGGCGTGGACGTCACCGCCTGGCCCGCCCACCGCAGGGCCCGGGCCGGCATCCTGCTGGCGCCCGAGGGCAGAGGCGTCTTCCCCGGCCTCACCGTCGAGGAGAACCTGCGTACCTGGCTGCCCGACCCCGAACCGGTCTTCGAGCGCCTGCCCCAGCTCGCCGAGCGCCGTACCGTCCCGGCCGGCGCCCTGTCGGGCGGCGAGCAGCAACTGCTCACCCTCGCCCCCGCCCTCGTACGCCCGCCACGGGTGCTGATCGCGGACGAGCCGTCGCTCGGGCTCGCGCCGATGGTGGTGCGGCAGGTGTTCGACGTCTTCGACGAGCTGCGCGCCCGCGGCGTCGCGCTGCTGCTGGTCGAGGAGAAGGCCACGGAGGCGCTGGCCATCGCCGACCGGGTGGTGTTCATGCGGCTCGGCCGCGTCACCTGGACGGGGCCGCGCTCCGAGGTGGACGGCGAACGGCTGACCGCCGCCTACCTGGGGGTGAGGTGAACATGCTCGACGTTCAGGGCGTGTCGGTGTCCTTCGGCGGGATCAGGGCGCTGGACCAGGTCTCCTTCGAGGTCGGCGAGGGGCAGGTCTGCGGCGTGATCGGCCCGAACGGCGCCGGCAAGACCACGCTGTTCGACGTGGTGTCCGGGCTGCGCCGGCCGGACGAGGGACGGGTGCTGCTCGCCGAGCGCGACCTGACCGGGGTGTCGCCGGTCAGGCGGGCCAGGGCGGGCCTGCGCCGGACGTTCCAGCGCACCCAGGTCTTCGGCCGGCTCACCGTGGCCGGGAACGTGCTGGCCGCGCTCGACTGGCACGGCGGCGGTGGCGGGCTCGCCGCCGACCTGGTCGGCCTGCCCGCCAGGCGGCGGCTCGAACGCGCGCGCCAGGAGCGGGTGGCCGAGGTGCTGGAGCTGTGCGGGCTCACCCCGCTGCGCGACGCGTACGCCGCCGCGCTGCCCGTCGGCCGGCGCCGCCTGGTCGAGCTGGCCAGAGCCCTGGCCGACCGGCCCAAGCTGCTGCTGCTCGACGAGCCCACCTCGGGGCTGGACGCCGGCCAGAGCGAGCGCCTGGCTGAGGTGGTGAGCGGACTGGACACGACCGTGCTGCTGGTCGAGCACGACATGGGTTTCGTCATGGGCACCTGCGACCGCATCGTCGTGCTGGACCTCGGCAAGGTCATCGCCACCGGCGCCCCCGCCGCGATCCGGGCCGATCCGGTCGTCAGGGCCGCCTACCTGGGGTAGGCGCAGCCGTTCTGCACGGACCTACCATCGGGGGAGCAACTCACGTGGAAGGAATCCCCATGGCGTTCCACCCCAACCTCGACCCTGAGCTCCGTGCCGCGCTCGAGCAGTCGCCGCTGGAATCGTTCGACTGGTCCGCGATGTCCTACCAGGAGCTCGCCGACCAGCGAGCCCAGATCACCGCGATGATGGCCGCGGCGCCCCTGCCGGAGACGCGGGTGACGGTCGAGGACCGCACCGTCCCCGGGCCCGAGGGGCAGCCGGACGTGCGGCTGCGGATCTACCAGCCGCCGGAGCCGGGCGAGGACAGGCCGGCCCTCTACTGGATCCACGGCGGCGGCATGATCATCGGAGCGCCCGAGATGGACGACGCCATGATGATCGGCTACGTCGAACGGCTCGGCGTCGTCGGCGTCTCCGTGGACTACCGCCTGGCCCCCGACCATCCCCATCCCGCCCCCGTCGAGGACTGCTACGCCGGCCTCGCCTGGACCGCCAAGAACGCGGCCGAACTCGGCATCGACCCGGCACGGGTGATCGTCGGCGGCGCCAGCGCCGGCGGCGGGCTCGCGGCCGCCACCGTCCTGCTGGCCAGGGACAGGGGCGGGCCCGAGATCCTCTTCCAGCTGCTCATCTACCCCATGCTGGACGACCGCAACAGCACGCCGTCCAGCCACGAGTTCACCGACGCCGTGATCTGGGACAGGGGCGCCAACCTCTTCGGCTGGACGGCGCTGCTCGGCGACCGCATGGGCACCGACGACGTCCCGCCGTACGCGGCCCCCGCCCGCGCCACCGACCTGTCCGGCCTCCCGCCGGCGTTCGTGGACGTGGGGGAGCTGGAGGTGTTCAGGGACGAGTGCTTCGACTACGCCCTGCGGCTGGTGCGGGCGGGGGTCTCCACCGAGTTCCACCTCAACCCGGGGGCGTTCCACGGCTCGGAGATGATGGTGCCGGACGCGACGATCAGCGTACGGACCCGTGAGGCCCGCGAGGCGGCCCTCAGGAGGGCGCTCGGCCTCTGATCGGAACCGGTCGACGCTGGGTGGGCGACCACCCGGCGTCACCGGGCGCGGTTCGCTCTTGCAGGGCGTCGGCGACTCCTCATACTGAAGGCAGGGGCAGGGGAGCCTCGGCTGGAGGGGCGCATCTTGATCGTGGTGCATTCTGCCGACGGCAGTCGTAGGCTCGCGGTCGCGCAACGGGGCCTCATTCCGCGCGGCAGCCCGGTGTTCTATCTCCACGGCACTCCGGGCAGCAGGGTAGGGCCGCTGCCGAAACACGGCCTGCTGTATCGGCTAGGCATTCGCCTCATCACCTACGACCGTCCAGGCTACGGGGATTCCGACCGGCAGGTCGGGCGTCAGGTGGGTGACGTGGCGTCCGATGTGGCCACCATCGCGGACCGGCTCGGCCTCGACCGCTTCGCCGTCGTCGGCCGCTCGGGCGGCGGGCCGCACGCGCTGGCCTGCGCGGCGCTGCTGGGCGACCGGGTGACCCGGGCGGCCGTGCTGGTGGGCCTGGCCCCGCACGGCGCGGAGGGGCTCGACTGGTTCGACGGCATGGCCGAGAGCAAAGCCGAGGAATACCTCACGGCGATGGAGGGTCTGGCGCAGCTCACGGCGCGGCTCGTCGTGGCCGCGGAGAAGATCAAGAACGACCCCGTGGAACTGGTGAACGCCATCTACGACGACCTGACGGAGGCCGATCGGGAGGTGGTGGCCGACACGGCCATCCGGCTGATGCTGGTGCAGAACTACGCCGAGGCGCTGCGCAGGTCGCCTTACGGCTGGATCGACGACGCCATCGCGTTCTGCTCGCCCTGGGGCTTCGATCCGGCCGACATCACCGTGCCGACACGTCTGTGGCACGGCGCGGAGGACGTGTTCTCGCCCGCCAGCCATTCACGCTGGCTGGCCGAGCGCATCCCGACCGCCAGCGTCGCCATTCAGCGCGGCGTCGCGCACTTCCACGCCTTACAGGTGCTGCCCGACCTGCTCCCGTGGCTGGCGGGCCCGGCACCAGCGGGCGGCTGAGCGCTTGTCACCACGGCAGCGGGTCCAGGTCGCGGCTGACCCGCCGCCAGTCGAGGACGGCGTTGATCAGCGGGTGGGCTTCGCCGAGCACTCGGCGCAGGTGGACCAGCACCGCTTCGCGTAGCTCACGTGCCTCGTCGGCGCGGCGCAGGTCGCGCAGGGTGACCGCCAGGTTCGCCTCGCACACGAGGGTGTCCGGGTGGAGGGGGCCTCGTCCCGGAGCATCGCGCAGCGCGGTCAGCAATTCCCGTTCCATGGTCTCGGCCTGGTCGTACTTGCCGAGGTCGGCCAGGCAGTTGGCCACGTTGATGATGCAGACGAGCCGGAAGGGGTGCTCCTTGCCCAGCGTCTCGGTGAACCGGTTCAGGGTCTGCGTTCCGAGTGAGTAGGCGCTCGCGACGTCGCCGGTCTCGCGCTGGTAGATGAGCAGGTTGTTCGCCGCGATGAGGGTGTACGGCTTCGCCGGCCCAAGCGTGGTCTCGAAGGTGGCCAGGACCTGTTCGGCCAGCCGGCGCGCGGCCTCCCAGTCGCCGGCGTCACCCAGGTCGCCCGCGAGGTTGAGGCGGCAGATCACCGTGTCGGGATAGTCCGGCCCGTAGTGCTGGACGTACCGTTCGAGCGTCGCGTCGGTGAGCTGTCTGGCCTCAGTCAGGGCGCCCGCCTTACGCAGCGCGACCGCCAGGCTGCGGGCGGCGCGCAGCGTGTCGACGAAGTCGTTGCCGAGGACGCGCTGGTACCGGCTCAGAACGTCCCGTAACAGCTTCGCCGCCTTCTGGTACTCGCCCGCCTCACGGATGTCCAGGGCGAGGCTCAGCTGGGACGACAACGTGTACGGGTGATCGATCCCGATGACGGCCCGTCGGCGGTCGAGCGTCTCCTGGTCGAGCCGTCTGGCCTCGTTGATCTGGCCCACGTGCCGCAACGCCACCGCGAGGTTGTTGGCCGCGGTGAGAGTCCGTGGGTGGTCGTCCACGAAGAGTTCTCTGGTCTGGTCGTAGGACTCCCGCTCCATCTGCAGCGACTCCTGCAACTGCCCGAGCGCCCGCAGGTCCGCCGCCAGCCCCGCGGCCGTCATCAGTGTGTGCGGGTGCGGCTTGGGCAGCACGTTGAGCTGGTCCTCCATGATGGCCCGGTCGAGGTCGCAGGCTTCCTGGTACTTGCCCTGGGAACGCAGGACGTTCGCCATCTGAAAGCGCAGGAACAAAGTCTGCCGGTCGACGTTACCCAGTTTGTTGATCCACTGCCTCTCAAGAGACTGTCCCATCTCCAGGGCGCGGTCGAACTCGCCACGCTTCCACCAGTAGCGGACCCGGTCGATGAGGAGCTGGCGTGTTTCCTCTTCTTCGCACCTCTCTGCCTGGGACGGCGCGAGGTGGGGCCAGATCTCGTCGAACCGCCTCCAGTTCTCGGGATCGTCTGTGTCACCCTCGCGCGGCCGGGCCCCGAGCAGGATCCGGTGCACGTCGTGCATGGTTTCCTCCTGCTCGTCTGCCGTCATGCGGTCACGGAGCACGGCCTGGACCAGCCGGTGCACCTGGACGGAGTTGTCCCGCTGGTCGACCTTGGCCAGGGCGAACCGGCTCAGCTCGCGGACCAGGCGGCCGATCATGATCTTGTCGCGTAAGGTGTCGTCGTACTTGAGCAGGCACTGGACCGTCTCGTCGCCGTACAACATGGACAGGGACACGGGCTCGGGCGCGAAGAAGGAGAGCAGTTCGAGCAGGCGGACCGCCGCCGGGGAACGCTCCCTGAGCCGGTCGAACGAGACGTTCCACGTCAGGACCACCGGTCTCGGGTAGTTGAGCGTCTCGCCGAGTGCCAGCGTCGCCGCGGGCTGGCGGTTCAGGGTCTCGACGTACTCGTCGACGTCCATCCCCGTCTCCTGCAGCCACGCGCCGGCCTGCTCGATGGCCAGCGGCAGGTCGCCCAGCGCCTCCGCGACCCGGCCCGCCTCGTCGTCGTTCATGCTGGGGACCCGCCGCCGCAGGTGCTCCAGGCTCTCCTCGCGGGTGAAGACGTCGATCTGGAGCGGTACCGCGGCCTGCTCCCAGGCCCGGTGCCGAGACGTGATCAGCACGTGGCCGGACGTCCCTCCCGGGAGGTAGTCCCGCAACTCTTCCGGGTTGTCGGCGTTGTCGAAGATCAGCAGCCAGCGTTTGTAGGGTTCGCCCCGGCGCAGCGCGTCGCGGGCGGCCTGGGCCGCCTCGGCCACGTTCTCGCCGACGCGCAGGCCCAGCCTGACCGCCAGGTTCGCCATCGCGCCGTTCAGCAGCTCGGACTGCTCCGCGGAGATCCACCACACCACGTCGTAGTCGGCCATGTAGCGGTGGGCGTACTCGATCGCGAGCTGCGTCTTCCCGACGCCGCCGAGGCCGTAGAGGGCGGCCTGCGTCACGACCGTCTGGGCGCCGCCGACGAGTTGCTCACGCAGGCGTTGCAGCACCTCGCCGCGCCCGGTGAACGTCGCGTTCCTGGTCGGCAGGTCGAGCACCGTCGGCTGACGCCCGGGATACCGGGGGCCGGTCACGGCGCCGCCGGCCTCCGTCGGCTGCCCCGGCCGGTCGAGGGTGCGCAGCAGTGCGGCCTTCGCCTGCTCCTCCTCCAGACGGACGAGGTCGAGCGGCGTCGGGTCGGCGTACGGTACAGACAGCCGGACGTCGGCGATGCGGACGGGGATGAGCTGACCGCGCGACTCCGTGAGCTGGGGGCCCGACATGGACTGCCAGATCTCACGGGCCTGCGCCGAACGGAGGTAGGCGGGCGACAGGAGCGCCAGGATGCGCGCGGAGTCATCGATGGGGCCCGAACCCGGGGCCCCCTCATTGTCCTGGTCCGTCGGGTTGTGCGGATGAACCCGCAGGCCGACGCCGCTGAGGACTGCCTTGATCCAGTCGTACCAGAGCCGGTCCTCCGGCACATAGCTGATGTAGACGTCCATGAAGGTCGCCGGGCGCCTGCGGCGGAACAGGTCGCGGTAGCTCATCCGGAGCTCTTCCGGCATGGCGGGCAGACTGGGCACCGCACCGTCGGTGATCACGTCGGCGAGGCGCTCGTAGGCGGCCAGCAATGAGGCGGGCGAACCGGGCGCGTCGCCGAAGGTCGCCAGCGTCTCCTCGTACGCGTAGAACGGCTTGTAGGGGATCTCCACCGCGCCCCAGTAGGTGATCGCCTCGTCGCGGCTCATGCCCGTGGGGAAGCGCGCGAACTTGCTCCTGGCGAACGCCCGTCCCGCGTCCAGTTTCTCCTTCTCCGCGTCGTCCACCCGCATCGGCACCGGCAGGATGCGAATGCCCCTGGCCCGGAACCGGTCGGCGACCTGGGTGGCCACGTCGGACGCGCCCTCGATGCTCTGGTCGGACAGGGTGAAGCAGGTGACGAGGATATGCGGGAAATGCTCCGTGGTGATGTCGGAGATGTCGCTGACGCCGGTCCTGCTGTCGATGAGGACGTAGTCGTACTCGGCGCTCATGTCGTCGCGCATGGCGTCGAGGAACTGCCCGCCGCCGTAACTGTCGTAGAAGGTGTCCCAGTCGAAGCGGGCCACCAGGGAGGAGTAGTCGCGATTCTGCCGCCCGGCCGACAGGAAGTCGATGGAGCCGTCGCCGGGGAAGTCGTCCCAGTCGATCGACACCACGTGCTGCCGGACCCGCGCGTAGTCGCGATGCCAGTCGTCCGGGCGCGAGTCGTTCCTGCGGGCGGCCCAGGCGTACTCGGTGATCAGCTCGATGACCCCGGGCGTGCTGACGATCTTGTCGCTGTCGAGGAACGGACGGAAGAACTTGTGCAACCCCGGCGACTCCAGGTCCCAGTCCACGGTCAGCACTCGATGCCCGTTCGCGGCGAGGATCCAGGCCACGTTCGACAGGGCCATCGTGCGTCCCGTGCCGCCCTTGTAGGAGTAGAAGGTGATGATCCGCCCGTTACGCGCTTCCGTCATCACGTTCCCCCGAATTCTCTGGTGGCTGCCATGTGAGTCGGTCTCTGCGTCTGGGCGGTGCGTCTCCCGGCTCTGATCGCGGCGGAAAGGCCGGGGTGTCACGCAGGTAGGGCCGGGAGACCGTGAAGACCACCTGCCGCAGAGCCGGCGCGAACTGACCGAACGCCAGCGTCCCCTTGGCGGCCTCCCTGGCCAGCAGACGCCCCCGCTCGATCCAGGTGGGAGCCAGGGTATGCAGCCCGGCTCTGATCTGGTCCGTGGCCGCGGCGAGCTGGTCGTCGTCCTCGTGCCACGGGATCACCAGTCCCACCCAGGGGTGGCTGCTGCGGCGCAGGTACGACAGAGCCGCCTGGTACCCGGGCATGAGCACCACCCAGGGATCGAGCAGAACGACGCCCGGGGACGCGGGCCCGTCCTCCTTCAGCAGGTCCTCGCCCTGATCGGCGTACGACCAGAGCTCCGGCTCGAAGCCGAGATCTCGGACGATGTCCGCGGCCAGGGAGGCGATCGGCTGGTCGCACTGCGGGTAGTACGGATTCCAGTCGGTCGCGGTGGCGCCGTACTGCCGCTGACTGCGGTGCGGCGGAAGCGTGTCCCTGGTCGGTGCCAGCACCACGATCTGGAATCGGCGGCCCCGGTCGGGCACGAACGCGCTTTTCAGCGAGGAGAAGTCGCAGGGCTTTCCCCGAGGTAGCCGGACGTTCTCCGCCAGATCCACGATACGCCGGGCCAAAGCATCGACGACGGATTTGTAATGGTCGCGAAATCGATTCAACTTGATCAGACCGTAGACGCCGCGCTCCTGATAATGCGTGCCCAGGGCGGGGTCGTGAAACTGTATCGGATGAGCCATCTCGGGTAACTCGGCGGGCTTGACAGGAACCCAGAAGGCAGGCACCATGACCTCGGGCAGATCTGGGCCCTGGCCCATATGGCGTTTACGGCGCAGGTCGAACGCCGCCCATTCTTTACCGCACGGCTCACTGCCGAAATAACGTGGCGAGTAAAGCGGGACGAAAACGCGACAGCTGGCCAGTTCCTTGGCCAGTCGCTCGTTCCAGGCCGCCCCGACACGCAACTCCTGATCCATGAATCCAGGAGAGACCCCGGCCGGCAGCCGGCTGATCTGCATGATCTCCTGGCACAGCGCCCGGTAGAACTCGGTGACCCACAAGTTGGGGTCGGGGGCCCTTGCCGGAGATCCGCGGCGTGCGCGCATAGCTGAGGAAGAAGTATGGCTGGTGGTGCTCGTCCGAGTCGGAGATATCGGCCACCCGCGCCTCCACGTACATTGCGCCGGCATGCCGGGCTGCACGAATCGAGTTTGCCCCTAGGGTGTGGAGTCTAACTCTTGTTTATCCGCGATGTATTGTCGCGTACCTTGATCAAATGGTCCAACCTGGACGATTTGTCCGATTGTCTGAGTGTCGGCACCCGTTCTGCTGTGTGGCTGCGTTGGCATTTGGTTGGTCTGTCGTAAATGGTCGGGAAATGTCTCTTATGTGACGTCGTGGGCGGCCTGGCCAATTGACCAAGCGTGCGCTAGGTTGGTTCATGTGGATCTCGACTTCTCGTCGGCTGAGCAGGGCTTTCGTGATGAGGTTCGTGGATGGCTGCGGGAGCATGTGCCCGGGTCGCTGCCGTCCATGGACACCCCCGAAGGGTTCGAGGCGCATCGGGGGTGGGAGGCGCGGCTGGCTGAGGCACGGTTGGCTGTTGTGTCCTGGCCTGAGGAGTATGGCGGGCGGGGGGCTTCGCTGGTCGAGTGGCTGATTTTTGAGGAGGAGTACTGGGCTGCCGGTGCTCCCGCGCGTGTTACCCAGAATGGGATCTTTCTGCTGGCGCCCTCTCTGATGAGG
Source organism: Nonomuraea fuscirosea (assembly GCF_035917475.1). Taxonomy (NCBI): domain Bacteria; kingdom Bacillati; phylum Actinomycetota; class Actinomycetes; order Streptosporangiales; family Streptosporangiaceae; genus Nonomuraea; species Nonomuraea fuscirosea. The sequence goes on along the minus strand of NZ_CP109074.1, from coordinate 7,993,023 downwards.
TTCGGGACGCCTGAGCAGCGGGCGCGGTGGTTGCCCAGGATGGCCAGGGGGGACGATGTGTGGGCGCAGGCGTGGTCGGAGCCGGAGGCCGGGAGTGATCTGGCGGCGCTGACCTCGCGGGCCGAGCCGGTGCCGGGCGGTGGCTGGCGGTTGTACGGGCACAAGACGTGGAGTTCGCGCGCCGCCTTCGCCGGGCACGGGTTCGGGCTGTTTCGTACTTCCGGGACGCGGCACCGCGGGTTGACGTACTTCCTGTTTCCCATGGACGAGGTGGAGGTGCGGCCGATCGCGCAGCTCGACGGCCTGCCCGGTTTCGCCGAGTTGCGTTTCGACGGGGTGTACGTTCCCGATGCGATGGTGCTGGGGGAGGTGGGTGAGGGGTGGCGGATCGCGATGGCGACCACCTCGTCGGAGCGTGGTCTGACCCTGCGCAGCCCAGGCCGGTTCATGGCCACCGCCGATCGGCTCGTCGCGCTGGCCCGTGACGCCGATCCCGTGCTGGCCGACCGGGCCGCCAGGTGCTGGGTGGAGGCGGAGGCGTACCTGCTGCACACGTTCGGGACGGCGCGGCGGATCATGGCGGGACAGGAGCTGGGGCCCGCGGCCAGCATGGGCAAGATCTTCTGGTCCGAGCTGGACCTGCGCATGCACGCGCTGGCCCTCGACCTGCTGGGGGACCGGGCCGAGGAGTGGCTGGACGGGTTCCTGTTCTCGCTGGCCGGGCCCATCTACGCGGGCACGAATGAGATCCAGCGCAACATCGTCGCCGAGCGGGTTCTGGGGCTGCCACGATGAACTTCGGATTCACCGATGAACAGCTCGCCCTGGGCGCGACCGTACGCGACGTGCTGCGCGCCCACTGCCCGCCCGCCGCGCTGCGCTCCGAGCGGCGGCCCGCCTGGGAGCAGCTCGCCGAGCTGGGGTTCTTCGGATTGATGCTGCCGCCCGAGGCCGACGGGCTGGGACTCGGGCTGGCCGACGTGCTGCCCGCGCTGGAGGAGACCGGGCGGGCCTGCCTGCCGGGGCCGTTCGCCGACACGGCGGTGGTGGCCGGGCCGCTGCTGGCCGGCTTTCCCGGGCTGGCCTCGGGTGAGGTTCGGGTGGCGGTGCTGCCTCCTGGGCAGGCTTACGTCGCCGATGCCGACCTGGCCGATCTGCTGGTGCTGGCCGGGCCGCAGGGGTTGCGGCTGGTGCGGGGGAAGTCGGCCCGGTTGGTACGCAGGGACGGGGTGGATCCGGGCCGGCCGTTGTTCGAGGTGGACGTGGAGGAGTCCGAGGCGCTGGACGGCTCGGCCGAGCACCTCCTGGCCCGGGGTGCGGTGGCGACGGCGGCGCAGCTGGTCGGGGTCGCGAGGCAGTTGCTTGATGTGAGTGTCCGGCATGCTCGTGTGCGTACGCAGTTCGGGGCGGCGATCGGGTCGTTTCAGGCGGTGAAGCATCAGCTGGCCGATGTGGCCGTGGCGGTGGAGTTCGCGGCGCCGTTGGTGTGGCGGGCGGCCCTGGCTCTGGACAAAGGTGGGGGTGTGCCGTCTTCGGGGCGGGATGCGAGTGCGGCCAAGGCCGCTGCGGGCGACGCGGCCACGCTGGCGGCGCGGGTGGCGTTGCAGGTGCATGGTGCGATCGGGTACACGGAGGAGCTGGATCTGCGGTTCTGGCTCGCTCGTGCCTGGTCCCTGTCTGCCGCGTACGGGACCACCGCCTTTCACCGTGAACGTCTGCGTACCGCGATCACCGGCGGCGAGCATCCCCGGAGGTATCCGTGAAGTTCGGTGTCCCGCTCGGCCTGCTGCATCCCGCCGCCTGGAAGGACGTGGCGGTGGCGGCCGATGAGCTGGGGTTCGAGTCGGTGTGGCTGCCCGAGCACCTCGTCTTCGCCACCGACCTGTCCATGGCCGTCTACCCGGGCACGTCCGATCCGGGGATCAAAGCGGAGACGCCGCTGTTCGACGCGCCCGCGTACCTGTGCTGGCTGGCCGCCCACACCTCGCGCGTCCGGCTGGGCACGGCCGTGCAACTGCTCGCGCTGCGGCACCCGTTCGTGTCGGCCCGCGCGTTCGCCACCCTGGACGTGCTCTCCTCCGGGCGGGCCATCTGCGGGGTAGGTGCCGGCTGGTACCGGGGGGAGTGGGACGCGGCCGGAGTGCCGTTCGGCACCAGGGGAGCGCGGCTGGACGAGGCGATCGAGGTGGTCAGGCGGCTCTGGAGCGAGCCCGTCGTGGCCCACAGCGGGCGGTTCTACTCCTTCGCGGAGGTCGCCTTCGAGCCGAAGCCGGTACAGGCGCGGCTGCCGGTGCTCGCGGGCGGCGAGTCGCCCGCCGCGCTGCGCCGGGCCGCGCGGCTGTGCGACGGGTGGATCAGCATGCCGCACACGCTGGAGTCGATCAGGCCGCAGATCGAGCGGCTGGGGGCCGGGGTGCCGGTGACGGCGCACGCGTACGCGCTGGCCGGGCCGGACGAGGCGGACGGCTGGGCGGCGCTCGGGGTGGAGCGGCTGATCGTACGGCCGTGGACGCGCAGCAGGGACGCGGTGTCCCGGTTGTCCGCCTTCGCCGCCGAGTACGGCGTGGGGGAGGGAGACGGCGGCGCCTGATCGGGTCGTCGTCGGACCTGTCGCGGCGGGTCTTCGCTTCTGCTGCCTCGCAGGGCCCGCGCTCGTCTCCGGGGGTGGGTGATGGACGGGGTTGTCGAGACCGCTCGGAGGGTTGCTGAGGCTGCTCAGGCGTTCGGAGGGTGCGCTCCGCCCGGGATCGCACGGCTGATCAGGCGCGGTGGCGGCCTCCGCTGGTCAGTTGGCGGTCGTCGTCGAGGGGGCGGCGGCGGCCTCTCGGCGGCGCGTCGGCGGGACGGTGGTGGTCCGCCGAGCGGCGGTGGCGGCGGCCCCTGGGCGGGAGGTCGGGGGAGAAGGTGAGCGGCTCTTCGGCGGCGTGGCGTCGCCGCCGGCCACGGTACGTCGCGCCGGGCACGTCGGGGGAGTCACTGCCGCGCCTGCCGGTGGGCGGAGAGAAGGCGTCCCTGTGCCTGGTGGCGGGTGGGGTGAAGGCGTCGGGAGTCCGGCCGCGCCTGGTGGTGGGCGGGGTGAACATGTCGCCGCCGCCTCTGCCCGTCGGCGGGGCGAAGGCGTCGAACGCGCTGGTCGCGCCGGGGATGACGACGCGTTCGAACGAGCCGGTGTCGACCACGCGCTGCAGCGGGCCCGTGTCGAGGACGACCTCCAGCGGGCCCGTGTCGTCGGTGAAGGTGTAGCGGTCGCGGTCGAAGTCCGGCTCGTACGGGTCGGCGTCGAAGGCCGGCGTGTACGGGGACGGGCCGGTGCCGTGGTGCTGGGAGCCGTGGAGGTGGGAGCCCGTACCGGAGGAGTGGTGGTGGGCGGCGTGGCGGTGGGAGCCGGAGGCGTGATGGGAGGCGGACGGGTGGTGGGAGGCCGCGTCCGTGGACAGGTCGAACGGCCTGGTCTCCATGGGGAACTTCCGGTGCCTGGCACCCCGTGCGGCGGTGCCCCGGCCGGTGGCTCGGACGACGGCACTGGAGTCGGCCATGCCGGACTCGACGGTGTGGCGGTGGAAGGCGTCGTTCCGGGAGCCCGCCCGGTGGGTGGTGGGCCGGCCGGTGCCGTCTTGGAAGGCGGAGCCGAGGGTGTCGTCGTGGTGGGCCGCGAAGAGGTCGGCGGCGGTGGGCCGGCGGGTGCCGTCCTGGTAGGCGGCGAAGACGTCCGAGGCCGTGGGCTGGAGGGTGTCGTCCTGGAACGCGGCGAAGAGGTCGGAGGCGGCGGGCTGGAAGGTGGCGCCCCGGTAAGCGGCGAAGACGTCTGAAGCGGTGGGCTGGAGGGTGTCGTCCTGGAACGCGGCGAAGAGGTCGGAGGCGGCGGGCTGGAAGGTGGCGCCCCGGTAAGCGGCGAAGACGTCTGAAGCGGTGGGCTGGAGGGTGTCGTCCTGGAACGCGGCGAAGACGTCCGAGGCGGTGGGCTGGAGGGCGTCCGAGGCCTTCAGCGAGGCGAGCGCCGCCGACGTGGCGAGGCGGTCGGCGCTCTCTTGGAGCTCGGCCGCGGCCAGGCTCTCCGCCGTCTCCACGCGCCGCGTCGCGGTCACCGGCAGGAACGTCGTCCTGCGCCGACGACGGCGGCCCTTCACGCGGGACGGGCGCACCGGCTTGTCCGAGTCGGAGGCGGCGGCTCCGGCCTTCGCGGTGACCGGAGCGGTCCCAGCGGCGGTGCCGGAAGCGGAGGCGGTGGCGGCGCTGAGGCGCAGGCGGCGGGTCTTGGCCACGGCCAGCAGCGCCAGCGCGGCCACCAGCGCCGAGCCGATCAGCGTCGGGGAGTCGATCGCGGGCAGCGGCCCGGTGGCCGAGGCGTCGGTGTGGGAGGGGAGCGGGTCCGAGGTCGCCGCCTCCGTGTCCGCCGTGGTGGGTTTGGCGTGCTTGCCCTTCTTGACCGTCGTGGGGGACGGAGCCGCCCCGCTCTGCGGGCTCTTCTTCGCGGCGGCGGAGTCGGAGACGGCGCCGGACGTGGCATCGGCAGAGGAAGAGGAAGAGGAAGAGGAAGAGGAAGAGGAAGAGGAAGAGGAAGAGGAGTCGGAGCCGGGCGAGGCGTCGGCGGAGGGCGAGTCGGCCGTCTTGTGCGTGGGCGCGGGCGAGGCCGCGTCGGAGTTCGGGGTGGCGGGCTGGACGCGGCCCTGAGCCTCCGCCGGTGTCTGGCCCTCGGTCTGGCCCTTGGCCTGCGCCTCGTCGCCGGTGGGAGTCTGGGACTGGAGGCGGTCCAGCGGGATCCGTCCGGCGTGGGCCGCGTCGGAACGGGGGATCATGGCGCTCAGCTCGTCCGGGGGCAGCGTGCCGGCCTCCTCGCCCGGTTCCGACGCCTGCTGCTCGGCCTTCTTCCGCTTCGCCTCGGCCCGGTCGAGGCGGGCCTTGATGCGCTGCGGGTAGCCGTACCCGACCACCTTGCTCGTGTCGCGTTCCTTGCGCTTGGCGACGCCGCCGTCGATGTTGCCCTCGATGGTCGAGATGCGGTCGCCCCTGACCTTCGTCACCACGCCGACGTGGTCGATGTGGTCGATGCTTCTGCTGCCGCTCCAGTCGTAGAAGACGAACGCCCCGACCTGGGGCTTCTTGCCCCACGCGCCCTGCTCCTTGAACCACTCCGCGTGCGCCACCGTCCAGGCGAACTGTCCCATCCAGTCCTCGTAGCCGAGCTTGTGCGCGGCCCAGGAGAGGTACATGTCGCACCACGGCGCTGAGGTGTAGTCGGCGTCGAACTCGACGTTCTTGCCGTACCAGTGGCCGAACTTGGTGTAAGAGCCCGACTTCTCGGAGTATCCGAGCTGACCTTCGAGCAGTTCGATGTACTTCTGGATCTCTGGCGTCATGGAAGTGTGGGGAAACCTTCCGGGCAAGTCCGGCTTCGGCCACGCAGCGCTGGGTAGGGGGAGGGCCCAGTGACTGGTGTGACGAAACCGGAGACCTGTCGTCTTCCGTGCTGTGTGAGGTTATCGTGTGGTAACCCCAGGTCAAGCACGTTCCAAGAGAGACCCATGTCTCTCCCATGGTGGTAACCGCAGGTCAGCGATGCTGCCAGAATTGTCCTCGCCTAAGTGGTTTAACCGTTAAAGATCTACCTTGTGGTGAGATCTTAGTATCCTGCGCCCGTCAGCAGGCCTCCGTCCACCGTGACCTCGGTGCCCGTGCAGTAACTGGCCTTGTCGGAGGCCAGGAACGCCACCACGTGCGACACCTCCACGGGCTTGGCGAAGCGCTTGATCACCATCGACTTGAGGAACGCCTCGGCGTCCACCTCGGCCATGATGTCCGGGTCCAGGGCCATCGGGGTGTTGATCGCGCCGGGATGCACCGAGTTCACCCGGATCTTGAACCTGGCCAGCTCCCGCGCCGCCGACTTGGTCACGCCGCGGATGCCGAACTTCGACGCCGAGTACGCCGACAGCCCCTCGGCCCCGACGTACCCCTCGATCGAGGAGACGTTCACGATGGAGCCGCGCCCGGCCGCCTTCATGGGCTCGATGACGGACTTGACGCCCAGCCAGGTGCCCTTGAGGTTGACGCCGATCACCCGGTCGAAGTCCTCGGGCGACATGTCGGCGATACGCCGAAATTTCAGGATCCCGGCGTTGTTGACCAGCACGTCGAGGCGGCCGTACACCTCCACCGCCGTCCCCACCGCCCGCTCCCACTCCGCGCCGCTCGTCACGTCGTGACGCACGTACGTGGCCCCCGTCTCCTCCGCCAGCGCCTTGCCCTCCTCCTCCAGCACGTCCCCGAACACCACGCGCGCCCCTTCTTCCAGGAACAGCCGCACGTGCGCCGCCCCCATGCCGCGCGCCCCGCCGGTGATCAGCGCCACCTTGCCGTCAAGCAACCCCATGACATCCTCCTGCCGCGACGGCCACGGCGGCCGCCTCCATGGTGCGGTAGACGGGGATCCCCGCCGCCGCCGCGATCCGCCCGACCTCGTCCTCGACGCCCGCGGGCGCGCAGTCGCCGTTCCTGGTGACCAGGCTGATCCTGGTGCCGGGCCGGTCGGCCTGGGCCGCGGCCAGGGCCCGCGTGTAGGCGTACAGGGGCTCGCCCGGATCTCCGTGCGCGCTCGCGTACGCGAAGAAGGCCTGGACGTTCACGTGCGCCACCACGTCCGCGTACGGGATCCCGAGCGCGTCCAGCACGTCGGCCACCAGCCCGGCCCGGCCCATCGGCCCCACGGGGATCTCCAGCGGGTTGCCGGTCGCCACCACGCCGAGCCCGCGCAGCGCGTCCAGGCGCTCGTCCGGCAGCGGGCCGAGCCGGACCCCGGCCCGGTCGAACGCATCCGCGGCCAGCACGCTCGCGCCGCCGCTCGGCCCCACCACCAGCACGCCGTCCCCGTGCGCCGGGCGCGTGCCGTGGGCCTGGAAGTAGGCGAGCACGCCGATCAGGTCGTCCTGGCTCGTCACCAGCGCCGCCCTCGACTGATCGGCCACCGCCTCCCAGATCCGCAGGTCGCTCACCAGCCCGCCCGTGTGCGAGGCCGCCGCCCGCCGCCCCTGTCCGCTGCGCCCGCCGACCAGCAGCACCACGGGCACGGGCGCGTCGCGCAGGGCCGCGTACAGCTCGCGTCCGTTCCTCGGGTCCTCCAGATACAGGCCGACGGCCCGCGTCTCGGGGTCGCGGGCGAGCCAGCGCAGCAGCTCGGCGGGGGTGACGTCGGCCGCGTTCCCGACGGTGGCGACCCGGCTGAACGCCAGCCCGCGCCGCTCGCCGACCTTGATCACCTCGCCGGCCAGCCCGCCGCTCTGCGAGATCAGCGCCACCGTTCCCGAGGGTCCCAGGCCGCCGCCGACGAACGTCTGCCGGCCGCGCGGGCAGTAGACGCCCATGCAGTTCGGCCCGAGCAGGCGCGTGCCCGCCCCCCGTGCCGCCGCGACCAGCTCGGCCTCCAGCTCCGGCCTTCCCGCCTCGCCGAAGCCGCCGCTCATCACCTGGACGAACGGCACTCCGCGCGCCTGCCGCACCACCTCGGCGCAACGCTCGGCGGGTACGGCGACCAGCGCGTAGTCCACCTCGGCCGCGGCCAGGGAGGACACGGCCGGCACCCCGCTCACCTCGTCCGCCGTGGGATGCACGGCCACCAGCGGCACGCCGGCGGCCCGGTAGAAGCCGAGGAACATGTTCCCGAAGTTCGGCCGCGACGTGGACGCGCCGACCACGGCGACCGCGCCGGGCTCGAACAGCGGCAGGAAGTCCATGACCGGCTCGTCCGCCGAGCCGGGGGAGTCGCCTGCCGCGTACGCAGGGGAGTCGCGTATGGGGTGTTCCGGGTCCGGAACGTACCTGGCGTCGACCGCGATCACGCCCGACGGGCCGGCGATGACCGGGTTCAGTTCGAACTCGCCCAGATCCAGCCGTTCCCACAGCCCGCCCGGCCCGCCGACCGTCATGAGCAGCTTGACCACCGCGTCCACGTCCACGGGCGGGCCGCCGCGCCAGCCGCGCAGCAGGTCGGCCCCGCGCAGCGAGGCCAGCATGCGCCGCGCGTCCTCTTCCGCGATCGGGCAGAGCCGCAGCGCCGTGTCGCGCAGCGCCTCCGTCCACACCCCGCCCAGGCCGGCGAGCAGCACCGGGCCGAACGCGGGATCACGTACCAGCCCGACGATCAGCTCGACCCCGGGCTCGGCCTGCTCCTCCACCAGGAAGCCGGCCGGCCGCAGCCGGGCCGCCAGCTCGGCCGCGGCCGGACCGAGCTCGTCGAACCGCAGGCCCAGCCGGACCGCGCCCGCCTCCGACTTGTGCAGCAGCCCAGGCCCGAACGCCTTCAGCACCAGCGGCTCGGCCAGCCCGGCCGCCGCCGCGAAGCCGGCGCCGAAGTCCGCGGGGGAGCCCGCGTCGGCGCCGGCGCCGGACGTGACGGCGGGGCTGAGGGAGACCACGACGCCGCGCGGCACCGGCACCCCCGCCGCGCCGATCAGCGCCTTGACCTCGTGCTCGTACCCGCTCACCCGTGCAGCTCGCGGATCTTCCTGCGCAGCAGCTTGCCCGGCCCGCCCGAGGCGTCCTGGGAGTGCGGCAGCTCGTCGGCGACCACGATGTGATCGGGCCGCTGGTGCGCGGGCAGCGTGTCGGCCAGGGCCAGCGCCAGCTTGGACGGGTCTAAGGTGTGCCCGGCGCGCGGTACGACGGCCAGCAGCACCCGCTGCTCCTGCGCCCCTTCGGGCACCCCGACCGCCCCGGCCTCGGCCACCCCGTCCAGCGCCGAGGCGGCCTCCTCGATCGCGGCCGGCTGGGTCCAGACGCCGCCCTTGAGTATGGCGTCCTCCTTACGGCCGAGCACGCGCAGGACGCCGTCCGCAGAGACGGAGCCGAGGTCGCCGCCCACGTACCACTCGCCGCGCAGCACCTCCGCCGTCCGGTCGGGCAGGCCGTCGTAGCCGGCCATCCGGTGCGGCCCGGCCAGGTTGATCTCGCCGACCTCGTCGATCACCCGGTTGCCCCGGTGGTCGGTGACGCGCACCGCGTTGCCCGTACGGGCCCGTCCCGAGGAGCCGAGCGGCGTCGAGCCGTCGTCCACCCGGCCCATGCACGTATACGGGGCCTCGGTCTGCCCGTAGTAGGAGTACACCCCGGCCCCGGGTAACCGGTCCTTGATCCGGTCCAGCATGGTCGCGGTCAGCGGCTCGCCGCCCAGCATGATCACCTGGATCGAGGACAGGTCCACGTCCTCGTGCTCGGGCGAGGCCAGCAGCGCCGAGTAGAACGAGGGGATCTGCGACACGTGCGTGACCCGTTCGCGCGGGACGACCCGCAGGAAGTTCGCCGGCCCCCAGTCCTGCTCCAGCACCAGCCGCATCCCCGCGTACAGCGCGGGGCCCACGATGGCGGGGAAGCCGATGCCCCAGATGATCGCGCCCGTCCCGAACACCGAGTCGGGGCCGCGCGGCACGTCGAGCCAGATCTGCGCCGTGGCCAGCGACGACGCGTGCGTGTGCACGACCGCCTTGGGCAGCCCGGTCGTGCCCGAGGTGTAGTAGAGCGCGAGCGGGTCGTCGCCGAACCCGGCCGGCGGCGGCTCCTCGTCCGAGCCGTCGGCCAGCTCCCGTACGTCGATCCAGGTGGTCACGTCCGGCAGCGACGGCCTGATCCGGGCCACGACCGCCTCCACGGTGGCGTCGTACACGAAGGCCGTGCACCCCGACGCCGCCACCACGTCACGCAGCGTCTCCTCCGGCCAGAACGGGTTCAGCGCCGCCGTGACCGCGCCGATCTTGGCGTGCGCCAGGTAGCTCTCGGCCACCCGCAGCGTCTCGTTGAGCAGCGCCGCGACCCGCGTGCCCGGCGTGATCCCGGCGGCGAGCAGGGCGTTGGCGCGGCGGTTGACGTCACGGTTGAGCTCGTCGTAGGTGAAGCGCCGCTCGCCGCAGTACGTCAGCGCCACCCGGTCGGGCGTGCGCATCGCTCCGGCGGTCAGGATCGCGTGGCCGTAGTTGCCGTAGGGTGATCGCGCCATGGGGGAGCCTCCACATCAGAGGGGCGAATAGAGCACGAAGACGTTGCCCGAGGGATCGCGCAGCACGGCCCGTGTCTCGTGCGGCCCCGCCTCGGGAGCCCGCACCACCTCGGCTCCGCGCGCCGCCATCTCCTTCAGCGTCGCGGCGACGTCGTCCACCTTGTACGACGGCGCCGCCGAAGCGGTCACGTGCTCCTGGGGGCCGGCCAGTGCTACGGTCACCCCGCCGCCGTCGAGCGCGGCGAACCGGTCGCCGTCGCGGAACTTCACCGGCAGCCCGTAGAAGGCGATCGCCTCGTCCAGGTCGGTCACGGGGATCAGGACGTTGCCGAGCTTCACGCTGGCCTCCAATGGGGCAGGTCGTCGAGGAACGTCACGCGTACCGGAAGCCCGACGCGCACCCGCTCGGGCGGGCACTCCACCACGTGGCCGAACGCCCGCACCCCTTCCGGCAGGTCCACCCAGGCCATGACGTACGGTTCGCGGCCCTGGTAGCCGGGGGCGAACGAGCGGTGCACCACGGTGTAGGTGTGCACCACGCCGTCGCCCGAGGCCGGCTCGAACACCAGGCTGTCCCCGCCGCACCAGGGGCAGGCGGGCTCGGGGAGGTGGATGCGGCGGTCGCAGGCCGTACAGCGCTGGATGACCAGCTCGCCGCGCACGCAGGCGGCCCAGTAGGCAGAGGTGTCACCGCTCATCGTGCTAGCCAAGCTAGCGCACGCTTGGTTGGCCGACAAGACCCGCCCGAAGCGGTCACTCCACCGGGAACGGCTCCTCCGTCACGGACCCGGCGAACGCCTCCGATTCCACCTCGGACGGCTCGTCGTCGTGCGGGGACGTCTCCGGTGGGGTGGGCGCGGGCAGCGCGCCCGGAGCCTCCGAGAGCGACGAGCCGGACGAGCCCGACGAGCCGGACGAGCCCGACGAGCCGGACGAGCCCGACGAGTCCGGCGCGCCCGAGGAGCCGTCCGGGCCGGACGAGTCGGGCACCTCGGTGCTGCGGGTGCCGACGCCCGGCGCATCGGTGCCGCGCGTGCCGGCGTCGGGTGTGCTGCGGCCCGACGTGCGGCCCGACGTGGGGCCCGACGTGGGGCCGGAGGTGGGGTCAGGGGTGGGGACGGGCGGGCGGCTCGCGGACGGGGAGGCGCTCGCGGACGTGCTGGTGCTCGGGACCGGGCAGGCGGGACCGTTCACCGCCACCTCCCTCACCTGCGGCCCGTTCCCCGCCGCCGGCTCCGTCATGACCAGGATGCCCAGGTACGCCCGGCCGCCGCACGCCACCTCGCCGGGCTCGTGCCTGACCGCGCTGGTGTAGGCGGTGCCGCCGCGCAGGGTGCGGGTCTCCTGCCGGACGGTCCGGGCCGCCTCACCGTCCCCGTCGCGCCGCGTGTACGAGATCCGCAGCCGCACCGTCCCCGTCCCGGCCGCCGCGACGGAGATCGAGCCCGTCGTGCCGCTCCAGCTGAGGATGGTCGCGGCGCGCACCGTGGCGGCCGACCCCGAGGCGCCGGTCCCCTGGTCGCGGGTCCGCGGCGCGGGCGGGGAGGTGGCGCCGGTGGGGAGCGGCGGTGGGGTGGTCGTGCGCGTGGGCGCGCGGGTGGGAACGCTCGTGGAGGGGGCGGGGGCGGGGGCGCGGCTGCGGGAGGGGGTGGCGGGGGCGGCCTCGGTCCTGACCTTGGGCGGCGGCATCAGGATCGTCCCCGGCCCCGCGGGCAGCCCGCCGCCGGACAGCATGATCGCGATCACCGTCGTCACCACGGCCGCGCCCGCCACCCACAGCTGCGGCGGCAGCGTGGGCAGGCGCAGCAGCCGGTCGCGCAGGCCGCTCGCGGCGGGGGCGGCGTGATCGGTCCTGGCCAGCGGGAAGCGCAGCGCGAGCAGCGTGGCCAGCTCCGCCAGGTGACGCCGCCCGCGCTTCTCCCAGTCGGGGCCGTAGTTGGCGACCGCGTCCTGTTCGAGCTCCGCCGCGAACTGCCTGGCGGAGGCGTACCTGACCGCCGGGTCCTTGGCCAGCCCCCGCCTGAGCAGGTCGCGCAGCGCGTCCGGCACCACCTCCAGCGGCACCGGCTCCACCAGGTGCTTGTCCCGCAGCGCCGGGACGTCCTGCGCCCCTTCCGCCCCGTCCTTCTCCGCCCGGTAGGGAGGCCGCCCTCTGACCGCCTCGAACAGCACGCACGCCGCCGCGTACACGTCGGCCGGCGGCCCCGCCCGTTCCTGCGTCCACAGCTCGGGCGCCATGTACGCGGGAGTCCCGGCCGGCACGCCCGGCTCCTCGGCGTGCACCACGACGCCGAAGTCGCTCAGCTTGCTGGTGCCGTCGGCCTGGACCAGGACGTTGTCCGGGCTGACGTCCCGGTGCGGCACGCCCCTCTCGTGTGCGGCGGCCAGGGCCAGCAGCGTGCTCTTGAGCACGGCCAGCGCCGCCTCGGGGCTGGTGCGGCCGTGCTCGGCCAGCAGAGTACGCAGTGAGACGCCGTCCACCAGTTCCATGACCACGGCCGCCCTGGTGGCGGTCTCGACGTACTCGTACAGCCGCACCACGTTGGGGTCGTCGATCTCGACGAGCTGGTGGGTGTCCGACCGGAAGCGGTCCATGAACTCGGTGTCCCTGCGCAGGGTGGCGTTCAGGTACTTGATCGCCACGTACGCGCCCGTGGCCTGGTAGGTGGCGAGGAACACGCGGCCGGTGCGGCCGGAGCCGAGCTGGCGTACTTCACGGTAACCAGGAACCAAGTCCTACCCCCAAGGCAGCCGTCTTCGATTCGACGGTCTCACCCGGGGTGCGGGTTGTCACGACCGGAGATATTTCGCCCCACGTGGATGGGAGATGACGCTGAGTGCCGGTGTTATGCTTCCCAAGCAAGCGCTCGGCTAAGAACAGGTGGAGGTCGCCGGTGGGGCGCGTGGCGGTGCTGGTGATGGAGATGCAACGAGGCGTCGTCGGCGATCTGACGAAATTTCCGGATCTGGTGGAGGCGTGCGCGCGCCGCGACGTGATCGCCAACGCGGCCCTCGTCCTCCGGGCGGCCAGGCGGGCCGAGATCCCGGTGATCCACTGCACCGCCGCCTTCCGGCCCGACCGGGCCGGCTCCCACACCGGCAACTGCCCGTTCATCGTCGCCCTGCTCAAGGATCCCGAGCACATGCTGGAGGGTACGAGCGCCGTCGAGGTCCTGCCCGAGCTGCGCGAGACCGGCGACCTGGAGAACCGCCGGCACCACGGCTTCTCCCCGTTCACCGGCACCTCGCTCGACATGACGCTGCGCTCCCTCGGCGTCTCGTCCGTGGTCGCGCTCGGCGTCTCGCTCAACCTGGGCATCCCCGGGCTGGCGCTGGAGGCGGTCAACCTGGGCTACCGGGTGACGGTGGTCACCGACGCGGTCGCGGGCATCCCCGACGACTACGCGCGGGCCGTGCTGAAGCACACGGTCAGCCTGCTCGCCACCCGCGCCACCGCCGCCGGCCTGGTGGAGGCGTGGCGGTGATGGACGGGCTGCGCCTGGACGGGCGCACGGCGGTGGTGACCGGGGCGGCGGGCGCGATCGGCGCGGCCATCGCGACCGACCTGGCCGCGCTCGGGGCGCGGGTCGTCGTGGCGGACGTGGACCTGCCCGGCGCCGCGAAGGTCGCGGCCACCCTGCCCGGGGCCGAGGCGCTGCCGGTGGACCTGGCGTCGGCGGCGGCGGTGACGGAGTTCGCCGGCGCGGTGGGGCGGGCGGACATCCTGGTGCACAACGCCGGGGTGTCGATCGTGCAGCCGTTCGTCGAGAGCGATCCGGCGGGCTGGGACCTCATGTGGCAGGTCAACCTGCGCGGGCCGATGCTGCTGACCAAGCTGCTGCTGCCCGGCATGCTGGAGCGGGGATGGGGGCGGCTGGTGTTCATCTCCTCCGACGGGGCCAGGGCCGGCTCGGGCGGGGAGGGCGCGTACGCGGCGACCAAGGCAGGCCTCTTCGGCCTGGCCAAGACGCTGGCCCGCGAGGCCGCCAGAGCGCACGTCACCGCGAACGTGGTCTGCCCCGGCCCGACCGACACCCCCATGCTGCGCCGGGTGGCGGAGGCCGAGCCGGGGCTGGTCGACAAGATCGCCAGGGGCATCCCGCTGCGCCGCCTCGGCGCTCCCGCCGACGTGGCGGGCCTGGTCGCCTACCTCTGTACGGAACGCGCCGCGTACATCACCGGGCAGACCCTGTCGGTGAGCGGCGGCGTGACCATGCACTGAACGTCCATGCGCTCACAACGAGTCGTAGACCGACTGCACCAGGCGCAGGGCGCGCAGGTTGCCGGAGACCGCGTCGGCCATCCGGTTCATCACGTACCCGATGGCCAGGCCGCGCCCGGGATCGCCCCAGCCGATGGAGCCGCCCATCCCCGAATGCCCGAACGCGGTCGGCGACGGCGTCGGGAACGTGAGCGACGGCCGCATGAAGCCGAGCCCGAACGAGGTGTCCAGCAGCAGCACCCGGTCGGGGCCGTTCACCCGCGGCCGCAGGGCCTCGGTCAGCGTCTCCTGGCGCAGCAGGTCGCCGGAGATCAGCGCGCGGTAGAACCCGGCCAGCCCTCTGGCGGTGGTCACGACGCCGGCCGCGGGCCAGCCGGCGCGCAGGATCACCGGGTTGTTCGCGCCGCCCTTGAGCAGGTGAATGCCGGGGTTGCCGAGCGCCCGGTTCATCAGGCTGTGCGGGTCCAGCGCCGCCTGCACCATCCGCGCCAGCACATCATCCGGCCGCCCGCCGGCCTGGCCTTCCGTGGCGCCGGTTCCCGTGCCCGACGGGGCTCCCGTGGTGCCGGGCCGTTCGCCCGCCGGGGTCTTCGTGGCGTCGGGGCGTTCGCGGGCCTTGAGCCGCGCCGTGCGGGCGATCACCTCCTCCGGCGCCCCCACCCACAGCTCCAGGTCCAGGGGGCCGGCGATCTCGGCGGCGACCAGCTCGCCCACCGACTTGCCCGTCACCCGCCTGATCACCTCGCCCACCAGGAACCCGTACGTCAGCGCGTGGTACCCGTGCGCCGAGCCCGGCTCCCACAGCGGCTCCTGGCCGGCCAGCCGGGCCGCGATGGCCGGCTGGTCCTCGAACTCCTCCACCGGCACCGGCTCCGCCACCACCGGCAGCCCGGCCTGGTGGCTGAGCAGGTGCTCGACGGTGACCGCCGCCTTGCCGCCGGCCGCGAACTCCGGCCAGTACGCGGCCACCGGCGCCCGTACGTCCACCAGCCCCTGCTCCACCAGCCGGAGCAGCACGGCGGCGGTGAGCGCCTTGGTGCAGGAGTAGGCGAAGGCGGGGGTGTCCCGCTCCCAGGCCCGGCCGGTGTGCCGGTCGGCCACGCCGTCCCACAGGTCCACGACCGGCTCGCCGTCCAGATAGACGGCGAAGGCGGCGCCCAGCTCCTCGCCGTCGGCGAAGTTCCGCTCGAAGACCTCGCGTACGCGGGAGAACCGAGGATCGCAGTGCATCAGACCTCCGCCAGGAAGGAAGTGCTTACTTGGCTGCCGAGCCTAACAACTGGGGACGATTCGGCCCAGACGATCAGCGGGGGACCCTCAACCTCCTCACCCCGGCCGTCGTCCTGGACGCCCTGCGCAGCGCCACCACCGGCGAGGTGCTGAGCCTGGCCATGCCGATCAGGGGCGCCACCTCCTCGCCGGCGCCGCAGAGCGTCCCGCACCTGCCGGGCCGCCCCCTGCCGCAGCACTTCATGTCCGTGGACGGCGGCGACTACGCGGCCGGGGCCCGGCCGATCGGCGCGGGCCTGCGGGTGGCCGACGACGCCCTGGTCGTCACCGGGCACGGCACGACGACCCACATGGACGCGCTGTGCCACATGTGGTCCGGCGACGAGCTCTACAACGGCCATCCGGCGGCCAGGGTCCGCTCCTACGGCGCCACCCGGTGCGGCATCGAGCGCGTGGGCGGGATGGTGGCCAGGGGAGTGCTGTACGACCTGCCCGGCAGGCTCGGCCTCGACCACCTGCCCGTGGGATACCGGGTCGAGGCGGACCTGCTGGCGGAGATCGCCACGCCGGCGCCGGGGGACGTGGCGGTCGTCCGTACCGGATGGCCGGTGGTGTGGCAGCGCTCGCGCGAGGAGTACTGGTCGGGCCAGCCGGGACTGTCGGCGGACGCGGGCCGCTGGCTGGCGGCGCACGACGTCGCGGCGGTCGCCTCCGACAACGCCGCCATCGGCGGGCTGAACGCGCGCGGCCTGGCCGACGAGCCGATCGAGGACGACCTGCATCTGATCCTGCTGCACCGGCACGGCATCCATCTGATCGAGATGCTCTGGCTGGAGGAGCTGGCCGCGGCGGGGCGCACCACGTTCGTGTTCGTGGCGGCGCCGCTGCGGATCGAGGGCGGCACGGGCAGCCCGCTCACCCCGCTCGCCATCCTCTGATCGCCGGCGGAAGTGGACGTGCGGGGCCCCGCCCCGGAGAATGCGGGACCATGAGCGACCGACCGGGCCTGCGCGAACGTAAGAAGGCCAAGACCAGGGCGTTGATCCAGAAGGAGGCGCTGCGGCTCTTCCGCGAGCAGGGATACGCGGCCACGACGGTCGAGCAGATCGCGGACGCGGCGGAGGTGGCGCCCAGCACCGTCTTCCGCTATTTCGCGACAAAAGAGGACCTGGTGATGGTCGACCAGTTCCCGCCGCTCATGGAGGCGCTCGACGCGGTGCCGCCCGGCGCCGGTCCCGTCGCGGCCGTGCGGATGGCGATGGCGGCGGTGATCGAGGCGCAGACGCCGCAGGAGCGCGCCGACAGCCTGGAACGGGAGCGGCTGATGTTCTCGGTGCCCGAGCTGTGGGCGTCGAGCATGGAGAACGTCACCGGCGTGATCAACGCGCTGCGGGAACGGCTGGCGGCCCGCGAAGGGCGCGACCCGGACGATCCGGAGCTGCGCAACGTGACCGGCGCGATCATCGGGGTGATGCTCGCCCTCTGGTTCGAGTGGGTGAAGGACCCCGAGACGGACGCGCCGGCCCAGCTCGACCAGGCGCTGCGGCACCTGGAGGCGGGGCTGCCGCTGCCCAGGGGCTGATCAGGCGCCGCCCGGATAGCCACCGCCGCCGTGGGCCGCGTCCAGGGCGTCGTAGTCCGGGGTGAAGCCGCGTTTGGGGATGCTGTCCACGAAGGTCACGTGCCTGGGCTTCTTGTACGACGCCAGCAGCGTGCGTACGTGCTCGATCAGGTCGTCGGCGGTGACCCCGCCCGTGACCCCGCCCGTGACCCCGCCCGTGACCCCGCCCGCGGCGTCCGGGCGCAGGGCGACGACGGCCTTGACCGCCTGCTGCCAGCCGGGGTCGGGGACGCCGATGACGGCGGCGTCGGCGACGGCGGGGTGCGTCTTGAGCGCCCGTTCCACCTCGGCCGGGTAGACGTTCTCGGCGCCCGACTTGATCATGCGCAGTTTGGGGCCGATGAAGGTGAGGGTGCCATCGGGTTCGCGGCGGCCGAGGTCGCCGGTGTGATGCCAGCCGTACGCCGTCTTTTCCGCATTTAAGTCGGGTCGGGCGAAATATCCTGAGAAGAGGGTCTTGCCGCGGGCGCAGATCTCCCCGACCTCCCCCACCGGCACCTCCGTGCCGTCCGGAGCCAGCAGCCGCACCTGCACCAGCGGCGACGGCCGCCCCGCGAACCCGGCCCCGCCCTCCGCCAGCCCCAAAAACGTGAGCATGCCGCCCACCTCGGTCTGCCCGTACCCGCCCATCTTGGAGCGGCACCACGGCGAGTCGTCCACGGTGATCATGTCGTCCCACTCGGCGGAGTGGGAGACGAAGCGCAGCGAGGACAGGTCGTACTTGCCGCCCGCGTTCGCCTTCGCCACCGCGTCGATCATCGGCCCGAACAGGAACGCCTGCGTCACCCGCTCGGCGTCGATCAGCCGGCAGACCTCCTCGGGGTCGAACGCGGGGGTGAAGACGTTCGTGCCGCCGATCTGGAACGTGGCCAGGCAGAACATCATCGTGCCGACGTGGAAGAGCGGCCCGTTGCTCAGGAAGGTGAAGCCGGGCTCCATCCGCCGGACGACCAGCAGCGACGTGGCGTGCGCGACGAGCGCGGCGCTGCTCAGCAGGGCGGCGCTGGGCCGGCCGGCGAAGGCGGCGGTGTAGAGGGCGAGGACGGGCTCGGCGTCGTCCACCGGGCCGAACTCGCGCGCGGACGCCTCCGCGATTGCCCGCTCGTACTCCTCGCCCGCCTGGAGCCACGTCCCCGCGCCGGCGGCGCGCAGGGACGTGGTGGCCTCCGACGGCTCGAACACGACGACGGCGGGGGTCAGGTCGTCGAGCACGAAACGCAGCTCGTCCGGCGACTGCCGCCAGTTGGCCGGGCAGAACACGGCGCCCAGCCGCGAGCAGGCCAGCAGCAGCTCCAGCACGGCGTGCGCGTTCTGTCCCAGCCACAACACCCGGTCGCCGGTCGAGACGCCGGCGCCGGCCAGCGCCGCCGCCAGCCGGATCACCCGCAGGTCCAGCTCGGCGTAGGTGTGGCGGAGCTCGCCGTCCACGGTGGCGGTCACGCCGGGGCGGCTGCGGGCGTGGTCGGCGAGGACGTCGGACAGCGACAGGCTGTGGATCATCGTCGGTCTCCAAAGGCCGGCATGACTTCGGTCGCGAAGAAGCGCATGACCCGCTTCATCTCCTCCAGCGGCATCGGCCTGGTGCTGCCGAAGTCGCACAGGAGGTTGCTGAACCCGGCGTCCCTGAGCAGCGAGATCTGCTCGATCACCCGTGCCGGGTCGCCGATCACCTCCAGTTGCTCCCAGCGGAACTCGGTCGAGACCGAGCCGCCCTTGAGGTAGCGGTCCTGGTAGTACTCGAAACCCTGCGCGGCCCGGCCGGTCCTCGGGTCGATCGGGGCGCTGCGCTCGTTGAAGATGCGCGAGCGGTCGAACGACGCCTCGAACCGCTCCTGGTCGGCGCGGGCCTGTTCGAGGGTGGGGGCGACGTACACGCTGCGGGCCACCACGAGGTCGGCCCGCTCCTCGTGTCCCGCCCGCGCGGCCGTCTCCCGCCAGGTCTCGGCCGCCTTGACGACCTTCCTGAACGGCGCCGCCGGGTCGGCCAGGATGGGCAGGCCGCGTTCGGCGTACATGGTGACGGTCTCGGGCGAGACGGCCGCGACGTGCAGTGGCGGATGCGGGCTCTGCAGCGGCCTGGGCACCAGCGACACCTCGGCCCCGGTCTTGTAGAACTTCCCCTCGTGCTGGTACGAGTCCTGCGTCCAGAGCCCGACGATCACCTCCAGCGCCTCGTTGAACCGGTCCCGCGCCTCGGCCAGGTCGATGCCGAACCCCTCGAACTCGAAGCTCTGGTACCCCCGCCCGATGCCCAGCTCCAGCCGCCCGCCGGACAGCACGTCCACCAGCGCGGCCTCTTCCGCGACGTGGACCGGATCGTGCAGCGGCAGGACCACGATGCCGGTGCCGAGCCGCAGGTCGGTGGTGCGGGCGGCGGCGTGGGCGAGCATGGTGAACAGGTTGGGGACGACGCCGTAGTCGCGGAAGTGGTGCTCGGCCAGCCGTACCCCGTCGAACCCCAGCTCCTCGGCCAGCTCGATGAGCTCCAGGTGGTAGTCGTAGACGTCCTTGAAGCTCTGTCCGTCGAAGCGGTGGAAGAGGTGGAAGGTCGAGAACTTCATGCGGCGGCCTCTCGCTAAACCAAGCGCTCGCTTGGGAGCGTACCACGCGACGGTTCTGATCAGTCCCGCGCGCCCGCGAATTGCCCGTCCCGGACGGGCGCCGGGGCAGTGGCGGAAGAGGAGGGCCGCACGGCCGGGGCCAGCAGCGTCAGCAGCACCACCACGCCGGTGATCACGGCGAAGGCCGCGGGATAGGACAGCCCGCCCGCCACCCACCCCGTCACCGCGGGGGCGACGAGCCCCGAGAGGTACGTGATCGTGGCCACCCCCGCAACCCCCTCGCCGGGCGTCGCGCTCTTGTTGCCCGCCGCCGCGATCGCCAGCGGCACGATCACCGCCACGCCAAGGCCGAGCAGCGCGAAGCCGGTGACGGCGAGGGCGGGCGTGCGGGACAGGACCACGATCAGGCCCCCGAGCGCGGCCACCGACCCGCTGATCCGCACGGTGCGCACCGGGCCGAGCAGGCGGATGACGCGGTCGCCGAGCAGGCGGGTGCCGGCCATGCAGAACATGAAGACCGTGTAGCCGGCGGCGCCCACTCCGGGCCCCGCGTCGGTGACGGCGGTGATGTAGACGGCCGACCAGTTCGCGCTGGCTCCTTCGGCGAAGGTGGCGCAGAAGCCGACGACGCCGATGAGGGCGATCGCGCGGGCGGGCAGCGCGAAGCGGCGCGGCGCGGGGCCGGTGGCCGGGCCGCGGTCGTCGGCGAGCAGGCCGCGGCCGGTACGGGCGCCGATCAGGACCAGGACGGCGGCGATCGCCGTGAGATGTGCGCGGGCGTCGACGCCGGCCTGCGCGGCCAGGGCGCCGAGACCGGCCGCGGCCAGGCTGCCGACGGCCCACATGCCGTGCAGCCCGGACATGATCGGCCGGCCGAGGCGGCGTTCGAGGACGACGGCGTGGGCGTTCATGGTGACATCCGACATGCCCGCCGCGGCGCCGAACAGCAGGAACGCGATGAACAGGCCGGGGGTCGAGGGGGAGAGGGCGGGCAGCGCGAGGGCCGCGCACCACAGGGCGATGAGTAAGCGGGTGGCGGTGCGGGAGCCGATCCGGTACGCCAGGCGACCGGCCATGGGCATGCCGACGAAGGCGCCGATCGGCGTGCACAGGAGCACCAGGCCGAGGACGCGGGGGTCGAGGCCGAAGTGCTCCTGCAGCCAGGGGATGCGGGTGGACAGGCTGCCGGCCACGGCTCCGTGGACGAGGAAGACCGAGGCGATGGCGCGATGAGGGCTCATGCGCCGAAAACTATCAGGCAGGGTTCCTGATGAAAAGAGCTTTCAGGCAGGGTTCCTGATTATTATGGGAAGCATGAAGACCGCGACCCCTTCCACGGCCCGGGCGATCAACGACCGGCTGGCGCTCGACCTGCTGCTGGAGCGGGGCCCGCTGAGCGCTCCCCAGCTCCGCTCACTGACGGGGCTGTCCAGGCCCACCGTGTCCGACCTGATCGAGCGGCTCATCGACAGCGGCCTGGTCGAGGTCGCGGGGGAGTCGGGGGAGGACAGGCGCGGGCCCAACGCGCGGATCTACGGGCTGGTGGCCGGCCGGGCCCACGTCGCGGGGGTGGACCTGCGGCGCGACATCGTCCACGTCACCGTCGCCGACCTCACCGGCCGTACCGTCGGCTCGGCCGGCCGGCCGATCGGCGGTGATCTGGTGGATCTCGTCGAAGGCGTCCTGGCCGAGGCGGCGGGGCGGCGGAGCCTCGACACCGTCGTGGTCGGGGCGCCCGGCCTGGTCGCGCCGCGCGACGGCGAACTGGTGTCGTCCAACGACGTGCCGGGGTGGCGATCAGGGCTGGTGGCGTCCTGGCGGGAGCGGCTCGGCGTCCCGGTGGTGCTGGAGAACGAGGTCAACCTGGCAGCCGTGGCCGAAGCGCGCGGCGGGGTGGCGCAGAACGCCGAGGACTTCGTGCTGCTCTGGCTGGGCGACGGGGTCGGGGCGGCGGTCGTGCTCGGCGGGCGGTTGCGCCGGGGGGCGTCGGGAGGGGCGGGCGAGATCGGGTACCTGGAGGTGGACGGGACCGCGTTCTGCAACCTGGTGACCTCGGCCGTCGCGCGCGGCCTGGCCCGTACGGAGTTCGCGGCCCGCATCGCCAAGGGCGCCGCCGCCTTCGTCTCGCTGCTCGACCCCGGGCTCGTCGTGCTCGGCGGCGAATGCGGGCGTGACGGGGGCGCGGAGCTGGCCGAGGAGGTGGCCGCCCGGCTGCGCGACCTGGCGCCCGCTCCCACCGAGGTGCGCGCCAGCACGGTCAAGGGCGATCCGGTGCTCCAGGGCGCCGTGCTGACGGCCCTCGACCTGACCCGCGACCGCGTCTTCGGCGTCTCGGCCTGACGGCTCCCGCCTGACGGCTCCCGCCTGACGGCTCCCGCTGTCAGGCCCGTGACGGCGCGGCGTCGCGGGAACAGGCGGCGCGGCGACGCGGGAACGGGCGGCGCGGCGGCGGCGCGAACGGCCTGGGCCGGGGATCCTCTACCGGGTCCTGGCGGCGATGGCCCGCGCGCACTCCAGAGCCTCGGTGCGGCTGGTGTCCACCTCCAGGTCGTAGTGCACGCCCTCGTGCACCACCTCGGCCTGCTGCGCGGCCATCCCGCGGACCCGGTCGCCGCGGGCGATCTCCCGGCCCTCCGCGACCGCGACGTCACATCGGACGCCCACCCACAGCACCTCCAGCCCGGTGAGGACGTCCTCCCACCGCTGCTGAGAGGACGGCCCGCCGAGGAAGACGTCGTCGATGACGATCCGGCCGCCGGCGCGGGCCATCGCGGCGATGCCCGCCCGCCAGGCCGCCTCCAGCCGCATGAACTCCGGCCCGACGCTCACCCCGCCGTCAGGGGCGAACTCGATGCCCGCCGCCGAGCCCTCCATGGACGCCGGCATCGACTCGACGAAGGAGTCGACGCCGGCGGCCAGCCACGGCTCCGGCAGGATCGCCTGGAGACAGCGGGTGATGCCCGACTTGCCGGAACTGGAGCCGCCGTTGAGCACGATCACTTGAACAGTCACCGCCCCACCCTAGAAGCCGGGCACATGCCACCGGCAACTCCTTTTCCGCTGGTGAAGGCCCTATCGGGTGATGACGCCGGTCCAGTTCACGGTGGCGCGCCGCCAGACCTGAGCCGCCTCCGTGCCGAAGTACGGTGACACCCCGGTGTCGTACCGGCCGTCGCCGTCGGTGTCGGAGACGCTGATCGTGACGCCGCTCAGCAGACCGAGGCCGCTGTCCGCCGCGTAGCCGCTCAGCCACGCCGACCCGATCGAGCCCGCACCGGTGAACGGGGACTCCGCGCCGACCGGCTGGTCCATCCGCGGAAGGCCCACCGACGCCGCGAACGTGGCCCCCGCCGACCGTTCGAGGGTCGCGCCCGAGTACGGACGGCTGCCGTCCGGATGCGCCCCGGCCGGGAAGCCGAGGACGTCGACCGGCGGCCCGACCGGCTGGTTGTAGGCGAAGCCCTGCCCGCCGACGACGTCGAGCAGCCGGCCGACGTTCGTGAACGCGCCGGGCGAGGAGGAGACGACGCCCTGGTACACGTTGGCGAAGGCGTAGTCGCGGACGTCGTCGAAGGGGTAGGGGGCGGTGCCCAGCTTGCCCACGTACAGGCCGAAGGGGGCCGTGCCGGTGGCGTGGCCGGGGACGAAGACCCACTTGCCGAGGGCGCCCATCGGCGCCTCGACGTCGAACACGCAGTGGCCGGCGGTCGCGACGAGGTTGCGGTACTGGCCCTGCACGGCCGTGCCGGTGCACCAGTGGGGCTCGTTGTCGCTGCCGATGAAGTACACCTTGCCCGAGGGCGTGGGCGCCGTCCCGTCAGGGGCCGCGGGCCCGCCCGCCGCCACCGGAGGGAAGGAGCCCGGCTTCCCGTCGGGGACGATCTCCACGGTCGAGCGCTCCGCGGCCATCTCGGTGTGCACGGTGTAAGGGGTGGCGGCGCGCAGGTTGGCGCCGTCGTCGGCGAGCCAGAACTGCGCGACCTGCCGCGCCGTCTCGGAGGTGTCGGCCAGCTTCACCGTCGCCACCTCCACGGCCGCCCAGGCCGGTGCGGTGACGGCGCCGCTACTTACAGTAACTAGGCCGATGCCTAACGCGATCAGTGCACGCCTCAAGTCGGATCTCCCGTCGAATCGGGGGCCTCGGATCAGGGGCCCCAGGTGGACGGCAAGATCGTAACCCGGGAGGGCGTCATGATCCTAGAGAAATTGGATCACATGTTCGACTCATGCCAGGGCCGAGAGCAGGCCGATGGTCAGGGCCGTACGTTCCGGGATGTGCTCCACCAGGACGTGCTCGTGCCGGGCGTGCGCGCCGTCGCCCACGGCGCCCATGCCGTCGAGGACCGGGCGGCCGAGCGCGGAGACGAAGTTCCCGTCGCTGGCCCCGCCGACGGCGACCTCGTCCACCAGCCAGCCGAAGCCGGCCGCCACCTCCTGGGTCTCCTTGAACAGCCGCTGCGAGGCGGGGTTGGGCGTCATCGGCGGGCGGTTCCACTCGCCGGTGGCCGAGATGGTGACGCGGGGGTCGGAGACCGTCAGGTCGGCGAAGAGGTCGTCGATGCGGCCCATCTCCGCCGGATCGGTCACCCGCACGTCCACGCCGCACGTCGCCCGCCCGGCCGAGACGTTGCGGCCGGTGCCGCCGCTGATCAGGCCGACGTTCACGGTGGTGCCGCGCTCGCGGGAGCCGGCCCGGGCCAGCGTGGTGACGATCTCGGCCAGGGCGTGGATCGCGCTCGCCCCCGCGTACGGGTCGAGCCCGGCGTGCGCCTCGATCCCCGTCACGCTCACGTTGAACAGCCCCACGCCCTTGCGCGCCGTCTTGAGCGCCCCGTCCATGGACGCCTCGAACACCAGCGTGGCCAGGGCGTCCTCGCTGGCCGCCTCGATGTGCTCGCGCGAGGACGGGCTGCCGATCTCCTCGTCGCCGGTGAACAAAAACCGCACGCTCGGATGCGGCAGCCCCAGCTCGCGCAGGCCGCGCAGCGCCCAGACGGACTGCACGAGCCCGGTCTTCATGTCGAACACGCCCGGCCCGGTCGCCTTGCCGTCCACGACCGCGAACGGCCAGCCGCTCAGCGTGCCGATCGGCCAGACGGTGTCGTAGTGGCTGAGCATGAGCACGGTGCCGGGGGCGGTGCCCTGGTAGGTCAGCTCCAGGATGTCGCCGTGCTGGCCGCCCTCGTGCAGGATCTCGTCGTCCGGCGTGCCGAGGTGACCGACCGTCCGGGAACGGATCTCCCGCAGCCCCTTGACCAGCATCGCCTTGTCGTAGCTGTGGGTCTCCAGCTCGACCACGGCCCTGAGGTCGTCGAGCATGGCCGGCAGGGCCTGCCGGGTCCAGTCGGTGATCAGCACGAGATTCCTTTCACGAGGGAACGGGCGCTCCAGGGCCGAGCGGGATGCCGAGCCACCAGAACACGAAGAACAGCAGCGTCCAGACGACGAGCAGGGTGAACGCGAGCGGGATCGTCATCGAGGCCAGCGTGCCGATCCCGGCCGAGCGGCGGTAGCGCTGCAGGAAGCCGAGCGCCATCACGAAGTAGGGGCTCATCGGCGTGATCGCGTTGGTGCACGAGTCGGCGATCCGGTAGAGGGCCTGGGTGTATTCGGGCGGGATGTCGAGCAGCATCAGCATCGGCACGAACACCGGCCCGACCAGCGCCCACTGGGCCGAGCCGCTGGTCACCACCAGGTTGATCACGGTGACCACGAGCAGGATGCCGAGGAAGACGACGGGCCCGCTCACCCCGGCGGTGCGCAGCAGGCCGGCCCCGTTGACGGCGATGATCTCGCCGATGCCGGTCCACTTGAAGTAGGCGAGGAACTGCGAGATCGCGAAGAACAGCACCAGGATGGGCGCCATCTCGCGCAGCCCGTGGGCCATGAAGCCCGGGATGTCCCTGCTGCTGGTGACGGTGCCCGCGGCCCTGCCGTACGCCCAGCCGACGGCCAGGAACGCGAGACCCAGGAAGACGGCGATCGAGGTGAGCAGCGGCGACTGTACGATGCTGCCGCCCTCGCCGCGCAGCGGTGAGCCGGCCGGCAGGACGGCCGCCACCGTCGCGGCCAGGAACACCACGAGCGTGATCAGGGCGTTGCGCAGGCCCCGGCGTTCCCGGGGGCTGAGCGTCAGCGAGCCGAGATCGTCCTCCCCGGCGTCGGGATCGACGGGCAGCGACTCGACCCGGCGGGCCAGGATCCGCTCGGTCACCACGGTGATGGCCGCCGCCAGCAGCAGCGACGAGACGATGGAGAAGTAGTAGTTGGCCAGCGGCGTGACCAGGTAGGCCGGGTCGACGGTGTGGGCGGCGGCCGTGGTCAGCCCCGACAGGATCGCGTCCACCGGCGTGACGAGCGGGCTGGCGTCGTAACCCGCCGAGATCGACACGAACGCCACCACGATGCCCAGGATCGGGCTGCGGCCCACGGCGCGGAAGGCGAGCGCGCCGAGCGGGATGAGCACCACGTACGCGGCGTCGGTGGCCACGTGGGCGATCATCCCGGTGAACGCCAGCGCGAACGTCACCCACTTCGGCGACACCTTCGCCACCCCGCCGCGCAGCACCGCGGCCAGCAGCCCCGACCGCTCGGCGACCGCGACGCCGAGCATGACGACGAGGATGGTGCCGAGCGGCGGGAACGAGGTGTAGTTCTCGATCGCGTCGCCGACCATCATCCGCACGCCCTCGACGGACAGCAGGTTCCTGGCCGCGACGGTCTTGCCCGAGGCCGGGTTGACGGCGGAGACCCCGGCCGCCGCCAGCCCCCAGCTCACCAGGCCGAGCAGCCCGCTCAGGATGACGAACAGCCAGAACGGGTGGGGCAGCTTGTTGCCCAGGCGTTCGATGCCGCCGAGCACTCTGAGGAGCGTGTTCAGTCCACGCGAACCCGCCAACGCCTCCGACGTGCTCACCGGCCCGCCTCCTTCCCGCATTTCGGTCACCCATTACATGCGGTCAGTAAGCGTTCTGACAAGTCAGGGTCGGGAATCAGTCAGTGTTCGCGGGCTCACGCAGCGGCAGGCGTACCTCGAACCAGGTGTCACCCGGCACCGAGCGGACCTTGATCTCACCGCCGTGCCGACCGGCCACGATGCGGTAGGAGATGTCGAGGCCGAGCCCCGTGCCCTCGCCCACGGTCTTGGTGGTGAAGAACGGCTCGAAGATCCGGTCCTTGATCGCCTCCTCCACGCCGTGACCGGTGTCGCCGATCTCGACGATCGCCTCGTCCTCGTCGTGTGCGGTGCGGATGGTGAGCGTGCCCTCCTCGCCCATCGCGTCGAGCGCGTTGTGGACCAGGTTGGTCCAGACCTGGTTGAGCTCGCCCGCGTAGCAGGGGATCTCGGGCAGCGTGCGGTCGTAGTCGGTGACCACGCTGATGCCGGGCGGGATCTTGCCGCGGAAGATCGCGATGGTGCTGTCGAGCAGCTCGTGCACGTCCACCTGCTGGAACGGCGCCCGGTCCATCTGGGAGTACTGCTTGGCCGAGCGGATGAGCGTGGTGATGCGCTCGGTCGCCTCGGTCACCTCGTTGAGCATCTGCGAGATCTCGATGGCCTCGGCCAGCCAGTGCAGCGCCGACGGGGTGTGCTCCTCGCCCACCTTGGCGCGGATCTTCTGCAGGTAGGCGTTGTTGAAGCCGGCGTTGACCAGCGCCGGGGTCAGCTCCCATGCGTCCTCGACGCCCAGCTCCTCCAGCGCCTCGCCCAGCTCGTCCTCGGCGTCGGACATCTCCATCGGCGAGCGCTGGGGCTGGTTGCCCAGGTTGCTCGTGCACGCCTCCTGCGCCTCGATCAGCGCGCGCAGCTTGTCGGGCGCGATGCCGGCCTCGGCCAGGTTGGCCAGCTGCATGCGCGAGTTCTTGATCAGCGTACGCAGTTCGCTCACCGCGCGCACGGCGGCCGCGGCCGGGTTGTTCAGCTCGTGCGTGAGCCCGGCCGTGATCGTGCCGAGCGCGGTCAGCCGCTGCCGCCGGTCGATGATCTCCCGCTGCATCCGCCCGCCGGACATCAGCCCGTCGAGCAGGTGCATCGCCATGGGGAACCACTCGGCCACGATGTAGGCGAACTTTTTGGCCGGCAGCATGAAGAGGCGCGACGGCGCGGTGGCGCGCAGCGTGTGCTGATAGGTCTGCGGCGCCCGGTCGCCCAGGTAGGCCGAGGTGGCGCCGCCGTAGACGCCGGGCTGGGAGGTACGCGGCATCGCGACGGTCCCGGCGCTGACCGTCTCGCTGATCATCTGGATCTCGCCGTCCAGCAGCACCGCGAAGCACTCGGCCGGCTCGCCCTGCCGCAGGACGTCCTCGTCCTGGCCGTAGGTCTGCACCCGGCCGCTCAGCGCGAGCTTGGTGAGCTGCTCGTCGGTGAGCCGCTCGAACAGGAAGAGCTTGCGCAGCTCGTCGATGTCGATGCCGGGCTGGGTGGGGGCGGCGGCGGTCTCGGCGCCGCAGCCGTAATCGGTGTCGCTCATTGCTTCTCCAGGTAACGGTGCACGAGCGCGACGGCCATCGCGCCTTCCCCGACGGCGGAGGCCACCCGCTTGATCGACTCGGCGCGCACGTCGCCGGCGGCCAGCACTCCGGGCACGTTGGTCTCCAGGTAGTACGGCTCACGCCGCAGCGGCCAGTTGCGCGGCCGCCGCCCTCCCTGCACCAGGTCAGGACCCGTCAGCACGAAGCCGCGCGCGTCGCGTTCGACCGTCTCGCCCAGCCAGGACGTGTACGGCTCGGCCCCGATGAAGACGAACAGCCACTGCGCGTCCACCGTGCGTTGCTCACCTCGGGTGGACAGCGTCAGCCGCTCCAGGTGACCGCCGCCGGCGCCGCCGACGACCTGGGTCTCACAGTGCACCTCGATGTTGGGGATCGCGGCGATCTGCTCGATGAGGTAGTGAGACATGGACTTCTCCAATCCATCACTCCTCACCAACAAATGAACCTTGCTCGCGAATCCCGACAGGTAGACGGCGGCCTGGCCGGCCGAGTTGGCCGCCCCCACGATGTACACCTCGGTGTCCTTGCACGCGGGCGCCTCGGTCAGGGCGGCGCCGTAGAAGACGCCCCGGCCGACGAACTCGTCGAGGCCGGGCGCGTCCAGCCGCCGGTAGGTCACGCCGGTGGCCAGGATCACCGCGTGCGCCGCGATCTCCCCGCCGTCCTTGAACCCGACCACGCGCGCCTGCCCGCGCGGCTCCAGGCTGATCACCTTGCGCGCGGTCAGCAGCTCGGCCCCGAACTTCTGCGCCTGCCTGCGCGCCCGGTCGGCCAGCTGCTGACCGGAGACGCCGTCGGGGAAGCCCAGGTAGTTCTCGATCCTGGAGCTCTGGCCGGCCTGCCCGCCGGAGGAGTAGGCCTCCACCAGCACGGTCTTGAGCCCTTCCGAGGCTCCGTAGACGGCGGCGCCGAGCCCGGCCGGGCCGCCGCCCACCACGATCAGGTCGTAGAAGTCGGTGGCCGGCGTCGTGGACAGGCCCACCGCCGTGGCCAGCGTGGCCTGGTCGGGCGACTCCAGCGTCTCGCCGTCGGAGGTCACCACCAGCGGCAGGTGGCAGCCCTCGCCGGCCGCCTTCACCAGCTGCGCGCCCTCCGGGTCCTCGGCCAGCATCCACTGGTACGGGACGTGGTTGCGGGCCAGGAAGTCACGCACCTTGTACGACTGCGCCGACCACCGGTCACCCACCACCCGCAGCTCGGTCCGCTCGATCCGCTCGGTGCGCAACCAGGCGTCGAGCTGGCCGTCGATCACCGGATAGAACTTCTCCTCGGGCGGGTCCCAAGGTTTGAGCAGATAATGGTCCAAATCCACCACATTGATGGCCTGAATCGCCGCGTCGGTGTCTGCATAGGCGGTCAGCAGCACCCGGCGCGCGTACGGGTACAGATCCATGGCGGCCTCAAGGAACTGCACCCCGTTCATCTGCGGCATGCGGTAGTCGGCCAGGATCGCCGCCACCTCGTCACCCCGCAGCCGCATCTCCTTCACCGCGTCAATGCCGTCTCTGGCCGTCTCCGCGCGGACGATGCGGTATTCCTGCCCGTAGCGGCGTCTCAGATCACGGGCGACCGCCCGCGAGACGCCTGGGTCGTCGTCCACCGTCACGATGACCGGCTTGTCCATCTCCCGTACGCCCTTTCCGTGGTCTCCCTCAGTTGAAGGATGTCATGTACGCCGGTGTGGGTGAGCACACGCTCATATCATGGGCGGATGGGCACACGCGATCGCATCATCGACGCCGCCGAGCAGGCGATTCACGAGTTCGGCATCGCGGGCGCCACCACCCGGCGGGTCGCCGGCCAGGCCGGTTGTTCCGAGGCGCTGCTCTACAAGCACTTCGCCAGCAAGGAGGAGCTCTTCCTGGCCGTGCTGCTGGAGCGGATGCCCGCGCTCGGCCCCGCCCTGTCGCGGCTGCGGCTGAGCGTCGGGGAGGGCGACGTGAGCGCCAACCTCACCGCGTTCACGGCGATGGCCCTGGAGTTCTACACCAGGGCGGCGGCCATCGCCGGGGGAGTGCTGGCCGATCCGCCGCTGCTGACCGGGTTCAGGAAGATGCTGGCCGAGGCCGGCTCCGGCCCGCACGCGCCGATCGAGGCGCTGGCCGAGATCCTGCGGGCCGAGCAGCGGGCCGGGCGGATCGACCCGGCCGTCGACGCGGGGGCGGCCGCGGCGATGCTGATGGGAGCCTGCTTCCACCGGGCCAACCTGGCGAACTTCGTGGACCTGCCCGACGACGACGAGACCTGGGCGGCCGCGATCGTCGGCACGCTCGTCAGGTAGCCCCCGTAAGACAATTCCGTCAGGCGATGACGTGGGCCTCGCCGCCGTCCACCAGGAGCGATACCCCGTTCACGAACGAGGCCCTGTCGCTGGCCAGGAACGCCACCACGTCCCCGACCTCCTCAGGCTGCCCGACGCGCCCGACCGGAATCTCCTCGCCGCGCTGACGCAGCGCGTCGGCGTCGCCGGCCAGGGCGCGCAGCCGCTCGGTCTCGATGGGTCCCGGCATCACGTTGTTGACCAGCACGCCGTCGCGGCCCACCTCGCGGGCCAGCGTGCGGACGAGGCCGGCCACGGCCGGGCGCAGCGCGTTCGACAGCGCCAGCCCGTCGAGCGCCTCGCGGGCCGCCCGGCCGGTGATCGTGATGATCCGCCCCCAGCCGCGCGAACGCATCTCCGGCAGCACGGCGTGCGCCAGGCGTACGGTGCCGAGCAGGTTGCGCTGGACGGCCACGTCCCAGCCGTCGAGCCCCACCTCGTCGAAGCGGCCTGCGGGCGGCCCGCCCGCGTTGGCGACGAGGATGTCGATCGGCCCGAGCACCTCGCGCGTCTCCTCGACCACCCGCCTGGCGGCGGCCGGATCCTCCACGTCGGCCAGCACGGCGTGCACGACCTTGCCGAACTCCTGCAGCTCCACGACCGCGTCGGCGAGCTTCTCCGGGTCGCGGGCGCTGACGCAGACGTCGCAGCCCTCGCGGGCGAGGCTCTTGGCCGCGGCGAGTCCGAGACCCGCGCTGCCACCGGTGACGAGGGCGACCTTGCCCGAGATGCCGAGATCCATACGGGCGACTATAGATCGTGTGCCCGGTGGATCCGGCCCAGGCACACGTGTACGCGCTTGTCGGCGCACGGGTGGAAATGCCGCGGTAACCGTGATGAGCTTGGCAAGTGGCGAGAAATCTGATCCTGTCAGGAGGCCTGTTCCACGACTTCGCCGCCACGTCGGCCGCGCTGGCCGAAGTGCTGGCCGAGGTCGGGGTCGAGTCGGAGATCACCGAGGACATCGCGGGCGCGCTGAGCGAGCCGTCCGAGGTCCAGCTCATCACGGTCAACGCGCTGCGCTGGCAGATGGACCAGGACCGCTTCGCCGACCTGCGCGACGAGTGGCGCTTCGCCTTACCCGCGCAGGCGCGCACCACCCTCCTCGACCACCTCGACCGGGGCGGCGGGCTGCTGTGCATGCACGCGGCGGCGATCTGCTTCGACGACTGGCAGGGCTGGCCGCGCGTGCTGGGCGGCTGCTGGACGTGGCCGAAGTCGCACCATCCGCCGCTGGGCTGGACGGGCGTGCGTGTGCACGGCACGCATCCGGTGGTGGAGGGGCTGCGCGACTTCGACGTGGTGGACGAGGTCTACAGCGACCTCGACGTGCTGCCCGACGTCGAGCCGCTGGCCTCGGCCAACGGCCAGCCGCTGGTCTGGGCCCGGCCGGTGCGCAGGGGCCGGGTGTTCTACGACGCTCTGGGGCACGACACGCGGTCGTTCGACAACGAGATCCACCGGACGATGTTGCAGCGGGCCGCCATGTGGCTGCTGAAGCGGCCGGTGACGATCATGGACTAGCCGACCAGCCGCTCCACCTGGTCACCTCGACGAGGATGACGGGCCCCTCGGGGCGGCGTTCGCGGTAGGGGGCGTACCTGGCCGCCAGCGCGTCGAGCGCCCGCTCCCTGGGCCCGCCGTCCGCCATGACCGAGGCCAGGCCGTCGGCGCGCACCCACCACAGGCGCGTCCAGTCGTCCTCGTAGTGGTCGGCGAGCAGGCTGACGGCGGGGTTCGCGGCGATGTCGCGCAGCCGCGCGAGATCCGTGGTCGTCTTCGGCTTGTGGTCGACGGCCGTCACCACCTGCTCGCCCATCAGCGCGAACGTCACGGGCACCACGCGCGGCGTCCCATCGCGCGCGATCCTGGCCAGGCGGGCCACCGGCTGCGCGCCGAACCTGGCCCGCCAGGCCGCCGGCTCGGTCATGATCCCACTGTACGGGGCCCGCTCTCGTCGGGGCGTGCCCGGCATACGGGGCCCGCTTTCGGCCGGGCGTGTCGTACGTACAGGGCCCGCTTTCGCTGGGGTGTGTCCGGAACCTGCAAGACCGAGCGGCGGCAATCTGGGCACGATGACCGCATGAACGTGAACCTTGCCGCGATCCCCGGCTTCATGGCCGGGCACGCGCGCGTCCTCGACCGCCGCCGTTACGACCTGCTCATGGGGGAGGGCAGCGCGCAGGGCGTCCTCGCGGCGCTGGACGGCTACCGCAACCCGGACGGCGGCTACGGCTGGGGCCTGGAGCCCGACCTGCGCACCCCCGAGAGCCAGCCCGGCGCGGCCCTGCACGCCTTCGAGGCGTTCGCCGAGGTCGCCCCGGTCACCTCGCCGCACGCCGCGGCGCTGTGCGACTGGCTGGAGGAGATGACGCTGCCCGACGGCGGGCTGCCGTTCGCGCTGCCGGTCAGGGTGCCTGCCGCCACCGCGACCTGGTGGGCGGGCGGTGACCCCGGAACCTCCTCCCTGCAGATCACCGCCGTGTCGGCGGCGGCCGCGCACCGCGTCGCGGCCCATGACCCCGCCGTGGCCGGGCATCCGTGGCTGGAGCGGGCCACCCGCTACTGCCTCGACACGATCCAGAACCTGGAGGACATGCCGCACGCGTACGTGCTGTCCTTCGCCCTGCACTTCCTCGACTCCGTGTACGACACCCAGCCCCGCGCGGCCGACCTGCTCAAGCGGCTCGGCGCCTACATCCCCGAGGACGGCAGGGTGCCGGTCGAGGGCGGCACCGAGAACGAGTCCCTGCGGCCGCTGGACTTCGCCCCGCTTCCCGGCCGGCCCGTCCGCGAGTTGTTCGAGCCCGACGTGATCGCGGCCGACCTGGTCCGGCTGGCGGGGGAGCAGCAGGACGACGGCGGGTGGACGGTGGACTACGCGCGCTTCTCGCCGGCCGGGTCGCTCGAATGGCGCGGGGCCGTCACGGTCGGCGCCGTGCGGATCCTGCGCGAGAACGGCCTGCTCTGAGCCGCTCACCAGCGTGTTCCGGGCGGCGCGGGGTCTGGGCCGGGCTCGGCGGGCCGGGCTCAGCACGCCGGGTGGCGGGCTTCAGCGGGTCATGCGGCGGGCCGACTCCGACTCCTGGGCCATCCGGCGCAGCGCGTCGAAGGCCCGGCCGTACAGGACCGTGCCGAGCACCAGGGCCTCGACGGCGGCGTCGCGCGGCCCGTCGAACGGGATGGTGCCCATCTCCACCTCGGCGACCAGCTTCCGCGCGGCCTCGGCGTACGGGGCCAGGTCGATCGACACGCCGAGCTGGCGCATCCTGACGATGGTCTGGGCCAGCTCGTCGCGGGTGGGCGCGTCGGAGTGGACGTCCCAGCCCAGCTCCTCGACCAGGGCGTCCACGTCGGCGCGGGCGGCCTGCCACTCCTCGTCGGGCTCGGGCTCGACGGCGGGGCTGAGCGCGTAGTGGGCGGTGCCCAGCATCTCGTGCGTGGGCAGCGACTCGTCCTCGACGGACTCGATGACCTTCTTGATCGAGGCCACCGACAGCCGGCCGACCTCCAGCAGGGCGCGGATCATGCGTAGCCTGCGCAGGTGCGTCCCGTCGTACTCGGCCCTGGTCGCGGCGGTCTGCTCGCCCTGGTGGAGCATGCCCTCGCGCAGGTAGTACTTGATCGTCGGGATGGCCACGCCTGCCCTGGCGCTGAGCTCGGAGATGCGCATCGTTAGATATTAACGCTATCCAGAGCGTGCCAGGTGCCGCGCCGCGCTCACCAGCTCCTGCACCTCGGACTGGCGGTTCCAGAGGAAGACCACTTCGAGGGGCGGAACATCCTCTTTTATAGGGGTAAAGACTAGTGTGTCGGGAATTGTCGTGCCTTCGCGTACGCACAGCGCGTAGCCGGCGCCCTCCCGCACCATGGTGATCACCAGGTCGTGGGTGGCCGCCGACGGGCCCAGGCGGGGGTGGAGGCGGTGGCGGACGAAACCCTCCAGGAACCTGCGCGCCCCGGCCACCGCGTCCGACTCCGGCATGACCAGGGGCTCGCCGGCCAGGTCGGCCAGCGACACCGTCTCGTGCGCGGCCAGATGGTGCTCCCGGTGCAGCAGCGCGTGCACGGGGAAGCGGTGGATGAGCATGCGGGCCACGCCTCTGGGCAGCGAGCCGGGCGCGTACCCGAGTCCCGCCTGCAAGGTGCCGTCGGCGATCGAGACGATCTGCTCGGCCGTCCCCATGGGCGCCACGCGCAGGCGGCCGCCGTGCACCTGTGACAGCAGGCGGGCCACCACGTCGGCCAGCCCGTCGGCGACGCCCAGGCGGGCGGTCTCGCCCTTGCTCCTGGCCGCCGCCACGGCGCGCTCGAAGGCGTCCACCGCCACGGTGGCCTGGGCCAGGAACGCCTCGCCGGCCTCGGTGAGCTGCACCCCGCTCGACGAGCGGCTGAACAGCTCGACGCCGATCTCCTTCTCCAGGGCTCTCAGCTGCTCCGACAGCGTCGGCTGCGCGATGTGCAGCGCGGCGGCGGCCCGGCGCAGGCTGCCCGCGCGCGCGATCGCCATGGCGTACCGGACATAGCGTAGATCCATCGCCCCACCTCGGCCTGATGATGATGGGCTATCGGTAGATCACACCTCCGTATTACAAGAGGCGGTAGCTCCCGTGAAGGTTCCAGTTACCTTCGAATAGTGATATTTCCGGGCAAAATGGTGAAACGTGCTGGTGGGATCGGGTCCGCAGCCTGACCCGAGGTGCGCCGCGGACGGTTGACGACGTGGGAAATCGCGATTGCGGCCGTCCGTAACCCGGGGAACGAAGGGCCTCAGTGTCCTGAGCAAGCGCTTGTGCGGGACAATGCGGGCCGGTTAGCGTGGCGGCAGGACGCCCGTACGGGCCCGGAGGAGGTGGCATGCAGCCTTTCGCGGGCCGTGCGGCCGTGGCGGGGATCGGGATGACGCCCCTGACCAGGAACTCCGGGCGCACCGAGCTGGAGCTGGCGGCCGACGCGGCCCGGGCGGCGTGCGCCGACGCCGGCATCGCCCCGCGCGAGGTCGACTGCGTGCTCAGCTACCACATGAACGACTCCGCCCCCGTCGTCCAGGTCGCCAGGGCCCTCGGGATCGAGCGGCTCGGCTGGCACAACGACATCGCCGGCGGCGGCACGCAGACGGCCTCGATCCTGGGCGACGCGGCCATGCTCATCCACGCGGGGCTGGCCCGCAACGTCCTCGTCTACCGGGCGCTCAACGGGCGCTCCGGCAGGCGCATGAACGTCGTCTCCACCGGGCCGCAGGAACGCTTCACGTACGGGCTCGCCGGGCCCATCCCGATGTTCGCCCTGGCCGCCACCCGTTACCTGCACGACACCGGGCTCACGGCCGAGCACCTGCACGCCGTCGTCGCCCAGTCCAGGGAGAACGCCGCGACCAACCCCCGCGCACTGCGCCGCGAGCCGCTGACCCTGGCCGACTACCTGTCCAGGCCGTACGTGTGCACCCCCTTGCGCACGGCGGACTGCTGCCAGGAGACCGACGGAGCCTGCGCCCTGCTGGTCAGCGGCGTGCTCGACGGGCCGCGCGTGCGGGCGGTGGTGCGCGGCGGCGGGCCCGGCTGCTCCTCGATGGACCGCGCGCCGGACGTCACCGCCGTCTTCTCGGCGTATGTGGCGCCCATGCTGTGGGAGGCGTCCGGGCTGCGGCCCTCCGACGTGGACGTGGCGCTGCTCTACGACGCCTACTCATGGCTGGTCCCCCGGCAGCTGGAGGACTTCGGGCTGGCCGGGCGCGCGGAGCTGGGGACGTACCTGCTGGAGCGCAGGCACGCCTGGGTCAACCCGCACGGCGGGCTGCTCTCGGAGGGTTACGTGCACGGGCTGAACAACGTGGCCCAGGCCGTGCGCGAGCTGCGGGCCGGGCGCGAGGTGGCGCTGGTGACCGGGTTCGGCGGCAGCTACGGAAGCGCGGCCCTGCTCACCCGGTGACGTTTCATCGGAGATGCTGACCCTTGGCGAGACATGTACGGGATGTTCCGATCCCGCAAGCAAGGAGATTGACCATGGGGTTCGCCCGTGGATGACCGGAGAAGCCGGTTCGAAGCCGTCTACAGACAGACGTACGAGCAGATCCTCGGCTACGCCCTGCGCCGCTGCGACTCACCGGAGGACGCGGCCGACGTGGTGGCGGAGACGTTCGCCGTCGCCTGGCGCCGCGCCGACGCGCTGCCGCCCGGCGGCGAGGCCAGGCTCTGGCTGTACGGGGTGGCCGGGAACGTGCTGGCCAACCACAGGCGCGGCGTGGCCAGGCACCGGCTCAGAAGCGTGGAGCTCGACACCGACGTCGCCGACCTGTACTCCTCCTTGCCCGAGGGCAGGCTTCCGCGTCGATGAGAAGACCGTCGGCGAGGTGCGCGCCGAGGTCGACCGGCGCGGGCTGAAGGCCGTTTACGAGGTCATCACGCCCGCCCCCGGCGGCGACGGATGGCGCGTCGACCCGGCCGAGCAGACGGCCGAGGTGCGCGACGACTGGATCGTGTGGGAGGCCCGATCGGAGCAGCCGGGCGTGGTGCGGCTGCAGGCCACCGAGGAACGCCTGCCGAAGAACCCGATCTACGGCGGCCCGAAGCCATCCACCTTCGACAGCTGACCTCCACCGGCGACGAGCCTCAGCCGGAAGGGACCGCGGGCTGGAAGGGGTATCAGCGGCAGGCATCTCGGCCCGGAAGGACACCTCAGCCGGAGGGGCGGACGAAGCGCGGGTGGCGTGCCCGCGACTCCCTCCGGCTGAGGAACGGGTGTGCGGCCAGCCAGGCCGCCGCCCCCGCCACATCACCCGCCACCACCGGCGCCACTCCATCCGGCCCCGCCACGCTCGTCGCCGTCCCGGCGGGCGTCGCTCCGTCCGGCGTTACCATGTCCGGCACCGCCGCGTCCGCCGCAGGCGCATGCGGCGCCGGCGTGGCAGCGGTGGGTTCGGGGAGTGCCCGCAGGGTTTCCCGTATGGCCTGGCGGACCGCCTCGCGGATCGGGCCGTCGGCGGTGAGTACGCTGCCGGCCAGGACGATCGGCAGGCCGGGCTCGTAGACCTCGGCCACGGTTCCGGCCAGCCGGGAGGCCGCCGCCGTGACGATGGAGAGGGCCAGTGGGTCGCCGTCGCCAGCCGCCCGGCTCACCAGCGGGGCCAGTTCGGCCAGTGCGAGTGGCGGGCGTGCGTACACCGCCGCCGCCAACTGCGCCACCGGATCCTCGCCCAGCCCCTCGGGCACCAGGTGCCGCACGACCATGCCCACGAGCCCACCGCCACCCGTACAGCCCTCTGCCCCGGCGTTCGGAGCGCCGTTCGCCGTCGTCCAGGTGCTCGGAGGGCCGCTCGCCGTGGGACCGGTGGGGTTCAGGGCGCGGATCGTGGTGCGGGCGGCGGCGCGGCCGAGCCAGAAGGCGGAGCCCTCGTCGCCCAGCTGCCAGCCGTACCCGTCGGCGGTCGCGGTCGCGCGATGGCCGGTAATTTTTGCCGCGATGGCCCCCGTTCCCGAAATGAGCACGGTCCCCGAGTCCTCCGCCGTGCCGGCCGCGAAGGCGGTCACGATGTCGCCGACGGCCGCGGCGGGGGTGCCGGGCAGCAGGTCGCCGGCGACCCGTTCCACCAGCTTCGCGCACGACTCCGGATGCCCCGCCAGCCCCACCACCACGGCTTCCACCTGCGACGGATCGACTCCCGCCAGGGCCGAGCCGATGGCGGCGGTCAGGTTGGCGGCCGCCTGGTCCAGGCCCAGCGCCCCCGGATTG
The DNA here is from genome assembly GCF_035917475.1 of Nonomuraea fuscirosea. Taxonomy (NCBI): domain Bacteria; kingdom Bacillati; phylum Actinomycetota; class Actinomycetes; order Streptosporangiales; family Streptosporangiaceae; genus Nonomuraea; species Nonomuraea fuscirosea. The sequence goes on along the minus strand of NZ_CP109074.1, from coordinate 7,954,866 downwards.
GCCCCGCCCGCGCGCCCGCGCCGCACCGGCGCGCCCTCCATCGTGAACAGCGCCGCGCGGGAGGACGTGCCTCCGGCGTCGACGCCCAGCACCAGTCGCATGTCAAAAATTATTGCCGATAAGCCTTGACGGCACCACTGGCTGAGCATAATTATCACCGCGTGGAACTCCTCAACCGCATCAGGGCCGAACAGCACGACATGCCGGAGGCCCTGCGCAAGGTCGCCGACGCCATCCTCGGCGCGCCCGCCGATGCGGCCCGGCTGACCATCGTCGACCTGGCCGAGCGGAGCGGGACGTCCACCGCCACCATCACCCGTTTCTGCCGCGCCCTGGGCTTCACGGGCTACGCCGAGCTGCGCGTGGCCCTGGCCACCGACACGGGCCGGGTGGCGCAGCAGACCTGGGAGACCGACATCGGCCAGGAGATCCTGCCCGACGACAGCCTCGAACGCGTGCTGGGCGTCGTGTCCGGCAACGACATCCGCCTGATCCAGGAGACCCGCGACCAGCTCGACCTGGCCGTGGTCGAGAAGGCCGCGCAGGCCGTGGCCAGGGCGGGGCGGGTGCTGCTGTTCGGGGTGTCGAGCAGCGCGGCCGTGGCCAGCGAGATGGAGTACCGGCTGCAACGCATGCGGGTGCCGACGTGGAGCAGGTCGGACGCGCACAGCGCGCTCACCGACGCGGCGCTGCTCGGCCAGGGCGACGTGGCGATCGGGATCTCCCACAGCGGCAGGACCCGCGAGGTCATCGAGGTGCTCGCGGAGGCGGGCAGCCACGGCGCGATCACCGTGGCGGTCACCTCGCAGCCGAGATCGCCGCTCGCGGAGGTGGCCGAGCTGGTGCTGACCACGGCCAGCAGGGCGACGAGCTTCCGCTCCGAGGGGTTCGCCGCGATCCACTCGCAGCTGCTGGTGCTCGACGTCGTGTACGTGTCGGTGGCTCAGCAGACGTACGAGCGGACGAAGCAGGCGTTCGACGTCACCGTCCGCGCCGTGGCGGGACACCGCCTACCAGAAGGGGATATATGACGATAGAGCCGCAAGAGTTCGTCGAGCACATCGCTCGCCTCGTACGGACGATCCCGGAAGATCCGGAGATCACCCGTGCCGCCGACCTCTTCACCAAGTCGCTCACCGCGGGCGGCATCATCCAGGCGTTCGGCTCGGGCCACTCCGAGGCGGTCGCCATGGAGATCGCCGGCCGGGCCGGCGGGCTCGTCCCCACCAACCGGCTCGCCCTGCGCGACATCGTCCGGTACGGCGACGCGCCCCGCTCCGAGCTCGACCGCTACGACCTCGAACGTGACCCCTCGATCGCCCGCACCATCCTCGACCTGGCCCCCGTCCAGCCGCACGACCTGTTCGTGATCATCTCCAACTCCGGCGTGAACGGCGTCGTCGTCGAGCTCGCCACCCTCGTCAAGGAACGCGGTCACGACCTGATCGCGATCACCTCTCGGGCCCACGGCGACGCCTCCACGTCCCGTCACCCGTCGGGGCGCAAGCTCACCGACCTGGCGGACGTCGTCCTGGACAACCACGCCCCGTACGGCGACGCGATCCTGCCCCTGCCCGGCGGCGGCGCGACCGGAGCCGTCTCCACCATCACCTCCGCCCTGCTGGCCCAGCTGGTCGTCACCCGCACGGTACGGAACCTGCTCGAAGCCGGCGAGGTGCCGCCCGTCTACCTGTCGGCCAACGTCCCCGAGGGCGACGCGCACAACCTCGGCCTGGAGGCGCGCTACGCGGGCCGCATCCGCCGCGGCGCCTGACACCTCACACCTGACGCTTTCCAGCCCTGGCCACCCCTCACCCGCCATCACCCCCCCGGCCATCCCCCCGGCCATCCCCCCGGCCATCACCCCCCCGGCCATCACCCCCCCGGCCATCACCCCCCCGGCCATCACCCCCCCGGCCATCACCCCCCCGGCCATCACCCCCCCGGCCATCGCCCCCCGCCATCACCGCCTCTCCGCGTCAGCTCCTCAGCACGTCATCACCTCTGCTCGGCATGCACGAAATTCGGGGGCCGTACAAACCCCAAGGGAGAACCCAGCCCATGTCCCGAAATTTCGGAAAACTTCTGCTGTCCTTAGGACTCTCCTCCGTCCTGGTCGGCGCCACCCTGGTCGCCACGCCGGCCGCCGCCGCCCAGGCGGTCCGCCTGCAGTACCGCACCAGCGCGCCCGGCGCCACCACCGCCCAGGCCGAGCCCTGGCTGCGCCTGCACAACGACGGCACCACCACGATCCCGCTCAACCAGGTCAAGATCCGCTACTACCTCACGGGCGCCGAGACCTACCGGTTCGCCTGCTCCTGGGCCGTGATCGGATGCGCCACGATCAACGGTCAGTTCGTCCGCCAGCAGGGCGACGACCAGTACCTGGAGGTGGGCTTCAGCTCGGGCAGCCTGGCATCGGGCCAGAACACCAGCGACATGCAGCTGCGCTTCTACCGCGCGGACTGGCAGACGTTCACCCAGAGCGACGACTACTCCTACGGCTCCCAGACGTCTTACTCCAATTGGGACAAGATCGCCGTCTACGTGAACGGTCAGCTTGCCTGGGGCAAGCCGACGGGCACCGAGCCCGACCCCGATCCCGATCCGGACCCGACCGACCCTCCCGGCGGCGCGGGTGAGCTGTTCGACGACTTCACCTACACGGGCTCCGGCGACCCGCGGCTGGCCCAGCGCGGCTGGACGGTCCGCTCCAGCTCAGGAGGGCCGGGCGTGCCCGGCGCGACCTGGTCGCCGGCGGGCGTCTCGTTCCCCGGCGGCCTGCTGACGCTCGACTCCTCGACGAACGGCACCGCCGCGGGCACCGTGCAGACCGAGCTGTCCACCGCGAGCCGCAAGTTCCGCGAGGGCACCTACGCCGCCCGCGTGCGCTTCAGCGACGCCCCCACCAGCGGTCCCGACGGCGAGCACGTGGTGCAGACCTTCTTCACCATCACCCCGCTGCGCTACAACCTGGACCCCGACTACGGCGAGCTCGACTTCGAGTACCTCCCGAACGGCGGCTGGGGCGAGCCCGGCAACATCCTCTACACCACCAGCTGGGAGACCTACCAGGCCGAGCCCTGGCAGGCGGTCAACACCCACACCGAGGAGCGCGCGAGCTTCGCCGGCTGGCACGACCTGGTCATCCAGGTGTCGGGCGGGCGGATGAAGTATTACGTGGACGGCCGCCTCTTCGCCGACCACGGTGACATCTACTATCCCGAGACGCCGATGTGGATCATGTTCAACCAGTGGTTCATCGATCTGCAGGGAGCCTCGGGGACCCGTACGTACCGGCAGCAGGTGGACTACCTCTACCACAGCAAGAACGAGGTCGTCGCGCCCTCCGTCGTGACCAGCAGGATCAACGCCCTGCGCGCGGCCGGCACCGCCTTCAAGGACACCGTCCCCAACCCGTGACCCGCCTCCCGGCACCGTCCCGCGCCCGCCTTCCGTACGGGCGCGGGCACCTCCCGTCGGGCACCCCCACCGAAGGATCGCCATGAGAAACCGCATCCTGGCCCTGGCCGCCGTGTTCGCGCTGGCCGCCTGCGGAGCCGCCGAGGAGCCCGGGCAGCAGCAGGCCGCGGGCCCCGTGAAGCTGACCGTCTGGATCATGGACGGCAGCGTCACGCAGGAGCTGCTGAAGAAGTTCGAGACCGAGTACGAGGCCGCCCACCAGGGCGTCGACCTGGACATCCAGATCCAGGCGTGGGACGGCATCGGCGAGCGCGTCACCGCCGCGCTGGCCAGCACCGACGCCCCCGACGTGATCGAGGTGGGCAACACCCAGGTCGCCCAGTACTCCGCCAGCGGCGGCGTCAGCGACCTGAGCGCCAAGGTGGCGGACCTGAAGGGCGAGGACTGGCTGCCGGGACTGGCTCAGCCGGGCAAGATCGACGGCAAGCAGTACGGCATCCCGTGGTACGCCGCGAACCGCGTCGTGGTCTACAACAAGGACCTGTTCAAGGCGGCCGGCATCGCGGAACCACCGAAGACCCGGGACGAATGGCTAGAAGTCACAGAAAAGCTCAATAAAGGTGGTAACCAGGGCATCTATCTGACCGGTCAGACCTGGTACGCCCTGGCCGGCTTCGTCTGGGACGAGGGCGGCGACCTGGCGGTCCAGGAGGGCGGCAAGTGGAAGGGCGCGCTCGACACGCCCCAGGCACTGGCCGGCATGGACTACTACAAGCGCCTCCAGGCCCTCGGCAAGGGCCCCAAGGACGCCGACGAGGCCAACCCGCCGCAACACGAGGTGTTCGCGCAGGGCAAGGTCGGCCAGATCATCGCCGTGCCGGGCATCGCCGCCCGCGTCCTGGAGGTGGACGACAAGCTCAAGGACAAGATGGGCTTCTTCCCCATCCCGGGCAAGACGGCCGACAAGCCGGGCACTGTCTTCACCGGCGGCTCCGACCTGATCATCCCGGTCGCCTCGCAGCGGCAGGAGCAGGCGTACGAGGTGGTCAAGGCGCTGGCCGGCGAGCAGTTCCAGACGGAGCTGGCCAAGGCCATGAGCTTCGTGCCGAACCGTACCTCGCTGGCCGGCGTGCTCGCGGGCGACGAGGGCACCGCCGCCATGGCCGTCGGCGCCGCCAACGGCCGGGCCACCCCGAACACCCCCAACTGGGCCGCGGTCGAGGCCACCTCGGTGATCAAGCAGTACATGACCGCCGTGCTCACCGGAGGAGACCCGGCCGCGGAGGGCAAGAAGGTGTCGGAGTCGATCACGACCACGCTGAACAGCGGATCCTGAATGCCCGCCAGGAACCGCTCACTCTGGCCCTACCTGCTCATCGCGCCCACGGTGGCGGGCGGGGCCTTCCTCCTGCTCTATCCGCTGCTCAAGGCGGCGGTGATCTCGTTCCAGCACTTCCGCATGGGAGAGCTGATCAGAGGCGGGGCGGTGTTCGCCGGCCTGGAGAACTACACGGAGCTGCTGACCGGCGCCGAGTTCTGGCAGGTGCTGCTGCGCACGGTCGTATGGACCGCGATCAACGTGGTGCTCATCGTGGTCCTCGGCACGGGCATCGCCCTCATGCTCCCGCGCCTGCGCCGCGGCCTGCGGCTGGCCCTGATGAGCGCGCTGGCGCTGGCCTGGGCCACGCCGATCATCGCGGCCACCACGGTCTTCCAGTGGCTGTTCCAGTCGGAGCTGGGCGTGGTCAACTGGGTGCTGGTCACGCTCGGCCTGGACCAGTTCCAGGGTTACACCTGGTTCGCCGACGGCACGGCCACGTTCGCCGTGCTCGTCATCCTGGTCGTGTGGCAGTCGGTCCCGTTCGCCGCGCTCACCCTGTACGCCGGGCTCACCACGATCCCGGTGGAGCTGTTCGAGTCGGCCAGGATCGACGGCGGCACCGGCTGGCAGGTGTTCTGGAAGGTCACCTTCCCCATGCTGCGGCAGCTCTTCGCGCTGATCGCCGCGCTCGAGGTGATCTGGGTGGCCAAGTGCTTCCCCCAGATCTGGGTGCTCAGCCAGGGCGGCCCCGACGGCGCCACGACCACCCTGCCCGTCTACGCGTTCAAGGTCGCCCGGGTCCTGCACCGCTACGACCTCGGCTCGGCGGTGGCCATGCTGACGGTGCTCATCCTCGCCGTCGCCCTGATCAGCAACCTGCGTCGGATGGTGCGCTCGTGAAGCGGTTCATGCTCAACGCGGCGGCGGTCGCCGTGCTGGTGACGACGATCTTCCCGGTCTACTGGATGTTCCTGACCGCGTTCAAGCCGACCAGGGACATCCAGTCGGACACCCCGACGTTCTGGCCCACCCATCCCACCCTCGACCACTTCGTCACCGCGATCAACGCGCCGGGCTTCTGGACCTACTGGCGCAACAGCCTGCTCGTCACGGTCGGGGCGGTGCTGATCGCGCTGGTGGTGGCGCTGCTGGCGGCGTTCGCGGTGACCAGGATGTCGTGGCGGGGCAAGGGCGCGTTCGTGGTGGCGGTGTTCGCGGCGCAGATGGCGCCGTGGGAGGCGCTGCTGGTGCCGGTGTTCATCATCGCCCGCGACACCCAGCTGCTGGACTCGCTGGCCATGCTGACCGGCGTGTACTTCATGATCACGCTGCCGTTCACGATCGTGACGCTGCGCGGGTTCCTGGCCGCCATCCCGGTGGAGCTGGAGGAGGCGGCGCAGGTGGACGGCTGCAGCCGGCTGACCGCGTTCCGCCGGGTGGTCTTCCCGCTGCTCGCGCCCGGGCTGATGGCGACCTCCCTGTTCGGGTTCATCACGGCCTGGAACGAGTTCGCGTTCGTCAACGTGCTGATCATCAAGGATCAGGACAGGCGCACGCTGCCGGTGTGGCTGTCGTCGTTCAGGGACGTGTTCGGCACGGACTGGGGCGCCACGATGGCCGCGGCCAGCCTGTTCGCGCTGCCCGCGCTGCTGCTCTTCCTCTTCCTGCAACGCCGGGTCGGCACCGGGATGACGACGGGAGCGGTCAAGGGCTGACCCTGACGGCGGGGGCGGTCACGGGCCGACCCTGACGCCGGGCGCGTCCTTCGGCCATTCGGCCGGGTCCGACACGTACGTGCCGCGCCGGGGCACGGTGAAGACCCAGCGCTGCTCCCGCAGCCGGGAGACGGCCCGCCGTGCCGTGACCCTGGCCACCCCGTACTGCCGCATGAGGATCTGCTGGCTGGGGATCACCCGGTTCGGCCGCAGCTCGCCGCGCCTGATCCGGCCGGCCAGGTCGGCGGCGATGAGCGCGTGCAGGCCGCGCGCGGGCTTGACCCGCGGCACGCCGGGCGGCCCGACGAACGTGCCCTCGCCGGGCACGGTGTGCACGAGCCTGCGCCGGCGCAGCTCCCTGGCCACGTTGCGCGCGGTGGTGCGCCCGATGCCGAACTCCGCCTCCAGGGCCGCCTCGCTCGGGACGGGCTCACCGGTGCGCAGCAGGCCGTGGCTGATCCGCTCGCAGAGCATCTCGGCGACCTGGACGTACAGAGGCGTCGGGCCATCACGGTCGAGCATGCTCATAGCCTAGACGTGTCGATACAGGCAGGTAGGCGAAGTCAGTCTTCCGGCCAGGACTCTTTCGGCGAGACGTAACTGCCGCGCTGCGCGACGGTGTAGATCCAGCCCTGCTCCCGCAGCAGCGCCATGGCCCGGCGGACCGTCTCGCGCGCCACCCCGTGCTCCTTCACCAGAGCGGATTCGCCGGGTATGGGACGTCGCGGCGAGATTTTTCCGGCCTTGATCTGATCGCTGATCCTTGTCGCGATCTGCTGGTAAAGCGGCGTTTTTCGCTTCTGCCGCGGTCCTCCCGTCGGCGGGCCGACGAAGGCGCCCTCCCCTTGCACGGTGTAGAGGACCCCCTCCTCCCGCAACAGGTGGACCGCCCGCCTCGCGGTGGTCCTGGCGACCCCGAACTCCTGCTGGATCTCGGCCTCGCTCGGCGCCGGGCTGCCCGCCGCGAGCGAGGAGAGCCGCTCCCGCAGGATGTCGGCGATCTGGATGTAGACGTGGGTGTCCCCTTCGTAGTCGAGCACGTGAGCAACATAGGCCAAGCCGGGCGAGAGCTCTCATATCGTTCGGTCTTGGTAGGCAAAGCACATTGCTCATACAGACGAGAAGAGACGACCGTACGTGTAAGCTTCAGGAAGCGGCGGTGAAGGCGGCGTGCAGGGGACTGGCGTCGGCGTTCCGCAGCAGGTCGCGGGCCGCTAGCCAGGCCGCCGCCCCCGCCGCGTCACCCGCCGTCGCCACCCGCTCGCCCGCGAGCAGCCCCACCACCGCCCGCCGCACCGGCCCGTCGTTCGTCAGTACGCTGCCCGCGAACACCACCGGGCCTGACACGTGCACCCGGCGCAGGGTCGCCACCAGATGATCGGCGGCCTCCCGCACGATGCCCGCCGCCAGCGGGTCGCCCGCCTCGGCGGCCTGGCTGACCAGCGGCGCCAGGGCGGCCAGCCGCATGTGGTCGGCCTGGGCCAGCCGGACGATGCGGGAGGCGGCGGCGCGCGGCGTGTCCGGCCGTTCCTCGCCCAGGAACCGCTCGCCCACGAGGCGCACCAGCTCGTGGCCCGAGCCCGGCAGCAGGGACGCCACGGGCAGGCCCCGGTCGAGGGCCTCGATCACCGCCTTGGCCGCCTGGCGGCCGATCCAGAAGCCGGAGCCCTCGTCGCCCAGCAGCCAGCCCATCGCGTCGGCGACCGCGTCCAGCTCGAACCCGGACAGCCGGGCCGCCGCCGCGCCCGTGCCGGACAGCAGCAGCGAGCCGTCGGGCTCGGCGGAGCCGGCGGCGTAGGCGATGGCCAGGTCGCCCATGCACCGCGGGCCCTCGGCGATGCCGTGGCGGGCCCAGAGCTTGGCCAGCTCGGGCTCCATCTCCTGGACCAGCCCGGCCACCCCGGCCAGGGAGGCGACCACGCGCGCCCCGCCGCCGGTCGGCAGCACCGACTTCAGCGCGGATTCCAGTGCGTTCCCGATCGCCGCCACCGCCTTGTCCAGGCCGTGGGCGCTCGGATTGCCCGCCCCGGCCCGCGCGTAGCCGACCCGCGTGCCGTCGAGCGTGTGGACGGCGACCCGGCTGGAGGTGGCCCCGGCATCGACACCGACCACTAGCGATTCAGTCACGGTCCGAGTCTGGGGGTTGACGTGACCGGTAAGCAAGAATAATTTTCGCCAGAAGACCGGGTATTCGGAAGGAATATTCGTGACTTCAGGAGCGCTCGGGCGCGTCGAAACAGAACTACCCGGTTTGCCGGAGGCGTTGCGCAGGGTCGGTGAGGTGATTCTCGGCGACCCCGCCGAGGCCGCGCGGTCGACCATCATCGCGCTGGCCGAACGGGCGGGCAGCTCGCCCGCCACCGTGACCAGATTCTGCCGGGCCTTCGGCTTCTCCGGCTACGCGGAGCTGCGCGTGGCGCTGGCGACCGAGACCGGCCGGGCCGCCCAGGCGGGCTGGGGCGCGGGCGTGGGCCACGAGATCGGCCCCGACGACCCGCTCGACGCCGCCATCGAGGTGATGGCCGCCGCCGACACCAGGCTCATCCAGGACACCGCCGCCCAGCTCGGCCTCGACATCGTCGCCCGCGTGGCCGAGGCCATCGTGGCCGCGCCGAGAGTGCTGCTCGTCGGCGTCTCCACCAGCGGGAACGTCGCCAGCATGCTCGAAGGACGGCTGCGCCGCATCGGCATCCCCGGCTGGAGCGCGGGCGACGCCCACGTGGCCCTGTCGGAGGCGGCGCTGATGAAGACCGGCGACGTGGCCATCGGCATCAGCCATCGGGGCCGTACACGGGAGGTCATGGAGGCGCTGGCGGAGGCGGGCAGCCACGGCGCCACCACCGTCGCCGTCACCTCGTTCGCCCGCTCCCCGCTGGCGGAGCTGGCCGACCTGGTGCTGACCACGGCCAGCAGGGAGACCACGTGGCGGCTCGGGGGGCTGGCCGCCGTCCACTCGCAGCTCTTCGTCCTGGACGCCGTGTACGTGGCGGTAGCCCAGCTCACCTACGAACGTACGAACGAGGCGTTCGAACGCACGATCAGCGCCGTGGAGAGCCACCGCGTGGAAAGAGGCCAATGACGTACGCATCCGAGGTCCTCGGCCTGGCCCAGCGGGTCGCCGAGAGCCAGTCCGAGCCGGTGAGGCGCGCGGCGGCGCTGTTCGTGACCTCGATCATGGCCGGCGGTGTGGTCAACGCCTTCGGCTCGGGACATTCCGAGGCCATCGCCATGGAGATCGCCGGGCGGGCCGGCGGCCTGGTGCCGAGCAACCGCCTCACCCCGCGCGACCTGGTGCTCTACGGCGGGGAGCCGCCCAGCGTGCTCACCCCCGAGCTGGAGCGCGACCCGGCCGTCGCCCAGCGGATCTACGACCTGGCGCCGGTCGAGCCCGCGGACGTGTTCGTGCTGGTGTCCAGCTCGGGCGTCAACGGCACGGTCGTGGAGCTGGCCACGATCGTCAAGGACCGCGGTCATCCGCTGATCGCGATCACCTCGGTCCAGCACAGCACCCGCATGACCTCGCGCCACCCGTCGGGCCGCAAGCTGCTCGACCTGGCCGACGTCGTGCTCGACAACGGCGCGCCGTACGGGGACGCCGTTCTCGACCTGCCCGGCGGCGGCAGCTACGGCGCGGTTTCCACGATCACCTCGGCGTTGCTCGCGCAGATGGTGGTCACCGAGGCGGTGGACAAGCTCGTCGCGCTGGGCGAGACGCCTCCCATCTACCTGTCGGCCAACGTGACCGGCGGCGACGAGCACAACCTGGCCCTGGAGAGCCGTTACGCAGGGCGCATCAGACGCGGATCATGAAGATCAGGAGTACAGAAATGCCTAACACCCCCCATATCTCCAGGCGTGAGCTTCTGCGCGGCGCCGCGCTCGTCCCCGTGGCGGGGGCGCTGGCCGCGTGTGCCACGCCCGCGGCGCCTCCCGCGGCCTCCAGCTCGGCGGCTCCGGTGGCGACGAGCGCGGCCAACCCGTTCGGCGTGGCCGACGGCAAGCCGCTGGAGGTCTGGATCTTCGACGGCGGCTTCGGCCAGGACTACGCCAAGAACATCCACCAGCCGCTGTTCGCCTCCAAATACCCCAAGGTCGAGATCAAGCACAACTCGACCAAGGAGATCACCAAGGTGCTGCAGCCGCGCTTCGCCGGCGGCAACCCGCCCGAAGTGATCGACAACTCGGGCGCCAACTTCATCGACTTCGGCGCGCTCTCCCAGGACTCCCAGCTGCAGGACCTCACCGCCCTGCTCGACGCGCCCTCGTGGGACGACCCGAACGTCAAGGTCAGGGACACCATCGACCAGTCCGTGATCGACATCGGCACCTACGACGGCAAGTTCAGCGTCCTCGGTTACGTCAACTACATCCACGGCATCTGGTACTCGCAGAAGGCGTTCAAGGACAACGGCTGGGAGATCCCGAAGACCTGGGACGCGTTCCTGGCGCTCTGCGAGACCATCAAGAAGTCCGGCAAGATGGCGCCGTTCACCTACGCGGGCAAGTTCCCGCAGTACCTCTACGAGCCGCTGCTCACCATGGCCGCCAAGGTCGGCGGCAACGAGGTGCTGGTCAACATCGACAACCTGGAGGACGGCGCCTGGACCTCCGAGGCGATGAAGACCGCGGCCACGGCGTGGGCGGAGGTGGGCGCCAAATACCTCATGCAGGGCACCACCGGCCTCGACCACGTGCAGACGCAGACCGCCCAGAACAAGTACAAGGTGGCCATGCTGCCCTCCGGCTCCTGGCTGGAGAACGAGCAGAAGACGACCACGCCGGAGGACTTCGCGTACGGGATGTTCCCCATCCCCGACGTGACCGGCTCCGACAAGATGCCCTACGGCACCCTGCACACCCAGCCCGGCGAGAACTTCATCGTCTCGGCCAGGAGCCCGCACCCGCAGGCCGGCATGGAGTACCTGCGGGCCATGCTGTCGAAGAAGGCGGCCGGTGACTTCAGCGCGCTCGTCCGGACGATGACCGTGGTCAAGGGCGCCACCGAGGGCCGCGACATCTCGCCCGGCGTCACCAGCGCCTCCGCCGCGGTCGCCGCCGCGGGCGAGAACACCGTCTACTACCGCTGGTTCAACTGGTACGGCCCGCTCAAGGACGAGGCCATCGCCGCCACCGGCGAGCTCATGTCCGGCGGGCTGACCCCGGACAAGTACCTGGAGCGCATCCAGAAGAAGGCCGACGAGATCAAGAACGACTCCTCGATCAAGAAGTACAAGCGCTGATGTTGTTCAACAGGTATCGCCGCGGGCTGTTCATCACCTCGTTCCTGGCAGCCCCGGTGATCCTTTATCTGATCTACGTGATCGCGCCGTACCTCCAGGCGTTCTACATCGCGCTGACGGACTGGCGCGGGGTCACGGCCACGCCGAGGTTCATCGGCCTGGAGAACTTCCAGCGGCTCTTCGGCGACAGCAAGTTCTGGCAGGCCGTCACGCACAACGGCGCCCTGCTGGTGCTGCTGCCGCTGCTCACGATCGTGATCGCGCTGTTCTTCGCGTTCCTGCTGAACGTGGGCGGCGCCTCGGGCGTGAGCGGCATCCGCGGCTCGAAGTTCTACCGGGTGGTGTTCTTCTTCCCGCAGGTGCTGGCCGTGGCCGTGGTCGCGGTGCTGTTCCAGCAGGTGTTCCGGCCGGACGGCAGCGGCATGCTGAACGGCCCGCTGATGGCGCTCGGGGCGGACCCCATCGGGTTCCTGTCCGACCGGGACGTGGCGTTCTGGTCGGTGCTGGCGGTCATGGTCTGGCAGGCGGTCGGCTTCTACGTCGTGCTGTTCTCGGCCGGCCTGGCCAGCATTCCGAAGGACATGTTCGAGGCCGCGCAGATCGACGGAGCGGGCCGGCTGAGCCTGTTCTTCCGCATCACGCTGCCGCTGCTCTGGGACACCGTCCAGGTGGCCTGGGTCTACCTGGGCATCCTGGCCCTCGACGTGTTCGCGATCGTCTGGGTGATGACCCTGCAGCAGGGCGGCCCCGACAGCGCGACCACGGTCATGGCCGCCGAGATCTACCGCAGCGCTTTCGGCCACTTCCGCTTCGGCTACGCCTCGGCGATGGGTGTGGTGATGTTCTTCTTCACCGTCGGCTTCGCGATCCTCTCGCTTCGCCTGTCCCGGCGCGAACGAATCGAGTACTGATGACAACGATGATCTCGTGGACGGTGGCGAACTCGCGCAAGATCGCCCGTTCCGAGCGCAAGCGCCGGCTCGGCCCCCTGGGCATCTTGACCCACCTGGCGCTGCTGATCTGGACCCTGCTCGTGATGATCCCGATCCTGTGGACGTTCCTGGCCTCGGTCAAGAGCGAGGACGAGATCTTCAGCGACGCCTGGTCGCTGCCGGCCGCGCTGCGCTGGGACAACTTCGCCAGGGCCTGGGACCAGGTGCACATCGGCCAGTACATGCTCAACAGCATCGTCGTGGTGGCCTTCAGCACGTTCGGGACGATGCTCGTCGGGTCGATGGCGGCGTACGTGCTGGCCCGCTATCCCTTCAAGGGCAACCGGGCGATCTACTTCCTGTTCGTCTCCGGCCTGGCCTTCCCCGTCTACCTGGCGCTGACGCCGCTGTTCTTTGTCGTGCAGAACATGGGCAACCTGCCGCTGATCGGGCCGTTCATCGGCCTGAACACGCACGCGGGGCTGGTGCTGGTCTACATCGCGTACTCGATGCCGTTCACCGTCTTCTTCCTGTCGGCCTTCTTCCGCACGCTCCCGACGGCGGTGGGGGAGGCCGCGATGGTGGACGGCGCCTCGCACACGAGGGTCTTCTTCCAGATCATGCTGCCGATGGCCAGGCCCGGCATCATCAGCATCACGATCTTCAACATCCTGGGCCAGTGGAACCAGTACCAGTTGCCGCTGATCCTGCTCCAGGACCGGGAGAAGTGGGTGCTCACCATGGGCATCGCCGACATCTCCACGGCCGCCGGCTACGACCAGGACTGGTCGGCCATGTTCGCCGCGCTCACCCTGGCCATCCTGCCGATGCTGATCGTGTACACGGTGTTCCAGCGCCAGATCCAGTCCGGCCTGACCTCCGGTGCCCTGAAATAACGCGCACGCCGGATATATCCGGCTTAGGGTGCGGGTGTGACCGGCGACATTCACGCGCTGCTGGCTCGGCACCTGCCCGGCTACCGGGTGCGTTCCGTCCGGCGGCTCGGCACCGGCCTCGACAACTACGTGTCCGAGGTCAACGACGAGCTGCTGGTACGGCGGAGCAGGGTGAGCGAGCCGCGCAAGACCCGGCAGGAGGTCGCCCGCCTGGCGGCCGTCAGGGAGTTGTCCCCGCTGCCCGTGCCCGAGGTCGTCTTCTCCGACGAGGAGTCCGGCACGATCGCCTACCGCAAGCTCGCCGGCACCCCGCTCAACCTCCTGGAGGGCGACCCCGGCCTGCGGCCCCGGGAGCTGGCCGGGCCGCTGGGCGGCTTCCTCAGCGCGATCCACGGTGCCGAGCCCGCCCGGATGGAGGAGCTGGCGCCGCCGGACGCCTATCCGCTCCCGACGCTGCTCCAGGACGCCGAGCTCGACTACCGGGACGTGGAGCGGCACGTCCCCGAACACCAGCGCCCGCTGGTCGAGCGTTTCCTGCGGCAGCATCCGCCGGCCGAGCCGGGCCCGCCGCGCTTCTGCCACAACGACCTGGGCGCGGAGCACCTGCTGGTGGACGCGGACGGCGTCACGATCACGGGCGTCATCGACTGGACGGACGCCGCGATCACCGACCCGGCCCACGACTTCGCGCTCATCTACCGGGACCTGGGGCCGGAGGTCTTCGAGCTGACGGTGGCGCACTACGAGTTCGAGGTGACGGAGGAGGACCGGGCGCGGATCCTGTTCCACGCCAGGTGCGCGCTGATCGAGGACCTGGCGTACGGGGTGAGCATCGGCCCCCGCCACTACGCCGAGGCCGCCCTGGCCCACCTGCCCAGGACGTTCGCGTCGCCCTGAACCGCTTCTCGAAAACCGTTCGCCGGACCGTGACCTGATCTGCTTGGCTTCTGGCATGACATCGTCGGCCTGGGTGGGCGAGCGGGTCCGGCTGCGTGCCAAGGAGCCCGAGGACTGGGAGGCCTTCCACGCCTTCGACGAGGACTCCGACGCCGTACGCAGCGGCTGGCGGCTCACCCCGCCCGCCTCCGTCGCACGGGCGAAGAAGGCGGCGATCGAGCACGCCGAGGAGGAGCTCGACCTCGACGAGTTCTCCCTGGTCATCGCCACCAGAACGGACAACGCGCCGGTCGGGTCGATCAACACCCACGCGATCGACCGCGTCCACGGCACCTTCTCCTACGGCATCGCCGTCGGCACCCCGCACCACCGCAAGGGTTACGCGAGCGAGGCCATCGTGCTGACCCTGCGCTACATGTTCTTCGAGCGCCGCTTCCAGAAGGCGGAGGCCTGGGTCTACGGCTACAACGACGCCTCGCTCGCCCTCCACCGCCGGCTGGGCTTCGTCGAGGAGGGCCGCCGGCGCAGGAGTCACTACGCCGACGGCCGGTATCACGACGAGGTCCTGTTCGGCATGACGATCGAGGAGTACACCCAGCGTTACGCCTGAGCATGGCCGCCCGTCGCCCGTCGCCCGCCGCCCGGGGCTCAGGCGTTCAGCTCGGCCCTGATTCGGCGGGTGGCGCTCACCACGTTGGCCAGCGCGGCCTCGACCTGCTCGTACGTACGGGTCTTCAGCCCACAGTCCGGATTGACCCAGACCCGCTCCGCCGGCAGCGCCGCCACGGCCCCGCGCAGCAGCTCCTCGACCTCCTCGACGCCGGGCACCCGGGGCGAGTGGATGTCGTAGACCCCAGGGCCGAGCCCGCGCCCGAACGCCTGCACCGCCCCCAGGATCCGCGCCCCCGACCGGGCGGACTCGATCGTCGTGACGTCGGCGTCCAGGCCGTCGATGGCGGCCAGGATCTGATCGGCGTCCGAATAGCACAGGTGCGTATGGATCTGCGTGCGGTCGCTCGCCCCCGACGTGGCCCGCCGGTAGGCCGCCACCGCCCACTCCAGGTAGTCGTCCTGCGCCGCCCGCCGCAGCGGCAGCAGCTCGCGCAGCGCCGGCTCGTCCACCTGGACGACCGACAGCCCGGCCGCCTCCAGGTCGCGGACCTCCTCCCTGACGGCGTCGGCCACCTGGAACACCACGTCGCGCAGCGGCAGGTCGTCGCGGACGAAGGACCAGGCCACGATCGTGACCGGCCCGGTGAGCATGCCCTTGACCGGCCGTTCCGTGAGCGACTGGGCGTAGGTGGACCAGCGCACGGTGATCGGCCCGGGACGGCTCACGTCGCCGTGCAGGATCGGCGGGCGGGTGCAGCGCGAGCCGTACGACTGGACCCAGCCGTTCCTGGTGACCGCGAACCCGTCGAGGTGCTCGGCGAAGTACTGGACCATGTCGTTGCGCTCGGGCTCCCCGTGCACGAGGACGTCGAGGCCGAGCCGCTCCTGGAGCCGGATCGCCCGCTCGATCTCCGCCTCGACCCGGCGCTCGTACTCCTCCCGGGTCAGCGTGCCCGCCGTCACCGCCGCGCGGGCCGCGCGCAGCTCGCCGGTCTGCGGGAACGAGCCGATCGTGGTGGTCGGCAGCGTGGGCAGCCGCAGGTGCGCGGCCTGGGCGGCGGCACGCACCGCGTACGGGGCGCGCTCCTCGGCCATCACCGGCGCCGACAGAGCCACGGACGGCCCGGCCGGCACCGAGCCGCGGAAGTCGGCCCGCGCCAGCGCGACGACCTCGGCCACCTTCTCCTCCGCGAACGCCAGCCGCTCCCTCAGCTCAGGCGCCAGGTCCGGCTCGTCCGCGACCGAGTAGGGCACGTGCTGGAGCGAGCACGAGGTGGACACCACGACCTGCCCGGCGCGTACGGCGCCCAGGGCGGCCAGCGCGCGCTCCGGCGAGGTGCGCCACACGTCCCGCCCGGACACCACGCCCGCGACCACGGTCTTGCCACTCAGATCGACCCCGGGCACCCCGCCCCTGACCAGGTCGATCCCGACTGCCTCGACCGGCGTGGCGGCCAGCGCCGGCAGCGACTCCCCGAGGTCGCCGAAGTACGACGCCACGAACAGGGCGGGCCGCGGACCCAGGGCGCCCAGCCGTTCGTAGGCGGTCCTGACGGCGGCCAGCTCCTCCGGCGTCCTGTCGCCCACCAGCGCGGGCTCGTCGAGCTGCACCCACGCGACCCCCTCGGCCGCCAGCGCGGACAGTAGCTCCTCGTAGCAGGCCAGCGCCTCGTCCAGCCGGTCCAGGGCCGAGCCGAGCAGCAGGAACGTCACCGGGCCCACCACCACGGGCCGGGTCTCGTACCCGAGCGCCCGCGCCTGCCGCACCTCGGTCAGCGGCTTGGCGGCGTCCAGCTTGAACACGGTCTCCGGACCGATCTCCGGCACGATGTAGTGGTAGTTCGTGTCGAACCACTTCGTCATCCGCAGCGGCGCCAGCCCGTCGGTGCCCCTGGCCATCGC
This sequence comes from Nonomuraea fuscirosea, assembly GCF_035917475.1. Taxonomy (NCBI): domain Bacteria; kingdom Bacillati; phylum Actinomycetota; class Actinomycetes; order Streptosporangiales; family Streptosporangiaceae; genus Nonomuraea; species Nonomuraea fuscirosea. Next base: position 7,937,928 of record NZ_CP109074.1, on the reverse strand, counting down.
GAAGTAGGGGTCGGCCGCGTCGCGGTAGCGGGCCGGCACCGCGCCGAGCAGCACCGCCGTGTCCAGCACCTGGTCGTACAGCGAGAACGTGTTCGACGGGAGCCCTTCCAGGCCGAGCTCGGCCAGCCGGCGCCACGTGTGCTCCCTGATCTCGGCGCCTGCCTGGTCGAGCTCCGCCCGGGTCGCCCGCCCGTCCCAGTACGCCTCCAGCGCCCGCTTCAGCTCCCGTCGCGGGCCGATCCGCGGGTAGCCGAGCACCGTGGACGCAGGAAATTGCTGGATAAATGCGGACATGTTCGCTTGCTCCTTCGAGATCGTTCAGGTCGCTGGAATGCTGCCGACTGCCGGAACGTCGTGCACCATGGATAGGTGCTGCTTATGCTCAGGGAGATCCAGTGCTTCGCGCGTGTCGCGGAGCGGCTCAGCTTCTCGGCCGCCGCCGCCGACGTGGGGATGTCCCAGCCCGCCATGAGCCAGGCCATCACCCGGCTCGAACGTGCCACCGGGGTCAGGCTTTTCGAGCGGAGCGCCCGCGAGGTGCGGCTCACCGCCGAAGGCAAGGCACTGCTGGCGTACGCGGAGCAGGTGATCGACTCGGTCCAGGCGTTCGGCGCGGAGGCGGCCCGGCTGGCCCGGCCGACCATTCACCTGGCTTATCCACCTCTCGTCGGCACGCTGGCCGCCCGGATCGTCAGGCGGCTGGCGACGCGCACTCCCGCGGTCGGGGTCGAGCTGCGCGCCGCCGGGCGCGACGAGGCGGCGCGGGCGCTGGCGGACGGCGAGGTCTCGGCGGCCATCCTGGCCACCCCGGCGCCCGCCCGGTTCGTCACGGCGGCCCGATTCCACGTCACCGTCGACCATCTGGCCGTCCCCGCCGGCCACCGCCTGGCCTCCGCCCTGAAGGTGGGCCCGGCCGAACTGGCCGGCCAGGTGCTCATGACTCCCGGCAGCCGCCCGTGGCAGGGGCTGCCGGGTCGTTCCCGCCTGGTGCCCGACGACTTCACCGCCGCCCTCGACCTGGTGGCCGCGGGGGCGGGCCTGCTGCCCATCCCGCAGCTCATGGTCAGAACGATCAGGCGGGACGACGTCCGCTTCGTCCCGCTGGAGGCGGGCGACCTGCGGATCACGTACGCCCTGGCCTGGTCGAAGGAACGGGTCACCCCAGAACTGATGGCCCTGGTTCAGGCCGTCCAGGACGCCCTCTGGACGAGGTGAGCGCTACTTGACGCCACTGGGCAAGTACTTGCTATCTTGTGTCAAGTGACGACCACGGAAGACCACGTCGAGCTGGTGGCCGAGCTGGTGCGGCTGCTGGAGACGCGCATTCTCGACCCGCTGGAGATCCTGCTGACCTCCGACGAGCTGCTGAGCCCGATCAGGGCGCGGCTGCGCGTGGAGGCCGAGGTGTGGGCCGCGCAGCTGCTGGGCCCCGACCGGGGGCGGGCCACCGCGACCGCGGCCAGGCTCATCGGCGTGCTCTTCCCCGGCGACGGGCCCTTCGATCCACCCGAGTCGTGGTGGCGCAGCGCGCTGGGCCGGGCCGTGGCCCGCACGGCCGGGCACCCCACGGCGGCGGCGGTGCCGTACGCCACGGCGGGCGCGATGCTCGGCATCACCCGGCAGGGCGTGCACGACCTGGTCAAACGAGGCAAGCTCGACCGGCACCCCGACGGCGGCGTCACCACCTCCTCCATCCGCGACCGGCTCAACCGACCTCAGGAGAGCATCCCGTGGCACCGCAAGACCTGATCATCGACGATCGCCCCGTCCACCTGGCCGTCCGCGACCACGGCGGCGACGGGCCTCCCGTGCTGCTGCTGCACGGCCTCGGCGGCACCCTGCTGCACTGGGACGCCGTCGCGCCGCTGCTCACCGGCTCCTGCCGCGTCGTCGCGATGGACCTGCGCGGCCACGGCCGCTCGGGCGACGGCCCGTGGGACTGGGAGGCCGCCCTCGACGACGTACAGGCGGTCGTCGACCACCTCGGCCTGGACACGCCCCTGGTGGCCGGACACTCACTCGGCGGCATGATCGCGATCCGCTGGGGCCTGCGCCGTCCGGACGGCCCGGGGATCGTGAACCTCGACGGCCTGCGCTCGGCAGAGACCGCGCCGCGCCACTACGCCGGCCTGGCGGAGGACGAGCTGACCGCGTTGCTGGGGGAGATGAAGGCCGTCTTCGACGCCCAGGCGGCGGCGATGGCCCAGCCGCTGCCCGAGGCGCACGTCGCGATGTTCCCCGAGCGGGCGCTGCGTCACACGGCCGACGGCGTCTACGCGCGCCCCGACGCCGAGCTGGCCGCGCGGATCAGGTACGACCCGCACTTCCAGGACAGCGTCCCCGCCGTGGCGGACCTGCGCTGCCCGGCCCTGTTCGTGCTGGCCACCAGGAACCTGCCGGGGCTGCCCGGCCGGGTCGGCGACCTCATGCCGGCGCTGCGCGCGGGCATCCGCCGCGACCTGACGGCGCTCACCGCCGACCGGCCGCACCTGCGTGTGCTCGAACTGGACGCCAGTCACAACATGGTCGCCGAGCAGCCCGAGCGCGTCGCCGAAGCGGTGCTCTCCCTGCGGACACAGCCCACCGGGGCCTGAGCTAGTGGGCCGGCAGGTTCTTGAGCGCCTCGCGGCGGCTGAGCCCCGAGATGCCCTTGGCCTTCACGTAGCGGATCACCTCGCCGGGATTGGTCTTGGCGAACTCGCGTAAGGCCCAGCCGATCGCCTTGCGGGCGAAGAAGTCGTTGTCCGACAGACTCGGCTCGATGCACGCGTAGAGCAAGGCCGTGTCCGTACGGGACCTGAACCGGTTCTGGCACAGGATGGCCGTGCGCCGCTTCCACAGGTCGTCGTCGTGCGCCCACTCCAGCATGAGCGGCCGCATCGAGTCGGGATAGACGGTCAGCAGCCCGCCGACGCGGTGGGTGGCCAGCTCGTCGACCAGGTCCCACCACGCCCCGGAGACGATCATCTCCTCGTACATCGGCACGGTATAGAGGGTCTGGTACTCCCGGTAGAGGTGGTAGCCGGACAGCTCGACGGCGGCGTAGCGCTCCTCGCGGTATTCGGCCTCGCGCCACAGCGACAGCACCGCGCGCCGCCACTCGGGCGCGCTGTCCAGCCGGTGCTCGGCGAACACCCTCCGCAGCACCGCCCGCCGGGGGACCGCCTGGACGCCGAGGAAGGGCATGGTGGACCTCATGTAGGCGCGCATGGTCTCGGCCTTGGCGGGCTCGGCCGCCTCCTCCAGCGCCAGGCGCACCGCCTTGCCGAGGCTCATCCCTTTTGGGTGGTGCGCTCGCCCGTGGCGAGCCCGTCGAAGAGCACGGTGATGTAGTGCTCCGCCAGGCCGGTCGTGTTGAGCCGGCCGCCGGGTCGGAACCAGCGCACCGCCACCCAGATCGTGTCCCTGATCATCCGGTAGGTCAGCTTGGGGTCGACGTCGGCCCGGAACAGCCCCGCCGCCTGACCCGCCTTGATCTGCGACACCCAGATCTGCTCGACCTCGTCCTCGGCCTTGACCAGGTAGTTGAAGCGCTCGAACTGACGCAGGTAGTTCCAGTCGTTCTGCATCACCGTGATGGCGGCGCGGTGGGGCTCCAGCGTGCCGAAGCCGATGCGGACCATCTCCGACAGCACGGTGCGGGGGTCGGCCTTGGTGTCGAGGGCGGCGCGGTAGCGGGCGATCAGGTCGTCGAGGAAGGTGGAGAGCACCTCGTCGACGATCGTCTCCTTGGAGTCGAAGTGGTGGTAGAGACTTCCCGACAGGATGCCCGCCTCGTCGGCGATCTCGCGTACGGTCGTGGCCTGGAAGCCCTTGCGCGCGAAGAGCTCCGCAGCGAGCTTGACGAGGTGGTCGCGACGCTCGGACGCGGGCCCCGATGAGGTCGCGCGCTGGCGCTTGGCCGGGGCGGCGGTGGTGCCGGAGTTCTTTCGCGTGGTCACGAGACCATTATGAGCCATCGGACAATCGCTTGTTCACCTTACCGGCCCAGCTCATGCGGCATTCCCGTACATACCAAGCGCTTGCTACGATACCGGGATGAGTGAGGCGTACATCGTCGGCGCCGTCCGCACGCCCGTCGGGCGCAGGAACGGCGGGCTGGCCGGAGCTCACCCCGCCGACCTCGGCGCGCACGTGCTCAGGGAGCTGATGTACCGCGCCGACGCCGACCCGTCCGCCGTGGAAGACGTGATCTTCGGCTGCGTGGACACGATCGGCCCCCAGGCCGGCGACGTCGCCCGCACCTGCTGGCTCGCGGCGGGCCTGCCGGAGGAGGTGCCGGGCGTCACGATCGACCGCCAGTGCGGCTCCTCCCAGCAGGCGCTGCACTTCGCCGCCCAGGCCGTGCTGTCCGGCACGAACGACCTGGTGGTGGCCGGCGGCGTGCAGAACATGAGCATGATCCCCATCTCCTCCGCGATGCTCGCCGGCCGGCCGCTCGGGCATGAGACGCCGTTCTCCGGTTCCAAGGGCTGGACGGAGCGGTACGGCACCCAGGAGGTCTCCCAGTTCACCGGCGCCGAGATGATCGCCGCGCGCTGGGGCATCTCACGCGAGGAGATGGAACGGTACGCGTACGAGTCGCACCGCAGGGCCCTGCACGCCATCGACGCGGGGCACTTCGGCCGCGAGATCACCCCCTTCGAGGGCGTCGCCGTGGACGAGGGCCCGCGCAGGGACACCACCCGCGAGCGGATGGCCGCGCTCAAGCCCTTGACAGACGGCGGCCGCCTGACCGCCGCCCTCGCCTCCCAGATCTCCGACGGCGCCGCCGCCCTGCTCGTCGCCTCGCCGCGCGCGGTGCGCGAGCACGGCCTGACGCCGCGCGCCCGCGTGCACCACCTGTCGGCGCGCGGCGACGACCCGATCATGATGCTCTCCGCCCCCATCCCCGCCACCGTGCACGCGCTCGGGATGACCGGCCTGTCCATCGGGGACTTCGACGCGATCGAGATCAACGAGGCGTTCGCCTCCGTCGTGCTGGCCTGGATCCAGGAGACCGGCGCCGACCCCGCCAAGGTCAACCCGAACGGCGGCTCCATCGCGCTCGGCCACCCGCTCGGCGCGACCGGCGCCGTGCTGGCGGTCAAGCTGCTGCACGAGCTGGAGCGGACCGGCGGCAGGTACGGCCTGCTCACCATGTGCGAGGGCGGCGGCCAGGCGAACGTCACGGTCATCGAGCGTCTCTCCACCCCCGGCCCCGAATCGCCCTGACAGGCCGGGGCGCGAAAGCGGAGGATCGCCGAGTCCCGCCTGAGCCGGGCGGATGCCGAGCCGGGCGAATCAGTAGTGCGGTGACCGGAAAGGTTCACCGGGTTGGGGGACGGCGAATCTCCACGCTTGGGTGTTCGCTTCGGTGAGCGTTCAGGGGGACCACGTTGGCGGCCTGCGCGTTCCAGAAGCGATCGCGCTACGCGTCCTGCTGTGGTGAGTCGGCCGGAGCGTTCGCGGTGAGAGGCGTCAACCAGTGGATCTCCAGGTCCTCGCGCAGGTAGTTCATGCGAGTTTTCTGGAACTGGACGAGGTTGGGCTGGGCGAGGTGATTGCGCAGGTCGTCCCCCGAACGCCACAGCTCGTAGAAGACCAGCGTGGTGGGGTCGGAGGCATCGCGATGGACCTGGTACTGCCAGGCGCCCGGCTCGGCACGAGTCGGCTCGACGAACGAAAGGAGCAGGCTTTCCAGCTCCTGGGCGCGTTCCGGGCGGGGGCGGGCGTATCCGTAGATGCCGATGGGGCCGCTTCCCACAGGTATGACGATATTCATACCTGTGGAGGCTAGCCACGCCCGAGGTATGATGCAAGTCGTACCTGAAGGAGGAGATATGGAGCTCGGCAAAGTGCTCGCCGCGCTCGCCGACGACTCCCGGCGGCGCATGGTGGCCGAGCTCGCGGCCGATCCCAAGGATCAGGAGCGGGCATGCGGGTCCTTCGACCTGCCGGTGAAAAAGGCCACACGAACCCATCACTTCCGGGTTCTGCGGGAGGCCGGCCTGGTCGCGCAGCGCGATCATGGCAACGGGAGCACGTTGAGGCTGCTCAGGAAGGACATCGAGCAGCACTATCCCGGCCTGCTACAGCTACTCGTCGCCGAACTCGGCGCGGTGAACCCTTCCGGTCACAGCACTAGCCGGGCGGGTCATGAGCCGGGCTCGCCATGAGCCGGGTCTGTCATCATTAGGAAACGGGCTGACGTCAGAAAATGCCTCTAGCAAATAGGAAACTTTCCTATTAGATTGCAGACCATGCCCCTGAGCGGTGACCTGCTTCGCCTCGCCGACGCCGTCCTCTTCCCCGGTTTCACCGGACACGCCCCTCCCGACTGGATCCGCCGCCGGCTCGGCGCGGGGCTGGCCGGAGTGGCGCTGTTCTCGCGCAACATCGCCGACCCCGCCCAGGTGGCCCGGCTCACCGCCGCCCTGCGCGCGGAGAACCCCGAGGTGCTCGTCGGCACCGACGAGGAGTCCGGCGAGGTCACCAGGCTGGAGGCGGACACCGGCAGCAGCCGCCCCGGCGGCTACGCGCTCGGCGTCGTGGACGACGTGGACCTCACCGAGTCGCTGGCCGCCGGCCTCGGCGCGGACCTGTCCAGGGCGGGGATCTCGCTCGACTTCGCCCCCTCCGCCGACGTCAACTCCAACCCGGACAACCCGGTCATCGGGCTCAGGGCCTTCGGCGCGGACCCGGCGCTGGTCGCCCGGCACACCAGGGCGTTCGTCCGCGGGCTGCAGTCGGCCGGGGTGGCCGCCTGCGCCAAGCACTTCCCCGGGCACGGGGACACCTCCGTGGACTCGCACCACGGGATGCCGGTCGTCGCCGAGAGCGGGATCGAGGAGGCGCTGTTCCCTTTTCGCGAGGCCATCGCCGAAGGGGTCAAGGCGGTCATGACCGGCCACCTCCTGGTGCCGTCGTACGACGCGGAACTGCCCGCCACGCTCAGCCCCAAGGTGCTCACCGGGCTGCTGCGGGAGGAGCTCGGCTTCGACGGGATGATCATCACTGACGGCATCGAGATGGCCGCCGTGGCGGGCACGTACGGGATCGGGGGCGCCTCCGCCCGCGCCCTGGCCGCCGGCGCCGATGCCGTCTGCGTCGGCGGCGAGCACGCCGACGAGGCCACCGCGGCCGGGATCCGCGACGCGATCGCGGCGGCGGTGACCACCGGGCTGCTGCCCGAGGAGCGACTGGCGCAGGCCGCTCGTAGGGTCCGCGAGCTGGCCACGTGGGCCGCCTCCTCGGGCAGTCAGGACCCCGCCGACGGCCAGGTCGGCCTGGCCGCGGCCCGCCGGGCGATCCGCGTCACCCGCCGCTCCACCGCGGCCGTGCTCCCGCTCGGTCCAGAGCCCTGCGTGGTGGAGCTGGCGCCGGAGATGAACCTGGCCATCGACAGGAAGACCCCGTGGGGCGTCGGCGAGCCGCTGAGCCGCCTGCGTCCCGGCACCTCCACCGTCCGCCTGACGGCGGGCCGAAGCACCGGCCCCGAGCTGGAACGGGTGCTCGGCCAGGCCGCGGGCCGCCCCCTGGTCGTGGTGGTCAGGGACGTGCACCGTCACCGCTGGCAGTCCGAGGCCCTGAGACACCTGCTCAGCGCCCGCCCCGACACCGTGGTCGTGGAGATGGGCCTGCCCGCCAGGTCCGACCTGGGCGCCGTGCACATCGCCACGTACGGTTCGGCTCGGGTCTGCGGCCAGGCCGCGGCGGAGGCGCTGACCGGTAGTCTCTGAGATCGTGAACTTCGACGGCGAGGACCTCTCGCACAAGGCGCTGGGCGACCGGCTGCCCCAGGGGGAGACCCACGTCTTCCGCGAGTGCGACCTGACGGAGACCGACCTGTGGGGCGCCTCGCTGGCCGGGGCGCGGTTCGAGTCGTGCGTGCTGGAGCAGACCGACTTCCGCAAGGCCGACCTCGACGGGGCGGTGTTCAAGGGCGGCGGCGGGATGCGGATCAGGTTCAGCGACGCCGACCTCATCGACGCGACCTTCACCGACGTGGACCTGTCGTCGGCCCAGTTCGGCGGCGCGCTGCTGACCGACGTCTCCTTCACCGGCTGCCGCATGATCGGCGCCTCGCTGACCGGCTCCAGGGGCACCGGCTTCAAGGTCGCGCGCTCCAACCTGACCCTGGCCAACCTCGGCGGCTGCTCGCTGCGCGGCGAGGTGATCGAGGGCGTGCGCTTCGACGACGCCGACCTGTCCGGCTGCGACTTCACCCAGGCCACGTTGAGCGACTGCCGGCTCATCGGCGCGCGGCTGCTGCTGACCAAGTTCCAGCAGGCCGACCTGCGCGGGGCCGACCTGGGGCAGCCGGACGACGACAGGCTGCGCGCGTTCGCCGGAGCCGTCATCAACCAGACGCAGGCCAACGCCATCCTCGCCGCCCGCGGCATCACGGTCCTGTAGCCGCCGCGTCGTACGGCATCACCGTCCTGCAGCCGCCTCGTCCGGCCGTGCCGCACGGTGCGGCGTCTCGTCCTGCCGGGGCGCGTGCGCGGGCAGGCGGGACAGGGTCGCCTCCGCCTCCGTCATGACGCGTTCGATCAGCTCGCGGCAGGACGGCAGGTCGTCGATCACCGTGACCACCTGCCCCGAGGCCATCACCCCCAGGTCCACCCGGCCCTCCACCATGGCCGCCCGCAGCAGCACCGGCGTGTTCGCCGCCTGCAGCACCTGCGCCCACGTCAGCTCGCGGCCCCGCCGCATCCGCCGTCCCTCGCGCAGCATCGACCGCCAGGACAGCCCCGACAGCCGCTTGAACCTGGCCCCGTTCACCACCGCCCTGACCAGGCGGGAACGTTCGAGCGAGGCCACGAACGGCGTGTTCAGCACCCGGTGCGGCACCCCGTCCACGTCGCGGGTCACCACGGTCTCCCGCGCCGCCAGGTAGAACCGCTTCACCTCGTCGGGCACGGGCGAGTCGGCGGTCAGCAGGAACCGGGTGCCCATGGCGATCCCGCAGGCGCCGTACGCCAGCGCCGCCACCAGCCCCCGCCCGTCGAAGAAGCCGCCCGCCGCGATCACCGGGATGTCCACCGCGTCCACGACCTGCGGCAGCAGCAGGGTGGTCGCCACCGGCCCGGTGTGCCCTCCGCCCTCTCCGCCCTGCACGATCACCGCGTCGGCCCCCCACTCCGCCACCTTCGCCGCGTGCCGGCGCGCCCCCACCGACGGGATCGTCACCACGCCCGCGTCCTTGAGCCGGGCGATCAGCTCACGGCGCGGCGCCAGGGCGAACGACGCCACCCGCACGCCCTCCCTGATCAGCACCTCGATCCTGGCGGCCGCGTCGTCGGCGTCGGCGCGCAGGTTCACTCCGAAGGGGGCGTCCGTCCGCTCCTTGACCCGCCTGATCGCCGCGGTCATCTCCGGCACCGACATAGTGGCCGACCCGATGATGCCCAGGCCGCCCGCCGCCGACGTGGCCGCGGCCAGCCGGGCCCCGGCGACGTACCCCATGCCGGTCTGCACGATCGGATGCCGGCAGCCGACCAGCGACGTCAGCGCGGTCCTCAACCGGCCACCTCCCGCTCGCGCAGGCGGCCGGGGTCGAGGCGGTCGAGCACGCGCAGCTCCTCCTCGGTCGGCTCCCGCGTACGGGGGACGTCGTCGCCTGCGCCGGCCAGCTCGAACCCGGTCGCGGCCACCACGTCGGCCACGCTGACCCCCGGATGCACCGACACCAGCCGCATCGCCCCGCCGGGCCCGCCGAGGTCGAGCACGGCCAGGTTCGTCACCACCCGGCGCAGCTCGTACGCGCCCCTGTCGGTGCCGAGCCCGCTGACCATGTCCACCTCGGGCACGAACACCCTGGCCGAGTGCTTGGGGATCCAGTAACTCGTCGGGTCGCAGCGCGTGTTCCCCGGGGCGCCGCGCACGCCGAGCAACTGCGCCTTCGGCCTGGCCCAGTCGCCGACGCAGGAGATGTTCGTGTTGCCGTGCCGGTCGATCTGGCTGGCCCCGAGCATGACGTGCCGCCGCCCGTTCAGCACCAGCCACAGGTGCTCACGGAAGGGCAGCCACCCCTCCACCACCTGCGGCGTCTCGCCGAGCGCGGGCACGTCGCCGGTGAGCAGGCAGACGCCGTCGTGGGTGAGCAGGTCCGGCTCGAACGTCAGCCGGGCCAGCCGCGCGGCCAGCACCGTGACCGCCCCGCCGATCCCGGCCGCGAGGATCTCCCCGTCACCTCTGAACGCCTCCGCGCAGGCCACCACGCACACGTCAGCCCTGCTCACGGAAGTCCTCCCACGGGGTCTCCACGTACCGTCGCTGCTCGGCCTCGTCGCGGCCGTAGTCGGGCTCGCACGAGGTGAACCCGGCGCCGCCCGGCGCCTCCACCACGCCCGCCACCATCGAGCGGCTGATCAGCAACGACTGCACCGGCCCCTCCTTCAGCAGATCGGCCGGGTCCACCAGCCGCTCGCACGAGACGTAGCAGCGCCCGGCGGCCTTGGCGTAGAGGTCGTCGAAGTACGGGTCGGGACCCAGGTACTGGGCGTTGCCCCGTGCGTCGGCCCGGTTCACGTGCACGAGCGCCACGTCGGGCGTCAGCGCCGGCACCGCGACCAGCTCCTCCCCGTCCCCGTACGGCGAGCGCACGGTCCGCAGCTCCGGATTGACCCGCATCACGTCTGAGCCCAGCCCCGCCCGCGTCGGCAGGAACGGCAGCCGGTGCGCCCCGGCCAGCAGGCCGAACATGAACATGCCCTCGTCGTACTCGGTGAACTCGATCGCCCCCGTCTGGCGGGCCCTTCTGAAGTGCGGTTCGAGGGGGATGGAGTCGAGCGTCACGAACGGGGCCACGACCCTGCGCACCTTTCCGGCCGCGCACAACATGCCGACGTCGGGGCCGCCGTACGAGATGATCGTGAGGTCGCGGACGGGGGAGCGGAGCAGGGCGCGGACCAGGGCCATGGGCTTGCGGCGCGAGCCCCAGCCGCCGATCCCGACCGCCATCCCGCTCTCCACGGACGCGGCCACCTGCTCGGCCGTCATCACCTTGCTCCCCCTACGGGCCCCCGGACTGGCCCCCGGACTGGCCCCCGGGTCGCTCGCCGACGCGCTCACTCGAACCGCTCCCTGTGCCGCTCGCCGATGCCCAGCAGGTTGAGCTCGAAGGTGAAGCCCTGCTCGAAGCGGTAGCTGCGGTTGACGTCCATCGGGTCGATGCCGTTGAGCGACTCCTTCGCGCGCCGGATCACGTACGGGTCCTTGGCCGCGATCTGCCCCGCCACCTCCATCGCCGCCTCACGCAGCTTGTCGCGCGGCACCACCTCCAGGACCGACCCGAAGGCGTGCAGCTCGGCGGCGGTGACGTTTCTGCACGTGTAGACCATGGCCCGGACGAGATGCTGCGGCACCAGCCTGGACAGGTGCGTGGCGGCGCCCAGCGCGCCCCGGTCCACCTCGGGCAGGCCGAAGTAGGCGTCATCCCCGGCCACCACCACGTCCGCGTTCCCGGCCAGCCCGACGCCGCCGCCCAGGCAGTGCCCGTGCACGGCCGCGATCACCGGCACGGCGCACTCGTACACGGCGGCGAACGCCTCGTAGCACGCCCGGTTGGCCCCGACCAGCGCCGCGTGCCCCTCGCTGTCGCGCATCTCCTTGATGTCCACTCCCGCGTTGAACCCGCGTCCCTCGGCCCGCAGCACGACAACCCGGGTCGCGGGGTCCTCGCCGGCCGCCCGCACGAGGCGGGCCAGCTTCTCCCAGTCCCGCACGGCCAGCGCGTTCACCGGCGGCAGGTCCACGACCACCTCGGCGACCGCTCCGCCCAGCAACGTGATGTCCATCTCCCCCCTTACCTAACGCTTGCTTGGTACGGTAGCACTCGTGACCGTGACTTACGACTACGCGGGCAAGCACGTCCTGGTGACCGGCGGCACCAAGGGCATCGGCGCCGGCATCGCCGCCGCCTTCGCCGCGGCCGGCGCCGAGGTCACCGTCTGCGCCAGAACCCCACCCTCCCCCCACGACCGCGGCTCCGGCGGGACCGGGGCCGGCGCGGGCGGGTCGGGTTTCGTCCCGGCCGGGGGGATCCGTCTCGTCCAGGCCGACGTGCGCGATCCCGCGGACGTCGAGCGGCTGATCTCGGGGTTCGACCGGCTCGACGTCGTGGTCAACAACGCGGGCGGGTCGCCTCCCGCGCCCCTGGAGGGCACGTCGCCCCGCCTGCACGCCCGCGTCATCGAGCTCAACCTGACGGCCCCGCTGCTGGTTTCGCAGCGCGCGTACCCGCTGCTCGCCGCCGTGGGCGGTGCCGTGGTGATGATCGGCAGCGCGAGCGGCGCCCGCCCTTCACCCGGCACCTCCGCGTACGGCGCCGCCAAGGCCGGCCTGCACCACCTGGCCCGCTGCCTGGCCGCCGAGTGGGCCCCCCGGGTCCGCGTCAACACGGTCGTCGTGGGCCTGGCCAGCACCCAGGACGCGGCGGACCACTACGGCGGCCGAACGGACCTCGACGGCCGGGCCATCCCGGCCGGTCGGATGGCCACGCCCGCCGACGTGGCCCAGGTCTGCCTGTGGCTGGCCGCCCCCGGCTACGTGACCGGCGCGGAGGTACGGGTGGACGGCGGCGGCGAGATCCCCGCCTGGCGCCACCTCGTCTCGGACTGACCGGCGACCGGCCCGGAACCGACGCGGGCCCTCGCGTGGAAAGCCGGCCCGCCGACCGGGCGGGGGCGGCCGGAGCCAGCGTGGAGACGGCCGGAGGTGGCGCGGGGGCGGCCGGGGGCGGCGCGGGATCAGCGTGGGGACGGCCGGTGACGGCGCGGGATCAGCGCGGCGGCGGCCGGTGACGGCGCGGGATCAGCGCAGGGACGACCGGGCGGTGGGGCGCAGGCGCAGCCGTTCCGTGGGCGCGGTCAGGTACGGCTTCAGCATCGGCAGGTCCACTTCCCGCTCCTCCTCCGCCGTCTCGAACCGGGCGAACCACACGAACACGTTCACCCCCGTCCTGACGGGCAGTCGCGGATAGGTGTTCTCCGCGTGCTCGCTCTCCAGGCAGGCCACCGGCCGCACCCCCGCCCCGGCCAGCGCCGGCACCGCCTCCCGGGCGAAGACGCCGGCGAAGCCGTCCCCGGCCACGTGATGGATGGTGACTACGTAGAGTGACGACGGCAGGTCCGTCGCCCCGGCCGGAGGTCGTTCCCCGAACGGCAGCTCGGGTCCGGCCGGGCGCAGCAGCAGCACGTCGTCGGAGTCGATCAGGGTGGCGTTGGCCGCGTCGCGGTTGGCCAGCCACACGGGGCCGCTGTAGAAGTCGGTCAGCGCCGCCCGCCGCGTCTCCATGTCGGGAAAGGCGCGCAACCAGGGGAAGGTGTCGGGCTCGCCGTCCTCGCGGAAGGACGCGGCCACGCGCATACCGGCGGCCTCCTGCGTCTCGATGAACTTTCGTTCGAACAAGTCGATGAGATCGTCGCGCCGCCCCGGGCGCATCTGGTAGCGGCGTAGTTCGTAGATCATGCGCCGGACGGTAAGGCCGGGTCACTGACATCCCGTGTCAGCGTATGGTTCGAACAATATTCTGATCACTCACAGCTACTAATCGACCACGTAACGCTATATGCTCGCACTGACCTTGATCCCCTGAGGTCCAAGGAAGGTCAAGGAGATGGTGTGCGTCCCAGGGCCCTGGCGAGCGCCGTCTCCGAGCTCTTCTCCAACTGGCGAAGGAGCAGAAGTGATCAGAAGGGTGTGCGCCGCCGCGGCCGTGCTGGCAGCGGTCGCCGGCGGCACACTACTGGCAGTCCCCGCTCACGCTGACGACGACTGGATCGGCCCGTGGACCGGTGCCAACTGGTCCGCGAACCGGAGCGGCAACAGCGATTCGTCCCAGTCGGGCAACAACTTCGGGGACGTCCTGGCCGGCAACCAAGGCTCGGGACGCTCGACCAACGTCAACAACGTCAACGGCATCGCGCCGACCGCCAGCAACGGCGGCATCACGGTGACGTACATCTTCTACTGATCCCGCTGACGTCCCAGAACAGCACTACGAAAGGGCAAGCACCATGATGAAGAAGCTCTGCGTGACCGGTCTCATCGCCGCCGCGGCCGGCGTGACCCTGCTGTCGGCCCCCGCCCAGGCCGACACGAACGCCGGCAACACCAGCTCCAACCGCGGCTCCTCGCAGTCGGGCAACAACTTCGGCAACGTCGTCAACTCCAACGTGAACGGCCTCGGCGCCACCGCGATCAACAACGTCAACGGCAACGCCGTGACGGGGACCAACGGCAGTGACGTGGTCGTCGACGACGTGGTCGACTAGTCCGGCCCCCCGCGTCGCGGACCTGACGGAACGCGGCGCGCCCGTGCGGGAGGGGCGGGCCGGGTCGGAAAAGGCCCGGCTCGCGCCGTATTAGCATCTTTGCGTGACTCTCTGTGCCTATGCCACGTTTGAGAATTTCTCTGAGGACGACGAGCTCGACCTGGTCCTGACCGCCTGGAAGGAGGCCGGGATCGACGGGTGCGCCGAGCGCTGGGACGATCCGGCCGTCGACTGGAGCGCCTACGACGCGGTCGTCGTCCGTTCCGTCTGGGACTACATCCTGCGGCGGGAGGAGTTCCTGGCGTGGGCGCGCGGCGTGGAGTCCGTCACGCGGCTGCTGAACCCGTACGCGGTGCTGGAGTCCAACACCGACAAGACCTACCTGCGCGACCTGGGTGTGCCGATCGTGCCCACGCACTGGTCGTCGCGGGGGCTGCCCGACTGGCCGGAATACGTGGTCAAGCCGACCGTCTCCGGCGGGGCCCGCGACACCGTCAGGACCGCCGACCGCGCCGAGGCCGAGGCGCTGGCCGCGGCGCTGGAGGCCGCGGGGCGCGCGCCGATGGTGCAGCCGTACCTCGACATGGTGGAGTCGGAGGGCGAGACCTCGCTGCTGTTCTTCAACGGCCGCCTCAGTCACGCCGTCCGCAGGAAGCCGATGCTCGCCCGCGGAGCGGGTCCCGGCGACATCTCCGGGGCCGGGCTCCGCACTCCTGCTCCGGACCAGGTCGACCTCGCCGAGAAGGTGCTCACCGCCGTACCCCATGTCCTTCTCTATGCCAGGGTCGATCTGGTCCGGCTACCCGGCGGTGCGCCCGCCGTCATCGAGCTCGAGCTGACCGAGCCCTCCCTCTACCTGCACCACGAGCCGTCGGCGGCGGCGAGCTTCGCCAGGGCGCTGCGCGAGCTGCTCTGATCAGCAGGAGATCCCGCCGTCCACCGGGATGACCGCGCCGGTGAGGTACGCCCCCGCCCGCGAGGCCAGGAAGATGGCCGCGCCCGCCATGTCCTCCGGCCGCCCGATGCGCCCCAGCGGGACGTTCGCGGCGATGCTCGCGCGGGTGGCGGGGTCGTCGAGCGCGAACGCCATCATCTTCGAGTCGAACGGCCCCGGCGCGATGGCGTTGACCGTGATGTGCTCGCCGGCCAGGCGCTTGGCCAGGTGGCGGGTGAGCATGTGGACGGCCGACTTCGTCGAGGAGTAGGCGTAACTCTCCAGGGCCGGCACCCTGAGCCCGTCGATCGAGCCGACGTTGATCACCCGGGCCGGGTCGTCGGCGCCGGCCGCCTGGCGCAACTGCGGCAGGAACCGCTGGGTCAGCTGGAACACCCCCTTGACGTTGATGTTCCAGAGCTTGTCGAAGGCGCTCTCGGGATACTCCTCCAGCGGCGCGCCCCAGGTCGCCCCCGCGTTGTTCACCAGCACGTGCAGCGGCCCGTCCACCGCCGACACCAGCCGTTCCAGCCCCTCGGGCGTGGACAGGTCGGCCGGCACGGCGGAGCAGCCGAGCTCGGCGGCCGTCTTCTCCACCTCGGCCGTCTTACGGGCGGAGATGTGCACGGTCGCGCCCGCCTCGACGAACCCGGCGGCGATCATGCGCCCGATGCCGCGCGAACCGCCGGTGACGACGACGTTCTTGCCTTCCACTGAGAACAGAGTCATGTTCTGGGAGCATGCCATACCGACCGGTCGGCTGTCAGGGCTGGGACGCTCACACCCCGGGCAGGCGGCCGTTGCGGAACAGGTCGACGAACCGCTGGTGATCGTCCCTGGCCCGCGCCCCGTACCGGTGGGCGAAGTCCACCAACGCCGCGACGAACCCGGACCTGTCGTCGCCGATCACCGCCACGATCGCCTCCTCCGTCGAGAAGTCCACCAGGTCGTGACTGGACTCGTCGTCGGCCACCGAGTGCATGCGCGCCACCGCCCGCCCCAGGTCCTGCACGATCGAGCGCAGCTCCGCCGGCTCGTTGACGTCGTCCCAGTCGAGGTCGGCCGAGTACGGGGACACCTCGGCCACCAGCTGCCCCACCCCGCCGAGCGCGGTGAACCCCAGCCACGGATCGGCGTAGGCCTGCAGCGCGCGCTGCGATTCGGCCGTGCGGTGCCCCTGGTGCAGGAAGTAGGAGCTGACCTTCTCGTCGGAGATGTACCGCGCCACGGCGGGGGCCGCCGCCTGCTTCATGTAGAGGATCACGTCGTTCTCCAGCGCCTGCGAGCGCCCTTCGAGCAGCAGGTTGTACGACGGCAGCCCCGCCGACCCGATGCCCACGCCCTTGCGCAGCGCCACGTCCTTGACCACCTGCTCGTGCGGCGCGAGGGGCGCCGGCAGCGTGGCCAGGTAGTCCTCGAAGGCCGCCACCACCGCCAGCCGGGTCGCCGCGTCCACCGGCTCACGCCCCTCCATGAGCGCGAAGCGCCGGTCGTAGTCGTCGATCACGGTCTCGACGTCGAGCAGCGCCACCCTGGTGCTCAGCCGGGCCCGCTGCAGGACCCGGTGCAGCACGCCGGTGGTGCTGTCGAGCGTGAGCGAGCCGATCGCGTCGTCGCCACCGGCCGCTATGGCGCCCAGTTCGACCAGGTACGCCCCGGCGAAGTCGGTCACCAGCACGCTGATCGAGTCGTCGGACAGCGCCTTGGCGTACCCGAGCAGGGCCAGGCTGGCCGCGAACCGCTTGAGGTCCCAGACGTAGGGGCCCACGTACGCCTCGTCGAAGTCGTTGACGTTGAAGACGAGGACGCCGGAGGCGTTCATGTACGTGCCGAAGTTCTCCGCGTGCAGGTCGCCGTGGATCCACACCCGGCTGGTCGGCCCGTCGAGGTAGGACTCGTCGGCGAAGGATCCGGTCATGTCCGCGTAGAACAGGCAGGCGCTGCCCCGGTAGAACGCGAAGGGGGAGGCCGCCATCTTCCTGAACTTCCGCCTGAAAGCGGCGGGGTCTCGCTTGATCGACTCGCCGAACTCCGTCATGAGGACATCGAGCAGGAACGAAGAGCGTGTGCCCATGGTCCGGACACTAGATCCGGATCGCCCGTCCGGCCACCCTGGTCTTTCCCTGACAGGGACGATCCGGGCCGGTCAGGGGTGCTGGGAGGAGACCGAGACGACCTCGCCCGTCATGTACGAGGAGTAGTCGCTGGCCAGGAAGACGATCACGTTCGCCACCTCCCACGGCTCCGCCGACCGCCCGAACGCCTCCTTGGCCGCCAGCTCCGCCAGCAGCTCCTCGCTGGTCACCTTCGCCAGGAACGGATGCACCGCCAGCGACGGCGCCACGGCGTTGACCCGCACGCCGTGCTCGGCCGCCTCCATCGCGACGCACCTGGTCAGCGCCATCACACCCGCCTTGGCCGCGGCGTAGTGCGCCTGCCCCTGCTGGGCCCGCCAGCCGACCACGGAGGCGTTGTTCACGATGACCCCGGAGCCCTGGGCGATCATCTGCCGCAGGGCCGCCCTGGTGCAGCGCATGGTGCCGTGCAGCGTGACGTCGATGACCGCGTGCCACTGCTCGTCGGTCATCTCGGCCAGCGGCGCGGTCCCGCCGAGCCCGGCGTTGTTGACCACCACGTCCAGCCGCCCGTGCGCCTCCACGACCGCGTCGAACAGCGCCAGCACCTGCGCCTCCGAGGTCACGTCGCACGGGACGGCCAGCGGCTTGACCCCGGTCAGCTCGGTCAGCGCGTCGGCGGCGGCCGACAGGCGGCGCTCGTGCCGGTCGGAGACGACGATCGTGGCGCCCTCCTCGGCGCAGCGCCGGGCGGTGGCGTAGCCGATGCCGGCGCCCGCGGCGGCCGTGACGAGCGTGACCTTGCCGTCCAGCAGGCCGTGCGCCTTCGGCTGGGGCGGTGGTTTCGGCGGGGCCGGTGGTTTCGGCGGGGCCGGTGGTTTCGGCGGGGACGGTGACATCGGCGGCTCCGATCAGCGGGTCGATCAGCGGGGAAGTCCCAGGGTGCGCTCGGCGATGATGTTGCGCTGGATCTCGCTGGAACCGGCATAGATGGTGTCGGCCCGGCTGAACAGGTAGAGCCGCTGCAGCTCGTTCAGCCCATCGGGGTCGCAGGCGAGCCCCGCCCGGCCCTGGACGGCCTGGGCCAGCTCGCCCAGCCTGCGGTGCCACTCCGACCAGTACAGCTTGGCGATCGACACCTCGGGTCCCGGGTCGGGGCGCATCGTCCTGAGCGCGTTCAGCCGCATGATCCGCAGCTCCAGCCAGGCGCGGACGAGCCGGTCGCGCAGCACGGGGTCCGTGGCGGCGCCCGTGCGCCGGGCCGTGGCGATCACCGCGTCCAGCTCCCGCGCGAACCCGAGCTGCTGGCCGAGCGTGGACGCCCCGCGCTCGTGGCCGAGCGTGGCCATGGCCACCCGCCAGCCGTCGCCCGGCGTGCCGAGGATGTTGCCCGCCGCCGTCCGCGCGCCGTCGAAGAACACCTCGTTGAACTCGGAGGTGCCGGTGAGCTGCACGATCGGGCGGACCTCGACGCCGGGGCGGTTCATCGGCACCAGCAGGTACGACAGCCCGTGGTGACGCCGGGAGCCCTCCTCCGTACGGCAGAGGACGAAGCACCAGTCGGCCACGTGCGCCAGCGACGTCCACACCTTCTGCCCGGTGATCACCCACTCGCCCGCTTCGAGCCGGGCCCGCGTCTGGACGTTGGCCAGGTCGGAGCCGGCCTCCGGCTCGGAGTAGCCCTGGCACCACAGCTCCTCGCCGCGCCGGATCGGGGGCAGGAAGCGGTCCTTCTGCTCGTCGGTGCCGAACTCCAGGATGGTGGGGCCGACCAGTCCCTCGCCGATGAGGCCCACCCGGGCGGGGGCGCCGGCTCTGGCGTACTCCTCGTGGAAGGCGACCTGGTCGGCGAGGGAGGCGGCGCGGCCGCCGTACCGCTCGGGCCAGCCGAGGCAGGTCCAGCCGTGCCGGCCGAGGTGACGTTCCCAGGCCTGGCGTAGTTCGTGGCCCTCGTGCTCGCGCCCGGGGCCGCCGAGTCCTCTGGCGCCGGCGAACTCGCCGCGCAGGTTCTCCTCCAGCCAGGCCCTGGCCTGCTCGCGAAGGCTCACGGCCGCTGCCGTCCGCTCAGGACGAACATGGAGCCCGCCGTCCGCTCAGGACGACTCATGGAGCTCGCCGTCCGCTCAGGACGGCTCAAGGAACCCGCCGTTGAACGAGCCGTACCCGCCGCGGAAGAACAGCAGCGGGCCGCACTCCGCGAGCGTGTCGAGCTGCAGCACCCGTGCCACCACGATCATGTGGTCGCCCGCCACGTGCTCGGCCTCGACCACGCAGTCGAGCCAGGCGAGCGCGCCGTCGAGCACCGGGTTGCCGCCGGGGGAGCCGGTCCAGTCGAGGCCGGCGAACTTGTCGCCGCCCTTGCTCGCCATCTGCTTGCACACGTCCTGCTGAGTCTCGGCCAGCACGTTGACCGTGACGGTCTTGGCGGCGCGTACCTTGGGCCAGCTCGTGCTGGTGTGCGCGACGCAGAAGGCCACCAGGGGCGGGTCCAGCGAGACCGAGGTGAAGGAGTTGGCGGCCAGGCCGCACGGCCGGCCGCTCAGCGGGTCGACGGCCGTGATCGCCACCACACCGGTCGCGAACCTGCCCAGCACCTGCCGGAAACGGCGGCTGTCGAGGTGGCCGTTCGGGCTGTGCTCGGATGGGCCCGTCGGCATGGCGGCTCCGTTGCGAGTCCTGCGCTGGTGGGGCGTCGGAAGGCCGCGACAGCCGTCCGGCGCGATGAGCCGGGCAGCGTGTGTGCTCATGGTCCGCCTCCTCGTACGCCGACTGCGCTCATCTTACCAAGCGCTTGCTTGGACGCTAGGGGGAAGCGGAGAAAGGTGTCAAGTCGTACCGGCTCACCTGCGTTGACACGGGCGAAAACGGGTGCATAACGTGACGTATGTGCCCAAGCGCTTGCTTGAATTCAGGAACGTGACCGCCATCGCGGGGGTCGGCTACACACCCTTCACCAAGGACTCCGGCGTCAGCACGCTGACCCTGGCCTGCCGCGCCGTGCTGGCCGCGCTGGAGGATGCCGGCCTGACCGCGGACGAGGTGGACGGCCTGGCCACGCACCGCGTGGGCGACTCCGCGCCGCCCACCCTGGTCGGCCCCGCCCTAGGACTGAGCGACCTGGCCTGGCACCTGGACCAGTTCGGCGGGGGCAGCGTCTCCCACGCCGTCGTCGGCCAGGCGGCGCTGGCGGTGGCCGCGGGCCTGGCCGAGACCGTCGTCTGCTACCGGGCCATCAACGCCCGCTCGGAGTTCCGCATGGGCGGCACCGGCCGGGGCGTCCCGGTGAGCCCGGAGGTGCAGTACCAGGCTCCGTACGGGTACGTGGCCCCGCCGCAGCAGTTCGCCATGTACGCCCGCGCCCACATGCTCCGCTACGGCACCAGGGCCGAGCACTTCGGCCGCCTGGCCGTCACCCAGCGCGCCAACGCCGTCAAGAACCCGCGCGCTCTCATGCGCACGCCCATCACCCTCGACGACTACCTGTCCAGCCGGTGGATCGCCGAGCCGTTCCGGCTGCTGGACTGCTGCCTGGAGACCGACGGGGCCTGCGCCGTGGTCGTCACCACGGCCGAGCGCGCCCGCTCGCTGCGCCGCCCGCCCGTCCTCATCTCCGGCGCGGCCTGGGGCGGCGGCACCTCGCACCTGTCGGGAGGCGGCGCCGACCCCACGGTCACCGCGGCCGCCGCCCTGGCCCCCCGCCTGTACGCGCAGGCCGGGCTCGGCCCAGGAGAGGTGGACGTGGCCGAGCTGTACGACTGCTTCACCTACTCGGTGATCGTCCAGCTGGAGGACTACGGGTTCTGCGCCAAGGGCGAGGGCGGCCCTTATGTGGAGTCGGGCGCGACCGCCCTGGACGGCCCGCTTCCGGTCAACACGCACGGCGGCTTCCTGTCCGAGGGGTACGTCCACGGCCTCAACCACGTCGCCGAGGCGGTCTCCCAGCTCAGAGGGGACGCCGGGGACCGGCAGGTGCCGGGTGCGGAGGTGGCGCTCTCGACGTCCCAGCCCGGCTACATCCTGCCCGCCACCTCCGCCCTGATCCTGAGGAGGGCGTGATGGCCTACCGTCCGGAACCCGACCGGGACTCCCGCCCGTGGTGGGAGCGGATCGCGAGGAAGGAGTTCGCGGTACAGGAATGTGCCTCCTGCGGCACGCCGCGCTTCCCGCCGCGGGCCTTCTGCCCGCTCTGCCGCACGGAAGGGTGTCGCTGGCGTGAGGTCGCCCCCGTGGGGACGGTGGAGAGCTGGATCGTCAACCACCAGCCGTTCGTGCCGGGACGGCTCGATCCATACCTAGTGGTAATGGTCCGGCTGGAGGCGGTTTCCGGCTGTCTGGTGTACGGAAATTGGCGATCGGAGCGTCCGCCGGAGCGCGGGGAGCGGGTCGTGGGGGCGTTCACCGAGGTCACAGAGGATCTGACGGTGCTCGACTGGGCGCCGGCCGCCGCCGGAGGCGTGCATGGTCATCCATCCGGGCGCACGTCCTTCCAGTAGATGACCTTGCCTCGGAAATTGCATTGGTACCGCTGAATCCCACCAGTCCCACCATCACGAAAGGTGCCCCCACGTTCGGCCTCCAGGGTTGATGATGTGGCTGTAGGCGTCGTCGATGCGGACGGCCCGGGACTTGGCGGCAGATGTGATTCGTGCGTGCTGGGTGACGAGCGTGGCCACGAGGTCACGTGAGGCGATCCTGCCCGCCTGCCGCCGCGACACCCGGCCCTCCCGCTCCGGAACCCGGGCCAGCCGCCCCGGGTTCCGGAGCGGGGCGGCCCGTGCGCCCCCGGAACCGAAAAGGCCCCCATCGGGAGATGGAGGCGGCTGTCGTGCGGTTCCCTGGAGGAGAACGCGTCCTGGCGGGCGTGGGGGACCCGCCAGGACGCGCTTCCTTCCCCGTGTGCGACGGCCCAGGACTCCGGCGAGGGATGGAGTCCTAGACCGTTGAGCCGCACACGGAGTCGATGGGGGAACGTGAAGGTCCCTGTCGTCGGCAACGTGCGGCGATGCTTCGAGCTGGACCGACCGGGTCATCGATGTGGTACGTGACGGGGGCGCCACCCTCCTTGTCTCCGACAAAGGATCCGTCTTCGCACCACGCGGTCAGCTCAGTCAGCACCGATGGCGATGGCACGGATGTGCCACTGCACTGGCAGGTGTGGGTGATCACCTGGCGGGGCAACGCGTAACGCAGTAAACGAGTTGCTTCGCGAGGGTCATGCCAGGGCAGGTATGGCGTACCCGTGCGGACCGGCGACACTGGCCTTCACCCCCTCACCGGCCTTTAGATGGATTTGTACCAACGAATGGATGATGGGCCGGTGGACCGGGTTTGGTCAAGGGGTTGTGGCCTGCTAGAACCAGATCGTCTAAATTGTTGGAACAAAAGGGGTGAAAGTGGCAAGGTCGGTGCTGTATCAGCAGGTGGCTTCGGAACTGCGACGAGCCATCTACTCGGGTGTCCTCGGCCCCGGGTCGCAGCTGCCGACCGAGGCTCAGCTCATGGAAGACCATGGCGTGAGCAGGAACACTGTGAGGCTGGCCCTTGGGGAGCTGGTCAATGAGGGACTCGTCACTCGCACGCCACGGCGTGGAACAGTGGTCAGAGACCGCAGACCGCTGCTGATCTATCCGCAGCGGGAGCTGGAGCCACAGCCCAGTGGGGAACTGCGGGAGGCCTTCGCCTATGCCGTCGCGCAGGAAGGCCGCGCGCCAAGCCAGTACATCGAGGTCCTGACGGTGTCTCCGGTAGAGGAGATCGCCAGCAGGCTGGAGTTGGCCGACGGGGAGTTGGCCGTGGTGAGACGCCGTCTGCGGTTCGTGGACGGGCAGCCGTACAACACCAACGATTCCTACTTCCCCCGTGACATGGTCGCCGATTCCGAGATCGCCAGGCCCGGGGACATCGCGCGAGGGGCGAACCGGGTGCTGGAAGAGTTGGGTCATGCGCAGGTGCGCGTCGTCGACGACATCTGGGCCCGCATGCCCAACCAAGAGGAGGCCGAACGCCTCCAGCTTGAGCTCGGCACGCCAGTGATGGTCTATGTCCGAGTGGGTTACGACGGGGCGGACATGCCTGTGCGTGTCGCCGTGTCGG
Organism: Nonomuraea fuscirosea; assembly: GCF_035917475.1. Taxonomy (NCBI): domain Bacteria; kingdom Bacillati; phylum Actinomycetota; class Actinomycetes; order Streptosporangiales; family Streptosporangiaceae; genus Nonomuraea; species Nonomuraea fuscirosea. The sequence continues at coordinate 7,914,565 of NZ_CP109074.1, read as the reverse complement.
TGTTGCCAGCCGACAAACATCTGATCAGATACGAGCTCGATCGCCGCTGACGAGCTCGTGGGTGAAGGGGTGATCCCGCCGGCCGGGCGCAGCGAGAAATAGCCGCCTCGCTGGCCTAGGGGAGTCGTGCATACTCCCCTAAATCGCCATTTATCCATATATATCGGGATAAGGCCCTATTTCGCCCTAACGCACCGTTGCGTCATCACGCTGTGCGCTGGGGCGGACACCCAACGCAGTGAAGGATTCACTATGCACACGCACACCCTGCTTCACCCTCTCTCCCTCCGCAGAGCGGAACCTGCGGACCTTTCCGGCATCCTCACCCTCCTCGCCGACACCTCCGAGTGGCTGTGGCGGCGAGGACTGCGGCAATGGCCCCGAGGGGGGTTCGGTCCGGAAAGGATCGAGCCGCTCATCGAGGAGCGGGTGCTGTTCCTGCTGGACGACGAGCTCAGATACCTCGATCCCGACGAATCCGCCCCGCCGGTGGCGACCATCGCCCTCGACGAGCACGCCGACCCCGAGTTCTGGCGGCCGGGGGACGACCCGGGGGCCGCGCTCTACGTCCACAAACTGGCCGTCGCCCGCCCCTGGTCGGGCTCCGGCCTCGGCGACGCCCTGCTCGACTGGGCGGGCGCCACGGCCTACGGGGCCGGCCTGCCGTGGCTGCGCCTCGACTGCGCCAAGAACAACCCCGGGCTGCAGAGCTACTACCGCAGGCGCGGCTTCCGTCACGTCCGCACCGTGGACCTGCCGCACCGCTCCTCGGGGGCGCTCTTCCAGCGCTCGTCGGAGGACGTGCCGATCACGGTCTTCCGTGACCTGACCATCGCCGAACTCATCAGCGCCTGACCCGGCCTCCCCACGCGGCCCGGCCCCGACCTCCCGGGACCGGGCCCCCTGGGGCGGCTTGCTCAGACGTGCGGTGCCGTCTGTGCCGGGGAGCACAGGGAGACGCCGATCTCCTGGGCCACCTCGGCGTGGGCGAGGTACTCGTCGATGTCATGAGCCCGGCCCGTCGCGTTGACGACGGGGGCCTCGTCCGGCCCGTCCTGCCAGCGGTCGCCCAGCGGGCAGCCGATGGCGACCGGGTCGATCGGGCACCAGGCGTTGAACCAGCGGGCCACCCGGTCGGGACGGTACGGCCCGCCGCTGATCAGCCGCTCGAACACGCTGTCCAGGCCGAGCGGGCTGCCCGCGGTCACCAGCAGGTCCACCTCCACCGCCGGGTCGAGCCGGGTGAGCAGATCCATCGCGACCACCGTGCCCAGACTGTGGCTGACCAGCACCAGGCGGCCGGATTGCGGCATCTCCTGAAGCACGCAGTCCAGCACCGCCTCCCGCACCCGCCGGTCGTCGAGATAGGCGGCCACGTCCCCGAAGACGGCGGCGATGGTCAGGCGGTCCAGGTCGGTGGTGTCGGCGAGCCAGCTCAGACCGTGGTGAACGGCGTCACCGATCCCTTCCAGGCTCGCGGCCCGCGCCGGGGGCAGCCCGGCCTTGGCCGCCGCCTCGACGATCAACTGCTCGTACAGCCGCCGTGTCGACCCGGCCGCCGGCGCCGCCGCCTCGACGGGATCCCCGACGGCCACTCTCGGCGAACGGTGCAGCGCCTCCAGCGGCCGCATGGCGTCGACGAGCCGCCGCCCGTAGAACGGGAAGCAGGCGTCGGAGGGCACGATGGTGGGCAGGCCCGCCCGGGTGAGCCCGCAGTTCAGCCCGGCGGCCCAGTTGCGGCGCACCTCCTCGGGATCGCACTCCTCGTGGCCGCGGCCGTGCAGGAACACCAGATGTCTAGTCCCACCGAACGCGCCCGGCGCTGCGGGCAGCCCGGCGCCGGTCCGCAGGGGAGCGGGACGTACGCCCGCCTCGACGGGCGGCCCGGCCTGGGCGGGCACGACCGATCGCCATGATTCCGGCGGCGGGCCGGATTGCGCATCCTCCGACGGCGGGACCGATCGCCGAGCCTCGGATGGCGGGACGGAGCGCGAATCCTCCGTGGGCGGCACGGTTCGCGTGTCGTCCGATGACGCCTCCGACCGCGTGCTCTGCGACAGCGGGACCGTTAGCGGGTCCTGCGTCGGTGGTTGCAACGGCGTGGCGTGTGACGGTGGGACCGTTCGTGCGTTCTGTGGGGGGACCGCCCGGGTGTCTTCCGACGGCGGGATCGCTCGTCCGTCCGCCATGGGCGGGATCGTTCCCTCGTCTGCCGGAAGCGGGAAGGGTCGCCCGTCTGTCGAGGGCGAGGGGACGGCGGCGCTTCGTACCGTGGTGCGGTCCTGGAGGCCGGACTCCAGGCCCATCTCGGTCAGGAACGCCAGCCGGGCATCGTCGAGCGGCAGCGCGGCCAGGTGCTTGAGGATGACGCTGACGCGCACGCCCTCGTTGGAGATCCAGTCGACGGCGTCGTCGCCGTCGCCCTCCCGCCACACTTGCCCGTCGCGCCGCAGGATCCGGCCGCGGTCGTCCGTCCTGGGCACGCCGCTGTGGTGGAGCGCCGTCACCTCCCACTGGTCGTTGAAGACGGGAGAGCCGGAACTGCCGGGCTCGGTGTCGGTCTGGTACTGCAGGAAGTCGTCCAGCCGCGCCTCCAGCCGGTTCTCGCGGATCGAGATCTCCTTCAGCCTGCCGCTGGGATGACCGATGATGTTCACCGGCTCCCCGATGACGAGTTTGCCGGTCTGGACGCTGAGCCTGTTCCAGCCGAACGTCTCTCCGACCGGCAGGCCGGTGGCGTCGGGGACGACCGGGACGAGGGCGAAGTCGAGAGCCTCGTCGGCGACGAAGAAGGCGTCGGGAGCCAGCACGAACCGCTGCGACACCTCAGGGGTGTTGTCCACGGTGACCTGTGCGTCGAACTCCACGACCGCCGAGCGGGCCACGCCGGCGTCGGGGAACACGTGATGGTTGGTGAGCAGCAGCCTGGGAGAGACCAGGAAGCCGGTGCCGATGGGAATCTCGCGGCCGTTCTCGCGGACCGAGATCCGGGCGACCGTACGCGCGGCCCGTACGCCACGGGGCAGGAAACTCCAGGCTTGGAGGTCTTTCGCCACCCCCAGGATGCGCTCGTACATCTTGGGCCGGTCGAGCGCCTCGGTCCTGGTGGCCTCCAGCGCCGCCTCGACCGGAAGCCCGTTGCGCTGGATGAGGCGGGCGGTGCGGGCGGCGAGCATCTCCGGCGTGTCGGGAAACGCCTCTCCCCGCCGCTGCCGGTGGGCGGTGGCGTCGCGGTCGGTGCCGCTCCAGCGATACCGCTTCGCGGCGGCCTTGCTGTGTCCTACCCGGTTTTCACGGACTTCGGTCGCGATATCCATGGCAGCCCGCCACTTCACTCAAAAGGCGTCTCCCTTCGAACGTGCGGGTCGTGGCGGCGCGGCGTCCAGAGAGCGGTACGGTAATTGGCCGCACGTTGACCGACATTTCTGCGTACGCTGCCCGCCCGTTCTTTGTCATCGTGAGTCAAGTCAACTCATTAAACTTGTCATCAAAATGCTTTTCGGTTTCCGGGGTGACGACGCGACTATGATGAAGCGAGGTGAGAAAGGGGGCGGTCCCATGGGAAACGTCGTCGACTTCGTGAAAGTGGAATCGCTGGACCGGCGGGCCCAGCAGCTCACCCAGCCGGAGCTCGACCTGCTGGAGGAGCTGCCGTCGCAGGATGACGAGCAGTAGCCGAGGTCGTCACCCGCCGCCGCGCTGCCCGGCTGAGCGCGAAGTGGCGCTGCCCGTCGCCACCCGGCGGGTGCGCGCCACGCTGTCCGCGCTCGGCCTGCGCGCTCGGCTCGCGGACGCGGGCCCTGGCCATGACCCTTCTGCCTGGTGGTGCGACCTGCTGGGCGACGCGGATGCGGCGCCGGTGGCCTGCGGAATGGGCAAGGGGAGCCGGGAGGAGGCCCGCACGGGCGCCCTCTTCGAGGCCGTCGAGCATTATTTGACCGGCCCGGCGGGTTTCGACCCCGGCACCGTCGCACTGGCCGCCCCGGCCGCGCTCGCCGCCGGGCCGCTGTGCGAAGACGTCTGTGCGGCCCTGCTGACCCGTATGAGCGGCCGCGGGATGGCCTGCGCACACTACCGGGCCATCGGCGGCGGAAAGCTTCCCAGGAACGGCCTCAGCGGGCGCTCCCTCGCTGAAGGCCGTCTCAGCGGGGACGGTCTCAGTGGAGATGGCTTTGGTGGGGACGGTCTCGGTGGGGACGGCCTCAACTGGGACGGTTTCAGCGGTGGCGACCTCGCCGACGACAGCCTGGGCGGGGACGTGCTCGACGCGGAGAGCGGCGCCGACGGGGAAGGCGGGGTGCTGGTGCCTCTCTTCCTGTCGGCCCCCTGGTACCTCGAGGCGGGCTCCGCGCCGCTGCGCGAGCTGCTGGACGACCGCTGCGACTACGCCGACCTCATGCGCTACAGCTGCAACAGCGGCTCCGCCGTCGGCGTCACGGTGGCCGAGGCGCTGCTGCACGCGCTCAACGAGGCGATCGAGCGGGACGCGCTGTCCCTGCTCCTGGTACGGGCCTTCCTGGGCGGGCCCGGGTTCCGGCCCCGGCTGATCGATCCGGGGACGCTGCCGGACGGTCCGGCGCGGGCATACGCGGTGGCCAGGGAGCTGACCGGATCACCGGTGCACCTGCTGGACATCACCAGCGACCTCGGGGTGCCGACCATGCTGGCGTACACGCTGCCCACCTCCCGCCACCCGCACCGGCGCGGCAGCGGCACCTCGCTGAGCCCGTCCCACGCCGCTTGGCGCGCCCTCACCGAGCTCGTCCAGACCACGCTCGGCGAACGGCTGCCGGCCGGCACTCACCGGGGCCCCGCCGCGCCGGCGGCGCATCCCGGGCTGCGCGCGTGCTCGCGGTTCGACCTCGGCCGAGCCCTGCGCGAGGCCCGCATGGTGCCCCTCTCATCCGACGCACCTGCTGGGACGCCTGGTGATCAGGTGCGGACGCTCGTCGCGGCGCTGGCGGCGCGGGGCTTCACCGCTTATGGCCGAACGGTGCACACCCTTCCTTCCGGCGTCGCCGCCGTGCACGTGTTCGTTCCTGGGCTGGAGCGCTTCATGCTGGTGACCGACGGGAACCTCGTGATTCCCGGCCGCCGCGGCAGGGCGGCCGCGCTTTCTGCCTCCGAGAACGTATCGCTGCCACGTCTTTGACGGATTTTTGGAAGTCGCCGTCCGGTTTTCCGATAATCAACCTTGTGCGGAGAATTCCGAGCGCTGATTTCGAGTGGAAGCTGCGCATACTGAGTTTATGACTGCTCGATATTGGCGACGGCAGAATCGTCTGGCCAGGATGTCGTTCGGTTTCTTCCTGCTGTTCGGGTTCTTGTCCCTGGTGTTCTACATGGCCGCCACGAATCTCAAGGACCAGCCCCTGGGGCAGGTTTTCGGGTCCGCCCAGATCTATGCCTTCGCGAGCACCGTGATCGCGCTGGGCACCCACGTGTTGCAGTCCGTGTCCTGGTGGCGGCGCAGCGGCGCGCCCCTGCCCGCCCCGACCTCTGCCCAGATCACCACCGCGAAGGACGTGCTCGCGGGCCTGGTGGCCCAGCAGTGGCGGGACGAGACCGCCCTGCGTTCGCTCGCCGACCCCGAGCCGATGCCGCTGGCCTGGCGCTCGACCGAGCGCCGCGAACTCGCCGACCGCTCCGAGATCATCGCTGAAGGCACCGTCGCCTTCTCCGGCCTGGACGTGCACATCGAGGCCATGGTGCGCAACTTCCGCGCCCTGCGTTGCAGGCGACTGGTCATCCTCGGCGGCCCCGGCACCGGTAAGACGACGCTGGCGGTGCAACTCGTGCTCGAACTCCTGCGCACGCGCGAGCCGGACGAGCCCGTGCCGGTGCTGCTGTCGGCCGCCCGCTGGGACGACCGCGCGCATCCCCGGCTGCAGGACTGGCTGGCCGCGAGCCTGGCCATGGACTATCCCGCGCTGCGCGCGGCGGAGCTCGGCACCGACATCCCGGAGACGCTGGTGGCGAGGGGAGACATCCTGCCCGTCGTCGACGGCCTGGACGAGCTGCCCGACAACACTCGCGCGGACCTGCTGGCCGCGCTCAACCGGTCGATGTGCGGGAACGACCAGCTCATCCTCACCTGCCGGACGGAGCAGTTCGCCGAGTCGGTCGAGGAGATCGGCGACGTTCTGACAGCGGCCGCGGTCATCGAGCCGCAGCCCATGGGGCCCGAGGTGGCCGCCGACTATCTGCAGGCCTGCCTTCCGCCGGTGCCGCATCCGGCGTGGCCTGCGGTCACCCAGGCGCTGCGCACGGGCGCGGCACCAGCCCTGGCAGAGGTCGCCTCGACCTCGCTGGGCCTGTGGCTGGTCCGCGCCACGTACATCGCCCCGCGCGTCGATCCATCACCGCTGCTGCGGTACGCGCACGGCAGCGCGGCCGAGCTGCAGGACCACCTCTGCGACCAGCTCATCCCCGCCCTGGTGAGCACCAGGACGCCCGCCGACGGCCCGGTGCAGCCCTTCAGGCCCCGGCACGCGTGGACCCCCGAGCAGGTCGGCCGCTGGCTGACGTACGTGTGCCGGCAGCTCACCGCGAGCGAGGACGACACCCGCGACATGGCCTGGTGGCACCTGGCAGGCCGGATACCCAACCTCACGGTGCGCCTCTGGTGCGGCGTCGGCATCGGCGTCGTGACCGGGCTGGTCTTCTTTCAGCTGACCGATGGGATGGTGCTCGTGGGGGTGGTGACCGGCTTGCTGGCGGCCTTCGTGGTCATCGTCATGACCGGATCCTGGTTCACCGAGGTCCCCGGTCACGCCGAGCTCCAGTGGCGCGGCCGGCTCGCCGAACTGGGCCGCGTGCTCATGGCCGGGCTGATCATCGGACTTGTCGGGGCGATCCTCGGCTGGCTGGTGGGCTGGCACTTCGGTAACTACGCCGCCGCCTGGCATACCGCGCGGAACATCGGGCTGCTGTCGGGCATCGGCTTCGTCATCGTCTTCGGACTGATCCGCTGGGTCGAGCACCCGACCGTCACCGCGACCGCGCGATCACCTCGCTCGACCTGGCGGGCGGACCGGACCCTGACCGTCATCCGGATGCTCAGCGGGATCGTGGTCGGCCTCATGGCCGGGCTCATCGCCCGGGAGGCCCGGCTTCCCACGCCCGTGGCGATCGTCGGCGGGCTGGTGCTGGGTCTGCTGTTCGGGCTCGTCGTGGGCCGGCACCACGCCTGGCTGGCCTACAACCTGACGGTGCCCCGCCTGGCCGCCAAGGGCAGCCTGCCCATGCGGGCGATGGACTTCCTGGACGACGCCCACCGGCTGGGCCTGCTGCGTACAGAAGGGCCGTACTACCAGTTCCGGCACATCGAGCTGCAGCAGCACCTCACCCGTGAACTCCAGGAGAAGGGCGCGGACAAGGCGTTCGAGCCGGTACCACCCTTGTGAATCCTGTGCTCGCCTTTGGCGGTATTCCGGACGTGCCTTGAGCGCGAGCCGAACCGGTGCTGGGAACTGATCCGGGTGGAGCCGGGCAGTTCCGGCCCCCGTCCGGGAGGACGGGTGCGAGGGGGAGAAGTTCCGTGGGTGAGAGATACAGCGTGCTGCGCGACATGAGCGGCGTCAGCACGGCGAGTCCCTTCGAGTCGGCCCGGCTGCCGGGGCCGGAGTCCGCCCGCGTCCTCGCCGGCGGCGAGCCGCACGTTGAGGTGCTCGAACTGGCCAAGCACGAGCTGCGCGAGATCTCCCGCGACCCGGAGGTACGGGCGGTGGCGCCGGTCATGCCGACCACGCTCATCCAGCCGTTCGAGGACGGCTCCGACGAACGGGCCACGGCCGAGGCGGCGGCCGCCGCGGCCACCTGGGGCGTCAAGGCGGTGGGCGCCGACGTCTCGACGCGGACGGGGGCGGACGTGATCGTGGCCGTCCTCGACACCGGCATCGACGGCAACCATCCCGCGTTCACCGGCGTCACCCTCATCCAGGAGGACTTCAGCGGCTCCGGCGTGGGTGACAAGCAGGGGCACGGCACCCACTGCGCCGGCACGATCTTCGGCCGGGCCGTGGACGGCACCAGGATCGGGGTCGCGCCCGGAGTGACCCGCGCCGTGATCGGCAAGGTGCTCGCCGACGACGGGAGCGGCGACACCGAAGGGCTGCTGCGGGGGATGGAGTGGGCGCTGCGCCAGGGGGCGCAGGTGATCTCCATGTCCCTGGGGTTCGACTTCCCCGGCATGGTGCAGCGCCTGGTCGACCGCGGCCGGCAGCCCAAGTTCGCCACCTCGATGGCGCTGGAGGCGTACCGGGCCAACCTGCGGCTCTTCGACGCGCTCATGCGGATGGTCGCCGCTCGCGCGGCCGTGAGCCCCGGCGCCCTGGTCGTGGCCGCGGCGGGGAACGAGAGCGAGCGCCAGAGCGGGCCTGACTTCGAGATCGCCGTGTCGCTGCCCGCCGCCGCCGAGGGCGTCATCGCGGTGGGCGCGCTGGCGCAGTCGCCCACGGGCAACGGCCTGGTCGTCGCGCCCTTCTCCAACACCTTCCCGCAGATCAGCGCGCCCGGGGTCGGGGTGGTCTCCGCCCGGGTCGGCGGCGGCCTGCGCTCGCTGAGCGGCACCAGCATGGCGACGCCGCACGTCGCGGGCGTGGCGGCGTTGTGGTGGGAGGAAGTGATGAAGTCACCGCTGCCGGCCACGTCGTCCGCGGTGCTGGCCCGCCTCCTCTCCAACGCCGCCGTCAGCCCGCTGGCCTCCGGCGTCGACATCGCCGACCGTGGCGTCGGCCTGGTCCGCTCCCCGTAGACCTGCTCTCCGCCGGTGCCACGCGGCAGTGGTCGCGCCACGTCAGGCGCGACCCTTGCGCAGGGCGGCCGTGACGGAAAGCAGAACGGTGCGGTCGCCACAGGTGTCGACCGCACGACTCCGGCCGGAGAAAGGCCGGATGTCTTCTCTCAACCATGACCGTGAAGGTCTCTTCCGGAGGTGTCACAAGCATGAGTTCCACCGTCGACGTCGACAAGCGTGAGCAGGCGTCCAGCGCGAAGCGGGCGCAAGGAGTGGAGGCGTCCACCAAGATCTGGCACACCCTGAACTTCCCCGATGCGACCCAGGCGGCCGCCTGGGTCAACCGCGCACCGGCACAAGGCGCAGGTGAGGCCGCCTTCTCCACCCGCGGCAACGGCTCCGTGGACGTCTACTACTTCATGTGAGCACAGTGGGCTTCCCATGAGCACAGTGTGCTTTTCGTGAGCACGGTGTGTTTCGTGTGAGCAGGGCGGACGCCGGTTCGCCACGGTGAGTCCGCGCACGCGGCAGCGACCAGGTGAGCGCGCTCCGCACGCGGGGGCTGGCGTCCTGTCCAGGACGCCAGCCTCTCTGCACCGAGACGCATGCTTCACCGGCGGGACCTGCGCGGGCCCGCGCGGCGGCCGGACGCGGGCCCGTGCCGTTGCACAGCGCCGCCGACCGGGTCCTGGGATCGTGAACGGATTGTCGAGTGGATCCCCCAGCCGCATACCGGCTGGTAGAGCCCTTGGCCGCAGACCGGGTGGGTCAGCCCTTGATCTGTCTCAGGATGCTCTCGTCGGTGATCTCGGTGTCCCTGGCCAGCAGCAGCGCCTTGCTGAGGATCAGCGCCAACCGGCTGTCGTCCTCGAACGGCAGGAACAGCCGTGCGTCGGTCTTCCGCTCGGGCACGACGCACAGGTAGGCGTCGCCCGGATCCATGAGGACGTTGCCGCTGCCCAGATGGATCTTGTACGTGCGCAGGTCGCCGCGGACGACCAGGAACCGCCCGTCGAGGGTGCAGCGATCGGCGACGGCCAGGCGCGGCAGGATGCGGGCCAGCGCGTCGCGGCGCACCTCGCCCGAGGCCGCGAGCGTGCCGAAAGAGGTCTCGCGCCAGTAGTCGAGATGGCGGCCCTGCCCCCGCTCGGCCCACTCGGGGTCGGTGGCGATCGAGGTCACCGCCACGAACAGGTCCACGTCCCGCATCGCCTCGCTGAACACCAGCGGCGGCACCTCCGCCGGCGGCGCCTCCCGCCAGCCGCCGCCGTCGCGCCGGTCGAAGCGGATCCGGCCGGTGAGGGCGTATTCGCCCGGCTCGTCGTGCAGGTAGTCATGGTGCAACGCCACCCGCCACCGATCAGCCGCCGCCCGCGTGCCCTCACCACCGTCCCCTGAGCTGGGCGTCCCGGTGGTCTCGCCGGCGTCGCCCACCTTCCGGGTGGAGAGTGGCCGCGTGGGTTCGCGGGCGTCGCCGCCGCTTCGGGTGCTGATCGTGCGGGTGGCCTCGCCCTCGCCGCCGCCGTCCCAGGGGCCGAGCATCGGGGTCTGCCAGGCGCGGGTCCTGAACAGGGCGTAGAGGCGGCGGTAGTCGACGACGTGGCCGGCGAAGCGCTCGGAGCGGGTCGCGCCCTCCTCGGCCGGGGTCAGCAGGTAGACCTCGCGGAAGGCCTGCTTGAACGGCTGCCTGATCCGTTCCCCGGTGATCCGCTCGCGCCAGCGGAACACCTCGTCCGTCGTCGCGCGGGCCGGGTGCCACAACCGGACCGGCGCGTCCTCCGGCAGGCCGGGCTCCTCCGGCGCGCCCAGTGTGGCCCGCCACTCGCCGGGGGCGTGTTCGATCTCCCAGATCAGCCGGGCCGCGACCGAGGCGGCGACGGGATGCCGGGCCACCTGCGCGAGCCACGTCGCGTACGGCAGCGTGCTGTCCGCCGCGAACCCGGCCTCCAGCGCCCTGGTCATCGTGCTCACCTGCCGGTTGACCTGCTTGACCAGCTCGCGCAGCCGCTTGACCTCCTCGGGATGCTCCTTGCGCACCGCCGCGGGAACGCTCTTGACCGGCCGCTCGCCCTGACGCCAGGTCAGCGCGAACTCACCGCTTGAGCCCGGTGCGATCACGGCCTGGTGCGCGCCCAGCGTCACCTCCATCCGCCCGCCGGGGCCGAATCCCAGGGACGGCATGCGGAGGGCGACCTCGACGCGGTCGGCCAGCCCCGGCTCGGCCCGCTTGATCATGCGGTCGAGCTGCTTGACCACCCCCGCGTGCCGCGTCGCCGCCCGGGCCGCGCGCAGCGCCGCGATCACCTCGGGGGTCGGGAACCGCTCGGCGGCCCTGGCGACCTCGAAGAGCAGCGCCTGCGACGGCGGCGTCTTCGCCTGCGTGGGGGCGACCGCGACCAGGGACAGCAGCTTGCCGAGCGAGTCGGGCAGCCATGGCTCGTCGCGGAACAGGGCCAGCCGCGCGGCCCGGCCGAGCGTCGCCACCTCGGCTCGGGTGAACGCCTTGTCGGCATGGAAGGGCAGCTCGCCGGCGTGGATCGCGGTCAGTCTCTCCCCGGCGCTGTGCAGGGCGGTCCGGGCGAAGGCCATGTAGGCGGGAAGCTCCGCCAGCCGTTCCCAGGTTTCGGGCGACTCGGGCGGCGCGCCGTACGAGCCGGGGCCGGTCTCGGCCAGCAGCGCCCGGCCCGCCGGGCCGAAGCTCAGCACCAGGTCGCGCTCGGCCGCCGCCAGCGACGTCGTCGGCTCCTCCGGCATGATCGTCACCTCTTCCATCCCGGCCACCGCCGCCACGGCCAGCAGGGCCCACGGCGCCTCCAGCCGCCCTTTGGCGATCATGAACTCGATCAGGACCCGCGCGGGCCCGGCCAGCTCGGCCACGGGCGCACCGTCGGGACACCGCAGCAACGCGCCCGCCGCGAGACTCAGATCGGCCCACTTGCGCTTCTCCAGGCCGTCCACCAGCGCTTCGTACAGCGCCAGGCAGGACGCGGGGGTGAACTCCGGCTGCCGCTGCCGCACCTCGTCCTCCACGAGGCAGCGCATCGAGAACGCCGCGCTCCCCCTGCCCGGCGTCCGGTAGGCGAGGGGCAGCAGGTGGCCCAGATCGCGAGCGGTCAGGCGGGAGCCGTCGGGCCACGGAGCGGGGTAGGCGAGGTCTCGCCCGGTCAGGTGGGGCAGCACCCGCTGGGCCTCGGGGGAGAGCGTGAGGGACGCGGTCATGGGACAGCACGTTGCCGTACGCCACCGACAAAAGCGAGGCGAGGGCGGAGCCGCGGGCCCGCCGGAACGTCGCCGCCGACGGCTCCCGCACGCTCTCCGCGTCAGCGGCCTGTGCCCTCCGAGTCAGGCCCGTGCCCTCCGAGTCAGCGGTCCCTGAGCCGGTGGTCGCTCGCCCTCCGCGTCAGCGGTTCCCCGCGCGTTCCGTAACGGCTTCGGTACGCGTTCCGATTCTCTTTCCGGCGGACTCCCCGTACGCGCTCCATCCGAGGTCAGACGGCAATCAGTGGCACAAGTGCGCAAAGCACCCTATAACCTCTCCTCCATGACCGGATCCCTGCTCGAGGTGATCGCGCTCAACGTGCGCGACGCCGTGGCCGCCGAACAGGGCGGAGCCGACCGGCTGGAGGTCGTCGCCGACATGGCGGCCGACGGGTTGACCCCCTCCCCTGAGACGGTCGCCGCGATCGCCGCGGAATGCCCCCTGCCCCAGATGGTGATGCTCCGCTGCGACGCCGGCTTCGCCGCCGACCCCGACGTGCTGGCCAGGCTCAGCCGCGACGCCAAGGCTCTGGCGCAGGCCGGTGCGGCGGGATTCGTGTTCGGGTTCCTCGACGGCGGGGGCGCGGTCGACCTGGCGGCCACCGAGGCGCTCATCCACGCGGTCTCCCCGCTGCCGTGGACGTTCCACCGCGCCGTGGACCACGCCGCCGACGTCCAGGCCGCCTGGCGGGCCGTGCGGCTGCTGCCGAACCTGGCCACCGTGCTCACCTCGGGCTCGCCCAGCGGCGTGGGGGACGGGCTGAGGATACTGAAGACGCGCGCCGACGCCGGTGACGCCTCCATCGTGCTGGCCGGCGGCGGCCTGAAGCCGGTCCACGTGCCGGCCCTGCTCGACTACGGCGTCCGCGCCTTCCACGTCGGATCGGCGGTACGGGCGAGCTGGTCGGACCCCGTCGAATGGCGCCTGGTACGCCAGTGGCGGGCCCTGGTGGAACGCGACTGAACCAGCAGGACCGGCCCGCCAAAGGTAACGGGGCTCAGGGGCGCGCTGGGACCGTGCGGCACAGGGCACGGCGGTGGCTCGGGGCGCTCACGGGAGTGCCGCGTCCGCGCGGCGCAGGGCCGCGGTCAGCGTGCGGATCGTGGCGGGCTCGTCCATCACGCCGCCCCCTGCCGAGCGCCGCTCCTCCCAGGCCCGCACCCGCTCCTGGTAGGCGTCGTACCGGGCCAGATGGAAGGCGTAGACGGTGGCGAAGCGGCTCACCAGATGCGACGGGTGCATGTCCCAGCCCTGGTAGAACCCGTACCGCAGGGAATGCCTGACCAGCTCGGCGTGCCGCCGCCACAGGGCGTGCACGTCGCGCGTCAGCTCCGAGGCGGGCGAGGCCGCCAGCGACCCGTCCGACAGCTCCACCCCCGTCCCCGCGAACGCCGTCTGCATCACGTGGCGCGCGTGGTCGCAGGCCGGATGGTCGAGCCGCTGCTCGTGCGGCGGCAGCCCGATCGCGGCGGTGTAGTCGAAGACGCCGAAGTGCGCCGCCGCCAGCCGCCCGCCCAGCGTCTCGTTCAGGTCGCCGCGCAGGAACGGCAGCGTCTGCGGCGCCTCCACCTGCATCTCGAACCGCAGCCGCACCCCGAACTCGCCCTCCAGCTCGGCCAGCACGGCCGCGAACTGTCCGAGATAGGCCTCCATCAGGACCTTGGGGAAGGTCACGGTGAAGCCGCCCGGAAGCTCTCCGGCCCGCGTGATCACACCGGCGAGCAGCGCGCGCAACGTGCGCACCGACCGTTCCGGATCGCCGTCGGCGAAGGACTTCACCCGGGGACCCCAGCGCCGCGGCAGCGTCCCGGCCGCGTACATCGAGGCGACGGCCTCGGCGGCCCGCTGCGCGTGCTCGTCCTCGACGGGTCCGGGACGCACGCCGTAGCCGTCCTCGAAGTCGACGCGCAGGTCCTCCACCGGCTCGGTGGACAGCTTGCGCACCACCCGCTCGTGTACGGCGGCCCCCAGCGCGCCCGGCACGCCGAAGACCTCGGTCAGCTCATCGGGGCCGGAGAGATGCGCCTTGACCAGGCCGAGCGCGTGATCGCCCCACTCCTGGACCGTGCTCGCGGAGAACCGATCGGCGGGCACGTAGACGGTGTGGACCGGCTGCCAGCCGGGCGCGGCCATGGGATATCGGGCCTGCTGCAGCCGGTAGGTCCCGGCGAAACCCTCAGGGACGGCAGGCACGGAGCATGGCCTCCAGGCCGACGAGCTTGACGCGCTCGCCCCGGTTGAGCGACAGGGCGAGCGCGGCCTCGGCGGCCTCGATCGCCTGCCATTCCTCGTACGTCACCGGCCGCACCCCCCGCTCGGCCAGCACCGCGTCGATGCCGGGCCCGCCGGCCCGCGCCCCGCCCGCGGAGTCGGCCAGCAGCGTGCGGACCGTCTCGGCCGCGTCCGACTTGTTGGTGCCGATCACCCCGGTGGGCCCGCGTTTCAGCCAGCCCGCCACGTATTCGCGCTCGCGCACGCGCCCGGCCTCGTTCGGGACGGTCATGGTCGCCTCGGAGAACGGCACCCCGGGCAGCGGCACGCTCTGGTAGCCGACCGAGCGCAGCACCATGCCGACCGGCAGCGTCTCGTACACGCCGGTCCCGACCACGCGTCCCTCCTCCGACAGCCGGGTGCGCTCCAGCTTGATGCCCTCGACCCGCTCGGCGCCGAGGATCTCGACCGGCCGCATCCAGAAACGCACGTCGAGCCGGCGCGGCCGGCCCACGGGCTCGCGGCCGGCCCACTCCTGCAGGATCTTGATGTTGCCCTGCACCTGGCGCGGGAAGTCGGCGCCCAGGACGACGGCCTCCTCGGGCCGCACGCAGACGTCGGCGTTGGCCAGCTCGCCCAGCTCGCGCAACTCCTTCAGGGTGAACTTGGCGTGCTCGGGGCCGCGGCGGCCGATCATGTGGATGGCCTTGACCTGGCTCGCCTCCAGACGTTCGAGCACCTCGTGCGGCACGTCGGTGGCGCGCAGCTCCTCCGACGTCTTGGCCAGCACGCGGACGACGTCGACCGCCACGTTGCCGACCCCGATCACCGCGACCTCGGAGGTGTCGAGCGTGAACCGGTCAGGATCGACGTCGGGGTGCCCGCAGTACCAGTTGACGAAGTCGGTCGCCGCCACGCTGCCCGGCAGGTCCTCGCCGGGGATGCCGAGCCTCCTGTCGACCATCGCGCCCGTGCAGTAGACCACCGCGTCATAGGCGCCGAGCAGGTCCTCCACCGACAGGTGCGCGCCGAGCGTGACGCCGCCGAGGAAGCGCACCTGGGGCAGCTCCAGCACCCTGCGCAGGTAGTTGGCGATCGACTTGATCGAGGTGTGGTCGGGCGCCACGCCGTATCTGACCAGCCCGTACGGGGTCGGCAGCCGCTCCAGGACATCCACCTCGACCGGTTCCGCCGACTGCTTGACCAGCGCCTCGGCCGTGTAGATGCCGGCTGGGCCCGATCCGATGACCGCCACGCGCAACGCCACGTCGCCTCCCTATGCCGGTGATCGTGCACCACGGGACGTGCGTCCCACCAGATACAACCGGCCAGTGTGATCGATGTATCCCCGGTCGCCGGTGCGGATGAACCCGTCCCCGGCGATTACCGCATGATCGGGGCTTCTGCCAACGTAGCCGCTCATCACCGCGCCGGAAGGGAGAAGCACCTCACCTCGCCGCCGGAGCGTGTCCACAGGCGGGTCTCATAGGGGTTTATCGGCGGCGTAACGCCAGCTTGTCCACCTTTCCGTTCGGGTTCGTGGGCAGGGCGTCCAGCACGGTGATCGTCTTGGGCACCTTGTAGCCGGCCATGTTGGCCTTCGCCCACGCGAGCAGCGCGTCGGGATCGGGGTCCGCGCCGGGCCGGGGAACGACGTAGGCCAGCCCGGCCTCGCCCGAGACCGGGTCGGGCACACCGACGACCGCGGCCTGCGCGAGCGAGCCCTCCCGCAGCAGCAGCGACTCGACCTCGGCGGGGGAGACGTTGAACCCGTTGACGATGTAGAGCTCCTTCTTGCGGTCCACGATCGCGAGGTTGCCCGCCTCGTCCAGGACGCCGACGTCACCGGTGTGCAGCCAGCCGCCGGCGTCGACGACCTCGGCCGTCCTTTCCGGTTCGTCCCAGTAGCCGCGCATCACGCCGTAGCCGCGCTGGAGGATCTCGCCGCGCTCGCCGGCCGCGACCTCCTTGCCGTCGTCATCGACGATCTTCACCTCGATGCCCGGCACGGGCCTGCCGGTCGTCGCGGCGACCACCTCGATGGGGTCGCCGGCCCTGGTCATGGAGACGACCGTGCCCTCCATCAGCCCGTACGCGTTGATCATGCGTTCCAGCCCGACCCGCTCGACCAGCCGCGTGATCAGGCCGGCCGGCACGGCGGCGGCCCCGCAGATGGCCACCCGCAGCGACGACACGTCCCAGGAGCCCCGGTCCAGCTCGTCCAGCACCCGGTGGAACAGCGTGGGCGGCCCGGCCAGCACCGTGACCCGCTGGGAGGAGACGAGCGACATCAGCGACTCCGGGGCGAACACCGGGATCGGCACCATCGTGGCCCGGCGCAGCACACAGGCCACGAGCCCGGCGTTGAGCCCGAATCCATGGCTGAACGGGGCGATCACCGGATAGCGGTCGTTCTCGTCCAGGGTGACGATCTCCGACCAGTCCCAGTAGCCGCGCAGGACCTGGGAGTGGTCGATCATGACGCCCTTGGGGGTGCCGGTGGTGCCGGAGGTCGACATGATCTCGCACAGGTCGCCGGGCCGGACGGCCAGCGCCCGCTCCTCGGCCGCCGCGAAGGAAACCGGCTCCGCTCCGGAGGCAACCGGCTCCGCTCCGGAGGCAACCGGCTCCGTTCCGGCGGGAACCCGCTCCGCGAGCGGATCGCCGGAGGTGATGACGTGCCGCAGGCCCGGCAACGGAGGCAGCAGCTCCGCCGGCCGCGGATCCGCCGGCCCCGCTCCCGCGATCAGCACCTCCGCGCCCGTCTTCGCGATCAGCTGGGCGGCCTCGATCCCCTTGTAACGCGCCGACAGCGGCACGATCACCGCGCCCGCGTCCCAGATCCCGAACGCGTGCGTCACCCAGGACGCCGAGTTCACCCCCCACATCGCCACCCGGTCACCGGGGGCCACGCCGAGCGCCATCAGGCGGCGGGCGACGCCGGACGCCCGCTCCCTCAGCTCGGCCAGCGTCAGCCGGGGGCCGTCCCGCTCGGCGACCACGACGTCGCCTGGATGCCGTTCGGCCTGGTCACGGAGCATGCGGGGGAGCGTCCCCCAGTCCGGCATCGATCCCATCGGCTGCCCCTTCTCAGGCGAGCGCGGTCCGGTCCCTTCCGAGGTGGTGGCCGCGTGCGTCGGCGACGGTGCCGGGCGTGGCGGCCTCGGAGATCTCGGGGGCGACCTCCACGGCGATCGAGACGGGCGTCAGCGCGCGTACGGACTGCTCGATCCGCGTCTTCCACATGGGGTTGCCGACCAGGCTCTCCCGGCCGAACGTCACCGTCAGCACGGCCGTGTCCAGCGTTCCCCGCCGGTTGACGGCCAGCTCCCACCCGGTCACTCCGTCGATCTTCGACAGCGCCCTGTCGATGCGTGGCAGCGCCAGCCACACGCCTCTGACCAGCACGTGCTCGCCCACGGTGTGCGCCGGCGCGGGGATGGCCGAGCCGGACGTCCCGGCCACCAGGCCGGTCCGCAGCACGGCGTCGCCGAGCGTGGAGTGCGCGTGCGGGGTGACGACCAGCTCCGCCAGACCGGCGGCGGGGTCGGCCGCGTCGTCCCGATCGAGGGCCGCGGTCCCGAGCAGGCCGTCCACGAGCGGTTTGAGCGGATCCTCCTCGGCCGTCCGCCACGCCAGCGCGCCGCCGCCGAACGGGCTGGCCAGCACCTCCGTGACCGTGGCCCCGAACTCGCCCGCCAGATGCCCGAGCGTGCGCTTGGAGGCGATCTCCCCGGTCAGGACGATGGTGCCGAGACCGAGGTCCAGCGGATCCAGCAGGAACTCCAGATGCAGGCGGGCCAGCAGGTCCATCGCACCCGTCGGGGTGGCGACCAGCGTGGTCGCCTTCAGCGCCGACAGGGCGTGGTGCAGCCGCATCCGCCCGCGCGGGCCCACGGACGCGGCCGCCGCGGCCACGTCCGCCGCCGCGGCCGTCCACAGCGCCCCGGCCGGCTCGGCCAGCGCCACCACCACCCGGTCGCGGGCACCCACCCCCGCCTCCCGCAGCGCCGCCCCGGTCAGCTCGGCCGCGGCCGCCCGGTCGCCGGGACCGAGGGGGAGCACGCTCGACACGTCGGGGGAGACCAGCAGCAGGCCGGTGGCGGATCCCGCGGCGGCCCCGAGGTCGTCGCGGGTCAGCCAGCGCGCCATCAGCGCATCACGTCCTTCATGAACAGGGTGATCGAGTCGCACACCCGCTCGTGCGCCAGCCCGCCCACCTGCGCCTGGATGATCAGATCGGTCGCGCCCGCCTCGGCGATCCTGGCCAGCGCCTTTCGCGATCCCGCCACGTCGTCCACCACCACCATCAGGTGCTCGCGCAGGGTGGCCATGGACTCCTCCGGCGGCATCCCGGCCGCCAGTTGCCCGAGCACGCGGTGCGTGGCGTGGCGGGCGTCGTAGTAGTCGGGCGGGGTGACGAGGTTGACCTGGCGCCGGATGTACCACAGGACGGCGTCGGCGGCCGTGGCGGTGGCCTCGTCCCTGGTGGGGGCCACGAACCAGGGGATCATCAGCGCGACCCGGCGCTCGGCGGGATCGAAGCCGTGCTCCGCCAGACACTCCCGATATCTCGCGATGTCGGCGGCGACGTCGTCGATGCCCTTGAGCATCGTCATGCCGAGCAGGTTGTACCCGCGCCGGGCGGCGGCCAGGTAGCCCTCCAGGGAGGTCGAGGCCACCCAGACCGGCGGATGAGGCCGCTGCGCCGGACGGGGATAGACGGCCACGTCCGGGATCTCGAAGAACTCGTTCGACCGGCTGACCGGCTCGCCGTCGGCCTCCCAGATGGCGAGCGTGGCCTCCAGGGAGTCCTCCCAGATCTGCCGCGACTTCTCGAACGGCCGCTGGAACGCCTGGTACTCCAGCGGGGAGGCCCCGCGGCCGGTGCCGAAGTCCACCCGCCCGCCGCTCAGCACGTCCAGCGTGGCGACGCGCTCGGCCGTGCGGATCGGGGACTGGAACGGCAGCAGCACCACCCCGAGCCCGAGCCTGATCCGCTCGGTGCGCTGGGAGATGGCGGCCAGGACCAGGTCGGGGGCGGAGGAGTGGGAGAAGCCCCTGGTGAAGTGGTGTTCCACGAACCAGGCCGCCTCGAAGCCCAGCCTGTCGCCCAGGACGACCTGGTCGATCACGTTCTGGAACGCCCGCTGCTCGACCTCGCGGGTGCGGCCGCGGACCTCCAGTTCGTACCCCAGGCTGATCCGTAGGGACGTCATCGCGCCTCCGGCGTTTTAGGAAACCAAGCGCTCGCTTGGTAGAGCGTATCAGCGGCAAAGACTTGCGGGAAGGGCGCGGCGGCGATCAGAGTGATGCTCGTGAAGCGAAAGCACGCGTTGCGGCGGCCGAAGAGCGGCACGCCTTCCGAGCACGGCGACGGGCTCTCGCTCACCGGCGCCCGCCGGTACTACGAGGCCTTCGGCAGGGTGATGGCCGCGCTGGCGGCCGAGGCCGAGTTCATCGAGTCGTGCCGCGATCTGACCTGGTGGCGCGGCGCCGACCACAGCTGGCACATCGAGTGGCGCGACGGCCCCTTCGCGTCCGAGGTGGCGGATCTGCTCGCCGAGCAGATCCGCGACCCCGCCCACGACGGCTCGCTGGTCGCGGGGGCGGGTCCGGCCGGCGCCGGCTCGGCCGTGCTCGACGTGATGGGCGTGCGGTTCGAGCTGCGCGCGATCGACCCGATGGGGCGAGCCGGCGTGCGCGCCCGTCCCGGCTTCTGGCGCCTGACCGAGGCCCTCGACACCACCCGCCGCACCAACACCCGCCACCCCTGGGAAGAACTCCTCGGCGGCTGACCCGGCCCGAGCCGCTGTCGGGACTTCCGGCTCAGACGCCGCCGTCGAAGACGTGCGCGGCGAGCCGGGCGCGATGCGCCTGCGGCGGGCCGAACAGCTGCGCGTCCGACGTGGCCCGCTTGAAGTAGCGATGCGCGGGATGCTCCCAGGTGATCCCGATCCCGCCGTGCACCTGGATGTTCTCTCCCGCCGCCGTCAGATACGCCTCCGTGCAGTACGACCCCGCCACCGCCGCCGACACCTCGTCCTCGGCCGCCGCCCCCGCCGCCGACCTGGCCGACTCCACCAGGAGCAGCAGGTCGGCCAGCTTGTGCTTGATCGCCTGGAACGACCCGATCGGCCGCCCGAACTGGTGCCGGCGCAGGGCGTGCTCGGCCGCCATGTCCAGGCACCGCTGCGCCCCGCCCACCTGCTCGGCCGCCAGGGCGGCGATCCCGAGGTCGCGCACGCGGGCCCAGGCGGTGTCGTCGCCCAGCCGGCGTACCGGGGTGTCGCGGAAGGACAGCCGCTGCAGCGGCCGGCTCTCGTCCATCGTCCGGTACGTCTCCCGCTCCGCGGGCACGGCCTCGACCAGCGACCCCGCGGCGTACAGGAGCACCAGCTCGCCCTCCAGCGCGTACGGCACCACCCCGGTGAGCAGGTCGCCCTCCAGCCGCAGCTCGCCGTCGCCCGGCAGCACCACGGTCGCCGTCGTCTCCCCACCGGCCAGCGCCGTCAGCACCCGCTCGTCCCCGCACGCCCTGGCCGCCTCGACGGCCATGACCGCCGACTGCAGGAAGGGATGCGGGGACAGCGCGCGTCCCAGCTCCTCGGCCACCGCGGCCGTCTCCGCCGGGCCGCAGCCCGCGCCGCCGTACCGCTCGGGGACGAGCAGCCCGGCGATCCCCACGTCGTTCGCGAACGTCCGCCACGAGGCGGCGGGACGGGCGTCGAGATAGTCGCGGACCACGGCGCGGAGATCGTCGGCGAGCGTCACGCGATCCACCATAACCAAGCGATTGCTTGTTTTGGAATGCGGATGACCGAAATTTGCCTTTTCTGTAGGGATACATAGTCTGAATGCGGTTGTCCCCAGATTTACCAGGTGAGGGGTTGACCAGGGAATCGGAGATGAACGACACGACCATCGACTACGCCGACTTCGCCGAGTACGACCGGCGTCAACGTGCCATCGAACGTCATCTGCTGGCGGCCTTCCTCGGCGGACTGGCCGTCGGACTGCTGGGCATGCTGCTTTCCGGGATCGGTCCCCGCTGGTTCGGGCAGCTCTACGACCCTTACGCCTACCTCGCCCTCTCCCTCGCCGTGGGCGTGAGCGCCTCCGGATTCGGCTGGGCGCTGGTGACCACGTTCCTCGCGGCGGTCTCCACGCTGGTCGCCGCGATCGGCGCGACCGCCCTGCGCGGCGGCGAGGCCTTCGACGTCATCGGCGGCAGCGCCGTCGGGCTCAACTGGACGCTCGGCCTGCTCGTGCTGCTGGGCCTGCTGGCGTACGTCACCCGCAGGGACGACGGCTGGGGCGACGTGGCCGCGGGCGTGGTCGGCGCCGCGCTGATCACCGACGTGGTGGACCGGGCCACCCCCGGCTTCATCGACAGCGACCAGTCGTTCTGGCCCGGCCCCGCGGTGGCCGCCGGGGTGCTCGCCGTGGGCCTGGTGCTCTTCCTGCGCAGGAACGCGGGCGGACGGCTGCGCGCGCTGGCGATGTCGGCGGTGTTCGCGGCCCTGTTCACGTTCTGCCTGGCCGCCTTCGTGGCGGGCTGGTTCCCCCTGGCCGCCTGATCTCCCGGCGTCGCGGCCTGCCGCGTGGTCTGACGCCGCACTCGATAAGCCCGAGCGCGGCGCTCCTCCGACTCGATAGCCTGTAGTCCTTCACATCCAGGTTCGAGCAAGGAGTAGCCGTGTTGCTGCGCATGTCGTCGTTGTTTCTTCGCACCCTGCGGGACGACCCGGCAGACGCGGAAGTCCCGAGCCACAAGCTCCTGGTCCGCGCCGGCTATGTCCGCCGCGTGGCCCCCGGCATCTACTCCTGGCTCCCTCTCGGCAAGATGGTGCTGGAGAACGTCGCGAGGATCGTCCGCGAGGAAATGAACCGCATGGGCGGCCAGGAAGTGCTCTTCCCCGCGCTGCTGCCCCGCGAATACTACGAGGCGACCGGCCGCTGGACCGAATACGGCGACACGCTCTTCCGCCTCAAGGACCGTAAGGGCGCCGACTATCTTCTCGGTCCCACGCACGAGGAGCTCTTCGCCGACATGGTCAAGAGCGAATACTCCTCCTACAAGGACTATCCGGTCACCCTTTACCAGATTCAGACCAAATATCGGGACGAAGCGCGGCCCAGGGCGGGCATCCTGCGCGGCCGCGAGTTCCTGATGAAGGACTCCTACTCCTTCGACCTCGACGACGACGGGCTCAAGCGCTCCTACGAGCAGCACCGCGAGACCTACATCCGCACGTTCGACCGCCTCGGCATCACCTACAAGATCGTCTTCGCCACGTCGGGCGCCATGGGCGGCTCGGCCTCCGAGGAGTTCCTGGCGCCCACGCCCACCGGTGAGGACACGTTCGTGGCCTGCCACTCCTGCGGCTACGCGGCCAACGCCGAGGCCGTCGTCACCACCGCGCCCGCCGCCCGTCCCGTCGAGGACGCCGCGCCGCTGCGGGTCCTCGACACCCCCGGCACCCCGACCATCGAGACGCTGGTCGACTACGTCAACGAGCACCACGGCCTGTCCGTCACCGCCGCCGACACGCTCAAGAACGTCGTCGTCAAGGTCGTCACGCCCGGCTCCGACAAGTTCGAGACGCTGGTCATCGGCGTTCCCGGCGACCGCGAGGTGGACTTCAAGCGCCTTGAGGCCGCGCTGGCGCCCGGCGAGCCGGCCATCTTCGAGGCCGCCGACTTCGCCAGGCACCCCGGCCTCGTCCGCGGCTACATCGGCCCGCAGGTCCTGCGCGAGCTCGGCATCCGCTACCTCGTCGACCCCCGCGTCGTCACCGGCACGTCCTGGGTGACCGGCGCCAACGAGCCCGGCAAGCACGCCGTCGACGTGGTCGCCGGCCGTGACTTCACCCCTGACGGCACCATCGAGGCCGCCGAGGTGCGCGCCGGCGACCCGTGCCCCCGCTGCGGCGCCGAGCTGTCCATCGACCGGGGCATCGAGATCGGCCACATCTTCCAGCTCGGCCGCAAATACGCCGACGCCGCCGGCCTCGACGCGCTCGGCCCCGACGGCAAGCCCATCCGCGTCACCATGGGCTCTTACGGCATCGGCGTCTCCCGCGCGGTGGCGGTCATCGCCGAGCAGGCCCACGACCGGCTCGGGCTGGTGTGGCCGCGCGAGGTCGCGCCCGCCGACGTGCACATCGTCGGCACCGGCAAGGAGAACCAGGTGGAGGCCGCCCTGGAGCTGGGGGCCGAGCTGGAGTCGCGCGGCCTGCGGGTCCTGGTCGACGACCGGGCGCAGGTCTCGCCCGGCGTGAAGTTCAAGGACGCCGAGCTGCTCGGCCTGCCCACGATCGTGGTCGTCGGGCGCGGGCTCTCGCAAGGCGTGGTGGAGCTGCGCGACCGGGTGACCGGCGAGAAGTCGGAGATCCCGCTCGCCGAGGCCGCCGACCGCGTCATGGCCGCCACCACCGCCTGAGCCACCACCGCCTGAGCCATCACCGCCTGAGCGAGCCACCACCGCCTCGGCCGGGGCCGGCAGTCACGCCGGCCCCGGCCTTCGGCGCGCCTGCTCGCGGAACGCGGCTCGCTGGGACGGGCCGGGGCAGGTCAGGCGACGGGCAGGGCGGGCTTCGTCCGCCGCCGTACGATAACCGGCCCGACCAGGCACGCCACCGCGATGAGCAGGATCACCAGCGACACCGGCCTGGTCACGAACACCGTCGGATCCCCTTCGCTGAAGGCCAGCGCCCGCCGGAACTGCACCTCCATCAACGGCCCCAGCACCGCCCCCAGGATCAGCGGCGCCACCGGATACCCGGCCCGGTGCAACACCCACCCGAGCAGCCCGAACCCGTACGCGATCAGCACCTCGAACACGCTCTGCGAGATCGAGTAGACGCCCAGCGTGGCGAACGTCAGGATCGCCGCCGTCAGCAGTGCCGGCGGGACGCTCAGCAGCTTCACCCAGACCCGGATCAGCGGCAGGTTCAGCAGCAGCAGCATCACGTTGCCGATGTAGAGGCTGGCGATCAGCGTCCACACCAGCACCGGCTGCTGGTCGAAGAGCTGCGGCCCCGGCTGCACGTTGTAGATCTGGAACGCGATCAGCAGCATGCTGGCCGTCGCCGAGGTCGGGATGCCCAGCGTGAGCAGCGGCACCAGCACCCCGGAGAACGCCGCGTTGTTGGCCGCCTCGGGCCCGGCCACGCCCTCGATGGCCCCCTGCCCGAACTCCTCCTTGTGCTTCGACAGCCGCTTCTCCACGTTGTAGCTCAGGAACGTGGGCAGCTCGGCCCCGCCCGCCGGCAGCGAGCCGATGGGCAGCCCGAACAGCGTCCCGCGCAGCCACGGCCGCCACGACCGCCGCCAATCCTCCCGCGTCATGCCGACCCTCCCGTCCACGGTGACGGGCGGTTGCGCGGGCCGGTGCCGCGCGGCGGCCGTGGAGACGGCCTCGGCCACCGCGAACAGCCCCACCGCGACCGCCACCACCGACAGGCCCTCGTACAGCTCGGGCACCCCGAAGGCGAAGCGCGGCTGGCCGGTCATCTGGTCGATGCCGACCATGCCGATCGTCAGCCCGATGAACAGGCTCGACAGCCCCCGTACGATCGAGTCCCCCATCAGCGAGGTGACCGTCACGAACGCGAGCACCATGATCGAGAAGTACTCGGCCGGCTGGATCAGCTTGGCGATGTTCGACATGCCGGGGGCCAGGAACGTGATGACGACCGTGGAGATCGTGCCGGCCACGAACGAGCCGATGGCCGCCGTCGCCAGCGCCGCCCCCGCCCGGCCGCGCCGGGCCATCGGATAGCCCTCCAGCGTGGTCGGGATCGAGGCCGTCTCGCCCGGGATGTTGAGCAGGATCGCGGTGGTCGAGCCGCCGTACATGCCGCCGTAGTAGATCCCGGCGAACATCACGAACGCCCCGACGGGGTCGAACACGAACGTCAGTGGCAGCAGCAACGCGATCGTGGTGGCCGGCCCGAGCCCCGGCAGCACGCCCACGAGCGTGCCGACGGTGACGCCGAGCATGGCCAGCAGCAGGTTCTGCAGGCTCAGCGCGTGGCCGAACCCGTCGAGCAGGTTGCCCAGCACGTCCATCTCAGAACGCCAATCTGATCAGGCCCGGCGGCAGCGTGATGCCGAGGAGCCGGTCGAACAGGAAGTACGTGGCCAGCGCCAGCACCAGCCCGGCGAGCATGTCGCGCACCAGCCGCCTGCTGCCGAGGACTCTGGCCACGGCCACGAAGAACACGGTCGTGGCCTGCCAGTAGCCCGCCGGGACGAGCAGCAGCGCGTACGCGGCCAGCGCTCCCAGCAACATCAGCACCGACGGCCAGTGCGTCTCCCCGTCCTCGCCCGGCGCGCCCCCGCCGGACGCGCCTTCTCCCGACGTGTCCTCGCCCGGCGCGCCCGCCCCGGACACGACCGCCGGCGCCGTGCCCGGGGCGGCGCCGGGCCGGAACGCCTGGACCACCCCGATCACCGACACCACGGCCAGCCCCACCCCCACCAGCAGCGGGAACGCCCGCGGCCCGACCGCCTGGTAACCGTTGCCCTGCGGGATGGAGAAGGCCTGAGCCAGCACGACCACGGCCGCCACCAGGAAGCCGAGTGAGACGATCCGCTGCGTCACTTGCCGAGCCCCAGCTCGCCCAGGATGGCGGTGACCTGCGTACGCTGCTCGGCCAGCACCTTGCCGAACTCGTCGCCCGGCTTCCAGTCCTCGGTCCAGTTGTTGCGCTCGAGCACCTGCTTCCAGCACGACGACCGGCGGACCTTGTCGATCAGCCCGATCACGTCCTGCTGCTGCTCCTTCGACAGCCCGGCCGGAGCCAGCACGCCGGCCAGCGTGGAGACCGCCTCGCCGCCCAGGCCCAGCTCCTTCATGGTGGGCGCGTCGATGCCGGGGACCCGCTGCTCGGAGTCGACCGAGAGCACCCGCAGCTCGCCCGCCTCGATCTGCGGCCGCAGCTCGGCAACGGTGTCGATGCCGACCGTGGCGGCTCCGCTGAGCAGCAGGTTCATCGACTCGCCGCCACCGGCGGTGGGCACGAAGTTGATCTCCTTGGCGGCGATGTCGCGGCCCTTGGCCAGCCCGGCCACCGTCATCTGGCCCGGCCCGCCGAGCGAGCCGCCGGTCCACTTGACGCTGTGCGGCTTGGCCTCCATCGCGTCCAGCAGCGCCTTCAGGTCCTCGTACGGGGACTTCTTGGCCACCACGATGGCGCTCGGCCCCCGGCTCAGCCCGGCCACCGGCGTCAGCGTGGACAGGTCGACCGGCGACTTGTTGTTCACGATGCCGCCCAGCATGGTGACGCTGTCCATGACCATGAGCTGGTAGGGGTCGCCGGTCCGCTTGGCGAACTGGGCCAGCCCGATGGTCCCGCCCGCGCCCGGCACGTTCGTGACGGTCGCGTCCACGTCGGCCACCTTGCACTCGCCGAGCGCGCCGGCGATGCCGCGCGCCCGGGTGTCCCAGCCGCCGCCGGGACTGCCCGGCGCCATGATGGACAGGGCCTTGCTCGGGTAGGCGCCGCCCGCGTCGGTGCTCTCGCCCACGGCGCAGCCGCCGGTGAGCGTCACGGCCACCGCGACGGCGGCGGCCAGTCTGATCTTCATGATGACTCCCGGGGGGTGAGGATCGATGCGAAGAAGTCCTTGACGGGGCCGAGCACCTGCATCGGCTCGTGCCCCACACCCGGCACGACGTCGAACCGCACGCCGATGCCGTGGGCCTCGAAGTTGTCGCGCAACGCCGTCAGCCGTTCGAGACGTGTCACGCCGTGGGCGTCGGCGCCGTCCATCCAGTTGGAGTCGCCCTGGTTGTTGATCTCCCAGGTCTCCACGTCGGCGCTGCCCACGACCATCTGGACCGGCACGTCACGCAGCTCCCCGATCCTCGGGGCGCGGCCGAACTCCTCCTCGAACCCCTTCAGCCCGATCCACCACGGACTGCTGGGATCGATGTACGTTATCCGCCCCGGCGCCCCGATGGACAATCCGGCCAGGCGGTCGGGGTGCAGGTAGGCGAACCGGTGCACGAACTGCCCGCCGCCGGAGAAGCCGTGCAGCAGGAACCGCCCGGTCCGTACGTTGAAGCGCTCGCCCACCTCCTCGACCATGGCGAGCAGGGCCAGGTCGAAGCGGATGCCGTCGTACCGGAGGAACTTGAAGTTGTGCAGGTCCTGGGGGTCCTCGCCGATGCCGGCGGGGAAGAGCGGCGCCAGCACCAGGCAGTCGTGCTCCTCGGCCCACTCGGCGAAGTTGTCGCGGTACTGCGGTCCGCGCCGCCCCGTCCCGTGCTGCAGGACGGCCATCGGCAGGGGAGCGCCGTCCGGGTCGTGGGCGGACGGCACGTACAGGCAGTAGGAGAATCTCTGGTCGTATCTGGACGCGAAGACGGTCGTCGCGCCCGCCGAATAGAAGCCCGTCGGATGCTTGACCACATGCAGTGCCTCAGCCATGAGGCGACAGCCTGCGCAAACGCGGACGCGATCACAAGGAGATTGCCTCCAACGCGGTAATCTGCAGGGTGGCCGTCACGCTCCTCCTCGACCCGCCCGCCGCCGGATCCGTCGTCGTGCGCCAGTCGCCCCTGGCCGAGCTGTGCGCCTGTCTCCACGCCTTCGACGAGCCCGGCCACCACCCCGCCAGCGCGGGCTGGGTGGCCAGGGCCCACGCCGAGCTCGACACCGCGCTGCTCGCCACGGCAGCCGTCTGGGCGCCGCTCTGGGGCGCCTTCCGCGCCCGCTACCTGCTGCCGCTGTCGGCCGACGCGCGGCGCACGCTGCACGACGAGCTGGAGGAGGTGGCGGAGCTGCCCATCGGCGACTTCACGGCCATGACCGTGCAAGCGCTGATCGGCAAGAACGACACCGGGCTGACGCCCGAGCTCAGCGAGGAGGTGCTGCACCGGCTGCGGCTGATCTCCTCCAGCCGCATGGAGATCGGCGCCCGGCTGCTGGCCGACCCCGAGGGGGTGCGCGCCGAGCTGCTCGACTTCCTGGCCGCCTTCGCCGCCGCCGCGTTCGACGCCGAATGGCCCGCCCTGCGCCGCGTCCTCGACCGCGACGGCGCGCTGCGCGAGCGCGACCTGCGCAAGAAGGGCGCACTGTCGCTGGCCGACTTCCCGACCGCGTCAGCCGCCCAGCCCTCGGGCCGGCGGCTGAGCGTCGTGTTCGACAAGCTCTACAACGCCACCGCCCGGGTGGACGACGACCGCCCCTGCCTGCTCGTCCCGACCGTGCACGGCCGCCCCCACTTCGTGATCAAGCACTATCCGGGCTATCCGGTCGTCATCCAGTACAGCGCCGACGGGGCCGGCACGCCCACGCTGGAGACCGCCAGGCGCCGGCTCGCCGCGCTCCAGGACCCCACCCGGCTGCGCCTGTGCTACGCGATCCTGCGCAACCCGGTCGCCACCGCCGAGCTGGCCACCCAGCTCGGCATGACCGCGCCCCAGGTCTCCAGGCACCTGCGCCGGCTCAGGGAGGCCCAGCTCGTCCACACGCACCGGCGCGGCTCGGTCGTCTACTACCAGCTCGACGCCGACGCCGTCGAACGCCTCGGCCCCGACCTGCTCTCCGTCCTGTACCGCTGACGGACGGTGCTACTCCCCGGCCGAGGTCGTGGGGGTGGCGGCGGGCGCCGCCTTCGCGGGCATGCCGGGAAAGGCCGCGGGCTGGGCCGGGCGGAAGGCGTAGGAGCGGGCCACCGCCTCCTGCATGGCCAGCGCGGCGTGGCGGCGCAGCGGCTCCTCGGAGGCCGCGGCCAGCTCCAGGTAGGCGGCCGTGACCCCGCCCTCCAGGTGCACCGCGAGGTTCGCGGCCAGCGTGGCGTTGGAGGGGAAGAACGGCAGCGCGTACGACGCGTCGGGCTCGACCGGCCGGCCGCCCCGCGCCGTGATCAGCGCGCGCAACTGGTCGCGCCTGGACCGGTGGGCCTCGTAGGCCGCGCTCATCCTGGACCGCAGCGAGCCCGAGGTGCGCGCCCCGAGCAGCCCGTAGGCGAACAGCACCGCGTGCTCCGCCGCCAGCGCCTTGCGCAACTTGTCGATGTCGGCCGCGTCGCCGCTCACAGCGACCTCCGTGCCGGGCACGGCGACCCCGGGGCTCTCACTCTGGCCCGCGCGCCGCTCACAGCGACCTCGGCAGGGCGACGACGTGGGCGGCCTCGCAGGCCCCGATGCTGGCGACGAGCTGGGCCACCCCGGGCGACAGCCCGCCGAGCGCCCGCGCCCGCCCGGCCGCGGCCTTGCGCTCCAGCTCGCGCAGCCGCGCCAGCGACGGCTTACGGGCCTTCGCGGTGGCAGTGGGGGTGGCGGTGGGGGACGGCGCGGCCGACCCCGGCGCGGCGACCGGCGGAGACGGGACGGTCACGTGTCTGCGCAGCTCGTCGAGATGCGCCTGGTGCCGGTCACGGAACGGCACCAGCTTGTCGGCCCCGCCCGAGATCAGGGACGAGTAGAGCGCGATCGTGCGCTCCTTCTCCGCGATGAGGCCCTTCAGCATGACCGTCTCGGGCGAGTCGGGAGCCGGCGCGGCCGGCCGATCGGGGCCGGAGGCGCTGCATGCGGTGAGGGCGGCCGCCCCGCCCGCCAGCAAGGCTCGCCTGGAGAGCTGAACCGGGCGCACGGACTCGAACCTCCACTTGTCTCTGACCCCTGTCGCGGACCTCGCTAGCATCGTACGGCCAGTGCCCGGGATCGCCGTCCGGCGACGCTCCGTCGTTCGACCCGCCATTCGACCGTGACGAGTGGCGCTCTTTCTGTGCCCTCATACGGATAGGGTGTCAACTGTCGTCGCTGGCTGAGCGGCCAGACGGCGGAGAGCCAGTGGCGAGGTCCGCCCGGCTGAGACATGACAATAGGGGAGGTCGATATGGGCAGCGCATCACCCCGCGACCACCTGATGAAGCTCCTGGAGCCCGTGGTCAGCGCGGAGGGCCTCGATCTGGAGGACATCACGGTCACCCAGGCAGGCAAGAGACGGCTGCTGCGGGTGATCGTCGATCGCGACGGCGGTGTCAGCCTCGACGACGTGGCCGACGTCAGCCAGGCCGTCTCCACGGCCCTCGACGACACCGACGCGATGGGCCAGGCCGCTTACACACTCGAGGTCTCCTCGCCCGGCGTCGACCGCCCGCTCACCGAGCCGCGCCACTGGCGCCGCGCGGCGAAACGGCTGGTGAAGGCCGAGCTGCGAGACGGCACCGTGGTGGAGGGCCGCATCATGACCGCCGACGACGCCGGCGTCGACCTCGACGTCGAGGGCGCGGCGCGCAGGATTGACTACGAGGACCTGACCCGCGGACGGGTGCAGGTGGAGTTCCGCCGCTTCGACGACGTCGACGGCGACGAAGGCTAAGGGGGAGCCGTCGTGGACATCGACATGAGCGTCCTGCGCAGCCTGGAGCGGGAGAAGGACATCTCCTTCGACCTGGTCGTCAAGGCGATCGAGGACGCGCTGCTGATCGCGTACTTCCGGACCGAGGGCGCGGCCCCCAAGGCGCGGGCCGAGCTCGACCGCAGCAGCGGTCACGTCACGATCTGGGCGGCGGAGCTGGACGACGAGGGCGAGGTCGTCAGGGAGTTCGACGACACACCGGGCAACTTCAGCCGGATCGCCGCGACCACCGCCAAGCAGGTCATCCTGCAGCAGCTGCGCGACGCCGAGGACGAGATCAACTTCGGCGAGTTCGCCAGCCGCGAGGGCGAGCTGGTCTCCGGCGTGATCCAGCAGGGCAAGGACCCGCGGGTGGTGCTGGTCGACCTCGGCAAGATCGAGGCCGTGCTGCCGCACGCCGAGCAGGTCCCGGGTGAGGAATACACGCACGGCGAGCGCATCCGCGCCTACGTGGTGCAGGTGAAGAAGGGCCACAAGGGCCCGTCGGTCACCCTGTCGCGCACCCACCCCGGGCTGGTGAAGAAGCTGTTCGCGCTGGAGGTGCCGGAGATCGCCGACGGCACCGTGGAGATCGCCGCGGTCGCCCGCGAGGCCGGCCACCGGACGAAGATCGCGGTCAGGTCGCGCAAGCCCGGCGTCAACGCCAAGGGCGCCTGCATCGGGCCGATGGGCTCGCGGGTCCGCAACGTGATGACCGAGTTGCACGGCGAGAAGATCGACATCATCGACTGGTCGGAGGATCCCGGCGAGTTCGTGGGGAATGCCCTGTCGCCCGCACGTGTTTCGCATGTCGAGGTTCTCGATCTCGACGGACGCGTCGCGCGGGTGACCGTGCCCGACTACCAGCTCTCGCTGGCCATCGGCAAAGAGGGGCAGAACGCCCGGCTCGCCGCGCGACTGACGGGATGGCGGATCGACATCCGGCCCGACACCCAAGCCGAGGACGCCGCCGGTTCCGTAGATGCGTCAACACGGTAAGCTGGAATATGGTGGCCACGCGGTCCCACAGCGCACCTGTGTGGGCTGCAGGGTTCGCACGGCTAAGTCCGAGCTGCTCCGACTGGTGCGGGTCGAGGATCAAGTGGTCCCCGACCTGCGAGGACGGCTTCCAGGTCGCGGTGCATCGCTGCATCCGTCCTTGAGTTGTCTGGAGCTCGCCGAGCGGCGTCGAGCGTTTCCGCGCGCGTTCCGCGTGCCGGGGCCGCTTGACGTGTCGCCCGTACGGGCGCAACTAGAAGGAGAACCACGAAATGTCATGTAGGACGCCGAGTTGATGGGCGGAGTCAGATTGCTATGAGCGCCTGATGAGCACGCGGCGATGAAGACGTCAAGGTAGCGACGGTCCGGACGGCATAGCCAGCCTCCCGGGCCGAGTAAGGGAGTGCAGTGGCGAAGGTCCGGGTATACGAGCTCGCTAAGGAGTTCGGCGTAGAGAGCAAGGTCGTCATGGCCAAGCTCCAGGAGATGGGGGAGTTCGTCCGTTCGGCGTCCTCCACCATCGAGGCGCCGGTGGTCCGCAGGCTCACCGAAGCGTTGGGGGCGTCCAAGGGCGGCCCCTCCAGAGGCGGCGGTCAGCCGTCCAACAAGCCGCAGCCGCCAAGGGCTGCGCCGCGGCCGGCCGATGGCCAGGCCGCCAACGGCGCCGGTCAGGCGCCGGTTCCCGCCCCCCCGCGTCCGGGCCCGAAGCCCGGTCCGCGTCCCGCCCCCGCAGGGGGCCCCGCCGGTGGCGGCGCGCAGCCGCGCCCGCCGGTGGCGATGCCGCACCAGCCCGAGCAGCAGCCTGAGGCCGCCCGCGGCGAGACGTCGGGGGCTCCGCAGGCGCGTTTCGAGAGCGGCGCGCCCGCTCGTCAGGAGGGCGGCCAGTCCGCTCGTCCCGCTCCGGGCCCGCGGCCCGGTCCCGCTCCTCGTCCGGGCCCCAGGCCCGGCCCCGCGCCCCGTTCCGGGGCCCAGGGCGGCGGCGGTGGCCAGCAGCAGGCCCCGCGTCCCGGCGGCGGCGGTGGACCGCGTCCAGGACCGGGTCCCAAGCCCGGCCCGCGTGGTCCGCGTCCCGGCAACAACCCGTTCTCGTCCAACGCCAGTGGCATGGGCCAGTCCCGGCCGCCGCGTCCTGGCGGCAACCGCGAGGGCGGTGGCGGCCCCGGCCAGCGTGAGCGTCGTGACGGTCCGCCGCGCGACGGCGCGATGCCGCGTCCGCCGCAGGGTCGTGGCGGCGGCGAGGGCAGGCCCGGCGGCGCCGGTCCGCGTCCTGGACCGCCCACCGGCGGCCCGCGTCCCGGTCCTGGTGCCGGTGGTCCCCGTCCTGGTGGCCCGCGGCCCAACCCGATGATGATGCCGCAGGGTCGTCCCTCCGGTCCCGGAGGTGGCGGCGGCGGTGGCGGTCGTCCCGGCGGCGGTGGCGGCGGTGGCCGTCCCGGCGGCGGTGGCGGCGGTGGCCGTCCCGGCGGTGGCGGTGGCGGCCGTCCCGGTGGTGGCGGTGGCGGTTTCGCCGGTCGCCCGGGTGGCGGCGGCACCGGCCAGCGCACCGGCACCGGTGGTCCCGGTGGTGGCGGCGGCTTCGGCGGTCGTCCCGGCGGCGGTGGCCGCGGCCGTGGCGGCGGCACCGCGGGAGCCTTCGGGCGTCCCGGCGGCCGTCCCGCGCGTGGCCGTAAGTCCAAGCGGCAGAGGCGCCAGGAGTTCGACAACATGTCGGCGCCGGCGATCGGTGGCGTCCAGGTCGCTCGTGGCAACGGCGCGACGATCCGGCTGCCGCGCGGCGCGTCGCTGTCCGACTTCGCCGACCGCATCGGCGCCAACCCCGCCTCGCTGGTGCAGATCATGCTGCACCTGGGCGAGATGGTGACCGCCACGCAGTCGGTCAACGAGGAGACGCTGCAGCTCCTCGGCCAGGAGCTCGACTACAACATCCAGGTCGTCAGCCCGGAGGAGGAGGACCGCGAGCTTCTCGAGGCCTTCGACATCGAGTTCGGCGAGGACGAGGGCGACGAGGCCGACCTGGCCGCGCGTCCGCCGGTCGTGACCGTCATGGGTCACGTCGACCACGGTAAGACCAAGCTGCTCGACGCCATCCGCAAGACCAACGTGGTGGCGCGCGAGGCGGGTGGCATCACCCAGCACATCGGCGCTTACCAGGTCTCGGCCGAGCACGAGGGCGAAGACCGCAGGATCACCTTCATCGACACCCCGGGTCACGAGGCGTTCACCGCCATGCGTGCCCGAGGCGCCAAGTCCACCGACATCGCGGTGCTGGTGGTCGCGGCCGACGACGGTGTGAAGCCGCAGACCATCGAGGCACTCAACCACGCCCAGGCGGCGGAGGTGCCGGTCGTGGTCGCGGTCAACAAGGTCGACAAGGAGGGCGCCGACCCCAACAAGGTCAGGGCCCAGCTCACCGAGTACGGCCTGGTGGCGGAGGAATACGGCGGCTCGACGCTGTTCGTCGACATCTCGGCGAAGAACGGCACGGGCATCGACCAGCTCCTCGAGGCCATCCTGCTGACCGCGGACGCCGAGCTCGACCTGCGCGCCAACCCGACGATGGACGCCCAGGGCATCGCGATCGAGGCACACCTCGACAAGGGCCGCGGCCCCGTCGCGACCGTCCTGGTCCAGCGCGGCACGCTGCGCGTCGGCGACTCGATCGTCTGTGGCGAGGCCTTCGGCCGCGTCCGGGCGATGCTCGACGACAACGGCGACGCGGTCGAGGAGGCCACGCCGTCGCGTCCGGTCCTGGTGATGGGTCTGACGGCCGTGCCGAGCGCCGGTGACAACTTCATCGTGGTCACCGACGACCGGATGGCCCGGCAGATCGCCCAGCAGCGCGCGGCGCGCAAGCGCAGCGCCGACATGGCGAAGTCGAGCCGTCGCCGCACCCTCGAAGAGCTGTTCAGCGACCTTGAGAAGGGCCGCGTCGACGAGCTCAAGCTCATCATCAAGGGTGACGTGTCCGGTTCGGTGGAGGCCCTGGAAGACGCCCTGCTCAAGATCGACGTCGGCGACGAGGTCAGGCTCCGAGTCCTGCACCGCGCGGTCGGCGCGATCACCGAGTACGACGTCAACCTGGCCGTCGCCGACGACAACGCGGTCATCATCGGCTTCAACGTCCGGCCCGAGCCCCGGGCGCGCGACCTGGCCGAGCGCGAGGGCGTCGACATCCGCTACTACTCGGTCATCTACCAGGCGATCGAGGAGATCGAAGCGGCGCTCAAGGGCATGCTCAAGCCCGAGTTCGAAGAGGTCCAGATGGGCACCGCCGAAGTCCGCGAGGTCTTCAAGGTGCCGAAGATCGGCAACGTCGCCGGTTCGCTGGTCCGCTCCGGCGTGATCGTCCGCAACAGCAAGGCCAGGGTGATCCGCGACGGCGTCGTCATCGCGGACAACCTGACCGTCTCGTCCCTGCGTCGCTTCAAGGATGACGCCACCGAGGTCCGCGAGGGCTTCGAGTGCGGTATCGGTGTCGGCTACAACGACATCAGGATCGACGACACGATCGAGACGTTCGAAATGCGGGAGAAGCCGCGCGTGTGATACGCGGCCGGGCGCCCGGCGGGACATCCGCCGGGCGCCTCTCGCACGCCCTGGCCTGGTCCCCACCGCAGCAGGCCGGGCGTGCGTCCACCTCACCAGGTCAAGCGGTGGTCAGCAACGATGTATGTGGGTTCTCTCACCCTGGACATCCTGCTCGGCGACGTCAGATCGCTGAAGCAGAAGCGCTCTGTCATCCGGCCTCTGATCGCCGAGCTGCAGCGCCGTTATCCCAGCATCGCGGTGGCTGAAACCGGCCATCTCGACCTCCACCGCAGAGCGGAGGTCGGCGTCGCGGTGGTCTCCGCTTCCGCGGGTAACTGCAAAGAGGTGCTGGACGCCTGCGAGCGGATGGTGGCTTTCCGCCCCGAGATCGAGCTGCTGTCGGCCCGGCACCGGCTCTACAACGACGAAGATTGAACGACTGCACGGCCAGGTCGTGCGTGAGGGGGAGCGAACATGGTGGATGCCGCACGAGCGCGCAAGCTCGCGGACCGCATCCAGCAGATCGTCGCCGAGATGCTGGAGCGCCGGATCAAGGATCCGCGCCTGGGTTTCGTGACCGTGACCGACACGCGCGTCACCGCCGACCTGCGCGACGCGACGGTGTTCTACACGGTGTTCGGCTCCGACGCCGAGCGGGCCGACAGCGCCGCCGCCCTCGAAAGCGCCAAGGGGATCATCCGTTCCGAGGTGGGCCGCCAGACCGGGGTGCGCTTCGCCCCGACGCTGACGTTCAAGCACGACCCGCTGCCCGACAGCGCGCGGCACCTGGACGACCTGATCAACGCGGCCAGGGCCCGTGACGCCGAGGTGGCGCGGCAGGCCGAGACCGCTTCCTACGCCGGCGAGCCCGACCCCTACCGGAAGCCGGACGAGGAAGAGGAAGCGGAGGAGCGCGCCGACGTCGCCAGGGAAGAGCAGGCGTGACGCCCGACGTTCGCGACCGGGCCGGCCGACCGGCCCGGGTGGAGGCGGGGCAGGGCGACGACTGCCCCATCCCCGCCACGTCGTGGGACCGGGCGCTGCACCTGATCGGGCAGGCCGACGAGGTCGCGCTGGCCTGCCACGTCACCCCCGACGGCGACGCGCTCGGCTCGATGCTGGCCGTCGCGTTCGTGCTGCGCTCGATGGGCAAGCGCGTGGTGGCCTCCTTCGGCGACCGGCAGTTCGCGGTGCCGCGGCTGCTGCGCTTCCTGCCGGGCCAGGACATGCTGGTGCCGCCGGAGGCCTACCCCGCCGCGCCCGAGTTGATGATCGTCTTCGACTCCTCGACGTTCGAGCGGCTCGGCCTGCTCGGCACCAACGCCGCCATGGCGCGCGAGCTCGTCGTGGTGGACCACCATCCGTCCAACGCCGGCTTCGGCACGCTCAGCCTCATCGACGCCCAGGCGGCGGCCACGGCCATGCTGGCCGAGCAGCTCGTCTACCGGCTCGGCGGCCGCCTCGACCGTGACATCGCCACCTGCCTGTACGCGGGCCTGGTGACCGACACCGGCTCCTTCCGCTACTCCTCGACCACGCCCGCCGTGCACCAGATGGCGGCCAGGCTCGTGGCGACCGGGCTGCGTACCGACGAGATCGCCCGCGAGCTGTGGGACCGCTCGCCGTTCGGCTATCTCAAGGTGCTGGCCGGGGCGCTGGAGCGGGTCACGCTGGAGCACGGGCCGGCGGGTGGCCTGGTGTGGACGTACGTGACCCGGGTCGACCGGGCCGCGCACGGGCTGCCGTACTCCGAACTGGAGGGGCTCATCGACATCGTCCGCCGCACCGACGAGGCCGAGGTCGCGGTCGTGCTCAAAGAGGACGACCAGGGCGACTGGCAGGTGTCCACCCGATCCAAGGGCACCGTCGACGTGGCGGCCGTGTGCGCGGCGCTCGGCGGCGGCGGCCACCACCAGGCCGCCGGCTACACCTCCCACGACACCGTGGAGGAGACCATGGCCAAGTTCCGGCATGAGCTGAGGAAGGTCTCCTGATGGCCGAGAGCGGTCTGATCATCGTCGACAAGCCCGGCGAGTGGACCTCCCACGACGTGGTCGCCAAGATGCGGCGCCTGGCCGGCACCCGCAAGGTGGGGCACGCCGGCACGCTCGACCCCATGGCGACCGGCGTGCTGGTCGTCGGCGTGGAGAAGGCGACCAGGCTGCTCGGGCACCTGACGCTGACCGAGAAGGTCTACGAGGCCACGATCCGGCTCGGCGTCGGCACCAACACCGACGACGCCGAGGGCGAGGTCACCGCCACGGCCTCGGCGGCGGGGGTCACCCCCGGCGAGATCCACAAGGGCGTCGCCGCGCTGACCGGGGAGATCATGCAGATCCCGCCGCAGGTCAGCGCGATCAAGGTGAACGGCCAGCGGGCCTACAAGAAGGCGCGGGCGGGCGAGGAGGTCGAGCTGGCCGCCAGGCCCGTCACCGTGCGCGAGTTCGGCGTGCTCGACATCAGGGCCGAGGGCGACGTGGTGGACGTGGACGCGGTCGTGACCTGCTCCAGCGGCACCTACATCCGCGCCCTGGCCCGCGACCTGGGCGCCGGGCTCGGGGTCGGCGGTCACCTGACGCGGCTGCGCCGCACCCGGGTCGGCCCGTACGACCTGTCCCTGGCCAGGAGCATCGACCAGCTGACCGAGGAGTGCGTGATCCTGCCGATCGGCGAGGCCGTGACGGCGGCGTTCCCGCGCAGGGACGTCACGGCCGAGGAGGCCCGCGTCATCGGGCACGGCGGCCGGCTGCCCGCCGCCGGGCTGGGCGCGGGGCCGATCGGGGTGTTCGGGCCCGAGGGTGAGCTGCTGGCGCTGGTGGAGGAGCAGGGCAGGACGGCCAGGCCGCTCGCCGTCTTCGTCGGCTGACGCCCGCTGACGGACGTTCCGCCGCCCGGCGGTCAGCGGGGCTTGCGGGCCACGATGATGTCGCGGACGATCGCCTGGTCCACCCAGTGCTCGAAGTCGGGGTAGTCCATCACGTCGAGGCCCGCGTCGGTGAGGATCCTGGCCAGCTCGGAGCTCTTGCCGCCGTAGGTGTTCCAGGCGATGCCCATCGCGCCGCCGGGGCGCAGCAGTTCGGCCCAGACCGGCACGGCCCGGCCGAGCAGCTCCAGCGGGCTGCGTGACAGCCCGCCGCCGCCCTTGCTGCCGTGCTGGACGCCGTACGGCGCGTCGGTCGCCACGATGTCGAACGAGCGCGGCCGGAAGAAGTCGCGGCTCTTCAGGGTGTCGGCGTTGACCACGGTCAGGCGCTGCGTGTCGCCGGCCTTGACCGCCTCCTTCGACAGCCCGAAGGTGACGTTGAACCGGCGGCCGACCAGGGCCCGCTCGCGCCGCACCGGCACGGTCTCCGCGGTGTGCTTGAGCCGCTTGTTGCGCAGCCAGGTCTTGACGAAGCCGGTGTAGGCCTCGAAGTCCTTGCCGTCCACGTCGATGCCGTAGGCGTCGTAGCCGTACGTGAGGGCCTGGTTGAGGGTGGTGCCGCGCCCGCACATCGGGTCGAACACCGACAACCTCCCGCCCATCCCCTCGTCGCGGGCCAGCGCCGTGACGTTGAGCAGCAGCTTGGTGAAGTGCTCGTTGGTCTTGCCGGCGTATTTCTGGATCGTGATCAGGTCGCTGCTGAGCCGGTCGCGCGGACGCATGGCCAGCGGCCTGAGCAGCTCGCCCTCCAGCCCGAAGACGGCGTAGACGGAGGACAGGTCGGACAGCAGCGCCACGTCCGCGTCGCTCAGCGGGCTCGCCGTCTCGAAGGTCACATAGGGGACGCCGCCGATCCGCGTCTCCTCGCTGCTCAGCACCTCGGCGGCGAGGGCCCGCGCGCTGAAGACGGCCAGCTCGTTACGGGTCAGCCGGACGGAGCTCTCTCCGTAGACCCGGTTGAAGGCAGGCAGGATCAGTAGCGCGTAACGAGGCATGATGCCCGATGATAGTCCCCTCGGTTGGAGGGAATGCCGACGCGCATGGCAGGCTTGTACGCGTTGATGCGGGAACGAGCGAATGGGGCCGGGGCGTGCAGGGTTCGGAGAGGTCTGTCGTCACCATCGGCGTGTTCGACGGGGTTCACCGCGGGCACCGTCGGGTGGCCGAGCGGGCCGTCGCCGTCGCCCGTGAGCGCGGGCTGCGCGCCGTGGCCGTCGTCTTCGAGCGCCCCGACGAGGCCGTACGGCCCGGGGCGCGGCCGCAGGTGCTGACCGGCCCGCGGCGCAGGGCGGAGCTGCTCACCGGGCTCGGTTTCGACGAGGTCGACGTGGTGCCGTTCGGGGCCGGTCCGCCGGGCGGGGGTCCTGGCGAGTTCGCGCAGAGCGTTCTGGCCGAGCGGCTGCGGGCGGCGGTGGTCGTGGTGGGGGAGCGGTTCACGTTCGGCGGCCAGGACGCGAGCAGCGATGTCGAGATATTGAGGACGCTGGGCGACAAATACGACTTCGAGGTCGAGACCGTGCCCCACCTCGACGACGTCTCCGCCACCTCGATCCGCGAGCGGCTCGTCACCGGAGACGTGGAGGCCGCCGCGCGGCAGCTCGGCCGGCCGCACCGGGTGGAGGGCGTCGTCGTCCGCGGCTACCAGCGCGGGCGCCAGCTCGGCTTCCCCACCGCCAACGTCGAGACTCCGCAGCACACCGCGATCCCGGCCGACGGGGTCTACGCGGGCTGGCTGGAGTGTGTCCCGGTGGCCAACCTGCCCGCCCTCTACGAGGGGGAGCGCTGGCCGGCGGCGATCTCGGTCGGCACCAACCCGACGTTCGAGGGCGTGCCGCGCACGGTGGAGGCGTACGCGCTCGACCGCGACGACCTGGAGCTCTACGGCGTGCACGTGGCCGTCGAGTTCGCCGCGCGGCTGCGCGGCAACACCCGCTTCGACTCGATCGAGGCGCTG
The DNA here is from genome assembly GCF_035917475.1 of Nonomuraea fuscirosea. Taxonomy (NCBI): domain Bacteria; kingdom Bacillati; phylum Actinomycetota; class Actinomycetes; order Streptosporangiales; family Streptosporangiaceae; genus Nonomuraea; species Nonomuraea fuscirosea. The sequence continues at coordinate 7,874,593 of NZ_CP109074.1, read as the reverse complement.
ATCGACCAGATCCACGCCGACGTGGAGGCCACCCGCCGCCTGACGAGCTGACCCGCGCCCGCACCCGAGCCCTGACCTGGGTCCTGACCCGCGCCGGCCCCCCTACGCGGGGCCGCGCCACGACCTGCCCCGAGCACCGGACGCTTGGTGGTAGCCTTGCATGTCGGCTCTGTAGCGGCGGTGCTGCGCGCTGCCCATGACGGCCTTCACGCGGCGACTGTAGGCACGCACGGTCGTTCGCGCTTCCATCACATTCGCGCGTGTCCGTAGATCGAAGGAGAGCCGTGTCCCTCGACACCGCTGCCAAGAAGACCATCATCGAGGAGTACGCGACGGCCGACGGCGACACCGGGTCGCCCGAGGTGCAGATCGCGCTGCTCAGCAAGCGCATCAGCGAGCTGACCGAGCACCTGAAGACGCACAAGCACGACCACCACAGCCGTCGTGGTCTGCTGCTGCTCGTCGGGCGCCGGCGCCGCCTGCTGAAGTACCTGCAGAAGGTCGACATCCAGCGCTACCGTACGCTCATCGAGCGGCTCGGCCTGCGCCGATAGTCTGAAAGGGAGCGGCGTCCGCGCCGCTCCCTTCTCATATGGGGTAGGACCCCATACGGTCAGGACGCGTGGCGAGATGAAAACCGCCCCGCGCTTGACGTACAACTGAAGATCCGAGACACACAGCCCCCGCGTCCGCTCAGCACCATGCGACCCGCGACGCCTGCGGGCCGGTCCTCGGTAGTGGCTTCCGGTAACAAACACACTTGACCGGGCGCTTCGATCGAAGACCGGCGCTGCACCTAACGAGGGTGCCGGTGAGAAAAGGGCGCGGGAGACCGACCACAAGGAGGTCCCCCGTGGAGGGTGTCCACACCGCTGAAGCCGTCATAGACAACGGCTCATTCGGCACGCGCACGATCCGGTTCGAGACCGGTCGCCTCGCGCGCCAGGCGGCCGGCTCCGCCGTCGCCTATCTCGACAGCGACACGATGGTGCTGTCCGCCACCACCGCGTCGAAGTCCCCGAAGGAACAGTTCGACTTCTTCCCGCTCACGGTCGACGTCGAAGAGCGAATGTACGCTGCGGGCCGCATCCCCGGCTCGTTCTTCCGCCGTGAGGGCCGTCCCTCCGAGGACGCCATCCTCACCTGCCGGCTGATCGACCGGCCGCTGCGCCCGTCGTTCGTCAAGGGCCTGCGCAACGAGATCCAGGTCGTCGCCACGGTCATGGCGCTCAACCCCGACCACCTCTACGACGTGGTCGCGATCAACGCCGCGTCCCTGTCGACGCAGCTGGCCGGCCTGCCCTTCTCCGGCCCGATCGGCGGCGTGCGCGTCGCGCTGATCGACGGCCAGTGGGTGGCCTTCCCGACGCACCACGAGCTGGAGCGGGCCACGTTCGACATGGTCGTGGCGGGCCGCGTGCTCGACGACGGCGACGTCGCGATCATGATGGTCGAGGCCGAGTCCACCAAGGACACGCTCAAGCTGGTCGCCGAGGGCGCGGTCGCGCCCACCGAGGAGACCGTCGCGCAGGGCCTCGACGCCGCCAAGCCCTTCATCAAGGTGCTCTGCGAGGCGCAGTCGCGCATCGCGCAGGTCGCGGCCAAGGAGACGGCCGAATACCCGGTGTTCCTGGAATACCAGGACGACGTGCTCAACGCCGTCGAAGCCGCGATCAAGACCGAGCTGGCCGCCGCGCTGACCATCGCCGGCAAGCAGGAGCGCGAGAACGAGCTCGACAAGGTCAAGGCGCTGGCCGCCGAGAAGCTCCTGCCCGAGTTCGAGGGCCGCGAGAAGGAGATCTCCGGCGCGTTCCGCTCGGTGATGAAGAAGCTCATGCGCGAGCGGGTCGTCAAGGAGGGCATCCGCATCGACGGCCGCGGCACCAAGGACATCCGCGCCCTGTCGGCCGAGGTCCACGTGGTGCCCCGGGTGCACGGCTCGGCCCTGTTCGAGCGCGGTGAGACCCAGATCATGGGCATCACCACCCTCAACATGCTGCGCATGGAGCAGGTCATCGACACGCTCAACCCCGAGCGGACCAAGCGCTACATGCACAACTACAACTTCCCGCCCTACTCCACCGGTGAGACCGGCCGGGTGGGCTCGCCCAAGCGCCGCGAGATCGGTCACGGCGCGCTGGCCGAGCGGGCGCTGATCCCGGTGCTGCCCACGCGCGAGGAGTTCCCCTACGCCATCCGGCAGGTCTCCGAGGCGCTCGGCTCCAACGGCTCCACCTCGATGGGGTCGGTCTGCGCCTCCACCATGGCGCTGCTCGACGCCGGTGTGCCGCTCAGGGAGATGGTCGCGGGCATCGCGATGGGCCTGATCGGCGAGGGTGACGAGTACGTCACGCTGACCGACATCCTCGGCGCCGAGGACGCCATGGGCGACATGGACTTCAAGGTCGCCGGCACCAAGGACGTCATCACCGCCCTGCAGCTCGACACCAAGCTCGACGGCATCCCCGCCAGCGTGCTGGCCGGCGCGCTCAAGCAGGCCAAGGGCGCCCGCCTGGCGATCCTCGACGTGATGCAGGAGGCGATCGACTCCCCGGCGGAGATGAACCCGACCGCGCCGCGCATCATCACCATCAAGGTCCCGGTCGACAAGATCGGCGAGGTCATCGGCCCGAAGGGCAAGATGATCAACCAGATCCAGGACGACACGGGCGCCGAGATCACCATCGAGGACGACGGCACGATCTACATCGGCGCCACCGACGGGCCCGCCGCCGAGGCCGCCCGTTCGGCGATCAACGCGATCGCCAACCCGCACATGCCGGAGGTCGGCGAGCGCTACCTGGGCACGGTCGTGAAGATCGCCGCGTTCGGCGCGTTCATCTCGCTCATGCCCGGCAAGGACGGCCTGCTGCACGTCTCGCAGATCCGCAAGCTGCACGGCGGCAAGCGGATCGAGAACGTCGAGGACGTCATGGGCGTCGGCGAGAAGATCCAGGTCGAGATCGCCGAGATCGACGGCCGGGGCAAGCTCTCCCTGGTGCCGGTCGAGGTCATCGAGAAGGAGGCCGCCGAGAAGGAGGCCAGGGGCGCCGACGGCGACACCTCCGACGCTCCGGCCCCGTCCGACGCGGCCCCGGCCGCCGAGGAGCGGTCCGAGCGGCCCCGGCGCACCCGCACCCGCGTGCGCAACACCCGCTCCGATGGAGACGACCGGAACTCGTGACGACGACCACGCTCCACCCCGGCAAGGACGGAGCCGGGGTGGTGAGGCGCACCGTCCTCCCGGGTGGGCTGCGCGTGGTGACCGAGACCATGCCGACCGTGCGCAGCGTCGCGGTCGGCATGTGGGTCGGCATCGGCTCGCGTGACGAGGCCCCCGAGCACATGGGGGCCACGCACTTCCTCGAACACCTGCTGTTCAAGGGCACGCCGACGCGTGACGCGATGGAGATCTCGGCCAGCATCGAGGGCATCGGCGGTGAGATCAACGCCTTCACCGCGAAGGAGTACACCTGCTACTACGCGCGGGTCCTCGACGAGGACCTGCCGGTCGCGGTCGACGTGCTCGCCGACGTGGTGACCAGCTCGCTGGTGACCGCCGAGGACGTCGAGTCCGAGCGGGGCGTGATCCTCGAAGAGATCGCCATGCACGACGACGATCCCTCCGACGTGGTGCACGAGCAGTTCGCCGCCGCGCTCTACGGCGACTCGCCGATCGGCCGGCCCATCCTGGGCACGGTCGACTCGATCAACACCCTCGGCCGCGAGCGGATCTCCGAGTACTACCACCGCTACTACCGGCCCCGTTGCACCGTGGTGTCCGTCGCGGGCAACATCCGGCACGAAGAGGTCGTCGAGCTGGTGGCCAGGGCCTACGAGCGGGCGGGGGCGCTGACCGGCCCCGCCGAGTTCGCGCCGCCGCGTACCAGCGGGCCCGGCGCCGCGTCGGGCTCCGGCCTCGCGGTGCTCGACCGGCCCACCGAGCAGGCCAACCTGGTGCTCGGCACGACCGGCCTGTCCCGCACCGACGACCGCCGCTTCGCGCTGGGCGTGCTCAACGCGGCGCTCGGCGGCGGCATGTCGTCCCGGCTCTTCCAGGAGATCAGGGAGAAGCGCGGCCTGGCCTACTCGGCCTACAGCTACACCTCGGCCTACGCCGACACCGGCCAGTTCGGCATCTACGTGGGCTGCCTGCCGTCGAAGATCGACGACGTGCTCAAGATCTGCCGGGACGAGGTGTCCAGGGTGGTCACCGAGGGCATCACCGCCGACGAGATCATGCGCGGCAAGGGGCAGATGCGCGGCGGGCTCGTGCTCGGCCTCGAGGACACCGGCTCGCGCATGTCGCGCATCGGCAAGAACGAGCTGGTCTACGACGAGCTGATGTCGGTCGACGAGGTGCTGGCCCGCATCGAGTCCGTCACCCCTGAGGAGATCTCCGAGGTCGCCCGCGACGTGCTCAACCGGCCGCTCACGCTGGCCGTGATCGGCCCGTACGGCGACAAGGACTTCTCCGACGCCATCGCCTGAACGGGCGTTCGCGCCGATTGGGATAGGCTCGCCCTGTGATCAGGGTAGGTGTGCTCGGCGCCCAGGGGCGTGTGGGCGTCGAGGTGTGCAAGGCGGTCGAGGCGGCCACCGACATGGAGTTGGTGGCCGCGCTCGACAAGGACGACTCCATCGAGGGGCTCCAGGGCGCCGAGGTGGTGGTCGACTTCACCCATCCCGACGTGGTCATGGGCAACCTCGAATGGGCGATCGGGCACGGCGTCCACCCCGTGGTGGGCACGACCGGGTTCGACGAGGGCCGGCTGGAGACCGTGCGCGGCTGGCTGGCCGCGAGCTCCGGCACCAACTGCCTCATCGCCCCCAACTTCGGCATCGCCGCCGTGCTCATGATGCACTTCGCCGCGCAGGCGGCCCGCTACTTCGAGTCGGCCGAGATCGTCGAGCTGCACCACCCCAACAAGGCCGACGCGCCCTCCGGCACGGCCCGGCGTACGGCCGAGCTGATCTCCGAGGCCCGGGCCAAGGCCGGGACCGGCGCGATGCCCGACGCGACCAGCACCGCCCTCGACGGTGCGCGCGGGGCGGACGTCGGCGGCGTGCACGTGCACGCGGTGCGGCTGTCCGGGCTGATCGCGCACCAGGAGGTGCTGCTCGGCGGCGACGGCGAGATCCTCACCATCAGGCACGACACGATGAGCCGGTCGGCGTTCACGCCGGGGGTGCTGCTCGGGGTGCGCCGGGTGCGCGAGCTGCCCGGCCTGACCATCGGCCTTGAGCCGCTGCTCGACCTCTGACGGGTTCTATGGATGTACACACGACGTGCCCACGACCGTACTCGGCCGTGGGCACGTCGTGAGGAGAGGGTCCCGGCTCCGCACAGCCAGGCCTACGATCTTCAACCCTAATATGAGCGGCGAGCTCGGCCAGAAAAATGAGATCGTGTCGCCATGGTGCGATGGGCGCGAGCGGACGAACTTCCCGGGCTGGTCTCCATAGAGCTGGCCGCCGACCGGCTGTTCGAGCAGGTGGGCATCGTCTTCCCGCCCGGCACCACCATGATCGAGGAGGCCGCCGACCCCGGCGCCGTCCTGGTCGAGGGTGAGCCGCCCGACGGGTTCGCGCTGGTCGGATGGGTCGACGGGAGTCTCCATCTCGATCAGCTCGCCGTGCGTCCCGAGCGCATGCGTCAGGGCATCGGCGGGCGGCTGGTGACGGCCGTCGTCGACCACGCGCGGGCGGCCGGCGCGCCGGGCGTCACGCTGACGACGTACCGCGACGTGCCGTGGAACGCGCCCTGGTACGCGCGGCACGGCTTCACCCCGGTGCCCGAGGCCGAGTGGGGGCCGCAACTGCGGGCGCTGGTCGAGCACGAACGGGAGCTCGGCATCGAGATCGCGCCGCGCGTGGTGATGCGCCGCCGGCCTTAGCGGGTCGGGCGGTTGGACGGCGCGTGGACGCTCGCGTGATGCCGGTGCCCGGCGGCCGGCCTCAGCGGCCGCGGACGGGGCGGCCGGTGACGTGCTGGGGCGGCTCCTCGAAGCGGGAACGCCGGGCCGGCTCGCCGCTCACCTGCTCCACGATGGAGGCGGCGAGCTGGTGCAGCTTGACGTTCCTGTCCTGCGAGACGTGACGCAGCAGCTCGAACGCGTGCTGCGCGGTGCACCGGCGCTGCGCCATGACGATGCCGAGGGCCTGGTCGATGATCGCGCGGGTGGTGAGCGCCTCCTTGAGCTGGTCCGCCACGTCGCGCATCCTGGCCGTGTCCAGCGCCGTACGGTGAAGGACGCCGACGTGGGCGGCGCTGACCCGCATGGCGAGCCTCGTGGCGCCGAACCCGGCGGCGTCCGGTTCGGCGGCGGGCCCTCGGGCGTTCAGCTGGGTGACGGCATCGGGCGGGCCGTCCTCTCCTGAGTAGAGCGTGAACGCGCCGAGCAGCGCTCCCTCCGACTCCAGCGGCTCACAGTGCACCGTGCGGATCTCCGGCGCCTGCTGCGCGAACTTCGGCCAGCGGGAGTCGGCGGCCAGGTCGCGGGTCGTCACGGACCGCCCGCTGTCGATCGTGTCGAGGACGGGCCCCTGCCCGACGGCCGTCTGCAGGTCGTCGAACAGCCTGGCCCGCGCGTGGGAGGTGGCCGCGGTCCGCGGCCCGTCACCGGAGCACAGCACGACGCTCAGCATCGGTGCTCCGGGCACCGACCGTCCGGCGATGGCGACGCACTCAGCGAGTGCCCGCTCGAACTCCTCGATGTCCGTGGACACCCTGGGCCGATCTGCCACGATCCCTCGCGATCGCTGCGTCGGAAGTCACTGGGGCCTTGCCTTCGAGACCTCCAGGCTAGCGGTTCGGCGGGACGCTCACGAGAGGTAGGCGTCGATCTCTGTCAGGTAGGCGTCCTTGACGTGGCGCGGCAGCCAGGTGATCTCGAAGGCGTTGCGCTGCAGTCGCGCCAGCTCCTCGCGGCTGAGCTGGAGGGCGTCGTGCAGGGCCTCGATGTTCTCCTGTACGTACGCGGCGAAGTAGGCCGGATCGTCGGAGTTGACCGTCACCCGCACGCCCAGGTCCATCAGCTTGCGGATGCCCTCGGCCTTCATCGAGTCGGTGACGTAGCCGTTGGACACCGGGCAGCAGGTCAGCCCCGTGCCGCGGGCCAGCACCACCTCCACCAGCCGCTGATCCTCGAGGATGTTGACGCCGTGGTCGATCCGGTCGACGCCGATCTCCTCGACGGCCTGGCGGATGTGCTCGATCGCGTCGTCCTGGTCCACGTCGCAGTGCATGGTCAGCAGGTAACCCTCCTGCCTGGCCCGCTCGTAGACCGCCGCGAACTTGGCCGGCGGGTTGCCCTTCTCGTCGGAGTCGAGCCCGACGCCGACGATCCACTCCTTGTACGGCAGCGACTCCAGCAGCGTCGCCATCGCGTACTCGGCCTGGAAGTCCCGCAGGAAGCACATGATGAGCTGGGCCCGCACGCCGAGCTGGGCGTGCGCGTCCAGCAGCGCCCGCCGCAGCCCTCTGATCACCACGTCGAACGGCACGCCGCGCGAGGTGTGCGCCTGAGGGTCGAAGAAGATCTCCGCATAGCGGACGTTCTGCTCGGCGGCCCTGCGCAGGTAGGCCATCGCCAGGTCGTAGAAGTCGGGCTCGGTGCGCAGCACCCGCATGCCCTCGTAGTAGATCGTCAGGAAGGAGGACAGGCTGTCGAAGGTGTAGGCGGCCCGCATCTCCTCGACGGTCGCGTACGGCAGCTCCAGCCCGTTGCGGGCGGCCAGTTCGAACTTGAGCTCGGGCTCCAGCGTGCCCTCGATGTGCAGGTGCAGCTCGCACTTGGGCAGACCGGCGATGAAATCCTTCACCGTCCCACTGTAGAAGACGGCTAGAAGACGATCGCCAGGCCCACGGCGAAGAGGAGCCCGTACGCCATCTGCAGTTTGCCCGTCTGCTGCAGCACCGCGATCAGGGCGGGACCCACCGCCTTGCTCAGCACCGCCCTGATGGGGGAGACCGCCAGCGGCGCCGCGAGCAGCACCAGGGCCGCCCAGGGCGTGATGGGGATCATCGCCAGCGCCACGACGAACGGCACGACCTGGCAGGCCACGTAGAGCGTACGGGTGCGTTCGGCGCCCAGCAGCACCGCCAGCGTACGCTTGCCCGCCTGCCCGTCGGTGCCGACGTCGCGCAGGTTGTTGACCACCAGCATCGAGCACGACAGCAGCCCCACCGGGATCGAGGCGATCAGCGCCGCCCAGCTCAGGTGCTCCGTCTGCACGTAGGCCGTGCCCATCACGGGGACGATGCCGAAGAAGACGAACACGGCCACCTCGCCGAGCCCGCGGTAGCCGTACGGGTGCTTGCCGCCGGTGTAGAACCAGGCGGCGGCGATCGCCGCGGCGCCCACCAGCAGCACCCACCAAGCCTGCGTGGCGACGACCAGGACGAGCCCCAGCACCGCCGCGAGCGCGAAACAGGCCAGAGCTGCCGTCAGCACCTCGCGCGGGGTGGCCGCCCGCGAGCCCACCAGCCGCATCGGCCCGACCCGCTGGTCGTCGGTGCCGCGCACGCCGTCGCTGTAGTCGTTGGCGTAGTTGACGCCGATCTGCAGCGACAGCGCCACGAACAGGGCCAGCACCGCCCGCCACCACACGAAGCCGCCTTCGCCGATCGCGACGCCGGTGCCGACCATCACGGGCACGACGGCGTTGGGAAGGGTGCGTGGGCGGGCGCCGGCGATCCATTGGGAGGGCGTTGCCATGTGCTGCTTCTACCTCTAGCTGATGTCGGTGGTGAGCCTGACCATCCGGATCGGACGGCCCATGTCGAGGACGCGCTCGGCCATGTCCTCACCCCAGCCGGCCGACTCCAGGAAGCCGAGCACCGCGTAGTTGTCGGCGAACACCCAGGTGACGATCTGCCGGAACCCGTCGTCACGAAGATAGTCGACCGTGGCGTTGAGCAGCCGGCTGCCATGGCCCCTGCGGACGAAGTCCGGGTCGACCAGCAACGTCAGCATCTCGGCCGCCACCCCGGGGTCGAGGTCGGGGTCCTCCGCGGGGGCGTGGGAGGCCAGGCCCACCACGCGCTCACCGCCGCGCGGGGTGACCAGGGCGGCTCCCGCGCCGCCCGCGCCCAGCGCGGGAAAGCCCTCGGTGTCGAGGATCGTCTCCACCGCCACCAGCACCCGATGCATGGGGGAGGGCGGGGCGGCGATCGCCTCGTCCCACTGGCGCAGCCACATCTTCTCCGCCGCCGCGCCGGTCATCTGCTCGAGTGGGCCCTCCGGGAGGAAGTCCCGATAGCCGTAGCGCCAGGCGCGGATCTGAGTGTTCGCAACCTGGAGAACATCCTCGCGCCGGGCCGCCCGGACGCCTACGTCTGCCATCTCGGCCCGCTCCTTCGCCTGCCGTCCATGCCACAAGGCACGAGTTACACCGTATCGGTGTTTGAGCCTTGGAGACGACGCGAACCCCGCTTCCTCGCCCGGTAAGCCCGCGTCTTGGTGCGGTTGCCGCATACCCGCATCGAACACCACGAGCGGGAACGGTTCTTCGACGAGTCGATGAACGCCCACTGACAGGTCTCCTCGGCGCACACCTTGAGCCGGTCCCACGACGCGGCCACCACCGCCGCGGCGATGCGTGCCAGCCCGCCTGCCACGCCGCCGTCCGCTGGGATCAGCCGCGGTCCTCCGTCAGGTCCGAGGGTGACGAGGAGGGGCAGCGGGGGCAGTTCGGCCAGTCGCTGTCGTTCGGCCGCTCGCCTTTGCTCGGCCGGGCGCTCGTGCTGGGCCGGGCCTCGTCCGAGCGCCGCTCTGAGGGCGTCACGCAGGGCGTGGGCGGTGTGCAGGTCGTCGTCGGAGGCGCGGTCACGCGGGCCCGTCAGGCCGCGCTCGCGCAGCCACAGGGCCAGGTCGGCGGGGGAGGACAGCTCGTCCGCCTGGGCTTCGACGTCGAAGGTGTTCACGAAGTCTCGTACGAGCTCCGTGGGCAACGGCATGCCGTCACTCTACTGGGCTGATCCACTGAGCCCGGACCCGTACCTGGACCCGTTCCTGAACCTGTACCTTGGCCTGGGCCTGCGCCCGCACTCGAACCCCGCACCCGGATCCTGGATCCCGGACCTCGGATCCCCGCCCGCACCTGGACCTGACCTGGACCTATGGGGCGGCTCGCTCGCCGGTGAACGTCAGGGCCTCGGCCAGCCGCCTGACCCCTTCGCGCAGCTCCGCGAGGTGGGCGGCGGCCATGTGCGTGACCCGGATGCGCGGCCCCGGCGGCTCCGACGGGTAGTACATCCTGCCGGGGCTCACCAGCACGCCGTTCTGCCTGGCCGTCTCCACCAGGGCGCCCTCGTCGACGTCGGCCGGCAGCCGTACCCACAGATGCATGCCGCCGATCGGCAGCAGATGCGGCTCGGCGGCGGGCATGTGCTCGGCGAGCGCCGCCGCGAGCGCGTCCCGGCGGATCATGATCTCGGCGTACACGGCCGCGAGGTGCCGCCGCCAGGCCGGCGACCCCACGAACTCCAGCGCCGTCTCCTGCAACGGCCGCGCCACGAAGAACGACTCCACGAGCTGAGCGGCGCGCAGCCGGTGCGCGGCGGGCCCACGGGCGATCACGGCCGCCACCCGCAGGCTCGGCGCGAGGATCTTGGTCAGCGAGCCGATGTGCACCACGGTGCCGTCGCGGTCCATCGACGCCAGCGACGGGGGCGCCTGCCCGGTCAGGTAGCGGGCGTAGTCGTCCTCCACCACGAACGCGCCCGCCGCCCGCGCCACCTGCAGCACCTGCTCGCGGCGTTCGACGGGCAGGGTGGCGCCGGTCGGATTGTGCAGGGTGGGCTGGCAGAAGAACACCCGTGCCCCCGTCATGGCGAACGCCTCGGCCAGCAGTTCGGGCCGCACGCCGTCCCGGTCCATCGGCACCGCCGTGGCCCGCAGCCCCGCCGCCTTGGCCGCGGCCAGCGCCCCCGGATAGGTGGGCGTCTCGACGAGGATGGGCGTACCGGGAGCGGCCAGCGCCCTGAACGCGTTCGTGAGTGCCGCCTGCCCGCCGCTCACGATCAAGGCGTCGGCCGCCGTCACGTCCCCGCCGGCCTGCGTGGCGAACCAGCGCCGCAGCTCCGGCAGCCCCGTCAGCGGCGGCCTGGCCCAGGCGCCCGGCCTGCGCACGGCCCGCGCCGCCGCGGCGGCCAGCTGCTCGTCCGGCCTCAGCCCAGGGCGCAGGTAGCCGCCCGTCAGCGGCACCACCCCCTCGGGGGCCGTCCCCAGCAGGGCTGTGATCGGCCCGTCGTCCACCACCCGATCGCCCAGCGCGACGGTCTGCCAGGACAGGTCGGCCGCGTCCCGTGTCGGATAGACAGGCTGAGCCACGAAAGCGCCGCTGCCCGGCCGCGTCACCACCCGCCCTTCGGCGGCGAGCTGCCCGATCGCCCTGGAGACGGTGACGGGGCTGACGTTGTGCCGGCGCATGATCTCCCGGCTGGACGGCAGCCGTGCCCCCGGCCCGAGCCGCTCGGCCTCTTCACGCAGTATCGCGGCGATCTGGGCGATACTGCTATCGTTGTTCATGAGATCGGATGATAGCGCTATCGACGCTGGCGCAGTAGCGCTCCCCGGACCCGACTCCCACCACCAGCCCGATTCCCCGCCCGCCTCCCATCGGGACGTCGAGTCCGAGCCCCAGCTCAAGCCGCACACCCGGCGCGAACCGCAGCCGGAGCCCCGTTCCCAACCGCAGGCCCAGCACGGACCTCAGCCGGAGCCCCGTCCCCAGTCCCAGTCCCAGTCCCAACGCGAGCTCCGGCCGGAACCCCGTCCCCAGCCGGGACCCCGTTCCCAGTCGGGACCCCGTTCCCAGCCCCAGCCTCAACGCGAGCCCCAGCGGAAGCCTCGTTCCCGGCGCCACTCCCGTGACCGGGATCGTGACCATGAGCAGGACCAGGCCCATGAGCGGGACCAGGACCAGGGGCGGGACCGGGACCATGGGCGAAACCTGGACCGAGACCATGGGCGGGACCTGGACCCGAACCATGGGCGGGACCACCGGGGCCATGACCGTGGCCGTGATCGTCGCCGGGGGACGGCCCTGGCCTTCCTGGGCGTGCTGGCGTTCTCCGGTTCCTTCCCCGCCACCGTCTACGCGATGCGAGGCTTCGACCCCTGGCTCGTCGCGGTGGGCCGGGCCGCCCTGGCAGGCGTGCTGGCCCTGGTCTGCCTGCGGGCCGGCGGCCGTCCACTCCTGCCACGCAGAGCCGACTGGCCCTCGTACGCGCTGATCTCCTGCGGCGTCGTCTTCGGCTTCCCCGTCTTCAGCGGCCTGGCTCTGGCTCTCGGCGCCGGCACCGCCCACTCCGCCGTCGTCATCGGCCTGCTCCCGGCCGCCACGGCCGCCTGCGCCGTACTGAGAGCCTCGGAACGTCCCCGCCCGCTGTTCTGGGCCGCCTGCGCGGCCGGCGCGGTCGCCATCACGGCCTTCACCCTCATCCAGGGCCAGGGCAGCGCGTCCTGGCCCGACCTGCTCCTGGTCGCGGCCCTGCTGTCAGCGGCCGTCGGCTACACCGAAGGTGCGCGCCTGACCAGGCAGACCCCTGGCTGGCAGGTCATCTCCCACGTCCTCGTGCTCTCCCTTCCCGTGACGGCTCCCGTGACGGCGGTCCTGGCCCTCACCACCCCGATCACGATCACCCCCGAGGCCGTCGCCGGGCTCGCGTACGTGGCGGCGATCTCGATGTTCCTCGGCTTCATCCCCTGGTACGCGGGCCTGGCCAGAGGCGGCATCGCCAGAGCGGGCCAGACCCAGCTCACCCAGCCGCTCCTGACCCTTTTGTGGGCCTGGTTCCTGATGGGTGAGCGCTTCGGCCCGGCGACCGTGATCGCGGCCGTGGCCGTGCTGGTCTGCGTGGCCGTCACCCAGCGCGCCCGTACTTGAAAGCCGTGACGCCGCGCCGCAGGATGGGAGAGGAGGTGTCACACTCATGGCTGACCTCACGATCCCGGAAGGCGGATTCTGGCCGGCGCCGGAAATCCCGCAGCCGAATATCTATCCCATGGAATGGCGCGTGGAGACCGAGAAGCTCGCCGCCATATACGAGAAGTCCAAGCGCGTGGTCTGGAACCCGGCCGACCTGCCCTGGGACGGCCTCAATGCAGACGACTTCACGCGGGAGCAGCGCCTGGGCATCATGTACTGGTTCGCGGTCCTGGCGAACTTCGACGCCTCGGGGCCCGCGGTGTTCGCCCGCGCCACCATCCAGGCCTTCGAGAAACACGAAGAGGATCCGGTCAGGAAGTGCTTCTTCTCGATCACCCGCGACGAGATGAACCACGAGGAATGCTGCCAGCGTACGATCGCCAAACTCTGGCCGGGCGGCCCGCTCGACTGGACACCGGCGGACGACCTCGAAGCAGCCGCGCACAACAACATCGGCTGGCTCTACCACAACGGCGGCCGCTACTGGACCGGCTACACCTCGGCCGTGGGCAGGTATTCGCTGCCCGTTCTCTTCACCAGTTTCATGATGGGAGAGATGGCCGCCTCCACCCTGTTCAGAGGCATGGCCTCGGGCACGGGGCACCCCGTGTTCGGGGAGATGTTCCAGCGGATCGGCCGCGACGAGTCACGCCATCTGCAGATCTGCATGACCATTCTCGAAACCGAATGGCCCGGCCTCACCGACGCGACCCGCACGTTGATCACCCGGCAACTGCGGGCCGGTTTCGTCTTTCTCAGCATGATCCTCTGGGAACCGCCGGAGGGCTTCTGGGAGCTTCCCCCTTACTTCCTGCCCAACCATCGCGTCCTCATGAACCATGCGCGGGAGGCGGGGCTGGGGGTGCTGTCGTACGAGGAGCAGGCGGAGAACTGGCGAGTGGCGATGGCCCGCGTCCGAGCCATCGTCGAACGGTGGGGAATCGCCTTTCCTGCCATTCCCGAACTGGACCTGGAAGGAGTCCCCGTGGACTTCATCGACCCGGAGGACATCATCCCCGTCTTCTAGCGACCCTGTCGCCCGACGACCACGGGAATCACCTCAAGCGAGCCCACCGTCATCACGTGTCCGAGCACATCAAGGTCCGGCACGGCGACGTGACGACTGGCACGAATGCGATCAGAGCGGCCGGATGCTGTTGAAATCCCACCGGGACCCCCGACCTGATCGCCACCGGAACCCTCCGACCTGACCGATGCGCGGCGAGAGCCGATCGAGCCCAGGAGAGCAGCCCTTCGCGGCGTCCAGAAGTGACCACCTCCGTGAGCTCAGCCGGCCCGCGGAAGTCCACTCGCGGCAGAGATCTGTGCTGGCTTCGGCGGCGGGAGTTGGGACGACATCGAGCGGCGTTCCACGGACTGTCGGATGGCGCTCACACCATGACATGCCATCATGTGGCGACTTCTAGGATGACCTCATGTGGCCGCGCATAGACGGACTCAGGGTCCTCGAACTGGGCACTCCAGGCAAACTCCGCACCTGGCTCACCGACCTGACCATGTCGGGCACCAAGACGGCCACAGCCGGCCTGCTGCCACTCGACTACGAGGCCGAGGGCGAGGACCTGGAGCAGGTCGGGGAAAGACTCGTCCTGGTGGACTCCTCCGGAAAACGCGCCGGGGAGATTGAGATCACACGAGTCGAACCGACGCCGTTCGCCGAAGTGACCTGGGAGTTCGCCCAGGCGGAGGGCGAGGGGTACAGCTCAACAGAGGACTGGCGAGAAACGCATCGCCGCTACTGGGCGGAGCAGGGGTACGAAGTAAGCCACGGCACCACGGTTGTATGCCTCTGGTACCGGGTCGTGTCGCGCGCAGACGAATCGCCGAACAGTGATCCAGCCCCACCTGCATAACCCCGCTCTCGCTTCCCGACCCGCGACGCCGCACGCTCGTCGGAGAGGTCGATCACCGAGCAAACGTGACGCCGCTCCGCTCACGGGCCCGAGACACCGCCCCGCCGGGATGGCAGTGTGAACCCAGCCCCCGGCCACCGTTCCTGAGAGACGCCCCGCCATGGAACAAGCTTGAGACCGTTCCCTCTACCCGTCTGCGGCCCCAGCCTCAGGGCTGCTGCGACGCCGTCTCGGCGATTCGAGAGAGACGTCCCACCATGGATCAGCCAGGCACACGGTGCCCGACCGATACCCCTGTCACCTGCCGCGTTGACGCCCCAGCCGCCCTGAGTGTTCCTCCTCGGCGTGCACCCGTTGCCTCCTCCGCCTCCCTTCGGTGAGCCGCTCGCCCGCCCTTTGATCACCCGTTCGCGCGCTCTTAGGCCAGCCGCTCACGCGCTCTTCGGTCACCCGCTCGCGCGCCCGAATGTTCGCCTACCCGCCCGGAACGCCTGCTTGTCCGCTTGTCCATCCGCCGTGCTGATGGTGAGCCTTCCCGCCTGGAGGCAGGTGCGCCCACTCGGACATATACCCGGCCGTCCGCCCGCTCCGCCGTCCGCCCGCTCCGCCGTCCGCCCGCTCCGCCGTCCGCCCGCTCCGCCGTCCGCCCGCTCCGCCGTCCGCCCGCTCCACCACCCGAGCGATCAACCGTCCGGTCGGACAACGGGCAAGCGGACGAACAGGCAGGCGGACCGACGGACGCACGCGCAGGCGGACAGACGGACCGACGGATCGACGCGCAGGCGGGGAGATGTACCCACGCATAAGCACCAACAGGCCGACGGACGGGTCAGCCTGCAGATGAACGAACGGGCCGGGCCAACCGCATAAAAGGGATGGGCAGGCAGAAGAGCGCCTCACTCATGACGCCGTTACCGCGTCACTCCGACACCGGCCACTGCTCCACTGGGGCGACGAAACTGCCACGATGCGGAATCCTGTACACCCACCCCTCCTCCCGGAGCAACGTAAGAGCCCGCCGTACGGTCTCACGCGCCGCACGGAATTCGCGCACCAGATCGACCTCGCTCGGAAACGGCTTACTCGGCACCAGGTCGCCGCTTCTGATCCGCTTTCTCAGCTCATCGGCGATGTACCGATAGAACGGCGTCTGCCTGCCTGATGGTCCGGTCTGGCCGGGAGCGTTGACAAATGTCCCCTCTCCTTGCCGCGTGTGCACCAGCCCTTGGTTGCGCAGAACACGAATCGCCCTGCGCGCGGTCGTACGAGCGACCTTGAACTCCTGCTGGATCCCCGCCTCGCTGATCACAAGATCTCCAGGCGCAAGATCGGCAACGATGCGTGCCTTGATGACCTCGCTGATCTGGAGATATAGGTACGTTTCGCCCTCGCGATTCGGCACGCTACAAGGTTATCCAACGCCCCCGTCAAAGACAGGGCAATCAAGAGCCCTGATTCCCGGGCCACTTTTCCGGTTCGGCCACAAATGTACCTTTATACGGCACGGTGAAGACCCACCCCTGCTCCCGCAGATGCGCGACGGCCTGCCGCACCGTCACCTTCGCGACGCCATGTTGCCGTATCATCACTTTCTCGCCGGGAATAGCACAGTTGGGCGGGATCTCACCTCGCCGGATCCGTTCGACAACTTCTCCAGCGATACGCCGATATATAGGCACCTTCCTTGGTATGCGAGGAATGCCCGGCTGACCGACGTACGTACCCTCCCCCGGAACCGTGTACGCCAGCCCCCGCTCCCGCAACTCCCTGGCGACCCGACGGGCAGTCGTCCGAGCAATGCCATAGTGCTCCTCGAGCGCGGCCTCACTCGGAAGGGCATCACCCGGTCGAAGCACCCCATGTTCGATCTGACCACGGATCAGGCCGGCGACCTGCTGATAGAGCGGCACGGGACCCATACGATCGAGCACGCCCGGATTATAAACATTTCAACTGTCCATTTCACCGCCTCACCGCCGCCCTCGGCCCAGCCACGCCAGCCGAGCTACATCGGCAAGAAGGAATGAGATCAAGCCCGATGCCAGCCACAGCCAACACGACTGAGACCCAAGCCGAGGGCGGGGCTGCCTGGGGCCGTCCCGTGCGTCCACCCCAGACCAGCCCTAGCCAGCGATCCACACGCGCCCAAGGTCCTCATGGGTCTCGCCGAACGACGGACCGGCGCACATCGCCGATCTGAGCAAGGGAGGCCGAGCGGAAAGAAGCCACACCCCTCTACGGAAGATCGTTAGATGCTGTCCTCCCAGACACCTCACCGCCTGCAGCACATCCTGCTGAGACAGGACGTTTCCGGGCAGAGATGAGCAGGTTCTGCGGCGCGTGGGTGCCGTGCACCAGGACGAGGGGCGGGCCAGCGGGGAGCTGCTTCGCAGGCGGCCGGTCCAGAGGGTCAGTCAGCAGGCGGCCTCGGTGGCGGGCCGGTCGGCCGCGTCAAGGTCCTCGGTGAGGACCTGCCCGTCTACGGCGCTGTCCTGCGCGGGGACGGCCGTCAGCTCCGGCTCGGCGGTCCCGCGTGCGCGGTGCAGCCGGACCAGTTCTCGTCGCATATGGTGCAGGACTCCGACGGCGCGGTCGACGGACAGGTCGAGGCGTGCGAGATCCTCGTCGTGCTCCTGGTCCAGCACCCATGTACAGCACGTCTCCGTACGGCAGGTCTCCGTACGGCAGGTCCCCGTACGGCAGGTCCCCGTACGGCACGTCCACCACCGAGCACGTGTGGTCGAAGGCGACGAACGCGGCGTCCGCACCCGCGCTCACAGCCACCGGGATGACCTCGGCCTCCTGGACAAGGTCCGCGAGGAAGCGCTCGGCCCGCGGGATGCGGACGACCAGATCCTCGCCCAGCAGAAAGGCGTGGTCAGTCACCCTGGTGGAAGGGCCTGCACCCGTTGTGAAAGCGCCAACAGCACCGAGCATCCGCAGAGCACCTGGCAGCACTCACCTGCAGCACCCACGGTAGTGCCGGCAGCACCCGGAGCATTTCGCACAACGCCTGGGCATCTACAGCAGCTGCGGTGGCTGATTCTGGTGGGTGCCGGTGCGACGTGGCACGGCATGTGGCATGCACGCGCGGGCGCCGGCCCATCAACCGCCGGACGCCAGCCCATGAACGGCCGGACGCCAGCTCGTGAACCATCGACATCAGCCCAGCAGCGTCGGGACCCCAGCCCATAGACCGCCGGACGCCGGCTCACGAACCGCCGGGGCCTCGGCCCGTAGACCACCGGGCGCCAGTCCATGAACAGCAGGACGCCGGCCAATAGACCACCGGACGCTGGCCCGTGAATCGCGGCCCGTGAGCGATCCGATCACCCATCCACCGCCGAGACGCAGCGCTGGAGCAGGGGGTGGAAATGGTGACGGCCATCGCGGTCCCTTGAAGACGCAGTTCAAGGGACATCATCGCGATGGCCGCAGACAACAGTGTGCCGCCTGAGGCACCGTTTAGTGAAGGGGCCCCTAACCGGTGACTCCGACTTTCTGTTGCGACCCCTGGTGAAGGCCACGGGTGCAACCTGACGAACACAACCTGCTGCCCCCACGCGCCACCGGACGGGAAACACGTCCCCGGCCGGTGGCGCAGGTACGGGCGAGCGCCCCGTTCGCGTCATTGCCATCGCATAAAGCGAACCGGACACCGTTGGAAATGACCCGTTTCGGGACGTCATCGCTGACGTACCGTGCGTCTTGCCTGATCCAGCCAAATGTGTCCACCCATACCCTCCATATCCTCCAATATGGCGAGAATGGGCTTCAACGGATCGTGCAAGACCATGGACGTGGCCCCGTGCTTACCAGGAGCATGGTGCCACGCCATGGCGAGTTGTGGCCGGCTGACGTCCATAACGGCCTTCCCGCGCCATTAGATTCTCATGGGCATCCCTTGGAAAACCACGGTTCGACGCTATATCCAGGATCATTCCCTTTGCAGCGCGCCGACCTCCTGATGTGCGCTGCCATTGATTTAGGTGGGAATCCGCCGCCAGGCTCCATCCGTGATGATGAGGTGGTCGAGAAACCGCAGCCCGACGGTCTGTGCGGCTTCGATGATCCTCGCCGTCGCCTCCAGGTCATCCAAGCTCGGCTCCAGCGACCCGCCGGGATGATTATGGGCAAGCCCGAACATCGCCCCGCCGGTCGTGAGCACCTCTGTGATGACCTCACGTACGGGCATCACGGTGTGATCACTCGAGCCCTCCGTCATCACCGCCCGCTTCAACACCCGCCCGCCGGTGTCGCACACGACCAGGACCAGCCTCTCCTGGGTGCAGTCACGCACCAGCGGCTCACACGCGTATGCCAGATCGGACGTGCTGGTGATCCGCGTACGCTCAGGACATGCTTCGGCCCGGCGCGCCAGCTGGAAGGCCGCCGTCACCCGCGCGGCCTTGGCCGGCCCGATGCCGTGCAGGGCCAGTAACCGGTGCGGGTCGGAACGGCCGAGCCCATCGAGATCTCCACAGTGCTCGATCACTTGGCTGGCCAGGTCGAGGGCGCTCGCCCCGCGGAACCCCGAGCCGAGCAGGACGGCCAGCAGCTCTCGGTCCGCCAGTGCGGCGGCACCAGAAGCCATCAGCCGTTCGCGCGGTCGGTCGCGCTCGGACAGGTCTTTGACTCGCATCGGCAACCTCCGCAACCGTTGTATCAACCCGCACCGACAATCTCTGACCTGCGCATTCGCCGGGATCGATCGCACGATATGCGTGCAACGTCCCACCCGTTAGGAGGGAGCGGGCGCGTGGGTTGCGGCCCTCATGCACGTGCGGAATCAGGCAGGCGCATGGCGCGTTCGGCGGGCGGCTTGGTGCTGCCGCCCGTCGCCGACGCGGCCCGGCTTGCGGCGAGCCATGGCCGCTGCGAGCGGCGGCCGACCCTCCCTCTGGTGAAGGGGGCGGCCCGTGGCGGCTGTGTCTCGCCGCACGTCGTCCCCCTGGGGGAACGAGGCTGAGCCGGGTCACTGCATGGCCTCGCCGAGTGGCGGCCAATGATCTCGTTCTGCGTCGTCTACCTGGGGGAACGAGGCTCAGCCGGGATGCTGCACGGCTTCGAGCTACGTCACTCGCCAGGAGGACGGCACTCGATTCGTGAATTCCGGAAATATCCGGACCGGCTCACGGGGAGGGGGCTGAGCCGCTGCTCACAAAAGCGCCGATACATTTCGTGTTCGGATAGCCGTTCCGGATAGCCAGGGACTGCGGCGAATTCGGGATGCGCGAACACATGGAGGCAGGAGCGGCCAATTGAAGGGGGTGGATCTCTGCATGGCGCCCCTGCCCGACAGAAGCGTAATCCGTAACTCACAGCGGGGTACTGCTTTTCGCTTCTCCGCCTGCTCCGTGAACGGGACTGCGGTCGCATGTCCCGCTGATTAGCGCAATGTACGGGAAATCCCGACGTGATGACGTACCACCGAGTGACGGACCAAGGATCTCGGCGCGTGTTCCTGGCCGAACAGAATCGAACTAGGGTGAGAAACTATCCCATTCGCGAGAAGTTGCCTGCCGACTTCCGCGTCCGGCGGCCGACGGAGAAGACGCAGAGGCAAAGCGTCCTCAGAGGGAAGGCCGTTCTGTGTGACGTGGTGGCCATCGGTCGACGCTCATGCCGGCGGCGGCGCCGGCGCCGCTCCGGAGATCAGGTCAGCCGAATCGTCGAGAAGACACCCGGCACGGGCCCGGCTCAAGGACGAAGCAGCCGCGCCGATCTTCGTAGTGAGCGCGTACAGCACGTTTCGGGTGACACGTCCCGGCCTGCCCCAACGCCCTGTCGCGATCGTGTTCCGGGAGGTCGTAGCCAGCCCTGCTTCTCGGTCGCGGTCGGGCCACACAGCTTCGCACGCGTACCTGTATGGCGATGTCGAGAGGCGGTGCGAGTCCCGCCGAATCGGCCCAACGTTCAGCGTACGGGCCGTCGGCGGCTCAAACACCTCGTCAAAACGGACGCTCCGGGCGAGAAGGGGCCACCCGCCCGGAGCTTCCCGCCCTAAACGGGCATGCTGTACATCACCCGGAACCGATCTCCCGGGATGACGATGTCGCTCGTCTCCACCGGACGGTCGCCCGCCCAGTGCGTACGTTCGACATGCAAGACGTGCACCCCCGCCGCCAGATCGAGCGCGTCGCTCTCCACGGGGCGAGGAATGCGGGTATGCACGCTTTCGACGATCTCGGTGATCTTTATCCCGTGCCCGTACATCCGCGCGACCAGGCTCCGCCGCTCCTCGTCCGAATGAGCGGCGAACTCCCGCAGCTCGTAGGACGTGGCCAGTTGGAGCGGTTTGCCGTCCCCGCGGAAGACGTAGTGCGTTTTGGTCAGCGTGGCCGACTCGGGCAGGCGGAGCCGCCTGGCGATGTCGGGGCCCGCTTCGGCCGGCTCGCTGTGCCAGTCCCAGGTCACGCGCCGGCCCTGGGACTGCAGGTCGGCGGCGAACGGGGCGGGATGATCGAGAAAGCGCCATCGGTAGAGCGGGGTGAGATCGGGGCGTTCCCTGACGTAATGCCCCGAGCCCACTCGGCCGATGATGAGGCCTTCGCCCGCGAGCACACGTAGCGCGTGACGGGCGGCGGTCTCGCCGACCTGGTATTTGCGGGTCAGCTGCGCCCGCGAAGGAATGGGCGCGCCGGGGAGAAGGGTGCCGTCGGTGATCTGTCGCCGGATGTCTTCGACGACGCGCAGGTAGACCGGATCTGAGGTGGCCACTAGTGCATCCCTGGGGGTTCGTGTGAGGCGTTGCCCCATGTTGCCGTATTCGGCAGGTAACCGACCGTCATCGATGACCGCTGGAGCCCCAACTTTGCGATGCCGGAAAATTATCCGAGAAACCCTGTAACGCCGATGTAAGGGGTGCCGATTCTCCGATAGAGGTCGTCGATGTGTGTACCCCCGAGCACATATCGGCGACCTCTTCCATGTACGTCTCCGGGGCCTGTGTCACCCGGCGAGCGCAGAACTCCTGGTCGACCCTGGTTTTGGGGCTTGGGAAGACGTGCTCGAACGCCGGTTCGGCGGCCTCTCCGCTTCCGCCGGCCCAGAGCTCCGCCGGCTGCTTCGCTCCTCGTCCGCGAAGTCGGCTTGCTGGGACACGCTGCTTCTCTCTTCGGCCGTGGCCCTCACGCTTCGTGAACGCAGGGCGCTTGTCCGCGCCTCTTGAGCTCCGTCGGGCGGTAGGTCCCCTGCCTTCTTGGACGGAACGCCGAGCGAGGGAGTACAAGTGGTCCTCAGGTACCGCCGTTGAGTGGCCGTACGTGAAAGGCGGCCTTTCTTCTAAGTTGCGACCTCGAAGGCGTTCCTAGCCTCCGTGCGAGGCTCGCCCCGTCGCACAGGGTTTTGACGGGGTTACGCGCGCTCCAACGCCCCCGGAAGGTGCATCATGATCGATATCGGCAGGCTGCTCCCGTCTGACCGGGATGTGTGGGAAGGCTTGTTCCGTTCGTACATCGACTTCTACGAGCGGGTCGAGCCAGATGAGATGTACGACCGTGCCTGGAGTGCGTTCCAGGCCGATGCCACGCTGCACGCGCTCGGGGCGAGGATCGACGGGCGGTTGGTCGGCATCACACACTTCCTCACCCATGGAAACACCTCGGCGCCCGGTACGGACGTCTGCTACCTGCAAGACCTGTTCACGGCTCCAGATGTCCGTGGCAAGGGGGTGGGCCGCGCACTGATTGAAGCCGTGGCGGATTGGGCTCGGAGCCGCGGCTGCTCGCGGGTGTACTGGAACACGCATGAGTCGAACAGTGTGGCACGGCACTTGTACGACAATGTCGCCGAGAACCGGGGTTTCATCCGCTACCAGATCGAACTGTCGTCGTAGGTGGCGAAAGGGTCGCTGTCGGAGGATGTCGCTCAGGTCCCGAATAGGCCGAAGCTGTCGTGGCCCTTCAGCTTGTAGCTCCAGTGCGTTCACCCGGTGACACTTTCGTAGCTGAGCGTCGCGTCGGTTGGGAGATTCGAGGCAGGCACAGCCGTATGCCACATCGGCGGCCGTGACCTGGCGAACTGCTCCTGACCGCAGGTCGGAGCAATCTTCGGCCGGGGCGCCCTGGATCTTTCGGGCTGCGCAGGTGAGGTGGGTCATGGTGTCCGGTTCTAGGGTGTGATCGGTCCTGGACTGCTTGAGGTTCGGTGGCAGTGAGCTCAAGGGCTGCGACGCCTGATGTCTCGTGGGGTGCAATGCCATGGCGTATCGGGTTGTGGTGTCGGTGTTCCAGTCGCGTAGTCGGCTCCGGTCGGTGCGCCGGTTCGTGCCGCCGAGACTCCGGGGGATAGGGCACATCGGCTGGTGGCGAACAGGTCGTGAGCTGCATCGCCGACGCGACTCGGTCCGCTGCCGGCTCGACAACTCCCACGTGTTTCATCGCCAGGGCGCCCTGCCCATGAGCAGCGGAGAATGCGTCTCCGGCTGGGATGGCTGACGCGGGCGAATGATCCATAGGACCTGGTGCTTGAACGCGTACCTCTCCTGACGCGCCCTCGCCTCGAATACGCCGCCGATCCACATCGCCTGCCTCAACGGCGATGGTCGGGGGAGTCGGTTTCATCGCTTACCGTTGAGGTGCTGGGCGGAGACGTCCGGCGAAAGGGGGCAAAAGGCGGCTCCAGGCAGGCAAAGCGGGGTGGCGACGTCCAATGGTTTTCTGAATCCAGGTAGCGTTCGCACTATGGCATCGCCAACTGGAACCACCGACGCGCCCTTCGGCCGTATGCTGACCGCGATGGTCACGCCGTTCACCTCCGACGGCGAGGTCGATTATGTGGCTGTGCGACGTCTCGCCGCTTATCTGGTGGATGAGCAGCGCAACGACGGTTTGATCGTCAACGGGACGACCGGTGAGTCGCCCACCACCTCGGATGAGGAAAAGCAGCGCATCGTCAGCGCCGTCCGCGAGGCGGTAGGTGATCGTGCGACCGTGGTGGCGGGGGCCGGCACCAACGACACGCGCCACAGCGTCGAGCTCGCGAAGCAGGCAGCCCGCGCCGGTGCGCACGGTCTGCTGGTGGTGACGCCTTACTACAACAAGCCTCCGCAAGAGGGGCTGTACCGGCATTTCACCGCCGTCGCCGACGCGACCGACCTGCCGGTGATGCTGTACGACATTCCCGGTCGGAGTGGCGTACCGATCAAAACCGAGACTTTGATCCGGTTGGCGCAGCACGACCGTATCGTGGCAGTGAAGGACGCCAAGGGCGACCTCTTCGCCGCGAGCCAGGTGATGACCTCGACCGATCTCGCCTTCTACTCCGGCGACGACCTGCTCAACCTGGCCTGGCTGTCCCTCGGCGCGGCCGGGTTCGTCAGCGTCGTCGGGCATGTGGTGGGAGCGGAACTGGCGCGCATGATCCACCTGCACAAGAACGGTGACGTCGAGCAGGCGATGGCCATACACGGCCAGGTGGCGCCCGTGGTGGACGGGATCATGCTGCGCGCCGGCGGCGCGATCATGGCAAAGGCGGCACTGGGCATGGTGGGGGTGCCGGCCGGTCCGGTACGACTGCCACTCGTGGACGCGACAGAGAAGCAAATCGCCGAGCTGCGTGCTTGCCTGGTAGCCGGCGGGGTGAAGTTGACAGACGCATAGGAACGGGGAGGAACCGGGAGTTTTGAGAACAAGATCTGACCGTGGGGGCCAGGCATGAGCCATCCGCATCCTGAGCTTGGCCCCCCGCCGATGCTGCCAGAAGGCGGCTTGCGCATCGTTGCGCTCGGTGGGTTGGGGGAAATCGGCAGAAACATGGCCGTCTTCGAATATGACGGTCGTCTGCTGGTCGTTGACTGCGGGGTGCTGTTCCCCGAGCCCGACCAGCCGGGTGTCGATCTGATCCTGCCCGACTTCGAGTACATCAGGGACCGGCTCGACGACGTCGAAGCCGTGGTGCTGACGCACGCCCACGAGGACCATATCGGGGCGGTGCCGTACCTCCTGCGCGAGCGACGCAATATCCCGCTCATCGGCTCCAGACTCACGCTTGCCCTGATCGAGGCCAAGCTGACCGAACACAGGATCCAGCCGACCAAGGTCGAGGTCGTCGAGGGCGAGCGGCACACGTTCGGGCCGTTCGACTGCGAGTTCCTCGCGGTCAACCATTCGATCCCCGACGCGCTGGCCGTCGCCATCAGGACCCCCGCAGGCATCGTCCTGCACACCGGCGACTTCCGCATGGACCAGTTGCCCAGCGACGGCCGCCTCACCGACCTCGGCGGTTTCGCCAGGCTCGGCACCGAGGGCGTCGACCTGCTGATGTCCGACTCCACCAACGCCGAGGTGCCGGGATTCGTCACCAGCGAACGGGAGATCGGGCCGGTCATCGACGAGGTGATCCGGACGTCCGAGCAGCGGGTCATCGTGGCCAGCTTCGCCTCGCACGTCCACCGCATCCAGCAGGTGATGGACGCCGCCGCCAAGCACCGCCGCAAGGTGGCCCTGGTCGGCCGGTCGATGGTGCGCAACATGGGCGTGGCCCGCGACCTCGGGTACCTCAAGGTGCCGCCGGAGCTGATCGTCGACTCGCGCGACATCGAGGAGTGGCCGCCCAAGGACGTGGTGCTCATCTGCACCGGGTCCCAGGGCGAGCCGATGGCAGCGCTGTCTCGGATGGCCAACCGCGACCATCCGATCCGGATCGCCGAAGGCGACACCGTGCTGCTGGCGTCCTCGCTGGTGCCGGGGAACGAGACGGCCGTCAACAAGGTCATCAACGGGCTGACCCGATGGGGAGCCCGGGTGGTGCACAAGGGCAACGCCAAGGTGCACGTCTCCGGCCACGCGGCCGCGGGCGAGCTCCTGTACGTGCTCAACCTGACGCGTCCTTCGAACTTCATGCCGGTGCACGGTGAGTGGCGTCATCTGCGCGCTCACGCCAAGCTGGCCGCTCTCACCGGCGTGCCCGACGATCACATCGTCATCGCCGAGGACGGCGTCGTGGTCGACCTGGTCGACGGCCGCGCCAAGATCGTGGGCGCGGTTCTCGCCGGATACGTCTACGTGGACGGCTCGTCGGTGGGTGAGATCACCGACACCTCGCTGAAGGACCGCCGGATCCTCGGTGACGAAGGGTTCATCTCCGTCGTCGTGGTCGTGGACTCCAACACGGGCAAGCTCACCGCCGGCCCGGAGATCCACGCGCGAGGGTCGGGCATCGATCCGCTGCAGTTCGACGGGTTCATTCCGCAGATACAAAGGGCCCTCGAGGAGAAGGCCGCCGATGGCGTGGTCGACATGCAGGAGATCCGCCGGGTCGTACGTCGAACGGTGGGACGCTGGGTCAGCGACACCTATCGCCGCAGGCCCATGATCATCCCCGTGGTGCTCGAAGTCTGAGCTTGGTGAGGGTACGGCAGGTGTCACTGCCTGCCGTACCCCCGGACGTACGCGTACGAGGTCGTCCTCCGGCTGCGGCGTACCACTCGCAGTCGTGCGCAGCTGCGCCGCGGCGGCTGGCTCGCACTGTGGCAGCGCGCCGCACGCTGAGCCCACCGGAGCTGGAGATGCGGCATGATCCGCACGGTGACGTCCCTCGGCCTGGCGTACTTTCTCCACCTGCTCAGCCTGGTTCGCCCAGGTTGGCGATGTTCGACCAGATCGTTGCCCCACCACTTGGCAGGCACCACTTCTGGATGAAAGCGAGCTTTCCAGGCTTCTTGCGTGTAGGGCTCGCCCTGCCATCTGCGCGGCTCGGTGAAGATGGTCGTTCCCAGACAACGTGGCCTTCTTGGATCGGTGGGGATTTCGGTCCCCCAGCGGGCGGTTGATTGGGTGGAGGCCAGAGGTCGTCTCCGACGTGCAGTCGCTTGGAGACGGCGGATTCGTTTTCGACCTGTGATCACCTTGGAGACGGCGGGGTCGTCCTTTGCGGGAGTAATGCTGTGGGCGGGGCCCTGTCCGGTGTTGGTGGGTGCGGCCGTCTCCTGCGGAGGTCTTTCTGCCGAGTAGACGCGTAGGTTGCCTGTTGGGAGCAACGTTGCCGAGTTGCTGTGTGGGTTGTCTGCTGGGAGCGATGTTGTCGGGTGTGGCGTGGATTGTCTGCTGAGGAGGCGACGCTGCCGGAGTGGGTGCGGCTGTCTACAACGGAGGCGACCCTGTCGGGGCCGATGGACATGGTCGTCTTCGCGGAAGCAACAGCTTCTTCACCTGTCGACGACGCGTGAATACTGGCTCAGGCACACATTCCGTGAGCCGTCGGTCGGGTAGATCACGGCTCGCCGTCGCTCTACGGTGGATCGTCGCGGCCGGCCGCCCACTCTGGCACAAATCATGGTCGAGTCGGATCCGCCGGAAATGTGGTCGGAAAATCCTTACGGCTCGCACT
The DNA here is from genome assembly GCF_035917475.1 of Nonomuraea fuscirosea. Lineage (NCBI taxonomy): Bacteria > Bacillati > Actinomycetota > Actinomycetes > Streptosporangiales > Streptosporangiaceae > Nonomuraea > Nonomuraea fuscirosea. The sequence goes on along the minus strand of NZ_CP109074.1, from coordinate 7,847,453 downwards.
ACGGTGGGATCTTGTGCCAGACGACTACTCCGAGGTGTTCCGGCGATTCGGGATCGAGCCGCAGGCGTCGATTTACCCCTACGCCCCCGTGTTCCGCGGGGTGATCGGTGGCCGGGCCGTCGCCGTCAAGCGTACGAACTCCGCCGAGGCCATGGGCCGGTGGGTGCGATACCTGGCAGCGGCGGAACTGCCGGTGGTGACGCCGCTGGCCGACCCGCACCACATCGCCGGGCACGACTGGGTCGCCTACCCGTGGATCGAGGGACGCCCGTACGACGGCTCACTCGCCGACATCCGCGCCGCTGGCAACCTGCTGGGGCGCCTGCACGCAGTCGGTGACGCCGAAGGCTCGACCGGCCTGCCGGGCTTCGAGTGGCCCGATCACGACGAGGAGTCGGTCCAGGACGACGTCACGGGGCTCGGCAAGGTGCTCGCGACGTACCGGCCGGACCTGCGCCGGGAGGTGCTCGAGCGGTTCGAGCCGCTGCTGCGCGCGTTCATGGCGACCACGCTCCCCGCCATCCGCGACGCCGACCTGCCCGTGGCCGATGTGAGCATGGACTTCAAAGCCGTCAACCTCGTATACGGCCAAGCCGGACCTGTGCTCGTCGACCCCGACAACGGGGAACGGGCTCCACGGCTGCTCGACCTGGCCCTGGCCGTGCTGCTGTTCCACAACGATCTGCCCGGTGGCCCGGCGAGGCTGTTCCACGAGCGGGAGTGGGCCGTCTTCCGCGACGCCTACCTCGTTCATGTGCGGCCGACGGCGCGCGAACGGGAGCTGTGGCCGACTGCTCTGCTGTACATGCTGCTGGAGTGGGGCGTGTGGAGTGCCATCAATGGAGGTGAGACCGGCGATTGGGACGATTCACGGCAGGCGGCCTTCCTCGCGGATCTCCTCACCGTGGACATCACGCACTACCCGTTGGAGTCCGCCCAGGTGTCCTGAGCGCTACTTTGCCTCTGGTGGCATGGTCCCGGGCGGTGGGCCCGGATCGGGGCCTACCGCGTCTCGACCTCCGAAGTCGAACGCCACACCACCAGAAACGGCATACTGGCGTTCGATCAAGAGGCAAATGTACGGCCGCGCCAAACACGATCTCCTGCGTCTGCGCGTCTTGCTGGCGGGCTGATGGGGCCCCTTCACGAAGTGTGTGCCTGAGCCAGAATTCGGCCGTCGTTGACACTTCGCTGAGGGCGCTGTTCCTTCGAGCGGCGGATCAACGATTTGCTGCGCATCACCGGCCTGGACGGATGTGGCCGAGTGAGGAGGACCGCACCTTGTGCGGGACGCCATCCTCCACTCTCCGAGATGTCACCCTCGGCTCTCTGGGACGTCACCGGCCACTTCCCCGAGATGTCATGCTCCGCTCTCCCGGGACGTCATCGGCCCCCCTGCGGGACGTCGGTCACCTTCTTCGTAACCGCATGCCCTTGCCCGAACATCGCCTGATGGGCGGCAAATGATTGAAGGCGGATCCCCTGTAGGAGCGCTGATGCGCCATCCCAGCGGAGAGGTCAGGTCTCAGGCCAGTGGCGATGCCGAGGAAATCGGAACGGGGCCAGATCTCGGGAAGGTTCATGGTCAGGCGTCCCTTCGGCGGACCAGCCATGTGGCGGCGATCAAGGGAAGGATCGCGTACGCGACCATGACCATGGCGGCAGCGGCAGGGGACAGGAGAGAGCCGTACACCGAGGTGGTGATGGTGTCTCCGGTGATCTCTCGGGGCAACGCGCCGATCATCAGTGATCCGAGGCGTTCACTCCACGGCTCAGGGATCTTGCCGATGATCATAGGGATCACGTAGACGAGCCCCACGATGACGGCTATCGCGCCCGCGGCGGAGCGGAGCAGGGCCCCGAATGCCGTCCCGAGTAGCGCGAAAACCGGCACCGTGAGACTGAGCGCGAGCAGAAGCGGCAGACGGTCCTGGAAGGGAGTGGTGTACGCGCCCGCGAAACGGTCACCCAGCACCTCCCGGGACAGAAAGTAGGTGCCGAAGACCGTCAGAGCGCCGACGATCAGGCCCAGCGCGCCGACGATGAGGGACTTGGCGGCGAGGACCGGCCATCGACGCGGAACGAGGGTCAGGCTGGTTCTGATCAAGCCGGTCGTGTACTCGGAGGTGATGGTGAGTGTGCCCAGAATTCCCATGCAGAGCTGGGGAACCATGACGAGCACCTCCTCCAGGTCGGCGATCCTGGCGCGCGACCGTTGAGCGAGAGATGCCGTGTCGTACATGCCGGCGGCCATCACAGCGAGTGCGAGGCCCATGAGAATGGCGCTGAGTGCGAGCCCCAACACTAGATAAGTCGAGCGCAGCGAGCGGACCTTCAGCAACTCGGAAGTGAGGACACTCATGCGCCCCTCCGTCGGCGGTCGTGACAGTTCTTCGCGTTGTCGTTGGTGTTCTTGGGCCTGTTGGAGTTAGGTCTGCCGCTGCCGCTGCTATTGCTGTTGCCGATGTCGGTTCGGGTTCCGGAACTATCGTTGGTGCTGTCGTCGGTGCCGTTGTTGTGGGTGTTTGTGCTGCTGCCGATGGTGTCCAGGCCCTCTGGCGAGAGCAGTTGGGCGTCGGCGGTCGTTCGGGGTGTGAAAGGGCGTGCGGCGGCTTTCGTACTCGAGGCCGTGTCGTTGGTCGAGCTGGCGCCATGCATATCGGTTGAGCGGCTTAGAAGCGCGCGTCCGGGTTGCGTACAGGCCGCGAGGAGGATTGTTCTGGTCAGGTGAGGGCTGATGGTCGGTGCGGAGGGACTGACGAGGCGGGGGAACGACGGCCCCTGGCGGTCGCGGCCGTGTTCGGTGACAGAAGTGCGGGTGGTCATGCGTCTTTCCGCTTGAGTGCGTAATAGCCGATGGTGAGGGTGATGAGCGGATAGGCGAAGAGCACGGCCAGTGCGGCCCAAGGCGGCAGGTAACCGTCGCCGAGACGGGACGACATGCGCTCGCTTGCTATCTGCGGAACGAGATTCGGTAGGAGGAGTGCGGCGATACGTGTGTTCCACGGAGGTGGTAGGTAGTTGATCACGCCGGGCAGCACGAACAGCAAGGAGACGACCGACACGAGCGCTCCCGCTGTCGATCGCATGGCGGCGCCCAGGCCGAGTCCTACGAGCGCCAGTGCGGTCACCGACAGACCAGAGGCGAGGAGCATGGGCAGGTCGTCGGTGAAGGCGGACTCGTTGAAGCCGAGGTGGCGTTCGCCGGCGATGAGGCGGCTCGTCACGTAGGTCAGCAGGAGAACCGACATGGCCGTCACCAACGTGGCCAGCGCGACGATGCCGGCCTTGGCCAGGAACAAGGTGCTGCGTCGGGGGACGGTGACGAGACTGGTGCGGATCATGCCGGTGGCGTGCTCGGAGGTGATCGTGAGCACGCCGAGCACCGCGAGGCTCATCTGGACGAGCGGCAGAAAGCCTTCCTCCGGAGCCGCGGCACGGAGCATGCCCCTTTCGTCGGCGAGGGCGGCCACGTAGACGGTCCAGGCGATGCCGAGGACCACCATCGCGGCGGCGGCGCCGATCGTGTGGAAGGTCGAGGTCACCGAGCGCAGCTTGACCCATTCGGAGGAGAGGACCGCCTTCATCGGGCCGCCCCGAATTGAACGCTGCCGGAGGTCAAGGCCATGTAGGCGTCTTCGAGCGAAGGGTAGCGCGCTGTCAGCTCGGCGACCGTGGCCTCGATGATGAGCTTGCCGCGGCCGACGATGACGATGCGCTCCGCGGTGAGCGCCATTTCGCTCATGAGATGGCTGGAGAGCAGGATCGTCCTGCCCTCGGCGGCCAGCGAGCGCATCAGGTCGCGGATCCAGCGCACCCCGTCGGGGTCGAGACCGTTGACCGGTTCGTCGAACATCAATATCCCTGGGTCGCCGAGTAACGCGACCGCGATGCCGAGGCGCTGCTTCATTCCCAGGGAGAACCCGCCGACCCGTTTGCGGGCCACGCCCGCGAGCCCCACCTGCTCCAGCACCTCCACCACCCGCTTCGGGCCGATGTCGTTGGTGCGTGCCAGGCACAGCAGATGGTTGTAGGCGCTGCGCCCGCCATGGACGGCGCCGGCGTCGAGGAGAGCGCCGACCTCGCGCATCGGCTTGCGGAGGGAGGTGTAGCCGCGTCCGTTGACCAGGGCCTGGCCGGAGGTCGGCGCGTCCAGCCCGAGGATCAGACGCATCGTGGTCGATTTTCCCGCGCCGTTGGGACCGAGGAACCCGGTCACATGGCCGGGCTCGACGGTGAAGGACAGATCGTCCACGGCGAGGGTGCCGCCGTAGCGCTTGGTGAGGTGTTGGAGTTCGATCACGCCGTAAAGGATGCGGGACGGCGGGCCGTCGGCGCGTCGGACCACGGTTCGAACTTCAAGGTCAAACCCTGGGTTGACGTGCGCGCACCGCTTCACCGGCTACGTTTCAACGCGTGGACGACACGCACCCCTTCTTCGCCCGACGCAGGAGCCGTCGCGAGCTGATCGTGCTCGACGCGGTGGCGGCGCTGTGCTTCGCGTTCGTTGCCCTGACGGTGACGGTTCATGCCACGGCGATACCCCCGTGGATGCGGATCGCCCTTCCTCTCGGCCTAGGGCTGCCACTGGCCCTGCGCAGACTGTGGCCGCTGACGGTCTTCTGCCTCACGCTCGCTCTCGCGGTCTTCGCCGCGCTCGCCGACGCCATGAGTTTCGCGTACCTGGCGCCGGCGTTTGCTCTCTACGTCGTCGCCCTGTCCGACAGACGTGGGACGGTGGTTCCGACGACGGCCATCGGGGTGATCAGCCTGGTCACGGTGCTGGGCTTGGTGATGGCCGGCGCGCCGCGCGACCAGGCACCCGACTGGCTGTTGCACCTCGACCAGCCGCTTCTCGGTATCGGCGCCCTCGGGGCGGCGTGGACCGTCGGCCGGGCCGTGCAGGAGCGCAGGTCCTTCGCCACCCGCGATGCGGAGCGGCTGGCGGCGCAGGCGGTGGCAGAGGAACGGTTAAGGATCGCGCGTGAGCTGCACGACGTGGTCACGCACAGCGTGGGACTGATCGCGGTCAAGGCGGGGGTCGCCAACCATGTCATGGCGACCAAGCCGGAGGAGGCGCACGACGCGCTGCGTGTGATCGAGACGGCCAGCAGGAGCGCGCTGGTCGAGATGCGTCACCTGCTCGGCGTGCTGAGATCGACGGAGGTGCCCGAGCGGGTGCCCGCGCCTGGTCCGGCAGGCATTCGGGGGTTGGTGGGGCAGGCTCGGCTGGCCGGAGTCGAGGTTGATCTCGAGCTCGGCCCGTCGGAGGGCGATGACGTGCATGAGCGAGCAGCGGAGTGGGAGCGGTTGCCTGACGGTGTGGGGCTGTCGGTCTACCGCATCGTGCAGGAGGCACTCACCAACGTCGTCAAGCACGCCGCGCCCACGCGTTGCCGTGTGTCGGTGGTCGCGGACGGCGAGGATGTCCGGATCGAGGTTGTGGACGACGGCCCGGGAAGGCATGCCTTGCCGTCTGACGGTGCTGGCCACGGTCTGATCGGGATGCGGGAGCGGGTCACACTGTACGGTGGCGCGTTCGAGGCCGGAAACGTAGCCGGACGGGGATTTCGGGTGTTCGCGAGACTGCCCTACCGGGAGGTCGCATGATTCGCGTAGTCGTGGCTGATGATCAGGCACTGCTCAGGGGGAGTTTCAGGGTGCTGGTCGACTCTGAGCCTGATCTGGAGGTCGTGGGAGAGGCGGCGACGGGAAGCGAGGCCGTCGCCCTCGCGATGAAGGCGCGTCCGGACGTGGTCCTCATGGACGTACGCATGCCGGAGATGGATGGGATCGAGGCCACTCGTCAAATTAGAGATGTCTGCCGAGTGCTGGTGGTGACGATGTTCGACCTGGACTCTTATGTTTATGATGCACTGCGGGCGGGCGCGAGCGGATTTTTGTTGAAGGATACGCCGCCGGTGGATCTGCTTGCTGCTATCCGGGTGGTGGCGAGTGGAGAGGCGTTGCTGGCTCCGAAGGTGACAAGGCGGCTGATCGAGGAGTTCACGCGTACTCCCGCGGTGCCTCGGGTCAAGGGCCTGGACGGGGTCACCGAGCGAGAGCGTGAAGTGCTGACCCTGATCGCGCGGGGGCTGTCGAACAATGAGATCGCTGCGCATCTGCAGGTGAGCCTGGCTACGGTGAAGACACACATCACTCGGCTGCTGGCCAAGGTGGAGGCCCGCGATCGGGCACAACTCGTTATCGCAGCCTACGAAAGCGGTTTGGTCTCGACCGCAGGGTGACCGAGAACAAGGACGCTCTTCCGCTGAATATCACGTCTATGGGGATGGCCCTGAGCATTTGTGATTTCTTGAGTTCATTCAGCTTTTGACAGCCAGTCCAGATGGGCGCCGCCGAAGGGGCCTTTTCGCTCACCTACGGCATCGAGCAGCCAGCGTGCAGTTTGTTCAGCCTGTGCGATCAGATCGGTTGGGTAGTTCAGCAAGAGCTGATGTTCGGCGAATTCGTCTTCGTCGTCGAGGATCAGCCGGCCGTCTCGCAGACGGATCACGTCCAGGTCCAGGTCGAGCATGGTGACTTCGTCGTCCCTCCACTCGGGGACGGTGGTGACGTCGACGTAGACCTCGGACTTGTGGGGCGGGGTGTTGAAGGAGGCCGTCCACCAGGCGTCTCGGGGGAACAGCATGATCGCGGTTGTCTCCCAGGTGACAGGTGGTCCGTCGCCCTTGCGAGCGACCGTTCCGCCTGGGACTGTCACCCAGATGCCGTACTCATCCTCGCCGAGCACACGACCGGGGTGGTTCCAGTGCAATGCGCCGCCGTACTTTCGATAGACGATTCGCACATCAGTCATAGGGAGAATTTATCCGGGCTGCGTAGGGCTCACACGAGGCGTCCTCTGCGAGATCAGGGTGGGTGCCGCGCTTGAGGAGCCCTCTCCGGGCTGCATGTCACGATCGCCGATCTCCACGTCAGAAGGTGTGCTCCCTACAAGCTGTGCTCCCTACAAGCTGCGCTCCCTGCGCCGGCCGTTCCCTACGCCGGCCGCTCCCTACAAACTGCGCTCCGTGTGCGGGCCGCTCCTTGCGTGGGCCGCTCCGTGTGCTGGTCGCTCCCTGCACTGACTGCCCCCTGGCAGGTGCTGTTCCGCCGAGTGGGAGATGAACGATGGCGGTGCCGGGCGTGTCCAGTAAACGGCTCTGGCCCACTTTCGGTGATGACGGAACGTGACAACTCGTGTCGGTCCATGATTCTCCCGCCGTGCTGTGACGACGTCACGCCGGTGTGACATTGAGGATCTTGTCGGACTGGTGTTTGATCACGGTGTTCGCGGTGGCGCGGCGGAGGATCATTTCCGGCATCACCGGCGGGGCGGTCAAGCGATCTCGGCCCGGTGGGCTGGACAGCGGTGTCCAGCCCACCGGGATCGCGTGCGTCAGCCGATGGCCTTGACGGTCCAGTTGGTGCCGATCTGGTAGCGGGCTCCGAAGCGGCCGTTGCCGGTGCCGGGATAGACCCACAGCTCGCCACCGGAGTCGAGGGCGACCAGGTCGGTCTTTCCGTCACCGCTCAGGTCCGTGGCCGCGACCTTGAACGTGCTCCAGCCGCTGCCGGATTGGGTACGGCTGGCGAGGGTGACGCCGTTCTGGTTCGTGTTGGCGTAGAACCAGAGGTCGCCCGCGGGGTTGATGGCCATGACGTCGGCGCGGTTGTCGCCGTTGAAGTCGGCCGGGAAGATGCGGTAGCTGGTCCAGCCGCTGCTGCCGATCTGAGTCCTGTTGCGCCCGTCAGGGTAGTAGTGCAGAGTCCCATCGCGCTTGTTGATGCCGAACAGATCGGCGTGCGGGGTGTCGTTGGCGTTGCCGGAGGCGTGGGTGAGGTTCGCCCAGCCGGAGCCGACCAGCTTCCTGCCGCCGGAGGACGGGAACCCGTTCACGTTGGGATACATCCACAGATCGCCGGCGGAGTCTGCCATGACGATGTCGCCCATGCCGTCGGCGTCCCAGTCGGTGACGATCCATCGCAGGGAACCCCACCCGCTGCCGATCTTGACCCGGTTGGCGCCGCTGACGGTGTTCATTCCCGAGCCGCCCTGGCTCGGATACAACCACAGGTCACCGGCTGCGTCGGTGATGACGACGTCGTTGCGGCCGTCACCGTCGATGTCATGATTCTTCGGCGTGGGCGTGACCGCGAGCCGGTTCCACGTCTGGGCGGTGGACAGGACGCCGCTGAAGTAGCCGCCGAGCCTCGAGACGCCGGTTTTGTGCGCGCCGGCGCGCAACGCGCCGATGGCCTTCCATTTCGCCGTGTGGCGGACGCTGGCGACGTTCTTTCCGTTGACCCAGAGGATCGCGATGCCGGTGGCGGCCTTGTAGGTCACGGTGAGCTGCGACCAGGCATTCGCCGGAGCGCTGCCCGCGGGGGCGACGGCGGTGTCCCAGACGGGACTGGCCACGTCGGACCGGCTCATGGCGAAGCGCCAGGTTCCGCCTTCTGCCCAGAGTTTGAAGGCGGCGGCGTTGACGCCGTCCTGGGACAGGACGGTGCCACCGGCGGAGGCGGGCTTGGCCCGGACACCGATGCTGAAGTCGGCGTCGGTGACGACCGCGGGGCCGCCGGCCGCCAGTGTCCCGCTGGTGCCGTTGAGCGCGATGGCCGGGCTGTAGGTGTCGCCGGTCCTCCAGGTCGCGCCGGCGGTGGCGGTCAGGGGGAGGCCGGTGCCGGTGAAGGCGCTGTCGGCGCTGGTGCTGGCGGTGGTGCCCGACGTGGCCGTGGCGGGCAGGTCGGCCAGGGTCCAGGTGTGGTCAGCCGTGGTGGTGGTGATGGCGTTGACCCAGGTCGCGAGGTCGTCGGTGCGGGCGGCGGTGATGGCGCTGCCGTTTCCGGTGGTGTCGGGGCATCCGGCCTGACCGGCCTGGCTGAGGACGGCGGCGATCTTGCCGCCGGTCAGGACGGGCGCGCCGGCCATCCCACTGCAGATCAGCGGTCCGGATGCGGCGGTCAGCGTGGTGGGGGTGGCGGCGGTGAAGGTGATCTGCGCGCTCTGCTGCCGGTCGGTGGTCCAGTCGGTGTCCGTCGGGGCGGCGCGGCTGTGGCCGACAGTGGTCAGTTCGACGCCGGTGGGGGCGGCGGTGGCCGGCGTGAGCGGGGTGATCCCGTCGACCGGGGTGGACAGCCGAGCCAGGACCACGTCGCGGCCCTGGCGCGGGCTCAGCCAGTCGACCTTGACGGCGGACTTTCCGGGGAAGGTGACGTGGGTGGCGGCGGCGGGTGCGCCCTCGGCGAGCTGGGGTTGGTTCGGGTCGGTGGCCAGGCAGCTCGCGGCGCTGAGCGCCCAGCGGGGTGCGACCAGCGTGGTGGTGCACTCGCGGTCGGCGGTGCCGAGCTTGCCGACCGCCGGTTGTGTGCCGGTGCCCGGTGCGGGGCCGGCGCCGGCCCGTAGCTGCAGGAGCATGGTGGGGGAGGCGTTCGGGTCGGTGCCCAGGCCCACGGGAGTGCTGCCGTCGGGGTCGACGTCGACGGTGAGGTCTTCACCTTCGTCGGTGCGCAGTTTGGCGGTGACCTGGTGGCCGGTGCCCTCGCTCTGGCCGTCGCCGCGGATCTCGTAGACGCCGGGGACTTCGAGGTTCAGTACGCCGGAGGGTGCGGTCACCTTGAAGCAGACGCGGCCGAATCCGTCGGCGCCGATGGCCTCGTCGGTGGTCCAGATCTTCAGCAGACCGATGTCACCCTGCGGAGGGGTGGTGCAGTCGGCCAGCAGGATGTGACCGTCGCCGGAGATCAGCCTGACGTTCTGGGCGGCCAGGATCTCTGCCGCGCCGGGGTAGGGGTGGACGCCGTTGTCCACCAGCGAGGGAGGTGAGATCGCGGACGCGCCGGCCGGCGCGGGCCCGACAGCTACCGATAAGGACGTTGCCATCGCCGCGGCGACGCCCAGCGTCACCCAGCGTGGTGGTGAGGCCATGATCAAAAACCTCCGGTATTGCCTGGAGCGGAAGCTCTCGATCGGCCGGGGAGGCCGACCGTGACAGGTGAAGTCCACGCCTCTGCGGGTTCGGAACGAGGCTAGATAAGCCCGGTATGCCGGCGGTATGTCCGCGGTTACCTGGTGTTGCCCGGCAATCGCGCATCGTGTGACACTCGGCGAGGCTGTGTGGCCGATGATCAAACTTCGAGCGGTGACGGAGGCTCCGGTGCGGCTGAATGCGCGTGCATGGTTACCGAGACGGTGGCAGGCGGTGATCGCGACCTCCACAGTCCTGGCTGTGCTGGCCAACCCGCTGGGGGTGGCGCCGGCCTATGGCGAGGCCGCGGCCCCCGCCGATCGGTCCCTCGTGGTGTCGGCCTGGCAGGAGGGCGGAGTGCAGGTCCGATTAGCCGCTGAAGCGGCGCTGCTCGGCTCGGACGCCCAGGTCAGCACGTTCCTGGCCGAAGGATGGGAGCGTGCCCAGCGTCTCGACCAGCGGGACAACCTCACGAGAATCATCGGCAACGGCGGTCCCGCGTTGCGGGTGAAGGCCCAGGCTGCACTGGACGCGGACGCCGCGGGCGACCAGAACGCGATTCCCGCATTCCTGACCAGCGGATGGCAGAGTGCGTCGGACATCGATGCGCGGGTGTCGGTGAACCAGGTGATGGCCGCCGGCGGCGAGCAGGTCAAGCAGGCGGCCCAGGCTGTCCTGGACTCCGGAGACGCTCAGAAGCTGCGGGAGTTCCTGGAGACCGGCTGGCAGGTGCAGTGGCGCACCGACCAGCGGCTGCGGATCAACCAAGCGATGGCCATCGGTGGCCCGCAGGTCCGCGCCGCAGGCCAGAAGGCGCTCGACGCGGGCACGCCGGAAGCGATGGATCAGTTCCTCGCCTACGGCTGGGCGGTGGCTTCGGCGCGGGACGACGAGGTCGCTACGCTGCAGGACCTGCTCGGCCAGGCGCGGGCGGCCGGTGCGCTGGCGGCGCAGGAGACCGCCAACGCCGTGGCCGAGGCTGAGCGCGCCAAGGAATCGGCAGCCGCGGCACGCCGGTCCGCGGAGCAGGCCGCCGCCGCGACCGAGGCTGCGCGCGACGACATGGCTGAGGCCAAGGCGCAGGCCCAGCGGGCGGCGACGGCGGCGCAGCAGGCGGCCGACGCCGCTCAGGTGGCCGTCGAGGCTGCGGCGGGTGCGATCCGAGCGGCGCGGGCAGCCGCCCATGCGGCGGCAATGGCCGCGCGGATGGCGTCCAAGGCCAACAAGTACGCCACCGCGGCCTATCTCAGGGCCAACGAGGCGACCCTGGACGCCTCGAAGGCGGCCGACGCACGACGTGCGGCGGCGGCGGCCAGCGCGATCGCGAAGGAGACGCGGGGCTTCGTAGCCGTAGCGGAGGAGGCAGCCAAAGCGTTCGAGGCCATGAACGGTGCTGTCGCACACGCCAGGAACGCGGCCCAGAATGCCCTGGCGGCAGCGATGGCCAACGATCAGGCGGTCCGGTACGCCAACGTGGCAGGCGTGGCCGCCCGGGAAGCCGTCGAGGCGGCGGCCAGGGCGCGAGCCAATGCCGAGCGGGCCGTCCGGGCAGCACGGGCGGCTGAGAACTACCTCGCGGTGGCCATCGATGCCGCGACCAAGGCGCGAAACGCTGCCAACCGGGCGGCAGCCAATGCCGAGGCAGCGGCGGCAGCGGCTCTGGAGGCCGCGGAGCACGCCGGCGAGGCGGCGGAGGCGGCGCAACGGGCTACCGCCTATGCCAACGCCGCCACGGCGGCCGCGGAGGAAGCACTGGCCACCGCGGCCGAGGCGGCCGACCTGTTCGAGGCGGCGCGCACCGCCGACGCCGAGCGCTTGGCGCTGGCCAGGGACGAGGCCCTGGAGAAGGCCCGCGCGGCCAATGCCGCGGATGAGGCGCAGCAGCGCGTCGCCGACTGGGACGTCGACCAGGCCGCCAAACGCGACGCCGAGACCAACCGGCTCATCGTGGTGGTTCTCGACCCCGCCATCAAGCGGGCCGCCGCGGTTGCGGCGGCCCGCAAGGTCGCGCTCAACCTGGCCCAAGGCCAGGGCGCCTGGACGAAGCAGGCGGCGCTCGCCGCCCTGAAGGGCGCTGACGATCTCGCGCTGGAGTTCGTCCGTACCGGCCTGGCCGAAGCCGTGGCACACGACAACCGCCTGGCGGTGACGAACCTGTCGGTGACCGAGAACGCCGCGTTGAGAACAGCGGCCAACACCGCGCTGGCCGGCAGCGACCAGACGGTCGCGACCTTCCTGCGCACGCAGAACTACCCCGGCCGCTACAGCGCGGACCGGGCAAAGGTCAACCAGATCCTGACCGCGGCCAAGACCGCCGGCGACGTCGTGCTGGCGGAGCGGGCCCAGCAAGCCCTCAACACCGACACGCTGCAGGCACTGCGTGACTTCCTGGACACCGGCCAGTACACCGCGGCGACCATCGGGGAACGCGTGCTGGTCAACCAGGTCCTGGCCAGCCCGGACAGCCGGCCGGAGGTGAAGGCAGCCGCGCAGATCGCCCTGGAGGGACCCGCGCCGGGCCTGCGTCAGTTCCTCAGCACCGGCCGGTTCATCGCGGCCGAGCGGGACCACGAGAGCGCGGTCCACCTCGCGGTGGTCGCAGGTCTGCACCAAAAGATCAGTCAGATCGCCGAGACGGCGGTGGAGGACGCGCTGAAGGCGCAGAGCGTGGCCGCCCAAGCGCGCCACGACGCCGCTCAGGCCGCGTCTTACGCTGAGCAGGCCCGCGCTTCGGCGAACCGGGCCGCCGGCTTCGCTCAGCGGGCCAGCACCTACGCCGACAATGCCGCTGCCTCGGTGGACAAGGCCGCAGCCGCGGTCAGGACCGCCCGTGCGGCGGCCACCCGGGCCACAAGCTCAGCTCGCAGCGCCATCCGATCGGCCACCTGGGCGATCCACTCTCACCAGCTCGCCGTCAACGCCGCCAACATGGCCTACAAGGCGGCCAGTGCCGCCTACGATGCGGCCCGTCGCGCGGGCAAGGAGGCCTCGGCCGCTCTCGATGCGGGCAAGGTGGCCTTCGACGCCTATGACGAGGCCTACGGCGCTGCCATCTACCAATGCGGCATCGATTACGGTGGCGAGGACCTCGCTGAATGGGAGGACTTGCTCGACCCCGGAGGCGAGTGGCACGAAACCTGTATCCGCAACATCGTCGCCGATCCGGATGAGCTGATTCCGCGGGCATACATGAACTCCGGTTTCTGCACCCTGCTGTACGCGCCGACCACCCAGCTCTACCAGAACTGCGTTCAGTCCACCTTGGATCCCGCGTTCCGGGGGGTGCAGAATCTCGCTTACGCCGCCGAGCTGGGCGGGGCGCTGATGACCTCCTGGGCATTCATTCAGAGCCAGGCTCTCGGCATCTACGCCCTCGGGCTTCCCAGCCACAAGGCCATCTCCTGGCTGATGAACATTTACACCCTCGGTTCCTCGATCTACAACCTGATCCAGGATGACAAACCGCTCTCCGAGATCCTGGCGGACGGTCTCCCGCCTGGTCTCGGTGGGTTCGTGGAGCAGTTCGCCAGGCACCTCAGCGTCGGCGCCCAGGCGCTGAACACGGCCAACGCGGCTGCTGGAAGGGGCCAAGGAGCGCTCTACCAAGTCCAACTGACGCTGAGCCGGGTCCAGGCGGTTTCCGCCCTCCCGACTGCTCAGGCGATGCTCGCCGGTGACTACACCACCATCATGAACACCGCCTTCTTCTGGTCAGGTCGCAGCGCGACGTCGTCTGGCCAGTACCTGGCGGCCGGACCTGAGGCGGCCGCCGCGATCGCGAGAGAAATGGGCGGCATCACGCTCGAAACCCTCATGGGCATCCGCGGAATTCCGCACGGTGAAAGGAACTCCACCCACCCCTTGATGGTCGAGGTGTGGCAGAAAGTGGCCGCCGCCTACGCACGAGGTGTCTCCGGCGAGGTCAGAGCGGTTCTCGGGCAAGACCTGGGTCCGCACAGCATCTGGAAGAACGTCGAGTGTCCCGCGCTCATGGCCAATCCCAACGTCACCAAGGTGGTCGTGATCGACCTGACCACGCGGGCAACGAAGGTGATCTCGACCTGTGATTGATCCGTAGGTCGCGACGGCAGCCTGCGTGGTCGGTTCTTCGCTGACCACGCAGCGGTGCCAAACTGGAACACGGCAGAAACGGGCCGCGGGCTGAGTCGGCGGCAGGTCAGCGGTGGTCGGCGCTCTACATCCAGTCCAAGCCGGGCAGTCCAGAGGTCGCGTAGGTCCTTGCCGGCGCGGTGCCAGGCGGTCTCGAAGTCGTCTCTACTGATCTCCAGGTCCTCCAGCCCCGGGGTCCAAGACGTCGACTACCGAGAGGAACATGTGCCACTCCCAGGATGGATGGACCAAAACCTTCACCGAGCCACGCCTCTGCGCCGCCATCGTCGACCGGCTCACAACGCCACCATCATCGAGACCGGAACGAGCTCCTACCGCATGGCTCAAATCGGCGCCCGAGCACAGGCCGGGAAACCTGCTTGACCACGCAATTCACTGCTCTCATCGGTCATTGGGCGGTGTCTGGCGTTACCTGAGGTTCTGCGTCGCGCGGCGATAGATCAGGTGAGTCACGCCGATCCCCTCGATGATCTCCGCCAGGTCGAAGCCGATCGGCGCTGTGTCGCCAAGCCCGGTCAGCATGGGTGTACCGGCGCCGAGAACCACCGGCACGATGTCCATCCGCAACTCGTCGAGCAGGCCGGCACTCAGCGCGGCGGCCACGGTGCCGCCGGGGCCGACACCGACGTCGCGATGCCCTGCCACCTCACGGGCCCGCGCGATCGCGTTCTCCACGCCGTCACTGACGAACGTGAACGACGTCGTAGTGGCCTCCCAGCCGGCCGGCGGTGGACGGTGGGTGACGACGAACACCGGCACGCCGCTCGGGTGCCGCCCATTCCAACCCGCGGTGAGGTCGAACAGGTTGCGGCCGACGACACAGGCCCCGACCTGCTCTTGGAGTGCACGCAGGTACCGGGCGGTCGCCTCGGAGGTGAGGTAGGTCAGCCGGTCCGGATCGGCCGTGGGGGTAGCGACGGTGCCGGCCGTGCACCATGCGAACAGCCGGTCGAACCCTGTCTGGCCAGGCCCGGAGATGTACCCGTCCAGCGAGACCGACGCCTGTGTGAAGACCTTTCCCATGGTGCCCCCAGAGCGTTCGCGATTGACAAACCCGGACTCTAACACATATAAAACCAACAGGTTATTGAACCGGAGGGTTATCGATATGGTTGCAAGCGGCACGCTGGACGCGACGTTCGCGGCGCTGGCGGACCCCACCCGGCGGGCCATCCTGGCCCGGCTCGCGAAAGGTGATGCCACGGTCACCGAGCTGGCCGCGCCATTCGCGATGAGCCAGCCAGCCGTCTCCAAACACCTGCGGGTGCTTGAACGAGCCGGCCTGGTCAGTCGCGGCCGGGACGCGCAACGCCGGCCGTGCCGGCTGGTGGCCGAACCGCTCAGGACGGCCACGGACTGGCTGGCCGACTACCGCGACTACTGGGAAACGAGCTACCAGCGACTGGATGCCCTGCTGGGCGACCTGCAGGACGACAAAACGTGACATCTCCACACCCCGGCCTCGGGCTGCGGGTCGTCGCGTCCGGGACCACCGACCTCGTCCTCACCCGCACATTCGCCGCTCCCGCGCCGCTGGTCTTCGCCGCGCTCACCCAACCGGAACTGCTCCGCCGCTGGCACGGCGCCCGCGGCTGGCGGCTGACCGTCTGTGAGGTCGACCCGCGTCCCGGCGGTGCCTGGCGGTTCGTCTCCACCGGCCCGGCCGGCGCCGAGATGGAACTCCATGGGCTGTTCCGCGAGGTCGTGCCGCCGGTGCGCCTCGTACAGACCGAGATCCACCGTGACTGGGCCGACGGTGAGGCACTGGTCATCACCGTTCTGGACGAGATAGACGGACGCACCGCCATGACCGTCACCGCGCGATATTCCTCGTCCGAGATCCGCGACGCGGTCGTGCGCAGCCCGATGGAACGCGGCGCCGGCGAAGGATACGACTGTCTTGCCGCCCTACTCGCCACCCTCATCCACGAAAGGCGCCATCCATGACCGACACGCCCACCCCCGCCGACGAGATCCCCAAGGATTCCGGCAACCCACCCGTGCCGCCTGGCATGCTGTTGCTGGAGCTAGTGCCGGTGCCGGTCACCGATATCGAACGGGCCAAAGCCTTCTACCAGGACCAGCTCGGGTTCCGCCTCGACGTCGACGTCGACCCGAAGCCCGGTATCCGCATTGTCCAACTCACCCCACCCGGTTCGGCATGCTCGATCACCCTCGCCGAAGGTCTCCCCACCCTCGACATGCCTCCGGGAACACTGCGCGGTCTGCACCTCGTGGTCGCCGACATCGAGGCGTCCCGCGCTGAACTCGTCGAACGCGGCGTCGAGATCAGCGAGGTCGAGGACCTCGGCGGAGTGTTCTACGCGTACTTCGCCGACCCCGACGGCAATACCTGGTGCCTGCAGCACATGCCCTGGCGTTGACCCCCGGGGACGCGGCGTAGCCGTCGTCGGATTTCGCACCTGCTCATCGGCATGTGCGTCGATGAACAGGACCGGGTAGACGGGATCGAGCGACCGCTTCTGTCACTCGGCCATGCCGTCCAGCACCTTGTCGGTGATGGTGGAGATGGTCAGCCGGCCCAGCAGCCCGTTCTCCCCGACCAGTTCCACGCCCTCGGCGCGAGCCTGGTCGACCAGCCGGGCCACCAGCTCCCGATCCGACGCCTTGTTCTTGGTCTCCCTGGGGTGCTCGCGCGCCACGCCGGCGTCGTCCAGGTCGATCTCCGTCGATGCCTGGATCACCGTACTCATCAGGTGCGTTCTCCTTGATCAGGAGTTACACCAGAGGCCGGGCTCTGGCCCGTAATCGGTGGTGGCGTTGAGTGATCCTTGCCAAGCTGGGCCGTGCTCAAGATCGACGGTCTTGTAGGTGTGGTGTTTGCGGGGCTGTCTGCCCTGGTCATTGAGGGAGTGCAGGACGAGGACGACCTCATTCGGGTCATGGCCCGTACACGGGGCGAGCCGGTGCCGTGCCCGCTGTGTGGCGCGCTGACCGGCCGGGTGCACGGCTACGCGAGCCGGACGGTCACGGATGTCCCGGTCGACGGGCGGCGGGTAGTGGTGTCGCTTCAGGTACGGCGTCTACTCTGCCCGGCGTCTACTCTGCCTGGCGTGGGGATGCCCTCGCCGGACGTTCCGTGAGCAGGTTCCCGGGCTGCTCGAGCGCTACCAGCGTCGGACCAGCAGGCTCACCGGCCAGCTGGGCGCGATGGTGAAGGAGCTGGCCGGCCCGGCGGGTGCTCGATTGTCAGCGGTCTTGGCCATCGCGATTTCGAGGTCTGCAGCGCTGCGTCTGCTGGTGCGGTTGCCGCTGCCGGCGCTGCGGATTCCGCGCGTGCTGGGGGTCGATGACTTCGCGCTCAAGCGGCGGCACCGGTATGCCACCCTTCTGATCGACGCCGAGACCGGCGAGCGAGTCGACGTTCTGCCCGGCCGTGGTGCCGATCTGCTGGAGGCGTGGCTGCGCTCCCACCCGGGGGTTGAGATCGTCTGCCGCGACGGGTCGGGCGCATATGGTGAGGCGGTTCGGCGTGCTCTGCCGGATGCGGTGCAGGTCGGGGACAGGTGGCAGTGCGCCATGCGGCGCCTGGCAGCCCGGCCGGCGTCTCTTGATGGCTGCGCGGGCGTGGCTCGTGGTTGCTGGAACTGGCCCTCGCCCCCGGCGAGGGTGTCCTGTCATAGGTGTCACGGTTGCGGGAGCGTCAACTCGTCGCGAGAGGTTGTCGGCGCAGAGACCCAGATGTTCCGGGTGGGGGTGGGGAGGGATGTTTCGGCACGTGGTGGGGTGGGGGTTTGTTCGTGAGAGTTGGTTGCGGTTGTTCGTGGTGGTGTCGCATTCGATGTCGTAGGTGCCGTAGGAGTGGACCTGCCGGAGTTGGGCGGCTGCTTGTCCGGGTTGCCGGTCGCCGCGTGCCCTTTCCCGGCGGGTCAGTTCCTGTTCCGAGCAGTGGATGCCGATGAAGACGACGTCCAGGCCGTTGAGGACGGTGAGGCAGTCCAGCAGCCGCCACTGCTCGCTGAGGACGTAGTCGACGACGAGGTCGTTGCCTGCCTGGGCCATGCCCGCGACTGCGCGGTGGAAGCCGGCGCGGGTCCGGGCCAGTGTGGCGGCCAGGTCGTCGGGGGCCAGCTCCAGAGTGCGCTGGCGGGCGCGCATCGCGTTGATGGCATCGACGGGCATGTGGAAGAAGGGGCGATCCAGGATGAGCAGGAGTCGCTCGGCGATGCTCGATTTGCCTGAGCTGGACGCCCCGTTGAGGAGGAGGACCTGCCCGGTCCCGGGTGTCGTGAAGCTCATGGGCTTCATTCTGGCCTGGGCTTGAAGGAGTACTCGCGTCCCCTGCCTCGTCTCCGGCTTCGACTTTGTCTCCGTCTCCGGCTTCGTGTCCGGTTCCGGCTTCGTGTCCGGCTTCGTGTCCGGCTTGGGCTTCGTCCTCGTGTCCGGCTTCGGCTGATGTTTGAGCCAAGGCGAATGAGGGGGCGGATGTCGCTGGGGGCGGGCTGGTTGCCGTGAGCGACGGTGCGGTGCTGGTGGCAGCGGTTGGGATGTTCACTGCCGGACCTGTTAGGTGTGGAGCTGCAGGGCTTGGGTGAGGGTGGTCAGGCGTTGGGGGGAGGCCAGGCCTGCGTGGTAGAGGTGGAACTCTGAGGCTCCTGCTTTGGCGTACGTTCTGAGGTGGTCGAGCAGGACGCTCGGGTCGGCGGGGCGGGGTGGGAGGGCCAGGACGTAGGCGCCCACTCGCTGGCCTGGTGTGGTGAGTTCCTTCAGGCGGGCCAGGCGGATGGCGTCTGTGGCCGGGTCGCCCCAGCAATTGGCCACCAGGACGTCGGCGTTCGGTTCGCCTGCGGGGAGGGGGGCGAAGGCGCCGGTGGCCCAGGGGTCTGGGTTGGCGTGCAGGGTTATGGGGGTGTTCGGGGCGATGGTGCGGGTGAGGGCTACCAGGCGTTGGCGGAGAGTGGTGGAGAGGCCGACGCGGATGGCGCGTACTTCGTCGGTCAGGCTGCCGAGGGCCGACTCGATGGTGTTCGGGGTGGATGAAGTGGTGGTGGTGCTCGCTCCGGCTGTGGTGTTTGCGGCGGTGGTTTCTGTGGCGGGGTTCTCCGGGGTGGTGCGGTCTATGGCGGCGCGTACGGCTGCTGCGGTTGCTTCGGGGTAGCGGGGGGCGCAATTGGTGCAGAAGCAGAGTGACAGGAGATCCACGTCTGCTGGGGTCCAGTCTGCGCCGGACGTCTTCTCGTGGACGCTCTGGTGGCCGAAACCCATCGGGCCGCAGGCCTCCAGGATCAGGCCGTCGGGCTCGCCTACTTCGAGGATTTCCCGGACCATCCGTTCGCAGTACTCGATGACGTCCTCGTGGGCCGGGCACAGGGCATAGGGGTACGGGTCGCCGAAGGCGTTGCGTACGACCAGGTCAGGGTTGGCCGTGCCGAGGTGTGAGTTGTGGGTGAGGACGGTCCAGGCGTGAACTTGGAGACCGGCGGCCTTCAAGGCGTCTCTTGCCTGGAGGTAGGCGTCGGCGGGGGTCCACGTCGGGACGGCGGGGACGAGGCGGGCCCAGGACGAGCGGCGGATCGGGAGGTAGAAGGCGGGGTGCGGTACGTCGAGCACCCGGTGGGCGGGGTGGTACGGCGTGGCCGCCCTCGTCGAGTGATAGCTGGCTGCCAGGGCGACCGCTTGGACGCCGAGGTCGGCCAGGCGGCCTGGAGCCGACGGGTCCCCGACCACGTCCCATGGGTAGAGGTAGGCGAGGTTCATCAGGGCATCTCCTTGCCGCCGTTGATCGGCGGGTCTTCTTTGTCGGTGGTCTTGGGTGTGGGTGGCCGTTGGCTCAGTCTTGCTGGAAGCCGTCCGGGTGGTCGGCAGCCTGGGCTGGATGTGGTGATTGTGGCTGGTCCACAGGTGGGGGTGGTTCTCGGTTGGGTGGGTTGGTGGTTGGAAGGGGTCATGGGGTGGTGGTGTCTGTGGAGTCCAGCCGGTGTTCCTGCCGTTGGGTTTCTAGCGAAGGTGGGTGGTGTCGGGGCTGGGGTTCTGTCGACGGCGCGGTGAGTTGGCAGCAGGGCGATGGTGGGGCTCGGTGGGTGCGGGAGTTGTGAGTTGGTAGGGCTCCGGTGGCAGCGATTGGACGGTGGCTGGGTGGAACTGAGGGTTGTCGGGGTGGGGCTGGGGTGGTGGTTACCAGCGGGGTCTTCCTGCGGTGAAGGTGGGGGTGAAGCGTTGCATGTATGAGGTGTCGTTGCGGGCGACGATGCCGCACTTCTCGTACTGCTCGTTCATCACTGCCAGCGCGTCACGGTCGAGGTCTACGCCCAGGCCTGGGGCGGTGGGGACGGGGACGGCGCCGTTCGTGAACTCGAGTGCGCCGGGCTGGATCACATCCTGGCCGTTCTGCCAGGGGGTGTGGGTGTCGCTGGCGAAGGTGAGGTTCGGCGTGGCGGCGGCCAGATGGGTCATGGCGGCCAGGCTGATGCCGAGGTGGGAGTTGGAGTGCATGGACATGGCCAGGCCGAAGGCGTCGCACATGGCGGCGATGTGCGAGGAGCGGACGAGTCCGCCCCAATAGTGGTGGTCCAGGAGGAGGACGCCGATGGCGCGGGTGGCCATCGCGGGTGGGAAGTGATCGGGGGTGACCACGCACATGTTGGTAGCCAGGGGCATCGGGACGGCGGCGGCTACTTCGGACATGCCGGGGATGCCGGGCGTGGGGTCCTCCAGGTATTGGAGGACGCCGTCGAGTTCGCGGCCGACGCGGATCGAGGTCTCCACCGTCCAGGCGGCGTTCGGGTCGAGGCGGAGCGGTAGGCCGGGGAACGCCTCGTGCAGGGCGCGGATCGCGGCGATCTCCTCATCGGGGCGGTAGACGCCGCCCTTGAGCTTGATGGACTCGAAGCCGTACTCGTCGATGAGCAGCCCCGCCTGCTCGACGATGCCGGCCGGGTCCAGCGCGGCGCCGAACCTGTCGGGCTCGTCGTCCGGGTGGCCGGCCCACTTGTAGAAGAGGTACGCGCTGTACGGCACGGCGTCCCTGACCCTGCCCCCGAGCAGGTCCGAGACCGGTACGCCGGCGGCTTTGCCGCGAATGTCCAGGCAGGCGACGTCGAAGGGGGAGAAGACTCGGTCGACTGTCCTCTCCTTGGGGTTGGTGGTGAGAGGCACGGGTGTGGTGGCGCCGGTCCCGGTTGCCTTGGTGACAGGCCCAGGGGTGGGGGCGCCGGTCCCGGTGGCCTTAGTGAGGGTCCCGGTCGGAGTGGTGCCGGTCCCGATTGCCTCGGTGCTGGTTCCGGTCGGGGTGGTGGCAGTCCCGGTTGCGCTGGCGCAGGTGCCTGGTGCGCCGAGGAGCGCGGAGATGCGGGCGTACATGGTGTTCGTGGCGTGGACGTCGAGGCCGATCAGGGCCTGCGCGCATTCGCGTACTTTGCGGAGATGGTCGAGGTCTCCGTAGGTCTCGCCCAACCCGGTCAGACCTTGATCGGTGACGACCTCGACAATGGTACGGAGGGCCCACGGCTCGTGGACTCCGGCGGCGTTGAGAAGAGGCGGATCCCGGAAAGCGACGGGGGTGACATGGATCTGCCTAATGATCATTTCGTACGCCGTCCATATATGTGAACAATAGCCAGATTTGTGGACAAGTTGCCGCAACTGTAAGAATTGGGCTGAAGAAGTGTCAAGACTCCGAAGGGCCATTCGATGATCTACGGACACGACCCCAGGACCGGCGAGACCGTGGGCGCCGCGCTGCCCGAGACCGACAGCGCCGGGGTCGACTTGATCGTCTCTGCCGCTGCGGCGGCCGGCGCGGCCTGGCGCGCGACTCCGGCGGCCGAGCGGGCCGTCGCGCTGGAGGCCGTCGCCGACGCGCTCACCGCCCACGTGGACGAACTGTGGCAGCTCGCCGACCAGGAGACCGCGCTCGGCGAGGTACGGCTGCGCGGCGAGGTGGCGCGGACGGCGGGGCAGTTCAGGCTCTTCGCCGAGGTGATCAGGGATGGCGGCTACCTGGAGGCCATCATCGATCACGCCGACTCGTCGCTCGCGCCGCCCAGGCCGGACGTGCGGCGGATGAAGAACGCGCTGCAGGGCGTCGTGGCCGTGTTCGCGGCCAGCAACTTCCCGTTCGCGTTCTCGGTGGCGGGCGGCGACACCGCCTCCGCCCTGGCCGCCGGATGCCCCGTCGTCGTCAAGGCGCATCCCGGGCACCCCAACACCTCCGAGCGGGTGGCCAAGATCGTCGGCGAGGCGCTGCCGAACCCGGACCTGCTGGGGCTGGTCCAGGGCATGCAGGCCGGCGCCGACCTCGTCCAGCACCCCAGTGTGGTCGCGGCCGGGTTCACCGGGTCGGTGGCCGGGGGCAAGGCCATCCAGAAGCTGATCGACGAGCGCGAGACGCCGATCCCGTTCTTCGGCGAGCTCGGCAGCGTCAACCCGGTGGTCGTGCTTCCTTCCGCGCCCGTCAAGGAGGTGGCCACGGGGTTCGCCGGGTCGCTGACGCTGGGGGTGGGGCAGTTCTGCACGAATCCCGGGCTGCTGTTCGTGCCCGAGAACGACGAGCTGCGCCAGGCGATCGTCGAGGCCGTCGAGGGGACCAGCGGCGGGCCGATGCTGGCCGAGCGGATCAGGGACGGCTACCTCGGCGGCGTCGAACGCCTGGGTGAGCTGCGGCTGCTGGCCGAGGGCAAGCCGGGGGAGGGCAGCCTGGCCGTCACGCCCAAGGTCTTCACGGCCGATCTCGACACGTTCGCCGGCAAGCTGCCGAACATCGGCGAGGAGTGCTTCGGGCCGGCGTCGATCGTGGTGACGTACCGGGACGTCTCCGACCTCCCGGCGGTGCTGGAGCGGCTCGAAGGCTCGCTGACCGCGACCGTGCACGGCACCGAGGCCGAGGAGGCCGCGGAGGTCGCCGGCGTGCTGGGCCGCAAGGCCGGGCGGCTCATCTGGAACGGCTGGCCGACCGGGGTCGCCGTGTGCTGGGCCATGCACCACGGTGGGCCCTGGCCGGCCGCGACGACCACGTCCACGTCCGTGGGGGCCACGGCGATCGAGCGGTGGCTCGCGCCCACCGCCTACCAGGACTGGCCGGAGGCGCTGCTGCCGGACGAGCTCAAGGAGGCCAACCCGCTGTCCATCCCGCGCAGGGTGGATGGACGCATGCAGGGTTAGGAGTACCCCTCGTCTGGAGCGAGTCAAGGCTGAGTCGTCCCTGAGCGGCGGATGGCGGCAGGCCTCGCGACCTCTGGCGACAGGGCCCGTGATTTGTGGCGACGGGTCTGTGGCGAGGGGTCCGTGATCCGTGGTGACGGGCCTGCGACTGGTGACGATGGGCCACGGGGCCTGCGCCTCGTGGCTCGTGGTGGCGGGGGCCCGTGGTCCGTGGTGGTAGGTCGAGTGATCTGTGGTGACGGGTCCCGTAACTTGTGGTGACGGGGCCTGCGACCCCGCCCCCCGTGGTCATGGGCCCCCGTCCCCCACGGTCGGTGCCGTCGTCTGATTGGGCGGAACGAGGGGTGCCCAGCGCAGTACGACCCCGGCTCAGCCGCCCACGAGCCCCATCCCAGCGTCGATGAGCCGTTCCAGGACACGCAGATGCTCGGGAGCCGGGTCCGCCAACGGCGCCCGTACCCCGCCGACCTTCAGCCCCCGCATCCGCACCCCCGCCTTGACCAGCGACACCGCGTACCCGGGGACGAGATCGCGCAACTCCACCAGCGGCAGATAGAAGTCGGTGAGCAGCCGCCGGGCCATGACCTCGTCGCCCCCGGTCACGGCCTTGTGGAAGGCGACGGCGATCTCGGGGGCGAAGGCGAAGACGGCGCTGGAGTAGAGGTTGACGCCGATCCCCCGGTAGGCGGGCACGGTCAGCTCGGCCGTCGGCAGGCCGTTGAAGAAGGTGAAGTCCTCGCCGCCGCTGGCGCGGACGGTCAGGATGATGCGTTGCAGCAGGTCGAAGTCGCCCAGGCCGTCCTTGAAGCCGATCACGTGCGGGTGGCGGGCCAGTTCGGCCACGGCGGCGGGGGTGAAGCGGGCGTTGCCGCGCTGGTAGATGACGCACGGCAGGCCGCCGGCCTCGGCCACGTCGCGGACGTAACGGGTCAGGCCGGCGGTGGGGCCGGTGACCAGGTACGGGGGCATGAGCAGCAGGCCGTCGGCGCCCTGGGCGGCGGCCGCGCGGGCGAGGGCGCGGGCGGAGGGGAGGGGGCCGCCGGCACCGGCGAACACGGGTGCGCGGCCGGCGGTGGCGGTGACCGCGGTGGCCACGACGCGGGTGTACTCGTCGAGGTCGAGGGCGTTGAACTCGCCGGTGCCGCACGCCGTGAACACGCCGCCGGCCCCGGCCACGACCCCGTCGGACACGTGCCGGGCGAGGACGGGTTCGACGAGGCGGCCGTCGGGGCCGAACGGGGTGACCGGGAAGAACAGAACGCCGTCGAGCCGCATAGAACATCTCCTGTCTAGCGGATGCCCTCCCTGCGGAGAGTGGCAGCCAGCTTCCGGGTGTGTTTGATCACCGCTTCGATGATCTGCTCGACGTCGGTGGGCGGGAGCCCGGCGGGCATCGAGCAGCTGATCGCGTCCGTGGCCGGGATGCGGTAGTCGACGGCCACGGCCACGCAGGCCACGCCGGGCGTGCCCTGCTCGCGTTCGTAGGACCAGCCGCGGGTGCGGACCTGGTCGAGTTCGCCGGTGAGCTTGGTCAGATCGGTGATCGTGTGGTCGGTCAGCCCGGTCAGCGGCTGGGGCAGCAGCGCCTCGACCTCGTCATCGGTGAGCTGGGCGAGCAGCACCTGGCCGAGCGCGGTGACGTGGGCGGGCAGCCGCCGGCCGACGCGGGGGATGATGTGGTCGGCCTCGCGGGAGTCGCGGGTCGCGAGATAGAGCACGTGGGCTCCGTCGCGGCGGGCGAAGTGCACGGTATGCCCGATCTCGTCGCGCAAGTCCTCCAGACTCTCCTGGGCGAACGGGAGCGCGAGGTCCTTGTCGAGGTAGGCGGTGCCGGTGAGCAGCGCGTGGGGCCCGATCCCGAACGCCGACCTGGCCGCGTCGGTCTCGACCCAGTTGAGCTCGACCAGGGTGCGCATGAGGGCGTGCAGGCTGCTGCGCGGGAATCCGGTCCGCTGCTGGAGCTCCGACAGCGTCAGGTGGTCGTGTGAATCTGCGAGAGTTTCCAGGATGCGGACGGTCCGCTCGGCGGACTTGACCAGCTGGGGCTCCATGCTCATCCCATCTCGTATCCATCGGCGGGCTCGGGCATCCAGGATATGGGATGCCGTCCAGATACATGGACACTCAGCCCTTGACCGCGCCGCTCGTCAGCCCGCGCATGAACTGCCGCTGGAACGCCAGGAACGCGATGATCGACGGCAGCAGCGCCAGCAGCGAGGCCGCCAGCAGCACGCCGATCCCGACCTCCTCATCCGAGCGCAACGAGCGCAGCGCGACGGGCAGCGTCCACATGTCCGACTGGGGCGCGACGATCAGGGGGAGCAGGTACTGGTCCCAGATCATCGTGAAGCCGAAGACGCCGATCACGCCGAGCGCGGGGCGGCACAGCGGCAGGATGATCGTGGCGAAGATGCGCAGCTCCCCCGCGCCGTCGATGCGCGCCGCCTCCTCCAGTTCGACCGGCACCTCCTTCATGAACTCGGTCATGACGAGGATGGAGAACCCCCAGGCTCCGACGGGCAGGATCATGCCGGCGTACGTGCCGATGAGGTTGACGTGCAGCAGCGGCATGTCGGCCAGGACGAGGGAGAGGGGGATCGCGATGATCTCCTCGGGGAGCATCATCGTGGCGAGCATGAGCAGCATCACGAACGTCATGCCGCGGAACTTCTTGCGGGCCAGCGAGTACGCCGCGAAGACGCTCACCAGCACCTGCAGCAGCAGCCCGAAGCCCACGACGATGAAGGAGTTGAGCAGGTACAGGTAGACGTTCTTGTCCTGGGCCTTGATGAAGTTCTCCAGGGTGAACTCGTCCGGCCACAGGGAGAAGGAGGTGGGGTCCAGGGTCTTGTTGAAGGCGCTCATGAGCAGCCCGATCAGCGGCCCGGTGAAAACAACCACCATAGCCCCATAAATCAGGACCTTTCCGGTGGTGGCCAACGGGCCACGCCGCGACTCCAGGCCCAGCGCGCTGTCGAACCTCATGCCGCCTGCCTCCTGCGCAACATCTGCACGATCACGGTGAGCGCCAGCGTGGCCAGGAACAGCACGATCCCGCCCGCCGAGGCGACCCCCAGCTCGTTCTTCTGGAACCCGAGCTTGTAGATCAAGGTCATCAGCACTTCGGACGAGCCGTTCGGACCGCCGTTCGTCAGGACGTAGACCTCGACGAAGACGCGCAGGCCGCGGATGGCCGCCAGCGTGAACAGGATCCAGAACACCGGCCGCAGCGCGGGCAGCGTGATGTGCCGCAGCCGCCGCCAGGTGGAGGCGCCGTCCACGGCCGCGGCCTCGTACAGGCTGCGGTTCACGCCGACCAGACCGGCCAGGAAGATCATCATGTCGTACGGGGTGCCGCGCCAGATGCTCATCAGCATGATCGACATCAGCGAGGAGTCCTCGCTGGCCAGCCACGGCTGCGGATCGACGCCTGCCCAGCCGATCACGATGTTGAGCATCCCGCTGTCGGCCGGGTGGAACATGATCCGCCACACCTCGGCCACGGCCGCCATCGTGGTCACGACCGGCAGGAAGGCCGCGGTCCTGACGAACCACAGGTACCGCGCCGGCCCCTCGATGAGCAGCGCCAGCCCGAGGCCCAGCACGAGCGAGCCGAGCGTGGTGCCGAAGGCCAGCACGACGCTGTGCCAGATCGCCGCGCCGAACTCGTCGTCGGTGATGATCGTCTGGTAGTTCTGAAACCCGACCCACTCGTCACCGAGGAACGTCTGGACCTTGAACAGGCTCTTCCACAGGCCCACGAACATCGGGATGAACTTGAAGTACAGGAAGAGCAGCAGCGCGGGCGCCAGGAACAGCCAGGCGATCAGCGGCCCCCGCCACCGCGCCGATTTCGGCGGGTGGCCGGGAGCCGCCGTCCGGCCGGACGCCGGGGCGAGTGTGGAGGTCATGACGCTTTCTGGCTCTGCAGTTCCTGGGTGAGCTTCGTGTTGAGCTCATCCATCGCCGTCTTGACGTTGGCGGAGCAGTCGGCCCAGACCGCGTTGATGGTGTCGGCGGAGGTCTGGCGGATCGGCGCCCAGTTGGGCACCGGCGGGGCGTAGACGGCGTTCGCGTACGACTCCTGGAACACCTTCCAGCGCGGGTCCTGCCGCTCGGCGGCCATGTCGACCGTGGTGTTGACCGGCAGGCGGACGATGGCGCCGTTGGCGTCCTTGTTCATGCCGATCTTCTGGCCCTCGGGCGAGATGGCGAACTCGGCGAACTTCTTCTGGTTGTCCGGGTTCGGGGACCCGGCCATCATGTAGACGTTCTCGCCCTCGCCGAGCGTGCCGGGACCGCCGGACGGGCCCTTGGGCACCGGCAGGACCTCGATCTTGTCGGTGCCGATGCTGTTGACGAACCTGGCCAGCACGTAAGGACCGACCAGGTAGATGCCGCCCTGGCCCTTCTCGAACACCTCGTGCGTGACGGTGGTGTCGTTGCTGACGGCGCCCGGGTTGACGGTCTTGGTCTTGCAGAACTGGTCCTGGAGGAACTGCACGGCCTCCACGGTCTTGGGATCGTTCACCGTGGCGGCGTACTTGCCCCCGCCGGTGGCCTTGATGAAGTCGCCGCCGTTGGCGTAGATGAGCGAGGAGGCGTACCAGGAGGCGTAGCCGCGCTTGGTGCCCGCGGGGGCCACGAGACCGGCGGTGTCCTTCTGGCCGTTGCCGTCGGGGTCCTTCTCGGTGAACGCGACGGCCAGCTTGGCCAGGTCCTCCCAGGTCGCGGGAGGCTCCATGTCCACCTTCTCGCGCCAGTCCTTGCGTACGATCAGCGCGAACGACTGGGCCGAGAACGGGGCCGCGTAGAACTTGCCGTCGGCCCCGGTGGCGGCCGTCCAGGCGGTCTCCGCGAGCTGGTCGCCGCCCTTGAGCGCGGCTTTGTCGACCGGCTGCAGCCACCCCTGTGACACCATGTTGCCGAGCTGGGCGGTGTCGTTGATGACGATGTCGGGCAGGTCCTTCTGCGCCGCCTGCTGGTTCAGTTTGGTCTCGAAGTCGTCGAAAAGGGCGACGACTTTCGTCTTCACGCCACTGGCCTTGGTAAAGGCGTCGGCCAGCTTCACGGCGGTCTTGGCGGACTCGGAATCGGGCGGCTGCCTGATCCAGATCTCCAAGGCGTTGTCGGAACTAGATGATGATGAGCCCCCGGAACCGCAGGCTGTCACTCCTAAGGCCAGAGCCGCGGTCATCGCGGCTCCCAGCAGACGATGTGACATCAGACCGCCTCCTGTTCACATATGTGGACATGAGTCGTGGACTTGGATGTGTGCCTGTGAACGTAACTAGTGGCACGGCTCACGGTCAATATTCAAGGATGTGAATTTCAGTCAGATTCGTGTACATCATTGAGGCATGCGCATTCTCATGACAGGGGCCTCGGGAAAGGTCGGGACGCTGCTCCGGCCACGGCTCGCGCGTGCGGGCCGCACGCTGCGGCTTTCCGACATCCAGCCGGTCGAGCCCGGGCCCGGCGAGGAATGGGTGACGGCCGACCTGACCGACCCGGCCGCTGTGGCCGAGGCGATGAAGGGCGTGGACGCCGTGCTGCACCTCGGCGGCCAGAGCAGGGAACACCCCTGGGCCGACATCGTGCAGGCCAACATCAACGGCACCCAGGTGCTGCTGGAGGCGGCGCGGAAGGAGGGGGTCGAGCACCTCCTGCTCATGGGCAGCCACCACGCGGCCGGCTACCAGACCCGTTCCGCGTCCGGCGAGGACCTGCCCGACTACGCCTTCCCCAGGCCGGACACCTTCTACGGCGTGAGCAAGGTCGTCATGGAGGCCCTCGGCAGCCTCTACCACGACCGCTTCGGCATGAACGTCACCGTCGTCCGCCTCGGCACCTGCAACGAGGCCCCCGCCGACACGCGCGGGCTGGCCACCTGGATCTCGCCCGACGACCTGACCCGCCTGGTCGAAGCCGGGCTGAGCGCGACCGGCTACCACGTGGTCTGGGGCGTCTCCGACAGCCCGCGCCGCTGGTGGTCGCTGGAGGAGGCCGAGGCCATCGGGTTCGAGTCCAAGGACAGCTCCGAGCCGTTCGCCGCCGCCCTCATCGAGACGCAGGGCGAGCCCGACCTGTCCGAGCCGCTGCACCACCGCGCGGGCGGCGTCTTCACGCTGAACGAGCTCGGCGGGAAGTGGTGAGCTGACCAGCCTGTCGTGGCAACCGGTTGCAAGAACCTTGACGGCGTCAGCCGCGAACGCAAAGGTTTGATCTGGCAACCGTTTGCATGGGAGGACGGCGATGGCGGCGACGATCAAGGACGTGGCCCGCGCCTGCGGCGTCCACGTCTCCACCGTGTCCCGGACGTTCTCCGCGCCGCACCTGGTCAACCCGGCCACCAGGACCCGGGTGCTGGCCGCCGCCGAAGACCTCGGCTACCGGCCCAACCGCGCCGCCAGGGCGCTCACCACGGGGCGCACGTTCAACATGGGCCTGATCGTGGCCGACATCGCCAACCCGTTCTTCCCGCCGCTCATCAAGGCGGCCCAGTCGCAGGCCAGAGGCCGTGACTACCACGTCTTCGTGGCCGACACCGACGAGGACCCCCGGGTCGAGGAAGAGCTGATCAGGACCTTCGCCAAGCAGGTGGACGGCGTCCTGCTGTGCAGCCCCCGGCTGTCGAACAAGATGATCGAGCGGCTGGCGGAGGACGTGCCGTTCGTGGTGGTCAACCGGCGGATCAAGGGCATGGCCGCCGTGCTCATGAACGTCGCCCAGGGCGCCAAGCTCGCCCTCGACCACCTGGCCGCGCTCGGCCACCACAGGATCGCGCTCGTTTCCGGCCCGATCGGCTCGTGGACCAGCAACGAGATGCAGGGCGCGGCCGCCGAGGCGGTCGGGCTCGACCTGGTCTTCTTCGGCCCCAACCAGCCCACGGAGGGCGGCGGCCTGGCCGTGGCCCCCGAGGTGGCCGCCTGCGGGGCGACCGCGGTGCTGGCCTACAACGACCTCCTCGCACTCGGACTCATCGAGGGGCTGTCGGCGATGGAGATAGGGGTACCAGACCAGATAAGTGTGATCGGGTTCGACGACATCCTTCCGGGACGGCTCAACCGCCCCAAGCTGACCACGGTGGCCATGCCGGCCGCCGCGGCGGGAAGGATGGCCGTCGACCTGCTCCTGCAGTCGGGGGGAGAGGGCGCGACCGTGACCCTCGACACCGACCTCATAGTCCGCGAGTCCACGGGAAGGGCCCCATAAATGAGCGCCGTCATGAACTTCGGAACGCTGCCTTCGGGCGAGCAGGTCGAACAGGTGGAGCTGGTGTCGGGACGGCTGCGCGCCGACGTGCTGACCTACGGCGCCGTCGTGCGCAGGCTGGAGGTCGACGGAGTCAACGTCGCGCTCGGGCTCGACACGATCGAGGACTACCTGACGCGCAGCCGCTACTTCGGCGCCGTCGTCGGCCGCTACGGCAACCGCATCGCCCACGCCCGCTTCACCCTCGACGGCACCGAGCACCTGCTGCCCGCCAACAACGGCCCCAACTGCCTGCACGGCGGCACCGAGGGCTTCGACAGCAGGGTGTGGACGATCGCCGCGCAGAGCGAGTCGTCGGTGACCCTGACGCTGACCAGCCCAGACGGCGACCAGGGCTTCCCCGGCACGCTGACGGCCTCGGTCACGTACACGCTGGACGGCGACGCGCTGCGGATCGACTACGCGGCCGAGAGCGACGCGCCCACCGTGGTCAACCTGACCAACCACTCCTACTTCAACCTCAAGGGCGAGGGCGACGTCCTCGACCACGTCATCAGGATGGACGCCGCCCACTACCTGCCGGTGGACGACGACAAGATCCCCACGGGCGAGCCGGCGCCGGTCAAGGGCACGCCGTTCGACTTCACCGAGCCGCACGCTGTGGGCGAGCGCTACGACGGCGGCTACGACCACTGCTTCGTGCTCGACGGCGGCATCGAGGTCAAGGGCGGCGGCCTCACCATGGAGGTCACCACCACCGAGCCGGGCGTGCAGTTCTACGCCGGCGGCATGCTCGACGGGGTGCAGACGCCGTACGGGCCGTTCGCGGGGCTGTGCCTGGAGACGCAGCACTTCCCCGACTCGCCCAACCAGCCCCAGTTCCCCTCCACCGTGCTGCGCCCGGGCGAGCGGCGCACCTCGACCACGACGTACCGGTTCATCTGACCTGCCGCAGGGCGCCGGAGGCCTTGATCACCAGCAGCGCCATGTCGTCCTGCGACGGCTCGGCGGCGAACGTCTCGACGGCGTGCCGCACCCGCTCGGCCACGGCGTGGGCGCTGAGGCCCGTGCAGCCCGACAGCAGCTCGGACAGCCCGTCGCCGTCGTCGAGCAGCCGGCCGCCGGCGCGGCGCTCGGTCACGCCGTCGGTGACGCACAGCAGCACCTCCTCCGGCGCCAGCTCGAACGTCTCCACGTAGAACCTGGCGCCGGACTCGATGCCGAGCAGCAGTTGCGGGGTCGCCATGGTCTCGACCTCGCCGCTGGTGCGCAGCAGGAGAGGCGGAGGGTGGCCGGCTGAGGCGATCGTGCACAGTGCGCCGCCCTGCGGCAGCGGGGTCAGCTCGCCGCACAGCAGGCTGAGGAACCTGCCCTCGTCGCCCTCGTCGAGCAGCGCCTGGTTGAGCCGGTCGAAGATGTCGGCCACCGTGTAGTGCTCCTTGGCCAGCAGGCGTACGGCGTGCCTGGCCAGGCCGGTGACCGCGGCCGCCTCAGGGCCGCTGCCGCACACGTCGCCGAGCGCGAAGCACCAGTGGTCGGCCACCGTGAACAGGTCGTAGAAGTCGCCCCCGACGTCGGCGCCCTCCTCGGCCGGCTCATAGACCACCGCGGACTCCAGGCCCGGCATGGGGGCCACCCGCATCGGCAGCAGGCTGCGCTGCAGCACGCGGGAGGTGGTCGCCTGCCTGGCGTACAGCATGGCCGTGTGCAGGTTGAGCGCCACCAGGCGGCACAGGTCCGCCAGCAGGTCGGCCAGCTCCAGCGGCAGCGTCGGGTCGGTGCGGCCGATCACCAGCGCGCCGTGCGACCGGCCCTGGGTCAGCAGCGGGAAGGCCAGCACCGTCTCGGGGCCCACCGGCCAGGCCACCTCGTGCAGCGCCGTGCGGGGGATGGCGGGCAGCGACTTGCGCAGCGCGGAGTTGTGGCTCTCCTTGCTGTGCCAGACGTGGGCGAGCCTGGTCATGCCGGCCAGATCGGTCAGGTAGACCGCCGCCCACGTGGCGATCTTCGGCACCACGAGCTGCGCCGTCAGCGCCGCGATCAGCTCCTCGTCGTGCACGCCGGCCAGCAGCTCGCCCGCCTCGGCCAGGAACGACAGCCGCCCCCGGTGCGCCCGGTCGCGCTCGGCCAGCCGCTCCCGCTGCACCGGCACCGCCACCTGGTCGGCGATGTGCTGCAGGCTGACCGTCAGCTCCTGGTCGAAGCGCGACGGCTGCGCGGCCGTGACCACGAGATAGCCGATCACCTCGCCGGACACCAGCAGCGGCGCGCACGCCAGCGACCT
Source organism: Nonomuraea fuscirosea (assembly GCF_035917475.1). Taxonomy (NCBI): domain Bacteria; kingdom Bacillati; phylum Actinomycetota; class Actinomycetes; order Streptosporangiales; family Streptosporangiaceae; genus Nonomuraea; species Nonomuraea fuscirosea. The sequence goes on along the minus strand of NZ_CP109074.1, from coordinate 7,814,729 downwards.
GGCGCGCAGCTGCTCGGCCAGCTCCACGTCCGAGCCGAGCAGATCGTCGATCAGCGTGGGCGCCTTGCGGTCGGCGCAGAACACGCCCGTGGCCAGCACCCCGACCAGCCCCGCCGTGGCGCCCGCGCCCGCGGCCACGCCGAACTGGCCGCCGGTGTCGGCGGCCAGCAGCACGTAGGAGGCGTCGCCCGCGCTGGACACCTGCACGATCTGGGCGATCGTGCTGAGCAGCTCGGCGAGCGGCATGTCGTGGTCGATCAGGTCCTTGATCCGCCGGCCCGCCTCCCTGCGCAGCGGCTGGGGCGGCGGCGTCAGGACGTGGCGGTGGTCGCAGGCCACGATCATCCAGATCGTCCTGCGCTCTCCGGCGTGCCCGCGGGTGCGCAGGTGGGAGACGTAGACGGGGACGAGCCTGCCGTCGCGGTGCCGCATCCGCGTCTCGCCCCGCCAGCGGCCGAGGCCGAGCGTGTCGGCCAGCGACAGCGCGTACGGGCCCGAGCCGCGCCAGGCCACCAGCTCCTTCAGCGACCGGCCGACCACCAGCTCCGCCGGCCAGCCGAGCAACTCGGCCGCCTCGGAGTTCCACGACTCCACCACCCCGTCGAGGTCGCAGACCACCACGCCGACGTGCAGGGTCTCCAGCGGCGCCACGACGGGGGTGGCGACCAGGCCCGTCGGGCCCGGCAGGATCTCCTGCTGCTCGCAGCCCTCGCCGATCTCCAGGCGCACCCAGACCCGCTTGGCCGTCCTCGTGTACGTCACCCCCCAGGCGTCGGCGAGCATCTGGGCCAGGGCCAGGCCGCGACCGGAGGTGGCCGGCTGCCCGTCGTCGTCTTCGGCGGGGGCCGCGACGCCGGAGATGGTCCGGCTGGGGTGGTGGTCGTCGACCTCGATCTCCAGCCTGGCCGGGCTCGCGTCGACGTCGAGCCGGCAGGTCAGCTCCACGCCGGTGCCGGCGTGCACCACCGCGTTCGTGACGAGCTCGCTGGTCAGCAGGACGGCGTCCTCGGCGAGGTGGCTCAGGCGCCACTCGCCGAGCACCTGGCGGACGAACTTGCGGGCGTGCGCCGGTGCGTGGGGAGTGCCGTCGAAGGCCGTGCTCGACACCTTGGTCGTGTCCACTCTGCGTCCTAGAACATCACTCGATGTGGCAGTTCGGTCACTCTCAGGGTGGCAGACTGATGCCGTTGACGCCTCCAGTTGTGAAGAAGGCCGCGATGGTCGCGCAGTTGGAATCCCCTTACGCGCATGGACCGCTCCATCCCGCGGATCTCCGCCCGCTGCTCGTCGCGCTGCGCGGGCTGCGTGACGGCAACTTCAGGGCCAGGCTCGAACTGCCCGGCGATCCCTTCCTGGCCGAGCTGGCGACGACGCTCAACCAGGTCCTCGACCGCAACGAGCATCTCTCCGGCGAGCTGTCCCGCCTGCGTACGGAGGTGGCCAGGCGCCAACGGCGACCTGTCCAAGAAGATCACCGTGGACGCCCGGGGCGAGATCCTCCAGCTCAAGGACACCATGGACGTGCGGCCTGAGCGGCTGCCGCTGAGCAAGCTGCTCGACTACGTGGACGCCACGTTCCGCCCGCCGACCGTGGACCGGGGGCTCAAGCTGGAGATCGAGGTCACCCCCGGCACCCCCGTCCAGCTCTACAACGACGAGCGCCGGCTGCAGCAGATCCTGCGCAACCTGCTGTCGAACGCGGTCAAGTTCACCTCCGCCGGCGAGGTGCGCCTGGTCGTCTCGGTCGCCGGGGACCGGCCCGACCCCGAGGGCCGCCCGATGATCGCGTTCGCCGTCAGCGATCCCGGCCTGGGCAGCACGTTCACCCTGTTCGTGCCGGCCGGCCGGGCCGTGGCCACGCTCGCGGACGAGCTGGAGTGGGCGGAGGAGCCGATGCCGGAGACCCTCACCACCCCGGCCGGGTGGCCGGCCGCCGACGGCGACGACCCGTGGCGCTCCACGCTCATCCGGCTGAAGGACAGCCCGGCCGGAGAGATCTTCGCGGGCCGGCGGGTGCTCATCGTGGACGACGACATCCGCAACGTCTACGCCCGACGCACGTGCTCGGCCGCCTCGGCATGGAGATCGTCTACGCGGAGAACGGCAGGGAGGGGCTGGAGGCCCTCGAACGCGAGAAGGACATCGCCCTCGTCCCCATGGACGTGATGATGCCCGAGATGGACGGCTACGAGACGCTCACCGCCGTACGCCAGACGCCCGCCTTCGCCGGCCTGCCCATCATCGCGCTCACCGCCAAGGCCATGCCGGGCGACAGGGAGAAGACGATCGCCTGCGGAGCCTCGGACTACGTGCCCAAACCGGTGGACGTGGACCGGCTCCTGGAGGTGATGCGGGGGCGGCTCGCGGGTGAACGGGAGACCGGCGGATGAACCGGCAGGTCGAGATCCTGGTCGTGGACGACAACGAGGAGAGCCTGGTCGCGCTGGAGGCCGTGCTCAGGCCGTTGCAGCAGGTCCTGTTCAAGGCCAGGTCGGGGCCGAGGCGATGAAGCTGATGCTGCGCCACGACTTCGCCGTCGTGCTGCTCGACGTGCTCATGCCGGGCATGGACGGGTTCGAGACCGCCACCCACATCAAGCGCCTCGACCAGACCCGCGACGTGCCCATCATCTTCCTGACCGGCACCGAGCCGGGCGCGGGCTCGGCCTTCCGGGGATACGCGGTGGGCGCGGTCGACTACCTCACCAAGCCCTTCGACCCCTGGGTGCTGCGCTCCAAGGTGACGGTGTTCATGGAGCTGTTCCGCAAGACCTCGGTGCTGAGGGAGCAGGCGGCGCTGCTCGCCCAGCTCGTCCGCGACCACGAGGCGCTGGCGGGTTTCGCGCGCCGGCTCGGGGCGGTGGAGTCGCGGCTCGCGGGGCTGTCGGAGGTGGAGGGGGAGGACGAGGGGCTGCGGGAGGCGATCAAGGATCTGGCGGACCGGGTGGGGGCCATGCAGGCCGCGTTCGAGGCGGTGTCGTCCGTACGGGGGCGGGAATGAGCAGGGCGGACGAGCCCGCCGGGTGAGGTTCGTGTCAGGACATCGGCGTGGCTGCGCGCGTTCTGCGGTGTCTCCGTCGTACCTTTGGCATCATGGCCACCCGTACGCCGAAAAGCGCATCGAAGGGGCCGGCGAAGCGGTCGGCCTCGTCTCGCTCGACCACCGCCAAGCGCGGGAGCACGCCGGCGGGGCGGCCCAGGGCCAAGACGGCCGCGTCCGGCCGCAAGTCCCCGGTGACCCATCAGGACCCGATCAGCTGGGTCTTCACCATGATCGGCAAGCTGATCGTCGGGCTGTGGATGCTGCTCGCCAACGGCATCGGCAGCACGGCCAGGGCGCTGGGCAAGAACGCCAGGGAGCTCGATCCGGCGCACCGCCGCGACGGGGTGGGCCTGACCGTGCTCGCGGGTGCGATCGTGCTCGCGGCCATGACCTGGCGCACCTCGGACGGCGCGGTGGCCGGAGTGGTCAACGCGACCGTGCACGGCGTGTTCGGCTCGCTGGCCTGGGCGCTGCCGCTGCTGCTCGGCCTGCTGGCCTGGCGCTATCTGCGCCACCCCGACCAGAACGCCGACACCGGCCGCATGGTGATCGGCTGGGCCGCGCTGATGGTCGGCGTGCTCGGCGTCATCCACGTGGCCAACGACACCCCCTACCCGGCCGGCGAGGGCCAGGGCATGGACAAGGTGGCGCAGGCCGGCGGCATGGTCGGCTTCATCGTGTCGGCGCCGCCGATGAGCATCCTGCCCCCGTGGGTGACGATCCCGCTGCTGCTGCTCCTGTCCGGGTTCGGCGTGCTGGTGATCACCGCCACGCCGGTGCACCGCATCCCCGAGCGGCTGGCCGAGCTCAGGCACCTGCTGTTCGAGCGGCACGCCGAGCAGGAGACGCCGAAGCAGCCGGCCAGGAAGCGGACCAGGACCAAGAAGGGCGAAGGCGGCGAGGACGGCGAGGGCGGCGACATCGTCAAGCCGTACGACACGCCGGTGCTGGCCGAGAAGGACAAGCGGCCAGACCACTCGCCCGAGATCGTGCCGGGGCTGACGGACGAGGAGGAGCCGCCCGCTCCCGAGGCCGAGCGCAAGCCCGAGCCGCCGCAGCCGACGCCCGCGCCGCGCAAGGTCGAGCAGCTCGTGCTGTCGCCGCAGGCGGGCCCGTACGGGCTGCCCGATCTGCAGCACCTCAAGCAGGGCACGGCGCCCAAGCCGCAGACCAAGGCCAACACGACCGTGGTCAACGCGCTCACCAGCGTGCTGGAGCAGTTCGCCATCGACGCGCAGGTGATCGGCTTCACGCGGGGGCCGACCGTGACCCGCTACGAGATCGAGCTCGGGCCCGCGGTCAAGGTCGAGAAGGTCACCGCGCTCACCAAGAACATCGCCTACGCCGTCAAGTCGGCGGACGTGCGCATCCTGTCGCCGATCCCGGGCAAGTCGGCGATCGGCGTCGAGATCCCCAACGCCGACAAGGACCTGGTCTCGCTCGGTGACGTGCTGCGCTCCCAGGTGGCGCAGGCCGACCACCATCCGATGATCGTCGGCCTGGGCAAGGACGTCGAGGGCCGCACCATCGTGGCCAACCTGGCCAAGATGCCCCACCTGCTCATCGCGGGCGCCACCGGCGCGGGCAAGTCGGTCTGCGTCAACGGGCTGATCACCAGCATCCTCATGCGGTCCACCCCCGACGAGGTGCGCATGGTGCTGGTGGACCCCAAGCGGGTCGAGCTCAGCGTGTACGAGGGCATCCCCCACCTCATCACCCCCATCATCACGAACCCGAAGAAGGCCGCCGAGGCCCTGGAATGGGTCGTGGGCGAGATGGACCGGCGCTACGACGACCTGGCCGCGTCGGGGTTCCGGCACGTCGACGAGTTCAACAAGGCCGTGCGGGCGGGCAAGCTGCAGCCGCCGCCCGGCAGTGAGCGGGTCTACCAGCCTTATCCGTACCTGCTGGTGATCGTGGACGAGCTGGCCGACCTGATGATGGTGGCCCCGCGTGACGTCGAGGACTCGATCGTGCGCATCACGCAGCTCGCCCGCGCGGCCGGCATCCACCTGGTGATCGCCACCCAGCGGCCGAGCGTGGACGTCGTCACCGGCCTGATCAAGGCCAACGTGCCGTCCAGGCTGGCGTTCGCGGTGTCCTCGCTCACCGACTCGCGGGTCATCCTCGACCAGCCCGGCGCCGACAAGCTGGTCGGCCAGGGTGACGCGCTGTTCCTGCCGATGGGCGCGAGCAAGCCGATCCGGATCCAGAACGCGTTCGTCTCGGAGAAGGAGATCGCCGGGATCGTCTCGCACTGCAAGGAGCAGATGCAGGTCGAATACCGCGACGACGTCGCGGCGGCGCCGGTCAAGCGGGAGATCGACGAGGAGATCGGCGACGACCTCGACGTGCTGATCCAGGCGGCGGAGCTGATCGTGACCACGCAGTTCGGCTCGACCTCGATGTTGCAGCGCAAGCTGCGGGTCGGGTTCGCCAAGGCGGGGCGGCTGATGGACCTGCTGGAGAGCCGCAACGTGGTCGGCCCGAGCGAGGGTTCCAAGGCCCGCGAAGTGCTGGTCAAGCCCGACGATCTGCCTGGTTTGCTGGCCGATCTGCGTGGCGAATGACCCCAATGCGTGCTTGCCTGGCGATAACTGATTGAATATGTACCACCACGAAGAGTAGTCGGTGTGGTGGGGGGCGTTCGCTGTGCAGGAGCAGAGCATCGGGGCCATGCTGGCAGCGGCCAGGCAGTCGGCCGGGCTAACGGTCGCGCAGGTCAGCGCGGCTACCAGGATTCGCGAGGCGATCATCCATGGCATGGAACAGGATGAGTACGGCCAGTGCGGGGGTGACTTCTACGCCAGAGGGCATGTCAGGGCCGTGGCCGCCGCCGTGGGGCTCGACCCCGAGGCCACGGTCCATCTCTACGACCAGAACCACGGAGGGGTGCCGCAACCGGTGCGGGCCTCGGCCGTGTTCCAGGCGGACCGAAAGATCAACGTGCCCGAGCGCCGGGGGCCCAACTGGACGATGGCGCTGGGCGTGGCCCTGGCCATCGTCGTGGTCTTCGGCACCATGCGGGTGCTGGGCGGTGCGAGTGACCAGGTGCGGACGGGAGACGTGCGGGCGGCCTCGGCCCGGCCCAGCGTCCCGCCGAACACGCCGATCACCGAGGCGCCCAGGCCGGCGCCGTCCAAGGTGAGCGCCAAGAGCCTGGTGACGGTGCGTATCAAGGCGAAGCGGTCGTCGTACGTGAACGTGCACGACGCCGAAGGGCAGAAGTTGTTCTCGGGCACGCTGAAGGCGGGCAAGACGTCCACCTGGAAGGCGCCGGAGAAGGTCAACGTGCTGCTTTCCGACGCCGGAGCCGTAACGCTGCACGTCAACGGCAAGAAGGTCAAGGGTCTCGGCGGCAGCGGGGACATGGTGCGGCGCTCGTTCGGGCCGCCGAAACCGCAGTCACGGTAGCAGCGGGCGGGTCGCGCGGGGGAGCCCGTGCAACAGGTGGTGGCCAACTCCCGATACCGTAGTGTTCACCATGTCATCCCGCCGAACCGCATCGCTGATCACTCTGGGCTGCGCACGCAACGAGGTCGACTCCGAGGAGCTGGCCGCGCGACTCGAGGCTGCCGGTTGGCAGCTGGGCGACGACGACCCCGATGTCGTCGTCGTCAACACGTGTGGCTTCATCGACTCGGCCAAGAAGGACTCCATCGACACGCTGCTGGCCGCCGCCGACTCGGGCGTCAAGGTCGTCGCTGCGGGCTGCATGGCCGAGCGCTACGGCAACGAGCTGGCCGAGGCACTGCCCGAGGCCAGCGCGGTCATCTCCTTCGACGACTACGCCGAGATCGGCGGCCGCCTCGACGACGTGCTCGAAGGCCGGCCGCTGAAGCCGCACAGCCCACGCGACCGCCGCACCCTGCTACCCATCTCGCCGGTGGACCGTGCCAGCGCGGCCAAGGCGAGCATCCCCGGTCACGGTGACCTGCCGGCGGGCCTGGCGCCCGCCAGCGGGCCGCGCGTGCTGCGCAAACGGCTCGACGAGAGCCCGGTGGCCTCGCTCAAGCTGGCCTCGGGCTGCGACCGGCGCTGCACCTTCTGCGCCATTCCCGCCTTCCGCGGCTCCTACGTCTCCCGTAAGCCCGACGAGCTGCTGGCCGAGGCCGACTGGCTGGCTCACAGGGGGGTGCGCGAGCTGGTCCTGGTGAGCGAGAACTCCACCTCCTACGGCAAGGACCTGGGCGACCTGCGGGCGCTGGAGAAGCTGCTGCCCGAGCTGGCCGCGGTCGAGGGCATCGAACGGGTGCGGGTCAGCTACCTCCAGCCGGCCGAGCTGCGTCCCGGCCTGATCGAGGTGCTCACCGCCACCGAGGGCGTCGTCCCCTACTTCGACCTGTCCTTCCAGCACGCCAGCGGCACGGTGCTGCGCCGGATGCGCCGCTTCGGCGACCCCGGGCGCTTTCTCGGGCTGCTGGAGTCGGTCCGCGAGCGCGCCCCCGAGGCGGGCGTGCGCTCCAACTTCATCGTGGGCTTCCCCGGCGAGACGGAGGAGGAGTTCGGCGAGCTGGTCGGCTTCCTGGAGCAGGCCAGGCTCGACGTGATCGGCGTGTTCGGCTACTCCGACGAGGACGGCACGGAGGCCGCGGGGCTGCCGGGCAAGCTGGAGCAGGAGGTCGTCGACGAGCGCGTGCGCGTGCTCACCGAACTGGCCGAGGAACTGACCGCCCAGCGCGCGGAGGAGCGCATCGGCACCGAGGTCGACGTCCTGATCGACGACGACCTCGGCGACGGCGGCTACGAGGGCAGGGCGGCGCACCAGGGCCCGGAGGTGGACGGCTCGGTCACGGTGCAGGGCATCGGCCTGGTCAAGGGGCAGATCGTACGCGCGGTGGTGGTCGACGCCGAGGGGGTTGACCTGATCGCGCGCATCAAGGCCGGCCCATGAAAAGGGACGAGCGCCGCGTGGTAAGCCCGTGGAACATCGCCAACGTCCTCACGGTCCTCCGGTTGGTGCTCGTCCCCTTCTTCGTCGTCTGTCTCTTCCTGCCGGGCACGGGCTGGCGCCTGGGCGCGCTGGCGCTGTTCGGGGTGGCCTCGCTGACCGATCACCTCGACGGCGAGCTGGCCCGGCGCTACGGCCTCATCACCGACTTCGGCAAGATCGCCGACCCGATCGCCGACAAGGCGCTCACCGGGGCGGCGCTGGTGAGCCTGTCGATCCTCGGCGAGCTGCCCTGGTGGGTCACGATCGTCATCGTCGGCCGGGAGGTGGCCATCACCGGGCTGCGCCTCGTGCTGCTGCGGCACGCGGTCATCCCGGCCAGCTACGGCGGCAAGGTCAAGACCGTGCTGCAGATCGCCGCCATCGTGCTCTACCTCCTGCCCGGCATTCCCGACCCCGTCAAGTGGGTGGTGATGGGCGGAGCGGTCGTCGTGACCGTGGCCACGGGCGTCGACTACATCTTCAGGGCCGTGCGACTGCGTCAAGTGGCCAAACGGGCACGCGGGGAGTGATCGATGGCGGATGTGGCCGAGATGCTGGCGATGCTGGTGGAGCGGCGGGCCACGGTGGCCGTGGCGGAGTCGCTGACCGGAGGGCTCATCGGGGCCGCGATCACCGCGGTGTCCGGCTCCTCCAAGGCGTTCAGGGGCGGGGTGATCTCCTACGCCACCGATCTCAAGCACGAGCTGCTGGGGGTGCCGGGTGAGCTGCTGGAGCGCGAGGGGGCCGTGCATCCGCAGGTGGCGGCCGGCATGGCGGCGGGGGCCGCGCGGGTGTGCGGGGCGACGTACGGGCTGGCGGTGACGGGGGTCGCGGGGCCCGAGCCGCAGGACGGCAAGGCGGTCGGCACCGTCTTCGTGGCCGTGGCGGGGCCCGGCGGGCAGATTTGGGCCCGGGAATTGAGACTTGAAGGGTCGCGTGAACGTATCAGGGTAGAGACGGTGGACGAGGCAGTCGATCTACTGTCAGGTGTGCTGAAGGCGAACATAGGGGAACATTCCGGGTGATTACCGTGTTACGTCCCGAGCGAACATCCGAGGCACGGTCTGACGCGGTGTCGGTGGATACGGGTACGGTGGAGCTGTGAGTGAGGTCCGTGAGCCAACTGCAAGCACCGAGCGCCCGGCAGGCGGGCCTGATGAGTCGCGCAACGAGGCACGAGCGGCGATCCAGGGGCGGAGTCGCCCAGTGATGACGGCGAGGAGTATGTACGAAGCGAAGAAGCAAAATGTGCGGCACGAACCGATCGCGCGGGGCGTGGTGAAGACATCCGCGCCGGGGAGGGAGCGACAGATGATTCTGCTGCGTCAGCTGCTCGGCGACGTGCTGAGGCGGTTGCGGGTGCGGCAAGGGCGCACGCTGCGCGAGGTGTCGACACTGGCACGCGTCTCGCTCGGCTACCTGTCCGAGGTGGAGCGTGGCCAGAAGGAGGCCTCGTCCGAGCTGCTCGCGTCCATTTGCGGCGCGCTCGGGGTGCCGCTTTCGCAGGTGCTGCGTGAGGTTTCCGACCAGTTCGCGCTGGCGGAGCTCCAGGCTGCCCCTGTGCTCGCCGACGTGCCCGAGCACGAGCGCCTTGCCCTCTCCGAGACGGTTCCGCCCGGGTCGATCTCCGACTCCGTGTTCCCCGAAGTCAAGGACATGGTGGCCGCCTAACGCGGCTGGCAGCCCGCACACCACAGGATCAGCCGTTCCTGTGGCCGCATCCCCATCTCCCCGCGGCTGATGCGGGTGCCGCATCGGCGACAGGGCCTCCCCGCCCTGCCGTAGACCCACGTCGCGTTCGCCGGGCGGCGATCGCCTGTGGTGACCGTGCCCGCGTGTCCCTTGTTGGCGTCCAGCAGCCGCTGGGCCAGTGCCACCAGCCCGTCGAGATCCTCGATCTCCCCGACCTTCTTCCACGGCCAGACCCCGCGCAGGAACAGGGTCTCGGCGCGAAAGATCGTGCCGATCCCCGCCAGGTTGCGCTGATCGAGCAGCGCCTCCCCGATGGTCCTGCCGGGCGCCGCTCGCAGCCTCCGCACGGCCTCGTCCGGGTCCCAGTCGGCCCCCAGCAGATCCGGCCCCAGGTGGCCCACCAGGCGTGCCTCGTCGCCGGTCCTGACCAGGTCCACCATTCCCAGCCTGACGCCGACCGCCTGCCACTCCGCGTTCGCCAGGATCAGCCGTACCCGGTCGCCGGGGGCGGTGCGCCGGCCGACGGGCGTGACCAGCCAGCTTCCGTCCATGCGCAGGTGGGTGTGCACGGTCAGGCCGCCCTCGACGCGGGTGAGCAGATGCTTGCCGCGTGAGAGGGTGGTGAGGACCGCGCGGCCGGTGAGGTCGGCGGTGGCGTGCTGCGGGACCCGGAAGTCCGACCGGGTGAGCGTGCGCCCGTCGAGCGCGCCTCTGAGGCGGGCGGCGGTGCGGTAGACGGCATCTCCCTCAGGCACCTCTCCAGTCTAAGAAGCCTGAGAAGCCGGTGTCGTGGCCGCGTCCGCTTGACCGGCCCAGGGGGGTTCCCGGCAGGGCTTCGCGTCAATGATTCGCTGCTTTTGCGGGGGTTCGTGGCCATAATGGCGATCAGGAGACGGCCTTGACGGAAGGCTTGAGCACGGCATGCCGGAGATCACTGATTTACGTGCGGGAGATCCCGCGGAGGTCGCGGGTTATCGGCTGAACAGGCGGCTGGCGCCCGGGGTGTTCGCCGGGCGGTCGAGGACCGGAGAGCCGGTCCTGGTGCGATTATTACCGGCCGAGGTCGACCCGGAGACGTTCCTGCGCGAGATGGAGCCGCTGCGGGCGGTCTCGGCGGTCGGCACGGCCCAGGTCCTGGACGCGGGCGTGCAGGGCGAGCAGGCGTATCTGGTGGCCGAATGGGTGGACGGCCCCTCGCTGGCGGAGGTCGGCGGTTCGGTCGACGGGGTGGGGCTGCACCGGCTGGCGGCCGGGACGATCACGGCGCTGGTCGCGCTGCATCAGGCGGGGCTGGTGCACGGCGACATCAGGCCGGGCAACGTGCTGCTGGGTCCCGACGGGCCACGGGTGGCCGACGCGGGGCTGGAACACGCGATGGCGCAGGCGTCGGTGTCGACCCGGAAGGTCGCGGTGCCGGCCTACACCGCCCCTGAGCGGCTGGAAGGCGGCACGGCGGGGCCGGCGGCGGACGTGTTCTCGTGGGCGGCGACGATGGTGTTCGCAGTCAGCGGAGCTTCGCCCTTCGAGGGCGGGTCGATGGCGCAGACCGTGGCTCGGATCACCGGCGGTCAGGAGGACCTGCCGGAGCTGGGGGAGTTGCACGGACTGATCGTGGCCTGCCTGGACCACGATCCCGAGGCGCGGCCGGCGGCCAGCGAGGTGCTGCTGCGGCTGGTCGGGCAGACCTCGTTGCTGACCGGGCGGGTGGACGGCGGCCCCGCCGAGGCTCCGGCCCCGCCGCCCCGGCGCGGCCGGAGCGTGCTCGCGCTGACCGCCGCGTTCGTGGCCGGGGCGCTGGTGTCGGCGGTGGGGTTCCAGGTGCTGACCGGCGACCGCCCCGCGACCAGGGGTACGGCCGCCACCGCCAAGCCGACGAGCGCCGTCACGCCCGCGCCCGGCGCCGCCCCCACGCCCACGGTCACCTCGGTCCAGACCGAGGCGCCTTCGGACGACGTGAAGAAGAAGGGCCTGACCGACACGAAACTGAAGGATGTCGCCGTGACTCTGCACGAGCATCCTGACGACTCGATGCGGCTGGTCTCCTACCTGGGCTCCGGCGGTAAGTTCTCCAGCTTCGCCAGGCCGCCCGCCGGGGAGTTCAAGGAGGTGGGCAGCTACGAGCAGCCCGTCCTCTCACCCGGCGGCGACTGGGTGGCGCTCAACCCCATGCTGAAGTTCCAGACCTCCGAGCTGGACCAGATCAAGTTCGTCCGGATGTCCACCGGAGAGTCCTTCGTCGTCAGCACCGTCAAGAAGCCCCTGCAGGGCCTGACGCCCGTCTGGTCCAGGGACGGCGGCCGGCTGCTGGTCTCGGTCTACAACCAGGACAAGGAGCGGCGGCTGGTCGGGTTCGTGGTGATCGAGCTGGCCACCAGGAAGGCCGTGCACGTCGAGACCGAATACACCGACAACCCCTCCCTGTACTACAACTTCGCCCCCGACGGCACGATCGTGCGTGGGTTCTGGGACGGCAAGAACTCCGGGATCGAGTTCTACGACACGTCCGGCGAGGTCACCAAGACCATGCACTGGGTGGGCCTGCCGCGCGGCGGCGAGTGGTTCTCCCCGTCCGGCAAGCGGCTGGCCACCGTCTGCCCGAACGGCAAGGAACTGTGCGTGTGGGATCTCGCGACCGGCGCGCGGCAGGCGACGGTCGACTTCGGCGACGCCAAGGGCTCCTTCCTCGGCTGGTTCAACGAGAAACACCTGATGGTGCAGGATCCGGGCAAGAAGAAGACCCAGCAAATCAAGATCATCGACTTCATCGGCGATGTCAAGCGGGTGCTGGCCGACCTGGCGACGGACGGCCCGGTGCTGCTCCAGTTCGCCCGCGTGCCGCGGTCATGAGGCCGCTGCTCGCGCACGATCCCGTCCAGGTGGGGGAGCACCGCGTGGTCGGGCGGCTCGGCGTGGGCGGGCAGGGCGTCGTCTACCTGGGCGAGTCGCCCGGTGGCGGGCGGGTGGCGATCAAGATGCTGGGGGCGGAGCTGGACGACGCCGAGGCGCGCTCGCGCTTCCGGCAGGAGGTCGGGTACGCGCGGCGGGTCAAGGCGTTCTGCACCGCGCAGGTGCTGGCCAGCGGCGAGCTCGACGGCATGCCGTACGTGGTGAGCGAGTACGTCGACGGCCCCTCCCTGGCGACTGTGATCATGGACAGGGGGCCGCTGCGCGGGGCCGAGCTGCGCCGGCTGGCGATCGGGACGCTGACCGCGCTGGCCGCGATCCACCAGGCCGGGGTGGTGCACCGGGACTTCAAGCCGGGCAACGTGCTGCTCAGCAGGGACGGGCCGCGGGTGATCGACTTCGGCATCTCGCGGGCCCTGGAGGAGACCGAGGCCGGCGGGGAGCTCGTCGGGACGCCGCCGTACATGGCGCCTGAGCAGTTCGCCGACCGGCCGGTGGGCCGGGCCGCGGACCTGTTCGCCTGGGCCTCGACCATGGTGGCCGCCGCCACCGGCCGGCCGCCGTTCGGCACCGGCGACGTGGCCGCGCTGATCATCCGGATCCTGCACCAGGAGCCCGACCTCGGTGAGCTCGACGGCGACCTGCGCGAGCTGGCCGCCCGCTGCCTGGCCAAGGACCCCGCGGCCAGGCCCACGGCCGCGCAGGCGCTGCTCACCCTGCTCGGGCACCCCGTTCCCGAACGGACGCCGCGCCACCCGGGCGAACTGCTGGCCGAGGGCCAGGAGTCGGCGGCCCTGCCGAGCGGCGCTCCGCGATCGGCCGGCGGGTCGCGGTCGGATGAGGGACGCGAGGCGGAGGCCGGGGAGCAGGATTCCACGGCTTCCGCGTGGCGCAGGAGGTGGCCGGTGGTGGCGGGGGCGGTGGTCACGGCCCTGGTCGTCGCCGCGGCGGTGCTGCTGCTGTTCCCGCGTTCTCAGCCGGAGCCGCGACCGCCCGCCGCCACCGCGCCGGCGTCGGTGCCGCTGCCGACGCCGCGCCCGGGGGACATGGCGCGTACGTCCACCACCGAGGTGAAGATCCCCGGCACCGGGATCACGCTGCACGAGAACCCCGCAGACCCCCTCTGGGTCTCCTCCTACCGCGACGAGCGCGACGGGGTCGGCTACACGACCTACACGCGCGACCCCGCCACCGGGGCCTTCGGCTTCTTCGGTGCCTGGGAGGAGCCGATCGTGGCGCCGGGCGGCCGCTACGTGGCCTCACTGTCGGTGACCCGCTTCCGGCGCAGCGGCTTCGAGTTCATCCGGATCCGCGACCGGGCCACCGGCCAGGACCGGGAGCTGCGTACGGTGGACAAGCCCGCCACGCTGTTCGAGCCGGTCTGGTCCGCCGACGGGCGGCGGCTGCTCGCGACGGTCGCCGACGAGAAGGCCAAGGCCCAGGGTTTCGCGGTGATCGACGTGGGCGCGGGGGAGGTCAGGACCGTCGAGGTGGCGGACGCGGCCGAGACCAGGTTCGCGTGGGGCTCCGGCGACAGCGTCCTCTACCAGGCGACCGGCGAGGTGATCAGGGCGCTGGACCTTCAGGGCAGGAGGCTGCGCGAGTTCCCCGGCAAGCTCTCACCGGGCGGAGCCGTGCGTACGCCGATCGGCACGGTCTTCGGCACCGAGTGCCCCGGGAACGCGCGCGACGTCTGCTTCCTCGACGAGATGAGTGGCGCCGAGAAGGGCGAGGCCCGGCTGGGGAAGGGGGCCGCCTTCCGCGGCTGGCTGGACGAGCGCCATCTGCTGGTCACCATCCGCTCCGGCGACGACTTCCACGTGGTCATCGCGGACGAGACCGGCCGGACCGTGCGGACCCTGGCCACCGGCCCCGCGTCCGTGGTCGACAAGGTCCGCTTCTGGTACACGCGGAAGTGACCACGGGCCGCCGGGGAAGGGGCCGGTCTCGGGCGGGGGGCCGGGAGAGGCGTCGGTTACGGGTGCCGGGGGAGGGGTCAGTCCCAGGCGGCGGGGTCGGAGGCGAGCAGGCGGATGCGCTCGGGCAGCGCTCCCGAGGACACCTGCTCCAGCGTGACCTCCTCCAGGATCGAGCGCTCGGTCGCCCGCAACGCGATCCACACCTGCTGCAGCGACTCGGCGGGCCCCCGGTAGCCGACGTGCTCGGGCCGCTCGCCGCGGACGTTGGCCAGCGGGCCGTCCACCGCCCTGATGACGTCGGCCAGGGAGATCTCGGCGGCGGGCCGGGCCAGCACGTAGCCGCCCTCGGGGCCGCGCTGGCCGCGGACGAGCCCGGCGCGGCGCATCTGGAGCAGGATGTTCTCCAGATATTTGGGCGGCATGTCCTGCTCTTTGGCGAGCTCACCCACAGTGGTCGGACCCGCACCGGCTGCGGCGAGTTCGGCTGCGGCGCGAAGGGCGTAGTCGACACGAGCGGATAGGCGCATGTTCTCGATTATCCCTCCTGGTCAACACTGGTTAGGCGCAAGGTCGTCAGAACGGGCAGGTGATCTGAATACGGCAACCGCGGTACCTGGGCCGAAACCGCCGTCAAACCGGCGCTGATCAGCACGTGGTCGATCCGTTTCACCGGCCGGTCCGCGGGTGAGGTGGGCGGATCGCCCAGGGCTTTCAGGGGGTCGGAGAGCCCGGCCGCCAGCAGCACGCCCATCTCGGGGTCGGCGGGCGTGGTGTTGAGATCGCCGGCCAGGATCACCGGCCGGCTCGCGGCCAGGTCCCGCACGATGGCGGCCACCTCGGGGGCCTGACCGGTGGGCGCCTGGAGGTGGGTGTTGACCACGCCGAGCTCCCTGCCGTTCACCTCGACGACGACGGCCTGGGCCTGCGCCCCCGTGGGGTGGTCGTGCCGCCCCAGCTCGTACGACCGCACGCTCTTGACCGGCAGGTTGGTGAGCAGCGCGTCGCCCCAGACGTTGTCGGCCGCCGGCGCGAAGTAGTGGCGCATGCCCAGGCCGCGGGCGATCCGGTCCAGGTCGTCGTGCCCGCCGTTGAGCAGCCAGCCCCGGTCCACCTCGCTGAGCAGGACGATGTCGGGCCGCTGCGCGGCGGCCCACGAGGCGATCCGGTCCAGCGACAGCCGCCCGTCCAGCCCGAACCCCATTCGGATGTTGTACGCGATCAGCGTCACGTCGTCCGAGCGCTTGGCCGCCACGGCGGGCACGGGCTGCCAGGCGACGGCCACCACCATCGGCACCAGCACGAGCGCGACGGCCGCGGCGGCGGGCACCGTGCGGCGGCGGGCGGACAGCTGCACGGGCGGGTCGCGGACCAGCCGCGGCACCACCGCCACCGCGGCGACCAGCACGGAGACCGCCACGGGCACCACGGCGTTGGGCACGCCGAGGTCGAGGTCGTAGGCCGCGTAGTAGGCGAACACCCCGACGAGGAAGACGAGGCCGCCGCCGAGCAGGGCCGGGCCCTGGCGCCGGCCCGCGGGTCCTGAGCCCGCCGCGGCGAGCATGCTGCCGAGGAACCCGATCGACAGCCCGGGGACGCCGGAGCCCGGCAGGTAGCTGACCACCGTGATCGCGATGAGCGCGATGCCGAGCCCCAGCTCGATCAGCGGGGCGGTGGCCGGGCCCAGAGCCGCCGCGGTCGCCGCGACCAGCGTCAGCGCCAGCAGACCCCAGGAGAGCGCGAGCGTCCCGAGCGGCTCGGGGCCCTGCTCCGGCTTGGCCCACGACGTGGCCGCCATCCCGGCCAGCAGCAGCGTCGGCCCGAAGAGGAACCAGATCCGCGCGGGAGCGGGCGCGCCCTCCTCCGTGCGCGGCGCGGAGAGCAGCGCCAGGAACAGGGCCAGGCACAGCGCGAGCGTGGCCGCCCAGGGCAGCGGGCCCTCCTGCCAGGCCAGGTCCATCCCGTCCAGCAGCAGGTGGACGAGGGACGACAGCGCGATGCCGCCCATGATGCCGACCGGCACGGCCCTGCGGGGGACCGTGCAGGCGCAGCCGTACAGGAGGATCAGGCCGGCCGTGACGCCGGCGGAGGAGACGTAGAGCTGGCTCACGCCCGCCTGGAGCAGCAGCCGCGCCGCGACCAGCCCGGCCGCGCCGGCGACCAGCGCGTGACGCGGTTTTGACAGCAGGGCCAGGAAGGGGAGGATGAACCAGGCGGCGGCGTACAGGCCCATCAGCTCCGCGGGCGTCTCGCCCGCGCGGCCGAAGAGCGTGATCAGCGAGGGCAGGAAGACCCGCAGGACGTCGAACAGGACTACGATGCCGAGCGCCAGCATGACGGCATGGCCACGCGGGATGGTCATGAGGCATCCTCGTGTTCGCCTGACGCGGCGCGCAAGAGCCGGAGCGCTAAACTTCCAACAACCTTTTCGATATCAACGGTGGGATGCACGGTGGGATTCAGCGCGGAGCGACGTCCTGGTGTGCCCGGACTGCTCAGGGAGATCAACGACCGGGCCGCGCTCGACCTGCTGCTGGCCACCGGCCCCATGACGCGCGGGCAGATCGGCGAGCTGACCGGCCTGTCCAAGGTGACGGCCTCGCAGACGCTGGCCAGGCTGGAGGAGCGCGGCCTGGTCGAGGTGGTGGGCGCTCAGGCCGGCGGGCGCGGGCCCAACGCCGCCCTCTACTCGGTGATCGCCTCCAGCGCCTACGTGGCCGGCCTGGAGGTCGGTCCCGAACGGCTCTCCGCGGCCGTCGCCGACATCCACGGCCGCACGATCGCCGAGGTCACCGTCGATCCCAACGGGCATGACGACCCGGTCTCCGTGGTGCACGGCGCGATCGCCAAGGCCTGCCGCGGCGCCAGGATCAGCATCTCCAGGCTGCGCGGCGTGGTGATCGGCACCCCCGGGGTGGTCGATCCGCGCAGCGGCGACATCCGTTTCTCCTTCGACCTGCCCGGCTGGCACGAGGGCATCCACGAGGCGCTGGCCGGTGACCTGCGGCGCGAGGTGACGATCGAGAACGACGTCAACCTCGCCGCGATCGCCGAGCGCGCCGACGGGGCCGCCCAGGGCGCCGACGACTTCGTGCTGCTGTGGGCGAGCCGCGGGCTCGGCCTGGCCATCATGCTCGGCGGCAGGTTGCACCGCGGGCGGTCCGGCAGCGCGGGGGAGATCGGCTACCTGCCGGTGCCCGGCGTGCCGCTGCCCGAGGACATCCGCACCCAGCCGGGGCGGCTCCCGTCGCTGGCGGGCGGCCTGCAGTCGCTGGTCAGCGCCGAGGCGGTGACCGAGCTGGCTCAGGGTTACGGCTTCGCGGCCGGCAGCGCGACCGAGTGCGTCCGGGTCGCCGTGGCCGCCGGGGCCGACGGTGAGCCGCTGCTCGATGAGATCGCCCACCGGCTGGCCCTCGGGGTGGCGGCGGTGTGCGTGGTCCTCGATCCCGGCCTGGTGGTGCTGGCCGGGGAGGTGGGGCTCGCCGGCGGGTCCGCGCTGACGTCCCGGGTGGAGGAGGCCGTGGCCCGGATCTGCCCCGTACGGCCTCAGGTGGTGACGACGACGGTGACGGAGGGCAACCCGGTGCTGCGCGGCGCCGTCCTCGCGGCCCTGGACCAGGCCCGCGAGGAGCTCCTGGCCCCCTGACCGGCCTGCTGGCGAGCACCCCGCTGACCGGAGGCCCCGGGCGCGCCCCAGGACCTCCACAGGGCGCGCTGGGCGGATGGGATGCCCCCTTATGCCCGGTTCAGGCGGTGAGGAGCTCCACGGCGGCCTGGGCGTTGGCCCGGGCGGCGCCGTACGTCGCGATGTAGGCCGCGCTCTCGGGCCGCCACACGGGCAGGCCCATCTCGATCACGG
This sequence comes from Nonomuraea fuscirosea, assembly GCF_035917475.1. NCBI lineage: Bacteria > Bacillati > Actinomycetota > Actinomycetes > Streptosporangiales > Streptosporangiaceae > Nonomuraea > Nonomuraea fuscirosea. The sequence goes on along the minus strand of NZ_CP109074.1, from coordinate 7,796,383 downwards.
TCGTGTCGGGCCTGGCCGCCACCAGCGCGGACAGCAGGTTCCGGCTCTCGTGGTGCCGGTGCGCGTCCTTGACCACGACGACCAGCGACCGGTTCGCCGCCTTGGCCAGCAGCCCGGCGACGTCGGCCGCGGCCGGCTTGACCCGGACGATCTCCGCGTCGGGCAGCCACGGGCCCACCCCCCACGGCACGTCGCCCACGGCGATCGTCGGCGGGGTGTCCACCTCGATCACCAGGGGTTCGACCAGCGGCTCGGCGGAGCCGCTGAGGCGGACGGCGCGGCGGGCGGCGTGCAGGCCGACGACGTTCTGCTCGGCCGCGACCCGCTCGGGCGCCCCGGCGGCCCAGGCACGCAGCCCGGCCACCCGCTCCGCCGCCTGCTCCAGCCGGTCGAGGGGCAGCCGTCCGTCGCGCACGGCGGCCTCGATCTCGGCGATGATCGCCCGCACGTCGTCGTACGTCGGCAGCGGCCCCAGGCAGAGCAGGTCGGCGCCGGCCGCGAGGGTCAGCACGGCGCCGCCGGCCAGGCCCACGCTCTCGGTGATCGCGCGCATGTCCAGCGCGTCGGTGACGATCACGCCGTCGTAGCCGAGCTCGCCCCTGAGCAGCCCGGTCAGCGCGGCGCCCGACAGCGTGGCGGGCGTGTCGCCCGTCAGCACCGGCACCGCCACGTGCGCGGTCATCACGGACCTGGCCCCCGCGCCGACGGCCGCGCGGAACGGCGCCAGCTCGCGCTCGCGCAGCACGTCCAGGCTGACGTCCACGACCGGCACGTCCAGGTGGGAGTCCACCCGGGTGGCGCCGTGGCCGGGGAAGTGCTTGACGCAGGCGGCGACCCGTACCGACTGCAGGCCCTCGACGGCCGCCACCGTGTGCCGGGAGACCAGCTCGGGCCCGGTGCCGAACGACCTGGTGCCGATGACCGGGTTGTCGGCCTCGGTGTTGACGTCGGCGCTGGGCGCCATGTCCAGGTTGATGCCGCAGGCGGCCAGTTCCGAGCCGATGGCCCGGTAGACCCGGCGGGTCAGCTCGACGTCGTCCACGGCCCCCAGGGCCGCGTTGCCGGGGTACGGGCTGCCCACGTGGTACGCCAGCCGCGTCACGTCCCCGCCCTCCTCGTCGAGCGAGATGACGGGATCACCGGCTCCCCTCAGCGCGGTGGTCAGGTCGAGCACCTGGCCGGGGTCGGCCACGTTGAAGCCGAAGAGCGTGACGCCGCCCAGGCCCCGCTCCAGCTCGCGCAGCACCCACGCGGGCGCGGTGGTGCCCTGGAAGGCGACGAGCAGCGTGCCGGCCGCGAGGCGGCGCAGCCCCCGATCACTCTGACTCATGGCTCCTCATCAGTTCGGCGCACGGCGTCCGCGACGTCGTACGGTGTCAGCCCTTAACGGCCCCGGCGACCAGGCCGGAGACCATGCGGCGTTGGACGAGCAGGAAGAAGATGACGACCGGGATCGTCATCAGGGTCGATCCGGCCATGATCGCGCCCCAGTCGACGCCCTTCTGGCCGAAGAAGTACTGCAGGGCGACCGGCATCGTGTAACCCTCGGACCCCGACATCAGATAGAGGGCGAAGATCAGGTCGTTCCACGCGGTGATGAACGAGAAGATGCTGGTGGCCACCAGGCCGGGCGCGACCAGCGGGAAGAGCACCCTCCAGAAGGTCGTCATGCGCCCCGCGCCGTCGATCCAGGCCGCCTCCTCCAGCGACTTCGGCACCGCGGCGACGAACGTGCGCAACATCCAGACACCGAACGGCAGCGTCAGCGCCACCTGCGTGATGATCAGCCCGATCAGCTGGTCGCCCAGCCCGGCCCGCTTGACCATCATGTACAGCGGGATGAGCAGGCCCTCGGCCGGCAGCATCTGCACGATCAGCAGCGTGACCAGGAAGATGCCGCGGCCCTTGAAGCGGAAGCGCGCGATGGCGGTGGCCGACAGCAGCGCGAAGGCCGAGCCGATGAGCACGGTGCCGAGCGCCACGACGGCGCTGTTGCGCATGTAGAGCCAGATGGAGTTGTTCGCGACGCCCTCGGTCAGCACCCGCTCGAAGTGCTCGAAGGTGAAGTGCGTCGGGAACGGGATGAACTCCGTGGTGAAGATCTGGTCGTTGGCCTTGAAGCCGGTGGCGACCATCCAGTAGACGGGGAAGACGGCGTAGAGGAAGACGAGGATCCCGGCCGTGTTCAGGAGGATCTTGCCGAGCCTCTTGCGTGCGAGCGGGGTCACATCTCCTCCTGCTTCACGATCTGCCTCACGTACACGACGGTGATGATGAGCAGGATGATCGTCAGCACCACCGAGATCGCCGCGCCCGTCCCCAGCTTCTGCGGGGGCTTGAACGCCTCGGCGACGGCGTACATGGACAGGTTGAAGCCGTCACGGTTGGTCGGGCCGTTCATCAGCACGTAGAGCTGGCTGAACACCTTGAAGTCCCAGATGATCGACAGGATCGTCAGGACGGCGAAGACCGGCTTGAGCAGCGGCAGGGTGATCTTTCTGAACGTGCGCCAGGCGCCCGAGCCGTCCACCCTGGCCGCCTCGTACAGCTCGGCGGGGATGCCCTTGAGCCCGGCCAGGACCGAGACCGCGATGAACGGGAAGCCGGCCCACACGACGCACACCACGAGCGCGATGTAGAGCGGGATGGTGTCGTTCAGCCAGGGGGTGCCCGACCAGCTCTCCTGGCCGTCCGGCGGGGAGAGCAGCCAGGTGGGCACCAGGTTGAGCGCCCAGTTGACGATGCCGGACTCGGCGTCGAACAGGGAGCGCCAGATGACGCCCTGCGCCACGGGAGGCACGGCCCAGGCGAACATGCAGCCGATGACCACGAACAGCGACATCTTCCTGCCCAGCCGGTGCAGCAGCACGCCGACCGCGGTGCCCACGATCAGGGTGAGGCTGACGGCGACGAAGGCGAAGGCCACGGTGTTGCGCAGGGCCGACCAGAAGATGTCGTTGGACAGGACCTTGTCGAAGTTGTCCAGGCCCACCCACTCGGCGGGCCTGGTGCCGCGGATCTGGGCCAGGCCGACCTTCTGGAAGGCCATGATGCCGAGCTGGACCATCGGGTACAGCAGCAGCCCCGCGATGACCACCAGGCCGGGGATGAGCAGCACGTAGGGGATGCTCCAGACCGGCAGCCCGCTCGCGCGGGCGGCCCGGTCGTTGCGCCGGCGGCCCGGGGAAGGGGAGGAGTCCCTGCCCCGGGCGACCGTTGTCGGGTTCGCCATCGTTACTGGTTCAGGATCTCTTCGAGTTCCTTGTTGGCGTCAGCGAGGGCGGTAGTGGCGTCCTTCTTGCCCTCGATGACCTCGCGCGCCGCGTTCTGCAGCACGGCCTTGGTCGCGTCGGCCTCGGACCAGTTGGGGTCGGCGGGGAAGGCCTTGGCCTTGGCGAAGGCCTGGGCGAAGGCGCCCTGCGCGGGGTCCTCGTTCATCGCGGCCAGGGTGTCGGGGTAGACGGGCAGCAGGCCGCCCTCCTTGGCGTAGCGGTCGGCCCAGGTCTTGCTGGTGGCCAGCTTGATGTACTCCTTGCCGAGCTCTGCCTGCTCGGTGCCGCCCCACAGCGCGATGTCGTTGCCGCCGAAGAAGGACGCGGCCACGCCGCCGGTCTTGGCGGGCAGCGGGAAGAAGCCGAGCTTGTCGCCCTTCAGCTTGCCCTTGGAGTCCTCCTCGATGCCGGGCAGGTCCCAGGCGGCGGTGAGGTACATCGCGACCTTGTCGTTGGCGAAGCGCTTACGGATGTCCGTGGTGTTGAGAGTCAGGTTGGCCTTGCTGGACAGGCCGTCCTGGACCAGCCCTGTGTAGGTGCCGAAGCCGGCCGCGAAGCCGGGCTCGGTCAGCTTGCCGACCCACTTGTCGCCCTCCTTGACGGCGTACTCGCCGCCCTCGGACCAGGCGAAGGCCGCCAGCAGGTGGTTGGCGTCGGAGCCGCCGTTGAAGGCGAAGCCGTCGACGCCCTTCTTCTCGCCCTGGATCTTCTTGGCCGCGGCGACGAGCTCGTCCCAGGTCTTGGGCACCTCGATCTTGAGGTCGTCGAACCAGTCCTTGCGGTAGAGCACCGCGCGGGCCCCCGCGCCCCACGGCACGGCGTAGACCTCGTTGTCGACGGTCTCGTAGCCGTACAGGTTCTGCGGGATCTGCGACCTGTCGCCCTCGCGGGCGATGTCGGTGATCGGCTCCAGCGCGTCCTGGCTCTGCCACATCGGGACCTGGTCGTTGCCGATCTCGGTCACGTCGGGGCCGGTGCCGGTGGCGGCGGCGGCGAACTTGTCGGCGACCTGCGGCCACGGGATCCACTCAAGCTTGACCTCGGCGCCGGTCTGCGTCTTGAACTCGGCGTTGAGCTCCTCCATGTACTTGGCGGCGGCCGGGTTGCTGTCTCCAAGACGCCACACGCTCAAGGTCTTGCCGGCGAACTTGGGGCCGGAGGCGGCCGCGGCGCTGGGTGAGGACGTGGCGGGTTCTTCGCTCGAACCGCCACAGGCGGCCAGGCCCAGGGCCAGCGCGGCCGTGGTGACCGTAGTGGCCGTGATCTTCGCGATCCTCACAGGGTTCTCCCTTCCCGGGTGCTGGCCTACGGTCCGCACCAGGCTGATCGTCATATGCCGAACGATGGTGTTAAACTAACAAGAAACTTTCTTAAAAGAAACGCCCGTTAGCCGATCGTGACGAGAAGGGTGCGCAGATGAGCCGAGACCCGGGAGTCCCCCGTCTGCTGCGCCGGTTGAACGACCGGGCGGCACTCGAGTTGCTCCTCGGCGACGGCCCTCTGACGCGGGCCGAGCTCGGTGCGCGTACCGGGCTCTCCAAGGTAACCGCAGGTCAGCTTCTCGCGCGATTGGAGGAACGGGGCCTGGTCGAGGTGGCGGGAGAGCGGGCGGGAGGCAGGGGGCCGCACGCCGCCCTGTACGCCGTGGTCCCCTCCAGCGCGTACGTCGCCGGCCTCGAGGTCCTGCCGGAAAGTCTCACCGTCGCTGTGGCGGACATCACAGGCCGCGTGGTGGTCGAGGTCACCCTCAACCCGGCCGACGGCAGGGACCCCGTCAAGGCGGTGCACGCGGCCGTCCAGCGGGCCTGCGACACGGCCAACGTCAGCCTGTCGCGGCTGCGCGCGTTCGTCATCGGCACCAGGGGCGTGGTCGATCCGCTCACCGGTGACGTGCGCATCTCGGTGGACCTGCCCTCCTGGCACGTCGGCGTGCTGGCCAGCCTGCGCGAGACCCTCGGCGCCTCGGTGACGATAGAGAACGACGTCAACCTCGTCGCCCTGGCCGAGCACCGGTACGGCGCCGCCACCGGCGTGGACGACTTCGTGCTCGTCTGGGCCGGCGTCGGCCAGGGGCTCGGCGTCATGCTCGGCGGCCGGCTGCACCGGGGCATCAGCGGCGGCGCGGGCGAGATCGGCTGGCTGCCGGTCCCCGGGCAGCCGCTGCCCAGCGACGTCCGCCGGCCGCAGACGGGCTCGTTCCAGCGGCTGGTGGGCCACGACGCCCTGCGCGGCCTGGCCGACGAGCGCGGCGTGGCCGGCGCCACCGTTCCCGACCTGGTCCGCGGCGGTGACGACGACTACCTCGACGCCGTCGCGGCCCGGCTGGCCCTGGGCGTGGCGGCCGTGACCGTCGTGCTCGATCCGGGCCTCATCGTGCTCAGCGGCGACATCGGCCGGGCCGGCGGCGAGCGGCTGGCGGCCAAGGTGGAGGAGGCCGTGGCCCGCATGTGCCCCAGCAGGCCGAGCGTCGTGGTGAGCCGGGTGGCCGGCAACCCCGTGCTGCGCGGCGCCCTGGTGGCGGCCCTTGAGCAGGCCCGGGAGCAGGTCTTCTCCGACACTGTGTGAGAATTCTTGCCCATGTGGCAGTCCTCGAACGACGTCGTGCTGATCTCCGACCCGCGTGTGACCTCGATCCCCGTGCGCGAAAGCGGCGAACCGCTGGCCGACGTGCGCGGGCGGCTGCGGGTGGACTCCCGGCTGGCCGACGAGCGCGGCGCCTACGCCCACCTGCGGGCCGGGGTGCTGACCCGGCTGGAGCACGCCGAGAGCCTGCTGCCCGACGGCTACCACCTGCTGATCGTCGAGGGTTACCGGCCCGTCGCCACGCAGCGCCGGATCTTCGACGAATACCGTGCCACCCTCACCGGGCTGACGCCCGCGGAGTCGTACGTGGCGGCCAGCCGTTACGTCTCCCCGGTCGAGGTCGCCCCGCACACCGCCGGCGCGGCGGTCGACCTGACCCTGTGCTCGCCCGACGGCGTCGAGTACGACATGGGCACCCAGGTCAACGACAACCCCGAGCAGAGCGACGGCGCCTGCTACACCGCCGCCCCCGCCATCTCCGACGACGCCCGCGCCCACCGCAAGCTGCTGGCCGCCGCCCTGGAGCCCGCCGGTCTGGTCAACTACCCCACCGAGTGGTGGCACTGGTCGTACGGGGACCGTTACTGGGCGATGTCCACGCAGGCAGAGCACGCGCTCTACGGCCCCGTGGAATTTACCGTCTGACACCGCTCAGGCGAAAGGTTTTCCGACGGGTGTGGGACGGGCACAACCTGAGGCGGAGACTGTGGACTCCCCCAGTGAGGTGCCGGCATGGTTCCGCTCATCGGGATCGAAGAGGAATACCTCATCGTTGATCCCCGCACCCGCCACGTGGCTCCCCGAGCGGCCGAGGTCTTGGCCGCCGCGACCGACGTGCTGGACGTGGTGCAAGAAATCACCAGATTCCAGGTGGAGGCTCGTACACCGCCCTCCGCCGACCTCAGCGAGCTGGGCTCCCAGCTCCGCGCGGCACGTAAGGAGGTGGCGAGCGCGGCCCGCTCGTGCGGGCTGGCCGTCGTCGCGAGCGGCATCCCGGTCCTGGGCACCGTGATGCCCTCACCGCTCACCGACGACGACCGTTATCTGCAGGGCAGGGCCCTCTACCGGGCCCTCCAGGACGAGATCAGCATCTGCGCCCTGCACGTGCACGTGGACGTGCCCGACCCCGAGCACGCCGTCTACGTGGGCAATCACCTGCGGCCGTGGCTGCCCACGCTGATCGCGCTGGCCGCCAACTCGCCGTTCTTCGTGGGCCGCGACACCGGCTACGCGTCGTGGCGGGTGATCAGCTGGGGCCGCTGGCCGGTCTCCGGCGCGCCGCCCTACTTCGGCTCGTTCGGCGACTACGAGCTCGCCCTCCGGGCGCTGGCGGAGTCGGGCGCGCTGCTCGACGCCAAGACCGTCTACTGGGACGCGCGCCCGTCGCCGCGCCTGCCCACCGTGGAGATCAGGGTGGCCGACGTGCCGCTCGACGTGGCCGACAGCCTCACCCTGATCGGGCTGATCAGGGCGCTCGTCGTCACCGCGCTGACCGCTGTCCGGCGAGGGGACCGTGGTCTGCCGATTCCGGCCGAGGTGCTGCGCGCCGCCTACTGGCGGGCCGCCCGCGACGGGCTGCGCGGCGACAGCCTCGACGTACGGCACGGCACGCTGGTCCCGGCGGCGGTGATGGCCGGGCGGCTGCTGGAGCACGTCCGCCCGGCGCTGGCGCAGGCCGGTGACCTGACCTTCATCCAGGAGGGCCTCGACCGGCTGCTGCGCAAGGGGTCGGGGGCCATGCGCCAGCGCAGGGCGTACGAGAGGGGCAACGACCTGGCCGAGGTGGTGGACGACCTCATCGAGGCCACCGTCGCCTGAACGCGCCCGTGTGGCGGGCGCGCTCGCTCAGCGCAGCGCGAGGGCGGCCGCCACGCCGAGACCGAACGCGACGACCACGCCGCGCAGCACCTTGGGCGGCATGAGCCTGGCCAGGCGGGTGCCGAGCAGCCCGCCCGCCAGGCTGGCCGGCGCGATCACCGCCACGGCCCGCCAGTTCACGGGGCCGAACAGCGAGAAGGCGACGACCGAGACCGAGCTGACGACCAGCGACAGCACGGCCCGCACGGCGTTCACGCGATGCAGGTTGTCGTGCAGGAACATGCCGAGCACGGTCAGCAGCACCACGCCCATCCCGCCGTTGAAGTAGGCGCCGTAGCATCCGCCGAGGAACACCCCGGCGTACACCAGCCGGCTGACCGGCTCGTCGGCCTCGCCCCCGAAGAGCCGGCGCAGCCACGGCTGCGCCAGCAGCGCGAGGCTGGCGAAGGCCACCAGCCACGGCACCATCGACTCGAACAGCTTGCCCGGCGTGAGCAGCAGCAGCGAGCTGCCCACGCACGCCCCCAGCACCGCGGTGACCGACAGGCTCGTCGCCCTGCTCCGCTGGCCGCGCAGCTCCTTGCGGTAGCCCACCGCGCCGCCCACGTAGCCCGGCCAGAGCGCCACCGCGTTGGTCACGGTGGCGGTCAGGCCGGGCAGTCCCAGGGCCAGCAGGGCGGGGAAGGAGACGAGCGTTCCTCCCCCCGCCAGGGCGTTCACCACGCCGGCCAGCAGACCGGCTCCTACCAGGAAGAGCAGATCGGTGGCCGTCATCGGCCGGCTGCGTAGCCCTGGGCGCCACGCGGGTTGGCGGCGGCCTTGAGGAAGGCGCCGTCACGCGCGACCGCGCTGAGCCGGCCGAGCGCCCACGCGCCCGCCGTCTCGACCTCGTGCCCGCGCCGCCGCAGCTCCGCGATGACGCCCGCGTCCACCCGGTCCTCGACGTGCATGACGCCGGGACGGGACGCGCGCGGGAAGAACGAGCTGGGGAAGTGCTCGGAGTGGAACATGGGGGCGTCGATGGCCTCCTGGAGGTTCAGCCCGCCGTGGACGATCGACAGGAAGAAGTTCACGCTCCACTGGTCCTGCTGGTCGCCGCCGGGGGTGCCGAACGCCAGCCACGGCCTGCCATCCCGCAGCGCGAACGACGGCGAAAGCGTGGTGCGCGGGCGCGTGCCCGGCCGCAGCGCCGTGGCCACGCCCTCCTGCAGCCAGAACATCTGGGCCCGCGTGCCCAGGCAGAAGCCCAGCGCGGGAATGGTCGGCGAGCTCTGCAGCCAGCCGCCGCTGGGCGTGGCCGACACCATGTTGCCCCACCGGTCCACGACGTCGATGTGACACGTGTCACCCTTGACCATGCCGTCACGCGCCACGGTCGGCTCGCCCACGCCCTGCGGCTTGCGCGAGCCCGACAGGCCGGGCGCGTCGCTCGCCGTGCCCGGCTCGGGGAAGACGGGCAGCCGGGGCGTGCGCCCGCCGGGCGCGCCCGGCCGCAGCTCCAGGCTGGCCCGCGCGCCGATCAGCCGCCGCCGCTCGGCGTTGTACGCCGGGCTCAGCAGGTCGTCCATGGGCACCTCGGTGTCGCCGTACCAGGCCTCGCGGTCGGCGAAGGCCAGCTTGGCGGCCTCGGTCACCGTGTGCAGGTAGTCGGCGCCGAGGAAGTCCATCGCGTCCAGGTCGAATCCGTCGAGCAGGGCCAGCTGCTGCAGGAAGACCGGCCCCTGGCCCCACGGCCCCGTCTTGGCCACGGTGTGACCGCGGTAGTCGAAGGTGGCCGGCTCCTCCACCGAGGCCGCCCAGCCGGCCAGGTCGTCGCCGGTCAGCAGGCCGCCGTGCACCTCGCCCGAGCTGTCCCGCCAGGCCGTGGTGGCGCTGAAGTCGGCGATCGCCTCGGCGACGAAGCCCTCGTACCAGGTCTTCCTGGCGGCCTCGATCTGGCCCTCACGGGTGCCGGAGGCCGACTCGGCCTCGGCGATCACCCGCCGGTAGGTGGCGGCCAGCACCGGGTTGGCCAGCTTGGCGCCGGGCTCCGGCACGTTTCCGCCGGGCAGCCAGGTCGCCGCCGACGTCGGCCAGTCCTCCTCGAACAGGGTGCGCACCGACTCGATCGTGGCCGCGATACGCTCCAGCACCGGCACGCCGTGCTCGGCGTAGTGGATCGCCGGGGCCAGCACGTCGGCCAGCGACCAGGTGCCCCAGCGCTCCAGCATCAGCATCCAGCCGCCGAACGCCCCCGGCACCGTCGCCGCCAGCAGCCCGGTGCCGGGCACGACGTCCAGGCCGAGCTCGGTGAAGCGCTCGATGGTGGCCGCCGCTGGGGCCACGCCCTGCCCGCACACGACCGACACCTTCTGCTCGGCCTCGTTCCACAGCAGGATCGGCACCTCGCCGCCGGGGCCGTTCAGATGCGGCTCGGCGACCTGCAGCACGAACCCGGCGGCCACCGCGGCGTCGAAGGCGTTGCCGCCGCGTTCCAGCACACCCATGCCGGTGGCCGAGGCCAGCCAGTGCGTACCGGCGACCATGCCGAAGTCGCCCTTCAGCTCGGGCCTGGTGGTGAACAAACTCGCTCCTTCTATAGGGGTGCGGCCGCGTCGGGGACGCGGTCCGCCGTTACCAGGTGGCAGGCGGCCGGATGGCCCGCGCCACGTGGGTCGGTCAGGGCAGGTTCGGTGCTGCGGCACTCGTCGTACGCCAGCGGGCAGCGCGTGTGGAAGCGGCAGCCGGCCGGCGGGTCCACCGGGCTCGGCACGTCGCCGCCGAGCACGATCCTGCGCCGCTCCCGCTGCCTGGCCGGATCGGCCACGGGCGCGGCCGACAGCAGGGCCTGCGTGTACGGATGCCGCGGCTGCGCGAAGATCTCGGCCGTCGGCCCCGACTCGACGATCCGGCCCAGGTACATGACCGCGATCCGGTCGGCCAGGAACTCCACGACCGACAGGTCATGGGTGATGAACAGGCACGAGAAGCCCATGTCCCGCTGCAGGTCGGTGATCAGGTTGAGCACCGAGGCCTGCACGGAGACGTCCAGCGCCGACACCGGCTCGTCCGCCACGACCAGTTTGGGCTCCAGGATCAGGGCCCTGGCCAGGCCGACCCGCTGCCGCTGCCCGCCGGACAGCTCGTGCGGGTAGCGCTTGCGCATCTCCTGCCGCAGCCCGACCTTCTCCAGCATGGCCGCCACGCGCCCGGCCGTCTCGCGCCGGTCGCACACCTTGTGCCGCAGCAGCGGCTCGCCGACGATCTGCTCGATCGAGAAGCGCGGGTTGAGCGAGGAGAACGGGTCCTGGAAGACCATGTGGACGTCGCGGCGCAGCGGGCGCATGGCCCGGCGCGACAGGTGGGTGATGTCCGTGCCGTTCAGCTCGATCGAGCCCGAGGTGGGCTCGGTCAGCCGCAGCACGCACTTGCCCACCGTGGACTTGCCGCTGCCCGACTCGCCGACCAGGCCGAGCACCTCGCCCTGGCCGATCTCCAGCGACAGGCCGTCCACGGCGCGTACCGGGCCGTAGTGCTTGACCAGGTTGTCGATCCGCAGGATCACTTCCCGCCTCCCGGGTGGAAACAGGCCGCCAGGTGACGGTCGGCCTGGCGTTCGAGCGGTGGCCTGGACAGCCGGCAGTCGTCCTGGGCGCGCGGGCAGCGGTCATGGAAGGCGCACTCGTCGGGGTCCGACATCGGCGAGGGCACCATGCCGGGGATCTCCGCCAGCCGCCCGTTCACCGCCGCCGACGGCAGCGCCTTCATCAGCCCCAGCGTGTACGGGTGCCGCGGCTCGGCGAACAACTGCGCCACCGGCGCCTGCTCGACCGCGCGGCCCGCGTACATGACCACGGCGCGGTCGGCGATGTCGGCCACCACGCCCAGGTCGTGCGTGATGAGGATGATCGCGGTGCCCAGCCGGTCCCGCAGGTCGCGGAAGACGTCCAGCACCCCGGCCTGGATCGTCACGTCGAGCGCCGTGGTGGGCTCGTCGGCGATCAGCACCCGCGGCGAGCAGGCCACCGCGATGGCGATCATCACCCGCTGCCGCATGCCGCCGGAGAGCTGGTGCGGGTACTCCTTCATCCTGCGCCCCGGCGCCGGGATGCCGACCAGCTCCAGCAGCTCCTCCGCCCGCTTGGCGGCGGCCTGCCGGGACAGGCCCTCGTGCCGGCGCAGCACCTCGGCGATCTGGTAGCCGACGGTGAACGACGGGTTCAGCGAGGTCATCGGCTCCTGGAAGACGACCGAGACCGTCTTACCGCGTACCCGCCGCAGCTCCGACTCGGGCAGCGTGGTCAGCTCGCGGCCGTCCAGCTTGATCGAGCCGCTCAGCTCGGTCGTGTCCGGCGGCAGCAGCCTGGGCACCGACATCGCGGTGACCGACTTGCCGCAGCCCGACTCGCCGCACAGCGCGAGGATCTCGCCCTCGTCCAGGGTGAGCGAGATGTCCCGGACCGCCTGGACGAGCCCGTCCTCGGTCCGGAAACCGACACGGAGGTCGGTGATCTCCAGCAGGCTCATCGGGCGCTCCTCGGATCCAGTACGTCGCGCAGCCCGTCGCCGAGCAGGTTGAAGCCCAGGGTGGCCAGCGCGATCATCAGCCCGGGCCAGATGGCCAGCCAGGGCGCGTCGCTCAGGTACTGCTGCGCGGTCGTCAGCATCACGCCCCACGACGGGGTCGGCGGCTGCACGCCCAGGCCCAGGAACGACAGCGTGGACTCGCCGATGATCGCCGCCGGGATCGCCACCGTGGCCTGCACGATGAGGGGGCTGGCGCAGTTCGGCAGCACGTACCTGAAGATGATGTGCCCGTCGCCCGCGCCGTCGGCGATGGCCGCGGCCACGTAGTCCATCTCCCTGACCGCCAGCACCTCGCCGCGGGTGATCCGGATGACGGCGGGCAGCTGGGCGAAGCCCAGTGCCAGCACCACGCCCTTCAGCGAGGGCCCGATGATCGCCGCCAGGCCGACCGCGAACACCAGGAACGGGAAGGCCAGCGTCACGTCCACCAGCCGCATCACGATCGGGTCCAGCCAGCGCCGGTAGAACCCGGCGACCAGCCCGATCGGGATACCGATGGCCATCGCCAGCAGCGTGGACAGCACGCCCGCCTGCAGCGAGACCTGCGCGCCGTGCGCGATCCTGGCCAGGGCGTCCCGGCCCAGGTCGTCGGTGCCCATCGGGTGCGCGCCCGACGGGGGAGCGAGGGTGGCCATGTAGTCCTGCGCGGCCGGGTCGCCGGTGACCAGGGGGCCCGCCAGCGCCAGCAGCACGAACGCGATCACCAGCACCAGGCCGGCCATCGGCATGGGCCTGCGCCGGAAGCGCCGCCACAGCCGCGTCCTTCTCATCACCTCAGTCATGGCCGCCTCCCGAGAGCCGGATCCGCGGGTTGAGGAAGGCGTAGGCGATGTCGACCAGCAGGTTGACCACCACGTAGCCGACCACCGTGACCAGCACGACCGCCTGGATGACGGGGTAGTTCCTGGTCAGGACCGCGTCCACGGTGAGCTTGCCGAACCCCGGGATGACGAAGATCTGCTCGGTCACCACCGCGCCGCTGATCAGCGCGCCCAGTTGCAGGCCCAGCACGGTCACCACGGTCGTCAGGCTGTTGCGCAGCGCGTGCGCGCCGACGACCTTGACCTCCGGCAGGCCCTTGGACCTGGCGGTCCTGACATAGTCGGCCGACAGCGCGCCCAGCATGGCCGAGCGGGTCTGCCGCATGAGGATCGCCGCGAAGCCGGTGCCGAGCACGAGCGCGGGCAGGATCATGCGCTGCAGGTTCTGGCCGGGGTTCTCGGTGAAGGGGACGTAGCCGGAGGCGGGCAGGACCTGCCAGGTCACCGCGAACAGCAGGATGCCGAGCAGGCCCAGCCAGAAGTGCGGCACCGACAGCCCCGCCAGGCCGAAGCCGGTGGCCACGTAGTCGGCGAACCTGCCGCGCCGCACGGCAGCGACGATGCCCGCGCCCACGCCGACGATGATCGCGACCAGCATGGCCAGCGCCGACAGCTCCAGCGTCACGGGGATCCGCTCGGCCAGGATGTCGATCACCGGGAGCTGGTCCTGCGTCGAGCGGCCGAAGTTGCCGGTGACGGTCTGGACGACGTAGTCCACGTACTGCGCGGGCAGCGGCTTGTCCAGGCCGAACTCGTGCCGGATGGCCTCGATCGCGGCGGGCGAGGCCTCCTGGCCCGCCATGACCGTGGCCGGGTCCCCTGGCAGCGCCCTGATCCCCAGGAAGATCAGGACGCTGGACAGGAACAGCACGATCACCGCCGACCCGCAGCGCCGGAGGATGAACCAGAGCATTACGCGGCGAACCCGGCGGTGACGAAGCGCGGCAGGCCGTCCTTGAAGTACTGGACGCCGGCGACCGTCTTGTGCATGCCGAGGTAGTACTTGTTGTGGTACAGGTACACGACGCCCCGCAGCTCGGCGGCCTTCTTCATGGCGGCGCCGTACAACTCGGCGCGCTTGGCCGGGTCGGTCTCGGCGGCGGCCTGCTTGATCGGGTCGTCGATGCCCGGGTCGGACATGCCGGCGTAGTTGTTGCTGCCCTGGGTGGTGACCAGGTTCGTCAGGTTGCCGTCCGCGTCCACCCGGCCCGACCAGCCGCTCAGCAGGGTGTCGAACTTGCCCGCCTTGCCCTGCTCCAGCACGCTGACGAACTCGGCCGTCTGCACGCTCACGTTGAAGCCGGCCTCCTTGACCATCGACTGGATGACCTGCGCCAGGCGCTGGTTGACGGCGTCGTTCGGCGTGGCCATGGAGACCGGGATCGGCGTCGGCACGCCAGAGGCCTGCACGAGCTGCTTGGCCTTGGCCAGGTCACGCTTGGGGCAGGTCAGATCCTTCGGCCGGAACGGGCTGTCGTTCGGCACCGGGAAGCAGTCGACCTCGTGCAGGCCGTTGTACACGGTCTTGTTGATCGCGTCCCGGTCGAGCGCCAGCTCGAACGCCTCACGCAGCTGCGGGCTCTTGCCCAGCGCCGTGTCCACCGGGCCCGGCTTCTTGGTCGAGCCACTGGCGTTGCCGATGTTGATCTGGAAGCCGTAGTAACCCAGCCCGCCGCCGGAGACCACGGTCAGGTTGGGGTCGGCCTGCACGCCCTTGACGGTGTTGGTGGCGAGCTGGTCGCCCACCTGCACGTCGCCGGACTTGAGGTTCGCGGCCCGCACGTTGGGGTCGACGATGATTTTGTATACGAGCTTGTCCAGCTTCACCTTGGCCGCGTCGTAGTAGTCCGGCGCCTTCTCCAGGGTGATCTGGCTGCCGGAGGTCCGGCCGGCGAACTTGAACGGCCCCACGCACACCGGGCTCGCGCCGAAGTTGTCGCCGTCGGCGTCCAGGGCCTTCGGTGACATGATCATCCCGGCGCGGTCCGCGAGCTGCGCGGTCAGCGGCGTGAACGCCTGTGTCAGCGTGAGCTTCACCGTCGCGGGGTCGACGACGTCCACCTTGGTGACCGCGGCCAGGTCGGCCTGGCGGGCCGACTTCTCCCACGTACGGTGCCGGTCCAGCGACTTCTTCACCGCGTCGGCGTCGAGGGCCGTGCCGTCGTTGAACTTCACGCCTTCACGCAGCTTGATCGTCACCTCCTTGCCGTCGTCGGAGAGCTCGGGCAGGGCCGAGGCGAGCTGCGGCACGAGAGCGGAGGAGGCGTCGATGTCGTAGAGCTTCTCGCACATGTTCGCGAAGACCTCACGGCCCACGAGCGTGGTGGAGATGCTCGGGTCCAGCGCGTCGGGGTCGGCGTTGAGCGCGATGTTGAGCGTGCCGCCGCTCTTGACCGCCCGGTGGTCGGCCGAGGCGCTGGCTATGGAACTAGGTGCCGCGGGTGTGGTGCTCGATCCGCCGCCGCCGCAAGCCGTCAGGGCGAGGGGGAGTGTCACGAGCGCCGCGACGACCTTGGGTGACGGTCGCATGGGGGCCTCCGTTGAAAACGTTTAGGAGACTGTATACAAGATCTGACATTTCAGGGATGTTTCGTAACCCTATGTCGTTATATGAGTGTTTCCTAATCGTTTGCCGGTTTTGGCCCGCGGGTCGCGGTCAGGAACGACCGCCGGGCCGCCGCGACGTGCGCGACCGCCCTGGCCTGCGCTTCGTCCTCGTCGCCCGCCTCGATCGCCTCCCACAGGCTCAGGTGCTCCTGCCAGGAGTGCGGGCCCCGGACGGCGGCCGTCTGACTGAAGATCCACTGCGCGCGCTGGAGCATCGGCTTCATCATCAGGGCGAGGTACGAGTTCCCCGCCGCCTCACCCACCGCCAGGTGGAACGCGGTGTTCAAGTCGGCCACCTCTTCCAGCCGGCCGCTCTCCACCGCCTCCTTGGCCTGGTCGAGCACCTGCCGCAGCCGTACGGCCGAGGCCGACCCCCGCTTGCGCGCTGCCAGCCGGGCCGCCAGCCCCTCGACCGCCATGCGCACGTCGAAGAGCTCCTCACCCTCCTCCGCCGACAGCCGCGCGACCGTGGCGCCGATCCGGGGGACGACCTGGATGAAACCCTCGGCGGCCAGCACCCTGATGGACTCGCGCACCGGGTTGCGGGAGACGCCGAGCGCGGCGGCCAGCCGATCCTCGACCAGCCTCTCACCCTGGGCGAGCTCGCCGGCGAGAATGCGGCGGCGCAGCTCCGCGGTGACCTCGTCGCGCAAGGTCCGGTGGGCCGCGCCCAGCGTGAAATCAGTCATATCGGCCTCATCGTATACAGGAGGTCGGCCGCGCTGCGCCGGGGTGCCGGTCGGCGTCCGTCACCTCCCTGGCCGCCTCCCCGAGACCGTCGAACTCCCCGATTCCCGTAGCCGCATGCGCTGGTCCTTACCCGGCCGCCGCCTTCTTCTTCGCCCGGTGCGGGAGCCACAGGCCCGTGCCGTACATGGTCAGGCCGAGCAGGACGAAACCGAGCGCCACCGGCCAGCGCAACCCGGGCTCCATGTACGTGGCCAGGAACCAGGAATGCCGGAGCTGCCCGTTGGAGACCATGACCGCCGCCACGACGCCCTGCGGGAACAGCGGGATCGCGCCCAGGACCCAGCAGATCATCACGATCGTCCGATGCGACGCCGGCATGTCGGGCAGCTTGAACGCGGACGGCTTGGGGCTCTCCGGCCTGCGTCCCGTACGCATGAGGTGCAGCAGCTCCGGCCCCCGGGCCGTCAGCCGCCGATCCGCCAGCAGGCCCAGGCCCCAGTAGCACAGCGCGCCGGTGGCCAGCCCGGCCGCGACACCCCACCAGCCGTACAGTGTCGCGACGGCGATGGCCGGCGCGCCGGTCAGGGCCACGAGCACCATCGCCAGGTACGCCAGCCCGGTCAGGGCGCCGTCCTCCTCGCTCGTGCGCAGCGGGTTGCCGCCCCGTTTCTGCGGGTCGGTGCTGGGCACCAGCGCGTACACCGAGATGAGCGGCACCAGCCCCGCGCCGCCGCCGAGCAGCGCGGCCGTGGCCGTCAGGATCACCGCCCACGGGCCACCGGTGATCAGCGTGCACGCCACCGCCACCAGCACCGCCACCGGGCCCACCGTCACCAGCCAGGCCAGTTGCCTGCCTCGCACGTCGGACGAACCCGGCGTCATCAGGGCGAGCCAGAGGGAGGTGCCGTCGGTGCCGTACAGGTTGGAGGTCATCGCGGCCGCCATGACGATGAAGATCGGGGCCGCCCACGGCAGCATGTCCGTCCAGCCCAGCACGAGCGGCGCGCTCGCGAAGAACACCCCGTAGGCGAGCGCGAACGTGAGCTGGTGGTTGCGCACCAGGTCCCGCGACCAGGTGCGCAGCTCCTTGGCCACCACCGCCTCCCGGCCGTTGCGGGCCCGCATCGGCCGCCGGCCGCGGGTCGAGGGCCGGTTCGCGCCCGCCCGGCGGGTCAGCAGCCCCGCCCACGTCGCCAGCAGCAGCGCGATGAGCACGACCATCGCGGCCAGCCCCAGATAGTCGCCCTGGACGGCGAGCAGCCCCCAGCCGGACGGCAGGTAGCGGACGAACTCCGGGATCTGCGCGCCCTGCCCGAACGCCACCGCGAACACCCACGCCTGGCCCAGGAAGGCCAGCACCACACCGTTGAGCAGGCCCGCGCCGATCGCCCCCGCCCGCGAACGCAGCGCGATGCCCAGCAGCGCCACCGCCACCTTCGATAGCAGCACGAACACCGCCAGCTGCAACACCATCGCCGGCACCGCCACGAGCGCGTTCACCGGTGACGTGGCCGCGACGACAAGACCGGCCAGCGCGATCAGGCCGACCACCGGGGCCACGCCCACGAACGCCGACACCAGCAGCGCGGCCGCCAGCCGCCACGGAGGCAGCCCCATCAGGGAGAAGAACTCCGGGCGCAGCGTCTCGTCACCGCCGCCGGAGAAGACAGGGCCGATGATCCAGCCCAGCATCCACACCGCGAGCGCGGCGGCCAGCCAGTCGCCCTCCAGGAAGGCCAGGTAGATCGTGCCCGCCGCGAGCACCAGGCCGAGCGTGCCGCCCGAGGCCATCATGGTGCCCTTGTCGCCCTTCAGCGAATGGCGCAGGATCGCGAGCTTCATCCGGGCCATGGTGACGGCTACAGCCATGACAGCCCCTTGGTCGCGGTGGTGCCGGAGCCGACCAGTTCCACGAACCTGTCCTCGAGCGTGGCCGTGCCGCGTACCTCGTCCAGCGGGCCGGCCGCCGCCACCCGGCCCTTGTCGATCACGCCCACGTGGTCGCAGAGCTGCTCCACCAGCGCCATCACGTGGCTGGACAGCACGATCGAGCCGCCGCCTGCCACGAAGCCGCGCAGGATCGTCTTGATCGTCGCCGCCGAGACCGGGTCCACCGCCTCGAACGGCTCGTCCAGCACCAGCAACTTCGGCGCGTGCAACAGTGCCGTGGCCAGAGCGATCTTCTTGCGCATACCCGTGGAGTACTCGATGACGAGCGTCTTCTCCGCGCTGTCCAGCTCCAGCACCGACAGCAGCTCCTCGACCCGCTCGGCCACCACCTCCTTGCTCAGCCCGCGCAGCAGGCCGAGATAGGTGAGCACCTCACGCCCGGTGAGCCGCTCCGGCATCGCCAGGCCGTCCGGCAGCACGCCGACGAGCTGCTTGGCCTTCCCCGGGTTGGACCAGACGTCCGAGCCGAAGATCCACGCCGCTCCCGAGTCGGGCCGCAGCAGGCCGACCGCCATGGACAGCGTGGTCGTCTTGCCCGCGCCGTTCTGCCCGACCAGGCCGTAGAAGGAACCCTGAGGGACGGTCAGATCGACGTGGTCCACGGCGGTTTTGTCGCCGAAGGTCTTGGCTAAGCCCTTGATCTCCAAGGCCGCTGTCATGGTTGTCTCCTGGTCGCGATGGTGAAGGTGGCGACCAGCTCACGGGTGAGCAGGTCGAGGTCGAAGTCGGGGTCGTGAAAGAGACGCCCCGGCACGGCGTCGATGGCTCCCCGGATGGCGATGGCCATGGTCCGCTGGTGGAAGTCGCGGAACTCGCCGGCCTGCCGGCCCCAGTCCAGGATCTTCTCCAGGTCGGTGATGGCCACCTCGGCCTGCTCGGCGTACGGCCCCGGGTCGCTCTCCCCGCCTTGGGCGTGCGTGACGATCTCCACCAGCGCCAGGAGGGGCTTGCGGTGCAGCCGCATGAACTCGAGGTTGCCCTCGATGTACGCGCGCAGCGCCTCCGTCGCGGAGGGCTGTGCCAGGATGCGCGGGAGCATCAGGTCGGTGGCCAGCTTGGCCACCTCCGCGACGACGGCCTGGATGAGCGGGTCCTTCCCGCCGAAGTGGTACGAGATCACGCCGCTGCTGATCTTCGCCTGCTTGGCGATCCTGGCCATGGTGGCGTTGGCGTAGCCGTGCTCGGCGATCACCTCGATGGCACACGCGATGATCTGGGCCCGGCGGGCCTCTTCAATGAATGTGCGACTTTCTGGCTGCACATCCAAAACTTTAAACGGTCATTCAAATTTTTGGAAGAGCAATCAACCATCGAGACGATCAGGTCCGAGAAGTCACGCCGTCGAGGCGGATACGCGCTGGTCCGCAGGTTCGGCGGCGAATGCCTCAGCCAGGGCGAGCGCGGCACTGGACGCCGCCCACCGCCACTGGACGGCGCCCACCGCCACTGGACGGCGCCCACCGCCACTGGACGGCGCCCACCACCACTGGCGCCGCCCACCACCCTGCGCCGCCCACCACCCTGCGCCGCCCCTTCGCTCAGGCCCGCAGCCGCAGCCCGCGTGGCGTCGGATGGAAGCCGGCCGCCTCCAGTGCCGCTGCAAGGGGTGAGTCGACGATGGAGCCGCCGTCGGCCCGCTCCACCGTCAGCTTGCCCAGCGCCCCGTCACGTACGGCCAGGGCCAGCGCGTCCACCGCCGGCTGCAACCGGTCACCATCGGTGAACGACAGCAGGGTTTTGCCGCCGCGTTCCACGTAGAGCACCAGATGACCGTCCACCAGCACGACGAGCGCGCCCGCCTTTCTGCCCGGTTTGTGCCCGGCGTCGCCGGGACGCTGCGGCCAGGGAAGCGCGGCCCCGTACGGGCTGGCCGGATCCGCGGACGCCAGCACCACGGCCCGCCGCCCGCCGTCGGACCGCCCAGCCCCAGGCCGCCCTCCACCCACGTCCCCCCGACCAGCACGCGGACCACCGAACACCGCCTCACCAGGGGCCTGACCAGTCATCCCACCGGTCGCCTCGCCCGCAACCTCACCGGCTCCCCAGCCGGCCGCTCCGCTGGCGGGTCCGCCCGCAGTCCCCCCAGTCGTCTCGCCCCCAGCCTCACCCGCTCCCCAGCCAGTCGATCCGCCCGGTGGAGAGCCTGGGGCGATGCCGGGGGCCATGGCGCGCATACGGTCGACCGCTCCCGGCAACGCGAACTGCGCGCCGCCGAGCCCCTCGACGAAGTAGCCCCGCCGGCACCGCCCGCTCTCCTCGTACGCCCGCAGCACCTGGTAGACGGGCGTGAACCCGCCGGGCAGCCGCTCCGACGCCACCGAGCCCCGCGTCACCACGCCGTGCCGTTCGAGCAGCACCTCGGCCTGGGCGTGGGCGCGCTGGGTGGCGTCGTCGGCGGGGGAGGGCAGCAACCACCAGCGGCCGGCCACCGTGGGCGGGCCGCTCCGGCTGGGCAGCACGGCCCGGCGCCGCCGCGTCGTGGCCGGTCGGTGCGCGGGACGCCCGGTGCCGAGCGTGGCGCGCAGCGGTGCGAGGGTGTCGCCGGAGATCCGCCCGGCCCACACCAGGTCCCACAGCGCGGACACCAGCGTCGTGTCGTCCAGCGAGCCGAGCTGGTCGGAGATCCCGCGGAAGAACAGCGCCCCACCCCCGCCGAGCAGCTCCAGCACCTGCTCGTGCACCGGCGTCATGGTGATCTCGGCGGGTTCGGGCATCAGCAGCGGCGCCGTGTCGGCGAAGTAGAGCGACACCCATCCGTCACCGCCGGGCAGCGAGCCCTGACCCGTCCACATCACGTCGCCCGCCGAGGTCAGCTCGTCGAGCAGGGCCGGATGGTAGCCGGGCACCCGGGACGGCAGCACCAGGGTCTCCAGCGCCGAGGCGGGGACGGCCGCTCCCTGGAGTTGTTCGACGGCGCGGACGAGCGCGTCCATGGCCCGGGCCGCGCCGATCGCCGCACCGCGCGGCCCGCCGCCACCGCTCCCCGTGCCGGAGCCGGTGACGCCGTGCCAGGCGGGCAGGAACAGCGCGAGCGTCTCGGGGGCGACTGGCTCGACCTCCTTGCGCAGCCTGGCCAGCGACCTGCGGCGCAACATCCGCAGCACGCCCGCGTCGCACCACTCCTCGCCGCGCCCGCCAGGCCGGAACTCGCCATTGACGACCCGCCCCGTCGCGGCCAGCCGCCGCAGCGCGTCGCTCACCACAGCCACGCCGAGCCCGAACCTGGCGGCCGCCGTGTCGGCGTGGAAGGGCCCGCGCGTACGGGCGTGCCGGGCGACGAGGTCGGCCAGCGGATCGGGCACCGGCTCCAGGAAGGCGTGCGGCACCCCCACGGGCGGCGGCACGCCCAGCGCGTCACGCATGCGCGCCGTGTCCTCGATGGCCGCCCACTGCTCCTCGCCCGCGATGCGCACCCTGATCGCCCGCCGGGCCCGTTCGAGCTGCTCCAGCCAGGCCGGATCGCCGCCGCGCACGCTCACGTCGGGCGCGAGCAGCGGCCCGTGCGAGCGCAGCAGGTCGGCGAGATCCTCCAGGTCGCGCAGCGGCCGGTCGAGCCTGGCCAGCTCGCGTTCGCTGTCGGAGATCACGTCGGGGTCGAGCAGCTCGCGCAGGTCGGCCTGGCCGAGCAGCTCGGCCAGCAGCGTGGTGTCCAGCGCCAGGGCCTGCGCCCGGCGTTCGGCCAGGGGCGCGTCTCCCTCGTACATGAACGCGCCTACGTAGTGGAACAGCAGCGAGGCGGCGAACGGCGAGGCCTGCGAGGTCTCCACCTCCACCAGCCGCACCCGGCGGGCGGCGATGTCGCGCATGAGCCGCACCAGACCAGGCACGTCGAAGACGTCCTGCAGGCACTCGCGCATCGTCTCCAGCACGATCGGGAACGAGGCGTACTGAGAGGCCACGCCCAGCAGGTGGGCGGCCCGCTGCCGCTGCTGCCACAGCGGGCTGCGCCGGCCCGGGGTGCGGCGCGGCAGCAGCAGCGCCCGGCCCGCGCACTCCCTGAACCGGGAGGCGAACATGGCCGATCCGCCCAGCTCCTCGGTGACGATCTGCTCGATCTCCTCGGCGTCGAACGCCGCCACGTCGGTCGGCGGCTCGGCCAGCGTGTCGGGGATGCGCAGCACGATGCCGTCGTCGGAGTGGACGGCCTGCACGTCGATGCCGTAGCGCTCGCGCAGCCGCCGGTTGATCGCCAGCGCCCACGGGGCGTGCACCCGCGCGCCGTAGGGGGAGTGGATCACCACCCGCCAGTCGCCGAGCTCGTCGTGGAAGCGTTCGACCAGCAGGGTGCGGTCGTCGGGCACGTAGCCGGTCGCCTCGCGCTGCTCCTTGAGGTAGGACAGCAGGTTGCCCGAGGCGAACTCGTCGAGCCCCGCGGCGCGCATCCGTTCGGTGGAATCCTGTTTGGCCTGCTCGCGCAGGAACTGCCCGATCGCCCGCCCCAGCTCGGCCGGCCGGCCCGGCGCGTCGCCGTGCCAGAACGGCAGCTTGCCCGGCTGGCCCGGCGCGGGGGAGACCAGCACCCGGTCGGCCGTGATGTCCTCGATCCGCCAGGAGGTCGCGCCCAGCACGAACACGTCGCCGACGCGCGACTCGTAGACCATCTCCTCGTCCAGCTCGCCCACCCTGGAGGCCCGCTCGCCCACCAGGAAGACGCCGAACAGGCCGCGGTCGGGGATCGTGCCGCCGTTGGTGACCGCCAGCCGCTGCGCGCCCGGCCGGCCCTGCAGGGTGCCGGTCACCCGGTCCCACACGATGCGCGGGCGCAGCTCGGCGAACTCCTCGCTCGGGTAACGCCCGGCCAGCATGTCGAGGGTGGCCTCAAGCGCGCTCCTCGGCAGTGTCGCGTAGGGGGCGGCCCGCTTGACCACCTCTTCGAGCTCGTCGACCGTCCACTCGTCGAGCGCGGTCATCGCCACGATCTGCTGGGCCAGCACGTCGAGCGGATTACGCGGATAGCGCAGCTCCTCGATCAGCCCGCTCTTCATCCGTTCGGCCACCACGGCCGTCTGCACCAGGTCGCCGCGGTATTTCGGGAAGATGACCCCCCTGGACACCGCGCCCACCTGGTGACCCGCCCGCCCGATGCGCTGCAGCCCGCTGGCCACGCTCGGAGGCGCCTCCACGCAGGCGACCAGGTCGACCGCGCCCATGTCGATGCCCAGCTCCAGGCTGGAGGTGGCGACCACGGCCGGCAGCCGGCCCGACTTCAGCGCCTCCTCGATCTGCGCCCGCTCCTCCTTGGAGACCGAGCCGTGGTGAGCGCGTACGATCTCCGTCACGACGCCGCCGCCGGAGCCGGCCTGCGCCATCATGTCGGCGGGCATGCGCCTGACCGGCCCCGGCCCCGGCTCCCGCGGCCCTCGGTCTCCCGCGTTCGCGGCCCCGCTCCCAGCCCTCGATCCGGCCCCGCTTTCAGCGTCCGGTCCGGCCCCGTCCTTCGGGTCGGTGCCCGTCGGGCCCGCGTCCAGGCCCGGTCCGGCGGAGGGGTCCGTCTCCCAGATCGACAGGTCGACGGCCTCGGTGGCGGCGCCGTGCGCGCGTTCGTAGGCCAGCTCGTTGAGCCGGGTGCACAGCCGTTCGGCGAGCCGCCGCGAGTTGGCGAACACGATCGTGGAGCTGTGCGCCTCGATCAGGTCGAACAGCCGCTCCTCGACGTGCGGCCAGATCGATCGGTTGGCCGGCTCGGGCGCGAACTCCTCCTCCGCCGGCTCCGCGCGCGGCCGCCCCTCCATCTCCGTCATGTCCTCGACGGGTACGACGACCTCGACCTCGATCCGCTTGTCCGACGGCGGCTGCACCACGGTGGCCGGTCGCGTGCCGCCCAGGAACGCGGCCACCTCGCTCACCGGCCGCACGGTCGCCGACAGCCCGATCCGCTGCGCCGGGCTGTCGAGCAGGGCGTCGAGCCGTTCGAGAGTGACGGCCAGGTGAGCGCCGCGCTTGGTGCCCGCGACCGCGTGCACCTCGTCCACGATCACCGTCCGCACACCCCGCAGCGCCTCCCGCGCCTGGCTGGTGAGCAGCAGGAACAGCGACTCCGGCGTGGTGATCAGGATGTCGGACGGCCTGGCCGCGAACCGTCTGCGGTCTTCGGCCGGAGTGTCGCCCGACCTGATCGCCACCGAGATCTCCGGCACCGGCAGCCCCAGCCTGCGCGCCGTCTGCTTCAACCCGGCCAGCGGCGCGCGCAGGTTACGCTCGACGTCGACGGCCAGCGCCTTGAGCGGCGACACGTAGAGCACCCGCGTGCCCGCCCGCCCCGCCTGGTCGCCCGGATCAGGCTCGGCGGCCAGCCGGTCGAGCGACCACAGGAAGGCGGCCAGCGTCTTGCCCGACCCGGTGGGCGCGACGACGAGGGTGTTGTCGCCACGCGAGATCGACTCCCACGCCCCCTCCTGGGCGGCGGTGGGAGCTTGGAAGGCTCCGGCGAACCATTGCCTGGTCACCTGGCTGAACTGGGCTAGCGAGCTCACCAGCTCATCCTGCCTCGCGCCACCGACAGAAAACCCATTTGGCCCGGCGCCGGGCGATTGAGGGGCCGCCCGCGTGGACATACAGCGACCGTGACCATCGATTACGCGGCCATCGAAGCCCGCCGTACGGACATACGAGAGCGCTACGTGTTACCGCACCGGCCCTCGAGCAGCGCGCGTGGTCTGCACCACATGGCCCTGCTCTCCTCCGACGTCGAACGGACCATCAAGTTCTACCAGGAACTCCTGGAGTTCCCGCTCACGGAGATCATCGAAAACCGCGACTACGAGGGCTCTAACCACTTCTTCTTCGACATCGGCAACGGCAACCTGCTCGCCTTCTTCGACTTCCCCGGCCTCGACCTCGGGCCGTACCAGGAAGTGCTCGGCGGGCTCCACCACATCGCGATCTCCGTCGACCCCGCCACGTGGGAGCGGTTGCGCGGGAAGCTGGAGATGGCCGGCGTGCCGCACCAGATAGAGAGCGGCGCCTCCATCTACTTCAAGGACCCCGACGGCGCCCGCCTGGAGCTGCTCGCCGACCATCTCGGTGAGATGTACGGCGCGCGGGTGATGTGACCTAACGCCGCGACGCCCTGCGCGTACGCGGTGTGCCCGCACGCGGTGCCTGTCTGATGCCCGCGTGCCGCTCGGCGCGCTCCGCCTTCTCCTCACGTACGGTCTGGCGCAGCGCGCGCAGTAACCGGCGGCGTCTGGCTCTGTTGGCCTTGGTTCTGGCTGTCTTCGGGGGTGAAGACTTGGGGGTCTTTGGCATGAGGATGTCCTACCCACACCTCCCGGGATTCCATACTTGAGTTCATGCGCCTGACCGAGTTCTGGAGACGGATGAACGCCCACTTCGGCGAGACGTACGCCGAGTCGTGGGCCCGCGACTATGTCATCGCGCCGCTGGGCGGACGGACCGTGGTGCAGGCGCTGGCCGACGGGGAGAGCGCGAAGACGGTGTGGCGTGCGGTCTGCCAGGTGGAGGACGTGTCGTCCAAGCTGCGGTGATCGTGTCGGTGCTGTAGTCGCTCCAGGGTGGTTGCGCAGACTGTGGGTGGCGTCGCGCCGATCGGATGATTGAACGGATGCGGGTGATTGCCCTGATTCAGCGGACATATCGGTCGAGCCGCGTACCGGCAGGGCTGCGACGCTCTAGCCGGAGCGGCCCGGATGGTCTGGATGATCCGAGTTGTCTGGGTTGTCTGAGTGGTCCGGCTCGTCCACCGCGAGTGTCCGGCGAAGGGCGATGGCCGCACGCTCCAGATCGTCCGCGGCGCCCTGCCCGCCCGGCGACCACAACAGCTGCCATCCGTCGTTCGACGGGGTGGCGAAGACGATCGTCTGGCGGCTGGTGCGGGGGTGCCACACCCACAACACCGGATCCTCGGCGCCGACCATCCGGCTGACCAGGCCGTAGGCGGGCAGCAGTTCGGCGAGAGCCTCAAGATGGACACGTCGTTCCCCGGTGAAGCCGCTCGCCACGTGCCGCCTCCAACTGTCGCCCTGCACTGAGTCTCCCCAGCTCATCGCGCCTGACAACACGCGGTGTCCAACCGTCCGCGTACATCATCGGAGTGCCGTTCCTCCACGGACACGCACCCGCCCTCACCCCGCTTTCCGTCCCTTGCGCTCCCTGTCATCCGCAGCCGGCCGCCCTTCGCTCTGAGCTCAACTCCGAACGCGGCTCCGGTCTCGCTCTGAACCTGTGCCTCGGCTTCATCACACCTCAGGACCCCTTCACGCCCAGCTCAGCCCTGAGCCCTCAGCCTCAGCCCGGCCGCCGCCAGCAGGCCGCAGCCCTCGGCCCCCAGCCCTCAACCCCCCAGCTCTCGGCCCGATCCCCGCTTCAGCTCCGACCCAAGCCCCGGACTCGTGCAGTCCCGTTCCACACGACCTGTTTGCGCCCCACAGCCCGAGCCACAGATTCACCCCCGTCCCATCCCGGACCTATGTCCAAGCCCTGGCCCTCGACAGTTCCTCGACCGGTTCCTCCGGCAGATTCCCCAGCAGACTCCCCGGCAGATTCCCCAGCTGGCTTCTCAGCGGGAGGCGGAATCATGCGTAGGGGCCGAAGGGGTTCCAGGGGCCTGATGATCAATGACGACCTGCGTGTTTCTGCTGAGATCGAACAGCCGTTCGGCTACGATAGGAAAGCCGGGCCACGTCTTCCCCGACTGCGGCAGAAATTGTCGGTGGCAGGCCGTAGCTTTCACTCGACTGATCGGACCACGACCCTCCAGGGGGAGTTCCATGGCTATCAACGACCGCGAGAAGGCCCTCGAGACCGCGCTCGCTCAGATCGAGCGGCAGTTCGGCAAGGGCTCCGTCATGAGACTGGGCGACGACGCCCGAGCTCCCATCGAGGTGATCCCCACGGGGTCGATCTCCCTTGACGTCGCCCTCGGCATCGGCGGCCTGCCGCGCGGCCGCATCGTGGAGATCTACGGTCCTGAGTCCTCGGGTAAGACCACGATCGCCCTCCACGCGGTGGCCAACGCCCAGCGGGCCGGCGGCATCGCGGCGTTCATCGACGCCGAGCACGCCCTCGACCCCGAATACGCCAAGAAGCTCGGGGTCGACACCGACGCTCTGCTGGTCTCCCAGCCCGACACGGGTGAGCAGGCGCTCGAGATCGCCGACATGCTGATCAGGTCCGGCGCCGTCGACATCATCGTCATCGACTCGGTGGCGGCCCTGGTGCCCAAGGCCGAGATCGAGGGCGAGATGGGCGACAGCCACGTCGGTCTCCAGGCCCGTCTCATGTCCCAGGCGCTGCGTAAGATCGCAGGCGCCCTCAGCAGCACCGGCACCACCGCCATCTTCATCAACCAGCTCCGCGAGAAGATCGGCGTCATGTTCGGCAGCCCTGAGACGACGACCGGCGGTAAGGCGCTGAAGTTCTACGCCTCGGTCCGGATGGACATCCGCCGCATCGAGACCCTCAAGGACGGCACGGAGGCGGTCGGCAACCGCACCAGGATCAAGGTCGTCAAGAACAAGATGGCCCCGCCCTTCCGCGTCGCCGACTTCGACATCCTCTATGGGGTGGGCATCTCCCGCGAGGGCGGCCTCATCGACATGGGTGTGGAGCACGGCTTCGTCCGCAAGTCCGGCGCCTGGTACACCTACGAGGGCGACCAGCTCGGCCAGGGCAAGGAGAACGCCCGCAACTTCCTGAAGAACCACCCCGACATGGCCAACGAGATCGAGAAGAAGATCAAGGACAAGCTGGGCGTGGGCCCGCGTCTCGACGCCCCCGCCGAGGCCGCCGCCGCTCCGGCTCCGGCCGCAGCCGCTCCTTCGGGTCGGGGCTCGAAGTCCACCCCGAAGCCGGGTGACGTCTGATCGATCACGCATGAGCAGCACGGATCGCTCGCAAGCGCCCCCTCCACCAGACCGGGGCGCCCCGCCCGAGCCCACTTCGTCACACAGGCGCGACCTGGCCCGTTCGGCCACGGACGGCTGGCCGTCGGTGGACGAGTGGCGCGAGCAACGCATCCGCCTGCGCGCCGCCGAGGCGGCGGAACCCTCCGCCGCCGCCCCGCCGGACCCGGCCGCCCCGCCGGACGCGGTAGCTCCGCCAGACCCAGACCTTCCGTCGGATACGGACCTTTCGTCGGCGACGGACCTCACTCGATCGGGGGCGTCACGACCACAGCCCGACGATCCCATCGAAGAACCCCCAACCCGGCAGGCCACCCCGCCCAACGCTCCTGAGAGCACGCCCTCGGCGTCCAGCACATCCGTGGAGGCCGACGGCGACGGAGCGGGCGGTCAGGACGGTCCGCCGCATCCGGACGCCTCACCGACCGCACGCGGCGATAAGCCGTCCGCCGAAGCCCGCTCCAAGGTAGGAACCGCCGACGACTGGCACTCCGAGGTGCTGGCCGGAAGCAGCTGGTTCGCGCCCGAACAGAGCGACGGCGGTACGGGGTGGCCGGCCAAGGGACGCCGCTCCGGCGGATCCGCCAGGAAGCCCGGACGTTCCGGAAAAAGGTCCCGCTGGCCTGATCGCGTACCTGACGATGCCGAGAACACGGCCGGATGGTCTGGCGAAGAGACTGGACGCTGGGGCGGCAGCTCCGGAGAGCCCGATCCCGATGAGGGGACAGAGCAGCTCGGCGACGCTTACGAAAGACGCGCCAAGTCGAGCCGCTCCCGCGGCCGCCCCGGCAGATCAAGTAACGCGGAAGCCGAACCGCACGCTGACGAAGCCGGCTTCCACGATGGCGAAACCGGGCCGCGTAGGGGCCGAGCCAGCACGGTCGGCGCTGATGCCTGGCCCAATGGCGGCGGGGGCGGATTCCGTGACGGTGACGGCGGTCCGTACGGCGGCGTAGGCGGTCCGCGCGGAGATCAAGCTGGTCCGTACGGTGATGGCGATGGTGCTGTCGGTCCGTACGGCGGTGAAAGCGGGCTATCTGGTGGCACTGCGCGGCCGTCTGCCGGTGGAAGCGGGTTCAGCAGCGGTGACGCCGGCCCGGATGCCCGTGTAGGTGGACCGGGTGATGGCGAAGCCGGGCCGTATGGCAGTGAAAGCGGTCCACCCGGGAGCGATGCTCGGCCGTACGGCGGTGGGAGCGCGTTTTTCGGCGGTGACGTCGGCCTGGATGCCCAAGAGGGTGGGCCAGGTGATGGTGGAGCTGGGCGGCGCGGCGGTGCAGGCGGATCGTCCGGTGGTGAGGGTTGGCCGTATGACGGTGGGGATGAACAGCGGGCTCGTGGAGGCGGGCGTCGGAGCAGCAGACGGAAGGGGAAAGGTGGCCGGAATCGGGGGTGGTTGCCTGATGGGCCGGATGAGGGGAGTGCGGCCGGGACACAGGCGCATGCCGATCCGGAGTCCGTTGCCCGGGCCATCTGCCTGCGACTGCTCACCATGGCCCCCAAGACCCGTGCCCAGCTAGCCGAGGCGTTGCGTAAGCGGGACGTGCCGGAGGAGGCCGCTGAGGCGGTGCTGAGCCGGTTCTCCGAGCTGGGACTGATCAACGATGAGGCCTTCGCCGAGGCTTGGGTTGATTCGCGGCATCACGGCCGCGGGCTGGCCAAGCGCGCGCTGGCGGCCGAGCTGCGCCATCGGGGTGTCGACAGCGACACGGTGAACGAAGCCGTCGAGCGGCTGGACCCCGACCAGGAGGCGGAGACGGCCCGGAGGCTGGTCGAACGCAAGCTCGCCTCCACCCGATCCCTCGACCCGCAGGTACGCACGCGACGGCTGGCCGGCATGCTCGCACGCAAGGGCTATCCCTCAGGACTGGCCTTCCGCGTCATCCGGGAGGCGCTTGAGCAGGAAGGCATCGAGATGGAGGAAGACTTCCCTGACTCCTGAGTCTTCCGGCTGTCCACTGCTTCCGCTTCCACGGTGGGTTTCTTCCGGCTTCGGGCGTCCGGCTTCCCACTTATCTCGGTATTCCTGCTTCCTGGTTTCCCGACTCGAGCTTCCGGCTTCTCCTCGCGAGCCGTCCCACGTCCCCGCTTCCGCCTTCGGGGTCCCGCTTCTGGCTTTCGGTGTTCCCGCGTCCGGGTCCGGCTTCTCGTGTTCGCCGTCCGGCGTCCCGGGGGTCGGCGTTCCGCGTCCGGTCCCGGGTCCGAGGTCCGGCTTCCCGGCTCGGGGTCCGGCGCTCCGCGTCTCATGTCCGGCGTCTCGTGTCCGGGTCAAGCATCTCGTGTTCGGCGTTCCACGTCCGGGCCCGGCGTCGGGCGTCCGGGGCAGGGGTCCGGTGTCCCGTGTCAGGCGTGTCGCGTCGGGGGTCTGGCGGGGTCCAGTTTCTCGTATTCGGCGTCCGGCGTCCGGCGTCCGGCGTTCCGCGTCCGGAGACCGGCGTTCGACGTTCTGCGTCCGGGGCCTGGCGTCGGGCGTCCGGGGCCGGGTCCGGCTTCCCACGTCGGAGGTCCGGCATTCGGCGTCTGGCGTTCCACGTCCGGTGTCTGGGGTTCCGTGTCCGGGGCCCGGCGTCTGGGTTCGAGGTCCGGCTTTCCGCGTCGGGGCTCCGCTTCCCGCTTCCCGCTTCCCGCGGGTCACGTCCCGCTTCCCGCTGTGAGCTTTTGGCTTCTCCCAGTCTTCTGCTTGCCCGCTTCCGGCTTTCGGTGGCCCGCCCGCTGCTCGGTTGTTCGGTGTAGCGGTTCGAGTGCTGAGCGGGCCCTCTGCAGGCCCGTACAGGCGGCTCCGAGGGGTTGCCTCCCGACGGTGGTGGAGTAGCGATCGCGTCGGGCATGCCGAGGTGGGCCATTCAGGTGGAGCGGATGGAGAGGCGGTGTTCTGCGGGAGGTGACCTGTCGCCTCGGTGGTCGTCGTTCTTTCAGCGGTTCGGGGGCGTACGGCGGTGGCTGGAGGCCCCGTACCGGAAAATGGGAGTGCCTTGGGCGGTGGGGGTGGTGGGGTTTGGGTGAGGGCGGGTGGGAGGGGGTGGGCATAGGGGGCTATTCGGGCGGCAATGGGGGATATCGGGCTGGATGTGGAGATGCGGGCCTGTAAGACACGCTTGATGACGCGTTTGCTTGCTCGTGACCTGTTCGACGCATAACCTCGACGGCAGTGAGGAGTTACTCCGCGCAGCGCGGATTGCCATACCGGTGAACGACGGACGAACGAGCTTGGATGATCGAGGCGGACGAGGTGTCGGCTGGAGCAGTCGACGCCCGGTCAGTCTTGGATTGACATCGATACTGGTGACGACGCCGACCGGGCTCTGCGCAGCGCGCCTGTGACCCCTCCCGTTTTGTGGCCGCGTTATGAGTTCTTGACGACGCGAGGAGGGCGGGGCGTACATGGGGCCGCTGGTCGTGGTGCTGATGGTGGCGGTGCTCGTGCTCGCGTTCGGGATGATCGCGGCGCTCCTCGTCGTCATAAGGCGCACTTCGGACGGTCAGCCCCGCGCCGGCAAGCCGAGTGCCGAGCAGGTGCAGGTCGTACACGAGGAGCTTGAACAGGCGCGTGAAGAGGCGCAGGAGATCCGGCACAAGGCGGAGACCGACGCCGAGGAGATCCTGCGCAGGTCGGAGGCGGCGGCCGAGAGCGCCGCGCAGATGCGGCGGGAGGTCGAGGAGGAGAGCCGGATCCTCAAGTCCGAGCTCAAGGAGCTCCGCTCCGACCTCGAACGTCGTGAGGCCAGGCTGGCCGAGCGGGAGCAGCGGCTGGACGAGGAGGCCAGGCGGCAGTCCGAGCGGGACAGGAAGCTGGCCGAGACCGAGGTCGAGCTGGCCGACCGCAGGGAAGAGCTGCTCCAGGTCGAGGACGAGCGGCGGGTCATCCTGGAACGGGTGGCCGGGCTCACCGGCGAGCAGGCCAAGAACGAGCTGGTCAAGGAGATCGAGAACCAGGCCAAGCGCGAGGCCGCGCTGATCATCAGGGAGATCGAGGGCACCGCCCGCAAAGAGGGCGAGAAGCGGGCCACGAAGATCGTGACGCTGGCGGTGCAGCGGCTGGCGGCGGAGCAGACGGCCGAGTCGGTCGTCAGCGTGCTGCACCTGCCCGGTGACGAGATGAAGGGCCGGATCATCGGGCGCGAAGGGCGCAACATCCGCGCGTTCGAGTCCACGACCGGGGTCAATCTGATCATCGACGACACACCGGAGGCGGTGCTGCTGTCGTGCTTCGACCCGGTCAGACGGGAGACGGCGCGGCTGACGCTGGAGAAGCTGGTGCTGGACGGCCGCATCCATCCGCAGCGCATCGAGGAGGCGCACGACCGCAGCCGCCAGGAAGTGCAGGACCTGTGCGCGCGGGCCGGTGAGGACGCCCTCGTCGAGCTGGGGATCACCGAGATGCATCCCGAGCTGACGCTGCTGCTCGGGCAGTTGCGTTACCGCACCTCGTACGGGCAGAACGTGCTCAAGCACCTCATCGAGTCCGCGCACATCGCCGGGATCATGGCCGCCGAGCTGAAGATGAACCAGACCTTGATGAAGCGCTGCGCGCTGCTCCACGACATCGGCAAGGCCCTCACGCACGAGGTCGAAGGCAGTCACGCGCTGATCGGTGCGGAGATCGCCCGCCGGTACGGCGAGGAGGAGGACGTGGTGCACGCCATCGAGGCGCACCACAACGAGGTCGAGGTGCGTACCGTCGAAGCGGTTCTCACGCAGGCCGCCGACGCGATCAGCGGTAGCCGTCCCGGCGCGCGGCGGGAGTCCCTGGAGGCTTACGTCAAGCGGCTGGAGCGGCTGGAGGAGATCGCGCAGTCGTACGAGGGCGTGGAGAAGGTGTTCGCCATGCAGGCGGGCCGGGAGATCCGGGTCATGGTCAAGCCCGACGCGATCGACGACATCCAGGCCCAGGTGATCGCGCGGGATGTGGCCAAGCAGGTGGAGGAGGAGCTCACCTACCCCGGGCAGATCCGCATCACGGTGGTCCGGGAGTCACGGGCGACCGAGTTCGCCCGCTGAGCCCGCGTGCGTTCGGGTACGCGAGAGGTTCGGTCCGCGGGTGTTCCGCGGGTCCGAGTTCGGAGGGATTCCAGAGGGAACTCGGTGCTCATCGCCTCTCTCTGGTCAGCGGGGTCCCGTTCCCTCGCGCATCCGGAGGTGATGAGCACCGGATCCGGTTCGGTGCGGCCGGTCGTCATGGTGGCCGCTCACCGTGGTGGGGGACGCGCAGGAGCAGCAGGGCGGTGTCGTCGCTGTGGTAGTCGCCGGCGTGCCCGCTCAGAGCGGTGATGATGCGCTCCAGCGTCTGCTCGGCGTTCAAGCCGTCACAGCCCGCCAGGAGCGTGCTGAGCGCGGGTAGCCCCCAGAGGGCGTGCCCGCTGCGGCTGCGTGCTTCGGTCACCCCGTCGGTGTAGAGCAGCAGTGCGTCGCCCGGCGCCAGCTCCACCGGTTCGGCGTGCAGGCGGGCGTCGGCGAAGATGCCGAGCAGCAGGCCGGGCCGGCCCGCTTCTTCCACGGTCGCGTCGGCGCGCCGGATCAGGGCGGGCGCGTGGCCGCCCAGGCTGATCAGCCCGCGTACGCCGCCGTCAGGACCGGGGCGCAGCATCACGCAGACCGCGGTCAGGAAGCGGTCGTTGACGTGCTGACGGATCAGTGCGTCGTTCAGCCGGGTCAGCACGGTGGCCGGCGAGGAGTGCTGGGTGGCTTCGGTACGTACGGTGTAGCGGGCCAGCGCGGTCACCTTGGCCGCCTCCAGTCCCTTGCCGCACACGTCGCCCAGCGCCGCGCACCACCACGGCTGCCGGGTGGGGAACAGGTCGTAGAAGTCGCCGACCACCGTCTCGCCGTCGCCGGCGGGCAGATACAGCGCGGCCGCGTCGAGCCAGGGCGGCCGGGTGATCATCGGCGGTAGCAGGTTGTCCTGCAGCGACCGGGCCAGCCGGTCGGCTTCAGCTCCGGAGCTTCGCAGGGCGTCGATGCGTTCCTGAGCCTGGTGCATCCGCCGGCGCAACTCGATCAGGTCGCTGGCCGCGGCGGCCAGCCTGGTCAGTGTGCCGAGCTGGCGGCCGGTCCAGGGATGTGGCTGCTCGTCGAGCACGCACAGGCCGCCCAGCACCAGCCCGTCGGCCGAATACAGGGGGAAACCCGCCCAGGCGCCCATCGTCCCGTCCCGTACGTCCGGGAGGTGGACCAGGCGGGCGTCGCGGGCGGTGTCGGCGGCGACCAGCGGGCCGGAGGCGCCGGCCAGCAGCGGGCAGGCGTCGGCATGCAGGGGGATGCTGCGCCGGCCGAGTGTCAGCGGGCCGCGGCCGGCCGCGGCCTTGTAGAACGCGTGGCGGGCGTCGAACAGCACCACCAGAGCCTGCTGGGTGCCGGCCGCAGAGGCCGCCAGCTCGCACAGGTTGTCCAGGTCCGGCGCCGGTTCGGTGTTCATCAGCGCGGTGGCGGCCAGTGCCGCCAGCCGGGCTGGGTTGTACACCTGCACCGGCATCGGCGGCACATCCGGCAGCACCAGCGGCTTCAGCGGACCCTTCATCGCGTACCCGCCTTCCGCTGCGGAAGAGGCGCCCCAGGGGCCCCGGTCACAGTCCGCGGCCATGTGGTCGTGGCCGCATGGGTCGACACCGTTGACGCCCTTTCAAGGTTGATCTCGGCTAATGGTCGGTGATCAGGGCGTCCAAGGCGGCTGCCTTGTCGCCATCGGCGGGCTGGGCGTAGCGACGGGTGGTGTCCAGCGAGCCGTGGCCGAGGAGTTCGGCCACCAGGATGGGGTCCTTGCCGTCGCGGATGAGCTGGGTGGCGAAGGTGTGCCGCAGGACATGCGGGCTGAAGGGCTCGGTGGGGTCGTCGTTCAGGTCGGCGGCAGCGCCGAACCCGGTGATGATGTCGCGGGCGGCGCGGTCGCTCAGGCGGCCGCCGCGATGGTTGAGGAACACCGCGCTGTGGGCGTCGGCGCCCTTCCAGCCGGGGCGAGCCGTCAGCCAGCCGGCTAGTGCCTGGCGCAAGTCCGCGTGGACGGGCACCAGACGGACCTTGCCGGCGTCGCGGCCCTCGCCGCGGATGCGTAGTTCGCCCTTTCGGGCCGACAGACGTACGTCGGCCAGGTCGAGTCCGACGACTTCGGAGATGCGCAGGCCGGCGAGGTAGGGCAGCAGGGCGATGGCCTTGTCGCGCGGCGGCGCGGTGAGCTGGACGTGGCGGATGTAGCGGTGCGCCCGCCGGGCGTCCAGGGCGCGGGGTGCGGTGCGGCGGGTGTCGCGTTCGCGGCGGGCCTGGGGCTTGCCGAGGCCGCGGCGGGCGTAGAAGTCGTCGATGGCCGATAGGTAGGTGTCGATGGTATTGGGAGCGCGGCGGCTGCTCTTGAGATGGCGGCGGAAGTCACGCACCGCGCCGGCGGCCGCGACGGCGTCGGTGAGCGGGTCGCCGTCCAGGGCGCCGTCGCCGGCCTGGCCGGACAGCCAGGCGAGGTAGCCGCGCAGGCGGGAGGCGTATTTGGCCTTGGTCGAGCCGGCCAGTGGGGAGTGCTCCAGCTCGGCGGTGTAGTCGGCCAGGACGGCGGCATGAGGGGCGGACAGCGGAAGAGCCCGCGACCGGCGCGTGTTTCCAGCAGCCGCTCCGGCCGGTTCGGCGAACTCTGCAGGCCTGTTTCCGGAAGTCACCGTAACAGTTTACTTCCGGAATTGAACGTTTCCGGAAGTCGTGAGGTAGAATCAAGACACCGAGGACTTTCCGAGCGTCGGCATTCAGGTCAGCGTCGCCCCCGGCGAACCACCATCGGCCCCACTCGACCAGGGCCAGGACAGGTCAGCCAGCCATGATGCCGACGCAACTTCTTTCTCCACCCGTGCCCCTCAGCCCCGCGTCCCATGGGGTTCCGCGATGCGATTCCGCGCTACGGCTCAGCCTGCACCCGGTGCCAAATCGGCGAGCGGTGGTGGACGGAGCCTGGTGGCCCTACTCCCGTGACGCCGCTGTCGAGTTGCCGCGTCTCATCGCCGCCGTCGACCGGTTGCTTGATCGGGTCACGCTCCGGATCGGCGTGTACGGCGATGCGTGGCGGAACATCCCGCGCCGTGTCCCGGCGCGCGGGCGTCAGGTTCGCGTCGGCTGGTTCCGGCACACCGACCCGCGTGTGCTCACTCTCGTCTTCGCGTCCGGGGAGCCGGTCGTCCTGCTGGTCATCCCGGCGGAGACCGCCGCCGACGCCGCCGAGGCCACGCTCAAGCGCACCGTCCAGGACGCCGCCGGCTTGACGATCGACGCCATCCTCACTCTCGCCCAGCCGCCGTCCGGCCGTGCTCCGCGTGCCACGGCTGATGACCCGGCCCGCTGGGAGAACGAGGGTGGAGCGGTCGCCGGGCAGGCGCAGCCGCATCGACCGCACGGCCGTCGGCCCTGACGTGACCGTGGTGTGCCGCCTGCCGGCCGGATCGAGCGGTCCGGGCACCGCCCGTTCTGGCGGTCGGCCGATCTCCGGCCGGCAGGCTTCTCATCGCCTTTCAGCTGCTCCGAAAGGAGACGCCATGACCGCCATCCACAACGCCCCGCTCGGCGGGGCGAGCGCCTCGGCGCCGACCCTCGTGCACCTGTCGGGCGACATCGACATCTTCACCACGGGGCAGTTGCGGCGGCGGCTGCTGAACTCCCTGGCCGGCAGCAGCGACCTGCTCGTCCTGGATCTGTCCGAGGTCACCTTCTGCGGCGCCGGCGGGCTGGGCATGATGGTCGGCCTGCAGAGCCGGGCCAAGGCCCAAGGCATCACGCTGGCCCTGACCGGTGTCTCGCCACGCATAGCCCGGCTGCTCCACATCACCGGCCTGGACCACCGATTCCCGATCATGGCGTGAGGCCCGGCCTGGTGCGCCGCCGGCCGCGGCTCGCGGTTCGCTGGTTCAGATGAAGATCTGCTGATAGAAGGCCAGCTCCGCGGCCAGCGCCGCGGCCCGGGTCTCGGTGCGGCGGAAGCCGTGCGACTCGCCCTCGAAGGCCAGGTACGTGCACGGCACGCCACGTTCGGACAGTGCGTCGGCGAAGGCGGCCGATTGTTCGGGGGGCACCACCGGGTCGTCGAGGCCTTGGAGGAGGAGCATGGGGCGGGTGGCCCCGTCCACGAGGGCCAGGGGTTCTCTGGCGGCGTAGACCTGCGGATCCTCCGGCCCCACCAGCCACTCCACGTAGCGTGACTCGAAGTCGTGGGTGTGGGCGGCCAGCGGGGCGAGCGCGCTGACCCCGTAGTAGGACACGCCGCCGGCGAACACGTCGGAGGTGCAGCAGGCCGCCATCACGGTCCAGCCGCCCGCGCTGCCCCCGCGTACGGCGATCCTGGCGGGGTCGGCCAGGCCCTGCTCGGCCAGCCACCGCGCGGCGGCGATCGTGTCGTGGACGTCCACAAGCCCCCACCGGCCCTTGAGCCGGTCGCGGTAAGCCCTGCCGTAACCGGTCGAGCCGCCGTAGTTGAGGTCGAGGACGCCGATGCCGCGCGAGGTCAGGAACGCCTTCTCCAGGTCGAGCGCGGTGTCGGCGTGCGCGGTCGGTCCGCCGTGCACGAAGACGACGTAAGGAGGCGGGGTGGGCTGCTGCGCGGCCTCGGCGTGGGGTGGGTAGAGGAAGGCGTGCACGTCCTGGTCGGGGGCGCCGCCGATCCGTACCGGCCGGGGGACAGGCAGGTAGGCGGGGTCGGGCAGGGCGGCGGGGGTGGGGGTGAGGGGGTGGTGCGCGCCCGACGCCGGGTCCACGCTCACGATCGAGCGGGGCGTGGTGGGGGCGTACGCGATGCCGGTCACGGAGGTGCCGTCGGTGGCCAGGTCCGCGTCCCAGCCGCTGTAGGGGGCCTCGACGTCGGTGAGTGCGCCGGAGACGGGGTCGAGCAGGCCGAGCCGCAGGTCGCCGCGCCCGTGCAGGACCGCGAGCCGGCCGTCGGTGAGGAGCGCGTACGGCATTCCGCCCAGTCGCCACGGCGGCAGTGTGAACTCCTCCTCGGCCGGGTGGAGCGCTCGCGCCCCGTCGCCGTGCAGGCCGATCTCGTAGAGGTTCCACCAGCCGGAGGAGTCGGAGACCAGGTAGAGCCGGGTGTCGTCCTTCCAGGCGGGAGCCAGGACGGATTCGGTGACACCGCCCTTCACCTTCCAGGAGTCGCCGTCGGAGAGGCGGACGACGCGGAGTTCGGTGCCGTCCCAGGGCATGCGGGGGTGGTCCCAGCAGACATAGGCCAGATGTCGCCCGTCGGGGGAGATGGTGGGAGAGGCGTAGAAGTCGCAGCCGGTGGCCCATTCGCGGATCTCGCCGCCGTCGAGCGGGACGGAGACGACGGCCCTGGTGACCTTGCCGTCCTCCGCGTGGTGCTCGCGTACGCACCACACCTGTCCCTCGCGCACCAGCGGATCCGCGTAGCGGCAACCCGGGGGAGTGACGGGTTTCGGTTCGCCGTTTTCCGGCAGCAGGTAGAGGCGCTGATCTTGCAGGTTGGCGAAGACCACCTCCCCCTCGGGGGTCACGGCGTAGGGACGGCCGCCGTACTCGTGCACGCGGGTGCGCGCGCACCAGGGAGCGGGCAGCAGGTCACGACGGGTGCCATCGGCGGCGCGGCACACGATCGCCGTACGCCCGCCGTCGTCGGGACGGTCCTCGGTCCACCACGTCCGGCCGTCCATGAGCGTGGGCCAGCCGGGACGTACGGCGGAGCCGGCCACGTCTCTGGTCGAAATGGGGGAGGGCCAGAAAGGCATACCCCGCATCCTGCCGGAAGATCGCCGGGCGTGCGGTGCTGTCCCCACAGTTCAGCCCGCCTGAGCGGCCGCGGGGTGGCTGGGCAGCGTTCAGCCGGTTCGGGGGGCGCCGGCACGGTTCAGCCCGTGTGAGCGGTTCAGGGGCAGCCGACGGGGTGGGGCAGGGAGGAGGGGAGTGCGACGCCCGCCCGGCCGAACCACTTGTTCAGCAGTCGCGTCGTCGTCCCGTCCCGCCACATCGACGCGATGGCGCGATTGACCGCCTCGCACGTCTCGGTATCGCCCTTCTTCAGGCCGACGCCCCACTTCTCCCAGCTGATCGGCTGATTGAGCAGCCGGAACATGCCGGGGTCGTGCTCGGCGTACCCGGCCAGGGCCAGGTTCTCGGTGCTGACCGCGTCGAGGCGGTCCTCGACGAGCTTGAGCACACACTCGGAGTAGTTGTGGGCCGGCACCAGCTCGGCCGGCAGGTCGAGCATGCCGTCGGGTGGCGGGTCGACGATCCGCCGGTACGAGTTCGAGCCCTCGGCCAGGCAGATCCGCTTGCCGCGCAGGTCTTCCACGTTCTTGATGGTCATGTCGCCGGCTCTGACCATGGTGTCCTGGGGCACGATCACGTACGGGCCGCCGAAGGTGACCTTGGGCCTGCGGGACTGCGTGATGGAGTAGGAGGCGACGATCATGTCGACGGTGCCGTTCTGGAGCAGCGCCTCGCGGGTGGAGGACGGCGACTCGCGCCAGGTGATCTTGACCTTGGCACCGCCGGCGAGGTTGCCGACGATGTAGCGGGCGACGTCCACGTCGAACCCCTCGGGATCACCCGAGCCGGTACGCATTCCCAGGCCCGGCTGGTCCCACTTGGTGCCGACGACGACGGTGCGGGCGTTCTTGATCTTGTCCGCGACGGTCGTGTACGACCCTCCGCCGCCGCATCCGGCCAGCCCCGCCGCCACGGCCACGGCTGAGGTCAGTGCCGTCCCACGCATGGTCACCCTGAACTTCCCCACGACTATGGGTAACCCGTCGCGACCCGTGCGGGACACGGATTCGACGCAGTCGTGGGTCTTTCTTGGCGATCTGTGGGGAGAAAGGCGACAAACTCAAGGGCTGGCCGGGGCGATGGGCATGAGAACCGGTCAGGGCGACAGGCGTCCGAGTGACAAACCTGAGCGCCAGTCCGGGCGACGAACCTGAGCATTCGTCAGGGCGAGGGGCAGGGGAACCCGTCGGGGCGGCGAGCGCCAGCACGCCCGCCGCCCCGCGGTCATTCGAGGGGTTCGTCCGGCCCCAGGCCACCGCCCGCGGTGCCCTGGCCGGCGCCGATGCCGACCTCGGCCGATCCGGGCGCCGCGATCGGGGCGGCCGCCGTCTTGCGGCTGCGCCTGCTGCGCCGTTCCAGCTTGGTGGCCAGGTAACTCAGCGCCATGTTGAGCGCCACGTAGATGATGCCGATGACGATCGCCGCCGGGATCAGCGAGCCGAAGAAGCGGGCCGGCAGGATCTTGAAGCCGGTGTTGAGCAGGTCGACGTACGCGATGATGTAGCCGAGCGCGGTGTCCTTCAGCAGCACCACGAGCTGGCTGACGATCGCCGGCATCATCGCCGTGACGGCCTGCGGCAGCAGCACCAGCCGCAGCACCTGGTTCTTGCGCATGCCGACCGCGTAGGCGGCCTCCGACTGCCCCTTCGGCACGGCGTACACGCCGGCTCTGACGACCTCGGCCAGCACGGAGCCGTTGTAGAGGGTCAGGCCGAGCACGACCGCGAAGAAGGCGTAGTCGCCGCCGCCCAGGAGCATGGGCGCCAGGTAGAAGATGAAGAAGATCAGCAGCAGCAGCGGGATGGCCCGGAACACCTCGACCACCGCGCCGGCCGGGATCCGGACCCACGCGTGGTCGGAGAGCCTGGCCAGGCCGAAGATCGCGCCGAAGGCCAGCGCCAGCACCGCCGAGACGGCCGCCGCCTCCAGGGTGCCGATCAGACCGGGGATGATGTAGAACTCCCAGGTCTCCCACTGCAGGAACGGCTGCCAGATCTTGCCTTCGAACTGGCCCTTGGCGTCGAAGCCGCGGTAGACGCCGTACAGGACGGCGATGACGGCGACGACGCTGATCACCGTGAGCGCGTGGTTGCGGATCCGCCCGCGCGGGCCGGGAGCGTCGAACAGTACGGACGTGCTCATCGGGCCACCGCCAGACGTCGCGACAACCAGCCGGTGAAGAATCCGATGGGCATGGTCAGCACCATGAAGGCGACGACGATGCCGAGGAAGATCGGGATCGACGCGCCGGTCGTGTCGAAGGTGATCTTCATGACCGCCGCGGAGTCGGCGAGGAACCCGCCCGCGGTGGCCACCGTGGTGTTCTTGATCATGGCGATCATGACGCTGCCCAGCGGCGCGACGACCGCCCGGAACGCCTGGGGCAGGACGATCAGCGTCAGCGACTGCATGAACGTGAGCCCGATCGCCCTGGCCGCCTCCGCCTGGCCCATGTTCACGGTGTTGATGCCGGCGCGCAGCGCCTCGCACACGAAGGCCGCGGTGTAGACCGACAGGCCCATCGCCACGATCCAGAACGAGTTGGTCAGCGGCACGTCCGAGAACACCAGGCCGAGCTGGTCGCTCAAACCCAGCGCGGAGAACGCCAGCACCAGCGTGAGCGGGGTGTTACGCACCACGTTGACGTATATGGTGCCGGCCGCGCGAAGGACCGGCGTGGGTGAGACCCGCATCGCCACCAGAACCGTGCCGAGGATCAGGGAGACGACGGCCGCCACGAGGGACAGCTTGACGTTCTCCAGGAATCCCAGCCCGAGGTCAGGGGCGTATTTGATTAGTTCGTCCATCGTGCTCCACCGCATAGGACGGCGGCGGCCGGGTCACCGGCCGCCGCCTCTGGTGTGATCAGGCGCAACCCTCGGCCGGCGGCGCGGTCTCGGACAGCTTCAGCCCCTGGATGCCGCCGAACCACTTGTCCAGCAGCTGCTTCATGGTGCCGTTGTCCCACAGCTTCTTCACCGCGGTGTTGAGGGCCTCACACGTCTTGGTGTCGCCCTTCTTCAGGCCGATGCCGTACTTCTCGTCCGTGAAGCCCTGGCCCAGCACCTTGAAGTTGCCGCCCGCCTGCTTGGCGAAGCCCGCCAGGATCAGGTCGTCGGTGGTGACGGCGTCGAGGTTGCTGCCGGTCAGCTTCTGCACGCACTCGGAGTAGTTGCCGGCGTCGACGGTCGTCGCGTCGATGTCGAGCTCACCGTCCGGGGGCGGGTCGGTGATGCGCTTGTAGGAGTTGGAGCCCGCGGCCTTGCAGATCTTCTTGCCCTTGAGGTCCTGAGGGCTGTTGATCGAGGCGTCGTCCTTGCGGACCATCACGTCCTGGTGCGCCACGACGTAGGGGCCGCCGAAGGTCACCTTGCCCTTGCGCTCCTCCGTGATGGAGTAGGTGGCGAAGATGATGTCGACCGTGCCGTTCTGGAGGAACGGCTCGCGGTTGGACGAGGCCGACTCCTTCCACTCGATCTTCACGTCCTTGCCGCCGGCCACTTCCTTCAGCACGGCTTTGGCCACGTCGACGTCGAAGCCCTCAGGCTCGTTGCCCATCTTCAGGCCCAGGCTGGGCTGGTCCCACTTGGTGCCGACCACGATCGAGCCACCGCCCGCGATCTTGTCGGCCACGGTGGCGTACGACTCCCCGCCACCCCCGCCACAGGCGGTCAGGCCCGCGGCCAGAGCCGCCATGGAGAGCACTGCTCCCGTTCGACGCATGTGCATGTGTACCTGCCTCATTAGTCAGTGCGTGAGGATCTTCGAAAGGAAGTCTCGCGCCCGGTCCGTCTGCGCGTTGGTGAAGAACTCGTCAGGAGTGTTCTCCTCGACGATCTGCCCTTCGGCCATGAACACCACCCGGTTCGCGGCCCGGCGGGCGAACCCCATCTCGTGCGTGACGACCATCATGGTCATCCCGTCACGTGCCAGCCCGATCATGACATCGAGGACCTCTTGCACCATCTCGGGGTCGAGGGCGGAGGTCGGCTCGTCGAACAGGATCATTTTCGGGTCCATGGCCAGTGCTCTGGCGATCGCCACACGTTGTTGCTGACCGCCGGAGAGCTGGGCCGGATATTTGTCCGCCTGCGCGGCGATGCCCACTCTTTCGAGCAGTTCCATCGCCCGCTGGTTGGCGGCGTCCCTGGCCTTGCCGCGCACCTTCATCGGGCCGAGCGTGACGTTTTCCCTGATGGTCTTGTGGGCGAACAAGTTGAACGACTGGAAGACCATTCCGACGTCGGAACGCAGCCTGGCCAACGCCTTGCCCTCGTCGGGCAGAACCTGGCCGTCAAATATGATCTTTCCGTCGTTGATCGTCTCCAGCCGGTTGATCGTGCGGCAGAGCGTCGACTTCCCGCCGCCCGAGGGGCCGATGACGACCAGGACCTCGCCACGAGAGACGGTCAAGTTGATGTTCTTCAGGACATGCAGCGTCCCGAAGTGCTTGTTGACGTTCTCCAACTGCACAAGTGGAGTGGCGTCGCCGTTCTCCGTCATGGAGTAAAACGTAGAGGGCGTTAGAACGCTGTGCACTAACCGAGCGGTACCGATCCGATCACATCATGCCATCAAGCTGGCCTTTTAGATCGGTACGGACAGTCCCAAGGCCGATACCGACTACCCTTGAACATGCCATGACTGTGACTCAGGAGGGCGCCCGCACCTACGAAGTGCGCACATACGGGTGCCAGATGAACGTCCACGACTCCGAGCGGCTGTCAGGCCTGCTGGAGGACGCCGGCTACGTGGCCGCTCCCGACGGGGAGGCGGCCGACGTGGTCGTGTTCAACACGTGCGCCGTGCGGGAGAACGCCGACAACCGCCTCTACGGCAACCTCGGCCACCTCAGACCGGCCAAGGTGAGCAATCCGCGCATGCAGATCGCCGTCGGCGGCTGCCTGGCGCAGAAGGACCAGGGCGAGATCGTCCGCAAGGCGCCGTGGGTCGACGTCGTGTTCGGCACGCACAACATCGGCTCGCTGCCGGTGCTGCTGGAGCGGGCCCGCGTCGAGGGCGAGGCGCAGGTCGAGCTGAAGGAGTCGCTCGAGGTCTTCCCCTCGACGCTGCCCACCAAGCGTGAGTCCGCCTACGCCGCCTGGGTGTCGGTCTCGGTCGGCTGCAACAACACCTGCACGTTCTGCATCGTGCCGTCGCTGCGCGGCAAGGAGAAGGACCGCCGCCCCGGCGACGTCCTCGCCGAGGTCAGGACGCTGGTGGAGCAGGGCGTGCTGGAGGTCACCCTGCTGGGCCAGAACGTCAACACCTACGGCGTGGAGTTCGGCGACCGGCTGGCCTTCG
Source organism: Nonomuraea fuscirosea (assembly GCF_035917475.1). Taxonomy (NCBI): domain Bacteria; kingdom Bacillati; phylum Actinomycetota; class Actinomycetes; order Streptosporangiales; family Streptosporangiaceae; genus Nonomuraea; species Nonomuraea fuscirosea. The sequence goes on along the minus strand of NZ_CP109074.1, from coordinate 7,752,166 downwards.
GCAAGCTGCTGCGCGCCTGCGGCGACATCGACGGGCTCGAACGGGTCCGCTTCACCTCGCCGCACCCCGCCGCGTTCACCGACGACGTGATCGCCGCGATGGCGGAGACGCCCAACGTCATGCACCAGCTGCACATGCCGCTGCAGTCGGGCTCCGACCGGGTGCTGCGGGCGATGCGGCGCTCCTACCGGGCCGAGCGCTACCTCGGCATCATCGAGCGTGTACGCGCCGCGATGCCCGACGCGGCCATCTCCACCGACATCATCGTCGGCTTCCCCGGCGAGACCGAGGAGGACTTCCAGGCGACCCTCGACGTCGTCCGGCAGAGCCGCTTCGCCAACGCCTTCACCTTCCAGTACTCCATCCGCCCCGGCACTCCGGCGGCCACGATGGCGGACCAGGTGCCCAAGGAGGTCGTCCAGGAGCGCTACGAGCGGCTGGTGGCGCTGCAGGAGGAGATCTCTTGGGAGGAGAACAAGAAGCAGGTCGGGCGGACGCTCGAGGTGCTGGTGGCCGAGGGCGAGGGGCGTAAGGACGAAGTCACCCGCCGGCTGTCGGGGCGCGCGGCGGACAACCGGCTCGTGCACTTCGCGGTGGGTGAGGAGACGCCGCGGCCCGGTGACATGGTGACGGTCGAGGTGACGTACGCGGCGCCGCACCACCTGGTGGCCGACGGGGCCGTGTTGGGGCTGCGGCGGACCAGGGCGGGCGACGCCTGGGAGGCCCGCCAGGGCGGCGGGAGCGCCGCGGGCGGCTCGGGAGTGCTGCTCGGCATGCCCACCGTCGGCCGCCCCGCACCGCTGCCGACCTCGTCAGGTGCCTGCTCGGCGCACTGACGACGGCCGGGCGGCCCGTGCTGTCGCGCGTCTTGTTCGGGCCTGTTCGATGCGCTGACCTTACTGCTGTTCGGAGGGCGGCCCCGGTTCATCCGGGGCCGCCCTCCGTCGTGCCGGGGTCATCGGGTGAGGCGGTTGAGCATGTCGTAGCAGGGGCGGCGGCGGAAGTCGTGCATGGTGGCGCAGGGGTCGGGGCCCGCGCGGCCCGGCGGCGCCGGCCGGGACGGCGGACGGGACGGTGGCGGTGCGAGCGGCCGTGATGACGGGGGCGGAGCCGGGCTGGTCGCCAGGGGTGGCGTGGCAGGGCTGCCGGGTGCCGGATGTTCCTCAGGAGGCACCTGTGGGGTGGCGCGCGGGGCGGGGCGTCCTCCCGGGGGCCGTTCACCGTCGCGTCCCGGCCGGTGCGGGCGGGTGTCCCCGGCTGTGGGCGAGGCCGGCGGGCCGGCCGTCGCCGAGGGGAGGAGCGGCAGGTCCGTGCCCACGGGCGGCAGGTTCACACCCACAGGTGGGAGATTCGTCCCCCAGGGCGGCAGGCTCGCGTAAGGGGGCGGGACGGTCTCGATCCACGGAGGCGTCAGCGGGCCGAGCATGACGTCGGCGGGCTGGGCCGTGGGGAATTGGAGCGTTCCAGTCATGGGCGCCACCGACGGTGGAATGACGGTCGCCGTGGGTGGCGTGTTCGATGCCGAGAGTGGTGTCGATCTTGGGGAAAGCGGGGTTTCCTGATCCATTTCCTGAGGTGTTTGCGGTGACGGTTCCTTACTGTTAGTGAATGCCAGGAATATCCCCAGCGCCGCTGTGACGAGTACCCCCGCGGCTCCGGCCACGGGTGCCAGGTTGGCGCGGCTACCTGGGCTAATGGATCTAAGGGGGGACAAGTCGTGATTCCTTTGTGATTGTTGTGCGAGCATTCCGTCGTTGCGGCTAGTGTGGTCCATCACCCGCGGAAGCCGGCGAGCTTTCCCCGATACGACCGCAGGGAGCTGTAACGCCATGCAAGATCCGATCGAGGCGGATCGCCAGGAGATCCTCGCCGGGCCGGGAGACACCCGCCTGGAAAACAGGGCCTCGGGAAACAGACGACCGAAGCAGAAGAGCAACAAGACCCTTCTCATCGCCGGTTCGGCGCTCATCGCCGTGCTCGTGGCCGGTGGCGCCGGCTACATGCTGGCCTCGAACCCCGGCGGGAGCGCCCAGCAGGGCGGCGGCAACCCCGCGACCTCTCAGAGTGCTGAGGCGAACGAGGATCCCGCCGGCGACGACGACGCCACGGCGGGCGACGTCACCGCCGACTCTCCCGAGGACGACCGTACCGGCGACGCTCCCGAGGACGACGGCAGCATGGGCGACGTCGCGGCCGGGGTCCCGGACGGCGGCGACCAGGCCGATACGGGCGACACGACGGGCGGCACGGGCAGCGACTCCGCCAAGACCGGTACCAGCAAGAAGCCCGCGACGACGGCTCCCACCAAGTCGCCGCAGTCCTCGGGCCGCGGCACCCCCTCCGACGCCGACAGCCCGGCGGACGGCCCCGGCGGCCTCGTCCCCGGCCAGTGCTCGAAGAGCGGCTGCTGAGCACGTCCTGACGACGGGCTCGACGTTGCACGGCAGGGTGGGCTCATGACGACAGGGCCCTGACGGCGGGTGGCAAGGAACCCTTCGTGACGGCGGGGTCCGAAGTGGCTTGCCGATTATGAGGTGTACTGGTACTTCGGAGAAGCCACCGTTGTCCGTAGGGTCGGAGTATGACGACTGACGACGCGTCCGAGCTGCGTGCCCTGCACGTGCCCGGAGACCCTTTGGTGCTGCCCAACGTCTGGGACGCCGCCTCCGCCCGCGCCGTGCAGGCGGCCGGGTTCCCCGCGGTCGCCACCGGCAGCGCCGCGGTCGCGCGGGTGCTCGGTTACGAGGACGGTGAACGTACGCCCGTCGGGGAGATGATGGCGGCCATCGCCCGGGTGGTCAGGGCCGTGGACCGGCCCGTCACGGCGGACGTCGAGCGCGGGTACGGACTCAAGCCCGCCGAGCTGGCCGAGCGGCTGCTCGCGACCGGGGCGGTGGGCTGCAACCTGGAGGACTCCCGGCCGGGCGGCGGCGAGATGGTGGATCCGGACGAGCAGGCCGCGTTCCTGGCCGAGGTGCGGGCGGCGGCCGGCGACGGGCTGGTGATCAACGCGCGGGTGGACCTCTACCTGCGCAGACGGGCGACGCGCGAGGAGGCGCTGGAACGCGGACGGCGCTACCTGGAGGCGGGGGCCGACTGCGTGTACCCGATCGGGCTGACCGACGCGGACGAGATCCGAGCCCTGGTCGACGGTCTGGGCGGGCCGGTCAACGTGCTGTTCAGGCCGGGGGTCATCGGGCTGGGCGCGCTGGCCGGGCTGGGGGTGGCCAGGATCAGCTTCGGCAGCGGTCTGCACCAGGCCTCCCAGACGTACACCGAGAGCCTGCTCACCGAGATACACGCGGGCCGCGACCCCTTCTGACGGCGGGGACCGCGACCGTACGACGCCAGGCGTCGCGCCCGAGGGCCGCGGCCCGTACTGACGGCAGGGCCGCGACCGTACGACGCCAGGCGTCGCGCCCCAGGGCCACGTACTGACGGCAGGGGCCGTGCCGGGTGACAGAGGGGGCGGACGTACGCTTGCGCTCGTGCTTGTCGCCGCGGCCGTGTGCCCGCTCACCCCGCTGGTCGTCCTGGGGATGCCCGACCTCCGCTCCGCCTGCCACACCGCGATCGCCACACTGCGCGACGCGCGGCCCGACGCGCTGATCGTGGTGGGCGGCGCGCCGGCCACCGGCGCGTACGACGGCGACGCCGTGGGCAGCCTGCGCCCCTGGGGCCCGGACCTCGCGGCGGGCCGGGGCGAGCCGGTGCTGCCGCTGTCGCTGACCGTCGCCCGCCTGCTGCTGGGGGAGCACGCCCCCGACTCCTTCCAGTCGGTGGCCTGGGACGCCCCTGGCGAGGACTGCGCGAAGCTCGGCGCGCAACTGGCCGATCGCGCGGGCAGGGTGGCGCTGCTGGTCATGGCCGACGGCTCGGCCTGCCTCAGCCCGAAGGCCCCGGGCAGGTACGACGAGGCGGCCGGCCCCTGTAACGACCGCATCGCCCAGGCCATCGACGCCGGCGACCCCGCCCCCTTGGCCGCCCTCGATCCCGAGGAGGCCGACAGGCTGTGGGTGAGCGGCCGGGCCGCCTTCCAGGTGCTGGCGGGCGCGGCGGACGGGCGGGAGTTCGCGGGCCGGCTGCTGATGGCGACGGCCCCGTACGGGGTCGGCTATCTCGTCGGGACGTGGACGGCCTGACGCTTCGGTACCGGGATCCGCATCAGGTCGCGGGCCGTCACCACCTCGCCGTCGAAGTTGCGCCGCACCTCCGCGACGAAGCGGGGTTCGTCGTCGAAGCCGTACCGTTCGGAGAAGTGCGTGAGCACCAGCCTGCGCGCCCCCGCGTCCGCCGCCACCACCCCGGCCTCGAACGCCGTCAGGTGCCCGTACTCCTTGGCCAGCGCGCTCTCCGCCGACAGGAACGTGGACTCGATCACCAGCAGGTCGACCCCGTAGGCCAGCTCGAAGACCGCGTCGCAGAGCCGGGTGTCCATGATGAACGCCACGCTCTGCCCCGGTTTGGGGACGCTGCACTCGGCCAGGGTGACGCCGCGCACGGAGCCGGTGCGCTGGAGCTCGCCGATGTCGGGGCCGCGGATGCCGTGGGCGGCCAGCTTGTCGGGCAGCATGCGGCGGCCGGGCGGCTCCTGGACGCGGTAGCCGTACGACTCGACGGGGTGGGACAGGCGGCGCGCGATGAGCGGGCCGACGCCGGAGAGGTCGCCGGTGAGCGGATGTTCGGCGATGACCGGGGTGTCGGCGAACGCGGCGGCGTGGCGGAGCCGGCGCCAGTAGGTCTGGCCGGAGGCGGGGAAGACGGCGCGCACCGGATGGCGTACTTTGTCGCGTGCGATGCGCTGGACGACGCCGGGGACGCCCAGGCAGTGGTCGCCGTGGAAGTGGGTCACGCAGAGCCAGTGGACGTCGTTGGCGCTCAGGCCGGCGTGCACCATCTGCCGCTGCGTGCCCTCGCCCGGGTCGAACAGGAAACCCTGGCCGTCCCAGCGCAGCAGGTAGCCGTTGTGGTTACGGTGTCGGGTAGGAACGGCGCTGGACGTGCCCAGCACCACGAGCTCACGTGAGGACATGATGACCGCCAACGAGGAGACGGTCGCCTTCGCCGAGGTGGAGACGCCGGTGGGGCCCTTTGTGCTGGCCGTCACCGAGACCGGGCTCGTCGCGTCGGGCTGGGGCTCCCGTGCCCTGGTGGCCGGCCGGCTCGCCCTGGCTGAGGTTCATGATGCGGATCGTACGGCCTTCGCCGTCGCCGAGCTGAATGCTTATTTCGCCGGTGAGCTGAAGCGGTTCGAGACGCCGATCGACTGGCGGCTGATGTCCGGCTCGCGGCTGCGGGTGCTGCGCGCCCTGCACGGGATCCCGTACGGGAGCGCCGTCACCTACGGCGAGCTGGCCACGCTCAGCGGCTCCAGCGTGCCCGCCCGCGGCATCGGCTCGATCATGGGCTCCAACCCGATCCCCATCGTGGTGCCCTGCCACCGGGTCGTCGCGGCGGGCAACGGGCTGGGCGGCTTCAGCGGCGGCGAGGGCGTGGAGACCAAGCGGTGGCTGCTGACCCACGAGGGTTATCTGCAGCCGACGCTGCTCGATCTCTAGCAGACTTGTCGCCGTGCGCCAGCAGCCAGTCATCGCCGTCGTGGGTCCCACGGCCGCAGGAAAGTCCGATCTCGCCGTCGACCTCGCCCTCCGGCTGGGCGGCGAGTGCGTCAACGCCGACTCCATGCAGCTCTACCGGGGCATGGACATCGGCACGGCCAAGCTCACCGAGGCCGAGCGGCGGGGGGTCCCGCACCATCTGCTGGACATCTGGGACGTGACGGTCACGGCCAGCGTGGCCGAATACCAGGAGCTGGCCAGGGCCGTCTTCGACGCCGTCGAGGTGCCGGTGCTGGTCGGCGGAAGCGGCCTGTACGTACGCGCCGCCATCGACGAGCTGGAGTTCCCCGGCACCGACCCGCAGATCAGGGCCCGGCTGGAGGAGGAGCTGGCCGAGCGCGGCCCCGCCCCCCTCTACGAGCGCCTGCGCGAGCGTGACCCGGCCGCCGCGGCGGCCATCCTGGCCAGCAACGGCCGGCGCATCGTGCGTGCGCTGGAGGTGATCGAGCTGTCCGGCCGCCCGTTCTCGGCCACCATGCCGTCCTACGACGCGGTCTACCCGAGCGTGCAGATCGGGCTGGAGGTGCCCAGGCCGGTGCTGGACGAGCGGATCGAGCTCAGGGTCGCCCGGATGTGGCAGGCGGGGCTGGTCGACGAGGTGCGAGCGCTGCTCGGCCAGGGGCTGGCCGAAGGGCGCACGGCCGGGCGGGCGCTCGGTTACGCGCAGGTCATCCGCTTTCTCACCGGCGAGTGGAGCGAGGAGCAGGCGATGACCGAGACGGTCAGGCTGACCAGGCGCTTCGCCCGGCGGCAGGAGTCGTGGTTCCGCAGGGACCCGCGGGTGCGCTGGCTGCCGTACGACGCCCCCGACATCCTTGAGCGATCTCTGGCGCTAATAAACTCCTAGCATGCGCTTTCTCAAGGGGCACGGCACCGAGAACGATTTCGTCATCCTGCCTGATCCCGACGGGGTGGTCGACGTGTCGGCCACACTCGTCGCCAGGATCTGCGACAGGAGAGCCGGCCTCGGCGCCGACGGGGTGCTCCGGGTGGTGCGCACGAAGCAGAGCGACGAGGTCGCCGACCAGGCCGCGGCCGCCGAGTGGTTCATGGACTACCGCAACGCCGACGGCAGCATGGCGGAGATGTGCGGCAACGGCGTGCGGGTGTTCGCCCGCTACCTGGTCGACACCGGCGCCGTGAGCGCCCAGGAGTTCGAGATCGCGACGCGGGGCGGCCTGCGGCGGGTCCGCGTCGAGCCGAACGGCGACATCACGGTCGACATGGGCAAGCCCGTGGTCTCCGGCGAGAGCGTGGCCTCCGTGGGCGGCCAGGAATACACCGGGCTCCGCGTCGACATGGGCAACCCCCACCTGGCCTGCGCCATCGGCGACCCCGTCGTCCAGCTCGACCTCACCCACCAGCCGGGCTTCGACACCGGCGTCTTCCCCGCCGGGGTCAACATCGAGCTGTTCAACCCGGTCGGCACCAGCCGCGCGGTCATGCGCGTCTTCGAGCGCGGCTCCGGCGAGACCCGCTCCTGCGGCACCGGCGCGGTGGCCACCGCCGTGGCCGCGGCCAACCTGTCGGGCGACACGACCGGCACGTGGACGATCGAGGTGCTGGGCGGCACGCTGACGGTGACCCTCGACGAGGAGACCAGTTATCTGTCCGGTCCCGCGGCCATCGTCGCCAGCGGCGAACTCATGCTTGCAGAATGATGTTCTGGTAGGGGATGCTGGGTTCACTTCACGGACTGAGGGGTGGACATGGCTGACCCACGCACCACCGCGGCAGAGGTCAAGACGCCGATCGGCCGGCTCGGCGGCGGTTTCATGATCTCCAGAGAGGCCAAGGCGCTCTGCGAGGAGCACGGCCTCGCCCCGCGCGAGCTGTACTTCAGGGGCCGCTGCGGCGTCCTCGGCGAGTGCGAGGCCGACGTCGTCACCTCGGTCGCCGTCTTCTTCCCCTCCCAGCACGTCGAGCCGAACTGGAACGGCGGCCGCAAGCTCGCGGCCGAGCACGCCGTCGAGCTCTACGCGCAGGCGTGCCAGGCCTGGGGCCGGCGCAACCTGGGCGGTTACGGCGGCTGCGCCAGGATCGCCGAGCTGCTGCAGCCGGTCGTCGAGCAGGCCTCGTCCGTGGGCGCGCCGCTGTTCGCGGGGTGGCGGGCCGTCCCGCTGCCCGGCGACCCGCCGGCCAGGGCCGCCCAGCTCATGCACGTCGTACGCGAGCTGCGCGGCGGTCTGCACGCCAACGCCGTGATCGCGGCAGGGCTGCACCCGCTGGACGCCACCCTGGCCGCCGACCACCGCGGCGCCCCGCTCGGGAAGTCGGCCGGCGAGGCGATCGCCAGGTTCTTCGAGTGGCCGGAGCCGTACGCCACGCCCGGCCCGGAACTCGTCGCCCGCCGCGCCGCCGTCGAGGAGAAGACGGACGAACTCATGGCGCCCGCGTTTTCGGTCCTCACCGACGGCGAATCGGACGAGCTGATCGAGCTTCTGCGTTTTGGGGACGCTCGTTGACCTGGCAGACTGACTCCCCATGGACGTGGACATCTGGGCCTGGGTCGGCGATACCCAGCAGCAGCTTTCCGAGGCGGGCAACGTTGGCCTCGCCATGGCGCTGGGAGACCTCCCCGCACAGGCCTATGAGGGCCGATATCCGCAGCTCGACGTGATGGCCCCGGCCATCGCGCAGCAGGCCGAGACCCTGGAGCTGCCCTGGCTCGAGTTCTACGCCCGCTACTGGCACCTGGTCGGCCGGATCGGCGACCGGGCCCAGGGGGCGGTGGCCCTGGCCGACGTGGAGCAGCTGCTCGCGTTCGCCCAGCGCGAAGACGTGCGTGACTGCCCCGCCACCCCGGCCGCCGTCGAGGCGCTGGCCATCGTGTGGGCCAACACCGACGGCCCCGGCTACGCGGCCCAGCGCCTGGAGACGCTGGCCGCCGCGCTCGAGGGCATGAGCCCCGAGCGGCCCGGCTTCACCGGCCTGATCACCCAGTACGTCGCCGCGCTGGTCGACGCGGGCAAGCCGGGCGAGGCCGTCACCTACGCCGAGTCCGCCGTCGAGCGGCTGGGGACGGCCGGGCGTGAGGCCAGCTGGGAGCTGGGCGCGGAGAGCGCCCGCGCGCTGCTGGCCGCCGGCCGCGCGGAGGACGCGCTGACCGCGCTCCAGGCCGCGGCCGGGTTCCAGGCCGACGACCCGGTGGCCAAGGAGCACCGCGACGGCGTGCGCCGGGCGCTCATCCTGGCCACCCTCGGCCGCACCGCCGAGGCCGTCGACGCCCTGCCCGACCTCGACGTGGTGGGCGACCACCCGCGCGTGTGGGTCGAGTGGGCCCACGCCGTCAACAAGCTGGCGAGCTCCGCGCAGATCACCAACACCTGGCAGCTCGGCCGCGTCCTGCGCCAGTGGACCGACTACTTCGGCATGATGGGCGGCTACCGCGCCCGGGTCGATCTGGCCCTGGTCGCGGGCGAGCTGGCCATCGCCAGGCAGGGCGTCTGGCAGGCCAGGCTGCTGGCCGACGTGGCCGAGTCCGGCACCGCCGAGCTGCGCGAGACCGGCGACCTGGCCGAGCGGATCGCCGCGCTGCGGACCGCCGCCGAGGCCGCCACCGAGCCCACGCCGCCGGGTCCGCCGGCCGAGCGGGTCGGCCTGTTCGACGCCGCCGACGGCTTCAACGCCGACCCGGAGAAGTGGGTGGGCTGGCTCGCGCCGCTGTCCGGCGAGGACATCGAGGCGACCCGCCGCCACACCACCACCCTGGGCTTCCTCGGCTACCCCGCCACCGGCGCCGACATCTACTGGAAGCTGCTCGTCGACACCGGCGACATCTCCACCGCCGACCCCGAGGACGTGGCCTACCTGACCACGCTGCTCATCGAGGCCCGCCAGGACGAGCGGCTGGAGCAGATGGCCGGGCTGCTGCCCCACGCGGCGCAATACCTCGCGCTGGCCCGGCTGCACAGCGCCCGCGAGCGCTGGCAGGAGACGGTCGAGGCGGGCGAGCACGCCCTCGCGGCCGGGGCTGGGCTCGACGCCCGCCGCCTGCTGTCCGGCGCGGCCCAGCAGCTCGACCAGAACGCCAGGGCCGCCGAGGTGCTGCTGGAGGTGCTCGACGAGCTGGCCGAGGAGGACGTCTGGCGCATGATCGTCATGGCCACCTCGGCCGAGGACTGGGAGACCGTGCGCAAGGGCGCGGCCAAGATCGGCATGCCGGTCAAGTCCAAGGAGGGCCCGATCGAGGAGGAGATGGGCCTCATCAGGCTCATCCTGCCCGCCCCCGACGGCGGCCAGCGCCAGGTGCTGTCCATCCGCACCGGCCCCGCCACCGCCAGGCTGGCCCTGCCGCAGCCGCGCGGCATGGACTACAACGCCGGCGACCTGGTCGTGTTCGACCCGCAGCTGCTGGAGCCCGTCCCCGACGACCCGGAGGAGCAGCAGAACTTCGTGCCGCCGTTCGGCGCGGTGCGCATCCTGCGGCCCGGTGGCTACACCAGCTACTTCTTCGACGGCGCCGCGCCGAGCGAGGAGGACTGGGCCGAGTTCACCGAGGTCATGGCCGAGCGCGGCTGGCCGATGTGGGTCTACAGCGACGAAAACTACACCGTCACCCACCCGACCAGCAGCGAGTCGCTGCCGGGCGTCTTCGGCTGGGTCGCGGTGCCGCCCGACGTGTCGCCCAACGAGGTCGACGCGCTGCTCGACGACGCCACCGAGCGGTGGGTGCATCCGCTGGCCTGGCTCGACCTGGCCCGCGAGATCGACGTCGAGGTCGAGCGGCACGAGCGCATCGTCAAGGAATACGGCCTGTAACAACCGCTGCCGCCGGGCCGGCCGGGGGTTCGTTCGGCGACGGCCGGGTCACCGGTCTCGTCGGACGACCGCCCGCCGGGCGGGGTTTCGTTCCGAGAGGCGAGGTGTGACGTGCTGGAGCGCTTCCGGCTCGACGGCAAGGTGGCGATCGTCACCGGGGCCTCCTCCGGCCTCGGCGTGGCCTTCGCCCGGGGCCTGGCGGAGGCGGGCGCCGACGTGGTGATCGGCGCCCGGCGGGCGGAGCGGCTGGAGGAGACGCGCAAGCTGGTCGAGGAGACCGGCCGCGCGTGCCTGGCCGTCCAGACCGACGTGGCCCGGCCGGAAGACTGCGACCGGCTGGTGGCCGCGGCCGTCGAGGGCCTGGGCCGGGTCGACGTGCTGATCAACAACGCCGGCGTCGGCACGGCCGTGCCCGCGCTGCGCGAGACGCCCGAGGAGTTCCGCCAGGTCGTCGACGTCAACCTGCACGGCACCTACTGGATGGCGCAGGCGTGCGCGCGGGTCATGCGGCCCGGCTCGTCGATCGTCAACATCGGCAGCGTGCTCGGTGAGACCACCGCCGGGCTGCCGCAGGCCGCCTACAGTGCCTCCAAGGCGGCGGTCAACGGGCTCACCCGCGACCTGGCCCAGCAGTGGACCGGGCGGCGCGGCATCCGGGTCAACTGCCTGGAGCCGGGCTTCTTCGCCTCGGAGATGACCGAGCAGTACCCGCCCGGCTACCTGGAGCGGATGACGGAGCAACGGGTGGTCATGGGGCGGCCGGGGGATCCGGCCGAGTTGGTGGCGGCCGCGGTGTTCCTGGCCGGTGACGCGGCCTCGTACATCACCGGGGTGACGCTGGCGGTGGACGGCGGGATCCTGATCACCTAGCCCGGCAGGTCGGGCTGGGCGGCGGGACGCTGATCGCTCAGTCGAGCAGGTTGCGGTGGGCGGCGGATCGCTCAGTCGAGCAGGTTGCGGTGGGCGGCGGATCGCTCAGTCGAGCAGGTCCTGCTGGGCGGCCAGGAAGCCGGCGTGGAAGCGGGTCCTGGCGCCCAGGCGTTCGCACAGCACCTGGACGCGGCGCTGGACCGTGCGCGGGCTCAGCCCGAGCTGCCTGGCGATGGCGTCGTCCTTCATGCCGGCGGCCAGCAGGGTGAGCACCTCGGCGTCGGACGCCTGCGGCCACGCCTCCGGTTCGAGGGTCTCGGCCGACAGGCGCAGCGGCACGGCGGCCCGCCACAGCGTCTCGAACAGCCCCACCAGGGCGTCGAGCAGCGCCGACGGGTGCACCACGAGCGCGCTCTCCACGGCCCGGTCCTCGTCGGAGACCAGCGGCAGGATGGCGGTGCGGGCGTCGGCGATGGCCAGCTTGACCGGGACCTGCCCGAGTCTGGCCTGCTCGCCGTCGGCGATGGCGCGGCGGGTGTGGGCCAGCATGCCGGGGTGCTCGAAGGCCAGCGGGCTGTAGATGCCGCGGGTGGGCGCGCCCTGGCGGGCCGCGCGGCGGCGGTTCTCCCTGTCGTCGCTGACGTCCACCGCGTACGGCGGATGCACCAGCACCAGCATCTCCCGCGTGGCGTTGCGTTCGAGCTGGAGGTAGCGCCTGGCCACGGCGTCGCGCCCGCTGACCACCTCCAGCACCTCCTCGGGGTGCGGCCCGCCGCGGTCGGCGACCTCGGTGGCCAGCAGCGCGGCGGCGGCACGGCTGTGGGTGAGCTCCTCCTGGCGGCGCGCGACGAGGATGTCGATGGCGACGTTCGGGGGCGTGGAGACCAGCCGCAGCGGCCGTCCGGCGACCCGGGAGATCAGCCCGAGGTCTTCGAGCCGGGGCAGCATGCGGCGGATGGCGGCGGCGGAGGTGCCGGTCTCGGCGGCGAGCTCGCTCAGCGTGGCGGGCCCGTGCCTGAGCAGGGCCCGGTACGAGTTCTCCTCGGCGACGGTGACGCCGAGCCCTTCGAGTAAGCGCCGCTGCGCCATGTCACCTCTTTCCTGACCTGCCATGATCCGAATAAAGAGTATGGGGGTCGTCCCCGGCGGTGAAGGGGCCCTTGTTCGCGAGGACGCTGGGATCTATGTTCGTTGCGTAGTCCGGGACATGTTGCGCATTAAGGAACAACCGGAGGCGTCATGAGTCGGCCCCGTCTGGTGATCGTGGGGGCGGGCATCGTCGGCTGCGCTCTCGCCGACGAGCTCACCGAGCGGGGGTGGACCGACGTCACCGTGCTCGAACAGGGCCCCCTCTTCGCCGCCGGCGGCTCCAGCTCCCACGCGCCCGGCCTGGTCTTCCAGACCAACCCGTCGAAGACCATGACCGAGTTCGCCGCCTACACCGTGCGCAAGTACACCGAACTCGGCGAGCACTGCTTCCGCCAGGTCGGCGGCCTGGAGGTGGCCACCACCCCGGAACGCCGGCACGACCTGCACCGCAAGCACGGCTGGGCCGAGTCGTGGGGCGTGGAGGCGCGCCTGCTCGACACCGCCGAGTGCCTGGAGCTGTGGCCGTCGCTCGATCCCGGCAAGGTGCTCGGCGGGTTCCACGTGCCGGGCGACGGGCTCGCGGCGGCGGTCGCGTGCGGGCAGACGCAGGCGGAACGGGCCATGGAACGCGGGGCCAGGTTCCTGCCCGGGCACACCGTGGTCGGCGTCGAGCAGCGCGGCGGCCGGGTCACCGGGGTCGCGGTGGCGAGCGGTGGCGAGTACCGTACGATCCCGGCCGACGTGGTGGTGTGCGCGGCCGGCTTCTGGGGCCCCTCGATCGGGAAGATGGCCGGGCTGAGCGTGCCGCTGCTGCCCCTGGCCCACCAGTACGCCAAGTCGGGCCCGCTGAAACTGGGCGAGGAGGGCCCGATCCTGCGGCACCAGGACCGCGACCTGTACTTCCGCCGGCACGGCGACCGCATCGGCATCGGCTCCTACGCCCACCGCCCCATGCCGGTCACCCAGGACGAGATCGGCTCCAGGTCCACCACGATGCCGTCGGTGCAGGCGTTCACCGAGGAGGACTTCGACCCCGCCTGGCGCGACGCGGTCGAGCTGCTGCCCGTGCTGGCCGAGTCCAAGTACGAGGACGGCATCAACGGGATCTTCTCCTTCACCCCCGACGGCTTCCCGCTGATCGGCGAGGCGCCGCACCTCGACGGGTTCTGGCTGGCCGAGGCGGTCTGGGTGACGCACTCGGCCGGGGTGGCGCGGGCGCTGGCCGAGGTGCTGGTGGACGGGCACTCCCGGATCGACCTGCACGAGTGCGAGCTCAACCGGTTCGAGCAGGTCCAGCTCTCGCCCGCGTTCGTCGAGGAGCGCGGCAGGCAGAACTTCGTCGAGGTCTACGACATCATCCATCCGCTGCAGCCGATGGAGTCGCCCCGGCCGCTGCGGACCAGCCCGTTCCATCCGCGGCAGCGGGAGCTCGGCGCCTTCTTCCTGGAGGGGGCGGGGTGGGAGCGGCCGCACTGGTTCGAGGCGAACGTGCCGCTGCTGGAGGACCTGGTCCGCCGGCGCCGGGAGGAGTACGCCGAGGTGCCGGAGGAGTCGCGGAGTGCGGCCGTCGAGCCGGTGCTGGGGGCGGCGCAGCGGGACGAGTGGGCGAGCCGTTACTGGTCGCCGATCGCCGCGGCGGAGTCGTACGCCACCCGGGAGTCCGTCGCGCTCTACGACATGACCCCGCTCAAGCGGCTTGAGGTGAGCGGGCCGGGCGCGGCGGCGTTCCTGCAGCGGATGACCACCAACAACGTGGACAAGAAGCCCGGCTCCGTCACCTACACGCTGCTGCTGGACGTCAAGGGCGGCATCCGGTCCGACCTCACCGTGGCCCGGCTGGACGAGGACACGTTCCAGGTCGGCGCGAACGGCAACCTCGACCTCGACTGGCTGTCCGGGCACGCGCCGGGCGGCGTGCGGGTGCGCGACCTGACGCCCGGCACCTGCTGTGTCGGCGTGTGGGGGCCGCGGGCCAGGGAGCTGGTGCAGGGCCTGACCGACATGGACCTGTCGCACAAGGGCTTTCGCTACTTCGGCTGCAAGTCCGGATATGTCGGGCAGGTGCCGGTGCTCGCGCTGCGCGTCTCGTACGTGGGCGAGCTGGGCTGGGAGCTCTACACCACGGCCGACATGGGGCTCAAGCTCTGGGACACGCTGTGGGCGCCGGGGCTGGCCGTCGCCGCCGGCCGGGCCGCGTTCAACAGCCTGCGGCTGGAGAAGGGATACCGGCTCTGGGGCGTCGACATGACGACCGAGCACAACCCGTACGAGGCGGGGCTGGCCTTCGCGGTCAAGGACGACAAGGACTTCGTCGGCCGCGACGCCCTCACCAAGGACGTGAGCCGCAAGCTGGTGCCGCTGCTCTGCACCGAGGTCGTCCTGGGCAAGGAGCCGGTGAAGCATGCCGGACGCACGGTCGGCCATGTCACCAGCGCCGCCTACGGGCACACCGTCCAGCGCCCCATCGCCTACGCCTGGCTGCCGATCGACCTGACCGAGCCGGGGACCCACGTGGACATCTCCTACTTCGGCCGCCGCGTGCCCGCGGTGGTCGCCGCCGAGCCGCTGTACGACCCCGGGATGGAGAAGATCAGGCGTTGACCCACCCCGACTTCCTCTGGCGCAACCCCGACCCGAAGCCCGCCTACGACGTGGTGATCGTGGGCGGCGGCGGGCACGGCCTGGCCACCGCCTACTACCTGGCCAGGAACCACGGCATCACGAACGTCGCCGTCCTGGAGCGCGGCTGGCTGGCCGGCGGGAACATGGCCCGCAACACCACGATCATCCGCTCCAACTACCTGTGGGACGAGAGCGCCGCGATCTACGAGCACTCGCTGAAACTGTGGGAGGGGTTGAGCGCGGAGCTGGACTACGACCTGCAGTTCAGTCAGCGAGGGGTGCTCAACCTGGCCCACAGCCTCGGCGACGTGCGCGAGGGCAGGCGCAGGGTGAACGCCAACCGGCTCAATGGCGTGGACGCCGAGTGGCTGGACGCCGACGAGGTCAGGAAGTTCTGCCCGATCATCAACGTCTCCGGCAGCGCCCGCTACCCGGTCATGGGGGCCACCCTGCAGCGGCGGGGGGGCATCGCCAAGCACGACCACGTCGCATGGGCGCTGGCCCGCAAGGCGGACGCGTACGGGATCGACCTCATCCAGGGATGCGAGGTCACCGGGTTCGAGCTGAGCGGCGGCCGGGTGACCGGCGTGCGGACCTCGCGCGGCCCGATCGCGGCCGGCAAGGTCGCGCTGGCGGCGGCCGGGCACACCTCGGTGCTCGCCGCGCTGGCCGGCGTCCGGCTGCCGTTGCAGTCGCACCCGCTCCAGGCGCTGGTGTCGGAGCTGCTGGAGCCGGTGCTCGACTGCGTGGTCATGTCGAACGCGGTGCACGTCTACGTCAGCCAGGCGCACAAGGGGGAGCTGGTCATGGGGGCGGGCATCGACGCGTACAACTCCTACGGGCAGCGCGGCGGCGTGCACGTGATCGAGGCGCAGATGGCGGCGGCGCTGGAGCTGTTCCCGCTGTTCAGCCGGGTACGCGTGCTGCGCACCTGGGCCGGCATCGTGGACGTCTCACCCGATGCCTCGCCGATCATCGGCCCAACCCCCGTCGAGAACCTGTACGTCAACGCCGGCTGGGGCACCGGCGGCTTCAAGGCCACCCCGGGCGCGGGCTGGGTGTACGCCCACACGATCGCCGAAGAACAACCCCATCCGCTGGCCGAGCCGTTCGGGCTGGACCGGTTCACCACGGGGGCGCTCATCGACGAGCACGGCGCGGCGGCGGTGGCCCACTGATGCTGCTCATCGACTGCCCCCACTGCGGGCCCCGCGACGAGAACGAGTACCACTACGGCGGCCAGGCCGGCATCCCCTACCCGCTCGGCGAGACCACCGACGAGGAGTGGGCCGCCTTCGTCTTCCTGCGCGACAACCCCAAGGGCTGGTTCCGCGAGCGGTGGTTCCACGTGCACGGCTGCCGGACCTGGTTCGACGTCGAGCGGCACACCGTCACTCACGAGGTGAGGAAGGCGCGATGAGGTTCACCTTCGACGGCCGCCCCATGGAGGGCGAGCCGGGTGACACGCTGGCCGCCGCGCTCCTGCGGGGCGGGGTCCGGATCGTCGGCCGCAGCGTCGAGCTGGGCCGGCCGCGCGGCGTCTTCACCGCCGGACCAGAGGAGCCGAACGCGCTGGTCCGGGTGGGCGCCGATCCGATGCTGGCGGCCACGACCGTGGAGCTGTACGACGGGCTGGAGGCGTGGAGCCTGCGCGGCAAGGGGCGGGTGGACGTCAGCGCCGCTTCCGATGCTGGGGACGGGCGTCGCTGTGACAAGGGTTACCTGCACTGCGACGTGCTCGTGGTCGGGGGCGGGCCCGCCGGGCTGGCCGCCGCCACGGCGGCCGGGCTGGCCGGCGCGCGGGTGATCCTCATGGACGACCAGCCCCGGCTGGGCGGCGACCTGCTGAACTCCAGGACGCTCCTGGACGGCCGGCCCGCGACGGACTGGGTGGACGCGCTCGACCTGCCGGGCCGGGTGCTGACCAGGACGACCGCCATCGGCTACTACGACCACAACTACGTGGTGGCCGTCGAGCGGCGGGCGCGCGGCGAGCGGCTGTGGCACGTCAGGGCGCGGCGGGTGGTGCTGGCGACGGGCGCGCACGAGCGCTCGCTCGCCTTCCCCGGCAACGACCGGCCCGGCGTCATGCTGGCCTCGGCCGCCCGCGCCTACGCCAACCGGTACGGGGTGACACCCTGGCGGCGGGCGGTGGTGTTCGCGTGCACGGACTCCGGCCACGAGGCGGCGCGGGACCTGGCGGCGGCCGGTGTGGAGATCGCGGAGATCGTCGATCCCCGTGTGGACGGGCAGGTGGTCACCGGCACGACGGGCGACGCGGAAGGCGTGCTGAACGGCGTCCAGGTGGGCGCGCGGCACGTCGAGGCGGACCTGCTGGCGGTGGCCGGCGGCTGGAACCCCGCTGTGTACCTGTTCAGCCAGTCGCAGGGCCGGGTCAGGTTCGACGAGGACCTCCAGGCGTTCGTCCCCGGCACATCGGCGCAGGCGGAACGGTCGGCGGGGGCGTGCGCGGGCCGCTACGGCACCCGTGAGGCCATCGCGGACGGCTACGCGGCCGGCACCGAGGCCGCCCGGGCCGCCCGCGCAGCCCGAGCCGCAGGCGCCGCGCAGGCCCGGACAGGCGAGGCCGGGGTCGATGCGACGGCCTCCGGGATGACGGACCGTGATGCGGCCTCCGGGATGACGGGCCGCGATGCGACGGGTCCCGGTGCGGCGGAGCCGGGTGCGGCCGGGTTGCGGGTGCCCGAGTGTGACGAGCGGCCGCTCGATAGGCCGGCCGTGTTGTGGGTGGTCGAAGGGAGCTCGCACGAGCCCGCCTTCGCGGATCTGCACCGGGACGTCACCGTGGCCGACCTCGCCAGGGCGACCGGTGCCGGGATGCGCTCGGTGGAGCACGTCAAGCGTTACACCACCGCGGGCACCGGCGCCGACCAGGGCAAGACGTCGGGCGCGGTCGTCGTCGGCGTCATGTCGGCCCTTCTCGGCGCGGCTCCCGGCCAGGTCGGCACCACGACGTTCCGGCCGCCGTACACGCCGGTGTCCTTCGCCACCCTGGCCGGACGTGACCGGGGCGAGCTGTCCGACCCGGTCAGGACGACCGCGATGCACGACGCGCATGTCGCCAGGGGCGCGGTGTTCGAGGACGTCGGCCAGTGGAAGCGCCCGTGGTACTTCCCGCAGGACGGCGAGCCGATGGAGGCCGCCGTGCGGCGGGAGTGCCACGCCGCCCGCACCGCCGTGGCCGCGATGGACGCCTCCACCCTCGGCAAGATCGACATCAGGGGCGCGGACGCGGGCGTGTTCCTCGACCTGATCTACACGAACCTGTACTCCACCCTCGCCGTCGGCGCCTGCCGCTACGGGCTGATGTGCGGGGCCGACGGGATGGTGTTCGACGACGGCACCACGACCCGGCTGGCCGAGGACCACTACCTCATGACCACGACCACGGGCAACGCCGCCGCCGTGCTCGACTGGCTGGAGGAGTGGCACCAGACCGAGTGGCCGGGCATGGACGTGTCGTTCACGTCGGTCACCGACCACTGGGCGACCGTGGCCGTGGCGGGGCCGCACGCCAGACGGGTCATCGCGGCTGTCGCGCCGGGGGCGGTGGAGCTGCCGTTCATGCGCTACGCGGCCACGGACGTGCTCGGCGTGCCGGGGCGGGTGTTCAGGATCAGCTTCTCGGGCGAGCTGGCGTACGAGGTGAACGTGCCCTGGGCGTACGGGCGGGCGCTGTGGGAGGCGGTGCTGGCGGCCGGGGCGGTGCCGTACGGGACCGAGACCATGCACGTGCTGCGGGCGGAGAAGGGGTTCGCGATCGTCGGGCAGGAGACCGACGGCACCGTCACCCCGCAGGACCTCGGCATGGCGTGGATCGTCTC
The DNA here is from genome assembly GCF_035917475.1 of Nonomuraea fuscirosea. NCBI lineage: Bacteria > Bacillati > Actinomycetota > Actinomycetes > Streptosporangiales > Streptosporangiaceae > Nonomuraea > Nonomuraea fuscirosea. The sequence continues at coordinate 7,733,361 of NZ_CP109074.1, read as the reverse complement.
CCGGCGCAAGCCGGAGTTCGTCGGCCGGCGCTCGCACCTCCGTCCCGACACCGCGCGCGAGGACCGCAAGCGCCTGATCGGCCTGCTGCCCGACGATCCGGGGGCCCGGCTGGAGGAGGGCGCGCAACTCGTCGCGGCCGGGCGGCCGGTGGAGGGCCCGGTGGAGGACCGGGCGGAGGGCTCAGCGGAGGGCCGGGTGGAGGGCCCGGTGATGGGCATGGTGCCCATGCTCGGCCACGTCACCTCGGCCTATCACAGCGCGGCGCTGGGACGGACGTTCGGGCTGGCGCTGGCCAGGGGCGTCGGGCCGGGAGACCGGCTCACCGCCGTGTCCGGGGGAGTGGCGCAGCCGGTGACCGTCGTGGAGCCCGTCTTCTACGACCCGGACAACGCCCGCCGCGACGGTGAGCCTCTGCCTGACGGCCGTCCGGCGCGGGTGCGGGAGGCGCGGGCCGAGAGCCCGGCGGCCGGGTTCGCCGCGCGGTTCGAGGCCGTGAGCGGGCCCGCCCTGAGCGTGCGGGAGGTGCCGTTCGAGCCGATGTGGGAGGTACGCGGGCAGGATCCGGGCGTGGGGCTGCGGCTGGGCCCGTCCTGGTGGCTCGTGTCCGGAGATATCGTGCCTCGTGATGGCTGGGTGGACGTCTCGGGCCAGCGCACGATCCTGGAGCTGACCGGCCCCAGGGCGGAGGACGTCCTCATCACCGGGTGCCCCCTCGATCTGGAGACGCTCCCCGGCCACACCCAGACCCTGCTCGGCAAGACGTCGGTCGTCCTGGAGCGGCGCGGCCCCGGCGACTACCGCGTCTACGTCAGGTCGTCCTTCACCCGCTACCTCGCGGAGTGGCTGCTAGACGCTATTAGCGCGTTATAACTCTTTAATCGGGCATTACCTAGACTTTAGGGAATAGTTGACCGAAGTCTGGGGAGCGGGCGTGCGAGTTCGGGCGTTCATGGCCGGTCTGGCCACAGTGGCGATGCTGGCCGGTTGCGGCGGGCTGGAAGCGCAGTCGTCGGGAGGCGGCAAGAGCTCGAAGACGGACTCGGCCGCGATCGCCGACGCCCGCGACAAGCTGGCCAAGCTGGACGTCAAGGGCCGCGCGCCCAAGACGGGCTTCGACCGCGACGAGTTCGGCCCGGCCTGGTCCGACGTCGATCACAACGGCTGCGACACCCGTAACGACATCCTCAAGCGCGACCTGGAGGACGAGACGTTCAAGTCGGGCACTCACGACTGCATCGTGCTCACCGGCACGCTCGACGACCCGTACAGCGGCAAGACGATCAAGTTCAAGCGCGGCCAGAGCACCAGCACGGCCGTCCAGATCGATCACCTGATCCCGCTGTCGGACGCCTGGCAGAAGGGCGCGCAGCAGTGGACGGACGCCAAGCGCAAGGAGTTCGCCAACGACCCGATGAACCTCATGGCCGTGGACGGCCCGCTGAACGGACAGAAGAGCGACTCCGACGCCGCCACCTGGCTGCCGCCGCGCAAGGCCTACCGGTGCACCTACATCGCCAAGCAGATCGACGTGAAGGCGAAGTACAAGCTGTGGGTGACCTCGGCGGAGAAGGACGCTATGAAGGGCATCCTGGACAGCTGCTGACTTCACGAGAAAGGCTACGTAAGATCACGAAATATGCGAGTGACTCAGCGTAGCCAGGTGACCGTCGCGTTAGTCCTCATCGCCACCGCCCTCCCGACCGTCCAGAGCGCTCAGGCCAGGGCCGTCAACGTCGTCGTCCTCGACTGGAACATCCACGGCGAGGACGCCGACATGAAGGCCATCGCCAAGGTGGTCAAGGACAGCGGGGCGAACGTCGTCACGCTCCAGGAGATCCACCGCCGGCCCGGCGCCGACCAGGTCCGCGAACTGGCCGACGCGCTCGGCTGGGACATCACGGCCAACGCCCACTTCGGCGCGGGCGACGACGTCGGGCCCTGTGACGATCCGCAACCGGGCAAGGCGGGCAACGCGATCCTGTCGTCGTACCGGATCGCCGAACGGGTGACGCTGCCGCTGTCGAACTTCGCCACCTGCCCCGTCAACCGCTCCATGGCCGGCGTCAAGCTCGACCTCGGCGGCGGCGCGCAGGTCAGGGTGTTCACCACGCACCTGTCGCCCGGTCTGTCGGCGACCTCGGTCAGCCGCCGCGAGGCCCAGGCCGCCAAGGTGCTCGCCTACTTCGGCACCAGGACCGGCGTGATCCTCACCGGCGACTTCAACGCGCCGCCTGGCGACGCGCTGTCCAAGCGGTTCGTGAGCGCCGGCTGGACGGACACCGGCGCCAGGTACGCCAACAAGCCCACCCACGGCGACGCCCGCATCGACTACGTCTACACCCGGGGGATCACGACGACCAGCGGGTCTGTGCTGCCGTCCACCCTGTCCGACCACCGCCCGCTGGTCATGAGGATGGTCCGCTGACCCCGCCCCACCGCTGACGTCCCGCCGATGAAGTCCCGCTGATTCCGACCTCCGTGGTGATGTCGCTGCGAATCGGCGCCCATCTGGTTTTCATCCGCCTGTCATGGAGCCTGACGCGGGCCTGCGCCAGGCTCGGGGCAGGCGGTCCTTCGATCTGGATGGGCAGGTCATGTTCGGGGCAGGCGAGGCGGGCTGGGCGGCACAAGGAGCCGGCGACGCGACGGTGGCGGCACTGCGTGACGTCGCCGGGGCGGACCTCTACCGGCGCAACGCGTTCCGGATCACCGGAGTCTCCACGTACGCGAACCGGCGCGCCGTACGGGAGCGCAGGCAGCGCGTCGGCACCGCGCTCCAGGTGGGCGCGGACCTCGACCTCGGTCACGCGCTGCCCGTCGGGCCCGGCGAGGTGCGCGCCGCCTTCGACCGGCTGCTCGACGACCCCCGCAGAAGGCTGGTCGACGAGCTGTTCTGGCTCTGGGACACCGACGACGCCACCTGCGCGTGCGTCAAGTCCCTGCACGCCGACCACGACGAGGCGGTACGCGCCCACTGCGCCGCGCTCGACCGGGAGGCCGACGACCCCGGGCCGATCGATCCCGAGCTGAAGAGGCTGTGGGAGTCGGCCGCCGAGTCCTGGCAGGCCGTCCTGCGCCGGGCCGCGTTCTGGGACCACGTCCGCCGCCGGGTCGCCGCGCTGGACGACCGGCAGCTCGACGAGTCCGCCGTGGACGGGCTGCGCCAGGAGTTCGCGACCGCGCTGCTGCGGCCGATCACCGACCTGGCCGGCCGGAACCAGCGGGACCAGGCGCGCCTCGCGAGTCTGGCCCGCCGCTGGCCGGCGCCGTCGGTCGCGATCGACGACCAGTTGGAGACGGTGGCCGCACCGCGCTACGAGGCGGCGCGCACGGGCCTGGCGACGGCGAACGACCGGCTGCAGGAGGGCGACACAGCGCTGGCGGCCGCGACGGTCTACACGGACGTGCTGCCTGAGCTCCGCCGACTGGACATCGTGGTGCCCCGCGACCGGCACCGCCGCACCGCCGGCGTGCATAACGACACCGCGATCCTGCTCAACAACTGCGCCATGATCCTGATGGAGCACACCGGGCCCGCGTCGGAGGCGACGGCGCGCAAATGGCTGACCACGGCTCTCGACCTGAGCTCCGACTCGTTCACCAAGGACGCCATCGAGCTGAACGAGCAGCAGGTGATCGAGCTCGTGGACACCTTCAACCGGATCACGTACGAGGCCGAGTCCCTGAAGGCCGGCTACGGGCCGGCCGTGGCCGACAGGTTCCTGCTGGAGCTCAGGCAGCAGGCGGCCGGCACGCCGGGCGAGGCGATGATCGACAAGCTGCGCCGCGACCTCGGCACCGACCGGGGCGGGTACGCGGCCGTGGCGGCTCCCCGGCGGCGGCGCACCGGGCTCAAGCTCGCCTTCTGGGCGGTCCTGGTGGCGGGCGGGATCTTCCTGCTGAACCAGTGCTCGGCCGGCTCCTCCGACACCGCGGCCCCCGCCGTCGGGCGCCCGGCCGCCGCGGCACAGAGCTGGTGAGGCGGGACGATGGCGCTGCTCAACAGCGGTGACCGGGTCACCGGCACTCTGGTGATCGACCGGCTGCTCGGCGAGGGCTCGTTCGCCGAGGTGCACCGCGTGCGGCACGAGCACCTGGGGCTGCAGGCGATGAAGCTGTTCAAGCGGATCGCCTCGCTGGAGGAGACGCACCGGATGCTGGACGAGGCCCGGCTGCTGTCCACGCTCGGCCACGCCAACATCGTCCGGCTCTTCGACGCCGGCACCGTGCGGACGCCGGAGGGACTGCGCGGCTTCTTCACGATGGAGTACGTCCCCGGCGGCAGCCTGGAGACCCTGACCGCCGCCTACCCGCGCGGGATCCCCACGGACCTCGTGGTGCGGGTGACGGAGCAGATGGCGGGCGGGCTCGCGCTCGCCCACGAGCAGGACCCGCCCGTCGTGCACCGCGACCTCACCCCGGCCAACGTGCTGATCGGCTACGAGGGCGGTGACGTGCGGGTGCGGGTCAGCGACTTCGGCCTGGCCAGGCGGGCCGACCCGGTCACCCGCATGGCCAGCGGGCGGGGCACGATCGTGTTCATGGCCCCCGAGGTGCTGGGCTATCTGGGTCACTCGTGCGCGAGCGACGTGTGGTCGGTCGGGGCGATCGCGTACCTGCTGCTCACCGGTTATCTGCCGTACGGGGAGGGCCTCGGCCTGTCCCGGTTCGACCGGCCGCTGCTGCCGCCCAGCAGGTACAACGACGAGGTGGATCGCGGCCTGGACGAGATCGTCATGGCCACGCTCGCGCTCGACCCGCGCGACCGTCCGGCCACGGCCGGCGAGCTCGGCGCCGCCCTGCGCGAGCGGCGCGCGTCCGTGGCGGGCCCGCCGGACGAGCGCGCCCGCCGGATCGCCGCCGAGGCGCTGCGCCTGCACCGCGTCCCCGGGCAACTGGCCCGCGCCACCGCACTCATGGAGGAAGCCGTCGAACTGTGGCCGCCCCTGCGCGAACTCCACCGGTCCCGGCTCGCGCTCTGGCGGCGGGGGGTGGTCCTGTGAACCGCCGTACGTTCCGGGAGGAGCTCGGGCAGTGGCGTCACCATCGGGCCTTCCGCATCCCGCCGCCCACCTGGGACGAACCCGTCATGGCGCAGCTCGCCGCGCTGCTCGACGCCCCGCGACCGCCGGAACCGCTGGACGAGAAGTCGCTCGCCACCGCGGCCACCCACCTGTGGCGGGCCGAGCGCAGGCTGGCCGCGCCCGGCGCGGACGCCGCCGGCCGGCAGACCGCCCGCCACCTGCGCACGACCCGCGCCGCGCTGGCCGAGGCCGGACTGGTCCTCCAGGACCACGACGGCGAGGCGTTCCACTCCGGCCGCTCCATCGAGGTCCTGCTGTTCCAGGACGACCCGTCGCTCAGCGCGGAGACGGTCCTGGAGACCGTGCGGCCCTCGATCTACCTGCGGGAGCGGCACATCCAGCTGGGCCAGGTGATCGTCGGCCGCCCCACCCGAGAGGACCTGAGGAACGGAAATGCGTGACACCATCGACTTCGGCATCGACCTCGGTACCACCAACAGCGCCATCGCCGTGGCGGACGACGACACCGTCACCGTGATCAAGAACAACGACGGCTGGGACACCACGCCCTCGGCCGTCTGGATGCCGAAGCCGGACCTCGTCCACGTCGGCCGGCGGGCAAGGGAGCGGGTGGAGAGCGACCCGGAGAACGCGGCGGCGGAGTTCAAGCTGGAGATGGGGCTGGCCGACGCGCGCACGAGCTTCGCCAGGGCCGGGGTGCGGCTGTCGCCGCCGCAGCTGTCGGCCGAGGTGCTCAAGTCGCTGCGCGCCGACGCGGCCCACCACACGGGCACCCCGCCGGACGCCGCCGTGATCACCGTGCCGGCCGCGTTCACGCTGAACCAGAACAAGGCCACCACCGACGCCGCCCTGCTGGCCGGCTTCACCACGGCCTGCCCGCTGGTGCAGGAGCCGACCGCGGCGGCGTTCGCGTACGGGTTCGACGACGCCGACGAGCGGGCGTACTGGATGGTGTTCGACTTCGGCGGCGGCACCTTCGACGCTGCGGTGGTCAGCAAGCGTGACGGGGACCTGCGGGTGCTCGACCACTCGGGGGACCCGTACCTGGGCGGCAAGCTGATCGACTGGGCGTTGGTCGAGCGGATCCTGGCCCCGGCCGCCGCCCGCGAGCTCGGGCTGGAGGAGTTTCGCCGGGACAACCCCAGATGGCGCTACAACTTCGCCAAGCTGAAGGCCGCCGCCGAGGAGGCGAAGATCCTGCTGTCCAGGATGGACCAGGCGGACCTCCTCGTCGACCTGACGGGCGCGGACGGCGGCACCGAGACCTTCGAGTACGCGCTGCGCCGCGGCGAGTTCGACGCGACCGCCGAGCCGTTCTACGAGCGGGCGATCAACCTGTGCCGCAGGGCGCTCAAGGAGGCCGCGCTGGGCCCGGCCGACATCGACCGGCTGCTGCTGGTCGGCGGCGTCACCCTGTCGCCGGGGCTGCGGGAGCGGCTCGCCGACCCGCGGCACGGCCTGGGCATCGAGCTCGACGTGAGCCTCGACCCCACGACCGTGGTCGCCCGCGGCGCGGCCGTCTTCGCCGCCACCCTGCGCCGGCCGCGGACGCAGACCAGGGTCGAGGGCGAGTTCGCGGTCGATCTGGCGTACGAGCCCATCGTCACCACGACCAGGCCCACCGTCGCCGGCCGGGTGAGCGGGCCGGCCACCGGCTGGGGCGGCCACTCGGTCACGCTGAGCAACCCCGAGGGGCGCCCGCCGTTCACCACTGGCAGGATCCCGCTCAGCGACACCGGCCACTTCGTCACCGAGGTGGACATCGACAAGGGGCGCACCTCCCGCTTCCGCGTCGAGCTGATCGACGACCGGGGCGCGCCCCTGCCGCTCACGCCGGACACGCTGTCGATCAAGCACGGCGAGGTCGAGTTCGGCGGGGTGCGGCTGGCGCACTCGCTCGGCATCCAGCTCGCCGATCGGGCCTTCGCGCCGATGTTGCGCAAGGGCGTCACGCTGCCGACGTCCGTACGCGAGGTGTTCCACACCGCCGCCGCGCTGCGCCGCTCCGACGCCGACGCGGTCATCCGCATCCCCGTGCTGCAGGGCGAGCGCAGCAGGGGCGAGCGCAACCGCGTGGTCGGCCAGCTGGAGATCCGGCCCAGGGACGTCACGATCGACCTGCCGCCGGGGACGGAGGTGGAGGTCACCTTCGAGGTCGACGCCTCCAGCCTGGTCACGGTGGTGGCGGACGTGCCGCTGGTGCAGACCCAGTTCGAGGGCGAGATCAACCTGAGCGACGTACGCATACCGGACGCGGAGGTGCTGGAGACGCTGCTCGCCGAGACCGAGCGGCGCCTGGACACGCTGCGCGGGACCGCCTCGTCGGGAGGCTCGTCCGACGTCGCCGGCCGGCTGGCCAGGATCGAGGCGGAGGGCACCGTCACGACCGCCCGCGAGCAGGTGCGCGCGGCCCGGGTCGACGTCGGCGCGGCGGCCACGGCGGAGGAGCGGCTGCGCGAGCTGCAGGCGGAGCTGGACGACGTCGAGGACGCCGCGCTGCTGCCCGCGCTCGCTGAGGAGCTGGAGGGGCTGCTGGACGAGGCGGACCGGCTCGTGGACGTGCTCGGCGACCCCGCCGACCGCGCGGAGCTGGCCGGGCTGCGCGGGCGCTCGCGCGAGGCGATCAGAGCGCGGGACATCGCGGCCGTACGCGCCCAGATCGACCGGGCCGGGCGGCTGCTGATGGAGCTGGAGCGGCGTAGCCCGGACTGGCCGGTCACCCTGTTCCAGGGACTGCGGGAGATGCTGGAGCCCTCTGGAGGGGCCCAGGCGCTGATCCAGGAGGGCGAGCGGGCCATCGCCGCCGGCGACCGGCCCGGGCTCGACGGGGTGAACCAGCGGATGATCCGCATGCTGCCGAAGGGCGAACAGGACAAGATCATCGGCCTGGTCAGGCGATGAGCGAGGCCCTGCGCACCCACCTGACCCTCGACCGTGCCCGCGCCGCCGCCCGCACCGGCGACCTGGACACCGCCCTCCGCCTGCTGGACAAGCTGGACCCGACGGCCGCCGACTCCCCGGACCAGACGGGGACGGGGACGGGTGCCGCGGCGGATCCGGCGGCGGATCCGGCATCGCCTTCGGCGCCGGATTCTGCGCCGGCTTCTGCGTCGGGCGCCGCGTCGAGCGCTGTGGCGGTGCTGGATCTGCGGGCTCGGGTGCACGCGCAGCGTGGGGAGCTGGCCGAGGCGGATCGGTGCTGGGCCGCCGTGCAGGAGTTGTCGCCCGGCGACGCGGCGGCGGCCGAGGGGCGGCGCACGATCGCGCGGATCACCGCGGGTCGCCGCCGGATGCGGCCGCTCGTCCGTCCGGGCCGGGCCGTGCCGGCCGCCGCGGCGGTGACGGTCGTGGTGCTGGCCGGCGGTGCTGTGGTGGCGCTGGGAGCGGCTGGGCGGGGCGCGGGGGCGCCCGCCTCGCCGGTACGGGCCGACGCCCTGGCCGGCCGGGTGGCGGCCCTGGAGGCCGCCCTTGAGACCGAACGCACGGCGCTGGGGAGGGAACGCGCGGCGGTCGAGCGGGAGCGGGCGGAACTGGCCGCCGCCGAGGAGCGCCGCGCCGCCGCCACAGACCGCCTCGACGCGGGGCTCGCCGCCATCGCCGGACGGCTCTCCATGCCGGGCGTCACGGTACGGCGCCGCTCCCAGGACGTGTACGTGCGCTTCGACACGGGCCTGTTCCCGCGCAGCGCGGACGTCAGCCCCCGAGGCAGGGCTCTGCTGCGCGGGCTGGGCCGCAGGATGACGGGCATGGACGTGCGGATCACGGTCGTGGGCCACGCGCTGCCGGTGCCCGGCGGCCGGACGCGCGGCGGCTCGGTGGTCGCCCTGGGCCGCGCCCTGGTGGCGGCCCGCCACCTGGCGGAGGGCGGCGGCCTGCCGCGCACGTCGTTCACGCTCGTCAGTGCCGGCCAGTCGGACAACCCGTACCGGCAGCCCCCGAGAAACCGCACGGTCACCCTGCGGATCACGCCCCAGAGCTGACACGGGCCGGGCACGGGGGCTCCGGCCCGTCATGAGGCGGATCGGGCATGAGGATGCCCGGCCCACGACGAAGCGGGCCGGGCATGAGGACGCCGGCCCGCGATGACTCGGGCCGGGCATGAGGACGCCGGCCCACCTGGAGGCGGGCCGGCGTGGCCGGGGGGAAGAGGGATCAGTCGTCGTCGTCACCGTCGTGGTCGTCGTCCCGGTCGTTCCTGTCGATCTCGTTCTTGACGACCTTGCCCGAGGCCGCGTCCACCTTCACCTCGTGACGCTGCGAGCCCTTGGTCAGCTCCAGCTCCCAGACGTCCGCCCGGGTGCCCCGGCTGTCGAAGTCGAGCTCGCTGACCCACGCGCCGGGCACGGTCTTGTGCGCGATCTCGATGGCCTGCTCGGCCGTGACCTTGGGGGCGGCGGGGGCGGCGGACGTGGTGGCCGCGTAGGCGGCGCCACCGCCACCGATCAGCGCGACGACTCCGGCACCTGCGACGATGAACTTCTTCGTGATCTGCATGACTCCACGAAACCGCGAAGCCCGGTAACCGCGCGCTAAACGGCGGTTAAGGCGAGGAGAAGGCGTTCAGGGGCGGGAGAGGAGCACCTCGACGCGGGCTCCGCCGTCCGCGGACCGGGAGACGGTCAGGCCGCCGCCGGACGACTCCGCGCTGCGCCGGGCGATGTCCAGCCCCAGCCCGGTCGAGCCGCCCCCGCTGTTCCCCCGTTCGAGCAGCGCGGGCTCGAACCCGGGGCCCGCGTCCTCCACGCTCAGCAGGGCTCCGGTGGGGTGCGGCCGGAGCCGTACCGCCATGGAGACGCCCTCAGGGGTGTGCGCGAAGACGTTGCCGAGCAGCGCGTCCACCGACGCGGCCAGCTCCTCGGCCCCCACCGCGACCGGCAGCGGGCCGTCGGGCAGCGTCACCGTCACCTCCCGCCCCTGGTCCTCGGCCAGTACCGACCAGAACCGCACCCGCTCGCGCACCACCGCCGCCGCGTCGCACGACTCGCGGCCCGCCGAGCGGTGCCGCGCCTCCGTGATGACCGAGCTCACCGCCCGCTCCAGCGCGTCCACCCTGGCCTGGACGCGCGCCGCCTCCTCCGGGTCACGCAGCGACTCCGCGTCCAGCCGCAGGCCCGTCAGCGGGGTGCGCAGCCGGTGCGACAGGTCGGCGACGGACTCCCGCTCGGCGACCAGGAGCTCGTCGATGCGCGCGGCCAGGTGGTTGAGCGCCAGCGCCACCGAACGCACCTCCGGTGGCCCGCCCGGCTCGGCCCTGGCGCTCAGGTCGCCCCCGGCCAGCCGGTGCGAGACCCGGGCCAGTCCGTCCACGGGCCGCGTCACGGCCAGCGCCAGCCGGTCGGCCAGCGCGATGCCCAGCACCACCAGCCCGAGCCCGAGCAGCAGCAGCGCCAGCCACGCCTCGCGCACGCCGCGCATCACCTCGGCGTCCGCCACGAACACCCTGATCACGGCCGTCCCCTCGGGCGACTGCGCCGAGACCAGCACCTCCCTGCCTCCGGGGGCCTCGGCGGTGACGCTGCGGCCCGTCGCGGCCAGGCGTACCGCGTCGGAGCGCGCGGCCTGGGCCCCGATGAGGCCCCCGCCGGGCAGGAACACCGTGACCGGCCGCGACACCTGCTCCACCGCCACGGCCAGCTCGTCCGTGCCCACCGCGACCGCCACGGACTCGGCGGCGGTCGTGGCCCGGCTCATCGCGCCGTTCTCGGCCACGGCGCGGATCAGCAGCGCCATCGGCACCAGCAACGCGATCAGCACCAGGGACGTCGTCGCCGCGACGAGCAGCGCCAGCCAGCGCCTCACGACGGCTCGACCAGCTTGACGCCGACGCCGCGCACCGTGTGCAGGTAATGCGGCTCGGCGGCCGTCTCGCCGAGCTTCCTGCGCAGCCACGACAGGTGCACGTCCACCGTCTTGTCCGCCCCGCCGTAGGGCAGCTGCCACACCTCGGTCAGCAGCTCCCGCTTGGTGACCACCTCGCCGGGGCGGGCCGCGAGATAGTGCAGCACGTCGAACTCGCGCGGCGTCAGGTCCAGCGCCGCGCCGTCGAGCGTGGCCGTACGCGCCCGCGGATCGACCCGCAGCGTCCCCACCGCCAGCGGCTCCGGCACCGACTCGCCCGAGCGCCGCAGCACGGCACGTACGCGGGCGTCGAGCTGCGCCGCGCTGTACGGCTTGACCACGTAGTCGTCGGCCCCCGCGTCCAGCACGGGCACCATCTCGGCGTCCCCGTCGCGGGCGGTGGCCACGATGACCGGCACCTTGCTGACCGCCCGCAACATCCGCAGCAGCTCCACCCCGTCCAGGTCGGGCAGCCCCAGGTCGAGCACGATCAGGTCGGGCCGGTCCTGTACGGCCAGCCGCAGCCCGTCGAGCGCCGTGGGGGAGGAGGAGACGGCATGGCCGAGCTCCCGCAGCCCGCGGCTGAGCGCCGTCCGGATCGCCGCATCGTCCTCGATGAGCAGAATGTCAGCCATAGCAAGAACGTAGACGCTTTCCCGCCCTGCATTGAGCAGCCTTAGGGCCGCCTTAACCTGGCCTTAGCCGTACATGGGGGAATGTGATGGCGATGAAGAGACTCGTCGTGGCCTGGGCCGCCACCGCGCTCGCCGCCACCGGCGCCGCCGTGGCGGTCATCGGCCTGCTCGGCAACGGCATCACCGGCACCGACGGCCACGTTCTCAACGCCGGGGAGGTACGCTCGGCGCTGGCCACCGCCGCCACCCGCACCCCTGCCGCGACCGGCGCCCCCACCGGCAGTCCCACCGGCAGTCCCACCGGCAGCCCGACCAGCACCGGCGCACCGCCGAGCGCGACGCCGTCGCGGACGCCCAGGGACAAGCTGATCCGCAGCGCCGGCGGGACGGTGATCGCCTCCTGCGACGGCGGCCTGGTGACGCTGCGCTCGTGGAGCCCGGCTCAGGACTACTCGGTGGACAGCGTGGACGCGGGGCCGGCCCGGGAGGCCAAGGTGGAGTTCGAGCCGGACGAGGGCGAGGACGTCGAGCTGACGATCGTCTGCTCGGGCGGCTCGCCCGTCGTCCGCTCCCGGTGACGGTGCGGCGGGAGGTCAGGAAAGCCGGGCGTCAGGAGTCCTGGGCGTCAGGAGACTGCGGCGGCAGGAGATTTTGGCCTTAGGAGACTTCGGCGGCGAGTGCCGTCTTCGTCAGCTCGGCCTGGCGCCGGATCTGACCCATGACGATCTCGTTGACCCCCTTGGCCTCGAACGTGGCGACCATCCGGTCCATCACCGCGTTCGCCCGGCCGAGGTCGCCCTGCCGCGCCTCGGCCCTGGCCAGCCGGCGCATGACCAGGTTGAGGGTGATGTTGTCGATGCCGGGGTCGCGGGCCACGGCGCTGAGGTGCTCGATGCCCTGTTTGGGATTGGGCAGCCGCACCCGCAGCCGGTTGCCCGGCGTCAGCTCCTTGAACTCCCGTTCCGCGTTCAGCCCCTTGACCATCCGGGCGTAGACGGCCAGCGGATGCTCGCCGTGCCGGCCGATGACCTCGTCCAGCGCCTGGTTGCCCGCGCTCAGCCGGGGCGAGTCCGAGCCGAGCAGCGAGAACAGCATGCCCTGCTCCTCGCCCAGCATCAGCTCGGCCACCTGGTGGTCGTCGCGGGAGACGGGGAAACGCACCTTGACCGGGCAGACGGCGGAGACGATGCGGGAGCCGTCGGCGGCGATGTACTGGGCCCGCACCTGGTACTCGCCGGGCTGCTGGAAGTAGTGGCCGTCGCGGCCGTGCCCGATGTACGCGCTGCGATAGAGGGCCGGATTGCCGTCGTCCAGCCGGATCCGCGGTGAGGTGTCCACGCAGTGCCGCATCATCGGCCGGTACAGCAGCGTCCTGCCGCCCGGCTGCGTGATCGACACCTGGGTGAACTCGGTGTCCGGATGCAGATGGCCGTGCGTGGCGCGCGGCCCGGACGTGCGGGAGAGCTTGAACTCCACCACGACGGGCTCGCCGAGCTCGAACGAGTCCTTGGCGCGCACCTCCAGCCGCAGCCCCGAGTGGTCCTCCACCGGCGGCTCGAAGGGGGCGATCTCGGCGGCGCCCTTGCCGAAGGCGTCCGCGCCCATGGCCACGTTCCGGTAGAAGCCGTGGCGCAGGTGGACCAGCTCGGCGTCGGTGAACTGGAACGGGAAGGCGGCCCAGTAGCCCTCCTCGCCGCCCTGGGAGTAGTGCTGGACGTAGTTCATCCACGACAGGTCGCCGAAGCCGCCGTCGGGGCCGAGCGGCTGGGGCGGGTTCGCCAGGTTCTTCTGCCAGGAGTGCAGCAGGTTGAAGGCGTGGCCGAGCTCGTGCACGTACGTGCGTAACTGCGCCCGCCGCGCCTGCGGCGTCGCGCCCATGATCGCGTCGTGGAAGACCGCGGCGCCCTGCCGCTGGTGCGCGTCGTTGTAGTCGAACATGATGCCCCGGTAGCCGCCCACGTGCTTGCTCGCCACCAGCAGCCACACCCGCCAGGCGGGCTGGTCGGCGAACGCGCTGAAATGCCGGGTCATCGCGTGGTGCAGCTCGGCGTCGTCCCAGGCCAGGTCCGCGCCCGAGCCGGTCACCGGGATCACCTCCGGCTCGTTCAGCCGCAGCTCGACGCCCGCCTCCGCGTACGCCGCCGGCACGGTCAGCTCCCGGTCGGGCGACCCGGCCGGCCCCGGCAGCGAGCCGGTCCGGTACGCCGTGAACGGCTCGGCGCCGACCACGGAGTCCACTTCGAGCACCACGCTGCGGAAGAACGGCGAGGCGAACGCCACCTCGTAGGTACGCCCCGCGACGGCGGCCGTCCCGCCCCCGTCGCCGATCGTCACGCGCACGTCCCGGTCCGGGGTGTCCGCGCTGAACGCGGCCCGTCCCTCGATCAGGGTCCGGTCACCGTCGCCCCGCACGGCAGGGGCGTCGGCCACGAACGAGCCGGCGTACGAGGTGGTCGCGCCCGCGACCGTGAACAGGTCGCCGCTCACCCGCCCCGTGGGCCTGGGCCCGTCCACGTCGACGCGGAGCGCCAGCCGCGAGTCGCCGTCCTGTCCCTGGTACAGCCCGCTGATCATGGGAGCTCCTGGGGATCGCCTGAGGTCATACCGGGGACACTTCTCCCGCGGGACGACCCTGTCAACGACTCCCGCGAACTTGGAGCGCCCCGAGCAGCTCCTCCGAGGCCCTGGTGATCGTCTCGACCGCCCGGTCGAAGGCCTCGGCGTTGTGCGCGGCCGGCGCGCGGAAGCCGGAGATCTTCCTGACGTACTGCAGCGCGGCGGCCCGTACGTCCTCCTCGGTCACGTCCTCGGTGTACGGCGGCCGGAGGGTTTTGATGCTTCTACACATGCCCTAACCGTAATGGCCGATGCGCTGGCTTATCTCCCTCGCGCCCTCGGCGAGCAGCGCGCCCACGTCCGGCAGCCGTTCCCTGGTCAGCCGGTAGGAGGGCCCGGAGGCGCTGACCGCGGCCACCACGGAGCCGTCGGCGCCCCTGATCGGCGCCGCCACCGCGTTCAGTCCCACCTCCAGCTCCTCCACGGCGCTGGCCCAGCCCTGATCCCTGATCTCCTCCAGCCCCAGCTCGGCGGGGGAGGTGATGGTGCGGGGCGTGTAGCGTTCCAGCTCGGCCGGCAGCCGCAGCGCGCCGAAGGCCAGCAGCACCTTGCCGCTGGAGGTGGCGTGGGAGGGGGTGCGCTGGCCGACCCAGTTGTGGCCGCTGATGGCGGCGGGGCCGCGTACCTGGCTGATGTTGACCGTGTCGCCGGCCCGCGCGACCGCGATGTTGACGGTCTCGCCGACCGCCTCCGCCAGCCGCAGGCACACCGGTCTGCTCTCGCGGGCCAGGTCGAGCTGGGCGGTGGCCGCGCCGGCCAGCCGGACGACGCCGAAGCCGAGCCGGTAGCGCCCGCGGTCGCCGCTCTGCTCCACGAGCCCGCCGTGCTCAAGGGCCGCGAGCAGCCGGGAGGCGGTGGATTTGTGCACGTCGAGCTCCTGTGCGACGTCCGTGACTCGGGTGGCGCCGTCGCGGGCCAGGATCTCCAGGATCGCGATGGCACGGTCGACCGACTGAACCGACGTGCTGTTGCCCATGGCGCAACGATAGTTCAGTTACGGACGGGACTGAGCTCGTCACCGAAATCGAGGGCGATCTTGCGCAGTCCTTCTGCCAGCTCGTCGCGGTCGAGAGCGTCGATCCGCCCGGCCGGCCCCGAGACCGACATCGCGGCCACCACGCGCTCGCCGTCCAGCACGGGCACGGCCAGGCAGTGCACGTCGAGCTCCTCCTCGCCCAGGTCCATGGCGTAGCCGCGGTCCTTGACCGCGCCCAGCTCGGCCAGCATGGCGGGCAGGTCGGTGATCGTGTTGGGGGTGCGGCGCGGCATGCCGGTGCGCTCGAACACGGCCACCGCCTCGGCGGCGGGGCGCCCGGCGAGCAGCACCTTGCCCACCGCCGTGCTGTGCGGCAGCACCCGCCGCCCGACCTCGGCGAACATGCGCAGCCTGCGCGGCGAGGGCACCTGCGCCACGTAGACGATGAAGTCGCCTTCGAGCACGGCCAGGTTCGCCGTCTCGCCGGACAGCTCCACCATCTTGGCCAGGTACGGCTGCGCCCACACGCCGACCATGCTCTCCGCGATGCCGCCCAGCCGCACCAGCCCGCCGCCCAGCGCGTAACGCCGGTCGGACTCCTGACGCACGTAACCGCGGGCGAGCAGCGTGCGCAGCAGCCGGTGGATGGTCCCGTACGGAAGCCCGGTCCTGGCGGCGATCTCCGACAGCGC
Source organism: Nonomuraea fuscirosea (assembly GCF_035917475.1). Taxonomy (NCBI): domain Bacteria; kingdom Bacillati; phylum Actinomycetota; class Actinomycetes; order Streptosporangiales; family Streptosporangiaceae; genus Nonomuraea; species Nonomuraea fuscirosea. The sequence goes on along the minus strand of NZ_CP109074.1, from coordinate 7,717,558 downwards.
CGCCTCACCCCCGTGCTCGGCCAGGGCCTCCAGCACGTCGAGCGCCCGCTCGACCGACTGGACGCTCACAGGCTCACCCCGCGCAGCGAGGCGTCCAGCACCTCGGCCGTGTGCGCCACCCGGATCTCCGCGCCGCCGCGCCGCATCGCCGCCGCGATCTGCATCGTGCAGCCGGGGTTGGCCGAGACCAGCAGCTCCGCGCCGGTCGTCCCGACCGCCTTGGCCTTCCTGTCGCCGAGGTCGCGCGCGGCCTGCGGCTGCAGCAGGTTGTACGTCCCCGCGGACCCGCAGCAGATGGCCGACTCGGGGATCTCGCGCAGCTCCAGCTCGGGGATCGCGCCCAGCAGCTCGCGCGGCTGCGAGCGCACGCCCTGGGCGTGGGCCAGGTGGCAGGCGTCGTGGTAGGCGACCGTGACGGGCAGCGGATGCCGCTTGGCCACGGGACCCAGCTCGGCCAGGTATTCCGACAGGTCCAGCACCCGGAACCCCGGCTCGCGCCCGAGCAGCTCGGCGTACTCCTTCATCGACGAACCGCAGCCGGCCGCGTTCACCACGACGGTGTCGACGCCGGCCCGCTCGAACACCCGCACCGTCCTGCTCGCCAGCCGTCTGGCCTGGCCGTCGAGCCCCGAGTGCACGCTGAGCGCGCCGCAGCAGCCCTGGCCGCGCGGGATGACCACGTCGCAGCCCTCCAGCGACAGCACCCGTGCGGTGGCCGCGTTGACCTGCGGGAAGAACTCGCCCTGCACGCAGCCGGTGAGCATCCCGACCACGGCCCTGCGCTCGCCCCTGGCCCGCACCACGCGCGGCAGGCGCTGGCGGTGCTCCACGCGCGGCGCGAGCGCGGCCATGGCGCCCAGGCTGGGATTCGCCCGGCCGAGGAAGGGCGCCATCCGCTCCGCCAGCCACATCCCCGGCCGCAGCAGCCGCAGCCTGCGCGGGTAGGGGAACAGGCTGAACACCAGGCCGCGCACGGCCCGCTCGCGCGGCTCGCGTACGTGCTGCCGCTCCACCTCGACCCTGGTCTGCTCGATCAGCCGGTCGTAGCGCACGCCCGAGGGACAGGCCGTCACGCACGCCATGCAGCCGAGGCAGGCGTCGAAGTGCCCGGCCATCTCCGGCGTCATGGGCGTGCCCTCGACGTGCTGCTTCATTAGATGGATCCGGCCGCGCGGCGAGTCCATCTCCTCGCCCCACAGCGCGTACGTGGGGCACGTCGGCAGGCAGAACCCGCAGTGCACGCAGTCGTTGATCAGCTCGGGATCCAAGCTCATGGCCGCACTCCCTTCCCCCTCGCGCCGGCTTCGCCGTCTCGGCCCATCAGATGCCTCCCACGAACCGGCCCGGAGACATCCTGCGCCCGGGATCGAAGCGTTCCTTGACCCGCCGCATCAGCGGCAGCCCGCTCACGTGCCCCCACCGGTCCACGCCCTGGCAGGGCGCCGCGAGCACGCTCACCCGCCCGCCGGCCGCCTCCACCTTCTCGCGCAGCCCCGACACCGTCGCGGCCAGCTCGTCCTCGTCCAGCTCGCGCCCCGGCTCCAGCAGCACCCGCCCGGCGACGGGGGAGCCGCGCAGCGACAGCCCGCACCCGGCCGCCGCGTCCAGCACGGCCGCCGTGCCGGAAGCCGGGAACCGTACCTCCACCAGCACGTCGTCACCGAAGACCTGCCCCCACCACGAAGGCGGCTCGCCGCTCACCTCGGCCGGGCCGATCAGCTCGCGCAGCGTCTCGGCCCTGGTCTGCGCCGCCGTGCCCTCGACCAGCGCGGCCAGGGTGAGCGGCCCCGCCGGGTCCGGCCGGTCCACCTCCACCGCGCTGGGCTCGGCCTGGGAGGCGGCCAGCGCCGCGGCGACCGCGGGGACCCGGGCGCCGCCCAGCTCGGCGACCACCCAGCGGCGCTCGGGGGGCATCGGGTGCAGGCGGAACGTGGCCTCGGCGATGACGCCGAGGGTGCCGTACGAGCCGGTGAAGAGCTTGCCCAGGTCGTAGCCCGCGACGTTCTTGACCACCTTGCCGCCGGATCTGGCCACGGTGCCGTCGGGGAGCACCACCGTGATGCCGATGAGCAGGTCGCGGGCGGTGCCGTAGCGGAACGCGCGCGGCCCGGGCAGCGGGGCGGCCAGCGTGCCGCCCACCGTCGCGTCCTCGCCGAACGGCACGTCCAGGGCCAGCTCCTGCCCCTCGCCGGCGAGGGCCGCGGACAGGGCCGCCATCGTCACCCCGGCCTGGGCGCGGACGACCAGGTCGCCGGCGGCGTGCTCCAGCACCTCGTTCATGCAGCACAGGTCGAGCAGGACGTCGCAGCGCTCGGGCGGCGGGGCCCAGTGCAGCTTCGTGCCGCCGCCCGCGGGTACCACCGCGAGGTCGCGTTCGGCGCAGGCGCGCAGGACGGCGGCGATCTCCTCGACGGTCTCGGGCAGCGCGACCCAGCGCGGCCGCACCCCGCACACGGCGTCGTCGTCGCCCGCCTGCCTGGTCGTCACCTCGCCGAACACGCCCGCCTCCTCAAGACCGCCGGTCACCACTGCCCGCTCACCCTCGACCCGCTCATGGACGACCCGTTCAAAACTGATCGGCCTTCCCCGACTCGACCAGCGGATGCACGCCCTTGCGCACGCCCGGCACCTCGCCGCACAACCTCGGGGTGGGGAACACCTTGCCCGGGTTCGCCAGGCCCTGAGGGTCGAACGCGCACCGGACGAGCTGCATCGTGTCCAGGTCGTCCGCGCTGAACATCTTCGGCATATATCGGGATTTGTCGACGCCGACGCCGTGCTCGCCCGTGATGGAGCCGCCGTGCTCGATGCACAGGTCCAGGATCGCGCCGGAGACCACCTCGGCCCGCTCGCCCGCCCCCGGATCCCCGTCGTCGAACAGCACCAGCGGATGCAGGTTGCCGTCGCCCGCGTGGAAGACGTTGGCCACCTTGATGTGGTGCTCCTCGGACAGCCGGTCGATGGCGGCCAGCACGGCGGGCAGGGACGTGCGCGGCACCACGCCGTCCTGGACGATGTAGGCCGGGCTGATCCGCCCGACCGCGGCGAACGCCGACTTGCGCCCCTTCCAGATCGCCGCCCGCTCGGCCGGATCGGCCGCCACCCGCAGCTCGAACGCCGCCGAGCAGATCTCCTCCAGCTGCGCGAACTGCCGCTCCACCTCGGCGGCGGGCCCGTCCAGCTCGACGATCAGCACGGCGCCCGCGCCCTCGGGGTAGGAGCAGGCCACCGCCGCCTCGGCCGCCTCGATGGCCAGCGCGTCCATCATCTCGATCGCGGCCGGCACGATGCCCGCCCCGATGATCGCCGAGACGGCCTGTCCGCCCTGCTCGATGCTCTCGAACGCGGCCAGTACCGTGGTCACGGCCTCGGGCGCGCGGCAGAGCCGTACCGTGATCTTGGTGGCGATGCCCAGCGTGCCCTCCGAGCCGATGAACGCGCCCAGCAGGTCGTAACCGGGGTCCATGCGGTCGAGCGTGACCAGGTCGCCGTCCGGGGTGACGATCTCGCACGCCTCGACGTGGTTGACGGTGAAGCCGTACTTGAGGCAGTGGGCGCCGCCCGAGTTCTCCGCCACGTTGCCGCCGATCGAGCAGATCTGCTGGCTGGAGGGGTCGGGCGCGTAGTAGTAGCCGCGGTCGCGCACGGCCTCGGTGATCGCCAGGTTGGTGACGCCCGGCTCCACGACGGCCCTGCGGTCGGCGAGGTCGATCTCCAGGATCGCGCGCATCCTGGAGGTGACGATCAGCACGCCGTCCTCGCGGGGGAGCGCGCCGCCCGACAGGCCCGTGCCCGAGCCTCTGGCCACGAACGGCACGCCGAAGTCGTTGCAGAGCCGCACCACCCGGGCGACCTGCTCGGCCGTGTCGGGAAGCACGACCACGCCGGGGGTCGCCCGGTGATAGGTGAGGCCGTCGCACTCGTAGGTGCGCAGGCGTACCGGATCGGTGATCACCGAGTCGTGAGGCAGCAGCGAGCGAAGAGCCGCTATGAGGGTGTCCATCACCGATCCCCCTTCTTATGGCATTTGAGCATAGGCCGGAAGCGTAAGGAACTCCGCGAAGTCGTCGTCCAGCGCCACTTCCTTGAACAGCTCGGTCGCCTGCCCGAACAGCTTCTCGTCGTAGCCGGGCTCCTGCGCGATCTTCGCCAGCTCCTCCGAGATGATCCGCTCGACCAGCTCCTTGGTCACCTGCGCGCCCGTGTCGGCCAGCGTGATGTCGTTGTGGATCCACTGCCAGATCTGCGAGCGCGAGATCTCGGCCGTGGCCGCGTCCTCCATGAGGTTGTGGATGGCCGCCGCGCCCAGCCCGCCCATCCAGGCGGCCAGGTAGCGCAGCGCCACGTCCACGTTGTTGCGCAGCCCCGCCTCGGTGATCTCGCCCGGCGTCTCGGAGACGGCCAGCAGCTCGGCCGCCGACACGCTGACGTCCTCGCGCAGCCGGTCGAGCTGGTTGGGCCGCGAGCCGAGCACACCGTCGAACACCTCACGGCAGACCGGCACCAGGTCGGGGTGCGCGACCCACGACCCGTCGAACCCGTCGTTGGACTCGCGCGTCTTGTCCGCCCGCACCTTCTCCAGCGCGACCGCGTTGACCTCGGGGTCCCGGCGCGAGGGGATGAACGCCGCCATCCCGCCGATCGCGTGCGCGCCGCGCTTGTGGCAGGTACGCACGAGCAGCTCGGTGTACGCGCGCATGAACGGCGCCGTCATCGTCACCGCGTTCCGCTCGGGCAGCAGGAACTCGCGCCCCCTGGTGCGGAACTTCTTGATCACACTGAACAGGTAGTCCCAGCGGCCCGCGTTGAGCCCGGCCGAGTGGTCGCGCAGCTCGTAGAGGATCTCCTCCATCTCGAACGCCGCCGGATACGTCTCGATGAGCACGGTCGCCCTGATCGTGCCGTACGGGATGCCGAGCAGCTCCTGGGCCCTGGTGAACACGTCGTTCCAGAGCCGGGCCTCCAGATGCGACTCGATCTTCGGCAGGTAGAAGTACGGCCCCCTGCCCTTGTCGATCTGCCGCTGGGCGCAGTGGAAGAAGTAGAGCGCGAAGTCGAACAGCGACCCCGCCACCGGCTGCCCGTCCACCTGGGCGTGCTTCTCGTCGAGGTGCCAGCCGCGCGGGCGGACCACGACCGTGGCCAGCTCGGCGTCGGGCCGCAGCGTGTAGGACTTGCCGCCGGTCTCGAAGTCGATCGTGCGGTCGAGCGCGTCGCGCAGGTTGAGGTGGCCGGCCACGCAGTTCTCCCAGAGCGGGGAGTTGGCGTCCTCGAAGTCGGCCAGCCACACCTTCGCGCCGGAGTTGAGTGCGTTGACGGTCATCTTCTTGTCGACCGGGCCGGTGATCTCGACCCGGCGGTCCTCCAGGCCGGGCGCGGGGGCGGCGACCTGCCAGTCGGCCTCCCTGACCTCCTTGGTCTCCGGCAGGAAGTCGAGCATGCCGCCCGCCGACAGCTCCGCCTGGCGGGCCTGGCGGGCGTCGAGCAGCTCCAGCCGCCTCGCGCCGAACTCCCGCTGGAGAGCCGCCACGAAGGCGAGCGCCTCCGGCGTGAGGATCTCGTCGAACCGGTCGAGCATCGGGCCGGTGATCTCCATCAGGACGCCTTTCCGCTGTGTGGAAAATTGATTCTGGATTGTGGAATTGAAATTACTCCCCTGGTGCCCGGGGGTCAAAGGTTGGGGTTCCCCCGGGGTGATCCCCGATGTGTGTCCGGGCCGCACACGTCAGGATTCGGGACTATGAAGACGATGGCGATCGCGGGCGGCCTGCTGGCCTCCGCCCTCTTGATGACGGGCTGCGGACTCGGGAGCCTGGGCGGTCCCAGCAACGAGGACACGGCCTCGTACGAGGTGAAGGACAAGGTCTCCACGCTCCGGCTGGACAGCGACGCGGGCGACGCCGTGATCACCGAGACCGACGGCGCGAGCGTGCGCGTGGTCGAGAAGCTGCGCTGGCGTGGCGACGACAAGCCCGTCCCCGAGCACAAGGTCGAGGGCGGCTCGCTGTTCCTCACCTACGAGTGCCCGTCGAACTGGGGGAGTTGCAGCGTCGACTACAAGATCGAGATCCCCAAGGGGTTGCCCGTCGACCTGGAGAGCGGCTCGGGCACCCTCACGCTCAGGGCGCTGACCGGCCCGATCGACCTGCGGGTCGGCTCCGGCGACGTGGACGCGGCCGACCTCGGCGGCAAGAAGGTGCTGGCCAAGGCCGGCTCGGGCAACATCGAGCTGAAGTACGTCTCCGCCCCCGACAACGTGGAGCTGGAGGTCGGGTCGGGCGACATCACGCTCAACGTCCCCGACGGCGCCTACGACGTGAAGAGCGACGTGGGCTCGGGCGACAAGAACGTCTCGATCAAGAGCGACAGCTCCTCGCCGCGGAAGATCTCGCTGAAGTCGGGTTCGGGCGACATCACCGTCGCGGCCCCTTGACGGGGCCGGGACGCGCCTGGATAACCAGGTGATTGCGCCGCGGGTGTCATGCCACCATCGTGGGAAGACATCGGGGTGTCCAGACGTTCCCTCATAGAGATGACACGAATGCACGAATACACCGAGCTCGACGAGTTCGAGACCGGCGACATGGACCTCGAGGAGCGCCAGGCGCTGCGCCGCGTGGCGGGCCTCTCCACCGAACTGCAGGACGTCTCCGAGGTCGAGTACCGGAAACTGCGGCTCGAACGGGTCGTCCTCGTCGGCGTCTGGACCTCCGGCACGGCCGAGGACGCAGACAACTCCCTTCTGGAGCTCAAGCTCCTGGCCGAGACGGCCGGGTCCGAGGTGCTCGAAGGCCTCGTCCAGCGCCGCCAGAAGCCCGACCCGGCCACCTACATCGGCTCGGGCAAGGCCCTGGAGCTGCGCGACGTGGTCGAGGCCACCGGCGCCGACACCGTGATCTGTGACGGTGAGCTGGCCCCCGGTCAGCTGCGCCAGCTCGAAGAGATCGTCAAGGTCAAGGTCATCGACCGGACCGCGCTGATCCTCGACATCTTCGCCCAGCACGCCAAGAGCCGCGAGGGCAAGGCGCAGGTCGAGCTGGCCCAGCTGTCCTACCTGCTGCCGCGCCTGCGCGGCTGGGGCGGCAACCTGTCCCGGCAGGTCGGCGGCCGCGCCGCGGGCGGCGTCGGCATCGGCGGCCGCGGCCCCGGTGAGACCAAGATCGAGCTGGACCGCCGGCGCATCCGCGAGCGCATGTCCAAGCTGCGCCGCCAGATCGGCGGCATGTCCACCTCCCGCGACACCATGCGCAACCGCCGCCAGCGGCGCGAGGTCCCGGCCGTGGCCATCGCCGGCTACACCAACGCGGGAAAGTCCTCGCTGCTCAACCGCGTCACCGGCGCGGGCGTGCTGGTGGAGGACGCGCTGTTCGCCACCCTCGACCCGACCGTGCGCCGGGCGCGCACGCCGGAGGGCCGGCTGTTCACGATCGCCGACACCGTCGGCTTCGTCCGGCACCTGCCCCACCAGCTTGTCGAGGCGTTCCGCTCGACGCTGGAGGAGGTCGCCGACGCCGACCTCATCCTGCACGTGGTCGACGGCTCGCACCCCGACCCCGAGGGGCAGCTGGCGGCCGTGCGCGAGGTCTTCGCCGACATCGAGGGCGCCGCCGAGGTGCCCGAGATCGTGGTGATCAACAAGGCCGACGCGGCCGACCAGGAGGTGCTCGACCGGATCGCCAGGCGCGAACGCGACAGCATCGTGGTGTCGGCGCGCACGGGCAAGGGGATCGGCGAGCTGATGGCGCTGATCGAGGAACGGCTGCCGCGGCTCGACCACGAGGTGCAGCTGCTGGTGCCCTACGACAGGGGAGACCTGGTCTCGCGGGCCCACAAGGAGGGCGAGGTGCTCTCGGTGGACCACGTGGGCGACGGCACCGTGCTGCACGCGCGGGTGCTGCCGAGCCTGGCGGAGGAGCTGAAGAAGGTGGGCAAGCCGGTGGAGCACGTCTCCTAGGCTTTCCCGGGCGCGCGTACGGGGCCGCTGAGGTCGCGTACGCTGCGGGTGGGCGTGCGGTGGGGGCGGTTGTCACCACCGCGCCTCACGGACACCCACGGACGACCGTGGACGCCCTTGCAAGGCGGCCATGGACGACCACGCCCACGGACGCCCACGGACGCCCACGGACGCCCACGACCACGCCGGCCCATGGACGGCGGCCATGGATACCCACGGCCGCCGACGCCCTTGGGCTCTCGATGGGACCGATGGGACACTTGAGGGGCGCCTTTTCGGCGCCCTTCCCGGTATCGGGGTCAGCTCTCGCCTCAAAGCGCGCAGACCTGCCCAAAAGCGGCAGTGGTCCCCGAACCCTGGGATTGCTAGGATTGGCCAGACCTAACTTTGGTCTGGATTTGGGTTCGGTTCTGAGTTTCGGATGAGGGTCGTGCGCGTTCGAGTCGTCAGCGGGAGCCCTGGGGACGCGGTAGGGCTGCGTGACGATTGGGATGAGTGGTCTTTCTTCCGAATAACCCTGTACACCGGCCCAACATGTGAAATAACGTAACTGAACTGAAATCGCCGGATCATGCCTCCGGCGATACGGTCACCGCACCAACGAGGTGCGGAAAAGAGCAGGAGACCCCCCATGTCGTCCGGACCCGGAGCGGACTCAGTGGGCGCGGCCCAGGCCGTGCGCTGGGCTCTGCGCTCATGCGGTGGGCCGTGCTGGGTGGTGATGCGGTGACCGTTCGACTGCTGACCAACATCGGCCGCCTCTGGACCGGCAACGAGGTCCTCAGCAACGCCGCCATCCTGGTGCACAACGACCGCATCGCGTGGGTCGGGCGCGCGCCCGACCTGCCGCAGAGCGTGCCCGGGGTCGTCGACGACATCGTCGACGTCGACCACGTCGAAAACCTGGGCGGCGCCCTGGTCACGCCCGGCCTGATCGACGCCCACACGCACCCCGTCTACGCCGGCAACCGCTACGCCGAGCTGGCGATCCGCACCGGCGGCTCCACCTCCGCCTCGATCACCGCGGCGGGCGGCGGCGTGGGCTCCACCGTCACCGTGACCCGCGGCACCGACCCGTGGACCCTGTGCAACGGCGTACGCGAGCGGCTGCGCGGCTGGCTGCTCAGCGGCACCACGACCGTCGAGGCCAAGACCGGCTACCACCTCACCCGCGACGGCGAGCTCGCCGACGTGCGGCTCCTGCGCGAGCTGGAGAAGGAGCCGATGATGCCGCGGGTGCACGTCACGTTCCTGGCCGCGCACGTGGTGCCGCCCGAATACTTCGGCCGGCAGCGCGAATACGTCGAGGCCGTGGGCGCCTGGTGCGCCGACGCGGCCGCGGCCGGCGCCGACAGCGTCGACGTCTACTGCGACGAGGGCTACTTCACCACCGAGGAGTCCCGCTGGGTCCTCGCCTCCGGCCGCAACGTGGGCCTGCTGCCGCGCATCCATGCCGGCCAGTACAGCCGCCGCGGCGCCGTCCAGCTGGCCGCCGAGCTCGGCTGCGCCTCCGCCGACGGCCTGCACCACATGTCCGACGAGGACATCGCCATCATGTCCCGCTACGGCGTCCCCGCCGTCGTCTGCCCCGCCACCGCCCTGCAGCGCGGTCACCTCCCGCCGGTCCGCCAGATGATCAAGCACGGCGTCCAGATCGCGCTCGGCAGCGACCACAACCCCGGCTACTGCGGCATCACCTCGATGTCCCTGGTGATCGCCATGGCGGTGTCGGCGTTCGGCATGAGCGTCAACGACGCCCTCCGCGCTGCCACCCTGGGCGGGGCCACCGTCCTCGGCGCCCCCGACCGCGGCGTCCTCGCACCGGGCCGGCTGGCCGACATCGTCCAGTGGGACGCCGACCACGAGGGCGCCTTCGCCTGGTCCTTCGGCCTCAAGCCGCGGCGGGTGTGGCGGGGCGGGACACCGGTCCAGTAGTCAGGCGCCGGCCATGCCACCGTGGATCGCCATCGTCACCGACTCCACCGCCTGCCTCGGCAAGGTGCCCGGCATGACAGTCATCCCCATCCAGGTCCTCCCACATCACCCCACACCCACATTCCCTCCAGCCCCGCCGACCACGCTCGGCCCTGCCACCTCGGACCCTTCCACCGCGTCTCGCCCTCCCACCGCGTCCGGCGCCACACCGGCCCTGGCGATAGCGTCATCGGAAGTGACGTCAGATGAGAGCTCCTTCACCGGAGACCTCACCAACGCGACCACCTCGCGCCCTTCCCCCGTTCGCTTCGCCTCCTGCTACGCCGAGCTGGCCGCCGCCGGCGCCACGGGCATCGTCTCGATCCACGTCTCCGCCGAACTGTCCGGCACCATAGATTCCGCCCGAGCCGCCGCGCGGGAGGCCCCCGTGCCCGTGGAGGTGATCGACAGCCGCTCGATCGCCATGGGCCTGGGATACCCCGTCCTGGCCGCCGCCCGTACCGCCGAGAACGGCGCCACGTTGGACGAGGTGACAGCGGCCGCACGCCGTTGCCTGCGAACCACGCGATCGTTCTTCTACGTGGACAACCTCGACTACCTCCGCCGCAGCGGGCGGATCGGCACGGCGGCCGCCCTCGTAGGCTCCGCCCTCATGATCAAGCCGTTGCTCCACATCATGGACGGCCGCATCTCCCTCCTGGAGAAGGTCCGCACCGCCTCACGCGCCATCGCCCGTCTCGAGGACCTGGCAGTGCAAGCAGCGGGAACGGGCCCCGTACGGGTCGCCGTACAACACCTGAACGCGACCGAACGAGCCGAGGCGCTGGCGGAACGCCTGCCGAAACGCCTCCCGGCCGTGGTGGACCTGCAGGTGGTGGAGGTAGGCGCGGAGCTCGGCATACACGTGGGCCCCGGCTTCCTCGGCCTCACCGTAACGCCAGAAGACGCCTGACAATCCCGCCCGCGGCACGTTGTCCACAGCCGCCCCATCCACACCCACCACTATCCCCAGAACGCCGCTCGGCCCCACTCCCACGGCCACCCACCCCATACCGTCGCCGACGTGCGAACCCCCGATCCGATGGCAGAGCGCGCCATAGCCGAAGCCCGGCTACGGTCGATCACCGCCCCTGCCCGCCGCCCCCGCCGCCTCATCGGCAAACCTCCCTGGGGCATGGGCAAGCCCCCCGGATCCCGGGAACCCGCTACCAACCCCAAAAGCCTGCCCCCACCACCCCGCGACCGCTCAACCCCGCACAACCAAAACCCACTGACGAGCCCCGACCCCGTAGCTCCGGCGCCCACAACCCCACACCCAAGGAAGCCGCCGCACGCAACCCCAGACCCAAAGCCGTGGGAACAGCCGTCCACACCGCCAACCGCCCAACGAGCAGCACCCACACCCACGTCCTTCCGACCTGCGACGCCGACGTACGCGAGACCGGAGCCGGGGCCGGGGGAACAAGCCTCCGCACACGCAGGTATGCGCCCTGGGGCGTCCGCGTTGCCGTCCTCGCGGTCTGCGGTGCCGGCGTACGCGAGGTCGCAGCCGGAGCCGGAGCCGTGGGAACAAGCGTCCCCAGCTTCGCACCCTGGGATACCCGCGCCAATGTCCTCACCGCCCGCCGCATCCACACCCTCGCGGGCGATGACGCCAACGGGTGCAACATCGCAACCCGTGCCGCCCGACCCCGCAGCCTCGCACCCCACCATGCCCTTGCCCGCCACACCCCCAGCCGCAACACTCCAACATTTCCCAATGCCCAGCTCTGCCAGCGGCCGGGTTTCAAGACCCGACCCCACCGCCAATCCCAGCCCGGGCTTCAACTCCGGACCTGATCATGGCTCCGCTCCTGGTCCCACCCCGGTCCTCACTCCCGCCCGCATCTCCGCACCCGCCGACAGCTTCGACCTCGGCCCCGCTCAGACGCCCACCACCGCCGCCTCACCCACCGCAGACCGGCCCGAGACCTCTGGCCCACCAACAGCCGGCCCGTCCACCTCCTCAACAGCCACCCTCTCCCCTCCATCATTGCGATCGCTCCGAGAGCTGATCGCCTCCAAGAGCTCCACCCTCGATCCGGGCAGACCAGGTCTGCGAGTCCTCCTCGCCATCGGCGCACTCGCAGTCGCCGCAGCCGCCTTCTTCGTCTGGCGCTCGAACCCGTCACCCCAACCCCTCGCCGCCCCCACCCCGATCACCCCCATCACATCGATCGCCCCCTCGCCCCAGTCCCCCTCCGCCAAAGTGACCGTCCACGTCGCGGGCAAGATCCGTAAGCCAGGCGTCTATCTGCTCCCCTCAGGCGCCCGAGTGACGGACGCGGTGACAGCCGCAGGTGGCGTGACGCGGGGTGCCTCGACCGGACCCCTCAACCTGGCCAGACGCCTGATCGATGGTGAGCAGATAGTGGTGGGCGCCACCTCACCCCAGACACCCCTCGGCCCCGGTGCCCCCGTCCCGGACCCGGCCACCGCCATCCTGGACCTGAACTCCGCCACCACCGACCAACTGGAGCAACTTCCGGGAGTCGGAGAAGTCCTGGCCGCCCGCATCTTCGAGTTCCGTACCAGCCGGGGCGGCTTCACCACGGTGGAGCAGCTACGCGAAGTCAGCGGCATAGGGCCGCGGAAGTTCGCCGGGATCAAGCCGAAGGTCCGCGTCTGACATGCCCAGGAAACGCACGGCAGACAGTTCGAAAGACCCGATCTCGGTCCCTCGCGAACGCACTTGGCCCCTCGCCGTACCTGCCCTGGCAGCCTGGGCCAGCGCCCTCGTCCTGCCCGCCTGCTCCGCCCTCACCGGCATGATCGTCGCCATAACCGCAGCGTTGGCGACCATCGTGGTGCTCCGCCTCATCCAGTCCGCAGACGGACAAACCGACAGCTCCACCGCCAGACGCACCGCATGGCGAAATGTCGCCCTAGCCACGCTCATCTGCACAGCGGCGGCCTCGGCCTCTGTCGCTTTCAGAGTCCATGCCCTCATCACAGGCCCAGCAGCCCAGCTCGCGGAGGCGAACGCGTTCGTCACCGCCCAGATCGCCCTGACCGACGACCCCAAACGCCGACCGGACAGAAGCGGCCACTTCCAACATGCCAGCTATGTGATCTCCGCAGACCTGATAACCATCCGAACCGCCACCACCACGCAAGCGGTCAACGTCCCCATCACCGTCTTCGCCACCGGCCAATCCTGGGGCCCGCTCCTGCCCACCCAGCACGTGGAGGTCACGGGCCGCCTGGCCAAACCGGTCCCCGGCTCACTGATAGCCGCAACCCTCCTGGTCCGAGGCCCGCCACGAGTGCTGACGCAGCCCTCAGGACTCCAGACGGCAGCGGGCGCGCTCAGATCGGGCCTGCGATCGGCCGCCGACATCCTCCCTCCCGACCAGCGCGGCCTCCTCCCCGGCCTCGTCGTCGGCGACGTCTCCCACATGGACCCACAGGTAACCGCCGACTTCAAAGAAGCGGGCCTCAGCCACCTGAACGCCGTATCAGGGGCAAATCTGGCGATTGTCGCAGGCGCCACACTCGCACTCTCCCGCCTCATCGGCCTCTCCTTGCCGCTGAGGGCGTTGTTCGCCGCAGTCGCGATGCTCGCGTTCGCCGTCGTCGCCCGCCCGTCCCCGAGCGTCCTGCGCGCCCTCCTCATGGGCCTGGCAGCAGCCATAGCCATGGGTACGGGCCGTTCGAAGGACGGCTTCGCGGCCCTGTCGGCAACCGTCCTCTTCCTGATCCTCTTCGCCCCTGACCTCGCCCGCAGCTACGGCTTCGCCCTCTCGGTAACCGCCACCGCCGGCATCCTCATCCTGGCCCCACGCTGGCGAGACAAGCTGACGGGCGCAAACACAGAAGCCACCCCACCAGAAACCCACCCTCACCCGGGCGACCCTCACCCGGGAGACTCCCGGCCGGGCGACTCTCGACCGGACCGCGCTCACCCGGACCACCCAGATCGGTTCCACTCGGATTGTGATGGCCTCGGTCGTGTCCACTCGGATTGTGACGACCGCGGTTGTGACCACTCGGATAGTGAACACCCTGGTTGTGAACACCCCGGTCGTGAACACTTGGATCGCGACCACGCCGATCGCGACCGTCCCCATCGCGACCGCGCCGAATGCGACTGCCCCCACCGCTGCAGCGCCGGCCCATTCGCTCTTGATCGCCCCAGCTTGCATCACTCCAACCCGGGCTATGCCAAGGTGGACAACCTCGAAACTGGCCAATGCGACGTTGACCGTTCCAGCTTGTCTCACCCCCGCCCGGACCACTCCCAGTCGGGCCACTTCGGAACTGCCCAGTTCGACCCTGGCCCTCCCAGCCCCGAGCACCGCATCCTCGACCCGAGCCGCTCCCATTGGGCGAGCCGCGACACCGACCGGTTGCACACCGACACCTTCGATCTCACCCGTATGACTGCAGGTCTACATGCTCGTCCACGCTCAAGCCAGGCCGTCCAGGATGGCCCGTCCCGTGCGGTCCAGCTCCCGGGTGACGCCCGTGGCGATGAGGTAGCGCGCCTTCAAGACGCCGATGCCCGCAGCACCGATCGCCTCGACCCGGCAGCGCGAGTCAACGCCGACCGCTTCGGGCCTGACGACTCCAAGCCCCACCGACTCGGCCCCGAACAGCACCACGGCCCCAGCTCGCTTCACTCCGACCCGCATGGCGCAGAGCCCAGCCCCCGAAGTGCCGATTCTGGGTCTTCGTGGCGGGTCCCGCGTTGGATGGCTGAGGCTGTTGCCGTTCCGGCCGCCGCGCAACTGGCCGTGACACCTGTCCTGGTGTTGATGGCGGGCCAGCTGACTCCCGTAGCCGTGATCGCCAACCTGCTCGTTGCGCCGGCCGTGGCTCCTGCCACTCTGCTCGGTTTCGGTGCCGCTCTGGTAGCCCCCGTCTGGCCGGACGGGGCCAGGTTGCTGGTGATCCCCGCCGGATACGCGGTCGGCTGGATCATCACGGTAGCCCGCTGGGCGGTGAATCTGCCGTTCGCCAACGTCCCGTGGCCCGCCGGCCTTGCCGGGCTCGGCCTGCTTCTGCTCGTGATGACCGTGACGGTGCTCATCTTGCGCCGTCGTGCATGGCGGGCGATAGGGCTCACGGCGACCGGTGCCGCGCTGGTGACGGTGCTGGTGATCCGGCCCATCGCCGGACCCTGGCCGCCCAGGAATTGGCTGATGGTCATGTGCGACGTGGGACAGGGCGACGGCCTGGTGATCTCGGCCGGGCCGGGACGCGGCGTCGTGGTGGACACCGGGCCGGATCCCGTGACCATGGACCGCTGCCTGAGGAGGATCGGCATCGAGGACGTACCGCTGCTTGTCCTCACTCATCCCCACGCCGATCATGTGAACGGCCTGCCAGGCGTGCTCAGGAACCGGCGCGTCGGCGCGGTGCTGGTCAGTCCGCAGCGAACGGACGCACGGTCAGGCGCACGCGTGTCCGCCACCCTCGCGCACCACCGGATCCCCGAATGGACCGCCCCACCAGGGACCCGCTGGCGGTTCGGTCCATCGGAGCTGACAGTACTCGCCCCGGAGGTCGCCGCCGATGACCTGCACGGATACGGGGAGGGAAGCGCGATCAACAACTCCAGCGTGGTCATGCACGTACGCTGGCGCGCCGGCTCGATCCTGCTGAGCGGCGACCTGGAAACGGAAGCGCAGGAACACCTGCACCACCGCTTGACCGTACGGGCAGACCTCCTTAAAACCCCGCACCACGGGTCGAACCGGCAGTCCCCGGCCTTCCTGTCCTCGCTAGGCGCACGAGCCGCGCTGATCAGCGTCGGAGCCGACAACGACTACGGCCATCCCGCGGTGTCCACGCTGAACCTGTTGCGTCGGCTCGGCCTCACCATCTACCGGACCGATAAGGAAGGGGATCTCGCCGTGGTGGAACGAGAGGAAGGAGGACTGGCTATCGTTTCACGCGGCACATGACCGAGTGAGTTCTGGGACGTGACTTCAGGATGCGCGTGAGGTGGTGTGGTTGTCCGCAGGACTTGGCCAGAGGCTGAATTGGGGAACGGCCCGGATGGTCTGAGGCTGTATTCGGGAACGGCTTGGGTGGCCTGAGGGCGAATCCGGGAACGGCCCGGATGGCCTGAGGGCGAGCGACTCGTCTGCCTGAGTCAAGGTCCCGGCCTGCACGACTCATTCGACTGGACGACGTCCTACGCGGCCCCTCGCTCACGTCCCCAAACCCCATTTCCCCCGTTCGGGGGAGTACGGCGATCATGACTTCACTCCCGAGGGGGAGCCGCGGTGCGGGGGCGATTGCAAAGCTCAGGAGGTCAGCAACCGTGACCTTCTCGACCGGGGTGCAAACGTGAGCATTCGGATTCACCGTAGGTTCCCAATGACTACCCGCACGTCCGTGATGGGCCTCATCGCCGCAGCGGCCCTCGCGGTCGTGCCCTCCGGGGCCTGGGCGATGGACGGCACCGCCGGTTCGGCGTCATCTGGGGTCTGGACGTCGGGCGATACTGCCGGTTCGGGATCGTCTGGGGTCTGGACGTCGGGTGGCGCTGCTGGATCGGTGGCGCCCATGGGCTGGTCGGCGGGTGGTGCCGCCGGGCTGGGGGCATCTGCCGTGCCGAGTCCGTCCGCGTCCGCAGTGAAGACCGCTCACCTGAAGGGGCGGGCCACGATGTACTTTCCGGCGCCCGACAACGACATCGAGGTCACGGCCGATGCCCATGCCGCGTTCGATCCGAACGGTGCGTGGAGACCTACCCGATCATGGGGGACGTTCCGGATCTCGCACCGGTACAAGTTGCCGGACGGGACATGGTTCACGAACTGGGGTGATTTCGCGGTCGACTGCCTAACCACCGGCGGGCCCACCGCGACCGTCACCGGCCGGCTCACCAAGGTGGCTCCCGGCGGGCCATGGGAGGAGCTGCTGAAGGAACGGACGCGCATGGGCCTCAGCTTCTACGTTGCCGGAAAGGGGCGAGGGCCGAGCCGGATCGGGTTGAGCGGGGCACCTCGGCCTGGGGAAGGCGAGTTGAGCGCCTGCATGGCTCCCGCGGCCGATGCGCCGGTGGTCAAGGGTGGCTACACGCTGGTGGGCAAAAGATGATCAGTCGTTCGGCCGAGGTGCTGTCACGCGTTGGCTCGGCGGAGGCGTTCGGCTGCTTGCGTCCAGAGTGCTCCGCCGGACACCGCTGTGTAGCCGTGGAGTGATTCCCATCGGATGTCGTGGGCGGCCGGCCACAGGCCGGCCGCCCAGGCGATCTGCTGCTCCTCGGCGGTGAACGAGCGGGCCCGAGCGTCCTGGTAGGCGGCCAGGAATGCCTCGGTGCTCTCGATCGGCGGCAATGTAGCTGGGCCCAGCTTGGGGAACACCGTGCTCGCGGCTCCCACCAGGGCGGCTTCCGGTTGCCAGGCCAGGCTGTCCCAGTCGTGCACGATCCACACCTGCCCGCCGTGCCACCGGAGGTTGTGCGCCTCGAAGTCGGCGTGGCCCAGCGCACGGGGCAGGTCGGTAGCCAGCATGCGCCGACGGGCCCTGTCGGCTATGTCCGTGACATAGGCGGGTACGAGGCTCTGATCCTTTTCGTCGAGAGACTCGATCGCGGGCCACAGACCGGGGTCCGGGTGATCCCACCGTACCCAGCGAGGATTCGGCAGGGGCGGCGTGACGGCGACGTCCTCGAGTGCGGTCATCAGCTGGGCGAAGACCTTCGCGTAGCGTACGGCGAGGTCTGGTGTGTCCCCGTGCAGCACCTCTCCTCCGGGACGGAACTCCTCGGCGTGTACGGCGAGGGGACCGACGCCGACGACCGGCGTGAGCGGACGGGCGCAAGGGAACCCGTTCTCGGCGAGGCGGGCCTGCGCGGCGACGCATGATCGCGCCCGGCCGTCGTCGTGACGGGCCTTGACCACGACGTACGTACCGCCGGCCAGCCGGAGACCGAGCACCGACGACATCGACCGCTGCCGGAACAGCACGTCGGCGGGTCGGTCCCCTAGGTGGTCCAGGCACCAGGCCGGTAGCCAGTCCGGCAGGTCATCGAGCAGCACAGGGAAACTGTGCCATGGTGCGTTACGAATGCGCCGGATGTCGCCTGAGACTCAGTGCAGGAGGCTGCGGACGTACCGTTTCCCCACCCGGCGTCCATCGCTCCCAGCTGCAGCGGAGGCGTTGAGTACCGGGTTGTCGGTGGGGCATGGCATGCTGCCTGACATGGCGGGAACCGATCCAGCACCTGTGACCTTGGTCGTCGGCGATGAGGAGTTGATGGCCGAGCGGGCGGTGAGCGGCGTCGTCGCCGCGGCCCGGGCGGCTGATCCCGCCTCCGAGGTGCATGACCTGCTGGGGAGCAAGGTCACCACGGGCGAGCTCACCCAGCTGACCTCGCCGTCGCTCTTCGGCGATCGTTCCGTGGTGGTGATCCGGTCGGCGCAGGATCTGACGAAGGACGTCATCGCCGAGGTCGTGGCCTACGCCAAGCAGCCGTCCGAGGACACGGTGATGGTGCTGGCGCACCCGGGTGGGGTGAAGGGCAAGGCGCTGGTCGACGGGGTGAAGAAGGCCGGGGCCAAGGTGATCACGATCAGCAAGGTCACCAAGGCGGGGGAGCGGCTGGAGTTCATCAAGGGGGAGTTCAAGCGGGCCGGGCGCAACATCGCGGGTGACGCGGCGCAGGCGCTGCTCGATGCCGTGGGAAACGACCTGCGGGAGCTGGCGGCGGCGTGCAGTCAGCTGGTGTTCGACAGCGAAGAGAAGACGATCAGCGCGGCGGCGGTGGCCCGCTATCACAAGGGGCGCGCGGAGGTCACCGGGTTCAATGTGGCCGATTCGGCGGTCGAGGGGCGGCTGGCGGAGGCGCTGGAGCAGTTGCGCTGGGCGCTCGGCACGGGCGTCGCCCCCGTGCTGCTGGTGAGTGCTCTGGCCGGTGGGTTGCGATCGCTGGCGAAGGTCGGCAGCGCGCCGCGCAACCTCCGGGGCGGGCAGCTGGCGAGTCATGTCGGCATGCCGCCGTGGAAGGTGGACCGGGTGAGACGGCAGCTCAACGGCTGGGGTCCGGAAGGGCTGTCGCGGGCGATCCAGGCCGTGGCCAGCGCCGACGAGCAGGTCAAAGGTGGGGGCGCGGATCCGGCCTACGCCCTGGAACACACGGTGCAGGTCATCGTGGCCAACCGAACGGGCCGGTGACGTTCAAGAGGCGCCTCGGTGTGGCCGGGGGATCGAGGAGGTAGGTCGGCCCGTCCGATTGGGCGTGGTGGTGGCGTCCTGAGGGTACGGCGCGGCGTGATCGGCTGGTCAGGGCGATGGCCCCCGAGGGCACGAGTTGACGTGCCAGTTGACCCCGGTGGCGGCGTTCGAGAGGTGGGTCGGTAGGAGCGCGCCAGGGGAGCGGTATCGCGAGAGGCAGTGCAGTCGTCCTCCGGGAGACGGCGCAGAGGAGGCGCGATCAGTGGGGAGGAGTCTGCGGAGGTGGGTCAGCGAGGGGTGACCAAGGGAGCGATATCGCGAGTGGCGGGGGAGCGGTCAGCCGGGTGGCGGGTCGGAAGGGGAGAAGCGTCAGAGGGGAGGAGAACGACGGGAGCGCCTTTCGCGACGGACCCTGCCCTGGGCGATCAGGATGTCCCGCTCTGACAACGCAGTTGGCCAGGCCGTCTTCGAACGCGAACGCCAAGGACCCGCTCCGACAAGGCCACGTCGCCTTCACGGCATCGAGCTGAGCGTCGTCCTGCGGCGGCCGGGCAACTGGAACGGCGTTGTGGCCTGCGCGGACAGGCTTCTGGCCTGCCGAGCTCGCGAGGGGGCGGGTCAGCGGGGGGTTTCCGCGTTGAGGAGCAGGCGTTTGAGGAGGTTGTTCAGGACCGTCTGATCCTCGGGTGGCAGGGTGCTGATCATTGCGGCCTCCACCTCGGCGCGGATCGTCATCGCATCCGTCCACAGGTCGTGGCCCTTGGGGGTGAGTTCGACGTCCACGCGACGCCGGTCCTCGGTGCTGCGTACGCGCCGCACCAGCTGCGACCGTTCCAGCGTGTCCAGCCGGCCCGTCATCCCGGCCGGCGAGAGCAGGAGGTCCGCGGCCAGCTCCGAGGGCGTCGCCGAACCGCCGCGTGCCACCAGGCGGTGCAGCGTCTCGAACTCGAAGTCCTGCATGCCGACCTCCGACAGCGCCGCCTCCTTGGTGTGGCCCAAGTGCTTCACCAGGGACTGCAGGCGGGTGACGATCGCCTCGACCCGTTCGTCGAAGGGTGCCTTGCCGCGCCAGCGGGCCAGGTGGCGATCGACGGAGTCTTCCATGCGCGAGATCCTATGCCAGCTAGTATTTTGTTGACGAAACATTCGCTGGCGAAATATCGTCTCTCACCATGATGTCTCGGTTGTTGATCGGACGGTGCCTGTCGGCGCTGGCCACGGCGCTCATACCGACGACCCTGACCCTGGCGGTGCTGCGTGCCACCGACGACGGTGGGGCGCTCGGGATCGTGCTGGCGAGCGAACTGGTTCCCATGCTGCTGCTCCTCCCCGTCGGCGGCGTGCTGGCCGACCGGCTCAGGCCCGAGCGGGTGGCGTTGTTCGCCGACCTGGTCCGGGGCCTGTCGCAGGCCGCCATCGCCGTGGAACTGCTTCTCGGGCTGTACCGGCTGGTCGACCTCGCGCTGTTGTCGGCGCTCGCCGGGGCGGCCATCGCGTTCGGGAGCCCGGCTGTGCCACGGCTGGTGGTCGCGGTGGTGCCCGGGCCGGCCAGGTTGCGGATGAACGCGCGCATCGGTGTGGTGACGAGCCTGTCGTCGGTGGCGGCCCCGGCTATCGCCGGTACGGTCACCGTCGCCGCCGGGCCTGGTTGGGCGGCGGGGTTGACCGCGGTGCTGTTCGCCGGGTCGGCGCTGACGCTCGGCGGCATTCGAACGTCGATCGCCCGGCGCGCGGAGGGTTTCCAAGACGCTGAGCAGGGCGCGGGGGTACAGGGTGCTGAGGACGGTGCGGGGGTTCGGGGTGCTGAGGACGACGGTGCGGGGGTCCGGGGCGCTGAGCAGGGCGCGGGGGTCCGGGGTGCTGAGGGAGGAGTGGCGGGCCGGCGGGTTGAGGGCTCTGGGGTTGAGCGTGAGGCTGAAGGGCGGGGCACGTTCTCCGCGTTCGGGCGGGACCTGCGTCGTGGATGGCGGGAGATTCGGCAGCGGCCGTGGTTCCTGGCATGCGTGTTCGGCCACGGCGTGTGGCATTTCGTCGCCGGACTGTTCCTGACGCTCGCCCCCGTGACGGTCGTACAAGACCTGGGCGGTGAGACGAACTGGATGGTGATCGTGCAGAGCGGGACCGTCGGGATGGTGCTGGGCGTGTTCGCCGCGCCCAGGCTGCCGATCCGGCGGCCGCTGGCGGTGATGCAGGTCGGCGCCGCCGCCTACCTGCTGCCCATGGCCGCCTTGGCCGTGCCGGGTCCTGTCGCGGTGCTGGCGGTGGCGTACTTCGCGGCCATG
This sequence comes from Nonomuraea fuscirosea, assembly GCF_035917475.1. Taxonomy (NCBI): domain Bacteria; kingdom Bacillati; phylum Actinomycetota; class Actinomycetes; order Streptosporangiales; family Streptosporangiaceae; genus Nonomuraea; species Nonomuraea fuscirosea. The sequence goes on along the minus strand of NZ_CP109074.1, from coordinate 7,696,216 downwards.
TTCGGGCTGGGGGTGCTCATCCCGTTGTGGGAGACGGTCGTGGCCGAGGAGATCCCGGAGCGGGCGCTGGGGCGGGTGCGGTCGTTCGACACGCTGATCTCGTTCGCGTCGCGACCGTTCGGGCTGGCGGTGGCGGCGCCGCTGGCGGGGCTGACCGGGGTCACGGCTCTGGCGGTGGTGGGCGGCGTACTCGTCGCGGCCGCTAATCTGGCCGCGATCGCCTGGTCGCCCACGACGGCCGAACCCAGAGCACGTCCGCGCGACGATGTCGACGAGCAGCGCCCACTGCGGCGCGGCCAAAGGCGGCCGAGTGTTTGATCGCGGCTGGGTCGGGACGCGCTCACAAGCCTGGACGTAGCGTGTGCCTGATAGCTGGGTTGAGGTGGGCTCGGCCGCCTGAACGTGGCCGGGTCGGTCTTCACCAGGGCGGCGGCTGTGCCTTCGATGCTGCTGCAATCGGCTCGGCCGGCGATGGTCTGGCGGACCCGGTCGCGTGCGGGACTCCGTGAGGGCCTTTCGTGGTGACGTCCTTGCGGCTCTGAAGAAGTAGCGAGCAGGACGCTTCGCGGTAGGAGGCCGTACGGCGTGATCAAAGCGCCGTCGAGCCGGTCGGCTCAAGGGGCTCGCGCATGACGGCGATGGCCTCGATGGCGTCAGCGACCACGTGATCGGCCCTGTGTTCGCGGGCCGGCCAGGTCCCCCGGCCTATCCAGATTGTCCGCAGACCGGCCGCCCGGCCTCACTCGATGTCGGCGACGAGATTGTCGCCGACCATCCAGCCGCCCAGAGCAAGGCTGGCTCCACACCGCTGAGCGGCGATCTCGAACAGGCCGGTCTCGGGCTTCCTGATGCCCTCGGCTCCCGATACGGCGTAACCGTCCGCCGCGTCGGCCAGGCCCGTCCGGTGGAGCTTGCCGAGTTGGTTGTCCGCCATGCCGTTGGTGACGATCCCCACCCGCCACCCCGCAGCGCGCAGGCCGGCTATCCCGGAAAGGACGCCGGGGTAGCACCGTACGAGGTCGGGCATGCGGCGGCGGTAGGCCGCCCACAGCTCCTCGACCGACTCGGAAAGAGCGAAATGCTCGCGGACGTCGAGGGCCAGACGCTGCACGCAGCCGATCATAGAAAGCCGGCACCCGGGGGATCAGGTGCGGGCGGCCTCGTGGATGACGCCGTCGCTGATCTCCAGGACCCGGTCCGCCACCGTCATCAAGCTCTCGTCGTGCGTGGCCACCAGCGCCGTGACCCCCTCACTCCGTACGAGCGCCCGCAGCAGTTCCATGATCTGCCGCCCCGTCTGCGAGTCCAGTTGCCCGGTCGGCTCGTCGGCCACCAGCAGCCGGGGCCGGTTGGCCAGGGAGCGGGCGATGGCCACCCGCTGCCGCTGACCCCCGGACAGTTCGTACGGCCGCTGGTTGACGTGCTGTTCCAGCCCCACGAGCGCGAGCAGCATCCGGACCCGGGCCTCCCGCTCCTCCACGGGCGTGCGCAGGAGCCGCATCGGCACCCCGACGTTCTCGGCCGCCGACAGGACGGGGATCAGGCCGAAGGACTGGAAGACGAAGCCGACGACGTCGCGGCGCAGGGCCAGCAGCTCGTCCTCCGACATGGCCGTGACCTCGTGCCCGTCCACCACGACCCGGCCGGCGTCCGCGTTGTCCAGGCCGCCGATCTGGTTGAGCAGGGTGGTCTTGCCGGAGCCCGACCGGCCCCGTACGGCGACCAGTTCGCCGGGATGGATGGAGAACGTCACGTCCCGCAGCGCCACGACCTCCTTCGGCCCGGTCCGGTAGACCTTGCGCAGGCCTTCCACCACGACGAGGGGCGAGTCAGTCATTCGAGGGCTCCTCACGGGCGGGCCACACGCCGATGTGGTCGGATTCGAGTTCGAGGCGGACCCGCCGCTCCATGTCGAGGGCGCTGGTGAAGTCGCGGGGCAGTTGCAGCCGTCCGACGCGGTCGAGCACGGCGTACTCCTCGGCGATGATCTGGCCCTCGGCGCCCTCGCGCCGGAGCGTCTCGCTGCTGGTACGGCCGTCGCGGATGCCCACCGTGCGGTCCACCTGCTCGGACACGAGCGGGTCGTGCGTCACGATGACCACGGTCACGCCCAGTTCCCTGTTGGCTGTGCGCAGGGCGTCGAACACCTGCTCCGACGTCTCGCTGTCCAGCTCGCCCGTCGGTTCGTCGGCCAGGATGAGCTGCGGGGAGTTGGCCAGCGCGACGGCGATGGCGACGCGCTGCTGCTGGCCGCCGGACAGCTCGGGGGGTCTGCGGCCGGCGCAGGAGTCGACGCCGAGCAGCTCCAGCAGCTCCTCCGCCCGTCCCCGCCGCGCCTTGCCGCGGGAGGCGAGCTTCATCGGCAGCTCGACGTTCTCCCGAGCGGTCAGGTACGGCAGCAGGTTGCGCGCCGTCTGCTGCCAGATGAACCCCACCACGGAACGCCGGTAGCGCAGCCGATCGCGGGGGCTCATGGACAGCAGGTCCATGCCCGCCACCCTGGCCACCCCGGCCGTCGGCACGTCCAGCCCGGACAGCACGTTGAGCAGCGTCGACTTGCCCGATCCCGACGCGCCGACGATGGCCACCAGCTCGCCCTTGTCGATCACCAGGTCGAGACCCTGCAGCGCCACGACCTCGACGCCCTCGGTCTTGTAGATGCGGACGAGGTTGTCGCACACGATGTGCGAGTCGCCGCCGAAGGCGGCCTTCTGGCGGGTGGCCTTGGCTTCCAGCTCTGACAGGGTCGGGTTCATGTGGAGTCCCCCACTCGAAGCACGGCGCCGAGGCTGCGACGACGGCTGATGACGGTGTGCGCGTACGCGCCGAGCACGGCGACCACGGCCAGCCCGGCGGCCAGCGCGCTCGGCAGGAACAGGTCGAGCGAGTAGTCGCCGACGGCCAGGTCACCGGCGTAGGACGACAGGTCGACGCCGGGCCCGAGCGCGGCCGGCAGGCCGAGGCCCAGGCCGAGCCCGACCAGCGCGGTGACGAGGATCATGGGCAGGATCTCCAGCACGGTCAGCCGCTGCGCCTGGCGTTCGGACAGCCCCAGCGTACGCAGGAACGACACCGTCCTGGCCCGCTCGGCCGCCCCGACGACCAGCGACAGGACGACGGCGACCAGCGCGTACGCCGCCAGCGCGACCGTCACCACGACGAGCGTCGAGCGGACGGTGCTGGTCAGCGGATCGTCCTGGATGGCCGCCATCGCGCTCTCCTGGGAGACGACGCGGGCGGAGGGGACCAGCCGCGCCAGCTCGGGAAGCGAGACGTCGCCCTTGATCAGCAGCGTGTTCACGGCGGGCCGCAGCTGCACGCCGATGGGCACGACGACGAACTTGCCGGTGGTGAAGAAGCCGGGCACCGACTCGATCACGCCGCGCGTGGCCAGCTTGAGCCGCGACTGCCAGCCGATCTCGAGCGTTCCCCGCCCGCGCAGCTCAGGGGAGACGAGCACGCCGTCGGACAGCGCGGGCAGGCCGACGGGGGCGTCGCCGAGGATGGCGCGCCACTGGGCCACGTCCACGGCGATGGCCTCGGCCCGTTCGGCGCCGTACCCGACCTGGACCCGTCCCGTCTGGGCCGGCACCACCTGCTCCACCCCGGCCAGGCGGCGCACCCGCTCGATCGCGTCGGCCGGGATCTCGCTCTCCGTGCTCACCCTGACCGGTGCGCCCACCTGCTGCCAGGCCGCCAGCCGCTGCGTGCTCGCGATCCCGTCGGAGACGACGGCGGCGAACACCGACACGCCCAGCGCCGGCAGCAGGATCAGCACCGGCAGCACGCTGCCGGATCGCGACCTGGCCGCCCTGGTCAGCCCGAGGAACGGCACGGCCGCGCGGGCGCGCGCGCTCAGCCGGACGAACAGCCGCAGCGGGTACGGATAGCAGCGCAAGGTGATCAGCGCAGCCGCCACGGTCAGCGCGATGGGCACCACCAGCAGGAACGGGTCCTGCCCCGCCGAGGCGTTCAGCCCGCGGGCCCGTAGCAGATAGGCCCCGGCCAGCGCCAGCACCACGACCAGCACCTCAAGCGTGATCCGCCGGGCGGACGGCCGGGCGGTGGCCACGTCCTCGCGCCGCTCGTGCAGGGGCGTGCGGTGCAGGAGAGCCGGCCTGACGACGGCGAACCCGACGGTCACCACCACCACGATCACCGGCCCGGCGTGCACGACGGGCAGGACGGGACCGGGCACCAGGTACGACAGCGCGTACCCGATCACCGCGGCGGGCGCCACGGCCAGCGCGGTCAGCGCCGCCGCCGTCCCCGCCACCTGCGGCAACGAGCCACCCCGGGCCCGCGCCAGGCTCAGCGTGTGGTCGAGTTTGTCGGCCAGGAGCTGTACGGCGAGGATGATCACGCCGAGCGCCACGGCCAGCAGCCCGCCGAGCACCAGGTACATCACGGTCTGCGCGGTCGACAGCTCGGCGAGGAAGCCGGTGAGCAGCTCGGGCAGCCCGGTGACCAGGTAGTAGGGGCTGGACGTGCCCACGGTCTGGAGCGCCACGACCCGGTCGAACTCGTGGACGGCCGCCCGCAGGCCGGGCACGTCGAGCGCGTCGGCCGCCCGGGGGACGAGGGGCAGGATCCAGCGGTAGGTCAGGTTGCGTCCCTCGCCGCTGAGCGCGCTGAGCCCGGCGTCGGACGTGAGCGTGGTGATGTGCCGGACGAAGTCCTGGCGGCCGGGCGGCTGCTCTTCGAGGATGCGCAGGATGTCGGAGTTGTGGGACCAGTAGCGGTCGCCGGGATCCTTGGCGCGGAAGACGCCGACGATCTTGACGGCGGCGTAGTCGTTCTCGCCGACGAACACCGTCTGGCCCAGCCGCAGGTTCATCTTGTCCAGGGCCTGTTCGACGACGCCCACCTCGAAGACCGGGATCGTCTCGCCCTCGTAGCGCGTCGTGGCGGGCGCGCCGGGCGCGCGCCCGCGCACCCAGTCCACGCGCCGATCGGCGTCGGAGAGCCAGCCCAGGTTGAGGAAGGACTTGCCGCCGGTGCCGGTGATCGGCGTGAGCGTGGTCTTGGCGCTCATGTGGCCGGCACTGCTGGGCGCGGCCAGCGGGCGCAGCTCGGGCGGCAGGATCTCGCGCCAGAGGCGCTCGCGGGAGTCGAACTGGGCGCGTTCGTGCAGGTCCTCGGCGCGCGATCCGGATGAGACGGTCACGGCCAGGTCGGTCTGGACGGCGGGCGCGGCCTGGAGGTCGCGGCGCAGCGCCTCGTCGTACGCCGCCTGCGTCGCCCTGGGCAGGCCCGCGACCAGCAGGCAGGCGCCCAGCGTCAGCACGAAGAGCACGGCGACCGTGCCCAGATGCTCCCGGGCGAGCAGCCGGATCCTCACTGTTCCTCCCGAAGAACGAGCAGCCGGATCCTCGCCGTTCCTGCCGGGCGAGCGGCCGGAATCGTCACTGTTCCTCCCGGAAGGCGAGCCCTTGCCGGCGCAGGTTGCGCGTCAGCCCGGCGACGATCGCGAACAGCACCCCGGCCACCAGCACCAGCATCACCGCGGTCGCCGCCCACGGGATGTCGAGCAGCACCCCCGGCGTGACGGCCGCCGCCTGGCCGGTCAGCACGATGTGCGGCACCACCAGCACCCCGACGACGATCGCGAGCCCGGTCCCGGCCACCAGCGACAGCCCGACCACGAACGTCTGCTCCATCGCGAGGATCCCGAACACCTGCCGCGAGTTCACCCCGAGCGCCCGCAGGATCGCGAACTCGGCCATCCGCTCCCGCGCCGCGACGGCCGCGTTGACCAGGAACCCCAGCACGGCGAAGACCAGCGCCGCCAGGAACCCCAGCATCAGCGCCCCCTGCAGCCCGCTGGCCAGCGGGTCGTTCTGCAGCGTCGCGGCCAGCGCCCGCTGGTCGAGCACGGAGACGTCCCATTCCGGGTGTTTTCCGAGCGCCGCCACGGCCGCCGCGCCGTCCCCGGCCAGCCACCACTCCGTGGCGGGCCGCGGCGACTGGGCCGCGGCGAGCTCGTGCGCCTGCATCGTGCTCCAGTCGGCCAGTACGGCCTTCTGCCCGGCCGGCGCGGTGGGCATCGTCTCGACGACGCCGACGACCTTGACCGTCTGGACCCGCCGGTCGATGCTGGCCTTCCCGACCTGCCCGACGCCCAGCTTGAGCGAGGCGGCCAGGTCGGCGGTGAGCACCACGGGCAGCGGCCCGAGCCGCGGCGGCGCCGCGAACGCGGCCGATCCCGGCCCGGTGCCGACGGTCATCGTGAGCGGAGGCGCGGCCACGTCCCGGCCGTCGGCGCGCAGGCCGGTCAGGGTGAGGTTCGCCTCGCTCTCCGGCACGCCGGAGAGCAGGCCGCGCAGCGAGATCGGGTACGACAGCGCCCCGCTCCGCCCGGCCAGGGCCCGGAGGTCCACGTCGACCTGGTTCTCGCCCGCCTTGAGCACGCCGAGCGAGACCTCCCGCCACACGCCGAGGGCGTCGGACAGGACGAGCCGCAGCGGCAGGTCCGTGCTCACCCGGGCGGCCAGGCTGAGTGTGGTGGGCCGGCCGGGCAGGTCGAGCTTGCCCGCGACGTCGCCGGCCAGACCCCGCGACAGCTCGGCGGTCGTCTGCGCCGACAGATCTGGACGAAGGTGGAAAAGCTCCCCCATCTTCCCGGCGTCGAGCGTGAGCAGCAGCGCGTTCTCGCCACCGACCTCGCTCTGGCCCCGGTATCCGGGGGAGGCGGCGGTGAGTCCAGGCAGGGTGGTGAACGCGGTGCCGCGCCCGAGCGCGCCCAGCTCGGGCCCGTCCGGCGGTCCCGACAGCCGCAGGTCGGCGCCCGCCTGGTGCCGGGCCTGGTCGAGCTGCGAGGAACGCCAGGTGGCGGTGGTGGCCAGGGAGACGATGCCGATCGCGACGGCCATGGTGAGCAGCAGCGCGGGGCCGGCGTACTTGAGCGGCCGCCGGCTGACCTGCCAGGCGCCCAGCGCGGGGGCGAGGGCGGGCCGTCTGGACGTCACCCGTTCGGCCAGCCTGGACACGCGCGGCACCAGCCGCAGCCCCAGCATGCCGCCGGTGAGCAGGGCCAGCGCGGGCCCGGAGATGATCAGCGGGTCGATGCCCAGCCCGCCCTGCGCGGTGGTGGTCACGGGCGCGCCGTAGCGCTGGAGCTGCCAGATGGCCAGTCCGGCCACGACCAGCAGCGCCAGGTCGGCGCCCGCCCGTTCGATCAGCCCGCGCCCGCCGCCGCGTCCGCGCGCCGACTGCTCCTCCACGTACGTGCGCCGCGCGCCGGCCAGGGCGGGCAGCATGAGCAGCACGGCCGCGGCCAGCGCCACGCCGGACGACACGAGGAACGTGCCCAGGTCCGCGACCGGCGCGAGCCGCACGCCCGAGGCCCTGATCCAGGGCAGCATGGTGACCAGCGCGAGCAGCGGCGGCCCGAGGAACGGCGCCACGATCGCGCAGGGCAGAGCCACCAGCAGCGCCTCGCCGCCGGCCAGCGCGGCCAGCCGCATGGTGCCCGCGCCGCGCGAGCGCAGCAGCGCCACCTCCATGCGGCGGTGGTCGGCCAGCAGCCGCGCGGTCAGCATCAGCGCGTACGCGGCCAGCAACAGCAGTTGCAGCACCGGGATCAGCATGGTGGAGCGGGCCACCAGCGAGGCGGTGTCGAGCTGGGTGAGCATCTCGGGCAGGCGGCTGGCCGTCTCGCAGCCGGTGCACCCGGCGGCCTTGAGCCGGTCGCCCAGGTCCGCGACGGCGCCGGCCAGCGGGCGCAGCCGTTCCGGCGTGATGGCGCGCAGGTCGGGCACGGCGGCCCAGGTCGCGTTGACGCTGGTCGCGAACCGGCCGACGAACGTCTCACGCGCGACCATCAGCGGCCCGTACGTGGTGAAGTCGCGGCGCTCGAGGCCCGTGCTGAGCAGCTGCTCGCCCGCCCATCGTGCGCCGAACGGGTCGTCGAGCTGGAAGACGCCGACCACGCGGACCTTGACCGGCCGCGGGTCGAGCCGGCCCCGCACGGTGTACTCGTGGCCCACCTCGAACCCGGTCGCCGTGGCCGCCGACAGTGAGAGCACCGCCTCGACCGGGTCGTTCCCCGGCTTGGGTCCCGGCTCGGGCGCAGGCTTGGGCCACGTGCCTGAGACCAGCCTGGCCTGCTGGTCGAGGCCGTCGTAGCTGCCGAACCTGAGCAGCTCGGGCAGCTTCCTGTCCTCCTGGCCCGGCATGGTGTAGGAGTCGGAGCGCAGACTGGTGGTGACGGCGGGCGTGCTGGGGTAGGCCTTGGCGAGCTCGGCGCGGATGGAGGCGTCGTACTTCGGGAACGTCTCCGCGGTCACGGAGGCGCTGATGGTGACGGCGGTCTGCTCGTACGAGGCGGTCTCCATCGTCCGGCGGACACCGGCTTCGGCGATGGAGGAGGCGTACATGGTCAGCGCCACGAGCGTGGTCGTGGCGAGCAGGATCGACCCGAACGCGGCCAGCAGGAGCAACGGCTCGCTGAACGCCCGTTTGACGACGAGCGGCCCCCGCATATGTCCCCCCTTAACCCCGTTTAGTGCACTTTCGAGCACGCGCGGAGCGAGGGGCAAGGCGATCTTTGCAACGGTGACTCACCCGATACGGCAGTGTGATATCGAAACCGTGACAAAGTCCCGACAAAAACAAGAACGCCGCACTCCGACGTGGAGTGCGGCGTTGCTGATCCGGTCGCGCTTACTTGGCGGCCAGGGCCGCGGCCTGCTTGGCGATCGCGGACTTGCGGTTGGCGGCCTGGTTCTTGTGGATGACGCCCTTGCTGACGGCCTTGTCGAGCTGACGGGCGGCGACCCGCTGAAGGGCTGCGGCCTGCTCGACGTCGCCCTGCTCGGCGGCCTCGCGGAACTTGCGGACGGCAGTCTTCAGCGAGGACTTGACTGCCTTGTTGCGCAGACGAGCCTTCTCGTTCTGCTTGTTGCGCTTGATCTGGGACTTGATGTTCGCCACGAAGAAGCCTCGGTGAAGTCTGAAGTGATTGGACGGGGCGCGCGGGCTCGAGAGAGGGCGCGCCACACGCAGTTGCCCAGGCTACCAATAACCCAGGCCGCTGCTCAAATCAACGCCATCGTGTCATGTACTCGTGCCAATCCTTTTCCGTGGCCGCGAAGTCCACGTAGAGGGCCAGCCCGAACCGCTCGCGACGGCCGTGCCCGGACAGCGCCAGCCTGGCGCCCTCGGCCGTCATCTCGACGCTCTCGGCGGCGTCCAGCCATGCTACCCCGTGGTCGTGGTAGGCGGGGGCGCCGATGACCAGGGACTTCCCGGCGGGTACCAGGTCCAGGGCGAGGCGGGCCTGGCGGGCCACGTGGCCGCCGTAGAGCGACTGCAGCGGGGTGTAGGAGTCGTACGTCATGACGGCCACCTGGTCCACCCGGTGCACGACTTCACTGAAATATCCCTCGGACCAGTACTTGTCGTGACCCAGCAGGGCTCTGGCGGTCAGGCGCATGCCCGGGTACGGCTCGATCTGCGGGGTGGAGGCGGACAGGAGCTTCGTGAACTGCCTGGTCCGGTCGAGCAGGTCGAGGAACTCCGTGTCCGCGTCGCCGATCGGCTCGAAGTTGTAGTGGATGCCGTCGTAGCCGGTCTTCATGACGGCGGCCACGCCGGCCAGGACGTTCTCGCGGGACTTCGGGTCGTCGAGGTCGAGGTGGTCGTCGAGGTCCGCGTCGACGGTCTGGCCGAGCCAGGCGGAGATGCGGATCCCGGGCAGCCGCTCCCGCATCCAAGAGATGAAATTTCCGGCATTGGGGTATTTAGCGGGATCTAATCGGCCGTCGTACTCGAAGGGGCCCGAGTGGACGTACACGTCCTTGATGCCCGTGGCGCGCAGCCGTACCGCGAGCAGTTCCACGTCGTGCTCCGTGCGGCGGCCGTCGACCCACGCGTGGCCCAGCCAGAGGGCGTCGTTGCCCGTGCTCTTCGCCCAGGCCGCCGGGGCACCGGTAAACTGGAGGCGGAGCGCCACGGCGAGGAGGCCGACCAGCGCGACTACGACGGCCAAGGCCAGCGCGACCAGGCGCAGGCCGCGGCGGATGACGGTCCGGGCTATCACCCGGGCATGTCACCATAAAAGACTGCTCTACCTCAACCCTGTCGAAACGGACTTCGGTGCGCACTCAGCCTGGCCAGACCGACCCCGCGTTGATCCGCAACTTCTGCATCATCGCGCACATCGACCATGGCAAGTCGACGCTTGCCGACCGCATGCTGCAGATCACCGGCGTGGTCGACGACCGTTCCATGCGTGCCCAATACCTCGACAGGATGGACATCGAGCGCGAACGGGGCATCACGATCAAGTCGCAGGCGGTGCGGCTGCCGTGGGACGGTCACGTGCTCAACATGATCGACACCCCCGGGCACGTCGACTTCACCTACGAGGTGTCCCGGTCGCTGCAGGCGTGCGAGGGCGCGATCCTGCTGGTCGACGCGGCCCAGGGCATCGAGGCGCAGACGCTGGCCAACCTCTACCTGGCCATGAGCGCCGACCTGCACATCATCCCCGTGCTCAACAAGATCGACCTGCCCGCCGCGCAGCCGGAGAAGTTCGCCGAGGAGCTCGCGGGGCTGATCGGCTGCGACCCGTCCGACGTGCTCAAGGTGTCCGGCAAGACCGGCGTGGGCGTGCGTGAGCTGCTCGACCACGTCGTGCAGACCGTGCCCCCGCCCGTCGGCGTCGCCGACGCGGCCGCCCGGGCGCTGATCTTCGACTCCGTCTACGACACCTACCGCGGCGTGGTCACCTACGTCCGGGTGTTCGACGGCCACCTGGGCAAGCGCGAGCGCATCCTGATGATGTCCACCAACGCCACCCACGAGACGCTGGAGATCGGCGTCATCTCACCAGAGCCCAAGGTCGCCGACCTGGGCCTGGGCGTGGGCGAGGTGGGCTACCTGATCACCGGCGTCAAGGACGTGCGCCAGTCGCGGGTCGGCGACACCGTCACCTCCGCGGTCAAGTCCGCCACGGACATGCTGGCGGGCTACGAGCACCCCAAGCCGATGGTGTTCTCCGGCCTCTACCCGATCGACGGCGACGAATATCCCGAGCTGCGCGAGGCGCTCGACAAGCTCCAGCTCAACGACGCCGCGCTGGTCTACGAGCCGGAGACCTCGGCGGCGCTCGGGTTCGGCTTCCGCGTCGGCTTCCTCGGGCTGCTGCACATGGAGATCGTGCGCGAGCGGCTGGAGCGGGAGTTCGGGCTGTCGCTGATCTCCACCGCGCCCAACGTGGTCTACCGCGTGGTCATGGAGGACGGGAAAGAGCTCACCGTCACCAACCCGTCGGAGTTCCCCACCGGGGGCAAGATCGCGCAGGTCTTCGAGCCGGTCACCAAGTCCACGATCCTGGCGCCGTCCGAGTTCATCGGGGCGATCATGGAGATCTGCCAGGGGCGGCGCGGCCAGCTCCTCGGCATGGACTACCTGTCGGAGGACCGGGTCGAGATCCGCTACACGCTGCCGCTCGGCGAGATCATCTTCGACTTCTTCGACCAGCTCAAGTCGCGCACCCGCGGCTACGCCTCGCTCGACTACGAGCCCGCCGGCGAGCAGGAGGCCGAGCTGGTCAAGGTCGACATCCTGCTGCAGGGCGAGGCGGTCGACGCCTTCAGCGCCATCGTGCACAAGGACAAGGCCTACGGCTACGGCGTCGACATGGCCAAGAAGCTGCGCGAGCTGATCCCGCGGCAGCAGTTCGAGGTGCCCATCCAGGCCGCCATCGGGGCCAGGGTCATCGCCCGCGAGAACATCAGGGCCATCCGCAAGGACGTCCTGGCCAAGTGTTACGGCGGTGACATCTCCCGTAAGCGCAAACTGCTGGAGAAGCAGAAGGAGGGCAAGAAGCGGATGAAGATGGTCGGCCGGGTCGAGGTGCCCCAGGAGGCCTTCGTCGCCGCGCTCTCCACCGACGGCAGCGCCGACAAGGCCAAGAAGTAGCCCCTGCGGGCCGAGGGCCTCTGGTGTTCATCGCCGGAGGCCCTTTGCGCTGCCTTCGTCCGATCGCCATCTCGATGGCGGCGGATACGCTGAAAGCATGGAAGTGGTACATACGGCGCGTATGGTCCTATCTCGGGTCACGGTCGACGATCTGGACGCCGTCCACGAGATTCACGCCGACCCGCGGACGAGCGTCTACCACCCGAGCGGCCCCGTGACCGACCCGGAGTCCAGCCGCGCCATGCTCGACCTGTGGCTGGCCGACTGGGAGGAGCGGGGGATCGGCTACTGGGCGGCGCGGCCGCTGGACGAGCCGCTCGTGCTCGGGTTCGGCGGGCTGCGCCGCGCGATCGTGGACGGGCGCGAGGTGCTGAACCTGTACTACCGCTTCCGCCCCGCCGCCTGGGGCAAGGGGTACGCGGTCGAGCTGGCCAGGGCCGCCCTCGACGTCGGCGAAGGGCTGGGGCAGGTCGTCGCGGTGATCAGGGACATCAACCTGCCCTCGCGCCGGGTGGCCGAGCGGATCGGCATGAAGAAGGACCGGACGATCCCGTACGGAGGCGTGCCCAGCGACGTCTACGTCACCTGACCCCGCTTGCCGAGCGAGGTCTTACCTCATCCGACCCGTCCGCCACACGTACCCCATGAGCACCACCGCACCCATGGCAGCCTGAGCGATCAGGAACGGGGTCAGCACGGCCGGCTGCGTGAACAGTGCCGTCGCGGTGGGGAGGCAGCCGAGCAGGGCCAGGTCGGGGCCGGTGGCCGCCCAGAGCAGCGGGCCGGTCGGGATGGCGCCGCCGGGGGTGTCGAGAACCGGCATGGAGTGGTCGACCGGGGCGCGTCTGGCCATCCGCAGTGAGGCGGCGGCCAGTGCGGGCCCGGCCAGCAGCCCCAGCGCCCACCACGCCCCGGCTCCCGCTGCCGCCGTCTGCAGCGTTGCGGGGACGGCCAGGGTCAGGGCGGTGAGGGCGGTGGCCGCCCAGACGCCGGCCAGCAGGGCGGGCAGGGCCGCGCGGGCCGCCAGCGCCGGGCGGCGGCCCACGCCGATGAGCCTGGCCAGGGCCGGGTTGTCGGCGTCCCTGCGGGCGCCCGACGTACCCAACGAGGCCACGGCCAGCGCGCCGGCCAGCACGGCCGCCCCCAGCGCCACCGGCGGGCCGCCCGCCTGAGCCAGCACCGCGGGCAGTGCCGTCGTCGCCGCGACGGCCGCCAGCCGTCCCGGCGTGCGGGCCAGCTTGCGCCAGTCGTGCCAGGCCAGCGCGAACGGCGCGGGCAGCGACGGCCACCGCCTGGAGGTGAGCCGCCTGGCCCGCCAGCGGTTGTCCTCGGCGATCCAGGTGAGCGCGCCGGGGTCGAGGGAGACGGTCGCCCGCGCCACATGGCCGGCCCTGGTCGAGGCGTTCGCGAGGGTGCGGGTGGGGATACGGTCGAGGGAGGTCCATGCCCGCCGTACCAGCAGGGCCGAGAGCACCGCGGCCCCCGACGCGGCGGCGGCCAGGGCGGTGAGAGGAGCGCTCGCGGCGATCGTCACCACCGTACGGAGCTGCCCGCTCACCGCCACCACGGCCAGCACCAGCAGCACCGCCATCGCGCTGGTCAGCCAGATCTGCCAGGGCTGGGAGACCTGCCCGAGCACGGCCAGCGCCAGCCCGCCCGCCGTCGCGGAGACGCCGAGCACCAGTGCGCCGACCAGCCGCCACCCGAGCTGGTCGGGCGCGCCCAGCACGGCCAGCAGCCCCACGCCCAGCAGCACGCCCGCCACCAGGGCGATCACACCCAGCGCGCGGGCCGTCCGGCCGAGGAGGTGGCGCCGGTTCAGCGGGGAGAGCAGCAGCCAGGACGCGTCCGCGGCGGGCAGCAGGACAGGCCCCGCCGCGCGGGCCGCCGCCAGGAAGCCCGCCACGGCGAGCGCGAGCAGCGCCGCACCCGCGCCGGCCCGCACCGGGTCGATCGGCCCGGCCAGGCCGGTGAGCAGGCCGGACAGCGGGCGTCCGAGCACGGCCACGATCATGGCCATGCCGAAGACGGCGGCGTAGCGGTCGATCATCGTGGCGGGGGCGCGGCCGCGCGAGCGGAGGTAGGCCCGCACCGTCCGCACGCTCACCTCCGGCCCGCTCACGCGCCCACCCCCGCAGGAGAGATCTGCCGGGCTCCGGCGGCCAGGCCCTCGTCGTGGGTGGCCATGACGACGGTGCCGCCCTCGTCCGCGTACGCGGCGAGCAGGCCGGTCAGGCGGTCGCGGAAGGCGGCGTCCAGGCCGCGCTCCGGCTCGTCCAGCAGCAGCAACGTGCTCGGCCGCAGCAGCGCGGCGGCCAGGCAGAGGCGCTGGCGCTGGCCGGTGGACAGGTTCAGCGGCGGCGCGTCGCCCCGCTCCGTCAGCGCGAACGCCTCCATCGCCGCGTCCACCGACATCCTGGGACGGGCGTGCACGGCTCCCATCAGCTCCAGATGTTCGCGCGCCGTGAGCCCCGGATACCAAGCGGGCTCGTCAGCCAGCAACGCGACGCGCCCCCAGAAGGCGGCGTCGTCGGCAGGGGGCTCGCCGAACACCCGGATCTCTCCGGAGGTGGCCGGCTGGAGACCGGCCAGGCAGCGCAGGAGGGTGGACTTGCCCGAGCCGTTGGGGCCCACCACCGCCACGATCTCGCCGGGGGAGACGGTCAGGCGCAGGTCCCGGAGCACGGGGTTGCCGCCCAGCTCGACCGTGAGGTTGTCGGTGGTGATGATCGGGTCGTGCATCGTACGAGCGTATCCATCGTTTCGGGGGAGCGCGCAACGGCCTCCTCCGGGTTCGGCGAGAGCAGAACGGGGCTTGGCGGGAGTCGAACGGGGGCCGGGCGCGGCGTGCGTGATGACGCGGTCCGAGAGGCGCCAAAGGGCGGGATCCCCGGCGACGCAAGGGATTCTGTCGGTGCCACCCTCTACCTTTGCATTCCGAACACCTGTGCGACTGGAGGGTGACGTGATTGCTTCTGAGCGATTCGAGCGTGCCGCGGTGCTGGGGGTGGCTGTGGCCGAGGAGGCGCGGCGGCTGCTGAAGCTGCATGTGGGCGAAGGCGAGGAGGGTGACGACGGCACCGTCCTCGTGGACGTGCCCTACCCCGACGCGGCCGTGGTCACGGCGCTGCTCGACGTGGCGGCCGAGTGTTTCGGCGAACGGGGCGACTCGGTCGAGGAGACCAGGCAGGCGGCCCTGGAGACGTTGTTACAGCTGGCCGGGTTCGACGAGGAGTCGCAGCTCAATGCGGGCCGGCCAGGCCGTGACGGTAGGCGTACGTGACGGCCTGGGCCCGGTCCCTGAGGCGGGCCTTGGCGAAGAGGTTGTTGATGTGCGTCTTGACGGTGGCTTCGGTGATGTAGAGGCGCAGGGCGATCTCGGCGTTCGACAGGCCCTCGGCGATGAGGGCCAGCACCTCGCTCTCGCGCGGAGTCAGCCCGTCCGGCGCCTCGCCGCCCCGGCGATCCGCCGGACCGGGTTTCGCCCTGCCCGCTTGGTGGGCCGACTCGTCGGCCGTCTCGTAAGGGGTCTCGCCGGCCGTCTTGCCGAGCGTCTTGTCGAGCGCCTCGCCGGGCGTCTTGCCAGGCTTCTTGTCGGGGGGCGGCTGGGAGGTGGTGCGGTCCGGTGGGCTGGTGTGGTCCGGTGAGGGAGGGGAGATCGTGTCCAGGAGACGGCGTTGCACCGTGGGGTCGAGCTGGGCGTCGCCGCGCATCACCGTGGCCACGGCCGAGGCGATGTCGTCGGCGTCCGCGTCCTTGGTGAGAAACCCTCGCGCGCCCGCACGCAGCGCCGCGAAGACCGACTCGTCGTCCGAATACGTGGTGAGCACGACGACCTGAGTCCCGGGGTGGGCGGCGCGGATGCGTCCGGTCGCCTCCACACCGTCCATGCGCGGCATGCGCAGGTCCATCAGCACCACGTCCGGCGACTCCGCGCCGACCAGCCGCAACGCGGCCTCACCGTCGCCCGCCGACCCGACCACCTCGATCCCCGGCAACAGCCCGAGCAGCAGCACCAGCCCCTCACGCACCACCGCCTGGTCGTCGACCACCACCACTCTGATCACCGGAGGAACTTCCCCATGATCCCGTTCCCTTCGATGCCGATCCAGCCACTGACGACGCCGCCGCTCATGCCTCGCCCCCATGCCCAGCCGTCCTCGGCCGCATCGCCGTCCCTGGTCGCGGTGCCGATCGGGGCGCGGGATCCGACGCGAGGAGAAGGAGGAGCGAAGGGGGAGCCGTGCTCGCGAGAAGAACGGCTCATGCCGGCACCCTCAGGTGCACCAGGAAGACGCCGTCGCGTTCGCCCGCCGACAGCGTGCCACCGAGCAGCTCGGCACGCTCGCGCATCCCCACCAGTCCATACCCGCTCCCGGGTGATTCCGTCCCGGGTGACCCAGTCTGGGGCGATCCCGGTTCGGGCGGCCCCGGTTCGGGTGATCCCGGCTCAGACGGCCTGGGCTCGGGCGGCCCCGACCCGGGCGATTCCGGCTCAGACGGCCTGGGCTCAGGTAGCCCCGGCTCGGGGGGATTCGGCTCAGGTGACCGCGTCCTGGGCGGTTCCGTTCCGGCGGAGGTGGGGCTGATGACTCGCAGGTCGCACCAGGCCGGGCCGAAGTCGAGCTCGACCTCGGCCGGGCTGCCGGGCGCGTGGCGGCGTACGTTCGTGAGGGCCTCCTGCGCGGTGCGCAGCATCGCGAGCTCCGTCTCAGGAGAGAGCCGGCGCTCCGGGCCCGAGATGCGCAGCGTGCAGGGTCTGTGGGTGGTGCTCTCGAAGTTCTCCGCGAGCGAGCGCAGCGCCACGGGCAGTTCAGGAGGATCCTCGCGCAGCGCCGACACCGCCCGGCCGGCCTCCTCCAGCCCCGACTTGGCCAGGTCGCGGGCGTGGGTGACGCGGTCGAGCGCCTCGGCCGTACGTTCCGCGCGCAGCAGCAGCTTGGCGCCTTCGAGGTGGACGAGCTGGGCGGACAGGGAGTGGGCCAGGATGTCGTGGATCTCCCTGGCGATCCTGGCTCTCTCCGCGAGCACGGCCTCCCTCGCCTCGGCGGCTCTGGCGGCTTTGCGCTGTTTGCCGGCGTACGTGACCAGGAAGATCAGGCAGACGCTGAGGATGAGCGTGAGGTCCTGGACCGGCGCGCCGGAGATCCCGCCTGCGACGATCAGCCCGGCGACGGCCAGCAACGCGACCGCCAGCGACCGCGCCAAGGTCAGGCGGCTCACCGCCAGGCTGACGCACACGAGCAGCGAGCCGATCGTGGCCCCGCTGTGGGTGATCGAGTTCAGGGCGATGGAGAGGAGCACCCCGAGGCTGAGCGCGATCGTCGTGGCGAGCTGCGACATGCTCACCCCTGGCCGGCGCATCCTCCGCCAAGCGGCTGGGAGAGAACGCCCGGACGGCTGGTCCGCGCGTACGCTGCGCCACGCGTTCGGCCGGCTGGCCGGAAAGCGGGTGCGCACGCTGCGCCACACGCCGGAAAGGCCGGTCGGGACGCGTATGCGCAGGGTCCGCCATGCGCCGAGCAGGCGGGTGCGTAGGGTTCGCCAGGCGGCGGAAAGGCCGGCCGGAAAGCGGGTGCTTTCGGTCCGCCAGACGCCGGAAAGGCTGGGCGGGAACTGGGTGCTTGGGGTCCGCCCCGTGGCTGGGAGGGAACGTCCGGCCGGCGAGGGTGCGCGGATGGTGCGCCCCGAGGCTGGGAACGGATCCCCGGTGAACCGGCGCGGGCGTGTGCTCTCCCCTTCGGCCGGAAGCGGACGTCCGGCCGGCGGGCTCTCACCGATGCCGATGCCGATGCCGGTGCCAGCGCCGGCGCCGGTGGTGGTGGTGGTGGTGGTGCGGATGGCGGTGCTCGTGCTGGTCTGTGTGGCGGGGAGGAAGCCCACGTTCTTCCTACGGGGGAGGCTCCAAGGGCGTGACAGGAGCAGGGCGGCGAGGAGGGAGAGGGCCAGAGCGACGGTCAGCAGGGTGACGACCAGCGACATACCGGTCAGGCCCGGCGCGGGTGTCTCCCGCGCCAGCGCCACGATCAGCAGCACGATCACCCCCAGCCGCAACGCGACCGGGACGAACCTGGACAGCTCACGCATCACCCTTCGAAAGTATCCGGTCGCCGGTCAGCGCACGGCCCCGGCGTGCGACGAGGTACGCCTGGGTGCCGAGCGTGAGGCCGAGGAACAGCAGGGCTCCGCCGGTCGAGACGGACAGCCCGACGGCCGTTCCCACGAAGTAGAGGCCGACCCGGGTCGCGATCGAGACCAGCCATGCCAGCAGCGTCCAGACGGTGGCCTTCGCCCAGGCGATGCCGGCGTCGTCGAGCCAGACGCGCACGCTGCTCGCACGCCACGCGCCGAGCGCCACGGCGGCGACCGCTTCCACGGCGAAGAGGGCCAGGCTGAGTGCGGGCTGCCCGGTGTCGAAGAGCCCGCCGGACGTGAAGCCGAGCACCACCAGGGCGGCGGCGGTGACGAGGGTTCCCGTCACGCGGGCGGCGGGCCGGGTTCGGGTCTGTCGGTAGACGGCGAGCGAGAGGGCGAGAAGGACGAGAAGGGAAATCTCCACGGTGTTCACGAGGTCCGACCGTAGGCAGACGCCCCCGAAACCGGATCGACCCGCGGGTTGAGCCCCCGAATCTCCACCCTGGGGTGGAGCGTCCGCCCGGGCCATCGGCAGCACCCGGTTGTGTGGTCAACTTGGGCCCGGCGTGTGGCCGCGCTGAGCCCTGTCGTGCGGTCCCGTCGAGTGTGGTCGCGCGGTCGGGCTGCGCCTGGCGGCGTGGTCAGGATGTTGCTGGGCGTGTAACCGCGCCGGCCAGGTCGTGCCCGGGAGTGGGGTTGGGTTGTGCCTGGCCCGCCCTGGTGGCTCGCCGTGGTGGTCTGGGTGGGTCCGGTTGCGTCGCCGAGGGTGTGGTCGGGTCGCGCCTGCTTGGTAGCGCCTGGCTGGGGGCGGGTGTGGCCGGCTGTGTCGCCAGGGGCGTGGTTGGAGTGTGGTCGGAGGGCCTCGCTTCGTCGTGCCTGGTTGCGGGGAGGCGGTCGTGTTCGGAGGTGTGGGGTAGTCGCGGGTCCGGACCCGTGGGGTAGATCGTGTGTCCGGGTGTGGGGCGTAGGTCGCGACTGGGACAGGTGGGGAGGCCGCGCCCGAGGGCCTTGGGCGGGTGGGCGCGGCCTGGGGGTCAGCGGAGGATTGAGTACAAAGCGGTGGTTAGGGAGGCGCGGGAGTCGTCCTGGTCGATGGACCACATCATCGAGCCGCCCAGCCCCTTCAATCGGATGTAGGCCGCCTTCTGCAGCATCACCGCCGGGTCGTCGTACGACCAGAACTCGTTGCCGTCGTACAGCCACATCGTCCCCGTGCGCAGGTCGCGGTGGCGTTTGCCGGGTTTGGTGAGGAGGTCCTTGTAGTCCTCGGTGCCGGGGGCCCACTTGCCGGGGGCGGGGCCGGTGGCGGGCTGGTAGAGGCCGTTGCCGCCGCCGGTGACGCCGGTCCAGCCCTGGCCGTACGCGGGCACGCCGACCACGAGCTTGCGGGCCGGCGCCCCACGGGAGAGGTAGTCGCGTACGGTCTGGTCGACGCTGTACCTGACCGGGTTCGGGTCGCGCCGGTCGGTGAGCAGGTTGCCGTTGTGGCCGGTCCTGGGCTCCCACGAGCCGCGCAGGTCGTAACCCTGGACGGTGGCGAAGTCGAGCTGCCGGAAGACGTCGCGGACCTCGAAGCCGGCGTCGATCTTGGCGGCGGCGGCCGGGAGGAAGGCGGTGAGCTGGGCCTTGGCCGAGTACGCGGTGAGCTGCTTGCGCAGTTCGCGGACGAAGAGCGTGAAGTTGCGCTTGTCCTCCGGTCTGATGACGTTGCCGTCGGCGCCGGACGAGCCCGGCCACTCCCAGTCCAGGTCGATGCCGTCGAACACGTCGGCCCCCGCGCCCGGCTCCAGCCCCGGCAGGTTGCCGCGCAGCCACAGGTCGATGCAGGAGGCCGCCAGCGCGGAGCGGGACTCGGGGGTGAGGACGGCGTCGGAGAAGTGCGCGGAGCCGGTCCAGCCGCCGAGCGAGATCATCACCTTGAGCCCGCGGTGCTTGGCCTTGAGCTTGCGCAGCTGGTTGAGGTTGCCGTTGAGCGCCTGACCCGGGGCGTCGGCGACCCCGTCCACGCTCTGCTCGGCCGGTACGGGACGCTGCCAGTCCGCCCACGGGTCGGCCGAGTAGCAGGCGCCCTCGGCGTTCACGAAGCCGAACGCGTAGTTGAGATGGGTGAGCTTGGCGGCGGCGCCGGAGACGTCCATGTCCCTGACGTGGTAGTTCCGGCCGTAGATGCCCCATTGGATGAAGTACGCGACCCGCTTGAAGCCGGTATGGGCCTCGGCGGGCACGGCGAGCGCCGAGAGGCCGAGTAAGAGCGACAGTGTGATCAGGACCTTCTTACGCACGGAGCGGCTCCCGGGGACTGCGCAGCTTTATATAGGAAACTTTCCTATAAGTTAGACGCGATCGTAGAGCGGCTTCTGTTCCCCGTCAACGACCCGCGCGACCTCTTCGGGCGAGGACAGCAGGCTCCAGGCGAACGCGGGGTCGGCGAACAGCGACACCACCAGATCGGCGAGGTCCTGCCTGGTGGCGGCGGCCAGCAGCAGCCGCGCGACGTGCTCGGGCGGCGGCTGCAGGAACGCGTTCGTCCAGTCGGTGACCGGCGCCGCCGCCTCCCACATCCGCTCGGCCGTGGCGTGGGCGAACGCGGCGTCGTACGGGCCGCCGGCCGCGATGGCGTCGGCCGCGATCCAGGCGCATCTGGAGCCCAGGTTCGCGCCCTGGCCGGTGATCGGGTCGTTGACGATCCAGGCGTCGCCGACGGCCAGCGCGATCCGGCCGCCGGGCAGCTCGGCCACCGGCCGGCGTACGGTGGGCGTGATCGCGCCCTGCAGCAGGTCGTCGGGCCCCAGCAGGCCGAACTCGGCCGGGTTCAGCCCTTCGGCCAGCCGCGGCGCGTACTCGCGGATCAGACCGGGCAGGGCGGCGGAGACCTCGTTCCACGGCATGTGGGTGACCGGCTCCAGCGGGCCGCCGGGGATCGCCTCGACGAGCAGGGTGGAGACGACGCCCTCCCGCGTCATCATCGGCAGGCGGAAGATCTCGCCCACCCCGCCGGCGATGTTGTTGGAGAAGGCGGCAGGCAGGTCGATGCCGTGGTAGAGCCCGGCGGCCAGCCTGCGCTGCGGCCGGTCGTACGGGGAGCGCGCCGGATCGCGCGGGAAGAGCTCGGCCACCGAACGCCGTCCCGCCGCCACCACCATCAGCTCGTGTCCCCGCGACCAGCGATCCACCTGCGCCGCGTCCGGTTCCGTGGCGGCCGGCACGATCTCGCCGCCCCGTCCGGCGTAGTCGTCCATGAACGCGGGCAGCAGCAGCCGGAAGTCGACGGCGTGGAACGGCTCGCTCACGTAGCCGGTGAACTCCAGCGGCGGATCGCCCTTGATCGAGAGCGTGGCGGAGTTCATGAGGCACGCGGGGTCGCGGAAGTGGGCGCTGCCCAGCTCCCGCTCCCGTTCCTGCGTGTGGCCCATCCTGGCCACCGTGTTGGGCAGCCGCCCCGTACGGATCGACTCGGCCCCGCGCTCGCAGTAGAGCGTGGTCTCGACGCCGAGCTGCTGCAGCCGCAGAGCGAGGGTGAGCCCCGAGATCCCCGCCCCCACGATGCCGATGCCCGCCATGGTGTTTCTCCCTTCGCTGGTATCACATCAGTTGACATGTCCTGACTTGCAGTCGGATTGGAGCACTCTTGGGAGGCGGGCACACTGGTAGGTGTGCCATCCACCCTGCCTGACGGCGATCCCGCGCCCACCACGGGCGAACTGCCCGACAGCGCCCTCCTGGGCCTCGGCGAGCGCCCGTTCGGCTTCTACGTGCACGTGCCGTTCTGCGTGACCCGCTGCGGCTACTGCGACTTCAACACCTACACCGCCGCCGAGCTCGGCCCCGGCGCGTCCCACCACGACTACGCCGACACGGTCGTGACGGAGATCCGCCTGGCCCGCCGCGTCCTGGGCGGCACCGAGCTGCCGGTGGAGACGGTGTTCTTCGGCGGGGGCACGCCCACGCTGCTGCCGCCCGAGGACCTGGCCAGGATCCTGGCCGCGATCGACTCCGAGTTCGGGCTGGCGCCTGGGGCGGAGGTCACCACGGAGGCCAATCCCGAGTCGGTCGATCCGTCGTCCCTGGAGAAGCTGCGTCACGGCGGGTTCAACCGGATCAGCTTCGGCATGCAGAGCGCGCGCGAGCACGTGCTGCGGGTCCTCGACCGGCAGCACACGCCGGGCCGGGCCGCGGCGGCGGTCAAGGAGGCCAGGCAGGCCGGGTTCGATCACGTCAACCTCGATCTGATCTACAGCACTCCGGGTGAGACCGACGACGACTGGCGGGCCTCGCTGTCCGCGGCGATCGAGGCCGGCCCCGACCACGTGTCGGCGTACTCGCTGATCGTCGAGGAGGGCACCCGCCTGGCGGCCAGGATCCGGCGCGGCGAGCTGCCCATGCCCGACGACGACGTGGCCGCCGACCGCTACCTGATCGCCGACGAACTGCTCTCCAGTGCCGGTCTGCACTGGTACGAGGTGTCCAACTGGGCGGTGGACGACGCCGCCCGCTGCCGGCACAACCTGCTCTACTGGACCGGCGGCGACTGGTGGGCGGCCGGCCCCGGCGCGCACAGCCACGTCGGCGGCACCCGCTGGTGGAACGTCAAACATCCGGCCGCCTACGCGCAACGGCTGTCCGGCGGCGCCTCGCCCGCCCACGCGCGCGAGGTGCTCGGCCAGGACGACCGCGACGCCGAGCGGCTGATGCTGGAGCTGCGGCTGGCCTCCGGCTACCCGCTGGCGCGGGTGGCGCCGGCCGCCCGCCCGGCCGTGGCGAGCGCCCTGGCGCGCGGGCTGCTGGAGCCCGAGCCGTTCAAGGCCGGCTTGATGGTGCTCACCCTCCAGGGCCGGTTGCTCGCCGACGCCCTCGTCAGGGACCTCCTGGTATGAGGGGGTTCAGGTGATCATCCGGATGGAGAACGGGTAGCGGTACGGCTGCCCCTTGTTGCTGGCCACGGCGGCCTGGATGTGGAAGATCAGGGACAGCACCCAGATGACCGGCAGCAGCAGGACGCCGATGAAGATGACCGTCAGGATGCCCGCGACGAGGTAGCCGATGAACATCGTGATCTGGAAGTTCAGCGCCTCCGCCGCCTGGTCCCGGACATAGGGGGACTCGTCCTTCTTCATCAGGTAGATGATCAGCGGGCCGATCCACGAGACCAGCAGGCCGAGCAGGTGCGACAGCATCGCCATGGTGGTGTCGTCGGTGCCGGGGCGGGGGCCGAACCTGCCGGGGACGTACGGCTCGCCACGGCCGGGAGCGTAACCGTGGGGCTGCCCGTAGCCGGGCTGACCGCCGTGACCGGGCTGACCGTAGCCCGCTTGCCCGTAGCCCGCTTGACCGTAGTTGGGCTGGCTGGGACCGGGCTGGCCGTAGTTCGGGATCGAGCTGGGCTGCTGCCCGTAGGGGAGCTGCTGACCGGACGGGTTCTGCTGCCCGTATCCGGGTTGCTGCCCGTAACCCGGCTGTGAGCCGGGCTGCTGGCCATACCCGGGCTGTTGACCGTAGCCGGGTTGCTGGCCGTACCCGGGCTGAGAGCCGGGTTGCTGCCCGTACCCCGGCTGGGAGCTGGGCTGCTGGCCGTAGGACGGCTGTGAGCCGGGTTGCTGCCCGTAGCCGGGCTGGGGGCCGGACGCCGGAGGTTGGATGTCGGCCGCGGAGATCTTCTTGGTGGCGTCGTCATCGGGCGGCGGCTGGGGCGGGTCCTGGCTCATGGTGCCTCCGTAACGAAGTCGATCAGTTCCTCGACCCGGCCGAGCAGTTCCGGCTCCAGGTCCGTGTACGTCGAGACGGCGCCGAGAATGCGCCGCCAGGCCTGCGCCGGCTCCGTCCGCCAGCCCAGGGCCGCGATCACGCCCTCCTTCCACGGCACCCCGCGCGGCACGTCCGGCCAGGCGGGGATGCGCAGCACGGAGGGTTTGACCGCCTGCCAGATGTCGATGTACGGATGCCCCACCACGAGCACGTCCGGCGAGGTGATCTCGGCGGCGATCCTGCTCTCCTTGGAGCCGGGCACCAGGTGGTCCACCAGCACGCCCAGCCGGCGCCCCGGCTCGGGGCCGAACTCGGCCACGATGGCGGGCAGGTCGTCCACGCCTTCGAGGTATTCGACCACGACTCCCTCGACCCGCAGGTCGTGGCCCCAGATCTTCTCGACGAGGGCGGCGTCGTGGACGCCTTCCACGTAGATCCGGCTCTGCCTGGCGACCCTGGCCCGCAGCCCCTCCACCGCGACGGAGCCCGAGGCGCTGCGCCGGGGCGCGGCGGGGGCGGCGGCGGGGCGTACCAAGGTCACGGGCTTGCCCTCCAGCAGGAAGGCGGCGGGCGCCAGCGGGAACAGGCGGCGTTTGCCGAACCGGTCCTCCAGCGTGACGGCCTCCTTGTCGCAGGCCACCACGGCGCCGCAGAAGCCGCTGTCGGCGTCCTCGACGACCAGATCCATCTCGGCGGGCACCTTGGGGATCTTCCCCTTGCCCGGCCGACGCCAGTTTCCCGCCAGAACATCGCCCTCGTACACACGGGGACCGTAGCAAATCACCCGCTGACCGCAAGGCGCTTGCGCGCGCCGCTACGGCGGACCAGGACGACGACCGTGCCGGCGACGGCGGCCAGCAGGCCCGCGCCGGGCAGCAGGAACAGCCCCGCCAGCCCGCCGGTGACGCCGCCCAGACTGGACAGGAGGTCGCGGCCCACGCCGTAGCGGACGGTGGCCTGCTCCTGGTTGGTGCAGGTGAGCTGGTAGTCGCCCTTGGCCGGCGCGTTGATCACGAGGATCTCCTGCCAGGTCGTGTCGTTCCAGGTGACACTCTGGTTCCCCGCGACCTTGGCGAGCCTGGCCTGGCCGGGGCCGCCGGAGATGGCGCAGTCGTAGGAGATGCGGGCGGCGCTGGCGACGTACACGGCGGGTTTGTCGGCCGGATCGACCGTCACCGTGACGCTCTCGCCGGACTCGAACGTCTTCGTCGGCGCCATGTCCGTCACGCTGCTCACCAGGCCGCCGCCGAACAGAGCCACGCCCGCCACCGCGCACGCCAGGAACACGCCCCAGGCGGCGGCGAGCCACCACAGGCTGGGTTTTATGGCTTTGGAGTCGATTCGTGGTGGAAATTGGGCCTGTTGGCCGTATTGTCCGTACTGAGGTGGCGGGCCGAACTGGGTGGGCTCACCGTACTGCGGCGGCTGCCCGTGGGGTGGAGGCTTTCCGTACTGGGGCGGCTGCCCCTGCGGCGGTTGCCCGTACGGTGACTGTCCGTAGGGTTGTGAGCCGGGTTGCGGCCCGTACTGAGGAGGTTGCGGCTGACCGTGGTGGGGCCCCTGCTCAGACGGGGGGCCGTACGGCCGGGGCTGAGAATCGTCGGTCATGCTGGCCAGTCTGAGGCCTGTCGCTCACACCACGCCAGCAGCAGGATGGGACCCGCTGTTATCGCACCTTGTGGGCGAGAGCCGTACACTTGGCACTCGGGAACACAGAGTGCTAGACACCGCGTTCCTGAAAGAGACAGAGGCAGGAGGTGAGCACGTGCTCGACGAACGGAAGCTGGCTGTGCTCAGGGCCATTGTCGAAGACTACGTGTCCACCAACGAACCGGTGGGCTCCAAGGCGCTCGCCGAGCGTCACAACCTGAAGGTCTCCCCGGCCACGGTCAGAAACGACATGGCCGCGCTGGAGGAGGAGGGTTACATCACCCAGCCGCACACCAGCGCGGGCCGCGTGCCGACGGACAAGGGCTACCGCCTGTTCGTCGACCGGCTCTCGCAGGTGAAGCCGCTGTCCGGAGCCGAGCGCAGGGCCATCGAGACGTTCCTGGCCGGCGCGGTCGACCTCGACGACGTGGTCACCCGCACCGTCCGGCTGCTCGCGCAGCTGACCCGGCAGGTCGCGGTCGTGCAATATCCGACGCTGACCCGTTCGACGGTCAGGCACGTCGAGCTGGTCCCGCTGAGCGACCGGCGGGTCATGCTGGTGCTGATCACCAACACCGGCCGCGTCGAGCAGCGCGTGGTCGAGCTGCCCGAGGTGGTGGAGGACGCCCGCATCGCGCATCTGCGCGCCGTGCTCAACTCCTGCCTCGACGGCTGCGGCCTGAGCAGTGTGCCCGACCTGGTCGCCGACCTGCCCGAGCGGCTGCCCCTCGAAGACCGGCCCGTGGTGGCCACGGTCCTGTCGGTCCTGCTCGAGACGCTGGTCGAGCGGCACGACGAGAAGATCGTGTTCGCCGGCGCGGCCAACCTCGCCGGCGCCGACTTCACCACCGGCCTGCGCGACGTGCTGGAGGCGCTGGAGGAGCAGGTCGTCCTCATGCGGCTGCTCGGCGAGACAACCTCAGACACCCCGTCCGCGCTCACCGTGCGCATCGGCGCGGAAAACCCCTACCTGCGGGGGACATCCATCGTCGCGACCGGATACGGTTCTGGCGACAACCAACTGGCCCGGCTCGGCGTACTCGGGCCGACCAGGATGGATTATCCCGTGACGATGGGCGCCGTACGCGCGGTGGCACGCTACGTCAGCCAGATACTGGCTGCATCATAAGAGGTCGATAAGTGGCAAACAGCGACTACTACGCCACCCTCGGGGTGCGCCGTGACGCGAGTCAGGACGAGATCAAGAAGGCGTACCGCCGACTCGCCCGTGAGCTGCACCCCGACGTGAACCCCGATCCTGAGACCCAGGAGCGGTTCAAGGAGATCACGCAGGCCTACGAGGTGCTCTCCGACCCCAACAAGCGCCAGATGTACGACCTGGGTGGCGACCCCTTCGGCGGTGCGGGAGCGGGCGCGGGCGCCGCGGGCGGGTTCGGCGCGGGCTTCCCGTTCAGCGACATCATGGACGCCTTCTTCGGCACGGCGGCCGGCGCCCGCGGGCCGCGCTCACGCGCCCGCAGGGGTCGCAACGCCACCATCCGGGTGGAGCTCGACCTGCGCGAGACGGCGTTCGGCACCACCCGCGAGCTGGCCGTCGACACGGCCGTGGTGTGCGAGGTGTGCCACGGCGCCGGCGCCGCGCAGGGTACCCACCCCGACACCTGTGACATGTGCAACGGGCGCGGTGAGATCTCCCAGGTCACCCGCTCCTTCCTGGGCCAGGTCATGACCTCGCGGCCGTGCCCTCAGTGCGGTGGTTTCGGGACGATCATCCGCCACCCCTGCCAGGAGTGCTCCGGCGACGGCCGGGTCCGCACCCGCCGTACGATCAAGGTCCGCATCCCCGCCGGCGTCGAGGACGGCACGCACATCCAGCTCGCCGGCGAGGGCGAGGTCGGCCCGGGCGGCGGCCCGCCGGGAGACCTCTTCCTGGAGATCGTCGAGCGCCCCCACGAGATCTTCGAACGGCGCGGCGACGACCTCCACTGCACCGTGCAGATCCCGATGACGGCCGCCGCGCTCGGCACCGTGCTGGCGGTGGAGACGCTCGACGGCTCCGAGGAGATCGACGTCCGCCCCGGCACCCAGTCCGGCCAGGTCATCACCATGTACGGCCGGGGCGTGCAGCGCCTCAACGAGTCCGGCAGGGGCGACCTGCTCATCCACGTCAACGTCGAGACGCCGACCCGGCTCGACACCGCCCAGGAAGAACTGCTCCGCGAGCTGTCCAGGCAGCGGGGTGAGGAGCGCCCGCCTGGCAAGTTCGCACCGGGTCAGCAGGGTTTTTTCTCCCGCCTGCGTGACGCCTTCAACGGCCGTTGACGGCGCCCGTCTTCCTGGCCGAGGCGCTCGACGGCCCCGGGCTGACGCTCGACGGGCCCGAAGGGCGGCACGCCGCCTCCGTACGACGGCTGCGCGCGGGTGAGCGGGTCGATCTGACCGACGGCGCCGGCACGGTGGCCGAGTGCGTCGTACGCGAGACGCTGAAGGACGCGCTCAGGCTCGACGTGCTGCGCCGCTACCGGGTCGAGGCGCCCGCGCCCCGGCTCGTCGTCGTCCAGGGGCTGCCCAAGGGCGACAGAGGTGAGCTCGCGGTCGAGATGATGACCGAGGCCGGCGTGGACGTGATCGTCCCGTGGGCGGCCGCGCGGAGCATCACCCAATGGAAGGGCGACAAGGTCGCCAAGGCGCTCGGCCGGTGGCGGGCCACGGCCCGTGAGGCGGGCAAGCAGGCCCGCCGCTTCCACCTGCCCGAGGTGACCGACCTGGCCACGACGGCGCAGGTCGAACGGCTGCTCACCGGGGCGGCCCTCGGCCTGGTGCTGCACGAGGAGGCGGCCGAGCCGCTGTCGAAGGTGACACTGCCCGTGAGCGGCGACATCGTGATGGTCGTGGGGCCCGAGGGAGGCGTCTCGGAGGACGAGATCGCCCGGTTCGGGGCGGCTGGGGCGGCGCCGGTGCTGCTGGGGCCGACGGTCCTGCGCACGTCCACGGCGGGGGTCGCGGCGGCGGCCGTCCTGCTGAGCCGTACCGGACGCTGGTGAGGCGCGAGAGCCGCACAGGCCGTGAGAACCGCTCAGGCGTGAGAACCGCTCAGGCGTGAGAACCGCTCAGGTTGCGAGAGCTGCTCAGGCCGTGAGAACCGCTCAGGCTGTGAGGGTGTGACCGCGACGGTGCGGTGGTGAAGGTGTGACCGCGACGGTGCGGTCGTGAGGGTGTGCGGGGGCCGGCTGAGCCGGGTCAGGGCACCGTGGTGTCGGAGGTGTCCTGGAGCGGGCTGGCCAGGTCCGCGGGTGTCTCCATCGCGTCGTCGGTCGGCGGGCACTCCTCAGGCGGGCACGCCGTGGGCGCCACGCTCGTCTCCTCCATCGTCGGCGTCGGTGTCGGCGATGGTGACAGCGTAGGACAGTCGGCAGGAGGCTCGGTCTGCTCGGCCAGGGTCGAGGGGCAGTCGGTCGGCGTCGGGCTGGGCGACGGGGACGGCCTGCTGGTCGACTCGGCCTTGCGGCTGGTGCGCGGGGTCGGCGGCTTGGAGGTCTCGGGGATCACGACCGCGGGCGGGTCGGTGGTCCGCTCCGGCGGGGGAGGCTGTAGGGAGCGGGTGGTGGAGGAGTTGGAAGGAGCCTCGGAGGTCGTCTCGTTGTCGATGGGGGCGGCCGGAATCTGGTCGATGATCTGCGAGCGCAACGAGGGAACGGCCATCACGATCGTTCCCGCCACCAGCAGGGCGCTGGCGGCGGCCGCGCCCGCTCGCCACCAGAACAGATTGCGCACTCCACGCCGCTCGATGCGGCCACGGATGATCTCCAGTCCTTCCGGCGAGGGTACGACCGCGTCCGCCTCCGCGCGGAGCGCACGGCGCAAGAGGTCGCCGTACTCGTCGGGGGGATGGGTCATGACATTTTCTCCAGGACCGATCGCAACGCGGCCATACCACGTGCCGTGTGGCTCTTGACCGCGCCCTTGCTGATGCCCATGGCGTGAGCGATCTCAGCTTCGGACAGATCACCGTAGTAGCGTAGAACCAGTGCTTCTCTCTGTCGGGTCGGCAGGGCTCGTAACGCCTCGATGACGGCGGAGCGTTCCAGCTCGCCGATCGCGCCGTTCTCGGCGCTCGGAGCGTCAGGCAGGCCCTTGGGGGCGTATTTCTCGACGACCGCGCGGTGACGCAGCACGGACCGGGACCGGTTGACGACGGATTGACGCAGGTAGGCGAGTGCTTTGTCGGGGTCACGCAGTCTGCGCCAGGCGCCATGGATGGCGACGAACGCATCCTGCACGACTTCCTCGGCTGTTGCAATGTCGCGCACCAGCAACACGGCGAGACGCACCAACGACCGGAAGTGCGCGCTGTACAGCGCCGTCACGGCCATGTCGGCATCCCACCCGACCTGCACCGCCCCCATCGACCTGTCGGCCAGGAGGGTTTCGGTGGTCACATCAGTGGGACGCGCGGCCTTCCCAGAGGGTTTACGCTCTTCCGGTTCTTGAGGTTTCCCCGGTTCCTTAGGGTGCATTACCCAGTCGTGTCCTCGCCAGGTGGCGCTCGCCCGACCCTGAATCGTCTTCTTTTAGCTGTAGTGTCGCACACTCACCCTAACCTCGTTGATCTTCCTACGCACGACACAGCTGATTACCGATTCGCAACGGACTTGCTGACGGTGGGCTCTCGGTAGGGTGATCGGGTGAGCGATTGCCTCTTCTGCAAAATCGTCGCCAACGAGATTCCCGCTGAGATCGTCTACGAAACCGGCCGGACCCTCGCCTTCCGCGACGTGAATCCGCAGGCTCCCACGCACGTTCTCGTCATCCCGAAGGAGCATCACGCCGACGCCGCGGCGCTGGCCGCGGCCGACGACGGGCTGGCCGACGAGGTGCTGAAGTCCGCGCACGAGGTGGCCGTGCTGGACGGGGTGTCCGGGAGCGGCTATCGCATCGTGTTCAACACCGGGGCGGGCGCCGGGCAGACGGTCTTCCACGTCCACGCCCACGTCCTGGGCGGGCGCGATCTGGGCTGGCCGCCCGGATAACGGACACCTCCGGCCTGACGCGGTGATATTGGCGCGAGCAATCGGCCAGGTCCCGGCTACGATGGGGCGGAGAAGCACACCTGAAAGAGACCGGGAGGCATCAGGCCGCTGGCCTGCCCATGTCCGAACTACACGAATCCCGACGCACAGCACCTCCTTCGCGGACTCAGGCGAAGGTGCTGATTCCGGACGAATACCCGATGGTCAGCCTCCTGGGCTCCCGTGACGAGCTGCTCCGCGTCATCGAGGGCGCCTTCAGGGCCGACATCCACGTGCGTGGCAACGAGATCACCGTCACCGGCAGCCCCGACGAGAGCGGCACCGTGGTGCGCCTCTTCGAGGAGCTCGTCGAGGTCCTGCGCAGCGGCGGCGAGCTCACCCCCGACGCGGTCGAGCGCAGCATCGCCATGCTGCGCATGACCTCCGACCGTCCCGCCGAGGTGCTCTCCCTCGACATCCTCTCCTCGCGCGGCCGTACCATCCGGCCCAAGACCGTCAACCAGAAGCGCTACGTCGACGCGATCGACAACCACACGGTCGTGTTCGGCATCGGCCCGGCCGGCACCGGCAAGACCTATCTGGCGATGGCCAAGGCCGTGCGGGCGCTGCAGGAGAAGCGGGTCAACCGCATCATCCTCACCCGGCCGGCGGTCGAGGCCGGAGAGCGGCTCGGCTTCCTGCCCGGCACGCTCTACGAGAAGATCGACCCCTACCTGCGGCCGCTCTACGACGCCCTGCACGACATGGTCGACCCTGACTCGATCCCCAAGCTCATGGCCGCGGGCACGATCGAGGTCGCGCCGCTGGCGTACATGCGCGGGCGCACGCTCAACGACGCCTTCATCATCCTCGACGAGGCGCAGAACTCCTCGGCCGAGCAGATGAAGATGTTCCTCACCCGGCTGGGGTTCAACTCCAAGATCGTGGTGACGGGTGACGTGACCCAGGTCGACCTGCCGTCGGGCACGGTCAGCGGGCTGCGGGTGGTCCAGGACATCCTGGAGGGCATCCCCGACATCCACTTCGCCCGCCTGTCCAGCGCCGACGTGGTCCGCCACAAGCTGGTCAGCGAGATCGTGGACGCCTACGGGCGCTACGATGCCACGCAGGCCGCTCAGGAGCCGAAGGCGATCCAGCAGCGGGGGAAGCGACGGCCATGAGCATTGAGATCAACAACGAGTCCGGCGTAGGGGTCGACGAGGAGAGCATCGCCGCCCTGGCCGCTCACGTGCTCGGCGAGATGGGCATCAACCCGCTCGCCGAGCTGTCCATCGTGGTCGTCGACGAGGACGCCATGGCCGAGCTGCACGAGAAGTGGATGGGCGAGCCCGGCCCGACCGACGTGCTGGCGTTCCCGATGGACGAACTGCGTCCCGGGGGCGGCGCGCGCGGCGAGGGCGACGGTCCCGCCGACCCGGCTCTGCTCGGCGACGTCGTGCTCTGCCCGCAGGTGGCGGCCAGGCAGGCGGAGGAGGCCGGTCACAGCGCAGCCGAGGAGCTGGAGCTGCTGTGCACCCACGGCATCCTGCACCTGCTCGGCTACGACCACGCCGAGCCGGAGGAGCACAAGGAGATGTTCGGACTGCAGTCCCGGCTCCTCGAGTCGTGGCAGGAGGTGCGCAACCCGCGGTGAACGCCTGGTTGCTGTCGGTCATCGCCCTTGTGATCATCGGTGGCCTGATCGCCAGCGCGGAAACGGCGCTGACACGCATCTCCAGGGTGCGTGCCGAGGAATACGCGCGCGAGGACAGACGCGGCGCCGCACGGTTGCAGGCGATCGTGACCGACCCGCCGCGCTACCTCAACCTGCTCCTGCTGCTGCGGCTGAGCTGTGAGCTGGTCGCGACGGTGATCGCGACGCTGCTCTTCATCGACCTGCTCGACGATCAGGGCTGGGCCTACTTCTGGGCCGCGGTCGTGATGATCGTGATCAGCTACGTCGTGGTCGGCGTCATGCCGCGGACGCTGGGGCGCCAGCACGCCGAGCCGGTCGCGCTGGCCAGCGCCCCCATCGTGTACGGCCTGACCCGCATCTTCGGCCCCCTGCCCAAGCTGCTCATCCTGCTCGGCAACGCGCTCACCCCCGGCAAGGGCTTCCGCGACGGCCCGTTCACCTCGGAGGCCGAGCTGCGCGACCTGGTCGACCTGGCCGAGGAGCGCCGGGTGATCGAGCCCGACGAGCGCGAGATGATCCACTCGGTCTTCGAGCTGGGTGACACGCTGGTGCGCGAGGTCATGGTGCCGCGTACCGACATGGTCTACATCGAGCGCGGCAAGACGATCAGCCAGGCGCTGTCGCTCGCGCTGCGCAGCGGCTTCTCCCGCATCCCGGTCGTGGGCGAGAACGAGGACGACGTCATCGGCATCGCCTACCTCAAGGACATCGCCCGCAAGATCCACGAGTCGGGTGAGGGCGGGGGCAAGGAGCAGGTCGAGTCGATCATGCGTCCGGCCGCGTACGTGCCGGAGAGCAAGCCCATCGACCAGCTCATGCGGGAGATGCAGGCCCGGCAGATCCACATCGCCATCGTCATCGACGAGTACGGCGGCACCGCCGGCCTGGTCACGATCGAGGACGTCCTGGAGGAGATCGTCGGGGAGATCACCGACGAGTACGACCAGGAGGCGCCGCGGGTGGAGACCATGCCGGACGGCGCGTTGCGCGTGACGGCCCGGATGCCGGTGGACGAGCTGGCCGAGCTGTTCGACACCGAGATCGAGGTGGACGACGTGGAGACCGTGGGCGGGCTGCTGGCCCACGCGCTCGGCCGGGTCCCGATCGCCGGGTCGCACGCGGAGGTGGGCGGGCTGTCGCTCACGGCCGAGAGCCTGGCCGGGCGGCGCAACCGGATCAGCACGGTGGTGGCGCGGCGGGTCACGCCCCCTGAGGACAAGGTGGTCCCGGCCGCCGCCGAACGCGACTGACCGGACGTGGAATCACCTCAAGGGTGATGCGGCAAGCGTTCTACAAGTCTTCTGCAAGCCGCGTCCGCCATTCTCCATTCACGACATCCAGTGCGGTGGGTGTCAAAGGGGAAGCCTCCGAGGGCCGGGTGGGGTTCGCGGCCTGAGGAGACTCCCCGGGGGGACGACAACGTCCTGGCTGGGCGACCGGCTGAGACGTTGCTCGGCGTAAAGGGTGTTCTCCTCCGGAAACGGAGGAGGGCACCCTTTTTGCGCTTCGGTGGCCACCCCGGTGGATTGCCGTCTTCGCAGGTGGGGGAAGTTGCGAAGCAGGGGGGATCATGAAACGCGTACCGGGGGTCATCGCCTGCGCACTGCTGGCCGGAGTCCTGGCGGGATGCGGCGGCGGGGGAGCCGAGAGCTTCCTCGACGCCCGGGCCATGGCACAGCTGCGCGAGGTGCTGAACAAGAAGCCACCGCTGCCCGACGGCTTCACGCCGCGGCCCGAGCAGGCCTGGCGGATGCCGTTCGGGCAGGCGGACAGGAACTGCAGGGCCGTGCTGGAGCCGGCCGGCGGGCGGGCGCCGGCGCAGGCGCTGAAGGCCCAGGCGGCCGTCAGCTACGAGGGCGACGGGCTCGGCGAGCAGGCCGGGGTGGGGCTGGCCAGGTACGCGAACGAGCAGGCGCGCGGGCACCTCGACAAGCTGGCCAAGGCCATGGACTCGTGCCGTTCCGTGCACACCTCCAGCGGCACCGACCTGAGCGTGCGGACGCTTCCCGTGCGCGACGCGGGGGACGAGGCCGTGGGCGCGCGGCTGCACGGGCGGCTGAACGGCTACCCGTACGCGTTGGACGTCGTCGTGTCCCGCGTCGGTGACACGCTCGTGTCCGTGGTGCACACCGGGATGAACGACGTGGACGCGGCACGTACCCGCAAGGTGGTCGAGGCGGCGATCTCCTTGGTCAGCGCCTAATCTGGATCCGTGAACCCTGAAGACAGCAAGATCATCACGCTGGCCCGTGCCGCCAGGGCGCGCAACGGCTCCGCCGAGGGGGCGGCCGTCCGCGACGAGACCGGCCGCACCTACGCGGCCACCGACGTCGCCCTGACCGCGCTCAAGCTGTCGGCGGTGCAGGTGGCGGCGGCCATGGCGATCTCCGGCGGAGCGACGTCCCTGGAGGCGGCGGCGCTGGTCAGCGAGGGCGCGCCGAGCCCCGACGACGAGGCGGTGGCCGCCGAGCTGGGCGTCGGCAAGCTGCTCGTGGCCGGTCCCGACGGCACCCTGCGGGGCTGACGTGGCGATGTCGCCCTTCCTGGCGAGCCTGCGGGAGAAGGTCGGAAACGATCTGCTCATGCTGCCGTCGGTGTCCGGGCACGTGTTCGACGACGAGGGCCGGCTGCTGCTGGCCCGGCACGGTGACGTGGGGCTCTGGGCCCCGCCGGGCGGCGGGATCGACCCGGACGAACGGCCGGAGGACGCCGTGGTCAGGGAGCTGCGCGAGGAGCTCGGCGTCGAGATCGAGGTGCGCGGCCTGATCGGCGTGTACGGCGGGCCCGAGTTCCGCACCCGTTACCCCAACGGCCATCAGGTGGCCTACGTCGTCGCCGTCTACGGCTGTGCGCTGGCCCCCGGCTCGGGCGAGCCGCGCCCCGACGGAGACGAGATCAACGACTACCGGTGGGTGTCCGAGAGCGAGCTGCCCGGCTTCGAGACGACGGCGTGGACGCCCGGAGTGGCGCCGACGGCGTTCGCCTGGTGGCGTGAACAGGCTCGATGATGGGACAGAATGCACATGTGACTTCGCCAGACAACCATCGCGCCGGATTCGCCTGCTTCGTGGGGAGGCCGAACGTCGGCAAGTCCACGCTGATGAACGCCCTGGTCGGCACGAAAGTGGCGATCACCTCGTCGAAGCCCCAGACGACCAGGCGGGTCATCAGGGGCATCGTGCACCGGCCCGACGCCCAGATCATCATCGTCGACACCCCCGGCCTGCACCGGCCGCGCACGCTGCTCGGCGAGCGGCTCGACAGCCTGGTGCTGTCCACGCTGACCGAGGTCGACCTGATCGGGTTCTGCGTGCCGGCCAACGAGCCCATCGGCAAGGGCGACCGGTTCATCGCCGACAAGCTGTCCGCGGTGAAGAAGACCCCGGTCATCGCGGTGGTGACCAAGTGCGACCTGGCGAGCAAGGAGCAGATCGCCGCGCAGTTGCTGGCGGTGTCGGAGGTGGCCGAATTCGCCGCGGTCGTGCCCGTGTCGGCGCAGTCGGGCGAGCAGCTCGACGTGCTGGGCGACGTGATCATCGAGCATCTGCCCGAGTCGCCGCCCCTCTACGAGGGCGGCCAGCTCACCGACGAGCCGGAGCAGGTGCTGGTGGGCGAGCTGATCAGGGAGGCGGCGCTGGAGGGCGTACGCGACGAGCTGCCCCACTCGATCGCCGTGGTCGTCGACGAGATGATGGTCCGCGAGGGGCGTGACGACCTGCTCGACATCTACGCCCACATGTTCGTCGAACGGCCCTCGCAGAAGGCGATCGTCATCGGGCACAAGGGAGAGCGGCTGCGCGACGTGGGCACCAGGGCGCGCAAGCAGATCGAGGCGCTGCTGGGCACGCGGGTCTACCTCGACCTGCGGATCAGCGTGGCCAAGGACTGGCAGCGCGACCCCAAGCAGCTGCGCCGCCTGGGCTTCTACGACTGATCCCGGCTCAGGGTGGCCGGGGCTTCAGCGGCGGCCGACCAGGGCCATGAAGGCGAGCAGGACGATCGCCAGGGCGCAGGCCAGCGCGGCGAACCAGCCGAACCTGATCACGGGCTCGATCGACAGCAGCTCGCCGAGGTCGATGGAGATGCGGTCGCGCAGCCCGCTGCCCTCGGTCACGAACAGGACGAGCACCAGCACGGCCGCGCCGCCGGGCACGAGTGCCAGCGCCGCCAGCCTCGGACGCGACAACAATCCCGCCAGGCCGCAGCCCAGCGCCGCCAGCCCGGCGATCAGCGTGTAGACGCCGAATGCGTCGTCGATGCCGCGTACGTCGCTGGCCACCCCGGCGCCGATCAGGCCGCTCGTCGCCTGCAGCCCGGCCCAGGGCAGGACCGCGCAGAACACGAGGAGTGCTCCGGCGGCGATCACGGCCAGCGGGTAACCACGGCGCAGTTTCGGGTGGGCGGGTGCGACGGCCATACGATCACTGTAAGCCGGGAGATGCGCCGCGCTCCACCGTACGCAACGGAGTCGTCACCACGGCGTGGCGGCGGTGGCCGGCTCATCCGCCACAGCCGTGCGCTCGCCCCACTCCAGCCGTGACCGCAGCTGAACGGCGTCCTTGGCGAGCGCGGACACCAGCGTGCCGGGGCCGGCCAGCGGCAGCACCGCGACGCCCTCGGCCACGGCCGGCTCCTTGGCGCGGGCGGTCAGGAACGTGGTGCCGACGCAGCGCGCGGGGCCGTACACGGCGGGGGAGGAGTCGAGGTCCGGGTCGCCGGCCGTGAACTCCTGCCGCAGCAGCGGCAGGCCGTCGCGGGTGACCTCGAAGCGGGAGCGGCAGCGGCCGGACGGCTCGCCGTGGCGGCCGAAGACGATCTCCTCCCGCCAGAACGCGCTCGCGCCGTCCTCCAGCGTGAGCCGGACCAGGAGGCGGTGCGCGCAGCCGGCGGCGAGCACGGTCGGCTCGGGGGCGAAGCGGAGCGTGCCGCCGGCGCCCACGTGGGCGGTGACCAGCAGCTCGGACTCGCCCGGGCCGGGCAGGACCAGTGTGGCGGCGACCGAGCCGAGCTCCAGGGTGGTGCCGGGGGCGACGTACAGGTCGAGCGCGAGCACGTCGCCGCCGAGCGGGCCCGCCGCGGTGGAGACGAGGTGGACGGTGCGCGGCCCCGTCTGGCGCAGCGTCAGCGGCGGCGCCGAGGCCAGCCGGCTCACCACGGTACGGCCGTCGGCAGCTCGTGCGGTGGCCACGGCGGCACTCGCCCGCATCACCCGGCGGCCGTTCGCCGGCGGCGCGGGCGTCGCGCGCCGGTCGGCCGATGGCGAGGGCGTCGCGGGGTCGTCGGTCGCCAGGGCGGAGGTTGTGCGACCGGCCGGTGGTGGCGGTGGTGGCATTACGAGACGGGGGAGGCGTGGGTGTGGGACCAGTCGCGTACCTGCTCGTAGACCCAGGCGGCGACCTCGGCGGCGGTCGGCTCCTGGCGGATCGAGGTGAAGCGCACCGGCCGGTCTCCGCGCACCGCGGCCGCGTCGCGGGCCATCACGTCGAGGTCGGCGCCCACCATCGGGGCCAGGTCGGTCTTGTTGATCACCAGCAGGTCCGCGCTGGTGACGCCGGGGCCGCCCTTGCGCGGGACCTTGTCGCCGCCGGACACGTCCAGCACGAAGATCTGCCGGTCGGCCAGCCCGCGGCTGAACGTGGCCGTCAGGTTGTCGCCGCCGCTCTCGACGATCACCAGGTCGAGCGGGCCGAAGTGGTGTTCCAGGGTCTCCACGGCGTCGAGGTTCGCGGCGATGTCGTCGCGGATGGCGGTGTGCGGGCAGCACCCGGTCTCGACGGCGAGGATGCGCTCCTGGTCGAGCACACCCGCGCGGCGCAGGAAGTCGGCGTCCTCGGTCGTGTAGATGTCGTTGGTCACCACGCCCAGGGACAGCGACGGGCCCAGGGTCCGGCACAGGGCCGCCACCAGGGCCGTCTTGCCGCTGCCGACCGGCCCGC
Organism: Nonomuraea fuscirosea; assembly: GCF_035917475.1. Taxonomy (NCBI): domain Bacteria; kingdom Bacillati; phylum Actinomycetota; class Actinomycetes; order Streptosporangiales; family Streptosporangiaceae; genus Nonomuraea; species Nonomuraea fuscirosea. The sequence goes on along the minus strand of NZ_CP109074.1, from coordinate 7,658,159 downwards.
CGACGCCCAGGCGCAGCGCGCGGCCGCGGCCGTCGGGGGCGTGGTGGTGGTCGTCGTGATTGGCTCCCATGAAGGGGTCCTTTCTGTCAGGAGATGAACAGGCGTACCTCGGCTCGGGCGTGCTGTTCGGCGAGGAGATCGAGCGCGGGCGCCGAGCAGGCGGGCAGCGCCCCCAGCGCCTCCAGGGGCGTGAGGTGGTCGGACGGCCGGCAGGCGTGGGTGGCCACGGCGGTGAGGTCGGGGGTCAGGGTGGCCAGGACGGCGTGCACGGACACCGGGTCGAGGCCCAGCAGCCGGACCGCCGCCGTGGCCGGCCCCGTGACCGCGTGGTAGGCCGCCGCCAGCGCGGCCTCCTCCGGCGTGCAACCGGCCGCGTGTGCCGCCGCGCCGAGGGCGAGGGGGTGGTGCGGACTCGGGATCGCCCGGGCGAGCTCGTCCAGCACGGGGGACGGCCAGATCCGGCGGGCCACCCGCAGCAGCAGCCGGCCCTGGGTGCGCGACGCCTCCCGCTGCGCCGGGGACGCGGTCCTGGCGTCCACCTCGGCGTCCAGCGCCTCCCACGAGACCGTGCCCCCACCGGCGGAGGCGTGGGTGCAGGCGGCGGCGGTCAGGGCGGCGGCGACGGCGCCGGCCGTGCGCAGCCGTCCGCGCAGGAAGTGGGCCAGTGAGGGCACGTCGTGGACCGCCCCCGACGTGACGGCGCGTTCGGCACCGCCGGAGTGGGCGTGACCCCCGGCCGGCAGCCGGGAGTCGGTGAGGAGGAGCAGGGCGGGACGCATCAGAAGAGGAAGTAACGCTGGGCCATGGGCAGGGCGGTGGCGGGGGCGGGTTCGACGAGGTCGCCGTCGATGCGGACCTCGAACGTGTCGGGCGCCACCTCGATCCGCGGCAGCGCGTCGTTGAGCGGCATCGAGGACTTGCCGCGCCTCCGTACGTCCGCGACCGGCGCGAGGCGGCGGCGCACCGCCAGCCGGTCGGCCAGCCCCGACTCCACGGCGGCGGGCGAGACGAAGTGCAGCGAGGTGGCCGCCGCGGTGACCGGCGCGGCGCCGAACATGGGGCGGGGCAGCACCGGCTGCGGCGTCGGGATCGAGGCGTTGGCGTCGCCCATCTGCGCCCAGGCGACCACGCCGCCCTTGAGCACCAGGTCGGGCTTGACCCCGAAGAAGGCCGGGTCCCAGAGGACGAGGTCGGCGAGCTTGCCGGGCTCGACGGAGCCGACGTCGGCCTCCAGCCCGTGGGCGATGGCCGGGCAGATCGTATATTTCGCGATATAGCGGCGGGCGCGCAGGTTGTCGGCCGGGCCGCCCAGCGAGCCTCGCCGCCCCTTCATGACGTGCGCCGTCTGCCACGTACGGATGATCGTCTCGCCGATCCTGCCCATGGCCTGCGAGTCGGAGCCGATCATGGAGATCGCCCCGAGGTCGTGCAGGATGTCCTCGGCGGCCATCGTCGTCGGCCGGATGCGCGACTCGGCGAACGCCAGGTCCTCGGGGATCGACGGGTTGAGATGGTGACAGACCATCAGCATGTCGAGGTGCTCGTCGAGCGTGTTGACGGTGTGCGGCCTGGTCGGGTTGGTGGAGGACGGCAGCACGTTGGGGTAGGCCGCGACGCGGATGATGTCGGGCGCGTGCCCGCCGCCCGCCCCTTCGGTGTGGTACGCGTGAATCGTCCGGTCGCCGATGGCCGCGAGGGTCGACTCGACGAAGCCGGCCTCGTTCAGCGTGTCGGTGTGGATCGTGACCTGCACGCCGGCGGCGTCGGCGACGCTCAGGCAGGCGTCGATGGCGGCCGGCGTGGTGCCCCAGTCCTCGTGCAGCTTGAAGCCGGAGGCGCCGGCCCGCAGCTGTTCGAGCAGGCCCTCCTCGCTGACGGTGTTGCCCTTGCCGAGCAGGGCGAAGTTCAGCGGGTAGGCGTCGAGCGACTCCAGCATGCGGGCGAGGTACCAGGTGCCGGTGACGGTGGTGGCCTTGGTGCCCTCGACGGGCCCGGTGCCGCCGCCGACGACCGTGGTGACGCCGGAGCCGACGGCCTCGTCGAGCAGTTGCGGGCAGATGAGGTGGACGTGCGAGTCGACGGCCCCGGCGGTGAGGATCTTGCCGTTGCCGGCCAGCACCTCCGTGGACGGCCCGATGACCAGGTCGACGCCGTCCATCGTGTCGGGATTGCCGGCTTTGCCGATGCCCATGACGCGGCCGTCGCGGATGCCGACGTCGGCCTTGATCACGCCCCAGTGGTCGAGGATCACCGCGCCGGTGATGATCAGATCGGCCGCGCCCTCGGCGCGGGTGGTCCTGGCCTGGCCCATGGACTCGCGGATGACCTTGCCGCCGCCGAAGACGGCCTCGTCGCCGGGCCCGGCCGGGCCCATGGAGCGGTCCTCGGTGACCTCGATGAACAGGTCGGTGTCGGCCAGCCGGATCCGGTCGCCGGTGGTGGGCCCGTAGAGGGCGGCGTAGCGGGCGCGGGTGATCTGAGAAGCCGGCCGGTCAGTCATCGAGCGGCCCCGCCCACTCCGGGCGCAGCCCCGGCACCACCCGGTTCCCCGCCAGCGGCACCAGCGACACGTCCCGTTCGACGCCGGGCTCGAACCTGATCGCCGTCCCCGCCGGCACGTCCAGCCGCATCCCCCACGCCGCCTTCCTGTCGAACTCCAGCCCCGGGTTGGCCGCGGCGAAGTGGTAGTGCGAGCCCACCTGCACCGGCCGGTCGGCCGTGTTGACCACCCGCACGCTCACCCGCTCGCGCCCCGGGTTGAGCGCGATCACGCCCTCCGGATGGACGTACTCGCCCGGGATCACGGGATCGGCCTGTGCACGGTGACCAGCTTCGTGCCGTCGGGGAAGGTGGCCTCGATCTGCACGCTGTCGAGCATCTCCGGTACGCCCTCCATGACGTCGGCCCGGCCGAGCACCGACCGCCCGGCCTCCATCAGGTCGGCCACGCTGCGCCCGTCCCTGGCCCCCTCCATGAGGAAGGACGCGATGACGGCGGTAGCCTCGGGATGGTTGAGCCGCAGGCCCCGGGCCTGGCGCTCGCGCGCGACCCCGGCGGCGACGTGGATGAGCAGCCGTTCCTGCTCGTGTGGGGTTAGCCGCATGGCCCGGACCATAGGAACCGGCCGTTTCCACGGCGTTGCCGGATCATGTCGTGTTGGTTTCGCCCTGCGGCGAAGCAAGGCATGACGGTTTTTGTGCGCTTGTGAACGCTTGGCAATCGCCAATTAACAATCGGGATCTTCTGGCGAAATGTCGCCGAGTCACCTTTCTCGCAGAACCGGTCGGCAGGAAGGAACGGCTGTGCGCATCTCCCGCCCGATTGTCTCCGCGATCCTCCTCTTAACCCTCGCGGCCTGCGGGTCCGACGCCGAACCCGCCGCCCAGTCCAGCGAGATCAAGGTCGGACTCCTGCACTCGCTCAGCGGCACCATGGCGATCAGCGAGGTCACCGTCCGCGACGCCGAACTGCTCGCCATCGAAGAGATCAACAAAGCCGGCGGCGTCCTGGGCAAGAAGCTCGTCCCGGTCGTGGAGGACGGCGCATCCGACTGGCCCACGTTCGCCGAGAAGGCCACCAAACTGATCAGGCAGGACAAGGTCGCGACCGTCTTCGGCGGCTGGACCTCGGCCAGCAGGAAGGCGATGCTGCCGGTCTTCGAACGCTACAAGGCGCTGCTCTGGTATCCGGTGCAGTACGAGGGGCTGGAGAGCTCGCCGTACATCTTCTACACCGGCGCCACCACCAACCAGCAGATCATCCCCGGCCTCGACTACCTCAAGGAGCAGGGCAAGAAGAAGCTGTTCCTGGTCGGCAGCGACTACGTCTTCCCGCGCACCGCGAACAAGATCATCAAGGCGTACGCGGCCGCGAACGGGATGGAGATCCTCGGCGAGGAGTACACCCCGCTCGGTCACACCGAGTACTCCACCCTGGTCAACAAGGTCACGGGAGCCAAGCCGGACGCGGTCTTCAACACGTTGAACGGCGACTCGAACGTGGCCTTCTTCAAACAGCTCAAGAGTGCGGGAGCCACGGCCGAGAGCATGCCGGTCCTGTCGGTGAGCATCGCCGAGGAGGAGGTCACCGGCATCGGCGTGGACAACATCGCCGGCCAGCCGGTCGCCTGGAACTACTACCAGACCACCGAGACCCCGGCCAACGACGCGTTCGTCAAGGCGTACAAGGCCAAATACGGCGCCGCCAAGGTCACCAGCGACCCCATGGAGGCCGGCTACAACGCCGTCTACCTGTGGGCCGAAGCGGTCAAGAAGGCCGGCACGACCGAGGTGGAGGCGGTCAAGAAGGCCGCGCCCGGCATCGCGCTCGAACGTCCGGAAGGGCTGGTCACCATCGACGGCGAGAACCAGCACATGTACAAGACCGCCCGCATCGGCATCATCCAGCCGGACGGGCTGATCAAGCAGGTGTGGGACTCGGGTGAGCCGATCAAGCCGGACCCGTACCTGAAGGGCTACCCCTGGGCCGCGAGCCTGGCGGCGGGGTGACGATGACGGCCTTCGTCAACCAGCTGCCGATCGGGCTCTCGATCGGGGCGGTGCTGCTGCTCATCGCGCTCGGCCTGACGTTCACGTTCGGCCAGATGGGCGTGATCAACATGGCGCACGGGTCGTTCATCATGGCCGGGGCCTACACCGCGTACCTGCTGCAGGACCTGGTCCTGGCCCTGCCGGCGGCCTTCCTGGTCGCCGGCGCCATGGGGCTGGTCCTGGAGCGGCTCGCGATCAGGCACCTGTACGGCCGGCCGCTGGACACGCTGCTGCTCACCTGGGGCGTCAGCCTGGTGCTGCAGCAGCTCGCCCGCGACCTGTTCGGCGCGCCCAACGTGCAGGTGAGCGCGCCCTCCTGGCTGTCGGGAGGCGTGGGCATCCTGCCCTACAACCGGCTGTTCATCATGGGGCTCGCGGTGGCCGGCGTGGTGGGGGTCTGGTTCTACCTCACCCGCACCGGGCTCGGCCGCAGGACCCAGGCGGTGGTGCAGAACCGGCAGCTCGCCGCCACCAGCGGGATCGACACCGGCCGGATCGACATGCTGACCTTCTTCATCGGGTCGGGGCTGGCCGGCGTCGCGGGCGTGGCGGTGACGCTCATCGGCCCGGTCGGGCCCGCGCTCGGCGACTACTACATCGTGGACGCCTTCCTCGTCGTCGTGGCCGGCGGGCTCGGGCAGCTGCGCGGGGCCGTGCTCGCGGCGCTCGGGCTCGGCCTGCTCAACTCCTACGCCGAGTTCTGGTCGGACGCCTCGCTGGCCAAGGTGATCGTGTTCGCGGTCATCATCGCGTTCCTGCAGATCCGGCCGCAGGGCATGTTCGTGCTCAGATCGAGGGCGCTCACATGATCAGACGTCATCTGCCCTTCGCGACCGTGGCCGTGATCGCGCTGGTGGCCGCGCCGCTGCTGCTGGAGCCGTTCCGGCTGGGGCTGCTCGCGAAATACCTGTGCTACGCGATCGTCGCGCTCGGGATCGGGCTGGCCTGGGGCAAGGGCGGCATGCTCACCCTCGGCCAGGGCGTCTTCTTCGGGCTCGGCGGCTACTCCATGGCGATGTACCTCAAGCTCACCGAGGCGGGAGGCGCCGGCGGCGGGCTGCCCGACTTCATGGTGTGGAGCGGCGTGGAGTCGCTGCCCGCCCTGTGGGTGCCGTTCGCCAACCCGGTCTTCGCGCTCGGCATGGCCGTGCTCGGGCCGGTGGCGATCGCGCTGATCCTCGGCACGCTCGTCTTCCGGCAGCGGGTACGGGGGGCGTACTTCGCGATCCTCACCCAGGCGCTGGCCGCCGCCATGGTCATCCTGCTGGTCGGGCAGCAGGGCCTGACCGGCGGCACCAACGGCATGACGAACTTCTTCGAGCTGTTCGGCCAGGACCTGGCCGAGGACTCCACCCAGCGCGGTCTCTACCTGGTCGTGGCGAGCGTGCTCGGCCTGCTCTACCTGGCCACCCGCCAGCTCGTGAACAGCCGCTACGGCCGCCTGCTCGTCGCGGTCAGAGACGGCGAGGACCGGGTGCGCTTCCTCGGCTACGACCCGGCCCTGGTCAAGACCGTCACCTTCGCCGTCTCGGCGGGCATGGCCGGCCTGGCGGGCGCGCTGTTCGTCCCGGTCGTCGGCATCATCTCGCCCGCGCTGCTCGGCGTCGTGCCCTCGCTCGAACTGGTCGTCGCGGTGGCCGTGGGCGGGCGGCACGCGCTGGCCGGCGCCGTCCTCGGCGCGGTCGTCATGGGGTACGCCAAGACGGCGTTCAGCGAGCAGTTCGCCGACGGCTGGCTCTACCTGCAAGGAGCCCTGTTCATCCTGGTGATGACGCTCGCCCCCAAGGGCATCGCCGGAATCAGCCGAAGCATCGCCGGGAGGCTGCGCCATGCTAGAGCTACGTGACGTCCAGGTGATCTTCGACGGCTTCCGCGCGCTCGACGGCGTCGACCTGACCGTGCCCGAGGGCGAGCTGCGCTTCCTCATCGGGCCGAACGGGGCCGGCAAGACCACGCTCATCGACGTGATCACGGGCCTGACCAGGCCGGCCGCCGGCAGCGTGCGGTTCGGCGGCGCGGACCTGGTCGGCAGGAAGGAGCACGAGATCGTCCGGATGGGCGTCGGGCGCACGTTCCAGACCTCGGTGGTGTTCGAGGCGCTCACCGTGATCGAGAACCTCGACCTGGCCGCCACCTTCCGCAAGCCGCTGTGGTCGCTGACCCGGCGGCGCGACGGCGTGTCGGAGGCCGTCGAGGAGGCCCTGGCCAGGACGGGTCTCGAAGAGCTCGCCGAGCGTTCAGCGGGCGTTCTCTCGCACGGCCAGCGCCAGTGGCTGGAGATCGGCATGCTGCTGGCGCAGCGGCCGAAACTGCTGCTCCTGGACGAGCCGGTGGCCGGCATGTCCAAGGAAGAACGCGAGCGTACGGGTGAACTGCTCACCGAGATCGCCGACGACCACACGGTGATCGTGGTGGAGCACGACATGGACTTCCTGCGCCGGCACGCCTCGGTGGTGACCGTGCTGCACGAGGGCAGGGTGCTGGTCGAGGGGTCGGTGGACGAGGTCAGCGCCGACCCCCGGGTGCAGGAGGTCTATCTGGGGAGGAGAGCTGGCGATGCTGTCGGTAACCGGCCTTGAGTCGGGGTACGGGAGGGCGCGCGTGCTGTTCGGGGTGTCGCTGGAGGTCGGCCCCGGTCAGCTCGTGTGCGTCATGGGACGCAACGGGGTCGGCAAGACCACGCTGCTCAACACCGTCATGGGGGTGCTGCCCGCCACGGCGGGCACGGTGACGTTCGACGGGCGCGACGTCACCAGGCTCAAGCCGCACGAGCGGGTGCGGCTCGGCATGGGATACGTCCCGCAGGGCCACCAGTGCTTCCCCCAGCTGTCCGTGCTGGGCAACCTGCTCGTCACCGTCGAGGCGGCCAAGCAGCCCAGGAGCGCCGTGGACGAGGCCCTCGACGTCTTCCCCGCGCTCAGGCCCCTGCTCAAGCGGAGCGCCGGGCACCTGTCGGGCGGGCAGCAGCAGCAACTCGCCATGGCCCGCGCCCTGGTGACCAGGCCCAGGATGCTGATCCTCGACGAGCCCACCGAGGGCATCCAGCCGTCGATCATCGTCGAGATCGAGGCCGCCATCGAGCGGCTGCACGCCTCGGGCCTGGCCGTGCTGCTGGTGGAGCAGTACCTGGACATCGCGCTGCGGCTGGCCGACACGTTCGTCATCCTCGACGGCGGTCACGTCGTGCGTACGGGAGAGGCCGGCGACCTGCACAAGGAGGACGTCCGCCGGCTGCTGGCCGTCTGACGGGCCGGACGGCCGGACCGTCCGGCGGGGCCCCCGAAGGAGGACGTCCGCCGGCGGCCGGTCGGCTAACGTGCCACCTGCGCGAGCAGGGCGCGGGCGTTGCCGGCGGCCTGGCGGTCGTCGGCCCGCTCGAAGACCTCCAGCGCCGTGCCCGCCAGCTCCCGCGCCCGCGCCGTCGCGCCCTCCGCCCGGTTGACCCGGGCCAGGCCCAGCAGGGCGTGGGCGTCGAGCAGGCGGTCGCCGAGACGGACGGCGATGCCTCTGGCCCGTTCGGCGGCGGCCCTGGCCTCAGGCTTGGCGCCCTGCGCCAGGCGTACCGCGGCCAGGTCGAGCAGGGTGTCGGCCTGCCGGTGCCGGTCGCCCAGCTCGGTGAGGTGATCGACGGCGCGGGTCAGGTGATCGGCGGCCTCGTCCAGGCGGCCGGCCCGGCGCAGCACCGCGCCGAGCACGCTCTCGGCGTCGGCCGCGTCGCGCTGGTTCCCCGCCGTCTCCAGGCACGACACCAGCGCCCGCTCGGCCTCCTCCAGCCGGCCCCGCTCCAGGTGCACCCGGCCGAGCCGGCGCCGGGCGTGGTTCACGTCGCGGGTGCGGCCCTGGCGCAGGAACATGCCCAGCGCGAGCCGCAGCCTCTCGTGCGCCAGGTCCCATTCGCGTTCGGCGAGATGCAGGTCGCCCAGGTCGAGCAGGACGAGCGCCTCGCTCCGGTCGTCGGCGGAGCGGCGGGCCGACTCCAGCGCCCGGCCGGACACCGCCCGCCAGTCGTCGAGGAAGCGGTGCCGCTCCAGGTAGGGCGCCAGCAGGTGCGCCAGCCGCCAGCAGGGGTCGTCGAGCCCCGCGTCGTGCAGGTCGGCGACCAGGCTCACCAGGAACGAGCGCTCGGCGTCCAGCCACTCGACCGACTCCCTGATGTCGCGGGTCGCCACGGCCGTGGCCGGATCGCCCGACACCAGCGAGAACCGCGAGGCCCGCACCCTGGCCAGCACCACCGCCGACACCTTGGCCAGCACGCCGGGCACCGGCTGCTCGCGGGCGAACAGCCGGGTCAGCGCGTGTATCCGGTAGCGGACCTGCCCCGCCGCGTCGACGCCCGCCGTCTCCAGCAGCCCGGCGTCCACCAGCGCCTCGGCCCCGCCGCCGAGCTGGTCGGTCAGCCAGTCGGCGAAGTCGGGCGCGGACAGGGCGCCGAGGCCGCGCAGCGTCAGCCTGGCCGGCTCGGGCAGCCCGTCGTAGCCGACGGTGAACACGCTGCGCACCGTCCGGTCGCCCGCGTGCAGCCGGTCGAGCCGTTCGTGCTCGTCCTCCAGCAGGCCCACCAGGTAGTCGACGGTCCACTCCGGGCGCGCCGCCAGCCTGGAGGCGGCGATGCGCAGCGCGATCGGCAGCCCGCCGCAGAACCTGGCCAGCCGGCCCATCGCCGCGTCAGCGGGCCGCCCGGAACCGGCCGTCAGCAGGTCGAGCGACTCCTCCGGACCGAGCACGCCCACCGACAGCCGGGTCGCCCCGGTCAGGCCGCCCAGCGGGGACCTGCTGGTCACGACCGTCGGGCAGGAGGTCAGCAGCGGGCGCACCTGCGCCTCGTCGGCGGCGTTGTCGAGCAGCACCAGCAGCCGCCGGTTGGCGCAGTAGGCGCGGAACAGGCGCTCACGCTGCTCCAGCGTCGCCGGGATGGCCTGGGCCGGGCAGCCCAGCCAGCGCAGGAAGTCCTCCAGGACGGCCGCGGCGGCCGTCGTCTCGCGCAGGTCGGCGTACAGGATGCCGTCGGGGTACGCCTCGCGCCCACGCCAGGCCGCGCGCACGGCCAGCGCCGACTTGCCGGCGCCCGCCTGGCCGTGCACCACCACCTGGTCGCCGAGCACCCGGTCGAGCAGGTCGGCGCGGCCGGTGAAGTCGTGGATGTCGGGCGGCAGCAGCACCGGCGGGCCCGCCGAGACGTGCAGCGAGACGTCGTCGTGCAGCATGCGGTGGTAGAGGAGCTGCAGCTCGGAGTCGGGCTCGATGGCGTGCCCGCCGTCGAGCTGGTCGCGCAGCACCGCGTACGCGGCCAGCGCGTCCACCCGGCGGCCGCTGCGGTAGAGGGCCAGCATGTACTGGCCGCGGAAGCGCTGCCACGTCGGATGCTGCTTGGTCAGCCGGCGCAGCTCCACCAGCAGCTCGCGGTGCCGGCCCGCGTCGAGGTCGGCCTGCAGCCTGCGCTCCAGCGCCAGCAGCCGCAGCTCCTCCAGCTCCTCGCGCAGCCGCCGCGTCTCGGCCCAGCGCTCGCCCTCGGGGTCGACGTCCTCCAGGAGGTCGCCCCGCCACAGGCCCAGCGCCTCCTCGTAGGCGCCCTTGTCGACCAGCAGCCGGAAGCGGTCGACGTCGAGCTGCTCGTCGCGCAGCGCCAGCACGTAGGACCCGGCGACGGTGCTGATCACGTCCTTGCCGACGAGCCGGCGCAGCTCGCCCACGTAACCGCGGACCAGCGAGTCGGAGCGGTCGCCGCCCTCACGCGGCCACAGCAGCCTGCGCAGCCGCTCGACCGTCAGCGGGTGGCCCGCGTTCAGCAGGAACATCGCGAGCAGGTCGCGGTGCTTGGGCACGGTCGGGGTGCGGTCGTGCCCCTCGCCGTCGCGTACCTCAAGCGGCCCCATGATGCGAAATTCCACGCGGCCTTCCTTCGGGGAGGAGATCTCGATCAGAATGGCACATTTGATGACTGCCCTCACTCCATCAGACCCACGACGGCTGGGCCGCTACTGGCTGGCCGGCCGCCTCGGCGCGGGCGGCCAGGGTGTCGTGTACGAGGCGTACGGCGAGAGCGGCGAGCGCGTCGCGGTCAAGGTGCCCAGGCTCGACGGCCCCGAGGCGCGGGCCAGACTGGCCAAGGAGGCGGCCGCGGCCGGGCGGGTGGCCTCGTTCTGCACCGCCGCCGTGATCGAGGCCCAGGTCGAGCAGGCGCCGCTGTACATCGTCAGCGAGTACGTCCCGGGGCCCAGCCTGCGCCGGGCGGTGACCGAATCCGGGCCTTACGGGGCCGACGCGCTGCGCCGGCTCGCGATCGGCGTGGCCACCGCGCTGACCGCCATCCACCAGGCCGGCATCGTGCACCGCGACCTCAAACCGGACAACATCATCCTCGGCCCCGACGGCCCCCGCGTGATCGACTTCGGCGTGGCCCGCGAGACCGGGCCCACCACGACGGGACCGATCATGGGCACGCCCGGCTACATGGCCCCCGAGGTGCTCACCGGCCGCGCCGCCACCGGGGCGGCCGACGTGTGGGCGTGGGCGATGGTGCTGCTGTTCGCGGCACGGGGGAGTGACGCGATCCCGGCGGGCGAGCCGATGGCGGTGGTGAGCCGGGTGCTGGAGTTCACGGCCGACGTCACGGGGCTGCCGGACGGGATCGCGCCGTTGGTCGCCGCCGCCACCGCCCACGACCCCGCCACCCGTCCTGCCGCCAGGGACCTGCTGCTCGGCCTGCTGGACCTGCTGGACGTACCGAGACTGCCGGGGTCGTCGGGACGGCCAGAGCTGTCGGGGCTCCCGGGCGACGGCGGCGATCTGGTGGGCGACGGCGGTGGCCGGGCAGGCGTCGGCGGTGGCCCGGCGAGGGACGGCCGCTGGGTGGGTGACGGTGACGGCCGGGCGGGGGACGGCCGCTGGGCGGTCGAGGGTGACGGCCCGGCTGGGGGCGATGACCGGAGCGGCGGCGAGCCGGTGGACGCCCCACTGGTCCGTGGCAGCGGGGTGGCGGCGGAGCTGACCGGCGAGGCGGATCCCGGCCTGGGCGCGGTGGCCGAGGAGCTGTACCGCGAGCTGAGCGAGGCGGAGCGGGCCTGCGTGCCCGAGGTCTTCCTGCGCATGCTCGACGGCGACACGCTGCGGCCGGTGCGGCGTGACGAGCTGCCGGAGATCGAGGGCTTGGACGACATGCTCGACCTCTTCGCCGCCGCGGGCCTGGTGACGCGGCGCGAGGAGACGCCCGAGAGCGAGCGGACGCCCGAGCCGTCCGGGGAGGCAAGCAAGCCGCTCGGAGAGGCGGACGAGCGGACTGGGGAGGCGGGCGAGCGGGGTGGGGAGACGGACGAGCGGGGTGGGGAAGCGGGTGAGCCGTCTGGGGAGCTGGACGAGCGAACTAGGGAGGCGGGCGAGCGGGGCGAGGAAACGGACGAGCGGGGTGGGGTGGTGTACGAGTTGCCTGCGCCGGGGTTGGTGCGGGCGTGGCCGCGATTGCGGGAATGGGTGGCGGCCAACCGTGACGGGCTGCCCGTGCATCGCCGTCTGGCTGATGCCGCCGCCGAATGGGACGGTCATGGCAGGCGGCCCGCTGACCTGATGCAGGGCACGCCGCTCGACCGAACGCTGCGGTGGGCGGCCGCTGAGCGCAGGGACCTCACGCTGGCCAGGCGGGAGCGCGAGTTCCTCGACGCCGCCGCGGCCGAGGTGCGCAGGCGCGGCAGGAGGCGCGGCCTGATCGCGGCGGCGCTGGCCGTGCTGCTGGTCGTCGCGCTGGGCGGGCTGGGGACGGCCGAATACCTGCGCAGGGAGTCCGTACGCCAGCGCGACGACGCCAGGGCCAAGGAGCTGGCGCTGCGCGCGTCCGGGCTGCGTGAGGTGGAGCCGGAGCTGGCCCGGCTGCTGTCCGTGGCGGCCTGGCGGCTGTCCCCGGAGACGACGGAGGCGCGGGGAGCGCTGCTCGACTCGGCGTCCCAGCACGTGAGCGACGTGTTCACGGCCCCGTACGTGGACTCGTCGAGCGTGCAGGCGCTCGACGTGGACGGCCGCATCCTGGCCGCCGCGACGGACGGGACCGCGCGGCTCTGGGACGTCACGAGCGGGCGGCGGCTGCGCGAGGTCACCGGGATCGGCACGGGCGTGACCCGGCTGGCCGTGAGCCGCGACGGCCGCAGCCTGGCCGCGCTGGACGACGACGGCGTGCGGGTGTGGGACACCGTCACCGGCCGGCCCCTCGGCGGCCCGTTCGCGAAGGAGGCGGGCGGGTTCGACGGGCTGGAGTTCGACCGGTCCGGCCGCCTGATCTCCGTGCCACGCCCGTCGGGCGGCGCGGAATGGTGGGACGTGTCCAAGCGTGCCCGGCTCACCGCTCCCGGCGGAGCGGCGCTCATCGGGGTCAGCCCCGACGGCCGCTACGGGGTCGTCGCCGCCGGCCGGCGGACGGCCGAGGTGTGGGACCTGCGGCGGGGTCGGCGGCTGCGCCTTCCCTCGCTGCCCGGCACCGGCACCACGACCGCCGCCGCCTTCAGCGACGACAGCCGGGCGCTGGCGCTCGTCGAGGACACGCCACGCCACGACAAGCCCATCACCCACCTGTACGACCTGACCACGCGTACGGCGAAGCAGCCCGTCGAGGGCAGCACGTTGCAGGCCGCGGACTTCGTCTTCGGCGGCGGGTACGTCGCCCTGTGGTCACCGGGGGAGCAGCTCACCGTGGCCCGGTGGGACGGCTGGACGACCATGCTGACCCTTCCGCTGCCCGCCGATCCCGTACAGGTGCGCTACGACCTGGTGGGCAGGGCCGTGCGGGTGCTGAACGGGCAGGGCGGGGTCGTCACCCTGGACGTCTCCATGATGTTCGACCGGCCGCTGCGGCTCGACCCGCCGCTCGACCACGACGTCGTCAGCCTCAAGGTGGCGCCCGGCGGCCGGATGCTGGCCGTCAAGCGGGAGCCTTCGGCGCTCACCGCCCATCAGCTGCGCACCCTGGAACTGCTCGACCCGGCGACCGGCGCGCGGAAGGCCGGTCCGATCGCCTGGAAGGGCGAGGGGAAGGCGATGGCCTTCAGCCGGGACGGCACCCGGCTGGCCTTCGGCGACGGGGAGGTGGTCCGCGTGCTCGACGTCGCCTCCGGGCGGGTCACGCAGCAGTTCGGGCTCGTCGCCGAGCAGGGCGACAGCGCCTCGGGACCGGCCTACAGCGTCTCGGAGCAGATAGAGGGCACCTTCGAGCCCTCCGAGAGTGCCTCCGAGCCGTCTGAGAGTGCCTCCGAGCCGTCTGAGAGTGCTCCCGAGCCGTCTGAGAGTGCCGCCGAGTCGGCTGGGAGTGCCGCCGAGCGGCCCAGTAGCGTCTCCGAGCTGGCCTTCGGGCCCGATGGCAGGACGCTGGCGGTGCAGCCGGACGGGGGTGAGTTCTTCGTGGTGGATCTGCGGGATCTCAAGCGCAGGTCGTTCGCCGGCAGCGGTGTGCCGGGTGGCGGGCCGATGGAGTTCGCCCCTGACGGCGCCCGGCTGTTCGTCGCGGAGCCGCAGCCGCGGCTCTACGACCCCGGCCGCGACGCCCTCGTGCCTGTGGCCGCCGGCACCGGAAGCCTCGAAGGTGCCTTCGCCTACAGCCCCGACGGGCGCAGGATCGCCTTCTCCGGGCCGGACCGGATCACCGTCTGGGACCGCGACCTGCGCACCCGGCTCGGCGCCTTCCCCGTTACGGCCGGGATGCGGGCGGCCATCATGCTGACGTGGTCGCCGGACGGCCGCTGGATCGCCTCGTTCGAGGACGGGCCGCGGCTGCGGTTGTGGGATGTGGCGAGCGGGCGGCAGATCGGGGTCGTGTACGACGGGCTGGCGGAGTCCGACATCGACAACGCGTGGCTCGGCTTCTCGGCCGACGGGACGAAGCTGCACAGCCTGGGTGTCGACGGCACCTTCCGTACGCACGAGCTCGACGGCGCCCGGCTGGCCGCGACGGTGTGCGAGCTGGCCGGTCGCGCGCTCACCGCCACGGAGTGGAGGGACTACATGCCCGGCGTCGACCCGTTCGCCCTGTGCACCTGACCGTCATCGGAGCCGTCGCCCTCTGAGCCGGTGCCGCTCGCCCAAGCCCTGGCCGTGCGGACGATCTCCTCCAGGTGGTCGCTGTGCGCGCCGTGCCAGTAGACCTGGCCGCAGGCGGCGCAACGGCCGTACGCGTCGTAGCTGCGTCGCGTGCCCGCCTCCAGCCGGAGCTCGACCTCCTCCTTCGGCACCGGCACCAGCACGCCGTTGCACGCGGTGCAGCGCGTCCATGGACGCAGCGGCGGGGAGAAGCGTTCGAGCAGGTCGCGGAGCTGGTCGGCGGGGGCCGAGCCGCGCACGTAGGCGCCCAGCCACAGCGCGCGGCGGCGCAGCAGGCCGCGGTCCTGGGTGAGCAGCACCCGCCGCTCCTCGTTGGCCTGCACCACCAGCGCCGGATCGTCCATGTCGTTGTGGTACGCGGTGTCGACGCCCAGCAGCCGCAGCCGCCGCGCCAGCGTGCCCAGGTGCACGTCCAGCAGGAACCGGGGCTCCTCGGGCAGCGGCTGGGGCCGGGGGACCGGGTGCACCTCCACCACGTCGCCGTCGGCCGGCTGGTAGGAGGGCGGCACGCCCCTGCCGTTCACCATCAGGGGACCGACCTCGGTCAGCGGGACCCCGATCGACTCCACGTGGTGGCCCAGCGTCGAGGTGCCGTCGGGGGTCACCTCCTGCCACTCGTGGCGGCGGTTCGCGGGCAGGAACATCCTCAGCTCTGAGGAGATGCGCAGGCGTGCGGTCGTCACAATGTCCATTCTGTGACACCGAGTACCGTGAATTCATGCCGATATCCCGCCGCTCGTTCGCCGGGCTCGCCGGGCTGGCGGGGTTCGCCGCCCTGTTCGCCGCCGGGGCCGCCGGGTGTTCGGGCGACGGAGACGGGCAGCGCGAGCTGCGGCTGGCGACCGGGCTCGCGGGCGGGCCCTACGGGGCGCTCGGCGACCGGCTCGCCGAGGAGTTGCGGCGCGGCGGGCTGGGCGTGCGGGTGCTGCCCACCGCCGCCAGTGTGCAGAACCTGACGATGATGACCGACGGGCGCGCCGACGTCGGGTTCGCGCTGGCCGACAGCGCGGACGACGCCGTACGCGTACGCCACCAGCCCGTCTCCGCCCTGGCCAGGATGTACATGAACTACGTGCACCTGGTCGTCGGCACCGACTCCGAGATCACCGCGGTCGGCGGGCTGGCGGGGCGGGCCGTGTCCATCGGGGTGGAGGGCTCGGGCACGGCGGTGACCGCGACCCGCGTGCTGGCCGCCGCCCGGCTCCGGCGCCCGCCGCGGATCACCCGGCTGGGGCTGGACGCCTCCATCGGCGCGCTGCGCGCGGGCCGGGTCGAGGCGTTCTTCTGGTCGGGCGGGGTGCCCACGCCCGCGCTGGCCGAGCTCGCCGGCATCCGGCTGCTGCCGCTGGAGTCGCTGGTGCCGGTGCTGCGGCGCGAGTTCGGCCCCGTGTACGAGGACGCCACCGTGCCCGCCCGCGCGTACGGCGGACCCAGGGCCGTGCCGACCGTGGGCACGCCCAGTTACCTGATGTGCCGGACCTCGCTGCCCGACGACCTGGCGTACACGATCACCGAGACCCTCTTCACCGCCCGCGACCGGCTCCAGGCCCCGTCGGCCCCCGGAGGACGGCTGGACCGGCGCTACGCCATCGGCACCGGGGTCGTCCCGCTGCACACCGGCGCCGCCCGCTACTACCGCTCGGTCTACGGCTGAGCGACAGATCCGGTCCGAGCGACAGCCCGGTCTGAGGGGCAGGCCGGTCTGAGGGGCATCCCGGTCCAAGCGATAGCCCGGTCTGAGGGGCAGGCCGGTTCGCGGTTGAGCGGCGGGCAGGATCCGGCCCGGGAGGTGGTCACGGGTCGGGGAGGCGGAGCTCGACGACGAGGCCGTGCGGCTCGGCCGGGCTCAGGTCCAGCGTGGCCCCGCAGGCTCTGGCCAGTTCGGCGGCGATGGCCAGGCCCAGGCCGCTGCCGGGCACGTTCGCGTGGGCCCCGGACCGCCAGAAGCGCGCCTGCGCCTCCGAGCGTTCCTCCGCGCTCAGCCCGGGCCCGTCGTCGGCCACCCGCAGCACGCCGTCGCGCAGGGTGACGGTCACGGTGCCGCCGGCGGGGACGAACTTCTGCGCGTTGTCGAGGGCGATGTCGGCGATCCTGGCCGCCGCCTCAGGCACGACCGACATTTCGGGAATGTCGGTGGTCAGCCGGACGTCCTTCGCCGCGTACACCTCCCGCCACACCCCCAGCCGCGGCGCCAGCGCGACCTCCTTGCCCTCGACCCCCGCGCCCGCCTCCACCCTGGCCAGCGCCAGCAGGTCCTCGACCAGCAGGGCCAGCCGGTCCAGCTCGGCCATCGCCTCCTCGAACTCGGCCGTCCCCTCGGCGCGCAGATGCGGCTCCAGGTTCTCCAGCCGCAGGCTCAGCACCGTGAGCGGCGTCCGCAGCTCGTGTGAGGCGTCGGCCACGAACGCCCGCTGCCGCTCCATCGCGCCGGCGACCGCGTCCGCCATCGCGTTGAAGCGCTCCTCCAGCCGCCGCAGCTCGGACGGGCCCGCCCCCGGAAGCGCCCGCGCGTCCATCCGGCCCTGCGCGATGGCCCGCGTGGTGCGGTCCAGCTCGGTGACCGGACGCAGGATCCAGCGCGCCAGCCGCCTGGCCGCCACCGTCGAGACGCCCAGCATCAGCAGCGCGCCCAGCGCAAGCGCGGCCCACACCAGGGTCACCTCCAGGCGGGCCCGGCCGGCGGGGGCCTGCAGCAGCACCACCCCCGACAGTTGCGCGTCCCGGCCGGCCGGCTCGGCCAGCAGCACCGTGCCGGGGCCGAACGGGCTGATCGTGGGCAGGTCCTCGGTCGTGCGGCCGGACAACGCCAGGCGCAGGGCGTCGCCGTCGTCGGCGGTGAAGCTGCCGGCGGTCAGCAGGATCGAGCCGTCGCGGTCCCGTACGCGGACGGCGGCGCCGTACAGGTCGGCGTAGCGGGTGATCTCGGACAGCAGCCCTGTGCGGTCGTCCTCCCGCGCCGCCTGGTCGGCCAGCTCCGCGAAGCGGGTGGCGTCGGCGCGGCGGTCGAGCAGCAGACGGTTCGTCCGATGGGAGGCGTAGGCCAGGCCCAGCGGCACCGCCAGCGCCGCCACCAGGAACACGATCAGCGTCGTGAACGTGACCACCAGCCGCGAGTTCACGCCGTCGAGCCCAGCCGGTAGCCGGTCCCGCGCAGCGTCTCCACCAGAGCGGGGCGGCCGGTCTTGGAGCGCAGGTTGGCCACGTGCACGTCGAGCGAGCGGGAGGCCGACAGCAGCGGGTCGCCCCAGATCTCGTCGAGGATCTCCTCCCTGCCGCGCACCACGCCCGGCTCGCGGGCCAGCATCGCCAGCAGGTCGAACTCGCGCCGGGTCAGCGTCACCGGCTCTCCGGCCACCGTGACCTGCCGGTACTCCAGGTCGATGCGGACGTCGCCGACGCTCACCACGTCGTCGCGCGGCGGGCGCGGGCGGGTGCCGCGCCGGACCACCGCCTCCATGCGCGCCATCAGCTCGACCGTACGGAACGGCTTGACCAGGTAGTCGTCGGCCCCCGACCGCAGCCCGCGCAGCACCTCGCGCTCCTCGGTGCGGGCCGTGACCACGATCAGCGGCACCGCCGAGACCCGGCGCAGGCGGCGCAGCACGTCGAGCCCGTCCATGTCCGGCAGGCCCAGGTCCAGCAGGACGAAGTCGGCGCCCCCCGCCAGGCGGAGGGCGTCGACGGCCAGGCCCGCCCTGGTGACCTGGTGGCCGTGCCGGTCGAGGGCCGTGGTGAGCGCGGACGCGAGCCGATCGTCGTCCTCGACCAGGAGAACTCGCATGCCGTCAGGTTAGACGCGCGTCGGCACCGACTCCGCCGCGGACCGCTCGGCGCGGGAGAGCGCGGCGTCCCTGGTCTCGCGCATGGTGAGGTAGACGATGAGGGACACGGCGGCGCAGCCGGAGACGTACCAGAAGAAGCCGGACTCGATGCCGCTGTCCTTGAACCACAGCGCCACGTACTCGGCGGTGCCGCCGAACAGGGCGTTCGCGATCGCGTACGGGAGCGCGACGCCGAGCGCGCGCACGTGCGTCGGGAAGAGCTCGGCCTTGACCACCGCGTTGATCGAGGTGTAGCCGGTGACGATGATCAGGCCGATCAGCGACAGCACCAGGCCGCCGCCGAAGCCCTGCACCCCGCCGAGCGCGGTCATCAGCGGCACCGTGCCCACCATCGACCCGATGCCGAACGTGATCAGCAGCGGCCGGCGGCCGATCCGGTCCGACAGCCCGCCCGCCAGCGGCTGCAGGCACATGAAGATGAACAGCGCGGAGAAGCTCACCAGCGTGGCCGTCTCCTTGGCCAGGCCCGCCGTGTTCGACAGGTACTTGGTGAGATAGGTGGTGTAGGTGTAGTACGCGACCGTGCCGCCCATCGTCAGCGCGATGACCAGCAGCGCCTCCTTCTTGTGGGCGAGCAACTCCGCGATCGTGCCGCGGCCCTGCGAGGTCTCGCGCTCCTCCTCGTCGTACGCCTCCGTCTCCAGCAGGCTGCGGCGCAGGTAGAACACCACCGCGGCGGCCACCGCGCCGACCACGAACGGGATGCGCCAGCCGTAGGAGTTCAGCGCCTCCTTCGTCATCGTGTTCTGCAGGATGATCTGCAGGCCGAGGCCGACGAGCTGGCCGGCGGTCATGGAGACGTACTGGAAGCTGGAGGCGAAGCCGCGCCGGCCGCGCGGGGTGGCCTCGGTGAGGTAGGTGGCGCTGGCCGCGTACTCGCCGCCGACCGACAGGCCCTGGAGCAGGCGCGCCACCACCAGCACGAGCGCGCCGAAGTAACCGACCGACTCGTACGTCGGGGCGATGGCGATCAGCAGCGCGCTGGCCGACATCAGCGTGACGGTGAGCGTGAGCGCCGCCTTGCGGCCCTTCCTGTCGGCGTAGCGGCCGAGCAGCCAGCCGCCGAGCGGGCGCATGAAGAAGCCGACGGCGAAGATCGCGGCGGTGTTGAGCAGCTTCGCCGTGTCGTTTCCGTCGGGGAAGAAAGAAGCGGCGAAATAGACGGCGAAACTGCTGTAGACGAACCAGTCATACCATTCGACCATGTTGCCGACCGAGCCGCCGAGCACGGCTTTCCACGGCACGCGCGCCTTGCTCACGAAATACCTCCGGGGGGCCTCTGGGGGGAGTAGCTGCTGGCCAGAGCCTTACGTCAGAAGGATGTTCGGACAAGGGAGCGGGCGTCAGATCTAACGTGCGCTTAACATGGCGTTCTTACGCGTGCATTACCTCAGCCCAACGCGGGGTCGGCGTTCTTCGCCCTTTCCAGCGCCAGGGCGTCCCACCACTGGCCCGCCTCCGGCGCCTCGACGCCGCGCTCGGGGTCCTTCCTCCCGCTCGTGCCCCGCCGGCAGCGGCCGTCGGAGGTGCCCGGTCTGGCCACCCAGAGATAGGCGTCCACCAGGTCCTTGCCCGTGTCCGTCGTCGGCCGCTCGCCGACGCCCCTGCCCGGCGGGTTGCACCAGGTCTGCGGGTCCTCGTAGTG
This sequence comes from Nonomuraea fuscirosea, assembly GCF_035917475.1. Classification (NCBI taxonomy): domain Bacteria; kingdom Bacillati; phylum Actinomycetota; class Actinomycetes; order Streptosporangiales; family Streptosporangiaceae; genus Nonomuraea; species Nonomuraea fuscirosea. Next base: position 7,638,048 of record NZ_CP109074.1, on the reverse strand, counting down.
CTTGTCCGGGGCCCATGAGCCGCGGCCGTTCCTGGAGGTGTCCACGACGAAGTGCGGCATGGAGGCGGGGTCGACGTCGGCGTCCTTCGGGCAGCCGGTCCCCTTCGTCTTCAGGCGCACGGCGATGCAGGCGGACAGCTCCTCGCCGTACGCGACGCTCTTGTCCGTGGCCGTGTAGGCGGAGGTGTTGACGATGAAGCCGTCGGCCTCGTCCACGCCCGCGCCGATGAGCCGCCCGGCCATCGTCTCGGTGCCCGGATAGAGCGCCTGGCCGCCGTCGAGGTAGACGGCCGTGCGCGGGCCGGCCTTCAGGCTCCGTACCGCCTGGCGCAGGTCGCGGAAGCGCCGGCCGTCGTCGTCGGGCAGCGGGCAGTTCTTCGCGCCGGGCAGCTTGACCAGGCTGGAGGGCTCCAGGACGACCACCGCCGCGGCCGGTCCGATCTGGCGCGCGATGCCGCTGATCCACTCCTGGTACGCGGCCAGGTCGGCGGCGCTCGCCGGGCGGCGGCAGTCGCTGCCGGGCATGCGGTTGACCAGGAAGACGGGGACGCCGCCCTCCTGCGCCGCGGCCGTGATCGCGGCGTCCACCTTCGCGCGGACCTCCGGCTCGCCTAGCCGGATGGCGTAGGGAACCGCGGCGAGTTTCCGCATGAGGGCGGCGTCCCGCGGGCGGTCCTTCTCCCAGAGCTCGGCCTGACGGGAGGCGTTGGGCTCGTCGGGGGCGTAGAACGGCACGTCCTGGGCGGCTCTGAGGGGGTTCTGGCTGGTGGCCGGGGTCTGCTCGGTCGTGGTGCCGGTCGCTTGAGGGGTGCCGGTCGGCTGCGGGGTGCCGCCGTCCGTCGTCGTTCCGGCGGCCTGGGTGGCGCCGGCGGGCGGCGTGGTCCTGGCGGCCGGGGAGCCCTGCCCGCGCAGGACGAGCGCCGCCGAGACGCCGGCGACGACCAGCACCGCGGCGGTGCCCGCGACCAGGAGCCTGCGCCGCGCCTGCGGGGAGGTGCGCGGCTCGGTGTCGGGGGCCGCGCCGGCCGGCGGTGGGGCCGTACCGGACGGCGGCGGAGTCGTGCTGGAGGGCGACGGGGCGCCGGAAGGGAGTGAGGCCGGGCCGGTAGGCGGTAGGACACCGGAAGGGAGTGAGGCCGGGCCGGTAGGCGGCAGGGCGCCGGTGCCCGGAGGTGGCGTGTGCCCGGCGCCGCCAGCTGCCGGCTCCGGATACCCGGCGGCGGGCGGCGGGGGCGTGGAGGCCGGGGTGGATTCCTGGCCGGCGGTGGTGAGGTTGGCGGAGCTCAGCCGGTCCATCAGCTCCTGGGCCGTCGGGCGCCGGCCGGGGTTCTTGGTCAGGGACGCCAGCACCAGCTCACGCAGCGGCCCCGACAGGCCACGCAGCTCAGGCGGCTCGTTGACGATGCGCAGCAGGATCGTCGGGATCGAGCCGGAACCGAACGGGGGCAAGCCTCCGGCGGCGAAGGCGACCGTGCAGCCCCAGGAGAAGATGTCGGAGGCCGGGCCGATGTCGGAGCCCGACACCTGCTCGGGCGACATGTACGACGGCGTCCCCACGATCGCGCTGCTCACCTCGGATCCCGCCAGCCGGGCGATCCCGAAGTCGATGACCTTGGGCCCGACCTGCGACAGCAGCACGTTCGACGGCTTGAGATCGCGGTGCACGACCCCGGCCCCGTGGATGGCGCGCAGGGCCATCGCCATCGCCGCGGCCAGCCCGTCGAGGGCCGAGCCCGTCAGCGGGCCCGAGTCGCGCACGGCGTCCGCGAGGCTGGGGCCCTCGACGTATTCGGTGACGAGGTAGGCCGTCTCGCCCTCCACCTCGGCGTCCAGCACGGGCGCGGTGCAGAAGCGGGCCACCCGCTTGGCCGCGGCCACCTCGCGGGCGAAACGCCGCCTGAAGCCCGCGTCCGCGTCCATCCTGGCGTGGATCAGCTTGACCGCCACCCGGCCGCCGTCAGGCCCCCGGCCCAGGTAGACGACGCCCATGCCGCCCTCGCCCAGCCGCCCGAGCAGCGCGTACGGCCCTGCCTGCCGCGGATCGTCGTCTCTCAGTGCCTGCACGGTCATAGACGGCCAGTTAACCAAGGAGTCAACGGAAGATCCATGCCGTCCGGCCGGCTACAGCGACAGCCGCAGGTCGTTCCACTCGTCGAAGAGCACGAACCCCATGGCCTCGTTGATGGCGAGCATGTGGGCGTTGGAGGTGGCGTTCCAGGTGATGACGCGCTCGATCGCCGGCTCGTGCTCCCGCATGAGGAACAGGTTGGCGAGCTTGAGCGCCAGGCCCAGGCGGTGGCCCCGGTGCTCGCGTGACACGGTCGTGTCCCCCTGATCGGCCCAGCCGCCGGTGTGGTCGGTCGAGACGAAGATGCGGGTGTATCCGGCGGGGGCGCCGTCGCGGTCGCGGCGGGCGATCGTGGTGTAGCAGGTCTCGTCGCCGTCCGTGATGCGTTCCTCGTAGGCACGCACGCGGTCGATGCCGTAGTCGATGTCGCCGACGTCGGCGTCGCGCGGGGCGTCGTTCATGCCGGCCATGACCGCCGCGAGGTCGGGCAGCAGCCCCGGCGTCGCCGGGCCGATCCAGCTCTCCAGGCTGTAGCCCTCGACCTGGGGACACATGGCCCGCAGCGCCGTCCAGTCGGTCGTGCGCAGGTCGAGCACGTTGCGCGCCCGCACGTGCCCCACCGTCATGCCGCGCGCGCGGGCGAAGGGGGTGCCCGGGCCGGCGACCGGGGTGTCGGTGAGGAGCAGGCTCCTGCCATGGGCGCGCAGGCGGTCGAGAGCGTGCTCGAAGAGGGCCGAGCCGTGGCCGTGGCCCTGGTGCTCAGGGCGTACGGCGAGGGGGAAGATCCAGGCCATGTGGGGGTTGTCGGAGGTGGGCAGCGACAGGGCGTAGCCGCCGGCGACCTTACCGCCGCCGCCGTCGTCGTCGTCCTCGCCGTCGACCAGCGCCCAGGCCTCGGCCCGGGCGGAGGGCGTGTGCGCGCAGACGTCGCGGTGGAACCGGGCGAGGGACAGCCCGGGCCCGGGGATGCCGGCGGTGGCCGCCGTGTACGCCGCGTGCAGGCCGGCGACGAGGTCGTCCTCCCGGGGACGGGTGCCCCCAGTGCCCGTCCGGTCGGGGATGGGAATGGGCTGGATCCGCATGCTCGTAGCCAAACGCACGCGCCTTCGCCAGGGCGAATGGTTTTCCGGGGAACCGCCGTGGCGCGTGGCACTCCACCACCCGCGCACCGGCGGCGACTCTCCGCCTCTCGTGCTGGCGGCGGCTCTCAGCCCGTGGGTCTACTGGCGGTAGTTCTCCACCTCGCCGGCGGGGCGGGCGGCGGCGCCGTCGGGGTCCTCGCCCGCGTTGCGCCGGGCGCGGCGCTGCCTGAGCAGGTCCCAGCACTGGTCGAGGGCCGTCTCCAGCTCCTTGATGCGTGTGTGTTCCTGGTCCGTGGTCACGTCGCCGGAGCGCAGCTTGTCGCGCAGGTCGTGCTCCTCGGTGACCAGTGCGCTGATCCTGGTGAGAATTTCGTCGTCCCGCATGCCCAAGACTCTAATCACCTCGTGATAGAACACGCGCTATGTCTGGTATCGCGCTGGTAAGAAAGCCCGGCCCCAGAATCGCCGAAGGAATCGTCACCCATCTGACCAGAGAGCCCGTGGATCACGAGCGGGCCGCCGTCCAGCACGATGCCTACGTGGCGGCGCTGGCCGCGAACGGATGGCGTCCCGTGTACGTCCCGCCCGCCGACGACCTGCCCGACGCGCCGTTCGTGGAGGACGCGGTGGTGATGTCGGGACGGCTGGCCGTGCTGACCAGGCCGGGGGCGCCGGAACGGCGGCCCGAGGTGGAGTCGGTGGCCCAGGCCGTGCGGGAGCTGGGCGTCATGTCGGTCCGGATCACGCCGCCCGGCACGCTGGACGGCGGCGACGTGCTCCAGGTCGGCCCCACCGTGTACGTCGGCAGGTCCGCCCGCACCGACGCCGACGGCATCAGGCAGCTGACCGCCCTCCTGCCCGAGCGCAGCGTCGTGCCCGTGGAGCTGCGCGGCGTGCTGCACCTGAAGTCGGCGGTGACCGCGCTGCCCGACGGGACGCTGATCGGGGACCCGGACCAGGTGGACCTGCCCGGCCTGCTGGTGCCGGAGGAGCCGGCGGGCGCGCACGTGGTGGTGCTGGGCGAGGACCGGGTGCTGCTGGCCGCGTCGGCCCCGCAGACCGCCGCAATGCTCGAAAAGCGCGGATTTTTCGTGACAAAGGTGGATATCTCGGAGTACGAGAAGCTGGAAGGCTGCGTGACCTGCCTCAGTGTCCTCGTCGCCGGCTGAGCCTTCTCAGGATCTGAGATGCTGGACGGTCCACGGCGAGACGTCTGATACCGTTCATGGCATGCTGCGCGGTCTCCTTCTTAGCTGCCGCGGCGGGGGCCTCTAAGGCCGGCTCCCTCGCCGCGGAGCGAGTCGTGCGCGTCGGCCGCTTTCTTTTCGAGACCGACGAGGAGCAGCAGACATGACCGCTCAGCAGCCCAGCCGCATGCCGATCCATCGCTATCAGCCGTATCAGCCCGTCCGGCTGGCCGACCGCACCTGGCCCGGCAAGGTCATCACCGAGGCGCCCCGATGGTGCGCCGTCGACCTGCGTGACGGCAACCAGGCCCTGATCGACCCGATGGACTCCCACCGCAAGCTGCAGATGTTCGAGCTGCTGGTACGCATGGGCTACAAGGAGATCGAGGTGGGTTTCCCGGCCGCCTCGCAGACCGACTTCGACTTCGTCCGCCAGATCATCGAAGAGGACCGCATCCCCGGCGACGTGGTCATCCAGGTGCTGACGCAGGCCAGGCCCGAGCTCATCGAGCGCACCTTCGAGTCGATCCAGGGCGCGAAGCAGGCCATCGTCCACCTGTACAACTCGACCTCCACCCTCCAGCGCCGGGTGGTCTTCGGCCAGGACAAGGACGGCATCACCGCCATCGCGGTCGAGGGCGCCAAGCTGGTCAAGAAGCTCGCCGACGCCTCCGACGTCGACGTCCGTTTCCAGTACTCGCCCGAGTCGTTCACCGGCACCGAGCTGGACTACGCGGTCGAGGTGTGCGACGCGGTCAACGAGGTGTGGCAGCCGACCCCCGACCGCAAGGTCATCATCAACCTGCCGGCCACCGTCGAGATGGCCACCCCCAACGTCTACGCCGACCAGATCGAGTGGATGCACCGCAACCTCGCCCACCGCGACTCGATCGTCCTGTCGCTGCACCCGCACAACGACCGCGGCACCGCCGTGGCCGCCGCCGAGCTGGGCTACATGGCGGGCGCCGACCGGATCGAGGGCTGCCTGTTCGGCAACGGCGAGCGCACCGGCAACGTCTGCCTGGTCACCCTGGGCATGAACCTGTTCTCCCAGGGCGTCGACCCCCAGATCGACTTCAGTGACATCGACGAGATCCGCCGGGTCACCGAATACTGCAACCAGCTGCCCGTGCACCCGCGTCACCCGTGGGGCGGCGAGCTGGTCTACACCGCCTTCTCCGGCTCCCACCAGGACGCCATCAAGAAGGGCTTCGAGCATCTCGAACGCGACGCCGCGGCGGCCGGGGTGCCGGTCGAGCAGTTCACGTGGGCGGTGCCGTACCTGCCGATCGACCCGAAGGACATCGGCCGCTCCTACGAGGCGGTCATCCGGGTCAACAGCCAGTCGGGCAAGGGCGGGGTCGCCTACATCATGAAGGCCGACCACCAGCTCGACCTGCCGCGCCGGCTGCAGATCGAGTTCTCCAGGGTCGTGCAGGCGCGCACCGACAGCGAGGGCGGCGAGATCAGCCCCGCCGCCATGTTCGAGATCTTCCGCGACGAATACCTGCCCAACCCGGCCAACCGGTGGGGCCGCCTGAGCCTCATGGCCCACCGCCACGCCTCCACGGTGGACGACAAGGACCGCATCGGCGCCGACGTCCGCCTCGACGGGGAGATCCGCGAGATCGAGGGCACCGGCAACGGCCCCATCTCGGCCTTCGTCGACGCGATCTCGGGCGTCGGCATCCAGGTGCGGGTGCTCGACTACGTGGAGCACGCGATGAGCGCGGGCAGCGACGCCAAGGCGGCGTCCTACCTGGAGTGCGAGGTCGACGGGCAGGTGCTGTGGGGTGTGGGCGTCGACGCCAACACCACGACGGCCTCGCTCAAGGCCATCATCTCCGCGGTCAACCGCGCCTCCCGCTGACTTCTCGAAGCCCGAGCCCTCATGGTGACGAGGGCTCGGGCTTTCCCATGCCCTGAGCCCGCCCGGTCGCGGGGAGGTGTCGCGGGCCCTCCCCTTCCGCCGTCGAGACGTACCTCTCACCCGCCTTTCGCCTCCGGTAAGAATGATGAACGGGTAGTGAACGTTGCGTTTCTATGAGAGGGACTCTATGCTCCTTAGAGAACGACACGTTCTCTAAGGGGCGGCCATGGTGCTCGTGCTGTCGGGGCTGATGTTGTGCATGCTGCTCGGCGCGCTCGATCAGACGATCATGGCGCCCGCGCTGCCCGCCGTGGCGGCCGGGCTGGGCGGGCTCGACCAGATGTCCGCCGTCATCAGCGCCTACCTCGTCGCCGCCACCGTCGTCATGCCGCTCTACGGCAAGCTCGGCGACCGCTACGGCCGCAAGCCTGTCATGCAGGCCGCCATCCTCATCTTCGTCGCCGGAGCCGTCCTGTGCGGGCTGGCCACGTCGATGCCGCAGTTCATCGCTTTCCGCGCGGTCCAGGGCATCGGCGGGGGCGGATTGATGATCGGGGCGCAGGCGATCATCGGGGAGGTGGTGAGCCCGCGCGAGCGGGGCCGCTACCTGGGGCTCATCGGGGCCGCGTACGTGGTGGCGGCGGTGGGCGGCCCGCTCATCGGCGGGTTCTTCATCGACCAGTTGAGCTGGCGGTGGATCTTCGCCATCTACCCGCCCCTGGGGCTGCTCGCGCTGACCGTGCTGACCGCCACGCTGAAGCTGCCGAGACCCGTCGGCCGGGCGCCGCTCGACGTGGCGGGCGCCGTCACGCTGGGCGTCGCCGTCGTGGGCGTCGTCCTGCTGGGGGAGAGCGGCGACCTCGCCTACCTCGGCCTGACGGCGGCCGGGGTGGCCGGCTGGCTGGTCAGCGCCCGGTACGCGGTCGACCCGGTCCTGCCGCTGCGGCTGTTCAGGGACCGGGCGTTCGCGGTGCCGGTGGCGATCAGTTTCGTCATCGGATTCGCGTTGTTCGGCTCGGTGTCGTACCTTCCGGCGTACGCGCAGATCGCGCTGCACACGAGCGCCACGCGGGCCGGGCTGATGGTGACCGCGCTCATGGGCGGCGTGCTCGTCACCACCATCGTCTCCGGCCGGCTCATCACCAGGACCGGCGTCTACAAGCCGTACCCCGTCGCGGGCACCGTCGTCGCGGCGGCCGGGCTCGGGCTCATCGGGCTCGCCGGCGCCTCGCCGATCGGGCTCGTGGCGGGGATGGCGCTGACCGGGCTGGGCGTGGGGCTGGTCATGCAGGTCATGGTGATGGCCGCACAGAACGCCGTCCCGTACGCGGACCTGGGCGCCGCCACCTCGGCGGTGACGTTCCTGCGGCAGATCGGCGCCTCCGCCGGGGTCGCACTGGTCGGCGCGCTGATCACCATGCGGTCGGGCATCTCGGGGAGCAGCCCCGCCACGCTGCCCGCCGGCGTGCGCGAGGCGTTCGCCGCGGCCGTGCCGCCCGTGTTCGCCGCCATGGCGCCGCTGCTGGTCGTCGCGTTCTTCCTGGCCCTGGTCCTGCCGGCGCGCCCGCTCCGCACCACCGCCTACGTCGAGGAGAGACAGTGAAACTGGTCGCACCCCTGAACGCCTTCGGGCGCGCCGACCTGGCCATGGCCGGAGGCAAGGGCGCCAACCTGGGCGAGCTCGTCCGGCACGGCTTTCCGGTGCCCGACGGGTTCGTGATCACCACGCACGCGTACGAGCTGGTCGCCCGCGACCGCGATACGCGCGAGCACTTCGAGAGCGTTGAGCCGCCCGAGGAGCTGCGGGAGGCGATCACCGGCGCCTACGCGACGCTCGGCGGCGGGCCGGTGGCCGTGCGGTCGAGCGCGACCGCCGAGGACCTGCCGGGGGCGGCCTTCGCCGGCCAGCAGGACACCTACCTCAACGTGGTCGGTGAGGACGCGCTGCTCGACGCGGTACGCCGTTGCTGGGGCTCGCTCTGGACCGACCGCGCCGTCTCCTACCGGGCCCGGCTGCGCCTGGACGACTCCGAGGTGCGGATCGCGGTGGTCGTGCAGCGCATGGTGGAGGCCGAGACGGCCGGGGTGATGTTCACCGCGAACCCGGTCACGGGCGACCGCGAGCAGTTCGTCGTCGACGCCGGCCGCGGGCTGGGGGAGGCGGTCGTGTCCGGGCTGGTCACCCCCGACCACTACGTGCTGCGGCCGTCGGGGGAGGTGGTGGAGTTCACGCCGGGACGCGGGGAGGTCGTGATCCGCAGCGCCGCCGGCGGGGGAGTCGTGCACGAGAGCGCCGCGGAGACCGCCGGGAGCCCTGCCGGGGCGCAGGCGGACGCGCGGACCGGCGGCGCGGCCGGTGCCCGGGCCGAGCGGGGGCCGGTCGAGGGCACCGCCGTGCTGCTGTCCGACGAGGTGTTACGGGAGCTGGCCGGGCTGGGACGGCGGGTGGCCGAGGCCTTCGGGCGGCCGCAGGACATCGAGTGGGCGTACGTGGCGGGCCGGCTCCACCTGCTTCAGGCCCGCCCCATGACCGCCCTCCCGCCGCCTCCCGTGGGCCCGCTCGACGGGATACGGCGCCGCACGGCCGAGGTCCTGCTCGAGTACGTGCCCGTGCGGCCGTACCCGATGGACATGTCCTCGTGGCTGCCCGACGGCCCCGCGGGGCAGATGAGCAAGGTGTTCGCCGCGTACGGCATCCGTAACCCGATCCACAACGCCCTTCAGGAGGAGGACGGCGTCGTCTACCGGATCGAACCGGTCAAGCCGAGCCTGACCCCGAGGGTGCTGACCGCGCCGTTCCGGGCGCTGGCCAAGGCATGGAGGTACGACCCCGCCCGCTGGACCGAGGACCCCCGCTTCCAGGCGTACCTGAGGGATGTCGACCAGCTGCGTGCCCGCGACCTCGGGACGATGCCGTGGAAGGAGCTGCGGCAGGTGCCCAGACAGGCGCTCGGCCTGGTGGATCCGATAGCCGACCTGCGGATCGACTACCTGCCGGGCGTCGGGGTCGCGCTGCTGCGGCTGATGCTGGCGCTCGCGCCGCTCGGCCGCGGGAAGCTGTTCCGGGAGCTGCTGCTCGGGGCGCGTACCCGTACAGACGACGCCAACCGGGCGTTGGAGCGCCTCGCCGAGACGGCCCGCCGCACGGGGGCGCTGGAGGCGGAGCAGCCGCCCGCCGAGTTCGCCGCCCAGCTGGCGAGCTTCATGGCCGAGTACGGCCACCGTGAGACCACGAGCCCCATCCTGATCTCCTCGCCCACCTGGGAGGACGCCCCCGAGGTGGTGCTCGACCTGGTCGGTGTGCTGGCCGCGGCGCCGCCGAGAGAGCGCGAGAAGCAGCCCGGGCGCCCGCTGAGGTCGCCCCGGCTGGCCCGCCGGGTGGCGGCGGCCCACGACGGCATGGCCTTCCGGGAGGACAGCCACTTCTTCTTCATGCTGCCGGCGCCGCTCATGCGCAGGGCGCTGCTGGAGATGGGCCGCAGACTGACCGGCGCGCGCCTGCTCGACCATTCCGAGGATGTCTTCCACCTGCGGCTGGAAGAGCTGGAGGCGCTGCGCGGGACCGACGACCCGGCGGCCGCCCGGCTGCGGGACCGGGTCCGGCGGCGGGCGTCCAAGCGGGAGGAGCTGTCCGGCGTGCGGCTCATCGACCCCGCCGCCGTCCACCCCGTCACCGACCCCGGCCCGGCGCTGCTGACCGGCACCGCGGCGGGCGGCGGCACCGCCACGGGACCGGTCAAGGTGATCGCGAGCGTCGCCGAGTTCGGCCGGCTGGAGTCCGGCGACGTGCTGGTCTGCCCGTACACGAACCCGTCGTGGACCCCGCTGTTCCAGCGGGCCGCGGCCGTCGTCGTGGACACCGGCGGCGCGGCCTCGCACGCCGCCATCGTCGCCAGGGAGTACGGCATCCCCGCCGTGATGGGCACGGGACGCGGCACGTCGGTGCTCGAAGACGGCCTGGTGGTCACCGTCAACGGTGACACCGGCACCGTCACGGCCACTCCCTAGAATGCCTGCCATGGTGACCGACCATCGCAAGCAGCCGCGCCGCCGGGGCGAGGCGCTGAGCGCCGCCATCTTCCAGGCCACGCTTGACGAGCTGTCCGAGGTCGGTTACGCCGGGCTGACCATGGAGGGCGTCGCCGAGCGGGCGAGGGCCAGCAAGGCCTCGCTCTACCGGCGCTGGCCCAGCCGCATCGAGCTGGTGATGGAGGCGGTCTACCGGTCGATGCCGTCGCCCGGCTCCTCGCCCGACACCGGCAACCTGCGCGACGATCTGGTGGCCCTGCTGACCATCACCGCCGACGCCCTGTCGGGCCCGGCGGGCGAGGCGATGCGCGGGCTGCTGGGCGAGGCGCTGCGCGGCGAGTCACCGCTGCGCACCATGCGGCGCACCACGCAGGGCAGGGGCAGGCGGCTGATGGAGGAGGTGGTGCGGCGGGCGGTCGAGCGCGGCGAGGTGGCGTCGTCGGACGTCACGCCGCGCCGCCTCGACTCCGGTCACGCCCTGCTGCGCCACCACTTCCTCTTCGAGGGCCTGCCGTTCCCCGACGGCCTCGTCGTCCAGATCGTGGACGAGGTCCTCGTCCCGCTGTTCAAGCCGCCCCGGGCGGACCGCTGACGGGGTGAGCAGGTCGCCCGATCAAGCCGCCCCGGGTGGACCGCTGACGGGGTGGGCAGGTCGCCCGAGAGGAGCGCCCCGCCTCGGGGGACGCGGCCGTGCGGGTGTCATGCCGGCTTCAGAGCCACGCGGTCGCCCCCCGCCCGTTCGATCCGGCGCAGCAGGTCGAGCTGCTCGCGCAGCGCGTCACGCCCCGCCTCGGTGATCCGGTACGGCCGGTGCCGCTCCACCGACTGCACGGCCTCGATCAGGCCGTCCTCCGCCAGCCGCATCAGCGTCCCGTACAGGGTGCCGGGCTCCAGCGAGGTCCCCGAGAACTCCTCGATGTCGCCGATCATGCGATATCCGTGCTTCTGCCCCTCCGCGAGGCTGATGAGCACCAGCAGCGCCACGTCCGCGCAACGGCTGAGCTCTTGGTTCCCGCGAGCCATCCACTCAGTAAAAGTGAGTACGGGTCACTGGGCAAGACCCATCGTCTCGGCCATGGTCAGCATCGAGTGCCCGAAGGCCGTGCGCCGGTGCTCGATGGTGTTGTTGAACTGACCGAACACCTCGAAGTTGACCCAGCCGTACATCGCGGTCCACGCGGTGACCGCACGCCAGATCACCGCGTCGGGGACGCCCGGCATGAGCTCGCGCAGAGCGGCCGCGTCCGGCTCCAGCTCCTTCGGCGCCTCCGCCTCGGGGGCGCGCACCGCGCCCGCCTGCCAGGCGTCGCGGATGATGCCGGCCAGCACGGTGAGGTCGCGTACGCGGGCCGGGATCGTGTCCTGCGGCGCCTGGTAGCCGGGCACGGGGGAGCCGTAGATCAGCGCGTATTCGTGCGGGTGCGCCACCGCCCAGTCGCGCACGCCGTGGCAGGCCGCCAGCCACCGCCCGAGGTGGTCGGCGCGCGGGGCCGCCGCCTCGGCCTGCTCGACGGCCTCGCCGAGCGCGTTGTAGCCGTCGATGATCAGCGTGGTGAGCAGGTCGTCGCGGCTCGGGAAATAGCGGTAGATGGCCGAGGAGACCATGCCCATCTCCCGCGCGACGGCCCGCAGTGACAGGCCGCCCGCCCCTTCGGTGGCGAGCCGGCGCCGTGCGATGTCGGTGATCTCTTTGGTGAGTTCGGCCCTGACCCGTTCTCTGGCGGTACGGCTGGCTGTCATGTGCGCACATTACCAGAGCGCCGCAAGCAAACGAGAGCACCGCTCTTGACGATTGGTGCTCTTTTGAGAGAGCATTGCTCTCGAAACGGAACGCCGGAACGTTGAACCACGGAGGCCCCCATGCTCGCCCTCGCCAAGCACGCCAACGCCCTGCTGATGTTCCTGCTGGAGCTCGGCGTGCTGGCCTCCGTCGCGTACTGGGGGTTCACGCTCAGCCCGAACTGGGCCGTCAAGCTCCTGGCCGGGCTCGGCGGACCGGCCCTGTTCATCGGCGCCTGGGCGCTGTTCGGGGCCGGTGGCGGCGAGAACGCCGTCTACCCGCTGACGGGCCTGGCCCGCGCCGCCCTGGAGATCCTCTGGTTCGGCGGCGGCGCCCTGGCGCTCTACGCCTCCGGGCTGGTCACCCCCGCCGTCGTCTTCGCCGCGCTGTTCGTCGTCAACGCGCTCCTGCGCCTGCTCTGGAGCCAGAACTGAGCGCGCGGTACGGCTACGCTCGACGCGTGAAGACAGCCATGATCGGCCTGGGCGACATCGCGGAGAAGGCCTACCTGCCCGTGCTGGCCGCCCAGCCCGCCCTCGACCTGCACCTGTGCACCCGCGACGAGGCCAGGCTCGACCGGCTCGGCGACGCCCACCGCGTCGCCGCCCGGTTCACCCGCGTCGACGAGGTGATCAAGGCCGGGGTCGAGGCGGCGTTCGTGCACGCCGCCACCGAGGCCCATGCCGAGATCGTCGAGCCGCTGCTCGAAGCCGGGATCCACGTCTACGTCGACAAGCCGATCGCCTACACCCTGGCCGAGTCCGAGCGTCTGGTACGCCTGGCCAGGACCGCCGGCCGGTCGCTGATGGTCGGCTTCAACCGCCGCCACGCCCCCGGCTACGTCTCGCTGGCCGCCCATCCCCGGCATCTGGTCGTCATGGAGAAGAACCGGCACAACCTGCCCGACACCCCGCGCCTGGCCGTCTTCGACGACTTCATCCACGTCGCCGACACGCTCAGGTTCCTCGCCCCCGGCGAGGTCACCGGCACCACGATCAGGACCCGCGTCCGTGACGGGCTCATCGAGCACATCGTCCTGGAGCTGTCGGGCGACGGTTTCACCGCACTCGGCGTGATGAACAGGGTGAGCGGCGCGAGCGAGGAGACCTGCGAGGCGATGGGCGACGGCCGCAAGCGCCGCGTGATCAACCTCGGCGACGTCGTCGACTACCAGGGCGGCGAGGGGCTGGCCAGGCGGCCCGACTGGGTGCCGGTGGCCAGGCAGCGCGGCATCGAGCAGATCTGCCTGGAGTTCCTGGCCGCCGTGCGAGACGGCCGCCGGATCGACGCGGGCGACGCCCTGGCCACCCACGCCCTCTGCGAGCAGATCGTCACCCAGGCGACCTGACCCGCCCCGGCCGGGCGGGCAGAGCGAAAGGTCCGCGACCCGGCCACGCGGCCGCGGGTGAGCGCGGGTCAGCCGGTCGGGGTGAGCAGGCGCATCGCGCGGTCGGCCCTGGCCAGCATCCGGCCGAACCGGTCGCCCAGCCGGGTCAGCACCGTGTAGCCCTTGGCGTCGCTCAGCGGGCTGGAGGACGACACGACGCCCGCCACCGACCCCCCGTACAACGCGGGCCCGCCGCTGCCGCCCGCGGCGGCGTGGCAGTTGCGGGTGACCATCAGCCCCGGCCCTTCCGAGACGCCTTCGACGGTGTCGCCCACGCACCGGTACATCTTGGTGCCCGGATAACCCCGGCCCACCGGATAGCCGAGCAGCTCCAGCCCGCGCAGCTCGGTGCCCCTGGCCGTGGGCATGGGCGGCAGCCCGCGCCCGGTCACGTCCTCCAGCGGGCGCTTGCGGCGCTCGACCCCGACCAGCCCCACGTCGTACGGCAGCAGCTCGGAGGAGAACGGCCTGCTGCGCCAGCGCGCCGGCACCCACGTGCGCACGACGGGCCAGACCCCCAGCGGCGGCCGGCCCCTGTCGTAGCCCGGCAGGAACGCCAGCCGCCTGAGCAGCCGCCCGTCGTGATAGAGGCAGTGCGCCGCCGTCAGCACCAGGCTGCGGCTGCGCGTGCCGATCACCGTGCCCCCGCACAGCACGTCCGTCTTCGCGACGGGGTCGCGGCCGAGCAGCACCCCGGTCAGCCGCCGCGGCCCCGTGTAGGGGCGCGGGACCGGCGCGTAGCCCAGGCGGTCGCCGTCAGGCGTCAGCACGCGGGGAACGGGCACGTTGCGTTGGGACACCTCGGTGAGGGCGGCTGGATCGAGCAGGACCAGAGAGAGCACCAACCTGAGCACCGTTCCACTCTAAGGGGAAGATGATCAATGTTCTGACCTGCGACATCAATGTTTGCCGAAGGTCTGCAGAAAGCCTCGGCCTTCAGACCGGGATGGATGTGGTCCCCGAAGGGGGTGCCCCGCCTCCGGCGGGGCGTTGCGGGGCGCGTGGCGCGGATCCTGAAGCGGTCAGGTGGGGCGGCGCTGTCGTTCGATGTATGTCTTGATGAGGGTGTGCGGGGCTTCGCCGCAGGATGCGGCGAGGTAGGACGGCGACCAGAAGGGGCCCTTCATGGGGACGTGGTTGAGGTGGCCGGTGAACTCTCTGCGCGGGTAGAGGGATGAGACGCCCTTGAGGGGTTTGACGAGCTTGGAGACGGCCATCTTGGGTGGGTAGTGGACGAGCAGGTGGACGTGGTCGTCTGCGCCGTTGAACTCGCGTAGTTCGGCTTCGAAGTTGTCGCATACCTCGATCATGATCTCTTCGCAGCGGCGTAGCATCCCGTCGTTGAAGACGTTTCGCCGGCATCTGGTCACGAAGACCAGATGGACGTGCATCGCGGAAACCACATGTCTGCCTCGCCGGTATTCCACGTCCTGACTCATAGACCACTTGTTAATGTGTTCGAGTTGGTGAAGGTGCGGGCAGGTGGCAGGGAAGGGGCGTCTGGCTGTGCTGGCGGGGCGGAAGTATCGCGCGGACTTCGACCCCGGGCAGCGGATCTTCGCTGAGCGGTTGGGCGGGATCTGCCGCAGCGTGTGGAACACCGGTCTCCAGCAGCGCCGCGAGTATCGCAAGCGGGGCGTTTCGGATGTCGCGTCCGCTGGGTGGAGTGGTGAAATCGGCGACCGTCTCCCTCGACGGGATGCATTGGTTCATCAGCTTCCTTGTCGAGGACGGGCTGGGCCAGGTCGAACACCACGTGCGTGCCGAGCGGAAGGTCGGGGTGGACCGGGGCGTGGTCACCGCCGCCGTCACCTCCGACGGGGAGTTCTTCGATCGTCGCCACGCCACCGCCGATGGTGTCTCCAGCCGGGTGATACCTTCGGCCGCCAAGAAGGACCGGACATCCGATCTGGGCTATCTCACTCGCGGTGAAGCAGAACGGTATCCGCGGCTGCAGCGTCGGCTGGCCCGCAGCGCGAAGGGCTCCAAGCGGCGCAAGGCGATCATCGCTCGGCTGGGTGAGATCATGCGCCGGGTCAGATGGCGGCGTGGCGACTTCAACGCCCAGACCGCGCACCGTCTTACCCGCGACTACGGCGTGGTGATCCTCGAAGACTTGAAGACGACGAACCTGACCAGCGCCGCGCGGCCGAAACCCGACCCCGGCCGCCCTGGCGC
The DNA here is from genome assembly GCF_035917475.1 of Nonomuraea fuscirosea. Taxonomy (NCBI): domain Bacteria; kingdom Bacillati; phylum Actinomycetota; class Actinomycetes; order Streptosporangiales; family Streptosporangiaceae; genus Nonomuraea; species Nonomuraea fuscirosea. The sequence goes on along the minus strand of NZ_CP109074.1, from coordinate 7,622,467 downwards.
TTTCCTGCCCAACGGGCGGGCCGCGAAGTCCGGCCTGAACAAGGCGATCTTGGACAAGGGCTGGTACGGGTTGGAGATCGCGCTGCGGTCCAAGGCTCGCTACACCGGGACGGTGATCGCTGAGGTTCCGGCCCCGTACACCTCACAGACCTGCCCGGCACCGGCCTGCGGGGTGGTGGATGGGAAGAGCCGCAAGAGCCAAGCACTCTTCTCCTGCACCGCCTGCGGGCATACCGAGCACGCCGACATCGTCGGGGCCAAGAACACGCTAGCGAAGTATCAGGCGGCCGGGCTGGTCGTCTCAGGGCGTGGAGACCCATCCGGGTCCGTGAAGCGTCAAGCACCCCGTTCCACAGCACGGGCCGCGCCAGCGGCACGAACTGCCGCGTGAGCGGCACGGGAACCTCCGTCCTTCAGGGCGGAGAGCAAGTCAACCTATCTTGTGTACGCCGAACCCAGGGCCCGCAGCCGCTCGTGCGCCGACTCGTAGACCGCCGCCCGGCCGAGATACTCCTTGGGCATCTTGGCGACCATCGTGTAGTTGGTGTCGCACACGTTGCCGACCGGCGCCTGCCCGGCCTGGCTGACGAGCTGGTAGGCGTCCAGCGTGTCCAGCCCGGTCAGCTCGGAGGCCCAGGTGACGAGGTCGTGCTGGCTGATCCGGTACGCGTCCTCCAGCGGCCTGGCCGAGCCCGTGGACATCAGGTGCAGGTCGTCCTCCAGCCGGGGCCACGGCGTGGCCACGCCCTTGATCAGCTCGACCGCGACCACGGTGTTCATCGCCGACTCCACCGCCGTGCCGCACACCTCGCCGTGCCCCTGCCGCCCGTGCCCGTCGCCGATCGAGAACAGGCCGCCCTCGACGTTGACGCCCAGGTAGACGGTGACGCCCGCGCGCAGCTCGGGGGTGTCCATGTTGCCGCCGTGCGCGTCGGGGGTGATCGTCATGCGGGCCTCGTTCGCGCCGGGGGCCACGCCGACCGTGCCGTGCATCGGGTCGAGCGGCAGCGCCACGCTGAAGTCGCTGTTGCGCGCGTGGTAGACGGCCACGCCCCGGCCGAGGTCGATGTCGTAGCGCCAGACGCGCTCCTCCAGCGGCGGCTGGAGCATGGCCGTGGTGTGCGTGCCGGTCAGCGCGCCGAAGTGGGGGAACGTCGTGGACACCGCCCAGTCCCTGGCCGGGGTGATGGAGACGAAGTGCAGCGCCAGGGTGTCGCCCGGCTCGGCGCCCTCCACATGGAAGGGCCCGGTCACGGGATTGAGGTAGGGGAACTCGCACACCCGCGAGGGCAGGTCGTCCACGCTCCTGACCAGGCCGCCGAAGCAGTCCTCCGTGTACAGCTCCATGATCGTGCCCGGCCGCACCTTGCCGACGGGCGCGCGCCCGCCGAAGGTGTAGCTCAGTTCCTCAGGGGCGGGACGGTAGGAGACGACGTTCACATGACCTCCTTGGGAAGGACGGGCCCGCGGCCCGACAGGTACGACAGGCCGAGGACGACGAGGCCGAGGGCCAGCCAGATGCCGCCGACCCACTGGGCCGCGACGTTCTGGTTGATCACCACGGCCACCAGGATGCCGAAGCCGATCACCGGCGCGACCAGGTGCGCCCAGTAGTCGCGGCTGCCCTGCCTGATCGCGTAGTGGACGACCACGGCCACGTGCAGCAGCAGGAAGGCGGTCATGGCGCCGAAGTTGACCAGCGAGGTCAGCTCCCCGGCGCCCTGCTCCCTGGTGCTCATGAACAGGCCCACGGCCAGCGATATACCCGCCACCGCGAACGTCGCGTTGACCGGTACCTGCCGCTTCGGGTCCACCTTGGCCAGGAATCCGGGCAACTGCCGGTCGCGGGCCATGGCGAACAGCAGCCGCGAGGTGGCCGCCTGCGCGACCAGCGAGTTGGCGAAGCCCCAGGCGATGGCGGTGGCCACGGCGGTGAGCACCGCCAGCCACTGCCCTCCGGCGAACGCGGCGGTGTCGTAGAAGGCGTTGCCGGTGAGGTCGCCCTCGGCGATCAGCTTGTCCCTGCCGGGGGTGAGCAGCGCCGCCACCCAGGTCTGAACCACGAACAGCACGGCCGCGACGCCGAGCGCGGCGAGCATGGAACGGCCGAGGCGCCTGGCGTCCTCGCGGTTCTCCTCCGCCAGCGTGGAGATGCCGTCGAAGCCGAGGAACGACAGCACGGCCACCGACGCGGCCGCGAACATGACGCTCCAGGTGAAGGAGGAGGACTCGAAGATCGGGGAGAACGCGCCCGCCTGGCCCTTGCCCTGGGCCAGCGCGACGACGCCGGCCACGAGGAAGATCGCCAGCACGGCCAGCTCGGCGACCAGCATGACCCGGGTGATCCTGGCCGTCATCTGGATGCCCAGGTAGTTGATGCCGGTGTTGAGCAGCACGAACATGACCAGCCAGGCCCAGACGGGGATCGCCGGCACGAAGGAGTGCATGGCGCCGCTGGCGATCAGGTAGAGCAGCGAGGGCACGAGGACGTAGTCCAGCAGGATCGCCCAGCCGGCCATGAACCCGACCGGAGCCGCGATGCCGCGCCCGGCGTAGGTGTAGACCGATCCGGCCATCGGGAAGGCCCGCGCCATCTGCGCGTACGACAGCGCCGTGAACGCCATCGCCAGCAGCCCGATCACGTACGCCAGCGCCACCATCCCGTGCGAGGTGGAGAAGACGTAGCCGAAGATGCCGAAGGGCGCGATCGGCACCATGAAGATCAGGCCGTAGATCATCAGGTCGGCGAAGCCGAGCGTGCGCTTCAGCTCCTGCCGGTAGCCGAACTGTTCGATGGTGCTCATGGACGGCTCCTTGCTGCCTGGGGGGCTGCGCGGGGTGCTTGAGGGCTGCCCGGGGGGCGTTTCGCACCTTAGAGCCAAAGCTTTCTATTGAAAAGGTTTCTCTAGAAAGAAACTCAGGCCGTCGGCCCGGCCCAGGTGGACGGGGTGGCGGACCTGCCGGTCGAGCAGCGTGACCGTGCCGCGCGCGCTCGTGATCGTGGCCCCGTCGGCCGCCGCGTCGAGCGCCGGCACCGCCAGCGAGCCGGCCCGCGCGCTCAGGGCGGCCAGCATGGCCACCGCCTCGTAGCAGCCGTGGCCGTGGGCGTTGAGCAAAGGGGCGTCCTGGCCGAACCTGGCCGCGTACCGCTGTGCGAAGCCGAGGCCGGCCGTGGTGGGCAGGTCACGGAAGTAACCCATGGAGGCGTACAGGCCGCCCGTCGCGTCGCCGCCGATGCCGAGCAGGCCGTGCTCCTCCAGCGCGCCGCACAGCCGGGCCGCGCTCAGGCCGGAGTCCGCGTACGCGCGGTTGAATTCGATCAGGTCGCTGCCGATCAGCGTCAGCAGGATGGCGTCCGGCCTGGCCTCGGCCACCCGCTCCAGCAGGGGCGCCGCACCGCCGTTCGCGACCAGGCTCTCGCCGACCACGCTCGCCCCCGCCTCCCGCAGTCTCCCGCGGGCGCTGGCGTGCACCAGGCGCGGCCAGATGTAGTCGTTGCCGAGCAGGTACCAGCGGCGTGCCCGCCGGGCGCCGGCCAGCCACTCGATGCCGGGGGCGAGCTGCCGGTCGGGGGTCTCGCCCAGGAAGTAGACACCGGGCGCCCGGCCTCCTCCTTCGTACGGCGGCGCGTACACGAACGGCACCCGCCCCGCGATCGCGGCCACCACCTCCACCCGCACGTCGCTCGCGTGCGCCCCGACCGCGGCCCGCACCGTGCCCGACCGCACCAGATCCGCCACCTCGGCGGCCACCACCCGCGCGGGACGCCCGCCGTCGACCAGGACCAGCTCGATCGGCCGGCCCAGCACGCCGCCCCGGTCGTTGACCTCCTCGGCGGCCAGCACGGCGCAGTTGATCGCGCACGGGCCCATGAGGCCCAGCACGCCCGAGACGGGCACGATCAGCGCGACCCTGACCGAGCCCGACGGGAGGAGTCGTGCCTCGAAGGGATCGACCATCGGCGCCACGCCGACGAGTATCCTCCCTTCTAGCTCCCCGACGAAAGGACCTTGCGATGACCACCTCCGGGCTGGGGTCCTCACTCGCCTACCTGCTCAGCCGTGCGGAGCGGGGCGTCAACCGCGGGCTGGCCGCGGTGCTCGCCGGCGAGGACGTCACGGTCGAGCAGTGGCGCATCATGCGGGCCCTGGCCGACGGCCGCGGCGAGTCGATGGGCGAGCTGGCCGCGGCCGTGCTCATGCCGCACCCCACGCTGACCAAGGCCGTCGACCGGCTCATCGACCGGGCGCTGGTCTACCGGGGACCGGCGAAGGGCGACCGGCGGCGGGTGGCGGTGTTCGTCTCCGAACGCGGCGCCGAGCTGCTGGCGCGGGTGGACGGCACGGTGGCCGAGCAGCAGGGGGAGATCGCGCGGGCGTTCGGGCAGGAACGCACCGAGCAGCTCATGCGCGACCTGGAGGGCCTGGTCGAGGCGCTCGACTACGCCGAGCTCAAGCTCTGACCGCCCGCACGAAGCTGCGGTCGTCCGCGCGGACGGTGCTCAGCGCGGACGCCTCACCGATCCTCGCGCTTCTTGCTCGTGTCGGCCGCGATCAACGCCACCAGCCCGGCCGCGGCCACGCCCAGGTAGGCCGGCAGCGGCAGGTCGACGAGCCGGTGCAGGAAGCCCCACTCGCTGTCGAACCACATCCGCCCGACGAATCCGGCGACGCCCTGGATGACGGCGATCACGCCGACGATGTTGATGATGCCTCTCATGCGCATCACGATGCGGCACGAGGCCCGCCCAGGGCATCGAACCTTGGGCGGGCCTCCTGCTACTTAAGTAGGTCGCACGGTCACGGGTACAGGCCGCGCATCTGGTGCGCCTCGGCCACCCGGCTCACGCCGATGACGTGCGCCGCCTGCCTGAGCGTCAGCCCGCGGTCCGCGGCCGCGGCCGTGACCTCGGCGTAGGCGGCCAGCATGAGCTCGCGCAGCTTCAGCTCGACGTCGCCCGAGCTCCACGAGTAGGCCTGCATGTTCTGCACCCACTCCAGGTACGACACGATCACCCCGCCGGCGTTGGCCAGGATGTCGGGCACGACCGTGGTGCCGTTCGCGGCGAGGATCTCGTCCGCCTGGGGCGTGACGGGCCCGTTGGCGCCCTCGACGATCAGGCGGGCGCGCACCCGGGGCGCGTTGGCCTCGGTGATCGCGCCTTCGAGCGCGGCCGGGACCAGGACGTCCACGTCCAGCTCGAACAGGTCCTCACGAGGCAGCTCGTCGGCCTGGTGGAACCCGCGCACGCCGCCCGACTCGGCCGTCCAGGCGCGCAGGCGGGCGACGTCGAGGCCGGCCGCGTTGTAGACGGCGCCGCTGACGTCGGAGACCGCCACCACCTTGCAGCCCGCGTCGGCCAGGTATTGGGCGGCCGGGCCGCCCACCTTGCCGAAGCCCTGCACGGCCACGGTCACGCCCTCGGGTGAGCGGCCGAGCGCGGCCAGCGTCGCGATCTGCACGCCCCGCGAGGTCGCGCCCGCGCGTCCCAGCGAGCCGCCCAGCGTCGTCGGCTTGCCGGTGACCACGCCGGGCACCGAGTAGCCGGTGTTGACGCTGTAGGTGTCCATGATCCAGGCCATGGTCCGCTCGTCGGTGCCGACGTCGGGGGCCGGGATGTCCTTCTCCGGGCCGATCAGCGGCAGGATCTCGTTGACGTAGCGGCGGGTCAGCCGTTCGAGTTCGCGGGTGGTGAGCCCGGTCGGATCCACGGCCACGCCGCCTTTGGCGCCGCCGTACGGGATGCCGACCAGTGCGCACTTCCACGTCATCCACATCGCGAGCGCGGTGACCTCGTGGATGTCGACGGCGGGATGAAACCGCAGCCCGCCCTTGGCGGGGCCGCGTGAGACGTTGTGCTGCACCCGGTAGCCCTGGACGACGTCCAGGCGTCCGTCCTCGCGGCGCACCGGGACCGAGACGGTCAGGGAGCGGCGGGGCGTGGCCAGCATCGTGCGGAGCCCGTCGTCGAGCCCGAGATGTTCGGCGGCCCGGTCGAGCTGGTGCAGCGCGGAGTCGAGGGCCTGACGGCCCGGGGTGATCAGGGCCGGCGTCGTTGACGGCACCATGATGCTCATGGAAGAACTTCCTCCCGATATGTACGCCCTTTTTACCGGAATAGGCGCCGTTGCCTCTCCCTTTTGGGCGTTGATGTCACGATCATCCTAGAGCGGGGCGTTTGACCTTGCCGAGTTTTGGTAGAAATCGAAGCCGTTGATCGGATGTGGCGGACCGCGCCACTCTGGCAGGCTTGCGCACGAGAGTGTGACGGAACGTCGAACCAGGAGGTTTGTCCATTGCCCGCACTGGTGGTGGGGCCGATGCTGCGGTATGTCGACTCCGAAAGCGCGTCGATCTGGGTGGAGACCGCCGAGCCCTGCACGGTCGCCGTTGAGGCGGGAGGCAGGACTTACCGGTCGCCCACCTTCACCGTGCACGGTCACCACTACGCGATCGTGGATCTCGTCGAGTTGTCCCAGGATATCGCGTCGTACACGGTGGAGCTCGACGGGGAGCGGGTTTGGCCGATGGCGGGTCGCCCGCCGTCCCGGATCAGGCTGCTGCCCCGGGAAGGGGTGCGCCGGCTGGCGTTCGGATCGTGCCGCACCAGCGTGCCCCACGACGCCGCGCACGTGCGTTCCCACGGTGACGACGTCCTGCGCGCCTTCGGCGAGCACCTCCCCGAGGCCGGCGAGGACGAGTGGCCCGACCTGCTGCTGCTCCTCGGCGACCAGGTCTACGCCGACAACCCCTCGCCCGACATGCTGGCCTACATCCGCTCCCGCAGGGACACCGAGCCGCAGGGTGAGATCGCCGACTTCGAGGAGTACGCCGAGCTCTACCGTCAGGCATGGACCGAGACCGAGATCCGGTGGCTGCTGTCCACCGTGCCGAGCGCGATGATCTTCGACGACCACGACCTGCGCGACGACTGGAACACCTCGCAGCCCTGGCGCGAGCAGATGGCCAGGACGTCGTGGTGGCGCCGCCGGGTGGTGGCCGGGCTCGGGGCGTACTGGATCTACCAGCACCTCGGCAACCTCTCGCCCGCCGAGCGGGCGGAGGACCCGCTGCTGCGCAAGCTGATGGAGGGCGACGGCGGGCAGGCCCTCGACGCCTTCGCCGACAAGGCCGACGCCGAGCCCACCAGCAACCGCTGGAGCTACGCCCGCGACCTCGGCCCGGCCCGGCTCATCATGGTCGACACCCGGTGCGCCAGGCAGCTCACGCCCGGCAACCGCCGCATGCTCGACGCGGACGAGTGGGCCTGGCTGGAGGGTCAGGTCGGCCGCCCGGCCGAGCAGCTGATCATCGGCTCGTCGATCCCGTTCCTGCTGCCCGAGGGCGTCCACGGCGTGCAGAACTGGAACGAGGCCCTGAGCGACGGCAAGTGGGGGCCCGCGGTGCGGCGATGGTCGGAGACGTTCCGGCAGGCCATCGACCTGGAGCACTGGGCGGCGTTCCGGCGCTCGTTCGAGGACCTGGCCCGGCTGCTGATCGGGCTGGGCAAGCCGGTGATGATCCTGTCGGGCGACGTGCACTACTCCTACCTGGCCAAAGCCGACCGGGGGCCCGTCTTCCAGATCGTCTGCTCGCCGATCCGCAACCCGCTCAGCCGCATGCTGCGCTGGGCCAACGTGTTCACCCAGTTCTCGATCGCGACCCTGGTGGGCGGCCTGCTGGCGCGCTCGGCGGGCATCCCGCGCCCGCCGTTCCGCTGGCGGATCACGAAGGGCCCGCTGTTCCAGAACGCGCTCGCCGTGCTGACCCTGCCCGACGAGGTCACCTGGTACGGCTCCACCGGCGAGGTGGTCAAGCCGATCGACTCCGCCCGCCTACGCTGATCTCCATGGATGCCAACGCCGTCGCCGTACCCTTCTACGACCTCTGGCACGAGGACGGGCACGTGCCGCTGATCCGTGAGCTGCTGCCGCCCCTGCTGGCCGGGGTGCGGCGCGGGGTGATCGAGATCGGTGCCGGCACGGGCCTGATCACCGACGTGATCGCCCGCGCCACCCCGGCCGAGATCTACGCCGTCGAGCCGTCGCTCGGCATGCGTTCCGTGCTCGTCTCCCGGCTGGCCCAGGACCCGCCGACACTCCGGCGGGTGACCGTGCTGCCGTGCGGGGCCCTCGACGTGGACGTGGACGAGCCGGTCGAGGCCGTGGTGATGATCTCGGTGCTGCAGAGCTTCTCCGCCGCCGAACGGGCCGAGCTGTGGCGGGTGCTGGCCAGGCAGCTGGAGCCGGGCGGGCGGCTGCTGTTCAACTGGCGGCAGCGGGGCGCGGCCGTGCCGGGGGAGCTCGTGTCCATGGGCTCCTATCCGGTGGGGCGGCACACGTACGAGGTGGCCGGGCAGGTGCTCGACGCCTCGGGGGAGAGCGTCACCTCGCGCTTCGTCTACCGGACCAGGCAGCGCGGCGTGGTGGTGAGCGAGGACGAGGTGGTCTCCACCAGCCACTGGCCGGCCGGGGAGGTCCTGGTGGCCGAGCTGAAGGAGCAGGGGTTCGTCGCCGAGGACGCGCCCGACGGCATGCAGGTGTGGTCGCTGCCCGCATGACATGCCGGGAGCCCGGCCACCACGGGTGGCCGGGCCCCTGCCGCCTCCTGCCGCTCCGCCGGGCCCACCGGCGCTACGGCTGCCCTGCTACGGGTGCTGCAGGTCGTAGACGGCGTCGGTGAACTGGTCGATCGCCCAGAGCAGGTCCTCCTCCGAGATGACGATCGGCGGCGCCAGCCGGATCGTGGACCCGTGCGTGTCCTTGGCCAGCACGCCCCGCTTCAGCAGCGCCTTCGAGACCTCGCGGCCGGTGCCCAGGTCGGGGTGGATGTCCACGCCCGCCCACAGCCCGCGCCCGCGCACCGCGACCACTCCGCCCTTGCCGACCAGGTCGCGCAGCCGCGTGTGCAGCAGCTCGCCCAGCTTGGCGGCCCTGGCCTGGATCTCGCCGGTGGCCAGGATCTCGATCACCGCGTTGGCCACCGCGCACGCCAGCGGGTTGCCGCCGAACGTGGAGCCGTGCTGGCCGGGGTGGATGACCCCGAGCACGTCCCGGTTGGCCGCGACGGCCGAGACCGGGACGACGCCGCCGCCCAGCGCCTTGCCCAGGACGTACATGTCGGGCACGACGCCCTCGAAGTCGCACGCGAACGTCTGGCCCGTGCGCCCCAGCCCCGACTGGACCTCGTCGGCGATCATCAGGATGCCCTGGGCCGTGCACAGCTGCCGCACCTCGCCCAGGTAACCGTCCGGCGGCACCAGCACCCCGGCCTCGCCCTGGATCGGCTCGACCAGCACCCCGACCGTGTTCGCGTCCACGGCCTGCCTGATCGCCTCGATGTCGCCGTAGCGGACGACGCGGAAGCCCGGCGTGTACGGGCCGAAGTTGTCGTGCGCGTCGGGGTCGGTGGAGAAGCTGACGATCGTGGTGGTCCGGCCGTGGAAGTTGCCCTCCATCACGATGATGTTGGCCTGGTCCGGCTCGACGCCCTTGACCTCGTAGCCCCACTTGCGCGCCACCTTGATGGCGGTCTCCACCGCCTCGGCGCCGGTGTTCATGGGCAGGACCAGGTCCTTGCCGGTGAGGTCGCCCAGCCCGGCGCAGAACTGCGCGAACTGGTCGTGGTAGAAGGCGCGGCTGGTCAGCGTCAGCCGTTCGAGCTGCTCCTTCGCGGCCTGGATGATCTTCGGATGGCCGTGGCCGAAGTTGAGCGAGGAGTAGCCGGACAGGCAGTCCAGATACCGCTTGCCGTCGACGTCGGTGACCCAGGCGCCGTGCGCCTCGTGGATCACCACGGGCAGTGGATGGTAGTTGTGCGCGCTGCGGCGCTCGCTCACTTCGATCAGCTCTGCGCTGGTGGTCATGATCAGTTCTCCCCCCTGATCTCAAGTGTGCAGCACTTGGGGCCGCCGCCCGCCTTACGCAGCTCCGACAGATCGACCGGGATCACCTCGTAGCCGCGCCGCTTGAGCTCCAGTTGCAGATCGGAGGCCTCGGCGTTGACGACCACGTTCGTGCCGTCGCTGACCGCGTTCAGCCCGAGCACCTCGGCGTCGCGGTCCGTCGCGATCACCGCGTCGGGGAACATGCGGCGCAGCACCGCGAGGCTCCCCGGCGAGAAGGCGGCGGGGTAGTAGCCGACGTTGTGCCCGTCGATCGGGAACAGCGCCGTGTCGAGGTGGTAGAACCGCGGGTCCACCAGCGTCAGCGAGACGACGGGCCGGCCCAGGTATTCCTGCGCCTCCTGGTGGGCGACCACGTCCGTGCGGAAGCCCGTGCCGGCCAGGATGACGTCGTCGAGGGTGAGGAAGTCGCCCTCGCCCTCGTTGACGTGGGACGGTTCGAGCGCCTCGTAGCCGCGGTCGGTGAACCAGCGCAGGTATGCCGGGCCCTCGGCGGTGCGCTGCGGGTAGGCGAAGCGCGCGCCGTAGACGCGGCCGCCCACGACCAGGGCGCCGTTCGCGGCGAACACCATGTCGGGCAGCCCCTCGATCGGGTCGATCAGGCTCACCTGGTGTCCGAGCTCCTCGTACGCCGACTTGAGGCCCTCCCACTGCCGGACCGCCACGTCACGGTCCGCTCCGGCCTCGGGACGCATCCACGGATTGATCGTGTACTCGACCGTGAAGTAGTCCGGGCGGCACATGAGGAAGTGTTTGGGCATGCAACGCTCCAACGGGTCGTAACCAGGGAAAACCCCCTTCAGGGGACGCGCCCAGCCTAGGAATTCCCGATTGGGCAAGCCAAGGGGTTGACATTGCGTCTTGCCGCCGATCGGTTGCGTCTTTCACCCGGTCGAGGGGGATTCGTTGCGCACCTCGGGCACGGACGGGTTGTGAGTTGCGTCCACCAGCCGCGACAGCACGATGGCGCTCTTCGTCCGCACCACGAACGTCTCCGCCGCGATGCGCTCGATCACCCGTTCGACGTGCCGCACGTCCGTCGCCCTGATGTGCAGGAGCGCGTCCGCCTCGCCGGTGATCGTGGCCGCGCCCACGACCTCGGGGAACCTGGCCACGGCCAGCGCGATGTCCGACGGCTTCGTCTTGCCCTGGCAGAACAGCTCCACGTACGCCTCGGTCGTCCAGCCGAGCGCCTGCGGCGCCACCCGCGCGCTGAACCCGGTGATCGCCCCCAGCTCGCGCAGCCGGTCCACCCGCCGCTTGACCGCCGAGGCGCTCAGCCCGACCCGGTGGCCGATCTCGGCGTAGGTCTGGCGGGCGTCGTCCACGAGCGCCGCGATGATGTCACGATCGAGCCGGTCCAGTTCCACGCGCTCTGTATACCGCCTGGCCAGGCTGGCGCGCGACGAGCGGCACGCGGGAGACTGGGCGGGGCGGGCGGCGACCCCCGTCGAGCGCCGCCCCTTCGACTTGTGACCGGAAGGTATTTCGCAGCATGACTATCGCCGGCTTTCCCGAGGATTTCGTCTGGGGAGTGTCCACCTCGGCCTTCCAGATCGAGGGGGCGACCTCCGCCGACGGCCGCACCCCGTCGATCTGGGACACCTTCACCGCCGACCGGGCGGAGGCGTGCGACCATTACCACCGCTATCCCGAAGACGTGCGGCTGATGAAAGAGCTGGGCATGGCCGCCTACCGGTTCTCGGTGAGCTGGACGCGGGTCTTTCCCGACGACTCGGGAAAGGTCAACCAGGCCGGGCTCGACTTCTACGACAGATTGGTCGACGAGCTGACCGGCGCGGGCATCACGCCGTACGCCACGCTTTATCACTGGGATCTGCCGCAATGGGCCGAGGACGCGGGCGGCTGGCCCGCGCGGGACACGGCCTGTCGTTTCGCCGACTACGCCGCCGCCGTGCACGAGCGGCTCGGCGACCGGGTCGGCACCTGGTTCACGCTGAACGAGCCGTGGGTGGCGGCCTTCCTCGGCTACGGCTCCGGCGTGCACGCGCCGGGCCGCGCGTCGGCCCCCGACGCCTTCCGCGCCGCCCACCACATGCTGCTCGCGCACGGCCTGGGCGTGCGGGCCCTGCGCGACGCCGGAGCCGCCGAGGTCGGCGCCGTGCTCAACATCTCGCCCGTGATGACGCCGGCCCAGGTCAGCGACTTCGGCAGGACGCTGTCGGAGGAGGACGCCGAGGCCGTCGCGCGGATCGACGCCCTGGTCAACCGGCAGTTCCTCGAACCGATGCTGCGCGGCGCCTATCCCGCCGAGCTGCTGGAGATCGCCGAGCGACACGGCGGTCTCGGCCACGTGCGCGACGGGGACCTCGACGTCATCGCCCAGCCGCTCGACCTGCTCGGCGTCAACTACTACACCCCGCTGGTCGTCCAGGCCCAGCCGAGCGAGCCCGCCGGCGCGGCCTTTCCCGGCAGCGAGGGAATCCTCTTCTGCACCATTCCCACGGCCGTCACCGCCATGGGCTGGCCGATCGTGCCCAACTGCCTCGCGCTGCTCCTCGACCGCCTTTCCGGCGAATATCCCGACCTCGACCTCATGATCACCGAGAACGGCGCCGACTTCGTGGACGTGGTGACCGGCGACGGCATTCACGACGTCGACCGGATCAGCTTCGTCGAGGAACACCTGCGGGCTTTGCGGGGCGCCGTCGAGAAAGGCGCGAAAGTACGCGGATATCTCGTCTGGACGCTGCTCGACAATCTCGAATGGGCCGACGGATACCAGCGCAAGTTCGGTCTCGTGCACGTCGATTTCGCCACCCAGAAACGCCGGTTGAAGGACAGCGCGCTGTGGTACCGCGACGTCATCAGCCGCAACGGCCTGACCGAGGCCCGGCCCAAGCGCCCGACCCTGGAGACGGTGGCCGCCCGCGCCGGGGTGTCGAGGGCCACCGTCTCGCGCGTCGTCAACGGGGAGTCGTCGGTCAGCTCCGAGGTGCGGTTCGCCGTGATGCGGGCCGTCAGGGAGATCGGCTACGTGCCCAACGCCGCCGCCCGCAGCCTCGTCACCCGCCGCACCAACGCCGTCGCCCTCGTGCTGTCCGTGCCCCGCCAGGGCGGTGACGCGCTGACGGCCGCTGTCGTCCAGTCCGTCGTCCAGTACGTCACCAGCCTGCTGGAGGGCGCCGGCAAGCAGATCACGCTCATGCTGGCCGACACGGCCGAGAGTCATCGCCGCATCGTCGCGCACGTCGAGGGGCGGCTGGCGGACGGGGTCGTGCTGCTGCCGCCCGACCGGGGCGACACCCTCGCCGAGCGGCTCTCGCGCACCGAGGTGCCGGTCGTGCTGCTGGGCAAGCCGCCCATCGCGTCGATGGTCCCGTACGTGGACGTGGACAACGCGGGCGGCGCGGCGGCCGCCACCGACCACCTCGTCTCGCTCGGCCGGCGGCGCATCGGCATGATCTGCGGCCCCATGGACCTGGTCACCGTGCAGGACCGGCTGGCCGGCCACCGTACGGCACTGCGGCGGGCGGGCCTCCGCCCGCACCTGGCCGTGGCCGACGACCTCACCCGCGCGGCGGGGGAGGCCGCCACCCACCGTCTCCTCGGCGACCACCCGTCGTTGGACGCCGTCTTCGCCGCCACCGACCAGCTCGCCATCGGAGCGCTCACGGCGGCGCGGGAGGCCGGCCGGCGGGTGCCGGAGGACCTGGCGGTCGTCGGCTTCGACGACGTGGACGCCGCCTCGGCCACCACCCCGGCGCTGACCACCGTCCGCGTCCCGGTCGCCGACCAGGCGCTCGCGCTGGCCCGGCTGCTGCTGTCACGCCTGGAGGGACGGCACACCACCTCCGTCGTGCTCCCCGCCCGGCTCGTCGTGCGCGAGTCGGCCTGAGGGCGGCTCAGAGTTGCTGCTCGAAGAGGCGGGGGAAGACCTTGGAGACCTTGGACAGCAGGTACTCGCCGTACGTGCCGGTGAAGTCCACCTGGCCGTCCCACCGGCGTCCGGGGGCGTAGGGGAGGGGCGGGACCTCGCTGTCCCAGCCGGGGTCGAAGAAGAACGGGAAGCTGAGGCGCTCGTTGCCGCTGCGGTTGCGGACTCGGTGCGGGGTGGAGCGGTAGTGGCCGGCGGTGAGCTTGTCGAGCATGTCGCCGATGTTGCACACGAACGTGCCCGGCACCGGGGGCGCGTCGATCCAGCCGGATCGCGTACGGACCTGCAGGCCGCCGTTGGCGTCCTGGAGGAGCAGGGTGAGCAGGCCGTAGTCGGTGTGCTCGCCCACGCCCCAGCCGTCGTCGTCAGGCGGGCTCGGCGGGTAGTGGAAGATCCGGAACAGGACGGTCGGGTCGGCGGTGCAGCCCGTACGGAAGTAGTCCTCGTCCAGGCCCAGGCTGAGCGCGATCCCGCTCATGACCGCCTGCCCGAGCTCCGTCATCCGGCGCAGGTACGCCAGCACCGCCTCGCGCAGCTCGGGGACCTGCTCGGGGAAGAGGTTGGGGCCGTGCAGCGGCAGCGTGCCCGCCGGTTCCTCGGCGCCGAAGTAGACGCCCTCCTTCAGGTCCGGACGGCCTGAGGTCAGCTCGCCGCCGACTGGGAAGAAGCCGCGCCAGGCCCGGCCGCCCCGCTCCATCCGGATCTCGTCCTTCACCTCTTCCGGCAGGGCGAAGAAGCGCCGGGCGGCGGCGTCGAGCCGGTCGACGAGCTCGGCCGGCATGCCGTGACCCGAGACGTAGAAGAAGCCGCTCTCCCGGCAGGCCGCCCCGATCTCCTCCGCGACCCGCTGCCTGCCCGCTTCTGACTCAGGGCCGGCTGCGGCGGCGAGGAGGGGCGACACATCGATCACCGGCAAAGCGCTCACCCGCACCATTGTTCCCCAAATCGCCCGGGTATCCATGGCCGTGGCGGATGCTCGACTTAGCATCGAAGGGAGAACCCCGCCGGGGAGGCCCGATGCGCCTGTTACGCCGCAACCGTTCCCGCCCCAACCGTTCCCTCGGCCGCGACCGTACGGACGGCGCCGAGGACGGCGCCGAGGACGGCGAGGTCGTCCGCCGGGCACCCGCCGTGGCGTACGACGGCGACCTCTACCACCTGCCCGACTGGGCGGCGCGCCGGCGCGAGGAGCGCGAGCTGGGCCGCTCGCACGCCGCCGACGGCCAGATCGACACCCTCACCCTGCAGGCCGGCGGCGTGCCCCGCTTCCACGAGCTGGAGGACGAGCGGCTGGAGGAGCTGGCCAGGATCGAGGAGCGCACGGAGCAGGAGATCCAGCGGGCGCGGGCGGAGTTCGAAGGCCAGAAGATCAGCCTGGCGGAGTCGCAGCGCGCGTTCGGGGAGGCCAGGAAGGCTCTTGAGGACAGTCAGCGCCGGGTCGCGGAGCTGGAGCAGCCCAGCAGGCGCCCCGGCGACGGCCGGCCCAGCTCCATCGCCGTCTCGGGCAGCCGCTGGCCGGTCGTGCGCCGCTGGCTGCCCGCCGCGCTGCTGCTGCTCCTGCTGCTGATCGTCGAGGTGCCGATCCTCTACCAGGTCATCTTGAGCTGGGGCGACAGTGTGGCCATGACCGCGCTCCTGGCCGCGGGTGCCGCCCTGATCATGCTCGTGGCGCCGCACATGTACGGGCGCGCGTTCCGGTCGTGGCAGGAGCACGGCAGCCCGCTCAGGGGCCGCCTGCTGCTGATCGGCGCGGCGCTCGTCTGGCTCGGCCTCATCGCCGCCGTGGCCGTCCTGCGCCGCGACGCCCTGGTCAGGCCGCTGGTGGTGGACGGCCAGGAGATCGGCCCCACCTCCGACGGGGTCGGGCAGTTGCCCACCATGATCCTGCTGCTCGCGCTGCTGATCGCCACCGCCCTCATCGCCGCCGACCTGGGACGGCGCATGCACAACCCGAACGACCGCCGCCTGTGGGAGCTGCGCGCCAAGCGCGACGCCGAGTCCCGCGCCTGCGCCGCCGCCCAGGCCGCGTACCAGCGCGACGCCTCGTACGCGGAGAGCATCGCGCAGTACCTGCAAGGGGTGGAACGGCGGCGGGCCGGGCGGGTGCGGCAGCTCGACAGCGGGTTCGACAGCCTGGGGACGGCCTACCTCGGGGGCGTCGTGGAGGGGCTCAGGGATCCGGAGGCGGCCAGCTGGGCCGAACGCATCGTCCACCACCGCCGCACTTCTCGTCCCTGACCGTCCCTTATGCGAGGGCCGAGCCCGGGAAGGTGACCGGGCTCGGCGGGGCTCCTGAAGGCCCGAGTCCCCTCAGGAGGTCGAGAAGCTGAACCAGTTGACGTTGACGAAGTCGGCGGGCTGGCCGGAGGAGAAGGTCAGGTAGACGGTGTGCGTCCCCGTCACCCCTGAGATGTTGGCCGGCACCGTACGCCAGCTCTGCCACCCACCGGTGTTCCCCAGCGCGAAGTCACCGATGGGCGTGGCCGTGGGGCTGTCCAGGCGCACCTGGACGAGCCCGCTCACCCCGGCCCCTGCCCCTGAGGCGACCCGGGCGCGGAACTGGGTGGCGGCCGTCGAGCCGAAGTCGACCCCGTCGTAGCGCAGCCAGTCGCCGTTGGTGATGGCGCCGATGTTCTGGCCGCCGCCGGAGTCGGTGGTCGCCTCGGTGATGGTGCCGGACTGCGCCTGGTACGCCTCCGCCTGGATGGTCGAGCGGGCGTCGACCCCGCCGGGCGGGTTGGTCGGGCCGCCGTTGCTGCCGCTCTGCCACACCGCCACGTAGTCGACCGTCATCGGCCGCCCCGGCACGGTTGCCGCGGTCGGCGTCTGCCCGCCGAGCGCGTTCGGGAAGGCTCCGCCCATGGCCACGTTGAGCAGCAGGAAGTAACCGGCGTGCCCGGTCATGTTGCTCCAGGTCGTCGCGTCGAACTGGGCCTGGTTCACGCTGTGGAACTGCTGGCCGTCGACGTACCAGCGCAGCTGGTTGGGGCTGACGCTGCGGTCCCACTCGAAGCGGTAGGTGTGGAACGCGGACTGGCAGGTGGAGCCGGGGCAGGCGCGGCTGGCGCCCAGGCCGGTGGTCTCGTTGCACGGCCCGCCCGGGTTGACGCCGCAGTGGAGCACGGCCCACACGGAGTTGAGCCCGTTGACGTTCTCCATGATGTCGAACTCACCGATCGCCGGCCAGTTCCAGTAGTTCCCCCGGTACGGCGCCCCGAGCGCCCAGAAGGCCGGCCAGTAGCCGAGGGCGGCGTTGCCGGTCACGTTCGGCATCTGGATCCGGCTCTCGATGCGCAGCACGCGCCCGTCGGCGGGCTTGAAGTCGGCCCGCCTGGTCTCGATGCGGGCCGAGGTCCACTCGCCGGAGGAGCTGCGCAGGGGTGTGATGCGCAGGTTGCCGGAGCCGTCGAGGCTCAGGTTGGAGGTGCTGGAGGTGTAGTTCTGGATCTCGCCGGTGCCCCAGTTGCCGGGTCCTCCCGGGTACGCGTGCCCGGTGTCGATGATCCAGTTGGACGATGAGGGGAGGGTGTTGGCCGAGCCGTTGAAGTCGTCCGACCAGACCAGCGACCAGCCCGAGGGGGTGGGCGGGACGGCGGCGGAGGCACTCACGGCCACTCTGACGAGCAGGCCGCTGAGTGCCAGGAGCACCACGGCCACAGCCGCCAGGCGGCGTCTGTACCTGATTTCTGTTGTCATCATCGCTCCAGGGGGTGCTGAGGCGGGGTGAGAGAGCGCTCTCACCAGATGTGAACACAGGCGTGACTTCCTGTCAACAATCCGCACAGGACACCAGCAAGCGTGGTGACAAGGCGCGGGGAAACGTCAGAGAGCGCTCTCCGGTCCAGCTCAGAGCAGGTCCACCGTGGCCGCTCCCGCCGCCTCGAACGACTCCCTCCAGAAGCCTTCCAGCAGCGGGAACCGGTCGGGGTCCGACGTCTTCGCACGGAGGAAGCCGTGCACGACCACCGCGTACCCGCTGAGGTCCGGCAGCAGCCGCGCGTCCCTCAGCTCCTTGATCTTCCGCTGCCGTGCGCCCTCGCTCAGGTCCAGCCGGTTGACGTCCAGGTCGCCGCGGTTGTTGATCAGATCGCTGAACACGATGATCTGGTGCGCGCTGTCCGGCCGCCGGTGCGCGCTGAGCTGCTTGACCAGGTAACGCAGCGCCCCGAGGACGTCGGAGCCGTCGCCCTCGGCCGGGCAGTCGAACAGCTTCACCGCCCTCGGCAGCACCTCCGTGACGCGATGCTCCCTGACCCGCTCCTCGACGACCGGGTTGTCGTTCGGGTTCTCGGCCCTGGTGGCGGCCAGCGCGACCGGGTCCTGCCGGCACGTGCTGCTCTCCGAGCTGCCGGTGACCGCGGCGAAGGCGATCCAGTCGCAGCCCTCGGTGAAGGGCGGCAGCTTCGAGGTGACGTCGTTCCTGGAGGTGGCCGGGTCGGCGTAGCTGGTGGAGTCCACGATCACGCCACAGACGCCCCTCGCCTCGGTGCCGCAGCCCGCCAGCCCGGCGACGGCCAGCGCCAGCGCCCCGACCCCCGCGACCAGTCGCCGCGCGCCCCTCCCGCCTCCGCCCATCAGCCCCCGCCTCCAGCGGCGTCCTTCGAGCCGTCCCCCGAGCCGTCCTTCGAGCCGTCCTTCGAGCCGTCCCCCGGGCCGTCCCCCGGGCCGTCCCCCGGCGTGGGCTTCGGGGCGTCCTGCCGGGTGATCTCCGGGGTGGTCCCGGTTTCGGGGGCGGCGGGGAGTTCGCGGGGTAACACCTCCGCGTGCCACACCTCGATCCGCGCCTCCACCTCCCGCAGGATCCGCCCGATCTCCTCCCGCCCCGACACCGCCGCCGGCCGGTCACCGGTGGCGTCCATCGCGACGACCTCGCCCTTCCATAAGGAAGGGATCTCCTCCTTGCGCGGATGGCCGCGCAGCACGCCGCTCTTGTAGGCCGCGATGAGCCGCTCGGCCCTGGCGTGCACCGCCTCCACCTCGTGGTCGCGCTCGATCAGCGCGCTCTCCCACTCCTGGGTGAGGTGCTCGATGCGGGCCCGTGAGCGCTGCACGCCGGCGTTCGACTCCTCGACCAGGACCCGCCGCCGCGCCTCCTCCCGCCGCGCCCTCGACTCCGCGATCGAGATGAACGGGTCCGCCGACGCCGGGCCATCCCCGGAGGGCGGGGGCGCGTGGCCGTTCACGGGCGGGCGGGTGTCGGCGCGGCCCAGCTCGCGCAGGATCGTCTCCCGCTCCCCGAGCGCCCGCTCCAGCAGCGCCGTACGCGTGGCGGCCAGCCTCCGGTCCACCCGCGTGATCTCCTCACGGGCCAGGGCCCGGATCTCCGTCACGTACGCGGGCTGGAAGCCGGGATCGGTGAACTCGCTCAGGGGATGCTCGCGGGCGTCCCGCATCCCCCGCCGATGCGCCTCCTCGCGCTCGGCCGGCGGATCGGCCCGCTTGAACAGCCGCGACAAGAACGCCATCCGCGTCTCCTGGCTCCGCCCGGACCGGGACCCCGGTCCCGAGGTGTCCCTGAAACCCAGACTAAGGAGTCAGTGCCCCCGATGGCGCGCCGGAAAGCCAAAAGCGCGCGGCGCCGCACGAGTGTGCGGCGCCGCGACGGGGGGTCGGCGGAAGGTCAGCCCTTCTCGGCCTCGCCCGTGGCCTGCTCAAGGGCGTCTTCAGGGGAGGCCTCCAGGTCCTGTTCGGCGTCGGCGCCCGCCTGGGCGGAGGCCTTGTCCAGGCGCACCCAGCTCGTCACGCTCTCCACCGCGAACAGCACGAACAGGTACGCCGTCAGCACCGCCAGCACCGGCGTCAGCACATCGAGCGCCGCCCCGACGCCGATGATGAGCAGCCGCAGCTCCCAGCCGAGCCCCGCCCGGAACACCCAGGCGGGCGGCCAGATGCTCTGCCGCGTGCGGTAGACGGTGTCGTAGGTGTGGTAGCCGACCACGTACACCAGCACGAACAGCAGCCACTTCGGCGCGTCGGCGGCCAGGCCGACCGCGATCACGGTGAGGAACTCCGCGCCGCGCAGCAGCGGCGGCGTGAGCCAGTCGAAGCGGCCGAGGTGGTCGCGCGGCGTCGTCGGCAGCACGAGCAGCAGCACGATCGCCACGGGCAGCAGCAGGATCGGCCCGCGGTCGAGCAGCCCGGCGGCCGTGATGCCGACCATGGCGAGCAGGGCCACCAGCGTGGCGGGGACGGGCGGCACGCCGCCGCCGATCTTGGTGGACAGCGCGTGGGCGAGGGGCCCGTCGTCGCGGTAGGCGACGAGGCGGGCGGTCTGGATGCGGCGGCGCTCCTCGTCGGGGTCCGGCGTGGGGGTGGCCATGGCCTGCGGGTGGGTGATCATACGAGCGACCTCATGAGGCGTCCGGTGAGGGTGTAGGCGGCGGCGACGGAGCCCCAGATCACCAGGGTGATGAAGGTGATCCGGGCGTCGAAGAGGGCGGCGGTGATCGCGATGGCCGCGAAACGCTCGCCGATGGGGAAGACGATCATCTTACGCGCCCAATGGACCACACGGTACTTGCCCGCCTTCGTCCACATCTTCAGCACGCCGCGGAGCCCCTGGCTCCGCTCGGCCTTGCGGCGGGTGAGCGCCTGGCGCAGCTCGCGGTCGTCGGGGGCGTCGAGCGGCGTCGTGGGCAGCGGGTTGGGGGTCTTGCTGCGGCGGTTGGAGATGCCGAAGGAGAAGTCGAGCAGGTGGCGTACGGACTGCAGGCCGAGCGCGGCCAGCGCCAGGATCCAGATGTCGTCGCCGTTGCCCGAGACGACCCAGCCGACGGCCAGACCGGCGAAGACCACGTATTCCTTGAACCGGTCGAACGTGGCGTCCAGCCAGGCCCCGAGCACGCCGAACTTGCGCGCGTAGCGGGCCACCTGCCCGTCGACGCAGTCGAACACGAAGGCGAAGTAGATCAGCGCGCCGCCCGCCACCATCCAGGGCCGGTCGCCGGTGGCGAAGCAGGCGGCCGCGGCCACGCCCAGGGTGATCGAGATGAGCGTCACCTGGTTGGGCGTCAGCCCGCGCCGGGCGGCCCAGCGGGCGATGTAGCGCGAGTAGGTGGAGACGAAGTAGGTGGTGAAGAAGCCGTCGGCGCCCTTGACCGCGTTGTTGAGGCGGGCGCGGTCTTCGTCCATGCCGGCCATCTCGGCGCCGGCCTCGTTGATCTCCTCCTGGGTGGTGACCCGGCGGTAGAACAGGTCGCGGCGGCCCCTGATGCCGACCGACACGCCGTTGCGCACCAGGCCGAACACGACGAGCTGCATCAGGTCGTCGTCGGCGCCGAACCGGTCGGCCATGTCGGCCAGCTCGCGGCAGGTGGCGGCGAGCGTCGGCGCGTTGCGCGCGCTGATGTGCAGCGGGCCGAGGATGACCGCGTTGGGCCTGGTCACGGCGTGGTTGGCGGTGCCGACCGAGACGACGCGCGACTTGCCGACGCGGACGCGTACGGGCAGCCCCTCGACGCGGTTGAGCCCGATCTCGGGGTCGGCCTCGTCGATCGGGATGCGGTCTTCAGGACCGTTGTCGTCCTGGCCGTTGTCCTCTTGCTCCTCCGTCACCCCCACACGCGGTTCTTTCGCGACGAGCGCCAGCGCACCGCGCTTGGACTTGGTGATCTGGTAGATCAGCTCGTCGTGGACGACCGAGTTCTCCGGGATGATGAAGAGGTTCTCCGTTGCGGACTCGGCAACGTCGGCCAGGGCGCGAAGGGCGGTGGCCACGTCGCCTGACTGGATCGTGGCGAAACGCGGATCCATCGAGGTGAGCTGGCTGTTGAGGCGCTCGGCCACAGTGGGGGTGCCGGGCAGCGCGGCCAGCCTCAGGCCGGTCGGAGAGGTGTCGGGGCCGGGTGAGGAACCCAGCAGGACCACGCGGGTCATGACTCCCTTTCGAGGCGGTAGCGGGGGGTTGAACAACGGGTGATGCGGGGACAGGCGTCAAAGTCTAGTGACGGTGACGTAAAGTCGCGTCAACAGAGCATGCCCGTAACGTCCCGTCCGCCGGTATAGGGGTGGCCGTAAGATGTCCGAGTGAGTCTCTACCGTGACGAAGGCGTGGTCCTGCGCACTCAGAAGCTCGGGGAGGCCGACCGGATCATCACCGTCCTGGCCAAGCGCACCGGCAAGGTCCGGGCGGTGGCGCGTGGCGTGCGCCGCACGACCTCCCGCTTCGGGGCCAGGCTTGAGCCGTTCACCCATGTCGACGTGCAGTTTCACACTGGCCGCACGCTCGACGTGGTCACCCAGGCGGAGACGATCAGGCCCTACGGCGA
Organism: Nonomuraea fuscirosea; assembly: GCF_035917475.1. Lineage (NCBI taxonomy): Bacteria > Bacillati > Actinomycetota > Actinomycetes > Streptosporangiales > Streptosporangiaceae > Nonomuraea > Nonomuraea fuscirosea. The sequence continues at coordinate 7,600,398 of NZ_CP109074.1, read as the reverse complement.
GGCGCTGGCCGCCGACTATCCCCGCTACACCGCGGGCAGCGCGATGCTGGAGACCGCCGACCGGCTGACGCACGGGGAGAAGGAGCCGGCGCTGCGGCAGTTCCTGCTGCTGGTGGGCGGGCTGCGCACGCTCGCCGACCGGGGGCACGAGGCCAGGCTGGTCCTCGACGCCTACTTCCTGCGCTCCCTGGCCGTGGCCGGTTACGCCCCCGCGCTGGAGGCCTGCGCCAAGTGCCAGGCGCCGGCGATCAGGGCGTTCGCCATCGTCGCGGGAGGCGTGGTGTGCGGGGCGTGCAAGCCGGCCGGCGCGGCCGTGCCGGCCGGGGAGACGCTCGGGCTCATGACGGCGCTGCTGCGCGGCGACTGGGCCGCCGCCGACGCCTCCGAGCCGCGCCATCGCAGCGAGTGCAGCGGCCTGGTGGCCGCCTACCTGCAATGGCACCTCGAACACGGAATACGCTCTCTCCGACACGTCGAAAGGGAGCCCGCGTGAACGTACGACCGCCGACCCCGCACCCGTCGGGAGCGACCCCGCCGTCCATCCCGAAAGAGCTGGTGCCCCAGCATGTCGCCATCGTCATGGACGGCAACGGGCGCTGGGCCAAGGCCCGCGGGCTGCCCCGCACCGAGGGGCACAAGGCGGGTGAGTCCTCGCTGTTCGACGTCATCGAGGGCGCGCTGGAGCTGGGCATCCCCTATCTGAGCGCGTACGCGTTCTCCACCGAGAACTGGAAGCGCTCGCCCGACGAGGTGCGCTTCCTGATGGGGTTCAACCGCGACGTCATCCGGCGGCGGCGCGACGAGCTCAACGCGATGGGCGTGCGCGTGCGCTGGGCCGGGCGGCCTGGGCGGCTGTGGAAGAGCGTCATCTCCGAGTTGCAGACCGCCGAGCAGATGACGCTCACCAACCGCAAGCTCACATTGCAGTTCTGCGTCAATTACGGCGGGCAGGCCGAGATCGTCGACGCGGCGGTCCGGCTGGCGGCCGACATCGCGGCCGGACGGGTCAAGCCGTCCAAGGTCAGCGAGAAGGTGTTCGCCCGCTACCTGGACGAGCCGGAGATCCCGCCGGTCGACATGTTCCTGCGCTCGTCGGGCGAGCAGCGTTTCTCCAACTTCCTGCTGTGGCAGTCGGCCTACGCCGAGATGGTCTTCCTCAACCGGCTGTGGCCCGACTTCGACCGGCGCGACCTGTGGGAGGCGTGCGAGATCTACGCCAAGCGCGACCGGCGTTACGGCGGCGCGATCCCCAACCAGGTCTGACCGCGCGACCCGGCCACGTTCAACCCGCCACCGGGCCCGCGACCAGGTGGGCGGCTGCGGCCGGGGAGCCGTCGTGGGGGGTCGCGTCCCGCGGAACCGCCCGCTCGATGGTGGCGGTGTCCGAGCGGGTGGTGTCCGAGCGGGTGGTGCCCGGGAAGGACGTGCCGGGGTCGGATGCGTCCGGGCGGTGGACGGTGGCGGGCCCTCCGTGGTCGAGACGGAGGAGGGACCCGTGATCGTGGAGGCGTTCGCGCTGCCCGGGCGGTCATCGTGCCCCGGCACGTGCGGGTGCGGCGGGTGCGGACCGTGATCAGGGCCGAGGTGGCGGCGTTGTTCGCGGCGCTGACGCCGGACGTCGTGGACAGCGTTCCCGAGATCCCGGACGAAGCCGCCAGAGCCGCCTCGCGCTGGCTGATGCTGGCGGAGGCCACCGGCACCGGCGGCGGGCGGGCGCGCGGCTGGGTGACGGGCTCCGACGCGTACGGGATGACCGCCGTGATCGCCGTCGAGGGCGCCCGCCGCCTCGCCGCGGACGGCGCCCCGGCCGGTACGCTCGCGCCCGCTCAGGCCTTCGACCCGGCCGGCTTCCTCGACCACCTGACCACCCACGGCGTCACCTGGCAGGTCACCCCCGCCTGACCTGCCCGGCACCTGGTCCGCCTGGCGCTTGGCCGGCGCGGTGCCTGGTCCGCGCTCTGTGCGGTCTTCCCCTGGCGCGATGCCCGTCCTGCTTGGTGTCCGAACGCCGGGTGGCGCTGGGGACCCCGGATTGTCGTGCGGCTATACGCGGGTATAGCTTGCTGTTCTAACGAATAGTCGGCTGTACCTGTGGATAGGAGCTGGTCGTGGGGAACGGATCGCGCGCCGCTCGGTTGCCCGGCATCGCCGCCCTGGTCCGGCTGGCGGTGCGCCGGGAGAGGGGGATCGCGCCCTGGTGGATTCTGGGGCTCATCGCCCTGGCTCTGGTGATGGTCGAGTACATCAGGACCAACATGGCCACCCCCGAGCTCAAGGCCACCTACGTCGAGGTGATCGGCGCCAACGCCTTCCTGCGCGGGCTCGGCGGCGGTGCCGTCGAACCGCGGCTGGAGGTGCTGGCCACGTGGCGCAGCGGCGGCTTCCTCTACGTGGCGAGCGCGTTCGCCGCCCTGATGTCCGTCATCCGGCACACCCGCGCGGAGGAGGACGCGGGCAGGAGCGAGCTGGTGCTGTCGGGCGCGGTAGGCAGGTACGCACCCCTGACCGCCGCGATGCTGGTCTCGGGCGCGGTGAGCCTGCTCGGCGGGACGCTGACCGCCGCCGTGCTGACGGGGATCGGCCTGGAGCCCGTCGGGTCGTTCGCGTACGGGGCCGCCGTCACCGTCGCCGGCTGGGTGTTCGGCGGCGTCGGGGCGGTGGCCGCCCAGGTCGCCGGCGGCGCCCGCACGGCCACCGCCGCCGCGCTGGCCACGCTCGCCGCCGCCTACGTGCTGCGTTACGCGGGCGACGCGGCCGGGGTGTCGTGGACGGCGTACCTCTCGCCGGTGGGCTGGAGCCACCTGGTGCGGCCGTACCAGGAGGAGCGGTGGTGGATGCTCGGGGTGTCGATCGCGGCCGCCGCGATCCTGTACGCGGTCGCGTACCGGCTGCTCGGCCGCAGGGACCTCGGCTCCGGCCTGCTGCCCGAGCGGCCGGGACGCGAGTCGGCCCCCGGGCTGCGCGGCCCGGTCAGCCTGGCCTGGCGGCTGCACAGGGGGCTGCTGGCGAAGTGGGCGGCGGGCGTGGCGGTCTTCGCGGCGGCGGGCGGCGCGCTGAGCCCGCTGACGCGCGACCTGCTGGCGCGGCCGAGCGTCGTGGTCGACAACCTCCGGCGCACCCTCGGCATCGCGTCCGGCCCCGAGGCGCTGGGCGCGTACTCGTGGTACCTGATCCTGATCATCGCCTACGCCGTCGCCCTCTACCCGGTCCTCATGACGCTGCGGCTGCGCGCGGAGGAGCTGTCCGGCCGGGCGGAGAACGTGCAGTCGACGCCGCTGACCCGGCTGCGCTGGGCGGCCGGCCAGCTCGTGGTGACCGCGCTCGGCGCCGCGGCCCTCATGGCCGTGGCCGGGCTCGTCTTCGGCACGGTCTACGCCCTGCTCGTCGGGGACCTGGCGAGCGACCTGCCGGCCTTCCTGGCGGGGGCGCTGAGCACCGTGCCGGCGGCGTGGTGCGTCGGGGCGGTCTGCGTGCTGGCGTACGGGCTGCTGCCCCGGGCGAGTGCGGCGATCTCATGGCTCGTGTGGTGCCTGACCGCCGTCCTGGGTCAGGTCGCCGGTCCCCTGTACGGGATGTGGGGCGGGCTGCCCGTGGAGCCGTTCCACTTCGTCGGCAACGCGATGACGGGGCCGCCGTTCGCCGTCGTGCCCACCACGGGGCTGCTCGCGGTCACGGCACTGCTCGCCTCGGCCGGCCTGCTCGCGCTGCGCCACCGCGACTTCGGCCGCTGACGCCCTGATGCCCTCACGCCCTGATGCCCTCACGCCCTGACGGCCTCATGCCCTCACGCCGGCGCGCTCAGGCGCGGCGGCGGGCCCGGTAGGCGGCCACGTGCATGCGGTTGCCGCACGTGCGGCTGTCGCAGTAGACCCGCGACCGGTTGCGCGACTCGTCCACGAACACCCGGTCGCAGTCGGGGGCCGCGCACGTACGCAGGCGCTCGACCTCGCCCTCCACCAGCAGATGGGCCAGCGCCACCCCGCAGTCGGCCGCCAGGTGCTCCGCCAGCGTCGCATCGGCCGCGTGGTAGTGGACGTGCAGCGGATGCCCGTCGTGCTCGGTCAGCCGGGGCGTGATCCGCGTCTCCGACAGCAGCGCGTTCAGCGTGCGCACGGCCGTGGGCTGGTCGGCGGCGGTGAAGACGCGGTGGAACGCCTCGCGTACGATCCGCACCTGACCCAGGTCGCGGGCCGTGAGCGCGCCGATGCCGCTGACCTCGCGCGCCTCGACGAACGCCGCCAGCTCGGGCAGACCCGGCAGGCCCTCGTCGCCGCCGGTGGACGGCGAGGTGTTGACCAGCTCGACAACGGTGGCCAAAGAATGCACCATGTCATGGCCAAACGGCATGTTGACTCCTGTCCGCGCCGGGTTCTAGCGTGGTCGCAGCGTATCTCCTGTCAGTACTTGTAGGGGTTTCTGTGAGTGCACATCGCCGTATCGTGCTGATCGCGGTCGCCGGTGCGCTCATCATCTCCACCTCCGCTCCTCTGGTGCGGCTGTCCGAGGTGTCGCCGGCCACGTCCGCCCTGTTCCGGTGCGCGTACGCCGTGCCGCCCATGCTGCTGCTGGCCTGGCTGGAGCGGCGCAGGCTCGGGCCGCTGCCGCGCAGGGGCATGGTGGCGGCCTGGCTCGCGGGCCTGATGTTCGCGCTCGACCTGCTGTTCTGGCATCACGCGATCGACTACGTGGGCGCGGGGCTGGCGACCGTGCTGGGGAACTTGCAGGTGTTCATCGTGGCGTTCGCCGCGTGGGCGGTGTTCGGCGAGCGGCCGTCGTCGCGGCTGATGGTCGGCACGCCGGTGGTGTTCGCCGGGGTCGTGCTGATCTCCGGGGTGTTCGACAGCGCCGCCTACGGCAGCGATCCCCTGATGGGGGTGCTCGCGGGGGCGGCGACGTCGGTGGCGTACGCGGCGTTCCTGCTGCTGATGAAGGGCGGGTCCGAGCGGGGCGCGGGGCCGCTGGCGCACGCGACCGTGGTGGCCACGCTCACCATCGCCGCGCTCAGCCCGCTGTTCGGCGGAGCCGACCTGATGCCCACCTGGCCGGGACACGGGTGGCTGCTGCTGCTCGCGCTCGGGCCGCAGGTGCTCGGCTGGTCGCTGATCACGTTCTCGCTGCCGCGCCAGCCCGTCGCGCTCACCGCGCTGCTGCTGCTCATCCAGCCCATGACGACGGTGGCGATCTCGGCGCTGGCGCTGGGGGAGCGGCCGTCGCCGGTGCAGCTGACCGGCTGCGCGGTGATCGTGCTCGGCGTCCTGTACGGCTCCCGCCGCCAGAAGTCCGCCCTGGCCCGGTCGGCGGCGGAGCGGGCCACGGCCGAGGAACGCGCACCGGTCGTCTGATCGGGTCACGGCGTCGTCCCCGGCCGCCACGGGCGCGGCTTCAGGCGATCCTGGACGGCGTCGAGCAGGACGAGCAGGTGCCGAAGACCTCGACGGTGTGGGTGATCTCGGTGAACCCGTGTTCGCTGCCCACCATCTCGGCCCAGCGCTCCACGGCCGGCCCGGCCACCTCCACCGTGCGCCCGCACTTGCGGCACACCAGGTGGTGGTGATGGGCGTCGGTCGCGCACGCCCGGTAGACGGACTCGCCTTCGTCGGTGCGCAGCACGTCGACCTTGCCCCCGTCGGCCAGCGCCTGCAGCGCCCGGTAGACGGTGGTCAGCCCGATCTTCGCCCCGTGCAGGCGCATCTCGGCGTAGACGTCCTGCGCGCTGCGGAAGCCGGAGCTCCCGCGCAGGGTGTCGTGCACTGCGTCGCGCCTCGTCGTCATGCGACCTCCTCCACGCGCAGCTTTGGTCGCTCGCTCAAAGTGGACTCCTGGGTACGGCCTCGGCGTACGAATTTACCGACACCGAGGGCCAGGACGAAGCCGGCGAGCGCAAGAAGAACGATCGCGGCGCCAGGAGGAACCTTGGGGGAGTAGGTGGAGGCGAGCAGGCCGCCCACGGAGGCCAGCACGCCGAACAGCATGGCCAGCCCCATCGTGGTCCGGAACCCGCGCGTGAGCTGCTGACTCGTCGCCACCGGGATCACCATCAGCGCGCTGACCAGCAGCAGGCCGACCACCCGCATGGCGATGACCACGGTGAGCGCGGCGGTGACCGCGATGAGCAGGCTCAGGAAACGCACCGGCAGGCCGCTGGCCCTGGCCATCTCCTCGTCCTGGCAGAGCACGAACAGCTCCCTGCCGAAGATCGCGACGACCCCGAGCACGGTCACGGCCAGCGCGGCCACGATCCAGATGTCCAGAGGGGTGACGCTGGCGATGGCGCCGAACAGGTAGGAGTTCAGCTTGGCGTTGCTGCCACCGGGCGCGACGGCCATGAGCATCACGCCGCCCGCGATGCCCCCGTAGAACAGCAGCGCCAGCGCCACGTCACCGCTGGTCCTGCCGCGTGCCCTGACCAGTTCGATGGCCACGGCGCCGGCGATGGAGACGAGGACGGCGGTCAGCACCGGCGCGGTGCCGGTCAGGAAGCCCAGCGCCACGCCGGTCAGCGCCACGTGCCCGACGCCGTCGCCGAGCAGCGCCAGGCGCCGCTGCACGATGAACGTGCCCACGGCGGGCGCGCAGAGCCCCACCAGCAGCGCCGCGATCAGCGCGAGCTGGAAGAGCTGCTCCTGCAGAAGTTCGAAGATCACCTTGGTTCCCCCTGCCACCCGGTGAGCGGGCCCGCGGCGGCCTCGTCGGCGTGCGGGTGCTGATGCTCGTGCCCCGGTCGCGCGCACTCGCCCTCGGGGCGCGGCGGGCGGCCGTCGTGGGCGACGCGGCCCTCGCGGATCACCACGCCGCGGGTGATGATCGGCTCCAGCGGGCCCAGCTCGTGCGCCACGAGCACCACGGTCTTGCCCCTGGTCACCAGCCCGGCGAGCGTGTCGGCGAGCAGTTGCTGGGTCTCGGCGTCCACGCCCGCGGTGGGTTCGTCCATCACGTACGTGTCCGGCTCGCCGGCCAGCGCGCGGGCGATGAGCACCCGCTGCTGCTGCCCCCCTGACAGCGACTGGACGGGGTCGCCGGCCCGGTCGGCCAGCCGGACGGCCTCCAGCGCGCCGGTCACCGCCGCCCGGTCGGCCGCGCTGGTCCTGCGCAGCCGGCTCTGCCTGGCGATCCGGCCCGAGGCGACCACCTCGCGCACGGTCGCGGGCACGCCGCCCCCGACCTGGAGCCGCTGCGGCACGTACCCGATGCGCCACCAGTCGCGGAAGCGGCCCGGCGGGGTGCCGTACACGAGGGTCTTGCCGCCGGTCAGCGGCGTGAGGCCGAGCAGGGTGCGCACCAGCGTGGACTTGCCCGAGCCGTTGGCGCCCAGCAGGGCGACGACCTCCCCGGGACAGACGGTCAGGTCGATTCCCCGCAGGACGGGCTTGCCGTCGAAGGAGACCCGGCCGTCGGTCATCGCGAAGGCCGTTTCGTTCATGCAGTACACCCCAGTGCTGTTTGTAGGGTTTTGAGGTTATCGCGCATCGCGGAGAGGTAGTCGCCCGAGGGCTTGCTCTCCAGCGGGTCGAGCACGGCCGTCTTGGCGCCGACCTGGCTCGCAAGCACCTCGGCCACCTTCGGGCTGACCAGGGCTTCGGTGAAGATCGTGGTGACGCCCTCGGCCTTGGCCAGCTTGGCGACCTCGGACAGGCGGGCGGGGGAGGGCTCGGTCTCCGGGTCGAGCGTGATGCCGACCTGCTTGAGCTTGTAGCGGTCGGCCAGGTAGCCGAACGCCTCGTGCGCGGTCACCAGCGTCCTGCTCGTGCACGTGGTCAGGCCCTTGGTGAGCTCCTGGTCGAGGACGCCGAGGGCGGCGGCCGTCTTCGTGGCACGTTCCTTGTAGCCCTGGGCATGCGCGGGGTCGGCCGTGGCCAGGCGCTCGCCCAGCTTGGTGGCGACGGTGGCCAGGCGGGAGGGGTCGAGCCAGAGGTGCGGGTCGTACGGGAGCTCCTCGTGACCGTGCTCCTCCTCGCCCTCCTCGCCCTCCTCCGCGTGCTCACCGGCCGGGATGGTCGCCACGGCGGTGGCGGCGTCGAAACTCGTGCCGGGCTCGACGGCCTCGTCCACGGCCGGCTGGATGCCCTTCACGTAGACGGTCAGCGTGGCGTTCTTGAGTTCGGTGACCTGCTGGATGCCCAGCTCCACGTCGTGCGGCTCGACACCGGGCGGGGTCAGCCCGCTCACCTGCGCGTCGGATCCCCCGACCTGCTCGCTCAGCCACTGCAAGGGGTAGAAGGCGGCGACCACTTCGGGCTTGCCGTCGGGGGTGGTCTCAGCGGCACCGGCCCCGCAGGCGGCAGTGGCGAACAACGCGGCCCCCGCCAGCAGACCGCCAGCACGCAACCGGGAAAATCCTGACATCATGGGAGTCAGTATGCGCCAAAATGAAAACGGTTGTCAAAGTCTCCTGTTGTGGCGCCCCGGTTCAGACTGATCGTCAGGTCGATGCGGGAGATGTGGATCGTGCGCGTCATGGAGCTCTCCGCGGACGGCTTCCCGCACATCTCCACGGGTGGCGGCGGCCGTACGCGGACGCGGTTCCCGATCAACCATGGCGGGGCCGAGCCGAGGGGCGGCCTCTCAGGTCGAAGACCTGCAAGGTCCTGCCTTCGGCGTCGACCCGCCAGAAGCGGGCGTAGTCCTGGCCGCCGCGCCAGACGCGAAGCAGTTCGTCCCTGCCGTCGCCGTCGTAGTCGGCCACCGCCCAGGTCTTCACGGAGCCCAGCCGCCACTCCTTGAGGCGCTTGCCGGTGAGGCTCCGGGTGGGGCCGTGATGGGTGACGGACACCCCGGTGCGGTGCAGGCCTCGCGGGGAACCGAAGAGGACCTCGGCCTTGCCGGTGATGACGACGCTCGCGCCGGCGACCTCGCCGGAGACGAGGTCGTCCAGGCCGTCGCCGTTCAGGTCGCCGGCGGCCAGGCTTCCCCGGATGCCGTTGAGCACCTGCGGCTCGCGGTCGCCGCCGTAGAAGACGCGGGTGATGCTCTCGACCGACTGATCCTCGGTCTGCATGCCGGGTTCGTCGTCGCGCGCCCCGCTGTCGCCGATGGCCACGTCGCGGCGTCCGTCGCCGTCGAAGTCGCCGAAAACGGCGGCGCTGCCCCTGGCCACCTTGCGGAGTTCGTCGCCTTTCAGCAGCCCGGCGTCGGCCTGCCCGCCGTCGTCGGGCCCGTACAGGACCGCGTCCGGCCCGTGCGGATCGGTGATCAGGGCACCGGGCCAGTCGCCCTCTGGAACGGGGCGGCTCGTCTTGCGCGCCGGTTCGCCGGATCTGGTGAACGGGCCGTGGAGGAAGGCTAAGGCGCGGGCCTGCGGGTCGCCGCGCGACTCTGTCGCCATGAGGTCGGTCGCGTCGTCGCCGTCGAGATCGGCCAGGCCGGAACCGCGGCCGTACGGCATGAAGGTGGGTGTGCCCCGACCGCCCCAGTAGATCAACATGGACGGGTCGGAGACGATGATGTCGGCGCAGCCGTCGCCGTCGAGATCCGCGAGTCGCGGGACCGCCTCGGCGGACATGCTCCATCGGCCGGCGATGTGCGCGGTGGCCGGTTCGAGGCCACGCGCCGATCCGTACACCACCACGAGCTGATCCTGTTCCAGGTCGTCGCCTGTCGGGCCCGTCCAGATGAAGGCGAGGTCGGCGTAGCCGTCGCCGTTCAGGTCGCCGGGCTCGGCCTTGCCCGAGCAGCGAGTACGCGGGGGCGACGAGGCGGCCGGGGTGACCGCGACCGGTGCGGAGGCGCCGGGTGACGGTGCGGGCCGTGAGGCGGCGGGACCGGTGGCAGTGCAGCCGGTGAGTGCCAGTGCCGTGAGCAGAAGGCCGAGCTTACGCGCCATGGCCGCACACTATGCCGCATCACCCGGCGTACCGCACTGGTGCACCGTTCTGACACCGAGCCGGAGCCCGCCGCCGGCCTTCTCGACGTGCCGGGGGCGCGGACTGTTCCACACCAGAGGACCGGGTCCGGCCCCGCCGGTCATCGAGCTTCTGGCCGGCCTGGTGCGGCGGCACCAAGGCGAGCGAGCCCCCGCCGCCCCGAAGGGTCGGCGAATCAGATAAGGGATGCGCCGCACGGCGGCTGGGGGCCAGGCGCGCCGTGCGGCGTCCCGTCATCACCCCGGTGGTCGTGCGCCGGCAGAGCCGTTGCCGGTGCCCGGGGTGACGTTCTGGCCGGTCCGGCAGCGGGTTGTGGCGCTGCCGGCAGCGGAGGCGGCTATGGACAGGGCAGAATGGGTTCCAGGTGTGTATACGGGCTACGGTATACCGACTTAGACCGCACGAACAACATTCTCGTTGAGCAGGTCGCTGACCGCGTGGATCGCGCGCAGCGTCGGCACCTCGGCCCCGGTGAGGTCGGCCAGTTCGACCACCGCGGCCAGGAGCACGTCGAGTTCCAGCGGTTTGCCCTTCTCCAGGTCCTGGAGTGTGGACGTCTTGTGCTCGCCCGCCTTCTCGGCCCCCCGCAGGCGGCGTTCGATGGAGATCCCCGGGTCGCAGCCGACCCGCCTGGCCACCTCCACGGTCTCCGTCATCATGGCCACGACCAGTTCCCTGGTGCCGTCGTGACGGCAGATCCCGGCCATCGTCGCCCTGGCGAGGGCGCTGATCGGATTGAAGGCGATGTTGCCCATGAGTTTGATCCAGACATCCCGGCGGAGATCACGCTCGACCGGGCACTTCAGCCCACCCGCGATGGCGGCCTGGCTGAAGGCGGAGCACCGCTCGGTCGGCTCGCCGCTGGGCTCGCCGATGGAGAAGCGGGTGCCTTCGAGGTGACGGATCACGCCCGGTTCCTCGATCTCGGTGGCGGCGTACACGACGCAGCCGATCGCGCGGTCGAGGGGTAAGGCGGAGGTCACCGCTCCGCCGGGGTCGACGCTCTCGATGCGGTAGCCCTCGTACGGGCCCTTGAGCCCGTGGAAGTACCACCACGGGATGCCGTTCTGCGCGGCGATGATGCTCGTGGTCTCGTGCAGGAGCGGCTCGATCATGGGGCCCGCGGAGGCGTAGCTGTTCGCCTTGAGGCCCAGGAAGACGTGGTCCACCGGACCGACCTGGGTGGGGTCGTCGGTGGCATGGGGATGGGCGATGAAATCGCCCCTGGGGGTGAGCACCCGCACACCTGCGCTACGAATGGCTTCGAGGTGCTGACCTCTCGCGATGAGGTGCACCTCGACTCCCGCCCTGTGCAGGGCGGCGCCCACGTATGCGCCGATGGCGCCGGCGCCAAGAACAGCGACCTTCATGCTGCGCTCCGTTCTCGCGTCGGATGACAAGTACGGGCCCGTAACTTGCGAACGGGCCGCAGAATCGCGGCCCGTCGTGCATTCGGTATACAGTATGGAAAAACGAGGGTCAAGGAGTGTGCCCGTGGCCGTTGCGTGGCATCCACCAGTGGTGGAAGCGATCTCCTGGCCCGCCGCGCGGGCCCTCGCGGCGGCTGCGGTCTGCCCGGGGAAGCCCGAGACGGTCCCCTTGCGGCAGGCGCTCGGACGCCGGTTGGCAGGGCCGCTGACGGCGCTGGTGGCGGTGCCCGGAACGGACGTCTCGGCGATGGACGGCTACGCCGTGGCCGGTCCTGGGCCGTGGCGCGTGGTGGCGCGCGTGCTCGCCGGCGGGGCGGCCCACGACCGGCCGCTGCGGGCGGGGGAGGCGGTGGAGATCGCGACCGGCGCTCCCGTGCCGCCCGGCGCCGGGTCGGTGCTGCCGTACGAGCGGGCGGACGCGACCGGCGGGCAGGTGCGCGGCCCGGCCGAGGAGGGCAGGCACATCAGGCGGCGTGGTGAGGACGTCCCCGAGGGGGCGGTCGTGCTGGCCGAGGGCGCGGTGGTGACGCCGGTGGCGCTCGGGCTGACCGCCGCGCTCGGCCACGACGAGCTCCCGGTACGGCCCCGCCCGCGCGTCGCCGTGCTGGTCACCGGGGACGAGGTGGTCGATCGCGGGTTGCCGGGCCCCGGCCGGGTCAGGGACGCCATCGGGCCGTTCCTGCCGGGTCTGGTGGAGTGGGCCGGCGGGCGCGTGACGGGCGTGCACCACCTCCCCGACGGCCCCGGCCCCCTGCGCGCCGCGCTCACCGGGGGCTGGCGCGAGGCCGCCCCCGCGTGGCAACATGCCCCCGAGGAGGGCGGCCGTTCACCGGAGCGGGCCGCTCTCGCGGACGGCCGCTCGCACGAGCCGGCCGCTGTCATGGACGGTCGTCCCCCGGAGGGAGCGGCCGAGATCGTCGTCGTGTGCGGGGCCTCGTCGAGAGGGCCCGCCGACCACCTGCGGGCCGTGCTCGACGCTCTGGCCGCCGATGTGCTCGTCGACGGCGTCGCCGTACGCCCCGGGCATCCCCAGCTCCTGGCCCGCCTGCGCGACGGCCGGCTCGTGGTGGGCCTGCCGGGCAACCCGTTCGCGGCCCTGGCCGCCGCGCTCACACTGCTCGCCCCGATCCTGCGCGAGCTGACCGGGACGCCCGCGGCCGTCGAGACGAGCCCGCTGCACGGGGTCGTGCGCCCGCATCCTCGTGACACCCGGCTGGTGCCGGTGCTCAGATCCGAGCTCGGCGCGATTCCCGCAGGGCATGATCGGCCGGGCTCTTTGTGGGGAGCGGCCCTGGCCGGAGCCCTGGCGGTGGTGCCTCCGGGGTGGTCGGGAGAGCGGGTCGAGCTGATCGAGTTGCCCCCTGGGGTCTAGACAGGCCCATCGCCAGGGGGTAACCATTGCGTTCATACGGTATGCAGTATGCGGAAGACAGTGGGCAGTTCAGTCGCCGGGAAAGGGTGGCATGATGTCGGAAACGATCTCCGGTGGTCATCTCGTAGCCAAGGCACTCAAGGCCGAGGGCGTGGAAGTGATCTACACGCTCTGCGGCGGCCACATCATCGATATCTACGACGGCTGCGTCGATGAGGGCATCGAGGTCATCGACGTACGCCATGAGCAGGTGGCCGCGCACGCCGCGGACGGTTACGCGCGCATCACCGGCAAGCCCGGCTGCGCGGTGGTCACCGCGGGGCCGGGCACGACCGACGCCGTCACCGGCGTGGCCAACGCCTTCAGGGCCGAGAGCCCGATGTTGCTCATCGGCGGTCAGGGGGCGCTGAGCCAGCACAAGATGGGCTCGCTGCAGGACCTGCCGCACGTCGACATGATGACCCCGATCACCAAGTTCGCGGCCACGGTGCCCAGCACGGAACGGGTGGCCGACATCGTGTCGATGGCCTTCCGCGAGTGCTACCACGGCGCCCCCGGGCCGTCCTTCCTGGAGATCCCGCGCGACGTGCTCGACGCGAAGGTCCCGATCGAGAAGGCGCGCATCCCCGAGGCCGGCCACTACCGGGCCTCCACCCGCCAGCAGGGCGACCCCGAGGCGATCGAGCGGCTGGCGGACCTGCTCGCGCACGCCGAGAAGCCGTGCATCCTGCTCGGCAACCAGGTCTGGACGTGCCGGGCGACGGACGCGGCCATCGACTTCGTCAGGACGCTGAACGTGCCCGCGTACATGAACGGCTCCGGCCGCGGCACGCTCCCGCCCGGCGACCCGCACCACTTCCAGCTCAGCCGCAGGTACGCCTTCACCGAGGCCGACCTCATCATCATCGTCGGCACCCCGTTCGACTTCCGGATGGGTTACGGCAAGCGCCTGTCGCCGACGGCCAAGGTCGTGCAGATCGACCTCGACTACCGCACCGTCGGCAAGAACCGCGACATCGACCTCGGGATCGTCGGCGACGCCGGCCTCATCCTCGCCGCGGCGGCCCAGGCCGCCAGCGGCCGCGTCGAGAACAGCGCCGCCCGCCGCAAGGAGTGGCTGGAGGAGCTGCGCGCGGTCGAGACCAAGGCGTACGAGAAGCGCCTGCCCCGCCAGCTCTCCGACGCCCAGCCCATCGACCCGTACCGCCTCGTGCACGAGATCAACGAGTTCCTGACCGAGGACACGATCTACATCGGCGACGGCGGCGACATCGTCACCTTCTCCGGCCAGGTCGTGCAGCCGAAGTCGCCGGGCCACTGGATGGACCCGGGCCCGCTGGGCACGCTCGGCGTCGGCATGGCCTTCGCGATGGCCGCCAAGCAGGCCCGCCGCGACAAGGAGGTGCTGTGCCTGTTCGGCGACGGCGCCTTCAGCCTGACCGGCTGGGACTTCGAGACCATGGTCCGCTTCGACCTGCCGTTCATCGGGGTCATCGGCAACAACTCCTCGATGAACCAGATCCGCTACGGCCAGGCCGCCAAGTACGGCGAGGACCGTGCCCGCGTCGGCAACACGCTCGGCGACATCCGCTACGGGGAGTTCGCCAAGCTCCTCGGCGGCTACGGCGAGGAGGTGCGCGATCCGGCCGAGATCCGCCCCGCCCTTGAGCGGGCCCGGCAGTCGGGCAAGCCCTCACTGATCAACGTCTGGGTCGACCCAGAGGTGTACGCCCCCGGAACCATGAACCAGACCATGTACAAGTAGGGGAAAGCTTAGAGATGAAGGCTCTCGAAGGTGTCCGCGTCCTCGACATGACCCATGTCCAGTCCGGCCCGTCGGCCACCCAGATGCTCGGCTGGCTGGGCGCCGACGTGGTCAAGCTGGAGGCGCCGACCGGCGACATCACCCGGCAGCAGCTGCGCGACGTGCCCGACGTCGACAGCCTCTACTTCACGATGCTCAACTGCAACAAGCGCAGCATCACCCTCAACATGAAGAGCGAGCGCGGCAAGGAGATCTTCACCGAGCTGGTGAAGAACGCCGACATCCTGGTGGAGAACTTCGGCCCGGGCGCGGTGGACCGCATGGGCTTCTCCTGGGAGCGCCTCCAGGAGCTCAACCCCCGCCTCATCTACGCCTCGATCAAGGGCTTCGGCCAGGGCAAGTACGCCAAGTTCAAGGCGTACGAGGTGATCGCCCAGGCCATGGGCGGCTCGATGAGCACCACGGGCTTCGAGGACGGCCCGCCGCTGGCCACCGGCGCCCAGATCGGTGACTCGGGCACCGGCATCCACGTGGTGGCCGGCATCCTGGCCGCCCTCTACCAGCGCGGCCAGACCGGCCGCGGCCAGCGCGTCCAGGTGGCCATGCAGCACGCCGTGCTGAACCTGTGCCGCGTCAAGCTGCGCGACCAGCAGCGCCTGGCGCACGGCCCGCTGCGCGAGTACCCCAACAAGACGTTCGGCGACGAGGTGCCGCGCTCCGGCAACGCCAGCGGCGGCGGCCAGCCGGGCTGGGCGGTGCGCTGCGCCCCCGGCGGCCCGAACGACTACATCTACGTGATCGTCCAGCCGGTCGGCTGGAAGCCGGTCTCGGCCATCATCGGCCGGCCGGAGCTGGCCGACGACCCCGAGTGGGCGACGCCGGAGGCGCGGCTGTCGAAGCTGGACAAGATGTTCCAGCTCATCGAGGAGTGGACGATCCGGCACGACAAGTGGACGGTGCTCGACCGGCTCAACGCCGAGAACATCCCCTGCGGGCCGATCCTGTCCACCAAGGAGCTGGTGGAGGACCAGAGCCTGCGCGAGGAGGGCATCGTCGTCTCGGTCGACCACCCGCAGCGCGGCGAGTTCGTCACCGTGGGCAGCCCGCTGCAGCTGTCCGACTCGCCGGTGGACGTGCGCACGCCGCCGCTGCTCGGCGAGCACAACCACGAGATCTACGGCGAGCTCGGCGTGAGCGCGGACGAGCTGGCGGAACTCAAGTCGAACGGAGTCATCTAGTGGAGCGGCGAGTAGGGCCCGTCAGCGGCAGCCCGCGTAACCAGGGAGCGCGACCATGAGCACAGTGGGGCCCAGGGAAGTCATCGAGAAGGCGCTCGCCGAAGGGCGCACGGCCCTGACGGCCCCCGAGGGCCGCGAGCTCTGCCAGGCGTACGGCATCGCCACCCCCGGCGAGGGGCTGGCCACTTCGGCCGACGAGGCCGACCGGCTGGCCGGGGAGATCGGGTTCCCCGTCGTGCTGAAGATCGTCTCGCCGGACATCCTGCACAAGACGGACGCCGGCGGCGTGCTCGTCGGGCTGAAGAGCGCCGAGGAGGTACGCGCCGGCTACGACACGATCCTGACCAACGCCCGCGCCTACAATCCCGACGCGAAGATCGACGGCATCCAGGTGCAGCAGCTGGTCGGCGGCGGCCATGAAGTCATCGTGGGCGCGGTCACCGACCCGACCTTCGGCAAGGTCATCGCCTTCGGCCTGGGCGGTGTCCTGGTTGAGGTACTTAAGGACGTGACCTTCCGTCTTGCCCCGGTTTCGGGTGATGATGCGCTGAAGATGCTGGACGACATCAGAGCGGCCGAAGTGCTCCGCGGGGTCCGGGGGGCCGAGCCCGCCAACCGCGAGGCGCTGGCGGCGCTGATCGAGCGCGTCGGCCGGCTCGTCACCGACATCCCCGAGATCGTCGAGGTGGACCTCAACCCCGTCTTCGCCGACGCGAACGGCGCGGTCGCCGCCGACGTGCGCGTCATCATCGGCACCCCGCAGCCCGAGGTCGCCCGGCTGTCGCGCGAGGAGATCCTGCGGCAGATGAACCGGATCTTCAAGCCGCGCTCGGTCGCCGTGATCGGCGCCTCGGCCGAGACCGGCAAGATCGGCAACTCGGTCATGAAGAACCTCATCAACGGCGGCTACCAGGGGCAGATCTACCCGATCAACCCCAAGGCCGACGAGATCATGGGGCTGAAGGCGTACAAGAGCGTCGCCGACGTGCCCGGGGACGTGGACGTGGCCGTGTTCGCCATCCCGGCCAAGTTCGTCGCCCCCGCCCTGGAGGAGGTCGGCCGGAAGGGCGTGGCGGGCGCCGTGATGATCCCGTCCGGGTTCGCCGAGACCGGGAACGTGGAGGGCCAGAAGGAGATCGTCGAGATCGCCCGCAGGCACGGCGTACGCATGCTCGGGCCGAACATCTACGGTTACTACTACACGCCGGAGAACCTCTGCGCCACCTTCTGCACCCCGTACGACGTGCGCGGCAGCGTGGCGCTGACCTCGCAGAGCGGCGGCATCGGGATGGCCATCCTGGGCTTCAGCCGCACCACGAAGATGGGCGTCTCGGCCATCGTCGGCGTCGGCAACAAGGCCGACGTGGACGAGGACGACCTGCTGACCTTCTTCGAGCAGGACGACAACACCAAGGCCGTGGCCATGCACCTGGAGGACCTCAAGGACGGCCGCGGCTTCGTCGAGGCCGCCCGCCGGGTCGTCAAGGAGAAGCCGGTCATCGTGCTCAAGGCCGGCCGCACCGCGATGGGCGCGCGGGCCGCGGGCTCGCACACCGGCGCGCTGGCCGGCGACGACAAGGTCTACGACGACATCCTGCGCCAGGCCGGGGTGGTGCGCGCGCCGGGGCTCAACGACATGCTCGAGTACGCCCGCGCGCTGCCGATCCTGCCCGCGCCCAAGGGCGAGAACGTCGTCATCATCACCGGGGCGGGCGGCTCTGGCGTGCTGCTCTCCGACGCGATCGTGGACGCCGGGCTGACCCTCATGGACATCCCCGACGACCT
This sequence comes from Nonomuraea fuscirosea, assembly GCF_035917475.1. Lineage (NCBI taxonomy): Bacteria > Bacillati > Actinomycetota > Actinomycetes > Streptosporangiales > Streptosporangiaceae > Nonomuraea > Nonomuraea fuscirosea. The sequence goes on along the minus strand of NZ_CP109074.1, from coordinate 7,582,948 downwards.
GGACGCGGCCTTCCGCGCCTACATCCCGCCGTTCGGCGCGGCGGGCAACCCCATCGACATCACCGGCGGCGAACCTCCCTCGACCTACGAGAACACGGTCCGCCTCGGCCTTCAGGACGACCGCATCCACGCGCTCGTCCTGGGCTACTGGCACACGATCGTGACGCCGCCGATGGTCTTCGCCGAGCTCATCGCGAGAGTCGTCGCGGAGGAGCGGGCGAAGGGCAACACCAAGCCGGTCGTGGCATCGCTCGCCGGCGACACCGAGGTTGAGGAGGCCAGCGAGTACCTGTTCGAGCATGGCGTGGTCGCGTACCCGTACACGACGGAAAAGCCCGTGGCGGTCCTAGGTGCGAAGTACCGCTGGGCCAGGGCAGCCGGGCTGTTGCGCTAAGAGCCGAGCGCGGCAGCACAGGCGAGGGGGCTTATTCGGGGCGCACGAGGAAGGCAACAACCCCCCAGGAGGTCCGTAGGTGGACACATCGAACACACCACCGGCGACGGCCACGCCGCCGGTCGAGGATCAACGAGTATGGAAAGCGGGCCGGCTTGAGCCGATGCCCATCAGGAAGCTCCCCGACGCGCCTCCCTCGGTGCACATTCTCGGGCCGACGGTGTTCCTCGTCGCCCTGGGCGTGGGCATGGGCGAGTCGTACATGTGGCCCCGGCTGGTCCTGCTCTTCGGGCCGGAGATCCGGTGGCTGTTCCTGATCGGCGTCACCCTGCAGGCCGTGGTGATGCTGGAGATGGCCCGGTACGCCATGGCCACGGGGGAGAGCATCTTCTCCGGCGCGGCCAGGGTGTTCAAGCCGCTGATGTGGTTCTTCTTCATCGTGGCGATCGCCGTCTACATCTGGCCGGGACACCTGTCGGCGGGAGCGGCGGCGTTCGAGGAGATCACCGGCATACCCTGGGTGGTGACCGCGGTCGCCGGGCTGGTCCTCGTCGGCGTGGTCTTCACCCTCGCCAAGGTGATCTACAACCTGCTCGAGAACGTGCTGTCGCTGCTCATCGGCGCACTCGTGCTCGGCACGGCCGTGATCGCGGCCATGGTCGGCTCGTGGAGCGACGTGGTCTCCACCATCTCCGGCATGTTCTCCTTCGGCTACCTGCCGCCGGAGGCCATGTCGGCCGCCTGGTTCCCCGTCATCGTCGGGGCGTGCGCCTTCGCCGGTCCGTCGGGCATGCAGCAGATGTGGTACACGCTGCACCTGCGCGACTCCGGCGCCGGCATGGGCGTGCACCTGCCGAAGGTGCGCGGGCTGCGGCACGCGGGCGAGGAAGAGGAGATGCCCTCGCGCGGGTTCATGTTCGACACCTCGGACCCGGCCGAGATGGCGAAGTGGAAGGGGTGGCGGCGCTGGGTCACGTTCGACGCGCTGCTGCTGTTCTGGGGCATCACCATGCTGGTCACGATCTCCTTCACGGTGATCGCCCAGTCGGCGGTGCGGCAGAACCCGGCCGTGCGCACGGCCATTCAGGGCGACGACCGGGAGGCGGCGCTGTCCGCGATGGCCGACGCCGTCTCGTCGGCGGGCAGCTCGGTTCTCGGGGTCGTGTTCCTCGGGTTCATCGCGCTGATCGGCCTGAACGCCACGCTGGGCCTGTTCGACTCCTTCTCCCGCGGCCAGGCCGACATGTCCTTCCACTTCGTCCCCGGGGCGAAGAAGCTGGGCATGTCGAAGCTGTACGGGATCTTCCTGTGGGGCGTCATCCTCTTCGGCATCCTGATCCTGCTGTTCGGGCCGGCTGACGGGCCGAGCGGGATCCTGGACACGCTGGCGTTCCTGTCGACGTTCGCCATGGGCGCGTACTGCGTGACCCTGCTGCTGGTGAACAACCGCATGCTGCCGAAACCGATCCGCCCCAAGTGGTGGACCAACGTGATCATCGGGTTCGGCGCGGTGTTCTATCTCGGGATGCTGTTCTACAGCCTCTTCGCCTACGGCGTGGTCGTGGGCTGATGGGTGGACGGCACAGCCTCGAACTCGCCCTGCCAGGGGCGTCGATCGGAGCCGTAGCCGGTGCCATGGCCGGTGGGCTGACCCTGCTCGCGGGGCAGCCCACCGGTATGGCCGCGCTGGCTGCCCTGGCGCTCGCCGTACCGCTCGGCCTCTTCGGCGGCCTGTACGGCATGCTGCTCGGTCACGGCGTCTTCCGGCCCGGCACCTTCGGGCCGGTGGGCCTGTACTGGATGGCCGCCTTCCCGGTGTCCCGGCTGGCGCAGGAGATCCTGGCCCCGACCGGCGGCCTGGCCGAAGGGGTTCCGGCCTTCCTGGCCTACCAGGCGATGATCGCCCTCGGCTTCGCGATCGGCTTCCTCTGGCTGCACGAGCGGTTCATGCCGCACTGGCTGGTCCGCCGGGCCGGCGACAACCCGCTTGCCCAGGACCTGCTCGGCACCTACCTGCGGTTCGCCCGAGTGGTGGAGAAGCGCAAGAGCGCACGGAAGGGGGCGCGTAGATGACGCCGGCGATGGAACTGCCCCTGTGGATCTGGCTGGCCACGATCGGCGGCTTCTGCGTCGTGCTCGCGTTCGACTTCTGGCTCGTGGCCCGCAACCCGCACGAACCCCGCTTCAAGGAGTGCGTGGCCTGGGTCTCCTTCTACGTGGGGCTGGCCGTCGCCTTCGGCGTCGGCCTGCTCCTGCTGTCCGGCCCGGCGCACGGAGGGGAGTTCTTCGCCGGGTGGATCACCGAGTACTCGCTCAGCGTGGACAACCTCTTCGTCTTCCTGTTGATCATGAGCAGGTTCCGGGTGCCCCGGGAGTACAGGCAGAAGGTGCTGCTCATCGGCATCGTCCTGGCCCTGCTGCTGCGCGGCGGCTTCATCGCGGCCGGCGCGGAGGCCGTCACCAGGTTCGACTGGCTCTTCTACGTCTTCGGCGCCTTCCTCGTCTACACCGCGTGGAAGCTGATCGGGCACGAGGACGAGGAGGCGGAGTTCTCCGAGAACCTCGCGCTGCGCACCGTGCGCCGGGTGCTCCCGACGACGGACACCTACCACGGCGCCCGGCTCACCGTGCACCACGGGCGCAGGATGGTCACCCCGATGCTGATCGTGATGATCGCCATCGGCACCACCGACCTGCTGTTCGCGCTGGACTCCATCCCGGCCATCTTCGGGCTGACCAAGGAGCCCTACCTGGTCTTCACCGCCAACGCCTTCGCCCTCATGGGGCTGCGGCAGCTGTTCTTCCTGATCGGAGGGCTGCTCGACCGGCTCGTCTACCTGAGCAAGGGACTGTCGGTGGTGCTGGCCTTCATCGGCGTGAAGCTGATCCTGGAGGCGCTGCACCACGACGGTGTGTCGTGGGCGCCGGAGATCCCGATCATGGTGTCTCTGGGGGTCATCGTCGGCACCCTCGCCGTGACCACGGTGCTGAGCCTGCTCAAGTCGGCTCGGGACGCCAAGGCCGCGGCCAAGGAGGTGGAGCCGGCGCAGGTGGATTGACGCGGGCCGCGCGGGGGCGGTGGCTGCTCATGGGTGGCCGCCCCCCTGCCGCGGCTCATTGGCATGCGTGCCCGATCTGGCGGTCAGTGGCGCGTGTTGTCACGCACGTCGTGCCGCTCGGCGCTCCACTGGCGCAGGTAGAGCTCCGCGTCCTGCGCGGAGTAGTGCTTCCTGAGCGCCGCAGTGAGGCCGGCGCCGATGGTCCCGCCGTCCGCGGACTGGCCCTGGGGATCACCCAAGAGAAAGCGGATGAACGCTTTCATGTCGTGCACCTCCATTCGGTAACAGCTCCACCCTCTACCCGAGGTGTTTCGGAGCATGTGGACTTACGTGAACGCCGTGTCAAAACCCGGAAACCGCTGGTCGACCCCCGGACGGCGTGGTTCCGGGCGTGCGTGTTCCCGGGCAGGCCGAACCCGGGCGGGATCGGTCCAAGCCAGGCCGGCTCGGACGAGACCACCCCAAGTGAGACCGCCCTGAAGATCGAACCGGTCCAGATGCGACCGGCCCAGGGAGGTTCAGCGAAGGTTCAGCCCAGGCGGCGCGGGCGGCGCCTGCGTACGGGCTTGGGCGCCGGCTCGGCCGGCGCGCCCTCCCGCTGCTCCATGTAGGAGGACCGGGTGTGCTCGGTGTGCTCGCGCATGATCTTCGCGGCCTTGCGCTCGTCACCGGCCTCGATGGCGTCGATCAGCTCGGTGTGCTCGTCCCACGACGCCATGCCACGCTGGCGGGCCACCGGCGTGTGGTACCACCGCACCCGCCTGGCCACCTGGGCGGCGAGCTCGGCCAGGACCCGGTTGCCCGACAGGTCCGTGACCAGGGCGTGCAGCTCGGAGTTGGTCGCCACCGCATCGTCGACGTCGTCGGACTGCACGGCGGCGATGCCGCGCGCGCACAGCGCGCGCAGCCGCTTGACGCCCTCCTCGCCCGCGTGCTGCGCGGCGAGCCTGGCGGACTCGGTCTCCAGCAGCGTGCGCACGGCGAGCAGCTGGTCGGCCTCCTCCACCGTCGGGACGTGCACGAACGCGCCCTGCCCCGGGTGCAGATCGACCCATCCCTCGCCGCTGAGCTGCTGCAACGCCTCGCGGACCGGTTGCCTGGAGACGCCGAGCAGCTCGGCCAGCTCACTCTCGACGAGATGCTGGCCCGGCTTGAGCTGCCCGGAGACGATGAGCTCTTGGATAGCCTCGATGACGCTCTCGCGGAGCGTCGTCGGGCGGGGAATCTTGGCGGCCGCCGTCTGACCGGCCTGATCCGACAGCAACATGGACACGTCTCCAGGACATTAAGGTTTTTGGTCGACTGCCTACAGCATACCGTGGAGGGGTTCTCCATGGTCGTGAGACTCATCACAGGGGACAAAACGGGGGGATTTTAGGGGGAATTGAGGGTGGATTTCCGGTCAGAGCGGGATGGTGGCGGGCAGGCCGGGGATGCGCAGCCGGGGCGTGGCCAGGGCCGGCAGAGCCGCCAGCGCGGCGGCGGCCAGCAGGGCGGTCCCGGGAGCGGTCAGTGCGACCATGGCCAGGACGGCGGCCACGACTCCGGCCACGGCCTTGGCGCTGTAGACCACCGCGTGGATCTCCGTGGCCCGCTCGGTGCCGAACAGCTCGCGGACGAGGCTGGCCAGCAGGGGGTAGAACGCGCCACCGCCGAGCCCCGCCGCGACGGCGCCGAGCCACAGCAGCGGGTTTCCGGCGGACGCCGGCGGTGAAACGGTGTTCTGCACGGCCACGGCCAGCAGGATCTGGCCGAGGGCGAGCGCGGCGAAGACCGTGGCCAGCACCCGGCGGCGGCCGAACCGCTCCGACGCCCGCACCGCCACCGACCTGCCCGCGCCGTTCAGCGCCACGAGCAGGGCCAGCGCGCCCCACGCGCCTGTGCCGGCCACCACGATCACGTCGAACACCGACACCGCCCCCGCGCACGTCAGCAGCAGGGCCAGGGCCGGCAGTGTACGGGTGCGCACCGCCTGGGCCAGCCCGAACTGCTTGACCGCCTCGGGGCTGGTGCGCAGCCGGGCGGCGTCGAGGGCGTGGCTGCGCGGATCGACGTCGTCGGGCCACCAGCGGGCCGGGGGCAGCCGCAGCTCACGGGCGGCCAGGCCGACGACGGCCGCGGCGAGCACGGCGGAGACCAGGAAGGCGGCGGACGTGGCGCCGGGGGCGATCCCGGTCCAGAGCAGCAGCGGCACCGCTCCGTAGCCGAAGGCGCCGGTGATCAGGCCGACCCGGGCGGCCGGGCGCTCCGGGTACCAGGAGGAGACGACCTCGCCGCAGACCCCGTAGACCAGCCCCGCGCCGAGCCCGCCGAGCAGCGCGTACCCGATGAGCGCGACCGGTCCCGGGCCGGTGAGGGCGGCCGTGGCCAGGCCCAGGCCGCTCAGCGCCGCGCCCGCGGCCAGGCACGCGCGGACGCTCAGGCGTCCGCGCCGGACGAGGTGCAGCGCGGGCAGGGCGCCGGCGGCCTGGCAGGCGATCCACACCGCCAGCAGGGTCAGCCCGCCGGCGTCTCGGGCGAGCAGGGCCGCGTAGCCGTACTGCAGGGGGGCGATGACCGCCATGGCGGCCAGGGCCAGCCGGAACATGCGGGCGCGGTCGGCCGGGACGGGTCCAGGGCAGTACGAACGCCCCCGCCAGTCCTTAATTGCATTCTCCATACTGTATGGAATATCCCGCCGGCCGACCGCTGTCGAGGCCCTAGACGAAGGATACTCCATACGGTATACCGTCTACAAAGGAGGCTCGAATGGACCTGTACGAGTACCAGGCGAAGGAGCTCTTCGGGCGTCACGGGATCCCCGTACCAGCCGGCGCGATCGCGACCACACCGGCGCGGGCCGGCGAGATCGCGGCCGAGCTGGACGCGCCCGTGGTCATCAAAGCCCAGGTGAAGACCGGCGGACGGGGCAAGGCGGGCGGGATCAGACCGGCGGCGGGGCCGGCCGCGGCCGCGACGGAGGCCGACCGCGTCATCGGTATGGACATCAAGGGGCACATCGCGCGCCGCGTGCTGGTGGAGGCCGCGACCGTCCCGTTCGAGGAGTACTACGCCGCCTTCCTGGTGGACCGGGCGGAGGGTACGTTCCTGGCCATGGTGTCGGCCCAGGGCGGCATGGAGATCGAGGAACTGGCCGCCACCGACCCCGACGCCATCGTGCGACTGCCGATCGACCCCGCGACGGGCGTGGACGCCGACACCGCCAGGCTGCTGGCGGCCAAGGCCGGGCTCCCCGAGCAGGCGGCCGGGGTGCTGGAGCAGCTGTGGCGGGTGCTGGTCGAGGAGGACGCGCTGCTGGTCGAGGTCAACCCCTTGATCTGCACCACCGACCAGCGCATCGTGGCGCTCGACGGCAAGGTCACCCTGGACGACAACGCGGCCTTCCGGCACGCGTGGGAGGACTACGAGGAGAGCACCGACAGCCTGGAGGACCGGGCCAAGGCCAAAGGGCTCAACTACGTCAAGCTGGACGGCACCGTCGGCGTCATCGGCAACGGCGCCGGGCTGGTCATGAGCACACTCGACGTGGTCGCGGGCGCGGGCGCCGACCCCGCCAACTTCCTCGACATCGGCGGCGGGGCCTCGGCCAAGGTCATGGCCGACGGGCTGGAGATCATCCTGGCCGACCCCGACGTGCGCTCGGTGCTGGTCAACGTCTTCGGCGGCATCACGGCGTGCGACGCGGTGGCGAACGGCATCGTCACCGCGCTCGAACTCCTCGGCGAGCGCGGCCACGGCAGGCCCATCGTCGTACGGCTGGACGGCAACAACGCCGAAGTGGGCCGGCGCATCCTCAGTGACGCCCGGCACCCGGCGGTACGCCAGGTCTCCACCATGGACGGCGCCGCCGAGACGGCGGCTCGACTCGCGGCAGGTGCGTAAATGGCGATCTTTCTCACCAAGGACAGCCGGGTGCTCGTGCAGGGCATGACCGGCGCGGAGGGCACCCGGCACACCGCCCGCATGCTCGCCGCCGGCACCGACATCGTGGCCGGGGTGACGCCGGGCAAGGGCGGCTCCTCGGTGGACTTCGGCGAGCGGACGGTGCCGGTGTTCGGCTCGGTCGCCGCGGCGGTCGCGGAGACCGGGGCCGACGTGTCGGTGATCTTCGTGCCGCCGCGGTTCACCGCCGCGGCCGTGCAGGAGGCGGTCGAGGCCGAGGTGCCGCTCTGCGTGGTGATCACCGAGGGCGTGCCCGTGCACGACGCCGTGCGCTTCCGCGCCCTGGCGAACGGCCGTACCCGGATCATCGGGCCCAACTGCCCCGGCCTGATCAGCCCCGGCCAGTCCTCGGCCGGCATCATCCCCGCCGACATCACCTCGGCCGGGCGGATCGGACTGGTCTCGAAGTCGGGGACGCTGACGTACCAGCTCATGTACGAGCTGCGCGACCTCGGCTTCTCCACCGCCGTCGGCATCGGCGGCGACCCCGTCGTCGGGACCACGCACATCGACTGCCTCCAGGCGTTCCAGGACGATCCCGGCACCGACGCCATCGTGATGATCGGCGAGATCGGCGGCGACGCCGAGGAGCGGGCCGCCGCCTACATCGCCGCGAACGTGACCAAACCCGTGGTCGCCTACGTGGCCGGCTTCACCGCGCCCGAGGGCAAGACGATGGGCCACGCGGGCGCGATCGTGTCCGGCTCGTCCGGCACCGCCCAGGCCAAGAAGGAGGCGCTGGAGGCGGTCGGGGTCCGCGTCGGGCGCACCCCCTCGGAGACGGCCCGGCTGATGCGGTCCGAGTTGAGCCGCGGGACCGGGACGTGACCGCGGTGCGCTTCGACGTCAATCTCTCCATCCTGCTGACCGGCCTGCCGCTGCTCGAACGTCCCGCGGCGGCGGCCAAGGCCGGGTTCGACGCGGTCGAGCTGTGGTGGCCGTTCGACTCGCCCGACCCGGGCGGCGCCGAACTGGCCGCGCTCAGGAGCGCGATCGAGGACGCCGGCGTGCGGCTCGCCGGGCTCAACTTCGACGCCGGGGACATGGCGGCGGGCGAGCGCGGCCTGCTGGCCAGGCCGGACGGCTCGGCCCGCTTCCAGGCCAACATCGACGTCGCGGTACGGCTGGCGGGGGAGCTGGGCTGCACGGTGCTCAACGCCCTGTACGGCAACGACCCCGGCACCGACAGGGATCTGGCCGTGGCGAACCTGCGCCGGGCGGCCGACGCCGCGGCGGACATCGGCGCGACCGTGGTGGTCGAAGCCCTCAACTCCTACGAGAACCCGCGCTATCCGATCACCTCGTCGCAGGCGGCGTTCGAGCTGATCGACCAGGTGGACCGGCCCAACGTGGCCTTCCTGGCCGACCTCTACCACCTGCACCGGATGGGCGAGGACGTGCTCGCGCTCATCGACGGGCACAGCGCCCGCTTCGGGCACGTGCAGATCGCCGACGACCCCGGGAGGGGACGTCCTGGGACCGGGGACATGCCGTACCCGGAGATCCTCGCCCGGCTGGAGGCGGCAGGCTACCGCGGCCACGTCGGCCTGGAGTACCGGCACGAGGGGCCGGACGCGTTCGACTGGAGGCAGGAATGAACATCGGGTTCGTCGGCTTGGGGATCATGGGCAGCCCGATGGCAGCCAACCTCCTCAAAGCCGGATATGTCGTGACCGGCTACGACGTGAGCGCCGCCCGCGTCGAACAGCTCGCGGAGCTGGGCGGCAAGCCCGCCACCGGCGTCGTCGACGCGGTCGCGGGCGCCGACGTGGTGATCACCATGCTCCCCGACTCCCCCCAGGTCGAGGAAGTGGCCCCGCTCGTCGTCGAGTACGGGAAACCGAACCTGCTCTACATCGACATGAGCACCATCAGGCCCGAGACCTCCCGCCAGGTCGCCCGGCGGGCGAAGGCGGCCGGCGTACGGGCCCTGGACGCTCCCGTGAGCGGCGGCGAGCGCGGCGCGATCGACGGCACCCTGTCGATCATGGTCGGCGGCGAGCCCGAGGACGTCGAGGCCGCCGCGCCCGTCCTCGGCCGGCTCGGCACCACCGTCGTGCACGTCGGCCCCGCGGGCGCCGGCCAGACCGTCAAGGCGGCCAACCAGCTCGTCGTGGGCGGCATCTACGGCCTGGTGTCGGAGGCGATCGTGCTGCTCGAAGCGTCGGGGGTGGACGCGGGGCCCGGCCTGGACGTGCTCGCCGGCGGCCTGGCCGGATCCCGCATCCTCGACCTCAAGCGGCACACCATGCTCAGGCGGGAGTTCGCCCCCGGCTTCCGCATCGACCTGCACCACAAGGACATGGGCATCGCCGTCGCCGCCGCCCGCGAGGCCGGGGTCAGCCTGCCGCTCACCGGCCAGGTCGCCCAGCTCGTCGCCGCGGCCAGGGCCCAGGGCCACGGCTCGCTCGACCACTCCGCCCTGCTCAAGGTGATCGAAAGGCTGAACGGTTGACATCCTCCCCCTCCTGATGGAGAGGGATTCCCACGGTCACCCGTGAGGTTTCCTGCTTCATCGCCAGTCGCCCGCCCGAGAAGGCTCTCTCGTTAAGGTCCTACACCAGCTCCACAGGCGTTTCGCCTCTCCGCCAGCCCGGCGGCGAGGGTATCTCCGATCGTTGCTCTGGCGGCTTGGTCATCGGCGCAGTCGAGCACACTACCGGACCTTGCGGCATCGCGCCGCGTTTCAACGGTGGTTCGCCTGGCGGCGAATCGCCTGCCCCTGTCCTGCTCCGCAGGGGTCCGATTCCTCCCCCGCCCGAAGGCAGGGGTTTCCTCGGAGGTTTCTGATGAAGAAGGTGCCCTGCATGGAGGCAGTGGTGTCGGTGCTGGAGTCGGAGGGCGTGGACACCGTCTTCGGCATCCCCGGCGCGGCCATCCTGCCGCTCTACGCCGCGCTCCAGAACAGCTCGATCCGGCACATCACCGTACGGCACGAGGAGGGCGGCACCCACGCGGCCGACGGCTGGGCCAGGGTCACGGGGAACGTCGGCGTCTGCATCGGCACCTCGGGCCCCGCCGGCACGAACATGATCACCGGCCTCTACACCGCGCTCGCCGACTCCATCCCGATGATCTGCGTCACCGGGCAGGCCATGACCTCCAAGCTGCACCAGGAGGCGTTCCAGGCGGTCGACATCGTGGAGATCGCCCGGCCGGTGACCAAGTGGGCGGTTCAGCTGAAGGAGCCGGCGCAGGCGCCGTGGGTGTTCAGGGAGGCGTTCAGGCGGGCCCGCTCGGGACGGCCAGGGCCCGTGCTCATCGACCTGCCGATCGACGTCCAGCGCGGCCTGTGCCTGTACGACCCCGACGTGGACGCGCCGCTGCCCGTCGAGGTGCCGCAACCGCTGCCCAGAGCGGTCACCGCGGCCATGGACCTGCTGGAGGGCGCCAGGCGGCCGATCATCCTGGCCGGTGGCGGCGTGATCGGCGCCGAGGCGTGCGACGAGCTGCGCGCGCTGGCCGAGCACCTGCAGATCCCGGTGCAGGTGACGCTCATGGGCAAGGGTGCCTTCCCCGAGGACCATCCGTTGTTCGCCGGGATGGCCGGCATCCAGACGCAGACGCGGTGGGGCAACGCCGCGTTCCTGGAGAGCGACCTGGTCCTCGCCGTGGGGGCCAGGTTCGGCGACCGGCACACCGGCGACCTCGACGTCTACCGGCGCGGGCGCAAATTCGTGCACGTGGACATCGACCCCCTGCAGATCGGCCGGGTCTTCCAGCCCGACCTCGGCGTCGTCGGCCACGCCAGGCCCGTGCTGGCCGCGCTGCGCGACGAGGCCCGGCGCAGGAGCGAGCCGCGTCAGGCGGGCAAGTGGGTGCGCAAGGTCGGGGAGTTGCGCGGCACGCTGGGGCGCAGGGACGACTTCGACGACGTGCCGATCAAGCCGCCCAGGGTGTTCAAGGAGATCAACGACTACTTCCCCAGGGACACCACGTTCGTCACCGCCATCGGGCTCTACCAGATCTGGTCGGGCCAGTTCCAGACGACGTACCTGCCGCGCCGCTACCTGGTCTGCGGGCAGGCGGGGCCGCTGGGCTGGGAGGTGCCGGCCGCCATGGGGGTCAAGCTGGCCCATCCGGAACGGCAGGTCGTGGCGGTGGCCGGCGACTACTCCTTCCAGTTCCTGATGGAGGAGGTGGCGGTGGCCGCGCAGTACCGGATTCCGTTCGTCATCGTCATGATCAACAACGAGTACCTGGGGCTTATCAGGCAGGCGGAGATCCCGTACGACATGAACTACGCCGTGGACCTGCACTACGGCGAGGGCGGGATCGACCACGTCAAGGCCATGGAGGCGTTCGGCTGCCCGGCCCGCCGGGTCGAGCTGCCCGGCGACATCCGCGGCGCGTTGGCCTGGGCGAGCGCGGAGGCGGCGCGCGAGCGGCTGCCGGTGCTGGTGGAGGTGATGGTGGAACGCGAGGCGAACGCCGCCATGGGCCCCTCGCTGGAGGCGATCAAGGAGTTCGAGCCGCTGCCCGAACTCATCACCGCCGACTGGTCCGACTGAGGAGGATGCATATGCGGCTCAAGCCGGGCACGTCCTGGCGGGAGACCTACGAGCAGTGCTGCTCGGTGGCTCCCGAAGCCTTCCACGACGACCGGGTGCTGAACCACTGGGGCGGCATCTGGCACCGCGACGGGCGCCCTGTGCCGGCGTTCTCACCCCTGGACGGAACCGCCATCGCCGGCCTGCCCCGGCTGGACCGGGCGGGCGCGGGCCGCGCGGTGGCGGGCGCGGTCGAGGAGCACAACCGCTGGCGCTACCTGCCGCTCGCCGAGCGCAAGGCGATGGTGTCGGCGGCGGTGGAATCCATGGCGGCGCACCGCGACCTGCTGGCCCTGCTGCTGGTCTGGGAGATCGGTAAGCCGTGGAAGACGGCCCGCGCCGACGTGGACCGGTGCCTGGACGGCGTGCGCTGGTACGTCGGCGAGATCGACCGCATGGTCGAGGGCCGGGTGCCGCTGCCCGGCCCGGTCAGCAACATCGCCAGCTGGAACTATCCGATGAGCGTGCTCATGCACGCCATGCTGATCCAGGCGCTGGCCGGCAACGCGGTGATCGCCAAGACGCCCACCGACGGCGGATTGTGCTGCCTCACCCTGGCCTGCGCCCTGGCCGTCCGGGAAGGGCTGCCGTTCACGCTGGTCAGCGGGGGAGGGGCGGAGCTGTCGCCGGTGCTGGTGGCCGGGCGCTCGCTCGGGTGCGTGTCGTTCGTCGGCGGCAGGGACGCCGGGGCGAAGGTGGTCACCTCACTGGCCGACCTCGGCCGCCGGCACGTGCTGGAGCAGGAGGGGCTCAACTGCTGGGGAGTGTGGGAGTACGGCGACTGGGACCTGCTCACGAGGCAGATCAGGGCGTCCTTCGACTACGCCAAGCAGCGCTGCACCGCCTACCCGCGCTTCGTCGTGCAGCGTTCGCTCTTCCCCGAGTTCCTGGCCGCCTACCTCCAGGCGGTCGGGTCGCTGCGCTTCGGGCATCCGCTGGCCGTGGCCGATCCCGGCGATCCGCTGCCGGAGCTGGACTTCGGTCCGCTGGTCAACGCCTCGAAGGCCAAGGAACTGGCCGACCAGGTGGACGAGGCGGTGGCCAGGGGCGGCGTGCCGATCCACCGGGCGTCCCTGGAATCCGGACACTTCCTCCCTGGTCAGGATATTTCCGCCTACTTTGCGCCGACCGCGCTGCTCAACCCGCCGCCCTCCTCACCCCTCCACCACGCCGAGCCGTTCGGCCCGGTCGACACGATCGTGCTGGTGGACACGGAGGCGGAGCTGCTGGCCGCGATGAACGCCAGCAACGGCGCCCTGGTGGCCACCCTGTCCTGCGAGCGGGAGGAGACCTTCGGCCGGCTCGCGCCCGAGATCCGCGCGTTCAAGGTGGGCCACAACAGGCCGCGCTCGCGCGGGGACAAGGAGGAGCTCTTCGGCGGGCTCGGCGCGTCGTGGCGCGGCGCGTTCGTCGGCGGCGACCTGCTCGTCCGCGCCGCCACCAGCGGCCAGGACGGCGAGGCCGAGCGCCTGCCGGGCAACTTCCCGCACTACACGCTGCTGCCGTGACCCAGGTGGGCTCATAGACAGGCTGACGGGCTCAGAAGGCCCCGAAGCGGGTCGCCGCGAGCAGGACGAGAAACGTCAGCACGGCGACCCGCAACAGCTTGCCGCCCACCCCCAGCGACGGCCACGACAGGTAGGCCAGCCACCCGATGAACGCGAGCACCGGCAGCACGGCCACCCCGCCCAGCGGATTGGCCACGGCGAACCCCACCAGCAGCAGGACCACCAGGAGGACCGGCGCCACCCACCGGGGCACCTGGGTGAACAGGAACGTCATCGGCACGGCGCTGCGCCGCTCCACCGCCGCGCGCAGGCCGGTCGCGCCGGGCGTGAAGAACTGCTCGCCCTGCGGGATGGGACGCTTGCCGCCGCGCTTGTTCTGAGGGGCCACGTCCAGAGCCTACGGGAGATCGGGCGACCTGGGGGGTGAGCGCCTTTAGGCTGGTCGGGTGCTCGCCGTGATCCGATACACCGTTCCAGAGTCCCAGTCGCAGGACTTCGTCAAGCAGGGCCACACGATTCTCGACACGTTCGCCACCCAGCCCGGCTACCTCCGGGGCCGGCTGGCGCGCTCGGTGGACGAGCCCAACCTGTGGGCGCTGGTGTCGGAATGGGAGGGCGCGGGCTTCTACCGAAGAGCGCTTTCCGCGTCCAGGATGGTGATGTATCCGCTGATGATCCTCATGGTCCACGAACCCAGCGCGTACGAGGACGTCTACCTCAGGGACGGGGCGTAGCCCTACTCGCGCGCGAGAGCGGCGCCCGTCCCCTAAGCTGGGATCTCACCGATTTCCCTCGCCGACCTCCAGCCGGAAAGAGAACCAACCAAATGGCACGACGCACCGACGTCATGGACACCATCGTCAGCCTCGCCAAGCGCCGCGGGCTCGTCTACCCGTCGAGCGAGATCTACGGCGGACTGCGCGCGTCGTGGGACTACGGTCCTCTGGGCGTCGAGCTGAAGAACAACGTCAAGCGGCAGTGGTGGCTGTCGATGGTCCAGTCGCGCGACGACGTGGTGGGCCTCGACTCCTGCGTCATCCTGGCCCCCGAGGTGTGGCGGGCCAGCGGTCACGTCGAGACCTTCACCGACCCGCTGACGGAGTGCCTGTCCTGCCACAAGCGCTTCCGCGCCGACCACCTCGTCGAGGCCTACGAGGAGAAGAACGGCAAGGAGCCCGAGGGCGGCCTGGCCGGCATCACCTGCCCCAACTGCGGCAACAAGGGCACCTTCACCGAGCCCCGGCAGTTCAGCGGCCTGCTCAAGACCTACCTCGGCCCGATCGAGGACGAGTCGGGCCTGGCCTACCTGCGGCCCGAGACCGCGCAGGGCATCTTCATCAACTACCTCAACGTGCAGCAGTCGGCGCGCAGGAAGATCCCCTTCGGCATCGGCCAGGTCGGCAAGTCGTTCCGCAACGAGATCACGCCGGGCAACTTCATCTTCCGCACCCGCGAGTTCGAGCAGATGGAGATGGAGTTCTTCGTCAAGCCCGGCACCGACGAGGAGTGGCACCAGTACTGGATCGACGAGCGCTTCCGCTGGTACTCCGACCTGGGCATCAACAAGGACAACCTGCGCCTTTACGAGCACCCCAAGGAGAAGCTCTCCCACTACTCCAAGCGCACGGTCGACGTCGAATACCGGTTCAACTTCACCGGCTCGGAGTGGGGCGAGCTCGAAGGCATCGCCAACCGCACCGACTTCGACCTGACCGCCCACTCCAAGGCGTCGGGCACCGACCTCAGCTTCTTCGAGCAGGACACGGGCGAGCGTTACGTCCCCTACGTCATCGAGCCGGCCGCCGGTGTCGACCGCGCCACGCTGACGTTCCTGCTCGACGCCTACAGCGAGGACGAGGCGCCCAACGCCAAGGGCGTGCTGGAGAAGCGCACGGTCATGCGGCTCGACCACCGGCTCGCGCCGGTCAAGGTTGCGGTGCTGCCGCTGTCGCGCAACGCCGACCTCTCGCCGAAGGCCCGCGACCTGGCCGCGCAGCTGCGCCGCAGGTGGAACGTGGAGTTCGACGACGCGGGCGCGATCGGCCGCCGCTACCGCCGCCAGGACGAGATCGGCACGCCGTTCTGCATCACGGTCGACTTCGACACCCTTGAGGACCACGCGGTGACCATCCGCGAGCGCGACTCGATGGCCCAGGAGCGCATCTCCATCGACGGCGTCGACGCCTACCTCCGCCAGCACCTCAACGACTGACCGCCGCTCGACCTGACGGGCCGCCCGCCGACTTCCCGGCGAGCGGCCCGTTCGCGTGTCCGGGCAAGCTCGAACGTACTCGGGGCCAAGTCGTCAAATGTTTGACCGGATGTGGCCGTCATGATTGACAAGCCTCCGGCATACGCCGACATTGCGGGCATCCTTTGCGGCAATTCGGGGGCTGATTACTTCGGAGGCGCGATGAAGCGCGCACTGATCATGTTCGCCGGCACGCTCCTGTTACTCGGCTCGTTCACCATCCCACCCGCCTCGGCGGTGCCGAAACCACCCCGGAGCGGGCCCGACGGCGTCTTCGTCTACAGCGGTGAGCTCACCGCCGACCAACTGGCCAAGCTGGTCGCCGCGGGCGTGGACCGCGAGGAGATGCGGATCGTCAAACGGGCGGACGGCAAGGTCACCGTCGACGTGATCCTGGCCGCCGCGCTGGCCGAGTCCCTCGCCGGCCAGGGCGTCACCCTGCGCGCCCAGAACACCGCCGCCCGCCGGGCGCTGCAGGCGGACGGGGTCTTCAAGCGCTACGCGGGCGCCGGCGGCATCCGCGAGGAGATCATCGCGGCGGCGAACGCCAAGCCGGGCATCGCCAAGGTCGTCAACCTCGGCAACAGCCTCAACGGCACGCCGATCACCGCGATCAAGGTGACCAAGAACGCCAGGACCCTCGGCGACGGCAAGCGCCCGGCCATGCTGTACTCGGCCGCGCAGCACGCCCGCGAGTGGATCACGCCCGAGATGGTGCGGCGGCTGCTGCACCACTATCTCAACGGCTACGGCGCCGACGCCGAGCTGACCAAGCTGATCAACACCACCGAGCTGTGGTTCCTGCCGGTCGCCAACCCCGACGGCTACGACTACACCTTCACCCCCGACAACCGCCTGTGGCGCAAGAACCTGCGCGACAACGACGGCGACGGCCGGCTCACCAGCGCCGACGGCGTGGACCTCAACCGCAACTTCGCCTACAAGTGGCGCTACGACGACGAGGGCTCCTCCAGCCTCGGCTCCAGCCAGACCTACCGCGGCGCCGCCGCCCAGTCGGAGCCCGAGACCGTGGCGCTGGACAACCTGGCCAAGCGGGTGCACTTCACGTACCTGCTGAACTATCACTCGGCCGCCATGCTGCTCCTGTACGGGGTCGGCTGGCAGCAGGCCACCCCGTCGCCCGACGACCTGATCTTCGAGGCCATGCTGGGCGACGACGCCAACCCCGCGGTCCAGGGCTACGACCCCGACATCGGCGCCGAGCTCTACACCACCAACGGCGAACTCGACGGGCACATGACGAACGTACGGAAGGTCATGTCCATCACGCCCGAGATGTCCACCTGTGAGGACGCTGTCGAGCGCGACCCGAACGACGAATGGACGCTGGCGGACTGCGCGGGCGGCCAGGGCTTCACCTTCCCCGACAGCGAGGCGCTCATCCAGGACGAGTTCCTGCGCAACGTCCCGCTGGCGCTGGCCGCCGCGAAGTCCGTGCACACGCCGGACAAGCCGGTCTCCGTGGTCGGACGCACCGTGCCCGACTTCCAGCCGGACTCCTTCTCCGTCTCGTACGGCGACCCGCAACCGGTGGCCGTCACCGCGCGCCGCTCGCTGCGGGACAAGGTGCTGCGCTACCGCATCAACGGCGGCCCCACGCGGGTCAAGCCGCTGAGCGAGTGGAAGGGCGGCGAGCGTTACGGCGACGAGAACGACCTGTACTTCGCCGAGTACCGCGCCACCGTGAGCGGCGCCAGAGCGGGTGACCGGGTCGAGGTCTGGTTCCAGGGCGTCAAGCCCGGCGCCGGCGTCGTCTCCAGCACGCACTTCACCTACCGGCTGGCCAAGAAGTCGTCGGCCAAGGTGCTGGTGCTGGCCAACGAGGACTACACCGGCTTCAACCCGGACTATCCGCCCACCGTGACGGCGCCCAAGTACACCACCACGTACAAGCAGGCCCTCCAGGCCGCCGGGTACGCCTCCGAGACCTGGGACGTGGACGCCCAGGGCGTGCCGCACCACCTCGGCGTGCTGTCGCACTTCAAGGGCGTGGTGTGGGAGCTGGGCGACAACCGGCTGTCCATGGACCAGCAGGACGTGGTCACGGTGACCCCGCTCGGCAACCTGCCGGACGCCGACGTCAAGCGCTCGCAGCAGGACCTGACCATCGCCGTCCGCGACTACCTGAACGAAGGAGGCAAGCTCCTCTACACCGGCGAGACCGCCGCGTACTACGGCATCCTGGACACCATCGTCGGCGGCATCTATTACGGCATCGACGGCGACCCGGACGGCGACTGCGTGGTCACCACCGTCCAGGGGCTGTTCGACGAGTGCCTGCTGCTGGCCGACGACTTCACCCAGTACTACATGGGCCTGGCCGGACGGCTGCCGCGGTCCGCCCCGAGCGGCTTCACCGGCACGGGCCCGCTGGCCGGGATCAGCGGCACGTTCGGCGGGCCGGCCACGGTGGACAACCCGGTGGACGAGGCGGGCGTGCTGTTCCCCATGGGGACGGACTTCCCGAGGTTCACCGGCACCCCGGCCGCCGACTACGCGCTCGGCGCCCCGGGACCGTTCGACCCCGTCGAGGGCGCCTGGTACATGGCCGGGGCGCACGCCGACGACTCGTACATGCGGCTGACCAGGACGATCGACCTGGGCTCCGTGACGGCGGCGCAGCAGCCGCGGCTGGCCTTCCAGCTCTCCTTCGACACCGAGCCGGGCTACGACAACCTCATCGTCGAGGCCCACACGGTCGGCCAGGAGAACTGGACCACGCTGCCCGATCTCAACGGCGGCACCGACACCGGCGTCCCGTCCGAGTGCGAGGCGGGCTTCTACCTGGACGAGCATCCGTGGCTGGAGCACTACCTGACCCGCGGCAACCCCTGTCAGCCGACCGGGAGCAGCGGGTCGTGGAACCGGTTCACCGGTGACTCGGGCGGCTGGCAGCAGGTGGCGTTCGACCTGGCCGCCTACGCCGGGCAGCAGGTCGAGGTGTCGATCAGCTACGTGACCGACCCCGCCACCGGCGGCGTGGGCGCGTTCGTCGACGACACCCGGCTCACCACGTCCGGCGGCACGACCCAGGCCGAGGGCTTCGAGACCGGGCTCGGGCCGTGGGCGACCCCCGGACCCCCGGCGGGCAGCCCGATCGGCGGCGGCGACTTCGTCCGCGCCTCCGCCGACCGGACGGCGGCCGTGACCACCAAGGACACGGTCCTGCTCGGCTTCGGGCTGGAGCAACTCGGCAGCGACGCGGCGCGTAGCGCGTCACTGCGGAAGATCCTGCGCTACCTGATCGGCTGATCACCGCACGGGACGGCCACCTCCTTCGCAGGGGGTGGCCGTTTCGCATGCGAACCGGCCCCTGACCCGCCGAACACCGAAAAATAGTGTAAAGGCGGCGGTTACGCGGGTTTTCGCGGTTTCTTGATGACATTCGTCCTAAGCCGATACGAGGGACGAGGAATCCATGCGTACATCACGTTTCGCTCTGGTGGTTCTCGCGGCCGTCGCGTTGCTCATGACGTCGTTCACGACGGGGAGCGCCGCGTTCGCCGATCCGGAGCCGACCGCTCTGGAACTGCGGGTCGTCGTGGACGACTGCCACTACGGAAGCCTGCGGCCATGACGGACCAGGCGCTGCTCGAACGGGCCCTGTTCGAGGTCAAGCGGGTGATCGTGGGCCAGGACCACATGGTCGAGCGGCTGCTCGTGGCGGTGCTGGCCAAGGGGCACTGCCTGCTCGAAGGCGTGCCGGGGATCGCGAAGACCCTGGCCGCCGAGACCATGGCCACCGTGGTCGGGGGGACGTTCGCCCGCATCCAGTTCACGCCGGACCTGGTGCCGTCCGACATCGTCGGAACCCGGATCTACCGGCCCTCCACCGAGTCGTTCGACGTCGAGCTCGGCCCGGTCATGGTCAACCTGGTGCTCGCCGACGAGATCAACCGGGCGCCCGCGAAGGTGCAGTCCGCGCTGCTGGAGATCATGGCCGAGCACCAGGTCAGCATCGGCGGCGTCACGCACCGGGTGCCCGATCCGTTCCTGGTGCTGGCCACCCAGAACCCGATCGAGTCGGAGGGCGTGTACCACCTGCCCGAGGCGCAGCGGGACCGCTTCCTGATGAAGATCGACGTGGACCATCCCAGCGAATCGGAGGAGCTGGCGATCGTCTACCGCATGAGCGTGGACCCGCCCGTGCCGCAGAACATCCTCGGCCCGGCGCAGGTCGTCGCGTTGCAGCGCCGGGCCGAGGAGGTCTTCGTGCACCACGCGGTCGCCGAGTACGCCGTCCGCCTCGTCTACGCCACCCGCGACCCCGGCCGCTACGGCGTCCAGGACGTGGACCGGCTGCTGGCCTTCGGGGCCAGCCCCAGGGCCACGCTCGGCCTGCTCGCCGCCGGTCGGGCGCTGGCGCTCATGCGCGGGCGCGAGTACGTGCTGCCCGAGGACGTCCGCGACCTCGCCCACGACGTGATGGCGCACCGGCTCGTACTCTCCTTCGACGCCCTGGCCGACGGGGTCGTGCCCCGGCAGATCGTGGACCGCGTGCTCGCCGCCGTGCCGATGCCGGTCATCGCCCCGCAGCAGGAGGCCGTGGCGTGAAGCCGTACCTGATGGCCGAGCCCGCGCTGCGCCGGCTCGAACTGACGATCACCAGGAGACTCGATGGACTGCTCCAGGGCGAACACCTCGGCCTGGTGCCAGGTCCGGGCAGCGAGCCGGCCGAGTCGCGGCCCTACCGGCCGGGCGACGACGTGCGGCGGATGGACTGGAACGTCACCGCCCGCACGAACGAACCGCACGTCAGGGACCTGGTCGCCGACCGGGAGCTGGAGATCTGGGCCCTGCTCGACGCCACCGCCAGCATGGACTTCGGCACCGTGGCGATGGAGAAGCGGGAGCTCGCCCTGTCGGCCCTGGCCGCGATCGGCTTCCTCACCCAGCGGACCGGTAACCGGATCGGCGTCCACCTGCTGCACGGCGGCGGCGTCAGGACGCTGCCCGCCAGGACGGGCCGGCCGCACCTGATGGCGCTGCTCCAGGCGGCCTTCGCGCTGCCGCGCACCCAGCCGGGGGTGAGCGAGCCGCTGATCGGCGTGGCGGCAGACCAGCTCGGCCGGACGGCGCGCCGCCGCGGCCTGGTCGTCGTCGTCTCCGACTTCCTCGACCCGCCGCCGACCTGGGAGCAGCCGCTGCGCGCCCTCGCCGCCCGGCACCAGCTGCTGGCCGTGGAGGTGGTCGACCCGCGCGAACTGAGCCTGCCCGACGTGGGCATCCTGACGCTCATCGACCCGGAGACGGGACGGCGGCGCGAGGTCGCCACCGGCAGCGCGCGGCTGCGGCGCAGGTACGCCGAGGCGGCGGCCGGGCAGCGCGACGCCGTCACCCAGGGGCTGCGCCGGGCCGGGGCCGCCCACCTGCGGCTGCGTACCGACCGGGACTGGGTGCGCGACCTGGCCCGGCACGTCATGCGGCAGCGCCGGCTGGCCGCGCTGGCGACGGGACCGGCCCGCCAGGGGCGGCCGCCGGCGGGCGGAGGTGACGCCGCGTGAGCCTCCTCGCGCCCCTGTGGCTCTTGCTGCTCGTCCCCGTGGCCCTGCTCGCCGTGACGTACGTGGTCATGGCGCTGCGCAACAGGACCTCCTACGCCGTCCGCTTCACCAACCTCGACCTGCTGGACAAGGTGGCGCCGCGGCGGCCCGGCTGGCGCAGGCACGTGCCCGCGGCCGCGCTGCTGCTGATGTTCGCCCTGCTCGTGCTGGGCTTCGCCCGGCCGACGGCCGAGGTGCGGGTGCCGCGTGAACGGGCGACGATCATGGTGGCGTTCGACGTCTCGGCCTCCATGGGGGCCACCGACGTCGCGCCCAACCGGTTCGAGGCGGCCAAGCAGGCGGCCAGGCAGTTCGTCCAGGGCCTGCCGGAGCGGTTCAACCTGGGCCTGGTGTCGTTCTCGGCGTCGGCCTCGGTCGCCGTGCCGCCCACCACGGACCGGCGTACGGTGCTGAGCGCGCTCGACCGGCTCGGCACCGGCTCCGGCACCGCCATCGGCGAGGCCGTCTTCTCCTCCCTCGACGCCATCGCCGCACTCGACTCGGAGGAGGAGGCGCCGCCCGCGCACATCGTGCTGCTGTCCGACGGCTCCAGCACCACCGGCCGCACGGTGTCCGACGCGGCGGCGCAGGCGTCCGCGCGCGGTGTCCCGGTCACCACCATCGCCTACGGAACGGCGGACGGCACCATCAGCCTGGGCGGCCAGGAGGTGCCGGTGCCGGTGGACGGGCCCGCGCTGCGCGACCTGGCCGGCGCGGCCGGCGGCGGCTTCTACGAGGCGGCCAGCGGCGATGAGTTGCAGGCGGTCTACGAGGACATCGGCACGTCGGTCGGTTATCGCGTCGAGCGTCAGGAGGTCTGGCAGTGGTTCGTCGGAGCGGGGCTGATCTTCGCGCTCATCGCGGCGGTGACGTCGATGTTGTGGTTCTCGAGGCTGCCGTGATGGGCCTGGGCAGGCCCCACGGGCCCGACTTCCGGACCCCGTCGCCAGGCGCTCGCCGGGAGTCCCCGGCCGCCGCCTCACCGCCCGTGTCACCGCCGCCCGTCCTGCCGCCGCTGATCGGGCCGCCGCCGCTTCCCGTACCCGTCGCGTCCGGCCCGGGGACGGACGCCACGCGAGTCGTCCGGGAGTCGCCCGGCGGGCGGTTGCTGGTGGCCGCCGGGCTCGTGGCGGCGCTCACCGGCGCGCTCGGCGGGGCGGCGGTCGCCACGGCGGGCGCCCGGCTGTTCGAAGGACCCGCGCCGGCCCCCGTCGCCGCCCTCCCGAGGGCGGCCCGGGCCCCGTCCGCCGGCCTGACCGGGCTGAGCGCGACGGCGGCCCGCGTGCTGCCGAGCGTCGTCTCCATCGAGACGCGCGACAGCGGCGGCTCCGGCTTCGCGGTGGACGAGCGCGGCCACATCCTCACCAACGCCCACGTGGTCAGAGGCAGCAGCCAGGTCACGGTGGTGCTCAGCGACGGCAGCCGGCTGCCCGCCCGCGTGGCCGGCACCGACTACGGCGAGGACCTGGCCGTGCTGGAACTGGACGACCCGGCCCGGCTCACCCCCGCCACGCTCGGCAGGTCCGCGGACCTGTCCGTGGGGGAGCAGGTGCTCGCCATCGGCTCGCCCCTGGGCCTGTCGGGGACGGTCACCGCCGGCATCGTCAGCGCGCTGGACCGGGAGGTACGCCTGGGCGGCTCCTCCCGTACGGCCGTGCAGACCGACGCCTCCATCAACCCGGGCAACTCCGGCGGCCCGCTGGTGAACGGCCGGGGCGAGGTCGTGGGCGTGAACACCGCGATCGCGTCCGGCAGGGGAGGCGGCAACATCGGCATCGGGTTCGCCATCCCCATCGACCGGGCGGCGCCCATCGCGGACCGCATCATCCGAAACTAGGGTGCGAAACATGCGACTGCTGGTGGTGGAGGACGAGGAGGACCTGGTCGACGCGCTGCGCGTCGGCCTGGTCCGGGCCGGATACGCGGTGGACGTCTCCTACGACGCGCCCTCCGCGCACGAGAAGTTGCAGGTCAACACCTATGACCTGGTCCTGCTCGACCTCAACCTGCCGGGCGGCGACGGCTTCCAGCTCTGCCGGACCGTGCGCTCGGCGGGCCAGGGCGTGCGGATCATCATGATCACCGCCCGCGACCGCCTGGACGACCGGGTCCGCGGCCTCGACGAGGGAGCGGACGACTACCTGGTCAAGCCGTTCGCCTTCCCCGAGCTGCTGGCCCGGGTGCGGGCCCTGCTGCGCAGGGACACCGGGGGCGGCACCTCCGTGCTGGAGGTCGGCGGGCTGCGGATCGACACGGCCAGGCTGGAGGTGTCGCTCGACGGCCGGTCGCTGGCGCTGACCCCGAAGGAGTACGGCGTGCTGCACTACCTGATGACCAGGCCGGGCCACGTCGTCTCCACCGAGGAGTTGCTCGAACACGTCTGGGACGAGCACGCCGACCCGTTCACCAGCACCGTCCGCGTCACGGTCGGCAACCTGCGCCGCAAGCTGCAGGAAGAGGGCCTGATCGAGACCGTGATCAGCCGCGGTTACCGGCTGAAGGAGCCGTCGTGATCCACACCATCCGCTTCCGGATCACCGTGCTCTACTCGGGGCTGCTGTTCGTGCTGGCCGCGCTCGTGCTCGGCGGCATCTACTTCGCCGTGTCCAAGACCACCGACCAGCGGCCGGTCACCACCGAGTTCGCGAAGACGTACAGCGGCAACCAGTATCTCGGCAAGCGCGAGGTCGTCTTCGTCGAGGAGGTCGAGAACCAGGTCAACGTCCAGACCATGGCCACGCTGCGCGACTACTCCCTCTACACCCTGGCCGCCCTGTACGTGGCCAGCCTGGGCATCGGCTGGGTGCTGGCCGGGCGGGTGCTGCGGCCGGTCCGGTCGATCACCCGGACGACGGAGGAGATCCAGGCCACCGACCTGAAGCGGCGCATCGAGCTGGACGGCCCGCGCGACGAGCTGAAGGACCTGGCCGACACCATCGACACCATGCTCGACCGGCTGGAGGAGGCGTTCAGCGCGCAGCGCCAGCTCATCGACGACGCCTCCCACGAGCTGCGCAGCCCGCTGACCATCATCAGGGCCAACGTGGACGCCGTGCTGGCCGCCCCCGACGCCAGCGAGGAGGAGCGGATCAGGGCCGTGGCCATCGTGGACCGCGCGACCACCCGGATGACCCGGCTGGTCGAGGACCTGCTGGCCACCGCCAGGCGGCAGGGCACCGCGTTCGCCGACGCCGATCTCGACCTGGCCAGGGTGGTGGGGGAGGCGTGCGAGGAGTACGCCACACCCGCCGCCGAGCGCCGGATCGCGATCGTCCGCGACCTGGGCTCGGGGCTGGAGATGACCGGCGACGCCGACGCGCTGCGCCGCGCCGTGGCCAACCTGCTCTCCAACGCCGTACGCCTCTCGCCGCCCGGCGGCACGATCAGGGCCTCGGCGGGCCGGGACGAGGGCTGGCTGTGGGCGGCGGTCGGCGACGACGGCCCCGGCCTGCGCGAAGCCGACCAGGCGCGGGTGTTCGACCGCTTCTGGCGCGGCGAGTCCAGCCGCCGGGACCGGCACACGGGCCTGGGCCTGGCCATCGTCCGCCAGATCGTGGAGTCGCACGGGGGCCGCGTGGCGGTGTTCTCGCGGCTGGGCCAGGGGTCCACGTTCGTGCTCTGGCTGCCTCCGCCGGGCGGCGTGCCCGGCACCCCGCCCGGCCACAACCCCCTCGCCGACCTGCTCCAGAACCCCTAGTCCGACCGGCGGCGGCACCACGCCCTGGTGAGCAGGAAGGCCGCCACCGGCAGCACGACCACCGCGATCCGCAGGCCGGGCACGACCAGCTCGTAGGTGTCAGGAGGGACCGTCAGCAGCGCGGGCGCGGCCGGCGGCGGCGCGGGGAAGCCGGGCGCCGAGCGCATCACCGGCGGCGGCGCCGAGACCCACGTGCCCGCCCAGAGCACGGCGAAGAACGTGATCACCGCGGCGCCCAGCGCCGTCCGCACAGGTGCCTGTGACGGCCGGTCGAGCAGGTGGTGCACGTCGCGGTCGCCGGTGAACCGGCGTTCCAGGAACGGGTAGAGCAGCAGCACGCCGAAGAAGACGGCCAGGACCAGCGGCGGGATCCAGAGCCCGAACTGCAGCACGTACCCGCCGACCGTGACCTCCCAGGCGGGGACGAGCCGCTGCGCCCCTTCCAGCACCCCGGCGTACCAGAACGGCTGCGCCGACGGCGGCAGGCTGCCCGGACGGTAGGCGCCGTGCTCCCACACCGGGTTGACCCGGACGAACGTGGCCAGCAGCGCGATGAACCCGATCGTGAACAGCGCCGTCGCGCCGTTCTTGACCGCGAAGTAAGGGAAGAACGGCCCGCCGGTCACCGTCTTCTCGCCGGCGGCGGTGGCGCGCCGCTCGGTGTGCTTCTGCCGCCAGGTGAGGATGAGCGCGTGCAGCGGCACCACCGCCAGCAGGATGCCGGGCACGAGCAGCACGTGGGTGACGAACACGCGCGGGATGACCTGGCCGGGGAAGCCGCCGTCGAACGCGAACGCCGACAGGTACGTCCCCACCAGCGGGACCGACAGCAGGAGCCCCTCCGCCTGCCGCAGCCCCGTCATCGCGAGCTGGTCGGCGGGCAGCGAGACCCCCAGGAACGACTCGAACAGGGCCAGCCCGAACAGCAGCACCCCCAGCATCCAGGTCAGCTCGCGCGGTCTCCGGAAGGCCCCGGTGAAGAAGACCCGGCACATGTGGGCCACGATCGCCAGCACGAACACCGTCGCCGCCCAGTGGTGCAACTGGCGCATCAGCAGCCCGCCGCGCACCTGCACGCTGATCTCCACGACCGACTCGTAGGCGACGTCGGGGTTCGGTTTGTAGAACAGCGTCAGGAACGTGCCGGTGAGGATGAGCAGCACGAACGAGTAGAGCGCCAGCTCACCCAGCAGGAACGACCAGTGGCTGGGGAAGAGTTTGCGCAGCTGCGGCCGTAACCAGCGGCCGAACGGCAGCCGGTCGTCGAGGTAACGCGCCGAACCGACCGCGGCCCTGGCGGAGCCGGTGAGCACGCGGGCCCGCCGCCCGGGCTTGGTAGGAGTGGCCATCAGGGCCTCCTGGTGGGGGTGTGATCCGATTCTGCACCCAGGGGCCGCCTTTCTCAAGAATTGGTTTAAACCAATTGGTCTAATCCAATTTCCCAGAGCTGGTCGTATAATTGGATTAGACCTTTCATGCGCCCTTCACCAGCGCAAACAGTGACCTAAGAGGGGAGTGCAGTTTCATCATCAATTCCCCCGGTAGAGTCCGGGACAGAGGCGTTTGATTGGAGCGTGTGGTGGCCAAGTACGTTTACGACTTCACCGAGGGCGACAGGAATCAGAAAGATCTGCTCGGCGGTAAGGGTGCGAACCTCGCCGAAATGACGAACCTCGGGCTGCCCGTTCCCCCTGGATTCACCATCACCAGCGAGGCCTGCCGCCGCTACCTTGCGGAAGGCTCTGTTCCTGAGGGGCTGGACCAGGAGGTCGTCGGGCATCTGGAGGCACTGGAAGCCCAGATGGGCAGGAAGCTCGGCCAGGCCGACGATCCGCTGCTGGTGAGCGTCCGCTCAGGGGCCAAGTTCTCCATGCCGGGGATGATGGAGACCGTGCTCAACATCGGGCTCAACGACGAGTCCGTGCACGGGCTGGCCAAGCAGGCGGGCGGCAACGACCGCTTCGCCTGGGACTCCTACCGCAGGCTCATCCAGATGTTCGGCAAGACCGTGCTCGGCATCGACGGCGACCTGTTCGAGCGGGCGCTCGACACGCTGAAGGGCCGGCGCCAGGACACCGACCTGGACGCGGGCGAGCTGCAGGAGCTCGTGGAGACGTACAAGGGGATCGTCCGCGAGCAGACCGGCAAGGACTTCCCGGCCGACCCGCGCGAGCAGATGCGCCTGGCCGTCATGGCCGTCTTCGACTCGTGGAACGCCCCGCGCGCCATCCTCTACCGCCGCCAGGAGCGCATCCCCGCCGACCTCGGCACCGCCGTGAACATCATGGCCATGGTCTTCGGCAACTACGGCAACGACTCCGGCACCGGCGTCGCCTTCACCCGCGACCCCGGTTCGGGGCGGCAGGGCATCTACGGCGACTACCTGCAGAACGCCCAGGGCGAGGACGTGGTGGCCGGGATCCGCAACACGATCCCGCTGGAGGGGCTGGAGAGCATCGACCGGCACTCGTACGACGAGCTGCTGCGGATCATGGAGGTCCTGGAGAACCACTACCGCGACCTGTGCGACATCGAGTTCACCATCGAGCGCGGCAAGCTCTGGATGTTGCAGACACGGGTCGGCAAGCGCACGGCGGCGGCCGCCTTCCGCATCGCCACCCAGCTCGTCGACCAGGGCCTCATCACGATGGACGAGGCCGTCACCCGGGTCACCGGCGACCAGCTGGCCCAGCTCATGTTCCCCCGCTTCGACTCCGGCGCGCCCAAGAAGAGGATCGCCAAGGGCATGAACGCCTCCCCCGGCGCCGCCGTCGGCAAGGTCGTCTTCTCCTCCGAGCGCGCCGTGGAGCTGGCGGAGCAGGGTGAGGACGTCATCCTCGTCCGCCGCGAGACCAACCCCGACGACCTGTCCGGGATGATCGCCGCCAAAGGCGTCCTGACCAGCCGGGGCGGCAAGACCTCCCACGCCGCCGTGGTGGCGCGGGGGATGGGCAAGACGTGCGTGTGCGGGGCCGAGGAGCTGGAGGTGCACACCGATGAGCGCCGCTTCACCGCGCCCGGCGGCGTGACGGTCGCCGAGGGCGACGTCATCTCCATCGACGGGACGACCGGCGAGATCTACCTAGGCGAGGTGCCCGTGGTGGACTCGGCCGTGGTGGAGTACTTCGAGGGCGCCGCCGAGCCGGGTGACGACCTCGTCCGCGCGGTCGACCGCCTCATGCGGCACGCCGACGCGGCCCGCCGGCTCGGCATCAGGGCCAACGCCGACACCCCCGAGGACGCGGCCCGCGCCAGGCGCTTCGGCGGCGAGGGGATCGGGCTCTGCCGTACGGAGCACATGTTCCTCGGCGAGCGCCGCCAGCTGGTGGAGGACCTCGTGCTGGCCACCACGGACGAGGCCCGCCAGCAGGCCCTGGACGCCCTGGAGCCGCTCCAGAAAGCCGACTTCATCGGCATATTTCAGGCTATGGACGGCGCGCCCGTCACGATCCGCCTGATCGACCCGCCCCTGCACGAGTTCCTGCCCGACATCGTGGACCTGTCGATCAAGGCCGCCACCGACACCGCCACAGCCAAGGACCGCAGGCTCCTGGCCGCGGTCAAGCGCCTGCACGAGCAGAACCCGATGCTCGGCCTGCGCGGCGTCCGCCTCGGCCTGGTCATCCCCGGCCTGTTCGCGATGCAGGTCAGGGCCATCGCCCAGGCCGCCAAGGAGGTGCCGGGAGCCAGGCCCGAGATCATGATCCCGCTGGTGGCCGCCGTACAGGAGCTGGAGGCGGTCCGCGAGGAGGCCGTCAGGATCCTCACGGAGGCCGGCGTGCAGGCCCTGGTCGGCACCATGATCGAGGTCCCCAGGGCGGCGCTCACCGCGGGCCGGATCGCGGAGGCGGCCGAGTTCTTCTCCTTCGGCACCAACGACCTGACCCAGATGGCGTGGGGCTTCTCCCGCGACGACGTCGAGTCGGCCTTCTTCTCCCGCTACCTCGACCTCGGCATCTTCGGCGTCTCCCCCTTCGAGTCCCTGGACGAGGAGGGCGTGGGCCGCCTGGTCAGGATCGCCGCGGAGGAGGGCCGGGCCGCCCGGCCCGACCTGCACCTGGGGATCTGCGGCGAGCACGGCGGCGACCCCGCCTCGATCCACTTCTGCCACGACGTGGGCCTCGACTACGTCTCGTGCAGCCCGTTCCGCATCCCGGTGGCCCGGCTGGAGGCCGGCCGCGCCGCCCTCACCGACACCGACTCCGACACCCGCTGACGTCACCGAAAGCGCCACCGCCCCCGCCGGGCGGTGGCGCGACCTCAGGGCGCCTGTTGACAGAGCCCCACAAACCCCATGAAACTCTCCCGAAACACGCGCGTACTCACGTGCCTGCGGTAAACGTTTACAGGAGAGTCCGATGCCCTTACCCCGATGGATCGCCGCCACCGCGCTCACGGTCGTGGCCGCGCTCAGCCTGACGGCCGGGCCCGGTGAGACGGGCGTACGGGCGGAGGGCCGGATCACCACCGGCGCGGCCCCGTCGCCCGCCCTGGGCGAGGACATCGCCTACAACGTCTACCTCCCGGCCCGCTACGACCGGACCAAGGACCGCCACCCCGTGCTCTACCTGCTGCACGGCCGCGGCGACACCATGCAGGCGTGGACCCGCGTCAAGACGACGCTGGACGACATGATCCGCACCAAGCGCATCCCGCCGGTCATCGCCGTCATGCCGGACGCGCCGTGGAACGAGCGCGGCAACTGGTACGTCGACTCGCGCTACACCGGCGCCGACCTCCCCGGCCGCAAGGTGGAGACCGCCCTGACCAGGGACCTGATCGCGCATGTGGACGCCACCTACCGGACGGCCCCCATCAGGCAGGCGCGCCTGGTCGGCGGCTACTCGATGGGCGGCGCGGGCGCGCTGCGGTTCGCGCTCGCCCACCAGGACCTGTTCGGCGCCGCCGCCGTGCTCAGCCCGGCCGTGTACGCGCCGCTGCCGCCGTCCGACTCCTCGGCCCGCGACTACGGCGCCTTCGGCGACGGCGCGGCGAAGTTCTCGGAAGAGGTCTACCGCGAGCTCAACTACCCGTCCCTGCTCCCCGACCTGGACGAGGACCTGCCCGTCCGGCTGTTCGTGGCGGTCGGCGACGACGAGTACGCCAACCCCGACCCCGCCGACGCCCGCCACGACCTCGACTTCGAGTCCGCCGCCCTCTACAACGCCGCCAGGCGCTCGCCCGCGATCTCCGCGCAGCTCCGTGTCATGGACGGCGGCCACGACTGGACGGTCTGGACGCCCGCGTTCGAGCAGGCCATGGCCGAGCTGGGCCCCGGCCTCAGCGTCACGCCGCCAACCGGCCTGCCCGCCCCGTTGCACGGCACGCCGGCCGCCGACTGGGCCGGCGGGGTTGCCGCGCACGCAGACGGCTCCCTCACTCTCGGGTACGCCGCCGGCGGCCCGGTCGAGGGGCAGCCGCACGCCGGCCGCCTGGACGCCGTCCTGACCCGTACCGGCGGCTGGACCAGGCAGTTCGGCACGGCGGCGGACGAGCGCCTGTACGGCGTCGCGGCCCTGCCCGACGGGGGTGTGCTCGCGGCCGGCTACACCAAGGGCGACCTGGACGGCCGGCATCCGGGCAACGCCGCGGACGACGCCTTCGTGGTCCGGCTGGACGCCGCGGGGGAGGTGCGCTGGCTCACCCAGTTCGGCGACCCGGCCGCGGCCGACCGCCTCTACGCGCTCAGCGCCGCTCCCGACGGGGGCGCGTACGTCGCCGGCTACACCAAGGGCTCGCTCGACGGCCCGAACGCCGGCGACAAGGACGCCGTCGTCGCCCGCCTCACCCCGGACGGCGCGCTGTCCTGGATCCGCCAGTACGGCGGCCCCGGCGAGGACAAGGCGACCGGCATCGCCGCCGACGCCCTTGTCGCCGGAGTGGGGGCCGTCCACGTGACCGGCAGCGCCTCCGCCGCCCTGCCCGGCACGACCGCACTCGGCGGCCTGGACGGCTGGATCGCCGCCTACACCACGGACGGCGCCAGGCAGTGGGCCACCACCGCCGGCGGCCCCGAGGACGACCGGCTGAACGCGGTCACCGTCACCACCGCCGGCCTGGCCGTCGCCACGGGCCTGTCGGCGGGCGACGCGCTCACCGTCGCCTACACCGGCAAGGGCGCGCGGCGCTGGCAGCACGTGCTGGCCACGCCGCAGGCCGACGAGGGCGCCGCCGTGACCCCGCTGCCGGGCGGGGAGGTGCGGGTCGTGGGCTACACCCGGGGCCGGGTCGGCGTGCAGGCGGGCGGCGCCGACGTCGTGGTGCTGCGCCTGGACGCCAAGGGGGCCCAGCGCGCCGCCACCCAGCTCGGGACGGCCCGCGACGACGGCGTGGACCCGTTCGCCGAGCCCGGCCTGTACGCCACCACCACCCCGTCCGGGCAGGTGGCCGTCACGGGCCTGACCTACGGGAGCCCGGCGGGCGGCACCGCGCCGGGCAACGGCGACGTCTTCCTGGCCGTCCTTTAGCCGACGTTCGCCGGCTCGTCGTCCCAGTCGGGCAGGGTGGTCGTCCCGGACACCCAGTCCCGCCGCAGGATCGCGTAACCGACGGAGTCGTACACCGGGCCGTCCGGCGACGGCCAGGCGTCCCGGTAGTGCGACTCCTTCACGTAGCCGCAGCGGCGGAACACGATGCGCATGGCCAGGTTGTCCTGCCGCGTGTTCCCCTCGATCCGCAGGAACTCGGGGAACTGCTCGAACAGGTAGGCGGTCAGCCACTTCAGCGCCACCGCACCGAGCCCGCGCCCCCGCCACTTGGCCCGGATCCGCAGGTCGAACATGGGCGTCCCGTCGGTCAGATCCTGCAACCGCACCAGCCCGGCCCGCTCACCGTCGGCGACCAGCCAGAAGGTGCGGTTGTCATCGTCGTCGTAGACGCCGTCGGCGACCCGCCGCCGGATGGCCTCCTCCTCCTGGACGCCCGCATGGAAGGGCCACTCCTCCCCGGTCAGGAAGTCAACAAGGGCATCGGCCTCATCAGGGGAGAACCGTGAGAATTCAACGTTCACGCCCCTGATCGTCCAGAACACCACCACACCGGTCAAACTGTTTTTACAGCCGACGATAATGACCCTTCGAGGGCCGCAATCCTCGCCTGGAGGCACCCACAATCCTGACCTCAATGGTCCGACGATCATTACACTTGGGAGGCCCTCACGGGCCGTGCGCGCCGACCACGAGCGCCTGATCCTCGCCGGCGGCTTCCCCATGGTGCCGGCGCTGCGCCAGGCCGAGCGCGGTCGCTGGTTCACGAGTTTCGTCGACATGGTGATCGACCGTGACGCCCTGGAGATCAGGAAGGTCAGACAGCGTCATGCCCGCGGACCGGCTGTGGAGCCCGCCGTCGTCTCAGGCTCAGGCGGTGGGGCCGGCCCATCACCGCCCCGGAGGGTGATGGGCCGGCCAAGGTCAGTTCACGGTGAGCGTGTGGCGGAGGCTGTTGAGGCCGGTCGCCGGTTCCCAGACGCCCTCGTTGGCGAGGTGGATCGCGTACTCCGGCCTGGACGGCAGTTGCGGGTCCGGGAGGTTGAGGAGCAGCGCGTACGTGCCGGCGGGCAGGGAGGCGGGCAGCGGCACCGTCTGCGTGATCGTGCTCGTGGCGCCGGCCTGCCACCTGCGCGGGTCGGCGGTGAGCGGGAAGCGGTGCAGGGCCGAGGTGGCGGTGTTGCGCAGCACCAGTTCCAGGCCGCGCGGGTTGAAGGGGGCCGCGTAGCCGTCGTTCCGCAGGGTGACGCTGATCGGCAGGCCGCCGCCGCGGGTGGCGGTGCCGGGGTAGGTGCCGGTGGTCAGGGTGAGGCGGTAGCCGAGGCGGCGGGTGATCTCGGCCAGGCAGCCGCCGGTGTTCCAGCCGCCGAGCACGCCGGTGTGGTAGTCGGTGTTGAGGTAGGAGTAGTGGAAGCGGGACAGCTCGTCCATGGCGGTCGGGCAGTCGGAGCGGGGCGGGTTGGGGTTGCAGGTCTCGCCGCCCATGGCCACGTACGCGGTGTCGGAGCCGAGGTAGGGATATTCGACGGCCGGGTTCTCGTACGTGCCGTAGTCGTCCGGGCTGGCCAGGAAGCAGTCGTTGTGGTGCCCCAGCCGCGCCACGGCCGAGCCCCCGTACGCCTGGCCCGAGGTCACCGGGCTGGTGGTGTACATCGTGCGCTTGAACTTCGGTGTGCGCAGCTGCACCATCCGGGTCGAGGGCAGGACGTTGAGGATCTTGTCCACCACGGCCTTCCTGTTGGCCCAGTCGGCCGCGCTCACCGTGCCGGCGTTGCCGAAGTTCTGGGTGTAGTACCACTCGCCCCAGGCCCCGATGAAGCCGGCCTGCATGAGGTAGATGACGTCCCTGTTGGCGCTCAGGTAGGGGGCGAGCTGGTCGAGGTGGGCCAGCACCCGCTCCTTCGAGGCGTCGGCGCCGTCGGTCGAGGTGGTGTAGGCGAAGCGCAGGATCATCTTCAGGCCCGCCGCCCGTACGGTGTCGAGCTGCTGCTGCAGTTGCTGCAGGGCGGCCGCGCTGATCGGGGTGGTCTTGAACTCGGCCAGGTAGAACACGCACATCACCAGGGAGATGTTCTGGCTGGTGCGGTAGCTCTGCAGGGTCGCCTGGGAGAAGTCGT
The DNA here is from genome assembly GCF_035917475.1 of Nonomuraea fuscirosea. Taxonomy (NCBI): domain Bacteria; kingdom Bacillati; phylum Actinomycetota; class Actinomycetes; order Streptosporangiales; family Streptosporangiaceae; genus Nonomuraea; species Nonomuraea fuscirosea. The sequence continues at coordinate 7,549,381 of NZ_CP109074.1, read as the reverse complement.
TCTTGTCGCAGTCACCGGTGTGGTGGTAGAGGCCGCGCTCGGGATTGGCGAAGTCGGCGCTGGTGGGGGTGTAGGTGACGGTGCCGTTGCCGCCACCGCCTCCGCCGCTGTACACGTGCGTGAGCTTGGCGGACGTCTCCAGCGGCGACTCCACCTGGAAGACGAGGTCGGCGTCGTTCGGGGTGGCGCTCTCGCCGAGGCTCGCGCGCGGCACCGTCCACCTGGCCGTGCCGCCGGAGGCCGAGTGGGTGACCGCGCCCACGAGCGTCCAGCTCCAGCCGCCGCCGTTGTGGCGATAGAGGGAACCGTTCTCCAGTAAGAAGTCGGCTCCGGCTCCGCCTTGGGCGAAGCCGGTCGCGGGGTTGCGGTCGGTGTCGACGTACGCGCGCGTGTAGGCGGGGCTGCCGGTGTAGCCGAACTGGTACGTCACCGTCGTGGCGGTGTCGGTGGCCGACGGGCCGGTGATGGCGGCCAGCGCGGGAGACGGCGCGACGAGGACCGACGCGCACAGGAAGAGGAGGAGGGTGAGACTGCGTGCGAGCTTGGGCATGGCGCTCCTAGGCAGGCAGGCCGGCGAGGTGTTCGCGGATTGCTTGCGACTAATCATGGAGTCCATGCGAATTAAGTCAAGACCCCGGTCAGCCTGCCCAGGTGGTGGAGTGGGGATGACCTTTAATAATCAGGGAGTCCCGAGTAATATTCGGCGGAAGGGGTGACGGTCCTGAGCGCGTGCCCCGCGTTCCCGCCGCACGCGTCGACGATCACCGCCCCCGGCCGGGTCTGCCCGGCCCACGACTCCGGCGAGCCCGCCAGCACGAGCACCCGGTCGTACGGCCCCCGCTCCGGGCATCCGCGCGCCTTCTCACCGACGAACAGGTGTGGTCGCATCCCCGCCGCGGCCAGATTCCGGCCCGCCGCCTCCGCCACCACCGGATCGCTCTCGATGGACGTGACGCCGCCCGCCTCGCCCGTCAGCCGGCACAGCAGCGCGGTCACCCAGCCGCTGCCCGTGCCGACCTCCATCACCCGCTGCCCGGGGCCGACGTCGAGCAGCTCCAGCAGGTCGGCCACGGCGCTGGGGGAGGGGTTGACGCAGGTGTAGGCGGTGCCGCCGCGCCCGGAGGCGAGCGGGGTGGCGATCGGGCTGCCCGAATAGACGGCGTCCCACCAGCCCGGCGGATCGGTGTCGCGGTCGATCGGCACCGCGCCGCCGTCGTCGTCGAGCGCCAGGCCCTGCGAGGGGACGAACCAGTGGCGCGGCACCTTCCGCAGCGCCTGCGCGATCGGGCCGGTGGCGGATGCGCGGCGCTCGGCGATGGTCGCGATCATCGCCTCGACCCGCCAGGCGATGTGGGGCAGCATCGTCGAGCCCTGCCGGGTTCCGCCGTCATGCCTGCTCACAGCGCCTCCTTGGTCCGGGCGAATGCTAAGGGTGACCGTAAGGCCACTGATCGGAGTGTGGCAAGACGGTCGGGAAAAACTCTTGTCCAGGCGCCCTCGTGTGCGCGACTTTCCGTTTCATCCGCCGGGACGCCGCAGACTCGTCCCCGCGATGATCGGTCATGACGCGATCGGCCCGGCCGATCGGCCAGAGCTGTCGGTGTGAGTGCTCGGCCGAGAGTGAACGGGCGTCGCGCGGGCGGGCGGTGATCGGGCAGGCTGGGCGCATGCCGGAAACGCCGCTCCCCGGAGGCTTCGTCAACGCCGTCGTCCGTGTCGGCGACACCGTCCGCCGCCGTCCCGCCGAGCGGGCCGCGCACGTGCACGAGGTGCTGCGCCTGTTCGAACGGAGCGGCTGGCGGGGGGCGCCGCGCTTCCTCGGCCTCGACGGTGAGGGGCGCGAGATCCTGGGGTACGTGGACGGGCACGTGGCATGGGAGGAGGTCCAGCCGGACGGCGTCGGCTCGGACGAGAGCCTGGCCCGGGTGGCCGGCCTGGTCCGCGAGTTCCACGACCTGACCGCGGGCACCCCGCAGGCCGGCGACGGCGAGGTGGTCTGCCACAACGACCTGTCGCCGAAGAACACCGTCTACCGGGACGAGGGGGCGGGGCTGCGGCCGGTGGCGTTCATCGACTGGGACCTCGCCGGGCCGGGGCGGCGGATCCACGACGTGGCGCACGTGTGCTGGCAGTACGCCGGCCTCGGCCCCGGCGCGGAGCCGGGCGAGGCCGCGCGGCGGATGCGGGTGATCTGCGACGGCTACGGCCTGGCCGAGCGCGGTGAGGTCGTGCGGACCGTGCTGTGGTGGCAGGACCGGTGCCGGAACGGCATCGTCGCGGACGCGGCGGCCGGCCTGCCGCACGCCGTCAGGCTGGTCGCGGAGGGGGTCGTCGAGCACGTGGGCGCCGCCCGCGACTGGGTCGCCGCACACCGCGCCGACCTCGACCGAGCCCTCCGCTGAGTCCGGTCAGCCGGGCAGGTGGTGCAGGTCGGCCGGGGTCGGTTGCGGAATCGCGGGGTCGGAGGCGGGTGGTTCTTCGATCGGTACGTAGTCGTGGCGCATCCCGTGATCGCCCAGCCACCGCCGCAGCCCGCCCACGGCCTCCGAGTTCGTCGCCACCTGGGCCGCGTACTCCGACAGGGCCACCTCCTCGCCGTCGTCGAACAGCAGCCGCGCGGGCCCCGACCACGACAGCGTCCACTTGGCCTCGCCGAGCTGGATCAGCACCGCCTCCAGCGCCTGCCCCAGCACCCCGGCCAGCAGGGTAGGGGAGGGGTTCCAGCCGCTCTCCAGCAGCTTGGCCTCCAGCTCCGCCTGCCGCCCCCGCGCGATGGCCTCGAACGCCGCGTCCAGGTACGGCCGCGTGGCGCCCATCACCTGCTGCCCGGCCACCGCCAGGTCGTGCAGGGCGTCGGCGTTGCGGCCGGCGTACATGGCGTGCGCGACCAGCTCCTCCCACGGCACCGGCCGCAGCGTCGTCGCCGCCTCGGGCGACCACATCGACTGCTCCACGGCCTGCACCGCCACGTTCGGGTCGATGAGCAGGGTCAGGGCGGAGCGCGGGTCCGGCACCTGCTGCGGCTCCGGCAGGTGCTCGATCGCGGCCAGGCGCTCGGCCATGCTCGGGTGCGAGTCGTACGGGGAGACCTCCTCGGGCCGCTCGCTCAGCTTGGCCAGCTCGGCCTGCCGCTCGGGGTCGCTCATGAGCGCGTGGAAGCCGCCGAACACCGTCGCCGGCCTGGTGCCGCCCGCGCCCGTCAGGGTCAGGTAGCTGTCGACGTAGGTCTCCCAGCCCGCCGCGGTCAGGCGGATCTTCTTCAGCGCGCCTGACGTGGCCTGCCGGCCGCCGATCGCGACGGCGAAGCGGTCGGCCTCCAGCTCCTGCTTGCGCGAGACGGCCTGCGAGACCCGGAGGTAGAGCTTGGCGTACCAGGTGAACAGGCGCTGCACGAACGGATGGTTGCGCAGCCCCTGGACGGTGGCGATGAGCGAGACCCGGCCCCGGTAGACCGGCGCGCCGAGGCGCGTGTGGGCGCCGCTGTAGTGGCCGAGCTCGTGCCCGAGCACCGCGCGCAACTCGTCCACCGTGAGCGTCTGCAGCAGCGGCAGCCCGATGAACATGCGCCGCCGCGTCGCCTTCAGCCCCAGCAGGCGGGTGTCCTCCGAGACGGCCGCGTTCACCTCGGGGACCAGGCGGATCTCGTCCGGCGGGGCCGTGCGCACGCGCTGGGCCAGCTCCTCGACCGTCTGCCACAGCACCGGCTCGTGCTCGCGTCCCACCGGCACGCCCGGCTGCTCGCCCTCACGGCGGCGGCTGACCATCACGAGCGTCCTGACCAGAGCGCCCGACGCCAGCGTGAGCACGATCGCGAACTTGAGCGCGGTGGCGTGGAAGTCGACGATGAGCAGGACGTCGAGGAAGATGGCGGTGGCCACGATGAGGCCGACCAGTACGTAGAAGCCGGCGAGCAGGGTGAAAGCCAGCACTGCTCGGAACGCTGTCGTCATGGGGGAGGGCTCCCGGGGAAGGGGTTCTCGCGAGGCTCGACACTAGCGGAGACGGGAAACTGGATAAAATCGCTTCACTGATGCCGTACTACGACGAGCATGACCAAGAGCGTTGGGTTCCGGAACTTCCCGGCAATCCGGAACGGTCCGCGTTCGAGCGGGACCGTGCCCGTGTGCTGCACAGCGCCGCGCTCAGGAGACTGGCCGCGAAGACGCAGGTCGTCGGCCCGGGGGAGACGCTCGGCGGCGGCCAGCACATCCCCCGCACCCGCCTGACCCACTCCCTGGAGTGCGCCCAGGTCGGCAGGGAGATGGGCGCCACGCTCGGCGTGGACCCCGACCTGGTGGAGACCGCCTGCCTGGCGCACGACCTGGGGCATCCGCCGTTCGGGCACAACGGGGAGGTGGCGCTCAACGCGCTGTCGAGCTCGTGCGGCGGCTTCGAGGGCAACGCGCAGAGCCTGCGCCTGCTCACCAGGCTGGAGGCCAAGGTGCTGACCGAGGACGGGCGCAGCGCCGGCCTCAACCTGACCCGCGCCGCCCTGGACGCCTCCGTGAAGTATCCGTGGACCTGCCGCGAATCGCCCAAGTTCGGCGTGTACGACGACGACCTGCCGGTGTTCGAGTGGATCAGGGAGCGCGCGCCGGCCGGGCGGGTGAGCTTCGAGGCGCAGATCATGGACTGGGCCGACGACGTCGCCTACTCCGTGCACGACCTGGAGGACGCCCTGCACTCCGGCCACGTCACCCCCGAGGCGCTCCAGTCGCCCGCCGAACGCGCCCAGGTGTGTGAGATCACCCGCACCTGGTACGCCCCCGGCGCCGACCTCAACGAGCTGGAGGAGGTCTTCGCCAAGCTGATCGACGACCCGCTCTGGCCGCGCCACTTCGCCGCCACGATCGCCGACCTGGCCGGGCTCAAGGCCCTCACCAGCGGCCTCATCGGCCGCTTCTGCAGGTCCGCGCAGGCCGCCACCAGGGAGGTGCACGGCTCGCGGCACCGCGCCGACCTCGTCGTGCCGTACGCCACCAGGCTGGAGTGCGCGCTGCTCAAGGGCGTCACCGCCCACTACGTGATGACCACCGAGGACCACCACGCCAACCAGGCCAGGCAGCGCGACCTCATCACCGAGCTGGCCTCGCTGATCACGCTCGGCGCGCCCGGCACGCTCGAACCCGCCTTCAGGCCCGCCTTCCAGGAGGCCCCGGACGACGCCGCCCGCGTGCGCGTGGTGATCGACCAGATCGCCTCGCTCACCGACACCTCGGCGGTGACCTGGCACCGCCGCCTCTCCCGCTGACCGATCCAGGACGAGCCCCGCCGGCCGATCTTCTGGTTAAGGCTTCGTCAACGAGCCGGGGTCGCCGGGACGAGCCGCTTTCGCGAGGACCCCCGCCGGGCGGATACTGCGCCCATGGCCACATATGTGATCGTCGGTGCCGGGCTGGCCGGGGCCAAGGCGGCGCAGACGCTGCGGGAAGAGGGCTTCGACGACGAGGTCGTGCTGATCGGCGCGGAGAGCGAACGGCCCTACGAGAGACCACCCCTGTCCAAGGAGTACCTCCAGGGCAGGAGCGAGCGGAACGACATCTTCGTCCACGCCCCCGACTGGTACGCGGGCAACGGCGTGGATCTGCGGCTCGGCACGCCGGTCACTAAAATCGAGCTGGAGCACCACGTGGTGCGGCTCGGGGACGGCTCCCGGCAGCCGTACGACAAGTTGCTCATCGCCACCGGCGCCGTGCCCAGGCGGCTGCCGGGGCCCGCCTACTACCTGCGTACCGTGGCGGACAGCGAGGCGCTGCGGCGACGCTTCGCCGAGGGCGGCTCCGTGCTGGTCGTCGGCGCGTCCTGGATCGGCCTGGAGACCGCCGCCGCGGCGCGCGCGGCCGGCTGCGCGGTCACCGTCGTCGAGCCCGAGCCCACCGCGCTCAACCGGGCGCTCGGCCCCGAGCTCGGCGCCCTCTTCGCCCGCCTGCACGCGAGCAAGGGCGTGGACCTGCGCTTCGGCATCGCCGCGGCGGAGATCACCGAGGACGGCGTGCGGCTCAGCTCGGGCGAGCGGCTGAGCGCCGACCTGGTCGTGGCCGGCATCGGGGCGGCGCCTGAGGTCGGTCTGGCCCGTAACGCGGGCCTCGACGTCGGCCAGGGCATCCGCACCGACGCCTCCCTGCGCACCTCGCACCCCGACGTGTACGCGGCCGGTGACGTGGCCGAGTTCCTGCACCCGGTGTACGGCCGCCACCTCCGCGTCGAGCACTGGGCCAACGCCCTGCACGGCGGCCCCGTGGCCGCACGGTCCATGCTGGGCCGGGAAGTGGTGCACGACCGGCTGCCCTACTTCTTCACCGACCAGTACGAGCTGGGCATGGAGTTCTCCGGCGACATCGAGGGCCACGACGAGATCGTCTACCGGGGCGACCCCGAGAGCCTGGAGTTCATCGTCTACTGGCTGCGCGGCGGCCGGGTGATCGCCGGCATGAACGTCAACACCTGGGACGTCGTGGACGGCATCCAGGAGCTGATCAGATCAGGGGTCCAGGTCGACGCCAAGGAGTTGTCGTCGGGCTGAGCGCGGGGCCGGCGCACGCCGTCGTGGACGCCTCAGCTCCGTTCGACTTCGAGCACGAGCTTGCCGGTGGTACGGCCGGCCTCGATGCGGCGGTGCGCCCGCGCGGCCTGCTCCAGCCGCAGCGACTCGACCCGTACCCGGAGCTCCCCGCTCGCGGCCGCGGCCACGGCCCGGCGCAGCGCCCGGCCCGCCTCCTGCGGGAAGGCGGCGGAGAACGCGGCCAGGTTGAACCCGGAGACGGTCTTGTTGGCGAACCACAGCTCGTCGGCCGAGATCCCGACGTCCTCGGCGCCGGAGGCGTTGCCCATCACCACCAGCCGGCCCATCGGCGCGAGCAGGTCCAGGCCGCTCCGGCGGGCCGTGCCGCCGACCATGTCCACCACGACGTCGAATCGACCGGCCTCGGCCACCTGGTCGCGCAGGACCACCTCGTCGTAGCCGAACGCCCTGGCCGCCTCGATCTTGGCCGGGCTGCCCACGGCGCCCACCACGCGGCCCGCGCCCAGCAGCCGGGCGGCCTGGCCGAGCTGGCTGCCCACGCCTCCGGCGGCGGCGTGCACCAGCACGTCCTCTCCCGGTTCGATGCGGGCCACCCGGTCGAGCACGAGGAACGCGGTGGCGCTGTTGGACGGCAGCGCCGCCGCGGTGCCCAGGTCGAGGTCGTAGCCGTCCAGCGGAGTCACCAGGTCGGCGGAGGTGGTCACCACCTCGGCGTAGCCGCCGCCGTCGACGATCGTCAGCGCGGCGACCGGCTGGCCCGCGCGCAGCCCCTCGACGCCGGGGCCGAGCGCACGGACGCGTCCTGACACCTCGATGCCGGGTACGAACGGCAGCGGGACGTCCACCACACCGCGCCGGTAGAGGATCTCGGCGAAGTTGGCGCCCGCGTAGGCCACGTCGATGGAGACCTGCCCCGGCCCGGGCTCGGGGACCTCGACCTCGTCGAGACGCAGGACGTCGGCGCTGCCGAATTCGGGGATCGTGATCGCTCTCATGCCGTCCATCGTGCGGGGACGGCGCCGGCCACGGCAGTGTCAGCTCATCCTGGGTGTGCCACCACCAGGCTCTCCACCTTCTCCTTGGTGCCGGTGCCGGGGAGTGGCGTGTGCAGCACCACGTTGAGGTCCGCGCGATCCGGCAGGCGCAGCAGCGAGTACTCGAAGGTGAGGTCCCCGGCCTCGGGATGGGTGATCGCCTTGATCCCCTGCGAGCGGGAACGGACGTCCGGCCGCGCCCACAACCCGGCGAAGTCCGCGCTGGCCGCGCACAGCTCCGCTGCGATCCGCCCGAAGACCGGATCGTCGGGGTACCGGGCCGCGCCGGCACGGAAGTCGGCCACCATGTCCGGGGCGAACTCGTGCCACTCGGTGAACCTGCCGCGGTAGGTGGGGTGGGTGAAGAACGCCACCATGCAGTTGCGGACCTCGTCGTCGAACCCGAACACCCGTCTGGCCGCGTCGTTCATCGCCACCAGGTTGTAGTGCCGGTCCAGGACGTGGGCCGGTTGGGGCATCCACGCCGCCAGCACCGCGCGCAGCTGCTCGCTCACCGGAGCGCCGGGGCGGCCCGCGGGGTCCGGTGGATTCAGCCCGGCGAGCACGTACAGGTGCGCCCGCTCGGCCTCGTCGAGCCGCAGCGCGCGGGCGATCGCGTCCAGCACGGCGTCGGAGACCTTGATGTCGCGGCCCTGCTCCAGCCAGGTGTACCAGGACACCCCGACCCCGGCGAGCACGGCCACCTCTTCCCGGCGCAGCCCGGGAGTGCGGCGGCGCCCCGCGGCGAGCATGCCGACCTCGGCCGGCGTGAGCGCTTCCCGCTTGGCCCGCAGGAACTCCTTGAGCTGGTCACGGCGGCTGGCAGTCACCAGCACACCATATGCGCCTCAGCCGGCCGTGACGCCGCCGTCGGTCAGGGGGTCCGTCGCCGTCGGGTTGCGGTCGGCGTCACTGTCGGAGCTCCTGCGCGGCCTCGGCGTCTTGGTGGGCTTGCCGCTCTGCGGCGTCGCCTGCCGCGACACGCACTGCACGGAACAGGGCGGCGTCTCGCCCAGCTTGCCGCGCAGCTTCATCGTCTCCTCGCGCGGCGAGTACGTGCGGTTGCCCTTCTTCCAGGCGTCGAGGTAGTCCCACGGCTCGACCATGCCCCTGCGCACCCACCAGAAGGCCGGGCCGGTCTTCCACGAGATCGCGAAGTAGAGGTTGGACCCGGTGTCGCGGGCGTTGCCCGAGCGGCCCACCCGTCCCAGCACCTGGCCCTTCTTGACCTTGGCGCCCGGCTTGACGCCGTCGGCGATCGAGTCGAGGTGGCCGCCCAGGTAGCGTACGCCGTCGTCACCGATGATCGTGACGAACCTGCCCTCGCGGTCGGCGCCCGCGTCGGTGCCCGGCTGCCACCTGTCCTGGTTGTTCACCTCGTCCACGACGCCTTCGACGGGCGACACGAACGAGCAGCCCTGCGGCGCCCAGATCGTCGTCTTGGGCAGCACGAGCAGCTTGCGCTGGTAGGTGGTCTTGCAGCCCTTCACCGGGAAGGCGTAGCTGTACTTCGACAACTTCGGCGGCGGGACGTTCACCGGGTCGTCGCCCTGGGGCGGCTGCTCGGCCGCCTGCGGCTGGGGAGCAGGGCTCGGGGTCGTGGCGGTGGCCGAGGGGGTCCCCGAGACGGCGACCGTGGAGGGCGATCCGGCCCCTGCTCCGCCCCCGGCGCCGATGCCCGCCAGCCCGGTGGCCTGGGTGCAGGCGCCGGTCAGCAGCATAGCGCCCGTGACAGCCGCCCAACGTCCGATATGCCCCGATCGCATGTTCTCCACCCGTGTCACCGTTTCCACCGACAACCTTTACCTTTGTAGCCGACCGGGAGCCCCCGCATGGCCGCTTTCCCCCTTTAGCAGCCGCAAGGTAACCGTGGGCTACCTCCCCGCTCCCGATACCGGGGACACCCGGTCGGTCGGGAACCGTCGGTGGGGCGGAATAGACTTCCCGGCGTGGCTGGCCGGATCCGTGATGTCGACATCGCACTCGTACGCGAGCGCTCCCCCATCGCCGACGTGATCGGCGAGCACATCCAGTTGCGCAGCGCCGGAGGGGGCAACCTCAAGGGCTTGTGCCCGTTCCACGACGAGAAGAGCCCGTCGTTCAACGTCACCCCCGAGCGGGGGATGTACTTCTGCTTCGGCTGCTCCGAGGGCGGCGACGTGATCACGTTCGTCGAGAAGATCGAGCACCTGTCGTTCGGCGAGGCCGTCGAGCGGCTGGCGCAGCGGGCCGGCATCCAGCTCCAGTACGAGCAGGGCGGCTACGTGCCCCGGCGCGACCACGGCGAGCGGGCCCGGCTGATCGAGGCGCACCGGGCGGCGGCCGAGTTCTACGCCGACAAGCTGATGTCGCCGGACGCGGCGGTGGGGCGGCGCTTCCTGTCGGAACGCGGGTTCGAGCGGGCCGACGCCGAGACGTTCGGGGTCGGCTACGCGCCGGCCGAGTGGGAGGCGCTGGCCCGCCATCTCCTGGGCCGCGGCTTCAGCGCCGACGAGCTGGTCAAGGGCGGTCTGGTCAGGGAGGGGCGGCGCGGCCCGATCGACCGGTTCCGCGGGCGGCTGATCTGGCCGATCAGGGACGCCACCGGCGATGTGATCGGCTTCGGCGCGCGCAAGTTGCTTGATTCCGACGACGGTCCGAAATACTTGAATACGCCTGACTCTCCGCTTTACAAGAAGAGCCAGGTCCTTTATGGAATTGATCTTGCCAAGCGGGAGATCAGCAAGCGCGCGCAGGCCGTGATCGTCGAGGGATACACCGACGTGATGGCCTGCCATCTCGCCGGCGTGCCGACCGCCGTGGCCACCTGCGGCACTTCCTTCGGCGAGGAGCACATCAAGATCCTGCGCCGGTTCCTGCTCGATCAGGCCGAATTTCGCGGCGAGGTCATCTTCACCTTCGACGGCGACGCCGCCGGGCAGAAGGCGGCGCTGCGCGCGTTCGCCGACGAGCAGAAGTTCGTCACGCAGACTTACGTGGCGGTGCAGGGCGACGGGCTCGACCCGTGCGATCTGCGCGTCAAGCAGGGCGACGCGGCCGTGCGCGATCTGATCGCCAGCCGTGAGCCGCTCTTCCAGTTCGCGATCAGGAGCACGATCTCCCGCTACGACCTGCGCAGCAACGAGGGCAAGATCGCCGCGCTCGACGCCGCCGCGCCGATCGTGGCCGGCATCAAGGACGTGGGGCTGCGCAAGCGTTACGCCATCGACCTGGACCGGTGGCTGGGGTTCATGGACGAGCGCTTCGTCATGCAGCGCATCTCCGAGGTGTCCGGCACCCAGCAGGGCCGCCGCAGGCAGGCCCCCAAGGCGGCCCCGCACGACCCGGGCGTGCGGGTCGAGGGCGAGCTGCTCAAGCTGGCCGTGCAGCGCCCCGCGCTGATCGGGCCCCGCTTCGACGCGCTCGACGCGCAGGCGTTCACCGCCGTCGAGCACGTGGCGTTGCACAAGGTCATCGCCGCCGCGGGCGGGCTCGCGGCGGCCGGGCACGGCGGCCGCGAGTGGGTGGACCGCCTGCTGGAGCACGCGCACGAGGAGGGGGCGCGGGCGCTGGTGACCCGGTTCGCGGTGGACCCGATCCAGGCCGACGCCCACGCCGAGGAGCGCTACGCCGGCGCCATGCTGGCCGCCATCGAGGCCATCGCGGTCGATCGGGCCATCGCGCAGGTCAAGTCGCGGATCCAGCGGCTCAACCCGGTGGAGGAGCAGCAGGAGTACAACAAGCTGTTCGGGGAGCTGGTGGCGCTGGAGCAGCAGCGCCGCGTCCTGCGCGACCGCGCCGCCGGCAGCTGACCCGCGACCGCCGCTGCCGCGCCTCCAGAGAGCTACTGGCGTGCCTCCAGGCCGCCGCTTCCGCGCCTCCGGACCGCCGCTTCCGCGCCTCCGGACCGCCGCTTCCGCGCCTCCGGCGCGCCGCTTCCCCGCCTCCGGACCGCCGCTTCCGCGCCTCCGGCGCGCCCTCCGAGACGCCGTCGGAACGGCTCTGCGGTGCCGTCTCATCACTCGCGTTCGGTAACAGTTAGGACGCGATCGCAGCCGCAATTCAGGGTGGTAGACCCGGAAACTTGGCCCGGTCCAAAGTCCGCGGCGAGCCACGGGCGGCCACGTCGGGGCAGCGGAACGGCGGCGTCCGACCGGGGGTGTCGCCGGGCGCGTGAATCCAGACCGCGTAATTGACTTTACTTTCCTGATCAAACTCGGGCTAAACCTTATTGCGATCTCAATTCGGTAAGGACGATCGTCTTACCTTCAGTGACAAAAATGGGTCTGCCATTTGATGGAACCAATACTGCAGACTGTCTCCCGTGGGTGCATCGGTGCTGCCAAGCGGGCCGCCATCGGTAGATCAGGTGGCGGACCTCGTCGCGAAGGGAAGGGAGCGCGGGAGCGTAACCGTCGATGACGTCGCAGCCGCGCTTGACCGATCCGAGTTGCCGTCCGACGCGCTGGAACGCGTCGTGCGGATGCTCGCCGAGAACGGTGTGGAGGTCCTCGAGCCCCAGGGCGACGAGGAGACCTCCCGCGCCGATGAGGAAGACGTAGGCAAGCGGGCGCCGACCAGTGATCTCGTCCGGATCTATCTGCGCGAGATCGGCCGGGTTCCGCTGCTGACCGCCGAGGAGGAGGTGGAGCTCGCCAAGTCGATCGAAGCCGGCCTGTTCGCCGAGGACAAGCTGGCCAACGGGGTCTCGCGTCTGGCCTTCCCGGAGTTCAGGGAGCTCGTCTGGCAGGGCACCCGGGCCAAACAGCGGCTGATCGAGGCCAATCTCAGGCTCGTGGTGTCGATCGCCAAACGCTACGTCGGCCGCGGCATGCTGTTCCTGGACCTGATCCAGGAGGGCAACCTCGGGCTCATCCGGGCCGTGGAGAAGTTCGACTACACCAAGGGCTACAAGTTCTCCACCTACGCGACCTGGTGGATCCGTCAGGCGATCACCCGGGCCATCGCCGACCAGGCGCGGACGATCCGCATCCCCGTGCACATGGTGGAGACCATCAACAAGCTCGTCAGGGTGCAGCGCCAGCTCCACCAGGATCTCGGCCGCGAGCCGATCCCGGAGGAGATCGCCAAGGAGATGGATCTCCCCGTCGATCGGGTGGTGGAGATCCAGCGCATCGCCCAGGAGCCGGTCTCGCTGCAGTCGCCGATCGGTGAGGAGGACTCCGACCTCGGTGACTTCATCGAGGACGCCGACGCCGTCGTGCCCATGGAGGCCGCGGCCTTCATCATGCTGCAGGATCAGCTCGACGACATCCTGGCCACGCTGTCGGACCGCGAGCAGCGCATCATCCAGCTCAGGTTCGGCCTGGCCGACGGGCATCCGCGCACGCTGGAGGAGGTGGGCAGGGAGTTCGGCGTCACACGGGAGCGCATCCGCCAGATCGAGTCGAAGACCCTGGCCAAGCTCCGCCATCCGACGCGGGCGCAGATGTTGCGCGACTACCTGGACTGACCGCCGCCGCGACTGATCACGAGGAGACGGGACCGATCACGAGAAAAGGGGACGGCCACCGCCGTCCCCTTTCCGCTTTCCCCTGTCACCGGCGAGCGGTCACGAACAGCCCTCGAACTGCGGCACCGCGATCGTGGACAGATCCAGCCCGGACTTGCCGAACCACTTGTCCAGCAGCTTCTTCGCCGTCCCGCTCTGGTACATGTCGGTGATCGCCCGGTTCACCGCCTCGCATCCGGCCACGTCGCCCTTGGCCATCCCGATCCCCGAGCGCTGCTCGTTGAACTGCGCGTTGGCCAGCCGCAGCCCCGAGCCGTCCTCGGCGGCCAGCCCGGCCAGGATGACGTCGTTGGTGGTGACCGCGTCCACCTGCCGGTCCTTCAGCGCCGCCAGGCACCTCTTGTAGTCGGGGAACGGCACGACCTGCGCCGCCACCCCGCGTTCCTCCACGACTCGCTTGGCCGCGTTCGCGCCCTGCACCTCGCAGATCTTCCGGCCCTTGAGATCGCGCACGTTCGAGATCGTGTCGTCGCGCCGGGTGAGGATGTCCTGGTACGAGACGTGGTACGGCCCCGCGAACAGCACCCGCTGCTTACGGTCCTGGTCGATCGTGAACGTGGCCACCACCAGGTCGGCCCGCCCCTGGGTGAGCACCTTCTCCCGGTCGGCGGCCAGCACGCCCAGGAAGGAGACCTCCTTGCCCAGCCGGCCGGCCACGTAACGGGCCACGTCCACGTCGAAGCCGTCAAACTTGCCGCCCGCGCGGAACCCGACCGAGGGCAGGTCCGTACGCACCCCGATGACGAGTTCGTCCTTGTCCAAAATCGACTCGCGCCCGCTCATCCCGCAGCCCGCGGCCGCCAGGGCGACCAGGACCAGCGCCACTGCCAGCACCCGCTTCACCGGTACTCCTTGAGTCGTGGCCACACCCCGGCGATCACCAGCAGCCCGATCGCGCCGATGGCGAACGGCATCAGCCGCCACAGGTTGTCCAGCGCGTTCTCGCCGGTGCCGATCGCCCGCTCGAACACCTGCTCGTGCGACTTGGCCATGGACTGCAGCGCCTGGTCGTAGGAGCCGAACGCGGTCATGGTCCGGCCGAGCCGCTCGGCGACCGCCTCGTTGGTCCTGCCGTCCGTGACGAGCCGGCGGAAGGCCGCGTCGGCGCGCTGGAAGTCCTGGTACGCCCCCATCACCTTCGCGCCGTCCCGGCCGACGAGCTCCGGCCCCAGCATGCCGAGACCTCCCGTCGTGCCGCTGGACACCTGCTGGTGGTAGGTGCTCAGGTTGCCCGCCTCGTAGTAGACGACCGACAGCGACTTGTCCAGATACGTGTGCTCGTAGGTGTCGGCCCGTTCCTTGTCCAGCAGGTAGCGGCTCTGGTCGCCCTGCATGCTGTTGCTGATCGCCCGCGCCCTGGCCAGCGTCAGCACCGAGTCGAACCCGTCCGACTTGGCCGTGCGCAGGGCCCGCTCGTCCTGGCTGAGCACGTTCACACCGAAGATCATCGCCACCGCGGTCGTCACCGTGGCCGCCATCAGCGCCGGCCCGAAGACCCGGCGGAAGCGCCGGGCCAGGAAGACCTGCAGCCAGATCAGGCAGCCCAGCGCCACCAGCCCGGCCACCGCGACCGCCACCCGCACGAGCGGCACCATGAGGGCCTTCTCGTCGTAGGTGCGGCGCACGATCGTGCCGCTCTCCAGGGTCAGGTTGTACGCCTGCGGCAGCAGCACCAGCCGCATGAGGTCGGTGGCGGTGCGGTAGGTGCGCACCACGTCGTCCGGCGGCGGCCCGGCGGCGTGATTCGCCTGGTCGTTCAGCAGCAGGGCCTGCCCGGCCAGCCGCTCGTAGCGGCCGAGCCCGTCGAGCACCGACCGGACGGTCTGGCGCTCGGCCTCGTTGTCGCCCGACAGCTCGAACGCCTCCAGCAGCGCCCGGTGAGCCTCGACCCGCCGTGTGTCGTACTGCTTCAGCGCCTCGGCCCGCCGCGATCCGTAGTCCCTGCCGATCACGAGCAGGTTGGCGACCTGCGCGTCCATGTCGCTCAGCGCGAGGTAGAGGCCGGCGGAGGCGACGACCTGCGGGCCGGCGTCGCGGCCGATGACGCGCAGCCCGTCGCGGGCGCTGGAACTGCCGACCGCGAGCGCGGCGAAGAGCAGGGCCAGCGACGCGACCGTGATACCGGAGATGACGCGGATCCGGCCCGGCACGCTCCGGCGCGCCGGCGCGGGGGCGGGCCGCACCTGCACCATGGTCACGGCGTGCCCTCCCTGATCGTGATCACGGTCCACGCCCCGAGGTGGATGCGGTCGCCGGGGCCGATCCTGACCGGGACGTTCACCGTGAGGGGCCGGCCGTTCAGCTGGGTGCCGTTGGACGAGCCGGGGTCCACCAGCAGCCAGGAGCCGTCCGGCCGGCCCAGCAGCACGGCGTGCAGGTGGGAGACGCCCGGGTCCTCGGGCGGCCCGGTCAGGTCGATCTCGGGGGCGGCGTTCCTGGCCCGGCTGCGCCGGCCGATGCGGACCTGCTCGCCGTGCAGCGCGAACGAGCGCTCGGGGCAGTACGGCGGGAACGCCATCGCGGCGGCGTCGGGACCGCCCTCGGCGATGACCTTCTCGTAGTAGGTGCGGTCGGCGCCGGTGACGGCCTCGTAGCGCGCTCCCGTCGCGGGCAGGGGGACGGCGGAGCCGTTGCCGCTGTAGTCGTGGCCGCACACCTCGCAGAACTGCCCGGCGCGCGGCGTCTGGCAGACGGGGCAGGTCTCCGCGGCCGGCCCCGCAGCCGCTTCCTGGGGCTGGGGCTGGGGGGCGGAGTGGTGGGACACGGGCTGAGGCGGGCCGGCCATTTGGGCGCCGCAGGTGTCGCAGTAGTCGTCGGCGCCCGACGCGTGCCCCTGCGGGCAGGTCGCCATCAGTTTCCTTCCTTACGCAGCCGGCTCGTCCGCACGGAGCCGGTGTCCAGCTCGATCTCGTCGGCCTTGTCCACGTTCCTGCGCAGCCGGGCCGTGCCAGTGGCCGGGTCGACCTCCACCACCCGCTCCAGCAGCCTGGCGGTGTCCTCCCGGCCGGAGTCGGTGGCGATCTGCCGCGCCTTGGCCAGGCGGGCGGTGGCGGTGTCGACGTCGCCGACGGAGCGGGCGTTGAGGCCCTCCTGGATCAGCTCGTGCAGCTCCGCCTGGCCGGTGTAGTGGGCGATTTTCCTGTTGATCCGGGTGGACTGCGCCAGGTCGTCGGTCCACTGGGCCAGCACGTTGCCGGAGGCCACGGTCTCCTGGGTGTCGGGGCGGACGAGCTTGACCCAGCCCGCTCTGATCTCCTGCCCGACCTGCCCGGGCGGCACCTCGACGCAGATGTGGTATTCGCGTTCCTCGGCGCCCCAGGAGCCGGTGGGGTAGTCGCCGGTCAGCGGATTGACGTCGGTGCGTTTGCCGGTCAGGTCGAGCAGCGTGGGGGAGACCTGCTTGACGAACTTCAGCCGCGCGGTCTGCGGCACCCACACCCGCAGCGACAGGTCGGCCACCGTCTTGCTCATCGACGTCTGGGTGAGCCGGCGGAAGTATTCGGGCAGGTCGCCCTGGTTGCGCACGAAGTCGAACGTGCCGAGCAGCGCCTCGGCCACCTTGCGCAGCTCGGCGGGCACCCAGTCGTCGCCGACGCCCAGGCAGTCGGCCACGAACTTGCCGCTCCAGCCCGCCAGCACGGAGGCGAACACCTCGGGCCGCTCGTTGTTCTGCCCGTCGGTCATGAGCAGCGCGTGCCTGATCGCCGAGGGATGCGCGGTCAGCAGGTGACCGGCCAGCTTGAGCCACTCGCCCATCGCGGTGCCGCCGTGCGCGGTCAGCCGGCTGATGGCCCGCTCCGCCTCGGCCCTGGTGGCCGGGCTCGCCTTGACCAGATTGGCGTGGCCACCGGGGAAGACGACCCTGGCCGACTCCGTACCGGCGATCACCGCGAAATAGACACCGTCGCGCAGCGTCCGCACGGCGGTCGCGGCCGCCTGCCGCGCCTCACGGATCTTGCTGCCGCTCATCGAGCCGGACGTGTCAATGATGATCACTTCGGCCGCCTCGGCGGACGGGGCCGCCTGCACGGTCGCGCCGCCGGTGGAGCCGACGGTGAGAATGGCGTGCACCTCGCGGCCGTCAAGCGGAAGGTACTTGTTCTGGTCGACGTTCAGCGTGAAAACGGGCTGGTCAGCCATGCGACTCTCCTAGGGGGATCAAAACGATCGTCACGTTGTCCTGGCCACCGGAGTCCAGCGCGTGGCGCAGCATCTCACGGGCCATCTCGATGGGGGTGCCGGTGGCGGGGAAGGCATAGCCGTCCAGATAGCGCCACAGGCCGTCGCTGCAGACGAGCAGCATCCCCGGCCGCTCCGGGGTGAAGGCGCGCAGGTGCAGGTCCACGTCGCCGGCGTCGGCGCCGAGCCAGGCGGTGATCTCGCCGGTCTCCACCACGTCGTCCTCGGTCAGCAGGGAGCCGCCGGGCAGCAGGTACGCCCGCGTGTCGCCGGCCCAGCCGAGCGTGACCCGGCCGTCCCGCGCGACCGCGGCCGAGACGTACGTGCAGGCCGGGGCGTCGTCCAGCGACGTCGCCAGCTTGGCCACGGCTCGCCCGGCCAGCTCGAACGCCTCCTCCTGCGGCAGGCCCCTGGCCAGCGCCGCGCCCGCGGTCTCCACCGCCACCGCGGAGGCCTCGTCGGCCCTGGGCGAGCTGCCCACGCCGTCGCAGACCACGGTCACCACGGTTCCGCCGGTTTCGAGCAGGGACACCGCGTCCTCGTTCCTGCTGCGCCGCAGGCCCTTGTCGGTCACCGCCGCGGCGCCGCCGGGCAGCACGATCTCGGCGTGGTCGCGGCCGGTGGGCTGGCGCAGCCCGCACCGCTCGCAGTAGCCCTCCGCGTCCACGGCCGCCGCGCCGCAGGAGGAGCAGGTGGGCGCGCCCAGCGCGTGGCCGCACGCCTCGCAGTACGTGTCTCCGGCCACCACGGGAGCCTCGCAAACGGGACAGATCACAACCACGTCCTCGGTCGTACGGCATTGGCCTGGTCGATCAGCGCGTGCCGCTCCTGGCGCGTCTCCGCCGCCACGGCCAGCCTGCGATAGATGGATTCGAGCCGTTTGCGCAGCCCCGGCTCGGTGAACGGCGCGTCGGCCAGCCGCACGGAACCCTGCGGCGGCGGGTTGTCGTCCAGCCAGGCCAGCGCCCCGCCCAGCACCTCGGCCGTGAGCAGGTCGCGGCGGCGCGGGTCGAGGTCGGCCTGATTCGCGACCCGGTCGGCGGCGCCCACGAGCTCGTCCGGCCTCAGCACGCTGAGGTCGGCCCGGCGCACCACCGAGGCCGCCAGCGCCACCTGCGCCGCCACCCGGTAGACCGACGACGCGGGCACCTCGTCCAGGACGTCGATCCGGCCCGTCCTGGCCAGCCCGAACGCCGCGCTGACGTAGGTGTGGTCGGTGCGCCAGATGAGGTCGTACCAGGGGGCGGCGGGCTTGCCCGCGCACTCCAGCGCGAACGCCAGCGCCAGCTTCGGCGCCGTCTCGCCGGGCAGGTGTGACAGGCACGCCTCGAACAGCGACACCGCCTGGTCCGCCTGCCCGGTGGTCAGCGCGAGCACCCCGCGGTACCAGGTGAGCCGCCAGTCGCGCGGCAGCTCGCGGTCCAGCTCGTTCAGGGCGACGGGGGTCTCGGCCGCGCCCGACTCGGCCAGCAGCCTGACCCGCATGAGCTTCGTCTCGGGGGTCGCCGGCATCGCGGCGACCTGGTCCAGTAACTCCTTGCCGTCGCGGCCGAGCAGCCCGGCGAGCGCGCCGGCCGCCGGGTCGGCCGGATCCACCAGGGGCACCGGCAGCGCGCGGGCGACGGCCAGCGGGTCCAGCGGCTCGAACACCTCGCCGTCCCGCTGCGACAGCGCCGTCCCGACGGCGGTGCGCTCCGGCCCGAACAACGTCGACAGCGCCGGGTGCGGCACCCCGCTCTCCAGCGCGCTGACCTCACGCAGCACGCCGACGAGCTGCTCCTCCATCTCCCACGCGCTCTGGAACCTGTCGGCCGGATTCGCCGCGGTCGCCTTGCGCAGCAGCCGGGTGAACGACGGGTGCCCGCAGTCGGCCGGCAGCGGGCTGGCCACGCCGCCCGAGGCCGGGCTGAACCCCTGGATCGCCAGCACCGCCAGCGTCCTGGCCACCGTGTAGAGGTCGGAGGCGATCGACGACGGCTGCGTCTCCAGCTCGGGGGCGTGGTAGCCGACGGTGACCCAGGACGAGCCCACCGGCGAGCCGAACGGCTGCACCGCGCCCAGGTCGATGAGCTTGAGCCGGCGACCGACCCTGATCACGTTGGCCGGCTTGAGGTCGCAGTAGACCAGGCCGTTCTCGTGCAGGTAGCCGAAGGCCTGCAGGATCTCCCTGCCGTACATCAGGGCCTCGCGCAGCGGCAGCGGGCCCTGGCGGCGCAGCTCGTGCAGCGACTGGCCGCCGACGTACTCCATGACGATGTAGCCCAGGCCGGCCGAGCGCTGGAAGTTGAAGATCTTGACGATGTTGGGGTGGTCGACGGTGGTCAGGAACTTCCGCTCGGCCTCGGCCGCCGCCAGCGCCTCGGCGTCCATGGTGTTGAGCAGGCCCTTGAGCACCACCCACCGGCCGTCCAGGTTCTCGTCGGAGGCCAGGTAGATCCAGCCGAGACCGCCGTGCGCCAGGCAGCCCAGCACCCGGTACTGGCCGGCGACCAGGTCGTCCTTGGCCAGCTTCGGGGCGAAGGAGAACTGGGTGCGGCAGTGCGGGCAGAACCCGTCCGTCAGCCCGGGGCGGCCCTCGCGCGAGCGGCCCACCGGCTTGCCGCAGTCGGGGTTGGCGCAGTGGCGCTTCTCCTCCGGCACCTCGGGGTTGGCCATCACCGCGGTGGACGGGTCGCGGTACGGGACCGACGGCAGGTCGGCGATCGTGGCCAGCACCCCGGCCCGCGACCTGCCGCTGCTCAACGGGGAGCTCATCGATCTGCTCACCGGCTGCGTGTGCAGGGGCACCGACGACGGCACCGACGACGGCGCCGACGGCGGCAGCGGTGACGGGCTCGCCGCGTTCCCGCACTGGTCGCAGTAGCCCTCCTCGATCGTCCCTGTGCAGCCGGGCTGCGCGCAGCGGGTCATCGCCTACCTCCGGAAATCGCGCGCTGATAGTTCTCGACGGCCTCGGCCGCCCTCGTCAGATCGCAGGGGGCGCTCCACAGCAGCACCCGCGCCCGCTCGTACAGCTCCGAGGTCACCGGGTCCTCGGCCAGCCCCTTGCGCACCGCCATCGCCTGGCAGGCGCCGAGCCGGCCGCGTAACTCGTCGCGCCTGCCGACGAGGCCGTAAAGCGCTTTGGCGGTGGCCCGCGCCTGGTCGGCGACCCTGCGGGTCTCGCCCTCCAGCGCCGACAGCCGCTTGGCCCGCAGCACCCACGGATCGGCGGAGGCGTCGAGCGCGTCCAGCTCACCGGCCAGCGCCTCGACCCTGCTGCGCGGCTGGGCCTGCGGCGGCAGGGCGATCTTGACCACGACCGAGCCGTGGGCCAGCCGGGTCTCGCTCTCGGCGGCCCGCACCCGGTCGAGCGCGGCCACCAGGTCCTCCCTGCGCCTGGCGTACTCGTCCTTGACCACGATCGCCAGCTCGACCTCCGCCAGCGAGCCGGCCAGCAGCCGGGTCACCCGGTCGAGGTCCGGCCCGACGGAGGGGCCCAGCGGGTCCTCGACCGCCGCCGCGCGCATCCGCTTCAGCTCCGCCTCCTGGGCGGCCAGGTCGGAGGTCTCGCCCAGCAGCCCCTCCAGCTCGCGGATCCGGCGCAGGCGGGCCTCGGCGTCGTCGAGGCGGGGCAGCACGGCGTTCCACACCGCGTCGATCTCGTTCAGCGCGGCCGTGACCTCGCGGAACGCGGCGTCCATCCGGGTCACGGTCTCGTCGAGCGTCAGGCGCGCGTCCGCCTGGGGGAGCAGCGAACGCTGCTCGACCGGCTTGGCGGCGGCACGCAGCACCACGGACGGGCCCGACAGCAGCTCGGTGAGCCGGGCGAGCTGGTCGACGCCGAGCCGCGGCCGGGAGGCCCTGAGCTGCTCGGCGTCGCGCAGCACGGCACGGTAGGCGTCGTTCAGCGCCCACAACCCGGCCAGCGCCTCCTGCGCCGCGGCCCAGCGCCGCTCGGTCGCCCCGCGTAAGGAGGCGCCCCGCAGCAACCGGTAGGTGGTGTGGGATTCGAGATCGAGCAGGTCGCCGGAGATCCGGTCACGTTCGTCGGCCCGAGCGCGCAGCGCGTGCTCGGCGCCCTCCCTGCTCATTGGTGGTCCCAGGCTCATCACGCTCCCCGTGAAGAGGCCCCCCGCTGCCCCGTTTATACCGCCTCAACGGCGGGTTTGAGGGCTTTAGTTCCTTTGGCTCGGGGTGACCCCTGACTTGTCCCTGATCTAACCCTGCCTCGCCTGCAAACCACTTAAGGATCTCTTAGCGTGGTGGTCATGGGACGAATTCTTCTGATCGTCGCGGCCGTCATCGCCGCGCTCCTGCTGCTCGGCCCCCTCGTGGGCTTCGCCCTCACGCTGCTCAAGTGGGGGCTCGTCATCGGCGCCGTCGCGTTCGCCGTCATGTTCGCCTCGAAGTGGCTCAAGCGGACATAGCTTCCTGAGACATCCGCAGTCATAGTGAGGTGATGGAGGCGCGGCCGGCGGTCGACGATGCCGCGCTCGGGCGCGAGGCCCTGGCCGTGCTCGAGGCGAACTGGACGGGCACCGGCACCGTGCCCGCGCCAGGGCTGTATCCGCACCAATGGAGCTGGGACTCCGCGTTCGTCGTCATCGGCCTGGCCAGGCACCGGCCGGACCGGGCCCGCGACGAGCTGCTCAGCCTGCTGCGCGGGCAGTGGGCCACCGGGATGGTGCCGCACATCGTCTTCCATACCCGCGAAGCGTACTTCCCCGGTCCTTCCGTGTGGCGATCGCAGGAGCACAAGGCCGCGCCCCGCGTGCTCACCTCGGGACTCACCGCGCCGCCGCTGCACGGGCTGGCGCTGTGGTGGCTCTACCGCCACACGGGCGACGCCGCGTTCGTCAGGCAGGCCTACCCGGCGCTGGCCGCCCAGCACGACTACCTCGCCTCGGCCCGCGACCTGGGCGGCGCCGGGCTCGCCGCGATCGTGCACCCCTGGGAGTCGGGCATGGACGACAGCCCGGCCTGGGACGAGCCGCTCAACGCGCTGCCCTCGATCCGGTACGGCTACCACAACGTCGAGATGGAAGAACGCCACCCCGACAGCGACCACGACCGCTACGTCTGGCTCGCGATGCGCTACCGGGACGCCGGCTACAGCCCCGGCTACCTGCGCGACGAGCACCCGTTCGCCATCGAGGACCCGATGTTCAACGGGATCTGGCTGGCCTCCTGCCAGGCCATGGCCGAGCTCGCCCCGCTCGCCGGCGTCGATCCCGCGCCGCACGCCGAGCAGGCGGAACGCATCAGGGGGGCCCTGCTCGACCGCCTCTGGGACGGCTGCTTCTACGCCAGGGACCTGCGCGCGGACCGGCTCATCCGGGTGTGCACGGTCGGCGCGTTCGGGCCGCTGCTCGACCCGGGGCTGCCCGCCGACCGGCTGCGGGCCGTCGTCGACGTGCTGGAGTCGGCCAGGTTCATGGGCGCGACCGGCTATCCGGTGCCGAGCTGTGAGATCCGCGCCGCCCAGTTCGACCGCACCCGCTACTGGCGCGGCCCCTCCTGGGTGAACACCAACTGGCTGCTGCGCAGGGCCGCGGCCGTGCACTCGCTCGACCAGCTCGGCCAGCAACTCACCAACGGCACCTTACGCCTGGTCCGCCAGGCCGGTTTCCGCGAGTGCTTCGACCCGTTCGACGGCAGCGGGCGGGGCTGCAGGGACTTCTCCTGGAGTGCGGCGCTCACCCTGGATCTGCTCGCCGATATCGTGGTCGAATGAGCCTTTTCCGCCGGCTGCCCGCTGACGTGCGCCGTTCCCTGGACTTCGAGAAGGGGGAGCGGGTGCTGACGTTCGCCGCCGCGGAGGTGGGTCACCTGGTGGCCACCAACCTCGCGCTCCACCTGCCCGGCGGCACGCGCCTGCCGTACGAGGAGATCGACCGGGCCTCTTGGGACGAGGACGGCCTGCACGTGATCACCACGGACGGCGTCCGGCACTTCGAGCGGATCTCCGAGCCGCGCATGATGCCCGAGACCGTGCGCGAGCGGGTCAACTCCACGATCGTGGTCAACAAGCACGTGCAGCTGCCCGGCAGGGGCGGCGTCCGGCTGGTGGCCAGGCGCAGGCCCGGCGGCGAGCTGCTCGGCTGGACCCTCGTCTTCGACGACGGCCTCGACCCCGCCGACCCCGGCCTGCGCGCCCAGGCCGAACAGGCCCTGGAAGGCGTACGCCGGAGCATGGGCGTCTGACCTTCCCGCTCCGGCGTGGGCGCGGCCGCAGGCGTGCGGGGGTGTACGGCCGCTCTCAACCCACACGGGGTCGGCGTGTGCCTCAGTAGGGGATGCCGCTCTCCCGGGCCTTCCGCTCCGCGGCGTCCTCCTCGGGCCAGCCGGTGCCGTTCGCCGAACCGTGCTCGTCGGAATGGAGGAACGGGATCCGCTGCTGCAGCGTGTCACCCACCCTCTCCCTGGCCATCCCCGCGAACCTCGACGCCTGCGCCCCGAACACCCCGGCCGCTTCCTGCACCCGGGGATTGTCGGCCACGCGCTGCGCGGTCCGCTTGATCTGCTCGTACCGTTCGCGCCCGGCCCGGCTGCCCAGCACGTAGCCCACAGCCAGCCCGACAGCGAATGTCAGTCGATAACGCATTTTTCACCTCCGCTGTCTCCGGGCCTACCCCGCTGACGATGCGACACGCACTCCCGGAGTGCGCTAATCTATTCCTGCGCACAGCGACAGGGCCCAGGGCCCCGCCAAGGTGGGCAAACAGTTCGATCCCGCGTAGCTCAACGGCAGAGCAGCCGGCTGTTAACCGGCAGGTTATAGGTTCGAGTCCTATCGCGGGAGCCAGTCTGCCAGGCCCTCTTCCTCCGGAAGGGGGCCTGAGTCGTTTCCGGCGACGTGGGGGATCAGGTGGCTCAGAGCCGCACCCCATGGCTCGGGTGCGTCGGCCGGTCCTCCCGCTGAGGGCGCCTGCGGTGCGGGGCGCCCGATCCGATGGCCAGAGCCACGGCGCCGATCATGAAGCCAGCACCCACAGGATCGGCCTCGGCCCGGAGGTGCGGACGCGCGCTAGGGGTCGGCGGTGGGCGGTCGTTGTGCTTTGATGGCGGTGCTTCGGACTTGCGCGTTTCCTGGCCCCCATCACAGGAGTGAACGAGTGTCTGCCTCTTCACCCGGCTCGCCCGACTCTCCCGGCCGCTCGTCGCGGCGGCCCGCGCGTACGCCCATGTGGCCGGCGGTGGCGATGGGTCTCTGCTGGATCGTCGGCGTCCTGTGGATCGTCGTGTTCTACCTGAACCCCACTCTGCCGGTCCTCGCCGAGCTGGGGAACTACAACCTGCTCGTCGGCTTCGCGTTCATCATCCTGGGTGTGTTCTTCGCCCTGGTGCAGGCGGTGGTGGCCATCGTGGTGGCGCGCCGCCGGGGCTGAAGCTGAAGATCGGTTCGGCTGTCTTAAGCCTCGCTTCAGGTGCCGCGGGCGACCCTCGGGGGTGTCGAAACCCCCTCGGGGAGGGAGATCCCAATGATGAAGCGACACCTGGCGATCGTCGCCACGGTCGCGGCGCTCGGACTCGGCGGCATGGCCGGGCCCGCACTGGCCGGCGAACGCCCTGACGGGCCCGTCAGAGTGCTCGGCGGGCAGGACGGGCACGCCGAACGTGCGCGGCCCGACGGGCACGGCGAACGTACGCGGCACGGCGGGCATACGGAACGTGCGTGGCACGGCGGCAGGCTCGTGTGCTGGACGGATGACGGCGAGGTCGTGCGCCTTTCCAGGGCCAAGGTGGCCGAGCTGATCGACGACGAGTACGTCGAGGCCGTGCCCGCGCGGGCCGCCGAGGACGACGTGCGGCGGGCGACGCCCGAGCGGCTGACGATCCGCGTTCCGGCACGGGAGATCGCGGGCGGGAAGGTCGCCGGCAAGCGGTGGCGTCACGCGCGCGTCATCCGTCTCACCTGCGCATGGGAGGGGCACGTCCGCCGGTAGCCCGGACGGTGTCACGCGTCGCCGGCAGGGTTTCCGGGGGCGCGTGGCATTTCACGCTATGTGACTCGACCATCACCCGTTTTCCCGTTCCTGGGACAAGGCGGGCATGGCGCGCAAGGATGGAAGGGCCGGTCGTTCAGGCCGGAGCCGCGGGAACCGTGACGGAGGCGTGGAGAGGGCGCCACCAGGACGTGTCGCCGACCCGGAATCGGCGGGGCGCTCCGCTGACGGAGAAGTGCTGACTGCCGCGTGCCTACCTGGATCAAATCCCTTCGACCCTTCGACGCGCCAGCCGCCCGCACGGTGGTCAGGCGCACCACCGACCTCGGCGAGGCCGAGCGTTTCATCAGGCTCTTCCACACCGAGAACCCGTCCGCCGGGAACCCGTACACCCGCCTGCGCGACGTCGCCAGGGAGGTGGCCCGGCGCGGGACCTACACGCACACGTACGAGGAACTGGAGTTCGGGGCCCGGGTGGCCTGGCGTAACAGCAGCCGGTGCATCGGGCGGCTGTACTGGCGCTCGCTCAAGGTACGTGACCGCCGCCAGGTGAGCACGGCCGAGGGGGTCGCCCTCGAATGCGTGGCCCACCTGCGCGACGCCACGGGCCGAGGCAGGATCAGGCCCACGGTCACCGTGCTGCCGCCCGACACCCCCGCCCTGCCCGGCTTCCGGATCGTGAACGACCAGCTCATCCGGTACGCCGGCTACCGCACCCCAGATGGCGTGCGCGGCGACCCGGCCAACCTCGCGCTCACCGAGACCGCCACCCGCCTGGGCTGGCGCGGCCGGGGCGGCCGGTTCGACGTGCTGCCGCTCGTCATCCGGTCCCCGGCGGGCGAGCCGCTTCTGTGCAACCTGCCCGGGGACGCCGTGCTGGAGGTGCCGCTGACGCATCCCGACTA
This sequence comes from Nonomuraea fuscirosea, assembly GCF_035917475.1. Taxonomy (NCBI): domain Bacteria; kingdom Bacillati; phylum Actinomycetota; class Actinomycetes; order Streptosporangiales; family Streptosporangiaceae; genus Nonomuraea; species Nonomuraea fuscirosea. The sequence continues at coordinate 7,523,300 of NZ_CP109074.1, read as the reverse complement.
TCCCTGGTTCGAGGAACTCGGCCTGCGCTGGCACGCCGTACCGGCCATCTCGGACATGTGCCTGGAGATCGGCGGAATCTGCTACCCCTGCGCGCCGTTCAACGGCTGGTACATGGGCACCGAGATCGGCGCGCGCAACCTGGCGGACGCGGACAGGTACGACCAGCTCGGGGTGGTGGCGGAGCGGCTCGGGCTGGACACCTCCAGCGAACGGACGCTCTGGCGCGACCACGCGCTGGTGGAGCTGAACGTGGCGGTGCTGCATTCGTTCGAGCGGGCCGGGGTGAGCATGACCGATCACCACACGGAGTCGCGGCGCTTCCTGACGCATCTGTCGCGGGAGGAGCAGGCGGGACGGGTCTGCCCGGCGGACTGGTCGTGGATCGTGCCACCGCTGTCGGGCAGCGCCACGCCCGTCTTCCACCGCTACTACGACACGCGCGTCCTGACCCCGGCCTTCGTCCACCACCGGTAGGAGGTGCCGAGGGGGAGGGGCGGCGGCCACCCGCCCGCCCGTCGCGGTGAGCCGGTTGTGTAAGGCGTCAGGGGTGGGGCTCGGTCAGGCGGTCGCGGAGGGTGGTGAGTTCGGCGGCGGTCAGGCCGGCCGCCGTCAGGCGGGCCTCCACGTCGAGGCGCGCCAGCAGGGCCGAGACGACCTCTTCCGTGGTGGTCCCGGCCTCCGCCAGGCGGGCCCGTACGCGCAGGTCGTCGTCGGGCTCGCCCAGCAGGGCGTACAGCGGGCCGAGCCGGGCCGCCGAACACGAGTAGTCGGCCAGGATGTCGGCGGGCCCGACCCCGGCCAGCGCGAGCAGCAGCAGCGCGATCAGCCCGGTGCGGTCGCGGCCGGCCACGCAGTGGATGAGCACCCCGCCGGGCTCGGCCCGCGCGACGGCGCGCAGGGCGAGGACGCACAGGTCGGCCCGCCGGTCGAGGAACGGGCCCAGGTAGAGGGGCGTCCCGCCGTACCGGGTGACGGCGGGGTCGTCGTCGCGGTGCAGGGGCACGCTGACGATCGTCATCCCGGGCGGGCGGTGGCCGGGGGCGGCGCGGTGCTCGCCGGGAGTGCGCAGGTCGACGATCGTGCGTACGCCGTGGGCCGCCGCGGCCGCCCAGCCGGCCGGGGTGAGCCGGTCGGGCGTGTCGGAACGCACCACCGCCCCCCAGCGCGTCCGCCGTCCGCCGGTCGCCGCCAGGCCGCCCAGGTCGCGGACGTTGTGGCAGCCCTCCCACGCCAGATGCCGCTCCATGGGACCACCGTATCCTTGCCTTCCTGGGCTAGAACATGGTTCTGTTAGGGGCATGGCGGATCTGGTGCTCTCGACGCTCGACGACAAGGGCGTGCTCACGCTGACCTTCAACCGGCCCGACACGCTCAACGCGTGGACCGACGCGATGGGGCGGCGCTACTTCGACCTGCTGGCGGAGGCGGAGCAGGATCCCGGGGTACGGGCCGTGGTGGTCACCGGCGCGGGCCGGGGGTTCTGCTCGGGAGCCGACTTCAAGACGCTGACCGCCATCCAGACCGGCTCGTACGACGAGGCCCCCGACCCCCGTCCCAACACCTTCCCCACGACCATCGCCAAGCCGATCATCGCCGCCGTCAACGGGGCCTGCGCGGGCCTCGGCATGGTGCACGCCCTCGTCTGCGACCTCGTCTTCACCGCCGAGGAGGCCAAGTGGACGACGGCCTTCCCGCGCCGCGGGCTGGTCGCCGAGTACGGGCTGTCCTGGGTGCTGCCGCGCGTCATGGGGCAGCAGCGGGCGATGGACGTCCTGCTGTCGGGGCGGGTGTTCTCCGGGCGGGAGGCGTACGAGCTGGGGCTGGCCAACCGGGCCGTGCCGGGGGCCGAACTGCTGGACCAGGCCCGCGCCTACGCCGCCGAACTGGCGGTGCACAGCTCGCCGGCGTCCATGGCGGTGATCAAGCGGCAGGTGTGGCACGACTGGGACACCACGCTGGAGGAGTCGGCCAAGGCGGCCACCCAGGAGATGCTCGCCTCCTTCGGCCGGCCGGACTTCGCCGAGGGCGTGGCCAGCTTCCTGGAGCGCCGCCCGCCCACCTTCCCGCCCCTGTAACGGCGCCGCCCGCCCACCTTCCCGCCTCCGTAACAGCGCCGCCCGCCCACCTTCCCGCCTCCGTAACAGCGCCGCCCGCCGCACTTCCCACCCCCTGTGACGCCACCGCCGGTCAGGGCGCCGCCGGAGGTCCCTCGATGACCATCCGCAGGCAGTCCTGGAACAGGTCGTCGACGGTGCGGCCGGGCTGGAAGTAGTCGGTCACGCCGGCCATGACGGTCGGGAACATCGCGCCGTACGCGGCCAGGTCGAAGTCCTCCCCGCTGCCCGCCTCGGGCCGGGGCCACTGCTCCTCCAGGACGAACCCGAGGGTGAAGCGCTCCACCGTCAGCACGATCAGACGGGCCTGCCGCAGCGCGAAGCCGCGTTCCACCAGCGTGCTCATCGCCAGCTCCGAGATCGCCGCCATCTTGAGGGAGAGCTGGGACGCCGAGACGATCCTGGCGCCGTCCGGATGGGCCAGCAGCGCGCGGCGCAGCCGGGTGGCCAGGCCGCTCAGCCAGTCCTGCCAGCGTTCCTCCGGCTCGGGCCGCGTCAGCTCGGGGAACTGCTCTTCGAGGATCTCCTCGGCGATGGCGGTGACGAGGGCCGCCTTGTTCGGGAAGTGCCAGTAGAGGGTCGGTGACCGCACCCCGAGCCGGGTGGCCAGTTTGCGCGTGGTCACGCCGTCGAGACCTTCCGCGTCCAGCAGTGCTATCGCTTCGGTGACGATCCGCTGTCTGTCCAAGGCCAAAGTCGGCACCTCCCAGGGCACTCTATCAGTGCTAGGGTCCTCCCTATCGGTGATAGAGAGGAGCTGACATGAAGGCAGCGGTGCTGCACGAGATCGGCGGCGTGCCCCGGTTCGAGGACTTCCCGGACCCGGTGCCCGCCGCGGACGAGGTGATCGTCGAGGTCAGGGCGGTCGCGGTCGAGAACGTCGACAAGGCCTTCGCGGCCGGGACCCACTACGCCAGCGGCGGATACCTCGCCCGGTTCCCGCTGATCCCCGTCTTCGACGGCATCGGGACACTGCCGGACGGCACCCTCGTCGGCTTCGGCCGCCCGCGCGCCCCCTACGGCGCGCTGGCCGAGCGGACCGTGGTGGCGCGCGGCGCGTACGTTCCCGTCCCCGACGGGATCGAGCCGGAGGTCGCGGCGGTGCTCGGCTCCGCCGTCACCGGCATGTCCATGACGACCGCGGCGGGTCTCGTGCCCGGCGAGACGGTGCTGGTGCAGGGCGCCACGGGGGTGGCCGGGCGGCTCACGGTCCAGGTGGCCCGGCTGCTCGGCGCCGGCCGGATCGTCGCCACCGGCCGCGATGAGGGGCAACTGCGTGAGGTGCTGGACCTCGGCGCCGACACGGTGATCAACACGGCCGTCCAGGACGACGCGCTGGCGCGGGCGTACACGGAGGCGAGGGGCGACGGTTACGACGTCGTCGTGGACTTCCTCTGGGGCAGGCCCACCGAGATCCTGCTGCGCTCGCTGACGCCGGAGTCCTTCGCCTTCCCGAAGCCGACCCGGGTGGTGCAGGTCGGCGAGTCGGCCGGGGCGCGGCTGACCCTCTCCGCCGACAGCCTGCGTACCTCAGGGGTCGAGATCTACGGCGCGGCCAGAAACCTCGACCCCGGCACCATGGGCGAGGTGTACGGGCGGATCGTCGCGTGGACCCGCTCCGGCGAGCTCACCTTCGCGGTGGAGAAGGTCCCGCTGAGCGCGGTCGAGTCCGCCTGGCGACGCACCGACCTGCGCGGCAGACGTCTGGTCGTCGTGCCATGACCGCGGTTCTCAAGTGACGGCGGCGCTCAGGAGGCGCGCCGCAGTCCCCTGAAGACGAGGTCGATCAGGTGGCGGGGGTTGTAGCGCGGGTCGCTGCCGTGGTCAACGCACAGGTCGCCGACGCCGCGCATCAGCTCGTACGCGCGCGTGCCCGGCTCGATCTCGCCCGCCTCCACCCCGGCGTCGAGCAGGTGCGCGGCGACCGGCTCCAGGCGGTCGAGGAAGTAGGCGTGCAGCGTCGCGAAGCCGTTGCTGTCGGACTGCATCGCCTTGGCCAGCCCGTGCTTGGTGACCAGGAAGTCGACGAAGAGGTCGATCCACCGGCGGAGCGCCTCGTACGGGGAGCCGGTCTCCGCCAGCAGCACCGGACCGGCCTCCGCGCACGCCTCGACCTGGTGACGGTAGACGGCGACGATGAGGTCCGCCCGGGACGGGAAGTGACGGTAGATCGTCCCCACCCCGACGCCCGCCTTCGCGGCGATCTCCCGGATCGGCGCGTCGACACCCGAGGCGACGAACACCTCGGCGGCGGCGGCCAGCAGCGTCTGCTGGTTGCGCCGCGCGTCGGCCCGCTTGCTCCTGACCGGCATCTCGCCGGGCTGGCCTGTGGTGGGCACCGTGCTCTCCTTCGCCGACGAAGCGGACCGGGCTCCGACGATCGATCGATCGGAACAACGCTCCACTTAGTTTAGGCGAAACCGGACACTGATCAGAGAGGCAGCGTCAAGAGAGGCGGTGGGCACCGGCGGCCGGGGTGGCGGGCAGGAAGCGCGGCTCCTGGAAGCCCCGCTCCGCGTAGGCGGCCGTCACCGAGGCCCGCACGTCGTCCAGCCGCTCGTCCGGCACCAGCGCGATGGCCGAGCCGCCGAAGCCGCCGCCCGTCATCCGCGCGCCGCGCGCCCCGCCCCTGATCGCGGCCTCCACCGCCAGGTCCAGCTCGGGCGACGACACCTCGTACTGGTCGCGCAGCGACAGGTGGGAGGCGTTCAGCAGGGCGCCGATCTCGGTGACCTGGCCGGCCCGCAGCAGGCCGATCAGCGCCTCGACCCGGTGGTTCTCCGTCACGACGTGCATCGTGCGCTTGCGCTCGTCCCCGCGCAGCTGGTCGAGGGCCCCGGCCAGGTCGGTGACGTCGCGCAGGGCGGGGACGCCGAGCTTGCGGGCCGCGGACTCGCACTCGGCGCGGCGCTTGGCGTACTCGCCGCCCGCGTGCTCGTGGTGCACCTGCGTGTCGATGATGAGCACGCTCAGCCCGTGCGCGGCCAGGTCGAGCGGGATGTTGCGGGAACCGAGCGAGCGGCAGTCGAGGAACAGCGCGTGCCCCTCCCGGCCCAGCGCGGAGGCGGCCTGGTCCATGATGCCGCAGGGCATGCCGACGAAGTCGTTCTCCGCCTTCTGGCTGAGCAGGGCCAGCTCCATGGGCGTCAGGCCCAGCTCGTGCACGTCGTTGAGCGCGGAGGCGACGGCCACCTCCAGGGCGGCGCTGGAGCTCAGCCCGGCGCCGCGCGGGACGTCGCCGTCGATCGCGATGTCGGCGCCCTCGACCCGGTCGCCGAGCATCGCGAGGACGCCGACGACGTAGCGGGTCCAGCCCTCGGACTCCTCGCGGGTGGCCATGGTGACCGGCTCGCCGGGGGCCTGGAGGGAGAGCAGGCGGATGGTGCCGTCGGTGCGCGGGGTCAGGGCCGCCGTCACGCCCCACGGCACCGCGAACGGGAGCACGAAGCCGTCGTTGTAGTCGGTGTGCTCGCCGATGAGGTTGACCCTGCCGGGCGCACGCCAGACGGTCTGAGGGGACGCGCCGTACGCGGCACGGAAAGCTTCAACAACGCCCATAATCGAACACTCCTCAACAAAGGCCCGACCGTAGACTAGCGCCATGGAGGAGCTGCTGGACTCAGGGCTCGGTCAGGTCCGCGTGTTCCTGCGGCACGACGACAACAAACCGCGCAAACTCCGTTACAACCTCGGGCACGCGCGGCTGCTCACGTTCGGCGGCGCCTACTCCAACCACATCAGGGCCGTGGCCGAGGCGGGGGCGCGCCACGGCATCGAGACGATCGGGGTCATCAGGGGCGAGGAGCACCTGCCGCTCAACCCCTCACTGGCCCGCGCCGCGGCCTGCGGCATGACGCTCACCTACCTCGACCGGGCCTCCTACCGGCGCAAGCACACCGAGGAGGTGCTGGCGGGGCTGCGGGCGCGGTGGGGCGAGGACGTGGTGATCCTGCCGGAGGGCGGGAGCAACGCGGCGGCCGTACGCGGCTGCGCCGAGCTGCCGGGGGAGATCGACGGCGACATCGACGGCGACATCGACGGCGACATCAACGGCGACTACGACGTCATCTGCTGCCCGGTCGGCACCGGCGGCACCCTGGCGGGCATCTCGGCGGGGCTCGCCGCAGGCAGGCGGGCGCTCGGGTTCGCGGTGCTGAAGGGCGGCGGCTTCCTGCGGGAGGAGGTGGCCAGGCTGCAGCGGGAGGCATATGGACGTACGTGGCCGAACTGGTCGATCGAGCTCGGCTACCACTTCGGCGGGTACGCGCGTTCGACGCCGGCCCTGGACGCGTTCGTCGAGCGGCATCCGGTCGAGCGGATCTACGTGGCGAAGATGCTCTACGGGATCGTCGACCTGGCCCGGCGGGGCGTCCTCGCACCGGGCACCCGCGTCGTCGCCGTGGTCACCGGTCAGCCCTCGACCCCGGTGGACGCGTGCGGCGCCCCGACCGGCTTCGACTCCGGTGAGCCCCGCTGACGCAGATAGATCGACAGCACCACCATCGACAGCACGGCCAGCAGCTCCGACTGCCAGTTCTGCAGGCTCCGGTTCCAGAACTCCGGCGAGGTGACGTACGAGCCCCAGGTGACCGGATCGCGTAGGTCGCTGAGCCGCTCGGCGTTGTACGCCGCCTGCCCCGCCACCGACTGCGCCAGCCACGAGAGCAGGAAGACGGCGCCCATCACCATCCCGAGCGAGTTGCTGAGCAGCCACAGCCGCATCCCCTTGACCCTGGCCCAGCGCGGGGAGCCGGGCCCCGCGTGCGGGCCGATCCGCTGCTCCTCGTCCGACTCCGCCCCCTCCTCGCCGGGCTCCTTGGACTCGGGCGAGCCCTTCTGGACCAGCCAGACGGTGAGCATGATGAACAGGAAGAACTGCAGGTATTCGGACTGCCAGTTCTCGGCCACGTCCACCGCGAACGACGAGGAGAGCACGAACCGCGCCAGCGAGACCGGCTCGGCGCCCTCGGCCACCTGCTGGTCGTTGAACTGCAGCAGCCCGGCCACGGCCTGCCCGCCCAGCGCCAGCAGGAACAGCACCAGGAACGTCAGCGACAGCGCGTTCTCCTTGACCCGTCTCACAGTCTCGACCATCCGATCGCGAAGAAGCTCGCCAGCCCGAGCACGATCACCAGCAGGGTCAGCACGAACATCACCCGCATCAGTCCTCCACCTCGCACTCGTACGGGAGGTCGCGCACCGGGCTGCAGCCGGCCGCGCTGATCCGCCAGCCGTCGCTGAAGTGGCGCAGGAAGAGCGTGTCGCCGCGCAGCCGGACCTGCGCCTCGTCACCCCACACGCTCACCGCGGTGACCCCGCCGCCGGGGCCGAGTCCCAGCTCCTGCAGCGCGTCGGCGCAGGTCTGGCCGCGGCCGGGCAGCTTCTCGGCGGTCTGGCGGGTGAGCATCGCGCACGCGGCGGCCTCCTGGTGGGCGGAGATCGCGGCGTGGAAGCGCTCGGCCGCCCGTGCGGGGGCCCGGGTGTCCACGGCGCAGCCGGTGGCGGCCGAGACCGGCACGAGGACCAGCGCCAGCGCCACGAGAGGCTTTCTCATGGGCGTCTGTTACCCACAGGAGTATCGGCCATGCTCGGAGTAGCGCTGCCCTCGGGGATCAGTACATCGGCCCGAGCTGGTCGAGCACCGGCGACACCAGCGCGTTGAGCTCGCGGGCCAGCACCGTCACCGCCCGGTGCGCGCGTCGCTCGACCTCCTCGTGCGGTCCCTCGGGCTCGGGCGGCAGGTCGTCCAGCGGCACCGGCGCCTCGACGAGGAGGGAGGCGCGCAGGAACGGGATCCTGGCCAGGTCCTGCTGGGTCGGCTCGACGTACTGGCCGAAGGTCTCCTGCCAGCCCAGCCAGCCGCGGTCGCGCCACCACGTCCGCGAGCGCCGCAGCTCCTCCGGCAGCGGCGAGACGACCCTGACCCGCGCGTAGAGGGTGCCGTCCCAGGTGTTGCGGTGGCAGGTCGCCTCCAGGACGCGCCGGTCCCACCGCACGTAGCCGGGGTCGAGGAACGGCGGCGCGGCCAGCCGCCACGCCGTGCAGGCGAAGCGCACCGGCGCGATGTCACCCCACTCGAACTCGTCAAGGTTCTTGCGAACGTGTACGGCATAGCGCCCGTCGCGGTCCCTGTCGAACTCCTGATCGATCCAGAACGCCTTGCCCATGAGCACTACGCTACGGCGCTCCCCGGGCTCCCCGCGTGAGGACGGGAGATCTCGGAATGCGCTGTGACGCGCGTGACACATGTGTAGCTTTTTCACATTGTTGGATGACCTTGGAGTGAATGATGGCGTCGGAGCAGCTTGACGCGGCCATGAGCCACTGGAAAGCGGGAGATCTCGACCAGGCCGCCGTGCTGTTCAGGCAGATCGCGGCCACGGGTGACCCGGAGGCGTCCCATCTGCTGGCCGGGCTGCTGCACGAGCAGGGGGACCTGGAGGGCGCGGAGGCGGCGCACCGGTCGGTGATCCAGTCGGGCGACCCGGTGTTCGGGCAGCGTTCGGCCATCGCCATGGGGATGATGCTCGTGACGGCGAAGGAGTGGGCGGCCGCGCACCGCGTGCTGATGATCGCCTCGGACGGGGCGGATTTCGAGGTGGCCGCGCTCGCGGACACCGCCCTCGTGCTGGTGCTCACGCAACTGGGCGACGAACCCGGCGCGCAGGCGGCACTGGAGCGGGCCCGCAGGTCCGACAGCCCCTCGGTGGCGGAGCTGGCCGCCAGGCTGGAGCTGCCCGACTTCGAGCAGGATCCGGCCTCGGCCGGGGACCTGTACGAGGTGGCCGAGGACGAGGACGACTACCGGGCGCTGCTGACCTGCGGCGACCCCGAAGTGGTGTCGCTGTCGGCGTTCAAGCTGTACCGGGCGTACGCCGACGACGGCGAGTTCGGCGCGGCCCGCGAGGTGTGCGAGCACGCCATCGCCGTCGGCCACCCCGACCACCTGGCCATGGCGCACAGCCTGCTCGGCGCGGTGCTGGTGGACCTCGGTGAGTACGCCGAGGCCGCGGCCGCCTACCGGGTGGCCGCCGAGGACCCCAGGCCCGAGTTCCGGCTCCCCTCGCTGATCGAGCTGGCCAAGGTGACCGCGCAGCTCGGGGACGTGGCAGAGACCAGGGCGATCTTCCACCGGGTGATCGTCAGCGGCCAGCGCGAGTACGCCGTCGAGGCGCACGCCTGCCTGGCCCAGATGCACACCGAGGCGGGAGAAGCCGCCGAGGCGCTGACCGAGCTGCGCGCCGTGCTGGAGGCCGGCGAGAACGAGTGGGCCTCGATCTGCGTCACGCTGCTCGGCCTGCTGCACGACGGTCATCCTGAGGTACGCGACGAGGTCATGGAGCTGGTCCGGCTGGCGGCCGGGAGCGACGACCCCGACACCTCGTTCAAGGCCGCGCTGCTGCTGGAGCACGCCGCCAGGCAGCAGCCGCTGGCCGACCCCGTCGAGGAGCAGGCGTTCCAGGACATCGACGACGGCCTGGCCCGGCTGCGGGAGGGGGACCTGGGCGAGGCCAGGCGGCTGCTGCGCGGAGCCGTCGACTCCGGCGCGCCCGTCCAGTCGTCGCGGGCCATGGTGGTGCTGGCCGAGCTGGAGATGGGCGAAGGGGACCGGGAGCAGGCCGACGAGCTGCTCGCGTACGTGGCCGAGGGCGAGGACGTGCTGGAGGGGCTGCACGCGACCTTCCTGCTGCACCTGGTGCGCGAGTCGGGCGCGGAGCCGCATCCCGTGCTGGCCGCGATACTCGCCCACCAGCGGCTCGGCAGGGAGGAGGGCCTGGTCCGCTACGAGGCCGCCACCGCGCATCCCGACCCGGCGGCCGCCGCGATCGGCACCGCCGTGTTCGCCCAGGTGCTGGCCTCGATCGGGTACGACCTGTCGAAGGCGTCGGAGATGTTCACCCGGGCGGCGGACAGCGGGGACCCGCTGGCGCTGTCGTACACGGCGCTGCTCCGCAAGGACATGCCCACGGGCGCGGACCAGGCCGTCGAGCTGCTGCGCCGGGCCAGGGCGGACGGGCATCCCGCGCTCGCGCCGTGGGTGGCGCACCACCTGGCCGGGCTGGTCGAGGAGGACGACCCGGCCGAGGCGCGGGCCGCGTACGAGTCGGTGCTGGAGAGCACGACGCACAGGGGGCTGCGCGTCGAGGCCGCCGCCGGGCTGGTCGGCGTGTACGAGCGGCAGGGCGACCTGCTGGCCGCCTGCCGCCTGCACGAACGGCTGATCGCGGAGGGGAGGCAGGACCGCGCCGCGCTGCCGCTGGCGTTCACCCGGGTCAGGCTCGACGACGTCGAGGCCGCGCGGGCCGCGCTCGCCCTGGCCTCCGACGAGGTCGGCGGGTTCGGCGCGCTGCTGCTCGACGAGGACTTCGAGGCCGCGCGGCGGGCCTTCCCGCAGGAGGAGGTCCCGGCCGTGATGGCGACGGCGCTGGCCATGGAGAGCGCGCACGCCTGGCGGCGCCTGGGCGCGACGGCCGCCGCGGACGGGGCGCTCGCGCTGGCCGCCGCGGTCGGCGCGCCGCGGGACGAGCGGCAGCGGGCCGGCTGCTACCTCGGCGCGCTGCGCTCCGACGCGGGGGACCGGCGCGGCGCGGTGGCGGCGCTCATGGGGGCGCTGGGCGAGGACGAGCACCTGAACGGCGTGGCGCTGCGCTCGGCCGGCCAGATCCTGCGCGAACTGGGCGAGCACGCCGAGGCGGTCGAGACGCTGACCCGGGTGCCGGGAGCGGACGGCGACCGTGATCTGAGCCTGATGATCGGCGACTCCCTCGTGGCCTGCGGCCGGGCGGAGGAGGCGCGCGAGCTGCTGGCCGGGAGGTTCGGCGCGGACGCGACGCTGCACCTGGCCACGTTCCTGCGCGACCACGGCGACCCGCGGGCGGCGCTGGCCGCCATGGAGGCCGCGCCGCCGCGCGTGAGCGGCGAGTCCCAGAGGCTGCTCGGCGGCCTGCTGGCCGAGACGGGGGACCTGGAGGGGGCGAAGGCGGCGTTCGAGCTGGGGGCGGCCGTCGATCCCGGGTCCGAGCCCGAGACGATGCTGGCCGCCGGCCGCTGCCTGCTGGGGACGCCGGAGGCCGACGCCGCGCGCTTCGCGCTGGAGCGGGCCGCGGCGCAGGAGGAGGATCCGTTCCGCGCCGCCGTGGCCGCGTACCTGCTCGGGCGGGGTGACGAGGAAGACCTGCCCTGGCTGCTGGCGGCGGAGGGCGACCGGGAGGGCGCACTGGCGGCGCTGGCCGGGCGGACCGGCTCGGAGCTCATCGCGAAGGTGCTGCTCGCGATCCAGGCCGGCGAGGTGGACGGCCTGCGCGGCCCGCTGTCCGAGCTGCCCGTGCCGGACCGGACGGAGCCCCTGCGCGAGCTGCTGGCGCACGGCCTGGAGTCCGGCGCCGAGGCGGCCGAGCCGCTCTTCCGGCTGGTGGCCGAGCTGGGCGAGCCCGAGCTCGCCGCGCGGGCCGGGATCGAGCTGGGCGGGATCCTGTCGAACGCCGGCGACCAGTGCCGGGCCGAGCGGTGGCTGCTGCCGGCCACCGAGGTCGAGGCGACGGCCGAGACCGCCTGGCGCTACCTCGCCACCGTCCGCCGCCGCCGCGGCGACCTCGGCGGCGCGATCGAGGCCGCCCGCGCCGCCCTGCCCGCCACCGCCTCGCTCGTCGCCGAGCTGCTGGAGGAACGCGGCGAGTCCGGCGAGGCACGGCGGCTGCTGACCGAGGGCGCGGCGGCCGGCGACCTGGACTGCCACCAGAGGCTGCTCGTCCACCTGCGTCAGCGGGAGGACTTCGACGCCCTCGTGGCGCAGGCCGAGCTGGCGGCCGGCACCGGCGATCCCGAGACCGTGGCGCTGGCCTACTGGACCTGGGGCGACGCCCGCAAGGCCATGGGCGACCTGCCGGACGCGGCCCTGCTGTACGTCAAGGGCGTCGAGACCGGGTTCCCCGGCACCACGCCGCCCATCCGGGTGGACCTCGCCGTGACCCTGCGCGACCTGGGCGACGCCGCCGGGGCGGACCGGGAGCTGCGCCTGGCCGTGGAGTCGGGCGACGACCCGGGCACCGCGGCGAGAGGCGGCGTCCTGCTGGGCGTCTGGCTGCACGAGGACGGCGACCACCTCGGCGCGGCGCGGGCGTTCGCCACCGTGGCCACCGGCGGCCACGGCGACTTCGCCCAGACCGCGATGAACAACCTCGAGGCGCTCGCCTACCAGGCGTGCCGGCGCGGTGAGCACGCGCTGGCCGTCGAGGTGCTGTCGATGACGGGCCCGACCGGCGAGCGAGCCGGCGAGCAGGTCAAGGAGCAGGCCTGGGAGCTGGGCGACCTGTGCGAGGACCCGGCGGCCGTGCGGGCGTACTACGAGCTGGCCGGCCCGGGACCCTTCACCGAGCTGCGCATCGCCGCGCGGCTGGAGGAGCTGGAGCGGACGGACCAGGCCCGCGCGATCTACGAGGGGCTGAAGGACCACGACGACCCCGACGTCAGGTTCGTGGCCGGCGGCAGGCTGCTGTCGCTGCTCGACGCGGAGGGCGACGCCGCGGCCTTCTACGACCTGGCCGAGCGGCAGGCGGGCGACGCCGACAGCCCCGGGCAGGGGGTGTTCGGCAGCCTGTTCGGCATGCTGCAGGGCAGCCAGGGCGACACCGAGGCGTCGCTGCGCACGCTGCGCGCGGCGGCGGAGAGCGGCGAGCCGACCGCGCTGAGCGTCTTCGCGCAGACGCTGGTCGAGACCGGCGAGGTGGAGGAGGGCCGGCAGGTGTACCTGCGGGTGCTGGACGCCGGGGACGCCGACCTCGCCGCGCGGGCGATGGTCGCGATCGGCCGGACCTACCACGACGAGGACGAGGAACGGGCGCGCGAGTGGTACCGCAGGGCCGTCGAGGAGAGCGAGGGGCACACCAGCGCGCTGGGCGCGATGTACCTGGGCGCGCTGGCCAAGCGGGAGCGGGACTTCCCCGAGGCGCTCACCTGGTACCAGCGGGTCATCGACGCGGGCGACTCGGAGTCGGGGATGGCCGCGGCGCACCTGGGCGAGCTGTGCTACTGGCTGGGAGACCGCGACGGGGCGCTGCGTTACTACGAGCTCACGCTGGGGCTGAGCCGGCAGGACGACCTGGTGGCCGAGGCCGCGTACCGGCTCGGTGAGATCCGGTACGAGCGCGGCGACCTCGATCTGGCCCGCCGGCTGCTGGCCACGGCCGTCGACACCGGGGACACCGCCTTCGCCCCGCAGGCCGAGACGCTGCTCGGCAAACTTGCCGTTGATTAAATGACCAAATAGTCTCATCCAGTCAAACAAATGGGGTGAGACGTATGGCGAGAGCGGGAAGACCGCCGCAGGATCCGGCGCGCCAGATCGAACGGGCGCACCGGATCCTCGACGCGGTCGCCGAGCTGGTGCTGCGCTGGGGCTACGACAAGACCACGATCGACGACATCGCGCAGCGGGCGGGGGTCGCCAAGGGCACCATCTACCTGCACTGGAAGACCCGCGACGACATCTTCGCCGCACTGCTGCGGCGCGAGCGGGTCAGCCTGGTCGAGGCGGTCCGCGGCCGGGAGCCGGCCACGCCGGCCGAGCTGTTCGGCGAGTTCTCCCGGGCGCTGCTGCGCCGGCCGCTGCTGCACGCGGTGCTGAGCGGCGACTCCGAGGTGCTCGGCAAGCTGACCCGCCAGAAGCGGGCGAACACGGCGCGGCTGCGCATCGACGGGCCCTTCGAGGACTACGTGGCCCGGCTGATCGAGCTCGGCGCGGTGCGCGAGCAGCCCGGCCACCACGTGCGGGTGATCACCTCGATCGTGTACGGGTTCTTGTTCCTTCCTGGCGGACTGACCGACGGGCCGCCCGAGGAGTCCCCTGAGGAACTGCCCGACGGGGGCAGGCCGTCCGACGACCGCGTCGCCGAGCTGGTGGCCGACACCATCGAGCGGGCCATGAGCACGGGCCGGCCCCTGGACGCCGCCGCCGCGAAGGCCGTCGCGGGCGCCACCCTCGACTTCCTCGACGCCGCGGCCGACCTGGCCGGGCGCAAGCTCGCGGCGTCCCTGGGCGCCGAGCCGCAGAGAACCGGGTCACCGAGCACGGGGGAGCGGGCGAGATGAAGGCCGTCATCCCCCTCGACGACGCCGCCGCCGACCTCGCGACCGCGGGCGGCAAGGGCGCCTCCCTGGCCAGGCTGACCAGGGCCGGGCTGCCTGTCCCCGGCGGTTTCCACGTCACGACCGCCGCCTACCGCGCGTTCGTGGCCGGTTTCCAGGACGAGATCCTGCGGGCCGCCGCCGCCGATCCCGGCTCCATCCCGGCGCTGTTCGCCGCCCACGAGGTGCCCGGCCCGATCGCCGGCGAGATCCTGCGCGCGTACGAGGCGCTCGGCCGGGACGTCCCGGTGGCCGTGCGCTCGTCGGCCACCGCCGAGGACCTGCCGGACATGTCGTTCGCCGGCCAGCAGGACACCTACCTCAACATCCGCGGCGACGCCCTCCTCGACGCGGTCAGGCGCTGCTGGGCCTCCCTGTGGAACCCGCGCGCCATCGCCTACCGTGACACGAACGGCGTGCCGCACGACGACGTGGCCCTGGCCGTGGTGGTGCAGGAGCTGGTCGACGCCGACGCGGCCGGCGTCATGTTCACCGCCGACCCCGTCACCGGCGCCCGCGACGACACCGTGATCAACGCCTCGTGGGGGCTGGGCGAGGCGGTCGTCGGCGGTCAGGTCACGCCGGACACGATCGTGGTGTCCGGCGGCGCGGTCACCTCCGCGCGGCTGGGCGACAAGCAGGTCATGACCGTACGCACCGAGACGGGCACCGAGGAACGGCCGGTCCCCGCCGGCCTGCGCGACGCGGCCGTCCTGGACGACGCCGAGGCCGTGCGGCTGGCCGCGCTCGGCGCGCGCGTCCAGGACCTGTACGGCACCCCCATGGACGTGGAATGGACCCGGCGCGACGGCGATTTCGCCATCGTCCAGGCCCGCCCGATCACCGGCATCAGGCCCCCGCTGGAGGAGTGGAACGACAGCCTCAAGGGCGACTACCTGTGGACCGGCGGCAACCTGGGCGAGGCCATCCCCGACGTGATGACCCCGATCACCTGGTCGTACGTGCGGCTGTTCATCGGCGAGGCCATGTCTGCCGCCTCGATCCCCGGCTTCGACCTGGTGGGCAACATCGGCGGCCGGTTCTACATGAACTTGAGCGTCGTCCACTCCATCGCCGGCGCCCTGGGCATGAGCGGCCGGCTCAGCGCCGTCGAGCAGGTCTTCGGCAAGTTGCCGCCCGGCCTGGAGGTGCCGCGCGTGCCGGCGTCCCGCTGGGAGATCATCAGACGTGTCCTGCCCATGGCCGTACGCCTGCAGGGCCGGGTGCGGCAGAACCTCAAGGGCATGCGCGCGTTCCTGGACACCTCGCGGCGGCGCTGCGAGGAGCTGCGCGACCGCGTGGCCGCCACCACGTCCGGCGCCGAGCTGGCCGACCTGTGGGAACGGGAGATCCGGCCGCACCTGGTCACCGCCTGCCGCATGCTGGAGGCGGCCGGCCGCCAGGGCGGCTCCACGCTCGTCTACACCCGCGACCGGCTCTACCGGATGATGGGCGAGGCCGACGCCGAGGCCATGCTCACCGGCGTCAACGCCGAGGGCGAGCTGGCCAGCATGGGCCCGGTCATGGGCCTGTCCAGGCTGGCCCGCGGCGAGATCACCAGGGACGAGTTCGCCCGGGGCTACGGGCATCGCGGCCCCCACGAGTTCGAGGTCTCCATCCCGCGGCCCGGCGAGGACCCCGCCTGGATCGACGCCCAGCTCGCGGGCCTGCGCGACCTCGGGGCCGACACCCAGGCGCTGCTCGCCCGGCAGCGGAAGGCGCGCGAGGCGGCCTGGGCGCGCTTCGCCCAGCGGTATCCGGGCAAGCAGGCCCGGATGCGGGCCAGGGTGCGGCGCTGGAACGCCGTCGTACGCGATCGGGAGAGCACCCGGTCGGAGACGATGCGCGCGTTCTGGGTGCTGCGGGCGTTCACCGTCCGCGCCGGCGAGCTGACCGGGGCCGGCGACGACGTGTTCCACCTCTACCTGGAGGAACTGCTCGACCTGCTGCGCGGCGACCGGGCCGCGCTGGAGCGGGTGCCGTCGCGGCGGGCCACCCACGAGCGCTACGCCGCTCTGCCGCCCTACCCCGTGCTGATCGTCGGTCACTTCGACCCCGTGCGCTGGGCGGCCGATCCCGGACGCAGGGCCGACGTGTACGACGCCCGCGGCCCGGGGACGCCGGTGAGCGACACCGTGACCGGCTTCCCCGGCGCGCCCGGCGTGGTCGAGGGCGTGGCCAGGGTGATCGCGGGGCCAGAGGACGGCGAACGGCTCAAACCGGGCGAGATCCTGGTCACGACGCTGACGAACGTGGGCTGGACGCCGATGTTCCCGCGCGCGGCCGCGGTCGTGACCGACATGGGCGCCCCGCTGTCGCACGCCTCGATCGTGGCCCGCGAGCTCGGCATCCCGGCCGTGGTCGGCACCGGCAACGCCACCATGCGGCTGCGCGACGGGGACCGGATCAGGGTGGACGGGGAACGGGGCACGGTCGAGTTGCTGGCGTGAAAAGTTCGCGCCAAGTCGCTCGCGAAGGCCGTTGGCGTGTGATCCCGTCGAGGACCATGATCGAACAGTGGCTCGAAGACGAGCGCGAACTCGAAGCGCGTTGTGCCCGTTTCCGGAACGCCCAGCAGGCGCTGGAGCGCAAGGACCGGGAGGAGGAGGTTGAGCGTCCCGGGGAGATGGGACCGGCGGCATGACCGGGCCGGCCTGCCCGCCCCGCTGGTAGCGGAGGCCGAGCGCCGGCTGGGCGCCGTACGGGGGTTCGAGCCGCGGCGGGGCGGCTGCTCGTACGGCGTCCTCGGCGTGCTCACCCTCGACGGCGGGCGGCGCGTGTTCGTCAAGGCGACGCCGCCTGGCTGCGCACCCGCTGGGCGGCGGGTGAAGGAGGGTGAGAGCAAGGGTGTGGCGCGGGGTCAGGAGGGTGAGACCGGGAGCGTGGCGCGGGGTCAGGAGGGTGAGACGGTGGTGTGCTGCGGTGGGATGAGGTTGTGCCCGCCCTGGCTCAGCGCGTTGACGAACAGGCGCTCGCCCCCGGGGAGCCCGGCCAGCCTGAGGATCAGGTCGCGGGCCACGATGCGCCACCGGTGTGAGGGGGCCATCCACTGTATGAACCGCCGGCCGAACCGCTGCACCTCCGAGATGACCGGCTCCATCCGCTCCTGGTAGCGGACCAGCGCGTCGGCCGGATCCACCGCGTCGGACGTCAGCTCGTCGGCCAGGATCCACGCCGCCGCCATGGCCATGGACGCCCCGTGCCCGGCGAACAGCGACACCGCCTGGCAGGAGTCGCCCAGGAGCACGATCCGGCCCCGGTGCCAGCGTTCCATCACCACCTGCGTCACCGTGTCGTGGTAGAGGGCGGGCGGCTCGGGGCAGCGCGCCAGCACGTCCGGCAGGATCCAGCCGAGGTGGCCGAAGTGGCGGCGCAGCGCGGCGGCGGGGTCGGCGGGCAGCTCGGGGTCGGGCTCACGGCGCAGGAACAGCAGCGCGAGCCGGTCGTCGCCCAGCGCGTACGCGCCCGCCATGAGCCCCGGTTCGGTGAGCATCTGGTAGCGGACGCCCACCCGGCGGCTCAGCTCCGCGTCCGTCAGGACGCAGGCCGCCACCTGATGCCCGAGATAACGCGGCGCCACGTCGCCGAACGCCAGCTCGCGCACCCGCGAACGCGCGCCGTCCGCGCCCACCAGCAGATCGACCTCGCGGGACGTGCCGTCGGTCAGCCGCACCAACACCCGGCGGCCGTCCTGCTCGGCGGCCTCGACGCTGGTCCCGTACGTGACGGGCGCGCGCACGTCGTCGGCGATGATCCGGGCCAGGTCGCCCCGGAGCAGGCTGAGCACCCCCTCCAGCCCGCCCGCCCCGAGCCTGAGCCGGCTGCGGGGCCGCCCCGAACCGTCGACGTAACGGACCTCGTCGACCGGGTGGCGCGCCTCCGTCAGCCGCTCCCTCAGCCCCATGCGCTCGGCCACCAGGAGAGCGGCGCCGTAGAAGTCGATCAGGTAGCCGCCCTCGCGGAACGCCTCCGCCCGCTCGACCAGCTCCACCTCCCAGCCGGCGCGTTCGAGATGCCAGGCCAGGGTCAGCCCGGCGATGCCGGCGCCGCAGATCAGAGCCTTCACACTTCCGTCCTCCTCGTTCTGGTACGGGGGCCGCTCATCGGGTCGGGAGCGGTCTGTCCGGCGGCGAACATGGCCCGCAGCGGCCCGGCCAGCGCGGCCGGGTCGAGGCCGGGGTCGAGCGCCCGGTGCAGCACGATCCCGTCGAGCGAGGCCGCCAGCAGCGCGGCCGCGGCCTCGGCGTCGCCCCGGTAGCCGTGTGCGGTCAGCCAGGACGCCACGACCGCGCGGAAGCCGCCGATCTGCACCCCGAGCCGTTCGCGCAGCTCGGGCAGCCGGGTCGAGGCGAGGAACATCTCCATGACCAGCAGCGAGGCCGGGTCGGCGCCGCTGTACTGCGACAGCTCGCCGAGCAGCCAGTCGATCCCCTCGCCGATGCCCGGTCGTGCGGCCAGTTCGGCGGCGAGGCCGTCGAGCAGGGCGGTGGTGAAGCCGAGCCCGGCCGCGATGAGCAGGTCGGTGACGGAGGCGAAGTGGTAGTGGACCACGCCGGGCGCCACCCCCGCCCGCTCGGCGACCATCCTGGTCGTCACGCCGCCCCAGCCGACCTCGGGGACGAGGGTGACGGCGGCGTCGAGCAGCCGCTGCCGGGTGGTCCTGCCGCGTTCGGCGGAATGGGTCGCCATGGTCTCCTCTTCGGACGAACGGCTTGGTCGGGCGACTTGGTCGGGCGACTTGGTCGGGCGACTTGGTCGGGCGACTTGGGCAACTGTCCAAACCCTAGCCCATGACGGACCGGCGTGGCATAAACCGGTTGCCGATCGTGGAGACGGTTTGATGTGCTGGCAGGCGGCCGAACGCCTCACCGCCGCGACCGCGGCGATCACCGTCGTGGCCGAGTGACCCGGAGGAGCCCCGATGCGCCAAACGTCCATGTCCCACGCGAAAGAAGGAGTAGGCCGATCAGAGGACATGACGTTCGTTGCGTACGCTCAACTTGGGAATCTTGGCGCATGTAGACGCCGGTAAGACCAGCCTGACCGAGCGGCTGCTGCACGCCGCCGGGATCATCGACGAGGTCGGCAGCGTCGATGAGGGCAACACCCAGACCGACACCCTGGCCCTGGAACGCAGGCGCGGCATCACCATCAAATCCGCGGTCGTGTCCTTCGCCGTCGCCGGCACCACGGTCAACCTGATCGACACGCCGGGCCATCCCGACTTCATCGCCGAGGTGGAGCGGGTGCTGAACGTCCTGGACGGCGCCGTCCTGGTCGTCTCCGCCGTGGAGGGCGTGCAGGCGCAGACCCGCGTGCTCATGCGCACGCTGCGCCGGCTCGGCATCCCCACGCTCGTCTTCGTCAACAAGATCGACCGCCGTGGCGCCCGCTATGACGGCGTCCTGCGCGAGCTCGCCGCCAAGCTGTCCCCGTCCGTCGTCGCCATGGGCTCGGTCTGCGGCCTCGGTACGGGCGCCGCCGCGTTCACGCCGTTCGACGGTCAGGCCGCGTTCGCCGAGGACCTGGTGAACGTGCTCGCCACCCAGGAGGACGCGCTGCTGGCGGCGTACGTGGACGACGAGAGCTCGATCTCCGCCGCCCGCCTGCGTGCCGAGCTCGCGGACCAGACCGGCCGGGCCCTGGCGCACCCGGTCTTCTTCGGCTCGGCCATCACGGGAGCCGGGGTGGAGGCGCTGATGGCGGGCGTCAGGGAGCTGCTGCCGCCCGCCCAGGACGACCCGGACACCCCTATGTCGGGCACCGTCTTCAAGGTCGAGCGCGGCCCGGCGGGGGAGAAGGTCGCCTACGCGCGCATCTTCAGCGGCACCCTGCGCACCCGCGACCGCCTCCGCTTCGACGACCGACGCGGGGGCGCGCAGGACGGCGAGCACTCCGGGGGCCGGGAAGGTGTCAAAGGCCGCGAGGGCAGGGTCACCGCGATCAGCGTCTTCGACGGCGG
This sequence comes from Nonomuraea fuscirosea, assembly GCF_035917475.1. Lineage (NCBI taxonomy): Bacteria > Bacillati > Actinomycetota > Actinomycetes > Streptosporangiales > Streptosporangiaceae > Nonomuraea > Nonomuraea fuscirosea. Next base: position 7,503,100 of record NZ_CP109074.1, on the reverse strand, counting down.
CACGGCCGTGCGCTGCCAGGAGGCGCCCGCCGGCCGGATCGCCCGCCTCTGGGGCCTGGCCGACGTCCGCATCGGCGACCGGCTGACCCGCCTACAGGACCAGGATCCGCCTGACGCGGACCTCGGCGCCAGGCGGGCCTCCGCAGACGACAGGCCGTCCGGAGGCGGGCGGAGGTCAGGCGGCGAGGAGGCGTTCGACGGGCACTTCGCGCCGCCCACGCTGGAGACCGTCGTGTCGCCAGGCCGCGCCGCCGACCGGGGCGCGCTGCACCTCGCGCTGAGCCGGCTCGCCGAGCAGGACCCGCTGATCGGCCTGCGCCAGGACGACGTGCGCCAGGAGGTGTCGGTCTCGCTCTACGGCGAGGTGCAGAAGGAGGTCATCCAGGCCACGCTCCTGGACGACTTCGGCCTCGAGGTCACCTTCCGCGAGACCACCACCATCTGCGTCGAACGCCCGGCCGGCACGGGCGCGGCGTTCGAGCTGATCGGCAAGGAGCCGAACCCGTTCCTCGCCACCGTCGGCCTGCGCGTCGAGCCGGGCGGGGCGGGCGACCCGACCGGCGGGGGAGTGGAGTTCCGGCTGGAGGTGGAGCTGGGATCGCTGCCGTACGCGTTCATGAGCGCCATCGAGGAGACGGTGCACGAGACGCTCCACCAGGGCCTGCACGGCTGGGAGATGCGGGACTGCGTGGTCACGCTGACCCACTCGGGCTACTGGGCCAGGCAGAGCCATGCCGGCGGCGGCTTCGACAAGAGCATGTCGAGCACCGCGGGTGACTTCCGCAACCTCGTCCCGCTGGTGCTGATGGACGCGCTGCGGCAGGCCGGGACCACGGTGCACGAGCCGATGCACCGCTTCCGCCTGGAGTTGCCGCCCGAGACGCTGGGCCCGGTGCTGCCCGTGCTGGCCCGGCTCGGCGCGACCCCGCGCACCCAGCGCTCCTCCCTGGTGGAGGGGCTGATCCCGGCGGCCAAGGTGCACGAGCTGGAGCGGCGGCTGCCGGGGCTGACCCAGGGCGAGGCCGTGCTGGAGTCCGGCTTCGACCGGTACGAGCGCGTACGCGGCCCGATCCCGCGCCGCCCGCGCACCGACCACAACCCGCTCGACCGCAAGGAGTACCTGCTGCACGTGGTGCGCCGCGTCTGACGCACCCGAGCCCGCGCCGCCCGCACTGAGCGGCCGGAACTCACGCCGCGCGCACCGTCCCCGCCCGCCGCGCGGGGCCGGTGCGGCCGGTCAGACCTGGCGCAGGTCGGGGTCGGTGGCCACCACGATGACGGCGAGGTAGCCGTCGCCGTCCTGGACGACGTGGGCCAGCATGTCGTCCTTGAAGACGGGGTCGTTGCCGTTGTGGGTGTCGCGGGCCTGGTCGTGCCCGAGGTAAGGGGGGCGGGACAGCACCTTCCTGTTGAGGCTCTCGTCGAACATGAGCTCCGTGCACAGGGCGCGCCGGTCGTCCACGACCACCATCGCGTGGATGTGCACGGTGCGGCCCGGATACCAGCCCGGCCAGATGGTGGTGAAGCGGACCACGCCGCCGGTGTCGGCGATCTGGACGCCGCGCAGGTAACGCTTGCGGTCCGTGGGCCTCATGTCGGCGAACTTCGTGTCGGGGTTGATCTGCGCTTTGCCGTCCTCGCCCCGGTCCTTGAGCGCGTCGCGCGACTCGGACTCGGCCCCCGAGTAGAGCCCGGCGGCGTCGCAGTGCCAGATCTCCACCACGGCTCTGGGCAGCGGCCGGCAGCTGGCGCCGTCCTGCACCTTGATCGCCAGCCGCAGCCGGACGCCCTCCCGGTCCTCGCGCAGGTCGCTGCGGATCGCGCCGGTCTCGAAGTAGTAGGGGCCCTGCATCGTGCTGGGCGCCAGCCGGCACGTCCTGGCCTTGGCGAACAGCGCGTCCGCCTTGGCGTGGGTGCCGGGGTCGAAGGCGGTGGACGGGTCGTCCGTCAGGGTGACGCCGAAGCTGGGGTCGCCGGCGGTGAGCAGGCCGCCGAGGCTGAGTGTGCCGATTCCGGTGATGAGCCGTCGCCGGCTGACCCGCCGGTCTTCGCGATCGTGTACCACGGAAGGTCCTTGGAGATCAGGAGCTACTTCTCGGAACCTCTCATGCGCCGGGGGACTTTCCGCGCAGGCGCGCGGCGCGGCCGCGTCGTGACATCGGGCGAAGAAAGTCGTCGAAACCCTTTTCGTTGATACCCAACTGTAATCAGACGCGGTTGAGCTGATCAGCGCCGCCGGATTCTCTTCCGCGCAGTTCATGGCACGTGCAACAACGTGCAGGAGCCGATTGACAGACCCGCCTCTGGCGATCTACGTTCCCGAAAACCTTTTAGGTAGTCCCGAGCCTGTCATGTTAGCGCTCACATCCACAAGGGGCCACTCATGAGACGACGATGGGCGGCGGCCCTCGCCGCGGCACTCCTGCTCCTCCCCGGCACCGCGCGGCCCGCACTGGCGGGCCCGCCGATCACCACCGCGATCTACCCGGCCGACCCGGCCACGCTGGCCGTCGGCGACACCCTGTACCTCTACACCGGCCACGACGAGGCCCCGACCGGCGGCACGAACTTCGTCATGCGCGACCGGCACCTCTTCACCTCCTCCGACGCCACCACCTTCACCGACCAGGGCGCCCGGCTGAGCCTGGCGAACTTCCCGCACAGCCACGGCGCCTACGGCAACTGGAACCACCAGGGCACCGAATGGCTCGAATACCGCTGGCCGGCCGCCGGACGATCTCCAGGTCCGAGGTGTACTGGTTCGACGACGGCCTCGGCATCGACCTGCCCGCCTCCTGCCGGCTCCAGTACTGGAACGGCGGTGCCTACGTCGACCTGCCCGGCTGCGGCGTGGCCGGCGACACGTTCAACCCGATCACGTTCAGCCCGGTCAGCACGACCCGGCTGCGGCTGAACATCACCTCAAGAACCGGCTACTCGACCGGCGTGCTCGAACGGAGGGCCTTCTCATGAGGCGCGTCCTGTCCGCCCTGCTGCTGATCGCGGCTCTGATCGTGGCCGGCGCCCCGGCGCACGCCGACCAGACCATCGGCTACCCCTCCTTCGGCGGTCCCGCCGTCCCGGCGCCGCCGGGGGCGTACACGACCGGCGACATGATGCGGGCCATCTATGACGCCGAGAGCTCCGGCACCGACTTCTGGATGGACCGGCTGCTGGCCAGGCCCGGCAACGACCCGGCGGGCACCTGGCTCATGTCGCGCGGCCGGGCGCTGTTCATGAAGACGCACACGCCGGGCACGCTCGGGTTCGCCGGGCAGGCCGCGTACTGGGAGAGCATCAGCGACAACAACGCGTTCACCGTCGCGCTCACGCCGGGCACGTTCACCGAACAGGTGAGCTCGCGCTGGCAGGCGCCGAGCCACTGGAAGAGCCGGCACACCAGCGGCTCGATCACCGTCAACCAGACGAAGTTCGTCACCGACAACAATGTGGCCGTGGCCAACCTGGCGATCACCAACGGCGGCTCCGCCTCGGCCACGCTGCAACTGCGCGCCACCTCCCCGTACGCCACCACCGGCTCGGGCGCCGAGCTGACCGGCCAGGTCAACGCCTACAACAACCTGACCACCCTGCGCCCGCGGCTCACCTGCGACGGCTGCGCCGTCTCCAGTGGCGGGCTCAACCGCTCGCTCACGATCGCCGCGGGCGCCACCGTCACCGTCAAGGTCGTCATGGGCTTCGTCACCGACGAGATCCCGGCCTCCCGCACCGAGTACGACGCCTACGCCGGCTACTCGGCCGCCACCGCGTTCGCCACCCACGTGCGCGCCTACAACCGCTGGTGGGCCGAGAACGTCCCCTACATCGACGTGCCCGAGCCGGCCATCAAGAAGAACATCTACTACCGCTGGTGGCTGATGCGCTTCAACCACCTCGACGCCGACATCCCCGGCCAGACCTTCCAGTTCCCCACCTCGACCGAGGGTGTGCTCGGCTACAACAACGCGATCGCGCTGACCCAGCCCATGCACATCGACGACCTCAAGTACCTGCGCGACCCGATCTACGCCTACGGCGACTGGCTGAGCGTCGGGCAGACCTCCAAGAACGGCCGCTTCCTCGACAACCCCGGCGATCCGGAGAACTGGTCCAACAGCTACACCCAGTACATCGGCGAGGCCGCCTGGAAGAGCTACCAGATCCACGGCGGCCAGCCCGCCATCGCGGCCAACCTGGCCCGCTACGCCGAGCAGGACGTCAAGGGGCAGCTGTCCTATTACGACACCGACAACAACAAGCTGATCGAGTACGACTGGGGCGCCCTGACCGGCAACGACGCCGACGCCGTCTCCTTCCACTGGAAGCCGGGCCGGATGGACCGGGCCGAGAGCGCCTACCAGTACAGCGGCGCGCTGGCCGCCGCGCAGGCGTACGAGACGGCCGGCAACACCGCCAAGGCCACCGAGCTGCGCACGCTGGCCACGCAGATCCAGAACGCCATCGTCGGCGTGCTGTGGAACCCGGGCAGGCAGCTCTTCGAGCACCGGCTCAAGTCCACCAATGAATGGGTGCCGTGGAAGGAGATCAACAACTATTACCCGTTCGCCGTCGGCGCGATCCCCAACACGGCCACCTACAAGCAGGCGCTGCGCCTCTTCGACGATCCGGCCCAGTATCCGATCTTCCCCTTCTACACCGCCAACCAGGCCGACAAGGCGGCCTCGGGCACCGGCAGCAACAACTTCTCCACGATCAACTCCACCGTGCAGTTCCGCCTGCTCTCCTCGGTGCTGCGCGATTACCCGAACGAGTGGATCGACGCGACCTGGTACAAGAAGCTCCTCTACTGGAACGCCTGGGCCCAGTACGTGGGCGGCAACACCCAGTGGCCGGACGCCAACGAGTTCTGGGCCGACTGGAACGGCTCCTCCATCGCCTACCGCTCCTGGATCCACCACAACATCCTCGGCAGCGGCAACTGGACCGTGATCGAGGACGTCGCCGGGCTGCGGCCGCGCAACGACGCCAAGGTGGAGCTCTCGCCGATCGACATCGGCTGGACCCACTTCACCGTCAACAACCTGCGCTACCGCGGCGCCGACCTGACCATCGTCTGGGACGACCCGGCCGACGGCGTCGTCCGCTACCCCGGCGTGCCCGAGGGCTACTCGATCTACGTCAACGGCGCCCGCGCCGCCACGGTCTCCGCACTCGTGCCCTTCACCTGGGACCCCGCCACCGGAACGGTCACCACGAGCGGCACCGTCACCCACCACGTCGCCGTCTCGGGACTGCGCTCGCCGGCCCAGGTCGTCCACAGCGGCGCCCGCATGGTCGACCTGCTCGCCAAGGCCGGCGTCGACCTGACCGCCGACCTGGCCAACCTGGCCGCCGGCGCCACCGCCACGGCCTCCACCACCGCCTCCGGCAGCCCGGCGGCCGGCGCCGTGGACGGCTTCCCGATCAACGAGCCGTTCTGGGGCGGCACCACCGCCGGACAGGACTGGTACGAGCTCAACTTCGGCACCGCCCGCACCCTCGACGAGGTCCGGCTCTACTTCAAGGACAGCCGTCCTGCGAGCGCGACCTACCGGGCGCCCGCGTCGTTCGACCTCCAGTACCACAACGGCTCGGCCTGGGTCAGCGTGCCCGCGCAGACCAAGACCCCGGCCGCGCCGCGGGCCAACTACAACCTGGTGCGCTTCCCCGCGATCACCGCCCAGCGCGTCCGGGTGCTGGCCACGGCCGCCTCCGGCGCGCGGACCGGCCTCACCGAGATCAAGGCGCACAACCGGGGCGGCGTGCAGCCGCCGTCCAACCTGGCGCGGTCGGCCACGCCGACCGCGTCCTACACCTCGTCATGGGAGAGCGTGAACGCCGTCAACGACGGCATCGACCCGCCCTCCTCCAACGACACGGTCAACCCACGCTGGGGCTCCTGGCCGCAGTCCGGCCAGCAGTGGGTGGACCTGACCTGGTCCTCGGGCCGCACCCTGAACCGGGCCGAGGTGTACTTCTTCGACGACGAGCAGGGCATCGACATGCCGGCGTCGTGGAGGCTGCAGTACTGGAACGGCAGCGCGTACGCGGACGTGCCCGGCGCTTCGGCGTACACGTCGGCCAAGAACGCCTACAACACCGTCACCTTCACCGCGACCGCCACCAGCCGCCTGCGGGTGCTGCTCACCGGGACCGGCACCAGCTCCGTCGGCCTGCTGGAGGTCAGAGCCTACGGAACCTGAGGCGTCATCGTGAGGAGCGCTCCCGATATCGGGGGCGCTCCTCCTCTTGACGGCACCCGCGCCACGGGCGCACCATCGCGAGCATCGGAGTAATGACATTCTCACTTTCGGTGACGTAGCGCGGCGCTGTCGGGCAAGCTGCTGTCACAAATCCGGCCGATGGGTGGCGATCGCATGGTGGGCAAGTGGCAGGCAGGCAACCTCCCTGCGGAGTTGACGAGCCTGATCGGCCGCCGGGCCGAGCTCGAACAGGTGCGCCAGGCCGCGCGGCGCTCCCGCCTGGTCACGCTCACCGGCGTGGGCGGTGTCGGCAAGTCCCGCCTCGCGTTGCGCGCCGCCGCCGGCCTGCGGCCCCAGTTCAGCGGTGGAGCCTGGCTGGTGCAGTTGTCGCCGCTCGTGGACGGCTCGTTGTTGCCGCACGCCATCGCCGAGGCGCTCAGGCTCACCGACCAGACCACCCGCCCGATGGTCGAGGTGCTGGCCGAGCACCTGTACGACCGGGAGATCCTGCTCGTCCTCGACACCTGCGAACACCTCGTCGGCGCCTGCGCCAGGACGGTCGAGACGCTGCTCGACGCCGTGCCGGGCTTGCGCGTGCTGGCCACCAGCCGCCGCCCGCTCGACGTGCCCGGCGAGCTCGTCTACGTGGTCGACCCGCTGCCGGTCCCGCCACCCGGCACGAGCGCCGGCCTCGGTGACGCGGCGGCGCTGCTGGCCGAGCGCGCCGCCGAGACCGTGCCCGGCTTCGACCTGGCCGATCAGGACCAGGACGCCGTCATCCGGCTGTGCCGGCGGCTGGAGGGCATCCCGCTGGCGATCGAACTGGCGGCGGCGCGGCTGCGTGAGATGCCCGTCGAGCACCTGGCCGACCGGCTCGACGACAGATTCGCCACCCTCCGCGACGATCCCGCCGCCTCGGCCGCGTCGTTAACCGATCCCGCCGCGTCGGGAGATGCGGCCGCATCGGGCGCGTCCGGCGAGGCCGGACCGCCGTGGCACCAGGCGCTGCGCACCGCCATCGGATGGAGTCACGAGCTGTGCGAGCCCGCCGAGCGGCTGCTCTGGGCGCGGCTGTCGGTGTTCGCGGGCGACTTCGACGCCGAGGCCGTACGCCGGGTGTGCGCGGACGACCTGCTCGGCGAGGCCGACATCGGGCAACTGCTCGACGCGCTGGCCGAGGAGTCCATCCTGACCTGGCTGCCGACCGGCGCGGGAGAGCGCTACCGCATGCTGGACACGCTGCGCGAATACGGTGCGGGCTGGCTGCGCGGCCTCGGCGAGGAGGAGCGCTTCAAGCAGCGCCACCGCGAGCACTACCTGTCGCTGGCCACCAAGGGCGCGGCCGGCTGGCTCGGGCCCGGCCAGATCTCCTGGTACGACCGCATGATCGGCGAGCACGACAACCTGCGCGCCGCCATGGAGGTCGCCCTCGGCGTCAAGGACGGCCTGCCCGCGCTGGAGCTGGCCGGGACGCTGGCCTTCTTCTGGTACGGCTGCGGCTACGCCAAGGAGGGCCGCCACTACCTGCGCCAGGCCCTCGACCTGGACACCAGGCCGGGCCTCGCGCTCGCGCAGGCGCTGTGGGCCGACGGCCTGCTCGCCGCCACGCAGGGTGACGCCGACGGAGCCGAGACCAGGGCCGCGGAGTGCGAGCGGGCCGCCCCCGAAGACGATCCCTACGCCGCCATGTGCGTCCAGGCCCTGCGCTCCTCCGCCGGGGTCATCAGGGGCGACCTGGTGCAGGCGATGGCCGAGTCGGAGCCCGCGTACCTCGCCCGCTGGAGCGGCGAGCCGCTGACCATCGCCGGCCTGCTGGCGCTGCTGTGCCGGGCCCACGCCTACACCGTCGACAACCGCGTCGACGAGGCGATCGCCGTCCTGGAGGACCTGCGTTCCCTCTGCGACGAGCGCGGCGAGCAGTTGATGCGCTCCCACGGCGACCTGCTGCGCGGCCAGGCCGAGCTGAGCGGCGGGCGCCTCGACGCGGCCGTCTCCTACGGACAGGCGGCGCTGCGTACCAAGAGGCGGCTGCACGACAGCTTCGGCATCGGCATGACCGTGGACCTGCTGGCCCTGGCGGCGGGCGCGGCCGGGCGGGGCCTGCGCGCCGCGCGGCTGCTCGGGCTGGCCCAGCGGATCTGGAGCACCCACGGCCAGGCCCAGGCCAGCGTGCCCGCGTGGGTGGCGGCCAGGAAGGGCTGCGAGGCGCAGGCCCGCGACCTGCTCGGCGACAACGCGTACACGGTGGCCTACCGGACGGGGTTCGACAGCGACATCGACGCGGGCATCGCGTACGCGCTCGAACCCGAAGGCGAGGACCTGCCCAACGGCAACCCGTTCAGCTGACCCCCGCCACCGCTCCTCTGAGCGGCCCCCGGCCCGCCCGGCTCAGCGCTGGCGGGCCGGGCGGATGACGAGTTCGTTGACGTCCACGTCCGCCGGCTGGCCGATCGCGTAGGCGATGGCGTCCGCGATGCTGCCGGGCGGGATGGTGTCCTTCCTGTAGTCCCGCATCGCCTCCTGGGCCAGCGGGTCGGTGATGGAGCCGGCCAGCTCCGACTCCACCACGCCGGGCGAGAGGGTGGTGACCCGGATGCCCGGGTCCAGCTCCTGCCGCAGCCCCTCGGTGATCGCCCAGGCGGCGTACTTCGTCCCGCAGTAGACCGCCCCCGTCGGCACCACCTGATGGGCGCCGACCGAGGCGACGGTGACGAAGTGCCCCTCACCCCGGCGCTGGAAGTGCGGCAGGGCGGCGGCGATCCCGTACAGCAGGCCGCGCACGTTCACGTCGATCATCCGGTCCCACTCGTCGACCAGCAGCGCGTCCAGCCGGGACAGCGGCATCACGCCGGCGTTGTTGACGATCACGTCGATGCGGCCGTGCCGCTCGGCGGCGCCGTCGGCGAAGGCGGCGACGTCCCGCCGGTCGGTCACGTCGAGGCGGCGCACGTCGGCCTCGCCCCCCGCGGCCTCGATCGCCTTGGCGATCACGGCCAGCCGGTCCTCGCGCCGGGCGCCGAGGACGACCCGGTGGCCGTCGGCGGCCAGGCGCAGCGCGGTGGCCTCGCCGATGCCGCTGCTCGCGCCGGTGATCAGAACGACCTTGCTCATGAGGTTCCCTCCTGGGACGGGTAGTCGGCGCTGAGCGTGAGCTCGCGCCAGGTGCCGAAGACGGTCGCGAGCGTGCCGAGCCGGGCCGTGGCCACGTCGTAGGCGACCTTGCCGAGCAGCAGCCGCAGCGGCGGCTCGTCGGCCTCGACCGCGGCGATGATCGCCGCGGCGGCGCGCTCCGGGTCGCCGGGCTGCCGGCCGTAGGTGGCCAGGGTCGACGCGCGGCGCGCGCCGGCGGTCTCGACGTAGTCGCCGATGCTGACCCCGGACTGCCGCATGGACGGCCCGGACCAGTTCGTACGGAACGCGCCCGGCTCCACGATCGTGACCTTGATCCCCAGCGGCCCGACCTCGGCCGCCAGCGACTCCGACAGCCCCTCCACGGCGAACTTGGTCGCGTGGTAGTAGCCGGTCGCGCCGAAGGCGGCCAGGCCGCCGAGCGAGGACACGTTCACGATGTGGCCGGAGCGGCGGGCGCGCATGGCGGGCAGCACGGCCTTGGTGACGTCCACCAGGCCGTGCACGTTGGTGTCGAACAGGGCCCGCACCTGCTCGTCCTCGCCCTCCTCGATCGCGGCCAGATAGCCGTAGCCGGCGTTGTTGACCAGCACGTCGATCCGGCCGAACGCGCGCTGCGCCTCGACCACGGCGTGCTCGATCTGCTTGCCGTCGGTGACGTCGAGCGGCAGGGCTAGGGCGCGGCCGGGATGGCGTCCGACGAGGTCGGCCACCTGCTCCGGGTCGCGGGCGGTGACCACGGCGCGCAGGCCGCGATCGAGGACGGCGCCGGCCAGCGCGCGGCCGAGACCGGTCGAGCAGCCGGTGATGAACCAGACGTTCGTGTCGTTCATGGTGTGAGGTACTTCCTGATGGTTTCGTGGCATGGTCGAATGGCGCGCCGGCGAAGGTCGCCGCGCGGTGGACGGAATGGTTCGGTCGGTGCGGCCGCCCGGCAGATGGATCAGGCGGTGCGGCCGTCCGGTGGCCGGATCAGGCGGTCAGGCTGCCCAGGAGGCCGAGGGCCTCTTCCGAGGCGCTGCCCGGATCGGCCTGGTAGACGACGAGCTGCTGACCCGGCGCGCTGTTGACGGTCAGCGCCTCGTAGTGCAGCGTCAGCTCGCCCACCAGCGGATGACGGAAGCGCTTGGTCTCGTGGGTCTTCTGGCGGATGTCGTGCCGGGCCCACAGTTCGCGGAACTCCCGGCTCTTGAGCGACAACTCCCCGACCAGCTCGACCAGCGCGGGGTCGTCGTAGTCGGCGCCGATCGACTGGCGCAGCCCGGCGACGGTGTTGAGCGCCACCCGGTCCCATTCGGGATAGAAGGTACGCGCGTCCGGGTCGAGGAACACCAGCCGCACCAGGTCGCCGCTGTGGGCGTGCCCGGCGAACAGAGCCTCGCCGAGCATGTTGGCGGCCAGCACGGTCATCCGGCGGCCGAGCACCACGGCGGGCGTGTGCGGCCAGGCGTCCATCATCCGCAGCAGGCGGAGGCTGACCTGCTCAGGGCCGCCGCCCTGACCGCCCTGACCGCCCTGGCCGTGCGGCCGGCCGGCGGTGGGCCTGGCCAGCTCGTGCAGGTGCGCGGTCGCGTCCTCCTCCAGCTCCAGCGCGCGGGCCAGCGCGTCGATCACCTGAGCCGACGGGTGCCGTTCGCGGCCCTGCTCCAGTCGTACGTAATAGTCGGTGCTCACGCCCGCGGCCCGGGCGACCTCCTCCCGGCGCAGGCCGGACACCCGGCGGCGGACGCCGACGGGCAGGCCCAGGTCCTCGGGCTGGAGCAGCTCGCGGCGGGCCCGCAGGAACTGCCCGAGCAGGTTCTCCGTGTCCATGCTTCGAGGCTAGGCCAGAAAAGGGCAGGTCGGGGCGCTCAGGGTAGCCGCGCCACACCCACCCTCCGGTGCGGCGGCGCCCCGCTGGGAGCCGCCGCTGCTCCGGAGGCGGGTGGCGCTACGAGCCGGTGGCCGGGGTGGCGGTCGTGGTGGCGGCGGCGCAGGGCGGCGCGTAGGGGCGGCCGGGGACGTACTGGGCCCACTCGGCCCTGGTGACCGGCGTGCCGGCGGCCTCGCAGACGTTCGCGCTCGCCTGCTCCACGTTCAGCCCCCAGAGCTGCGCGGCCGTGCCGGACGCGCTGGCCAGCACGGTGCCGTCGGGGCCGAGCTCCACGTCGCCGGCCGCGTCGGAGCCGGCGAACACGGCCCAGAGCGAGGGCCGCGCGAGGTCGGCGACGTTCCACACGCGCAACGTACGGTCCTGGGAGGCGGTGACGAGCGTGCGGTCGTCGGCGGCGAACGCGACGGCGGAGACGTCGGCGGTGTGACCGGGCAGGCTCGCCAGGGCCTTGGGCTGGGCGGGGCGGGACACGTCCCACAGCCGGGCCGTGCCGTCGGAGGCGGCCACGGCCAGCGTCTTGCCGTCCTTGCTGAAGCTCAGGTCGAGCACCCCGCCGGAGGCCGCGGAGAAGGTCTTCAGCGACTGGGGCTTGGCGGGCTTGGCGACGTCCCAGAGCCGTACCGACGAGGTGCCGGAGCCCGTCGCCACCACGCGGCCGTCGGGGCGGAACACGGCGGTGTTCAGCCGCCTGTCGGCTGCGCCCGGCGTGGAGAGCCGCTTAGGGGTGGCCGGGGTGGCGACGTCCCACAGCATCGTCCTGCCGTCGCGGGCGGTCGTCACCACGGTCTTGCCGGCCGGTCCGTACGCGGCCGAGCGCAGGCCGTCGGTGTGCCCGGTCAGCGTGCCGAGCAGCTTGGGGGTGGCCGGCTCCGAGACGTCCCAGAGCTTGGCGGTCCGGTCGAGCGAGGCCGTGACCAGGCGCCGCCCGTCGGGGCTGAACGAGGCCGCCATGACCTTCCCGGTGTGTCCCGACAGCGTGGACTGCGGGACGGCCACCGCCGGGTCGGCCAGGTCCCAGAGTTTGACGCTCATGTCGTCCGAGGTCGTGGCCAGGACGCGGCCGCTCTTGGCGATCGCGATCCCGTTGACCGGGGCGGTGTGCCGGTCGAGCCGGGCGCGGGGGGCGACCCGGGAGGCGTTGGAGACGTTCCACAGGCGGGCGATGCCGTCGGTGGCGGAGGTGGCCAGGTTCTGGCCGCTCGGGCTGAACGCCACACCCGTCACCGGATCGGGGAACCCGGCCAGCGTCGCCGTGAGCTCGGGCTCGCTCGGCGACTCCATGCTCCACAGCCGCACGGTGGCGTCGGCCGAGGCGCTGGCCAGGACGCTGCCGTCGGGGCTGTAGGCGATGTCGTCCACGGAGGCGGAGTGGCCGCGGGCCGTGCCGAGCAGCTTGGTCGCCGTGATGTCCCACACCTGCACCGCGCCCGTGGCGGAGGAGGTGGCCAGGTTGAGCCCGTTCGGCGAGAAGGCCGCGCCGCGCACGGCGCCCTCCTGCGAGGTCAGCGTGGCCAGGCTCTTCGGCTGCGCGGGCGTGAGCACGTCGAGGATGGCGATCGTGCCGCCGGTGCCGGCCAGCGCGGCCAGGCGGCCGTCCGGGCTGAACACCGCCCTGGTGAGGGCGGACTGCCGGCTCAGCACGGAGACCGCGGCGGGCTTGGCGGTGTCCTCGACGTTCCACAGCCGGCCGGTGCCGTCGGCGGACGCGGTGAGCAGCACGTCGTCCTTCGGGCTGAACGCCACCGAGGTGACCTGCTCCTTGTGCCCCTTGAGGGTGGACGAAGCGCGGGGCTCGGCCGGGTCGGAGACGTTCCACAGCCGGGCCGTGCCGTCGGCCGACGCCGTGGCCAGCGTCTTGCCGTCCTTGCTGAACGCCGCCGCGAGCACGCCGCCGGTGTGCCCCCTCGCCACGCCCAGGGCCTTCGGGCGCAGGGGGTCGGTGACGTTCCACAGCCTCGCGGTGGTGTCGCCGGAGGCGGTGACGGCGACGCGGCCGTCGGGGCGGTAGGCGACCCGCTCGACCGGGCCGGTGTGCCCGATCATGCGGGCGCCGACCGGACGCGACAGGGAGCCGAGCAGCGCGCCCCTGGCCTCGGGCGTGGCCGAGACGCGGTAGGCGGCCAAGGCGAGCTGGGAGCCGAGCGAGGTGTCCCTGACGGTGCTCGCGGACGCGGCCACCTGGCGGGACAGGGCCTGGTCCCGCGCCGCGGCGGCCTCGTTCGCCAGCCTGCCGGCCTGCCCGCTCCGCACCAGCGCCACGACACCGCCCGCCGCCGCCACGAGGAACAGCACGGCCAGGGAGGCGATGGCGGCCCGGGCGATCAGTGACCGCCGCGCCTTCCGGCCACGCGACGCGGCCAGGAAGTCCCGCTCGACGGGGGTGAGGGTGGGGTCGGCTGTCGCGGGCCCGCCTGTGGCCACAGGGCCTTGGGCCGGCTGGGCGGCTCGCGGAGCTGGTGCCGCGGGGACGGACGCGCTCACGGCCGCCTGGGCGATGGCGAGGCGGTCGTCGGCGTACAGGTAGCCGGCGTCCTGCCCGTCGCGCTGCCACATCAGCGCGTCCTCGGCCAGCCGGCGCCGTACCAGCAGCTGGGCCCGCCCGGTCTCCGCCCAGGTGCCGAGCCGCGGCCAGGCGCGGATGAGCGCCTCGTGCGCGAGCTCGGCCTGGGTGCCGTCCAGCGTGACCAGCCGGGCGCGGACGAACTCCGCCAGCACCTGCCCCTCGATCGACGACGGCCCCGGGCTCAGATCGCCCACCGGGACCCGCCGCCGCAGGCCGCCGGCCTGCTCGTCCACGTGCACCAGCCGGACCAGCAGGCCGCGCGCCACCGGCTCCGACTCCGCGCCGAGCCGCCGCAGCGTCTCCTCGCCGCTCATCGCCACCGCCCGCGCCACCCCGCCGGCGGAGCGGTAGCCGGCCATGGTCAGCACGCCACCGGCGCGCCGCTGCCAGGTGGCCAGCAGCGCGTGGGAGAGCCTGGGCAGCAGGTCGTCCTCGACCGCCTGGACGTCCTCCAGGATCAGCTCGACCAGCCCGGGCTCCAGGGAGAGCCCCGAGCGCACGGCCGGCTCCTCGATCGCCTCGCGCAGCTCGGCCGGCGTCATGGGGGCGACGATCTCGGGCCGCCGCATCGTCTCCAGCAGGCCGGGATAGCTCGCGCAGCGCCCGAAGAAGTCGCCGCGGACCGCGATCACCACGGCGGCGGAACGGGAGACCGCGACCAGCGCCTCGACGAAACGCCGCCGCGCGGGCTCGTCCGTGCAGACGGTGAAGAGCTCCTCGAACTGGTCCACCACCAGCAGCGTGCGGGCGGGCAGCCCGCGCCCGGCCGCGCCCGGGTCGGACTCGATCACCGCGCGCAGCCGTTCCTGATCGTTGCCCGTCAGGGCCGCCAGCTCCCGCGCCAGCCCGGCCACCGGCCGCGCGCCCGGGGTCATGACGACGTACCGGCCGCCCTCCTTGGCCAGCGCGGGGATCAGCCCGGCGCGCAGCAGCGAGGTCTTCCCGCACCCGGACGGGCCGGTGAGGACCAGCGGCCCGCCGGCCTCGAACGCCTGCGACCCGATCGCCACCGGCGGCCCCGAGGACCGCAACGCCTGGCGCGCCCGCGTCACCAGCGACCTCGTCTGCTCCGCACGGCCGAAGAGCAGCCCCGCGTGCTCGGGCCCGAAGGCCGCCAGCCCGCGGTAGGGGCTGTTGAGGTCGCCGGGGGAGCCGGTCGGCGGGCCCGTCTGGGAGGCGGGAGCGTCGTGAGCCGGGTTGACGGCCAGCGGCGGCAGCTCCTTGAGCGCGCCGGCCTGCCGCCGGGGCTTGGGGAACCCGGCCGCGGGCAGCACCCGGGACAGGTGGTGGTGCACGTGGTCCAGGGTGAACGCGCGCGGCCCCGACGGGTCGCCCTCGTTCAGCAGCCGCAGCAGCGCGCCGGTCATCGCGGTGTGCCTGACGCCGGGCAGCGCCCACGCGTTCTCGTCCTTGCTGGAGGACGCCAGCACGTACGCGCCCCGCGCGGACACGTCGAGCGCCTGCTCCATCGCCTTGGCCGGCACCGGCCGCGGGCCGGCGGTGAAGCAGCAGTCGAGGATCACGACGACCAGCTCGGCCCGCGACGACGCCAGGATCCGGCGCACCATCGAGTACGGCAGCGCCTGGTAGCCGGCCACCCCCTGCCCGAGGTCCGTCGTGGCCCGCGTGGCCAGGTGCAGCTCGTTCCCCGGGCCGAACAGCCCGTGCCCGACATAGTGGAACAACAGCACGCCGGTGGCCTCGCCCGCCGCCCGTTCCAGGGCCTCGCCCAGATTCGCCGGAGTCGCCGGATCGAGCAGCACGGACAGGTTGGCCGGCGCCAGACCCGCCCGTTCGACCAGCGCCTGACCGAGATCGGCGACGGTGGCCGGAACCGCCGGCACCTGTGGCAGCCGTGAGGAGGGCTGATGCGTGCCGGTGCCCGCCACCACCACCCGGGTCTCCGCCGCGGACAGCAGCAGCGGTGGACCGTTCCACCTGGGGGGCCGCACGAGCCGGGTCTTCTCGATCGTCGACTCGTCCTCGCTCATCCGGCGCTCCACAACGTGGGAATGCTTGCGGCCATGGTGGCAGGGAAGGTCAGGGCGCGGTCAACCCCCCGTTGCCCGGTTGTTACGGTACGCAGATCTCGGCCGGGCGTCGAGGGGGTTGACGGAGTCTCACCAGTTGGCGGGCAGACCGGGCGTCGTGGCGGGCAGCGGGCGCCCCGGCGGATGGATGACGTACGCCACGCCACCGCTGCTGGAGCCGCGCAACCACACGTTCTCGAACGCCGCCCGCGGATAGACGCGCCGTACGGCCTCATTGTTCGGCGAGGCGGGATCGTTCGCGATCACATCACCGCTCGGGGTGAAGCCCACGACCACCATGAGGTGGCCGTCGGTGCCGTACCCGGCCCCCGGCAGCTCGCCCTTCTTGAACGACTGCGACGTGATGACCGGAACGCCCGCCTTGATCAGCAGCTCCAGCTCGGTCAGCGACCGCAGCCGCGTGACGAACCCGTCGAGCCCGTAACGACCGGCGTAGGCGGTGTTGAACGGCCAGTTGCCGGTGCCCGCGTAGGCGTGGTCGTAGGTGTGCCGGGCGGCGTGGTCGACCTCCGGATCGGGGTCCGCCGGGTCGACCCAGGCGGTGTCGCGCTCGCTCGGCCACACGTCCCAGTAACCCATCACCATGGTGGTCGAGGTCGGGCTGCACCACGCCTCGCCGCCGCCGTTCCACTCGGGGTAGTGGCCCTGGTGCACGTTCTGGGAGCGGCGCGGCACGGCCAGCTCCTTCCCCCAGGCGCCCCCGCCCGGGCTGACCGGCACGGTCTTGCGGCCGGGCACGTTGGAGCTCATCACGCCGGACGTGCGCACGCGCGGCGTCACGTCCGAGCCCGGCAGGCGGTAGAGGGTCAGGCGGAGCTGGTAGCCGCTCATCGGCCGGCCCGCCGCCGCGACCAGCGTGTCGACCGCCACCTCGGCGTCGGCGTCGCCCTGGCCGGGCACCGACGTGCGCAGCACGTCACCCTCGGCGTAGGACCAGCGGCCCAGCGAATGCCACCTCGTCAGCCCCTCCGTGTTCCTGACCCGGGCCTCGACCTGCAGCCAGCTGCCCTGCGGCACGTCCGCCGTCCAGGAGGCGATCAGCTCGGTGGCGGCGAAGCCGATGGCCCGCTCGGGGCCGGTCCAGCGGGCGTACTCCCAGGTCTTCGTGCCGAGCGCGTCGGTGTGGCTGACCGTGCCCGCCGCCTCGCGGAACGCCAGCCCGTCGCCGGCCGTCGTGCCCTCACCGGTGCCGGTGGCGAAGTCGGCCCGGTGGAAGACGACGTCGGGGATCGTCGCGGCCGGTCTCGCGCGCGCCGGGGCCGCCACCGTCGTGACCAGGGCGAGGGTGGACAGGAACACGGTCAGCACACGCATGGACTCACCCTCTCTGAACACGCTCGTCGCCGCCGACCCTAGGCACGGCGGGCCTGGCAAAGCATCCGCAGATCTACGTATCACCGTGGTTTCGCCGTACCGGCCTCGATGGGAGGGTGGCATGACCACGAGGCAAGGAGTGGACACATGCGGAAATATGTGATCATGGGCGTCCAGGGCAGCGGCAAGGGCACCCAGGGCGCCCTGCTGGCCAATGATCTCGACCTGGTGCACATCAGCGTGGGCGACATCTTCCGCTGGCACGTCAAGAACCACACCAAACTCGGCGCCCAGGTACGCCGTCTCGTGGCGGCGGGCGAGCTGGTGGGCGACGACCTGGTGGCCGACGTGGTCAAGGACCGGCTCCAGCTGCACGACTGGAACTACGGCTTCGTCATCGACGGCTTCCCCCGCAACCGTCCCCAGGCGGAGTTCTTCCTGGAGAGCTACGACCTCGACGGCGTGATCCACCTCGACCTGCCCGACGACGAGGTACGCCGCCGCGTCCTGGCCCGGCGGCTGTGCTCACGATGCGGCATGGACTACAACCTCATCGCCCACCGCCCGGAGGTGGAGGGCCGGTGTGACGTGTGCGGCGGGGACCTGGTCACCCGCGAGGACGACAGTCCCGACGCGCTGGCCCGGCGGCTGCGCGACTACCACAGCAAGACGGATCCGGTGCTGGAGCTGTTCCGGCGCAAGGAGTACGTCATGACCATCGACGCCCGCGCCGACAAGACCACCGTCCAACGCGCCATCCGCACCCGCTTCAACCTGCCGCCGTACAAGGGGTAGCGGGCGTGCGACCGCCGCAGGGGGCATACCCGACTCCGCCGGCACCGTGCCACTCTGGAGCACCGGACAGCACACCGAGACGGAGCCGACGAGTGAGCACTCCTGAGCACCATCACCTGATCCCCGCCGGCCGTCGGCACCGGACCGTCTCACGCGCCGACTTCGCCGCCGCATCCCGCGACATGCCGCTACTGGATGACCGGAAGTACCGCGAAGACATGAACCGCCACGTCAACGACGCCCTCTACGACCCTTATGACCGCGCTGACGGCAAGGGCGGCTGTGCATCGGACGGGGAATGATTCTCTCCGTAACCCCAAGATCGCATGTCGCCCACTGCGCAGGCCGAGCACGAGAGCGTACGCGCAGTGGGGGAGGACCTGTTACGCCGCGGACTCGGCGCCCCGGCGGCTTCACCTGCCTGTCCTTCGCCGCTCGGAGGTCAAGAGTGGCTGGTGTGATTGATGGTGAGAATCGCCGCCACCCTGTGCTCGTCGCCGTGGGGTGATGTCTTGTAGCTGTCCGAGTACTGGTGGTCGATACGACCGGCCATCAGACACTGCACACTTATAACGAAATGTGTTACCTGGTGTCTCTCAAGCGATACAGAGCCGCTCTGTCGTTGGCCGGCAACACGTGGGTGGAAGCAGAAGCGCCCGCCGGGCCCATGATGAGCACCGCTGCTCGGCCAGTTGTCCGACCTCAGCCCCCGTAGAGGGCGGGCAGGTCGACCAGGAGGAGGTCATCGCGACGGTCGGCAAGTTGGACCACGTCCGGGTAGAAGCCGTGCAGCGAGTACAGCGCCAGGGTGGTGGCGGCGGTGTCGTACCCCTGATCGGTCAGCAGATCTCGGATGCGCTCCAGACGTTCCACATCACCGATACCCCGGCGGGCGACGGTCGCCTTGGCCTCCCCCAGGAGCGCGATCCGCGCACGGGGAGCCTGCGGGCGCTCGCCCGCGGCGAGGGCGATGACGTCGACCTCGTGCTTCGTCCGAGCGGCCGGGTCGGCGACCTCGGTGGTGCCGACCGGGCCCGGCAGCCGGCCGGGCAGCAGGGCATGGGCGTACCGGCGGGTGAAGTCGCGGGCCAGGTCCTCGAAGTGCGGGCCGAGGATCTTGGAGTTGAAGGTCGGGGCGGCCTGCCGCCACACCTGCTCGGCGAACCCCTGCTCCACGGCGGCGGCCTGCGGGAGGGTGATGAGCTGGTTGAAGCGGATCACCGGATCGGCGAGGGTGATGACCGGATGCCGGGCGCGCAGGATGTCCTGCTCGCGCCGGATGTAACCGGTCGATTCCAGCACGCCCAGCGGATGGGCGACGGCGTTGCGCGGGCGTTCCAGGGCGGCGCCGATCTTGCTGGGAGTGGTGGCTCCCTGCGCGATCGCGGTGAGAATGTCGTAGTAGAGCGTGTGCTGCGTGATTCGCGGGTCCTCGCGCAGGAGGTACTCGGTCTCGGTACGGGAGTAGACCGCCCTGCCCGGGTCGAGCAGCGTCCGGGTGAGCCAGGTGTCGAAACCGTCGTCCGGGTGCGGCCGCCCGGCCACCGGCCGATAGCCCGGCGCCCCGCCGAGGACCGCGTGCACCTTCAGCGCCGTCAGTGGATCGCTGATCTGCCAGAAGGCCCGGCTGTCCCGATAGCCGAACGGCCCGAGCCGTAGATCGATCACGGCACGACCCCGCAGCGGCTTCGTCCCGGACAACAGTTCGTGCATGACACTCATCGCGGAGCCGCACAGGATCAGCCGGGGACCCGGCCCGGCACCCGTACGGGCACCGTGCTGGCGTTCGTCGTAGAGCTGCTGGAGCAGTCCAGGGATCTCAGGTGAGTGCTGGAGCAGATACGGCAGCTCGTCGATCACGAGGAGCGGGTGAGACGAACGGGCGCTCACCTCCAGGGCGTTGGACAGGACGTCACGCCAGTCCGTCAGACGCAGACTCCCCGGCCGAAGACCGGCATGAGCCGCGACCGCGTCACTGAACCGCCGCATCGCGGGCAGCCGCCCCTCCTCGCGGACCGCGGTCACGTACAGGCCGCCGACCTGCTCGGACAGGGCTTGGAGCAGGTACGACTTCCCGTGCCGCCGCCGCCCGGACACGATGCCGAGCCGCATGGCGGGATCAGGATCGGTGAGGAACTCCGCGAGCAGAGCCCACTCCCGGTCGCGGTCGACCACATCGTCCGGCTTGACCGGCAGACTCTGCGTCATGCGATCTCCGATACATCGACTGCGACGGATTCTGTCTAACTGTACTTCGACAGAACTTGCGACACCGCACATGTACGGATGCGTCGGCTCGCAGCAAGTCGGCACATGACTCGGTGGACTCGCGATGCTGTGGATCAGGCCGGCTTATCGGCGTTGCTCGGTTGCGACGACATCCTCCGATCTCCAGGGGGCGTCGATGACGATCGCCCTGAGCAGGGTCCATTCCCGCAGGCGGGGATTGGCGGGGACGGACCTTGCGCAGCGCGATCGGTGTCACAGGGAGTAGGCCTTGGTGACGGAGATCTTGGTGTCGCCGAGGAACAGCCAGTCCGGTGGCGCGATGAAGCCGGGGAGTGCGGACATTTCGCTGGGGTTCGGGCTGATGTCGGTGACGCGGAGCCGGAGCTTGTCGTTGGTGGCCGCTACGGTGAGCGTTGCCTCCACGCCCGACCGGCCGGGGGCGTGGAAGGCGAAGCCCGCTGGGTCGGCGGTGATGGTGCGGCCCTCGACGGTCAGGGCGCGCACTGCCGCCGTGTCCCCGTCCACTCGTAGGGCGATCGCGTTCGCTCCGCGTTCTGAGCGGATCCGGACGCGCAGGGTTCGTTCGCCGCGCGAGGTCGTGTCCGCGAGCACCTGCAGCGTGGGCGCCGGCAGGGTGGCGGGTTTCGCCGGGCTGAGGAGTTTCGATCCGCCGCCCCACAGCTCCGCCTGCGGGTGGCCGGTCGCGGTGGTGCCGCCGTAGCGCCGGGCCCACTGGTCGGGGTTCTCGGAGGTCAGCCAGACGGCCTGGCCGGTGTCGGCGTCGAGGCCGTAGGCGAGGCTGGTGCGCCGGGGGTGTTCCTTGTCGAAGGGTTCGACCAGCAGGCCCGCCGCCAGCAGGGCGATGGACACGGTCAGGGCGGTCAGCGGGATCAGTGGGGAGCGCCTGTGTGGCCACACGGTTTCGATCAGCGGGAGCAGGAGGCCGGTGAACAGGATCATCAGGGGGATGGAGGCGTAGCCGACGTACTGCAGGCCGGTTGGCAGGGTGTTCCATGCGCTGGGCAGGAGGATGAGGGCGGCCGGGACGAGGCCGGTGGTGAGGGCGAGGGTGCGACGGCGCGGCGGGCAGTGGAGTGCGGCCAGACCGCCCAGTGCTGCTCCGAGGGTGGGCCAGGTGGCGAGGTGGGACGCTCCGGGCGAGACGATGCCGAGGCCGAGGGCGATCAGGGCGGCCCAGGTCAGGATGCCGAGCGACAGTTCGGTGGTGCCGATGCGGCGGCGGAGTAGCGCGTACCAGGTGATCAGGATGGTGGTGGCGAGGGTCAGGACGGCGAGCCACAGCAGTTCGGGACGGTACGGCGTCGTGGTGGCGGTGCCGTTCAGCGCGGGGCGGATGGCCTTGAGCAGGTCCCAGAAGGAGACGCCGGCGCCTGCCCCGGCCGCGATCGGGATCAGCGCGAGTGCGGTGCCGAGGAGGGTGCGTCGCAGCGTGACGACGCCGCGGCGGCGGGCCAGGAGGATCAGGGCGAGTGCCGCCAGCAGGGCGAGGACGGCCAGTCCGGTGGCCGCCCAGGCCGGGTAGCGGATCAGCAGGCCCGGTGGGAGGTTGAAGTAGACCAGGTTGTCGTTTCCGGTGGTCAGCCTCGCGAGGTCGGCGGAGCCGAAGGCCTGTACCAGCGCGAGAGTGTTGTCGCCCATCTGCTGCAGTGCGGCGAGGTCGACGTGCGCGGGGTCGTCGAGGACGCTGTGGTAGAGGGTGCCGGCGTTGGCGTAGGCGGAGTCGAGTACGGCCATCCCGCCGGGTTCGAAGGCGGTGAAGTCGGTGTCGTTGTTGAGCAGTTTCATGAGCTCGGCGTACACGGAGTCGGCCACGGGCATGGGAGCGGCCGATCCGTAGGTGGAGATCAGGCCGGCGTTCGGCTCGGTGCTGCGGAACATCAGCACCGGCCCCTTCGAGCCGCGGGCCTCGTTGTTGAGCACCACGTTGCGCCCTTGGGCGAGCGGGTGGTGCTTGACGAACGCCTCCGATCCGAGGAGTCCTGTCTCCTCGGCGTCGGTGATGAGGAAGACGACGTCGTTGCGCAGCGGAGTGCCGGCCGCGACCAGTGCTCTGGCCGTCTCGATCGCGCTGGCCGTGCCGGCTCCGTCGTCGTTGGCGCCGGGGCCTTCGGGGACGGAGTCGTAGTGGGCGGTGACGAAGACCCGGCCGGTGGGAGCGGTCCCCGGTATGACCGCGACGATGTTGTAGACCCGTCCGGCGGTGACGGGTTCGCCTCGTTCGCCGCGCGGTGCGACGCCCACCGCCTCCTGCACCTCGGGCTTGAGGCCCAGTCGTCGTAGCTCGCCGACCAGGTGGTCCCGGACCCGGGCGTGCTCGGCCGTGCCGACGGGGTGAGGGGCGACGGCGATGCGCTCGACCTGGGTGAAGGCGCGCTCCGCGCTGAACGTCCGGCCGGGGGCGTCGGCGGGGCTCACCGCGGTGGGGGTGATGTCCCTGATCGCGGCGATGCCGATCAGCACGAGCACGCACAGGGCGATGAGACCGGTGACGCGGGTACGCCGTCCCGTCGGGTGCCGGTTCTCGGGTGATGTCATGTCGTTCGCTCCCATGCTGGCGCTCCGCTGTCGGGTGATCGCCACGAGGGAGTATTGCAGAAAAAATGCTGCAGAAGAAATTATGCAAGTCGCGGTACGCCGGGAACGTGATGCCGCCCTCCGTGTCATCCGCGTCCACGAGTGATCTTCCGTGAACGCCGAGCACTTCAAGCATCTCTTGACATGGCATGCACTCGTGATACATGCTCAATAAAGTTAGAAGTTATAACTCAACGGAGCACTGCTCCAGGCGGAGGAGGTCGAAAGATGGGCAAGGGACGGGTGCATCCCGGGGCGGACGCTCGCCCTGAGGCGTCGCGTGGAGTGGCGACGGCCGGCCTGGCGACAGCCATGTTCCTGGCGGCAGTCTCGTCGGTGTCTTCCTCGGCGGAACGCTGACCGGGATGCTCGGCTGGCAGGCCGTGTTCGTGACCCCGGTGCCGTAGGCCTCATCGGGGCGATCATCGTGTGGCGCTCGGCGCCGTCGGCTCCGGGCAGGCCCGGCCGGTTCGACCTGCCCGGCGCCATCGCCGTCACCGTCGCGATCTCCGCCCTCGCGCTGGGGATGGTCGCGGCCGCCGAGGCCGGGTGGGACGCGCCCGGCACCGTCGCCGGTCTCGCGGCCGGCCTCGCCGCCCTGGTCGCGTTCGTGACGGTCGAGCGACGCTCGGCACACCCGCTGGTCCCGCTCGGCGTCTTCCGCAGAGGGCCGGTGGTCCTGGCGAACGTGGTGGTGCTGCTGATCGGCGGCACGCTGACGAGCCTGTTCTTCTTCCTGCCGCAGTACCAGCAGGAGGTACTCGGGATGAGCCCGACGGCGGCCGGGACGGCCCAGCTCCCCATCGCCGTCATGATCATCGTGGGTAGTGCCGCCGCGCCGCCGCTGGCCAAGCGCATCGGGCCGGCCCGCGCGCTGCCGGTCGCCCTCGTCGTGCTGCTCGCCGGCTTCGTGTGGCTGGCGCTGGACCGGACGGCCGGCGGCTTCTCCCTCACGCTGCTGGGCGCGTTCGTGCTGATCGGCGCCGGCCTCGGGCTCGGCGCCGTCACCGCCACCGCGATGGCGGTACGCGACAGCGCCGAAGGCGAATCGGGGCTGCTCAGCGGGCTGGTCAACGCCGCACAGCAGCTGGGTGGCGCGGTCGGGCTCGCCGCCCTGGCCGGGATCGCCATCGGCACCGCTGGAGCCGGGGAGGACATCGCGTTCACGACCGCGTTCCTGGGGCAGGCCGCGCTCATCCTCATCGCGCTCGGACTGTCACTCGTCCCCACCGTCAAGACCCGGCCGGACCCCGCCTCCGCGGGAACGCGCTGACCCGGCATCACCACTCTCCCCGGGGAACAGGACCTCGGCGGAACCACAGGAAGGAACACCATGATGAACAGCCCCACCGTCCTCGTCACCGGAGCGACCGGAACCGTGGGATCCGACTTGATCTCCGCCCTGCAGGCCCGCGGCGCCACCGTCCGCGCCATGATCCGCAACCCCGGCCGTCCCGTCCCCGGCGTCCAGAACGTCGTCGCCGACCTGCGCGACCGCGCATCGGTCACCGCCTCGTTGAAAGACGTCGACGCGGCGTTCCTCAACAGCCCCTCCGCGCCGGACGCCGCCGCCCTCCAGATCCACTTCGCCGATGCCGCCCGCGACGCCGGCTTGAACCGGCTGGTGCTGCTCTCCCAGTACGCGGCCCGCGCCGACTCCCCAGTACGGTTCCTGCGCTGGCACGCCGAAGTCGAAGCACACCTCCAGCGGATCGGCATCGACCACACCGTGCTGCGCCCCAACCTCTACCTGCAGGCGCTGCTCGGCTTCGCCGGCACCATCGCGCAGGGCTGGTTCGGCGCGCCCATCGGCGACGCCGCCGTCAGCGCGATCGACACCAGGGACATCGCGGAGGCGGCCGCGGTCGTCCTGACCGGCACGGGGCACACCGGCCAGATCTACACCCTGACCGGCCCCCGCGCCGTGACCCACGGCCAGATCGCCGAGGCGCTCTCCGCGGCCACCGGACGGGACATCACCTTCCGTGACGTCCCCGCCGACCAGTTCACGGCCGCACTGACCGGGGTCCTTCCGCCTTGGCAGATCGACGGCCTGGTCGAGGACTACGCCCACTACGCCGGCGGCGAGGCCGCCGAGGTGCACACATCCGTCCCCGATCTCACCGGACGCCCCGCACGCGACATCACCGACTTCGCCCGCGACTTCGCCCCCGCGTTCCGCCCGGCGTGACATCCCGGACGGACACCAGCCGAAAGGAAAGGCTCGATGATCTACCACTGCATCCGTTTCACCGCCAAGCCCGGCGTCACGGAGGCGGACCGGCAGGCCGCTCTGGAGAGCATGCGCGCGGCCGCCCGCGCCATCCCGGCCATCAAGTCACACGTCGTCGGCCCCGACTTCGGCGGGGACTACGAATACGGCTCCATCTCCGTGATGGAGGACCTCGAAGGCTACGCGGAGATGATGAACCACCCGGCCCACCTTGAGGTGGACCGCAAGGGGCTGCCGCTGGTCGACAGGTTCGCCTCGTTCGACATCACCGACGACCCGGACCCGGAGATCGGCGTCAAGATCGCCGCAATCCACCGCCGCCGCTACGCCACCGTCCCCGACATCGCCGCCCTGGTCGCCGACCTCCCCGAATACACCGGCAGCGCCACTCCACCGGCCGACGCCGACTGACCACGATCCCGCACGTCACACGCTTGGGACGGGGCCGCGCTCTGACACAGCGCATTCAGAGCCAACGAGCCCTACCTCTCCGCGCTGACCACCGGCCACCCGCCAGAAACAACCACCCAGACGACCACCCAGACGACCACCCAGACGACCACTCAGACGACCACCGCCGCCACAGCACCCCTCGGCCTGCTCCTCGCCGTGGTCGTCTGCGCCGCCTCCGTCTCGGAGAACCAGCCGGCCAGCCACCGTACCGGCACCGGTGGTGGCGAGGAACCTACGCCGCGTCAACCGTCAGGGGAATGTGGCTCGTGCTTCCGGGATGGTTGTACGGCACCGCCGGTGTCGGCCGAATGTCAGCCGCTCGCCGGGATCAACCCGGGCCTGCCGGGCCGGTAGCACGGTCAGGCTGGTGGAGAAGCGCCCGCGGCGCGCCTGCGGGCCACCAGTTGAGCGGGCCGGCCAGGCGCATGAGGCTCGGCACCAGCACGGCCCTGATGACGGTGGCGTCTACCAGCACGGCCACGGCCATGCCCACGCCCAGCATCTGCACGAACGTCACCCGCGCCGGGGCGTAGGCGGCGAACGTGAGCGCCAGGATCCCGCCCGCCGCTGTGATCAGCGGCGCGCCCCGCTGCAGGCCGACGGCCACGGCCCGCTCGGTGTCGCCGGTCCTGTCGTACTCCTCCTTGATGCGTGACAGCAGGAACACCTCGTAGTCCATCGACAGCCCGTAGGCCACGCAGAGCATGAGAATCGGGATGCTTGGGTCGAGGGTCCCGGTCGGGGTGAAGCCGAGCAGGCCAGACAGGTTACCTTCCTGGAAGACCCAGACGATCGCGCCGAACATGACGCCGAGACTGAGGACGTTCAGCAGGGTCGCCTTGAGCGGGATGATGAGGCTGCGTGTCATGAGGAACAGGACGGCGAACGTCACGCCGAGCATGAGCGCCAGCACCAGCGGGAGCCGGTCCACGACCGAGGCCCGGTAGTCCGACAGTTCGGCCGGGTAACCCCCGACCAGCACCTCGAAGGGCGGCTCGATGGAGCGGACGGCCGCCACCAGGCGTACCGGGTCGTCGGCCAGGGCGGCGGCCGAGGGCACCGCCGACAACCAGGTTCCCTGTTCGGTCGCGGTGGTGCCGCGGAAGCGGATCGGGTCGCCGTCGCCCACGCGGCGTCCCCCGGCGAAGGAGCCGGCGGCAGAGTCGACCTGGGCGATGCCCGGCAGCCGGGACAACGACTCCGCGTACGCGGATATGTCGCCCGCCGCCGGACCCTTCGAGATGATCTGGATGGCGTCGGTCTCCTCGGCCGGGAACGACTGGCGGATGACCTCCTGCGTCTGCCGGGAGGCGGCCTCCGGTGGCAGGATGCGGTCGTCGGCGACGCCGAAGCGCAGCCCGAGGAAGGGTGAGGCGAGCAGAAGCAGCACCGCCGTCGCCAGGCTCCCGAAGACCAGCGGGCGGCGCATCACGCGCACGGCCAGCCCGTGCCAGAACCCCGAGTCTCCGGGCTCGGATCGCGTGGACTTGGGCAGCAGCGTGCCGCCGATCGTGGCGAGCACGGCGGGCAGCACGAGCACCGCTGCCACCAGGCCGCCGACCACCACGGCGATGCCCGCGTAGGCGAACGAGCGCAGGAAGTCGAAGGGCAGCGCGAACAGAACGGCCAGCGACATGGCCACGGTGAGGCCGCTGAACAGCACGGTACGGCCCGCGTGCTCGACCGCCCCCGCGATCGCGCTCGCCCGGTCTCGCCCGTCGCGGGTCTCCTCGCGGAAGCGCTGGATGACGAACAGGCAGTAGTCGATGCCGAGCCCCAGGCCCATGGCCAGGGTCAGATTCAGGGCGAAGGTGGAGATCTCCGTCCAGAGCAGGACGCCACCCAGCAGCGCCAGCCCGGTCACCATGGCGAACACCCCAGCCAGGATCGGCACCAGAGCCGCCATCGCGCGCCGCTGGTAGAGCCAGAGCAGCACGAACGCCACCGGGAAGATCACCAGCTCCGCCCGGACGAAGTCCTGCCTGGCCAGCGGCACGGTCTCGCGGAAGACCTCCTCGCCGCCCCCGGCACGGACCTGGAGCAGGTCGTCACCGGCGGTGATCCGCGGCACCAGGACGGGCAGCACCCGGGCGCGCACATGATCGGCGTCGCCGGGGACGCGCACCACGATCAGCGCGTGCCGGCCGTCCGTACTGCGCATGGTCGCGGGCTTGCCGCGGGTCCAGTACGAGGCGGCCTCGGCGACGCCGTCCTCGCGGCCGACCCTGGCGGTCAGTTCGCGACCCGCCGCCGCCACGGCCGGGTCGTCCACGGTGCCCTGTCTCGCGGTGACCAAAAAGATCATGTCTGGGCTGCCGGTGCCGAATCGCCCGGCCAGCTCGGCCTGTGCCCGGTCGGACTCCGAACCAGGCGCCTCGAACCTGGCCAGCGACAACCCCGACGCCGCGCCGGCCGCCAGCACGCCCGCGGCGATCAGCCCGGCCAGCGCCAATGCCAGCACCAGCCGGCGACGGCGGACGAGCAGGAACCCGAGCCTGCGCAGCGGCGGCCCCACCGTCATCTCCCCGGACTGCCTGGCCGGGGCGCCGACGGCCGTCACGGGCGCGGTCCCAGGACGTCGAGGAGGCGCTCGAAGCTCTCCTGATCGTGCTCGAGCCACCACCAGCGGGAGTGGATGTCGGTGCCGAAGTTGCCGCAGCCCGTGACGAGCACGGTTCTCATGGGGTCTCCCGGGGAAACTCGGTAAACTGCTCGTGTTTCTCTGCTGAGCCCAGAAATACAAGTAAATGCTCGCATTTGTCAACGAGGAGGTCGCCCATGCCTGAACGCTCAATCCGTCGGCAGGCGCGCGGCCTGAAGCGCATGGCCGAGATCCTCGACGCCGCCGAACTGGTGGTCGCCGAAGTGGGTTACATGGAGCTGACGACGAACCAGGTGGCCGCGCGGGCCGGGATCTCGCCCGGGTCGCTGTATCAGTTCTTCCGCAACAAGGAGGAGATCCTCGACGGGCTGGTGAAGCGCTACACCGATGACCGGCAGGAGTTCTGGGCCGCCCGGCTCGCCGCCGTCAGCCCGGATGTGCCGCTGGAGACGCTGGTGGAGCGGCTGGTGGATGAGAGTGTGGCGTTCAAGACGGCCTCGCCCGCGTACTGGTCGCTGCTGTACGGCACGGCCACCGGCGATCGGCTGGCGGCGGCCTCGCAGCAGTTGCACGAGGCCATCGCGGGGCACATCGCGGCCCTGTTGCGCCGTCGCACTCCCGGGCTGCCGGAGGAGCGGGCGCTGCTCACCGGGACGATGGCGCTGGCCATGGTGAAGGCGGTGATGCCGATGATCACCACGGCCACGCAGGAACGGGCGGCGGAACTGGTGGCCGAGCTGCGACTGATGCTGGTGCGGTACCTGAGCTGAGCGCGCCGCCAGGTGCCAGGGGACAATCGGGCAAGCCTTTCCGGCGGCGTCCGTGCGCCCGCTCGACCGGTGATCGCCATGAGCGCGCCACACGCTCGGGTTCCGGCTGGGGATCGGGCGTCGGCGGGACCGGGCGCGGGGGAGGGGCCAGCGGGCGGGGCTGCCACCAGTTGCGGTGCCCGAGCAGCCTCATCAGGCCGGGAGGAGCAACATGCGAATCACGGTGGCGTCGATGAGAATGGCCACCGCCACGGCGAATCCGGCCTGCTGGAAGTCCAGGCGTCGGGTGAACGTCAGCCCGGCGAACGAGACGGCCATGATGGTGGCGGCCAGCGTGATGGGTGCGCTCTGTCGCCGCCGCAGGCGCAGTTGTGCGGGCCGCCGGGGCGGGCAGGCTGGTGGCCAGGTACCAGGTGGCCTTGTCCGGCAGGGTGACCGGATCGGTGGTGACGATCACCAGCCGGGTGAGCCCGTCGGGTCCCCGAAAGCCCAGCGATGCCTCGGCCGTCCACCACGTCTCGGTGTGCCGGTCTCGGAAGCGGCGCTGAACAGGCTGCCAGTCGCCGGGCTCCTCCGGCCCGCGCCACCTCAGCCGGCCGGCAGCGTCACGGGGAATGTGCGCATCCGGGCCGTAGGCCCAGGTGCCACGCTTGGGACGGACCGCCACCACCCAGCCCATGCCCGCCCGGCGCAGCTCACCCCGGAAATCGTCCAGGTCGCCATAGGCACAGTCGGCCACCACCGCGCGGAAGACCACCCCGGCCGCGGCCGCCTGGCCGGCCAGTTTGACGGCGATGCGCCACTTGGTCCGAAAAGCCGGGTCGTTCTTGCCCAGGCGGCCCAGCCACTGGCGGCCCACATGTGCGGTGGCCTTCTCATCTTTGCGGTCCCCGCTGTCATCGATCACCAACACCCCATCCGGATGGGGCGCGGGCGCGGTCGCCGCCTCGGCCGGCAATAACTCCACCCGCCGGGCATTGACCCGCTCGGGATCCCAGCACGACTCCGGTGAGGATGGCGTCGGTGATGAAGATTTTGCGGAAGTCGTGCGGCTGGAAGGTCAGGGGCTGTCCGCTGGCGTCGATGATGCCGGTATCCGCCAGCAGCATATTGAGCGACTGGCGGATCGTAGCAATGGAGATTGCCCTGTTCTCACCGCCCACAGACCATTGGTAGAGCAACGGCATGGGAGGGTTCCACACCTTCTCGTGTAGGTCGTAGGACGGGATGCTCGGCACCCTGCCGTCATGCCCGCGAACACGGCTGATCACGGCGCTGAGAACGTCGGCAAGCTCGGGGCTGACCAGCAGGAGGCGCTCTTGATTCGACTTGGACGGCGCGATCTGCAGGAGCGGTATCACCTCTCCAGTGGTTGGCAGCTTGCAGCTGATGATGCTGTGGTGGCCGAGCTCCTTGAGCTCTTCGATGCGCATCCCGGTATGCCTGAGGATCTCCACGGTCGCCCAGCCGTAGAAGGCCAGCTTTTCCTTTTCCTCTGTTCGGAGGTCGCGCTGCGTTCCTGTGGCGTCCACGACCGTTGAAGGTTTGCCGCCAGCGCGGTCAGTGAATCGAGGCAGGGTGAAGCTCTCACCGAGCACCGTGATGGTGGCTCCAAGGTCAGCCGCCTTCAATGCCTCCAGTCGCTGCCGGGCTTCTTTAAGAGGTCCTAACACAAAGATCAGCGAACGAGGCGGCGCCAGCAGATGATCGCGGCCGCGAGGGTCATGAACGCTTCGTGGATGTCGTCGCGGATTTCCCAGCGGATGCGCAGTCGGCGGAACCAGTGCAGTAGCGCGATGGTGCGCTCGACGACCCATCGGTGGATGCCCAGGCCTGAGCCGTGCGGGGTGCCGCGTCGGGCGATGACGGGTTTGATTCCAGTGCGCCAGACCAGGCGCCGGTACTTGTCGTGGTCGTAGCCGCGGTCGGCGGAGAGGCAGTCGGGTCGCTTCCGCGGCCGGCCGACGCGACCGCGTACCGGCGGGATGGCCTTGATCAGCGGCATGAGCTGGGTGACGTCGTTGCGGTTGCCGCCGGTCAGAGAGACGGCGAGGGGGATCCCGTTGCCTTCGGTGATGACGTGGTGTTTCGAGCCCGGCTTGGCGCGGTCGACCGGGCTCGGGCCGGTTTTGGGCCGCCCTTGAGCGCCCGGACGTGGGAGCTGTCGATCACCGCCTTGGACCAGTCCAGCTGGCCGGCGGCGTGCAATTCGGCCAGCAGGAGCTGGTGCAGCCGGTCCCACACTCCGGCTTGATGCCAGTCACGCAGCCGCCGCCAGCAGGTCATCCCCGAGCCGAAGCCCAGCTCCCGAGGCAGGAACTCCCACGGGATCGCGGTGTAGAGCACGAACAAGATGCCCTGCGGAGCAAGCCGGTCATCCAGCCGTTTCCGGCCCGGATGGCGCCGGCGTCGTTCCACCTTCGGCAGCAGCGGCTCAATCCGCTCCCACAAGCTGTCCGGCACGATCCGCGGCAGCTGCTCGCCCTTCTTCACACGGAGATCAACGACCAGCAGAGCCATGGGACACGGTCCTAGATCATTTTGTTAGTGGCTCTAAGCGAGGCTGGCGCTGGACGGATGCGAGCTGATCTCGAATTGTTGGGGATCGATGCTGAGAGTCTGAAGGGCGACAGCCGTGGATGAACAGAGAGTGGCGACGCTGCTGCGCGCTGCTGGCCTGCAGTTGCTGCCCGGCGAGGTGCCAGCAGGCGCACCTCCGTTGACGGCGGTGGGACTGCTGGCGACGTGTGCACCGGAGGACGGTCGGCGAGATGCCTGGGTGGACGGCTGGGTGGATGAGGAGACACCAGGCTTGGTGGAGCAGGCCAACGCAGGTTGGTTCGCCCTGGCCGCAGAGCATGGGTTGTTCGGTCCGGATCGCGAGTTCCTCTTGGGCGTACCGGTAGGCGACGACAGTGGGGATGGTTACGACACGAGCCAGTGGCGGCGTGTGCGGTTGTTGGAGGAGTGGGATCTGGTCGGTGCCGGGGCCGAAACAGGCCTGCTGGGTTCCCGTGCCGGGAGGCCGGAATTCAGAATGTGCTCGCTGGACGGACGCGTCCCGGTGCAGGGCACCACCTATCAATCCGGCGTAACCAGCATCGTGGTGACCGAGCTGTGGCGAGCGCCGTCGATATGCCTCTACATGGAGCGGCAAGTCGAACGTGTGCAGCAATCGAACAGGGCAGACGTAGATGACCGGGAGCGCGCCTTGGTGCGTGAGTGGCTTCAATACCTCCAGCACCACAGCTGAACCCGCGGCAGTCACGGGGCCGCCTTCAGGACGCGGGGCAGGTGCGCGTGAAGGTGTTCGATCTCGACCTCGCGACCGCGGGCGCGAACGGGTCTGGCGGTGAGTTCCACCAGGCCAGCAGCATTTTTTCTGAACTACTAAGATCAATTCGTGGGCTGCGCCGCTTTTGCAGGTCATCGGCGCTCTCCGGAAATGATCGGCATACCCAGAGACACGGGCGAGGACGGCTGCCTGCGGGCGAGCCGATCGAGGGCGGCGAGCTTGCGGCCGGCGGCGTCGAGACTGATCTGTAGTCCTTGGACTTCGCCGAGCCAGCCGTTGATGCGGGCTTCGTCGATACGGTCACGCAGGTTTCGGTGATCTGTTCGAGGCGGCGGCGTTGTGCTGGCTCAACGCGCAGCATGGGACAGCGAACGCAGGCTTCTCTGAACCAACGAGAGTGTGCCCTGTGATCAGGTGACGGGACGATCAGTCCTGAAGGGGAGATCCGGTGTGGGGCCGGAGAACGGGTGCGAATGGCGCGGGTGTTAGTTTCCTTCCCGTGTTAAAACACCAGGACGAGACCAGGGCGGCCTACGACGGGGTCGTCGAGCTGTACGCGTCGATGTTTGCTAATCGGTTGGAGACGCAGCCGTTCGCGCGGAACATGATCGGCACCTTCGCCGAGCTCGTGCGTGGCACGGGGAACCTGCGTGCAGCCGACGTCGGGTGCGGACCCGGGCATCTGACAGCCATGCTGCACGACTTGGGGCTGGACTCCTTCGGGCTCGACCTCTCCCCGGCTATGGTCGCCCACGCCCGGCGGGCCCATCCGACGCTGCGGTTCGACGAAGCGCGAATGGAGGCCCTGCCGATCGAGGACGGCGCGCTCGGCGGAGTGCTGGCCCACTACTCGATGATCCATACCCCACCTGGAGAATTGCCCGCGCTGCTCGCCGAACAGGTGCGTGTCCTGACGTCAGGGGGCCTGCTCCTGGTGTCCTTCTTCGGGACCGAGGGACCGGAGCCGGTCCGCTTCGACCACAAGGTGGCGCCCGCCTATAGCTGGCCGGCGGAGCAGTTTGCCGAGTTGCTGACCGGGGCCGGACTCGTCACGGTTGCTCGGTTGCTCCACGACCCAGCGCCCGAGCGGGGCTTCCTCGACACCCATTTGCTGGCCCGCCGCCCGTAGAGCGTGGCCCGTGGCCTGGGTCGGGGTGGTGTAGATCATCCGCGTGGATGAGCTCGGCTAACTTGAAGGTCCTCTTGCCGTACTGATTCGTGTCGCGATCTGGCTGAAGCGGGGCATGCCGAGATCAACCACTTGGCGTTGACGGACTTGCTCTGCATCGAGCTGGGCGAGCTTCTCCTCTGCGCTGGCGAGGCTGACTTGGAGTCCTTCGATCTCACCGAGCCATCCCTCCTGTTCAGCTTCGGTGATTCGGGCGATCAAGTTGTCGCGGATCTCGGCAAGCCGTGCCCGTTGGGCCGGGTCAGGTCGGAGGAGCGAGCATCTGACACAAGCTTCTCTGAACTTGCGGAGGTGACCTCAGTCTGGGTCCGTGGCATGCCACCCGGCGGTGACGCACCCTTCTTCCCAGTGCCACCATCCCTTGGCCTCGCCGTGTTCCAGCAGCTTGCGGATCCGGCGAAGGTCCGCGGACGGTGGGACATCCAGCGCGACCATCCTGAACTGCTCGATACCCTCGCCCGTGGTGCCGAGTCGATGAAAGGTCTCCAGCACGGTCTGCCGTGCAGCCTCTGACCCACCGTCCTTCAGCACGATTAGCCGAATGGTGCAGTTGTTCGATGCCCGAACCGTCTCTCCGGCCCACCACAGGCCGTCCTCGTCGACCTGCACTCTGATGATGTCGTCGCTCGCGACTCCTCGGACGAACCACGGGGTGTTGTCGAGGCGGACGGTTCCATCGCCCAGGTCCACCGCCCACAGGCTTTCGACGCTTGCGGGCGGCCAGCCGTCCTCGTCCACCTCCATTCGGAAGTGGAGCTTCACATGGTCGTCGCCGATGTTGGTCACCGCGCCATCATTCCTGGCAGTCGGCAGGATCGGAAGCGTCAACATCACGAGCACGGATCTGATCGGGAGACGGTGTTCCGAGGAACACCGTCGGTGAGCTGCGGTCGTGCCGGGCGTTGAGCTGGACGAGCTTGTCCTCGGCGCCGGCGAGGCTGACGCGGAGCCCTTCGACCTCGCCGAGCCAGCCTTCACGTTCGGCCTCGGCGATGCGGGCGATGAGGTTGTCCCGGATCTCCTCGAGGCGGGGGCGTTGCGCAGGGTCTGGCCTGAGGAGTGAACATCTGACACAAGCGTGCTCATGAACACAAGGGGTTGAGAATGCGCGGCCGCAGGTACCGACCGACACCTTGCGCTTCTCGAAGTGCGCCAGGAAGGCGTCCCACTCCTCGTCAGTGGGGGTCCGGTATTCTTCGCTGGGACGGGTGGCCCGGCGGCGGGCGATGAACGCCCTGTGTGCCTCGATCGTCTCGGCCGGGTAGACGGCCTTGTAGCCCATCGTCGTATCAATGTTCTTGTGGCCGCAGATCACTTGGGCGATGTGCGGCGGCAGGCCGTTCATGATGGCGTCGGTGACGAAGATTCTCCTGAAGTCGTGCGGAGAGATCGTGAGTGGTGTGCCGCTGGCGTCGGTGAGCCCGGTGCACGCGATCGCGCCGATCAGCAGCGTGCGCAGGAATGTAGGGGTGAAGGCCCGATGCTCGGTGCCGATCTGCCGCTGGAACAGCAGTGGCATCGGCGGGTTCCAGACCTTCTCGCGGACGTCGTAGAACGGCGCCAGCGGGATTGCTCCAGCCGAGCCGCGCAGTCGGCGGACGACGGAGGACAAGACGTCCGCCAGTTCTGGGCTGACCAGCAAGAGCCGCTCGGTGTCGGTCTTCGAAGGGGCGATCTGTAGCAGCGGCACGACCTCCCCGGTCGTCGGCAGCCGGTATTCGGTGATGCTGTGGTGACTCAGCTCCAGGAGTTCCTCGTTGCGGATGCCGGTCAGGCGCAGAACCTCGACGGCGGCGAACGCCCAGAATGCTTCTTCCTCCTCGAAGGACAGGTTCCGTCGACGCCCGGTGAAGGTCTCCTCGGCCCAGGTGAGGTGCCCTGCGGCCTTAGTCGTGACGGCTCGGCGCAGCAATCCCTCGGTGCCAGGGATCACCGCCCCGGGCTCGGTGGCCTGTGCGGACCGGAGCAGCTCGGCGGCCGTGAGCCTGCGACGGTTGGCAGTGTTGACCAGGACGGGAAGCACGGGAAGACGCTCTCGGGTGCGCTGATCCATCCGTGCCTTGCGGTGCTTGCGTTCCTTGACCTTGCGGATCTCGTCGTCGCTGATCGGGCAGCGAACCACCCACGGTCCCCAGCGACCCGGTTCCTCCGCGGCCCAGTGGGCGAGGTCGAGGTAGAACGCCCGGGCCCGCATCAACTCGTCCTTGGCATTCAGCCGGGGGCTAGTGATCTCGATCGCGGCCCCGTCGGGACCGGTGGTGGTGCGCCGCTTGGTGCTCAAGTCTTCCTTCCAGGCGCGGGCCAGCGTCGGTGGTAACAGCAACGTGTCGATGCCCGGTGAGAGCGCTTCGATCCGCGCCCAGAACAGCCCCGCCAGAGTCCGTGAGACCGCGTCCAAGCTGGCGAAGTCCAGCGACGGCTGCCGCTCGCGAAGGTATTCCACCAGCAGGTCCCGAATCGGGCGGCACCGGATCGGATAGCGGTCCACGAGCTCTTCGATGCTCAGCTGGCCCAGGGCCTGGCCGAACGCCCGGATCGTGGCCGGGGCGTCGTCGGAGAAGACGCCCATCGTCCGCAGCCGCAGGTAGAAGTCGACCTTGTGCTGACCGCCGCGGACGTGGACCCGGCGTTGGGTGTCGAACAGTTCCACGCAGTCTCCGACGGTGATGTCCCGGATCAGCCCGCCCTTGCAGGCCAGGATGCTCGCGATCCGGGTCGCGGCGATCTGGGCGTCCTTGCTGGAATGCGGCTGCGCGGCGGCCATGTGCGCCAGTTGGCCGAACCCGTCGGGGTCGCGGGCCTCGGCCATGATCGTGGCCAGATGCCGATGGGTTCAAGTGAGCATCCACGGCAGGCTGGGACGAATCACATCACCGCCGACCAGCACGAGCAGCCCGGTCGACAGGTCGGTGCTGACGTACGACGCCTGCGGCCCGGCCTGCGAGTTCAGGAAACGCAGCGGGAGCTGCGTCCAATCCACGCCGGGAAGGTCTTCGGCGCCGCTGACGGTCCACCGCTCCTGCCAACTGTCTCCCGGCAGGCTCGACAGCCAGTCCAACACCTTCATCACTCCGCGCCGACGACCGGCCCGGGTGGCCTTGGCCACCGGCAGAAACGGCGCCGTGGTGAGCCGGCGCAGCACGTCCTCAGCCGATTCTCCAGTCGCTGGCCACCACACTTCGGCAGCCCGAGACGGGAACCGCTCCCGCAGCACGCTGTTCCGCGCCCGAGCCTGCTCGGCGGTCGCGTTCGCGGCCTGTAGCGGCTGACGCGTCGAGTGCTTCTTGGTGATGGTCATGACGACCGCCCGAACAGGACGTCCAGCGCCTCGGGATCGTAGCCCGGCGCCGGAGGCGGCGGCACGGGTTCGGCGTTCCGGCCGCTCTGGCGGGCGTGATGGGCCAGCACCTGGGCGACGACCTCGTCCTGACCCGGGGCGAGGTAGACCTCGGTGGTGGTCAGGTGAGCATGGCCCAGGACCCACTGCACATCGGTCAACGTCAACTGCGGATCGCGAACCATTCGGCCGGCGGCGGAATGTCGAAGGTCGTGCAAAGTCCAGTCCGCGCCGAAAGTGGCGTTGACCCGCTCGAACATGCGGTGGGCGCCGTGATAGGTCAGCGGCCGGACCGGACGCCGCAGGGTCCACCACACCGGCTGCGCCTTGCCCCGCGGTATCAGCCCGTGCATTTCCTGCTGGTAGAGCCGTAGCCACACGAACGCGTCCGCCGACGCCGGCACCTGCTGCCGGGCCCGGGAGCCCTTTCGGACAACGCTGATCAGCTGCTGGCCCGGATCGACATCGCACTGGCGGATGCCGATCAACTCCGAGGCCCGGACCCCGCTGGAGACCCAGAACGCGATCAGGGCCCGGTCTCGGTTCGACGGCAGCGCAGCGAACAGCGTGTTGAACCATTCGTCCGGGATCGAGCGCGGGATGCGCCGTGGGACGCTGGGCCTGTAGCGACCCGTCTTCTCCGGCACCCAGGCGTCCATCGGGTTGTGGTGCGCGTGCACGCGGCCGGAGCGACACGCCAGGTCCAGCGGAAACGGGTTGAGCAGCGGCCCGGAGCCTGCATCGCGATGCAGATCGTAAAACCGCCGCAGCACCGTCTCGCTGTGAACGACGGTCGAAGGGGCATAGCCCGGTCCTAACGTCGGCTTCCCGGTCACCGGATTCGGAGTTCCCGCGACCCGCGCCGATCGCCGCGCCCCAGCAGTCGCCCTGGGCTTGACCGAGCCTTGGATCCAGCAGCTGAAGTCCCGCGCCTCCACACGCGTCGCCCGATCCCAGGCCACGTCGACGGCGTGCAGGAACCGCCACCACCGCAGCAGATCCATGCCATAGGAGCGAACGGTTGCCGCCGCCTTCCCGGCCGCCAGCAGCTCCTGGAAGAAGACCGCGGCCGGCTCCACGGGCACGCCACCGGCGTCGATCAATCGATAGGGCTCGTACCGGTCGCCGGTCTCCATCAGCCGACCCGATCGAGCGACCACCAATCTCGATAGATCCCGCCCGGGAAGACGCTCGTCCATCATGACCGCAGACCGTACTGCCCAAGAACCGAACCCGTGCTCTGAACTGCACAATCTCCGTGGTTCGTTCAGTCAACGGGGCGTGTTCGTGGGCGCAGGGTGTGCCGTAGGGGCGACCACAGGTTCCGAGCTCGACCTTGCGCAGCTCGAAGTGCTGCTGGAACTCCTGCCACTCGTCTTCCGTGGGCTCGCGGTATTCCGCCGCCGGGCGGACGGAACGGCGGGTGTCGAGGAAGGCGCGATAGCTGTTGATCAATTCGCCTTGGAAGACCGCGAGATACGCCTGCGTGGTGTTGATGTTGTGGTGGCCGAGGATCTTCGCGGCGATGTGGACCGGGAGTCCTCCGGTGACGGCGTCCGTGACGAACATTCTGCGGAAGTCATGCGGCGTGTAGCGCAGCGGCTGGCCAGCGCGGTCGGTGAGTCCTGCCCGCTGGATGGTGTCGTTGAGCAGGGTGTAGAGCACTTTGGTGCTGATGATTTCCCGGCGCCAGCCCACTTTGCGCTGGAACAGGTGAGGTAGCTGCGGGCCGGTCAGTCGCGCGTGTGGGTCGTAGCGCGCGGCGAGCGGAACGCGGCCGGACTCGTCTCTGATCCGGCTGATCACCGAGGCGAGCACGCTGGCCAGCTCGGGAACGACGAGCAGGAGACGTTTCTCGTTGCTCTTCGACGGCACGATCTGGAGCAGCGGAATGACTTCGCCGGTGTCGGGCAGCCGGTAGGAGATCAGGGCGAGGTGCGTCAGCTCCAGCAGCTCTTCGATCCGGACGCCGGTGTGTCGCGGTCCGAGCCCAACGCCTCGAAGAAGTTCTTTCACTGCTGGTCGGACATTGCCCGCGGCCGGCGCTTGGGCGCGGGCGGGTTGTAGCGCAGCCGCCCTTCGGGCCGGAACGGTTGCAGCGGATTGTGGTGCGCGTTCGGCCGTTGCCCGCCGCGGCGTTGCAAAGGCACTGGGTTGACCAGCGGCCCAGCGCCGCGCTCGATCCAGAACTCGTAGGAGGCGCGTAGGACGGCGTTGCTATGCAGGATCGTCCGCGGCTGATACCGGTCGCCCGGGTGCAGCTTGCGCGTGATCGGGTTGATCGTCCCCGCTGTGGCGGCCGACGTTGTCCGCGCTGTCCGGCGCTGCTTGGTTGCTTGTTGCAGCCAGAGCACCAGGTCGCGAACCTCGGCCGAGGTTGCTCGGTCCCACTCGATGTCGATGGCACGCAGCCAGCGCCACCAGCGGAGTAAGTCGTAGGCGTAGCTGCGTACGCTGCCGGATCGGCTCGATCGGCTGGCCGTCGTCGTCGAGAACTTCGTACGGCACGACACCGCCGGTCGCGACGACGCGGCCCCAGCTCGGGAGCTCGATGATGCCGACGTCTCGGTCCGGCTCGTCCGGTAGCGCCACGCGAATCCCTCCTCTTGGGTCGCGTGGCTTCCTATCGGCGCCTTCCCTATGGCTGTCCTCGACACGCGGAGGGCCAGCTCCGTAGTCCGGTCAACATGTCGAGCCGGACTTACACCATCACCGCGGGCAGGAGTGATGGGTGGTGGGCTTAACCGTCTCCGGACCCGGCCTCAGGCGGAGCTACCACACCCAGGTGAAGCGCCTGGAGCAAGCCGAGGAGATGGCGCGTGACCTGGTGGTCACCGTGCTGGATGAGGACCTCTCCGAGACTGGCGCCGAGTTCGAGCTGACCGCTTCTGGCAAAGAGGTCAGTACACGTCCTATGGCGTCAATCAGGGCTTAGTCCGAAGCCAGCGAACCTCGCCTCCCAACGTCAGGACCCTGTTGACGAAGTAGATAAGACGGAAGCGACCCCGTGATCACCACTGTGACCACGGGGCGTATCACGTGTCGGGGGACGTGCGCCTGGCCCGGTAGCACAGCTGAGAGCACACATACCAAGAACGTTGAGGGGGGATTCTAGAGATCATTTCTCCCCGGACAGGTAATCAAGGGGCTGTTGAGGTCATTACCAGGTGTGGACGATTCACAAGCGCGACTCACCGCGCTGTATGAGGAGCACTACCGCAACGTGCTCAGCTACGTGCTGCTGCGAGCCGATCAGGAGACGGCCGAGGACATCACCAGCGAGACCTTTGTGATCGCGTGGCGAAAACTCAGCCGCCTACCGGAGCCGCCGCTGCCGTGGCTGCTCGGCGTGGCACGCAACTTGGTACGGACGCAACGCCGCACCTCTGCGCGCAGGCACAACCTGGTCGCGCGGCTCGCCGAACTTGCCCCTGCCGACGACGTCGCCGAGCAGGTGGCCGAGCGGCAGGCAGCGCTCACAGCGCTCGCGGAGCTATCCGAGCTCGATGCCGAGGCGGTGCTGCTGGCCAGCTGGTACGGGCTCACCCCGGACGAGGCCGCGAAGATCGCCGGTTGCTCGGCTCGCACCTTCAACGTACGACTGCACCGCGCCCGTCGCCGTCTCACCGACGCGCTCAACCTCACCCAGCCCACGTTCCTGGAGCAGTCATGAACGACCTCAACGGCCTGATCACCTCCTTGCGCCCCAACACTGAGGACGCCTACCGGCGCCGCCGCGAAGCCGACCTCGCGCGCGCCTTCGCCACCCGTCGCCGTCGTGGCTTCTCCCTCCGGTTGCGGCTTGTGGCCGTGGCCGCACCTGTCGCCCTCGCCGGCATCGTGGCCGCGGTCGCACTGGCACCCGGCGGTACCCCGTCACCGGATCACAGTGCCGCAACGGATCACGACGTCAGGGCGTCGAGCCTGCACCAGTTCGTTCTGATGAGCTCGAAAGAGCCGGGAATCAGGGTCTTTCTGTGCAAGGAGGACGCTCCATGGCCCGCGTGCGGAGGCATCATGGCCGACCCGCCGGGCAGGGGCACAGCGATCACCGAGCAGCAAAAGGCCGACGTCGAGCGAACTTTGGGCGAACTACCAGGGGTCGTGAGCGTCACCTTCGAGGACGAGGCCGCCGCACTCGCCAGATTCCGCAAATTCGCTCCTCAAATGACGGGCGTAGGGATCAAAGACATGAACGAGTCGTTTCTCGTCACCATGGAGCCCGGCGCGGACTACAGTTCAGTGATCAGAAGGGCGAAAAGCCTGCCCGGGGTCTCGAACGCCTTCGAACAGAGACCTGCTCCGCAGACGCCACCGCCATCCACAAGCCGGCCTGCAGAGTGAAGCCATCCTCACTGCGTTTGCCGTGCGGCCTCCACGCCCCGGGAGCAGACAAGACGAAACGCCTACGCATCATGCTGTGGGCGCACGCCCATTCCAGGAGGGCAGTTAGCATCCCATCAAAGACCATGGTTTGTGACGTTCGGCGCACCTGGAGTCGCCATCGCCGCTGCCCGCGAGGACGGCCACGTTCGCGCAATTGACGATGAAGCTCGTCGAACGTGGAGAACGTGAGGCGTTGCTCGGTGCCGCTCTGGTCCATAAAGGTCGCCACGCCGCTGTAGAACTCGACGAAGCGTTCCCGCAGCGCGTAATCCAACACCAACTGTGCATGATCATGGGCAAGGGTGAAGAACTCGTAGTTGAGCACCCCGTAGCTGTGAGCCGCCCGCACTCGTTCGAAGCTCCTACGCACCAGGTCAGGCACAGAATCTGTCAGGTCGATCCGTCCAATGACCTCTTGCTGGAACGCTGCAGCATCCTCAG
Source organism: Nonomuraea fuscirosea (assembly GCF_035917475.1). NCBI lineage: Bacteria > Bacillati > Actinomycetota > Actinomycetes > Streptosporangiales > Streptosporangiaceae > Nonomuraea > Nonomuraea fuscirosea. The sequence continues at coordinate 7,461,642 of NZ_CP109074.1, read as the reverse complement.
CGGTCAGCTTCCCCCAGACCCAGCGGCGAGAACAGCAATGCAGTTTGTCGGGCCGCTGAAGCTCCCCGAGCGATCTGATATCCACCCTCGTCCTCCCTCGCGTAGCAAAGCCTTCCAGGCTAGGCCACGCGACGTTCGTGGACGATCGGTTCTCCCCGGCTCATCGCTGGCGCTCTGCTGTTCAGCACCGTCTAATCCGTAGAGACAGGCAACATCTCATGACAACATTCTGTCCTGGTCAGGCGTTAGATGCGTGCCGGTGAGGTGTAAGAGCATGAAACGGTGTTGCTGTACGGCACTGCTGTCGCAGTACTTAGTGAACCGAACACCGTCTTCAGGGGTTTACAGCGGCAAAGCGTCCCGGATCGCCTCCTGAGAGGGCGTTTAGGCATGGTTGGTTGGCGTATGCCCAGCTCTGTAGGTGCAGCCTTTTGGGCTCTTTTCCCTGTACGTGTAGCTTTGTGTAGTCCTCATCGCTCATGCGAGCGACCATTTTGATGATGAAATGGCCTCAAATTCCGTCTGGTCTAGAAATGTGGTAGACGCTCCCGACTAGCCGAAGCCCACTATCGATCATATCTTTCGGGTAGAGGCTCCGCCATGAGCGAACGGAAGCCGTACCCCAGCGACATTTCCGACGCCCGCTGGGCCTTAATCGAGCCCACCTTGACCGCCTGGCGGCAGGCCAGACTCGACCGCCGGCCCACCGGCCAGCCAGCCTCGGTCGAACTACGGGACGTCTTCAATGCGATTCTCTATGTCAACCGCACGGGAATTGCCTGGAAATACCTACCGCACGACTTCCCGTCGTACAACACCGTGTACGCCTACTACGCGGCCTGGCGCGACGAAGGGATACTCGCCCAACTCAACTACGACCTGACCGGACTGGCCCGCGTCAAGGCCGGCCGCGAGCCCGAGCCGACTGCCTCCGTGATCGACACCCAGAGCGTCAAGACCTCCACCAACGTACCCCTGACCAGCCAGGGAACGGACGCCGCCAAGAAGATCATCGGCCGGAAGCGAGGCATCGTCACAGACGCGCTCGGCCTCCTACTCGCCGTCACCGTCACCGCCGCAAGCCTCTCCGAAAACGCCATAGGAATACAACTGCTCAACACCGTCAAGGAGACCCACCCAACCATCACCAAAGCCTGGGTCGACACAGGATTCAAGAACGCCGCAGTCGAACACGGAGCCCGCCTCGGAATCGACGTGGAAGTCGTCAACAGAAACCCCGACGTCCGCGGCTTCCAAGTCGTTAAAAGACGCTGGGTAGTGGAACGCAGCCTCGGCTGGCTTATGTTAAGACGACGCCTGACCCGCGATTACGAAACCCTTCCCACCAGCCTCGATTCTTCAGTGGGCTGAGTTGTGTGAGCGGCTCTGCGGTTCGCCCGTAATGTCCCCGGTGCGGTTGGGGCGGGCCATCGCATGACGCTGCGGGGGCGCCGGGTTCCACGGGCCCGGATGAGGCTCCTTCCTGGATCGTCGTGGTCGGGTCCGGCTCTCAGGCGAGAGCGGGTAGGTCGGTGAGCCGCTGCCAGGCCAGGACGAATGCCTGGGCCCAGGGCCAGGTGCGTTCGAGGCGTAGGTGGCGGCGGCGGGCGTGGGCGGCCAGGCGGGCGGGCAGGTGGTAGAGCCGGTAGCGCATGGTGCCGGGTTCGGCGCGGGCCAGATCGTCTTGGTCGTGCAGGGTGAGCAGGCGTAGCCAGCAGTCCAGGTCGTGGCCGAGGTTGGCGGCCAGCATCCAGCCGGAGTTGACGGTCCAGTTCTTGCTGGGCAGGTTGCGCAGGCCCATCGCCTTGTCGGCGCGGACGCGGTCTTCGACCACGGCGTGGGCGCGGGCCAGGGCATCGAGCCATTGCGGGTGGTGGGAGCCGGCGATGCCCCACATGCGGCCGATGTTGGTGGCGACGATGGAGTACTTCCAGCCGGTCCGCCTCTCCAAGGCGGTGAGGTTTTTGCGGTGCCGGGCTGAGGGGCGGACCCGGCGGACCAGCAGTCGCATGCCCTTTGGCCAGCCGGTGCGTTGGCTGAGGCCGGTGAGTTCGGCGACGTGGTAGCCGGGTTGGAGGTCGCCGTCCTGGCGCAGGGAGTCGGTCCAGGCGGTGGCGGGTAGTCGGGCGATGGCCTGCTCGTCGACATCGGTGATCATCCAGCCGACCAGGTAGCGGACCGTGCGGCGGGCGGTGTTCAGCCCTTCCAGATGGAGGAGCAGGTCGTGGGTGGCGCCCGCGCCGTCGACCCGCACGAGGATCTTGGCCTGGCATGAGTTGGGGATCTGGGCGAGTGCGTCGGTGAGGACGCGCAGGTGGTCGGCGACGGTGTTACTGCCCGCGTTACCAGGGCGCAGCAGCATCGCAAGCGCTTCTTGGGTGTTGGCGCACCAGCAGGCCAGCGGGTGAAAGCCGTACGTCTTTTTGAACGTCACCGCTGCCCCGTGCTTGCCCGAGGCCGAGGTGATGATGGTGGCGTCGATGTCGATGACGATCCAGCCGCGCAGTCGTTTGCCGGCCACCGTCAGCCAGGGGAAGCCGCCCGGGCGCAGGTGCAGCAGTTGCCAGACGCGGCGGCGTACTCTCGCCCGCATCTTGGCGATGTGGGCGAGCATCGGCTCGTCCAGTCCGGCCAGGGTGCGGTGGGTGGTGGAGTCCGACGGTGCCGTCCCGAACAGTGTCGCCTGGTGGGCTTGCAGCCGTTCGGCCTCCAGCAGGTTCCGCGCGCCGCACGCGATCGCTGTCGCCAGGGTGATCAGGACGTGAGCGCGGTCGCGCCAGGTCGCGCTTTGCCCGTTCGGCCACACCCCGCCCAGCTCTGCGGTCAGTCCGACCCGATCGGCGAGCCTATGCAGCAGCACCACTCCGGCATGACCCACCAGCCCTTTTCCATCGGCTGTGACAGACAACCGGCGATCCCAACCGGTACGCTCGTTCACCAGAAAGGTGCACCTGCTTCTGCACTGGATATGGCGTCGACACCCGAATCCTTGCAGGTCAGGGGCACCTTTTCTCATGTTTCAAGCACAGCCGCCCTCTCGGCTGAATACCCGAGGCCAGCTCCGAAGCCATGATCTACATCGCCTCGATCGACAACCTCACCAAACGCATAACGGACGAAACCACCCCAACCTGGCGAGGCACCTACTAGAACATAAGCCGCAATCTACTCAAATCAAATGCCCTCTGAGAGGGCGTTTAGGCATGGTTGGTTGGCGTATGCCCAGCTCTGTAGGTGCAGCCTTTTGGGCTCTTTTCCCTGTACGTGTAGCTTTGTGTAGTCCTCATCGCTCATGCGAGCGACCATTTTGATGATGAAATGGCCTCAAATTCCGTCTGGTCTAGAAATGTGGTAGACGCTCCCGACTAGCCGAAGCCCACTATCGATCATATCTTTCGGGTAGAGGCTCCGCCATGAGCGAACGGAAGCCGTACCCCAGCGACATTTCCGACGCCCGCTGGGCCTTAATCGAGCCCACCTTGACCGCCTGGCGGCAGGCCAGACTCGACCGCCGGCCCACCGGCCAGCCAGCCTCGGTCGAACTACGGGACGTCTTCAATGCGATTCTCTATGTCAACCGCACGGGAATTGCCTGGAAATACCTACCGCACGACTTCCCGTCGTACAACACCGTGTACGCCTACTACGCGGCCTGGCGCGACGAAGGGATACTCGCCCAACTCAACTACGACCTGACCGGACTGGCCCGCGTCAAGGCCGGCCGCGAGCCCGAGCCGACTGCCTCCGTGATCGACACCCAGAGCGTCAAGACCTCCACCAACGTACCCCTGACCAGCCAGGGAACGGACGCCGCCAAGAAGATCATCGGCCGGAAGCGAGGCATCGTCACAGACGCGCTCGGCCTCCTACTCGCCGTCACCGTCACCGCCGCAAGCCTCTCCGAAAACGCCATAGGAATACAACTGCTCAACACCGTCAAGGAGACCCACCCAACCATCACCAAAGCCTGGGTCGACACAGGATTCAAGAACGCCGCAGTCGAACACGGAGCCCGCCTCGGAATCGACGTGGAAGTCGTCAACAGAAACCCCGACGTCCGCGGCTTCCAAGTCGTTAAAAGACGCTGGGTAGTGGAACGCAGCCTCGGCTGGCTTATGTTAAGACGACGCCTGACCCGCGATTACGAAACCCTTCCCACCAGCTCCGAAGCCATGATCTACATCGCCTCGATCGACAACCTCACCAAACGCATAACGGACGAAACCACCCCAACCTGGCGAGGCACCTACTAGAACATAAGCCGCAATCTACTCAAATCAAATGCCCTCTGAGGTCATACCGTTGTCCGTGATGATCGGGACTATGGTCTGCCAGAGCTCCTCGCCAGCGACCGACGGCGCACCCACATGGCGCCGCGCGACAGCCTGTCCCGCTCCTGCCACCAGATCGACGGGTGATCTGGAGTTGGCCCAAGGCCAGGTAGTTAAGGCTTCTGTGGTGCCGTCAAGGGCGTGGGTTCTCAGGACATGAGGACGGAGATCCAGTAGAACGGTGATCTTCCACAACCAGCCGTCGAAGAACTGGATCTCCGTTGATTGCCGAGTATGCCAGCTCTGCTGTTTCCCGCGCTGTCGAGACGGACTCTTCGTCCCGCTCGGCAGCCGGGCGATTGTTCGCTCCCGGGCATTTGGGTGAGCTGACCGGGCTCGTGCCGTTCGAGCTCGTCGATGCGGTCCTTGATGAGACACGCAGCGTGCAGCGTCGTCTGCGCGCGCTGCCCTCGCGTGTCGGGGTCTACTTCCTGCTGGCGATGTGCCTGTTCCCCGAGGTCGGCTACCTGCTGGTCTGGCAGAAACTGACGGCCTCGCTGACCGCCCTGCCTGTCGTGACCCCCACCGCCAAAGCCCTGCGAGACCTGCGCCGCAGAGTCGGCGGCGCACCGATGCAGCGCCTGTTCGAAGTGCTGAGCGGACCATTGGCCCAGCGCACGACGCCCGGAGCACGGTTCGGGGCCTACCGCACCGTCTCCTTCGACGGCTGCAGCTCGCTCAAGGCCCCCGACACCATCCGTAACCGGGCCTGGCTGGGCAGCCCCGGCCACGGCGGCTACCCACTGCTGGAACTGATGACGCTCGCAGAGACCGGAACGCGGGCCCTGATCGGCGCGGTCTTCGGCCCCACCAGCGAAGGCGAGACCGGCTATGCCCGGCGCCTGCTGCACCTGCTGACGCCCGACATGCTCGTGTTATGGGACAAGGGCTTCGACAGCAACGCCTTCCTCGCCCAGGTCAGCGCCACCGGCGCCCAGGTGCTCGGCCGGCTGCGCAGCAACCGGCGCACCCCCGTCCTGGCCACCCTCACCGACGGCTCCTACCTCTCGATGCTCGGTAACCTGAAGATCCGCATCATCGAGGCCCGCGTGACCGTGACCTGCACCGACGGCACCACCTTCACCGGCACCTACCGTCTGGCCACCACCTTGACCGACGCCCGCCGCTACCCGGCCGCCGCCCTGATCAAGCTCTACCACCAGCGATGGGAACACGAGTCGGCCTACTACGCACTCCGCCACACCATCATGCAAGGACGGATCCTGCGCTCAGGCGACCCCGCCGGCCTGGAACAGGAGATGTGGTCGGTGCTCACGCTCTACCAGCTCCTACGCACGACGATGGTCGACGCCGCCGAGTCCCGGCCCGGGACCGACCCCGACCGCTGCGGCTTCTCCACCGCCCTGCACGCGGCCCGCGACCTGGTGATCCGGCCCGGCGACAACCCAGGCACCACCACCGGCCTGGTCGGAACCATCGGACGCCGTGTCCTGGCCGCGCTGCTGCCACCCCGCCGCCCGCGTGTCAGCACCCGCAAGGTCAAATCACCCATCTCCCGCTACAACGAACGCCTCGACGACGGCAGACCCGACCACAGCCGCACCATCACCGACCTCGACATCACCCTCCTGCCACCCCCGCCCACGTTGCCCACCGCGTCCCGAGACGAGCGGCCCATCGCCCCGGCCGACCGCCGCAGACAACAACAAGTCCTGGCCCTCCTCCACCAAGACCCCAACCGCTCCTGGAGGGCCCGCGACATCGCCCATCACCTCGGCGATGTCGCCCTGAACACCATGTATCGGCAGCTGTCGCGCTGGGCCGACAGCCAGCTCATCCGCAAAATCCGGCCGGGTGTCTACACTGCCGGGCCGCTCGCCCCGGCGCTCTTGCCAGCAGCCCAGAAACCTTAACTACCTGGCCTTGGGGCAACTTCAGATCCTTCGACACGCCACGTACAAGGCTCCGCAGGGGAGTGCCCGGCAGCACTCTGATGGGACCCCACTTGAGAGGCGCCGCCTTCGCGATCATACTAACCTCGGGCTTCCGCGGTGAATTTCGCGCGAGTTGATCATCTACATGAGAAAAGTGCTTCCGAGCTGCAATGCCGGTGAGTTAAGGCATTTGCGCAGGTAGCGAGTGCTTTTGCTGGTGTTGGGCGTAGCTGGCCTCAGCGCGGATCGTCGCGATTCGGTGACGGATGTGCGTCGGCTCGCCTGAGCAACGAAGCCCTCGCTAGGACAGCGGTCGACCAAGATCGCTTTATTGTCCTTCCGAGGAGCTTCGTTGCTCGCTCAGTTTGCCACGCCCAGATCATCTGTAGAGGAGGCTCCTGATCGGCCGATGTGCTCGGTCGGGCTCGGGGTCTTGACGGAGGAGATCCCGCCGGAGTTCGTCGATGAGGTTGTCGAACTGTCGGGTTGTGGCGAGAAGCGGCATCGGTTGCTGCCCGCGCGGGCGGTGGTGTACTTCGTTTTGGGGTTATGCCTGTTCAGCGGCGCAGACAGCGCGGCACCGCCGGGATACCGGTCGGTGATGAGGTGGCTCACCAACGGCCTACGGCATCTGCATGGGCTGGCGTTGCCGACCAGTTCGGCACTGACCAAGGCCAGGCAGCGGCTCGGGTCCAAGCCCCTTGAGCTGCTGTTCGATCTGCGGCGCGGGCCACTGGCCGGCCCGGGCACGAAGGGTGCTTTCGCGTTCGGGCTCCGCCTGGTCGCTTGGGACGGCACCGGCCTGGATGCGGCCGACACCCCCGAGAACGCGGCCGAGTTCGGAGTCACACAGGGCGGAAATCCACAGGTTCGGCTGCTGGCGCTGATCGAATGCGGCACCCACGCGCTGATCGATGCCGCCTTTGACGGTGTCGCCAAGGCCAGCGAGCACAAACTCGCGCGCAGGCTCCTGCACGCGCTTAACGCGGGCATGCTCCTGCTGGCCGACCGGAACTTCGCTGGCCACGAACTGTGGGGCATGGTCACCGCGACCGGATCCGACATGCTGTGGCGGATCAAGAAGAACCTGGTGTTCCCCGCGGTCGAGATCCTGCCGGACGGTTCGTTCCTGTCCATCATGCCCACCCCCGGGGGAGAACCTGCGGCACGGCATCGCCCGAGCACGCGGCCGCAGCCTTGGACGGGACACCGCACGGCCACCTCGTCCGGATCGTCGAATACACCGTCACGATCAAGACAGCGGACGGCCGCACGAGGACCGAACCGTTCCGGCTCGTCACCACCCTTCTCGATCACGAACAAGCGCCCGCAGCCGAGATCGCAGCCGTCTATCACGAGCGCTGGGAGATCGAGAACGGGTACGGCGAACTCAAGACCCGACTCCGCGGAGCGGCGTTCATCCTGCGCTCCAAGCTTCCCGAACTCGTCTGCCAAGAACTGTTCGCGCTGCTCGCCGTCTACCAAGCGCTGTGCACGCTGAAGTGCGAAGCGGCCCTGGCCGTCGGCATTGACCCGGACCGCGTTTCCTTCACTGTGACGGTCCGCGTCGCCCGCGACCACGCGCTTAGCGCATCAGCAGAACCCGCCCAAGCCCGCCGCAACGCTGTCCGCGACATTCTCGACGACCTGCTTCCACGTCGTCGTGACCGTCAATGCGAGCGCGTCAAGAAGCCCGCCAAGAACACCTTCCCGACCAAGAAGCGTGACACTGCGCAACCGCCACCAAGGCCAGCTACAAGATCAAACTCTTGAGAAAGGCACCTTCACCAGCGTAAATGCCTTAACTCACCGGCATTGTTCCGAGATGGGAGGATGGGGCTTGTCTAGAGTCCTGTCCACGCCAGATCGAGAAGCACTTTCCACGTGGAGACTATCGCTTCCCAGCGCACCATCACCGCCTCCGCGGACGGCACCGGACTGCTGTCTCATGCCGGGAGTCTGCTGCTGCTCAAGACCCTGCACGTCACCGGCCTGGACCGGCCGCCACCGCTCCAGCTGGGCCGATGGCGCCCGGTCCCGTGCGGTGCATCACCCCGGCAAGATCGTGGCCGACCTGGCCGTCGCCGTCGCACTCGGCGGAGACTGCCTGGCCGACATCGCCATGCTGCGCGCCCGGCCCGACCTGTTCGACCCCATCGCCTCCGACCCCACCGTCTCCCGCCTGATCGACCGGCTCGCCCGCGATGACGCCAAGACGCTCAAGGCCAAGACGCTCAAGGCCCTGCGCGCCGCCCGGGCACTCGCCCGCCAACGCGCCCGGCACCTGGCAGGAACGTCGGCACCGGGCAGCGACTGTGAGCTGATCCCCCTCGACATCGACGCCACCATCGTCATCGCCCACTCCGACAAACAACACGCCGCCCCCCTGGAAACACACCTTCGGCTTCCACCCGATGACGGTCTTCGCCGACCACGGCCCCGGCGGCTCCGGTGAACCCCTGGCCATCGTGCTCAGGGCGGGCAACGCCGGCTCCAACACCGCCGCCGACCACATCGAGGCCACCCGCCCGGCCCTGGCCCAGCTGCCCCAGCACCGTCGGCGTCAGGTGCTGATCCGCACCGACTCCGGCGGCGGCACGCACGAGTTCCTCACCTGGCTGACCAAACCAGGGCGGCGGCTGTCGTACTCGATCGTATTCACCCTGACCGAGCAGGTGCAGCAGGCCGTGCTACGGGCCGTGCTACGCCTGCCCAAGAGTGCCTGGACGCCCGCCTAGACGCCGACCGGCAAGTCCGGCCCGGCGCCTGGGTGGCCGAGCTGACGGCCTGCTGGACCTGACCGGCTGGCCGAAGGGCATGCGGGTCATCGCCCGCAAGGAACGCCCGCACCCCCGGCGCCCAGCTGCGTTTCACCGACGTCGACGGCTGCCGCGTCACCTGCTTCGTCACCAACACCAAGCAAGGTGGCCTCGCCGACCTGGAACTCCGCCATCGCCGCCGGGCCCCCACCGAAGACCGCATCCGCTGCGCCAAGGACACCGGCCTGGCCAACCTGCCGCTGCACCACTTCGATCGCCATCAGATCTGGTGCGGGCTCGTCGCGCTGGCCTGCGAGCTGCCGGCCTGGATGCAACTGCTCGCCCTGTCCGGCACCGCCGCCCGCAGCTACGAGCCCAAACGTCTGCGCCTGCGGCTGTTCGCCGTGGCCGGACGACTGGTCCGCGGCGGCCGGCGCGTCCGTCTGCGCCTGGCCTCCCGCTTAGTGGAGGCCTGCACGAAGTCCTGCTGAGAGTGCTCATGGACGCCGAGCTTGTCGACATCCGTTCGCGTCTCAGTGAGTCACAGGGGTACTCCGATGCCGTGGGGCCGACGTAGGAGGCCCTGCGGCGCCGATCGCTCCCGACCATCGCCCTATGCCAGCCACTCCCAGGCGATCGTGAGGCCCCGGCTGTTCCGACCCCTTGCTTGCAAAGGACGGCCTCTGATGTCCGCAGGACCGTGGACTACATGGCCGTGTACCGGGAGAACCTCTGTCCGTGGAACAGCATGTCTATGTCCGCCCACCAGCAGTTTCTTGTGTCCGTTCACAGCCCCGCCGCGGCCGTTCTCGCCCGACCCGAACCGCAGGGCCACCAAGTCCGAGAGCGGAATTTGCTCGACACCTCAGATCGGCTCTGCGTAGCCGGCTGGAGCCCTCAGAGGGCATTTGATTTGAGTAGATTGCGGCTTATGTTCTAGTAGGTGCCTCGCCAGGTTGGGGTGGTTTCGTCCGTTATGCGTTTGGTGAGGTTGTCGATCGAGGCGATGTAGATCATGGCTTCGGAGCTGGTGGGAAGGGTTTCGTAATCGCGGGTCAGGCGTCGTCTTAACATAAGCCAGCCGAGGCTGCGTTCCACTACCCAGCGTCTTTTAACGACTTGGAAGCCGCGGACGTCGGGGTTTCTGTTGACGACTTCCACGTCGATTCCGAGGCGGGCTCCGTGTTCGACTGCGGCGTTCTTGAATCCTGTGTCGACCCAGGCTTTGGTGATGGTTGGGTGGGTCTCCTTGACGGTGTTGAGCAGTTGTATTCCTATGGCGTTTTCGGAGAGGCTTGCGGCGGTGATGGTGACGGCGAGTAGGAGGCCGAGCGCGTCTGTGACGATGCCTCGCTTCCGGCCGATGATCTTCTTGGCGGCGTCCGTTCCCTGGCTGGTCAGGGGTACGTTGGTGGAGGTCTTGACGCTCTGGGTGTCGATCACGGAGGCAGTCGGCTCGGGCTCGCGGCCGGCCTTGACGCGGGCCAGTCCGGTCAGGTCGTAGTTGAGTTGGGCGAGTATCCCTTCGTCGCGCCAGGCCGCGTAGTAGGCGTACACGGTGTTGTACGACGGGAAGTCGTGCGGTAGGTATTTCCAGGCAATTCCCGTGCGGTTGACATAGAGAATCGCATTGAAGACGTCCCGTAGTTCGACCGAGGCTGGCTGGCCGGTGGGCCGGCGGTCGAGTCTGGCCTGCCGCCAGGCGGTCAAGGTGGGCTCGATTAAGGCCCAGCGGGCGTCGGAAATGTCGCTGGGGTACGGCTTCCGTTCGCTCATGGCGGAGCCTCTACCCGAAAGATATGATCGATAGTGGGCTTCGGCTAGTCGGGAGCGTCTACCACATTTCTAGACCAGACGGAATTTGAGGCCATTTCATCATCAAAATGGTCGCTCGCATGAGCGATGAGGACTACACAAAGCTACACGTACAGGGAAAAGAGCCCAAAAGGCTGCACCTACAGAGCTGGGCATACGCCAACCAACCATGCCTAAACGCCCTCTCAGAGGGCGTTCCGCGAGTAGGTGTCTCTGTCGCGGTCGGACGCGGGATCGGTCGGCTGGTTGGAGGCTCGTCGGGTGGGCTGTGGGCGAGGCTGGGTGGACGATTCCGGCTCGGTGGCGTGCCGGCGAGCGTCAATCAGGGCGGTGCGGTCTGTCCGGTCAGGCAGTGCTGCACGAGCGGCCCGAACCGGCTGACCAGTTCGTCGACGGACGATGACGCGATCGGTTCGATCCGTACGATGTAGCGCGCCACGGTGAGGCCCAGGAGTTGGACGTTGACCATGCCGGCCCGCAATGTGGCGTCCGGTGTGCCGAGCAGTGCCGCCACTCGGCTGGTGATCTCTCGGTCGATGTATTCGCGGATCAGCGTCTCGGACTGGTCGCCGGTTCGGGCCGAACGGGTGAGCATCGCGAGCGGGGTGCGGCCCGATGCGTCGATGGTCTCCACGAGTGTCCGGATGATGCGTTCACCGATGCCGTCGAGGCCGTCGGCGAAGATCGATTCGATGGCCGGCGGGAGCTGGGCGGACATCTCGACAGCGGCGGCGAACAGGCCCTGTTTGTTGCCGAAGAAGTAGAACACCATCGCTGAATCAACCCCAGCGGCGGCGGCGACTGCGCGCACCGTGGTGCCGCCGTAGCCATGCTCGCGGAACAGCGCGCGTGCCGCGTCCAAGATCCGCTGCTTGCTCTCCGCCCCTGTTCGCCAGCGCCCTGGGCGAGCGGGGGAACGGTGTTCTGTCATGGCCGGACGAGTCTATCGGAAGGTTCTTCATCGTAGATGGACTTCCCTCTCGGATCTCGGTAGCTTGAACTTCATCGACGATGAAGAAAGGGTTTCGCGATGAAGGTGATCGTGATCGGCGCCGGCCTGGGCGGGTTGACGCTGGCACAGGGCTTACGCCGGGCGGGGATCGATGCCGTCGTGTACGAGCGAGACGGCGCGCGCGGACGCGCGCAGGGTGTCAGCCTGCATGTCGATGACCGAGGCGCCAGGGCGCTGCGAGCGTGCCTGCCTTCGGAGCACGCCGCGATGGCCGAGGCCACGATGGGCGGGCCGCGCGAGCGGACGTTGACGTTGTCCGAGGTGGATGGAGCGCTCACCATCGCAGGCGCTCAGCCGTCGGACGGCGTGGCGGGCCGGCCGCGGCCCGGGCGGCAGGTTCATCGTCCGTTGCTGCGTGCGGTGTTGCTGACGGGGCTGGAGGACGTGGTACGAACCGGGGCTGAGTTCACCCGGTTCGAGCGGCGGGCCGACGGCACGGTCCAGGTGTGGCTTGCCGACGGCGGCACGGACACGGCGGACGTGCTGGTCGGCGCGGACGGGATCGGTTCGGCGGTTCGCCGTCAGTACCTGCCGCACGCGCGGGTGGTCGATACGGGGCGGCGCATGCTCATGGGCGCGACCGCGCTGCGGGCGATCGCCGATACCGGGCTGCCCGAGCTGATCGGCGACAGCCCCGCCGGCGTGCGGGTGCACGGCACGATGATGGTGCTGGGCGTGCTGCGGTTCACCGAGTCGCCGGTGGCCGCGCGGCAGCGGTGGCTGCCTGCCTTGCCCCTCAGCGCGGTCGCCCCGGTCGAGGACTACGCCATGTGGGCTCTGCCGATCACGCGGGAGCAGCTCGGCGCGGCCGGTTCGCCGGCTGCGATGTGGCGCCAAGCCCAGGAGGTGATCGTGGACCTGCCCTCGGCCCTGCGGTTGGTCGTCGCTGAGGCGTGGCCGGACCTCACGGTCGCACTGCGCATCGGGACGATCCCGCCGATCCCCGCCTGGCCCGCCGGCCCGGTGACGGTCATCGGTGACGCCATCCACCTGGCCCCGGGTTTCGGCGGCAATTTGGCGATGCAGGACGCGCACCGCCTTTGCGAGGCCCTGGTCGAGGCGGATCGCGGCCGGCTGGGCCTGCTCGACGCGATCGACGCGTACGAAGACACGATGCGCCGGATCAGCTTCTCCGCGCCTGCCGCGGCGAAGGCGGGCACGTGAGTCTCAGCGTACTGAGCCAGAAGTCGTTGTCCTTGTTCGCCGCGGTGGGCGGTTGGCGGACGGTCGTCGAAGGAGCCGCGTCCCGGGTGCTGTTCCTGGTCGCCTATCTGGTGACCGATCAGGTGTCGACCTCCGCGCTGGTGGCGGTCGGTGGCGTGGTGGGGTTCGCCGCGGCTCGAGTGTTCACCGACAGAAAGTACTGGCAGGCAGGGGTCGGGCTGTTCGTCGTGGGGGCCTCCGCAGTGCTGGCCGGGAGTACCGGGCGCGCAGTCGACTTCTACCTTCCGGCCGTGTTCATGCAGGCGGCCGGGGGTGCGGTGTTCCTGGTATCCATTCTGGTGCGGTGGCCCATGATCGGGCTGGCGGTGGGGGCGGCACGCGGTGAACGGTTCGGCTGGCGGCGAGACCCTGCACGGCGACGGCGTTATCAGGTGTGCACGGCGGTCTTCCTGGCGAAGTACGGCATCGCCACGATGGTGCTGGTGCCTCTGTACCTGACCGGGAAGGTGACATCGCTCGGCATCGCCGCCACGCTGCTGGGGGGCGCGCCCGCGATGGGCGTCTGCATCTACCTGTGCTGGCGGATCCTGCGCGCCCAAGCGGACCCGACGAACCCGACCCCGGCTCCGGCAGTCATCGGGCCGAACCGTTGACAGGCTCGTCCATGCCGTCGGGTCGCCCTCCGGCCGTGTCTCAACAGGCGGGCGGGCGGGCGAGCCTAGTCTCCAAGCCGTCCAGGATGCGCTCGACGCCGTAGACGAAGGACTCCGCGCGGATCTGCTCCGGATCCCTGGTCTGCTCCGCAGCGCGTCCGTCGCGCAGAAGCGGGTAGTCCTGCAGGGCCTGTTCGGTGGTCGGTCGCAGGCTCTCGAGCCAGTCCTGTTCGTTCTGGCCGCTGCGGGCGAGCACCGACAGGTAGGCGGCCTCGCTGGTGGTCATCCCGATGACATAGGCGATGAGCAGCTTCATGGCCTGATCGGCCTCGTCGACGGCGAAGCCCGCCGCTTTGAACAGGGCGAGCATGCGCTCTGACTGTCGCATCAGGTTGGGCCCGAGGTAGGCGAGCCCGACCTGGCCGAGCACGGAGGCGACCCAGGGGTGACGCAGCACCATCGAGCGCAGGCTGTGGGCGGATTCGGTGACGGCCGCCCGCCAGCGTGCGGGGTCGGCGGCGGGCACTCGTACTTCGCCGTAGATCTCGTCCACGACCAGCTCGATCAGCTCGTCCTTGTTGGCCACGTGCCGATAGAGAGACGTGGCTCCGGCGCCGAGCCGGGCGCCGAGGCTGCGCATGCTCAGGGCGTCGGTGCCCTCGGTGTCCAGGAGTTGGATGGCCTCAGACACGATCCGGTCGCGGCTCAGCGACGGCTGCTCCCGCTTGGGGCGCGGACGGGCCCATACCGAGGGTATGGGCTGCTTCTCGGCTGGCATGCAGGTCTCCTCGTCGGGGACGCCCCAGAGTAGCGTACGCCGTTCGCTTCATGCGTACGGCGATCCCGTCAGTTGGTAGCGAAGACGCGCACCCGAAGGATCGTGCGCCGAGAACGCGTGTCTGCCCTACACGTCCGCCGGGAACGCGTGTGCGTTACACGTCCGCCGGCAGAGGCAGGCCGCACGACCGTACCGCCGTGCCGCAGAACCGCAGAACCGCAGAACCGCAGAACCGCACGGTCGAACCGCCGCCGGGTGGTGCTTCAGGTCTGCCGATCATCTTGGCCGTAGTCGCCGTGCGCAATTGCGTACGATGATCCGGTGTGCGTACAGTGTTCGCATCGGCGGAACGACGTACCGGAGGAAAGCATGGCGACGAACGTGCAGTGGACCGAGCAGGGTGGCTGGACGGCGGACGGCGACTGGGGGAGTGCCGGCTCGCAGGGGCGGACCTTCGACCTGGCCCGCTGGCAGGCGCGCCTCGACGAGCTGCGCCGGCGGCACCACGTGCCGGGCGCGTCACTGGCGGTGCTGGTCAACGGGCGGGTGCACGAGCTGGCGAGCGGCGTGCTGCACCGAGGCACCGGCGTGGAGGTGACGACCGACTCGGTGTTCCTGGCCGGGTCGATCGCCAAGGTCTACACGGCCACCGTCGTCATGCGGCTGATCGACGAGGGCCGGCTGACGCTGGACACCCGGGTGGCCGACGTCCTGCCCGAGTTCGCCACCCCCGACCCCGTGGCCACCCGGACGATCACCGTCCGCCAGCTCCTGTCGCACACCGGCGGCGTCACCAACGACTTCAACTACGACGGCGGGCGCGGCGACGACTGCCTGGCCCGCTACGTCGAGGCCGCCCGGGACGTGCCGCTGGACTGCCCGCCCGGCACCGCGATCTCCTACGGCGGGCTCGGCTACATCGTGCTGGGCCGCCTCATCGAGGTCCTTACCGGCCGTACCTGGGACCAAGCCCTCAAGGATCTGCTGTTCACTCCGCTCGGCCTGGAGCGTTCGATGACGCTGCCGGAGGAGGCGCTGCGCTTCCCGGCCGCGATGAGCCACCTGGGTGAGCCCGGCACCGACCCCGACCCGGCCCCCGCCTGGGACCTCATGCCGCGCTCGGCCGGCCCCGCCGGTCGCGTCATCACCTCCGCCGGCGACATGGCCCGCCTGGCCGCCATGCACCTGGCAGGCGGCGGCCCCGTGCTGTCGGCCGAGGCGGTCGCCGCCATGCAGCACCGCGAGACCGACGTGCCCGACAAGTGGACCGTCTCCGCCGATGGCTGGGGTCTTGGCTGGACCCTCTACGACTGGAACGGCATACCCGGTTACGGCCACGACGGCGCCGCCATCGGTCAGTACGCCTACCTGCGCGTCGTCCCGCACGCCGGCCTCGCCCTGGTCCTGCTGACCAACGGCGGCAGCGCCCGCCTCCTGTACGCCGACCTGTTCCGTGATCTGCTCGCCGAATTCGCCGGCGTCGCCATGCCCGCTCCCTTCGGCCCGCCCGCCCAACCCTCCACCGTGGACGTCACCCCGCTGCTCGGCACCTACCGGCGCGCCGGTGTCGTCATCACCGTCAGCCACGACGGCGGAGGCGCCGGTGATGACGACGGTGACGGCCTGCGCATGCGTTACGAGTTCGTGGACGACATGAAGGAGATGTCCCCGCCCCTGGACATGGAGCTGCTCCCGGTGACCCAGACCGTCTTCGCGGCCACGGGGGCGGGCCCGTCCTTCAGCGAGGACCACATGCCCGTGGTCTTCTCCACCCTGGCCGACGGAACGGCCTGCGTGTACGTCGGCATGCGCGCCACCCCCAAGATCGATTGACGCCGGCTTGGAGGCGTACGACCTGGCGGAGGTGGCGCGGCCCGTCAGACAGCTCACTCGCCCGCGCCGAGCCTTCCACCCCAGCTCTGTTACCACGGGCCCGCACATGCCGGCTGTCGTCAACCCCCGCAAGATCGCACGACGTGATGTCGAGACAGCACCTGGAAGCGGCTTGCAGGTCGCGCACGTACGACCTGCTCTTCCGCTGAACGGATGACCGTCACATCAGGTCCCGGACCTACGGCGAGATCGTACGGAAGCCCGCACTCGTCAAGGCGGAAGTGATTGCGCCACCGGACCAGGACCGCCGCCGGCGGAACCGCTACATCACCGCACCCGACGAGGGACACGACCTGAAGACGAGCGAACGGGCTCGCAACTGCGCGAAGGGACACCAACTCTGCAACTTCAGTTGCCTAAGGATGTGCAACCTCGGTAGCCTACACTGATGATGAGGAAGCGGGATCTAGAGCGGCGGATGCGCAAGCTCGCCAAGGAGTATGGCGTGTCCGTTCGCTCAACCGAAGGCGGCAGCCACACCAAGTGGCATGCCGGCTCCGAGGCGATGCCCGTGCCTCGCCACTCGGAGGTCAACGAGCGCACGGCTAAAGGAATCTTGGAGAACTGGGAGAACATCCTTGTTGAGGTTGCGAAGGAGCAGGAGGAGCAGTGAGCAAGCGTGACACTTACACCATCACCGCCAGTAAGAGTGATGGCTGGTGGGCTTTGACCGTCTCCGGCCCCGGCCTCAAGCGCAGTTACCACACCCAGGTGAAGCGCCTGGAGCAAGCCGAGGAGATGGCGCGTGACCTGGTGGTCACCATGCTGGATGTGGACGTCTTCGAGATCAACGCCGACTTCGACGTGACCGTGGCCGACGAAGAAGTGGCTACAGAACTGGAGGCCACGCTGGTAACCCGCCTCGCGGCGACCCTAGTCAGACAGAAGGCTGCTGAAGCGACGCAGGCAACGGTGGCTGATCTGGCGCGAAGAGGTTACGTTCACCGCGACATCGGTTACCTGCTGGGTATGTCACACCAGGCAGTCGGGAAGTTGCTGAATGAGGCCGAGAAGGAGGCGGCCGCTTCTGCGGACGATGTCAGTACACGTTCCGCGGCGCTTCCCCCCAAGGAAATGCTCGATCAGCTTTGCATGACGCGCGACACGGAAGCGCTGTTCAAGTCTTACCTGCTCGAAGTGGCCGCAGGCGATCCGGCGGACCGCAAGCTGAACAGGCTTAGAGCGCTGGGTGAGCAGTTGCGGCATGGCAGACGGCGGCGGCTGACAGACGCCTGATCGCGCGGCTTCTTCAGCGGCCACGCGAACGGCCATACGGTCTACGCACGCATGATGCCCGGCTCCCACGAGAGCGCTGCAAGGCGAGCGACGACCGCCTGTTCCGCTCGCGCGAGGTCTCTCACGGAACAGGGACGGGAACAGTGATCGTTCAAGCTCCCAGGCCGAGACCACGAACCCCGCCTCCCAGCACTTGGAAAGCGGGGTTCCACACGTCAGGGCCTACTTGGCCAGGTGGCGGCTGATGACGAGGCGCTGGATCTGGTTGGTGCCCTCGAAGATCTGCATGATCTTGGCTTCGCGCATGTAGCGCTCGACCCGGAACTCCCGCGTGTACCCGTACCCGCCCAGCACCTGCACCGCGTCCGTGGTGACCTTCATCGCCGTGTCCGTGGCCACCAGTTTGGCGACGCTGGCCTGGCGGCTGTACGGGAGGCCGGCGTCGCGGCGGCGGGCCGCGTCCAAGTAGGTGGCGCGGGCGGTGTCGACGCCGGCGGCCATGTCGGCCAGGAGGAAGCCGAGGCCCTGGTGGTCGATGATCTTCTTGCCGAACGTCTGCCGTTCCTTCGCGTACGCCACCGCCTCGTCCAGGGCCGCCTGGGCCAGGCCGGTCGCGCAGGCGGCGATGCCGAGGCGGCCCGAGTCGAGGGCGCTGAAGGCGATCTGCAGGCCCTGGCCCTCCTCGCCGATCAGGCGGTCGGCGTCCAGGATGGCCCCGTCCCAATGCGCGCTGGTCGTGGGGACGGCGTGCAGGCCCATCTTCTCCTCCGGGCGGCCGAACGTCAGGCCGTCGGCGGCGCCGGGGGCGAGGAAGCAGGAGATGCCTCGGGAGCCCTCGCCCGTGCGGGCGAACAGGGCGTAGAAGTCGGCGATGCCGCCATGGGTGATCCACGCCTTGTTGCCGGTGATCCGGTAGCCGTGCTCGACCCGTTCCGCCTTGCAGGTCAGCGCGCCGGCGTCGGAGCCGGCCTGGGGCTCCGACAGGCTGTAGCCGCCGATGAGACGCCCGGCCAGCAGGTCGGGCAGCCACCGCTCCCGCTGCTCGGGTGTGCCGTACGTCGCCACCGGGAAGCAGGCCAGCGTGTGCACGCTGGTCGCCACCGCGACGGCGGCCCAGCGCATCGCCAGCTCCTCGATGACCTGGAGGTACACCTCGTACGGCTGCGCGCCCCCGCCGTGCTCCTCCGGGTAGGGCAGGCCGAGCAGCCCCGCCGCGCCCAGCGTGGCGAACAACCCCTCCGGGTACGTCTCCGCCCGCTCGTGCTCGTCCACCCGGCGCGCCAGCTCCTTGTCGGCGATCTCCCTGGTGAGCTCGATGAGGTCGCGGGCGTCCTGGTCGGGCAGCAGCCGGTCAACTGGGGCAAAAGTCACGGTTCGAGCTCCTGGTGGCGGTCGACGTCAGCTCTTGTGAGGTAGTACGTCAACTGTTCTGGGCTGATGGGTGGAGGTTAGCTGTTCTGGTCGGTCTGGTGGAGGTTAGTTGTTCTGGTCCTTGGGGTGGAGGGCCTCGGTGGTGTTCCGTCGGTTCGCCGGCGTGGTCACAGGGTTTCCAGGGTCTTCCCGGCGCGGTCGCGGAACTCCGCGACCCGGGCGAGCTTGATGTCCTCGTACCCCCGGATCAGCTCCGGCAGCCCCGCGAGTTCCTCGACCGCCGCCGCGTTGGCGGGGGTGAGGCGGGTCAGGGCGGTGCGGATCATGGTGCGGTACTCGGTGACCAGCTCGCGCTCGACCCGGCGGACCTCGGCCCGGCCGAAGACGTCGAACGCGGTTCCGCGCAGGACGCGGGCGGCGCGCAGGCCGCGGAACAGGACGCCGGCCGAGCGGCGCAGGCGGATCTTGCGCTTCATGCCCATTGCGCGCAGCACCGGCGGGTGCAGCAGCACCGACACGACGGCGTCCGCGCCGAACTCGCGCTCGCGCCGGGCAACCTCGGCGGGGTCGAGGTGGAGGCGGGCGACCTCGTACTCGTCCTTGTAGGCCATCAGTTTGTGCAGGCCGCGGGCGTAGGCGGTGGCGATGGCGGCGCCCTGCTCCGCGCCCGCGCGTTCGACGGCCAGCGCCGTCACCTGACGGACGTCGTCGGCGTACGTACGGGCGTAGGTCGCGTTCTGGTAGCCCGTCAGGTCGGCGACCCGGGTGGCCACGAGCTCGTCCAGCTTCTGCGGCGCCTCCGGCTCCGAGCCGGGCAGCGCCGCCCGGCGGACGGCCTCCGGGTCGGCCACGGCGGCCCGCCCCCAGCGGAAGGCGGCCAGGTTCTGCTCTACGGCGGCCCGGTTGAGCGTGATGGCCCGCTCGATCGCGTCGGCGCCGACGGGCAGGCAGCCACGCTGGTACGCGGCCCCGAGCAGCAGCAGGTTGGCCGGCATGTGGTCGCCGAACAGCGCCTCGGACAGGGCGTGGGCGTCCACGCAGAGCTGCTCCTTGGTGGCCGAGGCGACCCGCGTGACCGCGTCGGCGTGTCCCGGCACCGGCACGCGGCCGGTCACCATGGCGGCGGTGGGGACGACGGCGGTGTTGAGCACGGCGACGGTGCGTTCCGGCGAGGCCACGGCGAGGGTGGCGTCGGCCGCCGCGCCGAGCACGTCGAAGCCGATGATGACGTCCGCGCCGCCCTCCGAGGCGCGTACGGACCCGGTGAGCGGACGCCTGGACAGCCGCACGTCGCTGACCACGGGCCCGCCCTTCTGCGCGAGCCCGGTCTGCTCGATCCCGGCGGCGTGCAGGCCGTCGAGATGGGCGGCCATCTGCAGGATCTGGGAGACGGTGACGACGCCGGTGCCGCCGATGCCGGGCATCCTGACCAGCACCGAGTCCCCGGCCCCGTGGTGGGTGGCGGGCTCGGTGAGGTGGACGGGGAGGGGTGGCGGCGAGGTGCGCGGCTCCCCGGTGCTCGCCTTGCCGGCGCCAGGCTTCCCGGTGCGCGCCTTCCCCGTGCGCGGCTTCCCGGTGCCCGGCTCGATTAGGAGGAACGAAGGGCAGTCGCCCTTGAGGCAGCTCAAATCCGTGTTGCAGGACGCCTGGTGGATGCGGGTCTTGCGGCCGTACTCGGTCTCGACCGGCTGCACGGACAGGCACGTCGAGACGTCGCCGCAGTCGCCGCAGCCCTCGCAGACGCGCTCGTTGATCAGCACCTTCTCGGCCGCCGCGGGCACCTTGCCGCGCTTGCGCAGCCGCCGCTCCTCGGCGGCGCAGCGGTCGTCGTGGATGAGCACGGTGACGCCGCCGGCCGCGGCCAGCTCCTTCTCGACCTCGGGCAGGTCGTCGCGGTGCCGTACGGAGGCGATCGGCGCCAGCCGCACCCCCCGGTACGTCTCCGGCTCTGGCGTGGTGACCACGATCTTGCGGACACCCTCGACGGCCAGCTCCTCGGTGAGCGCGGGCACGTCCAGCCGCCCCTCGGCGCGCTGCCCGCCGGTCATGGCCACGGCGTCGTTGTAGAGCAGCTTGTACGTCATCGTCACCCCCGCCGCGACGGCGGCCCTGATCGCCAGGGAGCCGGAGTGGTGGAAGGTGCCGTCGCCGATGTTCTGCACGAAGTGCCGGTCCTCGGTGAACGGCGCCAGCCCGATCCACTGGGCGCCCTCGCCGCCCATCTGGGTGATGCCGACCTGCGTGCCGCGCCCGTGCCCGTCCAGCGCGATCATCGCGTGGCAGCCGATGCCGACGCCGACCAGCGTGTCGTCCGCGGTGCGGGTGGAGGTGTTGTGCGGGCAGCCGGAGCAGAAGTACGGGGTGCGGGCGGCGACCACCGGCAGCAGGCCGCGCCGCCGCTCCCTGCGTGGCGGAGTGAGGCCGAGGCAGGTGGCGACGGCCTTGGCCACGTCCTCGGCGCTGAGCGTGCCCCTGGCGGTCAGCAGTTCGCGGCCCACCACGGCGGGGGCCCGCTCGCCGCCGTACAGGGCCTGCTTGAGGTGCCCTTCCAGGAACGGCACCTTGTCCTCGACCACCAGCACCTTGTCCAGGTCGGAGGTCATGGCCGCCAGCTCGCCCGCGTCGACGGGGAACGGCATCGCCAGCCTGATCAGGCGCAGGCCCAGCTCGTCCCGCGCCGCCTCGTCGAGGCCGAGATCCGACAGGGCCCGCTCGACGATCGCGTACGTGGCGCCCGAGGCGAGCACGCCCAGCCTGGTGTTGCCGGCGCCGGACATGATCCGGTTGAGGCCGTGCTCGCGGGCGTAGGCGCGGGCCAGGTCGAGGCGGCGGGTGAGCAGGTCGTGCTCGGCGTCCAGGGCGGCCGCGCCGAGCAGGATGGGGGACGGGGCCCTGGACTCCTGTCCGGGCACGGGGACGCCCGCGCGCAGCGGATCGAGGTCGACGGTGGACGAGGCGTCGGCGACGTCGGCGACGATCTTCAGGCCCACCCACAGGCCGGTGGCCCGCGACATGGCCACCGCGTGCAGCCCGTACTCGATGATCTCGGCCACGGAGGAGGGCGCGAGCAGCGGCATCGACAGGCTCTGGCACATCGGCTCGCACGAGCTGGGCAGCGTGGAGGACTTGCAGCCGGGGTCGTCGCCGATCCAGGCCACGGCGCCGCCGAGCGGCGCGGTGCCCGCCACGTTGGCGTGCCTGATGGCGTCGGCGGCGCGGTCGAGGCCGGGGTTCTTGCCGTACCAGAAGCCGGTGACGCCCTGGTGCCTGCGGCCGGGGACCTGGCCGAGCAGCTGGGTGCCGGCCACCGCCGTGGCGGCCAGTTCCTCGTTCAGGCCGGCCTGGAACACCACGCCCGCCTCGTCCAGGAACCGCTTGGCCCGGCCCATCTCCAGGTCGACGCCCGCGAGCGGCGAGCCCTGGTAGCCGGAGACGAACGCCCGGGTGTCCAGGCCGCGGGCCTGGTCGAGGCGGCGCTGCTCCAGCGTCAGGCGGACCAGGGCCTGGATGCCGGAGATGAGCACCCGGCCGCCGGACGCGGTGTACTTGTCGTCGAGCGATACGGGGGCGGGAGTCTCGCTCACGCTCGAACCTCCTGGCTGTCGTACGTGCTGGGCGCTGACGTGAGATTCTCAGCACAGCAACCCGGGCAGGATGTGCGCAAGTATTAGAGGAGAAAGTGGGTCGAAGACGCAAACTAACTGAGTCGATGGGGTTCCCGGCTCGATTTGTTTGCGCCGGAAGGGGGCGTTCTCCGTGCCTGAGATCGACGACATCGATCATCACGTGCTGCGGCTGCTGCGGGAGGACGGGCGCAGGACGTTCTCCGAGATGGCCGAGCGGATCGGGCTGTCGGTGGCGGCGGTCAAGCGGCGGGTGGACCGGCTGCGCGAGCTCGGGGTGATCACCGGCTTCTCGGTGCAGATCGACTACGCCAAGCTCGGGTGGGGGATCGAGGCGTTCACCGAGCTGCGTTATCCGGGCACGACGCCGGTCAGCGAGATCATCCGCACCGCGGCGGACGTGGCCGAGGTGCAGGCCGTCTTCACCATCGCCGGTGACCCGGACGCGCTGATCCACGTACGGGTGCGGGACCTCGGGCACCTGCAGAAGGTCATCGACCGGCTGCGCAGGGCCGGCGACGTCACGGGGACGAAGACGCTCCTGGTGCTCGGCTCGTGGACCAGGGACGCGCCGGTGCCGTAGGACCTGCGGGACGCGCCGGTGCCCTGAGCAGGTCAGCGGGTTCGCCCGGGGCGCGGGTCGCGGTGGGAGAACGAGCGGACGAGCAGGCCGATCGCGAGCAGCACGGCGACGCCCAGGCCGAGCATCCAGAGCGACGCGCCGGTCAGGGGGAGGGACTGGGTCCGGTGGTGCGCGGGCGCCGGCACCTCGCCGCCGGCGGCGAGGGACTTCGGCTCGTCCTGGCCGTCACCGTTCTCGGCCCCGGCCTGCCCCGCCTTCTCATGATGGCCGCGCGCGCCATGCTCGCGGCTCCGCGCCGCCCCGTCACCCGTCCCGCCGGCCGTCTCGTCCGCGGCCTCCTCGGCGACCTCGTCGGTCGTCTCGCCGGTGCCGAGCGCGGGGTCCGACGACGGCGGGTCGCCCATGACGGTGGTGCCGGCGCAGGAGCGGTTGTCCGCGGTGTTCCGCTCACGCCCGCCGGTGTGCACGGTGGCGCAGCCCTCCATCAGCCCGGCGACGCCGGGGACGACGGTGTAGCCGAACGTCCTTCGCTCGTCCGGGTCGAGCACCCCGAGGGGACAGGTGAGGGCCGGTCCGGCGGCGGAGCATTCGGCGGGCAGCGTGGCGCCGTCGCCGCCGAGATGGTCCTGCACGGTGACGTCCACCGCCTGCGACGGGCCGTGGTTGACGACCGTCAGCCGGTACGCGACGGTGCCGCCGGTCGGGGCCGTGGCCGGGGCGTGCTTGACGATCTCCACGTCGGCCACGGACCGGGCCCGGATGATGAGCTGGGCCTCGTCGGCGGTCGCGTTCGGGGAGGTGACGTAGGCGCGGTTGGTGAGGTTCGTGCCGTCGGGGATCGCGGGGCTGGTCGTGACGGGGAGCTCGTACGTGATGTCGCGGCCCGGCGCGATCGTCAGGCCGGAGCCGCCGCAGACGACGGTGTGGCCGGTCGCGGAGCAGTCGGCGGGCAGCAGGCCGAGGGCGAGGTTCTCGTCGAGCAGACCGGTGACGAGGACGTCGTCGGCGTCCCGGTCACCGGTGTTCGCCACGGTCAGGGCGTAGACGGCCCTCGCTCCGGCGATCAGGGGGTCGGGGGTGAGCACGTCGGTGACGCGCAGGATCGCGTTCCTGACCGGCGGTGGCGGTGGCACGGCCAGGTCACCGGCCGAACGCCCGGAGTCGCCCGCCTCACCTGCCGGAGGCCGGGGACGCCGGGGGTCGCGGACGGAGGGCGGCCCAGGCCGGCCCGATTTCCGCGCGGAGGGCAGCCCAGGCCGGCGTGGGTCCCGCACGGAGGGCAGCCCAGGATGGCGCGGGTCCCGCGCCGAGGGCAGCCCGGGTTCGCGGAGGTCGCCGGGGTCGCCGGCGGAAGGCCACAACCGCCGGGAGTCGCGGGCGGAGTCGTCGGCGGGGGCGGGTGGCCGTGGGGCCACGGCTGTGACCGGGGCGGGCCAGAGAGCGGCGGCCAGCGCGGCCAGTGCGGTGATCGCCCCGAATCTGGGCGTGCCCATGTCCTACCCCCGACGTCGTACGGTGCTCGGCCCGGGGCCGATCCTCCTCCCTCCGGACGGGCGGAAAAGCCGGTCAGACCGCAATCATGCGCCTCCATGACGTGATCTTTGCCCGCCGGGTTCCGCGCTGGACGAACAGCTCTCCTCCAGCCGGGGACCGCACGCGTACCGTGAGGACCATGGCAGGCGTTGCGCGCTACGACGAGATCGCCGACTTCTACGCGTCCGGCTGGAGCGACACCATCGACGACCCGGCCTCACTGCGCCTGCTGGCCCTCCTGGAGCCGGTGGCGGGCCGCCGCATGCTGGAGATCGCCTGCGGGCACGGCCGGATCAGCCGCGAGCTGGCCCGCAGGGGCGCCGAGGTCGTGGGGGCCGACATCTCGGCCGCGCTGATCGGCAAGGCGGAGGCCGCCGAGCGCGCGGCCCCGCTGGGTGTGCGCTACCTGCACGCCGACGTCACCGCCGAGGGGCGGCTGCGGGAGCTGGGCTCGTTCGACGCGGTGGTGTGCGGTTTCGGCCTGTCCGACATCGACGACCTGGACGGCGCGGTCGCGACCGCGGCGGCGGCGCTGCGCCCGGGCGGGATCTTCGCCTGCTTGATCCTGCATCCGTGCTTCCCCGGCGGCCCCGGCGTCTCGGGCTCCTGGCCCGCCCACGCGCGTTACCAGGCCGAGGGCTGGTGGCGGGCCGACGGTGAGCAGTCGTCGCTGCGCCGTCAGGTGGGCGCCAACCACCGGACGCTGGCGACGTACGTCAACACCTTCCGCCGCCACGAGCTGTGGCTGGACGAGCTGGCCGAGCCCGAGCCGGACCCGGCCTGGGCGGCGCGCCGGCCGGAGGCGGCCCGGCATCCCGTCTTCCTCGTCATGAGATGCGTCAAAGGCTCAGCGGCGGGGCTTGCGGTCCGGCCGGCGTGACAGGGCCGGCACCAGGCCGCGCGGCATGAAGAGCACCACCACGATGAGCACCAGCGCGTACACCGCGTACGACAGCACGCTCGGCGCGTACGTCGGCATCCCCGGCAGCGACGCCAGCCGGTCCAGCCCCTGCACCAGCAGCGTGATCGCGGTGGCCCCCACGACGGCGCCCCAGATCGTGCCGAGCCCGCCGACCACCGCCATCACGATGTACTGGATGGAGATGAGCACGGGGAAGGACCCCGGCGCCACGTACCCGGTGTAGAAGCAGTAGATGCCGCCGGCGAGCCCGGCGAACGTGGCCGACAGGGCGAAGACCACCAGCTTGTAGCGGCCCACCGGGATGCCGGATGAGGCGGCGGCCGTCTCGCTCGTGGCCAGCGCGCGCAGCGCGCGGCCGGGGCGGGAGGAGATCACGTTGTGCGTGATCAGCATGACCACCGCCAGCCCGGCCCAGGTCATGTACGCGTACGCCGCCGCCCCGCTGGCCTCGAACGAGCCCAGGCTGAACTGCGGGATCGCCTGCAGCCCGATGTCGCCGCCGGTGAACTCCAGCTGCCCGGCCAGCGACAGCAGGATGAGCTGCATGGCGAGGGTGGCGAAGGCCAGGTGGTGGCCGCGCAGGCGGAGCAGCGGCGTGCCGATGACGAGGGCGAAGACGGCCGCGGCCACGGGGGCGGCGAGCAGGCCGACGAGCGGGGGGACGCCGCCCAGCGACAGGAGCGCGGCGGTGTAGGCGCCGATGGCGTAGAAGGCGCCCTGCCCGAGCGAGACCTGGCCGGCGTAGCCCATGAGCAGGGAGACCCCGGCCGTGACGATGGCGGCCAGGCCGAGCAGGATGTAGACGGCCAGCGCGCTGTCGTCGAGCGTCGCCGGGAGCACGAGGGTCACGGCGGCGACCAGGAGGACGGCGGCCGGTCTGACGAACCTGGTCATACCGTCTCCTCCGAGATGGCCGAGCGGCGGCCGGCCTGCACGATCATGACGATGATCATCAGGCCGAGTGCCACCTCCAGCTGGTGGGAGCCGTAGCCGTACCCGGCGGCCATGGTCTCGGCCACGCCGAGCAGCAGCGCGCCGAAGAGCGCGATCATCGGCCGGGTGAGCGCGCCGAAGACGGCGGCGGCGAAGCCGTTGACGATGAGCGTCACGTCCGTGTCGAACGAGATCGGCCGCAGCGGCGTCACCAGCACCCCGGCGATGCCGCCGAGCAGCCCGCCGAGCGCGAACGCGAGCAGCCCCATGCGGCGGACGTCGATGCCGACGACGCGGGCCGCGTAGGGGTTGGAGGCGCAGGCGGTCAGCGCCTTGCCCAGGTAGGTGCGGCCGAAGAAGAGCGCGAGCAGCACGAACGTGGCCGCCGTGACGCCGATGACGAGCAGGTGCTGCGTCTGGATGTGGGCTCCCGCGACGGTCACCGAGCCCGCCAGCCCGGGGGCCGAGCGCGGCTGGTCGCCCCACAGGACGATCTCCACGGCGTACGCGAGCACGCCCACCCCGAGCGTGACGATCAGCGAGGCGAGTGGCGTGGTGCCCCGCTTGCCGATCGCGGCCAGCCCGGTCAGCAGCCCCGCCACCGCCGCCGCGAGCACGGCGGCCAGCTCGCTCAGCCCGTGCGGGAAGCCGAGCCCGAGCAGCGAGGAGGTGCACAGTCCGGCGACGACGGCGAACGTGCCCTGGGCGAAGTTCACCACGCCCGTGACGCGGTGGATGGTGACCAGGCCGCTGGCGATGAGGGCGATGGCGCAGCCGACCGCCAGGCCGTTCAGCAGATAGCTCAGGAACGCGCTCATGTGACGGCACCGCCCAGGTACGCGGCCGCCACCCGCGGGTCGTCGGCCAGGTCGGCGCAGGCGCCCTCGGTCACCAGCCGTCCGGACTCCAGCACGTACGCCCGCGAGCACAGCTCGAACGCCAGCCGCGCGTTCTGCTCGATGAGCAGCACCGCCAGCCCCTGCGACCGGTTGAGTTCAGCCAGATGGGCGGCCAGGTCGGCGGTGACGCCGGGCGCGAGCCCGAGCGACAGCTCGTCCACCACCAGCACCTCGGGGCGCGACATCATCGCCCGCCCGAACGCCACCATCTGCTGCTCGCCGCCGGACAGCACGCCCGCGCGCCGGCCCGCCAGCTCGGCCAGCCGGGGCAGCAGCTCGTAGACGGAGGAGGGGTCGCGCAGGCCCGAGCGCCAGCCGCCGAGGGCGAGGTTGTCGGCGACGGACAGGTCGGGGAAGAGCTGGCGGCCCTCGGGGATGAGCGCGAGCCGCCCGCCGATCCGCACCGTGCCGGACGCGGGGGCGATGATGCCGGCCAGCGTGTTGGCCAGGGTGGACTTGCCGGCGCCGTTCGGGCCGAGCAGGGCCACCATCTCGCCCTCGCCGACCGTGAGCGTGAGGTGGTCGAGCGCGGTCGCGGTGCCGTACGAGACCACCAGGTCCTGGACTTCGATCATGAGGCCTGTCCGAGGTAGGCGGCCAGCACCAGGGGATCGGCGCGGACCTCGGCCGGTGGGCCGTCGGCGATCACCTGGCCCAGGTCGAGCACCACGATGCGGTCGGCCAGCCGGGTCACGAACGCCACGTCGTGCTCGATCAGCAGGATCGTCAGCCCGCCCGCCCGCAGCTCCTCCACCAGCGACGCCAAGCGCTCGCGTTCCTCGCCGCGCAGCCCGGAGGCGGGCTCGTCGAGCAGCAGCAGGCGGGGCCGGGCGCACAGGGCGCGGGCCAGTTGCAGGGCCCGCTGCTGGCCGATCGGCAGCCGGTCGGCGGGCCGGTCCGCCCATTCGGCCAGCCCCACGCGTTCGAGCGCGACGTCGGCCTCGGCGGCGATCTCACGCTCGTCGCGCCGGTGCCGCGGCAGCCGCAGCGCGGCGGAGACGAACCCGGCCCTGGTGCGGCCGTGCGAGCCCACCATGACGTTCTCCCTGACCGTCATGCCGCCGAACACCCGGGCCGCCTGGAAGACGATCGACATGCCGAGCCGGGCCCGCCGGTGTGGCGCGAGCCGGTCCACCCGGTGCCCATGGAACGTGATCCGGCCGTGCTCGGCCGCCAGATGCCCGGTGATCAGGTTGAACAGGGTGGACTTGCCGGCCCCGTTCGGGCCGATCACCGCGCAGACTTCGCCGTCCGCGACGCTCAGTGAGACGTCGCGGACGGCGTAGACGCCCCCGAAGCTCCGGGAGACCCCGCTGACCGAGAGCGCGCTTTCCTCCGGCACGCCTCACCCCGCCGCGTTGACGGTCTTGGTGAGCTGCTCCTTGGCCCACTCCGTCGGCACGAACTGCCCGTTCTTCACCGTGTTGACCGAGATGTACTCGGGCGACAGGCCGGAGTGGTCGGTGGCGGAGTAGCGGAAGCGGCCGTTGGGCGTGATCAGGTCCATCTTCTCGAGCGCCTGCTGGATCTTGGTCTTGTCCGTGCTGTTCGCCTTCCTGATGGCCTCGAACAGCAGCAGCGAGGCGCTGTAGCCGTCCTGGGCGAACTGCGGCGGCGGATAACCGTGCTTGTCCTGATACGGCTTGGCCATCTGCTCGATGACCTGCTTCTGCTTGCCGTCGGGCAGGTGGTCGCCCACCACGCCGATGGCGCTCTGCACGGTCATGCCCTCGGCCGCCGCGCCCATCGGCTCCAGCCACAGCTTGCTGGCCTGCGACGCGGTCAGGAACAGCGGCGTCTTCAGCCCGGAGGCCACGTACTGCTTGGCCGCCGTCACGCCGGGCGCGCCCGAGCCCCAGAAGACCAGGGCCTCGGCCTTGGAGTCGCGCACGTGGGTGAACAGGGGGCTGAAGTCGGAGGTGGTCGTCTCGTACGGCTCGTCCACGGCGATCGTCACGCCGTACTTGGGCGCCAGGGCCACCATCGACTCGTGGCCGGAGACCGAGTAGGCGCTCTTGGAGTCCCAGCCGACCGCGATCGTCTTGATGCCCTCGGCCTGGATGTACTGCAGGAAGCGCTCGGCGTACATGCTGGACAGGGCGGGGGTGACGAAGATGTAGGACTTGATCGGCTCGACCTGCTCCTGAGCCGGCGCCAGCGACAGGTACGGCATCTTGTCGCGCTGCGCGAGCGGCTCGACCGCCAGCGCCGAGTTGGAGAACACCGGGCCGATCAGCGCGTCGATGTCGCCCTTGATCTGGTTGTAGGCCACGATGCCCTGGTCGGGGGCGGTCTTGTCGTCCCGCGTGACGAGCTCGACCTTGCGGCCCAGCAGCCCGCCCTGGGCGTTGACCTGCTCGACCGCCAGCTCGACGGCCTTCTTGTCCTCGCTGCCGAGCGGAGTGTAGTTGCCGGTCAGGGAGACGATGAGGCCCACCTTGATCGGATCTGCGGAGCCGGAGCCCTGCTCGCCTCCGCCTCCGCCACATGCGGTCACGGCCAGCAGCAAACAGGCCAGGGACGGAAGAAGCCTGCGCATCGGGGACCTCCTGGACCGGGCGACGTGGCCCCGAATGTAGGCAGGTACATTACGGCTGTCAATAGAGTGCCGAATTTCGGGAGACAAGCTGTTATGAGGCCTCAGTCGGTGATTCTGACCTTCCTCGGGGACCACGTATACGGCCGCGGGGTCTGTGTCTCGTCGGGCAGTTTCATCGAGGCGTTCGCCAGGGTGGGGATCTCGGAGGAGGCCACCCGCTCGACGCTGACCCGGATGGTGCGGCGCGGCCTGCTGCGCCGGCAGCGGTCGGGCCGGCGCATGTACTTCGGCCTCACCCCGACCAGCGCGGAAGTGCTCAGCGACGGCGAGCGGCGCATCTGGCACAGCGGCGTGGTCAACGACGCCGACGAGGACCGGTGGACCCTGATCGGCTTCTCGCTGCCCGAGTCCTGGCAGCGGCAGCGGCACGAGTTGCGCGCCCGGCTGGTCTGGGCCGGGTTCGGCCCGCTGCAGAACGGGCTGTGGATCGCCCCCGGCGAGGTGGACGCGGCCGGCGTGATCGAGGACCTCGGCGCGAACGTGCGCGTCTTCTCCGCCGAGCCGCGCCCCCCGACGGACATGCAGGCCCTGGTCGCCGACGCCTACGACCTGGCCGATCTGGGCGCCCGCTACCGCGCCTTCCTGCGCCGCTGGGACCAGGCCGATCCGGCGCCGGACGCCCCCGACGACCTGGCCAGGTCGCTGACGCTGCTCACCGACTGGCTGCAGATCATCAGGAGCGATCCGCGGCTGCCCCTGCGGCACCTGCCGCACGACTGGCCGGCCGAGAAGGCGCAGCGGGTGTGCCACACGCTGCACGAGCGGTTCCGGCCCGAGGCGGCGCGGCTCGTGGCGGAGCTCCTGGACACCGTGCCCGATGAAACTTGGGCAGAACGGTGACAGCGATCGCATAGTGGCCTAACTTGAGGGCTTGAGCGCGGAGGAGTGCCGATGCGGAATCAGGGGATGGGGTCGTGGCCCGCGCGCAGGGCCCGCATGACGCCGGAGCGGGTCGCGCTGTCGTACCGGGGGCGCGATCACACTTACCGCGAGCTGTGCGAACGCGTGAACCGGCTGGCCTCGGCGCTGGCCGTGAGCCATGGCGTGCGGCGCGGCGACCGCGTCGCCTTCCTCGGCGTCAACCAGCCCTCGGCGGTGGAGACGTTCTTCGCGGCGGGGCTGCTGGGGGCCGTGTTCGTGCCGCTCAACACCCGCCTGGCCCTGCCCGAGCTGCGTTACGTCCTGACGGACGCCGAGCCGGCGGTCCTCGTGCTCGGCGCGGAACGCGACGGAGCGGGCTTACCGGGACGGCACCTGCCCGCCGCCGGCTACGAGGCGCTGCTGGCGTCGGGGTCGCCCGAGCCCATCGACGAGCCCGTGGGCCTCGACGACGTGTGCCTGATCATGTACACCTCGGGCACCACGGGCCATCCCAAGGGCGCCATGCTCACCCACGGCAACCTCACCTGGAACACCGTCAACCTGCTCGTGGACGTGCCGCTGGCGCACGACGAGGTGGTGCTGATCAGCGCGCCGCTGTTCCACATCGCGGCGCTGGCCCAGACGCTGGTGCCGAGCGTGCTCAAGGGCGGGCGGGTCATCCTGGAGCCGTCGTTCGACGTGGAGCGCACGTTCGACCTGATCGAGTCGGAACGGGTGACGGTGATGTTCGGGGTGCCGTCGATGTTCGGCTTCCTCACCCACTCGCCGCGCTGGGACAAGGCCGACCTGTCGAGCCTGCGGCACCTGCTGTGCGGGGGCGCGCCCGTGCCCGAGCCGCTGATCAGGACCTACCAGGAGCGCGGGCTGATGTTCCTGCAGGGATACGGCATGACGGAGGCCGCGCCCGGCGCGCTCTTCCTGGGCGCCGAGCGCTCCGTCGACAAGGCCGGCACGGCCGGCGTGCCGCACTTCTTCTCCGACGTCCGCCTGGTCGCCCCCGACGGCTCGCCCGCGGCGCCCGGCGAGCCGGGCGAGCTCTACGTCCAGGGCCCCAACGTGATGCCCGGCTACTGGCGGCGGCCGGAGGCGAGCGCCGAGGTGCTGTCCGCCGACGGCTGGTTCCGCTCCGGCGACGTCGGCGTCGCCGACGAGGACGGCTACGTGCGCATCTCCGACCGGATCAAGGACGTGATCATCTCCGGCGGCGAGAACGTCTACCCCGCCGAGGTGGAGGGCGCCCTGTACGAGCACGCGGCGGTGGCCGAGTGCGCGGTGATCGGGGTGCCCGACCAGAAGTGGGGCGAGGTGGGCAAGGCCCTGGTGGTGCCGCGCCCCGGCGCCACGGCCGCGCCGGAGGAGTTGCTGAAACACCTGGACGGCCGCCTGGCCCGCTACAAGATCCCGAAATATGTTGAATTCGTGGCTGAACTGCCTAAGAACGCAGCGGGCAAGTTGCTCAAGGCCCCGCTGAGAGAGCTCTACGGAGGATGATCGCCCATGCGTACCTCACCGCCCTTCCGCGCCGACCACGTCGGCAGCCTGCTCCGCCCGCCGGAGCTGCTGCGCGCCCGGCAGACCCTCACCGGCGAGGCGCTGCGCGAGGCGGAGGACGAGGCGATCAGGGCGGTCGTCCGCGGCCAGCGTGAGGCCGGCCTGCAGAGCGCCACCGACGGAGAGTTCCGCCGGGCCTCCTGGCACATGGACTTCATCTACCAGCTGGGCGGCATCGGCCAGGCCGCCGACGAGCAGATCACGGTCCGCTTCCACAACGAGCAGGGCGACATCGAGTTCACCCCGGCCGCCCTGCGGGTGCACGACCGGATCCGGCTGAACGAGCCGATCTTCGCCGACGACTTCGCGTTCCTGCGCGACACGGTGGAGCCGGGGGTGACGCCCAAGCTGACCATCCCGTCGCCGAGCATGGTGCACTACCGCGGCGGTCCCGCCTCCATCGACCCCGGCGTCTACCCCGACGTGGAGGAGTTCTGGCGGGACCTGAGCGCCGCCTACGCCGAGCAGGTGCGCAGGATCGGCGCGCTGGGCTGCACGTACCTGCAGTTCGACGACACGAGCCTGGCCTACCTGAACGACCCGGCGCAGCGCGCGGAGCTGAGCGAGCGCGGCGACGACGCCGACCACATGCACCTGCGCTACATCAAGCAGATCAACGCGGCCCTGGCCGCCAAGCCGGCCGGCATGACGATCACGACGCACATGTGCCGGGGCAACTTCCGCTCCTCCTGGGCTGCCGCCGGCGGCTACGACTTCGTGGCCGAGGCGCTGTTCGGCGAGCTGAACGTGGACGGGTTCTTCCTGGAGTTCGACGACGAGCGCTCGGGCGGCTTCGAGCCGCTGCGGTACGTGCCGCCCGGCAAGATGGTCGTGCTCGGCCTGGTCACGACCAAGCGCGGCGAACTGGAGTCGAAGGACACGCTCAAGCGGCGGATCGACGAGGCGGCCAAGTTCGTCGACCTCGACCAGCTCTGCCTGTCGCCGCAGTGCGGGTTCTCCTCGACGCTGGAGGGCAACGAGCTCACCTCGGAGGAGCAGTTCGCCAAGCTGCGCCTGATCGTCGAGACCGCCCAGGAGGTGTGGGGATAGCGCCGGTCACAGGGTGACCACCGTGCCGCTGAGGCGGGCGCGTTCGGCGGCCCAGACGACGCGGTGCGTCATCAGGCTCTGCTCGGCGTCCGAGCGCAGCAGCGTGGCGTCACCCGAGGCGACGGCGGCGAGGAAGGCGTCGGTGAGCCCCTCGTCGCCGCCCCCGTGGCCGTCGGCCGCCGACGGGCCGCCCGCCTCGTCCACCGTCATGACCTCCTCCGCGCCGGTGCGGAAGTCCACCACCCGCAGTGTGCCGCCGTCGCCCTCGATGTAGCCGTGGGTGCCGAACAGGCGGGTGCGGCGGTGCTCCATCGGGGTGAACGCGCTCATCGTGAACGAGCAGGTCCCGCCGTCGTCGAACTCCATCACCACCTCCTGGTGGTCGACCACGTCGTTGTCGCAGGCGTACACGCAGCGCCCGTACGGCCCGGTGCGCAGCGCCTCCAGCACGTCGGCCTCGGTGCGCCCCGGCGTGACGGCCCCGAGCGGCCAGAACTCGCTCTCGGGATCGCCGAGGCAGCCCAGGTAGAGCCGCGGCGCCGAGTACGGGCACGACGGCTCCAGCGGGCAGTCGAGGCACCGGTCGGCCGCGGCGGCGGGCCGCTCCTCGGCGCGGAAGTGCGACAGGGAGCCGAACGACGACACCCGGGCCGGCGGGCGGCCGAACAGGTGCACCAGCCAGTCCACGTCGTGGCAGGCCTTGGCCAGCAGCATCGGCGCCGAGGTGTCCTCGCGCCGCCAGTGCCCGCGGACGAACGAGTGCGCCTGGTGCCACCAGCCGACCGGCTCCAGGTGCTGCACGCTGACCAGCCGGCCGATCCGGCCTTCGTCCAGCAGTTCCTTCACCACCCGCGTGTACGGCGTGTACCGCAGCACGTGGCAGACCGCCAGCATGATGCCGTTGCGCACGGCCGCCGCGGCGATGGCGGCCGCCTCGTGCTCCTCCGTGGCCATCGGCTTCTCCAGGAGGATGTGATAACCGAGGTCGGCCAGCGTCACGGCGGGGTCGGTGTGCAGCCGGTCCTGCGTGGCGATGACGGCCGCGTCCGCCAGCCGGCCGGCCGCCGCCAGATCCTTCCAGTCCTCGTGGACCCGCTCGGGCGCGATCCCGAACTCGGCCGCGAACGCCGCCCGCCGCCCGGGATCGGGCTCCGCCACGGCGACCACCCGCCCGGCTCCCGTCGCGTGCGCCCGGCGCGCGTACGTCAGCCCTCGCAGGCCGCCGCCGACGACGGCTAGAGTCACCTCAGTCATGGAACCTTCCCCCCGAAGAAATATCATGGAGAGCATCATTATTCGGTTCTGGAATGCTGACAGCAAGGGGGGCCGATGGCCGGGGATGTGACCGGCGGCGACCTGTCCAGGCTGCGGCAGCTCAACGCGCAGGCCGTGATCAAGGTGTTGCAGGGCGGCTCGTCGCTCACGCTGACCGAGGTGGCCAAGAGCACGGGGCTGTCACGCGCGTCGGCCGAGGACGTGGTGCGCGAGCTGCTGCAGAAGGGCTGGGTCGCCGAGGCGGGCGCCACGGCCGGCGGGGTGGGCCGCCCGGCCAGGCGTTACCGGTTCAGGTCCGAGGCGGGCCGGGTGCTCGGCGTCGACATCGGCGGGCACAAGATCCGTGCGGTGGTCGCCGACCTCGACGGCGAGGTGCAGCACGGCGCGTGGGTCGCCGTGACGCCCGAGATGGGCCGGCTCGAACGCCTGGCGGCGGTGGACCGGGCGGTCGCGGAGTGCCTGGAGGGCGCCGGGCTGACCGGCGGCGACGTGTGGGCCTCGGGCGTCGGCACCACCGGCCTGGTGGACGGCGCCGGCCGGGTGCTGCTGTCGGAGGCGCTGCCCGAGTGGACCGGCGTCGACCTGGCCGCCCACGTCCGCCGGATGGTCCCCGCCCCGGTGCTGGTGGAGAACGACGGCAAGCTGGCCGCCCTGGCCGAGTGCTGGCGGGGGGTGGCCCGCTACGCCAAGGACCTGGTGTTCCTGCTGGCCGGGCTGCGGACCGGAGCCGGCCTGATCATCGACGGCAAGCTCCACAGGGGCTTCGCCAACGCCTCGGGCGAGATCGGGGCGCTGCCGGTGCTCGGCTGGATCCGCGCCCAGGAGCACCTGGTGGCCGCCAGCGGCGAGGCGGGCGACGTGTTCGCCGCCGCTCGGGAGGGCGACAAGACGGCGGTCGCGGCCGTGCGCCGCTACGTCAAGGACCTCGCGCTCGGGGCGTCCGCGCTGGTCCTGACGCTGGATCCGCAGATGGTCGTGGTCGGCGGCGGCTACTCGCGCTCGGCCGACGTGCTCATCGAGCCGCTCAGGCGGGAGCTGGACCGCTGGTGCATCCGCACCCCCGAGGTGCGCATGTCGGCGCTGGGCGACGAGGCCGTGGTGCTCGGCGCCGTACGGCTCGCGCTGGACGACGTCGAAGACCGGGTGCTCGACGGCCGCAGCCCGCTCGTGAGCCATCTGTAACACGCTCACTCTTGCCAAGTATTTCACTGGACTCCATGATTACTCCCACGTTCTAGGAGAGGACTGGGAGATGTGGAAGTCGGCACGGAGCGGTGCGGCCCTCCTCTGCGCGGCGCTGCTCGCCTCCGCCTGCGGCGGCGGTGAGCAGGCCGGCGGCACGGACGCGCAGCCCGGAGAGAAGGTGACGCTGTCCTACGGCGTCTGGGACGCCACCCAGCAGGCGGTCATGCAGGAACTGGCCGCGGAGTTCACCAAGACGCACCCGGACGTCACCGTCAACGTCCAGCTCACGCCGTGGGCCGACTACTGGACGAAGATGAAGGCCGCCGTCACCGGCGGCGCCGCGCCCGACGTCTTCTGGATGAACGGCCCCAACTTCCAGCTCTACGCCTCCAACGGCGTGATCAAGCCGATCGAGGAGCAGGTCGACACCTCGGTCTACCCCAAGGCGCTGGTGGACCTCTACACCTACGAGGGCAAGCTGTACGGCCTGCCCAAGGACATGGACACCGTCGGCGTCTGGTACAACAAGACGCTCTTCGACCAGGCCAAGGTGAAGTATCCGGCCGACGACTGGACCTGGGCCGACTTCAAGGAGAGCGCCGCCAAGCTCACCGACCCGGACAAGGGCGTCTACGCCGTCGGGGCCGAGCTGACCAGCTTCCAGGAATACCAGTACAACACGATCTACCAGGCCGGCGGCCACGTGATCTCGCCCGACGGCAAGAAGTCCGGCTACGACGACCCGAAGACGATCCAGGGCCTGAAGTTCTGGACCGACCTCATCGCCGCCAAGCAGTCGCCCGACCTCAAGACCATGACCGACACCGCCCCGCTGCAGCTCTTCGAGGCCGGCAAGCTGGCGATGTACTGGGGCGGGTCCTGGAACGTGGCCGAGTTCGGCAAGAACGACTACACCAAGGACAAGGTCGACGTCGCCCCGCTGCCCAAGGGCGAGAAGCAGGCCACGATCATCCACGGCGTGGCCAACGTGGTGTCGGCCAAGACCGAGCACCCGGCCGAGGCGCTGGAGCTGGTCAAGTTCCTCGGCTCCAAGCCGGCCGCCGACATCCTCGGCAAGAAGGGCCCGATCCCCGCCTACAACGGCACCCAGACCGACTGGGTGGCCGCCCATC
Source organism: Nonomuraea fuscirosea (assembly GCF_035917475.1). Classification (NCBI taxonomy): domain Bacteria; kingdom Bacillati; phylum Actinomycetota; class Actinomycetes; order Streptosporangiales; family Streptosporangiaceae; genus Nonomuraea; species Nonomuraea fuscirosea. The sequence continues at coordinate 7,424,567 of NZ_CP109074.1, read as the reverse complement.
CCGAGTGGAAGCTGCAGACGTTCCTCGACTCCGTCGCGTACGCGGTGCCGTACCCGGTGTCCAAGAACACCGCCGCCTGGCAGGAGGCCGAGCTCACCCACCTCACCAAGGCGTGGACCGGCGAGGTGCCGGTCGAGAAGGCCGCCGCGGACCTCGCGGCCGGCATGAACGACCTGCTGGCCAAGGAGTGACGTGACCACCACCGCCGGAACGCGGCCCCCGCGCTCGTCCGCGGGAGCCGCCCACGCGGCGAAGCGGCGCGGGCCGCGCACCGAGGCCCTGTGGGGGTACGCGTTCATCGCCCCCACCGGCCTCGGCCTGGCCGTCTTCTACCTGTGGCCCGTCCTGCAGACCGCCTACTTCTCCTTCACCGAATGGGGCGCGTTCGGCGGGCACACCTGGGTCGGCCTGGAGAACTACACGCGGCTGATCGCCGACCCCGAGGTCGGCCGGGCGATGCTCAACACGCTCATGTACACCGCGCTCGGCCTGATCGGGATCCCCGTCGCCATCGTGTTCGCCGCGCTGATGAACCGGCAGGGGATGCGCGGGGTGAGCGTGTACCGCACGGCGTTCTTCCTGCCGGTGGTGACCATGCCGGTCGCGGTCGCGATGCTCTGGCGCTGGCTCTACAACGGCGACTACGGCCTGGTCAACCAGGTGCTCTCGATCGCCGGCATCGACGGGCCCAACTGGATCGCCGACCCGGCCACCGCCATGTACGCCCTGGTCGTGGTCGGCATCTGGAGCAGCGTCGGCTACAACCTGATCATCTTCCTGGCCGGCATGCAGGGCATCCCCAAGGAGCTGTACGAGGCCGCCTCCATGGACGGCGCCGGCCGCGTCCGCCAGTTCTTCAGGATCACGCTGCCGATGTTGTCGCCGACCGCGTTCTTCATCTCGATCGTGTCGGTGATCGGCTCGCTGCAGCTGTTCGACCTGGTCTTCGTGATGACCGGGTCCGGCCAGTCGGCGCGGGCCAACCCGGCGTACTCGCGGCTGCAGACCGTCGTCCAGCTCTTCTACGAGCGGGCGTTCGTCACCAACGACCGCGGTTACGCCGCCGCCATCGTGATCGCGCTGCTCGTGCTCATCGCGGCGCTGACGGTCGCGCAGTTCCGCCTCCAGCGCAAGTGGGTGCACTATGTCTGAGCGCCGCCCGCTGGGCGTGCACGCCATCCTCGCCGTCTCGTCGCTGCTGATGGTGGCGCCGTTCGTCTGGCAGATCATCACCTCGCTCAAGACGCTCAGCAGCGCCACCGCGGTGCCGCCGACGTTCCTGCCCGAGGGACGCTGGGACAACTACGCCAAGGTCTTCGACCTGCTGCCGTTCGGCGAGCAGTTCCTCAACACCGTGATCATGGCCGCGGGCCGGGTGACCGGGCAGGTGCTGTTCTGCTCGATGGCCGCCTACGCCTTCGCCCGCCTGCGCTTCCCCGGCCGGGACCTGCTGTTCGGCGTCTTCCTGTCGGTGCTCATGGTGCCGCCGCAGCTGTTCGTGATCCCGCAGTACCAGATCATGTCCTCGCTCGGCTGGCTCAACAGCCTCCAGGCGATCATCGTGCCCGGCCTGTTCAGCGCGTTCGGGGTGTTCCTGCTGCGGCAGTTCTTCCTCGCCCTGCCGCGCGAGATCGAGGAGGCGGCCCGGCTCGACGGGGCCGGCCCCGTGCGCATCTACTGGTCGGTCATGCTGCCGCTGGCCCGGCCCGGGCTGATCGCGCTGGGCATCCTGACCCTGCTGTGGGCGTGGAACGACCTGTTCTGGCCGCTGGTGGTCAACACCGATCCGGAGAAGATGACGCTGTCGGCGGGGCTGGCGGCGCTGCAGGGGCAGTACCAGACCGACTATCCCGTGCTGATGGCCGGCTCGCTGATCGCCTCGCTGCCCGTGATCGCCGTCTTCGTGTTCCTGCAGCGGCAGTTCATCCAGGGCGTCGCCCACACCGGCAGCAAGGGCTGAGCTCTTCCCCCGCGGCCGGTCGGGCGGACGTCCGCGTGGCCCGCGCGGACCTCGGCGGGCTCGAACCCGTCAGCTCATGACGATCGTGGTCAGGGCCCGCGGTGGCAGCGTCACCGTGCGGCCCTTGATCGGGGCGGGCGTGAGCGAACGGGTCTCGTCGGTCACGTACGCCGCCGCCCGGCCGCGCACGCCCTGCCACGCGACGGGAGCGGTGCCGGTGTTGAGCGCCACCACCACGCGGGAGCCGTCACGGTTCTTGAAGGCTGAAACTTTCACCGCCGGATCGGCCGCCGACGCCTCCAGTCGCACCGCGCCCGGACGGATGAACCGGCTGTAGCCGGCCAGCGCCCACAGCCGTTTCGACACGTGGTACTGCTTGGCCGCGTCGTCGAGTTGCAGCAGCGCCCTGGTCGCCCCCCGCGAGCCGCCCAGCCAGTAGACGTACGCGCTGACCTGGCCCAGCGTGAGCGCGTCGTGCACGGCCTGGGCGATGGTGAGGCCGTCGTAGCCGCTGCCGTCGTCCCAGTTCTCGTTCCAGGTGTCGCCGTTGGGGTTCCACTCCGACATCCACGTCTTCCTGGCCGTCGGCAGCGGGCCGTCCACCGGGCTGGCGTAGGTGTGGCCCGTGTGCGTCTTGACCCAGCGGCGGGCCTCGGGGTCGGCCTCGATCGCCGCCGTGTACCCCTTCGCCTCGGTCCAGCCGAAGGAGTCGCAGCAGGCCAGCTTGACGTCCTTGGCGATCGGGCCGAGCACCTTGACGAAGTCGGCGGCCTGCTCGGGGGTGAAGCGCATCGAGGCGTACGTGGCCGTCCAGTCGGGCTCGTTCGTGAACCCCAGGTCGGTGATCCTGATGCCCTCACGGCGGTAGAACTTCGTGTAGGCGACCAGGTAGTTCGCGTACGCGCGCCGCCACTCGGGCAGCAGGGTGCCGCCGTTCTTGTCGTCGCCGTTGTCCTTCATGTAGCCGGGGGCGCTCCAGGCGTCGGCGAAGAAGCGTTCGACGCCGTACCGCTTGGCCTCCTTGGCCACCCAGACCTGGCTGTTGTCGTCGCCGTCCCACACGTACTTCGGCGGGGCGTCGGGGCCGCCGGGGTTCTCGGGCTGGATCGACACCATGTGGTCGTACGGGCTGCCGGCGGGGGAGGAGCCGATGCCGAGCCGCAGGATGCTCAGACCGGCCCCCTTCCGGCGGTCGAACCACAGGTCGAGGACCTCCCGCTGCTGGGCCGGAGACAGGGCGGCGAGCAGTTCGTTGCGGCGGAAGGCCTGGGAGATGCCGAAGCCGTCGATCTCCTGGTGCCGGACGCGCTCGTTCACGGTGATGGCGGGCGGGCCGGCGGGGGGCGTGGGATGCACGGCGGGGAGGCCGAGCAGCGAGATGGCGACGAGTCCTCGTAACATGGCGCCTCCGAAAATTTCGGGCTCGTGACGATACATTTCGCCGATCGCCGGAACCGTAAGCTCGCGGAGGCGCCCCCGTCAATAAGCGCCGTCGACCGTGGAGTCAACGGCCGCGTCAAGTGACTCGGCGGCCGGAGCGCCCGCGGGCTTTCAGCGGGGCGGTCCGGCCGACGCGCGGCTACGGGTGGGTGGACTCGGCGCGCTCCTTGATGGTCAGGAGCCGGCGGCGGGTGGTGAGGAAGTCGCCGAGGTCCGTGGTCGCGAGGTAGGTGGTGCCGCGCACGTTCGGCTCGGCGCGGACGCGCGTGCGGAAGATCAACCGGGTCCCGCCGTCCACCTCGCGCAGGGAGACGGAGCAGGTGGTGGTGGCGTCGGCGCCGCGCATGGCCAGGACGAGCGTGTGCGGGGGGTCGATCCGCTCCACGATGAACGCGCTGCCGTCGTTCCGGCCGAGCAGCACGTCGCCGACCTTGAGCCCCTGCCCGGCGGGCTCCTCCCCGGGGGCGCCGGCCGAGGGGGCGGAGGCGGGCCGGTCGGTCGCGGCGCCGGGGCGGTTGCCGCCGAGCTCGATCAGCCAGGGCCAGACGCCGGCCGGCGGAGCCGCCACCGTGATCGCGCGGGTGGCCTGGTACTGCGCGCGGCCGGCCAGGTCGTCGCCGGGCATCTCCGCGTGGACCTCGCGTTCGTCGGCGCCCCAGCGCAGCTGCCAGGGCCGGAGCGCGAACAGGTAGCCTGCCGCCGCTCCGGTCGCGAGCCTGAACAGCGAGCGCGGCACGAGCGAGAACATACGGTCTCCTTCGTTCGGCTGTCGGAACGCCCAGTCTCCGACGGGGACCGCGCCGGATCAACCCGGTAGCCTCCCGTCAGGGGAGTGCGTCCGGTGGTGGGGTGACGGGTGCGCCGGGGGCGGGCGGGTCCGGGCTGATGATGAAGTCCTCCGGCCACATCGTGAGCTGGATCCCGGCCCCCGCCCCGATGACGACGTCGTGCAGGTTGCCCCGTTCCAGCTTCGGGATCAGGAACAGCTCGTCGTCCCGGTTGACCGGATCCGCGCGCAGCCAGGCGTCGAAGCCGTCGAAGTCCGCGAACCCCGCCGCCAGGTACGGCACGATCCGCCGGAACAGCTTCGGCCACATCGCCAGCCGTTCCAGCTCGGCCAGATCCCGCACGGTGGCCGCACCGTCCGGGTCGGCGTCCGAGCGGGGCCACAGCCCTGAGCCCTTGCGCCGGGCCGCCTGCGACGCCTCCGCCAGATGCGCCCGCAGGTCCGCGGGCAACGTGGCGTAGAACGCCGGGTAGGCGAGCCCGGCGGCCAGCAGTTGCGCGTTCACGGAACGATCGGCCATCGGCCCGTCCACGAACACGGTGGTCCCGTCCGGGTCCGGACGGTCACCGGCGTAGCAGAACGCGATCATGCGGCCGTTGCCGTCGATGCCGTTGGAGAGCACGTGGCCGCGCAGGGAGTCCTGATCGGCCGAGCGCACCCGGTTGGGCAGGTCCTCCCAGAAGGTCACGTTCGTGAAGCCGAGCAGCCGCAGCAGCTCGTCGCGGGCCGCGTAGGCGCCGTCCTTCTCCTGGTGGGTCTCCGCGAAGTGGGTCTCCAGGGCGTCGATCGCCTCCAGCCGCGCGGAGACGCCGCGCGCGGTGATCGCCGCCGGCCGGCCGGAGCGCCGGGGCAGCGCCTCGACCAGGGCGGGCGTGTCAGGCTTGAACTTGACGGTGTCGCCGTCGGGCTCGGGGCCCTGACGCGGCCGGTCCGGATACCGGATCACGAAGCTGCCGCGGATCAGGGTGTACGTCATGATGGCCCCCCATCGGTGTCGGTTTGTCCCCCGACAGGTCGCCAGCGGAGCGTAACTCGCCGGAACGGCCCCGTCCATGGACGGCGCGGCCGGGCACGGCAGTGTGGCGGGTCGCGGCAGCACTACGGGATCGCCGCCGGTGCGGCGGGTCGTGCCGGCTCAGCGCTTGGGCTTGCGCCGGTGGCGGCGGGAGTCGGCCCGCTCGGCCGATTTGTCGGGACGGCTCGCGCCGCGACCGCCGTCGCCGCCGTGACCGGCGTGGCCGGAATCGCGGCCGCGACCGCCGCGAGCGTCCTGGCCGCCGTGACCGCCGTGGCCGCCGTGGCCGACGCCGGCCGGGGGCGGGCCGTAGCCGAAGGTGCCCATCATGCCCTGTTCCTGGTGGTAGAGGTTGTGGCAGTGGAACATCCATTCGCCGGGATTGTCGGCTTTCACGTCGATGTTGAGGCGCTCGCGCGGCTTGATGTTCACGGTGTCCTTGCGCGGCCCGCCCCACCCCGTGCCGCGCAACTGGAAGGTGTGGCCGTGCAGGTGCATCGGATGCCACATCGGCGACTGGTTGTCCAGGACGATCCTGATCGTCTCGCCCCGCTCGACGCGCAGCCGCATCGGGTCGTTCGCGAGCCGGTCGTTCATCGTCCACTCGTTGCCCGACGGCCGCATGCCGAGCGTCACCGTCACCCGCCTGGCCGGGCGCGGAAGCTCGTCGGAGCCGCGGGCCTCCAGGTCGGCGTAGGTGAGGATGCGCCCGTCCAACTCGGGCAGCCGGACGTTCCTGTTCGGGGTGGCGGCGATCTTCGTCGTACGGACGACGGCGAACGCCCGCGCCCGCTTGCCCTCCGCCTCCGCCACCAGCGGGAACGCCCCCGGCCCCAGCCGGACGAGGAAGTCGTACCGCTCGCCCATGCCGATGAGGAACGTGTCCACCGTGACCGGCCGGCACGGGAAGCCGTCGGTGTGCGTGATGGCGATGCGGTGCCCGCCCAGCGCCACCCGGAACGGCGTGTCCGCCGCCGCGTTGATCACCCGGAACCGGACCAGCCGCCCCGGACGGCTGGTGAACACCGCGGGCGCGTCCGGCGTGCGGCCGTTGACCAGGTGGTACGGATGGACCAGCTCGCCCACGACCCCGCCCAGCAGGTCACTGCGCAGGGTGTCGTCGTGCTCGGTGCTGGCGTTCAGCCGGGCCAGCGCGTCGTCGGGCGTGCCCGAGATCCCGTCGAGCCAGTCGTCGAGCACGACCGTGAACTCCTCGTCGTACCCGAGCGGCTCGCGCGGGTCCTCGACGATCAGCGGCCCGTACAGGCCGCGGTCGTTCTGCATGCCGACGTGCGAATGGTAGAAGTACGTGCCCGGATCGGGGACCTCGAAGACGTAGTCGAACGTGCCGCCGGGCCGGGTCGCCTGCTGGGTGTAGCCGGGGGCGCCGTCCATCCGGGGGTCGATCCTGATGCCGTGCCAGTGCACGGTGGTCGGCGCGGGCAGGTCGTTGACGAGCCTAGCCCGGACGATGCCGCCGGCGGTGGCCTCGATGCGCGGCCCGGGCAGCGACTCCCCGTAGGCCCAGGTGGAGACGGTACGCCGCCCCAGCGAGACCGACGCGGGACGCGCCCGCAACGTCACCCCGCGCGCGGGCCGCGCCATCCTGCCCGCTCCTCCGGCGCTCCCGGCGAGCCCGGTGCCCTCAGCGCCCCCAGCGCCCCCAGCGCCCCCGGTGGCCGCCCGAGCGGCGGCCGGGGTGGCGCCCAGGGCGGCGAACATGCCGGTGACGAACAACCTGCGAGAAACCGGACCCCGCGCGCGTGCCGAACCATTCACAACAGATCCCCCCATCCACCTGGCAAGGTAACCGAGAGTGATCAAGAAATCCGCGCGCCACGCTCCAGCGGCACGCGAGCCGGCTCCGTCCCGAGCGGGTGACGCCCATCCGGAATCGGCTCTTGATCCGGGCGCAGGGCGCGGCATACGGTGTTAATCGATTCACATCGCTCGTAAGCCGAGGGGTGAGCCCTCTCCCCAGGCTGACCTGTCCACCGAGATCCGGCCTCCGGAATTACCCTAATGTCCTGTAGGGAATGCTAGGTTATTCGACTAACATGAGACCAACAGCGCGACAAGTGGCCGAACTGGCGAACGTGTCAGTGGCGACCGTCTCCTACGTGCTCAGCGGCAAGAACCGTCCGGTCGCCGCCGAGACCAGGCAGCGGGTGCTCGACGCCGCCAGACAGCTCGGCTACACCCCCGACCAGGCCGCCAGGAGCCTGCGCAAGCGCCGCACCCAGCGGGTCTGCCTGGTGCTCAGCTCGTTCGGCGGCGTGCCGAGCGACGAGCGGCTGGCCACCGACCTGCACGAGATGGCCGACGCGCGGGGTTACTCCGTGGTGTCGCTGTCCGTCTACTCCGAGGCCCGCGCGAAGTCCGCGGTCGAGGTGCTGCGCGGCGGCATCGCCGACGGCGCCCTGGTCAACCTCGGCGGCGACCACCTCACCCGCGACCTGCTCGCCGGCCTGGCCGGCACGGGGCTGCCGCTGGTGGTGATGAGCAACGAGAGCGGGCTCGCGGGCTGCGACGTCGTCCGCACGCCCGAGACCGAGGCGACCGCGGAGGCGGTCGGGCACCTGCTGGACAGCGGGCGCCGGCGGGTCGCGTTCATGGCGCACCGGCACGAGGTCTACCGGGATCGGCCCGCGGGGCGGCTGCTCGGCTACACCACGGCCCTCGACCGGCACGGCGTCGAGGAGCGGATCGTCACCGGGGGCGCGGACGACCGCGTCTCGGCGTACCAGACGGCGACCGAGCTGCTGAGCTCGCCCGACCGGCCCGACGCGATCTTCGCCGCCTCCGACCGGGCCGCGATCAGCGCCATCTGGGCGGCCAGGGACCTCGGGCTGAGCGTGCCGGGGGACGTCGCGATCGTCGGCGCGGGCAACATCGACGAGGGTCTCATCAGCAATCCGCCGCTCAGCACCGTCGGCCCGCTCCGGCACGACTACACCGACGTCGTACGCCTGCTCTTCGACCGCCTCCAGGCCGAGGAGCCGCCGCCCGCCCGCGAGATCGTCCGTTCGTGGACCTTCATCCGGCGGGGCTCGTCCTAGAAGGGAAATCCGAGATGCCCTCCCACCCCTCACGCCGTGACCTGTTCCGTCTGGCCGGGGCGGCCGCCGCCGTTCCGGTGCTGGCGTCCTGCGCTGGAGCGCCCACCACGCAGAGCGCCGCCCCCGGCACCTTCACCGTCTACTGGAACGCCGGCCACGACTACCAGGCCTACCGCAAGGTGATCGCCGAGTTCGAGCAGGCCAACAAGGTCAAGGTCAACCTGCAGAAGTACCAGTGGCCCGACCTGCGGACCAGACTGCTGGCCGACTTCGCCTCCGGGACCGTTCCCGACCTGGTGGAGGAGCCCGGCGGATGGGTGCAGGAGTTCGCGATCTCCGGCAACGCCCGCTCGCTGCAGGACTACGTCGACCGCGACGGCGAGGCGATGGGCTTCCCCTCCGACTGGCAGCCGGTGACGGTCGAGCGCAACTCCTACCAGGGCAAGGTGTACGGGGTGCAGCTGCACCTGACCTGCAACACACTGCTCTACAACCAGGCCATGCTCCGCGACGCGGGCGTGCGGGTGCCCACCACCTGGGAGGAGTTCCTCGACGCCGCCAAGAAGCTGACCGGGGACGGCGTCCACGGCGTGGCGCTCAACCAGGACTACACCTACCTGTGGCCGTGGATGGTGCAGGCCGGCGTCACCCCGTACGACCCGGAGACCGGCAAGGTGATGACCCCGATCGCGGACGCGGTCGCCGCGCTCCAGTTCCAGGCCGACCTCGTGCACAAGCACAAGGTCGCCCCGGTGCCGGTGTCCGGCACCGACTACTCGGGCCCGCAGAAGCTGTTCTCCGCCGGGCGCGCCGCGATGATCCTCACCGGCCCCTGGGACCTGGAGCCGATCAGGAAGACCAGCCCGGACATCGACCTGGGCGTCGCGCCGCCGCTCAAGCACAAGGTCGCGGCCACGCAGGCGGCCGGGGTCAGCATGTTCGTGCCGGCCAAGGCGGCCAGGCCCGACCTGTCGTGGGACTTCATCAAGCGCGTCACCGCCCTCGACGTCGAACGGGCCGCCACCAAGGAGACCGGCATGCTCATGCCGCGCGTCTCCTGGGCCGAGCTGCCCGAGGTGCGCTCGGACGCGGCGCTCAAGGTCTTCGCCGACGCGCTCCCCGACGCCAAGGACTCCTCCCAGCAGGTACGCCTGACCGGAAAGCTGGGCAAGTGGGAGGAGGAGCTGAAGGTCATGTACCAGCAGGTGCTGATCCAGAACCAGCCGGCGGAAGAGACGCTGCGCAGGTTCGCCGCGAGCGCCGAGAGCTACCTGAAGTGAGGCCCCGCACGCCGCCCGCCCCTGCCGCGCACCGGTCCTCCACGTCCCGTGGCCCTGCCGCGCACCGGCCCCGCCCGCCGCGTGGCCTCGCCGTGGTCCGGCCGCGCACGCTGCAGGGCCGGTACGCCAGGACCGCGTACCTGTTCCTGCTGCCCGCGATCCTGTTCTTCGCCGCCTTCTTCTACCTGCCGATCGGCAACGTGGTCGCCACCGGCTTCCGCACGGGCCCGATGGCCGACCAGTGGGCCGGCCTGGACAACTACGGCCAGGCCCTGTCCGATCCGGCCGTCCGGCACTCGTTCCTGGTCACGGCCGGGTTCGCCGTGATGGTGGTGGCCGGGTCGATCGTCATCGGGCTGGCCCTGGCCATGGCGATCGACCAGCCGCTCAGGGGCCGGGTGCTGTTCCGGGTGCTGCTGCTGGTGCCGTACCTGACCTCCGTGGCCATCGTGGGCCTGCTGTGGCGCAACATCCTCGACCCCGAACTCGGCGTGCTGAACCGAGTGCTGGGCGCGATGGGCCTGCCGGGACAGACCTGGCTCAACACCGCGCCGCTGCTCACGATCGCCGCCGTCACCCTCTGGCAGAGCGTCGGCTACACGATGGTGCTGTTCCTGGCCGGGCTGCAGGGCATCCCGGAGACCTACCACGAGGCCGCCAAGATCGACGGGGCCGACGCCTGGCGCCGCTTCTGGCGGATCACGCTGCCGCTGCTCGCCCCGACCACGCTGTTCGTGTCGGTGATGGCGGTCATCTCGGGGCTGCAGGCGTTCGGGCAGGCGTACATCATCACCGGCGGCGGGCCTGGCGACGCCACCGACCTGTCGGTCTTCCACATCTTCAACGTCGCCTTCCGTACCAGGGACTTCGGCTACTCCTCGGCGCAGTCGGTGCTGCTGCTGATCGTGATCGTGGCCTTCACCCTGGTCCAGCTCAGGGCGGGGCGGCGCGGGGAGGTCACGTACTGATGCGCAGGCCGCTGCTCTACACCCTGCTCGGCCTGGCCTGCCTGGTCACGGTCCTGCCGCTGCTCTACATGGTCTCGCTGTCGCTGCAGACGGAGGCCGAGACGCTGGCGGCAGACGCCGTCCTGTGGCCGGACGCGCCGCAGTGGGGCAACTACGCCGAGCTGTTCGCGCGGGCGCCGTTCGGCGACTTCATCGTCAACAGCCTCGTCGTGGCCGGCTGCATCACGCTGGCGCACCTGCTGTTCGACCCGCTCGTCGGGTACGTCTTCGCCAAGTTCCGCTTCCCGCTGCGCAACACGCTGTTCGTGGCGTTGCTGGCCACGCTGATGGTGCCGTTCTTCGTGCGGATGATCCCGCTGTACGTGCTGATGGCCAACCTGGGGTGGCTCGACACGTACCAGGGGCTGATCACGCCGTTCCTCATGGACGCGTTCGGTATCTTCCTCATGCGGCAGTTCATCCAGCCCATCCCCGACGACCTGATCAGCGCGGCCCGCATCGACGGCGCCTCCGAGCTGCGGATCTACCGCAGCGTCATCCTGCCGCAGACGCGGCCGGCGCTGGCCGTGCTCGGGCTGTTCACGTTCGTCTTCCAGTGGAACGAGTTCCTCTGGCCGCTGGTCGCCACCAGCACGCCCGAGATGCGCACCATTCCGGTCGGGCTCACCCTGTTCAACCAGGAGTACTTCACGCTGTGGCACCTGACGGCGGCCGGCTCGATGATCCTCTTCGTCCCCACCGCCGTCCTGTTCGTCCTGACCCAGCGCTACTTCGTCCGCGGCATCGCCCTGACCGGCCTCAAATAAGGAGTTCCAGCATCTTGCGCCCGAACGTGATCGTCGTCTTCACCGACCAGCAGCGGTGGGACACCGTCGGTCCCTTCACCCCGAACCTCGACCGGATGGCCAGGCACGGCACGCAGGCCACGGTGGCGATCACCCCGCAGCCGGTGTGCGCGCCCGCCCGCGCCGCCCTGCAGACGGGCCGCTATCCGACCACGACCGGTGTGCACCGCAACGGCCGCGTGCTGCCGCCGGAGGAGCGCACGCTGGCGCACCACTTCGGCGCGGCCGGCTACGCCACCGGCTACATCGGCAAGTGGCACCTGGCCGGCACCGAGCCGGTCCCCGAGGAGCGGCGCGGCGGCTACCGGTCGTGGCTGGGCGCCAACGCCCTCGAGCACACCTCCGACGCCTACCGGACGATCGTCTACGACGAGGCGAACGAGCCCGTCCTGCTGCCCGGCTACCGCTCCGACGCGCTGATGGACGCGGCCGTGCGGTTCGTCGCCGACCACGCCGGCGAGCCGTTCTACCTCTTCCTGTCGCTGCTGGAGCCGCACCACCAGAACGAGACGGACGACTACCCGGCCCCCGACGGCTACGAGGAGCGCCACCAGGGCCGCTGGATGCCGCCGGACCTGGCCGCGCTCGGCGGGACCGCGCACCGGCACATGGGCGGCTACCTGGGCCAGGTCAAACGCCTGGACGAGGGGCTCGGCCGGCTGCTGGACGCGCTGCGCAGCATGGACCTGCTGGACGACACGATCGTGGCCTACACCTCCGACCACGGCAACCACTTCAAGACCCGCAACGGCGAGTACAAGCGCTCCTGCCACGACGCCTCCCTGCGGGTGCCGCTGGCGCTGCGCGGGCCCGGCTTCGACGGCGGCGGCGCGATCGGCCGGCCGGTCAGCACCCTCGACCTGCCGCCGACGCTGCTGGACGCCGCCGGGCTGGACGTGCCGGCGGAGATGCAGGGCCGCTCGTTCCTGCCGCTGGTGCGCGACTCCCGCGCCGACTGGCCCGAGGAGGTCTTCTTCCAGGTGAGCGAGTCGGAGGTGGGGCGCGGCATCCGCACCTCGCGGTGGAAGTACTACGCCGTCGCCGAGGGCGCCGACCCGTGGGACGTCCCAGCCGCCGATCGCTACCGGGAGCAGGCGCTCTACGACCTGGAGCACGATCCGTACGAGCTGGTCAACCTGGCGGGGTACGGCTCGCACGCCGAGGTCGCCGCCGGGCTGCGGGAGCGGCTGGTGCGGCGGATCGTGGCGGCCGGCGAGGCCGAGCCGGTCGTCGAGCCGGCCGTGGCGCGGGCGGGGCGCGAGCAGGCGATGCCCGACCCGGAGGTACGGCTCCGCGGCCCGAAACCGGTCCGTTTCGGCCACCAGCCCCGCCCCTGAACAGCCCGCCCCTGAAACAGCCCGCCCCTGGACAGCCCCGCTCATGGGGCCGCCCCGCGCCTCTCCGGGAGGAGGCGCGGGGCGGCCGGGGATTCAGCTCGCGGAGACCGCGGGCCCGTGGGTGTGCGCCTCGGCGGCACCGCTCCGGGCCGCCGGCGCCGGCGGGGTGGTGCCGATGGTGCCGGTGTCGAAGGCGTACCGGCCCGCGAGGGTCGCGATGGCGTCGGAGTTCACGTCCAGCGCCTTGTCGTTGATGTTCTTGATCGTGTCGCAGGAGCTGTGGTAGCAGGGGTCGAGCGGGATGCCGGCCGTGCCGCCGAAGATCGCCGCCTCCTCCTCGGTCTTGCGCACCTCGGCGCCGGTGAACAGGCCGCCCGACGGGATGCCGACCGCGATGAACGGCCCGTAGTCGGAGCGCCCGGTGAACGCCGTCGCCGTGAAGGGCTGCCCGCGCTTGGCGAAGAACTTCTCGAAGTCCTCCTCGATCACGTCGGATCCGGGCGGCCCGGCGGTGCCGAAGGCGTCACCGTCGCCGTCGTAGATGCCGAACGTGTAGTTGGGCGAGCCGATCATGTCGAAGTTCAGGTACAGCGTGATCTTGTCCCGCTGCTCCGGCGTCAGCGTGTCCACGTAGTGCTGCGAGCCGAGCAGGCCGAACTCCTCGGCGCCCCAGAAGGCGAAGCGCAGCTGGTTCTTCGGCTTGATCTTGGCCATCTGCAGCGCGACCTCCAGGGTGCCGGCGCTGCCCGAGCCGTTGTCGTTGATGCCGGGGCCCTCCTGGACGCTGTCCAGGTGCGCGCCGAGCATGACGACGTTGTCCGGGTCGCCCTTCCTGCTCTGCGCGATCACGTTGTAGGTGGTCCTGGCCTCCACGATCGGATCCCAGTTCATCTTGACCGTGCTGCCGGCCGCGGCCAGCTCCTGGCCGACGGCGAAGCTGGCGAAGAACGACGGGATCGTCACGCCGGGCCCGCCCAGCGTCGGGTTGAGGTCGACCTCCGTACGGCCCTCCTGCCCCTCGTTGAAGACGATGGCGCCGGAGGCGCCGGCGGCCATGGCGTTGTCCACCTTGACGCGGAAGTTGCAGGTGCCGCGCTGCATGAGCGCGATGTTTCCGGCCGTGAACCCGGCGAAGTCGGCGGCCTCGCAGCCCGAGGTCGAGGAGTTCGGCTCACCCGGCGGCAGCACGAGGTCCACGTTCTGGACGGTGCCGGTGACGCCGCCGGCGGGGGAGTCCACCATCGCGACGTAGTCGCTGAAGAACCCGTACGTGTACGACTTGGGCGTCCCGTCGGTCTTCTGCAGCACGGGCGGCGTGATGTAGCCGTCGAAGGTGAACTCGAAGGGCTGGATCGTCACGTCGTACCCGGCGTGGCGCAGCTTGCCGGCCACGTAGTCGCGGGAGGCGTCGAACCCGCGCGTCCCCGAGACACGGGTGTTGTCGTTCGCGGAGGCGATGGCCTGGAACGCCTTCAGGTGCTTCTTGACGTTCTTGCCGGAGACCGCCTTGACCAGCTTGTCCACGGCGTCCTTGGGCCCGTGCCCCTGTCCGGGACCGGGTCCGTGTCCGGGCCCGTGCCCGTGTCCTTGGGCGCCGGCGGGGGAGGCGATGGCCAGAGGCGACAGGGCCACGGCGGCGGCGGTGATGGCGCCGAGCACGCCCTTACGTAAGCGGGAACGCATGCTTGCTCCTCGAACGTGGACGGTGAATCGGGTCAAAATGCGCACGTGCCCCCGAAACGTATTCATCGGCGGGGTGATAGGGAAGATTGACCGCGTATCCGTTGCATCACGGACCTGGAACGTCGCACTCGAAACGGGGAACCGCATGTCCATCTCCCTCCCGTCCACCGGCACCGTCACTCTCGGCGGCAAGACCGTGCACCGCCTCGGCTACGGGGCCATGAGCCTCACGGGGCCCGGCGTCTGGGGGCCGCCGCGCGATCATGATGAGGCGATCAGGGTGCTGCGCCGGGTGGTCGAGCTGGGCGTGAACTTCATCGACACGGCCGACTCGTACGGGCCCTACGTCAACGAGGAGCTCATCCGCGAGGCGCTGCACCCGTACCCGGAGGACCTGCTGATCGCGACGAAGGCCGGGTTCGTGCGCACGGGGCCGGGCCAGTGGCATCCGGTGGGGCGGCCGGAATACCTGCGGCAGGAGGTCGAGATGAGCCTGCGCCGGCTCGGCGCCGAGCGGCTCGGCCTGCTGCAGTTGCACCGCGTGGACCCGCGGGTGCCGCTGGAGGAGCAGGTGGGCGAGCTGAAGGCGCTGCGGGACGAGGGCAAGATCGCCGATATCGGGCTGTCGGAGGTGACCGTCGACGTGTTGGAACGGGCTCGCCGCGTCACCGGCATCGCCAGTGTCCAGAACCGCTACAACCTCACCCTGCGCGACTCCGAGGACGTGCTGGAGCACTGCGAGCGGGAGGGGATCGTGTTCATCCCCTACAGCCCCGTCGCCAAGGGCGCGCTGGCCGGGTCCGGCAGCCCTGTCCAGCACGTCGCCAAGGCCGTCGGGGCGACGCCCTCGCAGGTGGCCCTGGCCTGGCTGCTGGCCCGCTCGCCGGTGGTCGCGCCGATCCCCGGCACCTCGTCGATCGCGCACCTGGAGGAGAACCTGGGGGCCTCGACGGTGACGCTGACGGACGAGCAGGTGCGCGAGCTCGGCTGAGCGGGCCGGCCCTCCCCGGACGGAGGGCCGGCCCGCCTGCCGACCGGCCGCTCATTCCGATCGGCCGGTCACGCGGCCGGCCGGACAGTCGATCAGCCGGTGGGCTGGTCGGCCGGGGCCGGTGCCGCCGATCGGCCGGTTCGTGACCGGCCGATCGGGTCTGCCGCCGGTCAGCCCAGGCCGTTGCGCATGGCCGTGAGCAGTTCGGCGTTCGTGGTGTCGCCGCTGAGCTCCCAGAAGAACGCGCCGCCGAGGCCCTGGTTCTTCGAGTAGCTCATCTTGCCGCCGATGGTGGCCGGCGTGTCGTAGCTCCACCACTGGTTGCCGCAGTACGCGTACGCCGTCCCGCCGACCGTGCCGGTGGCCGGGCAGCGCGTCTTGAGCACCTTGTAGTCCTCGATGCCCTGCTCGTACGTCCCCGGCGCGGGCCCGGAGGCCGAGCCGCCCGGCGCGGCCTGCGAGACCCCGGCCCAGCCGCGGCCGTAGAAGCCGATCCCGAGCAGTAGCTTGCTCGCCGGCACGCCCTTGCTCTTGAGCTTCTGGATGGCGGCGTCGGAGTGGAAGTTCGCGGTCGGGATGCCGTTGTAGGAGGTCAGCGGCGAGTGCGGAGCCGTCGGTCCCTGCGGGGCGAAGGCGCCGAAGTAGTCGTAGGTCATGACGTTGTACCAGTCCAGGTACTGTGCCGCGCCGCCGTAGTCGGCCGCGTCGATCTTGCCGCCGTTGGTGCCGTCGGCGGTGATCGCGGCGGTGACCAGGTAGTTGGAGCCGAAGCGCGAGCGCAGCGCCGACATGACGTTCCTGAACGCGGCCGGGCCGCTGCTGTCGCAGGTCAGGCCGCAGGCGTTCGGGTACTCCCAGTCGATGTCGATGCCGTCGAACACGTCCGCCCAGCGCGGGTCCTCCAGCAGGTTGTAGCAGGAGTTGGCGAAGGCCGCCGGGTTCTGGGCCGCCTGGCCGAAGCCGCCGGACCAGGTCCACCCGCCGAAGGAGAACAGCACCTTCAGGTGGGGGTGCTTCTTCTTGAGCTTGCGCAGCTGGTTGAAGCTGCCGCGCAGCGCGCCCGCGTCCCAGGTGTCGGCGACGCCGTCCACGCTCTCGTTCGCCTGGTAGAAGCGGTCGTAGTCGGCATAGCTGTCGCCGATCGTGCACTGGCCGTTCTGCACGTTGCCGAAGGCGTAGTTGATGTGGGTGAGCTTGGCCGCCGAGCCGCTGGTGTCGATGTTCTTGACGTGGTAGCCGCGCTGGTAGACGCCCCACTGCACGAAGTAGCCGAGGACCTTGTCGCCCCCGCCTCCGCCGCCGCCCGTGGTGGTGGCGCTGACGCTGTTGCTCTCGCCGGAGCGGTTGCCGGCGGCGTCGCGGGCGCGGACGGTGTAGCTGTAGCTGGTGCCGGCGTTCAGGCCGGTGTTGGTGTAGGTGGTGCCGGTGACGGTGGTGACGAGGCTGCCGCCGCGGTAGACCTCGTAGCCGGTGACGCCGACGTTGTCGGTGGCGGCGTTCCAGGCCAGGGCGACGCTGTTGCTGGTGACGCCGGTCGAGCGCAGGTTGCCCGGCGCCGAGGGTGCGGTGGTGTCGCCGCCTCCGCCGCCCGTGGTGGTGGCGCTGACGCTGTTGCTCTCGCCGGAGCGGTTGCCGGCGGCGTCGCGGGCGCGGACGGTGAAGGTGTAGCTGGTGCCGGCGTTCAGGCCGGTGTTGGTGTAGGTGGTGCCGGTGACGGTGGTGACGAGAGTGCCGCCGCGGTAGACCTCGTAGCCGGTGACGCCGACGTTGTCGGTGGCGGCGTTCCAGGCCAGGGCGACGCTGTTGCTGGTGACGCCGGTCGAGCGCAGGTTGCCCGGCACGGAGGGTGCGGTGGTGTCGCCGCCTCCGCCGCCCGTGGTCCGCCACAGCGCCGGGACGTTCGGGGGTTCCCAGCCGGGCTGGGAGGTGTGGCTCTGGACGCACTCGTACTCGACGCCGTTGTACGTGACGCGCGTGCCCGCCGTGTAGGCCGTCCACGCCGCCCAGTCGGCGAAGACGGCCTGCGCCGAGGCCAGCGCCTGCGGCGGCGCGACGGCCAGGGCCGTGAGGGGAAGTGCCAGCGCCGCCAGCACCGCGAGGAGCTTGCTCAGGATCTTGTGTCTCATGACGCTCCGACATCCGGTTGGGGGGTGTGAGGGGGTGAAGGATGCCAACTATTAGGAAAGTTTCCTTTAAGTTATGAGACGACCGTAGTTCCTGCCTGGGGTGCCGTCAATATGTGCGGTCAATATGTGAAGTCGCGCAGTAAGCCCGAGTAGCGCTTCGGCCGCGGCGGCGCGTACTCGCCGCGCGCGCTGGTCCGCAGGCCGAGCGCCACCAGCGACTCGGCGAAGCGGGTGGCCGCGCTGACGCCGTCGATCACCGGCACCGACGTCGCCCGCGACACCTCGGCGCAGAAGTCGGCCATGCCCGCGCACCCCAGCACCAGCGCGTCGCTGCCGTCCCGCTCGACGGCCTCGGCGCAGAGCCGGATCACCGCCGCGCGGGCGGAGGGCCGCTCCAGGTCGAGGACCGGGATTTCGCTGGCGTGCACGCCTCTGCAGGCGGTGGCGAAGCCGTAGCGGTGGGCCAGGTCCCAGGCCCGGCCCACGGTCCTGGACAGGGTCGTCACCACGCTGAAGCCGCGGCCGAGCATGGTGGCGGCGTGCATGGCCGCCTCCGCGATCCCGAGCACCGGGCCGGTGGCCAGCTCCCTGGCGGCGTCCAGGCCGGGGTCGCCGAAGCAGGCGATGACGTACGCGTCCACGCCCTCGCGCTCGCCCGCCGCCACCTCCGCCAGCACTCCCGGCACCGCCAGCGCCTCGTCGTAGTGGCTCTCGATCGACTCGGGGCCCATGGACGGGCTGACGGTCGTCACGGTGGTCGACGGGGACGCCACCGCCCTGGCGCACCGACCGATCGCGTCGGTCATGGCCAGGGCGGTGTTCGGGTTGATCACTTTGATGTGCGTCATGCGGCGGTGATCCTGGGGTTGCGGCGCTCCAGGGCGATCATGGCCACGAAGCCCAGCCCGCAGCCGATGAACCAGCTGTAGTCGGCGATCCAGGTCACGTCCACCGCCGTGACCAGCTTCGGCACCAGCACCGACGCGATGGCGGGGCCGCCGCTCGCGACCGTGGCCCAGACCGCGTTGGGGTTGTAGCCGCGGCTGAACCAGTAGCGCCCGCCCGGGTCCATCGTGAACAGCTCGTCCACCGACACCCGCTGCCGGGCGCAGACGTAGTAGCCGGCGATCAGGATGCCGAACAGCGGCCCGATCAGCGCGCCCAGCAGGCCGAGGGTGTAGTGGATGGCGTCGGGGTTGCCGTACCAGTTCCACGGCGTGAGCAGCACCGAGCCGACCGCCGCGATCATCCCGCCGGTGCGCCAGCTGATCCGCTGCGGGCTGACGTTGGAGAAGTCGAAGGCCGGGGAGATGAAGTTCGCCACGATGTTGATGCCCACGGTCGCGATGACGAACGTCAGGCCGCCGAGCAGGATCGCGAACGGCGTGTCGATGCGCTGCACGGTGTGGATCGGGTCGGTGATCAGCTCGCCGAAGACCGGCACCGTGGCCGACGCCGTGATCACCGTGAGCAGGGAGAAGAACAGGAAGTTGATCGGCAGGCCGAGGAAGTTGCCCCGCTTGACCGCCTCGAAGCTGCGCCCGTAGCGGGAGAAGTCGCCGAAGTTGAGCATCGGCCCGGAAAAGTACGACACGACCAGGGCGATCGCGCTCAGCATCACCGGGATCGACTCGGCGAACCCGAGGCTGTCGCCCTGCGACAGGTCCAGGCTGATGTTCTCCCAGCCCGCCTGGCTGACCAGGTAGCCGGCCAGCACCAGCATGACCACGTACACGGCCGGGCCGGCCCAGTCCACGAAGCGGCGGATCGCGTCCATGCCGCGCCAGAACACCGCCGCCTGCGCCAGCCAGAGAATCGCGTAGCAGATGTAGCCGAGCGCGGACAGGCCGAGGAAGGTCGGCTCGTTCAGCGCCGCGGTGGCGGGCCAGAACTTCAGGAAGATGATGATGAGCGACTGCGAGGCCAGGTACGTCTGCACGCCGTACCAGGCGATGGCGATGGCGCCGCGCACGATGGCCGGGATGTTGGCGCCCAGCACGCCGAAGACGGCGCGGTTGATCACCGGGTACGGCACCCCGGTCACCTGGCTCGGCCTGGCCACCAGGTTGCAGAAGACGTTGACGATGACGATGCCCGCGAGCAGCGCGAACAGCACCTGCCAGCTGGCCAGGCCGAGCGCGAACAGGCTGCCCGCGGTCACGTAGCCGCCGACGCTGTGCACGTCGGACATCCAGAAGGCGAAGATGTTGTACGACGACCAGGTCTGCTTCTTCAGCGGGGCCAGGTCCTCGTTGGTGAGCCGGGGGTCGTAGGACGGCGGGGACGTGGTGACGGCGGGTTGTGTCATCTGCGGCATCCTTGGGGGGTGGGTACGCGTTCGCCGGAGTGTTAAGTGATGACTTAACACCTAGGTCGAATGTAAGCCCGGCCACCCGGGCGCTGATTGCGGCCGTGTTAACAATTGACGATGGGGGCCCATGGACCTGGAAGCGCTCGGTGGCGAACGTCTCGGCCGGCGGCTGCGCGAGCTGCGCGCCGGGTCGGGCAAGTCGCTGCGGGCGGTGGCCCGTGAACTGGGCATCTCGGCCAGCGCGGTGTCCCAGATCGAGCGCGGGGCGATGCGCCCGTCCGTCAGCCGGCTGATCGCCTACACGGCCGCCATCGGCGTGCCGCTGGCGGCCGTCTTCGAGGAGCCCTCCGCCGCTGGGTCCGCCGCTGGGTCCGCCGCCGGGTCCGTCTCCGGGTCCGTTTCTAGGCCCGCGCCCGTGCCCGGCCTCGCCGTGCGGCGGGCGGGGGAGGTGGCGCCGATCGTGCTCGGCGGCGGGGTCTCGTTCCGCCGGCTGTCGCCGGGGGCGACGCCGGACGTCGAGTTCTTCGAGTCCACGTACCCGCCGCACGCCGTCTCCACCGCCCACGGGAGCTTCCTGCGGCACGAGGGGTACGAGGTCGGGACGGTCACGGCGGGGGAGCTGACGATCGAGTTCGAGTCGGAGGTGGTCACCCTGGCGGCGGGCGACTCGATCACGTTCCCGTGCAGCCGTCCGCACAGCATCGGCAACCGCTCCGCCACCGTCACCGCGGTCGCGACCTGGCTCATCGTGCACGCCCGCTGAACGGCAGGCGTGACCGCGCGCGTGGCGGGGGAGGCCACAGGGTGGCGGAGAACCCGAGACTGCGAGGAGGCCCGTCATGGCCGTGCTGTTGCTGGGGACCTTCGACACCAAGGGCGCCGAGTACGCCCACGTCCGTGACCTGGTCACGGCGGCGGGACAGGAGGTGGTCCTGCTCGACGCGGGCGTCCTGGGAGCCCCGCCCCCGGACGCGGGGGCCGGCACGGGGACGGGCGCACGGGCCGGAGGCGGGCCGGGGCTGGAGGCCGACTTCGGGGCGGCGGCGGTGGCCGAGGCGGGCGGGGCGCGGCTGGAGGAGCTACGCGGCGCGGGAGATCGCGGCCGCGCTCTGGAGGTCATGGCGGCCGGGGCCGCGGCCATCGCGAAGGACCTGCACGCCCAAGGCCGGCTGAGCGGCGTGCTGGCGCTCGGCGGCAGCGGCGGGTCCTCGATCGCCGCCGCCGTGATGCGGGTCCTGCCCGTGGGCCTGCCGAAGCTGCTGGTCTCCACCATGGCGAGCGGCGACGTGTCGGCGTACGTGGGGCAGAGCGACGTGACGCTCATGTACAGCGTCGTCGACGTGGCCGGGATCAACTCGATCTCCCGCCAGATCCTCGGCAACGCGGCGGCCGCGATCAGCGCGATGGCGGCGGCCTACGACACCCGCGCCGCCGATGCTTCCCGCGGCGCCCGGGCTTCCTCCGACGCCGGCACCTCCCGGGACGCCCGCACCGCCGCCGGGCCCTCGGGGGAGGGGGAGCGGCCGCTGGTCGCCGCGACCATGTTCGGCGTCACCACGCCCGCCGTGGACGCCGCTCGCGCCCGGCTGGAGGAGCTGGGTTACGAGGTGCTCGTCTTCCACGCCACCGGCTCCGGTGGCCGGGCCATGGAGGCGCTGGTCGCGAGCGGATACTTCGCGGGCGTGCTTGACCTGACCACCACCGAGCTGGCGGACGAGCTCGTCGGCGGCGTCCTGTCCGCCGGCCCCGACCGCCTGACCGCCGCCGGCGCCGCCGGGGTGCCGCAGGTCGTCAGCCTGGGCGCGGTGGACATGGTGAACTTCGGCCCGATGGACACCGTCCCCGAGCGGTTCGCGCGGCGCCGGCTGCTGGTGCACAACCCGACCGTGACGCTGATGCGGACGACCCCCGCCGAGAACGCCGAGGTCGGCCGGACCATCGGCGCCAAACTGGCCGGCGCCACCGGGCCGGTCACGCTCTTCCTCCCGCGCGGCGGCGTCTCCGCCGTGGACGTCGAAGGCGGCCCCTTCCACGACCCGGAGGCCGACGCCGCCTGCTTCGACGCCGTCCTGCGCGCCGTCGCGGGCAGCGCGGTGGAGGTGGTGGAGAGCCAGGACGACATCAACCGGCCGGGATTCGCGGTGGCCGCCGCCGACCGGCTGCACGAGCTGATCCAGAAAGGAGCGGCATGAATCGCGACGAGGCGCTCGCCAGGCTGCACGCCGAACGCAAGGCGGGCCGGCTCATCATCGGGGCCGGCGCGGGCACCGGGCTGTCGGCCAAGGCGGCCGAGACCGGCGGCGTGGACCTGATCATCATCTACAACTCCGGCCGGTTCCGGATGGCCGGGCGCGGCTCGCTGGCCGGGCTGCTGCCGTACGGGGACGCCAACGCCATCGTGGTCGAGATGGCCGGCGAGGTGCTCCCGGTGGTCAGGGACACCCCCGTGCTCGCCGGGGTCTGCGGCACCGACCCGTTCCGGCTGATGCCGCAGTTCCTCGACCAGCTGGCCGCCATGGGCTTCGCCGGCGTGCAGAACTTCCCCACCGTCGGCCTCATCGACGGCGTCTTCCGGGCGAACCTGGAGGAGACCGGCATGGGGTTCGGCCTGGAGATCGAGATGATCCGGCTGGCCGCCGAGCGCGGCCTGCTCACCGCCCCCTACGTGTTCACCGCCGAGCAGGCCGAGGCGATGGCGCGGGCGGGCGCCGACATCCTGGTGCCGCACATGGGCCTGACCACCAAGGGCAGCATCGGCGCCAAGACCGCGCTGACCCTCGACGAGTCGGCCGTCCGCGTGCAGGAGATGCGTGACGCCGCCGTCGCGGTGAACCCCGACGTCATCGTGTTGTGTCACGGCGGGCCCATCGCCGAGCCCGACGACGTCCGCTACATCCAGGAGCGCACCTCCGGCGTGGCCGGCTTCTTCGGCGCCTCCTCGATGGAACGCCTGCCCGCGGAGCGGGCCATCGCCGACCAGCTCAGGGCCTTCAAGGCCCTGCCCGCCTAGGAAAGGGTCCCATGCACCGCGAACCGAACTCCGTTCCCACGATGCTCTTCGACTGGGGCTCGATCAAATGGCACGTGACGCCCGGCAGCGTGCCCGGCGCCTCGTCCACGCTCGGCGAGGTGGTGATCAACCCGAACCGGGGCCACGACCGCCACCTGCACCCGCACTCCGACGAGATCCTCTACATCATCGAAGGGGAGGGGCGTCAGACGGTCGGCGACGACCCGGAGTTCGCGGTCAAGGCCGGTGACGCCGTCTGGATCCCCATGGGGACGCTGCACTCGACGTTCAACACCGGCTGGCGGCCCTTGCGGATCATCGCCACGTACACGCCGGGCGGCGCGGAGGAGGCGCTGCGCGACCTGCCGGACTTCATCGAACTGGCGCCCGGCGAACACCCCACCTGGGAGGTCGGCCCGCCGAGCTGAGGCTCCACCGAGCTGAGGCCCGGCGGCTCAGGGGCGGGGGTAGAGCGTGCCGTCGAAGAGCTTGCGCGCGGTGCGGACGTTCGCGGCCCGCAGCGCGGTGGGCGGGCTCGTGGACAGGTCGAGCTCCACCTCCACCTGGAGATGCCCGGTGGGATGCTCGACGTCCACCCGGCTGCCCGCGGGCAGCCGGGCGTACCGGCGCGCCACCCCGTTCTCCAGCAGCGCCGCCGTCACGACGCTGACGGCCCCCAGCACGCCGATCGCCGCGTGCGGCCTGAGCGGGATGAACGTACGGGTGCACAGCGCCCCGCCGTCCCTGGGCGGGGCCACCAGCGTGGTCTTCGGCACCGGCCGGCCCGTCACGTCTCCGAGCCCCATGAGCCGGCCGGCCTGCAGGCGCAGCGACTGCACCCGTTCGCGCAGCTTCTCGTCGGCGGCCAGCTCCTCGTGCGGCTCGTACCCGGTGATCCCCAGGTCCTCGGCCGCCGCCACCACGACCGGCATGCCGTTGTCGACGCACGTCACCTCGACGCCGTCGATCACGTCCACCTCGCGGCCGGTCGGCAGCAGGCCGCCGGTGGCCGAGCCCGCCGTGTCCTCGAACCCGAGCACGACGGCCGCGGCCGTTCCCGGCACCCCGGAGATGGCGGTGCCGCCCTGGTAGCCGACGCGCCCGCCGGGCGTGGGGAAGCTCGCGGTGGCCGCGCCGCCGGAGTTGAGCAGGCGGATGCGCACCTCGGTGTGTTCACGGCCCGGCGTGACCAGCCCGCGTTCGACGGCGAACGGGCCGACGCCGGCCAGCAGGTTCCCGCAGTTCTGCGCCGCCGAGACCACCGGCTCGTCCACGGCAACCTGGAGGAACAGGTAGTCGAGGTCGGCCGAAGGATCGGCGCTCGGCGACACCACGGCGACCTTGCTGGTCAGCGGATGCGCGCCGCCGATGCCGTCGATCTGGCGCGGGTCGGGGCTCCCCAGGGCGCGCAGCAGCAGGTCGTCGCGCTCCACGGGATCGGCGGGCAGGTCGGACGCCAGAAAGTACGCGCCCTTCGAGGTGCCGCCCCGCATCAACATGCAGGGCACGCCCTCATCGTCCGCTGTCATCGATCACCGCCAAGGGCCGCCGCCATCGGTCACCGGTGCCGGTCGCCGCATGGGCCACGTTCATCGATCACTTTCGTACTCCTCCGCGCTCACGTATGTGATGCCGAGCTCGGGCAGGCGTTCGCGCAGGCCGTAGCGGTCGAGGCCGAGTTCGCCCCTCTCGAACGCCTCCCGCGTCGCCGCCTCCTTGGCGGCCCGCGCGGCGGAGGCTTCGATGCCCCGCTCCAGGTCCTGGCGCGGGCACACGAGCACCCCGTCGTCGTCGGCGATGATCGGGTCGCCGGGCCGGACGAGCTGCCCGCCGATCGTGACCGGCACGTTCACCGCGCCCGCCGTCGCCTTCACCGTGCCCTGCGCGCTGACCGCCGCGCTCCACGCGGGAAAGCCCATCGCCCGCAGCTCCGCCAGGTCGCGCACGCCCGCGTCGATCACCACGCCGCGCACCCCGCGGTGGCGCAGCGCGGTCGCGAACAGCTCCCCGAACATGCCGTCCGTGCACGGCGACGTCGTGGTGACGACCAGGAGATCGCCCTCCTGGCACTGCTCGACCGCGACGTGGATCATCAGGTTGTCGCCCGGCCAGCACACCGCGGTGACCGCGTTGCCGCCCGTCCGCGCGCCCGGCCAGGCGGGACGCAGCCCGGGGCCGAGGTAGCCGGTGCGGCCGAGGGCCTCGTGCACGGTCGCGACACCGTACGAGGCCAGCGTGTCGATGCGGTCGACGGGCGCCCGCGTGATGCCGGTGACGACCACGTTCCTCATGCGAGCACGTCCGTGACCTGCGGGTAGAGCCGCATGTACGCCTCGCCCATGGTGTCGTGCGCCAGCCCCAGGTTGGGGCCCGCGTTGCGCTTGAGCTGCACCCCGCGCCGCTTGGCCAGGTCGGTGTAGTAGTCCCACATGTGCTGCTGGGCCGGCAGGCACTCCATGGCCTTGCGCTTCCTGTCGAACACCGGGGTGATGTCGAGCAGCAGGTCGGGCTTGAAGTCGCACTGCTCGGGCTGGTGCGGCTCGAAGAAGAACACCGGTGGCGCGCCGAGCGGCGCGCCGGGCGCGTCGTAGCCGGCGGCCTGCGCCAGCACGCGCGCCTGCAGCGCCATGCGGGCCGCCGCCGGATGGTCGCCGTTGTACGGATCGGCCGGCGGATGGGTCAGCACCACGTCCGGTTCGAGCTCCCGGTAGACCCGGACGAGCCGGTCGACCAGCTCGGTGCTCTCGATCAGCGGGTAGTCGCCGGCGTCGAAGAACTCGATCTCCGCGCCCAGCGCCGCGGCGGCGTTCTGCGCCTCCTCGCGGCGGATCGCCTTGATCTCGTCGAGCGTACGGCCGGCCCGCCACGCCTTCGCGGACTCGCCGCGTTCGCCGAAGCTGAGGCAGACCACCTTGGCGCGCTCGCCACGGCTGCTCGCGAGGGCGATCGCGCCGCCCGCGCGCCAGACGAAGTCGCCCGCGTGGGCACTGATCACCAGAAGGGTGCGGGAAGAGGTCTTTGCCGAGGTCACCCAGCCGACGCTAAGAGCCGATCGGCGGGATTGTCAACACTTTCGCTCGCAATCCACGCGCGGTTCCCGGCTCCAGTGGCTGGTCTGCGCTGGATATGGACAATATTGTCAACAACAAGGAATGCCGGATCAGGAAGGACGTCCATGCAGGACCCTCAGGTCGCGCTGCTCGGCTACGGTGAGGTCGGCCGCATCCTGGCC
This sequence comes from Nonomuraea fuscirosea, assembly GCF_035917475.1. NCBI lineage: Bacteria > Bacillati > Actinomycetota > Actinomycetes > Streptosporangiales > Streptosporangiaceae > Nonomuraea > Nonomuraea fuscirosea. The sequence goes on along the minus strand of NZ_CP109074.1, from coordinate 7,398,523 downwards.
GGCGGACTCGCCGGACGTGTCCCGCTGCGCGTGTACGACCCGGCCTGCCCGCCCGGCGGACCGGTGCCCGGTGAACTGGTCGCGTCCAATGCCGCCGCCGTACGCGGGGCCGACGTCGTCATCGCGGTCACCACCGGAGCCGACAGCCTCACCGCGGGCGCCGAGTCGCTGCCCCACCTCAAGCCCGGCGCCCTGTACGCCGACCTGTCCACCGGCGCGCCCGGCGACAAGCGGCGCCTGGCCGAGGTGCTGGAGCCGGGCGGCGCGGCCGTCGTGGACGGGGCGATCATGGCGCCGATCCCGCTGCGCGGCCTGGCGACGCCGGTCCTGGCCAGCGGGGAGCAGGCGGAGCGGTTCGCCGCGTTCGCCGGCGCGCACGGCATGGCGGTGACGCCGATCGGCGGTGTGCCCGGCGACGCCGCGGCCCGCAAACTGCTGCGCAGCGTGCTGGTGAAGGGGCTCAGCGCCCTGCTCATCGAGTCCCGGCGGGCGGCTGAGGCGGCCGGGTTGGGGGAGTGGTTCTGGGAGCATCTGCTGGAGACCGTGCAGAACGCCGACGAGGCCTTCGTGGTCCGGCTGCTCCAGGGAGCGGGACAGCACGGCGTGCGGCGGGTGCACGAGATGGAGGCGGCCACCCGGATGCTGACGGCGCTCGGCGTGCCCGCCACCATGACCGAGGCCACCACCGCCACCCTCGACCACGCCACCCGCACCGGCCTCCCACCCACCCCGGGCAAAGCCCCGTGACGAGCCGCGTCAGGTGGGGCCGGCTTCGAGGGCCTTGGTGACGCTGCGCAGGTGCTGCTGCATGGCGGTCTGCGCGGCCTCGGGGTCGCGGGCCACGATCGCCGCCACGATCAGCTCGTGCTGCGGCAGCGACACCGCCGCCCGCCCCGGCTGCCTGGCCAGCCGGAACTTGTGCCGCACCACCTGCGCCCCCAGCCGTTCGATGATCGCCGCCGAGGTGCGGTGCCCGGCGATGGCGCGGATCTCGGCGTGCAGGGCGGCGTTCAGCTCCGAATAACGGTCGACGTCGTTGACCGCCACGGCCTCCCGCATGTCGCCCACGATCTCGCGCAGCCGCGCGGCCTGCTCGGGCGTGACCCGCTCGGCGGCCTTGGCCGCGGACAGGCCCTCCAGCACCATCCGCACCTCGGTGATCTCGACGGCCTCCTCCCGCGAGATCGCCCGGACGCGGGCGCCCTTGTTGCGCAGGATCTCGACGAGCCCTTCGCCCGCGAGCTCCTTGAACGTCTCGCGCACCGCCGCCCGCGCGGCGCCGAACTGCTCGCACACGTCGGCCTCGACCAGCCGCTGGTTGGGCACGAAGTCCCCGTCGAGTATGGCCGACCTGACCCGGTCGGTCAGCGTCTCCTCCTGCGGGGACCCTGCGGTCACGACTTCTCCTGGTGCCGTACGGACGTGTCTGGTTCGACAATATTATGAACAATCCGTGCGTGGTCGTGCGGCCGGAGGCCCTCACCGCGCGGGGCTGGCGCTTTGATCGTTTGGCCCCGATCTGTCGGTGCCCTCTAGTAAGTTCCCGGATCATTCGATCAGCCGGTCGCGGAGAGCACGGGCATGCCCGCCTGTGCCCGCGAGCCGGCAGGGGCGGGAGGTTCTGAGGCCGTGGACGCGGACAATGCCGCGTGGGAAGAGCGCAGCGTGCTCCGGGTGGTGCCACCCGTCGAGCCGCGCAAGCTCGCGAAAGTGCCCTTCGTCGAGCTGGCCGACGGCCGGCTGCAGGGCGTCGTGTCGAGCGGATCCGACATCGAGCGGGTCTACGTCTCGTCGATCAGCGCCGGTGATCACGCGCTGAGCTGCAGCACCAACAACAACCGGCCGTGCGGCGCGCTGCACGGTTACGCGTGCAAGCACATCAACCTGCTGGCCGACGAGGCGGTCGTGCAGTACGGGCTCGATCGGGTGGCCCGTTACCTGCGGGTCGAGGTCCCTGAGGGGGAACGCCTGATGGCGCACATCAACGGCCACGTCGAGCGCACCCCGGCGGCCGTCGTGTTCAGCCGGTTCCTGCGCCACCTGGCCTACCTTGAGGTGCCCGACAGCACCGCCCCGCTGACCGAGCTGCACTGGTTCCCGGCGACGGGGGCGGTGCGCTGATGCTCGACGTACAGCTGAGCGAGCTGATCTCGGACGGCCCCGCGGGAGTCGGCGCGGCGCTCGACGTGGTGGCGGGGCTCGACGCCGCGCTCACCCACGGGTTCGCCCGGATCGGCGAGGAGCCGGCGGCGGCGCTGGCCGCCCTGGCGGGCGCGCTGGGGGGCACCCCGCTGGCCGGGCGGGTGAGCGAGGCCGTGGCGAAGGTGAGCGCGGGCTCCGTCGCGGACGAGCACCTGGCCGCGCTGGCCGGCGGCCGGGCGGCGCTGTTCGGCGCGGTCCATGACGCCCTGCTGGGCCGCCTGGACACGGCGCTGGGCCGCACCCGCGCCACCTGGGAGCCGGTCGCCGGCGAGAGCGAGACCCGGGCCAATCTGCTCGCCGGCTGCCGCATCTGGCTGCGCGAGCTGGCCATCGTGGGCTGGCGCGGCGTCGATCACGACCTGGTCGCCTCCGCCGACCAGACCATCGAGGCGCTGCTGGCCGTGCCGGAGCTGCGCGGCCTGGCGGTGCTGCTCGACGGCTTCGCGACGGAGCTGCGGGCCTCCAGCCCGATCGCCACGATGGATCGGCTGCCCGTCCGCCGGTGGGCCGACCTGTGGACGCGCGCCATGCTGCTGTCGCAGCAGGGCCCGTGGCCCGGCGGCGGCGAGCAGGTGTCGGGCCGGCTGCTGATCCTGGGCGCCGATGTGCACGAGCACGCCACCGTCGTCCGCGTGCAGGTGCACGCGGTGCTGGAGCCGTCGGGAGGCGCGCCCACCAGGCTCGTCCGGACGAGCGTGGCCGCCGCCAAGGTGGACACGATCGCCGGCCCGACCGTGTGGCGGCTGCTCGGCGGCCATCCCGCGCTGCTGGCCGCGCTGGCCGAGCACCGCAGCCTGGAGATCACCGACATGCCGCTGCTGCCCGGCGGCGACCTGGTGTGGCACGACGACCGCGCCCGTCCGGGCGAGGAAGCCGACCCGTTCGCCACCGCCCGGCTCCAGCTCGGCGCGGCCACGGCGGCGGCGGTGACGCCGCTCGACCGCCATCCGGTGCGCATCGCCGAGCCCGTCTTCGTCGAGGGCTACAAGTCCGACGGCCGGACGCTGACCCTCGGCGGGGGCAAGATCGCGTTCGACCTCGACCGGCTGCCGTCCTGCGGCCCGCTCACCCCCGCGCTGCTCAAGGCCTCCACCGCCTGCGTCGGCCTGCTGCGCTGGGACGGCGGGCAGTGGTCGCTCCAGCCGCTCGCGGTGCAGTCCGTGGTGAAGAAGGAGCCGGTCGCGGCGCACAACGGCGACTGGGCCAAGGGCCCGACCGACCCGAAGGCGGCCAAGGCCGAGGCCAGGAACGGCGACGTGGTCGCCGTGCTGCGCGAACGAGCGGGACGGTTGCTGCGGAAATGACCGAGACCCCCGTCACGACGCCCGAGGCGCAGAGCGCCGACCAGACCAAGCGCCAGGTGCTCTACTGGCGGCTGCTGTCCCGGCTGTTCAGCCCCGACGAGCAGCCCTCGCTGGAGAACGCCAGCGTCGGCATCGTCGGCGAGCTGGGCCTGCCGCCCGCGCTGCTCGACCCAGGGGTGTCGGTGGACAACCTGGTGCAACGCTTCCCTGAGCTGGCCGCACAGTTCGAGGGCCTGATGACCGAGCAGGAGCACGAGGAGGGCGACGAGGTCCGCCGCGCGGCCCTCGTCTCCAAACTGCTGCTCAACGTCTTCGCGACCGGCTCCGGCAACGTCAGCGCGAGCCAGTTGCAGAGCTGGAAGCAGGACGCCGGCTGGTTCGAGCGCGGCATGGGCTGCGAGCCCGGCGGGCTGCGACACCGCGTGGGCGACGAAGAGCTGGCCAAGGTCCTCGCCGGCCTGGAGGGCGACCTGGTCAAGCGCATGCGCCTGCGCGAGGTGCTCGCCGATCCGGCCCTGGCCAAGCAGCTGACGCCGAGCATGTCGCTCATCGAGCAGCTCCTGCACGACAAGTCCAACCTGTCGGGCGTCGCGCTGGCCAACGCCAAGGCGCTGATCCGCAGGTTCGTGGACGAGGTCGCCGAGGTGCTGCGCACCCAGGTGGAGAAGGCCAGCGCGGGCGTCATCGACCGGTCGGTGCCGCCGAAGCGGGTCTACCGCAACCTCGACATCGAACGGACGATCTGGAAGAACCTCACCAACTGGAGCCCCGACGACCAGCGGCTCTACGTGGACCGGCTCTTCTACAAGCGGACCGCCCGCCGCACCACCCCGGCCCGCGTGATCGTGGTCGTCGACCAGTCGGGCTCGATGGTGGACGCCATGGTCAACTGCACGATCCTGGCCTCGATCTTCGCCGGGCTGCCGAAGGTGGACGTGCACCTGGTCGCCTACGACACCAGGGCACTCGACCTGACCCCGTGGGTGAGCGACCCGTTCGAGGTGCTGCTGCGCACCACCCTGGGCGGTGGCACCGACGGCACGGTCGCGATGGCGCTGGCCAGGCCGAAGATCGCCGATCCGCGCAACACCGCGATGGTGTGGATCTCCGACTTCTACGACAACCGATCACTGATCACCGACTTCGAGGCGATCCACCGTTCGGGGGTCAAGTTCATCCCCGTCGGCTCGGTCAACAGCTCGGGCAGCCAGAGCGTCGACCCGTGGTACCGCCAGAAACTCAAGGCCATGGGCACGCCCGTGCTCTCCGGCCATGTCCGCAAGCTCGTGTTCGAGCTCAAGAACTTCCTCGCCTAGGAGACCGCGAATGAGTGACGATATGCTGCGTGCCCCCGCAGAGGTGAAGTACGCCGAGGAGCTCGACTACCTGGAGTCGATCGACGACGGCCCCAAGCCGTTCTCGTGGCGGCTCAGCCCCCGCATGATCCGGATGTTCGTGCTCGGCTCCGAGCGCGCCGACGGGATCGACAGGGAGATCCCGCAGAAGTGGTTCGGTGACCGCAGCTTCGTCGAGCGCAGCATCGTGACCCTGGCCTCCGACCGGGGCCTGCTGCTGATCGGCGACCCGGGCACCGGCAAGAGCTGGCTGGCCGAGCTGCTGTCCGCGGCCATCTGCCGCAACTCCACGCTCGTCGTCCAGGGCACCGCAGGCACCACCGAGGACCACATCAAATACTCGTGGAACGTCTCCATGGTCATCGCCAAGGGGCAGTCCCGCGAGTCGATGATCCCCTCGCCGATCATGACGGCGATGGAGGGCGGCGTGATCGGCCGCTTCGAGGAGCTGACCCGCTCCACCAGCGACGTGCAGGACGCGCTCATCTCGATCCTGTCGGAGAAGTACGTCTCCATCCCCGAGCTCGACGACGACAACATCGTCTTCGCCCAGCCCGGCTTCTCCATCATCGCCACCGCCAACAGCCGCGACCGGGGCGTCAACGACCTGTCCTCCGCGCTCAAGCGCCGCTTCAACTTCGTCCGCATCCCGGTCGTGACGAACAAGAAGAGCGAGGCGGAGATCGTCCGCTTCCGTACGGAGGAGCTGCTGCGCCGGCACCGGATCGAGCTGGACCTGCCGCCCACACTGCTGGACATCCTGCTGCAGAGCTTCGCCGACCTGCGTTCGGCGGCGTCCTCGGCCACCAGCGACGACGACAAGCTGGAGTCGGCGCTGTCCACGGCCGAGCAGATCGGCGTGCTGGAGGACGCCATCCTGCACAGCCACTTCTTCGGCGACCGGGTGCTGCGCGCGCAGACGCTGGCCGGTTCGCTGGTCGGCTCGCTGGCCCGGCGCAGCCCCGAGGACCTGGCGATCCTCAACAAGTACTGGCACGGGGTGGTCGAGCCACGCAGCAAGAAGGACGGCGGCGAGTGGCCGGAGTTCCTCGAGGGCGGCCGCGAGGCCATCGCCACGCTCTCATGATCGACCAGCCGAGCCCCTTCGGCTCGCTCCGCGAGCAGCTGCTCGGCGCGGCCGAGCAGTTCGCCGAGGGTCCCGTGGCCGTGTCCGGCATCCTGTCGGGCCTGGTGGACGACGTGGACCGGGCGCTGCGCGAGGAGCTGGAGATCTTCCCGGTCTGCCACCACTCGCCGGCCTCGGCGCTGGCGATGGTGCGCAGGCTCAGGGAGAAGCAGCCGAAGGTCATCTACCTGGAGCTCTGTGAGGACCTGCAGCCGCTGCTGACCGAGCTGCGCAACTGCCGGCTGCCGGTGGCACTGCAGGCGTTCGCGACGGACATCGACGGCTTCCCGAAGTCGTGGGCGCCGCTCAGCGTGGTGGCGCCCATCACGGAGGCGTCCGCCGAGTACCAGGCCATCTCGTACGCGCTGGAGACCCCGGGCGTCGAGCTGGTGCTGGTGGACCGCTCGACCGACCACGTCTTCCAGTGGGCTCCGGGAGAGGAGCCGCAGACCGCCGCCAAGGAGGAGGAGGCGGGCCTGCACGGCGACGCGGTGGGTGTCGAGATCGGCGACCTGCGTCCCCGCTTCGCCGAGCTGGAGGAGCACCTGCTGCACCACGGCAAGGTGCGCCACTGGTCGGAGTGGTGGGACCAGTATGTCGAGCAGCCGCTGTCCGGAGCCGACTACGAGACCTACCGCCAGGTCATGGTGCTGATCGGCAGCCTGTTCCGCCGGCTTGGCCCCGGCGGCGGCCGGCTGGCCGTGGACGAGGACCGCGAGCGCTACATGTGGACCAGGATGCGCGAGCACCTGTCCGCCTCGGGCGCCGACCCCGCCGACTGCCTGTACGTGTGCGGCGCCTTCCATGCCGCCAGTCACGTCGAGCAGTTCGGCGTCAGGTCCGAGGCGCCGTTCGAGATCAGCCCGCGCACCGGCACCAAATGGCTGTACGGCCTCATCCCGTCCAGCCACTCGGCCATCGAGGCGCAGTTCGGGCTGGCCCCCGGCTCGGTCTCGATCGCGGCGGCGACCTGGTCCAAGGCGCTCACCCGCGGCAGGCTGACCCCGTTCCAGCTCCAAGGCCAGAAGGGCGCGCGCAAGCGCCCGGCCAAGCTGCCGGCGCCCGTCCCGCAGGGTGACGTGGCCGACAAGCTGACCGGGTTCCTGTCCAGCCCGCCGGCCCTCGACGCGCTCGACGAGGCCGAACTGCTCGGCTGGTCGGTGGACATCGTCCGGCTGGCCCGGCGCAACGGCTACCTGGCCAGCACCGCCGACGCGATCGCGGTCTACGAGACCTCGATCCTGCTGGCGGGCATGCGCAACCGGGCCAGGCCGACCCCGTACGACTTCCAGGACGCCGCCATCACCTGCATCGAGAAGGACTCGGTGCCCGGGCGGCGCGACGTGCGGCGGCTGTGCGAGATCCTGCTCGGCGGCGACCGCGTCGGCGAGGTCGGCTACGACGCGCTGCCGCCGCTGGCCAGGAACGTCTACGACCGGCTCGCGCCGCTCGGGCTCGACCTGGAGAAGCGCACGATCCAGCGGGCGCTGCTCAACCTTCAGGCGGAGCCCGACCTGGTGCCCTGCTCCGACCTGCTGTGGATGCTGCGCCACCTGCTGCCGTCCGACGCGGTCCGGCCCATCATGGGCGAGCGCAAGCTGGGCGAACGCTCGATCCAGGAGAGCTGGGACCTGTCGTTCGGCAAGCACCAGCGCTCGATCATCGAGCTCGGCTACGAGGGCGTCACCATCGAGCAGGTGCTGGAGCAGCGGCTGCGGCGCTCGGTGTGGGATCAGAAGGCCACCGCGGCCGTCGCGCTGGCGGCGGTCGAGGACGCGATCCTGTTCCTCGGCAGCCGGCGCTTCGCCGACGAGCTCGGCGCGCGGGCGGTGGAGCTGCTCGCGGCCGAACGCACCGTGGACGACGCGCCGGAGGTGCTGCGCCGGATCCGGCGGCTGATGGCCTACTACCGGTCGGCCGAGCCGGAGCTGCCCGCCTGGTGCGAGGCGTTCGCGACCAGCGGATACGCCCACTACTGCACGCTGCTGCCGACGGCCTTCGTGGACGACGACACCGGGGTGCGGCAGGTGTCGGCCATGCTCGGGTTCCTGTTCTCGATGGAGAGCCTCGCGCTGGCGCTCGGCTGCGACCGGGCTCAGCTGGAGCTGGCGGTGCAGCAGTCGCACCCGGAGGCGCCGGCCAAGGTGGCGCTGCTGTGGGCGGCCCGGCACCAGCTCGGGCTGCTGCCGCTGGCCGAGCTGCGCTCCCGCGCGGACGAGCTGCTGGCCAACCCGCTGGTCATCCCGTCGTTCCCGCAGTACATCATCGGGTTCGTGCAGGCCATGGAGCCGGTGCCGCAGTTGTCGGGGTTCGTGGTGGAGGTGATCTCCAAGGCGTTCGGCCGTCTGCCCGACGGCGTGCTGCTGCCCTGGCTGCCCAAGCTGATCACCACGCTGCGGGAGGGGGCGGCGGAGCTGGTGCCGGTGCTCGTCCGCGAGGCCGGGCGCACGTTCCCCGGCTCGCTGACCGCCGCCGACACCTGGACGCCGCCCTGGGAGGCCCGTCCCAAGCCGGCCTCGGCCGCCGGCGCCGCTCCGATGGCGTCGGGGCCGGTGGCCGAGTTGCTGCTGGCGCATCCGGCCGCGTGTGACGCGGTGGCCGGGCTGCTGGGGTGCGCGGGCGAGTGGGCCGCGCCCGGCGCCGGGCCGGCCGACGGCTATCCCGAGGTGAGCGCGCTGCTGGACGGGCATCCGGAGGCGGCGCTGGCGCTGGCCGGCCTGCTGTCCTGACCCACCGCGCCGCATGACCGCTGGGCGCGGCCCCGTTCAGAACGGGACCGCGCCCGGCATCGGCGATGTCAGCCGAACACGCGGGCCAGCTTGGGGATGCGCCGCAGGACGAGCCAGTCCACCAGCAGCACCACGATCATCGTCACCCCGGCCAGCGGGAACAGCAGCCCCAGCACCGCCATGATGGCCATCACCCCGTAGGCGGTGCGCCGGTCCGTGGCGCGGGCGGGGGCGCCGGCGCGGCCGCGCGGGCGGCGCTTCCACCACATCCACGTCCCCGTGACCACGAGCGTGATGATCGTCAGGCAGGCGCCCAGCATCACGAGCAGGTTCACCACGCCGTATCTGCGGCCCTCGTGCAGCGCGACGCCCTGCTCGACGGCCTTGGCCAGCACGCCGTACTGGTCCCAGCCGTACGAGGTCAGCACCTTCCCGCTGTACTGATCGACGTGCAAGGTCTGCGCGTCCGCCGGGTCGCGGCGGGGGTCGGTCACGATCGTGTAGACGCCCTCGGGCCCATCCGGCAGCAGCACCTTGACGTCGCATTCGGCCGGCGGGCACCTCCGGATCGCCGGCCGGGCGGCGGCCAGGGCGTTCTCGACGGGCAGCGCTCCCGGCTGCAGCACGCCGTGCGTCGCGCCGTGCCCGGCGTGCGCGTCGCCGGACGTGTCGCCGGACGTGTTGCCAGACGTGTTGTCTGATGGGGGCACGGGCAGCCGCTCGGCCGCCCACGGCACCTTGGCGTCGGGGTTGGCCGACAGGTCGCCGGACAGGGGCGTGGAGGTGTTGGGGTAGTCGTCGGCGCTCGGGTACGTCGAGCCGGTGCCCGCCTCGATGCGCTGCAGCCCGTCACCCCACACGCCCGACCACGGCAGACCGGAGAGCACGAGGAACAGGACCACCGCGCCCCCGCCGATCCCGGCCGTGACGTGCAGCCGGCGCAGTTTCGCCCGCCCGCTCCGCATCTTCCTGACCGGCGCCCCCTTGACCCGCTTGCGCCGGCCCCCCCACCACAGGTACGTGCCGGTCGCGGCCAGGATCAGCGCCCAGCAGGCGGCGATCTCCACGACCCGGTCGCCGGCCGTCCCTGACATCAGCTCGCCGTGGATCGTGCGCACGACACGCATGAACGTGGCCGCGTCGTCGATCTCCCCGACCACCTGCGCCGTGCCGGGGTTGACGTAGACCGAGATGCCCTGGGCGAAGGGGCCGGTGTCGGTGCCCTGAAGGATGACGCGGGTGGTGCGGTCGGGGGACGTGGGCGGGATGACGGACATGACGGGCGTGCCCGGACGTAGCTGCTGGGCGGCGGTGATCTGCTCCGACAGGGGGCGGGCCGTGGCGGCGGGTTCGGCCAGCGTGCGGACGTCCTGGTAGCGCCACTCCTCGAAGGGCTCCTTGAACAGGTAGATCGAGCCGGTGATCGCCAGCACGAGCAGGACGGGGGCGACGAAGAGGCCGGCGTAGAAGTGCCAGCGCCAGACGACCCGGTAGCGCTGGGAGGCGGATGACGTCGGCGGGGGAGAGGGGACGGGTGCGGTGGCTTCCGCGCGGGTTTCGACTGAGGTCATGAGAGCTCCGTTCCGTCCGGCGCGCATGGCGGTACGAAGGCGCGCCGGGACCGGGCAAAGGGGGGACCGCGTGGAGGGGCGTACACGCACGAACCGGGCGACCAGGGGTCGCGCGGAGCGGGCGTACGCGCCGGATCCAGGCAGGGGAACCGTGCGGCGCGCGGACAGGCTCATGCCTGGGCCGGCGCGCCGGCGACGGACGCGCCCGGCGGAAGCATGCGGGGCCGGGCGCCGTGAGACGTCGGGTCAGTCCAGTCCCGGGCAGGGCGGTCCCCTGCGGCACAGAGCCCAGGCCAGCACCTGGGAGTCGCGGATCTTCGCGCGGTCCGCCGCGATCGGGCGGGCGACACGGGCGTACGCCGGGGGCGCGGCGGCACGGGCGATCAGCAGCGCCCACAGCAGCTCGCGCACCGAGCAGCCGAGCAACAGCAGCAGGGCGGCCAGCGCCGTCTCACCGCGATCGAGCCACCATGCCGACACCGCCGCGACCAGGGCGTGGGCCAGCAGCATGCCCGCCCAGGCGAACAGGCCGTCCTCGTGGTGGCCGGCGAACAGGTGCGAGCCGTGCTCGCCGCCGCCGGGGGACAGTGCGGAGAAAAAGGAGGATTCGCCCGACGCGAACAGCTGGTGCATCCCGTACTGGGCGGCGAAGGAGGCGGTGAGCAGCGTGCCGGGGGAGCGTCTGCGGCGGGCCAGCACGTACGCGCCCGCCGCCGTCACCGCCGTGGCCGCCAGCATGGTTCCGAGACCGGCGATCGGCCCGCCGGCCAGCACGTGCATGCCCAGCGCCGCGAGCACGCAGACGGCCGCGAACACCGCCGCCCGCAGCCCGCGCAGGCCGGGCCGGCCGGCCTGCGCGGTGTCCCTGCTGCCGGTGCCGCGTCCTTTCTGGTCGGGGCTCATGCGCGTTCACCGCTCACACCGACAGATACGGCGGGTTCGTCGGCGCGGTTCACCCAACGCGACGGACCTTCGGATCAGCGCCCGCCCGTGGCCGGGGCCAAGGGAGCGAAGTCACGCCTTCGCGGAACGAAGGTGCAGGTGAGACCGGTTCCGGTCACTGGGCGCCGTACACCAGCTTGGGCGGCCTGCCGCGGTAAAGCTGACTGACGGTGACGAAGCGGTAGCCGCGCTTGGACAGGGTTCGCAGAATCCGCGGCATCGCCCGCACCGTCGACGGGTGGATGTCGTGGAAAAGGATGACGCTGCCGGGCCGCACCGACTTGAGCGCCTTGCGGGCCACCTTGGCGCTGTCGCGCAGGCGCCAGTCCAGGGTGTCCAGGCTCCACATCACGATGGGGCGTCTGGTCTGATGGCGGACGGCCGCGTTGAACGCCCCGTACGGCGGCCGGACGAGCCTCGGCCGGACCCCGATGACCGCCTTGATCGCCTGGTCGGCACGGGCGAGCTGCGACCGCACCCGGACGGCGGACAGCTTCGTCAGGTCCGGGTGCGACCAGGTGTGGCTGCCGATCTCGTGCCCCGCCGCGTACGTCCTGCGCACGATGCCCGGGCTCGCGGCGACGTTCTGGCCGACGACGAAGAACGTGGCCCGCGCCCGGTGCTTCGCCAGGTGCCGCAGCAGCGCGTCCGTGTACCGGCCCGGCCCGTCGTCGAACGTGAGCGCCACGCACTTGACCCGGCGGCAGTCGACGGGCCTGGCCTGCTCGGCGGTGACGCCGCTGATCGCGGCCGGCACCGGCGCGATCGAGGCCGCCCCCGCCACCTCCACCGCCCCCGTCGCCCTCGCCCACGCCGCCCGCACGGCGACCGATAACGCGCCCGGCGACACCCCGCCCTCGGCCTGCCGTGTCTCGGGCTGGGCGGAGTCCGGTGTCATACCCCCCACGCCCAGCCCTGCCACCGCCCTGACCTGCGCTGCTCCCGACGTGGCCTTTGCCGGGCCCGGGGTGATGGTCAGGTAGCCGCAGGCAGCCGTCACCAGAGCGGCTGCGGTGAGTAGTCGCGTCGTCCCCCGCCGCGCCCCGGCCCCTGCGGGCGGGCGCGGCTTCGTGCCGATGTTCATTTCTGCCCCCTCGCGCACCGCCCCCGGTGCGCCCCCTGAGCGACGACCCCGGCGAGCGCCAGGATCGTTCCAAGGTGTTGGACTGCCGCCGTTCGCACCTGGTTCGCGCAAAGCCGCTTTCCGGATGAAGCGGCCGGAGAGGGGACGCCATCCCGACCGGCTCACCGAGCCGGCCTGCCGTACCGCCCCATCGCCGTGGTCGGCGGGAACCAGGAGACGCGCGGCCTCGCCCTGGACCGGGGCGTGGACGCCCCGGCGGGCGGCGTGCGGGCTTGACAGGGGACCGGGGCTGGTCTTGTCTCGTTCCATCGGGGTCGGGAGGGGAGCTCTGGCATGCCCGCGATCCGCCGCACCGTCCTTGCCCTGCTCATCACCGCCGCCTTCGTCACGGTCCCCGTCGATCCGGTGCTCGCCCTGGCCCCCGCGCCGGGCGGGCCGGGGGCGGGCTCGCACTTCGGCGCGGCCAGGAAGGACTGCGTGGGCACCGCCACCGGCCGGGCCTCCAAGGTCTGGTACACGGTCGCGGGCGGCGTCCTGTCCGACGTGTACGAGCCGACGATCGACAACACGAACGTCGAGACCATGCAGTTCGTCGTCACCGACGGCAGGACGTTCACCGAGCTGCAGGCCCGCGACACCACCTACCAGGTGAGCACCGACCGCTCCGGCATGACCTGCACGATCACCTCGGCCAGCAAGAGCGGCCGCTACCGCCTGACCACCACCTACGTCACCGACCCGGGCGGCGACGCCGTCGTGGTGCGCACCCGGCTCCAGCCCGCCGGCCTGCGCCTCTACGTCCGGCTCGACGCGAGCGTCAACGGCAACGGAGGCGGTGGCGAGCCCGACGGCGGCGCCGACAGCGGCACGATCGACGGCGTTACCGGCGCGCCCGTGATCTGGGACACCACCACCGAGACCTCGGCCCCGGCCCGCGACTACGCCGTGCCCACCCACCTGGCGCTGCGGGCCGGACGCCGGCTGCCGGAGGCGAGCGTCGGATACGCCGGCACCGCCGGCGACGGCGCCGCGCAGCTCGACGCGGACCGTCGGCTGACCCCGTACACCGACGCCCCGGCCGGCAACGTGGTCGCCACCGCCCGCCTGCCGATCGACGGCAGGGGCGAGGTGACGTTCGCGCTCGGCTTCGGCCGCACCAGGGCAGCCGCGCTGCGCACCGCCGGCGAGGCGGCCGGCCGCCCGTTCGACGCCACCCGCGCCCGCTACGAGTCCGGCTGGGCCGCCTACGACGCCGGGCTGCGCCGGCCGCCGAACGCGCTGGGCGACTTCTACCGGCTGTCGGCCAACGTGCTCAAGGCCAGCGAGGACAAGACGTTCCCCGGCGCGGTCGTGGCCTCCCTGGCCAGCCCGTGGGGGCAGGCGATCGGGGCGGGCGAGCTGGTCGGGGGCAAGGCGATCTACTTCGGCTCCTACCGCGAGGTGTTCGCCCGCGACCTGTACGAGGCGTTCACCGGCTTCCTCGCCGCCGGCGACGTGGCGACCGCCCGCGCCACGGTCCGCTTCCTGCTGGAGCGCCAGCAACTGCCGGACGGCCGGCTGCCGCGCAACTCCCTGCTCAACGGCCAGCTCGCCCCCGATTCGGGCGGCGACCAGCTCGACGAGACCGCCTACCCGCTGCTGATGGCCTACCAGGCGGGGCTGGCCGGCGACGCGAAGCTCTGGCCGCGGGTGCGGGCGGCGGCCGACTTCGTGCTCTCACGCGGGCCCGCGTTCGGCGTGGAGCGCTGGGAGGAGCAGTCGGGCTACTCGCCGTCCACGATCGCGGCCGAGATCGCCGGGCTGGTCGCGGCGGGGGAGATCGCCGCCAGGCAGGGCGACCGGGCCAGGGCCGCGCTCTACCGGTCCACGGCCGACCACTTCGCCCGCTCGGTCAAGGCGTGGACGGTCACCACGACCGGCCCGTACGCGCCCCGCTACTTCCTGCGCCTGTCGCGCGCCGGCGACCCGGACGCGGCCTCGTCGTACAACCTGGGCAACGGCGGCCCCACCGAGGACCAGCGCCGCGTGGTCGACGCGGGCTTCCTGGAGCTGACCCGCCTCGGCATCCTGCCGCCTCGCGACCCCGACGTGCTGGCCAGCCTGCCCGTCGTGGACCGGGTGATCAGGCGCGACACGGCCCGCGGCCCCGGCTGGTACCGCTACGGCTCCGACACCCCCGGCACCGAGGACGGCTACGGCGACTGCCACGAGCCCGACCCCACCGACTGCGCGCCGTCGGGCAGACCGTGGCCGACCGGGAACGCCGGCTCAGGGCATGTGTGGCCGGTGCTGGCCGGCGAGCGGGCCGAGCACGCGTTGCAGACCGGCGACCAGGGCTCCGCCTCCGCACTGCTGTCGGCCATGCGCGCCATGGCCTCGGGCACCGGGCTGATCCCCGAGCAGGCGTGGGAGAACCGGGACCTGCCCGCCTCCCCGTACGGGACCGATCCCGCCGTCGCCTCGATCGGATTCCGCGACGGCGGCCCGGCGGGCTCGGCCTCCCCGCTGACCTGGGCGCAGGCCCAGGCCGTGCGGCTCATCCTGTCGCTCGGGTCCGGCCGGCCCGTCGAGCAGCCCGACGTCGTACGCGGCCGTTACGCGACCATGCCGCGGAGCATCCCGCTCACCGTCACCGCCCCGGCCGACGGCACCGCGGTCGCCGGGGCGTCGGTGCGGGTCGAGGGCACCACCGCGCCCGGCGCGCGGGTCGAGGTGGCCGCCACGCCCGTCGACACCGGCGCGCCCACCCAGGTCGTCTCGGCCCGCGCGGGCTCGGACGGCGCCTTCACCGTAGCGGCGCCGGTCTCCTTCGGGGAGGTCGTGCTCACCGTGACGGCCGCCACCCAGGACGGCCGCGACGCCTACGCGCGGCGCTCGGTCGTCGGCGACATCGCGGGCGCCACGACAGTGCTGGACGTGACCGATCCCGAGGGGGACGACGACGGTCCCGGCACGTACGCCTACCCGACGGCCGCCGACTTCCATGACGGCGCGTTCGACCTGCGCGGATTCCAGGTCATCACCGACGACACCACCGTCTACCTGCGGGCCGAGCTGCGCGACCTGACGGCCACCTTCGGCAACCAGATGGGCGCCCAGCTCCTCGACGTGTACGTCCAGGACCCGGCGGTGGCCGCCCGCTCGACGGGCGCGGCCTTCCCGCAGCGCAATCACCGCATCGCCGGGCCGGACGCCTGGACGCAGCGGGTGGAGGCGCAGGGCTTCGCCGCCCCGGTCTGGGTGACGGCCGACGGCGTGGCGCGGTCCGGGGCCGCGGTCCGCGCGTCCGGCACCACGCGGACGATCACGATCGCCCTGCCCAGGGCCGTCTTCGGGACGCCGGGGCCGGGGTGGCGCTTCGCCGTCGTGCTCGCCGGGCAGGACGGGTTCAGTGCCGACCAGGCCAGGGGGTTCGCGGCGACGCCGCAGCCGTACGCGTTCGGGGTCTGCGCCGAGGGCGGCACGGACCCGCTGTGCGCGGCCGACCCCGGCACGGTGCCGAAGGCGCTCGACGTGCTGGTCCCGGCCGGGCAGTCCCAGGCCGACGTGCTGAACCCGCTCGCCGGCCCGGTCGAGGTGCCCGCCGTCACGGTGCCCTGACCATGTACCTGCGTGGTCAGCCGGGCCAGGAGCGCTGGAGGGTGCGGCGGACGCGTTCCCCGGCCGGGGGCGGTACGTCGCCGTCGGCCGGCGGGGCGGGCGGCAGCGCGGGGAGAGCCGCGGGCACCAGCACCGCCGTCTCCTCCTCGGTCGCCGGCCGTTCGATCTCGGTGAAGCCGCCCTCGGGACCGCGCACGATCACCCCGGTCTCCACCCCGTGCGCGACGATGTGCCGGTCGCGCAGCTGCAGCCCCAGGCAGATCCGCCGGGTGACCACGTACCCGAGCACCGGCCCGGCGACGATGAGGACGCGGAAGATCCAGGTGGTCGCGTTGAGCGAGATGTGGAAGTTCGAGGCGATCAGGTCGTTGCCCCCGGCCAGCCACAACACGCCGTAGTACATGATCCCGGCGACCCCGAGCCCCGCCCGCTTGGGCACGTCGCGCGGCCGGTCGAGCAGGTGGTGCACGGCGTGGTCCCGGGTGATCCACCGCTCGGCGAACGGGTAGAGCGCGAGCACGGT
Organism: Nonomuraea fuscirosea; assembly: GCF_035917475.1. NCBI lineage: Bacteria > Bacillati > Actinomycetota > Actinomycetes > Streptosporangiales > Streptosporangiaceae > Nonomuraea > Nonomuraea fuscirosea. Next base: position 7,382,087 of record NZ_CP109074.1, on the reverse strand, counting down.
GAACAGCAGGCCAGGCGCGCCGAGCGCGGGGATCAGCACGCTCATCGTCACCGTGGAGCCGAAGACGGTGAACTCCCACGGCGGCATGATCCGCAGCGCGCCCTCCAGGAAGCCCATGTACCAGTCGGGCTGGGAGCCGGCGCTGACCGTGCTCGGCAGGTACGGCCCGTACAGCCAGATCGGGTTGATCTGGAAGACGGTGGCGAGCAGCGCGACCACCCCGGTCACCCACAGGAAGAACACCGTCGTCTTCGCCAGGAACGCGGGGAAGAACGGCGCGCCGCGAACCTGCTCGTTCCGCAGCCCCTTGGCGCGGAACTGCGTGTGCGTCTGCCGCCACGTCAGCACCACCGCGTGCAGCGGGAGCAGCACCAGCAGCAGGGCGGGGATGAGCAGCACGTGCAGGCTGTAGAGGCGGGAGACGATGTCCTCGCCGGGGAACTCCCCGCCGAACAGGAACGTCGCCACGTACGTGCCTGCCAGCGGCACCGAGATGATCACCCCGTGCAGGATGCGCAGCCCGGCCCCGGACAGCAGGTCGTCCGGCAGCGAGTAGCCGAACAGCCCGTTGAGCAGCACCAGCGCGAACAGGGCCACGCCGATCAGCCAGTTGAGGTCACGCGGCTTGCGGAAGGCGCCGGTGAAGAAGTTGCGCAGCATGTGCACGACGATCGCGGCCAGGAAGATGAGTGTGGCCCAGTGGTGCATCTGCCGCATCAGCAGGCCGCCGCGCACCTCGAAGCTGATCTCCAGCGACGACGCGTACGCCTCGCTCATCGTCACGCCGCGCAGCGGCACGTAGCTGCCGTTGTAGACGACCTCCTGCATGGACGGCTTGAAGAAGAACGTCAGGAAGACGCCGGTGAGCAGGATCACCACGAAGGCGTACAGCGCGATCTCGCCCAGCAGGAACGTCCAGTGGTCGGGAAAGATCTTCCGCATCGCCTTCTTCAGGAATCCGGCTCCGCCGAGCCGGTCGTCCAAGGCTCCGGCCAGTGAGCTGCCCTTCATCGCCACCCCGCATACGACTTGTTTTCACCTTCAGCAACAAGACGGGATACGGGGCACGAATGTGACACTCACCGGCCGATGAATTTTTCCTCAGGCGAACCGCTCGACCGTGACGGGGATGAGGCCCTGCTCACGCACCACCTGCCGGTGATGGTGCAGCAGCGCCCCGAGCGCGGTGACGGGGCCGGAGCCCAGCCGCGCGGTCACGTCCACGCACCAGGCGATGCCCGCGCCGATCCGGCGCAGCTCCCAGGTGAAGCCGTGGCCGCCGGCGCTGACCGATGCCTTGCCGACCACGCGGGGATGGTCGGTGGGTTCGAGGCGCAGGGCCGTGCGCGCGTTGGCCAGGCCGTCCTCGCCCAGTTCCCCGGCGAACAGGATCCGGTAACGGCGGGCTCCCGAGCCGGAGCCGAGGTTGAGCGGGGCCGTGGTCGGCAGGTGCCGGCGCTCCTGGAAGAGGGTGCGCAGCCCGGCCTCCTCCGGCAGCCCGCCGCCGCCGAGCCGGGCGAAGGCGGCGGCGGCCTCCTGCCGGCTCACCGGAGTCACCCGCCCCCGCAGCGCGCTGTCGGCCCTGATGGCCCGGCTCAGCTCCGCGGAGGCGGACCAGGCACCGATCTCCGGTTGCCACTCGGCGCCGTCGATGCCGGCCGCCGTGTAGTCGTCGCACAGGACGAACTCCTCCACCAGGAGGGCCGCGGGTGAGGGGTCGCCCGCCGTCGGGGAGATCAGGTAGTAGTCCACCGGCCCATGATTGTAGGCGGCCGAACACCGGATCAAGATCATTGACACGCGCCGCGCCCCCGGTCCGCATGGGTCAAGCCGATACGGGCAGGAGTCCGCCGGATCGCCGACAAACGAACTAATGTGAAGAACTGCCTACATGTCAGGCGCGGGAGGCATCAGCGATGCGGAACGGCCGGACCAGAAAGACATTCGCCGGCATCATGGCGGCGGCGCTGCTCGTCACCGCCGGTTGTACCTCGTCGGGCGGCGGGTCGCCGGACCGGCCCCCGCAGGCCACGGCCCCCGTGGCCAAGCTGTCGTTCACGCCCGCCGACGGCACCGAGAAGGTGGCCCCCGACACCGGGATCGGCGTCAAGGTCACCGGCGGCAAGCTGGGCGAACTGGCCGTCGCCGACGCCAAGGGCCGGCCGGTCAAGGGCGCCGTCGGCGCGGACGGCCTGTGGCGGCCCCGGTGGCCGCTGCGGCCCTCGACCACCTACACGGTCGATGCCCGGGCGACCGGCACCGACGGCAAGCAGGTGACGGGACGCTCCACGTTCACCACGCTCAAGCCCAGGCGGGCGCTGGAGAGCGGCATGTCGCCGCTCGACGGCGAGAAGGTGGGCGTCGGGATGCCCGTGCAGCTCCTGCTGTCACGGCCGGTCCCCGGCAAGCAGGAGCGGGCCGCGATCGAGCGGTCGCTGGTCGTCACGATGTCGCAGCCGGTCGAGGGCGCGTGGAGCTGGGTGAGCGACCGCGAGGTGCAGTTCAGGCCGCGCGAGTACTGGCCGGTCGGGCAGAAGGTGACGGTCGTGGCGCACCTGGCCGGACTGCGCGCGGGCCCGGGCGTGTGGGGCACCAAGGATCGCCGGTTGAGCTTCACCGTCGGGGCCGAGCACATCACCAAGGTCGACGCCAAGTCGCACCGGGCGGTCGTGCGCGAGGACGGCGAGGTCGTCAAGACCATCCCCGTCAGCCTGGGCAGACCGGGCGACGACAGCTACTCCGGCGTCATGATCGCACAGGAGAAGGCCGCCGACGTCGTCATGGACTCGGCCACCATCGGCGAGCCGGGCGAGTACCGGATCAAGACGAAGTGGAACGTCCGGATGACCTACAGCGGCACCTTCTTCCACGCCGCCCCCTGGTCCACCGGCGCGCAGGGCAGCTCGAACGTCAGCCACGGCTGCGTCAACGCCAGCCCGGCCAACGCGCGCTGGTTCTACGAGTTCACCCAGCGCGGGGACATCATCGAGGTCACCGGAACCTCCAGGAAGCTGCGATTCGGCAACGGGCCGACGCCGTGGGCCAAGTCCTGGGAGGACTGGCTGGCGGGCAGCGCCCTGGGCAAACCGGTCAACGGGTAGGGCCACCGCCGGAAGGCACGCACCTCGCGCGCCTTCCGGCGGTGGTGCCGCCGTCAACGCGCCGGGCAGGCCTTGCGGCGTTCGACCTCGGCGGGGACGTACTTCGCCCACTCGACGGGGGTGAGGTCGCGGCGGGCGAGCGCGCAGGCGCCGCCGGCGAGGTCGGCCGGCGGCTCGACGTTCCACAGCCGCACGCGGCCCCCGTCGTCGGCGCCGGCCAGGGTCCGCGCGTCCACGGCGAAGGCCAGCGCGGTCACCGTCCTGCGCTCCCCGGTGGGGGAGACGCTGATCGGCTGGTTGCTCGCCAGGTCCCAGAGCCGGACGGTGGCGTCGGCGCCGCCGGTCGCCAAGGTCCTGCCGTCGGGGCTGAAGGTGAGCGAGGTGACCGGGTTCACGTGGCCGAGCAGCGCCGCGCTGGGCTGGTCGCCGCCCCGGACGTTCCACAGGCGCACCACGCCGGCCGCGTTCCCGGTCGCGAGGGTCCTGCCGTCGGGGCTGAAGGCCGAGGCGAGCACGGGCTCGTTGTCGTTCAGGCGCATCGTCACCTCCTTCGTGCCCAGGTCCACCAGCTGCACCCCGCCGGCGACGGCGAGCGCCAGCGTGCGCCCGTCGGGGCTCAGCGACAGCGACGACGGCTTCGCGCGGGTGGGGATGCGGTCGCGCACGTCCAGGGAACGGCGGTCGACGACGCGCACGCCCGTGCCGCCGCCGACCACCAGGGTGCGCCCGTCGGGGCTGAACGCCACCACCGAGCCGGCGCCGCCGATCCTGGCCGGCTTGCGCCGGACCCGGACCCCGCTGAGCCGGACGCCGTCCTTCGCCGCCTCGGCCGCGACGATGTCACCTTCCCGGCCGAACGCCAGCGCCAGCGCCGGATCGCCCAGGCGGTAGGACGACCTCCTGGCCGGCCAGCCGAGCACCCGCAGCAGCCCGGAACGGGCCTCGGGCGTGGGGCTGACCCGCCAGGCCAGCGCGGCCAGCAGCGCCGAGAGCGCGGGGTCGCTGACCAGCGCGCTCTGCTCGGCCAGCCCCTGGGACACCTCGTCGTCCCGTACGATCCGCAACCGGCGCTCCGCGGTGGTCAGGCTGGCCACGTTCAGGCCCGCCACCAGCACCGTCACCAGCAACGCGAGCAGCGCGGTGCCCCGGACCGTCCTGCGTCTCCTGCGGGCCCGGTCGCCGGCCTCCAGGAACAGGCGGGCCCGGTCGTCCAGGGGCAGCTCGCCGCTCTCCTCCCACCGCCCGCGCGCCCGCAGCACCGTGGCCAGCCTGGTGCCCCGGTACAGGAACTCCGGATTGCGCCGGCTGTCCATCCAGGCGGCGGCGTCGTCCAGCAGCTGGTCGTAGATGATCTGGCCCGACAGGTCCTCCTCGAACCAGTCGCGCAGCCGCGGCCAGTCCTCGGCCAGGCACCCGTGCGCCATCCGCACCGCGTCCGCGTCCACCACGACCACCCGCGCGGCGGCCAGCGCCCGCAGCACCGCGTCGAGGTCGCCGGCCGCGTCCGCGTGTTCGGCCCGCAGGCCGTCGAGCGCGGCCCGCCTGGGCAGGATCCGGCCGTCGCGGGAGATCGCCGCCAGCCGGCGCAGCACCGTACGGGCGACGGCCTGACGCGGGGCGTCGAGCGCGAGGTAGGCGGACTCGGCGGCGTCGACCACCGCCCTGCGGATGCCGCCCGTCTCGGCGTAGCCGCGCAGGGTGAGCCGGTCGCCGTCGCGGTGGCACCAGGTGGTGTGCATCGCCCGGGCCAGCAGCGGCAGCGCGCCCGGCTCCGGCGCGCCGCGCGGGGTGCGCAGGTCGTCGAGCACCGCGTCGACCAGCCCCTCCTCCAGGGCCAGCCCCGCCACCTCCGCCGGTCCCGTGATCGCCCGCCGCAGCTCGCCGCGCCCCATCGGCCCGAGTGCGTACGCGGGCCCGGCCAGCTCGGGAAAGGCCGCGCACCGCTCGGCGAAGGGCGCACTCACCACGACCACGACCACCACGTTGTGCGGCCCGCCGGCGACGGCATGCAACGCCGCCACGAACGCGGCGGTGTCGGGATCCCCGGCCCCGGCCCCGGCCAGCACCTCCTCGAACCCATCCACCACCAGCACCAGCCCGTCACCCGGCAGCCCGTCACCCGGGAGGGGGGCGGTCGGCGAGGCGGTACCCGGGAGTGTGTCGCCCGGGAAGGCGGCGTCCTGGAGGGCGGTGATGGCTTGGGCGGCTATCGAGCGGGCGCTTGCCGGGCGTTCGCGGAGGGCGGCCAGGACGGTCGCGGTGTCCAGGCCGTCCACGAGGCCGGACAGGGACGCGGCCAGTTCGTTCAGCGGGGCGGTGCCGGGGACGAGGACCAGGCCGTGCCATCGCGTCCCCCGCCCCCCGTTCTCGGCCAGGGCGGGCAGCAGGCCGGCCCGGACCAGTGAGGACGCCCCCACGCCGGTGGGCCCGGTCACCACCACCGGCTCCCGCGCCTCCGACAGGAGCCCGGCCAGTTCTCTGACGGCCTCCTCGCGGCCGAAGAACACCTTCGCGTCCCGTTCGGAGAACGGCTCGGCCCCCGGATAGGGCAGCCCGTCGAACACCCCGCCCGTGTCCGGCACCAGCGGCCTGACCGAGCCGCGCAGCCGGTGCAGATCCCGTTCGCCGCGCACCACCACGACCTCGTGGGCGGCCCGCTCCAGCAGCGGCAGCGCCTCGGGGGCGGCGTAACCCGCGACGACCAGCACGATCCTGGCCGGCCAGCCCCGCGCCCGCACCCGTTCCATGAGGCCGGCCAGGTCCGCCGCCTCCCGCGCGGTGAAGACGGCGTCCACGATCTGGACCAGCAGCCGGGGCCCCGACGCCGACAGGACCGCGTAGTCGGCCGTGACGTCGCCGTCCCGCCAGTCGCGCCGGTATCCGGCCCGCTCGTCCAGCAGCCACCCCTCCACGGCCCGGTCCGCGGCCTGCCTCATCGCGACCCCCGTGCCGAGGACCCGGTCGGCGAAACGGCGGTCGATCGTGCCGCGCTCGCCCCCCGCGGTGGCCAGCCGGAACGCCCGCCAGGCCAGCTGCAGGAAGGCCCGCACGTTGCCGCCGCTCAGCCGCAGCAGCGCCCGCAGCCCCTCCTCCGTGAACGGCCCGACCCCACCCCCCGGTCCGCCCAGTCCGCCGCCCGGTCCGCCCGGTCTGCCGCTCGGCCCGCTTGACCCGCCACTCCGACTACCGCCGGGGACGTGAGCCCGTTCCAGGTAGGCGCGGAGGAGAGCGAGGGCCTGCCCCGGGCTCAGCACCCCCGTCTCCAGGTGGTTGGCGCCGAACCGTTGCCGCAGGTCGTCGGGCAGTGCCGCCCACACCGAGCCGCTCCCCGACAGCAGCAGCATCCCGCCCTCCTGCGGAACGCGTTCCACCAGCGAGTGCAGCACACCCAGGTTCGAGGGCGGGCCGAGGACGAACCGTTCGCACTGGTCCACCACGATGATGACGGGCCGCCCGACCCGGGCGCACAGCGCGGTCAGCAGTTGCAGCCCGTGGCGGCACTGGTTGGGGTCGGTCATCGGGCCGGACACGCCGAGCCGCGCCGCGTCCGTCGGCGTGATGTCGCGCCCCGCCAGCCACGCGAACGCGGCCTCCTCCATCGCGGGCTCCAGCAGCGAGGTCAGCGCCCGCTGGAACTCCTGTCCGTCGTCGGTCACCCGGCCCAGCTCGTCGGCCTGCGCCTCCAGCACCGCGCCCGGCTCCACCAGCAGCTCCGTGAACAGCAGCTCCGCCCGCCCGGGATCGGGCGGCCGGCGCAGGCCCGCCTCCTCGCCGGCCAGCACCGCCTGGAAGCCGCGGCTCAGCTCGCGCAGCCGGTCGCGGCCCACCTGGCTCATGAGCCGCTGGTAGAGGGCGCGGAAGTCGCCGTCCTGGGCCTTGGCGTAGAGCCGGAGCGCGCCGGTCTCGCCGCCGAGCGCGTACCTGATCGTGTGGGTCTTGCCGGTGCCGTGCTCGCCGTGCAGGAACGCGACCTGGCCGCAGGACGGCTGCTCCAGGTACTGCCGGACCAGCGCGGTCAGGCCGGCCACGGCGGGCAGCTCGACGGTCGGCCCGGTGATCTGGGCGTCGAGGATGTCGGCGTCCCTGACCTGCTCCTCCATGCTCATGGTGCCGCGCGCGGGGAAGGGGTTGCCGGTGGCCGTCCTCACGACGCCCCCAGCTCGTTCAGCATCCTGATCATGAAGAACATGAACCGGTGCGGGATCTCCAGCTCGGTGTTGTCCGGCCAGGGGCCGTGGTCGGCGGCCGAGCCGAGGCGGATGTCCAGCAGCAGGCTCAGCGTCTTGACCACCGACTTGATCGGGGTCGGCGCGGGCCAGGCCGTCTCCAGGCTGTCGGGCGGGAACGGGCTCGGCAGCGCGGAGGCCGCCCGCCAGCGCTCCTCGGCCAGGCAGCGGACCTGCTCGCCCTTCAGCGGCTCCAGCTTGATCAGGTGGACGTCCAACCGGCTCAGCTCCTCGTACGAGGGCGTGTTGGCGTGCTTGTAGTCGCCGTGCGTGAACACCGCGATCGACCGGCTGCTCTTGAACACCTTGCGCATCGCGTCCACCAGACTCGTCTGCCGCAGCCCCTCGAACACCACCCCGAACGAGCACCGTCCTCTGGCCTGCCCCGCCAGCTCCCCGTGCAACCGCCGGGCGAGCCCCCGGTAACGGCTCTGGTAGACGCCCTCGTCGATGCCCTCGATGGTGTTGAGCGACTCGGTCAACGCGGGGGAGAGCGTCAGGTCGGCCTCCTCGATCTCGTTCTGCAGCTCCACCATCGCCTCCTTCACCCACTCGAAGTCGCGGTTGTGGCCCACCTTGATCCGGCTGACCAGCAGCCGGTCATCCAGTTCGCTGACCTCGCGGTAGACGTCCAGCACGTGGTTGGCGATCGTCGTGCGGCCGGTGTAGTCGCGCCCGCTCACCACCACGAACGCCGACTCTCCCGCCGCCACGCTCTCGCGCAGGTACGCGCGCAGCGCCTCCGTCGAGACGAACCCGTCGATGTCCACCAGCAGCGCGCGGTCGCCCGCGCGGGCCAGCGGGTCCAGCGGCTCGATCCGGTACGGGTTGCCGTGACGCAGCCCGTACAGCTCGTAGCGCAGCGGCTCCGACAACATCGTCAGCGGCCCAGCATCGTGAGATAGCCGGGGAGCTCGTCCTTCACCTCCGCGAACGCCGTGCCGCAGAAGACGCCGCCGAGGTAGTCCTGCGACCGGTGGAATTTGCGTACGGCCGCGGCCATCGGTTCGGCTTCGGCCTGGCCGTAGCGTTCGATGAGCCGGTCGGGGCGGTCGAGGGGGAGGCGGCCGGCGTACATGTCCTCCAGCGCCGCGGCCAGGCGGGGGCGGGCCACGATGGCGTCGTACAGGTCGGGGCTCTGGACGCGCAGGACGACGAGCCTGATGACGATGTCGGCGCGCAGCGGCGGGCCGCCCACGACGCTCATGACGGCGCAGGTGTTGAGCACCCGTTTGATGCGGCGCGGGTTGGGGGCGACGATCCCGGCCAGCAGTTCCCGGTACGTGGCCAGCCCGCCGGGCAGCGGCAACCGATCGAGGAAGGCGCCGGGGTCGATCGGCATCAGCGTGAGCGGCAGCTGGACAATCTTGTCCAGATATTCGTCGCCTATTTCCATGAGTCGGGCGGCCTCGAATCCGAATTCCCGATATTTCATGGCAATGCCCTGATCGACCACATTTTTGGCGACGGCCAGAATGACGATGACATGGCGCAGGTCGAGGAACAGCTTGACCGACTCCAGCAGATCCACGATCTCGTGCGCCTGGCAGCGGTCGAGGTCGTCGATGAAGATCACCAGCCGGGCGTCGTCGGCCGCGGCGCGGTCGGCCTGCTCCTGCAGCGTGCGCCGCAGGTTGCGCAGCTCGCTGTGCACCTTGCCGCGCTGCTCGGCGTACTGCCTGGACAGCTCGCCGATCCGGTCGAGCGTGACCGCGCCGCCCGAGACCTTGCGCAGCAGGGTGTCGGAGGTCAGCCCGGCGATCACGTGGCCGAGCCGGCCCGCCGCCTCGCGCAGGCGGTGGCGTCCGTCCTGCTCCAGGGTGTCCTGCAGCGCGTGCAGCAGCGGCAGCAGCAGGTGCGGCTCGCCCCGGTGCACCCACGGGTTGAAGTGCACCCTGATCGTGCGGCCCGGATGCTCCGCGGCCAGGCGCTGGTCCAGCATGCGCAGCAGGCTCGACTTGCCGCTGCCCCAGGGGCCGTACACGCCGATCGTGAACGGGGTCTCGGTCGCCGGCTCGGTGATCACCCGGACCAGGGGGTCGACGTAGCGGCCGAAGCCCAGCTCGTCCTGCTCCAGCCCGACCGGCGCATCGGACAGGACCGGAATGTCTTTGTCCATGAATGCTCCTTTTGCGGGCTCGCCAGGTCGGCCGTGCAATGGAGCATATAAACCGGATCCTCTGCCGGAGCGCATTCGGGGAATCCTTTGTCGCGCGCCGCCCGTTCCTTCGCCTGTTCTCCGTCGCCTGTTCTCCGGCGCCCGGAGAATACGCGCTGGAGAATACGCGCTGGAGAATGCGCACCGGAAAACGCGCGCCTGCGGCGGTGAAGACGCAGACTGGGAGGACGACATCGCCGTTCATGGAAGGCGTTGTGATATCAGGTGCCGACTGACGGAAGGTGGCGGAGGCCGGCCCGGCTGCCCGCCGTCGCCCTGTGGCTGCTGATCTGGCTGCTCAACTGCTACGACTTCCTGCTGACCTTCTGAGCCCCCGCGCGCTCGCCGGTCAGGCGCTCGCCCCCGGGACCACCAGGCCCGACTCGTACGCGAAGACGACCAGCTGGGCCCGGTCGCGGACGCCGAGTTTGATCATCGACCTGCTCACGTGCGTCTTGGCGGTGGCGCCGCTGATCACCAGGTGCGCGGCGATCTCCTCGTTCGACAGCCCTCTGCCGACCAGGGCGACGATCTCGCGTTCGCGGCCGGTCAGCCGGTCCAGCCCCGGCGCGGACGGTGCCGGGCGGGGCGGGGTGCTGACGTACTCCTCGATCAGGCGGCGCGTCACCGACGGCGACAGCAGCGCCTCGCCTCTGGCCGCCACCCGCACCGACCGCAGCAGGTCGCCCGGCTCGATGTCCTTCAGCAGGAAGCCGCTGGCGCCGGCTCTGAGCGCGGCGAAGACGTACTCGTCGAGGGCGTAGTTGGTGAGGATCACCACGCGGACGTCGTTCAGCTCAGGGGTGGCGCCGATCCTGCGGGTGGCCTGGATGCCGTCCATCAGCGGCATGCGCACGTCGAGCAGTGCCACGTCCGGCCGCAGCCGCCCGGCCAGCTCCACCGCCTGCGCGCCGTCGCCCGCCTCGCCGACCACGGCGACGTCGTCGGTGAGTTCGAGCAGGGCCCTGAAGCCGGCCCGGATCAGCGGCTGGTCGTCGGCCAGCAGCACCCGGATCACGGCCGCCTCCCTGCGCGGGCGTCGCGCGTCCTGGCGGTCGCGCGAAACTCGCCGTGCCGGGGGCTCATGCGGCGGCCCGGGCGGGGAGTTCGGCGCGTACCGTGAAGCCGCCGTGCTCGCCCGGACCCGCCGTCAGCGAGCCGCCGACGGCGACCGCGCGCTCGCGCATCCCGATCAACCCCATCCCCGGCCCGGCCACGCCCGGCTCGCCGTCGTTCTCCACCCGCAGCACGATCTTCGAGTCGGCGTATTCGACGGTCACCGTGACCGCCGCCGCGCCCGCGTGCCGCAGTACGTTGGTCAGCGCCTCCTGGGCGATCCGGTACGCGGCCCGATCCACCTCAGGCGCCGGCGCGTACGGGACGCCGCGCACGGTGTGCGTCACCCGCAGCCCCGCCCCCTCGGCCCTGGCGACCAGGCGCGGCAGCCCGGACAGCCCCGCCTCCACCTCCTCGGGAGCGCGCAGCACGCCGAGGGTGGCACGCAGCTCGTTCATCGCCTCGTGCCCCGACTCCTTGATCGCCACCAGCGCCTCCCTGACCCGCTCAGGACGGCGCTCCAGCAGCTCAAGGGCCAGTGCGGTCTGCACGTTGACCACGGAGATGCTGTGCGTGAGCGAGTCGTGCAGCTCCTGCGCGATCCACAGCCGCTCCTCGCCCGCCTGGCGCAGCGCCGCCTCCTCCCGCGTGCGCTCGGCCTCCAGCGCCCGCTGCTCCACGGCCTCCGCCCGCTGCTCCATCGCCTGCGCGCGCTGCTCCACCGCCCGCAGGTACGCCCGGCCGCTCCTGGTCACCTCGCCCACCAGCACCATGGCCACCAGCCAGCCGCTCAGCAGCGCCATCCAGCTGCCCGGCGGAGGGTCCTCGGGGGCCAGCGCCATGAGGCCGTACATGGTCACGGTCAGCGCCGCCGCCAGCCAGATCGCCGCCCTGCGCCGGCCGAGCACGACGAGGGTGTAGATCGAGGCCAGCGCGGGCGCGGCGGTGAACACGCCCGGATAGTGGGCGGCGTAGTAGGCGACCCCGGCGGCCGCGGCGACGATCCCGGCCGCCAGCGGGGCGGTGCGGCGGAAGGCGAGCGACAGCGCCGCGGCCACGAGCAGCGCCAGGCCCGCCGGGTCGAGCGGCCGTTCCTGGGGGCCCGACCACGACAGGTTCGCGTATGTGCCCGCCATGATCGCCGCCAGCGCGCCCGCCGCGACCAGCGCGTCCTTTCGGCGGGTGTTCATGCACCCAAGGTAGGGGAGCGGCTCGGGCGGGGCGTCATCCCGGGGGCGTACGTTTCGCGTACCCGGCGGCTCTCGTACGACCCCGGGAGTACGGAACAGAGTCGTCCGGTGCGGGATGTGAGCGGAGGGGTGTTCCGAGGAGCATTCCGGCCATGACCTCCTCGAACTCCGTTCCGCGACCGCGCGGCTGGATCGTCTGGTCGTTGCGGGTGGCGGCGACCGGGCATCTGGCCGGGGTGCTCGTCCAGGCGGCGCTCGCCGGGCTGTTCGTCACCGGCGACGTCGATCTGCTGGCCTGGCACCGCGACAACGCCGGCTACACCCACGCGCTGCTCTACCTGCAGCTGGTGGCCTCCGTGCTGCTGTGGCGGCCAGGACGCGGCCCCGGGTGGCCGGCGCTGGCCGGAGTCGGGCTCGTCGCTCTTGAGACGGCGCAGGTGGGGCTGGGGCAGGCGCGGATCATCGCGGGGCACTTCCCGCTCGGCATGGCCATCTTCGGCCTGTCGGCCGTCTTCACCGCCTGGACCTGGCGCACGTTCCGCCGCTCCGACGCCGGGGACGGTGGCGCGTGAGCCGGGCCGGCGCCGGAGGGTTCTCCCGGCGGGCGTTCCTGGGGGTGCTGGGCGGTGCCGGGCTGGGGGTCGCCGGGTGCAGGGCGACGGACGAGGTGGCGGGGCAACTGCTGCGGAGCGGGGCGCGGCTGCCCCGGCCGTTCACGGTGCCGCTGCCGATCCCGGACGTGGCCAGGCCGGTCAGTCCAGGCCGGTACGAGGTGACGCAGCGGGTGGCGGCGGCCGAGATCCTGCCGGGGCTGCGTACCGAGGTGTGGGGGTACGACGGTACGTTCCCCGGGCCCACGTTCGAGCTGCGGCGCGGGGAACCCGTCACGGTCTCGGTGCGCAACGAGCTGCCCGTGCCCACCTCCACGCACCTGCACGGCGGCGTCACCCCGCCCGGCTCCGACGGCTACCCGACCGACCTCGTCATGCCCGCCGGCCTCACGCCGCGGCCGGCTCATCCAGGGGAGGTGCACCATCCGCTGGTCAAGGAGTACCGCTACCCGGTCGGCCAGCGGGCCGCCACGCTCTGGTACCACGACCACCGGATGGACTTCACCGCGCCGCAGGTGTGGCGGGGGCTGGCCGGGATGGCGCTGGTGCGCGACGAGGAGGAGGACGCCCTGCCGCTGCCCCGCGGCGAGCGGGAACTGCCGCTGATGATCTGCGACCGGGCCTTCGAGGAGGACGGCTCGTTCCGTTACCCGCAGCCGTTCGACGCCCCGTCGCCCGGACACGCCCCGCCGTCCGGACACGACGCCCATGGCGTGAGCGGCGCGAACGGCGTGACCGGGACGGACGGCGGGCACGGACGGCACGGCCCGCCGGGCGGCTGGGGAAGGCTCGGCGGTGACTACATGGAGGGGGTCGAAGGGGACGTGATCCTGGTGAACGGCGCGCCCTGGCCGGTCGCCGAGGTGACGGCCACCCGCTACCGCCTGCGCCTGCTGAACGCCTCCAACGCCCGCAGGTACCTGCTCCGGCTGACCCCCGGCGGCCGGTTCACCCAGATCGGCAGCGACTCCGGGCTGCTGGCCGCCCCGGTGGCGCACGACGAGATCCCGATCTCCCCCGGCGAGCGGTACGACGTCGTCGTCGACTTCTCCGCCTACCCGGTCGGCACCGCCGTCACCCTGGTCAACGCCCTGGCCGGGGGCCCGGCCGGGAACGTCATGCGCTTCGTCGTCACCCGGCGGGCGCCGGACGACAGCCGCGTGCCGGCCGTCCTGTCCCGCCCGCCGCAGCGGCCGCGTCCCGTCGTGACCCGCCTGTTCGACTTCCGCGCGACGGACGGCGCCTGGACGATCAACGGGCAGCGCTACCGGCCCGGCGTGCCGCTGGCCCGGCCCCGCCTGGGCACCGCCGAGGTCTGGCGGCTGACCGGCGACTTCCGCCATCCCGTGCACGTGCACCTGGCCCACTTCCAGGTGCTGGCCAGGAACGGCCGGCCGCCGGCCGCCACGGACGCGGGCTGGAAGGACACCGTGGACGTGCGCCCGTACGAGGTCGTGGACGTGCTCGTCCGCTTCGACGGCCACCGCGGCACGTACATGCTGCACTGCCACAACCTCGAACACGAAGACATGGCGATGATGGCCGACTTCGAGGTGATATGAGGGGATATGACCATAAGGCCCCTCCCGATCGACCCGCCGAACTACTAGGTTGATCCCTTAGGGGATTATTCATCGGATGACCGACGCCCCCTCGTCTGATGGAGCTAGGAGCAGGCATGCAGATCGTACGGTTCACCAGCCCTCTGACCAGCGCCGACGCCGTCGGAATCGACGACGGCGAGCAGGTGGTGGAGCTGGCCGGGATCACCACCGTGGGCGAGCTGCTCCGGTTGTCCTCCGATGAGCTCCGCCGGCGCTGCGCGGAGGCGGACGGGCCGCGGCACCCGTCCGGGTCGGTGCGGCGGCTGGCTCCCATGGACGGGCGGATGGAGGTGTGGGCGGCCGGCGTCACCTACCGGCGCTCGCGCGAAGCCAGGGTGCTGGAGAGCGAGCAGGCCGCCGACGTGTACGAGCTGGTCTACGACGCCGAGCGGCCCGAGCTGTTCTTCAAGTCGGTGGCGTGGAAGGTGTCCGGCGACGGCGGGCGCATCTCGGTCCGCGAGGATTCGGGCATCGACGTGCCGGAGCCGGAGCTCGGGCTGGTGCTGAACGCGCACGGGGAGATCGTCGGCTACACGGTCGTGGACGACGTCAGCTCGCGCACCATCGAGGGGGTCAACCCGCTCTACCTGCCGCAGGCCAAGATCTACCTGGGCGGGTGCGCGGTGGGACCGGCGATCAGGCCCGCGTGGGAGGTCGCGGACCCGTACGCGCTGGACATCTCGCTGAGCATCGTCAGGGCGGGCGAGACGGTGTGGGACGGCAAGGCGAGCACCTCCCAGCTGAACCGCCGCCTCGACGACCTGGCCGGCTACCTGTTCCGCGCCGACTCCTTCCCCGACGGCGCGGTGCTGGCCACCGGGACGTGCCTGGTGCCCGACCTGCCCTTCACGCTCCAGGACGGCGACATGGTCAGCATCGGCATCGGCGAGATCGGCACCCTGACCACCACCGTGGTCAAGGGCCTGGCCGCCATGAGCTGAGCGCGGCGCGGTTCACCGACGGCCCCGTCCGGTGTGGGCGGTCACCGGCGTCCCCCTCGCCAGGGTGACGGGGCCGGGGGCGGGACCACGGGCGGGCGGTCGTCGCAGGTGATGGTGTTGGGCAGCAGCCACGGCGCCAGCCAGCCCCCGTCGTTCCCGCCCCGGTCCGTCAGTGAGAACTCCGACCCGGTGGCGGGGAAGCCGAACGAGCCGCAGTTGTTCACCCCGACCGCCCCGACGTTGCGCGCGTCGACGTTCTCGAACGTGGCCGACCCCCTCACCCGGGCGCTGACCACGGAGGTGCCGGTGCCGTCCACCCGGATGTCCTTGAAGCGCACGTTCGTGATCGCGTACAGGTCCTTCACCGACCACTCGCTGACCAGCATGATCGCGTTGTAGGTGCTGTCGAGGAAGTCGTTGCCGGTCACCCGGACGTCGGCGGCGATGTCCCGCTCCAGCGCGTAGAACCAGATGGCGCCCAGGCCGATGTTCCAGTTGAGCTCGTAGGTGCCGGACCTGACCGTCGTGTTGCCGGTGACGTCCAGCCGGCCGGTGAACGGCTCCGCGCCGAAGCGGGAGCCCACCTGGAGGGCGCTGCCCTCCCTGACCGGGTCGGCGATCAGGTTGCCGGAGATCGTGTTGTCGCCGCCGCCGTAGACGGCGATGCCGTTGGCCAGCACGGGGCTCTGCACGGTGTTGCGGGCGAACGTGTTGCCGGTGTCCGGAATCTTCTCCGACCACATGGCCAGGGCGTCGTCACCGGTGTTGCGGATGAAGTTATCCGCCACGAGCGAGTTCGTGACGCCGGTGTGGAAGTTGATCGCGTCGGCGATCTGGTCGACGATGACGTTGTTCGTGATCCGCAGATTGCTCATCGGGCCGTCGAACCACATGCCGGCCTTGGTGTGCCGCAGGTGCAGGCCGTCGATGGTGGAGTCGCTCATCGCGCCGCCGATGCCGTTGACCTGGTCGGTGTCGATGCGCTCGCGTACGTCGCCCTCGATCGCGAACCCCGACAGGTGCACGTCGCGGCTGCCGCCGTCGGCGGCGTCCCTGCCGTAGAAGCCGACGCCGGTGTGCGTGGAGCCGTCGGGGGCCGGGCGGGGCAGCGCGGTCTCGCGGCCCTTGATGATCGTGTACCAGCTGCCCGCGCCGATGATCGTCACGTCGTCGACGATGATGTGCCGATTGATCTGGTACGTCCCCGGCGGCACGTACACCTTCAGCCGCTTGCGCTGGGCGAAGGCGATGGTCCGGTCGAACGCCCCGGCCGCGTCCCGCCGCCCCGTGGGGTCGGCGCCGAAGGCCAGCACGCTGGCCGCGAGCAGTTCGATCTTCGGCGGGCCGACGAGCTCGGAGTCGAGCAGGTCGACGACCGTCCACGCGGCCGCGCTCCCGGCCGGGGCGGTCAGCCGCACCCGGTCGCCCGCCCGGTACGTACGCTTCAGCAGCAGGCGCTGCTCGTCGTAGAAGTGGCTGGGCCGGAACGGCTTGGGGATCACCGGCGGCGGGGTCGTGGCGGCGGGCACGCACGAGCACTCGGTGATCCACCAGTCGGGATGCAGCAGGCCGGCGCCGGGGTCGTTGGCGAACGGGTACTGGTTGTACAGCCACGAGTACTGCGACGTGAGCGTCATCGTGACGCGGTCGCGGCCGTTGACCGTGACGTCGAGCGGCGCGGTGATGCCGCCTCCGCCGGGCGCGTCGGGGATGCTGTAGCGCACGGTGATCGCGTTCGCCCTGGCCGGCAGGGTGAACTCCACGTGCCGGCCCGGCTCCAGCCGGACCGCCCTGCGCCCGGACGCCTCGGCGGGCAGCGTGTACGCGTCGCGTCCCGGGCCGATGACGGTGCCGTTCGTCGCCGCGTTCTCCGCCTCCTGCTCGGCGAAGGCCACCCGGGCGCCCCGGCCCGCGACCAGCGCCGGATCGAGCCCCGCCCGGGTGACGACGGGCGCGGGCGCCGCGGACTCGGCTGCGACGGGGCCGGTGAGGCTCAGGGCCAGGGCGGCGACGGTGGTCACGATGAGGGTGCGACGCATCGCGTCCTCGTTTCTCTCGGGGGTGAGGCGACAGTAGGCCGCTCGCACACCCCTCCACAAGGCCCTGTGAACTACTTTCAGCGACTCCTCAAATTATTGCGTTAACAACGCAAACAGCTTGCGGAGATTGCGTCCGGCCTACCAGCCCCACGAATCGTTCTCGGACGAGGGGCCGAACTGGGCCGCCTCCTCGCGCAACCGCCCGGCGCGGTCGCGCAGGTTCTCGGCGGTGGCCAGGCACGAGTCCTCCAGCTCGCCCAGCTCACGGCGCAGTGACCGCGCCCGGGTGAGGAAGCGCTGCGCGGCGGGCCCCGTCCAGTACGGCTCGCAGTCGCCGGGCTCGACCGGGATCCCGTCGAACGCCTCCGCCAGGCCGCGCGCGTAGCGGGTGAAGGCCGCCGCCAGCGACTCCTTCTCGGCCGCGTCGCGCAGCAGTTGGTGCTTGGTGAGCATGCTCAGCGATCCTCGATCTCCAGCGTGGCGCCGAGCCCGCGGACGACGGTGCGCCAGGCCCGCTCGCGCAGCCCGTCCACGCCGGCGCCCGGCTTCAGCGCCTCGTGCACCGCGCTCGCCAGCGGCTCCGCGCAGCCGGGGTCGTCGGCCGCGGCGTCCAGCAGGACGCGGGCCTCGTCCCGGTGCTCGGCCAGCAGCTGCTGGAACGCCAGCGGATCGCGCTCGTACGCCTGGATCAGGGCGCGCGGGCTCCAGCCGGCGGCGGGCGGGCGGCCGAGCAGCCCCGTCGCCACCCGGTTCAGCATCGCGCCCGACTGGCTGGCCAGCGTGACCAGGTTCGTCAGGACGCCGGCCGGGGCGCTGTCCACCAGCTCATACCATGCGTCCCCGAGCCGCCCGGTCCGCTCCGCACTCGCGAACGCCTCGGCCAGGACCCGCCCGCCCACCGGCCCACCGTCGGCCGGGACGGCGTCCTCCGCAGGCCCACCGGTGTCCGGGGCGGCCTGGTCCGACAGCAGGCGGGTGAAGGCGTCGGGCCCGAGGGTCGCCAGCAGCGCCGCCGCGTAGGCGGGATCGCCGGTTTTGCCCTCGGCTCCGGCCAAGGCTCGCTCCATCACGTCACCCGCCTCCTCGCCGCCCGCCTGCTCGTCCGCCTCGGCCCCGGTCGCCGTCTCCGGGGCGGCATCGGCGCCGGTGGCCGGCTGGTCCAGGGCGCGCAGGATGGCGTGCGCGGTCCGTTCGGCGGCCGGCACCGCCTCCGTCTCGCTGCCGAACGGGAAGGTGCCGGTGAGCATGCCTCTCTCCCGCACCGGCACGAGCTGCTCCAGCGTGTCGACGCGCCACTTCAGGTCCTGCTGGGACTCGTGGTAGAACTCCCAGGCGCGGCGCATGGCCGTGGTGCCCCGGTGGCCGGCCCAGTCCTGGCCCGCCTCGTCGATGGCGGCGTCCAGCCCGGGTCGCGTCCGGCCGAGGACCCCCTTTCCCGCCTCCATCCGGCGGATCACCTCTTGTGCCCAGCGGGGGTCGATCCCTACGAACTCCCCCATGAACCCTCCCAGAGGGGTTATCTACCAGGCGGGAGTCAAGCACATCAGAGGCGCCGCCCGACACGCGTTTCACAGAACGGGAATCGCCACCCTCGGATCACGCGCCGAGCCGGCCGCGCCTGAAGCCGGTCGGGCCCGGAGCCGGGCCCGATCTCATCCCGAGGCGCCCTCCTTCTCGAACGCGCTCAGCGTGGGGTCGTAGTCGAGGGCGCCGATGTCGTACATCGGCGTCATCCAGTGGTAGAAGTTGTCGCCGCGCTCCCGCAGCAGGTCGTACAGCCGGCGCATCAGGCGGCGGCGGACCGGGGCCAGCTCGGGATGGGTGTAGCGGTTGCTCAGCTCGTGCGGGTCGGCGCGCAGGTCGTACAGCTCGTTGACCGACTCGGGGTTGACGACGAGCTTGTAGCGGTCGTCGCGGATCATGCGCTGCGGGTACGGGAAGTGGTGGCCGTGGTACTCGGCGAGCAGCTCGCCCGGCCACTCCGGATGTTCGCCGCGCACCAGCGGCACCAGGCTGCGGCTGTCCACGGCCGGCCCGGTGGCGCAGCCGGCCAGCTCCAGGATCGTCGCCGTGCAGTCGGTGAGCGACACGAACTCGTCCCTGACCTGCGGCGCGGCGCCCGGGATCCGGACGATGCCGGCGATGCGGTAGATGTCCTCGTACATCGCCGGGCCCTTGTCGTGCAGCCGGTGCGCGCCGGTGAACTCGCCGTGGTCGGAGGTGAAGAACACCGACGTCCGGTCGGTCAGGCCCAGCTCGTCCATGCGGTCGAGGATGCGGCCGATCTGCTGGTCGATGAGCGTGACGTAACCCCAGTAGACCGCGATCAGCTTGCGGCTGACCTCGATCGGGATCGTGTCGAACGTCCAGTGCGCGCTGTAGTTGCGCTGCACCGGCGGTTTGCCCTCGAACGTCTCCGCGATCGACGGCGGCAGCTCGACGAGGTCGGGGTCGTACATGTCGAAGTACTCGTCCGGCAGCAGGTACGGCAGATGCGGCCCGAAGAAGTGGGTGGCCAGGAAGAACGGCCGGCCGTCGGCCGCGTACCGCTCCAGATGCTCGATCGCCCTGGTCGCCAGGTAGTGCTCGAACGTGGCCTCCACCGGCTGGTGCAGCCGCGCCGCCAGCAGGTTGCCCTGGTTGCCGTTGGGCGTGGTGCCCCGGATCAGGTCCGAGATCCGGTACGGCGGCAGCCCCCGCTCCTCCAGGTAGGCCAGGTAGTCGGGATGGTCGACCGGGTTGTGCCAGCCGGGCAGGTCGGGGCCGTCGAAGCCGTACGAGGCGGCGTTGCGCGTGGTGCCTCCGTGCCACTTGCCGATCAGCCCGAGCTGGTAGCCGCGCTCCTTCAGCGCCTCGGGGAAGGTGAACGCGTCCTCCCGCAGATCCTCCAGGTAGCCGACGTTGCGCTCGTAGTTCGCCAGCAGCCGGTGCCGGAACGGCGCCTGCCCGGTGAGCAGGCTGGCCCGCGCCGGCGTGCAGATGGCCGTCGGCGTGTAGAACCGGTCGAAACGGGTGCCGGTGGCGGCCAGCCGGTCCAGGTTCGGCGTGGCGACGTGCGGGTTGCCGTAGCAGCCGAGCGTGTCGACGCGGTGCTGGTCGGTCATCAGGAACAGCAGGTTCACTTCGTGAAGGCCTTCGTGTAGAGATCGCCGGTGTAGTACGTCGCGGGGTCGGGCCTCGTCTTGAGCTGGCCGGTGCCGACGAAGAAGTCACCCAGGCTGTTCAGCCACTTGGCGACGGTGCCGTCCTTGGTCTTGCCGACCAGGTCCTCGGTCGTCATCGTCTGGACGTTCGCCGCGTCGGCCTTGACCTTGGCCGGGTCCAGCTTGAGCAGCGCGGCCGATTCGGTGATCGCCTCCTCGGGATGCGCCGCCCGCCAGTCGTTCGCCTGCTGCAGCACCTTGATCACCTTGCTGGTGAGCGCGTCGTCCACCTTCGTGCCGCCCACGAACGCGGTCGGGAACGAGCTGTCGGGCCACTCCTTGGTGCTGGCCAGCTCCACCATGTCCGGCACCTGCCGCTTGATGTTGTCGATCAGCGGGTACCAGATGCCGGCCCCGTCGATCTGCCCGGCCGCGAACGCCGACACCACGGTGGCCGGGTCCATCGGCACCTTCTGGATGTCCTTGACCGTCATGCCGGCCTTCTGCAGCGCCAGGTTGAGCACCATGTCGCCGGACGTGCCCTCCGGCACGCCGACCTTCTTGCCCTTCAGGTCCTGGATCGTCTTGACGCCGGGCCGGCCGATGACGCGGTCGGCGTAGGCGAGCGTGTTGATCGCGACGACCTTGGCCTTGCCGGTGGCGGGCAGCCACATCGCGCCGGGGCCGATGTAGCCGAAGTCGAGGTCGCCGGCACCGAGCGCCTGGATCTGCAGCGGCCCGTTGGTGAACACCTTGATCTCGGGGGTGAGCCCCTGCTTGTCCCACAGGCCCTGCTTGTCGGCGATGGCGAGCAGGCTCGCGCCGTTGTAGTCGCTGATGTAGCCGAACCTGACCGTGGAGCCGTCGTCGGAGCAGGCGGTCACGGACAGTGTCAACAGGCTCACCGCCGTGGCGGCCGTCAGGGCGCGACGAAGAGAACGCATGGCGGATCAGTCCTTTCTCGGGGGGTTGTTCAGGCCGCTGACGCGGCAGATGCCTGGTGGGTGTGGTTCAGGCCGGGTGCCTGGTGTGGGTCAGGCCGCCGACGAGGCGGGCGCCTGGTGGTAGACGGCGTGCCAGACCTCGTTGCGGATGCGCCCGAACTCGGGCGAGAGCCGCATCTCCTCGGTACGCGGGTACGGCAGGTCCACGTCGATGATCCGCTGGATGCGGCCGGGCCTGGCCGCCATCACGATCACCCGGCTGGCCAGGTAGACGGCCTCGTCCACGTCGTGGGTGATGAACATGACCGTGCGCTGGTCCTGGCTCCAGGTGTCGAGCAGCTGGTCCTGCAGCTGCACCCTGGTCAGCGCGTCCAGGGCGCCGAACGGCTCGTCCATGAGCAGCACCTGCGGGTTCACCGCGTACGCGCGGGCGATGGCGCAGCGCTGCTTCATCCCGCCGGACAGCGTCTTCGGCAGCGCGTCGGCGAAGTCGGACAGCCCGACCAGCTCGATCGCCCGCTCGGCCCGCCGCCTGCGCTCCTCGGCCGGCAGCTCCATGAGCTTCAGCCCGAACTCGACGTTCTTGCGCACGGTCAGCCACGGGAACAGCGCGTACTGCTGGAAGATCACCCCCCGGTCCGGGCCGGGACCGGTGACCGGTTCACCGTCCACCAGCGTCTCGCCCGCGCTGGCCTCGACCAGCCCGGCGGCCATGCTCATCAGCGTGCTCTTGCCGCACCCGGACGGTCCCACGACGGTGACGAACTCGCGGTCGGCGATGTCCAGCGACACGTGGTCCAGGGCCGTGAAGGTGCCGTCCTTCATCGGGTAGGTCTTGACCACGTCCCTGAACGAGATCTTGGCGTTCAACGGCGCTCCTGCCAGTCGGTGAGGCGGCGCTCGGCGAGCAGCAGCAACCGGTCCATCAGCAGGCCGAGCACGCCGATGGCGATCAGTCCCACGAAGATCGTGGACAGGTCGTAGTAGAGCTGGGCCTGCTGCATCCGGAAGCCCAGGCCCTCCTGGGCGGCGATCAGCTCGGCGGCGACCAGCGTGCCCCAGGCCGAGCCGAGCCCGACCCGCATCCCGACCAGGATGAACGGCGTCGAGGCCGGCACCACGACCTTGAGGAAGATCGTCCGGTCGGACGCGCCGAGCACCCGGGCGGCGTTGATCAGCGTCCTGTCCACGTCCACCACGCCCTGGAACGTGGCCACGACGCTGGACAGGAACGACGCCAGGAAGATCACGAAGACCTTCGGCACCTCGCCGATGCCCATGAGCACGATGGCCAGCGGGATGATCGCCAGTGGCGGGATGGTGCGGAAGAACTGCACGTACGGCTCCAGCAGGCCGCGCGCGGTGGCGTACCAGCCCATGAGGAAGCCGATCGGGACCGCCAGCAGCGTGCCGAGCAGGAAGCCGAGCAGCACCCTGCGCAGGCTGGCCAGGGCGTCGAGCGGGAGGGTGCCGTCCGAGAGCAGCTCGGCCGCCTTGCCCGCCACCTCCACCGGCCCGGGCAGGCCCTGCACGCCGACGCCGGCCAGCAGTGTCCAGACGGCCAGGCCGATGACGACCGCGATCAGGTTGAGCGCGACGGCGCGCCGCGAGCGCTTGGGGCCGCGCCGCACGACCGGGGCCGGCGACGACTTGCCCAGCGCGGTCAGCTGGGTCATGGGTGCCTCGTTTGCGTCATGGAGGGGACCTCCGCCAGGTCGGGACCGGCCGGATAGCGGGAGAGCAGGGGGGATTCGTGCAGGACGAGGGCGATGCCGCCCAGGGCGCCGGCCACCTCGCCGAGCGTGGCGCGGCGCAGGCTCACGCGCTGCCGGGAGACCGGCATGACGTGGTCGTGCAGCGCGCCCTCTATCGGGCCGATCAGCGCAGGGCCGGTCTCCGCGAGCTCGCCGCCGATCACGATCACGCTGGGGCCGATGGCGTTGCAGACGGCGGCGAGCACCTCGCCGATCCTGGCGCCGACCCCGCTCAGCAGGGTCAGCGCGCCCGTCTCGCCCGCTCTGACGGCCTTGACCAGCTCGGGTATGTCCGCGGCCCGGCCGCCGGCGTCGCGGTAGGCGTCCAGCACGGCTCTTATCGAGGCGACGGTCTCCAGGCAGCCGGTGCCGCCGCAGTCGCAGCGGGCGCCGCCGGGCTCGACCGTGATGTGGCCGAACTCGCCGGAGAGGCCGTACGCGCCGCGGTGCAGCGATCCGCCGACCACCAGCCCGCCGCCGACGCCGTGGGACAGCCGCAGGTAGAGCACGTCCTGGCCGCCCGCCGCCGCGCCCCAGATGGACTCGCCCAGCGCGGCCAGCCGGGTGTTGTTGTCGAGCAGCACCGGGACGCCGAACCGCTCGCGCAGCAGCAGCTGTACGGGATGCGGCGCGGAACCCTCCTCGTCCGGATCGGTTCCCTCGACCTGCGCGCCGACCACGCCGACGCCGATCGCGGCGAGCGCGCCCAGGCGCAGCGCTCCCGATCCGGCTCCGGTGAGTGAGCCGACCAGCCGCTCGGCCAGCGCGACCCGCTCCTCCCACGGCAGGTCGGCGTCGTGGGGCTCGCTGGCCGAGCCGACGATCTCGTGGGCCACGTTGACGGCCGCCACGTGCAGCCCGCGCCGGGCGAAGTCGATGCCGATGGCCTGCCCGGCGTCCGGGTTGAGGGTCAGCGTCTCGGCCGGCCTGCCGCGCCCGCGCGGCGCGTCCTGCGAGGTGGCGGTGACGACGGCGCCCTCGGCGACCAGCTCCGCGAGGATGTCGTACAGGGTCGTGCGGGACAGCCCGCAGTGCTTGCCCAGCTCGCCCCGGCTGAGCGGGCCGTGCTTGCGCAGCAGCCCGAGCACGAGCTCTTCGTGCCCGCGCCGGAGTTGCGACAGGGGGCCATGGGGTTGTGCCATGACGCTGAGTCTGCCGACGCCCGGCCTTTTTCGTCAATAACCCGGAAAAAATATTTTCGCCCCGGCCGGGCTCGGGCTCGGGCGCCGGCCGGGGGCGCCGGCCTGGTCAGGCGCGGTCGGGGACCGCCATCTCGCCCAGCTCGGACCAGTCGTCCTGGTCGAGGGTGGTGTTGACGATGCGGGGCGTCTCGGCGAGGTGGGGCGGCAGCGTCCGCCGGGCCTGCTCGAAGTGCGCCGACTGAACGTGCGCCGCACCCGCCTCGCCGTCCCTGAACGCCTCCACCAGCACGTACTCGGCCGGGTCGTCGAGGCTGCGCGACCAGTCGAACCACAGGCAGCCCGGCTCGGCGCGGGTCGCGGCGGTGAAGTCGGCGGTGATCTCGGCCCAGCGCTCGGCGGACTCGGGCAGGACGCGGAACTTGGCGGTGATGAAGATCATCGAATCGGCTCCCTTGATCGGCGGCGTTACCGGACGAGCGTAGCGATCGATAATTCTCTATATCTCATGTAGGAAATGTTGACTTTGCCGCGCGGGGCTCGTAGCTTCATACGCATGAGTACTCCGGTGTGCTGTCATTGGACGAAATCGTTCGCCGGGCTGGACGTGCGGACGCGCGAGAGACTGCAGGAGACCCTCGCCCGCGTCCGGCAGCACACCGGCACAACCATCGCCTTCGTCACGAGGGAACGGAAGGTGGGGGCCCATCATGGCTGAGACGACACGCCGGTACGCGGCGCCGGACGAGCGCGAGGGCGACGTCCACTGGTACGACCTGCCGGACGACGAGGCGGAGGAGTTCTCCCCCGTCGTCCTGGAGGGCGAGGAGGCGGTGTCCCGATGACCGTCGTCGCCCTGGTCGGCAACCCCCGCGAGGGCTCCAGAACCCTGACCGTCGCCACCCGGGCGGCGCACGCCGTCGGCCTGCGCCTCAACCCGGCTGACCTCAGCGCCTCGGCGAACGGCACCTCCTGGAGCCGGGTCTCCGGGAACGGCACGGTGGGCGGCGGGTCCGCGGAGTTCGGGTCCGCGGAGTTCGGGTCCGCGGAGTTCGGGTCCGCGGAGCTCGGGGCCGCGGAGCCGAACGGAGCGCCGGGCGCCGGGCGGTCGTACGAAGTGGTGGACCTGTCGGCGCTCGGGCCCCACCTGCTCGCCCCCGGCGCCCACCCCGGCGTCGAGGTGGCGCTGGAACTGGTGCGGGAGGCGAGCGTCCTGGTGGTGGCGAGCCCGACCTACAAGGGCACCTACACCGGCCTGCTCAAGTCGTTCCTCGACCGGCTGCCCCCGCAGGCGCTGGCGGGCACGGCGGCGCTGCCGCTGCTGGTCATGGGGGACGCCAAGCACGCCCTGGCGGTGGAGGTGCACCTGCGCCCGCTGCTGGTGGAGCTGGGCGCGAGCGTGCCCACGCCGGGCCTCGCGTTCCTGGAGGCGGATTTCCCCAGGCTGGAGGAGGTCGTGGCGGCCTGGACGGACCGGATCGCGCCCCAGGTGCGCGCGATCACCGCACTCAGGCCGGCGGCGTCGGCCGCCGCTTCCCGAAGCCCGGCATAGGAATCCCGAGGAAACAGACGGGTCAAGGCAGCAGAAAGGTGTCCTTCCCGCGTTATTCGGGATGCGGCCGGAATTGACGCAGGCGGAAAATCAGTTTCTTTCGCCGATCTTCATTTCTAAAATTGCATTTTGTGGACACACCACCTCTTCTCCAGCATTTCCGGACTCATGACGTTCCGCTGGTTCTGTCCAGGAGCGGCGAGCCGGTCTGGGACGACGCGGAGCTCCACCGGACCGCCCAGCTGAGCGACCCGGAAGGGTACGCGCTGCTCGCGCTGGTGCCCGGTGTGCTCCCCTGGCAGCGCGCCCGCGTACTGCTGCGGACGCTGGCCGCCACCCAGGACGGCCTGGCCGAGCGGACCCGCGCCACGCTGGCCAAGGCGACCAGGGCGCTCATGTTCGGCCTGCCGCCCGCGTACGCGCTCACCGTCCTGCTGGCGCTGCGCCGGCTGCGGGCCAACCACAAGCACGTCACCCGGGCCGTCGTCGCGTTCGTCCTGGAGCACCCGGAGGCGGACGCGCTGATCGAAGCGCGCCGGCCCGCTCTGGTCGACTGCTTCGAGCACGCGCTCGGCAAGACGACCGCCCGCGCCTGCGCCCGCCTGATCACCGAAGCCACCGGAACAGCCGGAAGCGATGGTGGCGACACCGGCCGGTACCTGCGCAGGAGTCTGCTGCGCTTCACCGCCGACCCCGTGCTCGCGGCGAAGCGGGTGCGCGCGCTCTACGCCCCCGGCACGTACGGCGTGCCGGCCCCGCAGGAGCCGCCCGCGCCACTCGACCCGGTCAGGGAGTACCCGCCGATCGTCACCCCCACCAACCGGGGCGACATCGCCGCCACGCTGGTCCACCTCTACCAGGGCGGCCCGGTAGCCGAGCTGCGCCCGGCCCTCGCGGGATACGTGGCGCGGGCGACGCGCGGGCTGCCCCGGCTGGACGCGAGCGTGGCCATGGTGCTGGACACGTCCGGCTCCATGCGCGGGTACGGCGAGCGCGAGTGGGCCGTCATGTCGCAGGCCGTCGCGCTGCGGCTGGTGCTGGCCGAGGTCTGCGACCGGTTCACGGTCATCGAGACCGGCGGCACCGAGCAGGCCCCGGCGGGCTCGGCCGACCTGGCCGGCGGCCTGCTCGACGCGCTCGGCACCGGCCCCGACCTGGTGGTGGTCGTCACCGACGGCTACGAGAACCACCTGCCTGGCGACCTGGCGCGGGTGGCGGCCACGCTGCCCATGGCCGGCGTCACCACGCCCGTGGTGCGCTGCCTGGCGGCGTTCACCAAGGGCGACGACCTGACCCTGCGCGACCCCGCGCCCGGCCTGCCCGGACAGGCGTTCTGGCACCAGGACGACTTCGCCGGGCTGCTGGCGTGGATGTTCGCCCACTGCGCGCCCGGCGTGAACTGGATCCGCGCGACGATGCTCGGCCGGCTGGAAGGAGGACGGACATGACGAGCCTAGCCACACTGCTGCCCGAGCCGCTCGACCTGGGCGGCTACCGGGCGGGCACCCCGCAGCGCGCGGGGGCGCTGACGATGGTGCCGGTCTACGGGCCCGCGCGCCCCGGCATCGTGCCGCCCCGCTCCGGGCTGAAGCTCAAGCGGGTCGTCGGCTACGGCCAGGTGGAGCTGTCGAACGGCGCCCGCGAGGGCGTGGCGATCGTGCCGCTGCACATCGGCTACATCCAGGACGCCGCCCAGAACCACGCCCTGTGCGCCTCGGCGCTCCTGGGCGCCGGGCAGACCAGGCGCTTCGACGACGCCTGCTGCGTCCAGGCCGCCCAGGGCGGTTACCTGGAGGGCCGCGACCAGTGGTTCTTCGTGCTGCCCGCCGAGCTGCGCGCCAGTGCGCTGGCGCTGCGCGGGCAGCACAACTACAGCAAGCTGTGGGACGAGATCAGTGAGCTCAACCGCGCGTGCGGGCTGCCCTCCAGGGGCCACCTGGAGCAGATTCTGTCGCGCAGGCGGGCCACGCTGACGCAGTTCCAGAGCCGGCTGGAGCTGATGCCGGGGCAGCTCGGCGCGCTGTTCTTCCTGGGTGACCGGTTCGCGGGGCTGGAGCTGGCGCCCGACTCCGCCTACTTCGCCGAGGTGTGGACGGCTCTCGTCTGCTTCGCGTACGGTGTGGCGGCCTGGCGGGCGGAGCCGGAGACGGGGGAGGCGCGGCCGTACGAGGCGGAGAGCCTGGCCGAGCTGCGCGCCGAACTGGCGCGCGACCGGGCGGTGCGGCTGGCCGAGGTGGCGTCCTGGATGCCGGCGCCCGCCCGCGACGTGCGGATGGTCGAGGAGGAGCGCTACCTCGACCTGCGGCTGTCCACGCTCACCGCCGGCGGGCTGGCCGGGCAGGTGGTCACCGAGCACGGGCGGCCGGTGTACGCCTCGGTCTTCACCACCGGATGAAGCCGGGTGAAGCCGGATAAAACCGGTTGCGACGCCCGCGGGGGCGGCGTTGAATGATCAGTGCGGGAACTGTTCCGGGCGCGGCGGCAAAAACCCTCATTCCATGTAAGGGATGGTCGCTACGACGACTCTTCGTGTCGCCGAGGCGCCGGACACCTGTCCCGCACTTTTCAACTGCTTATACGCTGATATTTCTCATTTGACAAGATCTTGTCAGCCAGGGTTGGCGATGTTACCTCTTTCGGGAGATGCGCGAAAGCTGCGCATCCCTGACACGCAGGAGGGAAAACGTGTCGACCAAGCCCTGGTTACGCAGCACACTCATCGTCGCCGCGCTCACAGCGTCGGCTCTACCCGTAGCGGGGGCGGCCCGGGGAGAACCCGGCGGGCAGGCCGCCGTCGTCCATGACTTCCAGGCGGAGAACCACGGCGAACCCGACGTGGACAACCGCCAGGGCCGGGTGCCGCCCCCGGCGGAGGCCGACCGGCGCGCCGCCGCGACGGACGCGCGGATCACCTGGAACGCTCTCGGCACCCCGGCCGCCGTCGTCAGCGCGAAGCCGCTGGCCGAGGGCCTGGGCTCCGACCCCGTCCAGGCCGCCAAGACCTACCTCAAGAACAACCAGAACGTCTTCGGGCTGACGGCCGAGTCCGTGGACGCGCTGGAGACGGTCGCGGTCAACCCGATCGGGGAGGGCGCGGCCGTACTGCTGCGCCAGCGCTTCGGCGACCTGCCGGCCGGCGTGGACGGTCTCGTCGCCGTCGGCGTGTCCGGCGGCCAGATCAGGCACGTGACGTCCACGCTGTCCCGCAGCACCGAAGCGCCTCCGGCCGCGGCCATCACCGCGGAGCGGGCCATGGAGATCGCGGCCGCCGACGGCGGCATCGACCTGGCCACGGCGATCACCAAGCAGGCCACCCCGGTCGCGGTGCCGGCGCCCGACGGCGTGCACAACGCGTTCCAGGTCGTCCTCATCGGCGGGGCTCAGGGCGCCGAGGCGGGGTACACGACGCACGTGGACGCGGTCAGCGGCGCGATCCTGACCAGGGAGAACCTGGTCGACCACGTCGACCCGGAGAACCCGCGCTGGGCGGCCTTCCCGTCGAACCCGCGCGACGACTACAGCTCCAAGGACTCCCGCCAGACCTGGTGCTACGCGCCCGGCCCCCGCTGCGACTACGTCACCGGCGGCGACCCGGGGACGGGCAAGGCGTGGGACGTGGACCACGCCACGAACGAGCCTGCGAACACCAGCCTCGGCAACGCGGCCAGGACCTTCGAGAACCGGGCGAACGGCGACCCGTTCTCGGTCGGCACCCGCTCCAACGTGCCCACCCCGAGCCGTAACTACGTCTACCCGTGGAAGAACGCCTGGTACCAGGCCAAGTGCGACCCCGCGGCGCTCGACCAGCCCGGCGAGGCCGACCTCGAGGCCGCCATCGCCAACCTGCACGCCATGCACAACCGCATGCACGACTGGTCCTACCGGCTCGGCTTCACCGAGACCGCGTGGAACATGCAGGCGGACAACGGCACGCGCGGCGGGCTCGGCAACGACCCCGAGCAGGGCAACGCCCAGGCCGGCGCTCGGGTCCTGTCCGTACGCGACAACGCCAACCAGATCACCGGCCCCGACGGGGTCGCGCCGATCACGAACATGTACCTGTGGCAGCCGATCGCCGGCTCCTTCTACTCGCCGTGCGTGGACGGTGACTACGACATGTCGGTCATCGGCCACGAGTACACGCACGCCATCTCCGGCCGCATGATCGGCGGGCCCAACGCCGGCTGGAGCGGCACCCAGCCCGGGGCCATGAACGAGAGCACCTCCGACCTGTTCGCCATGGAGTACCTCTACGAGTACGGCTTCCGCCCCTCGGGCCAGACCCCGTACGTCACCGGCGGCTACGTCACCGGCGACAAGGGGCGCGGCATCAGGAACTACGACATGTCGAAGTCGCCGCTCAACTACAGCGACCTGGCCTACGACATCGTCGGCACCCAGCCGCACGCGGACGGCGAGATCTGGTCGGCCACGCAGTTCGACGTGCGCGCGGCCTTCGTCAAGCGGTACGGCCAGGGCTCGGCCAAGCAGCAGCAGGCGTGCGCGGAGGGCCGGACGCCGGTCGGGAAGTGCCCGGGCAACCGGCGCTGGGCGCAGCTCTCGTTCGACGCGCTGCTGCTGATGGCCACCGGCGCGGTCAGCTACGTCGACCACCGTGACGCGCTGCTGGCGGCCGACGCGATCCGCTTCGGCGGGGCGAACCAGGACATCATGTGGCGCGCGTTCGCCGAGCACGGCCTGGGCGACGGCGCGGCCAGCAACGGCGCGAACGACGCCGACGCGACGCCGAGCTTCGTCAACCCGGCGGGCCGGAACGGCTCGCTGCAGCTCAAGCCCCTGGGCGAGGCGAAGGGCGCGGCGCTGCGGCTGTACGTGGGCGACTACGAGGGCCGCGTCGTCCCCGTCGCCGACACCGACCCGGCCACCCCGCTCGGTGACACGGTCGAGATGACCCCCGGCCAGTACGACTTCGTCGTCGTGGGCGCGGGCTTCGGCCACAAGCGGCTGAAGTACGCGGTCCTGCCGGGCGTCAAGCTGCCGCTGCCGCTGGCGCTGACCCGCAACCACGCCTCGGCGGCGAACGGGGCGGCGGCGATGGGCGACGGCGTCAACCAGCTCAGGCTGATCGACGACACCGAGGCGACGAACTGGGCCTCGCTCACCGGCGCGCCCGCGGGCAAGTCGGTCGTGGTGGACCTGGCGGGCGACAAGCCGGTCAAGATCCGCCGGGTGCAGGTCAGCGCCCTGCTGCGGCCGAACGTCGGCGACCCGGCCGACCCCGGCGCGCAGAACCGCTTCTCCAGCCTGCGCTCGTTCGAGGTGCTGGCGTGCAGCGCGAACTGCGCCGACCCGGCCAGTTTCCGCAAGGTCCACACCAGCCGCGCGAACGCCTTCGACGCCAGTCTGCCGCGGCCGCGAGGCGCCGACATGCTGATCAAGTCGTTCGACATCAGGGACACGAACGCCACGCACCTGATGCTGCGCGCGCTCAGCACGCAGTGCACCGGCAACCCGCTGTACGCCGGTGAGCAGGACGCCGACCCGAACTCCGCGACGGACTGCGCCACGGCCAGCCCGCAGCGGGATCAGGTCAGGGCGGCCGAGTTCCAGGCCTTCTCGCACTGATCCCTTCCCTTCCGACAGCGGCCCGCGTCCCGGCCTGGGGCGCGGGCCCCTTTATCGCGCCTAGTAGTTTGGGGTCGTACTATTCGAAGCCGGGTCTGATCGACGCCCACGCGCACGTCTTCGACGGCGACCTGGCCGAGGCGCTGACGTTCGGCGACCGAGCTGGACACGAACAACCTGCCGCCCACCCTGGCCGTCCAGCGCCGGAGCCGAGCCGCTGCGCGATCCGCGCGTCGCGGCGCGGCTGTCCGACCGGGGCAGGATCGCGCCGGGGCTCCGGGCCGACCTGCTGCTCGTGGACGGCGACCCGACGAGCGACATCACGGCGACCAGGGCCATCGCCGACGTGTGGCGGGCCGGCGTACGCCAGGAGCGGCGGTGACCGGCGGTGGCGGGGGCTTGTGCGGCAGTCTGGAGGCATGGACCTGGTGGCGTGCGCGCGGGCGGCGTTCGGATGGGATGACGACGTCGTGGTCTCGGAGGGGCGGCGGGGCGCGCTGGGCCAGATCTGGCGGGTGGAGACCGGGACGGCGTCGTACGCGCTGAAGGAGATCTTCGGCGAACCGCCGGCGGAGACGCTGGTCGCGGCCGAACTCGCCTTCACCCGGCGGGCCGCCGCGCACGGGGTGCGGCTTCCGGCGAGCCACCCGAGCCGCGACGGCCGCCATCTGGTCGAGACACCCGGGGGGCCGTGGCTTCGCCTGTACGACTGGATGGACCTGAGCCCGGTCGACCCGGCGGGCCCGGCCACGCCGGAGGACCTGGGGGCGCTGTTCGCCCGGCTGCACCGCTGCGCGCCCGCCGTGACCGCCGAACCCGACGGGCAGGGCCCCGACCCCTGGTACCACCGCCCGCCCGACCTCAGCGCGTGGGAGCGGGTAGTAGTCGCGGTGGGTGCGGGGGAGCAGGGGCAAGGCGCGGCCGGGGCGGGGGAGCGGGTGGCAGGTGCGGTGGGTGTGGTGTGGGGGGATCGGCTGCGGGAACGGCTGGTCACGGTGCCCGAGCTGAGCGCCGCGGTGGTCCCGCCCGAGCCGGCCGCCCTGATCCTCTGCCATCGCGACCTGCACCCGGACAACGTCCTGACCGGCCCGGAGGGCGAGCTCGTGGTGGTGGACTGGGACCGCCTCGGCCCCGCCGAGCCGGGGCGGGAGCTGGCCATGGCTCTGTTCGACTGGTTCTGCGACCCGGCGCCCGACCTGCCCGCCATGCGCCGTATGTACCGGACCTACCTGCGAGAGGGCGGGCCCGGCCGGATCGACGGGCCGGCCGCCTTCTCCATGCTCGTCGCCTCCCGGCTGAACTTCCTGCTGCTCCAGACGCGGATCGCGCTCGACCCGGGCGCCGAGCCGCGGCACCGCGCGTGGGCGGAGCGCGAGATCGACGAGGCGCTGCGCATCATGCCGGCCCCCGCCCACCTGGCCGCCGTGCCGGCGGCGCTGGAACAGCCCCGGGGCCCGGCGGACGACCGCCGGGCCCCGGGGCGCGCGTGACCTGAGGTCACGTCCTAGTAGATGCGGTGCTTGCTGCCGCAGTGGTCGAACTTGCCGCCCCAGCAGGTGAACGTGTAGACCTTCTTGATCCCCCTGCCGTTCCAGCTGCCGACGGTCTTGCCGTCCCAGGACCGGTTGAACTTGTGCCAGCCGCCGTTCTGGTAGAACTCGAACCAGATCCAGCCCTTCTTGCCGCCGCGCTTCTCGACGCCGTACCACTTCGTGTAGACCTTGCCGTGGGACTTCCAGGTCTTGCCGAAGGTGTAGGCCTTGCGGTCGCTGGAGAAGTACCTGCCCCAGTTGCCGAAGCTCGCGGTGCTGCTCTCGGCGGTGGCCACGGAGCCGGTGGCGGCGCTGGTGCTCGCCTGGGCGGTGGCCGGGACGAGCGCGAGGCCGGTCATGGCCGTCGAGCCCGCTATGGCGGCGATCGCGAGGATCTTACGCATGTGGGTGTCCTCCCCTGTCGGTGCTGCCGGGTGGTCCGGCAAACAGGACAGTACGGAGATTCGCGCCGCCCATCTGCGGAGGAATCCACACATCACGAGTGACCGCCGACACACCCCGGCCTTCGGCCGCTCAGGTTCGGCCCGTCAGCGCTTGACGGAGAACGTCCGGTCCGCGGCGAACGGGACGAACGCCGGCTGCGCCGCCCTGGCCTGCGGCGCGGCCTGCCCGCACGCGGCCAGCAGGTAGTACTGGACGATGGCCACGTCGATGGGGCTCACCTGCGGGACGCCGTTCTCGTCGACCGTCTGGTACTTGGTCAGGTTCTGCCCGATGGACAGCTGGCGCTGACCGTCCTCGCTGGTCAGCGAGTCGGTGGCCATGCCGAAGACGCTGCCGCTGTGCCCCCAGAACCGGCCGCACGGCAGGTCGGTGGAGTAGAGGCCGAGGCCGTAGTTCAGCAGGCCGCCGCCGACGTTCACCGGCACCGTCTTCCGCATCTCGGCGAGCTGCTCCTGGCCGATCACCTCGCCGCGCAGCAGGGCCCGGTAGAAGCGGTTGAGGTCGTCCATCGTGGAGGTGAGCGCGCCCGCCGTCGAGATCCACGACATGTTGTAGACGCTGTAGTCGCGCGGCGGGTCGATGAGGCCGAACATCGACTCGTACGCCTTCGAGTGCGGACCCGGGATGAGCGGCGTGCGCGGGAACGACGTGTGCCGCAGACCGGCCGGGCGGATGACGTGCTGGGTGATGTACCGCTCCGCGTCCATGCCCGTCACCTTCTCCAGCAGCAGGCCGGCCAGCACGTAGTTGGTGTTGGAGTACACGCCGGGAGTCGTCCCCGGCTCGCCGGTCGGCGCGGCGCCGAGGCCCAGGCGCACCAGCTCCAGCGGGGTGAACGTACGCAGCCGGTTGTCGTCGAGGCTCTTCGTCGAGCCTTCCAGCAGCGACGGGAACGCCGGGCCCACCAGGTCGGCGATGTGGCTCGTGTGGTTGAGCAGCATCCGTACGGTGATCTTCGTGCCGCGCTCGCCCGGCACGACGTCGGGCAGGTAGCGGCCGACGGGGGCGTCCAGCTCGATCTTGCCGCGGGCGACCTGCTGGAGCACGGCCACCGCGGTGAACGTCTTGGTGATGCTGCCGACCCGGTGCACCATGTCCGGCCGCACGGGACGGCGGGTGCGCACGTCGGCCACGCCGGAGGCGCCCCGCCAGCTCTGGCCGCCGTCACGGGTCTCGGTGTAGACGCCGTACATGCCCGCCTCGTGCACCGCGTTCAGCGACTTGCGCAGCGCCTGCCGGTCGAGCCCGGTCCCGGCCGCGGCGGGCTGGGCGGGAAGTGCGGCGAGCAGCAGGCCGGCGGCGGTGGCGGCGGCCGCCCGGCGGACGGCGGTGTTCTTTCCCAGCTGACGAATGACCATGAGTGAAGCATGATCGAAGCGGGGGTGTCCGGGTCAGTCCACTGTGTCACCGGTCGTCCATGACAGGAGTCATACGGGACGGTTCGTGCGGGCGGCAGACAGGGCCGGCCGGCGCTGGGCGTACGGGACGGTTCAGGCGGTTGGCAGGCGCTACCCTGCAGTGTCGGTCGTTTGCGCGGTCGTTCCGAAGGAGAGGACGCAGCGGATGCCCCACGCGGCCAGGCCCACGGTCACGCTGCACGACGTGGCCGCGGCGGCGGGCGTCTCGGTCGCCACCGCGTCCAGGGTGCTCGGCGGCAGCGCCAGGAAGGTCGCCCCCGAGTTCCAGGCCCGCGTGCTGGCCGCGGCGGCGGCCCTGCGCTACACGGTGGACGCCTCGGCCAGGGCGATGCGGCGGGCCAGCGACTCGATCGCGCTCGTCGCCGACGATCTCACGACGCCGAGCATGGGCCTGGTGGTGGCGGCGATGGAACGCGAGGCGCGCACCGCGGGGGCGTTCGTCACGGTGTCGTCCACGATGGGCGATCCGGAGCGCCAGGCGGAGACCGTCCGCGTGCTCAGGTCGTTGCGCCCGCGCGCCCTCGTGCTCACCTCCAACCGGCTGCTGGCCGCCGCCGACGAGGACCGGCTGGTGAAGGAGCTGCTCGCGTACGAACGGGAGGGCGGCCGGGTCGCCGTCGTCGGCGAGACGGACCTGACGTTCGACACGATCGCCTTCGACAACGTCGGCGCGGCCCGTGCGATGGGCGCGTTCGTCGGGCGCGCCGGGCACCGGCGGGTGGCGATCTTCGTCGGCGCGGGGGACCGGCGGAACATGAGCGACCGCACGGCCGGGTTCGTGGCGGGGCTGCGCGCGGAGGGCGTCCGTGCGAGCGACATCGAGCTCGTGTCCTGCCGGGCCGACAGGGACGGTGGGTTCGCCGCCGCGCGCGAGCTGGCCGAGGCGGGGATGGACGGCAGGCAGGCGGTTCTCGCGAGCAACGACGCCATCGCGATCGGCGCGATGTCGGCGTTCCGCGCGGCTTCCCTGAACGTGCCCGGCGACGTCTCGGTGACGGGGATCGACGACCTCCCGCTCGCCTCCGACGTGACGCCGCGGCTGACGACCGTGGCGCTGCCGCTCGCGCGGGCCGGGGCCGAGGCCATCCGGTTCGCGGTGGGGGAGCGGGGGCCGGCCAGGCGGCTTGTCCTTGCGGGACGGCTGATCGTCAGGGACAGCCTCCGGCCTCGTCCGTGACCCGCGTGCCTTGACGCTCCGGGTCATAGGCGGGCAAACTGCGGAATACGTTTTCCCATGGCGTACGGAAGAGATGCTGTCCGACCGGCGGGTTGACCAGCACCGAGCGCCGAGCCGGGATCGACGGCGCCCGGCCCCCCACCGAATCGCGAAGGAACACATGTCTGAACGCACGTACAGGGCCGCCATCATCGGCACCGGCGGGATCGCCCACGCGCACGCCAAGGCCGTGCTGGACTCGGCCGGCCGGACCTCGGGGGCTTCCGGCGGCCCGGCCGGGGGCGCCGGGGCTTCGGGCGGCGGGGCCTCGGGTGGCCGGGCCGAGCTGGTCGCCGTGGCCGACGTGGACGCCGGGCGGGCGCGCGAGTTCGCCGCCACGTACGGCATCCCGCACGCCTACGCCGACGCCGAGGAGCTGCTGCGCGAGGAGCGGCTGGACATCGCGCACCTGTGCACACCGCCGCAGCAGCACGCCCCGCTGGCCCTGGCCTGCCTGGAGGCCGGCGTGACGGCGCTGGTGGAGAAGCCGCCCACACTCTCCCTCGCCGAGTTCGACACCCTGATCGAGGCGGAGCGGCGCTCGGCCGGGCACGTCGCGACCGTGCTGCAGCACCGCTTCGGCGCCGGCGCCGTACGGCTGCGGCGGCTGGTGGAGGCGGGCGAGCTGGGCCGCCCGCTGCTGGCCACCTGCCTGACCCAGTGGTACCGCGGCGACGACTACTACGCGGTCCCGTGGCGCGGCACGTGGGAGTCGGAGGGCGGCGGGCCCACGATGGGCCACGGGATCCACCAGTTCGACCTGCTGCTGTCGGTGCTCGGCCCCTGGCGCGAGGTGACCGCCGTGGCCGCCCGTCAGGCCCGCCCGGTGGACACCGAGGACGTGTCGATGGCGCTGGTGACGTTCGAGAGCGGCGCGGCGGCGACCGTGGTGAACTCCGTCCTGTCCCCGAGGCAGACCTCCGAGCTGCGCTTCGACTTCGAACGCGCCACGGTCGAGGTCGAGCACCTGTACGGCTACACCGACGACGACTGGACCGTCACCCCCGCCCCCGGCCACGACGACGTGAAATCTCTGTGGCAGCCCGACCCCGGCAGCGGGTCCAGCGGCCACGGCGACTGGTTCGCGGCCGTGCTCGACGCGCTCGACCAGGGCCAGGCGCCGCCGGTCACCGCCGCCGACGCCCGCAGGACCATGGAGTTCATCGCCGCCCTGTACGCCTCCGCCTTCACCGGCGAACGCGTACAAGCCGGTCAGATCACCGCCGACAGCCCGTTCGCCCGCCGCATGGACGGCACGGGCACCCCCTGGAGGACCACGTGACGTTGCGGGCCACCCACGAACTCGGCCGGTCGGTCGTCGTCAGCGCCGGCGCCGCCGAGCTGTTCACCTACGTCTACCGCCCGGACACGCCGGTGCTGGAGTCGCCCAAGCCGTACCTGCACCCGATCCGCACCCGCGGCGGCGCGCTCGTGTCGCTGTACCGGCCGCACGACCACGTCTGGCACAAGGGCATCGCCTGGTCGCTGCCGCATGTGGGCGAGCACAACTTCTGGGGCGGGCCCACGTACACCGACGGCCGTTACGTCCAGCGCGACAACAACGGCAGCGCCGTCCACCGCGAGCTGACCACGCTGACGGCCAGCGGCGACCGGGTGCAGATCGGCCACACGCTCGACTGGAGCGCGCAGGGCGGCGATCCGGTCATAGAGGAGCGGCGCTCGCTCACGGCCACCCTGGTCGACGACGCGACCTGGGCGCTGGTCTTCGAGACGGCCATGACGAACGTGTCCGGCGCCACGATCGACTTCGGCTCGCCGACCACCAAGGGCAGGGAGAACGCCGGCTACGGCGGCCTGTTCTGGCGCGGGCCCCGCTCGTTCACCGACGGCGTCATCCAGTCACCCGACGGGGCGGGCGGCGACGAGCTGCGCGGCCGGCGCGCCGAGTGGTTCGGCTTCCGCGGCCGGCACGACGAGAGCGGCGACCGCTCCACCGTCGTCATCGTGGACGACGCGGCCAACCCGCAGCACCCGCCGCAGTGGTTCGCCCGCACCGAGAACTTCGCCTGCCTCAACCCCGCGCCGTTCTTCAGCGAGGAGGTGCCGCTGCCGGACGGGCAGACGCTCGGCTTCCGGTACGCGGTCGTCGTCGCCGACGGGGACCGGGGCGAGCACGGCACGGCGTCGCTGGCCGACCACGGCAGAAACGCCCTGCGATGACCTCCCAGGGGACCTCCCAGGGGACCTCCCCCTCCCACGGGGCCTTTCCCGGCGGCACGTCGATCAGCCGGCTGACGGTCTACTCGGGCAGCGCGTGCGCCGACGGGCTGGAGGGCGGCACACCGCACATGCACACGGCCTCGACGGAGGCGTACGTGGTGATCGCCGGCCACGGGACGCTGCAGACCCTGGACGCGCACGGCCTCAGGGAGACCGCGCTGAGCGCGGGCTCGACCGTGTGGTTCACCCCCGGCACCATCCACCGGGCCGTCAACCACGGCGGCCTGGAGGTGGTGGTCGTCATGTCGAACGCCGGCCTGCCCGAGGCCGGCGACGCGGTCATGACGTTCCCGCCCGAGATCGTCGCGGACCGCGAACGCTACCGCGCGGCCGCGACCCTGCCCGCCGACGGCGTCGAGGATGCGGTACGCCGGCGCAGGGACCTGGCGGTCGAGGGCTTCCACCGCCTCACCGAGGGCGGCCCCGAGGCGCTGCGTACCTTCTACGACAGCGCGATCGCCCTGGTCAGGCCCAAGGCGGCGGCCTGGCGGGAGATCTGGGAGAGCACGGTCGCCAGGGAGACCCGGCGCACGGCCGCAGTCCTCGACGCCCTGGAGCGCGGCGACGGCGCGCACCTCATGGAGTCGGCGCTGATGGAGAGCCCGCCGCAGGAGCGGTGGGGGATGTGCGGCAACCTGCGCGCCCACGACGTCGCCCACCCCGTCGTGCACACCCTCGACCCACCGTCACCCCCGCAACCGGAAGCGAACCGCTGACGACGGTGACAGGATGACCGCCATGGAAGATCCGCCGCCGACCCCCGCTATCCCGGCGACTTCCTCGACCCCGGCGACTCCCGCAACCCCGGCATGCCCCGGAACGTCGGCGCCGCCCGCAGCTCCAGCCGGTCCCACAGCTCCAGCTGGTCCCACAGCTCCGGCTGGTCCCACAGCTCCGGCTGGTCTCACGGCTCCAGCGGCTCCCACAGGGTCGGCCGCGACCCTGCACGATGTCGCCAGAGAGGCGGGCGTCTCCATCGCCACCGCCTCGCGGGCCCTCAACGGCAGCGCGCGCAACGTCAGAGCGGAGAACGTCGCCCGGGTACGCGCCGCCGCCGCCAAGCTCGACTACGAGCCGCACCTGTCGGCTCAAGCCATCGCCAAGGGCTCGACCAGGACCGTCGCGCTGGTGGTCCGCGACGTCGCCGACCCCTACTTCTCCACCATCGCGGCCGGCGTCACGCAGGCCGCGACGGAGGCCGGCCTCATCGTCACCATGGCGGTGGCCGACGGCTCGCCCGAACGCGAGCTGGAGATCGTCAGAACCCTGCGGGGCCAGCGCCCGCGCATCATCATCGTGACCGGCAGCCGCATCGAGGGGACCACCACCAGGGACGCGCTCATCGAGGAGCTGACGCAGTACCGTACGGCCGGCGGGCGGGTGGTGCTGATCAGCCAGCGGGACCTGCCGTTCGGCACCGTCACCATCGACGACCGCGGCGGCTCGGCCGCGCTCGCCCGCGCGCTGCTCGCCCGCGGTTACCGCCGCTTCGCCGTCTTCCACGCCGCCCCGTCGCTGCGCACGTCCCGTGACCGGCACGAGGGCTTCCTGTCCGGCCTGGACGGTTCCGGCGCGCCCGCTCCGCTCGCGTTCGAGACCGGCTTCACCCGCGACGGCGGCCACGAGGCGGCGCGGCGGCTGGTGGAACGGGGGATGGGGGACGTGGAGGCGGTGTTCGCGGTCAACGACGTGATGGCGATCGGCGCGATGACCGCCTTCCGCGAGGCCGGCCTGATCCCGGGACGGGACATCGGGGTGGCCGGCTTCGACGACATCGCCCCGGCGGTGGACGTCCTTCCGGCCCTCACCTCGGTGGCCGTACCCTTGCGCGAGGCCGGCCTGACCGCGATGCGCCTGGCCCTGTCGACGGACGACCCGACCGCCCACCGCCCGCTCCCGGCCCAGGTCACCCTCCGCCCCAGCACACCCCACAAACCCACGCCATAACGCCGGCACACCACACCCTCGAACCCGACATGACCGGATGCAGGGAGGCCCCGCACCCGCGACATGACCGGATGCGGGGAGACGTCGTACCCACGACATAACCGGATGCGGGGTACCGGCCCACCAGGCATGATCGCGCCCATGGACTACGAGGCACTGATCCACGAGGCGCTGACCACGCCGTTCGAGGGCTGGGACTTCTCCGTCTTCGGCGACCGCGTCACCTACGACGGCACCCTGCCGTGGGACTACGAGCGCCTGGTCCGCGACCACCTCGCCCACGCCAAGGCCCTCCTCGACCTCGGGACGGGAGGCGGCGAGTTCCTGTCCTCGCTAGCCCTGCTCCCGCCCCGCACCGCGGCGACGGAGGCCCACCCACCCAACCTCCCACTGGCCCGCGCCCGCCTGGAACCCCTGGGAGTAGCGGTCACCGAAGACACCCGCCCGTTCCCCGACGCCTCCTTCGACCTGATCATCAACCGCCACGACTCGTACGACCCGCACGAGTCGAACCGCCTCCTGACCCCGGGCGGCACGTTCCTCACCCAGCAGGTCGGAGGCCGCGACCTGGAGGAGATCAACGCGGCCTTGGGCGGCCCACCGCACGAGGACCACTCCTGGAACCTCGACACGGCCACCACCGACCTGAACGTCACGTGGAGCCAGGAGGGCTCGTTCACCACGACGTTCCACGACATCGGCGCACTCGTCCTGTTCCTCCGCGTCATCCCCTGGCAGGTGCCGAACTTCGACGTTCACACGTACGAGCCCCGGCTCCGCGCCCTGCACGACGCGATGAAACGCGGCCACCCCCTCCACACCACAGCCCACCGCTTCGCCCTGCTGGCCAGGAAGCGGCCCTTCGACGCAGACGAGCGCACGATTCGAGTTTTTCCGAAGTGAGGGTCTCTCCCCTTACCCTCCCGGAGGAGAGCCGGGAGGTATGTTGAGCGGATTTCAGCCGGACGATCTGGAGCGGATCACCGCGCGGGCCGAGGAGATGCTGGCGCACGTCGAGCAGCTCAAGGACGAGCTGGACGTGGTCGTCGGACGGGGTGAGGCGGCGGACGGGCAGGTGCGGGTGACGGCCGGGGCCTCCGGGCGTCTCATCGACGTCGTGCTCGCCCCGCGG
Organism: Nonomuraea fuscirosea; assembly: GCF_035917475.1. Lineage (NCBI taxonomy): Bacteria > Bacillati > Actinomycetota > Actinomycetes > Streptosporangiales > Streptosporangiaceae > Nonomuraea > Nonomuraea fuscirosea. Next base: position 7,341,092 of record NZ_CP109074.1, on the reverse strand, counting down.
GTCATGGGCATGGACAGCAGGAAGCTGGCCGAGGCGGTGTTGCGGGCGGCGCAGGAGGCGCAGGACGAGGTGGCCGGGAAGGTGGACAAGATCATGGCCGGGTCCCCGGAGGCCGGGAACGCCGGGGACGCCGGGGATGCGGTGGACGACGAGAAGCGCTTCGCCGCCATGCTGGAGTCCTTCGAGGCGTCGATGGCCGAGCGGTTCCGCGCCGCCGACGATCAGCGCCGGGACGACCGCTGAGCCGGGCGGTGACCAGCGTGGGGACGGTTGCCGAGCCGGGCGTCGGCGAGTGCCGGGACGGTCGTTCAGCTGGATGTTTCTAGATTATTTGAAGGGTCGTCGGGAGCCGGGTGGGCCGCCCTAGTGTGTCCGCGGACGCGTGTACGCATGGGATCTCGCGGGATGTGAATCGGTGGTCTTTCGGTGGCGGAGCGCGGCGGGGCGGCGGGCGGCGGGCATCGTCGCGGGCGTGCTGACGGCCGCGCTGGTCGGAGTCGGCCTGTTCCTGGACACAGGCGTCTCCAGTGCGCGCCCCAAGCTCGCCGACGTCGGCGCGTGGCTGGCCAGTGCGCTCAACGGTGAGGTGGTGCACGCCAACGGCCTGTCCGGGCAGGTGGACGGCCGGGTGGACCTGGCCTCGGCCGGCGGTCAGGCGCTGACGGTGGTGCAGGACGGCGACAACGTGCTCGTCGTCGACGAGTCCACCGGCAAGGTCAGCCGCATCGACCCCACCCAGCTGGAGGTGGCGCAGACCGGCACGATCGGCGCGGACGGCATGCAGATCGTGATGGGCGCGGGCAAGGCGTACGGGATCGACCCGCGCGGCGGCACCGTACAGCAGCTCGATCCGCTGACCGTGGACACGGTCGGCGCCCCGATCACGCTCAAGCCGCCGCTCGGGCAGGCGGGCATCGACAGGAGCGGCACGCTCTGGGTGCCCGTGCCGGAGGAGGGCACGCTCGTGCAGGTGGCCGGCGCGCAGAAGGGGAAGGCGGTCACGGTCGGCGAGCCCGGCGACCCGCTCACGCTGACGATCGCGAACGGCGTCCCCCTGGTCACCAACTCCGCCGCCGCCACCGCCATGGTGATCGGCGCGACCGGCACCCGGCTGCAGGTGAGCCTGCCCAGCACCGTCACCGAGGCCGGCCGCGCGGGACTGCGGGTCCCCGCCGTGGCCGAGAGCCAGGTGGTGCCGATCCTGGCGCCCAAGCAGGGCGCGCTCGTCCTCGTCGACACCGGCAGCGGCGCGCTGACGACGGTCTCGGTGAAGGGCGGCAAGCTGGGCGCGCCGCAGGCGCTCGGGCGGCGCGTCTACATCGCCGACGAGAGCACGGGCAAGCTCATCGTGTACGACACCGTGGCCAAGCGGTTCGAGCCGGACAAGGTCGTCACCGGCAAGGCGGGGCCGCTGGAGGTGTTCGTCAAGGACGGGCTGCTCTGGGTGAACGACCAGTTCAGCGAGACCGCCCTGGTCATCGAGCAGGACGGCAGGGGGCACCGGGTCGGCAAGTACGACGAGGCGCTCGGCCAGAAGGACACCCCGACGCCGCTGCCCGTGCCCAGCAGCGTGCCCACGGTGGTGCCGCCGACGACCGTGCCGACCCGGACGACCAAGCAGCCGACGTCCGTACCCACGCGGACGAGGACCGCCGCGCCGACCGTGACCGTCACCGCCACCCCGACCAGGAGCGCCACCCAGACCCCCACCGCCACGCCGACGCCCACGCAGACCCAGACCCCGACCCCGACCCCGACGCCGACGGTCACCCCCGACCCGCCGGGCACGGTCACCGCGAACTCCGGGCCCGGCTGGATGGAGATCGTCTTCACGCCGTCCGGCAAGGGCGACGTCACCGGCTACACGCTGAAGGGCGCGCCCGGCGGCGCCGACGTCAGCCCGGACCGGGTACGAGCCGACGGCCCGTTCCAGTTCCGGGTGACGGGCGGCAGCTGCGGCCAGGAGTACACGTTCCGCGTCGCCGCCCAGTACGCCGGCGGCGAGGTGGAATCGGCCCCGTCCATCCCGGTACGTCCCTGCGTCGCCCCCGGCCGCCCGTCCGGATTCACCGCCAAGGGCAAGAACCACGGCGCCGACCTCACCTGGTCGCCGCCCGAGAACGCCAAGGACGGCGTCACGTACCTCCTCGACGGTCCCGGCACCCACCCGGCCGCCCCCGACGGGACGAGCGCGGAGGTGACCGGGCTGAAGAACGGCCAGTCCTACACCTGGACCCTGCGCGCCAAGAACGAGGCCGGCGAGAGCCAGGACCGCGCGGAGGCCACCGCCGAGCTGCGCCCGCCGTCGGCCCAGTTCAGCAACGCCCACAACGACCACCGCGACACGCTCATCCGCTCGGGGCCGAGCGCGGGCGCGGAGGCGGGCCGGATCCCGCAGGGCACGTACGTCACCATGACCGTGCTCTGCCAGCAGAAGGGCGCCGGCTTCACCGACAGCGACACGGGCATGAGCAGCGACGTCTGGAACAAGGTCGAATCCCCCCACGGCAACGGCTGGCTCAACGACGTGCTCATGGACACCCCGAAGGGGGGCTTCCCCGCGGCCCCGCTCTGGGAGTGTGAATGATCACCAGGGCGGGGTGGGGCCTGGCGGCTTCTTCGGTGCTCGTGTACGCCGTGGGGGCGCCGCTCGGGTACGCCCAGGCGGCGGTGCTGGCCGTGGCCGGGCTCGCCGCCGTGGGGGCCGGCGCGCTGTGGACGCTCAGGGGGGCGTCGCTGGAGGTGCGGCGCGAGGTGACGCCCGTGAAGGTGACGCGAGGGGAGCCGGCCATCGCCGTTCTCCACGTACGCAACGCCGGCCGGTGGCGGCACTCGGGGCTGGTCGCCAGGGACACCTGCCGGGACACGACCGTGTCCGTCGAGGTACCCGCGCTGGCCGGGAACACGACGCGGACGGTGTCGTACCGGCTGCCCACGCGCCGCCGGGGGGAGACGCCGGTGGGGCCGCTGCTGCTGGACCGGGGTGACCCGTTCGGGCTGGCCCGCCGCTCGGTCGCGTACGGGCGGACCGACCTGCTCCTCGTCCGGCCCCGCACCGTCCCGCTGCCGCCGCCGCACGCGGGGCGGCAGCGGCACCTCGACGGGCTGGCGGCGCGCTCGGCGCCGGCCGGGACGAGCGGCTTCAACGGGCTGCGCGAGTACGTCGTCGGCGACGACCTGCGCCACGTCCACTGGCGGTCCACCGCAAGGACCGGGATCCTCATGGTCAAGGAGCTGACCGACGTCAACCTGCCCAGCACCGTCACCGTCCTCGACACCAGGACCTCGTCGTACGAGGGCGACGACGAGTTCGAGCTGGCCGTGGACGTGGCCGCGTCGGCGGCCTGCGCGGTGACGCGGGACCGGTTCCCCGTGCGGGTGTTTACCGGGGACGGGGAGCTGGTGCACGCCAAGGGCGGGGAGGACGAGGAGGTGCTCGACCGGCTGGCGCTGGTGCGGCGGTCCGACGCCGCCGAGCCGCCCGCCCACGTGATCAGGCTGGCGGGGGCCGGCGGGGCGCTGGTGCTGGTCAGCGGCACGTACGCGGCACTGGCGGGTGCGGCGGCGGTGCGGCGGCGCTTCGACCAGGTGCTGTTCGTCCGGGTGGGGCCCGCGTCGCCGGGCGGGGTGCCACGGGCGGCGGGGGTCACGGTGATCGAGGTGGGGGATCTCGGGGAGCTGGCCGCGCTATGGCCACGCTAGCCACCCCACCGAGCGCCCCCGCCGGACAGCCCGCCCCTGGCCCGCAGCCGTCTGCCGCCCCTGTCCCGCACGACGGTGCGGCCGGGCCTCGCGATGGCGTGGGGCCGGGGCGGCGGGTGGCGTCCGTCGTGGCGGTCGCGTTGCTGGTGGCGGGGGCCGGGCTGGCGTTCGACGGGGTGTTCCCGATGGACGCGCTGCTGCCCGTGGTGGCGGTGGCGGCCGGGGTGCCGTCTGTGCTGTCGCTGCTGGTCTCCGGACGGTTGCCGCTCTGGGGCGTCGTCCCCGTACAGGCGCTGGCCTGGCTGACGGCGGTGTCGGCCACGGTGTTCAGGGATGAGGCGTGGCTCGGGTTCCTGCCCGGCCCGGCCGCCGTCCGCGCCGCGCTGACCGGCGTGCGTGAGGCGGGCGGCAGACTGCTGACCACCATCCTGCCCGCCGCCCCGGACAGCACCGCGATCGTGCTGGTCAGCTTCCTGGTCTGGGCCGCCGCCGCAGTCGGGGCCGAGCTGGCGCTGCGGTCCCGGGCCGTGCTGCTGCCCGCCGTGGCCGCGCTGCCCGTGCTGGCCGTCGCGGTCGTGCTCGGGGTCGCGGGGGCGGGCTCCGGGATGCCGTACGGGGCCGGGTTCGCGGGGCTGGCGCTGCTGCTCGCGCTGGTCAGGTCCGGCAGGCCGGCGGGGACGATCGCGGCGGGCGTGCCGCTGCTGGCCGGCCTGGTGCTGGTGGCCGCCGTCGCCGGTCCCGTGCTGCCCATGGCCGGGCGGCCGTACGACGTGCGCGAGCTGGTCGAACAGCCGCCGCCGCGCCCGATCAACGGGGTCAGCGCGCTCGACCAGGTGTCGGCGTGGCTGCAGAACCCCCAGCGCGAGCTGTTCACGGTCAGCACGAGCTCCGAGGCGAACCTCCGGCTGGCCGTCCTGGACACCTTCGACGGGGTGAGCTGGACGTCGAACGCCGGCTTCGTTCCCACGGGCGGCCGGGTGCCGGGCCAGCCGGGTGCGCGTGACAGCGTCGTGCAGCGGTTCACCGTGCGGAGGCTGCCGGGGCCGTGGCTGCCCGCCGCCGACCGGCCGCTGCTGGTCGCCGGGCCCGGCATCGTGGTCGATCCCGCCACCGGGATGCTGGCCGGCACGCAGGCCCGCGAGGGGATGACGTACCAGGTGACCTCGGGGATCCGCCGGTTCACGACGGAGGAACTGCGCGGGGCGACCGCGGCCGACGACCCGGCCGCCCGCGCCCTGCCGGACGGGCCCGACGGCCGTACGCCGCCGCAGCGGGCCCGGCTCGGGCGGATCGCCCGCCGCGCCACCGAGGGGGCGCGCAGCCCGACGCAGCAGGCCGCCAAGCTGGCGGCCTACCTGCGCAAGCTCGCCGTGAACGACGTCAACGCGCCGCCGGGGCACGGGTACCGCAGCATCGAGTTCTTCCTGACGGAGTCGAAGCGGGGGACGACCGAGCAGTTCGCCGCGTCGTTCGCGCTGCTGGCCCGCTCGATCGGGCTGCCCAGCAGGATCGTCGTCGGGTTCCGGCCCGGTACGGCGCAGGAGTCCTCGCGAGCGGGCCGGGACGCCGGACAGGCGCAGGGGACGGGCGCGGGCCGGGCCGGCACCGGGGAGCAGTTGACCGGGACCGGGGCCTTGGCACGGGAGAGCGGTGGCGTGCGGCAGGTGCGCGCCGGGGATGTGCTGGCTTGGGCGGAGGTGGAGTTCAAGGGGATCGGGTGGGTGCCGTTCTATCCGACGCCCTCGCGTACGCGGGCCGGCGAGGGAGGCGACGTGGCCGAGGGCGCTCCCAAGCAGGCCAAGGAGATCGAGCAGGCGATCAACGACGACTCCTCCCAGCCCGAACCCGACGAGACACCCACCGGTCAGGCGAGCCGGCAGCCGCGACCCGTCCCGGGCGGGACGTCGTGGACTCTCGTGTGGGTGGTGGTTCCCGCTGTCCTGCTGGCGTTCTACCTGCTCGCGGTGGGCATCGTGCCGTTCGTCCGCAGAACGCGCCGCCGTCGAGGCGCCTCGGCCGCCGCCCGCGTGTTGGGGGCGTGGCGGGAGACGGTGAGCCGCATGCGGGCGGCCGGGATCCCCGTCGCCTCGGGCGCGCTGACCGCCGGTGAGGTGGCGCACCTGGCCGAGGAGGCTCTGGGACCCGGCGCGCGGGAACCGCTGACCACACTCGCCGACCTGGCCAACCTGGCCACCTTCGGCGGAGCACCCGTGGACGACGCCGACGCCGAACTGGCCTGGCGGCACCACGCCACGGTGGACGGGCTGGTCAGGCGGCGGTCAGGGGTGGCGCGGAGGCTCGTCACCCGGCTGGCGCCGCTGTCGCTGTTCGGCTGACGACGCGGCCGGGGCGGGTGGTGTCGCTGTGGGCTGGGCTTGCGAGCGAGGTGGCTATTCGGCTGAGGTTGTCGGCGGGGTGGCCAGGGGGAGCACGATCGGGGGCTGGGCCTGGTCGTCGTTCTGGGTGCCTGACTCCGCCGCGCCCCTGATGCACAGCGCGGACGACCAGGCCACCGACGACGGCCGGCCCAGGGTGACCACGCTGCCGACCTTGAAGCAGTAGCCGAGGGCCGGGTCCAGGCCGCCGACGGTGTAGGTGCTGCCGCCGGTGGTCGCCGACATCAGGCGGTCGCCGGGGGACTGCTGGATGATCATGGGGTAGCCGTTCTTCCGCACGGCCTTCCAGGCCAGCGTCACCATGGTGCCGCTGTCGGTGACCAGCTTGAGGCTTTTGGGGCGGTACGTGGCGACGGTGGCCGGGTCGGCGCTTCGTCGTACGGCGGGCGGGGATGGTGACGGCGTCCCCGGGTCGCCCCACTCCTGGTCCCGCAGTGTCTTCGGCGGCTGCCGGTCAGCCGGTGGCGCGACGCTCGTGGAGGCGTCCGGCGGCGCGACCGTGGAGGCGTCGGGTGGCGCGTCGTTGACGGAGCCGTCCGGTGGGGTGGCATCGCCGGCGGGCTCCGTGGCCCCGGCCTGCTGCTGCGCGGTCGTGGTCCCGGCGCCGCCGCTCATCGCCAGGGCGACACTGCCCGCCCCCACCAGCACCGCCAGTGCCGCCCCGCCCGCCACGAGCAACGGCACCTTCCCGCCCCGGCCACCCGGATCCGGGGCCGCGGGCGCGTGCGGCGGCGCGGTGACCTCAGGAGCCGGCGGCAGGAACGGCTGCGGCCCGGCCGGCGGCCTGACCTGCGAGCGATCCGGATCCACCGTCCAGACAAGCTCCGGCGGCCCCGACCACTCCTGACCGCCGGAGACCGGACCGGTCATGCTGACCGCCGCGCCCTCGGCCGGCGGCATGGTGAGCCACGCTTTGGGGACGCGGACGGTGGGGTCGTGATCCACCTCGCCGTCCCCGCCAGCCGTGCCGGCCTGCTGCCCGGTCCTGCCGGGTGGGGTGGCGGCGGTGGCGAGGACGGTGGCCGGGGGGCGGGTTGCTGGGTCTTTGGACATTGCCGCGAGCAGGAGGGCAGCCAGGGATGACGGCACCGAGGCGGGCAGTGGGGGTGGGTCCTCGGTCAGGACGCCGAGGGCGAACCTGGCCGTGCTTCCCGGTCCGTCCAGTGCGAACGCGGGCCGGCCTGCCAGCAGTTCGTACGTCATCGACGCCAGCGCGTACACGTCGGAGGCCGGCACCGGCGGACGCCCTTCGAGCTCCTCCGGCGCGGCGTGCACCGAGGGCGGCGTCCCGTCCGGCAGTTCCACGATCGACATCAGCGCCGACATGGCGTACCCCGTCAGCACCACCCCGCCGCCGGTCATGACGACGTTCTCCGGCTTGACGCGCCCGTGCACCCCGCCGGCCGCGTGCGTGGCCGCGACCGCGTGCGCCACCGACCGCAGCAGCCCCGTGGCCTGCTCCAGCGGCAGGGGCAGGCCGCGTCCCGGCCGTTCGGCGACCGTGAGACCTTCGTGCGGCGGCGTCACCAGGTACGGCCGTCCGTCCCCCGTCGCCCCCACCTCCAGCACCGGGACCACCGAGCCGAGCGCCGCCAGCGCCTCGGGGAAGCCGAAGCCGCGCATGATCCGCTTCAGCGCCCGCTTGTCCACCCGGTGACACGCGAGCGTCTTGACCAGCACCTCGCCGCCCGGCCGGCCTCCCTCGCCGGAAGCCGCGGTCCGCGCCAGGTACGTGGTCCAGGGCCCGTCCTGCCCGGCCCGCTCCAGCAGCCGGTAACCGCGCACCCGCTCGGCGATCACACCCACCGGCACACCACGCTCATCGCCGCACCACGCTCATACGACCGTCGCCCATGTCGCCCCGCTCGCGCGGTCCATCGCCTCATGCCGCCGCGCTCATGCGATCACCGGCGGGCCGCCCAGGTCGTCGGACTCGAACGCCTCGTCCTCCACCAGCGCCATCCTGGTCCGCTCCCGTTCGCGCTCCTGCCCGGCCCCGGCCCCAGTCGCGCCGAACGGCGGCAGCATGCCCATGGGCATCCCGTTCAGCCCGAGCCCCGCTCCGGCGGCCAATGGCTTGGGCACGCTGACGCCGAACGGGGCCACGGGGGTGGCGCCCGAGGTGACGCCGGGCCCGTTGCCGGTGGGCGGGAGCGTGGTGGTGCCGGAGACGGCCGGCGGCAGGTTCGACGTCGGCAGGGCGGACGGTGGCAGGCTGGACAGGTCCGTCGTGGACGGCGGCTGCGACAGCCCGCCGGGCGGGTCGAGCGAGGGAGGGGACATGCCAGGCATGTCCGGGTTCGGCAGCGAGGGGTGCTGGACACCGGGACTCTGGACACCCGGGTTCTGGCCGCCGGAGAGCGACGGGTCCTGGAGCGACGGGTCACGCAGGGAGGGGTCGCGCAGGGAGGGGTCGCCCAGGGAGGGATCCGTGAGGGACGGGTCCTGCGGTTGGCGGAGGCCGGGGAGGTCCGGGCCGCCGGTCCCCGGGCCGTAGGGGGAGCCAAAGCCGGATATATCACCGTAAGGGGAGGTCAGTCCGCTGCCCGAGTACGAGCCGCCGGGCAGGCCCAGCCCCCGCCCTGACGACGGCAGGCCCAGATCCGCCCCCGGCGCGGACGTGCGCTGCTCGACGGTGGGCGCGATGGCGCCGTACACGTCCCCCATGTACCCGTTGAGCAGACGGAGGTGATGCCGCGCGAGGACGTGGCCGTTGTCCTCGACGCTGCCGAAGGCGTCGAAGACGTCGTCATCGAGGCCGACCGAGCCGGTCCCGGGAACGTTGTCCTTGAACCAGCGCAGCACCTTGTCCCCGTACCATTCGAGCGGCGTCCCGACCGAGGTGGCCGCGGCGCTGATCCTGGCCAGGTCCCGCTGCAGCTCGCCCAGGGTCCTGAAGACGCCCTCCAGCGACTCCCCGCCGAGCGTCTCGGAGATGGCGCGGGCCTGCGCGCTCAGCTCCGCCACCGACTCCCCGCACATGCGGGCGATCTCCAGGTAGTCGCGCCCGGCCCGGGCGATCTGCTCGGGCTCGGTCGACTGGAGGAGGGCGGCGACGCCGTCGGCGTCCTCGGAGTCCGCGCCGTTGAGCGACTGGGTGCCGTCGGGATGCGGCGCCCGGTTCTCGTCCCTGAGCGCCTCCTCCCAGAAGTCGCTCATGTACGCGCCCGCCGGTCGCTCGCGAGGGACCGGTCCGCCCCCTTGGCCGTCTGCACGGTCGCGTCGAGCGCCTGGATGACGGACTCGTACACGGTGCACAGCCGGTCGATCGCGCCGCCCAGCGCGGCGTGCGCCTTGTCCGTGGTCGCGCGCAGGTCGTCGGCGGCCTGCCAGGCGCCCAGCTCGCGCTGGTCGAGCCGGGCCCGGTCGAGCAGGAGCTTCAGGCCCGTGTCCTGGCCGGCGCCCTTGAGCCGGTCGAGGTCCTGGCGCAGCCGTTCCACCGGCGACGACGGCCGGGGCGTGCCGGTGGCCGGGTCCTCGTAGGCGTCGAGGTCGACGAACAGCTCCTTCTTCGGCGCGCCGGGGTCGATCGGGTGCGCGGCGAGCAACCGGCCGCCGTCCGGGTCGGGCGGCGTGAGCGTGCTCTGGCCGGGGTAGGCGCCCTTCCCGTGGTCGACGAGGTGGTCGGCGTAGGCGTCCTCGACGGTGTGCGCCTCGTAGTCGAACTCCTCGCCCGAGCCTCCGCCCTCGTAGGTCCTGGTGAGCTTCTCCCGTTCCAGGTACGACCTGCCGACGGTCGGCCGCTGGCTGTCCCCGCCGTCCTCAGGTGTCGTCATGCTCTCTCCGCGTCCACACGTCGCCGGACATGCCGACACCTGCCTACCGGGCGTACCGCGGGATGACGCGTCATTTCAAGGTTTTTGGAAGAGAGCCACGACAGTGCGCGAGTGTCGGAAGACTCCCCTGTCGTGCCCTTCCTCTGGTACGGCACTACCGTGCCTCTTCTCCACGGCGCCGCGGCCCTGCTGCTCGCCCTGACCCCCGCCCCGGCCTCGGGCGGGCCGGTCAGCTGCGACCCGGAGCCGGGCGTCGCGGAGGTCACCGGCACGCCGTGGCCGCAGGAGCGGCTGCGTTTCGAGCGGGTGTGGCGGCTCACCAGGGGCGAGGGCGTCACCGTCGCCGTCGTGGACAGCGGTGTGGACGCCGCGCATCCCCAGCTCGCCGGCGCCGTCACCCGCCAGGTGGACCTGACCGCCACGGACCCGCGCGACTGCGTGGGCCACGGCACGGCGGTGGCCGGGATCATCGCGGGGCGCGACCTCACCTCGCGCGGCGTCCCGGTGCTGGGCGTCGCGCCGGCCGCCGCGATCGTGTCGATCAAGCAGACGGAAGGGCGCTCGGGGGACGTGTCCCGGCTGGCGCGGGGCATCCGGCGGGCCGCCGACCTGGGCGCGGACGTCATCAACGTGTCCGTGCAGGCCCACGACGCCCCCGAGTTGAAGGCGGCGGTGACGTACGCGCAGGCCAGGGACGCGGTGATCGTGGCGGCGGCCGGCAACGTCAAGCAGGACGACGGCGCGGTCACGCCCGCCTACCCGGCCGAGTACCCCGGCGTGATCGCGGTGGGCGCGGCCTCGCCCGACGGCGGGAAGCCGGGCTTCTCCAACGACGTCACCCGCGTCTCGGTGACCGCGCCGGGCGCCGGGGTGACGAGCGCGTGGACGGGCGGCGGCTACCGCACGGGGCTGGACGGCACCAGCTTCGCCGCCCCCTTCGTGTCGGGCGTCGCCGCCCTGGTCAGGGCCCGGCATCCCGATCTCGACCACTGGCAGGTCAAGCGCCGGCTGGAACGGACGGCCGAGGGCGGGGGAGCGGCGGGCACCGGGGCCGGGCTGGTCAACCCGCTGCAGGCGGTCACCTCCGTGCTGCCGGAGGCGGAGGAGAGCCGGGACGCCGCGCCGCCCGTCGTCCTGGCCACGGCGCCGGTGCCCGACGAGCGGACGCGCGGCCTGGCGATCAGCATCACGGCCGGCGCGGGCGGGGTGACGGCGCTGACGGTCTTCCTGGCGTTGACGCTGCCCAGAGCCAGGCGGCGGGCCCGGCGGGCCGATGAACAGGGGGCCGGCGGGCCGGGGGCCGGAAAACATTTACAGGAAAGTTGAAACCACAGCCCTGGCATCGAGCGCCGCCTACGTTGATCCAGAAATTCGGAACCCGGTCGACAGCGGGTTCACGAGAGCCGAGAGGTGAACCGTGGCAGACAGGACCACTTATGCCGAGGGCAGCCAGCACAGTGCCGCGGAACGCGTACAGATCGCCGTCGGGAACGTGGAACAGATCCGCAACCGGCTCGCCCTGATCCCCGAGACGCTCGGCGGCGCCTGGATGGGCGAGGCCGCCACGGTCTACACGCAGGTGCTCAACGAGTGGACCCCGCAGTTCACCAAGGTCATCGAGGCCCTCGCCAGGATCGGCGAGAACCTCAAGGCGACCGACGTCCAGTACACCGAGGCGAGCACCAGCGCGAGCGAGGTCGCCGCGAGACTGAGGTCGTCCCTCAACGGCGGCGCCATCTAGGGCGAAGGAGAGCTCACCATGACCGGTCCCGACATCATCCTCGCCAATTTCGACGAGATGGAGGAGATCGCGGCCGAGCTCGGCCGCGCCTACGCCAATCTCGTCGGCGAACTGGCCGACCTGGAGGACGACCTCAAGGTCCTGGAGACCTGGGACGGCCCGGCCAAGGCCGTCTACCTCGACGCCAAGGTCCAGTGGAACCAGGCGGTGGAGGCCATGGGCGACACCATGCAGCGCCTCGGGCCGTCGCTGCACGACGCGACCGCGATCATGCGGGACGCGGAGAACGCCAACGTCCGCCGCTGGGGCACCTGAGCCGCGCGACCGTTCATGGCGCCAGGTAGGCGGTCTGGATCAGCTTCTCGCCGGAACGCCGGTTCACGTGCAGCCCCCGCCCCGCGGGCAACTGCCGCGGCCGTACGTTGCCGAAGAGCTGCCCCTCCTCCCTCGGCCCCGACAGCAGCACGGCGGGCGAGTTCATCTCCTTCAGCCGCCGCACCACCGGGTCCAGCATGCCCCGCCCCGCCCCGCCCATGGCCCGGGCCAGCACGAGGTGCAGCCCGATGTCCCTGGCCTGCGGCAGCAGGTCGCCGAGTACGGCCAGGGGGTTGGCGGAGGTGGCCACCAGGTCGTAGTCGTCCACGATGACGTACAGGTCCTGCCCGGTCCACCAGCTCCGGGTGCGCAGCTGCTCGGAGGTGAGGTCGGGCGGCGGCAGCCGTTCGGTCAGCACCTCCTGCACCCCCTTGAGCAGCGTCGTCGCGGCGGCGCTCGACGCGGCGTAGCCGACGCGGTGCCCGGTGTCGGTGGCGTCCAGCAGCGAGCGCCGGTAGTCGATGACGACGAAGCGCGCCCGCAGCGGCGTGCGCGCGGCCGCGATGCCGTGCGCGATCACCTTCAGCAGGTTGCTCTTGCCGCTCTCGGTGTCGCCGAGCACCACGAAGTGCGGGTCGGCGTCGAAGTCCAACAGCACGGGAGCGAGTGCGGCCTCGTCGATGCCGACCGGGATCCGCATGGGGCCCTCGGCCGGGGGAGCGGGCAGCGTGTGCGCGGGCAGCAGGGCCGGCAGCAGCCGTACGGGCGGCGCGGGACGCCCGGGCCACGCCGCCGCCGCGGCCTGTACCAGGGCGGAGACCCCGTCGGCGAGGTCGTCGAGCGTGCGGCGGCCGTCGATGCGCGGCAGCGCGGCCAGGAAGTGCAGCGACTCGCGGGTGAGGCCGCGTCCTGGCGTGCGCTCGGGCACGTTCGCGGCGGCCTTGCGGTCGATCTCCGAGTCGAACGCGTCGCCGAGCCGCAGCTCCAGCCGGGTGGCGAGCAGTTCGCGCACCCCGGCGCGGAACTCCAGCCACCGGTTGGCGGTGCCGACGACGTGGATGCCGAAGCCGAGGCCCCGCGTGACCAGGTCGCCGACGTCGGCTTCGAGCAGCTCGTACTCCTGGCGCAGGGTGGCCCAGCCGTCCACCACGAGGAACACGTCGCCCCAGCCGTCGCCCTCGTGGGCGCCGGAGGCGACCATCCTGCGGTAGGCGGCCATGGAGTCGATCCCGCGCTCCACGAACAGCCGCTCGCGCCGTTCCAGCAGCGTCTTCATCTCGGCCACGGTCCTGCGCACCGCGTCGGCGTCGAGGCGGGCCGCCACGCCGCCGACGTGCGGCAGCCCGGACAGCGCCGACAGGGTGCCGCCGCCGAAGTCCAGGCAGTAGAACTGGACCTCCTCCGGGGTGTGGGTGAGCGCGAGCGAGGCGATCAGCGTGCGCAGCAGCGTGCTCTTGCCGGTCTGCGGCGCGCCCACGATCGCGACGTTGCCCGCCGCGCCCGACAGATCCAGCCAGTACGGGTCCCGCCGCTGGTCGAACGGGCTGTCCACGATCCCGGCGACGGCGTGCAGCCGCCCGGGCCGCTCGCCCGACGTCCCCGCCGCGGTGAGCCCGTGCGTAGGCGTGGCCTCGACGGGCGGCAGGAGCCGGTCGAGCGAGGCGGGCTCCCTCAGCGGTGGCAGCCAGATCCGGTGCGCCGGCGCGCCCTGGCCCTCCAGCCGTTTCACCACGATGTCCAGCAGGCTGTCCTGCCTGCCCTTGGAGTCGGCCACGACCGGGGGCGCGGCGGCGACGGGCGGCAGCGGGACGCGTTCTGCGCCGTACCAGACGATCTTGCCCCGGTGTCCCGTGCGGGCCGGCCCGGCCGGGCCGCGCGCCTCGGCCGGCCGGTACGGCCCCGACACGTACGCGGCCTTGAACCGCGTCATCCCGGTCGTCTCGAACATCAGGTAAGCGTTGCCCGGCTCGGGCGGCAGCGAGTAGGCGTCCGCCACCCCCAGCACCGCCCGGCTCTCGGCGGCCGAGAAGGTGCGCAGCCCGATCCGGTACGACAGGTGCGTGTCCAGCCCGCGCAGCCGCCCCGCCTCCAGCCGCTGCGAGGCCAGCAGCAGGTGCACCCCGAGCGAACGCCCGAGCCGCCCGATCATCACGAACAGCTCGGCGAACTCGGGCTTGGCCGCCAGCAGCTCGCTGAACTCGTCCAGCACGATGAACAGCGTCGGCAGCGGCCGCAGCTTGGCCCCCTGCTCGCGGGCCTGCTCGTAGTCGCGCACCGAGGCGTGGTTCCCGGCCGAGCGCAGCAGCTCCTGCCGGCGTACCAGCTCGCCGTGCAGCGCGTCGTGCATGCGGTCGACCAGCGGCAGCTCGTCCTCCAGGTTGGTGATCACCGCGGACACGTGCGGCAGCGCGTCCAGCCCGAGGAACGTGGCGCCGCCCTTGAAGTCGACGAGCACGAAGTTCAGCGTCTCGGAGGAGTGCGTGATCGCCAGCGCGAGCACGAGCGTGCGCAGCAGCTCCGACTTGCCCGAGCCGGTCGCCCCCACCACGAGCCCGTGCGGCCCCATGCCGCCCTGGGCCGCCTCCTTGATGTCCAGCTCCACGGGCTGGCCGTCCGCGCCCAGCCCGATCGGCACCCGCAGCCGGTGGCGCGCCGGGCGGGGCTGCCAGCTCACCGCCGTGGACATCCGGTGCGCGTCGCCGATCCTGAGCAGGTCGGTGAGCGTGGTGTCGGTGGCGAGGACGTCCTGCCGCTCCTCCCCGCCGCCCGTGCCGGTCCGCATCGGCGCGAGCTGCCTGGCCAGCGCGGCGAACGCGGGCGCGGCCATCCGGTCGGGGCGGCCCAGCCCGGTTCCGACCTCGTTGCCCAGCTCGTCCGCGCCGATCCTGACCAGCTCCTCCGGTCCCGCCTCCAGGCGCAGGGTGAGCGGCGCGGGCGCGGGCGGGGTGGCGCCGCTGAGGTCGATCACGGTCACGCCCTCGATGACGTCCTGCGCGAGCCGGCTGCCCGCCGGCACCGTGCCGCCGTCCACGACCACGACGTGGTACGGCACCGCGTCCGCCGCGAGCCCCTTGCTGAACCGGGGCCGGTCCTTCAGCTCGAATCCCAGCAGGAGGTCCAGCTCGCCCAGGTCGCCCACGACCAGCCGGACGGGTCCGGCGCCGTCCTCCTCCGAGGGGTGCAGCGCGTGCGGCAGCCACTTCACCGGCTCCCAGTCCCGCGCGGCGCCGGACCCCGCGCACACGGAGATCCGCAGGTCGTCGGGGGAGTGCAGCGCCGCCGCCTGGGCCAGCGCGGCCCGGACCAGGTCGCGCGCCACCAAGGGATCCCCGCTCAGCACGATCCGCGCGAACGAGTGCAGCGCCAGCGCCACCGGCAGCCCGGGGACGGTGGCGTGCGTGCGCACGAACCGGCGCAGCGCGCCCGCCGTCATCGGGTCCAGGTCCTCGACCGGCCCGGTCTCGGGCGGGATCAGCGGCAGCGAGAGCCGCTGCGCCGAGGTGGCGATCCTGACCTGGACGAAGTCGTCGTCGTGCGGCCTGCGCTCCCACAGCCGGGTGGTCATCACCAGCGACCACAGGGCGGAGGGGTCGGGATGGATCCAGGTCATGGCGCGGCGCTGCTGCCCGGCGGCCGCCCGGACCCGCTTCCTGACCTGCTCCAGATAGCGGTAGTAGTCGCGGCGCCGGCCGTTGAGCTGGTTCCTGCGCTCCCCGGCGGTGCGCATCAGCTGGCCGACGCTCATGCCGGCCATCGAGATCGCGAACAGGCCGCTGGAGACCAGCATGATCGGGTTGCCGGTGGAGCCGCCGGTGAACATGAGCGCCATCGCCCCCGCGCCCGCGATCATCGGCAGGTACGTGAGCAACTGCGTCAGCCCGCCGCCCGTCACGGTCTCCGGGATCTCGGGCGGGGGTTCGAGGAGGACCTCTCCCGCCGGAGACTCCGGCGGCTCGCGCCGCTCCGGCCGGCGGATCACGATCAGGCTGCCGCTCACCAGCCTCATGTAAGCGTCTGACGTAGGGATATAGGCGACATTTCAAAATTCCTGAACGTTTTTCGCCCGTCACGGCGCGAACCCGCTCCCTACACTCATCCGGGTGAGCGCCACCGGAACCGACCTGTGCCGGGTCACCGTCGTGACCCCGCGCGGCTTCCTGGACCTGGGCCTGCCATCGGACATCCCGCTGGGCAACCTGCTGCCGACGCTCCTGCGCATCGCAGGCGAGGGGCTGGCCGAGGCGGGCCTGGCCCACGGCGGCTGGGTGCTCCAGCGGCTCGGCGCGCCGCCGTTCGACCCGGACGCGACCCTGTCCGAGCTGGCCGTGCACGACGGCGAGCTGCTGCACCTGCGCCCGCGCGGCCACGAGCTGCCCGAGGCCGTCTTCGACGACGTCGCCGACGCGGTCGCGACCGGCGTCCTGGAGCGCACGGGACGCTGGCAGCCGGCCGCGACCAGGAGTTACGGCCTGCGCGGAGCCGTCGCCCTGCTCGGGCTCGGCGCGGCGGCGCCGCTGACGGCCGGCCCGCCGTGGCCGCCCGCCGCGCTGGTCGCCGGGGTCGTGGCGCTGGTCCTGCTGCTGGTGGCCGCGGCGCTGTCCCGGGCCATGGACGACGCCGGAGCGGGAACGGTCATCGGGTACGCGGCCCTGCCCTACGGCTTCGTCGCCGGCCTCGTCGGACCGGCCTCGGCGCAGGCGCTCGTCCAGCCGGACACCCTGCTCTCCGCCTGCGGCGTGACGCTGATGCTGGCCACGGCGACCGGGTTCGCGGTGGCGCGGGGGCTGCCCGCGTTCCTCGGCGTGGCCGCCGCCGCGCTCTGCGGGCTGCTGGGCGCCGGCGTCGTCATGGCCTTCGACCTGCCCCCGGCCGGGGTGGCGGCGGTGCTGGCCGCGCTCGCCGTCGGGCTGAGCACGACCATCCCCTCACTGTCGTTCCGGCTGGCCGGGATGCCGCTGCCCGCGCTGCCGGCCACGGCGGAGGAACTGCGCCAAGAGAGCGGCGACCTGGACGGCGCGATGGTGATCGACAAGACCGTGCTCGCCGACCGCTTCTGCTCGGGGCTGCTCGGCGCGGTGGCGCTGGTGGTGCTGGGCGCGCAGGTGCTGCTCGTGCTGGAGGGCACCTGGGCCTCGCTCGCGATGAGCGCGGCGCTCTCGCTGTCGCTGCTCCTGCGGGCCCGCGTCTTCGAGGGCCGCGGCCAGCGGGCCTGGCTGACGGCCGCGACCCTGCTCGGCGTGCTCCTGCCGGCCGGGGCCGCGACGCTCGCCGCCGCGGACGGGACCGTCCTGTACGTGATCGTGCCGGGGCTCGTGGCGCTGGCCCTGGCCGTGGCGGGGACGGCGCTGTGGCTCACGACCGGGCGGCCGTCGCCGTTCTGGGGCCGCGCGGGCGACATCGTCGACATCCTGCTGATGATCGCGCTGGTGCCGCTCGCCCTGGCCGTGATGAACCTGTACGAGACCATCCGCGGCCTGGTCGGCTGACCCGGCCCGCGCCGGGAGGGGCGGAGTGCACAACCAGCGCGATCTTTACCAGGCCTACCGCCTCACCGTGCAGCGCGTCGGGCTGGCCCTGCTGCGCGGCCGGCCCAACCTGCCGGAGTGGCCGCTGCGCCGGCAGAACATCGGGTTCCTGGCCGGCGTCATGGTCGCGGTCCTGCTCTGCGTCGGCTTCGCCGTCTACGGCCTGCTGCGCCCCGGCGGCACCAGGGCTCTGGAGGACCCCGGCACGCTGATCATCGAGCGCGAGACAGGGGCACGCTTCGTCTACAGCCAGGACCAGCGCCGGCTCATCCCCGTCGCCAACTACGCCTCCGCCCGCCTCGTCCTCGACGCCGGGCAGATCAAGGAGCGGGTCGTGGCCAGGCAGGCGCTGGCCACGTACGAGCGCGGTGCGGCCATCGGCATCCCCGGCGCGCCCGACTCGCTGCCCGACCCGGCGAACCTGGCCAAGGGCCCCTGGTCGGCGTGCGTGCGGGAGCGGGCCGAGCCGACCGGGCGCGAGCCGTACGTGATGCTGGTCGCGGGACGCGACCTGGGCGGAATGCCGGTCGTCGAGGGGGAGGCGACGCTGGTCGGCGTGGGCGGCCAGACGTGGGCGATCTGGCGCGGCACCCGCATGCGCGTGCCGGCCGGCATCGCCGGCGGCCTCACCGCCGCCGACCCGGCCGCCGTGCCGGTGGCCTGGCTGAACGCGCTGCCGGAAGGGCCCGACCTGGCCGCCCCCGCCATCCCCGGACGGGGCCGCCCGGTGACCGGGCCGGGCGGCAAAGCGGCGGCGGTGGGGCAGGTGTTCCTGGCCGGCGCCGTGGCGGGCGGAGAGGACCGCTGGTACGTGCTGCTCGCCGACGGCCTGGCCCCCATCACCCAGGGGCAGGCCGCGCTGCTGCTGAGCGACCCCGACAGCAGGTCCGCCTACGGCGGTGGCGCGGTCGAGGAGATCCGGGTGGACGCCGCCACCGCCAACGCCGCCCCCCGCTCCCGTACCGCCCTGCCCGCCGACGGGCTGCCCGCCGTGCTGCCGCGGATGACCGCCTACGACCCGGCGCGCCCGATCTGCGTGGTCTACGCGGAGACCGGCACCGGCTCCACCCGCGTCCGCGTCACCACCGGCGCCACGCTGCCCGCCGCGCACGGCGACGCCACCGACCTGGTCCGCCTGCCGGCCGGTCGCGCCGTCCTGGCCGGGGTGCTGCCGGGTGACGGCCAGCTCAAGGCCGTGCAGTCCTTCTACCTGGTCACCCCCGAGGGCCGCCGCTACGCCGTGCCCGGCGCCGACGTGCTGACCAGGCTGGGCTACACCGCCGCCCAGGCCGCCCCCGTGCCGCTGAACGTGCTCCAGCTCATCCCCGAGGGCCCGGTGCTGGACCCGGCACGGGCCGCCAGGCCCGCGATCGGCGGCGATCAGCAGCCGCGGTAGCCCGCACCTCGTGCTCGGCGGCGATCAGCAGCCGCGGTAGCCCGCACCTCGTGCTCGGCGGCGAACAGCAGCCGCGACAGCCCGCACCGGTTCCCCCGGCGCCTCAGCAGCGGAACAGCTCCAGCAGCTCGTCCGCCCGGTTGGTGCGGGCGATCCACACCTCACGGCCGCGCCGCTCGCGGGTGATCAGCCGCCCGGCGCGCAGCCGGTCGCAGTGGTAGGTGAGCCCGCTGGGCGCGATCTTCATGTCCGTCGCCAGCATGGACATCGTCATCGGCTGGTCCAGCGCGCAGAGCAGGTCCGCGCGGACCGGCCCCACCAGCGCCGACAGCTCGTCCACCGCCGGGGCGACGGGCTTGCGCCACAGGGAGTCCGCGCCGGGCACGGGGTAGGCGATCCACACCGCGCCGGGGTCGTCCAGGCCGAGCACGAGCGCGTCCCGGCCGGCCAGCATCGGCGTCAGGACCAGCGTGCGCTCGCCCAGCTCGTACGTGCCGGCGGGCGAGCCGGGGAAGCGCAGGCCGCCCTCCACGTGCACGATGCGTTCGCCGAGCGCCCCGAGCAGCAGCTCGGGCCCGCCGCGCACGGTCGTCACGCCGACCCGCTCGACCTCCCTGTCGAGCAGCGGCCGGGCGCGCTTCCACAGCGGTTCGACGGTGTTCCAGACGTCGGCCAGGGCACTGGCGTAGCCGTGCAGCCAGCGAGCGGGCCGCTCGGCCGCCGCCCGCCACTGCACGGGCGGCGCGTCCGTTCTGTACGTACGCTCCAGGTCCGCGAGGAAGGCGTCGGGCGACAGGTCGTGCAGGGCGGCGACCTGGGCCGGCACGGAGACGTCACCCCCGATGGGGGAGTGCGGCACCAGGCTGTCCGGCCCCAGCGAGCAACCGGGAGCGGCCAGCGGGCGTACGGCCTCGTGGCCGAGCGGGCCGACCCGGGAGCCGATCGCCCGCCGCCACAGCTCGGGCAGGCCGCGGCGGCGGCCGGCGACGGCGTCGATGAGCATGGCAAGGGCGGTGAGACTCGGCGAGATCGAGATGTTCAGCTTCGGTGTGGAGCTCAGGCGCAGCTCACTCCACCCGCTGGTCCTTGGTACTTGGGCCCCCACAGGTAGGACAGTAGACAGGTAAGACATCGCCGGAGGAATGCTTCAACAATGCTAGAAACATCCAAAAACGGCCCCTATGTGATGCGGACGGTGCGGCTTTCGAGGGGGCGTGTCGCCTCTGCGGTCAAGTTCATGCCTTGTCCTCTTCTGTAAAGCTGTGTCCCTCTTTGGAACGGGGAAGCTACGCCTCTTCACTAACTTCTGACTTGAAAGTCCCTTACAAGCTCCGTTGCCCCCGCCCGCCTCCCGGCGCGCTTCCCAGGCCGCTTCCCCCTGACCAGGGGGGCATTTCTGGTACCGAGGTCAATAGATCGTCACCTGGGAGTGGGGTTTTCTCCCCGCCGGGTTGGGCGGAGCGGTGGCAGGCGGCCTTGCGGAGATGGAAGGCTGCCCGCAACCGCCCCGGTTCTCCTGCGAATGGAGGACCGGGGTGGAGCCCGCAATGCACCGAAAGGAGTGCTGCAGATGACACAAGACGCCAGCCGCGTCGCGGCGAAGCGGATCAACGACCACGTGGAGATCATCCACGCGGACAACCCGGACACGGTGCTGGAAGTTCCTCGCCGTGACTGGGAGGCGTTCACCGCGGCCGTCAAGTCGGGCGCGTTCGACCTCGAAACGCTCAACAGGCAGGCCGAGGAGAGCGCGGCCTGACCTTCCGCAGCACGAAGGCGCCCGCTCCCCGGACCCGGGAAGCGGGCGCCCGCCGCTCAGCAGCGGCTCTTGGCGTGGTCCACGCCGCTCAGCTCTTGGCGCGGTCCCGCACCGCTCAGTTCCCGGGGCTCAGTGGCGCCCGGACCAGTAGCTCTTGGCGCGCTCCCATGCCGCCGTGCCGACCGCGCTGCCCAGGGCGCGGCCCTGCTCGTCACCGAGGCGGAAGTGGATGCCGCCGTACCGGCGCGACAGCCCGGCCTCCGTGGCGGCGTCCGTGAACGTACGCCAGCGCAACGTCACGTCCCGCGCGGGCGTCACCCCCGGCTCGATGAGCGACGACCCCTGGGCGACCACCGCCTGCCCGCCGAACGCGTCGCTCCCGGTGAAGCGCCTGAGCACCTCGGCCGCCGCCGCGCTGAACGTGCTGTGCCCCGACACGTACTCGCCGAACGGCGGCGTCGGGAACGTCGCCGGCTGGTACGGCGTCCACAGCGCCCCCTCGACCGTCCGTCCGCCCCACGTCGGGATGCTCTGCCCCTGGTACAGGTAGCGGATCGCGGTGATCGGCCGGGCCGAGTCGTGGTCGCGCTTGACCTCCCACGAGGCGATGCCGGCGTCCATGACCGAGTTGGCCAGCGCGAAGAACAGCTTGGCGTCCTGGTCGACGCCGTGCCGGTCGCGCGCCGAGACCTGCTGGGCGAACAGGCACCAGTGGCCGGGCGGCGTTTCGCTGCTGGGCCCGTCGGACCAGTACTCGGAGATCGCCTTCTTCCTGTCGTCCAGCGCGGCCGTACCGGAGACGATCTCGGCGGCCTGCGCCCGGAACCCCGCCGAGCCGTACGCGTGCGGCGCCGGCACCCGGTCGGCGAGTGACTTCGCCGCGCCGCTGAAGGAGGCCACCCCGCCCCAGTGCGGCGCCAGGAACGGCGGCGTCACGACCGCTCCGGCCCGGTTGACGTACGTCAGCGGCGCCCACCGGCCGGGAGCGTTCAGCGTGGTCAGCGGCTCGGCCACGACGACGGGAGCGTTGACCGGCGCGTAGCCGGAGGTGTCGGCGTAGCCGTTGCCCTGGTTGGAGCCGTCGGCGTGCCGGTGGTCGAGCACCGCCTGGCACGCGGCCACGCCGGTGCGGGCCGCCTGGCTCGACGGATTCGCCGGATCGTAGCCCAGCTCGTTCATCAGGGCGTCGAAGCCCGCCCGCTGCGCCGGATAGAGGTCCACCGCCGCGAGGTGGGCGGCGAAGCTGATCGCCTCCGCCTTGTTCGCCTCGGTGTGCTCCGCCGGGGGACGCCGGAGCGAGCCGCCGAGCCGGGTGCCGACGGCGACCGCGTCGTAGGCGGCCCAGGCGTCGTAGGCGCAGGTGTGCGTGACGGCGAGCGCCCTGGCCACCATCGGCGGGCCGAGCGTTCCGGTGCGGATGGCCGTCAGCAGCGCCTGGTTCCACCGGACCACCACACTGGGGCCGCCGGTGGACGCGGCTTCGGCGGCGGCTTCGGTGGCGGTGGCGGGCAGGGCGGGGACGGCGAGCGCGGTGGCGCTCACCAGCGCGAGCGCCAGCGTGCGTAAGGACGTGCGTGCGGGCATGAGCGATCTCCTCCTGGAAATGGGACGGGCCCCGGGCACCAGGAGACGATGCCATGCTCGAACACGCTTTCTAACTTACCGGCAGGTGACACCGCCCTTACTCCATCCGGCGAACGCCTGGAGACGGCGCGTGTCAGGGGAGGCGGAGCTCGGCGAAGACGCCGCGATGGTCGGTCCTCGGCACGTCCAGGACCTCCACCCGGCGCACCGCCACCCTCCGATCCGCCAGCACGTGGTCGATGGAGATGATCGGCGGCATCGGCCGGAAGTTCGGCCACGTCGGGGTGAGCCCCTGGCCCAGCTGGTCGGCCGCGTCCACGTAGCCCCGGTCGAGCAGGTCGCGGAAGGCGCGGTGGTCGAGGCTGGCGTTGAAGTCGCCGGCCAGCACCCTGATCGCCGTGGGCGAGGCGGGCGGCAGGCCGCGCAGGGCGGCGTTCCACTCCCGCTCCATGCGCCCGAGCGGCGGGTTCGGATGCACGGCCACGAACTGCACCTCGCCGCCCCCGGGCAGCGCCACGGTGGCGGCCGGCATGTTGTGCCCGATCGGCGTGAACAGCCCGGTCAGCTTCGTCACCGGATGCTTGGAATAGATGCCGCTGCCGGTCGCCCCCCACTCGGCCTGCAGCACCCGGTACGGGAGCAGCTGCTTCAGCCCGGCCGCGTCCAGCCGTTCGGCCTCGGCGTAGGTCAGCTCCAGGGCGCTGAACACCTCGACGTCGTACCGGCGGACCAGATCGACCACCGTCGCCGCGTCACCGCGCCCGAACAGGTTCACCGTCAGCACCCGCAGCGACGCGCCCCGCGTCGCCGGCTGCTCGGCGCTCACCGTGCGCGGCACCACCAGCGCCACCATGGCCACGCACACGAGCGCGGCGGCCAGCGCGGCCCGGCGGTTGCGCCGCAGCAGCGACAGCAGCGCGGTCAGGGCGGCCAGCCCCGCGCCGTACGGGGTCACGGTCATGAGCTGCGTCAGGAACGAGCCCTGCTCCCAGCCGCCGGCCCTGATCACGGCCCACGACGCGAGCAGCGTGACGACCGTCCAGCTCAGCCACCGCCGGCGGCGCCGTTTCGATCTCGGCCGCTCACCGGCCACGGGCTGCTCGACCCCGACCGCCGCGCTCACCGCGCTGTCCTGTCCCCGAACTGATCCACAGCTTGAACCTTAAACCGCTTTGGAACGTGACGGCGCGCGGCCCGCCGTCACGGCTTGCGGCCGACCCCGGCGTACATCCAGGCCGCCGGGTCGGGGAAGAGCGGCGTGTCGTGCCACTCGGAGACCGCGACCAGGCCCGGCTCGACCAGCTCGAACCCGTCGAAGTAGCGGGCGATCTGCTCGCCGGTCCGCGGCGTCCTGTGCATCGCCTGCGGCCGGGTGGCCTCCAGGTAGTCCTCCGCGGTCTCCTTGGACACCAGGTCGAGCGTCAGGTGGCTGAGCACCAGGAAGCTGCCCGGCGGCAGGGCCTGCGCGTAGGCCTTGACCAGCCCGCCCGGATCGTCGTCGTCGGAGATGTGCATGAGGATCGCCACCATGACGAGCGCGATCGGCTGGTCGAAGTCGAGGGTGCCGAGCACGTCGGGGTGTTTCAGGATGGTGCGCGGCTCGCGGACGTCGGCCTCGATGTAGGCCGTCCTGCCCTCGGGCGTGCTGGTGAGCAGCGCCCGCGCGTGCGCCATCACGATCGGGTCGTTGTCGACGTAGACCACCCGGGCGTCCGGCGCCTCGGCCTGCGCCACCTCGTGGGTGTTGCCCTGGCTGGGGATGCCGGTCCCGAGATCGAGGAACTGGCGCACGCCCAGCCGGGCGAGGTGGCGCACCGCGCGGCCGAGGAAGGCCCGGTTGTTGCGGGCGCTCTCGCGGATGCCCGGCACCGCGGCCATGGTCTGCTCCGCCACCCGGCGATCGGCCTCGAAATTGTCCTTCCCGCCCAGCCAGTAGTCGTAGACCCGGGCGGAGTGAGGAATGTTCGGGTTGATGCCGTGTGGTGCGCTCACATGAGCGATCCTAGGTCAACCGGATCATCGGCACGATCGCCGCCCCCATTTGGTCGTATTGTTCACGCCCCGTTCGCCTGGTTCCCGCGGTTCGCGCAATCACCCGGTTCACCCCGTTTCACCTGGTTCGCGCGGTCACACTCGTCACGCCGTCACGAACTCGGCGATGACCACCGTGGCGTCGTCCTTGGGCTCCGCGGCGGCCATCTCGTCGTACAGACGGTCGAGACAGGCGCTCGGCGACGCGCCGCCCCCCAGCAGCTGCTTCGTCCGCACCTCCCCGAGCGTCCTGACCGCCCCGTCGCTGACGAGCGCGATCCGGTCCCCTGGACGCAGTATCAGCGTGCCGATCTCCGGCTCGGCGGCCGGCAGGCCGACCCCGCGCGGCCCCGAGCCCTGCCACGCCGTCGTGACCAGGCGCGGCTCCCCGCCCTTGGGGCAGTGCCAGATCCCCCCGTCGCCGATGTGCGCGTACCGCAACCGGGGGATCTCGGTCCGGTCGAGCACGACCAGGTCGAGCGTGCTGGCCAGCTCGGGACAGGCGGGGTCGCGCAGCGCCGCGGCCCGCACCGCCCGGTGCGCCGCCTGCGCGCAGCCGCGCAGGTCCCGCTCCATCGTGCCGGCGTGCTGCGGCCGTTCGGTGACGACCGCCCCAAGGGCCAGCGCGGCGGCCGGGTGCGCCGGCTCCGCCCCGACGGCCCCGCTGGCCGCCGCGATCAACCGCTCCTGGACGACGTACGCGTCGGACGGCCGGCCGCGCGTCCCCTCGTACGTGCCCCCCACCGCCACCAGGCGCGGCCGTGCCACCGGCATCCCCGCCGGCCAGTTCCCCTTCCGGCCCCTGACCGTCATCACGGACAGGCAGCCCAGCAGGAACGTGATCACGAACACCGTCATGAGGTCCCCTCCCCGCCGCGATCTTTCGCGGCCACACGCGTCCCAGTACACGCCTGTGAGAAGGGACGCGACTGACGGCCGATCGGCCGTCGTAGCACCATGACGGCCGATCAGCCGTCATGCCGGTGGGGGCGGCCCGGGACAGGGTTCGGGGAGGGCGGTGAAGACCGCAACAGAGCCGGCCCGAGGACAAACAGCCATGCGACCCATGACGCCAATTACCGGAATTTCGGTAAAACGCGGAGAAACCCTTTTCCGTAGCTTTTTACCCATGCTTCCCTGCGTTATCGTGAGACCCGTCTTATGCCCATATCGCGTGCGGACGGCTCATGGTTCATTCCGGCTCCACGAGATACGACTCGGCCAGCAGGCAATTGGACCAGGCCGTCGCGAGGACGGCGGCCGGCGCACGGAGCGCGGTGGGCTCGGTGGCCGTCGTGGCGGCGCTGTTCGGTGCCGTCCCGCCGGTCGACTTCCGCTGGCTCGCGCCCATGCTCGTGCTCCACTTCACCTGGACGGCGCTGTTCGCCCGCGTGTTCTGGCGCAAGCGGCCACTGCCTCACCTGCTGGTGGCCGGTGATGTGGCCATCACCGTCGCGTTGTGCCTGGCGCAGATCCACCTCGTGGCGCCCGAGGCGCTCTTCACGGGGTCCAGCTGGGTCGCGGGGCTGGTCACGATGACCGTCGTCATGGCCGGAGTCACGTGGAGGCCGCGCACGGCCGTCCCCGTCGGGTTCGCCGTGGCCGCGGCGTTCGCCGTCGGCGTGCGGCTGGCCACCCCCTCCGGCGACGTGCACACCACCCTCGGCATCCACCTCGTCCAGCTGCTGGCCATCGTGCTGCTCATGACGCTGCTGCGCCGCTCGGCCGCCTCGGCCGACACGTTCCTGCGCGAGAGCGCCCGCGCCGAGATCTCCCTCATGGTGGAACGACTGCGCCGCGAGGACGAACTGCGCCAGGTCGGCAGCGTCCACGAGACCTCCCTGCACACGCTGACCATGGTCGGCCTGGGTACCTACGACGAGCCCTCACCGACCCTGCGCGCCCAGGTGGCCACCGACCTGGCCGCCCTCGACAAGCTGCGCGACCAGCCGGGCGCCGACCCCGCCCCGATCGCCCTGGACACGCTGCTCGACGAGGTGGCCGGCCGCGCCACCGGCCTGGACGTGCACCGCAGCCTGACCCCCGAGACCGTGCCCGGCGACGTCGCGGAACGCTTCGCCCGCGCCGTCACCGAGGCGCTGGCCAACGTCGCCCTGCACGCCGGCGTCCAGGAGGCCGACCTGAGCTCGGAACGGCGCGACGGAGAGATCCACGTCGAGATCGCCGACGCCGGCCGGGGCTTCGACCAGCACCGCCTGCCACCCGACCGGTTCGGCGTGCGCGGCTCCATCCTCGACACCATGCGCTCCCTGCCGAACGGCGGCGCGCAGATCTCCTCCGGCGACCGGGGCACCCGGGTGATCCTCTGGTGGCGGCCATGACCGAGGAGATCGAGCAGATCGCCCAGCGCTACGCCCGCTACACCGCGCTCGGCGCCGTCGTCATCGCCGGGGTCTGGCACCTCGGCTACGACCTCACCGTCACCCTCACCGGCTGGAGCTCCTTCCGCTGGCCGCTGCTGGCGCTCGCCGCCTGGATCGTCTACTCCGTCGTCTTCGCCGTCGGCGCGCTGGCCCTGTCCCGCACCTCCCGGGGCCCGGACCGGATCCTCGAACTCGCGCTCGCCACCCTGGCCGTGGAGGTCGCGGTCATCGTCGCCTCCCGCCCGGACGAGCTGCTCGGCATCAGCGACTGGGGGTTCGGCTCCATCGGCTGGATCGGCGTCATGCTCACCTGGAACCGGCCGCGCTGGCGCGGCGAGATCGTCGCCTTCCTGGCCGCCAACGCCGGCATCATGCTGGCCGCGATGGCCGTCTCCGGCTCGCTCGACCGCGTCTCCATCGCCAAGTACCTCGTCGTCATCGCCGGGGGCGTCACCATGCAGCTCGGCTACATGGCCGGCTGCCACATGCTGCGCGCCCGCGCCGAGGACACCGTGCTGCTGGCCCGCAAGCTGGCCGCCGACGACGCCTGGCGCGAGTCGGCCCAGCGCATCCACACCGACCGGCTGCGCCGCTACGAGGCCATCCGCGACGTGGCCGAGTCCCTGCTCACCCAGCTCGCCGACGGCGCCGACCCGGGCGATCCCCGGGTGCGCGAGGACTGCACCGCGGGCGCCATGCGGCTGCGCCGGCTCATCACCGAGCGGGAGGACGTACCCGACGAGCTCGTCGCCGTGCTGCGCGAACGCATCGACGCGGCCGAGCGGCGGCAGGTCCTCGTCACGGCGCCGCCGTTCGGGGATCACCTGCCCGCCCTGCCGAACGGCGTGCGCGAGGACCTCCTCAGAGCTCCCGTCCGGGCGCTCGACGGGGCGATCTCGCGGGCGAGGGTAACGGTTTCCGCGATGTCCACGATGGTGAGCGTGGCGGTCGTGGCCGACAACGAGGATCTGCCCATCAGCTCGACCCCCGTACGTGAGGCCAGCGGCGTCGTCGTGAGCTACCAGCGGCAGGGAGGTGAGATATGGGTCAACAGCATCTGGGAGGGCCCGTGACGGTCGCCCTGGTGGAGGACCACCAGGTCGTCGTGGACGGCGTACGGTCGTGGTTCGGCCCGCCGGGCCCGATCGAGCTGGTCGTGCAGGGGCCCACCATCGAGTCCGTCCGCGGCATCGCCGCCGACGTGCTGCTGCTCGACCTCAACCTCAACGGCACCATGGTCGTCGACCGGGTCGGGGAGTTATGCGCGGGCGGGCAGCGGGTGATCGTCTTCTCGGAGCACGAGGAGCCGGAGATCGTCCGCAAGGTGCTGGACGCCGGCGCCTCGGCCTTCATCGGCAAGGGCCGCGCGACCAAGGAGTCCTGCCTGGAGACCATCCTGGAGGTGGCCGCCGACCGGCCCTCCGTCACCCCGCCGATGGCCCAGGCCATCGCGACCGACGAGGGCCCGCACCGGCCACAGCTGTCCGACAAGGAACGGGCGGCGCTGCTGTACTGGTTCCAGTCCATGTCCAAGGCGTCGGTGGCGGCGCGCATGGGGATCAAGGAACGGACGGTGCGGCAGTACATCGACCGGGCGCGGGTCAAATACGCGGCGGCCGGAAGGCCCGCGCCCACCAAGGAGAAACTGCTCATCTGCGCCATCCAGGACGGCCTGGTGAGCCCCGACGAGGTGACCGTCTACACCTCCCTGGCCGCCAAGGGCCCGCCCGGCGACCAGTGAAACTCCTGGACCCCGGGCACTCCCGGCAGGAGGGGGCCGGCAGTACCGGGGTCCAGGTCAGCGCCTCACGCAGAGCACGGCGGGATCGAACTCGACCGCGACAGGCACCGCCATCCTCGCCACGGCACCGGCCTTGTGCACGACCGGGGGCTCGTAACGGTCACCCTTCAGCTCGTAGACGTAGAGAGCCGGTCCCTCATCCGGTTCGATCCGCCAGTAGGAGGGGATACCCGCCTGGGCGTATGCGACCGCTTTGAGGCCCTCGTCCTGTTTCATGGTGCTCGGGCTGCAGACTTCTACGACGAGCAGCAAGTCCCGAGGCGAGAACATGAGCCCGACCCTCTCCACCGACTTCTCGTGAACGACGACGAGATCGGGAATGTAGAAGTCCCTACCGGACACCCGCACATTCACCGCCGGCAACGCCTCCAGCTCGTCCGGCAGGGCGTCGTCGAGAATGCCCAGCAGCCGGCAGACGATCCGCTGGTGCAGGGGAGCGGGGACGGGAGTCGTCAGGAGAACGCCGTCGCAGAGCTCGTACCGGTTTCCGTCATCGGGAAGATCGAACAGATCCCCGACCGTGTACGAAGCCACGCGACGCCCGTCCGGCTCGATCACCGTCATCTCGAGGTCAGTCGAGCAGCTGAGCGGGATCGAGACCCACCTCGAACGGTCGCGTCAGCTTCGCCACGACGCCGGCCTTGTGCACGGCCGGCGGGCCGTAGTGGTCACCGTCGAGCTCATAGACGTAGAGGGCGGGCCCTTCGTCCGGCTCGACCCGCCAGTAAACGGGAATGCCGGCCTGCGCATACGTCTTGGCCTTCAGGTCCTCGTCCCGCATGCGGGTGCTCGGGCTGCCCACCTCCACCGCGAGCAGCAGATCCTGCGGGGCGAACATGAGCCGCACGGTCCGCACCGAACTCCTCGACACGACCACGACGTCCGGAATGTAGTAGTCCTTCTCCGACACCCGCAAGTTGGCGGCCGTCAGCGTCACCAGGTGCGGCGGCGCCGCGGCCTGCAGGGCGACCATCACGTTGGTGATCACCAGCTGGTGCATGGGGGTGGGGGAAGGGCTCACCAGCAGGCTCCCGTTGAAGAGCTCGTAGCGGTTTCCGTCGTCGGGAAACTCGAGCAGGTCATCGACCGTGAAGGACCGCCCTGTGGGCAGGAACGGTTGCGGCCTGCCCGGTTCGATCGCCGCCAATGTGGTCACCCGCTCAGTATCGGGAGTCTCGCCCTCGCTCACATGCTACTTCCCCCTATTCCCTCACTTTAAGTTTCACCGCAATCACCCATAGATACGGAGTAAATCGAACGAGTTGAAAGTTTCAATCCTCTGACATAACTCCGGAAAGCCCTTTCCGCTGCTCACCCGCTCCAGTGCTCGGCAGCGAACCCGTTTGACGAAACCCCATCACTTGGCCGTACTCCAGCAGTCAGATACCGTCGCGCACCGGAGCGCTCCCCACCCCCGGACCCCGACCGGAACACGGAGACCGCACAATGCCCCGACGAGCACCGCGACGCTGGGCGAAGCGCGCCCTGATCCTGCTCACGTCCCTGACCATGCTCTGCGTCGTGCCCCTGAGCGGCACCGCCTCGGCGCACGGCTCGACCACCGACCCCGCCTCCCGCAACTACGGCTGCTGGCTGCGCTGGGGCAGCGACTTCCAGAACCCCGCCATGCAGCAGCAGGACCCCATGTGCTGGCAGGCCTGGCAGGACAACACGAACGCCATGTGGAACTGGAACGGCCTCTACCGCGACAACGTCGGCGGCAACCACGAGGCCGCCGTCCCCAACGGCCAGTTGTGCAGCGCCGGCCAGACCCAGGACGGCCGGTACCGCTCCATGGACACGCCCGGCGCGTGGAAGACGACGCCGCTCGGCAGCACGTTCAGCGTCCGCCTGACCGACCAGGCGTACCACGGCGCCGACTACATCAAGGTCTACATCACCCGCCAGGGCTACGACGCCACGACCACCCGGCTCGGCTGGAACCACCTCGAACTGATCAGGGAGACCTCCAGGTACGCACCCGCCAACGTCTACCAGATCGACAACCTCAGCAAGGGCTCCCGCACCGGCCGCCACATCGTCTACACGATCTGGAAGGCCTCCCACATGGACCAGACCTACTACTTCTGCAGCGACGTCACATTCAACTGAAGCAGCCCCCAGCCGGACGCGGCCCGTCCGCGTCCGGCCTCATCAGACGCCTGTACGCAGGTCCGCACCGTGAACCCGAGAGGCTGCGACCGGGGTACTCGGCCACACCCGGGATGTGCCATCGCCGCCAGCGTGGGGGAGGCGGCGGCAGGTGATCAGTCCTTGGTGAAGGTCCACCGGCCGTCTGCATGCACCGTCACCAGGATCGTTCCATCAGGCAGCAGGACTTCACCGCGATAGGAACCGATCTCGTTGATCAAGTTGTCGCGGTCGCCTTCCGAGTAGGCGTCGACGATGATGTTGCTGCTGCCGGAGTGGTTGACCTTCACCGTCGTCAGGCCGGAGCTGGCCGGCGACACCAGCAGCACTTCGTCGCCGCGACCGGACACGCGCGCGGCAGTCCACGGCCGGGCCGCGGTGAGCGGTTTCAGTGTGAGCGTCCACGCCCCGTCCGCCTTGATCTTGAAGCCGCGCAGCACCTTCCCCTCGTACTCGTTGACGATGACCGTGCCCTTGTAAGCGCCGATCTCGTTGACGATGGACGCCTGTTCTGCGCCGCCCGGGTCCACCGGCTCGACGATGAAGTTCGACCCGCCCGCATGCGTGAGCGTCGCGAGCAGAACGTCTTCCGTCTCCTTCACCTTGACCACCTTGTCGCCTACGCCGCGATAGGAGCGCGGCTTCATGGTCGGCGACGGCGTCGGTGTGGCCGAGGCGTCCTCGACAGGGGCCTCCGCCTCCACCTCCTCTGTCGGGGAACTGCTGGACGTGTCTTCCGTGAAAGCGAGCCGATCCCGACCGGCCGGTTCCCCGCCGGACAGGAACGCTCCAATCACGGCCAGCACGACCAGGCCGCCGAGCAGGGCGAGCGTCACCTTCAACCCGGTCTGCTTCTTCGGCGGCCGACGGTGAGGAGGGGGAAACCCCTGGCCGGGCGGAGGGAAACCACCTCCTGGAGGCGGGCCGTACCCGCCGCCGTACGGCCCTCCAGGGGGTGGCGGGAAAGGAGGCGGCGGATAGCCACCCGGCGGTTGGCCAGGGGGTGGCGGGTATCCGCCTTGGGGCGGTTGCTGCGGCCCGTATGGGTGCGACATGGAGGCTCCAAAGGGACGGAAGGACGCACTCGCACATCCGCCCGTTTCGGTGTCGGTGTTACAAGCCGCCCGGTGCGGAGGGCGGTGGGCCGGCGCATACGCAGGGCACCGCGAGCAGCGTGCCGGCCTCTTCGTCGATGTGCAGGACCGTGCTCGCCCCCATGCAGACGCGGCAGCCCAGCGCGGCCGCGACGTAGGGGTCCGCCCACACCCTGTGGCCGGCGGCGGTCGGCGGAGGTGGTGGCGGCTTCGCGCCTCGCTCCGCGGGCTCGTTGTCGCCGCCGACGACGCCCTGGCCGGCGCAGAACCGGCAGGTGAGGAAGAGCGGCCCTATCCGCTCCCCGTGGCCGCCTTCGCATTCCGGGCAGGTGATGGGGTCGGTCACGCCCGGCCGGTCCCACGGCACGTCGTGCACGGCACCCAGGTGCGCTGCTCGTCCTTCTTGCCGTTCAGCTCCATCCACTCCCCTTGAGCGCCCAGACAGATCCCGCAGACCGGTGGCGCCTCTTCATCCTCGCCTTTCTTTCTTCGCCATGGCCGGACTTTGACGCGCTCGCCGGGCTGAAGCCCGACGATTCTGGCCTGTGCCGCTGTCGTTCACGCGGCGGCACTTCCTTGGCTTCCTGCTTCGAGGGGCCGTGCCGGGCTCGCGCCCGGTCTTACCGGCCCTCCACAGGCGTTTTGCCTCTCCGCCCGTCCGGCGGCGAGGATATTGAGCGCGGCGTTGATGTCCCGGTCGTGGGCCGCACCGCAGGAGCAGGTCCACTCCCGCACCGACAGGGGTATGTCCTGCCGTACCGCTCCGCATACCGAGCACAGCTTGCTACTCGGGAACCAGCGGCTGACCTTGACGAAGGTCCTGCCGTACAGGCGCGCCTTGTACTCCAGCATGGCCACGAACGACGACCAGCCCGCATCATGCACGCTCTTGGCCAGCCGGGTGCGCGCCAAGCCCTTGACCGCCAGGTCCTCCAGATACACCGCTTGGTTCTCGCGGATGATCTGGGTGGAGAGCTGGTGGTGGAACTCGCGGCGCGTGTCGGCGACCCTGGCGTGCTGCCGGGCGACCACAAGCCGGGCCTTGGCCCCGTTCTTGGAACCTTTCTCCTTACGGGACAGGGCCTTCTGCGCCCGCTTGAGTTTCTTCTCCGCCCGGCGCAGGAACCGGGGCGAATCGATCTTCTGCCCGTCCGACAGGACGGCGAAGTGTCCAAGACCCAGGTCGATCCCGCTCTCGATCCCGCTTTCCGGTAGGGGTGAGGCGCTGGCCTCCACGACGAAAGACGCGAAATAGCGGCCCGCCGCATCCTTGATCACGCTCACGCTGGACGGCTCGGAGGGCAGCTCCCGCGACCAGCGCACCGCCACGTCTCCGATCTTCGGCAGGCGCAGCTTTCCGCCCGGCGTGATCGAGAATCGGGCGTTGCGGGTGAACCTGATCGCCTGCCGGTTGTCCTTGCGGGACCGGAACCGGGGAGCGCCCAGCTTCGGGCCTTTCCGTTTGCCCGACAACGAGGCGAAGAAGTTGCGGAATGCCCTCGTGCAGTCGGCCAGCGCCTGCTGGAGCACCACTGCCGACACCTCGCCCAGCCACACCCGGTCGGGGCGCTTCTTCGCCTCGGTGATGACCTGCCGGGACAGGTCGGCGTCGATGACGAACGGCAGGCCGGCCTCATGTGCGTCGTTACGCAGCCGCAGCGCGTCGTTGAACACGACACGCGCGCAACCGAACGCCTTGGCCAGCTCGATTTGCTGGCCCGGTGTCGGGTCGAGGCGGAAGCTGTAACGCAGCTGCACACGAACTACCTTACTATTGGTTTATGGCCGAGCACAGCGATATCAGGACCGGTAGGCACTGCGTTTTCGTCCTGCACGCTCACTTGGTTTTCGTGACCAAGTTCCGCCACCGGGTCTTCAACGGCGAGCACCTGACACGCCTGGAAGAGATCATGAGGGATGTGTGCGCCGACTTCGAGACCGACCTGCGTGAGTTCAACGGCGAGAACAATCACGTCCACCTGCTGGTGAACTTCCCACCCAAGATCGCCCTGTCCAAGCTCGTCAACTCGTTGAAAGGGGTGTCCTCGCGGCGGATGCGCCAGGAGTTCCCCGAACTGGCCGCCCACTACTACCGGGCAAACAAGCTGTGGTCAGGCTCCTACTTCGCCGGGTCGGTAGACGGCGCTCCCATCAGTGTCCTGCGCCAGTACATCGAGCAGCAGAACCGGCCGGTCTGAGCGGGGTGGACGCCGGTCCGCCTGGCGGCGAATCGGCTGTCCTTGCCCCGCTTCGCGGGACGGTCGGCTTCACCACCGGCCTGAAGGCCGGAGCACTACCGTCAATTCTGGTAGCCGGACCGATGCGCTCCGTCTGTGACCCGAGCGAGGGAAGCCTGTAGCGAGCCCGGTTCGACGGTGGTGCGGTGCCGTGGCCCCGGCGGGCTGGAAAGATGATGCCGCAGGTCAGAAGGGCAACGACGCCATTGTGGCCTGGCCGGCCGTTGCCGTGGCCCCTTCCCGAGGCTGTGGCGAGCGCTCCCTAGGGGTGCGGGTGGGTGGAGGGGCGTAGTTCGAGTTCGATCGGGTGGACGCGTTCCGTCCCGGGCCCGGCGGTGCCTGACAGGAGTTCGAACAGCAGCTCGGCGCAGCCGGCCCCGGCCTCCCGGGGACGGAGGTCGATCGAGGTGATCGGGGGGTCGGCCATCCGGGTGGCGGCGCTGTCGACGCAGGAGGCGAGGAGCACGCCGGAGCCCGTCTCCCGCACCATGGGCGCCACCTCGGTGGCCGCCCCGGCGGGAGCGCACACCAGCGCGTCCACCGCCTCGCCGTCGCTGGACTCGGGCGCGAGCAGGGTGCGGGCGGCGGCGCGGATCTCCTCGCCGGTGGCGTCGAAGGAGACGCGGCGGACCCGGGGGGTGATGTCCTTCGTGGCGCACCATTCCAGGTAGCCCCGGTGCAGGCTGGCGGCCCAGTCGCTTTCGTCGCCGGCCACGATGAGGCCGGGGCGGACGGAGCCGGCCGTGCTGAGGTGGTCGAGCAGGCGGTGGAGCATCGGCGCGTGTTCCGACCACACCACCCCGTCCGCCTGCCGCGCCCCCGGGAAGCGTTCGCAGGAGACGGTCGGCAGGCCGGTGGCCATCAGGCTCTCCACCACCGGGTCGCCCCCGAGCGGGTCGCCGAGCACCAGGCCGTCGACGCGTGGCGGGCGGGAGCGGCGCTGGCCCGAGGTGATCAGGGTGACGTCGTAGTCGTGCCGCGCCGCCTGTTCGACCACGCCGAAGACGAACGACATGTAGTAGGAGGAGCGGGTCAGCACCTCGGGCACGTGCAGGCCGATCGTCCCCGTGCTGGCCTTGCGCAGGTGGCGGGCCGAGCCGTTGGGTACGTAGCCGAGCCGTTCGGCGACCCGCGCGACCGTCTCGCGGGTGCGCTCCGAGACCCGGCCCGAGCCGCGCAGGGCGTCGGAGGCGGTCGTCTTGGAGACGCCGGCTTCCCTGGCGACGGTGAGGATCGTGACCGGCTCGTCTGCTTGCACGCCCTGATGGTACTGGTGCATTTTCCGTCCTCGTCCCCTGGCTGTGCCGGGCTCCCGGCCCCTCGGTCTCCGGCCTCCGCGCCCAGCCGGAGTGCGGCGTCCCCGTCCTGCTTCCGTTAAGGATCTGTTTCGCCTGGGCCTCAGGTCTTGTGCCTCGCGGCCGTCGCAATTAAGTTAGCGCGAAACTTGCCGGAACGTTCCGGCAGTAGAAAGGGGCGGAACGTTGCACCTGTCCACCGGGAAGCACCCCCACCCTCTCGACCCGCTCGCCGCGCGGGAGATCGACGAGGTCAGACGGATTCTGATGGCCGAAGGGCTGCTGACGGAGACGGTCCGGGTGGCTTACCTCGGCCTGGAGGAGCCGCCGAAGGGCGAGGTGCTGGCGTACCGGCCGGGCGACCCCGTCACGCGCAAGGCCCGTGCGTTCCTGCTCGACCTGGCCACCGAGGCGGCGCTGGACGTGGTCGTCTCCATCGGCGGGGGCCGGGTGGAGTCGCGCGAGCCGATCGACCCCGCGATCGACGGCCAGGTGCCGATGCTGGACGAGGAGCACGCGCTGGTCCGGCGGGTGCTGCGCGCGGACGCCGCCTGGGCCGAGGCGCTGGCCAGGCGCGGGATCGACGACCCGCAGGGCGTCTACCTGGCCGCGCTCAGCGCCGGCCACTTCGGGCTGGCCGAGGAGGAGGGACGGCGGGTGGCCAGGGTGCTGGCGCACGTCATGCCCACGCCGGAGAGCCTGCCTTGGGCCCACCCGGTGGACGGCCTGGTCGCGTACGTGGACCTGGTCAAGGGCGAGGTCCTGGAGATCGTGGACACCGGCCCCCAGCCGATCCCGCGGGAGTCCGGCGACTACGGCCACGGCCCCTTCCGCACCACGCAGAAACCCATCCACATCACCCAGCCGGACGGCCCCAGCTTCACCGTGGACGGCCCGCTGGTGCAGTGGGAGAAGTGGAGCCTGCGCCTCGGCTACGACATGCGCGAGGGCCTGACGCTGCACCGGATCGGGTTCGAGGACGGCGGCCGGGTCCGCCCGATCGTGTACCGGGCCTCGGTGGCCGAGATGGTCGTCCCGTACGGCGACCCGAGCCCGATCCGCTTCTGGCAGAACTACTTCGACACCGGCGAGTACCAGCTCGGCAAGCTGGCCAACTCCCTCGAACTCGGTTGCGACTGCCTCGGCGAGATCACCTACTTCGACGCCGTCGTCACGGACGGCGCCGGCGTGCCCAAGGTGATCACGAACGCGATCTGCATGCACGAGGAGGACTACGGCGTGCTGTGGAAGCACACCGACCCGGCCAACGGCTCCAGGGAGACGCGCAGGCAGCGCCGCCTGGTGATCTCGTTCTTCGTGACGGTGGGCAACTACGACTACGGCTTCTACTGGTACCTCTACCTGGACGGCACCATCGAGCTGGAGGTCAAGGCCACCGGCATCGTCTTCACCGGCGCCTACGACGAGCGGGCCGCGCCGTACGCGTCGGAGGTGGCGCCGGGGCTGGCGGCGCCGTACCACCAGCACCTGTTCGGGGCCCGGCTGGACATGACGGTGGACGGCGTGGCCAACGCCGTGGACGAGGTCGAGGTGGACATCCCCCCGGCCGGCCAGGACAACCCGTACGGGAGCGCCATCCGCCGCGCCGTCACCCGCCTGCGCACCGAACGTGAGGCCGTCCGCGACGCCGACCTGAAGGCGGAGCGCACCTGGCACGTCGTCAACCCGGACGTGCGCAACCGCCTGGGCCGCCCCGTCGGCTACGCGCTGCACGCCGAGGGCAGGCCGACGCTGCTGGCCACACCGGGATCGAGCATCCACAGCAGAGCCGAGTTCGCCACCAGACATCTGTGGGTCACCCGCTACCACCCCGCAGAGCGCTATCCCGCCGGAGACCTGGTGAACCAGCATCCCGGCGGCGCGGGCCTGCCCGCCTACACCAGGGCCGACCGCGACATCGACGGGCAGGACATCGTGCTGTGGCACACGTTCGGCCTGACGCATTTCCCCCGCACCGAGGACTGGCCGATCATGCCGGTCGACACCTGCGGGTTCGTCCTCAAGCCGGTCGGCTTCTTCGACCGCAACCCCACGCTCGACGTACCGCCGAGCGCCGCCGAACGTTCCTGTCACTAGAGGAGAAGAGGCCCATGCGTAACCTACGCCTGGCCTGCGGTGTCGCGGCCGCCCTGCTGGCTTCGGCCTGCGCCGCCACCGGAACGACCACCAGCCCGACGGCCGCGGCGCAGCAGAGCGCCGCCCCCGGCTACCTCGCGCTCGCCGATCAGTCCCTCCCTTCTGGAGGCACGCTCAACCTCCAGGTCCACATCGACAGCGGCGCCGCCACCGGGTACGACCCGCAGCTCGCCGACGTCGCCACCACCTGGCAGCTGCTGTCGCTGTCCTACGAGACGCTGGTCACGGTGGGCCCCGACTTCTCCGTGCAGCCGCTGCTGGCCGAGAAGTGGGACACGCCGAGCCCCACCGAGTACGTCTTCCACCTGCGTAAGGGCGTCCGGTTCTCCAACGGCAGGGAGATGACGGCCGACGACGTGGTGGGCAGCCTCAAGCGGCTGCTGGCCTCGAAGTCGGTGTGGCGCGGGCAGCTCGGCCCGGTCAAGTCGGTGACCGCGGACGGCGACGGCGAGGTGAAGGTGACGCTGAGCGAGCCGTACACGCCGTTCCTGGCGGCGCTGGCCAACGTGCCCGCGGCGGTGCTGCCGATGAAGGAGATCGACGACAAGTCGGTCGATCCGGCCACCACGCTGCTCGGCACCGGCCCGTACGTGGTCGAGAACCACCGCCAGGACGTGTCGTGGGCGTTCAAGCGCAACGACCGGTACTGGAACAAGGGCAAGCCCGCGGCCGACGCGCTGAACATCACGATCGCCCCCGAGGAGGCCGCGCGCATCGCCGCGCTGCAGAACGGCAGCGCCGCCCTGGCGACCCTGGGCAACGTGGACTCGGCCACGATGCTGGCCGGAGCCGGGAACGTCCAGGTCGGGACGCAGGCCACCACGGACTTCTACTACCTGATGCTGAACAGCCTGAAGCCGGGCTCGAAGCTGGCCGACCCGAAGGTGCGCCAGGCCATCGCCATCGCGCTGGACAACCAGCAGATCGCGGACGTCGCGCTGGGCGGCCAGGGCAAGCCGACCGCGATCACCCCGGCGGGCCTGCCCGGCGCCTGCGACCCGGCCGCGCTGCCGTCGGCGGCCAAGAGCGTGGACGACGCCAAGGCGCTGCTGG
The DNA here is from genome assembly GCF_035917475.1 of Nonomuraea fuscirosea. Taxonomy (NCBI): domain Bacteria; kingdom Bacillati; phylum Actinomycetota; class Actinomycetes; order Streptosporangiales; family Streptosporangiaceae; genus Nonomuraea; species Nonomuraea fuscirosea. The sequence continues at coordinate 7,302,695 of NZ_CP109074.1, read as the reverse complement.
CCGAGGCCGGCGCGCAGGACCTGTCGTTCACGCTCACCATCTTCTCCACCGAGCCGGCCCCGGCGGTCGCGCAGGTGATCCAGCAGAACCTGCAGCAGGCCGGCATCACCGTCAAGATCGAGCAGATGGACGAGGCGAGCTGGTCGGGCAAGGTGTACGGCAAGGCGCCGGCCGACTTCGACGCCGCCCTGTCCTGGTTCGCCGGCTACGCCGACCCCGGCATGGTCACCAGGTGGTGGAACCCGGAGACGGCCGGCTTCAACGTCGGCTTCATGAAGCCGGACAAGGAGCTGAACACGCTCATCGACGCGGCGGGCAAGGAGCCGGCCGGGCCGTCCAGGGACCGGGCGCTGACCGCCGTGTGCGCCAAGGCGGACGCGGACGCGCAGATGATCCCGCTGGTCACCCGCCCGGCCACGGTCGCGTTCAGGACCGACGCGCTCAGCCCGAGCCTGTACGCCACCGAGGGCTACGGCAACGTGCTGCGCCTGGTCGCCGACGCCCGCGTGAAGAAGACCCGATAACCATGCGGCTGCTGATGTGGTGGTCCGGCCGGGCGCTCAGCTCGGCCGCCACGCTGCTGGGCGTCTCGGTCCTCATCTTCGCCGCCGTGCGGCTGATGCCGGGCGGCTTCGCGGAGACCGTGCTCGGGCCGTTCGCCACCGCCGAGCAGAAGGCCGAGCTGGCCGCCCGCTACGGGCTGGACCAGGCGGTCTTCATGCAGTACGGGCACTGGCTCTCGGCCGTGGCGGGCGGCGACTTCGGCGTCTCCATGATCAGCCGCCAGCCGGTGGGCGTGGAGCTGCTGGCCCGGCTGCCGGTCACGGCCGAGCTGACGGTGCTGGCCGTGCTGGCGAGCGTGCTGGCCGGGGTGCCACTGGGCGTGCTGACCGCCGTGCGCGCCCGCCCCGAGGGCGGCGGCGCGGCCGGGCGGCTGCTCAGCGGGCTGGGCGTCAGCGTGCCCGAGTTCGTGCTGGGCAGCCTGGTGGTGTTCGTCTTCTCCCGGTACGCGCTCGGCCTCAAGGTCGGCTCCTGGGTGCCGCTCACCCAGGACCCGGCGGCGAACCTGGCCACGATGATCCTGCCCGCGGCCGTCCTGTCGGTCTTCTCCATCTCGGTGACCGCCAGGACCACCCGCGACGCCGTCATGGGCGTGCTGGTCGAGCCGTACGTCACGGCCGCCGTCGGGCGCGGGGAGTCACCGTGGTTCATCGTCAGGCACCACATCCTGCGCAACGCCGCCACCCCCGTGGTCACGCTGATCGGCACCACGACCGCGTACCTGCTGGGCGGCGCGCTGATCGTGGAGCACGTGTTCAACCTGCCCGGCGTCGGCTCCTACATCGTGCAGGCCGTCGGCCGCCGCGACTACGCGGTGGTGCAGGCCGGGGTGCTGCTGGCGGCCGGGGTGTTCATCGTGATGAACGTGCTCATCGACCTGCTGGTCGGGATGCTCGACCCCCGGCTCGGCGTCATGGCGGGGAGGCGCTCGTGAGAAGACTGGATCGGCTGTCCATCGGCGGGCTGGTCACGCTGCTGGTCCTGGTGGTGTTCGCGCTGGGATCGCTGATCGGGGCCGGCGGGGATCCGGACGCGATCGTCGGCCCCCGGCTGCAGCCCCCTGGCCCCGGCTGGTGGCTGGGCACCGACAACCTGGGCCGCTCGGTGCTGCCGCGCGTCATGGAGGGCGTGGGCACGACGCTGCTGCTGTCGTCCGTCGCGGTGCTGGTCACGGCCGCGTTGAGCGCGACGTTCGGCATCGTCGCCGGATACCGTGGCGGTTACCTGAACGAGCTGGTGATGCGCCTGGTGGAAGTGCTCTACTCCTTCCCGGCCATCGTGCTGGCCATCCTGGTCGCCGCCGTGCTCGGCCCCGGCCAGACGGCGGCGCTGGCCAGCATCGTGCTGGTGACGATCCCGCTGATGACCCGGCTGGTGCGGGCCGCCGCCGTGGCCGTCTCGCAGCGCGACTACGTCACCTCGGCCGTCATCAGCGGCGCCCGGCTGCCGCGCGTGCTCGTCCGGCACGTGCTGCCGAACGTGGCCGGCACGATCGCGGTGCAGGGCACGTACGCGCTGTCGGTCGGCATCGCGGTCGAGGGCGGGCTGAGCTTCCTCGGCTTCGGGGTGCAGCCGCCGCAGGCCTCGCTCGGCGTGCTCATCCAGCAGGGCGGCACGTACATGATCGCCGCGCCCTGGCTGATCCTCGGCCCGGGGGTCGTGCTGGTGGCGGCGATCCTGGCGATCAACGTGGTCGGCGACGGGCTGCGCGACCGGCTCGAACCCAGGGAGACGAGGACTTTGACATGAGCCTGCTCTCGGTACGGAATCTGGTGATCGACTATCCGCGCACCCGGGCCCTCGACGGCGCCGATCTGACCCTGGAGCAGGGGGAGAGCCTCGGGCTGGTCGGCGAGAGCGGATCGGGCAAGTCCACGCTCGGCTCCGCCGTCGGCCGGCTGCTGCCCACGTCGGCGCGGCGGACGGACGGGGAGGTGCTGGTCGCCGGGGAGCCGGTGTTCGAGCTGCCCGCCGTCCGGCTGCGCCACCTGCGCAGGAGACACCTCGGGTTCGTCTTCCAGGACCCGATCGCCTCGCTCGACCCGACCATGCGCGTCGGCGCCCAGCTCCGGCTGGTGCTCGGGCGCGACGGCGACGTGCGCTTCCACCTGGGACGGGTCAGGCTGGACGACCCCCGGGTGCTGCGCGCCTACCCGCACCAGCTCTCCGGCGGCATGGCGCAGCGGGTGGCCATAGCGATGGCCATGGCCACCTCGCCCGAGCTGCTCGTCGCCGACGAGCCGACCGCCGCCCTGGACAGCCAGGTGCGCGAGGAGGTGTCGAACGTGGTGTTCTCGCTGGCCGCCGAGGCGGGCACGGGCATCCTGTGGCTCAGCCACGACCTGCCCGCCGTGGCCCGCCGCTGCGACCGGGTCGCGGTCATGTACGGCGGGCGCGTCGTCGAGAGCGGCCCCGCCCGCCGGGTGCTGGGCGATCCGGCCCACCCCTATACGGCGGCGCTGGCGGGCTCGGCTCCCGCCGCCGCGCCCCACGGCGTCCGGCTCCATCCGGTGCCCGGCCGTCCGCCCGTGCTGGAGGGCCCGGCGGCCGGATGCGCCTTCGCGCCGCGCTGCCCGTTCGCGGAGGAACGCTGCGAGCACGAACGCCCGGTCCCGGTCCGCGTCCGCGAGCAGGACGTCCTGTGCCACCGGGCGGGAGAGCTGGAGGGCCGCCTGTCGCAGGGCGACGCCGTGTCGGAGGTGAAGGCGTGATCCTCGAACTCGACGACGTCACCGTCACCTTCGCCGCGGGGCCGCCGTTCCGGCGCATCCACCTCGACGCGATGCGGCACGTCACGCTGTCGGTCGCCGAGGGCGAGACGCTGGGCCTGGTCGGCGAGTCGGGCTCCGGTAAGACGACCACCAGCCGGGTCGCCCTCGGCCTGCAGCGTCCCACGGCCGGCACCGTCAGGTTCGGCGGGCGCCCGTTCCCCAAACGGCGGCGCGAGCTGGCCGGCCGCATGCAGGCCGTGCTCCAGCACCCGCACTGGTCGCTCAACCCGCGCATGCGCGTCGGCCAGAGCGTCGCCGAGCCGCTGGCGGTGCTCGGCCGCCTCGAAGACGGCCGCGCGGGCGACGCGGTCACCGAGGTGCTGGAGCAGGTCGGCCTGGAGGCGGCCTTCGCCGGCCGCTATCCGCACGAGCTGTCCGGCGGCCAGCGCCAGCGCGTCTCGATCGCCCGCGCGCTGGTCACCAGGCCGGGCTTCATCGTCTTCGACGAGGCCGTCAGCGCGCTGGACGTCTCCGTCCAGGTGCAGATCCTCAACCTGATCAAGGACCTGCAGGCCGAGTACGGCTTCAGCGCCCTGTTCATCTCCCACGACCTCGGCGCGGTGCGTTACGTCGCCGACCGGATCGCGGTCATGCGCGCGGGCGAGATCGTGGAGACCGCCGAGACGGCCACCTTCTACACCGCCCCTTCACACGAGTATTCGAAGCAGCTTCTGGAGGCCCTATGAGAGACGACGCTGTGAGAGACGCTGTGAGTGCGGACCCGCGCCCGGCGACCCCGTCGGAGTTCGCGCCGGGCGGGCCGCGCAACGCGGACCTGCCGCTGACCCCGCAGCCCAGCCCCGGGCGCGCCTCGGTCGCGTTCGACCTGCCCGGCGTGTTCGTCGGCACGGCCGAGTACGGCGAGGGCCCCACCGGCTGCACCGTCGTCCACCTGCCCGCGGGCGCCCGCACGGCCGTGGACGCGCGCGGCGGCGCGGTCGGCATGAGCGGCGGCTACGACTTCAACCACGCGATCTGCCTGGCGGGCGGCTCGGTGTACGGGCTGGCCGCGGCGGCGGGCGTCAGCGACGAGCTGCTGGCCCGCCGGGACAACCGCACCAAGTGGGACGAGCTGCAGCTGGTGTCCGGGGCGGTGATCTACGACTTCTCCTGCCGCGACACCGCCGTCTACCCGGACGCCGAGCTGGGCCGGGCCGCGCTGCGCAACGCGGTCGAGGGCGCGTTCCCGGTGGGCCGGTGCGGCGCGGGCCGCACGGCGAGCGCCGGCAAGGTGGACTTCGGCCGGGCCGAGTTCGCCGGTCAGGGGGCCGCGTTCGGCACGTTCGGCGAGGCCAAGGTGCTGGTGGCGACGGTGGTCAACTCGGTGGGCGCGGTGATCGACCGGCAGGGCCGGGTCGTGCGCGGCAACTACCACGCCGACCTCGGGGAGCGCCGCCACCCGAGCGCCGACTACGCCGCGGCGATCGGCGACGGCGCGCCGTCCGTCATGGGCAACACCACGCTGACCGTGATGATCACCAACGTCCGGCTGACGGACGTGGAGCTGCTCCAGGTGGGCCGCCAGGTGCACAGCTCGATGCACCGGGGCATCCAGCCGTTCCACACGCTGACGGACGGCGACACGATGTTCGCGATGACGACCGACGAGGTCGAGCTGACCGGCGTCAAGCCGACCGGCCTCGGCACGCTGGCCTCCGAGGTCGCCTGGGACGCGATCCTGAGCGCGGCGGAGTAGCCGGGATGTACACCTTTCCCCGCTACGCGGCCCAGGATCCGGCGCAGGTGGACCTGCTGGTCAGGGAGAACCCGTTCGCGCTGGTCGTGAGCGCGACGGACGGCGCGCCCGTGGCCACGCACGTACCGGTGATCCTGGAGGGCGACCACGTCGAGGGCGGCACGCTGCTCGGGCACCTGGCCCGCGCCAACCCGCACTGGCGCTCCTGGGAGTCTTCGCCGGAGGTGCTGGTGATCTTCCAGGGGCCGCACGGCTACGTCTCGCCCACCGTGTACGCCACCGACCCGGCCGTCCCGACCTGGGACTACGCGGCGGTGCACGTGACCGGCCGGCTGGAGCCGCTCGACGACGCTCTTGAGGTGGTGGAGCGCACGGTCGAAGCCCTGGAGTCGGGCCGCCGCCCGTCCTGGGAGGCGACCCCGGCCTCGCGGGAGAGGTTCCGCGCGTTGCTGCCGGGGGTAGTGGCCTTCCGGGTGCACGTGCGTACCGTGCAGAGCATGTTCAAGCTGAGCCAGGACATCGACGCCGAGCGGTACGCCCGCGTCCGCGACTCCTTCGCCGCGGAGAACCCGCGGCTCGCCGACTTGATGGACAGGTCATGACATTTCCCTGCTTTACGTCCAGCCAGACCGACCCCCGGGCCCGCGGCAAAGAACTGGGCACCCACCTGCGCAAGCGCATCGTCGCCAACCTCACCGGCTACGGCGAGCTGTTCGCGGTGGCCGGCGCCACCCCCGAGCAGGTGCGCGCGTGGGGCGAGCGGGCGCTCGACCGCAGCGCCGCCTGGGCGCCGTCGCTGGCGGACGAGATGGCCGGGATCGCGGCCGGCGCCGGGCTGGACCCCTGGCAGGTCGCCGTGGTCAACGCCCGCACCGAGATCCTGGCCGGCATCGACGCGGTCGGCCACGGCGAGTGCTCGACCTCCGTCGTGCTGCCGCAGGACGGCCCGCCGCGTACGGTGCAGACCTGGGACTGGCACGACCACCTGCGTGACGCGCCGATGTTGTGGGAGCTGGAGCCGCGGCCCGGCCACGTCGTGCGCACGTTCACCGAGGCAGGGGTGCTGGCCAAGATCGGCGTCAACACGGCGGGCCTCGGCGTGCACTTCAACATCCTGCGCCACGACGCCGACACCGCCGAGACCGGCGTGCCCGTCCACCTGATCGCCCGCCGCATCCTCGACGAGGCGGCCACCGTCGAGCAGGCCGCGGACATCGCCCGCTCGGCCCCGGTCTCCGCCTCCAGCGTCATCACGGCCGTGACCGCAGACGACGCGGCCTCGATCGAGATCTCACCGGCCGGGGTGGCCGTCATCCCGCCGGACCCCGACGGGGTCCTGCAGCACTGCAACCACTTCCTGGACGCGGACCTGGCGGCGGGGGAGCGGCACGCCACCGAGCGGCCCGGCACCTACGACCGGCTGCGGCACCTGCACGAGCACGTCGAGGAGCTCAGCGACCCCGACCTCAACGCGCGGGCGCTGGCCATGCTCGCGCACGCTCCCGGCGACGCGCCCGTCTGCGCCCACCCCGACCTGACCCAGCCGCTCAACCAGCGCTGGGAGACGCTCGCCACGATCGGCCTCGACCTGCCCGCCGGGCGGCTGCGGGTGCACCAGGGCGGGCCGTGCCAGGTCACCGAGGCGACCTGGCAGACCTTCTGAGCGCTCTGCTTGAAGGCTCTATTTGAACGCCGGGATGCCGGTGAGCGCCTTGCCGATGACCAGCGAGTGGATCTCCGAGGTCCCCTCGTAGGTCAGCACGGACTCCAGGTTCACCGAGTGCCTGATCACGGGGTATTCGAGGGTGATGCCGCTCGCTCCGAGCAGCGTGCGGCACTTCCTGGCGATCTCCAGGGCCTCGCGCACGTTGTTCAGCTTGCCCAGGCTCACCTGCTCGGGGGTGAGCGTGCCGGCCTCCTTCAACCGGCCGAGGTGCACCGCGAGCAGCAGGCCCTTGCCCAGCTCCAGCGCCATGTCCGCGAGCTTGTCCTGGGTCAGCTGGTACGACGACAGCGGCCGCGCGAACACCTCCCGCTGGGCGGTGTAGGCGAGGGTGGTCTCCAGGCAGTCCAGCGCCGCCCCCATCGCCCCGAACACGATCCCGAACCTGGCCTCGTTCAGGCAGCCGAGCGGCCCGGACAGGCCCCTGGCGCCGGGCAGCATCGCCGCGGCCGGCAGGCGTACCCCGTCGAGCACCAGCTCGCTGGTCACGCTCGCGCGCAGCGAGATCTTGTGCTTGACGTCGTTGACGGTGAACCCGGGAGTGCCCGCCGGGACCAGGAAGCCCCTGACGCCCTCGTCGGTGCGGGCCCAGACCACCGCCACGTCCGACACCGAGCCGTTGGTGATCCACAGTTTGGTGCCGTTCAGCACCCAGTCGCCGCCCTCGCGCTTGGCCGTGGTCCGCATGCCGCCGGGGTCGGAGCCGAAGTCGGGCTCGGTCAGGCCGAAGCAGCCGATGCGCTCGCCTGCCGCCATCGCGGGCAGCCACTCCTGCTTCTGCTCCTCGCTGCCGTACTTCCAGATCGCGTACATGGCCAGCGAGCCCTGCACCGAGACCAGGCTGCGCAGGCCGGAGTCGGCCGCCTCCAGCTCCAGGCAGGCCAGCCCGTACGAGACCGCGCCCATGCCGGCGCAGCCGTATCCGTCGAGGTGCATGCCGAGCACGCCGAGCGAGCCGAGCGTGCGGGCCAGCTCCCGCGCGGGCAGCTCTCCGGCCTCGAACCAGCCGGCGACGTGCGGGCGGATCTCCCGGTCGCACACGAGCCTGACCGTGTTCCTGATCTCGCGTTCCTCGTCGGTCAGCAGGGTGTCGAGGGCGAAGAGGGTGGTGGGTGCGATCATTCCCGCTCCGTATTTTGGATCCAATATTGAAAATCCAATATGGCACAGTTAGGGTGCGTTGACCATGGACGTTCTGAATCTCATCGGTGGCCGCTGGGTCGAGGGCGCGGGCGAGGAGTTCGCCGACACCAACCCGGCACGGCCCTCCGAGGTCGTGGCGCGCGGGCGGTTCGCGTCCGTGCCCGAGGTGGAGCGGGCCGTCGCGGCGGCCGGGCGGGCCGCGCCCGGCTGGGCGGCGACCCCGCACCATGCCCGCGCCGCCGTGCTCACCGCCGCCGCCGACCTCGTCGCGGGCCACGCCGGCGAGTGGGGCGCCGAGCTGGCCCGCGAGGAGGGCAAGACACTGCCCGAGGCGGTCGCGGAGGTCCAGGGCGCGGCCCGGATCATGCGGTACTACGCCGGCGAGGCCGACCGGGAGAGCGGCGAGATCTTCGCCTCTCCGCGCCCCGGCGAGAACGTGCTCGTCGTCCGCAAGCCGATCGGCGTGGCGGGGCTGATCACGCCGTTCAACTTCCCGATCGCCATCCCGGCCTGGAAGATCGCGCCCGCGCTCACGTACGGGAACGCCGTGGTGTGGAAGCCGTCCTCGCTGGTGCCGCTGCTCGCCTACCGGCTGGCCTGGGCGCTGACCTCCGCCGGGTTGCCCGACGGCGTGCTCAACCTCGTCTACGGCGAGGCCGACGCCGGCTCGGCCGTCGTGGGCCATCCGGGCGTGGACGCGGTGTCGTTCACCGGCTCCACCGCCGTCGGCCGGGCCGTCATCGCCCGCTGCGGCGAACTGGGCAAGCCGGTGCAGACCGAGATGGGCGGCAAGAACGCCTCCATCGTGCTCGCCGACGCCGACCTCGACCACGCCGCCGAGCAGGTCTGCCTCGGCGCCTTCCGCTCGACCGGGCAGAAGTGCACGGCCACCTCCCGGCTCATCGTGGCCGACCAGGTGGCGGACGACCTGCTGGAACGGGTCGCGGACCGGGCCGCGCGGCTCGTCGTCGGCGACCCGCTGGACAGCGGCGTCGAGATGGGCCCCCTGGTCAGCTCGGCCGCCCGCGAGCGCGTCACGGCCGGGGTCGCGCGGGCCGTGGGGGAGGGGGCCAAGCCGCTGGCGGGCGGCGCGCCGCTGGAGCGCGACGGCTGGTTCACGCCGCCTACCCTGCTGGACCTGCCGGGGACCGGGGTGGACTTCTGGCGGACCGAGCTGTTCGGGCCCGTGGTGGGCGCCGTACGGGCGGGCAGCGCGGAGGAGGCGCTCGGGCTGGCGAACCTCAGCGACCACGGGCTGTCGGCGGCGATCTTCACCCGGGACCTCGGGGCGGCGCTGCGCGCGGTCGACGGGCTGGAGGTGGGCGTGCTGCACGTCAACTCCGAGTCGGCGGGGACGTTCCCGCACGTGCCGTTCGGCGGGGCCAGGCAGAGCGGATTCGGGCCCAAGGAGCAGGGGCGGGCGGCCAGGGAGTTCTACACCAGGACGGTCACCGTCTACCTCGGGGCGCCGGCGTGAGCGGGGCGCTGTCCGGGCTGCTCGTGGCCGACTTCAGCCGGGTGCTGGCCGGGCCCTACGCGACCATGCTCCTGGCCGACCTGGGGGCCGAGGTGGTCAAGGTCGAGCGGCCCGGGGCCGGGGACGACACCCGGGCGTGGGGGCCGCCGTACGCGGAGGGGGAGGCGACGTACTTCCTCGGCGTCAACCGCAACAAGCGCTCGATCGCCCTGGACCTGCGCGCGGACGCCGAGGTCGCGCGGGCCCTGGCGGCGCGGGCCGACGTGCTGGTGGAGAACTTCAGGCCCGGCACGATGGAACGGCTCGGGCTCGGCTACGAGAGGCTGCGGGAGCTCAACCCGGGCCTGGTCTACTGCTCGATCACCGGGTTCGGGTCGGGGGCCGGGGCTGGTCTGCCCGGGTACGACCTGATCGCGCAGGCCGTCGGCGGGCTGATGAGCGTCACGGGCGAGCCCGGCGGGCCCGGCACCAAGGCGGGGGTGGCGCTGGTGGACGTGATCACCGGCCTGCACGCGGCCCTCGGCATCCTGGCCGCCCTCCGCCACCGCGACACCACCGGCCGGGGCGGCCGCGTCGGCGCGCCCGCCGCCGACCCGGGCCCTGCCGACGGCGCGTCCACCGCCGGTCAGGGCCTCTCCGACGGCGCGTCTGCCGCCGGTCAGGGCGTCTCCGGCGGCGAGCCTGGCGGCGGGGTCGGGCAGCGGGTCGAGGTGTCGTTGTTGTCGTCGTTGTTGTCGGCGCTCACCAACCACTCCTCCGCCTACGCCGCCGCCGGCGTCGTGCCGCGCGCGATGGGGAACCGGCATCCGAGCATCGTCCCGTACGAGGTGTTCCAGGCCGCCGACCGGCCGATCGTGATCGCGGCGGGGAACGACCGCCAGTACCGCGCCCTGTGCGCCGTCCTGGACCGGGACGACCTGGCCGGCGACCCCCGCTACGCCACCAACGCCGCCCGGGTGGCCGCCAGGGAGACGCTCGTACCCGCCCTCGACAAGGCCCTGGCCGGGCGGAGCGCCGACGAGTGGTTCGAGCGGCTGACCGCCGCCGGAGTGCCGTGCGGCCCGATCAACGACCTGGCCGCCGCCTTCGCCCTCGCCGCGGACCTCGGCCTGGAGCCCGCCGTCGACCTCGACGGTGTCGGCCAGGTCGCCAACCCGGTGCGGATGAGCGCCACCCCGCCCTCCTACCGCCGACCGCCGCCCGCGCTCGGGCAGGACGACGCGTGGGTTCGTGAGATATTGGGGCCGTGAGTCCGGACGAGGCACGACGCAGGCCGCCCACGGCCCAGCAGTTCGTGCTGGCCGAGCTGCGCCGCGCCATCACCACCGGCCGCCTGCGGCCCGGCGCCCCGATCAGGCAGGACGCGCTGGCCGAGGAGTTCCAGGTCAGCCGCGTCCCGCTGCGTGAGGCGCTCAAGACGCTGCAGGGCGAGGGGCTGGTCACCTACGAGGCGCACCGCGGCTACTCCGTCGAGACGCTCTCCCTCGACGACCTGCGCGAGGTCTACCGCATCAGGCAACTGCTGGAGGAGGAGGCCGTGCGCCGGGCCGTGGCCCGCCTCACCGACGCCGACCTGCGCCGGCTGGCGGAGGCGCAGGACGAGGTCGAGCGGGCCGCGACGGCGGGTGACGTGCTGGCCATGGCCACCGCCAACCGGGTCTTCCACATGACCCTGTTCGACTGCGCGGGGATGCCGCGGCTGGCCCGGATGATCCGCACGCTCTGGGACACGACCGACGCCTACCGGTCGATGTACTACGGCGACGCCGGCAACAGGGAGCGGGTGGTCAAGGAGCACCGCGCCACCCTCGACGCCCTGCGCCGCGGGTCCGCCGACGAGGCCGTGACCACGCTCAACGTGCACCGCGACCACGCGGTGGCCGAGCTGGAGCCGTACCTGAACGCCTGAGCGTGCGAGCTCGCCGCCGGCACTCCGCCGCTGCCGTGAGGGGTCTGTGACGCGGGCGGCGTCACCCCCGGGGTGTCTGACTCATCTCATTTCGAAAAGTCACTCGTTTTGTCGGCCGCGCCGCAGTAGCTTGTGATGATCTTCAAAATGGACCCCTACGAGGAGGGCAATGTTCCCCCAGCCACGACGGGTGGGCATCTTCACGCTGCTCACGCTGGTCGTGTCCGTCGGCACGACCGGCGCGACGGCGCCGTTATCCGCGGCCGCGCGCGAGGCCGCGTCCCCTCCTCCCGCGTCCGTCGCGGGACAGGCCACGGCTTCCCCGGCCTTCTCGGGAACGTCCCCCGCTCTCTCGGGAACGTCCCCCGCTCTCTCGGGAACGTCCCCTGCTTCCTCGGGAACGCCCACGAAGGTGGTCGTTCCCGCCCTGGACGACGTGTTCGTCAGCCAGGCGGAGCCGGCCAAGAGCTTCGGCGCCGCCACGTGGATGTCCGTCTGCGGCGCCACCTGCGGATCCTCTTCCGGCGGCCGGCGGGTCGCGCTCGCCAGGTTCAGGGTCTCCGGCATCCCGGCCGGCGCCGGGAACGTCACCGCCACCCTTGAGCTGACCCCCACCAGGACCGCCGCGACCACGCTGTCGGCGCGCGAGGTGTCCGGCGCCTGGACCGAGACAGCGACCACGTGGCGGACCCGCCCCGAGCTCGGGAAGGTGCTCGCGAAGCACACCGGCTTCACCGCCGGCCGGCCGGTCCGCCTCGACGTCTCCCCGGCGATCTCCCGCGACGGCGCCTACTCCTTCGCCCTCACACAGCCGGACGGCACGCCCACGGTGCTGTACTCCTCACGTCAGCGCGGCGACCGCGGCCCCAAGCTCACGGTCACCTACACCACCGGCGCCGCCCCCTGTGCCACGCTGCCCTTCGACAAACCCTCGGCCGCCGCGTTGCGCGCCTCGGCCAAGAAGGCGTTCGCGTTCTACTTCCCGCCCTTCCCCGTCTCGGTCGACAACAAGGACCCGGCGGACGACCAGTACGCCTCCTGGCTCGACCCGGCCGGCTCCAGCGGCCTCTACCGCAGCAGAGGCGGCTACCTGCGGGATCGGCCGCTGACCAGGTCCGTACGGCCCGAGGCCGGCTGGCGGCGGCTCGACTTCGAGCGCGAGGTGCGCCAGGCCATCGCGCAGGGGCTCGACGGGTTCATCTACCAGCACCACACCTCCAGCGACCAGCGCTGGAACCAGCTGCCCCAGCTCCTCGACGCCGCCAAGGCCGTGGACCCGCAGTTCAGGATCGTGCTCAGCCCCGGCTTCCCGGCCGCGGCCGGAGCCTCGTACACCAAGATGATCTCGGACCTCCTGCTGGTCAAGGGTCATCCATCGCTGTTCACGCTGCCCGACGGGAGCGTGCTGCTCGCGCCGTACACGATCGAGCGCCAGCCGCCCTCCTGGTGGCGGGCCGCCCAGGCGGCGCTGGCCGCCAGAGGCATGCGGACGTCGCTGATGTCGATCTTCAGCTACTGGGACGGCCGCGGCAGGACCGAGTGGGACGAACACGTCTACGGTCACTCCTCCTGGGGCGCCAACCGTCCCGGGGTGACCGGCGGTTTCGTCAAGGCGGCCAGGGCCGCGCACAAGCGCGGGCTGACGTACATGGCGCCGATCGGGTTCGAGGACACCAGGGTCAAGGACCTGCGCTACTGGGAGGCGCGCAACAGCAGCACGTTGCGCGGCTCGTGGCGGGCGGCGATCAAGGGGGACGCCGACTGGGTGCAGCTCGTCACCTGGAACGACTACGGCGCGTCGCACCAGGCGCCCTCGAAGGCGCGCGGCCACGCGCTCGCCGACGTCAACGCCTACTACACGACCTGGTTCAAGACCGGCGCGGCGCCGCGGATCGTCCGGGACGCGCTCTACTACTTCCACCGCGGCCACAAGGCCGGCGCGCCCTACGACAGGAGCAGGCAGACCGCCGGCGGGTTCACCATCGCGGCCGGTCCGGGGCCGGTGGACCAGGTGGAGCTGCTGGCGTTCGTGAAGGGGCCGGGCAAGCTGGTGATCACGCAGGGCTCGGACGTGCGGAGCAAGCGGGTGCGGGCGGCCGGGGTCGTGTCGTTCAAGGTGCCGATGGTGCCGGGGACGACGCCGGTCTTCGAGCTGCGGCGGGGCGGCGACACCGTCCAGACGCTGCGCAGCTCGACGCCCATCAGGGCCGGCGTCACCTACCAGGACATGATCTACCACGCGGGCGGCGGCACCGCCTGCTCCGCCTGACCCGGCAGGCGCTCACCGCACGCGCTCGGCCAGATCGGTCACCGCGTTCACGAGGCCGGGGCCGTTCAGCATGACCAGGTCGTTGTGCCCGGCCCCCGCCACCTCCACGGTCGTCGCGTCCGCCGCCTCGGCCACCGCCCGGCTCAGGCGCGGGGGGACGATCGTGTCGCGGGTGCCGTACACGACGACGACCGGGGCGCGGACCCGGGCGATGTCCCGCGCTACGGGGAAGTGGTCGCGCAGCAGGGCGCGTACCGGGAGGAACGGGTAGTTGACCTGGCCGGCGGCGGCCAGGTCGGTGAACGGCGAGCGCAGCACCAGCCCGTCCGGCGGCCGCTCCAGCGCGAGCCTGGTCGCGACCGCCGCGCCCAGGCTCTCGCCGAAGTAGATCACCCGCGAGGTGCGGACGAGGTCGCGCGCGGCCAGCGCGTCGAGGAACAGGCCCTCCTCGGTCGGGCTGCCCGGGTTGCCACCGTAGCCGCGGTAGTCCATCAGCAGGACCGGCAGCCCGTACGCGGCCAGCGCCCTGGCCAGGGGCGCGCGGTGCAGCCGGTTGCCCGCGTTGCCGCCGGTGACCAGCACGGTCACGTCGCGGTCGCCGGGCACGTGCCAGGCGGCGAGCCTGAGCCCGTCGCGGGTGGTGAACGAGACGTCGCGCGCCCCCGGGATCACCTCGGCGGCCGGCGGCACCGAGCCCCGGTCGGGCAGGTAGATGAGCCGCCGCTGGAACACCCACAGCAGGCCGAGCAGCAGGAGCAGCACGACCACGACCACCAGGGCGGTGCGCGTCAGCGTAGTCACGACGACCACGGTACGCACACCGCCCGCAACCCGGCCGCGATGATCACCTACGGAAGCACGCGGCCGGCGGTGATCATGTCCGAGGAGGTGCGGCGGCGGGGAGTCGCAGCCGGGAAGGAGCGGCGGCGGTCACGAGTTCGCCGAGGAGACGACCGCGCCTGCCTGGACGACGTGGCGCAGGTGCTTGGCCGGGTCGGCGAGGACGCCGATGTCCCCCAGCGGGTCACCGTCGAGCACGAGCAGGTCGGCGTGCGCTCCCACGGCCAGCGTGCCGAGCTCGCCCGCCCGCCCGGCCAGCGCCGCCGCGCCGATGGTGGCCGAGCGCAGCACGTCGATCGGCCGCTGCACCTCGGCCCGCAGCCGGAACTCGTGGTTCTGGTGCCGGTGCATGCCGCCGAGCAGGTCCGTCCCGTACGCCAGCCGCACGCCCCCGCGCGCCGCCCGTTCCAGCGCGACGATGCCCGCGTCCAGCACGTCGTCCACCTTGCGCCAGCTGCTCTCGGACAGCCCGAACTCGCGCCCTTCCTGCTTGAGCGCCCAGTACGTCACCAGCGTCGGCACCAGGTAGGCGTCGTGCCGCAGGAACAGCTCGACGCTGGCGTCGTCGATCAGGTTGCCGTGCTCGATCGAGCGCACCCCGGCGTCGAGGGCCCGGTTGACGGCGCGGGCGGTGTAGGCGTGGGCGGCGACGTACCGGTTGGCGGCCTCGGCCTCCTCGACGGCGGCGCGCAGCTCGTCCACCGAGAACTGGGTCGAGTCGATCCGGTCGGTCGGCGAGGCGACGCCGCCTGAGGCCATCACCTTGATGTGGTCCGCGCCCTTGCGCAGCTCGTCGCGGGCGGCGGCGCGCACCGCGTCGGCCCCGTCGACCACCCGCCCGACGCCCGCGCAGCACGGGTGGTCGTCGTTCAGGTGCTCGCCCCTGCCGCGGAGGTCGGCGTGGCCGCCGGTCTGGCTCAGCCCCTTGCCGCAGAACAGCAGCCGCGGACCCCGGATCAGGCCCTCCGCCTGGGCGTCGGCGAGCCCGAAGTCGGCGCCCGAGCAGTCGCGGACCGTGGTGAAGCCGCGATCGAGCATGCCGCCCATGATGCGGGCGCTGTGCGCGGCGACGTACGCGGGCGACATGGAGCCGAGCCTGCCCAGGTCCGCGGTCGAGGCGGTGACGTGCACGTGCGCGTCGATCAGGCCGGGCACGACGTGGGCGCCGGCCAGGTCGATCACCCGGGTGCCGTCGGGGGCGCGCAGCCCTCGTCCGGTCTCGGCGACGCGGCCGTCGGCGCAGCGCAGGTCGCCTTCGGCGTACTCGCCGGTCGTCACGTCGAGCAGGAGCGCGTTACGCAGCAGCAGGCTCATGCGGCACCTCCGGACAGCGCGGGAGCGGCCTTCGCGGCGATGGCCTGGGCGGCGGCCACGGAGTCGTCGTCGTAGCTGCCCTCGGCGTCGAGGATGTTGAGCACCCCGAGCACGCCGCCGTCCGTCCCGATCACGGGCACGTTGACGATCGAACCGCAGCCGAGGCTCTCGATCAGCTCGTGGTCGGCGAAGATCTCCCGCACGGCCGCCCGGTCGCGGCCGAAGTACGGCTCCTGCCGCTCGATGCAGGTGGCCAGCCAGCCCTGGGCGACCTCGACGGTCTTCTCGCCGCCCACCGGGTACTCCACGGGGTGGCTGCTGTGCACGCGGCGCAGCGCCCGCCGTTCCGGCACCCAGGCCAGCACGGTGAACAGCCGCACGCCCACCTCCCTGCGCACCGTCTCTTCCAGCTCGTTCAGGTCGTCGATCACTTGGTCGCCTCCTCGGCGGTGGATTCGGTCAGCTCTTCCAGTGAACGCCCGGCCGTGGCCAGCCCGAACACGACCACACACACCACCCCGGCCACCAGCACGGCCGTGGTCAGCCCGAACACGCCGGCGAAGCCGAGGCTGGCGGCCGACAGTCCGATGATCGTCGGCGCCAGGATGCTGCCGACCCGCCCGAACGCGCTGGACAGGCCGGAGCCGGTCGCCCGGATCCAGGTCGGGAAGACCTCGGGGGTGTAGGAGTAGACGCCGGCGTACGTGCCGTTCAGGAAGAACGACAGCACCGCGCCCGCGATCGTGATGGTGACGGGCGAGTCCATCTGCGACAGCCAGAACGCGCTGACCGCCGAACCGCCGAGGTAGATCGCGATGGTGTTCTTGCGGTCCAGTCGCTCGGAAAGCCACGCGGCGGAGAAGTAGCCGGGGATCTGGGCCAGATAGATGATGATCGAGAACTCGAAGCTCTTGGTCACGGTGATGCCGCGCTGCACGAGCAGGGTGGGGATCCAGGAGAAGAACCCGTAGTACGAGAACGTGATCACGAACCACACCAGCCAGATCACCGCCGTGCGCCTGGCCATGGCGGGGCTCCACAGGAACTTCAGCGCGTTGAGCAGGTTCACCTTCGGCGTGTGCGTCACGGGGGCGACGGCGGCCTCGGGCACCGGTGGCAGCGGCGCGCCGGTGGCTCGTTCGACGCGGCGCTCCAGGTCGGCCACCACCGCCTCGGCCTCGTCCGTACGGCCCTGCTGGAGCAGGAAGCGCGGTGACTCCGGCAGCGAGCGGCGCCACCACAGCAGCATGACGATCGGCAGCGCGGTGACCACCTGCGCGATCCGCCAGCCGTCGTCGAACGTCGGCACCACGAACCGCCCGATCAGCGCCGCCATCACGAACCCGAACGAGAAGAACCCGGCCAGCGCGCCGATGAACCAGCCGCGCCGGTTGGCGGGCACGAACTCGGACAGGAACGGCGCGATGATCGCGCTCTCCGCCCCCGCGCCCGCTCCGGCCAGCACGCGGGCACCGAGGAAGATCTCGTAGTTCGGGGCGAACGCGGCCACGACGGAGAAGACGGCGTAGAAGGCGAGCGCGTACATCATCACCTTCTTGCGGCCGATGCGGTCGCCGAGCAGGCCCGCCACGGTCGCGCCGAACAGGAACCCGAACGGCGTCGCCGAGCCGATGATGCCGAGCTGGCCGTTGGAGAGGTCCCAGGCCTCCTGGGCGCTCGGCAGCAGGAACGCGACGACGGCGGAGTCCATGCCGTCGAAGGTGTAGCCGAGGCCGCCGATCAGGAGGAGGAGATAGTGCGGACGGCTCAGGGGGAGCCTGTCCAGCCGGGCCAACAAGGTCATCTGACACACCTTTCCCCAGGTCCTGGCCCTGTAGGTCGAATTCGAAGCAACATATAGTGCGGATAGCTAAAATTGCAATGTTCTTTGCAAGTTAGGGTGGTGACGACCGCGTAGCATGTTCCCGGCCGCGGGACCCGCTCACGCTCGGATCCCGGGCCCGGGGGGAAGAGCGGAAGGGGACAGGTGACAGAGGGCGCGGTCGTGCCGGAAGAGCTGGGGAGCGCGGACAGTTACGAGGACTGGCTGCGTGAGCGGCTGCCGGTGCGCGGGCTGCGCGGCAAGGCGGCCGCCGTGCTCGAAGTCCTGCTGTCGCAGCCGCGCCGCGCCTCGTTCGGCTCGGCGCAGGAGCTGGCCCAGCTCGCCGGCGTCAACGTCGCCACCGTCACCCGCACCGCGCAGGCGCTCGGCTTCGCCGGCTGGCCGGCGCTCCAGCAGGAGCTGCGCGCCCGCTACCTGTCCTCGCTCAGCGCCGGCCAGGTGGCCGCCGAGCATCGGGGCACCGGCTCGCCCAGCTCCCGGTCGCTGCGCCGCGACCTCGACAGCCTGGCCGTGCTCAACCGGCGCCTCGACGAGAGCGTGCTGCTCACGATCGCCGAGGCGATGGCGGCGGCGCGGCACACCGTGATCGTGGCCGACGGCAGCTACGCCGCCGTCGGGCTGGCGCTCGCGCACAACGCCCGGCTGGCCGGCTATCCGGTACGCGCGGTGACGGCGGGGGACGCGGAGCTGGCCAACGCGATGGCGGCGATCGGTGAGGGCGACGTCCTGATCGCGATCAGCTTCTGGCGCCTGTACCAGAGCACGGTGCTGGCCGCCAACGAGGCCCGTTCGCGCGGGGTGCGGGTGTTCGCGCTGACCGACGCGGCCAGCCCGGCCCTGGCCAGCGCGGCGGAGCAGGTGGTGATCGTGCCGGCGGAGGGCGAGGCGTTCTTCCCCTCGCTCACGGCCGGCATCGCCGTCGCGCAGGCCCTGGTCACCCAGCTGGCCGCGGTGGATCCGGCGCGTACGGGAGCCTCGATCGAGGCGGCGGAGGCCATGTGGGCCAAGTTCGGCCTGCTCCACCGCCGCCCCACCGCCGGCGACCCCTCCTGACCCACCCGGACGACCCTGTGCGACCTTTCGGCCGGCCGGCGGGCGCCTGCCCGCCGAGCCGCGTGGCGTCATCGGCCCCGCCTCGGGCGTATTCCCGCCGTATTCCAGGCTGCTTCCGGCGCGTGCGACGATCCCGCCAGTGACCTGGGTCAGGGGATCGCTGCTGCCGGAGTACCTGTCTCCGGCGTTGCGGAGGAGCGATCTCCGTCCGGGAGAAGGAGGCACGATGAAATATCTCAGGACAGCCATCGTCGGCGCCGCTGTCGCGGCGGCGAGCGTCATTCTGGCCCAACCGGCCCTGGCGGCGAGCTTCCAGCGCGACGTCGGCGACGGGATCGTCCGTTACGACGACACCACCAACGAGCTGTGCGTCCGCGCCGACAACACCACCGGGACGGCCTGGGTGGAGGTCACCCTCACCCGGCCGGGGATGGTCGGCACGCCCATCGTCATCAGGGACGACAACGTCAAGCACCCGGACGCCACCTGCAAGCAGGTCTCCGCCTTCGACAACGTCACCTACCGGGCCGCCTACGAGAGCTTCTGGAGCGGCCGGGGCACCATCCTGCGCGGAGCGTTCCAGTTCACGACCTGAGGCTTCGGCCAGAACCCCGCACCATCACTCGTGCAGGGTTCTTGATGAACAAGCTGATGAGGGCCGCCCTCGTGGCGACGGTGGCCGTGGGCTCCGTGCTCGTCGGGGCGATGCCGGCTGACCGGCTGACTTCCTGACGCCGCGTTGATCGGCGGGCCGCCGGCGCCTCTCCGGCGGCCCGCCGACCTACCGTGTCACAGCCAGCTGGCCCGCACGCTGGTGCCCGAGCCGTCGCCCTCGGGGAGCCCCGCCTGCCCGGCGCGGACGGAGTCGAGCAGGCGCGCGACCGTCTCGACGATCTCCGGCGTCCGCTCGCGCAGGCCCGTCACGTCGGCGGGGCTCACCTCGTCCGCCCCGACCCCGGCCTGATCCAGCACCGCCTCCAGGTCGGCCAGCCGCTCGCCGAGCCACTTGAGCGGCTCCTGCGACAACTGCCGGTCGAACACCCGCCGCCCCGGCTCCCAGCCGTCCACCCCCGGGTGATGGTGGGTGCGGTCGAAGCTTCCCGGCGTCCCCGAGACCGACTCCAGCAGGTCGACCCGCCAGATCGGGCGGTCCACGGTGATCGGCCTGGCCGAGTAGATGGAGCCCTTCAGCTCGCCCTGGTCGAGCCGGCGCAGCTCCAGCCGCACCCCGCGTTCGGCCCCCTCCTGCCCGGCCAGCGGGTCGGGGTCGACGAAGTAGATGTCGCTCACGGCCACGCCGATCCGATCGAAGCCGAAGAGGTAGAGCACGGGAGACCACATCCTTCGCGAGGGTTAGTGCACGCCTTGTTCAACGTAACACCGCCGTCCGACGCCGGATCAAGGCCCCTCGACCGGCATCGACGCCGCCGGATCGCCGGATCGAGGTCCCGGCGTCCGTCCGGCGGGGAAGCGTCAGGGTTCGACGAGGCCGGCGCGGATGGCGTAGCGGGTCAGGTCCAGGCGGTCGCGCATGCCGAGCTTGGCGAGGATGTTGGCCCGGTGCCGGTCGACCGTCTTCACGCTGATCACCAGCGTCTCGGCGATCTCCTTGGCCGAGTTGCCCTCCGCGATCAGCTTGACGATCTCCTCCTCGCGCGGCGTCAGGATGCTCTCGGGCATGCGGTCGCCCTCCCGGTTCCGCTGCAGGTAGTCGCGGATCAGCGCGGTCACCGCGCCCGGGTAGAGGAACGGCTCCCCGCGCATCGCGGCCCGGCACGCCTCCAGCAGGTCCTGGTCGGCGACCGACTTGAGCACGTAGCCGGAGGCGCCGACCTTGAGCGACTCGAAGAAGTACTGCTCGTTGTCGTACATGGACAGGATCAGGATGCGCACGCCGGGCGCCCGGCGGGAGATCTCCCTGGCGGCCTGGAGACCCGTCATGCGCGGCATCGCGATGTCGAGGATGGCCAGGTCCACCGTCTCCTCGGAGGCCGCGGCGACGGCCTCGGCGCCGTCGGCGGCCTCGGCGACCACCTCCAGGTCGGGCTCGGCGTCGAGGATGAGCCGCAGCCCCTGGCGGACGAGCGCGTGGTCGTCGGCCAGCAGGATCCGGGTCTTGTTCACGAGAGTGTGCTCCGATCCGAGGGGTCCGGGATGACCAGGCGCACATGGGTGCCCTCGCCTGGCGGGGAGTCGACGCTCAGCCGGGCGCCGATGAGCAGGGCGCGTTCGCGCATGCCCCGGATCCCGGCGCCGTCCTCGCCCGCGCCGCCCCGGCCGTTGTCGGAGATGCGCAGGACCAGGCGGCCGTCCTCGGTCGTGAGCGACAGCTCGGCGCGGGTGGCGCGGGCGTGCCTGGCGATGTTGGTCAGGCTCTCCTGCGCGATCCGGTAGAGGACCAGCTCGACGTCCGCGCCCAGCGCCGGATGGTCCGGTTCGACGGCGCGGGTGACCGGGATGCCGCCCATCCGGGAGAGGTCGGTGGCCAGCGCGCTGAGCGCGGCGTGCAGCCCGAGGTCCTCCAGTACGCCGGGGCGCAGGCGGCGGGCGACCTGGCGGACCTCGTCGAGGCTGGCGCGTACGGTCTCCTGGACGCCGTGCAGCTCCTCGCACAGGTCGGCGGGCGCCCGGTCGACCACCCGCTTCAGGGCGAGGAGCACCACGGTCAGGCTCTGGCCGATCTCGTCGTGCAGCTCGCGGGCGATGCGCTGGCGTTCGCCCTCCTGCGCGGCCAGCGCGTGCGCGCTGCTCGCGCTGCGCTCGGCCTCCAGCCGGTCCAGCATCGCGTTGAACGTGTCGATGAGATGGGTGAGGTCGCTGTTGCCGCTGTCGGCCAGCCGGTCGCCGGTGCGCAGCAGGTCCACCCGCTGCATGAGCGTGGTCAGCGCGTCCAGCGGGGCCAGGCTGCGGCGCAGCAGCAGCGCGTTGGCGAAGAGCATCACCGCCAGCCCCACCAGCAGCACCGGTACCTCGGCCAGCAGCACCGGGGAGGATACGGTGGCGGGAGACAGCGCCAGCACGAGCGTGCCGGCGGCGAAGACCAGCCCGTTGATCAGCACCAGCCGGCGGAACAACGCCTGAGCCGGTGGCCGCGGCGCTCCCTGGCCGCTCGCGTCAACCGGCCGCCCCCCTGCGCGGTCGTTCATACCACCAGCCTCTTCGTTGTCGGACCCGGTTGTCCATCCGGTCTGGCCCTCATCCGGCGAGTCGTCCTACATGTTGTATCCCTGCCCAGATGGGTGTCATGCCCAATAGTGCGGGAGTGCGTTCGCCGGAAGACTGGGGGAGAGCCGGATGGGAGGAAGCGACATGGACGTCACTCGCACGACCGTGCCGGGCAGCGGCCCGGGGAGAGACATCGTGCATCACCTCGTCACCCGCGCGGGCCAGCGCTTCGGTCTGCTCGTGGAGAGCGGCGGGCGGCGGCGGTTCCTCGTCTACGACTCCGCCGACGCCGACGTGCCGGCGCAGACCATCGTCCTCGACCAGGACGAAGCCGATCAGGTCGCCGACCTGTTGCACAGCAGGCCCGTACCCGACCGGCTGGCCGACCTGGAACGCCGCGTCGCCCGGTTGGCCGGAGCGGCGCCATGACGTCGCCGGGGACACCCGGTCGACTCGTCGAACGGGATGATGTCATGCATGCCAGCAATATCGCCGTGAACCTGCCCACGGTGACCGTCCACGACCCCGTCACCAAAGCCGTGCGGATCATGGCACTGGGCCGGATGCCCGGCCTGATCGTCGTGGACGGCCGGGGGCGCCCGTCCTGCGTGCTCCCGGGGACGCAGGTGCTGCGCCTGGCCGTGCCGGGGGCCTACCAGGAGGACCCGGCGCTCTGCCGGACGATCGACGAGGCGCACGCCGACCTGTTCTGGGGTGAGCTGGGCGACCTGACGGTGGGCGACTGCCTGCCGCAGCGGCCCGCCACGCCCGCGACGGTACGGCTCGACGCGACCCTCCTGGAGGTGGCGGCCCTGATGGCCCGCCTGCGCAGCCCGATCGTCGCGGTCGTCGGCCCCGATGGCGTCCTCGCCGGGGCGATCACCCTGGAGCGGCTGCTGACCACCCTGGTCCTGTCCGGCTCGGACGACTGACCCCTTTTCCCTGACCGGGCGCGCGCCTTCGGCCGCGCCCGGGTCGCCGCATGTTCACCGTTCGGAGGCCCTTGCCATGTGCTCGCCGTACTCGCCGTACCGTCTGTCCCGTGCCCTGCCGTCATGTCCTGACCGTCACCTCTGTCCCGCCGGGCGCACCGTGCAGGCCGGACCGCCGGGACAGGACGGATGAGCGCCTTCGTCGCACTGGCGATCTTCCTGGTGGCCTTCTTCTTCATCGCCACCGAGAAGGCCGACAAGGTCAAAGTCGTACTCATCGCCGCCGGGCTGATGGCCGTAACGGGCCTCATCCCCGGCGCCGAGGTGTTCTTCTCCGAGCACGAGGGCATCGACTGGAACGTCATCTTCCTGCTCTTCGGCATGATGGTCATCGTCGGCATCATCAAGCAGACGGGGATCTTCGACTATCTCGCCATCTGGGCGGCCAAGCGGTCGAAAGGGCGGCCGTACCGGCTGATGGTCATGCTGATGGCGATCACCGCCGTCGCCTCGCCCTTCCTCGACAACGTCACCACCATCATGCTGGTCGCGCCGGTCACCATCGTGGTGTGCAACCGGCTGCGGATCGCGGCGCAGCCGTACCTGATCGCGGAGGTGCTGGCGTCCAACATCGGCGGCGCGGCCACGCTCATCGGTGACCCGCCGAACATCATCATCGGCAGCCGCGCCGGGCTGACCTTCAACGACTTCCTCGTGCACATGGCCCCGATCGTGGTGGTCATCTTCGCCGTGTTCGTGCTGCTTTCGCGCTGGCTGTTCCGCAACTCGTTCCAGTACAACGCCGAGCACGTGGCCGAGGTGATGGCGCTGCAGGAGCGGCGGGCGATCACCGACCCGCGGCTGCTGGTGCGCTGCCTGGTGGTGCTGGGCGCGGTCGTGGCCGGGTTCGGGCTGCACGCGGTGGTGCACATCGAGCCGTCGATCGTGGCGCTGGTGGGCGCCGGGGTGATGCTGCTGGTCTCCCGCGCCAGCGTGTCCGACGTGCTGGACGAGGTCGAGTGGCCCACGCTGGTCTTCTTCATGGGGCTGTTCGTCATGGTCGGGGGCCTCGTGCACACCGGCCTGATCGCCTCGATCGGCACGTGGGCGGTGGAGACGCTGGGGGACAACTACTTCGTCGCCGCGACGGCGCTGCTGTTCGGCTCCAGCGCGCTGGGCGCCTTCTTCGACAACATCCCGTACGTCGCCACGACCGCCCCCATCGTCGAGGGCGTGGTCGCCGCGGCCCCCGACCCGCAGATCGGCCAGGCGCTGTGGTGGGCCTTCGCCCTGGGCGCCGACTTCGGCGGGAACGGCACCGCGGTCGCGGCCAGCGCCAACGTGGTGGCCATCGGGATCGCCGCGCGCAACGGGCACAAGATCTCCTTCTGGCAGTTCACCAGGTACGGCATCGTGGTCACGATCCTGAGCACGCTGATGGCCTGGCTATATGTCTGGATGCGTTACTTCACCTGAACGCCGTCCGGCTGAGCCTGCACACCTGAGCCGGCACACCTGAGCCAGCCCCTGGGTGCGGGCCAGGGTGAAATCAGGGACGATCACCGATGATCCAGGCGGGCGGTGCGGGGCATCGTGGCAACCATGAACCCCGCGAACCGCCTGGCCCAGATCTCCTTCACCGCCGGACCCGCTGCCCTGCTGGCCGGTTGGTTCCTCATGCGTCCCATTCACGGGGGCCTGGAACCGGGGCCCTGGTGGACCGCCGCGCACGCGCTGTGGCTGGCCGCCTTCCTGATGTTCGGCGTGATGACGGCGGCGATGCGCGGCCTGGCGGGGCCGGTGACGGGCGGGCGGCGGGTGGCGGTGACGGCGCTGACGGGGCTCGCCCTGTTCAGCGTGGCCGCCAACCTCGCCCAGCTCGGCATCGACCTGTACGCCGGATTCGCCGCGGCGGACGGGGCGGCGCTGCGGGCGCTGCTGGAGCAGGTGCAGGGCTACCCGGGGGTGGACCCGCTGGTGTACGGCCCGGGGGCGCAGCTGTTCTACGCCGCGCTGCTCGTCCAGGCGGTCCTGCTCGGCGTGCTGCGCCGGGTGACGCCGGTCAGCGCGGCGGTCACGGCCGGCGGCGTGGTGCTGCTGGCGGCGGCCACGTTCATGGACGGCAGGGGCTCGAACCTGGTCGCGGTCGGCATGGCGGTGCTGTGGCTGGGCGCGCTGCTGCTCGGGCGGGGGACCTCGGCCGGCGCGGGCGTGAGCACCCCGTCCAGGGAGCTGACGCCCGCGGCCCGGCCATGATCGCCTGCCGCTGATCAGACGCGGTGGCCGTTGACCCGGACGTTGCGCAGCTCGAATCCGGTCACGTCGGTCACCACGTCCGGCTCGGCCATCTCCTCGAAGACGCTGTCGCTCACCCGCACGCCCCTGATGGGGTTGCCCGGATTGCCGATCAGGGTGAACGCCCGCGGCGCCCGCCCGGCCCGCAGGCGGCGGATGTCGATGCCGCCCACGTCGGGGAAGTAGGGGCCGGTGTGCTTGTTCTCGTAGTTGAGCGCCACCTCCACCACCGCGTCGGCGGCCTGCCCCACCGTGATGTCCCTGAAGTACAGGTCCCGGACGTAACCGCCGCGCTCGGGGTTGGTCTTGACCCGGATCGCGCGTTCCAGCCGGGCGCTGCTCATCGTGCAGTTCCAGGCGAACACCCAGCGCACGCCGCCGGTCGTCTCGCTGCCGACGGTCACGCCGCCGTTGCCGTCGCGCATGACGCACGAGTCCACCAGGATGTTCACGCACGGCTCGTCCACCCGGCGCCCGTCGGCGTTCTTGCCGGCCTTGACGGCCACGCAGTCGTCGCCGGTGTTGAACTCGCACCGCTCGATCAGCACGTCCACGCACGACTCGGGGTCGCAGCCATCGTTGTTGGGGCCGTTCGGGCTGTCCACGGTGACCTCGCGCACGGTCACGTTCGAGCACAGGACCGGGTGGATGTTCCACATGGGGGAGTCCTTGACCGTCACCCCCTCGATCAGCACGTTGCGACAGCGGTAGAGCTGGATGAGGTTCGGCCGCAGGTAGTGGCCCGCGCCGAAGACCCGCTCGGCCACCGGCACGCCGTCCTCGGCGAGCTGGGCGAGCAGCTTCTTGTCGGGACCCTCCGAGGGGGCGGGGTCGCTCGACCAGTCCCACCAGTGGGTGGCGTCGGCCTGGCCGTCGATCGTGCCCCTGCCGGTGACGGCCACGTTGGTCCGGCCGTGGGCGTAGATGAACGGGGAGTAGTTCATCAGCTCGATGCCCTCGTACCGGGTGGCGACGACGGGCAGGTAGTCGGCGGGGTCGCGGCTGAAGCGGATGGTGGCGCCGGCCTCCAGGTGCAGCTCCACGTTGTCGGCCAGGTGGACGGCGCCGGTCAGGTACGTCCCCGCGGGCACCAGCACGCGCCCGCCGCCCGCCGCCGAGCAGGCCGCGACGGCCTCGGCGAACGCCCCGGTGCACTTCGTGCTTCCGTCGCCGACGGCCCCGTGGGCGGTGACGGGGAAGACGCGGCGGGGGAAGCGAGGCGGCCGGATCCGCCGCCTGATCGCCGGCACCCGGCTCCACGCCGCGGCGGCCTCAGCACGACCGGCCTCTGCGGTTCCCGCCACAGCGGCACCAGCCTGGGCGGGACCGGCCACGACCGGTGTGGCCAGTAAGCCGCCCGCGGCCACGGCCAGAAATCTCCTGCGGGACTGTTCCATCGGTGTCCTCCGTCTGTGTGTGGGGGCCGCGCGCCGGCTCACGACCATGCCACGGACACCCCCCGCCGCTCGGTCATCGAGTGTTCGCCCACCCGGTACGGCTCGGCCCGCCGCACCGCCGTGTAGAAGTGGTGCAGGTGCCCGTCGCGGGCGACGACGGCGGGCTTGTGCGCGTAGGTGTCGTCGGCCGAGCCGGGCGGCCCCACGTCGACGAGGATCTCCGTGCCCTTCTCCCAGGTCCGCAGGTCGCGCGAGACCGCGTACCCCTCGCGGGCGTGACCGTCGAACGAGAGGCCGAAGTAGAACATCACCCACCAGTCGCCGTCGCGCAGCACGCACGGGTCGGAGGCGAAGCGCTCGTCGAACGCGCCCGCGCCGCCGTTCGGGATCACCGGCGTGCGCCGGGGCCGTTCCCAGCGGACGAGGTCGGGGGAGACGGCGTAGCCGATCTGTTCGCGCCAGCCGTCGTAGGTGCGGTTCTTGGCGTTGTAGAAGCAGTAGTAGAGGCCGTCGTGGCGCAGCAGCCACGACTTGTACAGGCCGCCGCGCTCCCATGCGCCGCCGTCCTGCGGGCGCAGCACCGAGCCGGTGTCCGTCCAGCTCAGCAGGTCGTCGCTGACGCAGAAGCCGATGATCGCGGCGCCGGTCTCCATGCCGGGCTCCGGATAGGCGTGGTACGTGCCGACCGCCCGCCCGCCGATCCTGCTCACCTGGCCGGCCGAGTGCAGCCGGTTGTCCCGCACGATCGAGGTCAGCGCGGCGTTGTAGCGGCGGTAGGGGTGATCGGCGTCGCGGGGGAGCACCACCCTGCCGCGCGACCAGGACTCCAGGTCGCGCGAGCGGCTCAGCGCGGTCTGGTAGCCGGTCCCGTCGAAGCCGACGTACGTCATCAGGTACTCGCCGCCGTCGGAGCAGACGAACGGGCAGTCCACGAAGAGCGAGTCGAACCGGCCGGGCTCGCCCGACGGCCGCACCAGCAGCCGGTCCGCCTTGTACGGGGTCCTGATCCCGGCCGGGTCGTAGCCGCTCACCGGCGGGCCTCGAACGTCCAGCGCCCGGCGGGCACGTCCCAGGCCCCGGCGCCGGCCGCGACGGCCCCCGCGGGCGCCGTGTGCCGGTCGAGGCCCTGACCGGACAGCGAGTCCGGCAGCCGTACCTCGGCCGAGGAGCCCGGCGGCACCTCCACCTCCAGCGTGAACTCCGTGTCCGAGCGCCGCCACGACACCCCGGCCCGTCCGTAGGGGGTGGCGGTGCTCGCTCGTACCGACTCCAGGTCGCCCGGCGCGGCGGGCGCGACGAGCAGCCGGCGGAAGCCGTTCGAGCCAGGGGCCTGGCCGAGGCCGCCGAGCCCCCGGTAGAACCAGGAGTCGATGGCGCCCAGCATGTAGTGGTTCTGCGACAGCCCGGACGTGGGGCCGTCCCAGGCCTCGGTCAGGGCGGTGGCGCCGTGGCGCACCTGGTAGCCGTAGCCGGGGTGGGTGGTGGAGGTCGCCCACGCCCACAGCGCGTCGTGCCGGCCGGCCCGGGCGAGCACCCGGAACAGCGCGGGCAGCACGACCTCGCCGACCGTGATCTCGCCGGCGCGCACGGCGCCCGCCAGCCGGTCGAGGGCGTCCGGCTCGTCCGGGGTGAGGCCCATGTCCAGGGTCAGGATCCGCGCCGCCTGCGTCCGGCAGCCGGCGAAGCGCCGGGCGAAGGCGGCCACGACGTCCTCGGCCAGCGCCGTGTAGCGCTTGGCGTCGTCGTCGCGGCCCAGGACGGTGGCGGCCCTGGCCAGGGTGGCCGCCGCGCGCCAGTAGCCCCAGGTCGAGGGGAGCGCGACGGGCGTGCTGGAGTCGGGGGCCAGCCAGTCGCCGAGGCCCTGGCTGGTGATGCCGTCCTCGGCCCGGCTCGTCAGGTAGCCGACGTAGCGGCGCATCGCGTCGTAGTGCGTCTCCAGCGCGGTGGTGTCGCCGTAGTGGCGGTAGAGCTGCCACGGGAGGCGGACCAGCGCGCCGCCCCAGTTCGGGTCGTCGCGGAAGCCTCCGTCGAACACCAGGTACTCGGGGGCGATGTCGGGCACCAGGCCGTCCCCGGTCTGGGACTCGGCGATGGTGACCAGCAGCTCGCGGGAGTAGGCGGCCACGTCGTAGTTGTAGGCGACCACGTCGAACAGCAGGTGGACCTGCTCCAGCCAGCCCAGCTTCTCCCGGTGCGGGCAGTCGGTCATGACGCTGTACATGTTGCCGCGCACCGCACGGTCGATGATCGTGTGGATGTCGTCGAGCAGCGGGTCGGAGGTCTCGAACGTGCCGATGTGCTCGTTGTCCGCGCGCAGGACCAGCGCGGTCAGCGCCTCGGCGCCGACGTGCTCGGGCAGGCCCTGGGCCTCGACGTAGCGGAAGCCGTCGTAGCGGAAGCTCGGGTGCCAGGTCTGCGGGCCGTCCTTGGTGGTGTACACGTTGAAGACCGGCGCGCCCGTCGTGGGCTTCGACTGCACCACCCGGCCGTAGGCGTCGAGCTGGTCGCCGGGCACCAGCCGCAGCGTGCGGCCCGCCGGGAGGTCGAGGTCGAGCTCGGGCCAGCCCGCCACGACCGCGCCGACGTCGAAGACGGGGGTGCCGTCGGCGGCGACGAGCCTGGCCGTGGCGGGCAGCTCCTCGGTGATCCTGATCGGCGGGCAGGCCCTGGAGCGCAGCATGCCGGTTCCCTCGGGCCTGACGGTCACCGGGCGCCAGCCGGAGCGGTCCGCGCCGGGGGCGTCCCAGCCGGGCGGTTCCAGGCGGGCGTCGTGGTCCTCGCCGCCGTACCAGTGCGAGCGCGTGGTCGGCCCGTGCGTGGCCAGCCAGTCCGCGCCGGTGGTGAAGCGGCCGGAGGTCCCGTCGGCGTAGCGGACCTCCAGCTGCGCGATGGCGCGGGGCGAAGCCTTCGAGCCGTAGAACTTCATGTAGCGGTCCTGGTGCGGGGCGACGTGCGCGATGCCGGGCCCGAGCGCCAGGCCGAGCGTGTTCGCGCCGGGCCGCAGCAGCTCCGTGACGTCGTGGACGGCGTAGGCGACCCGCCGGCCGAAGTCGGTGTACGGCGGTTCCAGCACCGCGTCCGTCACCGGCGCGCCGTTCACCGAGGCCACGTAGACGCCGAGGCCCGCCACGTACAGGCGGGCCGCTACGACCGGGCCGGCCAGCGTGAGCTCGCCCGCCAGCAGCGGCAGCGGGCAGCCTTCGCCGACGCGGGGGTCGCCGTCCGCGCCGTGCCAGTCGGGGTGGGTGATCCACTCGGCGCTCCAGTCGGCCGCCTTCAGCAGACCCAGCTCGAAGCGGGCCTCGTCGCTCCACCCCGACCAGTTCCCGTCGCCGTCGCGCACGCGGACCCGCCAGTGCACGGTGGCGCGGCTGGTAAGGGGGTGGCCGTCGTAGGTGACGCGCTGGTCCGCCGAGTCGACCTCGCCGCTGTCCCACAGGTCGGCCGCGCCGGGAGAGGAGCCGGCCCGCACGTGGTAGCCGGTCTGCGTGGGGGCGCCGGCGAGCTGCCAGGTCAGCGGGGGGCGGGTGAGCTCGATGCCGAGCGGATCCGTCAGGTCGCAGGTGCGGAGGTTCGTCACCATGCAGGAGCTCCTCGTCAGGTGATCTTGATCATGTGGGCGGCGCGGGTGGGCGGCTCGGGCGGCAGGTCCGCGTACAGGGCCTCCGGTTCCAGCCGCCAGCCGACGGGGCCGTGGCCGAGCAGTTCGACCCGCGCGGGGGCGCGGTCCAGCAGTCCGGCCGCCGTGCCCAGGCTGGTGATCACCGCCGTGCGGTCCCGCGGCCAGGCGAGCAGCGTCGCGTAGACGGCCTCGCCGCGCCGGGTGAAGCGGATGTCGCCGGGCAGGTAGGCGCGGTCGGCCTCGTTGTAGTGCTCGTAGCCCCTGACCGCGCCCAGGCCGGTGCCGCCTTCCGCGGCGCGCAGCCAGGGCGTCGTGCCGTACACGCCCTCGCCGCACACCCGCAGCCAGGCGCCCACCTCCGCCAGCAGGTCGCGGGCCCGGGCGTCCACCGTGCCGTCGGCGTGCTGGGGGATGTTCAGCAGCAGGCAGCCGTTCTTGCTGACCACGTCGATCAGCGTGTGGATCACCTGCTGGGCCGACTTGCGCGGATGGAACATCGGGTCGTCGTCCGCGCAGTCGAACCACTCGCCGTCGCTGGTGTCGAACTGCCACGGGTACGGCTGCGCCGCGTCGAGCTGGCGGCGCTCGCTGTCCAGCAGCACCGCCGTGCGGTCGCTCTCGGGCACGTCCTTGATCGTCACGATGCCGCCGGTCGGGCACGTGTTGTAGTAGTGGGCCAGCAGGTCGAGCCCGGCCTTGCTGACCGGCTCCGACTCCACCACGCTGCCCTCGTCGAACGGCAGCCGGCCGTCGTCGAGGTAGACCAGGTCGGGGCGGTAGCGGTCGAGCGCCTGGCGGACGCGGGCGTAGAAGCGCGCCGACTCCGCGGCCGGCGGCCTGGCTCCGGGGTCGTGCCGGCGGGGGTAGAGCTCGGCCGGGTCGAGGCCCTCCCACCAGGTTCCGGCGCCGTCGCGCGCGGTCAGCGCGCCGTCGTACGGCTCGCCGGTCTCCGGGTCCCGGCCGTGGGCCACGTCGAGCCAGCGCCAGGTCCAGTTCTGGTGGAAGCTGAGGCCGAACGGCAGCCCCGCCGCGCGGGCCGCCCGCTCCCACGCGCCCACGATGTCGCGGCCGGGGCCGACCCGGGCGGCGTTCCAGCCACGCTCACCCGAGTCCCACAGGTCGAAGTTGTCGCAGTGGGTGGCCAGGGCGACGAAGTAACGGGCGCCGCCGGCGACGTAGAGGTCGATCAGCTCGTCCGGGTCGAACCGCTCGGCCCGCCAGCGCGGGAACAGGTCCTTGGCGCCCTCGCCCCGGTTGAAGTGGGTGCGGTGGTGGGCCCGCTGACGGGCGGCCCGCCTGCTCTCCCACGGCTCCGACCAGGGCTGCGTGCCGTAGAGGTGGCGGGCGTACCAGTCGCCCGAGCGCGCCACGGACTGAGGGCCCCAGTGCGACCAGATGCCGAACTTCGCCTCGCCGAACCACCGGGGGAGCTGATGGCCGCGCAGCGACTGCCAATCGGGGAGGAATGTCGTCATCTCACCACTCGCACCTCGAAGGGGGCCAGCCGCAGCGGGCCCGGCCGCAGCGGCTCACGGGGCCCGGTGACCTCGGTCGCCGGGCCGGTGAGCGTCACCGTGGTCTCGCGGCCGGACCAGTTGTGCGCGAACCAGAGCCGCTCGCCGCCCGCGTTGACCGCCGAGCGCACGCTGACCTCTGGCGCGTCGGCGACGACGAGCCGGCCGGGGTCCGGGGCGGCTGAGCGGAACAGCTCCGCCATGAGCCGCCGGCCGGGCAGCGTGCCCACGTAGGTCACGGTGCCCGCGCCCACACGGTTCCGGGTGATCGCGGGCCAGCGGCCGAAGTGGGGGTGGTCGTAGCGCGCCAGCGGCTCGGCGCCCTCGGGTTCGAGGCCGTCGGCCCAGTGCCTGGCCACGTCCTGCCCGCCGCTCCAGCGCAGGGGGACCGGCTTCAGCAGCGTCGAGTATTCGAGGTAACGCACCCCGGCCAGGGCGCGCAGCGGGCCGGGCGCGATCTCGGTGCGGGCCCTGGCCTCCTCGTCGGCGTAGCCGGTGCGGAAGGTGAGGATCAGGTGGCCGCCGTCGCGTACGTACGCCTCCAGCTCCCCGGCGAACTCCCCGGACAGGCAGTAGAGGGCGGGCGCCACGATCATGGGCAAACGTTTGAACTGCGTGGGCGCCATGAACGCCGCCTGCCGTCCCGCGTCGGCCGCGCCCTGGTAGAAGGCGGCCATGACGCGTTCGTAGGAGTCGGGGTCGGGTGAGCGGCCGTCCAGGGTGAGTGGCGGCTGGAAGGTCAGCGCCCACTTGCTCTCGTGCGAGTACAGGAACCCGACGTCGGCGTCCGGCGTCAGGCCCGTGAGGTCGCCGGCCGCCCGCTCCAGCTCCGCGCCCAGAGCCGCGATCTCGTCGTAGACGCGGCCGGGCTCCGGAGCGTGGCCGAGGATGCCGCCCCAGTACGTCTCCGCGCCGTACGGCAGCGTGTGCCAGTGCCAGTACGAGATCATCTCCGCCCCGCGCGCCACCAGGGCCCAGGCCGCCTGGCGGAGCTGCCCGTCGTACGGCGGCAGGTTGAGCTGCGAGCCGGCGATCGACGTGGCGTTGGTCTCGGTCACCCAGAACCGGTCCTGCCGGGAGGCGTACATCCGGTCGGCGGCCTGGAACAGCCCGGCGGGCGTGGTGGTGAACCAGGAGATCTCGGCGGGCGCGTCGCCGTCGTCGTGGACCAGGGCGTCCTGCGGCAGGTAGTAGGCGTTGCCGCTGGTGACCGTCAGGTGCTCCGACAGCCGGACGTCGTGCAGCGCCGGCCGCTGGTAGGCCAGGCACGTGGTCAGCGCGCGGTCCCCCGGGACCAGCTCGCGGACCAGGCGGGCCTGCCAGGCGATGAACTCCGTGGTCAGCTCGGCCTGGAACGTGCGCCAGGCCAGGTCGTACGACGGGGTCGTGTTGCCTTCAGGGCGCCACAGCTCGTCCCAGCCGGCCAGGCGGTGCGACCAGTAGGTCAGCCCCCACTCCGCGTTGAGGCGCTCGACGCCGCCGTACCGCCGCGCCAGCCAGGTCTTGAACCGCTCGAACACCGGCTCGTTGTGGATCAGGTGCAGGCCCGGCTCGTTGTCGAGCTGGACGCCGAGCACGGCCGGATGCCCGCCGTGCTCCCCGACGACGGCGCGGATGACGCGCTCGGCGTAGCGCAGGAAGACGGGCGAGGTGAAGTCGATCTCCTGCCGCGCGCCCCACGGGATGCGGCGCCCGTCGGCCCGCACGACGGCCAGCTCGGGGTGCTTGCGCTGCAGCCACGGCGGGACGGCGTAGGTGGGCGTGCCGAGCAGCACCTTCATGCCGCGCTCGTGCGCCGCGTCGAGGACGGGCGTCATCCAGTCGAGGGCGAACACGCCGTCGCGCGGCTCCCAGGTGGACCAGACGGATTCGCCCACGCGGATGGTGTCGATCTTCGCCCGCGCCATCAGGTCGAGGTCGCGTTCGAGGTCGGGGGTGCGCTGGTATTCCCAGTAGTAGGCGGTGCCGAAGCGGATGCCGGTCGTCGGGGTTGGAGGCGTCATGAGATCCCCAGCGATGTTAAAACGATTTATTGAATGATATATTTATTCATGCCTGGATGTCAATGCCTGTGAGATCTGGTGTCGTGCGGGGCTCCCCTATAGGGTTAAAACGTTTTGTCTCACCCGGGAGGACCGTTCGGATGGCCGCATCCCCTGTCGACGCCCCGCTCCGTTTCCACGAGGACCCGGCGCCCGGCTCCGGACGGCGGGCGGCCCGCGCGGACTTCGTCTCCGACGCGCCCCGGCTCTCGCTCAACGGCCGCTGGCGCTTCCGGCTCTCCGGAACCGCCGAGGGGACCGGCCCCTCGCTGCCCGACCCGGACCTGGACGACACCGGCTGGGACACGATCCGGGTGCCCGCCCACTGGGTGCTCGAAGGCCACGACCAGCCCCTTTACACCAACACGGCCTACCCGTTCCCCATCGACCCGCCGTACCTGCCGGACCGGAACCCGACCGGCGATCATCGCGTCCGCT
The DNA here is from genome assembly GCF_035917475.1 of Nonomuraea fuscirosea. Taxonomy (NCBI): domain Bacteria; kingdom Bacillati; phylum Actinomycetota; class Actinomycetes; order Streptosporangiales; family Streptosporangiaceae; genus Nonomuraea; species Nonomuraea fuscirosea. The sequence continues at coordinate 7,268,691 of NZ_CP109074.1, read as the reverse complement.
TCGACCTGCCGCCCGGCTGGCCGGCCGGGCGCAGCGTGCTGCGCTTCCAGGGGGTCGACTCGTGTGGCACCGTCTGGCTCAACGGCGAGCTGCTCGGGCACTCCAAGGGCAGCAGGCTGCCGTTCGAGTTCGACGTCACCGGGCTCATCAGGCCCAGGGACAATCTGCTCGCCGTACGCGTGCAGCGCTGGTCCTCCGGCAGCTACCTGGAGGATCAGGACATGTGGTGGCTGCCGGGCATCTTCCGCGACGTGGAACTGCTGTCCCGGCCCGAGGGCGGCATCGACGACTTCACCGTACGCGCCTCCTACCGCGGCGGCGCCGGCACCCTCCTCGTCACCGCCGACGCCCCCGGCCAGGTGGAGGTCCCCGAACTCAGCCTGGCCCTCGCCACCGGCGAACAGGTCACCGTCCCCCGGGTGGAGCCGTGGAGCGCCGAGCACCCCCGCCTCTACCGCGGCACGCTCACGGCGGCCGGCGAGACGATCGAGCTGGCGATCGGCTTTCGAACGGTCGAGATCGCCGGCGGCCGGCTCCTCGTCAACGGCGTCCCCGTGCTGTTCCGCGGGGTCAACCGGCACGAGCACGACCCCGACCGTGGCCGCTCGCTCGACCGCGCCACCATGATCCGCGACATCGAGCTGATGAAGCGGCACAACGTCAACGCCGTCCGCACCGCCCACTACCCGCCGCACCCGGAGTTCCTGCGCCTGTGCGACGAGTACGGCCTGTGGGTGGTGGACGAATGCGACATCGAGACGCACGGCTTCATCTACGCCGGCTGGGACGGCAACCCGCCCGCCGAGCCCATGTGGCGCGAGGCCCTGCTCGACCGCGCCCGGCGCATGGTCGAACGCGACAAGAACCACCCGAGCGTGGTCATCTGGTCGCTCGGGAACGAGAGCGGCAGCGGCTCCGCCTTCGGCGACATCGAGGACTACATCCGCCACCGCGACCCCACCAGGCCGCTGCACTACGAGCGCGACCCCAGCTACCGGCACTCCGACTTCCACAGCCTCATGTACCCGTCCCTGTCCGACCTGGAACGCATCGGGCGGCGGGCGGAGGAGCCCCCCGAGGGGGTCGAGCCGGGCTCGCCGGACGACGTGCGCCGGCGGGGGCTGCCGTTCCTGCTGTGCGAGTACGCCCACGCCATGGGCAACGGGCCCGGGTCGCTCTCCGACTACCAGGCCATTCTGGAGTCGTACGAACGGTTCTGCGGGGCGTTCGTGTGGGAGTGGATCGATCACGGGCTGGCCGCGCGCGACGCGCTGGGGCGGCGCTACTACCGGCACGGCGGGGACATCGACCACCAGCCGAACGGGGAACGCTTCTGCCTCGACGGGCTGCTGTTCCCCGATCGCACGCCTTCGCCTGGGCTGGCCGAGCTGCGCAAGGCGATCGCGCCGGTGCGGATCACGGTGGAGGGCGGGGAGGTCGTGGTCGCCAACCGGTACGACTTCCTGTCGCTCGCGCACCTCGGCTTCCGGTGGTGCGTCGAGCGGGACGGGGTCCGGATCGCCTCGGGCACCCTGCCCGTCCCCGACTGCCCGGCCCGCACAGAAACCCGCCTCCCCCTCCCGCCGGCGGCCACCGCCGCGCCCGCCACGGTGCCGGTCCGCGACCCGTCCGGCACGGCGCCCTCACGCGGCCCGCACGCTGCCGGGCCCGGCGGTGAGACGTGGGTGACGGTGGAGGCGGTGCTGGTCGAAGACACCCGCTGGGCTCCGGCGGGCCACGTGATCGCCTGGGGTCAGGCCCGCCTCGACCAGCCCGCACCACCCCCTCCCGCCCCGGTCATCGGGCCGGGGACCGCTCCGGTGATCGAGCCGGTCCTGGGGCCGGTCGGAGAGCCGGAGGCTCAGCGCGGGCAGGACGGCGGGGCGGACGGCCGGGCGTACGGGGGAGAGGTGCGGCTCGGGGCGGCGGTCTTCGACGGGCGGACGGGGCGGCTGGTCCGGATCGGTGGGCTGGAGCTGGACGGGCCGGTGCTCGACGTGTGGCGGGCACCCACCGAGAACGACCGGGGTCAGGGCCCGAGGAACGCCCTGGCCGCCGACTGGGAGGCGGTCGGGCTGGACCGCTTCCTGCACCGGTGCGCCGGCGTCGAACGGCCCGGCGACGGCACGATCGTGGTCAGGGGACGCAGCGGCCCAGCCACCCGTACCCTCGGCTTCCGCACCACGTTCACCTACCGCTTGCGCGACGGCGGGCTGCACCTGCTGATCGAGGCCGACCCCGTGGGCGACTGGCACGACACCGCCTACGGCCACCTCGACGTCAACCCGCCCCGCATGGGCGCCAGGTTCGCGCTGCCCGGCGGCTACAGCGAGGTCACCTGGTTCGGCCGGGGCCCGGGGGAGTCGTACGCCGACAGCCACGCGGCCGCCCGCGTCGGCCGGCACGCCCGCTCGATCGACGCCCTGCAGACCCCGTACCTCGTGCCGCAGGAGAACGGCAACCACGTCGAGACCCGCTGGCTGGAGCTGTCGGGCGCCGGCCTGCCCACCCTGCGCGTGGACGGCGAGCCGCACCTGGACTTCACCGCCCGCCGCTGGACGAGCGAGGCGCTGCAGGCCGCCCGCCGCCCGCACGACCTGATGGACTCGGGGCGCGTGTGGCTCAACCTGGACCACGGCCAGCAGGGCATCGGCAGCGCCTCCTGCGGCCCAGCACTGCCCGAACGCTACCGGCTGACCGTCCGCCGCTACACCTGGTCCATCACCCTGAGCCTGCCCTGACCGTCGATGACGCCGCCCCCGCCCGCCGTACCTGATCGCCGCACCCGGCCGATGACGCCGGCCCCGTACCGAGAGGACGCCGATCACATGACAGGACCGACAGGACCGTCCACGTTCGACTTCCGCCCGTGGCTGTTCTGGGACCACGCGACCGAGGAGGAACGCCGCGCCCAGGAGGCCCACCTGGCCGGCATCCGTGAGGAGATCGGGCTCGACGCGGCGGGGAAGGTGTTCATCTCGCCGCTGGCCGCCGTGCACACCGAACGGCTGCGGATGGGCGACTTCTGCTACATCGCCGCCCACGCCTACGTCACCGACGACATCTCCATGGGCTCGGACTGCACCGTCAACCCGTACGCGGTGGTGCGGGGGAAGGTGTCGCTGGGGGATGCCGTGCGGATCGGGGCGCACACGTCCCTGCTCGGCTTCAACCACTCCACCGAGCCCGACCGCCCCGTCTTCCGCCAGCCCGTCACCAGCCGGGGCATCCGCGTCGGGGACGACGTGTGGATCGGCTCGAACGTCGTCGTGCTCGACGGGGTGACGATCGGCGACCACGCCGTCATCGGCGCGGGTTCCGTCGTCACCAAGGACGTGCCCGCCTGGGCCATGATGGCCGGCAATCCGGCCCGCCCGATCCGCGACCGCCGCCACCCCCGCCCGTCCACCGCTCCGGCAGGCGGGGGTGGGCTGGAGAGACGGCTGGTCGCGTTCGCCGGGCGGGCGCGGGAGCAGGCGGGGGAGGTGCTCGCCCGCTGCTGGACCGGCGAACGGTACGTCGACCGTCCCGGCGCGCGGCCGACCGTACGGGCCTGGGCCGACGCCGTCGAGATCGCCGACCTGCTGCTCGGCGGCCCGCCGCCGACCCCGGCCCGCGAGGAGATCGTCGCCTTCCTGCGTGACCGCCAGGACCCGGCGACGGGGCTGGTCCCCGAGATCGGCGCGCCCGGCTCACCCGAGGCGGCCGACGGCGGGCGGCCCGAACTGGAGGGCATCACCGCGTACCACATCCTGTCCGTCGGGTACGCGCTCGACCTGCTCGGCACCGGCTTCCAGCACCCGATCACGGCGGTTGCCGACCTTGCCCCCGAGGACCTGCTCGCCACCCTCGACGGGCTCGACTGGGCCCGTAACGCGTGGACGGCCGGGTCGTGGGTGGACGCGGTCGGGACCGGGCTCTATCGCAACCTGTCCGGTTTCGGGGTGCGGGGCCCGAACCTGGAGACCCTCTACGGCTGGCTGCTGACCCGCTGCCGCCAGGCCCACGGAATGTGGGGCGAACCGGACGGGGACGCGGGGTGGCTGCAGGTGGTCAACGGCTTCTACCGGCTGACGAGGGGGACGTTCGCGCAGTTCGGGCAGCCGCTGCCGTACCCGGAGCGGGCCGTGGACACGGTGCTCGCCCAGTCCCGCGACCCCCGCTACTTCGGCCCGGACACCGGGAACGCCTGCAACGTGCTCGACGTCATCCACCCGCTCTGGCTGACCGCCCGCCAGACCCGGCACCGTCGCGCCGAAGGCGAGGCGTGGGCCAGGGAGCAGCTCGACCGCGCGCTCGGGGGCTGGCAGGACGGGGCCGGACTCAGCTTCGCCCTGACCATCGGGCCGGGCGAGACCCGCACGCCGGGGCTCCAGGGGACGGAGATGTGGCTGGCCATCATCTGGCTCCTGTCCGATTACCTCGGCCTCTCCGACACCCTGGGCTACCGCCCTCGCGGCGTCCACCGCCCAGAACCGGCCATCCACCTCCCGACCTGACCGGCGGGTGGTTCGTCCAGGCGGCCCGCGATCGGCCGACCGGCTCCCGGTCCGACCGGCGGGCGCTTTCTCCCGGCTGCCCGGGAGCTGCTGTCGAGCTCGCGGCCTGGCCCGAGGGTTGCTGCCTCAGGATCGCGCCGCCGTCTATGGACGGACTTGTCGCGTTGCCTCGGAAGCCGGGCGGTTCGGGGGGAGGGGGCGGAGGTCTACTGCGGCGGCCATCGCGTGGTGGCCGGCGGTGCTCGGGTGGAGGTGGTCGCCGCAGTCGTGGCAGGGCAGGAGGCGGGTTGGGTCGGCGGGGTCGCGCAGGGCGGCGTCGAAGTCGGCCAGTCCGTCGAACGCGCCGACCTGGCGGATGAAGGCGTTCACCTCCTGACGAGCCCGTTCCGCGTCGGGGCTGTGGAAGACCGCACCGGCGAACGGGGTGATCGTGGCGCCGACCACGCGCACCCCGGCGGCGTGCGCGGCGGTGACGATGCGGCGGTAGGCGGCGATGAGGTCCTTCGCCCGCGCCCCCGCCCCGAGGTCGTTGACGCCCGCCGCCAGGATCACGGTGTCGATGCCCGGCTTGGTCAGCACCTCGGCGGTGAGCCGCTCCTCGGCCGCGCGACCGGTGCCCGCCGCCAGCACCTTCCCACCCGACACACCCTCATTGGCGACCGCGATCCCGCCGAGGACCGCAATCCCGGTGCCGATCGCGAACTCGTCGCCCGTCCGGTGCCAGTCGCCCGTCCGGTGCTCGGTGCCCCAGGCCAGGAGGTCGGTCCAGCCGTGGCCGGTTACGGAGCCGACGCCGGTGGTGAGTGAGTCGCCGAGGACGGCCACGGTGGACACCGGCTCGGGCGCGACGACGGTCAGCGCGTCCAGCCAGTGCCAGACCGCCGCCTCCTCCGTGTACGCGCCGCCGCCCTCGTCGGCCGCGTGGTCACCGGACGTCGATCGGTACACGGGAGAGACGGCGGCCTGCCGTCCGTACGCCGGTGCCGTGGCGCGGTTGCGGCCGGTCAGGGTGCCGCCGTCGCCCCGCAGGTAGAGGGTGACGGCGAGCCGTTGGCGGGCGTGCACGGGGCCGGGCAGCGGGTCACTGAGCGCCGTCGTCCCCGGGGCCAGCCGCACCTCGGCCAGGCCGCCGAAGGTCAGCCGCCGATTCGAGCCCGCCACCAGCGCCGCCCCGGCCCGCCCCACGCCCACGTACACCCCGCCGAACGTCACCTCCCGGTCTCCGAAGGCGTTGCTCAGCCGCACTCTGAGGCTCGTGCCGCCCACCGTCGTGCGTACCACGTTGCGTACGGTCTGCTCGTGCAGGGAGCCGGGGAGGCGTTCGGTGCCGGCTGCCCAGGTGGTCACCGGGCGGGTGCCGGCGGTCAGGGGCGCCACGTCGCGGTGAAGGTGTGGAGCCCCGAGCCCACCTCGCACACCAGCGCCGGCCCGGTCGCCGGCGTGCCGGACGGGCGTACCGAGGGCGGATCGGTCGCGGGTGAGCCGGTCACCGGCCGGCCTGACGAGCGCACCGAGGCCGGGTCGGTGGTGGGGACGTGGACGGTGGCCAGGGCGCCGGGTGGGACGCGGACCTCCAGGCGCAGCGTGTCCCCGTCCAGCTCCCACCGGCTGCCGAGCCGCCCCAGCGGGGTCTCGTACGCGGCGGACGCCCATCGGAGCAGCCCTCCGACCAGCGGCCGGACGACCGGGCGGCGGAAACCGGCCGAGTCGTCGCGCTGCCCGAGGCCGGCCACCCCGCCGTACAGCCACGCGCCGACCGACCCGAGCGCGTAGTGGTTGAAGGAGTTCATCGCGACGGGCCCGAAGCCGGCCTCCTCCGTCCAGCCGTCCCACCGCTCCCAGATGGTGGTGGCGCCGCGCTTGATGGAGTACCCCCACGACGGATACCGGTCGTCGTGCAGCAGCGCGTAGGCCAGGTCGGCGTGCCCGTGCGCCGACAGGACCGGCCCGAGCAGGCCCACGCCGGCGAACCCGGTGGTCAGCCGCCGCCCGCGCCGCTCCAGGTCGGCCACCAGGTGCCCGACGGCGGCGGGCACGAGGCCGGCGGGCACCAGGTCGTGCGCCAGCGCCAGCAGGTAGCCGGTCTGCGTGTCGCCGGTGATCCTCCCGTCCGGCGCCACGAACTCCCGCGCGAACGCCTCCCCGATGCGGGCGCGCAACCCCGCGTAGCGGGAGTGGGTGTCGAGGTCCCCGAGCACGTGCGCCGCCCTGGCGGTCAGGTCGGCGCTCAGCGCGAAGTACGCGGTGGCCATCACGTCGCGGGACGTCCGCACCCCGGCCTGCAGCCAGTCGCCGTAGTGGCTGCCGACCCGGTGACGCCAGACGAGGCCGGGATTGTGCCGTTCGACGTGGTCCACCCAGCGGCGCATGCTGGGCAGGCTGTCGCGCAGCACGCGCTCGTCCCCGTACACGCGGTAGAGGTGCCACGGGACGACGGTCGCGGCGTCGCCCCAGCCGGGGGTGCCGTGCCGCTCGGTCATCACGTGCGGCACCACGTCGGGCACCGCGCCGCCCACCGCGTCCTGGGCGCAGCGCAGGTCGGCCAGCCAGCCGGTGAAGAACGCGGCCACGTCGGCGTTGTAGCAGGCCGTGGGCAGGAACACCTGCGCGTCCGCGGTCCAGCCGAGCCGTTCGTCGCGTTGCGGGCAGTCGGTCGGCACGGAGACGAAGTTGTCGCGCTGGCTCCAGCGGATGTTGCTCATGAGCCGGTTCACGGTGGCGTCGGAGCAGGTGAACTCGCCCGCCACCGGGGTGTCCGAGTGCATCGCCCGCCCGGTCACCTCGATGTCGGGCGCGCGGCTGCCGGTGAGGCCGTCCGCACGGTCGCCGGGGACGGCGCCCTGGTGATGATCGCCGTTGAGGTCGCTCGCAGCGTCGCCAGGCAGCTCTCCGGGGAGGTGGGTGGTGAGTTCGACGTAGCGGAAGCCGTGCACGGTGAAGCGTGGTTCGAACGTCTCCTCCGCCCGCCCCGCCGCCACATAGTGATCGGTGGCCTCGGCCGAGCGGAGATTGCCGGTGTAGAGGTCGCCGCCGGCGCTCAGCGCCTCGCCGTGCCTGAGCGTGACACGGGTGCCGGGCGCGGCGCCGCGCAGCGTCACCCGGACCCGGCCGGCGATGTTCTGGCCGAGGTCGACGATGGTGCGGCCGTCCCGCACGAAGGTCTCGACGGGTACGAGGTCCTGCGTCACGCGGACGGGTTCGGCGGCCGACGGCACCAGGACGGAGAGGTCGGTGTCGGTCACACGGGCCGGAGCCCAGGAGGAGTCGTCGAAGCCGGGCAGGTCCCAGCCGTGGAGTTCGAGGCGGGCGTCGTACCACTCGCCCATGAGCAGGTCGGCGTAGCGCCGCGGTCCGGTCGTCTCGCGCCAGCTCCCGTCGGTGCCGATCACGGTACGGGAGCCGTCCGCGTGCTCGGCCACGAGCTGGACCAGGAGTTGCGGCTGCCGCCCGTACCGCTGGGCCTGCTGCCGGCCGTCCCAGCCGAGGCTGCCCGACCACCAGCCGTCCGCCAGCACCGCCCCGACGCACAGCGGGCCCTCCCCGGCCAGGTCGGTGACGTCGTACACCTGGTACGGGACGCGCCGGTGGTATTCGGTCCACCCGGGCGTCAGCTCGCCGTCGCCGACGCGGTGGCCGTTGACGCGCAGCTCGTACAGGCCGCGGGCGGTGCAGGCGATCCTGATCGCGGTGGCCGGGCGCAGGCGGACCTCGCGCCGGAAGTGGCGCGGAGCGGGCAGGTGCGCCGTGCGGACGGTGCGGGGCTCGCGGTCGTCCGTGGGCGGCTCGAAGGGCGGCTCGGTCTCGGGGTCGTGCCCGATCCAGGCGGCGGCCCACTCGTCGGCGTGCAGCACACCGGTCCCGAACCAGGACTCCGCCGCCCGCGTCGTGCCGTCGGCGGCCCGTACCTCGACCCGCCAGGCATAGCGGGCGAACGACGTCAGCGGCGCGCCGCCGTAGTCGGCGCTCACGTCCTGGCCGTCGATCCAGCCGCTGTCCCAGACCGGGACGCCGTCGATCCGGCCGCTGTCCCGGGCCGGGACGTCGGCCTGGGGCAGCGGACCGGCCTGGGGCAGCGCCGGAGCGCCGGTCGCGGTGCGGACGGTCACGCGGAAGGCGGCCTGCGCGTCGCCGCGCCGGTCGGAGGCGAGGCGCCAGCTCAGCCTCGGCACGGGCACGCCGACGCCCCGCGGGGTGCCGAGGTGCTCGCAGCGCAGCGCGTACGGGGTCAGCGTCGCGGCGGGCGGGACATCCGCCAGGTTCCAGCCGCTCACCAGGCCCACTCCCGCGCCGGCCGGGTCAGGGCGTAGTCGCGCCGTGGCGCGGTCGGATGGACCTTGCGCCCGCTGTACATCGGCCGGGCCGTCCCCTCGGGGCTGATGCCGATCACGTCGTCGCCGCGCCAGCGCACCCGGTACTCGCGCTCCGCCGCGACCTCGGTGCTCGTCGTCTCCGGCACGGGGAAGGTGACCGTGACGCGCTCTCCCCGGCGCGGCGCGGGGATCGACAGGTAGCCGTCGGAGGCCCACACCCCGGCCTCCGCGCCGTCGTGGTCGCCGGACGGGCGGGAGACGCGGACCTTGGCGTACCCGGCCCATTCGGGCACCCGCAGCCGCAGTTCGGGCAGGTCCTCGTGCACGTCGAGGTCCACCCGGCCCTCGTGGGGAAGGTGGCTGAGCACGGTGACGCTCCGGGTGGCGCGGGTGAGGAGCAGGTTGACGCGGGTGACCCGGTCGTCGGCGGTGACGATCGAGTTCCAGCCCCAGAACAGGCCGCGCACGCCGGAGCCGACGCAGCACGCCTGCACGTCGGCGGTGTGCCCGCGGCCCAGCTCGACGTCGCAGACGTAGTCGTTGGGCGCGCCGTAGCCGGCGAAGGCGCCGAGCACCCGCTCGCCCACCCGTACGCGGGTCGTCCAGCCCGGCTCGTCGCCGGAGGTGTCCTGGGCGGACTCCACCCAGCTCAGGTCGAGCAGTTGCGACTCCACGAGGTGGTTGCGCAGGAACCGCTCCACCACGCCCCAGTACGCGGTGTGGCCCGAGCGGGCCAGCGTGGTGCCGGTGCCGATGAGGTCGACCAGGGAGCAGCTCTCGTGCTCGTAGCGCTGGTCGGCCAGGTCGCCGGGTGTCCAGCCGAACGCCGTGGCCTGGCCGAGGGCCCAGTCGTAGGCGCGGCGCACGAACGCGGTCAGCTCGTGGTCGCCGGTGTGGGCGGCGTACCGGGCGAGTCCTTCGAGCGTGCCCAGCCGGGTGTGGAAGTGCCCGCTGCGGTAGGCCCGCGCGGAGTTGAAACTCCCGTCCTCCCCATAGATGCCGCTCTTGTGCACGATGAGGCGGGCGAACCAGCCGCACAGCTCCAGCGCGTCCTCGTTGCCGGTGGCCTGGTGGTAACGGAGCAGCGGCATGATGAGCCTTCCGCTGAACGAGGCGGGGTCCGGGGCCAGGTGCAGCGCGATCGCGTTGGGGGAGGGCCAGCCGGCCGGCGTGTACTCGGAGGCGGGGTAGAACCACACGTCCCGCTCCTTGATCGCGATCCGCTTGAGCGCGGCCACGTGCCGGTCGGCCAGCTTCCGCGCCTCGGGGTCGCCGTCGGAGACGAACCAGGTGGTCAGCGCGAGCAGCACGGCCCGCTGGTCGATCAGGTTGGCGTTGGCCGCCCATCCCACCTCCGGCCGGGCCAGCCGGTAGCTCAGCCCGTCGGCGCCGAAGAAGCCGGTCAGCCGCCGCCGGAAGCCGTCCTCGGCCTCCCGCCAGGTGTCCCGGCCGGTCATCTGCCTGGCCAGGACGCAGGCGTCGAGCAGCCGGCCGTGGCTGGAGCCCCAGTCCCAGTCGCCGTGCCGCAGCACCGCGGGACGGGCGAGCAGGTCGGCGCTGAAGTACGGTATGCCGCCCAGGTCGTCGTCCGGCAATCCGGTCACCGCGTTCATCGCCAGCGCGGCCCGCTCTTCGAGCAGCACCGTGTCGGGGATCTCGGACATCGCCATCCCTTCGTCGCACATAAATATTCAACTGTGCATAGATTTCCCATTCACCCTCCTTCGCGCCCAGCGTGACGTCAAGGTGTGCATAGATATTCGTATCTTGTTGGATATGTAGACCTCAGGCAGGATGGCTGGTATGAGCGATGATGCGGTGGTGCGGCCGCGCCCTGACGCGGCGGTGACGTTGCGGCCCGCCTCGGGCGGGCGCGTCGAGGGCGGCTTCTGGGGCGCGCGGCAGCGGGTCAACCGCGAGGTCACGATCCCGCTGGGCGGCGAACGGATCCGCGAGTCGGGCGCGTTCGCCAACCTGGAACTGGCCGGCGGTGCCGGAGGGGAGCACCGCGGCAAGGTCTTCGCCGACTCCGACGTCTACAAGTGGCTGGAGGCCGTGGCCTGGGAGCGCGGCAGGGCCGAGGACGAGAGCCTGGCCCGCTCGTACGCCGAGGCGGTGCGTCTCGTCGCCGGCGCCCAGCGGCCCGACGGCTATCTGCACACCCACACCCAGCTCACCGGCCGCCCGCCCTACTCCGACCTGGCCTCCAGCCACGAGCTCTACTGCGCCGGCCACCTCATGCAGGCCGCCGTCGCCGGCCGCCGCGCCACCGGCGACGACACCCTGCTCGGCGTGGCCGGCCGCGTCGCCGACCACCTCGTCAAGGACCTGCCGGGCGACGCGCTCGACGGGCATCCCGAGGTCGAGACGGGCCTGGCCGAGCTGTACCGGGAGACCGGTGTCCGGCCGTACCTCGACCTGGCCGCCCGCATGATCACCGGGCGCGGCCACGAACGGCTCCCGCTCAAGGGCCACCACGGGCCCGGCATCCGGCAGGACCGCGTGCCGCTGCGCGACGCCACCGCCGTCGAGGGACACGCCGTCCGCGCCATGTACCTCGCCGCCGGCGCGACCGACGTCGCCGCCGAGACCTCCGACCGCGGTCTGCTGGACGCGCTGGAACGGCAGTGGCTCGACATGGTGGCGACCAGGACGTACCTGACCGGCGGGCTCGGCTCCGTCTGGTACGGCGAGCAGTTCGGCGGCCCGCACGAGCTGGCCCCCGAGACCGCGTACTGCGAGACCTGCGCCGCCATCGGCAGCGTCCAGTGGTCCTGGCGCATGCTCCTCGCCACCGGGGCGGCCCGGTACGCCGACCTCATGGAACGCACCCTGCACAACGCCGTCCTGCCGGGCATCTCCCTCACCGGCGACCGCTTCTTCTACGTCAACGCGCTGCGGGTGCGCGCCGGAGCCAACCCCGACGACCGGCGCGCCGCCGCCCGCGGCCGCCAGGACTGGTTCGGCACCGCCTGCTGCCCGCCCAACGTCATGCGCCTGCTCTCCTCGCTCGGCCACTACCTGGCCACCCGGGACGACGACGGCGTCCAGCTGCATCTGTACGCGAACGGGACCGTCCGGGCGGGGGACGTGCTGCTGGAGGTGGAGACCGACTACCCGTGGGACGGCCGGGTCGAGATCGTGGTCAGGGAGACGCCGGACCGGCCGTGGACCCTCGCGCTGCGCGTCCCCGCGTGGGCCGACGGCGCCGCCGGCGTGAACGGCGAGCCCGCCAACCCCACCGCGACCGCCGCGAACGGGCCTGGTGGATATCATCGCGTCCGGCGGGCCTGGCGGCCCGGTGACCGGGTCAGCCTGGACCTCGCCGTCCGCCCCCGCCTGACCGCCGCCGTGCCCCGGCTGGACGTGGCGCGCGGGCAGGTCGCGGTCGAGCGTGGCCCGCTCGTCTACTGCCTGGAGCAGGTGGACCACCCCGGCGTCATCGTGGACGACCTGTGCGTGGCGGGGCCGGACCTCAGGGACGGCGCCCCGCTGCCCGGCCTGCCCGCCGAGGTGGTGCCGGTCCTCGCCCGCGGCCGGGCCCACGCACACCGCGCGGAGGACGGCGGCTTCCCCTACCGCACCGCCACCGCCCCCCAGGAGCCGGAGCACGCGGGCCCGGTCGAGCTGACCTTCGTGCCGTACCACACCTGGGCCAACAGGGGCGCGGGCCCCATGACGATCTGGACCCCCATGCACTGACGTCCAGGACCCGAGCCCCCGTCCGGCGGGCCGCGTCACCGCCGGGAACCCATGCGCCGGACGGGCGCGCGGGAGAGGCGACGCCCGTCTTCTGATGATTCGACGCCGCGCATTCCGTAACGAGGCGCTGGAGCTCTGGCGGGGGCCGGCCTTCTCCGGCATGTCGGACCTGCGGGTGCTGGCGACGGAGGCCACCCGGCTGGCCGAGGTGCGGCTTGGAGTGCTGGAGCCGCGGATCGACATCGACCTGCGCCTCGGCCGGCACGCCGCGCTGCTGGCCTCGTTGACCGGCGTGCACTTCATGCGGCGCCGTTTCGACCTGGCCGAGGCCTGCTGCGCCAGGGCCGTGCGGCTGTTCCACGAGCTGGGCGACCGGACGGTCGGGCGGGCGCTGCTGGAGGACGGCCGGGCAGCGGAGGCGGCCATCGGCACGGTGTCCGTCCGCGCGCCCAGGTCCTGGGCGCCACCGGCTCCCTCTACGCCGCCCACGCCCGGGGCCGGCTGCACCTGGCCCGCGGCTACCACGACGCCGCCGCCCGCGCCGATCGCGAGGCGGCGGCGACCCGCGCCGGAATCGGCTGAGGAAAGCGGTACTCGCCCGGAATATGCGGGCCATGTACCGGGCGTGTGCCACCGGTATTCCGCCCGGATTCATAATCAGGGCGCGACAGAGTTTATCTCTGACCCCTGTCGGAAGGGACCTCATGAGACTCAGATCCGGTTTCCTGGTGCTCACGCTCGCCGGCGCGACGATATCCGTCACCTCCCCCGCCGCGTACGCCGACCACTACACCACGTACAGGAATGCTTCCTCCGTCGGCGGCACCCTCTATCTGCACGCTGCGAGCGGCCCCAGGAAGGGCGCCCGGACCAGCATGAGCGGCAGCATTTTCCGAGTCTATGCGAACACCTACAACGGCGCGGACGGCGGGCTGCACGCCACCTCCAATTCCGTGAGCTCGATCGTCGTCCTCAGCCACCCCCGATACAACTACGGCCGCAGCGGCTGCAAATGGACTCTCGCGGGCTCGAACAGCCGCGTGAACCTGAAATGCGAATCGCGCATCGCGTCATGACCGGATCAGCAGGAGAGAGGTTTCTTGTCATGAGAAAACCGTTGGTTCTGACGGCCGCCGCCACCGCCGGGGCGGCCGCGATCGGCCTTTTCCTCGTCGTCACGGCGCAGGCCGGCACCGCGACCTCGAAAGCCCCGGTCGAGCAGTTGTCCCTCATGTCCCGGCAGCAGACTCAGGCGGATCACCTGCCCGCGTTCGTCTCCGCCGGGACCGAGGTCGGCGACCTGGTCGCGGCCGACACGACCCGGCGGCTCGGCTCCTCCGGCGCCGGCACGCACTGGTCCGGGGTCGACGCCGAGGGCCGGCTCTGCCTGATCACGGTCATCGGCGACCAGGAGGCCGACTTCGTCGCCGGGGCTTCGTGCGCGGAGCCGTCCGACTTCGCCGGACAGGGCGTCGGCCTCCAGGTGGCCGGCCCGCCCGGCGCGAGCGAGGCCTACCTCCTGCCGGACGGCGTGCCCGCCGCTCAGCTGGGCGACGGCTACACCGTGGTGGCGCCGAACCTGGTGCTGTCCGACCCGGCCGCGGCGGAGACCGGCCCGCGCGGCGTCACCGGCGCGAGCGGCGCCTTCACCCTCTCCGACCTGTCGCCCACCGTGGCGCGATGAGTCCTGCCGAGACAAGGAGCCAGGCCATGTCACTCAGGAAGCGGCCGCTGTCCCTCGCTCTGGCGTTCCTGCTGGCGGTCCCGGTGTTCGCCGCCACGACCGGGACCGCGCACGCCGCTCTCATCACGTACTGCAATCGCGAGATCGGCAACAACGTGGAGTGCGCCAGCGCGTCCTACCTGTCGATCAGAGGAGGCTCCGTCGAGGCCGGAAGGGGGATGGACGTCTACCTCTACACCGACTCGAACGTCTCCAACACCTCCTACAGCTCGAAGGGGAGCTCCGGGCACACCACGATGACGCATCCACGGGTCAGCCCGGCCTACAGCACCTGCAAGTGGGTCCAGGCCAAGGGCAGGTCGCACATCCTGTGCAAGTACCGCAACTGACCGTTCCGCCGCTCAGCCGGCGGACTCCTGGCCGGTCCGCTCCAGCACGTGGTCACCGAGGACGAGAACGTCCAGCCCGCTGCGCAGGAACGTGGACAGGGCGTCCTGCGGGGAGCACACGATGGGTTCGCCGGCCAGGTTGAAGGAGGTGTTGAGCACGGCCGGCGTGCCGGTCATGTCGCGGAAGGACTCGATCACGTCGTAGTAGCGCGGCGTCCGGTCGCGGCGGACGTACTGCGGGCGCGCGGTGCCGTCCACGTGCACGGTCGCCGGCATCAGCGGGCGCACGCCGTCGCGGACGTGGGTCGCGCCGAGCATGTGGTGCCCGAGGTCGCCGAGGTCGTGCGTGAAGACGCGGTCGCGGTCCTCGGCGAGCACGCTGGGCGCGAGCGGCCGCCACAACTCCCTGCCCTTGACCTGGTTGAGCCGGCCCACCATCGTGCGCCGCCGGGGGTCGGCCAGGATGCTGCGCGCGCCCAGCGCCCGCTGCCCCACCTCCGCCCTGCCCTGGTACCAGCCCACCAGGCGGCCGGCGGCGAGGTGCTCGGCGACGCACGCGGCGAGGTCGGAGTCGGAGAGCCGCCGGCCGGCCAGCGGCGCCGACTCGGCCACCTCAGCTATCCGCGCGGAGTGGTCGCGGCCGAGGTAGGCGCCCACCCGGCCGTTCGCGGTGGACACGCCGGTCAGGCCGCTGTCCCTGGCGGCGAGCAGGGCCGCGCCGACGGCCACGCCGCAGTCGTAGGCGAAGGGCGGCACGTAGAGCTCCTCCACCGACGGGTGGCGGGCCAGCTTGCCGTTGGCGGTGCAGTTCATCGCGACCCCGCCGGCCAGCACCACCTGGGCGCAGCCGGTCTCGCCGACGGCCGCCGTGACCAGGGAGCTCAGCGCCGCCTCCAGGGAGGACTGCACCGACGCGGCGAAATCGGCATACGCCATGATCTCCATCCCGTCGCCCTCCCCGTACGGGAAGCAGGCGGAGAAGTAGGGTGTGACGCTCGCGTTCAGCGCCTCGCGCAGCTCCGGCATCGTCCGGTTCGGCACCCGCTCGGCCCCGGCCAGCCGGTAGCCGTCCGGGGTCACCTCGATCGGCATCGCCATCCGCGGCTCGCCGTAGGCGGCCAGCCCCATGAACTTGCCGACGTCGGTGGGCCCGAGCCCGCTCCACGACGACGCCTTGCTGTAGTAGCGGCCCAGCGACTCGGCCAGGTCCCACTGGGCCAGCCGTTTGAAGGTGTCGGCCTCGGCGAGGTAGGTCGTCGTGGCGGCGTCCTCGCCCCGGCCGTCCGTGACGATCACCGTGGCGCGGTCCCAGCCGCTGGTCCAGAACGCGCTGGCGGCGTGGGCCAGGTGGTGGCCGTAGAAGTGGATCGGGATCTCGTGCGGGACGCCGATCCGCTTGCGGAAGATGTCCACGGGGAAGCCGCGGCCTTCGAGCGCGAAGTACTTCGGCATGTCCCAGCCGACGGCGACGCACGAGACGTCGCTCAGCTCGATGCCGGCGTCCATGAGGCACGTCCTGATGGCGTCGCGCGGCGACTCGTTGACCGCGCGCTTGCGGCGGCTGATCCGCTCCTGCTCGATCAGCGAGATTATCTTCCCGTCCTTCACCAGCGCCGCGGAGGCGTCGTGCGAGCCGGTGTTCACTCCGACGATATAGCCGCCCGACATGGATGCCGCTCCTTCTCGTCGCGAAGTGGAAAACGCGCTGGAAATCACTGCGCGGCGTCAGCCTCGCAACAAGTCAATCGCCTGTCAAGGCCGCTCATTGCCGGTGAACCCGGTATTCGGAAGCGCCGGCCGGTCTTTTCAGCGAGCTGTCAGACGGCTGACAGACGGCTGCCAGCCGATTGATATCGCGGTGTGCTAGAACCATTCTCGGGCGCCACGCACAATGCGTGGAAAAGCGGTCAGCACGTCATTGACAGCTGCTTGTCCCGTAGGAACCACCGGTTCCGGCTGAGCTCAAATGAGGAGGTGAATTCAGATGAGTGAGACCATGACGTCCGCAGAGGCGCTCGATGTCGTCGAGGACACGTCGGAATACGACGTGATGCTCCTCCAGTGCGAGTGCTACTAGGCGCGCACGAGTAGGCCGGTGTCGTGGTGCCGGCGTCGGTTCACCACGACGGCGCCACGGCATTCGGCACATTCCATCGAGTGATGTCTGAGAGTCTCATGCTCGTACGAATCAATCCCGCGGTCCGCATGATTCCCCCGTCGGAACTGGTCGGTGACCGCTGGATAGCGGAGAACCTGCTGGAGAAGAAACGCCACCGGCTGCGGCCGCCCGCCGCCGCGGCGCTGGCCGCCGCCTTCCGCCCGCGCACGCCGGACGACCTGGCCGGCCACCTGACGGACGCCGACCCCCTGCACCGGCCGGCCGGCTACTGGTCGGGCCTGGTCGAGGTGCTGCGCGAGCGGGCGCTCGTCGTGGAGGCGGCGCAGGTCGAGTCCGATCCGCGGCTCGCCTGGCTGGTCGGGCTGCGCCGGAGCTGGAGCGGGCACGGCTGGGGCGAGGCGGCCGAGTATCACGCGCTCGCCTACGACTACCCGTGCGTCGACTACTCCGAGGCGGCGGGCACGTACTTCGACCACGACCGCATGCGGGCCTACCAGGCCGTGGAGCCCGACCTCGACCGGCACAAGCTCGACCATCTCGAACGCCCCGAGCTGCCGCTGCCCACACCCGCCGCGGGGATGGCGCCGGGCACGGTGCGCACCGTGTGGGGCGGTGAGCGCCTCGCACGCCGGGCCGACTTCGCGGCGCTCTCCCGGATCCTGTCGCTGTCCTTCGGCGCCACCGGCGAGCGGGTGCCGATCACCGACGCGGCCCCGCTGCTGCGCCGCAGCAGCCCGTCGGGAGGCGGACGCAACCCTTCGGAGGGGTACGTGATCGTCCGGGACGTCCCCGGCGCCGCGGCCGGCCGCTACCACGTCACGATGCGGCCGTTCGGCCTGCGGCTGCTGGACGACGACGGCCCGCTCGGCGACGAGGACCTGCGCCGGATCTTCCCGCAGAGCATCCGGAGCTTCCCCGATGTCCGGGCGCTGGTGGTCATCACGAGCCTGTTCGAACGGAACATGTACCGCTACCGCGAGCCTCGGACGTTCAGGACGGTGCACATGGACGCGGGGCACATCGCGAGCACGGTGCAGTTGTCAGCCCGCGCGATGGGCCTGCGGGCCGCCGTCTTCGACCGAGACGCCGCCGCGGAGGTGGAGCGGACCCTGGGGCTCCAGGGCCTGCGGGAAGGCTACCTGCTCACCGTCGCCATCTCCGACGGCGAGCCAGGGCCGGCGACCGCCTGATGAGTCTTGATGAGTCCGGTTCAGCGCGCGGCGAGAAGGATCGGCGCGCCGCGAGAAAGGGCACGATGATGTCGGCGGAAATGCCCGAGGTCCGGTGGCCGGCCGGATTCAGGATGCGGCCCGCGGCCGACCCGGAGTCGGCGCGGGTCGAGGTGACCGACGCCGTCACCGGCCGGCGGTTCCACTGGTCCCCGGAGACGTTGTCAGGACACATCCTGCGCGGCGACCCGGATCTCGCCGCGCTGGACGACGGCGACGAGTGGAAGAACGTGCTGAAGGCGGCCGGCGAACGCCGCGCCCTGCTGCACGACTGGCGGCACTGGCAGGAACGCCGCTGGCACCCGTCCGACCACTACTACCTCGCCTCCCGGCTGGACGACCCGGCCCTGGAACTGGACACCGGCGAGCCGGCCCTGGATCCGGACACCAGCGAACTCGCCCACGACTCGGGCACCAGCGAGCCAGCCCTGGATGCCTACAGCGGTGAGCCTGTGCGCCCCGGCGCCGTGCAGTCGTTCCCGTTGACGGATGGGTCGCCGGTGCGGGCGCGGACGGATGGGCCGCCGCCGGAGTGGCGGCCGGACGGGACCGTGCTGCAGCTGGGCACGTCGCCGGCGCTCGGCGGGCAGGAGATCGCCCGGCTGCTGGTGAACCGGCGTACCGGACGCTCCTACATCAAGCGGGCGGCCCCGCTCGACAGCCTGTCCGGCCTGCTCTGGTACGGGCTCGCGGACGCGCGGGACGCGCCCGCCCTGGCCGGGCACCCGGATCGGCGCGGCTCGGCCTGGGACTTCTACCTGTGCGTCTACAAGGTCGAAGGTGTCGAGCCCGGCGTCTACCGCTACGACGCGCCGAACCACCAGCTCGTCGGCGTACGGCCCGGTGACCACCGCGACGCCATGATCGACGTGCTGCAGGGCATGCACTCGCCGGCGACCGCGACGTGGACGCTCGGGCTGGTCGCCGACTTCGCCCGCTACCAGTGGCGCTACCGCAGCGAGCACGGCCTGCGCCGGCTCTACCTGGAGGCGGGCGTGCTCGGCCAGCAGCTCATCGTCCTTGCCATGTCGTACGGGCTGAGCACCCTGGTCACGCCCGCCCAGAAGGACCGCGCGTACCTGGACCTGCACGCCCTGCCCGAGGACCGGTTCGCCCCGGTCTACACGCTCACGATGGGGCTCTCCCGAGGCGGGGCGGGCGTCGGCTTCGACAACGCGCCGGGGGCCTCATGACGGTGCCGGCCGCGACCGGCGACGTGCGGCTGCGACAGGCGCTGCTCGCCGCCGAACGCGACACCTCGCCCCGGCTGTCGCCGGACGGTCGTTCGATCGCGTTCCTCCGCACCGGCGACAGCGGCCCCGAGGTGTGGCTGCGCACCGGCGACGGCGCCGAACGCCGGCTGGCCGCGCACCACGCGGAGGCGATCCAGGACCTGCGATGGACGGCCGACGGCTCGGCCCTGCTCTACCGGCGCGGCCCGCGCGGGCGCGAGTCCTGGACGCTGTCCGGGTTGCGCGGCGCGACGTTCGAGCCGATCACGATCTCCTCAGGGGGATCGGTCACCGAGTACTGGTTGTCCGCCACCGACCCGGACGCACTCGTCTACAGCCACCGGGATGCCAGAAGCAGGGGCACGCGACTCTTCCGCGCCGACCTCGCCGATTCCGGCTGGGCCTCCGGTGGCGGTCCCGGTAGGGACTCCGATGGCGATTCCGGCGGAGGCTCCGGTGGCGCTCCCGGCGAGGACCGCAGCGGCGGGTCGCGCCTGATCGCCGCTGATCGGGGGTTCCATCGCTGGCTGGTGGACGGTGGGCTCAGGCCGCGTGGCGGTACCCGGTTCGCGGTGGACGGATCGACGGAGATCGTGCTGGGGGACGACCTCGATACGGCCCGCACCGTGCTCACGGTGCCGGTCGACGCCACTCCCGACCTGGCCGTGTACGGGTTCAGCCGCGACGGCGAGCGGCTGTTCCTGCTGATCGGCGGCGAGACGGGCACGCGCAGGCTGGTCGCGGTCGGGTCGCGTGACGGGTCGGCAGAGACGATCTTCGCGCATCCCGAACTGGACGTCGGCGGCTACCCGATCGGCAACGACGGCGTCTGGTTCGACCCGGTGACGGGGGAGCCGGACCTGTGCGCGGTCATGGACCAGCGGCTGCGCTACCACGGGCTGACCGGACGGGCGCGGGCCGGGGTCGCGAGCCTGGCCGCCACCGACGAGCACTCCGCGGTCATCCTCGACCGCAGCGCGGACGACCGTACCTGGCTGATCGTCCACGTGCACGACGACGGCCCGATCGCCTACCACTCCTACGACCCCGCCACGAGCAAGGCCGAGCCGCTGTTCGTCAACCGGCCGGACCTCGTGGGGCGGGAGCTGGCCCGGCTGGAGGACTTCTGTTTCACCGCCGGCGACGGCGTGGCGATCAGCGGGTACGCGATGCGCCCGAGGTCGGGGACACCGCCGTACCCGACGGTCGTCCTGGTCCACGGCGGCCCCGCCAGCCGCGACCTGTGGCGCTTCCACGCCGACGCGCAGTACCTGGCCTCGCTCGGCTACCTGTCGCTGCACGTGAACTATCGCGGGTCTAAGGGGTTCGGCGCCGCGTTCCGGATGGCGGGCTACGGCGAGTGGGGCGGCCTGATGCAGCAGGACCTGTACGACGCCGTGGCGAGCGGCGTGACCTCCGGGCTGGTGGACCCGGCGCGGGTGGCGTTCTGCGGCGCGTCCTACGGGGGATACGCCGCGCTGCTCGCCGCGTGCACCCGGCAGGACCTCGTCCGCTGCGCCATCGCGATCAGCCCGCCCTGCGACCTGGTCTCCTTCACCGAGCGCCCGCCCGCTTACTGGCAACCCCTCGCCGTCCTGCTGCGACGCCAGGTCCTCGGCGCCCGCGACGGCGACCAGGCCCAGGACGGAGACGGCGACGGCCGATGCCTCGACGAACGGGTGTTGCGGCGGCGTTCGCCCGCTCAGGCGCTGGACGCCTCGTGCGCGCCGCTGCTGCTCGCGCACGGCGTACGCGACCCCCGCGTGCCGGTCGCGGAGGTCGACCGGTTCGCGGACCGGGCCAGGGACCTCGGCGTCCCGGTCAGGTACCTGAGGTTCGCGGACGAGGGCCACCACGTGCGGTCCAACCCAAACCGGCAGACCCTTTTCACCGAGATCGAGCGATTCCTGGAGACTCACCTTGACGTCTGACCCGCGCACGTTGCAGGTGCGGCCGCGCTACGCGCGCAGCGACCCCAGGGGCCTGTTCCCCCACGTCACCGGCCTGCCAGAACCGCCGTACAACCGGCTCGCCCACTTCTGGCGGCCGATCATCGACATGACCGACAGCGACGTGGCGCCGTCCCGGCTGCGGATGATCCGCCCGGTCGCGTCCTGGCTGGCCGAGCCGGAGTCGGGCGAACAGCTGTGGTTCGCCCGGATCAACGTCACGGGCCTGCGCCGTCAGGTGATCAGGCACGCGGGACTCGACGCGTACGACTGCCGCGAACCGAAGAACCTGGCCGAGCAGCTTCGCACACCCGCCTGGGAGACGCTGGTCCTGGCCATCGACCGGTTCGACCGGCTGGACCCGTACGTGCGCGCGCTGGTGCTCTTCCAGCTCGCCCAGCTCTCCTTCTGCGAGCTGGGCATCCGCCTGGCCGGCGACGTCCAGCCGGACGGCGACCCCGTCCGCGACCGGTACGTCTACCAGGTGGCCCGCCTGCACGCCCGGCTGCCCGGCAGCAGGCCCGTCGCGCTGCGGCTGTTCGAGCAGCTGGCCACGTCGTCGAAGGACCCGCTGCTCGCGCTGCTGTCGTGCTTCCAGGGGATCAGCCACGCCATCCGCAAGGAGAACGATCTGGACCTGGCCCGCCGGTTCGAACGGCACGGCCAGGCGGTGACCGAGCTGCCCGACGACTGGCACACGTACCTGGTGCTCAGCCGCTTCCACCGGGCGCTGGCGCTGCTGCGCCTGAACGAGCGCCGGTTCGGCGAGATGCGCGCCGAGGTGGGCGCGGCGCTGGACTTCCACGAGCGGCTGCGGCCCGAGGTGTCCGGCGAGGTCGACACCATGGTGGCGGACGAGAACCGGCGCATCCTGCTGGAGTCGCAGATCAACGCCGCCGTGCGGGCCCGTGGCGGCGAGTCCGCGGCCCAGGTGCGGGCGCTGTGCGCGGAGATCATCGCGCTCGACCCGTACTGCGTGCTGGTCCGGCTCGCCGTGGGCGACGGGCACGCGGCCATCGGCGAGCACGCCGAGGCCGCCCGCTGGTACGAGCGGGCCGGCGAGCTGGGCACCGGGGCCGGCGCGATCGGCTGGTTCCGCGCGGGGCAGTGCCACGACTTCCTCGGCGACCGCGGCGCGGCGATCAACGCCTACGGACGCTGCCTGGAGCTGGACGCCTCGGCCGTCGAGCCGCGCGAGTACCTGACCGCGGCGCGGACCGCCGAGGGGTGAGGTGACGTGAGCGCGGACACCGCCTCCGACGCGCGGACGCCGGTCAGGCAGATCGCCGCACTGGGACTGCCGTTCCTGCTCGGCGCGTTCCTGTCGTCGGTGTCGGGCGTCATCGACACCGCCATGATGGGCCGGTTCGGCTCGGCCGAGCTGGCGGCGGTGTCGGGCGCGTCGGCCGTCTTCGACGTCTTCTCCGGCGTCGTGCTCGCCACGGTCGTCGGGCACCAGATCCTGGCGGCCAGGTTCGCCGGGCGGGACGACCCGGCCGGCCTCCGCCGGTCGTTGCGGTCGTCGATGTGGTACTGCGGCGCGTTCGCCGTCCCGCTGACCCTGCTCTGTCTCTTCGCGGGCGGCCGGCTGACCGGGCTGATCTCGGACGGCGACGGCGGCGTCAGCGTCCTCGGCGCGGACTACCTGCTCGCCAGGGGCCCTTCGCTGCTGCTGCTGGTCCCCTTCAGCCTGCTGGCCGCGACGTTCAACGCCTACAAGCGGCCACGGTACGCGACGGTGGCGAGCGTCGTGATCAACGTGGCCAACATCCTGCTCGACTGGCTGCTGATCTACGGGCCAGGCCCCTTCCCGCGGCTGGGCGCGACCGGCAACGGCCTGGCGACCACGATCTCCTGGCTGCTCGGCATCGGCTGCCTGCTGGTGGCGGCCCGCCGGTTCCGGCTCGCGGAGCTGCTGCGCCGGCCGGGCCCCGGCGGCCCCGTCGACTTCGAGACGTCGATCCCCAAGCTCGGCTGGCCGGCCGTCGTCTCCATGGGGCTGGACTACTCCAGCAACGCGATCTTCTTCGCCATCATCGGCGGGCTCGGCCAGGCGGCGCTGGGCGGCGGCCGGATCGCGTTCCAGATGATGGTCCTGCTGTACGGGGTGGGCACGGCCTTCTCGGCGGCGGCGCGCATCCTCATCGGGCGGGCCGCGGGCGCGGGGGAGGTGGGGGACCTGCCCGTCCTGTGGCGGGGGAGCAGGCTGCTCCTGATGCCGCCGGCCCTGGTCGTGGGCGTGGTGCTGGTCGTGGCGCCGGGACCGGCCGCGTCGCTGTTCACGTCCTTCCCGGACGTGCTGCGCGACGGCGCCGCGGCGATGCCGCTGATCGGCCTCTGCCTGCCGCTGATCGCGTGGACGCTGGGCAACGTCAGCGTGCTCCGCGCGCTCGGCCAGACCCGCTCCGACATGTACGGAAATCTGGTGGCGGCGCTGTGCGTGCAGCTGCCCGTGAGCTGGCTGCTGGCGAGCGTGGCCGGGCTCGGCATCGCCGGGGCCTACGCCGGCGTCGTCGGCTACTGGCTGGTCCGCGGCGCGCTGACCGAGTTCCTCGCCCGCGCCCGCATCCGGCACGAGACCCGCGCCGCCGCCGTGGCGCGGGACGGCGGGGCCCTGGAGTCCGCCGCCTCCGACCCGGGCGCCCGGCCCGCATGAAACGACGAAGGAGCCGATGGTGACCGAACACCTCATCGACGTCCCGCCGCTGTCCGCCAAGGCGCAGGCCATCGCGGACCAGGGCAACTGGCGGCTGTCGTCCGACCGGCAGACGGGCGCGCTGCTGCGCACCCTCGCCGCGAGCAAGCCGGGGGGCCGCATCCTGGAGATCGGCGCCGGCGTCGGCGTGGGCGCCGGCTGGCTGCTGGCCGGGATGGACGCGGCGGCCCGGCTGACCACCCTGGAGCTCTTCCCCGGCCTGGCCAAGGCCTGCGCGTCGGTGCTCGCCGCGGACGACCGCGCCGAGGTGGTGCGCACGGACGCGGTCGACTGGCTCACCGCGTACGCGGGGCCGCCGTTCGACCTGGTCTTCGTCGACACCACCATCCTCAAGTTCGACCGCCGTGACCTGGTCTTCGCCCACCTGGCCGACGGGGCGCTGCTCATCGCCGACGACCTGCTGCCGCAGGAGAAGTGGACCGAGGAGCACTACCCGCGCGTCGAGCGTTTCCGCGAGGAGATCATGAACGAGCCCGGGCTGGTGCCCACGCTGGTCGACTGGGCCTCCGGCATCCTCATCGCGAGCTACCGCAAGAGCGAGGGAGGGGGACGCTGAGCGTGCCGGGCCGCTTCCACGTGCGTCAGCGCTACACGCGCAGCGACCCCAGGGGCCTGTTCCCCCGGGTGACGGGACGTCCCGCGCTGCCGCACAACCGGCTCGCCGCCTTCTGGCGGCCGGTCGTCGACCTGGCCGACAGCGAGGTGGCGTCGCTGCGCCTGCGGATGATCAGGCCGGTCTCGACGTGGCTGGCCGATCCGGAGGCGGCGCCGTGGCCGTGGTTCTCGCGGATGGGGCTGCCCGGCGTCCGGCGTCAGGTCGTCCGGCACGCGGGGCTCGATCCGTACGACTGCGCGGATCCACGGCAGTTGCCCGGGGAGTTGCGCACGCCCCGGTGGGAGACGCTGGTCGCGGCGGTGGACGGGTTCGCCGCGCTCGGTCATCGCGCCCGTACGCTGCTGATCTTCCATCTCGCCCAGCTCTCCTACCACCCGCTCGCCCTCCGGCTGGCCGGCCCGGTGCGGCCCGACGGCGACCCCGAACGCGACCGGTACGTCTACGAGGTCGCCCGCGTGCGCGCCGGCTCACCCGGCCAGGTCGCGCACGCCCTGTCGCTGTTCGAGGAGCTGGCTGGCTGCGGCGACCCGCAGGTGGCGCTGGCCGCCTGCTTCCAGGGCATCGGGCACGCCCTGCGCCACGCGAACGACCTCACCTCGGCCAGGCGGTTCGAGGAACGCGGCCGCGAGCTGGCGAAACCACCGGACGACTGGCACGCCTGCCTGGTCTTCAGCCGCTTCCACCGGGCGGTCGCACTGCTCCGCCTGACGGAGGGCGACCCCGGCGCCGCGACCTCCGCGCTGACCACGGCGAAGAGCGCACACGACGACCTGGCGGCGGCGCGGCGCCCGCACGACGACCTGGCGGCGGCGCAGCGTGCGTACGACGCCCCGGCGGACCCGGCGCCGGGCGGCACGGACTCGATGATCGTGCGGGAGAACCGGCGCTACCTCCTCGAACTGGAACTCGACGCCGAGACCCGCGGCGGGTCAGGGTCGCGGACCGTCGCGCTCTGTCAGGAGCTGCTCCGGCTCGACCCGTACTGCTTGCACGCGAGACTGCGCGCGGGCGACGGGTTCGCCGCCGCCGGAGACCTGGCGCGGGCGGCGCGGTGGTACGAGCGGGCCGGCGAGCTCGGCACCGGAGCCGGCGCGACCGGCTGGTTCCGCGCCGCGCAGTGTCACGACCACCTCGGCGACCGCGCCGCCGCCGTCAACGCCATGGGACGCTGCCTCGAACTCGACGCCACCGCCGTCGAGCCCCGCGAATACCTGGCCGGCTGACAACGCACTTAACCTCCCGCATACGGTCGGACGACTTCACTTAGAGAACTGGAGAAATGTTGAGGTCTGCCCGGGTTGGGATGCGAAGCTGACATTGGCTTGAGCCCACGGGGGGCGAGCGCTCAGCGTGGCCGGCTGAGGCGAGGAGGCGGGCGAATGTTCGAGTTCGGGCTCCTGGGACCGCTCACGGTGACCTACGCCGGGGTCCCCTTGCAGGTCGGCGCCGCCAGGCAGCGGGCGCTGCTCGCCTCGCTGCTGGTCGACGCCAACCGCATCGTGCCCGCCGACGAGCTGATCGCCCGCGTGTGGCGCGGCGACCGGGCCGGCAACGCGCGGGCCAACCTGCACACCTACGTCATGCGCCTGCGCCGCACGCTGGCGGCGGGCGGCGCGCCCGATCCGATCGTGACCCGGCCGGAGGGTTACCTCATCGAGGTGCCGGACGAGGCCCTGGACCTGAACCGCTTCGACGCCCTGGTGAGCGAGGCGCGGACGGCCGACCCAGAACGGACGGCGGCCCTGCTGGAGGAGGCGCTGGCGCTCTGGTCCGGCAGCCCGCTGTCCAACGTGCCGTCGGAGGTGCTGCACCGGGAGGTCGTGCCCGGCCTGGCCGAACGGCGGACGCTGGCGCTTGAGGCGTACATCGACGCGGAGCTGGCGCTGGGCCACCATCGTGACCTGGTGGTCAGGCTGCGCGAGGTGACCGCCCGCCATCCGCTGCGCGAGCGGTTCTGGACCCAGCGGATGACCGCCCTGTACCGGTGCGGACGGCAGGCGGAGGCGCTGGAATGCTTCCGTACGGTCAACGCGCTGCTGACCGAGGAGCTGGGCATCGAGCCCGGCGAGGAGATCCAGGAGCTGCACCGGGCGATCCTGGCCCGGGATCCGCGTCTCGGCGCGCCGGCTCCCAGGATCCAGGTCAGGCGGCACGACCTGCCGGGCGACATTCCCGACTTCGTAGGGCGGTCGGCCGAGCTCGAACGCCTCCTGAGCTGGCCGTACCGCGACGGGCCCGGCGGGAGGGTCCTGACGATCGACGGCATGGCGGGGGCCGGCAAGACCGCGCTCGCCGTCCGCGCGGCCCACCGGGTGGCCGACCGCTATCCCGACGCGCGGCTCTTCCTCGACCTGCACGGTCACACCCCCGGCCGGGAGCCCATCGAGCCGGCCGCCGCGCTCGACGTGCTGCTGCGCGCCGTCGGCGTGCCCGGCGACCGGGTCCCGGCCCGGGTCGAGGAGCGGACCGCGATGTGGCGGGCCGAACTCGCCGGCCGGCGGGTGCTGCTCGTCCTCGACGACGCCGCCAGCGCCGCGCAGGTACGGCCGCTGCTCCCCGGGGACGGCTCCCTGGTGCTGGTCACGAGCCGGCGCCGGCTCACCGACCTCGACGCCGCGGACACCCTGTCCCTCGACGTCCTGTCGCCGGCCGACGCCGCGGCGCTGCTCGCCCGGCTGGCCGGTGAGCCGCGGGCCGCGGCGGAGGCCGGCGCGGTCGCCGACGTGGTCAAGTCCTGCGGATATCTGCCCCTGGCCGTGCGCATCGTCGGCAGCCGGCTCCGCGGCAGGCGGGTCTGGTCCATCGGCTACCTGGCCCGGCGGCTGCGCGAGAGCTGGCCGGGGCTGGAGGAGTTCGTCACCGGTGACCGCAGCGTCGCGGACGCGCTCAGGCTCTCGTACGAGCGGCTGACCCCGGACGAGAGGCACCTGTTACGGCTGCTGAGCCTGCTGCCCCCGGCGACCGTCGACGCCTGCATGGCCGCGGCGCTGGCCGACGTCGGCGTGGACTGGGCCGAACGGCTGCTCGAAGGGCTCTTCGACGTGCACCTGATCGAGCAGTGCGGGCCCGGCCGCTACCGGCTGCACGAACTCGTCCGCCGCTCCGCCAACGCCACCGCCCGCGACGCGCTGACCGACGCGTCCCGGCGCGAGGCGATGAGCCGGATCCTCGGCGGCTGAGTCCCGGCTCGCCCACGCTGAGGCCCGTTCGCCGGTCATTCTCCCCCCACGGTCACCCCCGTCACCGACAGTCCTTCCACGTCGTCGACCACGTCCGCCCGCAGCACCCGCGCGAACGAGCTGTCCCTGATCGTGATCTCCCGCAGCGGCTGCTCGGGATACCCCCGCAGCAGGTACGCGCTGCGCGTGCGGTCACTGCGCACCCCGGACACGTGCACGTTCCTGATCGGCGGCGGGTCGTCGCCGTTGTGCCCGTCCCCGTGGTAGAGGTCGATCGAGACGACCTCCTTGGTCAGCTCGCTGACCTCGACGTCCTTGACGTAGACGTTCTCCACGAAGCCGCCGCGCACGGAGTTCGTCTTGATGTAGAGCCCGAAGTACAGCCCGGGACCGCCCCACCGGCAGTGGCGGACGAACACGTTGCGGATGCCGCCGGTCGTGTCCGTGCCGATGGCGACCGAGCCGTAGCGGTAGCGCATGTCGCAGTCCTCGATCAGCACGTCCTCGCACGGCACCCCGACGCGCCGCCCGTCCGGCCCCCGCCCCGCCTTGATGGCGATGCAGTCGTCGCCGACGTCGAACACGCACCCGGTGATCACCACCGAGCGGCACGACTCGGGGTCGCAGCCGTCGTTGTTGGGGCCGCGCGAGTGGATGGACACGTTTCTGACCAGCACGTTCTCGCACCGGACCGGATGGATCTCCCACATGGGGGAGCGCACGATCCGCACGCCCTCCACCAGCACATCGCGGCACAGGTACGGCTGGATCATGTTCGGCCGCAGGTAGTGCCCCGCCCCGAACACCCGCTCCGCCACCGGGACGCCCTCGGCCGCCATCCGCTGCAGCTCGGCCCAGTCCGCCGCCTCGTGCGGGGCGCCCTCCCGGTAGCCGAACCCGGGCGTGCCCACCCACGGCCACCAGTGCTCGGGGCCGGCGGACCCGTCGAGCGTCCCGCCGCCGGTGATCGCGATGTTCTCCTGGCCGTAGGCGTAGATGAAGGGGGAGTAGTTGTAGCACTCGACGGCCGAGAACCGGGTGTAGACGGCCGGCAGGTAGTCGGCCGGGTCGGTGCTGAACCGGATCGTCGCCCCCGCCTCCACGTGCAGGTCCACGTTGCTGAGCAGGTGGATGGCGCCGGTCTCGTACGTTCCAGGCGGCACCCGCACGTGACCGCCGCCCGCCTCGTGGCAGGCGTGGACGGCGGCGCGGAACGCCTCCGTCCACGGGCCGCCGGTGCCGTAGTCGGTGAGGTCGAACCAGCGGTCGGGGAACGCCGGCGGGCGCACCCGGTCCCTGAGCTCGTCCGCGTACCGCCAGGCCGCCTCCTCGTCGGCGAAGTTCATGCCGCCCTCCTCATCCGCAGCGCGTGGTAGAGCGGCAGCGCGATCACCCAGGACGGGTTCCACGTGTTCGCCTCGCCCGTACGCTGCCAGTTGGTCTGGAAGAACCCCTCGCCCTGCTCGCCGGGCACCTCGAAGCCCCAGTCGCCGGGCTCCGCGCAGACGCCCTGGCCCATGGCGTGCAGGATCGTCCAGGCGCGCTCGGCGTACCAGGGCTCGCCGGTCGCCAGGCCGAACTCCATCAGCTCGGAGGTCGGGAAGAACACGTCGAGGTGGTGGTTCTGCACGCTGACCGACGGCCAGCCGCACGCCTTGAAGCCGCGCCGCTCGAACGTGGTGCCCGCGGCGTACTCGGGCGACCACACATAGACGAACGTGAGCAGCCAGTCGGCCGCCGTCCGCGCCCACCGCGCGTACATCTCCTCGCCGGTGAGCCGGTAGAGCTCGAAGGCGGCCAGGAAGTAGTACATCCCGGCCTCCTTGTCCTCCCCCGCGGCGTCGAGCGTGGCGTGCGCGAACGGCCGCTCGAACGTGGCCGCGTGCAGCCGGTGGTAGTGGCCGAGCACCTCCTCGGCGCGCAGCAGCCACACGCGCTCGCCGCCGAGCCGGTAGGCCCCCAGCATCGCCTGCACGCACGCGATCCCCGCCGCGGTGACCATCGGGCTGACCGCGGCGCCCGAGGGCGTCCAGCCGAGCGGGACGACGCCCTCGGGCAGCCGCGCGTGCCAGAAGAGCGTGGCGGCGTCCGCCACGGCCTCCTCCCACTCCGGCGGCACGTCGAGGCCCGCGTCCCTGAAGTCGGCGGCCAGGCCGGCCAGGTCGGCGACGGTCTCGCCGAGGGCGCGGCTGGAGACGAAGCCGGCGCCGTCCCTGCGGAACATCTCCCACCCGCCGTCGTCGACGAGGTAACGGGCGGCACGCAGGCCGCGCACGGGGGTCGCGCTGCCCGCGACGTAGAAGTCCGCGGCCCGCCGGGCCCGCTCGATCCGCTCGGGCCGGTCCTCCTGGAGGCCGAGCAGGGCGTCGCAGCGGGCCAGCTTCATGCACTGCCCGGTCCAGCCGTACAGGTACGACCGGGGCCGGCCGTGCCGGACGCCGTCGTAGGCGAGGTAGCCGTCGCCGTTCCAGCGGGCGTCCATGGCGTTGGCCTTGAGCCGGACGAGCTCGTCCGCGGACAAGGGGCCGGCGGCCTCGTCCTGGTAGAGGCCGGTGCGCACGAGCTTGGTGAAGCCGAGCCCGCGCGGCTCGACCGGCCCCCAGTCCAGCGTGTGCCGGGTGGTGAGCGTCGCGGCCGGGGCGAGGTCCCGGTAGCCGACCTCCCGGTCCGCGATCTCGGCCTTGCTGACGTAACAGACGTCGGGACGCCCGCCGAACATGATCACGCCGGACATGGCCGTCACCGTCAGCCCCGGCGAGCGCAGCAGGCCGAGCGAGCCGTAGGCGACGCCGCCGTCCCCGCGCGACCGGTCGGGCTCGGGGTGGGCGAAGAGGCTGACGTAGCGGCCGTCCCACGCGGCGTTGACGGCGGGGACGGGCAGCCGGTGCTCCTCGACCACGAGCCCGC
This sequence comes from Nonomuraea fuscirosea, assembly GCF_035917475.1. Taxonomy (NCBI): domain Bacteria; kingdom Bacillati; phylum Actinomycetota; class Actinomycetes; order Streptosporangiales; family Streptosporangiaceae; genus Nonomuraea; species Nonomuraea fuscirosea. The sequence goes on along the minus strand of NZ_CP109074.1, from coordinate 7,238,160 downwards.
CGGCGATGTGCGGGACGGTACGGGCCGGGTCGGAGGAGGGGTTGTCGTTGTAGAGCACGCCGGGCACGGTCACGTGGACGTCCTCGGCGGGCAGCGGGATCAGCAGGCCGGCCGCCACGTCGGCGACCTCCTCGGCCGAGTCGTTGCGCCACGTGGTGGTGAGCGTGAGTCGGCCGTCGGTGCCGAAGGCCAGCTCCAGCCGCGCGCTCAGCGCCTCGGCCAGCGCCGTCACCACCAGGGTCCCGCCGTCCGTCACCGCCACGCCGCCGGGGCGCGCGGGCTCGACCCGCCACGGCCGGCCCGCCGAGGCGGTGAGCAGGCCGCGCAGCGGGACGCGCAGGTGCGGGGCGCCGGCGTCGCGGCGGCCGAGCAGGAGCTCCGGCCCGTCGCGGCCCGCCACCACCTCGACGTACTTCCCGCCCGGCTCGGCGATGGCGGCGACGGCGGTCGTGCCGGGGGCCTGCGAGGAGACGGTCATGGGCGCCGCCTCAGCCGGACGGCCTGCCCGACCGTGCCCGGCAGGTCGACCGTCACCACCGGGCCCTCCCGCACGCCGACCGGCGTGACCGTCAGCTCCCACGTGTCGATCACCTCGACCTCGTACCGGCCTTCCGGTACCTCGTACTCCCGCTGCGGGAAGCGGTGCTCGCCGCAGAACTCCAGGTAGAACTCGCCGGGCAGCTCCAGCATGGGCGCGTCGCGGTCGCGGTAGCGGGCCTCGTCCGGCGTCCCGGCGAACACGTGCCGCAGCAGCGCGAGCCGGGGCACGGCCTCGCCGGCGAGCGTCCCGCCGTCCTGCGACCAGGTCAGGCCCTCGTCGTCGGCGTACGACTCGCCGTGCGTCACGTACCGCCGCCTGATCGCGCCGTCCCACGCGCTGGTGACCACCTCCTCAGGCGGCAGGCTGCGCCAGGGGTCGTCCGCGTCGCCCTCGTACCCGCACATGTCCATGAGCACCGGCCGGTGGTGGTCGCGCGTGCGCACCCAGGCGTCGCGCGGGCGGGGCGCGGTCACGCTGCCGTGGGTGAAGCCGTGCCGCCACAGCAGCGGGTCGTCCGGACCCGTCGTGATCGACAGCGGGTGGTGGCCGGGGTCCTCCTCGGCCACCAGCCGCGCCAGCGCCACCCAGTCGTGCTCGGACAGGCCGGGCAGCGCGGCGGGCTCGTCCGACAGCGACCACCACACGTTCGCGTGCGCGGCCAGCCGCGGGACCACCTCCGTCACGTAGCGGGCGGCGGCGTCCGCGTCGTCGATGCCGTCATCGTGGCGCAGCAGCACGATCTCGGCGGTCACGCCGATCGCCGCCAGCTCCGCGATCCGCTCCTCCAGCTCGTCCAGCGTGCACCGGGTCGCTGCCGCCGCCATCCGCACCCGGTCGAAGGGCGAAGAGGCGAGGGCGGCGAGCGTCCGCGCGCGCCGCCTCTCGCCGTGCAGGTGCCAGCCGAGCGCGGTGGTCGCCATCGGCCCGATCCTCATCGCTCCTCCACTTCCGTCATCAGCAGCGCCAGGTACGGGCGGCGCGGCAGCGCAATCCCGGCCGGCCCCTTGAACACGCCCGGTACCGGGGTGCGCGTCATGTTCCAGGCGTCGATGATCTCCACGGTGTACGCACCGTCCCCGGCTGCTTCCACCGTGACGCGCGCCGGACGCCGCCGGCCCAGGTAGCGCAGGGCGCCGCCGTCGCGGCGCAGCCCCTCCATGACCTCGCGCAGGAACGCGATCCTTACCGGGCTCTCCCCGTACAGGCCGCCGCCGTTGCCGATCCAGGCCCGCTCCTCGTACCCGGCCAGCGACTCGCCGTGACCCGCGTACGCGCCCCGCGCCATCGCCTCCCAGCAGCGGTCCACCAGCTCGGCGGCGGTGACGTTGCCCCAGCGCTTGCCGATGTTCCCCTCGTAGGAGATCTCGTCCAGCACCACCGGCTTCGGGCAGGCGCGCAGCCACTCGGAGGCCGGCGTCACATCCCAGTGCTGGACGCTGTGGTGGGTGATCCACGGCTTGGTGGTGTCGTACAGGGTCGCGACCTCGTACATGCGGGTGCCGTTGTGGATCGAGCGCAGGTGCTCGTACGGGTCCAGCCGCTGGATCGTGCGCAGGATGTCGTCCCAGTCCGCGACGGTCTTGGCCCGGTTGAAGTCGTATTCGTTGGCGGCCGACCACCACACGTTGCGGTAGGCGGCCAGGCGCGCGATCACGTGCCGCAGGTAGGCGTGGTCGGCCTCCCGCCCCATGTCCTCCACGCCCCGCACCCCTCCGTCGTACGGGTGGAACAGGATGACGTCGGCCTCGACGCCCAGCTCCAGCAGATCCCTGATCCGGGCTTCGAGATGGCGGAAGAAGACCGGGTTGTACCGGGTCCTGTCCAGCCCGCCGGGGTCCTCGCCGGCGAACGGCACCTCGGGCGGCCGCATCGCCCCGGTCGGCAGCACGCACATGCGCAGCTTGTTGAACGGGGAGGCGGCCAGCGTGTCCAGCGTCCGGCGCTCGCGCTCCTCGTCCATGTCGTGCGTCCAGTGGTAGGCGGTCGTGCCGAACGGCAGGTACGGGGTGCCGTCGGCGTACTCGAAGTCGGTGCCGGCGGCCCGCACGGGGCCGTGGTTCCCGGGAGCGGGCGGCCCCGCCTCGAAGCCGCCCGTACGCCCGTCCAGCTCGGTCACGTTGCTTACGGTGGTGTAGCTCCACGAACCCACCGCGTCCGGCATGAACCGGACGCGGTAGACGCCGTCGCCGTCGTAGAAGCCCTCGGCCTCGACGATGCGATCGCGGAACCGGTACCGGGCCGACAGGCGAACCTCCGTGAAGGGGTTGCCGCCGGAGGGCCCGGCCAGTTCGATCTCGTGGACGCCCCAGCGTTCCACGGTGGGGGACAGTGTTACCAATCCTTCCCGGACTCGGACTGAGCCTTGATGTAGTTCGGGATGTCCTGCTGCTGGGAGAGGGTCAGCGCCTGCTCGGGCGTCCCGCCGTCCCGCAGGATGTGCTGGCGGTAGACCGACCACAGCGGCAGATCCCAGTACTCGGTGTTCTCATAACCGGAGATCGCGGCGTTCTCGCCCCAGTAGACGGCCGAGGTGTCGATCTTCGCCAGCTCGGGGATCGCCTTGCCGAAGCTCGCCACGACCTGGTCGGTCTCCAGGACCGCCTTGACGCCGTGGCTGGACAGCTCGGTCTGGCCCTCCTCGGAGACCAGCCACTTCACGATCGCCAGCGCCTGCTCCTTCTTGGGCGAGGACGGCGGGATGAACGCGGCCCGCGTGTTCGGCTGGTACGTCGTCGTGGCGCCCTTCTTCAGCACCGGGATCGCGCTGACGCCGATGTCCACGCTCTTGGCCTGCTCGGCGAAGGCGGCCTCGTCGCCGTCCTCGATGAACAGCTCGCTGCCGGCGTACATGTTGAGCCGCGACAGCGTGTCGACCGCCATGGCCAGGTGGCCCGGCTGACTCATGTCGCCCTTGAAGAAGTCGGTGACGGTGGTGAAGTCGTTGCGCGGGATCTCCAGGAAGCGGTACAGGTTGTCGACGTACGTCTTCCAGGCGTCGCCGCTGATGTCGACCTTGACGTCCTCGGGCGCCGGCTCCTCGCCCGACGTCGGCAGGAACGGGTAGAGCCCGGCCTGGTTGAAGTCGAGGTACTGGTCGGGGTGCTGCATGTAGCCCTTGTAGTGGTCCAGGCCGTCGTCCTTGGTCAGCTGCTTGGCCTTCTTGTACGCCTCGTCGTACGTCATGCCGGGCTTCGGGTGGTTCACCCGGAACTTGTCGAAGATCTTCTTGTTGTAGAGCAGCACGTGCTCGTCGATGAACAGCGGCACGCCGTAGAGGCCGCCGTCGGAGCGCGACCTGGTCAGCTCCACCGCCGCCTGGTTCAGCGTGTTCACGTCGATGCCGGCCCGCTGCAGGTCGGCCGTGAGGTCGCCGACCCAGCCGAGCGGTTCGAGGTCGCGGTCGATGCGGTTCTTCGGGTCCTCGATGACGATGTCCGGGGTGACCCCGGCCTTCTTCAGGTCCTCGTAGCGCACGGGGTAGTCCCACGTCGCGTACTTGATCTTGACGTCGGGGAACGCGGCCCGCAGCTTGTTGCCGATGAGCTCGTCGAAGACCCGCGTCGCGGCTCCCTGCTCGTCCTGGACGGTCGCCTCGAACGGCTTGTAGTTGGCCGCGAAGATGAGCAGCTCGTCGTCGCAGACGCTGAACGGGAGGTTGTACTTGTTCGGCACGTCCTTACAGGCGGCGGCCGAGGCGGCGTCGGCGGGGACGGCGGTCACGGACAGGGCGAGCGCGAGCAGCGCGACAGCACGCACCTTGTTCACAGGGGGATCTCCTTCAGCCGGGCTGTTTCGAGGGGGTGTAGCCGCACTGGCGTACGACATTGCGCCGGACGCCCTTCGTGAACTCGGTGATCGTGTGCTCGGGCCAGTTCGACAGCAGCCCCACCGAATTACGGAGGAATTCCTCGTTGAAGACGACGTGCCGGATGTTGTTGCGGTTGTAGGAATAGACCAGGTGAATGAATCCGTCGGAGCTCTGCGTGAGCACCGGATAGGTGAACTGCGGGCCCGACTGCGCCTCGACGTCCACCGAGTGCTCCCAGGTGCGCCCCTTGTCGGGAGAGAGCGAGAGCCGCATGGGGGAGCGGTGCTCGACCCACGGGTTGTAGGCCAGCACGAGCTTGCCGTCGGCCAGCTGCAGCGCGGCGACCCGCGAGTTCGGGTTGCCGATCGGCTCGGCCACGGGAGCGCTCCAGGTGCGGCCGAAGTCGGTGGACTCGCTCTTGTAGACGGCCCGGTCTCCGGTCCGCAGGTACGCGACCAGCCGGCCCGGCTCCACCTCCGCCACGGTCGGCTGGATCGAGCCGTTCGGCGTGCGGATCCAGGCCCCGGTGTCCTCGGGGTAGGCCTTCCACGTGCTCATGTCCTGGCTGAAGACGTAGAAGCCCGAGGTGGACTTCTCCTCGTCGTAGATCGGCAGCAGCACCTCGCCGTTCGACATGCGGATCGGGCTGGTGCCGACCATCCAGCCCCACTCGGAGCGGATGGTGGCGGGCTCGCTCCAGGTGCGGCCACCGTCGCCGGAGGTGATGAGCCGGATCGAGGCCTGCTCCCAGCCGTGACCCTCGATGACGACGAAGAACAGGTAGACCCGCTCGCCGTCCGACCACAGCACGGGGTTGCCGTCGGCCTTGCCCGCCTCGTCGAACACGACCTCGGGCTTCGACCAGGTCTTCTTGCCGGGCTCCAGGCGTGACAGGTACAGCGCCTGGTCGGCGGCGCCCTCCGAGGCGCCGCCGTAGTAGACGGTCAGCAGGTCTCCCGTCGGGGCCTGCGTGACGGCGGCCGCGTGCACCTTGGGCACGTCGGGGTCGGGGGCCGCCACGTCCTGGCGGCAGGCGTACGCGCCGGTGGGCGGATCCACCCGCACGTCGCCGCCGTCAGGCTGGGAGGGCCCGCCCGCCACGTAGGAGGGCACGCCGACGGCGACCGCCAGGGCGCCGTATAAAAGGCTCTGCCGGATTCTCATGAAGCGTCGATCTCCAGATGTTTGATGGTCTTCCGCAAATACGAGAAGGCGACGTCGAGCCGTCCTTCCCGGCCTTCGGTGACGCTCGGATAGGAATAGCCGAGCTCGCTCCGCCGATATTCGGCGTCGGCGTCCTGCAATATCCGCCGGTGCGGCCAGGTCGCGCCGCCGTCCTCTGAGACGGCGACGGCCAGCGGGGTGCGCAGCGCTTTCCTGCGCCGCTCGCCGTGTTTGGTCACCCATCTGAACTGGCCGCGCTCCAGGCTCGCGTCGTTGTAGACGAGCGCGAGCCGTCCGTCGCCGAGCCTCGTGAGCTGGACGGAGGAGTCGTTGTTCGGCAGTGCGGTCCGCTCAGGGGCGGACCAGGTGCGGCCGTCGGAGGAGGTGGCGGCGTGGATCCGCCCCGCCCGCCGGTCGCGGAACATCGCCAGCAGCCGGCCGTCCGGCCGCCGCGCGATCGTCATCTGGACCAGGTCCGCGCTCGCGGGCACCCGGTGCTCGGTCCACGTACGCCCGCCGTCGGCGCTGACCCGCACCACGCTGTGGTCACCGGCGGCCGTGCAGTGGTAGGCGGGCAGCACCCACGTGCCGTCGTCCAGCACGACCGGTGGGTGCCGGACGAAGACGCCCGGCCGGGAGAACAGCACGCGCGGCTCGCTCCACGTACGGCCCGCGTCCGCCGACTCGCGGGCCACGACGTGCGCGGTCGTCTGGTCGTGCGGCTCGCTGGAGGTGTGCAGCAGCCACACCCGCCCGCCGCCGTCCTCGAACAGCACCGGGTTCTGCTCGCTGCGCAGCGGGTCGGCCGCCACGAGCAGCGGCTGCTCCCAGCGGTCGCCGGTCAGCCGCGAGAGCACCACGTTCGTGCCGGGATCGCCTTCCTGAGGGCCGCTGAACCAGGTGCACAGCAGCTCGCCGCCGCCGGTGCGGAGCAGGTTGGCGGCATGGTTGTCGGGCCCGTGCGGCGCCGGCAGCAGCGCCTCACACCCGCCCGCCGGCCCGGCGGAAGGGCGGACGACACCGTCGAAACGCGGATCACGCTCGGTCACGCGGTCACCTCTCGGACGTCGGGGTCGGGGACGCCGCGCAGGTCGAGCTCGCCGGCGAAGTGGCAGGCCACCCGCCGTCCCCTGACCTCGCGCAGCGGCGGCCGTTCGGTACGGCACTCGTCCCGCGCGTACACGCAGCGGGGATGGAACGGGCAGCCCGGCGGCACGTGCGCCGGGTCGGCGATGTCGCCGAGCAGCTTGATCCGCTCGCGCTGCCTCCTGGCCGCCGGATCGGGATCGGGCACCGCCGACAGCAGCGCCTCGGTGTAGGGGTGCAGGGGCCGCTGGTAGAGCCGCTCGGTCGGGCCCTGCTCGACCACCCGGCCCAGGTACATCACCGCGACGTCGTCCGCGACGTGCTCGATGATGCCCAGGTCGTGGCTGACGAACAGAAAGCCGAGCCCCTCCTGCTCGCGCAGGTCCGTCAGCAGGTTGAGGATCTGGGCCCGGACCGACACGTCCAGCGCGCTGACCGCCTCGTCGGCGACGACCAGCCGGGGCGAGAGCGCCAGCGCCCGCGCGATGCCGACCCGCTGCCGCTGGCCGCCGCTGAAGGCGTGCGGGTAGCGGTCGGCGTACTCGGGCCGCAGGCCCACGCGCTCCAGCAGCTCGCCGACGCGCGTCTCGATCTCGTCCTTGGCGCCGGTCCCGTGCACCCGCATCGGCTCGCCGATGATCTCGCGCAGCGTCTTGCGCGGGTTGAGCGACGAGTGCGGGTCCTGAAAGATCATCCGCACTTCGGCCCGGTACGACCTGAGCTCCTTCTCCTTCAAACCCGCCACGTCGATCACCGAGCCGTCCGCCCGCCGGTAGAGCATGCGCCCGCCGGTCGGGTCGTGCGCCCGCACGATGCACCGGCCCAGCGTCGTCTTGCCGCAGCCGGACTCGCCGACCAGGCCGAGCGTGCGGCCCGCGACGAGGTCCAGGTCGACCTCGTCGACCGCCTTCACCGCGCCGACCTGCCGGCCCAGCAGGCCGCTGCGGACGGGGAAGTGCTTGGTCAGCCCCTCGATCCGGAGCAGGGGTTCCGTGCTCACTCGTCCTCCTCGTAGAGCAGGCAGGACACCTCGCGGCCGCCCGCGGGCTCGCTCATCGGGATCAGGCGCGGCTCCGTCACGTCGCACCGCCCGGCCACGACGCGGTCGCAGCGCGGGTGGAAGGAGCAGCCGCCGGGCCGCGCGTACGGGGGTGGGACCATGCCCTTGATCGCCGTCAGCCGGGTGCGCGAGGCGCGCCCCAGCCGCGGCATCGAACGCAGCAGCGCCTGCGCGTAGGGGTGGCGGGGGGCGGCCAGCACCTGCTCGGCGGTGCCGTACTCGACGACCCGCCCCAGGTACATCACCGCCATCGTGTCGGCCACCTGCGCCGCCACGCCGAGGTCGTGCGTGATCAGCATGATCGCCATGCCGAACTCGTCCTGGAGGTCACGCAGCAGCTCCAGGATCTGCGCCTGCGTGGTCACGTCCAGGGCGGTCGTCGGCTCGTCCGCGATGAGCAGGCTCGGCCGGCACGACAGCGCCATCGCGATCATCGCCCGCTGCCGCATGCCGCCGCTGAGCTCGAACGGATAGGAGTCCACCCGCCGCTGCGGCATCGGGATGCCGACCCGGTCCAGCATCTCGATCGCGCGCCTGCGCGCGGCGGCCTTGCCCACGTTCTCGTGCAGCCGCACCGCCTCGACGATCTGGCTGCCGATCGTGTGCACCAGGCTCAGCGAGGCCATCGGCTCCTGGAACACCATCGCGATGTCCCGCCACCTGATCTCCCGCAGCAGCCGGGAAGGCGCGCCGGTCAGCTCGACGGGGCCGCCGTCGCGGTGCAGGGTGATCCTGCCGCCCTCGATCCGGCCCGGCCGGTCGACCAGGCGCAGGATCGAGCGGGCCATGACGCTCTTCCCGCATCCCGACTCGCCGACGATGGCCAGCGTCTCGCCCCTGCGCACGCGCAGGTCCACGCCGTCCACGGCGGCGATCACGCCGTCGTCCATGAGGAAGTGCGTGCGCAGGTCCTCGATCTCCAGCAGCACGTCGTCCGCGCCCACGCCTCACCGTCCGTTAGCCGTGTCGATTGGGGTGTCGATCGGGGTGCTCGCCGTGCCGGTCGCGGTGCCGGTGCTCACGAGGGCCGATCGCCGTGCGCGCCGGCGCCAGAAGGGCGTCCTGCCGCGGGGCCGGCCCGCCGATCCGTACGGGTCCGCGGCGTCGCGCAGCCCGTCCCCGAAGAAGTTCATCGCGACCACGACGACCACCACCGCGACGCCCGGCGCCAGCAGCCACGGCGCGTCGGCGACCACACGCACGTTCTGCGCGCCCTCCAGCAGCACGCCCCAGCTCACCGCCGGCGCCTGCAGCCCCAGGCCGAGGAAGCTCAGGCTGGTCTCGCCCAGGATCATGCTCGGGATGGCCAGCGACAGCGAGGCGATGATGTGGCTGGCGAACGAGGGGATCATGTGCCGGAAGATGATCGACAGCCGGCCCACGCCGTCCAGCCGGGCGGCGGTGACGAAGTCCTCCTCGCGCAGCGACAGGAACCGCCCGCGCACGTCCCTGGCCAGCCCGGTCCACCCGATCAGCGACAGCAGCACCGTGATGGCGAAGTACCGGGTCAGCGGCCCCCAGTCGGTGGGGAGCGCGGCCGACAGCGCCATCCACAGCGGCAGGGTCGGGATCGCCATCAGGAACTCGATGATCCGCTGCACGATGTTGTCGACAGCGCCCCCGAAATACCCTGATATGCCGCCTATCAGCATGCCGAGTAAGAAGCTGGCCGCCACGCCGACCAGCCCGATCGACAGCGACACGCGGGCGCCGTGGATCAGCCTGGACAGCAGGTCGCGCCCGTTCTGGTCGGAGCCGAGCAGGAAGAACGGCGCGCCCTTCTGCACCGGGCCGATCAGGTGGATGTCGGACGGGATCAGCCCGAGCAGCCTGTACGCGTCCCCGCGCACGAACAGCCCGACCTCGATCACCTGGGACGGATCCTCGGTGTAGGTCTGCGCGTACGTCCGCGGATCGCGTTCGGTCGTGTATCCGTACACGTGCGGCCCGTGCTCACCCGAGAGGCGCAGCACCTGCGGCGGCGCGTACGTCATCGACGTGTTCGCGGCCGAAGCGGACATCGGCGCGAAGAACTCCGCGAAGATCGCCACGAAGTAGACCGGGATCAGGATCGCCGCGCCCGCCATCGCCAGCCGGTGCCTGCGGAACTGCCGCCACATCAGCCGCCACTGCGGCAGCGTCCCCGCTTCCTTCGTCGTGGGTCGCCTGAGAAACATGGGGCGCTACTCTCTCTTGTACCGTTTGCGGATTCGCGGGTCCCACCACGCCAGCGCCAGATCGCTCACCACGGTGCCGACCACGGTCAGCACGCTGAGGATCAGCACGAAGCTGCCGACCAGGTACATGTCCTGGTTCATGACGCCGCTGAGCAGCAGCGGGCCGCCGGTCGGCAGGCTCATGACGACCGAGACGATGGTCTCCCCGCCGATCAGGCCGGGCAGCAGCCAGCCCACCGTGCTGAAGAACGGGCTGAGCGACATCCGCACCGGGTACTTCAGCAGCAGCTTCCACTCCGGCAGCCCCTTGGCCCTGGCCGTGTGCACGTAGGGCCGGTAGAGCTCGTCCAGCAGGTTCGCGCGGGTCACCCGGATCATGCCGGCGGTGCCGGACACCCCGATGACCACGATCGGCACCCACAGATGGCCGAGCAGGTCGAGGACCTTGCCCAGGTTCCAGGCCGCGTCCTGGAACTCCGGCGAGAACAGCCCGCCCACGCTCGCCCCGAAGTAGCGGAACCCGATGTACATGAGGATCAGCGCCAGCATGAACTCGGGGATCGCCATCCCGATGAAGCCGAGGAAGGAGAAGCCGTAGTCGCCCCACGAGTACTGCCGGACCGCGCTGTAGATCCCGATGGGGAACGCGATCGCCCAGACCATGAGCAGGGAGCTGACCGACAGGATCGCCGAGAGCAGCACCCGCTCACCGATGAGCGTCGAGACCGGCTGGTTCCAGGCAAACGATTGACCGAAGTCACCGTGGAAGATGATGGCCGAGAACCAGCGCCAGTATTGGACGATGAGCGGATCGTCGAGGCCGTACCGCAGCCTGAGGTTGGTGATCTCGGCCGGCGTGAGGCTCTGCCCGCCCGCCTGCGCGTTCGCGATCACCGTGGAGACGTAGTCGCCCGGCGGCAGGTTGATGATGACGAACGTGACGATCGAGATCGCCCACAGCGTCACGACCACGTAGAGCAGGCGGCGGCCGAAGTAACCCAGCACGTCGGCCCCTCAGAACGAGTACTGCTCGGGCATGGTCGGCCCGGGGGTCACCTGCGCGCTCGCCATGGTGTCGGGCACGTTCTTGACCGTCTGCGAGACGATGCCGTACTCGTTCGGATAGGAGCTGATCCCGATGCTGTAGAACTGCTCCTTGGCGATCCGCACGACCTCCTTGGCATGGTCGAGCGCCTTGGTGAAGTCCGGCTCGTTGCGCATCGCGGTGAAGGCTTCGAGCTGCTCGCGCACCACCTGGGGCGGCTCCTCGCCGCTCTTGCCCTTGCTGCCGTACCACAGGGCCCAGCGGATCGCGTACCGGGCGCTGCCGGAGTTGCTCGGCACGTAGTAGTGGTCGCCGCCGGTGCCGGTGATCAGGTCGAAGTCGCTGCACGTGTACGTGGACGCCTGCGGCTCGTTGCCCATCGAGCGCTCGGTGTAGAGCGTGTCCGCGACCGGATCGACCCGCAGGCCGACCCCGACCGCCTCCCAGTGCTTCTTGACGAACTCCAGCGCCTGCACGTGGTGCGGGAAGTCCGTGTTGGACATGACGGTGACGGTCAGCGGCTCGCCGTCGGGGCCGAGCCGCCGGCCGCTCGCGTCCTTCTTCAGCCCCGCCTTGTCCAGGTGCTCGCCGGCCTTGGCCACGTCGTACTCGGTGTGCTGCTTGGCGAAGTCCGCGTCGTAGAGGGCGTTGGCCTTCGACGGCGCGGCCTGCCAGGGCTCGCCCTGGCCCGCGTACACGCCGTCGATGATCTCCTTGCGGTTGATCGCGTACGACAGCCCGACGCGGAAGTCCTTGTTCCTGAACAGCTCGCGCAGCTCGTCGTCGCCGATCGTCTGGTTGAACTGGATGATCATCGTGTTGCTGAGCCGGCTCGGCACGTCGAAGATCCGGTACTTGCCCTTGGCCGCGTTCCGCGCGATCAGCGGTTTGTTCTCCGGCGTGTTGAAGTTGCGGGTCTGCAGCGTGATCTCGCCGTTCATGATCTTCAGCAGCTCCACCTCGACGTCGCCGAGCACCTCCGCCCTGAACCGGTCGATGTAGGGGAGCTGGCGCCCCTGCTCGTCGACCTTCCAGTAGTACGGGTTCCGCTCCGCCACCACCGCCGTGCCACGGCCGAGCGCGTTGGTGATCTTCCACGGGTGCAGCGTGGGCATGTCGGCGTTGTGCGGGACGTCGTTCTTGCTCATGAACAGCTGGGTCCAGTCCTCCAGCTGCTGCTCCTTGGCAAGCTGGTCGGCGTCCGGGTTGTACTTCTTGTGGAACTGCTTGAGGTAGTGCTTGGGCAGCAGGAACCCGGCCGCCCCGCCCCGCTCCAGCGTCGAGACCGCGAGCTGGAACAGCAGGCCCGCCTTCGGCTCCTTGTAGGCGTAGCGGACCGTCCGCTCGTCCACCTTCTCCACCTTGACCAGCTCGTCCGTGCTGCCGTTCTCCAGGTAGAGGTCGTAGACGCCGGTCGTGTGCAGGTCCTTGTAGACGGCCACGTCCTCGAAGGCGAACAGCAGGTCGTCAGCCGTGCACGGCTCGCCGTCCGACCACCGGAGGCCCTCGCGCAGGCGGAAGACGTACTCGCGGCCGCCGTCCTTCATCTCGAACTCGGCCACGTTCGCGACGATGTCGTCCGGGCCCTTCTGGCCGTTGGTGCCCGGCTTGAGGCGGACGACGGGCTCGTAGGCGAGCGTGTAGTACAGCCAGTCGATGTCGTCCTCGCCGACCATCGCCGAGCTCCACGTGCCGCCGTACGCTCCCGGCTCCCGCAGCGGGGTGACGACCAGCGGGTTCTTCGGCAGGCGCTGCTCCAGCGGCGGCAGCTTGCCGGCCTTGACCAGCTCCGCCAGCGCCGGCGCCTCCTTGGCGGACAGGTCGGCGGCCCGCGCGGCGCCGGCGGAGCCCGAGTCCGGGCTGGTGTCGAAGAAGCTGCAGCCGGAGGCCGTGGCCAGCATCAGCAGGCCGCCGCCGCGGAGCAGGCTCCTCCTCGTGAACGCTTGCTCTGTCATGGGTGGTGCTCCGTTCGGGTCTAACGATTGACCTTGACCTGGCGGAAGGTCGCCGTGGTGTAGACGTGGACGCCGTTCGCCTCCTGGTTGCCGTCCACGGCGAGGCCGACGTAGAACCGGCCGGTCCGCATGACGATGCGCTCGTAGCCGATGCGGTCCCAGTTGAGCGAGTTGTCCGAGAGGAAGGCCTCGAACTCGGTGTCGCCGCCGGTCGGCAGGCTCCGGCAGACCAGCCGCAGCCAGTACGGCTTGTCGTCCAGCGGATCGTCGCCGGCGGGCGGGAACACGCCGACGCTCGGCGCCGTGCCGTGAGAGGCGACCCTGATCGCCTTGGCGCGCCTGCGCGAGCCGTCCTCGTTGCTGGCCGCGTAGCCGATGCCGGCCATCATGAACGGCGAGTTCGGCTCCAGGTCCTGCCGGATCATGATCCCTGCCACGGCGTCGACGTGGTTCCTGCTCACGTCGTCCACCCGGGCGGTGATCTCCAGCACCTCACCGCGCTTGCTGAAGCCGACCGCCTTGTGGGCGAAGTGGAAGGAGTCGTTCCAGCCGGCGATCTTGCCGGAGCCCTTGATGGTGAACACGCCGTCCTTGAGCGCGGTGTTGCCCGGGATCGGCACCTCGCCGACGTCCTTGACCTGCCACCCGGTGTGCGTCCTGGTGCGGTTGACGTGGATCGGCACCAGCGAGGAGGTGGTGGCAGAGCCGGTGTTGTCGGTGGCCCTGGCGGTCAGGAAGTAGGTGCCGTCGGTGACGCCCTGCCACGTCGCCTGGTACGGCGCCGCCGCCGCCTCTCCGATCTTCTCGTCGCCGTGGAAGAACTCGACCCTGGCGATGCTCGCGCCTTCTGCGGCCCTGGCCTCGGCCGTGACCGTGACCTGCTGCTTGTCCTTGTTCGCGGCGAACACCTGATCGATCGTGGGGGAGGTGATCGCCACCTCCGGGTTGGGGGCCCCGGCCCGCTGGATCGTGTTGAGGTAGCGCTCCAGGTTCGTGTACCCGTCGGGGCCGACCGCCTGGGCGTCGGCGGCGTCGTCGGGGTTCAGGCCCTGGGCGGTCTCCCACTCGTCCGGGATGCCGTCCTTGTCGGTGTCGGCCGGCGCGGCCACCTCGGACGGTAAGGGCAGGAAGCCGCCCACGTCCTTCTGCGAGTTGATGTGCCGGCCCGTGCCGGTGCGCGCCTCGTTGACCAGCCGGGCGTCGATGGCGTCCCGGCGCGGCAGGGTGGCGCCCGCCTGGTCGAGCACGGCCGCGTACGCCTGCCGCGCCGTCTGCTCGGTGATGCCGTTCGCGAACTCCACCGGCTGCGGCAGCAGTGTGACGCCGCCGATCGGGTAGGTGATGCCGAGCGTGTTGTCGGCCGTGACGTCGGCGTGGCCGGCGATCTCGTTGCCGGTGACGTGCCACTGGCCGAACCGGCCGGGGGCGACGATCTCCCTGGCGATCTTCGGCAGCGTGTTGGGGCCCGGCTTGTAGTAGTTGCCCACCAGGTTGATGCCGTTGGACCACTCGCCGCCGTAGCAGGAGGTGATGCCGGGGTTGTAGATCACGTTGTTGCGGTGGTCCACCAGCAGGGCCATGCCCTCCTCGAAGCTGAAGCGCGGGTTGCGCGCGTTCTGGTGGACGAGCAGGTTGTGGTGGTACGTGATCGTGTCGCCGCCCCACAGGCCGCCCATGCCGTGCCGGCCCTTGTCGTGCACCGAGTTCGTCAGGCCCTCGGAGATGACGCACCACTGGACGGTCACGTTGGTGTTGCCGTAGACGGAGCAGCACTCGTCCACGCCCCAGCTGAACGAGCAGTGGTCGATGACGAGGTCGCGCACGCCCCGGGCGCCGAACGTGTCGATCGGGGTGCCCAGCTCGTCGCCGCCGCGGAAGCGCAGGTGACGCAGGATGATGTTGTCGCCCTTGATCTGCGTCTCGTTGCCGGTGACGGTGATGCCGTGCCCGGGGGCGGTCTGGCCGGCGATCGTCAGGTTGGACCCGGTGACGTCGAGCCCGCCCTTGAGCTTGATGGTGCCGGCCACCCGGAAGACGATCGTGCCGTCCGACTTGGCGCAGGCCGCGCGCAGCGAGCCGGGGCCGTCGTCGTCGAGGGTGGTCACCTCGTAGACGGCGCCGCCCCGGCCGCCGGTGGTGTACATGCCCGCGCCCTCGGCCCCGGGGAAGGCGGGGATCTTCTTCGCCTGCGCGCTCGGCGCGGGAGTCGGCGTGGGGGAGCCCGCCAGAGCCGGCTCGGCGCGGGCCTCGCCCGGAATTCCGGCCAACGCGACCCCGGGCGTGGCCAATGCCGCCGAACGCACGAAAGTGCGCCGGCTGAATGCTGATTGCTGGGGATCGAAGCCAAGGGCCTCGGTCATCGAAACGCTCGCTTTCCGCCCCGGAAAAAGGCAGGGCTGTGCCGTCTTTCGGCACACTCCGGACCCACGCTGTCGCTAGGTGAGAATTTTTATTCAGCCATGAATGGAGTGGATTCATCACATCGTGAACGACACGCATGTCAGTGTCAAGAGCGGTTTCCCGGCAGATGACGCGCCAGTAAACAACCGACCCGGCCCGCGACATGGCGAAGGCCGCCGTGCACGGCGCACGACGGCCTCGGCGGACGGGGCGGGGATCAGTCCTTGAGCAGCTCCTCGGCCACGCCCACGTCCGTGATGAGCGTGTTGACCCAGCCGCCCTTGAGCGCGGCCCTGATCGCGGCCGTCTTGCGCCGGCCCCCGGCGATGGCGATGCGCCGCGGCACCCGCAGCAGGTCGGCGGCCGGGATGCCGAGGATGCGCTCCTCCAGCGGCGAGTCGATCAGCCGCCCCTCGGCGTCGAAGAAGCGCAGGCAGACGTCGCCCACCGCGCCGAGCCCGCGCAGCGTCTCCAGCTCGTCCTCGGAGATCGCGTTGCCGCTCTCCTGCAGCAGCGGGGACGGGTTGAGGCTGCCGATCCCCACCAGCACGGTCGTCAGCCGCGACCACGCGTCGACCACCTGACGCACCACGTGGTCGTCCGACAGCGCCTGCCGCGCCACCGCCGAGCCGACCAGCCCCGGCGCGGGCAGGAAGACCGGCTCGGCTCCGGTCAGATCGGCCAGATGGGCGGCCAGCCGGGTCGCCTGCACCTGCGCGGAGCCCTTGCCCACACCGCCGATGAGCTGCACGACCTCCTCGGCCACCCGCACCGGACGGCGCTGCATGGCCTCCACGGTGGCCAGCAGGCTCGCGCTCCACGACGAGATGCCGAGGTGCTCGCCGCCGATCAGCGTGGCGTCGAGATGGGTCGCCCCGGCCGAGCCGAGCGCGGCCACCACGTCGTGGTTCTCGCCCGCCGCGTCCACGACGATGATCTGCTCCACGCCGTATTTACGTTCGAGGTCCTCCTCCAGCAGCGCGTGCACGCCACTGGGCACCACGACCACCGTGCGCACGATGCCGATCTCCGCGGCCTCCTTGAGCAGCCGCGACACCCGCGGCTGCGAGATGCGCAGCTGCGCGGCGATCTGCGGCTGCCGCACCCCGTGCTCGTGATAGAGCCGGGCGACGCGCACCAGCAGCCGCATGCGCTCGGACTCCTGGCTGAGCCGGCGGCCGCTGTATCTCCCCGGCTCGCCGACGGCACGGCCCTTCTCGAACTGACTCTCAGCTCCCACGATCGCTGGCCTCCGCTTCGGCTCCGCCGCTCCTACTGGTCCGGTGGCGAGCCCGGGCCACTGCCGAGTGCCATTCTGCTAGGGCTTGACGCCGCTCGCACACCGCGAGAGCGGGTGTGTAGCGCCGGCCGTGGCGGGGCAGCCCGGACAGCTCCCGGCGGGACCATACACCGGATGCCGCCCCGGCCAGATGAGCGGCCCCGAGCGCCGACAGCTCAGGCCGCCGCGCGACCCGCACAGGGTGCCCGGTCACGTCGGCCTGCCACTGCATGAGATCGGCGTTGGCGGTGGGCCCGCCGTCGGCCAGCAGCTCCTCGACCGGGCCGGCCGCGCGCTCCATGGCCGACACGACGTCGCCGACCTGCAGGCCGATCGCGTCGACCGCCGCCCTCGCCATGTCCTCCCTGCGGGTGTCGAGGCCGAAGCCCGTCATGACCGCTCGCGCCCGGTCGTCCCACCACGGTGCGCCGAGGCCACCGAACGCCGGCACGATGTGCAGCCTACCCCGGCGGCCACGGGTCGCGAGCCGCGCCAGCTCGCCCGGCTCCGTGCCGAGCACCCCGGCCAGCCAGGTGATCGTGGCGCCGGTGGCCAGGATGTTGCCCTCCAGCGCGTAGGCCGGCTCACCGTCCTGCCAGCCGATCGTCAGGCACAATCCCTCGCGGGCGGCGGCGTCGGGTTCGCTGGTGCTCAGCCCTTTTGAACCGGTTTGTCCGGCGTCGGGTTCGCCCGTCCTCAGGCCGTTCGTGCCGGGTGGTCCCGCGAGGCCCATGACGGACGAGCCGGTGCCGTACGTGACCTTGACCCGGCCCCGCCGCCCCGCCGCGTGCGCGAACAGCGCGGCGTGCGAGTCGCCGAGCACCGCCGCGACCGGGATCCCGGCCAGCGACGGGTGCAGCCCGCCCGCGTCGGCGTGCTCCCCGGTGGAGGCGACCACGCGGGGCAGCGCCTCCACCGGCACGCCGAACAGGGTCAGCAGCTCGGGGCTCCATGCCCGCCGCCGCACGTCGAGCAGCTGGGTACGCGAGGCGCAGCCCACCTCGGCGACGTGCCCGCCACCGAGCCGGTGCAGCAGCCACGAGTCCACCGTGCCCAGGCACAGCTCACCCCGCGCCGCGCGGCCCCGTCCAGGGTCGTGCCGATCGAGCAACCAGGCCGCCTTGGCCGCCGAGAACATCGGGTCCAGGGGCAGGCCGCTGATCCGGCGGACCCGCCGGGCGGCGCCCTCGGCGGCCAGCCGGGCGCACAGCTCGGCGCCCCTGCGGTCCTGCCAGCTCACCAGTGGGCCCAGCGGCTCGCCGGTGGCGCGGTCCCAGAGGAGCACCGACTCGCGCTGCACGCTCAGCCCCACCGCCGCCACCCGGCCGCCGGCCGGCATCCCGGCCAGGCACTTCGCCACCGCGTCCAGGACGCCGCGCCACAACTCCGCGCCGTCCTGCTCGACCAGTCCCGGGCCCGGATGCCGCCGCGAGAGCGGCGCCGAGGCCACGGACACCGGCTCTCCTGAGGAGTCGACCAGGACGGCCTTGGTCGCGCTCGTGCCCTGATCGACCCCCAATACGAAGGACCCGCTCCGGCCGGCCGCCCTGGCAGCGGCTGGACCGGCTTCTTCGCCGGTGATCCGATCCGCGGCGTCGTCAGACGTGGTGGTCAAGGCCCAGCACCTCCATGGCCGACCGGGCGATCCCGGTCGCCGTGAGCCCGTAGTACTCCAGCAGGAACTCCGTCTCCCCGGTCGGCGCGAACGTACGGGGACCGAGCAGCCGCATCGGCACCGGCCGCGTCTCCAGCACGACCTCCGCCACCGCCGCCCCGAGCCCGCCGGTGGGCACCGCCTCCTCGGCCGTCACGACCGCCCCGGTCTGCCGCGCCGCCGCCATGATCTCCTCCCGGTCGAGCGGGGAGATGGTGGACACGTTCACCACCCTGACCTGCACCCCGTGCTCGGCCAGCAGGGCGGCCGCCGCCAGCGCCCGGCTCACCAGCGTGCCGGTCGCCACGATCGTGGCGTCCACGCCCTCGCGCAGGCGGGCCGCCCTGCCGTAGGTGAACGCGGGTCCCTGCGGCGGCGACACGTCCGGCACCGGGAACCTGCCGATCCGCAGGAACACCGGCCCCGGCGTGCCCGCCGCCCACCGGATCGCCGCCCGCGTCTGAGCCGGGTCGGCGGGCACGATCACGGGCAGGTCCGCGATGGCGCGCAGCCACGACAGGTCCTCGGTCGAGTGGTGGGTCGGCCCCAGCGCCCCGTACGAGAGCCCCGGGCTCATCCCGCACAGCTTGACGTTCGCCACGCTGTAGGCCACGTCGGCCTTGATCTGCTCCAGCGCCCGCGCGGTCAGGAACGTCGCCGCCCCGCACACGAACGGCACCAGCCCCGCGTTGGCCAGCCCCGCGCCGATGCCGACCATGTCCTGCTCCGCGATGCCCACGTTGACCAGCCGGTCGGGGAACTCCGCGGCGAAGCCGCCCAGCTTGCTCGACCCGACCGAGTCGTTGCACACGGCCACGATCCGGCTGTCGGCGCGGGCCAGCCGGACCAGCTCCTCGGCGAAGGCGTCCCTGCAGTCGTGCCGCTCCTCGACGATCAACGCAGTTCCTCTAGCGCGAGGCGGGCCTGCTCGGGGTCCGGCACCCGGTGATGCCACTCCACCCGATCCTCCATGAACGACACCCCTCGTCCCTTCACGGTCCTGGCGATCACGCAGCGCGGCCGGCCGGAGCGCGGCGCGGTGACGGCGTCCAGGAGCGCCAGATGATCGTGACCGTCCACCTCGACCGCCTCCCACCCGAACGCCCGCCACTTGTCGGTCAGCGGCTCCAGGTCGTTCGTCGCGCTGGTCCGCGCGCCCTGCTGCAGTCCGTTGCGGTCCACCACGGCGGTCAGCGAGGCCAGCTTCCTGTGCCCGGCCGTCATGGCGGCCTCCCAGTTGCTGCCCTCCTGCAACTCGCCGTCGCCCAGCACCACGACCGTCCTGGCCGCCGAGCCGCGCAGCCGCAGGCCCACCGCGACGCCCACGCCGACGGGCAGCCCGTGGCCGAGCGGGCCCGTGCTGGTCTCGACGCCGGGCACCGCCCTGCGGCTCGGGTGCCCGTTGAGCGGCGACAGCGGGGCCGCGAACGTGCGCAGCTGTTCCGCGGGGAAGAAACCGCAGGTCGTGAGCGTGGTGTAGAGGGCCACCGAGCAGTGTCCCTTGCTCAGGATGAACCGGTCGCGCTCGGGCCAGTCCGGGTCGGCCGGATCGACGCGCAGCACGGCGCCGTACAGGGTGGCCAGGATGTCCGTCACCGACAGGTCGCCGCCGGCGTGGCCGAGGCCCGCCCCGCTGATGGTGCCGATGACGGTACGCCGGATCCCGGCCGCCAGCGCCGCCAGCGCGGCGGCGGAGGCGGCCCGGTCGGAGTGCGCCAGCCGCTCCCGCAGCCGGCGCCACTCGCCGACGGCGGCCTGATCGGGCCGCAACCCGCCGCCCCGCGCGGTCCCGCCCGCCGCCTCGACGGCGGCCGCGCTCGCGGTCGTGTCGCCGGACGCCGTGTCGCCGGACGCCGTGCCGCCGGGTGTCGTGCCGCCGGGTGTCGTGATCGTCGTGTCGCTAGGTCGCACGTGCCATCCCGATCGCCGACCAGAGGAGCGCCTGCGCGGCGAGGGCGTCCTGGCGTTCCTGGGCGTCCCTGAGCGCGTCCAGGTCGATCCGGTCGCACACCTCCTCCAGCGCGCGGATGGTCTGGATGCTCTGGGAGAGCGCGCGTACCGGATCCTCCCTGAACGGGAACTGGTCGAGCAGCACCGGCTCGCTCCACCCGATCCGCCGTACCGCGAGCAGGTACTCGATGGTCTCGAACAGGTGCACCGAGGCGACCGGCAGGTCGTCGTCCCAGCCGCGCCAGTTGTCGTTCAGCTCGACCGAGACGAGCTTGCCGCGCCGGTGCACGAGCTGCACCGCCTCGGCCGGCGTCTCGCCGGCCAGCAGGGAGTGGCCGAAGTCCATGACGATGCCGACGTTGGGCTGCCCGGACTCGTCGATGGCCAGCAGCGTGCGGGCCGCGTCGGCGAGCGTGATGTGCACCCGCGGCTCCTTCGCCTTGTACTCGATGGCGAACTGGACGTCGGGATGGGCGGAGGCGAGCTCGCGCAGCGCGGCCACGGTCAGCTCCCACAGCCGCGCGTAGTCGGCCTGGCCGGGCAGGTCGAACCCGTCCTGACCCGGCCAGAACTTCACGTAGTCGGCGCCCAGCTCTCGTGCCACGGCGACGGCCTCGTGCACGCGCTCGGCGGCCCGGCGGCGCACCGCCGGATCGGGGTTGGTGAAAGCCCCCTTGACGAACTCCCGCGTGTACAGGTGCGGGGTGATCGCCCGGGCCCGCAGCCCGCGCTCGGCCAGGGCCCCGGCCAGCTCGGACGCCTTGGAGATCCCGTCGGCGAACGGCACGTTGATGTCCAGGCAGGCCAGCCCGTCCACGGACGCCGCCAGGTCCAGCATCTCCGTCATGGTCCTGGCGGGGCCGTAGCCGTCGGTGGCGTACCTGTCGACGATCTGCCCGAACGCCCATATCCCCGCGCCGAACGTCAGCGCACTCATGGTGCATCGCCTCCTGTGTCGTGGATGTGTTCAGCGCCCGGCGAAGGCGCGCAGCTTCGCGAAGAAGTCCTCGTGGATGAACCGGGCGTCGATCGAGTCGTACGTGCGGATCGGCCGGTTGGCGGCGGAGAAGTCGAGGCCGCCGTCGAAGCGGAAGTTCGGCGCCGGCCGCTCCACCCAGGTGCCGCAGTCGGGATGCAGCATCAGCCCGATCGCGGGGGAGTCGCCGAGCACGCGGAACTCGATCGACCCGCCGTGCTGCCGCTCGTTCCACTCGACGAGCTGGCGGACGAGGTACTCGCCGATGTCGCCGTACGGAGCGACCTTCTCGTCCAGCTCGGCGTAGCCGACGGCGGTCATCCGGTACGTCGGCGCCGGGATCTGCCAGACCTTGACCGCCGAGGAGAAGACGACGTTGGCCGCCACGATGTCGTTGGACAGGTTGAACTCGGGCCTGCCGTCCTGCGGGCCGCGGCCGTCGTACCCGCCGCCGCCGATCCAGATCACGGTGACGTCCCGTTCGGCGATGCGCGGTTCGAGCAGCAGGGCCGCGGCCATGTCGGTCAGGGGGCCGAGGAAGGCGACGTAGAGCGGCTCGGCCACGTCGCGCAGGGACTCCTCGATGATCAGGTCGACGCCGGGGGAGCGGACCGGGGTGCCGGCGTCGGGCAGCGCGTACGGAACGCCGTCCGCCACCGGCACCCGGCCGTCGAGCTTCGTCAGCCGCAGCAGCAGCTCGATTTCCGCGCGGCTTTCCTCCATGCTCCGCCTGGTGCGCCGGTTGCCGAAATGCGCGGGCACCAGACCGCGAATATCCAGGCTCGGGGAGAGCAGCGCGTGCACGATGGCGAATTGGTCGTCCGCCTCGTTTTTGGCATCGGTGTCGACGATCACTCTGCGCCGGTGGGAAAACGTTCTGCCCGCCATGGGCCCTCCCGAGCATGAATATCTATTCAATAGTGTATCTATATTCTGATATTAGGTTGTGACATTTGCCGTGTCAAGATCCCAGAGGATGACGGAAAGGGCGTGCGGCGAGATCGTGTGGTCGTCGTGCGTGGCGTCCTCCAGCAGGTCCCACCGCCCCCGCTCGGGCCGCCCGCCGGCCAGCAGCCGCACCCGGTCGCGCACCGGGGCCTGGTAGACCCGGTGGCCGACGCCGTTGAAGCAGCACTCGTCGAACCGGTTGAGTATCTGCAGCTGGCCCCGGTTCGCGCCGATCGAGGCCATCACGTACATGTCGAGGAAGTCGTCGGAGCTCGCGGCGTAGAAGCCGGGGAACGCGGCTTTCGTCTGCTCGAAGTCGCCGATCGTCGGGCTCGGCTTCGGCGAGGCCGGCCGCAGGAAGAACGGCAGCGAGCCCGCCACCGGGTAGCTGCGGGTGATCCTGGGGTCGAGCGCCGAATAGACGGTCGTCGTCCAGCCGCCGCCTGACAGCCCGATCATCTCGACCGACTCCGGCCGGTACGTCCGTTCCGCGTGGTTGAGCGTGACGGTGAGCGGCTCCAGGAAGAAGGACAGCGTGGAGAACCGCTCCGTCTCCCACGGGACGAGCTCGCGGTGCGACGGGCCTGGCAGCATGGTGCCCGGATGCTGCGGGTCCTCGATGCCCTGGGCGTTCCAGTGGTGGAACGGCATCGCGTACACCATGACGCGGTAACCCAGGTCGAGCAGGGCCTGCGCGGTGCGGATCATCGTGTCGGGCGGCTCACCGTGGCCGTTGTGGTAGAGCGCCAGGCGGCGGTTCCAGCCCTTGCGGGGGAGCAGGTCGTACACCTTGGCGGTGACCTGATACCCGAGCGGGACCGTCAGCAGGTCGATCCGGCGCACGCCGGTGAGGTCCTTGAGCTCCGCCGGAGCGGTCACGCCCGTCTCGACCACGGGCAGGCTCCTGGGCGGGCCCGCGCCCTTCCAGATGTAGCCGGCCATGGCCGCGCGCCTGGCCTCGATGTCCGCGGCCGTCGCGATGCCGATCAGCGGCTCGATGTCGACGCCGGCGACGGCCGGGGGCAGGGTCTTGTACTCGGGGCCGAACTTGGCCGCCGCCTCCTGGTTCACCGGGGCCACCGGGCGGGGGGCCGGCTTGCCGCCGTGCCGGACGCCCGCCCCGGTCCTGCCGGTTCCGCTCTCGATGGCCTGCGCCGCGGCGGGCGCGGCGGTCGTGACCAGGGCGGCACCGATCCCGCCCAGTACACCTCCAAGCACCCTGCGCCTGGTCGCTTCTGTGCGCGGGATGGGTTGTCCGTTCGTCACTTCGTCGCTCCGTCCGCGGATTCGGGGTTCCAGCCGCCCAGCACGAACGCCGGTTCGCTCCACTGAGCCGCCTCGGCGTCGGTGAGCTGACGGGAGCAGGGCAGCCGCTGCGAGGTGTCGATCGGCCGGCCGTCCAGATCGGTGCTGCGGTACTCCCAGAACGAGGCCGACCGGGCCTGGGCGCAGTCGTTCGGGTCGATCTGCCAGCCCACCGGCGCGATGTGCGTGTCCATCTT
Organism: Nonomuraea fuscirosea; assembly: GCF_035917475.1. Taxonomy (NCBI): domain Bacteria; kingdom Bacillati; phylum Actinomycetota; class Actinomycetes; order Streptosporangiales; family Streptosporangiaceae; genus Nonomuraea; species Nonomuraea fuscirosea. The sequence goes on along the minus strand of NZ_CP109074.1, from coordinate 7,214,615 downwards.
CGTGTCGATGAACACCGCCTGGCTGTGCGTGAACCGCCACACCGCGGCCCGGCTGAGCATCACCGACCCCGCCGGCACGCCGGGCGCCTGGGTCAGCCGCGTGCGCACGAGCACGATCCCCGGCCGCGTCTCGTCGTTGCGGCTCTGCGTGAGGTAGCCGGAGTCGGTCGACTCCAGCACCGAGTCCTGGATGAACACCGTCCCGGTGCCCCAGACGAAGTCCGTGTCCCCGCTGATGCGGCTGTCGGTGACGAACCCCTTGCCCTGAAGCCGCAGCGTGTCCTGATTGCTGCGCAGATCCACCCGTTCCAGCACGATGCGGTCGTTGTTCCCGCGGAACGCCTCCGCCTGCGACCCGCCGTCCGGCGTCGTGTTGTGCACGGTGAGGTCGGCGAGCCGGAAGTCGGCCGCGTCCACGCCGAACGTCTGCCGCCAGCAGTTGTGCAGGTCCGAGGTCTCCAGCACGCGGCGCGGGCACACGTCCGCCGGCCCGCCGTCGGCCAGCGCCTTGTCGCCGTTGCGCAGGTCGTTGTTCGGGTACGCGATCACGGTGCGCCCCGCGCCCGAGCCCCGCACGGTGAGGTGCGGCCGATCCTCGCGGACGTAGACGATCTCGGTGTAGACGCCGGGCTTGACGTCGATGGTGACCGGCCGCCGGTTCCCGGTCGGCACGGCGTCGATGGCGCCCTGCACGGTGCAGAAGTCGCCGTCGCCCGAGGCCGAGACCTTGATGCGGCGCGGGTCGCCGTGCGGCGGGTGCCTTCTGGTGGTGAACCGCCAGGCGTCCGGGTCGCGCACGCCGTCCCATCCGGTGAAGACGCCGGGATCGACGGTGACGTAGTACTCCGCGCCGTACTCCAGCGGGTGGTGCGGGTGGACGGAGGCCCGCGTGCCGTCGATCATGATCGACTCGTACGAGAAGTCGTGCGGCAGTCCCGTGTCCGAGACGGCGGCGCCGATGTTCTTTTTGTCGGCCTTCGCGGTGGCCGCCTCGACGCGGTCGGCGAGCGTTCCGTCCGCGCGGCGGATCTCGATCGCCCCCGAGGCGCCGAGCGCGGGCGCGCCACCCGGGAAGGTGATCGTCAGCGGCGCGTCCACACACGTCCCGCCGCCCCGGCCCGGGACCGAGAACCGCGGACCGCCTCCCGCGGCGGCCGTCGTCCGGAGGGTGGGCGAGAGGGGGGACGCCGCAGGTCGTTGAAGTGCGGAGGAGGACGGGGACGCCGCAGGTCGCTGGGACGCGGATGCCGTACCGGGCGGCGTTCCTAAGACGAGCGCGGTCGCCACCGCCGTCACGAGAACCGTGGTCTTTGCCTTCACATTCGGCCTCTCTCTGGCGAATGGATAGTTGGCTTTGAATATATATGTAGACCTGCAGGCAAGATCGGTCAAGAGTGATGAGCCTTGTCCACGCCCGTACCTTCGTGGCATGCTGTCGGCCACGCCTGAAGTGACACGTGTAGACTCCGGGAACGACCTGGTCAACCGGCCAGAAGGAGCAGCCATGAAGAAGAGCCTGGCCCTCATGAGCCTCCTGGCCGTGCTCGCGGCGGCCGGATGCGGATCAGGGGACGCCGGTGCGAACACGCTCAGCTTCCTCGGCCCGGAAGACCCCAAGACCTTCCAGCCGGTCATCGACGGCTTCGAGGCCAAGCACCCCGGGGTCCGGATCGCGTACACGCAGATCCCGTTCGACCAGCTCAACAGCACGCTCCAGCAGCGGCTGGCCGCCGAGGACGAGACCATCGACGTCTACACCGTCGACCAGCCGCGCGTCTCCGCCCTCGCCGCCCGCGGCTTCCTGGCGGACCTCAGCGACTGGAAGGACCGCGTCAAGCAGGCGGCGCTGCCCGCCCAGTACGACGTCAACGAGTTCAGGGGCAAGCTCTGGTCCGTCCCCATCTGGACCTCCGACCAGTTCCTCTTCTACAACAAGACCCTGCTGAAGCAGGCCGGCGTCACCCCGCCGTCCAGCGACCCCGCCGAGCGCTGGACGTGGGAGCGGACCGTCGAGGCGGGCAGGCAGGCGCAGGCCAGGGGCGGAGCCCAGTGGGCGCTCATCCCCGAGCAGATCGAGCAGTACTACCAGCTGCAGAGCCTGCCCGAGTCGCTCGGCGGCGGATCCGGCATCACCGGCGCCGACATGCTCACCCCCGCCCTGACCACCGACGGCTGGATCAAGGCGATGACCTGGTACCGGGACCTGTTCGCCGGCGGGCTCGCCCCGCGCGGGGTCGGCTCGTTCCAGACCTCGCCGCTGTTCACCGAGGGCAAGGTCGCCTTCTTCGCCGGCGGGCCGTGGGACGTGGGCACGTTCGGGGCGGCCAAGGACCTGGACTGGGGCGTGGCGCCGTACCCGTACTTCGAGGGCGGCAAGCAGGTCACGCCGACCGGCTCGTGGTCCTGGGGCATCAACCCGGCGTCCAGGAAGCAGCGGCTGGCCCGCGAGTTCCTGGAGTACGCCGCCCTCGACCCCGAGGGTAACCTGCTGACCACCAAGGCCAGCCCCATCATCCCGGCGAACCGGGCCGCCTTCGAGAAGTACGTCCCCACCCTCGACGCACTCGCCGGCGAGAAGAGCAGGGGCGCGGGCGAGATCCTGACCTACGACGCCGATCACACGGCCGTGGCGCGGCCCCGTTCGGTCGGCTACATCCAGTTCGAGGACATCATGACCAAGACGTTCGCCGACATCCGCAACGGCGCCGACCCCAGGACACGGCTGGAGCAGGCCGCGCGGGAGGTCACCACCGCCTGGGCCCAGCTCCGATGACCACCCCGCCACCCACCTCGACGCGGCTCCCCACGCCGACGCGACCCACCACCCCGAGGCGGGTCCGGCTCGCCGACCGCCCGGCGGCGATCGCGCTGGCCTTCCTCGCCCCCGCCCTCGTCGCCCTGCTCGTCCTGCGCCTGCTCCCGGCCGGGATCGCGTTCGTCAGCAGCCTCAACCACACCAGCCTGCTCACCGGCGAGACCTACTTCGTCGGCCTGCGCAACTACGCCACGCTCTTCGCCGACCCCACGTTCCTGCAGAGCGTCCGCGTCACCCTGCTGTTCAGCGTGATCGTCAACCCCTTGCAGATCGCCGCCGCCCTCGCCCTCGCCGTGCTGTTCACCAGGCGCTTCGCGGGCGTGCGATTCCTGCGCGTGCTCGTCATCCTGCCGATCGCCGTCCCGCCCGCCGTCTCCGCGGCCGTCTGGAGCGTCGCCTACCGCCCCGACGGCCTGCTCAACTCCCTGCTCACCGTGCTCGGCCTCCCGCCGCAGCCCTTCCTCACCTCGCCCGGCCAGGCCCTGTGGTCGCTGATCGTGCTGCTGTCGTGGATCGGCGTCGGCTACTGGATGATGTTCCTGATCGCCGGCCTCCAGGACATCCCGCTCTCCCTGTACGAGGCCGCCGCCATCGACGGCGCCTCCGCCTGGCGCCGCTTCTGGCACGTCACGCTGCCCCTGCTGCGCCGGACGCTGGCGTTCGTGCTGGTGGCCGACACGGTCGCGAACTTCCTCGTCTTCGCCCCCGTCCAGATGCTGACCAACGGCGGCCCGGAGGGCTCCACGAACGTGACCATGTACGACATCTTCACCCGCGCCTACACCGTGGGAGACCTGAGCCTGGCGCAGGCCGAGGTGATGCTGCTGGTGCTGCTCGTCCTCGCCGTGGTCGTCGTCCAGTTCCGGCTCCTGCGCGGGAAGGACTGAGCGCCCGTGTCCAGACGCCTCTACACTCTGCTCGCCACGGTCATCGGGCTCGCCTTCGCGCTGCCGCTGCTGTGGGCGCTGTCCAGCTCGCTGCGCGGCGGGTCGGAGATCTTCCAGCACATCTCGCGGCTGTCGTGGGAGACGCTCGTACCGGCCTCGCCCACGCTCGCCAACTACGGCGCCCTGGCCACCGGCACCTTCGGCCGCGCCATCCTCAACTCCCTGCTCGTGGCCCTGGTCACCGTGGTGGCGGGCCTGCTCATCTCCGCCGCGGCGGCGTTCGGGCTGTCGGCGCTGCGCTTCAGAGGACAGGGGGCGCTGTTCGCGATCGTCGTGCTCAGCTTCCTCATCCCGTTCGACGCCATCGCGATCCCGCTGGCCACCCTCTTCCGCGACTGGGACCTCACCAACACCTACGCCGGCCTGATCCTGCCCGGCCTCGGCCACGGCCTGGCCATCTTCCTGCTGCGCCAGTTCTTCCTGGCCATCCCCGGCGACCTGGTGGAGGCCGCCCGCATCGACGGTCTAGGGTGGTTCGGGGTGTTCGCCCGGATCTACCTGCCGCTCTCCCGGCCCGCCCTGGTGAGCGCCGGCCTGACGCTGTTCATCTTCCAGTGGCAGTCGTACGTCTGGCCGCTGCTCATCGGCACCGGCACCGACCACCAGCTCGGGCCGATCGCGCTGGCGAACATGCGCGGCCAGTTCACCATCGACTACGGTCAGCTCTTCGCCGGCTCGATCGTGCTGACGGTGATCCCGCTGCTGATCATCCTGCGCTTCCAACGGCACTTCACCCAGTCCATCGCCACCACCGGCCTCAAGTAGCCCCATCACCTCCGTACCGACCGGCCACCTTTCGTCACCCATCACCGACCCCTCGGAGAAACCTCCATGGCCTCCTCTGCCCCCATCCACCTCGTCTTCGACACCGACATCGGCTCCGACGTGGACGACGCGCTGGCGCTCGCCGTCCTGCTCGGCTCGCCGGAGGCGGACCTGCTCGGCGCCACCACCGTGTACGGGGACACCCAGCTCAGAGCCCGCCTGACCAAGCGCCTGGCCCGCCTGGCCGGCCGCGCCCTGACCGTCGTCCCCGGCGCCGCCGAGACCCTGACCGGCAGGCCCGTCTGGTGGGCGGGGCACGAGGGCAGGCTGTTCACCGACCTGGACACGGAGAGCGCCGACCCAGGGGACGCGGTGGCCTACCTCGTCGACCGGGTCACCGCCGCCCCCGGCGAGGTGGACGTGGTCGCCGTCGGCCCCCTCACCAACATCGCCACGGCGATCACCTCGTCACCCGCCTTCGCCCGCGACGTACGGCACATGTGGATCATGGGCGGCCGCTTCGACACCGCCGAACCCGAGCACAACCTCAAGTGCGACCCGGAGGCGGCCGCCGTCGTCTTCGGCTCCGGCGCGCCGATCACGGTCACCGGCCTGGAGATCACCACCACCGTGCGGCTGGATGCCACCGACGTCGCCGCCATCGCCGCCGCCGGACCGCTGGGAGAGGCGCTGAAGGCGGAGATCGAGCAGTGGTGGCGCTTCTGGAACGAGGAGTGGAACTGCCCGCACGACCCGATCACGGTGCTGACCCTGCTCGCACCGGACCTGTTCACGTTCAGCCCGGAGGGCCGGGTGACAGTGGACCCCGACGGGACCAGCAGATTCGAGCCCGGAGAGGGCCGCACCCGCATCACCACCGCCGCCCCGGCGAAACGAGTGGCCCAGCAAATCGTCCACCGCATCATCGCCGCGGCCTCCTCCACCTGACCGCCGCCGCCCACCCTTTCCGGCCCTCCAGGGCCGGCCGGTCAGACCGTTGGCCTGTCCACGAGCTTGCGCAGGAAATCCTGGGTCTCGGAATCGACCGCGTAGAGCACCACTCCAGCGAGCCCTCGGGTCAGAAGCACCTTGTAGGTGTTGCGGACGAGCCGGTCGAACTGCTCGTGTGTCACGGTCGACTTCGTCAGATCCCTGTCCTGGCTGCCCGCGCGGTCGGAGACCATCCGCCCGCCGCGGGCGAGGAGATCAGGCCCGATGATCACGCCGGCCCAGTCGAACTCCAGCCCTTGGGCGGTGTAGACGCAGCCGAGCTGGCCGAAGCCCCCCGGGGAGGTCGCCCAGATGTGACTCGGCGGGGCCTGTCCGACCTTGGAGGTGCTGTTGGCGTTCCAGGGGCGTTCCCAGCCATCGATCTTCACGTCGGGGACCAGGGTCTTGTCCGCGTTCGGCTTGCTCCACGGCCAGCAGTAGCCGGCGGTCATCCGCGCGGTCCAGCCGTCGGCGAGCTTGTCCCCGAGCACGGCCTCCATGTGGGCCGGCGACTCGGCGACGATCACCTCGAAATTCTCATCCCCTTCCCACGGCTCAGGCAGGGCATCGCCGTCCCACTCCGCGTCCTCGCCGCCGAGACCGAGCAGCCGTCGGACCCAGAGGTCGTAGGCGACACTGCCTCCGCACCGCCACTGACCTTCGAGCGAGATGTGGTGGTGACGGACGTTCAGCCGCTGGGCGTGTGCCTTGATGGCGGCAAGGGTGCCCACCTCGCCGGGCTTGACCACCTGATGTTCGTCGAGGAAGAAGACAGGCACCCGGGCGGCGTTGATCAGGTCCTCGATCTGCGGGTTGTCACTGCACTTCTCTCTGCGGAAACGGTCGAAGGACTTCAGCCGGGCGCGATGCGCTTCGTCGGCGATCAGGATCTCGGCCTCGTTGGGGCGCGCCTGTGCGAAGTCGTTGAAGTACCTGAAAAGGTTCCGCAGCTCTTTGTCGCTGCCCGTGACGAAGCGGCGCATCGTCTCGGTGAAGGCCCTGGACCCGGTGGCATACCACGTCTTGCGCTTGTCCTGGGTCATGTAGCGCAGAAGTTCCATGGCCACCGCGGTTTTGCCGCTGCCGGGACCGCCGGTGATGGTCACGACGCGTTTGGTGTTCGCGGCGAAGGCGCTTTCCACCGCATGGCGTACGGTCTCGAACGCCGTCTGCTGCTGGTCGAGGAGGATGAAGGTATCCCGGCCCTTGAGCACCTCTGCGGCCTTCTTGAGCAGCGGCTGATTCGGCTGGACCCGCCCGTTGAGCAGTCGCTCGGCCGCCTGCCGTCCTTCGCCTTCGCCGAAGCGGCTTTTGAGGTAGTCGATGAACGCGCTGCGCTCCGTCTTCGTGTACAGCCGCACGTTCTCGTCCAGGGCCAGCTTGAACAGGTCGCGCACGCTGTGCCGGGTCGCGTTGTGCAGATAGACGACGCCTTCCACGGCTTGCGGATCTCCGTCCACCGCGCTGCAGTTCTCCACGAGCCGCCGGCGATAGCCGGACACCTGGATCACCGGATGGGTGTCGTACTCGTTCCGGCTTCCCGGCACGACCACCAGCTTTTCGTTCTCTTCGTACAGTTCGGCCTCGCTCCACTGCTTGAGCTCGACGACCACGAACAGATCCTTGCCGGTGTGCCGATCGGTGCCGGCGAGTACGGCGTCCGCCGAGCTGCGCCTGTTGTGGGGCATCGGGTATTCGAGCATCACCTCGACCTGGCCGAGCCCGGCGTCGTGCAGATCCCGGACAAGCGCGGACACGCTGTTGGTCCACGCCCGTAGCTGGCTCTTGGTCGCCGGTCGCCCCGTCTGAAGCTTCGTCGCCTCAGAAAGAGCGGCGGTGAACGCCTTCTCCATCTCCGACGTGGGCGTGGACAACGATGCGAAGAGCATGTCCACGGACCCTCGGTAGGCAGGTCCGGGTGGCTTGGCCATGCGATACCCCCAGGGCACGAGTGATTCGTGCGGTGTGGGGGCGTGTCCGGATCACCGGAAGCCCGTCGGGCCGCGTATGACGGTGGTGCTGAACTATGCGGCGGGCAGCAGCCGCCTCAGGAACGTCTGGGTCTCGGCGTCGGCCGAGTAGAGGAGGGTGCCGAGCATCCCGCGGGTCAGCAGGACCTTGTAGGTGTTCCTGATCAAGCGGTCGGCCTCCTCGTCATCGGTGCCGCGGGTGAGAGCCGGGTCCCTGCTCGCCGCTCTGACCGTGATCAGCCGCCCGTTGCGGGCGACCAGGTCGGGCCCGATGATCACGCCGTTGTAGTCGTACTCGAAGCCCTGAGCCGTGTAGACGCAGCCGACCTGCTCGAAACCGCCGTCCATGGTCGCCCACAGCGCGCTCGCGGGCGCCTGGCCCACGGCTCGGTCGCCCTTGACGTTCCAGGGGCGGGTCCAGTCGCCGATCCTGACGTCGTGGACGAGCGTGTCGTCCTTGCGCGGCTCACTCCACGGCCAGCAGAAACCGGCCGTCATCCGGGCGGAGTAGCCCGCGTCCAGCTTCGAGCGGAGCAGGTCTTCGAGCCGCCGGGGAGAGTCGGTCGCGGCGACCGTGAAGTGATCGTCCCCCGTCCACGCTTCAGGGAGCCCGGGTCTCAGCCCGAGCAGGCTCAGCACCCATTTCTCGTAGGCGCGACTGCCTCCGCAGCGGAACTGCTCGTCGAGGGAGATCTCCTGCACGCGCACCCCACGAGCCCGCGCGTGCGCCCTGATCTCGGAGACGGTGCCCATCTCCCCAGGCCGTACGACCTGATGCTCGTCGAGAAGGAAGACCGGCACCCGCGCCGCGTCGATGAGTTCGTCGACCTGCCGGCGGTCGCTGCGCAAGTGGGCGGCGGTGTAGCGGGTCTGCGAGGTCTCCCGGATCCGATGGGCCTCATCGCAGATCAGCACGTCGAGGTCGTCAGGACGGGCCTTCGTGAAGCCGTTGAAGTATTTGAACAGACTCTTCACCTTCGACGATCCCCGGCCCGGCACCCGTCGCAGTGTCTCGGTGAACGAACGGGACCCGGTGGCGTGCAGGACGGCTCGCTCCTGCCGCGACAACTCGCCCAGCAGAGACAGGGCGATGACGCTCTTGCCGCTGCCCGGCCCGCCGGTGACGATGACGACCTCTTTGGAACCCGCCCGCCGCGCACGCTCGACGGCGTGCATAACGAGTTCGTAGGCCAGGCGCTGCTCGGCGAGGAGGACGAACTGCTCCCGTTCCTTGATCTCCTGGGCCGCGAGCGCGAGCAACCGCTTCGACGGACGGATCGTGCTCTCGAGTAAGCGGTCGGCGGCGTCGGCGCCGGGCCGGGGCGCGAACTGGTCACGCAGGAATCGGAGAAAGTCCGCGCGCCGGCTGCGGGAGAACATTCGGGCCCGCCCATCACCCGCCGCCGGGTACAGATCCCGTACGTCGGGGTCGGCCGCGTTGTGCAGGTACGCCACACCGATGAGGGCATCGTCGCGCCCGTCGAGCACCTCGGTGAAGTCGGCGAGGTAGTCGCAGTAGCCCTGCACCTGCAGTGCCGGATGCAGCCGGGGAGCGCCCGGCCAGCCCTCCACCAGCACGAGCTCGGGATCGTCCTCGTACAGCTCGGCCTGGCTCCACTGCTTGAGCTCCACCACCATGTAGGCGTCGCGCCCGGTGCGCGGGTTCACACCCGCGAGCACGACGTCGGCGCGCTTGCTGGTCAGCGGAAGCTGGTATTCGATCAGCATCTCGACCGCGCCCAGCCCGGCGTCGAGCAGGTCACGCGCGAGCACGGGAAGGCTGCGGTCCCATGATCGCGACTCCGCGGGGGACGGACTGATGTGCGCGGTCCTCCCGAGGTGCTCCGTGATGGCCTCGCTGAGCCGCCGCTCGGGGATCGAAGCACTGGTCACAAGCTTGACCAGGCTTTCGGCGGAGCGCCGAAACGCCATCACGGACCTACCCCCAGGCAGCACGAGAGACTCGTGCGGTATGGGGGCGTGTCCGGAGATCAGCCGATCTGCGGAAGCCCGTCGGGCCGCATCACTACGACAGGCAGATTACCTCGATCAACCGACGTTTTCCGGCGAAGGAGGCCCGTCGCTTCACGGGGCCGGATCGCCTGCCGTCGAGCCGGGACCGTGGCGGTATAGATGTGGAGGTCAGCGGCGGAGGTGGGGTTCTGGGCAGCCGCAGGAGCCGCGGGTGATCAGGGTGGCGGAGAAGATCTCCGTCAGGGGTTCCTCGTTCTCCTTCTCGATCGCCGCCACCAGGGTTTCCGTGGCGCGGCGGGCCATTTCGTCTATGGGCTGGCTGATCGTGGTCAGGCCGGGCACCGTGTACGCCGCCTCCCTCGCCCCGTCGAAGCCGACCACCGCCACGTCCTGCGGGACCCGGAGGCCGAGGTCGGCGGCGGCGCGCATGGCACCGATGGCCTGGGTGTCTATGGAGGCGAACAGCGCCGTGGGGCGCTCGGCCGAGGAGAGCAGGCGCAGCGCCGCGGTGTAGCCGCCCTCCAGGCTGAACTCGCCCTCCGCGATCAGGTCGTCCGCCCTCAGGTCGGCCGCCGTCGGTTCGGCCGGGGTGAGCGGGCTCGTCGCCGGTCCGGGCGGGAGGAGGGCGGACTCGCGCAGGGCCCGTCGCCAGCCGATGGCCCTGAGGCGGACGGGGGTGATGTCGAGAGGGCCGCCGATGTAGCCGATCCGCCGGTGGCCGTGCTGGACGAGGTGGCGGGTGGCCTGGTAGCCGCCCTCCTCGTCGTCCACCGCCAGCCGGGAGAAGTGGGGCGGCGCCGTATGGTCGATGGTGACGACAGGGACGCGGCCCCGCATCTCCTCGGCCCGCTCAGGCGCGATGGGCACGCGCATCAGCACCAGCCCGTCCACCTGGTGCTCCATGAAGCGCCTGACGTAGCCCTCCGCCCGCATCGGGTCCTCGGCGGAGTTGCCCAGCAGCACCGAGTAGCCCCGCTGCCAGGCCACCTCCTCGCAGGCCCGGGTGAACTGGCCGAAGAACGGGCTGGTGCCGCCGGTGTTGCCGGAGGCGATCACGCCGATGGTCCACGTACGGCGGGCGCGCAGCGACCTGGCCACCGCGTTCGGCCGGTAGCCGAGCTCCGCCACCGCCGCCAGCACCCGCCGCCTGGCCGCCTCGGAGACGGGCTTGGGCCCGTTGTTGATCACGTAGCTGACCACGGCGGGGGAGGTGCCCGCCAGACGCGCCACGTCGTTGCGCGTCACCATGCTCGTCCCACCCCGGCTCTCACGAGCACAGCTTACGGTCCGGCCGCGGCAGGCGGGCGGCCCCTCCAAGCACCGCCGCGGCCGCGTGAGGCTGTGCCGGCTCAGTCGTGGCCCAGGGAGGAGTACGCGGCGGGCCGGCCCATGTCGGGCAGTTTGCCGAGTTTGTTCACCTCGTTCGTCAGCCCCTCCAGCACCGCCCGCAACTGGACCTGCGTGACCTCGGCGAAGGTGCGCAGGTAGGCGATCCGCCGTTCGAGTTCCTCGGCGTCGGCCGACTGCTGCCCGCCGCTCGACCGGTAGACGTCGACCGCCTGGTTGCCGGCCTCCTCCGCCTGCTGCTGCGCCTCGTTCAGCATCTGCTCGTACTGCTGGCGCGCCTGGCCCACCAGCCGCCGGGCGTAGTCCTCGGCCTCGGCGATCTGGGCGTCGGCCGTCTGCTGGGCACGGGACAGCAGGTTGACCGCGTCGACGCTCAGCTTCTTGGCGCCGGAGTTGTCGACGTCGGTGCCGCGCTCCTTGTACCAGTTCTTCAGCCGTTCGACCTCGGCGCGCAGGTCGGCCTTCTCCATGTCGCCGGTGGCGATGTCGTCGGCCACGCGGTACAGGAAGGCCCGTACCTCCTCCTCGCTGTATCCGCGGTGCCCGAGCTTGGTGCGGGAGAAGTCCTTGTTCCGCACGCGATCAGGGGTGAGGCGCCGATGGTCGTTCGACGGGCGCTCTCCCCACGGCGTCTCTACCGTCACGGCTCCCTACCTCCAGCAGTGGTGAACTCGTCGAAGCGGATGAGCTCGGGCGGCACGCCGGCGTCGAGGAGCCGGGAGACGGAGTTCTGCACCATCTCCTCGGAGCCGCAGACGAAGACGTCCTGGCCGCGCCAGGCCTTCAGCGCGACGTCCACGGCGTGGCCGTGCTCACCGCTGTAGAAGGCGTCGCGGGACACGACGGGGACCACGCTCAGCCAGGGGTTCTCGGCCTCCATCTTGGACAGGGCCTCGAGGTCGTACAGCTCGCGGGAGGTTCTGGCGCCGACGAAGAGGCGGACGCCCCGGGGCGGGCCCTCGTACGCCACCTGCTCGACGAGCGCCTTGAGCGGCGCCAGGCCGGTGCCGCCCGCGATGAGGAGGAGCTCCTTGGACTGGTTCTGGCCGAGCGTCAGCCGGTCGCCCACCGGGGCGCCGACCTTGAGGATGTCGCCGCGCTGCGCCCCGTGCACGAGGGCGGTGCTGACCGTGCCGCCGTCGACCACGCGTACGTGCAGATCAATGGAGTTGTCGCGGCGCGGCGCGTTGGCGAAGGAGTAGAAGCGCCACAGCTTCGGCCGCAGCGGGACCGAGACGGAGGCGGACTGCCCGGCGCGGAAGGCGTACTGGTAGTTCAGGCGGGCCCTGATGACCGCGATGCCCGGCGCGCGCACCTCGTGCAGGATGATCTCGCCCTCCCACCAGGGAGGCGTGACGGCTGAGGACTCCTCGGCCGCCTCGGTCATCACCTTCGCGACCAGCCCGTACGCCGCCGTCCAGTCACGCGCCAGGGCGGGCGTCCAGCGGTCGCCGAGGAAGTGCTCCAGGGTCGCGAGCAGCGCCTGCCCGACGGCCGGGTAGTGCTGGGCGAGCACGGCGAACTTACGATGGTCGCGGCCGAGCTGCTGGAGGAACGGCACCACCTCGTTCACCCGGTCGACGTTGCTGACGACGTGCCCCAGCGCGTTGACGAGCCGGTCGCGCTGGGTGGCCATGGACACCGGGAACAGGGCGCGGGTCTCCGGGTACATGAGGAATAAGGCGGAGTAGAAGAACAGCGGCACCTGGTCACCCGACTGGGCGACCCGCTGCCAGCTGCCCTTCAGGGCTTGCGTGTCCACTTATCCCGCTGCCCCTACGGGCTTTTCCACGATGGAGCCGCGCACCTGGCCCAGCACGGTGGCGACATGCTCGACGAGGCCGTCGTCGGCGCCGAAGTCCTCACGCAGCACGGTGACCAGGATCCGGCCGACCCGCTCGTAGTGATCGCCGGTGACGCCCATGCCCCGGTGGGCGTCGCCCAGGTCGTGACCTTCGTAAACCTCCGGGCCACCGAGGACGGAACAGAGCAGCATGACCATGTGCCGCTTGAGCCGGACCATGTCGACCCCGTCGAAATACGGCTTGAGCTCGGCGTCATCCAGCACGACCACATAGAAGCGGTCGACCACGTCGCGAATGGTCGAAGCGCCGACCTGCTCGTAGTACGAAGCCATGGGAACTGCAAACCTCCTGAATGGAACGACATTTTCCTGCGTATCAACGCGCGGTTAATGTGCTGGTTTAGTGGCGTCGCCGAATCCCTTCCGACTGGACTCTCCTCAGTCGGGTGCCTGGGTACCCTCCTCGGCGGAAGCCTCCCCCTTGAGGCGAACGCGGGTTCCGGGCCAGGCCCGTACGGTCATGACCTCGCCGTCGCGGTGGCGACCGCGTCTGGTCCGAGTGCCATTCATGCCCCCATGATGCGGACTCTGCGCCGGGCCCTGTACCGATGCCGGCTCTTAACCACCGGATTTTCCGAGCACGTGAAGATGTGTCAGAAACATTAGGGGGTGAGCAGACCGCCCGCAACCCGTATGGAGACGACAATGGCCGGTTTTTCGGACAGCTATTCCGTCTTTCAGCGTCATTCCACGCGGAAGGCTCGATATCGCCTGTTCAGGGAAGAAAGCACGCTCCGTGCGTTACCGAATGCGCGCGTCCGGCCGCGAAACGTCAACGTGCCCGCCCGGCCGAATCGGGAAACGTCACACAGCCCGCTTATCCGGTCACGAAACGTCCACCGGTTCGGCCGCTCGGGACGGCGAAAGGCCGATTTCAGCCGACGGGGGCCTCTCCGTACGGCACGACCCGCACCGGGCCGAGCAGACCGTACGGCTGACGCGTCAGCCCGCCGTAGACCTCCGGGTCCGCGACCCTGAGCCGGTTGCCGAGCGGGGTCGCCACCTCCACCTCGACGGTGTTGGAGCCGCGCCGCAGGCGCGTGCCGAGATCGGCCACCGGGTGGATCAGGTCCACCGGGCCGAGCCGGCGGCCGTTGACGGTGACCCGGCAGGTGTCGGTGACCTCGCCCAGCTCCAGGTACGCCGGCGAGCCGTCCCATTCCAGCCGCGCCGTGTACGTCCCCACCCCCGAGGCGTCGGCCAGTTCCGGGACCTCCGGCCAGGGGACGAGGCGGTCGAGGCGCACCGTGTGCACGGTCTTCGCCGTCCCCGAAGCTCCAGGTCCCCAGGACTCGACCCGCAGCCGCCACGAGGTGAGCTCGACGGGGGCGCGGACGGGGCCGATGACGGTGGTGGCGGTGCGGCCGTCGGACAGGGTGGTGGTGTACGTGCCGGGGCGGGCGGCGCGGACGAGCAGGCGCCCGGCGGGGGAGAAGGTCACCTGGTCGGCGTCGGTGCCGGTGGCGTGGGCGCTCGTCCTGTCGCCCGAGGAGCCGGAGGAGCCGGAGGAGCCGGAGGAGCTGGGTGCACCGGACAGGGCGGGCGTGCCGGACGAACCGGATGTGCCGAACTGGCCGGGGCGGGCGATGGCGACGACCCGGGCCTGGCCGGGCCGCAGGGCGATCCGGAGGCGCAGCCCCGCGGCCCCCTCGTCCGTGTACAGCGCCACCCGCGTGACCCGCCCCGTCCACGGATCCAGCAGGTACGGAACCCCGTCCCGCGCGGTGCGGGCCAGCGTGACCTCGTGGTCGATCGCGGCGACGGGAGGCTTGACGTTCTCCTGGTGCCTGCCGTTGCACAGGTAGTAGTAGTCCACCTCCCCGTCCACGCGGCGCAGGGTGAGCAGGGTGGACGGCGTCGCGTACCGGATGTCGGGGCGCACGCCGAGCGAGTCGAGCGCGGCGGGCACGTCCGTCTGGGCCGCGACCGTCCGCACCGCAGGCTCGGCGGTCAGCGACGCGACGAGGGCGCGCAGCCGTTCGTCGTCGCCGTCGCGCGGCACGCCGGGCACCGACGCCGACGACCAGTCGCCGAGCAGGACGACGGGCAGGCCCGCACGGGCCAGCTCCAGCAGCCGCCGGGCGACGGCGAGCGTCATCGTGCACTCGCCGGCGTAGAAGCGGTCGCCCTCGACGAACAGCGCCTTGTACGCGGGCCCGGCCAGCCGCCCGTCCCTGACCCGGGCCGTGGGCAGGTCGAGCAGGGGTCCGCTGACGAACTGGTGGGTCCATCCGGTGGACACCCCGCTCGCGGTGAACCAGGACGCGCCGATCCCGGTCTTGGTGTAGCCGGTCTGCCGCAGCACGGCCACGTCCACCCGCGGCACACCCTGTCGCATGATCAAATGAATTCGCGCGAAATAATCGGCAATGTCGCTGATGTGGGCCCACGTCGGCTGGCGCGGCCCCCACGACTCCGCGTATCCCGCCTTACCGTCATAGGGTGTGAACGCCGCGAACCCCGGCCACGCCGCACCCGGCGCGCTCGCGTACGAGAAGCCGTGCAGCACCGTCTGGTTGAGACCGGCCGCGTACGCCCCGCCCATCGTCAGCAGCAGCTTGCGCCAGGTCGTCGTGTAGGCCCCGCCCTGGTACGCCCCCGCCTCGCAGGACAGCACCTCGCCCCCCGCCAGATCCCGGCCCCCGGCCAGGCAGCGGTAGTCGTCGAGGTTCTTGAAGCCCAGCGACTCGCCTTCCGGCACGTCGAGGACGGCCGCCGCCTCGATCGCGTCGGTCCGCAGCCCGTACGGCTGCGCCCGCAGCCGCAGCCCCAGCGAGTGCGCCCAGTCGCGCAACAGGGTGAAATGGTGCTCGTTGAGCAGCTCGGAGACCGTGTCCCAGAAGTCCTTGCGGGCGTGCCGGGTCAGGACGGGATCGTAGGCGAAGACCGGGTCCTCGTCCGCCAGCATGACCACCGGCAGGTAGGGGGCCAGCGCGTACCCGCGTCGCCGCTCGAACTCGGCGGGCAGGTCCGGCGTCCACGGCAGCGCGTCGCTCTCGATCTCGATGGAGTCCTCGAACAACGCACCGCCCGAACGCCGCAGCAGCCTGCGGACGGCGGGGGTGAGCAGCTCCGACGTCCAGTGGTCGATCACCGCCTGGGTGCCGGCCCGGCTGAAGTGGTCCACGACGTACGACTCGGGCGCGGTGTGCGGGCCGGACTCGGGGCGCTGGCCGGTGCCGCGCTGCCAGGAGGAGATCAGCAGCCACTCGCCCTCGGCGGGCGCGGTCCAGGTGACGCTGTCGCCGTCCACCGGGACGGTCCTGACGGAGGCGGGGTCGAGGCCGGTCTCGTCGCGGGTGGAATGGGCCGGTTCGATCCTGGCCGCCTGGAGGAGCAGCAGCTCCCGTACGGGCTCGCCGTCGACGGCGGGCGGCGGAACCGGCCCCGTGTACGTGGCGCCGGCGGCCACCGCGACGGACCCGTGGGCCAGCTCCTTGGCCGCCGCCGGGTGGCCGGGGGTGATCGTGGGAACGGCCGCGGGCCAGGACGGGCCGATGGTCAGGTCGATCGACAGTCCACGCCTGGCCGCCTGATCCAGCGCGGCCTCGACGGCGGCGTTCCACGCGGGCGTGCCCCAGCCGTGGCCGGCCGGGTCGAGCAGGGACTTGTCGCGGATGCTGTGGTGCACGGCCGCGATCTCCGCGCCGCCGAAGCCGGCGTCGGCGAGCTGGTCCACCTCACGCCGGATCTCGGCCGGATCGACGTGCGCGTCCGGCCACCACCACCGCACCATCGGCCGCACGTCCGCCGGCGGCCGGGCGAACCGGCGAGCCGAGACGGCGGGAGAGACCGGGCCCGGGAAAGCGTCCAGGACGGCGGGGGCGAGGACGCCGAGCGAGAGGAAACCACGGCGCGTCAGCGGAGACGGGCCGGCCTCCGAAGGCCGGCCGGACGCGACCGGAAGTGCGTCGTGGTGCGGTACTGAAGGGAGCTGTGCCGGAGAGGGGAGTGCCGGGAAGAGGTGCGTCGAGGGTGCGTCGTGCCGGGTCGGGTCGTTCACGGGCGCTCCAGGAGGCTGGTCCTGTCAGGGGGTCGCCGGTGGGGCGGGGCGCCGGGCCCGACGGCCCGGCGCCCCGCACGAGTCAGGCCGGAATCGGGTACGGGAAGGCGCCCGTCACGCCGATCTTGTCGTACTCCATCTTCGAGCTGTCGAACCCGTCCTCCCAGTCCGCGTTGCTCACCTCGTTGCACTGGTAGGCCTGGTACTTCTGGTCGCTGACCTTGCCCACCTGCACGTTGCTGATGGCGAACCCGCAGCCGCCGGCGTCCATGTGCACGCCGCGCGTCCCCGAGTCGGGCATCTGCCCGGCGGGGTCGTTGACGACGTCCCCGATCACCATCTGGTCGACGTAGTTGTCGATCGGGTGCGGCTCGACGTTGTGCACGCCGTAGGTGTAGAAGGCCCCCATGTCGCCGCTGTCCAGCCCGGTCTCCTCCAGGCGGATGTAGGAGAAGCGGTTGCCGCGGGCGTAGTTGTCGGCGTTCGCGATCTCGGGGCGGACCTCCAGGCTGATGCCGTACCGGGCGCTGTGCTTGACCACGACGTTGCTGACCGTGTTGTGGCCGGTGCTCATCAGCTCGATGCCGGACGCGTCGCCGGGCACCAGCTCGCCGACGTGGTCGATGTAGGTGTTCGTGATCGTGTGGTGGCCGGAGATGTCCCCTTCGCCGGGATAGCCGCCCTCCACCTTGATGCCGTCGCCGCCGAGGTTGGCCAGCAGGCTGTCGCTCACCTTGACCCGTTCGTTGGCGAAGAGCATGAAGACGCCCGTGTAGCCGCTGTCGGAGATGCTCAGCCTGCTCAGGTCGATGTCGCGGGTGTTCTCCAGCGTGATCATGCCGAACCGGTTGCGGGGCAGCTCGATCTGCCGGTCGTAGACAGGGTACTTGTGCACCACGCCGGAGTCGCCGGCGTCGTTCCACCCGTACCGGTACCAGTCGACGAAGTCGGAGTACTGCAGGGCGAGCCCGTCGAAGGCGAGGTTCGCCACCCGCCGGTCGGGCGAGGAGCCCTTGAGCGAGACGAGGGTCTTGACGGTGGGCGCCATGACCTTGTCGATCGAGGTCTTCGGCCAGTAGTAGACCTCGCTGTTGGCGAAGTCGAAGTAGTACTCACCCGGCTGGTCGAGGAAGCGCAGCGTGTTCTGCAGGAAGTAGCGGGAGCCGCTGCGGCTGTTGACCAACGCGAACCGGGAGGAGTGGTTGAAGGTGAAGAAGTTCTTGCGGAAGTCGGCGCCGCCCAGCGGGATGGTGTCGCTGAACCAGCTCCACGAGCCGCCCGACCAGACGACGATCTGGGAGTTCTTGTCGAAGTCGGGGTCCCACTCCTGCGGGATGTCCTTGGGGTCGAAGAACAGCCAGGTGTGCTGGGCCTGGTACTCCGCCTCCGGCGTCACCGAGAACAGGTAGGGCGACCACAGGTCGTCGGCGGTGCGGTTGGGGTGGCGGGCGGTGGTGGCGCGGGCGCCGTCCTCGAACAGGGTGTAGAAGGTGCGGTCGACCTTGGTCTTGTAGATGTTGTCCTGGTACTTCTGCCAGCCCGTCAGGGGCCTGGCCCCGAGCAGCCGGGCCTTGCCGGGGCCGTCGGCGCTGCGGTAGGTGATCTTGTGCCCGTCGCGGCCCGAGTCGGCCTCGGTGAACTCGATGGTCTTGTCGACCACGTAGTCACCGGCCTTCACGTTGACCACGACGTCGCAGTTCGTCAGGTTCTTCTTCGTCCGCAGCTGGTCACGAGCCTGCTCGATGGACTTCCACGGCCTCTTCTCGCTGCCGTCGCCGCGCTCGCCGCCGGACGGGGACACGTAGAAGTCGCAGGTCTTGGCGGCGGCCGTGGCCGGCGCCTGCGCCGTCAAGCCGCCCAGCAGTAAGACCACCGCGCCTATGGACCGAAGGATCACTGGCTCTCCTTAACGTCCCGCCACCGTTCGAACTCGGCGCGGGTCTCGGGGGTGAGGGGGTAGTAGTCGGAAAGGGTCGCGCCCTCCTCGATGCGGGCGCGGCTGAAGAGCTCCCACTGCTCGTGGTCGGCCGCGGCCTCCAGCACCGACGCGGCCCGCCGCAGCGGCACCACCACGGCGCCGTCGTCGTCGGCCACGCACAGGTCGCCGGGCAGCGCGAGCGAGCCGCCGACGGCCACCGGCACGTCGTACGCCCACGGGAACAGCTCCGCCTGCGAGGCGTAGTGCGGGGTGGCGCCCGTGCACCAGATGGGCACGCCGAGGCCGCTGACGCGCGGCAGGTCCCTGATCCGGCCGTCCACGACGATGCCGGCGCCGCCCCTGCGCTTGAAGTAGCGGACCAGCATGTCGCCGAAGCAGCCGGTGTAGGCGCTGCCGTACGCCTGCACGACGAGCACGTCGCCGGGCCGGATGTCCTCCAGCACGTGCCACAGGGCCGTGTGCCGTTCGACGTACTCCTGGCCGAGCCCTGAGGCGATGTCCTCGCGCTGCGGCATGAACTGCAGTGTGCGGACCCGGCCGGCCAGCTTCTGGCCCGGCGCGATGGGGCGCGGCCCTTCGATGAAGGTGCGCCGGATGCCCTGGGCGTGCAGCTTGGCGCAGGCGGTGGCCGAGCTGATCCGGGACAGCCCCGCCACGAGTGCGGGATCGGGTGCGTCGGGCAGCGACCCCCGAACGGGGAGATCCCAGATGGCGTCGTCCATGTAACTCCTCAGTAGTGCTGGTGGGACGGCGTGCGGACGCGCGCGGTCGTGTGCAGGTCGAGCCGGATGCGGCGGCCGGGCGGCAGCTCCACGAGCAGGCGGGGCCCGTCCACGGGCACGTCGTACTCGGTCTCGGCGATCGGAGGCGGGGTGTAGCCGCGCGGGTCGCCCGGATAGCCGTCGCCGGCCCGGGTCACGGTCGCGCGGTCGATGCGGTGCTCACCGAACGCGCCGGCCTGCACCACGACCCTGCGGGTGCGGGTCAGGCCGAGGTTGACCAGCTCGACGCCGACGCCGTCCGGGCGTACGGAGCCGACCAGCGCGGCCACGTCCCCTGGCAGGCCGGGACGGTGCCGGTCGGCGTCGAAGTAGGCCAGCCGGGCCGGCAGCAGGCCGCCGTTGTAGAGCACCTGCGGGGTGCCGGTGACGAGCTGCAGCAGCGCCTCGGTGACCACCGGGTTGAGGCGCTGCCAGTGGTGGACGTGGATGGTGGCCAGGTCGGCCTGGTCGGCGTCGATGAGCGCCATGCGGCGCTGCACCTGGCCGAGCGCGGTGGTGAGCATCCGCTCGGGGAAGCCGGGGTTGGCGCCGCGCAGGTACGCGAGCCACGGGGCCTCGTGCCCGGCCTCCTCCTTGTTGCGGAACGGCCGCACGGTCGTCCAGTCGTAGCCGGAGCCCCTGCGCACCCGGTCGAGCCGGTCGGCGTCGCTCCCGGCCAGGCTCATGTGCCAGAGCCAGACGGGCAGGCCGAGCTGCGGCGGCTGGAAGTCGAACCAGCCGTCGTCGTCGTGCCGGTTGGGCACCAGCATGGTCGGCTTGCCGGCCTCGTCGCCCAGCTCCGCCAGCCAGCGGTCGCTGATGCTCATCTCGGTCTCGGTGACGCCCGCCTGGATGGCGCGCTCGTACACGGCCTCCAGCGGGTCGCGGCCGATGGCGAGGGCGGCGTCGTCGCCGGTCAGCAGGTGGGCGTTGACCGCGGCGACGGCGGCGGCGGCGCCGACGCTGTAGAGGCCGTGCGGCCACTGCCAGCCGTAGTTGCCGCCGTACCAGCGGCCGTCGTGCAGCTCGCCGACGACGCCGGACGGGCCCACGTTGTCGGGGATGACGCCGCCGTTGGCCTCGGCCCTGCGCTGCCAGGCGCCGATGTAGCGCAGCGCCCAGTCGCGGTAGCGCTCGTCGCCGTCGTACAGCCAGGCGTTGACGGCCAGGCTGGTCGCGGCCAGGTTGACGGCCACGTCACCGCGGCCGATGCGCTCGCTCATCGCCGCGCCCATGCGGGCGGCGTTGCACGGGTCGCCCAGGTCCTCCCAGGCGGAGATGCCCGGCAGGTCGCGCAGCGGCAGCCCGAACGGCCGCATGCTGGTCAGGTCGGTGTGGTAGGAGGCCCACTCCCACTGCAGGCCGTAACGGGGGCCGCCGGCGCCGTTGTGCGGGGCACGGATGATGTCGTGCTCGGCGTCGTAGTTGGCCGAGCCGGGCAGGTACAGGTCGGCGAAGCGGCGGGCCCGCTCGCGGAAGCGCGCGTCGCGCGGGTCGGCGGCGCAGATGCCGTAGAAGAGCAGCATCGACTCGCCCTGGTGGAACCAGTCGTAGCCGCGCTCGTACTCCTCCACCAGGTAGCCCAGCTCGGTGAGCTGCGCGGTGACCCCCTCCCAGTGGTGCTTGGCCGCGTCGAGCAGGTCGTCGGCGCCGCCGAGCTGGTAGAGGGTCGGCCAGTTGAAGAACGCCTCGTAGAAGTCGTCGGCGCCGTCGCGATCCGCGGCCGGGCCGTGGTAGATCAGCCGCCCGTCCGGCCCGCAGTAGCGGGCGGCGAAGGCCCGCCACGCCTCGTCGAGGGCGTCGAACAGCCGTCGCTCCAGGACCGCCCAGGCCGGCGGCACGCCGAGGGGCACGGTCGCCTTGATCTCGCGCATGTTCACCCTTTCGTAGCTCCTGTCGTGAGGCCGCTGATGATGTGCCGTTGCATGAAGACGAAGAAGATCAGCAGCGGGGCGATGGCCAGCAGCAGCGTCGGGAAGACCACCGTGTAGTCGGTGGAGTACTGGCTGACCGCCGCGTAGACGCCGGTGGTGACGGTGTAGAGGCCGCTGCCGGGACCCAGGATGATCTGCGGGTTCACGAAGTCGTTCCACACCGAGAACGTGTTGAGGATGACCATCGTGGCGACGGCGGGCCGCATGAGAGGGAAGACGATCTGCCAGAACGTGCGCAGCCTGCCCGCCCCGTCCACGGCCGCGGCCTGGTCGAGCACGGCGGGGATGGTGGCGATGTAGCCGGCGTACAGGAAGATCGAGAACGGGATCGTGAGCGTGGTCTCGAACAGCACGAACCCGCGGATGGTGCCCATCAGGCCGAGCGTCTTGAGCACGTACACGACGGGGATGACCAGCACCTGGCCCGGGATGAACGTGCCGGCCAGGAAGAACAGCATGAGGACGCGGAAGCGGCGCTTGGGGCTGCGCGCGATCACGTAGGCGGCCGGAGCGGCCAGCACCACCGACAGCACGTTGACCGCCACCACGAACAGCAGCGTGATCGCGTAGCCCTTGAACACGTTGAACTGCGGGTTGGTCAGCGCCCTGCCGAGCGGTTCGAGGGTCAGGCCGCCGAGGCCGAACGGGTCGGCCAGGATGTCCTGCTGGCCCTTGAACGCGTTGGCGGTGAGCACGTACAGGGGGATGAGCATGAAGGCGGCGCTCGCCCACAGGAAGGTCTTTCTCACTGGTGCACCGCCAGTTCGCCGCGCCTGCGCAGCTTCGTCACCACGAACGCCAGCGCCGCCGTGACCAGCATGAGGATCACCGACTGCGCCGAGCCGAAGCCGAGGCGGGCGTCGTGGAAGGAGTTCCAGAGGATGAGGTAGGCGACGGTCTGCGTCTGACCGGCCGGGCCGCCCGCCGTGAGCGAGACCACCAGGTCGTACGTCTTCAGCAGCGTCACCAGCGACAGCACGATGTTCACCGTCACCGACGGCCCCAGCGCGGGCAGCGTCACGTTCCTGAACACCTGCGCGCGGGTGGCGCCGTCGATCCTGGCCGCCTCGATCAGCGAGTGCGGCACCGCCTGCAGCCCGGCCAGGTAGAGCACCACGTTGACGCCGAACCCGGCCCAGACCAGCACCGCGATCATGGTGACCGTGGCCCAGACCGGGTCGGACAGGAACGGGATGACCTGCCCGCCCCAGGTCGTCACCAGGTTGTTGACCGCGCCGGTGGTGCCCAGGATGGCCGACCAGAGGAAGCCGACCACCAGGGCGCTGAGCACGTGCGGGTAGAACAGCACGATCCGAAAGAACGTGTTGGCCTTCGAGGCGCCGTTGACGAGGAGGGCGAAGCCGAGGCCGAGCAGGTTGAGCCCGGCCGTGCCGGCCGCCGCGACCAGCAGCGTCACCAGGGCGGCGCGCTGGAGTTCGGGGTCGTCCAGGAGCTTGACGTAGTTCGCGGCCCCGACGAAGGCGGGGTCGGCGCTGAAGCCGTCCCAGTCGGTCAGGCTCAGGTAGAGGGCCAGGCCGACCGGGATGATCAGCATCACGACGTAGAGGACGGTGGCGGGCGCCACCATGAGGGCGTTGGCCCAGCCGTCGTGACGTCCGCGCCGCTCCGGGGCCGCGGCCCCGGTGACCGGGGGCGCCGGCTTGGTGAGGGTCATGGGGATTCCTCCGCCGGCCTCATGGCCGGGGTGTCACGTTCGTCGGCGGGCCGGGTCATGCGCGTCCGGCCAGCCAGCGGTCCACGCCCTCGGCCACGTCCTTGGGCGACTTGCCCACGTACAGGCCCTGGACCTCGGTGTTCCAGGCGGAGTTGAAGCCCTTCGGCAGGGTGGCGTCGCCGTAGCCCTCGCCCTGGGGGACGCCCTGCGGGGCCTGGTCGAGGATCTCCTGCACCTGCTTCTCCAGCGGCGTGAACGCGCGCTCGACGCCGGTGCGGAAGTTGCCGTCCTGGGCGAGCTGGCTCTTGACCGCCGCCGGGTCGGTGACCAGCCACTGGACCAGCTTGAGCGCCGCGTCCTTCCGCGGCGTGGCCTTGAGGATCATGTACGGCGCCGCCGGCGTCGCGCCCTGCGGGCCCGGGTAGGTCTGGCCCTTGTCGACGGGGGCGGGGAAGACGCCGACCTCGAAGTCCTTCTTCGCCTTGGCCTCGGTGGCGGTGAACCAGCTCCCCATGACGTACATGCCGGATTTGCCGGACAGGAACTGGGTCTCGGCGTCGGCGTACTTCATGCCGAGCGCGTTCTCGTCGACGTAACCCTTCTCGATCCAGGTGCGGTAGCGCTCCAGGTAGGGCAGCAGCGACTCGCCCGCCTTGATCTTGCCCGCCGTGACGTCCTGCTGCCAGGCCGGATGGGTCTGGGCCCGGCTGGGGTTGGACAGCTGCAGCACCTGCAGCCCGGTGAGGAAGTCGCCGCCCGTCTGCAGCGGCAGGTAGCCGGCCTTCTTCAGCTTGCCCATGGCCGCGTCGAACTCGTCGAACGTGGTCGGCGGCCGCTCGATCCCGGCCTTGGTGAAGGCGGCCTTGTTGTAGAAGACCAGCGACTGGGCCTGCACGCCGACGCCGACCGAGTAGATCCTGCCGCCCAGTTTGGCCTGCTCGGCCAGCGGGGTGTCCTTCGCCCACGGCTGGTCGGTCAGGTCGAGCATCTGCTTGGCCAGCGTCTCGTCCGCCATCAGCGTCTCCACCACGTCGGGCGCGTTGCCGGCGGCGAGCTGCTGCGGCAGCGTGTCGGCCACGCCCTTGCCGGTCGGCGCCTCGATCTTGACGTCGATGCCGGGATTGGCCTGCTCGAACGGCTTGACCAGCCCGTCCCAGTACGCCTGGGTGAGGTTCGGGCTGATGTTGACCAGCATGCGGACGGTGACCTGGCCGCCCTCGCTCCGCTGAGCCTGGGAGTCGCCGGCGAAGCCGCCCCCGCCGCAGCCGGTGAGCAGGAGCACGCAGCCGAGAACCGGTAGGACGAGGGATGGACGGGGGGAACGCATCGCACCTCCAAGGGGGCGAGATCTGCGACGCCTTTTAATGGGTCGTTACTCGATTAGCGATTATTTAATACGTTGGTCACATGGGCCCGTCAAGGGCAAACGTGACGCTACAAATATGTGTACGGTGACTCGTTGAGTCATAAGTACGTTAAGATCGCCCCGTGGCAGGACGTGAAGCCGACAACCGGCTGACCTTGGGCGCGGAGGAGCTGGCGACGTTGCGGGAGTGGGCGGGGCGCACCCCGGAGGGAGGGCTGGCGCTGCGCAGCCGCATCGTGCTGGCCTGCGCCGACGGCCTGTCCCGCAAGGAGATCGCCGCGAGCCTGGCGGTGAGCCCGGCGACGGTGGCGAAATGGCGGGCCCGCTTCGTGGAGCGCGGCCTCGACGGGCTCTCCGACGCGCCCAGACCCGGCCGCCCGCGCAGCGCGGAGCGGGCCGAGGCCGAGCGGGTGATCGCCGCCGCGGCCGAGGGCGCCGCCGTGCCCTCCACCCGGACCATGGCCGCCCAGCTCGGGCTGTCGCAGTCCACGGTGGCGCGCATCTGGCAGGAGCAGCAGATCGCCCCGCCCGCGGCCCGGCTGCTGCCCAGGGAGCTGCTGTCCGACCGCGTCTACGCGCTGCTGCGCGGCTGGATCGTCTCCGGAGAGCTGCAGGCGGGGCAGCGGCTGGTGGAGGCGGAGATCGCCCGGCGGGTCGGCACCAGCCAGGCCCCGGCCAGGGAGGCGATCAAGCGGTTGGCGCACGAGGGGCTGGTCATCTCCTATCCCAACCGGGGGAGTTACGTCGCGGAGATCTCCGACGAGCAGGCCAGGGAGGTCCGCGACATCAGGGTGTTGCTGGAGGAGTATGCCGCACGCGGCGCCGCCGCCCGCATCCAGCCCGACACGTTGCGGCAACTCGCGGCCGATGTGATGGCCATGCGCAAGGCGGCGAAGGACGGCGACATCGGCGGCTTCCGCGACGCGGACCTCGCCTTCCACCGCCGGGTCTGCGCGGCCTGCGGCAACTCCTTCCTGCTGCGGCTGTGGCGGACGATCGAGTCCAACCTGTGGAGCCTGCACGTGGTGGGCAACCCTCTCTACGACGGCGACTGGACGGCGATGGCGGGCCACCACGACGACCTGGTGGCCACGCTGGCCGCGGGCGACCCCGAGGAGGCCGCCCGCCTGTTCGCCGCCCACGCCCGCGGCGAGGCCTCTCGCACCCGCCCCAGGACCCGGCCCTAGGGGCCCGGCTCAGGCCGACGGCACCACCTCGTACGTGGCCCCGCGCCGCGTGGCGAGGACGACGACGCCCGCCTCGGGACGTTCGACCTTGACCGGCCGCCCGCGTTCGATGACCGTCACCGCTCCCGCGGTGCGCAGCGTCAGCTCGCGGCCCAGGCCGGAGCGGAGCCGGCCGCGGCGCAGCGCGCCGCCCGCCCACTCCAGGTCCACCTCGAATCCGCCGCGCGCCCGCAGTCCGCGCAGCGACCCGGCGGGCCAGGCGGCCGGCAGCGCGGGCAGCAGGTGCACCTGGTCGGCGTGGCTCTGCAGCAGCATCTCCGTGATCCCGGAGGTGCCGCCGAAGTTGCCGTCGATCTGGAACGGCGGATGCAGGTCGAACATGTTCGGCGCGGTACGGGCCGGGATCAGCAGGTTCGACAGCCGCTTGTACGCCTCCGCCGCGTCCAGCAGCCGCGCCCAGAAATTGATCTTCCAGGCCAGCGACCAGCCGGCCCCCGCCTCGCCGCGCAGCTCCAGGGTCCGCCGCGCGGCCGCGGCCAGCTCTGGCGACACGCGCGGATCGATCTGGTGGCCGGGGAACAGCCCCCACAGGTGCGAGATGTGCCGGCTGCGCGACAGCGCCGCGTCGCCCCGGTAGTCCTCCTGCCACTCCTGGATCTGCCCGAGGTGGCCCACCTGGTTCGGCACGAACCGCGCCCGCGCCTCCTTCACCCGCGCCCGCAGGCCGCCCTCCGTGCCGAGGACCTCGGAAGCCTGCTCGAAGGCCCCGAACAGGTCACGCAGGATCTGCATGTCCATGGTCGGGCCCGCGCAGATGCTGACGTTCTCGCCGCCGTCCTCGTGGTGGCCCACCTCGGGCGAGTGCGACGGGTTCGTCACCAGGTAGCCGGTCCTGGGGTCGGTCTGCAGCGTGTCCAGGAAGAACTCCACCGAGCCCTTGATCAGCGGGAAGTGCTCGCGCAGCCGCCGCTCGTCACCGGTGTAGAGATAGTGCTCCCACAACGTCAGGCACAGCCACGCGCCGCCGGTCGGCCACACGCCGTAGAAGGCGAAGTCCACGGGCGCGGTGCCGCGCCAGCCGTCGGTGTTGTGGTGGGCCACCCAGCCGGCCGCCCCGTAGTGCGTCTTCGCGGTCTTCGCGCCCGTCTCCGCCAGGTCCTTGATCAGGTCGAACAGCGGGTCCATGCACTCGATCAGGTTGCCCGGCGCGGCCGGCCAGTAGTTCATCTCACAGTTGATGTTGATCGTGTACTTCGACTCCCAGGCGGGCGCGAGCGAGTCGTTCCAGACGCCCTGCAGGTTGGCGGCGTGGCCGGGGGCGCGGGAGCTGGAGATGAGCAGGTAGCGGCCGTACTGGAAGTACAGGGCGGCCAGCTGCGGGTCGGTGTCGAGTCGCTGGCGGGCGATGCGCTCGTCGGTCGGCAGTGCGACGGCCTCCGACGTGCCGAGGTCGATCTCGACCCGCCCGAACAGCTCCTGGTAGTCGCGCAGGTGCCGGCGGCGCAGCACCTCGTACGGCCGCCCGCTCGCCTGCTCCAGGTGCCGCCCGGCGACCTCGGCGGGATCGCCGCCCACGTCCTTGAAGCTGCGGTAGCTGGAGCCCATGGAGATGAGCAGGGTGACCTCGTCCGCGCCCTCGACGGACAGCGTGCCCCCGTCCGTGCCGACCGAGCCGCCCTTCGCCTTGGCCTCGGCCAGCGCGCGGAAGCGGACCTCGCCCTTCAGGCCCTGGGTGTCGCCGCTGACGCCGTCGATCGCGATCGTGGCCCGGCCGGCCGCGGCCGTGGTCGTGGCCTGCGGGCTGGAGAAGGCGGCGGTGAACGTCACCGAGCCGGGCCTGTCGGCCGTGTGCCGGACCACGACGACCTGGTCGGGGTTGCTGGCGAAGACCTCGCGGGTGTGCCGCACGCCGTCACGGACGTACGTGACCGTCGTGACGGCCCTGGTGAGGTCGAGCTCGCGCCGGTAGTCCGTGAACTCGGCCGGTCCCGGGAAGGTCAGCGTGAGGTCGCCCAGCACCTGGTACGGCGCCTGCTCGCTGGGCCGGCCGAGGAACTTCTGGTCGGCCAGGTTCTGCGCGGCCTGCCACTTGTCCTCCCAGACCCACTGCCTGATCTGCGGGAGGGCGGCCAGCGCCTCGGGGTTGTCGTAGTCGTGCGGCCCCCCGGCCCAGATGCCGTCCTCGTTGAGCTGCAGCCGCTCGGTCTCCACGCCGCCGAAGACCATGGCGCCGAGCCGGCCGCAGCCGACCGGCAGCGCCTCCAGCCACTGGGCGGCCGGTCGGGTGTACCAGAGGGTGAGCGGGTTGCCCCGCGCGTCCGCCCGCGCGGGCCCGGCGGCGGCGCCGTTCACGAGCAGGGATCCGGCCGCGGCGCCCAATCCGGTGGCGAGCACGCCTCTTCTGGTGTAGCCGTCGTCGGTCTCGCCGGTCCTGTTCGTCCTGATGGTCCCGTGGTCGGTCACGGTCGCTCCTGTTCGGTTGGGGGGTTCGGCGCACTCGCCCGAGATCGGGGGTCGCCATACATGGGATGTATCTCTACGCTTGTCCTGGTTTTCTGTCCAGAGTCAGCGAAATTCGCCGGGAAACATTGGAGGTCTTGGTATGAGCCGTATCGACGCCCACCACCACGTCTGGGACCTGTCCGCCCGCCCGCACGCCTGGCTGGAGCAGCGCGCGATGGCGCCCGTGCGGCGCACGTTCACCCTCGGCGACCTCGCCGGGCCCGCGGCGGCGGCCGGCGTGAGCCGCACCGTGCTGGTGCAGGTGGTGGCAGATCCCGCTGAGACCAGGGAGTTCCTGGCCCTGGCCGCCGGGTCCCCGCTGGTCGCCGGGGTCGTCGGCTGGATCGACCTCACCGCGCCGGACGCCGCCGACGCGCTCGCCGAGCTGACCGCGCTGCCCGGCGGGCTGGTCGGCGTGCGCCACGGCGTGCAGTCCGAGCCCGACCCGGCCTGGCTCAACCGGCCCGACGTGCGCCGCGGGCTGGCCGCCGTGGCCGCGGCCGGGCTCGCCTACGACCTGCTCACGCTGCCGCACCAGCTGCCCGCCGCCATCGACACCGTGACCGCGTTGCCCGAGCTGACGTTCGTGCTCGACCACCTGTCCAAGCCGCCGATCGCCGCAGGCGAGCTGGAGCCGTGGCGCGGCCGGATCAGGCAGCTGGCCGAGCGGCCCAACGTCTCCTGCAAGCTGTCCGGCCTGGTCACCGAGGCCGACTGGACCGGCTGGCGGGTGGACGATCTGCGGCCGTACGCGGAGGTCGTGCTGGAGGCGTTCGGGCCGGAACGGGTGATGTTCGGCTCCGACTGGCCGGTCTGCCTGCTCGCGGCCGAGTACGGCCAGGTGAGCCGGGCCGCGGACGAGCTGTGCGCCGGCCTGTCGGAAGCGGAGCGGGCCGAGGTGTTCGCCGGCACGGCGCGCAGGGCGTACCGGCTGGAGGGGTAGGGCCCCGGCGGGGGCCGTCATCTCATGCGGCCTCCACCCGGAACGTCGTGTGGTACGTCCGCGACTCCTGCGCGCCGAGCCAGATCATGCTGCCGTCCCGCCTGGCCGCCGCGTCGCCCGACACGTGGTGCGTGGACGGCTCCAGCCCGACCGCGTAGTTGCCCGAGCGCAGGTTCAGCCACTCGAAGAAGTACGGGAACTCCTCCGCCCGCCACTCCACCGCCACCCGCATGCCCAGCCGCTCGTTGACCACGGCCACGCGGTGCAGGCCGTCGGGGCGCGGCACGAGCGCGTGCTCGTACACCTGCTCCACGAACCCCGGCACGGGCCCGGGGAAGGTGAGGTGATCGGCCTGCTGCTCGGCCACGCTGTCGCTGCGCCAGAGCGTCTCGCAGATGTCGGCCTCCAGCCTGGCGCCCTCGTCGAGCAGCGGCCAGCCCAGATTGATGTGGTACAGGTACATGTGCGGCGCCGGCTCGAACCCGGCGTTGGTCACCGTGTCGGTCAGCCGGATCTCGTTCCCGCCCAGGTCCGCCTCGATCCGGCGGACCAGGCGCAGGTTCTCCGCGAAGACCGCCGCCTGGCGCACCTCGCCCTCGGCCCACAGCACGCACCGCTCGCCGTCCCACCGCTCGCCGTAGCCGCTCAGGCGGGCGGGCAGGTTCCCGGCCCGGCCGTGCAGCCCGTGCCGTACGGACTCGCGCGGCGGATACCGGTAGCCGTCGGCCGGCACGTCGCCGCCGAACAGCGTGTGATCCAGCCCGGCCGTGACGATCAGACCCGAGAACGAGCGCAGCCACGACAGCCCGTCCTCGTCGTTGTTCTCGTGCAGTCCCGGATGCCGGAAGCCGGTGGGGGAGCGCCAGCCGAACGAGCGCCCCGCGTGCTCGGCGGGACCGATGTCCATGCACCGGTCCACCAGCACGTCGAACGCCAGCCCCGACCCGGTGCGGAACTCCAACGCCCTGACCCCGCGCTCCACGCCGTCGGCCAGCGTCACCAGCCGGACCCCGCCGGCCGCGCTCAGGTCGCCTGTCAGCTCGGCCAGCCGCCTGCGCTCCGGCGTCATGCCATCACCCACCCTCCGTTGACTTCGACGCACTGGCCGGTGACGAACGAGGCGTCCGGCCCGGTCAGGAACGACACCACGGCCGCCAGCTCGTCCGGCGTGCCGCGCCGCCGCAGCGCCTGCCGTTCCAGGACCATCCGGTTGTACGCCTCCAGGTCCTCGTGGATCTCCTCGGCGGCGGTCGGGAACGCGCCGGGGGAGACGCAGTTGACCCGGATCTCCCTCGGCCCGAGCTCGCGGGCCAGCGCCCTGGTGAAGGCCGCCGCCGCGCCCTTGGTGGAGACGTACGCGGCCAGGTCGGGCCAGCCGCCGTGCATGGTGATCGAGGCGACGTTGACGATCGCCCCGCCGCCCTCGCAGTCGCTCCTGCCGAGCATCTGCCTGGCCGCGTGCTGGGCGCACAGCCAGTAGGCGCGCTGGTTGACCGCGACGACCTCGTCGTACTCCTCCGGCGGCACTTCCAGGAACGGCCGGGCCGGATAGACGGCGGCGTTGTTGACGAGGATGCCGACCGGGCCGAGCCTGGCCGCGGTCTCGGTGAAGGCGGCCTCGATCGCCGCCGCGTCGCGCAGGTCGGCCTTCAGGTTGAGGGCGCCGTCGAGGCCGCCCGCGTCGACGTCGAGTGCGGCCACCCGGTGGCCGTCGGCGGTCAGGCGGCGCACGATCGCGCGGCCGAGCGCTCCCGCGGCACCGGTGACGAGCGCCGTGGTCATCTGGTCCTCCATTCCTCGTGCAGGTTCTTCAGCAGGTCGCGGGCGGGGGCGCGGGCGAGCAGCCCGTCGCGGATCAGCGCCGACGAGCGCTCCTGCAGCGCGATGTAGCCGGGGAAGCGCGGCCTGATCCAGGCGGCCTCCACGGTGGCGAGCGTGTCGCGGTAGAAGCTCGTGCCGGTCTTCTCCGCCGTCCAGACCGAGCGGGCGGCCGGCTGGCCCCCGACCGAGGGGAACAGCTCCGCCTGCACCGGCTCCGACACCAGGCGCAGCAGGTGCGCACGGATGGCGTCGCGGTTCGAGCCTCGGTCCGCGTCGAGCCGCCGCCGTGAGACCACGAGTCCGGTGCCGCCGAGCACGCTGCCCGGCGGGCGGCCGGGCCAGGCGGGCGCGTCGCCGAAGGTCAGGGGATAGGTGACGTAGCCGTACAGAAGAGGGCAGAAGTCCACCTGGCCGGCCGTCATCGCGTCCAGCACGCCGACCGGGTTGAGCGGCGACACCTCGGGGTCCGACAGCGCCAGCAGCTCGGCCATCAGCTCCAGCGCCCGCTCGCCGGACTGCTCGTCGAGGAAGTCCCCGCCGCACAGCGCGCAGAACATCAGGAACGCGTGCGGCCCGCCCAGGCACAGCGCCATCCGCGCGCCGGCGGCCAGCCCCGCCACCTCCGGCCACGTGCGCGGCGGCCGCACCCCGGGACGGGCGGCGGCCACCTGGGCGGCGGCGTCCAGGGGCAGCGCCCACTGGCGTCCGTCCAGGCGGTAACTCTCGTACGAGCGGCCCGCGAACCGAAGCCCGGCCAGCCCGGCCAGCTCGGCCGGCTCGAACAGCTCCTCCATCGGCACCAGCGCGTCCAGCGCCGCGCCCAGCCCGGGATGGTCGATCACCAGCACGTCGTACGTCTCGCAGAGCCGCGCGATCGGCTCCGACTCGAACCCCGCCAAGGGCTGCCGGTCCCACTCGATCGGCTCGGGGACGGCCCCGTACGGGTTCGCGCCCGCGTGGTCGAGCCGGGTCAGCTCGTCCAGCGGGGCGTACCCGCGCGGATGGTCCCAGGTCAGTCCTCGCATGCCAGCACGCCCTCCGCCACCAGCTCCTCCGTCCGCCCGGCGGCGTAGCCGAGCTCGCCGAGCAGCTCCCTGGTGTGCTCGCCCACGAGCGGCGCGCCCCTGCGGACCTCGGGCGGGGTGGCGCTGAAGCCGTAGGGGAAGCCGGGGGTGGTGACCGTGCCCTCGGTGCGGTGCTCGTAGGTGACGAACGAGCCGTTGTGCCTGACCTGCGGATCCTCGACCAGGTCGGCGTAGCCGTAGACCGGGCCGGCCCACAGGTCGTGGCGGGCGCAGATCTCCAGCCACTCCGCCGTCGTGCGCGCGGGCAGGCGGGCCGCCACCAGCGCGGTGATCTCGTCGCGCCTGGTGTGGCCGTCGGCGTCGCCGTCCATCGCGGCCAGCTCCGGCAGGTCCAGCGCCACGGCCAGGCCGTCCAGCCGGGGCATGCCGAGCGCGAGGTAGCCGTCCTTGGTGGCGAAGACGCCGTACGGGGCGCGGATGTAGGTGTGGCCGTGCGGTTCGCGGCCGCGCCGCTGCGGCACCCCGCCGACCGTGTAGATCGACAGCTCCTGCATCTGCACGGCGACGGCCGCGTCCAGCATGTTGACGCTCACCCGCTGGCCCTCGCCGGTGCGCTCGCGGTGCAGCAGCGCGGCCAGCGCGCCCTCGAACGCGCTGTAGGCGGTGATGGCGTCGATGGCGTAGGAGCCGGCCGGCGCCGGCGGGTCGCCCTCGCGGCCGGTGCTCAGCATGGCGCCGCTCATGGCCTGCAGCAGCAGGTCCTGGCCGGGGCGCGCGGTGTAGGGGCCGCTCTCGCCGTAGCCGGACATCGACACGTACACGATCGACGGGTTGAGCGCGCTGATCGTCTCGTAGTCCATGCCCAGCCGCTCGGCCACGCCGGGCCGGTAGTTCTGCAGGAACACGTCCGCCGTCGCGGCCAGCCGGTGCACGATCTCGCGGCCCGCGTCGGCCTTCAGGTTGACGGCCAGGCTGCGCTTGTTGCGGTTGAGCGACAGGAACGAGGCGTTCACCCGCCTGCCGGTGGCGCCGCCCGCCGGGGCGTGCCGCTGCCACTCGCCGCCGACCGGCTCCACCTTGACCACGTCCGCGCCCAGGTCGCCCAGGCGCATGGCGGCCAGCGGGCCCGCCATCGCGATGGACAGATCCACCACGCGGTATCCGTCGAGCACGCCCATGTCAGCGGCCCTCGAAGGCGGGCTCGCGGCGCGCGGCGAAGGCGGCCCTGCCCTCGGCGGCGTCGGCGGTGGCGAAGCAGACGGTCTGCAGGTCGCGCTCGTACTGGATGGCCTGGTCGAGCGGCATCGAGTAGGCGGCCTTGAGGTTGGCCTTGGCCGTCTGGGCGGCGATCGGCGCGCGCCTGGCGATGGTGGCCGCCAGCTCCTTCGCCGCCTTCAGCAGCTCCTCCCGCGGATGCACGTCGCTGACCAGACCCCATGCTCGGGCCTTGGCGGCGTCTATGGGGTCGCCGGTCAGCAGCATGGTGGCCGCGTTGCTCGGCCCGACCGCGTGCGCGAGCAGCGCCGACTGGCCGCTGCCGCCGATCCAGCCGAGCTTGATCTCCGGGGCGGCGAACGTGGCCGTCTCGGCGGCCAGCCTGATGTCGCAGGCCATGGCCAGCTCCAGGCCGCCGCCGTAGGCGTAGCCGTTGACCGCGGCCACGATGGGCTTGCGCAGGGCGCGGACGGCGTCGCCGTAGTCGCCGCGGTTGCGGAACTCCCAGGCGGTGGCGTACTCGTCGAGCTCGCGGATGTCGCTGCCCACGCAGAACGAGCGCTCGCCCGCTCCGGTGAGCACCGCCACGCGGAGATCGGGGTCGGCGTCGATCCGCGACAGGCAGGCGCGCAGCGCGGCGGCCATGTCCGGGGTGACGGCGTTCAGTTTCGCGGGTCGGTTGAGGGTGACGACGGCCACCGGGCCGTCGACGTCGAGGAGGACGTCCAAGGGAGCCCTTTCTTGCGGGGTTGTTCCAGCGGCTTACGGCCGGTGCTCACGTGGAGTTCCGGCATCCGGCCGGGCGTTCAGCAGCAGAGACGTACGTGCTGCTCGGCGTCGGCGCGGGCGACCTCGACCACCGTGCGCATGGCCGCCTCGGCCTCGCTGTGGTGGTGTCGCCCGATGGCCTGGGCCACGCGCTCGTGGCCGGGCAGCGTCTCCTTGTTATGGGCCACCGAGCGGGTGTGCACCTGGCGCACGGACCGCAGGGCGATGCTGATCATGTCGTAGATGTAGAGGAGCAGGTCGTTGTCGGCCGCGGCGAAGATCGCCTGGTGGAAGGCCAGGTCGGCCTCGATGAACGGCTCGGGGTCGTCGGCCGTGGCGTACAGCGCCTCCATGGCCTCGTCGATGCGGCGCACGGCGGCGGCGTCGGCCCGCTCGGAGGCCACCCGCGCCGCGCCGGGCTCCAGCGCGACCCGCAGGTCGGCCAGCACCCGGATGTCGCCCGGCGTGGGCTCGGGCTCGAACCGCCAGCTCAGCACGTCGGCGTCGAGCAGGCTCCAGGACGCGCGCGGGCGCACGATCGTGCCCGCGCTCCTCCTGGTCTCCAGCAGGCCCTTGCCGGCCAGGACCTTCACGCCCTCCCGTACGGCGGAGCGGCCCACGCCGAGCTCGCCGACCAGCTCCTCCTCGATGGGGATGGACGTGCCCGGAGGCAGCGTGCCGCCGACGATGCGGGCGCCGAGGGCCTGGACGACCTGGACGTGCCGGGCCGAGTCCCGCTGGGGATCGTTTGCCACGAGACCGGACGCTATACCGAGCGCGCCGAAATTCCTAGGCTTTCATCTGATGAAGTTGCTTTTTTCATCAGATGAAGTGACTTTTCGGGATATTGGTAGTACCTTTCCGGCGAGTGGTACGACCAATCGCGCCGAGGTGCTCACCATGCCCACCGACCCCGCCGCCGCCGATTTCGCCTCCGGCTCGTTGGCCGATGCGCTCTCCGACGCTCTGTCCGACCTGATCCGCGAGCTCGGGGAGGGCGCCAGGATGCCGCCCGAGCGGGAGCTGGCCGAGCGGCTGGGCGTCAGCCGCGGCGCGCTGCGCGACCGCCTGCGGCTCCTGGAGGGCTTCGGCGTGCTGAGCCGGCGCCAGGGCTCCGGCACGTACGTGCGGCGCCTGGCCCCGGAAGGGCTCGAATTCGCCCTCGACCTGGCCCTGTCGGCCAGCCACCTCAGCATCGAGTCCCTGCACTCCGTACGGGTGGCGCTGGAACGCCAGGCCGCCAGGGAGGCGGCGCGCAGGGCGGACCCGGTCGCGATCGGCCACGTCGGCAAGGCCCTGGCCGGCATGGAGGCCGCCGCCACCGCCGAGGACATCGACCGGGCCGACTTCGCCTTCCACCAGGCGCTGCTGCACGCCACCGGCAACGCCGCCCTCACCTTCTTCGCCGACGCGATGACCGGCGTGCTGTTCCGCGCCGTACGCCAGCGGCGCGACCGGCTCAAGACCCACCCGCGCGACAAGGAACTCTCGCTGGCCGCCCACCGGCCCCTGTACGAGGCCCTGCTGGCCGGCGACGAGGACGCGGCCGGGCAGGCCAGCGACGACCACTTCCAGGTCTGGCACGACCTGTTCACCCAGCCCGAGATGCGACGACCGTGACGACACGGCCCGCGGCAGCCACGGGCTGGACGACGCGGCCGGGACCCACCATCACGATGGCGCGACCATGACGACGAAGGCAGGCCATGACGAGAACCCTGGGACTCATCCACACCTCGGCCACGCTCGTGCCGGTGTTCGCCGAGTTGTGCGCGAAACACCTGCCGGGCGTCGAGACGTTCAACATCGTCGACGACAGCCTGATCAAGGACACCGTGGCCGCCGGCCACCTGACGCCGGGCACCGCGCGCCGCGTCGCCGGCCACATCGGCTCGGCCGAGGCCGCCGGAGCCGATCACATCCTGGTCACCTGCTCCTCGATCGGCGCGGCGGTGGAGGCGTCCGAGCCGCTGACCGGCGTGCCGGTGACCCGGGTGGACCGTCCGATGGCCGACAGGGCCGTGGCGCTCGGCCGCCGCATCGGCGTGTGCGCCACCCTGTCCACCACCCTCGACCCCACCGCCGACCTGGTACGCAGGCGCGCGGCGGCGGCCGGCGCCGAGATCGAGCTGACCGCCAGGCTGTGCGAAGGCGCGTTCGAGGCCCTGATGAGCGGCGACGCCGCCACCCACGACGCCCGCGTGGCCGCCGCGCTGGCCGAGCTGGGCGGGCAGGTGGACGTGATCGTGCTGGCCCAGGCGTCGATGGCGCGGGTCGCCGGGGCCGTCGAGTCGCCGGTCCCCATCCTGGCCAGCCCGCCGCTCGCCATGGAACACCTGGCGAAGGAGCTGTATGCGTGAGATGACGGTGGCCACGTACCGGGTGGTCACCCGCCTGCCGCTGGAGCAGGCGGTCAGCGCCATCGCGGGCGAGCAGAGCACCGGCACGTTCGTCAGCGTCGCGGGCGAGACGGACGAGCTGCGCGCCCGCCACAGTGCGGTGGTGCTCGGCATGACGGAGATCCCCGCGCCGATCGGCGAGGCCCTGCCCGGCGCGCGCGGGTCGGGGCCGCTGCACGCCGCCCTCGTCCGGATCGGCTTTCCGCTGGACAACACCGGGCCGTCGCTGACGAACCTGTTCCCGGTGGTCGCGGGCAACCTGTACGAGCTGCGCGAGCTGGCTGGGCTCAAGCTGGTCGACCTGGAGCTGCCGGACGCGTTCGGGCGGGCGTACCTGCCGGCCGGGTTCGCCGTCGAAGGCACCCGGCGGCTGGCCGGGCGGCCGGACGGCGTGCTGATCGGCACCATCGTCAAGCCCAACGTCGGCCTGCGCCCGTCCGACTACGTGGACCTGGTGCTGGAGCTGGGCCTGGCCGGGGCCGACTTCATCAAGGACGACGAGGTCAACGCCGACTGCCCGCCCGCGCCGCTCGCCCAGCGCGTCCGGGCCGTGACGGGGGCGCTGGACGAGGTGGAGCGGCGTACGGGGCGGCGGCCGATGTACGCCTTCAACATCAGCGACGAGCCCGACCGGATGCTGCGCCACCACGACATGGTGGTGGCCGCCGGCGGCACCTGCGTGATGGTCAACCTCAACGTCGTCGGCTTCCCGGCCGTGGCCATGCTGCGCCGGCACGCCAGGGTGCCGATCCACGCCCACGTCACCGGCATCGGGGCGCTGGCCCGGCATCCGGGGCTCGGGATCGGGCACGCGGCGTACCAGAAGCTGGCCCGCCTGACCGGCGTCGACCACCTGCACTGCGGCGGGTTCCACAGCAAGTTCTACGTGAGCGACGACGAGGTGGCGGCGATGGTCGGGGCGGTGCGCGCCCCGCTGCTCGGCGGCTTCCCGTGCCTGCCGGTGCTGTCGTCGGCGCAGTGGGCGGGAACGGCGCCGGTCACGCTGGAACGAACCGGGACGGACGACCTGCTGGTGCTGGCGGGCGGGGGCGTGCTCGGCCACCCGGACGGGCCGGCGGCCGGCATCACCAGCATCCGCCAGGCCTGGACCGCCACGGCGGCCGGGGTGCCGCTGACGGAGGTCGATTCGCCGGAACTGTACAGAGCCCTCGACCACTTCGGCGGCGTGGTGACGAGGTGAAACCGGCGTCATGACCCTGATCGCCTTCGTGGCCGACGACTTCACCGGGGCGACCGACGCGTTGTGGCAGTTCAGACGGTTCGGGCTGAGCGGGTCGCTGGTCACGGACGTGTCCCACCTGCACGATCGGGACGACGTCATCGGCGTCGCCACCACCGCCCGCGCCGCGGCCGACCCGGTCGCTGTCGCGCTCCCGGCGCTCAGGGCGGTGGCGGCGCTCCGGCCGCTGGCCGTCCAGTACAAGATCTGCTCGACGTTCGACTCCTCGCCCGCGCACGGCAGCATCGGCGCGGTCATCGCGGCCCTGCACCGGGAAGGGCTGGCCCGGCGCGCGGTGCCGGTGCTGGCCGCGCAGCCGGAGTTCGGGCGCTACACGGTGTACGGCAACCACTTCGTCCGGTCGGGGGAGGAGGTCGTCCGCCTCGACCGCCACCCACCCGCCCGCGACCACCCCGTCACCCCGGCGACCGAGGCCGACCTGCGGGTACGCCTGGAGGAACAGGGCGCGGGGCGCACCGGCCTGCTGCCGGCGGGGGCGTCGGAGGATCTGTACCGCGCGAGAAGCCGAGACGCCGCCTTCATCGCGGACGCCTCCACCGAGCAGCACCTCCACACCCTCGGCCGCCTGCTCCTCACCGACACCGCGCCAGAAGACGTGCTCTTCTGCGCCGGCTCAGGAGGCCTGAGCTATGCCCTCGCCTCAGCCCTCACCGGCGGCGAGCCGGATCTGGGCGGGGCAGGCCGGGGTGGGGCGGGTTTCGAGGGACGCGGGCCGAGGGCAGGCGGTCGTGGGTCGGGTAAGGAGAGGAGCCGGGCGGGGGCGGTGCTGGTGGTGTCCGGGAGTCGGTCGCCGGTCACCGTCCGGCAGATCGGCGCGGCGGAGCGGGCCGGTTGGACGGTGGTGGACGTCTCCGCAGGCCAGGATGCGATCGTCCAGGCCGAGGAGAGCCTGCGTGCCGAGTGTCACACGATCGTGCAATCCACCAGGGGCCCGGCGCTCGATCCGGCCGGGATCGGTGAGCTGCTCGGCCGGGTGGCCGCCGCGTCGGTGCGGGCCGGGCTGGTGCGACGGCTGGTGGTGGCCGGTGGCGACACCTCGGGCCAGGTCGTCGCGGCGCTCGGGGTCCGCGCCCTCGACGTGATCGGCGTGCTCGCGGTCGGGGGGCCGGTGTGCGTGCCGGCCGCCGATGATCCGGCGTTCGACGGGCTGGAGGTGGCGCTCAAGGGCGGCCAGGTGGGCGACGACGACTACTTCCTGCGAGCCGCGACGTGACACCGGCCGCCGGTCGCGACGTATCCCCAGCCTGCGACGTTTCTCTGGCCTGCGACGTATCCCTGGCCTGCGACGTGACCTGCTCACCCCTGCCCCCGGCGGCGGTTCGCTTGTAGCCGGGGCGGGGACCGTACGCCCGGCGCGGTATGGCCGGGGAGGGGCGTGCACCACGGGAGGCGCAGGCAGGGACGCGCCCCGGGTGGGATGTCCGGGGCGGCCTCGACTGGCACCGTAGAAGGCATGATGTTTCCGGATTTGCAGGGCAAGGTAGCGCTGGTCACCGGGGGTTCGGGCGGCATCGGGCGCGAGACCGTACGGGTGCTGGCCGCCCAGGGCATGCGCGTCGCCGTCAACGGCCGCGACCCCGCCGCCATCGAGGCCACCGTGAACGAGGTCCCGGACGGCCGCGCCATCGGGGTGGCCGCCGACACCACGGACCAGGCCGCCGTCGAGTCGATGCGCGAGCAGGTCGAGCGCCGCCTGGGCCCGGTGGACGTGCTGGCGGTCTTCGCCGGCGGCGGCACGGGCCGGCCACAGCCGATCGACCAGACGAGCGCGGAGGACTGGCACGCCACCGTGGACGCCAACCTCACCTCGACCTTCCTCGTCATCAGGACGTTCCTGCCGAGCATGAGAGAGCGCGGGCAGGGCTCGATCATCACCATGTCCTCCCTGGCCGCCCGCACCCCCACCCCCGCCTCCGTGGCCTACACGGCGGCCAAGGCCGGGGTGATCGCGCTGACCAAGCAGCTGGCGTACGAGCTGGGCCCGGCCGGCGTCCGGGTCAACAACGTCGCGCCCTCGACGATCATGACGGAGCGCCTGGAGCGGCGGATGCCGCCGGAGTTCGCCGAGCGCATGCTGGCCGAGCACCCGCTCGGCCGGCTCGGCCGGCCGCTGGACGTGGCCAACGTCACGGCCTTCCTCGCCTCCGACGCCTCCTCGTGGCTGACCGGGCTGACGATCGACGTGGCCGGCGGCAAGTGGATGCCGTGACGGCCGCGGGCCGGGTCGCCGTCGCGGCCGTCGAGCTCGGTCTCGGCATGAACAACACCACCTACAAGGTCACCGTCGAGGGCCTGGACCGTCCGGTGGTGCTGCGGTTCGCGCCGGACCCGGCCCGTCAGTTCGCCTCCGAGCGGGACCATCCGGATGGCGTCGAGGAAGCAGGACGAGCGGCCGGCGTTCTGGGAGTCCTACGGCGAGCCGGACGCGGACCCGGCGGCGCGGTGGCGCTCCCTCCGCTACGAGCTGCGCCATCTCGGCGCCGTCCGGCTGGAGCAGCATCGGCTCGGTCAGGCCGCGGCGGTACGCGACTCCTACGCCGGCGTCGCCGCCGTGCTCACCGCCGTGCTCACCGCCGTGCTCACCGGCCCGCTCAGCCGGGTCGTTTGACGCGTAGCCTCACCCCTCAGCGAATATGGTGTGGATCACGCCGGTTCGTCGTCATTCGTGTACGGATCCTGTGACACACGGCTTCTGTGAGACGTCCGAAAGGGCATCTGGTAGGCGATATTTCCGCAGGTCGAGGGGCGGGAGCGAAGTCGTCTGACAGGGCTCGTCGATCTTTTGTGAGTGACCTGACCGTTATATGGCTCCGTTTCTGCCTGTTATCGCTTTGCTTATATTCTTCGCGTTGATCGCCATCCCGCAGACATGTGAATTTCACGACGCGGGATGGGTTTACGTTGAGGGGGCACCGCTCCGCCCGTGAGTTCGCGCCCTCGATCAGCGCGAACGGAGAGTAATGGGCAAGTACCTGCTCCGCAGGTTGGCAATAAATGTGATCTTGGTAGCCATCGCGGCCAGCCTCGCGTACATGCTCGCGGCGACGACCATGAACCCGCGAGCCGCGTACGAGGGCCGGCAGCCGCCGGTGCCCGAGGCTGTCATCGACGCCACACTTGACGCCTACAACCTGAACGACAAGACCCCGGTGCTCGTGCGTTACGCGACCTGGGCCAAGGGGGTCGTCACCGGAGACTTCGGCAAGACCTGGAACGGCGGCTCGGTCAACGGCGAGATGGGCCGGCGCATCATGGTCAGCCTGCGCCTCCTGCTGATCGGCACGCTGCTGGGCTTCGCCCTGGGGGTGGTGCTGGGGGCGGTCTCCGCGGTCAAGCAGTACAAGTTCAGCGACCGGTTAATCGGGGTCAGCTCCTTCGTGATCATGGCCATCCCGGTGTTCGTGCTGGCGACCCTGCTGGCCATCGCCACGTACAACCTGAACAGAGGGCTGGGGTTCACGCTGATCGAGTACACCGGCGAGTACAACCCGCGGCTGTCCGGCTGGGACCAGTTCGTCAACCGGCTCAACCACCTGATCCTGCCGACGATCTCCCTCAGCCTCGGCTCGATCGCCTTCTACAGCCGGATCCAGCGCAACATGATGCTCGACGTGCTGGGCCAGGACTTCGTCCGCACGGCCATGGCCAAGGGCCTGCGGCGCAGGACGGCGCTGACGAAGCACGCGCTGCGCACCGCGCTGATCCCCTCGGCCACCTACTTCGCGTTCGCGTTCGGGACGATGTTCACCGGAGCCACGTTCACGGAGAAGATCTTCGCCTGGCACGGCATGGGCGCCTGGCTGGTCGACTCGATCAACCAGAACGACGTCAACTCCGTCGCCGCGGTCACGTTCTTCGCCGCCGTCTGCATCCTGTTCGCCTCCTTCCTGTCGGACCTGCTGGTCGCGGCGCTCGATCCTCGGGTCCGGGTGAGCTGACATGCGTTCGAAAGTCGTCTTCAGGCGCCTGCTGCGCAACAACCAGGCCCGTTACGGATTCGTCGCCCTGGTCCTGCTCGTGGGCCTGGCCTACGTCGGGCCGTTCATCGGCGCGTACGAGTGGACCGAGAAGGACTTCCTGTCCTTCCTGTCGCCGCCGGGCGGTGACCACTGGTGGGGCACCACCTCCATCGGCCAGGACATGTACGCGGTCACGCTGCGCGGCATGCAGAAGTCCATCGTCATCGGCCTGCTGGTCGCGCTGATCTCGACCGGCCTGGCGGCCGTCGTGGGCGCCTTCGCCGGATACTTCGGCGGCTGGGTGGACCGGGTGCTCATGTGGGGTGTGGACCTGCTGCTGGTCCTGCCGAGCTTCCTGGTCATCGCGATCATCTCGCCGCGGCTGCGGGAGGGCACCTGGCTCTGGTTCGTGGCGCTGCTCGCGGCGTTCTCCTGGATGATCACCTCCAGGGTCGTGCGCAGCATGACGCTCTCGCTCCGCGAGCGGGAGTACGTCCTGGCCGCCGTCTACATGGGCATCCCCCGCTGGAAGATCATCTTCCGGCACATCGTGCCCAACCTGTCCTCTCTGCTCATCATCGACGCGACGCTCAACGTCAGTGGCGCGATCATCGGTGAGGCCGCGCTGTCCTTCTTCGGGTTCGGCATCCAGCCGCCCGACGTCTCGCTGGGCACGCTGATCGCGACCGGCTCCGGCAACGCCACCGGCTATCCGTGGCTGTTCGCCTTCCCGGCCGGCCTGCTGGTCGCCCTGGTGCTCAGCGTCAACCTGATCGGCGACGGCCTGCGCGACGCACTCGACCCGGGGAGCAACACGTGAGCATTCTGCAGGTCAAGGACCTCACCGTCACCTTCCCCGGCGGCATCGAAGCCGTGCGCGGCGTCAGCTACGAGGTCGAGCGCGGCGAAGTGCTCGGCATCGTGGGCGAGTCCGGCTCGGGCAAGTCGGTGACCTCGCTGGCCGTGATGGGCCTGCTGCCGAAGAACGCCGTGGTGGACGGCTCGGTCACGCTGCACGGGCAAGAGCTGCTCGGCATGAAGGAAGACGACCTGGTCAAGGTACGCGGCAAGTCGATCAGCATGATCTTCCAGGATCCGCTGTCGGCCTTCACGCCCGTGTTCACCATCGGCGACCAGATCGCCGAGGCCGTCCGGGTCCACCAGAAGATGGGCAAGGACAAGGCCGCCAAGCGGGCCGTCGAACTGCTCGACCTGGTCGGCATCCCCAACCCGAACCTGCGGGCCAAGGCGTTCCCGCACGAGTTCTCCGGCGGCATGCGGCAGCGCGCGATGATCGCCATGGCCATCGCCAACGACCCCGACCTGCTGATCTGCGACGAGCCGACCACCGCGCTCGACGTCACCATCCAGGCCCAGGTGCTGGAGGTGCTCAAGACCGCCCAGCAGGAGACCGGCGCGGGCATCGTGATGATCACCCACGACCTGGGCGTCATCGCCGGCATGGCCGACCGGGTGCTCGTCATGTACGCGGGGCGGCCGGTCGAGCAGGGGCCCGTCGAGGACATCTACTACCGGCCGCGGATGCCGTACACGATGGGACTGCTCGCCTCGATCCCCAGGGTCGACGGCGAGGAGGGGCCGCTGGTGCCCATCGACGGCAACCCGCCGTCGCCGGCGGCGCTGCCGCCCGGCTGCCCGTTCGCGCCGCGCTGCCCGATGAAGGTGGACATGTGCGACGACGAGGAGCCGCCGCTGACGCCCTTCGGCGGCGGGCGGCACGTGGCCTGCATCCGCGCGCACGAGATCGAGCACAAGAACCTGACCGGAGCCGACGTGTTCCCGGTGCCGGTCATCCCGCCGAACGACGTGGTCCGGGTGCCGCGCGCCGAGCGGCCGACCGTGCTGGAGCTCGACGAGCTGATCAGGCACTACCCGCTGATGAAGGGCGCGGTCTTCAAGCGCCGCGTCGGCACGGTGTACGCCGTCGACGGCATCAGCCTCGACATCGCCCAGGGCGAGACGCTGGCCCTGGTCGGCGAGTCCGGCTGCGGCAAGACCACCACGCTGCAGCAGATCATGCAGCTCCAGCCGCCGCAGGGCGGCCGGGTGGTCGTGCTCGGCAGGAACAGCGCCGAGCTGGACAAGGCGGCGCGCAAGGAGCTCCGCGGCGACCTGCAGATCGTCTTCCAGGACCCGATGGCCGCGCTCGACCCGCGCATGCCGATCGGCGACATCATCGCCGAGCCGCTGCGCGCGCACGGCGTCAAGGACGACGTGCGGGGCAAGGTCGCCGAGCTGCTGCGGCTCGTCGGGCTGGCGCCCGAGCACGCGGAACGCTACCCGCAGCAGTTCTCCGGCGGCCAGCGCCAGCGCATCGGCATCGCCCGCGCGCTCGCGCTGGAGCCGAAGCTGCTGGTGCTGGACGAGCCGGTCTCGGCACTCGACGTGTCCATCCAGGCGGGCGTGATCAACCTGCTGGAGGAGCTGAAGAACAGGCTGGGTCTGTCCTACCTGTTCGTGGCGCACGACCTGGCGGTGGTACGGCATCTCGCCGACCGGGTGGCGGTCA
The DNA here is from genome assembly GCF_035917475.1 of Nonomuraea fuscirosea. Classification (NCBI taxonomy): domain Bacteria; kingdom Bacillati; phylum Actinomycetota; class Actinomycetes; order Streptosporangiales; family Streptosporangiaceae; genus Nonomuraea; species Nonomuraea fuscirosea. The sequence goes on along the minus strand of NZ_CP109074.1, from coordinate 7,170,655 downwards.
TGTACCTGGGCCGGATCGCCGAGATCGGGGCGGTCGAGAACGTCTACGACCGTCCGGCGCACCCGTACACGCAGGCGCTGCTGTCGGCGATCCCGCTGCCCGACCCCGAGATGGAACGCACCCGCAAGCGGATCCTGCTCGAAGGCGACCTGCCCAGCCCGGCGGACCCGCCGTCGGGCTGCAGGTTCCGCACCCGCTGCCCCAAGTTCGCCCGGCTGAGCGAGGCCGAGCGGCGGCGGTGTGTGGACGAAGAGCCCTCGGTTGCCCGGCTGACGCGTGCCGTGGACCACGGCGCCGCCTGCCATTACGCGGAGGAGATCGAGGTCATCACGGCCTCGGAAAATCAGGAGGAAGAGTGAAGGTTCATTACCGTGCGGCCGCTGGGCTGGCGGTCCTGGCCATGGCCGTCGCGGCCTGTGGCGGTGGCGGCGGCACCGAGAACAAGCAGCCGAACGCCGAGCAGTCCAAGCAGGCTCAGCAGCAGATGACGGAGACCCCGATCATCAGCATCAACTCCGTCCCGTACGCGCAGGTCAAGGACGGCGGCACGCTCACCCTGGCGATCGGGCAGTGGCCCACGCAGTGGAACGGCAACCACGTCGACGGCAACCAGGCCGATACGGCGACGATGCTGGACCCGATCATGCCGCAGCTGATGATGGCGGACGAGAACGCCACGTTCACCCCCAACAAGGACTACGTCAGCGACGTCAAGAACGACATGTCCTCGGGCAAGCAGGTCATCACGTACACGCTCAACGAGAAGGCCAAGTGGTCGGACGGCACGCCGATCACCTGGAAGGACCTCGAGGCGGCGTGGAAGGCCAACAGCGGCGAGAACAAGAAGTTCAAGCCGGCCTCCACGGACGGCTGGGACAAGATCGAGTCCGTTGCCAAGGGTGACTCGGACAACATCGCCGTCATCACCTTCAAGAAGCCGTACTCGGAGTGGCAGGGCCTGTTCAACCGCGGCACCTCCCACCTCTTCCCGGCCGAGCACATCGACACGCCGGAGAAGTACGAGAAGGACTACCTGCAGAAGATCCCGGTCACGGCCGGTCCCTTCAAGGTGGAATCCCTCGACGAGGGCACCAAGACACTCACCCTGGTGCGCGACGACAACTGGTGGGGTCAGAAGACCAAGCTGGACAAGCTCATCTTCCGGGCCATCCCCGACCCGGCCGCCGAGGTGAACGCCTTCGCCAACGGCGAACTGGACGCCGCGGAGATCCAGTCCGGCGCCCCGGCCGACCTGAAGCGGGCCAAGGAGGTGCCGGGCGCCGAGATCCGCAAGTCGCTCAGCCCGAACTGGCGCCACATCACGGTGAACAACCAGAGCGAGTTCCTCAAGGAGAAGGAAGTCCGCCAGGCCGTCCAGTACGCGATCAACCGTGACGTGATCACGCAGTCGGACCTGAAGGACATGGAGTGGCCGCTGCAGACGCTCGGCAACCACGTCTTCATGAACAACCACAAGGGTTACGTCGACAACTCCGGCGACCTGGGCAAGTACAACCTGGACAAGGCCAAGCAGCTGCTCGACGCGGCCGGCTGGAAGCAGGAGGGCGAGTACCGCAAGAAGGACGGCAAGGAGCTCGCGCTGAGCTTCGTCATCCCGACGGCGACGCCCGTCTCGCAGACGGAGGGTGAGCTCACCCAGGCCATGCTCAAGGAGGCCGGGATCAAGGTCACGATCCGCCCGGTCCCCGTGGACAAGTTCTTCAACGACTTCATCATCAAGGGTGACTTCGACCTGGTGCCGTTCTCCTGGATCGGCACGCCGCTGCCGCTGGGCTCGCTGCCGCAGATCTACAAGACCGGCTCGGAGAGCAACTTCCCCAAGATGAGCGACCCCGAGATCGACGCCGCCATCCAGGCGGCCGTGGACGAGATGGACCCGGCCGCGGCGATCCAGAAGGCCAACGCGGCCGACAAGCTGATCTGGGACCGGGTGCACACCATCCCGCTGTACCAGCGGCCTGAGATCTTCGCGACGAAGAAGACGCTGGCGAACTGGGGCGCCCGCGGTTACAAGTACTACGACTGGACGGCCGTCGGCTTCACCGGCTGACGTTCTGCCCAGCAGTGACACAGAGGACCCCCGGCCGCTCCGGCCGGGGGTCCTCGTCTATTTCGCGAACTCCTGGATCGTCGTCGGGGGCCGGCCGCCGTGCCGCTCGATGCTCGCGGTGACGCGGTAGAGCGGGTGGTCGCCGGCACCGATGAAGCGGAAGAGCGCCCACAGGTGGGTCAGGTGCTCGACGGTGACCTCGTCGCGGTAGACGTCCGCCGCCCACGCCTCCCACTCCTCGGGCGGCACGTCCTCGTACGTCACCCCGAGCGCGTCCGCCGCCTCGCCGGCCGTGGCCATCTGCCCCGTCACCAGGCACACCGGATCGGCGGGGGCGGGATCGAGCAGCAGCCCCGCGCCGACCCTGGCCACGTCCTCGCCCGCGACCAGCGGGATCAGCGTCTCGGGAGAGCCGAGCGGGAGCGCCAGCCGGCCCGCCGCGGCGGCCACGACGGCGAGGTTCTCGAAGAACACCGCGGCCCGGAGGTGCACCGCGCCCACCCCGGCCCAGTCGAAGACCTGCTCCGACACCCAGTGGCGGCGCATCCTGGGCGTGCCCGCCTCGGGGGAGGCGTCGAGCTGGGAGACCTCGACGACGCGCTCGACCCCCTCCTCCCTGGCCGCCGCCGCGAACGCGCCGGTGGCCTCCAGCAGGCCCGCCGTCACCGGGTAGGTGAAGAACGCCCGCCTGACCCCGCGCATGGCCGGGCGCACCGAGGCGATCTCGCACAGGTCGCCTGCCACCACCTCGGCGCCGAGCTCGCGCAGCTCCCGCGCCCGGTGGTCGTCGGTGTGGACGAAGGCGCGCACGGCCTCGCCGCGGCGCAGCAGCAGGTCCACGACGTGCCGCCCGGTCGAGCCCTGCGGCCCGCCGGCCGCTCCCGTGACCAGGATCATCGCCGCTCCCCAAGGCTCGGGGTGGCCGGCCGGAGGAGGCTCGGCAGGACCGGGCTCATCGGCGCTCCTCAAGGCTCAACGTGAACAGGCCGAGTCGCTCCAGGTCGCGCAGGAACGGCTCGGCGGGGAACGCCTCGGCCGGGGCGTACACGCCCGGCTGATCCGGGCCCAGACCGTCGGCCAGCCGGACGGCGGCCTCGACCGAGGTCAGGGCGCTCATGCGCCACAGGTCCCGCCCGCGCGCCTGCCCCGCCCGGCCGCCGCCCTCGGTGATCACCTGCACGGCGACCGTGAAATCGGAGCCCGCCCGGGTGGCCGCGTCCACGTGTTCGCTGGTGAACGCCTGCTCCTCCTCGAACGTGGCCGCCGTCAGCTGCGCCTCCACCCGCGCCGTCCGTACGTGCCTGGGCACGGTGACGACCTCGGAGAACGGCACGGGGGCGATCATCGTGCGCGGCCCCAGCGGCGGCGGGAACGGGAAGACGGCGTTGCGCGGCTCGACGTAGCCGACCCGCTGGACCCCGTCGGCGAAGGTGATCCGCTGGGTGTCGGCGAACAGCAGCTCGGCGGTCGCCCTGGCGCCCGTGGTCAGCCGCCAGCCGCTCACCGCGTACGCGGTCACCACCCGCTCGATCCCGGCCATCCCGGCGGCCACGGCCCCGGCCAGCAGGTCGCCCAGCCCGCCGTAGAAGCTCATCGCCGTGACCATGGTGACGCCCGCCGCCCGCGCCGGCTCCGTCAAGGTGTCGAACATCCACTTCGTGTGGTGCTGTTCCAGGGCGTGGTCCACGTAGTGGCAGCCGGCCTCGGCGGCGGCCGTGGCGACCGGTTTGCCGGTGTGCGTGAACGGGCCCGCGCAGTGGATCAGCACCGCCGCCCGGCCGGCCAGCTCGCGTAAGGCGGCGGGGTCGTCGAGCGCGGCCTGGTGGACGGGCGCCCCGCCGAGCTCGTCGGACAGGGCCTTGAGAGCGCCGGCGTCGCGGCCGGCCAGGATGACGTCCCGGCCCCGGGCGCGCAGGTCGGCCGCCACCAGGCGCCCGGTGTGGCCGGTGGCGCCGTAGACGGCGATGTGCGGTGATGACATGGCTACAACTCCTCGGTTTCACGTCACTATGTTCGACAATTTCCCATCGAGTCAATGAGAATCCGAATCAGTGAGCGAAACCGGCGGCCGGGCCTCCGTGGAGGCCGGCCGCCGGGTGACCCCGGTCAGCCGGGGAGAGCCGGGTCAGCCGTGGGAGTCGGGCACCGAGCTCTTGAGGGTGATCCCGCAGGACGGGCCGTTCTGGCCGTCGAAGCGGACGGAGTTCCAGAAGTCGCGGAAGTCGACGTAGAAGTTGCCCTTGCCGCGCGGGCTGGTCACCGCCGTGCAGCCGCCGTAGGCAGCCTCGGAGTAGAGGTGGATCCAGGAGTCCGTACGGTTCCAGTCGGACTTGCCCCGGTCGGCCATGCCGAGCGCGGCCAGGTCGGGCGTGTTGCCCTGGATCTGGATGATGTCCCCGGTGCCGTCGAGCCCGGAGAACATGCAGTAGTAGCCCTCCTGGCAGCGGTCGTACCCGTCGGCGGCCTGGGCCGGCCCGGCCACGGCCGTCAGGGCCGCGACAGCCAGCGGTAACGCCAGAATCTGAAACTTCTTGCCCACAGTGCCTCCATGGCCGAAACTTTCTTTCGGCTCGAACATACAACGCGCGATCTTGTCAGGAAAGGGGTTGACTTACGCCGCCGTGCTGAGCGACACCTCGACCGAGCCGCGGGTGCCCCAGCGGTTGACCCGCCGGCAGGTCAGCAGCGCGTAGACGTACATCGGGCGCAGCACCAGCGACCGCCAGCCGCAGGCCAGCGGGGCCAGCGCGAACGCGAGCAGCCGCGCGCCCGGGCTCTCGTCGGAGCGGCGCACGGTGAACAGCCGCAGCGCCATCAGATAGTTCATCGCCACCGCGACCTGTGCCGCCGCCAGAGCCAGCTCTCCCAGCCGCCCCCGGTACGCCGGGTCGGCGACCAGCACGACCGGTACGGCCAGGGCGAGCAGCAGGTGCAGGTACTCCGCGACCGTCGTCCAGAAGACCGGCCCGGTCAGCGGCTGGTAACGCAGCCACCACAGGTGCCGCACGGCGGTGCCGCGCATCCAGCGCAGCTGCTGCTTGGCGTAGTGGCCGAAACGCTCGGGCGCCAGCGTGAACACCATCGACGACGGCTGGTGCACCGTGCGCCCGGACAGCGAGGCGTAGAAGGTGAGCATGGAGTCGTCGTTCATCTGCATCGGACGCCCGCGGAAGCGCTCGCTCTCGTACGCGCCGGCGCAGGCGCGGACGACGTCCGCCCGGTAGAAGGCCAGCGCGCCCGAGTTCATCGTCACCCGGCGCAGCACCGACTGGGCGCTGCGCAGGCCGCGGGTGAAGGGCAGGTACAGCACCCCGGTCAGCCGGGCGAGCAGGCCGGCGGCGCGGTTCAGCACCAGCACCTGCCCGGCCACCGAGCGCACCCGAGGATCGGCGAACGGGGCCAGACCCTCCCTGACGGCGTGCCGGTCGAGCACGGAGTCGCTGTCGAGGGTGACGAAGACGTCGCCGTCGTCCTCGGCAAGCACGTGCATCTGGGCGAAGCGCTTGCCCCGGTTGGCGGTACGGTCCCAGGTCGTCTCGATGCCGCGGAGCATGGCCTCGCACTCGAAGTCGCGGCGTACGTCGTCGTAGGAGACGGGTTCGCCCGCCAGGGCCGAGCCGTCGTCCACCACCCGCACCCGGTTCACCGGCCGGCTCTGCGTCAGCACCGAGCGCAGGCACGCGCGCAGCGCCTCCGGATCCTCGTTGTAGACGGGGATCTGCACGGTCACCCGCAGGGCGTCGATCCGCTTCCGCGCGCCCGGCGGGACCGTGACCGGCCGCTCCAGCCAGGCCAGCGGCAGCCACCACAGCAGCAGCGAGGCGGTGAGCCAGGCCAGCGGCAGCTCGTACGGGCGGTCGCCGACCGTCCCCGTCAGGGTGGCCAGACGGGTGACGCCCCAGCCGGCGAGCGCCGCGACCGCGAGCGCGCCGAGGACGAGGAGCTTTCCCGATCCGGCGTACCGGGCGGTGAGCTTTCGTGGTGCGGCCATGTCCAGTCCGTTCCGTCGTCCTGCCGGTTTCGGTGTGCTGTCCGTTGTGTCGCGGCCGGGAAGCGCGGGGTCAGCGGCACATCGGGCCCCGGCCGCGCCGGAACCCGGCGCGCACCGCGAAGGCCCCGGCCAGCACGAGTGACAGACAGCCGGCGACCAGCCAGGGGTGCCCGCCCGCGAGCGCGGCCACGGCCACACCGCCGCCGAAACCGGCCAGGGATCCGTACGCCATGCGGCACTCCTTCTCCACGCGGGATCGAGGTGACGCTGGCGACCTAGCCGGAGGCGGGTTCACATAACCCCTTGGCCGCTTAAAGGCCCGTGCAACAGCGGGCCGCGGAAGGGACGCGCGGACCGGTCAAGCGGCGGTGAAACTTTCACCGCCTCCCGGCCCGTTTCCGCTGGTGCCGTCACCGCTCCGGCCGGTGCGGCGGGCCGGGCCGGGAGACTCGGGCCCTGGAGCTTACAGTGCCTGTGGGGGCGCTCCCGACAACCCTTCGAGCCGGCCGGAGCAGCCTGCGATGAGCAATCGAAGCAGCAGATGGAGGAGCGGGGCCGCGGTGCTCGCGCTCGTCGCGGCCGGCCTGGTCATGCCGCCGGCGACCGCCACGGCGGCCTTCCCCTACCAGGACCCCGCCCTTCCTGTGCCCGTCCGGGTCGCCGACCTCGTGTCCCGGATGTCGCTGGAGGAGAAACTCGGCCAGATGACCCAGGGTGAGCGCGCCTCGGTCAGCGCCGCCGACGTCACCGCGTACCGGCTCGGCTCGGTCCTGTCGGGCGGCGGCTCAGCGCCGCCGGTCAACACGGCGGCCGGCTGGGCGGACATGTACGACGGCTACCAGAAGGCCGCCCTGGCGACGCCGCTCGGCATCCCGCTCGTCTACGGCGTGGACGCCGTGCACGGCCACAACAACGTGGCCGGGGCCACGATCTTCCCGCACAACATCGGCCTCGGCGCCACCCGTGACCCCGGCCTGGCCGAGCGGATCGGGCGGGCCGTGGCCGAGGAGGTGTCCGGCACCGGGATCGACTGGAACTTCGCGCCCTGCCTGTGCGTGGCGCGCGACGACCGGTGGGGGCGTACGTACGAGTCGTTCGGCGAGACCCCCGACCTGCCCGCGTCGATGGCCTCCATCGTGACCGGACTGCAGGGCGAGACGCTGGACGGCCCCGCCTCCGTGCTGGCCACCGCCAAGCACTACGTCGGCGACGGCGGCACCACGGGCGGCGCCGACCAGGGCGACACCCGGCTGTCCGAGGCCGGCCTGCGGGCCGTCCATCTGCCGCCGTTCGAGGCCGCGGTACGGCGCGGGGTCGGCTCGGTGATGATCTCCTTCAGCCGATGGAACGGCGTCAAGCTGCACGGACACCGCTATCTGATCACCACGGTGCTCAAGGAGGAGTTGGGCTTCGGCGGGTTCGTCGTCTCCGACTGGAACGGCATCGACCAGATCGACGGCGTCCCCGGCACCTCCGCGCTCGACGTGCGCACCGCCGTCAACGCCGGCGTCGACATGGTGATGGTGCCGGTCGAATGGCGCAGGTTCATCGACCTGCTCCGCGCCGAAGTGCGGGCCGGGCGGGTGAGCACGGCGCGGGTGGACGACGCGGTACGGCGCGTGCTGACCAAGAAGTTCGAGCTCGGCCTGTTCGAGCGGCCCCTGACCGACCGCTCGTACACGGCGAGCGTGGGCAGCGCCGCGCACCGGGCCCTGGCCCGCGAGGCGGTGGCCAGGTCGCAGGTCGTGCTGAAGAACGCCGGCGGGGTGCTGCCCCTCGCCAGGACCGGCGGCAAGATCTTCGTGGCGGGGAAGAACGCGGACGACATCGGCAACCAGAGCGGCGGCTGGACGATCACCTGGCAGGGCTCGTCCGGCGCCGTCACCCCCGGCACCACGATCCTGCGGGGCATCAGGAACACCGTCGGGTCCGCCGCCACCGTCACCTACAGCAGTGACGGCAGCGGCATCGACGGCTCCTACCGGGTGGCCGTCGCCGTCGTCGGCGAGACCCCGTACGCCGAGACGCGGGGCGACCGGCCCGGCGGGCTCGCCCTGGACGCCGCGGACCTGAGCACCATCGCCACCCTGCGCGCCTCGGGCGTGCCCGTCGTCGTGGTGCTCGTCTCCGGCCGCCCCCTCGACATCGCCGCCGAGCTGCCCGGCTGGAACGCCGCCGTGGCCGCCTGGTTGCCCGGCACCGAGGGGCAGGGCGTCGCCGACGTGCTCTTCGGGGTCGTCCCGCCGACCGGCCGGCTGCCCATGACCTGGATGCGCGCCTTCTCCCAGCAGCCGATCAACGCGGGGGACGGCCAGACACCGCTGTTCGCGCAGGGGTACGGGCTCACGTAGGTCACCGGTCCGTGTGCACCCGGCCGAACTCGACCAGCGGCGTCCCACCGGCGAAGTTGCGATCGACCTCGGCCCGCTCGGCGGCGCTGGGGTTGGCGTTGGTACAGCTCACGGGCGCGCTGGAGCCGGACATCAGGTCGGTGCAGCGCCCGGTGCGCCGGTCGGGCAGGCCCAGGATGTGGCCGATCTCGTGGGTGGCGATCCGCACCCGGTTGTAGCCCTGGTCGACGGCCTGGCGGCCCATCCAGATCGTGCCGCGCCCCAGGCTGGTGGGCAGGGCCCTGGGCCAGCCGTTGTCGGCGAGCACGACGAAGTGCGCGGGCGTGCCCTTGACCAGCCGGACGTTGGCGACGCTGGCGTTCCACACCTGCGCGGCCTGGTCCACGGTGGCGCTGAACTCGGCGGCCCGGCCGGCGTCGTACCTGAGCACCGTCACCAGCGCACTGGCCTGCGCGGGCGCGGTGACCAGCAGGAACGCCAGCGTCAGCAGGGCGCTCAGCATGAGGCGGAGAGGTCGTGACACGGATCCTCCTGGGGGAGTGGGGGGTGCTGTGAACGGTATGCGCGCTCCGTCCTCCCGAAGAGCTGTCAGCTTGCCCCTATCACGGTGATATGGCCGCAGCGGATCGGCTGCGTGGCGCCCCGGACCCGCGCGGGGCGGCGGTCCGCGTCACGGCGCTCGCCGCGGCCGTGCCACTCTCGTTCCACACCGTCCCGGCACCGTGTCTTGCGGAACTGTCGGTGGCCGCGTGCAGACTCGATGCATGCAGAACGAGGAGCCGCTCGAGTTCGGCGAGATCGCTCTCACCGGCTGGAACGCCCACACCGACAAGATGGCCGAGGTCGGCTTCCTGACCATCGCGGGCAGGCTCCCTTCGCTCGTCGGCCAGGCGCTGCGGATGGCCTGGGCCGCGAGCCCGCGCGACACCCTGGCCACGGTCGCGCTCAACCTGCTCGGCGGGGTGTTCACCGCGTTCGGCCTGCTCGCCACGACGGGGGTGCTGACGGCGCTGTTCAGCGAGGGCCCGACCCCCGACCGCGTCGTGGCCGCTCTGCCCAGCCTGGCGCTGGTGGCGGGCGCGGCGGTGCTGCGCACGGCGACGCAGGCGGGCGCGGGCTGGGCGCAGTCCCGCCTCACCCCGCAGATCACCCGCCACACCGAGGAACGCCTCTACAGCCTGACCAGCCGGGTGGAGCTGGTCGCCTACGACGACCCCGACTTCCACGACGCGCTCGAACGCGCGGGCAGCCGCGGCGTGTCCGTGGCCGACCCGGTGGTGGGCTCGGCCGTCGGCGTGGTGACCGCGGCCGTCGGCATCGCCGCGGCGGCCGGCGTGCTGGGCGTGCTGCACCCGGTGCTGCTCCCGCTCCTGCTGCTGGCCGTGCTGCCCGACGCCTGGGCCGCGGTGCGCAGCGCGCGGATGCGCTACTCGACGATGTACTCCCTGATCCCCGCCCGCCGCCGCAAGTGGATCCTCGCGGGCCTGCTCGCCGAGCGCGACAACGCGGCCGAGGTGCGCTCGTTCACCATGCGCGGCTTCCTGCTCCGGGTCTACGACACCGTCGCCCGCGCCGAGCAGGAGGTCATGCTGCGCCTGGCCCGGCGGCAGATGACGGCCAGGCTGGTCGGCGAGGCGCTCGGCGGCCTCGGCACGGGCCTGGTCTACGTCGCGCTCGGTGTGCTGCTGACCGTCGCCGCGATCCCGCTGGCGGTGGCCGGCACCGCGGTTCTCGCCATCCGCTCAGGTCAGTCGTCGCTGCTCAGCCTCATGTACGCCACCAACCGCCTCTACGAGCAGGGCCTCTACTTCACCGACTTCCTCGACTTCTGCGCCGACGCGGAGCGACGCCTGACCGGCCCCAGGCCGCTACCTGCCCCCGACACCTTCGAGCGCATCACGGCCGACGACGTCACTTTCACCTATCCGGGCGCCGAGTCACCGGCGCTGCGCGGGGTGTCGGTGGAGATCAAGCAGGGTGAGGTGATCGCGTTCGTCGGGGAGAACGGCTCGGGCAAGACCACCCTGGCCAAGATCCTGTCCGGCCTGTACGAACCCGACACCGGCACCGTCCGCTGGGACGACACCGACCTGTCCCAGGTCAGCCCCGAAGACCTGCGCACCCGCACCGCCGTCATCGCCCAGGACCACACCCGCTGGCCCCTGGCCGCCCGCTACAACATCACCATGGGCACCGACCGCGGCGAACCCGCTCTGCACGCCGCCGCCACCGTCGCCGGCGCCGACGAAGTCATCGCCGAACTCCCCCACGGCTACCGCACCCTGCTCGATCGCCGCTTCAAAGACGGCTGCGAACTGTCCGGCGGCCAATGGCAGCGCATCGCCGTCGCCCGCGGCTTCCACCGCGACGCCGACCTGCTCATCTGCGACGAACCCACCGCAGCCCTCGACGCCCGCGCCGAACACGCCCTCTTCGAACGCATCCGCACCCACGCCGACGGCCGCACCGTCCTGCTCATCACCCACCGCCTGGCCAGCGTCCGCTACGCCGACCGCATCTACGTCCTCGACCACGGCCACATCACCGAACAAGGCGACCACGACACCCTCATGACCCTCAACGGCCTCTACGCCGACCTCTACACCCTCCAAGCCGACGCCTACCGCTGACCCCCGGCCTGACCTCCCGGCCTGACCCCCCGGGTCTGGCCCCCCGGCCTGACCCCCCGGCCGCCATGAGGGGCGGCCATCGTTCAGGCCGGTGGCCGCGTGCGGCGGCGTCTCATGATCACAGCGTGCGCACCTCGTGCTCACATCGTGGAGGTGAGCCCTCGTCCGATCCGCAGCAACTCGGCGTCGACCGCCTCGGCGCCGGAATACTCCTCGGCGTACACCGGGCTGAAGCCGATCTCGGCCCACTGGCTGTCGCTCGTCCGCAGGAAGAGGGTGGGGGTGCCCTTCATGCCGTCCTCGCCGACGTGCTGCACGACCAGATAGCCGCTCCGGCCGCCGACGGTGACCGCCTCGCCGTCCGCTTCGTCGCGGTAGGCGGTGATCCGCCGCTCGACCTCCTCGACGGCGCTCCCCTCGTACACCGTGATCATGACCCTGTAGGAGCTCTTGTCGTCGCCCCGGTAGACGTAGGAGACGTGGTAGGTGTCGCCCCAGTCCGCCGACCGGCCCGACCACTCCAGCCCGTCGGGCAGGTAGCCCACCTTCATCCGCCCGAACTCCCTCCCGTCGCCCAGGTCCCCGAGGCTCGGCGGGGCCGACGGCAGGGGCGGGGTGTCGTCGATGGCGGGCGGTTCCGGCGCCGGGGTGGACGTGCTGCGCTCGACGGCCGTGGGCGTCGTACCGACGGTGAAGAAGGCGACGGCGGGGGTGGTGACCACGCACGCGGCCACGGACGCGGCCGCCGCCGCGATCCTGATCCTGCGTCTCCTCTCCCTGGTGGAGCGCACCACCCGGCCCATCAGGTCGGGCGCGGCGTGCAGTCCCGCCGTCCCCTCCGTCATGAGCCGGCGGATCTCCTCCTCAAGCGTGGGCATCGGTGATCGCTCCTTCCAGTGTTTCCCGGCCGAGCGCCGAACGGAGCTTGGCCATGGCCTTCGACGCCTGACTCTTGACCGTTCCGACCGAGCATCCGAGCACCTCGGCGGTCTGCGTCTCGGTGAGGTCCTCCCAATAGCGCAGGACGATCACCGCACGCTGCCGGGGCGGCAGCGCGCGCAGCGCGCCCATGAGCACCTGGAACAGGTCCGGGTCACCCGCCCGGACCGCCGTCTCCGGCGGGCTGTGCATGGGGATGATGGTCAGGATCGCCCGGCGGCGGGCGCGGTTGATGGCGGCGTTGACGATGACGCGCCGCACGTAGGCATCCGGATTGTCGTAGCGGGCCACCCGATCCCATTTGCGGTAGGTGCGCTCCAGCGCCGTCTGCAGCAGATCCTCGGCCTCCGTCGCGTCACCACAGGCGAGGTAGGCGACCCGCAACAAGCTCGTGGCACGTGCGGCCACGAAAGCGCCGAAGTCATGTTCCAGGTCACTCACGGTTCTCCGTCCGATCTCACGCCTTCTGACACACCTCGTCCCTCGTGACGGTTGCCCGATCGTGCGAACATTTCGCGGGCAACCGTTCGTACGGCCCAGCTGTGTGCATGGTTGTGACTTCGAATCGATGGAGCGAACCGATGACGTCCACGACCACGCCGGCCCGGCGGCTGATCATCCTGGGTGTCGCCCTGGCCGCGGGCGCCGCCGTCCTCGGCACGCCGGCGGCCGTCGCGGCCACGCCTCCTGAGGGGGCCTACTGGCACACCAGAACGCTGATGACGGAACCCCATCCTGGGCGATTCGGCACCAGAGCGCACCCCTATTCGCTGGTCGAGCGGTTCGTCGGCGTACGGTGGAACGCCCCCGACGGCAGGGCCTGGTACGGAGGTCAGAGACTGGGGACGCTGCCGAAGACCGCGGCGGACAGGAAGGCGTGGCGGCGCGACGGCTCCCCCTCCACGTGGAGCGAATCGCTCGACGGCAAGACGGTGAAGTTGTCCACCAAGCCCGGCCGAGGCTCGGTGAGCCCCGCGTTGAAGGGTCATGACCAGTTCGAGTTCGCGGGGCAGCGGCTGACCTACGACGAGGTCCAGCGCCTGCCCGCCGACCCGGCCCAGCTGAAGGCGTGGCTCATGAAGGCGGGCCAGGTCGGCAGGGAGATGGATCTGGCCGCCTGGGTCGAGGAGACCCTGCCGCTGCTCCTGCACGACATCCCCGCGCCGAAGCAGGTCCGTGCCGCGGCCTACCAGGCTCTGCTGTCCCTGCCGGGTGCCCGCGTCGACGGCGAGGCCAAGGACGAACTGGGCAGATCCGGCGCCGCCCTCGTGATCGACAGGCCGGGCGGTAAAGCGAAGGGGGCGCCGTCGACCAGGGTGCGGATGATCGTCGACACCGGCAGGATGGTGCTGCTGGCCGTGGACCAGCTGGGCACGTCCGGCGGCAGGGCGTCCGCGGAGTGGTCGTACCGGAAGACGATGGTCGAGGTCGGCTGGACCGACGCGCCGCCCGCCGCGCCGGCCCTGTCCTGACACGTCGGCCCTGTCCTGACGCGTCGGCTGGTCCAAGCGGCGGGCGGGACGGCTTGGGCGCGGCGGGCGCGTTTGGCGGGCGCGTCAGGCAGGGGGTGTCACGCAGGGCGCGGCAGGCAGGGCGCGGCAGGCAGGGCGCGGCAGGCAGGGCCGCGTCACGCAGGGCGTGTCAGGCGGCCGCGGCGGCTTCCAGGTTGAAGGCGCGTGGCGGGCCGGTGAGGGTCGCCTTCGCGTCGGCGCCGATCCGGTCGAGGATCTCGATCTCCCCCGCCTCCAGCCCGTCCAGGGCGAGCCGGACGAGGTCGGCCGGGTCCAGCAGCGTGCCTTCGCGGAATTCGACGCCGGCGTTCGCGGCGAAGTCCCGCAACGTCTCCGTGGCGATGAGCCCGGGGACGAGGGCGGCGACATGCGTTCCCTGGCCGGCCAGTTCCACCCGGACACCGTTGGTCAGGCCCCACTGCGCGGACTTGGCGGCGGCGTAGGCGGTGTTGCCGTCGACGGTGGTCCAGGCCACGGCCGACAGGACGTTGAGGATGGCGCCGCCGCCGTTGCGGGCCAGCACGGGAGCGAACGCCCGGATCATCGCGAGGGTGCCGTAGTAGTTCGAGTCCATCGTCAGCCGGATGGCGTCGAGGTCTCCGGTCACCAGGTTCCCGCCGGCGGTGAACGCGGCGTTGTTGATGAGGAGGTCGACGTCGGTGGCGACGGCGGCGGCCGCCTCGACGGACTCCTGGTCGGTGATGTCCAGGCGCAGCACCTCGGCGCCGGGCACGTCCACGAGTTCGGGACGGCGGGCGGTGGCGTAGACCTTCGCCCCGCGCCGCAGCAGTTCGACGGCGAAGTGGTGGCCGATGCCGCGGTTCGTGCCGGTGACGAGCGCGGTGGCGCCGTGCAGTTCCATCGGTGACTCTCCTGAGATCCGACCTGCTGACCCGGCGATCGTAAAATGACCGCTGGGTCAAGTTGACTCCGCGAACCTATCCGCAACATGACCTCTCGGTCAACTTGCTAGACTCCCGCCTGTGACCAGTCCTGATCGCCGCCCCCTGCGCGCGGACGCGGCACGCAACCGCGAGCTCCTTCTGGCCGCGGCGGCGGACGAGTTCGCCGAGCGGGGCATCGACGCCTCGATGGCCGACATCGCCCGCCGGGCGGGTGTGGCGAAGGGCACCGTCTTCGCCCACTTCGCCACGAAGGAGGAGTTGATCGCCGCGATCGTCGGCGACCACTTCGCCGCGCTCACCGCCGTCGCCCGCAAACTGCTCGACTCGGCCGATCCCGGGGCGGCGCTGCTGGAGTTCCTCACCGTGGCCGCGGGCGGGCAGCGGCAACACGACCTGGCGTTCCTGCAGACGGTCGCCGAGGGCGACTCCGAGGTGACCGAACTTCGGAACGCGTTCCACGCGAGCATCGGATCGCTGGTCGACCGGGCCCGCGACGCGGGCGCCGTCCGGGCCGACATCACCGGGACCGACGTCCTGCTGCTCATCTGCGCACCGGTGCACGCGATCGGCTTCCTGGCGAACCCGGAGCCGGACCTGTGGCGGCGCTACCTCGCCATCATCTTCGACGGGTTGCGCCCCGAGGGCGCCAACCCCCTGCCCCGACCGGCGCCGAGCTGGCCCTGACCGGCGCCTGCGGCCGCCATGGCCAGGGGATGCGGGGGGTCAGGCCACGGTGACGTCGAGGAAGATCGGCCGCTTGCCCGCGAGCAGCGGGGTGCCGTCCTCGTCGGTCATCTTCCAGTAGATCTTGCAGCGGCCGGGGGAGCCGGCGGCGCGCACGCGCACGGTGATGTCGACCGAGTCGCCCGGCGCGACCGGCCCGATCCCGACCCGCTTGGGCGCCTTGCATGGCGTGTCGTTCATCCGGGTCAGATAGCGCCCGTGCCACGGGATGTTGCCCGTGTTGCGGATGCGCCAGGTCTTGTCGAAGGACTCGCCCGACTCGACGACGGTGCCGTCGGGGTAGGTCACGTCCTTCTCGAACTTCGAGTCGTCGAACGGCACGAGGGACGGGGACGTGCTGGGTGGGGTGCTCGGCCCGGTCTTGGCGTCGCCGGTGATGAGCGGCAGCACCCAGCCGATGAGAATCGCCGCCACCCCCACCACGCCGGTGACGGCCGCCAGCACGGTCAGCCGCTTGCCCGACGCGGGACGACCGGGGGAGGCGGCGGCCGGGGCGGGCTGATGATCGGTGGACGGGCCGGACCCGGGCGGAGGGTCTGCGGGCGGGAGCTCGCCGTCGGTGGACCGCGGGCGGCCGTCCGTGGAGGTGCGCCGGTGATCGGCGGATGGAGATCGTCGTTCCGCGGACGAGGAGTCCTGGCCCGTGGACGAAGGCCGGTGCTCGGCCGAAGGCGCGTGCTCCCGCGAGGGCTCGCCGGTCGACGCCGGCGGCCCGGACTGGGCGGGCGTATCGGTGGACGGTGGCAACGGCCCGGACTGGGCGGGCGAGCCGGTGGACGGTGGCGGCGTCCCGGAGTCGGCCGGCGCGCCTGGCGCGGCGCCTTCACGGTGGACGGGACGGTCGGGCGCGGTGCCCTCGGCCGGCCCGGTCGGACCGCCGTCGCTGTAGCCGAGGTTGGCGGCGCGTTCCCAGTGGGTGCGCCACTCGCGCCGGACCTCCTCCGGGTCTCCGCCCAGCCGGTCGACGGCCAGGACCCGGACGAACTCCCAGGTGGTCTCCCAGCTCGGCAGCGCGCTGCCCCGGGCCGCCGCCGCCAGCGACGACTTCGAGGCCGCCGCCCCGAGGCGGGAGGCCATGTCGGCGAAGGACGGGTCGCCCGCCCGCTCCTTGAGCTCCCAGAGGCGGTGGGCGAACAGCGCGACGGGGCCGGACCCGGGATCCGGCCGGATGGGCCTGCGCCCGCGCCGGGTTCCCGTGCTGTCGTCCCGTGATTCGGGCGACTCCGTCATCACACCCCTGCTTCGATCGACCGCCCCGCTACGGCTTCCATCGCATCACACCAAGAGCAAGGGAGGCTACCAAACGCCGGGTCAGAGTGTGCGGCGGCCCAAGACGGCCCCAAGGCGGCCCCGAGGCGGCCCCGAGGCGGCCAGGTGACGGCCCCGTGACGGCGGTGCGGCGGCCCTGGGACGGCGGAAACGACGCGGATGGCGGCCGTTTCGGCGCAAGTCGCCTCATTGTTGGGCGAACGGGGCGGCGGATGGTGCCGGACGGTGATGAACGCTTGACGGGAAGCGTCCGGCCGGTTAAACGACAAGCTATGACGACGGTGACGACACGGCTCCGCAACGCAATGTCCAACCTGGACCTCGGCATCGTGCTGCTCGTGGCCGCCGCCGTCAGCATCCTCGATCTGCTGGAGGTGTTCGAGGACGGGCAGTCCGACAAGCTGATCCTGCCGGTCCTGGCGCTGCTCGCGTACGTGTGGATCAGGGACAGGAACCGGCAGGCCAGGGTCGCCGAGCAGATCACCGCCATGTCGCGGGCCACCGACGGGATGTGGACGTTGCTGTCCAGCGGCGACTCCGTCAAGTCGCTGAACGGGGCGGCCATCACCCGCTTACTGGCCGAGGCGCGCAAGGACAGCGATCTGTGGCTGTTCAAGGGCGGCACCGGCACCTACATCCGGGCGGTCACCCTGCCGGAATGCGTGGAGCGCGCGATCCACACGCGGAGGCGGATGCGCTTCCTGCTCGAACTGCTCGACCCGACGAACGAGGCGTTGTGCGCGGCGTACACGCAACTGCACCGCAGCCTGTCGTCCGACGGCGCCGAGGAGAAGGGATGGACGGCGCTCGACACGCGGAAGGACGTCTATGCCACCATCCTGGCGGCATGCTGGTACCAGCAGCGCAACGGCCGGCTGCTGGACCTGAAGATCGGGCTCTCCGACACCTTCTCCCTGTTCCGCTGCGACCTCACCTCGACCCACCTCGTGATCACCCAGCGCGGCCCCGAGTTCCCCGGGCTGGCGATCCCGCGTGACAGCGCCCACTACCACCCGTGGAACGTCGAGCTGGAGACCAGCCTCGACCAGACCCGGCTGCTGGAGCTGGGCCGGGCGCCGCAGCTCAGCGCCCAGCCCACGGTGGCGGAGACGCGGGAGCTGTTCGTGGCGCTGGCCATTCCGCTGACGGATGAGTTCACGGACTCCGACGTGAAGGCGATCGCCCGCGGCGCGCTCAGCCGCGTCGACCCCTACCAGGGGCGGGTGCCGGTGCCCGCCCCTTCGATCAACTGAGATCGCGAGATCGCCGGCCTTCCGGTGGCGATCGGCGTGATGGTCGGAGTGGTGGCCGGAGTGGCGGTCAGACCACCACGCCGGCGGGCCCGGTGAGCATCGTGGTGCCCGCCCCGGCGAAGTTCGCCAGGTCGGCCACGGCCGCCTTGCCTTCCTCGCCGGACATGGCCGCGCCGAACGCCGCCTCGTCGTCGAAGGTCAGCACCGCGACCAGATGGTAGGCGGGCGGCCGGCCCCCTGCCGCGGCGGGACGTGTGACGGTGTACGAGCGCAGCCCCGGCAGCCGGGCCGCCAGCGGCGCGTGCGTCTCGTCGTAGTGCTTGTCGAAGGCCTCGGCGCTCTCGGGGTGGTTGTAGAGAACGATGAGCTGAAATGCCACGGTCTGCCTCCACGGTCGGGTTGTGCCTACGATGAAACCTCCCCCGGAGCCCGCGCGATAGGCCCGGCTCCGCTCCCACCTCTACTGACGGCCTGGCCGGGCCCGCCGTCGCCCCCGACGGGCTGGACGGCGAGGCCCGGCCAGGGGCGGACGGCGGCGGCCGGGGCCGGACACGGGGCCGGCTCGGGGTCAGCCCAGCCAGCCGGGCGCGACCAGGACGGCCCAGGCGGCCAGCGGGCCGACCAGGACGATCACGGCGCCGTAGGCGAGGAGTTTGCGGTAGAAGTCGTCCCGCGCCATGCCCCTGACGTTGGCCACCAGCAGCGCCCCCGTCGTCGAGAACGGGCTGACGTCCACGATCGCGGACGACACCGACAGCGCCGCGATCATCGCGATCGGACCCAGGCTGCCCTGCGACAGCAGCGGCACGGCCAGCGGCACCAGCGCGCCGAGGATGCCCACGGTCGAGGCGAACGCCGACACGACGCCGCCGACGTAGCAGATGAGCAGCGCGACCAGCAGCGGGATGCCGATCGCGGCCACCGCCGAGCCGACGTAGTCCACGGTGCCGATCTCCTGGAGCACGCCCACGTACGTGACGACGCCGCAGATCAGCAGCACGGTCGGCCAGGCCACCCGCTCGACGGCGCCCTTGTTCGTCTTGGGGGAGGTGAGAGAGAGGACGACGGCGACGGTGACGGCGGTCAGGCCGACGTCCAGCTTGAACACCAGCACGGCCACGCAGAGCGCGACGATGCCGGTCAGCGTGAGCGCCTGGTGCGGGGTGAGCCGCAGCCCGCCGCCGGTCGTGGTGTCCCGGGTCGTCGCGGTGGTCACCCCGCCACCGCCGGAGGCGCCGGACGTCTCATCGCCGTCCGGGCCGGCCACGGACGAAGCGGCCCCGGACGAAACAGCACCGGACGAAATAGCCCCGGACGGGGCGGGGGCGCCGGGCAGGGACTCCAAGGTGCCGCGCCGCAGCAGTTCCCGCCCGCCGAAGACGAAGAAGACGACCACCGCGGCGGCGGCGTTGAAGGCGAAGCTGGCGAGGAACAGCACCAGGTTGTTCCCGGGCAGGTTCGCGTCGGCGGTGACGCCGTTCACGATCCCGCCGAGCACGCTGATCGGCGAGAACGCCCCCGCCTGCGTCCCGTGCGCGACCATCAGCCCGATCAGCATCGCGTGGATCCGGTACTCGGCCGCGAACCCGAACGCGATCGGCGCCAGGATCGCCGCCACCGCGGGCGCCGGCGCCCCCACGGCCGTGAGCAGCGCGGAGATGACGAAGACGACGGGCGGGATGGCCGCCAGCCGCCCCCGTACGAGATGCACCGCGGCCCGGACGAGCCAGTCCACGGTGCCGTTGTTGGTGGCGATGGCGAACAGGAGCGTCACCCCGACGAGGATCACGAAGAGGCTGCCGGGGAAGGCGTCGAGGATCTGGTCGGTCTCCATGCCGGCGGCCAGCGTGCCGACCAGGAAGGCGCCGACGAGGGCCAGCGCTCCCAGGTTCACGGGGAAGAGGGTGGCCACGACGAACATGACGATGAGGGCGAGAATGGACAGGAGCTCTGCGGACACTGCGTACTCCGATCTCCCCCGAACGTGTTATGGCAGCCCGGCCGCCCTGTGAATCAGCTCGACCGGGTGAAGAGCGGTGCGGGACGCGCCGTGGGCGATCTGCTGGCGGCACGAGACCCCCGTGGCCGCGAGCAGCGTGTCGGGCGAGGACGCGGCGATCGCCGGGAAGAGCCGGAGGCCGCCGATCTTCATGGACAGGTCGTAGTGCTCGGCCTCGAAGCCGAACGATCCGGCCATTCCGCAGCAGCCGGCGTCGATCTCCGTCACCTCCGCCCCCGGGATCCTGGACAGCAGCGCGTACGTGGCGGTGGTGCCGGTGACGGCCTTCTCGTGGCAGTGGCCGTGCAGCAGGATCCGGCGGTCCTTGAGCGCGTCCCCGAGCACGAGCGAGCCGTCGTCGATGGCCCGCACCAGCAGTTCGGGGACGAGCCTGGCCCTGGCCGCGACGGCGGCCACCCGGGGGTCGCCGGGGAGCAGGGCGGCGTACTCGTCCTTGAGGGTGAGCAGGCAGGACGGTTCGAGGCCGACGATGGGGACGTCGGAGGCGGCCAGGCGGCCGACCAGGTCCGCGGCCATCGTACGAGCCTGGTCGAGCAGGCCCTTGGAGAGGCTGGAGCGCCCGCAGCAGCCCTTCGACTCCAAGCGGACCCGGTAGCCGGCGCGTTCCAGCAGTTCGACGGCGGCGCGGCCGACGGCGGGCTCGGTGAAGGTGGTGAAGGAGTCGGCCAGCAGGATGACCTCGCGCCCGCTCTCGGGCTCGGGGCGGCGGGAGAACCAGCGCGGCAGGGTGTCGCGCCGGAAGCGGGGGAGGGGGCGGCGCCGGCTCAGGCGGAGCGGGCCGCGTACGGCGCCGGCCAGCCAGTTCGACAGCGGCGCGGTGGCCGAGCCGAGCCGGTTGAGCGTCCTGATCGCGCCGAAGGCCCGCGAGCGCAGCGGCACGCCGTGCGTCTGCTGGTACTGGTGCAGGAACTCGCTCTTCATCGCGGCCATGTCCACCCCGAGCGGGCACTCCGACTGGCACGCCTTGCACTCCAGGCAGAGGTCGAGGATGCCGTGCAGCCGCTCGTCGCCCAGCTCGCGCCGCGGGTCGGGCGCCGACAGCGCCTTGACCAGGGCGCCCGCCCGGCCGCGGGTGGAGTGCTCCTCCTCGCGGGTGGCCATGTACGACGGGCACATGACGCCGGTGTCGTCCTTGCGGCACACGCCGATGTTCATGCACCGGTCGGCCGCGGCGTACATGCCTCCCGGGCCGAAGGAGAGCGTGGTGGCCAGGGGCTTCGGCTCGGGCCGCGCGGGGTCGCGCAGATGGTCGGTCATCGGCGGCGCGTCCACGATCTTGCCGGGGTTGAGCCTGCCATGGGGGTCGAAGATCTGCTTGACCCGCCGCATCGCCTCGTAGATCGGGTCGCCGAACAGCCGCCGGTTGAACTCGGAGCGGGCCAGCCCGTCGCCGTGCTCGCTGGAGTTGACGCCGCCGTGCCTGGCGGCCAGCTCGGCGACCTCCTCGGCCACCGCCCGCATCGTCTCGATCCCGCCGGGCGCGCGCAGGTCGACGAACGGGCGGATGTGCAGGCAGCCGACCGAGCAGTGGCCGTAGAAGCCGGCGTTCAGCCCGTGGCGGTCGAGGATCCGGGCGAACTCCTCCACGTACGGCACCAGCCGGTCGGGCGGCACGGCCGTGTCCTCCACGAAGGCGAGCGGCCTGCGGCTGCCGACGCTGGAGGCCATCAGCAGGCCGAGTCCCGCCTTGCGCACCTTGAGCACCGCCCACTGCTCCCGCGCGGTGACGGCCTTGAGCGTGTGGTAGCCGTGGCCGTTCGCCTTCCAGGTGGCGGCGAGCTTGCCGACGCGGTCGGCCACCTCGGCCGGCCCGTCGCCGAAGAACTCCACGAACAGCAGCGCCCGCGGCTCGCCCTCCAGGATGTCGCCCAGGCCCGCGTAGTCCACCCGCTGCCTGGACAGGTCGAGGATGGCCTTGTCCAGCAGCTCGACCGAGGCGGCGCCGAACGACAGGGCGTCGGCGGTGGCGGCGATGGCGGCCGGGGTCGAGGTGAAGTGGCCGACGGCGATGGCCTTGGCCCTGGGCAGCTCCACCAGCCCCACCGTGGCCTCGGTGACCACGGCCAGGGTGCCCTCCGAGCCGACCATCAGCTTGGTCAGGTCGCCGCCGGCGGCGGCGTCGAGCCGGTAGCCGCCCGAGTGCCGCCAGAAGCGCGGGAAGCCCGACAGGTCGAGCCCGCCCAGCACCTCGGCGACCGCGCCGTTCAGCCGGGCGTCGGTGGCCAGGTCGGGGGTGGTGGCGTCGGCGAGCACGACCCGCAGCGCCCGCACGTGGTCGATGGTGGAGCCGTACAGGACGGAGTGGCTGCCGGCGGAGTTGTTGCCGATCATCCCGCCGATCGTGGCCCGGTTGCTGGTGGAGGTGTCGGGGCCGAACATCAGCCCGTGCTTGCGGGCGGCCCGGTTGAGCTGGTCCTGAACGACGCCGGGCTGCACCCGGGCGGTGCGGCCGTCGATCTCCAGGATGCGGTTCATGTGCCGGGAGAAGTCCACGATCACCGCCGCGCCCACGGTCTGCCCGGCCAGGCTGGTGCCCGCCCCGCGCGGCAGGACCGGCACGCCCAGCTCGCCGCAGGCCGCGACCAGGGCCTGCACGTCGTCGGCGTGGCGGGGGAAGGCGACGGCCAGCGGCTCGATGGCGTACATGCTGGCGTCGGAGGAGTAGAGGTGCCTGGTGTAGGGGTCGTCCCTGACGTCACCGGACAGGATCGGGGCCAGCTCGCGGGCCAGGCTGTCTGGTCGCGCCAGGCTCATCGGGCGGCCTCCAGATGGGCCAGCGCCGCCCTGACGCCGCCCTCCTTGATCGGCACTCCGGCCGCGCGCAGCCCCATCTCGACCCCGCTCAGCGTGCCGGCCAGCATGAGGTCGTTGAAGTGGCCGAGATGCCCGATCCTGAAGACGCGCCCGGCCAGCCGCCCGAGACCCGTCCCGAGCGACATGTCGTAGCGCTCCAGGATCAGCCGCCTGACCGCGTCGGCGTCGTGGCCGTCCGGCATCAGCACGGCGGTCAGCGAGCTGGAGTGTTCGCGCTCGTCGGCGCAGAGCACCTCCAGCCCCCAGCCGCGCACGGCCAGCCTGGTCGCCTCGGCGTGCCGGTCGTGCCGGGCGAACACCTCCGCCAGGCCCTCCTCCTCCAGCATGACGAGCGCCTCGCGCAGCCCGTACAGCAGGTTGGTGGGCGGGGTGTACGGGAAGAAGCCCTGCCGGTTGGCCGCGATGATCGGATCCCAGTCCCAGTACGAGCGGGGCAGCCGCCCCCGGCGCGCCAGAGCCTTCTCGCTGACCGCGTTGAAGCCGATGCCCGGCGGCAGCATCAGCCCCTTCTGCGAGCAGCCGACGGTCACGTCCACGCCCCACTCGTCGTGGCGGTAGTCCATCGAGCCGAGTGACGAGATCGTGTCCACCAGCAGCAGCGCGTCGTGACCGGCCCGGTCGAGGGCGTCGCGGATCTCCGGGACGCGGCTGCGCACCCCGGTCGAGGTCTCGTTGTGCACCACCATGACGGCGGCCACGTCGGGGGTCAGGCGCTCGGCCAGCGCGGCGGGGTCGGCGCCGTGCCGCCAGTCGCCCGGCACCAGGTCCACGACCAGGCCCAGCCGGGCGGCCATCTCGCACCACAGCGAGGAGAAGTGCCCGGTCTCGAACGCCAGCACCTTCTCACCCGGCGACAGCGTGTTGACCAGCGCCGCCTCCCAGGCGCCCGTACCGGAGGAGGGGTAGACCACGACGGGGCCGCTCGTCGCGAACACGACCTTCAGCCGCTCCAGCAGCTGGCCCGCCAGCCGGGCGAACGCGGGCCCCCGATGGTCGATCGTGGGCTGGGCGATCGCGCGCAGCACCCGGTCGGGGACGTTCGTCGGCCCGGGGATCTGCAGGAAATGCCGGCCCACCGTCTTCACCTCCGTGCCATCACACGGCACAGCGTGCCGCCGTGCGGTTCATTAACATTAAAATCAGCCCGTAGAGGAGTCAATGATGCAGAACGTGATCAACGCCCTCCGGGTGCTCGAAGAGGTCGCCGCGCGCCAGCCGATCGGCGTCGGCGAGCTGGCCAGAGAGCTCGGCCTGCCGAAGAGCACGGTGCAGCGCTCGCTGCGGACGCTGAACGAGGCCGGCTGGATCAGGCCCGCCGGGGGCGAGGTCACCCGCTGGCAGGTCACCAGCAAGGCGCTGCAGATCGCCCGTACGACCGAGCTGGGGCTGCGTGACGCGGCCATGCCGGTCATGGAGGAGCTGCGCCAGCGCACCGGCGAGACGATCCACCTCATGGTGCCCGAGGGCGACGCGGTCGTGCTGATCGAACGGCTCGAGACCGACAAGCCGCTGCGCATCGTGCTGCCGCTCGGCATCAGGCTGCCCCTGCACGCCTCGGCCAACGGCAAGGCCGTCCTCGCCCACCTCCGCCGCCCCGCCGGCGCGCTGCTCGGCTACACCGGCACCACGATCACCGACCCCGACGCGCTGCGGGCCGAGCTGGACGGGGTGCTCGCGCGAGGCTACGCCGACAACCGGGGCGAGTGGCGCTCCGACATCGCCGCCGTCGCCGCCGCGGTGCTCGGCCCCGGCGGGCCGGTCGCCAGCCTCAGCGTCTCCACCCCGGCCAGCCGCATGCCGGAGGCGCTGCGCGCCGAGTACGGCAAGCTCGTCACCCAGGCCGCCAGAACGCTGACCGAGTCACTCGGCTGATGGAGACGCCGACGGCGAGGCCGGCTGAGGGGGCGGAGCGGTGGCCGGGGACGTCGGGGACGGCGGGGCCTGGGGCGCGGCCGGCAGGTCGGCGAAGTGGCCGGTCCGCGTCTTGACCGGCACCATCAGCCGCACCGGCTTCGCGTCCTTGAACGTGAACGTCATCGGCACCGTCCCCGCCCGCACGCCGCTGACCGTGCCGAGCGGCTGGTTGCCGGTGCCGACCGGCTGGTTCGGCGGCAGCGCGAGCGGCCCGGCGAGCTGGACCGAGCCGCCCCCCTCGACCGTGATCCGCTCGACCTGGTCGGGCCGCCCGGCCTCGTTGACCAGCACCCCGAACAGGGTCTCCGGCGGGGCGGAGGCGTCCTGGCCGGCGCCACGCAGCAGGAAGATGTTGCGCAGACGCAGGCTGTCGCCCACGTCGGCGTTCGCGCCGTCGTTCTGCGGAACTCTGTTGGCCTCGTCGAGCCCCGCCTTCGCGCAGCCGCCGGCCGCCAGGGCGAGGGCCAGGGCGAGCACGGCGCGGACGACGGGACGCGGGCTGAGACGCGGGACGGGACGCGGGCTGGGACACAGGGTGAGACGCGGGGTGAGACGCGGACGCATCGCTAGGTCCTCCTCATGCGGCAGAGCCCTTCCGCTACCCCCGGACACCCGCCGCAACCAGGCACGATCCCCCTCGCCCGCGTGCGCGCGCGTGCCGCCGATCCGCGCCGATCCGCGATCACTTCGCCTCGTGACCGTCGATCATCCTTGATGTACCGTCACCGTTAACGCGCGACCTACCCCAGGAGCGGTAGATGGTTGAGCAGCAAGGACCCGACGCGACAGGTCAGCAGAAGAGACGGCAACTGGTCCGGGCGGTGATCGCCTCCGCCGTGGGGACCTCGATCGAATGGTACGACTTCTTCCTCTACGGCTTCGCCGCCAGCACCATCTTCGCGGAGCTGTTCTTCCCCACAAGCGACCCCACGACGGGCCTGCTGCTCGCCCTCGGCACCTACTTCGGCGGCTTCGCCGCCCGCCCCATCGGCGCGGCGATCTTCGGCCACTACGGCGACCGCATCGGCCGCAAGGCCACCCTCATCATCACCCTGCTCAGCATGGGCATCGCCACCGCCCTCGTCGGCCTGGTGCCCACGTACGAGCAGATCGGCATCTGGGGCGGCATCCTGCTCACCCTGCTGCGCCTGCTCCAGGGCATCAGCGTCGGCGGAGAGTGGGGCGGCTCGGTGCTCCTCGCCACCGAGTGGGGCAAGTCGCGCGGCGGCAAGCGCGGCTTCCTCGGCAGCTGGCCGCAGTTCGGCGTGCCCGTCGGGCTCGTGCTCGGCTACCTGGCCCTGCAGGTGTTCCAGCCGATCGACCCCTACTGGGGCTGGCGCATCCCGTTCCTGCTCAGCATCGTGATGGCGGCCGTCGGCCTGTACATCAGGCTCGGCATCCTGGAGACGCCCGTCTTCGCCAAGCTCGTCGCCGAGAACAAGGTCGAGCGGGTGCCCGTACGCCAGGTGCTGGCCAAGAACTGGCGCGAGATCGTGCTCAGCGCGCTGCTGCGCACCGGCCAGCAGGCGCCGTTCTACATCTTCACCGTCTTCATCCTCACCTACGCCACCAAGACCCTCGGCTTCGAGGCCGGCGACGTCTACACGTACGTCATCGTGGCCGGGCTCGTCTCCCTCGTCACGGTGCCGTTCTGGGGCTACATCTCCGACCTCGTGGGCCGCCGGCGGCTCTACATCGTCGGCGCCGCGCTCATGGTGGTGTGGTCGTTCATCTACTGGCCGCTGCTCGACACCCGCGTCCCGTCGCTGGTCTTCCTGGCCATCGTGCTGGCCGCGCCCATCCATGACATCCAGTACGGGCCGCAGGCCACGTTCATCGCCGAGAGCTTCACCGGCCGGCTGCGCTACAGCGGCGCCTCCCTCGGCTACCAGCTCGCCTCACTGACGGCCGGCGGGCCCGCGCCGCTGATCGCGGTCTGGCTGTACGCGACCTATCAGAGCTCGTTCGCCATCGCCGTCTACATGGCGATCTGCTCGGTGATCAGCATCGTGGCGGCGTTCGCCCTGAAGGACCGCTCGCAGCAGGACTACGCGGTCGAGTACGACGAGGTGAAACCCACGACCGGATAGCCGCGCTCATCCGCCCGCGACCGGCACGCCCTGCGCCCTTCAGACCGCGCGCAGGGCGTGCCGGCCGGTCCGTCCCGTCAATTACCGGGTGAGCAGGCTGCGCAGGGCGGAGACCACCTCGGCCGGGGCCTCCTCGGCCATGAAGTGGCCGCAGCCGACCGTGCGGTGGTCCAGGTCGGACGCCCAGGCCCGCCACCGCTCGGCGGCGTCGAACCCGAGCGCCGCCCCCCAGTCCTGCTGCAGCACCGTCACCGGCATCCCGAGCCGCCGGCCCGCCCGCCGGTCCTCCTCGTCGTGCTCGACGTCGATGGTCGCCGTGGCCCGGTAGTCGGCCACGATCGACGGCACCGCCTCCCGGGACGCCTTCAGGTACGCCGCGCGTACGTCCGCCGGGATCGCGTCCGGGTCCTTGACCCACAGATCGAGGAAGTACCCGAAGAACGCGTCCGCCTCGGCGGCGATCATCCGCTCGGGCAGGCCCGGCGGCTGGGCCATCAGATACAGGTGGAAGCCGACCGCCGCCGCCCGGCCATGCATGACGTCCCAGCTGTCCAGGGTGGGCAGCACGTCCAGCGAGGCCAGATGGGTGACGACGCCCGGGTGGTCGAGCCCGGCCCTGACGGCGACCAGCGCGCCCCGGTCGTGCCCGGCCAGCGCGAACCGGTCGTACCCGAGCGCCTCGGCCAGGGCGACGACGTCGGCGGCCATGGTGCGCTTGGAGTAGGTGGTGCCGTCCGCGTCGGCCGGCGGCTTGTCGCTGTCGCCGTACCCGCGCAGGTCAGGACAGATGACGGTGTGATCGGCGGCCAGATCCGCGGCGACGTGCCGCCACATGAGATGAGTCTGCGGAAACCCGTGCAACAGCACGACCGGGCTCCCCGACCCGCCGACCGCGACGTTGAGCGCCACACCGTCGGCGACGGTGACGCGTTTCCCGGCGAACCCCGGAATGGTGAGTGACATGTCGGCTCCTCGCCGTCTCGAACCCGTCTCGCTACGGCCCCCACCCTGCCCACCCCCACTCAGCAGCCAGTCAGCACGCGGTCAGCCGGCTTCACCTGGGTGGATAGGTTGGATGGCGATGGTGACATTCGGGGTGCTGGGCCCGCTGACGGCCCGCGACGACCGGGGCCCGATCCGGCTCAAGGGTCCGCGGCACCGATCCGTGCTGGCGCGGTTGCTGGTGGCCAGGGGCCGGGTGGTGCCGGTGTCGTGGCTGATCGACGACCTCTGGGACGTTCCGCCCGCGGGCGCGCTCGGAGCCCTGCAGACCTTCGTCGCCGACCTGCGCAAGGCGCTCGAACCCGGCCGCCCGCCCCGCGCCCCCTCCCGCCTCCTGATCACCTCACCTCCCGGCTACGCGCTGCGCACCGATCCCGGCGAGGTGGACGCCCTGCGCTTCGAGTCGCTGCTGGCCCAGGCCGCCGACCTGCCCGCCGAGCAGGCCCGCGAGTCGCTGGACACGGCGCTCGGGCTGTGGCGGGGGCCCGCCTACGCGGAGTTCGCCGACCAGGGCTGGGCCGCCGGCGAGGCCGCCCGGCTGTCCGAACTGCGCCTTCTGGCGGTGGAACGCCGCGCGTCGGCGGTGCTGCGCTCGGGCCGGGCGGCCGAGGCGATCCCCGACCTTGAGGCCCACGTGACCGGCCACCCGCTGCGCGAGGACGGCTGGCGACTCCTGGCCCTGGCGCTGTACCGGACGGGCCGGCAAGGGGATGCGCTGGGAACGTTGCGGCGAGCCAGGAAGGCGCTCAGGGAGGAACTCGGCGTTGACCCCGGCGAGGACCTGCGTCACCTCGAAGCCGACATCCTCGCCCAGTCCCCCCACCTGACGGCCGGCCCGTCGGATCACGGCTTCTCCGACGCGACGACACCGGATCCGGGCCCCCGGGTCCTGCGCGCACCCGACGCCCTTCGAAACGAGCCGGACCAGCCGGCTGCCGGGCCCGCCGACCAGATCCCGCGCTCACACCGGCCGGGCGCCGGCGGGCGTCCGTTCGTGGGGCGCGTTGCGGAGTTGGGGGAGCTGGAGCGGGCCGCGGCAGGTGTGGTGGCGGGGCGCTCGGGACTGGTGCTGGTTTCGGGCGCGGCGGGCGCCGGCAAGACCGCGCTGGTATGGACGCTCGCCCGGCGGCTGGAGCGCGTCGGCTGGCACACCGCGTGGGGCAGCAGCCCCGAACTCCCAGGCGCCCCCGCCGCCTGGCCATGGGCCCAGATCCACGCCGACCTGACCGCCGCCGCAAGGGACGCCAGCCCCGCCACGACGGACGCTGCGAGTTCGTCTGTGTCGGTCAGGGATGAGGGGGACAGGTGGGGAGAGGGCTCGCAGGGTGTGTGGTTCAGGCGGCGGCGGGGGATCGTCGCCGCCATCGCCGCCTTCGCTGCTGAGCGACCGCTGCTGCTCGTCCTCGATGACCTGCACTGGGCGGACGAGGAGACCCTTGCCCTGCTCACCATGCTGGCCGCCGAGCTCGGTCCCGCTCCGGTGCTCGTCGTGGGGACGTACCGCTCGACCGAGATCTCACCCGGGCTGGGCGAGACGCTGGGCAGGGTCGCGCGCGCCGAACCGACGCGGATCTATCTGGGCGGCCTCACCGAAGCGCAGGTACGCGAGCTGGTCAGGGTCATCGCCACCCGCGAGATGAGTGACGGCGACGCCCGCACGATCCACGCGCGCAGCGGCGGGAACCCGTTCTTCGTGCGGGAGCTCACGAGGGTGTGGGAGAGCGAGGGTGAGCAGGCCCTGCACATCGTCCCGGCCGGGGTGCGGGACGTCATCCGCCACCGCCTGGCCGCGCTGCCGGACGTCACCCGCACGCACCTGCGCCAGGCCGCCGTGCTCGGCGACGAGGTCGACCTCGACGTGCTGATCCCGCTGACGGGAGCGGGCGAGGACCGGGTGCTGGACTCGGTGGAGTCCGCCCTGCTCGCGGGCTTCCTGGTCGAGCGGGACGCCGACCGGTCGCGGTTCGCGCACGCCCTGGTGCGGGAGGCCCTGTACGAGGACATCCCGCACGCCCGCCGCGCCCGCTGGCACGCCACGGCCGCCGGGATCGTCGAACGTCTGCGTCCCGGCGACGTGGAGACCATCGCCCACCACTGCCTGCGCGCCCAGGGCCGGGCCGGCGCCGCCCGTACGGCCCGCTACGCCCGTGCGGCGGCCGAGCGCGCCGAACGGAGATCGGCCCCGCACGAGGCGGCCCGCCTGTGGCGCGAGACGCTGGCTGCCCTGGACCAGATCTCCGCCGAGCGCCGGGATGCCGCCCAGATCGGCGAAGACATGCTCTCAGTCCAAAACGGTGGTGGCGGTGATGTCAGAACGGCCGGTGGCACCGATGCCGGTGGCATCAGGTTCGGCGGTGGCGGTGATGTCGGCATGACCGGTGGTGTCGATGGTGGTGGCGTCAGGAACAGCGGCGGCGGGGGTGTGCGGGAGCGGCTGGTGGCGGTCATGGGGTTGGGCAGGGCGCTGGCCGTGTGTGGGGAACTGCCGGAGTCGCGGCGGTTTCGGGCCGAGGCGGTCGGTGCGGCGGAGGCGATCGGGGATCCGGTGCTGACCGCGAAGGTGATCGGGTCGTTCGACGTGCCCGCCATCTGGACCGCCAACGACGACCCGGCCCTGTCCGCGCGGCTCGTGGACGCCGCCGAACGTACGTTGGCCGCTCTGCCTCCCGGGCACGAGCGTGAGCGGGCCCGGCTGCTCGTCACCATCGCGATGGAACGGCGCGCCGACCCCGGGCGGCGCGGGGAGCGGGCGGCGCGCGAGGCCGAGGAGATCGCGCGCAGGTCCGACGATCGGACCCTGCTGGCCTATGCGCTCAACGGCCGCTACATGCAGAGCTTTCATCGGGCGGGGCTCGCCCCTGAGCGCGCCGCGATCGGCGCCGCGCTGCTCGGGCTGTCCGACGGGCATGACGAGATGGTGACGTTCGCGGTGCTGGGGCGGCTGGTCCTGCTCCAGGCCAGTGCCGCGCTCGCCGACCTGGAGGCGGCGGGCCGGCACGCGGAGGCAGCCGACCGGCTCGCCGAGCGTCATGACCTTCCGCTGGTGGGGGTCTTCACCACCTGGTACGCCGCCCTCCGCCTGGCCGTGCTAGGCCGTACGGACGAGGCGCGCACCGCCTACCGCACGGCCGCCGCCCGCCTCGGCGGCACCGGCATGCCCGGCGTGGAGGACGGCATCCTGCCGCTGGCCCTCCTCTGCCTGG
Organism: Nonomuraea fuscirosea; assembly: GCF_035917475.1. Taxonomy (NCBI): domain Bacteria; kingdom Bacillati; phylum Actinomycetota; class Actinomycetes; order Streptosporangiales; family Streptosporangiaceae; genus Nonomuraea; species Nonomuraea fuscirosea. The sequence continues at coordinate 7,139,948 of NZ_CP109074.1, read as the reverse complement.
AGGTGGGTGACCTGGCGAGGTCCAAGTCGTCCAGGGAAACGGCCGACCGTCGCCGGTGCCAGGAAGCCGGGGATGCGGTCGATCCCGGTTGGTGCCCGGAGGCGGGGGAGGGGGTCGATCTGGGTCGGTCCCGGGAGACGGCGGTCGGGGCGTGGTTCTGGCGGGATGGGGGGCCGGACGGGGTGGTAAAGCTGGCGCAGGCTGAGTGGGGGCCGTACGAGAGGTGGGCCAGGCCGTTGGTTCTGCTCGCCCAGGGCCGGCGCGGCGAGGCGTTCGAGGCTGCCCGCGCCGTCCCGGACTCACCGCCCGACCTGCTGTTGGAGGCGCGGACCTGCCTGCACGTCATCGCCGTCGTGGCGACCGCAGAAGGGCCGATCGACCCCGCCGGTCGCCGGCTGCTCGAACGGCTCCGTGAACGGCTGTTGCCGGCCGAAGGGGAGCTGGCCGGCGCGGGCAGCGGGCTGGTCACCCTGGGCCCCGTCGCCCTGTATCTCGGTCACCTGGCCGCGGCCCTCGGTAGGCAGGACGAGGCCGCCGGATATTTCCGGAAGGCGACTTCGGTGGCCGGAGCCTGAGCGGCTCCGCCGTCGCCGGCACCGAAAGTTTCGGGCAAGTTTACGGGAGTCGAGTGTCCCAACCCACCGTGAGCTGCGGCGGGACTGAAACGAAACAACCCGTAACACAGCAGGTTGGCGGCACTCTTGACACGCCATGACTGGCCCTTTATGTTGCCGCAATATTAAATGGATTTACCTCGAAAACTTTCGGCGTCAGCCCCGCGCGACCACCACCCGCTCTCGCCGCGGACGGCGCCGTCGTTCGGCCGAAGGGATGGCATGAGGGGCCAGGTACCAATCGACGCGAGCTCGGCGTCCGGCGAGAGTGACCGGTGGCGGGACACGCGCCTGTCACCCGCCGAGCGGGCCGGTGCGCTCGTCCCGCTGATGACTCTTGAGGAGAAGGTCGCCCAGCTCGTCGGGGTGTGGGTCGGCGCCGACGCCTCGGGGGGCGGCGTCGCCCCGCACCAGACCGACATGGGCGGCGGCCCCGAGTGGGACGACGCGATCCGGCAGGGGCTGGGCCAGCTGACCCGGCCCTTCGGCACCGCGCCGGTCGATCCGGTGGCGGGCGCCAGGTCGCTGGCCGCCTCGCAGGCCGAGATCGTCGCGGCCAGCAGGTTCGGCATCCCGGCCCAGGTGCACGAGGAGTGCCTGACGGGCTTCGCGGCCTGGCGGGCGACGGTGTATCCGGCGCCGCTGAGCTGGGGCGCCTCGTTCGACCCCGACCTGCTGGAGGAGGTGGCCGGCCGGATCGGCCGGTCGATGCGGGCCGCGGGCGTGCACCAGGGGCTGGCCCCGGTGGTGGACGTGACCAGGGACTACCGCTGGGGACGCACCGAGGAGACGATCGGCGAGGACCCGTACCTGGTCGGCATGCTCGGCGCGGCGTACGTGCGCGGCCTGGAGGGCGCCGGGGTGGTGGCCACGCTCAAGCACTTCGCCGGCTACTCCGCCTCCCGGGGCGGCCGCAACCTGGCCCCGGTCCAGATGGGCCGCAGGGAGCTGGCGGACGTCGTGCTGCCGCCGTTCGAGATGGCGCTGCGGCTCGGCGGCGCCCGGTCGGTCATGAACTCCTACGCCGAGATCGACGGCGTTCCGGTGGCGGCCGACGAAAGCCTGCTGACGGGGCTGCTGCGGGACGAATGGGGCTTCGACGGCACGGTGGTCGCCGACTACTTCGCGGTCCGGTTCCTGGAGCGCCTGCACCGGGTCGCCGCCGACGCGGGGCAGGCGGCGGGGCTGGCGCTGCGGGCCGGGATCGACGTCGAGCTGCCCACGGTGGACGCGTTCGGCGCGCCGCTCGTCGAGGCGGTCAAGGCGGGAACGGTGGACGAGGCGCTGATCGACCGCGCCCTGCTCCGCGTGCTGACCCAGAAGGCGGAGCTCGGCCTGCTCGACGAGGGCTGGCAGCCGCTGCCGGGGCCCGCCGAGGCGGTCAGGCTGGACGACGAGGAGAGCAGGGAGCTGGCCCTGCGCCTGGCGCGCGAGGCCGTCGTCGTCGTCCGCAACTCCGACGAGATCCTGCCGCTGGCTCCCGGCCGCCGGGTGGCGCTGGTGGGCCCGGTCGCCGACGACCCCATGGCGATGCTGGGCTGCTACGCCTTCCCCGCGCACGTGGGCCCGCACCCCGAGCACGGCCTCGGCCTGGACCTGCCGTCCCTGCGCGAGGCGCTCGGCGGGCTGGTCCCCGGGCTGGCGTACGCGCCGGGCTGCGACATCACCGGCGACGACACCTCCGGCATCGCCGCGGCGGCCGAGCTGGCCGCGGCGAGCGACGTGTGCGTGGTGGCCGTCGGCGACCGCGCCGGGCTGTTCGGGCGCGGCACGTCCGGCGAGGGCTGCGACGCCACCGACCTGCGCCTGCCGGGCGTGCAGGCGGAGCTGGTGCGGGCCGTGCTGGCGACCGGCACACCGGTGGTGCTGGTGCTGCTGGCCGGCCGCCCGTACGCGCTGGGTCCCGAGCTGGAGCCGGCCGCGGCCGTCGTGTACGGCTTCTTCCCCGGCCAGCGCGGCGGCCAGGCGCTGGCCGAGGTACTGACCGGCGCGGTGAACCCGTCGGGCCGCCTGCCCGTCAGCGTCCCGCGCGACGCGGGCGGCCTGCCGTCCACCTACCTGTCGCCGCCGCTCGGCCAGCGGACCCAGGTGTCGTCCGTGGACCCGACGCCCGCGTACCCGTTCGGGCACGGCCTGAGCTACACCACGTTCGAGTGGAGCGACGCCCGCGTCGCGGGCGGGGCCGAGCAGTGGGCGGTGGACGGTGAGGTGAGCGTCGAGGTCACGGTCCGCAACACCGGTGCGCGCGCCGGCGCGGAGGTCGTCCAGTTGTACCTGCACGACCCGGTGGCCCAGACGACCAGGCCCGTCGTCCGGCTGATCGGCTTCGCCCGGGTCCCGCTGGAGGCGGGGGAGAGCGCGCGGGTGAGCTTCACCGTCCCGGCCGACGTCACGTCGTTCACCGGCACGCGCGGCCGGCGCGTCGTCGAGCCGGGCGACGTCGAGCTGCGGCTCGGCCGCTCCAGCGCGTGGTTCGAGGCGAGCCTGCCGCTGCGCCTGACCGGCGCCGAGCGTGAGGTCGGCCACCTGCGGGAGCTGCGGGTGCCGGCGCACATCGACCGCGACTCACCGGAGGGCCGAGGATGACCACACCCAAGACGCTGGACGCGGCCAGGCAGGCGCCGCGCGAGGAGAGACCGGCGCCGGGCCGGCGCCGGCGCACGCCCGCCGGTTCGTGGCGGGCCGCGTTCCGCCGCGACTGGCAGCTGTACTCGCTGGCGATCCTGCCGCTGCTGTTCTTCCTGATCTTCCGGTACGCCCCCATGATCGGGAACGTCATCGCCTTCAGGAAGTTCGAGCCGGGCGGCAGCATCTTCGGCGAGGAATGGGTGGGCCTGCGGTACGTGAAGCTGTTCCTGAACGACCCGACGTTCTGGAACGTGTTCACCAACACCCTGGTCCTCGGCGCGCTGACCCTGATCTTCTGCTTCCCGCTGCCGATCGTGCTGGCCCTGCTGCTGAACGAGGTCAGGCGGCGCACGCTGAAGCGCTTCCTGCAGTCCGTGTCGTACCTGCCGCACTTCCTGTCGATGGTGATCGTGGCCGGCCTCGTCATGCAGATGACGTCGCTGGACGGGCCGATCAACGCCTTCCTCGACTTCGTGGGCAGCGAGAAGGTCTCGTTCATGCAGGACCCGGGCTGGTTCCGGACGATCTACGTCAGCTCCGAGGTCTGGCAGACGGTCGGCTGGGGCACGATCCTCTACCTGGCGGCGCTGACGACCATCGACGACCAGCTCTACGAGGCGGCCAGGATGGACGGCGCCGGCCGCTGGCGGCAGATCTGGCACGTGACGCTGCCGGGCATCCGGCCGACGGCGGTCACGCTGCTGATCCTCAACATCGGCACGTTCATGGCGGTGGGCTTCGAGAAGGTGCTGCTGCTGTACAACCCGCTGACGTATCCGACCGCCGACGTGATCTCCACCTACCTGTACCGGATGGGCCTGGAGGCCAGCAACTTCAGCTACGCGGCGGCCATCGGCCTGTTCGAGGCGCTGGTCGGGCTGGTCCTGATCCTCTCGGCCAACGTGATCTCCCGCCGCACAGTTGGGACGAGCCTGTGGTGACAACGCACGAGCTGACCCGGGGTTACCGCGTCTTCCAGTGGTTCAACGGCCTCATCCTGACCGGCGTCGTGGTGGTGACGCTCTATCCGTTCGTCAACATCCTGGCCCGTTCGTTCAGCAGTCAGGGCGCCATCAGCGCGGGCGAGGTGAACCTCATTCCCAAGGGGTTCAACCTGACGACGTACCGGATCGTGGCGTCGGACCCGACGTTCTGGACGAACTACCGCAACACGGTGGTCTACACGGTCGTCGCGACGTTCATCGCGATCGTGATGACGACCTCGTACGCGTACGTGCTCTCCAAGAAGCACCTCAAAGGCCGCAAGGCGCTCATCGGCATCGCGGTCTTCACCATGTTCTTCACCGGCGGCCTGATCCCGAACTACGTGCTGATCACCGGCCTCGGCATGAAGAACTCGATCTGGGCCATCGTGCTGCCCAACGCCATCAGCGTCTTCAACCTCCTGGTGATGAAGGCGTTCTTCGAGAGCCTGCCGCAGGACCTGGAGGAGGCGGCGGCGATCGACGGCCTCAACACCTACGGCATCCTCTGGAAGATCGTGCTGCCGCTGTCGAAGGCGGTCCTCGCCACGATGATCCTGTTCTACGCGGTCTCGTTCTGGAACTCCTGGTTCCAGGCGTTCCTCTACATGAACGAGTCGGACCTGTTCCCCGTGACCGTCTACCTGCGCAACCTCATCGCCGGCGCCACCGGCTCCGACTCCTACGGCGCCGCGGCGACCGAGGTGACGCAGGCGGCCGCCAACATCCAGGCGGTGACGATCGTCCTGACCGTCCTGCCCATCCTCGTGATCTATCCGTTCGTCCAGCGTTACTTCGTCTCCGGCGTCATGCTCGGCGCGGTCAAGGGCTGACCTCCCGGCGCCTCCCCACCCAGCAGAACCACGGGAAAGGATCCCCCCCACATGCGTGACATCTCGCGGCGTCAGGCGATCATCGGCCTCAGCGCCTTCGCCTCCCTCGCCCTGACCGCCTGCGGCAGCGACAGTGAGGCCCCCGCGAAGGGCGCGGACATGTCGGCCAACAAGGCAGGCGCGATGGCGAGCTACGGCGTCGGCCAGCAGTTCAAGGCCACCGAGCCGGTGTCGTTCAGCATGCTCTACAACAACCACCCGTTCTACCCGATCAAGAACGACTGGCTGTTCTGGCAGGAGCTCACCAAGCGCACCAACGTCACCATCACCCCGACGACGGTGCCGCTCAGCGACTACGAGAAGAAGCGCAGCCTGATCATCGGCGCCGGCGACGCGCCGCTGATCATCCCGAAGACCTACCACCCGCAGGAGGAGGCGTTCGTCGCCTCCGGCGCCGTCCTGCCGGTCAGCGACTACTTCGAGCTGATGCCGAACTTCAAGGACCGCGTCGCCAAGTGGCAGCTCCAGCCCGAGCTGAACTCGATCATGCAGTCGGACGGCCGCGTCTACCTGCTGCCCGGCCTGCACGAGAACGTCTGGGTCGACTACTCCTTCGCGGTACGCACCGACATCCTGGACAAGCTCAAGATCGAGATCCCCAAGACCCTCGACGACTTCTACGCCATGCTCAAGGCGATGAAGGCGGAATATCCCGACCTCTACCCGATGACCGACCGCTGGGGCGTGCCCACGCCGGGCGGCAACATCATCAAGCTGATCGCCCAGGCGTACGGCACCAAGGGCGGCTGGGAGTACCAGCACGCCATGTGGGACGTCACGGCCGGCAAGTGGGCGTACACGGGAGCGATGCCGCAGTACAAGCAGACGCTGGAGTACCTGAACAAGCTGGTGAAGGAGAAGCTGCTCGACCCCGAGAGCTTCACCCAGCAGGACGACGCGGCCAAGCAGAAGTTCGTCTCCGGCAAGTCCTTCGTGATCAGCACGAACGCGCAGTCGCTGATCAACGACTACCGGGGCCCGCTGACCGAGAACATCCCCGAAGCAAAGATCGTCAAGATCCCGGTCCCGCTCGGGCCGATCGGCGAGTACAAGATCGCCACCCGGCTGGAGAACGGCATCATGATCTCCAAGAAGGCCACGGAGAGCAAGAACTTCGTCGCCATGATGCAGTTCATCGACTGGCTCTGGTACTCCGACGCGGGCCAGGAGTTCGGCAAGTGGGGCGTCGAGGGCACCACGTTCACGAAGGACGCCTCGGGCAAGTACAAGCTCACCAAGGACGTCGACTACGTCGGCCTGAACGCGGGCGCGCCCAAGCACCTGCAGAAGGACTTCGGCTTCGGCAACGGCGTGTTCGCCTACGGCGGCCCGACCGCGCTGCTCGAATCCACCTTCTCGGACGAGGAGCTGGAGTTCCAGAAGGTGATGAACACCCGCAAGCCGTGGCCGGTCGAGCCGGCCGCGCCGTTCACCGAGGAGGAGCGCGAGCAGGCCTCGCTGTGGGAGACGCCGCTGAAGGACCATGTCACCCAGAACACGCTCAAGTTCATCCTCGGCGAGCGCGACCTCAGCGAGTGGGACGCCTACGTCAAGGAGCTGGAGGCCAAGAACTCGACCTCCTACCTCAACCTGGTCAACACCGCCTACGAGCGCTTCAAGAAGGAACACGGCAGCTGATCCCGCTGTCCTCCCCGAAGCGAAGCGGCCCCGGCAGCAGAGGAGACACACGATGAGCGACGTGGGAGCGGCACGGCGGTTCGGCACTGGTCCGCTCTCGCGGGTCTCCGCGCTCGTCTACACCCTGATCGTCGTCGAGCTGCTCATCCTGCTCACCGCCGTGCCCGGCCTGGTGGCGCTCGTGCTGCTCGACCGGTCCGCCGGCAACGTGCCGCTGGCCGCCGCCTGTCTGCTCCCCGCCGGCCCGGCGCTGTCCGCCGCCCTGTACGCGCTGCGCCACCGCAGCCGCGAACTGGCGGACCTGCGCCCGGCCGGCGCGTTCTGGCGCGGCTACCGGCTCAACTTCGCCGGCGTGCTGAAGATCTGGGCGCCGTGGCTGGCCTGGATGGCCGTCGTGGGCACGAGCCTGGCCAACTTCGCCGCCGCCGGGGTGCCGGGCTGGTGGGCGGTGCTGCTGGTCGCGGTCGCGGCGGGGCCCACGCTCTGGGTGGTCAACGCGCTGGTCATCACGTCGCTGTTCGCGTTCAGGGCGGTGGACGTGGCCCGGCTGGCCGCGTACGCGCTGGGCCGCTTCCCGCGCGCCACCCTGGCCGACGCCTGCCTGCTCGTCGTGGCGGCGGGCGTCACGCTGTTCGCCTCCGAGGCGGTGCTGGCCCTGCTGGCCTCGGTGCTCACCGCGACGCTCCTGTGGAACGCCGGCCCGATGATCACCGAGGTCCAGCAGCGGTTCACCCGCCCGTAGCGGCCGTTGCACCGGTCGGTGGCCGTGGCCGCCGACCGGTCAGTGGATGCGGCGGCCGTGCGCGTCGGGGACGCCCGACTTCCGCAGGAAATAGGTGTTGACCTGGTCGCGCCACTCCTCCGCCGAGCGGACCTGCTCGTCGAGCAGCTCGCTCACCCGCGCGTGCAGGGCCGCGTCGACCGTCTTCGTCCCGTCCAGCTCCGCCCAGCGCGCCCGCATCGCCGCCGCCTCCTCGGCGCCCGCGAAATGGGTGTCGTAGATGTGCTGCACGACCGTGGTGCCGCTGTGCAGCACGTGCCCGTACGGCACGTGGTGGAAGAAGAGCAGCAGCTCGTCGGGGCACTCGGCCAGGGACTCGTACACCTCCGACCACGGCGCCGGGTACTGGCCGGTGTAGCCGGTGCCCGTGGCCCTGGTGCGGTCCACGCCGATGCCGTCGCGGTCGGCGAAGTGGTACGTGCCCCACTGCGTGTACTCGTACCCGTCCACGTCCGGGCCGTAGTGGTGGCCGGGGCGGACCATGAAGCAGACGCCGAGCGGGGCCGTGTAGCGCTCGTACGTCCGCCACGAGCCGTCCATCAGCTCGTGCAGCGTGCCGCGCAGCCGCTCCGCGTCGCCGTCCTGGCCGACCGGGAACGTCAGGCCGATCCACTCGTCCAGGACGGCGGCCGGGTCGAGGTCCGGCTGCCAGGCCAGGCGGCCGAAGGCGTACAGGTTGGCCTGGGCCAGGGGGTGGCCGGTCCAGTAGGGGTCGTCGCCGACGTTGGAGACCGCGACCAGGCCGCCGCTCGTGCTCACGTCCGCCACCGCACGCCCGTCAGGACCCCGGAAGCGGAACCCGAGCACCTCGCTCCACATCGGGGCCAGGTAGCACACGTGCCGCTGCTGGCCGGTGTACTCCTGCGTCACCTGCAGCTCCACCGCCAGCCGCGTGTTCGGCATGGCGCCGATCACCGGCGAGACCGGCTCGCGCGTCTGGAAGTCCAGCGGGCCGTGCTTGACCTGGAGGATCGCGTTGTCCCTGAACTGCCCGTCGAGCGGCGCGAAGTGGTCGTGGGCGGCGCGGGCGCGGTCGGTCGAGCGGTCGCGCCAGTCCTGGCGGTGGTTGTAGACGAAGGCGCGCCAGTGCACGACGCCGCCGTGCGGGGCGAGGGCGTCGGCGAGCACGTTGGCGCCGTCGGCGTGGCTGCGCCCGTACGCGAACGGCCCCGGCTGCCCCTCCGAGTCGGCCTTGACCACGTAGCCGCCGAAGTCGGGGATGACCGCGTAGACGCGCTCGGTCGTGCGCGCCCACCACTCGCGCACCCGCTCGTCCAGCGGGTCGGCGGTGTCCAGCCCGCCGAGCGCGACGGGGGAGGCGAAGTTGACCGACAGGTGGACGCGGATGCCGTACGGACGGAACTCCGCCGCGATGGCGGCCACCTCGCCGAGCCGGTCGGTGAGCAGGCGGGCCTCGGTGGCGTGCACGTTGACGTTGTTGATCCCGACCGCGTTGATCCCGGTCGCGGCCAGGAGCCGCGCGTAGGCGCGCACCCGGGACAGGTCCTCGTGCTGGACGCCGTCCCGCCAGAAGATCGAGCCGCCCGAGTAACCGCGCTCGACCTGGCCCATCACCGGATGCACGTCGATGTTGTCCCAGTGGTCCAGCATGCGCCGGCGCAGCGCCGGCCGGTGCACCTCGGCCGGCCGTGACGCTCCGAACGCGGCCGCACCCTGCCTGACCACCTCGAAGAACCCGTACAGCAGGCCCGCCGGGTCGTCGGCCAGCACCACCGTGACGCCGTCCTGGCGGCCCAGCAGGAAACCCTCGGCGCCGATCTCCGGCCCGGCGACCGCCCGCGCGGCGGGCGGCAACGGGCCGGCCGAGGTGAGCGCGAGCACCAGGTCGGCCGCCTCTCCCGGCCCCGCGAGCGCGCCGCCGTGGCGGGCGCAGGCGTCGGCCACCTCGGCCCGCACGGTCCTGGCCGGCGCCGACTCGTCGGCCTGCACGAGCGTGCGGCGCGAGCCGATCGCCGAGAACGCCTCGGGCGGCAGCCACGCCGGATGGACGCCGATCAGATGGGGGATGGTCACGGGGGCTCCTCAGGTCGGGCATCTCCGGACAAACGAATCTACCGGTGCCCATCACGCCGCCCCCGGGCGACCGCGCGGCAAGATCCACCGGCACGACCCGTCCGACGCCGGTGTGACCGGGATCGGGCGTCGTGGGGTGTCAGGTGAGGCGGTCGCGGGCGTAGTTCGCGGCCTCGGTGCGGTTGCGGACGCCGATCTTGGCGAAGGCGTTGTTGATGTGCGTCTTGACGGTCGTCCCGGCGATGAACAGACGGGCGCCGATCTCGGCGTTGCTCAGCCCGCGGGCGATCAGCCGCAGCACCTCCACCTCCCGCGCCGTCAGCCCGTCCGGGCACTCCGTCACCGGCTCGGGCACGCCCCGCGACAGCGCCTCCACCAGCCTCCTGGCCGCGGCGGCGGAGAAGGTGGACTGCCCGGCGGCGGCGGACCGCAGCGCGGCCGCGATCTCCGCCCGCCCCGCGTCCTTGGTCAGGTAGCCGCGCGCCCCCGCCAGCAGGGCGGAGTCCACGGACCGGTCGTCGTCGTACGTGGTCAGCACCACCACCGCCACCGCCGGATGGTCGCGCACGATCCGCCTGGTCGCCTCCACGCCGTCCATGACCGGCATGCGCAGGTCCATCAGCACCACGTCCGGCGCCAGCTCCGCCACCAGGGCCAGCGCCCGCTCGCCCTGCGCCGCGTCGCCGACCACCTCCACGCCGTCGACCAGCCCGAGCAGGGCCACCAGACCCTCGCGCATCGCCTGCTGGTCATCGACGACCAGGACCCTCACTCCGGCACCTCCGCCCGTACCTCCCAGAACCCGCCGACCGGGCCCGCGCCCAGTGTCCCGCCCGCCAGCGCGACCCGCTCCCGCATGCCGGACAGTCCGTACCCGGACGTGACGGGCATTTCCCTCTGTGCCGCGGGGGTGCTCGGGAGGTCGGGCGGGAGGGGGTTGCGGATCGTCAGGCGGACGGACTGGTCGCCGTACGACAGGTCGAGCGTGACCGGGCGGCCGGGCGCGTGCTTGGCGGTGTTGGTGAGCGCCTCGCGCGCCGTGCGCAGCAGGCAGACCTCCGCCGCCGGCGTGATCGGGCGGCGCGTGCCCGTCGCCCGCAGCTCGGCCCGTACGTCGTGGTCCCGGCGATGCTCGGTCACCAGCAGCCTGAGCGCGTCGGGCAGCGGCGGCACGTCCTCGCGCAGCGCCGCGACCGCCGCCCGCGCCTCGACCAGCCCGTCACGGGCGAGCCCCCGCGACCGCCTGATCCTGGCCACCGCCCCCGCCACGTCACCCCGCTCCGTCAGCAGCGCCTCGGCCACGTCGAGCTGCACCCCCAGCGCGCCGAGCGAGTGGGCGAGCACGTCGTGCAACTCCCTGGCGATGCGGGCGCGCTCGTCCAGCGCCAGCGCCCTGGCCCGGTCCTGCAGCGCGCGCCGGTACTGCCGCCGCTGCGCCGCGAACAGCACCGTGCAGACCATCACCGCCCCCTGCGTCACGATCGACCGCGCCGACTGGCCGAACCAGATCATGTTCCCCGTCATCAGCACGAGATCGACGGCGGCGACCGCGACGACGGCCGTGACGGGCGGCGTCAGGTGCGCCACGAACAGCAGCAGCATGGCGAACGTGAACACCGTGGGCGCCGCCGACTCCGACCCGGTCACCGCCGAGGCCACCGCGGACCCGGCCGCGAGCAGCCCCACGGCCGCCCGGGGCCGGCGCCCGTCGAGCAGCACGAACGCCAGCCAGCAGGCCATCGCCACGCCCAGCGCCGACCACACCAGCACGGGAGCGCGGACCGGCGCGGCCACCACCAGCGACCACGCCAGCGCGAAGCTGATCAGGACCCTGGCCAGCCGCCCCGTCTCGGGGTCGTCCGCGGCCAGCAGCCGCGCGACCCGCGCCCACACCTCGCGCATGACCTAGTGGGAGTCCCTCAGGCTGAGAATCATCTCCACCACGATAAGGCGGAACGCGACGAACCCGGCCAGCACCACCAGGCCCACGACGACGAGCGTGATCAAGAACTTTCCGTTCACTTTTCCCCCCGTGGCGTCCAGCAGCCACTTCAGTAGTTCGAACCGTTTGTCCATGCCTCGAACGGTAGGAACGGCGGGGGGTGGAGCGGCACCTACGAAGGGTGGAGCCGGGGGTGGAGCCGAGGGGCTAGTACCAGGTCTGATCGGAGGCGCTCCCGGGGACGCTGCCGGGGGACGGTGTCCGGGTGGCGCGCGGCCTCGGCTGCCTGACCAGGGGCGCCAAGGTGGAGACGATCCGCGGCGCCGGGCTGAGCGCCGGGGCCGGCGGCACGTAGCCGCGCTTGCGGGCGGGCCCCGGCCGGCGCGTGGCGGGCGGCGCGGAGGCGCCGGGAGCGTTGGTGGCGGCCGGGCCGGCAGGGGAGACGGTGGCCTCCGGATCGGCCGTCGTGGTGGGGGCGGTCTTCGGCGAGCCGGCCGGGGTCGGACGGGACGTCACCCCGTACGAGGACGTGGTCGGGCGCGGAGTGGGCGCGGAGGGACGCACGCCGGAGGCCGTCGGCCGCGGGGTGGCGGCGGCCATCGGCACGCGGACGGCCTCGGGCCGGCGGTCGTGCTCGGAGCCGGGCAAGGGATCGAGCGTGGTGGAGCCGCCCGGCAGCGTGATCAGGAAACCGGCCAGGGCCAGCTGCAGGACGCCCGCCAGCACCGTGGAGACCCGCAGCACCAGCCCGCGGCGCCGCCTGCGCGACACGGCCGGATCGGTGGGCGGGGTCAGCACGGCGTACGCGTTCCAGCCGAGGCCATGCGGCGGGTCCTCCGGGGGGTGGGGCGGGACGGATGCACTTGATCTAGGCATGGATGCGCACGGCGGTCAAGCGGAACCGAAGAAGATCACTGTAGCCGCGTCGCGAGGCGCGGGCGGCGGCCGGCCGTTCGTGTACCGTTCCATGACGGTCGGCAACGGCTGCGCTATGATCGCAGCGACGCACAAGGCTCGCGGCGAGGGACGATGTCGAGCATCAAAGAGGTCGCCCGGCTCGCCGGGGTCTCCGTCGGCACCGTGAGCAACGCGCTCAATCGCCCGGAGCTGGTGGCGCCCGACACCCTGCGCAGGGTGCGGGAGGCGATCGAGCGGCTCGGCTACGTGCGCAACGGCTCCGCCAGGCAACTGCGCGAGGGGCGCAGCCGCACCATCGGGCTGGTGGCGCTCGACCTGGCCAACCCGTTCGTCATCGACGTGCTGCGCGGCGTCGAGGGCGTGGCCCAGGGCGCCGACGTCACCGTGATGGTCTTCACCAGCAGCAAGGACGCCGCCCGTGAGGCGGGGCTGCTGGCGACGTTCGAGGAGCAGCGGCCGCTCGGCGTGCTGATCACCCCGGTCAACGACCGCGGCGAGGAGGAACGGCTGCGCCGGCTCGTCGCCCGCGGCATCCCGGTGGTGCGCTTCGACAGCTCGGCCCGCTACAGCCAGGGCTGCGCCGTCGCGGTGGACGACGTGCTCGGCGGGCGGCTGGCCGGCCGGCACTTACGCGAGCAGGGGCACCACCGCATCGCCTACGCGGGCGGCCCGTTCACCGTCCGCCAGGTGCGCGAGCGTCGCGACGGCCTGGCGAGCGTGCTCGGCCCCGGCGACGCGCTCACCGTGATCCCCCTGCCCGACCTCACCGTCGCCACCGGCAGGACGGCCGGCCAGGAGATCGCCGGCCTGCCCGCCGCCGAACGGCCCACCGCGGTCTTCTGCGCCAACGACCTGGTCGCGATCGGGGTGCTGCAGGAGATGACGCAGCGGGGCCTGCGGGTTCCCGAGGATCTGGCCATCATCGGCTACGACGACATCGACTTCGCCGCCGCGGCGGCCGTGCCGCTGTCGTCGATCCGCCAGCCGCGCGAGCAGCTCGGCCACACAGCGGCGCAGCTGCTGCTCGAAGAGGCCAACGAGCCGGCCGGTCACGAGCACCGGCTGGTCGTCTTCCAGCCCGACCTGATCGTCCGCACCTCGACGGCCGCGCCGTCGCGCGCCGGGCACTGAGCCCGCGCCGGGCGCTGAGTTGTGCGGCGGGGTCAGGCCGGGTCGGCTTCGATGGCCTGCTCGGGGCAGTTGACCACCGCCAGGCGCGCGTCCCGCTCCTGGTCAGGGGCCACAAGGCCGTCGCCGAGCACCCGCCCGTAGCCCTCGTCGTCCTCGCCGAACAGCTCGGGGGCCAGGTCGTAGCAGCGGCCGTGGCCCTGGCAACGTTCGGGGTCGATGTGCAGTTTCACGCGATCTCCGTCGGGTCGGCGAGCCGCTCCGACGGCTCGTCCAGGTACGTGTTCACGGGCTCGCCCACCGTCTCATCCGGGCACCCGCACGCGGGCCCGTTCCCGGCGGTCCGGTCCAGCGGGGCCAGGCCGGCGATGATCCGGGTCAGCAGCGCGGTCCACTCGGCGTCGTCCACGTGGTGCAGCGTCGGCGTGACGACCGCGCTGCCCATCGCGAGCAGCAGGCAGAAGTGGGCCAGGGCGTCGGGCGACAGCCCGGGGTCGATCTCCCGGTCGCCCTGCCCGGTGCGCAGCAGGTCGGAGATCCACTCCGCCCGCTCGCTCATGTAGTCGCGCATGGGGCCGGCCACGCTCTCGTCCCTGCGCGCCGCGACCAGCGCCTCCACGATGAGGTAGCCGTCGGGGTCGCGGTCGCGGGGCAGGGCGCGGCCGAGCTCCAGGAGCAGGTCCGTGGCCGACCGGTCGGGGTCGCCGGCGAACAGGCTCTCCAGCCTGCGCCGCGCGTGGGCCCGCAACGCGGCCACGAGCAGCTCGGCCTTGGACCCGAAGTGCGCGTAGAGGGCGCCGTTGCTCACCCCGGCCGCCGCCGCGATGTCCGCCACGCGGGTGCCGTCGTAGCCGTGCTCGGCGAAGGCGTCGGCGGCGGCGCGCAGCAACCGCTCGCGCGTCTCGGCGGCGGTGACCCCAGCGATGCGTCCCATGAAGGAATTGAAAAAGTCGTTCAATTGGCCCGTCAAGCCGCCCGGCCGCCCGCGCGGGCGAAACCGCGCGACACCCGGCTCATGCGGGCCGGCCGGCAGCACCGGATTACGCGTGATCGCCGCCGCCCGGGACGGCCGGGGTGTCGCGATGTCCGAATCTCATCTACTCTGAACGCGGCGAGGGGAGTACTTCCCAAGTGCCGACCCGGTCAGTACGGACGTCCCGGGCGTCCCCGGGCGGCCGCCCGCAAGGGTGAAGGAGACCTCGAACGAGAAGTGCGTTCGAGGGAGGTTTCCCATGTCCGCGGGGACGATTTCGCATGCCGTCGCGCTGCCCACCATCGCCTCACCCGCTCTCTGGACCATCACGGTCGCGGCCCTGGTGCTGCTGCTGTCGCTGGACCTGATCCTCACCCGCCGCCCGCGCGAGGAACGGATGCGCGAGGCGGTCGGCTGGTCGGTCTTCTACCTGCTGCTGCCCGTGCTCTTCGGCGTCTACCTGTGGGCCGACCACGGGGGCGGCGTGGCGGCCGAGTTCTTCACCGGGTTCGTGGTGGAGAAGTCGCTGTCGGTGGACAACCTGTTCGTGTTCATGCTGCTGCTGGCCGCCTTCGCGGTGCCGCAGGCGCTGGCCAGGCGGGTGCTGCTGTACGGCATCGTCGGGGCGCTGGTCCTGCGCGCCGTCTTCATCGCGCTGGGCGCCGCCGCGCTGCAGAGCGGCACGTGGGCGTTCCTGCTGTTCGGCGCGATCCTCATCCTCACCGCCGGAAAGATCCTCAAGGACGTCATGACCGGGCACGAGCAGGAGGTGGACATCTCCTCCATGCGCACGGTCCGGCTGGTACGGCGCTTCGTCGCGGTCACCGAGGACTACCGCGGCTCCCGGCTCGCCGTACGCGAGCAGGGCCGGCTGGCGCTGACCCCGCTGGCGCTGGCGGCGGTGGCGATCCTGGCCACGGACATCGTCTTCGCGGTGGACTCGGTGCCGGCCGTGTACGGCGTCACGGAGGACCCGTTCCTGGTGTTCGCCACCAACGCGTTCGCGCTGCTGGGGCTGCGTGCGCTGTACTTCGTGCTCAAGGGCGTGCTGACCAAGCTGCGCCACCTGAACCACGGGCTCAGCGTCATCCTGGCCTTCATCGGGGTCAAGCTGCTCCTGCACTGGGCGCACGGCGTGTGGGCCCAGGTGCCGGAGATCCCGACCCTGGCCTCGCTCGGGGTGATCGTCTCCGTCCTGGCCGTCGTGACGGCCACGAGCCTGCTCGCCAACCGCCGCGACCGGCTGCGAGCCGCTCCAGAGCGGGCCGGGAGCGCGGAGCCGGTGCAGGAACCGGCGGGCGAACGGTGATCGACACCGGCTAGTGGGCCGGGCGGGCCTGGAGGAGGTCGGCCAGGAAGTGCAGGAGGGCGGCCGACGTGGTCGCCGAGGTGATCGCCTGCTCCTCGATCAGCGCCTGGACCCGCAGCATCGGCACCCACTCGGCCCGCTCCCGGCCCTCGTCGCCGTCGTCCTGGCTCGCGTCGTCGCGGGCCTCCGGCGCGGTCACCGGGGCCGGGGCGGGCTCGGGCTGGTGGGCGGCGAAGACGATGTGCTCGCAGTCGGCGACGTCGCCGGCCGGGCGGATCCGCATCAGCGGCAGCAGCGGCCCAGGCCGCAGGCCCGTCTGCTCCTCGACGTGCCGCGCCGCCGCCTGCTCGGGCTCCTCCTCCGGCCCGATCTCGCCGAGCGGGATCTCCCAGCCCCACGTGCCGGTGATGGGCCGGTGGCGCCACAGCAGCAGCACCCGCCCGCCGTGGAAGACGACCGCTCCGGCGGCCCGTGGCGTGCGGATGAAGGGCCGCTCCACGCGCTCACCGCCGGTCAGCTCGACGTCGGCGACCCGGAGATCGACCCCGTTCGCCGCGTAGAGCAGTCTCTCCGACCGCCGCCGCATGTGATGCTCCTCACCCGTGCGCCGAGGCTTACTCCTCCGTATACCGTTTTGCCCGATTTCACGACAATACGCACCGGAGATGGCTATGCCCCGTCCATCGGGGAAACGTCAGTGGTGGAGTCTAGCCTGAGCGAGTCCTTCCACCGTGGAAGACACCGGACTCCCGGTTTGGTTCTGAGGTGAGAAGTTGTCCCAGCGTCCGACCGGAGGGGGAGCGATCGTGGGGGCTTTCGCGGGCGGGAGGCTGCCACCGGACGACGTCGTCGTCACGGCACTGCGCGCGGGCGACGAGACGATGTTCGCGGCGTTGCTCGACACCTGGTCCAGGGGCATGCTGAGGGTCGCCAGATCCTACGTGTCCACCGACCCGTCCGCCGAGGAGGTCCTCCAGGACACGTGGCTGGCGGTGATCGACGGGATCGACGGCTTCGAGGGCCGTTCCTCGATCAAGACGTGGGTCTACCGCATCCTGGTCAACACGGCGAAGAAGCGCGGCATGCGCGAGAGCCGCACCCTGCCGTGGAGTGCCTTCGAGGCCGACGGCGCCCCTTTCCCCGACGGTGTGTCGTTCCCCGACGGCGGCCGCTGGGGCGAGCCAGGGGCGGCCTGGCCGTCGCCCGAGGGTGCGGCGCTGGCCGCGGAGGTGCGCGCGCTGACCGCCGAGGCCCTGGGGCGGCTGCCGCCACGGCAGCGGGTCGTGATCACCATGCGTGACGTCGAGGGTTACTCCTCCGACGAGGTGTGCGAGATCCTGGAGATCTCCGCGGCCAACCAGCGGGTGCTGCTCCACCGCGCCCGTACGGCGGTGCGCGGCTGGCTGGCGGACTACTACGGCTCCGTCAAGCAGGCCGAACAGTAACGGAAACCGCTGACGGCCCCATCCGGTCCGTTCAGCGGCGACAATAAGTGAAACGGTTCATCCCAGAGACAAGGGCGGTCAACGTCGTGAAGCGGTTCACCTGCGACGAACTGGTGGAACTCCTCACCGCCTACCTTGAAGACGCCCTCGACCGGCCGTCACACGACGGCGTACGGGCGCATCTCTCCTGCTGCGAGCACTGCGAGCGCTATTTCGAGCAGTTCCGCGCCACGATCAGGGTCTTGGGTGACCAGCCCCCGGAGAAGCTGCCCGCCGGCGTCCGCGACCGGCTGATGTCCGCCTTCCGCGAGCGGCACGGCGGCTGAACGAAGCGGCGGCCCCCGCCGACCGGGCCCGCCACGCCTCCGTCCGCGCCTGCCCTTGGAGCTCCTACCGGCTGAAGCTTTCGCGCAGCGCGGTCAGCACCGGCGGCGGGACGACGCCGTCACGCAGGCAGCCCAGGGCCGCGATCGTCGCGCGGAGCTGCGCCAGCCAGGCCGCGCACCCCGGGCACGCGCCCAGATGCGCCGCCACGCCCTCGTGCCGGCCGGGGGTGAGCGCGTCGTCGAGATAGTCGGTGAGTGACGCCAGCACCTCGTCGCACTCCGGTGGTCCCTGCTCCATGTGGCCTAGTGCCCGCCGGGCCGCATCCGTTACACGAAAAGTCGTCTGTAACGATCGCGCGCCTCGCGGATCTGTAGTCGTGACCTGCGTCGCCGGCGAAGGGAAGACGATGATCGGGGTCACGGCCGAGAGCACGCCGCTGCGCGACGCCTCGGAGGTGGCGGACTTCGCGCGCCGCTGCTTCCAGCCCGCCACTTCCGACCGGGTGGGCGTGGAGCTGGAGTTCCTGGTCTTCGACCGTGCCGAGCCCGCCAGGCACGTGGCGCTGGCGCAGGTCGAGGGGGCCCTGCCCGCGCGGCTGCCGGGCGGGAGCCGGGTGACGTTCGAGCCGGGCGGCCAGCTCGAACTGTCGGGGCCCGCGGGCCCGCTGCCCGCCGCGCTGGCCGCCCTGGCCGGCGACGTCGCCGCCGTGCGCGCCGGGCTGCGCGCCTCCGGTCTGGTCCTCGGCGGGGTGGGCCTCGATCCGGTACGCCCCGCGCGCCGCCAGCTCAACCGCCCCCGCTACGACGCGATGGCCGCCTTCCTCGGGCTGCCGTACGGGGCGCTGATGATGTGCTCGACCGCGTCCATCCAGGTCAACCTGGACCTGGGCGCGCAACCGGCGATCCGGTGGGAACGCGCGCACGCGCTCGGCCCCGTCCTGCTGGCCGCCTTCGCCAACTCCCCGCTGAGCGGCGGCCGGCCGTGCGGCTGGATGTCGGGCCGCCAGGCCGTGTGGAACAACCTCGACCCCAGCAGGACCGCCCTCGTCCCCGCCACCGGCGACCCGGCCGCGGACTGGGCGGAATACCTGCTGGACGCCCGGCTCATGCTGGTGCGCGAGGACGAGGAGCGCTACCTTCCCGTCCGCGACGGCTCGACGTTCCGCGACTGGCTGGAGCGCGGCCGGGTGGCGGGCGGCGGGATGGAGGGTGGCGCGCGCCCGCCCACGGCCGAGGACCTCGCCTACCACGCCACCACCCTCTTCCCGCCGGTACGCCCACGGGGCTGGCTGGAGATCCGCTACCTGGACGCGCAGCACCTGTCGGCCTGGCCGGTGTGCGTGGCGGTGACCCACGCGCTCATCTCCGACGACCGGGCCGCCGACGCCGCGATGGCCGCCGTGCGGCCGTACCAGGAGCCGCGGGAGAGCGGGGCGGACGCGGAGGCGTGGGAGCGGGCGGCGCGGTGCGGGCTGGCCGACCCGGTGCTGCGCCGGGCGGCCGAGACGTGCTTCCGCGCCGCGCTCGAAGCCCTGCCGCGCCTGGGCGCGGGCCCCGGCCTGGTGGCCGAGGTGGCCGCGTTCGCCGACCGGCACGTGACGACGGGCCGCTCACCCGCCACCGACCTGATGGAGCCGGGGCCCACGGGCACGCCCTGGCTCGAAGGACCGAACGAAGGATGGCTATGAACGACTTCAAGGAACGCATCGCCGCGCAGCTCATCGCGGTGCGCGACCGTTCCCTCGCCTACACGGAGGCGGAGGACGACCTGCTGATCCGGCAGCACTCCCCGCTCATGTCGCCGCTCGTGTGGGACCTGGCCCACGTCGGCAACTACGAGGAGCTGTGGGTGCTGCGCGAGGCGGGCGGCATCACGCCGCTGCGCCCCGAGATCGACGACATCTACGACGCGTTCAAGACGCCGCGGAAAGACCGCCCCAGCCTGCCGTTCCTCGGTCCGGCCGAGGCCCGCCGCTACATCGAGGGGGTGCGCGGCCGGGTGCTCGACGTGCTCGACCGGGTCGACCTGGAGGGCCCGTCGCCGCTGCACCGCGACGGCTTCGTGTTCGGCCTGGTGATCCAGCACGAGCACCAGCACGACGAGACCATGCTCGCCACGCTGCAACTGTCGCGGGAGCCGGGGCTCGTCCGCGAGGGCGAACTGCCGCAGGGGCGCGCCGGCGGCCCCGACGAGGTGCACGTGCCCGCCGGCCGCTTCCTCATGGGCACCGACACGCTCCCGTGGGCCTACGACAACGAGCGCCCCGCCACCTGGGTCGACCTGCCCGGCTACTGGATCGACCGGCTGCCCGTCGGCAACGCCGCGTACGCGGCCTTCATCGAGGACGGCGGCTACGACGACCAGCGCTTCTGGACCCCGGAGGGCTGGCAGTGGCGGCAGCGCAAGGGCATCACCGCCCCGCTGTTCTGGACCAGGGAGGGCGGCTCCTGGTACCGCGACCGCTTCGGCCGCACGGAGCCGGTCCCGATGGACGAGCCGGTCCAGCACGTGTCCTGGTACGAGGCCGACGCCTACGCCCGCTGGGCCGGCAAGCGGCTGCCCACCGAGCCCGAGTGGGAGAAGGCCTGCGGCTGGGACCAGGAGGCGGGCCGGGCCAGGCGTTACCCGTGGGGCGAGAGCGATCCTGGCCCCTCGCTGGCCAACCTCGGCCATCGCGCGGCCCGGCCCGCGCCGCTGGGCGCCTATCCGGGCGGAGCCTCCCCTTACGGGGCCGAGCAGATGATCGGGGACGTGTGGGAGTGGACCTCCTCCTGGTTCCAGGCGTATCCGGGCTTCCGCAGCTTCCCGTACAAGGAGTACAGCGAGGTGTTCTTCGGCGAGGAGTACCGGGTGCTGCGCGGCGGCTCGTGGGCGGCCGACCCGGCGGCGGTGCGGACCACGTTCAGAAACTGGGACTATCCGATCCGCAGGCAGATCTTCACCGGCTTCCGGTGCGCCCGCTCGGAGCTGGTCTGACATGTGCCGGCACGCCGCCTGGCTGGGCGCCGCCCGCCCGCTCTCCTCGCTCATCGACGAGCCCGGGTACGGGCTGCTCAGGCAGTCCTACCAGCCGCGCCGCCAGCGCGCCGGTCTGGTGAACGCCGACGGGTTCGGCATGGGCTGGTACGACCCCGCCCGTCCGGAGCCCGTGCGTTACCGGCGTGCCGTGCCCATCTGGACCGACGCCAACCTGCCGGGCCTCGCCTCGGTGGCCCGCTCGACCTGCCTGCTGGCGGCCGTGCGCTCGGCCACCGTGGGGATGCCGGTCGAGGAGACCGCGACCGCGCCGTTCGCCGACGGGACCTGGCTGCTCAGCCACAACGGCCGGGTCGCGCGTGACGCGGTCAAGGACCTCGCCGACGGCGCCGAGAGCACCTGCGACGCCGCCTGGGTCGCCGCCGCCGTGTTCCAGCGCGGGCGCGCCGGCGCCGGTCTGGGTGAGGCGCTGGCCGACGTCGTCGTACGGGCCGGGGAGAAGGACCCCGCCGCCCGGCTCAACCTGCTCGCCTGCGACGGCGCGTCCGTCGTCGCGACCGTCTGGGGCGACACCCTGTTCCTTCGCCGACTCGACGACGGCGTGCTGGTGGCCAGCGAGCCGCTCGACGACCTGCCCGGCTGGCGGGCCGTGCCCGAGCGGAGCCTGCTGACCGTCGCCGGCGACGACGTACGCGTCCAGCCGTTGTGATCTACCTATAGGAGGCCTCGTGCCCGTCAGCCACTCCACCGTGCGTGTGATCAACCATCTCGACCGCGACTACCTGCGCCAGGCGCTCGAACACGACGTCACCAGCGGCCTGACGTCCTCGCCCAAGTGGCTGCCGCCCAAGTGGTTCTACGACGCCACGGGCAGCGAGCTGTTCTCGCGGATCACCCGGCTGCCCGAGTACTACCCGACCCGGCGCGAGCTGGCCATCCTGCGCGCCCGCTCGGCCGAGATCGTGGCTGCCTGCGGCGCGGACACGCTGGTCGAGCTGGGGTCGGGGACCAGCGAGAAGACCGTGCTGCTGCTGGACGCGCTCGCGGCGGCGGGCAGGCTGCGCGGCTACACTCCGGTGGACGTGGACGCGGTCACCCTGGAGGCCGCGGCGCGGCGGGTGGCCGGGCGCTTTCCCGGCGTGGACGTGCGCGCGGTGTGCGCCGACTTCGAACGCCACCTGGCGCTGCTGCCGCGCGAGGGGCGGCGGATGGTCGCCTTTCTCGGCGGCACCATCGGCAACCTCGACCCGGCCGCCCGCGCCGTGTTCCTCAAGGAGCTGCGGGCCACGATGCGGCCGGGGGACACGTTCCTGCTGGGGGCGGACCTGGTCAAGGACACCGGGCGGCTCGTCGCCGCCTACGACGACGCGGCCGGGGTGACGGCCGAGTTCAACCGGAACGTGCTCCGGGTGATCAACAGGGAGCTGGACGCGGACTTCGAGCCCGAGGCGTTCGAGCACGTGGCGGTCTTCGACGAGCGGCACGAGTGGATCGAGATGCGGCTGCGGGCGACCCGCGCCATGCGGGTGCGGGTGGACGCGCTCGGGCTGGCGATCTCGTTCGAGGAGGGGGAGGAGATGCGGACCGAGATCAGCGCCAAGTTCCGGCCCGAGGGGCTGCGCGCGGAGCTGGCCGCGGCCGGCTTCCGCATCGGCCGCCGCTACACCGATCCCGCTGGAGACTTCACCCTGGTCCTGGCCGAGGCGTGACGGTCTCGCCGGCGATCGGGCGCGTCGGCGCGGCGTGGCGGGCGGCACGGAGCGTGACGCCCGCCGGCCATCTCGACGCGGCCGGATGCAACGTGCCCAGCGACCGCGTACTCGACGCCGTCACCGGCCAGCTGCGGCGGGAACGCGAGCTCGGCGGCTACCGGGCGGCGCCCGACCTGACCGGAGCCAGGGCCTCTCTGGCCGCTCTGGTGGACGCGGAGCCCGGTGACGTGGCCTTCCTGGAGAGCGGGACCGAGGCGATGGCGGCGCTGCTGGGCGGCTGGCGGCTCGGTCCCGGCAGCCGCGTCGGCTGCACCCGTGCCGAGTACGGCAGCACGTTCATGCTGCTGCGCCGCCTGGCCGCGCGGCGGGGCTGGCGGCTGATCGAGCTGCCGCTGGACGGCGCCGGCCGGCTCGACCCGGACGGCCTGCGCGCCCGGCTGCGCTCCGGCCTGGACCTGGTCGTGCTCTCCCACGTCGGCTCTCACCATGGTGTCGTGCAGCCCGCTGCTGAGGCCGGGGCGCTGTGCCGGGCCGCCGGGGTGCCGTTCGCGCTGGACGTGTGCCAGTCGCTGGGGCACGTGGAGGTACGGGGGGCGGGGGCGAGCGCGTACGTGGGGACGTCGCGCAAGTGGCTGGCCGGGCCGCGCGGCGTCGGCTTCCTCATCGTCCCCGGCCTCACCGACACCATGGACACCCCGGCCCCGACCCTCGCCGGCCACATCTGGAACGACCCGTCGGGGCCGTGGGGTGAGCCGGCTGGGTCGTGGGGTGAGCCGGGTAGGTCAGGGAGCGATCCGTCGGAGTCGTGGGCCGAGTCCGGCAAGTCGTGGAACAGCCCAATGGAGCCGTGGGGCGAATCGCCGGAATCGTGGGACGGGCCGGCCGTAGGGGAGGCTTCCAGGCCTGTGCCGGGGGCGGCTCGGTTCGAGACCTCCGAGGCGGCCGTCGCGGCCAGGGCCGGGCTGGGGGTGGCCGTGCGGGAGCACCACGAGCTCGGCCCGCCCGCCGTCCACGCCCACCTGGCCGAACTCGGCCGCACGGCGCGCGGGCTGCTCGACGGCGCGGGCGGCTGGCGGGTGGCGGAGCCGCTGGACGAGCCCTCCGCCCTCGTCACCCTCAGCCCTCCGCCCGACGACACCGCCGCCCGCGCCGCCGCCCGAGCGACCGAGGCGTCCCTGCTGGTCGGCGTGGTACCGGTCGCCCGAGCGCCGCTGCACCTTCGTGAGCCGGTGCTGCGCGTCTCCCCGCCGCCCGGCACCCCCGTGGAGACCTTCGAAGCCCTGGCCCGCGCGCTGGCCACCCATTGACCCGACCGCGTGCCGGCCTCCCGCTGGCCCGGCCGTGTCCTGGCCTACCACCGACCTGGCCGTGTCCTGACCTCCTGCCGGCCGGGGTCGCGTCCAGACCTCCCGCTGACCGGGCCGCCGATGCCATCATGATCGCGAAACCCGAGTTGGAGGCACGCATGCGTTCCTTACGCACTCTCGGCGCCGTGGCCGGCGTCGTCGTGATCATGGCCGTCGGCGCATTGCCCGCCGCCGCGCAGCCGCCCACGTACACGTGGCACCGGCAGACCCTGTGGAAGCAGTCCGTCACCACCGATCCGGCCACTGGAAAGAACGTCACCACCTGCTACCGGCTGCCGGCGGTCGTGAAGACGAGCAACGACGTGCTGCTCGCCTTCGCCGAACGGCGTAACAGGAACGACTGCGCCGACCACGGCGCGTTCGACGTCGTCATGCGGCGCTCCACCGATCACGGCCGCACCTGGGAGGCGAGCAGGACGGTCCTGGCCGGCACCACGGGGGCGGCCCTCCAGGGGAACGCGACCGTGGTGGCCGACTCGTCCGGGCCGGTGTTCCTGTTCACCACCTCAGAGCCGACCGCCGCACAGCACACGCCACGCACCCCGAAGGTGCAGGTCAGCCGGGACGACGGACGTACGTGGTCGGCGCCGCGCGACCTGTCCGGCGACATCAAGGCCCCCGCCGGCCCCGGCGACTGGTTCGCCACCGGGCCGGGGCACGGCATCCAGCTCACGCGGGGCGAGCACCAGGGCCGGCTGGTGGTGCCCGTCTACTTCGCCGTGGGCGACCGGCAGAGCGTGCGGCTGGTCTACAGCGACGACCACGGCGCGAGCTGGCGGATCGGCGCGACCGCCACGTACGACAAGTCCGTGCTCAAGCTCGGCGAGCAGACCCTGGTCGAGCGGACCGACGGCGGCATCCTCGTCTTCGCTCGCAACGGCGTGGTGCCCGACCAGACCTCCGTGCACGGACTGGCCCGCGCCACGAGCTCGGACGGTGGCGAGACCTTCGACGGCGACTTCCGCGCCGACGACGCCGTCACCGCGCCGCCGACCCACCCCGCCCTGCTCCGCCAGCGCTGGGACGGCGGCCCGTACACCCGCATCCTGCTGTCGGCGCCCGCCACCCCCAAGACGGGCAACAACCCGGTGGGCATGAACGTGCGCTCCTCCTTCGACGAGGGCACGACCTGGCGCCACCACGACGGCGCCGCAGGGAACGCCGGCATCAGGATCGACGCCGACCACGCCGGCTACTCCGATATGACGCTCGCCGGGAACGGGGCGATCGGCGTGCTGTACGAGGCGGGGTCGGCCCGCTTCCGCGACGAGATCCGATGGAACTGGTTCTGGGAGAGCGCCATCGGCCTGCCCTGACGTCACGGGTCGCAGGCGCGGTGGACTTCCGTGAAGGCGCGTGCGGCTGCCATCGGGCTCGCGCCGGCCTCTGTGAAGGCGCGCCTGGTCTCCCTCGGTCGGCGGTTGACGTCATGGGTCGCAGGGGTGGCAGAGGTTTTCGATGGCGGCGGCTATGCGGCGGGTGAACGGGGAGGCGCTGGCGGGGCCGTGGAAGGGCTGGGTGGCGCCGTCCGTGACCGCCTCGATGGTGGCCAGGTCGGCGCCCGGATGACAGACGACGTCCGGGCCCGGCAGGTCGGCCAGCAGGAACTCGCCCTGGTCGGCGTGGGCATCGGCCGGGTTCGCGGCGGGACGGGCCCAGCGCAGGCGGTCCTCGCGGTCGAGCCGGTAGACGCCGGGGCCGCGGCCGGCCGCCACCCGTACCGGGGACTCGTGCCGGTGCCGCACCCGGACCGCGAACGGCCCGCCGCGTTCGGTCGCCCGCAGCAGGCTGAGCTGGTTGAACTCCTGCGGGTCCGCCAGCCAGCCGACCCGGCCGCGCAGCATGACGACCAGGTGCGCCAGCGTGAACGGCGGCACCCCCACGGCCTGCTGGTTGACCGCCGACACCTCGGCGCTCTCGTCGTGCCGCCACTTGATCGCCGACACCAGCACCCGTTCGCCCGGCGTGAGCAGCGCGTGCACGCTGAACAGCCCGGCGACGCCGTACCGGCGCCAGCCCCAGATCCCGATCCGCTCGGCGCACTCGATGAGCAGCGCGGCGGCCGGCACCGGCCACGGGCGCGACCAGTCCCGCCCGGCCGGGCACAGGGGGCCGGCGCCCAGCTCGGGGACGCCGGTCGCGCTGTGCGAGGGGCGGTCCACGTACACGCTGACGCCGCCCTCGCCGTCCGGGACGCTGAGCGCGGTGACGGCGCACGGCCAGCCGTCCACGTACCCGGACACGCGGTACGGCCCCAGCAGCCGGGCCGCGCGGTACATGTCGGCGTCGCCCGACACGATCACGGTGCCGCGCCCGCCGGCCAGGCCGCCCGCCTGCACCACGACCCGCTCGGTGCCGACCGCCCGGCGCAGCTCGGCCAGGCCGGGCAGCCGTTCGGCCGGCACACAGCGGATCCGCGCCACGGCGGGCACTCCGGCCGCGCGCAGCAGGTCGTCCAGCAGGTGCCTGGCCTCGATCGTGGCCCGCACACCCTCGCCGATCGCCGCCACCGTGGCCCCGGGGCCGGCCAGCTCCGACAGCCGGGCGCCGGCGCACCTGCTGGCGATGACCGGCGGGCGGTCCAGCTTGACGAGGTGCCGGGCGGCGTCGTGCCGCACTCGCCGCAACCAGCCGTGCCGCTCGGCGACGGAACGCGTCCTGGTCCGGTCCTCGGCCGCCACCACCATGCCGGGCAGGGCCGGGTCCCAGGCTGAATAGCAGCCGATGCCCAGGGCGGGCCGCAGCGATTCGACGGGGGCCGGGCCGGTGTAGCCGGTGCGCAGAGCGGTGCTGTAGCGGTCGACGGTGACCAGCGGCCGGCCCGCGAGCGCGGCCAGCAACTCGGCGTGCGCAACGTCGACAGCCGCCCCGTCCCGGTACGCGGCCCCGCCGCGTTCGTCCCTGCCTGTCATGCCGTCTGTCCTCTCGTCCGGCCTCGTACGGCCTCGACCGGGCCGCCACGTCACGGTCCGCACTATTGACGGTGCGCTCCGTACGGCGCATCGTCGAGGGCACCGCGATGTGAAGCGATGTGAAGCTGCGATGCCGCCACGGCGCACCCGTCCGGTCGTGAACCGGGCCCTCGCCGCGCTCATCGAACAGGCCGGCTGGACCCACGCCGCCACCGCGCAGAACGTCAACGCCGTCGCCGCCGAGACCGGGGAGCGGATCCACTACGACCGCTCTGCCGTCGGGCACTGGCTGACCGGCACCATGCCCAGGCCGGAGGCGGTGCACGCGGCCGTGGAGGCGTTCCGGCGCCGGCTCGGCCGGCCCGACCTCGGCCCCACGCATCTCGGCTGGCCGGACCCCGGGGTCGCGCCGCCGGCCGACGACCCCTGGCGCGGCGACCCGGTCGCCCGGCTGGTCACGCTGGGGGAGGACGACCTGCTCAACCGCCGTACCGTGCTGACCGCCGGCACGTTCACGCTCGCCGCCCTGTCGAGTCTGTCGAACCTGCCCGGCATGTCCCCACGGCGCGGGCGCGTCCCCGGCCCGTCCGGCCGTCCCGGCGCGGGCGACGTGGCCCGCATCAGGGCCGCCACCGCCGCCTTCGCCGACCTGGACGACCGGTTCGGTGGCGCGCACGCCCGCGTCGCGGTCGCCGCCTACCTGTCGCGCGAGGTCACGCCGCTGCTGCGCGAGGCGAGCGGGCGTACCAGGCCGGACCTGTTCGCCGCGGCGGCCGAGCTGGGCTATCTGGCCGCGTACATGGCGATGGACGCCGGCGCGAACGCGCTGGCCCAGCGCTACTACATCAGCACGGTACGGCTCGCCGACGAGGCCGGCGACCTGCTGTTACGGGCGACGGCGTTACGCAGCATGGCCGTGCAGGCGGCCGAGCTCGGCCACGACGGCGAGGCGCTGGCGCTGGCCGACGCCGCCGCCTCCGCCCTCGGCGGGCACGGCCCCCATCGCACGCTGGCCTGGATCACCGGGATGCGCGCCGAGGCGCACGCGGCGGCCGGCACCCGCTGGGACGCGCTCAACCTGCTGCGCCGTACGGAGAACCAGCTCGAACGCGCCGGCTCCCCCCAGGAGGCGGGCTGGACCGGCAACTACCGGCACGAATCCCTGGAGCACCAGATCGGCCTCACCCTCACCCAGCTCGGCGACCACGCCGCCGCGGCCCGCCACTTCACCGCCTCCATGAACGCCCGCCGCCCCGTCGAGCTGCGCACCCGCGTGCTGATCGGCCTGCGGGCGGCCAACGCCTACCTGCGGGCGGGCGATCCTGAGCAGGCCGCCGTCACGGCACTCGGCTTCGGCGACGACGTCCGGTTGACCGCCTCGGCCCGGGTCGGCGACGAGCTGCGCCGCCTGCGGGCGGGCTGGCAGCGCTTCCGCGCCAGCCCGCTCGTCGCCGAGGCCGACCGCATCGTCTCCACCGGCACTCCGCCCACCGGCCGGGCACGTTGACAGGCGGACAACTCGTTCAGGACTGCGGCAGGATCGTCCGGGCGGCGACCAGTTCGCCGTGCTCGAACCCCTCCACCCGGATGACGCCCGCGCCCGCCGCCCCCGGCACCGTCACGGTCGTCTCCGGCCCGGTCACGTCCACCGACACCGCCGGCCGCCCGTCCACGTACACGTCGGCCCGGTCGACCAGCCGGGTCGACAGCGTCAGGCCGGTCCCGGTGACCCGCGCGTCCAGCCGCCGCACCGGGAGCCCGGCCAGCAGCTCGCCGGCCCGGGCGAGCAGGTCGGCGTTGCCGTGCAGGACGTCGTCGCGGGTCATCAGGTGCCGGTGGTCGGAGGCCACGCCGAGGTCCTCGACGGGGGTGCCGGCCAGGTCGTGCACCCGCAGCGTCCGCCTGATCGACACCCGCATGCCCGCCTGCCCGGGCAGCGGCTGGTAGGGGCTGCCGGGCACGGGTGAGGGCAGTTCGAGCAGGAGCTTGAGCAGCGCGTGGGTCCACACGTTCGCGCCGCCCGCGCCCGTGCTGTCGTCGGTGCCGAGGACGGGGCCGATCCGGTGGTCCTGGAAGCCGCCGGCGAAGATGTCGGTCGCCGAGTAGCACAGGGCGTTGGTGATCAGCACGACCGGGCCGAAGTACCGCTGTCCGATGGCGTTGGCCCCGTCGGCCGGGGTGATGGGGAAGCTGCCCGAGTAGACCGCGCCGGTCTCCAGCGCCTGCTCCATGGACGGGCACCAGGGCCCGAGGTCGATCTCGCCGGTCGGGTTCTCCTTGTGCTGCCCGCAGACGCGCTGGTTCAGCGCCGTCGTGACGAACTGGGTCGGCTCGGGGACGATCGGGCGCGGGGTGAGCGTCTGCAGCAGGAACTCGGCCGCGTAGATGTGCCCGCCGCCGTTGTCCCGTACGTCCACCACGAGCCCGTCCTGCGGCAGCAGCTCGACGAGCCGGACGAACTCGCGCACGAACGCGCCGGGGTCGTTGACGCTGAAGCTGAAGATCCGCAGATGGCCGAAGACGCCGGACGGCGTGACGACGCTCCTGGCCCGGAAGAAGCCGGGCATCGACGTGGGCAGATCCGCGCCGGGCGCGGCGGGCTCGGCCGTGAGCTCGGCGCCGCCCAGCGTCTCCAGCGGGGTGACGGCCTCGGGGACGTACAACATCTTCGTGGCCCGGCCGATCTCGTCCGCGCCGAGGTCGAGGCCCTGGGCCACGGCGGCCACGCTGAGCCGGTCCGCGTCCACGAACGACGGCTGGTTGTCGCTGACCCGCCAGCTCTCGCGCAGCTCCCTGCGGATCCCGTCGGCGCCGACGTAGGTGAGCACGACCCAGCTCTCCTCCGGCGGCACGTGCAGGCGCAGCGGCCGGATCGTCAGCGACTGCAGGCCGCGCGCGTGCCGCGCGCCCGGGTTGCTGCCGGCGAACCTGGCCGCGTTGTGCTCGACCGCCCGGTCGATCGGGACGCCGTTCCAGTGGGTGACCTCCACGCCCGGCCCGAACCCGGGCGCGGTGAAGCCCTCGACGGTCATGGTGACGACGTGGTGGCGCTCGTCGCCGGTGTAGTACTCCTCGATCAGGTACGGGAGGTAGGCGATCTTGCCGGCGTACGGGAGCGGCAGCAGGTAGTTGGTGTGCAGGTCGCGTACGGAGTGGAAGATCTCCGACAGCTCGGCGTGGAAGCGCCACTCCGGGCCCATGGTCGCCGGGGTCTGCCGGCTCAGCCGTGCCGCGAGCAGCCGCAGCCGCTGCACAGGGTTGACGGCGTGCATCGCGGCCTTGAGCGGCAGGTGCACGTAGTTCTGCTCGATGAGCAGCAGCGCCTGCTGGACCAGGAGCTTGCGGTCGTCGAGCGTCAGCTTGTCCGCGGTGCGCAGGAAGTCGTGGAGCTCCTGTTTCGCCACCCCGCTTGTTGGCTCGGTCATGTCGTCCACCCACCCGGTGTCGTCTCGGTGCGGGCGCGGGGAACGTTCCCGAGCCCGCACACGGCACGCTGCCACCGGGCGTGGCGGCCGCGCCACGGGAGGTGGCCTAGGGCTTTCCCTAGGGCGCCGGCGCCAGAGCCGGTCGGGCGAGAAGTGCAGGTTGGTCGCGCGGTGAGCGAGGGCCGGTCAGGCGTGGAGCGGGAGTGTGCCGAACCGGTGGGCGGTCCACAGGCGGCGGGAGGTCTCCTCCGGGTACGGCTCGACCGACGGCGGGGTGTCGAAGAGGTGGACCAGGCGCCGTCCCGGCTCGTACGCCTCCCACCCCGGCCCCTCGCCCGCCGCGAACGCCGTCCACGCCCGGCGGAAGTCCGCCGACACCTCGGCCGCCCCAGGCGGGACCGGGTCGCCGAGGAAGAACCGGGCCATCCCGCTGCCGAGGTTGCCGAAGACCAGCGGGACGTCGAGGGCGTGGCAGGCGCCCAGCTCGCCGCCGCCGGCCGGGCTGGGCCAGGTCAGCTCGTAGACGTGCGCCCGCCCGCCCCCGGCGGCCTGCGCCTCGGCCAGGCGCAGGCTCGGCATGCGGAACAGCCAGTCGGACTGCACCAGCTCGCACAGCTCCTCGGCTTCGGCGCCGGGAAAGGCGGCCCGGTAGTCGATCCCGGGCGCGAACGCCCGCAGCAGCTCGTCGGCCCGTTCCTCCCAGGAGGCAGGCGGCCGGCCCATGCCCATGAACAGGCGGTACTCGTCGCGGTTGTGGCCCGCGACCAGCTCGACCTCACGGGCGGCGCCCCCGGCCAGCGCGGCCCAGGGGTCGCGGGGCAGCACGTCGCCGTCCACGACGGGGGAGAAGGGGGTGACGGTGCGGGCCACCGGCCCCCAGCGGTCCTCGTACTGGAGCATCTTGCCGTTGAACGCCTCCGTGGCGGCCACCAGGCGCTCGGGCGCGACGGCGGCGAGGTCGGCGACCGAGGCGCGCAGCCCCAGCTCGCCGGCCAGGACGGAGGCGATGTCGGCGGCCAGCGGCGCGGAGAAGAACGTGCCGGGCACACTCTGCGCGACGGCCCGCCCGAACAGCCCGGCGGCCCTCGGCATGGCCATGAGCGCGGCGATCGACCCGGCCCCCGCCGACTCGCCGAACACCGTCACCCGACCCGGGTCGCCCCCGAACGCGGCCACGTTGTCGCGCACCCACTCCAGCGCGGCCACCTGGTCGAGCAGCCCCCGGTTGGCCGGCGCCCCCTCGATCTGGGCGAACCCCTCCATGCCCACCCGGTAGTTGAGCGTGACGACCACCACGCCGCCCTCGCGGGCCAGCACCGTGCCGTCGTAGACGGAGTCGCCCGCCTCGCCCGCCCGGTACGCGCCACCGTAGATCCACACCAGCACCGGCAGCCGCGCGGCGGGGCCGGGCGACGGCGTCCAGACGTTGACGGTCAGCCAGCTCTCCCCGGCGCGGTCCCGCGCGGGCGTGTCCGTGAGCATGGACTGCTGGGGCGGCGGCGGCCCGAACGCCACGCAGTCGCGCACCCCGCCCCACGCCTCGGCGCGCACGGGGGCGGCGAAGCGCAGGTCACCGAGGGGTGGCCGGGCGAACGGGATGCCGAGGAAGACGGACACGCCGTCGCCGGTCCGGCCGCGCACGCCGCCGGTCGCGATCCTCACCTCTGGCCCGCTGGTCACCATGCCGCCCCCCGCTCGTGGTTGCTTCCATTATGATCGCGGGCTCTCCGGCTCACGGGTCGGCAGCCGTTCATCGACGCAAACTGACCGCTCGCCGTAAAACTTGTACGGTTTTCAAATACTGCATACCGTATGTGGTACCCGTGGTGCGTGGCAGACAGGACCAGGTTCGCTAGCTCCGCAGGTTTTCTCAGTCGTTCTCGTACCATCGCGGCACCCACCTGGAGCCGATGGCTCGTGCCGCCCGCCGCGCTCTCCGTGCACCTGGCCATCGGGCAGGCGTACGCGTGGAGCGTCTTCAAACCCCCGCTCGAATCCTCGCTCGGGCTCTCCGGCACCCAGAGCGCGCTCCCGTTCCAGCTCGGCATCGTCATGCTCGGCCTGTCGGCCGCCTTCGGCGGCACGCTGGTCGAGCGCAACGGGCCCCGCTGGGCGATGTTCGTCTCCATGGCCTGCTTCTCCTCCGGCTTCCTGCTGTCGGCGCTGGGCGTGGCCACCCGGCAGTACTGGCTGGTGGTGTTCGGCTACGGCTTCGTCGGCGGCATCGGACTCGGCATCGGCTACATCTCGCCGGTCTCGACCCTGATCAAATGGTTCCCCGACCGGCCGGGCATGGCCACCGGCATCGCGATCATGGGATTCGGCGGCGGCGCGCTCATCGCCTCGCCGTGGTCGGCGCAGATGTTGTCCTCGTTCGGCACCGCCACCGGCGGGATCGCGATGACGTTCCTCGTGCACGGCCTCGTCTACGCCGTGTTCATGACGATGGGCGTGCTCCTCGTCCGGGTGCCCGCCGACGGCTGGAAACCCAAGGGCTGGAGCCCGCCGACGGCCAGCTTGCGCCCGCTGATCACCAGCGCGGACGTCTCCGCCGCGAACGCCATCCGCACCCCGCAGTTCTACCTGCTGTGGGTCGTGCTGTGCTGCAACGTCACGGCCGGCATCGGCATCCTGGAGAAGGCCGCGCCGATGATCAGGGACTTCTTCGCCGGCACGCAGGCGCCCGTCGCCGTCGGCGCGGCGGCCGGCTTCGTCGCGCTGCTGTCGCTGGCCAACATGGCCGGCCGCTTCGTCTGGTCGTCCACCTCGGACCTGATCGGGCGCAAGAACATGTACCGCGTCTACCTGGGCGTCGGCGGGCTGCTCTACCTCGCCATCGCCCTGGCCGGCGACAGCTCCAAGCCGCTGTTCATCCTGTGCGCGATCGGCATCCTGTCCTTCTACGGCGGCGGCTTCGCGACCGTGCCCGCCTACCTCAAGGACCTGTTCGGCACCTACCAGGTGGGGGCCATCCACGGCCGCCTGCTCACGGCCTGGTCCACCGCCGGCGTGCTCGGCCCGCTGATCATCAACGCCATCGCCGACAGCCAGAAGGCGGCCGGCCGGGCCGGGCCCGACCTCTACACGACCTCGCTGTTCATCATGATCGGGCTGCTCGTGGTGGGCTTCCTCGCCAACGAGCTGATCCGGCCGGTGCACGAGAGATTCCATGAGAAGCCCGTGCAGCGGCTCGACCCGCAGGTGACGGAGAAGGGACAGGCGGTATGAGCGAGGGGCACACCTGGCTGAAGGTGGTGGCGTGGCTCTGGGTGGGGCTGCCGTTCGCGTACGGCGTGTACGAGCTGTTCCTGAAGCTCACCCAGCTCTTCGCCGGATGACGGGAACGGGCGGGCCCGGCGCACGCACGCCGGGCCCGTCCGTTCATCCCAGGCTGCGCCCGACGGCGGCGGCGACCAGGTCGAGCGCCTCGGCGCTGGCCGGCAGCACGTTCACCATCGTGAAGAAGACGTGCATCTGGCCCTCGAACCGCTTGGACTCCACCGGCACCCCCGCCTGGCGCAGCCGCTCGGCGTAGGCCTCGCCCTCCTCGCGCAGGATGTCGTACTCGGCGGTCAGCACGAGCGCCGGCGGCAGGCCGGACAGGTCGGCCGCCCGCAGCGGCGAGGCGTCCGGGGCGGCCCGCGCGCCGGGGTCGGGGGCGTAGTGGTCCCAGAAGTAGACCATCCCGTCGCGGGTGAGCAGCAGCTGGCGGTCCGGATCCTGGTAGGAGGGGGCGTCCAGGTCGCAGTCGGTGACGGGATAGACCAGCACCTGCAGCGCGATCGCCGGGCCGCCCTCGTCCCTGGCCCGCTGCGCCACCACCGCCGCCAGGTTGCCGCCCGCGCTGTCGCCCGCCACGATGATCGGCAGGCCCGGCATGTCGGAGGCGGCCCAGAGCAGGGCCGCGTAGGCGTCGCGGGCGGCGACCGGGTAGCGGTGCTCGGGGGCCAGCCGGTAGCCGGCCAGCACGACGGCGCAGCCGGTGCGCACGGCCAGCTCCCTGCCCAGGGCGTCGAACTCGTCGATGGAGCCGATCACCCAGCCGCCGCCGTGGTAGTAGACGATGACGCCGCGCGGGGTGCCGTTCGCGACGAGGACGCGGGCCGGGAGCGACGCGCCGTCCTCGGCCGGGATCGTGACCTCCTCGACCCGGGCCACGTCGGGGCCCTTGCCGCTCAGCTCGCTCAGCCCGGCGCTGACGGTGCGGGCCTCCTCAGGGGCGAGCTCGTGCAGCGGCGGGCCGCCCAGCGCGGCCAGTCGCTCCAGCAGTGCGGTCGTCGCGTGATCCAGGGGCATGGGACGTCACCTCATCCGGGGGGCGCGGTCGGTGAACCTCCTCGAACGTAGGATCAGGAAACGGGCTTGTCCAGCGCGGGTGCGCGGAGCCGCCAGAGGGCGAGCAGGCCGCCGATCACCGGGACGACGGCGCGCCGGCGGGCGCCGGTCGCGGCGCTGCCGGGGATCAGCACGGTGATGGCGATGACGGCCAGGTAGGCCGCGCCGTGCACGGGGCCGACGAGCGAGGCGACCGCCGGCTCGTGCACCGTCGCCAGGTTGGTCAGCAGGATCGCCAGGGACAGCGTCTCGACGGCGGCCGCGATCCGCAGCGCGCGGACGGACATCAGGCCCCCTCGCCCGCGCCGGGACGGACGATCATCAGCACGACGACGATCGTCCACAGCACGTTGTAGAACCCGGCCATCATCGACAGCGGCTTCAACCGGGCGCGGTCGCCTGGCGTGGCCAGGGCGTCGCGCTGGCGTGGATAGATCTGCACGGCGAGCAGGAAGCCGGCGGCGGCGGTGAGGACGACGGCGAGGGTGATCCAGATCTCGCCGGTACGCCCCTGCACGAAGGCCAGGACGAGCCCGGCGGCGGGCACGATCAGGCCGGCCAGGCTGTAGCCGCGGGTGATGCGGTGCAACGCCAGCGCCACGGCCCGGCTTCGCCCGTCATCCACGCTCTCATCAGCCACAGCGGTGACGGGGACGGTGACCGGGGCGGCCACCGGTACGTAGCGCGGGAACAGGCTCGTCGCGACGGCCGAGCCGCCCACGAACACGATGCCGGCGAGCACGTGCACCGACAACAGCAGATGTTCCATCGTTCTCCCTCCAACCTTCAGACGGACTGAAGCGTAACACGGCACCTTCAGGGTCCCTGAAGGGGGCGGGGATGGCGCGATCTGTGGGGTGGCGGTCGTTGACGCCACGTCCGGCCCGGTCACAAGCTGGAACGGTGAAACAGCGCCGCGTCGTCTTCGTCGTCTTCGACGGCTTCCAGTCACTCGACCTGGCCGGCCCGTACGAGGTCTTCCACCAGGCCGGCGCCTACACCTGCGAGATCCTGGCCCCCGCACCCGGCCTGGTCCGGGCGGGCAGCGGCCTGCCCGTGCACGCCGGCCATGGACCCGGCACGCTCTCCGCCGAAGGCGTGGACACCCTGGTCGTGGCCGGCGGCTCCGGCGTCCACGCGGCCAGGAACGACGCCGCGCTGCTGTCCTGGATCACCGCCGCCGGCTCGGGAGCTCGCCGGGCCACCTCGGTGTGCACCGGCGCGTTCCTGCTCGCCGCCGCCGGCCTGCTCGACGGCCGCCGGGTGACCACCCACTGGGCCCGAGCGGAACGCCTGGCGGCGGAGCACCCCGAGGTCACCGTCGACAGCGACCCGATCTTCGTCAGGGACGGGCGCGTCTGGTCGTCGGCCGGCGTGACCGCCGGCATGGACCTCGCCCTCGCCCTGGTGGAGGACGACCTCGGCCGCGACGTCGCGCACGGCGTGGCCAGGCGGCTGGTCCTCTTCCTGCGCAGGCCGGGCAGCCAGTCGCAGTTCGGCGTGGGGTTGTGGTCCAGGCAGCCGGCCAGCGACCCCGTCCGTGCCGCCGTGTCGTCCATCCACGCCGACCCCGGCGCCAGGCACGACATCAGGGATCTCGCCCTGCGGGCCGGCATCAGCCCACGCCACCTGCAGCGCCGCTTCACCGCCGAACTCGGCGTCCCGCCCGGCTCGTACGTCGAGCGGGTCCGGGTCGAGGCGGCCCAGCGCGCGCTCGCCGAGGGCGACGACCCGGTCGAGGCCATCGCCCGCCGCTGCGGCTTCGGCACCGCCGAGACCCTGCGCCGGACGTTTCACCGCCGGGTCGGCATCACCCCCTCCGACTACCGGGACCGATTCCACTCCACCGCCATGGGAGGCGACCTGTGACCACGTACGGACTGCTCATCTTCGACGGGGCGGAAGAGCTCGACTTCGTCGGCCCCTGGGAGGTCTTCACCGTCTCCGCGCGGCTGCGCGAGGGCGGCGACACGGCGGTGCTGATCGCCGAGGACCCCGGCCCCGTGCGCTGCGCCAAGGGCATGCGCGTGCTGCCCGACCACACCCTCGACGACCATCCGCCCTTGGACGTGCTGCTCGTCCCCGGCGGGCGCGGCACGCGCGCGGTCGAGGCGGACCATCCTGACGTCGTCGCCTGGATCGCCAAGACCGGGGCCCAGGCGACCTGGGTGACGAGCGTCTGCACCGGCACGTTCCTGCTGTACGCCGCCGGGCTCGCCCGCGGGCGGCGGGTGGCCACGCACTGGAGCCGCGAGGACGACCTCGAAGCACGCGGTGACGTCACGGTCGTGCGGGACGCCCGGTATGTCGTGGACGGCAGCCTGCTCACCAGCCAGGGCATCTCGGCCGGCATCGACAGCGCGCTCTGGCTCACCGGCCGCCTGCACGGCCGCGAGCACGCCCGCGCCGTGCGCCGCGTCATGCAGTACGACCCCGCGCCGCCGTACCTCGCCGACGAGCCGCTCGCCTGAACCGGTATGGCGGGATGCTCCTGTTGATGTCAGAGGGTGAAGGCGGCGCGGATCGTCTCGCCGACCTGGCGCTGGATCGGATCGGCCGCGGCCCCGAACATCAGCTCGTCCACCCGCCCCACCGCCTCCTTGGCGGCGCTGAGCAGCCGCGCCCCCTCAGGCGTGATCTCGATCGTGGAGGCGGAGCCCGCGCGCGCGGTGTTGTCGCGCACCAGCCCCGCGCCGGCCAGCGACTTCACCGCCGCGTGCACGCTCTGCACCGTGATGCCCGACATCCGCGCCAGATCGCTGAACGAGACGCCGGGCACCGCCGCGATGTGCCCGAGCAGCCCCAGCCGCCGCACCGTGAGATCGAGCGGCGCGAGCGCGGCGTTGAGCTCGGTCTCGATCCGCCGCGCCAGCGTGAGCACCACGATGGACGCACTCGTAGCGGGCGGCCCCGGCCGGCCGTTGTCGACACTCACTCCCCAAGTCTCCCGCACTCGCCGGCATCGTCGCGGATAGGGTGCCGAGCCATGGCGAACGATGACAGAGTGCGGGAGAAGGTGGCCTGGGTCCTGCTGCGCGATCATCGGGTGCTGATGACGCGCAGCCGGGGCCGCGACGTGTTCTTCTTCCCCGGCGGGATGCGCGAGCCGGGCGAGTCGGACGGCCAGACCCTCGTGCGCGAGATCGACGAGGAACTGCTCACGGCGATCGACGCCGGTTCCATGGTGCACGTCGGAACCTTCGAGGTCCCGGCCGGCCATCCGGAGCGCGGGCCCTTCCGGATGATCTGCTACACCGCCGGCCACCGGGGCCCGCTCACTCCGTCCATGGAGGTCGAGGAGACGGCCTGGTTCGGCTACGCCGACCGGCACCGGGTGTCCTACGTCGACGCTCTCGTCTTTCAGGCCCTCCACGACGACGGGCGGCTGTGGTGAGGGTGGGTCAGGAGCCGGTGGAGCCGAGGTAGCCGGCGGTTTCCGAGGGGACACGGATGGGGCCGGACTTGGGGACGACGGCGAGGTAGAAGGCGGCGGAGGATACCGTGACCCGCTTGGTGTAGCGCCTGCCGTGGGTGACGGCGGCCGTCGGACGGTCGGTGAAGGAGAGCTGGCCGGCGCCGGGCCGGGCCACGAAGCGCTCCTTCGAGGTGACCCCGTACCAGACGAGGGCGCCCCCGGCGGCCGTCTTCAGCGCGTACGGCCCCGACGCCGGCCGGCACTGCCGGGTCATCGTCCACTGCCCGCGCGCCTTCTCCCGCAGGGCCAGCTTGGCCCGGCCGAGCCGGCGCGGCATGGCGTCCGACCGGAACAGGCGGCGGGCGCGTTCGTCCTGGTCGAGGGTGGCCTCCACGCGGGCGTGCGCACGCACGATCTCCTGCGGGGAGGCGGCCAGCCCGCCGCGTTCCCCGCCGGCCGGCACGGTCGCCAGCCCGTGCTCGTCGCGGGCCGCGACCGGCGGCCTGGCCCCGGATGTCGTGCCGGACACCGCCACCACCTTCCAGCCGGCGGACGTCTGCTGGAAGATGAGCTGGTTCCACCCTTTCTCGCCCTTGCGGGCGAAGTCGGCCATGAACCACGGCGGGTTCGCCGCCCCCTTGGCGGGGATCGCGAAGCGCGGCTTGACGATGGCGGCGTGCGAGGTGCGGACGCTCTCGCCGAGCATGCCGCGCAGCCGGCTGTTCGCCTTGTCGATCCGGGCGGCCAGTCCCGCCTCGACCGCGCCGTAGTCGGTGCCGCCCGCCAGTTCCGCCCGCTTGACGCCGGCGTCCCAGCGTTTGAGGAGGTCCTTGGCCTGCGCGACGGTCACCACCCCTGTGGGTCGCGCGAGCTGAGCCGCGGCGGGCCGCTCACCGCCCGGCCCGCTGCAGGCGGAGGCGAGGGCGGAGGCGGCGGCGAGGGCGAGCGCCAGGGGGGCGAGAGTGAGCCGGCGGATGGTCATCGTGGTCTCCGGGGGTGCCGATTTTCACGATGTACGCGCCCGCGTCCGGAGCGGGTTCACGCCATACCGGTTCGGTCACCTTGCCCCCGCGCCACGTCACGCCGCTGGTCCGGGACGGCGTCAGCCGGTGATGAAGGAGCGCAGCAGGGAGAAGAACCGGTCACCCTCGGTGGCCGCGGGCCAGGCGATCGTGCCCGGGGCCGCCGTGCAGCAGCAGGAGGGTCGGCTTGTCCCGCATCGCGTAGCCGTCGGGCTCCAGGGCGGTGCCTTCGACGTCCACGTACAGGGAGGTGCCGTTCCCTTGAACACGCATGGGGGCCTGCTCCAGTCGGTCGGGCGCTCGGCCGAACTTTCAAGATCAGTCTGGCCGGGCCCTGGCGGAGCACACCATGAAGAGCTCCCCCTTGGCGATGGCAGGGACAGCCTTACCTTCGCGGGGCTCGCGACCGCCGGTCAGGAGCCGGCGGAGGTGTCGCAGAGGGAGAAGCGTTTGTCCAGGCCCGTCAGGCGCAGCAGCCGGGTGATCCGCGGTTGCGCCCCGCTCAGGCTGAAGGTCCCGCCGGCCGCCTCGACGGTGTTGGCGGCCCAGATCAGCGTGTTCAGCCCCGAGGAGTCGCAGAAGGGGACGTCCTGCAGATCGACGACCACGAGGGGCGGCCGGATGCACTCCATGGCGTGGGTGAGCCCGTCTCGGAACTCTCCCATCGTGGACAGGTCCAGCTCTCCCGCGGGACTCAGCACAGCCGTGTTGTCACGCTGAGTGACGATCCAGGAGAAGCCGGTACGGTCGGCGCTCGCCATTCCACCCCTCCGTTCCTGGTGGTTCGCCGTCTTTATCATTGCATAGTGCAATAGAACTGGGAACCCGCGCGCGAGCCTGTAGGAGCATGTCGCGAAGGTGTGTGGACAACTGTGCCCAATATAGAGCGAGCTGAAGCCCTTGCAGAGTACTCATGCTTTCGGTCGCTCCCGCCCGGTGTCCGAATCCGGCCACCGCACCCGTTGACCGAGCACGTCCTCACGAAGGCTCGTAGTCGCGCATGTATCGGGCGACCTTGGCGGTGTAGCCGCGCCACTTCGGCGGGACACCGCCGGCCCGCTTGACCGGGTCGACGCCGCTGCGGAAGAGCGCGGCCAGGTTCATCGCCGGATCGCCTGGTACGTCGGCGACCCGCGGGCCCAGCCGGCACATGAACCGCCCCATGGACTGGATCGACAGCCGCGGGTCGAACGGCGGCGTCGGCATCGGGCTCTGCAGGCCGCCGGGCTGCCAGTGCCACAGCACCCTGGGCGTCCACCTGGCGATGCCGAACTCGTCGTTCGCCGGATCGGAGAGCGCGGCGTCGAAGCCGGACTCCGCCTTGAGCATCGCGGCGATCAGGGCCGGGCTCAGGCCCGGCAGGCTGCAGTACGTGCCCGCCTCGACGATCAGCGCCCGGTACCGATCCGGCACGTCGGAGCCCGGACGCAGCCAGCGGCCGGTGTCCGCGCCGGTGGAGGACGGGGTCGCGGTGGCGCCGGGGGAGGGGGTGCCGCCGGGCCGCTGGGCCAGCGTGACACCCACGGTGGTGGCGGCGGCCAGGACCGCGGTCAGCACCGCGACGCCTCCGACGAGCAGGTTGCGCCGCCTCTTCCCGGCCCACGCGCCATCGCCGGATGCCCCGCCGCCAGATGCCCT
Organism: Nonomuraea fuscirosea; assembly: GCF_035917475.1. Taxonomy (NCBI): domain Bacteria; kingdom Bacillati; phylum Actinomycetota; class Actinomycetes; order Streptosporangiales; family Streptosporangiaceae; genus Nonomuraea; species Nonomuraea fuscirosea. Next base: position 7,099,533 of record NZ_CP109074.1, on the reverse strand, counting down.
GTCACCGGATGCCCTGTCACCGGGTGCGCTGTCACCGGGTGCCCCGTCACCGGATGTGCCGTCAGCAGATGTCCTGCCGTTTGGTGTGCCGTCGTCCGGCGGCCGGTCGCCGGGTGGCTGGTGCCCTGGTTGCTCACGTTCGTCGGCTTCCTCCGGCCGCTCGGCGTCCGGCGCCGCGGGGAGGAGAGGCGTGGGGGACGCCAATGCCGCCGCATAAGCGGCGGCGTCCGGATAGCGCGACCGCCGGTCCGGGGCCAGCGCGGCCATCACGGCCACGTCCACCGCCTCAGGCACCTCGGGCCGCAGCGCGCTGGGCGGCACCCGTAGCTCCGGCTTGGCCGGGACCGTGCCGGTGAGCAGGCGGTACGTCAGCGCGCCGAGCCCGTGCACGTCGGCCCGCGCGTCCGGCGCCCCGTCGAAGTAGAGCTGCTCGGGCGCCTGGTAGCCCGGTGACCCCGCCGGCATCGTCAGCCCGCTGAGATGGTCGGTGGACCGCGCGATCCCGAGATCGGCCACCATCACCCGCTCCCCGCCCTGGGGCCGCGAGCAGAACAGCACGTTCGACGGTTTCAGGTCGCGGTGCACGACCCCGATGCTGTGCAGCACCGCGACGGCCTGGCAGATCTCGCCCATGAGGGCCAGCGCCTCGCCGACCGGGAGCGGCGGGCCGGTCAGCCGCTCGCCCAGGGTGCCGCGGTCGGCGTACGTCATCACGAAGTACGGCCGCCCGTCGTCCAGCTCACCCACGTCGTAGACCTGCACGAGCAGGTGGGAGTCGGCCCGGCGCAGCAGCCGCGCCTCCTGGAGGAACCGTTCGCGCACGCCGGCCTGACGGGACCAGTTGTCCGCGAGGATCTTGACCGCCACGGACGAGCGCAACTCCTCGTCGTGCGCGAGATGGACGGAGGCGAACCCCCCGACCCCGATGAGCTGCTCGATCCGGTAGCGGCCCGCGTGGGTTGGAGCCGTCATCCCCCTCATCATGGTCGATCACCGTGGATCCGTCCACGCGCCCTGGCAGCTACCAGGTTACGGAAACGGCCGCAGGACGGGACGATCGAGGCAGAGCGCCCGGTATCGGGAGGGAAGTCACATGGCCGACAACGACTGGGGTCATGTCGGGAAGAACGACCGCCGCGGGGGCGGAAACGACCGGCCGGCCGCCGCGCCGCGAGAGCGCTCGCGGCCGGACGGCCGGTCGTTGCCGGTCTGATCTTCCTGGACACCTTCGGGAGCGTACGAGTAGGGTCACGCGCGATGTCGCACAGCACGATCTTGATCCAGATGGCGGCGGCGCCCACGGACGCCCGGCCCTACTCGCTGGAGCTCGCGCCGGGTGAGCAGGCGTTCTTCGGGCGTGGGGCGCCCAACGCGCCCGTCGACCTGCTGCTCGACGACCCCGCCGTGTCCCGGCGGGCCGGCCGGATCACCGCCGTGGCCGACTACTGGATGCTGTCCAACCTCAGCACCTTCAAGACGTACGTGGTGGAGAACCCCGAGGGCGGCGGGGAGTTCGTCAAGGTGCCGCCGGGGCGGATGGGGGCGCCGATCCCGTTCGAGTTCTCCCGGGTGATGCTGCCCGCCGTGGACGGCACGGTGTCGTTCCTGGTGTTCGCGCCGCGGCACGTGCATGTGCCGCCGGGCAGCGCGGACGGCGGCGCGGTCACGCAGGTGGCCTACCCCCTCGACCAGAACGCCAAATACTTCCGCATCCTGGTCGCGCTGTGCGAGCCGCGCCTGCGCGACCCCTCGACCTCGCGCATCCCGACGGTCCCCGAGATCATGGAACGGCTGCCGGACCTGGGGCTGAGCCGGACCGCGATCGGGTTCCACATCGGCTACCTGGCCGAGAAGAAGCTGCACGTCAAGAGCCCGCAGAGCGGTGAGGGCAAGGCCGACTGGCAGCGCCACGCGCTCGTCTCGCTCGCTCTCAGGTTCGACCTCGTCACCAGCGACCACCTGGCGCTCCTGCCGGTACCCGGCCGCTGAAGGGCTGGTTCGCCGGCGTCCGGGCAGGCATCAACGCCGCCCGCCTGGGTAGCCGAGCGCGGATGCGTTTCGAGGAGGGGAGGTCGCGGCTCCCGGCCCACGCGCTGGGACCGCGGCTGACCCTGGCCGCTCTCGCCGCCGCGCTCGTCATGATCCCGTTCAGCCTGCTGCTGGTCGTGGCGAAGCTGCCGCTCAACGCGCTGGACGCGGGCGTCGCGGCGGAACTGCACGCGTACGCGCTGGCCAACCCGGACGTGACCCGGGTGCTCATCGTGTGGACGGACCTGTTCGGGCCGTGGCCGTGGCGGATCGCCGTGGCCGCGTACGCGGTCCGGCTGCTGCGCAGGGGCGCGCCGCGGACCGCTCTCTGGGCGGTCACCACCGTGACCGTGAGCGGGCTGCTCGCCTTCGCGATCAAGGTCGTCGTCGCCCGTGCCCGCCCGCGCCTGCCCGACCCCGTCGCGCTCGCCCCCGGCGACTCCTTCCCGTCGGGCCACGCGGCCGGCGTGACGGCCGGCGCGGGCGTGATCGTGCTGCTCATGCTGCCCTCGCTGCCCCGATGGGGGCGGTGGGTGGCCTGGGCGGTCGCCGCGTTCCTGGTGCTTTCGGTGGGTTACACGCGGATCGCGCTCGGCGTGCACTGGGTGAGCGACGTGGTCGCCGGGACCGTGCTGGGAGCCGCGGTGCTCGCCGCCACGGTGGCGGGCTTCGAGGCGTGGCGCCGGGACCAGGGTCACCGGCGCGGCTCGCCGGTCACCGAGGGCGTGGCGCCCGAGTCGGTACGGGCGGGCCATGAGCGCTGAGCGCGTACGCGCGTGCTATTCCTCAGGATGCGACACGGTGATCACCACGTTGCCGACCTTCCGCCCCGACTCGACGTACCGGTGGGCCTCGAGGATCTCGTCCAGCGGGTAGCGCCGGTCGATCACCGGCCGGAACGTCCCCGCCTCGATCAGCTCCTTGAAGTACTCCGCCATCCCCGGATCGTCCTTCGGGATGGGGAAGACCACCCGTCTGCCGCCGAACAGCGGGGTGACCAGCGCCAGGAGCAGGTTCTGCGCCCCCGGCCCCACGTCGGAGGCGACGAAGATCCCGCGTGGCTTGAGCAGCCGCCGGCACCGCCCGAACGTGGTCTTGCCGACCGCGTCGATGACGGCGTCGTAGGTGCGCTCGTCCTGGGTGAAGTCCGTGGCCGTGTAGTCCACGACCCGGTCGGCTCCCAGGCCGGCGACCAGGTCGAGGTGCTCGGTCGCGCAGACGGCGGTCACGTCCGCGCCCTCGTTCTTCAGCAGCTGCACCGCCGCCGACCCGATGGCGCCGGTCGCGCCGTAGACGAGCACGGACTGCCCGGCGCCGATCCGCGCCGACCTGATGACGTTGAGCGCGTAGTGCGACCCCTCCGTGCCGGGCACGACCTCCTCGTACGTGAACCCCTCGGGCACGAGCGCCAGCGCGACCTTCGGAGAGGCCGTCATGTACTGGGCGTGCGCCCCGAACCCGTCGTCGTTGTAGCCGAAGACCCGGTCGCCGGGCTTGACGGCGGTGACGTCGCGGCCCACCGCCTCGACCTCGCCGGCGAACTCGGTGCCGAGGATCGTCACCTTCGGCGTGATAAGGCCGGTGAAGAATCTCCAGATGAAGGGCTTGGCCGCGCGTAACGCGCAGTCCGTGCGGTTGACCGTCGTCGCGTGCACCTTGACGAGCACGTCGCCGTCCCTGACGACCGGCCGATCCACTTCAGCGATGCTCACCACTTCTGGCGGGCCGTATTCGGCGCGCACTGCGGCTTTCATGCCCGGGATACTAGCCAGCGTGCGGCCGTCCGGCGGCGGTCCGGCGATCCCGGATCCTCACTCGTCCGCCGCCGCCCGCGTGTGGGCCAGGTCGGCCTCCATCCTGGCCGCCGTCTCCCTGAGAGCGGGCAGCACGTCGTTCATGAGGGCGGCGGGGGTGGCGCGGCCGGCGTGGGTGGCGACGTTCACCGCCGCGACGACGCGCCCGGTCCGATCCCGTACGGGGACCGCGATCGACCGGACGCCCTCCTCCAGCTCCTGGTCCACCAGCGCGTACCCGTCGGCCGCCGCCCGGCGCAGCAGCGCCCGCAGCTCGGAGCGCGAGGTGACGGTCCTGGCCGACAGGCGGCGCGGCACGATCGACGCCAGCCGCTCCTCGGGCAGCTCGGCCAGGAGCACCCGGCCCATGGAGGTCGCGTACGCGGGCAGCCGCGTGCCCACGGTGAGGTTGACGCTCATGAGGCTCACGGTCTGGACCCTGGCCACGTACACGACGTCGTCGCCCGACAGCACCGCCACCGACGCCGACTCGCGGACCCGGGCCACCAGGTCGGCCAGGTGCGGCTGGACGATCTCGCCGAACGTCAGCCCGGACAGGTGCGCGTAGCCGAACTCCAGCACGCGGGGGAGCAGCGCGAACCGGGCGCCGCCGGTGGCGGTGGCGTAGCCGAGGCGTTCCAGGGTCTGCACCGCCCGCCGTACGCTCGCCCGGGGCAGGCCCGTGACCTTGGCGCAGTCCGCGAGCGTCAGCCCGCCGCGCGCCGACCCGAGCGCGACCAGCACCGCGAGCCCGCGCGCCAGCGACTGCAGGAACCCCATGCCGAGCTGCCGCTTGGCGGCCTGCGCACCGTCCGCCGCCTCGCGGCCGGGATCGAGGCGCGGCGGAGGCAGGGATGAGCGGTCGCGCAGGGTCGTCTCCATCTCCTCGACCGTCCGGCGCAGCGCGGGCAGGCAGTGGTCGCGCAGCCCGGCCGCCGTGTGCCTGCTGGTGTGGCTCACGACGCTGATCGCGCAGACCGCCGCGCCGCGGCCGTCCCGTACGGGCACCGCCACCGCGATCAGCCCCGGCTCGATGAGCTGGTCGTCCTCGGCCCACGGCGCGTCCGGATCGAGCAGCGCCAGCCCGGCCGCGCACCGGTCGACCGGCAGCACGTCGCCCACGCGGAAGCTGACCGACATGGTCCGCCGCCGGGTGACCTGCACCACGAAACGCACCTCGTCGCCGTCCCGTACGGCCAGCGACACGGACTCGTCCAGCTCCTCGGCCAGCCGTACGGCCGCCGGGGCGAGGGCGTCGCGCAGCCCGTCGCCGGCCAGGTACGCCTCGCCCAGCTCCATCAGGCGCGGGGCCAGCCGCACCTCGCGGCCGTCCGTGCGCAGGTAACCGAGGTGGACGAGCGTGCCGACGACCCGGTCCACCGTGGACCTGGCCAGCCCGGTCGCGCGGGCCAGATCCGTCGCGCGGGCGGGCCTGGCCGGGTCGGCGGCCACGGTGCGCAGCACGGCCAGCCCGCGCTCCAGCGTCCCGGCCGCTTCCACCGGCTGCTCCACCGGCTGCTCCAACGTCTCCTCCATGGGTTCCTCCGCCTGTACGGCCGCCGGGGCGTCGGGGACGACCTTTGACAGGCGAGCCACCCGGTACACATACTGAAGGCAATAATAGTGAACAAAAGTTCGCAGAGCGAACACGGTCTCGATCGGAGCGTCGTGCGGAGAGACAAGGTGCTCGCCACGGCCGCGGAGGCGCTGGCCGGCGTGCACGACGGAGCGTCGTTCGCCGTCGGCGGCTTCGGCCTCAGCGGCATCCCCAACGTGCTGATCCAAGCCCTCTACGACACCGGCGTGCGCCGCATCGGCGTCGTGTCCAACAACTGCGGCGTGGACGGCGGCGGCCTGGGCGTCCTGCTGGCGGCCGGGCGCATCGCCCACGTCACCGCCTCCTACATCGGTGACAACAAGGAGTTCGCCCGCCAATACCTGGCCGGCGAGCTGACGGTCGAGCTCACCCCGCAGGGCAGCCTGGCCGAGCGGCTGCGTGCGGGCGGCAGCGGCATCCCCGCCTTCTACACCCCGGCGGGCGTCGGCACGCCCATCGCCGACGGCGGCCTGCCGCTGCGGCACAACCCCGACGGCAGCGTCGCGCTCGCCTCGCCGCCCAAGGAGGTGCGCGAGTTCGACGGCCGCGAATACGTGCTCGAACACGGCATCCGCACCGACTTCGCCCTCGTCCGCGCGGCCAGGGGAGACCGGCACGGCAACCTCGTCTTCCACAAGGCCGCCAGGAACTTCAACCCCCTCGCGGCCCTGGCCGGGCGGATCACGATCGCCGAGGTCGAGGAGCTGACCGAGCTGGACCCCGACGAGGTGCACCTGCCCGGCGTCTTCGTCCAGCGGGTCATCGCCCTCACCCCCGAACAGGCCGCCGACAAATCCATCGAGAAGCGCACGATCACCCCATCGCCCGCACCAGGGACGGACTCCCGATGAGCTGGACCCGTGACGAGATGGTCGCCAGGGCCGCCGCCGAGCTGCGCGACGGCGACTACGTCAACCTGGGCATCGGCCTGCCCACCCGCATCCCCGGCCACCTGCCGCCCGGTGTGGACGTGGTCCTCCACTCCGAGAACGGCATCCTCGGCGTCGGCCCGTACCCGGCCGAGGACGAGGTCGACCCCGACCTGATCAACGCCGGCAAGGAGACCGTCACCGTGCTCCCCGGCGCGTCGTTCTTCGACTCCTCGCTGTCGTTCGGCATGATCCGCGGCGGTCACATCGACGTGGCGGTGCTCGGCGCGATGCAGGTCTCGGCTCGCGGTGACCTGGCCAACTGGATGGTCCCCGGCCGGCTGGTGAAAGGCATGGGCGGGGCCATGGACCTCGTGCACGGCGCCCGCAAGGTCATCGTGATCATGGAGCACAACGCCAAGGACGGCTCCGCGAAGATCGTCGAGGAGTGCTCGCTGCCGCTGACGGGGAAGGAATGCGTCCACCGGATCATCACCGACCTCGGGGTCCTCGACGTCACCGAGCAGGGGCTCACGCTCGTGGAACGCGCGCCGGGCGTGACCCTGGACGAACTGCGCGACCACACCGACGCGGAGGTGCGGGCGTGAGCGCGCAGGCGACGCGCGACCGTACCGACGCGGAGGTCATCGCGACATGAGAGACGTCTACATCGCCGACGCCGTACGCACGCCGTTCGGCCGCTACGGCGGCGCCCTGTCCGGGATCCGCCCGGACGACCTGGCCGCGCACGTCGTCTCGGCGCTGACCGAGCGCAACGAGCTGGAGGCCGTGGACGAGGTCGTGCTCGGCAACGCCAACGGCGCCGGCGAGGAGAACCGCAACGTCGCCCGCATGGCCGCCATCCTCGCCGGCCTGCCGATCACCACGCCCGGCGTGACCGTGAACCGGCTGTGCGGCTCCGGCATGGAGGCCGTCATCCAGGCCTACCGGGCCATCGCGCTCGGCGACGCCTCGGCCGTGATCGCCGGCGGCGTGGAGTCGATGACCCGCGCGCCGTGGGTGCTGCCCAAGCCGGAACGCGCCTTCCCGGCCGGCGGCCAGGAGCTGGTCTCCACGACGCTCGGCTGGCGGCTGGTCAATCCGGCCATGCCCGCCCAGCACACGGTCGCGCTCGGCGAGGGCGCCGAGCTGATCGCCGACAAGCACGGCATCACCCGCCCGGAGCAGGACGCGTTCGCGCTGGCCAGCCACCAGAAGGCGGCCAAGGCGTCGCTCGAACGGGAGATCGTCCCGATCGCGTCCGTCACCCGCGACGAGGGCATCCGCCACGACACCTCCCTGGAGGCGCTGGCCAAGCTCAAGCCCGCCTTCCGCAAGGACGGCGGCACCGTCACCGCGGGCAACTCCTCCCCGCTGAACGACGGCGCGGCGGCGCTGCTGCTGACCGACGAGGCGGGGCTGCGCGGCCGCGAGCCCCTGGCCAGGATCGTGGCCAGCGGGGTCAGCGCGCTGGAGCCGCGCTACTTCGGCCTCGGCCCCGTCGAGGCGGCGAACCGGGCGCTGGCCAAGGCGGGCCGGCGGTTCGGCGACCTGGCCACCGCCGAGCTGAACGAGGCGTTCGCCGCGCAGGTGCTCGGGTGCCTGGCCGAACTGCCCGACCTCGACCCGGCCATCGTCAACCCCGACGGCGGCGCCATCGCGATCGGCCATCCGCTCGGCGCCTCGGGAGCCCGCGTGACCGGCGCGGTGGCCCACCGGCTGGCCGCCGCCGGCTCGGGCACCGGGCTCGCCTGCCTCTGCATCGGCGTCGGTCAAGGGCTGGCCGTCGTACTCGAAAGGTAGCGGAATGTCTGAACCCCTCCAGCAGTCCGACATCGACCAGGAGATCGCCGCGCTCGCGGGCACGGCGGCCGACCATCCCGCGCGGGACTACACCCCCTACCGCAGCACCCGGCTCCGGCACCCCCGGCAGCCGCTGGTGCCCATCAAGGACCCCGAGGCCGTCGAACTGTCGGGGCCCGTCTTCGGCGTCACCGACGTCACGCCGACGGACAACGACCTCACCAAGCAGCACATGGGCGAGCCGCTCGGCGAGCGGATCACCGTACAGGGGCGCGTGCTCGACCGCGACGGCCGGCCGGTGCGCAACCAGCTCGTCGAGGTCTGGCAGGCCAACGCCTCCGGACGCTACCTGCACCAGCGTGACGACCACCCCGCGCCGCTCGACCCCAACTTCACCGGTGTCGGCCGCTGCCTGACCGGCGACGACGGCTCCTACCGGTTCACCACGATCAAGCCCGGCGCCTATCCGTGGCGTAACCACGTCAACGCCTGGCGGCCGGCGCACATCCACTTCTCGCTGTTCGGGTCCTCGTTCACCCAGCGCCTCGTCACCCAGATGTACTTTCCCGGCGATCCGCTGTTCCCGTACGACCCGATCCTGCAGTCGGTGACCGACGAGAGCGCCAGGCAGCGGCTGATCGCCTCGTACGCGCACGAGCTGTCGGTGCCCGAGTTCTCGCTCGGCTACCGGTGGGACATCGTCCTCGACGGACCCGCCGCGACCTGGATGGAGGAAGGCCGTTGAACCCCACCCCCTCACAGACCGTGGGCCCGTTCTACGGGTACGCGCTGCCGTTCCCCGGCGGCGGCGACATCGCGCTCGGCGGGATCGCCGTCCACGGCTACGTCTACGACGGCGCGGGAGAGCCCGTGCCCGACGCGCTGCTCGAGTTCTGGCAGGCCGACTCACGGGGACAGGTGCGTGGCGCGCCCGGCTCGCTGCGCCGCGACCCGACCAGCGGCGCCGTGCTCGGCCGCGACGGCGTCACCTTCACCGGCTTCGGCCGCGTCGCCACCGATCGGGACGGGCACTGGACCCTGCGTACGGTCGAGCCGGCGAACGGGTACATCAGCGTGTGCGTGTTCGCGCGCGGGCTGCTGCGTCATCTCTACACCCGCATCTACCTCGGGCGGGACGCCTTCCTCGACTCGCTTCCGCCGGAGCGCCGGCAGACGCTGGTGGCGGCGGAGGAACGGGAAGGGGTACGCCGCTTCGACATCCACCTGCAAGGAGAGAAGGAGACGGTCTTCCTTGACTTCGGCTGACCCCGGTCCGCACCCCGCCACTCCTGGCGGCGGAGGGACGGGGGGAGACGGCTCGTCCGCGAGCGCGGGAGCGGGGCGCGACGTGGCCTGCGCGAGCGCGGGGGCGGATCTCGGGTTGCTCTCACCGATGCGGGGCGGGGCCGAGGCGACCGGGGACGCCGCCGTGCTGCGGGCCATGCTGGACGCCGAGGCCGCGCTGACCCGGGCGCAGGCGGCGCTCGGGCTCGTCCCGCCCGAGGCGGCGGAGGCGGTGACGGCCGCCGCCCGCGCGGAGGCGTTCTGCCTGGAGGACCTGGTGGTGCGGGCGCGCTCCGGCGGCAACCCCGTCATCCCCCTCGTGGCCGACCTCCGCGCGGTGGCCGCTCCTTTCGGGGAGTACGTCCATCGTGGTGCGACAAGTCAGGACATTGTGGATACGGCCCTCATGCTCGTGGCGTACCGCGCGCTGGGGCCCGTGCTGGCCGATCTGGAACGGACGACCGGCCGGCTCGCCGCGCTGGCCGCCGAGCACCGCGACACCCCCATGGCCGCCAGGACGCTCACCCAGCAGGCCGTCCCCACGACGTTCGGGCTGAAGGCGGCGGGCTGGCACCGGCTGGCCGGCGACGCCCGCATCCGTCTCACCGCCGCCCGCCGCTCCCTCCCGGCGCAGCTCGGCGGCGCCGCGGGCACCCTCGCCGCCTTCCGACCCGCCCAGGAACCGGTGCCGGAAGCGGTGGAGGTGGCGTTGCGGTTGCCCGGACGGTTCGCGGCCGAGCTGGGGCTGGCCGAGCCGCTGCTGCCCTGGCACGTCCTGCGCACGCCGATCGCGGACCTGGCCGGGGCGCTGGCGTTCACCGCGGGAGCGCTGGGCAAGCTCGCGGCCGACGTGCTGGTCCTGTCGCGGACCGAGATCGGCGAGCTCTCCGAGGGTGTCGGCGGCGGCTCGTCGTCCATGCCGCACAAGCACAACCCGGTCCGGGCCACGATGATCGCCGCCACCGCCCGCCAGGTGCCCGCGCTCGCCGCCATCCTGTACGGCTCGCTCGCCGCCGAGGACGAGCGCCCCTCCGGGGCCTGGCACGCCGAATGGCAGCCGCTGCGCGAGGCGTTGCGCCTGGTCGCGGGCGCCGCGGGAGACGCCGCCGAACTGGTCGCCGACCTGCGCGTGCACCCCGAACGCATGCGCGCGAACCTGACCGTCACGGGGGACGCCGCCCCGGCCCCCGCCCTCGTGGACCGCGCCCTCGCCGCCTTTCCTCCATCCCCACCGGCTCCCTACCAGGACGAGGCACCTCACTGATGCTGCACTACCGGCTGGACGGCCCCGAGCAGGGGCAGCCGCTCATCCTCGGACCGTCGCTCGGCACCTCCCTGCGCCTGTGGCAGCCGCAGCTCCAGGCGCTCGCCCGCACCTTCAGAGTGCTCAGGTACGACCTGCCCGGCCACGGCGACTCGCCCGCCGACGGCAAGGCGAGCACCGTCGACGACCTGGCGGAGCTGGTCCTGGAGGTGGCCGCCGCCGAGGGCATGGACGGCTTCCACTACGCCGGGGTCTCGATCGGCGGCGCGATCGGCGCCACGCTGGCGCTCCGGCATCCGGGACGGCTGCGTTCCCTGACCCTGATCTGCTCCAGCGCTCGCTTCGGCGACCCGCGCGCGTGGCAGGAGCGAGCCGCCCTGGTCCGCACCCAGGGCACCGCGCCGCTGCTGGAAACCGCCCCAGGCCGCTGGTTCGCCCACACGCCTGACCCCGGCCTCCCGAACGACCGATCTCCGAACGGCGAGCCCAGGACCGGCCGGACTCTGCGGGGCGAGCTGCTCGGCGACCTGGCCGCCGCCGACCCCGCCGGGTACGCCGCCTGCTGCGACGCGCTCGGGGCTTACGACCTGCGTGCCGACCTGGGGGCCGTCACCGTGCCGACCCTGGTCGTGGCCGGGCGCGAGGACCCGGCGACCCCGCCGCCGCACGCCAGGGAGCTGGCCGACGGCATTCCCGGCGCCACCCTCGTGGAGCTCCCGGCCGCCGCGCACCTGGCGAACGTGGACCAGCCGGCCCACGTCACCCAGGCCCTGCTCACCCACCTGCCCGGCCCCACCGGCACGCAGGTTCGGCGCGAAGTGCTCGGCGACGCCCACGTCGACCGCGCCGCGGCCCGGACGACCGGCTTCACCAGGGACTTCCAGGACTTCATCACCCGCTACGCCTGGGGCGAGATCTGGACCCGTCCGGGGCTCGACCGCCGTACCCGCAGCTGTGTCACGCTCACCGCGCTGGTCGCCCGCGGGCACCTCGACGAGCTGGCCATGCACGTGCGCGCGGCCCTGCGCAACGGGCTCACCCCCGACGAGATCGGCGAGGTGCTGCTGCAGAGCGCCGTCTACTGCGGGGTCCCGGCCGCCAACGCCGCGTTCGCCGTCGCCCAGCGCGTGCTGACGGAGCTGGAGCAGGAACCCTGAGCAGCGGGAACGGGGCCGGCGCCGGCGGCCGGCTCGCCGTCAGGCCCGCGGGCGGATCTATGATGAGCCAATGACCTCGCCCCCCGCCGCCGCCGAACGCCAGCGGGACGCCGACCGGACCAAAGCGGAGATCCTGGAGGTCGCGCAGCGCGAGTTCGCCCGCGAGGGCTACGCGGGCGCGCGGGTCGACGAGATCGCGGCCCGCATGCGCACCACCAAGCGGATGATCTACTACTACTTCGGCAGCAAGGAGCGGCTCTACATCGCCGTGCTGGAGAAGGTGTACGCCGAGGTGCGCGCCGCGGAGCGCACGGTGGACGTGGAGCACCTGGCGCCGGTCGAGGCCATCCGCACGCTGGCCGAGCTGACCTTCGACCACCACGACGCGCACCGCGAGTTCATCCAGCTCGTCGCGATCGAGAACGTGCACCGCGCCGAGCACATCCGCAAGTCCGAGGTGCTGGCCAACCTGGGCACGCCGGTGCTCGACCTGATCGAGCGCATCCTGGACGCGGGGCAGGCGTCGGGCGACTTCGTCACCGAGGCCGACGCGATCGACGTGCACATGATGATCAGCGCGTTCTGCGTGTTCAGGGTGGCCAACCAGCACACGTTCGGCGCGCTGTTCGGGCGCGACATGACCGCCGCCGAGCACCGGGCCCGGCAGCGGCGCATGGTCGGCGAGATGGTCGTCGGCTACCTCAGCGGCAAGGGCGCCCGCTCCTGAGCGGCGCTTACCGCGGTGGTGGGGGTGAGGCTTCGGCCGGGTCGCCGCGCCCGCTCGCGATCAGCCGCCTGCCCAGCCGCTGGGCCGGAAGCTCGATCACCCGGTAGGTCAGCAGGCTGAGCGGGATCAGCACGAGGAGGTAGACCGGCAGGTTCGGGCTCGCGTACAGCAGCAGCGGATGCAGCAGATACAGGGAGAAGCTGATCACGCCGAGGCCCGCCAGCCAGCGCGGGAAGCGCCGCCGGCGCAGCGCGTACGCCAGCGCGAACGCGCCGAAGGCCAGCACGATCGCCGGCGCCCAGGCGGGATCGGCCTTGGCGGGCAGCCCGCAGCCGAGCGCCGCGGCCACCGCGACCGTGGCGGCCGGCCGGGAGATCGTCCCCTGCTCCGCGCGGTACACCGCCGTCCCCGCGAACATCGTGGCCAGGATGATCACTCCCTGCCAGGTGCCGCCCCTGCTGCCCAGGATCACCAGCGCCAGTGCCAGCAGGCCGCCCGCGAGCGCGCCCGCCGTACGCGCGGTGCCGCGGCCCAGCACGGTCAGCGCGACGGCCGCGACCACCGCGAGACCGAGCAGCGCGGCGGCCAGATCGGCCCCGCCGCCGATCGCGGCCCTCGGTAGCAGCAGGCCGATCGGCACGGCCAGCAGGGCCAGGACGATCGCGATCCCCGCCGACCTGTGCGCCTGCCGCACCGCGAACAACGCGACGCACAGCAGGTAGAAGGCCATCTCGTACGACAGCGTCCACGTCACACTGATGACCGCGGGCAGGTTCAGCAGTTCCTGCAGCATGGTCAGGTTGCCTAAGGCGACGAGCAGCGGCGGACGCTCGCCGAGCCCAGGAGGCGCGGGCAGCACGCCCGCCGCGACGAGCAGGAACGCCAGGCAGAACGCGGTCAGCAGCAGCGGCAGCAGCCGGAAGGCACGCCCGGTCCAGAAGGCGCGCAGGTCGCCGCGCCGTTCCAGGGAGGCGGGGATGATGTAGCCGCTGACCAGGAAGAACACGAACACGCCCCACGTGCCGAGATCGATCCTGCGATCCACCTCCGCCCAGACGCCCGGGATGAACGTCCATCCGGCGTGGTGCATGGTGACGGCCAGCGCTGCCGGTCCCCGCAGGGCGTCCAGCCAGGCCAGCCGGGCGGGGGCCAGAAGCATCTGCCGCAGTGTACGGCATTACCGACATAGCGCGGCTTGGCCCGTCCACCGGCGGGAATCCGCCCGAGATCAGGAGCCGGCGCAGGCGGGGCGGAGCCGGTCGAACGCGGTGTCCACCAGCTTCAGCCGCTCGTCCTCCGCGCCGCCGGTGCGGAGCCATTCGCGCGCCGCGCAGTCGATGGCGGTCGCGGCGGCCGAGGTCAGCAGGTCGACGGCGAAGGCGTCGAGCTCGGTGCGCTCGGCCAGCGCCTCGGCGATCCGTCCCCGCGCCTCCTCGCGCTTCTGCTGGAACCGGGCCCGCAGCGCGGGCGTGCTCTCGATCACCCGCAGGGCGGCCCTGCTCCCGGCGTCGATCCGGGCCACCCATTCGCGCAGCACCGCGTGCAGGCACTCCCAGGCCGGCTCGCCCGCCGGGCGGCCGGTGATCTGCTCGGCGATGTCGTCGCCCATGAGCCGCACGCCGCCGAACACGGCGTCCTCCTTCGCCGGGAAGTAGCGGAAGAAGCTGCGCTTGGACACCCCGGCCGCTCTGGCGATGTCGTCCACCGTGACGTCGTCGAAGCCGCGTTCGGTGAACAGCTCCAGCGCCACGGCGGCCAGTTCGGCCTGGACGGCCCGACGGGTGCGTTCTCTCAGCCCTGCCATGCGCCCGAGTGTACCGACTGGCATATAGTGACGTTCATGGCATCGAGTGACATGAATGGCAGAGTGGCCCTCATCACCGGCGGCACCGGGGGGATCGGCATGGAGACCGCCCGCGAGCTGGCCCGGCGGGGAGCGTCGGTCGTGCTCGCCGGGCGCGATCGCCGGCGCGCGGCCCAGGCCGTCCGCGAGATCGGCGACAGCGCGGGGCACGACAGGGTGGACGCCGTCACCGCCGACGTCACCGCGCTCGACGGGCTGCGCCACCTCGCCGCGGCGGTGGCCGGCCGGTACGACCGGCTGGACGTGCTGGTCAACAACGTCGGCGTCAACCCGCCCGGCCGCCGCCTGACCCCCGACGGCGTGGAACTGATGTTCGCGGCGCACGTGCTGGCCCCGTACGCGCTGACCCGGCTGCTGCTGCCGCTTCTGCGGCGCGCGCCCGCCGCCCGGGTGGTCAACCTGACCGGCGGCATCCCCGGAGGGCCCATCGACCACGGCAACCTGCAAGGGGAGCGCCGCCTGCGCGGCTGGACCTTCAGCCACTACAACCACACCAAGACCATGACGATGGCGCTGACGATCCGTCTCGCCCGTGAGCTGGCCGAATCGGGAGTGACGGCGAACGTGGTCTATCCGGGCCACGGCTACACGCCGATGAACCGGGACACGCCGATCCGGGCGTTCCCGTACCTCTACCGGCCGGTCGCGCCGCTGATCCTGAAGGTCGTCGCGCCCCTGCTGCTGTCCGATCTGACCAGGTCCGCCCGGTCCAGCGTGTACGCGGCCACGAGCGCCGAGCTGGACGGGGTGAGCGGCGAGTACGTCGACGACCGGTGCCGCAGGAAGCCGTGGCCCGCGAGCGCGCTGGACCCGGCCCATCAGGACGCCGTCTGGGACCTGTGCGCCCGGATCTCCGGGCTCGACAGCCAACCCCTGTGAAATACCAGGTTTCGGTAAAGTCCGGTCTCTTCTATCTTTACCGTGACCGAAGGTCGCGAAGGAGATGTTGACTGTGCAGAGACTTCCCCACCGTACTTCCCTGCGCGCGGGCGTCGTCGCGGCGGTCGCGCTGGCCGGTGGCCTGATCACCACCGCCCCGGCCGGCGCCGCCCCCACGACGGCCGGCCTGAGCGCGGCCACCTCGGTGACCGTCCAGGCCGAGAGCGCGGCGGCCGCCCGCCCGGCCAACGGCCGGATCCTCTACCACCGCCTCGGCGGCGGGGTGAACCAGCTCAAGATCAAGAACGGCACGTCGCGGGACGGCGTCGTCGCCCTGGTCAGGGGCAGGACCAAGGCGATCAGCATCTACGTGCGCGCCAAGTCCACCGCCACCGTCAGGGACGTCAGGGACGGCACGTACCGGATCTACTTCACCACCGGCTCCCGGTTCAGCGTCTCCAAGGGCAGGTTCGCCCGCAACCCCGTCTACCAGCGCTTCAACGACCGGCTGCGGTTCCGTTCGCCCGGCAGGCAGTACACCATCTACACCCTGACCCTGCACCCGGTCCGCGGCGGCAAGGCGCGGACCACCGGCGTCAACCCGAAGGACTTCCCCGCGTAGATCCGCCCTCAGGGCCCGTCACCACCGGGGTGGCGGGCCAGGTGGCAGGAGACCAGGTGCCCGGCCCCGGCGACGGGCTCCAGCACGGGCGCGGAACGCGCGCAGCCGTCCTCCGCCATGAAGCAGCGCGGATGGAACGAACAGCCGGACGGCGGGTCCACGGGGCTGGGCGGCTCCCCGTCGAGGACGATCTCCTGCCGGGTGCCGCGCGCCGCCGGGTCCGGCACGGGCGCCGCCGACAGCAGGGCCCGCGTGTAGGGATGCGCCGCCGACTCGTACACCTCGGCCTCAGACCCGGTCTCGACCACCTTGCCCAGGTACATGACGGCCACCCGGTCGGCCAGGTGCCGCACCACGCTCAGGTCGTGCGCGATGAACACGTACGCCAGCGAGAACCGCTCGCGCAGCTCCTCCAGCAGGTTGACGATCTGCGCCTGCACGGACACGTCGAGCGCGGACACGGGCTCGTCGCACACCAGCACCTCGGGCCGCAGCGCGAGCGCGCGGGCGATGCCGACCCGCTGCCGCTGCCCGCCGGACAGCTCGTGCGGATAGCGGCCGCCGTGGTCGGGGTTGAGCCCGACCGCCTCCAGCAGCTCGCGCACGAGCCGGTCCCGGTCGCCGCGCGGGGCCAGGTCCGGGTTGACGTCGTACGGCTCGCGCACGGTGGCGGCGACGGTCATGCGCGGATCGAGCGAGGTGTACGGATCCTGGAAGATGAGCTGCACGTGCCGCCTGGCCCGGCGCAGCTCCCCGCCGCGCAGGTCGTGCAGTGACCGGCCGAGCACGGTGACCCGGCCGGACGTGGGCCGTTCGTGCGCGGTCAGCAGCTTGGCCAGGGTGGACTTGCCGCAGCCCGACTCGCCGACGATGCCGAGCGTCTCGCCCCTGCGCAGCTCCAGCGACACCCCGTCCACGGCTTTGAGCAGGCCCACGGTCCGCCGCAGCGCGCCCTGCCTGACGGGGAAGTGCTTGACCAGGTCACGCACGTCGAGCACCGTCTCGCGTTCGGCAGCCGTCGTCATGGCGTGGTCACCCGCTCCCATTCGTGGCAGGCCGTGAGCCGGCCAGGACCGATCTCCCGCGCGGGCGGCTGCTGCCCGCACGCGTCGCCGGCGTAGCCGCAGCGCGGCCGGAACCGGCACCCGGGCTCGGGCCGGCCCGGATCCGGCGGCGCGCCCGGGATGACGGCCAGCCGCCGTCCCCGCAGCTCGGGCCGGGGGATCGCGCCGAGCAGCGCCTCCGTGTACGGGTGCGCCGGCCGCGCGTACACCTCGGCCGCCGCGCCCTGCTCGACCACCCGCCCCGCGTACATGACGGCGACCCGGTCGGCGATGTCGGCGACCACGCCCATGTCGTGCGTGATGAGCACCAGGGCGGTGCCGTGCTCGCGCTGGAGCTCGCCGAGCAGCCGGATGATCTGCGCCTGGACGGTCACGTCGAGCGCGGTCGTCGGCTCGTCGGCGATGATCACCTGCGGGTTCAGCGCGATGGCCAGCCCGATGCCCACACGCTGGCGCATCCCGCCGGAGAACTGATGCGGGTAGTCGCGGGCCCGCCGCGCCGCGGACGGGATGCGGACGAGGTCGAGCACTTCGACGGCCCGCCTGGCCGCCTCCTTGCGGGACAGCCCCTGGTGCGCCCGGAACAGCTCGGCGATCTGGTAGCCGACGCTGAGCACCGGGTTGAGCGCCGACAGCGCGTCCTGGAAGACCATGGCGATCGTGGTGCCGCGCAGCCGCCGCCGTTCCTCCTCGGCCAGCGTGAGCAGGTCGACCCCGCGCAGCCGCGCGGACCCGGCCGTGACGGCGCCGCGCGGCGGCCGGACCAGCCCCATGATCGCGCGGGCGGTCACGCTCTTGCCGCTGCCCGACTCGCCGAGCACGGCCAGCGTCTGGCCGCCGTCCACCTCGTAGCCGACGCCGTCGACCACCGTGGTGGCGCCGAAGCGCACGCGCAGGTCCGAGACGGCCAGCAGAGGGGCGGCGGCGTCGTAGCCGGGCAGGGATTCCAGACGGGTCACGGGCGGGCCACCTCCTGGCGCAGGCGGGGGTCGAAGGCGTCGCGGAGCGAGTCGCCGAGCAGGACGAAGCTGAGCACGGTGACGGTGAGGAAGATCGACGGGAAGATCAGCAGGTGCGGGGAGGTGACGAAGTACTGCTGCGCGGTGTTGAGCTGCACACCCCACGAGATCGCCGGGGTCTGCAGCCCGACGCCGAGGAACGTCAGCGCCGACTCCGAGGCGATCACGCCGCCCACGTTGAGCCCGGTGAGCACGGCGACGGGGCCGAGCGCGTTCGGCAGGACGTGGCGCAGCAGGATCCGGGCGGTGCCGGCGCCGACGCCGCGGGCGGCGGCCACGTACTCGCTGGTGGCGGTCTCCAGCACCGAGCCGCGCATGACGCGGGCCAGCACCGGCCAGCCGAACAGGATCAGCACCGCCGACACCGTCCATTCGTTGTGCGTGCTGGCCGCCTGGAGCAGCACGATCATGCCGACGAGCGCGGGGAAGCCGAAGAACACGTCCATCACCCGGCTGATCACCGCGTCCACCCAGCCCCTGAAGTAGCCGGCCAGGCTGCCCAGCACCACGGCGACGACGATCATGCCGGCCGTGACGAGCAGCGCGATGAGGACGGAGGAACGGGCGCCGTACACGACGTTGCTGTAGAGGTCGCAGCCCTGGATGTCGAAGCCGAACGGATGCCCGGGGGCGGGCGGCAGGCCGCTGTTCACCAGGTCGCACTTGCGCGGGTCCCCGCTGCCGAACCAGCCGGCGAACGCCTGCGGCACCGCCGCCATCGCGCAGACGACCAGCGCGATGGCGCTGGAGATCGCGAAGGCGGGGCGGCGGCGCAGCTTGGCGAGCAGGCCCGGCCGGGCGGCGGGCGGGGCCTCAGCCGAGGCGGATGCGAGGGTCGAGGATGCCATAGAGAAGGTCCACCAAGAGGTTCACCAGCAGGAAGACGAGGACGAGCAGGGTTCCCACGCCCACGACGACCGGCCCGTCGTGCTGCGGGATCGCCGTGAAGATCTGGTAGCCGAGGCCCGGCAGGTTGAAGATGCCCTCGATCAGCACGGTCCCGCTGAGCAGGTAGCCGAGGCTCACGCCGAGCAGCGACACGACGGGGATCAGCGAGTTGCGCACCACGTGCCTGATCACCACCGCGCGCGGGCGCAGGCCCTTGGCGGTCGCCGTGTCCACGTGGTCGGCGTTCAGGTTGTCCAGCACGCTCGTCCTGGTCAGCCTGGCCACCTGCGGCAGGCCGTAGAGGGCGAGGACCAGGCCGGGCATGACGTACGCCAGCGGCCAGCCCGCGTCCGTGCCCGAGACCGGCAGCCAGCCCAGGTTGACCCCCAGCACGATCTGCGCGACGTAGGCCACCACGAAGAACGGCACGCCCATGACGACCGTGGTGCCGCCCAGGACGAGAGCGTCGGCGAGCCGGCCGCGCCGCAGCCCGGCCACGGTGCCGAGCAGCACGCCCAGGACCGTCATGAACAGCCACGCCGTCACGCCGAGCTGGAACGTCACCGGCCAGCTCGCCGCGATGACCTCGGAGACCGGCCGGCCGGCGAAGCTCATGCCGAGGTCGCCGGAGAGCAGGCCCTTGAGGTAGCTCCCGTACTGCACGAGCAGCGGGTCGTCCAGGTGGAACCGCTCACGCAGCGCCTGCTCGACCGAGGGCGACAGCGCCCTGTTGGGCCCGGCCAGGGCCTGGATCGGGTCGCCGGGCAGGGCGTAGACGGCCAGGTAGATGAGGAAGGTGGTGCCCAGCAGCACGGGGAGCGCCATGAGCAGCCGGTGCAGCGCGTACTTCCCCACGTCCCCGCCTCAGCCGACCTTGACCGCGGACAGGACCGCGGCGCCGAGGAACTCCGGCTTCACGCCGCTCACCCTGGTGGAGTAGGCCAGGCCGCCCACGGGCTGGAACAGCGGTGTGAGCGGAAGCCCGTCCATCGCGAGCTTGGCCGCCTGCTGGGTCAGGCCCATCGCCTCGTCCTGGCCCGCCTTCGCCGCCCCGGCCATCAGCTTGGCGAACTCGGGGCTGTCGTAGCCGGTCACGTTGGACGCCGAGGTCTTGGTGAACAGCTGGTCGGCCAGCGCGTACAGGTGGGGGTAGCCGGCGCCCATGTAGAGCAGCACCGGGCCGTCGATCTTCTTGGCCGCCAGGTTCGGGTAGAGCTGGTCGACGGGCTGGGTCTGCGTCGTCACCGCCTCGATGCCGAGGTTGGCCCGCAGCTGGTTGCCGACCGCCTCCAGCACCACCGTGTTCACCGGGTCCTGGTAGGTCCACAGCTTGAGCGGGCCGCTCCAGCCGCCGGCCTCCGCCAGCAGCGCCTTGGCCTTGGCCGGGTCGTACGAGCAGGCCGCGCAGTCGGCCGCGCCGCCGCCCGGCACGCTCGCCCCCGCCAGCCCCGTGGCGGGCTGGCCGAAGCCGCGCAGCAGCGACTTGACGATGGTCTCGCGGTCGATGGCGTGCGCGAACGCCTGGCGTACCTTCACGTCGGAGAAGCGCTTGTCCCACAGCGGGAAGCCCAGGTAGATCACCGCGGGGAACGGCACGCGCACCAGCCGGTCCTTGAACCGGGCGGCGGCGTCGGTGAGGTTGTTGCCGGTGACCAGGCTGACGTCGAGCGCGCCCGCCTGCAGGTCGCGGTAGGAGGCGGCCTCGTCCTGGTACGACTTGACCTCGATCCGGTCCGCGTTGCCCGCCTGCCCCTGGTAGGCGCCGAACTTGCGCAGCGCGACCTTCGTCACGCCGGCCGCCAGCCCCTCGCCGTCCAGCTGGTACGGCCCGTTGCCGATCGGCTTGCGGTCGAAGCCGGGCAGGTCCGCGAAGGCCGCCTTCGGCATGGGGGCGAACGCCGTCTGGGCCAGCACGTACGGCAGCAGCGACAGCGGCTTGGTCAGCGTGATCTTCAGCGTGGCCGGGTCGGCCACCTCGACCCCGGACAGCGTCTTCTCAGACGGTTTCCCGTCGGCCGGGTTCAGCTCGGCGTAGCCCTTGAACGGCGCGAACATGAAGTTGTTCTCGAAGGCGTTGGGGGCGTACGCCGTCGCGTTCCACGAGTCGGCGAACGACTGCGCGGTGACCTGCTCGCCGTTGTGGAACGTCCACCCCGGCTTGATCTTGACCGTCCAGGTCACGTTGTCGTCGGTCTCGATCGACTCGGCCACGGCGTTCACCGCCTTGCCGCTGGTCGCGTCCACCGTGGTCAGCGGCGTGAACAGGGCGTAGTCCACGTTGCTGGCGACCGACCTGCCGGGCGTCAGGTGGGACAGGAAGTAGGTGGTGACGCCGACCGAGAAGGATTTCTCCCCCTGCGGGGTGCCGGCTCCGCCGGAGCCGCCGGACGAACAGGCCGTCAGCGCGACGGCCAGCGCGGCGGCTCCCAGGACTTTCTTGACGGACACCTGCTTGACACCTCCGAGGATGGGGGCCGTGCTTGGGGACGAGCGTCCCACAGCACTGCCGGGTGTTCATTGTCGGGAAGGTTCAACCGGGCGGCGCGGCTTTGTGAGCTGGAACAGCGCCGTCAACCCCGTGTTTCACAGGTGTTGCCGGTAGGTCCACCGCCCGCCGAGCAGCGTGCCCAGCACCTCCACGCCGCGCAGCGCGGCCGGGTCCGCCGCGGCGGGTTCACCGGCGGTGATCACCAGGTCCGCCGGGTCGCCCGCCCGGATCCCGCGCCGTCCCCTGGCCGCGGCCGCGAGCGCGTCGGGCAGCGAGATGGCCTGCTCCGGATGCCAGGGCGCGCGCTCGTCGTCGGTCCTGGCGACCGCGGCGGCCACGCCGTCCCACGGGTCGAGCGGCGCGACCGGCGCGTCGGAGCCCAGTTCGAGCGTGGCGCCGGCGGCCAGCAGGCCGGCGTAGGCGAAGGCGCGGCCGGTCCGGCCCGGCCAGTGCAGCTCGGCCACCTCCCGGTCGTCGGGCGCGTGCGCGGGCTGGACGCCGGCGACCAGCCCCGGCCTGGCGAACCTGGCGAAGTCGCCCGGCCGCAGCAGCTGCGCGTGCTCGATCCGGCCGGGGCAGCCGACCCGCTCGAACGCGTCCAGTGCGATGCTGGTGGCCAGGTCGCCGATCGCGTGCACGGCCGGCCGCAGGCCGTGCGCCCAGGCCAGGCCCATCGTGCCCGCCAGCTCCTCCGGCGGCGTCTCCAGCAGGCCGCGAGCCCCGGTGCCCGGGTACGGGTCGTCGCAGTAGGCCGTCCTGGTGTTGAGCGAGCCGTCCACGAAGATCTTCACCGGACCCACCTCCAGCAGCCCCCCTGACCCGGCGACCGGCTCCCCGGTGCGCAGCCCGCGCCCGACGGCCTCCTCCAGCCGGTCCTTCGGGATCGAGCAGGCGACCCGCACGTCCACCCGCTGCTCGGCGACCCGGCGGCTCCAGTCGGTGACGTTGTCGGCGAACTCGAAGTCGAGCACGCCGACCACGCCCCGCGCCGCCGCGGCCGTGGTCGCCTCGGCCACCCACCGGTCCAGCTCCCGCTCGGGCGGCAGCGGCAGCGCGGCCATCGCCTCGTAGCACTCGTGCTCGCGCAGCACGCCCGTCTCGTGCTCGCCCCTGCCGATGGAGGCCAGCGCGGCCGGGCTGAACCAGCCCGTGTGCAGGTCGTTGCTGAGCAGGACGATGGGCCGGCCCGGCGCGGCGGCCTCCAGCAGCGACTTGTGCGGCGCGTCCGGCCACAGGCCGTCGCGGAAGCCGTAGCCGGTGGTGCAGCCTTCGTGCGGGACGACCAGCTCGACGGCCTCCTTCGCGGTACGGGCGCCGCTGACGTCCACCCGGCGCCGCGTCTGCGCCCATTGCAGCATGTGCACGTGCGCGTCCCACAGGCCGGGCAGCAGCGTGCCGCCCGCCACGTCGACCGACTCGGCGGGCATCCCCGTGGTCACCTCTGTGGCCACCTCGGCGATCCGGCCGTCGGAGATCAGGACGTTGCGGATGGGGCCGCCCAGGCCGATCCGCGCGTTGCGCAGCAGCAGTGAAGGCATGCGACGAACGCTAGAGGGCGGGACGGAGCGCCCTCATCGTCGAAACCGGACATCTCACCCGCCGCCCGTTGTGGGCCGCCACAGCCCTCCGCTCACGGCCCGCCACCGCTCTCCGCTCCCGGGCGTCACAGCTCGCCGCGCAGGCGCAGCAGGCTCAGCTGGAGCCAGATCACCAGCCGTTCTGCCGGGTCGGCCAGATCGACCTCGAACAGCTCCTGCAGCCGGCGCACCCGGTAGCGCAGCGTGTTCTCGTGCACCGACAGCTCGGCCGCCGCCCTGGCCGCCTCGCCGAACGCGTCCAGGTAGGCCAGCAGGGTGACGGCGTGCGTGGTGGACTGGGTCCGGTCGGAGTCGAGCATGCGGCGTACTGGGAGCAGCAGCTGCTCGGCGGCCACGCCGCCGCGCTCGGCCAGGTCGTGCAGGGCGACGCGGCTGCGTACCTGCTCGTCCGTGGCGACCGCCGCCGAGGCGGCCGAGGTCTCGGCGAGCACGCGCAGGACGCGCTCGGCCAGCCTGCTGGAGGAACGCGCCTCGCCCAGGCCGGCGACCACGGGGCCGAGGCCGGCGTGCAGCGGGATGCGCATGGACTTGCGCACCGCCTCGGCCGCGCCGGTCGCCACCCGTACCAGCCGGTCGGCGGGGGTGCCCGGCGGGACGGGCAGCAGCGCGTACACCCGGCCCCAGCTCGTCGTGCACACGGCCTGCGGATGCCAGGACTCGCAGCTCAGGCTGACCAGGTCGGCGATGCTGGCCAGCGCGGTCCCCGCCTCGGCGGCCTGCCCGTGCACGGGCGCGAAGGCCACGATGCACACCGGAGACCCGGCCGGCAGGCCCAGGCGTACGGCCGCCGCCGACTCGCTGGTGGCGCCGTCGAGCAGAGTGCGCAGCGTCTCGGAGCTGTGCCAGCGCTGCGGGTTGCTGGGGATGCGGGCGCGCAGCAGGTGCAGCGCCGCCGTCCGCCCCGCGTCCTCCAGCAGCCGTACGGCGTCGGGCACCAGCGGCGGATCGCCGTCCAGCATCCAGATGAACCCGAGCAGCTGCGGCCCCGCCTGCACCGCCGTCGCGAGGCGGCGCATGTGCCCGGGACCCATGCTCTCGAAGCGCACGGGCACCCCGGCCTTGAAGACGCGGGTGTACTCGCTGCGGTTGGTCGGCCGCTGCGGCGTCTTGCGCCCGAGGATGCCGAGCCGGCGGATCTCGTCGATCTGCTGGCCGGGCAGGTTGGAGTAGGCCAGGACGTGACCTTGCGGATCCTCGATGCTGGTGGCTCCGCCGATCGTCGCGGCGATGGCGTTGGCCAGCGCGAACAGGTCGCCGATGGCGACGCTGGAGTACGTGGTGGCGGGGGCGCCCGGGCCGGAGACCGCCGCCGTGAGCAGCGCGTCGAGCTGACGCCAGGGCAGGTCCTCCGGCGCGATGAGCAGCGCGATGCCGGCCGCCCGCGCCGACTCGATGAGCGGGGCCAGGTCGGCGCCCCGGTCCTTGACGACCACGGCGTGGTATTCGAGGCGGGCCGCCCGGCGCAGCAGGTCGTGGGTGGCCGGGTCGGCCACCCGCGCGCCCACGGCGAGCAGCACGCAGCCGGGCCGCTCGTCGAGCGGGTCGTCGGGGTCGTGCACGATGGGCTCGCCGAGCGTGATCGCGGCCCCGTCGGGCACGTAGGCGGCGGAGAGCGCGTCGCCGCCCAGGGTTTCGAGCACCAGTTTCAGCGGCGGGTGGTACGGGATCGTCATCGAGGCGTCGGGCACCGGACCAGCAGACAGGTCAAATACCGACATTCCACTCCTTATCGCGACGAGCGCCCTTATTCAACCATTGACGGTGGCCACAAGGAGCAGGGCCTGACCTTGAGCTTCTCCACGATGCCGACCGTCGCCGGACATGCCCACACTGGGATGTGCTCGACCGCCTTGATGAAGAACTCGACACCGTTCCCGACTTCGACCGGTTCGCCACTGTGGACGAGGTGCATCACCGCCTCGCCGGGCTCGCCGCCGACCACCCGGACGTGGCCACGCTACGCCGGATCGGCACCTCCCGCCTCGGCGACCCCATGCTCTGCCTCACCGTCGGTGACGGACCCCGCCATGCCATCGTGGCCGCCGGGCCGCACCCCAACGAGCCCATCGGCGGCCTGACCGTCACTCACCTGGCCGGCCGCCTGTGCCGGGACGCGGAGCTGCGCCGCGCCACCGGCTGCACCTGGCACATCGTGGGCTGCCTCGACCCGGACGGCACCCGGCTGAACGAGGGCTGGTTCGCCGGGCCCTTCACCAAGACCCACTACGGCAGGCACTTCTACCGGCCGGCCGGTGACGAGCAGGTCGAGTGGACGTTCCCGTTCGCGTACAAGAGGGCCTATTTCGACCGCGTGCTCCCCGAGACGCTGGCGTTGATGCGGCTGATCGACGACGTCCGGCCCGCGTTCATGACCACCCTGCACAACGGCGAGTCCGGCGGCGTCTTCTACTACCTCAACCGCCCGGAGCCCGAGCTCCAGGACGTGCTCAAGACCCTGCCCGGCCGGTACGGCGTCCCGCTGCACGCGGGGGAGCCCGAGCACCCGTCGGTCAAGCAACTGGAGCAGGCCGTCTACCTGACTCCCGCGATGGAGGACGCCTACGACTACTTCGAGGCGCTCGGGCAGGACCCCGTCGAGCACATCGGTGGCGCGGCCAGCGACTCCTACATCAAGAAGTACGGCACGCTGGGCCTGACGGCCGAGATCCCCTACTGGACCGACGCCGCCGCCGACGACACGAGCCCGACCTCCACCCGCTACCGCGACCTGCTGCACGCGCACGCGGACGAGCTGCGCGGCACCTCCGACGTGCTCGAACGGGTGCTGTCGGCGGTCTCGCCCGACCTGGTCACCGGCTCGCCGTTCCTGCGCGCCAGCCGGTCCTTCATCCCCATGGTGGCCGGGATGGCCGACACCCACAGCGGCCGGGCCGGGGCGCCCGAGCACGATCGGCCCGCCACGGTCGCCGAGCTGGCCTCCTGCCGGGACACCGTGCACAGCGTCCGGCTGCGCTTCGGCGGCATGCTGCTGCGCGCCCTGGAGGGCGAGCTCGCCGTGGGCAACGCCACCAGGGCCGTCCGTGAGGGGGCGCGGGAGCTGGCGGAGACGTACGGGCGGTGGTGCGCGGAGGCCGAGGCGGGCGCGGCCGACGAGACGATCCCGATCCGGCACCTGGTGGCCATCCAGTACGGCGCCGTCCTGGCCGGCGCGGACCGTGCGGTACACGGGCCCAGCTAGCCGGGGGAGCCGGATACAGCTGACGTGCCGTCAGGTCAACGGGTGTCGCTGAGCTCCTCGTCGGCTCGGCGGCCAGGCCGTGGGCTGACGGCGCCACGGCCGGCGATCACGGCGGCTGCGCAGAGTGCGACCGCGCCGGAGACGACGAACGCGGCGGTGTATCCCGATGGTGCCGGCGGCTGTCTGGGGCCGGTCGCCGACGACACGAGCACGGTGGCGAGCACAGAGCCGACGGCGCCGCCCACAGTGCGCAGGATGGTGTTGACTCTCGTGGCCGCGCCCGTCTCCTCCTGGCCGGCGGCCTCGATGACCAGGCCGCCGAGCGAGGCGAGGCGAGGCCGTAGGCCAGACCCGGAAGAGCGCACCAGACGAGCAGTTCCGCGATGTGCTCGGGCAGCAGGCCAAGACCGCCCAGAGCGATCGCGGCCAGGACCGCGCCCATCTGGAAAGCGGCCTTCGCGTGCAGGGAACGGATGATCCGAGCGGCGAGCGGCGCCGCGACGAGCATGCAGACGGCCATCGGGACCATCAGGAGGCCGGTCCGGGCCGGGGAGTAGCCGAAGCCGTACCCGAGGGCGGTGGGCGTCTGGACGAACGACGGCAGGACGGTGACCGCCGCGAACATCCCCACGGCCACGACTGGCGAGCAGGAGGGCGACCAGCGCGCCCGCGAGCAGGGCCGCTCCCCCCAGGTCGACCCGGCCGGCGCGCGCGGGGGAGGTGGACGGCGAGGGCACGCGGACCATTGCGGCCAGGGCGAGCATGGCCAGCACGGCAACGAGCCAGAAGAGCGTCGCGGGACCGGTGACATCGGCGAGCGGACCGGCGGCGACCATGCCGAGCGCCCCGCCGAAGCCGAACATCGTGCTGAGTGCCGCGATGACGCCGCCCAGCCGCTCGGCGGGAACCGTCTGGCGGGCCAGCCCGAAGGCGCAGGGGAAGACCCCGCCGGACAGCCCCTGGAGAACCCGGCCCGTCACGACTCCTGGGTACGAGCCCAGCGGCGTGCTCACCGCGGCCACCACCGAGCCGACCAGCAGGAACGCGAGACCGATGACGAGGAGACGACGGTGGCCGAACTGGTCACCGAGCCGCCCGGCCACCGGAGTCGCCACCGCGGAGGCGAGCATGAAGGCGGTCAGAAGCCAGGTGGCACCTGTCGCGGACACGTCGAGCGTGCGCGTGAACACCGGCAGCACGGCGAGCACGATCGTCTGCGCGACGGCCACGCCGCAGGTCGCGAGCAGCAACACCGGCGTCCCACCTCCGGCCGGCCGGAGCGCGCCGCCCCGCCGGAGCGGCCATCGTGCGAGCGCGTGGTCGGTGGTTCGACTCACTGGTCTCTCCGCACTGCGGAATAAGGGTCCTGACTTATCAATGACCATCGGTCACTAATAAGAACGGGGCGGATTCGTAGACTGGGGTTCGTGGAAGCGAGGACACCCAGGCTCGGCCGCCCCGCGCGACTGAGCCGTGAGCAGATCGTGGAGGCAGCGCTCGGCTGCGACCTGCGGACCGTGACCATGCGCGACATCGCCGAGCGACTCGGTGTCTCCCACTCGGCCCTCTACCGCTGGGTGGGCAATCGCGAAGAGCTCCTCGACCTCGTCGGCGAGGTCGTCGTCGAGCGCATCCTCCCGACGGCCGATCCCACCGCCGGAACCTGGCGGGAGTGGCTGTCGGACCTCGCCTGGCGGATGCACGATCAGTTCCTCGCCGTGCCCGGCTACGCAGTCCACGTGGCGATGCCGCACCGCCACAACCCGCACGCCTTCGGCCGGCTGCGCGGCCGCGTCGTCTCGGCGTTCAAGCTCGCCGGCGTCTCCGACGACATGGCCGAGCAGAGCTGGCACATCTTCGGGCCGGGCATCGTGCAGTGGCTCGCAGCTCAGCAGATGGGCCACGACATCGGCCCGGACGCACCCCGCTTCGACCTCTTCCTCGACGTGCTGCTGCGCGGGCTGCCGGCACGGGAGCCCGGTTCGTCCGGGCGCGGCCAGCGGGGAACGGCTGGGGGCTCAGCCGGGGATCCCGGCGGATATTCCGTGGCGCGCGGTCGCGGCCCGTCCGTACACTGACGGCATGTCTACGCCCCGAACCTCCTAGCCAGGACACACGCCTCCCCGCCACCCGTGTGTCCGCTAGCAGTTCCGGAGCGAAATCCCATGCTGACCTTCCGTGACGTCGCCGTGCGCGCCGGCGCCGGCCTCCTCATGTCGGGCGTCACCGCCCACGTCGCCCCCGGCGACCGCGTCGGCCTCGTCGGCCGCAACGGCGCCGGCAAGACCACCCTGATGCAGATCATCGCCGGGCGGCTCCAGCCCGCGGACGGCGAGATCGTGCGTACCGGCCCGATCGGCTACCTGCCGCAGGACCCGGCCGCCGCCGACCCCGCCCGCACGGTCATCGACCGCGTCATGTCCGCCCGCGGCCTCGACCTGGCCCTGCGCGACCTGCGCGCCGCCGAGACCGCGCTGGCCGAGTCGGGCGACGAGCGCTCGATGGCCCGCTACGCCGCCGCCGAGGCCGAGTTCCAGGCCCGGGGCGGATACGCGGCCGAGGCGGGCGCCGCCCGGGTGGCCGCCGGGCTCGGCCTGCCCGAGCGCGTACTCGACCAGCGGCTGGGTACGCTGTCCGGCGGCCAGCGGCGGCGGGTCGAGCTGGCCAGGGTGCTCTTCGGCGAGCCCGGCGTCCTGCTGCTCGACGAGCCCACCAACCACCTGGACGGCGGCTCCGTCGCCTGGCTGCGCTCGTACCTGACGGGCTACTCCGGCGGGCTGGTGCTGATCAGCCACGACACCGGCCTGCTGGCCGACGTGATCAACCGGGTCTGGCACGTGGAGCAGGGCGCGCTGGAGGTGCACAACACCGGCTGGCACGCGTACCTGGCCGACCGCGAGGCCGACGAGCGGCGCAGGACGCGGCTGCGGGCCGCCGCCGAGCGCAAGGCCGCCGCGCTGCGCACGCAGGCCGACCGCATGCGCGCCAGGTCCGCCACCGCGGTCCGGGCCAGGGACATGGCCCGCCGGGCCGACCGCATGCTCGCCGGCACCCAGCCGGCACGCCGCGCCGAGAAGGTGGCCCGCGTCCGGCTGCCCGACCCGGCCCCCAGCGGCAGGATGCCGCTCGGCGCGATCAGCCTGACCAAGTCGTACGGGGGCCGTCCGGTGCTGGACGGCATCGACCTGGCCGTCGACCGGGGCAGCAGGCTCGTCGTCCTCGGCCCCAACGGCGCGGGCAAGACCACCCTGCTCAAGCTGCTGGCCGGGCACGAGCGGCCCGACTCGGGGCGGGTCGTGCCCGGCCACGGGCTGCGGCTCGGCTATTTCGCCCAGGAGCACGACACCCTGGACCCCGCCCACACGGTCGGCCGGCACCTGACCGAGGCCGCCCCGCAGTTGAGCGACGGGGAGGTCAGGACGGTGCTGGGGTCGTTCCTGTTCGGGGGCGACGACGTGGACAAACCCGTCGGGGTGCTGTCGGGCGGGGAGAAGACCCGGCTGGCGCTGGCCGGGCTGGTCAGCTCCCGGGCCAACGTGCTGCTGCTCGACGAGCCCACCAACAACCTCGACCCGGCGTCGAAGGCGGAGGTGCTGGCCGCCGTGGGCGCCTACCGCGGAGCCGTGGTCATGGTCACGCACGACCCCGAGACCGTGGCGGCGCTGCGGCCCGACCGGGTGCTGCTGCTGCCCGACGGGCTGGAAGACCTGTGGAACGACGGCTACACCGACCTGATCGGCCTCACCTGAGCCCACGCCCGCGCTCCCGCCGGTGGCTGACGTCCGGCGGGAACAGGACGGCGGCGTGACGGTCCTGCTCGCCACCGGCACCGTGAGGCAGGTGGCGCCCACCTGCCTCACGGACGCCGGCGGGGCGGGACCGGACAGGGTCGGCCGGCTGGAGTCCGGGCGAGCCGGGCGCGCGGGCATCAGGGGCGACGCCCGCCGCCTCGGCTGACGGAGGCCGGCGCTCGCCCGGCGGGCGCCCACAGCGGGAGCGGGAGGTGTCCCCGGGATCGCGCCGCCTGCGTGAGCTGGGCGTACGTGGGCAGGGTCCTTCATGACCGCGCTCTCGAGCGATCAGCGACCCACAGGACGCCGACATGACTTCAGCACCTGTTCCCCGCCCGCCGGACGGGCCCGCCGGGCCCGCCCGGCCCACCGATGCGCGCGCGGCCGTGGAGGCCGAGCTCGGGCGCGTGAAGGAGCCGGCCAGGCTGCTGCGCGTGAGCACCATGGCGCGCTCGCTGCTGGACGAGGCCCGCGGGCTCTCTCTCGACGAGCACGCCCGCGACCAGTTGCGGCACATCCACGCGCGGGTGGTCGAGGAGATCGGCGGGGCGGTCGCGCCGGAGCTGAGGGACGAGCTCGAACGCCTGCTGCCGCCGCCGTCCGAGGTGCTCAGCCAGGCGGAGATCCGGATCGCGCAGAGCCAGCTCGTCGGATGGCTGGAGGGCGTCTTCCAGGGCATCAAGATCGGAATGAGCTTCCAGCAACTCGCCGGCCCTCCACCCACCGGCCCCCAGGACCGCCCACCGGGCCCGGGCACCGGCCCCTACCTGTGAGCGGCGCCGGCTCGGCGGCCGCGGGGGCGTGGTGGAGCCGTTCCACGGCTCAGGGGCTCCAGGGCAGGGCCTTGCCGTAGCGGACGAGCTGGCCGTAGTGGGCCGGATCGACCGGGTCCAGGGCCAGGTCGAGCAGGGGCCCGGCGGCCCGGGCGGGGGAGGCGGCGGCGGAGACGTCCCACCACAGGCCCGAGGTCGGCGTGTTGATCATGCCGGGGCAGACGGCGGCCACCAGGATGCCCCGCCGGGCGTCCTCGTCGCGACGCAGGCCGGCCAGGGCCCGTACGGCGGCCACCTGGGCGACCTTGGCGGGGATGTTGACGAAGGCGGGCCACGCGCCGGCCCGCGCGCTCCCGTCCTTGACGGCGTCACGCCAGGCCGCCACCTGCTTGTCCACCTCCTCCAGCGACGTCAGCCCGTCGAAGTGGCGGTGCAGCACGGGCGCCAGGTGGTGCAGCGTGCCCAGGGAGCTGGCCACCACGATCAGCCGCCCGCCGTCCCGCACCAGGGGGCCGAAGGCGCGCAGCAGCCGGGTGGTGCCGAAGTTGCTCACCTCGGTGTACTCGTCCATCAGCGTGCGCGGGTCGTCGTCGGGGCCGATGCGCATGACGGCGTTGCCGAACACGACGTCCACGCCGCCGTGCCGGTCCCTGAGCCGGTCGGCCAGCCGCGCGGCCGTGTCCTGCCCGGTGACGTCGAACAGCTCGCCGCGCACCCGAGCCCCCGTACCGACCTCCTCGGAGAGGCGCTCGGCGGCCGCGGCGACCCGGCCGGCGTCGCGGCCGGTCAGGTAGACGGTGTCGGCCGGGGTCAGGCGGCGGGCCAGCCCTTCGACCAGGGCCAGGCCGAGGCCCTGCGTCGCGCCGGTGACCAGCGCGACTTTGGGGTGATCCGTTGTGGTTCGCGTCATGGTGGACAAGCTAAGGACGTCCGAGGGCATGCGTCCAACGAAAGTTCGTCACCTGTGGTATGCGTAATCGTCATGGCCCTCACCGATGCCCCGCTCACCGCCCTGCGTGTGTTCCGCGAGGTGGCCGAGCGCGGCACGCTCACCGAGGCGGCCTCCGCCCTCGGCTACACGCAGTCCGCCGTCTCCCGCCAGATCTCCTCGCTCGAACGCGCCGCGGGCGCATCGCTGCTCGAACGCCGCCACGACGGCGTCCGGCTGACCCCGGCGGGCCGGGTCGTGCTGCGGCACGCGGCCGTGGTGGTCGACCAGGTCGACGCGGGCGCACGCGAGCTGGCCGGGCTGCCCGACGATCCCGGCACGGTCCGCCTCGGCTGGTTCGCCAGCGCGGGCGCCGTCCTGGTGCCCCGCGCGCTCGCCGCCCTGCGTGAGAGCCATCCCGGGATCACCGTCACCACGCGGGAGGGCGGCACGCCCGCGCTCGTCCGCGCCCTGCGCGCCGGCGCGCTCGACCTGGCGCTGCTCGGCTCCGCGCCGCCGTTCCGGCCGCCGGACGCCGAGACGCCCGCGCTGGAGGTGCGTACGCTCGCCGAGCGTGCCCTGCGGGTGGCCGTTCCTGAGGGCCATCCTCTCGCCCGCGGCGACTACATCGACGCCGCCGACCTGCACGGGCAGCGCTGGATCGCCGGTCCAGGCAGCGCCGCCACCGGTGGGGCGGGCGACAGCACCGGCATGGGCGCGTGGCCGGGGCTGGACGAGCGCCCGGAGATCGCCCATTCCGCCCGCGACTGGCTGGCCAAGCTCAGCCTCGTGGCGGCCGGCTGCGGGCTGACCACCGTGCCCGCCATGCTCGCCGCCGTCGTGCCGCCCGGTGTCCGGGTCCTGCCCGTACGCGGCGGGCCGAAGGAGCAGCGCCGTCTCCTGCTGGCCAGGCTGCCGGGCCCGCTGCCCGAACCCGTCGCCCGGCTCACCCAGGCACTGCGCGCCGCCGCCCTCAGCCGCTGACCCCCGCTCCGAGGCCCTTCACCGCGTACGTGACCAGCGTCGTGAGCACGTCACGGACCGACGCGCGCTGCCGTACGTCGCACAGCACGATCGGGATGTTCTCGTTCAGCCCCAGCGCCCGCCGTACCTTGGCCGGATCGTAGCGGCGGGCGCCGTCGAAGCAGTTCACCGCCACCACGAACGGGATCCCGCGCTGCTCGAAGTAGTCCACCGCCGGGAAGCAGTCCTGCAGCCGCCGCGTGTCGGCGAGCACGACCGCGCCGAGCGCGCCCAGCGCCAGCTCGTCCCACATGAACCAGAACCGGTCCTGCCCCGGCGTACCGAACAGGTACAGCCACAGCCCTTCCCGGATGGTGATGCGGCCGAAGTCCAGCGCGACCGTCGTGGTGGTCTTCGACTCCACGCCCGAGGTGTCGTCCACGCCGATGCCCCGGTCGCTCAGCAGTTCCTCCGTGTGCAGCGGCCGGATCTCGCTGATCGTGCCGACCAGGGTCGTCTTGCCGACGCCGAAACCGCCCGCGATGAGGATCTTGATGGCCAAGGCCGAGGCGACCGCGGTCGTCCCCGGCTCAGAGGCTGCGTAGTCCATGCAGCACTTCCCTGTAGATGCGTTCATCGATCGTCTGGGCGGCGGGGCGCGGGCGGTCGATGGTGACCAGCCCCTCGCCCCGCAGGTCGCCCAGGATGACCCGGGTGATGTTCAGCGGCAGCCGAAGATGCGCCGCGACATCCGCGACAGGTGTCGGCCTGCGGCACAGGGCCAGCACGGCGCGATGCTCGGGGATCAGGTCCGTGGGATCGCCGGCCTCGGCGGCCGTCGTGACGATGGCCACCAGGTCGAACGCCTCCCCCTGCGGCCGCGCCCGGCCGCCGGTCAGCCCGAAGAGCCGGATCAGCGGCCCTGGATCCTCCCCACTCACGGTCTCACGCCGTTCCAGGCCGGTGCCGGTGCCGCTCCCCTCGGATGCGCGGAAAGGTGCTCGCCGACCCGCTTGACCATCAGGGCCATCTCGTACGTGACCATGCCCAGCTCGGCGTCGGCCGTGGCGATCACGGCCAGCCGGGCGCCCTGACCCGCGGCGGTGACGAACAGGAAGCCCTCGTCCATCTCGATGATCGTCTGCCGTACGCCGCCCATGCCGAAGTGCCGGCCCGCTCCCATGGCGAGGCTGTGGCTGCCGGCGGAGATGGCGGACAGGTGCTCGGCGTCCTCCCTGGTCAGCGCGCGGGAGCTGCCCATGGACAGCCCGTCGGCGGACAGCACGATGGCGTGCCGGACACCGGGGACGCGCTGGATGAGGTCGTCGAGCAGCCAGCTCAGTTCACTTCTGGGGTCAGGCATCGGGTTGGTCGTCCTTTCCGTTCCGCATGTCTCGCTCCTGCTTGGCCTGGCGGCGCCCTTGCTGCCAGCCGCGTTGCATGGACGACATGAGCTGTGCGAGCTCCTCAGGCGAGCGTCCGGCCCTGGCCCCGCGCTCGGGGCGGGCGTCGACGCGCAACTGGGGAGCGAGGCTTGCCTGCGGGATCCGCATCGGCAGGCCGTCGAGATCTTCGTCCGCCTCCTGCGCCGGAACGGTGACGCTCCAGCCGGTGGGCGGCCCTGCGGGCCTGGAGGAACCGTTGTCTCCAGGTCCGCCTTGAGGGGGTACGGTGCCGTTCCCCTGGCCCCGGGCGTGCGCGGGCCTGCGCGGGGGCTCGGCGCCGTTGCCGGGAGCCGGGCCGCGTACGGGCGCCGGGCCGGTCGGGGGCGGCGCCGCGGCGCTCGCCGGGCGGGGCCGGTCGGAGGTGGCCGGCGGTTCGGTGCGCATCGGGTCGGTGGCCCGGAGCGGGTCGGCGGCGCGCAGGGCGTCGGCGACGCTGATCGGGCCGGTGGTGAGCACCGGGTCGGGCTCCGCCGGATGCGGCGGGTTCGCCGGAGCCGCCTCGAACCAGGTCGCGCGGTCCGGCTCGGGCGCGATCGTCACCCCGCGCCCCCGCCCGTCGGACGGCGCCATGCTCAGCGCCCGCACCGGCCGGCCGGTGCCGGGAGCGGCGGCGATGGCCGGCGGCTCGGCACCCGCCAGCAGGGTAGCGGGAAGGAGCACGATCGCGGTGGTCCCGTCGTACGGGGACCGCCGCAGCACGATCTTGATCCCGTGCCGGGCCGCGAGCCGGGACACCACGAACAGCCCGAGCCGGTCGGTGTCGGCCAGGTCGAACTCGGGCACGTCGGACAGCCGCGCGTTCAGCTCGCTGAGCACGGCGTCGTTGAGGCCCAGGCCCCGGTCCTCGACCTCCAGGGCCAGCCCGTTGGCCGCCGTCACGCCACGCACGTGCACGGTCGTGTTGGGCGGGGAGAAGACGGTCGCGTTCTCCACCAGCTCGGCGATGAGGTGGATGACGTCGGTGACCGCCGCGCCGAGCAACAGCGGCGCGTTCGGCATGGGGGTGACCGTGACGCGGGTGTAGTCCTCGACCTCCAGCACGGCCGCGCGCACCACGTCGAACACCGGCACGGGGTCGCGCCAGCGGCGGGCGGGGGAGGAGTCGGACATGATGATCAGGTTCTCCGCGTGCCGGCGCATGCGAGTGGTCAGGTGGTCGAGCTTGAACAGGTCCTCCAGCACCTGCGGCTCGTCCACCCGCCGCTCCATGGTGTCCAGGAGCGCGAGCTGGCGGTGCAGCAGCGCCTGGTTGCGCCGGGCGAGGTTGAGGAAGACCTGGCCGACGCCCTTGCGCAGGGCGGCCTGGCCCACGGCCGCCTCGACCGCGGTGCGGCGTACGGCGGAGAAGGCGTGCACCACCCGGTCGACCTCGGCGGTCTCGGCCGGTGGCAGGCCGGGCGCCTCGGTGGCCGGGTCGACGTCCTCGCCCCGGCGCAGCCGCTCGACCAGCCGCGGCAGCCGCTGCTCGGCCAGCTCCACCGCCGAGCCCTGCAGCCGCATGAGCTCGTCGATCAGCGAGCGCCCGAACCGGTACGACAGCGCCAGCGACGCGACGACCACGGCCAGCCCGATCAGCAGCACGATGCCGATCCGCCAGTACGCCCCGGTCTTCTGCGACTGCGCATCGGCCGCTACCCTGGCCAGCTCGGTCTGGGTGTCGCGGTTGATGCCGCCGATGATCGCCTCGGTGTCCCTGCGCCACGCGGCGGGATCGACCGGCGGAGCCCCGTCGGTGTCCCAGCTGAACAGGATGTCCTCGATCGCGACCAGCCGCTTGTACGGCTCGCTGGCCACCAGCCGGTCGTAGTCGGCGCGCAGCTCGGGCCCCGCGTCGCGCTCGGCGTTGGCGAAGACGAGCCGGCGGGCGGTCGTCGCGGCCACGAACGCGCCACGGTCGGCGGGGGTCATGTTGCGGTGCACGATCGTGGAGGTGAGCACGGCGTGCTCGCGGCCGAGGTACTCCGACGTGGCGGAGAAGGCGGCCATGCCGCGCACCCCGCGGAAGGACGACACGTCGCTCAGCGCGTCGCGGTCGGTGAACTGGCGGTTGGCGGTGGCGATCAGGTTGTCGTACGCCTGGATGATCGTCAGCGGCGG
Source organism: Nonomuraea fuscirosea (assembly GCF_035917475.1). NCBI lineage: Bacteria > Bacillati > Actinomycetota > Actinomycetes > Streptosporangiales > Streptosporangiaceae > Nonomuraea > Nonomuraea fuscirosea. Next base: position 7,063,393 of record NZ_CP109074.1, on the reverse strand, counting down.
CGCCAGCACGCCTCCGTCGGCCGAGGCCCGCAGCGCCTGCAGCCCGTCGAGCGCCTGCACCATGTTCTGGACCTGGGCTGTGGTCTCGCTGTCGTCACCGTCCACGTCCACGGTCGCGATGATCTCGCGCAGCCGTGTCACCTGGGTGTCGGTGATCCGCCGCTGGTCGGCCAGCGGCCGGAAGTCCGCGGTGCCGTCCGGCGCCTCCGCCGACAGCTGCCGCTCCTTCTGCAGCTCGACGATCAGTTGCAGCACCGGCGATCCGATGGCCTCCCACCGGTCCTGGTTCTGCGACACCGTGATGATCTCTTCGACGCTGGAGTAGGCGATGAACCCCCAGAGGGCCACCATGGAGACCAGCGGAAGCAGGAGAATCCTGAGCAGCTTCGTACGGATCGGCGGGGGCGAGCTCATCCTTGTGTCCAATTCTCGACATGGTGACGCGCGTCGCTGGGCGGTCGTGAACCTTGGAACCGCCCCCCGAGGTTGCCCGCCACGACCGAGTGCGCCTGTGGTTGCTCCACTATGCCTACGGGGCAGATGTACTTCAAGGTAGAGATGCGAAGATTCATCGCGAATGGTGGGTTGACTCTTTGTCAACATACGGTTCGTGACCGTAACTGCCCATCTCTCACCGACAGTGACGATATTTGAAGATTCACAGGCAGGCGCTCAGCCCCGTGACCGCCCGCCGCCGCGCGGGAATCGGGCCGGCCGGAACCTTTTCAGCGGAAGAACAGGATCACGATCTGGAGAACGAGCACGAGCGCCAGCGCCACCGCGACCACGAGCCACCGGGGTTCGCGCCAGTCGGACCCGCCGCGGCCCTTCTTCGGCGGGGTGTCCGGGGCCAGCAGCTCGCGCAGGATCGGGTTGATGTGACCGTCGGGCAGCAGGCGCTCCAGATCGGGGATCAGGTCGGGGATCCGGTTGCGCACCTCCGAGGGCTGGCGGGTGGCGGTCCAGACGCGGACGTCCCGCAGGATGTCCATGGCCTCCTTGGCGGTCCCCGCCTCGGCCAGGTCCTCCTGGAACAGCTCGAAGACGTCACGCGCGGCGGACGCCGCCGCCCGCCCCGCCCTCGGCCGCTGCTCCCGCGATGACGTCGGCTGCGACTTCTGCGCGGCCTGCTGCGGCTGGGCGTCGCCGGGCTGGGCGGCTCGCGCGGGCTGGGACCGCGCGGCCGCGGGCCGGGACGCCGGCTGCGCGGGCGAGGACGACGGGGGTGACGGAGCGGCCGAAGGGGTCGAAGAGGGCGTGCCGCCAGCGGCGGGGGTGCGCGTCGCCGGGTACGGGCTCTCGCGCGCCGGCGGCCGGGGAGCCCACGTGTCCTCAGGCGCCGCCCCACCTACGGGCTCAGCCGGCGTGGCCCGGCTCGCCGGTGCCGCCGCCTCAGACCGGCTCACGGGCGCGGCCGGTTCAGACCGGCTCACGGATGCCGCCGGTCGAGACCGGCTCACAGGCGGTGCGGGCTCGGACCGGCTCACGGGCGTGGTCGGTTCGGCCCGGTTCGCGGGCGGCGCAGGCTCAGGCCGGCTCGCGGGCGTCGTCGGCTCGTACGTGACGTTCTCCAGCAGCCGGATGCGCTCCTCCACCGGCGTCCCGTCGGTGATCCCCGCGCTCCTGACCACCGCCACCAGCTGCTTGCGCGCGTACGCCGCCACCGCCATGGCCGCGATGTCCCCGTACCTGTCGGCCTGGTCCGGCGCCCGCAGATCGACCCGGGCCCGGCGCGAGGCGCGCGACGACGGCCCCGGCCACCCCTGGAGGAAGACGACCTCGGCCCCCTGCTGCAGATCGTCGCTCTCGTACGTGGAGAACGTCTCGGGATAGTGCCCCAGCAGCAGGTCCAGAATGTCCACCAGCCCCCACAGCTGCACGACGGAGTCACCGCCCGACGCCACCGACAGGGCGGTCCTGCCCCGGGAGCGCAGCGCCTCGGAGACGATCGGCGCGAGCGCCGCCGCCCCGGCCCGCGCCTGCCGGTCGAGCGCCGCCCCCGCCTCGGAGTACGGCTCGATCATCCGGGCCAGGTCGAGCGGCACGTCGTCGTCGGGCAGCAGCGAGGACCAGCCGGGGGCCAGCGCGAGCGCCTGGCGCACGTTCGGCATCGGCGAGGGGAGCGAGGCCGAGCCGCCGAGGTAGGCCCGCACCTGGATGGTCCGCCTGCTGTCCGACCCGCCGGTCCGCGTGCGGGCGAGCACCACCACCCGGCCGTCCACCACGAGCCGGCAGATGCTGACGCCCGGCGCGGGCCCGGGGTCGAGCCAGGGCCCGAGCTGGTGATACCAGCCTCCGGTCTCCGGCAGGGAGGAGCGGACGGGACCGAGGCCCGTGCGCTTGTTGTCCCATTCGAACTGGATCCAGTCGATGCTCGAATAACGCCCCATCATGTCCCCACCTCGGGATAGCCGCGCAGGACGCCGGTCATGGCGAAGAGCGAGATCAGGGGCGCCAGGACCCGACGCGGGCGCACACCCCTGGGGAAGCGCCCGTCGGCCGCGGCGCCTCCCGTGGCCGAGACGAAGTGCAGGGTGCACTTGCGGCACTTGTCGTACGGGCTCAGCCACGCCTGCGCGCCCCGCCGGTGCAGGAAGGCGTAGACGTCCCTGCTCTCCTTCAGGACGTCGGCCGGGTCGAGCCGGTCGGGGTCGCCGTACAACCAGGTGTCGACCGGATCCTGGAAACGCACGGCGTCGCTCTTGGTGACCGCGATGACGGCGGGCACGTCGAGCCGCCCGCCGGTCTTGGGCAGCCGGTCGAGCACGGCGCGGAAGGAGTCGTCGCCCAGCCTGGCCGACCGGGTGGCGGCGTCGATCACGAAGAGCAGCCCGCCGAGCGCGGGCACGAACCTGGTCGCCTCGTGCGCGGTGCTGCGCAACTGCTCGCCGGCGATGTCGAAGAAGGCCACCGCCGTGGTGTGCTGGCCGTCGTTGACCAGCAGCGCGTCCACGGGTTCCGCGGTGGACCTGTGGGCGGTGCGCGACAGGGCCTCCCGCTCGACGACCAGCGGGTTGACGTAGGAGTCGACGTACTGGGCGTGCCGCTCGATGTCCACGGCGTCCGTGGTCAGCCCGTACGGGCGCAGCCCGCCCTGCTCGATGGCCCCGATCATCGAGGCCAGCAGGTGCGTCTTGCCCGTCTCCGGCCCGCCGACCAGGCCGATCACCAGCGGGCGGCCGTGCCGGACGTAGGTGTAGGGCAGGTGGTGTTCGAGGCCGGGGTCGGCGACGGGGGCGGGGCAGCGGACGTGGGCGGCCCGCAGCAGGTCCTCGCGCCGGGCCCCGGTCACGTTCGCCAGCGAGAGCGGCTGGTACCGGCCCGCCGGGGTGCGCTCGTAGAGCTCGTCCTCGCTCCAGTCGAACTCGTGCAGGCAGATCGGGCAGAGGATCACCGGTTCACCAGCCAGAGGACGAGGAGCAGGACGAGCAGCACGGCCAGGGGCAGCCAGCGGGTCAGCCAGGTGCGCCGCGGCTCCTCCCCGGCCGGAGCCGGGGGCGGTTGGACGCGGGTGCGGTCGTTCCCGGCGGTCTCACCGGTGGCGGCGGGGTCGCGCCTGGCCTCGCGGGCCCGGTCGAAGGCGGCCCGGCCCTCCTCCAGCGCCAGGTCCTGCTCGACGGGGATCGACTGCATCGGGTCGGGCGCCCGCAGCCGGCCCAGCACCTCGCCCGCCGTGGGAGGGGCGCCGGAGAAGACGTCGTGGAGGGGCTGCAGCGCCGGGGCGGCGGCGAGGTCGGGCCGGTCGGCGACCTCGCGGCCGGTGATCGTCCGGTAGAGCACCATGCCCGCGCTCCAGAGGTCGTCGGAGGTGGAGGCCACGCCCACGCCCTCGCGCTGCGCGGGGGAGGCGTAGGGCGCCTCGCCCAGCCGCAGCCGCCGGCTGCCGGCCAGGGTGGCGTGGCTGAGATCGGTGAGCTGCACGGTGGTCCCGTCCCAGCGCACGGTGGCCGGCTCGATCCGCCGGTGCACGATGCCGCAGGCCGACAGGATGCGTACGGCGCGGAAGAGGCTGACCTGCAGTCCCCGCTGCTCGGCGATCAGCAGCGCGCCGGAGAACCGGGTGACCGGCTCGCCCCTGCGGTCCGACAGGAGCACGAACGGCTCCTCCGCGTCGAGGCTGTAGCCCAGCAGCCGGGGCAGCTCGGGCGGGTAGTCCCTGCGCAGCCGGGTGAGCAGCCTGGCGCCCATGCGGGCCTCGTTCTCCAGCAGGTCGTAGAGGTATTCGCGCTCGCGGCCCTCGGCCCGCGGGACCCGCCGCTGCACGAGGCGGGTGCCCTGGACGACGAGGGTGAGCCGGCGTTCGAACGGGTCGTGCCACGGCTCCGCCTCGACCTCCCAGGTCACCGGATCGCCCTCGGGGGTGTTGAAGCTCAGCGGCTCAGGTTCCATCCCCACTCCAGTTCTCCTCCACCGTCCCCGGCCGCAGCGGCACCAGCCGCAGGGTGCCGGCGTACTGGCCGGACCTGGTCCACACGACGCCGGGTGGGTTGCCCTGGCCCCTGACGGCCCTGGGCGCGAACCGCACCGCGGACGCCTGCCGGAGCAGCACCGCGAGGTCGCGGTCGCCGCACAGCTGCAACATCTGGCCGCCCGGCTGCGCCCTGAGCGCCCGCACCACCTGCTGGGACTGCCGCCACACCGCGTCCACGAGCTCCTGGCGGCCCGCGTCGCCGGTGCCGAAGTCGGGCCGCTCCTGCACGCCCCGGTGGACCAGGTGGTAGCGGTACTGCCGCAGCGTCTCGTCGATCCGGCGATCAAGGCCCACCTGGACGTCGCGGTAGTCGCCGTGCTCAAGGGCGGTCCAGCCGGGCTCCAGCCAGCCCGTCACCGCGTCGAGCAGGTCACCGGTGATCACCTCGCGCAGCTGGCCGCCCCGGTCGCGCAGGCGCACGGTGACCTCCTCGTCCAGCGCCGGGCTGGCCGCGGCCTGGCCGGCCTCGGCCCGGCTCCAGTTCGTCAGCGTCCCCGCCACCTGCGCGCAGGCGTCGTTCAGCGCCGCCGCCAGGGTGCGGGCGGCGTCGGAGGTGTGCGTACGGGCCCCGCCGAGCATCCATTCGCTGGCCGCCACCCGTTCCAGGCGTGAGCGCAGCTCGTCCAGCGCCGTACGGGCCGGGCCGAGCGCCAGCTGCTCGCGCCACCACGCCCGCGACCGCCGCCAGAAGACGAACCGGTCGAGCAGCGTGGCGGGGAAGTCGGCCGGCGCGTGCAGCGCGTTGAGCAGCTCGTCGGGGCAGATCCGCCACAGGTCGGCGACGAAGGCGGCGCTGCCGATCGGCGCGCTGTGGTCGGCCAGCAGGCGCAGCCGGGACACCAGCCGGGTCAGGCTCCTGCGCTCGGCCAGCGCCGACTCCACGTCCGCGCGCAGCTCGGCGACGATCTCGGTGGCGCCCATGCCGGCCGGGGTGGCGAACTTGACGCCGTGCATGGCCAGCGTCTCCTTCGCGCCCTCGTCGGAGTGGTCGATGTCGGCGAACAGCCGCGCGACGGTGTCGCGGAACTCGGCCAGCGCCTTGCCCGCCGCGATCACCTCGCCGGCGATGGCCGCCCGCGCGGGGGCGGGGCTGAAGTAGGTCAGCTCCTCCAGTGCCCTGGCCGCCCGGTCGATCTGCTCGGCCGCGCGGCGGTGCATCCGGTCGAGCGGGCCGTCGGGGATGAGCGGGTCGAGCACGTCGGCGGGCAGGTCCACGGTGCCGCTGAGCACCGGCAGCGCGGTGGCCAGCGGCGAGCTGAAGCCGGCGGTGTCCTGCTGGGCGGGCCCGTGGAAGCGTTCCGAGACCTCGCGGAACGCCTGGGAGAGCACCTCGGGGTCGATCCGCCCGGCCACGATGCGCCATCCCGGGGAGGCGGTGCCGTACGGGATGTCGCCCAGCCCCGCGACCACCTCGTCGAACACCTCCGGCTGGCTGAGCAGGTCGATGAGGATGGCCTCGGAGCTGACCTCCGGCCCGAGCGCGGCCTCGCCGGTGTCGGCGTCCCAGAGGATGCCGCGCGGGTCGCCCACCCACAGCACCCGCCGGCGCTCGCCGTCCAGCGCCGGCGGCAGCCGCAGCCGCGGCCCCACCGCCACGACGAGCACCGCCCGGACCAGGCGCGAGCTGAACAGGTCCTGGAGCACCTGCTGCCCGGCGGCCAGCCGTTCGGTGTCGGCGACCACCAGGACCCGGGCGCCGAGCCGGTCCGGCTCACCCTTGCGCAGGTCGAGCACGACGACCATGCTCACTCCTCCACGAGCGCGTCCAGGTCGCGCAGGTTGTAGGCGACGGCCTCGGCGACCCGCTCGAACGGCAGGTCCAGCGCGGCAGGCAGGGTGTGCGCCCAGAAGGCGATGAGCTGGTCGGCCCGGTTGCGGGCGCCCGAGGGCAGCTTCGGCGCCATGATCTCCAGCAGGCCGAGCTGGTCCGCGGCCATGCGGGTGACCTCGTGGTAGAGCGGATGCGGCACGCTGAGCGAACCGGCCAGGCCGTTCGGGGTGGCGTCCATGAGCTGCGCGCTGACCAGGCTGCGGAACTCCTCGTCGCCGCCGAGCACCCACTGCTCGTACGCCCGCAGCATGCTCGGCCACGAGGACGCCTTGCCGTACCCGGTCAAGGGCAGCGTCATCGAGCCGCCCTCGATGTCGATCCTGATCCGCGACGGCGAGCTCGGCTCGCCCTCCGCCACGCTGACCTGCCCGTTCCACAGCAGGCAGAGCAGCCGGTGCAGGATGCGCACGCGGTGCTCCTCGGTGGTGGCGAGATAGCCGAAGTCGTAGCCGAGCCGCTGGCGCCACTTGAGGTAGTCCTGCGGGCGCTCGTCGTGCAGCGCCTCGGCCCAGCTGGCCAGCACCTCGCGCAGCTCGCGCACCTGGGTGACGCTCATCGAGGTGCGCAGCTGCACCACCGTGACCGAGTCGGCGTCGATGTTGCGGAAGTCGGGCGTGCCCGGCAGGTCGATCCGGTCGCGCAGGAACCGCTCCAGGTCCAGGTCCTTGCCCGGGGCCGGGTAGGAGACCAGCACCTTCAGCTCACCCGTGCCGTCGGGGGTGAAGCCGCCCGGCACCAGGTCGGCCAGCTTGAGCTGGAACTGCCGCACCTGCGGGTCGTCGCCGCCGCCCGTGGCGGCCTGGGCCAGGATGTCGGCCAGCGAGGGCAGCAGCGGCTGCTCGCCCAGCGCGGCGGCCTCGTCGCGGTCCTTGAACAGCTTCTTGACCTCCAGCTTGAGCCGCTCGCGCACCCAGTTGAGCGCGTCGGCCGGCTTGCCCGTACGCCAGGCCAGGTCGTAGGCGTGCCGCCAGCCCTCGGGGCCGAGCAGCGCGTTGACCACGCCGGCCTCCGTGTCGGTCGGGCGCAGGATCTGCCGGGCGACGAAGACGTCCACGAAGCGGCGCACGACCGCGTCGTAGAACGCCTCCGCCCCGGCGGGCGGCAGCAGGTGGTAGACGCCTACGCGCGTCTCGTACAGCTCGCCCGCCCGGCGGGCGAACCGCTCGGGGTCGTTCTCCGCGTGCTCCGCGAAAACCTGGGTGAACTCGCGCACCTCGCGCAGGAGCTGCTTGCGCCGCGGCTCCCAGCGGGGCATCTGGTCGGCCCAGGCCCGGTGCCAGAGCGCCTGGCTGCTCCACAGGTACCAGGCGTCCTGACCGGCGAGCCAGGCCTGCACCACGGGGTCGGACCACTGCACCTTGCGCAGCAGCCGGTCGCGCATCGGCCCGGGCTGCGGGGGAGCCTCGCTCATGCCCTCGAACGGCTTGCGCGGCTGCGCCCTGCGGTGGTCGAGCAGCCCGGCGAAGCCCAGCCGGTCGGCCTCGTGCACGTCGCCGGGCAGGCCGACCACCACGCGCCGCAGCCGGAACGGGTCGACGTGGCCGAGCCCCTCCATCGCGCCCCTGCGCACGTCCATCTCCTGGGCCATGACCGGGACGCTGCGGCTGAGCGCCCGTTCGAGGGAGACGAGGTTGTCCTGCATCTCCCGCATCCGGTTGGCCAGCGACTTCTGGATGTCGGCCGCGCCCGTGGCCGGGCGGGCCTCGGGCGGCGGCAGCGGCGCGCGGGTGTGCAGCGGCTCCAGGTTGGTGGTGGTGAACAGGCGGCGGATCTCGTCCACGTTGGTCTCGGCGGCGCCCGGCGGCACCGCGTCGAGCTGCGTCACCGCGCGGGCCAGCAGCCGCGAGCTGACCAGGTCGGCCAGCTCCTCCACGGGCACGGTCATGGAGGAGACGAAGGCCGTCGAGACGCCCCGGTTGCCGATGCCGGAGGCGGCGGGCACGTCGCGCTCGACGGCGCGGTTGATGAAGTCGTCGGCGAAGGACGACTCTCCCCGGTCCTCCATGCCGCCGGCGCTCTCGCCCGCGGTGCTCGGCCGGGTGCCGGCCAGCGAGACGACCAGCGAGGCGATCGAGCGGTGCAGGTCGTCGCGCTGCACGCCGGGCGGCATCGTGAACAGGAACGCGGTCTGCACCGTGCCGGTCGCCAGCCGTACGTCACCCCTGGTGGGGTAGCGCACGCCCAGCTCGCCGACGATGCCCTGCTCGTCCACCTGCGTGCCCGCGTGCGGCGCGTTCTGGTCGTCCACCAGCCGGAACAGGTCCAGCAGGCTCGAACCGGCGTTGAGCCTGGCCCGGCGCCCGCCACCCTTGCCCTCGGTGAACGCCGACGGCATGACGACCAGCGGGTGGATGCGCGCCCTGATGCCGCTGCGGGCGAAGGCGTCGCCGATGAGGTGCAGGTAGTCGTAGAAGATGCCGCTGCCGGTGCCGCCCGCGACCGAGTAGGCCACGAACACGTCACAGCGCCGCCGCAGCCGGCCGCCGAGCGCGGCCAGCTCGCCGCCGGAGTTGCTGATCGCGCCGATGGCGTCCTCGACGCCCTGGACCACCGGCCCGGTGCCGTGCCGCATCCGCTCGAACAGGGCCGCCCTGGCCACCGTGGGCAACTGGCCCGCGCCCCGCATCAGCGGCGCCACCAGCGGCTCCTGCTCACGCGGCGGCAGCCAGTCCTTCACGTGGTCGCCCAGCGTGGCCCGCAGGCTGCGGGCCACCTCCGGATAGGAGTCGAACTTCGGCACCACGTCGTGGATCAGATGGGCGGTGCGGGCCGCCGCCGGGAACTCCTTCTCGGTCGGCACCACCCGCCGCCGGGTGCGGTTCAGCTCGTCCTCGTTGAGGTCGACGTAGACGAACTGCAGGCAGGAGGGCAGCTCGTACGGCTGGTAGTTCTGCCAGCTGAAGTTCCTGATCAGGTCCATGCCGTCAGGGCCGCACAACTCGTCGCGCAGCCAGCGTTCCAACTCCACCCCGACCCGGCAGCCGGTGCCGCCGAGCCCTACGAACATCATCGGATCGAAGATCCTCATGCGCCCCTCACAACAGGTCGTCGCCTGGCATCGGTCTGTGGGTCCTGCTCGGCTGCGGCTCGGCCGGCCCGTACGCGGGTTGCTCGCCGCCCTTGGCCCGGCCGTCGTCCACGCCCAGGTAGAGGTGGTCGGTCAGGGCGATCGGCCGGCCGGGGATGAGCGGGTCGAGCCGCCGCCCCGAAGGGTCGGTCACCAGCACCGACCTGCCCTCCCCCCGGCGCACGGAGTAGCCGGTGCCGTACGTGTGCACCAGCCGCCTGTCGGTGACGTCGAAGCCGAACTCGGGGCCCGAGCCGAGCGGCGCCTGCAGCCGGCTGATGTGCGGCTCGCCCGGACGGTCGAACAGGTACAGCGTCAGCTCGCTCGGGTCGGCGGCCCGCTGCCGCCGGCGCCGCCTGATCATCAGGAACAGCAGCCCGGCGGCCACCACGACGAGGAGGATGAGCAGCGCCTGGAGCGCCCGCAGCCACATCGGCGTGGGCCGCTGGACCTCGACCTTCACGAAGTCCTCCGCGACCACCTGCCCGGCCGCGTCCACCACCTGCACCTGGCCGCCGACCTGCCCCTCGGCCGCCTCAGAGCCGACCCGGAGGGTGAAGGCGTGCTCGGAGGTGCCCGCGGGCGCCTGGAGCTCCTGGGCCGACAGGCTCACGGTGCCGGGGGTGTCGAGCAGCCGCAGGCCGAGCCGCGCGGGCTCGCCGTCGTTGGTGACGCCGACGGTGCCGGAGACCTCGCCGCCCGGCTCGACGACGGCCGCTTCGAGCCGCACCTGGCCGCGCAGCCGGTCGGCCGGCCCGGCGATCCGGGTCTCGTAAGGACGCTCGTCGCCCGCCACGCCCGGCCCGGTCACCTTGCCCAGGAAGGACAGCGTGCCGGTGGCCGTTGCCGGGACGGCGACCCGGCCGGAGAACTCGCCGTCGTCCTTGGCCCGGTCGGCGCCGTCGCCCGTGTCGCCGAGCGCGATCGGCGTCTCCTGGAAGCCCTCGCCGGTGAGCCCGGCGGTGAAGCGCAGGCCCGCGAGCGCCGCCGGGTCGGAGATCGTGCCCGTCCTGGTCTGCAGCCGCAGCCGCACGGTCACCTGCTCGCCAGGACGCGGCCGCGGGTTGCTCAGCGAGATCGAGGCACGCAGCGCGCCCTGCCACACGACGGTCGCGCTGACGTCCTGGCGGTCGACGCCCGGCGGCGACTTCAGCTGGATGCGCCACTGGCCGGGCACCGGGTTGCGGATGCGCAGCGACTCGACCGGGCCGGCCTCGCCCGCGGCCTGGAAGGTCGACTCGTTCTGCTCGCCCTGCTTGGGCACCTGGGTGCCCTCGGGGTCGAAGTAGGTGACCTGAATCCGCCGGTCGCGCTTGACCACCACGATCGAGCCGTCGGTCGCGATGATCGGGATGGTGACGTGGAGGTCGACGGTGGCGCCCGAGTCGAGTGAGTCGGTCACCGAGTCGCCGATGCCCGCGCACCTGGCGTAGGCGAACGCCTCCAGCAGCGAACGCTCGACGTCCTTCGAGTCGGCGACCACCCGGGCCCGCGGCGTGGCCGACTCCTGGCCGCCGCACGGCTCCCGCCAGCCGCCCGCGGCGAAGGCGTCGAGGCTGGACTTGTCGGCCGAGCCGAAGCCCAGCGGCCAGATCTGCACCTTCGCCCGCTCGGCGTCCTTGAGGCCGCTGTCGATCTGCTTCTGGGCGTTGCGGTTGCGGGATTCGGCGTCGGCGCCGTACTGAGGGCTGCCGGCGACGTCGAGCACGCCGTCGGTCAGCAGGAACACGATCTTCGAGCGCTGCTGGTCGTCGGGCTCGTTCATGATGTTCAGCGCCTGGTCGAGGGCGGCGGCGTGGTCGGTGTCGTTGCCGTCGCCGCTCTCCCTGCGGCGTAATTGCTCCACGCACCGGCTCAGCGACTCGCGGTCCTGGGCGGTCTCCACCCCGGTCAGCGGGCACACGATGTCGACGGCGGACTGCCCCCGGCCGTTGGAGCTGCCGAAGCCCACCACGGACACCTGCGAGCGCGGCGAAAGCTCGCTGAGGGCGATGAGCTGGGCGGCGGCGCGCTCACGCGCGACGTCGGCGCCCGACAGGCTGCCCGACTCGTCGACCAGGATCACGACCCGGACGGGCTTGACGTCGTCGGCGGGCGGCGCGGCCTGCGCCGCCGCCGGGACCGGCGCCAGGGCGGCGGTGACGGCGGCGGTCAGAGCAGCGGTCAGCGTGCGGAGGGATCTGAGGGATGGAGTGACGCGCACATTTCCTCACAGGTTCCGTTTTCTTATCCGCTGAACGGAGAGCGGCGCCGAGAAGTTTCTGCCGGGGTTGTGGACGTGTATTCCATCCGTTTGAGGATGTCCGAAAGTCAATCTTCATGCAAGGGTCAACAGGATCTTAAAGGGAGGCGAGGCGGTGCGGGGACCGGAGTGGCGGGCGGGTATACGGGTCGTCGCCAGTCACCTGACTTATCCGGATTTATGGCGATATTCCCGATTGCTGTAAATCCGGCGGTAAATCCGATCGGTCTTGGTCAGGCGAGGTCGTCCGGACGGAAGTCGGCGGCGGAGAGCCGGTCCTTCATGACCAGCAGGACGGCCACGAGCGCGGTCCACCCCGTCTGGTGCGCCGCCCCCAGGCCGGCGCCGTCGTCACCGTGGAAGTACTCGTGGAACTGGATCAGATCCCGCCAGTGCGGATCCTCCTGGAACGTCCGCTGCCCTCCGTACACCGGCCGCCGCCCGCCCGCGTCCCGCAGGAAGATCCGGACCAGGCGGGCGGAGATCTCCTCGCCCACCTGGTGGAGGGTCATCCGGTGGCCCGAGCCCGTCGGGCACTCCACCGTGAAGTCGTCGCCGTAGAAGGCGTACAGGTGCTGCAACGCCCGGATGACGAGGACGTTGACCGGGAACCACACCGGCCCGCGCCAGTTGGAGTTGCCGCCGAACATGCCGCTGTCCGACTCGGCCGGCAGATACTCCACCCGGTACTCGCGGCCGTCCACGTGGAACGTGTACGGGTGCGCGGCGTGGTGCCGCGACAACGAGCGGATCCCGTACGGGCTCAGGAACTCCTCCTCGTCGAGCATGCGCGCCAGCACCCGCCGCAGCTTCCGCTCGTCCAGCAGCGAGAGCATGCGCCGGCCGCCGACGCCGGGCCGGTCGGCCGCCGACATGCCCGCGGCCAGGTCGGGATGGCGGCGGGCGAACTCCCTGACCCGGTGGTAGAGGCGGGCGTCGCTCTCGTCCGGGCGCGGCGTGAACACCGTCGTCGCGCAGAGCGGCAGCAGCCCCACCAGCGACCGCACCTTGAGCCTGACCGCCTCGCCGCCGGGCAGGCGCAGCACGTCGTAGAAGAACCCGTCCGCCTCGTCCCACATCTCCTCCTTCACCTCGCCGATCCGGTCGGTCGAGGCGGAGATGCGCAGGAAGTGCGTGGCGAAGCGCACGGCCAGATCCTCGTACGCGGGCGAGCGGTCCGACAACTCCGCGGCCATCTGCAACATCGTCTGCGTGTAGAACGCCATCCACGCCGTGCCGTCGGCCTGGTCGAGCGTCCCGCCCGTCGGCAGCGCCGCGCTGCGGTCGAACACGCCGATGTTGTCCAGGCCGAGGAACCCGCCCTGGAACACGTTGCGGCCGTCCGGGTCCTTGCGGTTGACCCACCAGGTGAAATTGACCAGCAGCTTCTGGAACACCCGCTCGATGAAATCCAGGTCGCCGGCGCCGTCGAGCCCGCGGTCCATGCTGTCGATGAAGCGGGCGGCCCACGCCTGCACGGGCGGGTTGACGTCGCCGAACGCCCACTCGTACGCCGGCACCTGGCCGTTGGGATGCAGGTACCGCTCGCCGAGCAGCACCTCGATCTGGTGCTTGGCCAGCTCGGGATCCACCATGGCCAGCGCGACCGCGTGGAAGGCCAGGTCCCAGGCGGCGAACCAGGGATACTCCCACGTGTCCGGCATGAGCAGGATGTCGTCGGCGTCGAGGTCGTACCAGGCGTGGTTGCGCTGCCCGGTCCGGGTCCACGGGTCGGCGCCGTGCTCGGCCAGCCAGGTCTCCACGTCGAACTGGTAGTACTGCTTGCTCCACAGCAGGCCCGACAGCGCCCGCCGGAGCACGAGCGCCTCGTCCTGGCCCATCGTGTCCGAGGTCAGCCCGGCGTAGAAGGCGTCGGCCTCCGCCCGCCGCGCGCTCATCACCGCGTCGAAGCCGGCGCCGAGCGGGTCTCCCACGTCCGCCGTGCCGAGCGGATCCCGTACGCCTTCCGCGTCGTGCGCGTGCTCCTTGGTGAGGCGGACGCGGACGGTCGCCTCGCCGCCGGCGGGGACGGCCAGCGTGTGGTGCGCGGCGGCCTTCGTCCCGGTGAGCTCCGGGTTGACCGCCGCGGCCTCCCCGCCCACCACGTGCCGGCCGATGCCGTCCTTGACGTACGGGGTGGCGTTGCGGCTCCCGTGCAGGCGCTCGTGGTTCGTCTCGTTCTCGGTGAACAGCAGCGGGACGCCGGCCGAGCAGTGCAGCCGGTACGCGCCCAGCTCCTGATGCTCGGCCCTGATCACGCCCGGCCCGGCGGCCCGCATGACAGGCCGGTCCGCGCCCTGCCCCCACGACCAGGTGTTGCGGAACCACAGCGTCGGCAGGACGTGCAGCACCGCCTCCTCCGGACCCCGGTTGGCCACGGTGACGAGCATGAGCAGGTCGTCCGGGTCGGCCTTGGCGTACTCGACGAACACGTCGAAGTAGCGGTCGCCCGCGAAGACGCCCGTGTCGAGCAGCTCGTACTCGAAGGAGCGCCGGTCCCTGGCCGCGCCGGTCCGCACGAGGTCGTCGTAGGGGAAGGCCGCCTGCGGGTATTTGTAGAGGTAACGCAGGTAGGAGTGCGTGGGCGTGCTGTCGAGGTGGAAGTAGTACTCCTTCACGTCCTCGCCGTGGTTGCCTTCGCCGTTCGTCAGCCCGAACGGCCGCTCCTTGAGGATCGGGTCCCTGCCGTTCCACAGCGCCATCGACAGGCAGAGCCGCTGCTTGTCGTCGCTGACGCCGCCGAGACCGTCCTCACCCCAGCGGTAGGCGCGGGAGCGGGCGTGGTCGTGCGGGAAGGAGTTCCATGCGTCGCCGTCCGGGCTGTAGTCCTCGCGGACCGTGCCCCATTGGCGTTCGCTCAGGTAGGGGCCCCATCGGCGCCAGGGCGCGTCCGGAGCGGCCGACCGCGCCAGTCGAATCCGTTCGGCATCCATCCTCGCAGCATCCTCCTCGTACGAATCCCCGCCTCATCCCCGGAAGGTGAGGTCCCGGTGTGCCCCGCCGCGCACGCTCACGGCCGGTCTCCCTGACGGCCGGGAGCGCTCATGCCGGACGGGCTCATGGCGGGGGTGCGGGCGGCGGCCGGACGAAGGCGCTGGAGACCAGGGCGGTGGCCACGCCCGCGAGCGCGATCACGGGAGCGGCGGCGGGCAGCAGCCACACGCAGATCGTCGTGACGGCGGCCCCGCCGGCCAGGGCGAGCAGCACGGCGATCAGCCCGGCCAGGTGCGGCTCGCCGGTGCCGGGCGTGAGGTGGCGGAAGAGCGAGCTGGTCAGCGCACCGGTGATGAACGTCGTCGACCCCACGAACGTGTGCAGCCGATGCGTCACCGCGCTCTGGACGCCCATGGCGACCGCGGCCGCGGCGATCATCGCCAGCCGCACCCCTTCGGCCACCGCCTGACCCGCGTCCTGCATCGTCGGCCGCGAGCCGTCCGCCGGCGCCGGGTTCATGGCCTGCGCCAGCACGGACCCAGGGATCTGGGCCAGCGCCCAGACGGCGGCCAGGCCGGCCAGCAGCACCAGCTCGACGCCGACGGCCACCCTGATGCGGGCCGACCAGCCGGTGAGCCGGCCGAGGAAGCGGAAGGCGGCGCCCAGACCGCAGGTGAAGGCGATCAGCGCCACCACCGAGCCGACCGCGTCGGCCAGCCGGCCGTGGCCCGCCGAGACGCCGAGCAGGACCAGATTGCCGGTCATGTTCGAGGTGAAGACCTGGCCCAGGGCGAGGAAGGTGAAGGCGTCGACCGCCCCCGAGGTCAGCGCCAGGCTCAGGACGGACACCCGGTTGCCGTGCAGCATCCCCCCATGCTCCGCCGCCCGCCCCGCCACCTCCCGAAGGCGCGCTGACCAGCCCCGGGATCACCCGAGGCGATGGGGTCAGTTGCGGGTTCTGCGGCCGAGGGCGCGTTTCATCCGGCCGGCCAGGATCGCGCGCATGCCGCGCCGCGCCTGCTGGCCGCGCTGGGCGGCGTGGAGTTCGCGGCGCAGCGTGCCGACCTCCCTGCGCAGCTCCACCGTGCTCTTGCGCCAGCGCGCCGCCTCCTCCCGCCACTTGGCCACCTGGGCGCGCAGCCGCTCGGCCTCCTTGGCCAGCCGGGCCGCCTCGGTCTCGGCCTGCACCCTGGCCTTGTACGCCGAGCGCCGCCCCACCAGCTCACCAGGCTCGTCGCTGAAGTCGTACGTCTCCGCGTCCACCCAACGCACGCCCGAGACCTCGTCCACGACGTCGTCGAGGGACTCACCGGGCCGGGCGACCAGCCGGGCGCGGGCGAAGGAGGACACGCGTTCGAGCCGGGCCGAGACGACCCCTTCCGCCGACTCCCGCAGCAGCACCTCGACCAGGCCGAGCGCCTCGTTGCGGGCCAGCGCCAGCAGCCGGGCCAGGCTGTCCTCGCCGGGCGCCCATCCGGCGGGCAGGCGCAGCACGAAGGGCGTGGACGGGTCCACCTCCTCGGCGGTCGCCAGGCGTACCCGGCTCTCGTGCTCGTAGTGGCCGTGCACCAGGACCAGGTCCAGGTTCGGGTCCTTGAGCGGGGCGCGCCGGTCGCGGTCGAGGGTGTCCCAGGGGCCGACGACGACCACGGACAGGTCCGCGACCGTGGCGGCGAGCAGGGCGTCCACGCTGGCGCGCACGGCCTCGTACCCGGCCGTGCCGTCCACCACCGCGGTCACGTACGGCACCTTCCACTGCCGCGCCGGATGCGTGCGCAGCCACTGGTAGGCCGGGATGCGGTCGGCGACGAAGGCGTGGCTGACTCGGTCGATGCGCTGCTGCTCGCGCATGCGCATGGTCGGGCCGAGGTGGTACGCGCGTGCCCGCGGTTCCGGGATGAACACCGCCCCCGCCTGCGCGAGGCGGTAGCCCATCTCGGTGTCCTGGCCGAGGATCAGCTCGTCGTCCATGGGGCCGGCGGCTTCGACGAGGCGGCGGCCGACCGAGGTGGCCCCGCCGACGTGCAGGCTGAACGGCCGGGCCGTGTGGCCGACGAGACCATTGGTCCGCTCGACCAGCCCGACCAGCCACGCGTGCGGCTCCGCAGGCTCGAACGCCGCCTCCAGGTCCTCGGGCAGCTCGGCGGGCAGCGGCGCGGAGGTGAAGCGGATGTAGCCGGTGACGGAGAGGTAGGGGGCGGCGTGGTGCCAGCGCATGTGCGCCTCGACGGCGCCGGGCGTGAGCACCACGTCGGAGTCGAGCCAGTGGATGACGTCGCCGGTGGCCTCGGCCAGCCCGGCGTTGCGCGCGTTGGCCCGGCCGGGCAGGTCGCAGACGATCAGCCGGGCCGCCGTGCCCTCCGGCAGCCGCAGCGGGGGCGAGCTGCCGTTGTCCACGACGATGATCTCGGTCAGCTCCGCCGGGTACGTCTGCCGCCCCAGCCCCTGCAGCACCAGGTCCAGCTTCTCCTGGGCGCCGTAGGCGGGGATGATCACGCTCACCCGGAGCTCGGGGGTGAAGTGCTCGGGCGGCTGGAGCACCCGGTAGTCGTTGCCTCGCACCCGCCGGACGTCGCCCCCGCCGGCCTTGTCGAGAGGAGTGACGGACATGCGCGCAGAAGCTCCTTTTGATCGGCCCGGACGGACGGCGCCCTACTTTAAAGCACATAACTGGGAAAAGAGCCGACTTGTAAGGCGGTGCGCAAGTATTGTCCCACGTCAGACCTGTCAGAATTCACGCAGGAAATGGCCAGGTGTCCACCGCGCACTGACTTCCTCCCGACGCCTGCCGCCCGTCCGGCACCCGCCTGGAGGGCCGCCATCCGACGCCCGGTGTCGCGGGCACGACGGGACGCGCCGGCCCTTCAGCCCGCTTCCGTCGTCACCGGGGCCGGCCACAGACCGGCCAGGGCGTCGACGAGCCCGGTGGCGGTGGCCTCCCAGCTCGTCCGCGCCGTGCCGCCGCCCTCGTGCAGCGCCCGTTCGCGCTCGGCCAGCGTGTGCACGACGAGCAGGCGGCTCATGTCACTGCGTTCGCGGTGCACCTCCTCCGGCAGGTCGGGCAGCAGGCGGAACATGCCCTCCAGCGTCCGCCGCATCGAGGGCGTGGCCACGGACTCGTCGATGACGATCCGGCGCAGGGTGGGAACGGTGTCGAACTGCGCCAGGCACCGGGCCCGCCAGCACGGCACGCCCAGTGCGTCGAGGTGACCGGTGGCCGGGCGCACCAGGCACGAGATCCACGCGCGCAGGTCGTCGGATCCCCCAGGACCGCCGGGGCCGCCAGGACCGCCGAGGCCACCGCGGCCGCCGGAGCCGCCGGAGGAGTCGATGGCCGCCAGCATCCGCAGGCGCCGTCCCTCCGTCTCCGTGGTGTAGCGGCGCACGATCGCGCGGACGAGGTCGGGCTTGGTGCCGAAGTGGTAGCCGACGGCGAAGTTGTTCGCCTGCCCGGCCGCCTGGGCGATCTGCCGGTTGGACACGTCGCCGACCCCGTGCTCGGCGAACAGCCGTTCGGCGGCGTCCAGGATGGCCCCCCGCGTCTCCTGCGCCCGCTCGCCCCTCCCGGCCACGCTCACCACCGGCCTCCGCTCCCCGCACTCACGCGATCCGCCGCGCATCCGCCGCACGTCCTCCGCACATCGTGCGCACGACCGTACACGCACGCGCCGGCCGGCTGCCGCGCCCCACGATGCTCACCCGGCTCCCACGACGTATCACCATCGGACCTGGACCTCTTCCAACCCTCCCACGATCAGGCCCTCGCGGCGCCGCAACGCGGCGGCGGGGACGGCCGGCTCCAGCGTGGGCAGCCGATCGAGCAGGACCTTCAGCACGGTCTGCAGCTCGGTGCGGGCCAGCGCCTGACCGAGGCAGGAGTGCGGGCCGACCCCGAAGGCCACGTGCGGGTTGGGCGAGCGGTCCAGCCGCATCTCGGCGGCCCGCTCGAACTGCCGCTCGTCCCGGTTGGCCGCGGCCATGCTGCAGATCACGGTGGTGCCCCCTGGCAGCCGTTCGCCGCCCACCTCCACCTCCTCACTGAGGTAGCGCGGCATGCCGAAGCCGGGGTTCGCGTCGAAGCGCAGCGACTCCTCCACCGCCGGCCGGATCAGCCCGCGGTCGGCCAGCAGCGCCTGCCAGCGGGCCGGATCGGCGAGCAGCATCGACATCATCTTGCCGATCATGTTGGCGGTGGTCTCGTGCCCGGCGACCAGCAGCCCCTTGGCCGTGCCCATCAGCAGCTGCTCGGTCAGCCGCCCGTCCAGCCCCTCGACCATCGCGAGCAGCTCGCTGATCAGGTCGTCGCCCGGCTCGGCCCGCTTCGCCTCGACCAGCGCCATCAGGTACGCGTCGAACTCGGCCTGCGCGGCGTCGATCTCCTCCTGGGTGAACCTGGTCATGCTCAGCATGGTGTCCGACCAGTACGCGAACCGGTCCCGGTCGGAGTCGGGCACCCCCAGCAGGTCGCAGATCGCCCACACCGGCAGCGGGAACCCGACGGAGGACACCAGGTCGGCCGGCTGCCCCTCCGCGACCATCCGATCCACGAGCCGCTCGGTCATGGCCTGGATCCTGGGCTGCATCGCGGTCACCCGCTTGGCGGTGAACGCCCTGCCGACCAGCTGCCGCCAGGCCCGGTGGTTCTCACCGCTCATGGTGCTCGCGCCGCTGAGGGCGCCCCCGAACACGCCGCCGGACTCGTTCGCGGTGACCCGCGCCGCGTCCTCGGCGTCGAGCCGCCGGGTGAAACGCGGATCGGACAGAACCTGCCTGACGTCGTCGTACCGGGTCAGCAGCAGCGCCTCGTCACCACTGGCCAGCCGGATCGGCGCCACCGGACAGCCCTGCCGCAACTCGGCCCACTCAGGCGGCGGCTCCAGCGCGGTGGGATTACGGAAGGGGTATTCGGGCGCTCCGGTCACGGTCTTTCCCCCTGTCGGATGGCGGCCGACGCCTGATGGACACCGGCTCGATGCCATCTAAGTCACGACGATCACTTTAAGTCAAGCGACTCAAAGTCGTGTCGTGCCCCTTCGGATGCGGAAGGGCCGTGAGCGTGGTCGTGCTCACGGCCCTGGGGGCATCGCCCTCGCGGGGTCAGCGGTAGCTGATGTCCGAGCTGGAGTAGAGACAGTTGACGCCGTCGGCGCCGGAGCCGATCTTGCTGGGCTCGCCGCTGGTCACGCCCCGGTACTTCTCGCAGACCACGATCTTCCTGCTGGAGTCGCCGGCGATGGTGACGCCCGAGAAGCGCGCGGTGTCGCCGTAGTTGGTGTTGATCCCGGCGAGCGACTTGCCCGGGGCGGTGATCGTCACGTTCGAGATGACGACGTTGCGCTTGTGCTGGGTGGAGCAGTTGCCGCACGAGCGGTAGAGCTTGCCGAAGTTGCTCACCTCGAAGTTCCTGATGTACATGGTGCCCGGGCCGTTGTGCTGGAAGACCTTGTCGCTGGCCGAGCGGGCGCCGCCGCCGTCGATGGTCATCGTCTGCGACGACGACGTCCCCTTGAACGTGGCCGCGTCCTCGCCGACGTCCTCCCACCAGACGTTCTGCAGGGTGCAGGTGCCGGAGCAGTGGATGCCGTCGGCGGCGGGGGAGCCGAGGATGACGTTCTTCAGCACGGCCCCGTTCGCCAGCTTGAAGATCGGGTCCTGGCCCTCGTCCTGGCCGCCGCTGCCGAGGTCGCCGGTGCCGTAGTGGCGGACCATCCGGCCGTCGAGCGTGCCCGAGACGTTGATCGTGGCGCCGACCGCCTTCTGGCCGCTCGGCGTCGGCCAGGCGGCGGCGGTGGTGGTGGTCGCGCTTGTGCCCGAGGTGCTGGCCGCGTTCGGACCCGAGGCGGCGCCGGCGACGGGGCCGCTGCCGACGCCGCCGGCGACGGCCAGCGCGGCGACGAGCGCCGCCGCCATCCGGGTCAGGATCGTCCTGCTCACATTCGACTCCTTGTGTGCGGGCCCTCGCGCACGCGGGTGCGCGAGGGGCGGGCCGGTGGAGAACTCCTGTGAGGGTAGGAAAGCGCTTTCCGGGCGTCAACGAACGGCCGCGGGGCCGTACCTGAGGAACGGGCGTCAGGCCCGGTCAGGGCATGACACCCGGTATTTACGCGAGTGAAACTTTCAGGTCGGGACGGTCCGGCGCCGCCCCAGGACACCGGACCGATCCGCGGGCCTCAGGCGTCCTCGGTCACCTCGATGGCGGCGGCGGGGCAGACGGCGGCCGCCTCGCGGACCAGGGCGTGCTGGTCCGGCCCCGGCTCGGCGTCGAGCAGCAGCACGATGCCGTCCTCCTCGCGCTGGTCGAACACCTCGGGCGCGAGCAGCACGCACTGACCGGCGCCGCAGCACTTGTCCTCGTCGACGGTGACTTTCATGCGGGAACTCCCTTCTGATCGATCGGATTCACCAGCGGACGGGGACCGTGCGCAGGCCGCCGACGGCGAGCCCCTCCACCCGCTCCAGCTCCGCCACGGGCACGGCCAGCTCCAGGCCCGGCAGCCTGCGCAGCAGCACCTCCAGCACGACCTGCAGCTCGGTACGCGCCAGCGACTGCCCCAGGCAGGAGTGCGACCCCGAGCCGAAGGACAGATGCGGGTTCGGGCTGCGGGTCAGGTCCATCTCGGCGGCGGCCTCGAAGGCGCTCTCGTCGCGGTTGGCCGCGGCCATGCTGCAGATGACGGTCGTGCCCTTGGGCAGGACCGTGCCGCCGACCTCGGTCTCGACGGGCAGGTAGCGCGGCAGGCCGAAGCCGGAGTTGGCGTCCAGGCGCAGCGTCTCCTCCACCGCGGTGCGGATCAGCGCCGGATCGGCCAGCAGCGCCTCCCAGCGGCCGCGGTCGGCCAGCAGCATGGAGACCATCTTGCCGATCATGTTGGCGGTGGTCTCGTGCCCGGCGACGAGCAGCGCCATGCCGGTGACCAGGATCTGCAGGTCGGACAGGCCGCCCTCGTCGGGGCCGCCGGCCGCGATCAGCTCGCTGAGCAGGTCGTCGCCCGGCTGGTCGCGCTTGGCCGAGACGTGGCCGGACATGTAGGCGAAGAACTCCGTCTGCGCGGCCTCGATCTCCTCCCGGCTGTAGCGGGTGAGATTGAGCAGGGTGTCGGACCAGTACGAGAAGCGGTCCCGGTCCTCGGCCGGCACGCCGAGCATGTCGCAGATGACGTACACCGGCAGCGGGAACCCGAGCCCGGCCCGCAGGTCGCCGGGAGCGCCGCGCTCGACCATCTCGTCGATGAGCTCGTCGGCGATCCGCGCCATCTGCGGCCGCAGCGCCGCCATGCGCTTGGCGGTGAACCACCTGCCGACCAGGCGCCGCCAGCGCAGATGATCCTCACCGGAGTCGGGGATGATCTGCGACACCTCGCTGTCGAACACCCCGCCGCCGTCGGCCGACAGCCTGGCCGCGTCGGGGGCGCTCAGCTGGCGGGTCAGCCGCGGGTCGGCGAGCACCTGCTTGACGTCGTCGTACCGGGTCAGCAGCGTGGCCTGGTCGCCGCTCGGCAGCCTGACGTGCGCCACCGGGCATTCACCGCGCAGCTCCGCCCACTCCGCGGGCGGGTCGAGCGGCGCGGCGGCCGGGATCGGGTAGTTCAGGACCTGCTCGTCGATACTCATCAGGCATCTCCTCGTGTGCGACGGTTGATCGGCTGGTGGCTTCTCATGCGGATGAGAGGGGCTGGGAGCGCTGCCAAGCGCCGAGCGAGCGCTGCCGCAGGACGCGGGCTTGCTTGGGCATGTTCCAGCCCAGCACGCCGGTGATCTCGCCGTCCTCGCGGTAGACGGCCGCGAAGCGCCCCTGCTCGGGGTCGCCCTCGGTCACGCTCAGCTCGGCGTCCGGGGAGGGCAGCCCGTGCATCTGCAGCTTGACGTCGTACTGGTCGGTCCAGAAGTAGGGGATCGGCGTGTACGGGCGGTCGGCGCCGAGCACGTTGGCCGCCACCACCTGGGCCTGCTCGGTGGCGTTGGTGCGGTTCTCCAGCCGCAGCCGCCGGCCCAGCCCCTCGTGCTCGAACGCGGCCACGTCGCCCACGGCGTAGACACCCTCGGCGGCGCGGCAGCGCGTGTCGCACTCCACCCCGTCGCCCAGCCTCAGCCCGCCTCCGGCCAGCCAGCCGGTCGCCGGGCGGGAGCCGACGGCCACCACCACCGCGTCGGCGGGCAGCAGGTCGCCGGTGGTCAGCCGTACCTCGGTGACCCGGCCGTTCTCGCCGCTCAGCGACTCGACGGCGGCACCGAGCCGGAGCCGGACCCCGCGTGCGGTGTGCAGGCGGCCGAGCAGGGCGCCGATCACGTCGCCGACCTGGTCGCCGAGCGGGGTGTGGCCGAGGCCGGCGAGCGTGACGTCCAGGCCGAGGCCGCGGGCGGTGGCGGCGATCTCCGCGCCGAGCACGCCCTCGCCGACGACGACGAGCCGCCTGGCGCCGGCCAGGTGGGTGCGCAGGGTGAGCGCGTCGTCCAGGCCGCGCAGCGTGTGCACGCCCGCCAGCCCGTCCTGGCCGGGCAGCCGGCGAGAGGTCAGGCCGGTGGCGATCACCACGGCGTCGGCGCTCAGCACGCGGCCCGAGGCCGTGGTGACCGAGCGCGTCCCGGCGTCCAGCGCGACCGCGCGCTCGCCCCGGACGAACCGGGCGCCCAGCGCCTCCAGCTGCGCCGGCGAGCGGAGCCGGGCCTTGGCGGGTTCCCACAGTCCGGCCAGGACCTGCTTCGACAGCGGCGGCCGGTCGTAGGGGAGGTGCGGCTCGGCGTCCAGCAGCGTCAGGCGGCCCTCGTAACCGTGCCGCCGCAGCGCCTCGGCGGTGCTCAGACCGGCGGCGGAGGCGCCCACGATCAGGATGCTTCCGGGCGGGGTCACGCCGTCTCGCTCCGGTGGCGCGGGGTGGCCCGGCCGGCACAAGTCCGCATCAACAGTGGTCCTTTCCGTCGCGTCGCGCCCACCTTACCCTGCATCTGTAGGAAAACCTTCACATGTAGGCAGGCGGTAGGGTGCACGGTGTGGGCATCACGAAAGACGACCGAGCCCCTTCGGGCGACCGGCGCGTACGCCGCACCCACGCGGCGCTGGCGCGAGCGCTGATCAAGCTGGTCGAGGAGCAGGACCTGTCCAGGATCACCGTCGCCGACGTCGCCGAGCGGGCCGGCGTGAGCCGTTCGACCTTCTACGACCACTTCCGCGACGTGCACGAGCTGGCCGAGGCCGCGTGCACGGCGATGATCGACCGGCTGATCGAGTCCCTGCCCAGCCCGGCGCCCGGCGTCGTCGATCCCGAGTCGGAGGCGACCCAGTCCCTGGAGGCGTTCTTCGCCGCCCTCGCCGAGCACGCGGGGCTCTACCGGGCGTTGCTGGGGCCGCAGGGCAGCGCGCGGGTCGTCGACCACATCCGGCGGCGGGCCACGGCGGGGGTGCGCGAGCGGCTGAGCGAGGTGCACGCGGCCGGTGCGGGTGACTCCGCCGGGGAACCAGGGGAGCCAGGAGAACCAGGGGAGCCAGGGGAGCCAGGGGAGAACGCGCATGACGTGCCGGCGGCGTTCGCGGCCGGGGCGATCATCGGGGTGGCCGCCGACTGGCTCCAGCGCGGCTGCCCCCACACCCCGGTCGAGATGGCCCGGCTGGTGTGGCCGCTGTTCAGTGCGCTGTTCCGGCTGGACGCCGAGCCGCGGCAGCCCTGAGACGGGCGTCCCCTTCGCGCGGGCGAGGGGCCGCGGGAGTCTTGAGCCGGGCGTCCGCGTCGCGCGGGCGGGGCGTCGCGGCGGTGGGCGCGGGGCGGGGGACGACCGGGACCAGCCTGCGCTCGCGCACCAGCCGGATCACCTGCTCCAGGTCAGGGGTCAGATAGCGGTCGTCGGCCAGCGGCGGCACGTACCTCCTGAGCTCCGCGTGCAGCGTCCGCGTGACGGGGCCGAGCGGCAGGCCCGCCATCTTCGCCGCGATGAGGTCGATGCCCTGGGCCGCCATCAGGTACTGCACCGCCAGGACGATCTCCAGCCGGTCGAGGTTCTCGTGCAGGTGCCGTACCGAGGCCATGGCCATGGTGTTGTGGTCCTCCTGCCCGTCCTTGACCGGGCGCGACAGCGTGCCCGCGGGGGTCGCCCTGACCTGCATCTCCGGCACCAGGGCGGCGGCCACCGTCTGGACCTGCACCATCCCGGAGTTCAGCCCGACGGTCCCGCCCGCGAGGTTGGCCGGCAGGCCGTAGCTCCACCTGGGCGACAGCAGCCGTCCCGACAACCCCTCCGACAGGACGCCGACGTCGGTGAGCTCCGCGTTCAGGCTGTCGGCGAGATGACCCATGACGGAGCCGTCCCAGTTGCCGCCCATCACGAACTCGTACCCGCGGCCCTGCTCGCGCCGGAAGATCAGCGGGTTGGAGGTCGAGGAGTTGGCCTCCCGCACCAGCGCCTGGCGGGCGTCGGCGAGCACCTGGCGCAGCCCGGCCAGGATGTGCGGCGCCGCCCGCACCGACACGGCGTCCTGGATCCGCGGCTCGTAGTTCGCCGGGTCGAGCCGCCTGCGGCCCTCCTCCGTCATCCAGCCCGAGCCCGCCACCATCGCGCGCAGCCGCGCGGCGACCGCGTTCTCCTCGGGGATGTGCCGCTCCCTGTGCGTACGCGCGTCCAGCGACCCCCGCTCGGCCCTGGTCGCCTCCATGAACAGGGCGAAGGCCCCCTCCGCCTGGTCGGCGAGCGCGGTGGCCCGGTGCACGGCGTGCATCAGCGTGGCGGCCAGCACGGTGCTGCCGCTGACGATCGGCAGCGCCTCACCCGCCTGGAACGTGAAGTCGCGCGGCAGCCCCGCCCTCGGCAGCATCGCGGAGGCCGGCCCCTCCATGCCCCGGTAACGCACCGGCGCCTCCCCGCCGAGCGCCGCCAGCCCCGCCGCCGCCTGCGGTTGCAGGTCACCGGTGCCCAGCGAGCCGATCCCCGGCATCCGGGGCACGACCCCGGCGTTGACCAGGTCCAGCAGCCGCTGGGGCACCGCCGGCCGGACGCCGACCTTCCCCCTGGCCAGCTGGTTCGCCTTGATGATCAGGGCCAGCCTGACCACGTCGTCCGGCAGCGGCTCGCCGACGCCCGCCGCGTGCGAGCGCAGCACGTTGCGCTGGAACTGCTCGGCCTCCTCCAGCGAGAGCGGGCGGTCCTTCAGCGGGCCGAGCGCCTGGTTCCACCCGTACACCCGCTGGCTGTCCAGGGCGGCCAGCGCGCCCGCCCGCGTCCTGTCCAGGACGTCCGCCACGTCCGGGGCGAGCCGGGCGTGGATCGGGCGGCCGTCCAGGATCGCGAACGCGTCGCGCAGAGTGAACGACTTGCCGTCCAGCGCCAGGCCCAGCACCGGAGCCGGTGGGATCGCGGGCCGGTCGGGCTCGGCGGTCGCCTGGCCGGGCACGAACAGGGCGGCGAGCAGGCCCGCTCCCGTGGCCATCCGTCCCACTCTGATCATCCTGGTCCTCCGGGGCCTCATGGTGCCGATCGCTGCGGCTCCGTTATAGCGGCGGGGAGGGGGAGGGCCGGGGCGGCTCGGCGGGGGCGGGCTGAGTGCTTACCTCCCCTTCGGAGAGATATGGACGGGCACGCCGCACGCGGCTCTGAGGCGCGTCCGGGTGCGGCGCGCGGTTCTGTGCGTACGGGCGCGTCACGCGGTGCTGGGCGCGCGGGTGCGGAGGCGGCGTACCAGGGCGATGACGCCGATCGCCGCCGCCGCGCCCAGCAGCGCGAGCACCAGCGGCACCGCGGTCGCCGCCCACGGCCAGGCGCTGCCGCGCAGGTCGAGGTCCAGCACCGGGTACTCCAGCGTCTTCGCCGTCCACAGCGCCGTCCGCACGTCATACGTACGGGCGATGTCGCGCACCACCGGATCGAACGCGAACTCCTCCGTCGTGTGCGGGTACTCGGGCCGCACCTCGCCACCCGTCCCCGCGACCTGGCGGCGCGCCGCGTCCAGGCCGGGCACCAGCAGCCGGCCGACCCCGGCGGCGGTCGCCGCGCGCGGCACGAACGTCAGCCCGTGCCGGGACCGCACCGCGCCCTCGCCGATCGCGACCGTCCTGGCGACCATGGCGTGCTCGGTGTAGGAGATGAACGCCGAGGCCAGCTCCAGCTCCCCGACCCCTTCCACGAGCCGGACGCCGATGGTCGAAGGCCCGGTCTGATAGGCGGAGTTGACGCCCACGACCGCGTCCAGCGGCTCCAGCGTCGAGGCGGGGATGCTGCCCGCGGTGCCGGGGGAGTAGTACCGCCAGTGCACCCGGTCCGCCGCCGCCCGCGCGGTGTCCGCGTCGACCAGCCGCTCGAGGATCCGCAGGGCGCCGTCGACGCCGGACAGCACGCCGGCCGTGCTGATCACGTTGCCGTCGTCCACGTACCGCGTGCCGGCCACCCACTTCACCTGGGGGAAGTCGGCGCGCAGCCCGGCCAGGCGGAGCCAGTGCGAGGTGGCCGTCCTGCCGTCGAGCAGCCCGCTCCCCGCGAACGCGCGTGCGCCCCTGCAGACGCTGACCGTTAGCGTGCCCGAGGCCGACTGGCGGCGCAGCCAGTCGTTGATCGCGGCGTGCTCGGCCGGGGGCGGGTCCTGCAGCGCCGGGATCATCACGGCGTCCAGGCTGTCGTCGTGATCGGCCAGCACGCCCGCGAGCTGGTCGAACGTCAGGTCGGGCACCAGGTCCAGCCCGCCGGTCAGCGGCGCCGTCCCCGGGCCGGCGGCGACGATGTACGTGTTCACCCGGCCGGTGCCCGCCAGCACCTCGTACGGGCCCAGCAGGTCGGCCACGTTCGTGCCCTCGCTGCTGGTCAGCAGGGCCACGGTGGGCTTGGCCGGGTCGTGCGGGCGCGGGACGGGCTTGACCGACACCGTGTCCGGGCGCCGCTCGTACAGGTCGGCGAACTTGCCGATCGTGTTCACCGCGGCCACCGCCCCCGGGACGAGCAGCGCGACCAGCAGCACCACCGCCCGCTTCGCCCACTTCGGGTTGATGGTGAGCCGGTGGGTGTGGCGCGTGTACTCCTCCCGCCGCCGCAGCATGGCCAGCGCCATGAAGACGAACATGAGCACGTGGCCGGCCGACATCACCACATCACCCGCCAGCACGCCGAACCAGTAGGGGACGAGCAGGATCAGGAACGGCGCGAACATCGCCAGCCCCATCTCCGCGACGGCGGCCCAGCCGTGGTGACGCACCCGCATCCAGATCGACATGCCGATGACCATGTCGGCGGCCATGACCAGGACGTCCACATCCGTCCCGGGGTTCGGGGGGAGGAACAGGCCCCATAACGGGTCAAGCAGCAGCATTCCGGCGAACATCGCGATGACCATCTCGACGTAGTGCCCGACGAATCGGACTACAGGGCGGTTTCTGGTTTGCTGGGGGTCGTGGGCGGCCATGGCCGTGCTCCTGACGTACGGGGGATCGTGACGTCGCCGACGTTAGAGAACAAGGCGGCACGGCCGAATCAGTGAAGTCGCCGGTCCTCGTTCACGAGGTGTGGCGCCCGGTCGGTCAGGAGGCGTGGCGCTTGTTCACGAGGCGAGCCGTCCGGCCGTGTCAGGAGGCGAGGCGCTCGGCCAGGACCAGGCGGATGAGCTCGGCCCTGGAGGCGATGCCGGCCTTCTGGAAGACCTTGCGCAGGTGGTAGTCCACGGTGCGCGGGCTGAGGAACAGCCGGGCGGCGATCTCACGGTTCGTCAGCCCCTCGGCGACGGCCAGCGAGACCCGCAACTCCTGCGGAGTGAGCATGCCCAGCGCATCCCCGTATTCACCGGCGGCACCACGAGACTCGCCGGTGGCACCCCGCTGCGTCACCTCACCACCAACCCGGCCTCGCGCCGCGTCCGTGGACGTCGCCTCCCCGGACGTCTCCTCCGGCGCCGGCCCGTCGGCAACCCTCGCGCGTGCCGTATCAGCGGCGGCTCCCGCCAGTTCCGTCGTCTCAGCGGCGGCTCTCGCGCGTGCCGTCCGAGTGTCGGTCCGCCCCCGTGGCAGCTCCCCGGAGGCCCTGGGACGGGTCGACTCGCCGGTGGCGCGCAACTCGCCCTCCGCCCGCTCGGCCCAGGCACGGGCGCCCATCCGGCGGAAGCTGTCGGCCGCCTCCCGCAGATGCGCCTGCGCCTCGTTGCGCCGCCGATCCCGCCGCAGTTGCTCACCACGCAGTAGCTGGGTACGGGCGCACTCGAACGGCGAGTCGGACATCGCGTGCAGGCGCAGCGCCTCGGCGTAATGACCGTCCGCATCCCCATCGGCACCGACCAGTGCCCGGCAACGAGCCACCAGCGCCGCCACGTCCGCCGCGAGGCCGGCTCCCGTCGCCGCCGGTTCGGACCCGGCCGCCGCCGATACGGGCCCGGTTTCCATCGGTTCGAGCCGGGCGGTGTGGCCGGTCCACTTCTCGTAGCGGGTCGTCGCATCGGCCGCTCGGGCGATTTCGCCGGCGCGTACGAGGGCTTCGACGAGGTCGGGAAGGACGCCCATGGCCAGGTCGGGCGGGGGATCGGCGGTCCAGTCGCCGATCGACTCGAAGTGCCTGGCGGCCTCACCATGCCGACCGGCCACCAGCTCGATCAGCCCCAGCGCCCGCCTGGCGTACGCCATCGCGTCGCACAGCTTGCGGCCGCTCGCCTCGGCCAGCACCTCGGTGGCCAGCCGCGCCGCGTCCGGTCGTCCCCTGAGGGCGGCGCACAGGGCCAGCAGGCCCCGGTTGCGGCAGGCGGTGTTCGGCTGGCTGGCGTCGGCGGCGAACTGGCAGCCCTCCTCGGCATGGGCCTCGGCCAGCCCGAACCTGCCCCGCGCGAGCTCGTCGGCGGCCTGGTATTCGAGGTTCCACGCCAGCCCGCCCAGCGACCCACCGGCCCTGGCCAGCCGCCCGGCCTCGCGGTAGAGCCGCCGGCTCAGCTCGTGCTCACCGAGCTGCCGGGCAACGCCCCCGGCCAGGGTGAGCGTGGCCGGATCGGTGATCGCCTCGAACCCATCACGACCGTCGTGAACCCCCGCCCCACCCAGGTCAGGCGATGCCTCGCCGGACATCGGCGCCCGCCCGGTGGACGGTGGCCGGAGGGGGTGGCCCGTGCGGGTGAGGCTGAGGCGGTGGAGGAGGCGCAGGACCTCGTCCTCCGGCTCGTCCAGGGGGACCTCGGCGAGCCAGCCGGCCAGGTCGGCCCACGCTTCCGGCCGGTTGGCGCGCAGGCCGAGGTCGCCGTACATCGCGACGGTGGGGGTGAACAGCCGCCGGTCGACCCGCAGGGCGCGCGGGATCCAGGGCCTGATGAGCTCCAGCGCGTCCTCGGTCGAGCCGGCGAACTCCGCCACGATGGCCCGTACCGCCGCCAGCGCGATCCGGTCGGCCTCCTCCAGGTGCGGCTCGCGTACGGCACGGTCGAGCAGGTCGGTGGCGGCGGCGGTGAGCCCGCCCTGGACGGCGGCCAGGGCGGCGCCCCAGAGTCGACGCCCGCGGCGCGGGCCGTCGGCGGTGAGCTCGGCGGCCCTCGACAGCGCGGACATGGCCGCCGCCGGCCCGCCGCGCAGGGCGGCGTGCTCGGCCGAGCGTTCCAGTTCGGCGGCGGCCCGCTCGTCGTGCCCGACGGCCGCCTGCCCGAGGTGCCAGGCGCGCCGGTGCTGGTCGGCCTGCCCGTCGAAGGCGGCGGCGAGCGCCCGGTGGATCGCCGCGCGCCGGTGCACGGAGGCGCTGTGATAGATCGCGGAACGGATCAGCGGATGCCGGAACACCAGCCGCGTCCCGTCGTACGTGAGCAGCTCGTCGATCTCGGCGCGGTGCAGCGGCTCGGACGGGATCCGCAGCGTGGCGGCGGCCCGCTCGACGGTGTCGACGCTGCCCGAGCCGTCGGCGGCGATGAGCTGGAGCAGCGGCAGCTCCGCGGCGTGCCGGTCCATGACCTTGGCCAGGAACGAGCGCTGCAGCTCCTCGGTCATGGCCGGCGGCTGCTGCGCCCCTTCCGGATGCGGCTCGCGGCCGGCGAGTTCGAGCAGCGCCAGCGGGTTTCCGCCGGTGACGGCCAGCAGCCGGCGCTGCTCTCCGTCGCTCAGCTGCCGCCCGGCCAGCAGCGCCCTGGCCGCGTCGGGCTGGAGACCCATGAGGGGTACGCGGCGCAGCGCGGGCAGGTCGGTGTCGTGCCCTTCGTCGGCGCGTGCGGCCAGCGCCACCACCACGGGCTCGTTGTCCAGGCGGCGCGCGACGAACGCCACCGTCTTCAGCGTCGGCTGGTCCGCCCAGTGCGCGTCGTCGATGACGCACAACACCGGCTGCTCGCCGGCCCACAGCGACAGCAGCGACAGCGCGGATAATCCGACCAGGAACGGGTCCGGCGGCGTGCCGTGCGCCTGCCCGAACAGCACGCTCAGGGCCTGCGCCTGCGGTCCGGGCAGCTCGTCCACCGCGTCGAGCGCGGGGAGCAGGAGCTGGTGCAGGGTCGCGTAGGGAAGGTCGGCCTCCGGGGCGACGCCGACGGCGCGCAGCAGCCGGAAACCGGTGGCCCGCTCCTCGGTGTACGACAGCAGCGCGGTCTTCCCGATGCCGGGCTCCCCGTGCAGGACGACCCCGCCACCGCGCCCTTTGCGCGCCCGCCGCAGCAAGGAGTCGAGCAGCGCGGTCTCGCCGTCTCTCCCCAGCACACGGCGAGCATAGAAAGGGTCCGGCACCGGTGACAACGCCTTTCGGCCCGGCGGACCGGCGATTTCACTGATGCGGCCGCGACGGCCCGGCTCCTAGCGTCGGGAACGGAAGTCCAGCCGGAGTCCAGCGGACGAGCCGAGGGTGAGGATCATCTGTATGGCGTACGAGGCAGTGCACGAAGCGTCACACGAGCCGCTCCAGGGCCGTACCGTCCTCGTCACCGGCGCGGGTGGGGGTGCGGGCGCGGCGGTGGCCTGGGCGCTGAGCAGGGCCGGAGCAAGCGTGGTGCTCGCGGCCGGCGACGCGGAGCCGCTGGAGGAGCAGGCCGCGCGCATCGGTGCGGCCGGCGGCCACGCCATCGCCGTCCGCACGGATCTGACGGACCAGGTGGCGGTACGGCGCCTGGTCGAGCAGACACTCGGCGCCTTCGGCCGCCTCGACGCCGCCTGCAACGACGCCGCCTGCCACGGCGCCGCCCGCGCTGACGTCGCGGCGAACGACGATCGGGCGCGCGGGCTGGCTCTGGCGATGCGGTACGAGATCGCCTCGATGCGCACCGGCGGCTCCATCGTCAACCTGGCGCCCGGCCCCGCCGGCATCGCCCTGACCCGGGCGACGGCGCGGCAGCTCGCCGGCTCGGGGATCCGGGTCAACGCGGTGACCGCGGGCGGCCCGGACGAGGTCGCCGGCGCCGTCGTCTGGCTGTGCTCGGACGCCGCCACCCACATCACCGGCGAGACGCTGACCCCACCCTCCATGCGCCCCGCGACCCGCTGAACCGGCCTTCGGAAGCGGCCCTCGACCCCGAAGCGGCCCGCAGGTCGCTGAGCACGCTCACAGGGGGACACGGCACAGCAGCCGGGTCGCGTCCAGGTACCGGGCGTCCATGAAGCGCCCCGACAGGCGCCCCGCCACCACGAGCCAGTTCTCCAGCCACAGCCCCAGGCTGCCCACCGGCTCGGCCGGTCCCGTCGTGAAGAAGTCGATCAGGCCGGGACGGCTCGGCAGGAGGCCGGCGGCGTACTCGCGAAGGGCCCAGGGTGCGGCGATGTCCCTCGGGCTCAGCTCCCCGGCCGTGGCCCCGTCCGAGTAGGACAGGTCGTGCACGCCGATGCCGTGACGGTCCCACACCACCCGCACGAACCGGCGTCCGTCTGCGGCCGGCAGGTCGGTGCGGGGTGGCGGGCCCGCGATGGTGATGGCGTGGGTCCAGCCGGGGGAGTGCTCGCCGATCCAGAGCAGTTCCTTGAACGCGTACGGCTCGTACGACCGCATCGCCTCGCCGAACCCGCAGGCGACGCCGGCCGCCGGGTCGGCGCCCATCAGACGGGCCACGTCGTCCGGGTCGCCCTCGATCCAGATCCCGGCGAACAGGTCGCCGAGCCCGCGCGCCGCGAGCAGGGGCCACTGCGCCTCGTGCGTCATGAGGCCGTCACCCGGCGCAGCGTCCGCCGTTCGGCGAGCCAGCCGGCGTCGACGAAGCGGCCGGTGATCCGCCCGACGGCGACCAGGTGGGGTTCGAGGTCGTCCTCGCCGCCCACGTCGTCGTTGAGGTCGAGGTCGTCCAGTCCTTCCTCCTCGTAGAGGGCGCCGGGGCCGGAGAACTCGTCGATCTCGCGCGCGTACCACAGGTCGAAGACGCGCCGCTCCGTCAGGCCGAGGCGGGGATCCGCCTCGCCGAGCACGAGGGCGAACGTCCAGCCGGGCGCGTGCGGGCCCATCCAGGCGACGGTGGCGCGCGAGCCGAGCCCGTGCCAGCGCAGCGCGGTGGTCAGGCCGCAATCGAGGGTGTCGCCGGGGTCGCAGCCGGCCTCGGCGGCGAT
Organism: Nonomuraea fuscirosea; assembly: GCF_035917475.1. Lineage (NCBI taxonomy): Bacteria > Bacillati > Actinomycetota > Actinomycetes > Streptosporangiales > Streptosporangiaceae > Nonomuraea > Nonomuraea fuscirosea. The sequence goes on along the minus strand of NZ_CP109074.1, from coordinate 7,030,414 downwards.
CGCGGCGACGTCGTCGCCCTCGATCCAGGCGGCCTGGAAGTCGCCGCGCAGCCCGGCGGCGGTCAGCAGCTCCCACTGGTTCGTCTCAGGAAATAAGCCCACGTGGCTCCTCGGGTCGGCGTACGGATGGGCAAGATCGTATAGCCCGGCCAAGGCCAGGCGCAGCGGTCCGGCAAAGGGGTGAATACCCGATTTTGGGAGACACGCGGTAGGCGTTCGTGCGGGGGTGGGTATCGCGCTCGTGGACAGGGCACGACCATCGAGCATGGGGAGCACGATCATGCCTTACGTCACCACGCGGGACGGCAACGAGATCTTCTACAAGGATTGGGGCACCGGCACTCCGGTGGTCTTCTGTCATGGCTGGCCGCTGAACGCCGACGCGTGGGACGACCAGATGAAGATGGTCGCCGACAACCGCTTCCGCGGCATCGCGCACGACCGCCGCGGCCACGGCCGCTCCTCCCAGCCCTGGGACGGCTACGACTTCGACACCTTCGCCGACGACCTCAACGACCTGATCACCCAGCTGGACCTGCGGGACGTCGTGCTGGTCGCCCACTCGATGGGCGGGGGCGAGCTGGCCCGCTACATCGGCAGGCACGGCACCGGCCGGGTGAGCAAGGCGGTGCTGCTGGCGGCGATCCCGCCGGTCATGGTCAAGTCGGCGGACAACCCCGAGGGCACGCCCGACACGGTGTTCGACTCCATCAAGGAGGGCATCATCGCCGAGCGCTCGCAGTTCTGGCGCGACACCGCGGAGACCTTCTTCGGCGCGAACCGCCCCGGCAACCGGGTGACCCAGGGCAACAAGGACGCCTTCTGGCTCATGGCGATGCAGGAGAACATCCAGGCGGCGGTGCGCTGCGTGGACGCGTTCGGCTACACCGACTTCACCGAGGACCTGAAGAAGTTCGACATCCCGACGCTGGTCGTGCACGGGGACGACGACCAGGTGGTGCCCATCGCGGCGGCCGGGGCCAAGTCATCGAAGATCATCCCCACGTGCACGTACAAGGTGTACGAGGGCGGCTCCCACGGGCTGGCCAACGTGCCGGGCACCAAGGAGCGCTTCAACGCCGACCTGCTGGAGTTCCTGCGGACCTGAGCCCCCGTGAAGGGGGCTCAGGCGGAGGCGCGCGCCCGCCACAGCAGGTAGATGAAGTACGGCGTGCCGATCAGCGCCGTCACCAGCCCCGCCGGCACCTGCGCGGGCGCGATCACGGTACGCCCGAGCGTGTCGGCCAGGCTCACCAGCAGGGCGCCGAGCAGCGCGGCCACCGGCAGCAGCCGGGTGTGGTGGGCCCCGACCAGGGCGCGGGCGGCGTGCGGGGCGACCAGGCCGACGAAGCCGATGACGCCGACCGCCGACACCGCCGTCGAGGTGAGCAGCACGGCCCCGGCCAGCGCGCCGAGGCGTACCGGCTCCAGGGGCACGCCCAGGACGCGCGGCGTGTCCTCGTCGAGGGAGAGCAGGTCGAGGTCCCGGCGCAGCCAGACCAGCAGCGGCAGCACGATCAGCAGCGCCAGCGTGACGGGGATGAGCTGGGCCGGCACCCGGCCGTACGTGGAGCCGGACAGCCACGTCAGGGCCTTGGCGGTGTTCCACGGGTCGGACCGCACGATGATCAGGATGGTGATCGCCGTGCACGCGGCCTGCACGGCCAGGCCGATCAGCACCAGCCGGTCGGAGCTCAGCCCGCCGCGCCAGGCCAGCCCGTACACGAGGGCGAAGGCGAGCAGCGCGCCGAGGCCCGCGGTCGCGGACATCATCCAGATCCCGGCCATCGGCGCCAGCGTGATCAGCCCGATCGCGCCGACCCCGGCTCCGGCGGTGACGCCCAGCACGCCCGGCTCGGCCAGCGGGTTGCGGCACACGGCCTGCACGGCCGCGCCCGCCACGGCCAGCGCGGCGCCCGCCAGGGCGGCGGCCAGCACACGCGGCCAGCGCTGGTCGAGCACGAAGGTCAGGGCCCGCCCGCTGCGGGCCTGCAGCCAGTTGGCGACGTCGCCGGTGAGCAGCCAGCGGTCCCCGCCGAGCAGGCCGAGGACGAGCGCGCCCGCCAGCAGCACCGCGCACACGCCGGCCACGGTGAGGAACGCCGCCCGCGAGCGGCCCGCGCCGGTGCGCACGGCCGGGGGCCGCCTGGTGGGGCCCGCGTCGCGGTAACGGCGGGCCAGCCACACCATGACGATCGCGCCGATGACCGTGGTGACCACGCCGGGCGGCACCTCGACCCCGGCCTGCGCGCCGAGCACCGCGCGCAGCAGGATGTCGGAGGCGAGCACGATGAGCACACCCGCCAGCCCGGACAGGGGGAGCATGGTGCGGTTGCGGTGCAGCGCCGGGATGGACCTGGGCAGCAGCCGCACGATCACCGGCGCGCACAGCCCGACGAAGCCGATCGGCCCGGCGATCGTCACCGCCGCCGCCGACAGCAGCACCGCCAGCACGGTCAGCCAGAGCCGCAGCCGCCGGACGTTCACGCCGAGCACGGTGGCGGTGTCGTCGCCCAGCCCGAGGATGTCCAGCCGGGGCCCGGCCAGCATCGCGGCGCCCAGCACCGCCAGGATCACCGGGCCGAGCTGGGTGACGGCGTTCAGGTCGCTCTGCACGAGCGAGCCGCTGCCCCAGGCGAAGAGCCCGACCGTCTCCTGCTGGAACAGGATCATGACCAGGTTCGTCATCGAGGAGAGCGCCAGCGCGGTGGCCGAACCGGCCAGGATCAGCCGGGTGGTCCCGCTGCGCCCGCCCGCCGACAGCGCCATCACCAGGGCCGCCGCGGCCAGCCCGCCGAACAGGGCCAGCCCGCCGGACACCGGCACCGGCAGCACCAGCCCGAACGCCGCGGCGGCGGCCACCGCCAGGTACGCGCCCGCGCTGACGGCCAGCGTGTCCGGCGAGGCCATCGCGTTGCGGGCGATCGTCTGCAGCAGCGAGCCCGCCACGCCCAGCGCGAGCCCGACGCAGACGCCGGCCAGCAGCCGGGGCAGCCGGGAGGCCAGCAGCACGCGGGCGGCCTCGTCGCTGCCGCCGAACGGCAGGGCCAGCAGGTCGAGCGCGCCGATCGACGAGGTGCCCTGCGTCACGTGCACGGCGGCCACCAGCACGGTGGCCGCCAGAGTGAGAAGGGCGACCCCGGCGGCGCCGATCCGCCGCAGCGGGGTGTCGGGCGGCGCCGCCGGGGTCAGGACGTCCGTGCTCAACCCGTGTACGCCTTCACCAGCGCGTCGGCGAACTGCCGGCAGGACAGCGGCCCGCCGAAGGTCCAGATCCCGTCAGGCAGCTTGACGACCTGCTTCTTCTCGACGAACGGCAGCGACTTCCAGATGGCGTTGTCCTGCAGCCCGTCGGTGAACACGTCCACGCCGTCGGAGGCGCTGTAGAAGAAGCGCAGATCGGGGTCCTTGAGCACGCTCAGGCCCTCGACGTCGGTGGTGCCGAGGCCCCAGTCCTTGTCGACCTTGCCGCTCCAGCCGTTCTTGAGCCCGAGCTGCTCGGCCACGTCGGAGACGAGCGCGCCCTTGCCGAACAGGCGGACGGAGATCGTGCTGCCCTGCTTCCAGCCGTCGGCCATGACGAACGGCTTGCCGCCCCCGCCCGCGGCCTCGATCTGCTGCTTGCCGGCGGCCAGGGCCGCCTCGAAGTCCGCGATCTGCTTGGTGGCCACGTCGGTCTTGCCGACGGCCGAGGCGATCATGTTGAGGTCGTCGCGCATGCGCTTGAGGTTGTCGCCGGCGTCGCTGCCCTTGGCCACCAGCACCGGTACGAACTTCTCCAGCTGGTCGATCAGCCCGGCGTCGTCGGACTCCATCAGGACCAGGTCGGGCTGCAGGGCGCTGATGGAGTCGATGCTGGGCTCCTGCCGGTCGCCGACGTCCTTGACCGAGGAGTCGAGCTTGACGGCGGTGTCCCAGGTGGCGTAGCCCTTCACGTCGGCCGCCCCGACCGGCATGACGCCGAGACCGGCCAGCATCTCGGTCTCGCCCCACTCCAGGCTGATCACCCGCGTGGCCGGGCGCTCGAACGTGACCTGCTTGCCGCGGCTGTCGGTGACGGTCACGGGGGTGGCGGTGGCGGACGGCGAGCCACTCGCGGCGGCCTGCTCCGGTACGGGGGCCTCGGTCGTGCCGCACGCGGCGAGAACGACCATGGCGGCGGCGGTGGTCAGGGCAGCCGTCAAGGCTCTGCGCATGGTGCTTCCTGTCATGTCGTGGCGGAGACGCCGGCGTCCTGGCGTCCGCTGGTGTTGTGCCGGCCGATCGGCCGGGTGATGACGGTTCCGGTGACCGGGTCGGCGCTGACCTCGATGCGGATGCCGTACGCGGCGGTGAGCAGGTCCTCGGTGAGGACCAGGGCGGGCGGCCCGTCCGCGCGGACGCGCCCCTGGTGCAGCAGGACGACGTGGTCGGCGATCTCGGCGGCCTGGTTGAGGTCGTGCAGGACGACGCCGATCGCCACGCCGTGCTCGTCGGCCAGATCGCGGATCAGTTCGAGCAGCTCCACCTGGTAACGCAGGTCGAGGAACGTGGTGGGCTCGTCGAGCAGCAGGACGCCGGTGTCCTGGGCCAGGCAGGTGGCCAGCCACACGCGCTGCAGCTCGCCTCCCGACAGCTCGTCCACGGGCCGCTCCGCCATGGTGGTGACGCCGGTCAGCTCCATCGCCCTGGCGACGGCGGCGGCGCCGTCGGGGTCACCGGCCTTCCAGCGGCGCCGGTACGGGTGGCGCCCGTACCCGACGACGTCGCGCACCTGGACGCCGCCCGGCGTGGGACGGCTCTGCGCCAGGAGCGTCACCCGCCGGGCGAAGTCACGGGCCGACAGGCCGAGCGCGCTCGTGCCGTCGGCCAGTGTCACGGTGCCGCCGTCGGGGCGGTGCAGTCGCGCGAGCGCGCGCAGCAGCGTGGACTTGCCGCTGCCGTTCGGGCCCACCAGGGCGGTCACGTGGCCGGGCCGCAAGGTGATGCGACCGTCCTCGACCACGGTGGTGCCGTGGTAACTGAGGGATAGCTCCGCGCCGCGGAGAGAGATCTCCTCGGTCATGGGGATAAGGTTAGGCTACCCTTGCCAAATCCGCCATGCCGGGGTCCCGATCAATGCTCGCTCCTCCACGAAGCACCCGTGGATCGGCGCGGTGGCGGCGAAGGAACGGGGTCCGGCGACCAAGGCGGCGACGACTGAGCCAGAAACCACCCGCATATGAACGCTCCGGTTCGAGAAATGGTCAACCTGCGCAAACCATGGATGACCGACGCGCCTCAGCCGGCGATCACCCCGGCGTCCGACAGGGCGGCCAGGATCAGGGCGGCGCACAGCAGGGCGACCGGCCACGCCTTCTGACTGAGGGCCACGACGACGCCGGCGAACAGCGCGACGACGGCCAGCACGAGCGGGACGTTCATACCTGAGGTCTCTGCCCGCCGCGGCGCCGCCTAGCCCTGCCCCGCCCTTCCGGCGCTCCGGGAAGCCGCCCCGGTCACAGGGGGTGGTTGAACCCGGCGAGCCAGGCAGCCGTACCAGGCCCAGAGAGCACCGAAAGGGTAACCATGACCAAGCGCACCCTCGTCCTTACCGGCCTGACCGCCGCCACGGCACTGATCGCGACCGCGCTCAGCCCCGTGTCCGCGCAGGCCGTCACCCCCATCTACCTGGCCGCCTCGCTCGACGGCGACAACGAGGTGCCCGCCCAGGGGACCAAGGTCGGCGACCCGGACGGCGGCGCCCTCGCCGTGTTCCGGATCCACGGCAACCGGGTCGACTACGCCGTCCGCTGGAGCAAGGTGAACGCGCCCAGCGGCTTCCACATCCACCGGGGCCGGGCCGGTGAGAACGGCGACGTCAGGATCCCGTTCATCGGCCAGGCACTGCCCGCCTCCCTGCACGCCGTCAAGGGCACGGTCCTGGTCAAGGACGGTCACCTGCTGCGCCGCATCCTCTCCAACCCGCGCAACTGGTACGCCAACCTGCACAACGCCGACTTCGGCGGCGGGGCCGTACGCGGCCAGCTGTACCGGATCCGCCCGGTCGAGCTGGAGTCGGTGCTGTCGCACGGCTTCGGCAAGACGCTCACCACGCAGGCCAACGGCCGGCAGGAGGTGCCCGCGCCCGGCATGAAGGTCGGCGACCACAACGGCCGCGCCGGATGGCTGGTGCAGCCGGAAGGCGACCGAGTGTGGTTCGCCTCCGCCTGGAAGCGGGTCGGCGCGCCGATCGGGGCGCACATCCACCGCGCCCCCAAGGGCAAGAACGGGCCCGTGGTGGTGCCCTTCTTCGCGGCCGACAAGGGCCTGCCCCCCAGCGTCAACGGTGTGGCCGGCAGCGTGAAGACCGACCGCGCGACCTCGCGCCGCATCTGGAACAACCCGAAGAACTGGTACGTGAACCTGCACACCGCCGCGTTCCCCGGCGGCGCGATCCGCGGCCAGCTCTACCGCGGCGACTGGTGAGCCGCGGCTCCGCCGCGTGCGGGTGAACGAGGCGCGGCGGCGCTCCGGCGTTTCGTGCGGGCGGGGCGGCGCTCCGGCGTTTCGTGAACGGGCGCGCCTGGGCGGGGCAGGGTCGCGGCGTGCCGCGTGCGCAGGGCGCGGCGGCGGGACGGCGGCTACGCTGTGGTCGTGCCGCGTAAGGTGATGATCTGGCCGGTGCTGGCCCTGCTGGTCACCGCGTGCGGCCCCGGGACGACGCCGCGCCCGCCGGCCACTCCGGCGCCCGCCACCTCCACCCCGGCGACGTCCGCGCCGCCCGTCTCCCCGGATGCCCCGCCCACCTCGCCGGATGCGCCGCCCACCTCACCAGGTGCGCCGCCCACCTCGCCGGATGCGCGGCGCGCCGACGACATCGACGGTGACGGCCGCTCCGACCTGGTCGTCCAGGTCGATCTGCCGCGCGAGGACCGGCGCTACCTGTCCATCGTCCACGGCTCGCCTCAGGGCCTCGACCCCCGCAGGCGCACGCTCATCACGTCCAAGACGTTCGACCCCTGGCTGATCGACGACGGCATCAGGGCCGATCTCGACGGCGACGGTTTCGGCGACGTCCTCGCGTACGGCCGGCCGGGCGGCGGCGAGCACCGGATGGGCCCGCACATCTTCTGGGGCGGCCCGCGCGGCATCGCGGCCACGGCGACGCCGACCCCGGTGCCGCTTCCCGTGGCCGGCGACGTGGGCAACTACCGCGCCGTCGCCGGTGACTTCGACGGTGACGGCGCCGCCGACGTGGCCATGTCCAGCCCGCCGGCGCCGGGCGCCTCCGACACGAACCTGGCCGTCCTGTACGGGCCCTTCGCCCGCGACGGCGCCCCGCGCAGGCGGAGCGTCCAGCCGTCCCCGACCGGCTCGGAGTTCTGGCGGATGAGCGTGGACCGGATCGGCGCCGGTCACGCCACCGCCCTGCTCGTGTACGAGGGCGACGACGGCGAGCAGACCTCCGGCTGGCTGCTCACCCCCGGCCGCGGCGGGCCCGCCAAGCAGGGGCGCAAGCTCAACAAGGGGATGTCGGCGGCGTTCGGCGACTTCGACGGCGACGGCTCCAGAGACGTGGCCGTCGGCGACGACGGCAGCCGCAACGACGAGCCCGGCTACGAGAGCGAGGCGCCCTCCGTCGACCGGACCCTGACCGTCTACTACGGCGGCGGGCGCACCGGCACGTTCAAGGGCACCGCGGGCCGGGCGGTGTCGGGCGACTTCGACGGCGACGGCCGCGACGACCTCGCCTTCGGCGGCGGGTCCCGGCCGATCCTGACCTTCTGGGGCGCGGCGGGCGGCCTGCGCGCGGGCGGGCGGCTCGCCGCGGCGGCCGGGTCCAGGCCGCTGGCGGCGGGCGACTACGACGGCGACGGGGACGACGAGCTCGCCCTGGCCTCCGGCGCGGACGACTTCCTGATCATCGTGACGGACGGCAGGAAGACCCTGACCACCCTGCCGTCCCGCTAGCCGCCCGGCAGGACAGTCACGCCCTGCCGGGCAAGCAGGCCCTGCCGGTCGGACAGGCCCTGCCGGTCGGACAGACTTTGTCAGCCCCGACGGACCCTGCCGATCGACCAGCTCTGGTCAGTCGAACAGGTCCGGGTCGGAGCGGACGATCTGGTCGTACAGCGGCTGGAAGTTGAGCCAGCCGGCGAAGTCGCCGCCGATCTGCCCGTGCGTCAGCTTGGCCTGATCATGCTCGATGGAGACCGTCGGCCCGGCCGCCTTGGCCAGCAGCTGCGCCTGGCACGAGCGTTCCATGGTGATGAACCACCAGGCCGCCGCGTCCACCGAGCCGCCCACGGTCAGCAGGCCGTGGTTGCGCAGGATGACGGCCTTGTGCGAGCCGAGCGCCCGGGCGATCCGGCGGCCCTCCTCGACGTCCAGCACCACGCCGGTGTAGTCGTCGAACAGCCCGTGGTCCTCGTAGAAGGCGCAGGCGTCCTGGGTGAGCGGTTCGAGCAGGACGCCGAGGGACGACAGCGCCTTGCCGTGCACGGAGTGGGAGTGGGCGGCGGCGACCGCGTCGGGACGGGCCTGGTGCACCATCGAGTGGATCGCGAACGCGGCCTGGTTGACGTGGTGGCCGCCGTGCACCACCTGCCCCTGGTGGTTGACCAGGATCAGGTCACTGACCCTGATGTGCTTGAAGCTCATGCCGAACGGATTGACCCAGAAGTGGTCCAGGTGCTCGGGGTCGCGGGCGGTGATGTGCCCGGCGACGCCCTCCTCGAAGCCGAACCTGCCGAACAGGCGCAGCGCCGCCACCAGGCGTTCCTGCCGGTGACGCCGCTCGTCCGCCACGTCGTCGAAAGTGGGCGGCATCCGGAAGGCGAGCTGGTCGGTGGGGATCGGTTCCAGGTTCATGGACGCTCCAGCGGTGAGGAGTGGCGTACGACCGGTCTGCTCAGTGTGTCCCAGAAGCGTTCCCACGAGCCATACGGCACGGCGGCGCACCGGCCTCCGCTCAAGTCGGCCCGCCAGGGTCAGGTGAACGGCTGGGCGATCTGGTCGAGGGCCAGGACACTCAGCTGGTGCAACGACCGGGTCTCCTGCTCGGCGCACCACCACTGGGCGGCGACCCGCAGCGCGGTCAGGAACGCGGCGGTGAGCAGCTCGGGGCCCGCGTCGCCCGCCTGCTCCCGCCCGGCCACCGCCGCGCTGAGCTCCTGCTCCAGCCGGATCCGGTAGGCCAGCTGCCGGGCCATCAAGGAGGGGTGGTTCATGGCCAGCCGGGCGCGCACGTGCTGCGCGCGGTCGGCGACGTCGCTCTCCTCGTGCAGGCTGTCCAGCGCGCCGCGCAGCGCCCGCCAGGCGGACCGGTCGGGCGGCTGCTCGCGTACCCGCCGGACCAGCGTGCCGAGGCGTTGCGACTCGCCGTACAGCAGCGCGTCCTCCTTGCCGTCGAAGTAGTTCGAGAACGTACGGCGGGAGATGTTGGCGGCGTCGGCGATGGCCTCGACGGTGACGTTCTCCAGGCCGTGCTCGACGGTGAGCCGCAGCGCGGCCTCGTGCACCGCCTGCCTCGTCTCGGCCTTCTTGCGCTCGCGCAGCCCTGTCATGCCCATGATGTGTCCAAGCTTACCCAAGGGGAATAAATGCTCAATGCGCAAAGTTGCCACATGAGCATGTAAGGTGTCCAGGTTGCATCCCTTTCCCCTTGATCGGAGGTTGCGTGTGAGTGCCCAGCCGGCAGTGCCGTCCGCGGCGGCGGAGCCGATGACCCACCGCCAGATCCTCGAAGCCCTCAGCGGCCTGCTCCTCGTCCTGTTCGTCGCCATGATCAGCGCCACCATCGTCTCGGTCGCGCTGCCGCAGATCATCGGCGCCCTTGAGGGCAGCCAGTCGCAGTACACCTGGGTCGTCACCGCATCCCTGCTGGCCTCGACCGCCTCGACGCCCATCTGGGGCAAGCTCGCCGACCTGTTCAACAAGAAGCTGCTGCTCCAGATCGCCATCGTCATCTTCATGGTCAGCTCGCTGGCCTGCGGCTTCGCCCAGAACACCGGCCAGCTCATCGCCTTTCGGGCGATCCAGGGCCTGGGCATGGGCGCGCTGCAGATCCTCACGCAGGTCGTGATCGCCGCCATGATCCCGCCGAAGGAGCGCGGCCGGTACAACGGCTACCTCGGCGCCGTCATGGCCGTGGCCACGGTCGGCGGTCCGCTGCTCGGCGGCCTCATCGCCGACACCTCGTGGCTCGGCTGGCGCTGGTGCTTCTTCATCGCCGTGCCGTTCACCGTCGCCGCCTTCGCGATGCTGGCCAAGACGCTGAACATGCCGACGGTGCGCCGCACCGACGTGAGCATCGACTACTGGGGCGCGACCCTCATCGCCGCGGGCGTCAGCGTCCTGCTCATCTGGGTCACGTTCGTCGGCAACTCCTTCGACTGGCTCTCCTGGCAGACCGCCGTGATGGCGGGCGGCGGCGTGCTGCTGCTCGTCGCGGCCGTCTTCGTCGAGTCCGTGGTCAAGGAACCGGTCGTCCCGCTGCACGTCATCAGCCGCCGCACCCCCGCGCTGGCCATCCTGGCCAGCCTCGCGGTCGGCATGGCCATGTTCGGCGGCTCGGTCTTCCTCGGTCAGTACTTCCAGATCGGCCGCGGGTACGGGCCCACCACCGCCGGCCTGCTGACCATCCCCATGATGGTCGGCGTGCTGTTCTCCTCGACCATCAGTGGCCGGATGGTCTCCAAGAGCGGCCGGACGAAGCCGTACATCCTGGCCGGACTGATCGTCCTGCTGGCGGGTTTCGCCGGTCTGGCCACCATCGACCACGAGACCCCGCTCGTGCTGGTCTCGGCGTACATGCTCTTCGTGGGCGTCGGCGTCGGCATGTCCATGCAGAACCTCGTCCTGGTCATCCAGAATACGGTCCCGCTGCGCGAGATCGGCGCGGCCAGCGGCGCGGTCACCTTCTTCCGCTCGCTCGGCGGCACCGTCGGCGTCTCGGTGCTCGGCGCCATCCTGGCCGGTCAGGTCGCGACCAACATCAGCGAGGGCCTGGCCAAGGCGGGCATCCCGGTCACGGGGGACGCCGCGGCGGCCGGCGGCAGCCTGAACATCGCGGCCCTGCCCGAGCCCATCAAGGAGATCGTCCGGGCCGCCTACGGCGACGCCACGGGGCACATCTTCCTCGTCTCGGCGGCCATCGCCGTCGTCGGGCTCATCGCCGCGATCTTCCTCAAGCCCGCCCAGCTCCGCGACAGCCTGGACATCGCGGAGCCGGGGCCGGCGCCGAAGCCGGAGGTCGCCGGCACCACCGCCTAGACCATGGGGCCCGGAAGGCCGCCTCCCCGCTTCGCCCGCGGGAAGGCGGCCTTCCGTCTGTCCACCGGTTTCGCGTACGGCCGCCGGGCGGCGCCCGGACGATGTCCGGCCCCGTTCGCGTGGATCCTCCAGGTTCGCCGCCGAGGCGGTTCAGGCTCTACCGCCGTCACCGCACGTCGTGCACCAGCCGGCCGCCCACGACCGTGGCGATCACCACGATGTCCCCGATCCGCTTCTGGCCGGTCGCGAGCAGGTCGTCGGAGAGCACCGCGAAGTCCGCCAGCATGCCGTGGGCCAGCGTGCCCTTGCGCTCCTCCTCGCGCACCGCGTACGCCGACCCCGTCGTGTACGCCCGCAACGCCTGCTCCACGGTCAGCGCCTCGTCCGGGTTGAACGGCTCCCCGGCCGCGGTCGTCTGGTTGACCAGGTCGTGGATGCCGAGCAGCGGCGCGCCCTCGACCACCGGGCAGTCGGAGCTGCCCGGCAGCACGATCCCCGCCTCCAGGAACGAGCGCTGCCGGTAGCAGCCGCGGATCCGGTCCCGGCCCAGCGCCGCCAGCATCCCGTCACCGAGCTCCGTCACGAACCGGCCCTGCGGGACCGGGATGACGCCGAGCTCGGCGATCCTGGCCACCTGCGCGTCGGTGGTCAGGCCGCAGTGCTCGATGCGGTGTCTCGCGCCGGGGCGCGGATGCCGCGCCTGGGCCTCGGCGTAGGCGTCCAGCACCACGTCCACGGCCGCGTCGCCGATGGCGTGCGTGGCCACCTGCCAGCCCGAGCCGTGGGCGTGCAGGATGAACGTACGCAGCGCCGTCTCCTCCTCCTGGAGGAAGCCCCGGTTGCCCGGCTCGCCCTCGTAGTCGTGGCACATGGCGGCCGTCCTGCCGATCAGCGAGCCGTCCGAGAACAGCTTCACCGGGCCGATCCGCAGCCACTCGTCGCCGAGGCCGGTGCGTACGCCCAGATCCAGCCCGAACCTGGCCTCCACGGCGTGCAGATTGGCCGAGCCCGGCATGAGCGTGGCGCGCTGCAGGAGCAGGCCGCGGTGCACGGCGTCCTGGAAGTCCGCGATGTCCCAGGGTCCGTTGCCCGCCAGGCCCAGACCGACGCCCGGCTCGGTGAAGCTGGTCAGGCCCTCGGCGGCGGCGGCCCGAGAGGCCAGCGCGATGCCCGCGACGAACTCCTCGTGCGCCAGGGGCCGCAGCAGCCGCAGGGCCAGCTCCTGGGCCTGCTCGGCCAGCAGCCCGTCCGGCAGCCCGCGCTCGTCGCGGCTCACCGCACCGCCCGGCACGTCGGGCACGTCCTCCAGCGCGGGGAACCCCATGAGCGCGAACGCCGCCGTGCTCGCCACGCCCATGTGGCACGAGGTGTGCTGGACCCAGACCGGCCGGCCGCCCGCCGCCCGGTCCAGGGCCTCGCGGTCGGGGTGGGCGCCCAGCTTGTACTGGTCGTAGCCGCCGCCGCGCACCCATGCGCCCTCGGGCAGCGTGGCGGCGCGCTCGGCCACCCGCGCGTACAACTCGTCCAGGGTGGCCACCCGCAGGTCCAGCTCACGCATCCGCTGGCCGCGCAGGCTCAGATGATGGTGGGCGTCGTTGAACCCCGGCACCACCGGCGCCCCGCCCAGGTCCACGACCACGTCCGCGCCCACGCCGTCGAGCTCGTCGTCCAGCCCGGCGACCCGGCCGCCGAACACGCCGAGGCGGCTGGCGTACGGCCGGTCCGGATCCAGGGTGGTGAACCGGCCGTTGACGAACAGCGTGTCCAGACGCATCGAACCTCCAGCTCGCAGCCCTCCGGAGGGTCGTGCCCCCGATCAACCCCCTGCAAAAGCCCGCTCAGGGTCGAGCGTGGTGGGCCGGCGGGTCAGCGCAGGGCGTCGTTCAGCGCGCCGTAGGCGAGGGCGTCCGCGAGCGTCTCGTACGTGCCGCCCGCCAGCAGTTCGGCCGCGGCCCTGGCGGCGACCGCGTACGCGGACTGGGCGATCGCCGAGCCCACGCTCACCCTGGCCACCCCGGCCGCCGCCAGCTCGGCCACCGGCGGCGCTCCCGGGCCGGCCATCACGTTCAGCGGCAGCGGCCCCTTGGCCAGACGGGCGATGACGTCCTGGTCGAGCAGCCCGGGCACGAACAGCCCGTCCGCCCCCGCCTCGGCGTAGACCCGCGCCCGCTCCTCCACCTCGGCCGCCTGATCCCCCGGAACACCCGCCAGGTAGACGTCGGTGCGGGCGTTGACGAACAGGTCCACGCCCTCCGCCTCGGCGGCGGCCCGGGCGGCGGCGATGCGCTCGGCCTGCTCGCCGGCCGGAAGCAGGGGAGAGCCGGGGGAGTCCTCCAGGTTGATGCCGACCGCGCCGGCCTGGATCACCGCGCGCACGGTGCCGGCGACGTCGCCGTACCCGCCCTCGATGTCCGCGGTGACCGGTACGCGCACCGCCGCCACGATCCGCGCGACCGCGGCGACCATCGCCTCCCGTCCCAGCCCTGAGCCGTCGGGGGCGCCGTTCGCCCACGAGACGCCGGCGCTCGTCGTCGCGACGGCCCGGGCTCCCGCGGCCTCGACGAGGGCGGCCGAGGCCGCGTCCCAGGCATTGGGCAGCACGAGGACGGCACCCTGGTGCAGGGCGCGGAACCGGGCCGCGTGGTCGATCGAAGTGGAGGTCACGATCAGGTCCTTCCGAAGAGATCAGCGTCGCCGGCGAGCAGCATCGCAGCCCCCGCGACGCCGGACCAGCGATTTTCGGACATGACCAACCATCAGGATGTTCGGATATCGTGACCATGATCGGGGCGGTCCGAAACACCTATTTCAACCGGCCGTTTAGCGGCACTCCCGGCGGGCAGGCGCGGCGATGTGGACTACGTGCTGCCGCTGCGCTGGGCGGACGACTCCGGCCTCGACGAGCTGACCGCCTACCTCGGCTCCCTCCGCCGGCACGTGCGGGTCATCGTCGTCGACGGCTCCGCCCCGCCGCTGTTCGAACGGCACGCCGCCGCCTGGCGCGGCCTCGCTGAGCACGTACGCCCCGCGCCCGACCTCCGCTTCGCCAACGGCAAGGTCAACGGCGTCATCACCGGCCTGCGCCTGGCCCGCGCCGAGCACGTGATCATCGCCGACGACGACGTACGGTACGACCGGCACACCCTCGCCAGGATGGACGCCCTCCTCGCCGGCGCCGACCTCGTCCGCCCCCAGAACCACTTCACCCACCTGCCCTGGCACGCCCTCTGGGACACCGCCCGCACGCTGCTCAACCGCTGCGTCGGCGCCGACTATCCCGGGACGTTCGGCCTGCGCCGCTCCTTCGTCGAACGGATGGGCGGCGGGTACGACGGCGACGTCCTGTTCGAGAACCTTGAGCTCATCCGCACCGTCCGGGCTCACGGCGGCAGGGAGCTCCGCCCGCTCGACCTCTACGTGCGCCGCCTGCCCCCCGACGCCGCCCGCTTCTGGGACCAGCGGGTCCGGCAGGCGTACGACGACCTGGCCCAGCCCGTCCGCATGGCGATGTTCCTGGCCGTGCTCCCCGCCGTGGCCGCGTGCCTGCTGCGCCGGAGATACGCCGCCCTGGCCGCGGGCGCCGCGCTCACCGTGGCCCTGGCCGAAACCGGCCGCCGCCGAGCCGGAGGCAGGCACGTCTTCCCCGCCGCCGCCGCACTGTGCGCCCCGATCTGGGTGCTGGAACGGGCGACGTGCAGCTGGCTCGCCCTGGCCGCCTCCGTACGCGGCGGAGTGCCGTACGCGGGCCGGAAACTCAGCCGCGCGGCCCACTCCGTCCGCCGGCTGCGCCGGGACCTGCGCGGACAGCGGGCCCAAAGGCTCGACCAGCAGCCGACCCAGCACGTGGGCCGGTCGCCGGGTCAGGCCGGCAGGTCGGGCTCGCTCGCCGCCTTGAACCCCGCCGCCTTGTGCGACCCGTCGCAGAACGGCTTCACCGACGACAACCCGCACCGGCACAACGCGACCGTGGCCCGCCCGGCCGGAATGGACTCACCGTCCTGAGTCACCAGCTCGAACGCCCCCCGCACCAGCAGCGGCCCGTCCTCACACGTCGTCACCGTCACCACCCCGGAACCCGCCTCCGTGCCCGGCTTCGCCTTCGTCTCCCCGTGCGGCTCCGGACCTGGTGCGGCGCCATGGTCGTCCACCGCCGCACCGTCCCTCTCCATCGCGGCGTCATCGTTTCGAGGCGGCATCGCATCCCTCCCGCGCGGGCACCTTCGCGGCCGGTGCCTCGACGAGGGAGGTGACCCCCCGTTCCCACCGGCCGAGGACGTGCCCCGCCCACAGGCGCTCCAGCTCCAGGGCGCACGCGGCTCCGTAAAGGATGTCCCGCGCGAGCGCGGGTTCACCGGCGGCCAGGTTCGTGCACAGGTCATGGGCGGCGATCTGCTCGTGCACCGCGTCGGCCTGCACGTGCTCGTCGTAGAAGCGGGCGGCGTCATCGTCGCCGCCGAGCCTGCGCAGACCGGTCGCGTAGCGGCGATTGGGCAGGGAGGAGGTCATCTCCAGCGCGGCCAGGTGCCCGGCGAGCGCGCCGCGCAGGCGCCGGTGCAGGCCGAACAGGGACATGGCGTTCGAGACGGCCAGCGTGACGCCCGGCACCTGCCCGAGGTAGGCGCCGTAGGAGTCGTCCAGGCCGAGGCCGCGCATGGTGGCGCGGAACAGCTCGGAGTGCATGCGTTCCGGCCGGCCGCCGCCGTACTCGTCGGCCTGGATCTCCACCAGCGCCGCCTTCGCCGCGCCACGCAGGCGCGGGATCGCCCAGGTGTGCGGGTCGGCCTCCTTCAGGTGGTAGATCGACCGATGCACGACGAACTCCCGGAACTGTCCGAGATCGGCGTGACGAGCCAGGAACGTGGACACGGAAGGTCCTGCGTCGTCGGCGGTCAGCTCGTTGAGCGCCCGCCGCACCCCTTTCGGCCCGTCCAGCGACGGCCGGGCCACGGCCCGACCCAGCGCCTCCTCGAACCGCTCCTCCAGTACGGCCCGCGCGGCCAGCAGCCACGGATGCCACTCCCAGCGGTCGTCCACGTCCTCGAAGCCCTGATAGTGCAGCTCATAGCAGACGAACAGGGCCAACTGGAAGTCGTCATCCCCCAGACCACTATGGCCGACGAGCAACGGCGAAGGCCACCCTTCCGCCCCATGCCCTGCGGCGAGGTGCGCGTACGCATGCGCCGACCGCCCATCGGCCGCCGGCCGCCGTTCGCTGAGGTGCCCATGCGGCGCTCGCGGATGCTGGTGATCCGTGAACCGCCCCTGACCCGCCCGCCCGTTCGCCCGGTACGGGTACGCCTCCGGCGGGTGAGCCAGCCACTCGAACAGCAACGAGGTGAGCGGACCACGCGGTGCAGGCAGTCTCACCACACCCTCCCACGGGCCACCCGACGACCCCACACGCCGCCATCACCCACCCACCCGCCATCAAGGCGGTGCCGCACGAACTCACAACGTCGCCCAAACCGCCCAAGCTGCCCGAGCTGCCCGAGCAGACAGCGTTGCGCCGGTTGACGGCGTTGCCAGAAGCCCCCGTGTCGGCCGGGGTCACGGCGCGGGCCTGGGCGGCGGTGCCGGCCTGGGTCAGGGTGCCGGCCCAGGTCACAGTGTCGCCCGAAGTCGCCGGGTAGCCCCAAGTCACCGTGCCGCCCGTGGGCACACGGCTGCCGGTGGCCGCGGGCCCGCGCATGGTCGGCTGCAGTCACAGGCACCTCCTCGACCTCGCCACTGCCCCCAGCCGCACGCGGGAAACCGCACCCCGCACGTCGTTGACCTGCGCAGACGAGACGCACACGCCAAGCGGGGCGCTGAGCGGCAGCGGCGAGCCAGGCGGACTCGTTGAGCAGACGAGGAGCGCTTGATGGACCGCCGACAGCGGAGAAACGGCCGACCAGCACAGAGGCGCCCGTCCCGGACGGGACTCCGCTTCCCGCTTCCCGCTACCTAGAGTGCCGTGTCGCCGAGGAGGGTGAGCAACTCCCGCTCCCGCCCCGCGCTGAGCCCAGCCCGCCGGTCCCGGTCGAGCCCCTCCTCCCGCTCCCACGCCAGCAGGTCGGTGAGCAGGTCGGCCCGGGGGCGGTGGCGGAGGCCGGCGGACAGTGCGGCCTGGCCGGAACGGGACGACCAGCCCTCCCAACCCTGCTCGACCAGCCACATCGGCAGCGACTCAGGCCCCATGTACTCGGCGACGCCCTGCTCGAGCAGCCACGCCGGATCGGCGGTGACCACCGGGCCGGTGTGCCCGCCGATGGTGCGGCACAGCTCGATCCACTCGCCGAAGGGCACCTGCGGCCCGACCGTGTTGTACGTGCCGGTGGTGCCGGTCTCGGCGCAGTCGAGCAGCCAGGCGGCCAGGTCACGAGCGTCGATCACCTGGGTGGGGATGCCGGCGGAGTCGGGCACCAGCAGCGGCGCGTGCGGGTCGCGGGCGGCCCGCGCCACCCAGTAGCCGGAGCGCCCGCTGTGGTCGCCGGGCCCGCCGATCAGCCCGGCCCGCGCGATGAGCAGCCGGTCGCCCAGAACCTCGGCCGAGGCCAGCTCGCAGGCGGCCTTCGCCTCGCCGTAGAGCTCCCTGTCGGCCTCGTCGACGTCGGTCGGCTCCAGCAGCGGCGAGGACTCGTCGGCACCGGGCACCCCGTGATCGGCATAGGCGCTGACGGAGGACACGTAGACCCAGTGCTTCGCCCGCTCACCGAGGGCCGCCAAGGCGCCGCGCACCAGGCCCGGCTGCCACGACACCTCCACGACCGCGTCCCAGTCCTGGCGCCGCACCTGCTCATACGCGTCCGCGGCCCGCCGGTCCGCCGTCACCAGCGTCGTGCCGCCGGCCACGGGACCGCTCTCGCCGCGCGCCAGGCACGTCACCGCGTGACCACGCCCGGCCGCCTGCCGCGCCACCTCGCGCCCGAGCCAAGCCGTCCCGCCAAGAATGAGTACGTTCATGCGAGCACTCAATCACCTGCGACGACGAGCTGCGGGCGAGGTTCGCAGGCGGCGTAACCTCGCGTGAGGCGGAGCGGACGGCGGCGATGAGGGCGGCAGGCCGGCCTCGGGAACGAGCCAAGCCCGGCGACGTCCATGACGTCCTCCTCCACCGAACCCGCCTCAGGAACTGTGGTCGGTCTCCAGGTGGAGGCGGAGCAGGTCGGCGCCGTAGTCGTTGCCGTTGGGGGTGCGGACGACGGTGTGGATGTGCTGGCGGGTCGGCTCCCCGCCGGGGCCGCGTTCGTCGCCGTACGCGATCGGGGCCTGGGCGTCGTACTCGATGAGCACGACCGGGCTGTGCACGCGGTAGTAGAACGCGGAGTCGTCGCCGGTCTCGCCGAGCCAGCAGAAGTACGTCTCGTCCAGGTGCTCCTCGACCTCCTTCATCCGTACGGCCGCGTGCCCCTCGGCCTGGTAGCCGACGTAGACGCGGAGGAGGTCGAGCAGTTTGCCGCGTTGTTCGGGCGTGAAGCGGGACGCGGCCAGGCCGGCGTAGGGGAGGCGGAGGTTGTCGGCGCCCGCGCCCGCCTTCATGTTGGCGCCGCGCTTCACCTCCGTCGTGGAGATCACCTCGGCGCGCTGCTCCGGGGTCAGCGCGTGCAGCAGCGCGAGCCCGGCCTCGGTCTCCCTGGTGAACACGGTGACGCGCTCGCCCCGGTACGTGGCCGACGTCGGCTCTGAGCCCATGAACGTCGGCGTCATGACCACCTGGTCCTTGAGCACGAAGTAGTTGACGGCCAGGTGGTGACCCTCGAACTGGAAGCCCCAGGGCTGCGTGGCGGACGGCGTGCCCATGACCGTGAAGAAGTAGTGGCCCTCGGTGAGGCTCTCCCTGCCGCCGCCGGTCTGCTCGCCCAGGAACGCGTTGAGCTTCATGATGTTGCGGGTCTGGGTCAGCCCGTCGGCGGACAGCGCCGCCTCCAGCACCGCGTAGCCCCGGGCGCGCTGGGCCTTGGTCAGGTCGCCCATGCGGACGCCCTTGCGCTCGAAGCCGTCGAGGTTGCTCCAGGCCAGCCACTCGTCGGCGCGTACGTCGTACAGCGTCTCCCGCCGCTGCGCCGCCGGGAGCCCCTTGAGGAACGCCTTGGCCGCCTTGACCAGCGCGGCGGTGGAGACGCCCGTGGAGTGGACCGCGTACAGGTCCTCGACCACCTTGCCGTCGGTGGTCACGCCGACGAAGTCGTCGTAGGAGATCTCGCCGGGTCCCGGGGCCGCCCCGCCGGGAGGAGGCGCGCCGGAGGAGCGGGCGGCGCTGGCCGGGGCGCCGCCGGGCGAGCTGGGGGAGCAGCCGGTCATGGCCGCCACCGCGGCGGCGCCGCCGAGCAGCAGCGCCCGGTTCAGCAGCCAGCGGCGGGAACGTTCGGTCTCGGGGTCGCGCGCAGTGTGTCCGTGCATGGGTCTCAACGTCTACCAGGCGAATGAGGGAAGGGTGAACAGAGCGGGCCAGGTCGGCGTCCCGATCCTACGAGCCGGCGAGGCCGGCGGTCCCGATCCGGTGAGGTCGGCGTGACGATGCGGCGGGCCCACGGGGTCAGCGGCCCGAGGCGGCGAGGCGTACGCGGCAGGCCAGTTCGACGGAGAAGCGCACGTCCGGCGCGGTGAGGTCGAGCCCGAGCGTCTGCTCGATCCGCCTGACGCGGTAGTTGACCGCGTTGGCGTGCAGGTTGAGCTCCGCGCCCGCCCGCGCCAGCGAGTTGCGGTGGCCGAGGTAGGCGACCAGGGTGCGCATGGCGATCGCCGCGCGTTCGGGGCCGAGCGCGTCGAGGGGGGCCAGGATGTCGTCCAGCAGCGACCGGTTCAGCGGTGAGGCGTAGAAGTCGAGCAGCACCCGGCGCAGCCCGGTGACGTCGGTGACCTCGATGCCGCCCGCCCGGCCGCCCGCGACGGCCGCGTCGGCGGCGATGTGCGCCTCCGTCGCGGACTGCCGCAGCCCGGCCGCGCCGCTCTGCGGCGTGCCGAGCCCCACGGTGAACGCCCACTCCTCGCCCGCGACAGAGCGGGCATGGGCGGCCACGGCCTCCATGACGTCGCGCAGCCGCCGCTGGTGGTCGGCGGCGCCGGTCTCCTCCGAGGCCACCATGACGATGTCGTCGTGGAAGGTGGCCAGGTGCCACACCTCGTCGCGCCGGTCCACGAGTTGCAGCGCGTGCAGCTCGACGGAGGACGCGAGCACGGCGGGCGGGCGCTGCTCCGGGTCGTCGCGGTGGGTGGGGATGAGCCAGGCGACCGCGTGGGACAGCGACACCGGCAGCCCGGCGCGGGTGGCCTCGATGGCGAGCCGGTCGATGCGCGAGGACTCGGCGAAGACGAGCTCGATGATGAGGTCGGCGCGCGAGCGTACCGGCCCGAACCTGGCCTGGAGCTGCCGTTGCAGGATGCGGGAGAGCATCGCGGCGATCACCGGGAGCGCCACCGTGACGGAGGCGTCGTCGCGGTCGGCGACCAGGCGCCCGACCGGCACCTCGCCCACGCAGACGGCGTGCGGCTCCGACCACGGCACGCCGGGGTCCTCGACGAGGGTGAGCCGGGCGCCGAGCGCCGCGCCGACCTCGTCGAGCACGGCCTCCATCGGCCGCCCCGGCGACTCTCCGGCTGCCTCCGTGGCCCGCGCGATGGCGTATTCGGCTCTGGACAGCGCCTCCTCGGCGCCGCCGCGGATCGCCCGGTCGAGCAGCACCGCCAGCTCGGACGGCGTCACCGCGCTCATCAGCACCGGCAGCCCGCCGCGCTCGGCGAGCGCGCGGGCGGTCTCGGCGATCGGGAAGTCGCCGGCGAACACGATGCCGGCGCAGCGCGCGCCGATGGCGTGTCTGATGGCGATGTCCACCTGGTACGGCCGCGGCACCGCCCCGTGCGGCATGGCCACGATCACCAGCCGGCCCGGCGACGCCTGCCGCAGGTCGTCCTTGGCCACGATCTGCACGCCCGACACTCCGACGCCCTCGGGATCGCCCGCGACGCACCGGATGCCCATTCTGTCGCCCTGGGCGACGATGTCCGCCAGGCTGGCTTGTTCCATGAGCACAGTGTGGCGTGTTTCTCTGGGTGCTTGGCACATTGTTGGGTTTGACCGGGCTCCCTAGCCTCAAGACATGCCCGACCAGGACCTGCCTACCGGAGGCGGCGGCGCGCCCGTGCACCCGCCCGCCGCCACGACCACGACCGCGCTCCCGCCCGCCGGAACCGCCGGAACCGCCGGAACCGCCGCGACCGCCAGGACCGCCGCGCCCGCGCGCCTGCGCGAGATCGCCGTGGACGACGTCGCCGCCCTCGCGGCCGGCGCCGCCATCTTCGGCACGGGCGGCGGAGGCGCCGTCCAGACCGAGCAGATGGCCGTCGCGGCGGCGATCGAGAAGCACGGCCCGGTGCCCGTCGTCACCGTCGGGGAGCTCACCGAGGACGACGCCGTGATCGTGCTGTCGGCGATCGGGGCGCCGTCGGTCGGCATCGAGATGCTGCCCGCCGAGGGCCAGACGGAGACGATCGTCCGCGAGGTCGAGCGGATCACGGGCCGCCCGATGACGGCGGTGATGGCGGCCGAGATCGGCGGCAGCAACGGCGTGGCCCCGGTGGGCTGGGCGGCGGGGATGGGGCTCAAGGTCCTCGACGCGGACGGCATGGGCCGCGCCTTCCCCCAGGGCACGATGATCTCGATGAACGTCGCCGGGCTGCCGAGCGAGTTCGCCGTCATGGCCGACACCATCGGCAACGTCTCGGTGCTGCGGACGATCAACCTCGCCTGGCTGGAACGCCACGCCCGCGCCATCACCGTGGCCAGCGGCGCGATCTCGCTCGGCGCCCACTACGTGCTCACCGCCGAGACCGCTCCCGGCGCCGTCATCGAGGGCACGGTGAGCCGCGCCGTCCAGGTCGGCCGCCGCCTGCTCGCCGCGTCCGAGCCCGTCCCGGAACTGGCCGCCGAACTGGCCGCCACGGTCGTCGTCTCGGGCAAGGTGATCGACGTCGAGCGCAACACCGAGGGCGGCTTCACCCGCGGGTCGGTGACCGTCGAGGGCGTCGGCGCCGACCGCGGCCGCCTCACCCGGGTCGAGATCCAGAACGAGAACCTGGTGATCATCGAGGACGGCGTCGTCGTCGCCAGCGTCCCCGACCTCATCACCGTGGTCGACTCCGAGACCGGCGAGGCGATCTCCACCGAGCTGCTCCGCTTCGGCCAGCGGGTCAGCGTGCTGGCGTGGGCGTGCGACCCGCTGTGGCGCACCGAGCGCGGCCTGGAGCTGACCGGCCCCAGGGCGTTCGGATACGACCTCGACTACGTCCCGTTCGACGGAGGACGCCGATGAGCACCCGCACCGACCCGTCCGTCGGAGGACGCCGATGAACGCCCGCACCGACCTGTCCGTCGGCATCGACGTCGGCGGCACGAACACCGACGCCGTGGTGATCTCCCCGTCGGGCGAGGTCATCGCCTGGACGAAGAGCGCCACCACCGGCGACGTCACCGCGGGCATCAGGTCGAGCCTGGCCGCCGTGCTGGACCAGCTCGGCCCCGACCGGGGCGCGGTCTCGCGGGTGATGCTCGGCACCACGCACGCGACGAACGCGATCGTGCGCCGCCGCGACCTGGGCCGGGTCGCCGTGATCCGGCTCGGCGCGCCGGCCTCCACCGTCTACCCGCCGCTCGCCGGCTGGCCGGCCGACCTGCGCCAGGCGGTCCTGGCCGGGTACGTACTGGCCGGCGGCGGGCACCTCGTGGACGGCTACCCCATCGCCGAGCTGGACCGCGACGCCGTCCGCCGGCTGCTCGACGAGCTGGACGGCCGTTTCGACGCGGTCGCCGTGTGCGGCATCTTCAGCCCGTCCTTCCCCGAGCAGGAGCTGGAGGTGGAGGCGCTCGTCCAGGACCACGTGGGCGTGGACGTGCCGATCTCCCTGAGCAGCGAGATCGGGGCGCTGGGCCTGCTCGAACGCGAGAACGCGACCGTGCTCAACGCCGCCCTCTACGCGGTGGCGCGCGACATCACCTCCGCGCTCACGACCGTCGTCGTCGAGCACGGCCTGGACGCGGCCACGTTCTTCGCGCAGAACGACGGCACGTTCATGGCCGTCGAGTACGCCGCCCGCTACCCCGTGCTGACGATCGGCTCCGGCCCCGCGAACTCGATCCGCGGCGCGGCCGCCCTGTCCGGCGCGGACGACGCCATCGTCATCGACGTCGGCGGCACCACCAGCGACCTCGGCGTCCTGGTCGGCCGCTTTCCCAGGGAGTCGACGCTGCCGCGAGAGGTCGGCGGCGTACGGACGAACTTCCGCATGCCGGACATCCTCAGCCTCGGCGTCGGCGGCGGCACCATCGTGGACGTGGCCGCGGGCACGCCGGGCACCGACTCGGTCGGTTACCGCATCGCGGAGGAGGCGCTGCTGTTCGGCGGCTCCACCCCGACCCTCACCGACGCGGCGGCCACGGCCGGCGCGGTCGTGGCGGGCCGGGAGCTGCCGCCGCTGGACCGGTCCGTTCGCAAGGGGCTGGCCGAGGCGCTGGCCGTCGCGCACGACCGGATCGAGTCGGCCGTCGAGCGCATGTCGCTCGGGCGCACCGGGCTGCCGCTGGTGGTCGTCGGCGGCGGCGAGTTCCTCGTCCCCGACCGGGTCCTCGGCGCCAGCGAGGTCGTCCGGCCGGAACGCGGCGCGGTCGCGAACGCGGTCGGCGCCGCGATCGCCCTCGCGGGCGGCCGGGCCGACCGGCTGTGCGCCGTCGCCGACCGCGTGGCCGCCATCGAGGAGGCCAGCAAGGCGGCGATCGACAAGGCCGTGCAGGCGGGGGCCGACCCCGCCCGCGTCGAGGTCATCGACGTGCTGGAGACGCCGGTGACGTACGTGACGCAGCCCACGCTCAAGGTCGCGGTCAAGGCCGCGGGGCCGGTGGCCCACATCGGACGGAAGGAACCAACATGAGCAGACACGGCAGGGCGTCCGCGACCGTCGCCGTCATCCTGGCCGCGACCGGCCTGACGGCGTGCGGCTCCGGGCAGAGCGGCGGCTCCGGCGACCCGGGCGGGCAGGCGGAAGCCGGTACGCACGTCTCCGGCGGCGTCTTCGTCAAGGCGATCTCCGCCGACCCCGGCCACCTCGACCCGCTGACCGGGGTCTCCCTGGCCGCCCGCGAGATGGTCGGCTACGCCTACGAGTCGCTCGTCTACTCCACCCCGGACGGGAAGTTCGAGCCCTGGCTGGCCACCCGCTGGGAGCTGGGCGACAAGAAGATCACCTACACCCTGCACGACGGCGTCACCTGCTCAGACGGCAAGCCGTTCACCGCCCAGACGGCGGCCGACAACATCAACTACCACGCCGACCCCGAGCACGCGACCTTCTACTACGGCTCGCAGATCCACAAGGGCGTCTCGGCCGAGGCGGAGGGGAACACGCTCACCGTCACCACCAAGGAGAACGACCCCTTCCTGCTCGCCAACACGGGGACGATCGAGATGGTGTGCGGGGCGGGCCTCGCCGACCCCGCGAAGCTCAAGACCACGACCGACGGCACCGGCCTGTACGCCCTGGGCGGCTCGACCCCCGGCGCCACGTACACCTACGCCAAGCGCAAGGGCTACACGTGGGGCCCGAAGGGCGTCACGAGCGAGACGAAGGGCCTGCCGGACAGCCTGGAGATCCGCGTGGTCACCGACGAGAGCACCGCGGCCAACCTGCTGCTGTCCGGCGAGATCAACGCGGCCGTCGTCCTCGGCACCGACCGCAAACGTCTCGACGGCGCGAAACTCGGCTCGGTCGGCGTGCGCAACCCGGTCGGCGAGATGCTGTTCAACGAGCGCGCCGAGCGCCCCACCTCCGACCCGCTCGTCCGCCAGGCCCTCGTCACGGCGCTCGACCGCAAGGCGATCGGCGACGTGGTGAGCGACGGCTCCGCGATGGACTCCCGGTCATTGGTGGTCAAGAACCCGCTCCTGTGCGTGGCCGGCGGCCCGAAGTGGACGCTGCCCGCCACCGACCTGGCCAAGGCCGGATCCCTGCTCGACCAGGCCGGCTGGCGGCTCGGCGCGGGCGGCAAACGGGAGAAGGACGGCAGGCCGCTGACCGTGAAGTTCATCTACGACGCGGCCACGGGTACGCACGCCCCCGCCGCCGAGCTGGTCCAGCAGACCTGGGACAAGCTCGGCGTCACCACCAGGCTCTCCGCGAACGATGCCAACGCCTGGTCGGAGCAGCTGTTCCAGACGTTCGACTGGGACACCGGCTTCGTCCAGATCGCGCCCGGCGGCCCGGTCACGGTGAGCACGTTCTTCGCCGGGGCGACCCCCGACAAGGGCGGCAACAACTTCATGTTCGTCGACAACCCCGAGTACGAGGCGCTGGCGAAGAAGGCCGCCACCGCCACGCCGGAGACGACGTGCGACCTGTGGCAGCAGGCCGAGGCCGCGCTCGTCGAGCGCACCGACGTGTTCCCGCTGGCCGACAACGAGCAGCGCACCTACCTGTCCGGGGTCGAGCTGGAGCAGCCGAACTTCGTCGCGCCCACCACGATCAGGATGCTGGGGTGACACCATGGCGATCTCTCCGGCCACCCCCACCGGGCCCACACCCGCCGGACCGGCCACCGGGCCCGATCCGGCGCGCCGGGGGGATCGTCACGCCCTGCCGCGGCTGTCGCCCCGCGCCTCGTTCGTGCTGCGCCGCCTCGGCCGGGCGCTGGTCTCGCTCGCCGTCGTCGTGGTCGCCACGTTCCTCGTCGTGCACCTCGTGCCCGGCGACCCCGTCCGCGCCGCGCTCGGCCCCAGCGCGACCCCCGAGCTGGTCGAACGCACCCGGGCGGAGCTGGGTCTCGACCAACCGGCCTGGCGGCAGTTCACCGGCTACCTGAGCGGCCTGCTCCACGGCGACCTCGGCGTCTCGCTGCGGTCCCACCGTCCCGTGGCCGCCACGCTCGCCGACCGGTTCCCCACCACGCTCGTCCTCTCCCTGCTCGCCTTCCTCGTCGCCGCGCTCGGCGCCGTGCCCATCGGCGTCGCCACGGCGGTCGCGGCGCGCGGCGGGCGCGGGCGCGCGGCCGGCGCCGGGGTCTCCTGGGCGCTCAGTGGCCTGATCGCGATCCCGAACTTCCTGCTCGCCGTCGGCCTCATCGCGCTGTTCGGCGTCACGCTGAACGCGCTGCCCGTGGCCGGATGGGGCGGGGCCGCCCAGGCCGTGCTGCCGGTCGCCGCCCTGGCCGTCGGGCCCCTGGCCTACCTCGCCCGGATCGTGCACGTGGAGATGCTGGCCGTGCTGGAGACCCCGTACATGACGACCGCGCGCGGCAAACGGCTGCCCGCGCGCCTGCTCTACCTGCGGCACGCGCTGCCCAACATGATCACCGCCGCGCTCACGACCGGAGGGCTCATCCTCACCGGGCTCGTGGCCGGCACCGTGCTCATCGAGGCCGTGTTCGTGATCCCCGGGCTCGGCTCGACGATCGTCTCGTCGATCACGGCGAAGGACTATCCGATGATCCAGGGGGTCGTCCTCGTCTACGCCGTGCTCGTCCTCGGCCTCAATCTGCTCATCGACCTGGTTCTGGCCACCCTCGACCCCCGTTCGTCGATCATGGAGGGCTGACATCGTGCGCTCCGGCCTCCCGCGCGGGCTGCGCGGCCCGCAAGGCGTCGTGACCGTTCTCGGCGCGCTCGCGCTGCTGCTCGTCATCGTGCTCGCGCCGTACGTGTGGGGCGACGCCGCCACCGCGACCTCCGTGGCCGACCGCGTCCAGGGGCCGAGCGCCGCCCATCCGTTCGGCACCGACGACCTCGGCCGCGACGTCCTGGCCCGCGTGCTCATCGCGGCCCGGCTGTCGGTGCTGCTCGCGCTCGGGGCCACGGCCGTCGCCGTGAGCGGCGGGATCGTGCTCGGCGTCGTCGCGACCGTGCTGCCCCGCCCGCTGCGGCGGCTGGTCAGCGCGTTCATCGACATCCTGCTGTCGTTCCCGTGGCTGCTGCTCGCGCTGTTCTTCTCCGTGATCTGGGGCGCCACCGCGAGCGGCGCCATGCTGGCCGTGGGGTTCGCGGGGGTGCCGTCGATCGCGCGGCTGACGTACACGCTGGCCTCCTCCGTGACCGGGCGCGACTTCGTCCGGGCCGCCAGGATCGTCGGCGTCGGGCCGGCCGGCGTCGTCGTCCGCCACGTGATCCCCAACATCGCGCCGCCGATGCTGGTCAACACCGCCGCGTACGCCTCCACCGCGCTGCTGTCCTTCGCCGGGCTGTCGTTCCTCGGCCTGGGCGTGCAGGCCCCCGGCTTCGACTGGGGCCGGCTGCTGCGCGAGGGGATCGCGCGCATCTACGTCAACCCGATGGCGGCGCTCGGCCCCGGCATCGCGATCGTCCTCACGGGCCTGATCCTCAACGCGATCGGCTCGCTGACCGGCGAGTCCGCCTCCAAGACGCCCCTGCGGCCCCGGGCGAGCAAGGCACGCGCACGGGCCGGGGCCGGCGATCCTGAGGCGCTCGTGGAGGTCGAGGACCTGCGCGTCAGCTTCCCCGACCGGCAAGGACAGCTCATCGAGCGGGTACGCGGCGTGAGCCTGACCATCCGGCCCGGGGAGACCGTCGGCATCGTCGGCGCCTCGGGGTCGGGCAAGTCCGTCACCGCCATGGCCGTCGCCGGCCTGCTCGGCCCCGAGGCCGCGATCGACGCCACCCGGCTCAGCTTCCAGGGCATCGACATGACCGCCGCGCCGCGCGCCGCCGACCGCCGCAGGCTCGGCCTGGAGCTGGCCGTGGTCTTCCAGGATCCGCTCACCTCGCTCAACCCCTCGCTCACGGTCGGCCGGCAGCTCACCGAGGTGAGCCGGACCCACGACGGCGTCCCCAGAGCGGCGGCCCGGCGCCGGGCCAGGGAGGTGCTCGCCTCGGTCGGGATCGCGCGGCCCGAGCGCCGCGCCCGCCAGTACCCGCACGAGCTGTCCGGCGGCATGCGGCAGCGGGCCATGATCGGGATGGGGCTCATGGGCCGGCCGCGGCTGGTCATCGCGGACGAGCCGACGACCGCGCTCGACGTGACCGTGCAGCGCCAGGTGCTGCGCGTGCTGCGCGACGCGCGGCGGCGGACCGGCAGCGCCATCCTGTTCATCTCCCACGACATCGCGCTGGTCAGCGGGTTCTGTGACCGGGTGCTGGTGATGAAGGACGGGCAGATCGTCGAGGAGGTGGCCGCGGCGCGGCTGGACGAGGCGCGGCACCCGTACACGCGGGCCCTGGTGGCGTGCGTCCCGCACATGGGCACCGACCGAACCCGCCCGCTGCCCGTCATCGACGAGAGCGGCGGCGTCGCCGAGGAGGCGCGAGCGTGAGCACTCTCGAATTCACCGGCACGACCGTGCGTTACGGGCACGGCGCCGGCGCGCACGTCGCCGTGGACGGCGTGGACCTCACCGTCGCCTCGGGTGGCGTCCACGGGCTCGTCGGCGAGTCGGGCTCGGGCAAGTCCACCCTGGCCGCCGCGGCGGTGGGACTCGTCAGGCCCGTGGCCGGCACCATCCGGCTGGACGGCGCCGACATCGCCGGGAGCTCCGCCGCCGCGCGCACCGCCCGCAGGCGCGTCCAGCTCGTCTTCCAGGACCCGTACGCGGCGCTCGACCCCAGGATGCCCGTCGGCGCCTCGATCGCGGAGGCCATGCGCGCCACCGGCCGCCGCCTGTCCAGGGCGGACAGACAGCGCAGGGTCGAGGAGCTGCTGGGCCTGGTCCACCTCGACCCGAAGCGGGCCGGCGACCTCCCCTCGGCCTTCTCCGGCGGCCAGTGCCAGCGCGTCACCATCGCCAGGGCGCTGGCCGCCGAGCCGGACGTCGTCATCGCCGACGAGATCACCTCCGCGCTCGACGTCTCCGTGCAGGGCGTCGTGCTCAACCTGCTCCGCGAGCTGCGCGCCGAACTGGACCTGACCATCCTGTTCATCTCGCACAACCTCGCCGTCGTCCGGTACGTGTGCGACACCGTGAGCGTCATGCGGCACGGCCGGATCGTGGAGTCGGGGGAGACCGAGAGCGTGCTGTCCGCGCCGGCGCACCCGTACACGCGCGAGCTGCTGGCCGCCGTGCCGGTCATGGGGGAACCGTTCGACCGGGAGGGGGCGGTCTGACCGCCGCGTGAGGAGGCAGCGGCGGCGGTCCGACCCGCCGCGTGAGGAGGCAGGAAACGTGCGCGACGACATCTCCGCGCGGTCGGCGGCGCTGGCCACCGTGCTCGGCGCCGTCACCGGCGACGCCGCCGTCAGCCCGCGCGACCTCGGCGCCGCCCTGGAGACGCTGGGCGTGCCCGCCCCGCGCCAGGAGCAGGCGCGCGAGCACGTCCACCGGGCCCGCGGCGAGCACGTACGGCTGCGCCGCCGTGAGCATGAGCTGGCCGCCCTGTTCTCCAGCGCCCGCGAGCTGGCCGCCGCGCGCGACGGGAAGGCCCTGCTCGAACGGCTGGTCCAGCGGGCCCACGAGATCCTCGGCTGCGACGTGACGTACCTGTCGGAGTACGACGCGCGCACCAGGGAGCTCAACGTGCGCGCCACCGCCGGCGCCTACAGCGGCGAGTTCCGCCACCTGAACGTGCCCGCGGGCTTCGGCCTGGCCGGCGAGGTCATCGGGCTGCGGATGCCCCGCTGGGTGCCGCGCTACAGCGAGTACCTGGCGGACCGCCGCGTCCCGGACATCGACCGGGCGGTCGAGCTGGAGGGCGTCGTCTCCATCCTGGGCGTGCCGATGGTGTCCGGCGGCGACGTGCTCGGCGTGCTGTTCGTGGCGACGCGCGAGGAGCGCTCGTTCACCCCCGAGCAGATCGCGCTGCTGTCGGCGCTGGCCGACCACGCCTCCGTCGTCCTGCGGACCGCGCACACGCTGCGCGACCTGTGGCGTTCCGAAGAGGAGGCGCGCGCGGCGCTGGAGCGGCTCACCGAGCACCTGGCCGAGCGGGACCGCGCCGGCGCGGTGCACCGGGAGCTCATCCAGGTCGTGCTGGACGGCGGCGGGTTCGGCCAGCTCGTGCGGGCGCTCTCCTCGGCCCTCGGGCGCGGCGTCACCGTGATCGACGCGGAGGACCGCGTCATCGCCGCGTCGGGGCCGGCCGCGCCGTTCATGAGCGAGCGGGCGGGCGGCCCGGTGGAGCTGACCCCGCCGGTCCTGGCCGCAGTCGCGGCCGGCGCGCGGACGGGCCGCTGCCAGGTGCTCGCCGGAGCGGATCGCGAGGTGGCCGCCGTGGGCGCGATGCGGGCGGGGGCGCAGGACTTCGGGGCGCTGCTGTTCGGCCCTGGTGACTTCGAGCTGGGCCCGGTCGACCGCCGTACCATCGAGCGCGCCGCGCAGGTGTGCTCCCTGCTGGAGCTGCAGCAGCAGGCCGTGGCGCGGGCCGAGGGCCGGCTGCTCACCGACCTCGTCGCGGACATCCTGGACGGGCAGCCCGGACGCCGCGACGATCTGGAGCGCCGCGCCCGCGCGTTCGGCGTCGAGCTCTCCCGGCTCGACACCGTGCAGCTCTACGTCGTCCCCGCCGGGCGGCGGGCCCGCGCACTGGCGGCGGCGCGGCGGTGCGTCGGCGCGGCCGGGCTGGCCGGGCTGAGCCACGAGGCCGTGGTGGTGCTGCTCGACTCGCGCCGGCCCGGTGTGGGCGCGCCCGCCGTCAGGGAGCACATCGCCCGCCACGCCGGCGGCCCGGTCCTCGCCGTGGTCCCGCCGCCCGATGAGCCGGCCCGCGCCGGGACCGGTGACCCGGTCGAGGCGGCGGTGGCGGGCCTCGTCACGCGCTTCACGCTCGCCCTGCGCACCAGCCGTCTGCTCGCGGTGTTCGGGGTGGACGACGAGGTGGCCGGCACCGACGACTACCTCCCGTACGTGAGCGTGTTCGACGCCGACGCCCGCTCGCTGACCTCGTTCGTGACCCGGCTGATCGGCCCTGTACTCGACTACGACGCCGAACGCGGCACCGAGCTGGAGGCCACCCTGCGCGCCTTCGCCCGCTGCAACGCCAGCCCCACCAGGGCCGCCAGGATGCTCGGCTTCCACCCCAACACGATCCTGCAGCGCCTCGAACGCCTCGACGCCCTGCTCGGCCCCGGCTGGCGCGAGGACGACCGCTTCTTCCGCATCTCCCTGGCCGTCCGCCTGCGGGAGCTGATGAGCGCGGCCAGTGGTCAAGCCGGCGGGGCATCGTCACACGAACAGCCGGGCGGGCTGGGGTGAACACCCATGGCCCGGCCGGGCAGGCGCGTCCTACGTTGACGGGACCAGCGGCGTCGCGTGGTGATCGGTCCCGCGGCGCGCCCACCGGACGACGAGGAGCACACGTGGCGGTCAACAGCCGGATCTCCGGGTTCAAGGACAGGAGCGTCGCCGAGCGGCGCGCCCTGGTGGCGGACGGCGCGGGCGTGGCGGCCGCCGCGCTCAGCGCGCTCGACACCGGCGGCCTCGCCCTGGACCAGGCCGACCACATGATCGAGAACGTCGTCGGCACGATCGGGTTGCCGCTCGGCGTGGCCACCAACGTGAAAGTGAACGGGCGCGACCGCCTGGTGCCGATGGCCACGGAGGAGCCGTCCGTGGTGGCCGCCGCGAGCAACGCCGCGCGGATCGCCCGCGTCCACGGCGGCTTCCACGCCTCGGGGAGCGGCCCGGTGATGATCGCCCAGATCCAGGTCGTGGACGTGATCGACCCGCACGGGGCGCGCAACCGCGTCCTGGAGGCCCGCGAGGAGATCCTGGCGCTGGCCGACGCCCAGGACCCCGTGCTCGTCCGGCTCGGCGGCGGCGCCCGCGACCTGACCGCCCGCGTCCTCCCGACCCGCGCCGGCCCCCAGGTGATCGCCCACCTGCTGGTGGACGTGCGCGACGCCATGGGCGCCAACGCCGTCAACACGATGGCCGAGGCGATCGCGCCGGTGCTCGCCGAGCGCGCGGGAGGCCGGCCGCTGCTGCGCATCCTGAGCAACAAGGCCGACACCCGGCTCGTCCGGGCGCGGGCCGTCTTCGACGCGGAGCTGCTCGGCGGCCCGCGGGTGGTGGACGACATCGTGGCGGCCTCGGCGTTCGCGGAGGCGGACCCGTACCGCGCCGCCACTCACAACAAGGGCATCATGAACGGCATCAGCGCCGTCGTCCTCGCGACCGGCAACGACACCCGGGCCGTCGAGGCGGGCTGCCACGCGCACGCCGCCCGCGACGGCGCCTACACCGCCCTGTCGCGCTTCGAGAAGGACCGCGACGGCAACCTCACCGGCACGCTGGAGGTGCCGATGCCGGTCGGCCTCGTCGGCGGGGCCACCCGCGCGCACCCGGTGGCGCAGGCGGCCGTCAAGATCCTCGGCGTCACCTCGGCGGCGGAGCTGGCCGAGGTCATCGTCTCCGTCGGCCTGGCCCAGAACCTGGCCGCGTGCCGAGCCCTGGCCGCCGAGGGCATCCAGCACGGGCACATGCGGCTGCACGCCAGGACGGTCGCGGCCACCGCCGGCGCCACCTCCGAGGAGGTGCCGCGGGTCGCGGAGCGGCTGGTCCGGGACGGGAAGATCCAGGAGGAGTACGCCCGCGAGGTGCTGGCGTCGCTGCGGGGTGAACGCGCGTGAGCACCCCGCCCCGCGAACGCTGGCGGCCCCGGCCGATCGTCGAGCGGATGGAGCGGGCCCCGGAGCGGGTGCGGATCTACGAGGTCGGGCCGCGCGACGGACTGCAGGCCGAGCCGGCCGTCATCCCGGCCAGGACGAAGATCGAGCTGTGCCGCCGCCTCGCCGCGGCCGGGCTGCGCGACATCGAGGCGACGAGCTTCGTCCCGCCGTCGTGGATCCCGCAGCTGACCGACGCCGCCGAGGTGCTGCCCGCCCTCGCCGACCTGGACGGCGTGCGTACGGTCGCGCTCGTGCCCAACCGGCGCGGCCTGGACCGGGCCGTCGAGGCGGGAGCCCGGCACGTCGCCGTGGTCGCGAGCGCGACGGAGAGCTTCGCCCGCGCCAACCTCAACGCGGCCAGGCAGGCGGCGCTCGACACCGCCACGGAGGTGACGCGGGCGGCGCGTGAGCAGGGGCTCGGGGTGCGCGGCTACGTCTCGATGGCGTTCGGCGACCCCTGGGAGGGGCCTGTGGACCGCGCCGTGGTGGCCGCCACCGCCGCCGCGCTCCTCGCGGCCGGCTGCTCGACCGTCGCGCTCGGGGACACCATCGGCGTCGCCACACCCGGCCACGTCCACGCGATCGTGCGCGACCTGGCCGCGCTCGGCGTCCCCGCCGGCGACCTCGCGCTGCACCTGCACGACACGTACGGGCAGGCGCTGGCCAACGTCGTCGCCGGGCTCGACGCGGGCGTGCGCGAGTTCGACTCCTCGGTCGGCGGGCTGGGGCGCTGCCCGTACGCGCGCGGCGCGACCGGGAACCTGGCCACCGAGGACCTGGTCTGGCTGCTGCACGGCATGGGGATCGCGACCGGGGCCGACCTGGACGCGCTGGCCGGCGTGTCGCGCTGGATCGGCGCGCAACTGGGCCGCGCCGGGCTGCCGTCCCGGGTCACCACCGCACTCGCCGCCGCAGTCCCCGCCGCTGGGCGATGACGACACGACATCAGGGAGAGAGAGTGACCGCTGACATCATTCCAGGGCTTCCGGAGCAGCCGGGCGCGCTGTCCGGGGTCGTGGTGCTCGACCTGTCCCGCGTGCTCGCCGGGCCGTACTGCGGGCAGATCCTGGCCGACTTCGGGGCGACCGTGATCAAGGTGGAGAACCCGAGGGACCCCGACGTCACGCGCGGCTTCCCGCCGTACGTGCGGGCGGGGGAGCGGGAGCTGAGCGGCTACTACGCCCAGTACAACCGCGGCAAGCTGACCATCACGCTCGACCTGTCCACCGAGGCGGGCCGCACGGCGCTCAAGGACCTGGCCGCCAGGGCGGACATCCTCGTCGAGAACTTCCGCCCCGGCACCATGGCCAAGCTCGGCGTCGGCTACGAGACCCTCGCCGAGGTCAACCCGCGCCTGGTCTACACGGCGATCTCCGGATACGGGCAGACGGGCTCGCGCAGCCGGCGGCCCGCGTTCGACAGCACCGCGCAGGCGGCCGGCGGGCTGTGGTCGATGAACGGCGACCCGGGCGGCCCGCCCGTCCGGGTCGGCACCGTGCTCGGCGACCTGGCCGCGACCCTCTTCGCCGTCACGGGCACGCTGCTGGCGCTGCGCCACGCCGAAGGCACGGGGCAGGGGCAGCTCGTGGACGTCGCCCAGGTGGACAGCGTCATCGCGCTCACCGAGAACGCCGTCGTCAACTACACGGTGGACGGCGACGTCGCGCGGCACACCGGCAACCGGCATCCGTGGGTGCGGCCGTACGAGCTGTTCCCCTGCCGGGACGGACACGTGTTCTTCGGCGCCTACACCGACAAGTTCTGGCGGCTGGCGTGCGAGCTGTTCGGCGAGCCCGGCCTGGCCGCCGACCCCGAGATCGACACCATGCGCAAGCGCTTCGACGAGGACGTCTACACGCGCCGCGTGCGGCCCGTCATCGCGCGGTGGCTGGCCGGGCGCACGGGGGAGGAGCTGGAGCGGATGGCCGGGGAGGTGCTGCCGCTCACGGTGGTCAAGTCCATCAAGGACGTGGTCGAGGACCCGGGGACCGCCGAACGCGACATGGTGGTGAGCGTCGATCATCCGGGCTTCGGTCCGGTGCGGATGTTCGGTCAGCCGATCAAGCTGAGCGCCACACCGGCGGACGTCGGCCGCCCGGCGCCGGAGCTCGGCCGGGACACCGAGGTCGTCCTGGGCGCGCTGGCCGGCTACGACCCCGACAAGATCGCCGCCCTCCGCGCCGCCGGCGCGATCTGAGGCCGGGGATGACGGACACGAACGGGCCGGCGCGAGGTGAGACGCCGGGGATGACGGGCACGAGCGGGCCGGCGCGATCCGAGGCGCCGGGGACGGACACGAACGGGCTGCTGTTGCGCGACGCCCGCCGCTACGGCGGCGACACCCTCATCGACGTGCACGTGCGCGACGGGCGGATCGTCGCGGCCGGTCCGGCCGGCACGGTGCCCGCACCCGGCGCCGAGCCGGTGAGACTCGACGGGCGCCACCTCGGGCCCGGCCTGTGGGACGAGCACGTGCACTTCACCCAGTGGGTGGTCCAGAGCCGCCGCGTGGACCTGTCCGGCGCGGCCGGCGCCGCCGAGACCGCCGCCCTGGTCCGCGCGGCGCTCGCCCGCACGCCCGTGCCCGCCGGGGGAGTCCTGTCCGGGTACGGCTTCCGCGACGCGCTCTGGCCCGACCGGCCCACCCTGCGCGCCCTCGACGAGGCCGCCCCCGGCACACCTGTCGTGCTGGTCAGCGGCGACCTGCACTGCGGCTGGATCAACTCGGCCGCCGCCGCCCGGATGGGCGTGACCGTGGACGAGTCGGGGGTGCTGCGCGAGGGCGACTGGATCGGCTCGCCCGGCCTGGACGCGGAGGGCTCGCTGACGGCGGCCGACTACCGCGACGCGGCGCGGGCGGCGGCCCGGCGCGGGGTCGTCGGCATCGTCGACTTCGAGCACGCCGACAACGTGCGGCTGTGGCCCGAGCGGGTGGCCGAGGGGGTGACGAGCCTGCGGGTGGAGGCGTCCATCTGGCCCGACCGGCTGGACGACGCCCTCGCGCGGGGCCTGCGGACCGGCGCGCCCCTCGACCGCGGCGGGCTGGTCACCGTCGGCCGGCTGAAGGTCGTCGTGGACGGCTCGCTCAACACCAGGACCGCGCTGTGCTGGGACCCGTACCCGGGGCTCGATCCGGGCAACCCGCACGCGTGCGGCGTCGAGAGCTACACCGTCGGAGAGCTGCGCGACCTGCTCACCCTGGCCTGGCCCGGCGGCATCGAGGCCGCCGTGCACGCCATTGGAGACCGGGCGAACACCCAGGTCGTCGACGTGTTCGAGGAGCTGGGGCGGCCGGGGGTGATCGAGCACGCGCAGCTCGTCCGGGCCGGGGACTTCGCCCGCTTCGCCCGGCTCGGGCTCGTGGCCAGCGTCCAGCCCGAGCACGCCATGGACGATCGTGACGTCGCCGACCGGCTGTGGGAGGGGCGGACGGGCCGCGCCTTCGCCTTCGCCTCGCTGCACGAGGCCGGGGTCGCCCTGCGGCTCGGCTCCGACGCCCCCGTCGCGCCGCTGGATCCGTGGCAGGCCGTCGCCTCCGCGATCAGCCGCAGCCGCGGCGAGCGCGAGCCGTGGCATCCGGAGCAGCGCCTGCCGCGCGGCGTGGCCCTCGCCGCCGCCTCCCGCGGGCGGACCGGCTTCGCCCCCGGCGACCCCGCCGACCTGGTCGTCCTCGACCGCGACCCGGCCACCGCCGACCGCGACGAACTGCGCACGATGCCCGTCGCGGGCACCCTCCTCGCCGGCCACTGGACCTGGAGAAACCTGTGACCGCCGACCCGCACGGGAGAGTCGCCCCGTGACCGGCATCTTGCGCGGAAGGGCCCCGCGATCATCATCCAGACCGACGTCCCGCACGGGAGGAGCCCTGTGAGCACGATCACCAGGACCGACACCATTCGCCTGTGGCCCGCGCGGGCCTATCGGGACACCTTCGCGCCGGACGACCCCGAGCCGGTCGAGGGCGGGGCGTTGCCGCCAGGCCGGCACGGGCTCTACTTCCTGCCCGACCTCGGTCTTGACGCGCTGCGTCCCGACGGCACCCCGGCCCGTGACGGCGTCGTGCCGGACATCGACCTGCCGCGCCGCCTGTTCGCGGGGGAGGAGATGACCTTCCACCGCCCGATCCGCTACGGCGAGACGCTCGATCTGACCGCCACGCTCGACCGGATGGACGACAAGCGGGGCCGCAGCGGCAGGCTCGTGTTCGTCACGATCGCCAGGACGATCGGCGGACCGGACGGGCCCGCCGTGACCGTACGCCAGCACGACGTCTTCCTCGGCCCCACCGCCCCCGCCCGTCCCCAGCCGGGCCCCGGCCCGGCCGAGCTGACCTGGGACGAGCCGCTCGATCTGGGCCCCGTGCACCTGTTCCGCTACTCCGCGCTGACCTACAACAGTCACCTCATCCACTACAACGACCCGTGGACCCGCGAGGTGGAAGGGCAGCCTGGCCTGCTCGTCCACGGCCCGCTCACCAGCATGCTGCTGCTCGACCTCGCCCTGCGCCGCAATCCGGGCCGTACCCCGGCGACGTACTCCATGCGCGCCCTCGCCCCCGTCCACCTCGGGACCCCCGTCAGGCTGGCCGGCCGGCCCGAGCCGGACGGGGCGCGGCTGTGGGTGCTCGACGCCGACGGCGGCGCGCTCGTCAGCGCCGAGGTGCGGTTCGCCTGATTCACCCCCGTATTCCGGCTTCGTGAACGGTGGTCTAAGGTTCGGAACATGCCCGATCCGGTGGCCGAGCCGGGCGTCACCCGCATGGCGGCCCCGGCCTCGCCGACCTCCTGACAGCGGAGATCCTTCGTGTACCTCATGCGCATCGGCCCGCCCGGCGCCGAGAAGCCCGTCGTCCGCGTGGACGACACCCACTACGTGGACGTCTCCGACGTCACCCCCGACTTCGACGAGAGGTTCTTCGCCGCGGGCGGCCCCGCGCTGCTCGCCGAGCGGGTGGCGACCGGGGAGCGCCGCGCGTTCGCCGGTGAGCGGATCGGCGCGCCGATCGCCAGGCCGCACCAGATCCTGTGCATCGGGCTCAACTACAGCGACCACGCCGCCGAGACCGGTCAGGCCGTGCCGGACGAGCCGATCCTGTTCACCAAGCCGCCCAACACCCTCGTCGGCCCGTACGACGACGTGCGCATCCCGCGCGGCTCCACCAAGCCGGACTGGGAGGTGGAGCTGGGCATCGTCATCGGCCGGCGTACCTCCTACCTCGACTCCGTCGAGGAGGCCGGCGCCGCCATCGCCGGCTACTGCGTGGTCAACGACGTCAGCGAGCGCGCCTTCCAGATGGAGCGCGGCGGCCAGTGGAGCAAGGGCAAGTCGGCCGAGACGTTCAACCCGGCCGGGCCGTGGCTGGTCACTCCCGACGAGATCGCCGACGTACGGAACCTGGGCATGTGGCTGGACGTCAGCGGCACCCGCCGCCAGACCGGCAGCACCGCGACGATGATCTTCGACCCGTATTTCCTCGTCCACCACCTGAGCCAGTTCATGGTGCTGGAGCCGGGCGACCTGATCAACACCGGCACCCCGCCCGGCGTCGGCATGGGTCACAAGCCGCAGATCTGGCTCCAGCCCGGCGACGTGATGGAGCTGGGCATCGACGGCCTGGGCAGCCAGCGTCAGCGGGTCGTGGGGCCCCGCTAGGTGCGCGCCCTCGTCATCACCGGTCCTGGCGAGGCCGCGGTGCACGACGTCGAGCCGCCGGTCGCCGGGGCCGGGCAGGTCGTCGTGGACGTGGAGCGGGCCGGGGTGTGCGGCACCGACGTCGAGCTGTTCACCGGCGAGATGAGCTACCTGCGCACCGGCCGCTCCTGGTACCCGCTGCGCCCCGGCCACGAGTGGTGCGGGATCGTCACGAGGGTCGGCGCGGGCGTGGAGCGCCGCTGGCTGGGCCGCCGGGTCACCGGCGACACCATGCTCGGCTGCGGGGACTGCGCGCGCTGCCTGGCCGGCCGCCACCACGTGTGCGCGGACCTGGCCGAGATCGGCATCAGCCGCGGCTTCGCCGGAGCGCTGGCCGAACGGATCGCCGTGCCGGTCACGGCCCTGCGCCCGCTGCCCGCCGAGCTGGATCCGGCGCTCGGCGCGCTGGTGGAGCCGGGCGGCAACGCCGTGCGGGCCGTCGAGGCCGCCGGGCTCGGCCGGGGAGGGCGGCTGCTGATCCTCGGCACCGGCACGATCGGCCTGCTGGCGGCGCTGTTCGCGCGAGCCAGGGGGATCGAGACGCACCTGATGGGCCGCGACCGGCAAGGGCTGCGCCTGGCCGCCACGCTCGGTTTCGCCGGCGTCTGGACCAGGTCCGAGCTGCCGCCCCTCGCCTGGGACGCGGTCGTGGACGCCTCCAACGCGCCCGAGTTACCCGCGCTCGCCGCCGACCTCGTCGAACCGGCCGGGCGCGTAATCTACATCGGCCTGGCCGGCACGCCGAGCACCCTCGACACCCGTGACCTGCTGCTCAAGGACGTCACCGCCGTCGGTATCCTGGGCGGCTCGGCCGGACTGGCCGCGGCGGCCGCCGCCTACGCCGACGGCTCGGTGGACGCCCGGCCGCTGGTGGCCACCACGGTCGGCCTGGCCGAGACCCCCGGCATCCTGGCCGGACACCGCCCGCCCGCCGCCGGCCCCGGCCCCAAGATCCACATAGACCCGCGCCGCTAGGCCGGAGGCTTCCACAACCCCGCGCCCGGTGGGCCGGAGTTCGGCGCGGATCGTGCCGATGAAAGAGTAGGAAACGTGATGAACGCGCCGGATCCCGCAGTCCTGGCCACGGTGGAGGCCGCCGTGCCGGGTATCGCCCGTACCCGGGCCGGCGACCGGCTCGGCATGGCCCACGACGCCTCCCACTACCTGCTCACCCCGCAGGCCGTCCTGGTCCCGGAGAGCGCCGAGCAGGTCGCCGCGCTGCTGCGGACGGGCCTGCCGCTCACCTTCCGCTCCGGCGGCACCAGCCTGAGCGGGCAGGGCGTCAGCGAGCACCTGCTGGTGGACACCCGGCGGCACTTCCGCGGCATCGAGGTGCTGGACGAGGGCGAGCGCGTCCGTGTCCAGCCCGGCGCGGTGCTGCGGCAGGTCAACGCCCGCCTGGCCCCGTACGGCCGCAAGCTCGGCCCCGACCCGGCCAGCGAGTCGGCGTGCACGATCGGCGGCGTGGTGGCCAACAACTCCAGCGGCATGACCTGCGGCACGCACGCGAACACGTACCGGACCCTGGAGTCGATGACGGTCGTGCTGCCCAGCGGCACCGTCGTCGACACCGGCGCCCCCGACGCAGACGAGCGGCTGCGGGCGCTGGAGCCCGCGCTCGCCGACGGGCTGGCCCGGCTGCGCGACCGCGTGCGCGGCGACGCCGAGTCGGTGCGCCGCATCACCGCCCAGTTCTCGCTCAAGAACACCATGGGGTACGGCCTCAACAGCCTCCTCGACCACGACTCGCCCGCGCAGATCCTCGCCCATCTGATCATCGGCAGCGAGGGCACGCTCGGCTTCGTCGCCGAGGCGGTCTTCCGCACGGTCCCCGCGCACCGCCTGGCCGCCACCGGCCTGCTCGTGCTGCCGACGCTGCGCGCGGCGATGGCCGCGATGCCCGAACTCGTCGCCGCCGGGCCGGCCGCGGTCGAGCTGCTGGACGCCGAGTCGCTGCGGGTGGCCCAGGCCGACCCCAAGGCCGACGACGTGCTGCGCTCCCTCGACGTCGCCGGGCACGCCGCGCTGCTGGTCGAGTGGCAGGAGTCCGACGCAGACCTGCTCACCGAGCGCGAGCGGGCCGCCGAGCGGGCGTTCGCCGGGCTGCCCCTGTCCGTCCCCGCCCGGCTCGGCAGGCAGGCCGGTGTCAGGGCCGCGCTGTGGCACATCCGCAAGGGTCTGTACGCCTCCGTGGCCGGCGCCCGGCCCAGCGGCACCACCGCCCTGCTGGAGGACGTCGCCGTTCCCGTACCCGTCCTCGCGGACCTGTGCGACGACCTCACCGAGCTGTTCGCCAAGCACCGCTACGAGCGCAGCGTCATCTTCGGCCACGCCAAGGACGGCAACCTGCACTTCATGCTGAACGAACGCTTCGGCACCGAGCTGCAGCGTTACGCCGACTTCACCGAGGACATGGTCGAGGCCGTGCTGGGGCGCGGCGGCACGCTCAAGGCCGAGCACGGCACCGGCCGCGTCATGGCCCCGTTCGTCCGCCGCCAGTACGGCGACGAGCTCTACGACGTCATGCGCGAGATCAAGCGCCTGTGCGACCCGGCGGGCACGCTCAACCCCGGCGTCGTGCTCACCGACCGTGACGACGCCCACCTGCGCGACCTCAAGCGGGTCGTCACCGTCGAGCCCGAGGTCGACCGCTGCGTCGAGTGCGGCTACTGCGAGCCCGTCTGCCCCAGCCGCGACCTGACCACCACCCCGCGCCAGCGCATCGTGCTGCGTCGTGAGATGGCCGCCGCCGAGGCGGCCGGCGATCACGCCCTGGCCCGCGCG
Source organism: Nonomuraea fuscirosea (assembly GCF_035917475.1). Taxonomy (NCBI): domain Bacteria; kingdom Bacillati; phylum Actinomycetota; class Actinomycetes; order Streptosporangiales; family Streptosporangiaceae; genus Nonomuraea; species Nonomuraea fuscirosea. The sequence goes on along the minus strand of NZ_CP109074.1, from coordinate 6,989,134 downwards.
CTGGAGGAGGACTACGGCTACGACGCCGTGGACACCTGCGCCGTGGACGGCATGTGCGCCACCGCCTGCCCCGTCCTGATCAACACCGGCGACCTGACCAAACGCCTGCGCGCCGAGCGGCACGGCCGGGCCGCGAAGAAGGGCTGGAACAGCGCCGCCAGGCACTGGGACGGACTCACCCGCGCGATGAACCTGGCCCTGGACGCCGCCGCCGCGACCCCGCCCGCCCTCCCCGAGGCCGGCAGCCGGGCCGCCCGCGCGCTGGCCGGCTCGGAGACGGTCCCGCAGTGGAGCCGCGACCTGCCCAAGGGCGGCACCAGGCGCCGCCCGGTCCCCGCCACCGACCCCGACGCCGTCTACCTCCCGTCCTGCCTGAACACCATGTTCGCCCCCGCCGGCGACGGGCCCGGCGTCATGACCGCCTTCCAGCGCCTGGCCGAGCGGGCCGGCGTCACGCTGCGCGTGCCCGCCGAGGTCGCCGGGCTGTGCTGCGGCACCCCCTGGTCGTCCAAGGGGTACGCCGATGGCCACGCGACGATGGCCGGGCGCGTCCGCGACGCCCTCGCCCGGGCCACCCGCGACGGCCGCGTCCCGGTCGTCACCGACGCCGCCTCCTGCACCGAGGGGTACGCCCACCTCGTCCCCGACCTGAAGGTGCTGGACGCCGTCGCCTACACCGCCGAGCACCTCCTGCCCCGGCTTCCCGCCGCCCGCCGGCTGCCGTCCCTGGCCCTGCATCCCACCTGCTCCTCCACCCGGCTGGGCCTGGATACGGCTATCGACAGCATCGCGCGGGCCGTGGCCGACGAGGTGGTGATCCCGGAGGGCTGGCAGTGCTGCGCCTTCGCCGGGGACCGCGGCCTGCTCCACCCCGAACTCACCGCCTCCGCCACCCGGGCCGAGGCCGCCACCGTGACGGCCGGGGACTTCGCCGCCCACGCCTCGGTCAACCGGACGTGTGAGTTCGGTATGACCCGCGCCACCGGAAAGCCGTACCAGCACCTCCTGGAACTCCTCGACCAGGCCACCACCGGCTCCTGACCGCCTTCACCGGGTCCGGGGGCCGAGGTCGTTCAGGCGGTCACCGGATGGAAGCCGCGGCGTCGTTCAGGCGGTCACCGGATCGCCGAGCCGGATCCGGCCGGGTCCCCTGGGCACGAGGCGGATGCCGAACCACGTCCTGCCGTCCCGGAGGCGATGCCGGGCCAGCGTCCTGAGCGGCTCCTTGCCCCTGGCCCCGGTGACCGGGTCGATCGTGGTGACCGCGCACCGGTCGCACGCCTCCGAGACGCGGAAGTCCACCTCGCCGATCCTGACCTCCTTCCACGCGTCCTCGGCGTACGGCTCGCCGCCGTCCACCACCACGCTCGGCCGGAACCGGGCCATGTCGAGCGGCGTGTCGCCGCCGATCTGCTCGTCCAGCAGCCGGAGCGACGCGGCGGACGTCAGCAGCAGCGGGGCGTCCCAGGCGAAACTGACCACCTCGCCGGGCAGGCCGCCGTGCGCGGGGTCGATGGATCGGCGGCCGGGGTCGTCCAGCCAGACGAGCCGGGCGGGGCGGCCGAGCAGTTCGGTGAACCAGGCGCAGGCGGCGTCACCGGCGGGCACCGCGTGGTCCAGGCCGGTGAACCTCACGGGGACCGGCTCGCCCGTGGGCGGGGAGACCTCCAGGTCGGGCCGTCCTGGGGCGGAGAGCAGGAGTTTGCCGCCGTCGAGGTTCCGCGCACGGACCGAGACCATCCGGGGGTAGTCGGCCAGCCAGAGGTGCTCGCCCGCCTCGTCGACCACCGCCCACCGGCGATCCCCGGCCAGCCCCCACGGCTCCACGGCGACGTCCGCCACGGGCAGCCCAGCCCCCGACTTGACCGGATAAACCCGGATATCAACCAGTCGCATGGCCGCATCGTAGATCTCCGCCCGGGCCCGGGACAGCCTTCACGGCCGCCGGATCCTCCCATTGACCGTCTTCGGACACCGGGCGGCCCCGCAGCCTCAAGGGGGCGGTCCCGGAGGTGGGTCAGATGCGGTCGCTGAGGGTGCTGAGGAGGCGGCCGAACACCCGGGTGGCCACACGTGGGGAGGTGGCCGCGTTCATGCGCATGACGTACTCGCTCTGCATCAGCGACCGTGGCCCCGACACCGCGAGCCCGTGCGTGGCCATCGTGGAGGCCAGGGCCGCGCGCCGTTTGCGCTTGGCGGAGTAGACGCCGACCACCTGGGCCGGGTCGGGCACGGTGGCCAGGCAGTGCACCAGGGTCGCCACGTCCTCCAGCGCCTGGTTCGTGCCCTGCGCCATGAAGGGCGGCATTCCGTGCGCGGCGTCCCCGAGCAGCACGCACCGGCCCGCGCCCCAGCGGGAGGGCACCTTGTGCCGGGTGTGCGGGAACCACTCGGCGTCGCCTTCACCGAGCGAGGCCAGCAGTTCCTCGACCGGCGCCGCCCAGCGGCCGAACCGCCGGCGCAGCAGCCGCACCGGGTCGGCGGCGGGCGCGCCCCGAACGTACGGCACGTCGAAGAACCATTGCATGAGCCCGTCACCGGCCCCCATGTACCCGAAGTCGCCCTGCCTGCCGATCATCAGCGTCGAGGTGGGCCCGGGGTCGAACGGCGCCGGCGTCAGCCCCTGCCAGATCGCCACCCCGGTCAGTGCCGCCTCGCCGTCGCCCAGCACCAGGGCGCGCACCCGCGAGCGCACCCCGTCGGCCCCCACCAGGAAGTCGCCGTCGTACTCCTGCCCCTCCTCGGTCCGCACCCGTACACCGTCACCGTCGGCCCGCAGGCCCGTGACCCGCGCGCCGAACCGGACGATGCCCTCGGGCAGCCCGCCCGCCAGCAGGCCGATCAGCGACGATCGCGGGACCACCCGGGCCTCCGAGCCGAACCGCTCCGCCAGCGCCTCCAGGTCCATCTCCAGCACCTCGCGCCCCCGCGAGGTCCGTAACCGCAGCGTGGTCAGCCGCTGCCCGGTCCCCTCCAGGCCGACGCCCAGGTCACGCAGGATGGCGGTGCCGTTGCACCACAGGGTGATGGCCCCGCCTCCGGTGCGCGGCCGCGGCGCGCGTTCCAGCACCGTCACCTCGTGTCCCGCCGCGATCAGCCCCCGCGCGGTGGCGAGCCCGCTGATCCCCGCTCCTGCCACGATCACCCGCATGCGCGGCCCCCGCTTCTGCTCTACCCATCGTAGTACTACGAGTTATAGAGCATTATCGCGCGTACGTCCACGCCGGGGCGCCGCCCCGCCTCCTGGCGTACGCTCGAAGGCACCATGGGCGAACGGCACCTGACGATCGGCGAGCTGGCGAGGAGCACCGGCGTCGCCACCTCGGCGCTGCGCTACTACGAGGAGCTCGGCCTGATCCCGGCCCCCGAGCGGATCTCGGGCCGGCGCCGCTACCCGGAGTCGGCGACGGCGCTCGTCGGCACGATCCTGCTGCTGCGCGACTGCGGATTCTCGCTGCACGAGTGCACGGAGTTCCTGGCCGCACAGACGCGCGGCGACGACTGGCGGGAGCTGGTCCGGCGCAAGCTCGCCGAGCTCGACGAGCAGATCGCCAGGGCCCAGATCGCCAGGAAGGCCGTCGCCCACGCGCTCGGCTGCCCGCACGACGAGCTGCCCGCCTGCCACAACTTCACCGCCGCCCTCGACGCCCGGCTCGCCGGACTGCCTCTGGAAGAGGCCCACCCGCACTGATCAGTAGAGCCAGCGGTAGGAGCGCACCACGTCCGCCGCGTCCCGGCCGGTCGCGCGGGCGGCGTCGGACTCGCGTACCGCGATGAAGGCGCCGACCAGCTCCTCGCCCAGCGCCGCGCGGATGCGCTCGCCGGCCCGCAGCTCGGTGAGCTGCTCCTCGACCGTGACGGGCAGCCGGCGGATGCCGTGCGCCGCGCGCCGTTCCTCGCTCCAGCCGCCGGGGTCCTCCTGCACCGGATCGGGCGGCGTGAGGCCGTCCTCGACGCCGGCGACGCCCGCCGCGATCACGGCGGCCAGCGCGAGGTAGGGGTTGGCCGAGGCGTCGGACGGCTTGAGCTCGACGTTGGCGTGCCCGGCGCCGAGCAGGGGAGTGGCCGGTACGAACCGCAGCGACGCCTCCCGGTTCTCGACCCCCCAGAACGTGTAGGCCCCGCACCAGTACCCGGGCCGCCTGCGCTGCAACGACGACAGGCTCGGCGCGCTGACGGCCACGATCGCGGGCAGGTCGCGCAGCAGGCCGGCCAGGTAGGCGCCGCCCTCGGCGGCCAGGCCCCCGGGCCCGTCGCCGCCCGACAGCAGGTTGGCCCCCGCGCGGGACACCGACGTGTGCAGGTGCCAGCCGTTGCCCACCTGCCCGAGCGTCACCAGCGGGGCGAAGCTTGCCCGCAGGCCGTGGGCGCGGGCCGCCGCGTGCACGGTCTGCCGCGCCAGCAGCTGCCGGTCGGCCGCGGTGACCGGGTCGGCGGGGGCGATGTCGAACTCGAACTGCCCGGGGCCGTACTCGCCGTGGAACTGGCCGACGGGCACGCCGTTGCGGTCGAGGTCGCGCAGCAACTGCTCGGCGAAGGCGTCCACGGCCAGCATCTTGGCCGGGCCGTAGGAGGGCCCGTCGTAGACCGGACGCACGTCGCCGTCGTCGTCGTCGCTCGCCCGGCTCAGGTGGAACTCCATCTCGTAGCCCGCCAGGAGGTCGAGCCCGAGCGCCGCGGCCCTGGCGACCTGCCGCTCCAGCACACCCCGCTGGTCGTACGGCCACGCGGAGCCGTCGGCCGCCACCTGCCGCCCCGGCACCCACACGAACCCGGGCTGCCCCGCGAGCCGGACGAGCCGGTCGGCGACGGGCATCAGCCGGATGTCGCCCGAGGGCGTGCCCAGCGGGATGTGCTCGAAGGTGATCCCGTCATGGGAGTCGAAGACCGCGAACAGCGGCGTGATGCCGACCCCGCGCTCGACTGCGGCGTCGTACTGGCCGGCCGGCACCGTACGGGAGCGCGGGATGCCGTTGTTGTCGGCCCACACGATCGTCACCCCGGCCACCCCGGCCGCCACCAGATCCGCCTGCGCCGCCCTGCCTCCCACCGGATCCCGCTGACCCGCCGCCGCCCCGGAGGCCGCCGGATCGCGCTGACCCGCCGCCCCGGCGGCCGGAAGGTCGCGTTGCTCTGTTTCCGTCTGCTGCGCCCCGGATCCCGCCACGTCCAGCATCGGCATCTCCCCCCGCGATCAGCCCGCTGACCTGGTCACTTTAACCCGGGACCCCCGGCACGGGCGGCGATACACGCGAAAACCATTTGAACGAGTGAGTACTCGCTCATTACGATTCGTCCCCATGACGAGAAGGCGAAGGGTGCCGGCCATGGCGCCTGAGGACCGCAGGGCCGCGCTCATCGCCGCCACCATCCCCCTCCTGCGCGAACACGGCACCGCCGTCACCACGCGCCAGATCGCCGAGGCCGCCGGCGTGGCCGAGGGCACGATCTTCGGCGTCTTCCCCGACAAGATCTCGCTGCTGCGGGCCGCCCTGATGGCCGCCTTCGACCCGGAGCCGGCGGTGAGCGCCCTGGCCACCGTCGGCACCACGCCGGAGCTGCGCGCGCGGCTGTGCGAGGCGGTGGCGATGCTGCGCAAGGGCATGCACGCCAACGCCAAGCTGCACGCCGCACCCAGGGAGTTGCTGACCGACGACCCCGAGTTCGGCGAGCGCATGCTGGAGAGCCGCCGCCGGATCATGGAAGCCATCGCCACAGTGGTCGAACCCGACCGCGAGCGGCTGCGCCGCTCTCCTGACGCCACGGCACAACTGCTGCTCATGCTGGTCGCCGTCACCGTCCACCACGGCCTCGGCGGCCTCGGCGGAGACGACCTGGGCGGCATGGATGACGAGGAGATCGTCTCCGTCCTGCTCGACGGGCTGCTCACGCGGCCCGATCTCACCCCTTTGACAGAAAGCCCCTGCTGATGCTGTTCCGCCTGCTGCGGGACCAGCTCAAGCCGTACGGGAAAGAGATCACGCTCGTCGTCCTCTTCCAGTTCGTGCAGACGCTGGCCACGCTCTATCTCCCCACCCTCAACGCCGACATCATCGACGACGGCGTCGTCAAGGGCGACACCGGTTACATCATGCGTGTCGGGATGGTGATGCTGGCCGTCACGCTGGTCCAGATCGTCTGCTCGATCGTCGCCGTCTACTACGGCGCCCGCACCTCGATGGCCCTGGGCCGCGACCTGCGGGCCGCGATCTTCCACCGGGTGCAGGAATTCTCCGTCCAGGAGGTCAACCGGTTCGGGCCGCCGTCCCTGATCACCAGGACCACCAACGACGTGCAGCAGATCCAGCTGCTCGTGCTCATGACGTTCACGATGATGGTGGCGGCGCCGATCATGTGCGTCGGCGGGATCGTGCTGGCGCTGAACCAGGACACGACGCTGTCCTCGCTGCTGCTCGTCGTGCTGCCGCTGATGATCGCCGTCGTGGGCACGATCGTGGTGCTGATGCGGCCGCTGTTCCGGACGATGCAGGAGCGCATCGACCGGATCAACCAGGTGCTGCGCGAGCAGATCACCGGCATCCGGGTGATCAGGGCGTTCGTCCGCGACCGGCACGAGCGCGAGCGCTTCGCCGTCGCCAACGAGCAGCTGACGGACGTGTCGCTGCGGGTCGGCCGGCTGATGGCGCTGATGTTCCCCACCGTCATGCTGGTGGTGAACCTGTCCAGCGTCGCCGTGGTGTGGTTCGGCGGTCACCGCATCGCCGACGGGAGCATGCAGGTCGGCGCGCTGACCGCGGTCATCTCCTACCTGATGCAGATCCTCATGTCGGTGATGATGGCCATGTTCATGTTCATGATGATCCCGCGGGCCGAGGTCTGCGCCGAGCGCATCGAGGAGGTGCTCGGCACCGAGCCGACCGTCCACCCGCCGGCCCGGCCCGTCACCCCCGACCGGCAGATAGGCGAGCTGGAGCTGCGCTCCGTGGCCTTCCGCTATCCGGGCGCGGAGGCGCCGGTGCTGAGCGACGTGAGCTTCACGGCCCGGCCGGGCCGGACGACCGCGATCATCGGCAGTACGGGCAGCGGCAAGACGACCCTGCTCAACCTCATTCCGCGCCTGTTCGACGCGACCTCCGGCGACGTCCTGGTCGACGGCGTCGACGTGCGCGACCTCGACCCCGCCGCGCTGGCCCGCGCCGTCGGGCTCGTCCCGCAGTCGCCGTACCTCTTCTCCGGCACCATCGCCTCCAACCTCAGGTACGGCAGGCCCGACGCCACCGACGAGGAGCTGTGGCGGGCCCTGGAGGTGGCCCAGGCCCGTGAGTTCGTCGAGGCGATGCCCGGCGGCCTGGAGGAGCCCATCGCCCAGGGCGGCACGAACGTCTCGGGCGGCCAGCGCCAGCGCCTGGCCATCGCCAGGACCCTGGTGCACCGGCCCGAGATCTACCTGTTCGACGACTCCTTCTCCGCCCTCGACTACGCCACCGACGCCCGGCTGCGCGCCGCCCTGGCCGAGGAGATCACCGACGCCACCATCGTCATCGTGGCCCAGCGGGTGAACACCATCCGCGACGCCGACCGCATCCTCGTCATCGAGGAGGGCCGGATCATCGGCAGCGGCGACCACGCCGAACTCATGAGCACGTGCCCGACGTACCGGGAGATCGTGCTGTCCCAGCTCACCGAACAGGAGGCCGCGGCGTGACCACCCAGGCGCCCCCGCGCCGTCCCCAGCCAGGATTCGGCCCGGGCCGGATGCTGAGCGGGCCCGCCGAGAAGGCCCTCGACTTCGGCGGCACCCTGCGCCGCCTGGTCCGCCTGCTGCGCCCCGAGCGGGCGATGCTGGCCGTCATCCTGGCCCTCGGCACGGCCAGCGTGGCGCTGACCGTGTCCGGCCCCAAGATCCTCGGCCACGCCACCGACCTGATCTTCTCCGGCATCATCGGCGCCCAGCTGCCCGCCGGGAGCACCAAGGCGGAGGCCGTGGCCGGGCTGCGCGCCCGCGGCCAGGACACCTTCGCCGACATGGTCTCGGCCATGAGCGTGGTGCCCGGTCAGGGCATCGACTTCACCGCGCTGGCCCAGGTGCTCGGCTGGGTGCTGGCGGTCTACGTGCTGGCGGGGCTGCTCGGCATCGTGCAGTTCCGGCTCACCACGATCGTGGTCCAGCGGGCCGCGTCCCGGCTGCGCGAGCGGATCGAGGCCAAGCTGGGCCGGCTGCCGCTGAGCTACTTCGACGGCCAGCCGCGCGGCGAGATCCTCAGCCGCGCCACCAACGACACCGACAACATCGCCCAGTCGCTGCAGCAGACGATGAGCCAGCTCATCTCCTCGCTGCTGACGGTCATCGCGGTGCTGGTCGTCATGTTCTGGATCTCGCCGGTGCTCGCGCTCATCGCGCTGATCTCGGTGCCGCTGTCGGTCTATGTCACCGCCGTCATCGGCAAGCGGTCGCAGCCGCAGTTCATCAAGCAGTGGTCGTCCACGGGCAAGCTCAACGGCCACATCGAGGAGATGTACGGCGGCCACACGCTGGTCAAGGTGTTCGGCCGGCAGAAGGAGGCCGCCGGCACCTTCGCCGAGCACAACCAGGACCTGTTCAACGCCAGCTTCAAGGCCCAGTTCATCTCCGGGATGATCCAGCCGGCCATGATGTTCATCGGCAACCTCAACTACGTGCTGGTCGCCGTGGTGGGCGGGCTCAAGGTGGCCTCGGGCTCCATCTCGCTGGGCGACGTGCAGGCGTTCGTCCAGTACTCGCGGCAGTTCAGCCAGCCGCTGACGCAGGTGGCCGGCATGGCGAACCTCGTGCAGTCCGGCGTCGCCTCCGCCGAACGGGTCTTCGAGCTGCTCGAAGCGCCCGAGCAGTCGCCCGAGCCGGAGAAGCCCGCGCGGCCCGCGGAGGTGCGCGGACGGGTCTCGTTCGAGAACGTGTCCTTCCGGTACGCGCCCGACCGGCCGCTGATCGAGGACCTGTCGCTGACCGTCGAGCCCGGCCAGACCGTGGCCATCGTCGGCCCGACCGGCGCCGGCAAGACGACGCTGGTCAACCTCGTCATGCGCTTCTACGAGGTGACCGGCGGGCGCATCACGCTGGACGGCGTCGACATCGCCGAGATGTCCAGGGAGGAGCTGCGCGCCAACATCGGCATGGTGCTGCAGGACACCTGGCTGTTCGGCGGCACCATCGCGGAGAACATCGGCTACGGGGCCGAGGACGCCACGAAGGAGCGGATCGAGGCCGCCGCGCGGGCCGCCCACGTGGACCGCGTCGCCCACACGCTGCCCGACGGCTACGACACCGTGGTCGACGAGGAGGGCAACACGGTCAGCGCGGGCGAGAAGCAGCTGATCACGATCGCCCGCGCCTTCCTGTCCGAGCCGGCCATCCTCATCCTGGACGAGGCGACCAGCTCGGTGGACACCAGGACCGAGGTGCTCATCCAGCGGGCGATGAGCTCGCTGCGCGAGGGGCGGACCAGCTTCGTGATCGCCCACCGCCTGTCCACCATCCGCGACGCCAGCCTGATCCTGGTCATGGAGAACGGGCGGATCGTCGAGCAGGGCACGCACGAGTCGCTGCTGGCGGCGGACGGCGCGTACGCCCGGCTGTACTCGGCCCAGTTCGCCCAGGCCGCCGTGGAGGTCGAGTGATCAACCAGTGTCGCTGATCGGCCGGCCTCGCTGATCGGCCGGCCCCGGTGATCGGCCGGCCTTGTGAGGGGGCCGGCCTTGTGACGGCCGGCCGGTCAGTCGCCGAAACCGGTGAGCGTCACCTTGCCGACGGCCGTGCCGGACTCCATGATCCGGTGCGCCTCGCGCAGGTGGGCGGCGTCGATCCGGCCCAGGTCCCTGGTCGCCGTGGTGGTCAGGACACCGCGGTCCACCAGCCGGGCGACCTGGGTCAGGATGTGGTGCTGCGCGATCCGGTCGGGCGTGCCGTAGAGGGAGCGGGTGAACATCAGCTCCCAGTGGAACGAGATCGCCTTCGACTGCAGCACCCCGACGGGCAGCGTGTCGTGGTCGTCGATCACGACGATGTCGCCGAACGGCCTGAGCATCTCGGCGTACGCAGGCAGGTTCCGGTCCGTGCCCGCGGTGCTGAAGACGTAGTCGAGACCGTCGGGCGCGATCCCGGCCACCTGCGGCGGCAGCGGCTCGTGGTGGTCGACCAGGTGGTGGGCGCCCATGCGCCGGGCGAACTCCACGGTCTCGGGCCGCGAGGCGGTGCCGATCACGGTGAGCGCGGTGAGTGCCCCGGCGAGCTGCACCACCATCGAGCCGACGCCGCCCGCCGCCGCGGTGACCAGCAGCGCCCCGGCCCGCTCCAGCGACGCCCGGCGCAGGCCCAGCCGTTCGAACAGGCCCTCCCACGCGGTCAGCGAGGTCAGCGGCAGCGCGGCGGCCTCGGTGAAGGTCAGCGTGGCGGGCTTGCGGGCGACGAGCCGCTCGTCCACGACGTGGTACTGGGAGTCGCAGCCGGGACGGTCGAGCGCGCCCGCGTAGTACACCTCGTCCCCGGTCCTGAACAGCTCGGCCCGGTCGCCGGTCGCGACGACCGTGCCCGCCGCGTCCCAGCCGAGCACCTTCGGCTCGCCTCCCGGGTCGGTGTTCTTGCGCGTCTGGTAGTCGACGGGGTTGACCGCGACGGCCTCCACCCGGACCAGCAGATCGGTCGGTCCCGGCTCGGGGACGGGCAGCTCGACGTCCACCAAACTCTCGCCGTCGTCCAGCGGAAGGCTCTTCCGGTACGCGACGGCGCGCATCCTGCCGGCGTTTTCCCCCATGACGCATCCCCCTTAACAGCCCGGCGTCGGCGGGCCATGAGGCGACCCCTGCCCGCAGGTCGTGCCCTTAACACGGGACGTTTCCCGCCCGTTGATCGAGGTCTCCGGGCAGGGGAGGAGGACGGCGGCGTGCAGGGGGCTGTCGCGGGAAGGGAGGGGGTTTGTCGCCTCGCGGAGAGTTAGGCGGTGCTCACTTCGCGCAATAAATGCCTGCATGACGGCAACCACGAAGAAGTCCTGCTCCTGCGGACACGGATCGTCCTGCTCATGTGCCGCCGGTTGCAGCTGCGGCTGCAACTCCTGACCCGCGCCGGGCGGCCGGGACAGATCGCCGGGATGTTCTCCGGTCATCCGGCCGCCCGCCGCACTCTCCGCAGCATTCTCGGCAGCATTCTCGGCTGGGGTCGCGTGCGGGTATCGCTCTAGTACGTACGGCCGCGCCGCGCTGGTTCACTCTGATGCCGGACTGCCGTGGAGCCGGTCCAGGGCCGGATCGCCGCCGCACAATGAGGCCATGACCTACCCTCCACCTCATCATCCGCAGGATCCCCGGGCCGCGCAGGGGACCCCGGACGGCAGGCCGCAGCCCGCTCCCGCCGCGCCATGGCCGGGCCACGGCCCCCGGTCAGCCGGGCCAGGCCCCGGCCGGCCCGGCAACGGCCCACAGCCCCGGCAGGGCGGCCCGCCACCCGGCTTCGGCTCACCCCGCTTACCCGGCCCGCCTCACCCTCACGAGCAGGCGGACCAGTACGGCCGGCACGGGCAGGCGGGCTCGTACGAACAGGGGGACCAGTACGCCCGATCGGGCCGGCATGGGCAGGCGGGCCCGTACGAGCCGCAGGACCGGTACAGCCGGCCGACCCGGCACGGACGCGCCGACACCTACGGGCAGGAAGACACGTACGGACAGAGCGACGCCTACGGGCGGGGCAACGGCCACGGACAGGCTGACGCCTACGGGCAGGGTGACGCCTACGGCCGGGCGACCCAGTACGGGCAGGCCGACCTGTACGGGCTGCCCCGGCACGACTACGGCACGGCGCCCCGGCGCGGCAACACCCTGGTCATCGGCCTGTCCATCGGGCTGGGCCTGCTCCTGCTGGCCGGCGGCACGGTGGGCGCGGTGACCTACCTCGGCTCCCCGGAGACGCCCGCCGCCCTGCCGAGCAGCGCGACCTCGTTCCCGACGACGGCGCCGTGGCAGTCCGACGCGCCCTCCGACGCGGCCGGCGACGCCGGTGACGAGCCGTCGGCCGGGCCCGCGGACGAGGCGTCGGCCGGGGCCTCCGACGAACCGGAGGCCGAACCGTCGGGTGAGCCGTCGGAGCCGGCCGCCGACCCCACGGCCACCCCGCCCGCCTCCGGCCGGGCCCGGCCGGGCTCGCCGATCGCGCACACCGAGTTCGGCGACTGGAAGTTCAACCTGAGCGGGGTCAGGTTCTCCGCCGCCAAGGTGGCCGGCTGGACGTACGACAGCTGCGACCCCGTGGACGGGCGGGGCGTGCTGGCCAAGAACAAGTGCACGAGCGCCGTCCAGGTCGCCTACACCGCCTACCGGGGCCACCTCAAGGCGGTGCAGGTCATGATGATGTTCCCGACGGACACGGCGGCCAAGGCCGCGGCGACCCGGCTGGCCAAGCTCAACTCGAACGCGGTGAACATCCGCAGCGACATGACCTTCTCCACGTTCGCCTACGGAGCGATCCGGACGAACCCCTCGAAGAAGTACGTCGTCGTCACCATCGTCACGGCGGACAAGACGGCCAAGGCCAGGGCCGAGAAGTTCCACCTCTACATGCAGGCCGACTCCATGAGCTACTTCATGCTGCGCGACGTGACCGTCACCAGCTGACCCTCCGTCCCGCGAGCGGGCCAGGAGGTCCCGGGCGGGCCGGAAGGTCCGGAAGGCGGTCAGGCGCAGGTGTAGCCGGACGGAAGGGTGGTGTCGCCGTTCGGGCGGGTGGCCTGGAAGCCGACGCTGGTGGTGGCCGCACCCGGGGCGAGCGAGCCGTTGTGGGCGGCGTTCCTGAAGGTCACGGTCTGCCCGCTGACGGTGGCGGCGACGTTCCACGAGCCGGTCAGCGTGTGCCCGGCCGGCAGCGTGAAGGTGACCGTCCAGCCGCCGATGGCGGACGTGCCGGTGTTGGTGATGGTCAGGGGCTGGACGACGTACCCGGTGGCCCACTGGGTCTGCACGGTGGCGAGGGCCGTGCAGCCCCCGGTGGCGGGGCCGGGCTGGGTGGTGACCTGGACGGTGGCCGACACCGGCGAGGCGTTGCCCGCGGCGTCCCGCGCCCTGACCTGGTAGCGGTAGGTGGTGCCGGGCGACAGCCCGGTGTCGCTGAAGGAGGTCGTGGCCGAGGAGCCGGCCTGCGTGAACGTGCCGCCGCTCGCGCCGGGCGCGCGCAGCACGTCGTACCCGGTGACGCCGGTGTCGTCGGTCGAGGCGGCCCAGGTCAGCGTGGCGCCGGTGGCGGTCACGGCGGACGCGGCCGGGGCGCCGGGCGGGCTCGGCGCGGTCGTGTCGCCGGAGCCGCCGCCGAGCGCGGGCGTCTGCCAGTCGCGCCACTCCGCCAGGTTGCCGGCCGCCCTGGCCGAGATCCGCATGGCGCCGGGCGCGTCGCCCGTCCGCAGCAGGAACTTCTGGATGTGCTGCTGCAGCGGGGTGCGCCATTCGGGCCGGTTGGCGCAGTGGCTGCCGTCCTGTACGTCGGACCAGTACGTGATGTTCTCGCCCGCCCCGAGCGCCTTGTACACCTCGGCTCCGCCCAGCGCCGCCACGCTCGCGGACCTGGGGCCGAGGTTGGTGATGTGCGGGTTGTCCATGACGAACAGCCCGCGCGGCGCGACCATGGCCACGAGCTGGTGGGTGTCCACGGGCAGCAGGGCCGGGCTGCCGGTGAACGAGCCGAACGCGTCGCCCAGCCACGGCTGCTCGCCGTACGCGCTGCTCAGGCTCTGGGCGCCCTCTCCTGGGATGCCCCGGAAGATCGGCACGCCGGCGCTGCCCGACTCGATCGGCATGGTGAGCGCGATGCGCTGGTCGAAGGCGCCGGCCACGAAGGCGCCCTTGCCGAAGCGGGAGCAGCCGGTGACGCCGGTGGCGTCCGCCTTGAGCAGATCGCTGCCCGACTGCTCGATGACGTCGATGATCCGGCTCACGCCCCAGCCCCAGGCGAGCAGCAGCCCGGTGCTGCTGGAGGAGCCGTAGACGCTGTAGAAGGCGCCCTGCTTGTTGCTGCGCGGCGTGCCCTCCCGGCCGACCGCGTACGGGTCGTAGCTGATGACGGCGGCGCCGGCGGCCCTGATGGCGGCCGTGTCCGCGCCGAACCCGCCGAGGACGACGACGGCGGGGAAGGGCCCGGTGCCGCTCGGCAGCGAGACGCTCGCCGAGAAACTGGAGCTTCTGCCGTTGTGGCTCACGTTCACGGTGATGCCGGTGCTCGAGACCGTCCCCGTGACGCTCGACGGCTTGGGCGGCTTCTCGCCGTAGACGAACTTCTCCGCGAGCCGCTTGGTCTCCTCGCGCAGGCACCGCCAGTCGGCCCTGCTGGTGATCCGCGACCCGTTCAGCTTCCTGAACGGGTCGGGCAGCCGGGAGATCGACGGCAGCGAGCCGGCGTCGGGCAGACCGGGCACCACACAGTCGGCGCCCTCGTTCTCGTCACCGGCAGCAGCCGCGACGGCTCCGTGCGCCGCGGCGGCCTGAACAGGCGGCACGGCCGCGGCCCCCGCCACCGGCGCCCCTCCGGCGAACGCGAGCGTCGTCGCGGCCGCCAGGGCGACGACTCGTGCGAGCATCCTGGAGCGGACCAAGCTGATGATCACCAGAGCTCTCCCTCCCGGGTGGGGGCGTTGGCGATCAGTGTGGAAAGCCCTCCGAAACATGTCAAGAAGACTCCGAAACCTTTCGGAGGGCTCGCCTGGTATTGAGCCGCTGTACAGCGCGTACGTGCCGCGAGTTTTCGATAACTATCGGAAACTAGCTGAAACTAACGCTTTGACGGTCACCAGGTGACCGGCAGCTCGTACATGCCGTACACCGTCGAATCCTCCTTGAACGCCAGCTCCTCCTCCGGCACGGCCAGCCGCAGCCCGGGCACCCGCCGAAGCAGCGTCTCGAAGACGATCTCCAGCTCCACCCGGGCCAGGTTCTGTCCCAGGCACTGGTGGGCGCCGTAGCCGAAGGCCAGGTGGTTGCGGGCGCCGCGGTCGACGTCGAAGCGCTGCGCGTCCGCGAACGTCTCCGGGTCGCGGTTGCCGGCGTTGGCCAGCATGAGCACCCCGGAGTTCGCCGGGATCACCGTGCCGCCGAGCTCCACGTCGGCCGTGGCCACCCGCACCATGGCGAACTCGGCGATGGTGAAGTAGCGCAGCATCTCCTCGACGGCGTTCACCGTCTTCGCCGGGTCGGCGCGCAGTGCGGCCAGCGCCTCAGGGTCGCGCAGCAGCTGGTACGTGCCGAGCGAGATCATGTTGGCCGTGGTCTCGTGCCCGGCGATGAGCAGCAGGAACGCCAGGCTGAGCAGCGCCGGGCCGTCCACGGCGCCGTCGTTCTCGCGCTGCTTGGCGATCTGCCGGCTGAGCAGGTCGTCGGTGGGCTCCTGCTCCTTGGCCTTGATCAGCTTGTCCAGGTAGAGGGCCAGCTCCAGCACGGCGTGCCCGCGCTCGTCCTGCGTGGTCCTGCGGTCCAGCAGCCGCGCCGAGTGCAGCTGGAAGAAGTCGTGGTCGGCGTACGGCACGCCGAGCAGCTCGCAGATCACCAGGGAGGGCACCGGCATCGCCAGCGCGCGGACCAGGTCGGCCGGCTTCGGCCCGTCGAGCATGGCGTCCAGGTGCTCGTCCACGATCTGCTGGATGCGCGGGCGCAGCGCCGCCATGCGCCGGACGGTGAACTCGCCGATCACGGCGCGCCGGGCCGGCCCGTGCTCGGGCGGGTCCATCTCCAGCATCATCTTGGGCAGCGGCGAGTCGGCCAGCCCGCTCCCGGTGTCCTGGGCCAGCCGCGGCATGCTGGGATGGCGGCGGTCGGCGGTGAAGCGCGGGTCGGTCAGGATCGTCCTGATGTCGTCGTAGCGGGCCGCGACCCACGCCTCGCCTCCGGCGGGCAGCGTGACCTTGGCGACCGGCTGCTCCCGCAGAAGACGCAGGTGCTGCTCGGGTGGGGCGTACGGGCAGCCGCGGGTGGTTTCGAGCGTCGCAGCGGGGTCAATCGTCAAAATTCTCCCCATTCGGTGTGCCATTCGATGTGGTTGCCGACGGCAAAGATAACCTACAGATGTACGTTAACGTGCCGGGTCCGCGCCCCGCGCGCCCGCCCCGCGCAGAGCGGCGACGGCGACGAGCACGCCGAGCAGGACCAGGGCGGCGTTCACGGCGACGGCGGCCCTGACGCCGTGCAGCACCGCCCCGCCGCTCACCGCCCCCGCCGAGGTGGCGGTGACGATCGCCGACATGATCGGCGTGCCCATGGTGATGCCCACCTGCTGCGACATCGACGCCAGCCCGGTGGCCAGCCCCTGCTCGCGATCGGGCAGCCCGGCCGTGGCGGTGACCATGAAGCCCACGATGACCAGCATGTTGCCGACCCCGCCGAGGAAGGTGGCGGGCAGTTGCAGCCACAGGGAGGCCGGCGTACCACCCAGGAGGAGCAGGACGGCGGTGAAGGCCGCCTGCAGCAGCCCGCCGCCGACCAGCGCGGCCCGTGCGGACGCGCGGGCGATGACCCTGGGGGCGAGCAGGCCGCCGAGCACCGTCCCGAGGCCGAGGCAGGCGAAGGAGACCCCGGCGGCCAGGGCGGAGAAACCGAGCGTCTTCTGCAGGTAGAGGGTGAGCAGGTACACCAGCGACGTCTCGGTCACGAACGCCAGCAGGCCGAGGACGTTGCCCCACGCCACCGTGCGCTTCCGCAGCACGTGGACGGGGATGAGCGGCTGCGCCGCCCGGCTCTCGACCGCGTAGAAGACCGCCAGCAGGACGGCGCCGGCGAGCAGGCCCGCGAGCGTGGCCGGATGGGTCCAGCCGTGCTCTCCGGCCTGGGTGAGGCCGTAGACCAGGGCGAGCAGG
Source organism: Nonomuraea fuscirosea (assembly GCF_035917475.1). Lineage (NCBI taxonomy): Bacteria > Bacillati > Actinomycetota > Actinomycetes > Streptosporangiales > Streptosporangiaceae > Nonomuraea > Nonomuraea fuscirosea. The sequence goes on along the minus strand of NZ_CP109074.1, from coordinate 6,972,320 downwards.
CCGAGGGTGACCGACAGCGCGCCGGGCAGGTCGATCCTGGGCCGGTCGGCGGGGCGTGACTCCTCGATGACGGCGGGGGCGACCAGCAGGACGGCGAGCGCGATGGGCACGTTGACGAAGAAGGCCCAGCGCCAGGAGAGCAGGTCGGTCAGCACGCCGCCGAGGATCGCGCCGGTGGTGAACCCGGCCGACATCAGGGCGCCGTTCAGTCCGAGCGCCTTCTGCCGCAGCGGCCCCTCGGGGAAGGAGGTCGTGAGCAGGGCCAGGCCCGCCGGCGTGGCGGCGGCCGTGGCGAGCCCCTGGGCGACGCGGGCGGCGATGAGGATCTCGGGGGTCGGCGCGAGGCCGCCGGCGAGGGAGGCGAGGCCGAGCAGGGCGAGGCCGGCGAGGAAGACGCGCTTGCGGCCGACGAGGTCGCCGACGCGGCCGAAGAGCAGGGTGAACCCGGCCGCCGACAGGGCGAAGGCGGTGGCGATCCACTGCAGGTTCGCCAGGGAGAAGCCGAGGCCGTCGCCGATGAGGGGGAGGGCGACGTTCAGGATGGAGAAGTCGACGGCGAGCGTGAACTGGGCGACCAGCAGGACCGCGAGGACGACTTTGAGCCGGCCGGTGAGCCGTGGTGGCCGGGCGGGGGCGGGGGCGAGGGTGGACATGACGGGACGTCCTTCCGGCAGGGTGGTCGGAGATGCTCTTAACGGGTCTGTGGTTCCGTTAGAGTGAATGTAGCACCGCGATGGCTGCTAATGGAACCTGAGTCCCGATAAGGAGTTCTGTATGGCCGACGTGCCAGCGCGCGGGGCCGTCCGTCCCGGCGGGCGGACGGCCCGCGTGCGCGAGTCCGTGCTGCGGGCCGCCGCCGACACCCTCGTGGAGAAGGGTTTCGACGAGCTCGACCTGGCCGAGATCGCCCGGGTCGCGGAGGTGGGCAAGACCACCGTCTACCGCCGCTGGGGCAGCCCGGGGGCGCTCGCCGCCGACCTCCTCGACGACATGGCCGCGCAGTCGCTGCCCCGGTCCAGGACCGGGAACGTACGGGACGACCTGCGGGAGAACGCGCGCCTGGTGGTCAGGACCCTGACCGATCCGCGCCAGGGGCGGCTGTTCAAGGCGCTCATCGCCGCCTCGCTCTGCGACGAGCAGGCGGCCCTGGCGCTGCGCCGCTTCTACGCCGTGCGCATCGACGAGTGGGCCGGCTGCGTCGCGGACGCCGTCGAACGGGGCGAACTGCCCTCGGGGACCGATCCCCGGCGGGTCATCGCCGGCGTCTCCGCGCCGCTGTACTACGCGCTGCTGAACACCGGCGAACCTCTCGACGAGGCGGCGGCCGACCGGGCGGCGGAGACGGCGCTGGCCGCCGCGCGCGCGGGGGTGTGGGCGGAATAGCGGCCCCCGTCGTCCGGGTGGCTTTACCGGGTAAGCACGGCAAGGGGACCGGCGCACGAGGGTGTCAAGGGCCGGGGTTCCGTGCTGGACTGAAACGGTCTAGACAGGTTCAGGGGCGCTCGGTACGTTGATCGTGATTTATCGGGACATTTGCCCCATTCTCGTGATTGAGGAGCAGGACTTGGCGAAGCAGAGCACGTCGTTGCACTCGGGATGGACGCTCCGCCTGGCGGGCGGTGCGCCGGCCGCCGGCCTCGACCGGCTCACCAGCGAGGCCGTACCGGCCCGGGTGCCCGGCTGCGTGCACGCGGACCTTCTGACGGCCGGGCTGATCCCGGATCCGTACCAGGGGCTCAACGAGCTGGAGGTGGCCTGGGCCGGCCGGGCCGACTGGCGCTACGAGACGGCTCTGGCGGCGGCGCCGGCCGGTTTCGAGCGGACGGACCTGGTCTTCGAGGGGCTCGACACGGTCGCCACGGTGCTGCTGGACGGGGAGGAGCTGGGCCGGACCAGGAACATGCACCGTTCGTACCGGTTCGACGTGACCGGGCGCGTACGGGACGGCTCGGCTTTGTCGGTGCTGTTCACCTCCGCCTACACCGAGGCCGAGGCGCAGCGCGAACGGCTGGGCGCGCGGCCGAACGCCTACCCTGAACCGTTCAACTTCATCAGGAAGATGGCCGCCAGCTTCGGCTGGGACTGGGGACCCACCCTCGTCACCGCCGGCATCTGGCGGCCGGTCCGCCTGGAGAGCTGGAGCACCGCCCGGCTGGCGCAGGTCAGACCCCTGGTCACGGTCACCGGCGGCGCCGGCGAAGGCAGCGGCGGCACCCGGGCCGACGGCAGGATCGAGGCGCACGTCGAGCTGGAACGCACCGAGAGCGGGGCGGACCGCGAGCTGACGCTGACGATCGAGACGGGAGGGCGGACGGCCACCCGGACGGTGCCCGCCGGCGCGGGCAGCGCCGTGGCGGTCCTGGAGATCCCCGCACCGGACCTGTGGTGGCCGCGCGGGCACGGCGATCAGCCCCTGTACGAGTGCGCGGTGGTCCTGTCCGACGCCACCACCGGCCAGGTCCTGGACACCTGGCGGCGGCGCGTCGGCTTCCGCGCGATCGTGCTCGACCGGACCCCGGACGAGCACGGCACCGCCTTCACCTTCCGCGTCAACGGCCGGCCGATCTTCGCCCGTGGCGTCAACTGGATCCCCGACGACGCCCTGCCCGCCCGCCTCACCCCCGAGCGCTACCGGCACCGGCTGACCCAGGCCGCCGAGGCGGGCGTCGACCTGGTCCGGGTCTGGGGCGGTGGCATCTACGAGGACCACGCCTTCTACGACGCCTGCGACGAGCTGGGCCTGATGGTGTGGCAGGACTTCCTGTTCGCCTGCGCCGCCTACCCGGAGGAGCAGCCGCTGCGCGGCGAGGTCGAGGCCGAGGCCCGCGAGAACGTCGTCCGGCTCGCCCCGCACCCCAGCCTGGTGCTGTGGAACGGCAACAACGAGAACCTGTGGGGCTTTCGCGACTGGGGCTGGGAGCCGGAGCTGGCAGGTGAGAGCTGGGGCGAGGGCTACTACCTCGGGCTGCTGCCGCGTGTGGTGGCCGACCTCGACCCCACCCGCCCCTACCAGGCGGGCAGCCCCTGGTCAGGCTCCTGGGACCGTCATCCCAACGACCCGGCGCACGGCCCGTCCCACTTCTGGGAGGTGTGGAACCGGCGCGACTACACCGGCTACCTCGACGACGTGCCGCGCTTCGCCGCCGAGTTCGGCTGGCAGGCGCCGCCCGTGCACGCCACCCTGCGCGAATCGATCGGCGACGACCAGCTCGACGCCGCCTCGCCCGCCATGCTGCACCACCAGAAGGCCGAGGACGGCAACGGCAAGCTGGCCCGGGGCCTGGCCCACCACTTCACCGCGCCGGCCGACTTCGACCACTGGCACTACCTCACCCAGGTCAACCAGGCCCGCGCCATCGCGACCGGCGTCGCGCACTGGCGCTCCCACTGGCCGCTCTGCGCCGGCAGCGTCGTCTGGCAGCTCAACGACTGCTGGCCGGTCACCTCGTGGGCGGCCATCGACGGCGAGGCCCGGCCCAAGCCGCTCTACCACGAGCTGCGCCGCCTCTACGCCGACCGGCTGCTGACGTTCCAGGTTCGGGACGACGCCCGCGTGCTCGCCGTCGACAACCAGTCGCCCGAGCCGTGGCGGGGCAGCGCGCTCGTGCGCAGGCTGCGCGCGGACGGGACGGCGCTGGCGGAGGAACGGCTGCCGTTCGAGGCGCCGGCCCGCACGGTCGCGCTGCTGCCCCTGACGGTCGCCGAGTTCAAGGACGCGAGCGAGGAACTGCTGGTGGCGGAGGCCGACGGGCTGCGCGACGTCGTGCTCGGCCGCCCGGACAAGGACTTCGCCTACCCGGCTCCCGACCTCGACCTGCGCCTCGACCCCTCCGGCGGCACGCTCGGCGTCGTGATCACCGCCCGCGCCTTCGTCCGCGACCTGCTGCTGCAGGCCGACCGGCTCGCCCCCGGCGCCGTGGCGGACCGCGGCCTGGTCACGCTGCTGCCCGGCGAGACCGTCACGATCACCGTGACCGGCCTGAACGCACGGGGAGCCGACGGAGCAGGCGGCGCCGACGGGGCCGACAGCGCGGGCGGAACCGGCGAAATCGGTGGAACCGGCGCGATCGACGAGGCCGCGGTGCGGTCGGCGCTGTTCAGCGTCAACGCGGCGGAGGAGGCCGCCCGGCCATGACGCGCGCCGCCCGGCCGGCGGGCAAGGTGACGATCGCCGAGGTCGCCCAGCTGGCCGGGGTGTCCAAGGGCTCGGTCTCGCTGGCCATGAACGACAAGCCGGGCGTGTCCGCCGCCACGCGGCGGAAGGTGCGCGAGGCCGCCCGCGAGCTGGGCTGGCTGCCCAACCAGGCGGCCAGGTCGCTGTCGTCGGCCACCACGTGGGTGAGCAACGTGGGCCTGGTCATCGCCCGGCCGGCCCGCATGCTCGGGCTCGAACCGTTCTACATGGAGTTCGTCTCCGGCATCGAGAGCGTGCTGGCCGAGCGGTCCCACTCGCTGCTGCTGCGGCTCGTCCGCGACGTGGCGGAGGAGATCGACGTCCTCGACGGATGGAGCCGCAGCAGGCAGATCAGCGGCTCCGTCATGGTCGACTTCACCCTCGACGACCCGCGCGTCGCCGCCGTGGCGGCGCTGGGCCTGCCGGTGATCGCCGTCGGGCATCCGGACCTGACCGGCGGGCTGCCGTCCGTCTGGACCGACGACGCGGCGGCCGTCACCGAGGCGGTCCGCTACCTGGCGGCGCTCGGCCACCGCCGCCTGGCCCGTGTGGGCGGCGCGGCCAGGCTCGGGCACACGGCGCTCAGGAGCGAGGCGTTCACCCGGGCGGTCGCGGACCTGAACCTCGAACCCGCCCGCATCCTGACCACCGACTTCTCGGGCGAGCAGGGCGCCCGCGCCACCCGCGCGCTGCTCTCCTCCGCCCGGCGGCCCACCGCGATCCTGTACGACAACGACATCATGGCCGTGGCCGGCCTGTCGGTGGCCACCGAGATGGGCGTGCCCGTGCCCGCCGAGCTGTCCCTGCTGGCCTGGGACGACTCCCAGCTCTGCCGGCTCACCCATCCGCCGCTGTCGGCCATGAGCCACGACGTGTTCGCCTTCGGCGCCGAGGTCACGCGCCGCCTCATGGACCTCGTCGGCCGGGGCGAGACGGAGCACGGCCCCGCCCCGACCCCCGTCCTCGTCCCCCGGGGCACCACCGCCAGAGCCCGCTGACCTCCCGGCCCGCCCGGTCTGCTCGCCCGGCCCGCCCGGCCGCCTGTGCGCCCCCGACCGGCCGCCTGAGCCGCCCCGCTACCGTGGCGGGCCGGCGGCGATGGTGGCTCGGGCGTCCGCGACGCCGCCGCGCCACCAGCCCATCGCCTCCACCCACCACGTCATGCCCGCCGCCGCGTACCCGTCGACCAGCCCGTCCGCGGCACGACCCTCCAGCGCGATGTCGAAGCCGTCCAGCGAACCCCGCTGCTCGGCCAGGAAGTCCACCACCCGCGCGAACTCGGAGACCGGCACCGGCGGCAGGTCCTGGCCGTATTCGTGGAAGGTCGGCATCGCGCCGTCCCACCGGGCCGCCCGCCGGAAACCGACCTTGGTCGGCCAGCGCCCTGGGCACCAGATCGGGATGCGCGGGCGCTGGACCGGCGACGGCGGCAGCTCCTTCCACAGCCGCGTCAGCTCCTCCAGCCCCTGGTCCAGCTTGGCGGCGCGCGCCTTCAGATCGGGGTCCTCGCCGAAGTCGGCGTACTCCGCGTCGACCGAGCCGAGGCCCGCGCCGACGACCAGCCGCCCCCCGGACAGCACGTCCAGCGTCGCGGTCTCCTTCGCCACCATCTGCACCCGCCGCCGCGGCAGCGCCGTCATCAGCACGCCGATCCTGATCCGGCTGGTCCGGGCCGCGATGGCCGACAGCACCACCGTCGGGTTGACCACGGGCCAGTCGCGGTCGTGGTAGAGCAGGTGGTCCCAGAGATAGACGCCGTCCCAGCCCCGTTCCTCGGCCGCCACGGCGAGCTCGACCAGCACCTGAGGATCCCCGAACTCGCCGAGATTCGGCAGCCCGACCGCGTAACGCACCATGCGCCCCAGGCTACGCGATCACAGCTCGGTGATCACGATCCGGCGTCCATGGGCCTGGCGTCGATGGTCAGGCGTCCACGGTCCGGTGTCCACGGCCCGGCGGCCACGGCCCGGCGTCCACGGTCGGGCGGCCACGGTCCGGCGGCTCCAGCAGGCCCCGTGCACGCGGACGAGCCCCCTCCCCGGCAGGGGGAGAGGGCTCGTCACCCCGACCGGCGCGCTAGGGGATTGGGTACTCCTGCGCCTTGCCGCAGTACCCGATCCCGATGGGCGAGTTGCTGCGGCGGCACACCTGCACGACCACCCGGTCGATGGTGCGCACCGACCCCTGGTCGGACAGCGAGAAGGCGAACTTGACCTGCTCGTCGTCCGCCTTCTGCGTCGCGCTGTCCACCAGCTCGCTGCCGCGGTAGGCGCTGAAGGTGGCCAGGGAGTGCATGTCGTCGGGACGGCAGATGGTCGGGGCGGCTTCGTCGGAGAGTAATCCTTCGACGTCGACGCGGGGCCGGATCACCGGCCCGTCGTACCGTTCGATCGTGCCCTCCGTGAACCCGCGGCGGCACGAGTCGCCCGAGTCGGCGGAGAAGGGGACAGCCTGGGCGGCCAGGGCGGGCGGAGCCGCCAGAAGCCCGGCGGCGAGCACGGTACTCATCGTCAACCCGGCGAGCAGACGCACGATTACACCTTCCGTTGGGTGCTGGATTCCGTCACCCATCGTGCGCAGCGCCGCCCCTCCTGCCAGTGCCCGCCGTTACAGCCGGCCCAGGAAATCCCGGATTGGGCGGCCGTTCAGGCGGAGAGCACCAGGTCGTGGGCGGCCTGGGCGAAGGCGCGGACCCGGGCGGTGGCGCCGTCGGCCCGCCACAGCAGGCCCCAGCGCAGCGGCGGAGCGTCACTGATCGGGACGTAGGCGACGTCGGGACGGGCGTAGTAGCGCCTGGCCTGGGCCCCGACGGGGAAGGCGCCCTGGCCGGCGCCGATGAGGGTCAGCATCTCGTTGAACGTCGCGGCCGAAGGGCCCGGCTCGATCGGCCGTCCCGCCGGAGTCGCGCTGGGGGTGCGGTCGGCCCGCAGTGTGACGGGCAGCGTGTCCGGCAGCTGGAGCAGCTTCACCCGGGCCAGGTCTTCGAGCGAGATCGACGTACGGCGGGCGAACGCGTGCCCGGACGGCACGGCCAGCATGCGCGCCTCCGACACCAGCACGGGACCCGTGGCGATGTCCGGCTCGTCGATGGGGAACGTGCCCAGCGCGAGATCCACCTGGCCGTCACGCAGCCAGGGCATCAGATCGACCATCTGCGCCTCGCGCAGCCGTACGTCGCAGCCGGGCAGCCGGCGGCGGAACGACTCGGCGGCGCCGGCGAGCAACTGACCGGCCGCCGCGCCGACGAAGGCCGCCCGCAGGACGCCGGTGAGACCGTGGCCGGTGTCGACCGCCCGCGCGAACGCCGCGCCGATCTGCTCCCAGGCGGGCCCGACCTCCTCGGCCAGCCGCCGGCCGACGGCGGTCAGCTCCACCCGGCGGCTGGTGCGGACGAACAGCGGCACCCCGGCCCGGCGCTCCAGCTTGGCGATGGTCTGGCTGATCCGGGCGGTGGACACGCGCAGCCGCTCGGCGGTGCGGCCGAAGTGCAGCTCCTCGGCCAGCGTCAGGAACGCCTCCAGCTCGTGGCGCTCCAGCATGACCCCCCCGATCGTTAACTCCAGCTTCACGATTCTCACACAGGGCCCCATTGATCGGCGCCTCCCCGCGGACCAGAGTGGAACGCGCCCACCCGGATGGCGACGTTCCCCAACCTCACGATCGGAAGACAGATGACCGACACGTTGCACGACCTGCGCGCCCTCGTCCGCGGACGGGTGCTGCTCCCCGGGGACGACGGGTTCGACGAGGCCAGGCAGCCCTGGAACCGGGCCGTCGAACAGCTCGTCCCCGCCGTCGTCGAAGCGGCCGACGTCGCCGACGTCGCGGCCGTGATCCGCTTCGCCCGCGCCCGCGGCCTGGCCGTCGCGGCCCAGCCGAACGGCCACGGCGCCACGACCGGCCTCGACGGCGCCGTCCTGCTGCGCACCCGCCACCTGGACTCCGTCGAGATCGACCCGGCCGCCCGGCGCGCCCGCGTCGGCGCGGGCGTGGCCTCGGGCGTCCTCCAGGCCGCCGCGGCGGCGCACGGCCTGACCGGCCTGCCCGGCAGCTCCCCGGTCGTCAGCGTCGCCGGGGTCGCGCTCGGCGGCGGGCTCAGCTGGTTCGGCCGCAGGTACGGCTGGGTCGCCGACAGCGTCACCGCGTTCGACATCGTGGACGCGGAAGGCGAGCGGCGGCGCGTCACCGGCGACACCGACCCCGGCCTCTTCTGGGCCCTGCGCGGCGGCGGCGGGTCGCTCGCGATCGTCACCGCCCTGGAGCTCACCCTCCACCCCGCGCCGCACCTGTACGGCGGCCGGATGATGTGGCCCGCCGAGCACGCCCTGGACGTGATGGACGCCTACCGCCGGATCACCGCCATCGCGCCCGACGACCTGACCGTCTGGCTGGACCTGCTGCACTTCCCCGGCTCCGACCCCCTCGTCGCCGTCGACGCCACCTACCTCGGCCCTGACGACGCGGCCCGCGACCTGCTCGCCCCGCTGGACCGGCTGCCCCGCCCGCTCGCCGACGGCAGGCGGACCATGACGGTCGCCGAACTCGGCGCCATCACCGCGGAGCCCACCGAGCCCAGCGCGGGCTCCTCGCGCGCCGAACTGCTCACCGAGCTGGACGACGCGGTGGCCAAGACCCTGCTGGCCGACCCGATCGCCCCGCTGATGAACGTGCAGCTGCGTCACCTGGGCGGCGCGTTCGCCCGCCCGTCCGACAGCCCCCACGGGCCCCTGACCGAGCCGTACGCGCTCTACCTGTTCGGCGTGCCGGCCGACCCGGCGACGGCCGCGGCCATCGCCGCCAGGCAGCGCGCGCTCGCCGGCGCGCTCCCGGTGAGCGGCCGCAAACCCTTCACCTTCCTCGGCCCCGGCGAGACGCCCGCCGACGCCTTCGCTCCCGCCGCGCTCCAGCGTCTCCGGGATCTCGAACGCCGGCACGACCCGGACGGCACCTTCCGCGCCAACTTCCCCGTCTCGACCTGAGGCCGGCCTTTCGGAGAAGCCCTCCGAGCGGGGCTTTCGGTGAGGCCGGCATCGACGGGCCCGCCGCGCCCGGGCGGATTCTCGCTTACTGTGCATCTCGGGGGATGCATTACGGGAGAATGTCCGGGCCGTCCCGAGTGGCGGGGCCGCGGCGTTCCGGGGGAAACACGGAGGATGAAGGCGGGAATGGGTGCTCAGACGCAGGAACAACTCGGCCCCTACCGGATGATCCGGAAGATCGGTGAGGGCGGTATGGGGGTCGCCCACCTCGGTCTCGACGCCGCGGGCCGGGAAGTCGCGATCAAAGTGCTGCACCCGCACGTCGCGGCCGACCTCAAGGCACGCGACCGGCTGTTCCGCGAGGTGGAGACCATGCGGCGGGTCCGCAGCCGCTTCGTCGCCGAGGTGCTCGACGCCGAGCTGGCCGGCGGCAAGCCGTACGTGGTGACCAGGTTCGCCCCCGGCCGCACACTTGAGGACACCGTGCTGGCCCAGGGCCCGCTGGCGGCGCACGAGGTCGTCACGCTCGCCCAGGGGCTGGCCCAGGCGCTGGTGGACATCCACGAGGCCGGTGTGATCCACCGCGACCTCAAGCCGTCCAACGTCATGCTGGTCGGCGGCCAGCCGCTGGTCATCGACTTCGGCATCGCGCACCTGGTGGACGCGGCCAGGCTGACGGCGACCGGCATGGTCGTGGGCACGCCCGGCTACCTGGCGCCCGAGATCATCCGCGCCTCCCATGTCACCCAGGCGGCCGACGTGCACTCCCTGGCCTCGACGGTGTTCTTCGCCGCGACGGGGTTGCCGCCGTTCGGCACGGGGACGTTCGAGGCGGTCTGCTACAACACCATGGAAGGGCGCTCGCAGATCGACAAGGCGCCCGCCTGGCTGCGGGGCTGGCTGAGCAACGCGCTCCAGGTCGATCCCACCGCCAGGCCCGACGCCCGCGAGCTGCTGCGCACGGCCAGGGCGCTCGATCCGGCGAGCGGCGCCCCGCGGCGCCCGGACCGCACCCAGGCCATGGACACCCTCTCCGACCTGCTGCCGCCGGTCACCTACGCCACCAGGCCGCGGGAGGAGCGGCCCGCCGTCCCCGCGCCGACCCTCAGCTCCGACTGGTCCGAGCACTCCGGCCAGTCCGATCAGCCCGAGCGGCGGCGTGCGCCCGCGCCTCCGGCGGAGCCGTTCGACCTGAGGCGGTTCGTGCACGGCAGCGGCTTCGTCGGCGTGCTCATGCTCGTGATCCTCATGGCGCTGACCGTGATGAACCCGGTCTCCGGCGGGCTGGGGGCGGCGGCGCTCGCGCTGGCGCTGCGCGCCGCCGACCACTACTTCGCCGAGGACCGGCCGCCGTTTTCCACGGCGGGGCTCGTGGCCGTGGGTCACCTGCTGCTGTCGGTGGCGTTCGGGCTGGCCGCCGGCGGCCTGCTCCACATGGCCGGACGGCTGAACGCCGGCCACGCGGAGAGCCTGGGCGCGGGCCTGTTCACGCTGGGACTGTTCGTGCTGCCGGGCGCGGCGCCGGTGCGCAGGGCCGCCTCGGGAGCGCTCGCCCGCATCCTGCCCGGCGGCAGCGCGATCGTCGTCTCGACCGCCGTGCTGGGCCCGATCACGCTGATCGCCGTCATCGTGGCAGTGGCCCAGATGTTCTAGCTCGGCGCCGGTGGGCGGTGGCATTCGCCCGGTCGAGCGGCACCGGCCAGACGGTCAGGTGGCCGCCGCCGCCGTGGCCGTGCGGGCCGCCATCCGGCGTTCGAACCACACCGAGGTGAACGGCGGCACCGCGCAGGCCAGGCCCAGCACCGCCGTGCCCCGGCTCCAGCCCGCCTCCCGCGCCGACAGCAGCACCCCGGCCGCGTACAGCACGAACAGCGCCCCGTGGATCGGCCCGAACACCTTCACCCCGAGCTCGCCGGTCTCCGTCACGTACTTGAAGAACATCCCGACCAGCAGCCCCGCCCACGAGCACGCCTCGGCCACCGCCACGAGTCGAAACCAGCGCAGCACGATCCACCCTTTCCGTCCGATCACCGAGGGCTTACTCTACAGCCTGTAGAGTGTGCGGTGCGGCGCAAGCGGCGGTCTCGCCCGCCAGGACCTCGCTCGTCATGGGCCTGCGTTTCTTCACAGGACCTCCCCGAAACCCGAGCAACTCCGGCAGGGTGCGGATGGTCGGATAAGGGCGTGAGGTTCTTCGTCGCGCAACTCTTCCGGTTCGCCTGGGCCGAGGCCAGATCGTGCCTGTTCGCGGTGGCCATGTTCGCCGGTCTGGCCGCCTCGTCCGTCGTGCCGCTGCCGATCCCGCGCTACGACGCGCTGCTGATCTACGCCGTCGCGGTCACCGTGACGCTGCGCGCGCTGCGCTGGGAGAGCAGCGGCGAGACCGCCGTCATCGCCGGGTTCCACCTGGTCGGGCTGGCCTTCGAGCTGATCAAGGTACGGCTCGGGTCGTGGAGCTATCCCGAGCCGGCCCATACCAAGATCGGCGGGGTGCCGCTCTACAGCGGGTTCCTCTACGCGGCGGTGGGCAGCTACGTCTGCACGGCCTGGCGGATCTTCTCGCTGCGCCTGGTGGCCTACCGGACCGTGCCGGTCACGCTGGTGGCGCTGGCGATCTACGTGAACTTCGTCAGCCAGCACTGGTGGATCGACCTGCGGCTGCCGCTGGCCGTGCTGCTCGTGCTGGCGACGTGGGGGACGGTGGTGCACTTCACCGTGGGCGCGCACCGCTACCAGATGCCGCTGGCGTTGTCGCTGACGCTCATCGGGTTCTTCCTGTGGGTGGCCGAGAACCTGGCGACCTACCTCGGCGCCTGGCAGTACCCGTACCAGCGGGAGACCTGGCAGCTGGTGCATCCGGCCAAGTTCGGGGCGTGGGCGCTGCTGGTCAGCGTCACGTTCGTGATCGTCGCCTCCTGGCAGGCGGCCCGGGGCCTGCTGCACCTGCCCGTCGCCTCCCGCGGCCTGCCGCGCGGCTGGGCGTTGCCGCTGCGCCGGGTCGGCCCGCTGGGAGGCGCGGCGTACCAGGTGGAGGCGGTACGGCCGGGGAGTGGGGCTCAGGCCTCTACCGGTCGGCGGTGCTGACCGGGCTCACCGTCCTCGGCGCCGCGGCCGACGACGACCGCTGAGCGGCCGCGCCGCCACGACCTCCCGGACCACCGAGGCGGCCGGGGCGATCAGTGCTGGTCGGCGTAGTGCCGGGCGAGCAGGTCGCCGCCCCAGTCGTGGCGCAGGTCCCGCCACACGGAGTGGACGTGGTTGGCGTCGTCCTGCGTGTTGTCGTACTCCAGCAGGAACGTCGGCCCGGTGACGCAGTAGTAGTGACCCTGCCCGCGCCGGTCCGAGCCCATCCAGGCGAAGGTCACCCGGTCCAGCCCGGCGTCGAGCGCGTCCCGCCAGCAGGTCTCGCCGTACCAGCCGGGGGCGCGGTCGAAGTAGCGGCGCACCAGCCGTTCGAGCATGTCCCGCGACGTCGCCGTCATGTCGGCGTACGGCAGCCCATGGGGGATGAGGGCGGCGTCGGCCGCCGGGTCGTTACGGGTCAGGACGTCGTCGGGAGCGACCGGGCTGGTGATCGCGATCGAACGCTGGTGCGGCGCGAGGTCGGCGAGCAGCGCCCGGCCCAGTTCCTCCTCCTCGGCGAGCAGCCGCAGGCCCCGCCGCGGCCCGGACGGCACCATGGCCGGCTCGGCGCCGAGGAAGCTCGGCGTGACCGTGATCGAGTCGCCGGCGACCGTGATGTGCACGGCGAGATGGTGGCCGTTGATCCGCCACATCCACGGGGCCGCACCGGCCGGATCGCCGAAGACGCGGAACCAGTAGCGGTCGCCGTCGATCTCGTCCACGCCGGTCACCAGGCGGCGGCGGACGCGTTCGAGCTCGATGACGCCCCTGGCCGTACGCGCGCCGCTGACGCCGCAGCCGATCTCCAGCAGGGAGAGCGCCAGCTCCTCCTGGGCCGGGGTCATCTCGACCAGCGGCAGGCCCGGACGGGGGCCGGGCAGATAGGACCACTCGGTACGCTCGGCCGAGCCGAACGCCGCCGTCGCCGCGGCCTTCCGCTCGGGGTCGAGCGAGCCGAGGAAGCGCAGCACCGCCTGCCGCATCACCTCGACGTCGGGGGCGCTCATGAAAGCTCTCGCAATGCCACAAACCGCAACATACTGCAAAAAACGCCGATATCCGCGCGCAAATAAGCGCATGCGGTGGCACTGAGACGGGGAACGGCGGCACGGCGGCGGGGGCACGGCGGCGGCACGGCGGGGGCGGGGTTTCGGGCCGTGAGGCCGTGAAAGGATGCTGGCGTGGTGACGATACAGGACGTGGCGAAGGCCGCAGGGGTCTCGCCCATGACCGTCTCCCACGTCATCAACGACCACCCGCACGTCAGGACCGAGACGCGCGAGCGCGTGCTGCGGGCCATCGAGGAGCTGGACTACCGGGTCAACGTCGCGGCCCGCAACCTGCGCACCGGGCGTACCGGGACGATCGGCCTGGCCGTCCCCGAGATCGACCGCCCCTACTACGGGCAGCTCGCCGCCGAGATCATCAAGGTGGCGGCAGGACACCACCTCAGGGTCGCCATCGAGCAGACCGGCGCCTCACGTGAGGGCGAGCTCGCCGCCCTCGCGCTGTCCCGCAACCGGCTCTACGACGGCCTCATCCTCAGCACGGTCGGGCTCGGCCCGGCCGACATCGACCTGCTCAGGGTCGACCACCCCGTGGTCATCCTGGGGGAGCGCATCTTCGACGGGCCCGTGGACCACGTGGCGATGCCCAACAGCGCGGGCGCCAGGGCCGCGACCCGCCATCTCCTCGAGCGGGGCTGCCGTCGCGTCGCGCTCATCGACGGCCCGCAGCGGGGCGAGGTCGACGTCTCCAGCCTGCGCTACGACGGCTACCGCGAGGCGCTCGAAGAGGCTGGCATCCCGTTCGACCCGGCGCTCGTGGCCCCCATCGAGCAGCTCACCATGGAGCGGGGAGCGGCGGCCGCGCGCCGCCTGGCCGGGTCGGGGGCCGGGGTCGACGGCGTCTTCTGCGTGACCGACACGGTCGCGCTCGGCGCGCTGCGCGGCCTGGCCGACAGCGGGCTGCGGGTGCCGCACGACGTCAAGGTCATCGGCTTCGACAACATCGCCGAAGGCGCCTACAGCGTGCCGTCGCTGTCGTCGATCGACCCCGACCACGCGCTCATGGCCGGCACGGCCGTCGGCTTCCTGGTCAAGCGGATGGCGGAGAAGGGCGCGGCCAGGCAGGCGCCGCGCGAGTTCGTCAGCCCCTTCTCCCTGGTCCCCCGCGAATCGACCGGCTGACCCGGCGTTCCCGGGCGAGCAGCCGGCGGAATCAGGCAGACAAGCGCGGCGGTTCGTCGCGCGGTGAGACGCTCGCAACGAATGGGGTCTGTGGGCTTTGACGGGTTGTTTGGGTTTAAGGAGGTAACTGAGAACATCTGCATGGGTACGTCTGCTTCCGTCTGGGCGCCCGCTTATAGGGCGGACGCCGGCTTCTGGCCGAAATATCCATGAACGGAAACGAGAGCACGTGAATACTAGAATTTCGCAATCGCGCGCGCCGCGCCATGGGCTGTTCGCGGCGCTAGCTCTGACCGGTGCCGCCGCCAGCGTCATGCTTCTGCCTCTGGGCATGGGGGTGGCCAGCGCGAGCGCCGGCTTCTCCACCGTCCAGGCCGGAGGCCCGCCGGCGCCGGTCAAGCACGTCTACAAGCCGAGTTACGTCCCGCGGGAGAAGCCGATCCTGCGCAACCCGCACTACCGTCCGCCGCGGATCGACGTCATCGTCGACAACCGCAACCACTCGCGCAACCACCACCCGAGGCACCGCTTCGAGCGCCGCGAGGAGGTCAAGCCGGCCCCGGTGGTGAAGCCGGTCAAGGAGGAGCCGGTCAAGGAGGACGTGAAGCCGGACAAGTACGACGACGGTAACTGGTGGTGGCCGGAAGAGCTGAGCTGACCTCCGTCAGGGACGCTCGCTGCCACGCCAGTGCGCTGACCCGCCGGACCGGGATGAACATCCGCCCCGGGACGGCGGGTCTGGTCGTGTTCGCGCCCATGTCGTGCGAAACCTGGCCGCGCCGGACGACCGGTGGCCCTCACACCTGTGCGGCGGCGGGCTCGCCGGGCTGGAGGGCGGCCAGGACGGCCTGTTCCACGGAGTCGTGGACGCTCAGCACGGTGTGCGCGCAGGTGATCCGCATCATGCTGGCCAGCTTGGGATGCGGCGCGGCCAGGCGCAGGCTGCCGCCGTGCTGGCGGGCGAAGGCGTGCGTGTTGAGCAGGACCCGGAGCCCGGCGCTGCCCAGCAGTTGCGCGTCGCTGAGATCGATGACCAGATGTTCGTGCGGCGCGCGCCGGCTCGCCTGAAGGTAGCGGTCCAGCTGACCGGCGGTGGCGGCGTCGATCTCACCCGCGACGGAGATCACGCTCACCCCGGGCAGTCTCTGTGTCGCGAACGTCAGTTCCCGCACGTGCACCCCCCTGACGTGAGGAGCCGGAAGCGGCCTGACCGGCCGCTGTCGATCCCTACCGTACCGAGACGGAGGGGCAGCGTACAGAGCCGTGAGGACGACCCTGACGTAACCTCTCGTCGGCTCCCGGTGACCCTCCGGCGGGCCACCGCGGGCCGGCCCCGGCACCGCACGCGACCCGGGCGCCGTCATCACAGACCGGCGCCCTCGCGCAGCTCCTGGCGCAGCTCGACGGCCCGGTGCAGGTAGTTGGAGGCCAGCGCGGTCCGCCCGGCCGAGCGGTACAGCTCGCCGAGCGTCTGGAACGTGGCCGCCTCCCCGCTGCGGTCGCCGAGCTGCTGGAAGACCGCCAGCGACGCCCGCAGCCGGTCGGATCCGTCGGACCGCTCGCCTCTGGCCACCTGGAGGCCGCCCAGGCTCTGCATCGCGTACGCGCCGCAGTGCCGGTCCCCGAGCGTCTCGAAGATGTCCAGCGCCCGGCCCTGGCAGCGCATCGCCTCGTCGGCGTCGGCCTTCAGGTCGTGCAGGCGGCCCAGGTGCATCGACACGCAGCCCTCACGGTGGGTGTCGCCGAGCTCCCTGGCCAGCCGCAGCGCCTCGGACAGCCACCGGGACGCCTGGCGCAGGTCCTGCAGCGACAGGTAGATGCGCCCGATCGCCTGCCGCGCGTACGCCTCGCCGCCGCGGTCGCCGACGGCCAGGAACATGGCCAGGGCGTGCCGGAAGGACCCGAGCGCCCGCAGGTGCTCGCCGGAGAACTGGCTGGCCGCGCCCAGCCCGCAGATCGAGATCGCCTCGCCGCGTACGTCCCCCAGCTCGTGGAAGATCGTCCGGGCGCGCTTGAGCATGTCGCAGGCCTCGGCGTAACGGTCCTGGTAGAGGCAGACCTGGCCGAGGCCGCGGAGCATGGCGGCCTCGCCGCGGCGGTCGCCTGCCGCGCGGGCGCTGTCGAGCGCCAGCCGGTGCGTGAGCTGCCAGTCGTCGAACCGGCAGTGCAGGTCGAAGTAGGGGACGAGGGCGGCGGCCAGTCCCCACGCGGAGGTGGCCAGCCCGGTGCCCGCGGCCAGCTGCACGGCCTCCACCAGCGACTGGCGCTCGGCCTCGAACCACGACAGCGGGTCGGAGGTCAGCCGGGCCAGTGTCTCCTCCGGCAGGCTCCAGGGGGCGGGCTCCTCGGGGGTCAGGCTGAACAGGGTGGTGGGCAGGCGCGCGGTGGCGTGCCCGGTGGCGCTGGTCCAGCCGCCGAGCACGCGGGCGAGCGCCTGCCGCTCCGCCTCGCCGCCGGTCTGCTGCCTGGCCTGGCAGCGCATCAGGTCGTACAGGCGGTAGCGGGGCTGGCCGAGAGCGTCGGTGCCGTCCAGCCGGACGAGGTTGGCGTCCACGAGGGAGTCCACGACGGCCTCGCCGCGCCGCCGGCCGAGCACGGCGTCGGCCACCCAGCCGGGCACGGAGGCGGGCCCGAGCAGGCCGAGCGCGCGGAAGGTGGCGGCCGCGTCGCTGGTCAGGCGGCGGGTGCTGCGTTCGAAGGAGCCGCGTACCTCCAGGTCGCCGGCGCGCAGCTCGTCCAGCCTGCTGGACTCGTCGGCCAGGCGCTGCTGGAGCACGCTGAGCGGCCAGCCGGGACGGCCGGTCAGGCGGGCGCCGGCGACCCGGACGGCCAGGGGCAGGTGGCCGCAGGAGTCGAGGATGGCCAGGGCCGCCTGCCGCTCGGCGGCCAGCCGCGCCGGGCCGACGATGCGCCCGAGCAGCTCCTCGGCCTCCTCCGGCGGCAGGACGTCCAGCTCCAGCAGGCGGGTGCCGGGCAGCTCGGTGATGCGGCGGCGGCTGGTGACCAGGACCGCGCAGCCGTTGCCGGGCAGCAGGGCGCGTACCTGGGCGGCGTCGGCCGCGTCGTCGAGGAAGACGAGCATCGGCCGTTCCGCGAGCAGGGAGCGGTAGAGCGCGGAACGTTCGTGCACGGTGGGCGGCAGGGCCGCGGCGCCGACGCCCAGCGCGCGCAGCGCCTCGGCCAGCAGCTCCGCCGGGTCGGCGGGGGTCGCGTCGGTGCCGCCGAGACACAGGTGCAGCTGCCCGGCCGGGTAGCCGCCCCGTACGGCGTGGGCGCAGTGCACGGCCAGCGCGGTCTTGCCGACGCCGGGCGGCCCGACGACCATGGCGATCGACGGCGGCCCCTCAGGCGCGAGCTCCTCGGCGGACAGCGACCTGGTCAGGGCGGCGACGGCCGCGGCCCGGCCGGTGAAGTCCGGGATGTCGGCCGGCAGCTGGTAGGGCGGGGGAGGGGCGACGGGCACGGGGGCGGGCACGGGGGCGGGCACGGGCACGGCGGCGGGCAGGAGGGCGGGCACGGGCTCTCCGGCCAGGACGCGGGCGTGCGCCTCGCGCAGGTCCTGGCCGGGTTCGACGCCGAGATCCTCGATGAGCTGCCGTCTGACGGCGGTGTAGGCGTGCAGCGCCTCGGCCCGCCTGCCGGTGTGGTGCAGCGCCAGAATGAGCCGCTGCCAGAGGTCCTCGCGGTAGGGGTGCTCGCCGACCAGCTCGCGCAGGTCCTCGGCGGCGGAGGCGTGCTCGCCCGCGGCGAGCTTGACCGCGATCAGCTCCTCGGCGGCGGCCAGCCTGGCCTGGGTGATCGAGCGCAGCCGCGCGTCCCACACGGGGCTCGCGGGCAGGTCGCCGAGCGGGGTGCCGCGCCACAGCGCGAGCGCCCGGCGCAGGTGGGGGGCCGCCTCCTCGGTACGCGCGCTCGCCCGCGCCCTGGTCACCAGGTCCTCGAACAGCAGCAGGTCCAGCCGCTCCGCCTCCACCTCGACGGCGTAACCGGACGGGTGGGCGGCGATGCGGGCCTCCGTCGCGCCGAGGACGCCGCGTAAGGAGCTCACGTACGTGCGCAGGTTGGCCGTCGCGGACGAGGGCGGGGTGCCGGTCCACAGCACTTCGATCAGGGCGTCGGAGGCGACCACCTGATTCGCGTCGAGCAGCAGCGTGGCGAGCAGCAGCCGCGGCTTGGTGCCCGCGATGCGCACGCTCTGGTCCGCGGCCCTGACCTGTAACGGGCCAAGGACGGCGAATGTTGGCTGATCAACCACTATGACCGCACCTACTCCTCAGCTGGAGGTATTGCAACCATTGCCGGGTTGTTCGTTCGGGCTGGCTGAGTCTTTATACCGATTTTGGATGTTCTCTGTATGCCGTACTCGCAATCTTGACCCCCAGCAAGCGCACGTCGTGAGATCCATTTGATCATGCTCGGCTCCGGGTCGACCTCGTCCCCGGAGCCGTACGGAAAGGATCCTTATGAGAGCCAGCAGGGTGCTTACGGTGGGGTTCGTCCTTACGTGCGGGCTCGTGGCCGGGCAGGCGGCCTCCGCCGCCCCCACGCCCGCTCCCACACCGAGCGCGGCTCCGAGCGGCACGCCGACCACGGGCCCTGGGCAGGACCAGAACAACCCGCCGGACCAGGTCGACGTTCCCGAGGTCTCCACCCTGGCCGCGCCCAGCTTCCAGCTGCCCTTCCCCTGCGGCCAGAGCTGGACCGGCAACTCCAGCGGCAGCAGCGCGCACCGCTCGTACGAGATCGACTTCAACCGCGGCAGCACCGCCTCCGCCGACCTCGGCGACACCGTCGTGGCCGCCGCGGCCGGCACCGTGGTCATCTCCGCCCACCAGGGCTCCACGAACGGCTACGGCAACCTGGTCAAGATCGACCACGGCGGCGGCTGGACGTCGTACTACGCGCACCTGAACGCGCGCTCCGTCAGCGCCGGCACCCAGGTCCGCCAGGGCCAGAAGATCGGCACGGTCGGCAACACCAGCAAGCCGGGCAACAACATCAGCCCGCACCTGCACTACGAGGTCCGCAACGGCGCCAGCTACCCGGCCAACGTGCGCAAGGCCGTCTTCAACGGCGCCACGTTCGGCTACCCGAACCAGACCCTGACCTCGAAGAACAGCTGCGGCGGCGGCAGCACCAACCCGCACACCGCGACGTCCGTGTGCGGCAGCGGCTACAAGGTGATCGACTCCGCCGCCCTGGGCTCGGCCGGCACCGCCTACCTGCTCTACAACTCGGGCAACGGCTACAACTGCGTGGCCACGATCAAGAAGACCTCGCTCAGCAAGAACACCGCGACCAGCGCGTACCTGGAGGTCAAGGGCAAGTCGCGGATCACCGACAGCGGCAACTTCGGCTACTACGCCGGCCCGGTGCGTGCCGCCGCGGCCGGTCAGTGCGTCAAGTGGGGCGGCAAGGCCGGGTCGAGCACGTACAACAGCGACTTCGAGCACTGCGGCTGACGCCGCACGGCGCCCGCGCGCACACCGTGCCGCGCCGGGCGCCCCGCGTTCCCGTACGACACCCCCCTTCCTGAGGAGAACACTGTGCGAGCCCGACTGCGCCGCTCAGCCGTGCTGCTGACCGGCGCGCTGATCCCCGCCTCGCTGCTGATCGGCCATCCCGCCGCGGCCACGGCCGCCGCCGACCCCGTGTCGGGGGCGTTCGCCGAGGCGGCGGCCACCTACGAGGTGCCGCGCGACCTGCTGGTCTCCCTCGCCTACGCCGAGACCCATCTGGACGGCCACGCCGGCGAGCCCAGCGCCGGCGGCGGCTACGGCGTGATGCACCTGGTCACCTCCCGCACGCTGGAGCGCGCGGCCAAGCTGACCGGGCGGCCCGTGTCCGCGCTCAAGAGCGACGACGCCGCCAACATCGCCGGCGGCGCCGCCGTGCTGCGCGCCTACGCCGACGAGGCCGGGCTGGACGCCGCCGCCCGCAAGGACGCCGCCCGCTGGTACGAGCCCGTCGCCCGCTACGGCGGCGCCACCTCCCCCGACGTGGCCCGCCTGTACGCCGACACCGTCTACGACCTGCTGGCCCAGGGCGTGCGCGGCACCACGACCGGCGGCGAGAGCGTCACGGTCAAGCCGCGCGCCGTCGAGCCCGACCGCGGCCCGTACGCCAAGGCCAAGGACCTGGACGCCCCCGGCACCCTCGCCGCCGCGGTCGACTACCCGCAGGCCACGTGGGTGGCGGCCAACAGCGCCAACTACGCGGTGTCCAGCCGCCCGTCCAGCGACGAGATCGACCGGATCGTCATCCACGTGGCGCAGGGCTCCTACGCCGGGACGATCTCCTGGTTCCAGAACCCGTCCGCGAAGGTCAGCTCCCACTACGTGGTGCGCTCGTCGGACGGCGCCGTCACCCAGATGGTGCGGGAGAAGGACCGGGCCTTCCACGCCGGCGACTACAACCGGCGCTCGGTCGGCATCGAGCACGAGGGCTTCGTCAACGACGCGTCCTGGTTCACCGACGCGATGTACCGCTCCTCGGCCGCGCTGACCCGCAACATCGCCGACCGGTACGGCATCCCCAAGGACCGCACGCACATCGTCGGCCACAGCCAGGTCCCGGGGACCGACCACACGGACCCGGGCGGCAACTGGAACTGGAACACCTACATGCAGTACGTCACCGGTGGCGGCGGCGGCCCCACCAACCCGCACACGCCGGAATCGGTGTGCGGCAGCGGCTACAAGGTGATCGACTCGGCCGCGCTGGGCTCGGCCGGCACGGTCTACCTGCTCTACAACTCGGGCAACGGTTACAACTGCGTGGCCACGATCAAGAAGACCTCGATCGGCACGGCCAGCGCGACCAGCGCGTACCTGGAGGTCAAGGGCAAGGCGCGGGTCACCGACAGCGGGAACTTCGCCTACTACGCCGGCCCGGTGCGTGCCTCGGCGGCCGGTCAGTGCGTCAAGTGGGGCGGCAAGGCCGGGACGAACGTCTACGACAGTCCGTCCGAGCACTGCGGCTAGGACGATGACAAGGGGCGGGTGCGGGCGGCGGCCCGTGCCCGCCTTCCGCACGCTCGGAGCGCGGCGCCGCAGCGCCCGCGGTGACCACGCGCCTGCGGATCGCGCGTGGTGCCGGCGCTCGGCGGTCGCGAGCGGTACGGGCGACGCTCAGTGGCGGCGTCCG
This sequence comes from Nonomuraea fuscirosea, assembly GCF_035917475.1. NCBI lineage: Bacteria > Bacillati > Actinomycetota > Actinomycetes > Streptosporangiales > Streptosporangiaceae > Nonomuraea > Nonomuraea fuscirosea. The sequence continues at coordinate 6,950,709 of NZ_CP109074.1, read as the reverse complement.
GTGGTCGCGCGCGGTGACTACAGCTTCTCGAGCTTGGCGTACGGCGCGGTCAGCCGGTAGGTCTCCGAGCCGAAGTCGACGATCACGGCGACGTCCTGGTGTACCGCGATCACGCGGCCGAGGCCGTATTTGTCGTGGCTCACCCGGTCTCCCGTGACGAATTGCTCAATCGCGGGCGGGGGTACGTCGGGGACTTTGAAGGGGCTGGTAGGCAGCTGGCGCCGGGTGGCGGCTTGATAGGGCCTCATTGGCTTGATTATGGTCCTTACCGGGAGATAAAGCGACCGAAACCATCAGATACTGGTGGAATTCATACCCTGGCCTGTTGGAGATGGCCGGGAAGTGCCGGTAAGCCGGCCTTCCGGTTACCCGCCGGGTGCCGGGAACGGCTCGCCGGATTCGGGAAACGGTCTTCCGGGGTTCCGGAGACGGAACGAGAACGGGCCCGCCCCCCGAGGGGTGCGGGCCCGGCCTCATGCTGCTCGCCTGATCAGGCGGCTACGATGTTCTCCGCCTGCGGGCCCTTCTGGCCCTGCACGACGTCGAACGACACCTTCTGACCCTCGGTCAGCTCGCGGTAGCCACCGTTGGAGACGATGTTGGAGTAGTGCGCGAAGACGTCGGCGCCGCCGCCGTCCTGCGCGATGAAGCCGAAGCCCTTTTCAGAGTTGAACCACTTCACGGTGCCAGTAGCCATGTCGATCTCCTTCAGAAATTGCAGGAACGAGAGAATCCGCACCGCGCGGATCTCGTGTCGCCGCGATGAGCCCATCCGGAGAAGACCGGTAAACGAAAAACGCGCCTGCAGATCATGTCTGTCAGGCGCGCAAAGTCACTATGGGTGCCATAACTGCAACGTGTAGAACTCTATCACAGGTGTGACGCTGCCTTCAGCGGAAGCGACCCGTCGCGTCGCGCCCGTCTTGGGCCCCGTTGTGGGTGCCGTCCTCGGGGCGGTCCTGAGACGCCTGAGCCCGGTGGGAAACCGGGAGGAAGACCGCGAAAGATCCGATCACAGAACGCCGATCCCCCCTAAGATGCGGTCAAAGGCAGAGAAGGGTGACGCGTGACCGAGAGTGAGCGACCCGCGGGGAAGGTCGACCCGAACGTCCCCACCGTCGCCCGGATGTACGACTATTTCCTGGGCGGTAAGGACAACTTCCCCGCCGACCGCGAGGCCGCCGAGCGCATCGTGCAGCTGAGCGGCAAGGGCGGCGCCGACGTACGGGAGATGGCGCGGGCGAACCGGGGCTTCCTGGTCCGCGCGGTGGAGGCGGCCGCCAGGGCCGGCGTGCGGCAGTTCCTCGACATCGGCACCGGCCTGCCCACCCAGGACAACGTGCACCAGGTCGCCCACCGGATCGTCCCCGACGCCAGGGTCGTCTACTCCGACAACGACCCGGTCGTGCTGGTCCACGCTCGCGCGCTGCTGACCGGCGACCCGCACACGGTGATCGTCGAGGGCGACGCGCACGACCCCAGGGGCCTGCTCGACGCCGCCGCCCGTCACCTCGACTTCGGCGAGCCGGTGGCGGTCCTGGCCGTCGCGCTGTTCCACTACCTGGCCGACGACGACGAGGTGGCCGGCATCGTTCGGACCCTGCGCGAGCCGCTGGTGCCGGGCAGCCACCTGATCATCTCGCACGCGTACGTGGAAGAGGGGCAGAGCTCCGGCGAGCGCAAGGCCGGCACCGAGGAGGTCTACCGGCGCACCACCGCCGGCGTGCTGCACTGGCGCGACCGCGACAAGGTGCGCGCCTACTTCGACGGCCTGGAGCTGCTCGAACCCGGCCTCGTGCCGGTCCAGGACTGGCGCAACGACGACCCGATCATCGCCCCCGGCCTGGACAAGGGCGGCATTCTGGGCGGCGTCGGCCGTGTCCCGCTCGAAGCCCCACAGTCCGGCTGAGCGGAACCGCGACACACCACGCGAGAGCGCCCTCTCACCCCCACCTGCGGCGTAACCTGCGGAAACAGGGCCGTACGCAGCTCCGACCTCCCCCGCGTGCCGGCCAGGCACACAGCGAGGGGGAGTGCGGATGATCACGGCCGTCGCGGGCGCGTTCGCGGCAGTGGACCAGGAATACCTGTTCGAGGCGCGGCAGATGCAGGCGCTGTCGTTCATCGTGCACATCCCGCTGGTGTGCTTCGGCATCGCCTTCCCGGCGATGGTGCTGTTCTGCGAGTGGCGCTGGCTGCGGACCGGCGACGCGCTCTACCGCACGCTGGCCCGGCGCTGGGCGAAGGTGATGCTGGCGCTGTTCGCCATCGGCGTCGTGACGGGGACGATCCTCAGCTTCGAGCTCGGGCTGCTCTGGCCGGGCTTCATGGCGAGCTTCGGCAACGTGTTCGGCCTCGGCTTCACCATGGAGGGCTTCTCGTTCTTCATCGAGGCCATCTTCATCGCGATCTACGTCTACGGCTGGGACCGGCTGCGGCCGCGCACGCACTTCCTCATGGGCATCCCGGTGGTGGCCGCGGGGATCACCGGATCGTGGTTCGTGATCTCCGTCAACGGCTGGATGAACCATCCCGGCGGCTTCGCGCTGCGGGACGGCCGGGCGGTCGAGGCGCGCCCGTGGTCGGCGCTGTTCGCCAACGAGTTCTTCTGGCACGAGTTCGTGCACATGTACTTCGCCGGGTACATCGTGGCCGGTTTCCTGATCGCCGTCCCGTACGCGTGGAGCTTCCTGCGCGGCCGCTGGAGCCGGTACCACCGCACGGCCCTGACGGTCGGGCTGTCGGCCGCGGCGGTCGCCGCGCCCCTGCAGATCGTCATCGGCGACTGGGCCGCGCGTGAGATCGCCCGGCACCAGCCGGTGAAGCTGGCCGCGCTCGAAGGGCTCGGGAAGACCACCAGAGGCGCGTCCGAGCATCTGCTGGGCTGGTACAACGGCGCCGAGGTCGTCTACGGCATCGAGATCCCGCGGCTGCTGTCCCTGCTCGCCTTCCACGATCCGGACGCGACGGTCGCCGGCCTGAACACGGTGCCGGCGCAGGACATCCCGCCGGTCAACGTCGTCCGGCTGGCCTTCCAGAGCATGGTCGGCATCGGCACCCTGCTGGCCCTGCTCGGCCTCGTCTTCCTCTACGTACGCCTGCGCCACAAACGGCTGCCCGGCTCGCGCTGGTTCTACCGCGCGGTCGTGGCGGCCGGGCCTCTGTCGGTCGTCGCCCTCCTCGCCGGCTGGGTCACCACGGAGGTCGGCCGGCAACCCTGGATCGTGTACGGCGTGATGCGGACCGGCCAGGCGGTGACCGGCGCGTCCGGCATCCCCATCGGCTACGGCACGCTGATCGTCGTCTACCTGGGACTCGCCGGCGGAGTCTGGTGGCTGCTGCACCGCTTCAGCCGCGTGCCGCTGGAGGAGCACCATGACTGAGATCCCGATGCTGCTCATCCTCGCCGGTCTCGCCGCCTACACCGTGCTGGCCGGCGCGGACTTCGGCGCGGGCCTGTGGACGTTGCTGGCCGGCGGGCGGGAGAGCCGCGACGAGCTGCGCCATTACGCCCGGCACGCGATGGGCCCCGTCTGGGAGGCCAACCACGTCTGGCTGATCTTCGTGCTGGTCGTGTGCTGGACGGCGTACCCGGTCGCGTTCGGCTCGATCATGTCCACGCTGGCGGTGCCGCTGTTCCTCGCGGCCGTCGGGATCATCCTGCGCGGCGCCTCGTACGCGCTGCGCGGCCAGCTCGACGGCGCTCCCGGCGAGCGGCCGGTCGAGTACCTGTTCGCGCTCTCCTCGATCCTGACGCCGTTCGCGCTGGGCACGGTCGCGGGCGGGATCGCCTCGGGGCGCGTCCCGGTGGGCAACGCCGCGGGAGACCTCGTCACGAGTTGGCTGAACCCCACCTCGGTGTTCATCGGCGCGCTCGCCGTCGCCACCGGCGCCTACCTGTCGGCCGTCTACCTGGCCGCGGACGCCCACCGGGTGGGATCCCGGTCGCTGGAGTCGGCCTTCCGCACCCGTGCCCTCGTCGCGGGCGGCTGCGCGGGCGCGCTCGCGCTGGCCGGGCTCATCCTCGTCCGGTACGACGCGCCCGCGCTGTCCGCCGGGCTGACCAGTGACGGAGGCGCGGTGATGGTGGCCGTCTCCGGCCTCGCCGGCCTGGCCACCCTGCTGCTGGTCTGGCGGCACCGCTTCGGTCCCGCCCGCGCCTCGGCGGCGCTCGCCGTCGCGGCCATGGTCGCCGGCTGGGCCCTGGCGCAGCGGCCGTACGTGCTGCGCGGGCTCACCCTCGACCAGGCCGCGGCCGGGCGCTCGACCCTGACGGCCGTCATCGTCACGGCCGTGATCGGGGTGGTCGTGCTGTTCCCCGCGCTGTTCCTGCTGTTCCGGCTCTTCCTGCGCGGCGACCTCGACCACGGCGCCGCCCCCGCCGCCGCCGAAGCCGCCGCGGGGCCCTCCGCCGCGCCTGCCACCGGAGGCGCCGCCGGACGTTCGATCGCGCGCCGCCGGCACGCGGCGTTCGCCGGTGTCACGCTGGTCGCCGGCGTGGCCATGACCGTCCTGGCCGGTCCCGGCTTGGTCCTCGCCGTCGGCGTGATCCTGCTGGTCGCCTGCGCCGCGGCCACGTTCACCCTCGTGGCGGCGGAATCCTGATGCCGGTCCGCCGTCGTCAGCCGGCCGCGCCCGCTTCGCGGGCGGGTGTCACCTCCACGACGAGGTGTTTCGTGACGGGCTGGGCGCTCTGCGTGCTGACGTCGGCGATCCCGCACAGGACGTTGAGCTCCGGCATGTAGCCGGCGGCGCACCCCGGCGGGATCTCGTAGCCGATCGCCCGGTAGCCGTGCACCGTCCGCCGCGATCCGTCCCTGGAGATGCTGGTGATGTCGACCAGGTCGAACTCCCCGAGCCCGCGCTCGCGCATGTCGCCCTCGTTCATGAACACGATCGTGCGCAGCCCCTTGACGCCGCGGTAGCGGTCGTCGTTGGAGTAGATGGTGGTGTTGAACTGGTCGTGCGAGCGCACCGTGGTCAGCAGCAGCCGCCCCTCGCCCGGGTCGGTGTCGTCGGGCAGCGGCGGGCAGGCGAACTCGGCGCGGCCGGACGGCGTCAGGAAGACCCGCTCGCGGGCGAGCTGGCGGATGCGGAAGCCGTGCGGATGGCGGGCACGGGCGTTGAAGTCCTCGAACCCGTCCAGCACCCGGGCCATCGTGTCCCTGACCCGGTCGTAGTCGTCCACGTAGTCCTGCCACGGCGTCCGGCTGCCCGGCAGCGTCGCCTCGGCCATGCCCGCGATGATCGCGCACTCGGAACGCAGGTGCGGCGAGGCCGGGGGCTTCATCCCGTACGAGATGTGCACCATCGACATGGAGTCCTCGACCGTGACGCCCTGCACCCCGCCGGCCTGGTGATCCTCGTCGGTCCTGGCCAGGCAGGGCAGGATGAGCGCGCGCCGGCCGTGCACGAGGTGACTGCGGTTGAGCTTGGTGCTCACCTGCACGGTCAGCTCGCACGCGCGCAGCGCCTCGAACGTGTACGCCTGGTCGGGCGTGGCCAGCGCGAAGTTGCCGCCCAGCGCGACGAACACCTTCACCTCGCCCCGGCGCATCGCCTCGATCGTGCCCACGGTGCCCAGGCCGGGCTCGCGCGGCGGATCGATCCCGCAGACCTCCGCCAGCCGGTCGAGGAACGCCGCGTCAGGCCGGTTGTTGACGCCGCAGGTGCGGTTGCCCTGCACGTTGCTGTGCCCGCGGACGGGACACGGCCCGGCCCCCTCGCGGCCGAGGTTGCCCCGCAGCATCAGCACGTCGACGATCTCCCTGATGGTGTCGACGCCGTGCTCGTGCTGCGTCAGGCCCAGGCACCAGGCGATGATCACCCGTTCCGACGCCAGGTAGGAGTCGGCCAGCCGGCGGATCGCCTGCTCCTCCACGCCCGACCCGCTGACCAGGTCCGCCCACGGGGTTGCCGCCACGGCCGCGCGGTACTCCTCGAAGCCGTGCGTGTAGCGGGCGATGAAGTCGCGGTCGAGGACCTCAGGTGTCTGCTCCGCCCGCTCCAGCACGGCCTTGGCGACGCCGCGCATCAGGGCCAGGTCGCCGCCGATGCGCACCTGGACGTTCATCGTGCCGGTCCTGGTCGTCCGGAACGTGGCCATGTCGATGAACTCGTGCGGCACGATCGTCCGCCGCGACGCCGCCTCGATCAGCGGATTGACGTGGATCAGCTGCGCGCCGCGCCGGTCGGCCTCGGCCAGCCACGTCAGCATCCGCGGCGCGTTCGTCGCGGCGTTGTCGCCCATCAGCCAGATCGCGTCCGCCTGCTCCCAGTCGTTGAGGTCGACCGTGCCCTTGCCGGTGCCGATCGCCGCCGTCAGCGCCCGGCCGCTGGCCTCGTGGCACATGTTGGAGCAGTCCGGCATGTTGTTCGTGCCGTACTCGCGGACCCAGAGCTGGTAGAGGAAGGTCGCCTCGTTCCCGAGCCGCCCCGAGGTGTAGAACGCGGCCCGATGCGGGCTGTCCAGCCCGCGCAGCGTCTCGCCGACCAGCGCGAACGCGTCCTCCCAGGAGATCGGCCGGTACGTGTCGCTGCCGGGGTCGTACGCCATCGGCTCGGCGAGCCGGCCCACGGCCTCCAGGTCGTGGTCACTCCACTGGGACAGCTCGGCGACGGTGTGGGCGGCGAAGAAGTCACGATCGGCCTTGGCCGGCGCCAGCTCCCAGGTCGCGTGTTTGATGCCGTTCTCGCAGATGTCCAGCCGCAGCCCGCTCGGGTCGTCCGGCCATGCGCAGCCGGGACAGTCGAACCCGCCGTCCTCGTGGTTCATCACGAGCAGCGCGCGCAGGCCCTCCACGGGCTCGCCCGCGCGCCGCAGCACGTGCGCCACGCTGCGCGACGCGCCCCATCCCGCGGCCGGATGGTGGTAGTCGTGGCGCAAGTAGTCGCCGGGGGCGGGTCCGCGGCCGAGCGCGGGCTCGCCCGGCGCCCCGCCCAGCATCCGCCGCTCGGCGTCGGGCCGCCCGTCAGCCGGTGATGTCATCTGAAGGTCCCTCCGATCGGCGGGCACGGCGGCCTGGAGCCACCGCGTCCGGCCCTGCCTGGCGGGGGGAACGCGCTAACGCGTGGTCACCTACCCACTGGCGGGCACGGAAGACCTCGCCACCCTGCGGCCTCGCCTCGGACGGACGCCGCCGCTCCACGCGCGGCGTGCTCCGGCTCAGGCGGGCACGGACGCCGCTTCCCAGACGAACCCGTCCGGGTCGGTGCAGGGACCCGCGGCGCCGCCCATCACGATCCCGTGCGAGCCGGTGCCCTCCTGGGGCATACCGGTGTCCTTGGCGAGCGCGCGGCGCGGGTAGAGCGCGAGCGTGACGGCCGAGGACGGGGTGTCGAACTCGACGTACTTGCCGCCGAAGCTCTTGGCCACGGCCAGGCCGCGATCGACGTAGAAGCGCTTGCTCGCCTTGACGTCCGCCACGCCCAGCAGCAGCGCGACCTGGTCGATGCGGCGGGTGACGGGGCCGGAGTCCTTCTTCTTCGAGGTGGCGATCTTGCAGATCGTCCCGTCGGGGGCGCGGACGACGGCGCCGTACCCCCAGAAGCTCTTCGTGGCCGGCTTCAGCGTGGTGGCGCCGGCGTCGAGCGCGACGCCGACGAGGGCGTCCACGTCTCCGGGCTGGGACACCACGAGGGACAGCGCGAACCCGCGGAATCCGGCCGCCGGCGCGTCGGAGGCGCGCACGCTCACGTACGAGCTCAGGCCGAATGCCGCGTAGAAGGCGTCCGCGGACGCGGGGTCGGGGGTCTCCAGGGTGACGGAGGCGAGAGTGGTCATGACTGGTCCTTCCAGGTTTGTCGTGATGTGGAGTGGTCGAGTGTGCTCACTGGTCTTGGAGCAGCCCGAGAACGTTGCCGTCGGGGTCGATCACGGTGGCCGTCACCCGGCCGCCGCCGACCTCGTGCGCGGGCTCCTGCACGGTGGCGCCGGCGGCGGTCAGCTCGGCCAGCTTCGCCTCGATGTCCTCCACGTGCCAGTACGCCACCGGCGCCGTCATCCCCTGCGGCCCGCCGCCCGGCACCAGGCCGATGTGCTGGCCCGCGACGTCGAAGCCGACGTAGTAGGACGCGTCGGTCTGCGGCTGGACGCCGAGCAGGGCCGTGTAGACGGCCTTGGCCTTCGACAGGTCGGACACGGGGTGCAGCACGGTCTTGATGCCCTGGGCTGACGAGGCGGTCATGGTCGCTCCTGTGGTCGGGGGCCGGTGGGTGGCCCGCTGTCTTCGTGTCCACAGCCTCTCGCCGGGACCGCCCCGCCCACATCCGTGGTGACCACGGAACCGACCACGGATTCCCGGTACGGATGCACGGTACGGATGCACGGTACGGATGCACGGCACGGACCCCGTACGGATCGCTGCGCACGGGCACGCGCCCGAAGAGACGTACGGGGCGCCGCGAAGGGGTGGCGCAGGGGCGATGCGGAGGGGACATGCTGACGCGATGCGGCAAACTAGGACGGTGCTGGCAGAAGTGGAGATATCACCTCGCGAGGCCGAGGTACTGGAGCTGGTCGGTGCCCACCTCAGCAACGCCGAGATCGCGGCCAAGCTGTGCATCTCGGTCCGTACCGTGGAGAGCCACGTCTCCTCGCTGCTGCGCAAGCTGGAGGCGCCGGACCGGCGGGCACTGGCCCAGCGCGCACCCGAACCGGCCGGATCCGGCTCCTCGGGATCCGGCCCCTCGCGCCCGGCCCCGGTGCTGCCGGCCCCGCTGACCTCGTTCGTCGGCCGGGTGAGCGAGCGGGCCCAGCTGACCGACCTGATCAGAACGCACCGCCAGATCACCGCCGTCGGGCCCGGCGGGGTGGGCAAGACCCGGCTCGCACTGGCGGTGGCCGCCGACGCCGCCGGCGACTACGCGGACGGCGTCTGGTTCGTCGACCTGGTCCCGGTCGCCGACCCCGGCATGATCGCCACCGCGGTCGCCGGCGCACTCGGCCTCGGCGAACAGCCCGGCCGCGACCTGACCGATTCCGTCCTCGCCGCCCTGGCCGACCGGCACGCCCTGCTCATCCTGGACAACTGCGAGCAGGTGGTGGACGGGGTGGCCCTCTTCCTCGAACGCCTCCTCGCGGCCTGCCCCCGCCTCACGGTGCTGGCCACCAGCCGGGCCCGGCTGATGGTGCCGTTCGAACGGGTGTACCCGGTCCCACGGCTCTCACTGAGCGCCGACGGCAGCTCGGACGCGGTCGCCCTCTTCCTGGAACGCGCCGCCGCAACCGGCCACCCCCTGAACCTCCCCCCACCCCCCACCCACAACCACCCACCGCCCTCCAGGACCGCCCCTGCCCCGAACCACACGCCGACCCCCAGGGCCGATCCCGCGCCGGGCCGCACGCCGGATTCCAGCACCGATGCCGAGCCGGGCCGCACGCGGGATCCCGGACCCGGACCCAGATTCGGAACCGGAACCGGAACCGGGCCCGTAACCGGGACCGGAATCGGACCCGGAACCGATCCGTTGTCGGCCGGCCACGAGAGCCATCCTGCGCAGGGATCCGTGCCGAACCCCCGAAGCACCACACCCCTCTCACCAGACGCCCTCCCGGGGGCCTCGCTCAGGGAGCGGATCTCCGTGATCTGCGAGCGGCTGGACGGGATGGCGCTGGCGATCGAACTGGCCGCCGCCCGGTATCCCACGCTCGGCCTGGACGGCATCACCGCGGCCCTGTCCCATCCGCTCAGGATGCTCACCGGCGGGTCACGGGCCGACGAGCGGCACCGTTCGATGCGGGCGGCGCTGGACTGGAGCCACACCCTGCTGGAGCCGTCCGACCGTGCGCTGCTGCGCCGGGTGTCGGTGTTCGTGGCGCCGTTCACCGTCGCGGCGGCGGCCGAGGTGGCCGGTTCGGACGAGGGCCTGGTCGCCGACGGGCTGGCCCGGCTCGCCGAGCAGAGCCTGCTGACGGTGACGGCCTCCGCCGCCGGCACGGAGTACCGCGCGCTGGAGACCATCCGCCAGTACGGGACGGAGCGCCTCACCGAGGCCGGCGAACTGGCCGCCACCCGGACCCGTCACCTGCGCTGGTGCCTGGCCCAAGCCGCCGGGCTGGCCGTGGTCCGGCAGGACTGGCGGGCCAGATTCGACCTGGTGGCCGACGACCTCCGCGCGGCCCTGGCATGGGCGGCCGAGCAGCCGGAACAGCGCTCCGACGCCTGCGACCTGGCCCGAATGCTGGCGGAGCTGACCTTCACCCGCAACCTGACCGGCGAGTCCCAGCGGCGTTACGAGCAGGCGGCCGAACTCGCGACCGACCCCGCCGTCACCGCCGCGATGCTCCGGCAGGCCGCAGCCGTGGCCGGCTGCCGCACGGCGGGCGACGACATGTACCGCCTGCGCCGCGCAGCCGCGGAAGCCGCCCGCGAGGCAGGGGACACGGTCGGCACCGCCGTCGACCTGGCCACCGCCGCCACCATCGCATTCCGCTTCTCCAGCACGTTCACACGACTCCCGACCCGGGACGAAGCACTCACCCTGATCACCGAGGCACGCAGGGCAGCCACCGGCCATCCGCCCGGTGACCGTCCGACCGGCCAGGGTTCGGCTGGGGTGGATTCGGCCGATGAAGGTCTGGTCGGAGCGGATCCGGCTGTGCGGGCTGCTGTGGCGCTGGCCGAGGCGGCGGTGATCACCGATACGTTCGGGGCCGCTCAGGGGCCGCCGGGAAACGCCGTACCGGAGACGAACGCGCGCGCCGAGCGGGCGGTCGAGCTGGCCCGCGAGACCGGCGACCCGCTCGCCGTCTCGGCCGCACTCGACGCGCTCACCGGAGCGCTGAGCTGGGCCGGCGACACGTTCGCCACAGCGGCCACGGCCCGGCACCGGATCGCGCTCCTGTCGTCCCTGTCGACCGGCACCTACGAGACGATATCGCCTACCGGGATCCGTGAGACGGTGTCGCCGGCCGTTACTCACGAGATGTTCTCGCCGGCGGGCACCCGCGAGGCGATGTGGCCGGCGGGCACGCGCGAGGCGATGTCGCTGACCGGTACCCGTGAGCCGACGTCGCAGACGGGCACGCACGAGATGATCTCGCCGGCCGCCACGCACGAGATGATCGACGCGCTCGGCATCGCCGTCGAGGCCGGTCTTGGCGCGGGGGACGTGCTCGGCGCCCGTCAGTGGGCGCGTCGGCTGGCCGACCATCCGTCGCTGGCGGAGGCGGGTCATCGTGCCACGTGCCGGCTGCTGATGGTCGACGCGCTGGCGGGCGACGTGGGTGAGGTGCTCACCGGCAGCGTCCGGTTCCTCGACTCATGGCGGCGGGCCGGCAGCCCCTCCCGGCAGATCCTGTCTCCGGCGGCGGCCGGCGTGGCGATGATCCACGGCCTGCGCGGCGATCACGACGCCCGGCGCGAATGGCAGGAGGTTGTGCGGCAACTCGGCACCCCGCCGGAACACACCTACGGCTACGGGGCGGTCTTCGACGCGATCCTCCTGCTGCACGACGGGCAGGCGGCAGAGGCACTGGAGCGAATGGCCCCGGAGCCCCGCCAGGTGTGGAAGTGGGTCACCTGGATCTGGCTCCACTGGTACGTCGCACTCCGGGCCGAGGCCGCCGTACTAGCCGGAAGTCCCGACGCCCGCGCCCGCCTGACCGAGGCCGGAAACTTGGTCGAGGGCAACCCGGTCGCCGCCGCCATCGTGCGCCGAGCCGAGGCAGTGCTCGACAACGACGGGGAGGCGCTGGTCGCCGTGGCGGACGCGTTCGCCGCCGCCGGCTGCCCCTACCAGGCCGCTCGGACCCTGGTGCTCGCAGGCGGTGACCACGCCGAACGCGGCGCCTCCGCCCTCGCCGCCCTCGGCCTCACCCCCATGACCCCGTCCCCCGGCCCAATGCCCGGAAGCGGCCCGTCTACTGTGAGCCCCGGAGAGAGCTCGTAAAGAACGGAGGAAGGACGCCGCAGTGAAGGCCACAGGGATGATGAGCAGCGTGCCCGGGCCCGCCACCGGAACCGGCTTCGGCGAGACGAAGACCTCCGCCGGGCTGGTCGCCGGGGTGGACATCGGTGGGACGAAGACCGCTGCGGGGCTGGTCGACCCGTCCGGTGCCCTGCTGGCCGGCGCGACCCGGCCGACCCCCGCCGCCGAGGGGCGCGAGGCCATCCTCGACACCGCCGCCGAGCTCGTCCGTTCCGTCGCCGGTGACCGGTGGGGGAGCGTCACCGCGGTCGGCGTCGGCAGCGCGGGTGTCATCGATCCGGAGCGCGGGGTGGTGGTCTCCGCCACCACCTCCCTGACCGGCTGGGCGGGCACCGACCTGCGCGGCGGCCTGTCCCGCAGGCTCGGCGGCCTGCCCGTCGCGACCGCCAACGACGTGCACGCGCACGCCCTCGGCGAGCACTGGCGCGGTGCCGCAGCGGGATGCGCGGACGTGCTGCTGGTCGCCGTCGGTACCGGCGTCGGCGCCTCCATCGTGCTCGGCGGCCGGGTACGGCACGGGCCGCACGCCGTGGCCGGGCACGCGGGCCACGTACCCGTACCGGCGGCGGCCGGCGCGCCCTGCCCCTGCGGAGGAACGGGACACGTGGAGGCGGTCGCGTCAGGCCCCGCGCTCCTCGCCGAGTACCTGCGCAGGGGCGGGACGGGCGCCGCCGACCTGGCCGGGGTCGCCCGGCTCGCCGCCGCCGGCGACCCGCTGGCCACGGACGTCCTGGTCACCGGCGGGACCGCGCTCGGCCAGGCGATCGGCGGGCTGATGAACGTCATCGACCCGGAGATCGTGGTGATCGGAGGAGGCGTCACCGGCTGCGGCGACCCCTGGTGGCAGCCGGTACGCGCGGCCATCGCCGCCGAGACGCTGCCCGCCCTGCGCGACGTCCCGATCGTGCCCGCCGCCCTCCCCTCGACCGCCGCCCTCCTCGGCGCCGCCCGCCTGCCCCTGACCATCACACCGACGGCTATGACGACGGCCACAGCGACAGGCACGGCGGACACCTCGACAGGCACCTTGCCCCGATCAGTGACGGACGCGGCGGCGGAAGAACCACCATTCACCAGGAAGAACCCATGACGTCCCACCAGCAAGGCCCCATGACGTCCACGACCCCCGGTCATCCGGCGGTGCTGGAGGCGATCCGTGGCCGGCTCGTGGTCTCCTGTCAGGCCTATCCCGGCGAGCCGATGCGCGACCCCGGCACCATGTGCCGCATCGCCCAGGCCGCCGCCGAGGGCGGGGCCGCCGGGATCCGGGCTCAGGGCATCGAGGATCTGCGCCGCATCAGGGCCGCACTCGACCTGCCGCTCATCGGCCTGTGGAAGGACGGCGACGGCGAGGTGTTCATCACGCCGACCCTCGATCACGCCCTCGCCGTGGCCGGCACGGGGGCCGACATCGTGGCCGTTGACGGCACCCTCCGGCCGCGCCCCGACGGCCGTACGTTCGCGGAGATCGTCGCCGCCGTGCACGACCGCACGGGCAGTCTCGTCATGGCGGACGTCTCCACCTACGAGGAGGGCGTGGCCGCCGCCGAGGCGGGCGCGGACGTCGTCGGGACGACCCTGTCCGGGCACACCCCGTACTCACGGCCGGGACCGAGCCCGGACCTCGACCTGGTCGCCGCGCTCAGCCGCGACCTGCCCGTCCCGGTGATCGCCGAGGGTCGCATCCACACGCCGGAGCAGGCCGGTGCGGCCATCGAGGCGGGCGCCCACGCCGTCGTCGTCGGCACCGCCATCACGCACCCCACGACCATCACCCGCTGGTTCGCCGACAGCGTCACCCGATCGCCACGGGAGGTCCGTTCCGAGTGAGTACGGGTACGGTGACCCCCTTGTCAGGGGCCGCACCGCCGTGGAGGAGTCCCTGAACCCGGCTTGACGTCCACCGGCGTAGCGTCGATGCCATGAGAGGGACAGCGGCGGGCGTGAAGGGGCACATCATGGCGGGTGACGGCAGGGTGCAGGTGCGCCGGGTCTACGAGGAGCCGGCCGGCGACGACGGCACCAGGGTGCTGGTGGACCGGATCTGGCCGCGCGGGATGACCAAGGAGAGGGCGCACCTCGACGAGTGGTGCAAGGAGATCGCCCCCTCGACGGACCTGCGTACCTGGTACCACCACGACCCCGACCTGTTCGCCGAGTTCGGCCGCCGCTACCGCGAGGAGCTCACCGAGCCGGAACGGGCGGCCGCCCTGGCGCACCTGCGCGAGCTCGCGGAGGGCGGCGCGCTGACCCTGCTCACCGCCACCAAGCAGGCGGAGATCAGCGAAGCGGCCGTGCTCGCCGAACTGCTTCGGGGCGACGGGGACTGACCGTGGCCGGCCGGCGCCGAGCGGAACGGCCGCTTCCCGGATGCCGGCCGGTCGTATCGCGCTCAGGTGGCATCCTGCTGTTCCAGCCACTTCACCATCGCCTGGTTCGTTTCCTCCGGCTGCTCCTGCTGGATCCAGTGACCGCAGTCAAAGCTGATCACCTCCACGCCGGGTACGAACTCCGCCAGGTTCTCACCCCGTGCGATCACATCCCTGTCGCCATAGATCATGAGGGCGGGCTGCCGGATGATCGGGTCCACGTCCGCCAGCAGGTGCCAGTTGCGATCGAGGTTCCGGTACCAGTTGATGCCGCCCGTGAATCCCGATGATTCGAAGGCGGAGACGAGGACCGCCAGTTCGCCGTCGCTCATGATGGGCTCACCGAGTGGTGTTTCCGCTCTGGCGAGATCGATCAGCGCCATGCCCGGCCGAGGCTTTCCCGGGGGCTCGTTCTTCCGGTACAGGTTGCGGAGAAACTGGAAGGTGTGGTCGTCGAATACGGCGTCCGCGACGCCCGGCTGCCGATTGAAGTGGACGAAGTAGAAGTCGCCGCCGAACATCTCTTCCATGAACTCGATCCACGGCTTCTCTCCGCGCGCCTGGTAGGGCAGGCTCAGGTTGATCACCTTGTTCACCCGGCCGGGGTGCAGCAAGGTCAGTCCCCAGACGACGAACGCACCCCAGTCATGGCCGACGAAGGTGGCGTCTTCGTATCCATAGTGGTCGAGGAGCGCGACGAGGTCACCTGACAGGTGTTCGATGTCATAGTCCGTCACTTCGGCCGGGCGGGACGAGTTGCCGTAACCCCGCTGGTTCGGTGCGATGACGTGGTATCCGGCCGCGGCGAGGGCGGGCATCTGGTGGCGCCAGGAGAAGGCGTGCTCCGGCCAGCCGTGGCAGAGCACGATGGGTTTTCCCGCGTTTTCCCGGCCCGCTTCGAAGACTTCGAGTTCCACACCGTTGACCGGAACAAGAGTGGGCTCGGGAAAATCGGTGAGATTGAGCATCGCGTTTCCTCTCTGTCTTTTCGGGGCGATCGGGCGACGCAGGTTCCGAAGAAGGCGTCGGCGCACCCTTGGTGTTCGCTCGCGGTTGACCTCGTCGGTGAGATCAGGTCGCCATCTTGCCCACCGAAACCGGTCACCTCATGACCGGTTTTCTGTGGAAGTGTTGGCGGCGTGCGAACCGACCGGCTGGTGGCCATCCTCCTCATGCTGCAACGGCGCGAGCAGGTGACAGCGGGAGAGGTCGCCCGGGAGCTGGAGGTCTCCGAGCGCACCGCCCGCCGCGATCTCGACGCCCTGGCCATGGCCGGGGTGCCCGTGTACTCCATACAGGGCCGAAGCGGCGGCTGGCGCCTCGTGGGCGGCGCCCGCACCGACCTGTCCGGATTGACCGCGAGTGAGGCCCGCGCCCTGTTCCTGGTCGCCGGCCAGGCCTCGGTGGCGACGCCGGCCGTGAAAGCGGCGCTGCGCAAACTCGTCCATGCCCTGCCGGAGCCCTTCCGGGTGCAGGCCGAGGCGGCGGCGTCGTCGTTGGTCATGGACCCGCAACGATGGGGGTCGAGCCGGGTCGAGCACCGGCCACCTCGCCGCCTCGACGCACTCCAGGACGCGGTGATCCGCGGCGTCCAGGTGCGGCTCGGCTACGTCGACCGCGAAGGCGCCGAAACCGAGCGAACCGTCCATCCGCTGGGCATCGTCGCCAAAGGACCGACGTGGTACCTCGTCACTCACACCGACGCCGGCCGACGGACGTTCCGGATCGACCGCGTGTCATCCGTCGAGCCGACCGGCGATCCCGTGCACCGACCCGACGGGTTCAACCTCGCTGAGAGCTGGAGGGAGATCGCCGACAGAGTCGACCGCATGCGAACACCCCTCGAAGCCCGGGCCGTGTGCACTCCCGAAGGGGTCGGCAAGCTCCGGATGTCGCTCGGGGACCGGCTCGAGGTGGGCGGTTCCACGATCGACGGCCGCATCGAGGTCGTGATCCGCGGCTACAACGAGTACGCGCTCGCGGGCGAGCTCGCCGGGCTCGTCGAATGGCTCGAAGTGACCGGCCCACCTGGTGTGCGGGACCACCTCACCCTGATCGGCAACGCGCTCCTCGAGCGATACGGCACCTGAGACGGCCTCGACGATGCCGGCCATCAGCCGCGTAGTGGTCTCGATCCTGCCCGCTCCCCACCGCCGGCAGGCAACCTGGAGTCCTTGTCCACCACCACACCGACTCACCGTTCCGTGGTGGCGAGGGCGATGTGGGGCGGCTCTACCAGGGACGGAGTCTGGCCGGCCTGTGCGACCCAGACCTGTCCGGTACGGTCGTCGGCCAGGACATGCTCCACCGCCTCGGCGATCAGCCCGGCCGGGGCGATCCGGCAGCCCGCGTCCACGAGGGAGCGGCGGAACGGGGCGAGGATCGGCGTGTCCACCAGGCCGGGGCACAGGGCGTTGACGCGGATGCCGTCGGCGGCCAGCACCAGGGCGGCTGAGCGGACCAGTCCGATCAGCGCGTGCTTGGCGGCGGAGTAGAAGACGTCGGGGGAGGGGCTGAGCCCGGCGATGCTGGAGACCACGACGACGGAGCCCGACCCCTGCGCGCGGAATGTCGGCAGGGAGGCCTGGAGCCCGTAGACGGCGCCGTCGAGGTCGACGGCCATGGTCGCGCGGTAGCGTTCGGCGGTGAAGTCGTGCAGGCCGCAGCTCCCGGGGACGCCGGCGTTGAGCACGGCGACGTCCAGCCGGCCGTAGGCGGAGATCGTCTCGGCGACGGCGGCGTGATTGTCCTCGGGCCGCGTGACGTCCAGCCGGACGAACAGGCCGCCGATCTCGTCGGCGACGGCCCTGCCCCGGACGGCGTCGAGGTCGGCGACGGTGACCCGGACACCCGAACGGGCCAGCCGCCGGGCGACGGCGGAGCCGATGCCACCGCCCCCACCCGTGACGAGCGCAACGAGCCCCGTCCGGCGGCCGATCCCGGTCATGGGCCTGGGCATCGGGCCGGGTGTCGGTCCCGTCATGGGTGTGCTTCGTCGGAGAGGCGGTAGATCTCGGCGCCGCGCCGGCCTAGGCCGTGTTTGCGCAGGTGGCGGCCGCCGTACAGGCGCTGCGTCGCGACCAGGAACGCCAGGGTGACGACGAGCAGCCCGTCGTCGAGCGCGGGCACCAGGTCGATGGGCAGGGTGAGCGCCATGAGCACGCGGATCGCCGCGTCGGCCGCGAAGGCCGCGCCCCAGATGGCCGTGAGCCGCCTGAGCAACTGCCGGAAGGCCGGGAAGCGTCGCCAGCCGGCGTCCCAGGACGCCTGCTGGTCCGGCGGCATGAACGTGCGGGCCTCGTACAGGAAGGGGTGGGCGCGCAGCAGGGTGAGCAGCATCCACATGGCCAGGGCGGCGGTGCCCCAGGCGTTGCGCACGAGGAGCACCCGCGGGCTGCCGGTGACGAACGACATGGCGACCGTCAGCGACATCGTGGCCAGCACGAACAGGGCGACGCCGCTGACCCGCCGCTGGGTGACGATGCCGTGCACGGCGCGGGTGGCCGGCAGGACGCCGCCCGCCAGCAGCGCGGGCAACTGACCGGCGCCGGCGCCGCGCAGTCCGTAGAAGACGGCGAGCGGGCCCGCCACCTCGACGGCGATCAGCCCGATCGTCTTCCGCCGGCCGGCGAAGACACTGGAGGCGGCGGTCATCGCGTCGCCTGCCGGAATGTGGCGGTGAGGGAGGTGGAGGTCATCGGGTCGCCTGCCCGGTCGTGGCGGTGAGGAAGGTGGTGACGACCTCGCGGCTGTAGACGGCGAGGTCGAGGGCGTGGGGGCCGTTCAGCCGGGGTGCCGCCGCCTCGATCGCGCTGCGGATCATGACGGCCATGGACCTCGGGTCGAAGTCGCGGAACTCGCCGCTCCGCTGGCCCTCGCGCAGCAGCTCCTCCAGCTCCCGTACGCCCGGCTCCTGGTGGCCGGCCGAGCTGTACGCCTCTCCCGAGGCGTCGCGCAGGTGGGCGCCGAGCTCGGTGAGCGCCCTGATCTCCTTGGGGTGTTCGCGGAGGAACGCCAGGTTCGCCTCCACGTACGCCTGGAGCCGCCCGGCGGCGCTGTCCTGCTGCTCCATCCTGCCGATCATGAACTGGGCGCCCGCGCGGTAGACGCTCTCCGCGATGGCCTCGATGAGGTCCTGCTTGCCGGCGAAATGGTAGGAGATGAGCCGGGGGCTGCTGAGCCCCGCCCGCTCGGTGATGCGGGCGAAGGAGGCGCTGTCGTAGCCCAGCTCGGCGATCGTGTCGATGGCCGCCTTGATGATCTGCGCGCGGCGGGTGGCGTTGGTGACGGACTCACGGGACGCTTTGAGGGGCTGTTTTATCTGCATAGATAAAAAATGGTATGTCCAGATAAATGCTGATGTCCAATCGGGCGGCTCAGTCGGGCGTCTCGGCCGCGAGCAACTCGGCCGACAGCAGGATGGGCGAGCGGCCAGGCGCTGATCAGGCCGGGAAGAGGGCGCGGTCGGGGCCGGGCAGCCAGTGGTCCCCGGTGGCGTACGGGCGGAACCGCTCCTTCACGTACGCGATGAGCATCGGCAGCGACGGATGCCGGTTCGCCTCGTGCCACATGAGCGACCACGGGTACACCGGCGTGGGATCGACGATCGGAATCTCGACGACGTCGAGAGGGAACGGATACTGCCGCTTGTTGCCGAACGTGATGACTTCAGGCGAGCCCGCGACCCGCTCCGCGATGTGGTCCCGGCCGAAGAACGGGCCGGAGCTGTCGATGCGCACGCCGAACTCGGCGCTGAGGAACCGGTAGAAGTCCGCCCACTCGCTGTCGTGGGCGGCGTTGCCCGGCATCCACGCCGTCGAGCCCGACAACTCCTCCATCCGGACGCGCCTGCGCCTGGCCAGCCGGTGCCGCCGCCCGACCAGGACGGGGATCGGCTCCAGACAGGCGGGGACGCGCCGGATCCCCTGAGCGAGCGGCTCCATGGCGCGGCCGAACGCCGCGTCCACCGAGCCCTCGGCGAGCATCGACCCCCGCGCGCCGGCGCCGCGGGAGACGACGATGTCGACGTCGGCGTCACCCGCCTCGTAGAAGGCCCGGACCAGGTCCATGGAGGCCGTGTCACGGCCGAGCACGTCGATGCGCAGGGCCCGGCGGCGCGCGCGCAGCATCGCCGCGGCCTGGTCGGCCATGCTGATCAGCGCCCGGGCGTGCGGAAGGAAGGCCGCTCCGTCCTCGGTCGGCCTGACGCCGGTGCGCGACCTGAGCAGCAGCGA
Organism: Nonomuraea fuscirosea; assembly: GCF_035917475.1. NCBI lineage: Bacteria > Bacillati > Actinomycetota > Actinomycetes > Streptosporangiales > Streptosporangiaceae > Nonomuraea > Nonomuraea fuscirosea. The sequence continues at coordinate 6,931,175 of NZ_CP109074.1, read as the reverse complement.
CACGCCCAGATCGGATTCGAGCTTGGCGATCCGCTTGGACACGGCCTGCTGGCTCATGCCCACGCGGGCGGCCGCCTCGGTGAAGTGCCCGTCCTCGACGACGGCGAGAAAGGTCCTGACGGCGCCGAGGTCCAGCTCCATGAACCACTCCTGGTGGGGTACGTCGGGTGTCGGCCGCAGCACATCGTAGGACGGCCGCCGATCACGAGGCGACACCGCAGCCGGGAGCGGACGGGCCTACCCGCCCGTCAGGATGCCCGCGACCTCGTGCACGCTCTCCTCGCTGCCCACGACGACGATCACGTCGCCGGCGGCCAGCGTGAACTCGGGCCCAGGACTGGAGGCGATCTGCGCGCCGCGCACCACCGCCACGATCGACGCGCCGGTACGGGTGCGCACCCGCGCGTCACCCATGGGCCGGCCGGCGTACGGGGAGCCGGCCTGGATGGGGAGCTTCTCGCTGACCAGCCCCTCCACCTGGTCGTGCAGCGCGTCGAGCCGCCGGATGATGCGCGGCGCGCCGAGCAGTTCGGCCAGGGCGTCGGCCTCGTCGTCGTTCAGCACGACGACCGCGCCCGCCTGGTCCGGATCGTCGGCGTCGTAGATGACCAGGTCCCGGCGGCCGGTGCGGTACGACACCACCCCGATGCGCCGCCCCGAGCTCGTCCCGAACAAATGTCGTAGTCCGATCCCTGGCAACGCCGTCTGCTCGATCTCCACCGGCCACCTCACGTCATGTCCCGGTACGCGTAGACCGCGCCCCGCATCCCGATCATTTCCGAGACCGTACCTGGCCGAAACCGTGGACATCACTTCCGCTCCTGATGGGTACAGCCCCGGGATGGCGCCGGCGTGGAACCGTTCGCGCGCCGCTCACGCATCGACGACACCGTGATCCGGTACGTGCCGACGCGAAGCTATGCCCCGTATCGTCACAAATCCAGACACTTTCCGCCGTCACGTAAGGGTTCACGATGAGTCTGCAGCAGCTGTACGGGGTGTTACTGGCCGGCGGGATGGTGCTGCTCGCCGGCATCGCCGCGGCACGCACCGCCAGCAGGCTCGGGCTGCCCAGCCTGCTGCTGTTCCTGGCCCTCGGCGTGCTGCTCGGCGAGGACGTGCTCGGCATCGACTTCGACGACGCCCAGCTGGCCCAGACGCTGGGCACCTCGGCGCTGGCCGTCATCCTCGTCGAGGGCGGGCTGAGCACCCGGTGGGCCGACATCCGCCGGTTGCTGCTCCCCTCGGCCCTGCTGGCGACGGTAGGCGTCACGGTCAGCGTGGTGATCACGGCCGCGGGCGCGCACTACCTGCTCGGCATGAACCTGCAGCTGGCGCTGCTGCTGGGCGCGATCATCTCCTCCACCGACGCCGCCGCCGTCTTCTCCGTCCTGCGCGTCCTGCCGCTGCCCCGCCGCGTGGCCGGCATCGTGGAGGCCGAATCCGGCTTCAACGACGCCCCCACCGTCATCCTGGTGCTGGTGTTCTCCGCCGCCCCCGACAAACTGGGCGAACCGCTCGCCATCGCCGGGCAGATCTCGTTCGAGCTGGCGGCGGGGGCCGCGATCGGGCTGGCCTGCGGCTGGGCCGGCACCCTGGCGCTGCGCTACGTGGCCCTGCCCGCCACCGGCCTCTACCCGCTGGCCACCGTCGGCCTGGGCGTCATCTCCTTCGCCGCGGCGGGCGTCGTGCACGCCTCCGGCTACATCGCCGCCTACCTGGCCGGCCTCGTGCTCGGCAACGCCGTCCTGCCGCACCGCGCCGCCACCCGCTCCTTCGCCGACGGCATCGGCTGGCTGGCCCAGATCGGCCTGTTCGTCATGCTCGGCCTGCTGGTCACCCCGAGCGAGCTGCCCGGCGTGCTGCTGCCCGCCGTCGTCATCGGCGCGGTCCTGCTGCTGGTGGCCCGGCCCGCGTCCGTACTGGCCAGCCTGTTCCCCTTTCGCACCGGCTGGCGGCAGCACGTCTTCATCTCCTGGGCCGGGCTGCGCGGGGCGGTGCCGATCGTGCTGGCCACCTACCCCATCGTCGCCGAGGTGCCGGGCAGCCGTCAGCTGCTCAACATCGTCTTCGTCCTGGTCGTCCTGTTCACGCTGCTCCAGGGGCCGACGCTGCCGTTGCTCGCCCGCCTGCTCGGCATCGTCCAGCCGCACGAGGCCAGAGAGGTCGACATCGAGTCCGCGCCCCTCGACGTCCTGGCCGCCGAACTGCTCACGCTCACCGTTCCGCCCGGTTCGCGGCTGCACGGCGTGGAGATCTTCGAGCTGCGGCTGCCGAAACCGTCCATCGTCACCCTCATCGTCCGCGACGGCGACACGCTCGTCCCCGAGCCGGGAACGCTCCTACGGGAAGGCGACGAGGTCCTGATCGTCACCACGCCCGACACCCGTGACCGGGTCGAGCAGCGGCTGCGCGCCGTCGGCAGGGGCGGGCGGCTGGCCCACTGGCACGGCGAACACGGCGCGGCCGAGCCCGGCCGCACGCCCCTGACCGCCGCGCCGGCGTCCTCGACGCCGGTCTCCCCGGCCCGCGCCGAGCCCGTCCCGGCGAACGACGCGGAAGACGCCCCGGAAGGGGGTCCGGGAGGCGTCGAGGCAAGGCGGGGGCGTCCGTACTGGCGGACGAAGCTGGGCGGCCGGATCCGCCCCACGAAGATCACCCCGTCCGCCCCGCCCGAGGAGGAGTCGCTGCCCGAGGCCGAGTCCGACCGGGCCGTGAACTGACGCCCGCCGGCCGGCGGGTCAGGTGAACGTGTTGGTCTGGGTGTTGCCGTCGCCGATCTGCACGCCCTTCGCCTCGTGCAGCACGACAGTGGGGCGCGGCCCGGCATGCGGCGCCCGTACCAGCGCCAGAAGGTCGCGGGCGGCCTGGAGGATCTCCGGATCCCGATCCGCGCCCGCCGCCTCCAGCGCCGCCGTCAGGCGTTCCGGCCCGTCCGGCCGGTCCTGGGCGTCCTGGTCGAGCTCGGCGAGGGCGTCCTGATCGCCGGCGAGACGGCGGCGGACGGCGTCCCGCAGGCCCGCGTAGGCGTCCTGAACGGCCGTGGAGGCGGACGCGGTCACCCCGGCGGAGGCGCCGGCCGTCAGTGCGGCCACGATCAACTCGACTGCGGTCATGAGGCCCTCCCGCACGACGACGTGGTCACCAATCTAACGCGCGGCGCTGCCGGGTGGTCGGCGGCCGTCCTGTTTGGCCCGGCGCGGATCGGGGCAGCGCTACCACCTTGCGGTATCGGCGGGCTGACGGCGGGACGCGGACGACGCGACCGCCGGACGGCGCTGCCGGACGTCCGTCCGACGACGCGAAGGAGGCTCAATGGACACCGCAGGCTGGATCATCTCCGCCATCGGCATCATGATCGCCATCGGCATCGCCTGGAGGATCGGCAGAGGCAAGGACCGGACCCGCCGCTGACCCGGCTCCCCACCGCCGGAGGATCGGCAGCACGGAGGACCCGCCCCTGACCCGGCTCCCTCGCCCGGAGATCGGCAGCGAGGGAGGATCGGACCCGCCGCCGACCCGATTCCCCATCGCCCGGTGCATCGGCGGCGAAACCCGCCTCCCCAGGGCGCGCGGCCGTCGGGTGGAGTGCCCCGTCCATCCGCACTCGTGGGCGATGGCCGCGTGACATTGTGGTGTCATGGCGAGTGCCCGCCGCCGGCATCGGGGATCGAGGGAGTGTCATGTCAGCTGAGACAGCAGAGGGCTCCGGCGAGGCGGGCCGCAGCCTGGGAACACTCCTGCGCGCCTGGCGGGACCGGGCGCTGCTGACCCAGGAACAGCTCGCCGACCGTGCCGGCGTCAACGCCAGGACCATCCGCCGGCTCGAAGGCGACCTCGTGGAGCGGCCCCGCGCGGCCTCGCTCCGGCTGCTGGCCGACGCACTCGGGCTCGACCCGCGGGAGCAGGACGTGCTCACCGCCGTGGCCCGTTCGCAGGCCGTACCGGCTGCGGAGCCTGATGAGCGGGACGGCGACGAGCCGCCCGAGGTGGTCGTCCCCACCCCGCCCAGGCCCCGGCAACTGCCGGTCGGCGTGGCCGGGTTCGCCGGGCGTACGGGAGCGCTGGAAGAGCTGGACCGTCACCTCGACGCGGGCGCGGGCGGGACGAGGATCTGCGTCGTCACCGGCACGGCCGGCGTCGGCAAGACGTCCCTGGCGCTGCACTGGGCGCACCGGGCGCGCGGCCGGTTCGAGGACGGCGAGCTCTACCTGAATCTGCAGGGGTTCGGCCCGGCCGGCGACGCGGTCGATCCGCGGGAGGCGCTGGGGGCGTTCCTGGAGGCCATGGGCGTGCCGCCGCGGCGCATCCCGGAGGAGCCGGCGGCCAGGGCCGCGCTGTACCGGACGACGCTGGCGGACAAGCGCGTCCTGGTCGTGCTCGACAACGCCCGCGACGCCGAGCAGGTGCGCTGGCTGCTGCCCGGCGGCCCGGACTGCGGCGTCATCGTCACCAGCCGGCGCAGCCTGAGCGGCCTGATCACGGCGGAGGGAGCCGGTCTCGTCACGCTGGACCTGCTCTCGCGGACGGAGTCACGCGACCTGCTCGCCCACCGCCTCGGCCGCGACCGGATCGAGGCGGCCCCCGCCGCCACCGACGCGATCATCGACGCGTGCGCGCGACTGCCCCTGGCCCTGGCCATCGCCGCGGGACGGGCGGTCACCAGCCCCGTCCTGCCGCTCGACGCCCTGGCCGCGGACCTGCGGCGGGACGGCGGCGACCTGGGCGGGCTGAGCACCGGCGACCCGGCCACCAGCCTGCGGCTCGTGCTGGCCCGCTCCTACGACGTGCTGCCCGGCGACGTGGCCGGCCTGTTCCGGCTGCTCGCCGTCCATCCGGGACCCGACCTCACCGTGGCGGCGGCGGCCAGCCTGGCGGGCGTCGACGAGGCCCGGGTCTCGCGGCTGCTCGCCGCCCTGCTCGACGCGCACCTGATCACGGAGGTCACACACGGCCGCTACGCCTGCCACGACCTGCTCCGCGCCTTCGCGCTGGAGCCGGCGGACAGGGCCGTGAAGGCCGGCGAGATCGGCGCCGCGGACGGGGCTGCGAAGGCCGGCGAGATCGGCGCCGCGGACGTCGCCGGCGGGGCGGGGGAGGCGGCGGTGCGGCGGGCGGCGGCGGACCGGGTCCTGGATCACTACCTGCACACCGCGTACGAGGCCGCCCTGCGCCTGCACGTGCCCGCCGAGTGGCTGCTGCCCCCGGGGCCGCCCGCGCCCGGCGTCCGCGCCGAATCCCCGGCGGGACACCGGCAGGCGCTGGCCTGGTTCCAGGCCGAGCACGCGGTCCTGGCGGCGGTGCTCCGCCAGGCCATGGCCGACGGCCGCCACGCCCAGGCGGTCCGCCTGGTCTCGGCGCTGCAGTTCTGGCTGATGCGCAGGGGACACCGGCAGGAACACCTCGACTGCCTGCGCGTGGCCCTGGAGGCGGCCGCCCGCACGGGCGATCAGCGGGCGCGGGCGGCCACGCACCGCTGGCTCATCCCGGTGACCGCGGAACGCGGCGAGTCCGACCAGGCGTACACGCACTTCCGCCGGGCGCTCGCCTACGCCCGCGAGGCCGGCGACCTGGCCGAGGAGGCCTTCTCCCTCTTCGACATCGGCCTGGCCTGCGTGCACGGGGGACGGATGGAGGAGGCGCTGGGCCACGCGCGGGCCGCACTCGAACCCCTGCGCGCGGCCCGCCTGACCGCCACGGAGGCCTACGTCCTGAACCTGATCGCCTGGTGCCGGTGCGCCCTCGGCGACCACGAGAGAGCACTACAGGCCGGCGAGAAGGCGCTGGCCATCGCCACGGAACGGGGCGACGAGTCCGTGCGGGGCCACATCCTCGACACGCTGGGGATGATCAGGCACCACCGGGGCGAGCACGACGACGCGATCACGCACTTCCGCCGCGCCCTGGCCTCGTGCGGCGCGCTCGGCCACCGCTACGACGAGGCCGAGATCCTGCTCCACCTCGGCGACACGCTCCAGGCCGCCGGCCGGACCGGCCAGGCGGCGCACACCTGGCGGCGCTCCCTGGCCATCCTGGTCGAGCTGGGGCACCCCGCCGCCGACGACGTACGGGCGCGGCTGCCGGACCACGACCTTTCACCAGCCACGCCAGAACCCGTCTTTCCCGAATAGGCGCCCGCGTCGATTCACGGGGGTCCGCGAATCGATTCCGTCGCGGGAGTGTGAGCCGTTGTCCGGCCACCACCGAGAAGACCGGACAAACGACAGCGGGGCGTCGTCCGGCCCGGGGAATGGCGCGGAAATAAGCGGTGGCGCCGCCCACGCGACCCGACATGCGGACAGCGGCTTGTGCTGACATTGACCTTCTCCGTCACGGGGGATGCGGGCGATGACACGAAAAGATGGGCTCGGGCTGTCGTGTCGGACCGCGAGACGGTCAGCCGCGGATCGCGGTGGTTTCGCGGGTGAACTGGCGGCGGCCGATCAGCTTGTAGGCCAAACGAGCTGGGGCCGGCACGACCCGCATGAACCTCTGCCGTTCCGCGTCATCGGTTTCCTCGATGATGTGGCCGAGGACGACCAGCCGCCGAGTGAGCGGAATCGCGCTCATGCCGTGCTTGCCGAGCGCGTCCCATTCGCTTTGCGTCAGCGTGACCGAGACGATCGGGAGCAGTTTCTGCTCCTCCTCGGCCAGGTGATCGATCAGTGTCGGCATCGTGGCGTCGATGAGGGCCGCCATCCGCTCGCCGGCGGCGGCGTCCGCGCTCGCCGTCCACGCCGCAAGCTCCGCGCCGACGGCCGCGACGGCGGCGTCGACCTGCGCGTGCTGCGCGTCCATCCGGTCCATCAGCTCCGCGTCGAGCGCGGCTCGCTCGTGCAGCAAGGGAAAGAGCAGCTCGTCCTCGCCGGTGTGGTGCGTATGGAGGAAGTCCAACATCTCCCGGGCGTGCGCACCGATGACCTTGGATCGCGCACGGTCATTGGCCGCGGAGCGCAGCAGTTGGGGGAGCTGGCCGAACTCGCGCCGGATGACGCGGTGGATCAGCACCATCTCGTGGGTATCGACACCGGGTCCGGAGGTACTCACCGTGACTCCTGGGTGGTCATGGCGTTCTGGACGGCTTCGCGCGCCGTGGTTGCCGGCCGGCCGATGAGCTTCACCAGGTCGTCGCTAGCGGTGAACCACTCTCCGCGAGCCAGGCCGGCATCGGCGTCGGCGACGGCGGCGGCCATCTCAGGGGGCAGCCCCGCCGCGGTCAGGGCGCTGGTGTAGTCGGCGACCGACATGTCCTGGTAGGCGATGTGGGTGCCGAGGACGTCGCTGATCGTGGCGGCGAGTTCGGTCAGGGTGAACGGCGTTCCGCCCAGCTCGTAGGTCGCTCCGAGGTGCCCGTCCTGCGTCAGCACCGCGGCGGCGGCGGCCGCGTAGTCGCGTCGGCTGGCCGCGCTGACGAGGCCATCGTGCGCGCTGCCCAGCAATGCGTGGTATTGGGTGATCATCGGGAGCTGGTCGGTGTAGTTCTCCAAGTACCATCCGTTGCGCAGGATGACGAACTCCGAACCGCTGTCACGCAGGTAGTCCTCGGTGCGGCGATGTTCGTCGGCGAGTGTCATCTGCGCGGTCGAGGCGTTGACGATGCTGGTGTACACGATTCGGGACACACCCGCTCGCCGCGCTGCGTCGATGGCGTTGCGGTGGTTGTCGAATCGCTCACCGACCGTCGTCGTTGAGACCAGCACCATCGCTTCGGCGCCTGCGAACGCCTCGTCGAGCGTGCTCGGGTCGGCGAAGTCCGCGCGCCGCACCGTGACCCCGTTCTGCGCGAGGTCGGCGAGTTTGCCCATGTCTCGGCCGGTGGCCACGAGCTGCGCCGGCGGCATTCCGGCGGCGAGGAGTAGATCGACGACGAGCCGGCCGAGGTGACCTGATGCTCCAGTGATGACAGTGGACATGGTGTTTCCCTTCGATAGGGGTGCGGTGTGAGTGAATGACGGTGTCAGTGAATCGTCGGTGCCCCGCGGCGGGTGGCTGGGGGATTCGCTAGCTCCAGCCGCCGTCGGCCTCGATGGTGGTGCCGGTGACATAGGACGCGTCTGGGGAAAGGAGGAACGCGACTACGGCGGCGATCTCGTCAGGTTGGGCCAACCGGCCGAGTGCGCTCATCGAGCGGAGGAGCGCGGGAAACGGTACTTCGGTGAGTGCAGGGTGGATGTACTCGGGGGCGTAGCGGGCCATGCGGGTGGCGGTGGCGCCGGGGGCGATCGCGTTGATGGCGATGTTCCGCTCGGCCAGTTCGGGAGCCAGATTACGCACCATGGCTGAGATGGCGGCTTTGCTTGCCGCGTACAGGGCGTGATGATGGACCGCCAGGCGCACACTGACCGAGGAGCTGAGCACGATCCGGCCGCCATCGGTCATCGCGGCGACCGCCGCCTGGGTGACGAACAGCTGTCCGGCCACGTTGGTCTGAAAGAGGCGATCGAAGTCGGCCTGGGTGATGGTTTCCAGCGCTCCGAAGTGCTCGACCCCGGCGTTGCTGACCAGCAGATCCAGGCCGCCGAACTCGGATACCACCGCGCCGACCAGCTCGTGGGTCTGTGCCACGTCACTGACATCGGCCGGGAAAGCCGACACGGCACACCCGTTGTCGCGGAGTTCGCCGACGAGCGCATCGGCGGCGGCCCGATCGGATCGATAGTTGACCGCGACCGCGGCTCCCTGGGAGGCGAGCCGCCGCACGATCGCGGCGCCGATTCCGCTGCTGCCTCCGGTGACCAGGACCCGCTTGCCCGCCAGGCTTGATGTCGATGTCATGGCGCTACTGATGTTCTCTCTCTGTCTTCTCTGGATGTGAACAGTCCTCGGCCGCCCATCCCCCGATCGGAGCCGCCGCCCAAACTAGTCAGGAATCATTACTACTGCACCGTACTGTAGCACCGATGGCGACGGCAACAGGTGCGAGGCCGCCGCGGGGCGGATGGCGCGTGCGGAACGCAACGAGCGCAGCGCTGCGCACGCGCCGCCGCGGTCGGGCCGGCGGCGATCCGGCTCGGCGGCGTTGGCGTAAGGTGTGTACCTCGTGGGGCCAGGTGGGCGACGGAGGCGAAAGCGGCATGGACGACGAGCGGCGGGTTGATCTAGGAGTGTCGTTGTTCATCCCGTACCGGTACACCGAGGACCGGATTTTCCGGGCCCTGCAGGATGCCGGGTTCGACGACTGGACCCTCGCCCAGTGCCGGGTGTTCCAACGCGTCGCCCCGGACGGTTCGCGCCTCAAGGACCTCGCTGACCAGGCGCAAATGACCAAGCAGAGCGCCGGCGTGATGGTCGATCAGCTGGAACGCCTGGGCTATGTCCGCCGGGTCCCCGACCCCACGGATGGCCGCGCCCGGTTGATCGTGATCGAGCAACGCGGCCGGCGGGCGGTCGAGGTGGCCAAGGCGACACTCGACGAGATCTACTCGGAGTGGAAGGCCTACCTGGGCACCCGCAACTTCGCGTTGTTGCACCAGATCCTGGATCAACTCCGCGAGATCACCGACCCCTACGCGCGGTGAATCCGGCCCGCCCAGCCGCCGCCCCCGACTTCCGCCCCGCTGGGGCCGGCGGGCGCCGGCAGGCTTCGATTCCGCCTTGATGTAGTCAGCTTTATTTACTATATAATCAATAATCCTGACGATTGTGGCGATCGGCGGATGGTTGCCACGATGCACGGTGCCCAGCGAGGTCCCAGCCTCTGACCGCCGCAGGGCTGCCGGGTCCAGGAAACTCCTGGACCCGGCACAGGCCGGGCGGCAACTGGTCCAGTGGCTCGACAAGTGGACACCCTCGTGATCGCCTGGGTGTTCCGGTCCACAGAGATGTACCGACTGGTCGCCAGACTGCTTCCACCCGGTACGCCGGCCATTGCCGTTCAACTGCACGCCAGCCGTGAGACGTGGCACCAACGCTTCGAGCCGGACCCTGAGTGTCCGGGCCTGACCGGCTTCTACCGGAGCAGGTACACACAGGCCCCAACAACCGCGGCTGAGCACGTAGCTGACACCGGCCGCCTCACCCCCTTCGAGGTGGCTCGGCGCATGGCCGAACTGACCGGAGTCCTCCAACCTGGACCTTCCTGACTCAAGGCCGCAGCCCGATCGGGCATGACGAGAGGATTCGACACCCCCGCGCGCAAACACACTCGCCGGATCACGCGGGCTCTCCACCAAGCGCAGCTTGGCCGCCCTTGATGCCCGCTCCGCCGGCCTCCAGGCGCTTCACCGCACGAGCCGCGCCGCTCGCCGACGCGGCGTCCGGCCGGCCGGGACGGACGGCTCCCGCTTCCGCGTCGGCCAGCGCTCATGATCTGTGCGAGTGGTTCTCGATCTCGCCGCCCAGCCGGCCGCGCAGTTCGTTCAGCAGGACCGGCTCCGCGACGACGGCCCACCGGTCGCCGGCCAGATAGGTCCCGCCGTACGGCCGCGCCTCGCCGAGCCAGGCGTCCTTACCGGCCGCCGTGGCGAAGGTCATGATGGTGTACCGGCCCCGGGGTGACTGGCACACGACCTGGCGCAGCTCGGCCGAGTGCCCCTGTTCCTGCGTCCGCCCGCAGCGCGCCGCCGCGATGAGACGCTCCGCGGTCATCGCGGGCCGCGCCGCCGGCTCGGACCGGTGCCCGCCGTGACCGGTCGCGCTGAGCGGATGGGGATTCCAGATCGAGGACACGGCGAAGCCCACGCCCAGCGCCGTCAGGCAGCAGGCGACGATCGAACGCAGCCGATGCAGTACGCGTGTCACCTTGTACCCGGTCTGTCCGTACCCGTTTCCCCTGGATACGCAGCCGGCCCGGCCCGGGTTCAACGTCGCGTACCCGATTTCAAAAAGGGCGGGGGTCGTCGGACCGACGACCCCCGCCATAGGCGAACCCCCGCTACCCGGCGTAGGTCTCGAACTCGGCGACCCTCGGCGTGCCGTTCGAGCCGGTGATCCGGAACGTGATCTTGCTCAGGGAGACCGGCGTGAAGGTGATCGCGCCCGCCCCGCTGCCCGACTTCAGCACCGCGCCGTTGCCGGCGTTGAGCAGCTGCCAGGACCCGATGCCGCCGGTCGACCCCGACGGCTCGCGGATGACGACCTGGGAGACCGTCGTGGCGGAGCCCCACTTGATCGAGATGTCACCGGTCGAGCCGGAGGGTGACCAGTACGTGCTCATGTCGCCGTCGCGCACGTTGCCGTAGCTTGTCCCGCTCGCCTTGCTGGAGCCGTCGGAGCCGGCCCCGATGCTGAGGTTGGTCCCGCCAGGAGGAGGGGTGACCGTCGGCGTCACGGTGGGAGTCACGGTCGGGGTCGTCGTGGGCGTCTGGGGTGTGCAGGAGCCGTCCGACACCCGCAGCCCCTTGTTGGCGCCCGCCGTCTGCCGGACGACGTCCGGCACGCAGTTCGCCCCGTCGAGGCGGTAGGAGTACGGGACGCTGACGGAGGTGTTCGACTGCGGGTTGGGGCCGGCGGGGTTGTTGTCGCCGCTGCGGCTGGACCAGGTCACGTTGTCGAAGATGTTGCCGCTGACCTGCCAGTAGCCGGCCTCGTCGGTGTAGAACGTGCCGAGAACGTCCTTGGAGTCCTCGAAGTAATTGTTGTCCACCTTGGCGCGGCCGCCGGCCCGGGAGTTGATGCCCGACTCGTTCAGGTTCGCGTAGTGGTTGTTGTAGATGTGGGCGATGCCGCCACGCAGCAGAGGCGTGCGGGAGTCGATGTTCTGGTACAGGTTGTGGTGGAAGGTGACGTAGCCGTTCGAACGGTCGCTCTCGCTGGAGCCGATGAGCCCGCCGCGACCGGAGTTGCGCAGGGTGCTGTAGGACAGGGTCACGTACTGCGTGTCGTTCTTCATGTCGAAGAGGCCGTCGAAGCCCTCCGACTCCCCGCCCGAGGCCTCCAGGGTGACGTGATCGACCCACACGTTGCGCACGCCGCTCTCCATGCCGATGGCGTCGCCGCCGTTCGACGTGGGGGAGCCCGACTTCTTGACGTTCCTGACGGTCACGTTCTGGATGATGATGTTGCGGGCCTCGCGGATGTGGATGCCCAGCTGGTCGAAGACGGCGCCGTTGCCGACGCCGATGATCGTGACGTTGCTGATCTGCTTGAGTTCGATCACGCCGGCGGCGGTGTTGCAGCTTCCGCCCGACACCTTGGAGGTGTTGCCGTGGTTGATCGTCCCCTCGACCTCGATGGTGATCGGAGTGCTGCTGCCGGCCCGGCCACACAGGGCCGCGTGGATCGCGGTCCCCGTGGTGGCCCGCACCGTCTGCCCGCCGGCGCCGCCGGTGGTGCCGCCGTTGGCGCTCGCGTACCCGGTGACGGTGCCGACCGCCGCCGACGCCTGGATCATCGGCAGAGCCACCGCGGCGGCGGCCGCCGTGGCCGCCGCGGCCAGCGCCGCCCCGAGTCGTAACACGACTGCTCGTCTCATGCTCGTCCCGCCTTCGTCGTCGGATGCCGCACGCGGGTCTCACTGGCGCGGTCCCCGGCGCGGGCCGATCGCCGCGGGGCTCGCGGCGTCGGGCCGGCGTCGGGATCGCTTCAGTGCCCGGGGCGACCGTAGGAAAGCGCTTTCCTCATGTCAACGAGCGGTGAAACTTTCATCCCGGCATCGACACCCGGCGATCCGCGCTTCCCCGCACCCTGGAACACCGGCACGTCCGTTCCGGCAGCGGCTGTGAAAGCGCTGGTCAGCACCGGCCAAGGCGCGCTGCGGCCGTGCGGTGGCGGACCGTGCTCCGACGCGGGTCGGCCCGCCCCACCGCCGACCAGATACTGCAACAACTCGGCCGCGAGCTGCCGCGGTGACCCCGCTCCGGGTCGAACCCGTCCTAGGCGGACAGCCTCACACGCGCAGGAGGGTGACCTGGCGGCCGGAGGGCGTGGCGGCCTGCTCGAAGGCGCCTCGTTCCGCCCAGGGCAGGGCTTTGGAGCGTCGGTTGAAGACCACCAGGACGCCGGTGTCGAGGGTGAGGCGGTCGAGGTAGCGGTCGAGCTGGGTGAGGCCGTCGGGTGTGGGGTCGCTCTCGCCGGGCCGCCAGACCTTGAGCTCCATGGCCTCGCGTTGCAGTAGGCGTTCGCCGTCGGGTCCGGGGTAGGACCAGCGGATCAGCATGTCCAGGCGTTTGGTGCCCACGGCGTACTCGCGGTCGAGCTGGCCGCCGCCGTTGACGAGGCGGTGCAGGAAGGCCATGAGGATGATCTGGCAGGCGGCTTCGTGATAGCCCTCTTGCTGGATGAGGACCTCGCCGTGCTCACGCCAGAAGACGACGAACTCCTGGAGCACGCGCATCAGGTCGAACCGGCCGTCGGGCAGCACGAAACTGCGCGGATCAGCACGTACGAACCGCTCTGTGCGGTCGCCCAGCACCCGGAGCAGGACCTCCCGGTAGATGGGGTTGGCGATCTCCAGGGCCCGGGTGTCCCGGATGAGGCCCAGATCATGGACGTAGGCGACGTCCTGGTCGAAGGACATGTCCGTGCCGGGCGGCATGCCGGCCACGATCGGCTCGATCACCCGCTTGACCCGGGGGTCCTGCAGTCGGGCCGCCAGGGAGTCGAGGTGGGTGGCGCGGGCGCGGATCAGGCGTTCCTTGGCGACGTCCACCGATTCAGCGGTGATGGTGCCGGTCATCTTCATCTTGAAGGTGATCTCGTGGGCGAGGGCGTTGACCAGCCAGGGTTGTCCTTGGGTCAGCTCGAAAACTCGATCCACCGCGTCTTTGCTGAATTCCTGGCCGGTCGCCTGAGTGTGCTGGTCGTACAGCTCAGCGATCTGATCGGCGGAGAAGTCGTCCAGGCGCAGTGAGTCGGCGAGGATGTTGAACGGGCTGGCCGCGTTGTGCCGGTCGGCGGCGCCGCCGGAGGCGATCTTGTAGTCGCGCAGGTCACGCAGCCCGCACAGCACCACGGACGCGGGGAACGGGTAGCCATCTGGCCGGATGTTGTGGCCGTCGCGGAGCTGGTTGAGGATGCTGACCAGGCTGTTGCCCTGCAGGGCGTCGATCTCGTCGATGAGCAGTACCAGGCGGCGTGGGCAGCGGCGGCTCCACGCGCTCACCGCCTCTCCGAACTGTGTTCTTACCGGGAACTGCGGCCAGGGGTCCGGGGGTAGGAGTTCCTTCGGCCATTCCAGCACCTCGGTGGCCCGTCGCATGGATTGCAGCAGGATCGTCTCGGCGGCGCCGATGTCATCGCCGGTGGTTCCAGCGCGTTCGCAGGAGAACGTCAGGGCGGCGATGTCGCTCTCGGCGGTCAGGTCGGCGGCCAGGGTGCGCAGCATGGTCGTCTTGCCGGTCTGCCGGGGCGCGTGCAGCACGAAGTAGCGGTCCATCTCGATCAGCTCCCGCGCCTGGGGAAGCCGTGGCGTGGGAGGCAGCATGTAGTGCAGCCGCGGATCACAGGGGCCGGTGGTGTTGAAGTACTTCGCTCGGGGTGGCCGCATGGTCACATTGTGTCATCAACCTCGCGTTGTGGTGCCTGTTTCCAGATGAAGAGGACTCGACATACGGAGGTTCACGTCCGCTGTCGACCGGAGGAGAGGTGGCGTCGGGGCTCCATAACGCGCGCGGACGGCAAGAGCCAGGTGCCGAGGGGTGAATGCTTCCCCCTTGCGGGGGAGGCGCGACCCGCGCCGTGGGCTGAGAGTTGGTGCGGTGTTCGAGGGCTGGAGGGTGATGTGGCTGCTTCGTCGCGGGTCAGGGTGGTGGTCTGGCTGCTGCTGTGCGGGCTGGTGCCGTGGGCGGTGGTGAAGAGCGTGTGGACGCTCGGGGGTGATGTCCTGGGTGTGACCGGGCAGGCCTGGCGGCGGGGGATCGAGAGTGACGGGGGTGCCGTCTACCGGGCGCTGGCGGCCGTCGGTGTGGATCTGACGGTGGTGGCGGCGCTGCTCGGCGTGTTCCTCGCCCTCGGGCTGGTGTACCGGTGGGGGAGAGTGTTCCCGCGGTGGATGCCGCTGGTCGCCGGGCGGCGGGTGCCCGCGCTGCTGCCGCTGGTCCCGGCCTGGGGAGTGGGGGTGTGCCTGGGCGGGTACGGGATCGTCCTGCTGGTCATGGTGCCGCTCAGCCTGGTCGGGGTGATCCCGCCGTTCGCGCCGCCGGCGCCGTTCACCAGCAGCGGGGACGTCACGTGGATGATTCTCTTCGGCGGGCTGGCCTTCGGCGGGCTGGGCTGCGCGCTCGTGGTGGGGGCCTGGTCGTACGGGCGCCGGAAGGATCGAGGCGGTCCGTACGAGGGGCGTCGAGCCGGGAGGTAACGGTACCCTCCCCCAGTTTCACTGTATAGCAGATCCCCGTACCTCATGAGAAATCGAAAAGTGCTCCATACTGCCCGTTGCCAATCGACCAGACGAACGATGGAGCGACGGAAATTGGCTTATGTCATGCATTTCGACCAGATCAACTCGACGAAGGTCGCGGAGGTCGGCGGGAAGGGGGCGCACCTCGGCGAGCTCTCCGCGGTCGAGGGCGTCCGCGTGCCGGACGGCTTCTGCGTCACGACGGACGCCTTCCAGCGGATCATGGCCGGGACGTCGTCGCTCGACGCTCAGCTCGACCTGCTGTCGCGGGTGGATCCGGGCGACCGCGAGGCGATCGGCGCGCTGAGCGCCGAGATCCGCCGCGTCGTCGAAGGCGTCACGCTGCCCGGCGACCTGGTGGCGGAGATCGGCGCGGCGCTCGCCCGGCTGGGGGAGGGGACCTCCTGCGCGGTGCGTTCCAGCGCCACGGCCGAGGACCTGCCGACCGCGTCCTTCGCCGGCCAGCAGGACTCCTACCTCAACGTCGTGGGCCTGGACGCGGTCCTGCTGCACGTCCGGCGGTGCTGGGCCTCGCTGTTCACCGAGCGGGCGGTGACGTACCGGCGCCGTAACGGCTTCGACGACCGCAAGGTACGGATGGCCGTCGTCGTCCAGCGGATGGTGTTCCCCGACGCGGCCGGGATCCTGTTCACCGCGGACCCGGTGACCTCGAACCGTAAGGTCGCCACCGTGGAGGCCGGCTGGGGGCTCGGCGAGGCGCTCGTCGCCGGCCTGGTCGCCGGGGACGTCTACACGGTGCGCGACGACCAGGTCGTCAGCACGGCGGTCGCCACCAAGACGCGCTCCGTCCAGGCGTCGCGCGGCGGCGGCGTCGAGGACGCGCCGGTCGAGGCCGGGCGGCAGACGCGGCCGGCGCTGACCGACGCCCAGATTCTGCGGCTGGTACGGCTCGGCCGGCACATCGAGGCGCACTTCGGCCGCCCCCAGGACATCGAGTGGTGCCTGGCGGGCGACGACTTCCACATCGTGCAGAGCCGGCCGATCACCACCCTGTTCCCCATCCCCGAGGCCGCCGACGAGGAGAACCACGTCTACGTCTCCGTCGGTCACCAGCAGATGATGACGGACGCGATGAAGCCGCTGGGGCTGTCCATGTGGCAGCGGACGACCCTGCGCCCGATGTACGAGGCGGGCGGGCGGTTGTTCGTCGACATGGCCCCCTATCTGGCCACGCCGACCAGCCGCGCGAACATGCTGGAGATGATCGGAAAGTCGGATCCGCTCATGCGGGACGCGCTGCAGACCGTCCTCGGCCGCGGCGACTTCATCCGCACGGCGCCGGACGACGATCCCGCCGCCGCGCCCCCCACCGCGGTGCCGGCCGGGGTCGGCCAGGACGCGCCCGAGCCCGATCCGGCCCTCGTCACCGAGCTGATCCGGCGCAGCGAGGAGTCCCTGCTCACCCTGCGGCGCGAGATCGAGGACAGGTCGGGGACGGCGCTGTTCGACTACGTCGCGGACGACATCACCGAGCTGAGGCGCGTCCTGTTCGACCCACGGGGCCTTCCGCTGATCATGACGGGGATGGAGGCGAGCTGGTGGCTCAACGAGCACCTCGAGGAGTGGCTGGGCGAGAAGAACGCGGCCGACGTGCTCACGCAGTCCGTCCCGCACAACGTCACGTCCGAGATGGGCCTGGAACTGCTCGACGTCGCGGACACGATCCGGCCGCACGCCGGGCTGGTCGCGTTCCTGCAGCGTGTCGCGGACGAGGGCCGGGAAGGGGACGCCTTCCTGGACGAGCTGGCCGCGCTGGACGGCGGACCGGAGGCACGGGACGCTATCAGGAAATATCTGGACAAGTACGGCATGCGGTGCGCGGGCGAGATCGACATCACCAGGACGCGCTGGAGCGAGAACCCGGCCATGCTCCTGCCCGCCCTCCTCGGCAACGTCAGGAACTTCCCGCCCGGCGCCGCCAAACGGCACTTCGAGCAGGGCCTGGAGGAGGCGCTGCGCAAGGAGCGGGACGTGCTGGCCCGCCTGCGCGCCCTGCCGGACGGTGCGGGGAAGGCCGCGGAGACCAAGCGCATGATCGACCGCGTCCGCGCTTTCGCCGGCTACCGTGAATATCCGAAGTACGGCATGATCAGCCGCTATTTCGTCTACAAGAAGGCGCTGCTCCGCGAAGCCGACCGCCTCGTCCGGTCGGGCGTCCTGCGCGAGCGGGAGGACATCTTCTTCCTCCGGTTCGAGGAGCTGCGCGAGGTCGTGGGCACGGGTGAGGTGGACGCCGGACTCGTCCGGGAAAGGCGGGAGGCGTTCCGTTCGTACGAGACGCTCACCCCGCCCAGAGTCCTCACCTCGGACGGGGAGGCCCTGACCGGCGAGTACCGGCGTGACGACGCGCCCGAAGGCGCGCTGACCGGGCTGCCGGTCTCGGCCGGGACGGTCGAGGGCCGGGCCCGTGTCGTCACGGACATGGCGCGGGCCGACCTGGAGCCGGGCGACATCCTGGTCACCGCCTTCACCGACCCGAGCTGGACCCCGCTGTTCGTGACCGTCGCCGGGCTGGTGACGGAGGTGGGCGGCCTCATGACGCACGGCGCGGTGATCGCGCGGGAGTACGGGCTGCCGGCCGTGGTGGGGGTCGAACGAGCCACCCGGCTGATCAAGGACGGACAGCGCATCCGCGTGCACGGAACGGACGGCTACGTCGAATTCCTCGACTGAGCCCGCCGTAGGCCCGAAGAACGCGACCCCGGAAGGCGCCGTACGTCCAAGAATGCGGATATGCCATGTGACCTCCCGTTATGTCGGGGTAGGGGGAGGAGACGTTCACGCCGCGTGACATCCCGTCACGTCCGGGTACGGGATGCGGCACCGAACGGCAGGAGGAATGATGCGCTCCTCGATCCCTCTGGGCCGCATAGCCGGCGTCCAGGTCGGCCTCAACCTGAGCGTGCTCGTCATCGTCGTGATCCTGGTGGCCGGGCTGGCCCTCGGGCGCTTCCCCGTGGTCTTCCCCGGCTACTCGCCGGTGGTCTACCTGCTGGCCGGGCTGGCCTCGGCGGTGCTGTTCCTGGCGTCCCTGCTCGCGCACGAGCTGGCCCACGCCGTGACGGCGCGGCGCCACGGCATCGAGGTCGAGCGGATCACGCTGTGGCTGCTCGGCGGGGTGGCCGAGCTGCGCGGTGAGCCGCGCTCGCCGGGCGCCGACCTGAAGATCGCCGTCGTGGGGCCGGGAGCGAGTTTGCTCGCCGGCGTGGTCTTCGGCGTCCTGGCAGGGCTGGTCGCGGCCGCGGGAGGCCCGGCCCTGCTGGCCGGCATGTTCTCCTACCTCGCCGCGGTGAACGTCCTGCTCGCGGTGTTCAACCTCATCCCCGCGGCGCCGCTGGACGGCGGCCGGGTGCTGCGCGCGGCCCTGTGGGCGCGCTGGGGAGACCGGGCGCGGGCGGCGATCGCCGCGGCCCGCGCCGGCCGGGTGTTCGGCTACGTGCTCATCGCCCTCGGCTTCCTCCAGGTCGTCACCGGCAGCGGGTTCGAGGGACTGTGGCTCGCCCTGATCGGCCTGTTCCTGGTGAACGCGGCCAGCGCCGAGGAGCAGCACGCCCGGCTGGGCACGGCACTGTACGGCGTGCGGGTGGGCGACGTGATGTCCGGCCCGCCCGTCGCCGCCCACCCCGACGAGACCGTGTCGAGCCTCATCGAAGGGGTCGTGATGCGTCAGCGCCTGTCCACGTACCCCCTGGTGGACGAGAACGGCGCGTTCGTCGGGCTGGTGACGCTCAACCGCATCCGCCGGGTGCCCCCGGATCGCCGGCCGGACACCCTGCTGCGCGACATCGCCTGCCCGCCGCGGGAGGTGCCACAGGCGGCTCCGGAGGAGGCGCTGACCGACCTGCTCGACCGGATGGGCGGCTGCACGGACGGGCGCGCCGTGGTGCTGGATCAGGCCGGCCGCCTGATCGGCCTGATCACCCCCACCGACATCAGCCGGGTCATCCAGACCGCGGGGCTGGGCGCGGCCGGCCCTTACTCGGGGCTGCGCGGCGCGGATCTCGTCCCCGCGGCCCGCCCTCGTGACGGACGCGGCGGTTCCGATCATGACACCGTCTGACCGGCGGGCGCGCGGTCGTTTCGCCGGTGACCTTGAGGGCAGGGACTGATCTCATGCTGGTGCTGGACGACACGCTCTTCCTCCTCCTCGAAGGGTACGGGTGGCTGCCCGGCCTGCTGCGGCGCTCCCATGGGCCGGTGGCGCACACCCGGTTGCTGGGTCACCGGACCGTGGGCCTGCGCGGGCCGGAGGCGGCGCGCTTCTTCTACGACGACGACAACGTCCGCCGCCGTACCGCGCTGCCCGAGCCGATCAGGAGCACGCTGGTCGGGCGCGGCGCGGTGCACACCCTGGACGGCGCCGGCCATCGCGTGCGCAAGGCGATGTTCCTGTCGCTGCTGACCGGGGTCGGCGTCGGCTCGCTGGCGGCGCACACGGGCGCGGCCTGGGACGAGGCGGCCGGCAGGTGGGGAGCCGGCCGCCGGGTCGTGCTCTTCGAGCAGGCCGCGGAGGTCCTGACCGCGGGCGTGTGCCGGTGGGCGGGCATCCCGATCAGCGACGCCGAGGTGCCGGACCTGGCCGCCGACCTCACGGCGATGGTGGACGGGTTCGGCAGCGGCGGCCCACGGCACTGGCGCGGCCGGCTGGCCAGGGCCCGGCGCGAGGCGTGGCTGGCCGACCTGGTCGGCGACCTGCGCGACGGTACCGGCACCGCGCCGGCGGGCTCGGCCCTCGACGTGGTCGTCAACTACCGCGGCGCCGGCGGCAAGCCGCTCGACGCCGGGACGGCGGCGGTGGAACTGCTCAACATCATCCGCCCGACCGCGGCGGTGGCCTGGTACGTGACGTTCGCCGCCCACGCCCTGCACCGCTGGCCGGAACACCGCAAGGCGCTGCGCGACGGGGACGCGGCCCACACCGAGGCGTTCGCCCAGGAGGTGCGCCGGTTCTACCCGTTCGCGCCGTTCGTCGGCGGCATCGCGGCCCGTGACCTGACCTGGGCCGGGGAACGCATCCCCGAGGGCACCCTGGTGCTGCTCGACGTCTACGGGCAGAACCACGACCCCGAGCTGTGGGCCGAGCCGTACACCTTCGACCCGGGGCGCTTCGCGGGGCGCGAGCTGGGGCCGTACGAGCTGATTCCGCAGGGCGGCGGCGACCCGGGCACCGGCCACCGCTGCCCCGGGGAGCAGATCACCCTCGCCCTGCTCCAGACCCTCGCGGTCCGCCTGGCCCGGCTCGACTACGCCGTCCCCGACCAGGACCTGACCATCTCGCTGCGCCGCATCCCCACCCGCCCCGCCAGCGGCTTCGTCCTGACCGTCCCCCAGCCCACCCCCACCCAGCCACCGGCGTCCTCGCTGCACGGCTGACCGGCGCGGGCGTCACTGCTTGCGGATGTTCTCGGCCACGTAGCCGAAGCTGTCCTGTGACCGTTCGACGACGTCGAACTCGACCTCGTCGCCTTCCGCGAGGATCCGGTAGCCGCTTCCCACCACCTCGCTGAAGTGCGCGAACGCGTCGCGTCCCGCCGGAAGCTCAGGGGAGGAGATGGCTCCCCAGCCCTTGTCGGCCTTCCAGAACTTCACCGTGCCACGTGTCATCGCCCCATGATGGCCGATCACGCGGGCGACGGGGACGGCTCGCCGGTCAGCCGCTCGACCGGGACGTAGGGCTCGCTCAGCCCGAACGCCTCGGGGCCGAAGCAGGCCAGCGCCTCAGGGGTGCGCATGAGGCCGGGGGTCGAGATCGCGTAGACGGCCAGCCGCTGGCCGTAGGCGAGCGCCTCGGTGGTGACCGGCCGGCCGGTCTCGCTGTTCAGGGTGCAGATCAGGTCGGGCACGATCGCGGCCACCCGCCCGCCGCGGCGGGCGATCAGGTGCTCGTTCTGGAACGTGATCACCATCTCGTCGGCCGGGTCGTCGCCCGCGGCCAGCGTGACCGTGCCGCGGGCGAAGCCGCCGGTCGTGCGGCGGTCGACGTCCACCACCTTGCCGGTGAACAGCACGATGCCGTGCGTGTAGATCGTGCCGGCCAGCGCCTCGCTCAGCCGCTCGAACGGGTCGGCGTGCTCGGCGCGGGCCACGCGCAGCGCGGCGCCGAGCTTCATGGCGAGCGAGAGCGTCCCCGGGATGGCGGTACGGCGTACGGTCGCCGCGTCCATCGGGTAGTCGCAGATGTAGGCGGCCCCGCCCATCTCCACCGTCATGGCGCGCGCCAGCCGCTCCATGCGCCGGTTGCCGACGGCGTCGATGATGCCGCTGTCGCCGTGGTCGGAGGCGATCGACATGGGCGAGCCCGGCACCCCGTAGACGGCGAACGTCTCCATCTGCAACTCGGGGAAGGCCCGGCCCATGCCGTCCGCGTCCACGACGGGCAGTCCGGTCTGGGCGCCGAGCAGCAGCGGCATCATGGAGTTGATCCCGCCGCACTCGATCGGCATCGTGGCGGCCGCCGTACGGCCCAGGTGCCGTTCCAGCGCCCGCAGCGCTATCACGTTGCCCGCCCCCGACGGCGCCTTCTCCACGAACACCGTGGGAGCGCCCATCATGGCGCTGGGCAGCACGAGCGCGTCGTCGGGCAGTTCGTCCACGCCGATGACGCGGATGCCGCGCCCGGCGTGGAGCTGCTGTTCCACCAGCAGCCGGCCGATGTACGGATCGCCGCCACCGCCCGTCCCCAGCACGGCGGCGCCTTCGGCGAGATCGCGCAGCCCTTCCACGGTCAGCTCGTAGCCCACTGCTGCTCCTGTTCCTCGTCGGGAGAGGCCATCACACTCAGGTCGAGGTCGCCGACCGCTTTGACGCGCACCCGGACGGCGTTGCCCGGCAGGTACGGCACGTGCACCTCGCTGACGTCGGCGATCCGCACGCTGCCGGGCGAGGCGCCGGCCGCGACCGCCCGTTCGATGGCCTCGGCGCGGGCCTGTTCGAGGATGTCCTCGCGGGTGGCGGAGGCCGTGACGGCGAACAGCCGGTCGACGTCCCCGCCGATCTGCCCGATGGCGGCGCCGATGGCGTTGGCCACCGCGCCGTGCTCGGGCCGGTGCGTGGCGGGGATGCCGGGCAGGTCGGGCGGCATCAGCACGCCGCCGCCGCCCACGATGACCACCGGCAGCGGCTCGGGCGTGACCCGCATCCGGTCGACCAGGTCGGCGACCGTCGCGGACATCCGGGCGACGCCCCGCCGGACCAGCCCGGGATCCAGGCCGCGGACGAGGGAGGCGTCGCCGACGTCGGCCAGCCCGGCGGCCACGGCCAGGTCGGTCGCGGTCAGCACCTGGCCGCCGAAGACCAGCGCGTGCTCGGTGAGCTGGTAACCGACGCTGTCCGGGCCGATGGTGAGCTCCGGCGTGGAGGTGACCCGGCTGCCGCCGCCGAGCCCGATCGACAGCACGTCGGGCATGCGGAAGTTCGTCCGTACGCCGCCGATGTCGACCTCGCCGCTCGCCTGCCGGGGGTAGCCGCCGGACAGCATGCCGACGTCGGTGGTGGTGCCGCCGATGTCGACCACGGCGCAGTCGCTCAGCCCCGAGAGGAATGCCGCGCCGCGCATGCTGTTGGTGGGGCCGGACGCGAACGTGCGCACCGGATAGCGGCGGGTGTGCCCGGCGTCCATGAGCGTGCCGTCGTTCTGCGACAGGAACAGCGGCGCGCGTACGCCGACCGTGGCCAGGGCCTGGGCGAAGGCGTCCACGATCTCGCCGGCCAGGTCGCGCAGGCAGGCGTTGACGATGGTGGCGTTCTCGCGTTCCAGCAGCCCGATCCGGCCGATCTGGTGGGAGAGGCTGACGTGCAGGTGCGGCAGCTCCGCGAGCAGGATCGCCGCCGCGGCCTCCTCCAGCTCGGCGTTGACGGGGGAGAACACCGAGCTGATGGCGACGGTACGGATGTCGCGCGCGGCCAGGTCGGCGGCCACGCGCTTGAGCTCGTCCGGGTCGAGCGGCGAGATCGGGCGGCCGTCGAACTCGTGGCCGCCGTGGCACAGATGGACGCTCGGCCGGATCGCCTGGGCCAGCCGTTCCGGCCAGTCGACCAGCGGCGGCAGGGCGGCGGTCGCCGGCAGCGCCAGCCGGACGATCCCGGTCGGCGCCAGCCGGCGGCCGGTCACCAAGGCGTTGGTGAAGTGCGTCGTGCCGATCATGACGCCGTCGACGGCGCTCCGGTCGACGCCGCCGCCGTCGAGCAGCCGCCGCGACGCGGCGACGATGCCGCCGGTCACGTCGGCCGTGGTCGCCGCCTTCACCTCGGCCACCACCGTGGACCCGTCCATGAGGACGGCGTCGGTGTGGGTGCCGCCCACGTCGATCCCAACGCGCACGAAGAGCTCCTGTCTGAAGGGGGAGTGAAGGTCCGGTCAGGGGGAGGAGGGGGAGCCGGTGCGGCGGAGGCGGCCCGCGACGGCGTACAGGACGAACGCGACGAGCAGGGCGTTGAGCGCGGGGATGCCCCACGTCAGATAGTGACCCACGAGGGAGGAGACGAGCCAGATGAGCAGCGCGGCCGGAACCCAGCCGGGCGCGGACGCTGGCAGCTGTCCCGAGGCCCGGGAGGCGTCGAGGTCGCCGCGCCAGCGGCGCACCACGTAGTACTCGGCGACCATGATGCCCGCGATCGGGGGGATGGCCACGCCGAGCAGGGTGAAGAAGCCGATGAGGTGGTCGAGGATGCCGGCGGCGGCCAGGCCCGTGCCGACGACGCCGAGCGCGACGGTGACGACCGCGCGGTTGGCGCGCACGCCGAACGCGGTGTGCAGGGCGTTGGTGGTGCCGAGGCTGGCGGCGTACAGGTTCCAGTCGTTGATCTTGAGGGTGGCGCTGACCAGCACGATCGTGCCGACGGCGCCGGAGGTGGTGGTGACGATGGCGATCACGTCGCCGGTGCGCAGCGCGTGCGCCAGCAGCACGCCGACCAGGGCGATCACGTACTCGCCGAGGGTGATGCCGAGCACGGTCTGCTTGACGACGTCGGCGGCGCTGCGGTTCCACCGGGTCATGTCGGGCGAGATGACCGCGCCGACGATGAAACCGCCGGCCACGATGGTGGTGGCCTCAGCCAGGCTGAGGGCCGGGCCCGGCGGCGCCGAGGCGATCAGGCCGCCGAGGTCCTGCCGGCCCAGCTCGACGGCGATGGCCCAGCCGGCCAGCGCGAGGAAGGCGGGGACGGTGATCCACGCGGTCCAGGCCATGCCGGCGAACCCGTGCACGACGATGGCGGTGATGGCGAGCCCGGACAGGATCGCCCACACCCACACCGGAGGCCCGCCGAGGAGGGAGGCGAGCCCCTGGGCGAGGACGCCGGACTGCACGCCGAACCAGCCGAGCAGGGACACCGCGATCACCACGCCGATGATCCCGGAGCCGTACCGGCCGAAGCCCGACCAGCGGGCGAGCACGGCGGTGGACAGGCCCTCGCGCATGCCGGCGATGCCGATCGCGATGGCCACCACTTCGAGGATGACCGCGCCGAGGGTGATGGCGAGCACGGCGTCCCAGAAGCGCATGCCCATGCCGAGAGTGGCGCCAAGCAGGAACTGCGACAGCGCGGACAACATGCCGAACCGTTGTACGGCGACGGTGAGCCAGCCGTATCGGGCGTGGTGGGGGACCCGCTGCAGGGCGTAGTCGTCGCGGGCTAAACCGTCGTCGGAACTGGTGCCGTCCTGCGCCGCCGTATCCGTCATATCGGCCATCTCCTCCCCTTCTGTGTGACCGATGGAGGACCCCGATAGGAAAAGACGTTAGGTGGCGCAGGCGATCACGTGAATACCCCGAGAGCTTTTTCGCTCCTTTCACCGCGGGCGCATCGGGCTTCTCACCAGGCTCTTCAGGTGAGTGTGAGCCGGACGTCGTGGTGGCCGGTGAGGTCCGCCGGGATCAGGTCCGCCGGGCGGGCGTCGAGGCGGGCGTCGAGGCGGGCGTCGCGTACCCGGGTGCCGCCCCCTACGACGGTGAGGTCCAGGGTCATGCCGCGGTAGCGCAGGCCGCTCAGTGTGGCCTCGGTCCAGTGCGCGGGTACGGCGGGGGAGAAGCGCAGGCCCTCCGGCTCGAACCTGATCCCGAACAGGCCGTGGTGCACCAGGCCGAGCAGGGTCGTGGCCGACCAGGTCTGGTCGGGCTCCGAGGGCCACTGCCGGCCCTGCTGCCAGCCGCCGTCGGGGACGCCGGTGATCGCGTGGTAGACCTCGTACAATCCCGCGCCGCCGGTGGGGCTCGCGTCGGCCGGGTCGCCGTCGGCTGGCCCGCAGCCGTACAGGCCGAGCAGGTCCGTCAGCGTTTCCAGGAAGCGGTCCGGCCGGCCGCCGCGCGCCATCGCGTCGCCCCACACGCCCATCACCATCGGCCAGCAGATCGCGTTGTGGCGGCCGGGACGTTCGGGGCCGTACCGGTCGAAGTGCGGCCAGACGTTGACCACGCCGCGCGGCTCGCGGTGTGTGTTGGCCGCGACGAGGGCGGCCCGCCGTTCGTCCGCCACCCCGAACAGGATCGCCATGGCCAGCCCGAGTGCCTCCTGGTGCGGATCCAGCCGGCCGTCCTCGTGCAGGAAGTAGCCGTACAGTCCGGCCTCCTCGCGCCACAGCCACCGGTTCACCGCGGCGGCCGTGGCGTCGGCGCGCTCCAGGTGCGGCCGCGCGTCGGCGCCGAGCGCGGCCGCCATCCGGGCCAGCGCCCGGTGTGCCCCGGCGTAGACGGCGTTGGTGGACAGGCACATGATCCGGTGCGCCTCCGGATAGTCGAGCACGAAGCTGGAGCCGACGGCGGGGTCGTTGGGCGGCTCCGGGTAGCCGGAGATGCCGTCCTGCATGACGGCGCCGCCGCGGTAGAGCCCGTACCTGCCGTCGAGCCGCTCCTTGTCCAGGACCTCCATCGTCGCCGCGGCGATCGGGTACGCGCGGGCCAGGAACTCCTCGTCGCCGGTCACCAGCACGTGGTGCCAGGCGGCGACGGCCCAGATGATCTGGTCCCACCACTGGTCGTCCTGCTGGACGAGACCGCCGCCGGTGACGGCCATGAGGGTGTCGCGGGCGGCGTCAGGGGACAGGAGGCTGGCCGCGTACCAGGAGTTGATCGAGGCGTCCCTGGTCCAGGGGGTCGGGTAGCCGCCGCCGGCGCGGATGATCCCGCCGTTCGTGTTGACGTCGAGCAGGTTGCGCAGGGCGGCCTGGTAGACCGCGACGAGTTCGGGCTGGGGGCAGGTCAGCACGGTCCTAGGGGGCATTTCCGGAGGATACCCATGATGTCCGTGTTACTCCCCGGACGCCCGAGTCCGGGCCGCGGACCTCGGCTGGCGTCCGACTCTTCCAGTCGAGCAGTTCCGATCCTGTCGAAGCGAGTTTCGAGGCATCACGACCCAAGCGCCGGGCGGCGAACGCCCTCCCCATGCTCGACATATCCCCATGTCATCGGGCCATCCCGCGACGGATCGCCGCCGTCCGACCCGGTGGGACACCCGTACGGCGGCCTGACATTCTCCGACCAGGACGGTCGAAAGTTCCGAAACTGTTGACGTCAACTGTTCGTGACATCTACCGTTACAACGATCGAGCTCAGACCCGAGCAGCACGTCGCCGGACGAGTGACCCCGTCTCCTCGTTCGCCGGCCGGCTGGCGAGGGTGACCGGAGGGGGCAGATGAGAGCCGCACTGCTGGAACACGTCGGAGCCCCCCTTGCCGTCCGCGATCTACGCCTCGATCCGCCGCACGCGGGAGAGGTCCTGGTCCGGGTCGAGGCGGCGGGCGTCTGCCACAGCGACCAGCACTACTTGACCGGCGACCTGCGCTGCCCGCTCCCGGTCGTGCCGGGCCACGAGGGCGCCGGCGTGATCGAGGAGGTCGGCCCCGGCGTCACCGGGCTGCAGGCCGGCGACCGGGTCTGCCTGATGTGGCGGCCCCGGTGCGGCCAGTGCCCCTACTGCCTGGCCGGACGGCCCGCCCTGTGCGAGGCGGCGGGCATCCAGGCCAGCTCGGGCGGCCTGCTCGACGGCACCACCCGGCTCAGGGACGGCGACACGCGAGTCCATCACCTGCTCGGCGTGTCCTGCTTCGCCGAATACTGCGTCGTCTCCGAGCGCGCCGTGGTGCCGGTCCCGCCGGAGGTGCCGCCCGAGATCGCGGCCATCGCCGGGTGCGCCGTCATCACCGGCGTCGGCGCGGTGCTCAACGCCGTGGGGGAGTGCGCGGGCGACGCCATCGTGATCTTCGGCGCGGGCGGCGTCGGGCTGTCCAGCGTGCTCGGCGCCCGGCTGGCCGGCGCCAACCCGATCATCGTCGTCGACGTCGTCGCCGAGCGTCTCGCCATGGCGGCCCGGCTGGGCGCCACCCACACCGTGGACGCCTCCAGCCAGGACGTCGCCGCCGCCGTCAGGGACATCCGGCCGCGCGGCGCCGAATGGGCGATCGAGGCCATCGGCCGCCCGGCCACGCTGGAGACGGCCTTCGACGTGCTCCGCCCCGGCGGGACGCTCGTCGCGGTCGGCCTGGGCGCGGTCGGGACCACGTTCGCCGTCCCGCTGAACCTGCTGGTGCAGCGGGAGAAGAGGGTGGTCGGCAGCCTGTACGGCTCCGCCAACCCGCTCATCGACCTGCCCCGGCTGTTCGACCTGTACCTCGCCGGCCGCCTGCCGCTCGGCGAGCTCATCGGCCGGAGCTATCCGCTGGACCACGTCAACGCGGCCTTCGCCGACCTGGCCGGCGGCTCGGTCGGCCGAGGCGTGCTACTGCCCTGGGGGTCGCCATGACCATCGCATCACCTGCTGCCGAGGCCGCCGAGACCGGGGAGCCGCGCTACGCCGTCTATCCCAGCCTGCGCGACCGCGTCGCCTTCGTCAGCGGCGGCTCGACCGGGCTCGGATCGGAGTTCGTCACCGCCCTGGCCGCGCAGGGCGTCCGGGTCGGTTTCGCCGACATCGACGCCGAGGGCGCCGAACGGCTGCTCGGCCGGATCGCCGCCCTGGACTGCCCGAAGCCCCTGTTCGTCCCCGCCGACGTGCGCGACGTCGAGCAGGTACGAGCGGCGGTGGCGGCCGTGGAGACGGAGCTCGGCCCGATCTCGATCCTGGTCAACAACGCCGCCAACGACGAACGCCACGACACCGGGGCCGTCGACGCGGCGTTCTGGGACAACGGGATGGCGGTCAACCTGCGTCACCACTTCTTCGCCATCCAGGCGGTCACGGCCGGCATGCGGGAGCTCGGCGGCGGCTCGATCATCAACCTCGGCTCGATCAGCGCGCACGCGGACTTCGTCGGGCTGCCCGTCTACATCGCGGCCAAGGCCGCCATCGAGGGCATGACCCGCACCCTGGCGCGTGAGCTGGGCCCGGACCGGATCCGGGTCAACTGCGTCATCCCCGGCTGGGTCCTCACCGAGCGGCAGCTCGCGCTGTGGGCCACGCCGGAGACGCTGGAGAAGGTACGCGGAGCGCAGTCGCTGCGCGAGCACGTCATGCCGGCCGACGTGGCCCGCATGGTGCTCTGGCTGGCGGCCGACGACAGCGCGATGTGCACAGGCCAGAACTGGATCGTCGACGGCGGATGGATGTGAACGCGGTGACCGGGCGGCCGGCGCGCCGCCGTGCGGCGGACGGTGGCCGGCCGGCGGGCCGCCGTCGTAGCGGCGTTCCCGAGGTTCGGTCCGGCTGTCTCGCGGCCCCTACGATGGTAGCTGCGACAGTGAAGCCCGGTTTCCGCAATGGAGCATGTCTTGGTGTCTGACTCAGTCGAACGGCGGGTCACCGTCGCCGATATCGCCGCCGCGGCCGGCGTCTCGCGGGCCACCGTGTCGAAGGTGCTCAACGGGCGTGCGGACGTGGCGCCGGCCACGCGGGCCCAGATCGAAACGATGCTGGTCGAGCGCGGTTACGTCCCCACCAAACGGACGAAGCGGGCCGTGGCGGCGGGCCGGCGCGGCGGCCTGATCGAGATGCTGTTCAACGACGCGAGCACGCCCTGGGCCGCCGAGATGATCCGCGGCGGGGAGGCGGCGGCGCGGGCCGCGCGGGTCGGCATCGTCGTCTCGGTGCTGGACAGCGGGCCGAGACGGGCCCAGCAGTGGCTGGAGGACGTCTCCGACCGCGGCTCGCGCGGCATCGTCCTCGCGCTGTCGGAGCTGTCGCCGGCCGACCACAAGCGGATCGCGCAGCTCGGCGTGCCGGTGATCCTCGTCGATCCGGTCGGCGACGTCGACTCCGACGACCCGTCGATCGGCGCGGGCAACTGGGGCGGCGGACTGGCCGCCACCCGGCACCTGATCGAGCTCGGCCACCGGCGGATCGCGGCGATCACCGGGCCGATGCGCTTCCTGTGCAGCCAGGCCCGGCTGGCCGGCTACCGGGCCGCGCTGGAGCGGGCGGGCATCCCGCCGGACGACGGGCTCGTCGAGCACGGCGACTTCCACTACTCCTCCGGCCTGAAGTCGGCGCTGACCCTGCTCGACCTGCCCGAGCCGCCCACGGCGATCTTCGCCGCCAACGACGAGCAGGCGACCGGCGTCTACGCCGCGATCCAGCAGCGGGGCCTGTCCGTGCCGCACGACATGAGCGTGGTGGGCTTCGACGACGTGCCGGTGGCGCAGTGGATCTCGCCGCCGCTGACGACGGTGCGGCAGCCGATCGCGGAGCTGGGCGCGCTGGCCATCCGCACGCTCCTCGCCCACGAGGACGGTGCCGACCTGCCGCAGGGCCGCGTCGAGCTGTCCACGAAACTCATCGTCCGCGCCAGCACCGCCCCACCGGCCCGCTGACGGCTCAGCCGCGCGGGCCGACCGGATCGTCCAGTTCGCGGGCGAAGTGGCAGGCGGCGTGGTGCGCGTGCGCCGCCGTGGCGGCCGGCTCCGTGGTCACGCAGATCTCCCGCTCCGGGTTCGCGGCCGGCCCGATCGGGCAACGCAGCCGGTAGGCGCAGCCTCCCGCCGAGGCCGGGTCGGTGACCGCGGAGGCCTCCACGTCGGACTCCGACAGCAGCCGGCGCTGCCCGATCTCCGGTACGGCCGCCAGCAGGGACCGCGTGTACGGATGCTCGGGCCGCCCGATCACCTCGCCGACGGCCCCGTACTCGACGATGCGGCCGTCGAACATCACGGCCAGGTCGTCGCACATGTACTCGACGACGGCGAGGTTGTGACTGATGAAGATCATGGTCAGCCCCAGCTCGGCCCGCAGCCGGCGGAGCAGGTTCAGCACGACCGCCTGCACCGACACGTCGAGCGAGGCGGTCACCTCGTCGGCGATCACCACGTCGGGCCGGGCCGCGAGCGCCCTGGCGATCGCCACCCGCTGCCGCTGACCCCCGGACAGGTCGCCGGGACGGGACCCGGCGACGGCGGGATCGAGCGAGACCAGGTCGAGCAGTTCGGCCACCCGCGCCGACGCGGCCCGCCCGCGCACCCCCGTGAGTCCCTCCGCCACGCACTGCTCCACGGTGTAGCGGGGGTCCAGCGAGCTGCGCGAGTCCTGGAACACCAGCTGCACCCGGCGGCGCGCCTGGCGGGACGACAGGTCGGCGCCGTCGATCCGCATGCTTCCCGTGGCCGGCGTCAGCCCGACGAGGGCGCGGGCCACCGTGCTCTTGCCGGAGCCGGACTCGCCCACGAGGCCGAGCACGGAGCCGGCCGCGACGTCGAAGGAGACGCCGCGGACGGCCGTGACGGAGCCGTACCGGACCGTGAGGTCCCCGACCGACAGGGCGGCCATCAGATCGACACTCCTTCGCAGGTCAACGCGTCAGACGCGGCCATCAGATCGTCGCCCCTTCGCTGGTCGGCACGTCGCCGGGTTCGGTGAGCGGATGCCAGCAGGCGGCGCGGCGGCCGTCGGCCAGCTCGCGCAGGGGCGGGCGGTCGGACAGGCAGGTGGCGTCGGCGCGCGGGCAGCGCGCCGCGAAGTAGCAGCCGGGCAGGTCGGCGTCCGGGCCCGGCATGCGGCCGTCGATGGCGACCAGCGGCCGGCTCTTGTCCAGCCCCATGCGCGGGCTGGCCGCGAGCAGCACCGACGTGTACGGATGCGCGGGCGATTCGAGCAGGTCCGCGGTCGCCGCCTCCTCCACGATGAAGCCCGCGTACATGACGATGATCCGGTCGCAGAGCTCGGACACGACGGCGATGTCGTGCGAGATGAACAGCAGGCCCGCCTCCGTCCGCGCGCCGAGCCGGTCGACCAGCCGCAGGATCTGCCGCTGCACCGTCACGTCGAGCGCGGTGGTCGGCTCGTCCGCGATGAGCAGCCGGGCCTCGCCCATCAGGCCGATGGCGATGCCGACCCGCTGTTTCATGCCGCCGGACAGCTCGTGCCTGTGCTGCTCGAAGCGGCGCGCCGGGTCGGTGATGGCCACCGCGCGCAGGGCGTCCAGCGCCTTGCGCTTGGCGTCCGGCTTGGACTCGCGCAGGTGGATGACGGCCGGTTCGACGAGGTGCGTGCCGATCTTGATGGCGGGGTTCAGCGCTTCGCCGGGGTCCTGGAAGACCATGGCCATGTTGCGGCCGAGGACGTGCCGGGTGGAGTCGTCCGGCGTGAGCAGGTCGGCGTCCATGAAGCGCAGCCGCTCGGCCTCCACGTGGCCGGGCTCCTCGATGAGCTGGGCGATGGCGGCCGCGGTCAGGCTCTTGCCCGACCCGGACTCGCCGACGATGCCGACCCTCTCCTTCGGGGCCAGGGTGAAGGAGACGTCGCGGACGGGCGTGGTGACGCGGCCGTCCGCCGAGGCGTAGGTGACGCGCAGGTGGCGGACGTCCACGAGCGCGCCGCCGCCGTCCCCGGCCGGACCGGGCGCCGGCTCGGCCGGGCGCGGCTGGGGGCGCCGGGCGGGCGGCGCGGATCGGCGGCCGGCGATGAGGTCCGACAGCCGCTCGCCGGCCAGGTTGAACGTCAGGCCGGCCAGCACGATCGCGATGGACGGCGCGATGGCCACGCCGGGGGTCACGTAGATGCGGGTGAGCCCGTCGTTGAGCAGCCGGCCCCAGTCGTAGACGGGCGGCTGCACACCCAGCCCGAGGAAGCTGAGGCCGGACAGCGCCAGGACGGCCGTGCCGATGTGGATGGTCGAGTACAGGACGACGGGCTCGGCGATGTTGGGGAGGATGTGGCGGAATGTCCGGTAGATCGGGCCTCTGCCCAGCACGCGGGACGCCTCGACGTACTCCTTGGACACCACCGACGCCGTGAGCGTCTGCGTGATGCGGGCGAAGCCCGGCGCGAACGAGGCGCCCACCGCCAGCACGCTGCCCACGGAGCCGATCCCGAACAACACCGCGAAGAAGATCGCCAGCAGCAGCGCGGGGAACGCGATCAGCACGTTGATCAGCGCGCCGAGCACGCGGCCGAGGCGGCGCGACATCGCGGACAGCAGCCCGAGCCCGATGCCGACGCAGCCGCCCACGATCGTGGCGACCACGGCGAGCACCAGCGAGTTGCGCGTCGCCACGAGCGTCCTGGCCAGGATGTCACGCCCCAGGTCGTCGGTGCCCATCCAGTGCGCGGCGCTGATCGACTGGTTGGCCTCGGCCACGTTGCTCGCCGACGCCGCCTCCCCCCAGATCGACGGTCCCGCGACCGAGAGGAAGACGAACAGCAGGATCAGCAGCAGGGGTACGCCGCCCGACAACAGGCGGCCGGGACGTGGACCCCGGAAGGCAGCGGTCATGTCTAGAGCTCCCCCAGCCGGGATCGCGGGTCGAGCACGCCGAGCACGACGTCCACGACCATGTTGAGCAGCAGGA
Source organism: Nonomuraea fuscirosea (assembly GCF_035917475.1). Classification (NCBI taxonomy): domain Bacteria; kingdom Bacillati; phylum Actinomycetota; class Actinomycetes; order Streptosporangiales; family Streptosporangiaceae; genus Nonomuraea; species Nonomuraea fuscirosea. The sequence goes on along the minus strand of NZ_CP109074.1, from coordinate 6,898,168 downwards.
CGGCGGCGCCGAGGACCAGCAGGATGCCCTGGATCAGCGGATAGTCCTTCTGGATGACCGCCTGCGAGATGACCGTGCCGACCCCGGGCCAGCCGAAGACGTTCTCCACCAGCACGGTCCCGGCGATCAGGCCGGCCAGGATCATGGTGCCGTAGGTCAGCGAGGCGGTCATCATGTTCGGCAGCACGTAACGCCAGTACCGCAGGCCCGTCGGCAGCCGGCGGGCCTTGGCGGCCCTGACGTACTCCGCGTCCAGCACCTTGAGCGCCTCCACCCTGACGATCCTGGACAGCGAGGCCGCCGGGCCCGCGACGAGCGCCAGGACGGGGAGCACGTACGAGCTGAGCCCCTCGTCGCCCGCCGCCGGGAACGCCTTGATCGTCACCACGAACACGAGGCTGAGTACGGTGGCCAGCACGTAGTCGGGGATCGAGTTGAGCAGGCCGGTCACGTTCACGAACCAGCCGCGCACGTGCCGCCCGCGCCCGCCCCTGGTGCGCACCGCCGTGAGCAGCCCGACCGGCATCGCGATCAGCACGACCAGCAGGAACGCCGGCCCGGCCAGCCGCAGCGTGTTCGGGAACCGGGTGGTCAGCAGGTCGGCCACCGGCGCCTCGGTGACGATGGAGCGCCCGAAGTCGCCGGTCACGACGCCGGTCACGTAGCGCCAGAACTGCTCGGGCAGCGGCAGGTCGAGGCCCAGCTCGTGCCGGCGCTGGGCCACCATCTGCGGCGTGGCCTGGTCGCCGAGCGCGGTCTGCACCGGATCGCCGGGGATCAGATGGACCATGATGAACGTCGCCGCCAGCAGGACGAGCAGTGACAGCACGAGCCGGACCAGCCGCCGGCCGGCGAACACCACCCAGCGGCCCGCCCCGGCCCGCCGGGGCGCCCCCTCACGCGCCGGGGGTTCCGCCCCGTCCTTGGCCGGCGGCGTCCCGGCGACCTCGTGGCCCGCGCTCATACCGGTCACTGGTACAGCCGCAGGCTCGTCGGCACCGCGAACAGGCCGACGGTCTGCAGCGAGGCCTTCGCGGTGTAGAAGGGCCGGTTGCCGACGGAGATCGGCAGCACGTCGACCCGCTTCAGCAGCGCCTGGTGCGCCTGCTTCCACAGCTCGCAGCCCTCCGATCCGGAGGCGGCCAGCGCCTTGGCCGACAGGGTGTCGAACTCCTCGTTGCGGATGCTGCCGGTGTTGCGGCCGCCCTTGTCAGGGGTGGCGCCGCCCCAGTACGCGGTCATCATGAAGGGGAACTCCAGGTTGATCCCGCTGTAGTAGGCGTCGAAGTCCTGTGTGGTGTAGAGCGCCTCGAGGAACGCCGCCTGGGTGAGGCCCTTGAGGTTCGTGCCGATGCCGACGGCCATGAGCTGCTGGCCGATCAGCTCGACCGCGGACACCGTCTGCGGCGCGCCGACCTGGTAGATCAGGTTGACGGTCAGTTTCTTGCCGTCCTTGGCCCGGACGCCGTCGGCGCCCTTGGCGTATCCGGCGGCGTCGAGCCGCTGGTTCGCCGCGGCCGGGTCGAACGCGGGCAGCGTCCCTGTGGTCTCGTCGCCGGGGCAGGAGACGGGTTTCTCCACCATCATGTTGTCGGCCACCTGACCGCTGCCGCTGGTGCCGACCTTGGTGACCTGCGCGCGGTCGAGCGCCGCCGCCATGGCCAGCCGCACCTCGGGGTCGGCGAACACGCGGCCCTTCGCCTCGTTCAGGTTCATCTCGCCGACCATCACCGGCACGTCGAACTTCTTCAGCGTCGGGGTGGCGTCCAGGCGGGCGCGGTCGGGGCCGGTGATCTGGGCGGCGTTGACCTGGCCGGACAGCAGCTGGTTGGCGGAGGTGGACTCGTTCTGCACGAAGGCGATCTTCACCGTCTTCGGGCTGCCCGCGGCCGCGTTCCCGGCGCCCTTCGGGCCCCACGCGTAGCCGGGGCGGGCTTCGAGCGTGTAGTGGTCGCCGGGAACGTAGTCGGTCACCTTGTACGGGCCCGTCCCGTTCGAGGCGTGCTCGATCGAGCCGGGGTCCTTCAGCCCCGCCGGGCAGACGATGGGCAGCGAGCCCGCGCCCTCCAGCAGGAACCCGAACGGCGTCTTCGTCTTGACGGTCACGGTGCCCGCCGCGTCGTCCGCGGTCACCGTGTACGGCACGGGGATGGTGAGGTTGACCCAGGCGGAGAGCGTCTTGGGGTCCTTGACGTAGTCGAAGTCGGCGGCGACGGCACTGGCCGTGAGCGGGGTGCCGTCCTCGCAGGTGACGCCCTTGCGCAGGGTGTAGGTGACCTCGTCGGGTGCCACCTTCCACTCGGTGGCCAGCTGTGGCGCCACGCTGCCGTCGGGCATCCGCCCGACGAGGGTGTCGTAGCTGAAGGCGAAGATCTGCCGGTTGGTGCCGCCCGTCGTCTTGTACGGGTTGATCGTCCCCGGGTCGGTGCCGAGGTTCATGGTGAACGTTCCCCCGGTTACCGGGGCGCCGGTGGGGGAGCCGCCGCCGCCACCACCGCATCCGCCGAGGAGGACCGAAACCGCCACGATCGTCAGCGCGACCGGATGTTTGCGCTTCATGTCGACCCATTTCTTGGAAGGGGGAGGGTGGAGGAGAAGGAGAGGGGGAGCCGCCGGACGGACTTCGGCTGAAGTTTCGAAGCGGTCGGTTGGAGTTTCGACTGCGTTCGAGCCAAGTTACGGCGGTGAAAATACGACGTCAAGACCTCACCTAGCCGTATGGAGGCCGGATCGCCGCTCTACACGGCGCTGCGGAACCGACATCGACCTGCGGGAAAGCTACCCGGGCAGCCCGGCGACCTGGAGGAATGATCCACGGGTATCGCGCTCGGGCGCCGATCGGGCTACGATGACCTGCAACGCCAGTATCGAAACTTCTCCGAAACTAATCCTGGCCGCCGCCCGGCTCACGACCCGAAAGAGAACCGACGTGATCGAGACCCACGACATCGTTCGCCCTCCCGAGGAGCTCGTCAGCGCTCTGGCGGCCATCGGGAGCGCGACCGCGAGCAGTGAGCTCAACCGGCTCGGGGTCCGCAGCGCGCACATCCGCGGCCCGGTCTCGTTCACCCCGGGCACCTGCGTCGCCGGACCGGCGCTGACCCTGCAGTTCATGCCGAAGCGCGAGGACCTCTACCAGGTCGACGAGTACGCCGAGCCGGAGAAGCAGCTGCACCGGCACGTGCTCTACCACACCAGGCCGGGCGACATCGTGGTGGTGGACGCCCGCGGCGACATGGCCAGCGGCGTCTTCGGCGAGATGATGATGATCTACTTCAAGCAGCGGGGCGGCGTAGGCGTGGTCGTCGACGGCTGCATCCGCGACCTCGGCAAGGTGCGCGAGCTCGGACTCGGGCTGTGGCTGCGCGGCACGACGCCGAACTTCCACTCGCAGACCGACATCTTCCCCACGGCCGTCAACGTGCCCGTCGCGTGCGGCAACACCGTGGTGGAGCCCGGCGACATCATCGTCGCCGACGACGACGGCGCGGTGGTCGTGCCGATCAAACTCGCTCCGGCGCTGCTGGCGGAGGCGGGCAGCCACGCGGAGTGGGAGGAGTTCTCCCGGCTGCGGCTGTCGCAGGGCGGCGACCTGCGCACCTACTACCCGCTGTCGGAGGAGGCCCGCCCCGAGTACGAGCGCTGGCGCGACGCCCAGGCCAACGGCGGCGCGAGCCTGGACGTGCGCGCGAGCCTCCGGGACGCGGACGGCGGCGCTTCCGCCTGAGGCGGCGGACGAGTGAGAGGATGGCGCGGATGAAGATCGTGGAGCTCGTGCCCTGGCTGATCAGGTCGGGCGGTTCCTACTGGGGTGAGTTCCTGTTCGTCCAGGTCCGCACGGACGAGGGCGTCGACGGCTGGGGCGAGATCACCACCACCACGCGCACGGCCAACCGCGGCATCGCCGCCATGGTGCGCCAGGCCACCGAACTGCTCGCCGGCGACGACCCCGCCAAGATCGAGGACATCTGGCACAAGGTGTTCCGCGCCTTCACCTACATGGGCAGCCGCGGCGCCGGGACGAACGTGACCAGCGCCATCGACATCGCCCTGTGGGACATCCGCGGCAAGGTGCTCGGTCAGCCGGTCTGCGACCTGCTCGGCGGCACCGTACGGGACGACCTGCTCCTCTACACCCACCCCGACCAGAGCCGCTTCGGCACCCGCGACGGGGTCGAGGACGAGATCAGGAAGATCGTCGACTCGGGCCACACCGCGATCAAGTTCGACCCGTTCCCGCACGCGCCCGGCGAGCCGGAGAGCAACGACCGCTACCTCGACGGCCGGCTGAGCCGCGCGCACGAGCGCGAGGCGATGGAGCTGACCGCGCTCATCCGCGAGGTCGCCGGACCCGACGTGGAGCTGCTGATCGACGCGCACGGCCGGTTCGACGTGCCCACGGCCATCCGCCTGGGCCAGTCGCTGGACGAGGCCGGCGGCATCCACTGGTACGAGGAGCCGGTCCCGCCGGAGAGCTACCACGCCCTCAAGCAGGTGCGCGAACGGGTCCGGGTGCCGATCTCGGTGGGGGAGCGGCTGCACACCCGATGGGACTTCGTCCCGGTCCTGGAGAACGGGCTCGCCGACTTCGTCATGCCCGACGTGACCTGGACCGGCGGCATCTCCGAGCTCAAGAAGATCGCCACGATGGCCGAGGCGTACTACGTGCCGGTCTCCCCCCACGACGCGAGCGGGCCGGTCAACCTGGTCGCCGGCGGCCACGTGATGATCACCGTGCCGAACTTCTACCGGATCGAGTCGAGCAGTCACGACCTGGGGTCCTACAACAGGTTCCTGCGTACGCCGCTGGACAACAGCGGCGGCCGGCTCAAGCTGCCCGCGGGACCCGGGCTCGGCCTGGACTTCGACATCGACTACCTGCGCGCCCACGCCCAGGACGGCTTCGGCGGCTGACCCCTCCTGAGCCGGCGCACGGCTAGGACGGGCGGCGAGAACGGGACGCGAAGAACCTCCCGCACGGCCGGGGCGGGACGCGAAGAAAGGACGAGGAGCATGCTCACCAAGCGCCCCCTGGGCTCCACCGGGCTGCTGGCCCCGCGGCTGTGCATCGGCACCAGCGCGATCGGCAGCATCCCCGGCATCTACGGCTACGAGGTGGACCGCGACCAGGCCCTGCGCACCCTGCGGGCGGTGTTCGACGGGCCGATCCGGTTCCTGGACACCTCCAACGGCTACGGCGGCGGGGAGAGCGAGAGACGGATCGGCGCGGTGCTGCGCGAGATCGGCGGCGTGCCGGCGGACTTCCTGCTGAGCACCAAGGTCGACCCCGACGCGAGCGGCGACTTCTCCGGCGAGCGGGTCAGGGCGTCGCTGGCCGAGAGCATGGAACGGCTCGGCATGGACCACCTGCCGCTCGTCTACCTGCACGACCCGGAACGCATCACGTTCGACCAGGCCACGGCCTCCGGCGGCCCGGTCGAGGCGCTCGTCCAGGCCAAGGAGGAGGGGCTCGTCGGCCACCTCGGGGTGGCCGGTGGGCCGGTGGACCTGCTGCGGCGCTTCGTGAACCTCGGCGTGTTCGAGGCGGTGATCACGCACAACCGGTTCACACTGCTCGACCGGTCGGCCGAGCCGCTGCTCGACCAGTGCGCCGAGGCCGGCGTCGCCGTGCTCAACGCCGCGCCGTTCGGCGGCGGCATGCTCGTCAAGGGCCCGGACACGGCTCCGCGGTACGCGTACCGGATGGCGTCGGACGAGGTCAGGCAGAGCGCCGCCGGGATGTGGCGCGCCTGCGAACAGGCCGGCGTGCCGCTGGCAGCAGCGGCACTGCAGTTCTCCATGCGCGACCCGCGGATCAGCACGACCGTCGTGGGCATCACCCGGCCGGAACGTCTCGCCCACACGCTGGAGCTGGCCGCGCTCGACATTCCTGACGACCTGTGGGCCGAACTGGACAAGCTGACTCCGCCGAGCGGGACGTGGTTGCGTTGACGGGCACGAAGACGTACGAGCCGGGGCCGCTGCGGTGGGGGATCATCGGCACCGGCGGCATCGCCGGCCAGTTCGCCGACGACCTGCGTCACTCCAGCGAGGGTGAGCTGGTCGCGGTCGCCTCCCGCTCCACCGCACGGGCCGAGGCGTTCGCCGCGCGGACCGCCGCGCCCCGCTCCCACGGCACGCACGCGGCCCTGCTGGAGTCGGACGACGTCGACGCCGTCTACGTCGCGGTGCCGCACACCGCGCACAGGGACGTGGCGGTGGCGGCGATCGAAGCCGGCAAGGCCGTGCTGGTGGAGAAGCCGTTCACGGTCAACCGCGCCCAGGCGGAGGAGCTGGTGAAGCTGGCCCGCTCGCGCGGCGTGTTCCTGATGGAGGCCATGTGGACGCGGTTCCTGCCGCACATGGTCCGGATCAGGGAACTGCTCGCGCAGGGGCGGCTCGGGGACGTCCGGCTGGTGACCGCCGAGCACGGGGTGTGGTTCCGCAGGAACCCGGCGCACCGCATGTTCGACCCGCACCTCGGCGGCGGCGCGCTGCTCGACCTGGGGGTCTACCCGCTGTCCTTCATGTCCATGGTGCTCGGCCGCCCCTCGTCCGTGCTGGCCACCTCGGCCGCGGGCGAGACCGGGGTGGACGCGCAGACCGCGGTCGTCCTGGGGTATGACGAAGGCCGCCAGGCGGTGGCGACCACCTCCATGGAGGCGTGGCTGCCCAACCGGGCGACGATCGCGGGCACGGAGGCGCGCATCGACATCGACACCATGTGGTACCGGGCGACGACGTTCACCCTGACCACGCGGGGCGGTGCGACCGAACGCTACGAGTTCTCCGTGCCGGGCAGCGGGCTGCGCTTCCAGACCGAGGAGGTGGCGCGGTGCGTGCGGGCGGGACTGCTGGAGAGCCCGGTGCTGCCGTCGGACGAGGTCTGCCAGATCATGGGCACGATGGACGAGGTCCGCGCCCAGATCGGCCTGCGCTACCCGGGCGAATGACGCATCAGGGCCCGGCACTCGCCCGAATGACGCATCAGGGCCCGACACTCGCCCGAATGACGCGGATGCCGGCCATCGAGGTGACGGCCGCCTGACGCGTACGGCCGGCGCCCCGTGCGGGGACGCCGGCCGTACACCGTGCTCTCAGCCCTGACCGACTGCCGCCTCCATCACCCGGTCGAAGCCGACGTGCCGGCGCGGGCCGGTCATCGTGACGGCGATGGTCTCGCGGATGTCGGCGCTGGACGCCCCCACCCGCAGTTCGACCGCGCCCGGATCCACCTGCCGCCGCCCCGACGCCCCCGTGTAGGAGGTCTGGTCGGCGTGCAGGGTGATGGTCACCTCGCGCGTCTCCCCGGCCGCCAGGTCCACCCGGGGCGCGGCGAGCAGCGCCTGCACGGGCCTGGCCACCTCGGCGACCGGGTCGTGCAGGTACACCTGGACGACCTCCGACACCGGGCCGGCCGCGCCGTTGCGCAGCGTGACGCGCACGTCGAAGGTGCCGTCCGTGGCCCACGTCCCCGACGGGTCCGCGGCGACGCCCGTCCACTCGACCGGCGTGTACGAGAGCCCGTGGCCGAAGGCGAACAGCGGCGTCGGGTCCACGGTGCTCACCTTGCTGCGCCGGGCCAGCGGCGCGGACAGGTACGTGGCCGGCTGGTTGCCGCCGGAGCCGGGGAAGCTCACCGGCAGCCGCCCCATCGCGTCGCTCCGCCCGGACAGCACGTCGGCCAGGGCGTGCGCGCCCTCCTCGCCGGGGAAGAACCCGCACACCACGGCCGCCAGCCGGTCCACCTGCCGCTCCAGCTCGTACGGCCGCCCGACGAGCAGCACCAGCACCACCGGCGTGCCGGTGGCGAGGACGGCCTCCAGCAGCTCCTCCTGCCGGCCGGGCAGGCGCAGGCTGGTGGCGTCGCAGCCCTCGCCCGAGGTGCCGCCGCCGAACAGCCCCGCCTGGTCGCCGAGGACGGCCACGCAGACGTCGGCGTCCGCCGCCAGCCCGGCCGCGGCGGCGATCCCGGCGTCGTCCCCGCCGACCACCGGGCATCCCTGCTCATAGCGGACGTCGTAGCCGGCCACGTCGCCGCGCAGCGCCTCGACCAGCGTCGGCACCTCGATGCCGAGACCGACGTCCGGGTGATGCACGCCGACGTGCATCGGGAACGAGTAGCAGCCCATCATGGCCTGCGGGGTGTCCGCGCGCGGCCCGACGACAGCCAGCCGCAGGCCCTGGGCCAGCGGCAACGTCCCGGTGTTGCGCAGCAGCACGACGGAGCGGCGGGCCAGCTCCCCGGCCAGGGCCCGCGCCTCCGCGTCGTCCAGCACGACGTCGCCGGTCTCGTCCAGCTCGGCGTCCCCCTCGGCGTCGAGCACCTCCGGTTCCGGCGTCCAGTCCTCGTCCAGCAGGCCGAGCCGGGCCTTCTGCGCCAGCACCCGGCGCAGGGCACGATCGACCAGGGCGACGTCCACCTCCCCGCGTTCGACCGCCTCGATGAGGGGCGGGCCGTAGCAGTGCACGGTGGGCAGCTCGACGTCGATCCCGGCGGCGAGCGCCAGCCCGGCCGCCTCGCCGGGGGAGCCCGCCACGTTGTGCAGGGTCTGCAGGAAGGCGATCGAGAAGTAGTCCGCCACGACCGTGCCGGTGAAACCGTAGGTGTCGCGGAGCAGGTCGGTGAGCAGCGCGGGATCGGCCGCGACCGGCATCCCGTCCACGTCCGCGTAGGAGTTCATCACCGAGTCGGCGCCCGCGCGCAGCGCCATCTCGAACGGCGGCAGCAGCACGTCGGCGATCTCGCGCCGGCCGGCCGACACCGGGGCCAGGTTGCGGCCGCCCTTCGACGCCGAGTAGCCGACGAAGTGCTTGAGCGTGGCCAGCACGCCCGCCGACCGCATGCCGCGGACGTAGGCGCTGCCGATCGTGCCCACCAGGAGCGGATCCTCGCCGATGGTCTCCTCGACTCGGCCCCAGCGCAGGTCGCGGGCGACGTCCATGACCGGGGCCAGCCCCTGGTGCACGCCGAGCCGCCGCATGGCGGCGCCGATCTGCGCGCCCATCCGCTCGACCAGCCCGGGATCGAAGCTCGCGCCCCAGCACAGCGGGGACGGGTAGACGGCGGCCCGCCACGCGGCCAGCCCGGTCAGGGTCTCCTCGTGCACCAGGGCGGGGATCCCCCACCGCCCGGCCGCCATGATCGAGCGCTGCGTCTTCGCCAGCGTGGCCGCGCCCTGGCGCACGCCGACGGGCGTGGTGCCGAACGGCCTGGTGATCTGGCCGAGGCCGTCGCGGATCAGGTCGTCCCACGCGGTGTGCAGCTTGGCGAACTCGTGCTGGTGCGGAGCCATCTCGCCGTCGGCGCCGTCGATGCCCACCCAGACGCCGTAGAGCTGCGCGACCTTCTCGGCCAGGCTCATCCGGGCGACCAGGCTCTCGACGATCTCCTCGCGGGAGGTGCGGTCACCTGCCATGTCAGATCGATTCCTCTCCGGTACGCCGGGTCACGGCGCCAGCTTGCGCACCGCGGACACCGCGGCCTGGTGTCCTTCGACGAGGCGGCCCAGCAGCGCGTCCGTCCCGGCGTCGGGACGGGCCTGCTCGGCGTGCCCGGCCCGCCACTCCAGCAGCCGCCTGGCACCGGCCGGCCAGGTGATCACCGGCCGGAACGCCGGGACGAACCGCTTGATCTTGCTGTTGTCGAACACCGCGCTGTGCGACAGGTCGCCGACGATCAGGCTGGACCAGAACCAGTCGGGAGCCACGATCGGCAGGAACTCCGAAGGCAGGTGCAGCAGCCGCGCCTCGGTCCCCGCCGTCTTCGCGATGACGTCGTAGATCTCGTTCCAGGTGAGCACCTCGTCGGAGGTGATGTGGAAGTCCTCGCCGATCGCCGGCCAGTTCCCGGCCAGGCCGACCAGGCCCACGGCGAAGTCCGACGCGTGCGTCAGCGTCCACAGGCTGGTGCCGTCGCCGGGCACGACCAGCTCGTCGCCGCGCACGATCCGGTCCCAGGCCGTCCAGTCGCCGGGCAGCGGCGGGCGGGCGTCGTCGTAGGTGTGCGAGGGCCGCACGATGGTGACGGGGAAGCCACGCTCCTCGTACGCGCGCCGCAGGACGTCCTCGGCGGCGATCTTGTCCTGGGAGTAGGCCGAGTAGGGGTTGTACCGGGTGGTCGACTCGACGAACGGCACCTTCCGCACCGGCTTGTGGTACATCGAGGCGGTGCTGATGTGGATGTACTGGCCGATCCGGCCCGCCAGCAGGTCCACCCAGGCCGCCGCGTCCTCGGCGCCGTAGCTGAGGAAGTTGATCACGACGTCGTACGAGGAGCCGCCGAGGGCGGCGCGCATCGACTCCGGGTCGTGGACGTCGCCGGTGACGGTGGTGACGCCGTCGGGCAGCGGCCGGACACCGGCGGTGCGGCCGCGGTTCAGCACGTGCACGTCCATGCCCTGGCGTACCGACTCGGCCACGCAGGACGAGCTGATCGTGCCGGTGCCGCCGATGTAGAGAACCTTCACTACGAGTCTCCGGAATCTGTGGGTCCTGACGCGCCCGGATCGGGATCCGAATCGCGTCGAAACGTTTCGAAAATGTCTCCGAAACTTCTACAGCTCATTCACAACGTAGAGCCGGATGTCGAAGCACGTCAAGGGACCCGGCCCATCGAGATTCCCCGGCTCCAGCCGTGTCTCCGCCGGTCAGAGCGCTTCCGGCGGGGACCGAACCCGGGGTGGGGAGTTTCGATGAAGTGTCCGGGTCTGCGACACTGCATCGACGACTCACCCGCAGCCATCGACACCATCGGGAAAGCGAGGCCGGCCGTGAACATCGCGGTGACAGGGGCGAACGGCAAAGCAGGGCGCGCCGTGGTCCAGGATCTGCTCGCCCACGGGCACGACGTCCGCGCCGTCGACGTGACCGGCGCGCCCGGCGACCGCGGCCCCTTCTACGAGGAGCTGGGCACCTCGCTGATGCGCGCCGACCTGACGGACTACGGCGACACCGTCGACGCGCTGACCGGCATGGACGCCGTCGTCCACCTCGCCGCCATCCCCGCGCCCGGCTTCGCCCCCGAGGCCCGCACGTTCACCGACAACACGGCCATGAACAGCAACGTCTTCCTGGCCGCGGCCAAGCTCGGCCTGCGCAGGGTCGTGTGGACGTCGAGCGAGACCACGCTCGGATTCCCGTTCGGGCCGCAGGCCCCGCCGCGCTACCTGCCCGTGGACGAGGCGCACTACCCGCATCCGCACTCGGCGTACGCGCTGTCGAAGGTCATCGGCGAGACGCTGGCCGAGCACGTCTCGGCGTGGTCCGGCATCCCGATCGTCGGCCTGCGGCTGTCGAACGTGCACGACGCCGCCGACTACCGCAAGCTCCCGTCCTGCTGGGAGGACCCGCTGGCGCGGGCGTTCAACCTGTGGAGCTACGTGGACGTCCGCGACGCCGCGCTGGCCTGCCGCCTGGCGCTGTCCGCCGAGGTCACGGGCGCGCCCGCGTACGTGATCGCCGCGCGTGACACGCTCATGGACCGGCCCTCGGCCGAGCTGGCCGAGTCGATGTTCCCGGGTGTGCCGTCGCGCCGTCCCCTGGAGGGGTACGAGAGCCTGCTGAGCAGCGCGAAGGCGCGCGAAGAGCTGGGCTACGAACCCCGCCACACCTGGCGCGAAGCCCTCGGCATCCCCCAGCCCTGACCCGCGAGCCCCTGCCCCGAGCACATCGGGCCCCCGAGAGCCCTGACCCGCATCCCGCAAGCCCCTGATCTGCCTGCCTACCTGCGCCGGCGTGCGGCCCGTGCCCGCGCCGGCGGCGGTCGCCACGGCGCGGTGCTCTCCCGCACCACCAGCCGGGTGGACAGCTCAAGGCGCGGCGGCGGCTCGCCCGGCGCGTGCGCGCGCTCCAGCACGTCGCGCACGGCGAGCACGGCCATCTCGGCGAGCGGCTGCCTGACCGTGGTCAGCCGCGGCGTCACCCACTCGCACATGTCGACGTCGTCGAACCCGACCACGCTGAGGTCGGCGGGGATGCGCAGACCTCTGGCGCGGGCCTCGTCGTACACGCCCATGGCCTGCTGGTCGGACCCGGCGAAGACGGCGGTGGGCGGGTCGGGCAGGTCGAGCAGCTCGGCCGCGCCGCGGCGGCCGCCCCCGGCGTAGAAGTCGCCCCGCCGCACCAGGTCCTCGTCGGGCGACAGCCCGGCCCGGCCGAGCGCGGCGCGGTAGCCGTCGAGACGTTCCAGGCCGCACGGCACGTCGTCAGGGCCGGTGATCATGCCGATCCGCCGGTGCCCGAGGCCGGTCAGGTGCTCGGTGGCCGCGAAGCCGCCCGCCCAGTTGGTGGCCCCGATCGCGGGAACGTCGTGGTCGTAGCCGCCCATCTGGTCGATCACGACGACCGGCGCGTCGATCGAGCGCAGCCGCTCGGCGGCGATCAGGCGGGTGCGGCTGGACAGCACGAGGACCACGCCGTCGGTGCGCCGCGAGGCGAGGCTCCTGAACCACTCGCGCGGGTGGGCCTGACGGTCGTGGGTGACGGTCAGGACCAGGCGGGCGCCCAGCCGGTACGCCTCGTGCTCGGCGCCGCGCAGCAGCTCACAGGCCCACGCGGTGTCGAGCTCGGTGATCACGAAGTCCACCAGCCCGGCCCGGCCGGGCTCCGACCTGCCGCGGCGCCGGTAGCCGGTCGCGGCCAGGGCGTCCTCCACCCGGCGCCGGGTCCGCGGGCCGACCGCGTCACGCCCGTTGAGCACCTTGCTCACGGTCGGCGCGGACACGCCCGCCGCGCGGGCGACCATCGCGATCGTGACCCGGTCGCCGCCGCGCCGCGTCACGTGCCGCGCCTGCTTCCGCCCGCCGGTGTCCTCGTGCTCGGTCGCCACGACACCTCTCATCATTCTCAGGCTCGAAGATTCGGAAACTTTCTTCCACCGTAGCATCGCCGTCGGCAGCGCCGAGAGTCCCGCCGAAGTGTGAATAATCCCAGGTAGAGTGGATGATCGCCGGATCTCTTCGCGGCGACGCCGCCCTGTACGTCCGTCGCCATCTCGCCGAAACGAGCGTCTGTGTCCGTGCGTTCTTCGAAACTTCTCGGAAACGAATTCGAGTGAGGTTCTTGACACTGTACGTCGTCCGGTGTTTCGCTGCTCACGAGCACAGACCCTTTTTCGAAACTTTCTGATACCGCAGAGCCCCCGGCCTCGTCGTCCGGCCGCTCTGTCTCCCCCGAGCCCGAGCCCGACCCGCGTCGTTTCCCCGGCGGGTGGCCCGGCGTCGAAACGACCCGTACGTGCCATCACGTGCAAGGAGAGATCACATGCTGGGATCCCCTCGACCCAGGAATCGCCGCCTCCGCAGAACCGCGGCCCTGTTCGTGGCCACCGGGCTGGCGCTCGCCGGGTGCGCGGGCGGAGTTTCGACCGAGACCGCGGACAAGGGCGCGGCCGACTCGGGCGAGATCACCTGGTGGGGGTGGACGCCCGACGCCGCGCCCGCCGAAACGTACATCAAGGCGTTCAACAAGGCGTATCCGAAGATCAAGGTCACCTTCAAGAAGCTGACCATCGACGGCTACGACGCCGCCATCCGGCCCGCGCTGGCTTCGACCGTCGGCCCCGACGTCTTCGCCGTCGCGCCGGGAGCGGCCAACGGCGCGGTCGGCATCTACGGGGTCAACGCCGTCGACCTCAAGCCCGCCGTGGAGAAGGCCCTGGGAGCGGACTGGGAGTCCAAGCTGGCCCCGATCGGGGTGTCGAGCCTGACCACGGACGGCAAGCTCGCCGGCCTGTCGGTCGGCTCGGTCTTCGCCGGCCCGGTCTGGGTCAACAAGGACCTGTTCGACAAGTACCAGCTGACGCCGCCGAAGACGTACGACGAGTGGAAGAAGGTCTGCGCGACCTTCAAGTCCCACGACGTCGGCTGCTTCGTGCAGGGCGCCGGCCAGCCCGCGTTCAACGAGGACACGCTGCAGGCGATCACCGACAACGTCAAGCCCGGCGTGTGGGAGAAGGCGCTCAAGGGCGAGGTCTCCTGGACCGACCCGGCCATCGTGCGGGCGCTGAGCATCTGGAAGAAGCTGTTCGACGACGGGATCATGCAGGAGGGCGCGCTCGGCGTGCAGCAGTACCCGGACGCCAACAACGGCTTCATGTCCGGCAAGTACGCCATGGTGATGATGGGCACCTGGTACATGCAGTACTCCACGGTCGAGGGCAGCACGAACGCCATCTCAGGAGCCGGCGTCGCCAACCCGAAGCCGTTCACCCAGCTCCCGATCCCGTTCCCCGACGTGGCCGGCACCGGCAACGTCGGCGCCCTCTACGGCGACGCGGACTTCGGGCTGGCCGTGAACAAGCGATCCAAGTCCATCGCCGCCGCCACCACCTTCGTCACCTGGCTCGGCACCTCGCAGGAGGGCCAGCAGGCCGTGGCCGACATCCTCAACGACATCCCCGCGCTGACCACCGCCCAGCCGAACTGGGACGCCGTCAAGCTGGTCAACCCGGAGGTGCAGCGGCCGGCGCTGGAGAAGCTGATCACCGACGCGGGCAAGTCGAGCGAACCCCGGCTGGCGACGGTGAGCGCCGACCTGCAGACCGCGATCGGGGTCGCCTCCACCACCGTGGCCGCCGGGCAGGCCACGCCGGAACAGGCCGCGAAGACCCTGCAGAGCACCGCCGAGAAGATCAAGTAGCCGCGCGGGAAGCTCATGACCTCCATCACCGAAACCCGGCCCCCGTCCGCCACGACTCCCACGGCCCGCCGGAACAGGAAGAACCTGCGTCCCTCCGGCCTGCCGTGGATCTCCCCGGCCTTCGTGCTCGTCGTCGGCCTCATCTACTACTGCATCATCGAGACCGGTTACCTCTCGACGCTCGACTGGGACGGCACGAGCCCGACCCCGACCCCGGTGGGGGCGCAGAACTACACCGAGATCCTGGCCGACCCGGTGTTCTGGCTCGCCCTCTGGCACACGGTGCTGTTCTTCGTGGTCACGTTCACCGTGCAGACCCTCATCGGGTTCGTCTTCGCGGCGGTGCTGCACTCGAAGATCAGGCTCACCGCCGTCTACAAGGTGCTCGTGTTCACCCCGGTCGTCATCGCGCCGGCCACGATGGCGCCGGTGTTCCGGCAGATGTTCGCCGCCGACGGCCAGCTCAACTGGACACTGGAGCACATCGGGCTCGGCTTCCTGGCCCAGCCGTGGCTGGCCCAGTCGAGCACGGCGATGCCGGTCATCATGTTCATCACCGTCTGGGAGTTCACCGGCCTGACCTTCGTCCTCTACTACGCGGCGATGGGGCAGATCGACCCCGAGGTCCTGGAGGCGGCCCGCACCGACGGCGCGGGCAACCTGCGGATCCTGGTCAGCATCGTCTGGCCCGGCGTCAGGGGGACCACGGTGGCCCTCGCCATGCTCGGCGTGATCGGGGCGCTCAAGACGTTCGACGTGCCGTACCTGGTGACGATCGGCGGGCCCAACTACAGCACCGAGTTCCTCGGCACCTACATCTACCGGGTGAGCATCCCGCAGGCGCACGTCGGCTACGGGGCGGCCCTGTCGGTGATGCTGCTCGTCCTGGCGCTGCTCGGCGCGATCGCCGTCGCCGCCCGTGCCAACAGGAAGGACCGTGAGCCCGGTGTTTGAGGCCCGTCGCCGCTCGACGCGGCTGCTGCTCCAGCTCGTCGCCACCCTGATGATCATCCCGTACGTGTTCCCCCTGGTCGCCATGGTCCAGGGGTCGCTGGCGGGCGAGGGGCTGGGCAACTACCAGGCGGTGTTCTCGGTCGGCGCGGTCGGGACGTTCTTCAGGAACAGCGCGATCATCGCCGTCTCGACGATCGTGATCGTGTACGTGCTGACCATGCTGGCCGCGTTCGGCTTCTCCAAGCTGCGCATCCGCGCCAAGGAGGTCTACTTCTGGCTGATCCTGGCCGCGCTCACGCTGCCCGAGGTCGTCCTGCTCACGCCGCTGTTCGCGACCACCCTGGCCCTCGGCGTGTACGACACGTACTGGGCGGTCGTGCTGCCGCTGGCGGCGCTGCAGATCCCCTTCGCCGTGCTGCTCACCCGCAAGTTCATCGACGGGGTGCCCGACTCGCTGTTCGACGCGGCGCGGGTCGACGGCGCCGGCGTCTTCACGGCCTTCCGTTACATCGTGCTGCCGATGACGCGGCCGATCGGCGCGGCGATCGTCGTGCTGACGCTGATCGGGGCGTGGAACTCGTACCTGCTGCCGCTGGTCCTCATCCAGGACCCGGCCAAGCAGACGATCACGCTGCTGCCGCAGTTCTTCGTCAGCCAGTTCAGCAACGACCAGACCAAGGTCCTGGCCAGCGCGGTGATCACCGCGATCCCCGAGATCGCGGCCTATCTCTGCCTGCAGGGACTGTTCGAGCGCGGCCTGGCGGCCGGCGCGCTGAAGTAGGAGAGGGCATGACGTTTCTGCGCACAGAGGGCCGCCGGTTCGTCGACGAGAGCGGCGCCACCGTACGCCTGCGCGGCGTCGCCGTGGGCGGCTGGCTCAACATGGAGAACTTCATCACCGGCTATTCCGGCAACGAGTCGCTGATGCGCGCCACCGTTCGCGCCGTGCTCGGCGAGGAGCGCTACGAGCTCTTCTTCGACCGGCTGCTGAGCGCGTTCTTCGCCGACGCCGACGCGGAACTGCTGGCCGGGGCCGGTCTGAACTGCGTCCGGATCCCGGTCAACTACCACCATTTCGAGGACGACCGCGCGCCGTTCGTGTTCAAGGAGGACGGGTTCCGGCACCTCGACCGGGCCGTCGAGGCGTGCGCGCGGCACGGCGTCTACTCGGTCATCGATCTGCACGCGCTGCCGGGCGGGCAGAACCACCACTGGCACTCCGACAACCCCACGCACCGGGCCGCGTTCTGGGAGCATCCGCACTTCCAGGACCGGGTGGTGGCCATGTGGGAGCACATCGCCGACCACTACAAGGACAACCCGTGGGTGGCCGGGTACAACCCGATCAACGAGCCGGCGGACGAGTCGCGGGAGGTGGTCGGGCCCTTCTACCGCCGCCTGGTCGAGGCCATCAGGAAGGTGGACGACCGCCACATCCTGTTCCTCGACGGCAACACGTACTCGACGGAGTTCGACGTCTTCGCCGAGCCGTGGGAGAACACCGTCTACGTCTGCCACGACTACGCCGCCCCCGGCCTGGGCCGCGGCGGGGACTACCCGGGTGTCACCGACGGCCGGCACTACGACAGGGCGGCGCTGGAGGCCAAGTACGCCGACCGCACCGCGTACTGCCGCCGGACCGGGACGCCGGTCTGGGTGGGGGAGTTCGGCCCCATCTACACCGGTGACGAGCGGGTGGACGCCATGCGCCGGCGGCTCCTCGACGACCAGCTCGACATCTACCGCCGGGACGGGGCCGGCTGGTCCATCTGGATGTACAAGGACCTCGGCCGGCAGGGCGTGGTCATGGTCCGGCCGGACTCGGCGTACCTGACCCGGTTCGGCGACTTCGTGGCGAAGAAGAACCGGCTGGGCGCCGACCAGTGGGGCAGCGACGGCCGGGGCGTCGCGGAGGTGACCGAGCCGTTCCAGGAGCTGATCGCGCGCGAGGTCCCCGGCTTCGATCCCTACCCGTGGGGCCGTTTCGACTGGGTCAGGACGCTCATCCTGAACATCGCGGTCGCCCAGCCGCTGGCGTACGAGTACGCCGAGCTGTTCCGCGGGCTCGGCGACGACGACCTGATCGCCCTCGCCGACTCGTTCGCCCTCGCCAACTGCGACATCCGCACCCCGCTCCTCGACCAGCTCAGGACCGGCTGACCCGATCGGCGGGCACCGGGCGGGCGACCGCCGTCAGGCGGGCCGCCACGCCGGCCAGGTCCAGTCCGTTGGCCTGCTCGACCCGGGCGACTGTCTCGGCGGGCAGCGCGGCGACGCCGTTGAGCGCGCCCGCGACGGCCGCCGCCATGCAGCCCACCGTGTCGGAGTCGCCGCCGGCGGTGGCCGCCGCGACCGCGGTCTGGAACGGGTCGCCGCCGGCCGCCACGAGCAGGCCGATGGCGGCCGGGCACGCCTCGGCCGCGGGCAGCCCGGTGCCGATGACGGCGGCGATCCGTTCGATGGCGTCGTCCAGGTCGCGCGACTGCACCGCGAGCGTGACCGCGAGGTCGATCCGCTCGGCGACCGACGGCCCGGGGACGTGCCGGCCCTGCTCGGAGCCCAGCCGCTCGCCGAGCTCCGCGCCGTGCCGCGCGGCCCGGACGACCTGGAACAGGTCGGCGCCGTCCACGCACGCCGCGGCGGTGGCGGCGGCGATGGCCGCGGCTCCGGCGACGCCGATGTTCGTGTGGTGGCTGGGCACGCACGTCAGGTGCGCGGCGCGCACCGCGCCCTCGATGTCGCCGGGGTGCACCAGGCCGGCGGGGGCGACCCGCATGGCGCCGCCGTTGCTGGCGCCCTCGCTCATGATGCGGCCCGACCGGCCGACCTCCCAGGGGTCCTCGCCGGCCTTGAGCCGCTCGATCGCCCGCCGGGTGGTGGGTCCGGCGAAGTGGGGGAAGTAGTCGGGGTTGCCGGACCAGCCGATCAGCAGGTCGGCCATGACCTCGGGGGTGACGTCCCCGTCGTGCGCGATGAACGCCTCGGCCAGCAGCAGCATCTGGCTGGAGTCGTCGGTGATCTGGGCCGGCCCGCGCCCGACCGCGTACGGCGCGTCGGGCAGCGGCGCGTGGAAGCTCTCCACCCGGTGCCCGAACAGCCGCCGGATCTCCGGGATGGAGCGTTCCTCGGTGGGGGCGCCGAGGGCGTCGGCGATGCAGGCGGCGGCCAGGCTGCCGTGGATGCGGTCCAGAAGAGTGATCATCAGAATCCTTGCAGGGGAGGAGCGGCGTCGAGAGTGACGTTCCGCACGAGAGAATCGATGCCGGTCCCGGCATCGAGATAGGCGCGTGAGCCGAGATGCCCGACGCAGTGCGAGGCCGCGGCGACCCCGGCGCGCAGGCTGTCGGCCAGGGACCGCCCGCGGATCCAGGACCCGGTGAACGCCCCGGCCAGCGTGTCGCCCGCGCCGGTGGTGTCCACGACCTCGATCTCCGGCCCGCGCGCCGACCAGCTCTGCCCAGGGGCGAAGCAGAGGGCGCCGGCCCGCCCCCTGGTCACCACGACGGCCCCGGCGCCGGCCGCGAGCAGCAGCGCGGCGCAGCGCGCGGGGTCGCCGCCGGCCAGCACGTCGGCGGCGCGCTGGTTGCAGAAGACGAGGTCGCTGAGCCGGGCCAGCTCCCGCACCTGGTCGAGCCGGCCGGCGACCGCGTCGGGCTCCAGGTCCACGGCCACCTTCGCGCCGCCCGCCCCGGCCCGTCCGGCCAGGGCGATGGCCCAGTCGAGGTCGTCCGCCAGCGGCGCGACCAGCCGCGCCGTGCGCAGCAACTCGTCGGAGATCTGGCCGACGGCCGGGATCTTCACCTCGGTCACCGCACCGACCAGGGACTTCTCGCCGCTGGGGTCGAGCTGGATCACGCAGAACCAGGTGTGCCCGCCGGGTACGGTGACGCTGGCGGAGACGTCCACGCCCTGGGCCGCGAGCCGGTCGAGGGCCTGCCGGCCGAGGTCGTCCGCGCCCACCGCCGTGGCCAGCGCCGCCCTGGCCCCGGCGAAGCTCGCGGCGGCGGCCAGGTTGGCGCTCATGCCGCCGCCGTGCACACCGGCCAGCCGGCCGATCGCCTTGTCGTCGGCCACCGCGATGTGCGGCACGTGCACGAAGTAGTCGACGCTGGCATCACCGACGGCCAGCACATCCACGGGCCGGTCGTCCACGGGCCGGTCGTCCGAGGCCCGTTCGTTGACGGGCCGGTCGTTCTGGGTCGTCATCCGGCGGCCTTCCTGCCGATCAGGTTGTTCAGCAGGGCCGCGCCGACGAGGACCAGGCCGAGGATGCCGGTCTGCACGGAGTTGCCGACCTGCGCCAGCTGCAGCCCCCACGACAGCACGACCACGACGGCGAGCGCCAGCAGGACTCCGCTGAGGTGCCCCCGGCCGCCGAAGATGTCGATGCCGCCGAGCACCGCGATGGTGATCGCCTGCAGCTCCATGCCGGTGCCCGCGCTGGGCCTGGCGGTGAGCAGCCACGCGTTGGTCACCACGGCGCCGAGCGCGGCCAGCGCGCCCGACAGGACGTAGAGCCGGAACCGCAGCCGCCGCACGTCGATCCCGGCCAGCCCCGCGGCCCGGTCGCTGGTGCCGGCCTGGTGCAGGCGGCGGCCGAACGCCGTGCGGTTCTGCGCCCAGATGGCCAGCGCGTACATCGGCGCCAGGACCAGGAGCACCTGGGTGGGGACGCCGAGGATCGCGCTCTGCCCCAGCGCGGGGAAGCCGCCTCCGTCGAACCCGCCGAGCTGGCCGCCGCCTGTCAGCACCTGCGCGAGGGCGCCGTACAGGAAGAGCGTGCTCAGCGTGACGATGAGCGGAGGCAGGCCGAGCCGGGCGATCATGAAGCCGTTCACCGAGCCGAGCAGGCCGCCGAAGACGACGGTGACCAGCGCGGCCACCCACGGGCTGAGCCCGGCGTTCTGCGCGAGCAGCCCCATGACGATGCCCGACAGGCTCAGCACCGACCCCACGGACAGGTCGATGCCGCCCCTGCCGCCCAGGATGACGAACGCCTGGCCGAGGGCCAGCAGGCCGATGACCGCGCCGTACTGCGTCATCGCCAGGAGGTTGCCCACCTGGAGGAAGTACGGCGACAGCACGCTCATCAGGGCACCGAGCGCGACGACGAGCACCGCGAGGAACACCCGGCGGTCGCTCAGCCGGTCGCGCAGCGAGCGCCTGGCCACGGCTGTCGTTGTCATTTCCGCGCTCCGATCCGCTTGTCGAGGGTGCGTCTGGTCAGGACGTCGAAGGCCACCGCGAGGGCGACGGCCAGGCCGACCAGCACCCCGTTCCACAGCGGAGGCACGCCCATGAGGACGACTCCGTTCTGCAGCAGCGCGATGAAGACCAGGCCGCCGAGGGTGCGCAGCACGCCGCCCTCGCCGCCCAGGATGCTGGTGCCGCCGACGACCACGGCGGCGATGGCGGGCAGGGTCAGCTCCTGCCCGGCGGTGGCCTGCACCACGCCGACCCGGCCCACGTAGATCAGGGCCGCGATGCCGACGAGTGCTCCCACCAGCACGTACGCCACGAACGAGGTGCGGCCGACGGGCACGCCCAGCAGCCGCGCGCCCTCGGCGTCGTTGCCGATGGCGAACAGCCGCCGGCCGAACACGCGGTGACGCAGGACGTACGCGAAGATCCCGAACACCACCAGGACGACCACGCCGACCAGCGGGAAGCCGCCCGCCCGCGCGGGACCGAGCACCGGCACGACGGGCCCGGCGAAGACGTCGGTGCTGTTCCACAGGACGAACAGCACGGTCTTGAAGACGGCGGCGGTGCCCAGCGTGGCGATGATGGGGGAGATCCGCCCGCCGACGATCAGCCCGGCGTTGACCGCGCCGAGCAGCCCGCCGAGCAGCACCGAGGCCAGCACCACGAGCAGCGGCGGCAGGCCGGCCACGAACAGGGAGGCGCCGACCCAGGCGACCACGCCCAGCATCGGGCCGACCGACACGTCGATCCCGGCCAGCAGCACGACCAGCGTCATCCCGGCCGCCAGCAGGGCCAGGTCGGCCGAGTTGATCACCACGTTGGCGAGGTTGGAGGCGGACAGGAAGTCGGGGGCGGCCAGGCCGAAGAAGATCACCTCGGCGACGAGGAGGATCGGCAGCAGCGCGTCGCGCAGCAGGGTCAGCAGGCGCGGCGACGGGGCCGTCACGGCAGACACGGCGCTCACCGGTTCACTCCCATCGTGGCGCGCAGCACGGCGTCCTCGGTCAGGTCGTCACCGTGCAGCTCGGCGGCCATCCGGCCCTCGCGCATGACGTAGACGCGGTCGGAGACGGCCAGCAGCTCCGGCAGGTCGCTGGAGATGACCAGCACCGCCGTGCCCTCGCGGGCGACCTCCACCAGCCGCTGCTGGATGTCGGTCTTGGTGGCCACGTCGATGCCGCGGGTCGGCTCGTCGAGGATGAGGATCTCCGGGCCGGTGACGAGCTGCCGGGCGAAGAGCACCTTCTGCTGGTGCCCGCCGGACAGGCCGGTGACGGGGAAGTCGAGCGTCGGGGCCTTGATCCGCAGCGAGCGCACCCACGTGGAGGCGAGCTCGCGCTCCTTGGCCCGCCGGATGACGCCGAAGCGTCCCAGCAGGGCGGGCAGCAGGACGGCGGTGAGGTTGCTCATCGTGTCCATGCCGGGGAAGAGGCCCTGCGTCTTCCTGTCCTCGGGCAGGTAGGCGATGCCGCGCGCCATGGCGTCGCGCGGGCTCTTCGGCGCGTACGGCTCGCCGCGCACCCGCATCGATCCGGCCGTGGGGCGCAGCATGCCGAAGACGGTCAGGGCCAGCTCCGTCCGCCCGGCGCCGACGAGCCCGTACAGGCCGACGACCTCGCTCTCGCGCACGGTCAGGCCGACGCCGGACAGCGAGCCCGGCACCGTGATCCCGTCCGCCTCCAGCACCACGGGGCCGGGGTCGGCGACCGACCGGCTGATCGTGGCGTTGACCGGGCGGCCGGACATCATCTCCAGGATCCGGTCGTGGTCGGCCGCGGCGGCGGGCAGGTCGCCGGCCAGGCGCCCGTCCTTGAGCACGATGAACCGGTCCGCGACGTGCTCCAGCTCCTCGAAGCGGTGGGTGATGTAGAGGATGGCCACGCCCGCCTCCGAGAGCCGCTGGACCACGCGGAAGAGCCGGCGGGCCTCGGCGTCGGTCAGGATCGAGGTGGGCTCGTCCAGGATCAGCACCTTGGCGTCGACGTCCACGGCCCTGGCGATCAGGGCGAGCTGCTGCTCGGCCAGGCTGAGCGCGTCCATCCGCCGGTTCAGCAGCTCCACGGGCAGGCCGAGCCGCCCGAACAGCTCCACGCCGCGCGTGCGCATCTCGCCCCAGTCGACCTGGGTCAGGCGGTCGCGCGGCTCGCGGCCGACGAAGAGGTTCTCCAGCACGGAAAGCCGCGGGAAGAACGACGGCTCCTGGTAGACGACGCTGACGCCGGCGGCCAGCGCGGCGCCGGGCGAGGCGGGCCGGTGCGGCTCGCCGTCGAGCGTCATCTCACCGGCGTCCGGCCGGTGCACGCCGGCGATGAGCTTGATCAGGGTGGACTTGCCGGCGCCGTTCTCGCCGAGCAGGGCCAGCCGCTCTCCGGCCGCCAGCGTGAAGCCGACGTCGGTGAGCGCGGCGGTGGCTCCGAAGCTCTTGGAGAGCCCGGTCACCGAGAGGATCGTCCGCACGTCGCTCCTAGTAGTCGAACTGCGCGATGTTCGACTTGGTGAAGACCATCGGCGGGCCCAGCACCAGAGTCTTGTCGCCGGCGTCGTACTTCACCGGCTGCTTGAGCCCCGGCACGGTGTTGTCCGCGGCGATCTGCTTGCCGTCCAGGAGCTGCTTCATCGCCCAGACGGTCAGGATGCCGAGCTGCGGCACGTCCCACAGGACCGTGGAGGTCATCGCGCCCGACTCGACGTACGTGCGCGCGGTCTTGGGCGAGCCGAAACCGGAGACGGCGATCTGCCCGGCCTTGCCGGCGTTCTGGACGGCCTGCGCCACGCCGGGCACCGCCGTCGAGGGCACCGCGACGAGCCCCTTGAGGTCGGGGTTGGCGGTCATGAGGTCCTGCGCCTCCTTCAGCGCCTGCGCGGTGTCGGTGGTGTAGCGCACCCCGCCCACGAGCTGCATCTTCGGGTACGCGGCCTCCTGCCGCTCGCGCGCCTCGGCCACCCAGCTGTTGAACGTCTGGGTGTCGGCGGCGCCGGAGACGATGCCGTACTTGCCCTGGCCGCCCATCTTCGCGGCGATCTGGTCCATGACGGTCGCGCCGAGCGCGGCGTCGGTGGCCTGCTGCACGAAGACCTGGCGCTCGCTGTCGGGCGCGTCGGCGTCGGAGGTGATGACCACGATGCCCTTCTTCCGCGCCGCCGCGATGGCGGGGTTCATCGAGCGGGGGTCGAGCGGGGAGACCGCGATCGCGGCGTAGCCCTGCTGGACCAGGCTGTTGAAGATGCGGACCTGCTCGGTCGCGTCCGCGGTGGCGGGACCCGCCTGCGTGTAGGACATGCCGAGCGACTTCGCCGTCTCCGTGGCGCCCTGCTTGAAGGCGGAGAAGTAGGGGACCCCCTCCACCTGGGAGACGAAGGCGACCTTCTTGCCCCCGTCGCCGCCGCCACCGCCGTCCGGAGCGGCGCTCGGGCTCGCCGAACCGCCCACCGTCGAGCAGGCCGCCAGCGCGAACGCTGACAGGGTGGCCACGATCCCGGCCTTGATGTTTCGCATATCGCATCCTCACGAGACGACTGACTGGTCACGAAGGCGCGCCCCGTGCCGCCTGTGGCCCCAGGCTAGAAATCAGTACCTAACAATGTCAAGAGTTGTAGGTACTAATCTGGTTCCTGTAGGTATAAGTTGTGTTGGTCGACTGTTACTGATACTTCGGTCTGCGCCGGCTTTGTGAGCGAGGGGAGACCCGCATGACCAAGCGCCATGCGCACGAGATCGTCGCCGATTCTCTGCGCACGCAGATCCTGGACGGCCGGTACAAACCAGGCGAGCGGCTGCCGTCCGAGGAGGCGCTCACCGACGAGTACGGCGTCAGCAGGAACACCGTCAGAGTGGCGCTCGACCGCCTGGCCGCGGCCAACCTCATCACCCGGCGCCGCGGCTCGGGCAGCTACGTCAACGTGGAGATCGGCATCAGCCACTCGCTCGGCAGCCTGCGCAGCTTCACCACCCTGCTGCGCGACCTGGGCCTTGAGCCGGGCATCACCGGGGTCGAGATCCGCCGCGACCCCGCCCCGCCGCTGGAGATCCTCGGCTTCCTCCCCTCCGAGGCCGTGTGGCTGGTCCGCCGGGTGCGCACGGGCTCCGGCTCCCCCTTCGCGCTGCTCGACTCCTGGCTGCCCGACCGGATCGGCTCCCGCATCGACCCCGAGGTGCTGTCGGAGCGCCAGTCCCTGTACGCCTCCCTCGCCGAGGACCTCGACACCAGGGTCGCCGAGGCCACCGAGAGCATCCACGCCGAGGCCGCCGATGAGCGGGAGGCGGGCGTGCTCGGCGTCCCTGTCGGCAGCCCGCTCATCGTGATCAGGCGGTGGACGTACGACCGGGCGGGCCGGCCGGTCGAGTACACCCGCTCGGCGGCCCGCGGCGACCGCTACCGCTACGTGGTCAAACTGCGCGCTTAGGGGAGATCGAAGGGGGCGGGGTGGTGGCCCGCCCAGATCCGGCGGGACGCCTCTTCGGGGTAGGGCCGCGTGTCCGGCTCGACGTCCAGGACACGGGTGAGGCGCAGGTCCGGCCGGTAGGCGGCCCATCCGGCGTCGCCGGTGGTGACGAAGCGGACCCATGCTCCCTTGAGCTCGCCGGAGACCGCGACGGCCTCGGGGGTGGGTTCGCCGCCGAGGAGTTGCGTGCCGACGGGGCTGTCCAGCGTGCCGAAGGCCAAGGGGATGTCGAGGCTGTGGCAGGCGCCCAGGGCGCCGCCCTGGGCGGGGGCGGTCCAGCACAGTTCGAACAGGTAGGAGGTGCCGCCGGCCGCGGTGTTCGCCTCGGCCAGCCCCTGCGACGGCATGCGGAACAGGGCGTCCGCGTACACCGTCTCCACCAGCTCCTCCGGACCGGCCTGCGGGAACCCGGCACGGTAGGCATCCGCGCCGTGCGGTCGCGGGGCGAGCAGGTCCAGCGCGTCGCGGGCGTGCTGCCCGGTGAACGTGCCCCGGCGTCCGCTCATGACGCTGAACAGCCGGAACTCATCCCGTGCGTGGCCGGCGAGCAGCTCGATCCCGCTCGCCCGCGCGCCGGTCAGCGCGGACCACGGCGTCTCCTGGAGGATCTCCCCGTCGATGACCGGGCACAGGGCGGTGCCGGACTCGGTGATCCGGCCCCAGCGCTCCCGGCAGGCGTGGAGGCCGGCGCCGAAGGCGGTGAGCTCCGCGGCCAGCCGCCAGGGTTCGACGTCACGCAGGGCCGCCGCGGTGGGGGCCGGCGCGCCGACCCGCTCCGCGAACGCGGCGGTGATCTCCCGGGCCAGCGCGGGCGTACTGTGCAGCCCCGGTACGGAGTGGGCGATGGCGCGCCGGAACAGGCCGCGGGCCGGCTTCATCGTGAGCAGGGCGGCGACCGACCCCGCCCCCGCGGACGTCCCGCCCACGGTGACCCGGCCGGGATCGCCGCCGAACGCGGCGATGTTGCGCCGCACCCACTCCAGCGCCGCGATCTGGTCGAGGAACCCGCGGTTGGGCGGCGCGTCGTCGAGGAACGCGAAACCCTCCGCGCCCACGCGGCAGTTGACGCTCACCACGACGAGTCCCGCCTCGGCCAGCGCCGCCGGATCGAACATCGGGTCGTTCGACGCCGCCGACACGTAGCCGCCCACGGGCAGCCACACCAGCACCGGCAGACCCGCCGCGCCCGGGTCCGGGGTGCCCACGTTGAGCGTCAGCCAGTCCGTGCCCCGCGGCGGGCCCGTGTCGATCGGCAGGGACAGCGGCACCGGAGGGCCGAACTCCGTCGCCTGCCTCGTCCCCTCCCAGCGCCGCGGCGGGGCGGGAGCCTGGAAACGCAGCTCCCCCACCGGGGGCCGGGCGTACGGGATGCCGCGGAACACGGCGTGTCCCTCTCGCCAGAGCCCCTGCACCACACCTTCCGTGGTGCGCACCTTCGGCTGTTCCGGCATGACATCCCCTTCCGTCCGGTTGTAGGTCAACTGTATTATGTCAGTTGTATGGGAAAGACATCCGGGAGGGCCGGTCATGCCGAAACAGGTGGATCACCGCGACCGCCGCGAGACGATCGCCCGCGCCCTGTGGCGGGTGGTGGAGCGGCGCGGCGTCAGCCAGCTGACGATGCGCGTGGTGGCGCAGGAGGCGGGCATCTCCCTCGGGCAGTTGCAGCACTACTTCGCCTCGCGGAGCGCCATGCTCTCCTTCGCCATGGACTTCGCCTCCGAGCAGACCTCGCTGCGCGTCGGCCAGGGCCTCGCCCGGCTCGGCGACCGTCCGCACCCGCGTGACGTGCTGCGCGTGACGCTCGCGGAGATGCTCCCCCTGCACGCCGACGCCCGCGCGACCAGCCGGATGAGCGCCGCCTACGTCCTTGAGGCGCTGCACGACGAGGCCGTGCGCGAGCAGGCCCGCCGCGGTCTCGTCCAGGGACGCGCGCTCGTCGGGGAGCTGGTCCGGCAGGCGATCGCCGACGGGGACATCGGCCCCGATCGGGATCCCGCCACCGAGACCAACCTGCTCCTCGCCCTCACCGGTCTGACGCCGCTGCTCGAACTGGGGGTGATCGAGCCAGGCGACGCGCTCACCGCCATCGACGCGCACCTGGAACGGCTGTTCCGCTGACGGGCGGCCGACGTTCGCTCCGACCGGCTGCTTCGCTGTCCGGCGGCCGACGCGTACTCCGACCGGCTGCTTCGCCCTGACGGGGGCGACGATCCTCCGGAAGGACCGCGCCTGTCATCATGGCCGGCATGACCAGAATCCTCACCCGTGGTGACCTGCTCACCCTGCTCGATCCTGACGCCTGTCTCGCGGCCCTGCGCGACGGTTTCGTCCAGGACGGCGGCGGGGCGTTCGCCGGGCAGAGGATCCGGGCGGAGCTGCCGTTCCCCGGCACGGCCACCGCGCTGATCCCCGGACTGCTGCCCGGGATCGACGCGTACACGGTGAAGGTCAACGCGAAGTTCCCGGCGGCCAGCCCGGCGCTGCGCGGCGTCATCTGCCTGCACGGCGGCCAGGACGGCGAACTGCTCGCCTTGCTCGACAGCGCCACCGTCACGGCGTGGCGCACGGGCCTGGCGGCCGCCCTCGGCACCGACGCGCTGGCCGCCCGGAGCAGCGACGATGCGGGTGACGTCGTGGGAGTCGTCGGTGCGGGGGCCCAGGCGGACCTCGTGGTGACCGGACTGCGGCGGCTGCGTCCCGTACGCGATCTGATCATTCACGACGTGTCGCCTGAGCGGGCCGCGGCCTTCCGCGACCGGCACGGCGGCCGCGTCGCGGCATCGGCGGCCGAGGTGGCCGCGCACGCCTCCGTCGTGGTGCTCGCCACCTGGTCCCGCACCCCGCTGCTGACCCTCGCCGACGTCCGCCCCGGCCGGCACCTGACCACGCTGGGTGTGGACGAACCGGACAAGCAGGAGCTGGCGCGCCCCGTTCTGGAGGCCGCGGGGGTGCTCGCGGTGGACGACCGGCCGCTCGCCGCAGCCATGGGCGTCCTCGCCGCGACCGGCCTGCCGGCGGAGGCGGCGCACGCCACCCTCGGCGAGATCCTGCGCGCCGACCACCCGGGCCGCACCGGCCCCGAACAGCTCACGGTGTACGGTCCGGTGGGTCTGCCCTGGCAGGACCTCGCCCTCGCCTGGCTGGCCTACCGCGAAGCCGAACGCCGCGACCTCGGCCGCACGGTCGACTTCCTCGGCGCGTCCTGAGCCCGGCCGATCACCGACGTCCGCCGCCGGGAGGGGAATCACTGGCATGCACGTGGATCTGAACCTGCTCACCGTGCTCGACGCCCTGCTCGAAGAGGGCAGCGTGATGGGGGCGGCCGAGCGGCTGGGGCTGTCGTCGCCCGCGGTCAGCCGTACGCTCGGCCGGCTGCGCAAGGTCACCGGCGACGACCTCCTCGTCCGCACCGGCCACACGATGACCCCCACCCCGTACGCGCTGGCGATCAGGGAGGACGTGCACCGGCTGGTCAGGCAGGCGCACGACGTGCTCGCGCCGGCCCGCCGGCCGGACCTGGCCACACTGGAACGCACCTTCACGATCCAGTGCCACGACGCGCTCGCCGCCCCGCTCGTGCCCGCGCTGGTCGCCAGGATCCAGGAGCGGGCCCCCGCCGTACGGCTCCGATTCCTGGGCGAGCACTCCGCCGACACCGACGACCTGCGGTACGGGCGCGTCGACCTGGAGCTCGGCGGCGGCCGGCCCGACCAGCCCGAGTTCCGGTCGGAGACGCTCGGGCACGATCCGCTCGTCGTGGCGATGCGCCAGGACCACCCGTGCGCGGGCGGCCTCGACCTGGGCGGGTACGCGGCGCGGCCGCACGTGGTGGTCTCCCGGCGGGGCCGCCTCACCGCGCCGATCGACGACGTGCTGGCAGCCCAGGGCCTGCGCCGCCAGGTGGTCGCGGCCGTGGCGAGCCTGCCCGTGGCCCTGCTGATGGCCCGTGGCGGCGAGGTGCTGGTCACCTGCACGGACCTGCTCAGCCGCCCGTACGTCGAGGCGTTCGGGCTGGTCACCCGGCCGCTGCCGGTCGAGTTCCCGGCGGCGGTGATCAGCTGCGACTGGCACCAGCGCTACGACTCCGACCCCGCCCACGCCTGGCTGCGCGATCAGGTACGGGCCTGCCTGGCCGAGATCGTCTAACCGGGCAGCGGCAGGGCCACGGCCCCGGGGAAGCGGGGCGACTCGGCCTCGTCCAGCATGGCCGCGGCGACGCTCTCGCGGCTGACCTTCGCGCCGAGGTCGAACGGCGGCGCGGCGTCCAGGCCGGCCGTGCGCCTGCCGGGATCCTCCGGCCCGTCGCCGAGCACCCCGGCGTGGAAGACCGTGCCCCCGGCCGCGAGGACGGCGCCGTCGGCCGCGACCTTGTCCGCGAGCCGGTCGCCCAGCAACCGCACGAGGACGCTCGCGCCCGCTCCCGCCGCGGCGGCGGATTCGCCGGTGCCGTAGGCGCCGAGCCAGATGACGCGGCGCGGCCCGGCGGCGAGGACCGCCTTGGCGCCGGCCAGGAGGACGCCCGCCTGGTCGGTGCCGAGAGCGGACAGGACGACAGAGTCCGCGCCCACGATCGCGGCGATGCTCGCCGGATCGTGCACGTCGCCGGCCACCTTGGTCAGGCCGGGGGAGCCGGGCAGGTCGATGCGCGCGGGATCGCGGGCGATCGCCGTGACGGTGTGGCCGCGCCGCAGCGCCTGCCGGGTGAGGGCGAGTCCGGTACGGCCCGAGGCCGCGAGAACGGTGAGATGCATGCCGGGAACGCTAGGCACCCGCCCGGATAACGGCAAATGCAAGTATCACAACGGATGATTTACCGTGGCGCAATCCGCATGCTCACTCCAGGCCGGCGAGGGCGGCCATGATGTGGCTGATGCGCTCGCGGAGCAGCTGGTGCGTGCGGTCGTGGTGGTTGCGCGGATGCCACGCCATGTCGATCGTGACGGTGGGCAACGTCAAGGGGATCGGGAACGTACGCAGGCCGAGCGTCTCCAGCATCGGCCGCCCCAGCCGGGTCGGGGCGACGCAGACCACGTCGGTCTCGCGGGCCAGGAACAGCGCCCCCGCGAACGTCGGCACCACGGCGACCACCCGCCGGCGCAGGTCAAGGGCGGCCAGCTGCTCGTCGATCGGGCCGTGGGCCCGCCCGCGCCGCGACACCACGATGTGATCGGCCGCGGCGAACCGCTCGGGCGTCACGGCCGCCCCCTCCGCCAGCGGGTGGCCGGGCCGCACCACGCCGGCCAGCGTCTCCGTGACCAGCGTCGCCACGCGGATCTCGGGATCGCCGGGCCGGATGCTGCCGATCTCCAGATCGACCAGCCCCTCGCGCAGGGCCGGGGTGTCCTCCAGGTTCTCCGGCCGCAGCCGCAGCGAGATGCCGGGCGCCTCGACGCGCAGGTCGTCGATGAGGGCCGGGATGAACGTCGTGGACAACATGTCGGTGACCTGGAGGTCGAACACCCGCACCGTGGTCCGCGGATCGGCGGCCGTCGACGGCGCGAACAACGCCCGCGCCCGGGTCGCGATCGCGTGCGCCTCACCGCGCAGCTCCAGAGCCCTGGGCGTGGGCACGAGATCGCGGCCGGCGCGGACGAGCAGCGGATCGTCGAAGGCGCGGCGCAGCCGGGACAGGGCCCGGCTCATCGCCGGCGCCGACGTGTGCAGGCGCGCCGCCGCCTTGGTCACGCTGTTCTCGGCGAGCAGCGCGTCCAGCGCCTCGATCAGGTTGAGATCGACGTGGTCCATCCGCCGATTATCACACGCGCAATGAGTCCGTACCGATGTTGCACTGGTGCTAATCCGGAGTCGTTCCTACGGTGGGCAGCGCGACGGACATGTGCCGAGAACGACGGAGGTGGCTGTGATGCGGGCTGTGCTGATCGGTGGCGGGATCGTGGGCTTGACGACGGGGCTCGCGCTGCGCCGCGCCGGGATCGAGGTGGTGATCTGTGAGCAGGCGCCGGAGATCCGCGCCGCGGGGGCCGGGCTGGGACTGTGGGCCAACGCGCTGGCGGTGTACGACGAACTCGGCCTCGGTGACGAGGTGCGCGCCATCGGCAAACCCAGCGAGATGTACTTCCACGACCCGGCCGGGCGGCTGCTCGAAACGCCGGAGTTCGGGCCGGAGGACCATCGGTACCTGCTGGTGCACCGGGCGAAGCTGAACGATCTGCTCGCCGACGCCGTGGGCCGCGCCAACATCCGCCTGTCCACCGGGTTCGACGCCTACGACGAGCACGCGGACCACGTCACCGTCCGGTTGACCGACGGCAGCGAGGAGCAGGGGGACGTGCTCGTCGGGGCGGACGGGGCGTACTCGGCGGTACGCGCGCAACTGGTGCCGGGCGCCGAGGCCCGTGAGCACGACGGCCACCACGCCTGGCGCGCCGTCTTCCCCGCCCCCGGCATCCCCGTGCCGGACGACCGGCTGATCCTGGGCGGCGACGGCTGCCGGGGCGGGTACCTGCGTACCCAGGACGGGAAGGTCTACTGGCTGGTCAATCAGTTCAACTCGCCCCCGCTGACCGGCACTCCGAAGCAGCAGGCCCTGGAACGGGCCGCCCACCTGGAGGAGGACGGGCGGGACGGGATCCTGAGCCGGCTGATCGAGGCCACGCCGGACGAGGTGATCCTGCACAACCAGATCATGCTCGTGCCGCCGCTGCCGCACTGGGTCTCCGCGCGGGTCGTGCTGGCCGGCGACTCGGCCCACGCGATGTCGCCGCACATCACCGCCGGCGCGACGCTGGGCATCGAGGACGCCGCCCTGCTCGGTCGCCTGCTCACCCCCGGCGGCGACGTACCCGCCGCTCTCGCCGCCTACGAGGCCGCCCAGATCCCGCGGTACGAGCACGTCGCGCGGCTGTCGGCGGCGGTCGAGCACGCTCCCACGCCGGAGCTCTTCGCACGGAACTACGCCGCCTTCAGCCACTGGATGATCACCCCCCAGTCCCAGCCCCAGCACGCTGAGACGGGACGGGCACGGGCATGACGTTCACCGTCGAGGTGGACGTGCCGGTGCCGATGCGCGACGGCATCGCCCTCGCCACCAACGTCTGGCGGCCCGCCGGCCCTGGACCGTTTCCCGCGCTGCTGGTCCGCACCCCCTACGGCAAGGACGACGCCGGGCTGTACGGCAACCCGAAGCTGCCGGACGTGTTCGCCCTCGTGGCCGCAGGCTACGCGGTGGTGGCCCAGGACGTGCGCGGCACCTCCCGCTCGCCGGGGACGTTCGTGCCGCACGCGCACGAGGGCCGCGACGGCGCCGACACGCTCGCCTGGCTGGCCGCGCAGCCGTGGTGCGACGGGGCGGTCGGCATGTGGGGCGGGTCCTACATGGGGTTCGCGCAGTGGGAGGCGGCCGTGCGCGAGGTGCCGGCGCTGCGGGCCATCGCACCCGT
The DNA here is from genome assembly GCF_035917475.1 of Nonomuraea fuscirosea. Taxonomy (NCBI): domain Bacteria; kingdom Bacillati; phylum Actinomycetota; class Actinomycetes; order Streptosporangiales; family Streptosporangiaceae; genus Nonomuraea; species Nonomuraea fuscirosea. The sequence goes on along the minus strand of NZ_CP109074.1, from coordinate 6,865,523 downwards.
GATGACCTCCGCCGATCCGTACGCGGCGCCGTGGTACTCGACGGGGGGCGCGCTGTCGCAGGACGCCGTGCTGACCTGGGGCACCCTGTCGGCCCTGCGCAACCTGCACCGCACCCTCGCCGACGCCAAAGGCGACGGTGAGGGCGGTGGCGGTGTCGACGACGGGAACGCCGACGTTGCCGATGCCGGCAGGCTCATGGCTGGATTGTCCGATCCCGGGCTGCTGCACGACTCCCTGCCGCTCGCCGACCGCGCGGCGCTGACCCGGCACCTGCCCTGGGCCGGCCAGGTGCTCGGCCATCCGCAACGGGACGCGTTCTGGCAGGAGATCGCCGCGATCGACCGCTGCGCCGACATCACCGTCCCCGCGCTGCACATCGGCGGCTGGTACGACGTCTTCATCCGCGAGACCGTCCGCTCCTACACCATGATGCGCCGCCACGGCGGCAGCGCCGCGGCCCGCGACGGCCAGCGGCTGATCATCGGCCCCTGGAGCCACGCCGACGGCACGGACCTCGGCACCTTCCCCGACCGGTCGTTCGGGCTCGACGCCGGCATCAAGGCCGCCGACGTCACGGCCGCACACCTGCGGTTCTTCGACCGATGGGTCCGGGGCAGGCCGGATGCCTCCGACGGCGCGCCCGACAGAGCGCCCGACCGCGCCTCCGACGACACGCACCGGGTGCGCATCTTCGTCATGGGCGCCGACCGGTGGCGCGACGAGGCGGACTGGCCGCTGCCCGGCACCCGCCACACTCCGTTCTTCCTCGACGGGGCCGGCCGCGCCAACACCGCCGCCGGCGACGGCCTGCTGCGGCGCGACGTCCCGGCGGCGGAGGCGGCCGACACCTTCCGGTACGACCCGCGCCACCCGGTGCCGAGCCTGGGCGGCACCGTGCTCGCCGCCCTGCCCGGCGCCTACCCGGGCCCGGCCGACCAAGCGGAGGCCGAGGCGCGCGACGACGTGCTGTGCTTCAGCACCGCCGTCCTGGAGCGCCCGATCGAGGTCACCGGCCACGTCGGCCTGGTCCTGCACGTCTCCTCCTCCGCCCCGGACACCGACTTCACCGGCAAGCTCGTGGACGTGCACCCCGACGGCAGGGCGATCCTGCTGTGCGAGGGCATCCAGCGCGCCCGCCACCGCGGCTCGCTCACCGAGCCCGAGCTCATGGAGCCGGGGACGGTCTACGAGCTGAGCATCGACCTGGGCGTGACGTCGAACGTCTTCCTGCCCGGGCACCGCATCCTGCTGGAGGTCTCCAGCAGCTGCTTCCCCCGCTACGACCGCAACACCAACACAGGCGCGACGATCGCCACCGACGGCCCGGACGACCTGGTGGTCGCGGTCAACCAGGTCCATCACGGCCCGGGCCATCCCAGCCGCCTGGTGCTGCCGCTGATCGACCGCCCGGACCCGGCACCCCTGACAGAAACCACGGAAGCGGAAGCGGACGCATGACCCCGCACCGAGAGCATGGAAGCGGAGGCGCGGTCATGACCACGCTGGAGGAGCTGGCCGACCGGGCGGCCGTCGCCGACGTCGTCGCCGGCCTCGCCCACGCCCAGGACGACCGGGACTGGCCCGCGCTGCGCCGGCTGTTCGCCGACGAGGTGCTGCTGGACCTGTCGACCCACCACCACGGCCGGCCGCCGACCACCGTGACGGCCCCCGACCTGGTCGAGCTGGCCAGAAAGACCCTGGACGGCTTCGACTGCACCCACCACGCCGCCTCCAACCTCGTCGTACGGCTGTCGGGCGGCGAGGCCGAGTGCCGTACGCACATGGTCGCCTACCACCACGTCCCCGCCGATCCCGGTGTCGTCGACCACTGCACGATGCGCGGCTACTGGCAGCTCAGGCTGTGCAAGCTCGGCGGGCGCTGGCTGATCACCCACTGGGCCGTGGTGCGCACGGGCCCGTGGGAGGGATCCCCCGACGCCTACGCGCTCGCCGCCGCGCGTGTCACCCCCCGCTCCGACGACCGCCACGAAGGATGAGCATCGATGTTCTACGAGATCCGTACGGAACACGCCCGCCCCGGCCGGGGCGCCGAGCTGGCGGGCTACATGGACGAGACCGTCATCCCGCTGCACCAGGAGCTGGGGATGCACGTGGTGGGCGCGTTCACCGTGATCGGCGACGAGGACGCCTTCGTCTGGATCCGCCGCTTCGAGGACGCCACCGACCGCGAACGCGTCCTGAAGGCCGTCCACGGTGATCCCCGGTGCGCCGGCGTGGCCGAGACCGTCTCCGATCTGACGGCCGGGACCGAGTCCACGATCCGCCTGGAACCCGCCCCCGGCTCCGCACTCCGCTGACCCGCCGAACGCCTGCCCCGCCGAACGCGTGACCGACGAACGAGCGACCCGACGAACGAGCGACCCGCCGAACGCCTGATCCGTCGAACACCCGCCCCGACACCCGACGAACGCCCCACCTGACGCACGCCGTGCCCCGTACCCGCACCGAGGAGGACACACCGTGAACGTGACCGCCGCGTACCGGCAGAGCCGGGACCAGCTGCTGCGCCTGCGCGACCGGCACGACCGCGCCGTGGCCGAGTTCCGCTGGCCGGAGCTCGGGACCCGGTTCAACTGGGCGGTGGACTGGTTCGACGCCGTCGCGCGCGGCAACGACCGCCCGGCCCTCGTCGTCGTACGGGAGGACGGGTCCGCGACGGAACGCACCTTCGCCGAGATGTCCCGCGCCTCGGACCGCCTGGCGCACTGGCTGGCCACGGCCGGCGTCCGCAAGGGGGACCCGGTCCTGCTGATGCTCGGCAACCAGGTCGAGCTGTGGGAGTCGATGCTGGCCGTGATGAAGCTGGGCGCGGTCATCCTGCCCACCACGACCGCGATGGGTCCCGAGGGCCTCGCGGACCGGATCACCCGTGGCCGCGTCCGGCACGTGATCTGCGACGCCGCGCACACCGGCGCGTTCGATGACGTGCCCGGCGGCTACACGCGGATCAGCGTCGGCGCCGCGCTGGGCTGGTCCGACCTGCGGGCGGCCGCGGAGCTGGCGCACACGAGCGTCGCGCACCCGGGCACGGCGCCGGACGACCCGCTGCTGCTCTACTTCACCTCCGGCACCACGTCGCGGCCCAAGCTGGTCGAGCACACGCAGGTGTCCTACCCGGTCGGCCACCTGTCCACGATGTACTGGCTGGGCCTGCGGCCCGGCGACACGCACCTGAACCTCTCCTCACCCGGCTGGGCCAAGCACGCCTGGTCCTGCTTCTTCGCGCCGTGGATCGCCGAGGCGACCGTCGTCGTCCGCGACTACCGCCGCTTCGACCCGGTGACGCTGCTGGAGCAACTGCGCGACCGCGGGGTCAGCTCGTTCTGCGCCCCGCCGACCGTCTGGCGGATGCTGATCAACGCCGACCTGGGCGCGCGCCCGGACGCGCTGCGCGAGGTGATCAGCGCGGGGGAGCCGCTCAACCCCGAGGTCATCGAACGGGTCCGGCAGGCATGGGGCCTGACCGTGCGCGACGGATTCGGCCAGACCGAGACCACCGCCCAGGTGGGCAACCCTCCCGGCGCCGCGGTCCGGGCCGGATCGATGGGCCGGCCGCTGCCCGGCGTCCCGGTCGTCCTGGTGGACCCGGCCGGCGGCGGCCTGGTCACGGGCGCGGGCGAAGGGGAGCTGTGCCTCGACCTGTCGGCCCGGCCGCTGCCGCTCATGACCGGCTACCGCGACGACACCGCGCGCGACGCGATGAGCGGCGGCTGCTACCACACCGGCGACGTGGCGGCCCGCGACGCCGACGGCTACATCACCTACATCGGCCGCACCGACGACGTGTTCAAGGCCAGCGACTACAAGATCAGCCCGTTCGAGCTCGAATCGGTGCTCATCGAGCATCCGGCCGTCGCCGAGGCCGCGGTGGTGCCCGCCCCCGACCCGGTCCGGCTGGCCGTGCCCAAGGCGTACGTCGCGCTGGCGCCCGGTCACGAGCCGACGCGGGAGACGGCGCTGTCGATCCTGCGGTACGCGCGTGAGCACCTCGCCCCGTACCAGCGGGTCCGGCGGATCGAGTTCTACGACCTGCCCAAGACCATCTCCGGCAAGATCCGGCGCGTCGAGCTCCGGACCCGGGAACAGGAGCTGGCCGACGGCCCGGGGGCGAGCGCCGAATGGCGCGACGACCAGCTCCCCGGCCTCACCACCCCCTGACGCACCGACGCGATCCACCGACACGACCCGCCGACGCGACGCACCGACATCCCTGAGGGAATCACCATGATCGACTGGCTGGAGCTCGCCGAATCGCTCATCACCTCACCCTGGCTGTACGCGGTGCTCATCGCCGTGTCCTGCCTCGACTCCTTCCTCCCGCTGATCCCGAGCGAGGCCGTGGTGGTCGTCGCCGGCGTCTACGCCGCCACCGGCAAGACCGACCTCGTGCTCGTCATCGCCGCGACGACGCTCGGCGCGTTCCTCGGCGACATGGTGCCGTACGTCGCCGGGCGGCTGCTCGGGCCGCGCGTGCTCAAACGGCTGCCACCCGGCACCAAGCGGCGGCGGGCGCACGACTGGTTCACCCGGCAGCTCGACGCCCGTGGCGGCTTCGTCCTGGTGACCACCCGGTTCATCCCGGTCGGCCGCTATCTGGCCACCCTGTCCACCGGGATCGTCGGTTACCCCCTGGGCGCGTACATGGCCTTCGTCGGGTTCGCCACCGCGACCTGGAGCGCCTACACCGTGCTCACCGGCTATCTCGGCGGCGTCATCTTCCAGGAGAACACGCTGCTCGCGATCGCCGTCGGCCTCGCGCTCGCGTTCCTGGTCACCGGCGTCATCGAGGTCGTCCGCCATCTGCGCCGGCGCGGCGGCGCCGTCGCGACGGAGACGACCGTCGAGTGAGGGACGCGCCGGAGGGAGCACTCCGCGAAAAGGAGGGACATGTCGTGACGCGCACGAGCGCCGGCCGGGTGCGTGAGCTGTTCGTCTACCCGGTGAAGGGCCTCAGCGCGCAACCGCTCGACCACACCGAGCTCCGGCCCGGTGAGGGCGTCCCGTACGACCGGAGGTACGCGCTCGCCCGGCCGGACGGCGCGTACCGGCCGGGGACCCGGGAGGGACTGTCGAAGCGGGAGTTCTACGCCTTGGTCTCGGACCACCGCCTGGCCGGGCTCGGCACGCACCTCGACACGGAGACCGACGTGCTCACCGCCCGCGTCGGCGGCCACGACGTGCTCAGGGCCGGCCTGCGCACCGAGCGGGGACGCGACGGCGCGGCGCGCTTCTTCGCCCGGGTCCTCGACCTGCCCGCCGGGGTGACGCCGCTGCTCGCGCGGGAGCCGGGCCGGCGCTTCACCGACGCCGCCGCGGCCGGGGACGGGCCGATGGGCTGGATCTCGCTGGTCAACCTGGCCTCGGTGCGCGACCTGGAGTCACGTACGGGCAGCGTGGTCGATCCGCGCAGGTTCCGGGCCAACGTCCTCGTGGACGGCCTGCCGGCCTGGTCCGAGCTGGAGCTGATCGGCCAGGAGTTCGACCTGGGCGGCGTACGCGTCCGCGCCGTGCACCGGACCAAGCGCTGCGCCGCGACGGAGGTCGACCCGGACACCGGCCGCCGCGACCTGCCGGTGGTGACCCTGCTCGACAGGACGTACGGGCACCAGCTCATGGGCGTCCACCTGGAGGTCCGCACCGCCGGATCCGTGCGGCGGGGCAGCGACCTTGTCCTCTGAGCTGCGGCTGCGCGTCAGTGAGGCGGCCGACCTCACGCCGGCCGTGCGCCGCTTCGTCCTGCGGGACCCGGACGGAGGCGCGCTGCCGGCGTACGAGCCGGGCGCGCACGTCGTGGTGACCACCCCGGCCGGGCACAAGCGCGGCTACAGCCTGGTCGAACCGGGCGGCGCCCGGCCACGGGAGTACGTCGTGTGCGTGCGCCGCGACGACGCCGGCCGGGGCGGCTCCGCGAGCATGCACCGCGACGTGACGATGGGCACCGAGCTGGTGGTCTCCGTGCCGGCCAACGGCTTCCCCCTCGAACCGTCGCCCCGCTACCTGTTCATCGCCGGCGGCATCGGCATCACGCCGATCAGGGCCATGGTGCGCCGGTTACGCGCCGGGGGCCGTACCGGAGTACGGCTGCTGTACCTGACGCGGTCGGCGGCGGAGACCCCGTTCCTGGACGAGTTCGGCGGCCCCGAGGACACCGTGCACCACAGCGACGACCACGGGCCGCTCGACCTGTGGCCCCACCTCGCGGTGCCGGACGACGACATTCGCGTCTACTGCTGTGGGCCCGCCCCGCTCATGCGGGCCGTGCGCACGCTGACGGCGCACTGGCGGGCGAGCCGGATCCACATGGAGGAGTTCACGGCCGCCGGCACCGGGATGTCGCTGCCGTTCACCGCCGTCTGGGCTCCCGACGGGCGCCGGGTGCCCGTGCCCGCGCACCTGTCGCTGCTGGCCGCGCTGCGCCGGGCCGGAGTGCGCGTCGACTCGTCCTGCGAGGCGGGCATCTGCGGCACGTGCCGGCTCACGGTCCTCGACGGTGAGGCGGATCACCGTGACGCGGTGTCCACGGAGAAGGAGCGCCTTGGGAGCATGGTGGCCTGTGTGTCGCGGGCCGGATCGCCGGAGATCGTCGTCGGCCCCTACGAGAACGAGGAGCCGGTTTGACCATCCACCACCTGCATCCCGAGCCCGGATCCACGATCGACGTGCTCGACCGCGACACGCCGCCCGCGCTCAGCGTGGATCCGGGTGACACCGTCGTCGTCCGCTCGCTCGACGCGTCCGGCCACCTCGAACGGCAGCGCACGCCGGGGGAGCGGCGGCCGACCATGTTCGCGGACCGGCGCGGTCACTGCCTCACCGGTCCGGTCGAGGTGCGCGGCGCGGGGCCGGGCGACGTGCTGGCCGTCCGCATCGACTCGGCCAGGCCGGGAGAGTGGGGCTGGACCGTCGCGGGCGCCAAGGACAACGCGCTGAACCGCGCGCTCGGGCTCACCGGGGAGCCGTCCTGGCTGCTGTGGGAGATCGACGCCGACGCCGGGACCGCCACCAGCGACCGCGGCCACACCGTACGGACCGCGCCGTTCCTCGGCGTGATCGGCCTGCCGCCCGCCGAGCCGGGCCCGCACTCCACGGTCCCGCCGCGCGCGGCCGGCGGCGGCAACATCGACTGCCGCGAGCTGACCGCCGGCGCGACGTTGTTCCTTCCGGTCACCGTGCCCGGCGCGCTGCTGCACCTCGGCGACGGTCACGCCGCGCAGGGCGACGGCGAGGTGTGCGGCACCGCGATCGAGTGCCCGATGACGACCGAGGTGACGCTCGACGTCCTCACCGGCCCGCCCGTGCCCGGGATCCACGCGGTGACGCCCGGCGGGCGCGTCACGTTCGGGTTCGACGCCGACCTCAACGCGGCCACCGCGGAGGCGCTCGCCGCGATGCTCACCTGGATGCAGCACCTGTACGAGCTGGACCGGGGCACCGCCACGGCGCTGGCCAGCACGGTCGTGGACCTGCGCGTCACCCAGGTGGCGAACGAGACGTGGGGCGTGCACGCCGTCCTGCCCCACGACGCGATCACCTGAACCGGGCGAAGGCCGCACCCGTTCCAGCCGCGCGCCGGCCGCCCCCCACGTCGGCCGGCGCGCGGCGGGTCACTCCGAGCCGGCCAGCTCGCGTTCGAAGCGCTCGCGCAGCGCGGCCTTCTCGGGCTCGGGCAGCCAGCACGCCTCCACCCCGGCCAGCGCCATCGCGCGCAGCCGCTCGTCGGGCACGGCGAGCTCGTCGGACAGGATCCGGTACTCCTGCGCCAGCGACGTCGGGAACATCCCGGGATCGTCCGAGGCCGGGATGACGTTCAGCCCGGCCGCGAGCATCGCCGCGATCGACGCCCGCCGCCACGGCCGCCACGAGCGCCGCGACGTGGTGGAGATGACGGTGAACGGCACCTGCTCGTCCCTGACCCTGGCCACCACTTCGTCGTCTTCGAGGACGAAGTAGCCGTGGTCGATCCGGTCGCAGCCGAGCACGTCCAGGCAGGTGATCGTGTTGACGGCGACGGGCGCGTGCTCGGAGGAGTGCGCGGTGCGGCGCAGCCCGGCCGCCCCGGCGAGCCGGAAGGCGGCCTCGAACCGCTCGGGCGGCCCGGACGTCTCCAGGTTGTCCAGCCCGATGCCGGCCACGTAGTCGTGCGGATGGTCCACGACCGTGCGCACCCAGGACAGCGCCTCATCGCCCGACCGGCTCCGGTCCACGGCCGCGATGAGCCGGCCCGACATGCCGAAGTCGCGCTCGGCCATCCTGATGCCCTCGGCGTACGCCTCGACCACCGTCGCGTAGCCGAGCTTCTCCTGATGCTCGGTCAGCGCGTCGAACGACACCTCCAGGTGCCGGGTCGCGCTGGTCCTGTGCGCGTCCTCGAACGCCTCGTACGTGATCCTGGTCAGGTCGTCGGCGTCGCGCAGCACCTGCAGCACCCACGACGACACCTGGAACAGCGAGTACGACACCTCCGGCTCGTCCGCGCTCCTGCCCTGCGGCACCGGGATCCGGGTGTCCAGGTAGAGCGCCGGGTCCGGCGGCAGCGAGTTCACGTCCGCGTAGATCCGCTCGGGCGGGGCGGGCAGGTCGAGCCGCTCCCGCCTGGCCAGCTCGGCGAAGGTCGAGGCGCGCACGGTGCCGATGAGGTGACAGTGCAGGTCGACCTTGGGCATCAGGTCGAGCCTCACTTGCCGGCCACCTCCCGGGTGAAGCGGTCCACCCACGTGGCGCGGGTGTCCACGAGCTCGGCGGGGTCGAGGGTCTTGTATCCGGCGGCCACGGGGTCCTTCGCCGCCTCGCCGGTCACCTTGGCGATCTCGGGCGGGATGTCCGCCTTCGGGTTCGTGGGCAGGTCGCCGACCGTCTTCGCCATGGCGCTCTGCGCCTCGGCCGACAGCATGTAGTCGATCAGCTTCGCCGCCCCCTCCGGGTTGCGGGCGCCCTTGGGGATCATCGCCCGGTTCGTGGCCATGTAGCGGCCCTTGGCGGGAGCCGTCCAGGCGATCGGCTCGCCGGAGGAGACGAGCTTGGTGGCGAAGCCGCTCAGCGCGTCGGCGGCGACGATCTCGCCCTGGGTGAGCAGGTTGGTGACCTCGGTGGATGAGGTGTAGAACTGCAGCACGTTCGGGGCCCAGCCGGCCAGCGTGCGCAGCGAGCCGTCGATGTCGTACGGGCCCTTGCCGTACGCCTCGCCCACCCCGGAGATCATCAGCTGCCCGGCGGTCACCGAGATGTCGGGCAGCGCCACCTTGCCCTTGTGCGCCGCGTCGGCGAACAGGTTCCAGTCGGCGGCCTGCTTCTGGTCCAGCTGCTCGGTGTTGTAGATGACCCCGTTCAGCTGGTGGGTGTAGGCCGGCCCCTCGTAGCCGCCCTCGGTCGCGAACGGCGCCAGCTGCTTGATGTTGGGCACGTCGACCTTCTGGAACAGGCCGTCCTTCTGCCCGAGCGCGGCGAAGTAGTCGGAGATCAGCACCACGTCCGCCTCCGGCTCGCCCTTGGCCAGCTTCAGCTTCGACAGCCGGTCGGCGTTGGACCCGGTGTCCAGCTCGACCTTGATGCCGGTCTGCTGGGTGAACGGGGTGATGACCGCCTGCTCGAACTCCTTCACCCCGAAGGGGAAGGTGCTGACGACGACGGTGTTCGCCTCCGCCTGCTGCTCGCCGGAGCCGGAGCCGGAGCATCCGGCCGCGGCGAGCACCATCAGGGCGGCGGCCAGTACGGCGCGGCGCGTGGGCATGGGGTTCCTTCTTTCAGCGGGGTTCAGCGGGGTTCGTCGGGGCTTGGCGTGGTCGCGTGGTTCAGCGGGGGAGCCGTACCAGGTGATCGTCCGGCGTGACCACCGTGACGCTCGATCCGGGAGCGGGAGCCGTACCGCCGCGGACGTCGGCGAGCAGCCGGACGGTGGCCCCCGACGGATCGACGACGTCCAGCGAGACCAGCAGGTCGACGCCGCGGAAGGCGACGTCGGCCACCGTCGCGGGCAGGCCGGGACCCTGCTCGGCCAGGCGCAGGTGCTCGGGCCTGATGGTCAGCGGGGTGCCGTCCGCCGCGGTGAGGAAGTTCTCGTAGCCGAGGAACTCGGCCACGAAGCGGTCGGCCGGGCGCGGGAAGACCTGCTGAGGAGCGCCCTGCTGGACGATCCGGCCCTCGTTCATGATGACCATCTCGTCCGACATCTCCAGCGCCTCGTCCTGGTCATGGGTGACGAGGATGACGGTCAGCTCGGTCTCGGCCTGGATGCGCCTGATCTCGGTGCGCATCTGCACCCGCAGGCGGGCGTCGAGGTTGGACAGCGGCTCGTCGAGCAGCAGCAGCCTGGGCCGGATCGCGATGGCCCGGGCCAGCGCCACCCGCTGCTGCTGCCCGCCGGACAGCTTCTTCGGCTTGCGACCGGCCAGGTGCGCGAGCCCGACGAGTTCGAGCGTCTCCATCACCCGCGCCCGTCGCTGCGCGGCGGGCACCTTGCGCAGCTTGAGCCCGTACCCGACGTTGTCGGCCACCGTCATGTGCGGGAACAGCGCGTACGACTGGAAGACCATCCCGAGGTTCCGCTTCTCCGGCGGCGTGCGGGTGCTGTCGATCCCGTCGATGCGGATCGTCCCCGACGTCGGCGCCGAGTAGCCCGCGATCATCCGCAGCGTGGTGGTCTTGCCGCAACCGCTCGGCCCCAGCAGCGTCGTCAGCTTGCCCGGCGGGACGGCCAGATCGACGGCGTCCACGGCGGTGAAGGAGCCGAACCTCTGGGTGACCCCGATCAACTCGGCGGCGGCGGTCATCGGCTGATCCCTCCGAAGATTTTGGCGAATCCGACCGTGCGCTCGGCGATCACGGCGATGACCACGGTGGCGGCCAGGATGAGGGTGGACGCGGCGGCGACCATCGGGTCGTACGACTGCTGCACGTAGTCGAGCATGGTCACCGGCAGCGTCCGGAAGTCGCGTCCCTGCAGCAGCAGCGACAGCGGCACGTTGTTGAACGACGTGACCACGCTGAGCAGCCCGGCGGAGAAGATCCCCGGCCGCAGGACGGGCAGCGTCACGTTGACGAACGCGCGCAGCGGCGAGGCGCCGAGCCCTCGGGCGGCCTCCTCCAGCGCGGGATCGGCCAGCGCGAGCGAGGCGCCGGTGACGCGTACCGCGTAGGGCAGCATCAGCGCGGTGTGCCCGACCAGCAGGGCGGTGAAGTTGTCCAGGCCCAGGCCGACCATGAGCTGCTGGAACAGCGCGAGGCCGACGACCAGCTCGGGCACGATGAGCGGCGACAGGAACAACCCCTCGACCAGCCCCTTGCCGGGGATCCTGCCGCGGTGGACGGCGAGCGTGGCGGGCACGCCGATCAGCAGCGCGAGCGCGGCGGCGAGCACGGCCAGCTGCACGCTGGAGATCGTGGCCTCGACGAACGGCTCGTACGCGAACGCCTCGCCGAACCAGCGCAGCGAGAACCCGTCCGGCGGGAAGCGCAGGGTGCTCCCGGCGGTGAAGGCGGTGGCGACCACGAAGACGATCGGCACGATCATGATGATGTAACCGACGACCGCCAGCGCCGCCGTGACCGGCCGCTTCACGAGGTGGCCCCCTTCCGGCCGATCAGCGAGGACAGCCCGGAGACCAGGAAGACCAGGACCGTCATGATGAGCGCCGTCGCCGAGGCCGAGGCCCAGTCGACCGTGGTGGTCGCGTACGAGAACAGCTGCGTGGACAACATCCGCTGGCTGGACCCGCCGAGCAGGTACGGCGTGGTGTAGGCGGTGACGGAGCCCGCGAAGACGAGGGTGGCGGCCACCACGATGCCCGGCATGGTGAGCGGGATGACGATGCTCCACATCGTGCGGATCCGGCTCCCGCCGAGCCCGCGCGAGGCGTCGTCCAGGCCCGGATCGACCTGGGCGACGGCCGAGTAGCAGGAGATGATCGCCAGCGGCAGGAACAGCTGGGTGAGTCCGAGCACGATGGCGAGCTTGGTGTAGAGCAGCTGCGGCGCCACGTCCACGACGCCGAGCTGCACGAGCAGCCGCCCGAGCGCCCCTTTCGAGCCGAGGATCACGAGCCAGCCGAACGTGCGCACCACGTTGCTCAGCATCAGTGGGAAGATCGCCACTGCCAGCAGCACGCCGCTCCAGCGGGACGGCGAGCGGGCCAGCCAGTAGGCGATGGGGAAGCCGAGGACGACGCAGATGACCGTGACAGCCAGGGCGAGCCCGACCGTGCGCCCGATCACCTCCAGGTCGTACGGATCGGTGAGCATCTCGCCCAGGCGCGTGAAGATCTCGCCGGTCGCCACGTCCGGCGGCGCGAAGAGCATCGCGGCCGAGGGGATGAGGAAGCCCACGACGAGGAGGACGAGACCGGGCACCAGGAGAAGGGCCGATGTGCGTGAGATGTCGGCGTCCTTTCTGCATGGCGTACGGTGGTGCGGAACCGGTTGCGGAACCGGTTCCAGGAGCCTGACCATAGATTATGGGCGGCCTCCCGCACAAACCCCTGTGTGAAATCCAGGTAACGACCCAAGGGAGCATCAGTGCCGACACTCGCGGACGTCGCCGCGCTGGCCGGGGTTTCCAAGGCGACGGCCTCCCGCGCCCTGGGCCGGCCCGACCTGGCCGCCCCCGAGACGGTGGCCCGCGTCCGCGCCGCCGCCGAGCAGCTCGGATTCGTCCCCAACCGGGCGGCCACCCAGCTGGCCCGGGGGAAGACCGGAGTGGTCGCCGTCGTGGTGCCGACGCTCGACAACACCTTCTTCAACCCGATCATCGGCGGCGCCCAGGCCCGCGCGGCCGGCTCGGGCGTGCAGCTGACCATCGCGGTGCACTCCCTGGAGCACCCGGCCCAGCTCGCCGCGGTCGAACATCTCGCCCACCAGGTCGACGGCTTCCTGTTCACCGCGCCCCGGGGGTCGGACGAGATCGTCCGCGCCGCCGCGTCGTACAAGCCGACCGTGCTCATCGACCGCGAGATCGACGGCATGACCTCGGCCGTCGCCGACACCGCCACCGCCTTCGGCGCGCTCGTCACCTGGTTCACCGGCAAAGGTCACGAGCGCGTCGTCTACATCGGCGGCCCGGCCGGATCCTGGCAGGACCGCCAGCGCCAGGCCGCCATCCGCGCCGCGGCCGAGCCGAGCGGCGCGACGCTGACCATGCTCGGCCCCTGCCCCTCGACGTTCGCCGCCGGCGTGGAGGCCGCCGAGGCCGTGGTCGCCGCCCGCGCCACCGCCGTCGTCCCCTACGCCACCTCGATCGGCCTCGGCCTCATGTTCGCCCTGCTCAACCGGGGCGTCCGCGACGTCGTGGTCAGCTCGGAACGCATGGTCGTCGAGAGCCTGGGGCTGCACGACGTCCCCTCGATCGACGTGGACGGCGAACGGCTCGGCGAGGTCGCCATGGACCAGCTCATGGACCTCCTCGGCGAACGCAGGGAGCCCGCGCCGGTCAGACGCCGGCTCACCGTCCCGCTCGGCTAGCGCCGCCCCGGGCGGCCTGGCGCCTCACCCCGTGACGTCCCGGCTCTCGGAGCGGGCGGGGCGCAGCATGGGGACCAGGAACTGCCGGGCGACGGCGGCGAGCTGGGCGTCGTCGTCGAGGTCGATGACGTGGCTGGGCGTGGCCAGGAAGGAGGCGGAGATCCGGACCATCATCTCGGCCACGAGGTCGGTGTCGAGGTCGGCGGAGACGTGGCCGGCGCGTTGCTCGTGGCGGAGCTGACCGGCCACGAACTGACGGACGGTGGCGAGCGTCTGGCCCCCGTCGGCGATCATGGAGGGCACGAGCAGGTCGGGTTCGGCGGTGATCAGGCCGCCGATCAGCGGGTTGCTCCTGATGGCGCGCAACGAGCTGACGAAGCCCAGGACCACCCGGTCGGCGGCGGTGCCGGCCCGCTCGATGTCGATCAGGAAACGGTCGAAGTAGCGCCGGAACTCCCGCCGGACGACGTGCTCGACCAGGGCGTCCTTCGTGGCGAAGCGCCGGTAGACGGTGATGCGCGAGACCTTGGCCCGGCGGGCGACGTCCTCCATGGTGGAGCGTCTGATGCCCATCCGGCAGAACTGCTCGTAGGCGGCGTCGAGGATGCGGGCGCGGAGCTCGTCGGTGTCGCCGACCTGTTCGACGGCGTCGAGGTAGGCACGTTCCAGCAGCGACTCCGAGTCCGACGGCGTCATGAGCCCTGACCAAGCGGATTCCACGATCACCTCCTGCGGTTGATTCTGCATCATTCCGCACCGTCGCCGGCGCGCTCTTGTGATCCCCCTCACGGTGTGCTGTCATGAGCATGATACACGGAAGCGTTTCTTGTTTCATCGTATCAACGGGTGCTCCGCTCCGGCGAGGAGGAACCAGCGCATGGATGGACGGAACGACGGACGTAACGGCGGGCGCAGCGACGGGCTCAGCAGGCGCGACATGCTGATGGCCGGAGGGGCGCTGGGCGCGCTCGGCGCGCTGAGCGCCGCGGTGCCGGCGTACGCGCAGGGCCCGTGGACGTGGTCGGCGCAAGGCTCGGTGGCGGGCACGGGGGCGGGCACCGATCCGCGCTGGGTGTGGGACGAGGAGGCCGATCCGCTGGTCGCCTCGCTGCTCGACCGGGGCGACGTGCCCAGGGTCAACGAGCTGTTACGCACCTGGACCAAGAACGGCCAGCCGCTGCCCGCCGGGCTGCCGGCGGACCTGCGCGACTTCATGGAGCGGGCCAGCCGGCTGCCCGCGTGGGCCGACCACGGCAAGCTCGCGACCGCGTTCGCGTTCAACGAGAAGCGCGGGCTCTACCTCGGCGTCCTGTACGGCCTGGCCAGCGGCATGATGAGCACCGTCATCCCCAAGGAGGCGCGCGCGGTCTACTACTCCCAGGGCGGCGCGGACATGAAGGACCGCATCTCCAAGACCGCCAAGCTCGGCTACGACGTCGGCTCGCGCAACGCCTACGAGCCCGACGGCGAGATGATCGTGACCTGCGTCAAGACCCGGCTGGTGCACGCCGCCGTACGGCATCTGCTGCCGCAGTCCCCGCACTGGCCGCAGGTCGCCGACGAGGAGATCCCGATAAGCCAGCGGGACATGATGGTCACCTGGCACAGCCTGCCCACGACCGTCATGCAGAAGCTGACCGCGTGGAGGGTGCCGATCCCGGCCGCCGAGTCCGAGGCGTTCCTGCACTCGTGGCAGCTGGCCGCGCACATGCTCGGCATCAAGGACGAGTACATCCCCGCGTCGTGGTCCGAGGCCGACGCCCAGGCCGAGCAGGTGCTGGATCCGGTGCTCGCGCCGACGCCCGAGGGGATCAAGCTGGCCGACATCCTGCTCGGCCTCGGCACCCCGGTCGACGCCGGCATCCTGTCCAAGCCGATCCTCGGCGCGTTCACCCGCTTCATGCTCGGCGACAAGATCGCCGGCTGGCTGAAGATCCCGAGGGAGCCGATCTGGGACCCGCTGCTCAGACTGTCCTGGCGGCCGTTCGTCGCCGTCCGCGAAGGGCTGCTGCCGTTCCCGCTGGCGCCGGAGGCGTACTGGCTGTTCGACGAGTTCCTGCGCAAGGCGGCGCTGCTGTTCCTGTCGGAGGCGCGGCCGATCCGGATCGAGATTCCGCAGACGAACCGCCCGTCCTGACGTCGGGGGCCTGTCCATGGGGGATCGCGAAAGGAGTTCGAGAGCATGGCGGAGCTGAGCAGACGCAAGATGCTGATGACGGGCGGGGCCCTGGGCGCCCTCGGAGCGCTGGGCATGGCGTCCCCGGCGCACGCGCGCCCCTGGACCTGGTCGCCGGCCGGCTCGATCGCCGGTTCCGGCGCCGGCGCCGACCCGCGCTGGGTGTGGGATGAGGAGGCCGACCCGCTGGTCGCCTCGCTGCTCGATCGCGGCGCCGTACCCGAGGTGAACCGGCTGCTGTGGGACTGGAACCGCAACGACCAGCCCTTACCCGCCGGGCTGCCGGACGACCTGCGCGATTTCATGGAGCGCGCCCGCCGGCTGCCCTCGTGGGCGGACCAGGGCAAGCTGGAGGCCGCGGCCACGTTCAACAAGTCCAGAGGGCTCTACCTCAACCTGCTCAACGGCGTCGGCGGCGGCATGCTCAGCACCGCCATCCCCAAGGAGGCCCGCGCGGTCTACTACTCCAAGGGCGGCGCCGACATGGAGGATCGGGTCGCCAAGACGAGCATCCTCGGGTTCGCCGTCGGGTCGCTGAACGCGTACCGGCCGGGCGGCTCCTGCGTGGTCCAGGCGGTGAAGACCCGCCTGGTGCACGCGGCGGTGCGGCACCTGCTGCAGCAGTCGCCCCACTGGAACGGCGACATCCCGATCAGCCAGGAGGACATGCTGGTCACCTGGCACACGCTGCCCACCTTCGCCATGCGCAAGATGCGCGAGTGGCAGGTGCCGATCAGCGCCGCCGAGTCGGAGGCGTACCTGCACGTGTGGCAGGTGACCGCGCACCTGCTCGGCATCAGGGACGAGTACACCCCCGCCACCTGGGACGCCGCCGGCGCCCAGTCGGATCAGATCCTGCCCCGCAACATGGGCCCGACGCCCGAGGGCGTCATCCTCACCGACATCCTGCTCGGCCAGCTCGCCGAGCAGACCAGCCCGCTCAGCGTCAGCCGGCCGCTGTGCAACGCGCTCGCCCGCTATCTGGTCGGCAACCAGGTGGCGGATTGGGACGGCATCAGGCGCGAGCCGGTGTGGGACCCGCTGATCGCCGTCACCTGGCCGAAGCTCGTCCGGTTCCGCGAAGGGCTCATCCCGCTGCCGCTGGTGCCGGAGGTGGCCTGGGTCATCGACGAGGCCGTACGGCAGTACATCCTGTTCTTCCTCACCAAGGGCGAGCAGACCAGGATCGACATCCCCACCGCCAACCGGCCCGGATGAGCCGCGCGATGACCGGACCGCACGCGGACGACGCCATCGGGCGGCGGCGCTTCCTCGGGTACGTGCTGGCGGCGCCGACCCTGGTGACGGCCGCCGGACTCGACCTGACACCCCCAGCGTCCTCGCCACGAGCGGCCACCGGGGTGGACCTGCTCGACCTCAACGACCTGATGACCGCGGCGGCCCTGCCGACCTCGGGCCTGATCGCGGTCGAGGTGAACCGGGACGGCACCGTGTCGTTCGCGCTGCCGCGCGCCGAGGTGGGGCAGGGCATCACCACCTCGACGGCCATGCTGATCGCGGAGGAGCTGTCCGTACCGGTGGAACGGGTCCGCGTCACGCTCGCCGACGCCCGCCCCGAGCTGCTCTTCAACCAGCTCACCGGCGGATCGAACACGACGTTCGCCACCTACACCCCGATCCGGGTGGCCGCCGCGGTCGCCCGGCTCCGGCTGATGGCAGCGGCGGCGGCCGAGCTCGGCGCGCCGGTCACCGACCTCACCCTGCGGGCCGGAACGATCACCGACCGCTCCGGCCGCCACGTCGGCATCGGCGCCCTCGCCGAGCAGGCGGCCGGCACGCGCACCGAGCGGGTGGCCGTGGAGCTCACCCCACGCCGCGACTTCACCGTCATCGGCGCACCGCACAACCGGATCGACGCGCTGGACGCGGTGACCGGGCGCAAGAAGTTCACCATGGACCTCGACGTTCCGGGCGCGAAACCGACGATGGTGTGCCGCCCGCCGACCATCAACGGCAAGGTCGGCTCGGTGGCCAACCTCGCCGAGGTGCGCGCCATGCCGGGCGTCACCGACGCCGTGGTGATCTCCACCGGGGTGGCGGTCCGCGCCGACACGTTCGGCCAGTGCATCGACGCCGTACGCGCCCTGCGGGTCTCCTGGAGATCCGGCACCGCGGACGGCAAGTCCGACGAAAGCGTGCTGCGCGAGCTGAAGGCCGCGGAGATCCCGCTCGGCCCCAGACCGCCCACCCCGGTCGTCGAAGGCACGTTCACCTTCGCCTTCCGCAGCAACAGCGCGCTGGAGCCCAACTGCGCCATCGCCGACGTACGGGCCGGCCGCGCCGAGATCTGGTCCGCGCTGAAGTCGCCCATCGTGGCCCGCCAGGCCATCGCCGCCCGACTCGGACTGCCGCCCGGCCAGGTCACCGTGCACGTCGTCGAAGGCGGCGGATCCTTCGGCCGCAAGCTGTTCTTCGACGCCGCGCTCGAAGCCGCCGAGGTGTCGCAGAAGGTCGGCAAACCGGTCAAACTCATGTGGCACCGCGCCGACGACTCCCGCCAGGGCCGTACCCATCCGATGGCCACCTCACGGGTCCGCGTCGCCTACCTCGGAGGCGCCGTGCTCGGCTACGAGCAGCGCCACACCAGCGTCTCCACCGACCTCGGCCACGGCCTCGGCGAGATCATCACCGCGATGGCGGCTCGGCTCCCGGTGGGCGACATCGGCTTCGCGCAGACGTTCTTCCAGCTCAGCCAGGAGATGCCGTACGCGTTCGGCGTCGTCGGCCAGCTGCTCAGCGAGACGGGCAAGGGCTTCAACACCGGCAGCATGCGCAACGTCTACTCACCCGACGTCGCTTGCGCCCGCGAGCTGATCGTCGACCGGCTCGCCGCGAAGACGGGCCGGGATCCGTACCGGCTCCGGCGTGACTTCCTGCGCGACGACCGCTCGCGGGCGGTGCTGGCAGAGGTGGCCGAGGCCGGCGCGTGGGGCCGGGCGATGCCGGCCGGCACCGCGCAGGGCATCGCGTTCCACGCCGAGTACAAATCGGTCAGCGCCGCCCTGGTGGAGATCGACTGCCGGCCGGAGACCGTCAACCGCCCCATCCGCGACGGCGTGTCCGGGCCGCGCGTCACCAAGGCCGTCTTCGCGGTGGACGTCGGCCTCGCCGTCAACCCGCGCGGCCTGGAGGCGCAGATGATGGGCGGCGTCATGGACGGCATCGCGCTGACCCTGACCGCCGGCCTGCACCTGCGCGACGGCCACTTCCTCGAGGCCAGCTGGGACAACTACTTCTACACCCGGCAGTGGAACAGCCCGCCCGACCTGCGGATCATCGTCATGCCCAGCACCTCGGAGCAGCCCGGCGGCGCCGGCGAACTGGCCGTGGCCGCCTCGACCGCCGCCGTAGCGTGCGCGTACGGCCGCGCGACGGGAACGATGCCGACCAGCTTCCCGATCAACCACGGCACCCTCTCCTTCACCCCCAAGCCCACCGTCCCGCCCGTCCCTCCTTCGCCGGCCGACGGCCTGGACCACGCCCGCTGAACCGAGGAGAGCCACGTGCCCGAGTACACCTTCCGCGTCAACGGCGAACAGGTCACCGTGGACGTCCCCGGCGACGTGCGCCTGCTGTGGGTGCTGCGCGACGTCCTCGGCATCACCGGCCCGAAGTACGGCTGCGGCATCAACGTGTGCAAGGCGTGCACCAGCCACCTCAACGGCAAGGCGATCAACCCCTGCGCGATCCCCGTCCAAGACCTTGAGCCGGCGGACGAGGTGACGACCATCGAGGGCCTCGCGGCCACGGCCGGTGCGGACCTGCATCCCATGCAGCGGGCCTGGCTCGACCACGACGTCGCCCAGTGCGGCTACTGCCAGCCCGGCCAAATCATGGCCGCCGTGGCGCTGGTCCGCCGCGCGGCCGCCGAAGGCCGCGAGATCACCGACGCCGACCTCGACGGCCTGCGCAACATCTGCCGCTGCGGCACGTACTTCCGCATCCGCGAGGCCATCAAGGCCGGCGCCGCGCTGGATTGACCACGGCGAGCAGCCGCACGGTTGATCACGGTCAACCCTGTTTCCCGAGGCCAAGGGCGGTCGTCACGGTTCCTGACCGGGCGACTTGACGCTATTCGCCAACCCGTAGGCGATCTTGGCGCTAATCTTCGCTGGCAACAACGTCAGCGCAGAACGGGAGCATTCATGCGACACCCTGTTGTCATCGGTGCGTTACTCATGGTGGCCGCCGGCCTCTGGGCCACCCCGGCCGGCGCCGCCCCGACCAGTGCCGCCCCGACCAGTGCCGCCGCCGCACAGGCGGAGCGCGCGTCCGGCGGCTGGTACGCCGAGTTACCGGCCTCCATGAAAGTCTGTGACAACGCGACCTGGCAGGACGGCCCGTCGAGCGCGCCGTCAGGCGCCATCGTGGTCCCGGCGGGCGACAACCTCGGCGTCGACTTCGGCCAGGCCGGCAAGACCTACTGGTTCGCCCCGGGCACCCATACGGTCGGTGACGGCGAGTACAGCCAGATAACCCCCGGTGACGACAGCGTCTTCATCGGAGCTCCGGGCGCCGTCCTGGACGGCAGGAATCTCAACAAGTACGCCTTCGGCGGCCACGCCTCCGACGTGCGCATCGCCTACCTTGAGATCCGCAACTTCGGCCGCGGCGACAACCTCAACGAAGGCGTCATCAACCACGACTCGGGCAGTGGCTGGGTGATGGAACACCTCTACGCCCACCACAACGACGGCGCGGCGGTGTTCCTCGGCAGCGCCAACACGATCCGCGACAGCTGCCTGAAGGACAACGGCCAGTACGGCATCAGCATGTACAAGGACCCGGTCGAGGGCGATTCCGCGATCAAGGACCTCGTCGTGCACAACAACGAGATCGCCGGCAACAACCAGGACGACTGGGAGAGCCGGGTCGAGGGGTGCGGCTGCACCGGTGGCGTGAAGTTCTGGGATGTCGAAGGCGCCGCCGTCACGGAGAACTACGTCCACGACAACCTGAGCGTCGGCCTCTGGGCCGACACGAACAACATCGACTTCCGCTTCGACCGCAACTGGATCGAGCACAACGAGAGCATCGGCCTCTGGTACGAGATCAGCTACAACGCCACCATCACCCGCAACGTCTTCAAGCGGAACGCCTGGGTGAGCGGCAACGAGAACCTGGGCTCACCGGCGCCGGCCATCTACATCTCGGAATCAGGCGGTGACGCCCGGCTCGCTTCGGAAACGAGCGGCAGCTCGAACCTCAACATCAACGACAACTATTTCGAGGACAACTTCTCCGGCATCACGATCTTCGAGAACACCAACCGGTTCTGCAATTCCAACGGCAACACCAGCACGGGCTACTGCACGCCGTTCGTCACTCCGACGGTGATTCCGGCGCCGCACGACGGTGACTATCTCGACCCGATCAACGCGACCCACCCCTGCTACACCTCCATCGCGAACGAGCCGTTCCGCAGCGACTGCCGCTGGCATTCGCGCAACGTCAAGGTGTTCGGCAACGAATTCCGCTTCGACCAGGCGAACGTGCCCTGCGCCGGAACCTACTGCGGCGTTCAGGCCCTGTACGCCCAGGGGGCCGACAACCTGCCCTGGATGCCGTACACGGTCGCGGAGATCCAGCAGAGCGTCATGCACACCAGCGGCAACAGCTTCCACGACAACACCTACGTCGGCAACTGGAAGTTCGCCAAGGGCTGGGGCGAGACCGTCTCATGGAACGCCTGGCGCTCGGCCCCGTTCAACCAGGAGGCCGGCAGCACCCTCAACGGCGTGACCGACCCGCCTCCCGTGCCCAACGCCCTCGACGAGGACACCGCGACGCTCGAAGGCTCACTCGGCCAATGGGACGCCTGGTACGGCAGTGCCGTGCAGCGAGCCGCGGAAGCGGCCCACGGTGGCGCCTACGGCCTGCGGATCGACGTCACCGAGGACGGGGGATGGGGCGTGCAGCTCGGCAACTGGCCCGGCTTCGACGCCGCTCCCGGCGGCAAGCGGGTCAGCGTGTGGGCCCGGCAGGGCACTCCCGGCATCTCCACCGCGACGCTGCGGCTGCGGTGGTACGACGCCGGCCAGCAGGCGTTGCGGAGCGACGAGATCACGCTCGGCGGGCTGAGCGCGAGCTGGCAGGAGTTCACCGCCCAGCTCACCGCACCCACGGGCACCGCCACGGTCGCGCTGGAACTGGCCGGCGGCACCGGCGGCACCGGCGCCTCGCTCCACCTCGACGACATCGTGGTGGCCGACCAGCGCTGACGGCCCCCGGCACCGACGCGCGGGCCCGCATCTCGACGCGCGGGCCCGTCCGGCGGCCTTGACAGACACCCCCGTACGGATCACAGTCGTCCAGTGCGGGAAGGGTAGAAGACGCGGTCCAGGCCCCACTGAACAGCTGCGCGCCTGGCTGGCGGAACAGCTGGACAGCCGGACGACGATCAGCGCCGTCCGCTCCCTCCACGGCGGCGAAAGCCCGTGGTGGATCGCCCTGACGACGCCAGACGACACGACCTGCCCAGAGGGTCACCGATCCGGCACGACCCGCTCGGCGTTCCTCCAGTCCCGCACGACCTGCTCGCTGGTCCTCCGATCCCCGAGCAGTCGCATCTCGTCGGACCAGATCGCCACGAACGTAGCCGCACTCGCCGTCGCCGAGAAGTACGGACTGCCGGCTCCCCGGCTGCTCGCCGCCGACCTCGACGGCCATGCCGCCGGCACACCGGCGAGCCTGGAGACCGTCGTGCCCGGAACGAGCACCTGGCCCGAAGCACCCTCCACCGAACTCCTCCTGGCGGCGGGCGCCGCACTCGCCCGGGTCCACGCCGTCACCCTCGACCCGACGCCGGACCTCCCGTTCCGGCCCCGCCCCATCGCGGTCGACGATTTCGCCCGGGACCGCCGAGAGGGCCGGATGCCGACCACCGCCCTACTCGATTTAGCCGACGAACGCGTCCGGGCGATCAAGCGTCCCGGCACGCCGGTCGGTTTCGTGCACGGCGACGTCTGGCCCGGCAACACGGTGGTCGCCGGCGACGGGATCCGCGGCCTGATCGACTGGAAGACCGCCGGCGTCGGCAACCCGGGTGTGGACCTCGGCGAACTGCGCAAACAGGTCGCGATCCGCTACGACGACGACGCCCCCGGCCACGTACTGGAGGGCTGGGAACGGGCCGCCGGCAGGCGCGCCGACGACATCGCCTACTGGGACGCCGTAGCCGCGCTCAACACGCCGACCGAGACCTACAGCCCCCACGCCACACTCCGGCGCGACCACTTCCTCCGGGCCGCCATCGCGCGGTTGCGCTGACGCCGAGCCGTCCGCCCGCCGCGCCACACCCGGCGTCACAGGCTCGACTTGGACCGAAGAGATCGACAGACGATTTTCTCGTGGCAGGATGGGTTTCAGGGATGAATCGCGGTGGGGTACGTCCGATCGAGGAGACTGCATGCCGACGACTGACGACGATCTCAGTGACGTCACCCGTGAGGCACCCGCGTGGTCGGGGTCCACGGCCGTCCGCCTCCTGATCGGCGTACAGCTCCGTAAGCATCGCGAAGCCTGCGGCATGGACCGCGAGCAGGCCGGATACACGATCCGGGCCTCGCCGTCGAAGCTCAGCCGGATGGAGGCCGGCCGCACCGGCTTCAAGGTCAGAGACGTGGCCGATCTGCTCACCCTGTACGGCGTCAGCGACGAGGCCGAGAGAGGGACCCTGCTCGCCATGGTGGAGCAGGCCAACGCGCCCAGGTGGTGGCAGGAATACCGGGACGTGATCCCCGACTGGTTCGAGTCGTACCTCGGGCTGGAGCAGGACACCAGCCTGATCCGCACCTACGCGGTCCAGGTGGTGCCCGCCCTGCTGCAGACCGAGGACTACGCCCGTGCGGTGATCAGCCGGAGCTCGCCCAGGCCCTCTCCCATGCAGGTCGAGCGGCGGCTCGCGCTGCGAGCGCGCCGTCAGCGCCTGCTCGGCGAGCCGGACGCGCACCGGCTGTGGGTGATCATGGACGAGGCCGTACTGCACCGCCGCGTGGCCGAGCCCGACGTGATGGACGCCCAGTGGGAGCACCTGGCCCGGATGGCCGAGCAGCCGCATGTGAGCGTACAGGTGCTGCCGTTCACCTCCGGCGGCATCGTCGGCGGCATCGGCCCCGTCACGATCCTGCGCTTCCCGCAGCAGGAGCTGCCCGACGTCGTCTGCATGGAACACCTGACCACCGCGCAATACCTCACCAAGAGCACGGACGTGCTGCCCTACCACGCCCTGATGGACCAGCTCAGCGTGGCCGCGCTACCGGCCTCGGCGACGGCCGCGCTGGCCCGCGACCTCATCGGCGGCTGAACAACCTCCGGATCAGCTCGTGCACGCGACGCCTCAGCTCGTGCACGCGACGCCTCAGCTCGTGCACGCGACGCCTCAGCTCGTGCCTGAGACGCCTCAGCTCGTGCGCGCGACGCCTCAGCTCTTGCGCGCCATGCCGCCGAAGGCGTCCACCTCATCCGGCACGCCGTCGATCGCCTCGCCCTCGTACCGCCAGCGCGACACCGACACGACACCCGGTTCGAGCAGCTCCAGACCGTCGAAGAAGCGGGCGATCCGCTCCGGCGTACGCAGCTCGTACGAGTAGACCTGCCCCTCGTCGCGCAACTGCTCGGCCTGGGCGGCCGCCTGCGGCTTGACCACGTTGGTGCCGTCCTCGACGACCAGGAAGCTCCCGGCAGGCACGGCGTGCAGGTAGCGGCCGATGAGCGCGCAGGCCTCGTCGTCATCCCGCACGGTGCCCATGACGCCGAGCATCAGCAGCGCGATCGGCTCGGTGAAGTCCAGCGTGCGGGCCGCCCGGCCGAGGATGTCGTCGGGATCGCGTACGTCGGCGTCCAGATAGTCGCAGGCCCCGTCCGGATGGCTGGTCAGCAGCGCGCGGGCGTGCACCAGCACGACCGGGTCGTTGTCGACGTAGACGATCCGGCTGGCCGGATCCACCCGCTGCGCCACCTCGTGCGTGTTGTCCACGGTGGGCAGCCCGGTCCCGATGTCCAGAAACTGGCGGATCCCCTCCCGCTCGGCCAGATGACGCACGGCCCGCCGCAGGAACGCCCGCGTGTGCAGGGCGATCTCCTGCATCCCGGGATAGGTCTGCTCCAGCATGTCGGCGAGCTCTTTGTCGACCGGGTAGTAGTCCTTGCCACCCAGCCAGTAGTTCCACGCCCTGGCCTGACTGGGCCGGGTGGTGTCGATCCGATCGAAGGCATCGGAGGGGGAGGGATCGCCCACAAGCTGCTCCATTCCTAGCTTTGTCACGATTTACCGCAAAATAAGCCCGTTCTATCAAGTCGGCCCACAGGCCAGACCGTTACATGATCTTCCCGCACAAAAGGAAGCGCTCCGCCCCTCCGACGATCGCCGTCCGGGTGACCGGACGGCCGGCACCGGCCGTGCCACCGTAAGGCCATCGGGTCGATCTGGCGGCGGCTCAATCCCGGCCACCAAGCCCTGCTGGTGCTGGTCACCTGCACAAGGGCGAGACGTTCACCGAGCCCGCGGCCGGTTTCGGAGGGGCGACGGCGACCGCGTGGCGGCACGCAGAGGAGACGGTGGCACTGTTGTCGGCCCGCCCGCCCAAGCTGGGCCAGGCGCTGCGCAAGGCCGAGCGGGACGGGCTGCACGACCTGATGCTCGACGGCACGCTGATCCACATCGACCGGGTCAAGGCCGGTCGGTCCTACTTCTCCGGCAGACACCGCGTGCACGGCATGAATGTGCAGGTCCTCGCCTCACCCGCCGGACGAGGACAAGGCTCCTGACTGCTTGAACCCTTCCCCGCCTGGCGGCGCTGGTCGCGATGGGCATGGAGAGCTCGGCCGAGAAGAGGAGCGCTCCTTCAGCATCGCCCGTGCTCATCGTGTCGGTGGGTACTGCGAGTATGACGCCATGATCGCTACTCCTGAGGACACCACCCGGTTCCGCGATGTGAGCTCTGTCATGGGGCACGGATACTGCTTCACCTATGTCCACGGCTTGACGTCCGAGGAAGTAGTGACCCGGCTCGGTGGCAGGCCAGAGGAGTTCACGCCCATGACGCTCGAGGAACTGTCCGGGGTCGCCTACTCCCGTCACGACGGGAAGAACATGTTGTTCGGTGTCGTCGTCGTCGGAGATTGGGCACTCCTCGTCGAGCCCCTCGGCTCACTCGGCGTCACCGAAGAGATCATCGTGCCGCTCTCGGCGGGCACCCGTCTCGTCTCTCAGTACTACCGCGATATTAAAGGCATGGACTACTTCTACTGGATCGAAGACGGAAAGATCCGGTTCGAGTACATGAACCAGGACGGTTACTCCCACTGGATCAACGACGGAGAGATCCAGCTCAAGTTCCCGTACCCGGAACACTACTCAGAGGAGATGCCGGACGAACTAGCGGGGACCATGGAGCGGATCGACTCCGTCTACCCCGAGCTCCCCTACCCCCACGAAGGACCGGCTTTCCTTCTGGCCGAGTGCCTCACCGGGATCACGCTGACGCCGCAACTGCTGGAGGAGTCCACCTACCTGTGCGGAGACCTCAACCCGGGGTGAACAGAACCCACCGGCCGCCGAATCGTCGGGCAGCATAGTGAGTCGCGAGTTTCAGATGCCGATGAGCCGGACATGACGGCCGCACAGTCGAGCCATGTCATCGATATCCGAGGTGAGCATGGCGACAGGGCCGGGCTGCCGTAGCGCCATTTCGGCGACTGTCGCGTCGATCGCGTATTTGTGACCGTGCAAACCGGCCGTTCTGAGCAGATCCGCGGACGCCTTCGCCGTACGTTCGGTGACCGGTTCGACCTTGACGTGGGAGAGCGCCCACCGCAGCCGAGGCATGTTCACTCGCGTGTGGGCGACCTCCACGATGGTGTTGGCGCCGATCACCAGATCGGCGCCCATGGTGTAGAAGACATGGAACATCGCAATGACCTTTCGGTCTTGCGCAATCCAGGCGGAAAGCCCTTGGGAATCGAGAACGACAGTTTCGACATGGTCGATCACGCCGCGCCCACCGAACCACCGAGGTCCGTCTCACCGAAGATTCGAGTGTGGGCCTCGATGAGTTCCTCGTCGGCGAATTCGCCATGCTCCTCTTGGTAGCGCATCAGCTCCGCTCCGAGAAGCTGGTGCCGCAGCTGGCGTGCCACTGCCTCGGCGACATAGCCGGAGATGTTGTCGGTGAGTTTCCTCAGTTCGGCGACCTGGTCATTCGGCAGGGTCACCGTGATGCGTGTCGTCTCGGCCATGAAGCAAGCATACTGCGGTATGCGCCATGTTGGCGGATGGACGGCCCGTTTCGGAGTCGTGCTTCAGGATCGATTCGGGGCGGTGCCTGAGCCTCGTCGTGCGGCACGACGTTCAGCACCAGAAACGTTTCGATGCCGTCGTCGGGAGTCAGGACCACGCCGTGCCAGAACTCGGTGACGCGGTCGGAGACCGTCACACGCGCAGGACGGTGACCTGGCGGCCGGACGGTGTGGTGGCCTGGTCGAAGTCGCCGCGTTCCCTCCAGGGCAGAGCTTCGGGGCGGCGGTCGAAGATGACTAGGACGCCGGTGGTGAGGGTGAGACGGTCGAGGTAGCGGTCGAGCTGGGCCAGTCCTTCGGGTTCCGGGTCCTCCGCGCCGGGTCGCCACACCTTCAGTTCCATGGCCTCGCGTTGCATCAGCCGTTCACCATCGGGGCCGCTGTACGGCCAGCGAACGAGGACGTCCAGGCGTTTGGTGCCGGCGGCGTACTCGCGGTCGAGCTGGCCGCCGCCGTTGACGAGGCGGTGCAGGAAGGCCATGAGGATGATCTGGCAGGCGGCCTCGTGATAGCCCTCCTGCTGGATGAGGACTTCGCCGTGTTCGCGCCAGAAGACGACGAACTCCCGCAGCAGGCGTGGAAGGTCGAACCGGCCGTCGGGCAGCACGAAGCTGCGCGGGTCGGCGTTGATGTTCTGCTCCGTCAGGTCGCCCAACACGCGCAGGATGACTTCCCGGTAGATGGGGTTGGCCACCTGCGGCGGGGGTGTCTGCGTGATGAGGCCCAGGTCGCGGGCGTAGGCCAGGTCTTTGGTGTTGTGGCGGTCGATGTAGGGGCCGCCGGCCACGATCGGTTCTATCACCCGCTTGACCCTAGGCTCGTACAGTCGGGCCGCCAGGGAGTCGAGGTGAGTGGCGCGGGCGCGGATCAGCCGTTCCTTGGCAATGTCCACCGATTCGACGGTGATGGTGTCGGTGACTCGCATTTCGGTGATGATCTCATCGGCGAGCGCGTTGACCAGCCAGGGTTGTCCTTGGGTCAGCTCGTAGACCCGGTCTACCGCGTCTTTGGTGAACTCCTGGCCGGCCGTCTGGGTGTGCTGGTCGTACAGCTCCGCGATCTGATCGGCGGTGAAGTCGCCCAGGCGTAGCGATTTGCGGAGGATGTTGAACGGGCTGGCCGCGTTGTACCGGTCGGCGGCGCCGCCGGAGGCGATCTTGTAGTCGCGCAGGTCACGCAGCCCGCACAGCACCACGGACGCGGGGAACGGGTAGCCATCCGGCCGGATGTTGTGGCCGTCGCGGAGCTGGTTGAGGATGCTGACCAGGCTGTTGCCCTGCAGGGCGTCGATCTCGTCGATGAGCAGTACCAGGCGGCGTGGGCAGCGGCGGCTCCACGCGCTCACCGCCTCTCCGAACTGTGTTCTTACCGGGAACTGCGGCCAGGGGTCCGGGGGTAGGAGTTCCTTCGGCCATTCCAGCACCTCGGTGGCCCGTCGCATGGATTGCAGCAGGATCGTCTCGGCGGCGCCGATGTCATCGCCGGTGGTTCCAGCGCGTTCGCAGGAGAACGTCAGGGCGGCGATGTCGCCCTCGGCGGTCAGGTCGGCGGCCAGGGTGCGCAGCATGGTCGTCTTGCCGGTCTGCCGGGGCGCGTGCAGCACGAAGTAGCGGTCCATCTCGATCAGCTCCCGCGCCTGGGGAAGCCGTGGCGTGGGAGGCAGCATGTAGTGCAGTCGCGGATCACAGGGGCCGGTGGTGTTGAAGTACTTCGCTCGGGGTGGCCGCATGGTCACATTCTGCCACTCTCCTGGTGTGAGGACCCGAAGATCCGCAGGTAGGCTTCGGTGAGCTCCTTGTCGGTGAAAGGTCCGTACTGTTCCCGGTTCAGCAGGTCGGCGGACAGGAACCAGTGCCGCAGCAGGAACTCTCGCCCTCGGCCTTCAGCTCGGATTTCAGTTCGTACAGCGCGGTCGCCTTGCCGGTCTGCCGGGGTGCGTGCAGCACGAAGGAGCGGTCCGACTCGATGAGCTCGCGCGCCCGCCTGAGCTGCGGCGTGAGCGACAACATGTAGTGGCGCTTCGGGTCACACGGGCCGGTGGTGTTGAAGTACTTCGCTCGGGGTGGTCGCATGCTCACATCCTGCAATCGCGATGATCGTCGCGCCGGGCACAAGCCATCTCTCACGACGACATGGGTCTTGGGTGCTAGAGGAGGCGTTCGGTTCTGGAGCCTGCTTCTTGGCGGATGGTGGTGAGGAAGGTCTGGCGGAGGTCTTGGGGTGATGTGGGGGAGTTGCTGGGGCTGAGGCGGCTGGTGTGGTGGTGGTAGAGATGCCAGCAGGTTTCGATGCCGTGGAGGAGGTTGTCGAGGAGGTCGGGGGCGGGGCGGGCGGGGTCGAGGGAGGTGAGGGGGAGGTAGATGGTGTCGGGGCCGAGGTCGATGTCGGGGTGGTCGGTGTGGGCTTTGGTGATGAGTTCGTGGGCGGCGGTGATGCGTTGCTCGATTTCGTGGATGCCGTGGAGGTGGCCGTCGGCGACGTGGAGGGCGTTGCGGATGAGAGGCATGACGACGTGGCGGGCTCGCATGCCGGCGTCCATGGCGGTGGTGATGTCGGTGAGGCTTTCGAGAGCGAGGGGTTTGTCGGGTTGTTCGGCGCTGGCGACGATGTGGACGGGGTGGATGCCGGTGCGCTGGGCGGTGATGGTGACGGCGGCGTAGTACCAGTGGGCGGCGGCGATGGCGGCTGCTGTGGGGTCCACCTGGATGAAGAATTCGTGGCTGCCGAAGGGGCTGTCGCAAAGGAGGCGGTCGGCTTGAGAGATCTGCAGGGGCGAGGCGTCTTCGCGGCTGAGGGCCGTGGCCTGCTGGGCGCGTTCGGACAGGTCGCCGCGTTCGGCCTGTTCGATGGCGGCCAGTTCGGCGGCGACATCGGTGGTGATGTGGGTGGTGAGCTGGGAGCTGTCGAGTATGCGCAGGGTGCGGGCGACGGCGTGGGCGGTCTGTTCGACCTTGGTGGTGGTGGGTTTGGCGGGGACTTGGGTGGTGGTGCTGATGGTGGGGAGGATTGTGGTGAAGGCGTCGCGCTCTTGTTGGCGATGCCAGCCGAGGCTGTTGGGGCCGTGCCGGTCGGCGGCGCTCGGGGGGTGAGTGTAGGAGCGCCAGCAGACGTGTGACAGGCGGGTGAGCTCTGCGGCGAGGCGGCGGGTGTTGTGGTGGAGCTGGTCGTGGGTCAGCCGGGCCACGACGGTGGCGGTGTCGCCGAGGCCGGTGCTCCACTGGGCGAGGAGCGTGTTGTGGGCACGGTCGATGGCATACCGAGTCACGGAGACCTCTTCAAGGGAAAGGGGGTACCAGAGAGTGAGAGCTCAGCTCAGGCCAGGATCTGGTTATGCTCAGGATGCTGGATGCGTGGTTCTGGTGGCGCCTTTTTCACGTTGTTGAGGGTGCCTGATCAGCGGGTTTGTTCATAGACGCGGCATAATTCCTTCAGGTGCAACGTCATGAAATCGGCTGGCGGTACGGTCTGCGTACTCGGCGATTCGGCCTTTCTCGGCCTTTGTGATGCTTAGAGCGTGTTTGAGAAGATTCTTCATGTTCGGCGTGGTGGGGTGACGATCGGCGTGCAGATCACGAGGGTGGGTGATGCCCCCTGATCGTTACCCCTCGGATCTGACCGATGAGCAGTGGGAACTGATCGAGTCCTTGCTGCCCGAGCCGAACACCGGCGGGCGCCCGGAGAAGCACCCGCGCCGGGAGATCGTCAATGCCATCCTGTACGTGGTGCGTTCCGGCTGCCCGTGGCGCTACCTGCCTACCGACCTGCCGCCCTGGCAGACCGTGTACTGGTACTTCCAGCAGTGGGAAGCCGTCGGCGTCACCGAGAGGCTGCTGACCGAACTGCGGATCAAGGCCCGCAGGCAGGCCGGACGGGCCGACGAGCCGTCGGCGGGCATCATCGACTCCCAGAGCGTCAAGGGCGCCGACACCGTCGGCCGTGGCAGTCGCGGCTACGACGCGGGCAAGAAGGTCAACGGCCGCAAGCGATTCATCATCACCGACACCACCGGCATGCTCATCACGGTCGCGGTGCTGGGGGCGAGCTGGCGGGACCGCGACGGTGCCAAGACCACGCTGCTATCGGCGTACCTGACCACCCCGATCCGGCATGTCTTCGCCGATCAGGGTTTCGCGGGACGCCTGGTGGACTGGGCTCGTGACACCCTGCGTACCACCTTGGAGATCGTTCGCAAGCCCGCCGACCAGCCCGGCTTCAGCGTCATCTCCCGACGTTGGGTGGTGGAGAGGACCTTGGCCTGGCTGACCGCCTGCCGCCGCCTGGCGCGTGACGACGAACGCGACCCCGCCGTCTCCGAGGCGATCATCCGCTGGGCCGCCATCGCTGGAATGACCCGCCGCCTCACCCGAGAGGGACCCGCCCAGCGCCAATCGCGCTACATCTGCGACTGAAACCGTCATAAACGATCTTCTCGCACACGCGCTCAGACCCGGTCGAATGCTTCAGTGATTCTTGAAATGGATTTCGTCGATATGGAGATATCTAGAGTATTTCTCGCATAGAGGCCGGTCCGATGCGTGGATCGAACGGTTGCGTAGGAGGTAGCGGTGATGCGTCGCAAGATTGGCCTGGTTGCGGTTGTGATTGTGATTGTTGGAGGGTTACTTGGAGGCGCGGGGTGTGCAGCGGAGGCGCCCTCGTTACGGGAGCGGCTCGTTCAGGAGATGAAGTCGAACCCCGCATATAAGGAGTACTCCGTCAAGCAGGTGGAGTGTCTGGCTGACGTGCATGTCAAGTACGCCACTCCGGAGGCAATCGAGCAGGTCCTCCAAGGCAAGACGCCTACTGGGAGCGGCTGGAAGGATGGCGTGGACGGCAAGGCGCTCACCAGTGCGCTAGCCGCCTGTGAGGGCCCCATTGCGCCTTCGCCGAATGGATGACTCCTCCGGCCGACGGCTCCGTCGCCACCTGGACGTGTGTCCTCGATGGCGATCGCCAGCTCCGGGAGTGGGGCTCGATCAGCTCCCACTGTGTGTCGGTCAGGTCCGAGGGGTAGCGGTGTGGGGCGTCATACCACCCTGAGGGCATCTGCACCGGCCGTCACGCCGCCACACCGAACATGAACGATCTTCTCAAACACGCTCTTAGGGTCATATGTCATACAGGGGGCCAGCGAGCTGGGTGGCCCTGTTGGCGGTGGGCGGTGCGGTAGGCGCTGGGGCTTACGCCGAGGCGGTTCGTGAAGTGGCGGCGCAGGGTCACCGGGGAGCCGAAACCGGTCAGGTGGGCGACTCGGTCGATCGGGGTGTCTGAGGTTTCCAGGATCTCCCAGGCGCCGTCCAGACGCGCCGCCAGCAGCCACTGCAGCGGGGTCGTGCCGGTCTGAGCGCGGAACTGGCGGTTGAGGGTGCGCACGCTCACCCGGGCCTGCCCGGCCAGGTCGGCCAGGGTCAGCGGGTGGTGCAGGTGATGCTGCATCCACTGGAGCAGCGGCTGGAGCGCGGCGCCGTCGGGCTCGGGAGCGGGGTGGTGGATGAACTGGGCCTGGCCGCCCTGCCGGTGGGGCGCCATGACGACGGCGCGGGCGGCCTCGGCCGCGACGGCGGCGCCGTGGTCGGCGCGGATCATGTGCAGGCACAGGTCGAGGCCCGCCGCGACGCCCGCCGAGGTCAGCACCTGGCCGCTGTCGACGTACAGCACGGACGGGTCGACCGACGCGAGGGGAAAGGCCCGCGCGAGCTGGTCCGCGAAGCTCCAGTGGGTGGTGACCCGGCGGCCGTCCAGCAGGCCGGCGGCGCCGAGGACGAACGCGCCCGTGCAGATGGAGGCGATGCGGACGCCGCGGGCGGCCGCGGCCCGCAGCAGGTCCAGCACCGGCGGCGGTGGCGGCTGGGTGGGCGGGGAGAGGCCGGGGATCACGATGCTGTCGGCATCTAGAGCGCTTTCTAGGGGGAAGTCGCTGCTGATCCGGAAACAGGGTGCCTGTACGACGTGGGCGCTGACCTCCTGCGGACCGCACACCTTGATCTCGTACCGGGGTTCTCCGCCCGGTCTGGCGGCGGAGAGACCTGACACGGCACCACCAGATCGAAGGCCACCACTCCGTCGAAGGCGAGGACGGCCACGGTGTGCAGCATGACCAGAATGTAGCGGAGATCGGCACGGCTGCCGCTGGTTCGAGGCGTCGCGCTGGGCCGACACTTCCGATCATGAAACGCAGGCACCTCATACAGGCGACCGCCGCGGCGGCGGCCGGAGTCATCGCCCTGTCCGACGACGCGGCCGGCGCCACCGCATTGTCCGACGACGCGTCCGCGCAGGCGGCCGGGCGGTCGGCGCCCGGTGGAAGGCGACGGGTGCACGTCGTGCTCTTCGACGGCGTCGAGGAGCTGGACTTCGCGGCGCCGCTGCAGTCCCTGGGCATCGCCGGGCGATTCGGCGCGCCGATCGAGATCACCTTGGTCGCCGTGGAGGGGCCGCGCACCATACGGGCCAGTCACGGCACTGAGATCAAGGTGGACGGCGCCTGGGCCCCCGGCACGGCCGACATGATCCTGGTGCCCGGCGGCGGGACCGGGAGGGACGCCGACAAGCCGGGCGTCGCGGCGGAGATCCGGCGCGGAACGATCCCCGCCGCGTTGCGGGCCGCCCGCCGGCCGGGACTGGTCATGGCGTCGGTGTGCACCGGTGCGCTGCTGCTCGGCGCCGCCGGGCTGGTCCGTGGCCGCCCGTGCACCACGCACCACGGCGCCAAGGATCTACTCGCCGAGCAGGGCGGGAAGGTCATCAACGGGCCGGGCCCGAGCTCGCCGGGCCCGCGGGTGGTCGACGACGGCGACCTGCTCACCTCGGCCGGCATCACCAGCGGGCTGGAGCTGGCCCTGTGGTTCGTCGAGCGCACCTACGGGCCCGAGATGTCGATGAACGTGGAGATGGTCCTGGAGTACGAACGCCGCGGCCTGGTCTACCGAAGCCGTTGAGTCGTTGAGTCGTTGAGTCGTTGAGTCGTTGAGTCGTTGAGTCGTTGAGTCGTTGAGCCGTGGGGCCGCGAGGCAGTGGGTCCGTGGGCCCGTGGGTCTGTGGGGCAGTGGGTCCGTGGTGCCGGAGGCTGCGGTGGCCGGTGACCAGCGGTGGCGGCTCTTATCGGTCGGTCGGCGGCTTTCTCGTGGTGATGGCGCGACGCCCGGGATTCCATCGGGTCCAGGGCGTTGCGGGAGGGTGCGGCCTGCGGATAAACCCGGTGACGTCGGCGATCGTCCCCGGTAATACTGGTCGGCCATGGATGAGGTCGAGGTGGTCGTGGCTCATTCCGAGCGCGCGACGCTGCGTGTCGGTGACGTGTTCCTGAAGGTGGACGCCGATCGGGCGCGCATCGAAGCCGAGGTCGAGGCGATGGCTTCGGCGCCGGTCCCGACCCCGGAGGTTCTGTGGCACAAGCCGCCCGCGCTGGCGATCGCCGCGGTCCCGGGGACGGCGCTCGGCCGCCTCGGTGAGCCGGTGACCGCGTCCCCGGCGGCGTGGGCCGCGGCGGGCGCCGCCGTCCGGAAGCTGCACGACGCGCCGTTGCCGCCTCGGCTCGGCCGGGCCGGTCGGGGCGTCGAGGAGTTGAGGGCGGAGCTCGACGGCGAATGCGAGTGGCTCGTGACGAACGGCGTCCTGCCCGCCGAACTGGTCACCCGCAACCGCGAGGTCGCCGAGGCCGCGCTGCGGCCGTGGGTTCCGGTGTTCACGCACGGCGATCTGCAGATCGCGCACGTGTTCCTCGACGGCGACGACAAGGTCACGGGCATCATCGACTGGTCAGAGGCGGGTCAGGGTGATGGCCTGTTCGACCTCGCCATCCTGACGCTCGGGCATGAGCGGCATCTCGGCGACCTCGTGGCCGGCTATGGCGGCGACGTCGATCTGGACGTGATCCGCGGGTGGTGGTCGATGCGGAGTCTGCTGGCGATTCGCTGGCTGGTCGAGCATGGTTTCGACCCGTTCGCTCCGGGCTGCGAGGTGGACGTGCTGCGGGCCCGGATGTGAGGTCCGCGTGTCGGGTTGGGCTGATCAGTCAGGCGTGTCGTCCGCGGTTCGATCGCTCCCGTACGGCTCCCGTACGGCATGACGGGTCGAAGGCGACGTGCCCAGCGCGGCGAGTCGTTTCTGCAGGTCGATGTGCCGGAACTGGTAGACGGCCCCGGTCTGCCGCAGAAGCCCGAGCCTGTGAGCGTCCTGCAGGAACGCCATCCGGATCGGCGTCCTGCGGCGGACGGACAGACAGGTCAGGTTGATGAGATAGACGACGCTGGAGCTCGCCAGACCGCCGGCGAGCGCGACGACGAGCCCACGCATGAGACCGACGACGAGTCCACCCGCCGGCGGGCGGAGAAGGAGGCGGTGAGGCTCAGCCGAGCGGGATGACCGGCTCGGCGTCGGCCGACCGGTTGGTGTAGGAGCAGCCCGTCGTCGGCAGGCTGCTCGCCGCCGGCGGGGTGACACCGTCGTAGAGGGCCAGCAGGAAGTTCTGCGGGCACCGGCGGGTGCTGCCGGTACGGATGCCGAAGTGCAGATGCGGGCCGGTCGAGTTGCCGGTGTTGCCGGTCAGCCCGATCTGCTGCCCGGTCCCGACCGACGCGCCGTTGGAGACCGACCACGACGAGAAGTGGCAGTAGGTGTAGATGGCGCCGTCGTTCCCGGTCAGGTTGATGCCGCGCCCGCACAGGCTGTCGTCGATGATCGTCACCGTGCCGGGGCGCACCGCGTACGCCGGGGTGCCGGTGCCGACCGGGAGGTCGATGGCCGGGTAGTCGTGGTGCGGGTCGTCGTACTCGCTGCGCGGCAGCGCGGTGCGCGCGAGGGGCAGCGAGAAGGCGGGCGAGCCGGTGGAGGACGTGATCCGGACGGCGTCGGCGACGACGTAACCCGGCTGACTGCTCCAGCGGCTGACGCCGACCACGTTGTAGTCGCCGGCGGCCAGGGTGAACGTGCCCAGGCTGACCCAGCGGCCCCCGTTGGCACGCTGGTCGACGACCACGCTGCGGGCGCCGTCGGCGGTCGCCACCAGGAACGGGGTGGCGCTGTTGTAGCCGGGGTCGGCCGGGTACCAGACCTCGACCAGGTGCGCTCCGGCCGCCGCGATCGCGGCCTTGAACCAGGCGGCGTCGCTCGTGGTGGTGTTCGGCGCCGCGAAGCGGTAGTCGGCCTCGTACCGCTGCGCGGACCAGGCCGAGGTGCCCCAGCCGGAGCCGGCGGTGAACCGGCCGGCGGTGGCGTTGTCGACCGTGGTGGTCGCGGCGGTCGCGGGCGCCGTCGTGCCGAGCAGAACCAGACCGGCCGCCACGACGGCGGCCGATAAGCGAGTGATGACGTTCACGAGCTGATCCCTCCTGGGGATTGAGGGGAAGCACGGGCGAAGGCATCTAACCAAGTCGCGAGCGTCGATGAAAGATATCTGCACAAATCGGACTGGATGCCCGAAAAAACCGGTTCGGTGGCGTCCGATTACCCGGATCTCCCGCTTTGTCGCCGGTGAATTTCTTCGGCTGAGCCCTTGACCTGGACCCCGGGGAGGGGGAAGTTTGTCAACATCGGATTTACGAGTCATTTACGAACATGGTTCGTAAAGGGGTGTCGTGGCCATAGTGATCGGAGTGGTGACCCACTCGCTGCACGGTGAATTGTTCCGGGAAGCCGCGAACACTCTGCGCGGAGTCGACCTGGAATGGGTCAGTTACGACCACGAGGACGAGATCCACGCCAAGGTCGCCGAGTTCCTCCGCACGACTCGGCTGGACGGCTTCCTGGCGGGCCCGGTCCCGTACACGGCCAGCCGCGAACTCCTCCCGCCCGGCCTCCCGGTCGGCGTGATCCGCTCGTCGGCGCTCGATCTGACCCTCGCGCTCTACCGCGCGCAGGAGCGCGGGTGGGGCCGTACCCCGGTGAGCATCGACACCTTTCCCGCCGAGGCGGTCGAGGCGGTCGCCGCCGCGCTGGAGCTCGACACCGACGCCATCGAGTTCCTGCCGTACGCCCCCACGCAGTCCGTGCGGGACATCGTCGAGTTCCACCGCTCCGCCCACCGGCGGTTCGGCGGCCGCGGTTACGTGATCAGCGTCCGCGCCGCCGCCCGCGAGCTGCTGTCCGGCGAGCTGCCGATCATGAGCGGCATGCCGGTGCCGGCCACGATCAGGACCGAGCTGCACGAGCTCGCGCTCCGGATCGAGTCCGAGCGGGCCAGCGCGCAACGCTTCGCCGCCGGGGTCTTCCTCATCTCGCACTCGCAGGACGAGGAACGGGCCCGGATCGGCCTGATGAACCTGCTGCTCAACACCCCCGAGTTCGCCGGCGCGTGGATCGAGGACCGCGGCCGGCGCGGCGTCGTCGTCTTCGCCCACAAGGCCCTGTTCGAGCGCATCACCCGCAACTGGGTCGCCGTGCCCGCGCTGGCCGAGGCCGCCGCGGCGCTCGGCGCGCAGGTCTCGGCCGGGTTCGGCGTCGGCGCGTCCGCCCGCAACTGCGTGGCCCTGGCCGAGCAGGCCGCCGCCAGGGCCGAGCGGGAGAGCGAGCCGTGCGGCTATCTCATCGAGGACAGTGGCGTGATCATCGGCCCGATGGGCCCGGTCCGGGCGGCGCTCAGCTACTCCTACCGCGAGCACGGCGACGACGTCGAACGGCTGGCGAAGTCCGTCGGCCTCAGCGCCGCGACCGTCTCCCGCCTGGCGGCGCTGGACCACGAACTGGAAGGCCGCGCGATCTCGCCCGGCGAGCTGGCCGGTCATCTCGGCATCACGGATCAGAGCGGCCGGCGGCTGATCCGCACCCTCGACGCCGGCGGCCTGGTGAGCGTCGAAGGCACCGCTCAGCACCACCAGAAGGGCCGGCCGACGCGTCTGTACCGGCTACGCATCGCCCAAGCGTTACTGCGCTCATCGCGTTGAAGGGACAACCATGGAGCTCAACCGCCGCCAGATCCTGAAGTACGCGGGACTCGGGCTGGCCATGCCCGCCGTGTCGCCCCTGCTGGCCGCCTGCTCAGGCGGCGGAGCAGGCTCGGGTGACGGCAGCGTGAAGTTCGAGGGCTGGGACTACGAGGCCGCCCTCGTCCAGCAGAACCTGGACAACTTCACCAAGACCACCCACATCAAGGTCGACTACACCCCCATCACCAGCGCGCAGTACGTGCAGAAGGTAGTGGCCGAGTTCACCGGAGGCGGCGGCCCCGACGCCCTCTACGTCTACGACGACTCCCTCGCGGCCTGGGTCGACGGCGACTACCTGCAGCCGCTCGACGGCCTGCCCGGCGTCGACGAGGTGTACGCGGCCATCTACCCGGGCAACGCGGCCGCGATGACGTACCAGGGCAAACGGTACGGCCTGCCGTACTACACCGACTCCAACTGCCTGCTCTACAACAGCGAGATCCTCGACAAGGCCGGCATCAAGAAGCCTCCGGCCAGCCTGGAGGAGCTGGAGGCGCAGGCCGTCAAGATCAAGGAGGCCGGCCTGCTGGAGTACCCCATCGGCGTGCCGGCGCAGCTGTCCGACACGTGGTGGGCCTGGGTGTGGGCGCTGATCTTCGGCAGCGGCGGCAACATGTTCGACGAGCAGCAGGCGCCGATCATGAACACCACCGACACCGTGGTGAAGGACGTCTTCTCCTGGCTGCAGCAGGCGGCGACCAAGTCGAAGGTGATCGACCCGGCCTGCCTGCAACTGCTCGCGGTCCCGGTCGACAACGCGATGAAGGCCAACCGGTACGCGTACACGATCGGCGCGCGCTACGCCAGCCGCGACTACAACGACGCCGCCAAGTCCAAGGCCGCCGGCAAGATCCGGCTGGCGCTGGTGCCGAGCCTCGACGGCAAGGAGCACGGGACGGTCAGCAACACCCGGCTCTACGCGCTGGCCAAGGACACCGCGGTCAAGGACGACGCGTTCAAGCTGCTCACCTACCTGGGCGGGCTCGACGCGAACAAGCAGCCCTACACCGCGAAGTTCTGGTTCCTGCAGCGCGGCCTCGGCTTCGCCTACAAGTCGATGGCGACCGACCCGGAGGTCACCGCGTCGCTGGAGAAGTTCGCCGACCCGAAGGTCTACGCCCACCTGGGCGAGATCGCCACGCCGCGCAACGTGCTCGGCGTGCCCTGGTACACCGAGTTCGAGATCGAGATGCACAAGGTCGTGCAGGGCGTGCTCAGCAACCAGGTGCAGCCGGCCGCGGCGGTGGCGGGCCTGGCGCAGACCGTCGAGACGCTGAAGAAGAAGTACAACTGAGCATGGCCGCACTCGCCGAACGCCGGCCGCTGGGCGACAACGCCAAGGCCTGGGCCCTGAACGCCCCGGCCATCATCGTCATCACCCTGCTGATCGCCTACCCCATCGCGTACTCGTTCTGGGTCAGCCTGCAGCGGCACAACCTCAAACGCCCGCGCGCGACCAAGTTCGTCGGCCTCGACAACTACGGCGCCCTGCTCAGCGACCAGGCCTTCCTGTCCGCGCTGAAGGTGTCGGCCCTGTTCGTCCTGCTCGTGCTCGGGCTGACCGTCGTCCTCGCGCTCATCCTGGCGCTGGTGCTGAACGAGCGCTTCCGCGGCCGGGGGCTGCTGCTCAGCCTGGCCCTGCTGCCGTGGGCGATGCCCGGCGTGGTGAACGGCCTCATGTGGCGGACCATCTTCGACGCCAAGACCGGCGCGCTGAACGGCCTGCTGACCCAGCTCGGGCTGATCGACAGTTACCAGGCCTGGCTGACCTCTGGGACCGGCGCCTTCCTGTTCACCGCGCTGGCCCAGGTGTGGAACACGCTCCCGTTCTCGGTGATCATCCTGCTCGCCGGGCTGTCGACGATCCCCGCGGAGCTGTACGACGCCGCCACCGTCGACCGGGCCGGCGGGCTGCGGCGCTTCGTCCACGTGACCCTGCCGTGGCTGCTGCACCCCCTGCTCATCGTGCTGATCCTGGAGACGATGAACGCCTTCCGCGCCTTCGACACCATCTACGTGCTGACCGGCGGCGGACCGGGCGACGCGACCACCACCATCGCCCTGCTCGACGTGCAGACCGTGCTCACCTTCACCGACTTCGGCCTGGGCAGCGCCTACGCCTGGGTCATCACCGCGATCACCCTGCTGATCTCCGTCGGCTACATCGGCCTGCTCTACCGGAAGGGGAACTTCGAGGTATGAGCACCGTCGTCAAGGTCCCCCTGCGTTACCGCATCCCCTGGAAGAAGATCGTCCTGTACGTGCTGGCGGTCGCGTTCGCGCTCTACCTGGTGCTGCCGTTCTACTGGATCGTCGCGATGAGCTTCATGCGCGAGGTGGACGCGATCTCCGTACCGCCGCACTGGATCCCGGACCCCGCGACGCTGGAGAACTATCTCGGCTTCGTCAACCCGAACGAGGCGCAGCAGCTCGTCGGCGGCCGGGCGATCGACGAGACGCCGTACTCGCTGCGCAACAGCCTGATCGTGGCCACCTCGACGGCGGTGCTGAACCTGGTGCTGGCCACGTTCGCGGCGTACTCGTTCTCGCGGCTGAAGTTCCGCGGCAGTCAGGTGCTGCTGGTCCTCTACCTGCTCACCCGGATGGTGCCGGGCATCGCGATCATCATCCCGTTCTACCTGCTGATGCGGACGTTCGGGCTGCTGGACACCTACCTGGCGCTGATCCTGTCGTACACGACGTTCGCGCTGCCGATCACGATCTGGATCCTGAAGGACTTCTTCCGCTCGGTGCCGCGCGAGCTGGAGGAGGCGGCCCGGGTGGACCGGTGCGGCTGGTTCCGGACCATGTGGTCGGTGTTCCTGCCGGTCGCGGCGCCGGGGCTGGTCGCGGCCGCGGTGTTCGCGTTCATGACCGCCTGGAACGAGTTCATGTTCGCGTTGTTCCTGACCAGCACCGAGGCGGCGAAGACGATCCCGGTCGTGGCGGCGAACTTCGCCACCGACTTCAACACCCAGTTCACCGTCATGGCCGCGGCCGGCGTGCTCGCGGTCGTCCCACCCCTGGTGCTGGCCCTGCTCTTCCAGCGCAAGCTGGTCCAGGGCATGGCCGCCGGATCCGTGAAGGGCTGACAGATGGCAGAGGTACGGCTCGAAGGCATCACCAAGGCGTTCGGCGGCAAGACCGTGGTGGACGACCTGAACCTGACCGTCGAGGATCAGGAGTTCCTCACCCTGGTCGGCCCGTCCGGCTGCGGGAAGTCGACGACCCTGCGGATGATCTGCGGCCTGGAACGGCCCACCAAGGGGAACGTCT
This sequence comes from Nonomuraea fuscirosea, assembly GCF_035917475.1. Lineage (NCBI taxonomy): Bacteria > Bacillati > Actinomycetota > Actinomycetes > Streptosporangiales > Streptosporangiaceae > Nonomuraea > Nonomuraea fuscirosea. The sequence goes on along the minus strand of NZ_CP109074.1, from coordinate 6,824,359 downwards.
TCTTCGACGGCAAGCCGGTCAGCTGGCTGCCGGCCAACAAGCGCGACGTCGCGATGGTGTTCCAGAGCTACGCGCTCTACCCGCACAAGACCGTGCGGCAGAACATCGGGTTCGCGCTGAAGATGATGCGGGTGCCCAAGGCGACGATCGACGAGCAGGTGCTGCGGGCGGCCAGGACGCTGGACATCGAGGACCTGCTGGACCGCAAGCCGCGCGAGCTGTCCGGCGGCCAGCGGCAGCGGGTCGCGCTCGGCCGCGCGATCGTCCGCGACGCCGGGGCGTACCTGCTCGACGAGCCGCTGTCCAACCTGGACGCGCAGTTGCGGGTGCTGATGCGGGCGGAGATCAAGCGGCTGCACGTGGACGTCGCCCGCACGTTCATCTACGTCACCCACGACCAGGTCGAGGCGATGACGATGTCGGACCGGATCGCGGTGATGCGTGACGGCGTCGTGCAGCAGTGCGCGACGCCGGGGGAGATCTACGAACGGCCGGCCAACCGGTTCGTCGCCTCGTTCATGGGCTCGCCGCCGATGAACTTCGTCACCGGGGAGCTGGCCGACGTGGACGGCGTGCGGGTCTTCCGGGGCGGCGAGCTGACGCAGGAGCTGGGCCCGTACGACGAGGCGCCGGACGACCCGGCCGTCGTCCTCGGCGTCCGGCCGGAGGACGTGACGTTGTCGCCGACCCCGGTAGAGGGGTACCAGCCGGGGAAGGTGTTCGTGTCCGAGCCGCTCGGGCCCGACGTGCTCGTCACCGTCCGGATCGGCGGCGAGCTGCTGAAGGCCCGGGTGCCGGTGCCGTTCCGGCTGGGTCATGACAGCACGGTGTACGCCGGCTTCAACCGGGAGCGGCTGCACCTGTTCAAGGCCTCCGACGGCACCGCGCTGCACGCGCCGTCCTAGCCCCGTACTGAGAGGAACGCTGTTGAGAGACCCCGAGAACGCGGTCGTCGAGGTCGAGCTGCCGGACGACTTCGACGACTTCTGGGCGGCCGGTCTGGCGGACTGCGCGTCGCACCCGCTGGACCCCGTCCTGACCGAGCTGCCGGCGCTGTCCACGGACCGGGTGATCGTGCACGACCTGCGGTACACCAGCTACGGCGGGCTGCGGGTGGCCGGCTGGTACACCGTGCCGCGCGGCCCCTCCGCCCCCTATCCGGCACTGGTCACGATCCCCGGCTACATCTCCGAGCCGACGATCCCGAAGGAGTGGTCCGAGCTCGGGTACGCCGCGCTCGCGGTCGCGCCGCGCGGGAAACTGCGGTCGAACGAGCTGTTCGACCCGGGCTATCCGGGACTGCTGACGCACAACATCGCCGACCCCCAGACCTATGGATATCGCGGCTTCTACCTCGACGTGGTGCGGGCGGTCGAGGTGCTGCTCGAACGCCCCGAGGTCGACAGCGCGCGGATCGGGCTGCAGGGGTCGAGCCAGGGCGGCGGGCTCGGGATCTCCACGGCCGCGCTCATGCCGGACGTGATCCGGTGCGTCGCGGCGGGGGCGCCGTACCTGTGCGGGATCATGACCGCGGCGACGCTGACCCGGTCGTACCCGTACGAGGAGATCAACGAGTACCTGCGGCTGCACCCGGAGGACGCCGGCCGGGTGCGGGAGACGGTCGCCTACTACGACGGGCTCAACTTCGCGCCCAAGGTGCGGGCGCCGACGCTGCTGTATGTCGGGATGGAGGACGACGTGTGCCCGCCGGAGACCGGGTTCGCCCTGCGCCGGGCGCTGACCTGCGAGACCACCCTGCACGCCTACCCGCACTGCGCGCACCACGCCGGGCTGCCCGGCGTGCTGCGCATCGTGGAGGACTTCCTTGCCGCACACCTCACCCCGGGACGGTGAACCGATGAACTCCGACGTACCTCCCCCCGGGACGGTGGCCCCGATGACCTTCGACGCCTACTGGTCCGCCGTGGACGACGAACTGGCCGCGATCCCGGCCCGGCCCGTGCTCGACCCGGTGCCGGCCCGGACGACGGACGAGGCGACCAGCTACACCGTGCGGCTCACCAGCGTCGGGCCGTACCGCGTCACCGGCTGGCTGAGCATCCCGGCCGGTGACGGGCCGTTCCCCGCGCTGCTGCAGACGCCGCGGTACGGGAGCGTCAACGACATGCCGCACCCGAACGACCGGAGCCGGTACGTCCTGTTCGGCCTGATGCACCGGGGCCAGCGGCTGGCCGACGAAGGGTTCGCGGCGGCGTACCCGGGACTGCTCACGATGGGCATCGACGACCCGGCGACGTACGTCTATCGCGGGATCGCCGCGGACTGCCTGCGGGCCGCGGAGTTCCTGATGAGCCTGGCCGAGGTCGATCCGGCGCGGGTGGCCGTCCGCGGCGACGACCTGGCCCTGCTGACGGCCGCCCGGCGGCCCGGCTTCAGTGCGGTCCGGCTCTCGGAACTGCTCTTCCACCGGGCGATGGAGGCCCGCCTGAAGTCGAGCCACTACCCCCTGGAGGAGCTCAACGACCACCTGCGGGCCGGCTCGTCGCCGGAGACCATCGGCCACACCCTCTCCTACTTCGACCCGGTCCGGCACGCACCCGCGGTGACCGCCCGCACGCTGCTCGCCGTGGACGACCCCGGCTGGTGCGCCGCGCTCGTCGACGCCCTGCCCGCCGCGACCGTCTACGAGCTGACCCACCTCGACGGCACCGACAACGACCACCTGGACGCCTGGCTGGCCGAGCGCTGCGGCGTACCGGCGATGTCGAAGTTCGTCGTATGAGCAACCCCTTCGGCGTCCGGCCCGTCGTCAACGCCTCCGCGACGCTCACCGCGCTGGGCGGCTCGCTGATGCCACCGCCGGCGCTGAAGGCGATGGCGCAGGCCGCGTCCTGCTTCGTCGACCTGCCCGAACTGCACGACCGGGTCGGCGAGCGCCTGGCCGCGCTCACCCGCAACGAGGCGGCCTGCGTGACGTCCGGCGCGGCGGCGGCGATCACCCTCACGGTCGCGTCCTGCGTCGGGGGGCCCGCGCAGGCGTTCCCGGCCGAGGCCGAGGTCGTCATGTTCACCGGCCAGCGCAACGGCTACGACTACGCGGCCCGCCTGACCGGCGCCCGCATCGTCGAGATCGGCCCGTCGATCGCGGAGCTCCGAGCCGCCCTGGCCCGCCGGCCCGCCTGCGTCCTGTGGTTCGCCGGCGCCCACTACGCGGCGGGCACGCTGCCGATCGAGGACGTGCTGCGCGTCGCGCGGGAGCTCGACCCGGCCGTACCGGTGATCGTGGACGCGGCGGCCCAGATCCCGCCCGTCTCCTCACTGTGGCACTTCACCACCGGCCTCGGCGCCGACGCCGTCATCTTCAGCGGCGGCAAGGGCCTGCGCGGCCCCCAGGCCAGCGGCCTGGTGCTGGGGCGGCGCTGGATCGTCGACCGGTGCCGGGCCCACGCGTCACCGAACCAGGAGATCGGCCGCGGCATGAAGGTCGGCAAGGAAGAACTCCTCGCCCTGTACGCCGCCGTCGAGTGGACCCTGGACCAGGACGAGCAGGCGTTGCTGGCGAGCTACGAGCAGATCGTCGACCGGTGGATCGCGGGCCTGCGCGGACTGCCGGGCGTCGTCGCCGAACGCGGCTACCCGAGCGAGGCGGGCCAGCCGCACGGGCGGGCGATCGTCCGGCTGCGGCCGGCCAGCGGCTGGACCCGGGACGCGCTGGTGCGGGCCCTGTGGGACGGGGACCCGCGGATCGCGGTCGGCGTGACCGGCGTCCCCGGCGACGCGATCGCGCTGAACCCCCAGACACTGGAGCCGGGGGAGGACGCGGTCGTCCTCGACGCCCTGGTCCGGCACCTGCGCTTGTGAAGACGGCTCACCGCAGCGGACGCATCGCGTTGATGAGGGTGCCGAGCGGCACCCGGGCGAATCCGATCCGGGTGTCGCTTGCCCCATAGGGCAACCACACGGCGTCATCGTGGAGCAGGCCGCCGCAGGAGTACACGACATTGGGCACATAGCCTTCGCGCTCGCTGTCGTCGGCGGTGAGGAGCGTTCCTGGCAGCTCGGTGATGACACGGTGCGGCTCGTGCAGGTCGAGCAGCAGGGCGCCGATCGAGTAGTCGCGCATGGGGCCGACGCCATGGGTCAGGACGAGCCAGCCGGCGCCGGTCTCGATGGGGGATCCGCAGTTGCCCACCTGGATGAGTTCCCAGTCCTGGCGGGGGCTGTGCAGGGGCGTCGGCGGCTGCCAGCTGTTGTGCCGGTCGAGCGCCGTGAGGCCGATGGTCTCGCCGTCGGAGCGGCACAGCGCCAGTGTCCGTCCCCCCACCGGTCGCGGGAAGAGCGCCATGCCCTTGTTCACGGCGGCCGGGCCGCGCATGGGAGTGATCGCGAAGTGACGCAGGTCGTCGCTGGCGATCAGGTGTGAGCGGATGTGCCGCCCGTCATAGGCGGTGTAGGTGGCCCGGTACGAAGGGGTGCCGTCCTGGTCGACGATGCGGACGAATCGCGCGTCCTCCATGCCGTTGGACTCGGCCGCGGTCGATGGCCAGAGAACGCGCCGGTGCAGGGGGAGGTCGGCGGGGAAGGCCACGGCGTAGTCGGAGTGCGTGGCGCGGCGCATCTCTTCCAGGGTCGGTTGTGTGGACGTGCGGGTGAGCAGGTCGCCGGGAAGCCGGGCGATCGCGTGCTCGAAGTCGGTGTCGTCGAAGCGTTCTGGCAGGGATCGCAGAACGGCGGCCGTCACCTCGTTGTCCCGGGCGCCGTCGCTGAGCCCGGCGGCGAGCAGATCGCGTCGATGGCGGATCCGGTTCCGGCATCCGACGGACAGCGTTCCCGAGCGGTCGCCGATCGCCAGCTCGGAGCCGGGGCCGAGCAGTGCCGTGGCGAAGCCGATCGAGGACAGGTGTCCCTCGCCGATCTGCCGCAGGCTGATCGCCACACGGAGTTGCCCGGGGCGCAGGCCGGACTGGTCGGGATGGGGAACCATGGAGGGATTGCACACCGCCGCGCCCTCCACGGCGTACTCGTGACTGAAGTAGGCGCCCACGAGGAGGCGGGCCGGCAGGGACAGGTCGACGTCGCGCGGGACACGATGGCGGACCAGGTCGTGGTGATGGGCGAAGATCGTTTCGAGGTCGTGGTGCCGGTTGCCGAAGCGGCGCAGTGTCTCCTGGAGCATCTCGGTGGTCTGGTCCTCGTCGAGGAGCGTGATGCGGTCGATCAGCGCGGCGGCCCTGCTACGGGTGAGCGCGGCGTCCTCGCCGGGCACGAAGAGCTTGATGATCACTCTTCGCGGGTCGGGAGTGAGGGTCGGGCCGAGCCGGGTGGCCAGATCCCTGATGCTCATCAGAGCCGCCTGGCATGCTGCATGGTGGAGATCAGCGCGATGGTCGACTCCGCTCCCTGGTTGAGGTTCGGACCGTGCCGGGTCAGGCCGTCGTAGCCGCCGCCGGTCGCCGGGTCCCGCATCGGGACGTGGGCGTCGTTGGCTCCCTCGAACCAGGCCACCGACTGTCGTACCCGCTCGTGCCACACGTCGTCGCCGGTCACGCAGGCCGCGGTGGCGCAGGCGTCGGCGAGCGCGGCCACCTCGATCGGCTGCTGGTCGTAGCGGGCCCGGGGCGCGTCCTGCCGCCAGCCGGTGGCGGGCACGACGGCGAGCAGGCCGTCGTGTGTCTGGATGTCCGACAGCCAGGTCAGCATGCGCAGGCCGGTGGTGAGCAGCTGCCGGTCATCGCTCAGCTCCCCGGCGGCGATGATCACTTCTGCGAGAGCGGCGTTGGCGTAGGTCAGCTGGGGTTGCGGCCACGGCCAGGTGGGTTGCTCCGAGGGTGTGCCGATCGCCGCCACGGCGTCCATCAGCAGGGAGGCGGCCACGGTGCTGTCCGGTGTGGTGCGCAGGACCTCCGCCGCGCCGAGCCCGGCGAAGGCCATGGCGCGGGGATGCGGGGAGCGCTGTTCGGCGCCGCGAACGAAGGTGTGCAGCGCCTCGTCCCGGATCCAGGGGATGCCGGTGCGGGCCGCCGCGGTGCCCAGGCCCCACATCGCCCGTCCCCACCAGTCGCCGACGCCCGGCGGCTCGACCCAGCGGCGGCCGAAGGTGAGCCGGTTGCGGAACGCGCCGGAACGATCCTGGGCGTGAGTGAGGAAGGCCAGGTAGCACTCGGCCAGCCGGGTCAGTCGCCGGCCGGGGCGGGGTTCGCGGCAGGCGACGACGAGGCCGCGGGCGACGTCGTCGGTGCAGTAGCCGTGCTCCCGGCGGACGACGGCGTGCCGGGCGTGCTCGAACAGGCCCGTGTCGTCGCTCAGCCGGAGCAGATGCTCGAAACCCGGTGTGGCGGCGCTCACGGCAGCATCGCGGCCGGTCGCGCGGCGACGAGCGACCGGCCGAGCCCGTCGTATCGGGCCGCGACCGACGGCCACAGCAGCGTCGGGAGCAGGGCGCTGGTACGCCCGGTGAGCTGCTGGGCCAGCCCCGGTTGCGTGAGGACGCGGCGGATGGCGGAGGCGAGCGCGGCGGGGTCGCCGTGGGGAACGAGCAGCCCCGGGCCGTTGGTGAGCAGTTCCACGGCGTGCGGGAAGGAGGTGGCGACGACCGGCACGCCGGCGGCCACGGCCTCGATGAGGACACCGGACGTCACCTGCTCCGCCGAGTCGTACGGCAGGACGACGACGTCCGCTGAGCGGATCAGCCGGCTCAGCGAGTGCTGATCCCGGTAGACGGGGTCGTGCCGCACGGCCGCGGACACCCCCAGCCGGGCGGCGAGGTCGTGCAGGCCGTCGCGATAGGTCTCGCCCTGGAACTCCAGCACCTTGGGGTGGGTCTTGCCGGCGATCGTGTAGATCGGTGCGGGGTCGAGGCTTACCAGGAGCGCCAGGGCACGCACCGCCCATTCGATCCCTTTGCCGGGGCCGAGCAGCCCCCAGGTGAGCAGATGCGGACGGGGGCGCCGCCGCGCCGGGACCCGCAGGTGGTCGGCGGCCCCGTGCGGAATGACGAACACCTTGCCGGCATCCACCCGGTAACCGGCCGTCAACCGGTCACGAGCGGTGCCGGTCATGGTCACGATCGCGTCGGCGGCGTCCCCGATCTCTTCGAGCAGGGCCTTCTGCGGGGGAGTGGGCCCGACCAGGACGGTGTGCAGGACCACGATGCTCGGCACGGTGAGCGACCGCAGCAACGGCAGGACGTCCTGACCGTCCAGGCCGGGGTAGATGCCGTACTCGTGTTGCACGATGGCCACGTCGAAGTCCTCGAGAGCGGAGGCCGCGGCCTCCCAGCCGCCGGGCCCGCTGGGAGTCCAGGTGTGCACGACTCCGGGCTGCGGCCGTTCGTCGTCACCTTCCGCGGTGACACGGACGATCCCGCCGGACCTTTCGCCCTTGGCCAGATGCGAGGCCAGGGCGGAGTTGAAGGTCGCGAGGCCGCACTGGGTGGGCGGGTGGGTGCTGAGGAACCCGTATGTGAGGGCCAACTGTCTCGCCTTTCGGTCATCCGGCCGCACCACGATGGGACTCGGGTGCCGCTCGCTCGGTGAAGACGGTTACCCGTCTGCCTGTGCGTCCGCGGGGGAACCTGGAGACTTCACCCGGGGGCCCGTCCTCATTCGGGGGCCCGGCCGACGCGACCGATCAGCTGATGGCGTGGTTCGCGTAGGCCTGACACTATCAGTCGCTAAATTTGTCCTAACATTTCGCGATAAATGGACAGATAACTCCCCACCATCCGATCGGCGCTGAACCTGCGTTCCGCCTGCGCGCGGCAGCTCGCGCGGTCGATCGTCGCGATGCGTGCCACGGCGGTTACCGCCTCGTCGAGGGAGTCCGCCAGGAAACCCGTCACGCCCGGATCCACGACTTCGGCCATGGACCCGCGCCGGTAGGCGACGACGGGAGTGCCGCAGGCCATCGCCTCGACCACCGACAGGCCGAAAGGCTCGTCGAACGCGATGGGATGCAGCAGTGCGGCGGCGCCGCCGAGGATCCGGCCTCGCGTCTCCGGCCCGACGGAGCCGAGGAAGCTGACCCGCTCGCCGTCGACCTTCGGCACGATCTCCTCCTCGAAGTACCGCTCGTCCTGGACGATGCCGCAGATCGTCAGCGGCATCCCGGACCGCCGGGCGATCTCGATGGCCGTGTGCGTTCCCTTGTCGGGGTGCACGCGGCCGAAGACGACCAGTCGCCGGCCGCCCACGGGATCGAAGGGGAACGCGTCCAGTTCGACGCCGTGGTGCACGGTGGCGACGTAGTCCAGCTCAGGGGCACGGTCCGCGTCCGAGATGGACACGTAGGCGGATCGGGCGCGGGCGTAGGCGGGCAGGATGCCCATGCCGGAGAATCCGTGCACCGTGGTGAGCAAAGGGGCACGGCAGTGCTCGGCGAAGGCCAGCGGCAGCCAGTCGAGATGGCTGTGGACGAGGTCGAACTCGCCGGAACGGCCCAACGCGTGCGCGACATGCATCGCCTCCCACACCCGCCCGTCGAGCGACGGATCGTCGGCGTAGCCGCGGGGGCACACACCGTCCAGCGTTCCGGAGGTGACGGAGTCCAAGGTGGCGAACAGCGTCACATCGACCCCGGCGGCGCGGAGCCCCTCGGCGAGCAGGCTCGTCACCTGCTCCCACGGGCCGTAATGGAGCGGAGGCGTGCGCCAGGCGATCGGTCCCAGCAGCGCTATCCTCACGTGACGGAGGTTTCGCTCCGGCGTACGTCTGGCATCGGCGCCTTCTCTCCCTGGGGTGCGGTTTCGCCGGAAGGCGCCGCGAGGATGCCCGCCATGGCTGCGGCAGCAGCACCATCGCGGACGCGTCCCATGCTTCGACTCCCTGCTCTGTCCGGCCGAGTCAACGCCACGGTGAGCCGGCCGGAAACAGTCGATGCCGCACGCGGCCATCACCACGGCTGATGACCGGGGCGAGAACACGCCCGTTGTGCCCGGAAAGGCCCCGGCGCGCACCGTTCGCGATCACCTGTGCGCTGCGACCTGTGCCCTACCCTGTGAGGCAAGGCTGAGAATGCTTCTCCGATGTCTCGGAGACAACAGCCATCACCAGAGAGCGAGACGCGACATGAGCAGTGCTCGCAACACCGAAGGTCATACCGCAGAGGCTCCCTCCCAGCACGAAGAGGCCGACGAGCAGCCCGATCACGCGGCCAACGCGCAGTGGCTCAAGGACAACCCGGACTCCATGCCGCAGGTGGGCGCGGGCCGGTGGGCCGTGTACGACCGCGCCCACCGGCTGCGCGGTCACCTCGTCGGTGACGGCCCGACCCGCGACGCCCGCTTCAAGGCGACCAGCGCCACACGCGATGGGGCGGGTCCTGACCAGGTGCTGGGCCACGGCATCACCTTGCACGACGCCGGAGCTCACCTCCTCGACCACAGCGTGGACGGGAGGCGGCCCGAGGAGAAGCCGGAGGACTGAGCCGGTACTCCTCGAAGGCCACGTGCCGGCAGGCTCTTTATCGCCGCAGATGATGAGCTTTGCTGGGATTGAGCGTTTCCGCTTCCTCGTTGATCGCCTTGACTGGTCGCTGAACAGACGGCGCAGCTTGCGTCGCTGTCATCGTGAGGGGGTCTTCATGGCCCTGGACGCACAAGGAACGAACGCGACCGCCCGCGCGGGCCTGAACGGTCAGGCCGTGCGCTGCGACCACATCGACCACCTCCCAACGGTGAAGCCCGGGCTACCCGAGTGCAAGGAATGCCTGGGCCTGGGCCGCACCTGGGCGCGGTTGCTGGTGTGCCTGAGCTGCGGGTGGGTGGCCTGCTCCGACGATTCACTGGGCGGTCACTCCCGCGCCCACTACGAGGAGACCGACCATCCGGTGGTCGCCACCCTGGCATCGCGATCGACCTGGCGTTGGTGCTACGTGCACCGCCGCACCGTGTAGACGAGACGAGGGAGACCCATGACCATTTCCGAACAGACGGTGGAACGCCGTCAGGACTACGACGGCGCATCGCCCTTCCCCGGGGCGGAAGAGCACGCTCCGGCAGGCAGGCTCCAGGTGGGATTGACAGGGGCGATCGTGGTGGTGCCGTTCGTCGCGCTCGGCGTCGCGATCTTCCTGGCGTGGGGGCAGGGAGTCACGCTCACCGATCTCCTGCTCGCCGTGGTGCTCTACGGGGTGACCGGCCTAGGGGTGACGGTCGGTTTCCATCGGCTGCTCACCCATGCTTCCTTCACGGCCCGGCCGTGGTTGCGCGTGGCGCTGGCGGTCGCCGGTTCGATGGGCTTTCAGGGGAACGTGATCGACTGGGTGGCGGTGCATCGCCGTCATCACGCCTTCACCGACCGGCCGGGCGACCCACACTCTCCTTACCGGTACGGCACGGGCCTGCGCGGGCAGCTTCGGGGGCTTGCCCACGCTCATCTGGGCTGGCTGTTCGTCGACGACCAGACCCCGGCCGAGCGCTACGTCCCGGATCTGCTGGCCGATCCGGCCATGAAGCGGGTGGCGCGCGCCTTCCCCGCACTGTGCGCGCTGTCGCTGACGCTGCCGTTCCTGGCCGGCTGGGCGATCACCGGCACTCTGTACGGCGCCCTGACCGCCTTCCTCTGGGCCGGCCTGATCCGGGTCGCGCTCTTGCAGCACGTCACCTGGAGCGTCAACTCGCTGTGCCACGTGCTCGGTGACCGGCCGTTCAAGACGCGCCGGCACGACCGCTCCACCAACCTGTGGCCGCTGGCGCTGCTGTCGTTCGGGGAGAGCTGGCACAACGGCCACCACAGCGAGCCGTCCTGCGCCCGCCACGGTGTGAATCGCGGTCAGGCCGATCCGTCCGCCGCCGTGATCGGCCTGTTCGAGCGGCTCGGCTGGGTGAGCGGCGTGCACTGGCCCGATCAGGAGCGCCTCGAACGCCGCCGGGTCACCCCACTGCGACAGGAACAGGCCCGCGCCCCGGCTGGAGACTGACGGACGGCTTTTCGCGGCCCCGCTACCGGCACTCCGGCTCAGTGAGCGGGCCGGCCTCTCTCCACGGGCCCGCGCCGCCAGGTGGCACTTACAGTGGGGGAGATGGTCCCGATAGGCGCCGCCCGGCCGGAAGGGGGTGGTGGACATGGAGTTGCGGCAGTTGCGGTATTTCGTGACGCTGGCCGAGGAGTTGCATTTCGGCCGTGCCGCCGTCCGCGAACACATCGTGCAGTCCGCGCTGAGTCAGCAGATCCAGCGGCTGGAACGCGAGTTAGGCGTGCGACTGCTGGACCGCAGCACCCACCACGTCGATCTGACTCCGGCGGGCGCCGCCTTCCTGATCGAGGCACGGCAGATCCTCGACCACGTGGGCCGGGCGGCGCAGGCCGCCCGCAACGCCGCCACGTCCGCGCCCACGCTGCGCGTCGGCATCATCGACGCCGGATACGACACCATGCCGCAGATCCTGCGCGAACTGCAGCGCACCCATCCCGGCGTCACGATCCACCAGGTTGAAGCGGGTACTCCCGAGCAGTACCGGCAACTGGCCGACGGCCGCCTGGACATCGCCATCGGACATGCCTCCCAGGCTCCGGCCGAGGTGACCTCCAAGCTGATCAGGCTCGATCCGCTCGGCGTACTGGTGCCCGACGAGCACCGCTTCGCCGAGTCCGACGGCGTACCCGTGGCCGCTCTGGCCGATGAGCTCCTGCTGCTCGGCGAGGAGTCACAGACTCCGGAGCTCAACCAGTTCGTCTTCACGCTGTGCCGCTCGGCCGGGTTCGCCCCCACCCTCTACGAGGGCACGGTGCAGAGCAGCCGCGCCGCCGCCGACCTCGTCCTCCAGCACCGCTGCGTGCACTGCGTCCCCTCCTCCTTCCGTACCTCCAACCGGCCGGGCACCACCTGGCGGCCCCTCATCGAGCCCGCCACGCACTACCCCTGGTCCCTGCTGTGGCACCAGGACAATCCCTCACCCCACATCGCCGCCGTCATCGACAGCGCCCGCCGCCTGGCCGAGCGGCTCGGCTGGCTCGAACCCATCAGCCCGTCCACCGGGCCCGCACCCGCCGAAGGCGCTCCGAGCCCCGCCACCAGCCCCACGGACGGTCTCACGTGATGCTGCTGCCCGCGTCACGAAGGGTCAGGTGGTCAGAGTTCGCCCGAGGCCGCGTCGGCCGGTGACGCACACCCGTCCCGGGCCCTCCTGGCCAGCGCCCGGCCGGCCTCGACGCTGAGCAGGTGTGCGGCGTCGGCCATTCCGGCGAGCTGGTCAGGCGTCATCGCCTCCAGGTAGACGGCGAGCCGCTGCCGGTCGGCGTCGCGGGCCATGCTGATCGCGTTCTGCAGGGCGAGAGATCGCGAGGCTACGCCGATCGCCTCCAGGACGCTGGTCAGGGCCTGATCCACCCCGCCGGCGGGATCCGCCCACTGCGGAGGTCGAGTGTTCGACATCATTCACCTTGCCGTCCTTGAACTCTGAGCGTGTCCGGTCTCGTCACCCGAGGCTCCGGTTATCAGCTCAGGAGATGAGCTGTGCATGAATTGCCCGTTTCCTCCGGCCGCCTACTCCTGTGCGCTGAAGGGGACAGCGCGGGTACCCGTCTCTACCGGCTGCCTGATCGATGCCCTGGCAGGAGAAACTTATGAACGAGAGCACAGATAGCAAGTGTCCCATCGTCCTCATCCATGGGCTGTGGCTGACCCCGCGTGCCTGGGAACACTGGATCGAGCGCTACACCGCGCTCGGCCACCGGGTGTCCGCTCCCCCCTGGCCGGGCATGGAGATCGAGGTCGAAGCCCTGCGCAAGAATCCGGCCGTCATGAACGGTCTGGGCGTCACCGAAGTGGCCGACTTCTACGAGAAGGTCGTCCGCGAGCAGACGCGGCCACCCATCATCGTCGGCCATTCCTTCGGCGGCCTGATCACGCAGATCCTGCTGGATCGCGGCCTCGGCGTCGCCGGCGTCGCGATCCACCCCGCCCCGATCAAGGGCGTGCTGCGGTTGCCGCTCAGCAGCCTGCGTTCGGCCCTGCCGGTCCTGGCCAACCCCGGCAACCGGTCCAGGACCGTGGCGCTGAGCGCCGAACAGTTCCACTACGCGTTCACCAACACCCTGACCGCACAGGAGTCCGAGGCGATCTACCAGCGCTACCACGTGCCCGCCCCCGGCCGGCCGCTGTTCCAGGCCGCCACCGCCAACCTGCGCCGGAATGCCGCCACCCGGGTCAACGTGCACAACGACACCCGTGCCCCGCTCCTCCTGATCGCCGGGGGCGCCGACCACACCGTCCCCGTCACCCTGGTACGGGCGATCTACAACCTCTACCGCAAGTCCCGTGCGGTCACCGACTACCAGGAGTTCGCCCGCATGCCGCACTTCTCCCTCGGTGCCCCCCAATGGGAGAAGGTCGCCGACCATGTCGTCTACTGGGCGCAGCGGCACATCACGCGACAGGCCAGAAACAACGCCGGCGGAGCACGATAGATGATGCGGTCCCCTGATTCGATGCTGCGAAGTGTGCCTATCTCCGGCCGGTGGGGAAGATCTCGGGTATGGACTCACCCCAGGAGCGCCTGCTGCGGCTAGTTCCTGTGACCTTGGCGAGGATGGCCGCGTGGTGCGCGTGTCTGATCGTCATCGGCATCGTGGCCGACTATGTGTTCGGTTTCGTGGCGACGATGCGCATCGTCGCCCTGCCGGTGGCGGTCGCCCTGTTGCTGACCGCGTTGCTGTTCCCGCTCACCCGGCGCCTGCGCGCGTCGGGCCTGCGGCCGATCTACGCCACCTGGGTGACCATGTTCGTCGCCTTCGCCGTGCTGGGCGGAACGGGCTGGATCGTCGGCGTCCGGGCCAACGAGGAGTTCCCCGGCCTGGTGACACAGGTCAGGAAGACGGCCAAGACGGTGGAGGGCTGGCTCTACACCGGTCCTCTGCACCTGGAGCCGATCCAGCTCAGCGGCTGGGTGGACGAGATCGCCAAGTTCGTCACCGAGCGGCAGCAGCAGATCACCTCGACGGTTCTCGCGGGCACGGTAGTGGTGGTGGAGGTCCTGGCCTCGATCGTGCTCCTGCTCTTCGTGACGTTCTTCCTGCTCAAGGACGGTGACCAGATCTGGTCCTGGTTCCTCAGGGGGTTCGGCCGGATGGCGCCGCGGGTCGACCGGGCCGGGCGGACCGCCTGGACCACGCTGTCGCACTACGTGCAGGGCACGGTGGCCGTGGCCGCGGTGCACGGCGTGCTCATGGGCGTCGTGCTGGCCGTCATGGGCGTCCCGCTCTGGGCGGCACTCGCCGTGCTGATCTTCCTGGCCAGCTTCGTCCCGATCGTCGGCATCCTGTTCGCCGGCGCGGTCGCGACGCTGGTCACGCTCGGCGCGAAGGGCCCGATCTACGCGCTGATCTTCATCGGCATCCTGATCGTCGAGCAGCAGCTGGAGAACCACGTGCTCCAGCCGCTGATCGTCGGCCGGGTGCTGCACTTCCACCCCCTGGCGATCATCATCGTGCTGGCCGTCGGCGGCATCCTGGCCGGGATCGCGGGCGCGGTCGTGGCCGTGCCGATCACCGCCATCCTCTACCGGGCCGTACCCGAACTCTTCAAGGACGATCCCATCCCCCTCCCGCCGGGACCGCCGCCGAAACCGCCGGCCGTACCTCGGGGGAAGGAACCCGGGCCGAAGAACTGACGGGCCCGGCGGGATCTCAAGCCGGAGCCGTCACCTTCTCATCCTGCCTGCTGGGCGCGTCCTCGCTGGTGAAGACGAACCCGAGCGCGTCGACGGTGACCTTGGCGATGTGACCGGGCCGGAGCTCGCCGTAGAGGATCTTCTCCGACAGGGAGTCCTCCAGCTCGCGCTGGATCGTCCGGCGCAGCGGCCGGGCGCCCATGACGGGGTCGTAGCCGCGGTCGGCCAGCAGCTGCTTGGCGTCGGGAGAGACGTCGAGCCCCATGTCGCGGTCCTTCAGCCTGGCGTCGACCTGGGCGAGCATCAGATCCACGATCTTGATGATCTCGGCCGGCGTGAGCTGGTGGAAGACCACGATGTCGTCGACACGGTTGAGGAACTCGGGCCGGAAGTGCTGCTTGAGCTCCTCCTGCACCTTGGCCTTCATCCGGTCGTAGTTGGAGTCGGCGTCGTTGGACTTCGCGAACCCGACCCCGATGCCCTTGGAGATGTCGCGGGTGCCGAGGTTGGTGGTCATGATGATGACCGTGTTCTTGAAGTCGACCACCCGGCCCTGGGCGTCGGTCAGGCGACCGTCTTCCAGGATCTGCAGCAGCGAGTTGAAGATGTCGGGGTGGGCCTTCTCGATCTCGTCGAACAGGACCACGGAGAACGGCTTGCGCCGCACCTTCTCGGTGAGCTGGCCGCCCTCCTCGTAGCCGACGTAGCCGGGAGGCGAGCCGAACAGCCTGGAGACGGTGTGCTTCTCCATGAACTCCGACATGTCCAGGCTGATCGACGCGTCTTCGTCGCCGAAGAGGAACTCCGCCAGCGCCTTGGACAGCTCGGTCTTACCGACACCGGACGGACCGGCGAAGATGAACGAACCACCGGGACGCCGCGGGTCCTTCAGCCCGGCGCGGGTGCGCCGGATGGAGCGCGACAGGCCCTTGATGGCGTCGTCCTGGCCGATGATCCGCTTGTGCAGCTCGTCCTCCATGCGGAGCAGGCGCTGCGACTCCTCCTCGGTCAGCTTGAAGACCGGGATGCCGGTGGCGGCCGCCAGGACCTCGGCGATCAGCTCCTCGGTGACGACGTCTTCGGCGTACGAGCCGGCCGGCCCCGTCGTCCGCCCGAACCGGTGGACGCGCAGCCGCGCTCCTGCCTCGTCGATGAGGTCGATCGCCTTGTCGGGAAGGTAGCGGTCGCTGACGTAGCGGTCGGCCAGCCGCGCGGCGGCGATCAGCGCGTCGTCGGTGATCGAGACGGCGTGATGGGTTTCGTAGTGCTTGCGCAGACCCTTGAGCATCTCGATCGTGTGGCTGAGCGAGGGCTCGGTGACGAGAACCGGTTGGAAGCGGCGGGCGAGGGCGGCGTCCTTCTCGAAGTGCCTGCGGTGCTCGTCGAGGGTGGTGGCGCCGATCGTCTGCAGCTCGCCGCGGGCCAGCATCGGCTTGAGGATGCTGGCGGCGTCGATCGAGCCCTCGGCGGCGCCCGCGCCCACGAGCGTGTGCAGCTCGTCGATGAACAGGATGATGTCGCCGCGCGTGCGGATCTCCTTGAGCACCTTCTTCAGGCGCTCCTCGAAGTCACCGCGGTAGCGCGAGCCGGCCACCAGGGCGCCGAGGTCGAGTGTGTAGAGCTGCTTGTCCTGCAGCGTCTCGGGCACCTCGCCGCTGACGATCTTCTGCGACAGGCCTTCGACGACGGCGGTCTTGCCGACGCCGGGCTCGCCGATGAGAACGGGGTTGTTCTTGGTCCTCCTGGACAGGACCTGCATGACCCGCTCGATCTCCTTCTCCCGGCCGATGACCGGATCCAGCCTGCCCTCGCGGGCGGCCTGGGTCAGGTTGCGGCCGAACTGATCGAGTGGTCCCGCGGACGGCTGCCGGCTCGACTCGAAAAGGGTGGCGGGCGCATCCGGCTGGTCGCCGTCGCGGCCGGAAAGGGACCGCAGGACCCAGGTCCGGACCCGCCCGGGGTCGGCCTCAAGGTTGACCAGCACCTGAGTGGCCACGCCTTGGCCCTCGGCGATGAGTCCGAGCAGAATGTGCTCGGTGCCGATGTAGTCATGGCCCAGCTGCACGGCCTCACGGACCGACAGCTCCAGGACCTTCTTGGCCCGCAGCGTGAACGGAATCTGTCCGGGCTCGGTGGGCCGGCCCTGGCCGATGATCTCCTCGACCTGCTGGCGCACACCCTCAAGGCTGACGCCCAGGCTCTCCAGAGCCTTGGCGGCCATGCCTCTTCCCTCATGGATCAAGCCGAGCAGAAGGTGCTCGGTGCCGATGAAATTGTGGTTGAGCGTCCTGGCCTCCTCCTGTGCCAGGACGACGGAACGCCTCGCCTGGTCGGTGAACTTCTCGAACATGTCAAGCCTCCTGGCGGGGCGGGATATGCCAGATGAGCGTGGCCGGATCGTTTCGGATCGTCGATGGTCCACGTCGGGCCACCGTCAGGAGTTCCCGGGGCGTGGCCATGGTCGGCCACCGTCAGCGGAGCGCCTTGCCGGCGGAGCGCACGGGCTCGGTTCCGAGCCGTGCTCGATCAGCGGGGATTTCGCGCCGGCCGTCGCGCCGGCCGTGTGTCCCACGTTCATTCACACGTTCCACGGGACGGGCGGTGTGATCACCGCTCGACGTCGTCCGGCGTACTGAGCCCGCCGACCTGTGGCCTTCGCATGAGGCTGCGTGGGCGAACTCGCCGGACTCCGGTAGCTAACCTGCCTGTTTCCCAGCTTAGTCCTCATTGTGGGGATAGCCGCCAATTAAGCCGCCGGCCGAACGGGCGGGCAGCCTGACGCGCGCCGGGCGGTCGAGCGGGATTGCGGAACGAACCTCGACAAGAGGCGCCCTGGCCTCCGTCCAGGGGGCCAGGGCGCGATATTCCGTCCGTTCAGCCGGTCCGGTCCGCCAGCAGCGAGATCAGCCGATCCACGGTGACGGTCTCCAGCGGAGCCACGACGGCGCCGTGCCCGCCGGCCAGCGCCGCGCCGTCCTCCGGCACGGCCACCACCAGGCAGCCCGCGGCCAGCGCCGCCGCGATGCCCGGACGGGAGTCCTCCAGCGCCACGCAGTCACGCGGATCGACGCCCAGCCGTTCCGCCGCCGTCAGGTACGACTCGGGGTCGGGCTTCGGGCGCGTCACCTCGTCGCCGCAGACCACGGTGTCGAACATGCCGGGATCGAGCTGGGCCAGCACCTCGTCCACCAGGACCCGGTGGCTGGAGGTCACCAGGGCGGTCGGGATGCCGCGCCCGCGTACGGACCGCACCACCTCCTGGGCGCCCGGCCGCCACGGCACCCCGAGGGCGAACAGCTGCCGGGTACGCTCCAGCAGCCAGGCGGCCGACTCCTCGACGTCCGCGGCGACGCCGAGGTCCTCCTGCACGATCCGGGCGGTGTCCCGCAGATTGCTGCCGACCACCCGGCGGCGGATCTCGGCCGACAGCGTGCCGCCGAGCCTTTCGGCGAAGTCGGCCAGGCTCACGTCCCACAGAGGTTCGCTGTCGAACAGCGTGCCGTCCATGTCGAACAGCGCCGCCGCCAGCACACCTGTGCCGGGGGCGGCCGTCTCGGTCGTCACCGGAGCGCCTCGGACAGCCACCGCCGCGCCGTGCGGGGATCGTCGCTGGTCGTCCCGTCCACGCCGAGTTCGAGCCAGCGCCGCAGGTCGCCCGCGTCGCGCGTGGGCCAGCCGTGCACCGGGACACCCTCGTCGTGCAGCTGCTTGACGACCTCGGCGGTCAGGCCCTCGCCGCCGCTGTGGATCCGGCTGGACCCGGTGTCCTCGATCAGCTTCCGGTAGCCGCCCGGGTGCGCCTCGGCGGTGGTCCACTTGGACACGATGATGCCGCGCGGGATCTCCGGCAGCTTCTCGGCCACGGTGGCCATCGCCTCGACCGAGAAACCGGTCAGGATCGTCCGCTCGGCGTAATCGGGGTGCAGGGGGAAGAAGCCGGTCAGGCCGTCGATGGCGGCCAGATCCTTGATCTCCAGCTGGACGAACCGGGTCGTCGCCGCGTACATCTGCTCCAGCGTGGGCACCCGCTCACCCCCGCCCACGTCGACCGCGCTGATCTCCGCCCAGGTCAGCTCCGCGACGGGGCCCAGATCCCGGCCGGCCGGCCCGGCCGCGGTCCGGTCCAAGGTGGCGTCGTGCAGCATGAAGAGCTGCCCGTCCGAGCTGATCCGCACGTCGGTCTCCAGCTCGTCCACGCCGACCTCTTCGGCCACGCGAAAGGACGCGATGGTGTTCTCGGGTGCTTCGGCCATGGCGCCGCGGTGTCCGACGATGGCAAATGCCACGATCTTCCTCTCTCACTGTGGTTTGTTGCGGGGGGAGTCTCGTGGGGGGAGCAGCCGGCGGAGCGGCGGCACGAGAGGTCCGGGGTCAGGAGGCCACCAGCCGCTGATACTTCGGCAGGACTCGCTGGACGGCCGGGTCGAGGGTCCGGTTCGCCTCACGCAGCGCCTCGCGCGGGTCGGCGTTGGAGGCGTACACCTTCTGCAGCACGATCAGCATCTCGGAGATCGTCTCGTTCACGTACCGGCGCATCACGTCCGCCTGACGGGCGCGGCTGAGCTGGTCCTGGGCGACCTGGTACGCGGGCGTCGCGGCGTTGCGTTCCTTGATCTTCGGCGAGTTGAGCGAGCTGGTGGTCACCGGGAGATAGCCGGTGTTGAGGCTCCACTCGGGCGCGCCCTTGTCGGCGAGGTACTTGACCAGCTCCCAGGTCGCCTGCTTGCGCGTCCTGGTCGAGTTGCGCATGATGGCCAGCCCGCTGCCTCCGGTCGGCACGCCCGGCGCGTCCTGCTCGGGCAGGAAGGCCGCGCCGAACTCGAACTCGGCCGCCTTGAGCAGCGAGGTCAGCGCGCCGGTGGAGTTGCAGATGGTCGCCGTCACGCCGGCCGCGAAGTCGGCGTTGACGTCGCCGGCCAGGTAGGCCATCTGGTCGTCGTGGATGAACGCCCGGTCGAACTCCAGGGCGGCGACGGTCTGCTCGGAGTCCAGCCGCGACGTCATGCCCTCGGAGTAGCTGCCGTCGAAGGCCCAGCTCGACCCCTGGAAGTACCAGTCGTCCTTGCCGGTGTAACCGCGCATCTTGACCGGTGAGCCGCGGTACTTGAAGCCCTTGAGCTGGCGGCCCCACTCCCGCAACTCGGTGAACGTCTTCGGCCCGCGGTCGGGCAGCCCGGCGGCGGCGAAGATCTCCTTGTTGTAGTAGAAGAGGGGCGTGGAACGGGCCCAGGGCAGCCAGTAGACCTGGTCCCTGATGGTGCCCTCGGCCAGGAACCTCGGGTGGAAGGCGTCGGCGCGGAAGTCGGCGTCGAAGTAGCCGCTGAGCGGTTCCAGCGTCTCGGCGAGGAAGTAGCGGTTCCAGTTCACGTCGCTGAGCGTGACGAGGTCGGGAACCTGCCCCACCGCGAAGCTGGCGGCCAGCTTCGAGTCGAGCGCGGGATAGCCGGGGAACAGCTGGATCTCGCAGTAGATGTCCTGCTGCGCGGCGTTGAACCCGTCGATGATGGTCTGCAGGACCTCGGCGTTGTGCGCGGTGAACGCACTCCACAGCACGACCCGCCGGCGGCGCGCGAACTTCTCCGGCACCTGCCCGCTCACCTGGGCGTAGTCGCCTTCCATGCGGCCGACGCAGCCGCTCAGCGCCAGACTGGCCACGGCGGCGGTGGCGCCGGTCAGGAGCCGGCGCCGGCTGAAACTCGTCCCGGTCACGCTGGGTCCCTTCTGATCGAACCGGATCGCAGGCACATGGTCATCACCGGCGAACCGCGCTGCCGGCCAGACCGGCGACGATGTAACGCTGTGCCAGCAGGAAGACGATCGCCACCGGCAGGACGACGAACAGGGTTCCGGCCATCAGCGCGCCCCAGTCGTTGATGCCGTCGTTCTCCTTGAGGTAGAGCAGCCCGATCGGCAGGGTCCGCATGTTGACCGAGTTCGTCACGATCAGCGGCCAGACGAAGCCGTTCCACTCGTCGATCAGGGCGATCAGCCCGACCGTGATGATCGCCGGCCGGGCCATCGGCATGATGACCGAGAAGATCCTGCGCAGGTGCCCGGCGCCGTCGAGCTGCGCCGCCTCCAGCACCTCGTACGGGAGCGATCGGAAGAACTGGTGCAGCAGGAAGGTGCCGAACGCCGACGCCACGCCCGGCAGGATCAGGCCGGCATAGGTGTTCAGCAGGTTCATCTGGCCGACGGTGATGTAGTTCACCAGCAGGGTCACGTGCCCCGGCACCATCAGCGCGCCGAGCATGAAGATGAACAGGTAACGCTTGCCGGGGAACGGCAGGAAGGCGAAGGCGTAGGCGGTGGAGATGGCCAGCACCACCTTGAGCACCGTCCCGATCGCCGCCACCACCACCGAGTTGATCAGGAACTGGTCGAACGGCGCCAACGTCCAGGCGTTGACGAAGTTCTCCAGCGTCAGCGATCGCGGGATCAGCCGCATCGGCCAGCTGTTGATGTCGGCGTTCGTCTTGAACGCCGTACTGACGAAGAGATAGAGCGGGATCAGGAAGACCAGGGCGGTGATCACCAGGGCGAGCACGCCCCACCAGCGCGTACGGCGGGAGCCGGGCTCGCGCGGGGCGGGCTCGGTCGCCGCAGCGGTCGGCATGACCGTCATCAGTAGTGAACCCTCCGCTCGACGAATCGGAACTGCAGGACGGTGATCGCCATCAGCACCACGAACATGATCATGGATGCCGCACTGGAGACACCGACGTTGCCGCGGTTGAACGCCTCGTCATAGATGAACCAGCTCAACGTGGTGGTGGACCGGGCGGGCCCGCCGCCGGTCATCATGGCGATCACGTCGAAGGACTGGAAGGCCGAGATCGTCTGCGTGATCACCAGGAAGAACGTGGTGGGGGAGAGCAGCGGGAAGATCATCCGCCGGAACTGCGTCCACCGGCCGGCGCCGTCGATCCTGGCCGCCTCCAGCACCTGGGCCGGGATCTGCTGGATGCCCACCAGGTAGACGATCGCGACGAAGCCGAGGCCCTTCCAGATGGAGACGATGATCAGCGCCCACAGCGCCCACGAGTCGTCGTTCGTCCAGGCCGGCGAGCTCGCTCCGAACGCCTCGAACACGAGCCGGCTGAGGCCGGTGTTCGGATCGAAGATGAACAGCCAGATGGTCGCGATCGCCGCCCCGGACAGCACGTGCGGGGCGAACGCGAGCGTCTGCACCGCGTTGGCGCCCCGGAGGCGCTGCGCGAACAACATGGCCAGCGCCAGGCCGAGCACCAGGGTCACGACCACCACCACGACCACCCACACCAGCGTGCGGAACAGCACCTCGGGGAAGGACCAGCCGCTGAACAGGGACTGATAGTTCAGCAGGCCGGCCCACTCCGCCTGGGGCGAGATGAAGTCCCAGGTGGTGAAGCTCAGGTAGACGTTCTCGATGATCGGCCAGTACGAGAACACGGCGATCAACGCCAGGTTGGGCAGCGCGAACGCGGCGAACAGCAGATACCCGCGCCGGCGGCGACGTGCCGCGGCACGCCGCCCATCGGCCGTCGTTTCCCGGGCATCGGCCGTTTGGCGGGCGCTGTCGGAGAGGGCTGATCTCGCGTCGAGATCGCTTGCTCCACTGCTCACGGGCTACCACCCATCCGCATCGAGGTCGAACAGGTGCAGACTTTACTGGCGGTCTCGTGGACGAATCTGTTCATATGGGGGTGAATCTGTGACCATTACGCGAACGTTTCGTCCAGATGTGCAAGGGTGACAACAAGGTGTCAAGCTCGTTTCACGGCCGTGCCTTCGATCGTCAGCAGCGGATCCTCACCTATGTCAGGAGCGAGGGCCGCGCGGTCGTCTCCGACATCGCCGACCTGTTCTCGATCTCGCCCGCGACGCTGCGCCGGGACCTGCGGGCGCTCGAGGCTCAGCGCCTGATCGCCCGCTCGTACGGCGTCTTCTACCCCACGGACATCGGGCGTTTCGAGACGCCGGTGGAGCACCGGCGCAAGGCCAAGACCGAGGAGCGGCTGATGATCGCCGAAGCCGCGGTCGCCATGATGGTCGACGTCGACACGGTCTTCCTCGACGAGGGAGCGCTGCCGGAGGACCTGGTCGGGCCGATGCGCCGGCTGCACCGGATGACCGTCGTGACCCGCTCGCTGACCATCGCCGCCGAACTCAACCGCCAGACCGACCACGACGTCATCATGGTCGGCGGCCGGCTACGCCCGAAGACCATGGGCACCGTCGACCGATGGGCGACCGCGATGCTCGCGGAGCTGAACGTCGACCTGGCCTTCATGGGCACCAACGGCGTGTCGCTCGACCGCGGGCTGACCACTCCCGACCCGGCCGTGGCCCAGGCCAAGACGGCGGCCCTGCAGGCGGCCCGCCAGACGGTGCTGGTGTGCGAGCACACCAAGTTCGGCGTGGCCAGCTTCGCCAAGTTCGCCGACATCGAGCAGCTGACGTACGTCATCACCGGCAAACAGCTACCCCGGGCCACCGCCCAACGCTACGGCGACTCCGGCCCACGCGTGCTGCGCGTTTAGTGCGGTGACCACTGACTCACGTAGCGGATGGTGATCATTCCGAAATAAGATGACGCATCAACCGGGGGCGCGCCAGAATGCGGAGGCCGCCCGCCGCACCTGGAGGATCCCCCATGCACCGTCCCCTCGGCCTGCTCACCGTCGCCGCCGCGCTGATCACGTTCGCCGCACCCATGAGCACGGCGCAGGCCGTCACGCCCTCCTCGTCCGCCGCCGCAGTGGGGACGGCGCGGGAGAACATGGTGGTGCGGCTGGTCAACGCCCGGCGGGCGAAGAAGAAGGGCTGCCGGGCGCTCAAGCACCACCCGCAACTCCACCGGGCCGCCCACGCGCACGCGGCCGACATGGCGGTGCACGGCTACTTCTCCCACGACTCCCGCGACGGCCGGGGCTACATCGACCGCGTCAAGGCGGCCGGCTACAAGCGCGGTGGCAGGTGGGCGGAGCTCCTCGGCAAGGGCCAGCGCACCCCGGCCGTGATCGTGGGGTCCTGGATGAACGACCCCGGAAGCAAGGCCTCCCTCATGAACTGCAAGTTCACCTACACCGGGGTAGGCGCCGTCGAGGACGCCAACGGCGTGATCGTCTGGACCCAGCTCTTCGCCACCAAATGACCCGCTCCGGGCCTGCCGTCTTCAGAGGAGGAACGGATCCGTCCGCCGGGCGTACTAGCCGGGGAGGCGGACATCGGTCAACGGAATCACCCGGCCGACGGGCGATGCGCCGCGCACGATGACCGATCGCAACCGCTTCCGGCAGAGCTCGGTCGGCGGTTCGCTCAGGACGAGGCTGCCGTAGCCCTCCTTCCGCAGCTCCAGACAGAGCGCCTTGATCAGCCGGGAGGCGAGCTCCGGGCGGCGGCCCGGCCTGACCAGTCGGAAGTAGCGGAGTTGGCAGGCGTCCGGCGTCGGATGCCCCAGCACGGCACCGATGACACCGAACACTTCACTGCGATGGTCCTGATCCAGGACCAGCAGGAGGCGCTGCTCGCCGGTGCCGGTGTCCTGGAAGATCCGCCGGCGGAGTTCGGCGACGCTGCGCGCGCCGGTCAGCCCGGTCGCCAGCGGTTCGTCGTACGGCTCGTAGTCGCGGACGCGGTCCGCATGGCCCAGGCGCAGGTCCAGGTACTCCTCGTTCTGGCAGGGCATCAGAAACCCGTGCCCGCGCGTGCAGCCGGGATCCCAGTGGTAGGCGTAGTGGATGAGAGAGGCGGCCAGCTCGGGGTGGGCGCCGGCCCATACGTCGTCGAAGACGTACCAGGGCCGGTGGCCGATGCCGTCCGCGTGCAGGGCCAGTTGCGCCAGGTGCTCGCCGACCTGGATGAGCGTCCGCTCGGGCACGCGGCCGTCGTCGGGGGTGACGGTGCGCAGGTGCTCCAGCGCCGCCAGGTGCGCCTGGTCATGCGGCCCGGGGAACTCGCCTGCGCCTTCCGCGAACCGGCTGAGCCGTTCGAACGCGGGCGCGATGCCGTCGTCGTCCGGGCCCACCAACGCCCTGAGGCCGAGGAGATCCTGGGGCCAGTCGTCGCGATTGCGGATCGGCCGGCGGAGCGCCGCGGCCAGCTGAGGCAGCCGCACACCGGGGAGCACGTACGTCCGATCCCAGCCGAGAGTGTCGTGCCTGGCCGGCAGTGTGGCGCACAGCAGGTAGGTGGCGCCGACGTCACCGGCGGCCGAAGGGGCGAGCTCTTCGCAGGGGAAGGGCGCGACGAACGGCGCCGGACCGGGAACGGCGGCGGTGGATGAAGTACATGGGCTGCGGCTCCTGACGTGAGGACGGCGTGACAGGCCAGATTACTGATCTTCCGATGGATGTCGCGGTATCCCATCCGCCGGGATGCACCCCACTCGCGTGATGACCGAATGGCCGTCTTGCGACGGCGCCGAATTGCGTGATAGCCGCTAGAGCCTTTTTGTGCGGACCGGTCGAATCTTGTCAGCCTCTATGGCGATATTGCATGATTCGCCGTTCAATGACATGCAAAGGTCGCTATTCGTGGAATTGGGATGTGATCAATGAGTTCCGCGTTCGTTGTGGGGTGGGGGAGTAGTCAAGTCGCTCAGAAGGGCGGACTTGCGACATGACGGATGTTCGGCTCGACCGGTCATCGAAGCCGGACGAGACGGTACTTGTGGCATTCGATGGCGACCAATGGTGCATATCTCGGGGGCAGTCGCTGACGCTGGGCCGGAGCCGCACCTGCGATGTACACCTGCCCGATGACGAACACCTTTCGCGCCGCGCGGGTTCACTGATCGTGCTCAATGACTGCGTCCTGATCCGCAACGATTCACATCACAAACCGCTCGTCGTACGACCGCCGGCCGGCGAGGACCGGGTCGTGGAGCCGAGGGCGGCGATCACGTCGCTGCCCTTCCCGATCTTCAACGTCGTCTTCGCCGGCCGCAGTGGCGCGGCGGTGACCGTGCGGGTGGACGCCCGGTCGCTGACCCCTAATCGCGATGACGAGGTGGTGACCCGTGCCCCCAAGACCGTCACCTCGCCGATGTCGCTCACCAGGAGCCAGCGGCTGGTGCTCGCCGCACTCTGCGAGCCGCTGCTGGTCAAGGCCGGGCCGCAGGCGGTTCCCGCGACGTACGCGCAGATGGGCAGGCGGCTGGGGCGGCAGCCGCAGTACGTGCGCAATGTCGTCAAGTCGCTGCGGGAGAGCCTTTCCGGGCACGGCATTCCCGGGCTGACCACGGACGACTTGGACATCCCGCACGACGACTTCCGGTGGGCGCTCGCACGCTGGGCGGTGCGTACCGGCGTGGTCGGTGTGGCGGAGCTCTGTGATCTGTTGCCCGAGCCGGAGGAGGGTGACGGCGATGACGCCTGACGACAGCCATGATCAAGCGGACGACGAGCGGGTCACCCGCGGCACGTCCGACATCGCGCAGTCCAGGTCCACGGCCGACGTGTCGGGCGAGGCGCCGGGCGGGCCCGCCTTCGCGGCCGACCAGTCGAGCGGCTTGTTCGTCGGCCCGCCGGAAGCACCGGACCGGTACGAGTTGCTCGGGGAAGGGATACCGGGCGGCGAAGGGATCATCTGGAAGGCGCGCTATCAGGGCGAGCTGACCTCGCCGCTGCCTCTCGCCATCAAACTGCTCAAGCGGCCTCCTGAGGCCCGAGCCGACTGGCCCTCCGCGCATGACCAGCAGCGCTGGCGCGACCAGGCCGTACTTCTGCGGCATCTGAAACTGGACCATGTGGTACGGCTCGACGAGGTCTTCGTCGGCGCGCCTCCGCACCCCGCGACCGGCACCACGACGGAGAGCCCGACCGAGAGCATGGCCTACCTGGTCATGGAGTGGGTCGAGGGCCCAACCCTGCACGCGTCGCTGGCAGCCAGCCCGGCACGCCCCGACACGATCCGCCGGCGGCTCAACTATGTGGCCCAGGCCGGCGAGGCACTCGCCGACCTGGCCTCGATGACGCGGTCCGGCGGCAATCCGAGCTTGCACCGGGACGTCAAGCCGGGCAACTGCATCGTGCACGCGAAGCGTGGTCTGGTGCTCATCGACGTGAGCACCCTGCGTCTCGTCGACGACGGGTACGACTTCGTCGGCTGGCACACGCCCGCCTACACCTCGCCCGAGGTCCTCGCCGCACCGCACCTGCCCCGCAGCGTGGCCGCGGACGTGTACTCGCTCGGCGCGCTCGCCTTCTTCTGCCTGACGGGGCAGGACCCGCCGGTCGCGGACACCCCAGGAGCCTTCGCCCGCATCGAGCGCGAACTGGAGGCCGCGGCCACGGCGGCAGGAGCCGGCGACGTCCGGCGCCTGACGACGCACATCCTGGCCGCCATGGACCACGACGCGTCCCGCCGCCCGTCCGACCTGCGCAGCTGGAGCGGCGACCTGCTGAAGGCGGTCGCTCCCGCGGGAGCCGATCCGGCCATCGGCGATGCGCACGGCGCGCCGCCGGCCGGCTGGCCGCGTCCTCCGGGGCGACGGCGGCGGCTGTCCGTCGCGATCGCGGCAGGCAGCCTCGCCGTCGCCGTGGGCGGCGTGTACCTGTCGGACCTGCTGACGGGTGCCTCCGGCGGGGGCGGCCAAGGCCAGACCGCCGCGCCCGCGGCCGCGGGCAGCACCGGTCCGCCGCCGACGCTGACCACGCCGGGCCGCACCACCGGCGACGCGGCGAAAGCCGGCGGAACCATCAGTTCGCCGGCCGAAGGCGCTGGCGTCAAATACTGCTCCTATTTCTCCGGCACGGCGTCGCTTCCGCCCGGCACCACGCTGATTCTGGCGAAGCAGAATCTGGTCAACGGCGATCCCAACAAATACGTCGAGCTCGTCTTCGGCTATGAAAAGCCCAGCGAACTCGCCACCTGGCGGGGCGCACAATATTTCGGCGGTGAGAACGAGGGCGGCGTGGGCCAGAACTACCGGATCGACCTTCTGGCGGTGGACCTGGAAGGCGCCAGACGTTTCCACGACACGCAGATGAGTATCGAGGACGTGCAGGATCTGGTGAAGTCGGGATCCGTTCTGGCCAGCGTCAAGGTGCGCAGAGTCGCCAGCGCGTCGGTGAATCAGTGCCCCGGCCCCAGTTGATCGAGTTCAGGCGTCCGTACTGTCTGCGTCATCCGTCCGACAGTGCAGTCCTGCACTGTCGGACCTTCCCGGCGCGGCATTCACTGCTCGAGAAAGCACCTGCATTCACCTCGAGTCACGTGGGAGCCTGCCATGAAACTTCGTCCGCTACGGCGGCGCCTGACAGCCCTCGCGAGCGCCGTCGCGACAGCGGCCGCTCTCCTGATCGCCGCGCCCCCGGGTCCCGGCGCAGCCGCGGCCAACGCGTGTGCCAACCCGGTGCTCGCCTCGAACCTCGACGGCTGGGGTTCCCTGGACGGCGGCTGGGTCACGCGCGACCCCGTCGGTGACCTTCCCGGGGTGAACTGGGCGTTCGACACGGGCGGGCGCTCGTTCTACATGCCGCAGCTGTCGGTGACCGCCGGCCAGACGTGGACGTTCTCCGCGAGGGACCGGGTCGTCCACGGCTCAGGCACCGCCCGGATCGTGGTCGAGTGGTACAACTCCCGTGGCCGTTATCTCAGCGAGCAGCGGGGCCCGATCACCACCCTGCCGACCTTCGCCGAATCCGGCGACCCATGGACTCCCGTCGCCGTCACCGCCACGGTGCCGAGCGGCGCGACCTCGGCGCACGTGCTGCAGGAAGGCGACTTCGGCACCGCGACCGGCACCGGCTTCAAGGCCACCCAGTGCGACTACCGGCTCGGAGCGGCCCCGCCGCCGAGCGACCTCGCGGCGGTCCGCCACGGCTGGGGCACCTCCGTGCCCAGTCAGTCGGACGAGTTCGACGGGAGCTCGGTGGACCTGAGCAAGTGGGGACTGTTCGGCGCCGATCCCGGAGAGACGACCGGATGCTCGCCCGGCCACAACAACCATGGTCAGCGATGCGCGTCACAGACCACACAGGGCGGTGGACACCTGTCGGTCACCGGCACCGCGGGCGGTAAGACGGGTGGTCTGTACAGTCGCATGCGCGCCTTCAAGTACGGCCGGGTCGAGGTCAGGGAACGTGCGATGCCGCTGGCCGACAACGGGGGCCGGTCCTACCACGCCGTTCCGCTGCTGTGGCCGGAGAACGACGACGACTGGACCAACGCGGAGATCGACTTCGCCGAACGCGACGTGAATTCCCCGCAAGTCGAGCTGTTCGTCCACCACGACGGTACGCAGAACAGCTGTTCGTTCCAGGTGGATTCGACGCAGTTCCACAACTACGCCGTGGACTGGCAGCCGAATTCGGTGAAGTGGTACGTCGACGGCGACTTGATCTGCACGATCAACGCCTCGATCGGCTATTTCAACTCCACCAACGGCGGGGCCCAGCTCGACATGTTCCCTCCGACCGGAACGCTGATGCGACCGGCACGCCAGGACGTCGACTGGATCCGCATGTACGCCAACGCCTACACCCAATACCGCTGACGGTCGCCCACCACCACGACGAATGAGGACTGAGCGTGCAATGACCATGGCGATCAATCTGCTGGGAGAGCTCGAAGTCCACGACGGCAAACGGCTCATCCCCATCCGAGTCCCGCGCCACCGGACGGTCCTGGCGGCACTGGCTCTAGCCGGCGGCCGGCCCGTGTCGGTCGGCATGCTCCAGAAATGCCTCGCGGGTGCACGGGACGTCAGCCCCGGAGTCATCCGGGTCTACCTGAGCGCCCTGCGCACGCTGCTGCCTCCGGGCTCCGTCCAGAGCGTTCCCGGGGGCAGGGGATACCGGCTGACCATCGAGCCGGAGCAGGTCGACGTGCTGCGGTTCCGCGCGCTGCTCTCCCGGCGGGACCAGCGGGTCACCGACCGGGTGAACACGTTGCGGGAGGCGCTGGCCTTGTGGCGCGGCTCCGCCCTCGGCGACGTCGAGTCCGACCACCTCCATCTGGCGGAGACCGTACCGCTGGAGGAGCTCCGGGCCAACGCCCTGGAGGAGCTGTGCGAGCTGCGCATCGAACGGGGGGAGCATCAGCGGGTGCTCGCCGACCTGCGGATCTTCGTCGCCCAGAACCCGCTGCGCGACAACGCCTACCGGCTGCTCCTCATCGCCCTCTACCGTTCCGGCAATCTCGGCGAGGCACTCGCGCTGTACGACCGGTTGCGCCGGGTCTTGGCCGAGGAACTCGGCACCGAGCCGTCCGCCCGGCTCCGCCGGCTGCACGAGCGCATCCTCAGACAGGACCCGACGCTCGACGCGGAGCCGAGCCTGACGCCCGCCCAGCTGCCCCACGACCTGCCCGACTTCACCGGTCGCGAAGAACTGCTCACCCAGCTGGCACACGCCCTGGCGAACGAACCCGACGGGGCGCCGCTGCCGGTCGTCGTGCACGGCCACGCGGGCGTGGGCAAGTCGGCCCTGGCCGTGCACACCGCCTGGCTGCACCGGCAGCGCTTCCCCGACGGCCAGCTCTTCGCCGACCTGCGCAGCGAACCGGATCCGTGGCCGGTCCTGGCACGGTTCCTGCGCTCGCTCGGCGTCCCGAGCGGATCGATCCCGGACTCCCCGGCCGAACGCCAGGCGATGTACCGGACGCTCACGTCGTCCCGCAGGCTGCTCGTGCTGCTGGACAACGCCACCAAGGAGGACCAGGTCCGCGCCCTGCTTCCCACAGGACCCTGTTCGCTCGCCCTCATCACCAGCCGATCGCGGCTGGCCGGGCTCGCCGGAGCGCAGTCGTACGAGGTGGACGTCCTCACCCGTACGGAGGCCAGGTCGCTGCTGACCCGGCTAGGAGGCGCGGCGCGGATCGCCGCAGACGACCAGGCGACCGGCCGCGTGCTCGACGCCTGCGCGGGGCTGCCGCTCGCGGTGCGGGTGATGGGCTCCAGGCTCGCGGTGAGCCATGACGACTCCGCGGCCGGCCTGGCCAGGCGGCTGCGCGATCAGCTGTCGCGCCTGGACGCCATGACCGCGGGAGACGTCGCGGTCCGTACCCCGCTGGAACTCGGCTTCGACAGCCTGGACGACGGGCCGAAATCCGTACTGAAACTGATGGCGGCGTTGTCCGCCACCGACTTCGCCGCCTGGGCGGGTCTCGCCCAGACGGGAGGAACCGCCTGGGCGGACACGATCGCCGAGCTGGGGCTGCTGCAACGGCTGGCCGCCGATGCGGCCGGCCAGGAGCGCTACCGGCTGCACGAGCTGGTCCGGTTGTTCGTACGGGAACGTTCCACGCCGCAGGACACCCGGGACGGGCTCGCCAGGCTCGCGGCGTTCGCCCTGGCCAAGGTGCAGGCCGCGGTGCTGCCGCTGACCTCGGACGTGCTCGACCCGGGCGGCGAGCCCGTCCAGCACACCACGGACGTGCGGGACGGCCTCGACTGGCTGGACGCCGAGCGGGGCTTCCTGGTCGCGCTGGTGGCGGATCTGGCGGGGCATCCGTTCCACGCGTGGCGGCTGGCGCACGCGCTCACCCCGTTCTTCGAGACACGTCTCCATCTCGACGAATGGCGGACGGCGAACC
The DNA here is from genome assembly GCF_035917475.1 of Nonomuraea fuscirosea. Lineage (NCBI taxonomy): Bacteria > Bacillati > Actinomycetota > Actinomycetes > Streptosporangiales > Streptosporangiaceae > Nonomuraea > Nonomuraea fuscirosea. Next base: position 6,793,269 of record NZ_CP109074.1, on the reverse strand, counting down.
GGCACGCGCGGGCGGCCGTGCTCGAGGCGGGGGCCCGCCGCGGTCACGCGCTCGTCCTGCGCGACCTCGGCGACCTGAAACACGCTCAGCGTGATCTCGATGGCGCCGCCGAGATCTTCCAGGAGACGATCGGGCACCTCATCCGCCACGGTGAGACCCTGGACCGGGCCTGGGTGCTGCTCAGACTCGGGCTCGTGCACCTCGAACGCGGGGAACACGGCCCGGCCGAGCGCATGCTCGCCATCGGCCGCGGCGAGTTCCGGGCGGCCGGCAACCGTCGCGGTGAGGCGCGCTGTCTGCGCGGGCTCGGCGTGCTGAAGCACCGCGACGGCGACCTGGACGTGGCGAGGGACTGCCTGCTGGGCGCCCTGACCATCCTTCGCGACCTGGGCGATCGCCACGCCCAGGCCGCCTGCTCGCACGAACTGGTGGGTGTGCGGCTCTCCCGGGGCGAGCGGGCCCTCGCCAGACGCCACGCCGAGGAGGAGCACGACCTGGCGAGCCGGCGGCTGCGCGATCCGCGGCTGACCGCGTACGGTCGGCTGAGCCTGGTTCTCGTCCGGCACGCGGAAGGAGATCCCACGGCCGGCCAGGACGCGGGAGCCGTGGCGGCCGAGATGCGCACGCTGGGGGACCGGCACGGGCACGCCTGGGCGCTGGCCGCGGTCGGCCAGATCACCGGCCAGCACGACGAGCTGGAGCTGGCCCGCTCGATGTTCACCGAGCTGAGCGACGACTACGGGCGGCGATGGGTCACCCGCCTGCTGAATCCATTCTGAACCGGACCCGCCGCATGCTGGCCTCAGCCACGAGGAAGGCCCTCGCGGCAAGGAAGGTAGCAGCGATGAGAAGGATCCTCCGCAAGGCCGCCGCACTGCTCGTCGTCCTGTACATCGGGGTGAGTGTCGTCGCCGCGAGCATCCCGCCCACGGCGACGGCCGTTCACCGGCTCGGCACGCTGAGGTGCGACGTGTCGGCGTGCGACCTTTACCTCAGCCGCGGCACCACCCGCGCGCTCGCCGTGGCTACGGACCTCGGCCCGGCCTCCCGTGCCGTCTGCGCCGGCCCGGCGTCCCCGCCGGCGCGGGTGGGCTGCCACCTCCTGGTGCAGGCGATCGCCCTCGCGCACCGGCGGCTGACGTCGCTCGCACAGCGGAACCAGTGCCTGCGGATCCGCTTCGTGCGGGACCTCACCCCGCTGATCGGGCTCTCGTCGGACGGCGGCCCCTGGTGCCGCGACTGACGCCTGTGCCACGGCGACTGGGCGGCCACCGCGTCCTGCGGCTGCTCGGCCAGGGCGGTATGGGGTCCGTCTACCTGGCGGAAGGGCCGGCGGGCGAGCACGTGGCGGTGAAGGTGATCCGCGACGAGCGGCTCGGCGACAAGGAGTACCAGCGGCGCTTCACCCGCGAGGTCGAGATCCTGCGCAAGGTCGCCGAGTCCGCGCCCGACTGCACCGTGCGGATCATCGGCTCGGGCTTCGAAGGAGACCGCGCCTACCTCGCCACCGAGTACGTCGACGGCCCCGACCTGCGTGCGCGAGTACGCGAATCGGGGCCGCTGACCGAGGCCGAACTGGTGGATCTCGGCACCGGTGTCGCCGCCGCGCTGCAGGCCATGCATGACGCGCACGTCGTGCACCGGGACCTCAAACCGGGCAACGTCCTCCTGGCTCCGAGCGGGCCCAAGGTCATCGACTTCGGCATCGCGCAGATGGGGGACGGCCTGACCACGGCCACGCGGATCGCGCCGGGCACCGCCGGTTACATGTCCCCCGAGCAGGCCATGGGGCAGCCGAGCACGCCCGCCTCCGACGTCTTCGCCTGGGGAGCGGTGATGGCCTACGCCGCCACCGGGCGGTGCCCGTTCGGCGAGGACGCCGTGGCCGTGGTCACCCACCGGCTGGTCTACGAGGAGCCCGACCTGGAGGGGATCGACGGCCGGCTGCGCGACCTCATCAAGTGGGCGCTGCACAAGGAGCCCGACCGGCGGCCGACCGTCGAGCGGCTGTTCGCGGCCCTGCAGGGCCAGGAGGTTGTCGTTCCCGCGGAATCGTGGACGCTTCCCGACCCGTACGCGCTGGGCGGGGAGATCCGGCGACGGTTTCCGTACCGGGGCGCGCAACGCGTGGCCGGGCCGGCGGCCACGGCCGCCGGCGTCGCCGGCGTGCTGATCGGGACCGGTGCGCTCAAGACCGTCGCCGCGGCGGTGACGGCGTGCGGGCTGGTCCTGGCGGCCGTGCCGTTCCCGTGGCGGAGCCGGCGACTGGGCCTGCTCGTCGTCGTGACGGCCTTGCTCATGCCCTTGAACGTCGTCGCCGGCGCCGTCCCGATCGGTAGGCAGGCGTGCGTGGACATCACCCGGAGCACCTCCCAGGACCTCGAACTCACCGGTTTCGACACCAAAGGAGCCGCCGTCACCCGAACCCCCGGGTCGAGGCGGTGGACGATCGAGGATGCGAAGATCACCAGGACTCCCGACTACACCTGGGCGGGCATTCGCGCCTCTCTGCCCGACTGGTGCAGGTTCCGGGTGGATCTCGACGTCACCCTGCGCGGCCCCGGCCCGCCGCCCACCGCGGGCATGGGCTGGGGGTACGGCCTCGGAGTCTGCTCCCGCTTCGACGGCTCCCAGCCGCGCGGGCTGTCCCTGCAGTACTCCTACTACCAGGGCGAGAAGGGGAGCCGTCTGACCGAACTGGCCGTGACCCGGCTGCCCGCCGCCAACGCCTTCGTCGACGACCAGCCGGACAGTTCCACTCTCGAACTGGACGACAACGTCCATCACTGGCAGATCAGCTACGACCGCGGCAGGGTCCTCTACACGCTCGACCACGCCACCGTGCAGACCGCGTGGTACCCCGTCACCGGGTATCCGCTGCCGGACGACTGCCTCGGCACGGAGTTCCTGTTGCGGGTCTGGCTGGCCGAGGTCGAGGTGGACAACGTCACGGTCAGTGCCGGCTGAACGGATGCTGAACAACGCCTTCCTAGGGTGACGGTCATCGGAAGGAGCCCGAAGATGAGACCAGTTCTCCTGGCCGCCGCCACGACGGTCGCCCTGCTCGCACCACTCACCACCCTCCCAGCCTCGGCCTCGGCGCAGGCGGCGTGCAACGGCCGCTACCTCCGGCTCGACCGGGTGACCCAGGGCGGGCGCCAGGCCATCCTCTGGAAGTGCGCGGGAGACGCCTACCACCACGCCCAGATCATCCGCGGAGTAAAAGGCGACCGGGTGTTCGTCAGGGTTTACAATCCCACGACCTCGCCCCCGTCCCGGAAAGGCAGCTGGGGCATCATCCTCACCTCCAACGGCTGGGCCAACACCAAGGCGCAGAAGCTCAAAGACGGACAGGCTGCCAAAGTGTGCCTCTGGCTGAACGGCGCCGGGCAGGAACGGTGCTCGAAGGCACAGCCGTATGTCGAGGCCTGTGATGACTTCGAGAGCGGGACCACGACCGTGACCATCCCGAGGTCCTGCCGCCCGTGACCGCGCCCCGCCCTTCGCTCCCAACGACGTGTCACGTTCCACAGCCAGAGCATCGGGTGCGGGCCGCTACAGGGGCGCAGCCCGTCGGATGCCGTTGGGGGCAGGGCAAGTGGTGTAACTCAAGATGTGCAATTCACGATAAGTGGGCATGCGATTACGCTCAGTGATCTTCATGTTCGCGGCGGCGGTCCTGTCCTGGCCGGCCTGGACCGGTACGGCGTCCGCCGAGCGCGACCCGGAGACGGTTCTTCTCGACACGCCTCCCAGCTCCACGGGAGGACGCTGGGAGCCGTGGCGCGACGCCCCCGCCGAACCCTATTGGGCCGGGACCTCCTTGCAGTGCCCCGCGCATCTTCGCGCCTGGCGGGATCCGGCCAGACGGGTGGCGGAGCAGATCATCGTCTGGGGTTGCGAGCAGCCGAACGATGCGGCGGTCGCCCTCTGGGGTCAGTTGCGCAGCACAGTGCGGGTCGGCATGCCCGCCTTCGAGCCCCTGCCCGCACATCCTGCCGCATGGTCGCGGGCCGAGCCGCTGCGGGACGGTGTGTACACCTACACCGTGATCTTCGCCCGTTCCATCTACCTGGTGCGGACCAGCGCGGCAGGACTGTCGCCCGACGGCCTGCCCCGGCTGGCGACGGAGACCGCCCTGGCGCAGCTCCGGGCTCTGGCGGGGCCGGACCATGTGGTGCACGGCATCGAGTTCGACGGGACGCGCATGCTGCTGACGGTGCCGTTCGTCCTCTATTGGGTGATCCTTGTCCCCATCCGTGCCGCCCGCAACCCGCTGCGTGGGGAGACCTATGAGACGCCTACGGGCCGGGCGCACTGGATCGATGTGGGGAGGACCGCCACCCGGTTGAAGTGGGGGCTGCGGCTGCGGTTCACCGCACGTCTCTTCGGAGCGCTCTCGGTCTTCGGACTGGCCGGAGCCGTGGTGAATCCGCCGCAAGAGGTCCCTTGGGCGGTGATGGTGATCGCCGTGCTGGGGGTGTGGTTCGGCTGGATCAGGTCGCCGGGTCCCCTGCGGTTGTGGCGGCCCTATCGCATTCGCGGGCTGCACCTGACCCGGCGTCCCGCGAGCTGGCTGAGTCCGATCGCGGGGATCTGCAGCCTGGCCGTGGGTGTGTTCGCGGCCTGCGTTGTCATGGCCGTCGCGATGGTGGGCGCATTCGGCATCGACCGGTCGCCGCTCATCACTGATGGCGTCCTGAATCCGCGTTACCTCAACGAGGATCTCAGTCTTCCGGCGCGGGTGGCCGTCGCGATCATCGCTCCGCTACCGGCGGAAAACCTGCAACAGAGCGTTTTCGTCATCGCGGTTCTGCTGTTGGTCCTCAGCGTGCTGATTCGCCGGTACGGACGGCGGCGGGCGCTGGCGGACGCGGAGACCCGGCTGGCGAAGGACCAGCGTGCGCACGTGCTCTATCTGCGGCCGTTCGACAACGATGTGCTGAAGATCCCGACCAGCGCATTCGGCCGTACCAGCCTGGTCGAGCGCATCAGCATGGCCTACCGGCAGCCGTTCGAAGAGGTTCTCGTTCGCCATCTGCACACTCTGGGACCGGTCGTGGCCATAGCGGACCCGAACGTACGGCTGCCGGACATCGGCGCCGCCAAACAGCCCGTGCCGGACGGCACGTGGCAGAAGCAGGTGCGGGAATGGGCACGACGCGCCACCGTCATCGTCATTGTGGTCACCCCCAAGGAGGTGACCGAGACGGGCTTCGGGTGGGAGATCGATTACCTGGCGAGAAACGTGCCCGATGTGCCTCTCATGCTGGTGCTGGCACCGTACAGGAGAGGGGAATTGGAGGCCCGGTGGTGGCGGTTCCTCAGTTTCGCGGCGGTCCGCCATCGACGCTTCGCAGGCCTGGATCCGCATGCGTATCACGGCTCTGCGGCTCATGTCATCGTGACGGGGCGGCACGGCGAGTGGATCGCTTTCGGCGCTCGCAAGCGCACGGAGTTCACCTATGCGGCGTCCCTGGCACGCGCGATCGAGACAGTATGCCCCCGGCACCAGCGCGGGCTTGGTTTCGTGGCGCGCCGGATGGCGGCGCGACTGCCGCCGCCGGCCCTGGAGAGGGTGATCGACCTCGATGACCAGACGGCTCGTGCCGTGCGCGCGGCCGCTGAAGAAGGGGCGCGAAGGGACGCGGCGGCATGGGCCGGCGACAGAGGCGGGGGAGAGGGGGATGAGGGCGTGCCGCTGGACACCCGGGCCCTGCTCAGGGCGCTGATGCGGGTCGACGCCATAGCTTGGGAACGCGTACGGCAGCGCGGGCCAGGCGACATCACCTCGGCTCGCGCGTTCCGCGATCCCCTGGAGGCCCCGGAGCTCGACTGGTGCGGCTTGCGGCTTACGGCGAGTGCCGGCCGCGCTCTCCTGACCGCCGCCGCCCTGGCGGCCGAGCATGATATGAGGCTCGTTCCCGCGGGACTGCTGGCCCTCGGCCTGGTGGCCGAGCGAGACTGCGCCGCGGCCCGCCTGCTCGGCGTGCACGACGAGTCCTCGCGCTCGCACATGCTGACCGTCATTCAGGAAGAGATCCTCGGCGTTGAACTGGAAGGCGCCCAACGACTATGACTCCATGCGGCCGGCGGGGCGATGGGCGCTCCGGCTCGTCGCGTACTCCGGCGGCTTGAAGGCGTTGTGGGTGGATGCTTCAGGGGCTACGATCCTTTCATGTGAGATGACTGTCTCATTTGAGAATGGAGAACCATCGTGTTCATAGTCGCGCCCACCGACAGCGTGTCCATCGCCCCGCCCTGGGATCGGGTGCCGGCCGAGGAGATCCGCCGGCTGGGGGAGGTGCCGGCCGCCGACGTCGGTGACGCGCTGGGGCGGATGACCGTCATGGACGGCGGTATCCGGCTGCTCACCGGGCAGGCCGCGCTCCTGGGGACCGCCCTGACGGTGGACGTGCGGTCGGGGGACAACCTGGCCGTGCATCGGGCGCTCGACGACGCGCGGCCGGGCGACGTGCTGGTCGTCAACGGGCACGGGGACGGGACGCGGGCGCTGGTCGGCGACCTCATCGGCGAGATCATGGTGAACGCCGGGGTCGTCGGCGCGGTGGTCGACGGCGCCATCCGGGACGTCCGGTCGCTGCGGGAGATGGGCCTCGCCGTCTACGCGCGGACGGTCACCCCCGCCGGGCCGTTCAAGGACGGGCCCGGCGCGATCGGTGTCCCGGTGGCGGTCGGCGGTGTGGTGGTGGAGGCGGGTGACGTGCTGGTCGGTGACGCGGACGGCGTCGTCGTCGTTCCGCGGCGGCGGGTCAAGGAGGCCGTGGACGCGGTCGGCGAGGTCGTCGGGAAGCAGGAGGCGTTGCGGCGGCGCATCCTGGCCGCGCGTTCCGGCGATGTGGCGGGTTCCGGCGCTGCGGCGGGTTCCGGCGATGTGGCGGGTTCCGGCGACGCGGTGGCGGGCCGATGACCGACAGGCCGCCCGCCTTCCGGATCGGGGACCTGCGCCGCCACTCGCGGCGCCCGGCCCTGGCGCCGGCCCCGCCGGGTGCCGTGTCGCTCGCCATGGGCGAGCCGGACTTCCCGACGCCGCCGCCGGTGGTCGAGGCCGCCGCGGCCGCCCTGCGTGCGGGGCACACGCACTACGCCGATCAGAAGGGCCTGCCGGCGTTGCGTGCCGCGCTCGCCGCGCGGTTGCCCGGGCGTCCCGGACGGACCTGGACCGCGGACGACATCGTGGTCACCCAGGGCGCCACCGCCGCGCTGGCGGCCGTCGTGCTCGCGATGATCGGCCCCGGCGACCGGGTGGTCATCCCCGAGCCGGCCTACTCGCTGTACGCCGATCTGGTCGTCTTCGCCGGGGGCACCGTGGACTACGTTCCGCTCGCCCCCGACCTGCACTGGGACCTCGACGCCCTGGCCGCGGCGCTGCCCGGGGCGGCGATGATGATCTTCTCGAACCCGTCGAACCCGACCGGGATCGTGCACCGCGAGCAGGAGCTCAAGGCCCTCGGAGATCTCCTCGACGGCTCGGACGTCCTGGTCGTCAGCGACGAGGCGTACCACCGGCTGGTCTATCCGGGGCACGTGATGACGTCGGCGCTGGAGATCGAGTCGCTGCGGGACCGGACGGTGTACGTCCAGACGTTCTCCAAGACGTACGCGATGACCGGCTGGCGGGTGGGCTACCTGACCGGGCCGCGCGAGGTGGTGGACGCGGCCGCGCACGCGCACCGGACCTACAACGGCTCGCTGAACACGGCGGCCCAGCACGCGGCCCTCGCCGCCCTCGACCTGCCGGACGGCGTCGTCGACGCCATGGCCGAGACGTACCGGCAGCGGCGCGAGCTCGTGGTCGCGCAGCTGTCCGGGGTGCCCGGGTTGCGGCTGACGCCGCCGGAGGGGGCGTTCTACGGGTTCCTCCGCTACGACGCCGCCCTGCCGTCCGAGGTGGTCGCCCGCGCGCTCGCCGAGCGGAAGGTGCTGGTCAGGGCCGGCATCGAGTACGGGCCCTCGGGCGAGGGGCACCTGCGGATCTCGTTCGCGGCCTCCGAGGACGACCTGCGCACCGGGCTGGCCCGCATCGTGCGCCACTTCGGCGATGAGGGATATCCTGCGCCTGCGATTCGATGAGGGCGGAGGTTGCCGGTGACCGGTCAGCAGGGCGTCCGGCGAGGGGAGGGCAAGCTGCGTAGCGACACCCGCCGCAACCGCCGGCGCCTCCTGGAGGCCGTCGGCGAACTGGCCAGGGAAGCGCCCGACGAGCTCACCATGCAGGCCGTCGCCTCCCGCGCGGAGATCGGCCCGGCCACCGCCTACCGCTACTACTCCACCGTGGACGACGTGCTCGCGGCGTACGTGCTCAGCGTCGTCGAAGAACTGCGCGACTTCAGCGCGGCGTCGACGGCGGAAGGGCAGCCGCTGTTCGACGCGGTCGTGGACAAGTGGGTGGACCTGCTCGCCGAGCACGGCCCGGCGCTGGTGCAGCTGCGCTCGCGGCAGGGGTACCTGAAGCGGCTGCACGACGCGAACGACATCATCGTCGCGATGCGGGACGCCTGGTCGGAGCCGGTGCGCGGGCTGCTCGCCGACCTGGGGCTTCCGGACGAGATGCTCGAGTACGCCCTGTTCCTCAACAACATCATGTACGACCCCCGGGAGGTCCAGGACCTGCTGCAGGAGACGGAGCTGTCCCGCAGGGAGGTCGTCATCCGGCTGACCGAGGCGTACCGGGGCGCGCTGCGCGGGTGGGCGCGGGCGGGCTGAGCCGGCCGCACGTCGCGATAGGGCACGACTCCCCGTCGCGGAGGGCTGGGAGTTGTGCGCGCTGATGGCGGTGACAGGGCTGTTCCGTACGCCGGGTGATACCGCCCGCGGCGTGCTGTTGCCCACGCTCGCCGCACGCGCAGGAATGCCGCTGGCCAGGGCCGCCGCCTTGTACGACGGCGCGGCGCGCTGCGCGGCGCTGACCGGATCGGCGCCCGGCGGCAGGCCGGGCGGTCAACCCCATCATGGCCACGGTGACGTATGAGACGGTGCCGGAGGAACTGCGCAGCCGCCTGTGCTCGTTGCTCTTCCCGGTCTGGAGGCGGATGGACGGCCCGGCCGCCCCGACGATCGGCAGGACGGAACGGATGGCATGAGGTCTCCCTAAACGCGAAACTAAGTGATACGGTCATCTCAATTCATAGGAATGTCTATGTACTGTCGCCGAAAAGGGGGCCCGCAGTGGCCATGCGTCAGGTAGAGCACGACCCCGCCGAGACGGTACGGGCGGGTGATCTCGACGTCGGCATCATCGATGACGGCGGCAGCGGGGTGCCGATCGTGCTCGTTCACGGCGGTGAGAGCGACCGCACCCAGTACGCCACACTCCGCTCGCACCTCGGCCCGGGGATCCGGGCGATCTCCTATGACCAGCGCGACTCCGGGATCACCGTGAACCCGCCGGTCCCGTACACGCTGGGCGACCTCGCCGACGACCTCGCCGACCTGCTGGACGCGCTGAACCTCCGGCGCGCGCACCTGCTCGGCACCTCCTTCGGCGGAGCCGTCGTGCAGCACGCCGCGCTGCGGCATCCCGACCGGGTCGCGTCCCTCGTCCTGATCGCGACCACGCCGAGCTTCGCGCTGTGCCCGCAGCAGGTCGGGGACCTGTTCGACATGTCGCACGACGACCGGCAGCGGGCGGTCAAGGACTTCTTCGTCACCCCGGAGGGGCAGTCCGAGCTGCACAACCGGGCCGCCCAGACGCTCGCGTACCGTGATCAGGGCAAGGCCGGCCGCCGCCACGACGCCGCCCGCCGGCACGAGGTACGCGACCGCCTGGGCGAGATCAGCGCACCCACCCTGATCGTGCACGGCACGGCGGACCTGCTGGCGCCCTACTCCGGCGCCCTGCTGATGGAGGAACGGATCCCCGACGCCCGGCTGCGCCCGATCGAGGACGGCCGCCACGCGATCGCCATGGAGTTCGCGGAGCCGATCGCCGGATATATCCGCGATTTCCTCGGATTGTCAGTTGAGAGGTGACGTACGGCGGGGATGTACGGAGAGGTCGTACGGGTCGGGTCGCCCCGCGGCCGCGCGACTGTCGCCGTGCCGGCCCGGGAGCAGCGGAGGCAACAGTGACTGACACCGGCCGCGAAGTCGCCGACCGGATGGCCGAGGCGGCCCTGACCTGGCTGGACAGCCTGGACGACGACCAGCGCACGATGGCGGCCGGACCGCCGCCGGGCACCGGCGAGGCCGAACGCACCCGCTGGTTCTACACGCCCACCGACCACGGCGGCCTCACCTTCCACCGGCAGCGCCCCGCCCAGCACCGGCTGGTGCTGCGGCTGGTCGCGAGCGGCCTGTCCGAGGCCGGGTACACCACCGTCGCCACCCTGCTCGGTCTGGAGAACGTGCTCGACCTCGTCGAGGGCTTCTCGGTGAACTGGGGGCGGGAACGTACCCGCGACCCCGGCATGTACTACCTGCGCGTCTTCGGCGAGCCCGGCGGGCCCCGGCCGTGGGGGTGGCGGTTCGGCGGCCACCACGTCTCGCTCAACTACCTGGTCGTGGACGGGCGCGTCGCCGCCACCACGCCGTGCTTCCTGGGCGCGGACCCGGCCGCGTCGCCGCTGCTGGGCGGTGCGACGCTGCGCCCGCTGGGGGCGGCCGAGGATCTGGCCCGCGACCTGGTCCGCTCGCTGCGCCCCGAGCTCGCCGCCCGCGCGGTGCTGCTGAGCCAGGCCCCTGACGACATCGTGACGGGCAACGACCCCCGGATCGACGACCGCGTGATCCTGCGCAGTGAGCTCTGGCGTCCCGGCCCGCACACCCCGGACCGCGCCGGGAGCCCGGCCACCGGCCTGCACGGCGCGGACCGCGAGGCGGTGGCCCTCAGCCCGTTGCCCAAGGGCGTGCCGGGCGCCGAGCTCGACGCCACGCAGCGGGAGCTGCTGCGCGCCCTGCTCGGCACCTACCTCGACCGCGTCCCCGACGGGGTGTCCCCGCTGCCCCGCTACGAAGAACCGGCGGCTCTGGACGCCGTCCACCTCGCCTGGGCCGGCTCCACCACGGCGGGGGAGCCGCACTACTACCGCCTGCAAGGGCCGCGGCTGCTGGTCGAGTGGACCAACGTCCAGCGCGGCGGCAACCACGCCCACGCCGTGTGGCGGGACCCGGAGACCGACTTCGGCGGCGACGTCCTCGCCGCCCACCACGCCTCGCACCACCAGCGCTGACCACCACGCCTCGCACCACCAGCGCTGACCACCACGCCTCGCACCACCAGCGCTGACCACCACGTCCGTACCCCAGCGATGCCCACGGCGCCCGCCCGCTCGACCGGCCACACCCGGTAGCTCCAGGACCTCGGCCACAGCACCGGCGCCGGGCCATCGCTTCCGTCCGGCATGCCCGGAATACGGCACGCCGCGGCCTCCCCCTCTCTCCCCCCTCGCCTTACTCGTCGGCAACGAGGAAAGGACGTCCATGAACACGACTCAAGCTCCCCCGGTCGCCGTCGGAAAGGCCGCCGTCGCGGCGCTCGGCCTGCTGGCCACCGCCACCGGGGCCCTGGAGTCGGTGGTGTCACCGACGCTCCCGCTACTGCAACGCGAACTCTCACTGAGCCCCGCCCAAGGGGCGCTGCTCAGCATCGCCCTGCTCATCACCGGCGCGCTCCTCCTGCCCGTCACCGGCAATCTCGGCGACCGGTACGGCGGGAAACGGGTCATGACCCGGCTGATGGGGGTGGTGCTGGCCGGCGGCCTGGTCTCCTCGCTGGCGCCGAACCTGCCGGTGCTGCTGCTCGGCCAGGTGCTGCAGGGCGCGATGGTGGGCGCGCTGCCCCTCTCGTTCATCCTGGTACGCAAGCACCTGCCCAAGGGCGACTCCCAGGTGGCCATCGGGGTGGTCAGCGGGTTGTTCGTGGGCGGCGGCATGCTGGGCACGCTCATCGCCGGACCCATCGCGGAGGGGCTGTCCCGGCACTGGATGTTCGCGATCCCGACGATCGCGATCGCCGTGGCGACCCTGCTCGTGCACCGGCTGATGCCGGACGACCCGCCGGTCCGGTCGGAGGCCAGGATCGACTGGCCGGGCCTGGCGCTGCTGAGCGGCATCCTGCTGACGCTCATGGTCGTGCTCGCGATCGTGCCCGAGGCCGGCGGCCGGCCCCTCGAACTGGCCGCCCTCGTCGTGCTCCTGGCCGCCCTCGTGGCCGGGTGGATCTTCGTCGAACGCCGGTCGGCCGCGCCGATGGTCGACCTGCGCCTGCTCGCCCGGCCGGCGATCTGGAGCTCGTACGCGATCACCTTCGCCGTCTGCCTGGGCACCTCGCTGTCGATGTATCTCGTCCCGCAACTGTTCGCGGTGTCCGGCGACGGCTACGGCTTCGGGGCCAGCGCCACCGACATCGGCTTCTACCTGCTGCCCGGCGCCGTCGCGGCGGCGGTCAGCGGGCCGGTCGCCGGGATCGCGGCGCGGCGGTTCGGCCCGCGGGCCGCGGTCACCGCCGGAGTCGTCGGCCTGATGGCCGCGCTGCTCGCCATGGTGTTCCTGCACGGCGAGGTCTGGCACCTCGTCGTCGGCAAGGTGCTGGTCGCGCTGGCCAGCGGCGTCTGCGTCACGGCGGTGGTCGTCAAGACCGCGACCACCGTCGATCACACCGACACCGGCACCGCCACCAGCCTGGTCCTGGTCATCCGCGTGATCGCCTTCGCCGCGGGCGCGCAGATCGGCGGCGCCTTCCTCACCGCCGGAACCCCTGCGGGGTCGACCGTCCCAGCCGAGTCGGCCTTCGTCGCCGGCTTCGTCATCGGCGGCGCCGTCGCCGCACTCTCCCTCCTCGCCGTCCGCAAGATGGACCAAGGGGGCACGGGCGCTTCGTCACCCTGACAGCGCGGCCCACGAAGTCCATTCCGGCCGAACACGGCTCCCGACCGGCCGGCCCTCTCCGGCGCGCGCCCTCCTCGGCGCTGTCGTCGGTCATCGCACCCCCGGCCGGGTGAACATCCAGGCCCGTACGAGGGTGCCGGGCCGGTCATCCGGGGTGCGGGGAGCCGAGGTCGTCGTCGCGGCCGGCCTTCAGGCGCGACCACTGGGCGGCTGGCCGGCCGTCGAGCTGGAACTGGCCCCCCTTAGAGCCCCAGCCCTGCGGCCAGCCCTCCGGTGAGTCCTGCCACTCCTCCTGCCGCCCGTAGACGGTCAGATCCAGCAGTCCGTACGACGGCGCCATCACCTCGTTGCCCCGGCTGGTGTTCCAGTAGGTCTCGTACACCTGGTCACCGTCACGCAGATAGCAGGCCAGGATGCCGAAGTGCCGGCCGGCGATCAGCCGGTTCACGGATTCCTCCGGCACCGAGTACCAGGGGACGGGGTAGCCCATGAACTCGCGGTAGCGCGAGACCTCCTCGTACGGCCCTTCGGCCAGGACCGCGTAGCTGACGTCGCGGGAGTGCAGGTAGGCCAGCTCGGTGACCTGGGAGGTGCTGAAGGTGCAGCCCTCGCACTGCTGCCCGGCGGGATGGCCGGTGTGCCACATGTGGAAGTAGGCGATCAGCTGCGACCGTCCGGCGAACAGGTCGATCAGTGGCACCGTCCCGTCCGCCCCGGTCAGCGGGGTCCGCGCATCGACCTCGACCATCGGCAGACGGCGGCGGGCGGCGGCGATCGCGTCACCCTCGCGGGTGTGGGCCTTCTCGCGGATCCGGAGCCGGTCCAGTTCGGTCTGGAACGCGGCCCGGTCGGCGACCGGGGGCTTGGCGGCGTCGCCGATCGGTGAAACGTCGGTGGGCTGGTCGGTCATGTCGAGATCCTTCTGTTGGTGGCCGTGGAGAAACGGCCGGTTCCGTACACTTCGCGCCGTCCTTGTGGACGGCCTCACTCCTGCTACGAACGCCACCGCCCCGATCCAACACCGCCTCCCGCATTTCCGCGAAGAACTCTCCGGGACGCCGGTCGTCAGCGATCCGACAGCACGGCCCCTCGGTCACGCCACACTCGTGGACACCGGCCGGCGGGCGGTGCGCAGGGTGCTGATGCTGACCGCGAGCGTCCACAGGCTCCAGACGGCGCCCATGCTGGCGGTGGTGCCCCAGCCCTGCGCGCTGTAGAAGTCGGCGGGGTCGTCACCGAAGAACACGGCCGGCAGGAACGCGAGGTTGATCACGGCGAGAACGTAGGCGGAGCGGCCCACCCAGCGCGGCAGCAGGCCGAGCTTCGCCACGGCGATCCCGAGGGCGATCAGGAACAGGCCCATGAGCAGCCGGGAGACGGCGCCCTGCATGAGGTACTGCGCCGCGGCGAACGGCCCCGCCGACGTCGTGTCGAGGTCGTGGTCGACCGAGATCGCCGCGCCCACCTCCATGGACTGGGGGACGAACACCATCGCCACCCAGAGCACGCCCGCCGTCTGGACGACACCGGCGATCCAGTCGTAGGCCGGGTCGACGTGGCGGATGAGCTGCCGCATCCCGATGAAGTACACGATGTAGAAGGTGCACCCGGTGATGCCGATGAGGCTGCGGGTGAGGATGTTCCAGTCGGGCGGGGTCTCGTAGAGGAAGTACAGCGGCACCTGTACGACGATGAAGAGACTGGCGATGATGCCGAACAGGCCGGTGTACCTGCGGATCACGCTTTCGGTCATGATGTTCCTCTGATCGTTTCCAGACGGGGGGCTCCGGGGCGCGCACGCCGTGCGCACGGCGTGCGCATGGCCGTACGTGTGGCCATGCGTGCGGTCATGCGCACGTCCATGGGTGCGTCGCGTCATCGGACGCGAGTGATGCGGACGCTCAACGCGTGCTCCCTTCTGCGGCCGGCCGCCCATGACGGCCGGTGGGCGATGTGATGGATCCGGTTCCGGTACGGCGGCTCAGCAGCGCCAGCAGGACCACGGTGAGCAGCCCCAGGGCGGAGAGTTCGAGCTTGTCGACGAGGGTGGCGGCGTTGGCCAGCACGCCGAAGGCGGTGTGGCCCACCAGTGCCCCGCCGGCCAGGCAGATGGCGTGCCGGTCCGTCCAGCCGCCGCCCGTCGTCCAGCGGCGTACCAGCCACCAGGTCAATGCGGCGAGCAGGGCCGCGCCCAGCATCGGCGCGGCGACCCAGGCGCCGTGGGTGAAGGCGGGCTGAGCGGCCCCGCCGAACGGGAACAGCAGCGCCAGATACCCGAACCCGGCCAGCAGCCCGAACCCTGCCGCCACCCAGGGGCCGGGAGCCGGAGCCCCGGCCGGGGCGGAGGAGCGGGCGGGCGCGAGCACGCGCAGCGCCACCACCGCGAGCAGCACGACGGCGATCACGCACCCGGCCAGCACCGCGGCCGGCGCCTGGTAGCCGGGGTCGATGGAGGTCGCCACGGTGAACCGCAGCAGCAGCCCGCCCAGCACGAACACCACCCCGGCGACGACCAGGCCCGTTCGCTTCAGGTACGGCCGGTCGCGCAGGGCCGGGAAGGCCAGGTCGGTCAGGAGGATCGGCAGCGCCACGCTGAAGACGGCGTGGTAGGGCAGGTTGAGCTCGGCGTAGGCGGTGTTGAGGCCGAGGAACCGGGGCGCCCAGCCGGCCACCCCGTACATGGTGGGGCTGCTGAGCGCCTGCAGCACCAGCCCTTCCTCGACGATGCCGTACGCCAGCCCGAGCAACAGGATGGACGGCCAGCCCCCGTGTCGCCGTCGTACCAGCTCACGGATCAGCACCGTCCCGGCACCGTAGATCGGGATCCACAGCAGCATCAGCCAGATCTGGCTGAGCGGCGGGTTGCCCAGGGTGAGTTCGGCGATGAGTGGAGTGATCACCGCCAGCAGCAGTGCGGCGCGCCGGCCGCCCCTCGGTCTGTCGTCCATGGGATCAGCGTGCCGGGCGGCACAGGCCCGGCTCTGCTGGCGAACGGCCGGACCGCGCCAGCCCTCGGTCGCTCGCCCTGCTCCTTTGGATGCCATGGCCGGTGGCTTTGGTTGTGCCGCATGGGTGACCTTGGTCGTCTGCGCGAAGCTCAAGGGGGCCGCGCGCACCTGTGGATGATCGTCCGACGGTGGCAGACTGCGATCGTGGCGGACTCCGGTTTCTGCGCGCTCGGCACCCCGCGTGCGGTGCCGGGGTGCGCGGTGAGCCGGCTCGGCGACATCCGCGCCGCCCCACCCCCCGAAGTGAGGAACGGAGTTCATCGTGCCGAGTGAGTCTCGATCCATGACCCCCGACGACCGCAAAGTCCTCGCCAGCACCCTGGCCGGCACCACCATCGAGTGGTACGACTTCTTCATCTACGCCCAGGCCGCCGGCCTGGTCTTCGGCCCGCTCTTCCTCGCCCCGGTCAACGAGCGGGCTCCCGGCCTGGCGACGCTCATCTCGCTGGCCACGATCGGGATCAGCTTCCTGTTCCGGCCGCTCGGCGCGATCATCGCCGGCCGCTACGGCGACCGGCTGGGACGCAAGCGCATGCTCGTGCTGACCCTGCTCCTCATGGGCGTGGCCACCATGCTCATCGGCCTGCTGCCGCCGTACGAGACGATCGGCGTGGCGGCGCCCATCGCGCTCATCCTCCTGCGCGTCATCCAGGGCTTCTCGGCGGGCGGCGAGTGGGGCGGCGCGGCGCTGCTGGCGGTGGAGCACGCGCCCCGCGACCGCCGCGGCCTGTGGGGCTCCTTCCCCCAGATCGGCGTGCCGATCGGGCTCATCCTGGCCACCGGCGTGCTGTGGATCATGAGCGCGGTCACCACCCCTGAGCAGTTCCTGGCGTGGGGCTGGCGGGTGCCGTTCCTGCTCTCGCTGACGCTGATCATCGTCGGTTATCTGGTACGGCGGGCCGTCGAGGAGAGCCCCGTGTTCAAGGAGCTGCAGCAGCGCACCAAGACCTCCGCCGCGCCGCTGCGCGACCTCTTCCGCGGCCACACCAGGAACGTCGTGCTCACCGCGCTGATCTTCGTGGCCAACAACGCCGCCGGCTACCTGCTCATCGCCTACTTCATCAGCTACGGCACCACCGCGCTCGGCCTGCCCCGGCCGTCCGTCCTGCTCGCCACCGTCGCCGGGTCGGTGGCCTGGCTCGTCTTCACGATGTACGGCGGCGCGCTGTCGGACCGGATCGGCCGGGTCCGCACCTTCCAGATCGGGTACGCGATCGTGTTCGTGTGGATGATCCCGCTCTTCCTGCTGATGGGGACGCGCGACATCTGGCTCTTCGCGGTGGCGATCATCGTCCTGGCCGGCGGCCTGGGTCTGTCGTACGGCCCCATGTCGGCCCTGTACGCCGAGCTGTTCCCCGTCGCGGTGCGTTACTCCGGCGCGGCCATCGGCTACGCGCTCGGCGCCATCCTGGGCGGCGCCTTCGCCCCGACGATCGCCGAGGCGCTGGTGCAGGGCACGGGGTCGGCGTTGTCGATCGGGGTCTACATCATGGTGCTCTGCGTGATCTCGCTGGCGGCCGTCACCATGGTCAAGGACCCTAAGGGGGCCGACCTGGGGCTGACCCAGCAGACGACCACCTGACGCCGCCCGGCCGGCTCACCGGTGGTGGGCCCGGCCGCCGGATCAATCGAAGGGGCCGGGCCGGTCGCCGCCCTGAGGCGGATAGTCCTCCAGCTCCGCGTCGATCGCGTCCCATGCGGTGCTGAGGCGGGCAAGGAGTTCCCCCTCGTGGGCGGCGCGGTTGGCCCGTTCGCGCGGGTCGGCCGTCACGTCGTACAGCAGATGCTGTGTCGCCTGGCCCTCCTGCTGCGGCAGGACGCGCAGGTACTTCCAGTTCCCGCGGCGCAGCGCGCCGAACCGCCGCATCCGCCAGAACAGGTCCCGGGCGGGAGCCTGCGCGCCGTCCAGGAGGTAGGGGAGCAGGCTGTGACCGTCCAGCGGATAGGCGGCGTGCGGCTCGACGCCGGCGGCCTCCAGGATGGTCGCGGTCCAGTCCTGGGTGACGACCGGGACGTCGCTGACCTGGTTGCCGCGGATGCCGGCGGGCCAGCGCACGATGGTGGGCACGCGGATGCCGCCCTCGTTGAGCTGCCCCTTCGAACCGGTCAGCGGCCACAGGTACGACCAGCGTTCGCCGCCGTTGTCGCTGGAGAAGATCACCAGGGTGTCGTCCTGCTTCCCGCTGTCGGCCAGGGCCTTCAGCACCTGGCCGATCCCGGCGTCCATGGCCTCGACCATCGTGCGGTACGTGCTCAGCGAGCCGCCGTCGTTGTGCGCGAGGATCTGCCCCTCCTCCTGGCCCTCGGTGATGCGCCGGGTGAGATCGTCGCTGACGGCCCTGTCATCGGGGCCCTCCCAGGGCCAGTGCGGGGCGGTGTAGTTGAGATTGAGCAGCCATGGGCCGCCGCTGTTGTCCCTGATGAAGGCCGCGGCCCGCTCGGACACCGTCCGTGTGTAGTACTCCAGCGACTCCGTCTTCACCTCGCCCTCGTACAGGTCCGTCTCGCCGCTGCCGCTGATCTTGGAGAAGTAGTCGACGGCGCCGCCCATGTTGCCGAAGAAGGTGTCCCAGCCGGACTTGACCGGGCCGTAGTCCGGCAGGTAGCCGCAGTGCCACTTGCCGAACATGGCGGTGGCGTAACCGGCCTGCTTGAGCAGCGAGGCCAGCGTCGGGTGCGCCACGGGAAGGCCGGCGTCCGCGCCCGGACCGGGGATCGGCTCCAGCAGCCCGGCCTTCAGGCGGCCCGGGTAGCGGCCGGTGTAGAGCGCGAGGCGCGTCGGCGAGCACACCGCCGAGGCGGCGTACCCGTGAGTGAAACGCACGCCCTGGCCGGCCAGGGCGTCCAGATGGGGAGTGCGGATCTCCGGCGCCCCGTAACAGCTGAGGTCCGCCCAGCCCAGGTCGTCGGCGAAGATGAACAGGATGTTGGGGCGGGAGGGGCGTCCGGCGCTCGCGGCGGCACGGAACGGCCGCTCCCGCGCCCGCGCCGGGCGAGTCGTTGGCGCTGCGGCGGCGAACGCGGCCGCGCCGGAGGCCAGGACCCCTCTTCTGCTGAGCCCACCCATGGAGCCGTCCTTTCGTCGGTGACGGGTCGATGGCGTCGACTGTGGCGGCAGCGCTGTTTCCCGGCTGTTACGCCTCACGACCGGAAAGGCGTCGCGCGTCCTCTCGGCTCGCGACGGACGCGGCGGAAACAGCGCGGAAACCTTGGCAGGGCTACACAAGGGGCTGAGTCAGCGTGCCAAAAGAGGGACCCCATGGACGGCCCCGCATCGTCCCCGGCCGCCATGCGATCTCCGCGCGAAGATCGATCAGGGAGGAATCTTGCTCAAGCGGAAATCCGGCACCCTTCATCGCGGCGCGGCCGGGGCCGTCGCCGTGGGACTGCTCGCCATCCTCTCACCGTGGGCCGCCGCCCCGGCGTGGGCGCACAAGCTCCAGATCGGGCAGAAGTGGTCCAACTTCAGCTACCACCACGTGACCGGCTACAACGATCAATGGGAAGCGCCCATGACGAAGGCGCCCGAGCGCTGGTCGAATCATGGCCGGGTCGCCCTGCGCAGCGCGTCGGACGCCAACTGCAACGTCAAGGTCGGACGGTACGGCTCATCCCGTTACGGGACCTACTACAGCTACCACGTCAACGGCGGATCCACGGGCTGCTACATCACTCTCAACGCCCGGACCATCGCCGAAGACTCCCACCGGTTCCAGAACTTCGTGCACAGCGTCTTCACGCACGAGCTCGGCCATGGGCTGAGCCTGGCGGACAACGAGCACAACGCCTCGATCATGTGCGAGTGCCGTGACCGGGACACCATGACCCGCCGCCAATCCCACGACAACAGTGACGTGACGAGCTACTACACCGCCGGTTACACGAGGAGGTTCTGATGACGAAGCGTCACTTGGTCACGCTCGCCGTCAGCGCGGGCCTCATCCTGTCGTCGGCCGGTTGCGCGGGCGGCTCGGCCGGGACCACGGCCGCCTCCGCGTACCGAAGCGGCGTGCGCGAGGCGGTCGTGTCCGCCGATTACCCGCGCTTCACCAGTACGAAGGAGATGTGGGACGATGCCGACTTGGTGGTACAGGCCACCATCACCGGCCTGCGGACCGCCCGCGACGAACCCGGCCGGATCCTCGGACCCGGCGACGACGGCTACGACGACCCCAAGGCCAACCCGTTGTACGGGCTCGGCCCCGCAGAGCTGGCCGAGGCGAAGAAGCAGGCCGAGCGGGAGACCGGCGACATCGTCACCATCGCCGAGGCGGACATCACCCGCGTGTTCAAAGGCGACCTCGCCGGCGGAGGCTCGATCGAGGTCCGGCAACTGGGCGGGGAACTCGACGGCGAGAAGCTGACCGCGCAGGACGAGGTCAAGCTGGAGCAGAACGAGAGTTACCTGTTGTTCGTGCACTCCTGGGACGACACCCAGGACACCACCCTCGTCAATCCAGGACAGGGCCAGTATGTCGCGACAGGGCCGGACGGCAGGGCGGCGACACCGGCCGGGGAAGCCGACACCTACGCACCGCTGCCCGGCAACCCGCTCCAGATCACCCTGGCCGAGCTGAAAGATCTCGCCCAGGGCGGCTGAGTGATCCGCGGGCACGGCCACCCCGCGCGGAGCGCGTGCCCGATCGCGGTCATCGCCGGGTGGACTCGCGTACGACCAGGCGCCACTCGACCGGATCGGTGTCGGCCGCCGCCTCCTCGCCCAGGGCCAGCCGCGCGCAGCGGGCGCCCTGGGCGCGCAGGTTCTGCGCGACGGTGGTCAGCCCGGCGGCGGCGGCCGCGTCGGTGCCGTCCCAGCCGGTGACGGTGAGATCGCCGGGGACGGTGAGACCGGCGCGGGTGGCCGCGCGCAGCAGGCCCAGGGCGAGTTCGTCGCTCATGGCCATGACGGCGTCCGGCGCGTCCGGCCCCGTCAGGAACGCCGTGGCCAGGGCATCGGCCTCGCTCGCGCTGTTGCGTGCGCACACCGCGACCCGCACCCGCGGCCATCGCCCGCCGCCCGCCTCCCAGGCGTCGCGGACTCCGCGCAGGCGTTCCCGGGTCACGCGGAACGTGGCCTCGGCCGGATCCAGCCCGCTGCGGATCCCCGGTGTACGGGCGCGATCGAGCGGGAAGCTGAGCACCATCGGCCGCCGCGCGCCGGCGAAAGCCTCGGTGGCGACGGCGCGGGCCGCGGCACGGTTGTCGATGGCCACGAACGGCAGATCCCCGTGGTGCGGCCCGCCGTGCACGGCGACGGGGAGGCCGGTGGCCGCCACCGCGGGCAGCACGGGGTCGTCGTCGCTGGTCGTCCAGACGACGAACCCGTCCACCGCGGCCTCGGCGACCCGGTCGGTGTCGGACGGCGCCCCGGTGATGGGCACGATCGTGAGCCCCAGGCCGTGACCGGCGCAGACCTCGGCGACCCCGGCCAGGAACCGGGTGGCCTGGGGGTCCTCGAAGGCGTAGGTGAGGTGTTCGCCCAGCACCACCCCGAGGCTGCCGGTCCGTCCCCGGCGCAGCGAGCGGGCCCCCGGATGAGGGCCCGGATATCCCAGCCGGGCGGCGGCCTCGCGGACCCTGGCCCGGGTGGGTTCGGCGACGCGATCGGGCTGGGCGTAGGTGTAGGAGACGGTCATCACCGAGACCTTCGCCGCGCGGGCCACCTCCGCCATGGTCGGCCGGAGCCGAGAGGGGTCTTTGGCCATGCCCCACTCTAACCTGTGTATCGTTAAACAGCATGTGTACCGATACACAAGCGAGAGATCGGCCCCGGGCCTGGGTGCCGTACGCGGGATTCGCCGTCTTCGGCGCGTTCTGGGGCGCGTGGGGCGCGTCCGTGCCCGCCATCCGCGACCAGGCCGGGCTGACCGACGGGCAACTCGGCACGGCGCTGCTGTTCATCGCCGCAGGTGCGTTGCCCGCCATGCCGCTCGCGGGCCGCGCCGTGGACCGGTGGGGTCACCGCGTCACCGCGTTCACCCTCACGGCGCTCGGCATCGCCGGCATCACCGTGGCCCTCACCGCCCACGGCCTGGCTGCCTTGTGCGCGGGGCTGACGCTGCTGGGCGCGTCGTCCGGCGCCGCGGACGTGGCGATCAACGCGGCGGCCGGCGCCGCGGAACGGGCCACCGGCCGTCCGGTCATCACCCGGGCGCACGGCGTCTTCTCCCTGGCCGTGGTCGCGGCGAGCCTCGCCACCGGCCTGCTGAACGCCACCGGCCTGCCCGTGGTGGTGCCGTACCTGATGGTCCTGCTCGCCGCCGGCACCGTGAGCGCCGCCATCGTCACCGGCGCCCGCACGCAGACTGACCCGCCCCGTCATGATGACGCTCGCCCGCAAGGCGACCCTGCCCGCACCTCCTCAACCGCGCACGGCCGGCCGAGTCTGCGCGCTCACCTGCCGCTCCTGCTCGTCGCGGGCGGGCTCGGCGCGCTCGGATTCGCCGTGGAGAACGCGCACCAGAGCTGGAGCGCCGTCTACCTCGCCGACGCCGTGCACGCCGGACCCGCGCTGATCGGAGCAGGCCCCGCGGTCTTCGCGCTCGCCGTCGCGCTCACCCGCTTCGCGATCAGCGCGGTGAAGACCCTGCCCGCCTGGATCGTGCTCACCGCCGGCGCGGCGATCTCGGCGGCGGGGACGTCCCTGCTCGCCCTCACCACGTACCTCCCGCCGGCGCTGCTCGGGCTGGCCCTCGCCGCCGTGGGCACCGCAGTGCTCTTCCCCACCGTGCTCGGCCTGGCCACCGCCAACGTCCCCGCCGCCGCGCGCGGTGCCGCCACCTCGGTCGTGTCCACCTTGGCCTATGTCGGCTTCCTCGCCGGGCCGGTGTACGTGGGCTACTGGGCGCAGACCGCCGGGCTGCCGGGCGCCATGCTGGCCGTGGCCTCCCTGGCCGCCGCCCTGGCCCTGCTGGCCTGGCCCGCGCTCAGAGCCGTCGTCCCCTCGTCCGTACGGCACCGCACCGCCGAACCGACCGGCAGGCCGCACTCGTGAACGCCGCCCGGAGCCCCCAACCCCTCCTGGCACGTCTCCGAAGACGGCACCGTTTCACTGGGCTGACGACACCCGCACGCCCCGGCCCCCGGCGTGCCGCCAACCCGGTGAACGTCTCAGGAGTGGATCACGGGTGGGCGAGCGGCGATGGACTGGTTGAGTGCGTTCGCCACAGCGTGGACGAGCGGGATCTGCGAGGCGTCCCAGACGAGGTGCAGACCGCTGTGGCTGCGGAGGGTGAGCCGGCCGTAGTGGAGGACGGGCAGGAGGGCGTTGTTCTTGAACCGGCGGTCGGGGCCGCCTTTGACGTTGACGTAGCGCCAGGTGGAGTCCACGATCGTACCGTCGGGCGGCACCGGGCCCGCCTCGATGAAGCGGGCGTGTTCCAGGGCGGCGTGGAGGTGCTGGTAGGCGAGATCGACGACGTGGCGGCCGTCGCGGATCAGGACGCGGTCGGGCAAGAAGTACACCGACAGGCTGCCCGCGGTCAGGGTCGGGACGGCGACGTTGGTGACCAGGATCGGTGGTCCCGTCAGCCGGGCCGAGGCATTCACCCTGTGCAGCAGTCTGGAGGCGCCGGCGTTCACCTTGAACTGGTGGGTGCTGGTGATCGCCCCGGACGCGGTGATCAGCCAGAATCCGTGGGCACGCTGGAGATCGGTGATCGACCTGACGATGTGCTCGAAGCGCCAGGCGGCCTCGTCGGTCACGTCGTACATGACGACCACCGCGCGAGCCGCCCGATCGCACAACGCCACCCAGAGCACGCACGGCAGCCCGACGGCGACGACGACCAGGCCGAAGCGTCCTGTCACGAGCCCCGCGACGAGCACGGCGGCGAGGGCGTACGGCCAGCACCGCCGGCGGCCGGCGGCCCGCTGCAACTGCCGCACGATGTCACTCGGCTGGGCCGGCACCAGGCTGACGACATCGTGCATGACCACGTCGTGGTCGGGTGCGGTGGTGCGGTACGAGACCGTCCCGCGTCCCATGCGCACGACGTGACCACGAGGCCCCATCTTCGCTCGAAGGCCGGGGACCGCAGTCGAGACCGCCATTCCGGCCTGGCCGAGGGTGAAACGGAACGGTCCAACCCGGAGGCTGGTGCGCACATAGAAACCCACGATGAGGAATCCCGCCGGCCCGGGTGCCCGTTACCGCGGCGGATCGAGGTTCTGGAGATCGTCTACCGGCGGGCCTTTCGCGGTCTCATCGATCACCGGCTGCGGCGTGGTGACCGGCCGGTCGCTCGTGTGCGCAGGTCGCGTCTGTACGGCCCGCGCAATCGGCACCTATATCGTGACGCGGGTGATGGACGCCTCGCCCAGCCGGCCGGCCCTGGACGTCGAGTCGATCCGGAAATTGGCCCACGCGCGTGCGGGCCGGAGAAGTGCTGATCCACGCTCTGGCTCTCGTACGGCGAGCTCCGGATCATGAAAAGGTGGGCACCGGGCGCGGCAGAGGCGAAGGAAGGGTGCGGAGTGCGACGGTCAGAGCATTTGTGGCACCGGTTGTACCGATGCGGATTCGCCGCGGAGTTCAGCGCGGTCTGGGTCGACCGGCTGGAGCTGGACGAGCTGGCGGAGCGCCTGGGCGCGGACTTCCGGCAAGCTCGCCACAGGGACGAGCTGGCGGGCGAGGTGTCCGACGTCGGCGACACGACGGTGATCTGGGCCGACCGGCTGACCGACGACTGGCTGCAGATCATCGAGTTCCAGGGCTACGCGTGCAGCGGCGCCCTGCGCGAACTGTCGGCTCAGGGAGGGCGCGCGGTCAGCGTGGGATGGGGGCTGAACGGCGTGCGGGATCTCAAGTATGTGTCGGACGGGTACTACACCACCTCGTTCAGCGTCACGGTTCCCGGCGAGCGGTACGGCAACGCCCCGCACGCCCTCGATCCGCTGGCCGAGGGCCTGACGTTCGACATCGGCGACACGAGCTGGAAGACGGATCCGGAGCTCCCGCCGGCTTGGCCGGCCTTCGCGGAATGGTCGGAGTGGATGGAGGAGAACGGGTACTCGGTGGGGGACGAAGACGATGAGCGACCGCTGCCGGAGGCGTTCGGCGACTTCCACGGATGGTCGCTGAACGGTTACCACCCGCCCCTCGCCACCTGCGTCACCTCAGCCCTCACCCTGGTCGGTCGGCTCACCGGCAGGGAGATCGACGAGGCGTGGCTGAGCGGGTCGCACCCGTGGCTCACCCTTCCCCATCGGCTGTGACAGGCGACGCCCCCGCTCTCCATCGCCATCCCCGCCACCGCCACCCACATCGGGACCTACCGGGCCCAGGCACACGGCCATGCCGAGGGCGTCACCGTACAGATGACCTGCTACACCGCCGACCACCACGGAGTACCGACGCCCAGCAGCGAGATCGAGGAGATCGTCTGGCTGAGCTACGCCGACCGTGACCGCGTCTCCCCGGTCGATCAGGTCATCTTCGATCACCTGCACCGGACCGGACGGCTTCACTGACTCGGCGGCACGGGCACCATCGGGCCGGCGCAGAGCTGGGCGGTCAAGGTGGTGCGAGCCCAGTCCTCCCACGTGTCCGGTGACCACTCGCGGTCGCGGACGAAGATCAGGTAGAGCTCCGGGCTGAGCAGCGCGAACAGCAGATCCGCCGCCGTCTCGACGGTGAGGCCGGGGCGGGCGTCGGGCTTGCGGATCAGCGCCTCGGCCGCCGCGTGCTGCACGGTGTAACGCGGGTCGGGGCCGTCCGGCCACTGCGCGGCGATCTCCGGGTCGGTGGCCGCGGCGGACGCGATCAGCGGCATGATCGGGGCGACCCGGCCCAGGATCTCGCCGGTGCCGTGGACGTGCGCGCGCATCTGCCCGGCGACGGTCGGCTCCGCGCACGCGGCGCGGAACCACTCGCGGTCCATGGTGGCGACCGGCTCGGCGTCTCCGGCGATGGACGTGTCGACGACGTCCTTGAACAGCGTGCGCTTGTTGCGGAAGACGAAATAGACCGTCTGTACGGCCACGCCCGCCCGGTCCGCGACCTCCTGCAGGCTCGTCGCCCCGTACCCCTGCGCGATGAACAGCTCACGAGCCGCCTCGACGAGCTTCTCCCGGGTGCGGCGTGAGCGTTCGGCCCGCTTGTCCGGCCGCTTGACGGTGTCCATGCCGGGAGTATATCTCTAGAGTTAATCACTAGAGTTCGACTCTAGGTACTTGGAGGAGACGATGAACCACCCCGACGCCACCCAGCAGCCGGAACCGCGCGACCAGGAGGAGGAGACCGTCCACCGCGCACTGGAGGGCTTCTACCGCGACGGCAAGCCGCCGTGGGACACGGGCGTGACGCCGCCCGAGCTGGTCGCCCTGACCGAGGGGCCGCGGAGCCTGCCGCCCGGACGCGCCCTCGAACTCGGCTGCGGCACGGGCACCAACGCCCTGTACCTCGCCCGGCACGGCTGGGACGTGACGGCCGTCGACCTGATCGACCGCGCCGTCGAGCGGGCCAGGGAGAAGGCCGCGGAGGCGGGGATGGCGCTACGGCTGCTGCACGGAGACGCCACCCGCCTCGACGAGCTGGACGCGCCGGGCCCGTTCGACCTGTTCTTCGACCTGAGCTGCTACTGTGGGATCCCGCTGCACCGCCGCGACGCCTACGCCGCCGGGCTCACCCGCCGCACCGCTCCCGGAGCGCGGTTGCTGATGTTCGGGTACGGCCCCGAGCCGCTCGGCAACCCGACCACCGAGATCACGTCGTGGGCGGCAGGCGTCACCGCCGACGAGCTCAGCACCAGGTTCACCGGCTGGGACCTGCTCGACGTCACACCGGGCACCAACTCGGTGCCGACCTTCTGGTTCACCCTGCGCCGCTCCACCAGCGCGACGACCTGACGCCGTCAGGCCCCCACGCGGGCAGCAGGCGCGGTGTCCGCTTTGACCGCCTGCTGCCCTCCATGGCGGGGCTTTAGGACCACTTGGGTTAGTCGCGCGCCGTTTGCGTGCAGCACATCGGGGTCAACGCTGGATGGGGGCTGGTGATGGCGCGTACCAAGGTGGCCACTCGGGACTGGACCCGGCGGCGGACCGCGAAACGGGACCGCTTGGAGCGGGTTCGTCCCTTCGTGTCCGGCCGGGTGCTGGACGCCGAGCGGATGGGCGCGGCGCTGGAGGCGTTGCTGCGTCCAGGGGACCGGGTGGCGCTGGAGGGCGACAACCAGAAGCAGGCGGACTTCCTGGCCGAGGCGCTGGCCGGGTGCGATCCGAATGTCGTCCACGACCTGCACCTGCTGATCTCCTCGATCAGTCTCAAAGAGCATCTCGACGTGTTCGAGCGAGGGGTGGCCCGCCGGCTCGACTTCGCCTACGCCGGGCCGCAGAGCGTGCGCATGGCGCAGTTGCTGGCCGACGGCAAGGTCGAGGTCGGGGCGATCCACACCTACGTCGAGCTGTACGCGCGGATGTTCGTCGACCTCATTCCGAACGTCGCGCTGCTCTGCGCCGAGCAGGCCGACCGCGACGGGAACCTGTTCACCGGCCCGGGCACCGAGGACACCCCGACCATCGCCGAGGCGGTGGCCTTCTCCGACGGCGTGACCGTGGTCCAGGTCAACGAGATCGTGGACGAGGTGCCCCGGGTGGACATCCCCGGCGACTGGGTGGACCTGATCGTGCGCAGCCCGCGGCCGTTCGCGCTGGAGCCGCTGTTCACCCGCGATCCGCGCCACATCGGCCAGGTGGAGATCCTGATGGCGATGATGACGCTGCGCGGCATCTACGAACGGCACGGGGTGACCACGCTGAACCACGGGATCGGCTACGACACCGCCGCGATCGAGCTGCTCCTGCCCACGTACGGCGAGGAGCTGGGGTTGCGCGGGAAGATCTGCCGGCACTGGGCGCTCAACCCGCATCCGACGCTCATCCCCGCCATCGAGAGCGGCTGGGTCGAGTCGGTGCACTGCTTCGGCGGAGAGCCGGGCACGGAGCGTTATGTCGCCGCCCGGCCGGACGTGTTCTTCACCGGCCGTGACGGCTCGCTGCGTTCGAACCGGGTGCTGTGCCAGCTCGCCGGCCAGTACGCCGTGGACCTGTTCATCGGGTCGTCGCTGCAGATCGACGGCAGCGCGAACTCCTCGACGGTCACCGAGGGCCGGCTGAGCGGTTTCGGCGGAGCGCCCAACATGGGGCACGACCCGCACGGCCGCCGGCACCCCTCCGCCGCCTGGCTGAGCCTGCTCACCGGGCAGGCCCCGGCGCTGCGGGGACGCAAGCTCGTCGCGCAGATCACCCAGACGTTCCGCTCGGGCGGCGATCCGGCGTTCGTGGAGACGCTCGACGCGGTCCCGGTGGGCAAGGACGCGTCCATGGCCATCCCGCCGATCATGATCTACGGGGACGACGTCAGTCACGTGGTGACCGAGGAGGGCGTGGCGTACCTCTACATGGCCTCTTCACTGGCCGAGCGCCGCGAGGCGGTGGCCGCCGTCGCGGGCGCCACCGCGATCGGCCGGGAGATCGACGAGCGGCGGGTCGGAGAACTGCGCCGGGACGGGCTGGTCGCGCTGCCGGAAGACCTCAAGGTCGACGTACGCAGGGCGAAACGGTCGCTGCTGGCGGCCCGCAGCGTCGAGGATCTCGTGGCCTGGTCCGGCGGGCTGTACGACCCGCCCGCCCGGTTCCGGACCTGGTGATCCGCCGATGACCGTGATCGAGCACGCCCGTCCGTCCGCGGCCCTGCTCGCCGACGCGGCGGTCCTGTCGCTGTGCGCGGAGGCCCGGCTGAGCCCCAAACCCGGCCTGGTCGACGCCCGGGGCGGCGGCGCGCACGACGACATGGACCTGCCGCTCATGCTGGTCTCCGCCGAGGCGCTGCGCCCCGCGTTCCGCATGATCGCCCAGGCCGCGGAACGCACGCCCGCCGGCGTCGGGCTGCGGGAGCGGCTGGGCGTGATCGGCCGCCTGGGCGACCAGGCGATGCTGCGGGCCACCGGCGGGATCAACACCCATCGCGGGGCGCTGTGGTCGCTCGGGCTGCTGGTCGCCGCCGTCGCCGGTGGCGCGGCCGGCGAACGCGCGGCCGCCGGGGACGCGGCCCGGCTGGCCGCCCTGCCCGACCGGTGGGTGCCGGCGGGGGAGCCGTCCCACGGCGAGCGGGCCCGGCGGCGCTACGGGGCGGGCGGTGCCCGAAGAGAGGCGGAGAACGCCTTTCCGCACGTCATCGGGGTCGCGCTGCCGCGGCTGCGGGCGGGCAGGGCGGCCGGTCTCGGCGAGGACTCGGCTCGGCTGGACGCGTTGCTGGCGGTGATGAGCCTGCTCGACGACACCTGTGTCCTGCATCGCGGCGG
This sequence comes from Nonomuraea fuscirosea, assembly GCF_035917475.1. Classification (NCBI taxonomy): domain Bacteria; kingdom Bacillati; phylum Actinomycetota; class Actinomycetes; order Streptosporangiales; family Streptosporangiaceae; genus Nonomuraea; species Nonomuraea fuscirosea. The sequence continues at coordinate 6,764,111 of NZ_CP109074.1, read as the reverse complement.
CCCCGGCGGCCTGCGGGCCGTCCAGCACGGCGCCCGGCGGGTCCTGGACGAGGGAGGCGCGGGCACCGGCTCCGGCCGGGCCGCGCTCATGGAACTGGACGACGCGCTCCGCGCGCGGCGCCTGTCACCGGGAGGGAGCGGCGACCTGCTGGCCGCCGCGCTCTTCCTCGACCGGGTGCCGTGGCCGGAACGCCTGGAGCAGGAGGTGCTCGCGTGCGGACGCTGAGCTACGAGTTCTCCGCCGACCGCCCGGCCGCCCGGCGCAGCCACGTCGGGGTGGTGGGCTCGGGGGATCTGGAGGTGCTGATGACTCCCGCGAACGGTAACGCCCGGGTGCGGGTGCGTACCAGCGTCGACGGGTTCGACACGGTGTGGCGGACGGTGCTCGAGCGGTTCTTCGCCCGCCACCGCGTGGCCGCGAGCTTCGAGCTCAACGACTTCGGCGCCACGCCGGGCGTGGTCACCCTGCGCCTGCGGCAGGCCATCGAGGAGGGCAGGGCATGACCGCCACAGAGTGGGAGTCGTTGCTCGACCGCACCAGCTTCATCGAGCTGGACGCCAGAGAGCGGGCGAAGGCGCTGCTGGACGAGGGCACGGCGGACGAGCTGTGCGGCCCCTTCGACCGCATCGAGTCGCCCTGGCTGGAGCCGCAGGGTGTCGTCCCCCAGTCCGACGACGGGGTCGTCGTGGTCAAGGGTCTGCTGGACGGGCGGCGCGTGGTCGTGATCGGCATCGAACAGGCCTTCCAGGGCGGCGGCATCGGCGAGGTCTCCGGTGCCAAGATCGCCGCCGCGCTGTCGCTGGCGGCCAGGGACAGCCGCGCCGGCACGCCGACCGCCGCGGCGCTGCTGCTGGAGACCGGGGGTGTCCGCCTTCAGGAGGCGAACCTGGGCCTGGCCACGGTGGCCGAAGTGTGCGCGGCCGTACTGGAGCTGCGTGCTCTTCAGCCTGTCGTCGGCGTCATCGCCGGGGCGCTGGGCTGCTTCGGCGGTGTGAGCATCGCCGCCGGACTGTGCACGACGCTGATCATGACCGCGGAGAGCCGGCTCGGGCTCGACGGGCCCGAGGTGATCGAGTCCGAGGCGGGGATCGCCGAGTTCGACGCCTCCGACCACCCGCTGATCTGGTCGATCGACGGCGGGACGCAGCGCGTCAGGACCGGCCTGGCGGACACGCTGGTCCTCGACGACGTCACCGCGCTGCGGAGCGCGGTGGCTGAGGCCATGCGGCAGGGCGTGCCCGCCGAGCACCGCTCGCGGCGGATCGGCGAGCTGCGGGCCCGCCTGGAAGCCGTGGACCCGGCGCATCCGCCCGCGCCGTCCGAGCTCGCGGCGGCGTGGGGGAGACCCGCGCAACCGGAGGGAGAGCAGCGATGAGCCGCGGCCTGAAGTGGACGCACGCGCTCGCGGACGGGGCCGTGCAGAACGTCGTGCCGTCCGTGATCACCGCCGGGTGCACGCTGGGCGACGACACCGCCCGCCTCGTCACCGTCGTGCCGGACCCGGAAAGCCCCTTTCACCGCGCCCGCGCGGGCGAGGTCGGGCTGCGTGAAGGGCTCGCCATCGCCGAGGCGGTGACCGAGGTGGTCGCCGCGGACGAGCGGCTGCCCGACGGCCGCCGCCGCCCGATCGTCGCCGTGGTCGACCTGCCCAGCCAGGCCTACGGGCGGGTCGAGGAACTGCTCGGCATCCACCACGCGCTGGCCGCCGCCGTGGACGCCTACGCCACCGCCAGGACGGCCGGTCATCCGGTCCTCTCGCTCATCGTCGGAAACGCCCTGTCCGGCGGGCTGCTCGCGCACGGTCTCCAGGCGAACCAGATCCTCGCCCTCGACGACCCGGGCGTGGTGATCCACGCCATGCACAAGCAGGCCGCGGCCAAGGTGACCCTGCGGACGGTGGCCGAGCTCGACGAGCTCGCCAAGCGGTTCCCGCCGCTGTCGTACGACGTCGGCGACTGGGCGAAGCTCGGTCTGTGCGACGAGCTCCTGACGGTGGAGAACGCCGGCGAGCCGACCGAGGCGGACCTCACGAAGGTACGGAACGCGCTGGCCGCCGCCGTCGTACGCGCCAGGAAGGGTCCCCGCGACCTGAGCAACCGTCTCAGCTCGCCCGGCGCCATGAAGACCAGGGCGGCCTCGCGCCGCATCCACGAGGAGCTCGCCAAGCAATGGGGATGACGGCGCGCCCGCACGACCTGGTACGGCTCGCGGGCGGCGCACGGCCGGCCGAACTGCCCGGATGGGCCGTCGCGGCGCTGGCGGCCTGCGGCTGGGCCGTCGTCCGGCGGGCGCCGCACCCGCCCGGCCTGATCCCCGTCGGCGTACGCGGGCCCCGGCGGTCCCAGCGCCACGCCGCCTTCGTACCGGCGGGGGAGGTGACCCGCCGCGTCCCCCCGGAGGAGCTGCACCGGCCGCGCGGCCCCGACCTGTCCGCCGCGCTGCGCGACACCCTGGCCGCCGCCGGCCGGAGCCTGGCCGAGGAGCTGGGGCGCGAGGCCGTCTGGGGTCCGGTCGGCAGCGTGGGTTTCGAGCTGGCCACCAGGCACCAGGTCACCCATCCGGAAAGCGACCTCGACCTGCTCGTACGCACGCCGCACCGGCTCTCACCGGCCACCGCCGCACGGCTGGTGACCGCCTTCGCCGCCCTCCCCAGCAGGGTCGACTGCCAGCTGGAGACCCCGCGCGGCGGGATCGCCCTGGCCGAGTGGGCCCGTACCGGCGGCCCGGTCCTGGCCCGCACCGCGTACGGCCCCGAACTGGTCGACGACCCCTGGGCGGCGCGCGCATGACGGTCGCCTTCCTCTACCCCGGCCAGGGCACCCAGCGGCCCGGCATGCTGCACGACCTGCCCGGCCATCCGGCCGTCGCCGAGACCCTCGCCGAGGCCGAACGCATCCTGCCCGGCTCGTCCCGGCAGGACGACGCGCGGGCCCTGGCGTCGACCGTGACCACGCAGGTCGCGCTCTGCGTCGCCGGCGTCGCCGCGACCAGGGCGCTCGCCGCCGAAGGCGCCGAGCCCGACGCCGTGGCCGGCCACTCCGCCGGCGCGTTCCCCGCCGCCGTCACCGCCGGCGTGCTCACCTTCGCCGAAGCCCTCATGGCCGTACGTCACCGCGCCGAGCTCATGCGCGACGCCTACCCGTCGGGGTACGGCATGGCCGCCGTGCTCGGGCTCGGCGTGCCCAGGGCCCGCGCCCTGATCGAGTCGGTCACGACCGGCGACGACCCGGCGTACCTGGCCGTCATCGACGAAGACCAGCAGGTCGTGGCCGCCGGCAGCGACCGCGCGCTGGAACGCCTCGACGCGGCGGCGGAGCGGGCCGGCGCGCGGCGGGTGCGCCGCCTGGACATCGGCGTCCCGTCACACTGCCCGCTGCTCGCCGGAGTCGCCGACGCCATGGCGGCCCACCTCGGCACGGTGCCGAGGCGGGCCCTCACCGTCACCTACTTCGGCGGCCGTACCGGCCGTCCGCTCCTGGACGCGGACGCCGTGCTCGACGACCTGGCCCGCGGGGTGGCCGCCACTCTGCGCTGGCGGGACGTCGTCGCGCTGCTCGGCGAGCTCGGCACGACGCTGTTCGTCCAGACGCCGCCCGGGCACGTGCTGGCCCGGATCGCCGGGGCCGCGAACCCCGGCGCCCGGGCCGTCACCCTGGCCGGCACGTCCCTCGCGGACACGGTGGAGCTGACCCGCCGTGCCCGCGCGGCGGCCGTACGGTGATCGCTATCGCCTCCGGTAGTCACCGTCGCGGCGGTCACCGTCGCCACGCTCACGGTCCTCCGGTGGCACGGGGTACGGATCGTCCGGTGCGTCGGGAACGGGAGGGACCGGGATGGGGTCCCCCGCGAACGTGGTGGTCGTCCGGGCGGCGTGGGCCACGCCGAGACCGGAACCGGCGAGTACGGATGCCATCACTGCGGCTGACACGAGCAGGCGTTCGAACATCGGAATCACTCCAGTGACGCGATGAGAACCATGGCAGATATCGGCTGAGCGGGCGTCGACGCGGCCCGTGAAACACCTCCAACGCTAGCGGAGCGGCACCGCGCGGTCTCTCCGCCTGAGGCAAAGCCTTCCCCAGCGCCCAGGTCAGCCGGTGATGCGGAACGTGGCGTCGGCCCGGTCGGTCGTGGTGCTGATCGGGTCGATGCGCAGCAGGTAGTCGGCGTGGCGCAGGTGGCGGTCGGGGAAGTTGTACGACTGGAACGACGTCGCCGACGCGTCCGCCAGCCCGGCCACCCGCCGGAACGTGGCGTCCGCCCGGAACGTGGCGCTGCCGTCGTTCCTGGCCAGCACGAGGTCGTAGTTCCAGTGCCGCAGGTAGTAGCCGGGGAAGTTCGCCGCCTCGAACGACACGTACGCACTGCCCGTGTCGGCCAGGCCCGGCACCACCCGCCACTGCGCGTCCGCCGCCGGACTCACGTCCGGGTCGATCCGCACGTCGTAGTCGGCATGCCGGACGTACCGGTCGGGGAAGTTGTACGACTGCAGCCGGCTGGCGGCGATCGACGGCGTGCCGACCCCGGCGCTCGTCTGCGTCACCCGGCCGATCGTGCCGTCGGCGTTGTAGGACAGGTACTCCATCGCGAGCGACCGCTTGTACGTGCCGCCCCCGGCGCGGGCGTTGCGGTGGTAGGCGATGTACCACCGGCCCTGGTACTCGGCGATCGCGTGGTGGTTGGTGTTGACGTTGACACTGTCGAGGATGACGCCGCGGTAGGTGAACGGGCCGAGCGGGCTGCTCGCCGTGGCGTAGGCGATCTGCCCGGGCCAGCCCGTGGAGTAGGAGAAGTAGTAGACGCCGTTCCGCTTGTGCATGAAGCCGGCCTCGGCGAAGCCGCTGCCGCCGTTGATCGTCACGTTCTGGACGGCGCCCGTGGTGGAGATCATGTCCGCGTTCAGCCGGACCACCTTCGGCGCGCGGGCGCCGCCGAAGTACAGGTACGCCTGCCCGTTGTCATCGACGAACGCCGCCGGGTCGATGGGCTCCTCACCGGTGTTGGCGTCCCGCCCCTTCTCGATCAGCGGGGTGCCGCGCGGATCGCTGAACCCGCCGGTGGGTGACGTGCTGCGGGCCACCCCGATCTTGGTCCGGTCGGTCGGCAGGTACAGGTAGTAGTAGCCGTTCCGCTGCGCCGCCGACGGCGCCCACGCGTACCGTGTCGCCCAGCGGAACCCGGTGACCGCGAACGGCGCGCCGTGGTCGGTCCAGTTCACCAGGTCGGCCGAGGAGTACACGCGCCACGCGCTGGAGTCCCAGTACGTGCCGCTGTTGCTCTCGTCGTCCGTGGCGTACACGTAGGCGCGGTTGCCGTAGACGTGCAGGGACGGATCGGCGGCGAACCGGTGCACCAGCGGGTTCGACGCGTGCGCGGGTGCGGCGATCAGCGCCGCCGCCAGCAGCGTGCACACCGCGAGCAGGTGCGCCGCGACCCGGCCCGGGACGGTGCGTGCGTGTCTGGTCATGGCATTCCTCTCGCCGATGCGGGCCGACGCGGCCGGTGCGGCCGGTGCTCGCGTCAGACCTGGGTACGGGACCACTGCTGGTTGGTGCCGGCGCCGCACGCGTACTGCTGGATGTCGGCCCCGTCGGCGGTGGAGGCGTTGACGACGTCCAGGCACTTGCCGCTGTGCCGGGCCCTGAGCTGGAAGTAACCGCCGGTGGCCACCCACTGCCACTGCTGGTTGGCGCCGCCGCCGCAGGTGTACTGGATGACGTTCGCCCCGTCGGCGGTCGAGGCGCTTGCGACGTCCAGGCACTTGCCGCTGGTCTGGTTGACCAGCCGGTAGTAGCCGCCGCCGGTGTCCTGGAACTGCCATCTCTGGTTCCCGCCGCCGTTCCACGGGTACTGCTTCACCTCGGCGTTGTTCGCCGTGGACGCGCCGACGACGTCCATCACCTTTCCGCTGCCGCGCGCGGTGATCCGGTAGTACGGGGAGGAGCCGCCGCCGGAGACGACGCCGGTGGCGGCGTCGACGGTGATCTCGGGGTACCAGGTCAGGCTCATGCTGGTGGCGGAGGGGAACGTGATCGGCAGCCAGACGTACTGGGAGTCGTTCACCGGACCGCCCCACGCCCCGGCCCAGCGATCGCCCATGTAGAGGTAACCCGTGGTGGACGAGCCCTGGATCGGCAGCACGTACGTCGGCTGGGAGCCGAACGTGGTGCCGTCGCCGACGTTCGTCCATCCGGTCCACGGCCCGGAGATGCTCGACGCGGTCGCGTAGCGTGCCTGGTTCGGATTCCAGCCCGTCGCCGCCGACGTCAGCAGGAAATAGACGTTTCCCCGTTTGAAGAGGGCCGGGGCTTCCCGGTGGGCGTCGTTCCAGAAATTGCCCACCAGCGTGCTGACGTTCAGATAATCGGCGGTGAGCCGGTAGATGTGCAGGTCGTAGTTCTCGTCCGCGGCCGAGATCATGTACGCGGTGCCGCTGTCGTTGTAGAGGGTGATGTCCCTCGACATGTGCTGCCCGAGCGGACGGAAACTGCCGTGGTAGGTGTAGTCGCCGTCCACGGTCGCGGAGGAGGCGACGGCGGCGCGGGCCTCGCTGTAGTTCGAGCCGTTCTCCTTGTGCATCCACATGACGAATCTGCCGGTGGAGCCGTTGTAGATGACCTTCGGCCGCTCGATGTTCGCGACGTCGAGCTCGGGATGGGACGACCGGGTGAGGACGTCGTTGCGAAATTCCCAGTTCTTCAGGTCCGTGGACCGGTAGACCGAGACCGCGCGGAAGGTGTTGTCGGGATTGCGGTTCTCGCCGAACCAGTAGTAGTGACCACCCTCGCGCAGGACGCCGCCGCCATGGGCGTGCAGCACGTTGCCGCTGGTGTCGCGGAACTGGGTGCCGTTCGCGATGGTCACCGGAGCCGCCTGAGCCGGAGCCGCCTGAGCCGGAGCCGCCTGACTGACGAAGGCGGCGGCGAGGAGGAGGGCGGCGGCGATCGAGTGGCGTAAGCGTAGCGGAAACACAGCAATCACCCTTCTATGCGGGAATGGCGAACAGAACGCGCGGCGGACCATCACCCCGATAATCTTCACAAGATCAATGTTTGCGTTAACATCACCGCCCTGGAGGTGATAGGCAGGTTTACGGGGTGTTTCGCAGATGGTTGACGCCGGCGGCCCGGATGTCAATACTTCGCCGCGAGTTGCTTCTGGTCACGCTGCCGCTGAAGCCCGGCAGAGCCGGCCCTGGCATCGCCTGCCACCTGCCCTTTCGGGCGATCCGGAGGCTCGCCGTATCGCCGTCTGCGGCTGTGAAACCAATCATGGGTATTGACCGGCCCGGCGTGAGTGCACACACTGATTTGACGCCGACGTAACCGCCCGCCTTCCCCCTGATTACGGGCCGCACGTTTGGCACGCCACCCACGATCAAAGGCTCACGCCCGCAGATCGGCCGCAAATGTTAGCGCTAACAGCTAATCGGCGAATGGACGGAGACATGACGCACTCGTACCGACCTCGCAGGTCATCGTGAAGGAATGGCCGGCCCGGCTCTGCCTCGTGGCGCTCACCGTCGCCACCACCGCGGTGGCCGTCGCCGCACCCGCACAGGCCGCTCCCGGCTACGTCTACACCACGTTCAAGGGAGACGCCGCCGCAGACCAGGAGCTCTGGGTCTACTCCTCGGCCGACGGCACGAACTTCGGCGTGCTGGCCGACACCGGCTACCGCGGCCCGTCCGGAGTGCTGCGCGACCCCAGCGTCATCCAGCACGGCGGGCTCTACTACGTCGCCCACACCGTCCAGTCATGGACCACGAACTCGACCTACTTCAACATCGCCTCCAGCCCCGACCTGGTCAACTGGACGCACGTGACCAGCGTGAACTCCGGCATCGCCGACACGCGCTTCACGTGGGCGCCCGAGTTCTACGTCGAGGGCGGCACCGTCCGGATCATCGTGAGCATCGCCCAGACGACGTGCTCCGACTGTTTCCGCCCCTACGTCTTCACCGCCCAGAACACGTCGCTGACCTCCTGGAGCGGACCGGCGCAACTGGGCGGCCTCGGCTTCAACCACATCGACACGTACGTGGTGAAGTCGGGGAGCACGTACCACGCGTTCACCAAGAACGAGACCTCCAAGTACATCGAGCACTGGACCAGCACCAGCCTCACCAGCGGGTGGAGCGACCAGGGCCGGTTGTGGAGCTCGGGTTACGAGGGGCCGGCCGTGCTGCGGATGGGCGACGGCTCCTGGCGCGTCTGGATCGACAAGTACACCAACGGCGGCATCTGGACCGCCACCAGCACGGACCTGAACTCCTGGTCGGGCCTGAGCCAGATCACCTGCCCCGGCTGCCGCCACGGCACGATCCTGCCGGTGGCCGACGTGCCCGGCCCGGCGCCGGCGTACCGCGTGACCAACCGGAACAGCGGCAAGGTGATGGACGTCGTGTCCGCATCCACCGCGAACAACGCCGAGATCAAACAGTGGACCTGGAACGGCGGCGGCAACCAGAAATGGGACTTCCAGGACACCGGCGGCGGCTACTTCCGCATCGTCAACCGCAACAGCGGCAAGTGCCTGGACGTGGCGAGCGGCTCCACCGGCGACGGAGCCAACATCATCCAGTACACCTGCGGCGGCGGCACCAACCAGCAATGGCAGTGGCAGGCCGCCGGCGGCTACTTCCGGCTCGTCGCACGGCACAGCGGCAAGTGCCTCGACGTCGTCGGCTCCGGCACCGGCGACGGCGCCGACATCCAGCAGTACGCCTGCGGCGGCGGCGTCAACCAGCAGTGGAGCCGCACCCAGGTCTGACCCACCGGCAACTGGTACTACCTGGCCACGACGTGGTCCTCGCGGATCGTCATGCGCAGGTCGTCCACCATGGCCGGCCTGAAGACGGCGGCGGAGCAGACGGTGTTCACCCGGGCCCCGGGCCCCTCCGGCGACTCGTGACACCCCTCGCAGTGGGCCGCCCGAGAACTCAGCTCCACGCTCCAGTGATGGGAAATCTCATGACACTGATCACCTCGTCCGACGGTCGCTCATCGTCGCGAAACACCCGGTCGCTGATCGCCCTGCTGGCGACCGCGCTCGTCGCGGCCGCCGGCCTCATCGTCTCGGCGCCACCGGCTCAGGCCGCCACCAGCCAGTTCCGCGGCATGAACTGGGCCGTCCTGGGCGACAACTTCAGCACCGGCACGCTCGTCGTCCAGGGCCTGAGCCAGTCCGACAGCAACGCGACCGTACGCGCCAAGGCCAACGCCCTCTATGACGACATGGCCTCCACCATGGGCGTCAACACCGTCCGGCTGCCCATCAACACGCACACCGTGGCCAACACCACCTGGTGGAACGCCTACCGCGGCGCCATCGACGCCGCCACCGCGCGCGGCTTCAAGGTCATCCTCGCCTACTGGGAGGACGGCGCCGCCTCCGGCGGCCGGATCACGAACCTCGCCGCGTGGAACACGATGTGGTCCAGCGTGACCAGCACGTACGGCTCCAACGGCAACGTCTACTTCGAGCCGATGAACGAGCCGCACGGCTACACCTCGGCGGAATGGCGCGACGTCGCGGCGAACTGGCTCGGCTACCACACCTCGGCCGTACCTGGCCGGGTGCTCATCGGTGGCACCGGCTACAGCCAGGACCTGCGCGACGTCTGCGCCGACAGCCGCTTCAACGCCACGCTGCTCTCCTTCCACCACTACGCCTTCTTCTACAGCGCGATGACGTACGACGCCTTCCGCACCCACATCCAGACCCGCCTCGGCAACTGCGCCTCCCGCGCGGTCGCGACCGAGTTCGGCGCGCCGATGGCCACCGGCCTCGACTACGGCGACGCGAACAGCACCGACAACTTCGTCCGCCACATCCGCGCCATGGCCCAGGTCATGCGGGACAACAACATGGGCGGCACCTACTGGCCCGCCCTCGGCGGCAAACCGACCGGAGGCCTCGGCTACGACCACTACTCGATGTACGCCCTGAGCGGCAGCGGCACCAGTCTCGACCTGACCGTGCGCAACCCCTCCGGCGCCGACCGGATCCGCTACGCCTGGGGCGACAGCATCGGCGACCCGACCCCGCCGGTCACGTACCGGATCAACGTGCGGCACAGCGGCAAGGCCATGGACGTCCAGCAGCCGAACACCGACAACGGCGCACGCGTCGGCCAGTACACCTACCTCGGCAACGCCTGGCAGCAGTGGCGCTTCCAGGACGCCGGCGGCGGCTACTGGCGTATCGTCAGCCGTCACAGCGGAAAGTGCCTCGACGTGGTGAGCGCCTCGACCGCCGACGGCGCCGAACTCGTCCAGTACACCTGCGGCACCGGCGCCAACCAGCAGTTCCAGCTGGTCGCGAACGGCGGCTACTTCCAGCTTCGGGCTCGCCACAGCGGCAAGTGCGTGGACGTGCCGTCCGCGTCGACCGCGGACGGCGCGATCCTCAAGCAGTACCCCTGCAACACCGGCACCAACCAGCAGTGGTCCCGCACGACCGTCTGACCACCGTCCCGCCCCTCGCGCTCCGCGCGAGTTCTCACCTGGATGCGCATCGGTCGCCGCCCTCGTCGTATCGCGCCCAGCCTTCGTCGAGCAGCCGGAACCCCGCGTCGACGGTCGGCTCCGGATCGGCCTCGTGGGTGGCGCTGAGCTGGATCTGCAGGGCGAAACGGACGTAGAACCGGATCTCTTCGGTCGGCTCCGTGAGCCCGAACTCCTCGACGATCGCGGCGACCAGAGCGTCCTCGTGGCGGAACCACATCTTCTCCGCGTAATCGATGAGGGCCGGCGTCTCCTCCATGAGAGCGAGGATCCGGCGTTGGGGCCCGGTCCTCATCGCGGCGATCTCGGCGAGATAGTGCGCCTTGAGCGCGTCGGAGATCGAACTCCCCGGCGGCCGGTCGCGGACCGCCGCCACGAGGCGCTCGTGCCGTTCGTCCTCGTCACCGAAGACGAGCGCCTCCTTCTGCGGAAAGTGCGTGAAGACCGTCTTGGGGGAGACGTCCGCCTGGTCGGCGATCTCGCGGACGCTGACCTCGTCGAAGCCGCGCTCGAGGAAGAGCGCCGTCGCCGCGTCGAGGATCGCCGCCCGCGTCGCCGCCTTCTTGCGTTCCCGCCGTCCCACGGCCATGCCGTCAACCATGGGCAGAGCCTACTACTGCCGGACTACAACTACATTGACGATAAAAGTAGTCTCGGTGTAGTAAGTGACCGAGTGAAGCTAGTGTGTCGGACGAACCCGTACCGACCACAGCGCCCACCACCGGAAGGAACCAGAATCATGGCCGGCGACACCAACCCGCCCCCGAGCCTCGAACAGGCCGGAGCCGCGAACGACGCAGCGCCCGAAGCGCTCACCCCCGACACGCGCCGGCCTCCACGGCAACAGCGCCGAACCGCGGGAGCCCTGCTCGCCGCGGGGCCGATGATCTTCCTGCTGACCGAGTTCATCGCCGCCGCGGCCTGGACGGATCCGCCCTACAGCTACACGTACCACTTCATCAGCAACCTCGGCGTCCACGGGCCCTCGACGCTGTTCGGGCAGTACATGTACTCACCGCTGGCCTGGGTGATGAACACCGGCTTCTTCCTGTTCGGGATCACGATCCTGGCCGGTGTGGCCGCGCTGCGCGGCCTGCCCGGCCGGCGCCGCTGGGCGGCGCTCGTGCCCGCGACGCTGCTGGCCGCCGGCGGTGTCCTGCTCGGCTTGTTCCCCGGATCCGGCGAGGCGATGAACGACGGCACCGGCGACTTCCACGCCTGGGGCGCCTTGGCGGGCTTCGTCGGCGGCAACGTCCTGGCCATCGCGCTCGGGAGCATGCACCGGCGCGCCGGGCTCTCGCCGAGACTCGGGCGGACGCTGGTCGCGGCCGGCGTGATCGGCCTGGTGTCGATGGTGGCCTACTTCGCCGACGTCATCTCCGGGGCCAACGTCCTCGTCGGCCTCGTCGAACGCGGCGCCACCCACCCGTTCCTGCTCACCCTCGCCTGCGCGGGAGTCGCCCTCTGGGGACCGCTGCGGGATCGCCCGGGGGCGGTGGCGACTCGGTAACATCACCCCAGAAGCAACAGAGGTCGAACGGCTCGGCACAGGACCTTGGGAGCGATCAATCATCGTGGGCGGAGACATTTCACGAGAAGCCGCCACGGATGACAGTGCCGAGCACCGATGAGCGACCGGTCCCCGTCGAGCGACGATCAGCGCCCTCCGGAAAGCAGCACCGCCGCTGAGGGAGACCGTTCCCTGGCCGTCGGCGGCGACCTCAACGGCATCGCGTCGACCGGCGAAGGCGCGACGAACGTGCTGATCCAGGCTGACCAGGCATCCGTGCTGCCGGCCGAGGCATTCATCCGGATGGCGGACCTCCCGCCACCGCCGCGGCTGACCAACGTGCCCTTGCACACAGGTCTGTTCGTGGGCCGCCTCCAGGCCCTGGCCCGCCTGGACGAGGCGCTGGAAGGACCGGGCGGGGCCGTCGTGCAGGCGGTGCACGGGCTGGGCGGGATCGGGAAGAGCACGCTCGCGGCGCAGTGGGCCGCCACCCGTGGCGCCGCCCGCCACTGCCCGATCTGGTGGATCACCGCCGACAACGCCGCCGGCATCGACGCCGGTCTGGCGAAGCTGGCCACCGCACTGCAGCCCGCGCTGTCCAACGTGCTTCCGCTGGAGGCGCTCAAGGAGCAGGCGCTGCAGTGGCTGGCCTCCCACGAGGGCTGGCTGGTCGTCCTCGACAACGTCGACAACCCCGCCGACGTCCAGCCACTGCTGGCCAGGGCGCCCCACGGCCGCTTCCTGATCACCAGCCGCCGTGCCACCGGCTGGCATCGTCTGGCCACACCCATCGCCTTGGACGTCCTCGACCAGGCGGAAGCGGTGGAACTGCTCAGCGGCATCCTCACCCACGGGGGCGAGCGAGACCTCACCGGGATCGACGAACTCTGCACGGAGCTGGGCGGCCTGCCGCTGGCCATCGAGCAGGCCGGCGCCTACATGACGCAGGCCGACCTCACCCCCGGTGAGTATGCGGCACTGCTCGCCGACCATCCGGGCACCATGTACCGGGGCAGAGCCGAAGGAACCGACCCCGCGCGCACCGTCGCCCGCGTGTGGCATGTGACCCTGGACCGCCTCGCCGACGACCCCCTGCCCGGCCGGATTCTGCGGATCCTGGCCTGGTACGCCCCCGACGACATTCCCCGCGCTCTCCTCGGACATCTCTTCAGCGGCCCGGAGCTGATCTCAGCAGTGGGCCGGCTCGCCGCGTACAGCATGATCACCGTGCGCCGGGACACCTTGGCGGTCCATCGCCTGGTCGGCGCCGTCGCCCGTACTCCTGACCCGGACGACCCGCACCGCCGGCCCGAGGACATCGCCGAGGCCCGCGAACAGGCCGCCACCGCCCTGACCAGGGCCCTTCCCGACCGGAAGGAGTTCGGCCTGTGGCCCGTCTGGAGGATTCTCCTTCCACACGTCGACGCGGTGACCCACCAGGCGGAGCCGCAACCGGGCAGCTTCCTGCATCTCCTGATGAAGGAAGCCCTGCTCCTTCGCATCACCTTGCATGCGGTGGCCGGCAAGATCGAAGATCGGCAACGAGCACTGTCCGAATCCGTACGCGATCTGGGCGAAGACCATCCGGACACTCTGACCGCCCGAGACGCCCTCGCCTACGGCTATGAGTACGTCGGCGAATGGGATCACTCGATTCCCCTGCACGAACGCAACCTCGAAGCACGCCTACGACTCCTCGGCCCCGACCACCCCGACACCGTCCGCTCCCGCCGCGACCTCACGGACGCTCGCCGGTGGCCCCAGACCTACGCATCCCTGCCCCGCTCGACTCAACAGCTCCTCGACATCTATCGCGGAATCCCGGGGAGCAGGGAGGACGGGTAGCGGCGGGGGTTCCCGCCGTAGAGTCACCAGTCCGCGGTGAGTGCGATCTTGCCGTGGCGCGGGCCCCGTGCGGCGGCCGAGTGGGCTGCCGTCGCCCTGGTCATCGGGTACGCCTCCCGTACGGGGACCTGGAACCGGCCCTCCCCGGACAGCGCCGCCGCGACGGCCAGGCCGTGCCGCCCGCCGGGCTCGCCGCCCAGTTCCCCGACCGAGACCCGGACCCCGAGCTCCGGCCCGGTGAAGTCGGCGAGGGTGAGCACGGAGGACGGCGTACCCGTGATCGAGGCGAGCTCCGGCAGTGAGCCCGCGCCCGCGATGTCGAGCGCCAGGTCGACCCGCTCGACGCCCAGCGCCCGCACCCGTTCCGGCAGCCCCGGACCATAGGCGACGGGGACCGCGCCGAGCCCGGTGAGGAAGGCCGCGCTTTCGGGGCGGCCCGTTCCGATCACCCGGGCGCCACGCGCGGCCGCGAGTTGCACGGCGACGCTGCCGACCCCGCCCGCCGCGCCGTCGATCAGCAGTGTCGTCCCCTCCCGCACGCCGAGCACGTCGAGCGCGCGGGTCGCGGTCTCGACGCTGGTGCCCGCCGCTCCGGCCTCCGTCCAGGACAGCGAGGGGGGTTTCGCGGCCCAGTACGCGAGCACGGCGAACTCGGCGCTCGCCCCGCCCAGCCGGGCCACCTCCACCACGCCGAACACCTCGTCGCCGACGGCCTGGCCGGTGACGCCCGTGCCGATCTCGTCGATCACCCCGGCGGCGTCCACCCCCGGGATGTGCGGCAGCGCGAGCCTTTCGCTGGAGGGGGAGCGGCCGGCGCGGAGCGCGAGGTCGACGGGGGAGACGCCGGCGGCCCGGACCCTGACGCGGACCTGGCCGGGGCCCGCGTGCGGCTCGGGCAGCGTACCGACCGTGAGCACATCGGGCGGACCGAAGCGGTCGAAGTGGACAGCGAACATCATCACCTTCCGGCATCAGATAGGGGGAAACGCGCACTACCGTAGCCATGAGGCCGGAGCCGGGGATCCGATCCGGGGCGAAGTGAGAGGCGTGCGCACGACGATGACTCGGAAACCGCGGGCCGACGCGGCGCACAACCGGCGGCACATCGTGACCGTCGCCCGGGACGCGTTCGCCGCCGACGGGGTGGACCTGACCATGCGGGAGATCGCCCGCCGCGCCGGCCTGGGCCCGGCGACGGTCCACCGGCACTTCCCCTCCCGTACGGACCTCGTCGCCGCGGTGCTCACCGAGCACGTCGCCCGCTGCCGCGCCGACATGCGGGCCGCGCTCGACGACCCCGACCCCTGGCGGGCGCTGCGCACCACCATCCGCCACTTCGCCGAACGCCAGCTCAGGGACCGCGGGCTGAACGAGGTGCTGTTCGGCCCGCGCGCGGCGCTGGGAACCACGTTCGCCGACGACCGGCTCGCCCAGGCGGAAGCGCTGGCCCAGCTCGTCCGGCGCGCCCGCCGCAGCGGCGCCGTACGCGCGGACGTGTCGGTCGAGGACGTCCGCGTGGGCCTGGCGGCGCTCTCGTCCTTCCGCTCGCTGCCTCGGGAACGGGCGCTCACGTCGATGCGGCGCCTGGAGCACCTCCTGCTCGCCGGCCTGTCCCCGCCTCCGAAGGACTAGTGGGCGCCCTCGCTGACCCAGCGCAGCGGGCGGGCGAAGGCGAGTCGCACCGCCCGGTCCGTCAGGAACCCGCACGCGCCCAGGCTGACCATCGCCGCGATCACGTAGTCGAAGCGAAACCGGTTGTAGGAGTCGATCAGCACGTACCCCAGCCCCGACCTGGCCCCCAGGATCACCGCGATCACCATGGTCGTCCAGGCGATGGCGGCGGCCACCCGCAGCCCGACCGCGATGGACGGCAGCGCGGCCGGGAGCACGACCCTGCGGATCACCTCGCCGCGCGTCGCGCCGAGCATGCGGGCGGCGCGGATCATCCGCTCCTCCACGTACCGCGTGCCGGACAGCGCGTTGACGTAGACGGGGAGGAAGGTGGCCAGCGCGGTGAGGAAGATCGCCGGCTGGTCGCCGATGCCGAACAGGACCAGCGCGAGCGGCACCCAGCCGGTGATCGAGATCGGCCGGACGGCGTTGATCGTCCGGTCGAAGGCGCGCCGGGCCAGGGCCGAGACGCCGCCGACCAGGCCGAGGACGACGGCGGGAACAGGCCGTCGGCGAGCAGCCGCTGCCGGCCGGCGTACTCCCAGATCGTGAGCGCGACCAGCGGCAGGACGACCGGTACGAGGGAGCGCGCGACCCGGGGTGTCAGGTCCGCTGCATGGTTTCTGGGGAATCCGGCGTGACCTGCGGCTCGACAAGTTAGTCCGGACGGGGGGCTCATGGCCGTCCGAACTAACTTGTCGGTTTCTGCTGTCCGTTCCCAGATGATCTGTTTCAGCTCCTGGCCCGCGCTCACAACGCGATGGGGCGATATTTGAGATCCGCTACCGGCACCTCGGGGCGATGTCCCCCGTCGATATGTCCGCGCGTCCGGGGGCACGGCCAGCGCGGCCAACGCGACTCCGAGCCGTCGTTCCGTCGCGAGGGAGCGGCCAACGTGCCAAGATAAATCACGTCAAGCCGTAACTCGCGTGGGCCGGTATCGCAGGGCGACCGCCCCCGACCGGAACTCACGGCGGTCCACGGGCTCGAGCTGGATGCGCTCGCGCAGACCGGCGAGCAACGTCGGCCCGTGTCCGGCAAGGACCGGCTGCACAAGGAACTCGTACTCGTCGATCAGTCCCAGATCTGCCAACGCCAGGGGGAGCGTCACGCCACCCACCCACAGGCCCTCGCCTGACTCCTGCTTGAGCCGCTGAACCGCTTGCCCGAAGTCGCCTCGCACCAGCTCGGCATTCCAATCGACCGCGCTCAGCGTGCTCGACACAACGTACTTCTCCGCCCGGTCGATGGTCTCGGCGAACGGGATCTGCCACTCATCCATCCAGTCAGGCCACGTGTCCGTGGCCGGCTTCCGCCACGCCGACTTCATCATCTCGTAGGTCACCCGGCCGAATAGCAGGGCATCGGCTCGCTCCATCTCAGCGGTCCAGTAACGCATCGACTCCTCGTCCGGGGGGAGCCCTGCCTCGTGATGGCAGCAGCCGTCGAGCGTGACGTTGATCGAGTATCGAAGTGGTCTCATCTCGTTGCTCTCCCTTGATGCGCGCAGCGCGTTTTCACCGGACATCTACTTAGACGACTGTCGGCGCCATTTCTCATCGGCGCCCGAGCTGTAAGTTCCGGCAGTGAATGGCCGGGAATCGTTTTCTGCTGGGATTGAGGAGTTCACGTGGTTTGAGGTGAATCCGCTTTCCCCGCTCCGGGTCGCACGTCTGGCCGCGCGGGACAAAGCCGATGTCGGCGTTCACCCCGAGGTCCTTCAGATCCTGTTCAAGCCGCTCGGACTCTCTGAGCTCCTCGAACTCCGTCGCTGACGTTCCACGAAAGCGAGCCGGCCATTGCCGGCTGTGAGTCAGGCGACAGATCCCTTGGACACAGTTCGGCCGGCAGCCGTGCGGACTTTGGCCGTCGGCTGCTTGGTCGTCGAAAACCTAGCGTCCCACTAGCGCGCTCCGAGTGGTCTGATTGGGATATACCTCCGCCATACCGCGTCTCCGTATGGTCTCACCTCGACGGAAAATCAACGGAGGGAACCCCTATGGAGATCATGCGTACCGCGGTCGTCGTCGGGGCCATGGGCGCCGTGGCCATGATGGGCGTGCCCGCGCATGCGTCGGCGTCGGTGACCGCGTCCGCCTCGGCGTCCGCGCCGGCGGCGTCGGTGACCACGTCGGCAGCCAAGGCCCTCGTCGCGACCTGTTCGAAGGGGTCCTACAGGCTGAAGGTGACCGTCACCTACATCAACACGACGTATGGGCACCGCTTCAGCCGTGTCCACTGGACGGCCTCCGGAGGCCCCACCACGGTCAAGGTCAGCCTCGTCCAGGATCGGGGCGGCCGTCCGGACGCCGAGTTCCTGGCGACCGTGATCACGGGCAACTCCGGCAGCAGGGCGATCTCGGCGACCCGGCCGATGGCGCATCGGGTCTTCGTGAAGCTGGCCGGTAGGAAGGGTGTCACGAGCTGCGTCGGGCAGAGCGGCGTCATCTGATCCGGACCGCTCGGTGCCCGCCGTCGCGAGAGACGGCGGGCACCGAGCGGTCAGGGCGAGGGGTGGGGGAGTTCGAGGTCGGCCACGATGGGGAAGTGGCCGGAGGCCTCGGTGCCGATGACGGCCACCAAGGTCGTTTTGATGTCGCGAGAGGTCATGACGTAGTCGATGCGCTGGTACGGCCTGCTCACGCTGTAGGTGAAGCCGTCGCCCCGTCGCCCGCACCTCCCCCACGTACGCGGCGACAGCCATTACCTCAGAACTCCGACATCCCATCCGACAGGTTCATCCGGACACCGACAGGCCACATGGACCGGACACGGGGGAGGGCGGCCGGCACCACGGAGCGGGTGATCACCGTCAGTCGCCGCATCTCACGCCTTCTCCAGCTACGCGGCCGTCCGCCCGGTGGCCTTCTCCAGGAACGTGTAGTCCAGCCGCTCCATCAGCTCCGCGGTGGTGTCCCGGGGGATCTCGCCCAGGCGTGCCAGCGTGCGCGGCACCTGCCGGATCTGCTGGGCGTCAAGGTTGGGGTACCAGAGCACGTGCCCGGCCTCCAGCGCCCGCGTCAGCGGCTCCGGATTCCCGCCCGCCGCCGCGTACTGCTGGAACTCGCGCACCCACGCGCCCTTGTCCGCGTCGAGCCTGGCGCCCTGCGCGAGGTAGGCGTCGATGACCTTCTGCACGTCCCCAAGCCGCTCCTTGATCAGCGTGTCCGTGGCGAGCACCCCACTGGCGACGAAGAACGACCCGTCGTACAGACCGGACAGGATGGCCGGCACGATCTCGCCGTACCCGCCGTCCACGGCCAGACCCGAGTTCGGCGGGAACGTGACCATCGCGTCGATGTCGCCGCGCTGGAGCGCCAGGTTCAGCTCGTTGAAGCTCTGGATGTTGACGAAGCCGGCGTCCTTGTTGAGGTCGAGGCCGTGGGCGGCCATGGCGGTGACGAGGTTCACGTATTGGGTGGAGCCGCGTACCGAACCGATGCGTTTGCCCTTCAGATCGGCCCAGCCGGTGACGTCCGCGTCCTTGCGGGCCACGAACACCGAGCCGTTGGCGCTGATCCCGCCCACGAACCGGGCCCGCAGCCGCTGCCCGGCCAGGATCGAGGTGACGTTGTTGTAGCCGGCCGTGTTGGTGGCGACCATGCCGCCGACCGACGGGCTGGAGCCCTGCGCTCCGAGGCCGTACGGGCCGACCGGCTCGAGGCCCGCCACTAGCTTCGTGGGAGGCACCTCATGCGCACATGGATCGCGTAACTGCTGGTGGCCGTGGGGCTGACCGCCTGCGGCTCGTCGGGCCCCACCGCCACCTATGCCGTACACCTGTCCGTGGACCGGCCGCGCACCGGCGCCAACACGTTCGACATCGAGGTCGAGGGCCGCAAGGGAGGCACGCTCACCGAGGTCGGCCTCGAACCCGTGATGCCCCAGATGGGACACGCGTACCCGCCTGTCACCGCCACACCGCTCGGGGCGGGCCGCTTCCGCGCGGCCGGCACCGTGCTGACCATGCCGGGCATGTGGCGGATCACCGTCACGGTACGCGGCGCGAACGGTGCGGAACAGGCTGTTTTCCCCCTGGTGGTGGGACGTACATGGACCTCACCGCGCCGGCCGCTCAGACGGCCGGGACGATCACGACCGAGCGGAAAGGGCTGACGGCGGCCGGCCTCCTGCTCGGCGGGACACTGCTGTCGCTGGCCGGGCTCGTCTGGGACATTCAGTGGCACTACAACGTCGGCGCCGACACCTTTTTCACGCTGCCGCACCTCCTGCTGTACGCGGGCAGCGCGGTGGCCGGAGTGACGAGCCTGGTCGTGGTGCTGTCGGCCACCGCCGCCGACCGGGCCGGACGCCCGGTAGACCCCGCCGTCGGCGGCCCCGCGGTCGGCGTGTTCGGCCGCACCTTCGCCGCCCCGCTCGGCTATCTGGTCTCGGGAGTCGGCGCCGCGCTGTTCCTGGTCTACGGCTTATGGGACCAGTGGTGGCACGGTTTGTACGGTTTTCGACGCGGTGCTGGAGTCGCCGCCGCACATGGGGTTCCTGCTCTCCATCACGCTGACCATGACCGGAGCCGTGATGGTGTCCTCGGCCGCCAAGGGCCGCGGGTGGAGCGTGCCCGTCACGATCGCCGGCCTGGCCGTGCTCCTCGGGTTCAGCACGGCGACCACGAACGGGCTCAGCGCGCTGGGCGGCGGCGTGGTCGATCTCCCGACGGCCGGAATGGCCTTCATGTCCGTGCTGACCGTGGTGATGGGCGCCCACGCGCTCGACCGGTGGGGGCGGCGCGCTCGCCGTCGCCGGGGTGCCGGCGGCGTGCCAGGCGTTCTTCTGGTGGTTCGCCCCGTGGGCCACCCGGCTGTACGCGGACTCGCTCGGGCTGCCGATGCGCGACTACGTCACCGGCGTACCGGTGATGCCGGCGATGATGCCGCTCTGCCTGGCGCTGGTCGCCGGGCGGTGGAGCTGCTATTCGCCCGTGCCTGGCGCCGCGGCCGGTCCCTCGCTCGCTCCGGCCTGGTGGCCGGGGGCATCGGTGGCCTCGCCTTCACGGTGACGGCGCCTTTGCAGGCGTTCCTGCTCCTGGGCGCTCCCGCCGGCGGCGAAGGCTTGGGCGGCGGGGACATGGGCGGCGGAACAGCCGTCGACCTGATCCTCACGGTGGTGTGCGCCGTGGCGGCGGGCGCGGCGGCCGGCTTCCTCGGTATCCGCTTCGGTGAGATGCTGCGGCACCTCGCGCCGGCGCGGGAAGGGCGGTGATGTCATGACCAGGACCGTCCAAGCACTGTTTCACCTCTTCGGCGTGATCGGCCTCGTCGCCGCGATGTCCGGCACGCCGGCGGCGGCGCAGCCGTACGAACGGGTGCAGGTCGTGCCCAGTGAGCAGCCGTACGAGCCGGTGAAGGTTGTGCCCAGCGAGCAGGTGCAGGCCGGGCCGTACCGGCTCGCCGTCGGTTTCAGCACCTGGCCGCTGAGAGCGATGCAGTCGCTCGACTTCTCCTTCCTCCCCGAGGGCGGCATCGGCGGCAAGAACGGGACGCTCACCCTGATCGCGCCCGACGGCGCCGAGCACCAGGGTCGGCTCGTCCGCCACCCCCGCAAGCGCGAGGTGTGGGGCCTGGACATCGTGGCCTTACCGGAACAAGGACGCTGGACCCTCCGCTTCGCCGTCAACGGCCCGGGAACGGGCGACGCGGTGATCAACGTGCCGGAGCAGCCGGGCCCGCCCCTGGGGATCAGCTGGGCGATCAGCTCCGTACCCGTGATCGGGCTCGTCGCCCTGATCGTCACCGCGTGGCGGCGGACCCGTCCGCGGCTGAGCCGTCCCTGACGTGAGCGCTCGTCCCCGGACGGCCGTTACGGCCGCCGTCAGGGGACGAGCCGTCCGCCGAGGGCCCCTGGTGCTGAGGCCCGTCAGTGGCGCTGGACGCCGGTTCAGGCGCGTGCCGCCTCGCGTTCGAGTGAGATGTCCCGGAGCAGCGCGGTGTCCTGGTAGAACGAGCGCTTTCTGGTGATCTTGCCGTGCACCACGTCGACCAGTTCGAGCACGGTCATCCGCCACGGGTTGCCGTGCAGGTCGGCGCCGCTGTTCGTGGCCACCACGACGACGCGGGTGGGACCGTCGGCGATGAGTTCGTCGATGGTGATGGCCGAGAGGTCCAGCCCGGTCAGCTCGTGCATCCGGTGCCGGGCCGGCCCGATGGCGGCTCCCCGGTGGACGCCGCTGTCGGGGTGACCCCAGTTCAGCTCGACCTCCTGCTCGTCGGTCAGCTCTTTGATCGTGGCGAAGTCCGGGCCACCGGGTGTCCGGAGGACGGCTTCGTAGAAGCGGCGGACCACTTCCTTGTTCAGCTCGGGCTGGGTCGGCATGGGGGTTCACGCTTTCTGAATCGGAACGGATCCGGCCCGCGGGGGCTGGTACGCCCGCCGCGTGCCGGTCGGCTTCTGCGGTGTTCGGTCAGGGTGTCGGGTCGCCGAGCCAGCGGGTCACGGCATCCCGGAACGCCTCGACGTCGGGGGAGTGGTCGTCGGCCCAGGCGACGATGCCGTCAGGGCGGATCAGCAGGGCGCCGAAGCCGAGGTCGTCCCGCACCGGTCCGGCCGCGTAGCGGAGCCTGCTCTTCCAGGTCGTCGCGGCGTCGTGCAGGCGCCCGCCAGCGGTGAAGTCGAGGGCGACACCGTGTCCTTCGCGGAGCAGGTCGCCGAGGCGGGTGCCGTCGGCGAGGCGGAAGTCCGGGGCGGTCCGGCCGACGAGCGGCCGATCGTCGCCCAGGTCGTAGCGGTGGGACAGCCCCGAGGTGCTCCGATACACGTGGGTGGTGCCCTCGCGGGTGCCGAGCAGGTGGTGCAGCAGCCGGCGCAGAGCCGGGGCGTTGGGGCCGGGGTTCATGGTCGCGACCTGGGCGCGGGACCAGTCGAGGACGGCCGCGCCGACGGGGTGACGTTCGGCGGTGTAGGTGTCGAGCAGGCCGTCCGGGGCGGTGCCGTGGACGGTGGCGGCGAGTTTCCAGCCGAGGTTCACGGCGTCGCCGATGCCGAGGTTGAGGCCCTGGCCGCCGAGCGGGGAGTGGATGTGGGCGGCGTCGCCGGCGAGCAGGATGCGGCCGTCGCGGTAGGTCGTGGCCTGCATCGCGCGGTCGGTGAAACTGGAGGCGCGATGGACCTCGGTGATCGTGGCGTCGGTGCCGGAGACGCGGCGCAGGACCGTCTGCAGGTGCTCACGGGTCAGCGGCTGAGAGCGGTCGAACGTACCTCCGTCGAAGTCCATCATGCCGAGGTGCCCCTCGAAGGGCGTGCGCAGGTACATGCCGGTCGGCGTCAGGTTGAAGCCCAGGCTCAGCTGCTGTGGATCGGCGAGCGTGACGTGGGCGGTGTAGCCGGTGAACAGCGGCTCGGTGCCGGTGAAGGTGAAGCCCGCCAGTTGCCGTACCGTGCTGCGTCCGCCGTCGCATCCCACGAGCCAGCGCGCCCGGTGCTCGCGCCCGCCGGCTCGGGCGACGACGGTGTCGCCTTCCTGGCTCACGGCTTCGACGGCGGCACCCCGCAGGATCTGTACGCCGAGCGCGGCCGCCCGCTCCGCCAGCACCGTCTCGACCGCGTCGAGGCTGGTCATGATGCCCTCCATCGCCGGGCTGGGCAGCCGGAACGGCAGGGCGGCGGTGTCGATGCCGGCCGGGTCGAGCCGCATGCCCGCGAAGTGGCTCACCCCACGAGGGGCCGGCGCTTCGTGCGCGCCGGGATCCGCGCCGACCGTCTTCCCGTCGGCGCGGGAGGCTTTCAGCAGCTCGTCCAGCATCCCCCGGCGGTAGAACGTCTCCATCGATCCGGCGTTCAGCCCCCGCAACCCCAGCGGGAGCGCCTTCCACGGCGAGCTCTTCTCCTGATCCCGCTCCAGCACCAGGACCGAGCAGCCCGCCAGCGCCAGCTCGCCGGCGAGGAACAGGCCCACGGGGCCCGCACCCACGATCACCACGTCGTTCACGTTGAGCCTCCTTCGATCACGACCGCCCGGTGAGACGCCAGGCAGCTTCTGGAGCACTGCTCCATGGATGGAACGGTACTCCATGTTGGACCACTGCTCCAAACCTGCGAGAATGACCGGCATGGCCCCACGGACACGTCAGTCAGAGCGACGCAGGCAGGTGCTCACCCGCGAACGCATCATCGAGACCGCTGTCGAGCTGCTCGACGCGGAGGGCGAGGACGCCCTGACGGTCCGGGCGCTGACCAGCCGGTTGGCCACCGGCTCAGGCGCGATCTACTGGCACATCGGCAACATGAGCGAACTGCTGGAAGCCGCGACCGACGCCGTCGTCGCCACCGCCCTGGACGCCCACCCCGCCGAAGCTGCCCTGGATGCGCACCCCGCCGAAACCACCTCGGACACGCGTCCTGCCGCAACCACCCGGGCGGGCGGGCCCGCCGGAATCGTCCGGGCGCGCGAAACCGCCGGCACGCCCCAGGACGACATCCGCGCCGTCGCGCTCGGCCTCTTCGACGCGGTCACCGCACACTCATGGCTCGCCGCCCAGCTCGCGACCCAGTTCACCCGCAACCCCTGGGGCCCGGTGACCCTGCGGATCTTCGAACGCATCGGCCGGCCGGTCCGCGCGCTCGGCGTACCGCGAGCCGACTGGTTCACCACGGCCTCGACGCTGGTCCACTACCTGCTCGGCGCCACCACCCAGACCCGCCAGAGCGACGACACCGCCCCCGCATCAGCAGCGGACCGCGCCGCGTTCCTCGACACCGCGTCCAGCGCCTGGCAGGAGCTCGACCCCGATGACTACCCGTTCATCCGGGCCATCGCGGAGCAGATGCGCGACCACGACGACCGCGAACAGTTCCTCACCGGCATCGACCTCGTCCTCACCGGCATCACCACCCTCCACCCCGCCCCCGCCGCGAAGCCCCGGTGAGCGCCTGCCCAGCCCCGGGTAGATCTCCGCCGGATCAGCCGCCCCGACGCTCCGCCGAGGTCAGCGGCGCCACCGCCGCGTACAGCTCGGCGGCGGCCTGGCCGACCAGCTCGGAGAAGACCGCGTCCGGGTCGGTCAGCCAGCGCGGGCGTCGGCCACACCCGTAAGCCCACCGCACGAACCGGAGTCCTGGATCAGGGAAGTCGGCGGGCAAGGCGTGGCCGTTGACCCGGCGCACCGGTCACCGTCATGTTTCCCGCTGACCGCGTCAACGTCGAGGTGCGCAACGCGCCGCCGCGGCGCAGCGCCGATCCCACGCTGATCGACGCCGGCCCCCGAATGTGCCTGACGGGGCTGCGCCGCCGGTGACCCCGCCCGGCGGCAGATTCAGCGCCGGGGAAGACGGCGGTCGCTGCCGGCTCGTCCTTCAGCGGCCATAGGCCTGCCACGTGCCGGAGTTGCTCGCGCGCGCCGGCCGCGTCCAGCCGTGTGGCGGGGTTCTTGTCGAGCAGGCCGGCGAGCACGGCCGCGAGCGGTCCAGCCCGCTGGAAGGGGTCCGGTGGGTCGGCGAGCACGGCGACGAGCGTATGAATCGTCGTGTCACGGCAGAAGGGGGGCCGCCCTTCGACGGCCATGAAAAGGGTGGCGCCCAGCGACCACAGGTCCGACTGCTGGCGAGTATCGCCGGTGACCCGCTCGGGAGCCAGGTAAGCCATGGTGCCCGTCAGCGTTCCGGCCGGGGTGAGGGAGGCATCGCCGTCCATCACGGCGATACCGAAGTCCGTCAGGACCACGCGGCCGTCATGAGCCAGCAGCACGTTGTCCGGCTTGACGTCCAGGTGCACGATCCCGGCCGCGTGAGCGGCGCACAACCCTCGCAGCAGCTCCAGCCCGATCTTCGCCACCGTGCGGGGAGACAGCGGCCCGTCCTGGGCCACCGTTTGACCGAGCGTTCGAGAACGCACCAGTTCCAGCACGATCCAGGGCTGACCGGACACCTCGACGACGTCGTACACGGCCGCGACATTGGGATGGCTGATGCGGGCCGTGACGCGTGCCTCCTGACGTGTGCGCTCGGCCACGATCGTCCGTTCGGGCCCGTCGGGCAGCGGCACTTCCTTGATCGCGACCTCGCGGGTCAGGAGCTCGTCATGACCGTGCCAGACCGTTCCCATGCCGCCCCGCCCAAGAGGTCGGAGCAGACGGTAGCGGTCGGCGAGAAGCGAGGCGTCCAACGGTGCATCGAGTCTGCGACAGCCATCTGCCGCATCGACGTGACACTTGGGCGCGAGGTCGAGGACAGGCCTCTTACGGCTGGGGACGCCGACACCGGTCATGAGCGCCATCCGATCGTGATCGCCGGTCGGTAGCGGCCTGGTCTCCGGCGCCTGGTCAGTCCTCGCCATGGCCGCCCTCCCGTCCGCTGGCCGGCGCTCGGGCGTCGCTGCCGACGCCCATCGCCCCAAGACGGGCAGCCAGACAGCCCCAGCCAATACCGCTGGCCGGCGGACAGCCACCGGCGCTCCGAGCAAAGCTCATCACCCTAGCTGATCACCGCTCAGATCCCTCCGGCAGGCCGATCCCTCCGGCAGGCCCATACCGGCGACGCCGGACGGAGCCGACCGATCCGGGCCGCCTGCCGTACCACCGCCGGACGGCTTCGACGTCGTGCCGCGGCCTCGGTGATCGGCTGTGCTGATGAACTCTTCCGGAATCGGCTGTGTCCGTACCGCACGTGGGGAGGTTGGCTCAAGAAGTACGGCTCCGACAGGCGGCCCGGCGAGTCCACGGGAGGCTGGCCCGCTGCTGCATCTCGTCTCCGGGAGGCAGACCTGACCGGCATGACCTGGTACCTGGTGATCCTGGCCAGCGCCTCCCATCGTCCTGCGACGAGGACCGCCCGCCACCAGCCGCCGGTGCCCGTGACCGCCACCCCACCTGCACGGCGACTCAAGAGAGCTGATCGCATGAACATGGGCGACGACGAAGAGCGTCTCGACGACGCCACCGCCGTACCTCCACCCCGGCCCGCGTCGGCCCGAGAACCCGACAGGCCGCTGTCCGTCACCTCTGATGAACTCGTCTTCGACCCGGCGGCCGAGCCCGCGCCGCCACAACACGGCTCGTTGCTCGGCAGCGACTCCAGCGATGTCCTGCAGCGCTGGCACGATCTCCAAGCGTTCTTCGTGGACGACCCGCGCGAAGCCGTCCAGCGAGCCGACGAGCTCGTGGACGAAGTGATGACCGCCGTCCACGAGACGCTGGAACGCCGCCTGGGTGAGCTCCGGGAGCCCTGGAAGAACACCGACCAGGACGCTACGGAGACCGAGCGGCTGAGGATGGCCCTGCGCGCCTACCGCAACGTCTTGCACAGGCTCATGCCGCTCGCCGCTGACCACGCGATGCGGTGAGGTCCCCGTCACGGCCATCGTCTTCGCGATCGGGTCCGCCACTCGACCAGTCCATCGCCACCCGCCCGGTCTTCCTCTGCACGAAGGCGGCCTTCAGCAGGTTGTGCGTGGCCTTCGCATCGAGGCCACGTCTTCCATGGAGGTAGGGACATGCGCCACGCAGCTGTGATCGTGAATCCCACCAAGGTGCCCGATCTGGACCTGCGCCGGGCTGAGGTGATCGCTGAGCTGGCCAAGCACGACTGGGCCGAGCCGCTCTGGTTCGAGACCACGATCGAGGACAACGGGCAGGGCCTGGCCCGGCGGGCCGTGGACGAACAGGTGGACCTGGTCTTCACCTGCGGGGGTGATGGCACCGTGCGGGCGGTCATTCACGGGCTGGTGGGCAGCGGGGTGCCGGTGGCAGTGCTCTCCGCCGGTACGGGCAATCTGCTGGCCCAGAACCTCGCCCTGGGCACGACGCTGGCCGAAGGCATCGCCACCGGTGTCACCGGACGCACTCGCGCCGTCGACCTGGGCGAGATCGACGGTGAGACGTTCGCGGTCATGGCAGGCATCGGGCTGGACGCGGCGATGCTGGAGAGCACCACGGAGACGTCCAAGAGCCGCTTTGGTGCCCTCGCCTACGTCTTCGGTGCGCTGTCGCGGCTGCGCGATCGGCCATTCCGGGTCACTCTGCGTCTGGACGACGGCCCGCCCTTCCGCCGGCGGGTCAGGATGGTGCTGGTCGGGAACGTCGGCCGGGTACAGGGTGGGCTGCATCTGTTCCCCGCCGCCGAACCGGACGACGGCCGCCTCGACGTCTTGGTGCTCTCCCCGTACGGTCTGCGGGACTGGCTGGGCGTCGCCGTCCGCCTTTTTACCCGATCGCGGCGCGAGGACCGCCGCATCGAGCGGTTCACCGCCCGGACGATCCGGGTGGACACCGCACGGCCCATGCCCAGGCAGTACGACGGAGACCTGATCAAGCCCGGCACCACCACCCGCATCGCGGTCGCCCCCGAGGCTCTGCTGATCCGCGTCCCGGCCAAGACGGCACAGTGAGTGCTCGACGCGGGAAAACACCGCGCCTGCCGAAACCAGGAAGTGCAGGAGTCAGTAACGGTGACGTTCGATGTGCCCTTCGAACAGCAGGCACGGCGCCGGCTCGTCCCCGTAGGGGGATCGGGGATCAGGATCGGGGTCGGCGCGTTCGGCCGGGCACGGCGGCAGCGTGACGAGTTCGCGGGCGCGGATGTCCCAGCGGATCCAGATGAACCTGTCGGGTCCGGGCAGCAGCTGGACGTGCGCCGCGTGGGCGCCCGTGTGGCCGGGCTGCAACTCGCACCCGTAGACGGCCTTGCGTTCGTGTCGGCCGTTCTCTGCCAGCGGTGCCCACTCGGCGTCGGTGAGTACGTTGTAGTGCGGGCAGTCCTGCTCGCCGGTGTGCCGTTGCAGCCCGGTGGCGAGTGCGCCCGCCAGCCCTGCCGCGGTGAAAACCTGATGGACGGCCTGGTGAACCAGCTCGACGTCATCGTCGCTCAGCTCCACCGCGCCGAGCTGGTCGGCCAACAACCGCACGTGGGTGGCGAAGTGCCGACAGGCGTCGACCAGCGCGGCAACCGGAGCCACCGCGTCGTGTGGCGGGTCGTTCGGCGTGTCTTGATGCGTCACCTTGATTACGCTACGCGAAGTCAATGCGGCGGGTGAGGTTGCTCTCGATGATGGGGTCGCCGACGTGCCGGCTCCGTACGGGCAGGCCTGGGGTGTCGTCTTCCTCCAGCTCGCCGCCGCGAACGACGGTCCATCGTGTGTCGCCGGCGAACACCCGTCGGCAGGCGTCCACCCGGTCATTCGGATCGACGTCAAGGCGAGTGCCAGGAAACCTCCGATGCGTACTGCGTGCAACACCGGGCAGGTATCTCTTGCGGATTCTGGCGAAGGGAGCCGGCCGTGTCCGAGAATGTCGTGCTGATCATTCGATTCCACCTGGTGGGCGGTGAAGACGTCTCCGTGACGAGCGGGGACTTCGACGGGGAGCCGGAGGCGGTGACGGCGATCGCTCGTGCTGTGGACGAGCGGCGCAGTCTGGTGTTGATGCGGGCGAGATACGACAGTGAGGCCGAGTTGCACGGCATGGTCGTCAACCTCGCCAACGTGGTGTCGGTGCGTGTATCGAAGACGGACAGCGCCGAGGCGGGCCAGTACCTGTAGCGGGTCAAGAAGCCTCAAACATCGCCTGACGCCGGCCGGCCGGACAGTGTCCTCGGCCAATTCCACGCCAAAAGAGGCCGGTGCTGGTTCAAGGCCGGGTACCGGCAGAAAGGAATCTGCTACGGGGGGACTGAATCAGTTATGACAGGACGTGCGCCGGGGAGCCCCAAAGGGGCCCGGCTTGTGGTGGACCGGTCGGAAGGTTTCGGCGAGCGGTTGCTGGGGCAATTGCTGGACCGGGCTCACACTATGCCGCCACAGCTCATCGCTCCGCTGGTCGCGGAGGAGGTACGCAAGATCGGTGGCTGGGATGTGTCGATCCTGCTGCAGGACTACGACCAGGTGATGTTGGTGCCGCTGCCGGGCAGGGGGCTCACGGGCGGCGATCCCTTGCCCATTGACGGGTCGTGGGCAGGTGAGGCCTTTGTCAGCGAGACGAGGGTGGAGCATCCGGTGAGCGACGGCATCCGGATGTTCCTGCCGCTCCTCGATGGCAGTGACGAGGTCGGGGTGATGGCGCTGACGCTCAGCACCGTCGACGACGACGACCGCCGATTGCTGCGACGGCTGGCCGGTCTGGTCGCCGACATGCTCGTCACCAAGAACAGTTATACGGATCAGTTCTTCATGGCACGGCGTCGCGAGCCGATGAGCGTGTCCGCGGAAATCCAATGGTCGCTGTTGCCCCCGTTGTCCATGGTGACCCCACAGGTCGCGGTCGCCGGCATCCTGGAGCCCGCCTATGACGTCGCCGGGGACAGCCTGGACTACGCCCTCAACGACGAAGTCCTGAACATGGCCGTCATCGACGCGATGGGCCATGGCATGAACGCGGCTGTGCTGGCGACCGTGGCCATCGGCGCCTATCGGCACGCCAGACGCGCTGATGTCGCACTTGCCGAACTGTACGAATTCATGGACGCGGCCATCAACGACCAGTTCGGCCCCGACCAGTTCGTCACGGCGCAGATGGCGCGTCTTGACATCGGGTCGGGCTACTTGGAATGGGTCAACGCAGGGCACCCGGCGCCGTTGCTGATCCGCGGCAACCGGGTCATCGAGGCGTTGGAGGGTGCGGGCACCCTACCGGTCGGCTTTGGCGGTGCCACCCCGCAGATCAACACGCGCCAGCTCGCGCGTCATGATCGGGTGCTGTTCTACACCGATGGTCTCGTCGAAGAGCACGAGACCGGCGGTGAGCAGTTCGGCGAAGAACGTCTGATCAAGTCCATCGAGCACGTCGGCCCCATGACGAAAACTGCGCAGCAGATGGTACGAAGCCTCTCTCACTCACTGATGCGCCAAAGGCAGGGGACGACAAGTGATGACGCGAGCCTCTTCCTGGTCGAATGGCGCGGCGGGAACGCCGACCACCTCGCCGAGGTCGACCTCTGACATGACTGAACGCGTTCCCGGCCACTTACGTGCTCCAGGAGAAGTGAGCCTCGACCGAAGAGCTGTACCCCGGCGGCGAACGAACGCGAGGACACCTCCGCGGCCGGGGCGGGTTCGCCAGCCCGGTCCGGGGCCGGCGACATGGCGAGACCCCGGACGGAGGCCGCATCGGGCCGTGAGAGCCTCCTGGCACAGCAGTCACCATTCACGGTGTGACCAGCGCAGATGGGCGATCGACCTGGCCTTCGCCACCAAGGGCGAACTGGCCATCGGCAGAAAGCGAGGGTGCGTGTCTAATCGACCATGACGAACGACGGCTGCTGCTGTTCTGTCGCTGCGACGACGATCAGAGCTACCGGCTAGCGGCCTTGGCGACACTCGCCCGTACGTGGCCGGGCCGGCGGGTGGAGTGGGCCTATGGCGGCCTTGAGCAGCTCAAGGTGGCTGCCGGCCTCGCCGCGACAGGCTCTGAGTCTCCACTGGCGGGCGAAGAACTCCTGCCCCGGCCAGGTCGTCGCCGGTGTCCACCTCGACTTCGACGACCAGATGCCAGGGCGGCGGGGATACCGGCCCGCCCGCACACGAACAACGCCTTCACCCACCGTCCCATGGACCTGTCCGGCGAGGAGAAGGCTTTGGTCCACGCCGCGATCGCCGATCTCATGGCGTGAGGACGTCGTTCGATACAGTGGCACCGTGTACGGTTCCATGCACACGACAGGGCGGAAAGCCGCTCGTATCGAGAATGCGAATAGGTTCCTGATCGTGTCGTCGTCCTTACCGCGAGACGATGACACGATCCAGAATTTCAGTGGGCTCGTGCTCACCCTGGACGACTTTCTCGCCAACGGGCCCGGCTTGAGCCAGAAGACCGTATACCTGTGCGGCGACATATCCAGAATCAGCGGTCATGAAATCGACGCGGCCGCGCGGGTGCTCGTCGTCCGGGACCTTTCGTACGGCTACGACGAGGAGGCCCACCGGCCGTGGCGACCGGTGGACCTCGGCCAGGTTCCCGTCGGTGTGCACGGCGTCGGCGTGTATTACCGCCGCTTCTTCGATCCCGGCTCCGACCACTTCACCCGCATCTGTTCGGAGCACGCCTTCCAGTCACTCACGGAGTCCACCAAACCGGGTACGGCCCATCGCACCGGAATCTATCTGACCCCCGTCACGCGAGACGGCGACGACCTGCACTTCCGCCTGCTGCGATGCTCCACGAACCTCTCGGGACCGACCGAGAACTTCTCCGCGACGGACACACGGATCGTCGAAGCCCTGAACGACGAGGCCGACGCTGTATTCCGGGACCACGCACCGCTGAATCACGTCCTCGCGCAGATCTACCACAACACCCCGGCCGACGCCGAGCGCAAGCAGGCCAAGGCCAGGATCTCGTCCCATGCCGACAAGACCAAGGACATGCCCGTCAACGGCATCATGGCCTTCTGCACCTTCTACGACCAGCTCGACAAACTGCGCCCCTTGGACGCCTTCGACCACGGTCTGAACGGTGTCAGCGGCCTGACCAAGCTCCACTTCCGCCTCAAAGAACCGGCCGCAGACCGCGCTCTTCCCCAGCAGTTCACCCTCACGCTCTATCCCGGCTCCGTCTTCTTCATGCCGCTGTCCACCAACCGCCTCTACACGCATGAAGTCCGGCCCTCGGCCCTGGACGCCGACCTGCTCCCGACCCGCCTGGGTTATGTGGTCCGCTGTTCTCACGCCGAAGCCGTGCACAAGAACGGCCAGACGTACCTCAAGAGAAGCGGCGGCCTGACAAAGCTGGAACCCCCTACTCCCGAGGGCAGGAACGAACTGCGCAAGCTGTACGCCGAGGAGAACAGGACCCAGTCCTTCATCGATTACGGCGACGGATTTCTCTTCAGCATGAACATGGGAGACTACCTTGCCCCCCGAGCGTAGGGCTCTGGAAGAGATCCGCTCGTACATCCTGCCGATTCAAGGCGATCTCTTCGCGGAGCTGAGCGCATCGACGTGCTTCGAGGACGTGGGAAAAGGACGGTCGGGAGCCGTCCTGGTCAAGGTGGACGAGACGGGTGGCGTACCTCTCGTACGCACCACCACCCGATACGACACGCCGGCACAACGTTTCCAGGCGGTGCACGAGCGACTGGCCCAGCAGATCGAACAATGCACGTCACCGGCGGCCGGATTCAACAACGCCCTCATCGAGATCTACACCGACGCCTACACGACCATGGGCAGCCATTCCGACCAGGCCCTCGATCTGGCGGACGAGTCGTCCATCGCCGTCTTCTCCTGCTACGAGCATCTCGAGGCGAATCCACCGAGAAAGCTGATCGTCGAATCGAAAGAGCCCGACGGCGACATCGTCGAGATTCCCTTGACTCACAACAGCGCCGTCGTCTTCTCCGTGGGCCTGAACCGCCGCCACAAACACAAAATCGTGTTGGACAAGTCCACCCACCCGGCCGAGAACCGCTGGCTGGGCGTGACCTTCCGAACCTCGAAAACCTTGGTGCGCTTTCGCGACGGCCAGCCTCGCTTCGCGGACGGCGCACGCCTCACCTCGGCCGACGACGACCAGAAGCGCGAGTTCTACCAACTACGGCGCCGCGAGAACCAAGAGACGGACTTCACCTACCCCGCGCTTACGTACACCATCAGCGATAGCGACTTGATGCCGCCCGTCTGACGGAGGCGGGTATCAAGGGTTCCACGCACCCATCGGGATGACGTATCGCGTGTGCTCGGCCCGCAGCCAGTCGGCGCTCAACTGCTCGCCGGTCACCCGGCCGATCAGAGCGAACGCGGCGTCCGAGATGGTGTCCGGGTCGTGGTCGGCTCCCAGCGCGAGCCCCTTCATGTGGGCGTTGAGGGCGTCCGGCTCGCGGCCGGCCCGCACGTCGGGGGCGACCAGGCAGACGGTGGTCGTCGGCCGGCCGTCGGCCACGTACTCAAGATCGTCCATACCTTCGGTCTCGTACAGGGGCCATCCGAGGTAGAGCAGCTCGCCGCCGTTCGCCGTCAGTGACTGTTGCGGCTCGGGAAGCGCCAAGTGGTAACCCTCGTAGGCGATGATCTGCACCCAGCCCGGTGCCTGCTCGCCGATCCAGACCACTCCTTCGCGCGGCGACGCCGGGTCAAGGCCGTCCTCGATGCGCTCCCAGGTGCATGGTGTGGCCGAAGCCAGGTCGGCCCGCAGTCGCGTCGCCGCCTCCGCCACGCTCAGTCCGCTGCACCACGCGCTGACGAGACTGTCGTCCATGCCGTAGGCGCGCAGCAGTTCCCAGCTCTCCTCGGAAAGGTTCATCGACGTCCGCTCCGGTCAGAGGCCGAGGTCGCGGCCGATGAGTTCCTTCATGATCTCGTTCGAGCCCGCCCAGATCTAGGTGACGCGGGCGTCGGTCCAGGCGGTACTCGGTCATGCAGCCGTACCCGCCGTGCAGTTGCACTCGCCGGCCGCGCGCCAGGCGGCCCGGCCGATGCGCCGTTCGGCGGCGAAACGTTCCTGGTGAGGCAGCAGCTCGCGCGCGGCGAACGCGGCCACTGAGGCCCTGAACAGGTCGTGCTCGTCGTCGAACAACAGTCGGTCCATAGGCGGATGGCCTTTCGGGCGAAACGTGGGGGTCTCTGCCGCTGCCTCGGCCGCGGGTCAGGAGTCGCGTTCGGCGCCGATCAGGACGTAGCACATCAGCGCCGGCCGGTCGCCGCGGTTGTGCCAGGCGTGGCGGGTGCCCTGCTGGACCACGACGGCGCCGGGGGTCAGCTTGACCTCCTGGCCGTCGTCGAGCTCCAGGTGCAGCTCGCCCTCCAGGCAGATGCCGTAGTCGACGGTGTCGGTGGTGTGCATGCCGGGGTTGTCGGGCTCGAACACGTCCATCAGGCCCGGCAGTTTCCCGGCGGCCTCGGCGGCCAGCTCGCCGGGGTCGCCGAGCTGCTCGGGGGCGGAGGAGTCGGGGGCCCAGCGCAGGAACAGGATGCGGGTGCCGCCGGCGCCGGGGAAGAACGGGAAGGTCGTCGGCTGCCGCGGCTTGGTGCCGACCGTGGCGGTGCCGTCCTCGGTGCCCCACATCAGGTAGAACTCCGAGCCGGGGATGGCGCCGACGGAGATCGGCTCGGCGGGCCGGTCGGTGACGAACACCGAGGTGCCGTCGGGCTCCCGGCCGGTGACGATGAGACGAGGCTGGATGGGCATGGTGGCTCACTCCTGTGGGGGGTTGTCGTCGGACCGGCGCTGCAGGCGGAGCTGTCGTTTGGAGAACTTCCCGGTCGCCGTCTTCGGGATCTCGGGGACGAAGTGCACCTCCTCGGGGATCCACCAGCGGGCGACGTGCGCGGTCAGATGCTCGCGTACGTCGTCGGCGGTGAGGTCGGCATCGGGCCGGCGGACCACGTACGCGACGGGCCGTTCCCCCCAGCGGGGGTGGGGCACGCCGATCACGGCCGCCTCGGCGACCCGGGGGTCGGCCATGATGGCGCCCTCCAGCTCGACCGAGGAGATCCACTCGCCTCCCGACTTCACCAGGTCCTTCGTCCGGTCGACGATGCGCACGTAGCCGTGGGCGTCGATGGTGGCCACGTCGCCGGTCCTGAGCCAGCCGTCGTCGGTGAACGCCGGGCCCGGCCGCTCCTCGCCCACGTACCGGGCGGCGATGGTGGGGCCGGACACCTGCAGCTCGCCCGGTGTGACACCGTCCCACGCGATCTCCGTGCCGTCGTCGGCGGCCAGCCGCAGCTCGGTGAGCGGGATCGCCGGGCCGGGCGTGCCGATGACCGCGCGCCGCGCGTCCGGGTCCAGGTCGTCGTGCACGGTGGACAGCCGCGCCACCGTCACCACCGGGCTGGTCTCCGTCATCCCCCAGGCGTTGGTGAGGGGGATCCCGATGGCCTCCTCGTACGAGCGCGACAGCGCTCCGTCCACCGCGCCGCCGCCGCAGATGATCGTCCGCAGGCTGGACAGGTCGTGCTCCTTCAGCAGCGGCTCCAGGCTGCGCCACACCGTGGGCACCGCGCCGGTGAAGGTGACGCGATGCCGTTCCATCTGCGCGATCAGCTCCACGGGCCGCATCGCCGGACCGGGCAGGACGAGGTCCGCGCCGCACAACATCGCCGCGTACGGGAGCCCCCAGGCGTTGACGTGGAACATCGGCACCACCGGCATCACCACGTCGCGCTCGTTGATCCCGAAGGTGTCGACCATGAGCAGCAGCAGGGAGTGCAGGACCATGGACCGGTGGCTGTAGAGGACGCCCTTCGGGTCGCCGGTGGTGCCGGAGGTGTAGCAGAGCGCCGCCGCGGTGTTCTCGTCTGCGATGGAGAAGTCGCCGGCGTGCGGCGTGACCTCGGCGAGCAACGTGTCGTAGTCGAGGATCCTCGGGTCGTCGGGCAGCGGGGCGTCGGCGCCGTCGTCCATGACCACGATGTGACGGGGGCCGGCCAGCTTCCCGACCGACGGCCACACCACGGGCAGCAGCGAACGGTCGACGAAGAGCACGTCGTCGGCGGCGTCGTCGACGATGTAGCGGATCTGCTCGTGGAAGAGCCGGTGGTTGATCGTGTGCAGGACCCGCCCGGCGCACGGCACCGCGAGATACAGCTCGACGTGCTGCCGGCTGTTCCAGCCGAACGTGCCGACCCGGGCGCCGATGGGGACGCCGAGCCGGTCCAGCGCCGCCGCCAGCCGCCGGGTGCGCGCGCAGATCTCGGCCCAGGTCGCGGTGGTCTCGCCGTCCACGCGGCCCGTCACCACCCGCTTGTGCCCGAATTGGCGCTCCACCCGGCGGAAGATCAGGGGGAGGGCCAGGGCGTGCTCCTGCATCAAGCCGTGCATCTCGTTCGGCAGCCTTTCTGGAGCCGGGCGGGACCTCATCGCTTACTGAGCGCATAGTTAGTAACGAGAGCGGTGCTTGTCAAGCACGAAGCGGGCGCTACGCGCTCGTGGGGCGACGGCCGCGGACGGCGGCGGTCATGTGGACGGCCAGGTCGGCGTAGAACGCGCCGAGCGAGGCCGGGGTGTCGGTGCCGCCCAGCCGGTACCAGCGGACCAGGTCGACCCCCAGCGACAGGATCGAGCGCGCCAGGCGGCTGACGTCGTCCTGGTCGGCCGTCGCGCCGTCGACGATCCGGCCGACCGCGTCCCTGAAGATGGCGTTGAACTGCCCGCGCAGGTCGAGGATCTCCGCGTAGTGCTCGGCCGAGAGCGGGGTCAGCTCGTACTGGCAGACCCGCGCCGTCGTGTGGTGCTCGGCGTGCCACTCCACGAACACCGCGACCACCTGCCGCAGGTGGGTCTCCGGGTCGTCGCCCGGCAGCGTCGCCCGCAGCGCCTCCAGGGCCCGGCGGTGACCGCTGCGCACGATCTCGAACAGCACCTCCTCCTTGGTGGAGAAGTGCACGTAAAGGGCGCCGGGGGTGAGCCCGACCTTGCCCGTGATGTCGCGGGTCGTCGTCGCCTGGAACCCCTTCTCGGCGAAGCAGAGGACCGCGGAGCCCAGCAGGGCCTTGGTCACGTCCGAGAGGTCTTCGTCCCAGAGATCGCTGGAGGGTTCGTCCAGCCAGACGAGCGGGGGATTGCCACCCCGCCGCGGACCGCGACGCTTCGCGACCATCCCCGATCCTCCCCGATGCCGACCTCGACGCGCTGACATTACCGTCCCGTCCTACGTTCACGCGCACATCTTGACACCTCTCGCGCTCGCAGTAACTATGCGCTCAGTAAGTAGGTCCTGGCTCGCAATCGAGGAGATGCGGCATGCGCAAGGGCATCGTGGTCACGGCCAAGCCAGGGGTGGAA
This sequence comes from Nonomuraea fuscirosea, assembly GCF_035917475.1. Taxonomy (NCBI): domain Bacteria; kingdom Bacillati; phylum Actinomycetota; class Actinomycetes; order Streptosporangiales; family Streptosporangiaceae; genus Nonomuraea; species Nonomuraea fuscirosea. The sequence goes on along the minus strand of NZ_CP109074.1, from coordinate 6,726,920 downwards.
GACCTGGCGGCCAAGGCGGAGGAACTCGGGTACGACAGCTTCTGGGTCTACGACACGCCCATGGTCAACGGGGATCCCTTCGTCGGCCTGGCCCTGTGCGCCAAGGCCACCAGCCGCATCCGGCTCGGCATCGGCGTCACCTCGCCCGCCCTGCGCTCGGCCCCCGCCTGCGCGGCGGCCCTCGCCAGCCTCAACGCCCTCGCGCCCGGCCGCGTCATCTGCGGCGTCGGCACCGGCAACACCGCCCGGCGCACCCTGGGCATGAAGCCCACCACGATGGCCACCCTGGAACGTTTCACCCGCCAGCTCCAGGACCTCACCGCGGGCCGCCCCACCGAGTACAGCGAGGGCGAGCGCACCCGTGACGTGCGCTTCCTGCACGTCGGCGACTACGTCGACACCACCGACCCGATCGAGTTCGTGGTGGCCGCCTTCGGGCTCAAGGCCGCGCGCATCGCCGGCCGCCGTGGCGCGGGCACCATCTCCTTCGGCCTGCTCGACCCGGCGGCCTGGCAGGCGTTCGGCGAGGCGCACCGGGCCGGGGCCGCCGAGGCCGGCGTGACCACGCCGACGACCTCGTACGTGATGACCTCGATGCACATCCTCGCCGACGGCGAGAACCCGCACGGCGACCTCGCCCGCGACTCCATGGGTCACGTCGCCATGGCGCTGCTCACCTTCGCCGCCGACAACCCCTCGTTCCTGGACGGGCTCGAACCCGACGAGGCCGACGCGGTGCGGCGGCTGCTCGACCGGCGCGGCACCACCGCCACCGCCGACGACCGCCACTTCGTCCTGTACGAGAACTACCTCGGCCGCATCTACCCCCAGGACCGTGACCTGATCGTCCCCTCCCTGGTCGACAAGCTCGGCCTCGTCGGAACCCCCGACGACCTGGTCAAACGCGTCGCCACCCTCGAAGCGTCCGGCATCGATGAGCTGCTCCTGCAGCCCGTGCTCGACCCCGACCAGGAGATGGCCGACTTCGCGCGGCTCCTGTGACCCCCGCGTCCTGACGACGGCGCGAGCCCTCACCCCCCATCACGCCGAAGGGTCGAAGGAGAACCATGTTCCGCACCAGATCCCTCGCCGCCGCCACACTCGGACTCACCCTGCTGATCGCGGCCTGCGGCGGTCAGCCCACCGCGCCGTCCCCGTCCGGCGGCGCCTCCGGGACGTCGCTGTCGGGCCGGACGATCGCCCTGGTCGGCTACGGGAACGGCAACCCGTGGGGCGCCTACTTCAACAAGGTCTTCACCGAACGCCTGGCGCCCACCGGCGTGCAGATCGGCGACATGACCACCATGGATCCGGGCACCCAGGTCCAGAAGTTCAACCAGGCCGTGGCGCAGAAGCCGGACCTCATCGTGGTCTCCATCCTCGACACCACGGCGATGGCGGTGCCGATCAAGAAGGCCGGGGCGGCCGGCGTCCCGGTGCTCGTCTTCGACGGCCCGCCCGACCCGTCGGTGGCGGACGCGGTGATGTCGGTGCTCTCGGACAACGAGAAGCTCGGCGAGTACGCCGCCCAGAACATCATCGAGGGACTCAAGGCCCAGGGCCGCGACTCCGGCGACATCATCGTCCTGACCGGCACCAAGTCCATGCTCGTGACCCAGCACCGGATGAAGGGCTTCAACAAGGTCCTGGCGACCGCGCCGCAGTACAAGGTCGTCGACGAGCAGGACGCCAACTGGGATCCGCAGCTGTCCGGCACCATCGCCCAGCAGCTCCTGGCCAAGCACGGCAAGGACGGGGTGCAGGCCGCGTACGGCATGGCCGACTACATGGCGCTGCCGATCATCCAGGCGGCCAAGCAGGCGGGCTTCACGATCGGCGGCAAGGACGGCCTGATCGTCACCAGCAGCAACTGCTTCAAGGCCGGCATCGACTCGATCAAGGCGGGCGAGCTGTACGGCACCGCCACCGAGGATCCGGGCACCATCGCCGAGCAGACCGCCGACTACGTCGTACGGTACCTGACCGGCAAGAACCCGCCGCGCAGCGAGACCGTCCAGGAGGAACGGGTCACCGCCGCGAACGTCGGCGAGTTCGCCGAGCAGTGCAGCCACGCATGAGCCCGCCGGAGCCACGCATGAGCCGGCCAGAGGGGAGCGGTCCGCTGCTCCGCGTGGAAGGGCTGGCCCACGCCTTCAACGGCGTCCCCGCGGTGCGGGCGGTCTCCTTCACCGTGGGCGCCGGCGAGATCCACGGCCTGTGCGGGCACAACGGCGCGGGCAAGAGCACGGTGGTGAAGATGTTGTCCGGGCAGCTCGTGCCCGACCGCGGCCGCATCGTGATCGGCGGCGAGACGGTCGAGCTGCGCGGCCGCCAGGCCGCCCAGCGCGCGGGCGTGGCGCTCGTGGACCAGGAGCTGAGCGTCGTACCGGCTCTGACCGTGCTCGACAACATGCTGCTCGGCGACATCGGCGTGCCGTTCGTCAACCGCCGGCGCGCGGCCGCGGCCCGGTGCCGGCGGATCCTGGACGACCTGGGCCTGGAGCGCATCGACCCGGACCAGCCGCTGTCGGCGCTCGGCATCGGCGAGCGGCAACTGGTCGAGATCGCCAAGGCGCTCGGCCAGAACGCCCGGCTGGTGATCCTCGACGAGCCCACCGCGACCCTCAGCGACGCCGAGAGCCGGCACGTGTTCGCCGCGATCCGGCGGGTCGCGGCCACGGGCTGCTCGGTCGTCTTCGTCTCCCACCGGCTGGCCGAGGTCCTCGACCTGTGCGACGTCGTGACCGTGCTGCGTGACGGCCGCGACGTCGCCACCGGTCCCGCCGCCGGCCTGACGGTGGACGAGCTGATCACCCGGATGCTCGGCGAGACCAGCCACCGGCCGTCCGCCGCGCGCGGGCCGGCCCAGGATCCGGCGCACGCGCTGCGGATCGAGAACCTGCGCGTGCCGGGACGGCTCGGCGGCTTCACCCTCACCGCCCCGGCGGGCCGCGTCCACGCGCTGGCCGGACAGCTCGGCAGCGGCGCCTCCGACGTCCTGCGCGCCCTGGCCGGCCTGCATCCCGGGGCGACGGGGACCGCCGAGCTGCGCGGGCGGCCGGTCCCGCTGCGCGACCCGGTGCGGGCCGCGCGCGGTGGGGTCGCCTTCGTCTCCGGCGACCGCAAGTCCGAGGGGCTGTTCCTCGGCAAGCCGACCGCGTGGAACCTCGTCGCGACCCGCCTGCCCGCGCTGGGGCGGGCCGGCGTCCTGCGGCCCGGCCACGAGCGGCGCGCCGCCCGGGCGCTCGCCGAGCGGTCGGGCCTGCCGCGGGAGCGGCTCGACGATCCGGTGGGGACGCTGAGCGGCGGCAACCAGCAGAAGGTCTTCGTCGGCCGCTGCCTGGAGAACGCGGACGTCCTCGCCCTGCTGCTGGACGAGCCGACCCGGGGAGTGGACGTCGGCGGGCGCGCGGCGATCCACCGGCTGCTGCGCCAGGCCGCCGATTCCGGACTTGTCGTGATATTTGCCTCCACCGAGCTGGAGGAACTGCTCGAACTGGGCGACGTGATCGTCACCATGCGCGACGGCCGGATGGTGGGCCGGTACGAGGGCGACGTGGACGGCGCGCTGCTGATGCGCGACATGACCGGCGGGGCGGAGCACGTATGACCGCCGAGACAGGGGCCGTTGCGGCGGACGGGTCGGCGCGCAGGTGGCCGCCGCGCGTCATCACGGCGGGTCTGGCCGTGATCCTCCTGGCGCTGCTGCTGGTCCCGGCCGTGACGACGCCCCGCTTCCTCACCCTCGACAACGCGCGCGCGATCCTCGCCTCGGCCGCCTTCGTGGGCATCACCTCGGTCGGCGCGACCATGGTGATGATCGCCGGGTCCGGCGTGTCGCTGGCCACCTCCCAGATCGCGACCGTCGTCGCCATGTTCTTCCTCGGCACCCAGCACCTCGGGCTCGGCGCCGCCCTGCTGATCGCGCTCGCGGCCGGCGTCGCGCTCAACGCCTTCCAGGGCGCGGTCATCGGCTACTGGAAGGCCGACCCGATCGTGCTCACCATCGCCGGCGGGTTCGCCATCGGCGGCGCGGCCACCTGGTTCAGCGGCGGCACCACGGTCTACCCCGGGGCGCGGGGGTTCGAGGTGCTCAACGCCACCCCACTGGGCCTGCCGCTGGCCGTGTACGTGCTGCTCGCGGTCACGGTGGTCGTCGAATGGACGCTGCGCCGCACGACGGCCGGCCAGCAGATGTACCTGGTGGGGGAGAACCGGGCCGCGGCCCGTGCGGCCGGCCTGCCCGGCGGCCGGGTGACCGTGCTCGCGTGGGCCGCCTCCGGCGCGTGCGTCGCCCTGACCGGGGTCTTTCTCGCCTCGTTCACCACCTCCGCCACCGTGACGCTCGGCGGCACTCTCACCCTCGACGCCATCGCGGCGGTCCTCGTGGGCGGCACCGCGATCTCCGGCGGCCACGGCTCGGCCGTGCGGACCCTCGGCGGCGCGGTGCTCATCTCCGTCATCTCCGACGTGCTGCTGCTGCGGGGTTACTCGACCGGCGTGCAGATCCTCGTGAAGGGAGTCCTCGTGCTCACGGTCGTCCTCGTCGTGCACGTACGCTCCGGCAGGGGCCGGCGATGACCGGCCAGATGACCCGCCGGGTGATCGGCCGGGTGATCGGCCGGTCGTGGGGCCGGCCGGAGCACGCGATGCCCGCGATCTCCCTGCTCCTCGTGCTGGCCGCGTTCGCCTGCTCGCCGCTGCTGAGCGGCCGGCCGCTGGAGGCGTTCGACGTCTACAACGCGTTGCAGGGCTTCGCCCAGCTCGGCCTGCTGGCCCTGGCGATCGGCATCACGATGATCGCCGGCGAGTTCGACCTGTCGGTCGCCGGGACGTACGCGCTCGGCGGCATGCTGGCCGTCCAGACCGGCACGCATTCGCCGGTCATGGGCGTGCTGGCCGCGGTGGCCGCCGGAGCCGCCGTCGGCGCGGTGCAGGGCGGGCTGATCGCCCGGTTGCGCGTCCCGTCGCTGCCGGTCACGCTCGCCACGTACATCGCGCTGCTGGGGCTGACGTACACGATGTCCGGCGGGCTGAGCGTGACCTACGCCAACGCCGACGCGACCCTCTGGGTGGACCAGCAGATCGCCGGCGTCCTGTCGCCGCGGAGCCTGCTGACGCTGGCCGCCTTCCTCCTCGCCGCCGTCGTGCTGGGCGGCACCAAGCTGGGACGCGAGCTGCGCGCCATCGGCGGCGACCGCCGGGCCAGCCGGGTCGCCGGCGTCGGCGTGGACCGGCGGATCGTCGGGATCTTCACGCTGTCGGGAACGCTGGCGGCGCTGGGCGGCGCCCTGCTCGGCTACAGCTACGCCTCGGCCAACCCGGACCCGGGGCTGCAGCCGCTGATCCTCGCCGTCGTGGCCGCGCTGCTCGGCGGCGTCTCCCTGGCCGGTGGCCGCGGCGCCCCGCTGGGGCTGCTGGCCGGAACCCTGTCGGTGGCCCTGCTCGCGCAGATCGTCGCGGTCACCGCCCTGCCCGACTTCTCCACCCAGCTCCTGTACGCGGCGCTGCTCGCCGTCATCGTCGCCGTCGAGAGCCCCGGCCTGCGCCAGGCGATCGAACGCCTGCGAGCCCGCCGTACCGGCAGCACCGCCATGACCCCATCGCAAGGAGGAAGACCATGACGGAGACCACCACCGTGGCCGAGGGCTTCAGCTTCCTGGAGGCGCCACGCTGGCGCGACGGGCGGCTCTGGTTCTCCGACTTCTACACCCACCGGGTGCGCTCCATCCGCGAGGACGGGTCGGACCTGCGCGAGGAGGCCCACGTCCCCGAGCAGCCCTCCGGCCTGGGCTGGCTGCCCGACGGACGGCTGCTCATCGTCTCCATGCGCGACCGCAAGCTCCTCCGCCGCGAGCAGGACGGGACCCTCTCGGTCCACGCCGACCTCGGCAAGCACGCCACCGGCCACCTCAACGACATGGTCGTGGACGGCCAGGGCCGCGTCTACGTGGGCAACTTCGGCTTCGACCTGATGGGCGGCGCGCCGCTGGAGCCGGCCTCGCTGCACCGGGTGGACCCCGACGGCCACGTCACCGAGGTGGCCGACGACCTCTGGTTCCCCAACGGCAGCGCCATCACCTCCGACGGCGTGCTCGTGGTCGTGGAGACGTTCGGGAACCGCGTCACCGCGTTCGACCTCACCGGCGACGGCGAGCTGGTCAACCGGCGGACGTGGGCGGAGTTCGGGCCGCTGCCCGCCGACCGCGGCATCGCCGAGGTGCTCGGGCAGTTGTCGGTGGCCGGCGACGGAGCCTGCCTCGACTCCGAGAACGCGCTGTGGATCGCGGACGCCATCGGCAGCCGCCTCGTGCGGGTGGTCGAGGGCGGCACGATCACCGATGAGCTCAGTCCCGGCTCACCGGTGTACGCGTGCGCCCTCGGCGGCGCGGACGGCACGACCCTGTTCGCCTGCGCCGCACCCGACTTCCACGAGCAGGCCCGCGCGGCGGCCCGCGAGGCCCGCATGCTCGCCATGCGCGTGACCGTCCCGGCGCCCTGACCCCCTCATCGCGCCGGACGAGGCAGCGTTCGCCGCAGGGCCCTTGACGCCAGGTACGGCGGATCCTCAGGCGGCCCCACCCCATGGTCCCGGAGACGCGGATCGCCGGCCCGCCGGGGTGAGGGCGTCGCCGGATCCGTCCGGCGGCTTGTCCGGCCCGCCGGCCTGGGCGTTCACCGCCCCCTGCGCACGTGGCCGGGCTTCTCCGGGGAGCCGGTCAGCCGAGGGCGACACCGTACATCGCCTCGATGATCCTGATGGGGATGTCCAAGGTCCTCGGCTCGATGTTGGCGTGGATGGCGACGCTTCGTCGGCCGTCGTCGGTGCTCAGCGCGAGGGTGAAGGATCCCGGGAGGGTGCCGCTGACGCCTCGCACGGTCTGACCGTCCATCGCCGCGCTGTCGAACTCGATCACGCCGAGGCCGTAGCGAGCGTGCGGCAGCCAGACGACGCTGTCGCCGCCGACCGTGGTCCACATCTCCTGGTGCTGGGCCGGGGGTAGCAGGCCGCCGGTCGCGATCGCCCGGAGAAAGCGGGTCAGGTCTTCGGTGGTGGAGACGACGCCGCCGGCCGCCCACCCCCATGAGGTGTTGAGCGCGGTGACGTCGACGGGGGGCTTGTCATAGTCGATCATCGACGCCCAGTTCTCCGCGGTGAGCGCCGCCGGGTCGACTCCGTCCTTGAGGGCGCCGGCGACATAGCCCGTGGGATGCGGGTGGGGATAGCCGGTGGCGTCGGCGGGACGTACGTAGGTGTGGGACAGTCCGAGCGGCCGGATGACGGTGCGTTCGACTTCGGTGGCGTAGGTGCCGCCGGTGACCTTCTCGATGATCGCGCCCGCGAGGTAGTAGCCGCCGTTGGAGTAGAGGAACTGCTCGCCCGGCTTGGCGACCGGCGGCTGGGACAGGGCGAGCTCGATCAGTTCGGAGGTGGTCCAGTTGCGGGTCGGCCGGGTGGCGATGCTGTTCTGCAGCTCTGGTGCGAGGCCGGTGAGGAAGAGGCCGCCCGTGTGGTTGAGCAGATGCCGGACGGTGATCCTGTCGCCGTCGTAGCCACCCGTCTCCAGGACGCCGGGCAGCCACGTGCTCACCGGATCCGCAAGGCTCAGCCTGCCCTCGGCCGCCAGGGCCAGCACGGTGGCGGCGGTGAAGGCCTTACCGGAACTGCCGATGTGCAGGAACTCCCCGGACTGACGCGGATGCCCGGTAGTGAGGTCGGCCACTCCCGCCGTGCCGAACCACGTTCCGTCGCCGTCGTGAACTTCGGCGACGATGCCGGGAACGCCGTCCTCGGCCACAGCCTGGGCCAGGATTTGCTGCACCTTTTCGTAGGTGTTTGTTGTCATTTTGTCGCCTTTCGGAGGAGGACGATGCAGAAGAGATCAAGCGGTGTGCGGGTACCCGGCCGTTCAGCGTCCTCGGCGCATGTAGGCGCGGAGCGACAGTGGGATGAACACCACCAGCAGCGCGGCCGACCAGAGCAGCACGGTGGCGGCTGGGTGCGTGAGCGGCCAGGCCACGTCTGCGTACGGGGCCCCCGGGTTGCCGAACCGTTGCCGGGTGGCGGCGGTGAGCGCGCTGATCGGGTTCCAGTCGGCGATGAACCGCAGCCAGGCGGGCATGCCGTCGGTCGGGACGAACGCGTTGGACAGCATCGTGATCGGCAGGAACAGCGGCGCCAGCTGGGCGGCGCTCCGCTCGTCCTTCACGGCCAGGCCCAGGTAGACGCCCACCCAGCTCAGCGCGTAGCGCAGCAGCATGATCAGCGTGAACGCCTCGGCGGTGGGCAGGAGGCCGTGGTGCGGCTGCCAGCCCACCAGCAAACCTGTGGTCACCATGGCGGCCAGGAGCAGCATGCCGATCAGAAGGTCGGCGCCGGTGTGCCCGAACGGCACCGCGAGCCGTGCCATCGGCATGGAGCGGAACCGGTCCATCACCCCTTGAGAGGCGTCGGCGGCCATGCGGCCCATGACCCCCTGCACGGCGGTGAAGGTCACCATGGCGAACAGGCCGGGCATGAGGAACTCGCGGTAGTCGCCGCCACCCGGCACCTGGATCGCGCTGCCGAGAACGTAGCCGAACAGCACCACCATGATGATCGGGAAGGCCAGCGCGGCGACGATCTGCCCGGGCTCCTGCCGCAGCCGCGCCAGCTCGCGGCCGACCAGGGTCAGCCCGTCGGTGAACGTCCAGCGCAGGCGGCTCAGGGGTGTGGTACGGCTGGTCAACGGACGGTCTTCTCGTCGTCGGTGAGGCGCAGGAACACCTCGTCGAGGGTGGGGCGGCGCAGGCTCACGTCGGCGGTGGCCACTCCGGCGTGGTCGAGTTTGCGCACGATGTCGGCGAGGCGGAGGCCGGCGGGGGGCAGGGCCACCGTGAGCCGACCGGAGTCGATCATCGTGGGTTCGGTGCCGGCCAGGGTCTTCAGGACGGTCGCGGCCTCGGCCAGCGCGGCGGGGTCTTCGAGGGTGACGTCGAGGTGGTCGCCGATCACGGCCTTCAGTTCCTCGGGCGTGCCGGTGGCGATCACCTGCCCCTGGTCGATGACGGCGATGTCGTCGGCCAGCTGATCGGCCTCGTCCAGGTACTGCGTGGTGAGCAGCACCGTGGTGCCCTCGGCCACCAGTTCGCGGACGCTGTTCCAGATCTCGCCGCGGCTGCGCGGGTCCAGGCCGGTGGTGGGCTCGTCCAGGAACAGCACGTCGGGGCGCAGGATGAGGCTGGTGATCAGGTCGAGACGGCGGCGCATGCCACCGGAGTAGCCGCTGACCGGGCGGTCGGCGGCGTCCGTCAGGCCGAAGCGCTCCAGTAGCTGGTCGGCCCGCCGGTGTGCCTCGCGCCGGGACAGGTGGGACAAGCGCCCGAACATGCGCAGGTTGCCGTGGCCGGTGAGCTTCTCGTCCACGGCGGCGTACTGGCCCGCGAGCCCGATCCGCTCGCGCACCATGCCGGCCTCGCGGACGACGTCGTATCCGGCGATGCGGGCGCGCCCGGCGTCGGGCTCGGACAGGGTCGCCAGGATGCGTACCGCAGTCGTCTTCCCGGCGCCGTTCGGCCCGAGTACGCCGCACACCGTTCCTCTGAGGACGCTCAGGTCCAGGCCTCGTAACGCAGGAATGCCGCCGAAGGACTTGCGCAGCCCTTCGGCGACCACGATCGGATCCGTCGTGATTCCTTTAGTGAGTACATTGTACGCGGTCATGGCGGCCAGATTAGGGGACCGGGTACCATGTACGCAACTAGGGGGTGTGGCAGTGACGGATGCCGAGTACGTGAGCATCTGGATGCGGCCCGAGCGCCCGGCCCGCGGGCCGAGACCGGCCTACAGCCGCGCGCAGATCACCGACGCGGCGATCCGGATCGCCGACGCCGAGGGGCTGGAGGCCGCCACCATGCGGCGGATCGCCGCGGAGATCGGCGCGGGCGCGATGTCCCTCTACCGGTACGTCCCCAGCCGCGACGACCTCGTCGAACTCGTCGCCGACCGGCTGCAGGGCGAGATCGACGTCGAGGGCATTCCCTCAGGCGACTGGCGTGCCGATCTGACCCGCTACGCCCACGAAGTGCGGGCGATGTGGCTGCGACACCCGTGGATCACCACCGCGCAGCGGTCACTGCCCAGCTTCGGCCCTAATCAGTTGCGCCTGATCGAACGAGTTATGGGCGTTCTGGAGGCATTGGTCCCCATCGACGAGAACCTCGGCCTGATGACCCTGCTGAACAGCTACGTCGAGGGCGCCGTTCGTGAGGAGATCAGCTCGGCCGGGGAGATCCGCCGCAGCGGGCTCAGTGAGTCGGAATGGATCGCACGGAGCGGCCCGTACTTCGAACACCTGGTGAAGGGCGGAAAGTATCCGATCTTCACCAGGATCGTGATGGAGGCGCGCCAGCCGCGCCTGAGCCGCGACGACCAGTTCCGGCATGGGCTGGAACGCGTCCTCGACTTCGTCGCCACGACCCTCACCCGGGCGGCCGAGCTGCCGGCGGAGGTCCGGCGCGACCGCTCCCCGATCGCGCCACCCCATCCGCCTGACAGCCCTTGTGACGAAACCTCGGCCACGGCCCCCAGCAGGACCGAGAAACGTGATGAAACGACGGGCGATCTCACCTCGGCCCCCGGCTGCACGGTGTGTGGCAACGTCATCCCTAGAACCGTCACCGGACGTCCTCGCCGATACTGCTCACGGGCGTGCCAGCAAAGCGCTTACCGCACGCGAACGCGGGCTTGACTCAAAGGCTGTTCGCCGTATGACGGGCCGCTTCCTTGATCGGGAAGAGCCGCAAAACTGATCCTGCCTGACCGCTCGGCCGTACGCCGGCACCAGTCCTGCTCTCCGTAGCGCCGGCCACCTCGACCGCGTTCGTCCTCACCGGAGCGGGCTCAGCCGAAGGTCGCGTCCTGGTCCAGCGGGAAGATCGGGCGCCGCAGGTTACGGTACGGCAACCGGTGCAGATCCTGGTCCACGCCCCCCGGCGTGAGCGCCAGCATCCACCCGGCCGCGGCCTCGAACAACTCCGGCTCCAAGTACCCGATCTTGACCGTGACCACGTCGGCGCCGGCGACGTCCACCCCCAGCCGCCGGTAGGACGAGAGCAGCCGGTACTGCATCCGCCGCGAGGTCAGGAACACGCTCAGCCCCCCGACTCGCACGCTCACCACCCGCCCGCCGTCGGGGTCGTCGGCCAGCGCCTCCAGCGTGCCCTCCAGCAGCAGCGGCCCCGGCTCCCGGGTGTCGAGCCGGCCGCCGGCGCGCACGCTGACCGGCGAGCCGACCGGCAGGTGCCCGACACGCGCCACCGCCTCGGGGTCGAACAGGGAGGCGTAGACGGCACGCGCCGAACCGTCGCGGATCTCGGGCCTGGCCAGCATCCGCTCAAGCGCGTAGGTGACGTCGTCGGCTCCGCCCGCGCCCGGGTTGTCGCCGGAGTCGCTGATGAAGTACGGCCGGGGCGAGCCCTCCTTCAGCGCCGTGTCCAGGCACTCGTCCATGGAGCCCGTGGGCGCGACGAAGGCGAAGTCGTCACGGGCGTCCCAGAACGCCTGCCCCAGCTGGCGCGCCGCCCGCTCGGTGGCGGCCGCGTCGGTGCCGGTGGCCACGACCGCCCCGGTGCAGCGCGGCTCGTCGGCCCAGGCGAAGCCGATCCAGATCGCCGCGTCGATCACCCCCGGCCTCGACTCGACCTCGGGAATGCGGGCGTACAGGCCACGGGCCGGCTCGACGCGGGTGCTGGTCATCTCGCCGGGCAGCAGGATCGGCACGTGGACCAGCGTCTTGTGCGGCCGGCCACCCGCTCCGAGCGCGGTGACGAGGTTGCGGGCGGCGCGCTCGCGGGTCTCCCAGACGTCCACGTGGGGCGCGGTGCGGTAGCAGGTCAGCAGGTCGCAGCCGTCGAACAGGGTCTCGGAGACGTTGCCGTGCAGGTCCATCGCCGCCGACACCAGCGGCTCGGGGCCGATGACCGAGCGGATCGCGGTGATCAGATCGCCCTCGGCGTCCTGGCGGCCCACGACGCTCATCGCGCCGTGGAAGTCCAGCAGCACGCCGTCGAACGGGCCCGCGGCCAGGCCCTCGACGATCTCGGCCCGCCAGGCGTCGTACGCGGCGGGCTCGACCGCTCCGCCCGGCAGGGCGCGGGCGTGGACCAGGGGCACCCACTCCACCCCGGCCGCCCAGTCGTCGCCGAGCCAGTCGTACCGGTCGAGCAGGGCCCGGCCGCGGGTGACCTCGAAGTCGGCGGTGCCGCTGAGGTGGGGTGAGAAGGTGCTGGACTCGATGTGGATGCCGCAGACGGCGATACGCAGGGACACTGCACAGGCTTTCTAGGAGGGACGGATGTCGGCGGTCTCGCGGAGGAGGTGGCCCAGGCCGATCAGGGCCGCGTCCGGGCCGGCCACGCTCGCCTCGATGGACAACGACTGGGTCAGCGGCGGCAGGCAGCGTTCGTAGAGCACGCCTTTCACGGCCGCCACGTAGACGTCCAGGGTCGACAGCACGCCGCCGAGCACGACCCGGTCGGGGTTGAGGAAGTTGACCAGGCCCGACACGGTCACGCCCAGCAGCCGGCCGGCCTGGCGGACGAGGGTCACGACGGCCGGGTCGGCGTTGTCGACGGCGTCGATGACGTCGCGGGTGCTGGACACGGGCAGGCCGCGCCCGGCCAGCTCGCGCACCAGCGCGGCGCCGCTGGCGACCGTCTCCAGGCAGCCGCGGCTGCCGCAGGAGCATTCGCGCTCGCCGCTGTCGGCCACGCGCACGTGGGTGACGTCGCCGCTCAGGCCGCGCCCGCCGCGGTAGATCTGGGCGCCGCTGATCAGGCAGCCGCCGATGCCGGTGCCGGCCTTGATGTAGATCATGTCGCCGCCCTCCCCCCGGGTGACGTGCTCGCCGATCGCCGCCGCCTTGGCGTCGTTGTCGACGACCGAGGTGACCTCGAAGCGCCGGCGCAGGTCGTTCTGGACGTCGTATCCGCTCCAGCCCGGCATGCGGGCCGGGCCGATGAGCCGGCCGTGCGGGAAGTCCACCGGTCCCGGCAGGGCCATGCCGACAGCCAGGAGCCGGCGGCCGGGCGCGTGGGAGTTCCTGACGGTGTCGAAGGCCGCGGTGACCGTGTCGAAGATCGCCTCGGGCCCCGCTCCTATGTCGACGGCGAACTCCTCGGCCGCCAGCAGGGCCCCGGAGGGGGAGCAGAGGCCGACGCGGGCGTGCCGGCCCCCGAGCTCGGCCACCGCGAACACGCCTCCGTCCTGGCGCAGCCGCAGGATCCGCGGGCGGCGGCCGCCGGTGGAGACGCCCACGCCCTCCTCGAGGATCGTGCCCTCCTCCAGCAGGCGGCGCACCACGCTGGAGACCGTCGAGGGAGCCACCTGGAGGGTCTCCACCAGATCCGCGCGGGAGGCGGCCTTGCCGCTGGCCAGCAGGCTCAGGGCCTGCTCACGCAGACTAGCGGGGTCGGACATGCCTCTCCTCCCAGACGAGCACCACGGATGCTCATCATCGAGCACCAAGACGATCATCGGAAGATGCCGCCGCTGCGGACTCTATCCCGAAATAAGTGTGCCGAACAAAGGTGATTTTTCGCATTGACTTACTACTTGTACCTCTATACATTCTCCGGACTGAAGGACAGAAGAGCCCCTTGGAGGGCACGTCCACGTCTCGACGAGGAGAACCATGGGGACGAGAACCCGCATCGTGTGCGGCGTGGTGGCCGTCGGGCTCGGATTGACCGCCTGCAGCGCGGGAGCCGGCGGCGGCTCGCCGCAGGGTGGCGCGCAGGCCAAGGACACCGTGACCGTGGCCCTCCGCACGCCGAACTGGATCCTGCCGATCTCGGCCCCCGGCTTCACCCAGGGCGAGAACGACATCTTCGGTACGGCCCTGTACCGAAAGCTGTACAGCTACCAGCTCGACGGATCCAGCCCCGACAACGTCAACCCGGAGCGCTCGCTGGCCGAGCCGCCCGAGGTCAGCGACGGCGGGAAGACGCTGACCATCACGCTCAAGGACAACACCTGGTCCGACGGCAAGCCGATCACCACGAAGGACGTCCAGTTCTGGTGGGACCTGGTGACCACGAACAAGGACAAGTGGGCCTCGTACAAGCCGGGCGGCTTCCCCGACAACATCGCCGCCTTCAAGGTCAAGGACGACAAGACCTTCTCCCTGACCACGAAGAAGGCGTACAACGCGGCCTGGTTCGTCGGCAACCAGCTCAACCGCATCGTGCCGCTGCCCCAGCACGCCTGGGACAAGGGCGGCGACGCCAAGAAGACCTTCGAGGAACTGACCGCCGCCTCCAAGGACCCCAAGTCGTACGCGACGAACCCGCTGTGGAAGACGACCAGCGGGCCGTGGAAGCTGGAGAGCTACGTGCCCAGCGGCGAGGTGGTCCTGGCCAAGCAGGACGCCTACTCGGGCCCCGACAAACCGAAGCTGAACAAGATCGTGCTGCGGCCGTTCACCGGCGACGACGCCGAGTTCAACGTGCTGCGCGCCGGGCAGATCGACTACGGCTACATCCCGCCCGCGAACCTGTCGCAGCAGTCCTACCTGGAGTCGAAGGGCTACAAGACCTCACCCTGGTACGGATGGTCGATCACCTACCTGCAGCTCAACTTCAACAACCCCAAGACCGGGGTGCTGTTCAAGCAGCCGTACCTGCGCCAGGCGCTGCAGATGCTCATCGACCAGCCCACCATCAGCAAGGTCATCTGGTCCGGCATGGCCGCGCCCACCTGCGGCCCGGTGCCCGCCAAGCAGGGCGCGCCGGCCGGTCAGGGCTGCGCCTACCCGTTCGACCCGGCCAAGGCCAAGCAACTGCTGGAGAGCCACGGTTGGACGGTGACCCCCGACGGGCAGACCTCCTGCGCCGACCCCGCCCTGTGCGGTGAGGGCATCGCCAAGGGCACGCCGCTCAGCTTCACCGTGACCAGCCAGTCGGGCTTCTCCGCCACCACCAAGATGTTCGCCGAGATCAAGTCGGCGATGGCGAAGGTCGGCGTGCAGCTCGCCATCAAGGAGGTGCCCGACTCCGTCGCGGTCACCCCGGCCTGCAAGCCCGACGAGTCCGCGTGCGACTGGGACATGTCGTTCTTCGGCTCCCAGGGCAGCTGGTACTACCCGGCCTTCGCCTCCGGCGAGCGCCTGTTCCAGACCGACGCCCCCGTCAACCTCGGCAGCTACAGCAACCCCGAGGCCGACAAGCTCATCGACAAGGCCCAGTTCTCCGCCGACGCCGGAGCGCTGCAGGAGTACAACGACTTCCTGGCCAAGGACCTGCCGGTGCTCTGGATGCCGAACCCCGTCTACCAGATCTCCTCGTACCGGTCCGAGCTGCAGGGCGTGGACCCGCAGGACCCGATGAACCTGATGTACTTCCAAGACTGGTCCTGGAAGAGCTGACCTTTGACCCGCTACCTCCTCGCCCGTCTGGGCCAGGCCCTGGTCATCGTGATCCTGGTGACGCTGATCACGTTCGTGATCCTGCACCTCCTGCCCGGGGGCGCGGCCAGGGCCATCCTGGGCAAGGAGGCGACGCTCCAGCAGATCGCCTCCTTCAACCACGAGATGGGGTACGACCGGCCGCTGTGGGAACAGTACGCGCTGTACCTGCGGCGGCTGGTCGGCGGCGACCTCGGCTACTCCTTCCAGCTCAACCAGTCGGTGGCCGAGGCGATCAACCAGCGCCTGCCCAAGACCATGCTGCTCTCGCTCGGCTCGACGCTGATCGCGGTCGTGGTGGCCGTCCCGCTGGGCGTCATCCAGGCCGTACGGCGTAACCGCTGGCCCGACTACACGATCAACGGGCTGTCGCTGCTGGCGTACGCCACGCCGATCTTCTTCATGGGTCTCATGATGATCATTCTGTTCTCCCAGGTGTGGCCGGTGCTGCCGCCCGAGGCCCCGCAGGGCTTCACGATGGCGGAGGTGCTGGCCGAGCCCGCCGGGCTCGTGCTGCCCACGCTCACGCTGGCGATCCTCACCGTCGCGGTCTACTCCCGCTACATCCGCTCGTCCATGGTCGACAACCTGAACGAGAACTACGTCCGCACGGCCCGCAGCAAGGGCCTGGCGGAGAGCCGCGTCATCGTCGGGCACACCCTGCGCAACGGCCTGTTCCCCGTCATCACCCTGCTCGGCATGTACCTGCCCGCGCTGTTCAGCGGCGCCCTCGTCGTCGAGCGGCTGTTCAACTACCCGGGCATGGGGCTGCTGTTCTGGCAGGCGGCGCTCAAGCGGGACTATCCGATCCTGCTCGGCGTCACCCTGCTCATCTCGGTGGCGACCGTGGCCGGCGCGCTGGTCGCCGACGTGCTCTACGCCGCGGTCGATCCGCGCGTACGGCTGAAGGCGGCCCGCTCATGAGCACCCAGGAAGAGGCGGAGCCCGTCCGCGGGATGTGGCGGCAGGGGCTGGAGGTTTTCAGCGAGAACCGGCTCGCCCTGGCCGGGGTGGGCCTGTTCGTCCTGCTGGCCGGCTTCAGCTTCCTCGGGCCGCTGTTCTACCAGACCGACCAGGTGCACACCGACCTGACCAAGGTCTTCCTGACCCCCGGCACGGACGGGCATCCGCTCGGCGCCGACGGCGTGGGCTACGACCAGCTCGGGCGGATGATGCTCGGCGGCCAGACCTCCATCGTCGTCGGGCTGGCCGCCGGCCTGCTGGCCACGGTCGTGGGGACGGTCTGGGGCGCCATCGCCGGGTTCGCCGGCGGCTGGGTCGACGCCGTCATGATGCGGGTGGTCGACGCGATGATGTCGATCCCCGCGCTGTTCCTGTTCATGCTCATGGCCTCGATCGTGACGCCGACCGTGCCGATGCTCATCGTCATCATCGGCGCCTTCGCCTGGCTCGGCCCGGCCCGGCTGGTCCGCGGCGAGGCACTCTCGCTGCGCACCCGCGAGTACGTGATGGCGATGCGCGGCATGGGCGGCACCGGCGGGCGGGCGGTGCGCAGGCACATCATCCCGAACGCCATCGGCACGGTGATCGTCAACGCGACGTTCCAGGTCGCCGACGCGATCCTGTACGTCGCCTACCTGTCGTTCCTCGGCCTGGGGGTGCCGCCGCCCGCGGCCAACTGGGGCGGCATGCTGTCCGACGGCCTGTCGGACACCTTCAGCGGCCACTGGTGGCTGCTGTACCCGCCGGGAATCGCCATCATCCTCATCGTCCTCGCCTTCAACTTCATCGGCGACGGGCTGAGGGATGTCTTCGAGGTCCGCCTCCGGCGGCGTTAGCAGGAGGAATCGTCCATGGAGGTACCAACCCAGCCGCTGCTGCGGCTGCGCGACCTCAGCACCGACATCGCGCTGCGGCGCGGCGCCGTGCACGCGCTCGACCACGTCAACCTCGAGGTACGGCAGGGCGAGACGCTCGGCATCGTGGGCGAGTCGGGCAGCGGCAAGACCATGACCGTACTGTCGATCATGGGCTTGCTGCCGACCGGCGGCCGCGTCGTCGGCGGGGAGATCCTCTTCGACGGCCGCGACCTGCGCGGCCTGGAGGCCCAGGAGCTGCGCCGGGTCCGCGGCGTCGAGATGGGCATGGTCTTCCAGGACCCGCTCACCTCGCTGAACCCCACCATGCGCATCGGCGCCCAGGTCGCCGAGCCGCTCCGGGTCCACCAGGGCGTCGGCAAGGCGGAGGCGCGCGAGCGGGCGATCGAGATCCTGCGCCGGGTCGGCATGCCCAGGCCCGACAAGATCGTCGACGACTACCCGCACCAGCTGTCCGGCGGCATGCGCCAGCGCGTGGTCATCGCCATGGCGCTCATCCGCTCGCCGCGGCTGCTCATCGCCGACGAGCCCACCACGGCCCTGGACGTCACCACCCAGCGCCAGATCCTCGAACTCATCGACGACCTGCGCGAAGAGTTCAAGATGGCGGTCATCCTGGTCACCCACGACCTCGGCGTGATCGCCGGCCGCGCCGACCGGGTCGCCGTCATGTACGCCGGCCGCGTCGTCGAAACCGCCACGACCGCCGAGCTGTTCCGCGCGCCGCGCCACCGCTACACCGAGGCGCTCATGCGCGCCCTGCCCGAGTCCGCCGAGAGCGGCCGGCTGTACAGCATCCCCGGCCTGCCGCCGGACCTGTCGCGGCCCCTGACCGGCTGCCGCTTCGCGCCCCGCTGCGGCTTCGCCACCGACGAATGCCGCACCACCGACGTCACCCTCACCGGGGACGCGCACGCGTTCGCCTGCCTGCACCCCGTCACCGACCGCGCCACGATCGCGCCGTCCGCCGCACGGGAGCCGAGCACGTCCGGCGCCGCCAAGCCGATCCTCACCGTGCGCGACCTGGTCAAGGAGTACGACGCCGGCGGCGCGGGCCTGCGCAGGACCGCCGCCAGGGTCAGCGCCGTCGCGGGCGTGTCCTTCGAGGTCAAGGCGGGGGAGACGCTCGGCATCGTGGGCGAGTCCGGATGCGGCAAGTCCACCGTCGGCCGCCTCGTCGCGGGTCTCGAACCGCCCACCAGCGGTGAGATCGTGGTGGACGGCGCCGACGTCACGACCCTCGACCGGGCCGCCCGCCACCGCATGCACCGGCAGGTGCAGCTCATGTTCCAGGACAGCTACGCGGCGATGAACCCGCGCATGCGGATCGACTCCATCCTCACCGAGCCGCTGGAGATCCAGCGGGTCGGCGACTCCGGCGCGCGCCGCGCCCGGGTGAGCGAGCTGCTCGACCAGGTGGGGCTGCCGCGGCGGTCGCTGGAGCGCTACCCGCACGAGTTCTCCGGCGGGCAGTTGCAGCGCATCGGGCTGGCCAGGTCGCTGGCGTTGCGGCCGCGGCTGATCGTGGCCGACGAGCCGGTCAGCGCCCTGGACGTGTCCGTCCAGGCCCAGGTGCTCAACCTCATGCGCGACCTGCAGCGCGACCTCGGCCTGTCGTACGTGTTCATCAGCCACGACCTGTCCGTGGTCGACTACATGGCCGACCGCATCGGCGTGATGTACCTCGGCAAGCTCGTCGAAGTGGGGCCCGCCCACCAGGTGGTCCGTGCCGCGCGGCACCCGTACACGCAGGCGCTGCTCGACGCCGTCCCCACGCCCGACCCCGGCCGCACCGCCGACGCGGGCTCGGCCATCCGGGGGGAGCTGCCGAGCGCGGTCAACCCGCCGTCCGGGTGCCGCTTCCGTACGCGCTGTCCCCTGGCGCAGGACGTCTGCGCCACTGAGCCGCCGCTCGCGGGCGGGACGCACCAGGTCGCCTGCCACTTCCCGCTCCGCCAGGAGGCGGCGGCGGGCTCCTGACCGTCCGGTGTCACCGCTGCGTGGGCTGGAGCAGGGGCGCAGCCATCCGTCGGCCGGGGTGGTGAACGCCATCGCCCGGGCGTTGCGGGTCGCACGGGCGGACTACGAGAGGACCTCGCGGCCGGCTCCGCCGCGCGGCGGAGCCGGCCGCGACCTACCGCAGTGAACTCCTGTGACCACCGCGCGCCCGGTGCCACGAGCCGGGCTCGATCACCGATCCCGTTCCCGAATGGCCTCCATGGCGTCGTCGAACTCGGGCAGGTCGTTGGCCGGGCCCTCGACCCTGGCCACGAGCGACGACTTGGGTGGCCTGATCGTGCCGCGCCGCCAGGAAAGGAACTCGGTCAAGGCCGATCCTTCGGCACGTGGCGGCTGGATGGGCTTGCCGGTGACCCAGGTGTCCCAGATCGATTGGAACCGGGTGGGCATGCCGTCCTTGTCGGTCCACAACCACCACCACACGAAAGCGGGAGCCAGAGCGGCCTCCGGCTTCTGCCCGGCGATCGCCCGGAAGGTGGGGGAGAGCGCGTACAGGTCGGCGAAGGTGATTTTCCCCTTGTACAACATCACGTTCTTGTGTTCCCGGCCGGTACTGTCCCGGTAACCCGCTCCCTTGATGAACTTCTTGGCATAGGTGTCGGACAGCAAGGTCTTGAGCGTCCGCGGCTCGAAGATATTGATGACCTGATCGGTGAAGGCGCCACCGTTCGCGACCGCGCCACGCAGGGCCCACGTCCTACCCGCGGGCAATGCGGGCTGGTAGAGGGGTCCGGTGGTGTAGAGCCTTCCGTTCACACCCACGGAACGATGGACCCGCGTCTGGATCTGGAGACTTTTCGCCGTCGGATCGCCGTCGGCGACATCCTGCTTCAGCAGGGCGGCGGAGTCTTCGCGCTCGAACCGGATGCGCCTGTCGAGGTCGGACGCGACCACCCCCTTCCGTCCGAGCTGGATCGAGCCCGCGCGCTTGAAGGTGTACCGGAATGACTGGGCCATGCGGTTGACCGACCGCGTGCGTGAACCCAGCTGCACGCCGCCTGCCTCCACCACCTTGGCGGTGAGCTGGGCGGACAGAAGCCGCCGGACCTGGCGTACCGGATCGCCGACGGCCGCTTCCGCCGAGGTGGGAGCGAGCAAGGCGCAGCTCAATGGTGCGACAGCTAAAACGGCAGTTGATCGTCTCATGCGAAGAACATCCTCACTCATGGCTGGGGGCGCGCACATCTTTGCATGATCTGGTGTGGCCGCGCCGCCGCTGGCGGCCACCGAATGGAGATCGCCGCGCCGGCGCCGGGGGCGTATGACGACACGCGGCCGCTCACCGTAGTGATCCCGCTCCGGCAGATCGGCTGGGTTCGCCCGGGCGACGGGTACGTGCCGGTTCCTGCACGAAGGGCTGCTTCGTTCCGGGGCACGGCACGTCCTGGAGGTGGCCCCGGTCACGCCCGCCCTGGGACGGTGATCGCCGGCCGCTCAGCCGATGTCGGCCGGTTCCTCCGCCGGTGACGGCCGGCCTCTCGGCCGGGGTGATGGAACGCTCAGTCGGTGATGGAGGCACGGAAGCGATAGCGGTCCCCCCGGTACACCTGGATCGTCAGTTCGAGCGGCCGGCCGTCCTGGTTGAAGGTGAGCTGCTCGGCGACCAGCACCGGGGTGCCGTCGTCGATCTCCAGCAGGTCGCGCTCGTGGGCCTGGGGCTGCCGTGCCTCCACGGAGTAGTCCGCGACCCGGGGGAACTGCGCCGGGTCGGCGCCGCGCAGGGTCGCGTACAAGGACGCGGCGGTGAAGTCGGTATCGGCCAGCGCGGGGCAGAGCGCCAGCGGCACCCGGTTGTGCTCCAGCACGACGACGAGACCGTCCAGATAGCGCAGGCGGCGCATCTCGAACAGCGCGGCGCCGGGGCCGATCCGCAGGGTCTCGGCCTCCTGCACGGTCGCCGGCCTGGCGCCCGACTCCAGCACCCGGCTGCGGGTCGGCAGGCCGTGCTTCAGCGCGTAGTCGGCGAAGCCCTCGACGGTGTGGCCACCGGTGGGGGTGGCGGCCTGCTCCTCTGCCCCGGTGACGAACCACCCGCGGGCGGCGGCGGGCTCCAGCAGACCCCGGCTCGCCAGCTCGGCCAGTGCGGCGCGCAGCGTGTCCCGGGACACCGCGTAGCGCGTGGCCAGGCTCCGCTCGGAGGGCAGCCGGTCTCCCGGCTTGGCGCCACTAGCGGTGATGTCACTCCAGAGCTGGGACGCGATCTGCACATAGCGCGGCAGGGCGTCGTCACTCAGCAGACCTTGCGGAAAAGAGGGAGGCATACCAGAAGCATACCAGTTGACGACCATTGACGGCCATAATCCGGGCCAGTAATATTCCAGTTAGTGGTCAGCTGGAAAGATCCAGCCGATGATCGACCGCTTCACCACAAGGGAGTACCTGTGACCGGCCTTCTCGGCAGCCTGGCTCACGAGACCGGGGCCGACGACACCGTCCGTGAGATCGCCCAGCAGCCCCGTGTCTGGCGGGAGATCGACGGCATCGTCACCGCCTCGCGGGCCGAGCTCGACGCCTTCCTGCGCCCGCCCGCCGCCCGCGTGGTGCTCACCGGCGCCGGCACGTCGAGCTACGCCGGCCAGGTGCTCGCCACCACGCTCACGCGGCGGCTCGGCCTGCGGGTCGACGCCGTGGCCACCACGGACATCGTGGCCGACCCGCGCGGCTGCTTCGCCGAGGACCTCCCCACCCTGCTCGTCTCCTTCGCCCGCTCCGGCGACAGCCCCGAGAGCGTCGCGGCCACCGAACTCGCCGGGCAGTGCCTGTCGGACGTGCGCCACCTGGTGATCACCTGCAACGCGAAGGGGCGGCTGGCCCAGGAGCACTCGGGCAGGGCCGGCTCGTACGTGCTGCTGATGCCGCCCGCCTCCAACGACCGCGGCTTCGCGATGACCTCCAGCTTCACCGGCATGACGCTCGCCGCCCTGCTCGCCCTCGGCGGCCCCGCCTACACCGAGGTCACCGGGCGGCTGGCCCGCGCGGCCGAGCGCATCATCGACGACGGCACCCTCGACCAGGGCATCGAGGCGCTCCTGGCCCGCGACCCCGAACGGATCGTCTACCTGGGCAGCGGCCCCCTGCGCGGGCTGGCCGCCGAGTCGGCGCTGAAGACGCTCGAACTCACCGGCGGGCAGATCGTCGCGCTCTCCGACTCCGCCCTCGGATTCCGCCACGGCCCCAAGGCCGTGCTGAACGAGCGCACGGTCGTGATCGTGTACGTGTCCAACGATCCGTACACCCGCAAGTACGACCAGGACATCCTCACGGAGCTCCGCGCCACCATGCCGCCCGGCAGCGTGATCGCGGTCGGCGGCGCGCCGGACGAGGGCAGCTGGCCGCTCGACGGCGTCGAGGACGTCGAGGACGCGGCGCTGGCCCTGCCCGCCGTCCTGTGCGCCCAGCTCATCGGCGTCAAGGCCGCCGTGCTCCGGGGCATCCGCCCTGACAACCCGTTCCCTTCCGGCGAGGTCAACCGCGTGGTGCACGGCGTCACCCTGCACCGGTTGCAGCACTGACAACGGACTGAGGTGACACCATGTTTCTCGGCGTCGACGGCGGCGGCACCAAGACCGCCTTCTGCCTGGTCGACCAGGACGGGACGGTAGCGGGGCGGGCGCGGACCGCCGGCAGCTACTACTTCTCCCAGGCGTCCGAAGGCATCGGCATCGTCGAGCGCGCCCTCAGACAGGGTGTCGAGGCGGTCTGCGCCGACGCGGGCATCGAACCGTCCGGCATCGCGTACGCCTTCTTCGGCCTGCCGGGCTACGGCGAGGCCCCTGGCGACCTGCCCGTCCTGGACGCGGCCCCGCGCGCCGTGCTCGGCCACGACCGTTACACCTGCGACAACGACACGGTGTGCGGGTGGGCCGGCTCCCTCGGGGCGGCGGACGGCATCAACGTGCTCAGCGGCACCGGCTCCATGACCTACGGCGAGCGGTCCGGCCGCGGCGTCCGGGTCGGCGGCTGGGGAGAGCTGTTCGGCGACGAGGGCTCGGCGTACTGGATCGCGGTCCGCGGCCTCAACGCGTTCACCCGGATGAGCGACGGACGCCTGCCGGAAGGCCCGCTCGCCGGGGTCCTGCGCCGCCACCTCTCCCTCGCCTCGGATCTCACCGTCATCGACGTCGTGTTCAACCGCTGGCGCGGCGACCGCGGGGAGATCGCGGCCCTTAGCCGGCGGGTCGTCGAGGCGGCCGGGCTGGGCGACGCGTGCGCCGCCGCCATCCTGGCCGAGGCCGGGCGCGAGCTGGCGCTCCTGGTGGACACCACCCGTGAACGGCTCGGCTTCGAGCCCGGCGAGCCCGTACCGGTCTCCTACTCCGGCGGCACGTTCACCGCCGAGGCGGTGCTCGAAGCCTTCACCCGCGAGCTGACATCCCTGCACGCCGGTTACGAGCTGCGCCGCCCGCTGTACGAACCGGTCGTCGGAGCCGCGCTCTACGCGGCGAAACTCGCCGGCACCCCCCTCGACCGGGCCGCGCTCGACCGCCTGCTGACCGCCGGACAAGGAGAAGGCGCATGATCAACGTCAAGAGAAGCTGGATACTCTACGCGACCCTGCTCGTCCTCTTCTGGGGCGTGTGGGGCGCCTTCTCCAGCCTCCCGACCAGCCTGTACGGCTATCCCGACGAGATGGTGTACGTCATCTGGGCGTTCACCATGCTGATCCCCGCCTTCTTCGCGCTGCGCGGCAACCGCTTCGACCGCCGGCCCGTCGCCGCCCTCTACGGCCTCATCGCCGGACTCACCGGCGCGGGCGGTCAGCTCCTGCTCTTCCAGGCCCTGTCCAACGGCCCCGCGTACCTGATCTTCCCGATCGTGTCCCTGTCGCCGGTGATCACCGTCCTCATGGCCATCGCCCTGCTCCGCGAACGCATCCAGTGGCTCGCCGTCGTCGGCGCGGTCGCCGCGCTGGCCGCGATCGTCCTGTTCAGCATCCCCGGCAGCAGCGACGACTCGAACACGACCGGCCCCTGGCTGCTGCTGGCCATCCTCATCTGCGTGGCCTGGGGCGCCCAGGCGTTCTTCATGCGCAAGGCCGCCCTGCTCGGCATCAACGACGCCACCACCTTCGGCTGGATGACGATCAGCGGCCTGCTGCTCATCCCGGTGGCGGTGCTGATGATGGGCGGGCTGCCCAGCGGCGCCCCCTGGCAGGCACCCGCCCTGACCGCGGTGACCCAGGTCCTCAACGCGGCCGGGGCGCTGTTCCTGGTGATGGCGCTCAGCCGGGGCAAGGCCGCGGTGGTGGCACCCATCACCAACGCACTCGCCCCCGTCCTGACGATCGTGCTGTCGCTGGCGGTCTACCAGACGCTCCCGTCGATCTACGGCGCCATCGGCATCGTCCTCGCCCTGGGCGGCTCGACCCTGATGGTGTACGCCGACGAGAAGCGCGGCGAAGACGTCACGGCGGGCGCGGTCTCACCGGAAGCGCCCGCCTCCTGACAGCCGGTCCCAGGGCAGCGTTGCGAGGGCGCGATCACGCCCGCAAGTGGCAGTGCCGTCCGAGCACGTCACCGGACCGTGGACACAGGAGGAGCAGGCGCTGTGGTCCGAGGACGGCGGCCACTGCATCATCGTACGGCTGGTGAGCGGGGACGAGGCTGCGCCCGGTAAGGTTCTGGCGGACTTTCCCCGACGTGGACGGAACGTGTGAACGAGGCCGATGAGCTGTTCAGCGCGGCGATGGACGCGCTGGCGCGCGAGGATCAGGCGGCCTTCGACTCCGCCGCCGCCTTCCTGGCCGACCGGGACGACGCCGACCGCGTGCTGATGGAGGCCGCGACACGGGCGATCTCAGGGGTGTGGCGGAACGGCTGGCAGCCCGCCGACGTGGTCAGGATCGCGGCCAGGCGGCTGAGCGACCGGCACGGGCGGGTGGCGGCCGATCTCATCGCCTGGGAGCTTCGGGCCTACGCGCGGGCCACGGTGGACGAGCGCTGGCGCGACCAGCTCGCCGATCTGGCGGCCACGGTGTGGTGGAAGGGCGGCTACCTGGCGGCGCGGCAGGCGCGCGACGGGGCCGGCCGGCTGGTGAGCGTCTCCTGCGTGCTGGAACTGCTGGGGCTGCTGACCGGGCTGCCCCGGCTGGAACTGCTGGGCCCGCCGCCCGGCGACGCTCGCCGTACGGTAACGGCACGCCCGCACGCGGTCAGCGAGAGGACGCTCACACGGGTACGGGGGCTGCTGGCCAAGGCGGAGTCGACGCCGTACGAGGCGGAGGCGCGAACGTTCACCTCGGCGGCGCAGAGCCTGATGGCGAAGTACAGCATCGACGCGGCGATGCTCGACGCGGCGGCGCTGGAGGCGCGGCCGGGCGGAGGCGCGGTGCCGGAGGGCGTCCGGGTCGGCATCGACGCGCCGTACGAGCAGCCCAAGGCCGTCCTGCTCGACCTCGTCGCCGAGGCCAACAGGTGCCGGGTGATCTGGTCGCGGGAACTGGGGTTCGCCACCGTGCTGGGGTTCCCGGCGGACCTGTCCTGGGTGGAGATGTTGTTCACCTCGCTGCTGGTGCAGGCCCAGACCGCGCTGGAGAACTCGGGCACCAAGAAGCACGGCGCCGGCCGGTCCAGGAGCAAGGCGTTCCGCCAGTCGTTCCTGTCGGCCTTCGCCTCCAGGATCGGCGAACGGCTCGCCGAGGCCACGGCGGCCGCGGTCGCGCAGGAGAGCGCCGGCCGGGGCGCCGACCTGGTGCCGGTGCTGGCGGCCCGGGAACAGGAGGTGGAACAGGCGGTCGAGCGCATGTTCCCGAACCTGGTCTCGCACCGGACGCGCACGTCCTGGGACCGGGAGGGCTGGGCGGCCGGCCGTACGGCCGCCGATCAGGCCGGCCTCGGCACGCGTGACCGGTAGGGCTCCCGGTGCCGCATCAGGGCCGCACCGATCATCACGGTCGTAGGCGCCGTTGCCGGGCGCGTCTGGGGACGCGGCGCCGGCAGTGGGCCGGGGTGTCCAGCACCCCGGCCCACCTGGGGATCAGCGGGTGGTGTAGCGGACGACGTCGGTGCGCATCACGTCGCCCGAAGCCTTGACCGCCTTGAAGGTGTGCTCCTGGTTCTTCAGTCCCGAGACGGTGAACGCGGTCTGCTGCGTTGCCCGTACGGCACTGTGGGTGTCGACCCGGCGGACGAGCTTGCCGTCGATGTAGACGTCGACGAGCCCCTGGTCGGGTGCGGTGGCGGTGATCCAGTCGAGGCCGGTGCCGGTGAACGTGTACGCGACGGAGTCGCCGTCGCGGGTCGTGGCGTGGACGTCGTCCAGATGGTCACCGCGGAAGGCGAAGTCCAGCTGCGCCGCCCCGAGCGGGAGGCCGGCGAGGTAGGCCGAGCGCAGGGTCACGGTCGAGCCGGACAGGGTGTAGTCCCGGTCCTTCTCCAGCGCGGTGCCGCCGCGCGAGACGCCGATGAACTCGCTGCCGTCGCGCAGCAGCTTCACCTGCACGTCCGCCGGCGCCTTCCGGTCGAACGACGCCGCGAACGGGTCGATCAGGCTCGGCTGGAGCACGTCGACGCGGTCGAGCAGCATGAAGGAGCCGGACTTCTTGACCGCCCTGAGCGTGTGGCTGCCGTCGGGCAGGTCGTTCACCGTGAAGACGGTCTGCTGGACGAGGCGGGGCTGGCCCTGCTCGCGTCCGGTGTGCACGGTCTTCACGAACCGGCCGTCGAGGTAGATGTCGACGTCGCCCTGGGATGTGTCCAGCTCGGTGACGTACGAGACGCCGGTGCCCTGGAACGTGTACTCGAACGCGTCGCCGTCGCGCTCGGTGTAGTGCACGTTGTCGTTGTAGTCGCCGAGCCCGCGGCCGGTGCTCTGCGACCAGTTCCCGACGTACGCGATGCCCGGGTCGGTGTCGTCGTGGACGACCGTGCGCACGGGGCCGGTCGACGGCGGGGCGGGGGTGCCGGTGTCGGTGACGTTCACGGTGAGCGGCTGGGAGGTGGCGGCTACTTCCTTGCCGCCGTTGCGGGTCCACTCGCCCTCGTACCGGACGCGCAGGGCGTCGTCGTTGACGGCGATCGCGGCACCGCGCTGTGGCGTCACCTTGAGCAGGCGTACGCCGTGGATCGGGACCGTGGCGGCGGTGAACTCGCCGTCGAAGCGACCGAGGTCCTTACGGGCCCACAGGTCGCGTACGGTGGCGGCGCCGGTCAGCCCGAGGTCCGACCAGCGGGCGGTGATGTCCTTGTCGGTACGGCCGAGGTTGAACAGCGCGACCGTGTAGCCGCCGTCGGCGTTGAGCGCGTACCAGACCTGCTGCTGCGCTGTCGTGGAGACCGGGCGGGCCGGGGTGCCGGCCTGGTCGGCCGCGATCACCTCCGGGTTGGTGAGCAGGCTCAGGCCGTACGCGTCCAGCTTGGTCAGGTCGTTGCCGGTGTAGAGCGGTGCGGCGGAGATCGCCCACAGCGTCATCGCGGTCCGCCGCTCGTCGCGGGTCAGGCCGTCCATGGTGCCGTTGCCGATGTCGAGCGAGTCGAGGTCGTTCCACCCGCCGTTCCCGCCGTGGCGCCACCAGGTCGACACGAGCGGGAAGAGCCGGGCGATGTTCTGCCACTGGGTGAGGGCCTCGCCGGCGCAGTAGCACTCGACGTCCCAGTCGATCCGCCAGCCGTTCGCCTTGGACCGCCAGTAGCCGGCGTACTTCGGGTCGAGCGCCCAGGACAGCTCGAACCAGATCTTGCGTGCCTTGAGCGCCGCCGACCAGGCGGCGACGTCGTCGCGGGCGTCGAGCGACAGGTCGCTCACGCCGGATCCGGGCGTGACGCTGTCGAACTTGACGAAGTCGACGCCCCACTGGGCGAGGAGGTCGGCGATCGAGTCGACGTACTTCTGGGCGCACGGATTCGAGAAGTCGATCCGGTAGCCGATGTTCCAGTAGTCGGAGGGCCGCAAGGGCTGGGCGGCGATGGCGCGCGTGGTGCAGCCGGGGGCGCCGGCGATCGGCAGGTTCGCGTTGTAGACGTCAGGGCCGATGCCGGGGATCAGGTAGAGCCCGAACTTCTGGCCGTTGGCGTGCACGTGGTCGATGACCTTCTGCAGGCCCTGCGGGTAGAGCGTGGCGCTGGGCTTAGGGCGGCCGTTGGCGTCGAAGCCGTCGTTCCATCCGGCATCGACGTTGATGTACTCGTAGCCGTACTTCTGCAGCTTGGCGCGCATCGCGTCGGACTGCTTGATGATCTGGTCGGCCGTGATCCACTTCCCGTTCCCGGAGTAGACCTGCATGCTGTAGCTGCTCCACCCCATGTACGGCCGCACGGCCCAGGGGTCGGCGGTCGAGGCGGCGGGCCCGTCGGCCACCGCGGTGGACGGGCCGGGTGCGGGCGTGGCGGCCCGCGCGCCCAGTGCCGGGCCTGGCTTGGGGCCGGTGGCGGCGGTCGGCCCGGCGCTCGGCTCGGGACCGGTGGCGGCGGTCGGCCCGGCGCTCGGCTCGGGGCCGGTGGTGGCGGACGCCGGCGGGGTGCTCGGCGACAGGAGCAGCGCGGCGGACAGTACGGCGGCGGCGGCGCGGGTTCGCCGACCGCCTAAGGGTGCGGCGATGCGTAGCGGTGACCTCACGGTCACACCTCCAGGTTGACGTACCGGTCCTCGAACGCGGGCGTCGGACGGACGGCGACCGCTGGGGTGCGGCACCCGAGGCCCGGCGCTCGAAGCCGGTGCGGATGGGCGGTTCGGGACGGGCACGAGACTCGGCGCCGCGGGTGACGAGCACGGAGTGCCGCCGAGCGTAGGGCCGATGCGGGCGGCAAATCAATACTTGACGAAGGAAATTATTGGGCTTACGTTTCGGCCATGTTTCTTGTCATCGGCGCTCGGCCGGGTGCCACCACCCCGTCCCGCATGGAGGAGGTGTGACTGTGAGGACACCGCCAGGTACCCCTCGACAGCTCGGCCTGCTCGTCGTCCCGCAGGCGGCCTGGTCGGCGTCCTTCGACCTGGGTGCCGTTCCGTCCGCCCGGAAGCGGGCGGCCTGATGCCGGTCACCACTCCGCGGACGACGCACTCGCCGAGCGCTGACGAGGCTTCGGCCCGGCGCCCGGCCGCCCCGGTGCGCCGGCGCAGCCGCTGGTCCGAGGCGCGGAAGTCGTGGCGCCTGTACTGGCAGCTGTACCTGCTGGCCAGCGTGCCGATCGCCTATTTCATCATCTTCAAGTACATCCCGATGGCCTTCAACGTCATCGCCTTCAAGGACTTCAGCCCCGTGCTGGGCCCGTGGGGCAGCGACTGGGTGGGGCTGCAGAACTTCGAGCGGCTGTTCAGCAACCCGGTCTTCCTCGACCTGCTGCAGAACACCCTCCTGCTCTCCTTCTACCTGGTGCTGGCGAGCTTCCCGATCCCGATCCTGCTGGCGCTGGCGTTGAACGAGATCGGCAACGGCTGGTTCAAGCGCACCGTGCAGATGGTCACCTACGCGCCGTACTTCATCTCCACCGTGGTCGTGGTCTCGATGACGATCCTGGTGCTCTCGCCCCGGATCGGCATCGTGAACGAGGGGCTCAAGCTGGTCGGTCTCGGCCCGATCGACTTCCTCGGTGAGCCGGGCCTCTTCCAGCACATCTACGTGTGGTCCGACGTCTGGCAGACCGCCGGTTACGCGGCCGTCATCTACCTGGCCGCGCTGGCCGGCATCGACCCGGCGTTGCACGAGTCGGCCAAGATCGACGGGGCCAGCCGGCTGCAGCGGATCCGGTACGTCGATCTGCCGGGGATCATGCCGACCGCGGTGATCATGCTGATCCTCGGCGTGGGCAACATGATGGCGATCGGGTTCGAGAAGGCGTATCTGCTGCAGAACAATCTGAACCTCGCGCAGTCGGAGATCATCCCGACCTATGTCTACAAGACCGGCCTGATCAACGCGGACTTCAGCATGGCCGCCGCCGTGGGCCTGTTCAACTCGGTGGTCAATCTCTGCCTGCTGCTGACGGTCAACTTCGCCGCCAGGCGCATCACCGGAAAAGGACTGTGGCGATGACGACGACCACGCTCGCGTCCAAGCTGCGGCGCACCCGCCCGGCCACGGCGAAGGTCCGCGAACCGTTCGCCGACCGGGTGTTCCTGCTCGTGGTCAAGATCCTGCTGGTGATCACGCTGGGGCTGGTGCTGCTGCCGCTGATCTACATCGTGGCCAGCTCGCTCAGCAGCCCGGCCGCGGTCAATGCCGGCCGGGTGCGGTTCTGGCCGGTCGAATTCTCCCTGGAGGCCTACCGGTCCGTCCTGAGCAATTCGGAGATCCTGCTGGGGTACTACAACTCGCTGATCTACGCCGTCGCCGGCACCGCGATCAGCGTCACGCTGACGGTGGCCATCGCCTATCCGCTGTCCCGCAGGACGTTCTTCGGCCGCAACGTGCTGATGACGCTGCTCATCTTCACGATGCTGTTCTCCGGCGGCCTCATTCCGACGTACATGGTGGTCCAGGACTTCGGGCTGCTCGACACGCGCTGGGCCCTGCTGCTGCCCAACGCGATCGGCGTCTGGCAGGTGATCATCGCCCGTACGTTCTTCGCCAACTCGATCCCCGAGGAGCTCCATGAGGCGTCGATGCTGGACGGGGCGAGCGCGCTGAGGACGCTGTGGTCGGTGGTGCTGCCGCTGTCGAAGCCGCTGCTGGCCGTCCTCGCGTTGATGTACACCGTCTATCAGTGGAACACCTATTTCGACGCGCTGGTCTATCTCAAGGATCCCGACCTGTTCCCGCTGCAGATCATTTTGCGCGACATCCTCATTCTCAACACCCCCAGAACGGGCGCCGCGGATCTGGCCCAGCAGATGCATCAGATACAGCTCGCCAACGTCCTCAGATATGCGCTCATCGTCGTTTCGAGCCTGCCCGTATTGATCCTCTACCCGTTTATCGCACGCCACTTCACCAAGGGCGCAATGGTGGGCGCGGTCAAGGGATGACGAAACTCAAGAAAAGGAACAATGCCATGAAGCCGCATTCTTCCCGAACCGGGATCGCCGCAGTCGTGGCCACCGCGGCGCTGGTCGCGGCGGGCTGCTCCTCCGGCGGCAGCACGGCCGGCGCCCCCCAGGCGAAGATGGAGGGCGACAAGGTCGTCATCTCGGTGATGGCGCCGGCCAATCCCGACATGGAGCTCAGCACGAACAAGGTCACGACCTTGCTCAGTGACAAGTTCAAGATCAAGTTCCAGTTCCAGAGCACCACGATGGACGGCGCGGCGGCCAAGGAGAAGCGCCAGATCGCGATCTCGAGCGGCGACTACCCGGACCTGTTCCTGCTGATTCCCTATGTCGACGCGTTCACCAAGACCGACCTGCAGAAGCTCGGCAAGCAGGGCGTCGCGGTGCCGCTGGAGGAGCTGATCAAGCAGCACGCGCCGAACATCCAGAAGGCGCTGGACTCCAACAGCGTGCTCAAGGCGATGTCGACCGCGCCGGACGGCCACATCTACGCCCTGCCGCAGTGGTCCGACTGCTACCACTGCACCTATCCCAACAAGTTGTGGATCAACTCGGCGTGGTTGAAGAAGCTCGACCTGTCGATGCCGAAGACGACCGAGGAGCTGCGCACGGTCCTGCGGGCGTTCAAGACGAAGGATCCGAACGGCAACGGCAAGGCCGACGAGATCCCGATGACCACCGACACGCAGGACAGCACCCTGATCGGCTACCTGATGGGAGCGTTCGCCTACGCGCCCTACGGCGCCACCAACGGCGTCCCGTCACTGCTCGAGCTCAACGGCGGCAAGGTGAGCACGCCCGTCGACAAGCCCGAGTGGCGCGAGGGCCTGAAGTACATCAAGTCGCTCTACCAGGAGGGCCTGATCGACCAGGCCTCCTTCACCCAGAACGCCGAGGCGCTGCAGGCCGTCGGCAACGACCCGGACGCCGTCAGGATCGGCTCCTCGCCCGTGCTGTGGCCCGGCATCTTCGTCCAGCTCTCCTCCAAGGACGGCCGGGACAAGCAGTACGACGCCACGCCGCCGCTGACCGGCCCCGGGGGCAAGAGCTACACCGGATACAACAACCCGACCTCTATCGGCTACACCTTCATGCTGACCAACAAGTCGAGCGAGGCGGCCCGGATCGCGGCGATCAAGATGCTCGACTACATCTACACCGATGAGGGACAGATCATCGCCAACTCCGGCCCTGAAGGGGTCGGCTGGGTCAAGCCCGGCGACGACGACGTGGCCCTCGACACGAAGGTGAAGCCCACCTGGAAGCCGTTGCCCTCCACCGAGATCGCGAAGAACATCGCCTGGTCGTCCATGGGGCAGTACAACGTCACGCTCGCTCTGCGCAACGCTCAGGCGGTGCCGATGGAGGTCTACTCCGAGGCCGGCCTCGAACGGCGGCTGTTCCAGGCGACGCAGCAGTACGAGCCGCACGTGGACAAGGCCCGGGTCTTCCCCGAGGCGCAGGTCTGGACCGACCCGAGCGTGGTCTCCGAGCTGGCCACGCTGAAGACCAACCTCGACAGCTACGTCAACCAGGGCCAGCTGGCCTTCATCACCGGGTCGAAGAACATCGACACCGAGTGGGACGCCTGGGTCAAGGGCCTGGACGGGCTCGGCATGAAGCGCTACCTCGAACTCAACCAGCAGGCGTACGACAAGGCTCGGCCCGGCAACTGACGTGAGGAGTCCCGGCCGGTCGGGGGAGACCGGCCGGGACTCGTGTCAGTCCTCGATCACCGACGGGTTCAGGCCCGGGTCGTAGTGGTTGCCCTCGATCACGATGCCGGAGCTGCCGTGGAAGACGAACAGCGGCGAGGTGTACGGCGGCCGGTCCGGCCCGTCCAGGCGGCGCACCACGTTGCCGGTGAAGCGGAATCCGCCGACGCTCCTGACGTCGGCCACGGTCACGTCGCCGACCTCGAACGTGTTGTCCTCGACCGAGATGCCGTGGTGCACCAGGCCGGGGATCTCGTCGGTGGGCTCGACGAAGACGACCGGACCGGCGGGCCTGGTGAAGGTGTTCCCGCGGATGGTCACGTCGGTGACCGCGCCGGACTCGTACCACGAGGAGGCGTCGGCGGAGATGAAGATATCGGCCATCGACATGCCGTCGAACCGGTTGCCGGTGATCAGCACGGGCTTCGGCGTGGTCACCAGCACGCCGCGGGTCGGCACGTTGCGGAAGACGTTGCCGGAGACGAGCACCTCGGGCGCGTACGTGAGGTTCTCCGTGACCGTGCCGCCGACCGCGACGCCTTCGGGCACCGGACGGTCGAACGTCACTGTCATCGTGGTCAGCGGCCGGGTGTGGTCCGTGCCGGTCGGCCCGTCCACCGCGGTGACCACCGCGGGCGAGCCGGTGAGCGGCGTCATCGTGCGCTTGTCGATGAACCGCACCTGGTCACCGGGATGAAACTGCGGGAATCCGGCCGTCTCAGGGTGCATGTAGGCGAGGGTGAGGGTGGCCGGCTCCGGCCTGCCGCTCACCTCCAGGTAGGTCCCGTGGACGTTGATCGGATCGTCGTGCGGCCCGTCGAAGGTGCAGCTGGTGATCGTGACGCTGCCCTTGACGCCCGACAGGTTGACATGGTCGGCGAATGACGACGATGATCGGCCGGAGGCGGGGTCCGGGGCGAAATTCACCCGGTCGATCGTGATGTCCTCGCTGAACTGCCCCACGACCCCGAACTCCTGGAGGTAATGGGCGTTCATCGAGCGCATGGTGACATTTCGCGACTCCCAGATGAACGCGCCCGGGTGCCCGCGCTCGATGAGCCGCATCTGGTAGACGAGGCCGGCGTCCTCGGGTGGCGTCGCGCTCGTGTAGTCGATGCGGATCCGGCCCTCGCCCAGGTCGGTGACCGCGGCGACGCCGGTGAACAGCGGATTGTCCCCACGCCAGGTCCGCCGGGCGGCGGGGTCGTGGATCTGCGTGTACTCCAGGCCGTCCACGCCCGACCAGTAGGGCCGCCCGCTCACCGGGCTGGTCTCGCCGAGCCAGGTGATGTGGGTGCCGTCGACGCGGTACGGGGTGCCGGCGGGAAGGGACAGGCGGCGCCAGGCCCGCCCGCCGGTGACGCCGGCCGCGGCGACCGTCGCGTCGATCACCTTCGGGGCGGCGTAGTCGACGGAGAAGTTCGTGAACGTCACGTTCGTGGAACGGATCGCCGCGAACGCCGTCTGCAGCCCGTGGTAGACCAGCCTGGCGCCGCGGCCGTCGACCGTGACGTCGCTCCTGTCCTCGACCAGCAGCCCGATCCTCTTGTCCCGGTAGCGCTGGTCGGCGCCGACGGTGTTGGACACGTACAGCTCACGGACCTCGGCCTGCTCGGGATAGAGCTGGTACGTGCCGCCGGCGAAGACGATCTCGACGGGACCGTGGAGGGTTCCGGCGTACCGCAGTGCCGCGGCGACCGCGGGGGCCGAGTCGGCCCGGCCGGTGGGGTCGGCGCCGAACGCGGTCACGTCCACCTGGGACGCGCCGCGCTCAGGCCGTGAAGTGGTGCTCCTCAAGCATGAATCCTTCCCCTGGACGGCAGGCGACGTCGATGACGGCGTCGCGATGGCGGACGCGGGTGCGCGCCGCCCGGTCGCAGTGGATCCGGGCCCGGTGCAGGCGCCCGTCGCGCCAGGCCACGTCGACCGTGAAGCCGCCGCGGGCGCGCAGCCCGCGGACCGAGCCGTCACGCCAGGACGAAGGCAGCGCCGGCAGCAGCTCGACCTCCTCGCCGTCGGACTGCAGCAGCATCTCGGCGAGCGCGGCGGTGCCGCCGGCGTTGCCGTCGAAGGAGTAGATGTTCTGCTCGGCGCCGGCGACCCCGCCGACGGAGTAGCTGAGCAGGTTCGCCTCGCTGGCTTCCGTGATCAGCTTGGTGAGGTGGGTCAGCGCCTTGTCGCCGTCGAGCAGACGGGCGTAGAAGGCGGCGAAATTGGCCTCCACCCACTCGGTCTGCTCCCAGCCCGGCGCCCGCTGCCGGCGTTCCAGGACCACCTCGGCGGCACGGGCGAGCTCAGGCGTGCGGCGCGGCGTGATCTGCCGCTCGGGGAACACCGCGCACAGGTGCGAGGTGTGCCGGTGGGCGGGGACCGCCTCCTCGGCGTCGTCCAGCCACTCCTGCAGCTGGCCGTGCCGGCCGATCAGGAACGGCGACAGCCGTTCCCGCGCGGCGGCGACGCGCTCGCGAAGGTCAGGATCGCAGTCGAGGATGGTGGCGGCCTGGCCACAGATCCGCAGGATCGCCTCGGCGAAGACGCGGTCCACGGTGTTGCCCATCGCGATCGAGCACGGGGTGCCGTCCGGCGCCAGGTACCAGTTCTCCGGCGAGTCGGACGGACCGGCCACGAGCCAGCCGTGGACCGGATGGGGCACCAGGTAGGAGAGCAGGAACAGCGCGGCGTCGCGGAGGACGGGGTAGGCCTCCTCGCGGAGGAACTCCTCGTCGGGCCGGTACTCGTAGTGCTCCCACAGCTGCAGGGCGAGCCAGGCGCCGCCGGTGACGTTCAGGCCCCAGCCCAGGCCGGCGCCGGGCGCGGTGTAGCCCCAGGCGTTGGTGACCGTGTGCGCGACCCAGCCGTCCGCGCCGTACATCCCCTTGGCGGTGGCCCGGCCGTGCTCGGCGAGCCGCTGGAGGAACCGGACCAGCGGGGTGTGGCACTCGGCGAGGTTGGCCGGTTCCGTGGCCCAGTAGTTCTGCTGGGTGTTGATGTCGAGGTGGAAGTCGTCGCTCCAGCCCGAGGTGCTGGCCAGCCCGTCGTTCCACACGCCCTGCAAGGCGAGCGGCAGGGGCGAGTCCTCCCGGGAGCCGGCGACGGTGAGGTAGCGGCCGTACTGGAAGTACAGGGCGAACAGGTCGTCGTCGCGCTCGCCGCGGGCGAGGCGGTCCCGGCGGACGTCGGTGGGCAGGTCGACCGGCTCGCCGAGGTCGATCGACACCCGGCCCATCAGGCGGCGGTGGTCCTCGGCGTGCGCGGCGCGTACCACGTCGTAGCCGGCCTCGGCGGCCGCGGCGATCAACCGCTCCGCCCGCTCGGCCGGGTCGTCGCCGGCCCAGTCCGTGCCGACCGCGACCAGCACGACGGCCGCGTCCGCGCCGATCACGGCGACCGTGCCGGCGTCGCGGCGCAGCGTCCCGCCCTCGGTCTCGATCCGGACCCGGATCTCGACGGCGGCGCCCCGGGTCCCGTCACTGTGCAGCGACTCGACCGCGCGGCCGCTGAACGCGAGACCGCAAGTGACGCCGGACGTGACGCCGGACGCGAGGCGGGACGTGACATCGGAGGCGAGGCCGGACGTGACGCCGGGCGCGGTGGTCGTGACCTCGCCGGGGAACACGCTGTCGTCCAGGCCGGCCGTGAAGCCGACCGCGCCGGGCCGATCGGCCGTCAGGCGCAGCGCGATGACCCCGTGAGGATGGGAGGCGAGCACCTCCCGTACGTGACGGACGCCGTCCTGTTCGAACTCGACCCGGACGATGCCGTCGTCGAGATCCAGCAGGCGACGGTAGCCGCGGAACCCTCCGCCGCCGAAGTCCAGCCGCAGCCGGGGGAGCGGCAGGTTGGTGCCGAACGAGGCCGGCCGGCCGAGCAGGTGCTCCTCGGCCAGCCGCTGGGCCTCGGCCGGCCGGCCGTCGAACAGCAGCCGCCGCACGGCCGGCAACGCGCCGAGCGCCGTGGGGCTCACGTCGGTGGCCGAGGGCGCCCCCGACCACGCGGTCGACTCGGACAGCCGGATGCTCTCGGCGCCCACACCGCCGTACACCATGCCGCCGAGCCGGCCGTTGCCGATCGGCAACGCGTCGAACCAGCGCTCGGCGGGCCGGTCGTAGCGGAGAACGGTGGAAGACATCGGACTCCTCATGCCAGCTGATCGCGCAGCCACGGAAGCTGGACCGGCGCCTGGAACGTCCCGCCGCCCTCGTGCCGGTTGTACGGCCAGACCTGCATTCGCTTCGGCCCCGCGTAGTGGTTGTAGGCGGCGAAGACCGTGGACGGCGGGCACACGTCGTCCATCAGGCCGACGGAGTACAACGCCGGCGCGGTGGCCCTGGCCGCGAAGTTCACGCCGTCGAAATAGCGCAGAGTGCGGAAGACCTGCTCGACGCGATTGCGGTTGGTCGCGCAGAAGACCGACAGCTCCTGGTACGGGTAGGAGTCGGTGATCTCGGTGGCCCGCCGGAAGCAGGTCAGGAACGGCACGTCGATCAGCGCGGCCCGGACCTGACGGTGCAGACCGGCCACCGCCTGCGCGATGCCGCCGCCCTGGCTCGCCCCGGCCACCACGATGCGGCCCGGGTCCACGGCGGGGAGGGTGGCCGCCAGGTCCACCGCCCGGACCGCGTCGGTGAACAGCCGGCGGTAGTAGTACTCCTCGGGGTCGAGCACGCCCCGGGTCATCAGGCCGGTGTGGTGCGGTGTGCCGTCGCCGGGCAGGTCGGGGGTGTCTCCGTCGCCCTGCCCGCGGGAGTCCACCACGAGCACGGCGTAGCCGGCGGCCGGCCAGAGCAGCCATTCGTGCGGACGCCCGCGCCCGCCGCCGTACCCGATGAACTGCACGACGCACGGCAGCGGCCGCTCGCCGATGACGGGCTCGATCAGCCAGGCGGCCACCCGCTGACCGTCGTGGCCGCTGAACCGCACGTCGAAGACGCGCACCCCGGGCAGCAGCGCGTCGCAGGGCGTCACCTCGGCCGCCAGGTCGTGCTCGCGGGCGGCGCTGAGCGTGCGGGACCAGAAGGCGTCGAAGTCGTCCGGCTGGTCGAGGGCCGGGCGGTAGTCGCGCAGCCGGTCGAGGGGAAGGTCGAACATGGCCATGGGTCAGTCCTCGATGCGGATGAGCTGGACGAGGGCGCTGGCGTGGTCGCCCTCGGGCAGGGAGAGGGGAAGGCCGGACCGCAGCAGGACGGCTCCTGAGTAGGTGGCGCCGGTGTCCGGATCCCGGTAGGTGGCGTCGGGGTCGAGTGCGGTCAGCCGCAGCGGGGCCGGTTGATGCCCGTACGGGCGCGACGGGCACCAGGCGAGCACCACGAACCGGTCCTCGTGCGCGAATCCCACCGCCGTCAGGGTGCCCTCCCCGGTCAGCCGGTACGCCGTGCCGTGCTGCACCGCCGGCCGGATGCGTTTGTACGTGGCGATCAGCTCGGTGGCCTCCTTGAGCTCGTCCTCGGTCCACGTGGCGAGGTCGCCGCCGACCCCCAGCGCCCCGGCCATGGCGACGTGGAACCGGAACCGCAACGGGGTCTGCCTGGCGGTGGCCACGTTCGGGCTGTCGGTCACCCACGCGCCCATGACCTGGGCCGGGAAGAGCTGGCTGAAGCCGTGCTGGATGGCGATCCGGTCGACGGGGTCGGTGTTGTCCGAGGTCCAGATCTGGTCGGTGCGGGCGAGGATGCCCAGGTCGGCGCGCCCGCCGCCGCCGGCGCACGCCTCGATGCGCAGACCGGGATGATCGGCGCGCAGCCGGTCCATGATCCGGTAGACCGCCCGCGTGTGCTCGATCCACAACCGGTCGGGGTCGTCGTGCCCGGGCCAGCCGGCCTCGGTGAACGGCCGGTTGGCGTCCCATTTGAGATAGTCGATGTCGTGCTCCGCCACCAGCCGGTCGAGCCAGGCGTGGGCCCAGGCGGCGGTGTCCGGCCGGGCCAGGTTGAGCACGAGCTGGTGCCGCAGCTCGGTACGTTCGCGGTTGGCCATGTGCATGACCCAGTCCGGATGCGCCCGGTAGAGGTCGCTGTCGGGGTTGACCATCTCCGGCTCGACCCACAGGCCGAAGCGCATGCCGAGCCGGTGCACCTCGGCGGAGAGCGACCGCAGGCCACGGGGGAAGCGGTCCGGGTTGGGCGTCCAGTCGCCGAGGCCGGCGTGGTCGCCGACGCGGCCGCCGAACCAGCCGTCGTCCACCACGAACAGCTCGACGCCGATCCGCGCGGCCTGCGCGGCCAGCGCCGTCTGGCCCGCCTCGTCGACGTCGAAGCCCGTCGCCTCCCACGAGTTGTAGAGCACCGGCCGCGGCTCTCCGGGGTGCGGAAGCACGTGCCGGGCGACGTACGCGTGCCAGGCCCGGCTGGCCGCTCCGAACCCGCCGGCGGTGAACAGGCCGGCGAAGACCGGCGTCCTGAGGGTCTCGCCGGGCGCGAGCGACCAGGTGAGCCCCTCGTGACCGTGGCCGCCGGTCCACGTCGTGCGGCCGGCCGGGTCGCGGTGCAGGGTGATCCGCCAGCTGCCGCTCCAGGCCAGCGCGGTGCTCCACACCTCACCGTGCTCCTCGCCGGCCGTGCCGTCGTCGAAGGCCAGCCAGGGGTTGGCGTGGTGGCTGGTCAGGCCGCGCCGGCTGGTGAAGACCGTCTCGGCGGTGGCGACGTCGCCCCGGCGCAGCCGGAACTCGCTGTTCCAGCCGCCGACCAGGTGGCTCACCCGGTAGCCGTCCCGGCTCGGCAGGGTCCACGCCGCGCTGTCGCAGCGTCGCAGCGTGATCGGGAGCCGATCGTCGCGGTTCTCGACGGTGGTCCACCGCTCGATCACGTCGCTGTCCTCGTGCACCCGGTAGTGCAGGGTGAGCCGCAGCGGGTAGTGCCGGTCGTCCAGGTGGATGCTCAGATAGCCGTCGTCGGCGTCGTGGCCGGCGTAGCGCCACTCGACGGCGCGGGTGCCGTCGGCGAAGCGCACCTGCAGGCCGGGCGGCCCGAAGCGGGCGCCGCCCTCCACGGCCAGCTCCTCCGCCCCGCCTACGGCGTCGAAGCTGCTGCCCGCCGCCGGGGTGCGCTCGGCCAGCTCTCCGGCCTGCTCCAGGGTCAGGGCCGCACCCCAGTGCACGTGCCGCACGGTGTCGTCCTCGTCGATCCGGACGGCGTACGACGTGGACGGGGTACGCAACAGCCACAGGCGCCGGCGGGGCTCGAACAGCGGAGGGGACATCTGGCTCCTTGGTGGTGATCGTGGGAGCGTGGGCGGTGAGTGCAGTGAGCGTAGGTCCGCGCTCGCGGCCAAATCAATACTTGACGAAGGAAATTATTGTGCCTAGATTTCAGTCATGTTTCCCGAGGCTGACGCCGTAGCCCCCGCGGTCACGGCGGTCTTCACCACCGTGCTGACCGAGGGCCCGCTCAGCCGCGTCGCCCTCGCCCGCCGGCTCGGCCTGTCCTCCGCCGCCGTCACCAAGGCCGCGCGTCCGCTCATCGAGCTGGGCTATCTGGAGGAGCTGGCCGCGACCGAGCGGACCGGGCCGGGCGCCGGGCGTCCGGCCAGCCCGCTGGCCATCCGGGCCGACCGCGAGTTCTTCGTCGGCGTGAAGATCACCGGTGACGAGCTGATCGGCGTGGTCTGCGACCTTCGCGCCGAGGTGCGCACCTCGGCCCACCGGCGGCTGTCGGCGCCCGACGTGGACCACGTCCTCACCGAGCTGGGCGAGCTCGTCGGCGAACTGCTCGACCGTCCCGGCGGCTACCGGGCCCGTACCCGCCGGCTCGGGCTGGCCGTCTCCGGCGACGTCGACCGCTCCACCGGTCTGGTGCGGTACTCGCCGTTCCTGCGCTGGCACGACCTGCCCCTGCGGGAACAGGCGGAGAAGATCACCGGCCTCACCGTCACCGTGGAGAACGATGTCAAGGCGCTGACCACCGCCGAGCACTGGTTCGGCGAGGGCGTCGGCGCCGAGTCGTTCGCCCTCGTGACCGTCGGCGCGGGCATAGGCTGCGGCCTGGTCGTCGGCGGACGCCTCGTCTCCGGCTCACACGGCGTGGCCGGCGAGATCGGCCATGTCGGCGTCGACGTGAACGGCCCGGCCTGCCACTGCGGGAGCCGCGGCTGCGTCGAGGCGATCGCCGGCGCCGACGCCATCGTCCGGCAGGCCCGGTCGGCCGCCGGCCGGCCGGAGCTGACCTTCGAGGACGCGGTGGCGCTGGCCCGGGCCGGTGACGCCCCGGCCGGCGCCGTCTTCGCCCGGGCCGGCGACGCGATCGGCTCCGGCATCGCCGCGGTCGCGAACCTGGTCGGCCCGGCCCGGATCGTGGTCTCCGGCGAGGGCTTGGCGGCCTACGACCTGTTCGAGCCGCACATCAGGGCCGGCTTCCAGCGCCAGGCGTTCGGCGCCGCCGCCGACTGCCCGCTCTCCATCCGCCCCCTGCCGTTCGAGGAGTGGGCGCGCGGGGCGGCCACCGTCAGCATCCAGGCTCTCGTGGCCTCCTGACGTTCCCGGGGGCCTTCCGCCGGGGTCTCTCCCCGAGATCCTGAGCGCCGCGGTTCGACGGTGATCTTTGCTGACTTTCTCTGACAAGGTCAGTACAGTTGTCGCACCGATGCGCAGAGCAACCCCTCGACCGCCATCAGGAGCGCCCGGCTGTGTGCGATCCGCCACCGGGCTGACGCCGGACCCTCGATCCGTGTCGCCGGGCGCAGTGCCGAAGACGTTTTTCCACCCCCCAGCTGAAGATCCACAGGAGGTAGAGCCGTGAGCTCTGGCAAGAAGATCTGGTCGGCGGCCTTACTCGCCACAGCCATGCTGACGGTCACCGCGGCCTGCGGCGGCGAGAGCGCCGGGGGCGAGATCAAGCTGCGCTTCTCCTACTGGGGTGGCGACGCGCGCCAGAAGATGACCGAGGCGGCGATCGCGAAGTTCGAGGCGAAGAACCCGGGCATCGACGTCGAGGCCGAGGTCTCCGACTTCCCCAGCTACTACGAACGGCTGTCCACGCAGGTCGCGGGCAGGGACGCGCCCGACGTCATGACCCTGGAGATCCGTGGCCTGCGCGAATACGCCGAACGCGGCACACTGGCCGAACTGGCCTCCAAGGTCGACACCGCCGACATCGACGGCAAGGTGCTGGCCACCGGCGTCGTCGACGGCAAGCAGTACGCCATCCCCTCCGGGGTCAACGCCTACTCCATGGTGATCAACCCGGCCCTGGTCGAGGGCGCCAAGGTCGCACTGCCCGACGACACCTCGTGGACCTGGAAGGACTTCGTCGAGCTGAGCTCCAAGGTCACCTCCGGCAGCGGCGGCAAGGTCACGGGTACGCAGCTGAACTGGAACCCCGCGTACCTGCAGATCTACGCCGCGCAGAAGGGCGAGCGGTTCTACGACGGCAACAAGCTCGGCGTGTCCCCGCAGACGGTCAAGGACTGGATGGCCATCGCGCAGGACCTGATCAAGACGAAGGGCTCGCCCGCCGCCGCCAAGAGCTCCGAACTGTACGACGTCGGCATCGAACAGACGCTGATCGGCACCAACACCGGCGCGTCGATGATGATGTGGAGCAACGTTCTCGGCGCGGCCGCCAAGGCCTCGGGCCAGAACCTCGAACTGCGGCGGATGCCGAAGGCCGAGGGTGCCACGACCGGCGGCATGTTCCTGCAGCCGGCCATGCTCTACACCGCCTCCTCCGGCTCGAAGCACGCGGCCGAGGCCGCGAAGTTCATCGACTTCATGGTCAACGACAGCGAGGCCGGTCAGATCATCCTCAGCGACCGCGGCCTGCCGGCCAATGCCAAGGTGCTGGCGGCGGTCAGCGCCAAACTGCCGCCCGCGGACCTGAAGACGATGGAGTTCGTGAACGAGATCCGTGACGAGCTGACCGACCCGCCCGCCGCCCCGCCGAGGGGCTCCAGCGCGATGGAGGACGTCATCAGGCGCTACGGCGAAGAGGTCGTCTTCGGCCGGATGACCCCCGACGAGGCCGCGCAGAAACTCATCACCGAGGCCAACGCCCTGCTCGCGGGCTGAGCGCCACACCCTCAGTGGCGGCCGGATGCCGCCGTCGGCATCGTCGTGAACGCGGCGGCCCCCGGAGCACGCGCCCGGCGACGCACCGGGCCTACGGGGTGTCGTCCCGGGCGGCGCGGCGGCGCTCGGTGAGCCGCCGGGCCTTCGCCGTGTTGCCGCAGTCGGCCATGCGGCACCAGCGGCGGGAGCCGTTGCGGCTCTGGTCGAGGAACAGCCACCCGCAGCCGCCCTCGTGTGTGGGGCAGCGGCGTACCCGAGTCAGGTCGGCCGTGCGCAGGACGTCGAGTGCGGCCTCGGCGGCCCGGTCGGGTATCAGCATGGCGGGTATCGTGCCGTAGGTGAGCCGCACCCGCGGCGGGTCGCCTCTGTCGAGCACCAGTGCGGCTCTGGCGGCCGCCCCGGCCCATCGCTCGTGCAGTGCGACCAGCGCGGCCCCGGCCGCGACCGGGTCCCCCTCGGCCGGGCCGCTCGCGTCGCCATCGGGCCCGCCGCCGGCGGGCCGGATCGTCGCGAGCACCACGACGTGCAGCCCTTCCCGGATGTCCCGTACCGCGGCCAGCCCCGCCCGCGCCGACGCGGGATCGTCGCGCCACGCCCGGCCGGCCCGATCGTGCTCCGCGTCGCTGATCAGGCCCGCCCTGGCCGCCCAGCGCAGCAGCGCGGAGGTGTCGGACAGGGAATCGTGGGGCGGCCCGCCGTCGAGCGGTGACCCTCGTTCGAGCGTG
Organism: Nonomuraea fuscirosea; assembly: GCF_035917475.1. Classification (NCBI taxonomy): domain Bacteria; kingdom Bacillati; phylum Actinomycetota; class Actinomycetes; order Streptosporangiales; family Streptosporangiaceae; genus Nonomuraea; species Nonomuraea fuscirosea. The sequence continues at coordinate 6,683,261 of NZ_CP109074.1, read as the reverse complement.
TTGACCAGATCGAGCGCGGGGTGCCCGCCGACCAGGGGAAGGTGTCCCACGTCGAGTGACATGCCGTCGAGGCTACCACTCAAACCGGTCAAGGGGGTTGCACGGTTCGATGCGTCGGGCATCGGGTCACCTGACCCGGGCGCTCTCGGGCAGGGGGTCGCCGGTCGTGGCCCGCGTGATCTTCCGGCGGCTGGACACGGCCGGTTCGGCCAGCACGATGGCGAACGCCACCAAGCTGAGCAGCGCCCCGGCCAGTGCCGTGCTGCGCACGCCGGGACCGGGCAGGAGCACGCTGCCGAGGAACGCGCCCGCGGTGATTCCCACATTGAACGCCGTGGAGGTGGCGGCGCTCGCCATGACCGACTCGCCCGGCGCGTACACGAGCACCCGCGACCCCAGTACGGCGGTCAGGCCCGCGAGCGTGAAGCCGGACAAGGAGATCGCGATGACGGCCCCGGCCGGGGAGGCGCCGACCGCGTACTGCCCGGCGAGCGCCAGCGTCTGCAGGCCGACGAGCCCCGTCATGGTGATCCAGCCGTGGCGGTCGACGAGGTAGCCCACCACGAACACGCCGGCCAGGCCCGCGATGCCTCGTGCCAGCAGAAGCGGGCCGATCGACGACTCGGTGAAGCCGCTGACGTCACTCAGGAACGGGCTGATGTAGGTGAACGCCGCGAACGCGCCGGTGACCGCGACCGCCGTCGTGGCCACGATGGACAGGTACCGGCCGCGGTCGGGCGCGCTGCCCCGGTCGGCCGCGCCCTGCCCGGGGGGCGTGTCGGGCAGGACGGCCGCGATCGTGGCGAGGACGAGCAGGGCCAGGCCGCTGAGCGCGAGGAAAGCGACCCGCCAGTTGGTCTGCTGGCCGAGCCATGTGCCGGCCGGGATGCCGGTCAGCGCGGCGCTGGAGGCGCCGGCGTACAGGATGGACAGGGCCCGGCCGCGCACCTCGGCCCGGAAGAGGCCGGCGGCGGCCGGCGTCACGATGGCCCAGAACAGCGCCTGGCTCAGCGCGGTCACCATCCGGGCGCCCATGAGCAGCCAGTAGTCTCCCGCCAGGGCCGACAGGCAGGTCGCCACGACGAAGACGCCTAACAGGACGCACAGCAGCCGCCGCCGGGGCAGCCGGCGGGTCAGCCGCGTGAGCGGCAGGGACACCAGCACGATGATCAGACCGTATCCGGTGACCAGGAGCCCGACCGCCGACGGGCTGGTGCCGAGATCCTGGGCGATCTGGGGGAGCAGGCCGATGGGCAGCGACTCGGTGGTCACGTAGATGAACACGGCCAGGGTCAGGGCGGTCAGCGCGACGATCGCCGACTTGCTTCCGAAGCGTTCTTGCACGCGGTCTCCTCAGCTGGTTCACCATCGTCCGGCATGACGAAGGTAGCTTTCTCATGGCTAGCATGAGCGTAGACATGAATCTGCTACCGGTCAATGCGCTTTAGGCGGTACGATAACGACAGAGTAGGAGTCCGAGCGAGGGGCGGCTCCAGGCGGGTGAGCCGATCGGGGCGTCGGCTGGCAGCACCGTCCGGCTCTGGCCGAACGCCGCGCCGTCATGCGCGTGGGCTTGGAGGAGCGAGGCGGGGAGAGGAGTGGTCCGGCGTTCAACTGCCGAGGGCGCGCTTTTGTGGGTGGATCGTCTCGCCACGGGCGAGCATGTCAACGAACTGAGTGATACGGCGGGCTCGGGTCTCGGCGCGTTTGGCGTTCGTGATCCGATCCAGCCGTGGCATATGCCTGCACGGTGCACGTCAGCCACACCACCCTGATCACCTGTCACCCATGTCGTGGGACAGAAGCGTCAGGCATCTCATGGGTAGACACCAAGGTGGTGATGGTCGTACCTAGTCGCTGTGGTGGCGTGGTGGGCTGAGCAGGGGGATACGCGCGACGAAACATGCGCCTTGGTGGGAATCGTCGATGGTGAGCGTGCCACCGTGATGGTGGGCGATCTCCCGGGCGATCGGCAGGCCGAGCCCGGAGCCTCCGGCGTCCTTGGCCCGGGCGGCGGCAAGCCGGGCGAAGCGCTGGAAAACCACCTCACGCTGGTCGGCTGGGACCCCCGAGCCATCATCGTGCACCGTCAGTACGGCGTGATCGTTTTCGCAGCGCAGGGTGACGCGGATGGTGGAGACGGCATGGCGTTCGGCGTTGTCCAGAAGGTTGGTGAGCATCCGGTGGAGCTGTCCACGGTCGCCACGGACGAGGGCAGGCCGACAGTCGGTGACGAGGGTCTTGCCTTGGAGGCGGCGCGCGAGTTCGCGCATGATGAGCTCGTTCAGGTCGACGGGTATCATCGGCGCGCCCGCGTCAGCGTCAAGGCGGCGAAGCTCCATCAGATCGGCAACGATGACGTGCAGTCGTTCGACGCCGGCGAGCAGGGTTCGGGCGGTGGCGGGCCAGTCGGCGTCGTCGGGGTGCAACAGCGCCTCTTCGATTTGGGTGCGTATGGCGGTGACGGGGCTGCGCAGGTCGTGTGAGGCGTCGGCGGTGAACCGGCGTTCCCGGTTGATGGCGCCATCCAGCATGTCGAGGGTGTGGTTGACGGTGCGGGCCAGGTCGTGAATCTCGTCGTGAGGTTGGGGGACCGGTACACGATGCCCGAGGTCGGTCGTGGTGATCTTGGAGAGTTGCGCCCGGATGGCCTCGACGGGCTTGAGGGAGGTGATGACGATGCGGCGCGTGCCAAGGGCTGTAAGGGCGATGGCCAGCGCGGAGGCCGCCAGCAGGGGCGTGAGAAGCTGACCGCTGACATACCAGGGGTAGGCAGGGGCGGCGGCGTAGATCATCCAGTCGCCACCGGGCCTGGGGGCGCGCTGGACCGAGACGATCATGCACCTGTCGTCGAAGCCGGGCATCTGGCACACGGTGTGGTACGCGCCTAGGACTCCGGGTGGAGGGGTGAAGGAGGCCATGGGTGGACGGCTCACCATGGTGGGGCTCGCGGAGACGATCCGGCCGCTGGGATCGATGACCTGAAGGGCGGCGACCGAGGGATCGACGTGGACCGGGGGAAGGTCATCACGCCGAAGCAAGGTAGTGGCGCGCATGGCCGCGTCGTGATTGAGGCGATTGCGTACCGTGGTGCGGTCGTCATGAACCTTCATGAGGATCAGCGCGCTGATGCTCAGGCACAGGACGGTCATCACGGCTGCCGTGATGAAGGTCATCCGCCGTCGTATCGGCCACCGATGGCACGCTTCTTTCAATACGTCGCCTCCCGCGACCAGGCTAAATGCGGCGATCCGCCCGCAGGTCGGTGAAGGGAATGCAGAGGGCCAACTGGCCGCCAAATCTCTCCCACGCTGGATGAGTCGCTTCAGCGGTGGGGCCTTTGACATAGGCCGCTCGCCGGCGGCTATGCCGTAGCGGTAGGGCATCGAGGCCAAGGACGTCGCCACGAAGAAGGCGAAGGTGACCGAGGACGGTCAGCCGGTCATGGTGGTGAAGCTGCTGGCGATGGACGGCACCGACTCCACGACGATCAAGTTCAACCTGCCGGGCAGCGTCGATGAGCAGCAGGCCACTGACCAGATCCGAGCGCAGGGCAGTGGTGATCCGCGTGAGCGCAGCAGGCATGAAGGAACGTCTCCCGAGATGGTGGGAAGGGTGAAAGCCGACTGCGGCGAGGCGGAAGCCTCAACCGATGTGCCTCCGCCGAGCGGTGGGCTCAGGCGTCCTTCGGTGGGCAGACGGGCCCGGCAGGGGTCGCCCGCCCGCGCGACTTTTCATGCGCATGCTGCTCAACGCCCTGCCCCGCCCGAGGTGGGCGGTGTTCACAGCCAGTCGCGGCGTTTGAAGATCGCATACAGGCTGAGGCACGTCAGCATCATCAGGCCGAGGGCGAAGGGGTAGCCGTAGGTCCAGCGCAGCTCCGGCATGCCGGGCGCCTCGAAGTTCATGCCGTAGACGGTGCCGATCAGGGTGGGCGCGAACAGAATGGCCGCCCAGGAGGAGATTTTCTTGATCTCTTCGTTCTGCGCGAGGCTGGCCTGGGTCATGTGCTTGATCTCTTCGTTCTGCGCCTGGCTGACGAGGGTGGCGTTGACGGTGAGGATGTCGGCGAGCATCTGGCGGAAGCCATCCACGCGTTCGGCCACGGTGGTGGCGTGATCGGCGACATCGCGCAGGTAGCGCTGCAACTCCTCCTCGGTGCCGTACTTGGCGAAGCCGGCGGTCAGGCCGTCCAGCATGGCCAGCAGCGGGCGGGTCGCGCGCTGGAACTCGATCACCTCACGCGACAGCTCGTAGATGCGGCGCGAGACGCCGGGGTCGCCCCCGAACACCTGAGTCTCGATCTCGTCGATGTCGTTCTGTAGCCCGGCGATCACGGGGGCGTAGCCGTCCACGACGTGGTCGAGCACCGCGTACAGGACGGCTTCGGGGCCGCGGGCCAGCAACTCGGGGTCGGCTTCCATGCGCTCGCGCACCGGGTGCAGCGGGGGCGCCTGGCCGTGGCGGACGGTGAGCACGAAGTCCGGGCCGGTGAACAGGTGGATCTCGCCGAACTCGACCTGCTCGGCGTCGTCGTCGTAGTGGGCCGCGCGCAGCACGACGAACAGGGTCTCGCCGTAGCGCTCCAGCTTGGGCCGCTGGTGGGCGACGACGGCGTCCTCGATGGCCAGCTCGTGCAGGCCGAACTCGCGGCCGAGCGCGGCCAAGTGCGCCTCGTCGGGCTGATACAGCCCGATCCAGCCCATGGTGCCGTTCTCCCGCCGGCGCAGCCGGGCGCGCACCTGGTCGGGGCTGGCGGGGCTGTCGATGCGCGTGCCGCGCTGGTAGAGGGCCGCGTCCACGACCTGGCCTTCGGCCGGGCGGGCGGGGCGGCGGCCGCGGGGGTCCATCGACTCCTCGGGCGAGGGGTCTCGCTCGGCGTGAGCGGCAGGTAGGGCGGCACGACGGGAGGGGCGCAGGACACGTGAACGCCAGTCGGACATGGGGAACCTCCGGAAGACCAGCAGCAAGGCCACCCGGCACGACAATGCCGGCGCGCGAAAAGGGAAACGCGGGCCGTAGCGCGTGCGCGGGTGGAGAGGGAAGAGAGGAAGGGCGGTCAGCGGGTGCGACTAGGAGGTTGACTGCTCATGCAGCCTCACCTCCTCGCCCTCGGGCCGATCCCGGCGTCATCCGGAAGAACCTGTCCAAGGTAGCGCACGTGCCCCTGACAGCGGCCATAACGGGGCACCGATCAGGCGTGCGTTCAGACCGCCATGGGTAGGTCCGAGGTGCCCGCCCAAGGAGTACGCCAGGCCGCAGCCGGGCGGGGGGGTATCTGCCCGGAGCTGCCGGTCCCGCCCAACGCCCAGACGCTGCAGACGCTGGTCGACGGCGCCGGCGGGCGCGCCTACGACGCCCCAGAGCGCCACCTCACTGGACGCGGTGTATGAGAGCATCGGCAGCTCGCTCGGCACCATGACCAAGACCCAGGACATCAGCGTCCAGGTGCTGCGCTGGGCCCTGCTGCCGGCCTTCGCGCTGGCCGCCCTGTCGCTGCTGACATCGATCAGGCTGGCGCGGCCACGCCGCACCATGCCGCGTCAGGGCAGGCCCCTGAGCGCCGCCGCTCCCTGCACCCCGCCGGCGATCACCAAGGTCGGCTTGCCGTGCGAACCTCCCTCACGGCATCGGACCGGCAGCACGCGGGTCGAGCAGAATGAGCACGCTCAGCAAGACGATCCACGCGACGACGGTGGCCACCAGCAGCCTGGCCGTGGAGTAGCGGCGGCGCAGCCTGTCGAAGGAGTTCTTGAAGGGGTTCACAGCCATCCGCTCCTGCGCAGCAGCCGGTGCACGATGAGCACGGCGACGACCATGACGGTCAGGCTGAGCGGGTAGCCCAGCAGCCAGTGCAGCTCGGGCATGTAGTCGAAGTTCATGCCGTAGATGCCGGCGATCATCGTCGGCACCGCGATGAGGGCCGCCCAGGAGGAGATCTTGCGCATGTCGGCGTTCTGCTGCATCGCCGCCTGGCTCTGCTCCCGCCCCACCAGCGCCAGGTGCGCGCTCAGTACGCTGGTCAGCAACTCGTTGCGCTCATCCACCGCCGCGTCCACCCGCAGCAGGTGGTCCAGCACGTCGCGGAACTGCTCGCGGTTGACCGAGCACAGCTCCACCCGGCCCTTCACGATCTCCTCCAGCACCGGAATCAGCGGATCTTGGGCGGTGCGGAACTCCAGGACCTCGCGCTTGAGCTGGTAGATGTCCTCGGTGACGTCGGCGTGTTCGCCGCTGAACACCCGCTGTTCCAGTGCGATCAGGTCGCCCTCGATCTCGTGGCTGATGCGCCCGTAGGTGTCGACGACCTCATCGCAGATCGCGTACAGCACTCCAGCCGGGCCGCAGGCCAGCAGCTCGGGATCGGCTTCGATGCGGCGGCGCACCGCGGCCAGCGGCGCCGCCTGGCCGTGCCGGACGCTGATGACGAAATCCTCGCTGAGGAACAGGTTGATCTCGCCGACCTCGATGTCGGAGCTCTCCTTGGCGTACAGCAGCGGCTTGAGCACCACGAACAGGGTGTCGTCGTAACGCTCCAGCTTGGCCCGCTGGTGGGCGTGGATCGCATCCTCCACCGCCAGTGGGTGCAGCTTGACCTCACTGGTGATCAGGTCGAACTCCTCCTGGGTGGGCTCGTGCAGGCCGATCCATAAGAAGCAGTCGCCCCGGGCCCGCGCAGCGCCGAACGCGTCGCTGATATCGCCGGTGATCGTCTCACGTACACCGTTGCAGTAGATCGCCTGGTCCACAATCACAAGCAGCATTGTCGCGCACGCGGCCCCATCGGCCGATCGCTCCTTCGGGCGCCGCCCGGGGTCCGCGGCCGGGCGCTCCGGCGATGAGGCCCTGGCCGCGTCGGCCCCCGCCGGCGGACCTGCGCGACTGGGTGGCCGACGTCGAGCCCGACCTGATCGCCGCCGCCCGCCACGCCGGCGTCACCTGGGAGGCCCTCGCGCGGGTGCCGCGTGCCGGCGACCGCCGCGGCTCAACCCAGGTAGAAGTCCCTGCGAGCAGCCACGAACGCCTCGATCGTCTGGGCGGGTACGCCCGTCACGCGTTCGACGTCGTCGGACGCGCCGTCATAGCGGTTCTCCTCGTGCAGCCGGATCAAGATGGTGGCGAGGTGCTGTTCAACGTGCGGCGGCAGGCCCGCCTTGGCGAGCACCTCCGCCCGCCACCGGTCCAGCGGCACATCCACATAGGACACCGGACGCTCCAATGCCCGTGAGAACTCCTCCGCCATCTCGGTCATGTCGACCATGCGTGGCGCGGCCGGCTCGTACGCGTGCCCGACGTGCGGAGCCGGGTCGCGGAGCACGGTGGTGACCACCCGGGCGACGTCGTCCATGGCGACCGGTGCCGTGCGTCCGGTGCCGCATGGCAGCGCGATCGTGCCGGTCTCCCGGATCGACCGGGCGGTCAGCGTGGTGAACAGCGGATTTTCCATGAACACCGTCGGCCGGATGTGCACCACTGGCAGGCCAGACCAATCGAGTACCTGCTCAGCCAGCCAGTGCAGCCGCTGCTGATGCGACTCCGCCCCGCCGGCGCCGGTGGCGGTCATCTCCGACACCACCATCTGTGACATACCCACCAGAACGTTCAGCTCCCCACCTTCCCGCGCCACGGTGGCCACCACGGTCGCCGCCAGCAAATGGTCCGGTGACACGGGCATCGAGAAGTACATCCGCCCTACGCCCTCCAGCGCGGCCGCGACGTTATCGGGCCGGGTCAGGTCCCCGACGACGACGTCCGCCCCGAGGGCACGCAACGTGGCCGCACGCTCGTCGTCGCGGCGGACCATCGCGCGCACTGGCACGCCCTGCGCCCGCAGCTGGTCGAGCACCGCTCGGCCCGTGCCACCTGCGCCGGCGATGAGAACAAGGTTGCCGGCAACCATCGGTCGCTCGCCCTACACGTCGGTGCTGTGCCCGCACCCGCCCGAGCACTCGTGGACGCCACTCTGCGGCACCTTCGTCCCTGGGCGGAAGAACGGTCCTCCATCGGCCATCTCAGTCATGTCGGGATGCCTACCCTTTCTCGGCATGGCGGTCGGCAAAGGCGGTGGCCGGAAAGGGCAAGCCGTCTGCACGGCTGCGAGCAGGGCGAAGCGACGTTGACAGGGCTGTCCGCCCCGCCGAGCGAGACGCGCAGCGGGTGCCGGCGGCCGTGTTCGGGGAAGCGCGCCAGTCTGGGCCGTGCATCGGGACGTGCCGCGAGCCCCGGAGCATTTCAGAGCGGCGGTCAGTGGCATCGTCTGTTCAGGATCGGGCGCAGGACCTTCTCGTACGCGTTGGCGTACGTCATCATGCCGAGGTCGCTCGGGTGCGAGCCGTCCACCAGTTCCTCGGGCCCGGGGAGTTGGCCGTCCCCGTACCGGCGGTCCTCGACCATCAGAATGGGCGTGTCGGGCGGGCCGCGCGCGTCGCGGACGGCGAGCGCTCGACCTTCCGCCCGAGAACAACACGCCGGAGCCCAGGACCGCCGTCGGATTCTCCGCCGACGGGAGCAAGATGCGGCTGGTCGCGGTGGACGGCCGGCAGCCCGAGTTCTCCCGCGGCATCGGGCTGGACGAGCTGGGCGAGATGATGGTGCCGGCCCCGCGGGCCGGCCGCCGGCTGCGCTGAAGGCGTCCGCGGCGCCTGGGCTGTCGTGAGCGATCTCGTCAGGTCGCCGGACGCAGCCGCCGTATCTTCGCGGGACCGTCGATGACGCCGCGGCTGATCCGGCTCGCGAGCTCTTCGAGCCGTTCCCTGGTCGTCCGATCCTCCGGCTGGTACACGACGATTCGGGTGCGGGGGTTCGCCTGGAGCTGCATCGTGATGGTGCGCAGGGACAGCGTGCCGACGTGCAGCGACCGGATCCCCTTCACCCGGTCGGGATCGCCCGACACGTCCGCCTGGTCCCACAGGCGCACGAACAGCGGTGACTCCTCGCGGAGCCGGCCGAGCAGCGGTCCCCAGGCGGGATCGGTGACCGACTCGCCGTAGTACGCACGCAGCCTGGCCACGATGCCCGCGCACTCCTGCTCGTGGTCGGAGTGCCCGGCGATCCAGTCGGGGTGGGTGAAGTGCAGGTAGGCGCAGTTGCGGTCGGCCGCCGGCAGCGCCTCCACGTCGTCGATCATGAACCGGAACGGCGCGTTGTAGGCCAAGGGCTCGAACCACGGGTTCATCGCCACCGCCGGATGCGGGGAGAGGCTGTCCAGCAGCCCCTGCAACTGGCCGCCGACCTCCTCGAAGCCCGAAGGTTCTGTCACGTCCGCGTGCCCGCCGAGGAGCAGCAGGTGACGGCGTTCGCCGGGTGAGAGCCGCAACGCGTCCGCGATCGCCGTCAGTACCTCGACACTCGGTTGTACGTCACGTCCCTGTTCGAGCCACGTGTACCAGGTCGACCCGACGTTCGCGAGGACCGCGACCTCCTCCCGGCGCAGCCCCTTGACCCGGCGCCGGCCGCCGCCACCGGGCAGGCCCACGTCGGCGGGCGCGAGCCGGTCACGCCGAGCGCGCAGGTAGGCGCCGAGCTCACGAGAACGTATGTCCGCCATGGCAACGAGCATGCCACGGCGGGGCCGGGCCAAGGTGGTGCTCCGACCACCAGCGTCACGGCACTCTGGAGGGCCGCCCGCCAGGGGCGCAGGGTGGACGTCATGCAACGGACATGGCCGGTTCTCGTGGCGGCATTCGGAGCGACGTACACGTTCAGCATCGGCAACGTGACCGCCCCACGTCTCGGACCGGATCTGGGTGCCGATCGTGGGGAGGTCGCGCTCGTGCTCGCCGCCTTCGCGGTCACGTTCGCGGCCGGGCTGATCCCCGCGGGACGCCTCGGCGACCGGTACGGACGCCGGCGGCTGCTGGCTCTCGGGCTTCTCGCGGTCGCGCTGACCTCGGCGCTGGCCGCGGCGGCTCCCGGACTCTGGTGGCTGGTCGCCGCGCGGGTCCTGCAAGGTGCGGCCTCGGCGATGGTGATGCCACAGACGCTGGCGATCATTCAGACGTCGGCCGGCCGGGGCGCCCAGGTGCGCGGGGTCGCGGCGTTCACCGCGAGTTCCGGGGTCGGCACCGTGGCGGGGCAGATCGCCGGTGGCCTCGTGATGGGGCTGAGCCTGCCGTGGGCGGGATGGCGAGGGGCGGTCCTGACCTCCGCGATCCCCGCCGTGGTCGCGTTGCTGGGCGTGCGCCGGCTCCGGGTCGCCCCGCCGAACAGCACAGAACGGCCCGACCTCGGCGGCGCGCTCCGGGCGGCGATCCCGCTGCTGGCCCTGGTCGCCGGCCTGTCACTCGGCCCGGCGACAGGCCGGCCCTGGTGGACACTCGCGCTGGTGGCGCTCGGGTTGCTGGGGTTGTACGGGTTCTGGCTCAACCAGCGACGGCGCGAGCCGGCGGGCCGTCCGGTTCTCGTCGCCCCCTCCAGCCTGCGGCCCCCCGCGCTGCGGATCGGGCTGCTGATGACCGTGCTGCTCTTCGCCGGGTACGGCGCGTTCAGCTACGAGTACTCGATGTTCACCCAGGTCGGCCTCGGGTTGACGCCGGTCGCGTCCGGGCTCGGACTGGCCGCGTTCGCGGGGGCCTTCGTCCTCGCGGGACTTCGCATGCCGCGCATCACCGCGCGGTTCGGCGACCGCACGATGGAGGTGGCCGCCGTCCTGCTGGCCGCCGGTCTGGTCGTGCTCGGCCTGGCCTCGTGGTTCAACCAGGGCGAGGGCGCGGCGGTCTGGATCGGCTGCTTCCAGGTGATCGGCATGCTCCTCGGCGCGGCGCAGGCGAGTCAGTACGGCCCCCTCGTCGCGACGGTCATGGCAGCGGTGCCCCATCGAGTCGCGGGCCTGGCCGGAGGCCTGTTCACCACCGCGCAACAGGCTGCGCTCGCGCTCGGCATCGCCACGATCGGCGGCATCCCCGGGACGCTCGCCCCGTCGCTCGGCTGGGAGCGCGCCTTCGCGGCGGGGCTGGGCGTCCAGGTGGTCACGACCGTGCTGTTCTGGGCCCTCGCCCGGCGGCTGCGCGGCTCCGGCACCCGCCGTGCCCCGGACGGAAACGACCCTTCGACCACGTCACTTTCCTTGTCAGAAAACAATCAGTAGAGGATGGGAATTCACTCATGATCAAGATGATCATCACGCTGAAGCGCCGCGAAGGCATGACGCACGACGAGTTCAAGCACTACCAGCAGAACATCCACCGACCGCTGCTCATGTCGATCCCGGAGTCGGAGCAGTACATCCGCCGGTTCGTCGTGTCGTACCCGGTGCCGGCGCCCCGGTACCCGGCATCGGAGTACGACTCGGTGGTCGAGGCCTGGTTCGACGACATGGCCGGCCTCGAAGCCCTGTTCTTCAGCGAGAACTTCCTGAAGATCGTCGACCCCGATCACGAGAACTTCATCGACCTGGCGACGTTCGGGCGCATCATCTGCGAAGAGGACGTCGTCATCGATCGCGGTTAGCGCCGTAACCGCCCGAACCCTGGACCTCGGTGGCCGCTGTCATGCATGAGCGACACGTACAGGCGCCCGCTACGGTGCGGTGCCGTGGAGCTCCCGGACGAGGGAGCCCGGCACCGGCGTGCCGAGCATGTGACAGACGGCCACCTTCTGGGCGGCGAACTCCGCGTTGGTCCAGCGGGTGATCCCGTCGTTGGGCGCGAGGTCGCCGGCCTTGCCGGTGCTGTCGCTGATGGCGGTCCGGCGGCCGTCGTCGGAGACCGCGGTCGTGCTGTGGTGGCCCTGGGTGTCGCCGCCGTGGCCCCATGCCGTCCCGCAGGGCGTATCGAACTTGATCAGTCCGAGGCCGTAGCGGCCCTTGACGGGGAACTCGGGCGGCAGGGCGACGGTGGTCTTCATCTGGCGGAGCTGGGCTCGGGAGAACAGTTCGGCTTTGAGCAGGGCGGAGTAGAAGCGTGACAGGTCGCCGGCGGTGGAGATGACCGCTCCGGCGGCGCCGGCCCAGCCGCCGATGTTCGCCCCGGTGTGATCGGTGTACTTCGGGGTGCCGCCGGCGAAGATGATGGCGTATCCGTGAGCGTATCCCGGGCCGGTATGGGTGGCCCGCGGGTTGGCGTAGTAGGTGTGCTTGAGGCCCAGCGGGCGGGCGATGCGCCGGCGTACGAGGTCGGCGAGACTCGAGCGGGTCAGCTTCTGCGCGATCATTCCGAGCAGGGTGTAGTTCGTGTTCGAGTACGACCAGCCCTTGCCGGGGGCGAATGTCGGCGGGTGGGCGAAGGCGGCGTCGAGCAGCTCTCGCTCGGTCCAGTCGTGGTGCGGGTCGTTCTGCATGAGAGCCAGCACCTTGGGGTCGCCGGTGTAGTTGAACAGGCCGCTCGTGTGGTTGAGCAGCATGCGCACGGTGATGTTGTCGCCGTTGGGGACGACGCCGGGCAGGTACGTCGAAACGGGTGCGTCGAGTGTGACGGCCTTCTTGTCGACCAGTTGCAGGATCAGCGTCGCGGTGAAGGTCTTGGTGTTGCTGCCGATCTCGAACTGGTCGTCCGCACGCAGCGCCCGGCCCGTGGCCATGTCGGCGACTCCGGCGACGGTGGTGGAAACGCGCCGGCCGTCGTTGATCCGTGCCAGGTAACCAGGGTTGCCGATGGCCAGCATCTGCTGTGCGACGTCACGCATGGAGCCGCCGGCCGGTGGGGCCGGGTGGGGAGTGGCGGCAGCGGGAGTGGCGACGGCGACGACCGAAGTGGCCAGTATCGCCGCCGCGGTCATGGCGACACCCGCGGTGCGCCGGATGGTGTGGTGCCTCGTCGTCGAGGCGGTCGGGGAGGTGGGGTTCATGGTCTTGTCTCCTTGATCGACGACGCGAGGTTCGGGACTGCCTCACCGCTGGTGGTGGGGATGGGTGAGGACAGATCTCTCCCGAGAAGCGCCGCGACTGTCGCGTCTGTTCTATTAGATGTATATCAGATAGAACCTCTAGCGTGTAGCCGCCGCGAACTGACCCACCGAACGCAGCAGGCCCGCCGTTGCACGGCGGGCCTGCGTCATCGCCCTCGACGCCGCGCGGTCGCGGCATCGCGGCATCGCGGCGATCATTCATCTGCTGATGGAAGGCCGGATCAAGCGCCGCGAAGCACTCGGATGCTCGGACGGGTGATCGCGGTGCAGGAAGCGGCCCGCCCAGCCGCGGGCACATGGCCACCGCGAGATCGCCTTCCTGGCCGGCCCGCAGGACATCGGCCCCCGTGGGGCGCCGACGAGATCGATCGCGGCCCTGGTCAGGAGACGCAGTCTCGGCTGCGAGGAGGGCTGAACCTTCCGCCGGAACGCCTCAGGACCGCATGGGCCTCAGGGCCGGTCGCCGATGGGGGTCGCGCGGGATGGCGTCGGGCCTTGCGACTGCCGCCAACCTCACCGTTCCCGGCTGAGGAAGCACGACAGGAGCCGCCTGAAGTCGTGCGGGTGTTCGAGCGCCGGCACGTGCCCGCATCGGCCGAGGACGTGCAGGCGGACGTCGGCCAGGTGTTCGAGCAGGGGCAGGGCTGCCGTCCCGAGCGGGGTGACGCGGTCGTCGGCGCCGTGGACGAGCAGCACGGGCGCGCGGATTCCTGCCAGCGTCCGCGCCGAGAGGCTGAGGTCGTCGGCCCAGCGTGCCCTGGGCGGAGGGAACAGCGACGCGTATGCGGCCGCCCCCGCGCGCATCGCGGCCGTACGGGCGGCGACGGCGGACTCGGTCACGAGCGCCTGGTCGAGGACGAGGCGGCTCAGCATGTCCCGTGCCCCGAGCGGGCCGGGGGCGGCGGCCCAGATCGCGTCGAGGTCGGCGGACAGCGGCGCCCCGGGGGCGCCCATCGTCGAAACCGCCACGACCCGGGTGACCTGCTGGGGACGCGCGGCCGCCAGCGCCAGCGCCACGGCGCCGCCCATGGAGTGGCCCACCACGGCGTAGTGCTCGGCACCGAGAGCATCCATCAGGCCCGCGGCCTGCTCCGTCCACAGCCGGAGCCCACCCCTGGAGCCCGCCGGGATCGGGGTACGGCCGAACCCCGCCTGGTCAGGAGCCACCAGGTGCCAGGACGTGCCCAGCGCCTGGGCCGTCGTCGCCCAGGCGCCGGATCCGGTCGTGCCGGGTCCGGAGCCGTGCAGCATCAGCACCGCGGGCCCGGTGCCGCTCTCCAGGACGTGGAGGGGGGAGCCGCCGACGGTGACGGTCCGAAGTACCGTCACCGGGACAGGCCGGGCGTGCTCATGCCGATGCGGAGTTGACGGACTTCGAGAAGACCTCCATCATCGCCCTGCCGAACTGCGGCATGTCGGGCCACCCCCGGCAGGAGACGAGGTTGCCGTCCACGACGTCGGGAGCGTCGATGACCGTCGCGCCCGCGTTCTCCATGTCACCGGTGATGGGCGGGAAGCACGCCGTCTTCCGCCCCTTCAGCAGCCCGTAGACGGCCGGCACCTGCGCGCCGTGGCACACCAGCGCGATCGGGAGGTTGCGCGCGAAGAAGTGCTCGGTGATGCGCCTGACGTCGGCGTCGACCCGGATCCACTCGGGAGCGCGTCCCCCGGGGATGATGAGGGCGTCATAGCGCTCGACGTCGACCTCGGCCCAGGGCACGTCCACCGGCAGCTTTCGGCCGTTCTTCTCCACGTAGGCGTCGGAGTTGGGGTCGAACTCGTGGATGACCAGCTGAACGTCACGCATCGTCCGTGACGAGACGTCGACGTCCCAGCCGCCCTCCTGCACGCGATAGTAGGGATACATGGTGTCGAGCTCCTCGGCGGCGTCGCCGGTCAGGAGCAGCGCTCTGGGCACCTGCTTCTCCTCGCATCTGGAGCGGGTGAGGCGGATCCAATCCGATCCGATCGGATTGAGCTAGCATTTCTCGACCCGGCCCGCTCGTCAAGCCTCCGCCGCCATTCCGCCCGCGCTCTCGGCCTCGTCGAACAGGCGCCGGAACCGCTCGCCGGACAGCAGGATGTGCCGGCGCATGGCGTAGGCGGCGGCGTCGGGGTCGCGCGCGGCGATCGCGGCCAGGACCTCCTCGTGCTCGGCCATGGCCAGGTGAGTGACCTGGGCGTCGCGGTGCAGCCGGAACAGGTGCACGTGCGTGTGCAGGCGGGCGAGCGCTTCGCGGATGACCTGGTTCTCCGCGCTCAGGGCGACGAGATCGTGAAAAGCGGCGTCGCGCAGCCCGAAGGCGCCGTAGGCCATGGGTCCCTTGCCCCCCTCCAGCTCCACCATGTCCTCCAGCATGCGCCGCATGCCGGCCACCTGCTCCGAGGACGCGCGCTCGGCGGATCTGCGCGCCGCCGCCGGTTCGAGGAGCAGGCGGACCTCCAGCATGTCCTCGAATCGGTGCCGGGTGATCTGGGGGGGAATGTGATAGCCGGCATGGGGCACCCGCACGACCAGGCCCTCGGCCTCCATGCGGTTCAGAGCGTCTCGGATCGGCGTCTGCGAGACCCCCAGCTCCCGCGCCAGGACATCGATCGTGACGCGGGAGCCGGGCTCGATCCGGAGCGACATCATCTGTCCGAGCAGCGTGTCGTACACCTCGTCGGCGAGCCGGCCGCGAGATCTCGGCGGCGGCGTTCCGTCCGTCATGGCCTCACGGCGCCGCGCGATCACCGCTTCGTCGTCCATCGTCACGTGAGGTCCTTTCCTGCGTCTCCGGGAACCTGTTGACATCGGTCGCCCTACTGCGGGATGTTGACGCTCCCCACCGGATCGTATAGGAAAGGTGGCGGATGCCAGCCATCCTCACCTATCGGGGAACCGTCCGCCATCGCTCCGCTTCGATCAGTTGGAGCTTCCAAGAGCATGCTCGACGTCCTGCTCGGTTCGCCACCGGACCGTACAAGGACAGAATTCCCGACTGCTTGAAGCCCCACCACGTCGCGGCGCATGCGTGACTCCGGTCCGCGGGTCAGCCCCGCGCCGGCCGGTGACACGCCTGAACAAGCCGGCAACCGCTCGGCGAAGCACGCAGCAAGGCTCCAGAAGTCCCCGCCCAGAAAGCAGGCGAGAAGATGCGGTATCCCCAGCGAAGAGGACGACTGTCCGTTCCCGGGCGAAAAGTGCGGCTGGCGACGGCGGCCATGGTGGTGGCCACGACCATGGCGGCCTGCGGCGGCCAGAACGACAGCGCACCCAAGGCGCCGGCGACCATTCCGGAACTCACCAAGGATCCGCTGACCCTCAGCTTCATCTGGTTCGACTGGCCCCCCGCCCACGCGCTGGAGACCTTCGCGAACGCGGAGTACACCAAGCTGCGGCCGAACGTGACCATCAAGGTCAAGACCGTGCCGAACGCGAACTGGCACGACGCGATGTTCACCCAGTTCGCCGCGCACAAGACCGACTTCGACATCCCGATCCTGGACTCACAACACATCGGCGAGGCCGTGACGAACGGCAACATCCTCGACATCACCGACTTCGTCAAGAAGAACATCGACGTCAAGGCCTACAACCCGTACCTCCTGGCGGCCTACGGCCAGTTCCCCCAGGCGGAGACCGGCAAGCGCGACGAGAACGCCAGCCTGTACGGACTGCCGCTGCTCGGCGACACCTGGACGATGATCTACCGCAAGGACCTGATCGGCGACAAGCCACCGCAGACCTGGGACGAGATGATCTCGGTCGCCGAGAAGTGCCAGGCGGACAACCCCGGCGTCAGCGGGCTGGCTTTCCACCAGGCCAACGGCTCCGACGCCGCGGCCGTCACCTACAACACGGTCAACGGCGTCTACGGCGGCAACCTCTGGAACCCGAAGACGCGCAAGATCAACGGCGTCATCAACGACGCCGCGGGCCAGGAGGCGATGGACGTCCTGGTCAACAAGATGAAGCCGCTGACCGCCAAGGGCTCAGGCAACTGGTTCATCGACGAGGTGAACGCGGCGGTCGCCCAGGGCAAGGCCTGCATCGCGTTCAACTGGATCGCCGCGAGCGGCGGCCTGCTCGACCCGAAGCAGTCGACGCTCGGCACCACGCGGGAGCAGATTCTCGACAAGCTGGGTTTCGCCACCCTGCCGAGCCAGAAGACGAACCTGGTGCCTCTCGGCGGCATGGGGATGCACGTGTCGGCCTATTCCCCCGAGGCGAACCAGGCTGAGGCCCTGAGCTTCATGAAGTGGTTCGAGCAGGCCGACATCCAGAAGAAGTGGGCCGCGGCCGGTGGCGTGCCCTCGCGTACGGACGCCCTGGAGTCGCCCGAGTTCCTCGACGCCGCGCCGTTCAACCAGGTGTACACCGACTCGGTTCCGCGGATGCGGGACATGTGGAACGTACCCGAGTACGCGCGCCTCGTCGACATCGAGAACACCAACGTGAACGCGGCTCTCAACGGCGCGAAGACGCCGAAGGAGGCGCTCGACGACATCGCCAAGGAGCAGCAGAGCGTGCTCGACGCCGCCGGAGGCAAGGGCGGCGGCGGACTGTGAGCGACTCCGCCCCCCTGACGACCGACCAGCCCGGGCAGGTGGCGTCCGCGACGCCGCCCGCACCGGGCCGGTCCCGCCGCTTGAGCGACCGCGGGCTGGCCGTGGCCTTCACCTCGCCCGCGCTGCTGCTGTTGCTCGCCATGTCGGTGTTCCCGTTGCTGTGGGCGTTGTACCTGTCCTTCACCGACTACTCGGCCACCCGCGGGGGGCCGGCCCAGTTCGTCGGGTTCGGGAACTACACCGCCATCCTGGCTTCGGAGCAGGTCCACCTGAGGGCCTTGACGACGTTGGTCTACGTGGTCGGCGCGGTCACCCTGCAGACCGTGCTCGGTTTCGCCATCGCCTACCTGATCTCACGGCGCACGCACGGGCGAGGACTGCTGACCACGCTGTTCCTGGTGCCGATGATGCTGTCGCCGGTCGTGGTGGGGCTGTTCTGGCGATTCATGCTCGACGCGCAGTTCGGCGTGGTCAACAGCATGCTCGGCTCGATCGGCCTGGGGCAGGTGGAGTGGCTCACCGGGCAGCGAACGGCACTGATCTCCCTGATCCTGGTCGACACCTGGCAGTGGACGCCGTTCATCATGCTCATCGCACTCGCGGGCCTCACCGCGGTTCCCCGGTACCTGTACGAGGCCGCCTCGATCGATCGGGCGTCCGAGTGGTTCCGGTTCCGCACCATCACCCTTCCCCTGGTGTGGCCACTGCTCCTCATCGCCGTGTTGTTCAGGGCCATCGAGGCCTTCCGGCTGTTCGACCTCGTCTACATCCTCACCAGCGGAGGTCCGGGGGTCTCCACCGAGACGTTGTCGTTCCACGTCTACAAGGTCGCGTTCCTGGGCTTCAACACCGGGACCGCCTCGGCGTACGGGATCCTGATGATCCTCGTCGTCATCATCCTCACGCAGCTCTACCTGCGCTACCTGAACAAGCTCAAGGAGGACTGATGGCCGTCTCCGTCGACGAGGCCGTGTCCACACGTCCTGCCCGGGATCGCGGGTCCCCCGCGCGCCGCTTCGGCGGCCGGGGCCGCTCCGCGCTGGAGGTCGCGCTGCTGACCGTGCTGGCCGCCGTGATGCTCTTCCCGGTGCTGTGGATGATCGAGACGTCCATCAAGGAGAACCGGGACGTCTACGCCATCCCGGCCAAGTTCTTCGACTTCAAGGTCACCATGGACCATTACAAGGACGTGTTCGTCGCCTCCGGCAGCGGTCGTTCGACCCTGTCCGCCGCGTTTCTCAACTCCGTCGTGGTCGCCGGGGCCTCCACGGCACTGGCCACCGTACTGGGGGTGCCGGCGGCCTGGGCCTACTCACGCTTCGCGATGAAGGCCAAGAAGGACCAGCTGTTCTTCATCCTGTCCACCCGCTTCATGCCGCCCGTGGTGGTCGTGATCCCGATCTTCCTCATGTACCGCCAGGTCGGACTCATCGACAGCAAGCTCGGCCTGATCCTCATCTACGCCGCGTTCAACGTCCCGTTCACGATCTGGATGATGAAGGGGTTCGTCGACGAGGTGCCCGCGGAGTACGAGGACGCCGCCATGCTCGACGGCTACACCCGCTTGCAGGCGTTCTGGCGATACACCCTGCCCCTGCTCCTGCCCGGCATCGCCGCGACGGCGGTCTTCGCCCTCATCTTCTCGTGGAACGAGTTCGTGTTCGCCATCTTCCTCACCTCCAGCGACAGCGTGCGGACGGCCCCACCCGCCATCGCCGGCCTCATCGGCGGAACCACCGTGGACTGGGGTCTGGTGGCCGCCGCCTCCGTGGTGTTCGCCCTGCCGGTGCTCGTCTTCGCCTACCTGGTGCGCAAGCACCTCGTCGCCGGTGTGACGCTCGGGGCGGTGCGACGCTGATGGCGGGCATCGAGGTGACCGCCCTGCACAAGCGCTACCCGGACGGGACGGTCGCGGTCGATCACGTGGACCTGTCCATCCGCGACGGCGAGCTGTTCGTGATGCTCGGCCCTTCGGGTTGCGGCAAGACGACCACACTGCGGGCCGTAGCCGGCCTGGAGCGGCAGACGACGGGCGACATCCGCATCGGCGACACGCTGGTCAACGACCTGCCGCCGGCCGAGCGCGACATCGCCATGGTGTTCCAGTTCTACGCTCTCTACCCGCATCTGCGAACCCGCGACAACCTGGCCTTCCCCCTGCGGGCCGAGGGACTGCCCAAGGCGGAGGTGCGCGCGCGGGTCGACGAGGCCGCCCGGCTGATGCGGCTCGGTCCGCTCCTGGACCGGCGGCCGCGCCGGCTGTCCGGCGGGGAGCAGCAGCGCGTCGCGCTCGCCCGCGCCCTGGTGCGACGGCCGCGCGCGTTCCTCATGGACGAACCTCTCACCAATCTGGACGCGGAGCTGAGGGCGGACATGCGCACGGAGATCAAGCACCTGCAGGGGGAGCTGGGGACGACGATGGTCTACGTCACCCACGACCAGGTCGAGGCCATGTCGCTCGGCCACAGGATCGCCATACTCAACAAGGGCCGCGTCGAGCAGATCGGCACGCCGCTGGAGGTCTACGACCGTCCCGCGAGTCTCTTCTGCGCCGCATTCATCGGCTCCCCGCCGATGAACCTGATCGAGGTGGAGGTGGCCGACGGGAAGCTGCGCGGTCAGGGCGGACTGGTCCTCACGCCACCGCCGGGCCTGCCGCGCGACCGCCGCCTGGTCGCGGGCGTCCGGCCGGAGGCGCTGGAAGTCACCGAACCGCGGGCGGAACGTTCGGTCCCGGCCCGCGTGGTCTCGGCGGAGTGGCTCGGCGACGAGATCATCTACGTGGTCGACCACGGCGGCCAGCGGGACGTACGGGTGCGGATGCCGCCGACTGTCCGTTTCGCCGCTGACGCGCCGGTCGGGTTGCGGCACACCGGCGGGACCCCGGCGGTCTACGACGTGAACACGGAAGAGCTGGTGGCCTGATGGGAACCGTGGCGGTGCGCGGGCTGCGCAAGTCCTTCGGAAAAGTCCAGGCCCTGGACGGGGTGACGCTGGACGTTCCGGACGGATCGTTCTTCGTCGTCCTTGGACCCTCCGGGGCGGGCAAGACGACGACCCTGCGCGCGATCGCCGGCCTGGACAAGCTCGACGCCGGGTCGGTGCATCTGGACGGGAGGGACGCGACCGGTGACGCCCCGGCCGCACGCGACCTGGCCATGGTGTTCCAGAACTACGCCCTCTACCCGCGGCACACGGCGTACGAGAACATCGCTTCGCCGCTGCGGGCACGCCGCTGTTCCGCGAGCGAGATCGCCGCCGCCGTCGAGCGGATCTCGAGCCTGCTGCACATCGAACGTCTGCTGCAGCGTCGTCCGGCGCAGTTGTCGGGCGGTGAGATGCAGCGTGTCGCCCTGGCCCGGGCACTGGTACGCCGCCCACGCGCGTTCCTCATGGACGAGCCGCTGACGAACCTCGATCTCAAGCTCCGCGTCGAGATGCGCACCGAGCTCACCCGCATCCACCGCAGTCTCGGAGCGACCTTCGTCTACGTGACCAACGACCAGGTCGAGGCCCTGTCCATGGCCGACCAGGTCGCGGTGCTCAAGGAGGGGAAGGTGCAACAGATCGGAACGCCGGCCGAGGTGTACGAGCGTCCGGCCAACCAGTGGGTCGCGGGATTCGTCGGGAGCCCGCCGATCAGCCTGCTCGCCTGCCACGCCGAGGGAGATCGCCTGGTCGGGGCGGAAGGCTGGACGCTGCCGCGGCCCCGCTGGACCACGGCCGAGGACGGTCGTCCGCTGCTGCTGGGCGTGCGCGCGGAGGACCTGTCCGTCGAGCGGCGTGGGGACGCGTCGTTGCCGGGTGAGCTCTACGGCCTTGAGCCGCTCGGTGACCGGACGGTGGTCGACGTCCGGGTGGGGACGGAGATCCTCAAGGTCAAGGCACGGACCACCGTCACCGGTACGCCGGGCGAGCGGCTGCTCGTCACGGTCGACCTGGACCGCGCGCACCTGTTCGATGCGGGCACCGGGCTGGCGCTGTCCGAAGCCGGAAGGTGATCGGTGGCGGCATCGAGAACATCACAGGAGGCGGCGCGATGAGTGACCCGATGAACGTCCTGGCCCCCGAGCACCGGCGGCTCCGGATCGGCGACGCCTGGCGCGACGCCGCCGGCGGAGCCACCTTCGCCGTCGAGGACCCGGCTACCGGCAAGACCATCGCCGAGGTGGCGGACGCCGGCGTCGCCGACGGGCTCGCCGCCCTGGACGTGGCGAGCGAGGCGATGGCGGAGTGGGCGGCGACCCCGCCGCGACGACGGTCGGAGTTGCTGACCGCGACGTACCGGGCACTGATCGGGCGATCCGAGGAGGTCGCCCGGCTGATCACGCTCGAGATGGGCAAGCCGCTCGCCGAGGCCAGGGGAGAGGTGGCCTACGGCGCCGAGTTCTTCCGCTGGTTCGCCGAGGAGGCGGTGCGCGTCGAGGGGCGCTACAACACCGCGCCCGCCGGCGGATATCGCATCCTCACCGTGCCGAAGCCGGTCGGACCGTGCGTCTTCGTGACGCCCTGGAACTTTCCGCTGGCGATGGGTGCCCGCAAGATCGCTCCCGCGCTGGCGGCGGGCTGCACGACGATCACCAAGCCGGCCGCCCAGACGCCGCTCACCATGCTGTTCCTGGCCCGCATCATGGAGGAGGCCGGCGTTCCCCCGGGCGTCGTCAACGTCGTGACCACCGAGCGGGCCGGCGAGGTGGTCTCAGCACTGCTGGCCGACCGCCGGACCCGCAAGCTGTCGTTCACCGGGTCGACCGAGGTCGGGCGCGTGCTGCTCCGGCAGGCGGCGGACAACGTGCTGCGCACCTCCATGGAACTGGGCGGCAACGCGGCCCTGATCGTGTGTGCCGACGCGGACCTGGACGTCGCGCTCGACGGCGCCATGGTGGCCAAGATGCGCAACATCGGGGAGTCCTGCATCGCGGCCAACCGGATCTACGTCGAGGAGCCGGTGCGCGAGGAGTTCACGGCGCGCTTCACCGAGCGGATGGGCGCGCTCTCGGTGGGCCATGGTCTCGACGACGGCGTGGACGTCGGGGCGTTGATCGACGAGGCGTCGGTCACCAAGATCGACGAGCTCGTCGCCGACGCGGTCGATCGCGGCGCCCGTGTCCTGGTGGGCGGCGAGCGTCCGGACGGGCCGGGCCACTTCTACCCGCCCACGGTCCTCGTCGACGTGCCCGAAGACGCGCGGATGCTGCGGACGGAGATCTTCGGCCCGGTGGCGCCGATCATCTCGTTCACGTCCGACGAGGAGGTGATGGCGAAGGCCAACGACACCGAGCACGGCCTGGCCGGATACGTCTTCACCCGTGACCTCCAGCGGGCGCTCCGGTACGCCGAGGGGCTGGAGACGGGGATGGTCGGCGTCAACCGTGGCCTGATCTCGGACCCGTCGGCTCCGTTCGGAGGCGTGAAGCAGTCCGGGATCGGTAAGGAGGGGTCGCACGAGGGCATCCTCGAGTACCTCGACGTCACCTACGCGGCGATCGACCTGCCGTGACCGGCACGGATCCGCCGGCACCCGGGGGTCCAGCAATCACCGCCGACGTTTCAGAGAGGCACTGACATGCTTGAGACCGTCCGCGGACCACGCCAGCTGATCGTGGGCGAAGGGGTCGCGCAGAACATTCCACGCGTGGTGGCCGAGTGCGGCTCGCGCGTCCTCATCGTGACCGACCGGGTTCTTCTGGGGCAGCCGGGCGTGGCCGAGATCGTGGCCGCCGTGCGGGAGAAGGTCGACGTCGTCGGGGTGTTCGCCGACGCGACTCCGGACGTGCCTCTCGCCGACGTCGCTCTGGCCGTCTCGGCCGCCGCGGAAGTGGACGCCGACGTGATCCTCGCCATCGGGGGTGGCACGGTGATCGACCTCGCCAAGATCGTCGGCGTCATCCGGTGCCACGGTGGGACGCCGCGCGACTTCTACGGCGAGTCGAAGGTGCCGGGGCCGACGATTCCTCTCGTCGCGATCCCGACGACGTCGGGCACCGGCTCCGAGCTCACGCCCGTCTCGGTGCTGACCGACCCGGACCGCGAGCTGAAGGTGGGGGTCTCCAGCGTCCACATCGTGCCCGACTTCGCCATCGTCGACCCCGAGCTCACCTACACCTGCCCGGCGACCGTCACCGCCCACTCCGGCATCGACGCGTTCTGTCACGCGGTGGAGAGCTACACCGCGCGACCCCGGTCCCACGGGCCGCGCGACCCGGTGGAGCAGGTCTTCCTCGGCCGCAACCCGATCACCGATCACTACGCGCTCCTGGCCGCGGAGCGGATCGCCCGCAGCCTGCCCCGTGTCGTCAGGGACGGAGGCGACAAGGACGCGCGCGCGGACATGTCTTATGGGTCCATGCTGGCCGGGCTCGCTTTTTCCCACGCGGGCAACGCGGCTCCGCACGCACTCCAGTACCCCATCGGCGCAGCCACCCACACACCGCACGGCCTGGGCGTCGGGCTGCTGCTGCCCTACGCGCTGGACGCGGCCAGGGACGCCATCGGCGACCGGCTGGCCATCCTCGCCGGGGTGTGCGGGCTCGACGTGACCGACGCCTCGGAGGCCGAGGCGGCGGAGACGTTCCTCACCTGGCTCGACGGGCTCCTCGCCGGCATCGGCATCCCCGCTACCCTGGCGGACATCGGCGTGGCACGCGCCGACCTCCCGCGCTTCGCGGAGATGGCCGGCGGTGTCACCCGCCTGATCCAGAACCATCCGGGCCCGACCGACACCGCCAGCCTGACCGCGATCCTCGAAGCGGCCTGGCTCGGGGACCGGACCCGGCGCGTCCTGACTCCGAAGCAGAGATGGTGACGGCCTTTCACCTGCCGGAAATCGTCTGGATGTCGTTCACGGGCTGGTGCAGGTGTATCCGGATGGCAGGGCCGTGTCGCCGCCGGGACGGCCGGCCTGGAAGCCGAGGCTGGTGGTGCCGGCTCCGGGGGCCAGCGTGCCGTTGAAGCTCATGCTCCTGGCCGTGACGGTCTGCCCGCTGGTGGTGACGGTGGCGTTCCACGAGCCGGTCAGCGTGTGCCCGGCCGGGAGCGTGAAGGTGACCGTCCAACCGGTGATCGTCGAGGTACTGGTGTTGGTGATCGTCAGCGGCTGGATCACATAGCCGGTACTCCACTGGGTCTGCACGGTCGGCGTGGCCGTGCAGGCTCCGGTGGTGCCGCCGCCGCTGGTGGTGACCTGGACCGTGCCGGACACCGGCGAGAGGTTGCCGGCGGCGTCCCGCGCGCGGACCTGGTAACGGTAGGTGGTGCTCGGGGTCAGGCCCGTGTCGCTGAACGAGGTCGTGGCCGAGGTGCCGGCCTGGGTGAAGGTGCCGCCGGTGGCCCCGGGCGCGCGCAGGATGTCATAGCCGCTCACCCCGACGTCGTCAGTGGAGGCGGTCCAGGACAGGTTGGTGCCGCCGGCGGTGGTGCCGGAGGCCGTCAGCCCGGCCGGGGCGGTGGGTGGTGTGGTGTCGTTCGTGCCCCCCTGGAACTGGTTGAAGAAGTTCCACACCACTGCCTTGGTCCAGGTCCGTGCGCCGTCGTCGGCGGTGGACCCGTCCACTGGACCGGGGCCATGACCCCCGTCGAACGCCGCCCATACGACCGGGTACCCGGATCGGCATCCCGAGTAGGCGGTGACGATGTGAGTCACGCTGCCCTGTGCCGGCTCGGGAGGGTTCTGAGGAGTGCAACCGTTGTTCCTGACGAACGTGTCGCGCAGAGACCGGCCAAGCGAGATGTTGAGTACGTTGTCCCTGAGGCCGTGCAGCCCGATGTAGGCGACAGGTTGGGTGCCGCCGCCGCATCCGCTGAGCTGTGCGCCGGAGTAGACGGCGACCGCGCGGAAGACCGTCGCCCGGGCGCAGGCCAGGGCGTAGCTCATGCCGCCGCCGTAGCTGAAACCTCCGGCGAACCGCTGCGTGGTGTCGACACACAGGTCCGCTTCGATCAGCCTGATCATGTCGTCGACGAAGGTCAGGTCTTCGCCGCCGGAATTGGCCCAGCCGTTGTTCAGGCCCTGGGGAGCGACGAAGATCGCGGTGTTGTTCGCCAGTTGCCTGAGCCCGTAGTAAGACCAGGTGAATCCGCTGGTCCCGCCCGAGTCGACGTCGTTGGCGGTGCCGCCTCTCCAGTGGAACCCGAAGATCAACCGGTAGGGATTGTCGTTGTTGTAGTTGTCGGGAATTCTCAAGATGAAGGAGCGAGTCCGGCCACCGCTCTGAATCGACTGCGTGCCGCTCCTGAGCGTCGGAGTCTTGCCGCAGCCCTGCGTCGCCGCGGCGGCGCTCGCCGCGCGTGACGTGGTTGCGCTGCTGCTCAGCGCCGTACCACCGGTGGCCGTCACGAGAAGCGCCGCGACCGTGACAGCGGCGAAGATGGACCTACCCCGTAACATCACTCACCTGCCTGTGGCTTCGCCGAGAGCGGCGGTGCCAGGGCCTCGGATAGCGTCGACATGAGGTTGATCAGTCCTCTCATCCGTGCGGACCGGGTGGCAGTCGGAAGGCGTGACGGGCCATCTTGTTATCGCTAACATGGCTCTCGCGTCTGTCCTCCGCCGATGGGTGGTGGTGCGACGGAGCAAATCCGAGGCGGGCAGGTGCCGTCAAGGCGTGGCCCGCTCCTCTGTTCCGGACAAGCGGCGACCCATGCCCGTCTTGCTGGCAGGTGTCGCAACGTTCGCCCGGAAACAGACTGAAACTTTCAGGCGTGCTACACCTGGCCTACGCCGAGGCTCCTGGCGCCGCCCGTAGCCGATCGTCAGCGCCGGGAACCGGTCGATCTCCTGTCTTTCCGGATGGCGTGCGGTGCTGCGAGCGCTGGTTGAGCGTGCCGTACTGGCCGCCTCGTACCCGCGCCGGGTCGAACAGGTCCGCCAGGAAGGCGAGGTCGTCCGCGCTGAGCGGCACGGACGTTGCGGCGATGTTCTGACGCGCGTACGCCGCCCGCTTCGTGCCGGGAATGGGGGCGATGTCATACGGCT
This sequence comes from Nonomuraea fuscirosea, assembly GCF_035917475.1. Classification (NCBI taxonomy): domain Bacteria; kingdom Bacillati; phylum Actinomycetota; class Actinomycetes; order Streptosporangiales; family Streptosporangiaceae; genus Nonomuraea; species Nonomuraea fuscirosea. The sequence goes on along the minus strand of NZ_CP109074.1, from coordinate 6,656,893 downwards.
GGGCCAGCAGCCAGGCCAGGGCGACCTGCCCCGGCGCGTATCCCCGTTCACCGGCGAACGTCTTGAGCCCCTCGATGAGGCGGAGGTTGTGCGCGAAGTTCTCCTCCTCGAACTTCGGCAGGCTGGAGCGGAAGTCGTCGGCGGACAACGACGTGCCGGTGGAGAAGCGGCCGGCGAGTGCGGCTCGCCCCAGCGGGCTGTAGGGGACGAAGGTGATGCCCAGCTCGCGGCAGGTGGGCAGCACTTCCTGCTCCACCTCGCGGGCCCACAGTGAGTATTCGCTCTGGAGGGCTGAGAGGGGCGCCACGGCGGACGCCCGGTGAAGCACGTCCGGCCCGACCGCGCTGAGCCCGATCGCGCGCACCTTGCCCGATCAGCCTGCGCGAGCTCGCGCGGCGGCTGGGCGTGTCCAAGACGCACGTGGTGCGCTACTTCGAGACCCGCGATGGCGTCTTCCTGGGGCTTCTCGAACGGATGCGGCTCGCCTGGATCGAGGACCTGGCCGGTGAATGGCCCGTTCCTCCCTGCGAGCCGGGACAGGTCATGCGGGCCTGGGCCGACTCCCTCGCCGCCCGGCCGGTCCTGTGCCAGCTGTGGAGCCTGCTGCCGAGCGTCCTGGAGCGGAACGTCTCGGCCGAGGCCGTGCACACGTACAAGCTCTCCTACCAGGAACACCGCGCCAGGCTGGCGAAGGCGGTTGGCGAGCGGGTGCCGGCCCTTCGCGAGGAGGACGCGATCAGGCTGACGGACTACGCCGTCGTCGTGCTGGTGGGTCTGTGGCCATTCGGCGATCCGCCCCCGGCCGTCGTCGAGGCCACGGCCGATCCCCGGCTCGCGAGCTCACGGGTGGACTTCGCCTCCATGTACGGCGAGGTGCTGGGGACCATGCTCGCGGGGCTGCTCGCCCGAAGGCACGCAGACGACACGCGGTCGCCGAGGGAGATGGCCGACGAGGGCCGGTAAGCCGGTGCAGGCGTCCGCCGGCGCACAACCTGCGGCCGGCGATCATGTGCAGCGAGGCAGTGCCGTGGCGGTGCCACCGCCGGCTGCCATTGTCGCCGACGTGCCGGGTGATCTACGTGGCGGCCAGCTCCCGTGCGTAGTCGCGGGGCCGGTCCCGCAGGTCGAGCAGGCGCCGGTGCATCCGCGCGAGCGGTTCCAGCGAGAAGCCGGTGTCCCGCCACGTCTCGAACGTGATGCCGATCCCCAGATCGACGCAGAACCGCACGTTGCGATCCTCGTGCTCGCCATACCCCTCCAGGCCGATGATCGGCGTCGCCGCGGTGAACGCGTCGAGGATCGTGCCTCCGCCCAGCTTGGCCATGACCGCCACGGCGCGCCGGGTCAGGTCGAGTGCCTGGTGGTGGTCCTCGGCCTGCTCATAGACGGGCGGCGCGGCGGCGACGATCTCGCCGAAGGGCGGGAAGCCGTCGTCGTGCCAGGGGTTCCAGGAGGGGTCCATCATGAAGCGGCGCGACCCGGGAACCAGGTCGGGGGCCTCGCCGGCGTCGCGCACCACGAGGTCGAGCGGCAGCCCCGCGGCGCTCAGCTCCGCGGCCCGCTCCAGGTACGTGCCCATCGACCAGCCGCCGCCGTGCGCCAGGACGCGCCTGTCCCGCTCCTCCCAGCGCAGCGGCGGCTCGGTGGTGGCCCGGATCGTCCAGGGGATGTCGTTGCCGGCGGAGTCGAACAGCCACACCTCCCGATGCCTGTCCAGCGACCCGGCCCGGCGGGCGAAGGACGGCGAGTTGGCCGAGTCGGCGTGGCACACGTCAACGGGCACCGCCCCGAACTCCTCCGCGTAACGCTCCACGACGGGCAGCCAGAGACCGCTGAAGACGACGAAACGGCGGACCCCGTCGTCATGCCAGCGCTTCTTCACCGATTCGATCAGCATCGGGTCGAAGGCGTCCGACAGGTTGCGGAAGAGGCGCTGGCCGACCCGGGCGAGACGGAAGTCGCGCTGGTACGCCTCCTTGCTGGCGGAGATCCTTTCGCGCCGTTCCGGCTGCCAGAACGCCTCCGCCAGGAAGACCTCGCCGGTGGCCCCGAGCTCCTTCAGCCGTCGCCTGAGCAGCAGGCCGGTGACGTGGGCGCCCAGCCCCGGGCCGCCGGTCAGGATCGCGATCACGCGAGGGCGTTGACGTGCGACAGGACGAAACCGCAGAAGGCGCGGATGGAGTAGAGCCCCTCGATGTCCAGCCGGTCGAAGTCGAGCTCCACGTCGAACCTGTCCTCGACCATGAACAGGAAGTTGATCAACTGGATGGAGTCCATGCCCAGCTCGCGGATGATGTCCGCGTCGTCGCCGAGCTCCTCCGCGGCCCGGTCGTCGCCCAGGGCCTCGGCCAGCATCGACTTGATCTGCGGCAGGAGGTCGTCCATCTCGTTCAGACTCCGTTCTCGTAGAGCGATGAGCACTTGGAGCAGACGGGCATCAGGCCCGTGGCGCGCAGTGTGGTGCGCACCCGGCGGAAGGCGGGGCTGTGCCAGACCTCCGCCAGCGTCCCGTCCCTGATGTCCCCGACGATGAACTCGGGGAAGAACTTGCACGAGCTGACCTTGCCGTCGGCGTGCACCTCCAACCGGCTGGAGACCGCCAGGCAGGTGGACTTGCCCGCGACCAGCCGGCTGCGGCCGAGGGCGAAGTCGGTGACGTCGTCGAGCGTCACCTCGGGCGTGTAGCGGATCCAGGGCCGCCACACGCGTCCGGCGAGTTTCCTCATCGACTCCCGCAGGACGGGGATGTTGTCCGGTTCGAGGTGGTAGGTGTAGGAGTGCCAGGTGGCCTGGCCGGGCGGGGGCGGCGGGTTGAGCCAGGCGAAGTCGCGCGCGTACACCTCGTCCATCCGCGCGGCGGCCTCGGGAGTGATCCACCAGGGCAGCTGGAAGAAGACCGAGTGGAGTTCGAGCTCCTCGGCCCACTCCATGAACTCGTACAGGCGGCCCGCCGTCGCGTTGCTGACCATGGAGTTGACGGTGACCTCGCCTCGATACTCTCCGCTCCTGCGCAGGTCGAGCAGGGTCTTGAGGTTGCGTTCCGTCCTGGAGAACGACCTCGGTCCGCGCAGCGCCTCGTGGTCGGCTTCGAGCCCGTCGAGGCTGACCGTCAGGTTGAGGTTGCTGCCGAGCTTGAGCAGATGCTCCAGGTTGCGCTCGATGAGCAGGCCGTTCGTGCAGATGTTGACCTTGCGCGGGTAGCGGAGCAGGAGCTCGACCAGTTCGGGCAGGCGGCGGTACATCAGTGGCTCGCCGCCCCACAGCCAGGTCTTGGGCCTGGTCTCGTCCGTCTCGCGGAGCAGCCGTTCCAGCACCTCGATGTCCAGCTCGGCGGTGACCCGGTCTCTGCTGTAGTCGCGCAGGAAGCCCTGGTCGTTCCACTGGAAACAGTGGTCGCAGCGCAGGTTGCAGGAGTAGGTGAGCTGCAGGCTGAGCTCACCGGGCAGATCGGTGGCGTAGCCGGGATCGGCTCCGACCCCTCTCTTGGTCTGCGACCGCACCGTGAGCTTGCGCCGGACGTCGGCGAACTCGGTCGGGGTCAGCGTCCGGCTGGATCGATTCTCCGTCAGCTTTCTGTCCACCTTGGTCATCTCCCTGCGTGGTTTCAGCGGATCAGCTGTTCGAGGAGCCCTTTCACGACGCGGTCATGGCGGTCGGCGTCATCGAATCCCCGGGGCTTCTCCTCGATGATCATGATCAGATAGAGGTAGGTCCGGTAGAGGGCGAGCCGGGTGAGCGCGCCCTCGGTGAGCTCCAGGCGCCCGCCGGCCTGCCGGTAGCCCCGCAGCAGGTCCGGGTCGTGCTCGGCCCTGCCGTACACGTCGAGGGAGACGAAGTCGGCCAGCGGATCCCCCCAGAACGCGCGTTCGTGGTCGATCAGCGCCGCGATGCGCGGCGGCCGGCGGCCGAGGTCCAGCAGGATGTTGCCGGGCCACAGGTCGAAGTGGACCAGGGCCGGCTCGGTGACCTCGTCGAGCGCGCCGGCGCCGGCGCGTACGGCACGCGCGATCTCGCCGGCCGGCCAGGGCAGGTCGGCGTCGAACCGGACGGCGTCGGCGAGGAGGCCGTCGACCATGGTCAGGAAGGCCTCCTTCCAGGTGGCGGCCCTCATCCCGGGCAGGTGCGGATAGCCGAACTCGGTCCCCTTGACGCGATGGAGCGCGGCGACGTACTGCCCGAGCGTGGCGCGCAGCTGCCGCGACTCCTCCTCGGCCAGCCGTTCGGCCGCCTCCGGCCACGGGATTCCCTCGACCGCGGTCATGATCAGGTGCGGTACGGGCCCGTCGAGGCAGGCGTGCAGCAACCGGGGCTGCGGCACACCGGTCCCCTCGGCGAGGGGGTAGAACATCGCCTCCGTCCGGATGATGTCCCGCTCGTAGGCGAGGAGCGTGGCATCGGCGGGAGGGCTCAGCTTGACGACCACCTCGCGGCCGTCGTCCAGCCGGACCCGCCACAGCGCGGCGAACGTGCCCGCTCCCAGCTCCCGCGCGGCGACGGCGCGCCGCCCCAGCGCTCGGTGGACGAGCCCGTTGACCTCGGCCTCGGGCAGGCGCCTCTTGGTGTGCGCGTCCATCAGCGATCACCTCTGTCCAGCAGCCTGCCCAGCTGGTCCAGGCTCCCGAGGACCGCGGACGTCTCCAGGCCGAAGTCGATGAGGCAGGCGATCTCGTCCACCCCGATCGCGGCCAGCCGGCGGACGCGTTCCGCCGCGACGTCCAGTTCGCCCAGCAGGCCCGCCTCGTCGAAGAACCGTTTGACCGCTCTGCGCGTCATGAACTCGACGCCCTTGCGCCCGAGCGCGGCGGGGTCGACGTCGCGCGCCGAGCCCGCGCTCGAACCGAGGTGCAGGCCGACCGAGCTCCGGACGTACGCCGTCAGCGCCTCCCGCACCGCGTCCGTCGTCGGCCCGAGGTGGGTGTGCAGCATCACCACGACGTCGCCGCGCCGGCCGGCGAGTCCCGCACGGTATTCCTTGATCTTGAGTGCCAGCTCGTCGACGCTCTGGCTGAGCAGGTTGGTCAGGACGCCGACGCCGAGGGCGCCGGCCGTACGGAACGTCTCGACGCTGCCGGAGCTCGTCAGCCAGACCGGGAGCTCCGGCTGGACGGGCGGCGGGAAGATGCGGACCCGTTGCTCCTCGCCCACCCCGGTGACGACGCTCACCTCCTCGCCCCGCCACAGCCGGCGGACCTGTTGCAGCGTCTCGACGGTGATACGGGTCCTGTCGGCGTACCCGCCGGGGTTGAAGGCGAAGTCCACCGCGTGCCACCCGGAGGCGAAGGACACGCCCACCCGCCCGCCGGACAGGTTGTCGACCACGGCCCAGTCCTCCGCGATGCGGATCGGGTGATGCAGCGGGGCGACCACGCTGCCGGCGCGGACGGCCACGCGTTCGGTGACCGCGGCGACGGCCGCGCCGGTCACCGCCGAGTTCGGATAAAGCCCGCCGAAGGCGTGGAAGTGGCGCTCCGGCGTCCACACGGCCGTGAAGCCGTGCGCGTCCGCGTAGCGTGCTCCCTCCAGGAGCAGCTCGTAGCGGTCGGCGGAAGGCTGCGTGCTGTCGTCGGCGAAGTAGAACAGGCTAAAACGCATCGGCTCTTTCTCTTCCGCGGGGCTTGTCCGGAGGCTGGGGCAGGCGGGGGCGGTCGACCTTCCCGCTCAAGGTCCGTGGCAGCTCGTCGAGCCAGACGAACACGGCGGGGATGACGCCGGGCGGGAGCTGCTCGCGCAGATGGCGCAGCACCCGCTGCTCGTGCCGGCCGTCCTCGGCGACCACGTACGCGCAGAGCTTCTCACCCGTGAGGACGACGTGGGCGTCGTGGACCCCGGGACAGCGCATGAGCACGTTCGCCACGTCGTCGAGCTCGACGCGCACGCCGTTCACCTTGACCTGCCGGTCGCGTCTGCCCAGCAGCTCCAGGGAGCCGTCCGGCCGGAACCGCCCGAGATCGCCCGTCCGGAACCGGTGCGGATCGGACGGATCGAAGCCGCCCTGCCGTTCCCCGAGGTAGCCGTGGAGCGGGAAGGGCGTGCGCAGCTCGACCTCGCCCGACTCCAGGAGCCGCACCGCCACGCCGGGGAGCGGCCGGCCGACGGGGACCGCGTCCGCGGTCGCGTCCGCGGCGGTCATGCGGTGGAAGAGCTTGGTCATCGTGGTCTCGGTGGGGCCGTAGAGGTTGATCAGCTCCTTCTCCGTCCCGAAGAGCTCCTGCCAGGAGCGGACGTCGGAGGGGCGTACCGGCTCTCCTGCCAGCAGGACGGCGCGCAGCTCCGGCAGCGACCCGGATGTCAGGCCCGCCGCCCGGAGAGTGCGGAACACCGTGGGAACGCAGTGCAGGATCTGGACGCGATTGCTCTCCAGCCAGCGGGCGAGCCCCTGGCCACCGCGGGCGCTGCGCGGGGCCACGACCATCGTCCCGCCTGAGCACAGCGGGACGAAGGCGTCGCGCAGGAAGGCATCGAATCCGGCGGAGGTGAGCGAGGAGACGCGCGTGCCCCTGCCCGCGCCCAAGAGATCGATCTCCCAGGTGACGAAGTGCGTGATCGCCGGGAGGCTGCCGACGACCCCCTTCGGGCGGCCCGTGGTTCCCGAGGTGAAATAGACATAGCCGGGGCCGTCCGGCTCGCCGCGGTGCCATCGTGCCGGATCCACCGCGTGGTCCCTTACGTCCCGGGCGTCCAGGGTCCTGAACCCCTCCCTGCCGGTTGCGGCCAGGACCGGCGATCCGGACCGGTCGACGACGACCGCTCCCGGCCGCAGGTCGTCGATGGCCATGGCCAGCCGCGCGGGCGGCGTTCGTACGTCCACGGGGGCGAACACGCGCCCGCAGGCCATGGCCGCGAGCATCGCGGCGACGGTCTCCACCGGATCGGCGCACACGATGAGCACGGGATCGCCGCCCGGGACGGCGTCGAGTTCCGCCAGGTGCCCCGATGCCCGGGTGGCGAGGTCGTGGTAGGTGGCGACCCGGCTCCTGCCGTGGATCGCGACGTCTCCGGGATGAGTCTGTACGTGGCGCATCCACCGGCCGGCGACGCCGGTCATCCCGGGTGCCCCGTCGTACGGCCCGCGCCCTCCGCCACCACGGGCCGGCTCAGCCAGGCGTCCAGGTCGGTCACGTCGTCCGGGGCGTGATCGCAGAGCACGTAGCGGCGGGGTGTCATCGCGGTGGGCCGGCGGGACAGGCCCTCCATGCAGAGCGTGTGCGCCTCCTCGGCGGATCGGACCCGCGGGCCGCGGGCGAGGAAGGCCACCAGCGGCTCGCCCCGGACTTCGGGGAAGACCCGGGCGCTCAGCGGCGCGAGCACCTCGTCCAGGAGCCGCTGCACGTCGCCGACCTGGATCCAGCACGAGTCGACCAGCAGCCAGTCGCCGTCCCGTGGGAGCGGGTCCAGCCCGGTGACCTCGTCCATCCTCGGACGGCTCAGATCCTCCGAGGCCGCCGACAGCAGGAGGTTCTCGATCGCCGGCAGGATCCGTTCGAGCTCGTCCCTGGGGACCCGGTCCAGGTGACCGGTCCACAGCCGCAGGCGGAGCGTCTCCTCCGCGGCGAACAGGTCGAACCTGAGCATGACGTCGGTCTCCACCATCGGTGTCCAGGCCAGGGTGGTCCCGGCCGGTGCTTCCTGAGGTGGGGAGTCGATCCGGCCCACCACGAGATTGTTGAACAAGGGCTCGAAGCAGAAGCGGACACCTCGCCGATGCTCGGCCTGCGCGGCCAGGCGCGAACGTTTCTCGACGTCGTAGATCCCGTGCCTGCCCGCCTTCACGGTCGCCAGCCAGGCCTGGTGGACACAGCCGTCGAAACTCATGGCCGCCGTGTCGACGCGCATGGGGGCCGACTGGACGAGGGTCCCGAGGTAGTCCGCCGACCGGCTGTCGTACCGGTTGCTGGAGAGTGTCAGGAAGTCACCGGCACTCTGGCCGGTGCGCTGGGAGAGCACGACGCAGATCGCGGCCAGGACGATCGCCGGCCGGCCGGACCCGGTGCGCGCCTCTATCGCGGCCAGGGCCGTCGCCGCGGCCGGCGAGCACAGCTCGGCGGCGACCGAGTCGCGCGGCGCGCCCGTGGAGGCGGCCGTGTAGAGGTGGTGCGGCGCCCGGTTCAGCACGCTCTCCCACAGCGTCAGAGCGCTCGCCGTACGGCGTGCCAGCGGCGCACGCCGCTCGGCCCAGGCCTGGTCCAGCGGCTGATGGCGGGCCTGCCCGACCTCGCGGTCCGCGGGGTGACGCACCAGGTGCGCGAACTCGCGGCCGAAGACGGCCAGGCCGAGGAAGTCCGCGGTCAGGTGGGAGAGGTCCATGACGACGGCGAGGACCTTGCCGCCACGCGTGGCCAGGGCGACGCGCAGCGGATGCGTCTTGGGACTGTGCGGCGCGCGCGTGTCCAGGAGGTGCCCGAGCTCCGCCGCCTCGACCGGTCGTGTGCCGGCGTCGAAGCGGTGGATGACCAGCTCGCCTGCCGCGGCGACCCGCTGGGCCGGGGGAGGGCCGGCCGCGTAGGTGGAGCGCAGCCCCTCATGGCGGGCCAGCAGCACGGCGAAGGTCTCGGTGACGTCGTCCAGATCGGTGCCCTCGGGCAGCTCCAGCGCCCATCGCATCCAGCCGTGCGAGTCGGGGAAAGCGTCCAGCCAGCGGAGGATGTTGAGCTGGCCGAGGGTCAGGGGCCCGTCACCGGCGCGATCGCCCTGGAAGGGAACGACGATCGGTTCGCACTCCGTCAGCGTGAGCTCGTTAGCGAGCGCGGTGGAGACGTTCGGCATCGACGCAGATCACCCTCGCAGACGCGTGCTTCGCGTGGACTGAAGGACCTTGCTGACGTGCATTCAGCCCATCGCGGAGCCCAACTGCCGAAAGTTTCGGACTGCCCCCGATAAGCTAGCCGGAGCGTATGTGAGCACTTTCTGGTCGTCAAGAGCAGTGTTATGCGGCGCACGGGGGCGCCTGCGGCCGGTAGAAGCTGTATTGACCGATGCGCAGAACCGGACATACGCTGCGCAAGATTTCGCGAGGGAATGGAAAGTTTTCGTCGGCCTTGCCTGAGGGATGCCCATGCGAGAAAGGCTGGACCTGCTGGGGCTCTTCCGCCATGCGGGCCCGGCGGTGACCATCGCGTTGACCGCGATGGTCCTCATCGACGCGGTGGTGCCCGCGGGCATCGCGATCGCCGTTCAGGAGCTGGTGGCGGCGGACGGCCGATCCGCGCTCGCGCCGGTGCTGCTCATGAGCGGCGTGGTATTGGCCGGGCAGCTGGCGCTGGCCTTCCGGTTCCCCGTGGGACGGCTGGCGGCCGACCGCATCGACGGCGCGCACCGTACGCGGATCGCCGCCCTGGTGATGGGCGTGCCGACTGTGGACGTGGCCGAGCGGCAGGACGTCCAGGACCGGGTGAAGACCACCACGGCGGAGCCGCGGGACTGGGTCGACAGGACCTCGGGCGACGGCGCCGTGAGCCAGCTGGAGCTGGTGGGCCACGCCGTCGCGCTGGTGTCGTCCTCGGTGGTGCTGTCCTGGTGGTCGTGGTGGCTGGTGCCGGCGACGGTCATCCCGGCGGTCTTCTTCCGCACGGTGCACGGCCGCCAGTGGGTCCGGCATTTCCGGATCTGGGTGGAAGGAGTCCTGTACCACCGGCGGTGGAAGTACTGGGGCGAGATCGCCACCACGCCGGCGGCAGGCCGGGAACTGCGCGTCTTCGGAGCGGGCGAATGGCTGCTCGGGCACTACACGCGTGACATGCGCACCCACGTGGACCCCGTGTGGGAGGACGACCGGCGGGTGCTGCGCGGGCTGTGGCTGGCGCTGCTCCTCCCGCTGGCCGGATGCACCGTGGCCTTCACCTGGGTGGCCCTCGGCACGGCGGCCGGCCAGGGCACCATCGCGCTGGAGGTGGCCGTGGTGACCGCGGCCTGGTCGGTGTTCAGCGTGGCCATCAGGACCGACGACGTGATCTCCCTCGAAGGAGCCCGGCCGGTCAGGCGGGCCGCCGGCGAGCTGGAGCGGATCAACCCCGCGCCGCTCCCGCTGCGCGCCCACGCCGGGACGGCCACGGCCGCACCGCCGCTGGTGCGCTTCGAGAACGTGTGCTTCAGCTATCCGGGCCGGCCGGTGCTCAACGGCGTCGACCTGGAGATCAGGCCGGGGGAGTCGCTGGCGCTGGTCGGGCTCAACGGCGCGGGCAAGTCGACGCTGACCAAGCTCCTGGCCGGGCTGTACCGGCCCGACGCGGGCAGGATCCTCGCCGACGGGACGGACATCGCCGACATCCCCGGCTGGCAGTCCCGGCTGAGCGTGGTGTTCCAGGACTTCCTGAAATACCCCCTCTCCCTGCGCGACAACATCGCCCTCGGAGCCGACGACCCCGACCTGCTCACGGGCGTCGTCCGGGACGCCGGGCTGGCCCCCGTGGTGAGCCGGCTGCCCGGCGGGTACGACACGCCGCTGTCGCGCAGCCGTACCGCGGGGGTGGACCTGTCGGGCGGGCAGTGGCAGCAGGTCGCGCTCGCCCGCGCCCTCTACGCCACCCGCCGGGGCGCCAGGATCCTGGTGCTGGACGAACCCACCGCCCACCTGGACGTCCGTACCGAGCACGACCTCTTCCAGCGGCTGCCGGACATCACCGAGGAGATCAGCGTGGTGCTGATCTCGCACCGCCTCTCGACGGTACGGCAGGCGGACCGGATCGTGCTGCTCGACGGCGGCCGGATCACCGAGTCCGGGACGCACGAGGAGCTCATGGCCGGGGGCGGGCAGTACGCCACCATGTACACGCTTCAAGCCCGGCGCTTCAGCCAGGGATACGAGGACCGGCTGGACGAAGGAGACCTCGCGTGAGGGAGTACGCGCGCCTGTGGCGCGAGCTGATCGCGCTGTGCCTGCGGCGCCATCCCGGGTCGACCGCCTTCCTGATCGGCTGGCACGTGGTCTCGACGGTCATGTTCGCGGCGGTGGGGCTCACGCTGCGCGCGCTGGTGGAGGCCACCCAGGCGGGCACCGTCACCGCGATACTGGTGGCGGCGCTGGGCGCCGCGCTGGTGCTCACCCTCAACCTCGGCGTCGAGCACATCGCCTACTTGCGGACCATCCACCTGGTGGAGCGGATCAGCCTCACCGAGGTCGAACCCCGGATCCTGCGCGCCTGCGCGGAGCTGCCGCAGGTGCGGCACCTGGAGGACCCGGAGTTCCTGGACCGGGTCACCACGTTGCGCGGCCAGTCCGGCGCGGTGGTGGACTGGGCGTGGGCGGTCCTTCAGGCCATCTCCGCCACGATCGGGCTGCTGGTGGCGCTCGCGGTGCTCGGCGGAGTGAACCCCTGGCTGCTGGCGCTGCTGCCGTGCGCGGCCGTACAGCTGGCCATGGAACGGCTGGGCCGCAAGAAGATCGCCGAAGAGGACCTGGCCTCGGCCGAGGACCTGCGCCTGCACCGGGAGCTGTACGACGACATCTGCGTGAACCCGGCCGCCCTGAAGGAGCTGCGCGTCTACGGCGCCGCGGCGCAGGCGCTCAAGCTGCAGGCCGAAGCCTGGGAACGGGTGACGCGCTCCCGCGCCCGCGCCTCCCTGATCGCCGCCGGCTGGTCGTCGGCGGGCTGGCTGGTCTTCGGCGGCGGGTTCACCCTGGCGATCTTCCTGGTCACCGCGGCGGGGCGGCCGGGAGACATCATCCTGGCCGTGTCCATGGGCGTCCAGTTCCGCAATGTGGTCGAGCACGCGCTGCACCGATCGATGCAGGTCGGCGGGTACCGCCGGCTGCTGCGGCCCTACCTGTGGCTCATGGAGTACGCCCGGACGCACCGCGACCCCGCCGACGCGGCCCCGCCCGCCCGGCTGCGGCGCGGGATCGAGCTGCGGAACGTGTCCTTCACCTACCCGGGAACCACCGAGCCCGTCCTGGAGGACCTGTCCGTGCACCTGCCCGCCGGAGCGGTGGTCGCGGTGGTCGGCGAGTACGGTTCCGGCAAGACCACGCTGGTCAAGCTGCTGGCGAAGATGTACGCCCCGGACTCGGGCAGCATTCTCGTCGACGACGTGGAGCTGTCGGCCCTGGACACCGCCGGCTGGCGGGCCTCGATGAGCGCCGCCTTCCAGGACTTCGGCCGCTACTGCACCACCTTCGAGGACTCCGTCATGATGGGCGCCCGCGGCGACCTGAACTCCACGGTGCGCGACGCCGACGCCGAGGCGCTGGTCTCCCGCCTGCCCGACGGTCCCGCAACCGAGCTCGGCCGCCGTTTCGGCGGGATCGAGCTGTCGGAGGGCCAGTGGCAGAAGGTGGCGCTGGCCCGCTCGGGCGCACGGCCGCGCCCCCTGCTGTTCGTCCTGGACGAGCCCACCGCCTCCCTGGACGCTCCGAGCGAGCACGCCATCTTCACCCGCTACGCGCGGCGTTCCCGCGAACTCGCGGCCCTGAACGGAGCGATCAGCGTCATCGTCTCCCACCGTTTCTCCACCGTGGCCGACGCCGACCTCATTCTCGTGATGGCCGCGGGAAAGCTGGTGGAGTCCGGCAGACATGACGAACTGCTCACCCGGAACGGCATGTACGCGGATCTCTACGGCATTCACGCGGCCGCGCACGCCTGAATTCCCTCAGCAACGGTAATAGCGGTCGATGACGTTTCGATAGTAGGTCGGCGAGAAACCCATCCGGGCCGACGAGGGCGCGTGCCGTGCCATTCTCTTCGTCGACACGTTGTAGTCGTTGGCCGGGATGTCCACGTAGACCTTGGTGGCGGCCCGGCCGGATATCTCCAGCAGATGGGAGACGATTTCATCGGCGGTCACCGGATGGCCTGAGGCGATATTGACCGTCGCGTGACGGAGGTCGCCGCAAAGGAGTTCAGCGGCGATGGTCACGAGGTCCGCGACGTCGATGAGATCGCGGCGCGCGCCCCGGTAGACGGTCACCTCACCCTCGTTCACCTGGCAGAACAGCGCGGGCAGCAGTTGGTGCCGCCGCTGGTGCGGCCCGACGACCTCCGTCACCCGGAGGATGAGATGGTTCACCCCGGAGGTCCTGATCATTTCCTCCATCGCCACCTTGTGGCGCCCGTACGCGGTGGTGGGGTGAACCGGGTCCTCTTCCGAACGGGGCGACCCGTCGCCGTTCCCGTAAAGATGCGCCGACGCGGTGGAGAAGTAGAGGAGCCGGCGCCGCCCGGCTCGGGCATCGCCTATCGCCTCATGGAGCAGATCGGCTTCCCGGCCGAACTCCGTCGCTTCGGTGGTGGTCGACCGCGACACCCCGGCGGCGAACACCACCACATCCATCCGCATCCCTGAATTGACGAAAGCCCGGGCAATCATTCCGTCGCCGACGACCTCCATGAAATCTATTCTTGTACGCAGACAAGCTTTCGGGGAGTGCGCATGGCGAAAATACCTTCCGCCCAGGCCGTGTGCCGCTCACCCCGCGAGCTCCTGGGCCTCCTGGCACTTCCTGCCGCAGCGCGACAGCTTCGACATGTCCCGGCACAGCACGACGTGGCCGTAGCGGTCGATGGACGCCGTCACCAGCCGGCTCAGGCAGGTGCGTGGATGCCGATGGGGCTTCACTTCTCCTCATCCGAGGACACCAATCCTGAGCGGTAGGCATGGATCGCGGCTTGGACACGAGTGCGCACGCCGATCTTGGACAGGACACGCGACACGTGGATCTTGACCGTGCCGGCGGCGATGCGCAGCTCGGCGGCGATCTCGGCGTTGGATCGGCCCAGGGCGACCAGGCGGAGGACCTCCGTTTCCCGGATCGTCAGCTCCGGGCCATGGCCTCGCACCGGTGGGGTGGCGAAGCGGCGCACGAGCCTGCGGGTGACCTGCGGGTCGATCAGTCCCTGACCTCGGTGGGCCGCGCGTATCGCTGCCCGATAGAGGTCGGGGTCGCCGTCCTTGAGCAGGAAGCCCACGGCGCCCGCTTCGAGTGCCCCGAAGAGGTATTCGTCGGTGTCGAACGTGGTCAGCGCGATGATCGGCCTATCCGGCGCCCGCGCCGTCAGCCGCCGAATCGCCGTGATCCCGTCCGTGCCCGGCATCCGGAGGTCGGTGAGGATCACGTCCGGCTGGTGCTCGCCCGCCATGCTGATCAGCTCGGCCCCGTCGCGCGCGGCACCGAGGAAGGCGATGTCGGGCTCATGGCTGAGCAACTGCCGTAGACCCTCGCGCGCGAGCTGCTGGTCGTCGGCGATCAGTAGCCGGATCACGGGACCACCTGCCGGGCCGGATCACTGTGCGCAGAGGACATCGTGGAAGGGCCGGGTTCTGCGCCGCCGGCCGTCACCGCCGATCCGTGCTCGTCACGCGCATGCTGGGGGAGCACGGGCAGGCTGGCGTGCACCCGCCAGCCCGCCCTGCCGTGCGGGCCGGTGTGGCAGTGCCCTCCGAGCGCCGCCACCCGCTCACGCATGCCCGCCAGTCCCTGCCCGCCGCGGCGCTCACCGTTCAGGACGCCGTCGTCGGCCGGTTCGCCGCCGGCCGGCGGCCGGGGTGGGCCTGGGTCGTCGATGGTGACGACGACCCGGTTGCTCACCGCACGGACCGTGACCGAGGCCAGGGCGGCCGTGGAGTGTCGCGCCACATTGGTCAGCGCCTCCTGCACGATCCGGTAGGCGCAGGCCGCTGTCTCGGGGTGGACGGTGCTGCCGAGGCGAGGGTCGACCTCCAGGGCGACGGCCAGTTCCGGCCCGCCGCTGCGTTCCGCCAGCGCGGGCAGGTCGGCGAGGCCTGCGCTGCGAGCGTGATCCTCGCGGTCCGATCGCACCAAGGTCTCGAGCAGGGCCCGGATCTCGACCAAAGCCTCGGCCGACAGATCGGCGATCCCGGCCAGCGCGCGGTCGGCCTCGCAGTCGTGACCGGCCAGCGCCCGCCGGGCGCCGACCGCCTGGAGCCTGATCGCGCTGAGGTGATGCCCGACGACGTCATGAACCTCCCTGGCAATCCGCGCGGCCTCCTGTGAGCGTGCCTGCTCCTCCCGGGCGCGCTGTAGCCGCGCCGCCTGCACGGCGCGGTCGGCCCGCAGCCGCAGCGCGTACCCGACGGCGACCGGCGCCGCGCCGGCCGCCGCGTAGATGGACACGGTGGCCAGGTCCGGCACGGATCTGCCCCCGAGGCCGACCGCCACCGCCCAGGCGACCGAGCCGATCAGGAGTACCGACCGCAGCCGATGGCGGTGGTAGGCCGCCGAGGCGACGATCAGGCCCAGAACCCAGATCCCGGCGTCGCGCTCCAGCGCGAGGCCGAGCGCCAGCATCATCATCGCGGACGCGACCACCGCCGTCAGAGGCAGCCGCCTGCGCAGCGCCAGTGGCGCGCAGGCGACCAGGATCGGCGCCGCCCACGCCGCCGCCGCGCCCACATCGGTGATTTCGGCAGCCTGACCGCGCCACCATCCCTCCAGGGCCGAGACTGTCAGCGCGGTGATCGCCACGACGCAGGCGAGCAGGGCGTCGCGGGCCATGAACGGCATACGCCGCCAGACGCCGACCAGAAAGGGGCGGAACGCCGCTGATCGTCTCACGCGACCAGTATCACGCCGGCCACGCGGGGCATGTGGTGCCGGGTGCGGGCAGCTTGCCGTCGATCAGGTACCGGTCCACGTGGCCGATCACGCAGGGGTCTCCGGCGTTCAGGTACCGGCCATGACCGATGCCGTCGTACTTCACCGTCACCGACCCGGGGACCTGGTCGGTGACGGCGCGGACAGAGGGGTACTCATAGACCGGGCCGACGCCGAGCAGCGGCGGCAGCTTGCGGGCCGGCAGCGGCGCCGGAGGGTTGACGGCCTCGGCCGCCCACGGCGAGCAGGCGAGCCAAGCGTTCTCCCGCATGCCGGAGAAGTTCGGCGACATCTTGACCGAGCGCCGCACCGCCGCACGGTAGGCGTGGTAGCCGTCGTAACGGAATCCGTCGGCGCAGTTCACCGCGAGCATGGCTGTCACCCGCGGCGGCATGCCGCGGCCCTGCGGGTCAAAACCGGACGCGTCGCCCTTGGCGGCGCCCGCGATGGCCTTGGCCAGCACGGGCCAGTCCGCCGTGTTGTCGACCAGGCCGTAGGCCAGGAACTTCAGGTCGTCACCGTCGTAGCGGCGCCCACCGGCGGCCGCGGCACCGGGCAGGGGACGACGCTCGGCCCGCCGCACGACGGCCTGCCAGGTCTTCTCCACACCGGTCCCGCGCAGCGCGCAGTCGGAGGATCCGGCGCACCAACGGACGAACCGCTTGAACCCCGCCTCCAAGCCCTCATATTGCAGTCGCTCCGACTCCGCGAACGGGTCCACATGGTCGGGCACGCTGTCCACCGCCATCGCGCGAAGCCGCTGCGGGAACAGCCGCGCGTAGGAGGCCCCGAGCACACCGCCGTAGCTGTTTCCGAAGAAGGAGATCTTCTCCTCACCCAGGCCGGCGCGGATGGCGTCCATGTCACGCGCCTGGGTGGCCGAGTCCAGGTGGGCGAACAACTCAGGCACGGCGTCCCGGCAGGGAGCGATCCCGGCGGCGTTCGCCTTGAGCGCCTGGTCGTACTCGCGCCGGCTGTCCGGCGTGGCGAACGCGGGACCGGCCGCGCAAGACGCCAGCGGGATGTGCTCACCGCTCACCCCGCCACGCGGGTTCCACGTGACGACGTTCATCCGGGTACGCAGACCGGCGAAGTGGGGCAGCGCCCGGGACAACTCCTGAACGCCGGCGCCGCCAGGACCTCCAGGGTTGAACAAGACGGTCCCCGCGGCCGCGCCGGTCGCCGGCGCCCGGCCCACGGTGAGGGTGATCGTCTTCCCGTCGGGCTTCGACCAGTCGATGGGAACGGTCAACGTGGCGCACTGCAGCTCGGCTGAGATCTTCCCCCCGCAGGCCGACCAGGTCAGGGGTGGCGCCGGCGCCCCGCTGGACGAGGCGGAGGCGGCCGGAGCGTACGCTCCCACCGTCATCATGAGGGGCAAGGCAAGCAAGACCGATCGTGGCCAGGTCATCGAATCCTCCGACAGGATGGTGCGGCGAGCGCCGCGGATGACCTCACAGACTAGGCACGTCGATCTCCCGCCACATCTGCCACAAGACATACCTACGATCCACCAGGCCAACGCCGACAGGTTCGCCGCCATCCTGGTGCGAGCGAGATCAAGATGGAGTGCTACGCCGCCTCTGCCAGGGAGGTGAAGCCGATCTCGGACACGTCGGGTGGGGTGCCGGATGGCGAGGGTCT
Organism: Nonomuraea fuscirosea; assembly: GCF_035917475.1. Classification (NCBI taxonomy): domain Bacteria; kingdom Bacillati; phylum Actinomycetota; class Actinomycetes; order Streptosporangiales; family Streptosporangiaceae; genus Nonomuraea; species Nonomuraea fuscirosea. The sequence goes on along the minus strand of NZ_CP109074.1, from coordinate 6,639,702 downwards.
GGGCGATCATCCCGCCCGGTGAGGTGCCGACCAGGTGCGCGGACTGCCATCCGAGGGCGTCCACCAGGTCAAGGTCGTGGAGAGGGGACCGAGTCAGCAACGATGACGAGTCGTCACCGGTACCGCGCTCTGTGCAGGGCCGCGCGAGCTCTGGCCGCCATGGCTTCGTCCACCATTTCGCCTTCGAAGGTGATCGCTCCTGCTCCGCGAGCCTGAGCTTCCTCGACTGTGGCGATCAGCCGCGCGTACCGGGCCAGGTCCTCGGGACCGGGTGAGAACGCCTCGTTGATGACGGGGATATGGGAGGGGTGGATGGCCATCATGCCCTCGTAGCCGAGGGAGCGGTTCTGCTCGGCGAAGGCGCGCAGGCCGTCGAGGTCGCCGATGGTGGTCCACAGCCCGGCGACAGGACAAGGCGCACCGGCGGCGCGGACGTCCAGCAGCACGCGCGAGCGCAGGGCCAGGGTCTCGGTGCCGGAAGGGGTCCAGCGGTAGCCGATGGCCCGCTCGACGTCGCCGCCCTTGCCGGTGACGGCGCCCAGATAGGCCGCCCGGGGCGAGGCCGTGGCGATGTCGTAGGCGGCGCGCAGCGCCAGGGCGCTCTCCAGTAGCGGCACCAGGGCGATGCGGCCCTCGGTAAGGCCGTGCTCGCGCTCGCACCAGGTCAGCATCCGGTCGGCCAGCAGCACGTCGGCGGGTTCGCCCACCTTGGGCAGGACCACCCCGTGCAGGCGGCTGTGGGTGACGGCGCGCAGGTCCTCGGCCGCTGCCCAGCCGTCGAGGGGGTTGATCCGGACGAAGAGCGCCATGTCACCGGTCCACGTGGCGACGGCCTCGGCCACCTGGGCGCGGGCGGCCGATTTCCCGGCCGGCGGGACGGCATCCTCCAGGTCGAGGATGGCCGCGTCGGCGCCGGCGGCCGCCGCCTTGAGCAGCCAGTCCGTACGATTGCCCGGCACGAACAGCAGCGACCGCAGCGGCGGCCGGTCAGATGACACCGCGCTTCTCCAGGTCGTCGACGTCGAGCTCGAGCCACTGGCGGTAGACCAGGTCGTTGTCCTGGCCGAGCGCGGGCCCGGTGCGCCAGATGTGTCCCGGCGCCTGATGGAAGTGTGGGATAACGGCCTGCATGCGTACGGGGCCGAGGTCGGCGTCGTCGACCGTGACGATGTCGCCGCGTTCGGCGTAGACGGGGTCGGTGAGGATGTCCTCGGCAGTGAACACACGCGAGGCGACCACGTCGGCTGCCTCGAACGCGCGTAGGCATTCGGCGGTGCCGCGTTCTGCCACCCACGTGCTCAGTGCCTGGTCGAGCTGCTCCTTGCCGGCGAGTTGTTGCCGGGTGGTGGCGAAGTCGTCCTCGGGCAGGCCGAGAAGCCGGACGACGTTCAGCACCGAGCGCAGGGTGGCGGAGGTGACGGTGATCCAGTCGCCGTCGCCCGACAGGTAGGTGTTGATCACCGCCGCGGGGGCGACGGCGAGCTGGTTGCCCGATCTGCCGGGGATGGCGCCAAGCTGATCATGGGTGATGATCTGCCACTCCACCAGCCGAAACAGCGGCTCGAACAGGGCCATGTCGATCCACTCCCCGTCGAATTCGGGGTCGTGGGCGCGGCGGTGCAGCGCGGCCAGCACAGCATAGGCGCCCATCAGCCCGGTCACCGCGTCTCCGTGGGAGAAGCCGGTGTGGACGGGCGGCCCGTCCGGGAATCCGGTCAGGTGCACCACGCCGCTTCTGGCCTCGCCGACCTTGCCGAACCCCGGCGCGTCGTTCTGCGCTCCGAAGCCGCTGATCTGCAGGAGGACGGCTTGGGGGTTGATGCGGTGTACGGCCTTCCAGTCGAGTTCCCACGCGCGCAGGCGCCCGGGGCGCAGCGTGACGATCACGACATCCGCCCAGGCCACCAGCCGGTGGGCGACCTGGCGGCCGTCCGGGTCGTGCAGGTCCAGGGTGACGGAGCGCTTGTTGCGGCCGGCCACCTTGAACCACAACGGTGTTCCGTCGCGGGTCGGCCCCATCGAGCGGGCGGCGTCACCGGAACCGGGCGGTTCGACGTGGACGACGTCTGCGCCCTGATCGGCGAGCATGGAGCCGGCCAGCGGCCCGGCGACCACGTGGGCGAACTCCACCACCTTCAATCCGCGCAACTGCCCGCGCTGTTCAAAGGCCACGCATGAACTCCTTCGCCCTGGTTGACGGAGCTTCATCGTGCACGGAGAGAGAAATGCGGGTCCAGCAGGATAGATGGATATATTCATGCACTTGCTGCATCAGTCGGTGATCCAGGCGGCGCCGGCCGGCACCTCTCGTCCCTCGGCGCGCGCCTCCTGCAGCAGGTCGAGGAACGCGGTGGCGGCAGGAGGCAGGGCACGCCGGGCCCGCACCACGATGTCCAGACGCCGTTCGACCACCGGGGCGACCAGTTCGCGATGCACGACGTGCCCGGGCCCCAGCAGGGGAAGCACGAGGGCGGGCATCGCGGAGACGCCGAGCCCGGCGGCGACCAATCCGCCCACCGTCGCCACGTTGCCGGCCTCCGCCGCAGGCGGAGCCACGGCCCCGGCCTGCTCGAAGGCCGCGTCGGTGAGCCGGCGCACGCTGGATTCGGGGCCGACGGCCAGGAACGGCTCGGCGGCCAGGTCCTGCCAGGTGACCTCCTCACGGTCAGCCAGCGGATGACTTTCCGGCAATACGGCGCGGAAGCGGTCACGGATGAGCGGGCGGTGCTCGAGCCGGTCGGAGGCCGCGCCGACGGTCGTGACGGCGAAGTCGGCGTCGCCGTTGAGCACCTTGCCGAGCACCGCCTGTTCCAGACCGTCCATGATGCGCACGCTCACGTCCGGCCGACGGCCCCGGAAGGTGGAGATCATCCGGGGCAGCAGCACGGCCGCGACCGACGGGAGGGTGGCCATGGCGACGATGCCGGACTCGCCGAGCAGGTAGCGCCCCAACTGTTTCATTCCCGACCGGTGGGCCTCGACGATCTGCTCGGCAACCCGCAGGGTCTCCTGGCCGGCCGCGGTGAGCTGTACGTTGCGGGTGTCGCGTTCCAGCAGTTGGACGCCGAGGACGCGCTCCAGATCGGACACGGCGCGGCTCAACGTCGACTGGGAGACACGCATCTGCGCCGCCGCGGCGGTGAAACCGGCGGCTCTGGCCACGGCGACATAAGCGGCGAGCTGCCGCAGGCTGGCGTCCACGGCACCCACTGTTGCGCATACCGCATCGATAAATCCACTTTTGATGGTGGACGTGAAACGCCGGTGCTCGGAAACTTGCCCGTAACCTCCCGCCGAAAGGACCCCGATGATCGCGACCCTAGGCTTTCTCACCATTGGCCTGTTCCTGGTGCTGACCATGACCAGGCGTGTCTCGGTCCTGACCGCGCTCATCCTGGTCCCCGTCGTCACCGCGCTCGTCGGCGGGTTCGCCGCGGGCATGGGTCCGATGATCCTGGAAGGGCTGGGCAAGGTCGCCCCCACCGGAATCATGATCGCGTTCGCGGTCCTGTACTTCAGCCTGATGATCGACAGCGGCCTGTTCGACCCGCTGATCCGCGGCATCCTGCGCCTGGCCAAGGACGACCCGCTGCGCATCACCGTCGGCACCGTGGTCCTCACCATGTGCGTGGCCCTCGACGGCGACGGCGCCTCCACCTTCCTCATCACCGTCTCGGCCCTGTTGCCCGTCTACAAGCGGCTGAACATGAGCCCTCTGGTGCTCACCGGCGCCGTCTGCCTCGGCGCGGGCGTGATGAACATGGTCCCCTGGGGCGGCCCCACCGCCCGCGCGATGGCGGTGTTGAAGCTCGACAGCTCCCAGGTGTTCACCCCGGTGCTGCCCGCCATGGCCGCCGGCATCGCCTGGGTGCTGGTGGCCTCCTACCTGATCGGGCTGCGCGAACGCCGCCGCCTGGGCACCCTGACCCTGCCTGCCGAGCCTGCCGAAGCGCAGGCCGGGCAGGTCCGCGGTGACGGGCCGAGCGCGTCTTCGGCCCCGGAGCGCGAGCGCAAGAGCCGAGCTCTGATCCTCTTCAACCTCGTGCTCACCATCGTGCTGCTCACCGCGCTGGTGTTGCAGGTCATGCCGCTGCCGGTGCTGTTCGTGCTCGGCTTCGCCATCGCCGCCGTGGTCAATCTGCCCACCTGGGACAAGCAGCAGGCGCTGCTCGACAAGCACGCCAGGAGCGTCGTCCTGGTCACCACCATGATCTTCGCGGCAGGCGTCTTCACCGGCATCCTCAACGGAACCAAGATGATCAACGAGATGGCCACCGCGTTCGTCGGGATCATCCCCGACTCCTTCGGCGGTCACCTGCCGCTGCTCGTGGCGATCACCAGTATGCCGCTCAGCCTCGTCTTCACCCCCGACGCCTACTACTTCGGCGTACTGCCCGTGCTGGCCCAGACCGCGAGCGGCTTCGGCATCGACTCGGCCGAGATCGCCAGGGCGGCCATCCTCGGCCAGATGACCACCGGCTTCCCGCTCAGCCCGCTCACCGCCGCCACGTTCATCCTCGTCGGCATGAGCGGCGTACAGCTCGGCCAGCACCAGCGCTTCATCTTCGGCTGGGCGTTCGCCACCACCGCCGTCATGACCGTCGTCGCGCTCCTGACCGGCGCCATCTCGTTCTGAAGGAGAGTCTGTGTTCGTGACGTACGGCCGGATCCTCGCCGCCCTGTCCACCGCGTTAACCCTGCCGCTGGCAGCACACACCCCGGCGGCCGCGCAGATCGGCCCCTCCCTCACCCACGACCAGCCGGCCACGCACGAGGTGCGTACCGGCGAAGCGACCGACCCCTTCTTCACCTACGACCGGCCAGCCGCCTACGAGGTGCGCACCGAGCGTGTCCAGGTCCCGCTGCGCGACGGCAGCCACCTGGCCTGCGACTTGCACCGGCCCGCCGCCGACGGCCGCTTCCCGGTGATCGTGTACGACTACACCGCCTATGACCAGCTCGACAGCCTCGGCCGGGCGGCCGCCTACTTCGTCGCCCGCGGCTACAACGCCGCCGTCTGCAACGCCCGCGGCTCCGGCGGCTCGCCCGGCCACCTCGACCCGTTCAGCGCCCAGGAGCAGCGCGACAACTACGACCTCATCGAATGGCTGGCCGCCCAACCCTGGTCCACCGGCAAGGTCGGGCAGATGGGCGTCAGCTACGGCGGGCACTCCTCCCTGCTCGTCGCGGTCAACAAGCCGCCCCACCTGGCCGCGATCATCCCCGTGGACGGCATCAGCGACTGGTATGAGAACACCATCTACCGCGGCGGCATCTACTCGGCCAGGATCCGCGACTGGCAGCGCTCCACCGCCCCCGACACCCTGACGACCTACGCCCAGCACCCGCTCTACGACGATTACTGGCGCGAACGCAGCGTCAAGGCCCGCTGGAAGGACCTCGACATCCCGGTCCTGCAGATCGCCGGCTGGTACGACCGCTACCGCGCGGCCATGGTGGAGAATTTCCAGGCCCGCCGCGGCAACGTCTGGCTCGTCGCCGGCCCCTGGCAGCACGGCTGGCCGGCCGGACAGCCCGCCGATATCGGCAACGGGCCCTATCTCGCCTGGTGGGACCGCTGGCTCTCCGGACGACGCGACGCCCCGCTGCCCGCCGCCAAGGTCACCTCCTACGAGATCCCCGGCCCTGGCGCCGGTACCGGGTGGAAGCGCTTGTCCACCTGGCCCCCGCGCGGCGCCCGACAGGAACGGCTCCGGCTCGGCGGCGATGGCGGGCTGACCGCCGACGCCGGCGAGCCGGCCAGTCGCCGCTTCACCGTCAACACCGACCAGGCGCCCGCCGCTCCGGACGAGCGCCTGACCTTCCATACGCGGCCCTACCAGTCGGATCTCGTGCTGACCGGCGAGATCACCGCGACGGTGCGGGCCGCCTTCAGCGCCACCGACGGCAACCTCGCCGTCGTGGCCGAGGATGTCGCCCCCGACGGCATGGCCGTCCGCATCACCCAGGGCTGGCTCAAGGCCAGCCACCGCTTCGGGCACGACCATGCCGTCCCTGTCCGCCCTGGTAAGACCTACGACCTGCGGATCCGCACCTGGCCGACTCACTACCGGCTGGCCGCCGGGCACAGTCTGCGCATCATCGTCTCCAGCGACGACTACCCCGAGATCGACTCCGACGCCCCCGAAGGCTCGGTCGACGTGCGTATCGGCCGCGGCGGTACTGACATCGTCCTCACCACTTGGAAGGAGACCCCGTGAGCCGCCTGTACGGATTCCTGACCGCGGTCGTGGCCTCGACCCTCATGGTGCTGAGCATCCCGGCGAACGCCGCAGCACGCTTCACCAGTCCCGCGGACGGCACCGGTGGTACGGCCGGCATGAGCACGGACGCCGATGCAGAAAGCAGGGCGTGCGAGGACCTGACCGGCATCTCGTTGCCGCACACCACGATCACCGTCGCCGAGACGATCCCCGCCGGTGACTACACCGCGCCCGACGGGCGCGCGCTGCCATCCGTGCCGGGCTTCTGCCGCGTCCACGGCATCGCCAAGCCGGTGCCCGCCTCCACCATCGGCTTCGAGGTGTGGATACCCCAGCAGTGGAACCAGCGGCTCCTGATGTACGGCAACGGAGGCTACGACTCCGCCATCGATTTCGCGTCCATGGGCGGCCCCACCCTGGCGGCCGGGTATGCCACGGTCGGTACCGACACCGGTCACACCGGCAACGACCCCGAGGTGTTCATCCAAGGGGCGGCCAATCCGGAAATCATCGTGGACTGGGGACACCGGGCTGTTCACGAGACGATCGTCAACGCCAAACTCGTCGTCGAGGCCTACACCGGGGCCAAGCCCCGCTACTCCTACTTCATCGGCTGCTCCACCGGCGGCCACCAGGCGCTGATGGAGGCCCAGCGCTACCCGGACGACTTCGACGGCATCGTGGCCGGTGCCCCCGGCAACAACCGCGTCGCCCTCAACGCCGGCTTCCTGTGGCAGTTCCTCCGCAACCACATCCCCGGTGACGACACCGAGCCGATCATCCCCGCCGCGAAGCTGCCGCTGCTCACCAAGGCCGCGGTCGAGCAGTGCCGGGGCAAAGACGGCGGCCGGCCCACCGAGGCATTCCTCACCGACCCGAGCCGGTGCACCTTCGACCCCGCCTCGCTGCGGTGCCGTTCCGCTGATGCCCCCACCTGCCTGACCGCACGTCAGGTCAAGGCTCTGCGGACGATGTACGCCGGAGCCCGCGACCCGCGCACCGGCAAGCAGATCTATCCCGGCTGGCCCATCGGCAGCGAGGCCGCCGTGGTGGACGCGACCGGCAGGGTCCGCTCGGGGTGGAGCGGTTATTGGGGCACCACCGAACCCGCCCGCGCCAACTTCTGGCGCTACTGGGTGTTCAACGACCCCCACTGGGACTGGTGGGACTTCGACTACCACCGCGATCTGCGCCACGCCCAGAACAAGCTGGGGCCGATCATCGACGCCACCAATCCTGACCTGCGCCCCTTCCGCCGCAGCGGCGGCAAGCTCCTCATGTACACAGGCTGGGCTGACCCGGTCGTGTCCGCCTACGACACCATCGACTACTTCCGCCAGGTGGTCCGTACGACCTCCGGTGGCCGCGCACACGAGACCGGCACGTTCGCGCGGCTGTTCCTGGTGCCCGGCATGACCCATTGCAGCGGGGGGCCCGGCCCGAACACCTTCGACAAGCTGACCCCGATCGTTCGCTGGGTGGAACAGGGCATCGCCCCGGCCAAGATCGTCGCGACGAAATTCGTGAACGACAACCCCGGCGATGGTGTCGTGACGACCAGGTCCCTCATGCCGTTCGCGTGTGAGGCAACTCCATGGAACTCGGCCGGCCGATGAGGCGCTGGGCAAGCCGGTGACCGGCTGGCGCATGTCCATCCGTTCTCGCCCAGCCATCTGCACCAACTAACTAACCGGCGACCGCGTCGCCGAGTTCAAGAAGTTCCCGGCCACCATCGACAAGACGATGCCGGCCGGCCTGGACGTCCACCTGATCTGCAGCTACGGCACTCACAAGACGTCGGCGATCGAGGCGTGGCCGGCCCGTCATCCCCGCTTTCACCTGCACGTCACCCCCTGCCTGGGATGGCGTGCGGTCAGGAGCCGTCCCGCGCGAGGCGTTGCGATACGGCCGCGTGATCCACGCCCAGCCGCGCCAGCAGCTCCGCCGCCGGGTCGGGACGTTTCAACTCCAGCAGCGCGCGCAGCAGATGCCTGGTGTCGATGTCGCGGGTCCTGGCCTTCGCGGCCTTGACGGCCTTCGTCAGTACGGCCTGGGCGGTGGAGGTCATCGGCGGGTACTTGCGGGAGGGCACTCCTAGATCGGTGACGAGGTCTCCGAGGTCGATGCCGATGGCCCGCAGGGCCTCACGGTCCAGCGCCTCCAAGGCTGCGTAGGCGGCGTCCAGATCGACCTGAAGGGCTCGTACAGAGTCCGAGCCGGTCTCGTGGAGCAGGCCGAGCAGCAGGTGCTCGGTCCCCATGCGTTTGGCGCCCCCTCGACGCGCCTCCTCCCGGGCGGCGGTGACGACGACCACGAAGGGGCTGCCGGTGAACTGTTCGAACACGGTGTCCTCACTTCCCATGCCGGGCATGCGCGGACTGCCGCGACCTGCCCAGCGCGTCACCGATCTGCTCTCATGATCGTCCCTGTCGCCGGGCGTGGGTGCCGGCTGCGGTCTTCACCTGTTCGGCCAGTGGGTGCAGCACTCCCACGACTCGCAGGCCGAGGGCCGGGTCGTGTGCTTCGATGCGCTGCGTCAGGTTTTCGACCCCCATGTCTGTCAGTTTGTCTTGACACGATCCTTCTGTCAAGTGAAACTGACAGACATCGCGTCATCGTCGGCTTCCTGGAGGCACGTCATGCTCAAACAGATCGGTTTGCTGTGCGGTGTGGTCGCCGGACCGCTGTTCATGCTCGTTCTCCTCATCCAGGGAGCCGTCCGCGACGGCTATGACCCGATCCGTCATGCGGGCAGTTCGCTGGAACTGGGCAGCAGGCTCGGCTGGATACAGCAGGCCAATTTCCTTCTGGCCGGGGTGCTCGTGATCGTCTTCGCGCTGGCCCTGCCCGGCGCGCTGCGAGAGCGCGGACGGCAGCCGGCCTGGGGGTCGCTGCTCGTCGCCCTGTGGGGAGCGGGGCTCATCGGGGCGGGCGTCTTCCTGGACGATCCGGTCAGCGGCTATCCGCCGGGGACCCCGGCACTCACCGTGCCCCCCACCCTCCACGGCGACCTGCACGGCAAGATCTCCCTCGTCGGGTTCCTGGCGCTGGCCGTCGCCTGCTTCGTGTTCGCTCGGCGCTTCGCGGGCTGGGGCGAAGGCCGATGGGCACGGTATTCGGCACTCAGCGGAATCCTGTTCTCCATCGGGTTCGTCCTGTTCGTCGCGGCCTCTCTCCAGGTGAATGGTCTGGTCGAAGTCGGCGGCCTGATCCAGCGCCTGACGGTCGGCATCGGCTGGCTCTGGCTGATGCTGCTGGCGATCCACTTCATCCGGATGCCCGGCGGCCTCCTGCGTGTGGGAGGGAACCGGGCCGCACGTCAGCATCCCTGAGCGGGTGGTTCAAGATGCCGAAGTGGCTGACCTACCGGTAGTTCGGCGGTGTACCCAGCCAGAGGGACGGAGGTGAGGTTCTCCGCGGTGGTGTAGGCGAAGCGGTCGAACGGCCCGATCTGGTCGAAGAACCGCGCGAGGTCCTCGGGGGAGGAGGCGTCGGCAGTGAGGCCGGCGGCGTTGTCGGGGAGTTCGGCGAGGGCGCGTTCGACCGATGCTGGGCGGCGGAGCCGATGACGACCCTCGCGCCGGTGGCGGCGCTTCTCTGGCCGGCGCTGATCTTGTGCGAAACCGATCATTCATGAGACACCCTGCAGCCACAGTCCGTCTCTCGTCATCCGGGGCCGCCGGGAGAGACCAGGCCGGTCTCGTAGGCGACCACCACGGCTTGGACACGATCGCGCAGGCCGAGCTTGGACAGGATGCTGGCGACGTGTGTCTTCACCGTGGCCACGCTGAGCGACAACTGGCCGGCGAGTTCGGCGTTGCTCAGGCCGGTGGCGAGCAGACGCAGCACGTCCAGCTCCCGAGGCGTCAGGGCCGACAAGTCGCGGTGGAGGGTGGGCTTCACGTTGTCGCGGCGGGCGAAACGCTCGACCAGGCGGCGGGTGATGGTGGGTGCGAGCAGAGCGTCACCGGAGCGCACCAGACGTACCGCGGCCACCAGGTGCTCGGGTGAGACGTCCTTGAGCAGGAACCCGCTCGCGCCCGCGGTGAGCGCAGCGTAGACGTAGTGGTCGAGGTCATAGGTGGTCAGGATCAGCACGCGGGTGTCCTCATTGCCGCCCGTGAGGATCCGCCGGGTGGCTTCGAGGCCGTCCATCTGCGGCATCCGGATGTCCATGAGCACGACGTCGGGCCTGGTCCGGCGGACCGCGGCGACGGCTTCGTCCCCGTTGGCGGCCTCGGCCGCCACGTCGATGCCGTTGGCGGTGAGGATCATGCGGAATCCCGTACGGACCAGTGCCTGGTCGTCGGCGATGACGGCGCGCAAGGGCTCGGTCATGCGGTCCTCCACGGGAGGCGGGCCTTGATCCGGAATCCGCCCTCGGCCGTCCGTCCGGCGTCGAGGGTTCCGCCGTAGACGGCGAGTCGCTCACGCAACCCGAGCAGCCCCCTCCCGCCACCGGTCCGGGGCTCGGCTCTGCGTGTACCGCCGGTGTCGGCCACCTCGATCTCCAGCCAGCCGCCGCCATGGCCGATCTTCACGGACGCGGCAGCCCCGGGCGCGTGCTTGATCGTGTTGGTGAGGGCTTCCTGTACGACGCGGTAGGCGGCGAGGTCGATCCCGGGGGGCAGCGGCCCGGACGGCGACACCGCGACGTCCACCGGCACTCCGGCGGCGCGGACCCGTTCCACCAGGGCGTCGAGCTGGTCGAGCCCGGGTTGGGGTTCGAGCCCGTCGGCAGGCCCGTCGAGGCGTTCGCCGCCCGGGCCGGCCAGCAGGCCCATGACATGGCGCAGCTCGGCCATGGCGGCCCGGCCGCCGGACTCGATGGCGAGCAGCGCCTGTTTCGACTGTTCCGGCTCCGCGTCCATCACGCTGCGGGCGGCGCCGGCCTGGATCACCATCACATTGACATTGTGGGTCACCACATCGTGGAGCTCGGCGGCGATCCGGGAGCGTTCCTCCGCGACGGCCCGGCGCATGGCGTCCGCCTGCTCCTGTCGCATCTCGGCGAGCCGGCGCCGCCAGAAGCGGACGAAGTTTCCGAGCACGCCGACGCTCAGCAGGGCGAAGAACGGGCCCATCCAGCCGGGCAGCGCGGGCGCGATGTCCCCGAAACCGGCGCCGAGAAGCCCGCCCGCGAGCAGCAGGCCACCCATCGCCAGGACCCGGTTGCGGCTGTGGACGATGGCACCGTACGCGGCGATCGTGCACGTCAGGACTGTGATCCAAGTCGCGTCCGCGTGTGTGGCGCGCGCCGCCACCAGCACCACCCAGAAGACGATGAGCGGGTACCGGCGCCTCACTGCCAGCGGCAACGCCGTCAGCGCCACGAGGAATGCGGGCGCCTCGTGGGATGGAAGCTGGACGAGTGGATGAGCGAAGAGCTCTGACGGGCTCTGGGGCAGGACGCGGGGAGGTGGTGTTGGACCGGCCCGGAGCCGCAGGCTCTCGATCACTCCGGGCTGCTGTGCGGCGGCTCCGATCGCTGGATACTGCGCCGCAGCGGTCACCGCGAGGACCGTCAGGGCGATCGCGACCACCACATCGGCGGCGAGCGCCCGGCGGGACGGCCGCGGAGCTCCGTCGCTGCTCCGCTCGGGCGTGTCCCGGGCCGAGCCGTCCTCGTTCAGCGGGCTGTACAGGTCGAGCACACACCGCCACCACGGCCGTCGTTCACTGGTCTCCACCGGCACATTGTCACGCCTGCCCCGTCCGCCCCCCATCGGCCGTCGTGACGAAGCTGCTGGCTCTTCAGGACTAGGTCGCGGGGATGACCTGCCGGTCCCTCGTTCACAAGCACTAGGTGATCTCGGCAGCACGGCCGAAGCGCACCGGCAGGAGCGGCGCCTAGCTTCGTTCCCGGCACCAGGCCGCGGTGCAGCCGCGGCCCCGGATGGCGGCCTCGACGATCGTGGCGCTGTTCATGACCATCCTTTCGAACCGCTGCTCAGGAGGACATAGCGTGACTTCCGTCCTGCAGGCCCAGGCGCTGGGCAAGAAGTACGGCAGCCGCTGGGCGCTGCGCGAGTGCACCATCGACATCCCTGCCGGCCACATCGTGGGGCTGGTGGGTCCCAACGGAGCCGGCAAGTCCACCCTGCTGAAACTGGCCGGCGGCCAGCTCGAACCGACCGCGGGCGGGATCTCCGTGCTCGGCGACCGGCCGGGCAGCACGCCCGCGCAGCTGGCCAAGGTCGGGTTCGTCGCCCAGGACACCCCGGTCTACGCGAGCCTGACCGTGGCCGAACATCTGCGGCTGGGAGCCCGGCTCAACCCCCGCTGGGACGGGGCCATGGCGCGTGAACGCATCGCGCGGCTCGGTCTCGTTCCCGCACATCGGGCGGGTAAGCTGTCGGGCGGCCAGCGCGCCCAGCTCACCCTCACCCTGGGCCTGGCCAAACGCCCCGACCTGCTGATCCTGGACGAGCCCGCGGCCGCCCTCGACCCGCTGGCCCGTCACGAGTTCCTGCAGCACCTGATGGAGGCCGCCGCCGAGCGCAAGCTGAGCGTGGTGCTCTCCTCCCACCTGGTCTCCGACCTGGAACGGGTCTGCGACTACCTGGTCGTGCTGGTCGACTCCCGCGTCCAGATCGCCGGCAGGACCGACCATCTGCTGGCCACCCATCACCGGCTCACCGGCCCGCGCCGCGATTCCGGCAGGCTGCCCGCCGGCCAGTACGTGGTCTCGGCCCGGCACACCGACCGGCAGAGCACGTTCGTGGTCCGTGCCGGTGATCCCACGCACGACCCCGCCTGGACGGTCAGCCGGATCAGCCTGGAAGACCTCGTGCTGGCCTACATGGACCGGCGCACCGCTGAGCACCGGCGGGTCACTCAAGAGGTGCAGGGATGATCTGGCTGACCTGGCGCCAGTTCCGCGGCTCGGCCGCGATGACGGCCGCCGTACTCCTCGTCCTCGGTATCACGCTGGCCGTGACCGGCCCGGGTCTGGCCTCCCGTTACGCCGCCGGGATAGCCGACTGCACCCCGAACGACACCTGCACCGACTTCTTCGACCGGTTCTTCGGCGAGTACCAGATCCCCTTCCTGGCCCTCACCCTCGTCGTGCTGATCCTGCCGGCGCTGGCCGGGCTGTTCTGGGGTGCTCCGCTGGTCACCCGTGAGCTGGAGGCGGGCACGCACCTGCTGGTGTGGAATCAGAGCATCACTCGGGCCCGCTGGCTGGCGGTCAAGCTCGGGCTCATCGGCCTGGTCGCCATGGCCTCCGCCGGGGTGTGCGCTCTTGCGGTGACCTGGTGGTCCGACCCCCTGGACAAGTCAGCCGTTCCGGAAATGGCGCGCATGGCTCCTGTGGTGTTCGGCGCACGCGGCATCACGCCGATGGGGTACGCGGTCTTCGCCTTCGTCCTGGGCGTGACCCTGGGCGTGCTGGTGCGCCGCACCCTGCCCGCCATGGCTGTCACCCTGGTCGCCTTCGCCGCGATTCAGCTCGCCATGCCGCTGCTGGTCCGGCCCCACCTGATGCCGCCGGTCACGTCGACGTTCGAGCTCGGCCGGACGAACGTGGAAGGCATCGTGCCGCAAGGCCGGCCGGGCGGAGCCATGCAAGTCTTCCTGAGCACGTCGGCGGTGCCTGGTCATGCGGGAGCCTGGGTCCTGTCCAGCGACCTGGTCGATCCGTCCGGACGAATCGTCGGCGGCGATCGAGCCTCGGGGCCGTCCTCGACGATCGCGCGGTCCGTCCCGGTCTCCACGACGTCGGGACCCTGCGCGCCCAGGGCAGGACTGGGCACCGACGCGTGTACAGCCGAGATCAACCGGCTCGGCTACCGGCAGCAGGCGACCTACCAGCCTCTGGAGCGGTTCTGGCCCTTCCAAGGGATCGAGACCGGAACCTACGTCCTGCTCACGCTCGCCCTCACCTGGCTCTGCTTCCGGCGGATACGGACAGGCCTGTCATGACCGCCTTCACGGCAGGCGTCAGGACCGCGACCGCCGCCCTCGCCCTCCTCCTCCTGACGCCCCTGCTGATGACGGCCTGCTCCGCGCCGGCGCCGCCGCGCGGCGACACGAGCACGGCGGCCGGTACGGTCTGCGCGCCGCCCCAGGGCGCCCCCGGCAAGGAGAGCGCCACCACGATCGACGTCATCGAGCAGGCGTACTCCTGCATCCTCGGCAACCACCACAGCGGCGCCACACTGGACGCCCGCTCCCTGCTGGCCGCCGGGTTCGCCGCTCTGGTTCAGGAGCTCAACCGCAACGGACGCGACCTGCCCGAGGCGGCTGTGCCGGCGCTGAACGGCGACCGCAAAGCCGACTGGGCCGCCTTCGAAACCGTCTACCGGAAGATCACCGATCAGGTGCCCGACCTGCGCGACAAGCTCGCCGTCGCCACCCTCGAAGCCATCGTGGCCGCCCTCGATCACCACGCCTCCTGGGCGCACGATGTCCAGCAGCCGCCGGACTACTATGACGGCGACGGCTACGGCCTGGGTCTCGAGGCGAACGTCGACGCTTCGCAGGCGGACGGCAACCTCGACGCCGCCGTACCGCCGCTGTTCGTCACCTCCGTCCAGGGCGGCGCGGCGCAGGCCGCCGGGCTGCGCCCGGGCGACGTCATCGAATCGATCAACGGCTCGGCGCCCTTCATCGACCACAAGGCCACCCCCGCGATCACCGCCCTCTACCCGCAGTACCCGCAGGCGCGCCCGGTCCGGCTGCGGCTCCTGCGGCAGGGCAGCGGCCGCCGCTGGAGCGTGACGCTCAAGCCCGGCCTCTACCAGCGGGATCTGGCCGCCCTGCAGGTGGTGCGGTCGAAGCTGCTGGACGACGACATCGCCTACGTACGGGTGACCGGCTTCGTGGCCGACTCGGCGGACCGGATCCTGCGATCGATCTCCCGGCTGCGCAAGGGCCGGACACTGTCCGGCGTCGTGCTCGACCTGCGCGGCGCCAGCAGTAGCGGCGGCGGCTCCACGGAAGCGACCCGGCTGCTGAGCGCGTTCGCCCACGGCAAGATCACCGCCTATCACTGCACCGCCGACGACACCTGCCAGAGCCTGCGCACCGACGACACCGTCGTACTGCTCGGCCTGCCGCTGGTAGTGCTCACCGACCGCGGCTGCGCCTCGGCGTGCGAGCACTTCGCCTCCGCGGTCAAGGACCTGAGGGCCGGCCTGCTGGTCGGCACACGAACTGCCGGCATGATCACCGGGCCGGCGCAGCCGTACCTGCTCGCCGACAACACCATCCTGAGCCTTCCTGACAAACACCACCTGGGCCCGAACCGTGAGGTCATCGACCGGATCGGCGTGCCGCCCGACCACCACGTGCCCCTGACCCCCGCAGACGCGGCCGCCGGGCGCGACCCCGCCTTGGCCAAGGCCCTGACCCTGCTGCACAAGTGAAGGGACCTTCCGATGAGACACCTCTTGGCAGTCGCCGCGGGGCTGGCCCTCCTCGCCGCGTCCGCCTGCTCCGCGCCCGCCCCGCCCAGAGCCGCTGCCGGGTCACCTACGCCGGCCGGCCCTGCCACCCTGCCCGCCCCCACCGGCCCCCACCTGGTCGGCACCACCGTCCTCTACCTCAAGGACACCTCCCGCCCCGACCCCTGGAACCTCGACGCCAAAGCCAGAGAGCTCAAGGTCACCCTGTGGTACCCGGCCAAGCACCGCGACGGGCAGCGCGCTCCGTATATGACGCCCAAGGAATCCGAGCTCCTCTTGAGAGGCACCGGAATCGCGAGTGCGCCGTACGACACGCTGAGCAAGACCCGGACGAACGCCATCAAAGACGCCGAGCCCGCAGGCAAGACACTACCGCTGGTGGTGCTCTCTCCCGGCTTCACCAAGCCGATGAGCACTCTCACCTCGCTGGCCGAGGATCTGGCCGGCCGCGGCTACGTCGTGGCCGGCATCGACCACACCTACGAAAGCTACGCCACCACCTTTCCCGACGGGCGCATCGCCGAATGCCTCGCCTGCGACAGCAACTCCGATCCTGGCTTCGGCGCCGGACTGGTTCAGGGCCGGGCCGCCGACGTCTCGTTCGTGCTCGACCAGCTGCCCTCGAAGTGGGACGGTTCCAGCCGGATCGACCGCTCCCGCATCGCCATGGCCGGCCAGTCGATCGGCGGGTCCAGCGCCATGGCGACCATGCTCGAAGACCCCCGCGTGCGGGCCGGAATCGACATCGACGGCACCGCCTACGCCCGGATCCCCAAGAGCGGCTTCTCCCGGCCGTTCATGTTCCTGGGCTCGGCGCAGCACATCTCCGGAGGCTCCGCCCCCACGTGGGACCGCGACTGGAAACTGCTCACCGGCTGGAAACGCTGGATCGTACTGTCGGGCACCGAACATCAGTCCTTCACTGACACCCCGCTGCTGGCGGACGCCCTCGGCATCACACCTACCGCTGGCGTCCTGCCAGCGGCGCGCGCCGCCGAGCTCACCCGCACCTACGTGGCGGCCTTCCTCGACCAGCACCTGAAGTTTCAGCGGCAGTCCCTGCTGGACAAACCGTCCTCGCGCTACCCCGAGGCCAAGTTCTGCCCCGCCACCTGCGCTCCATCCGGAGGCCCAGCCGTCCCTGAAGCCCTCAGGGGATCCTGAAGACGCCGAATGCCTGCCTGGCCCAGTGCCGCGAGATCGCCCACGCCCACCAAGGCACGCTGAGCATCGAGGACCCCGGCCAAGGAGCTTGCCTGGTCCTGCGCATGCCCCTGATCACTAACGGTTGCGAAGGAGTGAAACGCCTCTAGCAAATGATCAGTGCGGGCAGCGCTCCGCATGCCCAGCCAAAAGCGGAAATATCATTCCACCAGTTCACAGACGCCCCCGAAGCGATACCGCAGATCAACGGCATGACTCCGGTGCCGAGTTCGTTGCCGGCGAGGACTCCGCGGCCGCCGCGGTGGTCACAGAATCCGCAGGTCAGCGTTTGGGCGGCCATACGCAACCGCTCTTGAGGGCCTCCGCTCGGGTCCGTGCCACCAGCCGCAAAGTAGCTGTGAGTAACCAGGGACTCTCGGACGGCTTGACATCAATGCTGTTAGCGAGCAACGCGACCTGCCGAAACGTCCCCGCCACCGTTGTCGCGGCGGCGAGCGCCGGACTCATCCCCGAACGCCCGGACCGAAACTCGCGGTCGGGCACCGCAGCCGTCACCCACTGTGGCCTGCGGCAACGCTCTACTTTGGGGCTCATCGCCAGACCCGAGCGGAGGGCCTGCACCACGGCCTGCAGCAGCCGAGGGGCGGAATTGGGTTGCAGTGGCGGCCGCCGGGCCGGGAGAGTGCCACGATGGCGGAGATTCTTCTGTTGCCCGGTGGTGGGCGGAGGTCCACGGACTGGCGGCTCGCTGCGCCGCTGCTGGAGGCAGCAGGGTTACGCACCGTGGCGGTCGACTTGCCGGATCTAGGCTCGTGGTCCTGGGCCGGAGCCGTCGAGTCCGTGGGTGAGGCGATCAACGACCACGGCATGGAGCATCCGGCAGTGGTCGGGCACTCGCTGGGCGGCATCGTCGCGGCCTTGTGGGCCTCAGAGCACCCCGAGTGCCCGCTCGCGGTGAATCTGGACGGGCATACCAATCCCACCGGTCCCTTCGACGGAGTCGACCCGGTCGGTGCCGTGCGCACGATGCGCGCGTTCCTCGCCGAACAGACGGCGGGCGATCCGGAGATGACTCACTTCATCGCGCGGATGGACGCGCTCGACCTCATCGCCGTCTACCGGGCGGCCCGCTGTCCCCTCCTCGTCGTCTCCTCCAGCGGCTCGGACCTGAGTGCGATGTTGCCCCCGGCCGTCTCGGTGGCCTTCGACGCCTACGTCCGCGGCTTCGCTCGCGAACTGAAGACGGCCGCCGCGCATACTCCGCTGCTCTCCCTCGCCGACCTGGCCACCGGCCACGACATGCACCTGGAAGCCCCGCACGAAGTGGCGCGCCTCATCCTCGGCCACCTGAGCTCCGGCCACCGTCCGACCCCGTAATCGTCGGCTCCCTCCCACCATGGCTGAAGACCATCCAGCGCCCGCTTCCGCGTGATCACGGCGGAGCGGGGAGCGGGCGCTGTCATTTCTGACCAACATGTCGCCTCGTGTCGATCTTTAACCGCTGTCAGAACTCACCTGCAAGCGCTGCCCGTTGAGACCAACAAAATCATGCCGGTCTGCCCCACCTGCAAGTCCTCCTTCCTGCAGGTCGCCTGCACCGGGTGTGAGTAGTTGAGGTAGAGGAAATCCCGGCGAGATTGATCTCGCTGCGGTTCTCCACTCCTGATGAGGCCGGGGTGTGCTGCATACGGCAGCGGTCCCATCCCCTTCGGGTTCGGGCCAGGGGCCGAAGGGACCGTGTCCCCCGGGGCCGGTGGCGGCGAGGAGGCCGGGATCCTTCCAGCGGTGCAGCGGCACGGGGATCACTGTGCGTTTCCACTTGAAAGGTTCCCCACGACGCGAAGCGATTGACAGGGGATCGTGAGCCGCCGGTCGGCCGACGCGCGGGGCGGATCAGTTGCGCGTGCCGGCTGGTGGGCCGACGGCGGTGGTGAGCTGGAGTTTGGTCTCGTACTCGCTGCCCGGCGTGGCGGTCATGATGACGATCTTGAGCTCGGTGTCGCCGTCGGTCAGGACATCGCAGTCCACCGTGACCGGGCCCACCGACGGGTGGTCGACCGTCTTGCGGACCTCGCGGTTCGCGGTCACCTCTCCCGTCGCCCACAGCTCGGCGAACCTCTCGTTGCCTGCGCTCAGGTCGCGGATCAGCGCGGCCAGGCGACTGTCCCGGGGGAAGCGGCCGGTGGCGCGGCGCAGGTCGGAGACGAGGGCGGCGTCGGTGGTGTCGGGGTCCGTATCGGTGACCGGCCACAGCACGAGGGGGGTGTGATCGGCACCCACCGGGAACCTGGTCCCGCTCGGCGGTGGACAGCTGCGGGGCGCGTGCCAGGGACGCCACCACCGACTCTGAGGGTGTCGTGGCCCGCCCCTGCTCCAGGCGCACGACGTAGTCGACCGACACTCCGGCCAGGTCAGCCAGTTCCTCGCGCCGCAGCCCGACAGCCCGGCGCTTGCGGACGACCGGCAGCCCGGCGGCCGACGGGGCAAGCCGGTTCCGCCACGTGCGGATCGCCGGGCCCAGTCCGGTTCCAGGGGGCGTCGTCGTCATGCTCTTCATTCTCCTGCATCCCCAATCACATGCGAGGGCGCGGGGGTGGTACTGGTCTTCCCACCGTCGAAGCGTCCCTGGTTCGGCTCCCTCGTCCAGGCAACCATCGAAGGCATGACGATCACTTTCATCACCGGAGCCAACAACGGTCACAGCGGCTCCCAGACCGTCACCGAGGGCACGGACGCGATCGTCGCCCTCGCCACCGAGGGGCCCGGCGCCGGCACCGGACGCTTCATCGACCGCCATGGCGAGATCGCCTGGTCCTGACACCGGCGGTGCCGGGTCACCGGCTCCCTGCACACCGAACTGACCGTGGCCGAAGGAATCAACCGCGCCCCCGCTGCCTTCCTGGACATGATGCGCGGAGGCAACGTCGGCAAGATGCTCGTCAAGCTCTCGCATTGAGGAACGGATCATGACAACGACAATGACGAAAGCCGAGCGGGAGAGCTTCCTTTCCGACACCCACATCGGCGTGCTGAGTGTGGCCGGTGCAGCCGGTCGGCCGCCCATGGCGGTGCCCATCTGGTACGGCTACGCGGCCGGCGGCGAGCTCACCTTCGCCACCAGCCCCGACAGCGTCAAGATGGCGCCCTGATCCGCGAGGCGGGCCCGATCGGATTCACGGTCCAGCAGGAGGCGGTGCCGTACAAGTACGTCTCCCTCGAAGGGACCGTGACGGGCTACGAACCGACCGACGCCGAGGAGTATCGACGATGGTCGATTCGCTACCTGGGGCAGGAAGCGGGTGAGCGGTTCTTCGACGGCATCAAGAACTTCGTCGGGTCGATGGTGACGGTCCGGGTGCGTCCCGAGCGCTGGAGAACCTACGACTTCGGCAAGGAAGTCATCGCTTGAAGTTACCGCCTAGGTGACCGCCACCCTGGAGGCCAGCACAGTGGTCCTTACCGGCATGAACAGGATTGTCGACACCCACGAGGGATATGTGGCCTTCGTCGCCGCCTGGGCCGGCCTCCAAGTAGCGGTCAACGACGACCGGCTCCTGCCCGAGGAGCGACGTGACGAGGAAACCCGAAAACTCCTGGTCGCTAGGGTGAACGAAGTCATGAAGGCAGACACGGAACAATGGGCTTCACGACGCCGAGCATGATCGAGCAGCACAACTAAGGTCACTTCCTGGTCTGCCTTCACCGAACCTGTCCCACTTCACCGGAACCAAACACTTGTTCGTGGGAACATGTGCGTTTTGCCGAAGCTCTCGGTGGAGGCGATGGCGGCGCTGGCGGTTGGACCGTGCTCGGTTCGGACCACCTGCCCGCCGTGCCGATCGGGGAGTTCTCGGCGTTCTTGCGCGTCGGGCGGGCCGCTTCCCCGCACGCGGTTCGTGCTTAGGCCACGTCGCTGAGCACGTGGTGGGACTATCCGCAAGCGGCCAAGCTGGCGTGGGACGCGGTGACGTGCGAGGGAAGGCCACCCATCGCTGGTTCTCGACCCGAGCCCGGGCAAAGCCGACCACCTGGGCGACCGCGGCCTTCAGATTGTCGTAGCGGATCTTGCCGGACGGCACCCCGCCCAGCACGCTGAGAGCATGTGCGTGCCCCTCGAAGAAGGCCTCCTGACCGCAGGATGCCGTGACGCGGTGCACCGCCTTGCCCGAATACGACATCCGGAACACGTACAGATAGCAGACGGTCCGCACCTCAGCAAGATCGATCCACACGTCCCCGAAATCGACCTCGGCCTCGGCTCCCGGCTTGTGGATCTGATCGATCGGCACCTCCGGAGGAGGGCCACGACCCGCCTCCTGCAAGATCAGCGGCAGACGCCAGGCGACGTAGTCGCAGACCGTCGAATACGAGACGCCCTCCATGTCCTGCTCGGCCACCAGCCGGTTGAAGATCCGGCGTACCGTGTGATCACGCCTCAGAGCACACCGAGCGCCTCACCACAACACCGGCAGTGGTACCAGAACTCGCTGAACCGTCACCACCCGGCTACACGCTGGTACCAGGACTCACACGGAGAACCACCTTGCGCATCATGGTGACCGAAGAGCTCGGCGCTGCATAGGCTCGGGATGGTGGCGCTCACCGGAACGATCTGGGAGGTGCGTGGCGTGACGGGGTCGTACCTGGATGAGTTCATCGACGCCTGGGAGGAGATCGACGTCGTCTACCGGGACCTGGTCGAGGACTCGCTGTGGCCTCGGGAGATGCGTGACTGGCAGTCCAGGCGGCAGGCGCACGAACGAGCGCGCAAGGACACGGCGGCCACGCGGGAGGCGTTCGAGGCCGCGGCCGGCCAATGGCGCCGGGAAGCCGGGGCGCTTCGTGGCGAGTTGGAGCGCTTACGCGGTTCGACGCCCGAGCATCGGGCGCGGTTGCTGGACCCGTGGCTGACGGTGCGTGCGGCCGATCCCTCGCGCGGGATGGACGAGCACGAGACGTCGCCGTTGTGGCCCGGCTGGCGGGATCGGCTGTGGCGGCGTTCCCTGGACTCCGACTGGGAGCTGCCCATGCCGTTGCTGCCGAGCGAGGTGCGGGAGGCGGAAGAGCAGTTGGGCGTACGGCTGCCGAAGGAGTACCGGCGTTTCCTGCTGGAGGTGGCCGCCGGAATCCCCGGTGGCATGCCGATGAGCATCGCTCCGCTCGTGCGTGACGCAGCGGGCAGGTGGATGTGGGCTGAGATCGGCACACGGACCAGCCTGTCCCGGCTGGCTGAGGTGTTTCCCGCACGTCAGGCCGATGTCATGCCCGACGATCAGCCGCGGCGGGACGACTTCGCGAGCGAGGAAGCGTACCTGGTCGAGCTGGACAAGTGGGAGAACGAAGAGCCGCCCTACGACGGCGATCCACGGGATGAGCTGACCCGCGGCGCGCTGTGCCTGCACTCTCTGGGGTGCGGTGACGCGCTCTGGCTCGTCATCAGCGGCCCCGCGGCGGGACAGCTGTGGGCCGACTACCTTGAGCACGAGGCGGGCTTCTATCCGCATCGCACTCGCCGCGGCGGCGCACCCATGACCTTCCAGGCGTGGATCCGCGACGCCTTCAGGTGCACGCCTCCGCGGAGATCGACCTGAGTGGTGACTGTTCGGTCCGTGGGATGCGCAGGCCCATGTCGTTTCCGAGAGGGCACCGTCTCGCCCCAGGTGAAGTCCGCGGTAGTGGGAGGTCGCTCCCACACGCCGCCGGCACGCTGGCCGGTGTCATTCCTCGCCGCTCCCGTCATCGGCGACGCGTGCCGGCGTCCGGGGGAACGACACGGGCGGGTAAAGGGATTCCGCCACCGTCTGCCAGGCCGGGGCGAACCGGCCGTACAGCACGTACGCCTCCAACTGGTCGTCATCCGTGCTCCACCTGCTCCTGGCCGAGGAGAGCGCCCTGCCGGCGACAGGCGTGGGACGACGGCCGTCCTGCCGCGGGAGCGGGCCGGACAGCACCATCGACGCCGCGGCCAGCGCCGCGCCCGGCCAGGCGTACGGATGATGGAGCTCCGCGTCCGACCATCCGGCCAGGGCGATCACCACGCAGAACCAGAGCACCATGAGCGCGGGCCAGAACAGGCCGGAGCCCCACTCCAGCAGGGTCAGCACCCATCGCACGGGCAGCATCCCGCGGCGGGTGAGCGAGCGCCGCACCGCCCGGGTCTGCGCACGCAACCCGGGTAACCGGTCGAGGTCGCACACTCCGAAGCCGTCGGGCCGGGTCTCGGCGTAGTCGGCGATCATCCGTTCGATCGGCCGGTCTCCCGGCATGACGCCGCCGGCACGGGTGCAGGTGGCGGTGGGCTGGTCTCGCAGCAGCACCCCTGCGCGCAGCAGCCCGGCCACCGCCGTGTTGATCATCTGACCCGCGCCGCCCTCGATGTAGGCCAGTTCGTACGCGTCCAGCTCCAGGTCGTCGGAATGCGGCCACCACCTGAGCCAGACCGCGTGGCCGGCCTTCACCAGCACCAGCGCGCAAACGCAGGCGGCGATCACCAGGTCCGCTCCGAACAGGATGTCGAAAGGGTCCATCAGGCTCTCCGCGCCGAGGTGTCCGCGTGGCGTCAACCGCCCCGCGGCCGACGCTTCGATCGTGACATGTGCCGCGTCCGATGCCCAGCGCGTGTCGGGCCGGGGTGCTGGCCGCTCTGGCGGGCCTCGTCGTTGGCGTTCGTGCGGATCTGCTGGATGCGCTGCTTGGTCAGCCCGAGCAGTTCGCCGATGTCTGCGCCTGCTGATGATTACATCCGCCCAGGTCATGACTCTGCGAGGGCTTCGCGGGGCGTACGCGAGCTCGGTCACCTGGGAGACGGAAGCGCGTACGGCAGGACAGCGTCCTGGGCCGGCACCGCGATCTGATGAAACGACGTCACGCCCATATCTGCCGGCCAAAGCGACGTGGGCGCCCACCCATGGTCCGCTCCATCCGTGCCCTCATGCTGCGTCCGGTTCGGGAGACCCCCGGCTGGGGTTATCGGCGGGTGCGTGGTGAGCTCACCACGCTCGGTATCAAGGTCGCGCCGTCCACGGTGCGGGAGATCCTCGAACAGGCCGGTCTTGATCCGGCACCCGAGCGGGCTTCCATCACGTGGGCCGACTTCCTGCGCTCGCAAGCCGGAGCCCTGCCGGCCTGCGACTTCATCGAAACTGTCACTCTCAGCGGTCAACGGCAGTACATCCTGGCAGTCATCGAGCAGGCCACCAGGCGCGTCCGTGTTCTCGGCACCACCGCTCACCCGAGCGCGAACTGGGTCATCCAAGCGATCAAGAATCTGGTGATGGATCTGGACGACGCGGGCTGCCGGCCGCGTTATCTGATCCGAGACAGGGATGGAAAGTTCCCCGCCCTCATGGACGAGATCCTCGCCGAGGCCGGCATCAAGACAGTCCTCACAGGCATCCGAATGCCGCGGAGTCGTACGACGTGGCCGTCCAGCGGCGGTTGTGGGTCGTCTCCGAAGATCTCACCGGGGTGACGTTCCCCGTCGCCGCGCCCGCTTCAGGAGCGGCCGTCACGGCGTAACGTGGATTCGTCCGTAACGCCGGGCCCGGCAGCGAGGAAACATCTGAAAGCACATTCCTCGGCGAGGGCCGCCCGCGCCCCCCGGTCAGGCCCGGCGGTCGCCGATCCATCAGGGAGAGATCTTGACGCAGAGTGGCAAAGAGACGGACCCGCAGCATCCGGAGTACGCCGGCGCCCTGGCTGCAAGGATCAATCCACACATTCCTCACCCCGCTCGGATCTATGACTTCTTACTGGGCGGCAAGGACAACTTCGCCTCCGACCGTGAGGCCGCCGAGGCGCTCATCAAGCTGTCACCGGGCACCCGTGAGGGCGTGCGCGCCCACCGTGCCTTCGTGAGCCGGGCCGTACGGTATCTGGCGGCCGAAGCCGGCATCACCCAGTTCCTCGACATCGGCACCGGGCTCCCCACCCAGGACCCCACCCACGTCATCGCCCAGCGGGCCGTGCCCGAGGCCCGGGTGGCCTACGTCGACAACGACCCCATCGTCCTCGTGCACGGGCGTGCCCTGCTGACCGGTGACCCGGCGGGCGCGACGGAGATGATCGAGGCGGACCTGCGGCAGCCACAGAAGATCCTGTCCGACCCCGCGGTCCGGGAGGTGCTCGACTTCACCCGTCCCGTGGCCGTCATCCTGGCCGGGCTCCTGCACTTCGTCACCGATGACGAGGACCCGTACGGGGTGGTCGAGCAGCTCAAGGCGGCGGTGCCCAGCGGCAGCCACCTGCTGCTGTCGCACATCACCATGGACTTCGCCGACAACCTGAGCCGCGAGGAGTTCACCAAGCCGTACGACAACAGCTCCGCCCCCATGGTGCCGCGCAGCCACGACGAGACGCTGCGCTTCTTCGAGGGCTGGGACCTCCTGGACCCGGGCCTCGTCGAGGTCGTCACGTGGCGGCCGGACCCGGTCGAATACCAGGAACAGATCCCCGGCGGCCACGCCTGGGCCTACGGCGGCCTCGCCGTCAAACCCTGAGACACCCCCCGCGTGCGCCGTCCGGCCCATGCGGCCGCGCACGTCACGCCACTGCACGAAGTAGCGTGCCTGGAGGCGGAACAGCTCGGCGTAGCGGCCGCCGGACTTGCTGAGGGCGTCGTGCGGGCCGTCCTCGATGATCCGGCCGCCCTCCAGCACCACCACCCGCTGGGCGCTTCGTACGGTGGCGAAGCGGTGGGAGACGGCGACCGTCGTGGCGCCGGCCGTCAGCTCGTGGAAGGTGTCGCAGAGGCCGGCCTCGGCGCGCGCCGAGGCCGGCGGCCGGCTCGTCCATGATCAGCAGCCGGGCGCCGTGCCGCAGGCCGAACATGGCGCGGGCGATGGCGATGCGCGGCCACTCGCCGCCCGGCGCGTCGGTCATCGCCGTGTCCCAGCCGTCCGGAAGCCTGCCGATGAACTCGCGGAGCCCGGCCTGCGCCGCCACCGCGCGCAGGCCCTCGTCGGCCTCTATGGGCGGCCTTCAGCGTGCCCGCCCGCCTGGCGTGCCGGTTGGCACCACCGCGGCGGCACCGAGGGTCGGCGTCAACGGTGCCGGTGCGGCTTTGTCCGGCCGTTCAGGCGGGCGGGAGTCATGAGGAAAAGGGGCGCGGGAGGGTAGGGACGCGGCGTTTCTCCGGCCGATCGAGGGCAGGCGTCATGGCCGCGGCGACGTGAAACCGGACGATCAGGCGGGCGGGGGCTCAGGGACGGGGTGCGGGTCTCGGGGACGGGTCCTGAGGGCTCAGGTGGACCCGCCATCACTCGCCGAGTCGGCGGCGTGACCGTCGGTCCGGATGTGGTCCACGCTCCTCCTCGATCAAGTCGGGTGGCTAGCCGCATTAAAAGAGGGGACTTTCGCCGACACAAGGGTGAAATCGTTTGCAATTTAGATAACGTTCCGGTAACTAACGCCGAAACGGTCGCTGAGATGCGCAGACATCAGCGATGCCAACTCGTTACGCGACGAAGGGGTTCACGATGGGACATTCGCGTGTTACAACCCGATTAATTGATCTCAGAGATAAACAAAGGGGCAGGTGGTGCGCATGTCGTACAAGCCACCCAATCGCGCCCCAGGCGGCGCTCCACCGGCGGGTCCTGCCGCGCTGCGCCGGGCGAACCTCTCGCTCGTGCTGCGCGAGCTGCGCGACCACAGGGTCCTGTCCCGCGCCGACATCGCCGAGACGACCGGGCTGCACCGCGCCACCGTCTCCAACCTGATGGCCGAGCTGCTGGAACGGCGTCTCGTACGCGAGGTCGGCGTCAGGCACGCCGGCTCCGTCGGCCGCCCCAGGCGCGCGGTGGCCTTGCACGGCGCGCACGTCGGCGCGCTCGGCATGGAGATCAACGTCGACTACATCGCGGTCCACGGCACCGACCTCAGCGGCCGGGTCCTGGTCGAACGCCGGATCGTGCACGACGCCGTGGGCAGCGGCCCGGACGGCTCCGTGCGGCGGCTCGCGGCCGTGGCAGGGCAGGCCGTCGAGGCCATGCGGCGGGCCGGAGCGACCCCCGCCGGCATCGCGGTCGCCGTCCCCGGGCTCGTGGACGTCACCCGCGGCGTCGTGACGCTCGCCCCCAACCTGTCCTGGCACGAGCTGCCCCTGGCCGAGCGGCTGACCTCCGTGCTCGGCCCGCTGCGCCTGCCGGTACGGGTGGACAACGACGCGAACCTCGCCGCCCTGGCCGAGTACACCTCCGGCGTCGCCGCCGGCACGCCCTACCTGGTGTACCTCACCGGCGAGGTCGGGGTCGGCGGCGGCATCATCCTGGACGGCCGGCTGTTGCGCGGCGCGGACGGCTTCTCCGGCGAGGTCGGGCACCTCCAGGTGGACCCCCACGGCGACCAGTGCGGGTGCGGCCGCGCCGGATGCTGGGAGACCAAGGTCGGCCTGGCCGCGCTCGTCCGCGCGGCGATGCCCGAGCAGGCGTACGGGCTGCCCGGCAGGCCGGTGCCCGACCCCGGCGAACGGGTGAGCGACATCGCCGGCGGCCTGGCCGCGGGCGACCCGCGGATGTCGGCGGCGGTGGCGCAGGTCGGCGAGTGGCTCGGGCTCGGCGGCTCGATCCTGGCCAACCTGTTCAACCCGCGCGTGATCGTCATCGGCGGCTACTTCGCCTCGCTGGCCCGGTGGCTGCTGCCGCACGCGCAGGACCAGCTGGACCGGCTCGTGGTGGCGGGCCCCGCCGCCCGGTGCCGCCTGGTCGCCTCCACGCTCGGCTTCGGCGCCGCCTCCCGGGGCGCCGCCAGCATGGTGGTCAGCGACGTCATCGACGACCCGACGGCGATCATCGGCACGCCACCCCGGCCGGCACCCGTCTGACGGCCCCGCAGACCTGGAGACGGCACCCTCCAGCACCCCGCAAGATCCGCTCCACGAAGTGGCAACAGCGCGGCGGCGCGCGCCTTGCCTGACGTCCCCCCGGTCAGGAAGGGTTTTCCATGTCACCACGTCATCGCACGTGGGCCAGGCTGCTCCGTGCGGCCCTGTCGTTACGCGGACGGCGCCTCAGGCGCCGAGCCGTGACGACGATGGCCTTATCCGCCCTCGTCGCCCCCCTCGCCGTCCCTCTCGTCCCGATCCTCGCGGCGCCCGCGAGCGCCGCGGCCGCCACGGCGGCCGAGCCCGCCTACAAGGTCCTCGTCTTCTCCAAGACGACCGGTTTCCGGCACGACTCCATCCCCGAAGGCATCGCGGCCGTGCAGCAACTCGGCCAGGACAACGACTTCGCGGTCGACACGACCGAGGACAGCGCCCTGTTCACGGACCAGAACCTGGCCCAGTACAAGGCCGTGATCTTCATGTCCACGACCGGTGACCCGCTGAGCACGCAGGACCAGAAGGACGCCTTCCAGCGCTACATCCAGAACGGCGGCGGCTTCGTCGGCGTCCACGCGGCCGCCGACAGCGGCTACACCTGGGAGTGGTACGGCAAGCTGGTCGGCGCGTACTTCAAGAGTCACCCGGCGATCCAGCAGGCCACGGTCAAGGTCGAGGACCCGGCACACCCGTCCACCAAGGACCTGCCGACGACCTGGACCCGTACCGACGAGTGGTACGACTACCAGGCGAACCCGCGCCAGACGGTCCACGTGCTGACGTCGATGGACGAGACCTCCTACACCGGCGCCACGATGGGCGCCGACCACCCGAACACGTGGTGCCAGGACTTCGACGGCGGCCGTTCGTGGTACACCGGGCTCGGCCACATGAAGGAGAACTACAGCGAGCCGAACTTCCTGAAGCTGCTGCTCGGCGGCATCCAGACCGCCGCGGGCGTCGTCAAGGCCGACTGCTCGGCCTCGCAGAGCTCCAGCTTCGAGAAGGTCACCCTCGACGACGACACCTCCAACCCGATGATGATGGACGTCGCGAAGGACGGCCGGGTCTTCTACATCGACCGCCTCGGCGAGGTCAAGATCATCAAGCCGGCCGGCGGCACCGTGACGGCGGCCGATCTGGACGTCTTCACCGCCAACGAGAGCGGCCTGCTCGGCCTCGCGCTCGACCCCGGCTTCGACAGCAACCACTGGGTGTACCTGTACTACTCGCCCACCGGGACGAACGTCGACCGGCTGAGCCGCTTCACCGTCACCGGCGACACCCTGGACCTGGCGAGCGAGAAGACGATCCTCGACGTCCCGGTCCAGCGGGCCGAGTGCTGCCACCACGGCGGCGGCATGGTGATCGACCCGAAGACCGGCGACCTCTGGCTGGGCACCGGCGACAACACCAACCCGTTCGCCTCCGACGGCTACGCGCCGATCGACGAGCAGTCGGGCCGGTCGAGCTGGGACGCCCAGCGCAGCGCGGCCAACACCAACAGCCTGAGCGGCAAGCTGCTGCGCATCCACCCCGAGGACGACGGCACCTACACGATCCCGTCGGGCAACCTGTTCGCAGCGGGCACGGCGAAGACCAAGCCGGAGATCTACGGCATGGGCTTCCGCAACCCGTTCCGCATAGGTCTCGACCGCAAGACGGGTCACATCATGCTCGGCGAGTACGGCCCCGACGCCAACTCCGCCAGCGCCACCCGCGGCCCGCAGAACACCGTCGAGTGGAACATCGTGTCCGAGCCGGGCAACTACGGCTGGCCGTACTGCGTCGGCGACAACACCCCGTACATCGACTTCGACTTCGCCACGAGGCAGTCGGGGTCGGCGTTCAACTGCGCGGCGCCGGTCAACGACTCGCCGAACAACGACGGCCTGACCAGCCTGCCGCCGGTCATCCCCGCGACGGTCTGGTACCACTACGCGGCCGACCCGCAGCACTTCCCGGAGCTGAGGGGCGGCGCCCCCATGGGCGGCCCGGTCTACCGTGACGACCCCGACCTGCAGTCGGACGTCAAGTGGCCGGCGTACTGGGACGGCAAGGCCATGTTCGGCGAGTGGAACAACGACAAGATCTGGTCGTTCCAGCTCGACGAGGACGGCACCGAACTCGTCGAGATGAACCCGATCCTCGGCACGTTGTCGTTCAAGAAGCCGATGGACATGAAGTTCGGCCCCGACGGCGCGCTCTACGTGATCGAATGGGGCTCCGGCTTCGGCGGCGACAACGCCGACTCCGGCATCTACCGCATCGAGTACACCAAGGGCACCCGCCCGCTGATCGCCCGCGCCACCGCCGACAAGACGGACGGGCCGCTACCGCTGGCCGTCACGTTCTCCAGCGAGGGCAGCAGGGACCCGGACGACAAACCGATCACCTACGCCTGGGACCTCGACGGCGACGGCGAGACCGACTCCACCGACCCGAACCCGTCCTTCACCTACGAGGAGGGCGGCGACTACAACGCCGTCCTGACCATCACCAACCCCGACGGCAGGACCGGCACCGCGAGCGTGGCGATCAGCGCGGGCAACACCCGCCCCACCGTCTCGGTGGACCTGCCGCCGAACGGCTCCTTCTTCGAGTTCGGCGACCAGGTGAAGTTCGAGGTCACCGTCACCGACCCCGAGGACGGCACGATCGACTGCGACCGGGTGCAGATCCAGGCGATCCTCGGCCACGACAGCCACGGCCACCCGCTCGACCAGCACAAGGGCTGTGAAGGCGTGCTGCAGACCCAGCAGGCCGGCCACGGCGAGTACGACAACCTCTTCTACGTCATCGAGGCCAGCTACGCCGACGACGGCGCCAACGGCGCCAAGTCGCTGACCGGGCGGGGCGAGGTCCTGCTGGAGCCCAAGCGCAAGCAGGCCGAGCACTTCTCGCGGACCGGCCGGGTGAGCGGCGGCACCGGCACCGACGCCGCGGGCGTCGCGGCGGAGACGACCAGCGACCCCCAGGGCGGCAACGAGCACATCGCGTTCATCCAGGACGGCGACTGGTGGTCCTTCGACCCGGCGAACCTGTCGAACCTGACCGCGATCCGGCTGCGCGCCTCCTCCGGCGGCCCCGGCGGGACCGTGCAGATCCGGGCGGGCGACCCCGAGACCGGCACGCTGGTCGGCTCGGTCGAGGTGCCGCCCACCGGCGGCTGGCAGACGTTCACCGACGTCACTCTCGACCTGACGGAACCGCTGTCGGCGAGCGGGCCGCTGTACTTCGTCGTACGCAAGCCCACAAACGCGGCCGACGACGCCTACCTGATCAACGTCAACTGGGTCGACTTCGTCGGCAAGGGCGCGACCGACAACCAGCACCCGGTGGTGACCGCGACGGCCACCCCGGTGACGGGCGTCGCCCCGCTGCAGGTGGCCTTCACGGCGACGGCCACCGACCCCGAGGACGACCCGCTCACTTACAAGTGGAACTTCGGCGTGGCCGGCGCACCCGAGCCCACCACCGCCGAGGCGAGCCACACCTACACCGCGCCGGGCACCTACACCGCCGTGGTGACCGTCACCGACGACAAGGGCGCCTCGGCCACCGCGCAGGTCCAGGTCAAGGTGGACGCCCAGGCCACGGTCTGCTTCACCGGCCGGTCCGACGACTTCCTCGGCGACCAGCTCGACCGTGACCGCTGGTCCGTCGTGCGGGAGAACCAGGACCTCAAGGTCGAGGACGGCAAGCTGGTGATCCCGACCTCGACCACCGACATCTACAGCACGGGCGGCAACACGCCGAACATCGTGCTGCAGCCGGCTCCCTCGGGGGCCTGGACGGCCACGGCCAAGCTCACGCTGGACGCGCGGGACGCGTACCAGCAGGCGGGCCTGGTCATCTACGGCGACGACGACAACTACGCCAAGATGGTGCTGCAGGCGCGCTCGACCTCGGGTTCCGATCACGCCAGCCGCATCTTCCAGTTCATCAGGGAGGAGAACGCCGCCCCCAACGAGGTGTCGGAGAGCAACACGGCCTCCCTCGGCGACGCCTACCCCGACACCGTGTACGTGCGGTTCGTCAGCAACGGCAGCACCATCACCGCCCACTACTCCTCCGACGGCAGCACGTTCACCGCGATGCCGCAGACCAAGTCGCTCACCGGGATCACCAGCCCGAAGATCGGCCTGATCTCGCTCGCCGGGGCCAACCACCCGGTGGTGGACGCGGCCTTCGACTGGTTCCACATCACGCCGGACGACACGGCGACCGCGCCCGCCCCGGACGACGAGTTCGACGGCACCGCGCTCGACACGTGCCGCTGGAGCGCGGTCGTGCGCCCC
This sequence comes from Nonomuraea fuscirosea, assembly GCF_035917475.1. NCBI lineage: Bacteria > Bacillati > Actinomycetota > Actinomycetes > Streptosporangiales > Streptosporangiaceae > Nonomuraea > Nonomuraea fuscirosea. The sequence goes on along the minus strand of NZ_CP109074.1, from coordinate 6,607,784 downwards.
GACGCCACCGCCGCGCGGGTGAGCGGCGGCAAGCTGGAGCTGGACACCACGACGGGTGACATCTACGGGACCACCAACACCGGCCCGAAGAACCTCATCCTGCAACCGGCCCCGGACGGCGACTGGACGCTGGAGACCAAGCTGGACGCCTCGGCGCTCAACGAGCAGTACCAGCAGGGCGGCCTGATGGTCTACACCGGCGACGACGACTACGTGAAGCTCGACTTCCTCACCACCAACTCGCCGGGAGCCACGGTGGCGCGGGCCATCGAGCTGCGCAGCGAGGTCGGCGGCACCGTGCAGAGCCCGCAACCGCAGGCGAACAACCTCACCGGCGGCGAGTGGCACCTGCGGCTGAAGAAGGAGGGCGACACCTTCACCGGCTCCTACTCCTCCGACGGCCAGACCTGGACGGACCTGTCCGCTCCGGTGGAGAACAGCGCCGTGGCCGAAGACGCGAAGGCCGGCGTCTACACCATCGGCACCAACCAGACGGCCTCGAAGACGGTCACGTTCGACTTCTTCCGCCTGACCGGGGCGGCGCAGGTCGAGCTGGCGGTCTCCGCCGCGTCCCGCTGCATCGGCACCTCGGCGTACGTGGCTGTCACCGCCGTCAACACCTCCGAGACGGCGGCGGCGGTGACGCTGACCACGCCGTACGGCACGAAGACCGTGGCCGGCGTGGCCCCGGGCAAGCAGGCGTACCAGTCCTTCAACAGCCGGGCCGGGCAGATCGAGGCCGGCACGGCGACCGTGAAGGGGACGGCGACGATCGGCGGCCAGGAGGTCACCTCGTCGTACGACGCCGCGTACCCGGCGCTCGACTGCGGCTGAGACAGAACCCCCGGGGCCGGCCGCTGGGCCGGCCGGCCCCGCCCACTCATAGATGGAGCGATCACATGAGAATCAACAAGGCCGCGCGGCTGCTCGCCGCCGCGGTGGTCGGTGTCGCGCTCGCCGGCGCCGGCCTGGCCGGTCCCGCCGTGGCCGAGGACGATCCCGAGGACGGCATCGACGTGTCGGTGACGATCGAGCCGGGCACCACCACCGGCCAGGTGTCCATGACCGTCGCCGACAACGGCGGGGTGGCCCTGCAGGAGAGCGACTCCGACGCCGCCGCCCGCCAGTTCGTCGGCACCCTGCCGACGGTCACGGTGACCGACACCCGCGATCCCGGGGAGATCCCCGACGGTGACTTCTGGGCGGTCGTGGGCCAGGCCGGCGAGTTCACCGCGACGGACAGCTCCGCGCCGCCCATCGGCCCGCAGTACCTGGGCTGGCGGCCGCGGCTGCTGAGCGACACCTCGACCGGCGCGGTCGCGGCCGGCGAGCCCGTCTCCAGCGTCATCTCCGACGGATCGGGAGCGCCCACCGTCGGCCTGCAGGGCCAGGAGCTGCTGGTGTCCACGGCGAACTCCGCCGACGAGATCGGCACCTGGGAGGTGAACGCCGACCTGGCGCTGCGCACGCCCACCGACGTCGCCGCCGGCGAGTACCACTCGACGCTGACGCTCTCCCTGTTCAACCAGTCCTGAGCCATTTTCCGGGGCGCGGGACGCCATCGCCGCCCGGGACCCCGCGGGGTTCCGGGCGGCCACGACGACGAGACTGGAGACCTCCTCTGTTGACCATCAGCCGTGCGCGGGGCGTCCTCGCCCGCCTCGCCGTCCTCGCCGTCCTGCCGGCCGCCGTCCTGGTGGGGCCGGCGGCCCCGTCGCACGCCGACACCACCTGGTCGGTCGTGCCGGCCAACGCGGGCGGGCCCGACGGCCGCAGCGTCATCGACCTCGAACTCCCCGGCGGCGGGCAGGTGGTCGAGCACGTCGCGGTCATCAACCGCTCCACCGAGCCGGTCGAGTTCGGGATCGACGCCAACGACGGCTACCTGACCTCCAAGGGCTACTTCGACATGCGGCCGTCGGACGTCGCGCCGGTGGACGGCGGCTCGTGGATCACGGTGCCCGAGAAGGTGACCGTCGCCGCCGGTGCCACCTCCGTCGTGCCGGTGACGGTGTCGATCCCCGGCAACGCGACGCCGGGCGACCATCCCGCCGGAGTGACCGCGTCCCTGGAGACGGTCTCCGGGCAGGTACGGGTCCAGAACCGGGTGGGCGTCCGCCTGAACATCCGGGTCACCGGCGACTACGTCGCCAAGGTGGCCGTCAGCGGGGTGCGGGCGGAGTACACGGGCTCGTGGAATCCCTTCGTCCCTGGGACGGTCGAGGTGACGTACACGGTGGCCAACGGCGGAAACATCCGGCTCGTCAGTGACAACCGGGTGGTGTCGTCCACGCTGTTCACCGAGAACTCCTGGAGCGACCCGTCCGCGGCCAGGGCCAGGGAGCTCATGCCGGGCGGCAGCCGTACGTACGTCGCGCGGGTGGCGGGGGCCTGGCCGCTGGGGCCGGTCCGTACGACGGTCGTGGCGGTCCCCTCCCTCGCCGGTGCGGCGGCGCCGGGCGTCGCCGTGCGGCAGGAGGCGGTCGCCACCACGGTCTGGGCGCTGCCGTGGCCGCAGCTCGGCCTCGTCGTCCTGCTCGTCCTCGCCTTCTTCGCCCTCCGGCTGAACGCCGCGCGGCGCCGCAGGCGCATCGAAGAACTGATCAGGCTCGCCCGTGAGGGCAGGCCGCAGGAGACGTGAGTCCCGTCACCCGCCCTCAGCGGTGGCGGCCGTCAACCGGCCCGGGCGCCGGCATCGAATCGCAAGGGAGCAATGTTCCGTGAAGAAGGCATCGGCCTACATCCTGACCGTCCTGCTGTCCTGGGCCGGGCTGGTGCTCGGCGCACCGGCCGCCCACGCGCACGGCGGGCCGATCAAGCTGGAGGTGACGGGTGACGGGGCCGACAACGTCAACGTGCTCGTGACGTACAAGAAGGACGGCCATCCCGTCACCGAGATCGTCGCGGCGACGCTGACCGCCACCTCGTCCGACGGCCGTGCCTTCGGCCCGGTCCCGCTCCGGTCGGCCGGCGAGGGCCAGAACCTCTACCGCTCCGCCGAGCCACTGCCCAGCGGCGAGTGGCGGGTGACGGTGCGGGCGACCGAGCCGGCCAAGGCGAAGAAGACGGTGAAGGTGAAGGCCGGCGTGGTCGCCGCGCCGGTGGCGGCGACGGCCGCACCGGGCCCCACCGCCGCTCCCGCGCCGGGCGCGACGACCGCTCCCGCACCGGGTACGACGGCCGCCCCCGCTCCTGGCCAGGCGTCCGCACCCGCCCACCTGCACGAGGCCGCGGCGGGCGCGGCGGGTAGAACGGACGGGGACGGCGCGATGGGGAGCGTGCTGCGGATCGGCGTCATCGCCCTCGCGGCGCTCGCCGCCCTCGCGGCCTGGCTCGTCCTGGCCCACCGGCACCGGCGGACCCGCCCCTGAGCACAGGCCCCGTCGTTCGTGTCAGCGAACGCGGTCGTAGACCAGCGTGAGCTCGCCCAGCTCGCCCCGCCTGCGGGCAGCAGCGGCTCCAGCCGCTCCCACTCGGCATTCGTTAAGTCACCTCGACCCATACGCCAATCGTGACCTCATCGCAGGGGTAAGGCTGGCACTACCAAGAACCAGGGTGCCGCCAGCAATGCCGCTCTTTGCGGCTGTATCTAGGGTTTCGGCATGACCTTTTCTCGCGCCATAGTGACCACCGGGCTCGCCCTGGGCTGCCTTGCCACCGCGTTCCCCGCCGAAGCCTCAGGAGCACAAAGCGTGGCACGCGGCGCCGTGGTCTCTTCGACCCTCGTGGAGAAGCTGGACAAGGGCCAGGTCGCCGAGCGGCTCAAGACGGCCGGCATCGACGCGGCGCAGGTGAAGTACGGGGTCAGCGCCTATCGCGTCGTCTATCGCACCATCGACACCAAGGGCCGGTCCACCACCGCCAGCCAGTTGGTCGCCCTGCCTGACAACACCCGGCGCAACCTGCGGGTCGTCTCCTGGTTGCACGGCACCACCGTCTACCGGGGTGATGTGGCCTCGGTGAACGAGAAATCCACCGACCGCGCCGCGGCGCTGCTGTTCGCGGGGGCCGGACATGCGGTATCCGCCCCTGACTATCTCGGCCTGGGCACAGGGCCCGGCCACCACACCTACGGAGACCCGCGGACCACAGTCTCCGCCCCGGTGGACGCCCTGCGTGCGACCCGCGCCTTCACCAGCAGGAACAAGCGCCGGCTCGACGCGCGCGTGCTGGTCAGCGGCTTCTCACAGGGCGGTCCCGCGACCATGATGGTGGGGCGCTTCCTGCAACAGGGTCAGGACCCGTACTTCCGGCTGGGCGGCCTCGCTCCGATCGCCGGCCCGTTTGACCTCAGTTCTTTCGAGGCCGCCGCGGCAAACGACAAGATTCGGATGTCCTCGCTCTACCTGGCCTACTTCGTGATCTCGGCGGACCGCTACACCGACGTCTACCGCACGCCGGGCGAGGTCTTCCGTGCCCCGTACGACGAGCAGGCGGAGAAGCTCTTCGACGGCAACCACCAGGCCGCGGAGATCGCCCAGGCGTTGCCGCCGACGTCCGAGAAGTTGTTCACCGCGCAGTTCCTGGACAAGGTGCGCAAGCCGACCGGCAAACTGAAAGAACTGCTGACCGCGCTCGACTCCACCTGCAACTGGAAGCCGGACGTTCCGGTGCGCCTGCATCACGCCAAGGGCGACACAGACGTCGCGTACGACAACGCGCTGTACTGCCAGCGTCAACTGCGTTCCCATGGCGCCACGCAGACCCTCACCGACGCGGGCAGCGTGGATCATAACCAGACCGTCCGTAAGGCGCTGCCGCTGGTGGTCGCCGGCTTCACGGGGAGCCGGGCTTGATCCGTCCGGTCTCAGCGATGTCCTCAGGAACAACTCCAGGGATCAATCGAGGCCGGTACATCCGGATGACTCGGAATTGCACCTTGAAATGAAGGCAAAAGCGATGATCGCGTGCTCTATCGGGCTTGTGGCGGTATTGACCGGCTGCGGCACCAGCGACCCGCTGGATGAGGACACCGTGTCGTACGACGTCACCGACAAGGTGGCGGCGTTGCACGTCGAAGCCGACAACGCCGGGACCGTCGAAGTGGTCGAGTCCCATCGTCGGAGCATCCACGTGACGGAGCGGCTGAGCCGGCGCAAGGACAAGCCGAAGACCAGCCACAAGGTGCAAGGAGACACGCTGGAACTGGCGTTCGCCTGTCCCACCACCTGGGGGTGGGGCGCCTTGGGCGCGACCTGCGACGTGCACTACCAGATCGAGGCGCCCAAGGGACTCCGCATCAAGGTGAGCTCCGACGCGGGAAACGTGACACTGAAGAACCTGTCGGGCGAGTTGGAAGCCACCACCGACTCCGGGGCGATCGAGGCCACCGAGCTGACAGGCGAGAAGGTCGCCACGAAGACCGACTCGGGCGATATGAACCTGGCCTTCGCCGGGCGACCCGACCAGGTCACCACCACCACGGATTCGGGCAAGACCGTGATCCAGGTGCCTCAGGGGTCGTACAACATCGTGGCCAAGACGGACTCCGGCCACAAGAACATCAAGGCCGCGAGCGCCCCCTCGGCCCAGCGCACGATCGCGCTGTCCAGCGACTCCGGGGACCTGGAGGTCAGGACACCCTGATAGGCGCCTCTTGGCGACAGCCGCCATTCGCTGGCTGAGCTGGATATATGCGGTGGCCAGGCGGGCGCGGCGATGGAACCACCTGGCGCGTGCTTGATGGCGGCGTCGCCAGGCTGACCAGTGAGCAACGTGTTCCAGGGTCGGTGTGTGGCCGTGGCGGCGGATGGTGCTCATCGCACCCGCGGTGTCCCACCGAGCCCGGTTCAGCAGGCGCTGAGTGGCGTCCGGACGGCGGTCGCCGAGCAGCTCGGCGATCGTCCAGTCGTTGCGTCTGGGCAGATCGGACATGACGGCTCGGACGTACTCGGCGGCCTGCAGCCGTGGTTCGATCCGGGTGAACATCGGTGCCAGTGCGGCCATGAGGTCGTCGAGGTTCCGTTGCACACGCCTGGCCTCTACGATGAGGCAGCAGCCGCTTTGGATCTTGTTCTCGTCACACAGACATGATCACGAGCGGCTGCTCTCGTTGTGCGGGCCCGCCGCGGTATACGTCAGTCCATCAGCTCGGTGATGGTGAAGGGCAGCGACCGCAGGCGTTTGCCGGTCGCGTGATGGATCGCGTTGCCGATGGCGGCGGCAACCCCGACCAGGCCGATCTCACCGATCCCCTTGACGCCCACCGCGTTGTCCGAGTCCGGCACGCCGACGAAGACGACATCCAGGTCCGGAACATCGGCATTCACCGGGACCAGATAGTCGGCCAGGGTCGCGTTGGAGATGCGTCCCGACCCCGCGTCGGTGATGATCTCCTCGAACAACGCCTGTCCGATGCCACCGACCACACCGCCGATGATCTGACTCCGAGCCAGCTTCTCGTTCAGCACCTGGCCCGCGTCGACGGCGGACACCATCCGCTGCACCCGCAGACGGCCGAGCTGAGGATCGACCCGGACCTCCACGAAATGGGCGGCGAAAGCGCCGGCCGGGGCGATCGTATGCGTGGCTTCCACCAGCCGCCGGCCGGCGCGTCCCATGCGGGAGACCGCGAAGGACCCGAGAAGCGCGCCGATCTCAGCACGCGAAGGCGCGCTGCTGCCCTCAACGGTGAGTTCGGAGCGGCCGCTCCGGGCAAGGATCGCGACGTAGGTCTCGCCGCGCGATGCGTCGTCCTCGCGGTGGATGCGACCGCCGGCCACGGCCACGTCGCGGGCGGAGCAACCGTGCAGGGGCGACGCGGGGTCCGCGCTCGCCGAGGCGAGCAGGGCTTCGATCGCGTTCACCGTGGCGTCGTGCACGGCATTGCTGAGCGCCGTCGCCAGACCTGATCCTCCGGCCTGCGGCGCACGGGGCAGGCCGGTGTCGCCGAGTTCGAACCGGATGTTCGCGGGATCCAGTCCGAGACCATCTGCCGCGACCTGGGTGATCACCGTGTAGGTGCCCTGACCGATGTCGGTGGCACCGCTGCGTACGAGCACGGTCCCGTCGTCGCGTACGGTGAGCGATGCCTGGCACTTCGCCTGGAAGTGGCTGTAGGTCACGCCGGCCATGCCGTACCCGACGAGCCACTGGCCGTCACGCATGGATCGCGGCTGCGGCGTTCGTCCGGCCCAGCCGAAGAGCTCGGCACCCTGCCGGTAGCACTCGTCGAGTGCCTTGCTCGACCACGCCAGGCCGGTCTGCGGATGTACTTTCGCGTAGTTACGCATCCGCAGCTCGACCGGGTCCATCCCGATCGCGCAGGCGACCTCGTCCAGAGCCGTCTCCAACGCGAAGTTGCCCTCGGCCTCGCCCGGACCCCGCATGTGCGCCGGGGACGGGATGTCGAGCCGCACCTGGCGGTCGCGGCCTCGCACGTTGTCGCACCGATAGGTGGCCGGGGTGGTCAGGGTGACGGGGTACAGCACGTTGGCGACCTTGGCGGCGGTCGATGTCGCCTCGTGGTCGATCGCGGTGATGGTGCCATCGCGGCGCGCCCCGACGCGCATCCGCTGGATCGTCGCCGGACGGTGACCGATGCCCGTGAACATCTGCGGGCGGGTCAGGACCGTCTTGACCGGTCGGCCCACGGCGCGGGCGGCCATCGCGGTGAGGATCACGTGCTGCCACAGCCGTAGACCCGCGCCGAACCCGCCGCCGACGTACGGCGCCAGAACCTGGACCTTGTCCTTGGAGATGGAGAACACCTTGGCCAGACTGTCCCTGATCAGGTAGGGGTTCTGCGTCGAGTCGTGAACGATGAGGTGCTCACCGTCCCAGCGGGCGACCGTGCTGAAGAGCCCGAGCGGATTGTGAGCGTTCGCCTGGGTGGTGAACATCGCGTCGATCACGACGTCGGCCGCCGCCAGCGCGGACTCGGCGTCACCGCGCTTGGCGTCGAGGAAGTACGGGTTCGTCCGGCTTTTGAGCGCCGGGGCGTCCAGACTCAGAGAAGCGCCGGCGGCTTCGTGATCGACCCGGATCAAGGCCGCCGCCGCCGTCGCCTGCTGATGAGTCTCGGCGACGATCATGGCGACGTACTGCCCGTAGTGATGCACGGAGCCGTCCTGCAAGGGCACCGGAGGCGGCGGGGTGAGCAGATTCCAGGACGGCTTCTTCATGCGCGGCACATTGTGGTGGGTGAAGACCGCGACGACGCCCGGAGCGGCCTCCGCCTGCGCGGTCTCGATCGAGGTGATGGTGCCGACCGCGAAAGTGCTGCGGACGAGTGCCGCGTGCAGGAGCCCGTCAGCGGTGACGTCCATCGTGTACGTGGCCGCGCCGGTGACCTTCGCCGGTCCGTCGACGCGATCCAGGCCGAGGCCGATGACCCGGGACTCGGGCGTCATGATGTCCCTCCGGAAACGGTGTTCAGCGCTCGCTCGATCGTGCGCCGGGCCAGTTCGACCTTGAAGGCCGTACCGGGCACGGTGAAGGTGTCGCGGATCGCGGCCGCCGCAGCGGCCCGGAACATCCCTGTGCCGGGACGTGCGCCGTGGAGAAGCTTCTCGGCGGCGTGTGCCCGCCAGGGGATGGTGCCGACACCGCCCAGCCCCAGCCGGGCGTCATGGATGATGCCGTCGTGGATCTCCAGAACCGCGGCCACCGAGACGAGCGCGAATTCGTAGGATGCCCGGTCGCGGATTTTCAGGTATCCCGAGGCGGTTCCGGCCGCCGGTAACGGAATCTCGACCCCGGTGACGAGCTGCCCGTGTTCCAGGACGTTCTCCCGCTCAGGGGAATCGCCGGGAACGCGGTAGAACTCGGTCAGAGGCACCCGCCGAGTGCCCGTCGTGCCCTGAAGGTGGACGACAGCGTCGAGAGCGACCAGGGCGACGGCCAGATCCGAAGCGTGCAGGGCGATACAGGTTTCGCCGGCGCCCAGGATGGCGTGCATCCGAGCCGACTCGACGACGGCGGCACAACCGGTGCCGGGGCTGCGTTTGTTGCACGCCCCTACCGTCGGATCGCGGAAGTACCGGCACCGGGTACGCTGCAGCAGATTCCCGCCGATGGTGGCCATGTTGCGTAACTGCGGCGACGCACCCGCCAGCAGCGCCTCGCGCAGGACGGGCGCGCGCTCGGCCAGCACCGGCTCGGCGGCGAGTTCCTCCATCGTCGTCAGAGCGCCGACGGTGACGGTGCGGTTCGTGTGGATCACCTCCCGCAGTGGCAGCCGGGTGACGTCGACGACGCGCCGCGGGCGCAGAACCCCGTCCTTCATGAGGTCAATCAGCGTCGTGCCGCCGGCGAGGTAGGCGGCGTCGGGGTCGCCGGTCACGAGTTCGATGGCTTGCTCGACCCCTTCGGACCGGACGAATTCGAATTCACGCATCGTGATCTCGCCTGCCGGCGACGTCGCGGATCGCGGCGACGATGTTCGGATACGCTCCGCACCGGCAGAGGTTGCCGCTCATGAACTCGCGAATCTCGTCATCCGAGCCTGCCCGGCCCTCGTCCAGCAACGCCACCGCGGACATGATCTGACCGGAGGTGCAGAATCCGCATTGAAAGGCGTCGCGCCGGATGAACGCGGCCTGGACCGGATGCAGGTCGTCGCCGGCCAGAGCCTCGATGGTGGTGACCTGCCGGCCGTCACACTGTGCCGCCAGAGTCAGGCACGACAGGACCCGGCGTCCTTCCAGCAGTACCGTGCAGGCGCCGCACGCGCCTTGGTCACATCCCTTCTTCGTCCCGGTCAAGCCGATGACGTCACGCAAGGCATCGAGCAACGTCAGCCGGGCGTCGCACTCCAGATTCCGTTCGATGCCGTTGACCTGGACCGCCGTACGAACCAGCGGCGGGTCGAAACTCATAAGCGTCGGAGGCATGGGCACAGACGCTAAGGCCCTGGAGTGAACAAACTCTTGATCGTGCCGGCAGCCCGGTAACATCGGACCCGCGTACGTCGTGTACGAGCACACGTAGGTCCGGGGGCGATGGGATGGTCGATGGGCTCCTGCGCCTGGAGATTCTCGGCCCGCTCCGGATATGGCGCGACGGCGTCGAGCTCGATCCTGGCCCCGGTCAGCAGGCCTTCCTTCTGGCCCTGCTCCTCGCTCGCGTAGGACGGCCGGTCAGCACGTCCGAGCTGATCGATCTGATCTGGGGCGACGAGGCTCCTGCCAGCGCGCTCAACGTCATCCACAAGTACGTCGGCGCCCTGCGCCGCCTGCTCGAACCCGGGCTACCCGCACGTGCCGAGGGCAGTTTCCTGCACCGCCGCGGAGACAGCTACCTGATCACCGCGAACGCGGAGACCCTCGATCTGGTCGCCTTCCGCGACCTCGTCTCCCGGGCGAAATCCGAGCATGACGAGAGGGCGCTCGACCTTCTCACCGAAGCGCTCGGTCGCTGGCACGGTCCGGCGGGCAGCGCCTTCGCTCACTGGACAGCCGCGGAGCCTGCCTTCGCCGCCCTCGACGCGGAGTTCTTCGCCGTGTGCGTGACAGCGACCACCCTGGCCATGACTCTGGGGCAACCGGCGAAGGTCCTGCCTCCGCTGCAGCTGGCCGCCTCGATGGCGCCATTGAACGAGCCCGTGCAGGCGAGTCTGGTCTCCGCGCTCAGCGCTGCGGGGAACCAGGCGGAAGCCCTGGCCGTCGTCGCCGCGGTCCGCGCCCGCCTCGCCGACGACCTCGGTGTCGACCCCGGCCCGGCGATGCGGGCGGCCCATCATCAGGCGCTGACGCGGAACGCGATGCCGGTCACCACTACCTGTGGAGCCGAAGCCTGGGCGAGCACGAGCGGTGGCCTGGTCGGCCGCGCCAAGGAGCTCGGGGCGCTCACGCTGGCCGTACGCCGGGCCGACACCGGCGGCAGCGGGATCGGCGTCGTCGAGGGCGAGCCCGGCGCAGGCAAGACCCGCCTGCTGCAGGAGGTGACCGCCGAGGCGGAAGGGCGTGGCGCGCTCGCCGTCTGGGGTCGCTGCTTCGACGGGGACGGCACACCCTCGTTGTGGCCCTGGACGCAGGCGATCGGCGCCGTTGTCGAGAGCCTGCCCGCCGCCGTGCGGCAGAGGTTGACCGCGGGCGAACTCGGCCGGCTCGTCGGGCCGCACGATGCCCCGGCCGCCGCGCCGGTCCTGCCGAACGCCGGTCTCCAGTTCCGGCTGTTCGAACAGGTCGTGACCGTCATCGGCGAGGCCGCCGCACGACGTCCCCTGCTGCTCGTGCTCGACGACCTGCAATGGGCCGACGCCGCGTCCCTCCGGCTGTTCACCCACGTCGCGGCCCGGTTGCCGGCCAGGACCGTGATTCTCGGAGCGGCCCGCGACCGCGCGCCCGTCACCGGTACCGAGCTGTCGCGTGCGCTCGCCGCGGCCGGCCGCGTACCTGGCCACTGGCGCATCCGGCTCGGCCTGCTCGATCCGATCGAGGCAGCCGAGCTCGTCCGGCACGAGACCGGGCAGAACCCCGCGCCCGCGGTGGTCCGCGGCATCCACGCGCGTGCGGCGGGCAACCCGTTCTACATCCGTGAGCTGTCCCGGATGCTCGCCGGCGGCGGTGCGCTGACCGGCGGGCTCACTGGCGGGTTCACTGATGGGGCCGCCGCTCACCCGGCGGTGCCCGAGACCGTGAACGACGTCGTTCTCGACCGGATGTCCGGACTCGGCACCGACGCCCGCGACCTGCTCCGGACCGCGGCTCTCATCGGCCGGAACGTCGACCTCGATCTTCTGACCCGAGCCGCGGGGCTCGACGTGCAAGGCTGCCTCGAACTCCTGGCGCCGGTCGAGGCGCTCGGCATGATCGAGTCCGCGCCGGATGATCCGTTCTCCGTGAGTTTCGCCCACGATCTCGTCCGCGAGTCCGTCGCAGGGAAGACGCCGCCCGCTCAGACCGGCCGGCTGCACCTGCGCATCGCGGAGGCGCTGGAGGGCACCGGCCCGGTCGGCGAACTCGACGCCGAACGCCTCGCGTTTCACCTGTGGGAGGCCGGCCCGCTGGCCGACCCCGCACGCACCGCACGTGCGCTGGTCCGCGCCGGCGCCCGAGCGGCGTTCAAGTCCGCGTTCGAGGCCGCCGAGAGGCATCTGCTGTCGGCCGTCCGGGTCGCGCGTGCGGCGGGGCTGGCCGACTTGGAGCTGTCCGCGTTGTCGTCGGTCGCCACGGTCTTCTGGCGGCAGTCGATGTTCCAGGATCCGTTCCACCCCATGATGGAACGCGCTGAGAACCTGGCTCGTGGTCTCGGCCGGGAAGGGGACGCCGCCGACTTCCTCTTCATGCGTATGGTCGAGGCCTACAGCGCGGTCCGGCCGGACCGCGCCGAACTGGCCCGCCGGCTGCATGAGCAGGGCACCGCCTCGCTCGACCCGATAGTCAAGGCGTACGGCTCGCAGGCCCGGGGCCAGCACCAATGGGAGGCCGGCGACATCGGCGAAGCCGTACGGCAGCTCAACGACGGCAACCGGATCATGTGGAGCGTCCCCGTCACCGGGGACAGCCCCCTCCGGACCGATCTGCGTCCGTTCGGGCCGCTGCTCGCGGCGGTGGTGGCCACGATCTCCGACGACCTGGGTGCGGCCCATGCCCTGCTCGACGGGGTGCGGGCGGCCGCCGGGGACGACCCGTACTCGATCGCCGTCTGGGCGCACTTCGCGGGCATGGCCGCGGCGATGGCCGGCGATCCGGGCTGGGCACTGGCCGCGGCGCAGCCCTGGATCGCCGCGGACCCTGAGCACCTGCACTCCAACATCGACCCGTACCTGCGCATCACCACCTGCTGGGCACGAGCCCTGACCGGCGACGATCCCGCGGGCGCCGCGGCCGAGGCCGATCGGATCCTGACCACGACCCTCGCCGACCCGCCACGGTTCGGACTGGCATTCCACGTGGGGCTCATCGCCGACATGTTGTTGTCGGCCCGGATGCCGGACGAGGCGGCAGCCGCCCTCGACCGCGCCGACCGGTATCTCGCTGATCACGGCCAGCGCTACGCGGAGGGCCTGCTCCTCCTGCTGCGGGCGCGGCAGTTGTGGGCGCACGGCGAGCCGGCCCCGGTCGTCCGCGAGATCGGTGCGAGGGCGGTGGCACTGTCCGGCGAACGAGGGGCGCATCTGTTCGCGCGGCGTGCCGGGAAGTTCCTCGCCGAGATCGCCCACACCACGAATCCACTGAAGAGGAAGTCGCCGCACGTAGGTTGCTGACGCCAGAAAGATGATCTTTGGAGGTCGTGTCAGTGACCAGTGAGACCCTCCGCCCAGGACGCGCTGCTCGGCCGCGTCAGCGCGATCCTCGAACGGAAGCAGCCCGGCGTGGACTCCGCTCGTGTCCCTCCCGTTCGATGACTTCGACGAGGCCATCACGCTGGCCAACGACACCGAGTACGGACTCGCCATCTACGAATAGACCCAGGTCAAGACCATGAGCCTCGACCTCGGCCCCTTCTGAACGGGGCTGTCAGTCCTTCTCCACAACCCCGCACTATGTTCGTGCCATGAACGAGCTGAATGTCCTTGAGGGCTGGAGTTTCCCCGTCCACGCGAGCCGGGGCGGGGACGCCCGCGGCCGGTCCATCGCGGACCAGGCCGAGCGGATGGTCGAGTGGCTGAACAAGGTGGTCGGGGAGTTCAAGATCCCCACTCTGTACGTCGTGGGCGCCGACGACTGGGCTGCCGTGGCGGCGTTCCCCCTGTACGGAATGCCGCACGCGGAACCGGATCGCATCGTCGTCGGGCAGGAGCCGGCGCCCTTCTGGAACGTGGTGCTCGACTCGGTCGCGCCGGTCCTCTCCGACCACGACCGGGCCGAGCTGCGTCGCGTCTACGGCGCCCCGGTGACGCTCGGCGGCTTCGCGGACCTGCTGGTGTCCCACGAGATCGGGCACTACCTGCACCCGTGGGGCGAGCCGGCGAATCCGACGACCTTCTGGCTCCGGGAGATGCTCGCCAACCTCGCGCTGCAGGGGTACGTCAGTGAGGTCGAGCCCGAACGCGAGGAGGCGCTGCTCACCGTCGTCCGGATCGTCTGGGGCGGGTCCCGGCAGTGGCCGCTGTACGAACTGGAGGACATGTTCCGGGCGCCCGAGCTGGACGGGAGCAACTACGTCTGGTTCGAGTTCGGGCTTCAGATGCTCACCAAGCGGCTGTGGGCGAACGCGGGGGCCACCGCGCTGCGACGTCTGATCGACCTGCTGAACGGACCGCCGCTGACCCATGACGAGGCGATCGACGCGATCCACGCGATCGACCCCGGTGTCGCCGCGGACCTGCGGCGGTGGCCGCGCTTCCCCGCGCTCTGAACCGGTGGCGCGGACGCCGGATCAGCGGTGCCTGGCCTTACGGCCGAGCCGGAGAGCGGAGACCAGGAAGAAGACGCCGCCGAGAAGGGCGTAGACGGCCAGGTTGGTCAGCGACGCGCCGTCACCACCGGCCCGCAGCACGAAGGACGCACCGGCGAGCATGGAAATCGTGCCGCTGATGATCATCGGCCACTGTCCGTTCAGACGGCGGCGGCCGATGCCGACGATGAGCTGGACGAGCCCCGACACGACGGCCCAGGCGCCCCACACCCGCAGGACCGCCGGGATGCCGGAGGTGACGGCGAAGACCAGGCCGACGCCGGCGAGCGTGCTGACGGCGATGTTCACGTACAGGACGGCGGGCGAACCGGTCGCCCTGGACGACCGGGCGTCGACGACGGCGGCGGCCACATCGAACAGGGGGTAGATCACGAGCAGCGTGGAACTGACCGGGCCGAGATCCGACGCGGTCAGGAACAGCAGGACCGCCCAGACGAGGGCGAATCCGAAGCGCGCGAGGTAGAGGCGCCTCAGCACAGGGCCGAGGCCGGGCGCGGCCGAAGTGTCAACGGCGTTCAAGGGGTTCCCTTCATCAGGACTGGAAGTCGGGGCGCTGGAGACGCAGGCGTAGCACCGTGCCGGCGAGCGCGAACAGCCGCTTCCAGGTCGGGTCGATCGTGTAGCGGGCGAAGCGGGCGGACAGGTCGAGCCAGCCCTGCTTACGGTCGTTGATCAGATGACCCGGTGAGGTGAACCCGCTGACGACGATGGACTTGTCGACGTTCTCGTAGCCCAGGACGTTGCCGAAATTGCCGTGACCGGAGACGAGTTCCTGCCCTTCCTCGTTGCCGCCCCAGGTCAGATAGGGGTTCGTCCAGACCGTCGGTGGCATCGTGTTGACGCCGACCGCGCCGTAGCGCAGTTGCGTGACCGCGCGGTCGACGGTCGGGGCGTGGGCCTTCCTGGTGTCCTCGTCGACCAGGACGGTCACGGCGAGAGTGCCGAGCAGGGTTTCGTTGCAGAAGGCGACCGCGGCGGGCGTGAACGTCTCGGCGTCGGGCGCCACGTCGAGCGCGACCTCGGACATGACCTGGCAGAACGCCTCGTGGTGGACGGCGAACCCGTCCTGGTCCACGTCTTCGATCACCAGGACCCGCGATGCGGGCGCGTGGTCCCGCGACTCGATGATCCGCGCGTCCGGGTAGGCTTCCTGGAAGGTGGCGAAGGTCTTGTCCACCCCGGGGTAGTAGGTGGTGGTCGCCGGAGTCTGGTCCCGCAGGGCGAGCGTGACGGCGTCGAGGAACTCACGCCGCTGCGGCCAGTGCCGGCTGGTCACCAGAGTCTGAACGCGCCCGCAGACGGAACCGCCGTTGATCTTGACCATGGTGGCGATCTGGAGTGCCTGGTGACGGATCTCGCTCGCGGTCCACCTGCGGTCGCCCGGGACGATGATGCACGGGTTGTTGCCGCCGCATTCGGAGACCAGCTCCGTGTCGGTCGCAGCCATGATCGCCTTGGCCGAGGGCGCCCCGCCGGTGAAGTAGATCTTCGTCAGGCGAGGGTCGCGGGTCAGCGCGGGCCCCTCCTCGACCTCACAGAAGGCCAGCGCGTGCGCGTCGACGAGGGGCTGGAGGACCTTCTCCCAGACCAGATCGGCGCCGACGTTGAGGGGATGGGGTTTGTGGACGACGGCACAGCTGTCCACGAAGAGGGCGTTGATCATCTCAAGTGAGGACGCGAAGTTGCCCGCGCCGAGCACGGCGACGATGCCGCCGGGCCTCTGGTAGGGGTCGGTTCTGCGCGGTTCACCGATGACGCGCAGGATGTCCGCCCGGTCCCCGTTGAGCAGACGGTCCCTGCCCCGAGGCCCGACCCGGATGTCGAAGCGGCCGTCGCCGGCCGGACGCACCGCGAGCGGCTGGAGCGGCCGCCCCTTGACCAGGCCCTCGTACAGGGCGATGGCGGCCGACACGTTGGCGGCCACCGGTACCACGGTGGCCTGAACGCTCGTGCCCACCTGGTGAGCGTTGGCCGCCACGCTGCGGTCGATGCCCTTCGCCTCGCAGTCGGCGCTCACCAGCTCGTCGAAATACCGGTCGATGCCGCGCCGGATCTGCTTGAGCAGATTCAGCCGAACTGTGGCCGGAGTGGCTTTCCACCGGCCGGGGTCCACCCAATCGACGGCTTCTGCGGCTTTCATTTTCTCCCCTTCGATCCATCGCTCTTCAACGGCATCAACCTAGGGAGCACCAGTGGAGGAACTATGAACGGATCGTGGATCTGTTCTCACTTCCGCTGAGCTGCCCTTACGACCAGGAGCAGGTCGTACGGGAATCGCGGACGCCGGGAAAGTCCTCGATGCGGCGGGCGCCGTCGCGCAGTTCCGCGAGCAGGGTGGCCGGCGACAGGCGCGGGCGGGCGATGAGCCGCGCGGCGAGAACCGCGAGGGCCAGCGGCAACCGGCCGCACAGCTCGATGATCTCGTCCATGATCTCCGGATCGGCGGACTCGGCTCCGGCCCCGTCCGGCAGGTCGGCCAGGCGGCGGGCGAGCAGCGCTCGGGCCGACGACAGGTCGGGCACGTCGACCCGCACCAGGTGAGCGCCGTCGAACGCGGCCAGCGCGGTGAGCGGCCGGCGACTGGTGATCAGGACCAGGCTGCCGGCCGAGTTGGGCAGCAGCGGCCGGACCTGTTCCGAGTCGCGAACGTTGTCCAGCAGGATGAGGAACCGCCGGCCGGCGGTCAGGCTGCGGTAGGTGCCGATCCGCGCGTCGCAGGTGTCCGGGATGTTCGACGCGGGAACGCCCAGCGCGTACAGCAGCGAAGACAGCGCGTCGCGGGCCAGGAGGCCCGCCTCCCGGTCCTGATCTCCCTGAAGGTCGAGATAGAGCTGCCCGTCGGCGAACTCGGCGGCGACCAGGTGCGCGAGACGCGTCGCCAGCGTCGACTTGCCGACGCCACCCATACCGTCCAGCGCCACCACCAGCGGGCTGCTCCGCCGCTCGTCGCGCATACCCGCGACCAGGCCGCGCAGGCCGTCCAGTTCGGCCTCGCGGCCTGCGAACAACGGCAGATCCGGCGGCAGCTGAGCCGGGCGCACCAGCGGAACGGCTGCTGTTCTTCCCGCCTCCAGCAGCGGCGGATTCTCCCCCGCGGATGCCACCGTCTGGTTCAGCACCCGCCGATGGGCCTCCTGGAGATCGTGGCCCGGGTCGATGCCCAAGTCCTCGGCCAGGCGGTGCCGGATCGTCCGATACACCGCCAGCGCTTCGGCCTGGTGCCCGGCCGCGGCCAGAGCGGTCATCAGGCTCGCGTGCACGGGCTCGTTGAGCGGCCCCATCTTCATCGCGAGCCGCAGCGGCGCGAGCACGGGGGAGGGCCGGCGAACACGGGTGGCGATCTCCGCGGCGGCCGCGGCCGCCTCGTAGAACTCGCCGTCGACGGTCGCGAAGGTCGCCATGGCGGCGGCGCTTTCCGACAGGCCCTCGCCCGCGTGGCCGTGGCAGAGCCGAAGGGCGTCGGCGTAACGGTCGAGCGCCTGCTCCACATCGCCCGCGGCGGCGCTCGCCCGCCCGGCGGCGACGCGCTGACGGAACGCGATCAGGTCGAGGGTCTCCGAGCCGGCCAGGAAACGGTAGCCGTTGCCCTGCCGGACGAGGTAACTGCCCGTGGCCCTGGCACGCAGGCCCGGTTCGAGCAGCCGGCGCAGAGCGCCTACGTACTTGTGGATGACATTGACCGCGCTGGACGGCGCCTTCGGACCCCAGATGAGATCGATCAGGTCGGTCATGGCGATCGGCCGGCCCCCACGGGCCAGGAGCAGGGCCAGCAGGCATCGTTGCTGACGTGGACCCGCGTCGAGTTCGGTGTCCCCGCGCCAGACCCGCAGCGGGCCCATCACCTGAAGGCGCAGCGTCTGAGGGCCGCCCGGCCCCGGATCGCCGTCGGTCACCAATCGTCCTTCTCTCCTCGATGCCAGACCTCCGGCAACCGTAATGAGATGAACTTGAAGAAGTGTGGACGATCACTGAACCGGCACGCCCGGCCGGCAGGCTCCGGCCGGGCGTGGGCACCTCGCTGGGATCAGGCGGTTTCGGTGATCGGGCGGTCCACCCACGACATCATGGCGCGCAGCTCCTTTCCGGTCACCTCGATCGGGTGGGCGGCCCCCTCCTCGCGGTACTTGGCCAGCGCCGGCCCGCCGGCGTCGTCGTCGGCGATGAGCAGCTTGGTGAAGGCGCCTGACTGGATCTCCGAGAGGATCTTCTTCATCTCCTCCTTGACCCGGCCGTCGATCACGCGCGGGCCGCTGACGTAGTCGCCGAACTCGGCGGTGTCCGAGATGCTGTAGCGCATCCGGGAGATGCCGCCCTCGTACATCAGGTCCACGATCAGCTTGAGCTCGTGCAGGCACTCGAAGTACGCGATCTCCGGGGTGTACCCGGCCTCGGTGAGCACCTCGAACCCGGTCTGCACCAGCGCGGACACGCCGCCGGCCAGCACCGCCTGCTCACCGAAGAGATCGGTCTCGGTCTCCTCGGCGAACGACGTCCGGATGGCGCCGGCGCGCGTGCCGCCGATCGCCTTCGCGTACGACAGCGCGAGCGCCAGGCCCTCGCCGGTCGGGTCCTGCTCCACGGCCACCAGACACGGCACGCCCTTGCCGTCCACGTACTGGCGGCGGACCAGGTGACCGGGACCTTTCGGCGCCACCATCGCCACGGTCACGCCGGCCGGCGGCCTGATCAGCTCGAACCTGATGTTCAGCCCGTGCCCGAAGAACAGCGCCTTGCCGGCGGTCAGGTTCGGGGCGATCGACTCGGTGTAGATCGTGCGCTGAGCGGTGTCCGGCGCCAGCACCATGATCACGTCGGCCCACGCCGACGCCTCGGCCGGCGTCCGCACTCTCAGGCCTTGTTCCTCGGCCTTGGCCCGGCTCTTGGAGCCCTCCTTCAGGCCGACCACCACCTCGACGCTGGAGTCGCGCAGCGACAGCGCGTGCGCGTGGCCCTGGCTGCCGTACCCGATCACCGCGACCTTGTGCCCCTGGATGATGGACAGGTCGGCGTCGTCGTCGTAGAAAGCTTGCGCGGACATGGGTTCCTCTCGATCTTTTTCTCGGTTGACTTGCCTACGCGCCGAAGGCGAAGAGGCGATAGTGGGAAACGGTCTCGAATCCGATCCGCCGGTACACCGGCCTGCCCTCGCTGCTTGACTGCAAGGTGGCGATGCGTCTGCCGGAGTTCCGGGCGATCCGCAGCGCGTCGAGGGTCAGGGCGGTGGCGATGCCACGCCGGCGGAGATCGGGGGTGGTGGCGATGCAGTAGAGAGCGGCGACGTCGGTACCGAGCGACAGCGTGCAGGTGCCGACGATGCGGCCGTCGATGACCGCGGCCCGGCGGATCACGTCGAGGCCCCCGAATCCGAGCTCGCGCTCTGTGACCAGATCGAGGTCGGTCGCGATGCCCATCGGTGCGGCGAACGTGGCGACGTACTCGGCCATCTCCGCGGCCTCGGTGACCGTGCGGAACCTCAGATCGCTGCCCGGCGCTTCGTCCATCGCGGTGCCATGAAGGTCCAGCGCCATGATCGGCAGGGTCATGATCTGATCGGCGCCCCGCGCCATGAGCCCCTCCGCGGTGCCCTCGGCGCTGTCCGCGCCGACCCACCAGGCCCACACCGAACCGTCAAGCCGCTGCCGCGCTTCGCTCACCGCGTCGTCGAGCGGCACGTCGCGGACCCGTAGGACCCCGTTCATCAGAAGATGCGCGATACCCGTGCGGTAGATCGGCAGGCCGGCACTGGGGTCGTCGGCATTCCCCGCACCCGCCAGGCCGGTCCAGTACCGGCGATTCGCTGCGAGCTGTGGCTGCAGGTCGCGGATGGAGAGTGACTTCGGCATGGTCGCGACGCTAACGGTGCGTAGTTGAGACTTTCTTCCTTCCGCCTGAACCCGGTTTTGGCATCCCGGATCCGGCCTGCGTACCCTGCCTACGAGCAACATTGAATGCGGAGATCTGTCCGGGGGGCGGCAGGTGGCTGGTGAGTCTCTGCGGCTGGAGATACTCGGCCCGCCGAGGATCTGGCGCGACGGCGTCGAACGGGATCCCGGTCCCCGCCAGCAGGCCTACCTCCTCGCGGTTCTCCTCGCCCGCGCGGGACAGCCGGTCAGCACCGCCGACCTGATCGATCTGATCTGGGAGGACGACGTTCCGGCCTCCGCCATCAACCTCATCCACAAGTACATGGGCGCCCTCCGGCGCGTACTCGAACCCGGGCTTCCCGCTCGCGACACCGGCGCCTACCTCCACCGGCGCGGGAACAGCTACCTGTGCACCGCCGGCCCCGGCACGCTCGACCTCATCGCCTTCCGCGAACTCGTCGCCACGGCCAGGACCGAGCGACCCGAGGAAGCTCTGGGCCACTACGTCGCGGCACTCGGCCACTGGAACGGCCCGGCGGGCAGCGGGCTTTCCCATCGCACCGCCGGGATACCGATCTTCGCGGCGCTCGACGCGGAGGTCTTCGACGTATGCGTGACCGCCGCCGGGCTGGCGGTCGAGCTGGGCAGGCCGGAACGCGTGCTCCCCGCGCTCCAGCTGGCCGCGTCGATCGCACCGCTGCACGAACCCGTGCAGGCGAGCCTTGTCACCGCTCTCGACGCCGCCGGGCACCGGGCCGAGGCGCTGGCGGTCTTCCGTACGGTCCGCACCCGCCTCGACGAGGAACTCGGCATCGCACCTGGCCAGGCGCTCCAGGCCGCGTACGCGCAGGTGCTCAAGCAGACCGTCGCACTCCCCGGCGGGGCGAGCCGTGATGAACCGCCCACGACCGGCGGGCTGGTCGGCCGGGCCGACGAACTCGCGACGCTCCGGCGAACGCTCGGACCGGCGCTCGCCGGCGGCAGCGGGATCGGCGTCGTCGAGGGCGAGCCGGGCGTGGGCAAGACCCGCCTGCTGGAGGAGATCGCCGCCGAGGCGGACCGGCGGGGAGCGCTCGTCGTCTGGGGCCGCTGCCTGGACGGCGACGGGACACCGTCGATGTGGCCATGGGTGCAGGTGATCGGCGCACTCCTCGACAATCTGGCCGCCCCCGAGCGGGCGAAGTGGCACGCCGGTGAGCTCGGACGGCTCGTCGAGGCGCCGGACGACGCGGACGCCGTACCGATGATCCCGGACAGCGGCTCCAGGTTCCGGCTGTTCGAGCAGGTCGTCACCGTCATCAGCGAGTCCTCCGCGCGGCGGCCCGTACTCCTGGTCCTCGACGACCTCCAGTGGGCGGACATCGCCTCGCTCCAGCTGTTCAGCCACGTGGCGGCCAGGTTGCCCGCCGGCACCGCGGTCATCGGAGCACTCCGTGATCGCGCCCCCGCCCCCGGCTCCGAGCTGTCGCGCGCGCTCGCCGCGGTCAGCCGGGTGTCCGGCCACCGTCGCGTGCGGCTCGGCCCGCTCGGCCCGGACGAGGCGATCGAACTCATCCGGCTGGAGACCGGACTGAATCCGGATCCCGACGCCGCCCGCGGCATCCATGCCCGCACCGCCGGCAACCCGTTCTTCATCCGGGAGCTGTCCCGGCAGCTCGCCGGCGACGGCGCCCTCACCGATGCCACCGGCGCGGTTCCGGCCACCGTACGCGACATCGTGATCGACCGGATGTCCGGCCTCGACGCCGATGCCCGGGATCTGCTCAGGACCGCCGCCCTCATGGGACGGGACATCGACCTCGGCCTCCTGGCCCGCGCGGCCCACCTCACGGCCGAGAGCTGTCTCGAACGCCTCGAGTCGGTGGCGGCCCTCGGCATGATCGAGTCGACGCCGGAGAATCCTTACTCCTTGCGCTTCACGCACGACCTGGTCCGCGAGTCGGTCGTCGGTACGACATCCACTCCTCGTACCAGCCAGTTGCATCTGCGGATCTCGGACGCCCTGGAGATCGCCGCGGCCGGTGGCGAGTCCACCGCCGAGCGTCTGGCGCACCATCTGTGGGCGGCCGGACCGCTGGCCGACCCGGCCCGCACCGCCACCGCCCTGGTACGCGCGGGCCGCAGCGCGGCAGGGAAATCCGCGCTCGAAGCCGCCGAACGGCATCTGCTGTCAGCCGCACAGGTGGCACGGACGGCGGGTCTCGCCGAACTGGAGCTCTCCGCCCTGTCGCAACTCACCGCCGTCCTCGGGATGCGATCGATGTACGGATTCTCATCGTTCGCCCAGCTGGAGCGGGCCGAGCGCCTGGCCCGCGAACTCGGCCGCGAGGTCGAGGCGGCGAGTTTTCTCTACTCCCGGTGGGCCGCTCATGCCCAGGCCATCGAGCTCGACCGCAGCGGCCCGCTGGCGCGCCGGTTGCTGGACGCGGGCGAGGCGTCCGCCGACCCGTTCGTGTCGACCAGCGGTCTGCAGGCCTGGGGTATCTACCAGTGGCACCTGGGCGACATCGGGGAGGCGTACCGGTACCTCAGCCGATCCAAGGACGTCCTCCTCGACCTCGCGCAACGTGACGAGGATCCGGTCCGGCACGATCTCCTGCTCATCATGATCGGATTGCTCGCGGAGGTCACCGCGCTGCACGGTGACCTCGGCGCGGCGCGCGAGATGCTCGGCATGCTCGACAGATCGACCGGCGACGACCCCTATGTGCGCACGATCTGGGCCACCTTCGCCGCACGGACCGCGTCGCTGACGGGTGACCCGGTCGAGGCGCTGCGCGTGACGGAGCTGGGGATCGCCGCGGATCCCGGACTGTCCTTCGCCTACCTCGGCACCTACCAGCGGCTGGCACGATGCTGGGCGCTGACCATGACCGGTGACGACCCCGCCGGGGCCACAGCGCAGGCCGAGCGGATCATCGCCAAGGACCTCCTCGACCCACCGCGTTCATGCGTCGCCACCTGGTTCGGGCTGCTGGGCGAGATGCGGCTGATGAGCGGGGACACGGTCGGGGCCGCTGCCGCCCTCGACCGCGCGGACTTCTGCCTGGACGCCTACGGTCAGCGCTATCCGGAAGGATTGGTCCTCCTGCAACGGGCGCGGCTGCTTCAGGCCCGCGGCGAACCGGAGGCCGCCGTTCGGCGCGCGGGAGAACAGGCGCGCGAGCTTTCGATCGCGCGTGGAGCCCACCTGTTCGCCCGCCGCGCCGAGACGTTCCTGGCCGGCCTCGGCTGACAGCGGGGGATCCCGCTACGGAGGAACTCCAGGAAGAACGCCATCGTTTCTGACCCGGAAGCGGATGGTTTGTTGATCGCCGCGTTCGCGATGAGCAGCGTCCGTCGTTGAACGCTCGCGGGCGGATGGAGAAGCTACTCGTTCGCTCCGGGCCGTATGTCTGAGACGCTCGAGGGCCGCCGCCGTGCGACCCAACTGGATGAGATCAGCTGCGATGTCGTTCTGGATCTCGCTCTCCACGTGCATGTTGACGAGTCGTACAGCCAGACCCAACGCGCGCTCGAGAATCTCGGCCGACTCCGTCAACCGGCCGAGCCGAGCCAGCATCTGACCGATCTCCCAGAGGCCGCTGATCTCCGCGTGGCGGTTCCCGGCGATCCGGTACAGCTCGACGGCCTTCTGGCTGTGGTCGAGAGCGACCTCGTCGCGGCCGGCCACGTCATGGGCGCCGACCGAGAACCTCGCGCCCGCCAGGCCGCGCAGGACATGTGCCTCCCCGATCACGTCATGCTCCTGGCGGGCCGCACGCAGGGCGGCTCGCATGATGCTCTCCCACTCCTGGAAGCAGCCGGCCCATTGGAGATACCCATGCATGGTGGTCGCGAGCTGCCACGGCACGATTCCGTACCCGATGTCGGCGGCGAGCCGGACGACCTCCAGGAGCACCTGCCGCCGGCTGGCGAACCACTCGACTGCGTCGCCGCACGTTGCCGGGCGTTCGGGCACGACGCCGGGCAGTGGTGGGGGCGGGGCAGCCGGCGCCCGGTGAGGTTGCAGCAGCGCCTGTGCGTTGAGACTGCTGGCGGCTTCCGCACTCAACTGCCGGTACGACCACGAGAAGGCGGTACGCAGGTCGGGAATGTCCCGGCAGCCAGGAAACGCGCCGAGCCGATTGTCGCCGTCGCCGCCGCCGCCGCCGTCGCCGCCGCCGCCGCCGTCGCCGTCGCCGTCGCCGCCGTCGCCGCCGCCGTCGCCGTCGCCGCCGCCGCCGTCGCCGTCGCCGTTGCCGTCGCCGTCGCGGAGCTCGGCAACCACACCGTCCAGCGACAACGTCGGGCGGGCGATCAGCCTCGCCGCCAGGATCGCGAGCGCCAGAGGCAGCCGACCGCAGAGCTCGACGATCTCATCCACGATGCTCCCCTCCGCGGTGTGGACCACTCCTCTCGCTGCCCGTCCGGCAAGACGGCGCACGAGGAGTTCCCGTGCCGTGGCGTGATCGGGCACGTCGACCCGTAGCCGGTAGGCGCCGTCGAGGGCGGCCAGTCGAGGTCGGCTGGTGATCACCACGAGACTGTCGGCGGAGTTCGGCAGTAACGGCCGGACCTGCACGGCGTCTCGGACGTTGTCCAGCAGCAGCAGGAACCGTTTCCCGGCGGTGAGGCTGCGATAGGTGCCCATGCGTGCGTCGAATGTGTCCGGCATATGCGACGCGGGGACGCCCAGGGCGTACAGCAGCGAGTTGAGTGCATCGCCGGCGGCCGGGCTACCTTCCTCGCGGTCGTCCCCTCGCAGATCGAGATAGAGCTGGCCGTCGGTGAACTCGTCGGCGATCGCGTGCGCGAAGTGCGTCGCGAGCGTCGACTTGCCAACGCCGCCCATGCCGTCCAGCGCCACGGCCATCGGGCCGGTCCTGCGATCCGCGCGCATGCGACTCAGCGATGTCGTCAGCCATTCCAGTTCGGGCTCCCGGCCGACGAACAGGGGGAGGCCGCGCGGCAACTGGGCCGGATGCACGAAAGAAACCGGGCGCGGGTCGTCTGGCAGGCCACCGTGTTCTCCGTGTTCTCCTGGCGAGGCATCATGCGGGACGGCTGGTTCTGCCGACGGTACGGTTCGGGTGAGCACCACCCGGTGAGCTTCCTGAAGATCGTGGCCAGGGTCGATGCCGAAGTCGTCGGACAACCGTGCGCGGATCTCCTGGAAAACGCTCAGTGCCTCGGCCCGGAGACCCAGCGCGGCAAGCGTGCTGATCAGGCCGGCGTGGACGGGCTCGTTGTACCGGCTCATCCGCGCCGCGAGCCGCAGCGGTGCGATGACGAGAGACGGGCGACGGAGCCGGAGCACGACGTCGGCCGCGGAGACCGCCGCGTCGAAGAACTCGCGGTCGATGCCGGCGAAGGCCGCCGTGGCCCCCGCACTGTCGGCGAGCGCCTCTCCCACGTTGCCGTGACACAGCGGCAGGGCTCGGGCGTATTGTTCGACCGCGTTCTCTGAGCGCCCCTGGGAAAGGCTCGCCTTCGCCTCAGCGACGAGTCTCCGGAACGCGATCAGGTCCAAGGTCCCTGCGTCGGCCGTGAAGCGGTAGCCGTCGCCGTGCCGCACGAGGAAAGAGCCCGAGGCGCGGTGCGGCAGGTCAGGCTCCAGCAGCCGGCGCAGGTTGCCGACATACTTGTGGACGATGTTGACCGCACTGGCGGGCGCGTCGGATCCCCAGATCAGGCCGACCAGGTCGGACATGCTGATCGGGTGGCCCTCGTGGGCCATGAGGAGTGCCAGCAGGCAACGTTGCTGCCGCGGGCCGGCATCGAGCTCGTCGTCACCTCGCCAGACCCGGAGCGGGCCAAGAAGCTGCAGGCGTAGCGTGTTCGGACCCCGCAACGCTGGTTCACCATCGGTCGGGAGAGGACGCGCTGACGTCACGTACTGATCCTTTTTCTGCGCTTTGAGGCCATGACTCGGTGACCGGATGATGTGTTGACGATCTCTGGAGTGCGTCCCACGGGTCTGTCACCCCCTCCAGACCCTGGTCAACCTGTACATATGCAGTGCTTCCTGCTTGCCAGATGTACGGGTGGGGTGAGAAGTTCGGATCGCGGAGGAAGAAAATCTTCACTGGCCATCGATACCGTCGGCGCCATGAGTTCGCTCAGCCCAGACCCGGTCGCCGACATGGAGCCTCTCGTCCGTGCGGCTCAACAGGGTGATCCCGACGGGCTCGCCCGCCTTCTCCAGCATGAGTACCCGGGGATGCGGGCGGTGGCGGTCGGGGTTCTGGGCGCGGGACCGGATGCCGAGGACGCCTGCCAGGACGCCGCGGTCACCGCACTCGCACGTATCGGCGACCTGCGTGATCCGTCCAAGATCCGCCCATGGCTGCACGCCATCGTCCGCAACAACTGCCGGATGATCCTGCGCAACCGTATGCCCGGCCTGGTCGAGTCAGCCGGCGCCGAACTGATCGCCTCGTCTCTCGACGACCCGGTCGCGACCATCGAACGCAGCGCCCTGCGCGACCTGGTCTGGCACGGCCTACGGCAGCTGACGCCGGCGACGCTGCCGGTGGCCATGCTCCGCTACTTCACCGTCCGCAACTCCTACGAGGAGATCGCCATGCTGTGCGGGATCCCGGTCGGCACCGTACGCAGCCGGCTGAGTGACGCCCGCCGTCGGCTGGCCACGGTTCTTCCACTGGCCAGCCGTCATCGGCACCTGGATCAGGGCGCGATCAGCACCGAACGCGCTGAGGAGGCCGCCGCGATCTTTTCCGCGGTCGCGAACTGCGTACCGCTTCCGTCGCTTCATGAGCGCTGGGCCGAGGACCTGGTCATGTACTGGCCCAGCGGACGGATCTCAACCGGGCTGGCACCCATCTACGACATCTTGCACAGCGACTACCAGATGGGCGCCACGCATCGGCTCACCGGTGTGGCAAGCACACCCGGGATCACGATCTGGGAGGCCGACGCCATCTATGAGTCGGGCCGTCCGGACGGCTACCCGGCCGCGGGCACATGGCTGCTGCGGGAAAGGGCGGGCCGCGTCTGCGAGGTCCGCCTCCTTTATGGGAGCAGCGCCTCCTCAGCCTGACGCGGCCTACGGGTACCACCACGAGGTCGCGGGGTCCCGGTTCGCCATGCGGCCGACGAAGGAGGTCGTGCGGCGTCGATCGCCCCCAGCCCTGTCCAGAGCTGTGCCATCGCAGGGTGATCGTCGGGCGGTGCTTGGCGTGGAGAAGGGGGTCAGAGAGATTTGGAACGGAATCCGGCCGCGCGCCGGCCACCGCACCTGATCAGTCGGTAAGACGAGAGTTTGAAAGACGTTTGTCGATGATTTCGTGGTGATGTCGGCCCGGGGGGACGCGGTGCCGGGCTGACGTCACCAGTTCGGGAAGTCCTTGGCAACAGTCGGCGGATCGCAAGCCAAAGTTGAGGGTGTGGGTGCCGAATATCGCGTCTCCTCACGCGACCTGCGCGTACTCGTGGAGGAGGCCACCGAGCCGGTCTTGTCGGGTGACCTTGATGTCGGCGCCGACTGGATCGGGTAGCGCACGTAGCGGGCTGGCCTGCTGCAAGGCCCGGTGCGGACGATGTCCATTGAAGTGGTCTCGTACTCGGCAAGGACCTTGCGCAGGTGGCGTTCGTTCATGATGAGGATCCGGTCGAGCAGCTCGCGCCGTACGCTGCCGACCCACCGTTCCATGATCGCGTTCATTCGAGGAGCCTGGGGCGTGGTGAGTACCACGCGGATGCCCTCGGTCGTGAACACCTCATCGAACAGAGCGGTGTACTTCGTGTCCCGGTCTCTGATCAAGAACCGGAAGTCGCCGATTCGATCGCCCAGGTCGAGCATCAGGTTGCGGGCTTGCTGGGCGACTCAGCCGGCGGTGGGGTTCGCCGTGCCCCCCAGCACGTGCACCCGTCGGCTGGTGTGCGTCGGACCGCTGCGCCGGGGCGCTGGATCGACGCCGGCCCTCTTCAAGATTGCCCACACGGTGGCCGGGGACACCTTCCGGCCCAGGCCCGCGATCTGCCCGGCGATGCGCCGATACCCCCAGCCCGGATTTTCGGCGGCCAGGCGCAGCACCAGGGCGCGAATGGCAGGGCGGATCGGTGGCCGTCCCGGCCCGTGCTTGGGGTAGGTCCAGCGTCGCTTCACCAGGTCGGCGTGCCGGCGCAGGAGCGTTCGCGGTGTGACGAACAGGTGGCATCGGCGGCGTCGGGGCAGGAGTCGCGCGAGGGCGGAAAGGATCGCCCGGTCCGCCCACGACGGCCGGGGCACGGCGACCTGGCGGCGGAGCACAGCAAGTTGATGCCGTACTACCAGAACCTCTACGTCTTTGGACGCCTGTGATCGGGCGAGCAGCGCGATCCAGCCGAATACGCGTAAGACGATCAAGTACAGCAGCCGCAGAGCCATCCAGCGATCCTGCCGGAGGTGAGCCGCCGAACGCAGCAAAACCCCAGATCAAACCCTGTGACCCGATATTCGGCACCCACAGGCATCCTCCTCGTCACCTCATCCTGATCATGCTCATACCAGCATTAGTGACCAATGGTCTTTAAGGTGTTAGGTTGGCCTTACCTAAGTTCCGTTCAGAAAGGAACGTGTGATGGGCAGAGGGTTCCGGGGAGCGGTACTGCGCGGTCTCGGCGCACGCGACCACACCGCGACCGTGCGGGAGACCATCCGATTGGCGCCGAACTTCCTGCGGGTGCGGATGTGGTCGCCCACCCTGTTCGAGGACGCGGTCGCCGAGCCCACGGCGTGGCTGCGGTTCTGGTTCCCCGACCCGGACGGGTCCGACACGGAGTTCCAGCGCGCGTACACGATCAGCGAGGCCGACGAGGCGACCGGGCTGTTCGCCATAGACGTCGTGCTGCACGAGCCAGCCGGTCCCGCGTCGGCCTGGGCGCGGCAGGCGCGTCCCGGGAGCGCCGTGCAGGTGACCTCGCTCGGCTCGTCGAAGTTCGAGGTGCCCGAGGACATGCCCGAAGGCTTTCTCCTGATCGGCGACTCAGCCTCCATACCCGCCATCAACGGCATTCTTGGCGCGCTCCCTGCCGACGTGCCGATCGAGGTTTATCTGGAGCAACATGACGACACCGACCTTGAGATCCCGCTGATCACCCACCCCCGCGCCGGCGTGCACTGGGTGCCGCGCACCGGCGCCGCGTCGCTGGCGGCGGCGATCGAAGCGCGCGACTGGTCGAACTGGTATGCATGGGTGACGCCCGAGGCGGGATCGCTCAAGTACGTGCGTACGCGCCTGCGTGAGGAGTTCGGGTTCCCCAAGAGCGACCTGCATGCACAGGCGTACTGGTCCTCCGGCCGGGCGATGGGTGTCCTGCGGCCAGGTACGAAAGCCGAGGCCGCGGACGACCTGACCGCTGATGCCGCGCCGGGTGGGGCACCGATGGACGAGACCGGATCCGCGGCCGCTCCCGGTCCGGGCGCATGGCGGTCGCAGGGGGCTGGACGTCTGCTTGCGCCGCTGCGGTCCACGTTGGTGCTCGCCGGTGTCCTGCAGGGCGTTGTGACCTTGGTGCAGTTGGCGCCGTTCGTGCTGCTCGTGGAGCTGGCGCGGCTGCTGTTGTCCGGCGCGGACGCCGGAGCCCTGTTCGGGGTCGGCATCGCGGCGCTCGTGACGCTCACCGCCGGCGCGCTGCTGAGCACCGCCCTGCTGTCATGGCTGCACGCCGTGGACGCCCGGTTCTCGCGCGACCTGCGGGCGCGTCTGCTGCGCAAGCTCGCCCGGCTACCCCTGGGGTGGTTCACCGTGCACGGCTCAGGTGCGGTGAAGAAGCTCGTGCAGGACGACACGCTCTCCCTGCACTACCTCGTCACGCACGCGGTGCCCGACGCGGTCGCGGCGGTGCTCGCTCCGGTCGCGGTCCTCGCCTACCTGTTCTGGTCGGACGCGCGACTCGCGCTCGTCCTGTTCCTTCCGCTGCTCGTCTATCTCGTCACGGTTGCGTCGATGCTCGCGCAATCTCGCGCGAAGATCGCGCAAGCCCAGCGCTGGGCCGAGCGGATGAACAAGGAGGCCGCCGGTTACCTGGAGGCCCAGGCCGTGGTCCGCGCGTTCGGCGGGGCCGCCGCGTCCACCTTCCGGCACCGGCTCGAGGAGTACATCGGCTTCCTCAACGACTGGCAGCGACCGTTCGTCGGCAAGAAAACCATGATTAATCTGGTTGCTCGCCCCGTCACCTTCCTCTGGCTCATCGCCACGGCCGGCACGCTGCTCATCGTGTCGGACGCTCTGGATCCGGCCGGGCTGCTGCCGTTCCTGCTGCTGGGCACCACGTTCGGGGCACGCCTGGTCGGTATCGGCTATGGGGTCAGCAGCATCCGCGCGGGAATCGCCGCCGCCCGCGGCATCCAGACCGCGCTCGACGAGCACGAGCTCATCACCTCGGATGCCGCATCGGCCGGCCCCCGACCTGCGGACGCGGGCGTCGTGGTGTTCGACGGGGTCGGCTTCGCGTATCGGCCGGGCGTTCCGGTGATCCGGAACGTGAGCCTGACACTCAAGCCGGGGACGGTGACCGCGCTGGTGGGGCCGTCCGGATCGGGCAAGTCGACGCTCGCGGCGCTGCTGGCACGCTTCCAGGACGTGGACACCGGGAGCATCCGGATCGGCGGGTGCGACCTGCGCTCCCTGACCTACGAGGAGCTGTACGCGCGAGTGGGGTTCGTGTTCCAGGATGCGCAGCTGGTGTACGGCACCGTCCGCGACAACATCGCCCTCGCCGTGCCCGGCGCGAGCCTGGAGCGCGTCGAGCAGGCGGCCCGCGACGCGCAGCTGCACGACCGCGTCCTCCGTCTCGAACACGGGTACGACACCATGCTCGGCCCGGATGCCGCGTTGTCCGGCGGCGAGCGGCAACGCCTGACGATCGCGCGGGCGATCCTGGCGGACACGCCCGCGCTGATCCTCGACGAAGCCACCGCGTTCGCCGATCCCGAGTCGGAGTATCTCGTGCAGCGCGCCCTGGACCGCCTCACGCGCGGGCGCACCGTGCTCGTCATCGCCCATCGCCTGCACACGATCGCCGGCGCCGACCGGATCGTGGTGCTCGACCACGGCCGCGTCGCCGAGGCCGGAACCCACGACCAGCTGCTGGCCGCGAACGGCCGGTATCGGCAGCTGTGGCACGCCCGTGAGGCCGGCACGCATAAGGCCGTCAAGGAGTCGATTCGATGATCCGTACTCTGCTCAGTCTCATCCCCGCCGAGCGCCGTGGAGCGGTCATCCGATACGCGAGCCTGGCACTCGTCTCCGTGGTCCTGCGCGCCGCCGGGGTGGTACTCCTGGTTCCGCTGGTGGGTGCGCTGTTCAGTGCCGGATCCCAGGACGCCCTGTCGTGGCTCGGGGCGCTCACCGCGGCCACCGTCGCGGGCTGGGCTGCCGATGCCGCCGCCGTGCGGATCGGCTACGGCCTGGGCTTCGCGCTCCTCGGCCACGCCCAGTACGATGTCGCCGACCGGCTCGCCCAGGTGCCGCTCACCTGGTACACAGCGGACAACACCGCCCTCGCGCGGCAGGCGATCGCCACCGCAGGACCCGAGCTGATCGGCCTCATCGCCTATCTGCTGACACCGCTGATCGGCGCCCTTCTCCTGCCCGCCGCCATCGGCCTGGCGCTGCTCGCGGTGGCCGGACCCATGGGATTGGCCGCGCTCGCCGGTGTCCCGGTGCTGCTGGGAGCGCTGTGGGCGTCCGGGCGCATCTCGCGCCGCGCCGACGAGATCGCCGCGCACGACAACACCGTCCTGACCGAACGGATCGTCGAGTTCGCCCGCACCCAGCAGGCGCTGCGCGCCGCTCGCCGGGCCGAGCTCGCCCGCAGCCAGGCCGGCGTCGCCCTCGCCACCCAGCACGGCGCCACGGTGCGGTTGCTGCTCATGCAGATCCCTGGACGTCTGCTGTTCAGCCTCGCCGGCCAGGTCGCACTGATCCTCTTGGCCGGTACCACCACCGTGCTCGCGGTGACCGGCGCGCTCACGAAGCCCGAGGCGATCGCGCTCATCGTCGTGATCGTCTTCTACCTGGAGCCGTTCACCACTCTCGGTGAGCTCTCATCGACGATCGAGCCGGTCCGTAGTGCGCTCGGACGCCTTCATACCGTGCTCGAAGCCCCGGCACCCGCCCCGGGCACGGCGTCCCTGCGGCTCCTCGAAGCCCCGCGGATCGAGCTGCGGGACGTGTCGTTCCGGTACGGCGACGGACCGGCGGTGCTCGACGGCTTGAGCGTGACCTTCGAGCCGGGACAGGCCACCGCGATCGTGGGACCGTCTGGTTCCGGCAAGAGCACGATCCTCGCCCTCGTCGCGGGACTGCACGAACCCACCGCGGGCTGCGTGCTCATCGGCGGAACGGACGCCGCCACCCTCGCTCCGGACGCGCGGCGTGCGCTTGCGGCGGTCGTGTTCCAGCACCCGTATCTGTTCGACGCGAGCATCCGCGACAACATCCTCGCCGGCGACCCGGCGGCGTGTGAGGAACGGCTGGCCCACGCACTCGACGTCGCCCGGCTCGACGAGCTGGTGCGGCGGCTCCCCGACGGCTCGAACACGACCGTCGGCGAGGCCGGCACGGCGCTGTCCGGCGGTGAGCGCCAGCGTGTCTCCATCGCACGCGCCCTGCTCAAACCCGCGCCGGTACTGCTCATCGACGAAGCGACCAGCGCTCTGGACACCGAGAACGAGGCCGCCGTCGTGCGCGCGATCGCCGACGACGCGCCCCGGCGTACCCGCCTGATCGTCGCGCACCGCCTCAGCACCATCCGCAACGCGGACCGAGTGATCTTCATCGACGCCGGCCGGATCGTGGAAGACGGAACCGTCGACGAGCTCGTCGCGGCGGGTGGCCGGTTCGCCGAGTTCTGGCGGCAGCAACACGATGCCGCCGGCTGGCGCGTCCGCGCCTGAACCAACCGGACGCTCCCGCTGATGTGGATCCTCGCTGCCTGCACCGCAGCCGTCATGTTCATCGTCCATGCCGTCAAGAACCGTCCCAAGACAACCCGCGAACGCCGCCTCAACATCCAAGGAGACCCCATGCCAACATCCGACCAGACCACCGCGACCGTAGACATGGGAGGAGAACGCACTGGCGGCCGCAGCTCGATCATCGTCACTGCGCTGCTTCTCGCCTCTCTCGGCGTGGCGGCCGCGCAGACGATCGTGGTGGCGGCGTTGCCGATCTTCGGACGACAACTCGGCATCTCCGCCAGCTCCGCGGCCTGGCTGCTGACGGCGTTCATGCTGTCCTCCGCCATCGCGACCCCCATCGCCGGACGGATCGGCGACCTCTTCGGTCATCGCACCGTCATGATCGCAGGCCTGACCACGTTGTTGATCGGCAGTGTTGTCGCGGGCGTAAGCGACCTGGCCGGCTCCTTCCCCGGGCTGCTGGTCGCCCGGGTGCTCCAAGGCCTGTCGGGAAGCGTCTTTCCCGCCGCGTTCGGCCTGGCTCGCATGTCGATGCCGCCCAGCCGACTGAAGGGTGTCATCGCCGCGCTGAGTGCGATGTTCGGCGTCGGCGGCGCGGTCGGCATGGTCCTCGCCGGCCCGATCACCGAAGCGCTCGGCACCCCCTGGCTGTTCTGGGCCACCGCCATCATCGCCGCCGCCGCCCTGCTCGGAACCGCTTCCCTGCCTGGCCAGGAACCTCACCACGGGGCACGGCTCGACCTTCTCGGCGCAGCGCTCCTGTCCGGGACCCTGGTGAACCTGCTGCTGGCCATCAGCCAAGGCAGCACGTGGGGATGGACCTCCGCCCCTGTCGGGATACTGCTCGCCGCCGCCGTGCTGCTCGGAGCCCTGTTCGTCGCCGCCGAACGCCGCTCTGCCGCGCCCCTCATCGACCTGCGGCTGGTGCACGCACCCCAGTTGCTCCCGACGCACCTCGCCACACTCGTGATCGCCATCGGCATGTTCGCCGCGATCACGCTCATCCCGCAGTTCACCCAAGCACCCACGGCCACCGGGTACGGATTCGGCGACAGCCCGAACCAGACCGGGCTACTCATGGTGCCCGTCGCGCTGTTCATGATCATCGCAGCTCCGCTCGGCACCCGGCTTGCCGCGCGAACGAGCAGCCGCACCGTCTTCCAGATCGGCGCGCTCCTCGCCGGGATCTCGCTTGCCGGACTCGGCTTCGTCCACGGCGAACGGTGGGCCTTCTACACCGCGGGCGCGATGCTCGGCCTTGCGTACGGCCTGGCGTTCGCATCTCTGGGCGCCCTGGTCGTCGGAGCTGTGAAACACCACCAAACAGGCGCCGCCACCGGCCTGAACACCATCCTGCGCACGATAGGCGGAGCCATCGGCGCCCAACTCGCCGCCGCCATCATCACCGGCTCCGCCCCTGCCGACGGACCGCCCACGGAGTCCGGTTTCACGGCAGCATTTCTCACCGCCGCCTGCGTCGCTGCGGCCGCCGCCGTCGCGGCGGCCGCGATCTCACACAAGCCGACGCGGAGCTGATCGAAGGCATCGGGATCGTGCATCGGGGTGAGGAGACGGTGCCGCCCCGCCTGCTGCCCGACACATTCGTGCCCCCGGCCCGCCCGCGTGCGGTCGTGACCCTTGTGGAGCTGTCCCTGCTGAGCGAGCGCGGGCCGCGAGCGCTGGAGCTCATCGCGCGCGGCCCGTCCAACACGCAGATCGTGGAGGAGGCGGGGCTGGCAGCGTCATGCTGACGAACCGAGTCAGCGGGCCAACCCCTGCGACAAGACCCTCGCCGAGGTCCGCTCCCACAGCGACTGCTGAGCCACGGTCAACCCGCCCCGGCCCGCCGGCGTCCACGAACAGACCACCCGCCAGTGGTGGCGGCAGATTCACGACCTGCCGCCTCATCGCCGGTACCGCCCTCAACGATCGGCAGGAGTCGTGAGCCAGGTCCCGATCCGCTCCCCGCTACGGCCGACACTGCTCGACAGGCTCACCGCCGCGTGGCCGTCACTCCCGCCCGGATCCTGGCCCGTCAGAACTCGCGCCGCGTCGTGACCGTGCTCAGTCTGCCGGTGCGCCGCGGCGCACCGGCAGCCACCGCCGAACAGCGCTGGGGGCTCGCCGTGTGGTCACCGCGACCAGCACTCGCTGCCACCGGCGAACATATGCCTGCCACGACCAAACCTCTCTCGATCCGGTCTCTACGCTAGGAGGCGAAGCCCAGCCCGCCCATCAGTGCGCGGGCGCGGCGCCGTAGGGGACGGTCATCAGCTCCATGTTGTGGCCGTCGGGGTCCTGAAAGTACATGCCCCGGCCGCCGAAATCGCGGTTGATGTCGCCCGGCTGCTGGTGGAACGGGTCGGCGTAGTAGGTGAGCCCGGTCCGCCTGATGTGCGCGAAAGCCGCGTCGAACTCCGCGTCGCCGACCAGGAACGCGTAATGCTGCGGCTGGATCTCCGCCGGGCCGACGTCGACGAAGTCCAGCGTGACCCCGTTGGACAGCACGACCGGTAAGAACGGCCCCCATTCCGCGCCGACCGGCAGGTCCAGGATCCCGGCCAGGAAGCGGGCTGACACGTCCTTGTCGCGGGCGTGGACGATGGTGTGGTTCAGTTCGATGCTCACAATGGTCCTCTCACTACGTCCTCTGGATCGTTGACCTAAACTATAGAACAGCAATCCACTTGATGGAACGTCGTTCTTTTGGAGACCGTATGCAACAGGACCTGCCCGGCATCGTCCGGCTGCGCGACCAGCGTGAGGCGCTGACTCTGCGCACGATCCTCACCGCAGCTCGCCGCCTCTTTGCCGAGAGCGGCTATGCCCGCACCCCGATCCGCCGGATCGCCCAGGAAGCCGGTGTCTCACCGCAGACCATCTACACGTGCTTCGGTTCCAAGGCGGGCGTGCTCGCCGGCCTGGTCGACCTGATGGACGATGTGGCGGGCATGCCGGACCTGATGGCGGAGCTGGAGAGGACAACCGACCCGGACGAACTGATCGGCCTGCTCGCTCTGGCCGCTCGCCGGCTCAGGGAGCACTGCGGCGACATCCTCGCGATCCTGAACTCCGGCGCTGCCGTCGACCCCGACATCGCCGCCACCCAGGCGGAAGGCGCCCGGCGCAACCGCCTGGGCGTCGAGATGGTCGTCGAGCGCCTCCGCGCCACCGGCCACTCCGTCGACGCCAAGGCGACCGATATCGCCGTCGCTCTGATGAGCGACGGCGTTCACGACAGCCTCGTCATCGACGCGGGCTGGTCCCATGACGATTACGAGATCTGGCTCAGACGCACTCTCGGATCCGCTCTGGTCGCCCCAGCCCCATCACGCCGGGCAGAGCAGGCCGATTAGGGGAGCTGTCGGCAACGGAACGGCCGGTGGCGTCAGCAGACCGACGCGGGCGGAGTTGCCGCCATCCACCGTTCCGGCCTCGGCGGGTGGCCGGGACGTATCCCTTTGACGCCGTGCCAGTGGGCGACCTCGGTGACGCTCAGCTCGCGCGGCTGGCAGGGGCCATGGTCCTGCACGCGATGCAGGTGTGTGGAGCCTGCCGCGACGCGTGGAGGTCAGGAAGATCGCCAAGCCCATCGAGTACGGCCTGCCCTTTCTGGCGCTGGAGCCTGACCAAGCTGGCCGAGTCCAAGCTGGCCGAGTCCCTGGTGGTCGAGGGGGGTGGTCGACGACAGCAGTCCGAGGACCTGCGCGAGCTCCTCGGTTCCCCGGATCTGTACCGG
This sequence comes from Nonomuraea fuscirosea, assembly GCF_035917475.1. NCBI lineage: Bacteria > Bacillati > Actinomycetota > Actinomycetes > Streptosporangiales > Streptosporangiaceae > Nonomuraea > Nonomuraea fuscirosea. The sequence continues at coordinate 6,570,967 of NZ_CP109074.1, read as the reverse complement.
TGATCTAGGGCTCAACGTCTGGTGATGCGTTGAAGGCATGTCTCTGGAGCGGCATCGGCACCCACTTGGGCCACCTCCACGCGGGGTCCAAGCCGAACTCGTCCGTACAAGGCGCCGACAAGGTCGCAACCGGATCCCTTTCATGGCATGCGCGGTAGAACCTCACCCCGCTGTCCGAAACTGTGGGCTAGTGGTCCTTGTGGACATCTAAGGTGCCCCACGAGGCTGGTGGCGTGAGAGATGTGGTTGCGGCCGTCTATGACGGCGTGGTGCTGCTGGACGTGGCCGGACCGATGCAGGTTCTGCACGGGTCCGGCGGCTACCGGATACGGCTCGCTTCGGTCGATGGCCGGTCCGTGCGCACGGACATCGGAGTGCCTCTAGGGGTCGACCTGGCTTTGGACGGCGTCGAAGGTCCGGTTGACACGTTGCTCGTACCGGGTTACGCGCACCCCGATGGTGACCGCCCCGGCGAGGCGTTCCTGAACCGGCTGCGCGACATCAGCCATCGCGCGTGCCGGGTGGCATCGGTATGCACGGGGGCGTTGCTGCTGGCGGAGGCGGGTCTGCTCGATGGACGGCGGGCCACGACACACTGGGCCGCCTGCGTTGAGCTGGCGTCCCGGTTTCCGCGGGTCGCCGTGGAACCCGATGCCATCTACGTTCGTGACGGGCCTGTGGTGACCTCGGCCGGCGTCACCGCCGGAATCGATCTGGCGCTCGCCCTCGTCGAGGAGGACCACGGTCCTGACCTCGCGCGGGCGGTGGCCAAATACCTGGTCGTGTTTCTGCAACGCCCGGGTGGCCAGTCGCAGTTCAGCGTTCGCGCGGCCGTCGCCACGCCACGCCATCCCGCGTTGCGCCAGCTGCTGGACGCGGTCGCGGCCGAACCGGCGGGAGAGCACACCCTCGCCTCGATGGCGGCCCGTGCCGCGGTGAGCGAGCGTCATCTGACCCGGCTGTTTCGTCGCGAGGTCGGGCTCACCCCCGGTCAGTACGTGGAGCGGGTCCGGGTGGAGGCGTCGCAGGTCCTCTTGGAGACCACTACCGCCGGCGTGGCCTCGGTCGCCCGCAGTTGTGGTTTCGGGTCCGACGAGACGATGCGCCGGGCGTTCCTTCACGTTCTGGGCACGACGCCGACCGCATACCGCCAGCGCTTCCACGCCTCCCACGCCATCCCGTTCACCGAATGACTTCTCAAGGAGACCGCATGAGCTCATTCCTGCCCCGCCGCACCGTGCTGGGAGCCGGCCTCGCCGGCGTAGCGGGTCTGACGGTCGGTACACCCGCTGCTTCAGCCGTCGGCACCGGGGATCAGTACGCTGATCTGTCCTTTCCCACCACACGCATCGCCCGGGCGGCCCGGCAACTGGTGACAGACGCGCAACAGCCGTACTTGCGCAACCACAGCCTGCGCAGCTTCCTGTTCGGCCGGGCAGCCGCCGCCCAGGCCGGTCGCCGAGCGGGCGAGGACTACAACGCCGAAGTCATGTTCCTCATCTGCGTGCTGCACGACATGGGCCTGACCGAACGCGCCGCCACCAGCCAGCGATTCGAACTCGATGGCGCCGACTTCGCCGCCCGGTTCCTGGAGCAGCACGGCATCACCGACGCCCGTGTCGACACCGTCTGGGACGGCATCGCCCTGCACACCTCCTACGGCTTTCACCAGTCGCCGGTGTTCGCCCGGCGCCGCCCGCCCGAGATCACGATCGCCCAGGACGGCATCGGCATCGACCTGACCGGCGGCCCCGACCAACTACCCACCGGGTACGCCGAACGCGTACACGCCGCCTACCCCCGCCACGGCGGCGCCCGTACCCTGACCGACGCCATCATCAAGCAGGGTCTCACCGACCCGCGCAAGGCGCCGCCCATGACCCTGCCCGGCGAGATCCTGCACCAGCGGCACCCCGAGGTCCCCTATGCCACTTGGGCGAACATCCTCGACGCCAGCGGCTGGGACGACTGACGGCTACCTCACAGCCCCTGAGCCATGCCGTAGGTGTGTCCAGTTTTCGGCGTGCGCGAGCTTGTCACTTCAGGGGCTCTGCCAAGATTTCCGTGGTAACGCTCAGTTTCTAGCGATGGTGAGAAGTATCCGTTTGCGGAGCATAGCGAAGCCGGCTCGTCCGTACATCTGCCGTTTCAGCAGTTTGATCTTTTAACGACGCCTTCGGTGGGGCCGTTGCCGTAGGGCAGGGTGAGACCCCGTGACGACGGCGTCGTGGTCGATGAGCAGCCCCTTCGGCGAAGGAGCGCAGGGGCTGCAGACCGCCGGCGCCGACTTCGTTGATCCAGTCATCGAGCCGGTGTCACTGGCGCTGGGTGAGCAGGGCGGCGAAGGTGCGTACGTACTCGGTGGCCTGTTTCAGCTCCAGACAGCAGTCCAGCACTTCCTGCAGTCGTGCCGTGCGTACGGGGCTGAGGTGGGCCGGGTCGGTCATGATCCAGGTGGCGACGCGGCGGGGTGAGGGCGGCGGCTGGGCGTCTTCGGCGCGTCCTTGACCCGGGTAGCGGTACAGCAGGGTGGAGCCGCCTTCATACCCCATGGACTTGATCTCCTTCAGCAGGGTCCATACGGCCACGCCCGGTTCGGCGGCCCGGCGGCTGCGCAGGTGGTCGCGGAACGGGTCGACCAGCGTGGCGCTGCGTTTCGAGCCGCCGATCAGTTGCTCAACGCGTTGGGCGCGGACGTACTTCTTGACGGTGTTCAAGGCGAGGTTGAGCCGGCGGGCGATCTCGGTGTTCGCCAAGCCCTGGCCCAGCAGGGCGTGCACGGCCGCATACCGGCTGCGGGTGCGCCGCACGGCGGGACCTTCGTCGCGGCCCTGGCCTGCAGCGATGTCACGAAAGCAACCCCGGCGGGCCAGCGCGAGCTTCTCGACGGCCTCGCTCAGGTTCTTGAGCAGGTGCCAGCGATCGGCGCACTGCACCGCCTGCGGCGCGCCGTCGCGAGCGCCGGCCGCGTACGCGGTCGAGCGGTCTCGACCCGTCGTTAAGGAAGCTGTCACCAGGTACACCCGAGCGCGTTGAGCCTGGTCAGCGGCGTCGGCGGCCGGGGTCATGGTCTGCGAGTGCAGCGGCGACGGCTTCGGTGCTGGGGTTGGCGTAGATGCCGAGGCTGCGCAGATCGGTATGGCCGGACAGCGCCATGAGCATGGCGGATGACCAGCCGTCTTCCCCGAGGTGGGTGAGCCGGGAGTGGCGGAGCTGGTGGAGGGTCCAGCCGCCGGTGGTCTTCTTGAACAGGTACTCGGCGCGCTCGTAGGAGAGCCTGCCTCGCCCGGTGACCGGGCAGAGGTCCTTCGCGGCGGGAGCTCGGGCGGGTGCGGGCCGCCGGTCGGAGAGGAAGAGCGGCCCGGCGCGGCGGTCGCCGATCAGCCTGGGCAGGAGGCGGGCGGTGCCCGGGAGCGGGACGATCTGGGCGGCCACGAGTCAGCGGAGATCGCCGAGATCTGTGGAGGATACTGGCGGGGCGTAGGGATCGATGCCGAACCGGGCGATGAAATCCTGGTGGACCAGGTAGCTCCACACTGCCGTCTTGGCCGACACCATGCCGGTGAGTGAGCCCGCCCCGCGGGTGCCGATCTGCCGGCTACCGGCAGACGTCCGGCACTTCAGCGGCCGCGAGGCCGAACTGGTCACCTTGGACGGACTGCTTCGCTCGCGGACGATAAGCCGTCGCGCACCGCCACGACCTGCGCGATCAGCGGCACAGGCGGGGTCGGAAAGACCTCACTCGCCGTGCACTGGGCTCACCAGGTACGTGATCGGTTTCCCGACGGCCAGCTCTACGTGGACCTGCGTGGGTTCAGCCCCGGCTCCACGCCTATGACAGCGGCGGAGGCTGTGCGGATCCTGCTGGGGTGCCTCCAGCCACCGCACCACCAGATACCCTCCACCATCGAAGAGCAGCTCGGGCTCTATCGGCATCTGCTGACCGGTCGGCGGATGCTCGTTCTCCTCGATAACGCCCGAAATCCGGATCAGGTGCGCCTGTTCGGGTGGGCGGCCGATGTCCAGGGCGCTTGAGCGGCGTTCGGCGCGCCAGGCGGTCAGCACGGGCTCGATGAGCGCCCATCGGGCGTCGGACAGGTCGCTGGGATACGGTCGCGGTTCGGTCATGCCTTTGGCGTACTGCCGGACGAAGTGGCTGGCCAGACGGCCGTCCGGCCGTCGATCAAACCAGGGCGAGGTATCTCATCTTGGGATGAGACAGGATCTTTCGAGGCCAGACGGGCGGCTCGCGCTCCCTCGAATTACCTATCCGACACCGAAGTGGGTCGAAGCGCGCATCGATACGGCGATCAACGCGCGGAGCAAAACGGTCCTTATGTAACTTTTCAGGCCAAAACGCCCACTAACAGGGCAGACTGATCGAGGGCCATCGCGTTGTTTCTCCTCTGGTGTCACTTGGCGGTTTCACACAGAGACTCACGCGATGGCCCCCTTCGTTGAAGGCGACGCGCCGATGAGGGCCGGTTCTACACCACTCGACGGGACGTGACCCACGCGGGCCACCATCTCGGCCACCGTGAACAGCCCCGGCCTCTCCTCACGCACCCATTCGCGTTCCACCAACCGCTTGAGCTTGGACCGTAGTCCCTCCCGCTTGGCCGCCGCGTCCGCCACCCCATCGCCACCAAAACCTGCCCCGCCCGCAACGCCCCACCCGCATCCGTCATGATCTCCACCGCGTCCCGGTACACCTGCGGCAATACCCCCACCGTCATACCTGGCCGCCACGGCGGCACCGTCACCACTCCACGCGGAACCGCCTGCGCAGCCACCGCGTCAGCGGCCTCAACCTCACCCAAGGGCTCCTCAACCAGCTCGGCCACCTCACCCAGGATCGCCTCCACCGTCTCCCGAGTGACCTCCAACCGGGACAACCGATCCTCCTCGACCTCCAGCAGCGACTCCAGACCAGCGATCTGCTCCCGGATCTCCTCGATCCGCTGCCGAACCGCCGCGCCAGCTCGTTCAGCAACGAGCCCACCGCCACCACCGCCTCCCACGCCTGCACCCCCAGGAGAAACCGGTCACGCGATCAAACAGCCCAGACCACAACCGCCCAGCTCACAGGCTCACTCAGCCCGAGCTACACCCGTTGGATTGGTCGGTCGCCGATGCGGTTCGGACTCGCACACGTGATGATGGCCACATGCCTGAAGTAATGAGGTACGCCGCTTTCACTACCACTCCCACCGGCGGCAACCCCGCCGGAGTGGTGTTGGACGCCCGAGAGTTGTCAAACGCGGAGATGCTCGCCATCGCCGCCGAACTCGGCTACTCCGAGACGGCCTTCTTGCACCCCACGGATGAGCGCCAGTACCGGATCCAGTACTTCAGTCCGCTGAGCGAGGTCGCCTTCTGCGGCCATGCGACGATCGCTGCCTCGATCGCGCTCGGCGAACAGATCGGCCCCGGAACCGTGAACCTCGCTACCCAGGCGGGCCCGGTCCCGGTGGAGATCGCCGCGGATCCAACCGGTGGTCTCATCGCCACCTTGACCAGTCCGCCGACCTCCACCCGTCAAGCCTCCGAGGAGGAGACCCGGCCCGCGCTGGCCGCACTGGGCTGGTCGGCCGACGATGTGGACCCCGACTACCCGGCGCACGTCGCCTCCGCCGGCAACGACCATCTCGTCCTGGCCGCGGCCAGCCGGGGTCGTCTGGCCGACCTCAACTACGACTTCGATGTCCTCGGCAAGATCATGACTGACTTGGGATGGACTACCATCCACCTTTTCTGGCCTGAATCCCCCGTCGTCTTCCACGCCCGCAACCCGTTTCCGCCTGGCGGCGTAGTCGAGGACCCAGCCACCGGTGCCGCGGCCGCCGCCTTCACCGGGTACCTGCGTACGCTGGGACGTCTCAAAGATGGCACCGTTCTCACCATTCATCAGGGCGTCGACATGGGACGGCCCAGCCTTTTGACGTGTTCCACTATTCCCGGCGATTCTCGTGTCAAGGTCTCGGGCACCGCGGTGCCCATTCAGTAACGGCAGTTCGGGGCTCGCTGTCCGAGGTCGACACTCGAGGCTCCCGCCACACCCCATCAATGGATCCGTCTGACAGGGTCCACCCAGTGGCTCCACTGGTTGGTGTCGGTATCGACGTCTCGGGTCGCCAGCATTTCGAACGCCGTGCACTGCCGGTGCCCGGCACCCAGCGTCTGTCGACGATCGTGGCGCAGAGTCGGGGTCGCTCGTGGTCCCGCCCGGCTCCGGCCGCCTGATCTCGACCGAGGTGAGGGTCTCCGCCGCTGGAGGGGCTCTGATCAGCGGGCTGTCGGCGTCAGGTCGCACAGGAGGATTCGATGACTGAACGGGACGGTGTCGTCCGGCCTCCGGATGACGCGGACACCGATCTTTACACGACGGTTCTGCCGGAGGTGGCGCGGGAAGCGGCCGAAGCGAGTGCTGCCCTGGTACCCCGGGCTGTCGTGGTGACGGGGGCGTCCGAGACCGGCGGTCTCCCTTCGGTCTCCGACGTGAGGGACCGGCGCCCTGCGGACTCAACGGGATCAAGGTAGCCGCAGGTAGAGCGCCAGATGGAAAGGTAGGGCGGGTGGGACTTGAACCCACGACCCACGGATTATGAGACTCCTCGATCCGTGTCGATCAGTGTCATTGGGTGCCATTTCATGCGGTTGTCGTCATGATTGTCCATGCCATAATGCCGGCCAGTGGTGTCGTGTGACGTGTTGTACCCCCGTACACCCGAGCAACCATGGGCCTTTGACCATCGGAATATGTGTGATTTGTCCCCCGGTTCGGCGTGGTCGCTGGCCGACCTGGCCGGTGACCAGTGTGGGCGAGCAGCCACGGAGCAGTCTCTACCGGGCTTTGGAGGTTCTGAGGCTGTTCAGCGCTGCGGTACATAGGGCTACGCATAATTGCGGAGAGCGGCTCACTGAACGGCTGCTCCGAACTCGGAGTGGATGATCTATTTCTCCACTCCGAGACATCCTCTTGGGAACCGGAATTACTTGTGAGGATTGTTTCGGCGCCGTCGCGCCGGTGGTCGGTGTGTCGAGTCGGCTGGCCGACGCGCGCGATTGGATACGACGGCGGTGGCCAAGCCGATGATCGGAGCCGCAAGACCGAGGGCGGCCTTGATGATTGCCAACCAGTGCCGCATCTGATCTCCCTTGTGCTGACGGTCAACGGCTCCGGCAGGGGCCGTTGCGGACGAGATCAGAGCATCAGCGCCGCAGGATCTCCGGCTACGGTTGCGGACGAAGTCGGAATCATCAGGGTCGATGCCCGGGTCAACCGGCCATCGCGCTGCGATGATCATATTGCAGCAGGAAATCCGGATGCGTCCGGGAGGCTTTCCGCCCGCGGTGCGGGCCGCCTTCGCAGGATCCTCGAAGGTAGGGATTGAGTGCCCACTGATCCGCGCATCACTTCTGGTGATCTATCTGCACCTACGGTAGTCTCCGAGGCACTGTGGTGCGGATCACTCGTGATCTAAGGCGCTTATGGGTTTCTGGGCTACCCTTCGGCTGCTGCGATGTAGGCGAGGTTGGGGTTGCGGAAGAAGCTGCGGATGAGAGCCGGTGTCTTCTGTAGGCTCCGGAGGCCGGAGAGCATGAGGGCTTTCACCTGCTGAATCCCATCGACGGCCGCGCGGCCAACATGGTCGTGCTTGACGTTCTTCCAGACCCACTCGTCCGGGTTGAGTTCGGGCGAGTAGGCCGGAAGGAAGAACAGCTTGAGCATGCCGTTGCTGTCGTCGGCGAACTTCTTGAGGAGCTTGGCCCGGTGGACGCGACTGTTGTCGAGGATGAGGTACACCGGGCGTCCGTCACTGTCTGACATCAGTCGCTTGCAGAAGGCCTTGAAATCTTCAGCCTTGATGCCCTTGTCGAAGAGCTGAAAACGAAGGTGGCCTTGCCGGTTGACGGCCGACACCATGAAGGCGGATTACTTGGCTCCGGTGTGCTTGACGGTCGGCGTCTGACCGACCGGCGCCCAGGTCGTCCCGGCGTGATAGTGGGTGCCGATGGCCGCCTCATCTGCGAAGTAGATGATGGCGTCGGCATCCTTCGCCTCCTTGACGGTCTTCGGGTACTCCTCGGATTTCCAGCGCTCAACCAATTCCGGATTCTGCTGGTAGGCCTTATAGAGCGGTCGTTGCGGTGACATGCCGAGCTGGCGTAGCACGCGGCCGACACCGGCAACTGACAGTCTGACTTCCGGGCCGCGCGTTTTCTTCGTCTTCAGGCCGGCCTCGCCGTACTCGCGATAATCACTCTGCCATGCAAAGAGTGATGCTCTGGATACGTTGAGAATCCGGGCGAGATCGTCGCCGACTCTCCCCGTTCCAGCATGCGCACAGCGTGCAGTCGCTCATCGCGTGGTCCGCCGTCCATTTAACGCCATGCATTCATGATCTCACGCTATGTAATTCCATGGGTCCAGAAACCCACAATCTCCGTAGGCCAAGGAAGAGTCGGGGGATCGCTCTGGGTGACCGGCTGTGGGCGAGTGTGGTGACAGAGGCGATCGCTGGACTGCCCCGAACAGCGCTTCGCCATCTCGATGTGGACGGTTCCGGGGGGCCGGTCGTCCGCGTTGAGCTGGCGGATTCGGTTGATCATGCGGTTGTGTCGACGGCTCAGGTGTCCGAGGTACGCGTGGGTAGGGCGCAGCCGGTGCGCACTCGTAGTTTTGGTAGCGGTCGTGCACCAGCACCGATCCGGCCAGGTCGGCGAAGATAAACTCACCCCTGGTCAGGCTGGATACGGCCCGCAGTTTCGCGCGGTGCTGGAGCGCATCAGGATCCGCCTGCCGCTCGGCCGTCCGCGCACCAGGCCGGGCGCGGTGGCCGCCGATAAGGCGCACTCCTCCCGTGGCAACCGCGCCTACCTGCGCGGGCGCGGGATCAAGGCGGTCATCCCGGAGAAGGCCGACCAGGCGGCCAACCGCAAGAAGCGTGGCTCTCGCGGCGGCCGGCCGATCCGCCATGATCCGGATCTCTACAAGGAGCGCAACACCGTGGAACGGTGCGTCAACCGGATCAAGGAGTGGCGTGGGCTGGCCTTCCGGTTCGACAAGACCCCCGACAGTTACCTGGCCGGTCTTCATCTCCGGGGAGCCATCTTGTGGCTCCGTAGCCTACGACCGGCCTGAAGATCCGAACTCCGTACAGGCTCTCTAGCGGGGGTCGGGCTGGCCGGTGGCGGCGTGGGCGGCAGGTGTAAGAACCCACTGAGTTCGCGATCTCAACGCCTGGTCGCCTGAGCAGGGCAGGAGCTCCGTTTCCTTGGGCTGCCAGGCGCCACACCGGAGAGCCCTGTTTCGTGACCAAGCTCATAAATAGGACTAACCGGACTAAAGCTGGTCAAAACTCGGTTGCAAGCACATGTCACAGCAACAACGTTGATCACCCGAACCGCGGGAGACAACGAGTGACCGAGGAGAAACAGGAACATGAGGAACATCTCACGGCACCTGGCGGCCACCGCTGCCACCCTCGCCGTTGCCGGCGGCGTCATCTTCGCCGCCACTGCCCCCGCTTCTGCGGCCGTCAGTAGCGAGACTGCGCAAACCATCGCAGTGTCCTACCACTCGGGCGACCATGGCGGCCATGGGTACCGGAACGGTGACCACCGTAGGTACCGGCACCACAACGACCACCGTCGCCACGGTTTCCGTCACGCCCACTACAGGTGGGAAGGGAACCGTTGCTTCGAGTGGCACGGTGGCAAGTGGAGGCACGTGACGGAGGCTTATGCCAACCGCCACGGCTACCACCGACACTGAGTACCGGGATAGCGGCCCGGATGGTGTCTATTTCTGTGTGAAACAACCCTGTTGAGCAGGGGTGGCCCGCGGTCAGCGCCGAGCTAATCACTCGGTTGCCGGCCGCGGGCTTCACCTTAGCAACCCCACTTAGGGGATAACAACCCTTTAACAACCTTTTGTCCTATTCGGACGTCAGGTCGCCACGCCGGCGACGGCGCGCGTTCACCTTGTACCGCTTCATAACTCATTGCGTGGTGCTTGATCTGCGGTTTTGACCTCCACAGGCCCTACGGGCAAGATCGCAGTTCGTGTCGGTTCGTCTGTTGTATCTGACCTTGATCCGGGTGTTCGGCTGGCTGGTGTTGCTGGGGCGTAGCCAGGCGTTCAAGGATGTCGAGATCGTGGTGCTCCGCCATGAGGTTGCGGTGTTGAAGCGTCAGGTTGTGCGGCCGAGGCCGGACTGGGCCGATGGAGTGTTCTTGGCGGCCTTGGCCCGTGTCCTGCCGTCGGTGCTGCGCGCGCCTCGGCTGGTCACCCCAGGTACCCTCTTGGCCTGGCATCGTCGTTTGATCAAACGCTCCTGGACCTACCCCCGCCGCGCCGGCCGTCCCGGAACCAGCAAAGAGGTCCGGGATCTGGTCCTGCGCCTGGCCCGTGAGAACCCAAGGTGGGGGTACCGGCGGGTCCACGGTGAACTGGTTCGGCTCGGTTTGCAGGTCAGTGCGGCGGCCGTGCGGCGGATCCTGCGTTCACGCCGGCGCAGTCCGGCGCCTGGAACCTTCGACACTTCTTGGCGGACGTTTCTACGGCTGCAAGCGAAGGGACTGCTCGCCTGTGACTTCTTCCACGTCGACACGGTCTTCCTGAAGCGCTTGTACGTGTTGTTCGTGATGGAGGTGGACGCGCGACGTGTGCACATCCTGGGCGTCACCACTCACCCCACTGGCGCCTGGACGGCTCAGCAGGCGAGGAATCTGTTCATGGATCTTGGCAACCGGGCGAGGTCATTTCGGTTCCTCATTCGTGACCGGGACGCCAAGTTCACCGCCGCCTTCGGCAAGATTTTCACCAGCCAGGGCATCACGGTGATGAAGACACCGCCACGAACGCCCCGAGCCAACTGCTACGCCGAACGCTGGATCCGCACCGTCCGAGCCGAATGCACCGACCGCATGCTGATCTACGACGAACGCCATCTTCGCTCGGTCCTGAACGAGTACGTCGAGCACTACAACGCGCACCGCCCGCACCAGTCCTGCCGGCAACGCCCACCTGATCAAGACGAGGACGTCGTGGTGCCGCTGGAAGGCCGGGTTCAGCGCCGGAGGGTGCTCAGCGGAGCCATCAACGAGTACCACCGAGCCGCCTAGCTGTTCCGAAGAAACACCAGCTCAGACCACATGCAAGAGTTTTGAAGCGGTACACGCTCACGGAACGCCGTCGACTGAAGAATCGAGGTGAATGCTACGAGTGATTCTTGAGCGCTACATTATCCGATAGAATCAAGGGCGCGGAGATTTGGCACCACAGCTCCAGATGGCCCAAAGCTCAGGCCGTACTCCAGGCCTCTCGAGGGATCTGGTAAAGATCCCGATTCGAGGAGAACCACTCTCGATCGAGAAAACGTCCGGTGATCCGCCCGGCCATGCAGAGAAGGGAGTGGAGTTCCTGTGTGCTGGACATGTCGAGGTCCAGTTCAAGTCCTTCCGCATATATTTCATACTCGGGTACGCTGACCGATGCGCCACCGGTGTAGGGCGGATCGATTTCATTGACGAGCGCACCGTCCTGATAGAGGTACAGATGGTCGAGCTCACCCAGCCCTCCGTTGTAGAACACGGTGAGCAGCCGTCGTCCTCCAGAGCCGAGCGCTTTCGCCTCCGCAGTCGTATGAAAGGCGCTGAGCCAGAGGACATGTGTCCAACCGGGCGCATGGGGACCCATCCAGATGATCTGGTCGTCCATGGAGAGCATGTGTCTGGTCATCGCTTCGGCGAAGCCGCACTCCAAGCGCGAACGAGGGTCCACCCGCAGCAGCCGTGCCAACTCCTCTTTGTCGTCGCCCTTGATCCACATCCCGACGAACCAACTGCTCAGCCCAAATTCCTGCAGGAGATTCCATTGACTCTCCGTGGGCAGCAGCCCGGTCATGTCGCCATCGCATTCTCCGCCAACTTGGCAGGTATTTGAGGAAGGGAACGTGTGGTTGTCGGACCCGTAGCCCGGCAACCACACATCGATATACAGTGCACAGCAGCGGATTAAATACGGCTAATCCACGACCATCATCCAGAACGGACTGTCCTCCGCATTGTCGCCGACCTCGTCAGGCGTGAGGCGATACTGGGCGTAGAAGCTTGTTAGATGGCCGCCGTTGCTGCGGTTCCGGTGGAGATCGATGCCCCGCACTGAGTAATTCAACCTGTCCTTCGCCGCTCCTTGCTTGGTGGTCGCGTACGGATACTCGTCGCAGTCGTAGACGCCGGTGTAGTTGTCCTTGAACTTCTCATCGTGTTCATAGTATTTGCAGTAGTTGGTCGTCCTTGATGCGCGCCAGAACTTCTGCTTGTCCGGGTCGCCGTAGTCGGACCAGAACTGATGCTTGGAGAAAATCGCGCGGTTGTCTTCTTCGTCCTTCGCAGTGCCTCGGTGCAGTGGCTTGCCTGCCGGCGTGTTCGGCGCCGCCTCCCAGTTGCCGGGAATTGCCTTCGACAGCAGGGTGCCAGCCTTTTCTTTCGCCGGCGGATATTCGGGGTCTCGCGATGCCGTGGTGTCACCCTGCCGCAAGGGCGGGTAGGTCTTGATGTTCTCGGAGGGGTCCATCGCGTCTTCGATGTGCTCGATGACGTCGACGAAATTGGGACTCGCCTTCTTGGACATGGTCCAGACCCGATTGGCTCGGGTGTTGATGCATCCTCCGGTGTGGTCAGGGACACCGTCGTTGGCGTTGTCGGACTTCCCCAGCGTCTGCCAGTCTCAGCGGAAGTTAGGAGCCCACACGGTGCTGACCGCGGGGGGCGGGTCCCCGTTCCGGTAGACGCCGACGCGCTTTCCCTCCCGATCGAGAACATCCTGTGACCATAGACGTCCTATGTAGCCGACGCCCCCGATCGATGTGATGAGCGGCTTGATGGTGCACACCGCGTTCTTCTTGTCCGCCCCGGCATAGCCCCGGACCATGACGGTGACATGACTCGTCGACTCCCAGCTCGAGATCGACTTGAGGTGATCGCTGTTCCCGTCGACCTCGCACCGGGAAGAAGTCGATGACGACACAGTGAGGTCGAAGCCGATGTTCATCTGCTGGAGCCCTCGGAGCAATAGTCAAGACCTGTGGATTGTGAGTTCCTAGGCGGCTGTCGGGACGGGTGATTCAGCGGGGCGTTCGACGAGATTGTCGTCAATGAAGACCGCTCCGGCGCGGACCAGGGCGACCAGGTGGGCGCCGTTGACCGCGCGCCAGCGGGACTGGGCGGACTCGATCAGCTTGAAGGCCATGGCCAGGCCGGCGGCGCGGGAGCCAGGGCCCTTGGTGACCTTGGTGCGGTGCCGGACGGTGGCGAACGTCGACTCGATCGGGTTGGTGGTGCGCAGATGCCGCCAGTGCTCGGCCGGGTAGTCGTAGAAGGCCAGCAGTTCCTCGACATCGTCGGTGACCTTGGCGACCGCCTTGGGAAACTTGGCGCCGTAGACGGCCTCGAAGGCGGCGACCGCGGCCAGGGCGTGGTCCTTGCCCTCGGCGTTCCAGATCTCGGCCAGCGCCTTCTTCGCGCCCGGGTGGGCCGACTTCGGGAGCGCCCCGAGCACGTTAGCGATCTTGTGAAACCAGCAGCGCTGTGCTCTGGCCTGCGGGAACACCTCCGACAGCGCCGACCAGAAACCGAGCGTGCCGTCGCCGATGGCGAGCACCGGGGCGCGCATGCCGCGTCGGGCGCAATCACGCAGCAGGTCCGCCCAGGATTCGGTCGATTCGCGGTAGCCGTCGGTCAGCGCGACGAGTTCCTTGCGGCCGTCGGCGCGCACCCCGATCAGCACCAGCAGGCAGAGTTTGTGCTCCTCCGGCCGGATGTTGACGTGGATTCCATCGGCCCACAGGTAGACGTAGTCGACATTCGACAGGTCGCGGGCGGCGAAGGCGCGTTGTTCGGTCTTCCACTGCTCGGTGAGCTTGGTGATGACCGGCGCCGACAGGCCGTGGCCGGTACCGAGGAACTGGCCCAGCGCCGGGACGAAGTCGCCGGTGGACAGGCCGTGCAGGTAGAGCAATGGGAGCACCTCGGTGATGGCCGGGCTCTTGCGGCACCACGGCGGCAGGATCGCCGAGGAGAACCGGTGCCGCTCGCCGGTGGCCTCGTCGATGCGCTTGTCGTTGACCCGAGGGGCCTGGACCTCGATCGCGCCCGCGCTGGTCAGCACGGTGCGGGGCTGGTGGTGGCCGTTGCGCACGACCAGGCGGCGGCCGGCCTCGTCGCGCTCGTCGGCGAAAGCGGCGATGTAGGCGTCGACCTCGGCCTTGAGCGCTTCGGCGAGCATCCGGCGGGCACCTTCGCGGACCAGCTCGTCGATGAGCGCCGGCGTCGGGGCGGGGGTGGTGCCGGCGCGGTCGCCGCTGGCGGGATCAGGGACTACGGTGAGCACGGGTGTGCCTTTCCGGCCGACGTTGGCGCGTCGGTCTTGCTTGGTGGAATCACATGATCACCGGGAAGGTACACCCCTTTCCCGGCGATCTCGGTGTCCCCACTGATCGCCAGTGTGCTGTGCCGTACCGAAAGCTCATTGGCGTCCACCACCATGCCGGGCGCGAGCACCAGTTCTACGTTGCCGCCGCTCACCCGTAGTTCGATGACCAGCTCGGGCGCGCTGTGCGCGGCGCTGGTCAGGTCCAGCAGCACCTCGCACCACGCGATGCGTAGCGCCAGCCGGGCACCGGGATCAAGTCGGTGACGAGCGGCGCCAGGGCGTCGAGGGTGCGGGCGGTCAGCGCCGCGTCCAACCGCTCGTCGAACTCGACCGGGTCGAGCCGGCCGTCGGCGACGGCGGCGCGCGGCAGCTCGGTGACCCGGTCGCGGTCCGCGTCGGACGCGCGCAGCGCACGCGGGGAAGTCTTCTCCAGACCCCGCACGGGGAACGCTTGCGTCATCAGGTTCTCCTTCCGCCGACCCGGAGCGGTACCTCGGGCCGGCTATGCCCGATCTCGACCGGGCCGCCGTCAGCCGAGGCAGGCGCGGACGGCCGTGGCCAGGTTTGCCGCGCGCGGGTCGTCCGGCCGGTAATTCCAAAGGTTCGTGACGTAGGCGAAGCCGACACCGGCGTTAGGATCGGCGAAGCCGATCGAGCCGCCGGAGCCCGGGTGCCCGAACGACGCAGGCCCAGTCATCGGCATCGGCTGGCAGGCCCGCCAGAAGCCGAGCGACATCCAGAACGAGCGGTCGGCCGGAATGTTCAGGCCGGGCGGCAGCCCATGCATCCGCGTCGCGTCGGTCTGCACGTCCGTCATCCGCTCCACGGTCGCTGGGTTGAGCAGCCGTAGCCCATTCACGTTGCTGACCGTGGCGGCGTACATGCGCGCCACCGAACGGGCGTCGGCGAGCATGTTCGCGGCCGGGAACTCGGCCGCGCGCCAGGCACGCGTGAGGTGATAGCCGGGAGTGGTCAGGGCACCACCGAGCTCGCCGGCGCGGGCCTGAACCGAGCCCGGCGCCCACACGGCGTTCACCCAGGCGGTGACCGTGTCCGCGTCGAGGCCGGTGGTCGCGATCAGCCCGGCCAGCAGTTCCTCGTAGCTGAACGGGGCTGCCTCGTGCAGCCGGGCCACCCGCTTCTCCTGCTTCTCCGGCAGCCCGATCCAGGCGCTCAGCCCGAGCGGGGCGGCCACCTCCTCGGCGAAGAAGGTGCCAAGCGACTTGCCGGTGATCCGGCGAACGACCTCGCCAACCAGGAACCCGTAAGTGACGCTGTGGTAGACGTGCTCGGTGCCCGGCTGCCACAACGGCTTCTGCGCCTCGAGCTCGCGGATGACTGGGTGCCAGGCGCACGCCTGCTCGAACGTCAGCGGCCCGTCCACGATCGGCAGGCCGGCCTGGTGCGACAGTAACCAGCGCACCGGGATCTGCTCCTTGCCGGCGGCGGCGAACTCCGGCCAGTAGCGCGCCACCGGGGCGTCCAGGTCCAGCAGGCCGCGCTGGACCAGCAGGTGGGCGCAGATGGCGGTGGCGCCCTTCGTGGTGGAGGCGACCTGGACGATGGTGTTCCTGCGCCATGGCCGCCGCGCCTCGCGATCGGCCAGGCCGCCCCACAGGTTGACGACGGGGCGGCCGCCGACGTAGACGCTGCACGCCGCGCCGACCTCGCCAGGATTCTGGAAGTTCTTGCGGAACGCGTCGGCGACCTTTCCCCAGCCGTGCTCGACGCCGCGCTCGCCGTCGTCCACGGAGGCGCTGGCGGGGCCGGTGAGGGCGGCGTGCGTGCCGACGAGCGCGCCGGCGCCCAGCACGCCCTTCAGCACGGTCCGGCGGCCGATGTTCCCCTGCTCGGGTGTTCCGCTGGGCATGATGTCATTCCTCTCGATTGGTCCGAGATTTCGGGATCATCTGGTGTGACGGTGCAAGCGCCGGCTTCGCGGCTCTGGCGACTGAGCCGTCCACGTCCGGTTCGTGGTTACGCGTCCCAGGTGACCGGGAGGCTCTTGACGCCGTAGATGTCGGCGATCTCCGGGCGCAGGGCGACCTGTTCAGCCGGTACGGCCAGGCGAAGAGTCGGGAAGCGGTTGAGCAGGGCCGGGAAGGCCACGCGCATCTCGACGCGGGCGAGCTGCTGGCCCAGGCACTGGTGGATGCCGTGGCTGAAGGCCAGGTGGCCGCCGTCCTGCCGGTGGATGTCGAGGGTGTGGGGGTCGGTGAAGCGGGCGGGGTCGCGGTTGGCGGTGTTCAGGGCCAGGACGACCGTCGAACCGGCGGTGATGGCATGGCCGCCCACCTCGACGTCCTCCAGCGCGACCCGGAAGAACTGCTTGGCGACCGTCAGGTAACGCAGCAGTTCCTCCACCGCCTGGTCGGTGAGCGACGGGTCGGCGCGTAGCGCGGCCAGCTGGTCGGGGTTCTGCAGCAGGGCGAAGGTGCCCAGGGCGAGCATGTTGGCGGTGGTGTCGAAGCCGGCCGACAGCAGGATCAGGGCCATGCCCTGCAGCTCCTCGTCGGTGAGGTCGCTGTCGAGCAGGTCGCTGAGCACGTCGTCGGTGGGGTTGGCGCGCTTGGCGGCGACCAGCTCGGCGAGGTACTGCTGGACTGCGACGTAGGCGATGCCCACCTCCTCGTCGCTGGCCTCGCCGCCGAGGAACTTGTCGATGTTGTCCTGGAAGAAACCCCGGTCCTCGTACGGCACGCCGAGCAGCTCGCAGATCACGATGGCCGGGATCGGCTTGGCGAACGCCGTCACCAGGTCCACGGTCGGCCCGGCCTTATCCATGGCGTCCAGGTGCTCGGCGGTGATCTGCCCGACCCGCTCGGTGAGCAGCCGCATCCGGCGGACGGTGAACTTGCCGACCAGCGGCTTGCGGTAGCGGCCGTGTTGCGGCTCGTCCATCAGCAGGAACTCGCCGGGCGGCGCCGGGGGCACCTCGATGTCGCCGTAGTCGATGACCGGGTGGTGGCGCATGAGCTCCCGGCGGGAGCTGAAGCGGGGGTCGGCCAGGATCGAGCGGGTCAGGTCGTAGCCGGTGACCACCCAGCCCTGGTGGCCGTCGGGGAAGGCGAAACGGCTGATCGGGCTCTGCTCCCGGGCGTCGACCAGCTCCTTGGGCGGGTCGAAGGGGCAGCCGGAGGGGCGGCTGGTGGGCATCGAGGGGAGGGTGTGGGTCATGGTCTGTCCCTTTCAGGAGATCTTGCGGCGGTAGGTGCTCATGGCGAAGGCGTAGGCGACGACGAGGATGCCGACGCACCAGGCCAGCGCGACCCAGATGTCGTCGCCGACCGGCTGCCCGGCGAACAGGGCGCGGATGGCGTTGACGATCGAGGTAACCGGCTGGTTGTCGGCGAAGACGCGCAGGACCGTGGGCATGGTGTCGGTGGGCACGAAGGCCGAGCTGAGGAAGGGCAGGAAGATGAGCGGGTAGGAGAACGCGCTCGCGCCCTCCATGGTCTTGGCCGACAGGCCGGGGATGACGGCGATCCAGGTCAGCGCCAGGGTGAACAGGACCAGGATGCCGGCCACCGACAGCCAGGCCAGCACTCCGGCGCTGGAGCGGAAGCCCATCAGCAGGGCCACCAGCATGACGACCACGAGCGAGACCAGGTTGGCGACCAGCGAGGTCAGCACGTGCGCCCACAACACCGACGAGCGGGCGGTCGGCATCGACTGGAAGCGCTCGAAGATGCCGCCCTGCATGTCCATGAACAGCCGGTAGGCGGTGTAGGCGATGCCGGAGGCGACGGTGATGAGCAGGATGCCGGGCAGCATGTAGTTCACGTACGACGTGCCGGACCCGATGCTGATGGCGCCGCCGAAGACGTAGACGAACATGAGCATCATGGCGATCGGCATGATGGCGGTGGTGATGATGGTGTCGGGGCTGCGGGTGATGTGGCGCAGGGACCGTCCGAGCAGGACGGTGGTGTCGCCGAAGAAGTGCTTGCTCATGGCGGGGTTCCTCAGGCTTTCGTGCCGACGAGGGACAGGAACACGTCCTCGAGGGTCGGCTGCTTCTCGACGTACTCGACCTTGGCGGGCGGCAGCAGCCGCTTGAGCTCGTCCAGGGTGTCGTTGACGATGATCCGGCCTTCGTGCAAGATCGCGATCCGGTCGGCGAGCTGCTCGGCCTCGTCCAGGTACTGGGTGGTGAGCAGCACCGTGGTGCCGCCCTCGGCGAGCTCCTTGACGGCCTGCCAGACCTCGATGCGGGCCTGGGGGTCGAGGCCGGTGGTGGGCTCGTCCAGGAAGATGACGGGCGGGTCGCCGATCAGGCTCATCGCGATGTCGAGGCGGCGGCGCATGCCGCCGGAGTAGGTGGCCACCTTGCGGGCGCCGGCGTCGGTGAGCGAGAAGCGGGCGAGCAGGTCGTCGGCGACCTGGCCGGGGTTCCTGAGGTGGCGCAGGCGGGCGACCAGCACGAGGTTCTCGCGCCCGCTGAGGATCTCGTCCACAGCGGCGAACTGGCCGGTGAGGCTGATGGACTCGCGGACGTCGGCCGCCTGCGTGGCCACGTCGAAGCCGTTGACGCGGGCGGTGCCGGCGTCGGGCTTGAGCAGCGTGCACAGGATCTTCACTGCCGTGGTCTTGCCGGCTCCGTTGGAGCCGAGCAGGGCGAAGATGCTGCCACGCGCGACCTCGAAGTTCACGCCGCGCAGCACGTGCAGGTCCTTGTAGGACTTCTCCAGGCCGCGCACCTGGATCGCCGGAGCTTGCTGGGTCGTCATCACTGTTTCCTGTCGTTCTGTGCGGCGCGCTCGATGGCGCTGGTGAAGCGGTTGCGCTCGCGGGTCCGGTACTGTCCGAGGGGGTAGTTGGCCATGAACGCCTCGACGAACTCCACGGGGTCGTTGCCGAAGATGTCGCGGATCGGGGTGCCGTCCGCCGCGCTCCGCTCGAACAGCTCGATGAGGTCTTCGTACATCGTCATCGCGCCGGCGCCGTCGGCCGGCCCGAAGTGCATCAGGTACCGCTCCAGCGCTTCGACCGCCGTGCGGTAGTTGTCGGGGAGCCCCTTGACGCGGGCCTTGTACTGCCGCCAGCGCTTCTTCTCCTCCAGAGGCCCGGTGACGAGCTCCAGGTACTGCAGGTACCGGCTCTTGGATTCGTCAGCCATGTCTACTTGTCTCCTTTGCGAAGTCGTTGGAGCCGTTCAGCCAGGAAGACCCAGGTCTTCCAGAAGTCGTCGAGGTCCCTGCGTCCTCGGGCGCTGAGGGAGTACACCTTGCGCGGCGGGCCCTTCTCCGACGGCACCTTCCGCACGTCGACCAGGCCGCGCCGCTCGACGCGGACCAGGAGGGCGTAGACGGTGCCCTCGGCGATGTCGGCGAAGCCCTGGGCGCGCAGCCACGCCGTGATCTCGTAGCCGTGAGCGGGCCGGCCGGACAGGATCGCCAGAACGATGCCCTCCAGCGTTCCCTTGAGCATCTCCGTCAGTTGCCTGCTCATCGCCGTCCTCCTTCTGCCGCTATTCGGTGTCGCTGAGTACTGATACAAAGTAACACCGACTACTGGTACCTAGCAACACCGAATAGTTTCGCTGCTCTGCCCGTGACGCGATCCGGTGCACCGCGGGCTGCCCCTTCTAGAGCGTCAAGATCCCGACGGGATGCGCCTGGTTCGCATAGGGGTTGCGTCAGAGCGGCACCGTCGGGACGACCTCGCGCGAAGCTGGAAAGAGCGCCGTCCCCCGATCACGCCGGCTTGGGGCTCATGACAACAAGTCCCAGGATCGGCCAGACCGTTTCTCTTCAGGGAACAGCCCTTCCATGAAGTGATCTGGCCGTGCGCGGTGTCCGCTCGACAGAGGTCTCCGTCAAGATCTCCCGGCATCTGCAGCGCTTCGCCGCCTGGATCATCGATGGACTCGGGCACGACCGGCTCTCGGCCGTCACCCCGCGCGAGGTGAGTGCCTGGCGCGACCATCTGGCCGCCGTCGGCAACCGCGGCCGCGACGGCACGCCCGCGCCGATGGCGCCGGTGACCGTCAACAATCACCTCGCGCACCTGTCGGCGCTGTTCTCCTGGATCACCGCGCACGCCCCCGCCAGCCTGCTGCGCCACGGCGACCCAACCAAGAAGGTCGCACCGCTGCCGCTGGCCGCCCCGCAGCCGCGCGCGCTGGCCGCCGCCCAGGTGCGCACCGTCAAGAGCATCGTGGACCGGATCGAAACCTTCCATGAGGTCAAGGGGCGCCGTCACCGCGGTACCGGTGCGCGGGCCCACGCTCACGCCCGCCCGCTGCGCGACCGCGCCATCATCTACCTGCTGTTCGGCACCGGGCTGCGCCGTGCCGAACTGGTCGGCCTGGACCTGGACCAGTTGGAACCGGCCGGCCCCGACCGGCTGCGCCAGGCCAAGGAGGCGCGCCTGACCGGCGTCCGCGGCAAGGGCCGCACCAGCCGTACCGTCTTCCTCGGCCGCGACGCCCGCCAGGCGCCGGCCGGCTACCTCGCCCAGGAGCGGCCCGGCGACGCCGCCGCCAGCACCGTCGCTGGCACTGCGGCGGCCGCGCTGCTGCTGTCGGCCTCCTCCATCGCCGCCCGCCGCCCCGACGGCCGCCTGTCACCCCGCTCGATCAACACCATCGTCGCCGAGGTCGGCCGCCTGCACGACGCCCAGAACACCGACCTCGACCGCAGACTCGGCGCCCTGCGCCCGCACGACGTCCGCCACTCCTTCGCCTTCCAGCTCTCCCAGGCCTCCGGCCACAACCGCGCTGAACTCGAACGCCGACTCGGCCACGCCGATGACCGCTACCTGCCTGTACACCAACTTGCCCGACGACATCGCTGCCGGCTATATCGAGGATCTCTGACCCAGCGTCTTCGCGCGGGGGCGCGCACCACGGGTGCTGGCATGGGGGGCGGTTGCTGCTGGAGTCCTTGCTCGCGTCGTGGCCGGTACTGGCGCCCCTGTGACTGCAGGGATTGCGCGGCCTGCTCGCCCGGCTGCAGGAGGTGGCCGACGCCGTGCGGCAGCCGGGCGACTTCGAAGGGCGCATGCGGTGGGCAGCCACGCAGGTGATCGTGCGGGAGGCGTACCACCAGGCAGTGGGCGAGCAGGGGGAGGAGCAGCGCAGGCCCCGCCGCGTTCGCCGAAGCGTGGAAGAGTCACCTGGCCGCGCTGTCGGCCCAAGACGCCGTGGAGTTGTCGGGCCGGGTCGACCGATCGCTGCCGCCGGTCGACGCCCGGTTCAGCCGGGCGGTTCCGCCAGCGGCTCCGGCCGGGTCCAACCGGACCAGCCACGCTCGCGCATCAGGTCCAGCAGCCGCGGGTTGGACTCGGCGACAAGGGCGTCGACAAGGTCGAACGCCAGATCGTGGTGTGTCATCTCGCCGGAGGTGTATGCCTGCTCGGCCAGGCCTGCCAGGATGTCGGCGGCTTCCTCCAGCCGCGGGTCGTCGCCTGTGTCGCTTTCCAAGGTCTCCGACAGGATCCGATAGAGGCGAACGAGTTGCGGGTCATGAAGCTGCGCGAGTTTCCCGGGCATGACCTCGTGGATGTGATCGGGCCAGCGTGCCGCAAACAGGATCCACCCGTCCCGCTCATGCTCAACGCCCCGCTCTGACACCCCGATCTCGCGAAGTCGATCGAGAAAGGCCACCACGCTCGGCGGGAGCGCCAGACTGTCCCCGGAAGCGAGCTGCGCGATCTGCTTGCGGCTGGCCTCCAGCCGTTCAATCTCCTCGCGCAGGTGGCTGTCGATCCTTTGGGTCGCTTCGGTAAAGGCCGATGCGTCGGCTTCGAGCATCTGACCGATCTGAGACAGCGGCACGCCCGCGCCGGCGAGGGCGTGGATCTTGATGAGGGACACGACCGCTGTTGCGCCATACCGCCGGTAACCCGAGGCATCCCGCTCAGGCTCGGGCAGGAGTCCGATCTGGTGATAGTGCCGCACCGCCCGCACCGTGACGCCGGCATAGGCCGCCAGTTGACCAATCGTCAGCATGCTCTGATCCTGCTCTCAAACTCGCCCACGGTGGAGACGGTGAGGTGTAGACCTCTGGCTTCGCGCCGACGGCTATCAGAATTCTTCCGTGCGGGATTCACCGTGATGGCGGCGTCTTCAGTTCCCCTCGTGGTCGAGAGCGGCGACCTCGCGTACGGCCTCGGCGATGGCGCGATAGTCCTTACGCAGGATCGAACCGTGGTTGCTGGCGACTTTAGCGCTGATTTGGATGTTCGGATTGCGGGCGGTCACCGCAGGGAGGCTGGCGCGTGTCTGTTCGTGCCCGCCCTGGCTTCCGAAGGACTCCCCAGAAGCGACCACGTAGCGCGCCGGGACGGCGATGCTGTCCAGCACGGGGCCCAGGTCACGCTCGCGGGCGATCTTGCCGAGCTCGATGTTGCTGTCTGCCAGCTGGTCGGCGGACATCCGTGGAGCCATACCGAACGGGCGCAGCAGCTGCATGGGCCACCAGATCCGCTTCCATAGCTTGCGCATCCCCGGTTCCATGGACTCGTCGAACCAGTCGTAGGGCTGCGCGCCCTCCACCAAGACCGCGCCCACGGTACGGGCCGGATTCCGGCTGGCCCAGTGCGCCGCGACAAACGCTCCATAGGACCAGCCCACCACCACCGCCCGGGCCACACCCCGGGCTGCGAGGACAGCATCGACATCTCGGATGTTCGTCTCGAACGAACAATCCGCCGAACGCTGCGACCTACCACGCCCCCGCATGTCGTAGGTGATATGCCGCCACTGCGTCCCCAACTCGGCAAGGACCCGCCGCCATTGCCACTGAACGGCGGCATGGCCGTTGAGGTAGATCACGGGGACACCGTCGCCGGCGGCGTCGGTGACGGCTAAAGCCGTATCGTCCACTGGGACCATGCCGGTCCAGGGGGATCGCTTGATGGTCATGGTCTCCCGTTCTCAGAGATGAGGTTCAGAAGACACGCACGTGGCCATCTCGAAGCCCATGCCGCGCAACACGCGCAGTTCCTGGTACGACTTCTCCAGGTGCGCACGTGGATCGCCCGCCCCTGGCCCCGATTGCTTGTGCGAGGGCTGCTCATGACAGCCAGCATGGAGGGCTGACGCAGCGTCAAGGTCAAGCCCCAGGGCAGATTCGATTCGCCTGTGTACGCCGATCGTCCGGAACCCGGCGCCGTCCTGCCAGGGGCGCACCGCCCCTATTACGATCATGAAGCTAGTCCGGGTTGCCCGCCTCCGGAGCTTGCGCAGCGCCGCCGAGCGAAAGGCGCTTGGCCACATCCAGCCGTACCTCGCCGTAGGGCTGGACGTGCTGCCAGAACAGCGGGGTCAGCCCGCGCCGGTCGGCGGGTTTGAGCAGCTCAGCACATTCAGGGTCGGCCAGGACGTCCTGCAGCATCAAGGTATTGATGCACACGAGCGCGGCCGGGAAAATGCGCAGGCACAACACGCTCATCTCCAGCTCCTCACGCCGGTTGGTGGCGATGTCACCGCCCTTGCCGTAGAAGATCACCGAATTCGCTCCGTTGGAGGACTCCACCACGTTGAGCCCTTCCTGGATCTCTTGCTGGAGCTCGCGCAGGCGCAGATAGCGGGCCACGAAGATGGTCTTCTGCGCGCGGCCGACCTCCAGCATGGCCTGGTGGTGGGGTGGGAGGCGGAGTCGGTGAACCGGCGCAGGATGGCCTCGGTGGACGCAGCGTTCTGCTTGATCGCGGTTGCGTATTTGATCATCTGGTGGTAGTTCTGCTCGATCAGGTCCCAGCGGATCGGCCGGGTCATCGCCGGCGTCAGCCGCGGGTACAGGTCGCTTCAGCCGTTCGAGGACCGGCACGCTGGCGGCGGCGATCTCGTTGAGCTCGATGTCACTTCGGGGTGCTCGTCGGCGCTCATCCGCGCGGCCAGGCCCAGCCTGGCGGCGATCGGGATGAACAACCGCATGCGCCGCAACAGCTTGCGGATTCGCTCCGCGCCGGCCTCGCCAGTCAGACTGACCGGGAAGGCGCCGACCGTGACCAGGCCGGCGAGGCGGTCCGGGTTCCGGTCCGCCCAGTGCCTTCCCAGGACCCCGCCGTAGAACCAGCCCACCATGGCCAGCGCCGTGTCATCTTCGGGGTATGCGCCGAAGTTCATCGATGCCCTCGCCAGCGCTCGCCGCGCGGACGGGGGACTGGCGACTGCTGGTGAAGACGTCCACCGGGACGCGGCGGTGACGGGGGTGAAATGAAGGGTTCATGAGGCCCCAGAACGGGCTGGAGGCGCCGATCGCGACGGCCGTGACCTCGTCGGCTCCGCGGTGCATCAGTCGACTACCGCACGGGCCGATTCAGATTATCGAGGCGCCGGTGTTCTGGTCCGCCAACATGTGCAGTCGCCGATCAAGAAGGAGAGAGTGTCACTTCTCGGCCGTGCCGGGTTCCCCGCTGATGGACTCCTGGTAGACCTCAGCGAAGGTGCGCGAGTCCTTGATCAGCTCGTCTGCGAAGGCGGCGACGTCGTCGCCGATGAGCTCCAGGGCTCCTGTGCCGGCTGCGACACCCTCCTCGAAGAACTCGAGGAGGCCCGTGAGCAGGGACCCGTCGGCCAGGCCGATCGGGCCGACCTTGAAGTAGTACCTCTGGATCTCCTTGTAGACGATCTCGTAGTCGGGCGGAAGCGCCTTGACCCGGGCCATGTGCGCCCGCCACTGCTTCTTGCCTTTGATGATGTCTTGGATGCCCATGTCAGCCTCCCAGCCGGCCCAGTTGCTTCGCGACGTTCCTGTTCAGCTGTCGGCGCCACCGATCACGGAAGGTGCGGGCGCCTTCCGCGCCGGCCAGCGCCGCGCAGAACCCCGCGATGTCGTCACCCAGCACGTCCTCGATGCTTTGCCCGTCGGCCGCCGTCTCCTCCAGCAGCCCCAGAGCGCCGTCGAGGATCGGCATCAGGTTGCGGCCCGTGAAGTCCCCGTAGAGGAAGAGGTGGCCGATAATCTGCTCCCACGCCGCCCGGTAGTCGTCCGGCAGCGTCGCCGCCCGAGCCTCGAACGCCTTCCATTCCCTGTTGAGATCGTTGCCTGTGACGGTGTCCCAGAACTTCATCTCTCGCTCTCCCTGAGCTTGTCGAGCCGTGAGGTGATGTAGTTCCACTTCGCCCAGAACGTCGCGAGCTCCGCGCGCCCCGCGTCATTGAGCGCGTAGAACTTGCGCGGCGGACCCTGCTCGGACGGTCGTCTCGTCACCTGGACGAGGCTCTTCTTCTCCAGGCGCAGCAAGATGGTGTAGACCGTCCCCTCGACGACGTCGGCGAAGCCGAGCTCGTTCAGCCGGCGCGTGATGGCGTACCCGTAGGTCTCCTCGCTGCCAATGATTTCGAGCACGCAGCCTTCGAGCGTGCCCTTCAGCATCTCCGTCAGGTCGTCCATCACAGGTCCTTCTTGGTCCACCCGGTACTCTGTACCCCCGAGTTCCACTACACAGTATCACAGAGTAGAGAAGCGCGTCCCACATCAATGATCTGGATCTGGGCGTCTGGGGCGGTTGAATCGCTGCTCGACCGGCGCTACCACTTCACCCACTGAAGAAGGTTGGCGGGCGAACACCGCGCCAGGCAAGGCGTCGGGCGGTTCCCACACGAGGGCGTCATGCGAAATAGCCGCTGGCGGCAGGCAGGGCCAACGCGACGATGACCAGAAGTGAGCCAACCGTCGCCAGGATGAGGCGCGCGGCGATCATGCCCCGGAGCCAGGAAGGGTACGCCCCCGCAGCGGCATCGACGAATGCTTCGACGTCCAGCCGCGCAGGCTGGGGTCATCCGACTTGTGGAAGGCCGCCTTGATGTATCGCGTCGTGAACACCTCGCCGGGCATGATCACGCACCCGAGTACGAAGATGACCGCCTGGAAGATCCAGGACAGGATCCGGCCGGTGCCACTTCCGCTCAGGTTGAGTAAGGCGAGCGCCGCCAGGCACACCCCAATGGACATCGCGAGGACGGCGCTGGCCCGGCTTGCTCCGACGGCACTCCCGCCTCGGCCAACTCAGCCCGATCGCCTACGAGATGGTGGCAGCTAGTCTGAGGCCTGCCGCCTGAAATTGGTGTTCGCGTTCATGGGGGAAGCCCCCCCTCAAGGACTTGAACACGTTCTTCTTCTGCATCTCGGTCGTGCCGCCGGCGATGCGCACGGCGACGGCGTCGCGCAGGTAGCGCTCGATGACGCCGGCACGGTCGTAGCCGGCGTGGCCGAAGATCTGGATGAGTTCCGTGGCGGCCCGCACCAGCCCTTCCGACGCGGTGAGCTTGGTGCATGAGGCACGGACGCTGAAACCGGGATCGTGATCGATGAGTGCGGCGGCCGTGGAGTATGCGAGCCATCGGCTGCTCTCCATGGTCACTTTCATGTCCACGAGCTTGTCCTGTATCAACTGGTGTTCACTGATGGGAACGCCGAAGGCCCACCGTGTCTGCACGCGGTGCATGGCGTGCGCGATCATCGCTTCGAGCTGGGTGCCCGCGACGATGCCGTACATGAGCCGGTCGAACGCCAGGAATGAGTACAGAGTGGTCAGGCCGTCGCCGACGGCTCCGATCACTCGATCGGCCGGCACGGTGACGTGGTCCAGGCTGATCGACCCGGTGGGGCTGGTTCGCTGGCCGAGCAGATCCTCGGGCTGTCCCGTGGTCACGCCGTCATCCGCCGCGTCGACGATGAACAGGGTGATGTCGCGCTTACCGAGCTCGGGAACCCGGCCACGATGAGGATGGTGTCGGCGACCGGCGCGTTGGTGATGTGCGCCTTGTGACCGGACAGCAGATAGCCGTCGCCGGCCGCGACGGCGCTGGTGGCGATCGCGGCCACATGGGAGCCACCCGCCGGTTCGGTCGCGGCGGTGGCTCCTATCTGGCCGTTCATGAGGCCAGGCAGCAGATCGCCTCGCTGGTCAGGGGTCCCGTGGTCGAGCAGTACCTGGATGAGGCCCGCGTGGGCGACGGCGGACAGGACGAACCCGCAGTCGTCCGCGCCGAGGGCGAGGCCCTCGAACCCGGCGAGGAAGTCCCACATGTCTCCTCCCTCGCCGCCGTAGTGCCGGGGGATGTGACCGGTCCAGAAGTTATCCGCAGCCAGTTCCTTCCAGATCTGGCGGTCGAAGGTGCCCTCACGGTCGCGGGTCGCGCTGCCGGGGGCGATGGCGCTGGCGGCGAAGCCGTGCCTGATGTGGGTTCCATCCGAGTCGCATGGCGTTCCTTCCTTGTTTGTTCGGGTGTGCTCAGATCTGGGCGAGTACGGAGGCGGAGGCGTCGACGAAGTCGTGAATGTCCTGGTCGCGGGTGGCGGTGGAGACGCAGCCCATACCGCGAGGGGCGATGATGAAGCCGTGGTTGAGAAGACCTAGGAAGAATGCCTGCTGCATCTTGGGGTCGACACGGCGGGTGTCGCGGAAGGTGGTCACGACGCCTGCGCCGATGTGGATGTTGAACAGGGACGCGTACCCGGTGACGTGGGCGGGAAGGCCGTCACGGTCGATCCGGCGGGTGAGTTCGCTGCGCAGGCGCGCACCCTTCGCGGCGAGGCCGAGATGGGCGAGCGGCGACAGCCGGCGCATCGTCACCAGGCCGGCGGCCAGGCTGCAGGCGTTGCCGGTGAAGGTTCCTCCCTGATAGAGGCGGGGGCCCCCGGCGCGGGCGTCGTAAACGTCGGTGCCGCCTTGGGGTTCAAGCTGCCGCATCAGGTCATCGCGTCCGCCGTAGGCGCCGATGGGGAGCCCGCCGCCGATCACCTTGCCCATGACGGTCAGGTCGGGGGTGACCTCGTAGTTGGCCTGCGCGCCTCCGGATGAGACGCGCAGCGTGATGACCTCGTCGAAGATCAGCACGATCCCTAGAGCCGTGCAGGCCTCCCGCAGCGCCCGCAGGTATTCCTTCTTGGCGGGGATAACGCCGCCGACGCCGAGGATGGGCTCCACGATCACGGCCGCTACGCGCGAGCTGTGGGCTCGCAGCAGTGCGACGGCCGCGTCCCCGTCGTTGAATGGCAGCACCAGGACGCGTTGGTCGCATCCGGCGGGGAGACCGGCCATGTCCGGCGTCGCGGTCGGGGCGTGCGACGGCCCCCATGACTCGGGGTGGGGGCGGACGCTGACGAGCGCGTCGTCGTGGGTTCCGTGATAGCCGCCTTCGACCTTGGCGATGAGGTTGCGTCCGGTGTGGGCGCGGGCCAGGCGCATCGCGAACATCGCGGCTTCGGTGCCAGAGCCGGTGAAGCGGAGTCGTTGCAACGAGGGGACCCGTGCCCGCAGGAGCTCCGCCAGCTCGCTCTCCTGCGGTGTGGCGAAGGAGAAGCTGGTCCCGCCCCTGGCCGCACGGCAGACGGCGTCGACGACCTCGGGGTCGGCGTGCCCCAGGACAAGAGCGGTGTAGTTGTTCAGCATGTCGACATACACCCGGCCGTCGACATCGGTCACCTGCGTGCCGCTGCCCCGGACGAGGTACACCGGGTGCGGCGACCAGGAGTTGAGGCTGCGGGTCGCACCGGCGGGGATGGAGGTGACGGCTCGTTCATGCTGCCGTCGCGAGTTCGGCGTTTGCTCGGCGTAGGAGATGTCGAGGGGGGAGGTCATGACGTGATTCCTTCCGAAACGGGCTGAAACTGGTCGCGGGGGACCCAGGTCATCAGGGCGCTACCCCAGGTCATGCCGCCGCCGAAGGCGAGGAGCAAGACGGAGTCGCCGCCCTGGACACGTCCCGAGCGGACCGCGGCGTCGAGGGTGACGGGGACGGAGGCCGCACCGGTGTTCCCATAGCGGTCACCGCTGATGGCGAGCTGGTCGGGCAGCAGGCCCGCCTTCTTCGCGCAGTCGTGGAGGAGCCGGACGTTCGCCTGATGGGGCACGACAAGGGTCAGCTCGCTCATGGTCAGCTGAGACCGCTCCAGCACGTCGTTGAGCATCCGCTTGAAGATGGCCTCGACGAAGGTGCGTACGGCTCGGCCGTCCATTTTGAAGAAGTGGTCACCGTCACGCAGGGTCTCGGCGGACGCGGGCCGGCGGCTTCCACCTGCCGGAACGCGTACGCAGTGGGCCTTGGCACCGTCGGCGCCCAGTTCGATATCGGTGATGCCCAGCCCGGCCGAAGCCCGTGACAGGACGACCGCGCCCGCCCCGTCGCCGAACAGGCTCGCGGTGCGCGAGTCGGTGTAGTCGAGGATGCGCGAGTAGACGTCCGCCCCGATGACCAGCGCGTGGCGAAGCCGCGGGTTGGTCAGCATCATCGAGCGGGCGACCGCCAGGGCGTACACGAACCCCGTGCAGACGGCGTCGACGTCGAATGCCGCACAACCGCCGATACGGAGATTGGCCTGCACGATGCAGGCGGTGGCCGGCATCGGCTTGTCCGGTGTGGAGGTCGCGACGATGATCAGGTCGATGTCGTCCGCCTGTAGCCGTGCGGCGCGCATGGCTCGCCGCGCGGCGGCTGTGGCGAGGTCCGATGTCGCTTCGCTGTCGGCGGCGACGCGCCGTTCACGGATTCCGGTTCGCTCCTCGATCCACTCGGGGGCGACGTGCATGCGATCCGAGAGCTCGGCGTTGGACACGACGGTCGTCGGCAGGCAGGCACCGGTTCCGGCGATGGCGACGCGATGGTTCGCGGGCGCGGCACGTTCACGATTTCGGTTCATGCTTCTCCCTAGGGATGCCGTCGGCGTTGTGGCGTCACACGCCGATGTGCTGGGGCGGGTCCTCGGCGACAGGGGCCGGGGGTATCGCGGCTGTGGCGCGTCGCCCGCTGCTCGCGGCCGCCCCGATGACGGAGGCGCAGACGAGCGCGACACCGATGATCTGCAGCGGCGACAGGTCTTCCGCGAAGACCAGGAACGCCAGCACGCTGGTGACGACCGGCTCGGCGCTGGAGACTGCCGCCGAAGGGGCGGCGCCCAGCAGCCGAAGACCGGCGAAGAAGGCGATGATGGCGATGAGCGTGGAGACGACGGCGGTCGCCACAGCCGCCGACCAACCGGCGAGGTCGCCCGGGAAGGACGGAGCGTGGGCCAGACACGCGCCGGCGTAGACCCCGGTCGCGGCCAGGCAGACGGTGGTGGTCGAGGTGAGCGGGCTGGCCGCGCCCGACAGATGGCTGCCCGCCAGGATGTAGCCCGTGTAGATGACCGCCGCGGCGACCGCGAGTGCGATGCCGAGAAGATCGCCCTCCAGCGTCGGGCTGGCGACCAGCGCGACGCCCAGAGTCGCCATGCCAGTGGCCGCGAGCGTGAGCAAGGGAGGCACGCGGCGGGCCAGGACGGCGCCGCAGATGGCCACCAGCACCGGGTAGGTGTAGAAGAGGACCGCTACCAGACCTGCTGGTATCCGCGTCAACGCGGTGAAATAGGTCAATGACTGCCCGACGTAGCCGACCGCGCCCATCAGCACCAGGAGGCGCAGGTCCCGCCCGCGCGGCCATGGGGTCGATGTGATCGCCATCAGCGCCGTGAGGGCGATCGCGGCGACGCTGAAGCGGGTGAGCAGCACACCGTGAACGTCGGCGCCGCTGTCATAGGCGATCCTCGCGAAGATCGCCATGGTGCCGAAGGACACGGCGGAGCCGAGGATGAGAAGCACTCCGGTCGCGGTACGCCGGGGCAGGACCGGGGCGGTCATCGCGATTCCCCGCCCGGGTGCGCCGTCCGGCGTGGTGAGCAGGCGCCTCGCGCCGCCTCAGGCCACGTGCTTCAAGGATCGATACGGCCGTCGGGACGGCTCTGATTGCGCCGCGCCTTGCGCTCTTCGGCTCTGATGCCGGTGGGGCTGAGCTTCATGGTGGAACCACATCCCGTCTCCTTGAGCTTCCCTCCAATCGGAGTAACCTGTCAAGTAGCGAGAACGGTGACGGCGTAGATGGGGTGTCCATAATGACGAGCGAGCAGAGGGGTAAGCCCGACGTGGCTCCGGATGGCTTGGAGACGCTCCGGCTCTTTCTCAATACGCGAGATCTGGAAGCCGGCCTCGAAGAGTTCGACGAGGTCGGCTCTCTGACGAGGTGGCTCCGCGAACACGAACTTCTCGGCCACGACGAGACCGTGGCTCATGACGACGTCCTGCGGACCCGCGAGCTACGTGAGGCGATCCGCTCCCTGCTGAGCGAGCGCTCCGAGCCCGGCCGCGCCGCCCGCGCCGCGCAGTCCTTCAACGCGGCCGCCCAGTCGGCCGCCCCGCTGCAGGTCGAGATCTCCCCGGACGCGACCGTCACGTTGGTCGCGACCCGCTCTGGGGCACCTCGCGCGCTGGGCCGCATCGTCGCCGCCGTCGCCGGGCACGCGGGAACCCCTGCCTGGGAACGCCTCAAGGTCTGTGACAACCGTGCCTGCCAATGGGCCTTCTACGATCACGCCAGAAACAAGACCGGCCGCTGGTGCGACATGGCCACCTGCGGAAACAAGGCCAAAGCGAGGAGCTATCGGCAGCGGCGATCCGACACGGTGACGGCCGGCGTCGCCTTCGATCCGGGTGGCCGCCCCGGTTCGCCCCAGATCGGCTGACCGGCCTGCGTCGGCGGGGGTTGCTGAGCGAGCGGCGAATCAGCGGGGCTGTCGGTGACGATCAGGGCCCAGTCGTAGCGCCGTTCACCCTTGGCGCCAGGGCCGCAGGACAGGCGCTGCCATCCGGATCGGGGAACCTTGCCGGCGGTCACGTCGGCGCGGATCTTGCCGACGCCGGTGGTGATCTGATGGGCACGGGAGACCGCGAGCCCTGCAGGTCGCCGGTGAGGAATTCGAGGCTGAGGAGTGGCTATCGTCATCGCGTCGAGGGAAGAACGCACCACCGGGAGGGTTCTCGCCGCTTGTTCCCGGCTTGCCTAGCAGCCGACGGTCTAGTGGTCGGTGATGAGGGCGTCCAGGGCGGCTTGCTTGTCGGCTTCGGTGGGGTCGTCGTTGATGCCGCAGGCCTCGCCGAGGCCGGTGATGTCGCGGGCGGCGCGGTCGCTGAGGCGGCCGCCGCGCTGGTTGAGGAACACCGCGGTGGTGCCGGCGCCCTTCCAGCCAGTGCGGGCCTGCAGCCAGTCGGTGAGGGCTTGGCGCAGGTCGGGGTGGAGGGGCAGGTGGCGGATCTTGCCGCCGTCGCGGCCCTTGCCGCGGACGCGCAATTCGCCCTTGCGGGCTGAGAGGCGGACGTCGGCCAGGTCGAGGCCGACGACTTCGGATATGCGTAGCCCGGCGAAGTAGGGCGAGGGCTTTGTCGCGGGGGCCGGCGGCGAGCTGGACGTAGCGGCGGGCGCCTGTACCGCTTCATAACTCATTGCGTGGTGCTTGATCTGCGGTTTTGACCTCCACAGGCCCTACGGGCAAGATCGCAGTTCGTGTCGGTTCGTCTGTTGTATCTGACCTTGATCCGGGTGTTCGGCTGGCTGGTGTTGCTGGGGCGTGGCCAGGCGTTCAAGGATGTCGAGATCATGGTGCTCCGCCATGAGGTTGCGGTGTTGCAGCGTCAGGTTGTGCGGCCGAAGCCGGACTGGGCCGATGGAGTGTTCTTGGCGGCCTTGGCCCGTGTCCTGCCGTCGGTGCTGCGCGCTCCTCGGCTGGTCACCCCAGGTACCCTCTTGGCCTGGCATCGTCGTTTGATCAAACGCTCCTGGACCTACCCCCGCCGCGCCGGCCGTCCCGGAACCAGCAAAGAGGTCCGGGATCTGGTCCTGCGCCTGGCCCGTGAGAACCCAAGGTGGGGGTACCGGCGGGTCCACGGTGAACTGGTTCGGCTCGGTTTGCAGGTCAGTGCGGCGGCCGTGCGGCGGATCCTGCGTTCACGCCGGCACAGTCCGGCGCCACGAACCTTCGACACCTCTTGGCGGACGTTTCTACGGCTGCAAGCGAAGGGACTGCTCGCCTGTGACTTCTTCCACGTCGACACGGTCTTCGCCTAGCTGTTCCGAAGAAGCACCAGCTCAGACCACATGCACGAGTTTTGAAGCGGTACAGGCCTCGCTCATGCTGGCCGCCGGGGTCGATCTGAAGGTCGTGCAGGAGACCCTCGGCCACGTGTCCTCCACCTTCACCCGCGACACCTACACCAGCGTCTACCCGGAAGTGGCCCGCGCCGCCGCGGAATCCACCGCCGCCCTCGTCAACACCGCAGCCGCAGGCGCGCACACCGCGCGGCTGATCACCCTGCCGAACCACACCGGCGACGCCACCACCTGAGCCACCGAACCCGCAGGCCCGCCGACTCGTCGGCGGGCCTGCGTTTTGTCCGCAGCGCCGTACAGGTGATGCAGCCGATCAATCCCCAGCCCATCCGGCAAGCGGGGCCGAGGGGATCACCTGCGAGAAGCAGCGGATCTTTTATCTGCTGGTCAGAAATGCCTGGTGAGCACGGCGAGGTGGCTTGGACGAGACTTGACCGCGCATGAGGCCATCGCTGACCAGCGGCGTCCGTGCAGGTCCTTCTGGCTTGATCTTCTGATGGTCGTCATCGGGGTCTGAACTGACGATGGCGGTCTAAATGATCTACCGCCGTACACGGTCCGTACACAAGAGCAACCACCGAGCAACCAACCATGATCAACAACGAACATCGGAGGTCGGCGAGAACGGAGAAACCCCAGGTCGAACGCGATTTTGGAGAGTAGGGCGGGTGGGACTTGAACCCACGACCCACGGATTATGAGGCAGAGCATCATCGCTACAGCGGTGTGCCTCTGACCTGGGAAATCCTTGATCGTCTACAAGGCGAGCACTCATTCCGGGGAAGTATTGGGGGACGATCAAGGCTGAGGGGCACTCAGGCCGTTCTCTACTGCCACCCTAGGTCTATGTCTTCCGTCCCCGCGAGCGGGCGCCAGCGCGATGCACAGCGGTGGTCGTCAGGCAGCAAGTCCCGGAGGGAGGCCCCGGCGGGGGTCGTCCGAGGTGCTGTTATGGAAGGACCTGGGCGTTTGAAGGCAACCCACGGCGTTTGCCCCGGCCAGAATCCTCTCACTTCGATAACGCCGTCAGCCGAAAACAAGCGTTAGCGCTAGAATATCGCCTGCGTAACTCTCACGGAAGGATCGATCTCAAGATGTCTGAGCAGGAGTCTGATCTCGCAAATGTTGACACCGGGGAACTGGAAGAGGAAGAGAGTTCAGCGCAGATCGACGAATACTCAATCGTATCGTCGCCCAATGACTTCAATACGCGCACGATCAATAGCTTCATCGAAGAAGGGGCTATCAAGATTCCGCCGTTTCAGCGGAACTACGTGTGGGATCGCCGACGTGCCTCAAAGCTTGTCGAGTCGCTGATCTTGGGCCTGCCCGTTCCTCAAGTATTCCTTTATGAGGAAGGCAATAACGATTTCCTTGTCATCGATGGCCAGCAAAGACTTATGACCATCTTCTTTTTCGCGAAGGAGAGATTTCCGCGAAAGGAGAAGCGAAGCATTCTTCGGCAATTCTTCAACGCCGAAGGAGGAATCTCGTCAGAAATTCTCAACAACGATGAATACTTCGAGGCGTTCAAGCTCAGCCTCCCAACCCTCCCCGGGCAGCAAAAGAATAAGTTCTCTGGCTTGACCTATAGCACCCTGGGTCAATACAAGAGGCAGTTTGATCTTCGCACCATCAGGAATATCATCGTCAAACAAGTGAGTCCCAGCGATGATGATTCGTCGATGTTCGAGATGTTCAATCGCCTGAACAGCGGAGGCGTCAACCTGAATCCGCAAGAGATCCGGGCGAGTCTTTACCATTCGGATTTCTTTGATGCGCTGTTCGAGCTGAATCAAGAACCCAAATGGCGAGAACTTCTCGGATCGGCAGACCCGGACTCGCGAATGAAAGATATCGAAGTCATCCTGCGTAGCCTAGCTCTCCGTGAGGGTACAGAGAAGTATGCAGGTTCGATGACGGCATTCGTCAATCGGTTCTGCAAATCCTCAAAATCCTACGATGGAACAAAGGTTTCCCGGATCACCTCCGAATGGCGATGGTTCATGAGTCTGAACAGACTGTGCACTCGAAGCACATACCAAGCAGGATCGTCTAGATTCAGCCCGCTTCTCTTCGAAGCGATCTATGTCGCCTCCCTTGCTCTTCGAGATGCTGGCCGGTCGCTCAACGAGATCAATCCGCAGTGGGTCGAGCGTATTGGTAAAAGCAGAGACTTCACCCAATGGACGCAGGAAGGATCAACCAAGACGCTCAACGTAACAAAGCGGCTCGAAGAGACTTACAAGCAGCTCTCCGAGCTGGCCGGGTAGTGGCTTCATGAAGCCAGTGGAGCGGATGTACTCTGATCACCAGGATGTCTTAGACTACCTAGCCGGCCAACAGCAGGTGTCCTATCATGCAACACTGCAAACGACACTTCCCAAGGTCCTGCTCCTGGCGGCAGCGAGTGAGTTCGAGCACAGGGTTAGCGATATTCTGCGAGACCACGTCCGGGAACATGCATCAGATCTGAAGATCCTGCATATAATTGACCAAAAGGCGCTTGGCAGGCAGTATCATTCGCTTTTCACCTGGGATGCCAGAAATGCTAATACCTTCTGGGCGCTTTTCGGCAACGACTTCAAGGAAGGAATGAAAGCGTATTGTCGAGAAGATTCGGTGCTGGCAGCTCAGATTCGCGCCTTCTTGGAGATCGGCGACCTCAGAAATCAGATGGTGCACAACAATTATGTGAACTTCGTTCTAGAGAAAACGCTCGACGAGGTCTATGGTCTATACGTTGAAGGCGACCATTTTGTAAGTAGGCTTCCTGAGCTGCTTAAGCTTGATTTTGATCCTTCTTGAGCTGCGCTAATTCACTTCTGAAGACAGAAGCTTTCCAGCCTGATCGCGCAGGTCAGCAAGGGCGGCGCCGGGACCCGGTTGGCGACACCTATGCGCGTCTGGCCGCGGGCTTCGCCATCGGCACCAGCACCGCCCGGCGCTACGTCCGCGAGGCGGCCGACCTGCTCGCCATGCTCGCCGACGGTGTCCACGCCGCCTTAGGTGTCCGGTCGGGTGGCCTACGCCATCCTGGACCCCGGCAAGGCAACCTCGCGCGTGCTCAGGATGAAGGACCACCGACGGTGGGTGGTGTCCGAGAAGGCAGGGCGTGAGGCGTAGCAAGTCCGCACCTCCGCGGCTCCAATGACCAGATGCCTTCTTATCTCCCCGTTACTGTCGTAGGCGAGGAGTACTCTGCGGCGTGTGACGATCGCAAGCGGCACGAGTGGCCGGCAAAGCAACCCCGCGTGGCAATGGGACGAGATTGTTTTGGCGTGCGATCTTGTGCGCTCCCACGCATGGCGAGGACTCCGGCCTGACCATCCCAACGTGCAGGAGCTATCGAAGCTATTGCAGCTAGGTCCCCTGCACCCGCCCGAAGTCCGTAGTAGCACGTTCCGGAATCCGGTCGGCGTGGCTCGGAAGACCTGGGATATTGCCACTCAGCACCCGGACTATACGGGTAAGCAGACGAACGGCAACAAGCTCGACAGGATGGTTCTGCATGCCTTCATCGAGCGTCCTGCCGAGATGCATGCAGCAGCGGAAGCGATCCGCATAGGGCTAAAAAGCGGCGCATTGCTCGACCTGCCTCCCGTAGAGGACGAAGACGAACATGGCGTCAGCGCTCCAGAAGGTCGCCTGCTACTTCGACAACATGTAGCCAGGGAACGTAATCCCAAACTGCGGGCAGCAAAGATCAAGTCGGTGCAGGGTAGCGGTGGTGCGGTTGCGTGCGAAGTATGCTCATTCGATTTCGGGCGCACTTATGGCCCGCTTGGGGCGGGCTACATTGAATGCCATCACATAGTTCCCCTCCATGTGTCAGGGCCCGTTACAACCAAGCTTGCCGATCTGGCATTGATATGCTCCAACTGTCACCGGATGATCCATCGATCAGCTCCGTGGCTCACCCCATCCGACTTGCGCAAGCTTATCAAGGGAGAGCGCCACGCCTAGGTATGGATGAGGAACTGGAAAC
This sequence comes from Nonomuraea fuscirosea, assembly GCF_035917475.1. Lineage (NCBI taxonomy): Bacteria > Bacillati > Actinomycetota > Actinomycetes > Streptosporangiales > Streptosporangiaceae > Nonomuraea > Nonomuraea fuscirosea. The sequence goes on along the minus strand of NZ_CP109074.1, from coordinate 6,533,668 downwards.
ACGCAAATCTACACGGAGGAGCTTGAATGAAAAAGTTAGGGAAAGAGCTACTGGAGGGGCGATACCATCGCATATATCTGCTAGCTCACTTGATAGATCAGATTGCTGCCAATCGGTTTGCATACCTTCATGATCTGGAAGAAATATTTGCCGATCAGGGCATCCGCCCATACCTTCCAGCCTTCCAGAAAGAGAGCGCCGTACATCGCTTTGCAGGGAGTGTGCTCTGGCAATACTACTACGACAAGGAAACCCTGGTAGAAAGTGCGATCCAAAAGTTTCCGGATGCATCTATCGCCGATGAGGCTATGTGGGTGTTGCCCATAGAGGCGGCTTGCGAAGCGTATGAAATCGAGTACCCCACCTTCGTTGAGTTCCGCAAAGAAAGTAATCTCTCCGAGATTGCCCCCGCCGTGCTAAGGCATTTTCGTAGCTGTGACGATCACAGATGCACTGAGTGCGGACGCTTGTCGGACGAGTATTTGGAGTACTGGAACGAGCTGAATCTGTGTGGATATATAGGCGACCTTCTAGACCGAACCTCAGAAGAAGTTTTCTTCGTGATGTTTAGCAACCGCTCTTTTTTAGCTAATCTGCACGGCCTGCTGGCGGGATACGTGCAAGATGCAGCCTACAGCGAGGAGCCGGAGATTCAGAAGCTATTCGAACATACAAGAGCCGGTTCTAAACTCAAACGAGCAACACCACCAGCCTGGGCCAAACGAGCCGTTGAGTTCAGAGATCGGGGCAGGTGCGTATATTGTCACCGCCAGCTCGGAACTCTGCACACGCCTATCAATCATGCGAACTTTGATCATATTATTCCGCTCGCTAAAGGCGGCCTCAATGATGTCACTAACTTGCAATTGTTGTGCGATGCTTGCAACAACAAGAAGCGGCATAAAGGAACAGAGCCTGGGCGTCTGTATGAGAGATGGTATCCGGCCTAGGGGCTCTCAGTGCGTCTCTGTGGAGTCAGTTACGAGCAAATCCGACATGCTGGTCACGATGTAGTCAGCGCCCGCCGCTTCAAGTAGAGACGCTTTGCCGGGCCGGTTGGCATAACCGACCGCGACAACGCCTGTTGCCCTGCACACCTCCATGTCAGTCTCAGAGTCGCCTACGAGCACGCTCGATGAAGGAATGACGGTAAGCCGTTCGAGCGCGTGACGCACCAAGCGCGGGTTTGGCTTCATGAGATTCGGATCTGGATCGACGCGCCCTGACACATAGTCGATCGCTTTCCCAAGATGAGTTCGCTGGAGATAGGCCGTTACTGCCATGGTCGAATTGTTGCTGACCACTGCAATGGCCTTGCCAAGACGTTTCGACTGCTGGATGACATCGGTAGCCCCCGGGGTCGGACGCGCCGTCTGGACCGCCTCGACTTCGAGCCTTGTCAACATATCTCGCGTGATGCGGCTCATGTCTGGCCCGAGTTGCCCACTGAACCGGAAAATCGCCAGCGGATCGTCAATGGCTTCGACCTCTGGCGGGATCTCGACATTTTGCTTAGCAAGGAAGACGCGCAGTGAGGCCGCGACTCGCGGCGCGGGTAGTCCCGCGAAAATGTCACAGATAGGGCCGTCGAAGTCGAGCAGAACACACTCAGCTTTCCGCATCGCATCCTGTACGGCGAGCGGTCCGGTGTGCGCCGTCACACTGACTCTCGCGCGACTGTGTTCCATACGCTGTCGAACCAAGCGCGCGACTGTATGACGAACTGACCGGACGCGGAGTCCTCTCCGTCGCTCAGAGCGAAGTGGAACAGTTCCGCATCCTTGCCCATCAGGTCATAGATGGCCTGCGGTTCTCCGCCGAGAGCAACGGTGTGTTTGGTGACGGGATAGAAGCCGAAGAACGCTTCTTCGCCATTGATCACGTAGAGCTTGAAGCGGGGCGGTTCTCCACAGATGCGCACCTCGGCTGAGGCGGATGCGACAAGGCCGAGGTCCTTAAGTTCCTGTACAGACTCCACGATGGCCTGAGCGTGGCGAGAGGTGATCCGCTCTGCACGCTTCCGGAACAGGGGCTCGTCTTCAAGGTCGTCTACGCGGCACGGCAGCGACCACGACCGAGATGTGTCCGGAATTAGGATGCGGACGTTGATGCTCTCGGGAACGAGTTTGCCGGCGCGGATGTTGTCGAGTGGCTCTTGAATCGCGCCGTGGAGCGTCTCCCCAGAGAAGCCGGCGAACTCAATCGAGACTTCTGAGCGCTTGAACGCCTGCTCAATATGCGGACGCAGGCCGACGGGGCGCGCGGTCCGTTCCCGGACGAACACACCGCTTCCCTGCCTTGTGACCACGAGCCCTTCATCGCGGAGTTGGCGGATGGCCTGCTGAACGGTCATGCGGGCAACGCCGAAGTTCTTGGCCAGCTCAGGGCCGGATGGAAGCTTGTCGCCAGGGGCGAACTTCCGCGTGAGGATCGCTGCCCTCAACTGGTGGGCTACCTGCAGATATGGCGGACGCGGGTCATCCGGGTCGAGTTGCATGCCCTACAGCCTAGCCGCTACCTGGTCAACATTCCTAGGCAACTTAAGCATGTCTCTTGACATGGCTAGGCAGGCCAGTAAGCATGGTGCTTGTACAACCTGCCTAGGCATGTTGGACAGCCTGCACAGCCGGAAGACATGGGAAGGCGGCGCAAGCCGCACGCCGACGGGCTGGAGCACACGTCACTCAGACAACTGCATATAGGGCCACCGCCTCCCACCGAAAAAGGCGGCTCCAGCAGGGAAGACGCCCTGCTGTCGATCTCTGTTCGAGGAGACGACATGAGGTTCTTCGCTCGCACCCTCGCTGCCGTGGATCGCCTGGACCAGACCGACCTGGAGGACTTCGCCTCCTTCATGGAGCCGGACCAGGCCGAGGCGTTCCTGAGCGAGGTCAACACCATCCGCAACAGCAAGTAGCACCTTCGCGCACGTCCGCCCCGATGGTCGTAGGCAGGGTTCGACTCCCTGCCGGGGCACTCCGGCTGCTTCGCCGGCCACCTACACCCCGAGGGAGCTTCCCATGCAGATGCAGCCTGCCAAGAGCGTCGGCCGGTTCCTGCCGACGCTGTTCCTGATCGGCTTCGTCATCTACCTCTTCACCGACCCGCCCGGCGCGGCCACCGCCGTCAAGTGGGCTTTCGAGGCCATCGTGACCGGCGCGCAGCAGTTCGCCAAGTTCATCAAAGCCGTCAGCAACTGACCCCTTCTCGCTCGCTGGGGGGCGGCCCTCATCCGCCAAGACCTGAGCCGCCCCCGCTCGACTCCCAAAGGAGCACCACCATCATGGTTCCTCCGAACCTGTCGATCCACCCGGCCCGCATGACGCTCGCCGAGATTGAAACGCTGTGGGGCGGCGATGCCGACCCGCCGCTGCCCGAATGCACCTACGACCCGGAACTGCACACCGGCCCTGACCTGGCCGTCGAGACGAGCGCCGAGCGCGCCGCCCGTGAGGCCGTGGCGCGCGAGGTGTGCGCGACCTGCCCGGCCCGCGCGCTGTGCGACCGGTACGCCCTCGACGCCCGCCCGAGTTTCGGCATCTGGGCCGGCCGCACCGCTGCCGAGATCGACACCCACGCCCAGATCAGCGAGCTGTACGAGGCCATGCGCGCACGTGCCGCTGACCCGGCCGGCGTGGAGGTGGCGTGATGAACACGACCCGATACCCGCATCTGGACAAGGCCGCCGCCGGCCGCCCGTTCGACCAGATCGGCGTGGAGTTCTGGCCGTCCAAGCCCACCACGCGGCGCGGCCTCACCTGCGCCGTGCTGCGTCCCGGCGTGATCGACGATGACGCCGACGAGTTCTTCGCGTGGGGCTACTGCTGGCTCTTAGCGGCTGCGCTGCACGAGGTGACCGGCTGGTCCTACGGCCTGGTCGAACGCCGGCGTGAGGACGGCTGGGAGTGGACACACGTCGGTGTCATCACCCCGGCCGGCCGGTTCCTCGACATCCGCGGTTGCCACGACCGCGACCGCCTGACCGCCACGCTGACGGACGGCTACGGCATGCCGACCCGCATCCGCACCGGCACGTTCACCGACCTGCGCGACGCGATGGGCATGCCGGAGGACACTGAACCGGACTGGTGGCTGGCCACTCTCGGCGAGCCGATCCTGACCGACGTGGTGCGCTACTTCGCCGCCCACGTGCTCGACTTCTACACCGCCGCCGTGCTGGAGGTGGCGTGATGTCGCGTATCCGCGCCGCGTTCTGGGACCCGACCGGTAGTCGGTACGGCATCCCCACCTACCCGTGGAAGATGGCCCCGCCGCACCTGCTCACGCTGCGGCAGCTCACCGCCGAGGGCTTGCGGCCCGGCGGGCAGGGCGTGCAGGCCCAAGTGCTGTGGCGCTCCCGCCGCTACAACGCTCCCGGCGGCATCCGCGCCGCCTACCTCTACGACGTGCGCTTCGCCCTGCCCAAGCGCACCCCGACCGCGCGGCAGCGCGCCGCCCTCGGCAAAGCCAACGCCGCCCGCCGTACCTGCCCCGAGTGCCTGCGTGATGTCGGCTACGTGCTGCCGCGCCATTTGGGCATCTGCCTCGATTGCGCCGAGGAAGCCGCCACCCGCACCGACAGATCCGATTGGAGGCAAGCAGCATGAGCACCACCACCCCGACACCTGAGCCGAGCCCGGAGGACATCTCCCGCGCGCTGGCCGAGATCGAACGCCACCTGACCGAACCCGCGCCGCCCGCGCCCCCGCCACCGGCCGAGCCGGACGACGTTGGACAGACCCGGCGGGTACGGCAGTTGCGCGCCGAGGTCGCCGAGGCGCGGCAGCTCGCCGAGCTTCAGACCGACGACACGCCGCTGCTGCTGGACACGGCCAAGGTGCGCAAGCGCCGCAAGAAGGCGCACGAGGCCGCCCGTCTGCACCTTTTGGGCCAGGACCCGGCGATGCGCGCCTGGCAGGCCACTCGCATGCGGCGGCTTCTGGTCGGTGCGGCGATGGTGGCGCTGACGCTGGCTTTGGCCTGGTCCACCGCCGGCGTGCAGCACTTCGCCGCCGAGGGCGCCGAGGCGTGGTCGCCCGGCTGGATGTTCGCCTGGCTGGTCGAACCGTTCATGTCGCTGGCCCTGTTGGTCGTCGTCGGCGCTCGCGCCTACCTCGGCACGCAAGGTCAGCCGCTCAACGATCGCAAGCTGATCCGGATCGAGTACCTGTTCCTCGGCTTGACGCTCGGCATGAACGCCTGGCCGTACCTGCCCTGGACGCTGCCGGACGGCACCGACTTCTCGCTGTCGCGTCTGGTGCTGCATGTGCTGGGGCCGATCGTGGCCGTGGCCATCGTCACCGCGCTGCCGATCATCCTGGCCGCGTTCGCCCGGCTCGACCCCACCCGAGGGCCGACCGGCGGGCTTACCGGCCCTACGTACAGCGCGAACGTAGCCCCGCTGATCGCACGCGCACACACCCTGATCGCCGCCGGCGACCTGCCCGCCGCGCCGAGCGCCAACAAGATTCAGCGAGCGCTGCGGTGCGGCATGGACGACGCCCGCGCCGTGCGTGACGCCCTCGCACAGGAGGCCGCGTGATGACCAACGCGAGCCTTCACCACTCCGCAAACGCGCAGGGTGCGGCCTCATCCGCCAAGACGTCGGCCGCACCCTGCCACCCCGCCCGCTGCAACGCACACGAGGTGATCCCATCATGACGCATGACCCGCACGTCCCCGCCGACCAGCCCGAGCCGCCCCGTCCGTCCTGGACGGACCAGGATGGACACGACGTCGATGACATCAACCGGTGGATCGCCGACCAGGTGGCACCGGCCCCCGACCCCGGCGAGCCTGCCGGTGAGGACGGCGGGCAGGACGGCGGGCAGGGCGACGGCAAGGGCGCGGACATCGTCCACCTGGACGCCGCCCGCGCCGGCCGCCACCCCTACCGTCCCGACGACCTGGAGCCGACCAGCCCCGCCCCGGCCACCGCTGACCCGAGCCTGGAAGGCCAGGTCATCCGGGTGGACCAGCCGGGAGGCGAGCGCCGCGACTGGCGCGCCGAGCTGGAAGGCAAGCTGAGCACCCGCCGCCCGGTCGTGCCGCTGTGGCTGTGCTCGCGCGCCGAGGCGCTGCAAACCCTGAACTGGCTCGGCAAGCACTACGCCCACGTCGCCGCCTACCAGGCCACCCGCACCCCGATGTACGCCGGCCGGCTGGCCCTGCGCTCCCCGCGCGGCCTAGCCCGGCTGGTCGGCGGCATGGTGCGCTGGACGTTCGACCTGGAAGGCGAGCCGGTACGGGTGGCCACCGTCCGCAAGGGCGACCCCGAGGCGTACCTGAAGCTGTCGCGACAGCGCGACTCCCGCGTCCGGCTGCGCGTCCCGGTCGCGCTGGTCGTGCTGGTCACGCTGCTGATCACGGCCATCATCGTGGCCAACCAGCCGGCCGCCGTGCAGTGGAGCGCGCTCGCCGTGGCGCTGGCCGCCCTCGGCATCCTCGGCAAGCCCGCCGACCGTCCGCTGATCGAACGCGCCGTGCTGGCCTCCACCGTGGAGAAGCTGACCAGCGACATCGTCATCCGCGCGCTGACCTCTCTCGGCATCGCCGGCATCACCCAAGCCATGTCCAAGAACCCCAAGGAGGCGATCCGGTTCGTCGCCCCGATCACCCGCGATGGCCCCGGCTGGCGCGCCGATCTGGACCTGCCTTACGGCGTGACCGTGGGCGACGTGCTCGACAAGCGCGACCGCATGTCCGGGGCGCTGCGCCGCCCGCTGGGCTGCATCTGGCCCGAGGGCGACTCCTCCATCCACGAGGGTCGGCTGATCCTGTGGGTCGGAGACAAGGACCTGTCCAAGACCATCGTCAAATCGCCCCTGCTCAAGGCCACCGGCCATGACGTGTTCAAGGGTGTCCCGCTCGGCAACGACCCACGAGGCCGCGCCGTCACGGTGCCGCTCATTCAGCACAACGTGCTGATCGGCTCGCTGCCCGGCCAGGGCAAGACCGCCACCGTGCGCGAGCTGGCCGCCGGCGTGGTGCTCGACCCCACCGCCGAGGGCTGGTTCCACGAGTTGAAGGGCACCGGCGACCTCGACCCGTACGAGAAGGTCTGCCACCGCTACGTCTCCGGCATCGAGGACGAGGCCATCGCCTACGCCGCCGACTCGCTCACCCTGCTGCGCAAAGAGGTCATGCGCCGCGCCGCCGCGCTGAAGTCGCTGCCGAGCGACCTGTGCCCGGACAAGCGCGTCACCCGGCAGATCGCCGATAAGCGCTCCCTCGGGCTGCACCCGCTGGTGGCCATCTTCGACGAGTGCCAGAACCTGTTCGCCCACCCGACGTACGGGGCAAAGGCGGGCGAGGATGCCGAATTCATCATCAAATTGGGGCGCGCCCTCGGCGTGGTGCTGATCCTGGCCACCCAGCGCCCGGACAAGGACAGCCTTCCCACCGGCATCTCCGCGAACGTGTCCATCCGGTTCTGCCTGAAGGTGGCCGGCCAGACCGAGAACGACATGATCCTCGGCACCTCGGCGTACAAGAACGGCATCCGCGCCACGGTGTTCGTGTCCGAGACCGACGCCGGCACCGGCTACCTGATCGGCGCGACGCCTATGCCCAAGGTGGTCAAGTCCGCCTACCTCGACACCCCGCAAACCCAGCTCATCGCCGATCGCGCCTACGCGCTGCGCCAGGCCGCTGGCACCCTGTCGGGTCACGCCCTCGGCGAGAAGCCCGAACAGACCGCACCGAGCCATGACCTGCTGGCTGACATCCTGGCCGTGGTCGGCGCGTCCGAGGCCAAGGTCTGGAACGAGACCGTCATCGCCCGCCTGGCCGAGCTGCGGCCCGACGTCTACGACGGGTGGGAGGTCGAACAGCTCACCGCGATGCTCAAGCCGCACGGCATCAAGACCGTCCAGGTGTGGGGCACCACGGCGGACGGCAAGGGCGCGAACCGGCGCGGCATCATCCGCGAAGAGGTAGCGGAGCGTAGCCGTGGAGCGGCTTCGTAGCCCGGTGATCTCCCGCTAGGTCTAGCGGCCTGCCCTGCTAGACCTAGCACCCCTCCTAGCGTCCCAATCCGCGATCTACCAGGGCACTAGCGTCTAGCGCCCGACCTGCGACAACCCCAGGAAACCAGCTCGGAGACCCCCTTGGCTACCGTCATCGCCCTGCTAGTCGTCTGCCTACCAACCATCACTCTCAGTTACGCATGCTGGTGCTACGCCTCCCCGTGGGGCACCTGCCGACGCTGCGCCCCCGGCGGCAAGAACCGCACCTGCCGCGCCTGCGACGGCACCGGCATGCGGCCCCGCCTTGGCTGGCAGCTCTACGTCCACCTCCGCCGCCTTCACCACGACGGCACCCGCTAACCCAAGGCGGAAGCAAGGGCCTGAGAGGCCCTCTGGCGGGATCGACTCTCATCTCGCTTGTTAAGACATCAGGACAAAGATCCAACGGGCTCTAAGGCGCTTTCAGGGCGTCACAGTGCCGCGTCTGCCACAACCCGCATGGAAGGAAGACCCGCCATGTCCGGCGAAACCACGATCACCATCATCGGCAACCTGACCGACGACCCGAAGCTGAACTTCACCCAGACCGGCACCGCCGTGGCGAGCTTCACCATCGCCTCCAGCGCCCGCACCTACGACAAGAGCGTCGAACAGTGGAAGGACGGCGAGGTCCTGTTCATGCGCTGTAGCGCGTGGCGCGACCTCGGCGAGCACGTCGCCGAATCGCTCACCCGAGGCACCCGCGTCATCGCCTCCGGCCGGCTGCGCATGCGCACCTACGAGACCAGCGACGGCGACAAGCGCACCGTCACGGAGATGACCGTGGACGAGATCGGCCCGTCGCTGCGGTTCGCCACCGCCAAACCGCAGAAGGCCGCCCGCACCGGCGGCAGCGGCCATGGTGGCGCACCCGCCGACCCGTGGGCCAGCGTCACCCCCGCCAACGCCGGCGGCCCGTGGCAGGGCGACGAACCGCCGTTCTAGCCGCCGCACGGCGCGGCCTCGGCGACAAGCCGCCAAGCACAACCGCCGAGGCCGCGCGCCCTTCTCCGATCACACCAAGAGGAAGGCACCTGCCAGCATGACAGCCACCCCCAACACCGGCCACCGGATCTACCAGGGGCGCGTTTCCCTGGACTGGCACAAGCAACGCGAGCACTGGGGCGAGGGACGCCGGCGTCCCTGCCGCTTCTGCCACCGGCTGAGCTTCCTGCTTGACGACGACCGACGCCCGGTCCACAAGGTCTGTCTGGAACAGGCGATGACCACCGCCCTCCAGGCCGCCGCCGAGAGGCGTGCGGCATGACCGGCCAGCTCACCGCCGCGTCGATGTGCTCAGGCTACGGCGGGCTGGACATGGCCGTGGCCGCCGTGCTCGACACGCGCCTGCTATGGGTCGCCGACAACGACGACGACGCCGCGCGGGTGCTCGCGCACCGCTTCCCCAGAGTGCCCAACCTCGGCGATCTGACCGGCATCGACTGGGGCACCGTCCCGGCTCCCGACGTGCTGACCGCCGGGTTCCCCTGCCAAGACCTCTCCTACGCCGGCCGTGGCGCGGGAATCAAGGAAGGAACACGCAGTGGCCTCTGGCACACCATCGCCACCGCCGTCGCTACGCTACGACCCCGCTTGCTCGTGCTGGAAAACGTGCGGGCCATCGTTACTCGGCGACCTGGTCTTGACGTCGTCCTCGCTGACCTTGCCAGCCTCGGGTTCGATGCGAACTGGACATGTCTCCCCGCGTGCGACGTCGGCGCCGCCCATGAGCGCTGGCGCTGGTTCTGCCTTGCCTGGCCTGCTGCCGACGCCACGTGCGTCGGAACGGGAGAACCGGCAGACCAGGCGCACCCCTTCCCAGCGTGCGGGCAAGCACGGGCTCTGCCTGGCAGCGGAGGTGTGCGAGCTGCTGCCCACGCCCACCGCGAGTTCCTATGGCAGCAATCAGAGCGCCAGCCCCGGCGCAACGGTGCGTCCCTCCCTGAATCGTCTGGCCTCCAGCGGAGCTCTGCTGCCGACGCCGACGACGCGCAATGGAGCGGGCAACAAGGTGAACAACCGCGGAGACCTGCTCCTGCCGGGGGTAGCGGAAGCGATATCGACTGGGGACCTTACGCCCCGGCCGTCGTCCGCTGGGAAGCGACGTGCGGTCGCGCGGCGCCCTGGCCAGTTGAGCCTGGACGACGTGGAAAACCTCGGCTGAGCCCACGCTTCTCGGAATGGCTGATGGGTCTGCCCGCCGGATGGGTGACCGACGTGCCCGGCATCTCCCGCAACGGCCAGTTGCGCCTACTCGGCAACGGCGTGCTTCCGCGCCAGGGTGCCGTCGCCGTGGCCGACCTCCTCCCCGACCACCTCATGCCCTTCACCCTCGGCTCACGCGAGGAGATCGCCGCATGACCACACCACACCGTCATGACACGACCGCTACCGCGCTGGGAGCCGCCGCCCGAGGCTGGCCGGTCTTCCCGATCGCCGTGGGGGACAAGGCGCCCCCGCGCGGCTTCACCGACTGGGAGTCCCGTGCCACTCGTGACCCCGAGCGCATCCGCGCATGGTGGCGGCACGCGCCCTTCAACGTCGGCATCGCCACCGGCCCCGCCGGCCTGGTCGTGATCGATCTGGACACGCCCAAGCCCGGCCAACGCCCGCCCCGAGAATGGGACCTGCCCGGCGTCATCGACGGCGCCGACGTGTTCGCGCTCCTGTGCCAGCGCGCCGGCGTCCCGATCGAGTGGGAGACCTTGCAGGTGCGCACCCGGCGCGGCGGCTTGCACCTGTACTACACCGCCCCGCCCGGCGTCCGGCTCCCGAGCACCAACGGCGGCCTTGGGTGGCTGATCGACACCCGCGCCTGGGGCGGCTACGTCGTCGCCCCCGGCAGCACCGTCACCCTTCCGGACGGCACCGGCCGCTACACCGTGCAGCACGCCACCGCGCCCGCCCCGCTGCCCCCCTCCCTGTTCAAGCTGCTCAAACCCGCCCTGATACCGGCCAAGAGGCCCGTACACGTCCCCATCGCCGATGACCGCCATTCCGCCTACCTGCGCGCGGCCCTGGACCGCGAGCTTGCGCACCTGGCCGCCGCCCAACCCGGCCAGCGCAACCGTTCCCTGTTCGGCGCCGCCGCCGCCCTCGGCGAACTCATCGCCGGCGGCGCGCTCCCCGAACAGCCCGTCAAAGAGCTGCTTGAACAGGGAGGGGGCGACCTCGGACTATCCCGCAGCGAAGTCATCCGAACCATCGAGTCCGGGTTGCGGCACGGCGCCCGCCGACCTCGCCACCTGGCCACCGTCTGAATCCACGCATGGGAGGCACCATGACCCATCACCCGACCGGCGCACAGCTCCTAGACCGGCTTCGCGCCGCCCTGACCCGCTACGTCATCCTGCCAGCCCCGGAGGCCGCCGACGCCGTCACCCTGTGGATCGCAGCCACCCACGCCCAACCCGCGTGGGCACACGCGCCCCGCCTGGTCATCCGCGGCCCGGAGAAGCGGTGCGGCAAGTCCCGGCTACTCGACATCGTGGAGGCCACCTGCCACAGCCCGTTCATCACCGTCAACTCCTCCAGCGCCGCCGTCTACCGCTCCATCACCGACGATCCGCCCACCATGCTCGTGGACGAAGCCGACACCATCTTCGGCCCCAAAGCAGACGGCAACGAAGACCTACGCGGCCTGCTGAATGCCGGTCACCAGCGCAACCGGCCGGCCAAACGCTACGACGCGGCCACCAACCGCGTGGAGAGCATTCCGACCTTCGCCATGGCCGCCCTCGCCGGCATCGGCGCCATGCCCGACACCATCGAAGACCGCGCCGTCGTCGTCCGCATGCGCCGCCGGGCACCCGGCGAAACCGCCGCGCCTTATCGGCACCGCCGCGACCGCACACCGCTGCGCGACCTGGCCGCCGACCTCAACCGGTGGCTCCGCGCCGACCTGGCCACCCTGGAGGAGGCTGAACCCGCCATGCCCGTGGAAGACCGCGCAGCCGACACCTGGGAACCCCTGGTCATCGTCGCCGACTACGCCGGCGCTACCTGGCCCGAGCGCGCCCGCACCGCCGCCCTGGCCCTCACCGCCGAGGCCGACGACAACGACCATGCATCGGCGCGCGTGCGGCTGCTGGCCGCCTGCCGCGCCGCATTCGGCGCCGACAACGCGCTGCCCACCGCCGTCCTCCTGGAACGCCTCAAGGCCGACCCCGAGGGCGAATGGAACGAGCACGGACCGGCCGGCCTGACACCCATCCGACTCGGCACGATGCTGCGCGAATACGACATCCGCCCGGCCGCGATTCGCTTCCCCGAGGGTCCGCTGAGGGGCTACCGCCGAGGCGACTTCGCCGACGCGTGGGCGCGCTACTGCCCAACCCTCGACCCCGCTCCAGAGGCCGACGTTCTGCATCTGGAGAGGGGCAGCCGCTACAGCCGTAACAGTCGTAACACCGCAGGTCAAGGCGATACGGCTTCCGACCCTGTTACGGCTTAACCCGTAACACCACAACAAGCCGTTTCGGCCCTGAGCTGCGATGTTACGGCTGTAACGGGTTGAAACGGCTACCCCCTCCCGACATGTCATCGGCCCCTCGGCGACAAGCCGCCAAGCACGACCGCCGAGGGTGCCGAACCCCCCTTTCCGATCACGCCACACCCGGAAGGAACGCGCCGCCATGGCCACCGTCACCCGCTTGCCCGCGATGCTCACCGTTCCCGAGGTCTGCACCGAACTCCAGATTTCCCGATCCACCTTCTACGACTGGCGACAGAAGGGCCGCGCCCCGCGCTGCATCACTCTGCCCAACGGCTCCCTTCGCGTCCGCCGCACCGACCTCGACGCCTGGCTGAACGCCCGAGAGGACGCCGCCTGATGGAGGACACCACCTACAGCGTCCGCATCTACAAGACCGAGGCGCGCAAGAACGCCGCCGGCAAGGTCACCTCCTACCGCGTCGAATGGGCCACCGGCGGCAAGCGCTGGAGAAGCACGTTCCAGAAGAGCGCTCAGGCCGACGCCTACCGCAGCAAGCTGCTGATCGCCGCACGTGAGGGGGAACCGTTCAGTCTGCTCACCGGCGAGCCGGTTTCGTGGAACCGAGCCAAGCGCCCCGAAATGAGCTGGTACGACTTCGCCTGCAAGTTCGCCGATTTCAAGTGGAAAGCGGCCTCGGCGAAATACCGGCAAGACATCGCCCGCGCCCTCACCGCAGCAACCCCCGCCATGTTCGCGAGTAGCAAGGGCAAGCCTGCCGATCTCGACCTGCGCACGGCCATGCGTCGGTGGGGATTCAACACCAAGCAGCGCGCTGAGGCGTCCGAGGAAACAGCCGAGGTGCTTGCGTGGCTGTCCAAGAACACTCATCCGGTTTCCGCACTCGCCGAGGCCGCAGTCGTGCGTGCGTTGCTCGACGCGGCTACCTCGCGTCTGAACGGCAAGCCGGCCGCCACGAGCACGATCCGCCGACACAAGACCATCCTTCAGAACGCCCTCGATTACGCCGTAGAGCTGAAGCTTCTGGACGCCAACCCGATCAAGGCTCTTAGGTGGAAGCCGCCTAGGGTCACCTATGAGGTGGACAAGCGGAGCGTCGTCAATCACGCGCAAGCTCGCCGCCTTCTCGCTGAGGTAGCAGCGCAGAAACCCAGTGGAAGGCGCCTGGTCGCGTTCTTCGCCATCATCTACTACGCCGGCCTACGCCCCGAAGAAGTGGTCAAACTCGCTGGAGACAACGTCACCCTTCCCGAGCTGGTGACGAATCCGGAAACAGGAGAGTTGGAGGAACCCGCCGACGATTGGGGAGAACTCCACCTCGCTGGAGCCGCGCCCTTCGCCGGCCGCGAGTGGACCGACGACGGCAGCCTGCGCGAGGAACGCGCCCTTAAGCACCGCGCCGACGGCGAGACGCGCACCGTACCCTGCCCGCCCGCCCTCACCCGGATACTCCGCGCCCACCTCGCGGAGTTCGGCACCGGCCCTGGAGACAGGCTGTTCACCGGTGTGCGCGGCGGTGAGCTGCCCGGCATCACATATCGGCGCGTGTGGGCCAAAGCCAGAGAGAAGGCTCTGACCAAGCAGGAAGCACAGTCGCCGCTGGCCAGGAGGATCTACGACTTGCGTCACGCCTGCGTCTCGACCTGGCTCAACGCGGGAGTACCGGCAACGCAGGTGGCCGAATGGGCAGGTCACAGCGTGGAAGTCCTGCTCAGGATCTATGCCAAGTGCGTCGTCGGCCAGGACGCGGTCGCGAGACAGCGCATCGACCAGGCGCTGAGGGACGACCAGCGCGACCCGTGATCGTGGGGGAGGCATTGGGGAGAGCCACTCGCAAACGCTCGGCATCAGCCGTAGATAGCCGGACACGGCAAGCCCCCGTCTCTGCATGGAAGTGCAGGTCAGGCGGGGGTTTCGGCTGTTCCGGAGAAGTAGGGCGGGTGGGACTTGAACCCACGACCCACGGATTATGAGTCCGATGCTCTGACCGGCTGAGCTACCGCCCCTGGATTGAGTTGTACGACGACGAGAGGATCATGCCACCCCGCGCAAGCTAAGGCTAGAGCATCGGATGCGATAGCGGTGCCCGCTGGATGGGAGAAGGGTCTCCGCCGACATCATTCCACGTCTGCCGCCGTCGGTGGAGCGGGAGTCGATCTCAGGCGGGGGAGGGGCGGCGAGTACGGGGGCGCGGCTCGCACTCGCCGCGGGTCAAGGGGCGGTGCCGTAGCCGGGGTTGCGGACCAGCCAGTCCGAGTAGACCGGGCTGCGGCGTACGGCGTCCATGTGGGCCTGTTTGGCCTGGGCCACGACCCAGGCGGCTTCGGGGGCGGTGGGGTGGCGGCCGAGGAGCTGGCGCCAGCGGAGCGGGGCGCCGGCGAGGGGGATCATGGTGAGGCCCTGGGCCGCCTGGTGGGTGGCCTGGCAGAGGACGACGGCGCGGCCGACCTGGGCGAGGTGGACGCAGGTCGGTACGTCCGTTTCGTAGATGGTGCCGGGGGTGAAGCCGGACCGTGCGCAGGCCATCGCGAAGCAGTCGGCGAAGCAGCCGTCGCCCGGCGTCACCGCCCACTGTTCGTCGGCGAGGTCCGCCAGTTCGACCTCCTTCTCCTTGGCCACCGGATGGGCGTCCCGGACCAGGCAGAAGACCGGGTCGAGGCTGATCGTCTCCCACAGCAGGGTGCCGGTGGGGGTGCCGGAGTCGCCGCAGGCGCCGGTCAGCACGTAGTCGAGGCGGCCGAGTTCGACCATGCCGTTCAGTTCGCGGGCCGACCAGGAGGTGTACGTGCTGACCTTGCGTTCCGTGGCGAGCCGGTCGACGAGGCCGCCGAGTATCGGCCCGTTGGTGGCGCCTATGCGGAATCCGGGCGAGGGGGTGTGTGCGAAGCGTACGGCTTCGTCCTGCAGCTCCTTGGCCGCGGGAAGGAGCACACGTGCCCTGGCGAGCACGAGTTCGCCGAGGCGGGTGGGCCTGGCGCCGTGGCGGTCGCGTTCGAAGAGGGTGCCGCCGAGCAGCCTCTCGATGCGCTTGAGCTGCGCGGTCAGGGCCGGTTGTGCCAGCCCGAGCAGGGACGCGGCCTTGCTCACACTTCCCGCGTCCGCGACCGCGCGGACGATCCTGAGGTGCCTGAGCTCGAGGTCCATAACGGGAAGGTAAGGCGGCGTTGTCTTACAGACAATGCCTCTATGTCAGGAAATGTGACAGATATTGTTCGGAGCTTCCTGGGGTAGGGGGAGCCCATGACGACGATGGGAATAGATCCGGCCCAGCTCAGCGACGATGATCTGCTGCGCGAGCTGCGCCAGTTGCACGCCACGCGGAGCGACACCTTTTTCCACGGCTCGGACGACGCGCTCGCCCACCACACGTCGCGGACGAACGAGCTCGAAGCCGAATACCTGCGCCGCGTCCCGGATCGTGAGGTCGATCCCGCGCGGCTGAGGGAGGGAGCGAGGCAGCGATGATGGCCGAGGTGCATGACGTACAGGCGCTGTCGGACGTGGACATCCACGTCTACGAGGCCGTGGCGTCGCAGACGGTGGAGTCCGGCGGCACGGGGCTCGGCGCGGTGGTCCGGGCCTGCGGGCTGACGGAGGAGGAGGTCAGGGAGAGTCTCGAACGACTGGTCGGGCATGGGTACGTGGTGCCGCGGGGCGACGGTTACGCCCTCGGGCAGCACACGTTCGAGGTCGACTATTAGGCCTTTTCAGAAGGACCGCGTCAAGACGGGTGCGCGACCCGCTGCCGGGTGGTGGACCGGGGCACGCTGTGCTCTTAATGTCAGAAGGTGGACGTCGCCGAACTGAGCCCGGCGCAGGCGCGGGAGCGCTTCCGCGGTGGTGAGCGGGTGCCCACCGCCGGCTGGTGCCGTGGCTACGCGCAGGCCAACCTCATCGCCGTGCCGAGGCGGCTGCGGTACGAGCTGCTGCTATTCGCCCATCGCAACCCCCAGGCGTGCCCGGTGCTCGACGTGGGGGAGCCGGGAGCCTGGTCCACCGGCCTGTTCTCCGGTGACCTGCGTACCGACCTGCCCGGCTACCGCCTCTACCGGGACGGCGCGGCGGTGGCCGACCTCGGCGACGTGGTGGCGGAGTGGCGCGAGGACCTGGTGCCGTTCCTCATCGGCTGCAGCTTCACCTTCGAGCGGGCGTTGCTCGCGGCGGGGGTGCCGGTGCGGCATCTGGAGGCGGGGACGAACGTGCCGATGTACGTCACCAGCCTGCCCTGCGAGGCGACCGGCAGCCTGTCGGGGCCGCTGGTCGTGTCGATGCGGCCGGTGCCCGAGGCCCTGGTGCCGACCGCGGTCGAGGTGAGCGGGCGCTATCCGATGGTGCACGGCGCGCCCGTCCACGCGGGCGATCCGGCCGCGATCGGGATCCGCGATCTGAGCAAGCCGGACTACGGCGATCCGGTGGAGGTACGGGCGGGAGAGGTGCCGCTGTTCTGGGCGTGCGGGGTGACGCCGCAGGCTGCGGTGCTGGCCAGTGGGGTCGAGTTCGCGATCGGGCACCTGCCGGGGCACATGGCGATCACCGATGCTCGTGACGATGATTTTCTGGTGATCTAGCCTGTTCTCCGGCTGTCCGAGGTGCTCGGCGGCGGTATGCCCGCCGCCGTGAGCTGGCGGGCGATCGCCGGCGCGTCTCGCCGGTTGTCGATCTCCAGGTGCGGTACGACCGGCGGTTCGTCCACCCGGATGGCGCGCAGATAGTCCTCGAACGCGGCCAGTTTGCCCGCGTCCCTGCTCAGCCCCCTGGCCGTCAGGCGTTCGCGCAGCGTCGGGCCGTCCGAGCGGACCCACAGCAGCCGGACCGGCGGCCCGCCCAGCTCCGCCACCCACCGCGCCCACCGGGCCGGGTCGTGCACCTGCGTGGTGAACGGGCCGTCCAGCGCGACCGGGCAGCCGTGGCCGCGGATCTGGCGGGCGAGTGCGGTCAGCCCGTCGTATTCGTGGTGTTTGACGTGCTCGTCGTACCAGGGGCCCTCGCGTTCGCCGTCCGGACGGCCGTGCGCGCGCAGCACCTCCGCCACCAGGCCGCCGTAGACGGTGTCCTTGTCGAGCAGGGCCGGTACGGGCGACAGGCGGGCGAGCAGCTCGGCCGCGACCGTGGACTTGCCCGCGCCCGGCGGCCCGCTGATCACCCACACAGTGCTCACGCGATCACCGTAGCCCGGGCCGCGCGGATCCGGGTACGCGGCGCCGCCTCCTGCGGGGTACGCGGATCCGCGTACGCCGGTGCCTCGTTCCGGCGGACGACCCCCGGCGTCGCGGCGGCCAGACTCCTTGCTCATGCTGACCGTCTTGACCAGGGCGTTCCGGGTGCCGGAACTGCGCGGGAAACTCCTGTTCACGCTCGCACTCATCGGGCTGTTCCGGCTGGGGCAGGTGATGCCCGCGCCGGGCGTCGACGTGGTGGCCGTGCGTGAGTGCGCGGGCTCGGCCTCCGGCGGCCTGTTCGACATGGTGCAGCTGCTCAGCGGGGGCGCCATGCTGCACCTGTCGGTGTTCGCGCTGGGCGTCATGCCGTACATCACCGCCAGCATCGTCATGCAGCTCCTCGCCGTCGTGGTGCCCCGCCTGGACGCGCTCAGGAAGGAGGGCTCGCGCGGGCAGGCCAAGATCACCGAGTACACCCGCTACCTGACCGTCGGCCTGGCCGTGCTCAACGCCGGCACGGTCGTCACGCTGGCCCGCGCGGGGCAGCTCCTGCCCGGCTGCTCCCGGCCGCTGCTGCGCGACGACGGGCTGCTCGCCGTGGCGGTGATCGTCGTGACCATGGTGGCCGGGACCTGCGCGGTCATGTGGCTGGGCGAGCTGATCACCGAGCGCGGGATCGGGAACGGCATGTCCCTGCTGATGTTCACGCAGGTCGTGGCCGTCTTTCCGGCGTACATGTCGAAGATCTTCGTGCTCAGCCCGTTCAGCTTCGTGGTCATGATTCTGTCCGGGCTGGTCCTGGTGGCGGCCGTGGTGTTCGTCGAGCAGGCGCAGCGGCGGGTCCCGGTCAGTTACGCCAAGCGGATGGTGGGGCGGCGGATGTACGGGGGGCGGGGCACGTACATCCCGATGAAGGTGAACCAGGCGGGGATCGTGCCGGTCATCTTCACCTCGTCCCTGCTGTACCTGCCGACGCTCGCCGCGCCGCTGCTCGGGCCCGAGGCGCGGGCGTGGGTGGAGCTCAACCTGACCGCGGGGTCGCATCCGCTCTACATGACGGTGTACGTGCTGCTCATCGCGGCGTTCGCCTACTTCTACGTCGCGATCACGTTCAACCCGGTGGAGGTGGCCGACAACATCCGCCGGTACGGGGGATTCGTGCCGGGGATCCGGCCCGGGCGGCCGACGGCCGAGTACCTGGCGTACGTGCTGTCGCGGTTGACCGCGCCTGGGGCGGTGTATCTGGGGGTGCTGGCGCTGCTGCCGCTGGTGGCGTTCGCGATCCTGCGGGATCCGGGGACGCAGCAGAACTTTCCGTTCGGCGGGACGAGTGTGCTGATCATGGTGGGGGTGGGGCTGGACACGGTGAAGCAGATCGAATCCCAGCTTCAGCAGCGCAACTACGAGGGTTTCCTGAAATAACCACCCGTGGGTCGAGTGGTGTCGGGGGCGGGGGTCAGGTGGGGAGGGCGAGGCCGGCTCGGATGGCGAACACCACGAGCTGGGCGCGGTCCCTGGCGTGCAGTTTCACCTGGGCGCGGCTGACGTGGGTGCGTACGGTGTCGGGGCTGATCGTCAGCTCGGCGGCGATCTCGTCGTTCGAACGGCCGGTGGCCACCCACGCCACCATCTCCCGCTCCCGGGGCGTCAGCGTCTCCAGCCCTTCGACCGGCTCCGCGCCGGCCCGGCCGAACAGGCCGATCACCTTCCGCGTGATCGCCGGCGACAGCAGCGCCTCGCCGGCGGCCACCACGCGTACGGCGTTGACCAGCTCCGCGGGGTCGCTGTCCTTCAGCAGGAAGCCGCTGGCTCCGGCCTGGAGGGCGGCGAAGACGTACTCGTCCACGGCGAACGTCGTCACCACGACGACCCTGGTGGTGCGCAGATCGGGGTCGGCGGCGATGGCCCGCAGAGCGGCCAGGCCGTCCATGCCCGGCATGCGGATGTCGAGCAGCAGGACGTCGGGCCTGGCCCGGCGCAGCAGCGTGAGCGCCGCCTGCCCGTCGCCGGCCTCCCCGGCGTACTCCATGCCCGGCTCCCGCTCCAGCAGCGCCCGCAGCCCCATCCGCACGACCGCCTGATCGTCGGCGACGGCGACCCTGATCACACCCTCACCCGCCTGCCGGGCGTCGCCGGTGTCGGTCGCGCCTTCCCTCGTCTGCTGGGTGGTGTCGTCGCCGTAGGTCATGTCTTCACCTGCGGGAACCTGGCTATGACCTGGAAGCCGCCGCCTTCCCTGGCGCCGGTCGTGAGGTGGCCGCCCGCTTCGGTGACGCGGGCGCGCATGCCCGCCAGCCCGCGCCCTTCGGCGGCTGCCGTCTGTCCGGAGCCCCGGTCGGCCACCTCCAGTACGAACTCCTGCCCGTCCCCGGTCGCGCGGACGAGGGCTCTGGTCGGGCCGGCGTGGCGCAGCACGTTGGTGAGCGACTCGCGTACCACCCGGTAGACGGTCTCCCGGAGGTGGTCGGGCACGGTACGGGCGGTGGGTTCGGTGAGGGTGGCGGGTTCGACGTCCACGGGGAGTCCCGCCGCGCGGACGCCGTCGATGAGTGCGGTCAGGTCGCCGTCCGGCGGGTCGATGCCGTCGAGGGCGGCTCGCAACTGGGCGAGTGCCGTCGTGCTGGTCTGTCTGATCGCCTGGAGCGAGGCTCTGGCCTGTTCGGGGTCCTCGTCGAGGACGACGAGCGCGATTCCGGCCTGCATGGCGATGGCGGCCAGACCGTGTCCGGCCACGTCATGCACCTCGCCGGCGATCCTGGCCCGCTCCAGCGCCACCACGTCCACCTGGGCCGACGCATCATCCGGCCGGGACGGGAGCAGCCTCGCGTTGTCGTCGCGCGGGACGGCGCTGGGCTGCCCCGGGCGAATGGTTCCAAAGGGGGATTTGTGGACGGCCGGGACACCCCATGCCGCCCGTGACGGTTCAGCGAGCACCCGGTGGTGCACGGTCGCCGCCGCCGGGGGATGGAGGCGCGGTGCCTCGGCATCAATGGTGGCGGTTGACGCGTGGAGGCGCGGTGCCTCGGCGTCAGTGGTGGCGGTTGTCGCGTGGAGGCGGGGTGGTTCGGTGTTCGCGGCGGCGGCCGCGGCGGCCGCGCGGGCCTGGGCGAGGCCGCTGAACGACCACGGCACCGCCAGCCATCCGGCCCACGCCAGCATCACCACGACCGGAACGTCGCCCAGCCGGCTCAGGCCCAGCGCAGCGGATGACCGGCGCGGGCGCGGAGCCGACGGGTCGTTGGGTGATCGGTGTGAGCTCACGTCGGGCGAGGCCGTGGATGAGTCGGTGGATGACCGGCGCGGGCGCGGAGCCGGGAGGGTGGTGGAGCGGCGGAGGCGGAGCCGGACGGTGAGGGGCCGGCGCGGGTGCGCGTCTTCTCGCGTCTCCTCGGTCGCCATCCCCCACCCGCTCAGGCTCCTGCGGCCCCGACTCAGGCTCGTGTAGTCCCGATCCTAGCGAGCTTTCACACCGTGCGGCTCTCCCGAGGCCCGTCCAGGCCCCAGGAGATGATCTTGCTTGGGGTGATGCGGATGATCTCCCGGGAGAAGAACGGGACCGGCGGCTCGGCGTCCGTCAGCGCCACCGCCGTCCCGCGGATCTCGATGCCCCGCGCCACCCACGGGTCGACGGAGGCCAGGTCGTCCACCACGAGCGCGACCGTGCTGCCCTGCTGGACGTTCCTGAACTTCCTCGACTTCCCCATGGCGTGCCCGCCGATGACGATCGTGCCGCTCCCGGCGTCCAGGAAGAAGCCCACCGGGTTGTTCTGCGTCTGACCGCCGGGCGTCACTGTGGCCAGGCGGCCGAGCTGCTGGGTGGCGAGATAGTCGAGTTCTGTGGCTGTGAAGGTCATGCGGATCAGTCTGCAACCTTGACCTAAGTGGAGGTCAAGCAGAGAGGCGTGCGGATCAGGCGAGGCCCTCGGTCAGCCAGCGGAGCGGGTTGCTGTGGATGATCAGGCGGAGGACGTCCTCGCCGGTCCCGGCCTCGCGCAGGCGCGGCAGCAGGGTGTCGAAGAGGTGGGCGTAGCCGGGGCCGCCGTACTTGCCGACCTGCGCCACCCGGTTCACCCCCGTGCTGATCAGAAGACGCTCGGCGTGGCCGTCCTCGATGAGCCCGAGCGCGATCCTGGCCACCTGCTCGTGGCCGAGGCCCAGAGACCCGAGGCTCACGTACGCGCCCGCCTCGGCGATCTTCCTGGCCGCGCCCAGGTCGCCGCCCGCGTAGCCGACGGCCACCCGCGCCCCGGGCAGGCCCTGGCCGAGCAGGATCTCCAGCAGGGCGGGGGCGTTCCTGCCGTGCGTGGCGACCGGCAGGCGCGTGCGCAGCGCGGCGCGGGCGGCGGCGATCAGGCAGCGTTCCTCGCGCGGCGTCGGCTCGGCGCCCCAGGAGCCGACCTCGCCGATGACGCCGGGGAACACGCCGGTCCCGTCCACGCCGCTGACGATCTCCTCCATCAGCAGGCCGGTGAGGGTGTCCACGTCCTGTTCGCCCACGTTCGTGAACGGCTCCGCGAACAGGCCCGTCGAGGCGATCACCGGCACCCGGCTCCCGGCCGCGATCCTGGCCAGGGCGGCGGCGTCGCGGCCCATGCCCAGGCAGGTCAGCTCCACCACCAGGCCGAGCTCGTGATCCGACTGGCGCAGCTCCCTGAGCTCGGCTGTGACGGTGCTCTCCTCGTCGAGCCAGCGGTGCGGGTCGGAGTCGATGCCGACCGCCCAGCGCATGTCGGTGCGCAGGTGCTCATGGGAGAGTACGGCGCCCTCGATGGCGGCGGCGCGTACAGGACCGGTGACGGTACGGAGCAGAACGTCGGGCATAACAGACATTAACCGATGTTTGCCGGGCAAAGCCGGGGCTGGCAGGAAATTTTACTTCCTGTGGCGTTTGACGCGTTGCTACTCAGCTGCAAGTGGTCACGAAGCCGGAGCCGTATCCTGGGGAGCACACCAAGTGCCGGGGGGAACCGTGCCGTTTCAGAACTCAGAAACCGGCGGCGCCGACGTGATCAAGGACGAGGCCGCCGATCGTTCCAGCATGCCCGAGCGCCGCACCGGCCTTTCGGGATGGCTGGACGGCATCCGCTCCACCCGCACCGGAGCGCTCACCCTGAAGATCGTGATCGGCCTGATCGGGACCGTCATGGTGGCGGGCGGGCTGATCATGGTGCCGTTCCCCGGGCCCGGCTGGCTGGTCGTGTTCGCCGGGCTGGCGGTGCTGGCCACGGAGTTCCAGTGGGCGCACAAGCTGCTGGAGTTCGGCAAGCGGACCCTGCGCGCCTGGACCGAGTGGTACAAGCGGCAGGGCTGGACCGTCCGCATCCTCGTGCTCATCGTGACGGTCGCCGCCGCGGGCGTGATCGTCTACTTCGGGCTGCGGACGCTCGGTATCGACGTCATCGCCATCGCCGCGCGCTTCATCTAGCCGAAGGACAGGTCAGAGGTAGAGGCCCGTGCCGTGGTCGGTCTCCTGGGTGGCGACGGCGTGCAGGTCGCGTTCGCGCATGACGAGGTAGACCTTCGCGTGCACCTCGACCTCGAACTGCTCCTCCGGGTTGAACAGCACCTTGTCGCCGACCTTGACCGAGCGCACGTTCGTGCCGACGCCGCAGACCTCGCCCCACGCCAGGCGGTTGGCCATCTTGACCGTCGCGGGGATGACGATCCCGGAGCCGCTGCGCCGCTCCTGGGCTTCCTGCTCCAACCTGATCATGACTCGGTCGTGCAGCATCTGAATCTCGAACTTGGGCTCTACCACGGGCACAAGTCTAAGAGCAGGGCAAGCAGGAGAACTCCACGACGACAGGTGGAGGGGCCGCCCGGGAGCCCGAGCCCGGGGCGAAAGCCCACGGAGGCGCCGCGCGGGAGCCTGAGTCCGGGCGACAGCGCACGGAGGGTCAGCGCGGGAGCTGGAGTTCGGCGAAGACGGGACGGTGGTCGGTGTGTTTGAGTGACAGCACCTCGTACGCCCGCACCGCCATCCGCGAGTCCGCCAGCACGTGGTCGATCGTCACCCCGGGCAGGTGCGCCGGCGGGTCGCCCTGCGGCCAGGTGGCCCGCAGCCCGCGTCCCGTCACGTCGGCCGCGTCCCGGTAACCGGCCGCCAGCAGGTCGCGCATCGGCAGGTGGTCGAGCGTGGCGTTGAAGTCTCCCGCCAGCACCCGCAGCTTGCCGTCGCCGCGCGGCAGCGCCTCCAGGCCGGCCTGCCAGCACGGCGTGCTGCGGGTCCGCTTGGGCGCGCACGGGTGCACGGAGACGATCTCCACCCGGGTGCCGCCGGAGTGCTTCAGCCAGGCCCTGGCCTGCCCGAACCCGCCGATCTTGATCATCGGGACGGCGTCGAGCGGGTGCCGGGCGTAGATCGCGGACCCGCCCACCCCGTTCACGGGCCGGGTGACGGCGTGGGGGAGGGCGCGCCGCAGCCCCGCCGCCTCCAGCCGGCGCATCGCGGCCGGGGTGAACTCCTGCAGCGTCAGGACGTCCGGCTTCAGCCTGGTCACCAGGGCCGTCAGCTCGTCCGTGTCCGCGCCGCCCACCAGCAGGTTGGCCGCCAGCACGCGCAGCGCCGGCCCTTTCGCCCCCGGATTGCCGTCGGCGAGCGCGCGGGGCAGCACGACGGGCGTCATGGCCAGCACCGACACGAGCGCGACCGTGCCCGCCGCCCACCGCCGCAGCACGCAGGCCAGCACCAGCCCGAGCAGGGCCGCGCCCAGCGCGTACGGCGTGTACGACACCACCGGCACCCAGGGAAAGTCCGGCTCGAACCCGCTCAATCTGACCACGGCCCAGAGGCCGAAGGGCGCCACCACGATCCAGCTCATCCATGTCCGCACGCCCTGTATCGCCACGAACGCCGATAAAGGTTCATCGAGGTCCCGCGGAAGTGAGAAGGTGTGCCCCATGCACGACGTGGAAGCCCGGGTCCTCAACGCCATAGACGAACCCGAGACCGTGAACCTGCTGGCCGAGACCGTCAGGGTCCCCAGCGTGACCGGCACCGACGCCGAGTCCGATCTGCAGCACCGTCTGGCCCGCCTGCTCACCGAGGCGGGGATGGACGTCGACGTCTGGAAGCTGGATCTGGCCGGCCTGACCGCCCGCCCCGGCTTCCCCGGTACGGAGGCGCCCAGGACCGAGGGGTACGGCGTGGCGGCCGTCACCCCGGGCGGTGAGGGCCCGCCCGCGCTCGCGTTGCAGGGCCACGTGGACGTGGTCCCGACCGGTGACCTGGCCAAGTGGGCGGGCAGCGACCCGTTCGCCGCCCGGATCGAGGGCGGCGCGCTGCACGGCAGGGGCGCCTGCGACATGAAGGCGGGCCTGGTCGCGAACCTGGCCGTGGCCCGGGCCATCGCCAGGTCGGGCGTCCGGCTGGCCAGGCCGCTGGCCGTGCAGTGCGTGATCAGCGAGGAGGACGGCGGGCTCGGCGCGTTCGCCACCCTGGCCAGGGGGCACACGGCCGAGGCCGCGGTGATCAGCGAGCCCACCAGCGGCGCGGTGATCACGGCGAACGCGGGCGCGCTGACGTTCCGGCTGGAGATCGCCGGACGGGCGGCGCACGGCGCCACGAGGCACGAGGGGGTCAACGCCGTCGAGGTGTTCTGGCCGGTGTTCGAGGCGATCAGGCGCCTGGAGGCCGAGCGGAACCGGGACGTGCCCGAGCACTTCGCGGGCACCGCGACGCCGTACCCGATCGAGGTCGGGACCGTGCGGGCGGGCGACTGGGCCAGCACCGTGCCGGACCTGCTGGTGGCCGAGGGCCGGCTCGGGGTGCGGCTGGACGAGGACCCGGCCGCGGCCAGGGCGGCGTTCGAGCGGGCCGTCGCGGAGGTGGCGCACCCCTGGCTGCGGGAGAACCCGCCGGTGGTGACGTGGCCGGGCGGCCAGTTCGCCAGCGGCCGGCTGCCCGCGGGGCACGAGCTGCTCGACCAGGTCAGCAGCGCGGTGGCGGACACGACCGGGGTGCGGCCGGTCGAGTCGGCGGCGCCGTACGGGAGCGATCTGCGCCTGTACGCGGCGGGCGGCATCCCCACCCTGCACTACGGCCCCGGCGACGTGCGGTTCGCGCACGCGCCCAGGGAGCAGGTGCGGCTGAAGGAGCTGCACGAGGTCACGCGGGCACTGGCACTGCTCGCTGTCCGCCGCTGCGCAGCACTCTGAGCAGCGCGGCGGGGCTCATCAGCGCGGGTGGCGGATCGTAGAGGTTCGTCACCCGCAGGAAGCGCCGGGTCAGCTCGGGGTCGTGCGCGGCGGCGGCGTGGAAGCGGTCGAGGTAGGCGTGCACGAGCCGCATCTTCGGCGTCAGGTCGCCCTGGACGCCGGGCAGCCGCAGGTCTCCGCCGACGGTGATCTCCCAGGGCGTGTCCACGATCCCGGCGATCCGCCGGAAGAACGGGCGCGAGCTCAGGTCCGGGTCGAGCAGCGCGCCCGCCTCCATGGCGGCGACCGTCATGCCCTGGCCGTACAGGGGGTTGAAGGCGCAGACGGCGTCGCCGGTGACCAGCAGGCCCTCGGGGAAGCGGGACAGCCGCTCGTAGCGGCGCCTGACGGCGGTCGGCGTACGGTACGCGCGGGGCGGCCCGATCGGCTCGGCCGTCGTGATCAGCTCGTGCATGTCCGGGACGGTCAGGGTGGCGGCGTAGGCGGCGAAGCCGGGCAGGTCGAGCGGCGCGCCCTCCCCGTACCCGACCAGGGTGACGATCCACCGGTCGTCCTCCAGGGCCAGCGCCACACCCGCGCGCGGCGTCTCCGGCGTGGGCCCGATGATCACGACCTGGTCGCCGCCGAGGTGGTCGGGGCGGCGCAGGAACTCCCACGTCGCGTACCGTACGTCGATCTCCACCCGCTCCTCGCGCGGCGGCTCGTAGCCCAGCTCGCCCAGCCAGGACGGCGTGCGCGAGCCCCGGCCGGAGGCGTCCATGACGAGGTCGGCCGGGATCGCCTCCCCGTCGGCCAGCCGCACCCCCGTGACCCGGCCCTGCTCGGTCAGCAGGCCGGTGACGGCCCGCTCGGACAGCACCCGCACCCCCGGCAGCGCGCTCGTCCTGCGGCGGACCTGGCCCTCCAGCAGCGGCCGGCCGACCAGCAGCCCGGCCAGGCCGCAGGTGCCCCTGGCCAGCCGGAACCCGGCGTGCACGTGGCGGGCCCGTTCCTGCATGTCGCCGTGCAGCGCGCCCCGGGCGACGAGCTCGGCGGTGATGCCGGGCAGCAGTTCTTCCATGACCTCCCTGCCCCTGGCGAGCAGGCCGTGCGCGTGGCGGCTCTGCCCGACGCCCTTGCGGTGCGCGTCCGCGTCCGGCAGGGTGTCGCGGTCGAGCACCGTGACCCGGGCGAAGCGCCGGTGCAGTGCCGCCGCGGACAGTAATCCCGACATGCTGGCGCCGATGACGACGGCGTGGTCCATGTGATCCCCTTGGGAGAGTTCTCTGCGTTGTCGCGCAGAGGGTCTCCCGCGGACGGCTCACCGTTCCACGTCTTTTGCCGCGTTCCAGAGGAAACGCTCGGCACAGCGCCGCCGCCCGCGCCGGGGGTGTCAGGCCGGTACGCGGCGGCGGGCCTCGGGGACGATGAGCGGGGTGCCCGACTGCGGGTCCGGGATGATCTCGCAGCGCAGGTCGAACACCTGGCGCACCAGGTCGGGCGTGACGATCTCCGCCGGCTCGCCCTCGGCCACGATGCGCCCGTCGCGCATCACGATCAGGTGTGTGGCGTACCGGCACGCCTGGTTCAGGTCGTGCAGCACCGCCACCATCGTCCGCCCCTCCTCGTGCAGGTCCGCGCAGAGGTCGAGCACCTCGATCTGGTGGGAGATGTCGAGGAACGTGGTCGGCTCGTCCAGGAGCAGGATCGGCGTCTCCTGCGCCAGCGCCATGGCCAGCCACACCCGCTGCCGCTGCCCGCCGGAGAGCTCGTCCACGATCCGGTTCGCAAGGTCGGTCACGTCGGTGGCGCGCATGGCCTGCGCCACCGCCGTCTCGTCGGCCCTGGACCACTGCCGCATCAGCCGCTGGTGCGGGTAACGGCCCCTGGCCACCAGGTCGGCCACCGTGATGCCGTCGGGCACGAGCGAGCTCTGCGGCAGCAGCCCGAGCCGCCGCGCCACCTCCTTCGACGGCAGCGACGTGATCACGCTGCCGTCCAGGTGCACCGCGCCCGTCCTCGGCTTCAGCATCCTGGCCAGCGCCCGCAGCAGCGTGGACTTGCCGCAGGCGTTCGGCCCGATGATCACGGTGAAGGACTCGTCGGGGATCGTCACGTCCAGGCCGGCGGCCACGATCCGCTGGTCGTAGGCGAGGGTGAGCCCGGTGCCGGACAGGCGCGCGGAGGTGGCCATCAGTGGCGGTCCTTTCGCAGGAGCAGGACGAGGTACGTGCCGCCGATCGCGGCGGTCAGCACGCCGACGGGCAGCTGGGTGGGGGCGAGCAGCCGCTGGGCGGCCAGGTCGGCGCCGGTCAGCAGCACGGCGCCCATGAGCGCGGAGGCCCCCATGGTCACCCCCGGCGAGCGGGTGAGCCGCCGGGCGAGCTGCGGCGCGGCCAGGGCGACGAAGACGACGGGCCCGGCGGCGGCCGTGGCCACCCCGGACAGCAGCACGCCGGCCGTCAGCGCCGCCCCACGGACGATCTCGACCCTGATGCCCATGGCCCTGGCCGCGTCGTCGCCCATCTCGATCATGCGCATCGGCCGGGAGACGTACGCGCACACCGGCAGCAGCACCAGCAGCGCCAGCGCGACCGGGAGCGCGTGGTCCCAGCCGCGCCCGCTGAGGCTGCCGGTGAGCCAGGCTCCCGCAGTGGCGGCGTCGTTGATGTTGGCCCTGGTCAGCAGGTACGAGTTGAGCGCCACCAGCAGCGCGTTCGCCCCGATGCCGACCAGGACCAGCCGGTAGCCCTGCACACCGCCCCGGTAGGCCAGCGCGTACACCAGCACCGCCGTGACCACGCAGCCCGTCAGCGCGCCGCCCGCGATCATCGCGGCCGAGCCGCCCGAGACCACGGCGACGATGCCGCCGGTGGAGGCCCCGGCGGTGAAGCCG
This sequence comes from Nonomuraea fuscirosea, assembly GCF_035917475.1. Taxonomy (NCBI): domain Bacteria; kingdom Bacillati; phylum Actinomycetota; class Actinomycetes; order Streptosporangiales; family Streptosporangiaceae; genus Nonomuraea; species Nonomuraea fuscirosea. The sequence goes on along the minus strand of NZ_CP109074.1, from coordinate 6,505,018 downwards.
ATGAAGTCGGGGCTGCCCAGCGGGTTCCTGGTCAGGCTCTGGAAGATGGCGCCGCTGATCCCGAACGCGGCCCCGACCAGCAGGCCCGTCACCACGCGCGGGGCGCGCAGCTTGCCGACGATCAGCTCGGCGACCGGGGTGCCCTGGCCGAAGAGCGCGTCGAGGATGTCGGGGACGGGCACGGTGAACTCGCCGGTGGACAGCGCCGCCACGGTGACGCAGAAACCGGCCACGACGAGCAGCGCGGTGACGAACAGGGCGCGGGGCGCCAGCCGTACGGACCAGGGGCCGACGCGGACGTTCACAGCCCCGCCACCCCCCTCGGCCGTACGAGCCGGGAGCCGACACGGTCGTTCACAGCGCCGCCACCCGCTTCCGCCTGGCCAGCATGATGAAGATCGGCGCGCCGATCACCGCCCACACGATCCCCACCTGCACCTCTCCCGGCCGGGCGATGAGCCGCCCTGCCACGTCGGCCCCCAGCAGCAGCACCGGCGCGGCCAGCGCCGAGTACGGCAGCACCCACCGCTGGTCGGGCCCCACCACGGCGCGCACGGCGTGCGGCACGATCAGCCCGACGAACCACAGCGGCCCGGCCGCGGCGGTGGCCGCGCCGCACAGCAGCGTGACGGCCACGCCGGTGAGGATCCTGGTCCGGTTCACCGCCACGCCCAGCGCCTTGCCCGCGTCGTCGCCGAGCGCCAGCAGGTTGAGCGGCCTGGCCAGCAGCAGGCCCAGCACCAGCCCCGCGATCATGAACGGCGCCAGCCGCACCAGCGTGTCCGCCGTCTGCCCGGCCAGCGAGCCGGTCAGCCAGAACCGCATCCGATCGAAGGTCTGCGGATCCATGCGCAGGATGGCCGAGGCGACCGCCGTGCACACCATGCCGAAGGCGACCCCGGCCAGCGCCAGGCGTACCGGACTCGAACCCGAGCGGCCCGAGGAGGCCAGCGCGTACACGGCGGCCGAGGCCAGCGCGGCGCCGCCGAAGGCGAACCACACGTAGACGGCCGGGTCGCTGAGCCCGAACAGGCCGAGCGCCAGCGTGACGCCCAGCGCCGCGCCCTCGTTGATGCCGAGCAGCCCCGGGTCGGCCAGCGGGTTGCGGGTCAGGCTCTGCATGAGCGCCCCGGCCAGGCCCAGCGTGGCGCCCACGCCCAGGCCGAGCAGCGTGCGCGGGACCCGCAGCTCGCGGATGACCGTGTGGTCGCTGGAGCCGTCGGGGGCCACGAAGGCGTCGATGACGGTGCCGAACGACACCGACCGCGCGCCCAGCGCCACACTGGCCAGGGCGACCAGGACGAGCACGGCGAGCGTGACGAGCAGGCCGGCCACCAGCGCAGGAGGCCGGCCCTTCGCCGTTCGCTCACCGCCCGCCCCGGAAGCACTCACGGAAGCGCTCACAGCGGCCGTGTCCTCAGCCGGGCGCACCCGACCCCCTCTCGTCGCAGGTCAAACTTAGGCAAGGCTAATCTAATGGGCGGATGACAAGGCAACCCTAACCAAGGAGATCCACATGTCAGGACCGGTACTGGCTCGCCGGGGCTTCCTGTCGGGCGCGGCAGGCCTCGCGGTGGCCCTGACACTCGCGGCGTGCGGCGACGGCGGCGCCGGGACGGCGGATCCGGCGGGCGGCGCGTCCCCGGCCGCGCGGAGCTGGACCTTCACCGACGACCGCGGCAAGAAGCTGGAGCAGCCCAAGGTCCCCGGCAGGATCGTGGCCCAGGTCGGCTCGGCCGCCGCCCTCTGGGACTTCGGCGTGCGCCCCATCGCCGTCTTCGGCCCGCACAAGCTCAAGGACGGCAGCAAGGACCCGCAGGTCGGCAACGTCGACATCACCAAGGTCACCGGCCTCGGCAACGTCTGGGACGAGTTCAACGTCGAGCAGTACATCGGCCTCCAGCCCGACCTCCTGGTCAGCAGCATGTACGTCAAGGACACCCTCTGGTACGTGCCCGAGAAGTCCAAGGAGACCATCGAGCAGGTCGCCCCCAGCGTCGGAGTCATGCTGACCGGCAAGAGCGCCACCGAGGTGATCGGCACCTACGAGGCGCTGGCCAAGTCCCTCGGCGCGGACATGCGGGGGGTGCCGGAGGCCAAGGCCCGCATGGAGGCGGCCACCAAGGAGCTCGCCGCGTTCGGCAACCTCAAGATCCTCATGGTGTCGGGCGGCGCGGACGCGTTCTGGATCGTCAACCCGCCGGAGTACCCGGACATCGTGCACCTCAAGGACGCCGGCCTGAACGTGGTCACGCCGGCCAAGGTGGACGAGGGCGGCTTCTTCCAGACGCTCAGCTGGGAGAACGCCGACACCTACGAGGCCGACGTGATCCTGTACGACACCCGTACGCAGGCGCTCAAGCCCGAGGAGATGATGAAGAAGCCCACCTTCGCCGAGCTCCCCGCGGTCGAGGCGGGCCAGCTCTACCCGTGGAACGCCGAGGCGCCCTACAGCTACCTGGGCTACGCGGCCTTCCTGGAGGGCCTGGTCGCGAACCTGAAGAAGGCGAAGCCGCTCACGTAACCCCCGGGTCAGTAGGCGCCGCGCACCTCGACGATCTCGGCGAGGGGGAACTCCAGGTAGTCGCCCGCCTCCTCGCACCACGCGTCCAGCGCGGCGCCCTTGAGCTCGCCGTGACTGATCGTGGCGGTCAGCCCGTCGGTGAGCGTGATGCCCGCGCGGACGCCCCGGTCGACCACGAACCCGAGCAGCGACTGCTGCGCCGTCGGCAGCCTGGTCGCCATCCGGCCGATGATGGCCCAGGTGCGCCCGTTCTTGGCCTCCTCGCTCCGGCCGGCGGCGACGAGGCGGCGGGCGTGCTCGTAGGGGTCGGGCGCCGGCTCGGCGAGCATGTACGCGGGCGCCTCCAGCTCGGCCAGGCCGGGGAACTCCGCCAGCTCGGCCACCTGCCCGCCGGGCAGCAGGATGAGCTTGCCGTTGGCCGGCTCCTCCGACCTGACCCGGTGGATGGTGATCTCGCCGGTGTCGGAGACGGGCACGGGGGAGTAGCCGACCTCGCGCAGCGCCGCCAGGGTGCGATCGGCCGGCGCCCCGCTGACCAGCACCGTGGGCGCCAGCAGGCGCAGGCCGAGCCGCCCGAGCCGCCGGTGCGCGGCGATCTCGGCCAGCAACGCCGGGTCGGGGGCCTGCACGACGCAGCCGACCGTGCTGACCGTGACCTCGCCGTGCCTGCGGGCGGTGTCGCGGACCAGGTATTCGAGCGGCTGCGGGATGGTGCCGACCGTGGCCAGCTCGTCGAGCAGGTCGTCGGCCTCGTAACCACGGTCGAGCGCCCGCCGCACGCTCTCGGTGGTGAAGCGCCACACCGAGGCCGCGCCCCTCGACTCGCGCTCGGCGGTCCGGTCGAGCAGCGCCGCCAGCTCCGCCGACGGCGGCCCGGTGACCACCGCGGTCAGGTCGGGCCCGAACAGGGCGCTCCTGCGTACGCTGGCCAGCGCCCGGGTGGCGGCCTCGGCCAGGACCGGATCGTGCTCGACCACGGGGACGGCGTCGTCGTTCTCGTCGCCGGCCTTCGCGCCCAGGCCGGCCAGCGCGCGGCCGAGGTCGGTGAGCGCGTTGTTGGCCAGCAGGCCGAGCAGCCTGGCCTCGTCGAGCACCGCGGGCGCGCACTCGCGCAGCAGCGGCACGTCGATCAGCGGCGCGTGCCAGTGGACGCTGCTCATGAGGCTGTCGCGGTCGGCGAAGGCCGTGCCGGCGGGCAGGTGGGCCAGCACCGACAGCACCGCTCTGCGGATGCGGGCGAGCGCGCCGCCGGCCGGGTCGTCGCCGAGCACGGTGCCGTACTTGCCGTCGATCCTGCGCAGAGAAGATCGTTCCATTCGCCACCAGGCCGCGAGCAGCACCCGCAGCCGGGCCGAGCCCTCGTCGAGCCGCCACCGGTCGAAGCGCTCGGTGGGGATCATGCCGCCGGACGGCTCGTCCCAGGCCAGCAGTCTGGCCACCGTGCACACTTCGAGCAGCAGCCGGGTCTCGTCCTCGTCGCAGCCGGTCTCCTTGGCCACCCTGCGGACCTCGCGCACGCCCACGCCGCCGGTCTTGAGCAGCGGCAGCGGCGTCTTGGAGGTGTTGTCGAGCAGGGCGGCGCACCGCTCGACCACGTGCGGCGCGGCCAGCGTCATCAGGTGGTCGACCTCTTCGGGATCGACCGGGATGGTGGCCACCTCGGGCGCCTCAGGACGGTAGGGCGGGTGGTAGGCGGGGCCGCGCAGGCAGATCGCCACCTCGCGGGGGATCTCCGCGACGTGCCAGCTCGGCCGGAAGAGCAGGCCGTGGTCGGCGCACCACTTCTCGGGCGTGCCGGGCACGACGAACCGGCCGCCGTCGACGTCGAGCGCGGGCCCCTCCCAGGCGAACCGGTCGAGCAGCGCCACGGTGCCCTCGGGCGCGTTGCCCATCAGCGCCTTGATCCGGCCGTGGTCACCGAGCGTGTCGATGACGCGGGCGATCATGCGGCGCTTGTTGCCGTGGGCGGGCAGGCCGAGCGCGCGGGCGAGCGCGTGCAGCGCGTCGTTGCTGATGGACCAGGAGTTGAGGTAGTGATCGAGCGGCTCGCCCAGGCTCAGGGGCGCGGACCAGTAGCGGGTGACGCCCTCGGCGAGGTGGATCACCCCGTCGTCGCCCGGCCAGGCCAGGGCGTGGTCGTAGAGGTGCTCCAGCCAGGGGGCGACGTCCTCGGGGCGCGCGTCGACGAAGCGCGCCAGCGTCTCCAGGGTGGGCCGCGTCATGGCCAGCGCGGCCTCGGCGAGCTGCAGGCAGGGCAGCGGCAGCCCGCGCAGGGTCTCCATCACGGCGAAGCCGTTGCCGAGCCGCTGGGCCAGGGTGTCGAGCCGCCTGGGCCAGGGCGCGGCGATGGCGTCGGGCCTGTTCGCCAGGATGCGGCCAAGCCGGTCTTCGTCTAGTTGTCGCAGCCAGCCGAGCAGGTGATCTTCCATCTGTCAGCACTCTCATGGGGTCGCGCGCCGGACTCACCGTGAGCCATGACCATCCACGGTAATGCAGATCACCCCCGGTCAGGAGAGGACTGCCCAGACGATCTTTCCGTGAGGCGCGAGTGCGGACCAGCCCCAGCGGAGGCTGAGTGATTCGACGATGTGGAGTCCGAGGCCGCCGGTGTCGAGAGGCCCAGGGTAGCGCAGCACCGGCACCGAGGAGCCTGGATCGGTGAAGGCGCAGGTGATGAGCGGCCCGCGGCGGACGAGTGACATGTGGACCGTGCGCTCGCGGCGCGGGTCGTCGAGGCACAGGCCGTGACGCAGCGCGTTGGTGGCGAGCTCGGAGACCACCAGTTCGAGGTTGTCGGCCAGCTCCGCGCCGAGGCCCCAGCCCGTCAGGGCGCCGGCGGTGAAGCTCCGGGCCGCATGGACCGAGGAGGCGGTGGGCGGGAGCACGAACGTGGCGCTCGCGGAGGGTCCGGGCACCAGCAGATCGCCGGCGGCCTCCGGCCACCAGCCGATCGGGGGCCACCAATCGAACGTGGTCCACTGGCCGTGCGCGGAGATTTGATGCACGTAGATCATTCTGCGCCAAACTCTCGTGCAGGTGCAAGAGCGAATGCACGTGCAGACAACTCGTGCACGCGCTACGGTTGCCCTCAAATGGTCAATATGGGGGAAAGGGGATCTTGTCCGCGGCCCATGATCTTTCGGCCGTGAAGTGACAGACTGTGTCGCAAGGAAACGACCAAGGAGCAGCACGTGTCGATTGATCCGCCCGGTTCCGGTTCGACCGTAAGGCGCATCATGCTGGGGGCGAGCCTCAGGCGTCTCCGCGAGGCCAGCGGGCTCGACCGGGCACAGGCCGGATTCCACATCCGGGCGTCCGAGTCCAAGATCAGCCGGATGGAGCTCGGCCGCGTCGGGTTCAAGACACGTGACGTAGAAGACCTTCTCACCCTGTACGGCGTCGTCGACGATGCCGAACGCCGTGCTCTGCTGGAGATGGTGCGCGAGGCCAACACCCCTGGGTGGTGGCACAAATACTCCGCCGAACTGCCGTCGTGGTTCACCACGTACATCGGCCTGGAGGAGGCCGCGAGCGTGATTCGCACCTACGAGGTGCAGTTCGTGCCCGGCCTGCTGCAGACGGCCTCGTACGCGCGGTCGGTCTTCCAGCTGGGCAATCCCGATGCGAGTCCGGAGAGAATCGAGCGGCGCGTGCACATGCGCATGCAGCGCCAGGAGCGCTTCACCCAGAAGGACGGCCCCCGTCTGTGGGCCGTCATCGACGAGGCGGCGCTCAAGCGGACCATCGGCGGGCGGGAAGTCATGGCCGAGCAGCTCCAGCATCTGCTTGAAGTCGCCGCCCTTCCCAACATCACCCTCCAGGTGATGCCCTTCAGGTTCGGCAAACATGCCGCCGAAGGGGGCGCGTTCAGCATCTTGCGGTTTCCCGAGTCCGACTTGTCGGACGTTGTCTATGTCGAGCAGCTCTGGGGTGCCCTGTACCTGGACAAGCGTGAGGACATCGACCCGTACCTCACGGCCATGGAGCAGCTGTGCGTGGAGAGCACCACGCCAGGGGGCACCGTCGAGCTCATCGGCGGTCTTCTCAGAAAGATGTAGATGAACCAGACCTACAACGGCATGCCCGCGGCGGACCTGACCCAGGTCGCCTGGCGCAAGAGTCGCTACAGCAACTCGCAGGGCAACTGCGTGGAACTCGCGGAGCTGCCCGACGGCGGCATCGCGGTGCGCAACTCGCGCTTCCCCGACGGCCCCGCCCTCATCTATACCCGCGACGAGATCCGGGCCCTGGTGCTCGGGGTGAAGGACGGAGAGTTCGACGGCCTTCTCGTTTAACAGCGTTGTAACCTCCGGCGCGCCCGCTTAACGGCGGCGCGCCGGAGGCGTAACCGCCCGGCCTCCTCCTGCGGTCAGGATCAGGTCATGCTCGACCAGATGACCCTGTATCCGATCGCCGACGACGTGCTGTTCGCGCCGGGCGGCAAGGTCGTGATCCGCACCTACGGCGTGGCGCCGGCCACCGCGGGGGCGACCGTCTCCTACCGGACCTGGGTGACCGGCCTGCGTGACCAGCCCCGCTACTGGCACTGGGGCCACTTCGAGGACGCCGCCTCCGGGCACCGCAGGGTGCTGGAGTGGCTGACCGGCCGGGGACCGCAACCTTCCCAGACGCCCGCCTGATCGCTATCCTCGGGCCAAGCAACCGCTTGGTAGAGGAGGCGTGGTGCGGCGCGCGATCCACCTGATCGAGGAGGTCGACTTCCGGCCGATGAACTCCAGGCGTCCCCTGGAGTACCTCACCTGGCTGACCCGCTACAAGCGGGAGGACGAGACGCGCACCGCGCCGTCGCTCACCTCCGGCATGTCCATCAGGTCCCGCGAGATCGACCTCGTCGGCGCCTTCTACGCGGTCGGCATCACCGGCCATCCGCAGTTCAAGGCCGTCACCCTCTGGGACTGCCACGGCGGCTGGGACGGCGGCTGGCGGCAGATGATGGAGATCTACCAGGGCGTGGACGAGCGCCTGTTCCTGTCCGACATCGACGACCTGCGCTTCTCCGCCTTCTCCCGGCCGCTCGGCGCCGCACCCGGCTGCCCGCCGCTGTCCGCGGCTCCCGCCGCCGAGCTCTACCTCTTCGAGAGCGCCCGGGTACGCCCCGGCGCCGCCCTCGACTACCTGCACGCCGTACGCACCGAGCGCGCGCCCGTCCTCGCCGAGCACGGCCACACCCTCGCCGGCCTGTACGAGGTGCTCTTCTGCGACACCGAGGTGGTCACCCTGTGGGCCGTCTCCCTGGACGACCACCTGGCCACCCAGCGCGCCAGGGACGCCGCGCTCGGCCTCGACGACGAGGTGGCGCCCGATTCCCGGCTGCTGGACTGGGGAAAACGGGCTCGCGACTATCTGGAAGGCCGCTGGCGTGAGACGCTTCTGGCACCCTTCCCCGGTTGCCGCCTGGCTCCGGGAGGACCGCCGGCCTAGCGTCGGCCGCGGAGGTGGTCATGTCAGACTCATACCTCTACAACGGGCAGCGACCGGACGATCACGTCGCCTCGTGCCCCGACTGCGGTGCCGCCGTCGCCCTGCTCGACCAGCCCGGCACGGCCGTCCCGCCGCCGCCCGCGTTGCGCGCGGCCGTGCTGTCCATGGCGCGGCGCCGCCGCAGCCCCGCCGCGGTGGGCGTGGCCGGCGTGGCCACCCCCTACGCCGAGCAGGTCGCCGTCATGGACGAACTGCTCGCGGAGCTGAGCGCGCCGCAGTGGGAGGCCCCGATCGCCCGGCACGGCACCGTCAGGGGGCTGGTCGAGCACCTGACCGCCAACGACGCGACCGTGGCGGCGTTCATGGGCCTGCCGGGCCGCGACGCGGGCGCGCCCCCGCACCGGCGCTGGCGCGAGCAGGCCGGATCCCTGCTGGAACGGGTCTCCGCCAGCAGCGAGGTGCTCATGGGCGTGGAGGTCTCGCTGGCCGGCGCCCGCCCGGCCCGCGCGCCGCTGCGCCAGGCCATGATCCAGCGCACGTTCGAGACCTGGACGCACGCCGACGACATCAGGGCCGCCACCGACCGCTCCCGCGCCGCGCCGCGTCCCGAGCACGTGCACATGATCGCCGAGTTCGGGCTCGCGCTGCTGCCGCGCGCGATGAGGGGCCCGCGCCGTGACGTCTCCGCCACCATCGTGCTCACCGGCCCGGGCGGCGGCACCTGGACGATCCCGCTCTCGCCCGCCTCCGACCACGTCGCCGTGCTCATCTCGGCGGACGCGGTCGGTTTCTGCCGCCTGCTGGCCGACCGGTGGCCGCCGGGCTCGTTCCCGTACGCCGCCGAGGGCGATCCCTCCCTCGCCCGTGACCTGATCCGCGCCGCCGCCACGCTGGGATGCGACCGATGAGCGACATGGACCTGTGCGCACGGCTGACGGCCGGCGACCTCGACGCCCTGGCCGAGGCCTACGACCTGCACGGCTCGTACGTGTTCGGCGTGGCGGCCAAGGTCACCGGCAGCCAGGCGACCGCGGAGGAGATCACCCAGAACGTGTTCGTCGCGCTCTGGGAGAGCCCGCAGACCTACGATCCCGGCCTGGGGTCGCTGCGCGGCTGGCTGGTGAGCCGGGCCCTGCACGAGTCGGCCCTGCGCGCGAAGGTCGGCTGACGCGCCCGCTCGGCCCGCCCGTTCCGGTCGGTCGCGGGCCCGGTCGGCGGCTCAGCCGACCGGGGCGTTCCAGGTGGTGAGGACGGGTTCGGCGTGTTCGAAGCCGAGCCGCGAGTACGTGCCGGTGTCGAGCTTGAGCAGCCTGCCCTCCTCGGGCGCCAGGCCCAGCCAGCGGGCGGCAAGCACGCGCAGGAAGTGGCCGTGCGCCACCACCGCCACCCGGCCGTCGGCCTCCCGCGCCCGCGCGATCACCCGGTCGGCGCGCGCGGCCACCTGCGCGGCGCTCTCGCCCGGATGATCGGCGTCGCCGGGGATCACGCCGTCGCGCCACAGGTACCAGCCGGGCCGGTCCGCGCGGATGTCGGGCGTGGTGATGCCCTCGTAGCCGCCGTAGTCCCACTCCCACAGGTCGGGGTCCACCTCGTAACCGCTCAGGCCGGCCAGCTCCGCCGTGCGCCTGGCCCGCTGGGCGGGGGAGACCAGCACCAGGCCGAACGGCTCCTTCACCAGCGGCGCCAGCGCCCTGGCCTGCTCCTCGCCGTGCTCCGTCAAAGGCAGGTCGGTACGGCCCGTGTGCCTGCCCGCCTTGCTCCACTCGGTCTCACCGTGCCGGAGCAGCAGCATCTCGTTCATGGTCCCATCATCGGGCACGGCCGCTCGCGTGGTCGCGTCAGGTGGCCAGCTCCTCGACGACGGGCTCGAACGCGGCCAGGTCGCGCTCATGATGCACCACGAAATACGAAATATCGTGCTCATCCCGCCAGTAGCGGAGTTTGTCGGCTATGTCGTGACGGGTGCCCAGGAGCACCTGGGGCGTCCCGTCCAGGACGGAGCTGTCGGCCGCGCTCCACGCCTCCTCCGGCTTCCGCTCGCCCGCCTGCATGACGCTCGTGCCCAGCTCCAGCCGCGCGTACCGGTCGCCCGCCGCCTCCCGTACGGCGGCGAGCTTGGCCAGCAGCGCGGGCCGCCCGCCGTCCGCCGCGTCGGGCCCGCTCCCGTCCGGCAGCACCCGCGTGCCGATGTTCACCACGTCCGCCTCCTCGGCCGCCAGCCGCACCATCCTGGCCCCGCCCGCGCCGATCACCAGCGGCGGGCCCGGCCGCTGCACGGGCTTGGGCCGCTGGTCGAGGCCGGAGATCCGGTAGTGCCGCCCCGCGAAGTCGAACGGGCCCTCGCCCCAGAGTCCTCTGAGCACGGCCAGCGCCTCCCGCAGCCGCTCGATCCTGACGCCCGGCGGGGCCAGCTCCAGCCCGGCCCCGGCGTAGTCGCCCGCCATCCACCCGGTGCCGATGCCGACCTCCAGCCGCCCGCCGGACAGCACGTCGAGCGTGGCCGCCTCCTTGGCCAGCACGGCCGGATGGCGGAAGTCGTTGGCGAACACCAGCGTGCCGACCCGCAGCCGGGTAGTGGCGCAGGCGGCGGCGGTCAGGGCGGCGATGGGGGCGAACCTCGGCCCCATCAGGTGGTCGGGGGCGAGCAGCACGTCGAACCCGGTGTCCTCCAGCCGCCTGGCCTTGTCCGCCCACTCCTTCGCCGACGCCGCGTCCCGTACGACCGCCCCGAACCTGAACCGCCGCATCGGCGCGCCCCTTCGCTGGACCAAATGCTTGCTTGGTATCCTAGTCGCGGGGCCGGGGCGGGGGAACGCCGTTGGAATTCGGGGACCGCCCCGGTGGAGCGCCCATGAAGCCGCCCTCGCTCGACGAGCTCGTCAGGTTCTTCCAGCACCCGGTCTGGTTCGTCGTGCTCGTGCTGCTCGTCCTGCTGTGCCGCAAAGCTCTGGCGCGGTGGTGGGGGCGGCTGTCCGAGCACGTCGGCGACGAGCCGGCCGGACCACAATCATCGCCACGCGTCTTACCAAGCGCTTGCTTTAGGTGCAGACTGGCCCCATGGAGATCCCCGTGCGCCAGGCGAGCGACGACGAGGCGGCGTTCTTCCATGAGCACGGATGGGTCAGGCTCGGCCGGCTGATCGAGCCGGACCTGGCCGCGGAGCTCCGCGAGCGGGCCCTGCGCCAGCTCGATGCCCGGTCCAGGAGCCACGAGACGCTGGTCGACCAGGCGTTCGGGCAGTCCAGGGACATCGCGGCCGGCGACGAGCTGTTCGGCGCGCTGACCCTCAGCCCGGGGATGGGCCGCACCGCCGTCCGGCTGCTGCGCGGCGTGCGCGCCGTCCGCGTCCAGGTGACGAACCTGCTGGTCAAGGAGGCGGGGGAGCACGGCGCGACCGAGTTCCACCAGGACTTCCCCTGGATGCCGATGGACCGCTCGGCCATGCTGACCGTCTGGCTCGCCCTGGCCGACGTGCCGGCCGACATGGGGTCGCTGCGCTTCTACAGCGGCTCCCACCGTCACGGCCTGCTCGGCCGCAGCTTCACCCGGCCCGGCGACGACCAGCTCAGCCAGCACCCCTGGCTCAAGGAGCTGGAGCTGTCGCCGCCGCTCGACCTCAAGGCCGGCGACGCGACCGTGCACCACGCGCTGACCGTGCACGGCGCCCCCGCCAACCGCCGTGACCGCCCGCGCCTGTCGTTCACCGTCACCTACTTCGACGCCGACGCCCTCTACACGGGCCTGCCCTACCGGCAGACCGACGGGCTCGGGCTGCGGGTGAACCAGCCGTTCGAGCACGAGAGGTTCCCGTGCCCGAAACCGTGAGAGGCCCGGTCGCCGGGCTCGGCGCGACGCTCATGCACGAGCACGTCTTCGGGCTGAGCCCCGAGATCCTGTGGAACTGGCCGGACCTCCCCGAGGGCTGGGACCTGGAACGGCGGGCCCGCGAGGCGGCGGGCAAGCTCGACGCGCTCAAGGCCGAGGGCGTGGACACGATCGTGGACCTCACCGTGGTCGGGCTCGGGCGTTACGTCCCCGCGGTCCAGCGCGTGTCCGAGCTGACCGAGGTGAACATCGTGGCCGCCACCGGCCTCTACACCTACGACGCGCTGCCGCCCTACTTCGGCAACCGGGGCCCGGGATCGTTGTTCGGCGGGCCGGATCGGCTGGCCGAGTTCTTCGTCCGCGACCTCACCGAGGGCATCGGGCGCACCGGCGTCAAGGCGGCCATGCTCAAGTGCGCCTCCGACCACCTGGGCATGACCAAGGGCTGCGAACGGGTGTTCAGGGCGGTCGCCGAGGCCCACCTGGAGACCGGCGCGCCGATCACCACCCACTCCCACAGCGCCTCCAAGGGCGGCCTGGAGCAGCAGGACCTGCTGGAGTCGCTGGGCGTGGACCTGACCCGGGTGGTCATCGGGCACGCCGGCGACTCGACCGACATGGCCTACCTGGAGGAGCTGGTCGCGCGCGGCTCGTACCTGGGCATGGACCGGTTCGGCATCGAGACGATCAGCCCGTTCGAGGACCGGGTGGCGATCGTGGCGGAGATGTGCGCGCGCGGTCACGCCGGCCGGATGGTGCTCGGCCACGACTCCTACTGCTTCAACGACCGCTTCGACGCCGACGTGGTCCGGCGCCGGCATCCCCGCTACCACCTGCTGCACGTCTCCCGCGACGTGCTGCCCGAGCTGCGCCGGCGGGGCGTCACGGACGACCAGATCCACCAGATGCTGGTCGGCAACCCGCGGAGGATCTTCGCATGATCGAGGACTTCGACGTCACGTCGGACTGGCACGTCGCCGCCCCCTACGACTTCCTGCGGCGGCTGCGCGCCGGGTCGCCGGTGTTCAAGAGCGAGCACCTCGGCGCGTACGTGCTGACCCGCCACGCCGACGTGCGGGCCGCGTACGGCGATCCGGCGAGCTTCTCCTCCACGGGCTCGCTGACGATCTCGCGCAGCCTGACCCGCGAGACGCGGGAGAAGCTGGGCGAGCACGGCTCGTTCCTGTCCAGCTTCGTGGCCAACGTGGACCCGCCGGACCACACCCGGCTGCGCCGGTCGGTGTCCAGGGCGTTCACGCCGCGCGCGGTCGCCGCCCTGGAGCAGCGCTTCCGCCGGCTCAACGAGGACCTGCTCGACCGGGTGGCGCCGCGCGGGCAGGCGGACTTCGTCACCGAGCTCGGCCACGAGCCGTCGATCAAACTGACCGCCCGCTTCATCGGGGTGCCGGAGGCGGACGAGGCGTTCGTCCAGGCGCACGTCAAGGACTGGTTCCAGCTGTTCCTGTCGCCCCAGCCGCCGGAGCGGCAGCTGGAGCTGGCCGGCAGCTTCCTGGACTACCTCGACTACGTGGACCGGCTGGTCGCCGCCCGCGCCAAGGACCCGCGCGACGACTTCACCTCGCTGATGACCGCGCTCATCGGCGCGGAGCTGACCCACCGCGAGGTGGTGGAGCTGATCTCCACGATCCTGCTCGGCGGCAACGACACCGTCCCGAACCAGCTCGGCAACACCGTGCTGCGGCTGCTGCGGGAGGAGGTCTGGCCGGTGCCGGGCGCGCTGCTCGCGAACGCCTCCGAGGAGTGCATGCGCATCGACGGCGCGTCGCTGGGCTCGTTCCGGTACGCGGCGCGCAAGATCGACCTGCACGGCGTGAGCATCCCGGCCGGCGCCCTGGTGCTGCTGTCCACCGACTCGGCCGGCCACGACGAGAGCGTCTTCCCCGATCCCGACCGGTTCGTGATCGACCGGCCGAACGCGGCCGAGCACCTGGTCTTCGGCTACGGCATCCACTTCTGCGTCGGTGCCGCGCTCGCCCGGCTGCAACTGCGCACCGCGCTGGAGGTGCTCGGCCACCGTCTGCCCCGTCTGCGGCTGGTGCCCGGCCAGGCCGTCGCCTACCGCAGGTCCATCGTCGGCCGCGGCCTGTCGTCGCTGGCGGTGGAGTGGTGAGCGGGCGCTTCGACGGGCGCGTGGCGCTCGTGACCGGCGCCGGGTCCGGCATCGGCGCGGCCTGCGCGGCCCGCCTGGCCGCCGAGGGGGCCTGCGTCGGGGTGCTCGACCTGCGCTCGGCCGCCGCCCGCGCCTGCGCCGCCGGCATCCGCGCCCACGGCGGCACCGCGATGGCGCTGACCTGCGACGTCTCCGACGAGAAGCAGGTGGAGGAGGCCGTCGCGACGCTGGTGGCCTCGTTCGGGCGGCTGGACGTGCTGCACGCCAACGCCGCCGCGCTCGACCCCGACGTGTACGGCCGCGACGGCGCCCTGGAGGACCTCGACACGGCCGTCTGGGACCGCACCATGGAGGTCAACCTGCGCGGGGCCATGCTCATGGTCAAGCACACGGTGCCCGCCATGGGCGAAGGCAGCGCCATCGTGCTGACCTCGTCGGTGTCGGCGCTGGTGGGGGACGTCGCGCACGCCGCGTACGGCGCCTCGAAGGCGGCCCTGATCGGCTTCACCCGCTACGTGGCCACGATGTACGGCTCGCGCGGCATCCGCTGCAACGCGGTGGCCCCGGCCCTGGTCCTCACCGAGGCGGCCCGGCGCGTGATGACGCCCGCCCAGCTCGCCGACAAGGCGGCCGAGCGCCTGCTGCCGTGGGCCTGCACGGTCGAGGACGTGGCCGGCCTGGTGTCCTTCCTGGCCTGCGCGGAGTCCCGCTGCCTCACCGGCCAGACCCTCGTGCTCGACTCGGGCACCCTCGCGCACCGCCCGCAGCACGCCGTCCAGCAGTGGCGGGATCGTCAATGACCCGTCGACGCCGCTGACACCTTCTGCCTGGAACGTCCCCTATGGTGGCTTTGAGCTGATCTAGGAGGACGTATGGAGCCGGTGGCGGTCGGGCTGGTCGGAGCGGGGCCGTGGGCACGGATGGCACACGGGCCGATGCTGGCCAAGGGGCCGCACACGCGGCTGGCCGGGGTGTGGGCCAGGCGCCCCGAGAGCGCCGCCGAGCTCGGCGCGCCCGTGTTCACCAGGATCGAGGAGCTGTTCGAGCACTGCGAGGCCGTGGCCTTCTGCGTCCCGCCCGCCGTCCAGGCCGAGTACGCCGCCCGCGCCGCCCGCGCGGGCAAGGCCCTGCTGCTGGAGAAGCCGCTGGCCGACTCCCTCGGCAACGCCCGCCGCCTGGCCGACGTCATCGCCGAGACGGGCGTGCCCTCCCAGATGGTGCTCACGCTGCGCTACGCCGCCCAGACCCGCGACTTCCTGGCCCGCTGCGCCGAGATCGAGCCGTTCGGCGGCCACGCCGTGAACATCTCCGGCACCCTCCTCGGCGACCACCCCTTCGCCACCCCCTGGCGGCTGGAGCGCGGCGCGCTGCTCGACGTCGGCCCGCACGTGATCGATGTGCTGGACGCCGCGCTCGGCCGTGTCACCGGCGTGCGCGCGCACGGCCGCTCGCTCGGCTGGACCGGCCTGCTGCTCGAACACGAGGGCGGGGCCGTCAGCGAGGTGTCGCTGTGCATGACCACGCCCGGCGAGGCGCCCCCGCAGACCATCGCCGTCTACGGCCGCACCGGCAGCGCCGTCCTGCCGCACTTCGAGGAGGACCCCCTGGAGACGGTCGCCGAGGAGTTCGCCAGGACCGTACGCCAGGGCGGCCACCCCCTCGACGCCGCCCACGGGCTGCGCCTCCAGCGGATCATCGCCGAGGCGGAGGCCCAACTCACCCCTTGACGCGGGCGGCTTCAGGAGGATTGATAGCGTACGTCCGACGCGCAGAGCGCAGCGAAGTCCGGTGCGAGTCCGGCGCTGTCCCGCAACTGTCATAGCCAGGTCGCCTGCCTCCGCGCTGACGTCATCAACCCTCGTGGAAAAGGGTGATCCGTCGCTCATCGCGGGTCTCTCGGTTCCGAACAGTGTGAAAGGACCACTCGTGAGGCCCGTACGCACGGCCTTCGCGGGCGCGCTGCTGGGAACGCTCGTCCTGGCCGGTTGTGGCCAGACCGGCGGCACCACAGCCTCCCCGTCCGCGCCCCCCGCCGCCCCCTCCAGCACCGCCCCCACCTCCGGCGCGGCCGCCGCCGGTTTCCCCGTCACCGTCGAGGCGGCCAACGGCAAGGTCACCATCGCCGAGAAGCCGAAGCGGATCGTCTCGCTGTCGGCCACCCACACCGAGACGCTCTTCGCCATCGGCGCCGGCCCCCAGGTCGTCGCGGTGGACGACCGGTCGAACTACCCGCCCGAGGCGCCCAAGACCGCCCTGTCCGGCTTCAAGCCGAACGTCGAGGCCATCGTCGCCCAGAAGCCCGACCTGGTCGTCGTCTCCGACGACCTCGACAAGGTCGTCGCCGAGCTGGGCAAGCTGAACGTGCCCGTCCTGCACCAGCCGGCCGCGACGAACCTGGACGAGGCGTACGAGGAGATCACCGAGCTCGGCGCCGCCACCGGCAACGAGGCCAAGGCCGGCGAGGTCGTCTCCGGCATGAAGACCGCCCTGGACAAGCTGGCCGCCGAGGCCCCCAAGGACAGCAAGCTCACCTACTACCACGAACTCGACCAGACCCCCTACGCCGTCACGTCCAAGACCTTCATCGGCCAGGTCTACGCCATGTTCGGCCTGACCAACATCGCCGACAAGGCGCCCGACGCGGCCGGCGGCTACCCCAAGCTGTCGGCCGAGTTCGTGGCCCAGGCCGACCCCGACCTGATCTTCCTGGCCGACGTCAAGTGCTGTCAGCAGAGCAAGGAGACGCTGGCCGCCCGGCCGGGCTGGAAGAACCTGTCCGCGATCAAGAACGACCGGGTCGTCCAGCTCGACGACGACCTCGCCTCCCGGTGGGGCCCGCGCGTGGTCGAACTCGCCGAGTCCATCGGCGCGTCCGTGACCGCCGCGGCCAAGGCGGGCGCGAACTGACGTGGTGAGGCAGGCGGGCCCGGCCAGGGCCAGACCCCTGTGGGTGGTGTGCGCCCTGGGCGTGCTGGCCGTCTCCATGATCGCCGGTCTGCTCGACGGGGCGGCCGACATCTCGCCCTGGCAGGTCGTGCTCCAGATGGCGGACTGGCTGCCGTTCGTGCACGTGGACTCGGGGCTGGCGCCCGTCGAGCAGGGGCTGCTGTTCGAGCTGCGCCTGCCCAGGGTGCTGGTCGCCGCCGTGGTCGGCGGGCTGCTGGCCATGGCGGGCGCCGGCTACCAGGGCGTCTTCCGCAACCCGCTGGCCGACCCCTACCTGCTCGGCGCCGCCGCCGGCGCGGGGCTGGCGACGACCGCGGCCATCGTGCTGCTGCCGTCCGTGGCGGGCAGCATCCCCGTGGCCGCCTTCCTCGGGGCCGTGGGGGGCGTGTTCCTGGCGTACACGCTGGGCAGCACCGCCGGGCGGGCCGGCGGCACGGCCACGCTCGTGCTGGCGGGGGTCGCGGTCACGTCCTTCCTGACCGCGATCCAGACGTTCATCCAGCAGTTCAAGGTCGAGGAGCTGCAGCGGGTCTACGCGTGGATCCTCGGCGACGTCGGCGGCGGGTGGGACCAGCTCTGGCTGGTCCTGCCGTACGCCGCCGTCTCCTCCGTGCTGCTCCTGCTGCACGGGCGGATGCTCGACGTGCTGTCCGTCGGCGACGAGGAGGCCGGCAGCCTCGGCGTGCGGGCGGCCCGCGTACGCCTCACCGTGCTGCTGGCCGCCTCCCTGGCCACCGCCGCGGCCGTGGCGGTCAGCGGGCTGATCGGGTTCGTCGGCATCGTCATCCCGCACGTCGTGCGGCGGCTGGCCGGCGGCTCGTACCGGATCGTGCTGCCCCTGTCGATGATCGGCGGGGCGGCGTTCCTGGTGCTGGGCGACCTCGTCGCCCGCACCGTGATCGCGCCGGCCGAGCTGCCGATCGGCGTGGTGACGATGTTCGTCGGCGCGCCGTTCTTCGTCGCCGTCCTGCGCGTGACCAGGCGGGCGGCCACATGATCAGCGCACACGGACTGTCGGTACGGCTCGGGCGGCGCGAGGTGCTGTCGGGCGTGGACCTCGACGTGCGCCGCGGCGAGTGGTGCGCCGTCATCGGGCCCAACGGGGCCGGCAAGTCCACCCTGCTCAAGGCCGTCATGGGGCTGGTCGCGCGGCGGGGCGAGGTCGTGCTCGGCTCGCGGCCGGCCGCCGCGCTCAAGCCGCGCGAACGGGCCAGGCTGGTGGCGTACGCGCCGCAGACGCCCGCCCTGCCGCCCGACATGACGGTCTTCGACTACGCGCTGCTGGGACGCACCCCGTACATCCCCTACCTGGGACGCGAGAGCCGGCACGACCGGTCGGTGACGGAGTCGGTGCTGGCGCGGCTGGACCTGACGGAGCTGGCCATGCGCCGCGCCGGCGAGCTGTCCGGCGGCGAACGGCAGCGCGTGGTGCTCGCCAGGGCGCTCGCCCAGGAGGCCCCCGTGCTGCTGCTCGACGAGCCCACCACCGCGCTCGACCTCGGGCACCAGCAGCAGGCCCTGGAGCTGATCGACCGCCTGCGGCGGGCCGACGGCCTCACCGTCGTCACCACCCTGCACGACCTGACCGTGGCCGGCCTGTACGCCGATCGCCTCCTGCTCCTCGCCGAGGGCCGCGCCGCCGCCGCCGGCGAGCCCGCCCAGGTGCTGACCGAGGACCTCGTGGGCCGGCACTTCGATGCGCGGGTGAAGATCGAGCCGGGGCCCGACGGGCGGCCCGTCGTGCACCTGGTCAGAGGAGGACCGTGAAACTCAGCTACCGGACGGAGGAGGGGGCCCGGCTCGGGTCGCTGCTCTGGGAGTTCGGGCCCGGCTGGCGGATGATCTCCTCGGCGATGCTGGGCGGCGGGATCGGGGCGCGCGAGTGGGTGCTGAACGCGCAGGTGGTGGCCGGCTACGCGCGGATGGACCCGGCCGACCACCTCGCCGCGCTCGGCCCCGCCCGGGGCGCCGGGGTCGGGATGATGACCGCCGCCTCCGTCGACCGGTACGTCCGGGCCGCGGACGGCGGCGCCGAGGCGTACGCCACCGTGGGCCTGCGCGTGCCCACCTGGGCCGCCGCCCCCGAGGGGCACACCGATCCCGAGCTCGCCCCGATCAGGGTGGGCACGATCAACATCGTCGTCGTCCTGCCGGTAGCCATGACGGACGCGGCACTGGTCAACACGGTGATGACCGTCACCGAGGCGAAGTCCCAAGCCATGATCGAAACCGGCTTCCCGGGTACTGGGACGGCGTCCGACGCGGTCTGCGTGGCCGTCCCCGCCACCGGCCCCCAGGAGGTCTTCGGCGGCCCCCGCTCGGAGTGGGGCGCCCGCGTGGCGCGGGCGGTGCACACGGCGGTGCGCCGTGGCGCCGAGGCGTGGCGGCTCGGTCACTCAAAGTGAGTTTTCTGGGGGAAGTAGCATGTGGGCGAGGGCGAGACTCCCGATAATGAGTGGGTGACCGCAATGGCGACGATCGGACCGAAGACCGGCACGGCCGCTGAAGAGCCGACGACGAGGCGCACGGTTCTCTACGGTGCGCCGCCGTTCACCGTCGACGACCTGCTCAAGTTCCCTGACGACGGGAACCGTTACGAGCTCTTCAACGGGAGCCTAATAGTGAGCCCTGCCCCAACCCCCCAGCACCAGCGCGTGATCACCAGGCTGGTGCACATCCTCCAAGGTGCGGCGCCCCCCGTGTTGGAATGCCTGACCACCGTCAACGTGAGGTTCAGCAACGAGAACTTCTACATCCCTGACATCGTCGTCGTGCCCGAGGAAGTTTCCGAGGGCGTGGACCTCATGTACTCGCCCCGTGATCTGCTCCTCGCCATCGAGGTGGTCAGCCCAAGCAGCAAGGCCGTTGACCGGGCGGTGAAGGTCGAGGCATACGCTGAGGCAGGGGTTCCCTTCTACTGGCGGGTCGAGCCGATGGAGGGGCCGACGATCTACGTTTACGAGCTCGACGGAAACTCTTACGCGGGACCGGTCGCATACAAGGCAGGTGGCATTTTCAGCATGACGACGCCCTTCCAGGTGTCCTTCGATCCAGGTGAGCTGGTGCGTCTGCGAGCCTGACGCCGTAGTCGCGGGCCGCGCCGTCCGGTGAGACGCGCCCGGCGTCGAGGTCGGCGAGGAGGGCCTCCGGATCCCGTTCCCCCGGCGGTCCCAGCCCGCCGCCGCCCGTCGTCTCCACGATGAACGCCTCCCCGGCCGCGAACCGCACGTTGTTCACCTTGGACGCCAGCCGCTCCACCGTCCCGTCGAGCCGCCGCCGGTAGAAGCCGCCCAGCCGCCCCGGCAGCCCGCCCTCCCGCCCGGGAGGCGCCAGGCGCAGCCGGTCGCCGCGGGTCGTGACGTGGCAGTCCGCCAGGAACCGGTAGACCGTCCGCGAGCCCAGCCCGCCCCGCCGCCGTCCTGGGCCGCCGGAGTCCTGGATCGTCTCGATGGACTCCACGATCAGCGGGCAGCGGCTCTCCACCGGCTCCACCTGCGGCACCGAGTTGCGGCCGATGCCGAAGTGCACGCCCGTGGCGTCCGGCCCGTCCAGGTCCCTGCGGGCGCCGACGCCGCCGAAGTCGTACGACAGGTGGATCCAGTACGGCGCCCCCACCGCCGCGATCGAGAACGGCTGCAGGATCCCGCTGGCCGCGATGGCCCGCTCCGGCACGGCGTCCGACATGGCCTGGAAGACGGCCTCCATGGCGGCGTAGATGGGCACGTACCGCCCGCCGCACGGGTAGGGGGAGCGGGCGTTGAGCAGGGAGCCCTCCGGCAGGCGCACGTCGATGGCGCGCAGGCAGCCCTCGTTCATGGGGATCGCCGGATCGAGGAAGCAGCGGATCGCGAAGACCGCGGCGGCCAGCGACTGCGAGGCCGAGGCGTTGATCGCCGCCGGGACCTGCGGGTCCGTGCCGGCGAAGTCGAGCACCGCCGCCCGCCCGCCGAGCGTGACGGCCACCCGGACGTGGTGCGCCCTGTCCTGCTCGATCCCGTCGTCGTCGATCGGGTACGCCGCCGCGAACCTGCCCTCGGGCAGCTCGGCCAGGGCGGCCCGAGTCCTGGCCTCGGTGTGGTCGAGGTAGTCGGTCACGCCTTCGGCCAGGCCGCGCACGCCGTACTCGGCGATCAGCGCCTCCATCCTGGCGGCGGCCACCGCGGTGCCGGCCACGAGGGCCCTGACGTCGCCCATCACCTTGTCGGGCGTGCGGCTGTTGGCCTTCAGTATCGCCTCGACGGCCGGTTCGAGCCCCTGCTCGGTGGCCAGGCGCACCGGCGGCAGCTGCAGGCCCTCAAGGAAGATGTCGGTGGCCAGCGGGGCCATGCCGCCCGCCGAGAGGCCGCCGAGGTCGGAGACGTGGATCATGGTGGCGGTGAAGTAGGCGGGCGCGTCGCCGGTCGCGGCGAAGACGGGGCGGAAGACGAGCAGGTCGTTGGTGTGGACGCCGCCGCGGTAGGCGTCGTTGAGCGCGTACACCTCGCCGGGGCGCATCGTGTCCAGGGGGAAGTCCGCGAGCAGCTCGGGCAGCGCGACCTTGAGCGCCATGCTGTTCATCAGCGTGGTGGCCATGGATTGCGCGATCAGGCGGCCCCGCGCGTCCAGCACGGCGGCCGAGGCGTCGGAGCCCTCCACGATGAACGTCGAGTACGCCGAGCGCACCACCACGATGCTGGCCTCCTCCGCAGCCACGACCAGCGCGTTGCGCAGCACCTCCGCGGTCAGGGGATCGGTCATCGGCGGGTCTCTCCGCTCCTGGTGAGGTGGACGGCCAGGCCGGGGGCGAGCGCCGCGCTCCAGCCGGGCGGGACGACGATCGTGGACTCGGGGTCCTCGACGACCGCCGGTCCGCGCAGCCGGCCGGTGAAGGTGTCCCTGGTGTGCACGGGGACCTCGGCGTAGCCCCCTGACTCGGGGAAGTACGCCCTGCGCGTGCCAGGCCCAGGTGGGCGGGGACTCGGAGCGGGTTGCGGTGCGTCAGAGGAGCCGGCCTCTGGAAGGGGCTGCGGCGCGTCTGACGGACGGGGCTCTGTGGCGAGCCCCGGCGGGCCGGACGGGTGCGGCGCGGGAGCGGGTTGCGCCGGGCCGGCCGGGGTGGTCACGCGGACCCGGTAGCTCACCAGCTCGATCTCCCCCCGCTGCTCGATCCCGTACACCCGCGCGTACCGCGAGAAGAACCGCGACTCCAGCTCCCGCCGGTCGGGCGTCCAGTCCACGGTCAGATCGTGCGACTGCCCCTTGAACCGCGCGTCCACCGACCGCAGCACCCGCACCTCCGGTGCCGACAGCGAGACCCCGAGGTCGGCGGCGGCGTCCGCGGCCAGGCCGGTGAGCAGGGCGGCCGGATCGGGGGCGTCCAGACGGGACAGGACGCGGTCCGCGCACAGCTCGCCCGCCGGCAGCCCGGCCGCCGAGGCCACCCCGCAGTACGGCGGCACGACCACCGTCGAGATCCCGAACCGCTCCGCCACCCGCGCCGCGTGCATCGGCCCGGCCCCGCCGAAGGCCACCAGGGCGAAGCCGCGGGGATCGATGCCCCGCTGCACCGTCACCACGTGCACGGCCGAGGCCATGGAGGCGCTGACGATCGAGTGCACCGCGTACGCGGCCTGCTCGCGCGTCACCCCGAGCGGCCCCGCCAGCCGGTCCAGCGCCTTGTCCGCCAGCGCGGGCGACAGCGGGATCGAGGCCGAGGAGAGGTAGCCCAGCACCAGGTTCGCGTCCGTCACGGTCGGCTCGGAGCCGCCCAGGCCGTAACAGGCGGGGCCGGGGGAGGAGCCGGCCGAGCGCGGGCCGACCCGCAGCGCGCCGGCCGGGTCGAGCCAGGCCACGCTGCCGCCGCCGGCCCCCACCTCCGCCAGGTCGATGGCGGGCGTCTTGACGGGCACGCCGGTGCCCGCCCTGCGCCCGCCGAAGCTGCCCTTGCCGCCGACGTGGAACTCATGGGTGATCTCCGGCCGCCCGCCGCGCACGACGCAGGCCTTGGCGGTGGTGCCGCCCATGTCGAACGAGATCGCGTCCGCGAACCCCGCCGCCGCGGCGAGCGGAGCCGCCGCCAGCACCCCCGCGGCCGGGCCCGACTCGATCGTGGCGACGGCCCGCCGGGCGGCCAGTTCGGCCGAGACGACGCCGCCGCTGGACTCCATGACGTGGATGGGCGCGCGGATCCCCAGCTCCGTGAGCCGTTCGCGCAGCCGGGTGAGGTAGGAGGACATCAGGGGGCCGATGTAGGCGGACATGATCGTGGTGGTGGCGCGCTCGTACTCGCGGATCTCCGGCCAGATCTCCGAGGAGGTCACCACGTCCGGGATCCGCTCGCGCAGGATCGCGGCCACCTGCCGTTCGTGGTCCGGGTTGGCGTACGCGTGCAGCAGGCACACCGCGGCCGAGCCGATGCCGCGGGCGGCGATCTCGGCGGCGGCCCGGCGCGCCGAGCCGGGGTCGAGCGGGGTCAGCACGTCACCGCGGGCGGAGACGCGCTCCACCACCTCGAAGCAGTCGCCGGGCGCCATGGGCGGAGGGGGCGGGGTGAAGCGCAGGTCGTAGCGGTCCTCCTCGACCCGGGCGTAGCGGCCGAGCGGAATGGCCGCCCGAAAGCCCTGAGTCGTGACATAGGCGACACGTACTCCCGTACGTTCGAGCACCGCGTTGGTGGCCAGCGTCGTGGCGTGCACCACCCGCGTGACCTGCGCCGGGTCCCGGTCGCCGAGCGCCCGCGTAACGCCGGTGAGTATCCCCGCGATGGGGTCGTAGTGGGTGCTCAGACATTTGGCCACGGAGATCGCGCCGGACGTGTCCCGAACGACAACGTCGGTGAAGGTACCGCCGACGTCCACGCCGATCGTGTAACCCATTCACGTACGTTATGTCCCCGAGCAAGCGCTTGTCTATGTAGTGGTCTATTGACTTACGGCAGGTGATTGGGACGCTGGTCCTAGGTCCTGCGTTTGGAGCGGAGAGATGGCGCGCCTCACAGCTCTTTTCACCGGCGTCGCGGCGGCACTGGCGCTCACCGCGCTGCCGGTCGCGGCGCACGAACACCCGAGCGGGATCACCGACCTGGTGAGCCCCGCCGTCGTACGGCTGGAAGCCGTGTCCCACGTGGAGATCACACTGCTCGATCACGTCAGCGAGCTGAAGCATGTGGAGCGGTCCTATGACGTCCCGTTCGCCCAGGGCACCGGAACGGTCGTCAGCCCCGACGGCACCATCGTCGCCCTGAGACGGCTGGCGGTGAACCCGGACGACGTGGCCGTCTACGCGGCCAACAAGATCTTCGCCGAGCACCACAAGGTGAAGATCCCCGACGACTACAAGAAGCACAAGCTCTCCGACGACCTGCTCGACCGCCACCTCCAGGACTGCTACCCGCCCAAGAGCAGCACCGCCACCTGCATCATCGACGTCACCACCGAGATCACGGCCTTCCCCAACGTCTCGCCGGCCAGCGCGGAAGGATTCAAGGTCAAGTGCATCAAGGCCGGCCCCGACCCCGACAGCCCGGCCGTGCTCGTGCCGCTGACCCCCGCCACGGGCGGCGTCGGCATGCCGACCGCGCCGCTGGCCGACAAGGTGCCCGAGCAGGCGGGCTCGCCCACGAACGTGGCCGGCTTCCTGGGCCGGCCCGGCCCGAACGTCGCGCACACCGTCGAGATCGCCCACCTGGCCGCGGGCGGCGCGGCGGGATCGGGCGGCCGGCCGTTCGCCGACCCGGACAAGAAGGTCGACGAGCCGGTCAAGCTGGGCGGCCTCGCGGACAAGGGCCTGATCGGCGCGCCCGTCATCGGCGACAAGGACGGCCACGTCATCGGCATGCTCGTCGGAGGCGGCAAGCAGGGCCGGATGATCGGGGTCAGGGAGATCACCGGCATCCTGGCCGCCGCCAAGGTGGTGCCGCGCCGGGGCGCGATCGACACGGCGTTCGAGGCGGCGCTGACCCGCTACCACACGCAGTACTACACCGAGGCCGCGCCGGGCTTCCAGCGCGTGCTGGAGCTCTACCCCGGCAACGTGGTCGCGGCGGGACTGCTCAAGACCTCGCTGGCCAAGCGCGGCGGCCCGGAGGACCAGGGCACCAAGCAGGCGGTGAGCGAGCCCGTGCGCTCCACGCCGCTGTGGCCCTTCATCCTGGCGGCCGGGATACTTTTCATAGCCGCGGCCGGTGGAGCGTATCTGCTGTGGCGTCGCCGCTCTCCTGAAACACCGACAGAGCTGCCAGAGCCGCTGGCGGCCGGTCCACCGCTCGACGACGGCGCCAACCAGACCGTGGTCGTCCGGCGGTCCCAGTCGTTCCAAGTGGTCCCACAGCAGCAGCAGGTGATGACCGCGCCGGACCCGGCGATCAAGTACTGCACGTCGTGCGGCATGAGGCTCGGACCGGCGCACCGCTTCTGCGGCTACTGCGGCCACCCCATCGAGACGTGATGCCATTGAACGAAAGATCGCTCATCGGCCAGGAGGTGGCCGGGTACTACATCGAGGACATCGTCGGCAAGGGCGGCATGGCCGTCGTCTACCTGGCACTCGACCCGAGGTTGAGCCGCCGGGTGGCGCTGAAGATCCTCAACCCGGTGCTGAGCGTCGACGACCGGTTCAGGCAGCGCTTCATCCTGGAGTCCAGGACGGTCGCCAGCATCGAGCACCCCAACATCATCCCGATCTACGAGGCCAACGCCGACGCCGACGGCGTCCTCTACATCGCCATGCGCTACGTCGACGGGCTCGACATGCGCCGGCTCATCTACGACCGGGGCCCGCTGCCGATCGGCCAGGCGAACCAGATCTTCGCCCAAGTGGCCGCCGCGCTCGACGCCGCCCACGCCCACGACCTGATCCACCGCGACGTCAAACCGGCCAACATCCTGCTGGCCGGCGACCACGTCTACCTGACCGACTTCGGCATCACCAAGCACCGCTCGTCGATCTCCGGGCTGACGCAGACCGACCAGTTCATCGGCACACCCCGCTACATGTCGCCCGAGCAGATCAACAAGGAGCACATCGACGGCCGCTGCGACCAGTACGCGCTGGGCTGCGTGGTCTACGAAGGACTGTCGGCGCGGCTGCCGTTCCAGCGGGAGAACGACATCGCGCTGCTGTGGGCGCACCTGGCCGAGCAGCCCACGCCGCTGTCGCAGATCAGGCCCGAGCTGCCGCCGCAGGTCGACGCCGTAATGATGCGGGCGCTGGCCAAGTCGCCCGAGCAGCGCTACGCGAGCTGCACCGAGTTCGTGACCGCGCTGCGCGACGCGATCGGCGGGCCCCGGTACGACGCGTTCGGCGGGCCGGGCTCGGGGCCGCACCTGGTGCCCCGTCCTGGGACGAGCCCGCACTCGGGGCCGTACCCCGTGCAGCAACCACCCGCGGGCCCGATCTCCGGCCCGATCTCCGGCCCGATCTCCGGGCCGCACTCCCCGCCGCTGCCCCATCCTGCAGCCGGACCGTCCACCGGCCCCGGCGCGGTGCCCCAGCAGGCCGCGTCGTTCCCCGGGGGGCCGGGCGCCGGAGGACCGGTCACGGCGGCCAGGCGGCCGGGACGGCTGCCGATCGTGGTCGCCACGCTGGTCGCCGCCGTCGCGGCGCTCGCGCTGGTCGCGTTCGTCATCCTCGACAACCAGGCCGAGACCTGGGCCCGCTACAAGACCAGCGCCGCCGCGCCGCTCACGTTCGAGTATCCGGGCGACTGGACCGTCCGCACCCACCAGGACCTCTTCGCCGTGGTCTCCCCGCACGCCACCGACTTCGAGCAGCTGTTCGTGGCCGGCCCCGGCGCCGACTGGTCGAAGATCACCCAGATCGTCGCCGACGACCCCGAGGCCGCCTCCGGCGTCTACGTCCAGGTCTCCGACACCCTGGACGCCAACGGCACCTCGGAGCTGATGAAGGCCAAGATGGAGGTGCTCCTGCCCGGACAGGTGAACGTCGGAAAGCCCATCCAGGACCAGGCGGGCGACAGCCCGGCCACCCGCTTCGACGGCAACCTGCACGACCCCGACAGCGGCACCACGCTCGCGTTCGTCAGCTACGTGATCGACCGCGAGCCCAAGACCATGCTCGTCATGTACTTCTGCGCCAGGACCACCTGCGACGACGCCACCCAGACCAGGATCAGGCAGAGCGTGCGCGTGTCCTGACTTGGAACTCACTTGCGCCCGGCTTGGCCGCCGCCTCCCGGCGGTGTTCAGCCGGGCGCGCGGCGTCTACCCTCCGGCGTGTGGGCATTCGCATAGTCATCGCCGACGATCAGGCGATGGTCAGGGCCGGGCTGCGCATGGTGGTCGAGAGCGACCCCGGCATGGAGGTCGTCGGCGAGGCGGCCGACGGGCGTGAGGCGGTCGCCGTGGCCCGGCGCACGCGGCCGGACATCGTCCTGATGGACATCTCGATGCCCAGGCTCGACGGGCTGGCCGCGGCCAGGGAACTGCTCGCCGCCCCGTCGCCGCCCAAGGTCATCACGCTGACCACGTTCGACACCGACGAGAACCTCCACGCCGCGCTGCGCGCCGGCACCAGCGGGTTCCTGCTCAAGGTCTCGCCGCCGGAGCAGCTCATCGAGGCGATCAGGGTGGTGCACGCCGGCGACGCGCTGCTCGACCCGGCCGTGACCAGGCGGGTGATCGCCTCGTTCGCCGGCCGCGCCGAGCCGCGGCCGTCGCCCGCGCTGGCTGAGCTGACGCCGCGCGAGCTGGAGGTGCTGCGGCTGCTGGCGCGCGGCCGCACCAACGCGGAGATCGCCAGGGAGCTGTACGTGGGGGAGGCCACGGTCAAGACGCACGTGGCCAGGGTGCTGATGAAGCTGTCGCTGCGGGACCGGGCGCAGGCCGTCGTCTTCGCCTACGAGACCGGCGTCGTGAGCCCCGGCGCGGCCTAGACCGTCTCACCATGCGGAAGGGTTTGGCGGGACATGTCCGGGTTGTGTGTATATTTTTCGTCATAAGGCGGTAGAAACAGGAGATATTTCATGTCATCGTTCCCTCGAGTGCTGTTCGACGAAGCGCACAGCGAGTCGTGGACCGTCCGGCGCGAGGTGGCCGAGGCCATCAACCCCGCCCATCCCGACGACAACAGCTACGCCCGCGCGGCCGGGCTGCTGCGGCACCTGGGGCACACGGTCACCGCCCGCACGCATGGTCCGCTCGACGCCGGAGCGCTCGCGGACCAGGACGTCCTGGTGATCGCGCACCCGTCGAGCGAGCGCTGGGAGCGCACCACGGGGCAGGGCAGCCCGCTGTTCTCCGCCGCCGAGCTGGACGCCGTCGAATCCTTCGTCGCCGGGGGCGGCGGGCTGGTGGTGCTGGCCGAGGAGGAGCAGGACAAGTACGGCAACAACCTCAACGAGTTGCTGGCCCGGTTCGGGGTGCGGGTCGTGCACGGGACCGTACGCGATCCGGCGCACGCGTACCGGGGTGTGGCCACCTGGGTGCTGGGGGAACGTTCCAGTGAGTCGGGGCTGCTGGCCGGGGTGCGGTCGGCCTGCTTCTACCGTGCCGGCACCCTCGCCGTCGAGGGTGAGCCGGGTGCGGCCGCCGAGGCGCCCGAGGTGCTGTTCGCCACGTCGGCGGCGGCCGACCCGGCGGGCGCGCCGCTGGCCGTCGTGCTGCGCCACGGCCGCGGGCGGGTGGCCGTGTTCGCCGACTCCGACCTGTTCGGCGACGACTCCATCGACGACCACGACCACCGCACGCTCTGGGGCAACGTGATCACCTGGGCGGCCAGGGTCCCCGACGCCGAGGCCGGCCGGGCGCGGGACGAGGCCCCGGTGATCAGCCCCAAGGCCGCCCTGTTCGCCCGGCTCAAGGCGGCCGTGGAGGAACTGCGGCCGCTGCAGGTCAAGGACGGCTCGGTGCCGGAGGACAACAGGCCGCGGGCCGGGGAACTGGTCGCGGAGATCGCCGGCCACGTGGCCGAGCTGCCCGAGCACTTCCCGCACGACGCCGCCTACCTCGCGGCCGTCCGCGCCGACCTGCTCAAGTGGGCCGGCCAGGACCTCGGCGTGCCCGACTTCCTCGACTCGCTCGACCGGTTCCACCCCGACACCCAGCGCCAGGACGGGCTGGAGCACGTCGTGCTCTTCCCCATGTACACGCAGAACGGCAATCCCGGCCGCAACCTGGAGGCCGTCTGGATCCGCACCATCTGGCCCGGCTGGCTGGCCGAGCTGGAGGCGGGCGGCTACGACAACCCGATGTTCGTCCCGATCGCGTTCGAGGACTTCACCTCCGGCTACGACACGCACTCCGCCGTGCTGTTCCCCGAGACGGTCGCGGTGCGCCGCGCCCCCGAGCGGTTCACCTGGGGCGGGATCTTCGCCGACCGCGAGGCCGCCAGGTTCCGGCGGGTGTCCAGGGCCGCCGTCGAGACGCTCCGGCTGGACCTGCCGCCGGACGCCGACCGGCTACTGCGCTCGCAGGGGCTGGCCCAGGACACGTTCGTGCTGTGGGACCTGGTGCACGACCGTACGCACAGCCACGGGGACCTGCCGTTCGACCCGTTCATGATCAAGCAGCGGATGCCGTACTGGCTGTACTCGCTGGAGGAGCTGCGCTGCGACCTGACCGCGTTCGGCGAGGCGGTGAAGCTGGAGGCCCAGGGGGTGCCGCACGCCCGCTACGTCCAGCACGCGATCCTGTTCGACCGGCTGTTCAGGTTCCCGATCACCGGCGAGCGGGTGCGGAACTACGACGGGCTCGGCGGGCAGTTGCTCTTCGCCTACCTGCACCGCAACGACATCGTGCGCTGGACCGACAACCGGCTCACGATCGACTGGCAGCGGGTTCCCGACGGGGTGGCCGATCTGCGCGGCCTGGTCGAGAAGCTCTACCGCGACAGCATCGACCGCTCCAAGCTGGCGCACTGGCTGGCGGCGCACGAGCTGGTCAGCGCGTACGTGGCGCCGCATCCGGCCTCGGTCTGGGCCGCGGGCGTGCAGGCGCTGCCCGAGGAGCAGAAGGCCAAGGTGGACGCGGTCCTGCCGGACGAGTTCCCCCTCAGCATGTTCTACGAGGCGCTGCGCCGTAAGCTGGCCGACGTGGTCGAATCGACTAAGGGACTCCGAGCATGATCATTCTGGTGACCGGGGCCGGCGGGCCTACCGGTGCCGCTGTGTGCGGATATTTCGATAAAAAGGGTGACACCGTGATCGGCGTCGACAAGGACGACGTCGACCTGCTCGACCGCGCCGCCGTGGCCGAATTGGCCGCCCGCGTCGAGCGCGAGCACGGCCGCGTGGACGGCGTGGTGCACCTGGTGGGCGGCTGGCGCGGCTCCCGCTCGTTCGCCGAGACCAGCCTCGACGACTGGGACGTCCTGCACGACCTGCTGATCCGCACCCTCCAGCACGTCTCGCTGGCCTTCGAGCCGCTGCTGCGCCGCAGCGACAACGGCCGCTTCGTGATCGTCTCGGCCAAGGCCGCCGAGGCGCCGAGCGCCAAGGGCGCCCCCTACGCGGCGGCCAAGGCGGCGGCGGAGTCCTGGACGTTCTCCCTGGCCGACGCGCTCAGGGGGACCGGCTCCGCCGCGACGGTCCTGGTGGTCAAGGCCCTGGTCAACGACGCCATGCGCGCCGCCGACCCCGACGCCGAGTTCCCCGGCTTCACCCACGTCGACGACCTGGCGGCGGCCGTCGGCGGCCTCTACGACCGCCCGGCCGCCGAGATCAACGGCACCAGATTGGACCTCACTTCTTGACTCCCCGGCACGACCCCCGCCTGAAGGCCTTCGCCAGCGACAACTACGCGGGGGTGCATCCCGAGATCCTCCAGGCCGTCGCCGCGGCCAACGGCGGCCACCAGATCGCCTACGGCGAGGACGTCTACACCGAGGCCATGCGGGCGGTCTTCCAGCGCCACTTCGGCGAG
Organism: Nonomuraea fuscirosea; assembly: GCF_035917475.1. Classification (NCBI taxonomy): domain Bacteria; kingdom Bacillati; phylum Actinomycetota; class Actinomycetes; order Streptosporangiales; family Streptosporangiaceae; genus Nonomuraea; species Nonomuraea fuscirosea. The sequence continues at coordinate 6,474,294 of NZ_CP109074.1, read as the reverse complement.
ACGGCGCGGGCCTGGCCGGTGTTCAACGGCACCGCCGCCAACGTCGTCTCCCTGCGCTCCATGACCGCCCAGTGGGAGGCGGTGATCTGCGCCGAGAGCGCCCACATCAACACCGACGAGGGCGGCGCCCCCGAGGTGGCCGGCGGCATCAAGCTGCTGACCGTCCCCACGCCGGACGGCAAGCTCACCCCCGAGCTGATCGACCGGCAGGCGTGGGGCTTCGGCGACGTGCACCGCGCCCAGCCGAAGGTGGTGTCGATCTCCAACACCACCGAGCTGGGCACCCTCTACACCGCCGCCGAGATCGCCGCGATCTGCGCGCACGCCCACGACCTGGGCCTGCTCGTCCACCTCGACGGCTCCCGGCTCACCAACGCCGCCGCCGCGCTCGACGTCCCGCTGCGCGCGCTGAGCACCGACGCGGGCGTGGACGTGCTCTCCTTCGGCGGCACGAAGATCGGCCTGCTGTACGGCGAGGCCGTCGTCGTGCTCAACCCGGACGCGGCCACCGGGGTCGACTACCTGCGCAAGACGTTCATGCAGCTGTCGTCCAAGATGCGGTTCGTGTCCGTGCAGTTCGAGGCGCTGCTCTCGGGCGACCTGTGGCTGCGCAACGCCCGGCGGGCCAACGCCATGGCGCGGCGGCTGGCCGACGCCGTGCGCGACATCCCCGGCGTGGAGCTGGCCCGGCCGGTCGAGGCCAACGCCGTCTTCGCGGTGCTGCCGCGCGACGCGGCCGAACGGCTGCGCAAGCGGTTCCGCTTCTACACCTGGGACGAGTCCACGGGCGAGGTGCGCTGGATGTGCGCGTTCGACACGACCGAGGAGGACGTGGACGCCTTCGCCGCCGCCCTGGCCGAAGAACTGCGGGCGGCCGGCTGACGGCCTAGGAGCGCAGGGCCAGCCGGGCGGCCTGCCAGCCGCCCATCCCGTGGGCGCCCGGCCCCGGCGGCGTCGAGGACGAGCAGAGGAACACCCCCGGCAGCGGCGTCCGCCACGGCGCGGGCGACCAGACCGGGCGGCGCAGGAACTGCCCCAGGCCGGCCAGCCCGCCCCCGATGTCGCCGCCCACCAGATTGGGGTTGCCCGCCTCCAGCTCGGCGGGCCCCGACACGTGCCGGGCCAGCACCCGGTCGCGGAAGCCGGGGGCGTACCGCTCGATCTGGGTCTCGATGGCGTCGCTCATGTCGGTCGCCGAGCCGTTGGGGACGTGGCAGTAGGCCCACAGCGTGTGCCCGCCCCGCGTCGGATCGGCCGCGTACGGCTGCACGAGCAGCACGTACGGCCGCGGCGAGTGCCGCCCGGCGGCCATCTCCGCCTCGCTGAGCACGATCTCCTCGAACGTCCCGCCCAGGTGCACCGTGGCCGCCCCGGCCACCGCCGGATCGCGCCACGGCACCGGCCCGTCGAGCGCCCAGTCCATCTTGAACACGCCGGGCCCGTAGCGGTAGCGCTCCAGCCGCCTGCGGTAGCCCGCGGGCAGGTCGGCCAGCGCGAGCAACTGCCGGGGCGTCACGTCGAGCACGACGATCGGGGCGTCGAGCTCGGCCAGGCGGCGTACCCGATGCCCCGTCACGGCCTGCCCGCCCAGCGACCTCAGCTCGGCCACCAGCGCGTCGGCCAGCACCTGCGACCCGCCGCGCACCACCGGCCAGCCCACCAGGTGGGCCAGGCCCGCCAGTGTCAGCCCGTAGCCGGTGGTGAGAGGGGAGCGCAGGTCGAGCATCGAGTGCGCGGCCATGCCCGCGAGCAGCGCCCGCGCCTCCACGCTCCGCAGCGCCCTGGCGAACGTGGTCGCGGGCAGCGCCGCCATCGGCCCGAACCAGGCCGCTGCGGCGAAGGCGCGCGGCGCGACCGGCCACGGGCCGAGCGGCTTGAGCAGCAGCTCGACCAGCGGCAGCCCCGCCTTGACCAGCGCTCCGACGCTGGCCAGCCAGGCGCCCGCGTCGGGTCCGAGCCCGGCCGCGGTACGCCGCACGTCGCGGTGCACGAGCACGGCGGGCCGGTCGTCGAGCGGATGGGCCACGGCCACGGGGGAGTGGGCGAACTCGACCCCCTTCAGCTCCAGCCCGCGCAGGGCGGGTGAGGCCAGCGCCATGGCCATCACCGTGGCGCCGAGATCGTGGACGTGGCCGGGCAGGGTCAGCTCGGCGGACCTCAGCCCGCCGCCGAACCGTTCGGCCGCCTCCAGCAGCAGCACCTGACGCCCGGCGCGGGCCAGTGTGACGGCGGCGACCAGCCCGTTGGGCCCCGACCCCACCACGACCGCGTCGGCGCGCATCGCCCTATGAGGTCTTCAGTATCGACGGGTAGGGCTGGGCGCCCCGCTGCTTCAGCAACTCCGTCATGAGCTTGATCTCCCCGGTCTGGCCGTCGACGATCTTCTGCGCCATGCTGACCACCTCACCGCGGGTGGACAGCTTGAGCAGCCCTTCGGCCATCTCCACGCCGCCCTCATGATGGCGGATCATCAGCTGCAGGAACAGCACCTCGGCCTGCGTGCCCTCCGCCTGTTTGAGCTTGGTCAGCTCCTGCGGCGTGGCCATGCCGGGCATGGTGCCCGCCGGTACCGTCGCGGCCGGGGCGGCCGGGGCGGCGCCGTGGCCGTGGCCGCTCATCCACGCCATCGGCCGCTGGTCGGTGGCCTGGGTGAGCTGCCACTGCTGCAGCCAGCCCTGGAACATGCCGCGCTGGTTGGCCTGGGTGTTGATGATGTCGAAGGCCAGGCTCCTGATCTCTCTGGCGGGGCCCTTGTCCCTGACGATGAACGCCATGTCGACGGCCTGCGCGTGGTGGGTGGCCATGTCGCGGGCGAACCCGGCCTCGGGCGAGGCGTCGCCGGGCGTGCCGTCGCGGCCGAACAACAGGAAGGCGGCCGCGGCGAGCACCAGCACGCCGCAGACGAGCAGAATCGGTTTCCTCACGGGCTTCTCCATCGCCCGTCCAGCGTACCCACCTGCGGCCGGGCTCGTGATCGGACGCTTATGTCGCTCTTATTCTCTGCATACGCCCGTAGGGCATAGGGTGACCCGGAGTTGGCACGCCGATGGAGGAACGATGACGAAGGAGAAGGCGCAGGCGCGGCGCGAGCATCTGCAGAAGATGCGGGCCGAGCAGAAGCGCAAACAACGCCGCGCCGCACTGCTGATGTGGGGCACGGGAGGGCTCATCATCGTGGTGCTCGTCGGCGTGGTCGGCTTCTACCTGATTAACACGGCCAGGCAGACCTCGCTGGACGCGGTGTCGAGCGTCAAGTACGAGGCGGGCCAGCACGTGTGGAACGCGGTCTCGTACAAGGAGACGCCTCCGGTCGGGGGTGAGCACAACAACTACTGGCAGCAGTGCGCCATCTACGACAAGCCGATCCACAGCGAGCACGCCGTCCACTCGCTGGAGCACGGCGCGGTCTGGATCACCTACCGGCCTGATCTGGCCAAGGCGCAGGTCGACAAGCTGAAGGAGGTCGCCGGCTCGACCGGCCAGCAGGACTACATGCTGATGAGCCCCTTCCCCAACCTGCCTTCCCCGATCGTCGTCTCCTCCTGGGGTCACCAGCTCAAGCTGACCGACCCGGCCGACCCGAAGCTCGGTGCGTTCATCAAGCGCTACCAGAACGGCTCCGACACGCCCGAGCCCGGCGCCACGTGCGGCGGCCAGGACGCGATCACGACCACGGCCGACCAGGCGCCGCTGCCGCCGCAGCCCACCGGCCAGCCGCAGACGCCGATGGAGACCCTCTCCCCGTCGCCCAGCCAGCAGTAGCGAGCCCTCGGCCGGCGGTGGCCGGGCGGCGAGCGCAGGGCCCCGCCCCCGCAGGGCCCTGCGCGGCTCTCCTGTCGAGATGTCACCGTAAGTAGGTGATCACTACTTACGGTAACTGTTCGGGCGCTGGTTGAACAGAGCCGGCGACGAACCGGTGGCTCAGCCCAGGATCTCTCGCGGCGGCGTCCACGCAAGGCCGTGCGCCTGGGCCACGGGGCGGCTGGTCAGCCGCCCCTCGTGCGTGTTCAGGCCGGCCGCCAGGGCGGCGTCCTCGCGCATCGCGCGCCGCCAGCCCAGGTCGGCGATGGCCAGCGCGTACGGCAGCGTCACGTTCGTCAGCGCGAACGTCGAGGTGTGCGGCACGGCGCCGGGCATGTTGGCCACGCAGTAGAAGAGCGAGTCGTGCACCCGGTACGTCGGCTGCTCGTGTGTGGTCGGCCGCGAGTCGGCGAAGCAGCCGCCCTGGTCGATCGAGATGTCCACCAGCACCGAGCCCGGTTTCATCCGGCTGACCAGGTCGTTGCTCACCAGCTCAGGAGCCTTGGCGCCGGGCACCAGCACCGCGCCGATGACCAGGTCGGCCTCCAGGACCGCGCGCTCGATCTCCAGCGTGTTGGACGCGATCGTCTGGCAGTGACCCTGGTAGATCAGGTCGGCCTGGCGCAGCTTGTCGATGTTCCTGTCCAGCAGCATCACCTCGGCCTGCATGCCGAGCGCGATGGCGGCGGCGTTCATGCCGGACACCCCGGCCCCGATCACCACGACGTGCGCCGCGCGCACCCCCGACACGCCGCCCATCAGCACGCCCCTGCCGCCCTGCGAGCGCATCAGGTGGTAGGCGCCCACCTGGGCCGCCAGCCGCCCGGCCACCTCCGACATGGGCGCGAGCAGCGGCAGGGCGCCGTCGGGCGTCTGGACGGTCTCGTAGGCCACCGCGGTGCAGCCCGACTCCAGCAGCGCCCGCGTGCAGGCGGCGGAGGCGGCCAGATGCAGGTAGGTGAACAGCACCTGGCCCTTGCGCAGCCGGTGGTACTCCTCGGCGACCGGCTCCTTGACCTTCATCACCAGATCGGCCGTGCCCCAGAGCTCGTCGGCCTCGGGCACCAGGACGGCTCCCGCCCCGGCGAAGTCGGCGTCGGGGATCGCGGAGCCCGCGCCGGCGTCCGCCTCGACGAAGACGCGGTGGCCGTGACGGACCAGCTCGTGCACGCCCGCGGGCGTGAGCGCCACCCGGTATTCGCTGTTCTTGACCTCGCGTGGTACTCCGACCTTCATGGACAGCTCTTCTCGCCGGACGTGCCCTTCCGCTGTCATTCTTCCCCTCAGTTCACGGATCAGTGAGGATTGTCCGGCTGATTACCCCGGTGCGGCTTCTCGCCGATAAGCTCACCGGCAGCCCGAACATCAGGATGGGATTCGTCATCGATGGACAAGCCGGAAGAGCCGCCGCTGGCGGACCCCGGGGAGCCGAAGGCCAGCAGACTCACCACCATCGTGCTGATCGTCTCGCTCGTCCTCGTCGTGCTCGTCGCAGGCGTGCTCGGCACGGTCGCCGTCCTCATGACCAGGAGCCCTGACACGCCGCTGCTCGGCGGCACGCCGCCGCAGCGCCTGGCCGTGCCCATCCACTTCGCGCCGGTCAGGGAGACCAAGGTGGCGCCCTGCCCCGGCGACCCGGCCGTGCTCGACGAGAAGCAGACCACCTGCTACTTGCTCGAAGACGGCGTCACCGTCGGCGCCGTGCAGCGGATCGAGGCCGTGCGCGGCAACGACGGCCAGTACTCCGTGCGCATCGCGATCGCGCCCGCGTTCAAGGACCGGCTGGTCGAGCTCATCGACGAGCTGGTGCCCGACCAGCGGGCGGTGGCGATCGTGCTGGCGCCCGAGCAGGCCGACAAGCCCAAGGTCGTGCTGGCCGCGCCCATCGTCACCCAGCAGATGAACGGCGACAGCGTGAGCATCTCCGGCCTCACCGAGCAGGACGCCGACGCGCTGGTGACCCGCCTGATGGGCGGCACACCGAGCGCGAGCCCGACCGGCACGGCGGGCACCCCCGACCAGGGCACCCCCGACCAGGGCACTCCCGATCAGGGCACCCCCGGCACCGGCGCGCCCCAGCAGCCGACCGGCCCCGCGACGACCGGCCCGGCCGGCACCGGCCGGCCTGGCGGCGGCGACGCCGCCACCCCGCCCGCGAACGGCGGCCGTGCTCCCGACAAGCGATACGCCTCCTGCAATGAGGCCGTGGCGGCCGGCGACGGCCCCTACTACCGGGGCACGCACGAGGAGTACACCTGGTACGTCGACGTCGACGCCAACGGCGTGGCCTGCAACAGCGCCGACATCCGCTAGCCGTCAGGCGAACAGTTCCTCGAACCAGTCGATGCCGAAGTAGGCCAGGAAGACCAGCGAGACCACCCACAGCAGCCAGGGGATCTCCGCGAACCGTCCCTTGACCGCCTTGATCAGCGTGTAGACGATCACGCCGGCGCCCACGCCGTTCGTGATCGAGTACGTGAACGGCATCAGCGAGATCGTCAGGAACGCCGGCACGGCCAGCTCCAGGTCGTTCCAGGGCACGTTCTTGCTCTGCGTCATCATCAGCGCCCCCACCAGCACCAGCGCGGGCGCGGCCGCGGCGGCGGGCACCACCGCCGCCAGCGGCGTGAACAGCAGCGTCAGCCCCAGCAGCGCCCCCGTCGCGACGCTGGCCAGGCCGGTACGCGCGCCCTCGCCCACACCGGCGGCCGACTCCACGAAGACCGTGTTGGCCGAGGCGCTGGCCGCGCCGCCCACCATGCCGGCCACGCCGTCCACAGTCAGGATCCGGCCCAGCCGGGGCACCCGGCCCTCCTGGTCCACGAGGCCGGCCTCGTCGCTGACGCCGATGATCGTGCCCATGGCGTCGAAGAAGCCCGACAGCACCAGTGTGAACAGCACCACGGTGGCCGTCAGCGCCCCCGCCGTGACGAAGCCGCCGAACAGGTCGAAGTGGCCGACCAGCCCGAAGTCCGGCGCCGCGACCAGCGACTCGGGCACGCGCGGGGCGACCACGCCCCAGGTGGCGGGGTCGATCGTGGCCAGCGAGTTCACCAGGATGGCCAGGAGCGCGGTGACGCCGATGCTGATGAGGATGGCGGCGGGGACGCCGCGGACGTACAGGAGGATCATCAGCAGCAGGCCGAAGCAGAACACCGCGACCGGCCAGCCGGTGAGGTGCCCGGTCGCGCCGAGCTGCACCGGCGTGCCCGAGCCCCGCGCGACGAAGCCGGCGTCCACCAGCCCGATCAGCGCGATGAACAGCCCGATGCCGACGCTGATCGCGTGCTTGAGCGCCAGCGGGATCGCGTTCATGATCAGCGTGCGCAGGCCGGTGACCGCGAGCAGGATGATCACGGCGCCTTCGAGCACGACCAGGCCCATGGCCTGCGCCCACGTCATGTGCGGGGCGGCCTGGTAGGCGACGACCGCGTTCAGCCCGAGCCCCGCGGCCAGCCCGAAGGGGGCGTTGCCGACGAAGGCCATGAGCAGCGTGGAGATCGCCGCGGCCAGCGCGGTGGAGGTGGTCAGCTCGCCGATCGAGAGCCGGGCGCCGGTGACGTCCTGGGCGCCGGCCAGGATGATCGGGTTGAGCAGGATGATGTAGGCCATCGCCACGAACGTGGTCACCCCGCCGCGCACCTCGCGGCCGATGTTGCTGCCCCGCCCGCTCAGCTCGAAGAGTCGGTCGAGCACCGGCATTCCCCCTCGCGTGATCAGGGGGAATGCCGGGTGGCCTACCCAGCCTGGGCGGCGGTCAAGCCTTCTCGTGGCGGCCGTGGCCCACCAGGGCGACGAACTCCTCCAGCTTGACCGTGCCGTCGCCGTCGCTGTCGGCCGAGCGGATGAACGCCTCGATCTCGCTCTCGGACGCGCCCTGCCCGCCCAGCGCCTCGTTGGCCTGCCTGATCTCGTCGGCGGTCAGCAGCCCGTCGCCGTCGGCGTCGAAGCGCCTGAACTCCGCCTCGGCCGCCTCATGCGCGCTTGTCATCCAGATTCCCCCTTTATCGAGTCATCGAGCCCTCGTCGAACGTGCCGCCCGGGAACGTACCGCTCTGGTACGTCCCGCTGCCGGACAAGGCGATATCTTCCGGCCTGATCGGAACGCGAGTCAACCGGAGTCCCGTGGCCGCTCTGACGGCGGCGGCGATGGCGGGAGTGGAGGAGAGGGTGGGGGGCTCGCCGGCGCCGCGCAGCCCGTAGGGGGCCGCCGGGTCCGGATTTTCCAGGATTTTCATCGTCATGGGCGGCATGTCGAGGATGGTGGGGATGAGGTAGTCGGTGAACGACGGGTTCAGCACCCGGCCGTCGCGGATCTGGATCTCCTCCATCAGCGCCAGGCCGAGCCCCTGCGCCGAGCCGCCGTGGATCTGGCCCTCCAGCGCCTGCGGGTTCAGGATCCGCCCCACGTCCTGGACGGCCGCCAGCTCGACCACCTTGACCAGGCCCAGCTCCACGTCCACGTCCACGACCGCCCGGTGCACGCACAGCGCCAGCTGCGTGTGCGAGTCGCCCTGCCCGGTGAGCGGATCCATCGGGTACGTCGGCCGGTGCCGGTACTCGCGGGTCTCCTCGATCGGCCCGGACCGGGCCAGCGCCTCGGCGGCCGGCAGCCCCTCGAACCGCTTGCGCACGGCCTCGCAGGCCGCCTTGACCGCGCCTCCCGTGACGTACGACTGCCGCGAGGCCGAGGAGGAGCCCGCCGAGCCGACCGAGGTGTCGGCGGCGGCCACGGTCACGTTCTCCACGCCCAGCTCGGTCCGCGCGATCTGGGCCTGCACCGTCACCAGCCCCTGGCCCACCTCCGCCGCCGCCGTGTGCACCGTGACGTGCGGCTCGCCGCCGATCAGCTCGGCCCGCACCCGGGCCGTGGAGTAGTCGTCGAAGCCCTCGGAGAAGCAGATGTTCTTGATCCCCACGCCGTAGCCGACGCCCCGGCGCACGGACTCGCCGTGGGTGGTCTGCGAGACGCCGCCGGGCAGCCCGCGCAGGTCCCGGGCCGGCTCCCCCGGAGGCAGCGGCATCGCCTCCAGGTCGCGCAGCATCTCCGCCAGCGGCGCGGGCGAGTCGATCACCTGGCCGGTGATCAGCCGGGAGCCCTGCGAGACGGCGTTGCGCACCCGGACCTCGATCGGCGACAGGCCGCACGCCTCGGCCAGGCGGTCCATCTGCGACTCGTAGGCGTAACACGCCTGCACCGCGCCGAACCCGCGCATCGCGCCGCACGGCGGGTTGTTGGTGTAGACGCCGGTCGCGTCCACGCGCACGTTCGGCACCTCGTACGGGCCCGCCCCCAGCGACGCGGCGTTGCCGACGACGGCGGGGGAGGAGGAGCAGTACGCGCCGCCGTCCAGCAGGATGTCCGCCTTGACGTAGACCAGCCGGCCGTCACGGGTGGCGCCGTGCTCGTACCGCATCCGGGCGGGATGGCGGTGCACATGGCCGAAGAACGACTCCTCCCGGCCGTAGACGATCTTGACGGGACGGTTCAGCCGCAGCGCCAGCATGCACGCGTGCACCTGCATCGACAGGTCCTCGCGGGCCCCGAACGCGCCGCCCACGCCCGACAGCGTCAGGCGCACCTTGTCCGGAGGCAGGCCCAGGCAGGGGGCGAGCTGGTCGCGGTCCACGTGCAGCCACTGGGTGGCGATGTACAGGTCCACGCCGCCGTCCTCGGCGGGCACGGCCAGGCCGGACTCGGGACCGAGGAAGGCCTGGTCCTGCATGCCGACCTCGTACTCGCCGGTGACGACCACCTCGGCCTCGAACGTGTCGCCGCGCCGTACCGGCTGGTGGCGGACGAAGTGCTGGGAGCGCCGGGGGTCGGTGATGGCCTCGCGCGGCTCGTACTCGACCACGACGGCCGCCGCCGCCCTGCGGGCCGTCTCCGGATGGTCGGCCCCCACCAGCGCCACCGGCTCGCCCTGGTAGCGGACCTGATCGATGGCCAGCACCGGCTGGTCCTTGTGCTCAAGCCCGTAGAACTTCTCGCCCGGCACGTCCTCGTGCGTCAGCACGGCGAACACCCCGGGGATGCGCAGCGCCGGGCCCACGTCGATGGAGCGGATCCACGCCGACGGGTGCGGGCTGCGCAGCGTCGCCCCCCAGACCATGCCGTCCAGCCACAGATCGGAGGCGTACGCGAACTCGCCGGTCACCTTGAGCGTGGCGTCCGGCCGCCGCGCGTTCTCCCCGACGCCCGTGACCGGGGAGCCCGTGTACGTGGTCCCCGTGTCGGTGGTCCCCGTGTCTGTGGTCTCGGTCATCTTTCGAGTAGAGCACCGCCCGGCGGCCAGACCTATGCGCCCGACGTGAAATCACGGTCATCGCTTGTCATATCGGGCTTGTATATTCCTCCAAGTGCGCATCTCCGACCTGCTGGCCATCGACGATCTGCGCCTGACCCTGCTCACCGGGGACCCCGATCGCGAGTTCGGCACCGTGCACATCACCGACCTGCCCGAGCCCGGCCGCTACCTCGGCGGCGGTGAGCTGGTGCTGACCGGGCTGATGTGGTGGCACACCCCGGCGGACTCCGCCCGGTTCGTGGCCGCGCTGAAGCGGGCCGGGGTGGCCGCGCTCGGCGCCGGACGGGCCTGGCTGGGGCACGTGCCGGACGACCTGGTGGCTGCCTGCGCGCAGGCCGGGCTGCCGCTGGTGGACGTGCCGGTCGAGGTCTCCTTCCGCACGCTGGCCGAGCTGACCGGGCCCCGCCTGGCCGGTGACGTGCGCGACGCGCTCGGCCGCCACCGCCGGCTGGTCGCCGCCCTCGCCGAAGGGGCCGATCTGCCCGAGCTGTTCCGGGTGACCGCCGCCGAGCTGGGCGTCACCGGCGTCGTCGTGTCCGCGTCTGGCGAGGTGATCGTGGGCTCGGCCGGCGATCCCGCGGGGCTGGCGCGGGCGTACCTGACCGCGCCCCGGCTGCCCGCCGTCGCCGGCGAGCACACGATCTTCGCCGTCGGGCGCGGCCACCGCGCCGCCGGATGGGCGCTGGCCTGCGACGGCGACCTGCTCGACCGGGCCGACGTGGGCTACGAGCTGGCCGCCTGCGTGGGTCTCGAACGCGGCCGGATCGAGGAGGGCCGCAGGGTCGAGCGCCGCCTGGCCGGGCAGCTCGTCGCGGCCGCGCTGACCGAGGCCGACGTGTCCGAGCTGAACGCCAGGCTGCGCATGTGCGGGATCGACTCGGAGGAGCCGTACGCGGTGGTGGACGTCACCGCGCCCACGCCAGGAGCCACCCGGGGCCCCGACCCGGCCACGCTCGGCGGCCAGATCCTGGAGGAGCTGCTCGGCCGCGAGGTCGTGGCCGCCGCCGGCGCCGGCGGGGCGGTCGCCGTCGTGCCGCTGCGCGAGAGCGGCGCCGACGGGCTGGCCGCACGGCTGCGCGCCGGCGGGGCCGTCCTCTCCGCGCTGCCGGGCACCCGCCTGTGCGCCGGCCTCAGCGGCGCGCTCACCGGCGCCGCCGCGCTCAAGGGCGGCGTCGAGGAGGCCGGGCACGCCCGCCGCCTGGCCGAGGCCCGCGACGGCGGCGTGGTGACCAGCGACGAGATCTACACCCACGCGCTGCTGCTGGCCACCGTGCCGGGAGACGTGCGCCGCTCCTTCTCCTCCCGGCTGCTGTCGCCGCTGCTCGACTACGACCGCGGGCACCAGTCCGACCTCGTGCGCACGCTCGGCGTCTTCCTCGACCGCGCCGGCTCGTGGAACGCCTGCGCCGAGCTGCTGCACGTGCACGTCAACACCGTGCGCTACCGCATCCGCCGGATCGAGGAGCTGACCGGCAGGGACCTGTCCACGATGGCCGACAGGGTCGACTTCTTCCTCGCGCTCAGGGACACCGCGCCGCCCCGGTGACCTCGCCCCGGTGAGCCCGCCCTGGTGAGCCCGCCCCGGTGAGCCCGCCGCTCAGGTGCTGATCGAGTCTCTGGCCGGTCCCGCGGCCTCGCGCTCCTTGACCGCCCGTTCCAGCCAGTACGCGCTGCCCATGCTCTCGGCCAGCGCGACCGCCTCCGAGCCGCGCCGCATCGCCTCGCGGCCCTGGCCGAGCAGGCGGTGGGCGCGCGCCAGATAGACGAGGCAACCCACCTCCGTCATCTTGCTGACCCGGGCCGGGCCCGAGGCGTCGGTGAGCACGGACAGCGCCGTGGCCAGCTCGCCCAGCTCGATCAGCGCTCGCCCTCTGGCCAGCGCGAACTCCACCAGCCGCAGCCCGTCGCCGGCGCGGCGGGCCATCTCCGCCCCCTCGTCCAGCGCCCGCAGCGCCTCGTCGAACCGGCCGAGGTCGATGCTGACGCGCCCGATCGTCAGCAGCGCGTAGAGCTCCCCGACCCGTGAGCCCATGTCGGAGGCGATCGCCCGCTGGGCCAGCGCGTGCTCCAGCGCGTCGTCGTACTGCTCCCACTTGACGTGCGTGGAGGCCAGGTTGCCGTGCGCGCGCTGCTCGTTGAACCGGTCACCGAGCTGCCTGGCCAGGCCCAGGTGCCGCTCGCCGTGCTGGAAGACGGAGCGGTCGCCTCTCAGGTACAGGCCCGTCGCGAGGTGGGCGTGCCCCTCCATGGTGATCACCGGGTCGTCGAGGCGCCGCCCCGTCGCGAGCAGCCGCTCCCCGAGCGCGACCAGGTCGGCCACCCGGTAGGCCCGCTGCTGGTACCACCACAGCGCGAACCCGATCGCGGTGCCCGCCCGCGCGATGTCGTCGTCCTGGTCCGCCATCGCCTGGAACGCGGCGGCGAGCAGGATGGGCTCCTGCTTCCGCAGCCAGTCGTGCGCCTCCTCGGGGCCGGCGAACCGGCGGCCCCGCTCCACGACCTCCGGATACGCGCAGTGCACCCGGTGCGGCTGGCTGGTGACGGCCGCGGCCCGCGCGGACGCGGCGTAGTAGCCGATCGCCCGCCGCAGCGGCCGGACGCGCTCATCGGCCTCCATCAGCGCCCCGGCGAACAGCCGCACCAGGTCGTGGATCCGATAGCGTCCCGGCTCGGTCGCCTCCAGCAGGTGGGCGTCACACAGGCGTTCCAGACCGCGTTCGACCTGGTACGACGGCGAACCGGACAGCGCCGTGGCCGCCTCCACGGTGATGTCGGGCACGTGGAGCAGGCCGAGCAGGCCCAGCAGCCGCGCCGCGTCGCCGTCGATCTCGCGGCTGCTGCCGTTGAGCGCGCCCCAGCTGGCCGCCAGGCTCGACCGTACGGCCAGCTCGCCAGCCTCCAGCTCCCGCAGCCGCTGCCGTTCGTCGGTGAGCCGGGCCGTCAGCGCGCCCACGGTCCAGTCGGGGCGGTCGGCCAGCCGCGCCCCGGCGATGCGCAGGGCCAGGGGGAAGCCGTCGCAGAGACGCGCCAGCCGGGTGGTCTGGCCGAGGTCGGCGGAGACGCGGTCGGCGCCGACGAGCTTGGACAGCATGGCGGTCGCCTCGGCGTCGGACAGCGGGCCCAGGCGCAGCTGGACGCAGTCGTCGCCGGCCACGAGAGACTCCCTGCTGGTCACCAGGACCGCCGTGCCGAGCGGCGCCGAGACGAACGGCCTGACCTGGCCCAGGTCGGCCGCGTTGTCGAGGAGCACGAGGAGCCGCCGGCCCTGGAGCTTGCTCCGCCACAGGGCGGCGGCCTCGTCCTCGTCCACCGGCACGGCGTCGTCGGGCGTGCCGATGCCGCGCAGCAGCCGGCTGAAGATCTCGTGCGAGGACAGGCGGGCCACGTTCGGGGTGCCGCCGCGCAGGTCGACGTACAGCTGCCCCTCGGGGAACCGGTCGCGCACCGCGTGCGCGACGTGCACGGCCAGCGCCGACTTGCCGACGCCCGGCGGGCCGCAGATCACCACGAACGGATGCGGCGGATCCTCGTCCCAGGGGTCCAGCAGGCTCCGCAGCCGGACGATCTCCCGCGAGCGGCCGACGAACGCGAGCAGGTCGCGGGGCAGCTGACGGGGGATCAGCGGATCGGGCACGGCCGGCCCGCCGGTGCCGGACAGGACCACGCGGTGCGCCAGGCGCAGGCCCTCGCCGGGATCGACGCCGAGCTCCTCCGACAGGACGCGCCGGGTCTGCTCGAAGAGCGTGAGCGCCTCGGCCTGGCGCCCGCACCCGTGCAGGGCCAGCATGAGCAGCTCGCGGGGGCGTTCGCGGAGCGGATGACCTCGGGACAGGTCCTGCAGCTGGGCCAGGCAGTCTCGCGGGCGGCCCAGCCGCAGCAGCGCGTCAGCCCTCGCCTCGACGGCGGTCAGCCGGAGCTCTTCCAGGCGGGCGCGCTCGTCGTCGGCGAAGGGGCCCGGCACGCCGCTCAGCGGCCGGCCGCGCCAGAGGGGGAGAGCCTCGTCGAGTTCGCGCACCGCCTCGTCGAGGTCGCCGCCCTTGGCCGCCCGCGCCGCCGCGTCCACCCGTCCGGCGAAGACGTGGGTGTCGATCCGCCCCGGATCGAGGTTCAGGCGGTAGCCGCCGGCGGTGCGGGCCAGCACCCCGGGGGGCTCGCGCCGCCCGCGCCCCGGCTCGACGGCCCGGCGTAACCCGGCGATGTAGGTGTAGACGCTCTGCGCGGCGCTGGGCGGGGGAGAGCCTCCCCACACGCCCTCGATCAGCTGGGCCAGGGTGAGCACCCGGCCGGCCCGGACCGCCAGCATCGCCATGATCGCCTGCTGGAGCGGGGGGCCCGCGTCGATGGCCGCGCCGTCGAGCGCGCCGGTCACCGGGCCCAGCAGACCTATGGTCAGACCGGCCGCCCTCGGACTCCCGTGATCGACTGTCGGATCCACGTAGGGAGCTTAAACGTTCATGGAGGCGTCGAGGGCCCCGTGACGCATGTAGATGAAATGTAGATGCGGTCGATACCTTGTCATTCGATCGTGCTGGGTGTGTATTAAGTCACAGGGGCCCTGTCTGACCGGCCGCTCAGTATGGACCGCATGGACGGCAGGTGGCGGGACCCGGGGGTCCTTTCACCGGCCGCGCCATCGCGTGAGACGGACACGGAGTGCGGTGCGTGTCCGGGGTGTCGCCTTGTCCTTTCCCGGCGTCAGCCGGTTCAGCAGCAACCGATGTCGGTCGCCGCGCTGGAGAGGGAAGACGTCGTGGCACTCGCGGCCGTAACATTACCTCCAAGGGCTACCGCGGTGCCGATCGCGACAGCCAGGATTGACAGGGCAATGCGCATGCGCATGGGGTTCTCTCCCTCGCCTATGTGAGTTGCTCGGACTTATCTTCTCAGGGAGCGGCTGCTGTGACCACATCTGACCTAGTCGGACTCCGTATCAAGACGGTTCGGCGGCAACGCGGCTTGTCACAGGCGCAGCTGGCCCATCCCGAGTTGTCGGACAGTTACGTCTCACTGATCGAGAGCGGTAAGCGTACTCCCACCCCTGCGGTCTTGGAGCTGCTGGCCAGCAAACTGGACTGCTCGCTGTCCTATCTGATCAACGGCGTCACCGCCGAACAGATGGAGGACATCGAGCTCGCTCTCGGCTATGCGCGGCTCGCGCTCGAGAACGGCGAGATCGCCGAGGCCCGCACGCGTTTCGCGGAGCTCCTGGGAAACAGTAACTTGGCAGGTCTGACAGCGCTGCGTCAAGACGCCGAGTTCGGGCTGGCCCTCGCCACGGAGGCCGGAGGCGACCTCGACCAGGCGATCTCCATCATGCTGAAGCTGCGCGAGGAGGAGCTCTCCCCCGAGCGCGCCATCGAGGTGGCCGTGGCGCTGTGCCGCGCCTACCGCGAGAGCGAGCGGCTCAGCGAGGCCGTCGAGGTGGGCGAGCAGCTGCTCAGCGGCAACGCCCGCCAGCCTTGGAACGATCTTCTGGTCGAGCTGGCCGCCACGCTGCTGATGGCCTACTACGAGCGCGGCGACATGCTGCGCGCCAGGCAGTTCGCGGCCGAGCTGCTCAACGCGGCCGACACCCTCGGCACGCCGCGCTCCATCGTGGCGGCCAACTGGAACGCCTCCCTCGTCGCCCGTGCCACCGGCCACAACGACGAGGCGGTGACCTTCATCGAGCGGGCCCTGGCCGTCCAGCTGGAGCACGGCCAGCCGCGCAACACCGCCAGGATGCGGGTCCAGTCCGCGCGCACCCGGCTGCGCACCGGCGCCCAGGACCCGGCGAGCGTGCGCAACGTGCTGCGCGCGGCCATCACCGAGTTCGAGCAGACCTCCACCAGCACGATCGACCAGGCGGTCCTCTACCTGGAGCTGGCCTGCGCCGAATACATGACCCACGACCTCGACAGCGCCGCCGAGCACGCCGTGGCCAGCAGAAACCTGCTCCCCGAATACGGCCACGTGATGGGCGCGGAGGCCAACCTGCTGCTCGGCCGCATCTACGGCGAGGTCGGCCGGTCGCAGGAGGGGCGCGAGCACGCCGCCGCCGTCGAGAGCTGGCTCTCGCCGCTGCCCGACTCCCGCCGCTCGGCCTCCCACTGGTACGCCACGGCCGAGACGATGGAGCAGCTCGGCGACGCCGACGGCGCGGTCGACGCCTACCAGCGCGCGCTCGCCTGCGCGGGATTGTAGAGCGGAGTCCGGACCGGGCAGTGGCGTCGGTAGCCTTGGGGGTGTCATGAAGAGATCCCCGATCGCGGCCCTCACCGCGATGCTCGCCGCTGCCCTGCTCGTGTTCGGCACCGCGGCCCCCGCGCTGGCGCACGACGCCCTCAAGAGCAGTTCCCCGGCCAAGGGCGCCAAGGTCACCTCGCTCGACGAGGTCACGCTCGAGTTCAGCGCCAAGGTGCGCCTGCCGTTCGTCATCGTGCGCGGTGCCGGCGACGCCCAGCACCAGAGCGGCAAGCCCGAGGTCGACGGCGCCGTGGTGACGCAGGCGGTCGACGGGCCGCTGCCCGACGGGAAATACACGATCGCCTACCGGGTCGTGTCGTCCGACGGGCACCCGATCGAGGGTGAGATCCCGTTCCGCGTGGAGGGCTCGACGCCGTCCCCCAGCCCCTCGGCCTCCGCCGGCGCCACCGGCTCAGCGCCCGCCGAGACGGGGAGCGCGGCCCCGCCGGCGGAGCAGAGCGCGAGCCCGCCGTCGCCCTCGGGCGGCGCGCCCGAGAGCCAGGCCGCCGCCGACCGCGCCTCGGCCGGGCAGGACGTCTCCTTCCCCGTCTGGCTGATCGTCGTCATCGGCGCCCTCGTCGGCGTCGGCATCGGCTTCCTGCTCAGCGCGCGGAGAAAGCGCCCATGAGCCGGGCCGTGCGCCTCACCGTCGCGGCCTCGGCGGCCGCGATCGTCGCCCTGGTCATCGGCATGATCGCCGGCGGCAGGGCGTTCCCCAGGATCATCCCCGGGCTGCCCGACTCCGGCGTGGTCGTCCGGTGGGGGCTGCCGCTGTCCAAGCTGCTGATGGACGCCGCGGGCGTGGTCACCGTCGGCCTGCTGCTGATGGCCGCCCTGTTGCTGCCCAACGACAAGGGCGTGCTCGGCAAGAGCGCGCTCGACTACGTCAAGGCCGCCTCGTGGGCGGCGCTGGTGTGGGCCGGATCGGCCTTCCTCGCCATCGTCTTCGGCGTCGCCGAGTCCATCGGCAGGACCGTGCCGCAGATCCTCGAACGCACCATCCTGACCAGCTACGCCACCCAGACCACCCAAGGCGTCGCGCTGACGCTCGTGGTGCTGTTCGGGGTGGCCATCGCGCTGTTCTCACGCGGCGCCATCACGGCCGGCGCCGCCGCCGGGCTGCTCGTGTTCGCGCTGGTCACGCTGCTGCCCGCGCCGCTCACCGGGCACACCTCCTCCTCGCCCAACCACGACCTGGCCACCTCCTCGGTCTCGCTGCACCTGCTCTCGCTCGCCCTGTGGGTGGGCGGGCTCGGCGTGCTGGCCCTGCACGCGCTGCGCAAGCAGCCCCAGCTCGATGTGGTCGCCACCCGCTTCTCCCGGATGGCGCTGTGGTGCTACGCCGGCGTGGGGCTGTCCGGGCTGTTCGCGCTCGTCGCGCGGCTGGGCGCGATCTCCGACCTGTGGACCTCCGAGTACGGTCTGCTCGCGCTGGCCAAGATCGTGGCGTTCGTGCTGCTCGGCTACGTCGGCTACTGGCACCGCCAGCGCACGCTGGCCGACCTGCGGGCCGGGAAGCCGCGGGCGTTCACCCGGCTGGCCGGCGGCGAGACGCTGCTCATGTTCGCCACCGTCGGCGTGGCCGTGGCGCTGTCGCGCACACCGCCGCCCGAATACAGCATCCCCGCCGACCGGGCCTTCGAACTGCTCGGCTTCCCGCTCCCGCCGCCGCTCACGCTGTCCGGCATCTTCACGATGTGGTGGTTCGACCTGTTCTTCGCCGTCGTGGCCGCCGCCCTGGCCGGCCTGTACGGAGCCGGCGTGGTCCGGCTGCTGCGGCGCGGCGACCGCTGGTCGTGGGGGCGCACGGCGGCCTGGTACATCGGCGTGGCCCTGCTGGTCTTCTCCACCCAGAGCGGGCTGGCCCGCTACGCCAAGGTCATGTTCGACATCCACATGATCGAGCACATGACGCTGTCCATGGTGGTGCCGATCTTCCTCGTCCTCGGCGGGCCCGTCACGCTGGCCCTGCGCGCGCTCAAGCCCGCGTCCAGGAGAGGCGACAGAGGGCCGCGCGAGTGGATCACCACGATCCTGAACAGCCGTTTCACCAAGGTCGTCACCCACCCCCTCGTCGCCACCGCCATCTTCGTCACCTCCACCTACGCGCTCTACTTCACGCCGCTGTTCGAGTCGGCCATGAACGAGCACCTCGGCCACATCTGGATGACCCTGCACTTCCTGATCAGCGGCAGCCTGTTCTTCTGGGTGATCATCGGGGTCGATCCCGGGCCGCACCGGCTCCCGCACGTGTGGCGGCTGCTCATGCTCTTCGTGACCATGCCGTTCCACGCCTTCTTCGGCATCGCGCTCATGATGATGGGCGGCGTGATCGCCTCAGGCTGGTACGAGCAGCTCGGCCGCACCTGGGGCGACACCCTGCTGCAGACCCAGCGCGACGGCGGCGCCATCGCCTGGGGCTTCGGCGAGATCCCGACGCTGCTCGTCCTGCTGGCCATCGCCGTCCAGTGGTACAAGGACGACGACAGGCAGGCCCGCAGGGCCGACCGCAGGGCCGACCGGACCGGCGCAGGAGACCCGGAACTCGACTCCTACAACGACTATCTCGCCCGTCTCAACCGCGCTGACAAGGGTGAGTAGCGGTTCGGTCATGGCCTTCTACCTTCCGACTACAAGTCTCTGGACCGACAGGTAGCCTTTCTTACAGGGGAGACGGGCATGACCCCATCGACTAGCGTGCGCAGGCCTTGAGGGGGGCGCGCAGCGCCGGTCGGGGGGCGCCGGAGTGGGGACCGGCGCTGGGCCCGGGTGCCGAGGAAGGCGAAAGCATTGTCGGAAGAGACACGGATGCGCGGGGGGCAGAGCCTGGCCGAGGCGCTCGAAAGCTATCTGGCCGAATGGTCGGAACGGACGGGCATCGCGGTCGAGACCTGGGCGCTGCCCTCGACCGACGTGCCGTCCCGCGTCTCGAGCGGCGTCATGGCCACCATGCGCGAGGCTCTGTCCAACGTGGAGCTGCACAGCAGGGCCCGGACCGTGTCCATCGCCGTGACGGCCGGCAAGAGCGGGCTGCGCATGACGATCAGCGACAACGGCCAGGGCTTCCTCCTGAGCGCGAACGGGCGAGGGCTCGCCAGGATGCGGGCGGCGTTCGCGGAGATCGGCGGCAGCCTGTCGGTCAACAGCGTGCTCGGTGAGGGCACGACGGTGACGGGGGTGGTCCCCCGCCACCGCTGAACGCGTGCCGGCTCGGCTCGCTCCGCCTCCGGATCGGGACGCGTGCGTCCGGGGCCCGAGGACATCCAACTGATGAGCTCGGGCTGGTGGACGCGGGCCGGTGGGCGCGGGCGGCCGGATCAGGGGAGGGTGAGGATCTCGCTGCCGGTGTCCGTGACGACGATCGTGTGCTCGAACTGGGCCGTACGCTTGCGGTCCTTCGTCACGGCCGTCCACTTGTCCGGCCAGATCTCGTACTCGATCGTGCCCAGCGTCAGCATCGGCTCGATCGTGAACGTCATCCCGGGCACCAGCTCCACCCGCAGCGACGGATCGTCGTAGTGGGGCACCATGAGGCCGGAGTGGAAGCTGGTGCCGATGCCGTGGCCGGTGAAGTCGCGCACCACGCCGTAGCCGAACCGCTTGGCGTAGGCCTCGATGACCCGGCCGACCACGTTGAGCTGGCGGCCGGGCGCGACCGCCTTGATGGCCCGCATCATCGCCTCGCGCGTGCGCTCCACCAGCAGCCGCGACTCCTCGTCCACCTCGCCCGCCAGATAGGTGGCGTCGGTGTCACCGTGGACGCCGCCGATGTAGGCGGTGATGTCGACGTTGACGATGTCGCCGTCACGCAGCACGGTGTCGTCGGGGATGCCGTGGCAGATGACCTCGTTGATGGAGGTGCACAGCGACTTCGGATAGCCCTTGTAGCCGAGCGTGCTCGGGTAGGCGTTGTGGTCGAGCAGGAACTCGTGCCCGATCCGGTCGAGCTCGTCGGTCGTGACGCCGGGCCGGACGTGCTTGCCGACCTCTTCGAGAGCCTGGGCGGCGATCCGGCCGGCCACCCTCATCCGCTCGATGATCTCGGGGCTCTTCACGTCGGACTCGCCGGTCTTGGGGCGCTTCTTGCCGACGTACTCCGGCCGCTCGATGTGCGCGGGGACCTTTCGCAGGGGCGAGACTCGCCCTGGCTGGAGCAGTGTCGTCATGAAACCTGAGTCTACGGGGCAGAATTGACCTTGTGAGCGAAGGCCAGTGGTGGTTCTGTCTCAAGCACATGCGGGTCGAGCCTGACGAGGGCTGCCCCAACAAGGACCGGATGGGTCCCTACGCCTCGGAGCAGGAGGCGGCGGGGGCACTCCAGCGCGCCGCCGACCGCAACAAGGCGTGGGACGAAGCCGACCAGGACGATGACTGACAGCGGGCCGGGATCAGCGGCCTGAGACGGTGCGCCGGGATCTGCGGTCTGACGCGGCACACCGGGATCTGCGGTCTGACGCTGTGCGCCGGGACTAGCGGTCTGAGGCGGTGCGCCGGGACTAGGGGACGATCGCGTATGCCCTGACCGGGAACGTGCCCATGCCGGTGATCATCGGTGGCGCGGCGTGGAAGCGGAAGCCCTCGCTGGGCAGCGCCGCCAGCCCCGTCATGTGCTCCACCAGGGGGATCCCCGCCGCCAGCAGGATCGAGTGCGCGGGGCGTTCGCCGTGCGCCGGGGTGTCGTCGATGTTCAGCGAGTCGATCCCGACCAGGGCCGCCCCCTGGCCGGCCAGCCACGCCGCCGACTCGGGGGCGAGGTAGGGATGGCCGCGCAGGTAGGCGTCGGTGCCGAAGTGCCGGTCCCAGCCGGTGTGGATGAGCACGGCCCGGCCCCGCACGTCCAGCTCCTCACTGACGTGCACCGCCCGCCCGGCCTGTGCGGCGGGCTCCTCGCGTCCGGTGCCGCGCACGTCCGGCTTCGTGTCCGTCAGCATCGCGCCGCCGGTGGCGCGGATGACCAGGCCGGGCAGGTCGGCCAGTTTGGTCAGGGGGACCTGCGACAGGTCCGGTCCTTCGGCGTAGCGGTGGAAGGGGGTGTCGAGGTAGGTGCCGGTGTTGGCGGCCAGCGTGATCGTGCCGATGTGGAACTCCGTGCCCGGCGCGTACACCTTCCGCGAGTCCTCCCTGCTCAGGTGCACACCCAGGCGCGGGGCGGGAATGCCGGGATAGGTGCGCATGCCGTCGGTGATGCGGTGGCTGAGCTCGACGATCATTTTTTCACCGTACCGATCCGGGCCAGTTTGACCAGGGCCACGACGCCGATGGCGGCCCACACGAGGTTGAGCCCGGCCGACGGCCAGGCGGCGTTGTAGGCGCTGTTGATCATCAGCCCGAGCGAGCCGCCCAGGTTGATGAGCTGGTACGCGGTCCCGTCGCCCGACAGGCGGGAGGACGAGACGAGCGCGTAGCCGGCCAGCAGCAGGGCGGCGCCGAGCCAGCCGGCGACGGCGAGCAGGAGATCCATGGCGCCATTGTCGGGATCACGGGCTGTGCGGCACAAATGAGGGATTCTTCACCGCGCGCGTAAGCTGACCTGCATGGACATCGACCCCAGGCGGCTGCGCGTCTTACGCGAGGTCGCGCGGCGCGGCGGCGTGATGCGGGCCGCCGAGGCGCTCTACCTGACGCCGTCCGCCGTCTCCCAGCAACTCGCCCAGCTGGAGCGCGAGGTCGGGCTCGCTCTCATCGACCGCTCCCAGCGCAGCGTGTCGCTGACCCCGGCGGGGCGGGTGCTGGCCGGCTACGCCGAACGGGTCGAGGAGGAGCTGGACGAGGCCAAGCGGGAGCTCACCCGTTTCACCGAGCGCCTGGCCGGGCCGGTGCGCATCGCCGCCTTCCCCACGGTGATCCAGCACGTGCTGGTGCCCGCCATGCGCGACCTGGCCGTACGCCATCCGAAGATCTCGCTCATCATCCACGAGATCTACGGGCAGCCGGCGCTGCAGGAGCTGCGGCTCGGCGCGGTCGACCTGCTCATCACCGAGCAGGACATGAGCCTGCCCGCCCTGTCGCAGCCGTCGCTGAGCACGCGGCTGCTGTACGTGGACGAATACCGCATCGTGGTCCCGCCGGACTGGCCGGACCCGCCGGCCACCGTCGCCGACCTCATCCGGCTGCCCTGGGTGGCGGGCGAGCCGACCCAGGCGTGCGGGCAGGCGCTGGAGCGGCTGGCCGGGCTGCACGGGTTCGAGCCGCGCAAGGTGCACGTCATCACCGAGTTCGGGCCGGCGCTGGCGCTGGTGGCGGCCGGGCACGGGGTGGCGATCGTGCCCACGCTGGCCCTGCTCGACGTGCCGGAGGGTGAGGTACGGGTGAGCGAGGTGCGCGACGTGGGGGCACGCAGGCTGGACGCCGTCACGCGCGTCGGCCGTACCAGATCGGGGGAGCCCGATCCGGTGCAGGCCGTGGTGATCGGAGCGATCGAGGAGGCCACCGCGGACCTGGCGGCGTCACTGCGCGGCCGGCTGGGAGAGCCCGAAAAAGTGGATTAGTCGGTCAGGTGGGGGCCGCTGACCTTGTCCAGGAGGCTCGCCAGGCGGGCGCGCAGGCCGGGGCGGCGTTCGAGCTCGCCGGCCGCGGCGCTCACCAGGTGCTGCGCCCCGTCGAACGTCACCAGCCCGTCGCGCGGCACCGTGATCGCGTCGTGCGCCAGCCCGGTCAGCTCGGGGTCGCCGCCCTCGATCGCCAGGACGGTGGCCCCGATGCGCCGCGCGTCGTCCACCCGTTCCAGCAGCGGGACCGGCGCCCGCTGTTCGGACAGCACGAACAACGTCTCCCCGCGCGCGGCCTGCTCCAGCCGGTCGAGGCCGACGCGCAGGTGAGGGGGAGCGTCCTCCGGCGGGGACCAGCGCACCAGGGTGGGGGCGAGCTGGGGCAGACCGGACAGGCGGGCCTCGTCGGCGAGGTGGGCGGTCACATGCCAGGGCTCCTCGTCGGGGGTGCCCACCACCAGCAGCCCGCCGGGCGACCGCGTGGCACGAAGCGCCAGGCCCAGCTCACGGGCGCGGTCGAGCCAGCCGCTCCCGGAGAGCAGTTCGCGCAGGAGTGCCACCGATCCTGAGTCCATCACCCCATGGTGCCTGACAGCCATGGACCCCGGTGACTGATTCGGTTCCTGAGCCCGCGCCTGATTCAGTGGCTGATGCGGTGGCTCCCTCGGTGACTCATCCGGTGGCGGGGTGCGGGCGATGTGCGGACGCGAGGTGCGGGCGAGGGGCGGGTGCGAGGGGCGGGTGCGAGGGGCGGTCCGCTTGCCGTGCCGGGCGTCGCCGGCGCAAAGAGGGCCCGGACGGATCGCGGGCCGGCCGGGCCTGACATGATCGGGCTATGACAGACGTGAACGGGCTTTCCATCGCCATCCTCGGCGGCACCGGTGACCAGGGGAAGGGGCTGGCGCGGCGCTTCGCGCTGGCGGGGCACCCGGTGCTGATCGGTTCGCGCAGCGCGCAGCGCGCCCAGGAGGCGGCCGACTCCATCGGCTCGGGCGCGACCGGTGACGAGAACGCCGCCGTCGCCGCCCGGGCCGACATCGTGATCGTGGCGGTGCCGTACGAGGGGCACAAGGCGCTGCTGGAGTCCCTCAGGGACGTGCTGGCCGGCAAGATCGTCGTCGACTGCGTCAACCCTCTCGGGTTCGACAAGCAGGGCGCCTACGCGCTGCCGGTCGAGGAGGGCAGCGCCGCCCAGCAGGCGGCGGCCGTGCTGCCCGACAGCCGGGTGGTGGCGGCCTTCCACCACGTGTCGGCCGTGCTGCTGATGGACCCGGCGGTGGACAAGGTCGATCTCGACGTGCTGGTGCTGGGCGACGACCGCGAGGCCACCGACCTGGTACGGGCGCTGGCCGAGGCCATTCCCGGGGTGCGCGGGGTGTACGGCGGCCGGTTGCGCAACGCGTACCAGATCGAGGCGCTGACCGCCAACATCATCTCGATCAACCGCCGCTACAAGGCCCACGCCGGCCTGCGCATCACCGACATCTGACCTTCGGCGGGCCGTTCTCCGGTGGGGCGGCCTCGTCGGGCTGCGCGCCACCGGCAGCCGACCCTTGGTGGGTTGATCTCCAGGCGGGTCAGAGTCCGAAGAGTCGCACCGACGGCAGGTCCCGCTGTGTCACGGGTGCCTGCTCGGAGCCACTCGCCGGGGCAGGGAGCCAGGGGCTGTCACAGCCAGCCGCCGTCCTCGGCGATCCTGATGGCGTCGATCTTGTTGCGGGCTCCCGTCTTGTTGATCGCCCCGGTCAGGTAGTTGCGTACGGTGCCGGGGGACAGGTGGAGGCGGGTGGCGATCTCCTCGGCCGAGGCGCCCCTGGCAGCCTCCCGGAGCACGGTGGTCTCCCTGGGTGTGAGCGGGCTCTCGCCGTACTCCAGGGCCGAGGAGACCAGCTCGGCGTCCAGGACGCGCAGCCCGGCGGCGGTGCGCCGGATCGACTCCGCCAGCCGGTCGCCGGGCGCGTCCTTGACCAGGAAGGCCTCGATGCCGGCCGCCAGCGCCCTGCGGACGTGGCCGGGCTGGCCCATGGCGGTGAGCACCAGCACCCGGCACGACGGCAGGCGTTCGCGCAGCACGGCGGCGGCGGTGATGCCGTCCACCACGGGCAGGTCGATGTCGAGGACGGCCACGTCGGGCCGCACCCGCATCGCCTCGGGGACGATCTCGTCGCCGCTGGTCACCTCCGCGACCACCTCGATGTCGGACTCCAGGCGGAGCAGGGCGGTGAGGGCGGCGCGGATCATGTGCATGTCCTCGGCGAGCAGCACTCTGATCACGAGACGGCCTCGCGCCGGACGGCCACCTCCATGGCCAGCACGAATCCGCCCTGGCCGGTCCGTGAGCCGGTGGCCGTCCCGCCCGCCTGGGCGGCACGCTCGGCCAGGCTGACGAGCCCCGCCCCCGGCGCTCCTGTTCCGGCTCCGGCTCCGGCGCTGGAGCCGGACACGGCAGAGGGGCCAGACGCGGGAGAGGGCCCGGACGCGGTGCCGGCGCCGGGGCCGGGGTCGGGGTCGGGGTCGGTCCCAGAGTCGGGTGGGGCGCCGTCGTTGGCGAGTTCGAGGCGGACCGTGCCCTCCTGCAGCGACGTCGTGATCGTGCAGGTCGTGGCCCGGCTGTGGCGCAGGACGTTGGTCACGCCCTCACGTACGGCCCACGCCAGCGCCTCCTCCGACCGCGTCGGCAGCGTCACGTCCGCCAGATGCGCCTGGACGCTCACCCCGGACGACTCCAGCAGCGCCACCGCCCGGTCGACCTCGCCCGCCAGCGACATGGCCCGGTAACCCCTGGCCACCTGCCGCAGGTCCTGGGCCGCCTCCCTGGCCACCTGCACCAGCTCGCCCACCTCGGCGCGGGCGGTGCCGGGGTCGCGGTCGATGAGGCGGCCGGCCAGGTCTCCCTTGAGCGCGATCGCGGTGAGGCTGCGGCCCAGGCCGTCGTGCAGGTCGCGGGAGATGCGCACCCGTTCCTTGAGTACGGCGGCGTCCGCCAGCTCGGCCCTGGCCTGTTCGAGCTCGGCGGTCACCCGGGTGAACCGGACCAGCGCGTAGATCATGGTGCCGGTCGTCGGCACGGTGACCACGTAGAACAGGGTCAGGTGGGCGGCCTGGGGGCCGAACCAGAGCAGGGTGCCCTCGTACAGCATGATCAGCCCGACCGCGGCGCCGCCCCAGCGCAGCGGCAGGTAGACCAGCAACGTGCCGGCCAGCAGCGGCGTGGTGAGCGCCGACATGCCGCCCGGGAGCAGGAAGTCGGGCAGGTACGTGGCCACCACCTGCAGCAGCACCGTCAGGGGGAAAGCCGGCGGACGTCCGCCGCGCAGGCCGGCCCGCATGTTGACGTAGTGGACGGCCACCACGACGAGGAACACCACGACGGCCAGCACGCCGTACAGCGCGCCCTGGAGGAAGTAGACCAGGGCGATGACCGTGTACGCGCACGAGACGGCGGTGATGAGCGCGCTGGAGAGCCGCCGGGCGGACGAGGAGACCACGACGTCGATTATCGCCTCCTAGGAGCGGCGGGGTTCCCAGCGGAACCACAGGCGGACGGCGACCAGGCCGGCGACCGCCCACCCGGCCAGGACGAGGAACGGCACGAGCAGGTCGCCGGTCCTGACGGCGTCCACCACGGCGGTGGTGGGCAGCAGGTCCAGCACGGGCCGCAGCCAGGAGGGCAGCGGGATGGGGCCCATCGCGCCCGCCGACACCCCGGCCAGCAGGAAGACGGGCATGGTGTAGGCGGCGGCCAGCTCCGCGCGCGGGACCACGGCCGTGTACGCGGCGCCGAGCAGCGACAGCACGGCCGAGCCCGCGACCACGACGGCGGCGAAGCCGAGCGGGTCCGGCGGGAACGGCACGTCGGCCGCGAACCGCACCGTGACCGCGCACAGCAGGATCAGCCCCACCGTCTGGGTGGCGGTGCCGGCGATCTGGCCGGCCAGGATCTGGCCGTCCGTCAGCCGGGTGGAGCGCAGCCGCTTGAGCACGAGCTGGTCGCGGCGGCTGGTCAGGGCCACCACGATGTTCATGAACGCGGTGATCGCCAGCAGGATCGCGATCGTGCTGTGGAAGATCGCCGTGGCGCTGGCGACGCCGTCCTGGGTGACGTGGCGCATGAGCAGCGGCATGCCCACGGCCAGGCCGACCGGTGTGACGACCGAGCCGAACAGCATGGCCTTGTCGCGCCAGAACAGGCGGGTGCCGAGACGGTAGGTGGCGGCCAGGCTCATCGTGCGTCCTCCGTGGATCGCGAGTTCTCAGCGGGTCGGGCGCCCTCCGCGGAACGGGCGTCCGGCGCGAGCTCCAGGAAGAGGTCCTCCAGGGTGGCGGCGCGGACCTCCAGGCCCTCCAGCCGCAGCCCCCGCTCGGCCGCCCAGGTGAGCAGCGTCTGCGCGGCCAGGTCGGGGTCGGGGGCCCGGCACACGGCCAGCCCGTCCGCCACGGTGACCGGCAGCGGCAGCTCGTCCGTGCGCACGTGCGCGGGCAGCCGGAAGGCGACCCGCCCGCCCCTGGCCGCGAGCGTCTCGGCCATGCCGCCGGAGGCCACGATCCGGCCCTCGTCCATGATCGCCATGCTGGAAGCCAGGCGCTGCGCCTCCTCCAGGTAGTGCGTGGTGAGCAGGATCGTGGTGCCGCTCTCGGCCAGGTCGCGGATGACGGTCCAGGTGGCGGCGCGCGCCTGCGGGTCCATGCCGGTGGTCGGCTCGTCCAGGAACAGCACGTCGGGGCGGCCCAGCAGGGCCAGCGCCAGGTCGAGCCTGCGCTTCTCGCCGCCGGACAGCTGCCGCACCCGGGTGCCGGAACGTCCGGTCAGGCCGGCCAGCTCCAGGGCCTCGTCCCTGGGGCGGGGCGCGTCGGTGAAGCCGCGCCAGGCGTCGACGGTCTGGGCGACGGTCAGCTCGGGGAAGAAGCCGGCCTCCTGCAGCATGATGCCGGTACGCGGGCGTACGGCGGCGCGCTCGGCGTAGGGGTCGTGACCCAGCACCCGCACGCTCCCGCCCCCGGCCCGCTGGAACCCCGCCAGCACCTCGATCGTGGTGGTCTTGCCCGCGCCGTTACGCCCGAGCAGGGCGAAGATCTCGCCCTCGGCCACCTCGAACGAGACGCCCTTCACCGCCTCGAACCCCTGGTGGCTCTTGCGGAGCCCGTTCACTTCGATGGCTGTCATGCGCTCCACTGTCGCCGGGCCCCGAAGCCCGCGACAGTGAAGAATTCACGACTTCCTGGACAACTTGAGCAGCGCGTCCGTCACGCCCTCGGGGTCGACGATCTGGTGCAGGTGCATGCCGGGCAGGCGGGTCACCGGCCAGCCGCGCCGGGCCGCCTCCTCGGCGGCGGCGGCGTAAGGGGGCCCGAACCACAGGAACGAGCATCTGACCTCGTCCCAGCCGGCCGGCACCGGGATCGCCTGCGTGTAGTAGTCGAGCGGCAGCCGGGGCTGCTCCGCCGCGACCCGGATGCGGACGGCGGGGTCGGGCAGCATGGCCACCACGTCCTCCTCGTCCCACCAGTCGGTCCAGCGCGGCAGCACACCCTCAGGGCCGGCCAGGTCGCGCAGGAACGGCAGGAACTCCTCCTCCGCCGTCCTGACCAGCCCTTCCCTGGGCGGGACGTGCGCGTCGGCGAACACACAGGCCACCACCCGGTCGCCCAGGCCCTCCTTGATCGCGGGCAGGAAGAACCCGGCGTTGCTGTGCACGGCCAGGACCACGGGGGTGGCGGGGGTGGCGGCCCGCACGGTCTCCACCACCCTGGGCCAGTAGGGCGCGCCTCCCGCCGAAACGCCGGTCAGGTCGGGCACCACGGCCGCGTGCCCGCGGCGCTCCAGCGACTCGGCCACGGGAGCCCACGTCGAGGGCCCGACGGAGGGGCTGTGCACGAGTACGAACGTCGTCTGCATCACCCCACCCTGTCAGACGATGAGGGCGCACCGGGATGGGGTGCGTCCCGCTCCGTCGTACGAGGCCCAGGCCAGGGCCAGGTTGTTCACCGCTCGCGAAAGCTCCTCTTCGGAGAACAGGTAGTGCAGCCGGACCCGGTCGGTGTGCCCGCCCAGCGGGTCGAACGACCGTCCGGCCGCGACGGCGACCCCGTGCCGCAGCGCCACCTGGGCGAAGGAGTCGGCGTCGCCGCGCGGGAGGCGTACCCACAGGGTCTGGCCGCCGAGCGCGGGCTCGAACGTCCACGACGGCAGCCGGGCCCGCAGTTCGGCGCACAGGTGCTCGTGCCGCGCGCGCAGCGTGCGGATCCGTGCGGCGCGCACCTCGTCCAGCCGGCGCAGCAGCGCGGCGGCGGCGAACTGGCTGACCACCTCGCCCCCGAGGTCGTGCACCGCCCGCAGCCTGGCCAGCCGCGAGACCAAGGGAGCCGCCGCGCGGATCCACCCGACCCGCAGCCCGCCCCACACCAGCTTGCTCAGCGAGCCGACCGTGATCACCTGCTCGCCCCGCCCGAACGACGCCACCGGCGCGGGCGTCTCCTCGGCGAAGCACAGCTCGGCGCAGACCTCGTCCTCGATCAGCGGCACGTCGTGCGCGGCGGCCAGGTCGGCCAGCCGCCTGCGCGTCGGGGTGTCCATGACGGCGCCGTCCGGATTGCGGGCCGAGGGGACGAAGTAGGCCAGAGCGGGACGCTCGCGTACGTCCTCGACGCCCGCCGCCGGCCGGACGGCCGCCGCCGCGTGCCGGAACACCTCCAGCGCCCCCGGGTACGTCGGCGTCTCGGCCAGCACCGTGTCACCCGGCGCGAGCAGCAGCGAGGCGAGCAGCGTGAGCGCCTGCTGCGCCCCCGTCGTCACGATGATCTCCTCGGGCGAGGTCGGCACGCCCCTGCCGGTGTAGTACGCGGCCAGCGCCGCGCGCAGCACCGGGTTGCCCGCCGGCTGGTAGCCCATGTCACGCAGCCCGGCCAGCCGTTCCCCGGCCTCGGCGTACGCCTCGAACAGGGCGGGCGGCGGATCCTGCGGGGCGGCGCACGTCAGCAGCTGCACGCCGTCCGGCGGATGCAGGATGTGCTGCAGCAGCGGGTTGGCCGGCACGCCGTCGGCCGTCCTCGTGGCGGGCAGGTCGAGCGCGGCCACCCTGGTGCCGCTGCCCTGGCGGCGCACCACGCGGCTCTCCTGCTGCAGCAGGTCGTACGCGGCCACCACCGTCCCCCGGCCCACCGCCAGCCGCCTGGCCAGCACCCGGTCCGGCGGCAGCGCCTGCCCAGGGGGCAGCACACCGTCGTCGATCAGCGCCCGCAGACCGCCCGCGAGCAGCAGGTACAGTGGGCCGCGCCCCGACGCCCATCGGCCCAGCGCATCGACCAGATCATCGAGATTGGCCCCATTCATGGACCAATTCTGCCGCATTGGCTCTGACGCGACATACTCCGGCGAGGAATCCTGGTGACATGAGCGAACTCCGCCCCGACACGAAGGCCGTGCACATCCCGATGCCGCCCATCGACGGCAGCCGTCCGATCACCATGCCCATCTACCAGACCTCCGGGTTCGTCTTCGACGACCCCGCCGTGATGGCCGCGTCGATGGGACGCCCCGACGGATCATACGTGTACGGGCGCTACAGCAACCCGACAGTGCGTTCGCTGGAACTGGCCGTGGCCGGGCTGGAGGGCGGGACCAGCGCCATCGCCACCGGATCGGGCATGGGGGCGATCAACGTCGTCCTGCTCGGTCTGCTGCGGCCCGGCGACCACCTGGTGGCCCAGCGCTCCCTCTACGGCGGCACGGCCGCGATGATCAACGAGCTGGCCGAGCGGTTCGGGATCACCGTCTCCTACGTGCCGGAGAACGACCCCGCCGCCCTGCGCGCCGCCGTACGTCCCGAGACGAAGCTCGTCTACCTGGAGACGATCAGCAACCCGATGACGCTGGTCGCCGATCTGCCCGCGATGTGCCAGGCCGCCCGCGAGCTCGGCATCCTGTCCGTGGTGGACAACACGTTCGCCACGCCGCTGCTGTGCCGGCCTTTCGAGCACGGCGCGGACATCGTCGTGCACTCCACCACCAAATACCTGTCGGGTCACACCGACGTGGTGGGCGGCATCGCGGTCTTCGCCGACCAGGAGCTCTACGAGCGGGCCTGGCGTTTCGCGATCGAGCTCGGGGCCTCGGCCGACCCGTTCGCGGCCTGGTTGACGCTGCGCGGGCTGCAGACGCTGGCGCTGCGCATGGAACGCCACTGCTCCAACGCCGAATTCCTGGCCACCCGGCTGGCCGAGCACCCCGCCGTCACCGCGGTCCACTGGCCGGGGCTGGCCTCGCATCCCTCGTACGAGCTGGCGGGCAAGCTGCTGCCCGGGTTCGGCGGGGTGTTCTCGTTCGACCTGGCCGGCGGGCGGGCGGCGGGGGAGAAGTTCATGAGCTCCGTACGCCTGGCGCTGCTCGCGCCCTCGCTCGGCGGCGTCGAGACGCTCATCCTGCATCCCGCGACCACCTCGCACCGCTCGCTGAGCCCCGACGAGCTGCGGCGCAGCGGCATCGGGGAGGGCACGGTACGCGTCTCCGTCGGCATCGAGCATCCCGAGGACCTGTGGGCCGACGTGGCCCAGGCCCTGGCATAGCCTCGCATCATGTGCGCTGTTACTCATGAGGACGTACGCGCGGCGGCCGACAGGATCGGCGGTCACGTGCTCCGCACGCCCGTCATCGAGGTCGCCGACGGGTTGTGGCTGAAGCTGGAGCTGCTGCAGCACTCGGGCTCGTTCAAGGTGCGCGGGGCGTTCAACCGCATGCTGTCCGCCGGCGAACTGCCGGAGAGCGGGGTGATCGCCGCCAGCGGCGGCAATCACGGGCTGGCGGTGGCCTTCGCGGCGCGGGCGCTCGGGGCGCGGGCCGAGATCTTCGTGCCCGAGGTGACCAGCCCGGTGAAGGTGACCGGGCTGGCGGCGCTGGGGGCGCACATCACCCAGACCGGGGCCATCTACTCAGAGGCCGCCGAGGCCGCCGCCAAGCGGGCCGCCGAGAGCGGCGCCCTCATGGTGCACGCCTACGACCAGCCCGAGGTGGTGGCCGGGCAGGGGACGACGGGGCTGGAGCTGATGGAGCAGACCGGCGGCGTGGACACGGTGCTGGCGGCGGTCGGCGGCGGCGGCTTCGCGGCCGGCATCACGGTCGGCACGGCGGGCGGTGGCGGGCCGAAGATCGTGGCGGTCGAGCCGGAGCGGATCCCGACCCTGCACGCGGCGCGCCGGGCGGGCGAGCCGGTGCCGGTGGAGGTCAGCGGCGTGGCGGCCGACGCGCTCGGCGCCTCCAGGATCGGCGGGCTGGCGTTCGAGATCCTGTCCGGCGACCGGGTGGAGAGCGTCCTCGTGACGGACGAGGCGATCGTGGCCGCCCGGCGCACCCTCTGGGAGCGGCACCGGGTGGCGGCCGAGCACTCCGGCGCCGCCGCCTACGCGGCGCTGCTGTCGGGCGTCTACACCCCCGCGCCCGGGGAGCGGGTGGCCGTGGTGGTGTGCGGCTCGAACACCGACCCCGCCACCCTCACCACGGACTGACCCCCTCCCGTCCCGGCTGCCGCCGAGGCCGGTGCGTGGTGGCCGGTGGGAGGCCGGCCACCACGTCAGGTCAGCTGTAGGTGTGCTCGGGCGCGGGGAACGCCCCGGACGTCACGTCGCCGGCGAAGGCGCGCACCGCGCGGTCCATCTCCTCCGCCAGACCCGAATACCGCTTGACGAACCTGGCCGGACGCGGCGTGAGCCCCATCAGGTCCTGCCACACCAGCACCTGCGCGTCCGTCGCCGCCCCGGCCCCGATGCCGATCGTCGGGATCGCCAGCGACGTCGTCACCCGCTGCGCCAGGTCGGCCGGCACACACTCCAGCACCACGCTGAACGCCCCGGCCCGCTCCAGGTCCTTGGCGTCCGACATGAGCTCGTCGCCGGACTGCCCGCGCCCCTGCACCCGGTAGCCGCCCATGACGTTGACCGACTGGGGGGTCAGCCCGAGGTGCGCCATCACCGGCACGCCGGCCGACACCAGCGCCTCGACCTGTGGCAGGACCCGGCGGCCGCCCTCCAGCTTGACCGCGTGGGCGCCCGCCTCCTTCATGAAGCGGGCCGCCGACTCCAGCGCCTGCGCGGGCGAGGCCTGGTAGGAGCCGAACGGCAGGTCGGCGACCACGAGGGCGCGCGACGAGCCGCGGACGACGGCCGCCGTCAGGGGCAGCAGGTCGTCGACCGTGACCGGCAGTGTGGAGTCGTAGCCGTAGACGACCATCGCCGCCGAGTCGCCCACCAGCAGCACCGGGATGCCCGCCGCGTCGAACACCCGGGCCGTCATCGCGTCGTAGGCGGTGAGCATCGGCCACCGCTCTCCGCGCTCCTTGGCGGCGGTGAGGTCGCGGACGGTGACACGGCGTCCGGCCGCGCCGCCGTACAGCGTCGTCGAAGAAGTCGAAGAGGACATGAGTAACCCTCCAGAACCGTCTCGAGGCGCCCCAGCGGCGTCCCCGGACACATTTCCGATGATGTCACGCGGGCTCACGGGCGAAAACCAGTGGCGAAACTGTCGGTGCCTCTTGCCAGAATCAGTGCGGAGGTAACAAACACCATGGCTCTCGCCCCTTACCGGCGCCTGTTCGACATCCCCGGCGTCCCCACACTGCTCCTGGTGGGGCTGCTCGCCCGCGTGCCGGCCACGGCCACGGGCATGGCGCTGACCCTGCACGTGGCCGAGGTGATGGGCCTTCGCTACGGCCCCGCGGGGGTGGTCGCCATGGCCAGCACGATCGGCATGGCGATCGGCTCGCCGCTGGCGGGCAGGTTCGTCGACCGCCACGGCCTGCGTCCCGTCCTGACGGTCACCACGGTGGCGCAGGCGGCCTTCTGGTCGTGCGCGTGGGCGCTGCCGTTCCCCGCCCTGGTGGCGGCGGCGGCGCTGGCCGGGCTGCTGGGGCTGCCCGTGTTCAGCGTGACCAGGCAGTGCCTGGCCGCCATGGTGCCGGTCGAGCAGCGGCGCACCGGGTTCGCGCTCGACTCGATGCTGGTCGAGCTGTCCTACATGGCCGGGCCCGCGCTCGCCGTGGCGGGCATCACGACGCTCGGCAGCGGCGTGACGATGACGGTCATCGGCGTCGGCATGTCCGCGGCGGGCCTGGCGCTGATCGTGCTCAATCCGCCCGTCCGCTCGGCCGAGGAGCTCGCGCAGGCCGGGGGCGGCAAGGCGCGGGTGCCGCGCCGTCAGTGGCTCACCCCCGCCTTCGTGGCGCTGCTCGGCACGGCGGCCGCGGCCACGTTCGTGCTCACCGCGACCGAGCTGTCCCTGGTCGCCACCATGAACCAGGCGGGCCAGACCGCGTGGGTGGGGCTGGCCGTGGCCATCTGGTGCGTCTTCTCGCTCATCGGCGGTTTCGTGTACGGCGGCCTGTCCAGGGGGCTGTCACCCTTGGGCCTGATCGCCGCGATGGGGCTGGCGACCGTTCCCGTGGCGCTGGTCGGAGGCGGATGGCACTGGCTGATCCTGGCCCTGCTGCCGGCTGGGCTGCTCTGCGCGCCGTCCCTGTCCGCCACGGTCGACGCGCTCACCCGATGGGTGCCCAGCCAGGCGAGGGGCGAGGCGATGGGCTTCCACGGCACCGCCCTGCTGATCGGCGGCGCGGCCTCGGCGCCGATCGCGGGCGCCGTCATCGACGGGATGGGGCCGGAGTGGGCGTTCGTCGTGGCCGGGCTGACCGGCGTGGCCATGGTCCTGGTCGCACTCCCGTTCTGGCGCCGCCGCCCGGCCCCGGCCACCGTCATCGCACCGCCCGCTGAGGCCGCCGACGTGGTCGGCGTGGTGGAAACGGCTGAGCCGGTGGCCGACCCGGTGCCGGCGGTCCCGGCCGCCGGAGAAGCCGTCGCGGCGACCGCGGCGGCGTCAGCGGCGGTGCCGTCGCCGCGCGATTGACCGTCGCCGGGTCGTCGGGCGGGTGGTCGGGTCGGCGAGTGGCTGTGGTCGGTGAGCGGCTCTGTGGTCCGACATGTCCGACGAGTCCGCGGGTGCTCGGCCTGTCCAAGGTGCTCGTGCGGTCAGCGGTGACGATGTGGTCAACGTCACCCGAGAGTTGAGACGACTTTCGGCGTCGTCGTCGTTGGAGCACAGTGGGCCCGGCGCGGCTCGCTCTCAGACGCGCCGAGGCCGGTCGAGCTGACGAACGGACAGCCGTTCGCGGGTGTTGCCTGTGCGGCAGGTGCTGGTCGGCGAGGTCATCGGGGGCCTGGCCGCGCGGCGGGGGACACCGGCCACCGGAGCCAGGGGAATGCGCCTGACCTGGGCGGATACAGGCTCACCTCAGGCGTCGGGTCCTGGACGGCGAGAGTTTACCCAGGGTTTACGAAACGAGACCGTTGCGTATCGGAATAGCTTGCGATACGGTGACGTTGCGAAACTTAGTCGTATCGAATTTAAGGACTCTCCATGGAAGTCAACACGGGGCATCCACGCCGCTGGGGAATCCTCGGCGTGCTGGTGTTCAGCCTGCTGGCGGTCGTCCTGGACAACACGATCCTCAACGTCGCGATGAAGACCATCGCCGACAAGACGGTCGGTCTGGGCGCCACGCAGAGTGAGCTGGAATGGGCGATCAACTCCTACACGCTGGTGTTCGCCGGATTGTTGTTCACGTTCGGGGTGATCGGTGACAGGACCGGACGCAAGCGCATGTTGTTCATCGGCATGGCGCTGTTCGGCCTGGCCTCACTGGCCAGTGCCTACTCTCAGGATCCGACGCAGCTGATCCTGGCCAGGGCGGCGATGGGCATCGGCGGTGCGGCGATCATGCCGGCCACGCTGGCCATCATCTCCAACGTCTTCCCGCCCGCTGAGCGGGGCAAGGCGATCGGGGTGTGGGCCGGTGGCGTCGGGATCGCGGTGGCGATCGGGCCGATCACCGGCGGGGTGCTGATCGAGCACTTCTGGTGGGGCTCGGTCTTCCTGGTGAACGTGCCGATCGTGGTGATCAGCATGATCCTCATCGCGACCGTCGTGCCCGAGTCGCGCGACCCGAAGCCGTCCAAGCTCGACCCGGTCGGCGTGGTGCTGTCGATCATCGGTCTGGTGGCCGTCGTGTACGGCATCATCCGCGGCGGCGAGCTGGCCACCGTGGCCAGCGCCGAGGTGCTGGTGCCCACCCTGTCCGGCCTGGCGGTGCTGGGTTTGTTCGTCTGGTGGGAGCGGCGCATCGACCACCCGGTCTTCGACGTGCGCAGCTTCGTCGACGCCCGGTTCAGCACGGCCATCGGCCTGATGGGCATCATGTTCTTCGCGATGATGGGCGGGATGTTCTTCCTCACGTTCTACCTGCAGATCGTGCTGGGGTTCACGCCGATCCAGGCGGGCGCGCTGATGATCCCGTTCGCCGCCGCTCAGCTGATCTTCGCGCCGCTCAGCCAGCGGGTGAACGAGCGCTTCGGCGCCAAGCTGTCGGCCGGCGTCAGCATGGGCGTGGTGGCGCTGGTGCTGGCCAGCTACGCGTTCATGGACCAGAACACGCCCGTTCTGCTGATCGAGGTCATCTTCTTCGTCCAGGGCGCCGCGATGGCCAACATCATGCCGCCCGCCACCACCGCCATCATGGAGTCGCTGCCCAGGGAGAAGGCCGGCGTCGGCTCGGCGATGAGCAACACCGTCCGCCAGGTGTCCGGGGCGCTCGGCGTGGCCGTGCTCGGCTCGGTGCTGTCGTCCAGCTACCGGGGCGGGATCGCGCCCGCGCTGGACGGGCTGCCCGCGGGCGTCCAGCACGCGGCCGGTGAGTCGATCATGGCGACGATGGGCGTCGCGCAGCAGCTGGGCGAACGGGGCCAGGCGCTGGTCCAGCCCGCCTTCCACGCCTTCGTCGAAGGCATGCACATCACGGCGACGGTCTCCGCGGTGATCGCGCTGATCGGCCTGGCCGTGGTGGTGCGGTGGATGCCCGGCAAGCCACGCGCCGCCAAGCACGCCGAGCGGCGCGAACCGGTGCTGTCGTCCTCCTCCGGGTGAGAAGACGCACCGGCCGATGCGGCGATCAGTCGCTCACAAGGGAGGCGGACGCGCGGAAGGCGCGTCGCCTCCCCATGTCGGACCACAGCGCTCCCGCGCTGTAGAGGTATGGTGAGGCCGCGATGTCGATCCAGGAATCCGCGACCGCCCGCCCGGCGGGCCGTCCGCGCAGCGAGAAGGCCGAGAAGGCGATCATCGAGGCGACCCTCGACCTGATCGCCGCCGGCATGGGCGTGTCCGAGCTGACCATCGAGGCGATCGCCGCGAAGGCGGGCGTCGGCAAGACCACCATCTACCGGCGCTGGTCCAACAAGGAGGACCTGATCGTGGACGCCCTGGCCACGCTCAAGGCGCCGATGCCAGAGCTGGCCGGCACGTCCGTACGCGACGACCTGATCAGCCTGGTCGAGGCGATGCGCAAGGAGTCGGGCGAGAAGCGCGGCCGGTGCGTGATGAACATCGCGATGAGCGAGGCCGACCGCTATCCCCGGCTGATGGAACGCTTCCTCAAGCGCGCCGTCGTGCCGCGCCGGGAGGCGATGCGCGCCGTGATCGAGCGCGGCGTCGCCACCGGCGAGCTCAGGCCCGACCTCGACGTCGACATGGGCATGGCGCTCATCTCCGGCGCCATGCTCTGGCACACCAAGTGGGGTCCCGCCGGCGCCCTCCCGCTCGACCTGGCCCAGCGCGTCGTGGACGCGGCCCTGGCCGGAATGGCGCCCTGAGGCCGCCGGCGGCCTGATGCGGCGGCCTGATGCAGAGGGTTGGTTCAGCGGTCTGGTTCGGCGGCCTTCTTCAGCGGCCTGATGAGGTCCTGCGGCGGAACAGCAGGGCCGCCGCGGGCAGGCACACTGCGACGATGCCCGCGATCCAGACCGCGGCCACCGCCCCGGACGAGCCCATCGGCAGGTCCAGCAGCAGCGCCCGCATCGTCTCGATGATCGGCGTGAGCGGCTGGGCGTCGGCGAAGGCCCGCAGCGGACCCGGCATGGTCTCGGCCGGCACGATGCCGTCCGACACGTACGGCAGGAACAGCACGACGAAGCTGAACGCCCCCGCGGCCTGGGAAGAGCTGACCAGCAGCCCCCAGACGGCCGCCAGCGCGGACATCGCCAGCACGTACCCCGTGACCAGGACGAGCACGAGAGCCCAGTCGGCGGGGGTGGCGTCCGGGCGGAAGCCGAGCAGCAGCGCGGCGGCCAGCGCGATGGCCGAGGACGCCACATTGCGGATCACCGAGGCCACGACATGCCCGGCGGGGACCACCCAGCCGCTGATGGGCAGGGTACGGAACCGGTCGAGCATGCCTCCCGTCATGTCCTCGGCGATGGTCACGGCGGTGAGGGCGGCGCCGTACCCGCCGGACATCAGCAGCACGGCGGGCACCACGAAGTCGATGTAGTCCAGGCCGCTGGACCCGGTCGTGATCGCGCCGCCGAACACGTACACGAACAGAATCATGATCATCACGGGCAGGGCCGTGTTGACGATGAGGCCGTCCAGGACGCGCGTCTCCCGGCGCA
The DNA here is from genome assembly GCF_035917475.1 of Nonomuraea fuscirosea. Lineage (NCBI taxonomy): Bacteria > Bacillati > Actinomycetota > Actinomycetes > Streptosporangiales > Streptosporangiaceae > Nonomuraea > Nonomuraea fuscirosea. The sequence goes on along the minus strand of NZ_CP109074.1, from coordinate 6,435,989 downwards.
GATCCCGGACGACGAGACGGCGCAGGTCGCGCGCGGCGGCGACGGGGATGCTCATGCCGGGGCCGCCTTGTGCTCGGACGCCGGCGTTCATGTCGAGGTCGCCGGGTGCTCGGACGTGGGTGTTCATGCCGCGACCGCCGTCAGCTCGAAGAAGACGTCGTCCAGGGTGGGGGTGCGCAGCTCGACGTGGGCGACGGCGATGCCCGCCGCGTGCAGGGAGTCCAGTGCGCGGCGCAGGTGGTCGGGGTCCTGGACGGCCAGCGTGAGCTCCCCCTTCTCCGTGTCCAGGTGAGCGCCGTACGTGGCCAGCGCGGCGGCGGCCGCGGGCAGGTCGGCGGGCCGGGCCGGGCGTACGGCCAGGCGTTCCGAACCGACCTGGCGTTTCAGCACGGCGGGGGAGTCGTCGGCGACCACCCGCCCGCCGTCGATCACCACGACGCGGTCGGCGAGGTGGTCGGCCTCCTCCAGGTACTGCGTGGTGAGCAGGATGGTGGTGCCGGTGGCGAGCAGTTCGCGGATCACCGACCACAGCTCGGCGCGGCTGCGCGGGTCGAGCCCGGTCGTCGGCTCGTCGAGGAACAGGATGGGCGGCTCGGACACCATGCTGACCGCCAGGTCCAGCCGCCGGCGCATGCCGCCCGAGTACGTGCCGGCCAGGCGGCCCGCGGCGTCGGTCAGGCCGAAGCGTTCCAGCAGTTCCTGCGCCCGCGCGCGGGCCCGCCGGCCGCCGAGGTGGTTCAGGCCGGCGAAGAGCTCGAGGTTCTCCCGCCCGGTGAGCAGGTCGTCGACGGTGGCCTGCTGCGAGGTCAGCCCGATGGCCCGGCGCACGGCCACGCCCTCGCGCATCACGTCGTGCCCGGCCACCGTGGCGGTGCCGCCGTCGGGGGCGAGCAACGTGGTCAGGATGCGCACGGTCGTCGTCTTTCCCGAGCCGTTCGGCCCGAGCAGCGCGACGAGGGAGCCGGTGGGCACGGTCAGGTCGATTCCGCTCAACACCGGCGTGGCCCCGTACGACTTGGTGAGCCCCCGTGCCACGATGGAATCTGTGAATGACTTACTGTGTATGGCGTTCATAGTTTCAAGATAGTGCAGAATCCCAGGGAGTGAGTCAAGGAGGACTTTCGATGGCGGACGGACGGTCACTGCCCCCCGTGCTGCAGCGGATGTGGGGCCGCGAGCCCGCGCCGCGCAGGGGGCCGCGGCCACGGCTCGACCTGGCCATGATCACCGCCGCCGCCATCGAGATCGCCGACGCGGACGGGCTGGCCGGCGTCTCCATGAGCAGCGTGGCCGGGCGGGTCGGGGTCGCGACCACCGCCCTCTACCGCTACGTGGCCAGCAAGGACGACCTGCTCACGTCGATGGCCGACGGCGTGGTGCCCGCCCCGCCCGACCCGGCGGGTATGCCCTGGCGCGACTACCTCGCGGTGTGGACCAGGGCCCAGCGCGACATCGTGCTCGATCACCCCTGGCTGCTGGCCGTCACCCGCTTCGCACCGCCCCTGGGCCCGCGCCGGCTGCTCTGGCTGGACCGGGCGCTGGCCGCGCTCGACGGCACGGGCCTCGACGACGGCGAGAAGATCAACGTGGCCAGCAGCCTGACCGGCTACGCGCTGACCGACGCGGCGCTCACGCACACGCTCGCCTCGGGCTCTCCCGAGCTGGTGGACAGCGGGATCGAGGGCGCCACCGCGTACGGGGAGGTGCTGGCCGAGGTGCTCGACCCGGAGACCTATCCCGCCCTGTCGGCGGCCATGCGCTCGGGCGTCATGGGCGGGGTCGAGGGCTGGTCGGACGCCGACGACTTCCGCTTCGGCCTCGACCTGCTGCTCGACGGCATCGAGCAACTGGTCGCACGGCGCGCCTCGGGCCGGTGACGCCGGAGGGGCGTGGTTGCTCGGTGAGCAGACGGCGGACCCGCTCGGGGCCGATCCTGCCCGGTGGGACGTCGGCCCCTGAGGGCCCCGGTCCGGAGGTGCCTGCCCTCTGAGGCGCCTGTTTCCATGACGCTGTCCAGGAGCTCTGGGGGCGGCCCGAGGAGACGTGGGCGTCGCCGGGGTCGATGGATGAGCAGCGCGGGGACGTTCCCCTGAGACCTTTGCCGGCGATGGCAGGGGTCAGGCGCCGGACGGGTCGCGGAGGGCGAGGGCCTCGGCGTCGGTCAGTCCCTTGCGGGCGGCCACTCGCCGGCGCGCCCGTACCTGCGCGCTCGTACGAGGGCGGAACTTGGGTTCCTGGCCGCATCCGCACGGCTCGAACCCCTCGTACCGCAGCCCGGCCGCCAGCACGGCGGCCACGGCCCGCCAGCCGCGCTCGTCACCCCGGCGCGGCGCGGCGAAGTCGTGACCGGCGAAGAGCATCGGCTTACGGCAGCGGGCACAGCGGCTCTCACCCGCGCGCCACGGCTGCTTGCAACTGCGGCGACAGGGGACGCACACGTAGTGGACCTTGTAGTGGACCTCGGCGTAGGTGCACATGAACGCCAGGCTACCGGCCGCACGATCACGACCGCAGGCCGTTTTCCGGCACCCGGCCGCTCCCATGGGCCGGTGTCATGACCGGTTCGACGCCGGTGCGGAGTGGGGATCGCGCTGGCGCAAGGCGGAGGTGAGCATGGTGTCGAGCGCCTGCTGGGACGTCCGCAGGCGGTCGATCTCGGCGGCGATGCGCTGCTGTTCATGCCGCAGGTCGGTGACCATCCCGGGGCAGCCGGTCGGGACCATCCGTTCGCCGTCGTCGTCGTGCACGCAGTCCAGCAGGCGGGCGATGACGGCGGTCGGCAGGCCGGCGGCGAGCATCGCGCGGATGTGGCGCACGCCGGCCACGTCCGCCTCCGCGTACTCGCGGTAGCCGTTGGGCAGCCGCCGGGGCCGCAGCAACCCCTGCTCCTCGTAGTAGCGCAACAACCTCCTGCTCACCCCGGTCTCGCGCGCCAGGTCGCCGATCTTCATGCGTTCGCCTTGACCTTCACATCGATGTGACGCCTTACCGTCCCGACTGTCAGTCGCAACAACGTCAAGGAGGAGATCGATGCCGGGAGCGGTCATCATCGGGGCGGGTCCTGGAATCGGGCGGTCCGTCGCCCGCCGGTTCGCGAAGGAAGGACTTCGGGTGGCTCTCGTCTCCCGTACCGGCGGCACTCTCGACCTGGAGGGGGCGCTCGCGTACCGGGCCGACAGCACGAACGAGGACGAACTGCGCGCCGCACTCGACGCGGCGGCGGGGGAGCTCGGGACGCCGGACGTCGTGGTCTACAACGCCGCGATCATCCGCCGCGACTCGCCGGCGGAGGCGAGCGCTCGCGTGCAGCTCGACGCGTGGGCGGTCAACGTGGTCGGCGCGCTGGTCACGGCCGCGCACGTGGCCCCCGCGATGGCGGAACGGGGCGGCGGCACGTTCATCGTGACGGGCGGCATGCCCGAGCCCAAGGCCGGCTACGTCAGCCTCTCCCTCGGCAAGGCGGGCGTGCGCACGCTGGTGGCCTTGCTGGACGAGGAGTACGGACTCTCGGGCGTCCACGCGGCCAGCGTCACCGTCGCCGGCCCCGTCGCCCCCGGCACGGACTTCGACCCCGACGACATCGCCGGGCACTACTGGCGCCTGCACACGCAGCCGCGCGAACGGTGGGAACGAGAGGTCCTCCACACCGGCACCACGTAGGAGCGGAACGGCTGGCTGGGGGTTTGTTCGGTTAGTCGTGTGTACGTGGTCTGGGCGATTCGCGGGTCCACCTGCTGGATGATCCGGATCCCAGCGGGGGCTGCGACCACAGGTGGGCCGACTCCGCCGGGGCGTAGCGGCCGGCCAGGTTTGGTGGTGCACATGGCCAGCCGCTGGACGACTGACCGGAGACCGGAAGAGCAGGGTGCCGCCTTGCGGACTTGGCTGTCTTCGAGCGGGTTCAGCGGCCGGCGGAGGGCTTGGTGGTTCGTGTGGCCAGCCGCTGGACGACTGACGGGAGACCGGTAGAACAGCGCGCCGCCTTGCCGGCGCGGTTGTTTTGAAGCGGTTTCTGCGGCCGGTGGTGGGGTCAGGTGGTGAGTTTCCAGAACCAGCCGAGGGGACGCAGGCCCAGTCGTTGTGCCACTCGCTGGGAGGAGTGGTTGTCGGCGCTCGTGCTGTAGAACAACCGGAGTCCGGGCAGCATCCCGGCCCAGACGGCGGTGGTGGCGGCGGCGTAGCCTCGGCCCCGGTACGCGGGTGCGGTCCAGGTGCCGGCCTCGGCTCCGGCCGGGGTCAGGCGGGCGGTGTGGCAGAGGGCCGCCACCTCGCCGTCCTCGACGATCATCGCCCAGGGTGCGCCTTCGCCGCCGCTGACGAGTTCGTCCCATTCGTCGGGGTCCCAGCCCTCCGCCCGCAGCGGACGTACGAGTGCGGCGTGCGCGGGCTCGTCCGACCTGAGCACGTCCACGGGGACGTCGTAGCGGACGGGTGGCGTCACCAGATAGCTCGGCCCGCCCGACACCGCCACCCCGTCGCCGCCCAGCAGCGCGCGGCAAGCCTCCAGCACGCCAGGCACCGCCCCGAATGCCGCTGTCCCGGACGCCGCCTTGATCGTTGTCTTGCGCTCCGCCCCGACGGCTGTACCGGGCGTCGTCCCCGTGGCCGTCCCCGGCGTCGTTCCGAGGGGCGTCCCGGGTGTCGCTGCGGAGCTTGCCTCAGGTGTCGTCCCGATGGCCGTACTGGGTGTCGTTCTGATGGTTGTCCCGGGCGTTGTATCGATTGCCGTCTCGGATGTCGCCCCGAAGGCCGTCTCGGGCGCTGTCCCGGCGGCTGCCTCGGACGCCGTCCCGATGGCTGCACGGGATGCCCTTCCTAGGGCTGCTCCGGGCGTCGTCCCGGAGGTTGTCTCGGGCGTATCTCCGGAGATTGCCTCGTTCGCTGTCTCGTTGGCCGTCTCAGACGCTGTCCAGGAGGGTGTTTCGGGTATCGCCTCGTCAGGTGGCTGGGGTGTTGGTGTGGTGGCGAGGGCTAGGAGGGCTTGGGCGAGGGGGGTGGGTAGCTCGCGGTAGACGGCGGCGGTCAGGCCGTCGGCTGCCACGGCTATCACCATGGACTCCGGGCCGGGGAGGCGGCCCTGCTCGTCGAGTTGCCAGATGACGCCCAGCTCGATCCGGAGGAGGTCGGCGTCTGATGGGTTGTCGGGCGGCGGAGTCGTGGACACCTCAGGCATCTGATCAGCTTAGGGAATCGGTGGCGGCGACCAGGGTGAAGGGAATGGTGGCGGCCACCCGGCCGTTGACGATCACGTCGAGCTCTCTGGCGCCCAGTGGCTCGTCGCGGGTCGTGACCGGGCGGAAGGAGTGGCTCTTGCGTACGGTGAACGTGTCGCCGGGGCCGGCCGCCTCCCGCTGGCCCAGGTGGAACACGCGGCGCGAGCCCGTCCGTCTGACGGCGTATTTCAGCAGCACCGGCCCGGCCGCGCCCGCCGTGACCGTGATGGTGAAGCCCAGCTTCCCGCCCACGGGCACGGTGTCGGCCTCCAGGACCAGCCCCTCGACCGCGCCGCTGCCCGGCGTGGCTCCCACCAGGGTCAGCGCCTCGGGGTGGCCGGAGCGCAGCAGGCCGCGTACCGCATGGCGAAGGACCTTCTCCACGTGGGAGCCTCCGTCGGAGCGCCAGCGCGCCAGCAGCCGGATCGCCGCCTCCGGGTGGTCCTTGGCCAGGTCGTTGACGTGGTTGGCGACCGAGCGGCGTACGTATTCGCTCGGGTCGTCGCGCAGCCGGTCGAGCAGGGGCAGGGTCGGCCCCGGCGTCATCAGCCAGCCGACCCGCCCGGCCCAGGGCAGCCGGGGACGCGAGCCCTCGGAGGCCAGCCGTCTCAGGTGCTCGTCCGGTGACTCCGCCCAGCCGTACATGATCTTCAACGCGTCGTCGCGATAACGCTCCAGATAGGGGCGTACGGCGAACTCGCCCGTGGCGTGAGGGGTCAGCACGGCCAGCGTGTCCATCGCGTCGTGCAGGTGGTCGAGGCCCCTGCCCGCCGTGTGCTCGGTGGCGGGCCAGCCGCTCCACATGTCCAGCCGCGGCCCCGACCGGACGCACTCGCGGACCAGCTCGGCCGCCTCCGGATAGGGGAGGGGCAGGGCGTCGTGGAGCGCCGCGGCGACGTGGGTGACGCGCGCCTTGAGCTCCAGCCCGTCGAGGCCGGCCAGGGCCTGCTCGACGAACCGGTCGCGGGGGAAGCGGCCCCAGGCCGCGGCCAGCCCGTCGGCCAGCACCGACACGGACCGGAGGTTGATCATTTCTTTCAGAGGTTGAGCCACGCGGCAACTGTGCCAGGCGGCACCGACAATTCATCGACCTGATCGATCTGATTGATCTGGCTGCGGCCGGGGTCGGCGCATCGCTGTCGTCGTCGATCCTCAGGAGCCGTTCGGCAACCGGTGCTCACTCGCCGTCGATCAGCGGGTGCTGTCCACTGCCGGTGATCAGTCGTCGTCGCCGGTGATCGGCGGGCGTCGGTCAGGCGTCGTCGCGCAGGCGGGTGAAGTAGTCCTGCATGGACGGGTGGTAGGCGTCGAAGCCGGGAGCAGGTGAGCCGTCGCGGGAGGCGACGAGGAGGTCCAGGTAGTACTCCCAGCCGGGGCCGATGTCGCCGATCCCGTCCTCCGATTCCAGATGCTGGACGAAGCGCAGCTCGGTCACGCCCTCCTGCTCGGTCAGCAGCAGTTCGAGGTGCCAGGCGCCGGCGTCGTCGAGCGAGGAGATCGCCAGCCGGCGCGGTGGCTCGCACGCGTCGATGCGCATGTCGTACCAGGGCATCTGTTCCTCGTAACGGAGCTGCACCTTGATCGTGTTGCCGGGCGCCGCGTCGCCCTCCCACGGGCCGAACCAGCGGGCCGTGCGGTCGGACTCGGTGATGCTGGCCCACACGTCCTCGGCGGGCGCGCGGAAGGTCCTGGTGAGGACGAGGTCGCTGCCTTCCTCCGTGCGGAACAGTCTGCCTGTGGGGATGGGGCTCGGGCTCATGCCGAGTGTTCCTCTCTGCCGGTCGTGCCACTTGTGCTGCTCGGACTGCTGGTCCTGCTCGTGCCGGCGGTGTCGCGGCGGGTCCGGTAGACCTCGGTCTCCAGCGCGTCGAAGCGGTGCTCCCAGCCGGACGGGCGCACGAACGCCGCCAGCCAGGCGACGAGCTCGGTGAATGGCTCCGGGTCGAGCGTGTAGAAGCGCTGTCTGCCGACGAGCTCGTCGCGGACCAGCCCGCTTTCCCGCAGCACCCGAAGGTGGCGGCTCACGGCGGGTCTGCTGATCGCGAACTGCCCGGCGAGCTCGCCCGCGGTGAGCCGTCCGTCTCTGAGCAGCACGAGGATCCGCCGCCGCACCGGATCCGCGATCGCTCCCGCTACCTCGTCCACCCGGAAAGCGTAACTCACTGGTTACGCTTTCCGCCAGAGGTATCCAGGCATTCGGTCGGTACGTGGCAAGTCACGTCAAGTCGGGCACCTCGCGTCGGAGCGTGTCGGGCCAGACGAAGACGGCACGCGGAGACGGGCCGGACAAACGGCGGGTGACGAGGGTATGTGTGTCGCCGCGTCGTGAGCCGACGGGCAAGGGCGGCGGTAGGCAAGGGCGGGGCGTGCGGTGGGCGGGGCGCGGTGCGGAGCGGGCGCGGTCGTCAGGGACGTCCGCGCCCTCGCGTTCCGCACCGGCGACGGTCCCGTCCCGTTGCCGGTCCAGGACCATCACCGGTCCAGGACCATCACCGGTCCAGGACCATCACCGGTCCAGGACCATCACCGGTCCAGGACCATCACCGGTCCAGGACCGTCGCCGGTTCCGCGCCTTCACCCGCCGATCCCGTCGCCGCGCCGGCCCTCGCCGCCGCGCGGTGGGCGGAGCCTCAGCCGGTGGTCTCCCGCCAGCGGTTGGTGATGGGCAGACGGCGGTCGCGGCCGAAGTTCTTCGGGGTGATCTTCGGGCCGGGCGGATACTGCCGGCGCTTGTACTCGGCCACGTCCACCAGCCGGATCACCCGCGTGACCAGGTCGGGATCGTGGCCGGCCGCGATGAGCTCCTGGGAGCCCATGTCCTTCTCGACGTAGTCGTCGAGCAGCCGGTCCAGCACCTCGTACGGCGGCAGCGAGTCGGTGTCGCGCTGGTCCGGCCGCAGCTCGGCGCTGGGCTCCTTGGTGATCGAGTTCTCCGGGATCGGCCGGTCGACGGCCAGCAGGAAGCCCTCGTCGGAGTGGGCGTTGCGCCACCTGGACAGCTCCCACACCATCGTCTTCGGCACGTCCTTGATCGGGGCGAAGCCGCCGGCCGAGTCGCCGTAGAGGGTGGAGTAGCCGGTGGCCAGCTCGCTCTTGTTGCCGGTCGTGAGCACCAGGTGGCCGTGCTCGTTGGACAGGCCCATGAGGATCATGCCGCGTACCCTGGCCTGGAGGTTCTCGGCGGCCAGGCCGGACAGCTCGATCTCCTTCTCGAACGCGCTGACGATGTCGGCGATCGGCGCCACCCGCGACATGACGCCCTGCCTGCGCACCAGCTCCTCGGCGTCGGCCAGCGAGTGGTCGGAGGAGTAGCGGGAGGGCATGAGCACCACGTTGACCCGCGAGGGCCCGATGGCGTCGGCGGCGATGGTGGCGGTCAGGGCGGAGTCGATGCCGCCCGACAGGCCGAGGATGACCGACTCGAAGCCGTTCTTGGCCACGTAGTCGCGGACCGCGAGCACGAGCGCGGAGTAGACCTCGGCGTGCAGGTCGAGCCGTTCGGCGACGCGGCGGGGCTCGGGCTCGTAGGGCGCGAGGGGCTCGGAGGAGAGGATCAGCCGCTCGACCGTGATGGTGGAGCCGTCGCCCGCGTCGTACGGATAGGCTCCGGGCTCGGCGTCCGCGACCGGCAGGCCGTCGAGGTCGACGACCAGCAGCTCCTCCTTGAACTGGCTGGCCCGCGCCACCGGCTCGCCCCCGGCGTCGACTACGATCGAGTCGCCGTCGAAGACGAGCTCGTCCTGCCCGCCGATCTGGTTGACGTAGGCGAGGGCGCACCCCGCCTCACGGGCCCGCCGCGCGCACAGCTCCAGCCGTACGTCGTCCTTCTCCTTCTCGTACGGCGACGCGTTCGGCGCCACCAGCAGCCCGGCCCCGGCCTGCCCGACGACGGACACGGGACCCCCCTCCTGCCAGAGGTCCTCGCACACCGCGATGGCGACGTCGACCCCGTGCAGCCGGAAGATCGGCAGCCGATCACCCCGCACGAAGTAGCGGTATTCGTCGAACACCCCGTAGTTGGGCAGGTGATGCTTGGCCGTGCGGGTCACCACCTCCCCTCGGTGGAGGAGGGCGGCGGCGTCGAGCGGGGCGCCCTTGGGCTGCCCGACCCTGGGCGCCAGGCCGGCCCGGTCGACGTAGCCGACGACCACGGGCAGGTCGCCCAGGCCCTCCCGCTCCAGGCGGCGGGCCACCTCCTCCAGCGTGTCGATACTGGCGTCCACGAAGGACGTGCGCAGCACGAGGTCCTCGACCGGATAGCCGGTCAGGAACATCTCGGTGAAGACGACGAGGTGAGCTCCACGCTCGGCGGCGTCGCGGGTCCACGCGACCAGCCGGTCCGCGTTGGCGCTCAGGTCGCCTACGGTCGGGTTCGTCTGTGCCAGGGCAATGCGCAGTTGTGCCACGTGAACAGCCTAGTATGCCGCCTTTTTTATCGTCAAAGCGACGAAAAGCGGCTCATTTGGCTCCCGGTGTGACCAGCCCCGACTCGTACGCCGCCATCACGAGCTGCGCCCGGTCGAACAGCCCGAGATGTTCCAGCAGCCCCTTGACCACGAGACCCACCTCCTCCTCGGCCAGCGCGAGCGTCTGCCCGATCTGCCGGTCGGTCAGGCCCCTCGCCACGAGTTTGAGCACGTCGAGCCGGTCGTCGGAGAGCCCGGCCAGCGCCGGGGGAGAGGCCGGGTCGGTGCGCCCGGCGAACGCCGCGATCAGCCGCGTGGTGACCGCGGGGTCGATCAGCGCATCGCCCGCCGCCGCGGCCCTGATCGCGGCCAGGAACTGCTCGGGCGCCGACGTCTTCAGCACGAACCCGCTCACCCCGGCCCGCAGCGCCGCGTACAGGTTCTCGTCGCTGCCGAACGTGGTCATCATCACGACCTTCGGCGGCCGTTCGCCGGCCAGGATCCTGCGGGCCGCGGCCAGGCCGTCGAGGCGCGGCATCTGGATGTCGAGCAGCACCACGTCGGGCCGCTGCTCGCGCGCGGCCGCAATCGCCGCCTCGCCGTCGGCCGCCTCGCCGGCCGGCTCCACGCCCGCCTCGCTCTCCAGCATGGCCCGCAGCCCGGCCCGTACCAGTGCCTGGTCATCGGCCACGAGCACGCGCAGCACGCCGGATTCATGCACGACCGCCGGGGGCTGAGGCTCGTCCAGACGCTGGGCCAGCATGTCGGCCTCCAGGCTCTTGAGCCCGGCCGACAGGTCGAGGCCCAGCTCGTCCCGCCACACCGCGCGCGCCCTGCGCAGCGCCGCCAGCGCGTCGCCCTGGCGGCCCGTCCGGTAGAGCGCCACGGCCAGCAGCCGCCAGGCCTCCTCACGCAGCGGGTACGCCGACGCGTGCGCCTCCAGGTCCGCCACCAGCGGCGTCGCCCGCCCCAGCGCCAGCCCGGCGCCGGCCCGCCGTTCGACGGCGATCAGCCGCAGCTCCTCCAGCCGGCTCGCCTCGGTCGCGGCCCAGCTCAGCTCCCCGAACTCGGCCAGCGCCGGCCCGCGCCACAGCCCCAGCGCGCTCTCCATGGCGGCCCACACCTGCGCGGGCGTGCCGTCGGTCCGCATCAGCGCCTCGAAGTGCCAGGCGTCCACCTCCTCGGTACGGGCGCGCAGGGCGTACCCGGGAGGGGCGGAGACCAGCACCCCGGCCTCCTCGCGGGGCGCGCGGCCGGGTTCGAGGGCGCGGCGCAGCCGTGAGACGTACCCCTGGATGGTGGACAGCGCCTGCGCCGGCGGGCTGCCCGGCCAGAGCTCGTCGATGAGGGTGTTGACGGGGACGGCCCGGCCACCGGCCACGAGCAGGCGCGCGAGCACCGCCCGCTGCCGCTGTCCGCCGAGGTCGAGAGGGGCGCCGTCGGCCCAGGCCTGGAACGGTCCGAGAGCGGTGAAGGTCAGCATGTCAGGCGTAACTGTAGAGGGGACAGCGGGTCCGGGTACATGGCGACATCTCACCATCGGTCCCGCAGCGCATCCGGGGCCGGCCGAGCGCCGCCCCCGGCCCGCCCAGCGCCGGGCGCCGGGCGCCGGGCCGCCGGGCTGGGTCAGCGGCGTCTGATGGCCGGGCCGAGCAGGAGCATGCCGACCGCCGCGGCGAAGCCGACTCCGCCGATCGTGAACCACAGCGCCCGCGGCCCCAGCTCCAGCAGCGGCCCGCCGAGCAGCGGCGCCAGCACCGCCGCCAGTGACCAGGCGAACCCGAACAGCCCCGCGTACCGCCCCCGCAGCTCGGGCGGCGCCAGCCGGGCCACGACGGCGCCGGCGATGCCCGCCGTCATGATCTCGCCCGCCGTCCACACGGCGATCGTCACCGTCAGGCCCAGCGTGGTGGTCACGTACGCGGTCATCGCGAACCCGACGCCCATCACGGCCAGCCCCGTCGCGAGCGTCCTGGCCGGGTCCCTGCGGCCCAGCCACCCCGACGCCAGCGGCTGCACGAGCACGATGAGCACCCCGTTGAGCGCCATGGCCGTGCCGAACTGGCCGGCCGTGAGCTTCACCACCTTGGTCATCGCGACCGGCAGCATGGTCATCGTCTGCGAGTAGACCAGCGCGTTGCCCAGCGCCACCAGCGTGAACCCGACCATGACCCGGTCGCGCAGCACCATCAGGAACCCGCCCGCCGAGTGGCTGCCCTGGGGCCTGGTCTCGGGCACCGCCCGCCACACCAGCACGGCGAAGACCACGCCCGACAGCGCGTCGATCCAGAACAGCCAGATGAACCCGATCCCGGCCAGCCAGCCGCCCGCCGTCATGCCGACCGAGTAGCCGAGGTTGATGCCCCAGAACAGCAGTCCGTACGCCCTGGGCCGCTCCTCGGGCGAGACCAGGTCGGCGACGAGGGCGTTCGAGGCGGGCCGGTAGACGTCGATCACCAGGCCGAGCACGAACATCGAGGCCAGGATCGCCGGCAGCGACGTGCTGTAGCCGAGCGCCAGCATGGCCGCGGAGGTGGCCAGCATGCCGCCGGACAGGGTGGCCCGCCGCCCGATCCGGTCGGTGAGCACGCCCGCGACGAACTGCGACACCAGTGACCCCGCGCCGAACACGCCCATCACCAGGCCCGCCGCGACGACGGACAGGCCGCGGCTCTGGGTCAGGTAGACGCCGGTGAACGGCATGACCATGGTGCCCAGCCGGTTCACCAGGGTTCCGCCCCACAGGGCCCAGAAGGGGCGCGGCAGGCCGCCCAATTGCGCCCGCAGGAAAGGCGGCCGCTCCACTGTTGCTCTAGACACGGGAGCAAGCGTGATATGTCGGCATTTGGAGGGCGAACGATTTAGTGCACACTAAAAGGATGACCGTCACGTGGACCCTCAAGCCGGAGGACGTCGCGCGCATCCGGTTCGCCTTCTCACCGATGTGGGAGCTGGTGGCCAGCCTGCGCACCCTCCAGCAGCCGGCCAGGCAGTCCATCCACCTGCCCTGGCTCAAGGCCGTCCGCGCCAAAGTGGACGGGCTCGACCTGTCGGAGGTGCTCGCGCTCGTGCCGCCGTCCGGCTACCTGGCCGACTTCATCACCCCGCCGCCCGACACGCCGATGCCCGACTTCCCGGCCGAGCTCGATCGGGTCAGGCAGGCGGACCCGGCCCGGGCCGCGGAGGAGGCCGCGAAGGTGCGCGGCACCGACGCCGCCGTGATCGCCCGGTTCACGGCCGACCCGGAGGCGGGCGTGGCCAGGGTCGCCGACGCGCTGCAGACGTACTGGGACGAGTGCTTCGCCGAGTTCTGGCCGCGCGTGTACGCCCTGCTCGAACGCGACGTGCTGCGCCGCTCGCGGCAACTGGCCCAGGGCGGGGCGCGCGAGCTGTTCGCCGGCCTCGACCAGGCCGTGGTGTGGACGGGGGAGCGGCTGGTCATCGAGCGGCCCTGGTGCGAGTCGGGCGAGCTGCACGGCGACGGGCTCGTGCTGGTGCCCAGCGCCTTCTACTGGCCGGCCGTGGCGGTGATGACGGCGCCGTACCAGTCGACGCTCGTCTATCCGGTACGCGGCGTCGGCACGCTGTGGGAGCAGGGCCCGCCGCCCGCGCCGGGCGCGCTGGCCGCGCTGATCGGCAGGAGCAGGGCCCAGATCCTGCTCGCCCTCGCCGAGCCCGCCACCACCTCCGCGCTCGCCGGCCGCATGGCCCTCACGCCCGGCGCGATCAGCCAGCACCTCGGCGTGCTGAGCGGAGGCGGGCTCGCGGTGGGGATGCGGCTCGGCAAGCAGGTCGTCTACCGCCGCACCCCCACCGGTGACGCGCTCGCCGGCCAGGCGTGACGCCTCGGCTCCAGGGCTCGCCGGTCAGGCGTACCGCTTCGACTCCAGCAGCCAGTCGAGGTGGGCGCGCGGCGCCGCCAGGTAGGCGCAGGCCACCTTGCTGACGTCTCTGGCCGCCTTCGGCTCCAGGTCGTCCAGCGGCAGCCGCCTGGCCGCCTCGCTCATGTCCTGGCAGCGCGCCGCGATGCGATCGAGCACCCACGCCGTCGCCGCCCGCTCACCCAGCCCGAGCTGGCGCATCGCCAGCACGACGAAGTTGTGCACGTCGCCGTGCTCCTTCGGCCGCGAGGCCACGTCGTTGCACCACGCGGTGACGTCGCTGCAGGCGTCCACCAGCCGCTGCCACGGCTCCGACTCGTGCAGCCAGCCCGGCACCTCCACCCGCAGGCACGGCTCCACCAGGTCGTACAGGTAGGGGCCCACCGTGCCCCTGCGCAGCGCCGGGTACTCCTCCAGCGTCGGCATCCGCCCGGCCGCCCGGTTCTCCGCCTCCGTACGGCAGGCGTCGTACTGGCGCTGCAGCCCCACCGCGAACCTGGCCCGCCACCGGTCGCTCATCCGCGCGCTCGTCACCCGCCACAGGTCGGCGAACGCCGCCTCCAGCGGATGGCGCGAGGCGCCCTTGAGCATGCCGTGGAAGACCTCCAGCGGGCCCGACCGCTCGTCCAGCTCGTCGTCCAGGTGGAACAGCCAGGTCAGCCACTGCGCGAACAGCGCCGCCGCGGCCGCGTCGAACTCGGCGAACGCCCGGCCCGCCATGCGGTGGTAGCCCACGTCGGGGTCGGCGCGCAGGCCGGTCCGCCGGGCCCAGTCGATCACCGCGGCCTCGATGGCGTACACGGCCGGATGCATCCGGCACGGCGCCGCCATGGCGGGCACCCGCTCGGTCAGCGGCAGCAGCGCCTGGGCGGCCGGGCCACCCCTGCGCGGCAGCGGCAGCATGGACGCCAGGGCGGAGCGCAGGGCGGTGCGCACGGTGGCCAGCACGGTGGTGGTCATCGTGCCCGTCGTGCCGCCGCCCGTGCCGCCCGTGCCGCCCGTCCCGTTTGTGCCGCCCGTGCTGCCGGTGTTGCCCGTGGTGGTGCTCGTCGTGGAGGTCATCGTCGTGCTCACAGCCGCCTTCACCGGACTCTCCGCCGGACTCGTCCCCGGGCTCTCGCCCTGGCTCTTGGCCGGGTCCTGTTCCCGGTCCTGCTCCCGGCTCTGCTCCGGGCTCTGCGCTCGGCTTTTCACGGGGTGCTTCACAGGGGCCCGTAGAGCCAGTTGCCCGCGGCGTTGGGGTCGTCGCTGCGGTAGTAGTCGGCGGCGGCCAGGACCAGCTCGTCCACGGTGAGCGCGCCCCTGCCCGCCCGGTCGAGCCGGTCGAACGCCTCGTCCACGTCGTCGTAGGCGACGCCGAACGCGCACAGCATCGTCCGGAACTCGGCCGGCCCGATCCGCCCGTCGCCGTCGGCGTCGCACAACTCCGCCACCGCCAGCGTGGCCGGCTTGAACACCGGGTCGTAGCGGTCGCCCGTGACGAACGCCGCCGTCATCCCCCGCAGGAAGTCCGGGCGCGTGATGCCGGAGTCGCCGTCGCGCTCCAGCGCCTCCGACAGGGTGGCCCAGATGCCGTCGAAGCTGTCCACGAGGCTCGCCCCGGTGACCGAAGTGGGGGACTCCCCGAAGCCCACCAGGATGCGCGCGCCCAGCCCCAGCAGATCCTCACGCTCGACGACGCCGTTTCCGGTCGCGTCGATGTGGTCGAACGCCCGATCGAGCTTGTGATTGAGCAGGTCGATAGCCACCAATGCCTCCCCCGAGACTGACTGCGTGATCACAGTAAGTCGGGGCGGGGGGCTTTGTCAGCGAGGCTCGCACCGGCGCCCCCCGTAACGTGTGCGAAACACGGGCACGGCATGCTGGTATATAGCCTGTACTGTCAGTTCAAACGAGGGGATGCTGTGGACCGCCAGCAGGAGTTCGTGCTCCGCACGCTCGAGGAACGCGACATCCGGTTCATCCGGCTGTGGTTCACTGACGTGCTCGGCTTCCTCAAGTCCGTGGCCATCGCGCCGGCCGAGCTCGAGGGGGCCTTCGCCGAGGGGATCGGGTTCGACGGCTCCGCGATCGAGGGGTTCGCCCGCGTCTACGAGTCCGACATGCTGGCCAAGCCCGATCCGGCCACGTTCCAGATCCTGCCCTGGCGCAGTGAGACGCCGGGCGCCGCGCGCATCTTCTGCGACATCCTCATGCCCGACGGCTCGCCGTCGCACGCCGACCCGCGCTGGGTGCTCAAGCGCACGCTCGCCAAGTGCGCCGACATGGGCTTCACCTTCTACACCCACCCCGAGATCGAGTTCTTCCTGCTGAAGAACCGGCCGGAGCCCGGCCAGCGGCCCGAGCCGATCGACTCCGGCGGCTACTTCGACCACACGCCCCACAGCTCCGGCCACGACTTCCGCCGCCAGGCGATCATGATGCTGGAGTCGATGGGCATCTCCGTCGAGTTCAGCCACCATGAGGGCGCGCCCGGCCAGCAGGAGATCGACCTGCGTTACGCCGACGCGCTCACCACGGCCGACAACATCATGACCTTCCGCCTGGTCATGAAGGAGGTCGCGCTGGAGCAGGGCATCTGGGCCTCGTTCATGCCGAAGCCCTTCACCGAGCACCCCGGCTCCGGCATGCACACGCACATGTCGCTGTTCGAGGGCGACCGCAACGCCTTCTACGAGGCCGGCTCCGACTACCGGCTGTCCAAGATCGGGCGCTCCTTCATCGCCGGGCTGCTGCGGCACGCCGCCGAGATCACGGCCATCACCAACCAGTGGGTCAACTCCTACAAGCGGCTCTGGGGCGGCGCCGAGGCCATCGCGGGCCAGGGCGGCGAGGCCCCCTCCTACGTGTGCTGGGGCCACAACAACCGCTCCGCGCTGGTCAGGGTGCCGATGTACAAGCCGCACAAGGGCGGCTCGACCCGCATCGAGTTCCGTTCCCTCGACTCGGCCTGCAACCCCTACCTGGCCTTCGCGCTGATCCTGGCGGCCGGGCTCAAGGGCATCGAGGAGAGCTACGAGCTGCCCGCCGCCGCCGAGGACAACGTCTGGACGCTGACCAGCGCCGAACGCCGGGCCCTCGGCATCCAGCCGCTGCCCGGCTCGCTCAACGACGCGATCGAGGTCATGGAGCGCAGCGAACTGGTGGCCGAGACGCTGGGCGAGCACGTCTTCGACTTCTTCCTGCGCAACAAGCGGTCCGAGTGGCGCGAATACCGCCGCCACGTGACCGAGTTCGAGCTGGGCCGCTACCTGCCGGTGCTCTGAGGCCGGTGCTCCGAGGCCCTGTGCTGCGAGGTACGGGGCTCAGGGGCCCGGGTCTCCGAGGTACGGGTCTCCGGGGTACGAGGCCGGGCGGGCTCGGCGGGGGCCGGCTCGAAGACGATGGCCCGCAGCAGGGCGGCCTGCGTCCGGTCGACGACGCGGACGCCCGCCGCGGGCGCGGGGTCGCCGCCTCTGACCCGCGTCATCAGCAGGTCCCAGCTGCGCTGATGGCGCGCGAACGTGCGCGGCGCCACCACCCGGCCGCGCTCCCGCTGGCCCGCGAGCGCCGCCTCCGGCGGCGCGTCCAGCAGCAGCAGGTGGAAGTCCGCGCCGTGCCTGCGCGCCAGCCAGGCGAAGCCCCGCAGCACGTACGCCCCGCAGCCCCGGTTGTGCGCGACGACCGAGTGACCCGCGAGCAGGGCCCGCCTGATGCGCCCGACGTGGGTGACGAACACCACGGCGCGGCGCAGCGGGTTGGGAGCCCAGGCGAGCCGGCCGTGCCAGTGCCGCTTCGACTGCGTGGAGTCGATCACCGCGACCGTGCCGGCCATGAGGGGGACGCTCTCGGCGCCGTGCAGCCCGTACAGGCGGCGCAGCAGCGTCGTCTTCCCCGCGCCCGGCAACCCGGTCAGGATGACCAGGGATCCGGGCGGGAACCGCAACCTCGCCCCCGGCACAGACTCACCCCCGCAACTCGCCGTCTCGTCCGCCACGCCGCGTCAGCATAGGGCGTGTGCGGTTCCAGCCTCCCCGAGGAGGGCCGGGAACGCGCGCGGAAGCGGATATTCGACCGTTCCGTTCCGGTCACGGACCCTCCGGCCCACCGCCGTGGCGATCGGGGCGGGGGAATCGGGGGATTGGTCGCGAGACGTGGGAAACCCCGTTAAGGTTACTGCCAACGCCTTGATCGGCCTCACTCCCCGAGCGGTTCGGAGTGAGGCCGATTTTCGTTGCTTCTGACCCCCGAGTCACATCCCAGCGATGTGCGACGCCTAGCGTCTGGATGCCCGGGTGGGGGAAGTTCCGAGCACCTTCGAGGCGTTATGGAGCTGTACGGAGCGACCGCCGGACCCCCCACGCCTCTGGTAACCGGGCGTCCAGTAAAATCGGTCTGCTCTTTATGATATTTCCGGACTTTTCGCCGTGTGTGGCGATATAGGAGGGTGTGGCATGACGACGGCTGCCCTGCAGACCGTGTTGACCGTTCCCGAGCGCTACCGTGGTCCCGTGGGTCTCGCCAACGGCGGATGGATCGCGGGAACCATGGCCGAGGCGCTGAACGGTGGTCGATCAGCCGTCGAGGTCACGCTGCACGCCCCCACGCCGCTGGAGACCGAGCTGCGGCTGGAACACGTGGCCAACACCGTGTCCCTGACCCACGGCGACAAGCTGCTGGTCGAGGCGATCCCGGTGGCCGAGGACCTGGAGGGTCCCGCGTTCGTGCCGTTCAACGACGCGGCCCGCGCCGAGGCCGGGTTCGCCGGGCTGAAGGCGCACCCGTTCGCCGAGTGCTTCGCCTGCGGCCTGCGCGAGCCGGGCGACGGCCTGCGCATCTTCCCGGGCCCCGTCGAGGGCACCGACCTGGTCGCGGCCGGATGGCGGGTGCCGCACACGGTGACGGGCGAGGACGGCGTGCCCGCCTCGATCGTCGGCGCGGTGCTCGACTGCATCTCCGGCTGGGCCCACTTCGGCCCGGGCGAGAGCGCACTGCTCGGCCGGCTGGCCGTGCAGATCCACCGCCCGGTCCTGCCCGGCGGACGCTATTCGGTGGTCGCCCGCCCGACCGGCCGCGACGGCCGCAAGATGTTCGCCCAGAGCGCCATCTACGAGGCTGACGGCACCCTGGTCGCCGCCGCGCGCGCCACCTGGATCGCTCCACGCTAGACCGGAGTCACGAAGGCCCCCGACCGTCAGGGCGGGGGCCTTCGTCATTCCTCGGCGGCGAGTCCCGCACGGGGTCACTCCGCGGCGGTGAGGTGGTTCACGACGGTCGTGACGCAGCGTTCGTCGAACAGGATCGTGTAGTGGTTGCAGTCCGGCACCAGCTCGTCCCGCAGCCCCGGCAACCGGGCGGCCCAGGGCAGGGCCAGGTCGTCGGGCAGCAGGCCGGTGTCCTGGTTCAGCAGCCCGCGCGGGGCCCGCAGCAGGCGCAGCGGCGAGGTGATCGCCTCCAGCGCGGCGGTGATCCGGTCCGGCTCCAGGCGCAGCCAGCGCCCGTCCTCCAGCACCGCCTCCCCGGCCGCGCGCGAGCGCAGCGCTCCGTCCGGCCCGGTCAGGTCGTAGCGCACGTACGCCTCCACGTCGGCGTTCCAGTTCCCGGCGAAGGCCGGATGCGCCTTGAAGAAGTCCACGTACGCCTCCGCCGACGGGTACGTGCGCCGCAGCCGCTCCAGCGCCGGGCCCAGCGTGGCCTCCGTGGCCGTGTCGGCGTCCATCCCCTCGGGCAGCGGTGGCAGCGGCAGGCCGCCGTCCACCAGCACGATCCGGGCGAAGTCGCGTCGCGCGCCGGCCAGCGCCGCCACGTACGCGCCCATCGAGTGCCCCGTCAGAACCGCGTCCCGGCCCGCCTTGACGTGCTCGGCCACCCGCAGCACGTCCTCGGCGTGCCGGTCGAGCCCGTACGGGCCGGGCAGGGAGGCGCTGTGGCCGCGCCCGCGCAGGTCCATCGCGACCAGCGACCAGCCGTCGGGCAGCCGCCGGCCGACCGCGCCCCAGGCCATCAGCGAGGCGGTGATCCCGTGCACGGCGATGATCTTGCGTGGCCCGCTGCCGAAGGTGGCGATCCGCAGGCCGCCGGCCTCATCGAATTCGACGCTCATGGTCGGAGCTTAGGTGCAGCTCAGCTGGGACGAATAGCCGGATAATGGGTGATATGCGGATCACCGTCATCGAACACGAGGCCGAGGCCGGTCTTGGGTACCTGGCCGGCTGGCTGGGACTGGCCTGCGAGGTCGTGCGGCCGTACCTGGGGGAGGAGGTGCCCGGCCGGGCGGCGGACGGGCTGATCGTACTCGGGGGCGCCGCCGCGGCCTGGGAGGACGAGCGCAGCCCCTGGCAGCCGGCCACCCGCGACCTGCTGCGCCGGGCCGTGGACGACGCCACGCCCACGCTGGCCGTCTGCCTGGGCGCGCAACTGCTCACCATGGCCTGCGGCGGCACGGTGGAGCGCGGGGCGCACGGCGTGGAGGTGGGCCTGCGCGAGGTCGCCGCCCTGCCCGCCGCCGCCTCCGACCGGCTGCTGTCCGGTGTCGGCCGGGCCGTGGCGATCCAGTACCACCAGGACGCCATCACCCGGCTGCCCGAAGGCGCGGTGCCGCTGATGACCGGCGATCCGTACCCGAACCAGGCCTACCGGCTGGGCGCGGCGGCCTGGGCGGTGCAGTTCCACCCGGAGGCCACGCCCGAGATCTTCGCCTCGTGGACGGCCGATCCGCCCCTGGAGGCGGCCGAGAAGCTGAACGCCGAGGTCGAGGCCGCCGAGAGCGCGCTGGTGTCGACCTGGCGACCGGTGGCACAGGCCTTCGCCGACGTCGTCAGAACCACCGCCCGCACCTGAGCTCGCGCGGAAGCCGCCCCTGCCCTCACTGGCGTCCGGTCCGGCGTCCGCGCCAGGCTGCGACCCCGCGGCCCCGCTCGCGCCCGTCCTTCTGGCGGCGGTTGACGAGGGTGTGGGCCAGGGCGTGCACGCCGGCCAGGACCAGCGGGAGCGCCAGCACGCCGCCGTAACCGGGCCGCACCGGGACCCCGGACGCCCGCAGCCGCCGCCACGCCCACACCGAGTACGGGAGCACGACGAGGGGCGCGGTCGCCACCCCGGGCGTGTAGCCGCGGAACAGCGCCGCCTGGGCCAGGTGCCCCACCCCGTGCGCCCCGAAGCCGGCCAGCGCCGCCTGGAACACGGCGCTGCGCCCGCCCGTGCGCGCCCCCAGCGCCGCCGCCCCCGCCACCACCCCGCCCATCAGCCCGATGGCCACGGTCACGTGCCGCTGCGAGACCTCCAGCCGCTCCCACGGCACGCCGGGGAGACGTGCCTCCAGGCGGGGCCGGGCCGCGCGGGCCCAGCGCGCCATCGTCGCCAGCTCCTCGGCGTCGTGCACGGCCCACGCGCCCAGCAGCCCCCACGCGACCGCCGCCGGCACCCGTCCGCCCGTTTTCCGCTCCTTCATCGGATTCCTCTCGCCCTTCGCAAAACGCAACGCAACGTTGCGTTCTCATGCTACGGCCGGGCGGGCGAGAGCTGTCAAGATGGAGGGGTGCCCAGGATCGAATCCACCGCCGCGCGGCTCGCCAAGCTCGGCTTCGCCGACGGCGCCAGGGCCGCCCAGCTCGTCCGCCAGTCCCCGGTCGATCTCGACGACGTCCTCGACCAGCTCGTCAACGTCGCCGATCCCGATCTGGCGCTGGCCTCCCTGACCCGGCTCGCCGAGCGCGATCCCGCCGTGCTCGACACCCTGCGCGCCGACGACGGGCTCAGGCGCAGGCTCCTCGCCGTGCTCGGCGTCAGCGCCGCGCTCGGCGAGCATCTCGTACGCCACCCCGCCCAGGTCGCGCTCCTGGCCGAGCCGCGACTCGGCGCCCCCGGCCCCGAGCTGCTCCGCGCCGTCGGCGCCGTACCGGATGGACCCGCGCGGAAAGCAGGCGCACCGGATGGAGACGCGCGAGAAGCGGGCGCTCCGGCGGAAGACGCACCAGTGGTGGGCGAGCAGGAGAAAGGCGCATCAGGAGGCGAGCCGTGGGCTACGACGCTTCCGGCGTCCGAGGCGCTGGTGGCGTTGCGGGTGGCCTACCGGGGCAGGCTGGCCCACCTGGCCGCCCGCGACCTCACCGGCCAGGCGACGCTGGCCGAGGTCACCTCCGAGCTGTCCGACCTGGCCGGCGCCGCCCTGGAGGCCGCCCTGGCCATCGCGCGGGCCGAGGTCGGGAGCGACGACGTCCGCCTCGCGGTCGTGGGCATGGGCAAGTGCGGCGCCAGGGAGCTCAACTACATCAGCGACGTCGACGTGATCTTCGTGGCCGAGCCGAAGGAGGGCGCCGACGAGGCCAAGGCGCTGCGGGCCGCCACCCGCCTGGCCCAGGCGATGATGCGGGCCTGCACCGCGACCACCCCCGAGGGCTCACTGTGGGAGGTGGACGCCGGGCTGCGCCCCGAGGGCCGCTCGGGGCCGCTGGTGCGCACGCTGGCCAGCCATCTCGCCTACTACCGGCGCTGGGCCAAGACCTGGGAGTTCCAGGCGCTGCTCAAGGCCCGGCCGGTGGCGGGCGACCTGGAGCTGGGTGAGGCGTACGTCGAGGCGGTCAACGAGATGGTGTGGGCGGCGGCCACCCGCGAGCACTTCGTCGAGGATGTGCAGGCGATGCGCCGCCGGGTCGAGGCCCACGTGCGCGCCGAGGGCGAACGCCAGCTCAAGCTGGGCCCGGGCGGGCTGCGCGACATCGAGTTCGCGGTGCAGCTGCTGCAGCTCGTGCACGGCAGGCTCGATCCGCTGCTGCGCCGCAGGGCCACGCTGCCCGCGCTGGCCGCGTTGTCGCGGGGCGGCTACGTGGGGCGCGAGGACTCCAAGGGGCTGGCGGAGGCGTACACGTTCCTGCGCCAGGTCGAGCACCTGCTCCAGCTGCACCGGCTGCGGCGCACCCACGTCGTGCCCACCGACGAGGACGACCTGCGCCGGCTCGGCCGGGCGCTCGGCATGCAGGCCGACCCGGTGGGGGAGTTCACGGCCCGGTGGCGGCGGCACGCGATGGAGGCGCGGCGGCTGCACGAGAAGCTGTTCTACCGGCCGCTGCTGCAGGCCGTGGCACGGCTGCCGGAGTCGGAGGCGAGGCTGTCCACCACGGCGGCGGCGGCCCGGCTGGAGGCGCTCGGCTACGTCGATCCCACGGGCGCGCTGCGCCACATCGCCGGCCTCGCCTCGGGCGTCTCCCGGCGGGCCTCGATCCAGCGCACGCTGCTGCCCGTCATGCTCGGCTGGTTCGCCGACACGCCCGACCCGGACGCCGCGCTGCTGGGGTTCCGGCAGGTCAGCGACAAGCTCGGCACCACGCCGTGGTATCTGCGGCTGCTGCGCGACGAGACGGCCGTGGCCGCCAGGATGGCCCGCGTGCTCGGCACCAGCCGCTACGCCACCGGCCTGCTCATGCACGCGCCCGACGCGGTCGCGATCCTCGGCTCGGACGCCGACCTCGCCGTACGCACCCCGGAATCGCTGCTCGGCGAGGCGTCGGCCGCGGTCACCAGGCACGAGGGCGCGCCGGAGACCGCCGTCGCCGCGGTGCGGGCGCTGCGGCGCAGGGAGCTGTTCCGCACGGCGGTGGCCGACATCTCCGGACTCATCGACATCGAGGCCGTCGGCTGCGCGCTCTCGCAGATCGCCGACGTGACCCTCCAGGCCGCGCTGGACGCCGCCCTGGGAGGCGCGCTCGGCCGGGCGGCCGGCGTCACCTCGTTCGCGATCGTCGCCATGGGCCGGCTCGGCGGCATGGAGTGCTCCTACGCCAGCGACGCCGACGTCATGTTCGTGCACTCGCCGCTGCCCGGCGTGGACGAGCGCGAGGCCACCGACGCCGCCTTCGCCGTGGCGAACGAGGTACGCCGGCTGCTGTCGCTGCCTGCCCCCGACCCGCCCCTGATCATCGACCCCGACCTGCGGCCGGAGGGCCGGCAGGGGCCGCTGGTGCGCACGCTGGCCTCCTACCGCGCCTACTACGCCCGCTGGTCGGCGCCGTGGGAGGCGCAGGCGCTGCTGCGGGCCAGGTTCTCGGCCGGTGACGCCCGGCTGGGGGCGGAGTTCACCTCCATGATCGACGAGCTGCGTTACCCGCGGCACGGGCTGCCCGGCGACGCCGTCAGGGAGATCAGGCGGCTCAAGGCCCGGATGGAGGCCGAGCGCCTGCCGCGCGGCGCCGACCCCGCGCTGCACACCAAGCTCGGCCCCGGCGGGCTGTCCGACGTGGAATGGGTGGCTCAGCTGCTGCAGCTGCGCCACGCCGGCGCGCGGTCGTCCCTGCGCACCCCCCGCACGCTGGAGGCGCTGCGCGCGGCCGTGACCGAGGAACTGCTCGATCCGGCCGACGAGAGCGTGCTGGCCGAGGCCTGGACCTTCGCCTCCCGCGTACGTGACGCGATCATGCTGGTCAAGGGGCGGCCCGGCGACAGCGTGCCGGCCGACTCGGGGGAGCGCAGGCGCATCGCCCAGACGCTCGGCTATCCGCCCGACGGCTCCGAGGACTTCCTCGACGACTACCGGCGAGTGACCCGGCGGGCCAGGAAGGTCGTGGACAGGGTGTTCTACGGCGCCTGAACATTGCGGCGCCACGCCGCGTGGGTGTATGAATGCGCGGTGTTATCCGTATATGTGGATCTGGCCCTCGGGCTGGTGGTGGCGTTCCTGCTGCTGTCGCTGCTGGTGAGCGGGCTCAACGAGGCTTTCGTGCGGGTGCTCGCCATCCGCAGCAAGTTCCTGTGGGCCTACCTCAGGGACACCATGGACGGCGCCGACAAGAAGAGCGGGTCGTGGCTGCCGGCCAGTGCGGCCGGCGTGTTCGGCGTGCTGCCGTTCCTGCGCGACCCCCGACCGGCGCACAGCGGCGACCCGGCGCCGGCCAAGGCCGGTGAGATGCCCGCGGCCAGGACCTCGCAGTCCATGATGAACCTGCTCTACGAGCGGGTCCGCGAGATCGACCACGCCAAGCGCGGAAAGACCAGCATCGCGGACATCCCGCCCGCGCGCTTCGCGATGGCCGTCATGGAGCTGGCCGCCGCGGGGGACCGCGACATGAGAGCGTTCCTGGACGGCCTGCGGAAGATCGACAGCCCCCTGTACGGGCACCTCAACGGCGTGTGGGAGAGCGCCCAGGGCGACCTCGACCGGTTCAGGCAGGGCGTGGAGAGCTGGTTCGACGGGGAGATGCAGCGGCTGTCCCTGCTGTACAAGCGCTACGTCAAGTGGGTGGTGGCGGCGCTCGGCATCGTGGTGACGCTGCTGTTCAGCATGGACGGGCTGGAGTACGCCAAGACGCTGCTGCGCGACAACGCCTACCGCGCCTCGGTGACGGCGGTGGCGGGGCCGGAGGCGTACGACCAGTTGCGGGCGAAGTGCCAGGGCGGCGATCCGGTACCGTGCGTCACCGAGGTGCTCAGCGAGCCCGCCCTGGTCAAGCTGATGGGCCAGGCCGTGGTCAGCGTGTCGATCCCGGCCGAGGGCGACCCGAGCGTGCACGCGAACTTCGCCGCCTGGTGGGAGCGGATCATGACGCCGAGCCACTGGCCCGGCTTCCTGCTGACGTACGTGGCGCTGCTGTTCGGGGCGCCGTTCTGGTGGGACGTGTTCCGGCGCATCACGGGCATCAAGGCGAAGCGCTGAGGGTCATGAAGCTCAGGGGGACGGGCTGATCCGGCCGCCGCCCGTGGCGGCCAGCGCGATCACGTCGGCCAGCGCGGACAGCTCGTCCTGGTCGTCGGTGAGCCGGGCGGTGGCCAGCCGCAGGTGGTGGCGGGGCGCGGGGCCGATCACGTAGCGGCTGCCGGGCGCGACCGAGATCCCGTGAGCGGCCAGCGTGACCAGGGCGGCGGGCTCGTCGCGTACCGGTACCCACAGCGCCAGCCCGTCCCGGCCGCCGGTGCGCACACCGCGCGCCGCCAGCTCGGCGGCCAGCCGGGCGCGGCGGCGCGCGTACACCTCGCGGGCGTGCGCCACCCGCTCGCGCACGTCCGCGTCGCCGAGCAGGTGGGCCAGCGTGTCCTGGAGGATCCTGCTGGTCCAGCCGGTGCCGAAGCTGCGCAGCACGCGGACCCGCTCCACCGCGTCCGCCGCCCCGCCGACGACCGCGATGCGCAGGTCGGGGCCGTGCGACTTGGAGTAGGAGCGGACCAGCACCGTACGGTCGGGGAACCGCGCGCCCAGGCTCACCATCGGCGAGACCGACAGCTCGCCGATCCCGTCGTCCTCGACGATGAGCGTCTTGGCCGGCTCCAGCAGCGCCGCCAGCTCCGCCGAGCGCTCCTCCGTCACCGCGTGACCGCAGGGCGACTGGCCGCGCGGCTGGTAGACGAACGCCACCGGCCGGGCGCGCAGGGCCTGCTCCAGCGCGGCCGGGATCGGGCCGTGCTCGTCGCAGGCGACCGGGATGATCTGCGCGCCGGTCCGCTCCAGGATGTCCAGCAGTCTGGCCCCGGTGGGCTCCTCGATCGCGATCCGGTCGCCCGGCAGCGCCGTGGTCTGGCAGAGCAGCTGGACGCCCTCGTACCCGCCGCCGACGGCCAGCCAGCCGCGCGCCGGGAAGGGCCAGCCGGGCTCGACGGCGCCGCGCAGGCCGGGCGTGATCGTCTCGCGGGCGTAGTCGTTGAGGCCCTGGGCGCCGGCCGCCGCCGCCAGCGCGGCCTCCAGCGGCGGCAGCAACGCCGTGTCGGGCGAGGCGATGGTCAGGTCGATGGCCAGGCGGTCGCCCCAGTGGCCGAGGCGTTCGTACCGGATCGGGCGGGGCACGTCGGGCGGGCCGAGCACGACCGTGCCGCGCCGCCGGTCCGTGCGGATCATGCCGTGGCGGCGCAGCTCCGACCAGGCCTCGGCCACCGTTCCCGAGCTGACGCCGAGCTCCCTGGCCAGGCCGCGGACCGTCGGCAGGCGGGTCTGGGCCGTCACCGTGCCCTCCCTGATCAGGTCGGTGAGCGCGGCGGCGATGCCGCGCGCGCTCGGGTCGCCGATCTGTCGCGCCAGCCAAGCGACGTCCACTTTGTCCCCCTGTAAATCTTTGTTCAGCAACAAAGATCTTCTTGTGCGGCTTGCGCCCTGAACATATGGTTTCTGACAATTAACGGCAACTAAAGTCCGTTTGGGGGATTTTGTGGCGACGATTCGCCTTGCCTTGCGGGATTGGGACCATCTCGTGCCGGTCGTGACCGGGGCCGTCCGGCCCGAGGGGTTCGAGCTGGACATCGACTCCCGCGCCGTCACGCCGGACGTGCTCCAGGAGCCCGGTCTCGACGGGGGCGAGACGTCCTTCAGCCGGTACGTGCTCGGCCGCGCCTCGGGCGATGACCGGCTCGTGGGGCTGCCCGTCTTCGTGATGCGCGGCTTCCGGCACCGGTGCGTCCTGGTCCGGAGCGACAGCGAGCTGACCTCGCTGGAGGAGCTCAAGGGCGCCAGGATCGGGCTCACCGGCTGGCCCGACTCGGGCAACACCTGGACCCGGGCGCTGCTCCGCGAGGCGGGCGTCGACCTGGTCGGCATCACCTGGACGGTCGGCCCCCTGGTGGCGGGCGAGACCGGCAAGGACAGGACCGGGCCGGTGCCGTTCCCCGACAACGTCTCCCTGACCGGCGACGGCCTGGCCGAAGGGCTCGCGGACGGCCACTACGACGCGATCATGACGCCGTTCATGCCGGAGGAGTTCTTCACCCCCGGCAGCCGCTTCCGCCCCCTGCTGCCCGACCACCGCGCCGCCGAGCGGGCCTACTACGAGCGGACCGGCTTCGTGCCCGGCATCCACCTGGTGACGCTCAAACGGGAGAGCGTCGAGCGCCACCCGTGGCTGCCGCAGGCCGTGACGGAGCTGTTCGAGCGCTCCAAGCGGCACTGGGTGCTGCGCCGGCGCCTGCTCGCCGACACCACGCCGTGGCTGCTCGCCGAGCTCGCCGACACCGCCGAGACCTTCGGCCGGGACTGGATGCCGTACGGCGCCGCCCAGAACGCCCCCATGGTCGCCGCCTTCTGCGCGGAACTGCACGCCCAGGGGATCTCCCACCGCCTGATCGGAGCCGAGGAGGCCTTCGCCGCATGAAGTCCCAGCTGAGGATCGCCGTAGGACAGTTCGCCTCCGCGGAGGACTGGAGCGGCAACCTCAAGACCTGCCACGAGCTCATCGACGCGGCCGCGGCCGGCGGGGCCGACCTGCTGGTCCTGCCGGAAGGCTCGCTCTCCCTCTTCGTGGACGAGCCCGGCCGCATCCGCGAGGCCGCCCAGCCGCTGGACGGGCCGTTCGTCAGGGGCCTGGTCGAGCGCACGCGCGGCTCCTCGACCACCGTGATCGCCGGCGTGCACGTGCCGGAGGCGGACGGCCGGGTGTCGAACGTCCTCGTCGCCGCCAGGGACGGCGAGGTCGTCGCCACGTACGTGAAGCTGCACCTGTACGACGCCTTCGGCCGCCGCGAGTCCGACAACGTCGTCCCCGGCACGAACGCGCCCGTCGTCATCGACTGCGCCGGCTGGAAGGTCGGCCTGATGACCTGCTACGACGTGCGTTTCCCCGAGATGGCCAGGCTCCTGGCCGACCAGGGCGCCCAGGTGCTCGCGCTGCCTTCCGCGTGGGTGCGCGGCCCCGCCAAGGAATGGCACTGGGAGGTCATGGTCACCGCCCGCGCCCTGGAGAACACCTGCTACGTGGCCGCCTCGGGCGAGTGCGGCCGGCGCAACATCGGCGCCAGCATGGTCGTCGACCCGCTCGGCATCACCCGGGCCCGCCTGGGCGACGCGCCGGGGCTGCTCTGGGCCGACGCCGACGCGGACGAGCTCGCGAGCGCCCGCCGTACCCTGCCCGTCCTCGACAACCGGCGCTTCGCCGTGGACCCGCGATTGGAGCGACATGCCTGATCACGACCTGCCTCAGCACGCCCTGCGCGGTCGGGCCATCCCCATGAGAGCCATGACCGCCGCCCTGTCCGCCGCCCTGTCCGCCGCGGTGCTCGCGCTGGCCGGATGCGGCGCCAACCCGGAGGAGGCCGAGGGGGTGCTGAACTCCCAGGAGCCGGCCGGCCCCGGCGCCGCCGCCCAGAGCAAGGACCAGAGCCTGCACGACCGGCTGCCCGCCAAGGTCAAGCAGGCCGGCAAGCTGATCTCGGTCAACAACGGCTCGTTCCCGCCGTACGAGATCGCCGGGGCCGACGGCAGGTCGCTGACCGGCGCCGCCGCCGACATGTCCGAGGCGCTCGGCCAGGTGCTCGGCGTCAAGATCGAGCACGTCACCGTGGACGGCCTGCCCAGCTCGCTCACCGGCATCGCCTCCGGCCGCTACGACTTCGCCATCGGCCCCGTGGGCGACTTCAAGGACCGGCAGAAGGCCAACGACTTCGTCGACTGGGTCAAGGAGTACGTCGTCTTCGCCGTGCCCGCCGGCAATCCGGACAAGATCGGCTCGGTCGCGGACACGTGCGGGCTGAAGATCTCGGTCATGGCCGGCGGCTCCGCCGAGAGCGTGATCAAGAACCAGTCCGCCACCTGCGAGAAGGCAGGCAAGCCGAAGATCACCGTGCAGTCGTACAAGGACCAGCCGACCTCGGTGCTGGCGGTCAGCTCGGGCCGGGCCGACGCGTTCTTCTCCTCCCAGGCGCCGCTCACGTACTTCGTCGAGCAGGCCGGCGGCAAGCTGGAGCTGGCCGGCAAGGGGCAGGCCAACGGGTTCGACGACCTCTACCAGGGGGCCGTGGTGGCCAAGGACTCGCCGCTGCGCGACGTGCTCAGGGACGGCTTCCAGAAGCTCATCGAGAACGGCACTTACCACAAGATCATGTCCAAGTGGGGCACCTCCGACAACAAGCTGGACCAGGCCGGCGTGAACCTGGCCGTGTCATGACCGGCGCCCACCGTCCGGCCGAGGCAGGCAGGACGGCCGGCACCGAGACGACCGGCACCGACGAGATGACCGGCACCGGCCGCGCGACCGGCGCCGGCGGGCTGCCCGAGATCGACGTGGCGGGCGCCGCGCGCACCCGGCACCCGCTGCGCTGGGTCGCCTCGATCGTGCTGCTCGTGCTGGCCGCGCAGCTCGTCAGCCTGCTGGTCACCAACCCCAACTTCCAGTGGGACGTGGTCGGCCGCTACGTCAACGCGCAGCTCATCGGCCAGGGCATCGCCACCACGCTGCTGCTCACCGTGATCGCCATGGCGGTGGGCGTCGTGCTGGGGGTGCTGCTGGCCGTCGGCCGGCTGTCGGAGAACCCGGTGGCGCGCGGCGCCTGCGGGCTCTACGTCTGGTTCTTCCGGGGCACGCCGGTGCTGGTGCAGCTCGTGCTCTGGTACAACCTGTCGTACCTGCTGCCGGAGATTTCCTTCGGTGTCCCGTTCGGGCCCGAGTTCGTCACCGCCGACACCAACGCGCTCATCACCCCGCTGCTCGCGGCCATCCTCGGCCTCGGGCTCAACGAGGGCGCGTACATGGCGGAGATCATCCGCGGCGGCCTGATGTCGGTGGACCCCGGCCAGAGCGAGGCCGCGGCGGCGCTCGGCATGAGCGACGCGCGCACCTTCCGCAGGATCGTGCTGCCGCAGGCGATGCGCTTCATCATCCCGCCGACCGGCAGCCAGGTCATCAGCATGCTGAAGGCCACGTCGCTGGTCAGCGTCATCGCGCTGGCCGACCTGCTCTACACCGTGCAGTCCATCTACAACCGCACCTTCCAGACCATCCCGCTGCTCATCGTGGCGTGCGTCTGGTACCTGGTGATCACCTCGATCCTGTACGTCGGCCAGTCGTTCATCGAGCGCCACTACGCCCGCGGCGCGACCAGGAACGCCCCGCAGGGCTTCTGGGCGTTCGCGGCCCTGCGCCGGCGCCGTTCCACGGAGGTGACCTCGTGAGCAGCGTCCCCATGGTGC
The DNA here is from genome assembly GCF_035917475.1 of Nonomuraea fuscirosea. Classification (NCBI taxonomy): domain Bacteria; kingdom Bacillati; phylum Actinomycetota; class Actinomycetes; order Streptosporangiales; family Streptosporangiaceae; genus Nonomuraea; species Nonomuraea fuscirosea. Next base: position 6,405,640 of record NZ_CP109074.1, on the reverse strand, counting down.
ACGCCCGCGCCGTGCGCAAGCACTTCGGCCACCTGGAGGTGCTCAAGGGCATCGACCTGGACGTCGGGGCGGGGGAGGTCGTGGTCGTCCTCGGTCCTTCCGGGTCGGGCAAGTCGACGTTCCTGCGCTGTGTGAACCACCTGGAGACCATCGACGGCGGAGCCATCCACGTGGACGGCGAGCTGATCGGGTTCCAGGCGTCCGGCAGCAAGGTCAGGCACCTGCGCAAGAAGGAGATCACCCGGCAGCGCGGGGAGATCGGCATGGTCTTCCAGCAGTTCAACCTGTTCCCGCACATGACCGTGCTGCGGAACGTCATCGAGGCGCCCGTCGGCGTCCGGGGCGAGCCGCGCGATCAGGTGCGCGAGCGCGCGCACGCCCTGCTGCGCCGCGTGGGCCTGGCGGACAAGGCGGGCAGCTATCCGCGCCAGCTGTCCGGCGGGCAGCAGCAGCGGGTGGCCATCGCCAGGGCGCTGGCGATGCGGCCCAAGCTCATGCTCTTCGACGAGCCCACCAGCGCGCTGGACCCCGAGCTCGTCGGCGAGGTGCTGGCCACCATGAAGGGCCTGGCCGAGGACGGGCTGACCATGATCGTGGTGACCCATGAGATCGGGTTCGCGCGGGAGGTGGCCGACCGGGTCGTCTTCATGGACGAAGGAGTGGTGGTCGAGTCGGGGACGCCGGCCGACGTGCTGGACAACCCGAGCAGTCCGCGGACGAAGGCGTTCCTGAGCCGCGTCCTGTAGCGACGGGCGCGTTCCTGAGCCGCGTGCTCCGGCGACGAAGGCGGTCCTCAGCCGCGTACTGTGGCTCGGATGGACACAGAGCGGCTCATCATGCGCAGGTGGCGCGAAGAGGACAGAGAGTCCTTCGCGGCTATGAACGCCGACCCCGAGGTCATGGAACACTTCCCCGCGCCGCTCAGCAGGCAGGAGAGCGACGTCCTGGTGGACAAGATCGAGGCGCAGTTCGACCGGCTGGGCTACTCGCTGTGGGCGCTGGAGGTGCGGGCGAGCGGGCAGTTCATCGGCTTCACCGGGCTGGCCCTGCAGACGTTCGACGCGCCGTTCCTGCCCGCCGTGGAGATCGGCTGGCGGCTCGCGCGGCCCGCGTGGGGGCAGGGGTACGCGACCGAGGCGGCCAGGCGGGCCGTCACGTACGCGTTCGACGAGGCCGGCCTCGACGCGATCATCTCCATGACGGCCGCGAGCAACCTGCGCTCCCAGGCCGTGATGCGGCGCCTGGGCCTGACCAGGGACCCGGCCGAGGACTTCGCCCACCCCCTGCTCCCGGCGGATCACCCCCTCTCCCCGCACGTGCTGTACCGCCTGCGCCGCCCATAGCCGCGCGCCGTCCACGCGGTCCGACGGAGGAACAGCCGGAAGTCAAGGCCGGGCAGTCCGCCGATCGTCACAGCCGATCGGCGGGCTACACGACGGACGTCAAGTCCGGGCACTCCGCCCATCGTCACGGTCGATCGGCGGGCTCCAGCACCACGACGGGGACCTGCCGGCCGGAGGCCGCCTGGAACTCGGCGAACCTCGGGACGAGCGCGACCTCCTTGGCCCAGAGCCGCTCCCGCTCCACACCCTCCGCGAGCCGGGCCGTCACCTCGACCCGCTCCGCGCCCACCTCGACCGTGGTCCGCGGATTCGCCATGAGGTTGTGATACCAGACCGGATGCCTCGGGCTGCCGCCGTTGGTGCCGAAGACGGCCCAGCCGTCACCGGCCGGCTGAAAGAACAGCGGGCTGATCCGCTCACGCCCCGTCTTGGCCCCGATGTGGTGCACCAGGATGAGCGGCAGCCCCCGCTCATCGAACCCGGGCAGCCGGGGCGGCACAGGCCGCCCCGCGGCGAACTCCTCCTCGCTGCTCCACCGCACGTACCCGGCGTTCGCCCGGAACTCCGCGATGATCCGCTCGTTCCACCCACCAGCATCAGGACCTTCGGCCTCGGGCATGGCATCCCCTTCCTTTATCCGGAGCACTTGCTCCTGTTGAAAGTAGCACAGAGCGGAGCATGTGCTCCGGATAAGCGGCTATGCTCGACCCCATGGCAGAGGCCGAACCCTTGAACCCCGCCCGCCGCCGCGCGCCGCGCGCCGACGCGGTCCGCAACCGGGAGGCGATCGTCGAGGCCGCCGCCGAAGTCCTGGCCGAACAGGGCGCCGCGGTGGACGTACGCGAGATCGCCCGCCGTAGCGGGGTGGGCATGGGCACCCTCTACCGGCACTTCCCGAAGAAGGAAGACCTCGTGCGCACGGTCGTGCGCAGAGAATTCGCGGAGTGGGCGGAATCAGCACGTCTGGCGGCGATCGACGCCGAGGACCCCTGGGCGGCCCTGGCCGACTTCTACCAGCAGGCCCTGACCGGCTACGCCCGCCACCGCGCGATCGTGGAGAACTTCGCCCTGACCTGGGCCGAACCCGACCTGGAGGGCATCCAGCAGCTCCGCCGCGTCATCGAGCGGTTGTGCGCCCGCGCCACCGCCGCCGGCCTGCTCCGCCCCGGCGTCACCACCGACGACCTGCTGCTCCTGCTGATCTCCCTGGGCCACGCCGTCCAGCTCACCGACGAGTGCCGCCCGCACCTGTGGACCAGACTCCTCCACATCTCCCTCGACGGCCTGCGCCCCGACCACCGCGCCCCCCTTCCGGCCGACCCGGACCGGCCCCGCTAGCCGCGAGCCGTAGGCCAGGGCGGTCAGCAGAGCAGGCGGCGGGCGGATTCGACGGTGCCCATGGGGGTTCTGGCGATGGTGTAGTAGTTGCCGCGGCCCGACCGGCTGCAGTACGCGTACGCCGTGACCGGGCTGGTTCCCCTCGGGCAGCAGCCGACCCGCTTGTCGAGCCCGCCCGAGACGTCGATCCAGACCTCGACCGTGATGGTCTGGCTGCCGCACGACCCGATACCCGTGATCACGTCGCCGTTCCGTCCCGGCGCGTACGCGTGCGGCTCGTAGCCGTTGCAGTGGCCGGCCGCCTGCGTGGCGGGCGCCGCCCGGGCGGCCGGGGCCGCGGACGCGGCCGGCGAGCCAGCGATGAGCCCGGCCAGGACGGTGAGCGCGGTGACGAGGGTTGCCAGTGCTCGCTTGAGAGGCATGGAACACTCCATTACTCGATGTGGTCCGGATGGACACAAGGAGTATCGAATCCCCGCGGGGTGCCGGACCAGGGCGACGTCATGACATCCGCCGGACATTCGCTCACCGGAACCCGTGCTCAGGCGGCGCTGAGGGCGTACAGGACCTCGCGCAGGGATGGCTCACGCTCGCGCAGCCAGATCAGCCGCAACGCCAGCGGGGGCGCGGCGAAGTCGAGCTCCACCAGCGCGCCCGACTCCACATCAGTGCCCAGGGCGAAGTCCGGCAGCAGCGCCGCCCCGAGCCCCTGCCTGGACCACTCGCGGGCGGTGGCGATGCTGGTCAGCTCTCTGCGGGTCACCCCCGTGCCGAACAACTGGTCGGCCGCCAGCCGGATCGAGCACCCCGGCGGGCTCACCAGCAGCGGCTCCCGGTCGCCTTCTGGAGCCGCGACCAGCGACAGCCGGACCTCGCCCACGTCCAGGTGGTCCATCCCGGCGGGCCGGGCGAACCCCAGCCCGCCGACCCGGTCGCCCAGGTCCAGCAGCAGGGCCGCGTCCAGCCGGCCGCCCGCCACCGCGTCGAGCAGCGGCTGCCTGGTGAGCGACTCGACGCTCACGTCCAGATCGGGGCGGCGCCGCGACAGGCGGCGGATCACGGCCGGGAGCTTGGCCGCGGCCAGCATCTCCAGGGCTCCGATCCGCACGCGGCGGCGGGCGCCCGTCACGGCCCTGCGTACCTCGTCGGCGTGGTCGAGCAAGCCCTGGGCCCGCGCCAGCAGCGTGCTGCCCGCCTCGGTCAGCCGCATGCCTCGCGGCGTGCGCTCGAAGAGCGTGACGCCGAGGCCGGCCTCCAGCCTGCGCACCTGCTCCGACACCGACGCCGGCGCCCGGCCCAGGCTGTCGGCGGCCGCCGTGACGGTCCCCGACCCGGCAACCGCTACAAAGCTTCTCAACTGCCGCAAATCCACGGCCTTCAGCATACGGCTTTCCCGAACGCCCCCGCAGGGTGTGCCCGTTGAGCCGCCGCACCACATTTCAGCAGGCTGAGGGGCATGTTCGGTTTCTCCCTCGCCTACTTCCTGGTGATCCTCGACACCACCGCCCTGACGATCGCGCTGCCCGACCTGCGCGCCTCGCTCGGCGGCTCGCTGGCCGGCCAGCAGTGGGCGGTGAACGCCTACACCGTCGCCTTCGCCGCCTGCCTGCTCGCCGGTGGCGCGGTCGCCGACCGGTACGGCGCGGCGCGGATCTTCAAGCTCGGCGTGACCGCCTTCGGGGTGATCTCCCTGCTCAGCGCCGCCGCGCCCGGCCTGGGCCCGCTGATCGGCCTGCGTGCCCTGCTCGGAGTGGCGGCCGCGCTCTGTACCGGTGGCTCGCTCGGCCTGCTCGCCGAGATGTTCCCTGAGCCCGCCGCCCGGGCCCGCGCCACCGGCCTGTGGGCCGCCATCACCGGCACCGCACTCGCCGCCGGGCCGCTGCTCGGCGGGATCCTCGTCGACCTGTACGGCTGGCGCGCCGTCTTCCTGCTCAACCCGCCCATCGCGCTGATCAGCCTGCTCGCCATGCGCGGGGCCGCCTCGCCGCGCGGCCACCGGCTGATCGACTGGCGGGTCCAGGTCCTCGCCTGCGCCTTCCTGGGCCTGGTCGCCGAGGCCCTCATCGACGCCGCGCCCATGGCCGGCCTGGCAGCCGCCGCCGTCCTCGCCGTCCTGGTGCTCGCGGAGCGGCGCAGCCACGCCCCCGCTCTGCCCGGCGGCCTGCTCGCCGCCACCTGGCCCCAACTGCTGGCGGGCACGGTGGCGAACTTCGCCTTCTCCGGCGCCCTGTTCGTGCTGACGCTGCTGCTGCAGGAGACCCGCCACCTGAGCCCCATGGCCGCCGGGCTGGCGTTCCTGCCGCTCACGCTGCCCATGACGGTCAACCCGCTGCTCACCGGCCGGCTGGTGGCCCGCTACGGTCCCCGCCCGCCCATTCTCGCCGGTCTCGCCCTCATCGCCGCCGGCCTGACCGGCGCGGCGCTCACCGGCCCACCGGCGCCATGGCTCGTCGTCATGGGCTTCGGCCTGTCGTTCGCCCTGCCTGCCCTGATGACCGGAATCATCGGCAGCGCGCCGCCCGGCACGGCCGGCACCGCGGGCGGCGTGCTGAACGCCTTCCGCCAGGTCGGCGCCACCCTGGGGGTGGCGGTCATGGGCGTCGCCGGACGTCCCCTGCTGCTCGCGGCCGCCCTGACGGCACTGACCTGCGCCGCGTACGCCCTGTCCACCCGCCGCTCCCGTACGCCCGCGGCCACCTGACCCCACCAGGCGGTCACTGGACGGTGCCGTCAGCGAATCGCCCGCCGACTCGCATCCCGGGCCCTGTCACCAGCGCAGACGGCCCGGCACCGATGTACGGTGCCGGGCCGTTCTGTTCCGCCTCTGTCCGGCCGACGTCGCTCAGCGACGGAGAACAGCGACAGGTGACGCCAGGATCTCCCAGCTCAGCGTCGTTTCACGGAGAATCGCCGAGGCCGGGAGACCCGCTGTCACACGTCGTAGTAGAGCTCGAACTCGTGCGGGTGCGGGCGCAGCCGGATCGGGTCGACCTCGTTCTCCCGCTTGTACGCGATCCACGTCTCGATCAGGTCGGGCGTGAACACGCCGCCCTCGAGGAGGTAGTCGTGGTCGGCCTCGAGCGCGTTGAGCACGTCGGTGAGCGAGCCGGGGACCTGCGGGACCTGGCGGGCCTCCTCCGGCGGAAGCTCGTAGAGGTCCTTGTCGACCGGCTCCGGCGGCTCGATCTTGTTGCGGATGCCGTCGATGCCGGCCATCAGCATCGCCGAGAACGCGAAGTACGGGTTGCACGACGGGTCCGGGACGCGGAACTCGATGCGCTTGGCCTTCGGGTTGGAGCCCGTGATCGGGATGCGGACGCACGCCGAGCGGTTGCGCTGGGAGTAGACCAGGTTGACCGGGGCCTCGTAGCCGGGGACCAGGCGATGGTAGCTGTTGACCGTCGGGTTGGTGAAGGCCAGCAGCGACGGGGCATGCTTGAGCAGGCCGCCGATGTAGTAGCGGGCCGTGTCGGACAGGCCCGCGTAGCCGACCTCGTCGTAGAAGAGCGGCGAGCCGTCCTTCCACAGCGACTGGTGGCAGTGCATGCCGGAGCCGTTGTCACCGAAGATCGGCTTGGGCATGAACGTGACCGTGTGGCCGTATTCGAGCGCCGTGCTCTTGATGACGTACTTGTACAGCATCAGGTTGTCGGCGGTCTTGAGCAGCGTGCCGAACTTGAAGTCGATCTCGGCCTGCCCGGCCGTGCCGACCTCGTGGTGCTGCATCTCGACCTCGATGCCGGCCTCGATGAGGTTGCGCACCATCTCCGAGCGCAGGTCGGTGAAGTGGTCCATCGGCGGGACCGGGAAGTAGCCGCCCTTGTAGCGCGGCTTGTAGCCCAGGTTGCCGCCCTCGGTCGCCTTGCCGGTGTTCCAGGCGCCCTCGATGGAGTCGATGTAGTAGTAGCCGGCGTTCTGCTTCGTCTCGAAGCGCACGTCGTCGAAGATGTAGAACTCGGCCTCGGGGCCGAAGTAGACCGTGTCGGCGATGCCCGTGCCCTTGAGGTATTCCTCGGCCTTGCGGGCGACGTTGCGCGGGTCGCGGCTGTAGGCCTCGCCGGTCAGCGGGTCGTGCACGAAGAAGTTGATGTTGAGCGTCTTGTGCTGGCGGAACGGATCGACCACGGCGCTCGTCGGGTCGGGCAGCAGGAGCATGTCGGACTCGTGGATCGCCTGGAATCCGCGGATCGACGAGCCGTCGAACATGAGTCCGTCGGTGAAGACGCTCGCGCTGAAGTTCTCTACCGGGAAGGTGAAGTGGTGCGTCGTCCCCGGCAGGTCGGTGAACCTGACATCGACGAACTGCACCCCTTCGTCACTGATGAACTTCAGGACGTCGTCGGCGGAGTTGAACACTCTCGAACCTCCCTGGGGACTGGCCATCATGCCGACGCTAGGACGTGGCCGTTTCCGTATGGTGTCTCGATTGTTTCGCACGTGTTACGCGGCGTCACGTGGGGTCGGTCGTCGTGCACTCGTCCGATTCCGGCTGGTCCAGCGCGTACGGGTCCTTGGGCTTCCCCGTGGCCTTGACCGAGTCGGGCGCGGAATCGTCGAAATAGGGATGGACGAAACCGTCGTCCGTGTCGCAGCGCGCCGGCGCGGTGGCGGCGCCCAGATCCTCCACCCAGGTGACGAGCCGGCCCTCCTGGCGGAACAGCTGGATCTCGCCGGTCACGTGCGCGACGACCCTCATCATGGTGAGCGGCCGGCCGGGCTGGTGCACCGCGTAGACGACGAGGTAGTTGAGCTTGACGCTCGCCCCGCGCAGCTCCTTCTCCTTGAACGTGCCCAGGGTGGCCCGGCCGTTCACCTTGATCACGTCGGTGGTGAGCTCGACGGAGCCGGGGGCGAAGCTGTGCACCATGTAGCGGGTGGCGTACTTCTTGTCCGTCAGGTTCTCGCGGAACCAGCCGCGCTGGTCGCGGTGCAGCAGCTTGGCGAAGGCCTCCGGCTTGCCGCCCAGCACGGTCTTCTTGTCGAGGTAGGCCGCGGCCAGCAGCTCACGCGCGCGATCGAGCCCCGTGGCGACGTCCTTCTTCGTCAGCCCGCCGATCGCCTCGGCCTCGGGCAGCGTGAAACCGGCCGCTCCGTCGGCGTACTTGTCCGCGGGCGATCCGGCGAACGGGCGCGTCACGTCCACCGGCGCCAGCTCGAACGTGTCGCCGGGCAGCGGACCCGAGGGCGCGAACAGATCGGGCCGCATGGTGACGACAACGGCGGCGGCGGCCAGCGTCACCGTGATGGCGGCCCCCGCCAGCCAGGCCCGCCCGGCCCTGCGGCGTCGTGGCGGCGGTGGCGTCGCGTCCCAGCCGGCCCGCCCGGCGTCGCGGCGGAGCCGGCCCGCCTCGCGTAAGCGTTCCTTGTCCTCGTTCGAGGCACTCCGCGCGCTCTTGGCGCCCTTCTTGGCCGACGAGCGCATCCGGCGCTGTTCGTCGGCGTCCATCTGCGAGACCAGATCGTTGAAGCGCTGGTCAAGATCATCCCCGTGTGGCATGGCGTACATTCTGGCGGCGTCGTGACGCGGTTGGGTCACGATCCGGACCGGGTTCCCGGCCGGATAACGTTGAGGGCATGAGCGGCAACGAGCCTCGGTGGACGCAGACCTGGCTGGGCGGAGTGCGCGCCGCCGGGGTCGATCTCGGATACCCGGGCGAGCGCCTGGGGCTGCCCCAGGAGGGCAGCGGATCGGTGGCGGGCTGGGGGCGCCGCATCGGCGCGCTCGTGATCGACTGGATGATCTGTACGTGGGTGGTCGTGCAGTTGCTGCTGAGGATCAACCCGGCCGAGTCGCCGTGGGCGCCGGTGGCCGTCTTCGCCGTGCAATACCTGCTGCTCATCGCGTTCATGGGCCAGACGTTCGGCCATCGGCTGATGGGCGTCAGGGTCGCCGCGATGGACGGCGGTGATCCGCGGCTGCTGCCCGTGCTCGTGCGTACGGTGCTGCTGTGCCTGGCCGTGCCCGCCCTGATCTGGGACCGCGACCACCGCGGGGTGCACGATCGTGTGTCCAACACGATGGTCGTCCGCATGTGACCCTCATCCAGGAAACCATACCGGGTTCAAAAATGTACCCGGTATGGTTTACGCTGTCCGCATGATGATGGCAGGGCTCAGGGAGCGGAAGAAGGAGCAGGCCAGGCGGCGGATCGCCGAGGTGGCGCTGCGGCTGTTCGACGAGCGCGGCTACGACGCCGTGACCGTCAATGAGGTCGCCGAGGCGGCGGGGGTCGCCAAGGTCACGCTGTTCGCGTACTTCCCGTCCAAGGACTCCCTGGTGCTCGACGGGGTCAAGGAGGACACGGCCGCGATCGTGGCCGGGCGCGGCGATCGCCCGCCGCTCCAGGCCCTGCGCGAGCACTACCGGCTGATGGGCCGGCAGGACCAGGGCGAGATGGACGTCGAAGGGCTGCTCACCAGGATCCGGGTGATCTCGTCCAGTCCGGCGCTGCTCGCGGGGGTCCAGCAGGCGCACATGAGCCAGCGCGAGGAGCTGGCGTGCGCGCTCGCCGAGGCGCTGCCGGAGCGCGGCCTGGCGCCCCGGCTCATGGCCGCGCAGATCACCGCCGCCGTCACCACGCTGCAGGAGGCGTTCTTCCACCGGCTCGCCACGGGCGTCCCGCTGGAGGAGGCCGGGCGGCTGCTCGGCGATGAGGTCGAGCTGGCCTTCGACCTCCTTGAGTACGGCTTTTCCATGCTAAAAGGAGAAATGTCGTGAAAAAGGGGATCAACTATGACGTTGGGATCCTGCCGGGGGAGGACAACTCCCGCAAGGTCTTCGACCCGGACACCGTCGCCCGCGAGATGCGGCTGATCGCCACCGAACTCCACTGCGACACCGTCAGGATCTCCGGCGGCGACCCCGCCCGCATCACCGTGGCCGCCGAGCACGCCGCCGCCCAGGGGCTGGAGGTGTGGTTCGCCCCGTTCCCCGTCGACCTCACCGAGGACGAGACGCTGGCGGTCTTCGCCGACTCCGCCGCCCGCGCCGAGGCCCTGCGCCGCTCCGGCGCCGAGGTCGTGCTGGTCACCGGCTGCGAGCTCACCGCGTTCTGCCGGGGGTTCATCGAAGGCGAGGGCTACCGCGACCGGCTCCAGGCGATGGTCTCGGGCGACATGGCGTGGTGGACCACGCTCATGCAGGTCATGCCGCGCTTCAGCGGCTACATGGCGCGGGTGGCCGAGAGCGTGCGGCCGCTGTTCGGCGGGCGGCTGACCTACGCCTCCGGCCCGTGGGAGCCGATCGACTGGGCCCCGTACGACATCGTCGGCGTCGACGCCTACCGCGCCGCCCACAACGCCCACGACTTCACCGACGAGCTGCGCGCCCAGTTCAAGCACGGCAAGCCGGTCGCCGTCACCGAGTTCGGCACCTGCGCCTACCAGGGCGCGGGGGAGCGGGGCGGCATGGCCTGGGCGGTGCCCGACGGCGCCGTGCGCGACGAGGACGAGCAGGTCCGCTACTTCACCGAGCTGATGGACGTCTTCGAGCGGGAGGGCGTTGATACCGCCCTGTGGTTCACCTTCGCGGCCTACAACCGCACCGGCGGGGCCGACCTCGGCTCGTACGGCGTGATCAGACTGGACGACGACGGCGCCTGGACGCCGAAGAAGGTCTTCGGCACCATGGCCGCTAGGTATTCGCGCAGCTGAAGATGGCCGTGCCCGGCAGGTGACGGCCGCGCAGCGGGCTCCACCCGCCCCACACCCCCTCATGGCCCTCGGGCCACTCGGGCTCCAGCAGCCCGGTGATCGTCAGGCCCGACGCCGCCAGCAGCCCCACCCAGTCGCCCATCGTGCGATGGTGCTCGACGTAGGTCAGCGTGCCGTGCTCGTCGCGCTCCTCGTACGGGCCGCGATCGAAGTAGGAACGGTCGGAGGTCAGCCCGCGCGGCCCGGGATCGTCGGGGAAGGCCCACCGGATCGGATGACTCACCGAGAACACGAACCGGCCCCCCGGCCGCAGCACCCTGCGCACCTCGCGGAAGACGGCCAGCGGATCGGCCACGAACGGCAGCGCGCCGTACGCGGAGCAGGCCACGTCGAAGCTCGCCGCCCCGAACGGCAGCGACTCGGCGTCGGCCTGCACCACCGGGACCCGCAGGCCGGTCGCGTCGTCGAGACGCTGGGAGTGACGCAGCTGGCGGTGGGAGATGTCGAACGCCGCCACCCGCGCCCCCCGCGACACCAGCCACCGCGCGCACTGGGCCGCGCCGCAGCCGATCTCCAGCACCCGCCGCCCGCGCACCTCGCCGAGCAGGCCCGCCGCGGCCTCGTCGAGGCCCTCGGGACCCCAGACGAAGCCGCTGTCACGCAGGAAACCACCGTGCTCGACCTGGTAGTCGTCGGCGTTGCCGTCCCACCAGCCGCGGTTGGCCCGCGACGAGGGCGACAGCACTAGCGCATCTTGGGGCCGCGCGGCATGCGGGCGCCCTTGGGCATCGGGCCCTTGGGCATCGGCATGTTGCGCGGCAGCGAACGCAGCCGGTCCTTCACCTCGTTGACCGACGGCTTCTTCAGGTTGCGCGGCAGCTTCATGATGTGCCGCTGCAGCTTGCCGAGCGGCACCTGCCCGTCACCGTCGCCGCACTGGATGTCGTAGATCTCGATGCCCAGCGCCACCCGCGAGATGCGCTTCTTCTCGGCCGTCAGCATCTTCGCCACCCGGTTGCCCGGCCCCTCGGACACCAGCACCACACCGGGATAGCCGACCACGAGGTGGACGATGTCCTGGTCACGGTTGACCGCGATGGCCGGGGTGACCTGCCAGTTGCCGCGCATGCCCTGCAGCACGGCCGCCGCCGCGCCGGTCTGGCCGTGCAGGATCGAGTATTGGGCCTTCTGCGCCAGCTGCCCGAACACCACCAGGCCGACCGTGAACGCGGCCAGGACGCCGATGAACACCGAATACCACAGGTAGTCCGTGACCAGGCCGATCACGACGACCACAGCCAGCGTGCCCACCGCCGAAAGGAAGACGATCGGCATCCCCTTGGGATTGGCCTGCTTGATGATCTGCGCGACCATGCGGAGCTGCTTGAGACGCCCCGGCTTCTCTGGATCCTCGGACTTTGCCATGCTCAGAAGGATACAAACCAACTGGTGCAGGAGGGAAAACGCGCCCCGGCCGTTTGCCCGTTGTGATTACATCTTCACCATTGCTGCCCGCCGAAGACCGTTCGCTTTCCGCGATGGGCCGGTGCAGGGTCGCGGACGGCGTCCGCGCCGCACCCCCGATGGGCCGGTACAGGGTCGTGGACGGGACCCGCGCCGCGCCCCCGATGGGCCCGCGCGCGGACGGCGCCCGCGCCGCGCTTCCGACGGGCGCGCGCAGGATCGTGGATAAGCCCCGCACCGCGGCGCCGCGCCCCCGATGGCACCGCGCCCTCGATGGCGCCGTGGCACCGTCACGCCGCCACGAAGAACTCCAGGACCTCCGGCACCAGCGCCTCGGGGGCCACGTTGTGCGCCTGGCCCTCCAGCACCCGCCGTACGGCGCCCGGGATCGCCCCCGCGACCGCCGCGCCCGCGTTAGCCATCCAGCGCGGGCTCAGCGCCCCGTTGAGCACGAGCGTGGGTCGCCTGATCCCGGCCAGCCGCGCGGCCGGCAGCGCGTTGCCCGGGCCGAGCACCTCGGCCTCGTAGACCAGCGTCCGGGCCATGGCCTCGGCCTGGGCCCAGAACGCGTGCGAGCGCATCGCGGCCACGTCGGCGGGCGGCACCTCCGCCGCCTCCACCATGAACCGCTCCACCGCCTCGCCGCGCCTGCCCGCACCGACCAGCGCGTCGAGCCGCCGCGCGAAGTCGAGCGGAAGCGCGGGCGCGCCGTCGTCCACGTGGTACGGCGGCTCCCACACGGCCAGCTTGGCGATCGCCGGATTGACCACCGCCGCCTCAAGCGCCAGCGCCGCCCCCGACGACCCCCCGAACACCATGACCGACCCACCGGCCCCGCTCGCAGAACCGCCCGTGGAGCCGCCCAATGAATCGCCCGCAGCGTCGCCCAAGGAGTCGCCCCGAGCGGCGCCCGTGGAGTGGCCCGCAGAGCCGCCCATGGAGTCGCCGGCAGCGCCGTCCGTGAAGTGGGCCGCGAGACCGCTGTCCGTGGAGTGGCCCGCGAGACCGTCCGGCGCTCGGTCGGGTGCGCCGATCGCCGCGTCGATGACCGCCGCGAGGTCCTCGATCTCCCGCTCCACCGCGTACGGCGCGGTGTCACCGCTGTCCCCGCGCCCTCGCCGGTCGTAGGAGTACACCGTGAACCACCGGGCCAGGCCGTCCGCGATCGCGGTCATCAGCGGATGCCGCCGGTCCGCGAACGCCCCCTGCACCAGCACCACCGCCGGCCCCTCGCCACGGCGGTCGAACGCGAGGACGGTGCCGTCCGCCGACTTCACCCGGCCGGCTGAACCAGGCACAGCGCCTCCCAGTGGTGACCGTCGAGGTCGGCGAAGCCGCGCTGGTAGCGGAATCCCGCCTCCTGCTTGACGCCCGCCGGGGTGGCGCCGGCCGCCAGCGCCTTGTCCACCAGCTCGTCCACCTGCGCCGGGTTCTCCAGCCCCAGCACCAGGATCGCCTCCGTGCTGCTGCCCGAGTCGGCGACCTGCTTGGTGGTGTACGTGGCGAACGTCGGCTCGGCCAGCAGCATCACCTGCGTCTCGTCGCTGATGACCACCGAGGCCATGTCGTCGGCCATGCCGAACAGGGTGAAGCCCAGCTCGGTGAAGAACTTCTTCGACCGGTCGAGGTCCTTGACCGGTAGGTTGACGAAGAGCTGCATCTCCGGATCCCTTCTCGTCTGCGGAACACCTCCAGTCTCCTGCGCACGGCCCCCACCGGTCTTGCACCTGAGCGCCAGGGCGATTGACGTTCAGCGCACGGGTCCTGCGCATGGGGATCAGGGCACGGGTCGAGCGCACCGGGCCGGGCGCATGAGATCAGCGCACCAGGCCGGCGGGTTCGTGGGGCGCTGCGTGCGTGCGCCGGAACTCGGCGGGTGGCATCCCGTACGCCCGCCGGAACAACCTGCTGAAATGCGCCGAATCCGGTAACCCCCACCGAGCCCCCACCGCACTGACGGACTGGCCGCCGCCCGCCATCAGGTCGGCCCGGCAGCGTTCGAGCCGGCGCTGCCGGATCCACCCGGCCACCGTCGTGTCCTCCGACTCGAACAGCCGGTGCAGGTAACGCACGGAGATGTGATGGGCGGCCGCGATCACCGCCGGATCGAGGTCGGCCTCGCCCAGGCGCTGCTCGATGAAGGCACGCACCCGCAGCAACAAGGTGCGCTGCCGGGAGTCGTCCGGCAGGGCGCGCTCCTGGTCGAGACGTTCAGCGACGGCCGCGCCGACCACGTCCGTCACCACGCTCGACAGCCGCGCCGCGCTGGCGGAGCGGTAGGTCTCGTGGTCGAGCGCCACCCGGCGCAGCAGCGGCACGGCCAGCGCGGCGGCGCCCGTCTCGGCTCCGATCGGCAGCGCGGCGAGCTCGGCCACCGCGTCGATCGGCAGGGCGAGCTGGTCGCGCGGGAAGCTGAACACCGCCAGCCGCACCTCGGCGTCGTAGCCCAGCTCGTAGGGGCGGGTGAAGTCGTAGATCGCGAACTCGCCCCGGCCGAGCACCGTCCTGCGGCCGTCCTGCTCAAGGCGCGGGCTGCCGTCGAGGGCGAGCACCACCCGGTAGTGGTCGGGGTTGTCGCGGCGGATCAGGCCGGGGGTGCGGTGCACGCTGTGCGGGGTGGAGGTGTGGATCCGGCCGACGCCCACGGCGCCGAGCCGGCCGAACCCGATCTCGCCCCGGAGCGGCGCGCCGGCGTCGATGCGCAGGTCGAGCGGGCCGAGCGTGTCGCAGACGATGCTCCGCCAGGCGTCGTGCCGACGCTCGGCGGGCAGGTCACTCGTGCGGATCAGAACGGCCATCGCGCGCCCTCCGTCGGCTGGGCTGCCCATGCTAACGACGCCCCCCGACACTCCGGAACGGCTAAACCCGCCGCACTCCGGAGACCGTCCGCCCGCCGCAACGAGACCCGCGACGTCCGGGAACGCCGACATCCGGGAACGCCCCGCCGTACACGGGGAAAAGCCCGCAGGCACGAAGAAGCCCCGGGGAACCGGCCCCGGGGCTGTTCGTGTGCGGTCAGGCGGTCTGGCGGGCCTCGATGGCCTGCTGGTAGAGCCGTCCGGCCCGGTAGGACGAGCGCACCAGCGGCCCGGACAGGACCCCGGCGAACCCGATGGCCTCGGCCTCGGCCTGCAGCTCGACGAACTCCTCCGGCTTGACCCACCGCTCCACCGGGTGGTGGCGCGGCGTCGGCCGCAGGTATTGCGTGATCGTCAGCAGGTCGGTGCCGGCCTCGTGGAGGTCGCGCATGGCCTCGGAGATCTCTTCGCGCGTCTCGCCCATGCCCAGGATCAGGTTGGACTTGGTGACCAGCCCGGCCTCACGGGCCGTGGTGATCACACCGAGCGAGCGCTCGTAGCGGAACGCCGGCCGGATGCGCTTGAAGATCCGCGGCACGGTCTCGACGTTGTGCGCGAACACCTCGGGCTTGCTGGAGAAGACCTCCTCCAGCTGGTCGCGGTTGCCGTTGAAGTCGGGGACCAGCAGCTCGACGCCGCAGCCGGGCAGCAGCGCGTGGATCTGGCGCGCGGTCTCGGCGTAGAGCCAGGCTCCGCCGTCGGGGAGGTCGTCGCGGGCCACGCCGGTCACGGTCGCGTACTTCAGGCCCATCTGCTGGACGGACTCGGCCACCCGGCGCGGCTCGTCGCGGTCGTATTCCTTCGGCTTGCCCGTGTCGATCTGGCAGAAGTCGCAGCGGCGGGTGCACTGGTCGCCGCCGATGAGGAAGGTCGCCTCGCGATCTTCCCAGCACTCGTAGATATTCGGACAGCCCGCCTCTTCACAGACCGTGTGCAGGCCCTCCCGGCGCACGAGCGATTTCAGCTCGGTGTATTCGGGGCCCGTCTTCAGCTTGGTCTTGATCCACGGGGGCTTGCGCTCGATCGGGGTTTCGGCGTTACGCACCTCCAGGCGGAGGAGCTTTCGGCCTTCAGGGGCAACGGTCACCTTCACAGCTTACGTCTCCTGAGGCGGCGGCCGGATCCAGGGTCGGAATTCACCCTTTCATCCGACCTTTCCCGGCCCGGCGTCACAGGGATCCGATGAGGCCGAAGCCGCCGATCGCCCGGGTGTAGTGGGCCAGCAGCTCCTCGTCGATCCGCCCGGAGTCGCGGGTGCCGAGCAGCTCGGAGTGCGGGGGAGAGTCGAGCACGCCGTCGTCGGTGAGCCGGAACCTGGCCAGCGCGCTCTGCCTGATCGACGCCACGCTCTCGCCGCGCAACGCCGCCGCCTGCATGGGCGCCAGGTAACCGGCGCCCGCAGCCAGCTCCTCCAGCTCGTCCAGATCCCGCTCGGAGACGGCGCGCAGGGCCCGCGCCCGCTGCCTGGCCAGCGTACGGGCTTCGCCGGCCTTGACCAGGCGGGTCAGCGCGTACCGGATCAGCAGCACCGGGCCGCCGAGCACCCGCCCGATCAGGCGGCCGAACGCGCCCGCCACCTCGTACGTGGTGCCGGGATGGTCCATGGCCCCCAGCGACGAGGCCGCGATCTTCGTCTGCGCCTCGTCCCTGACCCGCAGCGGCCCTGAGGACCCCAGCAGCGCGTCCCGCCAGGACTCCAGCGTGGCCAGCGCCTCGCTCACCACCCGCTCGCCGCCCGTCGGCAGCCGCGCGTACGCCGCCGCCAGCAGCGCCACCCGCTGCTTCGGCGGCAGCGCCAGCCACAGCGGCAACCCGATGACGAGGACGGGGGTGCGCGCCAGCCCGACACGGTCGTAGGCGGTCCGCGTGGCCAGGTCCCTGATCGCCACCTTCGCGGGCCGCGGGACCCCGATCCGTTCGGCGACCCGGTCCGCGACCGCGTACAGCTGCCCGGCCGCCGCGCGGTCGAGCACCTTGGTGTCGGCGGGCAGCGCGCCCAGGCGCGGCCGCAGCGCCCAGCCGATCGCCAGGCAGGCGCCGCCGAACAGCCACGACCAGATGAAGCCGGGCGCCCGCGCGATGGCCCACGCGCCCAGCGCGACGAACGCCAGCGTCAGCAGGTGCACCACGAGCGCGAGGACGAGAGCGAGGACCCGCTTCACGAGCGCGAACGGGTCACGGACGCGATGGGCGCCACCGACGGTCCCACACGGGGCCTGACGGGCGGTCCCACGCGAGGTCTGACGGGCGGTCCCACGCGAGGTCTGAGGGGCGGTCCCAGGCAGGGTGTGACGAACGGTCTCACAGGTGGTTCTGCGGGGGGTGTCACGGGCGTGATGGTAAGCCGGAGACGGTCCAGTTTCCGCTGCGATCAGGTGCCGATTCGGTCACCTGCGCAGCAGATCCTCCTCGTGCAGGTCGAACGGCTGCTTGCCGAGCGCCTCGGCCAGCCGCTTCTCCGCGATCGGCATGACCTCCTCGACCACGATGCGCCGGCCCGTCTCGGCCGACAGCGAGGAGACGCCGACGCCGGGGATGCCGCACGGGGTGATGCGGTTGAACCAGCGGGGGTCGTTGGCGCAGTTGAGCGCGAACCCGTGCATCGTCACGCCGCGCGCGACGCGCAGCCCCACCGCGCCGAGCTGGCGGTCGGGCAGCCCGAGCACCGGGTCGCCGGCCGCCCAGACGCCGGCCCGGCCGGGCACCCGCCGGGCCGTGACGCCGAAGTCGGCGCACACCTGGATCATCGTCTCCTCGAGACGGCAGGCGTAGGCGACCACGTCGGTGATCGCGACGATCGGGTACGCGACGAGCTGGCCGGGGCCGTGCCAGGTCAGGCGCCCGCCCCGGTCGACGTCGACGACGGGGGTGCCGTCGGACGGCCGCTCGTGCGGGGCGGTGCGCTTGCCCGCGGTGTAGACCGGCGCGTGCTCCAGGATGAGGACGGTGTCGGTGAGCTCACCTGCGGCCCGCTTGCCGTGCACCCAGCGCTGCAGCGACCAGGCCTGCTCGTAGGGAACGTCGACACCGAGTCGGACGATGGCGAGTGCGTGGGGATCGTCCCCTTGGATGGGGCGCATGAGCCTATTGTGCCGTTCCCTCACCCTTGAAGGGTAATCAGGGGGTCAGCAACCGTGGTTCGATCCTGAACTCCTTTACCCTTCCTTCGCTCTCGCTCTCCACCCGGTACGCGTACGCGCCCGGCTCGACGCTCACCGCCTGGATGAACTCCGTGCCGACGTAGTGCAGGCCCACGCCCTCGTCGGCGGCGTAGCCCATGGGCAGCTCGCCGCTCGCCACCGAGTCGTGCAGCAACTGCCTGCGCTGCGGGTCGGAGTCGTAGTGGACGCCGCACGAGTACGGCAGCAGCGCCATGCCCTCGGCCCACACCCGCAAGTCGGGGCCGAAGGAGTCGGTGTTGCCGCCGACGTGCCAGCACAGCGCGCCCGCGCTCTGGCCGGACAGCACCACCCCGGCCCGCCACGCCTCCTCGAACGCCTCGTCGAGCCCGTGCAGCCGCCACAGCGCCATGAGGTTGGCCACGCTGCCGCCGCTGACGTAGATGACGTCCTGCTCGAGCATCCAGGCCCGCGGGTCGGCCACGTTGGGCATCGGGAACACCGTGAGGTGGCTCAGCTCGACGTCCCAGCCGGCGAACGCGCCGTACATCTTCAGCGTCCAGTCCGACGAGTCGCCCATCGCCGTGGCCACCAGGCCCACCTTGGGGCGGTCCTGGCCGGTCAGGTCGAGGGCGTAGCGCAGCAGCGCGCTGGCCTCGATCTGGTTGTGGCGGCTGCTCGGGCGGAAGGACCCGCCCCCGATGGCGAGGATGTGTGATTGCCCTGACCGGGTCATGTCGGAGTTCTCCCAGCTGCTGAACGAGGATCGGGCACTAGATTACGGCGCGCAGGGCGTCGCCGAGACTCGTATGGGAGAAGGCGTAGCCGGCGGCGGTCAGCTTGGCCGGCTCGACGCGGTGACTGGGCAGCAGTCCCTCGCGGGCGAACTCGCCGATGCCCGCGGCCAGCGCGAACGCCGGCACCGGGATCGGCATCGTGCCCCTGCGCAGGGTCTTTCCGAGCGTCCTGGTGAACTCGGCGTTGGTGACGGGTCCGGGGGAGGTGAAATTGACCGCCCCCTCGATTTCCCGATTTTTCAGGACATGGAGGGCGGCCCCCACCCAGTCGTCCACCGTGATCCACGACCAGTACTGCTTGCCCGATCCCAGCGGCGCCCCCAGCCCCATCCGGAAGATCGGCAGGATCCGGCCGAGCGCGCCGCCGCGCCGGCTCAGCGCCAGCCCCGTGCGCGACCGCACGGTCCTGATCCCCGCCGTGCCCGCCCGCGCGGCCTCGTTCTCCCAGCGCTCGCACAGGTCGGCCAGGAACCCGCTGCCCCGGCCCCGGCTCTCGTCGATCACCTCGTTGCCGGTGTCGCCGTAGAAGTCCACGCCGGACGCCGACAGGAGCACCTCAGGCGGCCTGGAGAGCTGGACGAGCGCGTCGACGAGCACCCGGGTGGCGTGCACCCGGCTGGTGACGAGCTCGCGCTTGTAGGCCGGGCTCCAGCGCCTGTCGCCGATCGGCGCCCCCGCCAGGTGCACGACGGCCTCGGCGCCCTCCAGCGCGGCCAGGTCGACCACCTCTTCGCCCGGCTGCCAGTACGCCTCGTCGTCCTTCGCGGGGGTGCGGCGGACGAGCCGGACGACCTCGCGCCCGTCCGCCCGCAGCGCGTCCACCAGCGCCGTCCCCAGCAGGCCCGACGCTCCGGTCACGATGATCGTCATGCCCTCACAGTACGCCGGGGCGGGCCGGAGACGCGAAAGGCCGGGCCGGTCCCCGGAGGGACCGCCCGGCCGATCGGAGAGCCGTGTTACGCGAGCCCGAGCTGCGCCTCGAAACGCCCCTCCTCCAGACGGCGCTTGACCGTCGTGAGGAAGCGGGCGGCGTCGGCGCCGTCGACCAGGCGGTGGTCGTAGGTCAGCGCCAGGTAGACCATCGAGCGCACCGCGATGACCTCGCCCTCGGTGGTGTCGATCACCACGGGCCGCTTCACCACGGCGCCGGTGCCGAGCATGCCGACCTGCGGCTGGTTGAGGATCGGCGTGTCGAACAGCGCGCCCCGGCTGCCGGTGTTGGTCAGCGTGAACGTGCCGCCGGTGATCTCGTCGGGCGTCACCTTGTTGGCGCGCGTCCGCTCGGCCAGGTCGGCCGTCTTACGGGCCAGCCCGGCGAGGTTGAGGTCACCCGCGTTCTTGATCACCGCCGCGATCAGGCCGCGCTCGGTGTCGACCGCGATCCCCAGGTGCTCGACGTCGAAGTACGTGACCTCCATGGTCTCGTTGTTGATCGTCGCGTTGAGCTTGGGGTGCTGCTTGAGCGCCTCGATGGCGGCCATCTCGAAGAACGGCATGAACGTCAGCTTGACGCCCTCGCGGCGCAGGAAGTCGGCCTTGGCCTGGTCGCGCAGCCGCGCGATCTTGGTGACGTCGACCTCCACCACGGTGGTGAGCTGGGCGGCCGTCTGCAGCGACTCGACCAGGCGCTTCGACATCGTCTGACGCAGGCGCGACATCTTCTCGGTGCGGCCGCGCAGCGTGGTGTCCACCTCGACCGGCTCGGGCGCCGCGGCGCCCGGAGCCTGCGCGGCCGGAGCCTGGGCGGCGGCGGCCGGCTGGGCGGCGGGCGCGGGAGCGGCGGCGGGCTGGGCGGCCGCGGCCTTCTCGCGCTGCGCCTTGGCGGCCTCCAGCACGTCCTGCTTGCGGATCCGGCCGCCCACGCCGGTGCCGTTGATGGCGTCGAGGTCGACGCCGTGCTCGTTGGCGAGCTTGCGGACCAGCGGCGTCACGTAGGGGCTGTCGCCGGAGGAGGCCACCGGGGCGGGCTCGGCGGCCGGCGCGGGCTGCGCCGGAGGAGCGGCCTGGGGGGCCGGCGCCGGAGCGGGGGCAGGGGCGGGCGCGGCCTGAGCCGGAGCCGGCTGCGGGATCGAGGAGGCCGGGGGAGCCGGGGCGGGCTCGGGCTCGGGCTCAGGCTCGGGAGCCGGCTGGGCGGCCGCCTCGGGAGCCGGGGCCGCGGCGCCGGGCTGGCCGTTCTCGTCGATGACGGCGAGCTCGGCCCCGACCTCGACCGTCTCGTCCTCAGCGACGACGATCTTGGTGAGGACACCCGCGGACGGCGACGGGATCTCGGTGTCGACCTTGTCGGTGGACACTTCGAGGAGCGGCTCGTCGGCCTCGACGCGCTCGCCCTCCTTCTTCAGCCAACGGGTTACCGTGCCCTCGGTCACGCTCTCGCCGAGCTGGGGCATCTGTACGGAGACCGGCATCGTTATTCTTCTCTCGCGTTCTGATCTCGAGGGCTGGACTAGTTGTGGACGTGCAGCGGCTTGCCGGCCAGGGCCAGCATCGCCTCACCGACTGCCTCGGACTGCGTCGGGTGTGCGTGGATGAGCTGGGCGACCTCTGCGGGCAGCGCCTCCCAGTTGTAGATGAGCTGGCCCTCGGTGACGAGCTCGCCGATGCGGCGGCCCACCATGTGGACACCGACGACGGGGCCGTCCTTCTGGGCGATGACCTTCACGGCGCCCGAGGTGCCGAGGATCTGGCTCTTGGGGTTGCCCGCCAGGTCGTAGACCTGCTCGACGATCTCGATGCCGCGCTCGGCGGCCTGGGCGGAGGTGATGCCGACCGAGGCGACCTCCGGGTCGGAGTAGGTGATGCGCGGCACGCCCGCGTAGTCGATCGGCGGCGGGTTGAGGCCGGCGATGTGCTCGGCCACCATGATGCCCTCGGCGAAGCCGGCGTGCGCGAGCTGCAGGGTCGGGATCAGGTCGCCGATGGCGTAGATCCCGGGCACCGAGGTCTGGCAGTGCTCGTCGACCACGACCGCGCCGCGCTCGACGGTGATGCCCTGCTCCTCGAAGCCCATGCCCGCCGACACCGCGCCGCGGCCGACCGCGACGAGCAGCAGCTCGGCGTCGAGGGTCTTGCCGTTGGCCAGGGTGACGACCACGCCCGTCTCGGTGGTCTTGGCACCGTCGAAGAAGACGCCCAGCTCGTACTTGATGCCGCGCCGGCGGAAGGCCCGCTCCAGCAGCTTGGAGCTGGACTCCTCCTCGGTGGGCAGCAGGTGCGGCAGCGCCTCGACGATCGTGACCTCGGCGCCGAAGGAACGGTAGACGCTGGCCAGCTCGACGCCGATGACGCCGCCGCCCAGCACGATCACGGAGGCGGGCACGCGCTCCATCCTGAGCGTGTGCTCGCTGGTGATCACCCGCTCGCCGTCGATCTCCAGGCCGGGCAGCGTCTTGGGCGCGGAGCCGGTGGCCAGGACGAGGTTGCGGCCCTCGTAGACCTCGGAGCCGACCTGGATCCTGTTGCCGCCGACCAGGCGGCCCTCGCCCTCGACGACCGTCACGCCGGCGCCCTTGAGCAGGCCCTGCACGCCCTTCCACGCGCGTGTGACGATCTTGTCCTTGAAGGCGTGGACGCCCTGGACGTCGATGCCCTCGAAGCTCGCCTTGACGCCGAAGGACGCGCTCTCGCGGGTCTCGTCGGCGACCTCGGCGGAGTGGAGCAGGGCCTTCGTGGGGATGCATCCCCTGTGGAGGCAGGTGCCGCCGATCTTGTCCCGCTCGATCAGCGCGACCGACTTGCCCAGCTCGGCCGCCCTTAGCGCGCAGGCGTAACCGCCGCTGCCGCCCCCTAGGACGACGATGTCATAGGCCACAGGAAGGCTCCTTGTCGGGGTGTTCGTGATGCCGTCATCTTTTCATTTGTTTCAGATGCTCGCGTGCCGCTCTGCGAGTCCGATGAGGGTGCGGGTGAAGGCGCCCGTGCCGCCCTTCGGGATGTAACCGTACGGTTCGCCCTTGTTGAAGGCGGGGCCGGCCATGTCGATGTGGGCCCAGCGCACCCCCTGGGGCACGAATTCCTTGAGGAAGATGCCCGCCGCCAGCATGCTGCCCCAGCGCTCCGGCTGGAGGTTGGCGATGTCGGCGATGGGCGAGTCAAGGCCTTTGCGCAGTTCTTCGGGCAGCGGCATGCCCCACGCGCCCTCGCCCGCCTCGCCCGCGGCCTCGACCACGAGTTCGCGTACGGCGTCGTCGTTGGACATGACGCCGGCGGTGCGCCAGCCGAGCGCGACGATCTGGGCGCCGGTGAGGGTGGCCACGTCGACGATCAGGTCGGGGTCGTCCTCGGCGGCCCGCGCGATGCCGTCCATGAGCACCAGGCGGCCCTCGGCGTCGGTGTCGAGCACCTCGACGGTCTTGCCGCTGTAGCTGTGGATGACGTCGGAGGGGCGCTGCGCGGTGCCGCTCGGCAGGTTCTCGGCCAGGCAGAGGTAGCCGACGGCGTTGACCGGCAGGCCGAGCCTGGCGATGCCGATCACCGCTCCGAGCACCGCGGCCGCGCCGCCCATGTCGGATTTCATCCAGTCCATGGAGGCGGACGGCTTGAGCGACAGGCCGCCCGAGTCGAACGTGATGCCCTTGCCCACGAAGGCGAGCGTCTTGGCCGCCTCGGGGTGGCTGTAGGCCAGGCGGACCAGGCGCGGCGGGTTGACCGAGCCCTGGCCGACGCCGACGATGCCGCCGTAGCCGCCGTCCTTGAGCTGCTTGTCGTCCAGCACCTCGACGCTCAGCCCGGCCTTGCCGCCCGCCTGCTCGGCGAGCTCGGCGAACCTGGCCGGCCACAGGTCGGACGGAGGCGTGTTGACCAGGTCGCGCACGAGGGAGACCGACTCGGCCAGCACGCTCGCGCGCTGGGCGACCTCGTCGGACTGGCCGGTGACCACGGTGAGCTCGGCGACCGGGGCCTTCTGCTCGCCGTTCGTGCGGTAACGGGAGTAGGAGTAGGCGCCGAGCAGCCCGCCGAGCACGACCGCCTCGGCCTCGCCCGGGGTGCCGGCCGGCAGCGCGAGCACGGCGCGGGAGGTGCCGGCCAGCGCGCGCACGGCGGCGCCGGCGGCGCGGCGCAGATCCTCGGGCCCGGGGGAGTCTCCGAGGCCGACGGCGACCAGCAGCGGGGCGGCGATGGCGCCGAAGGCCGGCAGCTTGGCCAGCTCGCCGGGCTTGCCGGAGAAGCCCACGGCGCCGAGCGAGGCGGCGAGCTTGCCATCGAAGGCCGCGTCGAGGGAGTCGGCGCCCGACGCGGGAACCGGGCCGTCCTCGCCCGGTCTGAAGCCGACGATCAAGGCGTCGGTGTCGATGGAGACGGGATCTGCTGAGTTCAGCCGCACAGTGGTCACGTAAACCGATGCTATCCACGGTTTCTGCGTACTCACAAACAGGGGTTCATCCTACCAATCGCCGGCGGACGCCCGGCTGAGGAATAGTGCTAGTGTCATTAGCATCATGTTGCTGACGCTCGATCTCCACGACGCCCGCCCCCTGCACGAACAGGTGGCGAGCGCCATCCGCCGCGCCATCGGCGAAGGCTCCTACCGGCCGGGCGACCGCCTGCCGCCGGCCAAGGACCTGGCCGGCGCGCTTGGCATCAACACCAACACCGTGCTGCGGGCCCTGCGCGACCTGCGGGACGAAGGGCTGCTGGAGTTCAGGAGAGGCCGCGGGGTCAGCGTGGCGGGCCGCGCGGACGGCCGCGCCCTGCTCGCCCAGCGGGCGCGCGAGCTGCTGCAGGAGGCCAAGAAGTACGGCTACAGCCGTGAGGACCTCATCACCATCCTGGAGGAACTGAAATGAGACCCCGTGCCATGGCCGCCGTCTGGTGGCTGGCCGTGACGGCCGTGCTCATCCTGGCGCCCCTCGCCCTGCGTGACCGGCTGCCCGATCCCATGGCCACGCACTGGGGCTCGGCGGGCACCGTGCCCGACGGCTCCTCGTCGTTGACGGGACACGTGGTCACGAGCTCCGTCACCTGGGCCGTGATGTGGCTCGTCCTGTTCGCGCTGACCAGGCGGGGCCAGGCACGGCGCGCCTTCAGGTCCACCTGGTGGGGCTGCCTGTTCGGGTTCGGCACGCTGATGCTGGGCCTGACCGCCTCCACCTTGTCGGTCAACCTCGACGCCCCCGGCTGGCGCGCGGCCGAGCTGCCGGTCTGGCACGTCCCCCTGGTGCTGCTCGGCATGGTCGCCGCCGGCCTCGTGGCCGCCCGTCTGGGCCGGGGCCCGGAGGACGAGCCGTCCGCCGGCGAGCAGGCGCCGCCGCGGCTGCGCCTGCGCCCCGGCCAGCGGGCGGTCTGGGTCAGCCGCCTGGTCAACCCGTGGCTCACCGCCATCACCTTCGGCGCGCTGGTGCTCATCGTGGCGGCGATCGCGCTGAGCCTGACCGGCACGTCCGGCGCGACCGCCGTGAGCGCCGCCCTGCCCGGGTTCGTCATCGTGTTCGCGGTCGGTCTGGCCACCATGTCGCTCACCGTCAAGGTGGTCGGCGAGAAGGTGGTGATCGGGTTCGGGCCGTTCGGCTGGCCGACGCGGACCATCCAGCTGGCCAAGGTCGAGTCGGCGTGGGCCGAGGAGCGCCGGCCGGGCGAGGTCGGCGGCTGGGGCTTCCGGGGCGTGCCGGGAAGCGCCACCATCATGCTGCGCGGTGGCGAGTGCCTGATCCTGCGTTACCGTTCCGGCGGCCGGCTCGCCATCAGCATCGACGACGCCGAACGGGGCGCATCCCTCATCAACACCCTCATCGCGGAGCGTGTTTCGTCGTGAAAAAACCCCTCATCGTCTTCCTTGTCCTGGCCTTCGGGCTGTCCTGGGCCGCGGCGCTGCCCCTGTGGTTCGGCGGCGGGCTCGGCTCGCCGCTGATGCAGCCGCTGGGCGCGCTGATGATGTTCACCCCGTCCGTGGGCGTGCTCGGCGTGTGGGCCCTGTCGCGCACGCCGTTCCGCGAATGGGCCCGGCACACCGGGCTCACGCTGGGCGAGCGCAAGGGCCGCACCATCGCGATGATGCTGGCGGCCTGGCTGGGCGTGCCGGTCCTGACGTTCCTGTCCCTGTGGATCAGCGCCGCCGTCGGGCTCGTCTCGCTCGACCTGTCCGGGCTCAGCCTCTTCGGCGCCGGCCTGCGGGCGAACGGCGTCCAGCCGCCCGTGGACCTGAGCACCCTGGCCATCGTGCAGATCCTGATCGCCGCCGTGGCCGGGCCCGTCCTGAACGCCATCCCGGCGCTGGGGGAGGAGTGGGGCTGGCGGGGCTGGCTGGCGCCCCGGCTCGTCGCCTCGAACGGCGTGTTCGCCGGGCTGCTCATGTCCGGGGCCGTCTGGGGTCTCTGGCACGCGCCGCTCACCCTGCTCGGCTACAACTACCCGCGGCTCGGCTCGTGGGCGGCGCTGGCCTTCATCGGCTTCTGCATGCTGGCCGGGGTGCTGCTGGGGTGGCTGCGGCTGCGTACCGGGAGCGTGTGGCCCGCGGTGGTGGCGCACGCCTCGCTGAACGCCGTGGCCGGGGTCGCGCTGCTGCTCGGCGATGCCGCCGCCCCGCCGAACGAGGTGCTGGCCGGCATCACCGGTGTGATGGGCTGGGTGGTGCTCGCGCTGCTCTGCGTCGTTCTGCTGCGCTTCTTCCCGGTACGTCCGCCGCAGCGGGCGCCGCAGCCGGCCCCGGCCGAGTCGGAACCGGCCACCTGAACGAGCGGCGGCCCGCAGGGCCCGCCCGTGCGGCCGGTCGCCTTCGTGGTGGCCGGCCCGTTCAGGGGAGGAGGGCCCAGATCACCAGCGTGGCGGCCGTGGCCGTCTCCACGAGCGCGCCGAGCACGTCGCCGGTGATCCCGCCGAGCCGGCGCCTGGCGTGGCGGAGCAGGAGCAGGGCCACGCCCGTCCCGGCGAGCAGCGCGAGGGGCGCGCCGGCCGGGCCCGACAGCCATAGGACGACGTCCCGCACGAGGAATTCGGCCTCGGTCGGGTAGGTCCTGACCATGCCGTACACGTCCGTTCCCGCCGGAACCAGCCCGGGCGACCAGGACACGTCGCCGGGGACGCCGCTCCAGGCGCCGGCGAGCAGGCCGATCAGCACGGCCGTGAGCGAGGCGGCCAGGGTGGCCAGCCAGGCGGCGGGGCGGCGTACGGTGCCCGCGACCATCGCCCCCAGCCCCTCGGAACGGGCGGCGGGCACCCCCTCCCGGCAGGCCCACGCCAGCGTCAGCCGCCCGGCCACGCAGGCCGTCACCAGGGCCCAGTAACCGGCCTCCGCGACCGCCGCCACCTGGACGAGCAGCGTGAACACCAGCGTCATCACGCCGAACGGCCCGATGTCCGACTTTTTCATGATGTCGAGCGCCTGATCGGCCGGCTTGCCGCTCCCCAGCCCGTCCACGAGATCGGCCAGGCCGTCCAGGTGCAGCCCCCGGGTGAGCAGTGCCAGCAGCCCCACCGCCAGCGCCGCCCCCAGCAGGGGCGGGGCGGGAAGCAGCAGCGGCAGCCCGGCGAGGAGCCCGAGCACCAGGCCGACGGCCGGGGCCAGGACCATGGCCTGCCCCGCCACCTGCCGATCCACCCGCTCCACGCGTACGGGGAAGACGCTGAGCGTGCCCACGGCCAGCCGCACACCGTCCATCAGCCGCATAACGCACGATCCTAGGGCCCACTAGTGTGGCGGGATGCACGTGGTTGAACTGGAAGGCGTAGGCGTCCGGGTTGTCGGCAAAACACTGCTCGACGGCGTCGATTGGCAGGTGGACTACGGCGACCACTGGGCCGTCCTCGGCCCCAACGGCGCGGGCAAGACGACGCTGCTGTCGCTGGCGGGCGCCGTGCGGCATCCCAGCGAGGGCGCCGTCAAGGTGCTCGGCCACCGGCTCGGCCGGGTCGACCTGCGGGAGCTGCGCCGTCACATCGGCCTCGTCGCCTCCAGCCAGCGGCTGGTGGACGAGGAGCTGATGGAGGAGGAAGGGGCGACCGCGCTCGCCGTGGTGCTCACCGGGCACACCGGGACGAGCGTGCCGCTGTGGGACAAGTACGGCGACGGCGAGCACGACCGGGCCCACCGGCTGCTGGCCGACCTGGGCTGCAAGGACCTGGCCGAGCGGAAGTTCCGCGTCTGCTCCCAGGGGGAGCGGGCCCGGATCCGGGTGGCCAGGGCGCTCATGGGCGATCCCGCGGTGCTGCTGCTCGACGAGCCGTTCGCCGGGCTCGACCTGCCGGCCCGCGAGGACCTCATCACCGCCGTCGAGGACCTGGCCACCACCCGGCCCGTGCTCACCACCGTCACGGTGACGCACCACCTGGAGGAGGTGCCCGCCACCACCACGCACGCCATGCTCATGCGCGACGCCAGGGTGCTGGCGGCCGGCCCCGTGGCCGACGTGCTCACCTCCGGCCATCTCAGCGACTGTTTCGGCCGTCCGCTGAACGTGGACCGCATCGACGGCCGCTGGTACGCCCGCGCCGCCCGCCCCTGACCCGCCCGTCCTTCCTGCGGGGGTGCTCGTACGGCGAGGGCGGGGGTCAGAGTTCGAGGGGGCGGCCGGCGACCACCAGTGCCACGTACTCGGACTCGGCGGCCAGCCGTTCGTTGAGCCGGCCGAGCGCGTCCCTGAACGCCCGCCCGCTGGCCGTGGCGGGCACCACACCCATCCCCACCTCGTCGGAGACCGCCACGACCGGCCGCGGCGCCTGACGCCACGCGGCCACCAGGGCGTCGCAGGCGGCGGCGACCGGCGCGCGGTCGCCCTCCCAGGCGCCGTGCTCGTCGAACACCGCCGTCAGCCAGGTGCCCAGCCCGTCGATCAGCAGCGGGGTGGTGGCGGCGCTGATGGCCGTGACCAGGTCGGTGGTCTCGGCGGTGGCCCAGTGCGCGGGCCGCCGCTCCCGGTGCGCCCGCACCCGCGCCGCCCACTCGCCGTCACCCGCGCCCGCCGGTCCCGTGGCCACATAGGTGACGTACGGCTCGCCCGCCAGCCGCAGCTCCGCCTCGGCCGACTTGCCGGACCTGGACCCGCCCAGCAGCAGCGCCCGCCACGGGCCCGGCTCCCGTGCCACGCCGATGCCCGCGTCTGGGACCCCCAGAGGCCGTGACGCCGCTGTGAGGCCGCGTCCCGGCGTGATCTCCAGCTCCGTGCCGTCGGGGACGCTCAGGGCGCCCCACAGGCGCAGCCGCCGGATCAGCTCCCGCTCGGACCTGATCCGGTGGTCCAGGCCGGTCGCCACCACCACGGTCGCGTCGTCCGCCGATCCGGCCCTGCGCAGCTCGCCGAGACGCTCCGGCCGGTCGAGCAGGTCCATCAGGACGACGTCGTACCTGCCGTCCGTGGGCACGGCCCGGTCCGCAGGCAGGTACAGCAGCCGGGCGCCGTCCGGGGCGGACAGCCCGAGGCCGTCGGCATGGGCGTGGTAACCGTCCGGCGGGGCGTCGAAGGGGAAGCCCGCGACGCCGTCCACGACGACGCCGAACGGGCGGCGGTGACCCGGGGGCGGGCTCGCGCAGGAGACGCACCGGCAGCCGGGCTCCGGCCGGCCCGCACCGCCCGCCGTACCGGTGAGAAGGACTTTCACCGCGCCGAGCGTACAAGGAGCGGGAAAGCCTGGCGGAGCGGCCTGAGGGGTCAGCGGCGGGTTTGCGCGGGGGTGCGGGTGCGGCGGCGGGTGGCCACGACGGCGCCGGCCGTGAGCAGGGCCATCGCGCCCGCCCCGCCCGCGATCAGCAGCCCCGGCGGCCCGTCGGGGGCGGCCGGGGCGGCGGCGGTCAGCTCGGTGCCGCCGCGCTCGCGCATCGGGTACCCGGACACGGATACCACGTCACCCCGGTCGTTCACCCGGACCTGGGCGGCGGAGGCGAGGAGCCGGGCGGTGGTGGCGTCCTCGGCGCCCGCCACGCACCGCAGCACCCCCTGCGCCGGCGGCTGGTCGCCGGGGTAGGCGTCGGCGTCCCCGTCGCCGAAGTCCACCGTCACCGCCACCCGCTTGTGCCCGGAGGCCGCGGTGTCCCTGCCGCACACCGACGCGAACGACGGCAGCTCCCCGCCGGGGGAGTCGCCCGCGGCTCCCCCGGCTCCCTCCGGCGACACGGAGAAGCGCCAGCCGATGACGGAGCCGTCCGGCGGCGAGTCGGCGGGATCGGCCGCGAGCCAGGCCGTCCCGTCGCTGCGCCAGGCGCTCCACGACCGCGTGGCGCCGGGATCGGCGGCTCCGGGAGCCGGCCCGCCGGGGGCGACGGGCGGGGAGGCGAGTGCGGGAAGGGGAAGAGCGAGGAACGCGGCCGCCCCGAGGGCGACCCCGGCCGCAACACGATACGCGCGCAGCATCGATTGACCTCCGAGCTCGGGAGTAGGGTTCCAGTGCCTGCGGAGGGTGCGCCGGCGAACCCGCGGAAAAGGAGCGTATGGCATGACATGGCGGTGGCGTTATGAAAATGCAAAGGGTGGTGAGGTGACGGATCGCCCTTTGCCGCGAGAGGTTTTTCCCAGCCAGGCGGACGCGGAGTCCTGGCTCGGCGAGAACTATCGTGACCTGCTGGAATCCGGTGTCGAGCAGGTCGCTTTGCTCGAAGAGGACCGTGTTGAATACACGGGATTGTCATTGCGCCAGCAGTGAGTCCCGGATAAAAGAAAAACCCCTTGAGCGTCTTGTGGCTCAAGGGGTTTTTGTTGCGGGGGCGGGTTATGGGCGGGTCTGGGGGCTCACGGTCTTGGCGGGGTCACGCTCCACGACGTCGCCGAGCACCTCGTCGATCCGCTTCAGCACGCCGGCCTCCAGCTTGACGCCGGACGCCTTGACGTTGTCGCGCACCTGCTCGGGGCGGGTGGCGCCGACGATGGCGCTGGAGACGTTCTGGTTCTGCAGCACCCAGGCGATCGCCAGCTGCGCCATGGTGAGGCCCAGGTCGGCGGCGATCGGCTTGAGCTCCTGCACGCGGGCGAGCACGTCGTCCCGCATGAACCGGGCGATCATGGCGCTGCCGCTCTTGTCGGTGGCCCTGGAGCCCTCGGGCGGCTGCTGGCCGGGGACGTACTTGCCGGTGAGCACGCCCTGGCCGATCGGGGACCAGACGATCTGGCCCACGCCCTCCTTCTCGCTCAGGGGCACGATCTCGGGCTCGATGATGCGCCACAGCATGGAGTACTGGGGCTGGTTCGACACGATGCGGTCGAAGCCCATCTCGTCCGCGATCTTGAGCGCCTGGGCGATCTGGTCGGCGGTCCACTCGCTGACGCCGATGTAGAGGACCTTGCCCTGGCGGACGAGGTCGTCGAAGGTCTTGAGCGTCTCCTCAAGGGGGGTCGAGTTGTCGAAGCGGTGCGCCTGGTAGAGATCCACGTAGTCCGTCTGCAGGCGGCGCAGCGAGCCGTTGATCGACTCGGTGATGTGCTTGCGCGACAGGCCGCGGTCGTTGCGGCCGGGACCGGTCGGCCAGTAGACCTTGGTGAAGATCTCCAGCGACTCCCTGCGCACGCCCTTCAGCGCGCGGCCGAGCACCTCCTCGGCCTTCGTCCCCGCGTAGACGTCGGCGGTGTCGAACGTGGTGATCCCCTCGTCGAGGGCCGCCTGCACGCAGAGTTTGGCGGCCTCCTCCTCGACCTGGGAGCCGTGGGTGATCCAGTTGCCGTAGCTGATCTCACTGACCATGAGGCCGCTGCGGCCGAGGTGTCGGAATTCCATAGGTCCGACCTTAATCCCGGCGCGTGGGGTGATTCGTTTCGGGATAGGGTGCGCGACGTGCTGAAGCTAGTACGGCTGGCGCTGACGGCGGCCATCATGACCGCGATCGCGGTACGGCTGCGCCGCCGTGCCCGCCTGCCGCGGAACGAGCCCGCCCCGCCGGCGGCGCCCGGCCGCGCCCGCCGTACGGGCATGGGGGTGATCTGGGCCGGCATCGCGGCGATCGTGGCGCTGACGCTGGCCCTCGCCCTGCTGCCGGCCGGCGGGTGGCGGGCGCGGGCGGCGTACGAGGAGGCCCTGCCCCAGGACGCGAACCTCGCCACCGTGCCGGAGCCCGTCGCTCCCCCCGTGCTGTCCTCGCCCGCACCCACGGCGAGCGGGACCCCCGATCAAGAGCCCGGTTGCGCGCCCGTGCCGCGGCCGGTGACGGTGCGGCCGATCGACCCCAGAGTGAAGCGGGCCGTCGACCGGCAGTGGCGGCGGATCGAGCGGTGGCTGGAGGCGAACGCGCCCCGCACGTACCGGACGCTCCGGGCTCCCGGCAAGGCGCGCACGATCGCCGTCGCCGAGGCGCAGATGGGCGTGGACTTCCCCGACGACCTGCGGGCCTCCCTGCTGCGTCACAACGGCTCGCGCGGGGCGGCGGCGTTCGGGCTGGGGCTCGGCGTCCGGTCCGGCGGCGGGTCCCACCTCGGCGTCCGCCAGATCAGGGACGCATGGCGGACGTTGTGCGCCCCGGAGCCCGGCTCGGGCCGCTGGAACGGTCGGATGATTCCGTTCCTGTCCCGCCAGGGGCGCGCGACGGAGCACTTCACGACGTACGCGGTGGTCGACTCCACGGACGGAGCCGTCGGCTGGGAGGGCGCGGACGGCACGACAAGCCGCGTGCCGTCGTACTACGCGCTCATGCGAGCGGTGGCCGACGCCCTGGAGCGGGGCACGGCCCTCAAGCTCGGCGACGAGCCGGAGGGCCGGCACCCCACGGTCGAGCGCGGCGTCCTGCGCTGGGAGTGACGGCACCGGAGACCGTGCCCTCCGCCGGACCCCCGGCGACCAACGTCGCACCGCGAAACACGGGGGCGCTGTACCGGGGAACGGCCGAAATTTCGGAAAAAATCCGTTACTTCTTGGGCGGGACCGGCTTGCCGCCGGGCAGCACCGCGGGCGGCGGGAAGCGCAGCTTGCGGATCTGCAAGGCCCGCATCGCCGCGTAGAAGCCCACGCCTCTGACGCTCTCGTTCGGGAACTTCTCCGCGACCACCTTCTTCACCTTCCAGGCCACGTAGACCGAGGTGAAGAGCACGCCGATCATCATGATCGGCCAGCCGATCGTCACCACGTAGCCCAGCACCTGGGCCCGGATGGCCATCGGCCAGGGAACCCACGTGGCGAGCAGGATGACTAGCGAGAACGGCAGGAAATACTGGCTCGGCAACCGCCGCGAGTCGACCCATTCGCGCGCGAACTTGCGCGCTGGGCCCTTGTCACGAGCGGGAAAATACCGCTCGTCACCAGCGAGCATGCCCTGACGGGCACGATCGCGCTCGGCGGCCTGCTTGGCCCGCATCTGCCGATAGGCCTCTTTGCGGTCTTTCGGCGCGGAGACGTATTGGCGCCGTTTGCCTTCGGCAACGCGGCGCTTGGGTGTGGGACGACCTTTACCCTGGGGCTTAGGATCGTCAACGGGGACGGGGGTGTCGTCCACGGAGGTCTGGGAACGGCGTCGCAACACAGCGTCAACCCTACCTGGACTGCAACTTAGTGACGCCCTCGTGCGTTATGCGTAGGGTAATCCCAAGGCGGCTGCGCTGCACGGGATAACACCAGCACGACCTAGAAGGGGACGGCCGACGCGCATGAGCGTGATGAAGAGACTTTCGATGATCTTCAAGTCCAAGGCCAACAAGGCCCTGGACAAGATGGAGGATCCGCGCGAGACCCTTGACTACTCCTATCAGCGGCAGCTGGAGCTGTTGCAGAAGGTGCGCAGGGGGGTGGCCGACGTCGCCACCTCGCGCAAGAGGGTGGAGTTGCAGATCAACGGCCTGGAGAGCCAGGCCAAGCGTTATGAGGAGCAGGGGCGCAAGGCGCTGTCCGTGGGCCGTGAGGATCTGGCCCGCGAGGCGCTGCAGCGGCGGTCCAACCTGCAGTCGCAGATGACCGACCTCAAGGTCCAGCACGACAACCTGCAGGCCGAAGAGGAGAAGCTGACCACGGCTTCGCAGCGGCTGCAGGCCAAGGTCGACTCCTTCCGCACCAAGAAGGAGACGATCAAGGCCACCTACACCGCGGCCGAGGCGCAGACGCGCATCAACGAGGCGTTCTCCGGCATCTCCGAGGAGATGGGCGACGTCGGCCTGGCGATCCAGCGCGCCGAGGACAAGACGGCGCAGATGCAGGCCCGCGCCGGCGCGATCGACGAGCTGCTGGCCAGTGGCGCGCTCGACGACTACAGCGGCACCCGCGGCGACGACATCCAGGCCGAGCTCGACCGCATGGGCGGCGGCATGGACGTCGAGCTGGAGCTGGCCAGGATGAAGGCCGAGCTCGGCCAGGGCCCGGCGCCGCAGAGCGCCATTGAGCAGGGGCAGCCGCAGCAGCAGCCTCAGCCGCAGGCCCAGCCGCAGCAGCAGAGTGGCACCCAGCAGCTGCGCCAGCCTGGGGAGGGCGCATGATCGTCAGGATCATGGGCGAGGGTCAGGTGGAGATCTCCGCCGAAGACATCTCGGTCCTCAACGAGCTCGACACCGAGCTCGAAGCGGCCATCGACGCGGGTGACGAGCAGTCGTTCCGGGTCAAGCTGCACGCGTTGCTCGACAAGGTGCGCCATGTGGGCAAGGCGCTTTCCGACGACAGCCTTGAGCCGTCAGAGCTGATCCTTCCCCCCGCGGACGCCTCGATCGAGGAAGTCCGGGAGATGCTGGGCGACCAGGGCCTGATCCCGGGCTGAGCCCGTGAGCACGCGGTTCGCGTCCGATCGCGGCCTGACCAGCCGCATGGTTGTGACGATGTTCCTGCTCGGCCTGCTCTACGTGGTGTTCGTCGGCGTCCTGATCGCTCTCGGCGTACAGGCGCTGACCGTGCTGGTGCTGGCGGGCGGCCTGCTGCTGGTGCAGTACTTCCTGTCCGACCGCATCGCCCTGTTCGCGATGCACGGGCGGGAGGTCTCTCCGCAGGAGGCCCCTGAGCTGCACGGCCTGATCGACCGGCTGTGCGCCATGGCCGACATGCCCAAGCCACGGGTGGCGATCGCGGATTCCGACGTCCCCAACGCGTTCGCCACCGGCCGCAACCAGAAGAAGGCCGTCGTCTGCGTGACGACGG
The DNA here is from genome assembly GCF_035917475.1 of Nonomuraea fuscirosea. Lineage (NCBI taxonomy): Bacteria > Bacillati > Actinomycetota > Actinomycetes > Streptosporangiales > Streptosporangiaceae > Nonomuraea > Nonomuraea fuscirosea. Next base: position 6,371,111 of record NZ_CP109074.1, on the reverse strand, counting down.
GCATCCTGCGCCGCCTGGAGCCGCAGGAGCTGGAGGGCGTGATCGCCCACGAGCTGTCCCATGTGGCCCACCGTGACGTGGCCGTCATGACGATCGCCTCGTTCCTCGGGATCGTGGCGGGGCTGATGACCCGCTTCGCGCTCTACACGGGGCTCGGTGGCCGCCGGTCCTCCAACGGCCAGGGCGGCGTGCCCATCGGGCTCGTGATCCTGCTGGTGTCGGTCATCGTGTACGCCGTCAGCTTCCTGCTCACCCGGGCCCTGTCGCGCTACCGCGAACTGGCCGCCGACCGGGCCGGCGCCCTGCTCACGCAGCGCCCATCCGCCCTGGCCAGCGCGCTGACCAAGGTGAGCGGCGAGATGGCCAGGATTCCGACCAGGGACCTGCGCGAGGCGGAGCCGTTCAACGCCTTCTACTTCGCGCCCGCCCTGGCCAAGGGCCAGACGCTGGCGACCTTGTTCTCCACGCACCCGCCGCTGGAGCGCCGGCTGGAGCAGCTGGCGAACATCTCGCGGCAACTCGGAAGGGGCTGAAACACCTCATGGGCTGGCTCGACTCGCTCCTCGGCCGGTCGAAGCCGGTCAAGCCCAACCTCGACGCGTTGTTCGCGCTGCCGTCGGCGGCCGTGACGCTGCAGGCCGCGACCGGGCTCGTCCCCACCGGTGCCGGCTCCGTGGCGTTCAGGGCCGCCGAGGGCGGCGCGTTCGCCACGCTCGAACGCGACGTCAAGGCGCTGCTCGGGGAGCGCGTCGAGGAGTCCGACGACGGCTACGGCTACACCTGGCTCCTGGTACGCCGCTCGCCCGACGCCCTCAGCGACCTGGTCACCGAGCTGCATGCGGTGAACTCGTCGCTGGAGGACGCCGGGTTCGGGCCGTCGCTGCTGTGCTCGCTGGTGTCGTTCGCCGGCCCGGACGGGGGGCGGCTGGCCGTGGTGTACCTGTACAAACGCGGCACCTTCTACCCTTTCGCCCCTACCTCCGGACAGAAGCGCGACAACGCGCTCGAACTGCAGGCCAGAGGGGCGCTGGAGGGCGAGCTGCCCCTGGAGAAGGACCTCAGCCGCTGGTTCCCCGTCTGGGGCGCCCCCGGCCTCTGACCGCGCCTTTCGCGAGAGGACTTGTCCGCGCGGGGCTCGGTCCCGGTGGGTTGCCTGCCTCTGCGGGTTTCGTGCGGGGCCTCCAGCTGGGGTGCTTATGTGCGACGATCGCCCACAGTGATCTAATCATTACGTGGAGCGAAGGTTGTTCGTGTTCGCCGCGTCCGCGTTCATCGTGGCGGCGGTACTCGGCAGCGCCTGGATGACCGGCCAGTTCACCACTCCCGCCGTGGACAGGACCGACGGCTACGTCGGCGAGCTGGCCGCCCGTGACCAGCCGTGGACACGCCTGTTCCGGGTCAGCGACGTGCTGGCCGGGCTGGCCTGCCTGCTCGGCGTGACGCTCGTGCCGAGGGTGGCGCGCGAATGGCCCGGCTGGCTGGCGCTGGCCGCCTTCGGGCTGCTCACCGTCGTGACCGGGCTCTTTCCGCTGGACTGCGCCACGGTGAGCGACCCGCTCTGCGGCCGTCAGGGGACCTCGATGGGCCACCTGATCCACCTCGCGGCGGGCGCGCTGGGCACGGCCGCCGTACTGGCCGCGATGGCGCTGCTCGGCGTGAGCTGGCGGTCGTGGGTGTCGTGGCTGTTCACCTGGCTCACCCTGGCCGCCACGGTGCTCACCGTGGCCGGTCTGGCCGGCGGCCGAGGCGCCGGGCTCGCGCACCGGGCCCAGCTCACCATGATCGCGTTCTGGCTCGTGTACGTGGCCCTGCGCCTGCTCGTCGCCGACGACCAGGAGGAGGACCAAGCCCTGACCCCCTCCATGAGAATCGCCCCCGGCCGCATGGGCGGCGTGGGCGGCGCCCGGGTCCGCCCGGACGGCGCGGGAGAGGGGTTCGGCGTAGTGAGCGGGGCTGGACACCCGCTGGAGGCGATGGACGGGGCGGATGCCGGGAGGCTCACGGGCACGGCGCAAGGACGGCGCGGTGCTGACGCCGCAGGCGAAGCGGGCGAGGACGGCGTCGCAGGCCGGGGTGTCGAAGCGGGTCCGGGTGGGGCCGGTGCTGGGGGTGCGGGTGCCGGGGCGGGTTTGGGTGGGGTGGTTGTCGGGTGTGGGAGGCAGCACGTTGTCGTGCAGGGGGAGGGGCCCGCGGTGCTGATCGCGGTGGGGGCGGCGGGGGCCTGGTTTCACTGGGATGCGGTGGCCGGTCTGCTCGCCGCCGCCGGGCACCGGGTCATCCGGTTCGACCGGCCCGGGCTCGGCCTCAGCCCGCCCTCGTCCGCGCCGCCGACCCTGTACGGCGAGGTGGCCCGGCTGGCCGCGCTGGCTCCGGCTCATCCTCAGCAGGTCACCGTCATCGCGCACGGTGTCGCCTGCTGGCATGCGGAGGCGTTCGCCCGGTTGCATCCGCTGTGCCTGGCCCGGCTCGTCCTGGTGGATCCGGCCTGCGTCACCGAACGGCCTCCGTCGGCGGCGGCCACCGGGACGGCGGGACGCTGGCTGCCCGCGCTCGGCGGGACGTGGGGTGCGACCGTCCTGGCCCGGCTGACCGGACCGGCCGCGCACCGGCTGCTCACCGGGCTGCCCGACCCGTCGGGGATCTACCGCACCGGCACGACGATCTCCGCGATGGCGGGGGAGTGGCTGGCGCGGGGCGGCATGGCCGCTGACCTGCGCAGGCTCCGGGCCGAGAAGCCGTTCCCCAGGGCGCCGGTCGTCGTGATCAGCGCGGGCGACCCGGACGGCTGCCGGGAGCGGCTGGCGTACGAACTCGGGGGCGAGCACGTCCGCGTACCAGGCCCGGGACGCCGCATCCAGCTCCACCACCCACACACCGTCGCCGACGCGGCCCTGCCTTCCGCTCACGCTCAGCATCAGCGGCAAGTACCCCAGATGCCCCAAGTGCCCGAGTTCGGTGCGGGGCCGCCCGGCAAGCCCACCACCGGCGACGACCCTCCAGCAGGCGGCGATCAGCGAGACAGCGGCGGTCCCTGAGCGGGCAACGGCCCTCCTGCGGGCGGCGGTCACTGAGGCGGTGACGGTCCTTTGGGGGGTGGGGGGCGTTGAGCTGGGGGTGGGGGTGGCGTTGGGGGAATGGGTGACGGATCTGTGGGCCACCCACCAGAATGGCGGGAAAGAGGCCATTTGTGGGGGTGCCAATGCCTGACCTGGCGGGTCTGCGGCCAGGGGATCCGGCGACGGTGGGCGCGTACGGGCTGTCGGGGCGGCTCGGCGAGGGCGGGCAGGGCATCGTCTACCTCGCCACGGCGCCGGACGGCACCAAGGTGGCGCTCAAGCTGCTGCGCGCCGACCTGGCGGGCGACGCCGAGGCGTCGGAGCGGTTCGTCCGCGAGGTGGCGATGGCGCGGCGGGTGGCGCCGTTCTGCACGGCGCAGGTCGTCGAGACCGGCCTGTACGGCGGGCGCCCGTACATCGTCAGCGAGTACATCGACGGCCCCACCCTCGCCGACGTCGTACGCCGGCAGGGCCCCCGCACCGGCACCTCCCTGCACCGGCTCGCCATCGGCACCATCACCGCGCTGGTCGCCATCCACCAGGCCGGCATCGTGCACCGCGACTTCAAGCCGTCGAACGTGCTGCTGGCCTCCGACGGCCCCCGCGTGATCGACTTCGGCATCGCCAAGGCGCTCGACCTCAGCTCGACGCTCACGGTGGCCGTGATCGGCACGCCCTCGTACATGGCTCCCGAGCAGCTCACCCAGTCGAACCCGGGGCCGAGGTCGGACATGTTCGCGTGGGCGTGCACGCTGCTGTACGCCGCCTCGGGGCAGCCGCCGTTCGGGCAGGACAGCGTGCCGGCGGTGGTCAACCGGATCATGCACACCGAGGCCGACACCGGCTCCATCGCGGATCCCGCCCTGCGCGCCCTCGTCACGGAGTGCCTGGCCAAGGACCCTGCCGGACGGCCGTCGGCGAGCGACGCCCTCATGCGACTCCTCGGCCACACCCCCGCCCCAGCCCCTCGGACGGCCTCCAGCGGGCAGCGGTTACCGGGCGTGCAGGGATCCGGGCTGCTCCAGGAGGGAAGCGCGGCGGCCGGCCCGCACGCGCCTGGCCGGCAGGCGCGGCCGGGGCCGCACACGTGGCCCACCCGGCGCCGGCGTACCGGCTGGGTGGTCACGGCGGTCGTCTCGGGCGCGCTCACGCTGGTCGCCGCCGCGGCGCTGGTGGCCGTCCGGCTCTCAGAAGGGTCCGGGGACGGCGGTACGACGCCCACGTCCACGGCCGCCCAGGTCGCCACCTCCGCCCCCGCCACCCCGCCCACGACGGCCCCCGCGACCCGCCCCGCCATCCGTTCGATCGCCCTGCCGGGCACGTCGGTGCGGGTCGAGGAGCGCGCCGGCGACCCCATCGAGCTCGTCTCCTACACCCTCGACAGCGGCAAGCGCCTCTACGTCAGGCAGCACGCCACCGGCGCATTCACCGCCGACAGCCGCTACTTCGAGTACGCCCTCGACCCCAGGACCGGCCGCGCGCTCGCCACCGACGCCGACTACACCACGGACGGCTACGCCACCGTCTCGATCGTCGACCACGCCACCGGCGGCAGGCGCGCGATCAGGCTCAGCCCCAGGCCGGTCTTCCCCACCACGCCGCGCTGGTCCCCCGACGGCAAGTACGGCCTGGTCACCCTCTTCAAGGGCGCGGAGAACAACACGGTCGAGTACGGCTACGGCATCGTCGACGTCACCTACGAGAAGGGCCGCGTGTTCGAGATCAAGGAGCAGGGCGCGGGGAAGTGGCGCTTCTTCTGGGACGCCGGCGGCCAGGCGGTGGGCACGTGGGTCGGCGACCGGATGACGTTCTACGACCTCAACGGCAGGCTCGTGCGCACGCTGCGGGACGTGGGCGCGCCGGTGTGGGTGGAGGGCGACGACGTCTCGCCGACCGGTTCCCGCTTCCTGGCCCACTGCACGACGGACGCGACCACGCTGTGCGCCCGCTCCACCTCCGGCGGCGGCGCGGACGCGGTGACGATCCCGTTCGCCGCCGTCCGCCTCATCGGCTGGTGGGACGACGAGCACCTGGCCGTGTGGCGGATCAAGGACAAGGGTTACGAGGCCGTCGTCATCGACCTGAAGGGGCAGGTCTCGCGGGTGCTGGCGACGGCGGCGGAGAAGGCCGAGTTCGACAAGATGGGATTCCGCTTCGCCCGCGTGCCCGCGTAGCCTCCGGCGGCGTCCTAAGATCGGGGTGGAACCCATGCGAAGGGGCTGGGCCTCGTGGACATCACCGTGATCGGCCAGGGTTCGGTCCTGGCCACGCCCGACATCCTGCGCCTGCACGCGGGCGTCGAGGTGCGCAGGACCTCCGCCGCCGAGGCGTTCGCCGCGGTGCGGGCCGCCGCCGCCCGGCTGGCCGAGGCGCTCAGGCGGGAGGGCGTCGCCCCAGACGACGTGACCACGGTGGAGCTGTCGCTGGGGCCCGAATACGCCAACTACCCGGAGGTGGCCGCGTACCGGGCCGTCCAGGGCGTCGAGGTCGTCGTCCGCGACCTGAGCAGGGCCGACCACGTCATCGACACCGTGGCGGGCGTGGGGGAGGAGGCCAGGCTCAACGGCGTGGCCTTCGAACGGTCCGACCCGGCCGGGGCGCTGGCCGAGGCGCGGGTGCGGGCGTTCAGGGACGCCGCGGCCAAGGCGGCGCAGTACGCCGAGCTGGCCGGGCGCCCGCTGGGGCGGGTGACGGAGGTGAGCGAGGACCTCTCCGCGGGGCCGCCGCGGCCGATGGCGCGGATGGCGGCCAGCTTCGCGGCCGACTCCGAAGCCTCGATCAGCCCGGGCCGCCAGTCGCTCACCGTCACGGTACGCCTCGGCTACGACTTCGCCTGACCTGAGCCCCGGCCCACCTCCTCACCCGCGTTACGGAAGGGCCAGCATGCGGTCCAGGGCGACCTTGGCCCAGTGGGTGGTGTCCTCGTCCACCGTGATCTGGTTGACGACCTCGCCCAGCACCAGCGACTCCAGCGCCCACACCAGGTGCGGCAGGTCGATCCTGTTCATCGTGGAGCAGTAGCAGACGGTCCGGTCCAGGAACGAGATGTCCTTGTCCGGGAAGGTCTGCGCCAGGCGCTTGACCAGGTTGAGCTCCGTGCCGATGGCCCAGCTCGACCCCGAGGGGGCCGCCTCCAGCGTCTTGATGATGTGCTCGGTCGAGCCCACGTGGTCGGCCTTGAGCACCACCTCGTGCCGGCACTCCGGGTGCACGAGCACGTTGACGCCGGGGATGCGGGCGCGTACGTCGTCCACCGACTCGGCGGTGAAGCGGCCGTGCACCGAGCAGTGGCCCCGCCACAAGATCATCCTGGCCCGCTCCAGCTGCTCGCGGGTCAGGCCGCCGTTGGGGCGGTGCGGGTTCCACACCACGCAGTCGTCCAGGGACATGCCCATCTCCAGCACCGCGGTGTTGCGGCCGAGATGCTGGTCGGGCAGGAACAGCACCTTCTGCCCCCGCGTGAACGCCCAGTCGAGCGCGCGGCGGGCGTTGGAGGAGGTGCAGACGGCGCCGCCGTTCCTGCCGCAGAACGCCTTGATGTCGGCGCTGGAGTTCATGTACGTGACCGGCACCACCTGGTCGGCCAGCCCGGCGTCCTCCAGCGCCTCCCAGCACTCCTCGACCTGGTCGAACGTGGCCATGTCCGCCATCGAGCAACCGGCCGCCAGGTCGGGCAGGACCACCTTCTGGCCCGCGCCCGTCAGGATGTCGGCGGACTCGGCCATGAAGTGCACGCCGCAGAAGACGATGAACTCGGCCCCGGGCCGCGCCGCCGCCTGCTGGGCCAGCTTGAACGAGTCACCCGTCACGTCGGCGAACTGGATGACCTCGTCACGCTGGTAGTGATGGCCGAGCACGAAGAGGCGGTCGCCGAGCGCCTCCTTGGCCTTGCGGGCCCGTTCCACCAGGCCGGGGTCGGAGGCCGGCGGCAGCTCGCCGGGGCAGTCGACTCCCTTCTCGCTGTGCGGATCGGCGCCCCGGCCGAGCACGAAGAGCGGCAGTCCAGTCTGGGTGGCCATGGCCGTACCCCCTTATCGTCGTTATGACGATACCCATCATGACACACGGATAAATGTGGTCATTCCGGGGGATGGGGCCCCGGGAATGTGTGGCATCGCCCAGGTGTTGGTAGCGTCATTAGCAAGGACGTCGAAAACAGACAGCCGGGTTAGGGAGTCAGCAGATGACGGTTGAGAGCAGCGAGACCACGGCACAGGGCCTGATCCTGACTGACGCGGCCGCCGCCAAGGTCAAGAACCTGCTCGAACAGCAGGGCGAAGAGGGTCTGCAGCTGCGGGTCGCCGTGCAGCCGGGAGGTTGCTCCGGCCTGCGCTACCAGCTCTTCTTCGACGACCGTTCGATGGACGGCGACGTCGTGTCGGACTTCGGCGGCGTCAGCGTGGTCACCGACCGGATGAGCGCCCCCTACCTGATGGGCGCCTCCATCGACTTCGTCGACACGATCGAGAAGCAGGGCTTCACGATCGACAACCCCAACGCCACGGGCTCGTGCGCCTGTGGTGACTCGTTCAACTAGAACGGGTCACCCGCGGCCGGCAGGTCCCGCTCGCCTTTGTGCGTGCGGGACCTTCGCGTATTCTCGTGGGGCTCATTGGCCTGCTGACAACGAGGAAGAAGAATCCCGTGCGCATCGCCGTAACCGGCTCCATCGCGACAGATCACCTGATGACCTTCCCTGGGAGCTTCGGCGACCAGCTCATCGCCGAGCAACTCGATCGGGTGTCGCTCTCTTTCCTGGTCGATGACCTCCAGATCCGCCGTGGCGGCTGCGCCGCGAACATCGCCTTCGGAATGGCCTGTCTCGGCCTCAAGCCGATCCTCGTGGGGGCGGTCGGCAACGACTTCGCCGACTACCGCTCGTGGCTGGAGCGCCATGGCGTCGAGTGCGGCTCCGTGCACGTCTCGGAGACCCAGCACACCGCCCGCTTCCTGTGCACCACGGACGAGAACCACAACCAGATCGCCTCGTTCTACACCGGCGCCATGGCCGAGGCGCGGCTCATCGAGCTGCAGCCCGTGGCCGACCGCCTGGGCAGCCTCGACCTGGTCCTGATCAGCCCCAACGACCCCGACGCCATGCTGCGTCACGCCGACGAGTGCCGCCAGCGCGGCATCCCGTTCGCCGCCGACATCTCCCAGCAGCTGGCCCGGATGGAGGACGAGCAGATCCGCCAGCTCGTCGACGGCGCCGCCTACCTGTTCAGCAACGACTACGAGAAGGGGCTCATCGAGCAGAAGACCGGCTGGTCCCACGAGGAGATCCTCGGCCGGGTCGGCGTCCGGATCACCACGCTCGGCCCCAAGGGCGCCGTCATCGACCGCCAGGGCGAGCCGTCCATCCAGGTCGCCCCCGCCCCCGAGCGGGGCAAGGCCGACCCCACCGGCGTCGGCGACGCCTTCCGCGCCGGGTTCCTGGCCGGCGTGGCCTGGGGCCTGCCGCTGGAGCGGTGTGGGCAGATCGGCAACCTGACCGCCACCCACGTGCTGGAGCGCGTGGGCGGCCAGGAGTACGAGCTCGGGCAGAAGGCGTTCCTGGAGCGGTTCGGCTCCGCGTACGGCGCGGAGGCCGAGGCGGAGATCGCCCCCCACGTCCGCTGCTACCACCCCTGAGCCGGAGAACGTGAGACGGGCCGCCCCTCATGGGGACGGCCCGCCACAAGACCGGCGGCCCGTCCGGCCGCCGTCAGGACGCCCGCTGAACGGCGTTTCAGCGCATGGCGTAGACGCGGTGCACGAACTCGGCGAGATCGCCGTCGGGCAGGTGCCTGGCCAGGTCCGCCTCGGTGATCATGCCGACGATGCGGCCGTTCTCCATCACCGGCAGGCGCTTGATCCGGTGCTCCTCCATCCGGGCCAGCGCCTCCTCCACGGTCGCGTCCGACGGCACCCAGACCAGCCCGACGGCCAGTTCGCCCGCCGTCACACGGGACGGATCGTGACCGGCCGCGACACACTTCAGCACGATGTCGCGGTCGGTGATGATACCGGTGACGCGGTCGTCCGGCCCGCAGACGGGCAGGGCGCCCACATCGCTCTCGCGCATCATCTGCGCCGCCCGGTCAAGGGTCTCGTGCGCCGCGACGCACTCCGCGCCCGTGCTCATGACGTCGCGGGCGGTCTCCTGCGGATTTCCGCTGATCATGACTTCCCCCCGGTTGTCGATGACTCCTCAAGGGAAGGCCCTACCCGCTGTGCGGGCGTGAATCGGCTGGTGAGCGACAGGCCGGAGATTTCAGTAGTTGCGCCGTACGTGGATCGCCCAGCCGCCCTCAGGCAGCTCGTACGACCCCACATGCCGATGCGACTTCAGCCTGCACCACGCCGGCACGTCCGTGTAGGCCGCGGGATCGTCGGCCAGCACGGCCACCACGGCGTTCAGCGGAACGTCGTTGATCTGCTCGGCGAGCATGATGATCGGGATCGGGCACTTCTTGCCGAGCGCGTCGATGGTCAAAGCCGGCTGGGTAACCTCGGTCATGCGACTCCCGCGTCCTGCCGGATCCGGCGCACCAGGTCGGGCAGCGCGGCGAGGAAGGCGTCGACCTCGTCCGCGCGGGTCCTCCTGGGCAGCGACACCCGGACATTGCCATGCGTCAGCACGCCCATCGCCTCTAGGACGTGCGATGGACGAAGCGTACTAGCGGTGCACGAACTTCCGGACGATACGGCGAAGCCCGCCTTGTCGAGCTCGGTCAGCAGCGCCTCCCCGTCGACGTACAGGCACGAGAAGGTCACGATGTGCGGGGCCCGGCCGACGGGGTCGCCGATGACCTCCACGTCGGGGACGGTCTCCTTGACCCTGGCCCTGATCCGGTCGACCAGCGCGGAGAGCCGCGCCTGCTCCCGCTCCGCCTCGGCGCGCACCGCGCGCAGGGCCGCGGCGGCCGCGACGACGGCGGGCACGTTCTCGAAGCCCGGCACCCGCCGCCGCTCCCGCTCGTCCTCCGGCAGGAACGAGCGGAACCGCGTGCCCTTCCGCACCGCCAGCACACCCACCCCGGCCGGGCCGCCCCACTTGTGGGCGCTGGCCGCCAGCACCGACCAGCCGGGCGGGATCGGCATCCGGCCCGCCGTCTGCGCCGCGTCCACCAGCAGCGGAACGCCGTGCGCGCGGCAGGCCCCGGCCGCCTCGGCCACCGGCTGGGTGGTGCCGACCTCGTGGTTGGCCGTCTGCAGGCAGGCCAGCGCCGTGCCGGGCGCGGCGACCGCCTCGGCGAAGCGCGCCAGGTCCACCCGCCCGCTCAGGTCGACGCCCACCGTCTCGACCGTGCCGCCCTCGCGTTCGTGCACCTGGCCCGCGTGCAGCACGCTGGAGTGCTCGACCGCGCTCGTCACCAGGTGGCGTCCGGCCCTGCGTCTTCCGTGTAGGGTGCCGAGCACGCCGAGATGCACGGCCTGCGTGCCCGACGCGGTGAACGACACCTCGTCAGGACGCGCGCCGAGCGCCTCGGCCACGTCCGTGCGGGCCTGTTCGAGCAGCAGGTGAGCGCGGCGGGCCGCTCCGTAGAGTCGCGCCGGATCGGCCCAGCCGGCGTCGATCGCCGCCAGCAGCGCCTCGCGCGCCTGGGGGTGGAGCGGCTCGCTGGAAGCCGCGTCGAAGTAGGCCACGGGATACATCGTCCCACTTCCGGCGCCATCGAGGGGTCGAGAGGTAGGGCGAGGCACCCGCACGCTAATGTGTCTGCTTGTCAGTCTGTGCTTGATGCAGAAAACAGCAATACGAGCGCCCAAGGGAGAGACTCTTGGGCTTCATCTGTGGGGTAGGCGATCCGTGAGTCCGACTCGCCGTACGACGCGGCGTTCGTTGGCCCGGCGCAGGGTGCCACGAGCCGCCGCTTTGGCGTTGCTGCTGGCCACTGCTACGGCGTGTGCTAATGACGTCCCCGAGGCCAACTGGTCTCGCGGCCTTCTTCCTGACCACATCACCGAAGAGGCCGGTGTGGTTCAGAGCCTGTGGAACGGGGCCTGGATCGCCGCACTCGCCACGGGCGCGGTCGTCATCGTGCTGATCCTGTGGGCGTCGTTCTTCCATCGCAAGCGCAGGGCCAAGGCCGAGCTGCCGCCGCAGGTGCGTTACAACCTGCCGATCGAGATGCTCTACACCCTGATCCCGCTGGTCATGGTGTCGGTGTTCTTCTTCTTCACCGCCCGCGACAGCGAGGTGCTGGCCAAGGTCGACGGGGATGCCACGGTCAAGGTCAAGGTCGAGGCGTACCAGTGGAGCTGGCGCTTCACCACGACCGTCAACGGCAAGACGCTGCCGCCGGTCGCGGGTGTGCCGGTGAACGACTTCCACCAGGGCCCGCAGCTGGTCCTGCCGACGAAGACGAAGGTCGAGTTCGACCTGTCGACCGACGACGTCATCCACTCGTTCTGGGTGCCGGAGTTCCTGTTCAAGCGTGACGTGATCCCCGGCATCCCCGAGGACAACCCCGGCCGCAAGTTCCAGATCAACACGCTCGGCAGGACCGGCGTGTTCGCCGGCCGCTGCGCCGAGCTCTGCGGCGTCGACCACAGCCGGATGCTCTTCTCGGTGAAGCTCGTAGACAAGCCGGACTGGGACCAGTACCTCGCGACCCAACAGGCTGGGAGTGCCCAGTGACCGCCATCCACGAACCACTGACGACAGCGCCGGTCAGGCCCATCACCAAGGGCCAGATCATCGCCAAGTGGATGTCCTCGACTGATCACAAGATCATCGGGCACATGTACCTGATCACGTCGTTCGCCTTCTTCCTGATCGGCGGCGTCATGGCGCTGATCATGCGGGCCGAGCTGGCGCAGCCCGGCCTGCAGATCACCAGCAACGAGCAGTTCAACCAGCTGTTCACCATGCACGGCACGATCATGCTGCTGATGTTCGCGACGCCGCTGTTCGCCGGCTTCGCCAACGAGCTGATGCCGCTGCAGATCGGCGCCCCCGACGTGGCGTTCCCGCGCCTCAACATGGTCAGCTACTGGCTCTACCTGTTCGGCAGCCTCATCGCCGTGTCGGGCTTCTTCACCCCGGGCGGCGCGGCCTCGTTCGGCTGGTTCGCCTACACGCCGCTGTCCAACGCGATCAACTCGCCCGGCGTCGGCGGCGACCTGTGGATCATGGGTCTGGCGCTGTCCGGCCTCGGCACGATCCTCGGCGCGGTGAACTTCATCACCACGATCATCTGCATGCGCGCGCCCGGCATGACCATGTTCCGGATGCCGATCTTCACCTGGAACATCCTGCTGACCAGCATGCTCGTGCTGATGGCCTTCCCCGTGCTGGCGGCGGCGCTGCTGGCACTGGAGTCGGACCGGAAACTGGGCACCCACATCTTCACCTCGGAGAACGGCGGGGCGTTGCTCTGGCAGCACCTGTTCTGGTTCTTCGGCCATCCCGAGGTGTACATCATCGCGCTGCCGTTCTTCGGCATCGTCACCGAGGTCCTGCCGGTCTTCAGCCGTAAGCCGATCTTCGGTTACATCAGCCTCGTGGCCGCGACGATCTCGATCGCGGGCCTGTCCATCACGGTCTGGGCGCACCACATGTTCCCGACCGGGCAGGTGCTGCTGCCGTTCTTCTCGTTCATGACGTTCCTCATCGCGGTGCCGACGGGCGTGAAGTTCTTCAACTGGATCGGCACGATGTGGCGAGGCCATCTGAGCTTCGAGTCGCCGATGCTCTTCTCGGTCGGCTTCCTCATCACGTTCCTGCTGGGCGGCCTGACGGGCGTCATCCTGGCCTCGCCGCCGCTCGACTTCCACATCAGCGACACCTACTTCGTCGTCGCCCACTTCCACTACGTGGTCTTCGGCACCGTCGTGTTCGCCATGTTCGCCGGGTTCTACTTCTGGTGGCCCAAGTTCACCGGCAAGATGCTCGACGACAAGCTCGGCAAGCTGCACTTCTGGCTGCTGTTCATCGGCTTCCACCTGACGTTCCTGATCCAGCACTGGCTCGGCATGCTGGGCTTCCCGCGGCGCTACGCCGACTACAGCCCGGCCGACGGCTTCACCGACCTCAACCTGCTGTCCTCGGTGGGCGCGTTCGTGCTGGGCGCCTCGACGCTGCCGTTCTTCTACAACGTCTGGAAGACCTGGCGCAGCGCGCCCAAGGTCACCGTGGACGACCCGTGGGGCTACGGCGGCTCGCTCGAATGGGCGACCTCCTGCCCGCCGCCGCGGCACAACTTCACCTCGCTGCCGCGGATCCGGTCCGAGCGCCCCGCGTTCGACCTGCACTACCCGCACGCGTCCGCCAAGTCCACCCAGGAGGTCGAGGGCTGATGAAGGTCCAGGGTTGGCTCTTCCTGCTGTGCGGCGTCTTCTTCGCCGGCGTCGACATCGCCTACTGGTTCTGGACCAAGGCGGCGACGGGCCACGGTGAGCCGGTCGGCACCACGGCCATGGCCATCTCGGTCGGCTTCGCGTTCATGGTGGGCTACTACCTGATGTTCACCGCGCGGCGGATCGGCGCGCAGCCGGAGGACGACAAGCAGGCCGAGATCAGCGACGGCGCGGGCGAGATCGGCTTCTTCAGCCCGAGCAGCTGGTGGCCGCTGTTCCTCTGCCTGGCGGCGGCCTTCGCCTTCGCCGGGTTCGTGATCGGCTTCTGGATGTTCCTGATCGGCGTCTTCCTGATCATCATGGCCATGATCGGATTCGTCTTCCAGTACTACCGGGGCCACTTCTCGCACTGAGGCACCACACCTGGAGCGGGCGTCTTCCTCTTGAGGAGGGACGCCCGCTTTTTGGTGTTCTTTACCAGTGTACGGATGTGGTGAATCAATTACTCAGGGTAATAAAGGAGGCGGAAGGGGTTCGATCTCGGGCGAGGGAGTACTTCGTGGGGCGAGGAGCGTATGGATCGGCCGGTTTGCTGGCCTTGGCGCTGCTGGCGGCGTGCTCGGCGCAGAGCCCGGCGCAGGACCCTCAGGGGGTCGCCATGGCCGGAGGGGCGCCCGGCGCCTCTGTGGGGTTCTCTCCGGCGGACAAGACGGCGAACGTGCCCACGGACCAGCCCGTGGTCGTCTCGGTCCAGGGAGGCACGCTGAAGAGCGTGCGGGTGGACGGGGGCAAGGCAGGGGTCCTCAAGGGCGTCCTCAGCGCCGACGGCACCCGCTGGCGCAGCCTCGGCACCGCCAGGCCCGGCACCTCGTACACGGTGACCGCCGTCTCCGCCGACGCGGCGGGCAAGCGGAGCGAGACCCGCAGCGGGTTCAGCACGGTCAAGGGCGGCAAGACGTTCGACATCGCGACCATCACCCCGAACAAGGACGACACCGGGCTGACGGTCGGCGTCGGCATGCCCGTCATGATCGCCTTCGACCAGCCCGTCACCGACCGGGTGGCCGTCGAGCGCAACCTCAGCGTGCACAGCTCCAAGCCGGTCGAGGGGGCCTGGCACTGGTTCGACGACCAGCACGTGGACTTCCGGCCGCGGAAATACTGGCCGGCGCACACGAAGGTGCGGGTGGAGGCCAGGCTGGCCGGCGTGCGCGGCGGCCCCGGCATGTACGGCAAGCGCGACGTGAAGCTCGACTTCAAGATCGGCCGCTCGCAGATCACCAAGGGCAGCACCAACGAGCACGTCCTGATCGTCCGGCGGGACGGCAAGCGGATCCGCAGCATGCCGATGAGCGCCGGGCAGGGCGGCCAGTGGAAGTACCACACGACCTCGGGCGTGCACCTGGCCATGTCGCGCGAGCCCGTGACCGTGATGACCTCGCCGGGGATCGGCCCCGGCTCGGCCGGCTACTACCAGCTGACCGTCTACAACACCGTGCGCATCTCCAACAGCGGCGAGTACGTGCACAGCGCGCCCTGGTCGGTCGGCTCGCAGGGCAACTCGAACGTCAGCCACGGCTGCGTGAACGTCAGCCCGGCCAACGCGGCCTGGTTCATCAAGAACACGCTGATCGGCGACCCGATCATCATCACGGGCACGCCGCGCAAGCTGGAGCCCACCAACGGGTGGGGGCACTGGCAGGAGAACTGGAAGGAGTGGCTCAAGTGGAGCGCGCTCAAGGACGGCCCCACCAACCTGCTCGACCGCTGACCGCCGCCCGGCCGGGCTACTACGGAACGTAGGAGGCGGTGGTCTAGGCGGGGCGGAAGGAGCCGCTGGCCTCGATCCAGCGGTCCAGCACGGCCGCCGCGCCGCCGGAGTCGACCGCCTGCACCGCGCGGGCGTACGCGTCGATCATGGCCGAGTCGAGGTCGTCGCCGGGCCCGTCGAGCGCCACCAGGGCCGCCGCCGCGTTGAGCAGCACCGCGTCGCGCACCGGCCCCGTCTTGCCGCGGACGAGGTCGTGCACCGCCTGCGCGTTGAACGCCACGTCACCGCCGCGCAGCGCGCCCACGTCGGCGCGCGGGATGCCGAGCACCGCGGGGTCGAACGTGGTCTGCGTCGCCGTGCCGTCCTTGACCACCCAGACCGTCGAGGTGGCGGCGATGGTGAGCTCGTCGAGGCCGTCGTCGCCGCGGAAGACCAGGGCCGAGACCCCGCGCTCGGCGAAGACGCCCGCGAGCACCGGCAGCATGCCCGCGTCGTAGACGCCGATGGCCTGGGCCGACGGGCGGGCCGGGTTGGTCAGCGGGCCGAGGAAGTTGAAGACCGTGGGGACGCCGATCTCCTTGCGGGTCGGCCCGGCGAAGCGCAGCGCGGGGTGGTAGACCGGCGCGAAGCAGAACGCGATGCCGGCCTGGCGGGCCACCTGCGCCGTCTGCTCGGGCGTGAGGTCGAGCCGGATGCCCAGGTGCTCGAGGACGTCGGCGGCGCCGCAGGAGGACGAGGCGGCCCGGTTGCCGTGCTTGACCACGCGCGCGCCCGCGGCGGCGGCCACGACGGCGGCCATGGTGGAGACGTTGACGGTGTGGGCCCGGTCGCCGCCCGTGCCGACGACGTCCACCACAGGGCCCTCGACGCTCAGCGGCGTGGCCAGGTCGAGCATGGTGCGGGCCAGGCCCACCACCTCGGCCACGGTCTCGCCCTTGGCGCGCAGCGCGATCACGAAGCCGGCGATCTGGGAGGGCGTCGCGGCGCCGGACATGATCTCCCGCATCGCCCAGGCCGACTCGTCGGAGGTGAGGTGCTCTCCGGACAGGAGAGCGGACAGCAGCGTGGGCCAGGTCGTCCGGGAGTCCATGGGCACCTACTTAGCGTTGAGTCGGGTGGCGGAACGACGGCGCATGAGGTCGGCCACGGTGTCGGCCAGGACCATCGGCTCCAGCGGCTGCGGCACGACGGCGTCGGCCTTGGACCACTCGGCGAGCCAGCGGTCGTCGCGCCTGGCGATGATCAGGCAGATGGGCGGGCAGTCGTAGACCTCGTCCTTGGCCTGGCGGGCGACGCCCATGCCGCCGGCCGGCTGCGTCTCGCCGTCGAGGATCGCCACGTCGATCTCACCGGAGGCCAGCCACTGGTGCACCTTGGGCTCGGTGGCGCACTCCACGATCTCCACGAGCGGTACGTCGGCCGCGGGACGCCTGCCGATGGCCTGGCTCACCTCGGCCCGGGTGGCGGCGTCGTCGCTGTAGACGAGAACCTTCATCTTCTCGTCGGTGCTCCCTGTGGACATCGGTCGCGCTCACTATCAGTCGAAGAGGTAGGGTCACCTGGATCGTACCGGTGCGACGGGGTGCGGACCCAGGCCACCATGCCTGCTGGGCGTTTTGTTCCAATTATCCCAGGTTGGCAGGCGGTTTGTACCTGCTAACGGGGGGTCGTGCGACCGACCGACCACCGGAGCCGCAATAATGCTGCCCGTGGCGACAGCATCCGCAATAACTTCGACGACGACAGCACAGTCGTACCGCAGACCGAACCTGGTCAGCGTCGGTACGATCGTCTGGCTGTCCTCTGAGCTCATGTTCTTCGCGGCGCTGTTCGCGATGTACTTCACCATCCGGTCGGTGAGCGAGGGCAAAGGCATCGAGTGGGGACCAGCGTTCCTGCAGGCCGGCGCCGACGCCTCTGAGGCAGCTCACCTGAACATCCCGTTCGCGACGGTCAACACGATCATCCTGGTTCTGTCGAGTGTGACGTGCCAGCTCGGCGTGTGGGCCGCAGAGAAGGGGCAGGTCGGCAAGCTCCGCTTCTGGTACGTCATCAGCTTCCTCATGGGCGCCGTCTTCGTCGCTGGGCAGCTGTACGAGTACATGGAGCTGGCGTCAGAGGGCGCGACCCTGTCCGCTAACGCTTACACCTCGGTGTTCTACCTGACGACGGGCTTCCACGGCCTGCACGTGACCGGTGGCCTGATCGCGTTCCTGTTCATGCTGGGACGCACGTACGCCGCGAAGCGCTTCACGCATGAGCAGGCCACCAGCGCGATCGTCGTGTCCTACTACTGGCACTTCGTCGACGTCGTCTGGATCGGTCTTTTCGCGACCATTTACATCATTCGTTAAGGAACGGGATCTCTGTGACTAGGATCACCGCTTGGCGGCGGCATCCCCTCGCGAGATACGCCGTCCTGATTTTGGCGTTGGCGCTGGTCGGGATGGTATACGCCGCCTTTGTCCAGGTGGGTAAGCCTGCCGACGCGGCACTGGCGGCAGGCAAGGTCGATGACGTGGCCGAGGGCAAGAGCCTGTTCATCCAGCACTGTGGCAGCTGCCACGGCATGAGCGCGCAGGGCACCACCACGGCGCCCACGCTCATCGGCGTCGGCGCCGCCGCGGTCGACTTCCAGATGAGCACCGGGCGCATGCCGGCCGGCGCCCCAGGGCCGCAGGCGCCGCGCAAGCCCCCGGCGAGCTGGGTCAACGAGACGACGACCCGCCAGATCGCGGCGTACGTGCAGTCGCTCGGCGGCGGCCCGCAGGTGCCCGGCCACGAGCAGGTCGACCCGGCCATGGGCGACGCCGGCAAGGGCGGCGAGCTGTTCCGCGCCAACTGCATCCAGTGTCACAACTGGGCCGGCGCGGGTGGCGCCCTGACGCAGGGCAAGTACGCCCCCAACCTCAACTCGTCGACCCCGACGCAGATCTACGAGGCGATGATCACCGGCCCGCAGGCCATGCCGGTCTTCAACGACACGACGATCACGCCGGAAGAGAAGCGCAGCATGATCGCGTACATCACCCAGGTTCGCGAGCAGCGGGACCCCGGAGGTTTCGGCCTCGGGCGTATTGGCCCGGTCACCGAAGGTCTCGTAGCGTTCGTAGTGGGCATCGCCGCCCTCGTACTTGCCGCCATCTGGATCACCGCGAAGAAGCGACAGAAGTCATGACAGACAACGAGCACGAGATCGAGCAGGCCGACGAGCGCGTACCCAAGCGCGTCATCGGCACCCCCGCGCCGGGCACCTCGATGCTCGGCGCCGCGGAGGCGCCCGAGGCCGTCGAGGAGGACGTCCCCGGCGTCACGCTGCAGGACGAGGCCAAGGCGCGCAAGGCCGAGAGGATCGTGGCGCTCTGCTTCACGATCACGTTCCTGGCCTCCATCGCGTTCATCGTCTCCTACGTCTACTTCCAGGTGGGCAGCCCCGAGGCGACCGGCACCTCCAACCTCGCCCTGGGCAGCTCGCTCACCATCGCGATCCTGGGCCTGGCGGTCGGCATCGTGATCTGGGTCCGCCAGATCATGCCGAAGTACTCGCTGGTCCAGGAGCGCCACCCGATGGCCTCCGCCGAGGAGGACCGCGAGGTCGTCGGCGAGACGTTCCTGCGCGGAGCCAACGAGAGCGGCTTCGTCAAGCGCAAGCTGCTGCGCCGCACACTGCTGCTGGCCGCCGCGCCGCTCGGCCTGGTCCCGCTGGTGCTCCTGCGCGACCTGGACAACAGCAAGATGCCGGGCGCGAAGTTCAACTCGATGCTGCGCCACACGGTCTGGGGTGAGAAGACCAAGGAGGGCAAGCCGCTCAGGCTCGTCGTCGAGGGCACCGGCCAGCCCATCAGGGCCGCCGACTTCAACTCGCCCGGCGGCATCCTGTCGGTCGTCCCCGAGGGCTACCAGCACGACCTCAACGCCCTGGCCAAGGCCACGCTGATCCTGATCAAGTTCCGCCCGGAGGAGATCAAGAGCGGCGTGCGGCAGAACTGGACGCACGACGGCATCGTGGCGTACTCGAAGATCTGCACCCACGTGGGCTGCCCCGCGGCCCTGTACGAGCAGAACACCCACCACATCCTGTGCCCCTGCCACCAGTCGACGTTCGACGCCGCCGACGGCGCCAAGGTCATCTTCGGCCCGGCCGCCCGGCCGCTGCCGCAGCTGCCGATCACCGTCGACGCCGAGGGCTACCTCATCGCCCAGGGCGACTTCGAGGTGCCGGTGGGTCCCAGCTACTGGGAACGCGGTGACGCCGAGGCCGAGGTCAGGGAGAAGGGAGGCCAGGCATGAGCGACGAGCTGAAGGCAACGCCGAAGGCCATCGCCGGGCCGTCGAACTTCCTCGACGAGCGTCTCGGCGGGGCGAGCTTCCTCAAGCGCAACATGCGCAAGATCTTCCCCGACCACTGGTCGTTCCTGCTCGGTGAGATCGCCCTCTACTCCTTCATCATCCTGCTGCTGACCGGCACGTTCCTGACGCTCTGGTTCAAGCCCAGCATGGGTGAGGTGCCCTACGACGGCTCGTACGCGCCGCTCAAGGGCGTCATGATGTCCGAGGCCTACGCGTCGTCGCTGGAGATCAGCTTCGACGTCCGGGGTGGTCTGCTCATGCGGCAGATGCACCACTGGGCGGCCCTGCTCTTCGTGGCCGGCATGATGGTGCACGCGCTGCGCGTGTTCTTCACCGGCGCCTACCGCAAGCCGCGCGAGATCAACTGGATCATCGGCGTGCTGCTGCTGACGCTGGCGCTGGCCGAGGGCCTGACCGGCTACTCCCTTCCTGACGACCTGCTCTCCGGTGCGGGTCTGCGGATCACCGAGGGCGTGGCGATCTCGCTGCCGCTGGTCGGCACGTACATCACGTTCTTCCTGTTCGGCGGCGAATATCCGGGTGAGGATGTCGTCTCCCGGTTCTACTCGCTGCACATCCTGCTCATCCCCGGCATCATCCTGGCGCTGGTCACGGCCCACATGGTGCTCATGTGGGTGCAGAAGCACACGCAGATGCCGGGCAAGGGCCGTGACAACGCGAACGTGGTGGGCGCGCCGTTCTACCCGGCCTTCATGGCCAAGGCGGGCGCGTACTTCCTGTTCACGCTGGCGGTGGTGGCCGGGCTGGCGACCTTCACCCAGATCAACCCGATCTGGCTGTTCGGCCCCTACACGCCCGCCGACGTGTCGGCCGGCTCGCAGCCCGACTTCTACATGGGCTTCCTCGAAGGCGCGCTGCGCATCATGCCGCCGTGGGAGATCAACCTCTTCGGCACCTCCCACGCGGGCACGCTGCCGCTGAGCGTCATCATCCCGGCGCTGGTGCCGATGGGCATCATCATGACGGGCCTGGCGCTCTACCCGTTCCTCGAACGCTGGGTGACCGGCGACCACCGCGAGCACCACGTCGCGGACCGCCCCCGCAACAACCCGCACCGCAC
Organism: Nonomuraea fuscirosea; assembly: GCF_035917475.1. Classification (NCBI taxonomy): domain Bacteria; kingdom Bacillati; phylum Actinomycetota; class Actinomycetes; order Streptosporangiales; family Streptosporangiaceae; genus Nonomuraea; species Nonomuraea fuscirosea. Next base: position 6,350,569 of record NZ_CP109074.1, on the reverse strand, counting down.
CTCGATCGGCATGTCGGCGATCACGTTCTACGGTGTGCTGTGGCTGCTGGGCGCCAACGACGAGATCGCGGCGAACTTCCACATCAGCCTCAACTGGACGACGTACGCCGGCCGGGTGCTGATCTTCGTCGCGCCGGCGCTGGCCTACATGATCACCTACCGCATGTGCCTCGGCCTGCAGCGCTCCGACCAGGCGATCATCTCGCACGGTGTGGAGTCCGGCGTGATCAAGCGGCTGCCGCACGGTGAGTTCATCGAGGTCCACACGCCGCCGGCGGAGGACATCGAGGCCCACATGCGCGGCAAGACGCCGGTGCTGATGCTGCCGGTGGCCGAGGATCCCGCGGGCATCCCGCCCAAGGGCATGCGCGGGCCGCTCGGCAAGCTGCGCGCGCTCATGTCGAAGGCGTACGGCGGGGAGAAGATCCCGCTGGACGACGGGCACGGGCACGGCGACGGGCATGGCGACGGGCATGGCGACGGGCACGGGCACGACGAGGACGAGCACGCCGCGATCGGTTCCGGCAACGGCTCCGCCGGCGACGACCGCAGCATCACTCACTGACACCTGACGCCACACACCGGACGGGCCCGGACGAGTTCTCTCGTCCGGGCCCGTCCGGCGTTCGCGGGGCGCCTGCTTCGAGCGGCCGAAGCAGGCGCACAAGGTGGCTGCTCTCAGGGTGCGGCGGAGCCAGACCGCGGCACCGGGAGGGGTCAGTCGGCCTCGGGGAAGCCGATGGAGAAGGCCGCGTCGAGGTCGTGCTTGGAGTAGGCGCGGAAGGCGATGTGGGTCTCGGTGTGGAGCACCCCGGCCACCTTGTTGATCCGCCCCGGCACCACCTCGGCGATCTCCTCGTAGGCGGCGACCCTGACCATGGCCAGCAGGTCGTATTCGCCGGTGATGGAGTAGACCTCGCTGACGCCCTGGATCTCGGCGATCGTCTCGGCGACCTCCGGGATCCGGTCTACCTCTGCATTGATGTGGACGATAGCCGTGACCATGCATCAACTCTATCGTTTCACCTCAAAGGTCGCCCCTCCCGTTCGCGCCGCTGATCGAGATGCCGATAGGCGAGGTCGATGCGGGCCTTGTGCCGGGCCGCGCCCCGCGCGGGCAGGCTCCACTCGCCGTCGACCTCCACCAGGCGCACCCCCGGCGACTCCAGCCAGCGCAGGATGCACTCGGTCTCCTCGGCGCTGGCGGCGTGGACAGGACCAGGACCCGGCAGCACGACCTCCGCGGCGGCCGTCAGCGAGGCGACGAAAGGGGTCGGGTGGGCGCCCTTCTGCATCACCCCGGCCGCCGCCAGCCGCCCGTAGCGGACCACGTGGATGTCCCAGCCGCCGCCGAACGCGGGGCTGGCCGCGACGAGCTGCGGGATGCGCGTGATGGCGCTCAGCCGCTGCATGCGGGCCGCCGTGCGGACGAACGCGGCCAGCCGGTCGCGGTCGACCGAGGCCTCCTCGTAACGCTGCTCGACCGACAGGCGCTCCATCCGGGCCGCCACGGCGGTGAAGACGGGGGAGGCGTCGAGCGTCATGGCCCGCCGGGCGCTCTCGACGTGGACCGCGTATTCCCGCGGGCTCTCCCTGCCCTCGCACGGCGCTCCGCAGCGGCCCATCTCGTGCAGCGCGCAGGCCGCCCTGCGGGTGCGCAGCGTGACCGGCTGGGTGCACTGGCGCAGCGGGACCGCCTCGTGCAGCGCGATGCGGGCGTCGTCGGCCAGCCGGGCGCTGGTGAAGGGGCCGAGGTAGGTGGCGCCGTCGTCCTTCAGCTCGCGCACGATCGACAGGCGCGGGAACACCTCCGCCGTCAGCTTGAGCCACAGGACCTTCTCGGGAAAGCGGGAACGGCGGTTGTAGCGCGGCTTGGCGCCGCCGATCAGCCGCAGCTCCCTGACCTCGGCCTCCAGCCCGGTGGCGCAGACGATGTGGCGCACCCGCTCGGCGATGCCGATCATCTCGCGGATGCGCGGCCGGGTCTCGGCGGCGGTGAAGTAGGAGCGCACCCGGTTGCGCAGGTTGGTGCTCTTGCCGATGTAGAGGACCTCGCCGCGCTCGTCCTCGAACAGGTAGACGCCGGGCGCGTGCGGCACCGACTCGGCCAGGTGGCGCTTGCGCTGCTGCTCGGGCGTCGGCGCGCGGACGAACGACTTCAGCTCCTCCAGCGTGTGCACCTGGAAGGAGCCGGCCCGCTCGATCAGCCCGTGGAGCACGTCGACGGTGGCCCTGGCGTCCTCCAGGGCGCGGTGGCACGGCTCGACCGGGCTGCGGAAGAACCGGGCCAGCGTGGCCAGCTTGGCGTTGGGCGTCTCGTCGCGGGTCAGCACGCGCCTGGCCAGGTCGACGGTGTCGACCACCGGGTTGGCCGGCGGCGGATAGCCGAGCGCGGCGCAGGCGGCCTTGACGAAACGGGTGTCGAACCCGGCGTTGTGGGCCACCAGCGTGGCGCCGCGGATGAACTCGAGGAAGCTCGGCAGCACCGTCTCGATCTTGGGCGCGGCCATGACCATGCTGTCGGTGATGCCGGTCAGCACCGAGATGAACGGCGGTATCGGCCCTCCCGGATCGACCAGCGTGGAGAACTCCCCGAGCACCTCGCCGGCCCGCACCTTCACCGCGCCGATCTCGGTGATCGCGTCTTCGGCGGGCGAGCCGCCGGTCGTCTCGAGGTCGAACACGACGAACGTGACGTCGCTCAGCGGAGTGCCGAGCTCGTCGAGAGTGCCTTGAACCGGATCCACGAACCAAGACCATAGAGAGGTCGACCGACAGGAACGAGTCACCACCCCTCTTGGCGATTAGTTACCCTTCCCTTTATGTCCTCGGGAAGACTCGCCGGCCGCTACACCCTGCAACGCCCGCTCGGCGCGGGCGGCATGGGGAAGGTGTGGCTGGCCAGGGACGAGATGCTCGACCGCGAGGTCGCGGTCAAGGAGCTCACCCTGCCCGAGGGCATGGCGCCCAAGGATCGGTCACACTCGGTGACCAGAGCGGTGCGCGAGGCGCAGGCCACCGCGCGGCTGCGCCATCCCGGCATCGTGGCGCTGCACGACGTCGTGGTCGAGCAGGACCGGCCGTGGCTGGTCATGGAGCTGCTGCGGGGCCGCACGCTGGCCGAGACCGTACGCGAGTTCGGCCCCATGCCGGCCGCCCACGCCGCCAGGATCGGCGCCGACGTGCTGGAGGCCCTGAGCGTGGCCCACGCCCAGGGGCTGCAGCACCGCGACGTCAAGCCGGGCAACGTCTTCCTGACCGGGAGCGGCCGGGTGGTGCTCACCGACTTCGGCATCGCCAGGCAGGAGGGCCAGGCCACGCTGACCGAGCAGGGCCTGATGATCGGCTCGCCCGGCTTCATCGCGCCCGAGCGGCTGGAGGGTCATCCCGGCGGCCCCGCCAGCGACCTGTGGTCGCTCGGCGCCACCCTCTACGTCGCGCTGACCGGCGCGCCCGCCTTCGAGGGGTCGGTGGCCCAGCGCGTGCGCGACACGCTCACGCGACCCGTGCCCGTCGTGCCGGGGCCGCTCGGCCCCCTGGTGGCCGCGATGATGGCGACCCAGCCTGGAGCCCGTCCCGACGCGCGGGCGGCCGTCCAGGCGCTCAGGCAGGTCGCCGCCGGCGGTCCCGCGCCGCAGGTGCCCGCCGGCGGCGACACGACCGCGCCCACCAAGGTGCGCGGGCGCGGCGGGCTCGCGCTGTGGGGGGCCGCCGCCGTGGTGGTGCTCCTCGCGGCGGCCACGGGCGCGTTCTTCCTGCTGAGAGAGCAGGAGAGCACGCCGCCCGCGGCGTTCGACGTGCCGATGGACGTGTGCACGCTGCTCGCCGCGGCGGACGTGGGCGGCCTGCTGCGCACCCAGAGCCCGCCCAAGGCCCAGCCGGGCTCCGACGCGGTGGGCCCCAAGTGCGGCTGGCCCGCCCAGGGCACCGGCGTGGGCGTACAGGTGCAGAAGGACTCCGACACCGTCGACCCCTGGTCGATGACCGACGACTCGGCCCGCGCGCTCTTCCGCAACCAGAAGCGCTACTGGGCCAAGTACGACGACATCGACTGGACCTGGCCCGAGATCGGGGTGAAGAACCAGGAGCGCGCGAAGCGCACCCCGCTGCACGACATCGCCGGGCTGGGGGAGGAGGCGTTCGGCTTCGAGCTGAAGGGCCCCACCGGCCGCGTGCACTCCGCCCACGTCTACTACCGGCTGGCCAACCTCGTGGTGAGCGTCGAATACACCACGCTGGCCGACCGGCCGACCGACGAGGACGTCAAGCGCTCGGCCCTGAGAGCCGCGCAGGCGAGCGAGCGGACGTTGCGCGATGCCGGGTGACCTCTACCTGCTGGCAGGCCGCTACCGGCTGATCGAGCGGCTCGGGCAGGGCGGGGCGGGCACGGTGTGGCGCGCCATCGACGAGACGCTCGACCGGCAGGTCGCCGTCAAGCAGGTACGCGTGCCGCAGGGCATGGGGCCGCGCGAGCGGGCCGCGTTCGCCGACCTGGCCATCCACGAGGCCAGGTCCGCCGGGCGGCTGCGCGACCCGGCCATCGTGCTCGTGCACGACGTCGTCCTCGACGGCGACCAGCCGTGGATCATCATGGACCTGGTCACCGGCCGCTCGCTCGACAAGGTGATCAAGGAGCGCGGGCCGCTGCCGCCCCAGTTCGCCGCCCAGGTCGGGCTGCGGGTGCTGTCGGCGCTGGAGGTCGCGCACGCCCACGGCATGCTGCACCAGGACGTCAAGCCGGCCAACATCCTGCTCGACGCCGACGGCTCCGCCATGCTCACCGACTTCGGCATCGCCACGCCGATGGGCGGGCGGGGCGACCGGTTCGGCAGCGCGGGCTCGCCCGGCTACATGGCCCCGGAACGGCTCAACGAGCAGCCCTCGGGCCCCTCGTCCGACCTGTGGTCGCTGGGCGCCAGCCTGTACACGGCGGTGGAGGGACGCGCGCCGTTCGAGCGGGAGCTGCCCGCCGCGATCGCGGCGGCGGTGCTGCTGCACCAGCCGCCCTTCCCCGCCAGGGCGGGCCGCGACCTGGGCGGGCTGCTGATGGCCATGCTGGCCAAGGACCCGGCGGCCCGTCCCGACGCCGCCCGGGTCCGCGCGGAGCTGACCAGGCTGGCCGGCGCCACCGGCGGCGGACGTCCGCGCCGACGCGCGGCGTGGGCCGCCGCGATCGCCGCCGCCGTGGTCGTGCTGGGCGCGGGCGGCTGGTACGCGGCCTCGGCGCTCGGCGATCCCGCCCAGGACACCGGCCGGTACGCCGCGGCGCCCGACCCGTGCGCCCTGCTCGGCGACGACGAGGCAGCCCGGCTCATGAAGGGGGCCGTCGAACGCGATCCCACCAGGCCGGGCGAGTGCCAGTGGCAGCTGAGCTCCGGCTCCGGCAGGGGCAACCGCCTCATCGTGCGCGCCTGGGCCGAGCGGCCCACCCGGGACCTCGGCGGGCCCGAGGTGGCGCAGCGCCGCTTCACCAGCGAGCGGAGCACCAGGGCGGCGGCGGAGGGCACGTCCCTGCGGGCCTCCCACGGCAAGGTCAGGGACGTCGCGGGCCTGGGGGAGGCGGCCATCATCCAGAACGCCTTCGAGTTCTACCTCAACTCCACCGAAAGCGGTAAATCGGACAGCGTGCTGCTTTTCCGAACGAGTAACCTGCTGGGCGAAGTGGTCTGGCACCGTGAGGAAGCGACGCGGAAGGCCCCGGCGGACCAGGACACCGCGATCGCCGCCGCCCGCCTCGTCTTCGCGGCGCTGCCGAAGTGAGCCCCGATGCTGCAAGAACCTGGCAAGGGGCATGACTAGCATGTTTCCCCGCAAGTCAGGGCAACCCCAGGAGTCCCCGTGAATCCCGGTAGCGAGTACGAGCCGCCGACCACCCCCTACCAGGCGCCCGGCGGGCCGTCCGAGCCACCGAACACGCCCTACCAGACGCCCGGCGGGCAGCCGCCGCACTCGCCGTATCCCGGGGGACGGCCGCACTCAGGAGGGCAGCCGCCGCACTCGCCGTACGGGGCGCCAGGGGGACAGTCGCCGGACGCGGCCCAGCAGACGCCCGGCGGGCCGTACCCGCCGTCCGGAGGGTCGTACCCGCCTCCCGGAGGGCAGTACCCGCCTCCCGGAGGGCAGTACCCGCCGTATCCGCCGCCCGGCCGGCCGTACGACGCCCCCGGCATGGCTCCGACCCTCCCCCCGACCATGCCTCCGACGCCGGGGCCGCCGCGGCGGCCCAGGCCCGCCTGGATCATGCCCACGCTCGCCGCCGCCCTCGTCGTGCTGGTCGCCGCGGGAGGCGTGGGGGCCTACTTCCTCTACGGCAAGGTCACGGGCGCGAGCGCGCCCCCGACCGCAGCCCCGTCCTCACCCGCCGCGACGGCTTCCGCCGCAGCGGCCCCCGACGTGTGCGCCATGCTGCCCGCGGACGAGGCCGACCGGCTGGTGCCCGGCGCGACCGTGGCCAAGCGTTCCAGAGAGGGCGACTACACCGTCGACTTCACCTGCAACTGGGTCAACCAGCGCATCTCGTACGGCGAGTTCTGGCGCAGCAGGGAGATCGACGTCAGGATCGAGCAGCACAAGGGCGAGGGCGCCAAGACCGGCCGGGCGATGGCCCAGAACTCCTACGAGATCGAATACCGCGGCGGCAAGTACGGCGCCACCGCCACCCCGTCCCTCGACCCCGACGAGAAGCAGTACATCTCCCCGGTCAAGGACGTCCCCGGCGTCGGCGACGACGCCTTCGCCCAGTACACCTGGCGCCGCGACGGCAAACTGCTCTGGTACGCCTTCGGCACCGCCCACGCCCGCGTCGGCGACATGACGATCGAGGTCAAGTTCCAGGCCGGTCAGCAGCGCAAGGACTCCCAGGTGTTGTCCAACGAGAGCACCCAGGCAGTCACGGAGGAGAACGCCGTCCGCGAGGTGAGCGGCCTGGCCGGGCACTTCGCCAAGGGCGTGGCCGCCTGGCAGAACCGCAACCCCGGCGTGCTGGCCCAGGCGGAGAAGTCGGCCGAGGCCACGGTCTCGCCGAGCGCCGCGCCGACCCCCTCGCCGAGCGTGCTGGCCGCCTTCCCCGCCGACTGCGGCGCCGTGACGGAGACGGCCACGCGGCTCGTGCCCGAGCCGACCACCAGGGCGCGCGGCACCCAGGCCGGCGCCGACAGCCAGACCGAGTGCCGCTGGCTCAACCTCGACGTTCCCGGCGGCGAGGGCGAGAAGAGGATCCGCAGCGCGCTGATCACCGTCCACCGGTTCACGAACCGGGCGGGCGCGGTGGACGAGACCGCGGCCAGGTCCTACTACGCCAGCGGGTACGGCCGCGCCAAGACCACCGCCGGCTCCGCCCTGGGCAACATCAAGTGGGGCCCGCTGGACGAGGTCGAGGGGATGGGCGACCAGGCGTACCAGCAGTACGTGCAGACCAGGAGCGGCGACGTCGCCGCGGCCAGCGGGTCGGTCGTCATCCGCGAGGGCGCGGTGGTGGTCAGAGTCGACTTCTCCGGTCATCAGCGGCCCGAGGGCGAGGAGACCGACTCGCCCAAGGTCGAGCTCATGCCGGAGAAGGAGGCGATGCCGGGCGCGCTCGGCCTGGCCAAGGCCTACCTCCAGGCCCTGGCCGCCCATCCCGCCGGCGACTGACCGAGCCGCCGCAGATCGCCCGGCAGCCCCTTCGCGCAGCCCCTCGCCGGCCTCTCGCGCGGTCCCTCGGCCAGTCTCTCGGGCGGGCCGATCATGCGGGGACGTCACACGGGGACGTCACACGGGACCGAGGCGGTCAGCACGAGCAGCGGCTCGGTCAGCGCGAAGCGCCACACCCGCGCCCGCCGGTGCCCGCGCAGCCGGGCCAGCGCGATCTCCGCGCTGCGCGCCCTGACCAGGTCGCCCACCGTCCCGGCCTCGCCCGCCTCGATCGTAGGGTCGACGTCACGCAGCGCGACCAGCTCGACGTCACGCGCCTTGTAGATCTGCACGATCCCGTCACACCTGACCAGGCTCACCGCACCACCCACTCCTATCTCGCGGGCGGCCCCGCGCACACAGGGCGGCTCATGGGCCGCTCCTCGAACGTTGCCTGGCCACGTCGCGTACCTCGATCACCCGGTCGCAGCGCTCGGCCACCTCGGGGTCGTGGGTGGCGACGACCAGCGTGGTGCCGCCGCCGGCGACGGCGAGCAGCTCGTCCAGGACGACGGCGCGGTGGACGGCGTCCTGCTCGGCCGTCGGCTCGTCGGCCAGCAGCACCCGGGGCCGCAGCGCCAGCGCCCTGGCCACCGCGACCCGCTGCTGCTGCCCGCCCGACAGCTCCTCGACCAGGTGATCGGCGAACCTGGCCACCCGCAGCCGCTCCAGCGCGTCCGCGGCCAGCCGCATCGCCTCGCGCGGCGCGCACCCGCCCGCGCGGAGCGCGACCTCGACGTTCTCGGCCGCCGTGAGCAGGGTCAGCAGCCCGTACGACTGGAAGACCAGCGCCAGCCCGGCCCGCAGCTCGGGCCGCTCGTCCAGCGGCACGCCCCGCACCAGGACCCGGCCGCCGGCCGGCGGGAGCAGCCCGGCCAGCGTGGTCAGCAACGTCGTCTTGCCCGAGCCCGACGGGCCCATGAGCGCGACCCGCTCGCCGGGGGCGAATTCGAGGGTCAGGCCGTCGATGATCGTACGGCCCCCGGCGCGGCAGGTGAGGGCGCGACAGGCGAGCGCCGATCCGGTCGACACGGGCTGGATCATCTCCCTGACTGGAGAGGCGCGTCAACGGTCAATGAGGCTGCAACCCGGTTGCAAGTGGGACAAATAACGTTATATCTGCAAGCACTTGAGCCGCGCGATCACGTTTGTCCAGTACAGGGGCATGGGCAAACCATGGGGGATCGCGCGGCTCCTTTCATCTCCCGGCCTCGCGCCGGTCCTCGCCGGCCTTGGCCCGAGTCCTCGCTGGTCATCGCCCGGGTCCTTCCCGGTCCTTCATCGCCTCCGGCCGGCGGTTCGCCGGCTCAGGAAGGGGGCGAGCAACCCCGGCACCGCCCGATCAGCCAGGTCGAGCCCGTCGCCGTGGCCCACGTCCACCACCTCGTAGTGCCCCTTCCCCGCCGCCGTCGTGGCGCGCACGGTCAGGAGCCCGGCCCGGCGCTGGAAGTACGACTCGGTGATCGTCCAGCCGGCGATGCCCCTGCGCTCCAGCGCGACCGTCCGCCTGGCCACGGCGCCTCTCCTGATGACCAGATGCCGGGAGCTCAGCGCGTGCCCCAGGCTCGCGGCACCCGCCACGGCCAGCCACAGCCCGAATGCCAGCACCATCACGGGCAGCACCCAAACCCAGCTCCACACCAAGTCGCCCACCCCACCGTCCAGCCAGCCGATCACCTGACCGTCCCCCCGACCGTTCAGCCAGCCGGCCACCTGACCGTTCATCCGGCCGTCCACCGGCGCCGCTCCCCCCGCCACGCCCGTCGCCGGGCCCGGCAGCGGAGGCGTCACCAGGGCCCTTGTCAGGACCGCTGCCAGGGCGGTGACCAGCGCCGTCACCAGCGCCGTCACCAGGGCCGTCACCACCGCCCGGACGATCCGCCTGCGCCGCGCGGCCGGCGGGTGCGGTGTCAGGGCGGGCAGCCCGGCGCCGGCGACCAGGGCGGCGATCCGCATGGCCAGGGCGCGGGGGAGCGGCGGGGTGAGCGTGGAGGCGTCCTCGCTCTCGTCGCCCCCCGACGTGCTCAGCCCGGTGGCGACGGTCCTCACCCTCGCCCCGCCGCCCAGCCGCAGCAGCAGCGGCTCGCTGATCTCCACCCCGCGCAGCCTGCGTTCCTCCAGGGTGAGGGAACGGCTGGTCAGCAGGCCGCGCCGGACCCGGAGCCGGCCCGGCTCGCGTTCGAGGCGGTAACCGCCCCACGACTCGGCGAACAGCAGCCCCGCGCCCAGCACTCCGACCAGCAGGTTGGCCGCCAGCAGCACGGGCACCGCGAGCAGCGGCAGCGTCACCACCCAGTCCCACACCCCGGCCGCCAGCCGGCCGGTGACCTTCTTCAGCCCGAACGCGTCGAGCGCCTTGTACAACGCGCCGAGCACCACCGCCGCGCCGGTGAAGGTCCACACCGACAGCGGCGCGTACCTGAGCCACGACCAGCGCAGCTCCGCCACCAGCCCATCCGCCCGCGTCCCGTCCGCCAGCAGTCCATCCGCCCGCGTCCCGTCCGCCAGCAGTCCATCCGCCCGCGTCTTGTCCACCGACGTCTTGTCCACCGACGTCTTGTCCACCGACGTCTTGTCCGCTCGCTCGGTCGGCTCGCTCTGGTGCAGCAGGACGCGGCGCAGGGACTCGGCCTCGCGCCTGCCGAGGGAGTCGAGGACGAGTTCGGTGTCGTCGCCCGCCTGCTCTCCCGTGCCGACCTTGACCACGGTCAGGCCGAACATCCGGCGTACGGGGTCGGCGCGCAGGTCCACGCTGCGCACCCGGTCGCGCGGGACCGAGCGGTGCCGCCGGGTGGTGACGCCTGAGCGCAGTTCCAGGCGCTCGGGGGTGAGCCGCCAGCGGGCGGCGCGCAGCCGGAGCACGTCGTACGCGGCCGCACCGGCGACGATCAGCACCGCGACGCCCGCGCAGACCCCGACCACCCCCCAGAACGGCCAGTCCCTGCCCGCCAGAAACCGCACGACCCCGGCCACCGCCCCCACCACGACGGCCAGCGACTTCACCCCCGACGCCCACGGACTCCGCCCCGCCAGCCGCCGCCACCCACCCCCTCCCGTCTCCGCCACGCTCCCGACCTTGGACGCCCCTCCCACTCCCGCCGCGCCCCCGGCCCCGGGCCCACCGCCGCGTCCGGCTTCGGCCACGCCGCCGGTCTCGGGTACGTGTCCGGCTTCCGTCATGGCCCCCGCTTGCGTCGCGCGCCTCGCGTCGGCGTCGGCCGTTACCCCGACGCCGGCCCCCGCTGTGGGCGCGCCTCCAGGGGCCTGAGAGTGGGTGGTCACGTCGCGTCCCCCTGGGTGGCGTGCGTGATCGCGGTCAGGCGTTCGGCCAGGTCGGCCGCCACCTCGTGGTCCAGCGCCTCGATCTTGACGGCTCCCGCCGACGACGCCGTCGTCACCGTGACGTCCGCCAGCCCGAACAGGCGCTGCAGTGGCCCCCTCGCGGTGTCCACCCGCTGGATCCGCGACATCGGCGCCACCCGCCAGGTGTGCGTCAGCCAGCCCTTGCGCGTGTAGACCGCCTGGTCGGTGACCTCCCACCGCTCCACCCGGTACGCCGCCCGCGGCGCCACCACGGCCAGGACCAGGCACCCGGCCGCGAACACCGCGACGACGGCGCCCAGCCAGACCGGCCGCTCCGTCAGGAACCAGTACGCCGCCACCGCCGCCCCCGTCACCGGCACCATGAGGATCAGCCACTGCACGGTCCACCAGGCCACCGCCCGGGGATCGGCCCGGTGCCGCGGCGGCCGCAACGTGGTCGCGCTCATCTTCCCTCCTCCGCCCGCTTCGCGGACGCGCTGACGGCGAGCAGCGCGAAGCCGAGCACGCCGAGCACGATGGAGGCGAACACCTCGTATCCCCGCAGCACGGGAAGGAGGTTGACCACGAGCAGGTCGTGCGCCCACCGCCACCAGCCCAGCAGCGAGTTGATCAGGCCGCCCGCCCCTTGGAGGAGCAGCAGCCAGCCGAATGCCGTCAATGCCGCTTGCATGCCGCAAGTCTCATCGCGCCGGAACCGCCTCCGCGTCCGCCGTAGGTCTGCGCGGACACCGACTTTGGTCGCTGTCGCCGCGCCCGGACAGGCCGTAACCTCGGTGAACGTGACGCGACCGCGGGAAGACGGCCTCCGCGCCCACGAATACCGGTGGGCGCTGCCGTCGGTGCTGCTCGGCGACGGCGGCGCGGGCCGGCGGGTGCGGCGCTCGACCCGCGACTGGATCGTCGACACCGCCATGTTCCTGTTCGCCTGCGGCCTGACGTTCCTGTCGATGGTGGAGCTCGACGCGCAGAACCAGCCGGTGCCGCTGATGGCGGTCGAGCAGGTGACGGGGGCGCTCTCGTGCGTGTCGGTGTGGCTGCGGCGCAGGTGGCCGGTCGGGCTAGCGGTGGTGCTCGCCGTGCTCTCGTCCTATCTGGAGCTGGTCGGCGGCGCCGCGGTGGTCGCGCTGTTCACGGTGGCGGTGCACCGGCCGTTCAAGGTGTCGGGGCCGGTCACCCTGCTCAACCTGCTCACTTTGGCCCCGTACGTCGTCCTGCGCCCGCAGACCGACATGGAGAGGGGGTGGGCGGCGGCGCTCGGCGTCGCGGTCGTGCTGACCGTCTTCGCGTGGGGCATCGTGGTCAGGGCCAGGCGTCAGCTCGTCTGGTCGCTCAGGCAGCGCGCCGACGGCGCCGCCGAGGAGGCCAAACGGCTCGAACGCGAGCGCATCGCCAGGGAGATGCACGACGTGCTGGCCCACCGCATCTCGATGCTCAGCCTGCACGCGGGGGCGCTGGAGTTCCGGCCCGACGCGCCCGCGGCCGAGATCGCCAGGGCGGCCGGGGCGATCAGGACCAACGCCCACCTGGCGCTGCAGGATCTGCGCGAGGTGATCGGCGTGCTGCGCCACTCCGCGCCCGACGGCGACGACGTGGTGCCCGACCGGCCGCAGCCCACGCTCGCCGACCTGCCGGCGCTGGTCGAGGAGTGCCGTCATGCGGGCATGGACGTCCAGCTCGACTTGCGGGTCGCGGGCGCGCCGGAAGGGCTGGGCCGTAACCTCTACCGCATCGTCCAGGAGGCGCTCACCAACGCGCGCAAGCACGCGGGCGCGGTGCCGGTGCGCGTCGTCGTGGCGGGCGAGCGCGGCAAGGAGCTGTCCGTGGAGGTGAGCAACCCCCTGTGGGCGCGGCAGTCGGCGCGCATTCCCGGGCGCATCCCCGGCGCGGGGGCCGGGCTGATCGGGCTGACGGAGCGGGCCGAGCTCGCGGGCGGCCGGCTTGAGCACGGCGCGACGCCGCAGGGGGAGTTCGTGGTACGCGCCTGGCTGCCGTGGCCGGTGGAGACGACTCGGGAGGACGACACATGAGCACGCCCGCCGCGGAGCACACAGGCGCGCCGCCCGTCAGGGTGCTGATCGTGGACGACGACGCGATGGTGCGCGCCGGGCTGTCGATGATCCTCGGCGGCGTGGCCGACATCGAGATCGTCGCGGAGGCCGGCGACGGCTCCGAGGTGCCGCCCCTGGTGGCCGAGCACCGGCCCGACGTCGTGCTGATGGACATCCGCATGCCGGGCATCGACGGGCTCACCGCCACCGAGACGCTGCGCCGCAGGCCCGCGCCGCCCGAGGTGGTGGTGCTGACCACGTTCCACGCCGACGCCCAGGTGCTGCGGGCGCTGCGCGCGGGGGCGGCCGGGTTCCTGCTCAAGGACATCGCGCCCGGCGACCTGGTCCAGGCGATCAGGAAGGTGGCCTCGGGCGAGCCGATCCTGTCGCCGGCGGTGACCCGGCAGCTCATCACCCACGTCTCCGACGGCGGCGCGGGCGAGCGCACCCACCGGTCGAGGAAGCTGCTCGACCGGCTGAGCGAGCGGGAGCGCGAGGTCGCCATGGCCGTCGGGCAGGGCAGGTCCAACGCCGAGATCGGGCGCGAGCTGTACATGAGCGTGCCCACGGTCAAGGCACATGTCTCCCGGATCCTGACCAAGCTGGAGCTCAACAACCGGGTCCAGGTGGCGCTGCTCGTCTACGACGCGGGCTCGTAGCCGGCCAGCAGTTCCTCGATGGTGGCCCGGTGCAGCACCATGTCGTCGGGGTCGTCCGGCATGGTCTGCTCGCCGAAGCGGATCCTGCGCTGCCAGATCCTGGCCATGATGACGCCGTGCCGCAGGGCGGCGTACAACTCGTAGAAGTGCAGGTGGCGCGGCTCGTACCCGGTCAGGTCGCGGTAGGTGCGGCAGACGTCCTCCGCGCGCATGAAGCCGGGCATGCCGGGCAGGCCGCCGCCGGTGGTGAGGTCCTGGAAGAAGCGGTGTAAGAAGATCATCCAGGACAGGTCCAGCTCGCACGGCCCCACCGCGGCCATCTCCCAGTCGAACACCGCGACCGGCGTGAAGTCCTGGAACATCAGGTTGCCGATCCTGGCGTCGCCCCAGAGCAGCACGTCGGGCCCCGGATCGTCCGGCCAGAGCTGTTCCAGCCGGTCGAAGGCCCGCTCCAGCAGGGGAACGCGGTGCGCGCCGTGCGCCCATTCGTAATAGACGCGCTGCGCGTCGACGTGCGCGCGCAGCCCGGGAGCTCCGAACGGGGCCAGCTCGGCCGGGGTGAACGCGGTCCGGTGCAGCGCGGCCAGCACGGCCACGCTGCCGTCCTGCAGCCGGCGCTGGTCCTCGGGGGAGGCGTCGTACAACCAGCCGCCGAACGTGTACGGCATCACGTCCGCCGGCACCTCGCCCTCGGCCCGCTCCATGACGAAGAACGGCGTGCCGAGCGGCCCGGGATCCGGCTCGAACCAGAGCGTGCGCGGCGCTGGAATCCCAGCTTTTTCCCTGGCCAGGCGCATGATGGTGAACTGGGCCTCCAGGTCGTAGGAGGGGAAGACCGGAACGGCTTCCGGCGCTGGTGCGAGCCTGGCCACGCAGCGGGTGGCGCGCCCGTTCCAGGTGGCGGTGAAGAACAGGGTCTCGCTCGACATGCCGTTCTCCGACGGCCTGGACATCTCGGACACCGTGGCGCCGTCACCGACCTTGGCGCGCAGCCACGTGGTGGCGCGCCGGCGCAGTTCTTCCAGGTCACGGGTGGAGGTGCGCATCTGCTCCGTCACGACGGGCCTCCCGGATGGACATCTGTCCTTCGACAGTCGTATACCGCCTAGCAAGCGCTTGTCCATATACGGGTGGTCGTTACGGTCAGGTACGCAACAGCCGTACCCTTGTCTGAAAGGGCATGTCACGAAGGGACAAGTGGGATGAGTTCAGCGGGTGAAGGCCTGTCTCGCCCGCTTCCCGAGCAGGTGCGGCTCAACGTGGTCGATCTGGCCTCTCAGGTTCTCGGGACGATGCCCGCTGCCTCGGTGCCTCCGCCCCTGCGCGGCATCGCCAAGTTCGATCCCCGCAAACGGGCCAAGCTGGGCAGCGCGCCCATCGCGGCGCAGCTGGAGAACGACAAGAAGTTCCGTGAGCTGGTCGCCGAGTCCGTGGCCGCCGGCTGGCCCGAGCTGATCGCCTCGCTGGCCGAGGGCAACGTGCCGCCCGCCGCCGATCCCGTGCTCGTGGCCGCGGCGGCCTATCTCACCCGGCCGCCCGGCTGGGAGGAGATGATCGAGACCGCCCGCGCCGACCTGGAGCGCTCCGCCGTCGCGGCCGAGGGCTCGGAGCGCGAGGAGGTGGTGGCCCGGCTGCGCGAGCAGCTGGCCACGCAGAAGAGCGCCGCCAAGGAGGAGGCCGACCGGCTGCGCGAGCAGATCAGGGCGGCCCGCGCGGAGAACTCCGACCTGCGCCGCAAGCTGCACGACGCCCGCGAGCGCGCGAAGGGCGCGGTGCGCCGAGCCGAGGAGATGGAGCAGGCCGCCGAGGAGGCCAGGCACGCCGCCACCGCCGCCGGCAGCGCGGGCGAGTCCGAGCTGCGCCGGCTGCGCGAGCGGCTGGCCGACGTGGAGAAGCAGCTCGAAGCCTCACGCCGGGCCGCCCGCGAGGGCAGGAGCATCGAGGACGCCCGCGTACGGGTGCTGCTCGACGCGCTGCAGGACGCCTCGGCCGGGCTGCGCCGCGAGCTGGCCCTGCCCACCACGATCAGCCGGCCGGCCGACTCTGTCGCCGCGGTCACCGGCGAGCGCCCCGGTGTGCGCGGCGTCCCCGCGCGGGCCCTGGCCGACGATGACCCGCAGCTGCTCGACCAGCTGCTGGCCCTGCCCCAGGTGCACCTGATCATCGACGGCTACAACGTCACCAAAACCGGCTACGGCACCCTCACCCTGGCCGACCAGCGCAACCGGCTCATGACCGGGCTCGGCGGGCTGGTGGCGCAGACCAGGGTCGAGGTGACCGTGGTGTTCGACGGGGCGGAGCTGAACGCCCCCGTGCAGGTGACGGCCCCTCGCGGGGTGCGGGTGCTGTTCAGCGCGCCGGGGGAGATCGCCGACGACCTCATCCGCCAGCTCGTCCGCGCCGAACCGCCGGGCCGGGCCATGGCCGTGGTGTCGTCGGACCGCGAAGTCGCCGAGTCTGTCAGGCGGATGGGCGCCAGACCCGTTCCGTCAGGTTTGCTGCTGCGCAGGCTCGGTCGCGCCTAAGTTACGAAATGGCGGTTTTGGTGAACCACACCCGCCACTTCTGTACTATTTCGCCCCAGATATAATCCCTGGGAGGCGACACAGTGAGGTTTGGCCGGGTGCCGGTGGCCACGGGTCTCGCGTTCGGGCTGATGCTGATCCCCATGGGGGCGGCCACAGCTGACCCCAAGCCCACGCTCGCGCAGGCGAAGGCCAAGCTCGACAAGCTCAACGACAAGGCCGACAAGGTCGTCGACCGCTACAACACGGCGACCGAGCGCTACAAGAAGGCCAGGTCCACGTACGGCGAGCTGAACACGAGCTACAAGCGCAAGCTCGCGACGGTCGCGGACCTGCGGGCGGAGGTCGTCGGCATGGCGGTCTCCAGTTACCAGGCCGGCAACGACGTCACCTCATGGCCCGGTATCTTCGGCTCTCCCGACCCGCAGGACATGCTCGCCGGGCTGGCCCTGGCCGGGCAGGTCTCGCAGGAGAAGGCCGAGAAGTTGGCGGCCTTCGACCGGGAGAACCGGGGCCTGAAGGTCGAGCGCGGCAAGGCGCAGAAGGCGCTGCAGGACGCCGACAAGGAACGCGACGCGGTCGAGAAAGAACGCTCGGAGATCCTGAAGCTGATCAAGGATCAGAAGAAACTGCTGGAGAAGCTGGGCGCCTACAATCCGGGCAACCCCAACAGCGTGGGCCTCAAGTACACCGGCCCCGCCTCGGGCAGCGCGGCGGCGGCCCTGCGGTTCGCGTTCGCGCAGGTGGGCAAGCCCTACCGGTTCGGCGGCACGGGCCCGGGCGCGTACGACTGCTCAGGGCTGACCCAGGCGGCCTGGCGGGCGGCCGGGGTCTCGCTGCCCCGGACGACGTGGCAGCAGTGGTCGTGGGGCGCCAGCCGCAAGGTGGACATCAAGTCGCTGCAGCCCGGTGACCTCATCTTCAGCGCGGGGCTGGGGCACGTCAGCATGTACGCGGGCAACGGGCAGATCGTGCACGCGCCGCAGACGGGCGACGTCGTCAAGGTGGTCAAGCTCTCGGCGTACGGCAGCACCCTGGTGGGGGCCGTCCGCCCGTAACGCTGGTTTCCGGTCCCGCCGTCTCGCCGTTCGCGGCTTCCGGCGGGACCTTTTTTCTGCCTTCCGTTACTATGGATCATCGTTTCAACGACGGCTTCGTGCAGTGAAAGTCTTTCTTGATCTGCTGCGATGCCTACGGTTCCTGCCGTACATATGCGGATATTTCCCGTGCTCTCCCGCAAGGCGGTCACAAGCCTCGGGAGCGCTCCCAGGTGGAGAACGCATGATTTAGGCGTGAAATCTGTGACATAAGCGACAATTGGGACCTGACAATCTTGTGTTCGCGCAAGTGTGAGCAGGGTCACATTTCCATAACAGAACCTGGTGTTCCAGCAGGGGTTTCGAATCTGACAAGGTCCTCTGTCTGATCTTTACAGCCAGGCTCACGCTTTGCCGATCCTTGAACTTTGCGCGTAGCTTCTGGCGTCGTCGCGGTGCACAAGCCATGGCGCCGCGAACCCGCATCGGTCCCCTCCCGATGTGAGACAGATAGAGATCCGCCGGTCGTCCCCCGATATCCCCATGTTCATCGGGGCTTCGACCTGCCGAATCCGTGCAGCCAGGAGGCACGGAGCCGGGGACCCAGCGATCCCACGTTTCCCCAGGGATCAGGGGTGAATCGGCGCGCGTATCGCGCCGTAGGGCGACTTCCAGGCCCGAATCCGTCAGCTAACCCGGTAGGCGTTCGTGGAAGACACAAGGAGAAATCCTGTCCAGCTCCCTGCAGAACCCCCGTCTGTCCCGCCTTGCCCTGAGTGGCGTAGCGCTCACCATGACCGTGACGGCCGGAGGTGCCATCCTCCATGCCCCAACGGCTCAGGCGGAGACGACGAGCGAATCGACCGTCACGACGGTGAAAGCGGAAACCACCGCTAAGACCTCGAAGAAGGTCACGGCCGCCCAGCGAAGGGCAGCCAAGGTCGCTCGGCAGCAAGCGAAGGCCCGCAAGGCCGTCGCCGTGGCCAAGAACCAGATCGGTGACCCGTATCGGTACGGAGCCACAGGTCCTGGTTCGTTTGACTGCTCCGGTCTCGTCCAGTTCGCCTGGAAACGAGCCGGGGTGAAGCTCCCGCGGGTGGCGAGCAGCCAGTTCGCCCGCATCAGGAACAAGATCTCCTGGCGGCACCTGAAGCCCGGTGATCTCATGTTCTTCAGCGGGCTCGGTCACGTCGGCATGTACGTCGGCAAGGGCAAGATGATCCACTCGCCTCGGACAGGCGAACGGGTGCGCATCGACAAGCTGGGCGGTTGGCGCAGGTCGTCATTCGTCGGCGCGGTCCGTCCCGGCATGTGAAGAAGCCCCGCCCGGATCCACGGAGACTTTCCCGGACCCGGACGGGGCTCTCGCACGTCCAGACCATCCCCACGGAGCCACCCCGCTGGGCTCCCCACCCGCCCGGAGCCACTCCACAGGGCTCCCCACTCGTCCGGAGCCACCCCGTCGGGCTCCCCGCCCGTCCGGGGTCACCCCACGGCACGCCGGCATCCGGAACGCCGGTGCGGCCCGGCCGGGATGAAGCCCGTGCGGGTCCGGCTACGATCGGGCTTCGTGTCCGAGCAGGTGAGCCGACGAGCCGTGGTGGCCGGCCTGCTGCTCCTCGCCTCCGGCGGCGCGCCGCTCCCCGACTCCCCGATCCTTCCCCCGGAGGCCCGCGACCTCTGGCCGGGCCGCGACACGGTGATCCGCCGCGGACGGCACGCCACGATCGTGGGCCACGGCAGTGGTGACGACGGCCGCGACGGCAGCGATGGCGGCGGGCTGGAGGAGATGGCGGCTCGGGCCGACAGGGCCGGGCTCAGAGTGGGCCTGGTGCTCGGCAGACCCGTGCGCCCGCTGGTGATCGTGCCGGAATCCGCCCAGGAGGCCGCCCGCCTGGCGCGCGTGGCCCGGGCCGACGGGCTGGCCGCGCTGGCCGACGGCGGGCGCGTGATCATCGTTCCCGAGCTCTTCGCCACCCTCACCCCCACGGGTAAGGACGTGGTGCTCGCCCATGAGCTCACCCACGTCGTGGCGGGCACGGACGGCCTCCCCGTCTGGCTGTACGAAGGGTTCGCCGACTACGTGGGCTACCGCGACGCCGGGCTGCCCGTGATGACCGTCGCCGCAGAACTCGCCGCCGAGGTACGGGCCGGACGCCTGCCGGACGCACTGCCAGGCCCCGCTGACTTCGCGATGGACGATCGGGACCCGGCGCGGCCGGCGCGGGCGTACCAGGAGGCGTGGCTGGCGTGTCGCTTCCTCGCCGGCCGGTTCGGTGAGGAGACCCTGGTGAGGCTCTACCGTGCGGCCAGGGCCTCCGGAGCCGACCGGGCGCTCGCCGCACGCGGACTCACGACCGCCACACTGACGGCAGCGTGGCGCGCGTACGTGCGGGATCAGCTCGGGTGAAGGGCAGGCAGATGAGCGAACAGCAGGACGCGGAGGACTCACCGGGACAGGACGAGGCCCCGGACGGCGCCACGACGGCGGTGACCGCCCCGGAACTCGCCCCTGGGCCTGCAGCCGCGGGGGAGAGGCGTGGCGGGCCGGAGGGAGGGGAGGAGGGGGCTGTGGGGGAGCAGGAGCCCGGCAGCGACCTCAGGCGGCCGGCGGCGATCACGCTCGTGCTGCTCGGCCTCGCCGTCCTGGCCGTGGCCGCGTTCAGCACGCCCTGGCAGGCGCTGACCGGCGGCCCGCCGGACCCGTCCCGCGACTTCACCGCCGCCCAGATCGCGAAGGCGCGCGCCTTCGACGCGGCCACGAGCCTGCCCGCCTACCTCTCACTCGCCCTCACGGTGATCGTCGCCGGGCTGCTCGTCGCCACCCCGTTCGGCGCGAAGGTGACCGGCCGGCTCAGGGGCCCGTGGTGGTTGCGGGTGATCCTCGGCGTCCTGCTGATCACCGCGATCACCGAGCTGATCAGGTGGCCGCTGGGTGTCTGGTACGAGACGATCCTGCGCGACTACGGCCTGTCGGTCCAGGACTGGTCCGGCTGGGCGGGGGACCGGCTGAAGAGCATGGGCGTGCAGGCGTTCCTGCTCTGCGTCATGCTGCTGGCCCTGATGGCGCTGGCCCGCAGGGTCAGGCGCTGGTGGATCCCGGCGGCGGCGGGCGCCTTCGCGCTGACGGTGGCGGCGTCGTTCGTGTATCCGGTGGTGTTCGAGCCGATCTTCAACGACTTCACCTCGATGCGGCAGGGCCCGCTCCGTACCGAGCTGCTGGAGCTGGCCCGGCGTGACGGCGTGCCGGTCGAGGACGTGCTGGTGGCCGACGCCTCGCGCAGGACGACGGCGCTCAACGCGTACGTGTCGGGCTTCGGCGCCACCCGGCGCATCGTCGTCTACGACACGCTGCTGCGGGCTCCCGAGCGGGAGGTCGCGCTGGTCGTGGCGCACGAGCTCGGCCACGCCGAGCACGACGACGTGCTGCACGGCACGCTCCTCGGCGCCCTCGGGCCGGCTCTGGGCGTGATCGCGCTGTTCCTGATCTTCGGCCCGGTACGGCGGCGCACCGGCGTCACCTCGATCACCGACCCCCGCGCGACCGGCGCGCTCATGGGCCTGATCACCCTCGGCTCGCTGCTCCTCGGCCCCGCCCAGAACCTGATCAGCCGGCACGTCGAGGCCAGGGCCGACGCGCACGCGCTCGACCTCACCCGGGACCCGGCCACGTTCGTGGCCATGCAGCGACGCCTCGCATTGACCAATATTTCCGACTTGTCGCCGGATGCGGTGGAATATGTGCTCTATGCCTCCCATCCCTCCGCCCCCGAGCGCATCGCGCTGGCCCGCGCCTGGGCCGAGCTGAACGGCGTCCCGCGACCGTGACCCACCCCGCGAGCGGCCGGCCGAGCAGCGTGCTCTTCGTCACCAACGACTTCCCGCCCAGGCCGGGCGGCATCCAGTCGTTCGTGCACGGGCTTGCGCTGCGCACGCCGGACGCGGTGGTCTACGCCCCCGCCTGGCCGGGCTGCGCGGAGTTCGACCGGCGCCAGCCGTACCGGGTCGTCCGGCACCCGACGCGGCTGATGCTGCCCACCCCGGCCGTCGCCCGGACGGCGGCCCGGCTCGTGGCCGAGCACGGAGCGCGGACCGTCGTGTTCGGGGCCGCGGCCCCGCTCGGGCTGCTCGCCCCCCGCCTGCGCGGCGCCGGCGCGCGGCGGACGGTGATGCTCACCCACGGCCACGAGGCGTCCTGGGCGAGCGCGCCGGGCTTCCGCTCGGTGCTGCGCAGGATCGGCGCGCACGCCGACGTGGTGACCTACCTGGGCGACTACACCCGCGAACGGCTGACCGCCGCCATCCCGGAGGCCAAGCTGGTCCGCCTCGCGCCCGGCGTGGACGTCGAGCAGTTCCACCCCGGCGCGGCCCCGCCGGGATTCCGGGCCGCGCTCGGCCTGGCCGGCCGGCCCGTGGTCGTGTGCGTCTCGCGCCTGGTGCCGCGCAAGGGCCAGGACCAGCTCATCAGAGCCTGGCCCCAGGTGCTGCGCGCGGTGCCCGACGCGGTGCTGCTGCTGGTGGGCGGCGGCCCCTACCGGCGGACGCTGGAGCGCCTGGCGGCCGGGCGGGAGTCGATCAGGTTCACCGGCACGGTTCCGGCGGCGAGCCTGCCCGGCTACTACGCGGTGGCGGACGTGTTCGCGATGCCGTGCCGTACCCGGCTGAAAGGGGTGGACGTGGAAGGGCTCGGGATCGTGTTCCTGGAGGCGTCCGCGACCGGGCTGCCGGTGGTGGCGGGCGCGTCCGGCGGCGCGCCGGACGCGGTGCGGCCCGGCGACACCGGGCTCGTGGTCGACGGCGAGGACCCGGGCGAGGTGGCCCAGGCCGTCGTGGAGCTGCTGAGCGACCCGGACAAGGCGCGCAAGCTGGGCCGGGGCGGCCGCGACTGGATCGCCCGCGAGTGGGCGTGGGACCAGGTGGCCGCCCGCTTCCACGCCCTGCTCTAGTTCTGGCTCTCAGCCTTTGGTCGAGCCCAGCGTCAGCCCGGCGACGAACTGCTTGTGCAGCAACTGGAAGACGATCAGCGTCGGCAGCGCCACCAGCATCGACCCGGCCGCCAGCAGGTTGTAGTCGGTGAAGAACTGGCCGCGCAGGTTGTTCAGCGCCGAGGTGACGGGCAGCTTGTCGCCCGACGACATCAGCACCAGCGCCCACAGGAAGTCGTTGTACATCCAGGTGAACTGCAGCGTCGACAGCGCCGCCAGCACCGGCCGGCACAGCGGCAGCGTCAGCCGCCAGTACCGCTTCCACACCCCCGCCCCGTCCACCAGCGCCGCCTCGGTGATCTCCTCCGGGATCGTGCGCATGAAGTTCGCCATCACGAACACGCAGAAGCCGAACTGGAAGGCCACGTGGATGAGGATCAACCCCAGGTAGGAGTCATAGAGCGACTGCGAGTCCGACAGCCACTCGGGCAGCGGGACGAGCGTGTAGAACGTGTACAGCGGGGTGATGAGCACCTGCGGCGGCAGCAGGTTGCCCGCGGTGAACACGATCAGCAGGACCTTGCGCCCGGGGACGCGCAGCCGGGCGATCGCGAACGCCGTGAACGAGGCGAGGAAGAGCGTCACCACCACGCCGGGCACCACGATGATCAGCGTGTTCAGGTAGTAGCGCGGCAGTTCGGCCTGTGTCCACGCCTGTACGTAGTAGTCGAGCGTGAGATGTTCCGGCATCGACACGTAGCCGAGCCGGGCGGTCTCCTCGTACGGCCGTACCGAGGCGTACACCGCGAGCGCCAGCGGCAGCAGCCACCCCAGCGCCACCAGCCCCAGGAAGACGTGCAGCAGGACCCGCAGCGGCCGGACCGGGCGCCGCGGCGCGGCGGGCCGCTCCTGGGCGGGGGGAGCGGCGGCGGGGGCGGTGAGCGTCATCGTTCCTCCCTGAACAGCTGCGACAGGTACGTGACGATGAACCCGATCGAGATCACCAGCAGGATCACCGCGATCGCCGAGCCGAACCCGATCCTGCTGGCCTCGCCCACGATGTTCTCCGTGACCAGCACCGACAGCAGCTCCAGCCCGTTCCTGCCCTTGTTGATGGCGTAGACGACGTCGAACGCCCGCAGCGCCTCGATCACCGTGATGACCAGCACGATCACGTTCACCGGCCGCAGCGTCGGGAACACCACCCGGAAGAACGCCTGCCGCTCATCGGCCCCGTCGATCGCCGCCGCCTCCTTCAGCGCCGGATCGACCGCCTTCAGCCCCGCCAGATAGATGATCATGACGTAGCCGACGTGCCGCCAGGCCGCCGCCACCATGACCACCCAGATGTTGATGGAGCTGTCGCCCAGCCAGTCCACGCTCAGCCCGCTCACCGCGTTCAGCACGCCGTAGTCGGAGGAGTAGACGAGCTGCGCGATGAAGCCGACCACGGCCAGCGACAGCACCACCGGCATGTACAGGGCGCTCTGGTAGAACCGCGACAACCGCAGCCGCCGATCCAGCAGCACCGCGCAGAACAGCCCGAACGGCGTCGCGACCAGCCCCAGGAAGCCCAGCCACAGCACGTTGTTGCGGACCGCCGACCAGAACGGCGGATACTCGGCCGCCAGGTCGTGGTAGTTGCGGCCGCCGATCCACTCGATCGGCCCGATGCCGTTCCAATCGGTGCCGGAGAGCCCGACGGAGGCCAGCGTGGGCCCCCAGATGAGGCCCACGTTGACGACGATGGCCACCCCCAGCCCGATGACCAGGATGGTCACGTCGCGGGCGGAGTAGCGACGGGTCTTGACGGCCATCAGCGGAAGATGTTCGCCTTCTGCTGCTCGATGCTCTTCAGCAGGGAGTCGATCTCGTCCGGCTCGCCGACGAACGACTGCAGCGACGGGATCATCACCGTGGAGGCGAAGTCGGGCCGCGTATCGCGGTCGAGGAACTGCGCGATGTGGGTGGCCTTCGACACCAGCTCCGCGCCGCGCTTCTGCAGGGCGCTGTAGCCGGAGGTGTCGGCCTGGGAGCTGGCGGCCAGCGTGCCGGGGTCCAGCCCGGTGGCGATGTTCTGCGAGGCGGGCTGGGCGAAGTGCTTGAGCAGCGCCTTGGCGCCCTCGACGTTCTTGGCCTTGGCCGAGATCATGTAGCCGTCGATGGGGGCGTCGATCGAGTCGGTCCCGTACGCCGGGTTGATCTCGGGGAAGGTGAAGAAGTCGAGGTCGTCGCGGTCGGCCTCGGGGATCTGCTGCGCGACGAACATCCCGAGCAGGTACATCCCGGTCTTCTTCTGCGCCAGCGACTGCCCGGCCTCCTGCCAGGTGCGGCCCAGCGCGGCCGGCTGGTGGAACTCCATCAGCCCCCGCCAGGTGTCGAACACCTGCTTGACCCGCGGATCCGTCCACGACTCCTTGCCGGCCATGAGCGAGACGTGGAAGTCGTAGCCGTTCGTGCGCATGTTGAGGATGTCGAACGTGCCCATCGCCGGCCAGCCGTCCTTGTCGGCGAACGCGATCGGGATGAGCCCGTCGGTCTTCATCCTCCTGGCCAGCGCGGTGAACTCGTCGAGCGTGGCGGGCGGCGTGTACCCCTTCTCCCGCCACACGCTCTTGCGGTAGAAGACCGCCCACGGGTAGTACGTGAACGGGATGAAGTACTGCTTGCCGTCGACCCCGGTCGACTGGTCCTTGAACGCCTGCGTGTAGCCGCCGCCGATCTCCTGCCACACGTCCGAGATGTCGGTGGCCAGCCCCTGCTCGGCGAAGAACTGCATGCGGTAGCCGGCGAACCAGGTGAAGACGTCTTCCGGCGTGCCGCGCAGATAGCGGTTGATGTTCTCCTGGAAGGTGTTGTGGTCGACCGTGTTGATCCTGGTCGTGGCCTGCGTGAAGCCCTTGACCACAGTGTCGAGGCTCTTCTTCGGGATCTCGTCGGAGGCGTTCGAGCCGATCGTGACCGTACCCAGATCGCCGCCCGGCCGTCCGGGGGCGGGGGCCGGGGCGTCCGAGCCGCACCCGGCGAGTACGGCGGGCACGCCGAACGTGGCGGCGGCCCCGAGCAGGAGATGACGGCGGGTGATCGGCGAGCGTTGGGCCATGGTGGTTCCTCCTTGCCGGACCCTTCAAATTCCCCCGAGTTCCCTCACCTTCTTTCATCAGAAATCGAACATTTCCGACTGTCAACGCACAGTTTCAGAACGAATGCCCGAGAGCGGTGGTACCGGACCTGGGTCGTGCAGCCTGGCCGGCTCTGTCGGAACCTGTTGGGATCCGGCCGCCTCGCCGCTCAACCTCCCGGCCGGTCGATGCTTCCTGAGGGACGCGAAGAGGGCGGGCCACGTACGCGGCCCGCCCTCTTCGTAACCTCGCGGCTACATGCTCACGGTCAGTTGATGTCGAGCTTGCGCTGGATGGCGATGAGGATGTTCATCATGTCCACCTGGCCCTTCTGCAGGCTGGAGATCTGCCCGTCGACCTTGTCGAACCCCGCGTCGACCTTGGCCTCCAGGCACTCGACCTTGGCGTCGAGGCGGTCGACCTTGGTTTCGAGGCTCCCGACCCTGGCGTCGAGTTGATCGACCTTGCTCTCGAGACGCCCGACCCTGGTGTCGAGCTTCTGGACCGTTCCATTCAGGCTCTTGACCTGGTTGGCGACGCCGTTGATGCGGCGGGTGAGGTCTTCGCCCATCATGATCTGGTCGGTGCGGGTCTGGACGAACTCGTTGTGAACCTTGGTGGCGAACTCGACGCCGAGTTCCTCGATGGTGGCG
Organism: Nonomuraea fuscirosea; assembly: GCF_035917475.1. Classification (NCBI taxonomy): domain Bacteria; kingdom Bacillati; phylum Actinomycetota; class Actinomycetes; order Streptosporangiales; family Streptosporangiaceae; genus Nonomuraea; species Nonomuraea fuscirosea. The sequence continues at coordinate 6,324,605 of NZ_CP109074.1, read as the reverse complement.
TCCTTGATACTCACGATTGAATCCTCTACCTTTGTAGGTAGGGACCGGGGATTCAGTGTATCTCCGGTCCCGTGCTTTTCTTTGCCCCGAGGATACACCGGGAATCGGCGCCGGGAAGAGGGGAATCGAATGGAGATTCCCCTGTTCGGAAGGCGTATAACAGGCCTGATTCGGAAAAATCGACACATGTTGTGGCGGGTTATTCGTGAGAATATTTCGCTTTTTATCCGTGTCTATATGTGCGAATCGGGCACTGCATTTTTCCCAAGGACCTAGCGCCCGTCGTACAACCTGTCGATCTCGCCGGAGAAGTCCCGCATCACCACATTGCGCTTCACCTTGAGCGTCGGCGTCAGATGCCCGCTCTCCTCCGTGATGTCCGTGTCCAGGATCACGAACTTCTTGATCTGCTCGGCCTTGGACACCATCAGGTTGGCCCGGTCCACCGCACTCTGGATCTCGGCCTGCGTCGCAGGATCCTCGCGCAGCCCCGCCACGGTGGAGCCGGCCGGCACGGCCTCGGGGTCGAGCGTGATCAGGGCCGCGACGAACGGCCGCCCGTCGCCCACGATCATGGCCTGGGAGATCAGCGGATGGGCGCGCAGCGCGTCCTCCAGGGGTCCCGGCGCCACGTTCTTGCCCGCCGCCGTGACCAGGATCTCCTTCTTGCGGCCGGTGATCCGCAGGTAGCCGTCGGCGTCGAGCTCGCCCAGGTCGCCCGTGTGGAACCAGCCGTCGGAGTCGATCACGTCGGCGGTGGCGGCGTCGTTCTCCCAGTAGCCGGCGAAGACGTTGCGGCCCTTGGCCAGGACCTCCCCGTCGTCGCCGATGCGCAGCGTGACGCCGGGCAGCGGCTTGCCCACGGTGCCGATCTTGTTGGCGCCGGGCATGTTGACCGAGACGGGAGCCGAGGTCTCGGTCAGGCCATAGCCCTCGAAGACCTCGATGCCGACGCCCCTGAAGAAGTGGCCGAGCCGATCGCCCAGCGCGGAGCCGCCGGACACCGCCGCCGAGAGCCGGCCGCCGGTGGCCGCGCGCAGCTTGGAGTAGACCAGCCTGTCGAAGACCGCCCGCCGAATCCGCAGCCCGAGCGGCGCGCCACCCGAGCTCTCCGCCTTGCTCCAGGCCACCGCCACGTCCACCGCGCGGGCGAAGATCTTGCCCTTGCCGCCGGAGACGGCCTTCTGCTCGGCGCCGTTGTAGACCTTCTCGAACACGCGCGGCACGCCCAGCAGGAACGTCGGCTTGAAGTCCTGGAGGTCGGGGGCGACGTTCTTCATGTTGGGCGTGTGCGCGATGATCGCGCCCGCCTCGAACAGCACCACCTGGATCATGCGGGCGAAGATGTGGGCCAGGGGCAGGAACAGCAGCGCCGCCGGGTCCTTGCGCGCGAACAGCGGCTCCAGCGGCCCCCGCAGCACGTTGAGCGCGGTGAACAGCAGGTTGTCGTGGGTGATCCGGCAGCCCTTGGGCCGGCCCGTGGTGCCGGAGGTGTAGACGATCGTGGCCAGGTCGGACGAGCCGACCTGCCGCCTGCGCTCGTCGAGGTCGGCGTCGGTGACGGCGCCGGTCTCCAGCTCGCCGTCCACCCGCCACAGCGACTTCAGCCCGGGCGCGGCCTCCTTGACGGCCTCCTCGTGGGTGTCCAGCTCGACGAACGCCGCCTTGGCCGCGCTGTCCTCCAGGATCCACCTGACCTGTTCGGCGGAGGAGGTCTCGTAGATCGGCACGGTCACCGCGCCGGCGGCCCAGATGGCGTAGTCGACCAGCGTCCACTCGTACCGCGTCCGCGACATGAGCGCGACTCTGTCGCCGTGGCCGACGCCCGCCGCGATCAGCCCCTTGGCCACCGCGGCCACCTGGTCGCGGAACTCGGCGGCGGTGACGACGGGCCAGCCGTCGCCGGCCTTGCGGCGCATCACCACGGCGCCCGGCTCCTGCTCCGCCCGGCGGAAGACGGTGTCGGCCAGACCCGCGGACGCAGGCACGTCGACCAGGACGGGGACGCTGTACTCGCGCACGAACTCAACTCCTCTTCGGGGATGGCCTGGACGTTACCGGCTGAAGTTACGCGCCGGTAGCTCCGTCATTGAGGCGATATGAAGGGCATTTCTCACGCTAGCAGCAGCGGCTCTTAGGATTCCCCTCATGAAGGTCCATGTCGTCAGCGACGTCCACGGCAGAGCCGACGCACTGGCCAGGGCGGGTGACGGGGCGGACGCGCTGATCTGCCTCGGCGACCTGATCCTGTTCGTCGACTACGACGACCACGCGCAGGGCATCTTCGCCGACCTGTTCGGCGCCGAGAACGCCGAGCGGTTCATCGCCCTGCGCACGGCCAAGCGGTTCGACGAGGCCAGGGCCATGTCGGCGCGGCTGTGGGCGACCCTCGACGGCGATCCGCGCGAGCACATCGAGCGCAACGTGCGGGCCCAGTACGCCACCCTCTTCGCCGCCATGCCCACCCCCGCCTACCTCACCTACGGCAACGTGGACATCCCGCGCCTGTGGGCCGACTACCTCAGGCCGGGCCACCGGGTGCTCGACGGCGAGGTGGCGGAGATCGGCGGCCTGCGGTTCGGGTTCGTGGGCGGCGGGCTCAAGACGCCCTACCGCACGCCGTACGAGATCGCCGACGAGGAGTACGCCGCCAAGGTCGAGGCCGTCGGCGAGGTGGACGTGCTCTGCTGCCACATCCCGCCCGCGGTGCCCGAGCTGCTCTACGACGTGGTCGCGAGGAGGTTCGAGCGCGGCAGCGAGGCGACGCTGGAGGCGATCAGGCGCACCCAGCCGCGCTATGCCCTGTTCGGCCACGTGCACAACCCGCTGCACCCGCGCGCCAGGATCGGGCGCACCGAGTGCGTGAACGTGGGTCACTTCCGCGGAAAGGGCGTCCCGTATGCCATGGAATGGTGATCTGGCCGCCACCTCCACGGGTCCGCCGCGACCGGTGGTTTGTGCACTACGGTGTTCGCATGGCTGATCGCACCACTTCGAGCACCACCATCGGCGCCGGCCGCGCCGAGGTCATGGCGGTCATCGCGGACTTCCCCTCCTACCCGCAGTGGGCGGGCCAGGTGAAGAGCGCGGAGGTCCTCTCCCGCGACGAGGACGGCCGGCCGAGCACGGTCCGGTTCGCCCTGGACGCGGGCCCGATCAGCGACTCCTACACCCTCGCCTACGCCTGGCAGGGCGACGAGGGCGTCAGCTGGCAGGTGGCGGAGCCGGGCAGGATGGTCTCCGAGCTCAAGGGAAGTTACCGGCTGGCCGGCGCGGGCAGTGACACCGAGGTGACATACGAGCTGACGGTCGATCTCAGCGTCCCCATGATCGGCCTGATCAAGCGCAAGGCGGAGAAAGTGATCGTGGACACCGCGCTCAAGGGTCTCAAGAAGCGCGTAGAAGGCCGCTGACTTGAGCCCGCGCGTCCTGCTCTTCACCGGTAAGGGCGGCGTCGGCAAGACGACGGCCGCCGCCGCGACCGCCACGCTCGCGGCCCGCCGCGGCCTCAAGACGCTCATCGTCTCCACCGACACCGCCCACTCGCTGGCCGACGCGCTCGCGGTCGAGCCGGGCGAGATCGCGCCCGGCCTGCACCTGCGCCAGGTGGACACGCAGAAGACGCTGGAGCGCCACTGGGGCGAGCTGCGCGACTACGCCAGGGGCGTGCTGGGCGAGCTGGGCCTCGACGAGATCACCTCCGAGGAGATCACGGTCCTGCCCGGCGCCGAGGAGCTCATCGCCCTGCTCGAACTGCGCGAGCACGCCCGCGAGGGCCGCTGGGACGTGATCGTGGTCGACTGCGCCCCCACCGCCGAGACGCTGCGGCTGCTGGCCCTGCCCGAGGCACTCGACTGGCACGTCTCCAGGCTCATGCCGGTCGGCCGCAAGGTGCTGCGGCTCGTCTCGCCGTTCGTGCGCAGCGTGGCCCACGTGAGCGCCCCCGGCGAGGACGTGATGAACGCGGGCGAGCGCTTCCACCGCGGCCTCATGGAGGTGCGCGAGCTGCTCACCGGCGACCACGCCTCCGTCCGGCTCGTGCTCACCCCCGAGGCCGTGGTCCTCGCCGAGGCCAGGCGCACCCTGACCTCACTCAGCCTGTACGGCTACCGCGTCGACGCCGTCGTCGCCAACCGGGTCTTCCCGGCCGGAGGCGCCGACGAGTGGCGCGCCCAGTGGGTGGCGGCGCAGTCGCGCCTGCTGGCCGAGGCGGAGCAGTCGTTCGCGCCGCTGCCCATCCACGTCGTGCCCTACCTGCCCGCCGAGCCCGTGGGCAAGGACGCGCTGGCCGAGGTCGGGGCCGCGATGTACGGCGACGCCGATCCGTTCGCCCCCCACTCCGTCGAGCCGCCGCTGCGGATGAGCGCGGACGAGCTGTCGCTGGCGCTGCCAGGCGCCGGCCGCGAGGACGTCGACCTGGCCCGCAAGGGCGACGAGCTCATCATCACGGCGGGCCCGTACCGCAGGATTCTGGCGCTGCCGGCGGCGCTGGCCCGCAGGAAGATCAGCGGGGCGGCGCTGCGCGACGGGGTGCTCCGCGTGACCTGGGCCGCACAGCCGTACGACTCCGGGAGCGAATCCGCGACCTGATGAGTTGAATGGATGAGCGACCCACAAGTCAGGGAGGGCCCAGCATGACCGAGAGCAACGACAGAGGCACCGGCAGAAACACCGCCAGAGACAGGAACACCGCGGCCGGGGACACCAGGGACCCGATCGGCACGGTGGCCGACGAGGCGCGCAAGCTGTTCGACTCGATCCAGGGCCGGGCGACCCGCCAGGTCGGCAAGAGCGTGTTCAACTCCTTCACCGGCGGCGGTGGCCGCAGGGAGCGGGACGTGTGGGAGGAGGCCGTCTCCGAGCCGCATGACGAGTACATCTGCCGCGCCTGCCCGGTCTGCCGGGCGATCGCGGCGCAGCGTGAGTCCGGCGGCGACGTCACCGGGCACCTGGTCGCCGCGGGCGGTGAGCTGTTCGCCGCCTTCCGCGGCGCGCTCGACGCCCTGGGCCGGCCCGCGACGCGCGACAGCAGGCCGCGCGACGACCGCGACCGCGACGGACGCGATCGCGGCGACGTGGAACACATAGATCTGGGATAGAGGAGACACGGGGCATGCTCACGATCGGTGTCGACATCGGCGGGACGAAGGTGGCCGCCGGCGTGGTCGACGACAACGGCGAGATCGTCGAACACACGCTGAGGCCCACCGCCGCCGACCGGCCGGACGTGGTGGCCGAGACGGTGGCCGACGTCGTTCGCGAGCTCTCGCAGGGAAGAGACGTCGAGGCCGTCGGGGTCGGAGCGGCAGGGTTCGTGGACGAGACCCGGTCGATGGTGCGCTTCGCCCCCAACCTGGCCTGGCGCGAGGAGCCGCTGCAGAAGAAGATCAGCGGCATGGTCGGCCTGCCGGTCGTGATCGAGAACGACGCCAACGCCATGGCCTGGGGCGAGACCCGGTTCGGCGCCGGCCGAGGGCAGTCCCACGTGGTCTGCCTGACGCTCGGCACCGGCATCGGCGGCGGCCTGGTCTTCGACGGCGCCCTCTACCGCGGCCGCTGGGGCATGGGCGCCGAGCTGGGCCACATGCAGGTGCTGCCCGGCGGGCGGCTGTGCGGGTGCGGCAACGTCGGCTGCTGGGAGCAGTACGCCAGCGGCCAGGCCCTGGTCAAGGACGCCAGGGAGATCGCCGAGGCGGAGCCGGAGCGGGCCCGCACCCTGCTGGGCCTGGCCGGCGGCAAGATCGAGGGCGAGGAGATCACCGAGGCCGCCCGGCTGGGCGACGAGGCCTCGCTGGCCGCCTTCCAAAGCCTGGGCGACTGGCTCGGGCAGGGCATGGCCGACCTGGCCGCCATCCTCGACCCCGGCTGCTTCATCGTCGGAGGCGGCGTCTCCCGCGCCGCCGACCTGTTCATCGACCGGGCCAGGGAGGCCTTCGGCGAGCGGATCACCGGCAGAGGGCACCGCCCGCTGGCCGAGATCAAGCTGGCCGAGCTGGGCGCCTCGGCCGGGGTCGTGGGCGCGGCCGACCTGGCCAGGCGGCGCTAGAACCGCAGCCCGTACGTGACGATCAGGATCGCGACCTACAACGTCCACGGGATGCGCGACAGCGTGCCCGCGCTGGGCCGGGTCATGACCGCCGCGCGCGCCGACGTGCTGTGCGTGCAGGAGGCGCCCAGGTTCGGCCGCTGGCGGGCCGGGCGCGCGGCCCTGGCCGCCGCGGCCGGCCTCGCCGTGGCCACCCCCGCCAGGACCGGCGGAGTGGCCGTGCTGACCGGCCGGCGCGTGCGCGTGCTGCACGCCGAGAGCCACGCGCTGCGCTCCTTCCTCGGCCTGGAGCGGCGCGGGCTGGCCGTCGCCGTGGTGCGCGCCGAGGGGGCGTGCCTGGCCGTCGGCTCGCTCCACCTCGACCTGCACCAGGCGGCCAGGATGCACCACGCCGCCGAGGCGATGGCGATCATGGAGCGGGTGGCGGCCCGCCACGACGCCGCGATCGTGCTCGCCGGCGACATCAACGAGCGGGCGCACCAGCCGGCCTGGCGTTATCTCGCCGGCCGGCTGGCCGACTGCTACGCCGTCGCGCCGAAAGGGGACGGGCTGACCTTCCCCGCGGACCGGCCGTCCGCGCGGATCGACGCCGTCTTCGCCGCGCGCGGGACGAGCGTCCTGTCGTGCGGGGGAGTGGACGCGCCGGGCGCCGATCTCGCCGGGGCCAGCGACCATCTGCCCGTCGCCGCGGAGTTGCGACTTGGGCACTAGAGGGCAGAACAGGCTCTCCAGCCCGTAGCATTTCCTCATGACTCGTCGCTCTCAGCGGCGTGCGCTCTCCTTGATCTTGGCGACGTCCGTGGCCTTGACGCAGGTCACGCCCGCCGCGCATGCCGATCCCCGTCCCGCCCAGAGCGAGGCCCAGATCGAGGCATGGCAGCAGTCGACCAGCGTCCGCCTCCAGCCCGACGGCTCGCTGTCCGACGTGCTGGCGATCTCTCCCACCGACGTGTGGGCGGTGGGGCAGCAGGAGATCTGGGACGTCTGGAAGAACCGCGGCACCATCCGCCACTGGGACGGCGGCAAGTGGTCCGAGGTCAGCGTGCGCGATGCCACGGCCGCGGGCAACCTGCGCGGGCTGGCCGCCGCGTCGGCGTCCGACGTGTGGGCGGTCGGCGACGGGCACGACGGGGTCCCCTTCCTCGCCCACGGCGACACGAGCGGGTTCGACCGGCTCCGGCCGCAGGCCATGCGGGCGGGCGACTGGCTCGGCGGCATCGACGCAAAGTCGGGCAAGGTCGTGGCGGTCGGCAGCCGCGAGCGCAACGCGCTCATCCTCACCGGCCAGGGCAACTCCTGGACCGCGCAGGAGACCAAGGAGAAGGGCGCGCTCTACGCGGTGGCGGGCGGGTTCGCGGTCGGCGACACCGGTAACGGGCCGCTGATCATGCACAGCTCCGGCGGCACCTGGAAGTCCATGCCGGTGCCGTCCGTCCCCGGCGGCTACCTGCGCGACCTCCAGGTCGACAACTCCAAGCGGGCGCTGGCCGTGGGCGGCGTCTACCGCGGGCCCGGCGAGATCTCGCCGCTCGCCCTGGCCTGGAACGGCAAGCGCTGGCGCCGGTTGCGGCTGCCCGGCGCCGAGGCCAGGATCTACGGGGTGACCGGCGACGGCAAGGGCCGCTACTGGATGACGGGCTACGACCCCTCCGAGGCCGCGGAGCCGTTCATGACGCGGTGCGAGAAGGGGCGCTGCGAGGTCATCAGGGGCGAGGCCAAGAAGGGCAGGAGCAGCGTACGGCTGCAGGCCGTGACCTACCTCGCCGGCAAGGGGACGGTGTGGGCGGTCGGGCACGCGGTCGACAAGGCCGATCGCTACACCGACGTGGTGGAGACGTTCGCGCCCAAGACGACCACCCAGAAGTCCTGAGAGGCCCTGCGGGACTTCAGCGGACCTTCAGCGGACCACGCCGGCGTCCCGGTCCCGGCGCGCGTCCGGAGAACGGCGCCGGCGTCGGCGGCGCGTTCGCTAGAGGACCGCGCCGTCGTCCCAGCCCGAGTCGTTGGGCGGGCCGTCGCCCATGCGGACCACGAGGGCCACGAACCCGCCGATGAACGCCGCCACCGCGGTGAACAGCGCCCACCCCTCCATGTGCCAGCTGGCCATCGCCGCGACCAGGAGGTAGGCGGGGCCGCCGAACAGCGCCACCCACGCCAGCTTGGTCGCCAGGTCGACCTTGGGCAGCGGAGGCGGCGGCGGAGGCTCGAAGTGCCCCTCGTCCTCCTCGTCCTCGTCCCGGCCGGAGGGATCGTCCTCGGGATCGCGGCCGGAGGCGTCGTCGCCGTCCGCGTGCTCCGGCGGCTTGACCACGCGGCGGATCGGCTCGGCGGGGACGTTCTCGCTGTCCGGCCATGGCTGGTCGGCCGAGTCGCGCTCGGCTGTGTCGTTGAAGGACGCGACGATCTGCCGCCAGACCTCGTCCTCGTCACTCTGGGGCGTCACCTAGATGGGCCTCTCCGCAGCGATCGCGACTTCCCCCTGGGTGCGATCAGTCCCTCTGCAAGGGTACCGAGGCATGTGTCCGGATGAAGTCGAGGCTACCGGCAAAGATCCGGTCGGCATCGTTGTCCAGCGTCGCAACATGGTAGCTATCGGTAAGCTCCTCGATCGTGGCCTGCGGGACCTTCGCCCGGATGATCGCGACACTCGCGGGCTTGACCACATGGTCCTCCGTACTGTGGAAGACCAGCAGCGGTTGTGTCACCTTCGCCAGGTCGGCCTGCACCAGCGACCACAGGCCGGGCAGCGAGGCCGCCGCCTTCACCGGGGTGCGGGTGTAGGCCAGCTCTGTCACACCGGGCTTCTTGACATCGTTGGCGACGCCGGGGACCGACGCGACGAACCACTTGAGCAGGGGGGCCAGCCGCAGCAGCGGCACGTCGAGCGCGATCGACGGGTTGACCACCATCACGCCCCTGATGGCCGCGCCGTGCACCTCGGCGAGCCGCAGCGCCAGGCAGCCGCCCAGCGACAGCCCTGCCACGAACACCTCCGCGCACCGGCCCTGGAGGTCCGCGAACGCCTTCTCCACCTCGGCGTACCAGTCCTCCCAGCGCGTGCGGTTCATCTCCTGCCACCTGGTGCCGTGCCCGGGCTGGCGGGGCAGCGAGACGCTGACCCCGTGCCCGGCCAGGTACTCGGCCCACGGTCGCAGCGACTGCGGCGTCCCGGTGAAACCGTGGCACAACAGCACGCCGATCTGACCCGCGTCGTGGTGGTAGGGCTCCGCGCCTGGCATGAGCGGCATAACAGCTCCTCTGTGCTGTTTCATTCCGGCAATTTCCTCCAGAACGGCCCGATCGTCGCATGTTTCGAGGTGTTTGTGCGAGAGGTGATGTAGGAGCATGGCCGTCAAGGTGGGAAGATGACTCTGCCCGCCGGCGGATGACGGCCGGACGAAGTGCCCGCAGGACGACGTGCGCAGGAAGAGGTGCCAGGTGTTCTACTGGGTGGTCAAGGCCATCTTGGGGCCGTTCCTCCACCTCGTGTTCCGGCCGTGGACCGAGGGCGGCGAAAACGTGCCGAAGCAGGGGCCCGCGATCCTGGCCGGCAACCACCTGTCGTTCGCCGATCACTTCTTCGGCCCGCTGCAGATCCGCCGCAAGGTCATCTCGCTGGGCAAGGCCGACTACTTCACCGGCAGCGGCGTCAAGGGCTTCTTCACCCGGCTGTTCTTCAGCGGGGTCGGCACCGTGCCGATCGACCGCTCGGGAGGCAAGGCCAGCGAGGCCGCCCTGCGCACCGGGCTGCGCATCCTGCGCGAGGGCAACATCCTGGGCATCTACCCCGAGGGCACGCGCTCGCCCGACGGCCGCCTCTACAAGGGCAAGACCGGCGTCGCCCGGCTCGCGCTGGAGTCGCGGGTGCCGGTGATCCCGTGGGCGATGGTCAACACCTACGAGATGATGCCGCCGGGGCGGCCGCTGCCCAAGCTGGGCATCCGGCCGGGCGTGAAGTTCGGCAAGCCGCTCGACTTCTCCCGCTACTACGGCATGGAGGATGACCGGCTGGTGCTGCGCGCGGTGACCGACGAGATCATGTACGCGCTGATGGAGCTGTCGGGGCAGGAATACGTCGACAAGTACGCCGCCAGCGCCAGGGTCGAGATGGAACGCGCCGCCCGCGCCGCGGCGGCCAAGCACTAGACCCTGGGGTCAGGGCGGTGACTTTCGCAGGCTCCGCGGGCCCGCCTGAGGCGGTCACACGGAGGAGCGTAAGGCCTCCTCCGACTTGCGCATCGCGCTCGTCATGGCGCGCAGCTCCTCGCGGCTGAGCCGGTCGATCAGGTATTCGCGGACGATCTCCAGGTGGCCGGGCGCCACCCGTTCCAGACAGCTCATGCCCGCCTCGGTGAGCACCGCCAGCACGCCGCGGTCGTCGGACGGGCAGGTCGCCCGCCGGACCAGGCCCGCCTTCTCCAGCTGGGTGATCTGGTACGTCAGCGCGCTCTTCGAGGCGACTACGCCCCTGGCCAGCTCTGTCATGCGCAGCCGGCGGCCGGGGGCGTCGGCGAGCCGCACCAGGATCTCGTACTGCGGGTGGGTGAGCCCGGCGGCGGCTTTGAGCTGCTCTTCGATGCGCCGTTCGAGAAGGTGGGAGGTGGACAGGAAGGCGCGCCACGCCGCCATCTCGGTCGCGTCCAGCCAGCGGGGGTCTGTCCGGGGGTCCGTCACCGCATCAGTGTACTGTCGTTCGAATTTGAACGACCACTGCTAGAGTTGTCGTTCAAATTCAAACAATCATCGAGGAGAGCGCATGGTGGATCAGGCGCGTCCCGTCGTCCTGCTGCTGGCCAGGATCGCCGTCGGGGTGATCTTCCTGGTGCACGGCTACCAGAAGTTCGCGACCATGGGGATCGCGGGCACGACCAAGTTCTTCGAGTCCGTCGGCATTCCGCTGGCCGGCCTGGCGGCTCCGGCCGTGGCCGTCCTGGAGATCGCGGGCGGGCTGGCGCTGATCCTGGGCGTGGCGCTGCCCGTCGCGGGCGCGCTGCTGGCCCTCGACATGATCGGCGCGATCGTCTTCGTCCACGGCGCCAACGGGCTGGCGGGCGAGGGCGGCTACGAGTTCGTGCTGGCGCTGGCCGCGGCCAGCCTGGCCGTCGGCTTCACCGGGGGTGGCGCCTTCGCCCTCGACCGCGCACTCGGCCGCCGCCGCGGCACCGCACCGGCCATCGCATAGCCGCCGGAACCCGACGCCCAGGACCCGCGCACTCACCCGTGCGCGGGATCCCGCGGCGTCCCTGCCGGCGGCTCAGGCTCAGGCCGGTCGTCAGGGGGCTCCCGCCACGGATCCGGCGGCTTGATCCAGCCGGGCGCGGGATGCTTCGGTGGCTCCGCCGGTGGCTCAGGTCAGCCGGGCGCGGATCTGGGCGATGTACTCGGGTGTCGTACGGCAGCAGCCGCCGATCAGCGACGCGCCCGCCCGCTGCCACTCCACGGCCGCCACGCCGAACTCCACCGGGTCGGCCAGGCCCAGCCAGCGATGGCCGGCCGCGTCCCACGTCTCGCCCGAGTTCGGGTAGACCACGACGGGCAGGCCACCGGACAGGCACGAGATCAGCCCGGGCAGGTGACGGGGCGCCGTGCAGTTCGCGCCGACCGCCACCACCTGCGGATTGCCCATGAACAGCGCGGCGGCCCGGCGGATCGGCGTGCCGTCGTTGAGCCGCTCGCCGTCGCGGCAGGAGAAGCTCACCCACGCCTTCACCTCGGGCGCGCTCCGCAGCAGCCTGTCCAGCGCCCGCGCCTCCGGGTAGGACGGGATCGTCTCGCAGGCCAGGAGATCGGCCCCGGCCGCCGCCAGGATCTCCCAGCGCGGCAGGTGCCAGGCGTACAGGCCGTCCTCGTCGAGGTCGTAGTCGCCGGTGTATTCGGCGCCGTTGGCCAGGTAGGCGCCGTACGGGCCCACCGAGGCCGCCACCAGCCCCCGCCCCGCCTCGTCGCGGGCCTGCCCGGCCAGCTCGACCGACAGCCGCAGCAGCCGGGCCGCCTCGGCCGCGTCCAGCCCGCGCCGCGCGAAACCCGGCAGCGAGGCCTGGTAGCTGGCCGTGGTGGCGACGTCGGCGCCGGCCGCGAAGTAGTCGGCGTGCACGCGCCTGATCAGCTCCGGCTCCTCCAGCAGCAGCCGCGCCGACCACAGCTCGTCACGCAGGTCCGCGCCGAGCCTTTCGAGCTGCGTCGCCAGCCCGCCGTCCAGGACAAGTGTCGTCACTTATCCAGGGTATGTGCGGCATGACCACCCCCGGGACGCGACGATCACACGGCCAGGCAGGTCAGGCCGTTCCGCAGCGACCCCACCGTGATCGCCCGGCACCACCGGACACGATACTCGCGCGGAAGGCCCCACCCAGCCTTCCGGTGCGAGCTGCCCTGGCGAGCGGGGGCTCCCTGCCGGACGTCCGGTCGAAGCGGGCTCATGGGGGAGGGGTGGGCACGGCGGCGAGGTGGGCCAGGAGGCGAGGGTCGAGCACGACCACCTCACCCGCGCCGATCTCGATCAAGCCTCGGCGCTCGAACCCCCGCAGAGCCCGGTTGACGCTCACCCGCGTCGCGCCGATCTCGGCACCCAGACCGGCCTGCCCGCCGTGCAGCGGCACCCGGCCGCCCGCGCAGCGCCGTACCAGCCAGGAGGCCACCCGCGACGGCACGTCCCGCGTCGCCGCGTCCAGCAGCCGCTCGTCGAGATCCCGTACGGTGGCGGCCAGCGTGCGCAACATCCGCGCCGCCACGGACGGCTCCGAGGCGACCAGCTCCATCACGGCGGCGCGCGGCAGATAGGCGACCCGCACCGCCGTCATGGCCGTGCGCGTGGCCCGGTGCGGGCCGTCCACCAGCAGCGCCGTCTTGTCGAACGCGACCGGCGCCGCCTCCACGGCCAGGACGACCTCCCTGCCCTCCGCGCTCACCCGCCCCGCCTTGACCCGCCCCTCCAGCAGCACGATCAACTGATCGGCCGGGTCGCCCTCGGTGCACAGGACTTGCCCGGCCCCGTACCGCCGCTCGCGGCCCACCGCCTCCAGCGCGCGCAGCCGCTCCTCGCCGAGCCCGCCGAACATGGGCAGACCGGCCAGTGTGTACGTCATGTATCCCGTGATACACCACCCCCGTGACCCGCGATGCTGACCGCTCGGGCGACCGCGCCCTAACGTGACGGGGCATGGCGAGATACGTGGTGCACATGTCCTTCGACGGCGACCCCCGGCGACTCGCGGCCCGCCCCGCCCACCGGGAACACCTGCGGCGCCTCAAGGAACAGGGCCGGCTGGTGACCGCAGGCCCCTGGGCCGACGACAGCGGTGCCCTGCACGTCTACGAGGTGACCGACGAGGCGGAGCTGCGGGACATCCTCGAGCGGGACCCGTACACGGCGGTGGACGGCTACAAGATCGAGCTCCTACGGGAGTGGAGCCCGATCATGTAGCCGCCGGCGCCGCGCCGTCAGCCGCGCTTCCAGAACGGCCCGCGCCTCCTGCCGCCGGTTTCGGGCGGAGCGCCGTCGCCGGACTCGCGTCGGTTATCGCCGAGGAACGTGGTCAGGACCTCGACGGCGTGGTCGTGCAGGGAGCGCGCGTCGGCCCCTGGGCGCTCCGCCGCCTCCAGTTCGCCGGCCAGCCGCTCCAGTTCCTCGTGACCCCCGAGGTAGGCGGCCAGCGCCGCCAGTCGGGTGCCCAGGTCGGCCAGGTACAGCAGATCCGGCAGGGGCAGGGCGTTGAGGCGGTCGAGCTCGGCGGCCAGCTGGGGACGTACCGACTCCAGCCGATGCCCAGCGCGCCCGCCCGCGGACCCCGGCCGGGGGACGGACCCGCCTCTGCCCCTCCCCACGTACGGAGGCGCGGCGGGCACCGGCGGCCCGCCGAACGTGGGCGCGCCCCCGCCGAACACGGGCCCGCTCTCCGGCCCACCGGACGCGGGCGCGCCTCCAGGACCACCGGGCCCGCCCTCCGGTGCGCCGCCGCCGACGAATCCCTGGTCCAGTTCGGCCATCCCAGGCGCCGCCGGCATCCGCATCCGGGGCGCCGGCGGGGGAGCCGAGGCCAGCATCACGCCGGCCGCGAAACCGCCCATCGGCGGCGGCGCCGGCATCTCCCAGCCGCTCGGCGGCTCGACCGGCTGGATCACCCGGTGCTCCGGCCCCTCGCCGGCGACCTGCCTGGTGTCGACGGCCACGTACGCGGTGAAACGGCAGAGCACGCCGTACTCGAGCGACGTGCGCACGATCTGCTCCTCCAGGCCGTGCTCGCCCATGGCGTAACGGTCCTCCAGCTCCCGCAGGTGGGCTCGGGCCCAGACGGCGCGGACGGCCGGGCTGTCGACCGTCACGCCCTCGGCCCGCTCCTCCCACGGCGCGCCCGCCGCCATCCCGCGCACGGTGACCGACGAGCCCTCGCGGTAGCGCCCGTACGCGCGCAGCGGCACGCCCGGGAAGATCGAGCCGAGGTGGGTGAGCGTGCCGGGCTCGACGTCCAGATCCTTGATCTCCAGGTCGGTGACCAGCGGCGCGCCGATCCTGCGGTGGATGTGCTCCATGGCGGCGTCGAGGCGGTCCTCCGACTCGACCAGCTCGCACCGGCCCGCGCCGAGCCCGGCCAGCCGGCCGAGGAACCCGGCGTTCACCGCCCTGTCGATGCCGACCGTGTGCACGCGCATGGCCGACAGCGCGCCGCCCGCCTGCTCCAGGATCTGGTCCTCGTTGCCCACCTGGCCGTCGGTGACCAGCACCACGACGCGTTCGCGCCCGCTCTCGCCGTCCAGCAGCGCGATGGCCTGGCGCAGCGGCTCCAGCAGCTCGGTGCCGCCGCGGGCGTCCACCCGGGACAGGTGCTCGACCGCGCGGTAGCGGTTGCGGTCGGACGCCTGCGCCATCCCCTCGAACGCCTGCTCCACCACGGAGTCGAAGGTCAGCACCGCGAACCGGTCCTGCGGCGTCAGCGTGTCGACGATGCGCGCGGCCGCCCGCCGGGCGCACACCATCTTCCAGCCGCCCATACTGCCGGACCGGTCGAGCAGCAGCACCAGGTCGCGCGGGGTGCGCGGAGCCGGCAGCGGCGGTGGGAGCACGGTGAGCGCGAACGTGCCCCGGCCGTCGAGCTGCAGCGCCGTGGAGGCGTCGAACGACAGCCGCAGCACGAAGTCGCGGTCGAGCCGCTCGCCGGGACGCACGCGTACGGTACGGATCGCCTGATCGGGCCCGCTGGTCTCCTCCTCCACGACGTGCAGGCTGGAGGCCAGCTCGCGCAGCTCCAGACCGGCGGCGTCCACGCGCGCGGTCAGCGACAGCCGCACCGGTTCGGGGAAGCCGGGCAGCAGCACGGGAGGGCTGATCCTGGAGGCGTCGGGGACCGCGCCGGTGTCGGGCGCCGTGCCGTCACCGGCCGGCGGCCCGTCGATCGGCCGGCCGGGGATGTAACGCGGCGCCACGACCAGCGGGAACCTGAACGTGGCCGCGCCGTCCTCGTACGGCAGCGGCTGACTCATCGACAGGCTGACCGTGACGCGCTCGCCGGGCAGGATGTTGCCCACCCTGATCGTGAACACGTCGGGCCGCTCCTCCTCGGCGATGGCCGCCCGCCTGCCCTCGCGCAGCGCCCGGTCGTAGTCGGCCCTGGCCTGGCCGCGCTCCTTGAGCACGCCCTCGACCACGCGGTCGTCGGCCTCCATCCGGAACGCGGTGACGGCCGCGCGCTCGGGCAGCGGGAAGACGTACGTCGCCTCCAGGGTGACGTCGAACGGGTTCCTGAACCCCTGCGTGACCTCGACCCCGGCGATGAGCCCCGAGATGTCCGCGGCCACGTCCACGCTCTCCAGCGGCAGGTTGCCGCGCTCGGTCAGCAGCGCGCCGAACCCGGCGTCCGGCACCGGCAGGCACCGCGCGGGCTCCAGCGAAGTGATCTTCATATCAGATTCCTCTCTTCGAGCACCGCGAGCAGCGGTCCCGCCGCCGCCAGCACCGCCTGAACGTCCTCCTCCGACGGAACCCGCCCCGCGTCCAGCACGAGCCGCGCCCCGCCGCCCAGCCTGACCCCCGTAACCACCCGGCGACCGTCCCCCTCCCGCCGCGCCGCCTTCGCCGGGCTCGGCGTGCCCGCCGCCCTCTCCCGGGCCGTCACCCCCGCCGCATCCGGCCGCTCGACCCAGAACCGCCCCCGCCCCGCCCGCCCGCCGTCCCCCAGCAGAGCGCCTTCCACGGTCCCACCTTCACGGGACACGCCGTGGAGGGACCCAGCGTCCGAGGACGCGTTGTCCAGGGATGCACCATCCGGGTATCCGGCATCCACGGATCCGTTCTCAAGGGATGCGCCGTCCAGAGAGGCGGCTTCCAAGGACACGCTGTCCTGGGCTGCGTTGCCCGAGGATGCGTTGCCATGAGAGGCGCCGTTCCGGGACGCAGCATCCCTAGACGCGACATCCAGGGATGTGTTGCCCGAGGGTGCGTTGCCCAGGGTGGCGCTGTCCGGAGGGGGGCCCGCAGGGGAAGAGTCGTCTAGGAAGGTGGCGGTCTTGGGGTCTGGTGGGTGGGCCAGGTTTGCCGCTGACTCCAGCATGCGGTCCGTGGCTCCCGCCAGGGCCGTCTGGATTTCGGCGATCGAGCGGCCGGCGGCCTGTAGTCGTTTCACCGCCACCAGTTGCAGCAGGTGCCGCCGCCCGTAGCGGGCGATCCGGCCGCGCCGGGTCAGTGGCGGGTCGACCAGCCCGATGGTCGTGTACCACCTGATCAACCGCTCCCCGGGCACGTCGCGGACCCGGCCGTTGGCAGGAGGCGGCGCGCCGTCGCGCAGGGCGCGCGCCGCGTGCTCGGCCAGCTCGCCGATCGTCCAGGTGTCACTCATACGACCACACTGACACTGTCACTATTACACTGTCAACTACCGAAAATGTGGGAAGAACCACCCCAAATAGGACGTTGAGCCAGGTGTAAAGCCCACCCCTCGGGGAGGAGAAGAGCATGGCTACGATCACCGGCCCACTTTCGGGCGATGCAAAGAACACCGTCGCGGAAGCCCTCCAAGGCGCCCTGGTGGATCTGATCGATCTGTCCCTGGTCGCCAAGCAGGCGCACTGGAACCTCATCGGTTCCCACTTCCGCGCACTCCATCTCCAGCTCGACGAGGTCACCCAGCTGGCCAGGACCCACATGGACACCATCGCCGAACGCGCCGTCGCCCTCGGGATCAGCCCGGACGGCCGTTCCGCCACGGTCTCCCGTTCCACGAAGCTGCCTCAGCCGGAGAGCGGCTGGATCGAGGACGGCAAGGTGGCGGCGACGATGACGGACATCCTCGACGGCATCAGCAAGCGCATGTACGAGCGCATCCAGGCCACCGAGGAAGCCGACCCGGTCAGCCAGGACCTGCTGATCGCGGTGACGCAGGAACTGGACAAGCAGCACTGGATGTTCCAGGCCCAGCGCTGATGCGGGGGCGGAAAGCCCGGGCTCGCCAGCCCGGGCTTTCGCATGTCCGGAGGCCGGGGTGCCCGCGCCGAGGTGTTCGCGTGCCCTCGGCTGCAGGTGGGCTCGTGCCGGGGTTTTCGCGGGCCAGGCGGCAGGTGGCCCGTGCCGGGGTTTCGCGGACCTGGCGGCAGAAGGTTCGTGCCGGGGTTTGCGCGTGTCCGGTAGGAGGTGGCTGTGCCGGCTTTCTGCGTGCCCGGTAGCAGGTGGCCCGGGCTGGGGTTTCGCGTGTCCGGCGCGGGTCTTCGGGGTTTGCGCAGAGTTTGAACTCGCGAGTCCCTGCCATTCATGTCGGTGCGGTCGACTAGCGTGGCACCTAGAGGGAGGCCCAACGATGTCCCGCAAGACTCTCCTCCGCACGGGCCCGCTCTTGGCGGGCGGCATCAGCCCGTACGGACCGCTCGGCCTGACCGGCCCCGGCGGCCTCGCGCTGCCCCCGGGGTTCACCGGCAGGGTCGTGGCCCGGTCGGGCGACAAGGTCGCCGGCCTGACGTGGCACTCGGCGCCCGACGGCGGCGCCTGTTTCCCCGACGGAGCCGGCTGGATCTACGTGTCCAACTCCGAGCTGCCCCTGCTCGGCGGCGCCTCGGCGCTGCGCTTCCGCGCCGACGGCAGTGTCGCCGACGCCTACCGCATCCTGTCGGGCACCGATCTCAACTGCGCGGGCGGCGCGACGCCGTGGCACACGTGGCTGTCGTGCGAGCTCGGCCATCGGGGGCGCGTGTTCGAGTGCGACCCCTACGGCGCGCGGGCGGCGCGTCCCCGCCTGTCCATGGGGCGTTTCAAGCACGAGGCCGCCGCCTGCGACCCCGAGCGGCGCGTCATCTACATGACCGAGGACGAGCCCGACGGCTGCTTCTACCGGTTCCGGCCCGGCGACTGGGGCGACCTGACCGAGGGCACGCTGGAGGTCCTGTGCGGCTCCGGCCGTTGGCAGGCGGTGCCGTCGCCGGCGGCCCTGCTCAAGGAGGCCCGCCACCAGGTCGACGACGCCCGCCACTTCGACGGCGGCGACGGCTGCCACTACGCGGGCGGGGTCTGCTACTTCACCACCAAGGGTGACACCGGGCTGTGGGCGTACGACGCCCAGACCTCGTCGCTCGACCGGCTCTGCGAGGGCGTGCGCGCCATCACCGCCGCCCCGTCGGGTGACCTCTACGTCGCCAGGGAGCGCGCGGAGATCGACGTCATCGCGCCCGACCGCGCGGTGACCCCGTTCCTGCGGCTGGAGGGCTACGACGGGGCCGAGCTGACCGGGCTGGCCTTCTCACCCGCCGGCGAGCGCCTCTACTTCTCGGCCAGACGCGGCCGCACAGAGGGCCACACGTTCGAGGTAACGGGCCCCTTCCGCACCTGAGCCGAGCCTCCGGACAACCCTGGAGAGCCTGGACGATCTCCGTCCGTGGCCTGCCCCGGGCCGCTTGTGCCGGACCGGGGACGTCTCGACGGACCCCGCTCAGCCGGTCAGCCGGTGGGTGGGTGAGGCGGTGAACTGGTGGGACGGCTTGGCCGGGGCGGCTCAGACGGTGGGACGGTGGGCCGGGTCAGCGGTGGGGTGGTGGGTCGGTGGGTGGGTTCGGGTGGGGTGGGTCAGGTGGTGGGGTGGAGGGCTAGGGACCACATCTGTTCGTTGACCGGGACTCCGTTCTCCATCCCCTTCTCCTGCGACTCCAGCGAGAACCCCGCCGCCTGGTAGATGCGCCGGGCGCTCACCAGGCTGTCGCGGGTCCACAGGGTGATCCGCTCGCAGCCCTCGGCCCGGGCGTGCCGCAGGCACTCCTCGACGAGGCGGCGACCGATGCCGAGGCCGCGCGCGGCCGGGTCGACCAGCAGCATGCGCAGCTTGGCCGTGGTGGCGTCCTGGCGGACGTAGAAGACGCAGCCGACGCGCCGGCCGCCGGACTCGGCGATCCAGCCGGTGTCGCGGGTGAGGTCGAGGTCGCCGACGATCCGGGCGACGAGCTGCTCGAACTCGATGCCCCAGCCGTACTCGGAGCTGTAGAGGGCGCCGTGCCGCTCGACGACCCAGCCGAGGTCGCCGGGGCGCGGCGGCCTGATCACGTACGGCTCGCGCTCCCGCTCCGCCGCGCTCAGCAGGGACCTGATCGCCGCCATGCTCGACACCAGCCGCTCCTGGTCGGCCTCGGCCAGGCCGGACATCAGCCGCCCGATCACCTCGGCGGAGCGGGCGTCGAGCCCGGTGAAGACCTCGTCGCCGCCCGGGGTGAGCCGGACGAGCTGCTTGCGCGCGTCGGCGGCGGACCGCTCGCGGATGATCAGGCCGTCGGCCTCGAAGCGGGTCAGGATGCGGCTGAGGTAGCCCGCGTCCAGGCCGAGCAGGCCGCGCAGCTCGCCGGTCTCCATCCGCTCCGCCTGGGCGAGCTCGAACAGCACCCTGGCCTCGGTCAGCGAGTACGGCGAGTCGAGCATCCCCGCCTGGAGCGCGCCGATCACTTTCGTATAGAACCGGTTGAAGGCTCTCACCTCAGAGACCCTTGCTTCCGTCAACGAATTCATTGCCGCAGTCAACCATAGGAGGACCCCCGCTGTGAAGTACGTGCGCATAGGCGGATACGGCCCCGGCATCATCACGGTCGGCGGCGGGCTCACCAGGGTGACGTCACCGTCGTTCCTGGCCGCCCATCCCTCCCTGCCCGTCCTGTACGCCGTGGGCGAGCTCGAACGCGGCTGGCTCACCGCCTTCCAGGCCGACGGAAGCGACCTCGGCCCGCTCGACGAGCGCCCCAGCGAGGGCTCCTACCCCTGCCACGTCGCCGTGGCGCCCGAGGGCGGCCTGCTCGCGGCGGCCAACTACGGCGACGGCACGGCCACCCTCTACCGCCTCGACGAGCGGGGCGCGTTCGAGGGCGAGCCGATCGTGCTGCGCCACGAGGGCTCGGGTCCCGACAAGGACCGCCAGGAGGGCCCGCACGCCCACCAGGCCGTCTTCCGCGACGGGCTCGTGCACGTCTCCGACCTCGGCACCGACGAGATCCGCCGCTACCGCTACGACGGCACCGAGCTGGAGCCGATCACCCTGCCGCCCGGCACGGGACCGCGCCACTACGCCTTCTCGGGCTCCCGCCTGTACGTGGCGGGCGAACTCGACGGCACCGTCACCCTGATCGACGGCGAACGCCGCACGACCGTGCCCGCCTCCCGCCACGAGGGCGCCAACGCCCCCTCCCACCTGCAGCTCGACGGCGACCTCGTCTACGTCGCCAACCGTGGCCCGAACACGATCGCGGTGCTGCGCGCCGCCGACCTGTCGCCGGTCGCCGAGGTGCCCTCGGGCGGCGACTGGCCCAGGCACTTCGCGATCGATGGGGACCGCCTGTACGTGGCCAACCAGAATTCCGGCGAGGTCACGATCTTCACGCTGCGCGACGGCGTCCCCGAGCCGTCGGGGGAGAGGTACGAGGTGGAGAGCCCGGCCTGCGTGCTGATCCGTTAATCACTTCGCCAAGCCGGCACCGTAAGAGGAGCCCGGAGGTGACCATGGCCTCGTGCGCAAGATCCTTCTCGCCCTGGTCCTGCTGGTCGCCTCCTGTGGCGAGCCGCCGCCCGCCGCCCCGCCGCTCACGAGGGCGGCGCCGGCCGCCGAGCCGGCCCGGCCGGACGTGCAGGAGTCGTGGCGGATCACCCGGCACGGGGCCGAGCACGAGATCGAGGGGTACGCCGACCGGGTGAGCGTCCTGCCGGGGGAGCGGTTCGGGCTGCGCGTCTCCACGACCGCGCCGCGCTTCACGGCCAGTGCCTTCCGCATGGGGGCGAACCCGGCCAAGGTGTGGCAGTCGGAACGGGTCAAGGGGACGCGGCAGGCGCCGATGCGGCTCGTCCGCGGCACGGTGAGCGCCGCCCACTGGACCCCGTCGCTGACCGTGGACACCACGGGCTGGGCGGAGGGCGCGTACCTCATCCGGCTCGACGCCTCCACCGGCGCCCAGCGCTACGTGCCGATCACCGTGCGCTCGGCCTCCACCGCCGGGCGGGTGGTGATCGTGAACGCGGTCACCACCTGGCAGGCGTACAACCTGTGGGGCGGGCGCAGCCTCTACAAGGGCCCCTCCGGGTACGCCGACCGCTCCCGCGCCGTCAGCTTCGACCGCCCCTACGACGGCACCGGCGCCCGTCTCTTCCTCGACTTCGAGAAGGAGGCCCTGGCCGTGGCCGAGGCGAGCGGCGTGCCGCTGGCGTACCTGACCAGCCTCGACCTCGAACCCGGCACGCTCGACGGGGCCCGAGCGGTCGTGTCGCTGGGCCACGACGAGTACTGGTCGCCGGCCATGCGCCAGGTCGTCACCAGGGCCAGGGACCGGGGCACGAACCTCGCCTTCCTCGGCGCCAACGCCGTCTACTGGCGCATCGCCGTGGACGGCAGGAAGGTCGTCTGCGACAAGGAGGACGACTGCCCCGTGTGGCGCGCGTCGAAGCCGGAGAGCGCGCTGGTGGGGCAGATGTACGACTGCTTCCCCGCCGAGGGCGTCTACCGGGTGACCAGGCCGGGCCACTGGATCTTCGCCGGGACGAAGGGGCGCAGCTTCCCCGGCATGGTGGGCGTGGAGACCGACCGGGTCTCGCGGGGCTCGCCGCGCGACGTCCAGGTGCTGGCCGAGTCGCCGTTCTCGTGCGGCGGCCGGGCGAGCGTCACGCACAGCACGTACTACACGGCGCCGAGCGGGGCGGGGGTCTTCGCCTCCGGCACGATGCGCTGGGTGTGCGCGCTGCGCGGCTCACGCTGCGGCCACGGCGTCACCGGGGCGGCCGCCGCCTTCACCCGCCGCGCCACGACCAATCTGCTCACCCGCTTCGCCGCGGGCCCGGCGGGGAAGCGGGAAGCGCCTCGGACGGGATCTGCCCGTTTTCGGGGACAACGAGGGCTATAGCCCCTGGTGTCCCCGGCGTCGGTAGCCGACACCTGCACGAAATCTCCGCCAAATCAGGGTTTAGTCTCCGGGCCTGGCGTTTGGTCTAGACCACTGCGTGTGAGGGCGGGCACAATGCGAGTCTGACATGAAGGTCTGGTTCGTGACCCCCTATCGGGAGGAACCCGCCATGCGTATTGGAGTGCTCACCGGAGGCGGCGACTGCCCCGGCCTGAACGCCGTGATCAGGGCAGTGGTGCGTAAGGGGGTGAGCGTCTACGGCCACGAGTTCGTCGGCTTCCGCGACGGCTGGCGCGGCCCCTTGGAAGGCGACACGATGCCGCTCGACATCGGAGCGGTCCGCGGCATCCTGCCACGCGGAGGAACCATCTTGGGCTCCTCCAGGACCAACCCGATCAAGATCGAGGGCGGCGTCGACCGGATCAAGGAGAACCTCGCCTCGACCGGCGTGGACGCGTTGATCGCCATCGGCGGCGAAGACACCCTGGGCGTCGCCAAACAGCTCTACGACCGCCAGGTCAAGGTCGTGGGCGTGCCCAAGACCATCGACAACGACCTGTCGGGCACCGACTACACCTTCGGCTTCGACACCGCGGTCAACATCGCGACGGAGGCCATCGACCGGCTGCACACCACGGCCGAGTCCCACCACCGGGCGCTCATCTGCGAGGTCATGGGCCGCCACGCGGGCTGGATCGCCCTGCACGCGGGCATGGCCGGCGGCGCGAACGTCATCCTCATCCCGGAGAAGCCGTTCGACATCGACCGCGTCTGCGAATACGTCGAGTCCCGCTTCCGCACCCGCTACTCGCCCATCATCGTGGTCGCCGAGGGCGCCCACCCGATCGAAGGCCAGATGGAACTGCAGGCCGGCACGCTCGACGCGTTCGGTCACGTACGCCTCGGCGGCATCGGGGAGGTGCTGGCCAAGGAGATCGAGAAGCGTACCGGCAAGGAGGCCCGCACCACGGTGCTCGGCCACATTCAGCGCGGCGGCACCCCGACGGCCTACGACCGGGTGCTGGCCACCAGGTTCGGCCTGCAGGCCATCGACGCGGCCCACGAGGGCGACTACGGCAAGATGGTCGCGCTGCGCGGCACCGACATCGTCCGGGTCGGGCTCGACGAGGCCACGGCCGAACTCAAGACCGTTCCCGTGTCGCGTTACTCCGAGGCGGAGGTGTTCTTCGGTTAGCCGTTGTCCGGCCGGTTGTAAGTGACGTGAAAGCGGGCGGCCGTACCTTCTGAGGCAGCGGGGTTACCGCTACAACCCCCGAGGGGTACGGCTTGCGCCGCAGCGAGTCGGCGGCCCACTACGCGTCGCAAGCCGTACCCATGCACATAGCTCAAGCGCGGGGCGTGCCGAAGAGATCCACCTCCGGCGCGCCCTCGTCGTCGCGTGCGCGCAGCCGCCGCCGGTACTCCTGCTCGCTGCGCAACTCCTTCTCCGACGGCGACAGGATCACGGTGAGCAGCAGGCCGACCGTGATCAGGCTGATGCCCACGATGAGCGGCAGCAGGAAGTCGATGGCCTGGGCGCCCGCGACCGGCATCATCTCCGTGTGCGCGGCGACCGACATCGAGTACATCCCGGTGTAGTGCATGCCCGAGACGGCCACGCCCATGACCAGCGCCGCCCCGCCGATCCGCAGCGCGCCGCTGACCCGCAGCGTGAACCACAGCGCCACCGTGGCCGCGGCGACGGCGATCAGCACGGACAGCGTGACGATCACCGGGTCGTAGGACACCATGCCGGACATGTTCATCGCGGCCATGCCCAGATAGTGCATGCCGGCCACGCCGAGGCCGGTCAGGACGCCGCCGCCGAGCAGGAAGCCGGTCCCCGCGCCGCCGCGCGTGGCCCCGTGGGAGGCCAGGAAGAGGCCCATGCCCACGACGACGACGGCGAGGATCGCCGAGGCGGCGGTGAGCGGCACGTCGTACCGGATCACCGAGCCGTGCACGGAGAAGCCGAGCATGGCGATGAAGTGCATCGTCCAGATGCCGGTGCCGCCGATCGCGAACGCGGCCCCGACCAGCCAGAACTTGGTCTCGCGGCCGCGTGTCAGCCGCGCGCGCGAGGTCAGCAGGAGGCCGAGCATCGACCCCACGCTGGACATGATGTACGCGAGCACGGGCGTTAACAGCCCGAAAGAGAAGTGATCAACCGGCGACATTCCCCCACCCATCCCTTACGCACCGATAAGGGAGTATGAGCAGGGAGTCGTCGCGCGCGCAACTACCTTCGTCGGGCCTGCATCGGCTGGTGCTGCGGCACCGGGGCGGGATAGGTGAGCTGCTGCTGCTGGGCGGTGCGGCGGCGCAGTTCGAGCTTGGCCACGAGTTCGGCGTCCTCGTGCAGCTCCTCCTCCGAGGGCGACAGGATCACCATGAGCAGCATGGTCAGGGTGATCAGGCTGATCACGGTCATGAGCGGGACCAGGAAGTCGAGCGCGTCGGCGCCGGAGACGGGGGAGGCCTCGGGGTCGACGGAGACGTGCATGGCATACATGCCGGTGTAGTGCATGCCGGCCACGGCCAGGCCCATGACCAGGGCGGCGCCGGTGATCCAGATGGGCCGCTTGACGCGGAGGGTGAACCACAGCGCGACCGTGGAGGCCACGATGGCGATGGCCACGGAGGCGCCCACGGTGAGGCGGTCGTAGGAGACGTGGGCGGACATGTTCATGGCGTACATGCCGAGGTAGTGCATGGAGGCCACGCCGAGCCCCGTGAGCAGGCCGCCGCCGAGCAGTGCGATGACGCGCCCGCGCCCGTAGGAGACCAGGAACAGACCGGTGCCGACGACCACGATGGCGACCACGGCCGACGCGGCGGTGAGCCAGACGTCGTACTTGATCTGGATGCCCTCCACCTCGAAGCCCATCATCGCGATGAAGTGCATGACCCAGACGCCGGTGCCCCCGATGGAGATGGCCGCCCCCAGCAGCCAGCGCACGCGGGCGCCGCCGCGCGAGGCGTGCGCCTGCGCGGTGAGCCGCAGCCCGAGCATCGAGCCGATGCAGGACATGACGTAGGCGAGCAACGGCGTGAGCAGTCCGTAGGTGAAATGATTCACGGCGGTCATCTATCGGTTCCTTGCATTAGGGGTCCCCGGATTCTGCCATCCGGGATGTCCCTTTCGCATAGATATCGCAACTATCGGTCAACCCGGCGTGTCGGAAACGTGAGAGAGTCTCATGGCTATCGAGGGCCCGTTCTGGCGGGCGATCGCCGTCTTCCGCGTGGCCTCGCTGGCGTACGCGGCCGTCCTCATGGCCCAGCACGGCGGCTACGCCCGCCCGGTGCTCGGCTGGCTGGTCATCGGCGTGATGGCGCTGTGGACCGCGGGGGCCACGCTCGCCTACGCCCGCGCGGCGCTGCGCCGGTGGCCGCTGCTCGCCGCCGACCTGGTCGTGACGCTGGCCTGCCTGCTGGCCAGCCCGTACGTGGAGGGCGCGCGGCAGGGCGAGGCCGGCACGCTGCCCGTGCCCGCGACCTGGGTGGCCGGCCCCGTGCTGGCCTGGGCCGTGCACGGAGGCCGGCGGGCCGGCGCGCTGGCCGCCGCCGTCGTCGCGGCCGGCGACCTGTGGCTGCGCGTGCGCGCCGAGGACGTGCCCGTCTCCGTCAACGGCACGGTGCTGCTGTTCCTGGCCGGCGTCGTGGTCGGTGACGTGGCCCGGCTGGCCAGGCGGGCCGAGGAGCGCATGCAGCGCGCCACCGAGATGGAGGCCGCCCAGCGTGAGCGCGAGCGCCTGGCCCGCGGCATCCATGACTCGGTGCTGCAGGTGCTCGCCCTGGTGCAGCGGCGCGGGCAGCGGCTCGGCGGCGAGGCGGCCGAGCTGGGACGCCTGGCGGGCGAGCAGGAGGCGGCGCTGCGCCAGCTCGTCGCGGCCGGCCCGCCGCCACCCCGGGGCGGCGCCGACCTGCGCGCGCTCCTCGGCCGCCACGGCTCGCCCGAGGTCACGATCTCCACCCCCGCCACGCCGCTGGTGCTGCCCACCGAGGTGGCCGAGGAGCTGGCCGCCGCGGTGGGGGCCGCCATCGACAACGTGCGCGCGCACTGCGGGGCCGGGGCGCGGGCGTGGGTCCTGGCGGAGTCGTGCGACGGGGCCGTGACCGTCACGGTCAGGGACGAGGGGCCCGGCATCCCCGACGGGCGGCTGGAGCAGGCGGCGGCGGACGGGCGGATGGGGGTGGCCAGGTCGATCAGGGGGCGGGTGGCCGAGCTGGGCGGACGGGTGTCGATCGTGAGCGTCCCCGGCCAGGGCACGGAGGTGGAGATCACCGTCCCGGTCTGACTCCTGGGACGCGGCCTCGCGGGCGGGGTGCGGTGCCGCGTTAGAGTGACGGCATGGTGCGGGTCATGGTGGTGGACGACCATCCCATGTGGCGTGACGGCGTCGCCAGAGACCTCACGGAGGCGGGCTACGAGGTCGTGGCGGCCGTGGGCGAGGGACGGCAGGCGGTGCGCGTGGCCGGGGCGGTGCTGCCCGACGTGGTGGTGCTCGACCTGCACCTGCCCGACCTGCCCGGCCCCGAGGTGGCCGCGCGGCTGGCCGCGGTGGAGCCGGCGCCCAGGGTGCTGGTGCTGTCGGCCAGCGCCGAGCAGGAGGACGTGCTGGAGGCGGTCAAGGCCGGCGCGTCCGGATATCTGGTGAAATCGGCGGGCCGGGAGGAGTTCCTCGACGCGGTCCGGCGCACGGCCGACGGCGACGCCGTGTTCACGCCGGGCCTGGCCGGGCTGGTGCTCGGCGAATACCGGCGCCTGGCCGCGCAGTCCGGCGGCCCGGGCGACGGATCGGCGGGGGCGGCCGGCGGTGCTTCCGGTGGCCGGCCGAGGTTGACCGAACGGGAGACCGAGGTGCTCAGGCTGGTCGCCAAGGGGCTGTCGTACAGACAGATCGCCGAACGACTCGTGCTCTCCCACCGCACGGTGCAGAACCACGTGCAGAACACCCTCGGCAAGCTGCAGTTGCACAACAGGGTGGAGCTCGTTCGATATGCGATCGAGCGGGGACTCGACGCGGACTAAACTCGATGGGTCGCGACGTTGCCATCAACGGCGCTTTTCCCCATCATCCCCGGAGGTTCCACCATGACGATGTCCGCCCTGGGCGAGCCGTGCGTTCTGCTCAAGCTGGGCGAGATCGTCCTCAAGGGCAAGAACCGCGAGCTCTTCGAGCGCCGCCTCATCAGCAACATCCGCGAGGCGATCCAGCCGCTCGGCGTCAAGACCGACGTACGGAAGCGGCACGGCGTGATCGCGATCTTCCTGCCCGAGGGCGCCACCGCCGAGCAGGCCGACGCGGTGGCCCAGCGGGTCGCCGACGTGCCGGGGCTGGTCTGGATCCACCGCGCCTGGCGGATCGCCAAGGACCCCGACGCGGTGCTGAAGGCCGGGCTCGAACTGGTCGGCGAGAGCGAGGAGGCCAAGCGGGGCGCCCGCTTCGCGGTCCGCTCCCGCCGCCGTGACAAGCGCTTCCCGCTGCGCTCAAACGAGCTCGACCGGCTGGTCGGCGGCGCCATCAACGACGAGTACGGCCTGCCGGTCGACCTGAAGAACCCCGAGCTGACGGTGTTCATCGAGGTCGACAGGGACGAGGTGTTCGTCTTCACCGGCGGCATCCCCGGCCAGGGCGGCCTGCCCGTCGGCAGCAGCGGCAGGGCGCTGGTGCTCATGTCGGGCGGCATCGACTCGCCCGTGGCCGCGTACCGGATGATGCGGCGCGGCCTGCACGTCGACTTCCTGCACTTCTCCGGCATCCCGTTCACCACGTCGGAGTCGATCTACAAGGCGTACGCGCTGGTCAGGAAGCTCGACCGGTTCCAGGGCAGGTCGCGGCTGTGGGTGGTGCCGTTCGGCAAGGCGCAGCAGTCGATCCGCACCTCCGGCCAGGACCGGCTGGCGGTGATCGCGCAGCGGCGGCTGATGCTGAAGACGGCCGAGGAGGTCGCCCACCGCATCCGCGCCTCCGCCCTGATCACGGGCGACGCGCTCGGGCAGGTCTCCTCCCAGACGCTGACCAACATCACGGCCCAGGACAACGCCGTCGAGCTGCCGATCCTGCGCCCGCTCGTGGGCTGGGACAAGACGGAGATCATGGCCGAGGCCCGGCGCATCGGCACGCTGGAGATCTCCGAGCTGCCCGACGAGGACTGCTGCTCGCTGCTGGCGCCCAAGCGGGCCGAGACCCGGGCCAAGATCGAGGATCTCAAGCAGATCGAGAAGCGCCTCGACGCCGAGGAGCTGTGCGTCCAGCTGGCCGACTCGATCCAGGAATACACCCTGTGACCGCCCCGCCGCCGGCCCCGTGGACGGCGGGACGGCGGCTCAGGCGTCGACCTTGAACGGGTCGTGCTCGGCCAGCAGCTTGTCCAGCCTGGCCTGGTCGACCCGGTTGGTGACCTCCGACAGCTCCTGCCGGTCGCGCACCACCTTGCACAGGGTGATCGTCGAGGTGACGACGTACAGCAGGCCGAGGGCGAGGAAGGCCTTCACCCACGCCTGGGCGGGCAGGTAGGCCAGGGCGATGACCATGGAGGTCAGCGAGACGGCGAACGACAGGATCGCCTGCGCGTGGAAGGCGGCGGTCCGCGTGGGCTGGATGGGCTTCGTCATGCGGTCATCGTGCCGTCGCGCGGGCGTCGCGCACATGAGGATTCGTACTCAAGTTACCCATGAGTAGGAAAGCGGGCGCGTACCCGGGCGCGAGCCGCCGGCGCTCCGATGGCAGGATGGCCCAAGACGCGAGACCGGTGAGGGGAGTGATCGTGGAGGAGTCGCGCCTGCCTCCAGGCCAGTACGTCCCGCGCGGCCGGCCCGTGATCCACTACGGCCGGGTGCCCGCCTTCAAGCCGGACACCTGGGACTTCCGCGTCTTCGGCGCCACCGCCTCGGGCGAGGAGCGCCACTTCACCTGGGCCGAGTTCGAGCAGCTGCCCCGCACCACCCGCGTCGCCGACTTCCACTGCGTCACCAAGTTCTCCCTCATGGCCAACGAGTGGTGCGGCGTCACCCCCGACACGATCATGCGGGCCGCCCCGCCCGCCCCCGGCGTACGCCATGTGATGATCTGGGCCGAATACGGCTACAGCGCCAACCTGCGGATGGCCGACTTCGCCGCGCAGGACACGCTCTTCGCCCTGGAGCTCGACGAGAAACCGCTCAGCCCCGACCGCGGCTTCCCGGTGCGGGCCGTGGTCCCCCACCTGTACGCGTGGAAGAGCGTCAAGTGGGTGCGCGGCATCGAATACCTCCTGGAGGACCGCAGAGGCTTCTGGGAGGAGCGCGGCTACCACAACCTGGCCGACCCCTGGCGCGAACAGCGCTACTCCTACCAGGAAGAACCCGGCGAAGGCCCGGCCTGAAGTCACCCTTTCTTCACTCTCTGTTTCGCTTCGGACACGGTAGGTTGTCGACTACGGTTTCGGCATGCTGACCACCGCGTGCGTGGCGCTGTCCTCCCTCCTGGCCTTCCTGCTCGGCCTCGCGCTGGCGCGGCTCCTGTGGTGCCGTCCCGCGCCGCCGGGCGAGCACAGGACGGACGACGCGACCTTCACCGCGCTGCACCTCGCCGCGATGGCCGCCCCCGCCCTGCGGGCCGGCCTCGACCGTGACTCCGCCCGCAGGGCCGTGCGGCATCTGCGCGTCCTGCTCGGCACCCGCGCCGTCGCGATCACCTCCACGGAGGCGGCGCTGGCCTGGGAGGGGCCGTGCACCGACGACGTGCTCACCTACGCCCGCGCCACCCTGGCCGCCGGCCGCACCCAGGTCTTCCCCGGCCGGGCGCTGCCGCACGAGCGCGCGTCCGATGCCGGGCCTGATCGCGGGCCCGATCATGGGCCTGATCATGGGCCCGAGCATGGGGCGGTCGTGGTGCCGCTGACCGTGGACGGCACCGTGGTCGGCGCGCTGGCCGCCTTCGACGACGAGGTGAGCGCCGCGCTCGTGCGCACCGTCGCCGAGGTCGGCCGCTGGGTCTCCGGCCAGCTGGAGCTGGCCGAGCTCGACGTCTCCCGCCGCCGCGCGCTGGAGGCCGAGATGCGCGCCCTGCGCGCGCAGATCTCGCCGCACTTCGTCTACAACGCGCTCACCACGATCGCCTCGTTCGTCCGCACCGACCCCGCGCGGGCCCGCGAGCTGCTGCTCGACTTCGCCGACTTCTCCCGGTACGCGCTGCGCCGCGCGCACGACTTCACCACCCTGGCCGACGAGCTGACCTGCGTCGACCGCTACCTGCTGCTGGAGCGC
This sequence comes from Nonomuraea fuscirosea, assembly GCF_035917475.1. Classification (NCBI taxonomy): domain Bacteria; kingdom Bacillati; phylum Actinomycetota; class Actinomycetes; order Streptosporangiales; family Streptosporangiaceae; genus Nonomuraea; species Nonomuraea fuscirosea. The sequence continues at coordinate 6,293,970 of NZ_CP109074.1, read as the reverse complement.
GCCCGCTTCGGCGACAAGCTGCGCTTCAGCATGCAGGTGGCCCCTGAGGTGCTGTCCGTGCTGGTGCCGTTCCTGTGCTTGCAACCGCTGGTCGAGAACGCCATCAAGCACGGCATGCGCGGCCCCGGCACCCCCGGCGAGGTACGCGTCGTCGTCCGCGACGCCGGCCCCGAGGCGCACATCACGGTCGAGGACGACGGCGCCGGCATGGACCCGGAGTGCGCCAGGCGCATGCTCGACGAGGACCCCGCCCGCGAGGGCAGCGGCATCGGCCTGGCCAACGTGGACCTGCGCCTGCGCCAGATCTACGGCGACGGCTACGGGCTCGTGGTGGAGACGGCGCTCGGCGCGGGCACGAAGGTCCGGCTGCGCGTGCCCAAGAGTCAGCTCAGCTCTCTGTAGCCGAATCATTACGCTATGCTTGCGTGGCTCTGGTGACCTCTGCTTTCCTACGGCAGCGTGATGGACATGTTGAGAGTTCTGGCCGTCGACGACGAAGTGCCTGCTCTGGAGGAGCTCGCCTATCTGTTGCGCCAGGACGACCGGATCGAACACGTCACGACCGCGGCCGACGGCGTCACCGCACTGCAGGACATGGTCCAGATGGTCGGCGGCGGCGAGCGGCTCGACGGGGTCTTCCTCGACATCCGCATGCCCGGCCTCGACGGGCTCGACCTCGCCCGGCTGGTCGGCGGCTTTCCCAGCCCGCCCAAGCTCGTGTTCGTCACGGCGCACGAGGAGTGCGCCGTGCAGGCGTTCGAGCTGGAGGCCGTCGACTACCTGCTCAAGCCGGTCAGGGCCGAGCGGCTGGCCGAGGCGGTGCGCAGGCTGGAGGCCGCCAGCGGCCCCGCGCCGCTGCCGGGGCAGGACGACGTCATCCCGGTCGAGCTGGGCGGGCGCACCAGGTTCGTGCCGCAGCAGGCCGTCTGGTACGCCGAGGCCAAGGGCGACTACGTGCGCCTGCACACCGCCGACGGCAGCTACCTCGTCCGCATGTCGCTGGCCGCCCTGGAACGGCGCTGGGCGGAGGCGGGCTTCATCCGCGTGCACCGCAGCACGCTCGTCGCGGCGCGTCACGTCAGCGAGCTCAGGTTCGAGGGCGGGCGGGTGACGCTCACCGTCGGCACCGAGGAACTGCAGGTCAGCAGGCGGCACAGCCGGCAGGTACGCGAGCAGCTCGTCCGCCAGCACCGGGACGTGATCTCGTGAGGACGGCCCGGTGAACGCCACGCCCGGGGCCACCCCTGACGCCGGGTCCGGCCCCGCGCCAGGTCCCGCACCCGACCCCGGGCCCGACCCCGCGCCAGGTCCCGCACCCGACCCCGCCCTCAGCCCCACGTCAGGTCCCGCGCCCGGCTCAGTGCGCGACGGCGTGCGCGACGGCGTGCCGGGCGATCCCGTGGCCGCCCTCGCCGGGCGGCAGTTACGGCAGGCGCTGCGCACCGTGGGCGCCGTCGCCGCGCTGCTGGCCGGGCCCCCGGTGCTGGCGATGTGGGTGCCCGACCCCCGCGCCTGGGTCGTCCTGTCCCTGGCGGTGCAGGGAGTCTGGGTGGGCCTGGCCGTCCTGCAGCTCAGACGGGCGGAGCGGCTGGAGAGATGAACGTCGCGGTGCTGACCGGGATCGCGTTCGTCCTGGTGCTGGGCGTCATGGCGGGCGCCGCGCGGCCCCGCCGCGTGTCCGGCGTCCCCGTCGCCGCCAGGGGAGTGCCACCCTGGTGGAACGGGGCCGCGATCAGCTCCGAGTTCACCTCGGCCGCCGCCTGCCTGGGCACGGCCGGGCTCATCGCCACCCACGGCTCGCCCATGTTGTGGTACCCGACGGGCGCCGCCGCGGGGTTCGTCGTCATCCTGGCCCTCGTGGTCGCGCCGCTGCGGCGCTCGGGGACGTACACGCTGCCCGGGTTCGCCGAGTGGCGGCTGCGCTCGGCGCGGCTGCGCCGGCTGACCACCTGCTGCGTCCTCGTCGTCGGGCTGGCGTTCATGGTCGCCCAGCTGCACGCGGCGGGGGTCGTGGTGCGGCTGCTGACCGGGCTGCCGCCGTGGCTGGGCTGGGCGGCCGTCGCGGCGGCGGCGCTGGCCGTGGCCGTCGGCGGCGGGCTGGGCAGCGTGACGAGCGTGCAGGCCGCGCAGTTCTGGCTCAAGCTCATCGTCTTCCTCGGGGTCGGGATCGTCTGCTGGTGGCTGGCGGAGGAGGGGGCCGTGACCTGGTTCGAGGGCGCGTACCGGGGCGGGGGCGCCGGGCTGGCCGGCGCGGGCGACCCCTCGCTGCCGGGGGTGCTGGCCGTGCTGCTGGCGTGCGCGCTGGGCACGATGGGGCTGCCACACGTGATCATGCGGGTGCGCACCGACAGGGACGGCCACGCCGCGCGCCGCTCCATGGTGGCCACCCAGGCCATGCTGGCGGCCTTCTGCGTCGTGCCGCCGCTGTACGGGCTCATGGGGCACGCCCGGCTCCGCGGCGCCGCCGCGGACGAGATCGTGCTGCTGCTGCCCGCCAGGCTGTTCCCAGGGGCCACCGGGGAGGTGCTGACGGGCCTGCTGGCCGCGGGGGCGTTCGCGGCCTTCCTGGCCACCGCGGCGGGCGTCCTGGCGGCCGTGGGCGGCGCGCTGTCGGCCCGCGCGTCCAGGGCCGGGGCGCGCTCGTTCCGCGCGGCCGTGGTGGCGGTCCTGGCGGCTGCGCTCGGGCTCACGGCGGTCACCGCCCCCGGGGCGTCGGTGGCGCTCGTCCTGCTCGGGCTCAGCCTCTCCGCGGCCACGTTCTGCCCGCTGCTCGTGCTCGGGATCTGGTGGCGGCGGCTGACGGACGCGGGCGCGGCGGCCGGTATCGTACTCGGGGGCGGTTCGACGGCGGTCCTGGTGATCGGGGAGCAGACGGGCGTGCGCATGGGCGCGCTGACCTCCTGCCCCGCGCCGGTGGCCGTGCCGGTCGCCTTCGCCACGATGGTCCTGGTCTCCCTGGTCACGCCCGGCAGGACACCCCGTGACGTGGGCCGGATGATGGCCAGGATGCATCTGCCCGAGCATCTCGCAGGCCCCCTGACCTACCGCTCGTCGCACCGGGACGACCGCTGATCGCGGCAGCACTCTCCGTACATCGCTGACTACGCACCGTTCAGCGAGCTGTCCTTGAACAGGGTTTCTCCCGCAAGATCGCAACCGTAGTGTTTCGGCATCGGAGAGCTCTTCCGGCGCATCGGGAGGGACGGGCCGCACGGCTCACGATCGGCCCGATGCGCGGGATTCACCGGCGACGCGCAGGTCGCCGCGGCTGTCGGGCCCTTGACCGGGGGGTTGGGCCCGCCACGCCGGTTCCGTGAAGGGGCGCCCGCGAGGCCGTCGAACCGGGCCTCGTGATCCGGCACGCGGGGGCGGCCGGATCGCGTGAGCGGGCGCCCCTTTCATGGGCGCCGACCCGTCGGGCGTCTCGCCCGCGTCCGTGGCGATCAGCCGTCGCGCAGCTTCTTCAGCAGCGTGATGTCCTCGGCGTGCTTGGGCGCCTTGCCCGGCGTCTCGATGCAGAGCGGGATGCCGGCCGCCGCCGGATGCCGCATGAGGTCGCCGAACGGCTCGGCGCCGATGTGGCCGGCCCCGATGTTCTCGTGGCGGTCCTTCTTCGCGCCGCACACGTCCTTGGAGTCGTTGGCGTGGATCAGCTTGAGCCGCCCGGGCGCGATCGTGTGCAGCGCGTCCAGCGTCTCCTTCACCCCGCCCGCTGCGGCGAGGTCGTGGCCGGCGGCGAAGGCGTGGCAGGTGTCGAGGCAGACGCACGCGCGCGGATGCCAGTCGAGCGCGGCCAGATAGGGCTCCAGGTCCTGCACGGTGGCGCACAACATCGCGCCCTGGCCCGCCATCGGCTCCAGCAGCAGATCTGGCCCGCCCTCGGGGATCTCCTCCAGCAGCGGCAGCAGGTTGTCGTGCAACTGGCGCAGCGCCTCCTCGCGCGACTGCGTCACCGCCGAGCCGGTGTGCACCACGACCCCCTTGGCGCCGGTCTCCACCCCGCGCCGCAGCGTGTGGCGCACGATCGCGATGGAGTTGCCCAGCGTCTCGGGGCTGGGCGAGCCGAAGTTGACCAGGTAGGGCACGTGGATGTAGGTCTCCACCCCGGACTCGGCCAGCTTGGCGTCCTCGGCGGGCTTGCCCTCGGTGAGCGCCCACCCGCGCGGGTTGGTGACGAACACCTGGATCATCTCGGCGCCGATCTCGGCCATGTATTTCAGGCCGCCCGTCGCCAGGCCGCCGGCGACGGATACGTGTCCGCCGATCAGGGATTTCACGGTCATGATGACCCTCAGTTTAGGACCCGCGGGCGGATGCGGCGGCAGGTACGGCCGGGGCGCGCCCGGCGATTGGAGCATGACACGAAAACCGCCCCGCGCGGGGGCCGCCCGTTGGAGTTCTCACGGATGGACCGGGCACGTAGCGCATGTGTGTACTGCTGACATGTCACAAACGCTGACCGCGTTCAACGCGCGATCACCGGCCGAGGCGGAGGCCGGGCTGCTGAGCTGCTGCGCCTCGAAGGCCTTCGCCGGCGAGGTGGCCGCCCGGCGGCCGTACGAGAGCCTCGACCGGCTCCTCGCCACCGCCCGCGCCGCCGTGCTGGCGCTGGGCTGGGACGACGTGCTGGAGGCGCTGAGCGCGCACCCCAGGATCGGCGAGCGGCCGGCCGGGAGCGGGCGGGAGGCGTCCTGGTCGCGGCGGGAGCAGTCCGGCGTCGAGGACGACCTGCGCGCGGCGCTCGCCGAGGGCAACCGCGTTTACGAGGAGCGTTTCGGGCATGTCTACCTCGTCTGCGCAACCGGGCTGACGGGGGCCCAGATGCTGGACAGGCTCAACGAGCGGCTCGGCAACGACGAGGCGCGCGAGCGCGACGTCGTACGCGGCGAGCTGGCCGCCATCACCCGGCTGCGGCTGGGCCGGCTCATCGAGGAGGGGGCATGAGCTTCTCCACCCACGTGCTCGACGCGGTCACCGGCCGCCCGGCCGCCGGCCTGCGGGTCCGCCTGGAGCACGACGGCCGGGTCGTCGCCGAGGGCCGCACGGACGCCGACGGCCGGCTCAAGGGCTGGGACCCGGTGGCCGGCGTGCACCGCGTCGTCTTCGACACCGGCTCCTACCTGGAGGAGACGTTCTACCCCGAGGTGGTCGTCACCTTCGCCGTGACCGACCCCGCCCAGCACTACCACGTGCCGCTGCTGCTCAGCCCGTACGCCTACTCCACCTACCGAGGGAGCTAGATTGACCGTCAAGCTCGGCGCCAACCGCTACGGCAAGGCGGAGACCAGGCTCGTCCAGGTGGTCAGGCAGGGCCCCGTCCACCACGTCAAGGACGTCAGCGTCAGCACCTCGCTGTCGGGCGACATGGAGGCCGTCCATCTGACCGGCGACAACGCCACCGTGCTGCCGACCGACACGCAGAAGAACACCGTCTACGCCTTCGCCAGACGCCACGGCGTCGGCCAGATCGAGGCGTTCGCCCTCCGGCTGGCCAGGCACTTCGTCGCGTCGCAGCGCTCGATCCACCACGCCAGGGTGGAGATCGAGGAGTACGGCTGGAACCGGACCGGGCCCCACTCGTTCGTGCGCGACGGCGGCGAGGTGCGCACGTGCGTGGTGCACCACGACGAGGACGGCCGCAGCACGGTGGTGTCCGGGCTGAAGGACCTCGTGGTGATGAACTCGACCGGGTCGGAGTTCCACGGCTACATCGTGGACGAGTACACCACGCTGGAGCCCACCACCGACCGCATCCTGGCCACCGCCGTCGCCGCCCAGTGGCGCCACTCGGACGCCGGGTCCGACTACGCGACGGCGTACGCGGAGGTGCGGCGCTGCCTGCTCGACGCGTTCGCCGGCACGCACAGCCTCTCGCTGCAGCAGACCCTGTACGCCATGGGGGAGCGCGCGCTCACGGCCTGCCCCGAGATCTGCGAGGTCAGGCTCGCCATGCCGAACAAGCACCACTACCCGGTCGATCTGTCCCCGTTCGGCCTGGACAACGACAACGAGGTCTTCTTCGCCGCCGACCGCCCCTACGGCCTCATCGAGGGCGGCGTGCTGCGGGAGGACGCGCCCGACGCCGGATTCGCCTGGGAGTAGGCAGTAATGGATTTCTTGCGCCCCACGACATGGGACGAGGCGCTGGCCGCCAAGGCGGACCAGCCGGACGCCGTGCCCATCCAGGGCGGCACGGACGTGATGGTCGAGCTGAACTTCGACGTGCGCAGGCCGCCGGCGCTGCTCGACCTCGGCCAGGTGGCCGAACTGCGCGAATGGTCGACCGCGGGCGGCATGTGCCGGGTGGGGGCCGGGGTGCCGTACACGGCCGTGATCGAGGAGCTCGGCGCGACGCTGCCGGGCCTGGCCCAGGCCGCGCGCACGGTCGGCTCGCCGCAGATCCGCAACCGCGGCTCCGTCGGCGGCAACCTGGGCGCCGCCTCACCCGCCGGCGACAGCCATCCGCCGCTGCTGGCGGCGGGGGCCGTGGTCGAGGTGGAGTCGCGCGGGCGCGGCGTGCGGATGATCCCGGCCGCCGAGTTCTACCTCGGCGTCAAGCGCAGCGCGCTGGAGCCGGACGAGCTGATCAGGGCCGTGCACGTGCCGCCGGCCACCGGGCCCCAGTACTTCTCCAAGGTCGGCACCCGCAACGCCATGGTGATCGCGGTGTGCTCGTTCGCGCTCGCGCTGCATCCCCGCGAGCGGCGCGTCGGCACCGGCATCGGCTCGGCCGCGCCCACGCCGCGCCGGGCGATCGAGGCCGAGCGACTGCTGGCCGCGGAGCTCGACTGGGACGCGCCGCTCGACCCCGCGCTGCTGCGCCGCTTCGGCGACCTGTGCGCGCGGGCCGCCGCGCCCATCGACGACGTGCGCGGCACCGCCGCCTACCGGGTGCACGCGATCGGCGTCATGGCCCGCCGTACGCTCACCTGGGCCTGGAACGACCATCTGGGGAAGAGGGCCGCCTGATGCGCGTCACGTTCACCGTCAACGGCCGCGAGCAGAGCGCGCAGGACGTCTGGGAGGGCGAGAGCCTCCTGTACGTGCTGCGCGAGCGCCTCGGCCTGCCCGGCTCCAAGAACGCCTGCGAGCAGGGCGAGTGCGGCTCCTGCACGGTCTACCTCGACGGCGTGCCCGTCTGCGCCTGCCTGGTCGCCGCCGGGCAGGCCGAGGGGCGGCAGGTGCGCACGGTCGAGGGCCTGGCCGAGGGCGACCGGCTCGATCCCGTGCAGGAGGCGTTCGTGGAGTGCGGGGCCGTGCAGTGCGGCTTCTGCACGCCCGGCCTGCTGGTGCAGGCGCACGACCTGCTGGAACGCGTGCCCGAGCCGTCGGACGCCGAGATCAGGGAGGCGCTGGCGGGCAACCTGTGCCGGTGCACCGGCTACGAGAAGATCCTCGACGCGGTAAGGCTCGCCGCCGCACGGAAGGGCGCCGCCTCATGAACCTGCCCGACGACCTGCCTACCGGCACCATGCTCATCGACAACGTGCACATCGCCCCCGTCGCCGGACCCGAGGTCCGGTCAGGACACATCAGGATCGAGGGCGACCGCATCGCGAGCCTGGGCCCCGGGCCCGCGCCCGACGTCCCCGGCGCGACCAGGATCGACGGCGGTGGTTGCCTGGCCACCCCCGGCCTGGTCAACACCCACCACCACCTCTACCAGTGGGCCTCGCAGGGTCTCGTCCAGGAGGCCACCCTGTTCGAGTGGCTGACGGCGCTCTACCCGGTGTGGGCCGCGCTGGACGCCGAGGTGGTCAGGGGCGCGGCCACGGCCGGGCTGAGCTGGCTGGCGCTGTCGGGCTGCACCACCGCCAGCGATCATCACTACGTCTTCCCCAAGGGCCGGGGCGACCTGCTCGCGGCCGAGATCGAGGCCGCCCGCGAGGTGGGCCTGCGCTTCCATCCCGCGCGCGGCTCCATGGACAGGGGCGAGTCGAAGGGCGGGCTGCCGCCGGACTCCGTGGTCGAGGAGCTGGACGACATCCTGGCCGCCACCGCCGCGGCCGTGGACGCCTACCACGACCCGTCGCCCTCCTCGATGCTGCGCGTGGTGGTCGCGCCCTGCTCGCCGTTCTCGGCCAGCGCCGAGCTGATGACCGAGTCCGCCGCCCTGGCCAGGGCCAGGGGCGTACGGCTGCACACGCACCTCGCCGAGACCCTCGACGAGGAGGAGCACTGCCTGGAGCAGTTCGGGGTGCGCCCGGTGGACTACATGGAGCGGCTGGACTGGCTGGGCCCCGACGTGTGGTTCGCGCACGCCGTGCACCTGAGCGACGGCGACCTGGACAAGCTGGCCGAGACCGGCACCGGCGTCGCGCACTGCCCCTCCTCCAACGGGCGGCTCGGCGCGGGCATCGCCCGCGTCTCCGAGCTGCTGCGGCGCGGCGCGAACGTGGGCCTCGGCGTCGACGGCGCCGCCTCGTCCGAGCTCACCCCGCTCGTGGGCGAGATGCGGCAGGCGCTGCTGATCCAGCGGGCTCGGTACGGGCCGCAGGCGCTGACCGCCAGGCAGGCGCTGGAGCTGGCCACGCTGGGCGGCGCCCGCAACCTGGGACGTCAGGACGAGCTGGGCGCGCTGGAGCCCGGCAAGCTCGCCGACCTCGCGCTGTGGCAGGTGGACGGGCCGTTCACCGCCGCCGTCGCCGACCCGGTCTGCGCGCTGGTCTTCGGGCCGCCGCCGCCGCTGGCCCTGCTGCTGGTGGGCGGGCGGACGGTGGTGGCCGGCGGCGAGCTGAGGACCATGGCCCAGGACGCGGCCGGGCGCGCCGGAGCCGAGGCCCGCGGGCGGCTGGCCAAGCTGGCGGAGGGCGCCCACTAGGCTGGGAAATGTCGGAAACATGTAGGAAAGGCGGATCCCGTGTCGGCGCAACTCCCTGACGAGCGGCTGGCGCAGCTCAAGAGCACCTTCGCCGCGATCGACACCGACGGCGACGGCTACATCAGCGAGGCCGAGCTGCAGCGGCACTTCCCCGAGCTGCCTGCGGAGGCGCTCGGGGCGATGAGCCAGGAGGCCGACTCCGACCAGGACGGCCGCTACTCCTTCGAGGAGTTCGTCCGCACGATGGGCTGACCCTCGCCCGCTTCGACGTGATGCCGTGCGGGAACGCGGCCTCACGTCGCGCGGATCCACCGGCGTCCGCCTCGTGACGGATCAGGGGGCGGACAGGGCGCGCTCCAGCGGGGTCCTGAACCGGGGCGTCACCCTGACCTCGCCGACCCACGACGCGAGGAGGGCCGCCTCCGTCTCGATCGCGGCCTTCGCGTCCGCGCCCACGTCCTCCAGCAGCCGCCACACGATGTCGCCGTCCCGCCGCTGCGCCCAGCCGCCCACCACCCGGCCGTCCCACCACACGGTCGGGCCCACGTTGCCGCTGCGGTCGAACAGCTCGGCCCGGTGCTCGCCCGGCAGGTACCAGTCACGCTCCTGCCACCCCATCGGCGTCGGGTCGAGCGCCGGCAGCAGCGCCGCCCACGGCTCCCCGGCCTCCTGATCCCGCGGCAGGTCGTCGGGCAGCACGTAGCCGGTGCCGCCGCCGTCCAGCTCCACCGCCACCGCCCCGGTGGCGGCCAGCGCGCCGCGCACATCCTTCAGCGTCCACCCGGTCCACCACTTGAGGTCCGCCTCGGTGCCGGGGCCGAACGCCGCCAGCCAGCGCGCCACCAACTCCGTCCGCGCCTCGTCCGCGGTCGGTTGCGCCGGCTCCTGGGCCGGCTCCTGGGCCAGGGCCCAGTAGTGCGTGCCGCTGACCCAGGTGCCGGACACGCGCGCCCGGCGTACCAGCAGGCCGTCCATCGCCATCAGCGGCAGCAGCCGCGAGCCGACGCTCACCACGCCCTCGTACGGCTTGCCCACGGCCACCCTGACCTGCTCCCGCAGCCGCGGCTCCAGCACGCCCAGCCCGGTCGCCGTCTGATCGCCCGCCTCGGCCAGGATCCGCAGCACGGACGCCTCGACGTCCTTGAACCACGCCTCGTCCCAGCCGCCCGGTGCCAACGCCTTCAGCATCGAGGCGCGCTCCCTGCGGGCGATCGCCGGCATCGTCGAGTGGTGCACGACCGGCACCAGCTCCGCCGGCACCACGAACACCGTGCGCCGCATCCCGGTCATCCGCACCAGCGTGTGCTCGGCGTACAGGGCCCGCTCGACCGGCTCGGGCCCGGGCGCCATGAGGCGGGCGCCGGCCGACAGGAACACGGTGGCCGGATCGGTGCCGTGCAACGCCACCACGGCCGCCGCCACCTCCTCGGGCGTGCCCGCCTTGACGGCCAGCCGATGCCGCACTCCGAGCCGCGCCCGCCGCTCCCGCGTAGAAATTCGCACGAAACCCCCAATCCCGCGCTGAGCCTAATCGACCAGGCCGGCCACCGGGGAGGGCCGCACCCTCATCCGAGGACGCGGACGTCAGGCGTCTGGGCCGTCGCGGTGGCAAGCAGGTGGATCTCGTGGCGAACGAGGTGGGCGAGTACAAGGAGGTCGGGGCGTTCAACACCGTCTTCCCGCGTAAGGTGCGTGCCCTTGAGGTCACCGCGGACGGCGCGTGGACGCTCCAGGTGCTGCCCATCACGAAGGCCCGGTACTGGGCGATCAAGGCGAAGGGCGCCGGCCCCGACGTGATCCGCCTGACCGCGCCGCTCAGGGCCGCGCGGCGGATCACCCTCCGCCACCACGGCGAGTCCAACTTCATCGTGTGGGCCCTCGACAACCGGGGCCGTGTCACGAAGCTGCTCGCCAACAGGGTCGGCGACTACAGGGGCCGGGTGCTCCTCCCCGCCGGTACGCGTTACGCCACCGTCGAGGCGGACGGCGTGTGGAGCATCGCCCGGTAGGTGTGATCTTCGCGCGTGCCACCAGGACGGGGACCGGCGTGGTCTCCTGAGGGACCCCGATGTCAGGATGATGAGTCACGCCTTCCTGCCCGCTCGCACCGGGCAGGAAGGCGTGTCAGGACATTGTTCATCATCAGGTGGGAGTTCGTAGTGGTTCAGCACGTACTGGTCGCCCCCGACAAGTTCAAGGGAACGCTGACGGCGGCCGAAGTGGCCTCCCGGGTGTCGGCGGGTCTCGGCGTGCCCACCGTGGAGCTGCCGGTCGCCGACGGTGGTGACGGGACGGTGGACGCCGCCGTGGCGGGCGGCTTCGGCCGGATCACGATCGAGGTCACCGGGCCCACCGGCGAGCGGATCCCCGCCTCGTACGCCTGGCAGCCCACCGGCACCGCCGTGGTCGAGCTGGCCGAGGCGTCCGGGCTGCGCCGCCTGCCCGGCGGGCACGAGCCGCTGACCGCCACCAGCTACGGCACCGGCGAGCTGATCGCCGACGCCGTGCGCCGCGGCGCCAAGCGGGTGGTGCTCGGCCTGGGCGGCAGCGCCTGCACCGACGGCGGAGCGGGCATGGCCCAGGCCCTGGGCGCCCGCCTGCTCGACGACGAGGGCCGCGACCTGCCGCGCGGCGGGGCCGCGCTGAAGAGCCTGGCCCGCATCGACCTGTCCGGTCTGATCGACCTCGCGGGCGTGGAGTTCGTGGTGGCGAGCGACGTGGACAACCCGCTGCTCGGCCCGCACGGCGCCGCCGCCGTCTACGGCCCCCAGAAGGGCGCCACCCCGGACGACGTCAGGACGCTGGAGTCGGCGCTGTCCCGCCTGGCGGCCATCGCCACCGCCACCCACGGGCTCATGGGCGCGGTCGAGCACGACGGCCCCCCGCGCGCCATGGGCGTGGCGGGCGCGCCGGGCGCGGGCGCGGCCGGCGGCGTCGGGTTCGCCGCGATGGCGTTCCTGCACGCCGAGCTGCGGCCCGGCATCGGCTACCTGCTCGACCTGCTCGGCTTCGGCGAGGTCGTGCGCGGCGCGCGGCTGGTCGTCACCGGCGAGGGCTCGCTGGACGAGCAGTCGCTGCGCGGCAAGGCGCCGGTCGGCGTGGCGCGGGCCGCCGCGGCCGCCGGCGTGCCGGTGGTGGCCGTCTGCGGCCGCCGTACGCTCGGCGACGAGGAGCTGAAGACCGCGGGCATCGAGGCCGCCTACGCCCTGACGGACCTGGAGCCCGACGTGAGCCGCTGCATGGCCGAGGCGGGCCCGCTGCTCGAACGCCTCGCCGCCCGGATCGCCGAAGACCGCCTCGGAAGGTGATGGATGACCTCGTTCGACCTCGTCGTCAGATCCCGCAGGACCGTCACGCCCGAAGGTGAGCGGGCGGCGGCGGTCGCCGTACGGGACGAGAAGATCGCCGCCCTGTACGACTACGCCGCGCCGCTCGACGCCCCCGAGGACGTGGACCTGCGTGACGTGGCCCTGCTGCCCGGCCTGGTGGACACGCACGTGCACGTCAACGAGCCGGGACGGACCCACTGGGAGGGGTTCGACTCCGCGACCAGGGCCGCCGCCGCCGGTGGCGTCACCATGATCGTGGACATGCCGCTCAACTCCCTGCCGCCCACGATCGACGAGCCGGCCCTCGACGCCAAGCTGCGCGCCGCCGGCGGGCGGTGCCACGTGGACGTCGGCTTCTGGGGCGGGGCCGTGCCGGGCAACGTCAAGGACCTCGCGCCGCTGCACCGGCGCGGCGTGTACGGGTTCAAGTGCTTCATGTCGCCGTCCGGGGTCGAGGAGTTCCCGCACCTGACGGTCGCCGAGCTGCGGCTCGCCCTGGAGGAGGTGGCCGGGTTCGGCGGGCTGACCGTGGTGCACGCCGAGGACCCGGCGCTGCTGGCCGAGCCGGCCGGGCCGGGCTACCGGGAGTTCCTGGACTCGCGGCCGGGAGCCTCCGAGCGCAGCGCCGTCGAGCAGGTCGTCCGGGTGGCGGAGGAGTGCGGGGCCCGGGTGCACATCCTGCACGTCTCCAGCGCCGACTGCCTGGAGGTGCTGGAGGCGGCCCAGGCCAGGGGAGTGGCGGTGTCGGCCGAGACCTGTCCCCACTACCTGACGCTGACCGCCGAGCAGGTGCCGGAGGGCGGGACCACGTACAAGTGCTGCCCGCCGATCCGCTCCGAGGCCAACCGCGACCTGCTGTGGGACGGGCTGGCCCGCGGGGTGCTGAGCTGCGTGGTGTCGGACCACTCGCCCTCGACGGCCGACCTCAAGGTGCCCGACTTCGCCGCCGCCTGGGGCGGCATCGCCTCGCTGCAGCTCGGGTTGCCGGCCATCTGGACGGAGGCCGCGCGCCGGGGACACGGGCTCGGGGACGTGGTCCGCTGGATGTCCGCCAACCCCGCCGCGCTGGCCGGGATCTCCGGAAAGGGCGGGATCGAGGCGGGCAAGGACGCCGACCTGGTGGCCTTCGACCCGGCAGCCGACCTGCTGGTGGACGCCGCCCGGCTGCACCACAAGAACCCCGTCACCCCCTACCACGGCCGCACGCTCAAGGGCGCCGTCCTGACCACCTGGCTGCGCGGCCGTCCGGTGGACGGCGAGCCGCACGGACGACTGCTGATGGGAGCCCGCCGATGACCCCGTTCACCCGCCTGCCCGACCTGGCCCTGCGCACGTTCGGCGGCTCCGTCGTGGCGGCCAGCGACGAGTCGTTCGCCGAGAAGGAGAGCCTGATCAGGCCGGGGCGTCCGGCGTTCAGCCCGGAGACGTTCGGCGGCAAGGGGCAGGTGTACGACGGCTGGGAGACCCGCCGGCGCCGCTCACCCGGGCACGACTGGGCCGTGGTGCGGCTGGGCCTGCCCGGCGTGATCAGGGGCGTGGTGATCGACACGGCCTGGTTCAAGGGCAACTATCCGCCGTACGCGTCCGTGGAGGCGACGGCGGCCGACGGTCATCCGTCGCCGGACGACCTGGCGCGGGCCCGGTGGACGGAGATCGTGCCGCGGGCGGAGCTCAAGGGCGACACGGAGCACCACTTCGAGGTCGCCGGTGAAGACCGCTACACCCACGTGCGGCTCAACATCCACCCCGACGGCGGCGTGGCCAGGCTGCGCGTGCACGGCGAGGTCCGCCCCGACCTGTCCGTCCACGAGGGCCTCGGGCTCGACCTGGCCGCGCTCGCCAACGGCGGCCTGGTCACCGCCTGCTCCGACGAGTTCTACTCCGCCCCGAACAACGTCATCGCCCCCGGCCTGGCCCGGCACCAGGCGGAGGGCTGGGAGACCGCCAGGCGGCGCGACGACGGCAACGACTGGATCGTGATCAGGCTGGCCGGGCGCGGGCTGATCAAGCTGGCCGAGATCGACACCACCAACCTGCTGTTCAACGCGCCCGCCGCGGTCGCGCTGACGGGGCTGGACGGGGAGCGCGAGGTGCCGCTCCTGCCCAGGACCCCGCTGCTGCCGGACACGCCGCACCGCTTCCGCCTGGACCATCGGGAGCCGGTCTCCCGTGTACGGGTGGACATCTACCCTGACGGCGGCCTGGCCCGCGTCCGCCTGCACGGCCACCTCGCCTGAGCCGCCCCCGCCGCCCCGGCCGCCGGCTGGGGCGGCGGGACCGGCGGCGTCACTGCCAGAGGAAGACCACGCTGCCCGGCGGCCGCTCGCTGTTGGGCAGCGGCCGCTGGAACTGCACCACACCGCCGTTGCTCAACCGGTTGACCCGCACCTTGAACCCCAGCGCCTCCAACTCGGGCTTGGCGTCGTTGATGTTCTTGCCGATGACGCCGGGCACGACGCTGAACTGCTGGTCGTCGCGGGCCTCGTTGTCGCCGCGGAACCACTGCCACCAGTCCGTCTGGCACCGCGCCACCGTGATCATGACCGCCGCGCCCTGGTCGACCTCGGACTTGGCCTTGGGCGACTGGGCGATGACCGAGCACGGCTCGGCGTCGTCGTCGACCTCGTTGACCTGCACCTTGAAGCCCTGCCCGCCGAGGAAGCCGGCCGCCTCGTCCTTCGGCATGCCGCCGACGTCGGGCATGACGAGCCCGGCGCTGACGAAGATGTTGATCTTGGCGCTCTTCCTGACCTTCTCGCCCACCTGGGGCGAGGTGCGGATCACCTTGTCGCGCTCGACCTGCTGGTTGGGCAGCCGCTTGACCGTGCCGACGGTCAGCCCCGACTTGGCGATGGCGGCCCGGGCCTCGTTGCTCGACCGGCCCGACACGTCGGGCACGACGATCCGCTCGGGGCCGAGGGAGAGCACCAGCGTGACCGTCGAGCCCTTCTCCAGCTCGGCCTTGGCCGCCGGGTCGCTGCTGAGCACCAGGCCCTCGGCCACCTTCTCGTCGTACTTCCCCTCGGCCTGGCGCATCAGCAGCCCGCGGCCGGTGATGGTCTGCTCGGCCTCCGCCGCGTTCTTGCCGACCAGGTCGGGCACGGTGACGAGCTCGGGCTGGGCGAAATACCAGCCCGTCAGCCCGACCGCCACCACCATCACGGCGGCCAGCGCCACCAGGAACCAGCTGGGCCGGAACCCGCGCCGCCGCGGCTCCTCCGCCGCCCGCGGCTGGATCATCGTGTGCGCCGGCGCGGCCTGCGGCATCGAGCGCGCGCCCGTGACCGGCCCGCCCGCCGGATGGGCGTAGACCGTCGTCGGGTTCACGCCCGGCGCCATCGGGCCCGAGCCCGGCGGGGTCGTCGTGCGCGGCAGCATCCGGTGCGCGTCCACCGCGGCGACCAGCATGGCCGTCGCGTCGGCCGGCCGGTCCTGCGGCTCGCGGGCGGTCGCGTGCGCCACCAGCGTGTCGACCAGCGGCGGCACCTCGGGCGTCACCGAGGACGGCGCGGGCACGGTGTCGTGCACGTGCCGGTAGGCCACCGACATCGGCGTCTCGCCGTCGTACGGCTGCTGCCCCGTGACCAGCTCGAACAGCATGATGCCCGCCGCGTAGACGTCGCTGCGCACGTCGGCGGCGCCCGTGGTGACCTGCTCGGGCGCCATGTAGCCGATCGTGCCGATCATCACGCCGGTACGGGTCTGGTTGGTCGCCTCGATCGCCCTGGCCAGGCCGAAGTCGACGACCTTGACCCGGCCGTCGTCGGTCATGAGGACGTTCTCCGGCTTGACGTCGCGGTGCACCAGCCCGGCCTGGTGGGCGGCGCCGAGCGCGGCCAGCACCGGGATCAGCAGCTCCAGCGCCTCGCGGGCGGGCAGCCTGCCGCGCTCGCGCAGGATGTCGCGCAGCGTGCGGCCGGGGACGTATTCCATCGACAGGTAGACGACGTCGTTGTCGGTGCCCTGGTCGAAGACGTGCACCACATTGGGATGGGAGAGGCTGGCGACCGACTTCGCCTCGCCGATGAACCTTCTGACGAACGCCGGGTCCTCGGCGAGCGAGCGGTGCATGACCTTCAGCGCCACCGTCCGGTCGAGCCGGATGTCCAGCGCGAGGTAGACGGTCGCCATACCGCCCCGGGCGATTCGGCTCTCGATGCGGTAGCGCCCATCGAGGAGCCGTCCGACCAGGGGGTCCGCAGTCGTCGTATCCACCCCGCTGAGTTTACGGGCGTTTTGCCACTGGCAGGGCCCCACCGCCCGAAACCGATGCGGAGACGTTTCTCGTCGCGGGGCCCCGCTCTCGTCGCGAGGCCCCGCCGAACCCGGCCGGGCGGGTTCGGCGGCGTCGGCTCATGGGTTACGGGACGTCGGCTGGCGGGGTTACGGGGACGTCGGCTCGTGGCCTACGGAGTCGTCGGGGAGGAGGCCTCGGCGTAGCGGCGGCGGGGGATGCGCCCCGCCTGGCGGGCCAGCCGCCCGGCCGCGACCGCGCCCTTCATGGCCGCCGCCATGAGGTCGGGCCGCTGCGCCCTGGTGACGGCCGTGGCCAGGAGCACCGCGTCGCAGCCCAGCTCCATCGCCAGCGCGGCGTCGCTGGCCGTGCCGATGCCCGCGTCGAGGATCACCGGGACGGAGGCGGCCTCCACGATCAGCTCGATGCTGTGCGGGTTGCGGATGCCCAGCCCCGAGCCGATCGGCGCGCCCAGAGGCATCACGGCCGCGCACCCGGCCTGCTCGAGCCGCCGGGCCAGGGCCGGATCGTCCCCGATGTACGGCAGCACCACGAACCCGTCGGCCACCAGCCGCTCGGCCGCGTCGAACGTCTCGATCGGGTCGGGCAGCAGGGTCCGCTCGTCGGCGATGACCTCCAGCTTGACCCAGTCCGTGCCCAGCGCCTCCCTGGCCAGCCGGGCCGTCAGCACGGCCTCGCCCGCGGTGAAGCAGCCCGCCGTGTTGGGCAGCACCTTGATGTCGCGCCGGCGCAGCACGTCGAGCACGGAGCCGCGCGAGCCCGGGTCGAGCCGCCGCATCGCCACCGTGGTCAGCTCGGTGCCCGACGCGGCGAGCGCCTGGTCCAGCACCTCCAGCGAGGGCGCGCCGCCGGTTCCCATGATGAGCCGGGAGGAGAACTTCTCCCCGGCGATGATCAGATCATCCACCTTGCACCGCCGTCAGGATCTCCACGCGGTCACTGTCGCCGAGCGCCGTCGTCTCCCAGGCGCTGCGGGTGACCACCTCGTCGTTCAGGGCCACGGCCACGCCGGTGGTGGCCGAGGTCAATGTCTGTACGGCCTGCGCCACGGTGGTGCCGTCGGCCACCTCGTGCGCGGCCCCGTTGATGGTAACGATCATGAAATTCCCTGAAATCTCTCCGGCGAGCACAGCGCCGCCAGCTCGCCCTCCTCGCCCAGCAGGATGGCCGTCGTGAGCGGGGCGAGCAGCACTCCACCCCGGTGGTGCCCGGTCGCGAACGTCAGCCCCGGCGTCCCGCTGGGGCCGATGACCGGCAGGTTGTCCGGCGTGCCCGGCCGCAGCCCCGCCACCACGTCGGCGACCTCCAGCTCCGTGATGCCGGGAACCAGCTCCCTGGCGTCGCGCAGCAGCTCGTACAGCCCGCCGGCGGTGACCCTGGTGTCGAAGCCCATCTCCTCCTGGGTGGCGCCGACCACCAGCTCGCCGTCGCCCCGGGGGACCAGGTAGACCGATGAGCCGTGCACGGTGCCGCGTACGCACCGGCTCAGCAGCGGCTGCGGCGACCGCAGCCGCATGATCTGACCCTTGACCGGCCGCACCGGCACCTCGGCCAGCTCGCCGCTCCACGCCCCGGCGGTCAGGATCACCCGCTCGGCCCTGATGTCCGCGCTGGTCTCCGCCCGGGTCTCCGCTCCGGTCGCCGCCCTGCTGCCCGTCCTGGCGCCGGCCGTGGTGCACGCTCCGGTCTCCGTCCTGGCGCCCGGTCTGACCTCACCGTGCCCGCCGCCGTGCCCGCCGCCGTTCCCGGTCCAGCCGTTCCCGGTCCCGCCATTTCCGGTCCCGTACGGCTCCGGCGGCGCGAGGCGTACCCCGGTGACCCGGTCGCCTTCACGCAGCAGCTCGGTGACGCGGGCCCGCACCACCTCGGCGCCGCGCCGCTCCAGCGCGGTCAGCAGCGCCGCCGTCACCCGGCGCGGATCCACCCAGGCGTCGCCGGGCGCGAGCAGCCCGCCACGCACGGACGGGGCCAGCATGGGCTCCAGGCGGCGGCATTCGCGCCCGGTGAGCCGCTCGACCGGCAGCCCGAGTTTGTCCATGAACGCCGCCAGCTCGTCCAGCGCCGCCAGGTCGTCGGCCCCGAACGCGACGTCAAGGGTCCCCTCGGAGCGCAGATCCAGCGCGAGCGGATCGCCGCCCGCCGCGCCGTCACCGGCGAGCCCGATACCGGCGCCCGACCCCGGGCTCGCGCGCCCGGCACCGGCGCCCGGCCCGGCATCGCGATCTTCACCTGGTTTCGAGCCGGCGAGCCCGGCGTCCTCGGTGAGTTCGGCGGCGAAGGCGGGCCAGCGGCGCAGCGACGCCACTCCGAGCCGCAGCAGCGGCGCCTCGGTGTAGGTCACCTCGCTGACCGGGGCCAGCATCCCCGCCGCGGCATAGGAGGCGCCCCGCCCGGGCGCCGGATCGACCACGGTGACCTGCCGCCCCGCGCGGGCCAGCCGCCACGCCACGGAGAGGCCGACGACCCCGCCGCCCACGATCACATCCACCTGCGCTCCCTTCGCCGGCATGATCCGGATCAGGTGTCTTGCGGTCGAAGGCCCGTAGCAGCCTTCCTCTCAGCCCGGTGAACGGCCGGACTCCCGCGCGTCTTACGTGCACAGCCTACGGCCTCGGTGCGGCGGCCGCGCACCGCCCCCGTTATGGTCATGAACGTGAACCATGTCGTGGTGGTGGGAGCGGGCCTGGCCGGGCTGCGTACGGTCGAGGCCCTGCGAGGGCGCGGATTCGGCGGCCGGATCACGCTGATGGGCGAGGAGCGTCATCGGCCCTACGACCGCCCGCCCCTGTCGAAGGCCGTGCTGAAGGGCGACGCCGACACGAGCTTCGTCGACACCGACCTCGAGGCCCTGGAGGTCGACTTCTGGCCGGGCGTCAGCGCGAAGTCGCTGCGGGCCGGCGTCGTGGAGACCACCGAGGGCGAGATCGGCTACGACGGCCTGGTCATCGCCACCGGCGCCGAGCCGATCAGGCTGCCGGGCGACGGCCTCCAGCACGTGCTGCGCACCCTCGACGACGCTCACGAGCTGCGTGCCGTGCTCGTCCCCGGCGCCCGCGTCGCGATCATCGGCGCCGGCTGGATCGGCGCCGAGGTGGCCACCGCGGCCCGCCGCGCCGGATGCGAGGTGACGGTCATCGAGAGCGCGCCGGCCCCGCTGACCACCGCCGTCGGCGCCGAGATCGGCGCGCGCACCGTGCCCTGGTACGACGGCATCGACCTGCGCCTCGGCGCCATGGTGGACGCCGTCGACGAGGGCGGCGTGCGGCTGGTGGGCGGCGAGTTCGTCGAGGCCCACGTGGTCGTCACCGGCATCGGCGTGCGCCCCGCCGTCGGGTGGCTGGCCGACGCCGACATCGACCTGCACAACGGCGTCGTCACCGACGAGCACCTGCGCGCCTCGCTGCCGGGCACCGTCGCCGTGGGCGACTGCGCCGCCTGGTGGTCGCGCCGCTGGGGCACCAGGCTCAGGGTGGAACACTGGGACACCGCGCTCAACGCCCCCGACGTCGCCGCCGCGACGCTGCTGGGGGAGGAGGCGGTCTACGACCCGGTGCCCTACTTCTGGTCCGAGCAGTTCGGCCACATGATCCAGTACGCCGGCCATCATCCGGCGGGCGAACGGCTCGTCTACCGGGGCGAGCCCGAGGGCAAATGGTCGGCCGTCTGGCTCACCGCGGACGACACCCTGGCCGCCGTGCTGGCCGTGGACCGGCCGCGCGACCTCGTACAGGGGCGGCGGATCATCGACGCCGGCCACCGCCTGGACACGGAGCGCCTGGTAGATCCACAAGTCTCTCTACGGGATTGTGTTGTTTGAGCAAGCACGCCATGTGGTAGTTGTGGTTTCGTGACGCTTTCTGTTGCACAGATCGACCGGGAGACCGACCAGCTCGTAGACGAGTGGCTCACGCTCCCCGAAGTGGCTACGCGCCTTGACCTTTCGATCGGGCGGGCCAAGCAACTCCTGAAGGACCACAAGCTCCTCGGCGTACGCCGGGGCGGCGGCGGGCCACAGGTGCCCGCGGTGTTCCTCGACGGAAAGGACGTGATGAAGGGCCTGCCAGGCACCCTGACCGTGTTGCAGGATGCCGGCTACGACGACGTCGAGTCGCTGCGCTGGCTCTTCACCCCCGACGAGTCGCTGCCAGGATCGCCCATCGAGGCGATCAGGGCCGGCCGTCATACCGAGGTCAAGCGGCGTGCCCAAGCCCTCGGTTTCTGACGCGCGCCTCTATCTCTGCACAGACGGCCGCCGCGACCGCGGCGATCTGGCGGAGTTCCTCGACACGGTGCTGGCCGGCGGCGTGGACATCATCCAGCTGCGGGAGAAGAACCTGGAGGCGCGCGAAGAACTCGCGCTCCTCGAGGTCTTCCGCGACGCCTGCGACCGGCACGGCAAACTGCTGGCCGTCAACGACCGGGCGGACGTCGCGTACGCCGCCCGGCCCGACGTGCTCCACCTGGGGCAGGACGACCTTCCTGTGACGGTCGCGCGAGAGATACTCGGCGACGACATCGTCATCGGACGGTCCACCCACTCCGCCGCCGAGGCTTCCGCCGCGGCCGTGGAGGAGGGCGTCGACTACTTCTGCTGCGGCCCCGTCTGGCCCACGCCGACCAAGCCCGGCCGTCCCGCTCCCGGCCCGCCGCTGCTGCGGCACGCGGCGTCGCTGGGCACCTCGCGGCCGTGGTTCGGGATCGGCGGCATCGATCTCGCCAACCTGGACGAGGTGATGTCCCACGGGGTGAGCCGGGTGGTGGTCGTACGCGCGATCACCGACGCCGACGACCCGGGCGCGGCCGCCGCCGAGTTCGCCAAGCGCCTCTCGACAGCCTGACGACCGGCGGGCGACCGGCTGACCGGCGCAGGCCGGCAGGTGGCCTGCTGACCGCTTGGTCGGTTGGTCGGCCGGCGGGCCGGCGGGCTGGTCGTCAGGTCTTGCGGGATGTGGCGGCGATGGCCAGGTCGGTGAGCGCGGCGCGCGCCTGCGCCGTGACCGGGGCCGAGTCGAGCGCCGCCAGCGCCTCGCCCAGGTAGTCGCCGATCAGGTCCTCGCACTCCCGCAGCGCCCCGGTGTCGTCGATGATCTGCCGCAGCGTCTCGACCCCGCGCTCGTCCAGCGCGGGATCGCCGAGCAGCCGGCGCACGCTGCCGGCCTCGGCGGGCGAGGCCGCGGCCAGGGTGCGAGCCACGAGCATCGTCCGCTTGCCCTCCCGCAGGTCGTCGCCGGCGGGCTTGCCCGTCTGCGCCGGGTCGCCGAAGACCCCGAGGATGTCGTCACGCAGCTGGAACGCGATCCCGACCCGCTGCCCGAAACCGGCGCACAGCTCGTCCATCCACGGCGCCAGCTCCCGCCCGGCCAGCGCGAGGCCCAGCCTGAGCGGCTGCTCCACCGAGTATTTTCCGCTCTTGTACAGCGCCACCCGCAGCGCCGACTCGAACGAGTTCTCCCCGTGCGCCTGCTCCAGCAGGTCGAGATACTGGCCGCACATCAGCTCGGTGCGCATGTGGTCGTGGACGGGCTGAGCCGCCTCCAGCGACTCGCGCGGCAGCCCGCAGGCCCGCCACATCTCGCCCGACCAGATCAGCAGCAGGTTGCCCAGCAGGATCGCCGCGCCCTCGCCGAACTGCTGCGCCGACCCGTGCCAGCCAGAGTTCTCGTGCATCGCCTGGAAGCGGCGGTGCGCGGACGGCATGCCCCGGCGCAGGTCGCTCTTGTCCATCACGTCGTCGTGCACCAGCGCGCTGGCCTGCAGCAGCTCCAGCGAGGCGGCGGCGGTGAAGATGCCGGGCACGTCGGTGCCGCCGGCGCCGCGCCAGCCCCAGTAGCAGAACGCCGGCCGCAGCCGTTTGCCGCCGGACAGCAGTTTGTCGGCCGCCTCGCGCAGCGGCGCGAACTCGGGGTCGCCGCCGTCGGGCAGCTGCCGTTCGACGAACTCTCCGAGGGCGCGCTCGACCTGCGCGCGCAGGATCTCCAGGCCGGCTGCGTCAGTGGTCATGTCCATGAGACTAGTGGCCGGAAGCGAGGGTGCGGATCTCCAGGGTGTCTGTCTGACCGGCAGGTCTGCGAGATGTGGCGCTAATCTTGTGGGCATGGCTCTTGGTCGACCCTCCGTAAGGCCCGATCGTGTTCCCACCGTCCGCGACATGCTCGCCGCCGGTGGCCGGTCGTTCTCCTTCGAGTTCTTCCCGCCGAAGACCGACGAGGGGGCCCGGCAGTTGTGGCGGGCGATCAGGGAGCTGGAGTCGCTGCGGCCCACGTTCGTCTCGGTGACGTACGGCGCGGGCGGCTCCACCCGCGACCGCACGGTCGACATCGTCGAGCGGATCGCCCACGACACCACGCTCACGCCGGTGGCGCACTTCACCGCGGTCGACCACTCCATCCGCGAGCTGCGCCACCTCGTGGGGCGCTTCGCCGACGCCGGCGTGCGCAACATCCTGGCCGTCCGCGGCGATCCTCCCGGCGACCCGTCGGCCGAGTGGGTGCAGCATCCCGAGGGCGTGCTCTACGCCGAGGAGCTGGTCCGCCTGATCCGCCAGGCGGGCGACTTCTGCGTCGGGGTGGCCGCCTTCCCCTACAAGCATCCGCGTTCGCCCTCCATCGAATCCGACACCGAATACTTCGTCCGCAAGTGCCGGGCCGGGGCCGACTACGCGATCACGCAGATGTTCTTCCAGGCCGACGACTACCTGCGGCTGCGTGACCGGGTGGCGGCCCGGGGCTGTGACACGCCGATCATCCCGTGCATCATGCCGGTCACCCAGATGAGCACGATCGCCCGCTCCGAGCAGCTGTCGGGGGCGCCGTTCCCGCCGGACGTGGCGGCCAGGTTCGAGGCGGTCAAGGACGATCCCGCGGCGGTGCGGCGGCTCGGCATCGACCACGGCGCGGAGCTGTGCCAGCGGCTGCTCGACGAGGGCGCGCCGGGGATCCACTTCATCACGTTCAACCGGTCGAGCGCGTCGCGCGAGGTGTTCCAGCGGCTGGAGCGCATCCCGCTGTCCGCCTGAGCGCGAGCTGCCTGAGGACAGGCCGCCTGGGGACGGTGCGCGGCGTCAGGTCGTTTCCAGGACGTGCACCCGGGGCAGATCGCGGTGGCGGTGGTGGGCTTCGGCGACGAGGGCGTCGCGGGCGGCCGGGTCGCCGGTCAGCTCCTTCTGCAAGGTCGTGCAGAAGTCGTAGCCGCTCCACGGCCGCTGCCGGCCGCGCTCGATCGCGGTGTCACCGTCGACGAGTGCCCCGCCGCCGTCGAGGGTCTCCAGCCGATCAGGAGCCCCCCGCTCGCACACCTCGGGGGAGGGCCCGTAGGCGTCGTGGTAGTCCTTTCCCTGTTCGTCGCGGTCGCCGGTCTCGAAGGTCATCAGCACCTCGCGCAGGAGCCGTAGCCGGTGCCGTCGCGCGGCCAGATCAGGGTCCAGGGGGCCGGCCGGCTCGTCGTCCTCGTCTTCGAGGTCACGCCATCCCCATTCGAGCCTGCGCCGGACGGCCTCAAGAGGAGTGCCCGAGGGCAGGCCCACGCCGCCACCGTCGTTGTTGTAGTAGGAGGCGACGCCGGCGCAGGTGCGGCCGTCGTCGTACCAGAGCCCGAAGTGCAGCCCGTCGGTGCCGCCGTGCATGAAGGTGACGAATTCGGGCGGGTCACGGTAGTAGCGGCCGTGCACGCGCACGTCGATGCCGGCCTGGGTGCCGCGTCCGGGATCGGTGAACAGGTCCATGATCCCGTACGGGGCCAGTTCCAGCTCGTCGAGGGCCCGTTTTCCGGCCGGGCACAGGGACAGCAGGAAGGCCCGGAACCGGAAGATCGAGCCGGGCAACCCGAATCCCCAGTCGCGGGCGAAGCGGTCCTCGACCACGGCGCGTTCGCGCTCCACCTGGGCGAGGGCGGCCGGCCTCGCCCGTTCGCCCACCTCGCGTGGCCGGTTCGCCGCCCTCCACACCGCGTAGTCGCGCAGTTCGGCGGCCGAACGTGCGGCGGCCCGCCGATGGCGGGCCCGTTCGCGCGGCGCCGGCGCGGGATCGGACGCGCCGAAGATCGCCGCCTGCAGACGTTGCTCGGCAGTGGGGCCGTCGATGCCCGGGAACCGTGACCGGCGCTCCGCCATGGCGGCCTCGGCGGGCAGCCAGCGGCCCGGGTCGGCCGCCACCCGCCGGCTCGCCTCGGCGGCCGGCAGGGGAGCGATCTCCTGGTCGAACGCCTCCAGCGCCGCCGCCTTCCGCCGCCGCACCTGGTCGTCGATCTCGGCGCACGACGCGGTGTAGGCCTCCCACTCCCGGGCCGGATCCTCCGTGGGGAGGCCGGCGCGTTCGAGGAAGAAGTCGAACCGCTTCACGTGGGCGAGTTCGTCGTACTGGGCGGCTGTCCGCTCGCGCAGCACCGCGAGGTCCTGCCGGTCGTCCTCCGCCTCGCCCGGCCACCGCACGGGAACGTCGTCGGGGCGCTCGACCTGGTCGCGGTGGAGGACGACCGTCGTCTGCCGGCCGGAGACCGGCACGCGGGCCGTCAGCCGCGGGCCGTCCGCGGAGACGAGCTCCGCGTCGCAGCCGGCGAACGGGCCTTCGACGATCCTGACGAACTGACGCTCCACGGCCCGACCCCCCAACGATGCGAATGATCTCTGGGCAGCATGATAGAGATCGCCACCGACACGCGAATGCCGCTGATCACCGCGACCGCCGGACGTGCGGGCCCGCCACCCGCCCGCAGGGGGACCGGGCGGGTGACGGGCAGGGGACACCGGACAATCGGTAAAGGGTCGATCACTTTCCGTGACTAGTTTCTGCCCCGCGTCATGCCTGGTAAACCACGGGTCACGTGCGCGACTTCAGGTGAGCGGGAGCGGGCGACCGGCGATCGCGTACTCCTCGTGCCCGCCGGGGAAGACGAAGCGCGTCAGCAGGTCGGTGAAGCCCATGCTGGCGTAGAGGTGGCGGGCGGCCGTGGGCTGGTCGTGGGTGGACAGGATGGCCGAGCGCTCGCGGCGGCCCGCGCACAGCGTGGTGATCATGGCGCGGCCGATGCCCTTGCCGTGCCAGTCGGGGTGCACGTGGATCTCGGCCAGCTCGAACGCGTACCCCATCCAGGCGTCGGCCGCCTCCTGGCCCAGCCGGTCGGCCAGGCCGCGCCAGACGACGTCGTGCCACCACTGGCCGGGCGCGCCGCGGAAACCGTACGCGAAACCGACAATTTGCGGTTCGGTCACCGCCCCATCGGGGGATGAATCACGCAATTCCGCGAAATAACACTGAAAATGGGGATATGTCCCGTGGTTTCGCATGATGGTCTTGCGGCCGGCTATCTGGTCCACCGGCGGCTTCATCGCGGCCGCGTAAATGTCGATCACTGTCTCCAGCCGTTCGGTGAACTCGGCCGGACCGGCTCCGCGAAACTCGATCACCCGTCGCACACTACTCGACGTCCACGGGCGTACCCCCGGTGATGCGCACGAGCTCGTCGAACGTCGTCGGGAAGACGGTGTGCGGATGCCCGCCCGCGGCCCAGACCACCTCGTGCTTGCTCAGCCAGGTGTCCACCAGCGTGCGCACGGGCGCCGGATGCCCGACCGGGGCCACGCCGCCGATCGGCTGGCCGGTGGCCTGCCTGACGAACTCCGGCGTCGCCCGGCGCACCCGCTCGACGTCCGCCGTACGCGCGATCAACTCGACGTCCACCCGGTGCGCGCCGCTGG
This sequence comes from Nonomuraea fuscirosea, assembly GCF_035917475.1. NCBI lineage: Bacteria > Bacillati > Actinomycetota > Actinomycetes > Streptosporangiales > Streptosporangiaceae > Nonomuraea > Nonomuraea fuscirosea. The sequence goes on along the minus strand of NZ_CP109074.1, from coordinate 6,267,874 downwards.
TCAGGACGAGCAGTGGCGCGCCGTCCGCGTCGAAGATCAGGCTGTTGGCGATGGCGCCGACCTCACAGCCGAGCTGCGCGGCCGCGGTCGCGGCCGTCGGGGCCTTCTCGGGCAGGACCACGATCTCGCCGCCGGCTCCCCTTTCGCGCAGTGCGGACTCGACGATGAGGGCGTTCGCGGGCAACTTCTCAGACATGACGACACTCTAAACAGGTTGGCGCCCTCATTACCCATTCATGATGGGTGGTGTATGGTCCTCTGATCCGTTCTTGACCGATGATGAGGTGGTGACGGTGGTGGCTCGACGGCTGCCCGGGGTGGCTGCTCTCCTGACCGCCGGCGCGGTCGTCCTCTCGGGGTGCGCGACGGGGGCGGAGCGCGAGCGAGCGGCCCTCTCATCCGACGTCTCAGCCCGGCCGGCCGCCGTACAGAACGCTCAAGCCGCCGGCTTGGCCCCCGTGACTCCGGCCGTCGTCGCCCCGCGCAAGACGCTCAAACTGGGTGCCAAGGGTAAGGCCGTCACCTGGATGCAGAAGCGCCTGACCGAGCTCGGCTACCGGCCGGGCAAGGCCGACGGCCAGTACGGCGGCACCACGCTGGCGGCCGTGTGGGCGTTCCAGAAGGTCAACGGCATCAGGCCGACCAGCACCGTCGCCCGCCGCACCTGGGCGGCCCTCGAAGCGCCCAAGGCGCCGAAGGTGCTGGTCAGGAACGGTAAATCGACCCGCGCCGAGGTCAACCTGACCAAGCAGATCATGGTCCTGTACGTCGGCGGCAAGGTCGAGCTGATCACCCACGTCTCCTCGGGCAGCGGCGTCCCCTACTGCGAGAGCGCCACCTGGCAGGGCAGGAAGCAGCGCTTCTGCGGCTCGGCCACCACCCCGACCGGCGACTACCGCACGACCTGGCGCGCGAACGGCTGGCACCGGTCCTACCTCGGCCAGCTGTACAACCCGATCTTCTTCAACGGCGGCATCGCCTTCCACGGGGCGCTGTCGGTGCCGCTCTACCCGGCCTCCCACGGGTGCGTGCGCATGCCGATGAACGTGGCCGAGGAGCTGCCCGGCATGCTCGGCAAGGGCGTGCCGGTGCACGTCAAGGGCCGCTTCAGGCGCGCCTGAGTGCTCTGCTAGATCTCGTCCGCGTGCGCGGCGTCCCAGCGCCCGCGGGCGTCCTCCATGGCGTCCTTGTGGTCGCGTGACCAGTCGGCCAGCCGCGCCACGGCCTCGGCCAGGCTGGCGCCCATCGGCGTCAGCCGGTAGTCGACCTGCGGCGGGATCGTCGCGTACGCCGTACGTTCGACCAGCCCGTCCCGGCACAGCCGCCGCGTCGTCAGCGTCAGCATGCGCTGCGAGATCCCCGGCACCGCCCGCTCCAGCTCCCTGAACCGGCGCACCCCCTTGGCCAGCTCCACGAGCACCAGCACCGTCCACTTGTCGCCGATGCGGTCGAGGACGTCCCTGATCCCGCAGTCGTCGTCACCGCACGGGCCCGTGGGCTGGAGGGTTACCCCGGTGTGCGCGACCGACATGAGAGTGCCTCCTTACGGCGAACGCCGCAACGCCCCCATTCTGGGGTCGTTGACCTGCAAGGACCACATTAGGGGTGTTCCATGATCGTCGTTACGGGTGTGTCCGGCGCGCTGGGCGGTTCGATCCTCGCCGGCCTGCGGGCCGCGGAGGGCGTGGAGGTGGCCGGGGGCAGCAGCTCCGGCGACGGGGAGCGGGTGCGTCACGCCGACTTCGACCGTCCTGAGACGCTGGAGAAGGCGTTCGCGGGGGCGAAGGTGCTGGTGTTCGTCTCGGCCGGGTACGCCGAGGACGACGTGGTGCTCGCCCGGCATGACGCGGTGGCCGGGGCGGCCGGGGCCGCGGGCGTCGAGCACGTGATCTACACCAGCCTGGCCGGGTCCGGTGAGCGGCTCACGATCGCCCTGGCGCACCGGTGGACCGAGGCGCGGCTGGCCGGGGCGCCCTTCGACGTCACCGTGCTGCGCAACGGCCTGTACGCCGAGATCGCGGCGGGCATGGCGCTCGCGGGCCTGCCGATGGCGGCGGAGAACGGGGTGTTCGCGGCGCCGTTCGGTGAGGGCCGGGTGTCGGTGGTGGCCAGGGAGGACCTGGCCACCGTGGCGGTGCGGGTGGCGGCCGAGGCGTGGCGCGACGTGGTCTCGGGCGGGGAGCGGCGGCATGCGGGGCGGACGTACGAGCTGGAGGGGCTGAGCGCGGTCGGCGGGCACGATCTGGCCGCGATCCTCGCCGAGGCGCTGGGGCGGCCGGTGACGTACGCGGCGATGCCGCTGGGGGCCATGCGGCCGGCGCTGGCGGGGATGGAGCCGTACCAGGCGGGGCACACGATCTCCACGTACGCCAACGCCGTCGCCGGGCTGCTGGAGGCCCGGGGGAGCGACCTGCCGGCGTTCCTGGACTCACCGCGCCCGGCCCGCGACCTGATCGCGGCGGCCGTGACAGCAGCCGTGGGGCTCAGCTCCGAGACGGTGGCTCGCTGAGGGCGGCGCGCCGGCCCGCGACGGCCGCCAGCACCAGTCCCACCGCCTGCACCAGTCCGGCGGCGAGCAGCAGGAAGGCCGTGGCCGGCTGCCACGGGGGCAGGCCGGCGGCGAAGTCGGGCGACTGGTAGGGCCGCGCCAGCAGCGCGACGGGGTTGATCAGCGCCACGAGGAAGCTCAGCGCGTAGGGGGCGATCAGCAGGCCCGCGATCACCAGCAGCGGTGTCCGCCCCCTGCGCCCCCGCCTCAGCAGCGCTCCGATGACCAGGTACGCCAGCGCCACCAGACCGGCGAACGCGGCGGTCCACCAGGTCAGCCGCCAGGCGTCCACACCCAGCGAGGTCAGGCCGCCCGCGTCGATCCGGCCGCCCTGCCACCCGGGACCCGCCACCTGCGCCCGTACCCCGGCCCGGACCGCCACGTGTCCCGCGCCCGCGTACGCCGCGACCAGGACCGGCCCCATGGCCAGCAGAACGAGACCGACCAGCCGCCCCCGGCCGCTGCCCGCCATCGGCGCTCCTCTCCGCTCGGCTCCGGGGGACAGCCTCTCAAAAGACCTTGAACCGAGCGACCCGGCGGCATCGGCCGCTCGCTCGTCCCTTCCCGGCGAGAGGCGGCGGCGGGTGCTCGCTCGTCCTTTCCCGGTGAGAGGCGGCGGGCGCGGTCAGGCGAGGGAGCGCAGGCCGGAGATCGCGATCTCCGCGGCCCGCCGGGCGGTGTCCAGGATCTCGTCGAACGAGCGGTCGTCCCGGAGGTCGGCCACGACGGCCAGCTTCACGGCCCCGATCAGGGCCCCGATCGCCGCCGCGGCCTCCACCATGCTCAGCTCCCCGGCGAAGGACCCGTGCAGTGTCCTGGCCAGCCGCAGCTGGGTGTCGAACAGCAGATGCAGCCCCCGGGCCTGCAGCGACGGCTCCGTGAGGATGAGACGCGTGCGTACCGCCGCCTCCTTCTTGCCGAGTGTCTGGTTCAGCGCGCTCTCGACGCTGGCGTCCACGAGCCTGCGCAGCACGTCCATCAGCGGCTCCTCCGGCGTCCTGCGGACGACGGCGCGGGTGGCCGTCTCCAGCCGTTCCTCGGTGTCGTGGAAGATCAGGTCGTCCTTGCTGGCGAAGTAGCTGAAGAACGTGCGCGTCGAGATCTCGGCCTGCGCCGCGATGTCCGCGAGCGTCGTCTCCTCGAAGCCCCGCTCCCCGAACAACTGGAACGCCGCCTGCACCAGCGCCTGCCGCGTGCGCTGCTTCTTGCGCTCCCGTAGACCCGCCATGCCGGGAATCGTACTGCATGGATTGAGGTGTTGCATCCATTGAAATTTTGCATCCATTGAGGTTTTCTGGAAGGGGACTGGGAAAGGAGCCCGATCATGTCCGAACTGACCATGCCCACCACCCGCCAGCGTCCGCTCGACCCGCCGGAACAGCTCACGGAGCTGCGACAACACGGCGCTCTGCACCGCATGACGTACGCGGACGGGCACCAGGGCTGGCTGGTGACCGGCTACGCGGCCGCCCGCGCGGTGCTGGCGAGCCCGCACTTCAGCAACCTGACGGACAAGCAGCACCCGCCGATCAAGGCCGCCAGGATGAACCTGTCGGACAAGGGCAAGGCCAAGCTGCCGCCCGGGTTCTTCCTGCGCATGGACGAGCCCGAGCACACGCGCTTCCGCAAGCTGCTCACCGGGCAGTTCACGGTGCGCCGGATGAAACTCCTCGAACCGCGCATCGCGGAGATCGTCGGCGAACGCCTCGACGCGATGGAGGCCGCCGGCGGTCCGGTGGACCTCGTGCAGGAGTTCGCGCTGCCGATCCCGTCGCTGGTGATCTGCGAACTGCTCGGGGTGCCGTACGAGGACCGCTCGGAGTTCCAGCAGGACACCAAGCTCCTGGCCAGCCTGGAGACCGCCGCCGATGACGCCCTGGCGGCCCTGGGGCGGATCTCCGCGTTCATGTACGGGCTGATCCAGCGCAAACGCGCGGAGCCGGGCGACGACCTCATCAGCGGGCTCGTCGAGACCGGCGAGCTGAACGACGAGGAGCTCACCGGTGTCGCGCTCCTGCTGCTGATCGCCGGGCACGAGACGACCGCCAACATGCTCGGGCTGGGGACGTACGCGCTGCTGACGAACCCGGACCAGCTCGCCTCGATGCGCGACGACCCGTCGGCGGTGGACAACGGCGTGGAAGAGCTGATGCGTTTCCTCACGATCATCCACCTCGGCCCGATCCGCACGGCGCTGCGGGACGTGGAGATCGAGGGTGTCACGATCGAGGCCGGGCAGACCGTCACCCTCCACCTGCCCACCGCCAACCGCGACCCCTCCCGCTTCCCCGGCGGCGACGAGCTCGACCTCGCCCGCCCCGCCGGCGGGCACCTCACCTTCGGCCACGGCATCCACCAGTGCCTCGGCCAGCAGCTCGCCCGCGCCGAGATGCGCATCGCCTTCCCCGCGCTGCTGCGCCGCCTGCCTGGCCTACGCTTGGCGGTAACACCCGAGGAGGTGCCGATGCGCTCGGACATGTCCATCTACGGAGTGCACCGCCTCCCTGTCACTTGGTAGGTCACATGAAGATCAAGGCAGACGAATCGGTGTGCATCGGGGCGGGCATGTGCGCGCTGACGGTGCCGGCGGTGTTCGATCAGAGTGAGGAGGAGGGCACGGTCGTGCTCCTTCAGGAGGCGCCGCCACAGGACCTGGAGGAGGCCGTACGCCGTGCCGTGACCCTGTGCCCGTCCGGGGCCATCTCGGTCGAGTGAGGGCCGGCACGCCCTTGACGCCCTCCTGACACCTCGACCGGCCGCCGTCGCGCCCTGTCCCGCGACGGCGGCTCTCGTCTTTCCACCCCGGCTCCACGGGGACCGGCTTCGGCCGAGGGCCGCTGGGCCGACTTCCGCCCGGGCCGGCTCCACTCGGGCCGGTCGCAGGCGCCGCTCGCCTCCCGGGCTTGCCTCGTCCAGGGCCGCTCGCCTCCCGGGCTTGCCCCGTCCAGGGCCGCTCGCCTCCCGGGCTTGCCCCGTCCAGGACCGCTCGCCTCCCGAACGCGTCCCGTGCGGCTGCCATCTGGACCTGCCTCGTCCGGGATCCACTCGCTTCCCGAACGCGTCCCGTCGGGGTGCCACCTCCCGGGCTCGCCTCCGTTCCCCAGCGTGGCGCGAACGCGGTGGTGAGCGGTCACCGGCGGGTACTTTTTCTTCATGGTCATCGAACCTGTGTTCGTGGAATCGGTTGACACCGAGCGTGATCGAAATTATGTTCGACCTAGTGACGGTGAGGCTCGCGGCTCAACGTCACCAGGACCTGGTCGCGGGCCGTTCGCTTCCCCAAGCGATCCCCGCGGCCAGGCTCCACGGGCGAAGGGTGCGTCCTCGTCGTCGGCGGAGACGAGCGGGCGTGTCCTGGCCGGACGGGGTGAGGGGAAGCTCCTCGTCCGGCCTGCCCGGCGGAAATGTCGGTGGCGTCTGCGATTGTTGGCACTACCGGCGGAGACGCCGGACGCCGCCCACGACTCCAAGGAGGCGCGCAAGATGGCACCACGGCCTAGAGAAACGCCCGGGCCCCGGTTGTCGGCTGCGGTTCGGGCACACCTGACCGATTCACGTTCCTGCCTGGCGGAGGCGGCCGGCGCTCGCACCCCGGCATCCCGATATGTGGCCGCCCACCTGGCGGCACTCCGAGCGGCGGCGGCGATCCTGGCCGCCCGGCCCCGCCCCATGGAGGGGCGCCGGCGCCGCCTGCGCAGCGCGTGGGAGCTGCTGCCGGAGGCGGAGCCGCACCTCGCGGAGTGGGCCGCCTACTTCGCCACCACCGCCGACAAGCGCGCGGCGGCGGAGGCGGGCATGGTGCGCCGCATCAGCGCCGCCGACGCCGACGAGATCCTGGCCGAGGCCGAGACCTTCGTCTCAGCGGTCGAAGACATTCTCGGCGTCCCAGGCCAGCCACAACTCCCGGTAAACGTGCCCTTGGCAGGCTGACCGACCCCACCCCCTCCGCCTGGTTCGGCCGAACTGCGGCAGCTCGGAGAGCTCCGTAGCCTCTCCGACGACGGCGCCATCTTCCGGTGAACATGCCACCGGCAGACCGACCGCCATGCGGCCGCGCCCACCCCACCCGGCCAGCCCCTCCGGCGGGATGCCGGTCTAGACGTCACTTGCCCCGAAGGGACCGCCCCCCTGCGGCGAGTCATCTGCCCTGCGAGTCCACCCCTCCGGTGGGATGTTCTCCGGAGGCCATTCGCCCGACCGGACCGCCCTTCCAGCGCACCCACGCTCGGCCGGTGACCCTCTCACGCCTTTCGGCAGGCCGCCGACGGCTACCACCCGGTGCTGCTGCCAGGGCTATGGCGCACTCGGGCACCGACGCATCCCGGCTCGAGCGGCACGGCGTCCCTGAGCGGCACGGCGTCCCTGAACAGCACCGGTGGACCGGCATGGGAACGGGGGCCGGGTCGGGGCCGGGGATGCCGAAGGGCCCGCCGGTGGGTGGCGGGCCCCAGGGTGAGGCGGGCGGTTTCGAGGTTGCGACCCCGGATTCAGGGTCTCGAACCGGCGGCCCCGGCGCGGAGGAATCCGGCCGGGGCCTCAAAGCTGACTGTCTCAAAGGGGTGGCCTCGGGCTGGAGGACCAGCAAGCCCGAGGCCGGACGACCTTAAGGACGGTCTCAGAAGGACTCGACGGCCCGGCGGGCCTCGGCGTCGAGGACGCCCCAGCTGATGAGCTCCTCGGTCAGCTCGCTCGGCGACTTGTCGTAGATCACGGCCAGGGAGCGCAGGTCCTCCTGGCGGATCGACAACACCTTGCCGTTGTAGTCGCCGCGCTGGCTCTGGATCGTCGCGGCGTAACGGGCAAGAGCGCCGGCCTTCTCCTTGGGCAGGGTCGCCAGGCGCTCCAGGTCGATCACAAGCTTGGGTGTCGGCCCGAGCGGGCTGGGGGCGGCTCCGCCCGGCAGCAGCTCGGAGACGGGCACCCCGTAGAAGTCGGCAAGCTCGGCAAGCTTCTGCACGGTCACCGCTCGGTCGCCGCGCTCATAAGAGCCAACGACTACGGCTTTCCACCTGCCACGCGACTTCTCCTCGACTCCATGCAGGGACAGCCCCTGCTGGGTGCGGATGGCGCGGAGTCGTGCACCCAGCGACTTTGCGTACTCAGACGGCATCGTGTGGCCCCCCGGCTCTCGTATGTATCGCTCTCAGTAGATTGTGCTCCCTTGCGGCGTATGCCCCGGCCACCGGGGGGTCTGATGCCAGGCTCGGCACCATCGGTAGCCATGGCCCTGGGTTTACCCCAGAACGCCGCGCGGTGTGGTTACGCACAGTGACGGTAAAGGGGTGGACGCCGAAGGTCAAGCTGATTGGAAAAAAGATGCCGAATCCGGTCCGGTAGGGAACGCCGCAAACGCCCCTCATGCCCCACTGGTAACGCTGCTTCGTCAGGGTTTGACGACATTTTCGGCACGGTCAAGGCTGGCGGGTGAGAACCATGACCGGGCAGGTCGAGGCCCTGACGATCTTGATCGAGGTGTCCCCGAGGAACACCCGCCTGAGTGGCCCGGTGTCGCTGGAAGCGCATATGATCATCTCGCCGGGCAGCCACGAGGTCGCGGCGAGCGCCTGGGCCACGTTGCGGCCCTCCAGCACTTCGACCTCCACGGGCGAGCGCCGCCGCTGCCCCCTGGCCGCGGCGCGCAGGTCGGCCGCGGCCTGGTCGCGCAGACGGGCGAGCATCTCTTCCTCGATCCTCACCCGCCTGCCGCTGCTGACCACCAGCGTGACCAGCCGCAGCGGCACGCCGAGCGCCGCGGCCGTCCTGGCCGCGTCCTTGACCGCCACGTCGCAGCCGGGGCCGCGCCGGTAGGCGACGGTGAGCCGGTCGAAGGCGGCCGGCGGCTCGTCGCCCCAGCCGCGCGGCGCGAGCAGCACGGGAACGGAGGAGCTGTGCAGGAGCTGGTCGGCGGTGCTGCCCACCGAGATGAGCCCCCTGCCGCGCCCCGGCGCCGAGCCGATCACCACGACGTCGGCGCCGCGCCTGCGCGCCAGCTCCACCAGCCCGCGCCCGCTGCCCCGGTGAGTGTGCGTGACGTACTCGGCGTCGTCACCGGCCAGCTCGCGGGCCTGGGCGAGGGTGGCGGTGGCCTGCTCGTGCAGGTAGGCCCGCCACGCGCTCTCCTCGGCCCTGGCCGGCCCCGGCGCGGAGGTGGCGGGCGGCAGCACGTTCGCCACCGTCAGCCGCGCCCGCGCCGCCTCCTTGAGCAGGACGGCCAGCGCCAGCCCGTCGCGCCCCCGCGGCCCCGCGACGTATCCGGCCAGGATGTTGTCCAGCTTCATTTGCCCACCTCGGCGTTCAGCCGTGAATGGCGATAGCCGTACAGGAAATAGCAGATCAGGCCGACGAGCATCCACAGCCCGAAGGCCACCCAGGTGACCCCGGCCAGCCCCGCCATGACCACGAGGCACAGGATCGCCCCCAGCGCGGGCGTGGCCGGGAACAGCGGTGTGCGGAAGCTGCGCGGCAGCTCGGGGCTGCGGTAACGCAGCACGAGCACGCCGACGTTGACGATGGCGAAGGCGAACAGGGTGCCGATGCTGGTCGCCTCGGCGAGCTGGCCGAGCGGCACCAGCCCGGCCAGGACGGAGATGAACGCGGCCACGATGAGCGTGTTGGCGACCGGCACCTGCCGGCGCGGGTTGACCCGCTGGAAGACGCGGGGGATGAGCCCGTCGCGCGACATCGCGAACAGGATGCGGGTCTGGCCGTAGATGACGGTGAGCACGACGCTGGCGATGGCGACGACCGCGCCGAAGGAGACGATCAGGCCGGGCCAGGTGGCGCCCACGGCGAGGTCGGCGATGTACGACAGGCTCGCCTCGGTGCCCTCCTCGTCGAACTCGGTCCACGGCATCGCCCCGACCGCGGCCAGGGCGACCAGCACGTAGACGGCGGTCACGATGACCAGCGACAGGATGATGGCCAGCGGCAGGTCGCGCCGGGGGTTCTTGGCCTCCTCACCGGCCGTGGAGGCGGCGTCGAAGCCGATGTAGGAGAAGAACACCTGGGAGGCCGCCGCGGTGACGCCGGCCACGCCCAGCGGGGCGAAGGGCGCGAGGTTGCCGGACCGGAAGGCGGTGAACGTCACCGCGCAGAAGAACAGCAGCACCGCGATCTTGATGAGCACGAAGAACGCGTTGGCCTTCGCGCTCTCGGAGGCCCCGTACAGCAGCAGCCAGGTGGCGAGCAGCACGATGACGATCGCGGTGACGTTGACCACGCCGCCGTCCTGGCCGGGGGAGCGGGTGATCGCGTCCGGCAGTTCGAAGCCGAACAGGGCGTGCAGGAAGGAGTTGAGGTATTCGCCCCAGCCGACGGCCACGGCCGCCACGGAGACGGCGTACTCCAGCATCAGGCACCAGCCGCAGATCCAGGCCACGAGCTCGCCCAGCGTCGCGTACGCGTACGAGTAGGACGAGCCGGACACCGGGATCGTGCCGGCCAGCTCGGCGTACGACAGCGCCGAGAACAGGGCCGTGATCGCCGCCAGCACGAACGCCAGCACCACCGCGGGACCCGCCTTCGGGACCGCCTGCCCGAGGATCACGAAGATGCCCGTGCCCAGCGTCGCGCCGACGCTGAACAGCGTCAGCTGCCACAACGTCATGGTGCGCCGCAGCTCGCCGCCTTCGCCGTGGCCCCCCTCGGCCACGATGCGGTCGGTCGGTTTGGTACGGAGCAGACGCCCGGCCAGTGTCATGGACGCCCCCTACAACGTGCTCGTCAGCGGCCACCTGCCGTTGGGTGTGACGATGGTTCCCGCCGAGCCGTCGAGTATGCGCTCGGCCTCGTCGAGCTTCCCGATGGCGGCCATGTCGCCGGTGGTCTCGACGAACCGGCAGACCGCCTCCACCTTCGGCCCCATCGACCCGGCGGGGAAGTCGAGCGCCCGCAGCTCGTGCGGGGTGGTGTGGCCGATCTCGCTCTGCTCGGGCGTGCCGAAACCGCGCATGACGCGCGGCACGTCGGTCAGGCTCAGGAACGCGTCGCAGTCGAGCGCCTCGGCCAGCATCGAGGTGGTGAGGTCCTTGTCGATCACGGCCTCCACACCCGTCAGCCGCCCGCGCTCGTCGCGCACGACGGGGATGCCGCCGCCGCCCGCGCACACCACGATCACGCCTTCGCCCGTCATGCGGCGGATCAGCCGGGTCTGGACCACGCGCTGCGGGGCGGGGGAGGGGACGACGCGCCGCCAGTGGCGGCCGTCCTGGGCGACCGTCCAGCCGCGCTCGGCGGCCAGCTTCTCGGCCTCCTCGCGCTCGTAGACCTGGCCGACGAACTTGGCCGGCTGCTCGAACGCCGGGTCGACGGCCGAGACCAGCGTCTGCGTGACCATGGCCAGCACCTGGCGGCCGGGCAGCGCGTTCTGCAGCGCCTGCTGGATCCAGTAGCCGAGCAGGCCCTGCGTCTGCGCGCCGAGCGCGTCGAACGGGTAGGGCCTGGTCAGCCCCGGGTCCGCAGCCGACTGGGCGGCCAGCAGGCCGACCTGGGGTCCGTTGCCGTGGGTGATGACCAGCTCGTGCCCGGCCGCGAGCCGGGCGAGCGTCCTGACGGCGGTGCGCACGTTGGCGACCTGCGTGTCGGCGTCCGGCCGCTGGCCGCGCCGCAGGACGGCGTTGCCGCCCAGTGCCACGATGACCCGCATTCAGTCTCCCAAGGTCGCGACCATGATGGCCTTGATGGTGTGCAGCCGGTTCTCGGCCTGGTCGAAGACGATCGAACGCGGTGACTCGAACACGTCGTCCGTCACCTCCAGCGCGTCGAGCCCGGTCCTGTCGTAGATCTCCCGCCCGACCTCGGTGCCGCGGTCGTGACAGGCGGGCAGGCAGTGCATGAACCGGACCGAGGGGTTGCCGGTGGCCTTCACCACGGTCTCGTTCACCTGATACGGCAGCAGCAGCTTGATCCGCTCGTCCCACACCTCGGCCGGCTCGCCCATGGACACCCACACGTCGGTGTAGAGGAAGTCGACCCCTTTGACGCCCTTGGTCACGTCGTCGGTCACGGTGATCCTGGCGCCGGTGCCGGCCGCCACCCGCTCGGCCGGCCCGAGCACGGACTCCGGGTCGGGCCACAGCGCCCTGGGGGCCACGACGCGGGTGTCCATGCCGAACATGGCGCCCGTCACCAGCAGCGAGTGCCCCATGTTGTTGCGCGCGTCGCCGAGGTAGGCGAAGGACACCTCGTGCAGCGGCCGGCCGGCGTGCTCGCGCATGGTGAGCATGTCGGCCAGTGTCTGCGTGGGATGCCACTCGTCGGTCAGCCCGTTCCACACCGGCACCCCGGACAGCGCCGCCAGCTCCTCGGCGTGGGCCTGCCTGCTGCCGCGGTACTCGATGCCGTCGTACATGCGGCCGAGCACCCGCGCGGTGTCGGCCACCGACTCCTTGTGCCCGAGCTGGGTGCCGGCCGGGTCCAGGTAGGTGGTGTGCGCCCCCTGGTCGTGGGCGGCCACCTCGAAGGCGCAGCGGGTGCGGGTGGAGGTCTTCTCGAAGATCAGCGCGATGTTCCTGCCGCGCAGCCGCCGCCGCTCGGCGCGGGCGTGCTTGGCCGCCTTCAGCTCGGCCGACAGGCGCAGCAGGAAGCCGAGCTCCTCCGGCGTGAAGTCGAGCTCCTTGAGAAAGCTGCGGTCGCGCAGGTCGACGGCCGTCATCGGGTGACGCTCACCGGGCTGCACTCATCTGGATCTGTCCCCCTAGACGGCGTCACGTTCGAGCGGGCAGCTCATGCACCGCGGCCCCCCGCGGCCCCGGCCGAGCTCGCTGCCCCTGATCGTGATCACCTCGATGCCGTTGTCACGCAGGTAGTTGTTGGTGGTGGTGTTGCGCTCGTAGGCCACGACCACGCCGGGTTCGAGCGCGAGCCCGTTGCAGCCGTCGTCCCACTGCTCCCGCTCGGCCGCGTACACGTCCTGGGTGGGTGTCAGGACCGTGATGTCCGGCAGGTCGAGGGCGTGCGCGATGGCCTTGTGCATGTCCTCGGGCGGGTGGTCGGTGACCTTCAGCTCCTTGGGGGTGTCGCCGGGCTCGATGGTGTACGCGGGCAGCATGCCGAGGCCCGCGTACTTGGTGAACACCCCCACGTCCAGCATGGTCATCACGGTGTCGAGATGCATGAACGCGCGCGCCTTCGGCATGTCGAGGGCCACGATCGTGTGCGCGGAGCCGGCCCTGAACAGCCGCTGCGCCAGCATCTCGACCGCCTGCGGCTGGGTGCGCTCGCTCATCCCGACGAGCACCGCGCCGCGGCCGATGACCAGCACGTCGCCGCCCTCCATGGTGGCCGGGGCCACCGACTGGCCGGGCATCCAGCAGTGGTAGCCGCCCTGGCCCGGCCGGTTGAAGCCGCCGGCGAACGTCGGGTGGTACATGTAGACGGCCTCCATGTTGACCGTCTCGCGCATGCGGGCCTTCTTCTTCATCGCGTTGATCGACACGCCGTCGTAGATCCAGCAGGACGTGTCGCGGGTGAACAGGTGGTTGGGCAGCGGCGGCAGGATGAAGCCGTCGTCGCCCGTGGCGTGGAAGGTCACCGCCTTGGGCTCGCAGCCCATCGCGATCAGCTCGCGCTTGGTGATGCCGCCGGTCAGGTAGAGCTGCAGCGTGGCGGAGTCGAGCGCGTCGAGGGTGTTGCGGATGTCGTCGATGGCGACGGGGCCGAGCCAGCGCTCGTCGATGACCGCGTCCAGGATGTGCTTGCGCGCCTCGGGGATCTCCACCGTCTCCCTGAGCAGGTCGGCCAGCTGATGGACGCGGACGCCCCGGTCGGTGAGCACCCGCTGGAACTCCTCGTGCTCCTCGACCGCCCGCTGCACCCAGAGCACGTCGTCGAAGAGGAAGGCGTCCTTGCTGGTGGGGGTCAGCCGTTTCAGCGCGAGGTCGGGCTTGTGCACCAGGACCTGGCGCAGCCGTCCGACCTCGGACTCGACATGGAAGGTCATCCCTGCTCTATCCCCCTCAAAAGGGCGTAAATCACTCAGCGGCCCCGCCCCGCGCGCGTCTGACCTGCCCCGCCGGGGGCGCGCCGACACCCCGGCGGCGCCGCGGCGGCCCGGGAAATTACCTGATCGAGGCCATCGGCTGAACCGGCGGCCGGACGGCCGCGCCCCCGGGGGGGTCACGCATCGTGGCTGGTAGCCCCTGGTACTGTGTGTCCCGACCGACACCCTTTTAAGACCCGTCCCGTGAGGCGGGAAAGGCGGTGAGATTCGCCATGTCCGATTCCAGCGCGCCCCCTTCCAGCGCGGCGAAGCCCGGAGCGTCCGGCTCCAGGGCAGTGCTGGAGGCCCCCGACATCCACCGGGCGCTGACCAGGATCGCGCACGAGATCCTCGAACGAACCAAGGGCGCCGACGACGTCGTCCTGCTCGGCATCCCCACCCGTGGCGCGACGCTGGCCCGCCGGCTCGGTGACCGCATCGAGCAGTTCGAAGGCCGCAAGATCCCCATCGGCTCCATCGACATCACCATGTACCGCGACGACCTGCGGCGCGGCCCCGTCCGCCCGCTCGGCCCGACCGAGCTGCCGCCCGACGGCATCGACGGCAGGGTCGTCGTGCTCGTCGACGACGTCCTCTACTCCGGCCGCACCGTCCGCGCCGCGCTCGACGCGCTCAACGACCTCGGCCGCCCCACCGCCGTGCAGCTCGCCACCCTGGTCGACCGCGGCCACCGCGAGTTGCCCATCCGCGCCGACTACGTCGGCAAGAACCTCCCCACCGCCAAGAGCGAGAAGGTCAAGGTCTACCTGCAGGAGATCGACGGCCGCGACGCCGTCCTGCTCATGAAGGGGGACGCCAAGTGAAGCGGCACCTCATCTCGGCCGGCGACCTGGCCAAGGACGACGCCCTGCTGATCCTCGACACCGCCGAGGAGATGGCGAGGGTCTCGGAACGTTCCATCAAGAAACTGCCGACGCTGCGCGGGCGCACGGTGGTCAACCTGTTCTTCGAAGACTCCACCCGGACCAGGATCTCGTTCGAGGCGGCGGCCAAGCGGCTGTCCGCCGACGTGATCAACTTCTCCGCCAAGGGGTCGAGCGTGTCCAAGGGCGAGTCGCTCAAGGACACCGCGCTCACCCTGGAGGCCATGGGCGCCGACGCGGTCGTCATCCGCCACAGCGCCTCCGGCGCGCCGCACCGCCTGGCCAACTGGGTGCGCGGCAGCGTGCTCAACGCCGGCGACGGCACCCATGAGCACCCCACCCAGGCGCTGCTCGACGCCTTCTCCATGCGCCGCCGCCTGGGCAACCTGGACGGGCGCAACGTCACCATCGTCGGCGACGTGCTGCACAGCCGCGTCGCCCGCTCCAACGTGCTGCTGCTGCACACGCTCGGAGCCCAGGTCACCCTCGTCGCGCCGCCCACGCTGCTGCCGGTCTCGGTCGGCACGTGGCCGTGCGAGGTGTCCTACGACCTCGACGCCGTGCTGCCCAAGTCCGACGTGGTGATGATGCTGCGGGTGCAGAAGGAGCGGATGAACGCCGCGTACTTCCCCAGCGAGCGCGAATACTCCCGCCGGTACGGCCTCGACCGGGACAGGTTCGCCAAGATGCCCGACGACGCGATCGTCATGCACCCGGGGCCGATGAACCGGGGCATGGAGATCGCGGCCGAGGTGGCCGACTCGGCGCGATCCACGATCGTCGAGCAGGTCGCCAACGGCGTGACCATCCGCATGGCCGTCCTGTACCTGCTCCTCGGGGGAGAGACCGCATGAACCTAGCCAACGTCAGGATCCTCGGCGGGGAGCCCGTCGACATCAGGATCGACGGCGGCGTCATCGCCGAGATCGGGCCGGGCGTGGCCGCGTCCCCGTCCGCCGGCGAGACCGTAGACGCCCAGGGCGCGATCGCGCTGCCCGGCCTCGTCGACCTGCACACCCACCTGCGCGAGCCCGGCCGCGAGGACGCCGAGACCGTCCAGACCGGCACCCAGTCCGCCGCGCGCGGCGGTTACACCGCCGTGCACGCCATGGCCAACACCTCGCCCGTCGCCGACACGGCCGGCGTGGTCGAGCAGGTGTGGCGGCTCGGCCGCGAGTTCGCCCACTGCGACGTGCACCCGGTCGGCGCCGTGACCGTCGGCCTGGAGGGCAGGCAGCTGGCCGAGCTGGGCGCGATGGCCGACTCCGCCGCCCGCGTGCGCGTCTTCTCCGACGACGGCAAGTGCGTGGACGACGCCGTGCTCATGCGCCGCGCCCTCGAATACGTCAAGGCGTTCGACGGCGTCATCGCCCAGCACGCCCAGGAGCCCAGGCTCACCTCCGGCGCGCAGATGAACGAAGGCGTCGTCTCCGGCCGGCTCGGCCTGACCGGCTGGCCCGCCGTCGCCGAAGAGGCGATCATCGCCCGTGACTGCCTCCTGGCCGCCCACGTCGGCTCCCGGCTGCACGTCTGCCACGTCTCCACGGCCGGCTCGGTCGACATCCTGCGCTGGGCCAAGTCCAAGGGCTGGAACGTCACGGCCGAGGTCACCCCGCACCACCTGCTGCTCACCGACGACCTGGTCGAGGAGTCGCCGGTGGGCGCGTACAACCCGATCTACAAGGTCAACCCGCCGCTGCGCACCCGCGCCGACGTCGAGGCGCTGCGCGCCGCGCTGGCCGACGGCACGATCGACGTCGTGGCCACCGACCACGCGCCCCACCCGGTCGAGGACAAGGAGACCGAGTGGTCGGCGGCGGCCATGGGCATGGTCGGGCTGGAGACCGCGCTCAGCGTGGTCCAGGAGGCCATGGTCGAGACGGGCCTGCTCGACTGGGCCGGCGTCGCCGAGCGCATGTCCGTCGCGCCCGCCCGCATCGGCCGGCTCGGCGGCCACGGCCGCCCGATCGAGGTGGGCGCCCCCGCCAACCTCACCCTCTACGACCCGTCCGTACGCACGAAGGTCGACCCCGCCGCCTTCGCCTCCAAGAGCAGGAACACCCCCTACGAGGGGATGACGCTGCCCGGCCGGGTAGTGGCCACGTTCCTGCGCGGCAGGCCGACCGTTCTCGAAGGGAAGCTGGTTTGAACACAGCGCTGCTCGTCCTGGAAGACGGCCGCGTCTTCCACGGAACCCCGTACGGAGCCGAAGGCGAGACGTTCGGCGAGATGGTCTTCAACACCGGTATGACCGGTTACCAGGAGACCCTGACCGACCCCTCCTACCACCGGCAGATCGTCGCCATGACGGCCCCGCACATCGGCAACACCGGCGTCAACGACGAGGACCCCGAGTCGGGCCGCGTCTGGGTGGCCGGCTACGTCGTGCGCGAGCCGTCCCGCGTCGTCTCCAACTGGCGCGCCTCCCGCTCGCTCGACGACTACCTCAAGGACCAGGGCGTCGTCGGCATCGCCATCCCCGGCACCCGTGCGCTCACCCGCCACCTGCGCGAGCGCGGCGCCATGCGGGCCGGCATCTTCAGCGCGCCCTCGGCGCCGGTCGAGGAACTGGTCGAGCTGGTCCGCGAGTCGCCCCGGATGGAGGGCGCCGACCTGGCCCGCGAGGTCGCCACCGGCGAGACCTACGTGGTCCCCGCCGCCGGCGACAGGCGCTTCACGGTCGCCGCCGTGGACCTGGGCATCAAGGGCATGACCCCGTACCGGATGGCCGAGCGCGGCTGCGAGGTGCACGTGCTGCCCGCCGACGCCACCTTCGAGCAGATCATGGCGGTCTCGCCCGACGGCGTGTTCCTGTCCAACGGGCCCGGCGACCCGGCCACGGCCGACGTCACCGCCCTGCGGAAGGTGCTGGAGGCCGGGGTGCCGTTCTTCGGCATCTGCTTCGGCAACCAGCTGTTCGGGCGGGCCCTCGGGCTGTCGACGTACAAGCTGCGTTACGGCCACCGGGGCGTCAACCAGCCCGTCCAGGACGTGCGGACCGGCAAGGTGGAGATCTCGGCGCACAACCACGGGTTCGCCGTGGAGGCGCCGCTCGACGGGCCGTTCGAGACCCCGTACGGGCCGGCCGAGGTCAGCCACGTCAACCTCAACGACCGCTGCGTGGAGGGGCTGCGCCTGCTGAACGGGCGGGCCTTCAGCGTCCAGTACCACCCCGAGGCCGCCGCCGGCCCCCACGACGCCGCCTACCTCTTCGACGAGTTCTGCGCGGTGATGGCCGCCGCCAGGGGCGAGGCCGCCGAGCATCCGATTCCGACCAGTTCTGTGAGGTCATGAGCCGTGCCCAAGCGTGAGGACATCAGGTCCGTCCTGGTCATCGGCTCGGGGCCGATCGTGATCGGGCAGGCGTGCGAGTTCGACTACTCCGGCACCCAGGCGTGCCGCGTGCTGCGGGACGAGGGCTTCCGCGTCGTCCTCGTCAACAGCAACCCGGCGACGATCATGACGGACCCCGAGTTCGCCGACGCCACGTACGTCGAGCCGATCACCCCCGAGTTCGTCGAGAAGATCATCGCCAAGGAGCGCCCCGACGCGCTGCTGCCCACGCTGGGCGGCCAGACCGCGCTCAACACCGCCGTGGCGCTGCACGAGTCGGGCGTACTGGAGAAATACGAGGTCGAGCTCATCGGCGCCGACTTCGACGCCATCCAGGCCGGCGAGAACCGCGAGCGGTTCAAGGAGATCGTCGCCAAGGTCGCCCGCGAGCACGGCCTGAACGCCGAGTCGGCCCGCTCGGTCATCTGCCACACGATGGACGAGTGCCTGGCCGGCGCTGCCGAGCTGGGCTACCCCGTCGTCGTGCGGCCCTCGTTCACCATGGGCGGGGCCGGATCCGGGTTCGCCTACGACGCGGAGGGCCTGCGGCGCATCGCGGGCGCCGGGCTCGACGCCTCCCCGACCACCGAGGTGCTTCTGGAGGAGTCGATCCTCGGCTGGAAGGAGTACGAGCTGGAGGTGATGCGCGACAAGTCCGACAACGTGGTCATCGTCTGCTCCATCGAGAACATCGACCCGATGGGCGTCCACACCGGCGACAGCGTCACCGTCGCGCCCGCGCTGACCCTGACCGACCGCGAATACCAGAACATGCGCGACGTCGCCATCGCCGTCATCCGCGAGGTCGGCGTCGACACCGGCGGCTGCAACATCCAGTTCGCGGTGGACCCGCGCACCGGCCGCATGATCGTCATCGAGATGAACCCGCGCGTGTCCCGCTCCTCCGCGCTCGCCTCCAAGGCCACCGGCTTCCCGATCGCGAAGATCGCGGCCAAGCTGGCCATCGGCTACACCCTCGACGAGATCCCCAACGACATCACCAAGGAGACACCGGCCTCCTTCGAGCCGACGCTCGACTACATCGTGGTGAAGGTGCCCCGCTTCGCGTTCGAGAAGTTCAGGGGCGCCGACCAGACGCTCACCACGCACATGAAGTCCGTCGGCGAGGCCATGGCCATCGGCCGCTCCTTCCCCGAGGCGCTGCAGAAGGCGCTGCGCTCGCTGGAGAAGAAGGACTCCTCCTTCTCCTGGAGCGGCGACCCGGCGCCCAAGGACGAGCTGCTGGAGGCGTGCAGGACCCCGCACGACGGGCGGCTGCGCACGATGCAGCAGGCCATCAGGGCCGGGGCCACGCCGGACGAGGTGTTCGCGGCCACCAGCGTCGACCCGTGGTTCATCGACCAGCTCTTCCTGCTGCACGAGGAGGCCGGGGCCGTGGCCGCGGCCGACGAGCTGACCGCCGAGGTGCTGGAGCGGGCCAAGCACCTCGGGTTCAGCGACGTGCAGATCGGCGAGCTGCGCGGCATCGACGAGGCCAGGGTGCGCGACCTGCGCCACGCCCTCGGGCTGCGGCCCGTCTACAACACCGTCGACACCTGCGCGGCCGAGTTCGCCGCCAAGACGCCCTACCTCTACTCCACCTACGACGAGGAGAGCGAGGTCCCCGGCGGCGACCGGCAGAAGGTGATCATCCTCGGCTCCGGGCCCAACCGCATCGGGCAGGGCATCGAGTTCGACTACGCGTGCGTGCACGCCTCGTTCGAGCTGTCGCGGGCCGGGTTCGAGACCGTCATGGTCAACTGCAACCCCGAGACCGTCTCGACCGACTACGACACCTCCGACCGGCTCTACTTCGAGCCGCTCACGCTGGAGGACGTCCTGGAAGTCGTGCACGCCGAGCAGCAGGCCGGGCCGGTGGCCGGGGTGATCGTGCAGCTCGGCGGGCAGACGCCGCTGGGCCTGGCGCAGGCGCTCAAGGACGCGGGCGTGCCCGTCGTCGGCACCTCGCCCGAGTCGATCCACCTGGCCGAGGAGCGCGGCGCGTTCGGCCGGGTGCTGGCCGAGGCGGGCCTGCCCGCCCCCAAGCACGGCACCGCCGTGACCGTCGCCGAGGCGGTCGAGATCGCCGCCGAGATCGGCTACCCCGTGCTCGTCCGGCCCTCCTACGTGCTCGGCGGGGCCGGCATGGCCATCGTGTACGACGAGGAGACGCTCACCACCTACATGGCGGCCCAGGAGGGCGGCCATCCGGTGCTGGTCGACAAGTTCCTCGACGAGGCCATCGAGATCGACGTGGACGCCCTCTACGACGGCACCGAGCTCTACCTGGGCGGCGTCATGGAGCACATCGAGGAGGCCGGGATCCACTCCGGCGACTCCGCCTGCGCCCTGCCGCCCATCACGCTCGGCAGCGCCGACATCAAGGCCATCCGCGCCGCCACCGAGGCCATCGCCGCGGGGGTGGGCGTGCGCGGGCTGCTCAACGTCCAGTACGCCATGTCGGCCGGCGTCCTGTACGTCCTGGAGGCCAACCCGCGCGCCAGCCGTACGGTGCCGTTCGTGTCCAAGGCCACGGCGGTGCCGCTGGCCAAGGCGGCGGCCCGGGTGATGCTCGGCGCGTCGATCGCCTCGCTGCGTGAGGAGGGCATGCTGCCCGCCTCCGGCGACGGCGGCACGCTGCCGCTCGACTGCTCCATCGCGGTCAAGGAGGCGGTGCTGCCGTTCAACCGGTTCCGCGGCGTCGATACCGTGCTCGGGCCCGAGATGCGCTCGACCGGCGAGGTCATGGGCATCGACGAGTTCTTCGGGATCGCGTTCGCCAAGTCCCAGGCGGCCGCCTACGGCCGGCTTCCGACCAAGGGACGCGCGTTCGTATCCGTGGCCAACAGGGACAAGCGTGCGATGATCTTCCCTGTGAAGGCACTGGCGGACCTCGGGTTCGAGATCCTCGCCACCGAGGGCACCGCCGAGGTGCTGCGCCGCAACGGCGTCCATGCCAAGATCGTGCGAAAGCACAGCGAGGGGACGGGTCCCGGAGGTGAACCCACGAGCGTGCAGGCCATCCTGGACGGCGAGGTCGACCTGATCGTCAACACGCCCTTCGGCAGCCCTGGACAGTCGGGGCCGCGGCTCGACGGCTACGACATCCGCACGGCCGCGGTGCTGCGGGGCATCCCGTGCATCACCACGGTCTCGGGGCTCGCCGCCGCGGCGGCCGGCATCCAGGCGATCGTGCACGGCGACATCGGCGTACGGTCCCTGCAAGAGCACGCACGGGCACTCCGGGGCTGACCCCGCACGGGAGGTGAAGACGACTGGCCGGCACACCGGTGCAGGTGACGGGCACGGTGCTGACGACGCGCCGGGTCGACGCCTACCATGCGCTGACGGTGGTGGCGCCCGGCATCGCCGAGCGTTACCGTCCCGGTCACTTCGTCTCCGTGGCCGTCGGAGGGGCCCACACGTCGATGGTGACGCGCCGCGCGCTGTCCATCCACGACGTGAAGGCCGACTACGGCGGCACGGTCGAACTCGTCTTCACCACCCGCGGTCCCGGCACGGCCTGGCTGGCCGATCGCCGCGCCCGTGACACGCTCGACCTGGTCGGGCCGCTCGGGCGGCCCTTCCCGCTGCCGCGCGACCCCGTCCACTGCGTGCTGGTCGGCTCCGAGTACGGCTCCGCCGTGCTGTTCCCGCTGGCCGACGCGCTGCTGGAGCGGGGCTGCCGGGTGGACTTCGTGCTCGGCGGGAGCGGGGCCGAGCGGGTGTTCGGGGCGATGCGGGCCAGGCGGATGGCCGAGACGACCACGCTGACCACCGAGGACGGCTCCCTGGGGTTGCGCGGCACGGTGACCGACGCGCTGCCCGCGGTCATCGCCGACACGCGGGCCGACGCCGTCTACGCCTGCGCGCCGATGGCGACGCTGCGGGCGGTGACGGCGGTGGCGATGGAGTTCGACATCCCGGTGCAGGTGGCCGTCGAGGAGTCGATGGCCTGCGGCATCGGGGTGTGCATGACGTGCGTGCTGCCCGTCATCGGGGACGACGGGGCGACCAGGATGGTCAGGGCCTGCGCGGAGGGGCCGGTGTTCCGGGGGGAGCGGGTGCGCTTCGAGGACGTGGGAACGATCCCGTTCGACGCGCTCGGCGCCCCCGGAGGCGGTGCACGACATGTCAGTTGATATGCGTACGTTCCTCGCTCACGTCGAGCTGGCGAACCCCATCACCACCGCCGCCGGCTGCGCCTCATCGGGGCGCGAGCTGGCCCAGTTCTTCGACCTGCACCGGCTCGGCGCCCTGACCACCCGCTCGATCACCATGGCGCCGCGCGCGGGCCGGCCCACGCCGCGCATGGCCGAGACGCCCTCCGGCATGCTGAACGCCGTCGGCCTCCAGGGGCCGGGCATCGACGCGTTCCTGGAGCGTGAGCTGCCCTGGCTGGCCCAGCGCGGCATCAAGACCATCGTCTCCATCGGCGGCGGCACCGTCGCCGAATACTCCGAGCTCGCCCGCAGGCTGGCCGACGCGCCCGGGGTGACCGCGCTGGAGGTCAACCTCTCCTGCCCCAACATGGAGGACCGCGGGCGCGTCTTCGCCCGCGAGGGCAGCGCCGCCGCCGAGGTCATCGCCTCCGTACGCTCCATCATGCGCTACGACGTGCCCGTCGTCGCCAAGCTCGCGCCCGACGTGGCCGACATCGTCTCCGTCGCCCGCGCCTGCGTGGACGCCGGGGCCGACGCCCTGTCCATGATCAACAATCCGCTCGGCATGGCCATCGACACCGAGGCGCTGCGGCCCTCGCTCGCCGCCGTCACCGGCGGGCTGTCGGGGCCGGCCATCCTGCCGCTGGCCGTACGGTGCGTGTGGCAGGTCCACGCCGCCCTGCCCGGCGTGCCGCTGATCGGCATCGGCGGCGTGATGAGCGGCCGGGACGCCTTCCAGCTCGTCCTGGCCGGCGCCTGCGCGGTCGGGGTCGGCACCGCGCTGTTCCACGACCCCTACGCCTGCCTGCGCATCGAACGCGAGCTCGAGGACCTGCTGCGGGCCCGCGGCTTCCAGCGGCTGGCCGACGCCGTCGGCCTGGCGCACCGCCCGCCGGGGAGCGCGCCCCGGCACCTGCTGGTCGACACCGAGGAGAGCACGCCGTGACTCCCGCACGGACTCCCGCACGGACTCCCGCACGGACTCCCGCACGGACTCCCGCACGGACTTCCGCACGGACTCCCGCACGCCGGGGAGGGCGCGTCCTGACTCCCGCACGCCGGGCCTCGGTTCCCTGACACTGAAGAGAGAGCACGTTTTGATCACCGAACGCCAGGAGAGCACGTCTTGACCACCGCCGCACCCATCGCCGTCGCTCTCGACGCCCCCGACCTTGAGACCGCCGCCCGCTGGGCCTCGCTGGTCACCCCCCACGTCAGCACGGTCAAGGTGGGCCTCGAGCTCTACCTGCGCTACGGCCCCGACGTGATCGCCTCCGTGCGGGGGGCCAGCGGGGTGCGCGTGTTCCTCGACCTCAAGCTGCACGACATCCCCAACACCGTCGCCGGCGCCGCGCGTGCCGTGGCCCGGCTGCGGCCCTCGATCCTCACGGTGCACGCCGCCGGCGGGCCCGCCATGATCAGGGCCGCCGTCGAGTCCGCCCCGCACACCCAGATCGCCGCCGTGACCGTCCTGACCTCCCTGACCGAGGGCGACCTGGAGCGCATGGGCCTCGCCGGGCCCGCCGAGGACGCCGTACGCCGGTTGGCAGCGCTGTCGGTCGAGGCGGGCGCGACGGCCCTGGTGTGCTCGCCCAACGAGGTCTCCGCCGTACGGTCGGAGGTCGGGGACGGGATCACGCTCATCACGCCCGGCGTGCGCCCCACGGGGGCCGCCACGCAGGACCAGATGCGCGTGGCCACGCCGGAGCAGGCTCTGGCGGACGGGGCGGACCTGCTCGTCATCGGGCGGCCGATCACGGGCTCGCCCGACCCGGGCGCGGCCGCCGCGGCCATCGCCGCCTCCCTGCGCCGCGCCTCCTGACGCCCGCCCCTCAGCGACTCGTCTTCTGACGCCCGCTTCAGGGGTCGCGCCTTCTGACGCCCGCCTCCCGGTGACTCGCCGAACGCCGGGACGCGGGGGACGGCGTCCGGTGGCGCGCGGGCACCGTGCCGCGGCGTCGCGTGCGACACGCCCGCGACGCACCGCTCACAAGATCATAATGCATCCGCGCAGGCCGCCGCGCCCTCTTGATCGATCTGGTTTCGGCCCTGGTGCGAGCCGGGTTTCGGACATCGGCCGCTGCCGGAAAGGCGATCATCGTTGCGTTTCGCGACATCGGCGCGAGCCGACGCGCGAAGGCGGATGTGAGGGCGATTTGATCAGCACAAGGTGATTTTACGCTCACGGAGAGTGATGAAGTGGATTTTGTGGGGAGAGAAACCGCTCTTGACGTTGCTTAGGGGGCGATGACCAGCTAGTTTCCCTTCCCGTCCGAGTACATCGACAGAAATTCGAGGTGACCCGGCGTGGCTCTTCCTCCCCTGACCCCTGAGCAGCGCGCCGCAGCCCTGGAGAAGGCTGCCAAGGCCCGTAAAGAGCGTGCCGAGGTCAAGAACCGGCTCAAGCATGGCGCGGTTTCTCTGGCTGAGGTGCTCAAGGATGGGCAGACCGACGACGTCATCGGCAAGATGAAGGTGTCGGCTTTGTTGGAATCGCTCCCCGGCGTGGGCAAGGTCCGCGCCAAGCAGCTCATGGAGCGGCTCGCCATCGCCGAGTCCCGCCGCGTGCGGGGTCTCGGTGCGAACCAGAGGGCCTCCCTCGAGCGCGAGTTCGGTGGCAACGAGAGCTAATCTCTGTTCCACAGGAAAGCGCGGGTTCAACGGGGGGTAGGAAGTGACCGACAGGTCCTGGTCCGGCGATGTCAGTGCCCACGAGGCGGTCGGACCCGGAGCGGAGGTCGGCTTCCCGCCCCTGAGAGAGAAACGCCTGACGGTCCTGTCCGGGCCGTCGGGCGTCGGTAAGTCCACGGTAGTCGCCGAGCTCCGGCGGGCACACCCCGAGGTGTGGCTGTCGGTCTCGGTGACCACCAGGAGGCCCCGGCCCGGCGAGGTCAACGGGGTCCACTACTTCTTCGTCGACGGCGAGGAGTTCGACCGGCTGGTGGACGGCGGCGAGCTGCTCGAGTGGGCCGAGTTCGCGGGCAACCGCTACGGCACGCCGCGCGAGCCGGTGCTGAAGAAACTCGCCAACGGGGTCCCGACCCTGCTGGAGATCGACCTCGAAGGCGCCCGCCAGGTGCGGGCCAGCATGCCGGAGGCGCTGCTGATCTTCCTGGCCCCGCCCAGCTGGGAAGAGCTGGAGAAGCGGCTGCGCGGCCGCGGCACCGAACCGGAGGACGTCATCGCGCGCCGGCTGGAGGCCGGGCGGGTCGAGATGGCGGCCGAGAACGAGTTCGACCTCACCTTGGTGAACACGAGCGTCCAAGACGTGTGCCATCGCCTGATAGCCTTGATGACTGACCCTCAGGGGGTCACGACAACCATCAACCGAGAGGTCTGACAATCGTGGCAGGCACCACCCCGGCCGCGGAGGGCATCACCAACCCGCCGATCGACGCGCTGCTCGACATCGTCGACAGCAAATACTCTTTGGTGATCATGGGTGCCAAGCGCGCCCGCCAGATCAACGCCTACTACTCCCAGCTCGGCGAGGGCCTGCTCGAATACGTCGGGCCGCTGGTCGAGACGCACGCTCAGGAGAAGCCGCTGTCCATCGCGCTGCGTGAGGTCTCCGAGGGCCTGCTCAACGCCGAGCCCATCGAAGGCGCGGTCTGACCCCTTCGATGAAGGTCGTCCTGGGCGTCAGCGGCGGCATCGCCGCGTACAAGGCGTGCGAGCTGCTGCGCTTGTTCACCGAGTCCGGCCACGAGGTGCGGGTCGTCCCGACCCGCGAGGCCCTGAAGTTCGTGGGCGCGCCCACCTGGGCCGCCCTGTCGGGCCAGCCCGTGTCGGCGGAGGTGTGGGACGACGTCCACGAGGTGCCCCACGTGCGGATCGGCAAGGGTGCCGATCTCGTCGTGGTGGCGCCCGCGACGGCCGACGTGCTGGCCAGGGCCGCTCACGGGCTGGCCGGCGACCTGCTGACCAACACGCTGCTCACGGCCACGTGCCCGGTCGTCTTCGCGCCCGCGATGCACACCGAGATGTGGCAGCACGCCGCCACTAGCGCCAACGTCGCGACGCTCCGCTCGCGCGGGGCCGTCGTGATCGACCCCGCGGCCGGCCGGCTCACCGGCGCCGACACCGGGCCTGGGCGGCTGCCCGACCCCGCCGAGATCTTCCAGGCGTGCCTGCGCGTGCTCGCCGGGCGGCCCCGTGACCTGGCCGGGCGCAAGGTCGTCGTCTCCGCGGGCGGCACCCGCGAGGCCATCGACCCCGTCCGCTTCATCGGCAACCGCTCCTCGGGGCTGCAGGGCTACGCCCTGGCCAGGACCGCCGCCGCCAGGGGCGCCGAGGTGACGCTCGTCGCGGCCAACGTCATCCTTCCCGACCCCGCCGGGGCCGCGATCGTACGGGTCGAGTCCACGGCGGAGCTGCGCGAGGCCGTGCTGTCCGCCTCCGCCGAGGCCGACGTGGTGGTCATGGCCGCCGCGGTCGCCGACTTCCGTCCCGAGTCGCGCCACGACGCCAAGATCAAGAAGACGGACGGCGAGCCCGAGGCCATCCGGCTGGTCAAGAACCCCGACATCCTCGCCGAACTCGGCGAACGCCGCCGCGCCGCGCGCACCGCCCTCACGGACGGAGATCGGGAAGCGGGTCCGGGTGCGGTGCCGCCACGAGTGATCGTCGGGTTCGCGGCCGAGACGCACGACGTGCTCGCCAACGGGCAGGCCAAACTCGCCCGCAAGGGGTGCGACCTCCTGGTCGTCAACCAGGTGGGGGAGGGGCTGGCCTTCGGCACCGCCGGCAACGCGGCCACCGTGCTGGTGGCGGGCGGCGAGGCGGTCGAGGTGCCGTTCGGGCCCAAGGAGGACCTGGCCGACGTGGTCTGGGACCTCGTGGCCGCCCGCCTCCCCTGAAATGCCCCCAAACCCCGCATGCTGGACACGACACCCATCTGTCGTACAAAACCGTTCATAACCAATTACTCGATCACCTGTTGCAACACCCCCGGACGCCTGCGGATACTTAGGTCGAAGGGGGATGGAATGCCGGTGGGTTCCGCTGTCAGGGATCGTTGTAGGACGCTGCTCGGAGACCAAGGGGAGATTCACTACGTCTTCCCCGCCTTCTGCTCGGGGGCGGAGGGAACGGGGAACTTCCTCATCGTGGTCACCAGTTCCGCCATATCCGTCCTGGCCACCAGGACACTGCGCTCCGATCGGCCCGTGTCGGTGTTCGCGGAGTTCCCGCGCGACACCAGGCTCGGGCCCATCCTGCCCGGCCACGTGATCGAGGTGGGATCGATGGTGTTCGAGTTCGACGAGGAGTACGCCGCCGTGGTGTCGGCCGCCGACGCGGAGATGTTCGCGCCGGAGACCCTCCCGCCCGATCCACTGCCCGAACTGTGACCGCGGCCACATGGTGGACGGTTTCGCGACCGGGCGCCGGGTAGGGCTAGACTTCGGCGAGGCCCAGGCATGCTCATGCGCCCCGGGCCTTACATACGTCAGCAGCCGCTGCATGAGGAGCCACTGAGTTGTCACGTCGCCTGTTCACCTCCGAGTCGGTCACCGAGGGCCACCCGGACAAGATCGCTGACCAGATCAGTGACGCGATTCTCGACACCATGCTGAAGGACGACCCCAAGAGCCGTGTCGCCGTCGAGACTCTGATCACTACCGGCCAGGTCCATGTCGCAGGCGAGGTCACGACCGAGACCTACGTCGACATCCCCGGCGTCATTCGGGAGAAGATCCTCGAGATCGGCTACGACGCCTCGCACAAGGGCTTCGACGGCGCCTCCTGCGGCGTGTCGGTGTCCATCGGCGCGCAGTCGCCCGACATCGCCCAGGGCGTCGACGACGCCTACGAGCACCGCGTGGGCGGCGACGGCGACGAGCTCGACCGCCAGGGCGCCGGCGACCAGGGCCTCATGTTCGGCTACGCCTGCCGCGAGACCCCCGAGCTGATGCCGCTGCCGATCACCCTCGCCCACCGGCTGGCCCAGCGCCTGTCCGAGGTGCGCAAGACCGGCACGGTCCCCTACCTGCGCCCCGACGGCAAGACCCAGGTCACCATCGAGTACGACGGCGACACGCCGGTCCGCCTCGACACCGTGGTCGTCTCCACGCAGCACGCGGCCGAGATCGACCTCAAGGAGATGCTGACGCCCGACATCAAGGAGCACGTGGTCGACCCCGTGCTCGCGGGCATCGAGATCGACACCGAGGGCTACCGGCTGCTGGTCAACCCGACCGGGCGCTTCGAGATCGGCGGGCCCATGGGCGACGCCGGCCTCACCGGCCGCAAGATCATCATCGACACCTACGGCGGCATGGCCCGCCACGGCGGCGGCGCCTTCTCCGGCAAGGACCCGTCCAAGGTCGACCGCTCCGCCGCCTACGCCATGCGCTGGGTCGCCAAGAACGTCGTCGCGGCCGGCCTCGCCGACCGGTGCGAGGTGCAGGTGGCGTACGCGATCGGCAAGGCGCAGCCGGTGGGCCTGTTCGTCGAGTGCTTCGGCACCGAGAAGCTGGAAGTGGAGAAGATCCAGGCCGCCGTGCTGCAGGTGTTCGACCTGCGCCCGGCCGCGATCATCCGCGATCTCGACCTGCTGCGTCCGATCTACTCGGAGACCGCCGCCTACGGCCACTTCGGCCGCGAGGGCTTCTCCTGGGAGTCCACCGACCGCGCCGAGGCCCTGCGCACCGCCGCCGGCCTCTGACCACCCACCACATCCCGGCCTGACCCGGTCCGGCCGCCGGGGCTGGTCAGGCCCGGCTTGGCTCGACCTGTGGCCTGGTCGGGCTGGGCTTGGCTTACGGCCTGACTTGACTTGTGGTCTGACCTCGCGCTGCGGTCTGACCTCGCGCTGCGGGCGGTCCAGACTGTCCCCGACGACCGGCGCCTCCCTCCGGGTGGCACCGGTCGTCGCGTATTCCACACGGCTTCGCGCGTCGTACGGGCCGCGTACTCGCGCGACTGGCGTCCCTGTGTAACGGCGTACCCGCGTCAATGGCGTCGGCAAGGCCTTGCGCACCGACGGGGCGTGCTCGCCCGGCCCGGCGCGCCCCGACGGGTCGGCGCACCTGCGGGCGCCGGTGCTGCCACGGGGCGAAGCGCCTCACGTAAAGAGGATGCGCCTCCTCGTAAGGGAGCGTGCGGTCGTGCGGCGCCTTCCCATAGGCCAGGCGCGCTCCTTCACGATCGCGACTCCGTCACGGTCGCAGTGCCGTCACGGTCGCGATGGCGGACGGCCGCTATAGGCCCAGGGATGCCGTGCCGCATGGATGTCATGGTGCTCGGTGACAGCTGAGCTGTGCTGCGCCGATGCGGTGGCGCATGGGGTGCAACGGCATCGTGGGGGTCGGACAGGTCACGTCAACGGTCGGGCTCTTAGGGGCCCTGTCGTTGTGGCGCCTGGGGTGCCGGACATGCCCGTGTGGGCCGTGCGGTGCCGTGCCATGCTCGCGCTGGTGTCGTCGGTGTGCTGGAGCAACATGGCGGTGGGCGTTCGGGTGGGCGATGGGGCGTGGGCGTTGCCGGGGGTGGAGGTCTGGTAGACGTTATGCGTGAGCCACTCCTCCGACGACGCCCTCCTGCCGCTCGAAGCCGTGCGGCCCGCGACGTCGGCGAAGGACACCAAAGGGGCGCCTGTCCCGGCTCCGGAGGACCCCGTGGCGCGGGTCGCCGTGGACAGTCCGCTGCCGCACCTCGACCGGCTCTTCGACTACCTGATCCCCGCCTCACTGCATGAGACGGCTCAGCCGGGTGTGCGGGTGCGGGTGCGGTTCGCGGGCAAGCTCGTGGACGGGTTCCTGCTGGAACGAGTGGCGGCGAGTGAGCACGAGGGCAAGCTCACCCCACTCGAACGGGTGGTGTCGCCCGAGCAGGTGCTCACCCCCGAGATCGCCGGCCTGGCCAGGGCGGTCGCCGACAGATACGCGGGCACCCTGACCGACGTCCTGCGCCTGGCCGTGCCACCCCGCCACGCCAAGGCCGAGGCGGAGGGCCTGAAGGAGGCGGAGGTCTCCAAGGGGACGGGGGTCCCCCAGGTTGCGGGGGTCTCCAAGGCGAGAATTTCCAAGGAGGCGGGGGTCCCCAAGGAGGCGGGAGCCCCCGAGAAGGCAGGGGTTCGCAAGGGGGCGGAGGTTCGCAAGGAGGCGGGACCGCCCGATCGGCCGGAGCTCGCGACGCTGCAAGCAACGACGCCGCACGCGGTGACGCCGGGATCGGCCACCCCGGAATCCGCTACCCCGGGATCAGGTGTCCCGGGATCAGCCATCCCGAAGGCCGTGGGTCAGGTGGGCGAGGGGAAGGCGGCGGGGGCTTCGCATGCGGAGGGGCCTGCGCTTGAACGGGTGGTTTCCTCCGGAGCCGGGTCCTCCGAGGTCGGGTCCGCTCAAGCCGCGTCTCCCGAGCCTTCCCGTGAGCCGGCCGGTGGTAAGGCGGGTCGGGTCGGGGAGGTGGCGGCGGAGGCGAGTGCGTGGGATGCGTATCCGGCGGGGGCCTCGTTTCTCGGGGCGTTGCGGGACGGGCGGGCGCCGCGGGCGGTCTGGTCGGCGTTGCCCGGTGCGAAGGGCTGGGCGGGGGCCGTGGCCGAGGCTGTGCGGGCCACGCTGGACGGTGGCAGGGGAGCGGTCGTCGTGGTTCCCGACGGCAAGGACGTGGCGCTGGCCGACGCCGCGTTCGCCCGCCTGCTCGGCCCCGGCAGGCACGTGGCGCTGACGGCCGATCTGGGGCCCGCGGAGCGGTACCGGCGGTGGCTGAAGGTGCTGCGAGGTCAGGTGCGCGCCGTCGTGGGCACCAGGGCCGCCATGTTCGCCCCCGTCGCCGGGCTCGGCCTGGTCGCCATCTGGGACGACGGCGACGACCTGCACGCCGAGCGCCTGGCCCCCTACCCGCACGCCCGCGAGGTGCTCGGCCTGCGCGCCCACAGGTCGGGGGCGGGGATGCTGATCGGCGGCTACGCGCGTACCGCCGAGGCCACCCAGCTCGTCGCCACCGGCTGGGCCAGGCCGATCGTGGCCGCCCGTACGACGATCAGGAGCCTGGCCCCGCGCGTGCACCCGGCCGGCGAGGACGCCGAGCTGGCCAAGGACCAGGCGGCCAGGCAGGCCCGCCTGCCGAGCATCGCCTGGCGGGCCCTGCGCCACGGGCTGGAGAGCGGCCCCGTGCTCGTCCAGGTGCCCAGGCGCGGCTATCTGCCCTCCCTGGCCTGCCAGCACTGCCGTACCCCGGCCCGCTGCGCCCTGCCCCCCACCAAGACGGCCGCGCTGGAGCCCCAGACCGAGGTGCCGCCGGCCGAGCCGGTCCCGCTGTGCCACGGCCCGCTCGCGCTGAGAGGCGGCCACGCGGCGCCGTACTGCCGCTGGTGCGGCCGGGTGGACGCCGACTGGCGCTGCGCCTCCTGCGGCAGCCCGCGGCTGCGCGCGGTGGTCACGGGGGCCAGGCGCACGGCGGAGGAGCTCGGCCGGGCCTTCCCGTCCGTGCCGGTGCGCACGTCCGGACGTGACGGGGTGCTGGCCACCGTGCCGGGCGCCCGCGCGCTCGTCGTGTCCACCCCCGGCGCGGAGCCGGTGGCGGACGGCGGCTACGCGGCGGCCGTGCTGCTCGACGGATGGGCGCTGCTCGGGCGGGCCGACCTGCGGGCGGGGGAGGAGACCGTGCGCAGGTGGATGAACGCCGCCGCCCTCCTGCGCCCCGCCGCCGAGCTGGTGGTGCTCGGTGACGCCGCGCTGCCCGCCGTACAGGCGCTGCTGCGGTGGGATCCGGTCACCCACGCCGAGCGCGAACTCGGCGACCGCGCCGAGCTGGGCTTCCCGCCGGCGGTGCGGATGGCCACGCTCACCGGCGTGGCGAGCGCGGTCAGGCAGATGCTCGACGAGGTACGCCTGCCCGCCGACGCCCAGGTCCTCGGTCCCGTGCCGGTGGGAGAGGCCGGCCAGGAACGCGCCATGATCCGGGTACGCCGGGCGGGAGGAGCCGCGCTGGCCGCCGCGCTCAAAGGGGCCAGTGGGGTGCGTGCGGCGCGTAAGACGCCTGATGTCGTGAGGGTGAGTGTCGACCCACTCGACCTGATTTAGACCGTTTCCCCGATTCGCTCATCCCGTGGGTAGCCGTTAGCGTGCCCCTGTGTCGATCGAATGGGTGAACCAGGCCATCGACGACCTGCGTGCTTGGGGGCGGGCGCGGGAAGTCGAAGTGGACGCGGACGAGGTCCGCCTGCTCTGCGACTACGCCAGCGACTACCTCAACGTCAACGAACTGGGCGATTTCACTCCCGAGACCTTCGACGAGCTGCTGCTGTCCATCTACCCGCGCAAGGTCATCGCCCCGCCGGAGAGCGCGCCCGAGACGGTCGCCGCCGCCCGCACCCTCGTCGACCACCTCAGCGATGCGGGCCATGTGAGCGCGGCCACCGTGGCGCTGATGCGCGAGCGGCTCGACGACATCGCCACCCGCATGCCCGGCGCCCTCGCCGACGAGGCGAACTTCGGCATGGCCAAGAGCCTGTTCAGCTCCATCGGCCCGGAATCGCTCGAGCAGTCGGTGGCCATCCCCTCGGGCGAGCTGCCCGACCTGGGCGAGGCGCCCTGCGACTGCCCCGGCTGCACCCCGCTGCCCGCCGTCCGGCTGGCCGGGCCCGACGAGCTGCGCGCCGCGCTGGCGGGCGTCCCGATGCTGGCCGTGGAGCCGCTGCCCGGCGGCGACGACCCGCTCGACGCCTGGGCGGCGCGTGTCGCCCGCCTGCTCGAACAGGACACCGCCGGCGCCGTCACCGGCTCGGCGGAGCTGGACGAGAGCCTCTACGACCTGTTCGACATGCTCTACCGCCTCCAGGTGCGGGTGCCCGTCACCGTGGTCGGCGACTACCTCGACGAGATCGCCGGCGACGGCGGCGCCGACCTGGACGCCGTGCTCGGCAGGCTGGAGTGGAGCGGCATGCTCCAGGTCTCCGGCGACACCGCGGAGCTCACGCCACTGGGCGTCTGGGCGCTGCGCGAGCACTACCTCTCCCTCGGCGTCGAGGCTCCACAGGCCCCCGACCTGGCCGAGGCCGACGCGCGCGGGCTCATCGAAGGACTGCTCGAAGGCGTGCCGACCGAGCTGGCCGAGGCCGACATCGACCGCTGGCTGTCCGGCCGGGTGCCGGGGGAGGCCGCCGCCGAGCTGCTCGCCGCCGCCTCCGGCGCGCCCGCCGTGGCCCGCGGCATCGCCGTCACCATCGTCGACCGGCTCGGCGCGGAGGCCGAGGCCCAGATCCGCGACTACCTGGAGGACCAGGAGCTGCGGCCGCACGCCATCCACTGGCTGGCCGCGCGGGGCCTGCCCGCGCCGCAGCTCACCCAGGAGGAGCTGCTCTGGGTCAGTGTCGACATGCTGGCCCTGGCGATGCCCGCGGCCCAGGAGGAGCCGGAGATCTTCGCCGAGAACATGGCGGCCTCCGGTCCTCCCGCCCATCTCATCGAGGAGATGTGGCGGGTCGACCATCCCGACGTCGTCGACGTACTCGAACTGCTCGGACGCTCGATCACCGACGGCACGGTGGCCAAGGCGGCGCGTAAGGCCGCGTTCAAAGCCCGCTCCCGCGCCATCCGTTGAGTACGCTCATGTGACCGGTGTGCAGTAAGTTTCGTGGGTGGCAAACAATGTCTTCGACCTCGCCGAGCTGCGCAAGCTGATCGATGAGCAGGCCGCCGTGCCGCCACGGCCCCCTGAGGAGACTCCCGTGGAGCACGAGGCGCTGACGTTCCCGCCGGTCCTCCTCGCCCCCGACGCGGAGCTGGCCAAGGCGGTGCCCGCGGTGCCGCTCGTCGCCGACGCGATCAGGCTCACCACCTGGACGGGCAACCGCCAGGTCAGCCAGGAGGGGCACCTGAGCGAGGCCGACGCGGCCGCGGCGGCCGAGGACCTCGGCCTGCCTGCCGCGCGGCTGCGCCTCATCTGGATCGTCGCCGTCAACACCGGGCTGCTGCAGATCCTCGGCGGCCGGGCCTCACGCGGGCCGCTGTCGATGCAGCTCACGGTGGAGGCCACGCTGGAGTTCTGGGACGGCGTGGTGATGGACGTGCTCGACCGCGCCGACGAGGGGCTGACCGGCTCGGCCGTGGTGGACGGCCACCTGGCCGAGATGCTGGCCACGATCTACTCCGTGCGCTCCGGCGTGGCCACCGCCAACCTCGCGCGGGGCATCCTGCAGTCCCACGAGGTCGCCTGCGCGCCCGGCCCGGTCGCGATGCGCAGGATCGCCGCCGCGCTGCCCGCGGAGCTCCTTGAGGCGCTGTCGCTGCTGACCTACTGCGGCCTGGTCGAGCAGACCCCGGCCGGCCGCACCGCGCTCACCCCGCTCGGTGTCTGGGCCGTCCGCCGCGACCTGCTGCGCGAGGGGCACGACGCGCCGACCGCGGCCGAGGTGGAGGTGTTCGCCGACCTGTCCGCGGCCGAGCTGGTGGAGGCGCTGGTCAAGGGCAGCGCCACGCAGAGCGCGGTGGCCGGGTGGCTGGAGCGCCGCGCGCCCGAGTCGGCCGCCCGCGACCTGATCGAGATCGCCAAGTCCGGCACGGCCGGCCAGCGCGGCGCCGTCGGCGCCATCCTGGAGGAGCTCGGCCCCGAGGCCGAGGCCCCCGTCCGGGAGGCGCTCGACCATCCCCTGATGCGCCGCTACGCCGCCTCCTGGCTGCACATCCGCGACCTGCCCGCCCCCACGCTCAGCTCCGACGACCACACCTGGATCGCGGTCGACTCCCTGGCGGCGCTCATGCACCTGTCGGCGCCCGCCGCGGGCCGGCTCGACCCGCCCGAGCCGGGCGAAGACCTGATCAAGCTGGTACGCGAGATGCCCGCGGTCGGCCATCCCGACACGATCGCCGTCCTCGACATGCTGGCCACGGCCCACGACGACCAGGCCGTGGTGAAGGCCGCGCGCAAGGCCGCGATGAAGGCCCGTTCGCTGGCCCACACCCGCTCGCGGACGGCGGGCCAGGGCCGGTAGCGGGGTCCGTGCCTGCACTAAACTGACCTGGTCCCGCGTACCGAGAAACGGAGTGACCCCTTGGCGATCCAGCCCATCCGGCTGTTCGGAGACCCGGTGCTGCGCACCCCGGCGACCCCCGTCGCCGACTTCGACAAGGAGCTCCGCAAGCTGGTCAAAGACCTCACCGACACGATGATGGACGCACCGGGCGCCGGCCTCGCCGCGCCGCAGATCGGCGTCGGGCTGCGCGTGTTCACCTACTACGTCGACGACCAGGTCGGTCACCTGATCAACCCCGACCTCGACCTGTCCGACGAGTGCGACGAGGAGGGCGAGGAGGGCTGCCTGTCCTTCCCCGGCCTGTCGTTCCCGACGCCGCGCGCCGTCCGCGCCGTGGCCAAGGGCTTCGACATGCACGGCGAGCCCGTCACGCTGGAGGGCACCGACCTGATGGCCCGGTGCTTCCAGCACGAGACCGACCACCTCGACGGCATCCTGTTCATCGACCGGATGGACCCCAAGCAGCGCAAGCTGGCCATGAAGGCCGTGCGCGAGGCGGAGTGGAGCGGCCTGGCCGCCCCCGTGATCAGGATGTCGCCCCACGCCACCGGCGGAAAGGCACTCTGACAGCATGCGCCTGGTCTTCGCGGGCACGCCCGAGACGGCGCTGCCGTCGCTGCGCACCCTGATCGACTCGCCCCGGCACGACGTCGTGGCCGTCGTCACCCGCCCCGACGCCCAGTCGGGCCGGGGGCGCAAGGTCCACCCGTCGCCGGTGGCCGAGCTCGCCGAGGAAGCGGGCATCGAGGTGCTGCGCCCGCAGAAGGCCGGCGACCCGGCCTTCCTCGACCGGCTGCGGGCCCTCGCGCCCGACTGCTGCCCCGTCGTGGCCTACGGCGCGCTGCTGCCGCAGGTGGCGCTCGACATTCCCCGGCACGGCTGGATCAACCTGCACTTCTCGCTCCTGCCCGCCTGGCGCGGAGCCGCCCCCGTGCAGCACGCCATCCTGCACGGCGACGAGATCACCGGGGCGAGCACGTTCCAGATCGTCAAAGAGCTGGACGCCGGGCCCGTCTACGGCGTGGTGACCGAGGAGATCCGCGCCTCCGACACCAGCGGGACGCTGCTGGAGCGGCTGTCGGTCTCCGGGGCCGGGCTGCTCGCCGCCACCCTCGACGGCGTCGAGGACGGCACCCTGGAGGCCAGGCCGCAGCCGGCCGACGGCGTCACCATCGCGCCCAAGATCTCCGTCGCGGACGCCCGCGTCGACTGGACCAAGCCCGCCATGCACGTCGACCGGCTGATCCGGGCCTGCACGCCCGGCCCGGGAGCGTGGACGGAGTTCCGCGGCCAGCGGGTGAAGCTGGGGGCGGCGCGGGTAGTCGAGGGCGAGCGCCCGGCGCCGGGAGAGATCGTCGCCACCAAGACGAGTGTGCTGGTCGGCACCGCCACCGACGCGCTGCTGCTGGGCGAGGTGCAACCGCAGGGCAAACGGCTGATGCAGGCCGGCGAGTGGGCCCGCGGGGTCCGCCCGGAGGCCAAGGAGAGCTTCACGTGACCGAGCCCGCCGCCCCCTGCCCGAAGCGGGCCGCACACGTACGACCGACCGCCCGTCCGGGCCTGGATGAGAGTTCGACGGGATGAAGACCAGGGGGCACCAGGGATCCGGCGGCCGGGGCGACGGCTCGGGCCGCGGCAGGAGCGGTGGATCGGGTGGCGGTCGGGGCGGCGGCGACCGCTCGGGAGGGCCGCGCAGGCCCGCCCGCGACCCGGCCCGCAACGCCGCCTACGACGTCGTACGCGCCGTCGACGAGCGGGACGCGTACGCCAACCTGCTTCTGCCACGTCTCCTGCGCGAGCGCGGCATCAAGGGGCGCGACGCCGCGCTGGCGACCGAGCTCGCCTACGGGACACTGCGCGGGCTCGGCACCTACGACGCCGTCATCGAGATGTGCAGCGACCGCGAGCCCGACCCCGACGTGCGCGACGCGCTGCGGCTCGGCGCCCACCAACTGCTGCGCATGCGC
Organism: Nonomuraea fuscirosea; assembly: GCF_035917475.1. Lineage (NCBI taxonomy): Bacteria > Bacillati > Actinomycetota > Actinomycetes > Streptosporangiales > Streptosporangiaceae > Nonomuraea > Nonomuraea fuscirosea. Next base: position 6,231,022 of record NZ_CP109074.1, on the reverse strand, counting down.
GTCCCGCCGCACGCCGCCGTCGGCACCACCGTCGATCTCGTACGCCTGCGCATCGGCCAGGGGGCGGCCAAGTTCGTCAACGCGGTGCTGCGCAAGATCGGGTCGAGGACGATCGAGGAATGGGTGCCCATCGTCGCGCCCGACCCGGCCGCCGACCCCGTCGGTCACCTCGCCGTCGCCCACGGCCATCCCCGGTGGATCGTCTCCGCCTTCCGCGACGCGCTCGGGCCGGGTGAGGGGCGCGCCGACGAGCTCGCCGACCTGCTCGCCGCCGACAACGCCAGGCCCCTGGTGACGCTCGTGGCGCGGCCGGGGCGCAGCTCGGTGGAGGAGCTCGAAGAGACGGGCGCCCTGCCGGGCCGCTACTCCCCGTACGCCGCCTACCTGCGCGAGGGCGACCCCGGGCAGATCGAGGCGGTGGCCGAGACGCGCGCCGCCGTCCAGGACGAGGCCAGCCAGCTGGTGGCGCTCGCCCTGACCCGGGTGCCGCTCGACGGCGACGGGGACGAGGTGTGGCTCGACATGTGCGCGGGGCCCGGAGGCAAGGCCGGGCTCCTGGACGCCATCGCCGTCCACGGCGACCTGGCCGGCCTGGACAGCGAATCCCGCCGCCGCGCCGGTGCCGCTCGTACGGTGGACGGGGCCGGCGGGGGCTCGGACGTGGACTCCGGTACGGGGGTGAGCTCGGGTTCGGGCGTGGAACCGGGCTCGGGCGTCGGTACAGGCTCGGGCATCGGTACAGGTTCGGGTGTCGGTACGGGCTCGGGCGTCGGTGGGGCCTCAGGCTCGGAGCCGGGCTCGGGTTCGGCTGAGGCGTTTCCCGGTGGGGCGCGGGTGCTGGCCGCCGACGTGCAGTATCACCGGGCGCGGCTGGTGTGGGAGACGACCAGGGACGCGACGGTCGTCACGGCCGACGGCACGGAGCCCGCGTGGCGGCCCGGCGTGTTCGACCGGGTCATGCTCGACGCGCCCTGCACCGGGCTGGGCGCGCTGCGGCGGCGACCGGAGGCGCGCTGGCGTCGCGACCCCGCCGGCATCGCCGAGCTGGGCAAGCTGCAGCGGAGCCTGCTCCGGGCGGCACTCGACGCGGTACGTCCAGGAGGCGTCGTCGCCTACGTCACCTGCTCCCCGCACCTGGCCGAGACCCGGGTCGTGATCGGCGACGTGCTGGCCCGCAGGGACGACGTCGAACAGCTCGACGCCCGCGCCTACCTGCCCGAGGTGGACGGGCTCGGCGACGGTCCGCACGCGCAGTTCTGGCCCCACCGCCACGGCACCGACGCCATGTTCCTGTCCCTCCTGCGCAAGCGCCCCTGACCCCCGCCCCTGGAGCTTCGGCCTCCGGCTGCCTGTGCTGGGGTGCGGGGGAGTGCGGGTGCCGTGTGTCTCAGCGGCTTGGGGGCGTCGGGGCGCGTGGTGTGGTGGGTGGGGGTGGTCCGATCGACGGCGTGGATCTCCTCGACGACCTGCACATGGCGGAGCTCGGGCCGATCATCTGCCTGCAGGACCTGCCCGGCCCCGTACGCCCCGTGCTGGAGCTGGTGTCGGTGTTCGGGACGGACACGTTCTTCCTGCTCTGCCTGCCGGTGCTCTACTGGTGCGTCAGCCCGGCGCTGGGTCTCCGGCTCGGTTCCGTGGTCCTGCCGGCCGCCGCCACGAACGTGATCGGCAAGCTGGTCCTGTACCAGCCCAGGCCGTACTGGATCGACGCCAGGGTCCAGCCGCTGCCGGCCGAGGGGGCGTTCGGGCTGCCGTCGGGGCACGCCTAGAACGGCGGGCCGCCTCGGCGGGCCTGTCGGCCGCGCTGATCGGCGCCGCCGCGCCGGCCGACGCGCCGTACACCGGGTGGGTCGTGCCGAGCAGCTGGAGCTCGGCCGGGACGATCGATCCCGAGAGCCTGGAGCCGATCGTCATCATGGCGGGCGTGCTGCTGGGCACGCTGGCCGGGACGTCGATCATGTACCGGCTCGGCTGGTTCGACGCGGGCGGTCCGCTGCGGTTGCGCGCCGCCCGCTGGGCTCTCGGCCAGGTCGTGGCGGTGGCCATCCGGTACGCCGGACGCGAACTGCTGCCGGGCGGTGCGGTGACGACGTACGCCGGGTACGCGCTGCTGGCCCTGTGGGTGCAGGTGGGCGCACCCGTGCTGTTCATCAGGCTCGGGCTCATGTCGCGGGCCGCCCGGGAGAAGGCCGTCCGCTGAGACGGTCCCACGAGGCCGGTCGAGGTGGTGCGGTCGTGGGCGGACGGCCAGGGCGGCCCGGGGCGTGGACGATCGGTCCAGGGCGGCCTGGGGCGTGGACGAACGACCAGAGCAGCCGGGCGGTGCGGGCTTGGGCGGCCAGGAGACCTGGAGGTGTCAATAGACTGGGCCATCATGGCCGTACAGATCTCGCCCAGCATCCTCGCCGCCGACTTCGCCAGGCTCGCCGACGAGGCCGCCGCCGTGCCGAATGCCGACTGGCTGCACGTCGACGTCATGGACTATCACTTTGTGCCCAACCTGACCCTCGGGCTGCCCGTGGTCGAGGCGCTGCGCAAGGCGACCGACACGCCGCTCGACTGCCACCTCATGATCGCCGACCCCGACCGCTGGGCGCCGCAGTACGCGGAGGCGGGGGCGGGCAGCGTGACGATCCACGCGGAGGCAGCCAAGGCGCCGATCCGTACGCTGCGGGAGATCCGCTCCCTCGGCGCCAGGGCCGGTCTCGCGCTCAGCCCGGCCACCCCCGTGGAGCCGTACGAGGACCTGCTGGGTGAGGTCGACATGCTGCTGCTGATGACCGTGGAGCCGGGGTTCGGCGGGCAGAAGTTCCTCGACGTGGTGCTGCCGAAGATCCGGCGGGCGCGTGAGCTCATCGGCCGGCACGGCGGCAGGGTCTGGCTGCAGGTCGACGGCGGTGTGGACGCCGGCACCATCGAGCGCTGCGCCTCGGCGGGCGCCGACGTGTTCGTGGCGGGCAGCGCCGTCTACGGGGCCTCCGACCCGGTGGCCGCGATCGACGAGCTCCGCGCCGCCGCCGTCCGCGCCACTTCATGACACACGGCGGTGGCACGAAGCCGTGACGTGAAGCCGTGACGTGACGGCGTGGCCGGAAGGTGTGGCCGGAAGGTGTGGCATGGAGGGCCCGTCAGCTGGGTAACTCTTCACTTATGAGCGACCATGGCATCTTCGGGCCCCGCTCGGTGACGTGGCGGGTGATGGGTGAGCCGATCCTGCTGGTGGGCGGTTTCCGTGCGCTGCTGATGCAGGGGCTGCACCCGCGGGCGATGCGTGGCGTCCTGCAGAACTCCGCGCTCATGGATCCGCACGAGTCCTGGTCGCGATTCGTCCGCACGACCGAGTTCGTCCGGGTGCGCACCTACGGCACCCTGGCCGAGGTCGAGCGCGCCGGCCGTCGCGTACGCAAGATCCACGCCAGCCTGACCGCCTACGACCCCGACACCGGCCGCACCTTCCGCCTCGACGAACCCGACGCGCTGCGGTGGGTGCACGTGGGCGAGGTCGACTCCTACCTGTCGGTGGCCCGCCGCGCCGGGGTGCGCCTGTCGGACGACGAGGCCGACACGTTCGTCGCCGAGTGGCGGCGGGCGGCCGAGGTGGTGGGCCTCGATCCGCAGGACGTGCCCGGCTCGGTCGGCGAGCTGCGCGACTACATCGACGCCGAACGCCTTGGGCTGCGCTTCGTGCCCGAGGCGGCTCATCCGCTGCGGCTGTCGCTCAACGCGCCGCTTCCGCGCCTGCTGACCCCGCTCAAGCCCGCCATGCCGGCGCTGACCCTGCTCGCGTTCGCCACGCTGCCGCGCTGGGCGCGCCGGCTCTACGGCCTGCCCGCGACACCGGTCGGCGACCTGTGGGCCACGGCGACGCTGCGTACGCTGCACACCGGGCTCGGCCTGGTCCCCGGGCAGGTGCGGTACAGCCCGGCGGCGCGGCGCGCGCACCGGATCATGGCCGCTTGAGCGAGCGCTTGGTCAAATAGGTGGGGGCGGTCGCGCTTCCCGTGACGGGCATGGCAGACTGGATGACGAAAGAGAGCTAGCGTGCTCCGGGGTCGGTGAAATTCCGAACCGGCGGTGACAGTCCGCGACCCGGCCGATGCCATCGGCCGGTTGACTCGGTGAAATTCCGGGACCGACGGTTAAAGTCCGGATGGGAGGAAGCGCGCGAGGTGTCCGGCGTCCCAGCCGGGCGCCTGCCGTGGTGCACGAGGTTGCGCCGCGGCGAGATCCCCCGGGGCCCGCCATGGCTTGGAGCTACTGGCGAGTAGGAGACCCCGGGTGGAGATACCCGCCGAAGACGTCGCCCCCATGGCGCGCGCCGTCGAGCTGGCCGGGCGCGGACACGGCACCACCAGCCCCAACCCCGTCGTGGGCTGCGTCGTGCTCGATTCCGCGGGCCAGGTCGCCGGCGAGGGCTTCCACGCGTACGCGGGCGGGCCCCACGCCGAGATCGTCGCGCTGGCGCAGGCCGGAGAGCGGGCCAAGGGCGGCACGGCCTACGTCACCCTCGAACCCTGCGACCACACCGGCCGCACCGGGCCGTGCAGCCGCGCCCTCCTCGACGCCGGAGTGGCCCGCGTGGTCATCGCCGTGCCCGATCCCACCCCCAAGGCCGCCGGTGGCGCGGCCCGGCTGCGCGCCCACGGCGTCGAGGTCACCTCCGGGGTGCTCGCCGAGCGGGCCGAGCAGGTCAACGAGGAGTGGCTGACGTACGCGCGGCTCGGCCGGCCCCACGTGACCTGGAAGTTCGCCGCGACCCTCGACGGCAGATCGGCCGCCGAGGACGGCACCAGCCAGTGGATCACCTCCCCTGAGGCCAGGGCCGACGTGCACCGGCTGCGGGCCGCCGCCGACGCGATCGTCGCGGGCATCGGCACCGTCCTCGCCGACGACCCCCGCCTGACGGCCCGCCCCTCCACCCCCGGCGAGGGGCCCGCCGCCGTCCCCGATGTCCCCGGCGTTCCCGGCATCCCCGGCGATCACCCCGGCCATCACGCGGGCGATCGCCCGCGGGTGCGGGTGCCGCTGCGGGTGGTGGTCGATCCCGACGGCAGGACACCCCCGTCCGCCCGGGTCCTCGACGGCCAGGCGCCCACGCTCGTCGCCGTCGCCGACGACGCCCGTACCGGCATCGAGACCGACCTGCTGCCCGCGCCAGGCCGCGCGGCCGCCCCGCCGCACGCGCCGGACCGCGAGGCCGGCGAGCCGTCCGCGCCGGGCCGTGAGAGCGGCGAGTCGTCCGCGCCGGATCGTGAGAGCGGCGAGTCGTCCGCGCCGGCCCACGAGGCCGATCTGGTACGCGTGCCGCGCCGCGGCGCCGGGCTGGACCTGGAGGCGCTGCTGCGGGAGCTGGCCGCGCGCGGCGTCGTGAGCGTCTTCCTGGAGGGCGGCCCGACGCTGGCCGGCTCGTTCGTCGGGCAGGGCCTGGTCGATCGGGTGGTGGCGTACGTGGCGCCGGCGCTGCTCGGCTCCGGGCGGGCGGCGCTCGGCGATGCCGGGGTACGCACGATCGGCGAGTTGCCTCGCCTGACATTTGACGAAATTTCCCAGATAGGGCCGGACCTACGGCTGATCGCCCGGCCCAACCCCCAACCAGGCAGGGAGAAGTGATGTTCACCGGAATCATCGAGGAATTGGGCGAAGTGGTGGCGATCAGGCAGGAGGGCGGCGGAGCCCTGCTGTCGGTGCGCGGCCCGGTCGTCACCTCCGACGCGAAACACGGCGACTCGATCGCCGTCAACGGCGTGTGCCTCACGGTCGTGGAGGTCACGGGCGACGTGTTCACGGTGGACGTGATCAAGGAGTCGCTCGAACGCAGCTCACTCGGCGCCCTCACCGAGGGCTCCGCGGTGAACCTGGAGCGGGCCGTCCGCGCCGACCAGCGCCTCGGCGGCCACATCGTGCAGGGCCACGTGGACGGAACCGCCGTGCTGCTGTCGCGCGACCCCGGCGAGAGCTGGGACGACCTGCGTTTCTCCCTGTCGCCCGCGCTGAGCCGCTACGTCGCGGAGAAGGGCTCGATCGCGATCGACGGAATCAGCCTGACGGTCACCACGGTTGACGACGAAAGCTTCGGCGTGAGCCTCATCCCGACCACGCTGAAGCTCACCACCATGGCCGGACGCCGGGTGGGAGACATGGTGAACATCGAGGTCGACGTGATCGCGAAGTATGTGGAGAGGCTGGTGGTCAGGCAGTGAACTGGGCCGAGGCCGGATTCGAGATATTCGGCACCCATGTGCTCTGGACCGATCTGGTCGGCAACATCGCCGCCCTGTCGACGGTCCTGCTGGCCATGCGCAAGTCGATGTGGACGTGGCCGGTGCAGTTCACCGGCTCGGTGCTGCTGTTCATCGCCTCGATCAACGCGCACATCACCGGTAACGCGCTCAAGCAGGCGTTGTTCGCGGGGCTGGCGATCTACGGCTGGTGGGCGTGGCGGCGCGGCACCCAGGACGGCAGGAAGCTGGCCGTCAGGCCCGCCCCGGTGTGGGAGCGGCTGGTCATGATCGGCCTCATGGTGCTGGGCACCGTCGTGGTGGGGCTGCTGTTCTACGCGACCGGCCTGTCGTGGGGCGCGCACGAGCCGCTGCCGAAGGGCGCCTTCCTGGTGGCCGCCGACGCCTACATCTTCGTCGGCAGCGCGCTGGCCACCTGGGCGCAGGGGCGCGCGTTCGTGGACTTCTGGATCGTGTGGGTGGCCGTGGACCTGGTCGGGGTGCCGCTCGCGTTCAGCTCGGGCCTGGTGGTCTCCGGCTACGTGTACGGCATCTTCTTCGTCCTGGTGCTGGTCGGGTTCGTGAAATGGCTGCGCGAATACCGTTCCGCGCGGCCGGTGGAAGCGGAAGTGGCGGTGGCACAGTGAGCGGCATCACGCTCGACCCGATCGAGCGCGCGATCGAGGACATCCGGGCCGGCAAGCCCGTGGTGGTCGTCGACGACGAGAACAGGGAGAACGAGGGCGACCTCATCTTCGCCGCGGCCAAGGCCACGCCCGAGCTGTGCACGTTCACGATCAGGCACACCAGCGGCATGATCTGCGTGGCCATGGACGGCAAGGAGCTCGACCGGCTCGGCCTGCCGCTCATGGTGTTCCACAACAAGGAACGCATGCGCACGGCGTACACGATCACCGTGGACGCCCGCGACGGCGTCACCACGGGCATCTCGGCGGCCGACCGGGCCAGGACGATCCGCACGCTCGCCGACTCGGCCACCGAGCCCAACGAGCTCGTCCGCCCGGGACACGTCTTCCCGCTGCGTTACCACGAGGGCGGCGTGCTGGCCCGGCGCGGCCACACCGAGGCGGCCGTCGACCTGGCCAGGCTGGCCGGGCTGTCGTCGGCGGGGGCGCTGGCCGAGGTCGTCAACGACGACGGCACCATGGCCCGGCTGCCCGAGCTGCGCCGCTTCGCCGACGAGCACGATCTCGCGCTGGTGTCCATCGAGCAGCTCGTCGACTACCGGCGGCGGGCCGAGAGCATGGTGACGCGGGTCGCCGAGACGCGGCTGCCGAACGCGTACGGGATGTGGCGGGCCTTCGGCTACGCCAGCGCGCTCGACGGCGGCGAGCACGTCGCGCTCGTCTTCGGCGACCTGGCCGGCGGCGAGAACATCCTGGTCAGGGCCCACTCCGAATGCCTGACCGGCGACGTGTTCGGCTCGCTGCGCTGCGACTGCGGGGTGCAGCTCGACCACGCCATGTCCGCCATCGCCCAGGAGGGCCGCGGCGTGATCGTCTACCTGCGCGGCCACGAGGGGCGCGGCATCGGGCTGCTGGCCAAGCTGCGCGCCTACAGCCTCCAGGACAACGGCAGCGACACCGTCGACGCCAACGTGGAGCTGGGGCTGCCGGTGGACGCGCGCGAGTTCTCCAACGCCGGCCAGATCCTGGCCGACCTCGGCGTCAAGTCGGTACGGCTGCTGACCAACAACCCGGCCAAGCTCAAGGGCATGGACGGCTACGGCATCAAGGTCCTCGGCCGCGAGCCCATGCCCGTGGCGATGAACCCGTACAACGAGCGTTACCTCAGGGCCAAGCGCGACCGCCTCGGCCACGACATCTCGGAGGCGTCGTGAGTCGGGCCCGCGCCGGGCACGTCGGGCACAGCAGTCACGACCGGCCGCGGCCGGTGAAGGAGGAGGCATGAGCGGGGAAGGACGGCCGGGCGCCACGGCGCCCGACGCGTCGGGGCTGACGGTGGGCGTGGTGGCGGCGAGCTGGCACGCCAAGATCACCGACCAGCTGGTGTCACGCGCGGTGCAGGCGTGCGCCGACAGCGGCGCGACGGCGACGGTCGTACGCGTGCCGGGCTCGCTGGAGATCCCGGTGGTCGCCCAGGCGCTGGCCCGCCGCTGCGACGCGGTGGTGGCGCTGGGCGCGGTCATCCGCGGCGAGACCGCCCACTTCGACTACGTCTGCGACTCGGTGACGTCCGGCCTGACCCGGATCTCGCTCGACGAACGGACACCGGTCGGCAACGGCGTGCTCACCTGCGAGACGATGGACCAGGCACTCGACCGCTCGGGCCTGCCGGGCAGCAAGGAGGACAAGGGGTACGAGTCGGCCGTCGCCGCGCTTGAGACCGCCCTCCTCCTGAGGGACCTGGCCTGATCTACGGTAGGTTTCCCTCGTGTCAGAGCCCGTGTCCCCGCCGCCCCTGCCCGTCACCTGGCGCCCGCGCCGGGGGCGTCTCGTCGCCTACGGTTTCGCCGTCGTGATCGTGCTGGGGGCGGTGGTGATGGCCGTCCTCATCGCGCCGCCGTTCCAGCTGCCCGACCGGGTGGCGATCGTGGCGTTCGGGTGCGCGGTGGCGTACGTGCTCCATCTGCTGGGCCGGGTGCGGGTGGAGGCCGACGAGAAGGGCCTGACGATCGTCAACGCCGTCCGCACCCACCGCTACACGTGGCCGGAGGCGCTGGAGGTGACGATGGTGGTGGGTGATCCGTGGCCGCGGATCGACTTCTCCGACGGCCACACCGTCGGCGCCATGGGCATCCAGGGCTCGGAGAAGGAGCGCGCCCGCCAGGCCTTGGCCGAGCTGAGGGCCCTGATCCGCGAGCGCGGGGAGGCGCACGAGGAAAGGCCCTGATCCGGGGGCTCAGGGAGACCGGGGTTCCGGTCCGTGCGGCTAGCCCGGCTCGGGGAAGAGCTCGTCCACCGTGTCGACGGTGAGGATGCGGATGAGCAGGTGCTGCAGGTGATCGAGGTCCTCGCAGGAGAAGATGGCCTCGCGGTTCTCCCGGCTGATCCACAGGAAGCGGGTCTGCAGGGCGACGTCGATCGCCCGCCGCGCCGCGGTTATCTTGCTCTGCTGCCTGGCCTCCTGGGACACGGGTCTGTCCCAGGGTTCGGGCGTACTGAGCTCCATCAGCATCAGTCCTCGCCGAACACTTCGGCCGCGGTGATGGCGGTGGCCGCCAGAACCGTCCAGGTGAGGACCTGGTCCCTGTCCTTGCAGGACTCGATCGCCGCCCGCCGCTCTTGCGTGATGTCCAGGTCTCTCTGCTCCAGCACTGCGAGCAGGCAGCGGATGGCGCCCGTCAGTTCTCCCCTGGCCTTCGCGGCGTCCTCGATGGGTTGGGTGAAGCGGTCGGGGATGTGGTCGGTGAGGTTGAGCTTGAGCATGTGTTCCTCCAGTTCGATGCGGATCTTCTCGTGCAGTTGCGTGCGCAGGAAGTCGTAGTAGAAGTAGCTGTGCTCGTCGCCGACCCGGGCCAGGCCGGTGCCCACGGCGAGCGCCGACTCGAGGTCGTCCGGCCGGGCCGCGGCGGACAGAGTGGCGAGCTCGGGGAAGCGCACCACCTCCTCCGGATCGCGGACGGCGGGCTGAGCACCACGGGGACGAACAAGACGCACGAGTGCTCGATCTGAAGCCCCTCCCGGTATCTGGCCGCGACCCGCTCGTCGGGGCAGATCACCAGCAGGATGACTCCGGTCTTCTTTCTCGCCATGAGACCGCCGACGTACCCGATCCAGGCCCAGACCTTCTCAGGCCGATATCGGCGCTGGACTTCGATGATGAGGTAGTGCCGCTTTCCCTGCGGATCGGCGACCGAGATGACGGAGTCGGCCCTGGCCTCCGCCACCAGCCGGTGGTGCATGTCCACCGACTCCTCGCGGGCGTCGCCGTAGCCTGCGCCGTCCGCTTCGAGGGCGCGGACCAGCAGCTCCACGCCCAGGTCCGGGCGGCGGCGGAGCATTTCTATCGGTACTTCGTGGGCAAGGCTCGGGGGCATGCCTTGTCGTCCTCTCGTTCGGTGAGCAGAAGCTTACAGTTCGTGACGGTCGCTCCGGGTGAATACGCGGGTGAATATCGCGGAGGCCGGGTGTGGACGTAGCCTGAAGGGGTGCTGCGGCGGACAATCAGGGCAATGGACATCGAGTCGCCGGACAAGCTCATCGAGCTGCTCGACCGGCACGCCTATCTGGCCGACGAGGGCCTGGCCACGGCGGCCTTCCTGGCGTTGCGCATGGGACGGCCGCTCTTCCTCGAAGGCGAGGCGGGGGTCGGGAAGACGGAGCTGGCCAAGACCCTCGCCGCGCTGCTGGACGCGCCGCTGATCAGGCTCCAGTGCTATGAGGGGCTGGACGCGGCCCAGGCCCTGTACGACTGGGACTTCGCCCGCCAGCTCCTCCACCTCAAGGCCGCCGAGGCGGCCGGGGTCACCGACGTGGCCAGGCTGGAGGGCGAGATCTACGACCGCCGCTTCCTCATCGCCAGGCCGCTGCTGAAGGCCGTCGAGACGCAGCCCAGCGTGCTGCTCGTGGACGAGATCGACCGGGCCGACGACGAGTTCGAGGCGTTCCTGCTGGAGGTGCTCTCCGACTTCACCATCTCCATCCCCGAGCTGGGCACGGTGAAGGCGAGCACGCCGCCGGTCGTCGTGGTCACCTCCAACAGGACCCGCGAGGTGCACGACGCGCTCAAGCGCCGCTGCCTCTACCACTGGCTGGAGCACCCGGGCTTCGACCGCGAGGTCGCCATCCTGCTGCGCCGCCTGCCGGAGTGCACCGAGACGCTGGCGGCGCAGGTGGCGCGGGCGGCCGAACGGCTGCGCCGGGCCGACCTGGTCAAGCCGCCGGGGGTGGCCGAGACGCTCGACTGGACGGAGGCGCTGCTGACGCTGGGCGCCAAGGAGCTCGATCCCGGCCGGGCCGCCGCCACGCTCGGCGCGGCGCTGAAATACCGGGAGGACGTCGCGGCGGTGCTCGGCAACGGGCTGCTCTCCCATGAATGAGCTGGCCGCCACCATGACGGGGTTCGCCAGGACGCTGCGCGCGGCGGGCGTCGCGGCCGATCACGAGCGGACCCAGAACCTGCTGCGCGCCCTCGACCACCTCGACGTGGACGATTCCGGCGAGGTCTACTGGGCCGGGCGGCTGACGCTGTGCGCCACGCCCGACGACCTGCCCCGCTACGACCGCTGCTTCGCCGCCTACTTCGGCGGGCAACGGGCGGCGCCGGCGCGTACGACGGTCACGAGCGTCACCCGGCACCTGGCCGCGCGCGACGGCGACGGCGAGGCGGGCCAGGACGACGGCACCACGGCCCCCGCGACCGCCAGCCGGATGGAGGTGCTCCGCCACCGTGACGTGGCCCGGCTGAGCGAGGCCGAACGGGCCGAGGTGCACCGGATGCTGGCCATGCTGAAGGGCGGCCGGGCCCGGCGGCGCTCGCGCCGCTTCGAGAGCGCCCACCGAGGCGGCCTGGACCAGCGCAGGACGATCCGCGACGCGCTCAGGAAGGGCGAGGTGGCCAGGCTCCGCCGCCGCAGGCACACCTCCAGGCCGCGCACGGTCGTGCTGCTGGTGGACGTCAGCGGCTCGATGGCCCCGTACGCCGAGACATTGCTGCGCTTCGCCCACGCGCTGGTCAGGAGCGAGCCCAGGGCCACCAGGGTCTACTCGGTCGGCACCCGGCTCACCCCGATCACGGCCGAGCTGCGCCACCGCGACCCGGGCACCGCGCTGAACGAGGCGTCCAAGGTGATCCCCGACTGGAGCGGCGGCACCCGGCTGGGCGCGGAACTCAAGGAATTCCTCACCCGTTACAGCGCCAGGGGCGCGATCGCGGTGATCGCCTCGGACGGGTGGGAACGCGGCGATCCCGAGCTGCTGGGCACTCAGATGGCCCGGCTGGCCCGGCAGGCGTACCGGGTGATCTGGGTCAACCCGCACAAGGGATACGCGGACTACCAGCCGCTCACCGGCGGCATGCGCGCCGCCCTGCCCCACCTCGACGACCTGGTGGCCGGGCACAGCCTGGCCGCCTACGAGCGACTCAGCGAAAGGCTCGCCCATGCGTGACGTGCTGCCGGAGATCATGAAGTGGTGGCGGTCGGGGCTCAAGTTCGGCCTGGCCACCGTGGTGGGCACGTGGAGCAGCGCGCCCAGGCAGCCGGGGGCGGCCATGGCGGTGCGCGGTGACGAGGTGGTCGGCAGCGTGTCCGGCGGTTGCGTCGAGGGCGCGGTGTTCGAACTGGCCGCCGAGGTCGACACCCCTGTCCTGCAGCGGTACGGGGTGAGCGACGACGACGCGTTCGCCGTCGGCCTGACCTGCGGCGGCATCATCGACATCCTCGTCGAGCCCGTCTCGCTGGAGACCTTCCCCGAGCTGGGGGAGATCGCCGCGTCGGTGGAGGCGCACCAGCCGGTCGCGGTGGCCACGATCGTCTCAGGCCCCGGCCAGGTGGGCGCGCGCCGGATCATCTGGACCGACCGCTCGGCGGGCACGCTGGGCCTGGACCGTCTCGACGAGGCCGTGGACGACGACGCCCGCGGCATGCTCGCCCAGGGCCTGACCGGCCTGCGTCACTACGGGGGGCAGGGGGAGCGGCGGCTGGACGACCTGGCGGTGTTCGTGCACTCGTTCGCGCCGCCGCCGCGGATGCTGGTGTTCGGGGCGATCGACTTCGCCGCCGGGGTGGCCAGGGTGGGCAAGTTTCTCGGCTACCACGTCACCGTGTGCGACGCGCGGCCGGTCTTCGCCACCGCCAAGCGGTTCCCCGACGCCGACGAGGTCGTGGTCAAGTGGCCGCACGACTACCTGGCCTCCGTGCAGGTGGACGAGCGCACGGTCATCTGCGTGCTGACCCACGACCCCAAGTTCGACGTGCCGCTGCTGGAGGTGGCGCTGCGCACCGGCGCGGGTTACGTGGGCGCGATGGGCTCCCGCCGCACCCACGAGGACCGTCTCGAACGGCTGCGCGAGTCCGGCCTGACCGAGGCCGAGCTGGCCAGGCTGCGCTCGCCCATCGGCCTCGACCTCGGCGCGCGTACGCCCGAGGAGACGGCCGTGTCCATCGCCGCCGAGCTCATCCAGCTGCGCTGGGGCGGCTCGGGACGCCCGCTGTCGGTGACGGAGGGGCGCATCCACCACGAGAAGCAGCCCGAGCTCCGGCCCGGCGCCGGGCCGGAGGCGCCGTGAGGACCGGCGGGGTCGCGGGGCTGCTGCTGGCCGCCGGCGAGGGCACCCGCCTGGGCCGGCCGAAGGCGCTGGTCGAGTTCGGGGGCGAGCGGCTGGTGGAGCGCGGCGTGCGGCTGCTGGACGAGGGCGGCTGCCATCCGGTCGTGGTCGTGCTCGGCGCGGCCACGGTGCAGGTACGCGGGGCGGTCACGGTGCGCAACCCGGACTGGGCCTCCGGCATGGGCTCCTCCCTGCGGCTGGGGCTGGCCGCGCTGCCGGAGGAGGCGGAGTCGGTGGTGGTGGCGCTGGTGGACCAGCCGCTGATCGGGCCGGGCGCGGTCCGCGCGCTGATCGGCTCGGGGGCCGGGCTGGCGGTCGCGACCTACGGCGGCCGGCGCAGGAACCCGGTGCTGATCGCCAGGGAGCACTTCGCCGAGGTGTCCGCGCTGGCTGTGGGGGACGTGGGAGCGCGGCCGTTCATGAAGGCGTATCCCGAGCTGGTCACCGAGGTGGCGTGCGACGAGCACGGCGACCCCGCCGACATCGACACCCCGCAGGACCTGGACCGCCTGCGGCTCAAGGCCGGCCGCCCGGGGGCGGCGCTCACCTAGCCGGACGCCCGGGTGCGCGGACGCGCGCGTACCCGGATGCGCGCACGTTCAGAAGCGCAGGGAGGCGATGGCGGCGCGGTGGTCGCTGCCGGTCGCCGGCGCGACGCCCGCCTCGGTGGCGGTCATGCCCTTGAACAGGATGTGGTCCGGCCGGGTGATCGGGAACTCGGCCGGCCAGGTGAACCCGAACCCGTCGCCCGCCGCGCTCTGGGCGTCGGTCAGGGGCGGCGTCAGCCCGCGCATGCCCCGGTCGGTGGTGGCGGTGTTGAGGTCGCCGAGCAGCAGGATGCGCTTGCTCGGGTCGGCGTCGATGAGCCTGCGCGCCTGCGCCAGCGAGGCGTCCCGCGAGGTGGTGTGGCCGGGCCTGGCCGAGGCGAGGTGCATGACGTAGACGGTCACCTTGCCCTTGGGCGTGGAGACGACCGCCCGCAGCGCGCGCGGCCAGCCCATGCCGACGTCGAGCGGCTTGGTGTCGCTGATCGGATAGCGGCTCCACAGGCCGACCGTGCTGACCGGGTAGTGGTACTTGAACATCTTGTTGAGCTGTTTGGCCGCGGGCCCGCCGCTGGTCAGCTCCTGGGCGGCCAGGACGTCGAGGTCCTTGGCGATCGCGCGTACGGCCTCGCCCGAGGCGCTGTTGCGCACGCCCACGTTGACGGTGCCGACGGTGAGGTCGCTGGGCCCTCCGGGCGGGGTGCGCAGGAGCGCGGAGCCGAACATCACCGCCCAGACCACCCCCGGCACCAGCGCGACGGCGGCGGCCCTGGTGGAACGTGCCATGGCGGCGGCCGCCAGCAGCACCGGGACCGCCAGCCCCAGCCAGGGCAGCAGGCTCTCCATGACAGGGGTGAATCCGCCGAACGCGGGGATCAGCTGATGACCCGCCAGGGCCACGGCCACCACGGCGGATACGACGACGACGACCCGGCTCAGCACTTGATCCAGGCTAGCGGCTCCCGAGGCGCCACGCCGACGCGATAGGGTGGTGCCGGCATAACAGAACATCATTCGGTTGGGCGGGAGAGCCGGGCATGCGCATCGGGATGGCACTCAAGTACTCGGGCGGTTTCAAGGAGACGGTCGCCGGGCTGGCCGACTACGAGCGGGCCGGGCTCGACATCGTGTTCGTGGCGGAGGCGTACTCGTTCGACGCCGTCAGCCAGATGGGCTACATCGCGGCGAAGACCGAGCGGCTGCAGATCGCCTCCGGCATCCTGCCGATCTACTCGCGCACGCCGACGCTGCTGGCGATGACGGCGGCGGGCCTGGACTACGTCTCCGACGGGCGTTTCACGCTCGGCCTCGGAGCCTCGGGGCCGCAGGTGATCGAGGGCTTCCACGGGGTGCCGTACACCGCGCCGCTCGGGCGTACCAGGGAGGTCATCGAGATCTGCCGCCAGGTCTGGCGGCGTGAGCGGGTCAGCTTCGAGGGGCGCCACTACACCGTGCCGCTCCCCGCCGACCAGGGCACGGGCCTGGGCAAGCCGCTGAAGCTGATCAACCATCCGGTACGCGCCCGCATCCCCATCGTGGTCGCCGCGATCGGGCCCAAGAACGTCGAGCTGACCGCCGAGGTGGCGGAGGGCTGGGAGCCGATCTTCTACGTGCCCGAGAAGGCCGCCGACGTCTGGGGCCCCGCCCTGGCCGCGGGCAGGGCCAGGCGCGATCCCGAGCTGGGCGAGCTGGACGTGATCGCGCAGGCGTCGCTGGCGATCGGCGACGACGTGTCGGGGCTGCTGGAGTTCGGGCGGCCGATGGCGGCGCTCTACATCGGCGGCATGGGCGCCAAGGGCAGGAACTTCTACAACGACCTGGCCAGGCGCTACGGCTACGAGAAGGAGGCCGAGCTGATCCAGGAGCTCTACCTGGAGGGCAGGAAGGAGGAGGCGGCCGCGCAGGTCCCGGCGGAGCTGCTGGAGAAGATGTCGCTGATCGGCAGCGAGGGGTTCGTCCGCGACCGCGTGCGGGCGCTGAAGGAGTCGGGCGTGACCACGCTGAACGTGACGCCGCTGGGCCGGACGCACGAGGAGCGGCTGCGGCTGATCGAGACCATCAGGGAGATCGCCGCCGAGTGAGGTGAATCACCCCGGATGGGGGAATCCGGCTGAATTAACCGGTGTTGTAGCGCCTCGTGAGGTTCTCCGTGGTGATCGTGTGGCTCGTCGAGCGGCTGCACATCGATCTGTGCCGGTGGCACGGATCGATGTGTCACTGACCGCCGCCCCCGCGTTCGTCCCTGTCCTCACCCGGGCGTGCCCTCGGCATGCCCTCGCACCGGAAGTCGTACCCCTCCGTGAAGAGATTCTCCTTCTCCCTGCAGTTGCTGCTGGGCCTCGTCGCCGGCGTGGCGCTGGGCTTCGCCGCCAGAACGTGGGACGTGACCTGGCTGACCGAGACCCTGACCCGGGTCGGCCAGATCTTCGTCCAGCTGCTCAAGCTGGCCGTCCCGCCCCTCGTCTTCACCGCCGTGCTGGTCAGCGTGGCGAACCTGCGCAACGTCAGCGGCGCGGCCCGGCTGGCGGGCAAGACGCTGTTCTGGTTCCTCGCCACCGGGCTGGTCGCCGTCGTCGTCGGCATCGCCCTCGGCCTGGTCATCAACCCCGGCCAGGGCGTCACCCTCGACACCGGCGCCGCCAAGGCCCCCGAGCACGCCGGCACCTGGCTCGATTTCGTCACCGGCATCCTGCCGACGAACATCGTCACCGCCTTCACCGAGATGAACGTGCTCCAGATCGTCTTCCTCGGGGCCGTGCTCGGCGCCGCGGCCCTCGCTGTCGGCGAGAAGGCCGAGCCGTTCCTCGGCCTCGCCCGCTCCGTGCTTGAGCTGGTGCAGAAGGCGCTGTGGTGGGTCATCCGCCTGGCCCCCATCGGGACCGCGGGCCTGATCGGCAAGGCCGTGTCCACGTACGGATGGGACCTGCTCGCGCCGCTGGCCAAGTTCAGCGCCGGGGTCTACATCGGCTGCTTCGTGGTGCTGCTGGCCGTGTACCCGGCCCTGCTGGCGGTCTGGGGCAAGGTCAGCCCCGTCGCCTTCTTCCGCAACGCCTGGCCCGCGATCGAGCTGGCCTTCGTCTCTCGCTCCTCGGTCGGCACGCTGCCGCTGACGCAGCGGGTCACCATCGAGCGCAACGGCGTGGACCGCGACTACGCCGCCTTCGCGGTGCCGTTCGGGGCGACCACCAAGATGGACGGCTGCGCCTCGATCTACCCCGCGCTGGCGGCGATCTTCGTGGCGCAGGTGTTCGGGGTACAGCTCGGGGTGGGTGACTACCTGCTGATCGCGTTCGTGTCGGTGGTCGGCTCGGCCGCGACGGCGGGGCTGACCGGCGCGACCGTCATGCTGACGCTCACGCTCAGCACGCTGGGGCTGCCGCTGGAAGGCGTCGGCCTGCTGCTGGCCATCGACCCGATCCTCGACATGATCCGCACCGCGACCAACGTGACGGGCCAGATGGTGGTGCCGGTGCTGGTGGCGCGGTCGGAGGGCCGCCTGGACACGGCGGTCTTCAACGCGCCGCCGCAGTCGCTCGACGACGCGCCCGCGCCGCGCGTCCCGCAGCCGGCCCTGGCCTGACCGTGCGGCGAAGGGAGGGGGCGGAGTTCCGCCCCCTCCCTTTCGCGTTCCCGTGAACGCTGCTGAACTTCGCACGGGACGCGTCCGGGGCGTTGGAGGGGCGGCGGGGGCCGTGGGGGCCTATGGTGGTCGGAAATCTCAACTTTCGAGTAATTGGCGGGGATATGTCCGACGCGACGGAGCGCGCGCCGTCCTTGATCGCTGACCGGTACCGGCTCGACGAGCGCATCGGCAGCGGCCCGATGGGCGAGGTGTGGCGCGGATACGACACGCGGGCCGACTGGGTCGTGGCCGTGAAGGTGCTCGGCGCCAAGGCCGCCGGCGCCGGCACCCGGGAGGTGCTCAGGCAGCACGCCCAGGCCGTGGCCAGGGTGATCCATCCGAACGTGGCCATGGTGCTGGACGTCGGTGAGCACGAAGGGGCCCCGTTCCTGGTGATGGAGTACCTCACCGGGAACAGCCTGCGCGAGGAGCGCGCCGCGCGCGGGCAGTTGCGGATCATGGAGGTGTGCGACCTGGTCGGCCAGGCGGCGGCCGGGCTCGACGCGGCGCACCGCGCCGGCGTCGTCCACGGTCAGGTCGATCCGGACAGCTTCCGCCTGGCGGGCAGCGGGGTGCTCAAGGTCGTCGGGTTCGGGATGGACGACCGCGAGCCGGTACGGGGCGACGAGCGGTACGCGGCGCCGGAACGGGCCGCTGGGCAGCCCGCGCAGGCACCCGGTGACGTGTACGCGCTCGGCTGCGTCTGCTACGAGCTGCTGTGCGGGCGGGTGCCCGTGGAGACGGCGGGGGAGAACGGGGGACGGCCCGTCCCGCCCAGCGCGATCAGGAACGAGGTCTCGCCCGAGCTCGACCGGCTGCTGCTGGCCATGCTCGCCGAGGATCCGGCGCAGCGGCCCACCAGCGGGGAGAACATCCGCAGGACCCTCGCCGCCATCGCCCGGCCCAAACCCGCCCCCCAGGCTCCTCCTGCGGCGCCCGGCGGGGCGGGCGCGATGGGCGCGGCGCCCGGTCAGACGGGCGCGATGGGCGCGGTGCCCGGTGTGGCGGGGGTGATGGGTGCGGGGGCGGTGGCCGGGTCCGGGCAGGGCGCCGGCTCGGGTGCCACCGAGGTGTTCCAGCACCTCGGCGGAGCGCCGCCGCGTGCCGGTGACACCGCCATCTACCAGGCGGGCGACCTGGAGCCCGCCCCGCCCTCAGGCCCCAACCGCAAGCTGATGATCCAGCTCGGCGTCGCCGTGCTGGTGATCGCGGCCGTGACGGTGGGCATGGTGATGTGGGCGGGAGCCAGGAGGGAGCCGCCGGTCGCGGTGCTGAGCCCGACGCCGACCCCCACGCTCACGACCGAGGAGCCGCCCCCCACCACGCCGTTCCCCACGCCCACCGACGATGACGACGGATCCGGCCTGGTGCGCACGCTCGATCCCGACGACGAGCCGACCTCGCTGATCGAGACCGCCGCGCCCAAGGCGACCCTCGGGGACGTGGCACCGGCCGGCGGGTACGGCAAGTGGCTGCAGCGGTTCGACGAGGCGATCACCGCGCAGGAGAAGGTGAACGGCATCAACCCCGCGGTCGCCGGCAAGGCCCACGAGAAGCTGCGGAAGGCGGCCAGGAAGGCCCGCGAGGGGCACGTCGACTCCGCGCTGGACCACGTCGCCGGCGTCTACCGCGACCTGGTGCGGGCCCAGGAGAAGGGCGACATGAACGGGTCGGGCCCCGCGGCGCGGTTCCTGCTCGACTGGCGCATCCCCGACCGGTACGGCAGGGGCGCCTGACAGCGGCGAACCGGCCCGCCTGACGGGGCTGAACGGCTCGCGTGACGGGGGGCGATCCCGCTCGCCCGACAGGGCGAAGCGGACGGCGGTGACGATCGGGGCATACCGCGTAGGTTGATCTCATGACCTTCGACTATCCGGCGCGCCGGGCGCGGGTGGCCGGGCTGCTGCCCGCCCACGGGGTCCACGCCCTGCTCGTCACCTCGCCCGTCAACGTCCGCTACCTCACCGGGCTGGCCAGCTCGAACGCCGCCGTCCTGGTCCGGGCCGACGGCGGCGCGCTGCTGGTCACCGACAACCGCTACATCGAGGCGGCCCGCGCGCTCGACGTCCCCAGCGAGGAGGCGGCCGACGTGGCGGGCCGGCTGGCGGAGCCGGGTACGGGGATCGAGGCGGCGAACATGAGCGTGGCCGCCTACCAGAGGCTCGGGGAGGGGCTCGTGCCGCTGGGGCCGGTGGTGGAGCCGCTGCGGGCGGTCAAGGACGAGGCCGAGCTGGACCGCATCCGTACCGCGTGCGAGATCACCGACCAGGCGTTCACCGACGTCTGCCCCGCCATCGCCCCCGGGATGACCGAGCGCGAGCTGGCCCGCCTGCTGGAGAGCCGCATGGCCGAGCTCGGCGCCGACAAGCCGGCGTTCGACACGATCGTGGCCGCGGGGGAGAACGGCGCCGTCCCGCACCACGCCCCCACCTCCAGGGAGCTGCGCGCGGGAGACCTGGTCACGATGGACTTCGGCGCACGGTACGACGGCTACCACGCCGACATGACGAGGACGGTCAGCCTCGGCGCGCCCGCCGCCTGGCAGCGCGAGCTCTACGACCTCGTCGCCGCGGCGCAGCGGGCCGGCCGGCACGCCCTCGTCCCCGGCACCACGGCCAGGCAGGTCGACACGGCGGCCCGTTCCGTCATCGCGGAGGCGGGCCACGGAGGCCACTTCAGGCACGGTCTCGGCCACGGTGTCGGCCTGGAGATCCACGAGGAGCCGTTCCTCGGCCCCGCCAGGACCGGTAGACTAGAGGATCGAGTTCCGATCACCGTCGAGCCCGGGGTTTATCTTCCTGGCCGGGGCGGGGTTCGCATCGAGGACACCCTGGTGACACGTGAGGGCGGGCCGGAACTTTTCACCAAGACGACCAAGGAGCTGCTCGTCCTTTAGAGCGGCCACACGCGGGAGAAGAACGAGTGGCGACGACCAACGACCTCAAGAACGGCATGGTGCTGAAGCTCGACGGCGGGGAGCTGTGGGCCGTTGTGGAGTTCCAGCACGTCAAGCCGGGCAAGGGCGGCGCGTTCGTGCGCACCAAGCTCAAGAACGTGCTCTCCGGCAAGGTCGTCGACAAGACCTTCAACGCCGGCGTCAAGGTCGACGTGGCCAACGTCGACAAGCGCGAGATGCAGTACTCGTACAAGGACGGCGACGACTTCGTCTTCATGGACACCGAGACCTACGACATGGTCAACGTGCCCCAGGGCACCGTCGGCACCGCCGCCAACTACATGCTGGAGAACACTCTGGCCACGGTCGCGTTCAACGAGGGCTCCGCGCTCTACGTCGACCTGCCCGCGGCCGTCGAGCTGACCATCTCCGAGACCGAGCCGGGCCTGCAGGGCGACCGCTCCACCGGCGGCACCAAGCCCGCCACGCTGGAGACGGGCGCCGAGATCAAGGTCCCGCTGTTCATCACCACCGGCGAGAGGGTCAAGGTCGACACCCGCAGCGGCGAATACCTCGGCCGGGCCTGAGGTGTCGGCACGCGGCAAAGCACGCAGAAGAGCGCTCGACATCCTCTTCGAGGCAGAGCTGCGCGGCGAGGATCCGCTGAAGATCCTCGCCGAGCGCGTGGAGCGGCAGGAGCCGCCGGTCAACGAATACACCTCGGCCATCGTCGAGGGCGTCGCCAGGCACCACGCGCGCATCGACGAACTGATCACCACCTACGCCGAGGGCTGGACGCTCGACCGGATGCCCGCGGTCGACCGTAACCTGCTGCGTGGCGGCACGTACGAGCTGCTGTGGATCCCCGACGTGCCGGAGGGCGTGGTCATCAGCGAGTGGGTGCACCTGGCGGGAGAGCTCTCGACCGACGAATCACCCCAGTTCGTCAACGGGCTGCTGGCCCGCTTCAAACAACTCAAGCCAAGCCTCACCCTTTAGACACCCCGTTTCGGCGGGCCTGGAGGGCGAGTTCGGGGTACGTTCCAACCACGCCGGCCCGCGCGGGCGCGCGTGGCCAGGTCTGGCGACATCCGCCCGGCCTGTGACCGCGCACCTGCCGGCCGTACGGACAAGTGGCGCGTCACCAGCCGCGACGCGCCCCTTTCCGTGCTTGTACGTCCGATACCGGCGCCCCGGTCCTGTGCCCGCGTCTCCACACCCCGCTTTCGTGGCCCGTCTCCGCGCCCGGTTCTGGGCCCGGTTCTGGGCCCGTGTGACCCGTGCGCCCGGTCTGCCCGGCCGGGCGGTCCCGCACCTCCTCCGATCCGCGGCAGCCCATGTGCTCCACGGCGAGCGGGAGCTCCCGCGTACGGCGTAGGCTGGGCCCGTCCACGAGTCCACGAGTCGAGTCCACGAGGAAAGCCCGGCGCGACGTGCACGTTCGCGAGGGCGACGGTCGCGAGGGCGGTCGTCGTCCGGGCGTCGCGAGGGAGAGGGAGGCGAGCCGACGTTGCGCGCTGAAGGCGTCACGAGGACCCCGGCGGTGCGGACCGCCGTCGTCTGGGACGCGTTGCGGTCCATGCTGGCCGAGCGCACGGCGGCCACCGGCCGCGAGTCGCTCGACATCGTCGACGCCGGCGGCGGCACCGGCGGGTTCGCGGTGCCGCTGGCGCTGCTCGGGCACGCCGTCACGGTCGTGGACCCGAGCCCCGACTCGCTGGCCGCGCTGGAACGCCGCGCCAAGGAGAAGGGCGTCGCCGTGCGCGGCCTCCAGGGCGACGCCGCCGACCTCGGCGAGCTGCTCAGCCGCGACTGCGCCGACCTGGTGCTCTGCCACAGCGTGCTGGAATACGTGGAAGACCCGATCAGCGCGCTGACCGCGGTCGCGGGCCTGCTGCGCAGGGGCGGCGCCGTCAGCGTGCTGGCCGCCAACCCCGTGGCCAGCGCCATCCACCGGGCGCTGTCGGGGCAGTTCGACGAGGCCAGGGCGGTGCTGACCGATCCGCGCGGCAGCTGGGGCGACCGTGACCCCACGCCCCGGCGGTTCGCCGCCGGCACGCTGGTCGAGCTGCTGACCGCGACCGGCTTCTCGCCCGGTCCCGTCCACGGCGTGCGCGTCTTCGCCGACCTGGTGCCTAGCCGGCTGGTGGACGGCGAACCCGGCGCGGCCGAGGCCCTGGTGGCGCTGGAGCAGGCCGCCGCGACCCATCCCGTGCTGCGTGACGTCGCGACTCAGCTGCACGTCCTGGGGCACCGTATCTAGGGCTCGCGGAGAGGAAAGAATCAATGGTGGCCTCCCTCGGTATAGAACGTCTGTTCGGATAGAATCGGTCGCGTGTCTCGCAAGCAGATCACCGGCATCGGCCCCGCTCCACGGACCGGGGCCGATGACAGCGGCTGCCCGATCCTCCACGTCGACATGGACGCCTTCTACGCCAGCGTCGAGCTGCTCGACCGGCCGGAGCTGCGCGGCCGCCCGGTGATCGTGGGCTCGCCGGCCGGGCGCGGTGTCGTGCTCAGCGCCACCTACGAGGCCAGGGCCCATGGCGTCCACTCCGCGATGCCGATGAGCAGGGCGCGCAGGCTCTGCCCGCAGGCCACGATCATCCCGCCCAGCCACGGGAAATACGCCGAGGTCTCCAAGGGCGTCATGGAGATCTTCCACGCCATCACCCCGCTGGTGGAGCCCATCGCCTCCGACGAGGCGTTCCTCGACGTCGGCGGCGCCAGGCGGCGGCTCGGCCCGCCCGCGGCCGTGGCCGCCATGATCAGGGAGCAGGTCCTCGACCGCTTCGGCATCACGTGCTCCGTGGGCGTGGCCAGCAGCAAATTCGTGGCAAAGCTCGCCTCCAAGCAGTGCAAGCCCGACGGGCTGCTGGTGGTGCCCGCCGGTCAGGTGGTCGACTTCCTCCATCCGCTGCCCGTCTCGGCCCTGTGGGGCGTCGGTGAGCGTACCGAGCAGTCGCTGGTGCGCCTGGGCATCCGTACGGTCGGAGACCTGGCCAGGGTGCCGCCCGCGACGCTCCAGCGCGAGCTGGGCCAGGCGGCGGGCGGCCATCTGGCCGCGCTGGCCTGGGGCCGCGACGAGCGGCCGGTGACCTCCCACGTGCCCGACAAGAGCATCGGCAACGAGGAGACGTTCGCGGCGGACGTGGACGATCCCGAGGTGATCAAGCGGGAGCTGCTGCGTCTTTCCGAGCGGGTGGCGGCGCGGATGCGTAAGGCCGGTCACGTGGGAAGAACTGTAAGTGTGAAGCTACGCCGAGCCGATTTCAGCACGATCACCCGCTCGCGCACGCTGCGTGAGCCCACCGACGTGGCCCAGGTCGTCTATGCCACCGCCGTCGAACTGTTCGAGGCGGCCGGTCTCGATCGGGTGCGAATGCGCCTGGTAGGGGTCAGGATGGAAAATCTGCGACCGGCCGCGGAGGCCACCCGTCAGCTCGGTCTCGGCGAGAAGGAGACCGGGTGGCGCGAGGCGGAGCAGGCCATGGACAAGGCCATTCAGAGATTCGGACCCGATGCGGTGCTCCCGGCGTCGCTAGTACGTGGCAAGCTTGATGAAATAGAGACATGACGTTCGATGTCCGGACTTGGTGGGGGCATCCGTGTCAGGATTTTGGGGAGAGGGGGGCGAGATGGTCCACAATAGAGCCATGACGTCACCTCCGGTTTGGTCTGCGTTGGACGTTTGCTTTCGCCTACGTCTACAGCCTCGTATTCTGGGGATGACCGACCGCGAGGTTCGGACACCCCGTGTCGTCCGTTGCCGTCTTCCCCGTCCTGGGGCCGTCCTTGGGAGGCGCCGTGCCGCTCTCTGAGCACGAGCAGCGCTTGCTCGACCAGATCGAGCAGGCCCTCTACGCCGAGGACCCGAAGTGGGCCAACACCGTAAGGATCAGCGATCCGCGCAGCCATTACAAGCGCCGCCTGGTCAAAGCCTCCATCGGCTTTGCCCTCGGTGTCGTGGTGATGATGGTCGGCGTCGTCATGAGCGGCAGCGCTCTGATCCCGCTCGGCGTCGGCGGTTTCGTGGTCATGCTCGCCGCGTGTCTGTGGGGCTTGTCCAGCTGGAAAAAGATGAACGGGTTCGGTGACTCCGCTCCCGCCGCCGGCGCCGCCGCTCCTCCGGGCAAGCAGGCCCGCCGGGGCAACCGGGGCACTTTCATGGAACGCATGGAAGAGCGCTGGCGCCGCCGTCACGACGAGCGCTGACCCGCCAGACCGACCGGTCGCGGCCGTCCCTCCGCAAGGAGGGGCGGCCGCGTCGGGCCGGGGTTCCTCCTTGCACAAAAGGCCCGTGAAAACCGTGGTTCCCCACCTGCGAAAGGCCAGGGTCACCGCTGCGAAAGGCCCGCGACGAGCCCCGCGACGGGGCCGCGACAAGGCCCGCGCGGAGTAACGGCCGTGCCGGAGACGACGACGCGGCCGCCCCCTCCAGGGGGAAACGGCCGCGTCGCCTCGTCCGCCGCTCAGGAGCCCTTCTGGGCCGCCGTCCGCCGCAACCCGATGTTCTCCAGCAGGTCGAACCCGTCGAGCAGCCGCTCACCCAGCAGCCGCAGCCGCCGCAGCGTCGACGGTGGCAGCAGGACCGCGCGCACCCGCCGTCCGCGTGACGTCGTCGCCGCCAGCGCCTGCCGCACCTTGCGCAGGTCCTTGCGCATGGGCTCGATCCGGCCCGCGTCCCTGGCGAACAGCACCCGCTCCACCGCCGAGGCGATGTTCGTGACGGCCGCGGCGGAGTCGGCGTCGAACTCGTACTGCTGGGTCAGCCGCCGCGCCAGCGCTCTCGGGGTCTCGCTGGCCCCGCGGGCCATGCCGTAGTCGTACAGGACGTCGTCCAGTTCGGCCCACGCGGCGGCCACCGACGTGTGACTCCTGCTCGACGCCATCCTGGCCGTCAGCTCGTCGGCGGGCTGCGCGACCTTGAAGCCCAGGCTGCGCACGCGCCTGTTCCTGGTCACCATCCGCACTCCCGCGGGGATCAGCAGGACGAGGAGCAGCGCCGCCGCCCCGATGCCGATCTGGGCGATCAGCGGCATCGAGTCGTCCGGCGGCAGCTCGCCCGGCAGGACCGTGCCCTCACGGTCCACCTCGCGCGGGTTGCGGCGGGCCGACGGGTCCTGGGGCTCGTCGGCCGAGGAACTGGTCGCCCCCGGCGTCGGCGACGTGGACTCCTCCGTGGCCTCAGGACGGGGCTGCGTGTACTCCGGCACGCGGGCGCTGCCCTGCCCGGCCGCCCCCGACGGGGTCGGTTCGAACGGCAGCCAGCCGACGCCCTCGAAGTACAGCTCCGGCCAGGAGTGGGAGTCGTTCGTGCCCACCTCCCACCGGTCGCCCATCTTGACGCCGCCGGTGTAGCCGATCGCCACCCGCGACGGGATGCCCACCAGCCTGGCCAGCACCGCCATCGACGCGGCGAACTGCTCGCAGTAGCCCGCCCGGTCGCGCAGCAGGAAGTCCCGCAGGGCCGAGTTGCCGTGCCCCTGCGTGCGCAGGCTGTAGGTGAAGCCGCCGGTCCTGGTGAAGAACTCCTGCAGCTTCACCGCCGCCTCGTAGGTGGTGCCGGCGCCCGCGGTGACCTCGTCCGCCAGCTGGGCGATCTCGGGGGGCAGGTTCTCCGGCAGCCGGAGGAAGCGCGGGTCGGTGTTCGGCTGCGCGCCGTCGAGCGATTTGAGCAGGGACGCGGTCGGCTTCGGCTCGCTGGTGAGCACCTCGTACTCGATGCCGGCGGCCTCCTCGCGGGTGGAGAAGACCATCAGCGTGTCCACGTCGGCCCGCCAGTCGCCGTCCACCCTGATCTGCCGCGGCGGGTACGGCAGCGGCAGGAACCGCAGCCGCGCCAGGTCGTCGCTGATCTGGACGCTGGTGACCACGTTGGTGATCTGCGGGTCGCGGCCGAGCCCCGGCGGCGGCGGCAGCGGGCCGTTCTCCGTCCTGTTCTGCGGCGCCCCCTTGGGCTGCGTCATCCCGAATTGCTGCCCGTCGAACGTGTCCAGCGCGTAGATCCGCAGGTAGCGCGGCGTGTCGTCGTTGTTGGTGTAGGTCAGCACGACCCGCCGCTCCGGCAGGTCCAGCTGCCCCTTCAGGCTGGCGATCGGGTTGGCGATGCTGATCGAGTTGCCCGGTCCCGAGCCCCTGCCGCCCACGCCGAACGTGAAGAACGACACCGGCTCCATCGCCGGCAGCGCCGCGGGCAGCAGCACCGCCAGCAGGATCGCGGCGAACCCGATGCGCTTGCCCGACAGCCGCAGGCCCCTGGTGTCGGCCGCGGCGCGGGCGCCGCCCGGCGCGGACCGGGACGGGGACGGCGACGGCGCCGACGACAGGGCCGAACGCGTCCTGCGCACCAGCACCGCCCGGCCCCAGTGGCCGACCCGTTCGCGTCCGTCGGAGATCAGCAGGCTGACGAAACCGAGCGCGGCCACGATGAACGCGGGCCAGCTGATCGGCTCGGCCAGGATCGTCGCCGGGACCGTGGCCAGCGCCAGCAGCGGCAGCCCGGCCAGGGCCGCCCGCCGTACGCGCGCGGCGAGCAGGTCGACCGCGATGGCGATGACCGCCACCCCGCCCGCGGTCAGCAGCGTGATGCCCCTCGTCTCCGGCACCGGCGCGGCGAAGCGCTGGATGTCGTCCCAGCCGGTGCCCAGCAGCCTGGCCAGCTCCAGCACCGACGACTTGGTCGGGATCACCAGCGCCCACGCCTTGCCGGCGGCGAACGCGACGGTCAGGTAGACCCACGTCGCGGCCAGGCCGAGCAGCGGCGCCGCCCACGCGGGCAGGGACAGGCGGGAGCTGATGAGGCCCGCCGCGACCACGGCCAGCACGGCGCCGAGCGACGTCCAGAACCAGGTCCCGCCCTGGAAGAGCGGATAGAGCAGGATGGCCGCGGTGAACGAGGCCACTCCCGAGGCGATCGTGAGTCTCATGCCGCGCCCCCCGTGCGGTCGACCGTATATCTGCCGCGGCTGGCGGCGTCCTGCCACACGGAGGCGATCGAGGTGCCCGCCGGCAGGCGGACGATGCGCCAGCCGTACCCGGCCAGGACCGTCTCCACCGCCTGCTGGTTCTCGGCGGCGGCCTGGCCGCCGCCGCTCTCCCAGGTGCCCACGTCGAGCAGGACGGCCACGCCCGTGATGCCGCTGTGCCGCAGCCGAGCCAGCTCCCTGGCCTCCTCGGGGTCGAGTGCGCCGAGCACCGCCACGATCAGCCCGTCGCCGCCGCCCTGCCGCAGCGCCGACACCCCCATCTCCAGGGAGCGGGCCGGGCTGTGGCGGATCACGGCGAGCGTGTCGAGCAGCGAGTAGCTGAGCCCGTCGTCGGTCAGGTGCTCGGCGCCCTGGTCGGTCACCAGCCGCAGGCCGAGGCCCTCACGCGCGAGGTGCACGCCGATCGAGGCCGCCGCGGAGACCGCCACCTCGAAGGACGAGCGCGGGCCCTCGCCGCGGTGGGCGTGCCTGCGGGTGTCGAGCAGGAGGGCGCCGCGGCTCTGCCACTGCTGCTCCTCCCTGCGCACCATCAGCTCGCCGTAGCGGGCGGTCGAGCGCCAGTGCACCCGGCGCAGGTCGTCGCCCTGCCGGTATTCGCGCGGCGCCACGTCGTCGTCGCCGGCCGCCGCCACACTCCTGGTCCTGCTGTCGCCGCCGCCCGTCCACTCACCCGAGAGCCGTACGTGGGGCAGCGCCGCGACGTGCGGCGTCACCACGAGCGTGTCGCTGATCGTGAACGAGCGGGTCAGCTCGACCAGCCCGAACGGGTCGGCGATGCGGATGGCCAGCGGCCCGATCGTGTAGCGGCCGCGCAGGTCCGAGCGCACCCGGTAGTCGATCTCGCGCACGCCACGCGGCTCCACCCGATCGAGCACGAACCGGGGCCGCACGCCCAGCGCGTACGGGACCGTGTCCTCGATCAGCAGCAGGCCGGTCGGCAGCCGGGTCACGTTCTCCAGCCGGAGGGTCACGGTGGCCTCACCGCCCACCTCGGCCCGCGGCGGGTCCAGACGCCTGGCGCAGCTCAGCCGGTAGCGCGTGCGCGCCACCACCATCGCGGCCAGCAGCGGCAGCGCCGTCACCAGGACCCCGATCCTGAACAGGTCGTTCTCCCCGAGGATGACGGCCATGAGCAGGGCCGCGATGCCGGAGGCGAGGAACGACCTGCCCCTGGAGGTCAGCGCCCGCAGTCCGGCCCTCACGACGCTCGCGTCTCCGGCACCGGCACGCGCCTGATCAGATCGGTCACCACCTGCTCGGGCAGCCGCCGCTGGCCCTGCGCCTCGACGCTGGGCAGCAGCCGGTGGGCCAGCACGGGGATGGCCAGGTCCTGGAGGTCGTCGGGGATGACGTAGTCGCGGCCGGTCAGCGCCGCGTGCGCCCTGGCGGCCCGGACGAGCTGCAGCGTGGACCGGGGGGAGGCGCCGAGCCGCAGGTCGGGGGAGTGGCGGGTGGCCACGACCAGGTCGATGGCGTACTTCTTGACCGCCTGCGAGACGTAGACGCCGCGTACGGCCTCGATGAGCGCGCGCACCTCCGCCGTCGTCGCGACCGGCTGGAGCTTGTCGAGCGGCGAGGTGCCCCCGTGCACGTCGAGCATCTCCAGCTCGGCGTGCGGCTCGGGGTAACCCATCGCCACGCGCGCGGTGAAACGGTCGCGCTGGGCCTCGGGGAGGGGATAGGTGCCCTCCATCTCGATGGGGTTCTGGGTGGCGATCACCATGAAGGGCGCGTCCAGCTGGTACGTCCTCCCGTCGACCGTCACCTGGTGCTCCTCCATGCACTCCAGCAGCGCGGACTGCGTCTTGGGGGAGGCCCGGTTGATCTCGTCGCCCACCACGATGTTGGCGAACACCGGGCCGGGCTTGAACTCGAACTCCCGGGTCTGCTGGTTGTAGGCGCTGACCCCGGTGATGTCACTGGGCAGCAGGTCGGGGGTGAACTGCACCCGCCGGACGGGACAGTCGATGGAGCGCGCGAGCGCCTTGGCCAGCATCGTCTTGCCGACGCCGGGCACGTCCTCGATCAGCAGGTGGCCTTCGGCGAGCAGGACCGTCAGCGTCAGACGGACGGCGTCGCTCTTACCCTCGATCACCGATTCGATCGCCTGCCGAATCCGGTGGGCGGTGGAGACCAGCTCGTCGAGCTGGGGAGGGACGTCATGGGTTACTGCCACCAGGCCTCCATGAGAAGTGCGACGGCTGTCCCGTTCGGTGCCTTTGCGGGAGCCATGCCATTCCTTTTCCATTGTCTGTACGACCCTACGACGCTGTGGGTTCTTCAGCGACATTTGTGGATATTCAGGGAACCCCGGCGATGTTCCGGTTCATGTCGCATACAGGTGCGAATCCCGTGACACAGCGCACCCGCCAAGCGCTCCACTTTCCTCCCCGCCGGGCTCCCCGTACGCCCTCCGCCCCTATTTCCGCGGCGATTCAAACCCTCGACACGCCCATGAGGGTTGACCGCGCGCTCACCCCCCTCCACTCCGCTCCATCGCTCTGACCTGCGGTAACGCAAGGGAAACCGATGATGAAGACGGTTCGAATCAGTTGACGGTGGGGAGAAGTGGAGTATGGTGGTGCGCAGTGGAGAGCCCGGCTCACCAGCGCTGAGCGCTTCACGAGGCACGGGAGGTGGGGCCGATGTTCCTCGGCACCCATCAACCGCGTCTGGACGACAAGGGACGGCTGTTCCTGCCGGCTAAGTACCGTGAGGAGCTGGCGGAGGGTCTTGTGATCACCAAAGGCCAGGAGCGATGCCTCTACGTCTTTCCCGTGGAGGAGTTCCAGCGCATTACCGAGGCTCTCAGCACCGCCCCGGTCACCGCCAAGGCGGTGCGTGACTACAGCCGCGTCTTCTTCGCCAGTGCGTCCGACGAGAAACCAGACAAACAAGGACGCATCACGATCCCGCAGAGCCTCCGCCAGTACGCGGGGCTGGAACGTGACTGCGTCGTCATCGGGGCCAACACCCGGCTGGAGATCTGGGACGCGCAGGCCTGGGACACCTATCTCAGCGCGCAGGAGCAGGCGTTCGCCGAACTGTCGGAGGAGGTGCTGCCAGGGATTCTGTAGTGACCACGGTCGATCCGTCGGTGATGTCGTTCGGCGAGGTCTCCACCCGCAACCACTGTCCGCCAGCTGATGCACCTTCCCCGGTGTCAGATGGCGGGCGTCCACGAAGAGGGTGCGGATGGGGACCTGGCCGGACGGCGCCGGGGTGGGGACCCAGGAAGAACCGGCGAACGATCGGCGATACGCGTCATCCGCGAGCAAGGACGCGAGAGGGGGGTTGGAGATGGACGACAACGTCGGCACGGGCGGTCACGTTCCGGTGATGCTCGAGCGCGTTCTGGAGCTGCTCGCCCCCGCGCTGGCCGGGCCCGCACCCGTCGTCGTCGACGCCAACCTCGGCCTCGGCGGCCACTCGGAGGCCCTGCTCGCCGCACACCCCGCACTGCACCTGATCGGGATCGACCGCGACCCTTTCGCGATCGAGTTCTCCACCCGCAGGCTCAGCCCCTACGCGGACCGGACCACCCTGGTCCACGCCTCCTCCGGCGACCTGGCCGAGGTGCTCGACCAGGCGGGCCGTCCGGTCATCGACGGGGCGCTGTTCGACCTGGGGGTCTCCTCCCCGCAGCTCGACGAGGCCGAGCGCGGCTTCGCCTACTCCTATGACGCCCCGCTCGACATGCGGATGGACACCTCGCAGGAGCTGACGGCCGAGCGGGTGGTCAACACCTACCCCGCCCGGGAGCTCGCGCGCATCCTGCGCGACTACGGCGAGGAGAGATTCGCTCAGCGTGTCGCGGGCCTGATCATCAGAGAACGGGCCAAAGAGGCAATAACCTCGACGAAGCGGCTGGCGGACATCGTGCGCGATGCGATCCCCGCCGCTACCCGGCGCACCGGGGGCAACCCCGCCAAGAGGACTTTCCAGGCGCTGCGCATCGAGGTGAACGCGGAGCTGTCCGCCCTGGAGGCGGCGCTGCCCGCGGCACTCGACGCGCTGACGCTCGGTGGGCGAGTGGTCGTGCTCTCCTACCACTCACTCGAGGACCGGCTCACCAAGCAGGCCCTCACGGCGCGAACCAAGGACACCGGCCCACCAGGGCTGCCCGTCCCGCTACCGGCTCACCAGCCGAGGTTCCGCCTGCTGACGAGGGGAGCGGAGCTCCCAAGCGACGAAGAGCTCGCCCGCAACCCGCGGGCGGCCTCGGCCCGGCTACGGGCGGCAGAGAGGATCCGTGTTGACGACTGAGCAGGAGACCGGCAGGGGTGCGCCTGTCCGCCGTGCCGTGCCCAAGACGGGCACGCGCCGGTCGGCGACGTCGTACCAGCCCAAGCCGCGTCCCCGTCCCGACACCCGCCCCGAGACCGACGGCAAGGAGCCGGCCGGCGAGCGTGAGCGCGCCGGCGGCAGCAGGCCCGTGGGCGAGCGCGCCGACGGCAGGAGAGCCGCCGGTGAGCGCGAGCGTGCCGAGGGCAAGAGCCCGGTCGGCGAGCGGGCCCGCCCCGAGGGCAGGACGCCGGGCGAACGGCCGCGCGCCGAGCCCAAGGCGCCGGCGCGCGGCCGGGCCAAGGCAGGCGCGACGCCGGTCCGCACGCGTCCCGCGACGAGCCGCACCGCGCCGCCCGCCGAGCGAGCGCGTCCCGCCGGCGCGGGCAAGCGGCCGGCCGGTACGGCACGCCCCGAGACCGGCGGCGCGACGTCGTCCCGTCCCGCCGCACGGCGGCAGCCGACGCGCCGGCAGCGGGCGCCGTTCGTGCTGCTCGTCGTCGGCCTGCTCTGTGGCGGCCTCGTCAGTCTGCTGCTGCTCAACACCATGCTGGCCCAGGACGCGATCACCGACGCGTCGCTGCGCGAGCAGATCGCGGTGGCCGAGCAGGAGAAGGAGAAGATCGAGCAGGAGTACCAGCGCAAGACGCAGCCCGGCGTCATCGCCGACCTGGCCGACAAGCAGGGCCTCAGCCGCAGGTGGGACGAGGTCAACCCGTGGACCGGCGGCACGACCGACACACAGCCCGGCCAGGCGGACAGCACACGGTGAGCGGTTCGGGCGGCAGGGGGCAGGGACCCGGCCGCGGCGCTGGCGGCGCCGGCTCTCAAGGAGGGCCAGGCGCCGCTCGTCGTACGCCGGGGGGACCGGGCAGGAGCGGGCGTCAGGGCGGCCGCTCCGACGGCGGCCGTTCTGACGGTGGCCGTTTCGACGAGGATCGTTTCGACGACGGGCGCTCCGACGGCGGCCGGTCCGACGGTGACCGTTCCGACGGCGGTCGTTCCTCCGGTACGGGCCGTTCCGGTTCGGCGGAGAATCCGCCGCGGCGGCCCCGCGACCGGCTCGACCCCCTCGACCTGCCGTTCGGGCACGACGACGGCCGGACCCGCCCGCCGCGCGAGCCGGGCGAGGAGCCGCGCGGCCGGTCGCGGCCCGGCGACGACGGCCCACAGGGCCGCTCACAGGGCCGCTCAGGGGGCCGCTCAGGGGGCCGCTCAGGGGGCCGCTCACGGGACGACGGCCCGCGCGGGCGCTCGCGCGACCGCGACGACGACGACCCGCCGAGGAGGCGCGCCCCGCAGTCGCGCGACGACGGCGACCGGCCCAGAGGCCGCGCGCCCCGGTCACGCGACGAGGACGAGCGGCTCAGAGGACGCGTCCAGGGGCGCGACGAGCGCGCGAGCGGCCGTTCCGGCGATCGAGCCGGTGACAGGGCCGGTGACAGGGCCGGTGAGCGAGGCCCCGGCAGGCCGGGTGACAGCTCCGCCGGCAGGGCGGCCGACCGGGCGGCCGACCGGGCCGCGGATCGGGCCGCGGATCGGGCGGGGGACCGGCGCAGGCCCGGCCGGCAGGAGGACGCGCCCGGACGCCGTACGCCCGCGAGCAGGCCCCCGGCAGGGGGATCCCGGCCGGACGCGGCGCGCGGCCGGACCACGGCGGGGACCTCGGGCCGGACCACGGGCCGGACCACGGGGCGCCGCGACGGAGACGGGCCGCCGCCCAGGGGCCCGCGCAGGCCGCCACCGCCGCCGCGCCCGCCACTGGTGCTGCGGTTGGGCAGCCCGCGCAGGCGGATCAACATCGGCCTCATCGGCATGACGTTCGTGCTGTCGATCTTCGCCGGGCGGCTCATCCAGATGCAGGGCCTGGAGTCCAAGGTGTACGCGGCGGCCGCGGCCGACCAGCGCCAGCACACCGAGACGATCCCGGCCAAGCGCGGCTCGATCACCGACGTCCACGGCAACGAGCTGGCCGTCACGGTCGAGGCCCGCGAGGTGTCGATCGACCCGACCAAGGTCCCCGCGGCCGTACGCGCGGGCGCGGCCAAGCTCCTCGCCCAGCAGCTCGGCAAGGACGAGCGGGAGATCGCCGCGAAGCTGAGCAGGACCGGCACCCACTACCAGCTCCTGGCCAGGGACGTCGACCCCGTCGTGGCCACCCGGCTGCTCCAGGCCCCCATCCCCGCGCTGGCGGCCAAGAAGACGTACCGGCGGCTCTACCCGGCGGGCGACCTGGCGGGCAGCCTCATCGGGTTCGTCGGCGACGAGGGCAGCGGCCTCGGCGGCATGGAGCAGGCGAAGAACTCCCTGCTGGCCGGCCGCGACGGCAAGAAACGCGTCGAGACCGGCCGCGACGGCCAGCAGATCCCGATGACCAGCAGCGAGCGCACCGCGCCGGAGGACGGCCAGGACGTGCGGCTGACCATCGACCGCGACATCCAGTGGGCCGCCCAGAAGTCGATCGGCGATCAGGTGCGCAAGTCCGGCGCCGAGAGCGGCACCGTGATCGTCATGGACGTGCGGACGGCGCAGATCGTGGCCATGGCCAACGCCCCCGAGCTCGACCTGAACAACTGGCGCAAGGCCCCGCAGTCCCACTACGTCAACAAGGCCGCCGCCGACGTCTTCGAGCCCGGCAGCACCAACAAGGTGATCACCGCGGCCGCCGCGCTGGAGGCCGGCGAGGTGACGCCCGACACGGTCTTCCAGGTGCCCGACCGGATCAGGTGCACCGACCAGGTGCTGCGCGACGCCCACGCGCACAAGACGGAGTCGATGACGTTCCGGCAGGCCATGGCCCAGTCCAGCAATGTGGCCACGGTCATGGCGGCGCGTAAGGTGGGCAGCGAGCGGCTGCACAGGATGCTCACGGCGTTCGGCTTCGGCAGCACGCCGGGCGGCGGCGTGCCCGGCGCCGAGGCGGGCCTGCTGCCCGACTACAAGAAGTGGTCGGGCAGCCAGAACTGCACGGTCGCCTACGGGCAGGGCGTGTCGGTGACCGCGCTGCAGATGGCCAGCGTCTACCAGACCATCGCCAACGGCGGCGTCAAGATCGAGCCGCGGATCGTGGCCGGCACGAAGGACGCGACGGGCAGGTTCGTCCCCGCTCCTCCCGGTAAGCAGACCAAGGTGGTGAGTGAGACGACGGCCAGGGAGATCTCGACGATGCTGGAGAGCGCTGTGGGCGAGGAGGGCACCGGCCAGCTGGCCGCCATCGACGGCTACCGGGTGGCGGGCAAGACCGGCACGGCCAACCGCTACGACGCCAGGCTCGGCCGCTACGACGGCTACACCGCCTCTTTCGTCGGGTTCGCACCGGCCGACGATCCGCGGCTGGTGGTGCTCTCGGTGCTGCAGAACCCGAAGAACGGCCACTTCGGCGGGCAGTTGGCGGCCCCCGTGTTCAAGGATGTGATGACGTTCGCCGTCAAGAGCATGAAGATTCCACCCACGGGCTCCGCCGCGCCGCAGGTGCGGATGCGCGCGGGACAGTGACCAGGGAAGGTACGCTCTCGCCGTGCGTCCCCCGTCGTCTATGCGTCCCACGACCAGCCCGCCTCGCCCGCTGACCGGGCTCGCGACCATGCTCGACGCCGATTCCGGCACGTCGAGGTCGCCCCACGCCGCCCTGACCGGCGTCACGATCGACTCCCGCGCCGTCAGACGCGGAGATCTGTACGTGGCGCTGCCCGGCAACCGCGTCCACGGAGCCACGTTCGCCGCCGACGCGATGGCCGGCGGCGCCGTCGCCGTGCTCACCGACCGGGCCGGCCGCGACGCGGCCGTGGCCACCGGGCTGCCGGTGCTCATCGTGCCCGACCCGCGCGCCCTGCTCGGGCAGATCTCCTCCTGGGTGTACGGGCAGCCGGCCCACGACATCCAGATCCTCGGCGTCACCGGCACCAGCGGCAAGTCCACCACCACGTTCATGATCGAGGCCGGCCTGCGGGCCGCCGGCCACCGGTCGGGCCTGGTGGGCGGAGTCGAGATCCACGCCGGCGAGCTGAGCTTCCAGCCCACGCTCACCACGCCCGAGGCGTCCGCGCTGCACGGCCTGTTCGCGCTCATGCGCGAGGAGGGCGTCAGCGCCGCCGCCATGGAGGTCTCCAGCCACGCGCTCGCGCTCGGCCGGGTCGACGGCCTCTACTACGACGTCGCCCTGTTCACGAACCTGTCGCAGGACCACCTCGACTTCCACAAGGACTTCGAGGACTACTTCGCGACCAAGGTGAAGCTGTTCCAGCCGGAGCTGAGCCGGGCCGGCGTGACCAACATCGACGACCACTACGGGCGTGAGCTGATCGGCCTGGCCAAGGTGCCGATGACCACGTTCTCCGCGCTCGGCGACCCCGAGGCCGAGTGGCGCGCGGTCGACGCCAGGCTCGGGGCCGACGGCAGCGCGTTCCGCGTGGTCGGCCCGGGAGGCGTCGAGGCCGACGCGCAGATCGCGCTGCCCGGCCCGTTCAACGTCGCCAACGCGCTCGGGGCCGTCGTCACGCTGGTCGAGGCCGGGGTGCCGCTGCAGACGGCGGTGCACGGCGTCGGCACGCTGACCGGCGTGCCCGGCCGCATGCAGCGCGTCACCGAGGCAGGCGACGAGTTCCAGGCCGTCGTGGACTACTCGCACAAGCCGGGCGCGGTGGAGTCGGTGCTGCGCTCGCTGCGGTCGGTCACCGCCGGGACCCTGACGATCGTGCTCGGCTGCGGCGGCGACCGCGACAAGGGCAAACGCCCTCTCATGGGGGAGATCTCCGCCGAACTGGCAGATGTCGCTATTTTTACCAGCGACAATCCCCGATCCGAGGATCCGCTGGCCATCCTCGCGACGATGATGGAGGGGGCCCTCCGCGTTCCGCAGCACGACCGCGCTCATGTGATCATTGAGCCCGACCGCGCGGCCGCCATCGGCCTGGCGATCGCCCGGGCCGGGCGCGGCGACGTGATCGTCGTGGCCGGGAAGGGCCACGAGCAGGGTCAGTACGTTTCAGGCGAGGTGATCCCCTTCGACGACCGCGAAGTGGTCGCCGAAGCGATCGACGCACGCAAGGAAAGCAGGAAGCACTAATGATCCCGTTGCCTCTGGCCAGGATCGCCGAGATAACCTCGGGCGCCCTGTCGGGCATGGCCGATCCCCGCGCGGTGGTGCGCGGGCCCGTCGTGATCGACTCGCGGGCCGTAGAACCGGGATCCCTGTTCGTCGCCATCAAGGGCGCGCGGGTCGACGGTCACGACTACGCCGCGCAGGCCGTACGCGCGGGAGCCGTCGCCGTGCTGGCCGGCCGGCCGGTCGACGCGCCCGCCGTGATCGTGCCCGACGCCGCCGCGGCGCTCGCCGAACTGGCCGCCGCCCAGGTCCGCACGCTGCCCAAGGTCACCGTGATCGGCGTGACCGGCTCGGCCGGCAAGACCAGCACCAAAGACCTCCTGGCCAAGCTGACCGGGCGGATCGGCTCGACCATCGCGCCCGTCGGCAGCTTCAACAACGAGCTCGGCCATCCGCTGACCGTCCTGCGGGCCGACCTCGAGACCCGCTTCATGGTGCTGGAACTGGCCGCGCGCAACATCGGCCACATCAAGGACCTGACCCGCATCGCGCCGCCGCAGATCGGCGTGGTGCTCAACGTCGGCACCGCGCACCTGGGCGTGTTCGGCGGCAAGGAGGCCATCGCCAAGGCCAAGGGCGAGCTGGTGGAGGCGCTGCCGCGCACGGGCGTCGCCGTGCTCAACGCCGACGATCCGCTGGTGCGGGGGATGGCCTCCCGTACGGAGGCGCGGGTCACCTACTTCGGGTGCGGCGAGTCCGCGGCGATCAGGGCCGAGGGCGTCGTGATCGACAACAGAGGGCGGGCCTCCTTCACGCTGCGCACCCCGTCGGGAGCCGCGCACGTGTCACTGAAGCTGTACGGCGCGCACGCGGTCTCCAACGCGCTCGCCGCGGCGGCGGCCGGCTACGAGCTGGGGCTGCCCGTGGCCACCATCGCCGAGGAACTGTCGGAGGCCACGCCGCGCAGCCGGTGGCGGATGGAGGTCACCGACCGGGCCGACGGGGTGACCGTGGTCAACGACGCCTACAACGCCAACCCCGACTCCATGAAGGCGGCCTTCGAGGCCTTCGCCACCCTCGGCAAGGGACGCCGGCGCTTCGCGGTCATCGCGGCGCTGCGCGAACTGGGCGACGAGGGGCCGGCCCTCAACGCCGAACTCGGCCGGCTGGCCGGCGGGGCGGGGCTCGCGGGGCTGATCGTGGCCGGCCCCGATGCGGGCCCGGTCCTCGACGGCGCCCACGAGGCCGCCCAGGCCACCGCCCAGGAGCTGGCGGCCCACACGACCTTCCCCCAAGGAGCCCCCGGCCCGATGGGTGCCGGGCCGACGGGCGCCGGGCCGGGTGGCGCGGTTCCGGGCGTTGTGGCTCCCGCCTGGCCTTCGGTGCCGGGCGCGGTGATTTCCGGCCCGCAGACACCCGCTGGGCCCGCGCAGACGCCCCCTGGGCCGCTCTCCGGCCCCCACGGGCCCGCGCCGCAGGACCGGCAGCCGACCGGCCCCGAGCAAGGGCCGCCCCAGAGCTGGTACGGACCCGACGCCGAGCACGGCGCACCCCAGGGCTGGCACGGCCCCGAAGCGGGCGGTGGGCAGCCGCAGGGGTGGCACGGGTCCGACGCTGGTGTGCCGCAGCCGGCTCCTGGGCCGGGATGGCAGGTGCCCGACGAAGGCGCGGTGCCTCCTGGGCAGGGCTGGCATGGGCAGGCCGCCGAGCACGGCGCGCCCCAGCCCGGTGGGCCGGTTCCGGACGCGGGCGGCCCGCGAGGCGGTCACGGCCCAGAGGCAGGCGGCGCGCGGTCGCCGGACTGGTACGGCCCCGAGGCGGGCAGCGCGCGGCCTCCGGGCTGGCATGGGCCCGAGGCGGGCGGTGGGCAGCCGCAGGGCTGGCACGGCCCCGAGGCGGGCGGTGGGCAGCCGCAGGGGTGGCACGGCCCCGAGGCGGGCGGTGGGCAGCCGCAGGGGTGGCACGGGTCCGACGCTGGTGTGCCGCAGCCGGCTCCTGGGCCGGGATGGCAGGTGCCCGACGAGGGTGCCGTGCCTCCTGGGCCGGGCTGGCACGGGCAGGAAGACGACGGCTCCGGTCAGGGGTGGCAGGGGCCTCCCACCGCCGGAGGACCGCTCATAGGCGGCATGCCGGGCGGAACCCCCGTGAGCGGGCCTCCCGGAGCGCCCGGTGGGTCCCAGGCGGGCGGGCCCCCGCCCGGGTTGCCGTCAGGGATGCCGTCCGGACCCCCGCCGGGAACGCCACCGGGCATGCCGCCGGTCGGGCCGCCGGTCGGTGGACCGGCGGCGGGGCCTGGGGGAGGGGCGTACTACGGGCAGCCGACGCGGATCGTGCACGTGCCGGACGCCGAGGCCGCGGCGGCCGAGCTGGGCTCGTGGCTGCGGCCCGGTGACGCGGTGCTGATCAAGGGACCGAGGGCCATGGGTCTGGAGCGCACGGCCG
The DNA here is from genome assembly GCF_035917475.1 of Nonomuraea fuscirosea. Taxonomy (NCBI): domain Bacteria; kingdom Bacillati; phylum Actinomycetota; class Actinomycetes; order Streptosporangiales; family Streptosporangiaceae; genus Nonomuraea; species Nonomuraea fuscirosea. The sequence goes on along the minus strand of NZ_CP109074.1, from coordinate 6,191,731 downwards.
AGATCATCCTCGGAGGTTCCCCCCAGTGACCAACATCATCATCGCCGGCGCGGTCGGCCTGATCCTCTCCATGCTGGGCACCCCCCTGGCGATCAGGCTGTTCTCGCGGCGGGGTTACGGTCAGGAGATCCGCGAGGAGGGCGTCCAGGCCCACCTCGGCAAGCGCGGCACCCCCACGATGGGCGGCATCGTGTTCGTCCTGGCGTCGCTGCTCGCCTACGGCGCCTCCCACCTGGCCATGCTGGAGCCCCCGACGGTGTCGGGCGGCCTGGTGCTGTTCCTGATGACAGGGCTCGGCGCGGTCGGGTTCCTGGACGACTTCATCAAGATCTACAAGCAGCGCAGCCTCGGCCTGCGCAGCGGCGCCAAGGCGCTCGGCCAGCTGATCGTGGGCGCGGTCTTCGCCGTCCTGGTGACGCGCCAGCCCAACGTGTACGGCATCACCCCCGCCGAGACCCGCCTGTCGTTCCTGCGCGACTTCGGCCCGCCCTCGATCGGCATCGTCGGGTTCACCATCTGGGTGCTCATCATGATCGTCGGGTTCTCCAACGCGGTGAACCTCACCGACGGCCTCGACGGCCTGGCCAGCGGCGCGACCGGCGTCGTGCTGGCCGCGTACGTGCTGATCGGCAACTGGCAGCTGCGCAACAACTGCATCGACCAGCTCGGCCCCAACTGCTACTGGGTACGAGATCCGCTCGACCTGGCCGTGGTGGCCGCGGCCGTGCTGGGGGCGCTGATCGGATTCCTGTGGTGGAACGCCCCTCCCGCCCGGATCTTCATGGGCGACACCGGCTCCCTGGCGCTGGGCGGCGTGCTGGCCGGGCTGGCCATCGCCACCCGTACCCAGCTGCTGCTCATCATCCTGGCCGGCCTGTGCGTGATGATCACGCTGTCGGTGATCATCCAGGTCGGGTTCTTCAAGATGACCGGCAAACGGGTGTTCAGGATGGCGCCGCTGCAGCACCACTTCGAGCTCAAGGGCTGGGCGGAGACCACGATCGTGGTCCGCTTCTGGCTGATCGCCATGTTGTGCGCGGCGCTCGGTCTGGGACTGTTCTACGTCGAGTGGATGCCCCGATGAGTCTCACCTGCGTGGCCGGGCTCGGCGTGTCCGGCACCGCGGTGGCCAGGGTGCTGGCCGCGCGCGGCGAGCGGGTCGTGGTCGTGGAGGCCGCGGAGGGCGAGCGGCAGCTGGCCGCCGCGGCCGAGCTGGCCAGGGTCGGCGTCGAGACCCGCTTCGGCGAGATGGCGCTGCCAGAAGGCGTGACGCGGGTGATCACCACGGGGTGGGCGCCGCATCACCCGCTGATCGCCGCCGCGCTGCGCGACGGGGTCGAGGTCGTCGGCGAGGTGGAGCTGGCCTGGCGGCTGCGGCCCGCCCAGGCGGCCCCCTGGCTGGCGCTGACCGGCACCAACGGCAAGACCACCGCCGTCCGCATGCTCACCTCCATCCTGCTGGCGGCCGGGCGCAAGGCCCTGGCCGTGGGGAACGTGGGCACGCCCGTGGTGCGGGCGGTGGCGGAGCCGTACGACGCGCTGGCCGTCGAGCTGTCCAGCTTCCAGCTGCACTGGTCGAGCACGCTGGCCCCGCACGCCGCGGCGGTGCTCAACGTGGCCCCCGACCACCTCGACTGGCACGGCTCCATGGAGGAGTACGCAGCCGCCAAGGGCCGCGTCTTCGAACGCGCCGGCACCGTGATCTTCAACGCCGACGACCCCGAGGCCGCCCGGCTGGCCGCGCCCTACCCCGGCGCCGTCGGGTTCACCCTGCGGGTGCCGAAGCGGGGCGAGATCGGCGTGGTCGAGGACCTGCTGGTGGACCGGGCATTCGTGGCCGACCCGGTCGAGGCGGCCGAGGAGCTCGCGACGCTCGACGACGTGCGCCCCTTCGCCCCGCACAACGTGGCCAACGCCCTCGCCGCCGCCGCGCTGGCCCGCTCGCTCGGCGTGCCGTCCGAGGCCGTACGCCAGGGGCTGCGCGACTTCGTGCCCGACCCCCACCGGCTGGCGCACGTGGACCGGATCGGCGAGGTCGACTACATCGACGACTCCAAGGCCACCAACCCGCACGCCGCCGCCGCCGCGCTGGCCTCGTACCCGTCGGTGGTGTGGGTGGCGGGCGGGCTGCTCAAGGGCGCGGACGTGGACGAGCTGGTGCGCCAGGCGGCGCCGCGACTGCGCGGAGCGGTGCTGCTGGGCGCCGATCGCGCCCGGATCGCCGAAGCCATCGCGCGACACGCGCCGAATGTCCCCCTCGTGGACATCGCCGATCGGGACACTGGTGCGATGGAAAGAGTCGTCACCGAAGCCGCCCGGCTGGCCTCCCCAGGGGACACCGTGCTGCTCTCCCCGGCGGGGGCCTCCCTGGACATGTTCGCCAACTATCCCGCGCGGGGGGAGGCCTTCGCGCGTGCCGTACGCGAGCTGAGGGCGCGGCGTGAGCACGAGCGCTGAGGAACGGGTGCGGCGCCCTGCCGCCGCGCAGGAGGGGCCGGGAAGCTGGGCGCGCGAGCAGCTGGGCACGCTCAAGGAGCTGCTGGACAAGCCGCTGACGACCTACTACCTGATCATCATGTGCAGCGCGCTGCTGCTGGCGCTGGGGCTGATGATGGTGCTGTCGGCCTCCAGCATCGAGGCGCTGGCCAAGACCGGCAGCCCGTTCTCGTGGTTCATCAAGCAGTCGCTGTCGGCCGCGGTCGGCGTGCCGGTGATGTACCTGTGCTCGCGCCTGCCGGTCAAGTTCTTCCGATGGGCCGGCTACCCGCTGATGGCGCTGTCGATCATCGCGCTGGTCATGGTGCTGTTCATCGGCTCGGCCGAGCTGGGCGCGCAGCGGTGGATCTACATCGGCCCGTTCACCGTGCAGCCGTCGGAGCCGGCCAAGCTGGGGCTCGTGCTGTGGGGTGCCGACCTGCTGTCCAAGCGCGTACGGCAGGGCAGGATCGAGTGGCGCCAGATGCTGATCCCGCTCATGCCCGGCACCGCGATCCTGGCCGTCATGGTCATGCTCGGCCGCGACCTGGGCACCACGCTGGTCCTGTTCATGATCTTCCTGTCGCTGCTGTGGGTGGTGGGGGCGCCGGTCAAGCTGTTCGGCGGCATCATGGCGCTGGCGGTGCTGGCGGCGTTGATAATGATCAAGGTGGAGCCGTACCGGATGGCGCGCATCGGCGCCTTCCTCGACCCGTGGGCCGACGCGCAGGGCGCGGGCTACCAGGCCGTGCAGGGGCAGATCGCGATGGGCTCCGGCGGCTGGTTCGGCCTCGGGCTCGGCGAGAGCCGGCAGAAGTGGAACTGGCTGCCCCACGGCGAGAGCGACTTCATCTTCGCCATCCTCGGCGAGGAGCTCGGGCTGATGGGCACGCTGATCGTGGTCGCCCTGTTCGGGCTACTCGGCTACGCGGGGCTGCGCGTCGCCGTGCGGGTCAACGACGCCTTCACCCGGCTCGCCGCCGCCGCCATGGTGGCCTGGATCGTCGGGCAGGCCACCGTCAACATGGGGGCCGTGCTCGGCGTGCTGCCGATCACCGGCATCCCCCTGCCCCTGGTCTCGTACGGCGGCTCCTCGCTGCTGCCCACGCTCGCCGCGCTCGGCATGCTGCTGTCGTTCGCCAAACGCGAGCCCGGCGCGCGGGAGGCCTTGGCGGCTCGTGGCCCCGGACCGGCCGTGCGGGCCCTAAGCTGGCTTGGCCTGGGGGGTACGTCCAAAGGCCGAGCGACACGTTAGGGAGTGACCGAGATGAGGGTGGTCCTCGCCGGTGGGGGGACGGCCGGGCACATCGAGCCCGCGTTGGCCCTTGCGGACGCGCTGCGCCATCTTGACCGGAGCGTCGGCATCACCTGCGTGGGCACGGAGCGCGGCCTGGAGTCGCGGCTCGTGCCCGCCAGGGGCTACGAGCTGGAGCTGGTGCCGGCCGTGCCGCTGCCAAGGGCGATCACTCCGAGCCTGCTCACCGTGCCGGGCAGGCTCGCCGGGGCGATCAACGCCACGGCCGCCATACTCGACCGGGTCCAGGCCGACGTCCTGGTCGGCTTCGGCGGCTACGTGGCGACGCCCGCATACCTGGCGGCCAAGCGGCGCGGCGTGCCGATCGTCGTCCACGAGGCCAACCCGCGTCCCGGCCTGGCCAACCGGCTCGGCGCCCGGCTGACCGACCACGTGTTCAGCGGGTTCCCCGACACCGCGCTGCCCAAGGCCGAATACATCGGCACGCCGCTGCGCCGCGACATCGTCACGCTCGACCGGCTGTCCACGGGCGACAAGGCGCGCTCGTGGTTCGGGCTGGAGAACGACCGGCCGACGCTGCTGGTGTTCGGCGGCTCGCAGGGCTCCAGGTCGATCAACCAGGCCGCGCTCGCCGCCGCGCCCGTGCTGCGCCGGGCCGGCGTGCAGGTGCTGCACGTCATCGGCCCGAAGAACACCGTCGAGCACGAGCCGCCGCCCGGCGACCCGCAATACGTGCTGCTGCCCTACGTCGACCGCATGGACCTCGCCTACGCCGCCGCCGACGTGGCCCTGTGCCGCAGCGGGGCGCTGACCTGCGCCGAGCTGACCGCGGTCGGGCTGCCCGGCGCCTACGTCCCGCTCCCGTACGGCAACGGCGAGCAGCGCATCAACGCCGAGCGCATCGTCCGCGGCGGCGGCGGCCTGATGGCCGACGACGCCGAGCTGTCACCCGAATGGATCATCCACAACGTGCTGCCCGTCCTCCACGACCCCGAGCGGGTCGTCGTCATGTCGGAGGCCGCCTCCAGACTCGGGAGGAAGGACGCCGATATCATGCTTGCCAGGAAAGTGTTGGAGATAGCCCGATGAGTCTTGTCAAGCTGGTCGATCCCGTCACCGTGGAAGAGCTGGGGCGGGTGCACTTCATCGGCGTGGGCGGCGCCGGCATGTCGGGCATAGCCCGCATCCTGCTCAAGCGTGGTGTACGGGTGACCGGCAGCGACGCGCGCAGTTCCGAGCTGATCACCGAGCTGCGCGAGCTGGGCGCGACCGTGCACATCGGCCACGCCGCCTCCCACATCAGAGACGTCGACACCGTGGTCGTCTCGACCGCCATCCGCGACTCCAACCCCGAGCTGGGCGAGGCGCTCAAGCAGGGGCTGCGGATCATCCCGCGGGCCGCCGCGCTGGCCTCCGTCATGGCCGGGCGCACCGCGGTCGCCATCGCCGGCACCCACGGCAAGACCACGACCACGTCCATGCTGACCGTGGCGCTGCAGAAGTGTGGCGCCGACCCGTCCTACTGCGTGGGCGGCCAGCTCGTCACCACCGGGCTGGGCGCCGACGACGGGCAGGGCCGGATGTTCGTGGCCGAGGCCGACGAGAGCGACGGCTCCTTCCTCATGCTCGCCCCCGACATCGCCGTGGTGACCAACGTCGAGGCCGACCACCTCGACAACTACGGCGACCCGCGGGCCGTCCACGACAGCTTCGCCAGGTTCGCCGACCGGATCGGCTCGCTGCTCATCGCGTGCGCGGACGACCCCGGCGCGGCGGAGACGGCGCGCCGGGCGGCGGAGCGCGGGCTGCGGGTCAAGACCTACGGCGTGACCGGCGACGACTACCGGATCTCCGGCGTCAGGCCCGACGGGTTCGGCACGGTGTTCACCGTCGAGGGCAGGGGCGAGGTGCGCCTGGCCGTTCCCGGGGCCCACAACGCGCTCAACGCCACCGCGGTGATCGCCGTGGCCGACGAGCTGGGGCTGCCGTTCGAGGAGATCAGGCAGGGGCTGGGCGCCTTCACCGGGGCCAAGCGGCGCTTCGAGGCCAAGGGCGAGGCGGGCGGCATCGCGGTGTTCGACAGCTACGCCCACCACCCGACCGAGCTGGCCGCCGACCTGCGGGCCGCCCGCGACGTGGTGGCCTCCTACTCCGGCACCGGGCGGGTCATCGCGATCTTCCAGCCGCACCTCTACTCGCGCACCCGGTTCTTCGCCGACGAGTTCGGGGCGGCGCTCGGGCTGGCCGACGAGGCCATCGTGCTCGACGTCTACGGGGCCCGCGAGGATCCGGAGCCCGGGGTGTCCGGCGCGATGGTGGCCGAGCGGGTGCCGCTGCTGCCCGAGCGGGTGGCGTACGCGCCCGACCGGTCCTCGGTGCCCGGGCTGGTGGCCGAGCGGGCCAGGCCCGGCGACATCGTGCTCACCATGGGCGCGGGTGACGTGACCGAGCTCGGGCCGCAGATCGTCGCGCGCCTGTCCTGAGTCCTCGTTCCCGGGCGCCTCTCCCGCGCGGCGCCTGGCGCGGTGCGGCGGGGCCGCGGGTTGGGCGTGGCGCGCGGTGTCGGGCCGCGCGTCGGCGTAGGTTCGGTGCCGACATGGGCGCATGCTGGTGGGAGGGCGATGAAGGCGCGCACGGCTTTCCTGGTGCTGCTGACGGCGGGGGTGGTGGGCACGGCCGCGTGGCTGGTGTTCCTCTCGCCCGTGCTGGGAGTGCGTTCGATAGAGATCGTGGGAAATCTCACAGTGCCGAGCGAGCGCATCAAACAGCAGGCCGGCGTGCCCGACCTCCACCCCCTCGCCACCGTCAACCTGGCCGACGTGGAGAGCCGCGTCCTGGCCATCAGACAGCTCGCCGGCGCCAAGGTGGACCGAGTCTGGCCCGGCACGCTCAAGATCGAGGTGGTCGAGCGCGAGCCGGTCGCCGCCGTCCAGACGGGCGACAAGGTGGCGATCGTCGACGGCCAGGGCGTGGTGATCGAGGTGAAGAACGCGGTGCCGCCCATGCTGCCGCTGCTGAAGGTGGACCGCCCGGCCCAGGGCGACCCGGTCATGGCGGCGGCGCTGAAGGTCGTGCAGTCCGTGCCGGACGAGGTGGCGGCCAAGGTCAGGCAGGTCCGCGCGGGCACGGCCGAGGGGGTGACACTGATCCTCTCCGACGGCCGCACCGTCCTGTGGGGCGGCACCGACCGGCCGGGGGAGAAGGGCCGCATCCTGGTCGCGCTGCTCAAGAAAGAGAGAGCGGTCACCCTGTACGACGTCAGCTCACCCGACGTGGTGACCCTGAAGTGATCGTGATCGTCAGGGTCTGGCAACCGAGGGGCAACGGCATCGCCGAGCCTGTGCGAGGCGGGGGTCGCGCCGTGAGAGCCTGTAAGCCGGACTTTCGGCAGTGGAGGCCCGCGACCAGGCGTGACTGCGGAGCGAAACGGACAGCCCGCGACACGCCGGACGTGCTTGCGGCGCGGTTAGTTGACCCGCCTGGAGCGTAACTCCTACTGTCCGTATCAATCCTCAGGTTGACATAAATCTAAATCTCAACCTGAGGTTGAGAGTTACCCGAACTAACAAAAAGCGGAGATGATCCGCACCGAAATGGCAAGTCAACGAGCGGAAAGGCCCCTCGTCGTGGCAGCACCGCAGAACTACCTCGCGGTCATCAAGGTCGTCGGCATCGGCGGCGGCGGAGTCAACGCCGTCAACCGGATGATCGAAGAGGGACTCAAGGGCGTCGAGTTCATCGCGATAAACACCGACGCCCAGGCGCTGCTGATGAGTGACGCCGATGTGAAACTCGACGTGGGCCGTGAGCTCACGCGCGGGCTTGGCGCGGGCGCCAACCCCGATGTCGGCCGCAAGGCGGCCGAGGACCACCGTGAGGAGATCGAGGAGGTCCTCAAGGGGGCCGACATGGTCTTCGTCACGGCCGGTGAGGGCGGTGGCACGGGCACCGGCGGCGCGCCCGTCGTGGCCAACATCGCCAGATCGCTGGGCGCGCTCACCATCGGTGTCGTGACCAGGCCCTTCAGCTTCGAAGGGCGGCGCAGGGCCTCGCAGGCCGAGGCGGGCATCGAGACCCTGCGCGACGAGGTCGACACCCTCATCGTGATCCCCAACGACCGCCTGTTGTCGATCTCCGACCGCCAGGTGAGCGTGCTCGACGCGTTCAAGGCGGCCGACCAGGTGCTGCTGTCGGGTGTCCAGGGCATCACCGACCTGATCACCACTCCCGGTCTGATCAACCTCGACTTCGCCGACGTCAAGTCGGTCATGTCGGGCGCCGGCTCCGCCCTCATGGGCATCGGCCACGCGCGCGGCGACGACCGCTCGGTGGCGGCGGCCGAGATGGCGGTCTCCAGCCCGCTGCTGGAGGCCAGCATCGACGGCGCCCACGGTGTGCTGCTGTCGATCGCGGGCGGCTCCGACCTCGGCCTGTTCGAGATCAACGAGGCGGCCCAGCTCGTCTCCATGGCCGCCGCGCCTGACGCCAACATCATCTTCGGCACGGTCATCGACGACGCGCTCGGCGACGAGGTGCGGGTGACCGTGATCGCGGCCGGCTTCGACGACGTGCCCGGGCCGGCGGAGAAGCAGGTGCCGCGCCCGGCCGGGCGTCCCGCCGCCGCACAGCCCGCCGCACCGCCTCCTTCGTCTCCTGTACGGCCGAGCGTGGCGTCCCCGAGTGTGAAGTCCGAGCCGCCCGCGCTGCGCCCTGAGCCGCGCGCTGAGGTGCGTCCTGAGCCCCGCGGGGAGGTCAGGCCCGAGCCGCGCTCCGACTTCCGCGCGGAGCCGCGGCCTGAGCCGCGTACGGAGTTCAGGCCGGAGCCGCGCGCGGAGTTCAGGCCCGAGCCGCGTCCCGAGCCCAGGCCCGAGCCGCGTCCCGAGCCCGTGCGCCCGGTGGAGCCCGCGCAGTCGGCCGAGGCCGTCGCCGACGAGCCGGCGGACGAGCCGTCGGGCCCCGTCTCGATCCCCCGGCCCACGCCTGAGCCCACCACCCCGCCCACGCCCATCACCTCCCGCATGTCGGAGCCGCCCAAACGTCCTCGGGTGATCTTCGAGGAGCAGGAAGAGGAACTCGACGTGCCCGACTTCCTCAAATAACCGTCGGAAACCGCACATCGCCTGACGCCGCTCCCCGCAGGGACACGGGAGCGGCGCCGTCGTGTGCGCGTCCGGGTGCATGGGTGGGCGTACCGAGGAGAGCGAGGGGAGAGGGCACGTGAGAAGGGACGAGATCGCGGCCGGTCTCGCCGAGGTGGACGCGCGCATCGCGGCGGCCTGCCGCGCGGTGGGCCGCGACCGGGGCGAGGTCACGCTGATCGCCGTCACCAAGACGCGTCCGGCCGAAGACGTCCGCATCCTGTCCGAGCTGGGCGTGCGCGACGTCGGCGAGAACCGCGACCAGGAGGCCGCGCTCAAGGCGCGGGAGCTGGCCGGGCTGCCGCTCACCTGGCACTTCGTCGGCCAGCTGCAGACCAACAAGGTGCGCTCCGTGGTCGGGTACGCCGACGTGATCCACTCCGTCGACCGCCTCAGGCTGCTGGAGACGATCAGCAAGGAGGCGGTGCGCCAGGGCCGCTCGGTCGGGTGCCTGCTGCAGGTGGCCCTCGACGACGACCCGGCCAGGGGCGGCGCCCGCCCCGCCGACCTGCTCGCGCTCGCCGACGAGGTGGCCCTGGCCGACGGGGTGTGGCTGGGCGGCGTGATGGCGGTGGCCCCGCTGGGCGAGGAGCCCGCCAGGGCGTTCGACCGGCTCAGGGGCCTGGCGCTGCGCCTGCAGGAGCAGCACCCCAGGGCCACGATGATCTCGGCGGGCATGAGCGAGGACCTCGCGCAGGCGGTCGCGTACGGCGCGACACACGTGCGCGTCGGTACGGCGTTGCTCGGTCGTCGCAAGCCCTTCGTCAGGTAATGTCCCCTCAAGTGGGTCTTCAAGCCCGCGACCAAGTAGAGGTCGATCTAGCGGTGAGCTCCAGGGGGCACGCCTACCGCCCCGGACCCGGTGACGGTCCCCGGGGAAGTGCGACCATGAGCAGGAGGACGACGTAGCGATGGCCGGCGCGATGCGCAAGATGGCGGTCTACCTCGGTCTCGTGGAGGACGACCGCTACGAGAGATATGAGACCTACACCGACGACTACGCCTACGACGACGAGGTGCAGCGCAGCGGTGAGGAACGGCCCGTGGCGGTCCAGGACCGCGACGACGAGCCCGAGGCAGGGGTGCCCGCGCCCAGGCCCACCACGACGATCCTGGAACGCCGCACGACCGATCTGGCCCGCATCACGACCCTGCACCCCAGGACGTACAACGAGGCGCGGACGATCGGCGAGCACTTCCGCGACGGCACGCCCGTCATCATGAATCTGACCGAGATGGTTGACAGCGACGCCAAGCGGCTCGTTGATTTCGCGGCAGGTCTCGTCTTTGGCCTACATGGCAGCATTGAACGTGTTACCAACAAGGTGTTCCTGTTGTCCCCTGCCAATGTCGAGGTGACCGCCGAGGACAAGGCCCGAATCGCGGAACGCGGATTCTTCAACCAGAGTTAGAGTCTCTGTATGCCTATCGGACCCAACCCGGTCTCACCGAGGCCGGGCGGGCACATCAGAAGTGGAGGCGCGGCCGGGCCGTGGATGTCGTCGGTGGGATCTTGGTCGTTGTCCTGTCCCTCTATCTGGTGCTGCTCATCGGCAGGATGATCTTCGAGACGGTGCAGGCTTTCGCCCGGCAGTGGCGGCCTTCCGGCGTCGTACTGGTGCTGGCCGAGGCCACATACACCGCCACGGACCCGCCCCTCAAGTTCCTCCGCCGTTTCATTCCTCCGCTCCGGTTGGGTACGGTGGCCTTTGACCTAAGCTTCACTGTCCTGTTCATCGTGGTGCTGATCCTGATCCAGATCGCCGGAACGCTGCGATGAGCCGGGCCCGTGCGGCGCTCGGTCGTGATCCAACTCGTGTCCGCGCTGAGGTGATTCGGGTAACCGTCCTCCGGACAGACTCCAAGCGCGCCAAGGAGACCAAAAAATGCCGCTGACGCCCGCTGATGTGCGGAACAAGCAGTTCAGTACCACCCGGTTGCGGCCGGGCTACGACGAGGAGGAGGTCGACGCCTTCCTCGACGAGGTGGAAGCTGAGCTCGACCGCCTGATCCAAGAGAACGAGGAGCTCCGCGCCAAGCTGGCCGAGTGCCTGCGCGGGAAGGTGCCGGGCGGCATGAACATGCCCATGGCCTCCGCCCCGGTCCAGGAGCAGCCCAAGCCCGAGATGATGGCGCCGCCGCAGCCGGAGCCCATGCGGGCCCCCGAGCCGCCGCCGGTGCAGCAGCAGCCGGTCCCCGTGGCCATGAACATGCCTCCCGCCGAGGACAACATGGACACTGCGGCCCGCGTTCTCGCGCTCGCCCAGCAGACCGCCGACCAGGCGATCGCCGACGCCCGCCGGGAGGCGGACGAGACGGTGACCCGCGCCCGCCGTGAGGCCGACGAGATCCTCACCAAGGCTCGCCGTCAGGCCGAGCAGGTCATCGGCGACGCCCGTGCCCGCGCCGAGACGCTCGAGCGCGACGCGCAGGAGCGCCACCGCCAGGCGATGGGCTCGCTCGTGCAGACCCGCGACGAGCTCGAGCGCAAGGTCGAGGAGCTGCGCAGCTTCGAACGCGAATACCGCAGCCGGCTCAAGCTCTACCTGGAGAACCAGCTCGCCGAGCTCAATGTCTCCGCGGAGGGCAGCGGCGGCTTCCCGGTCATGTCCGGCGGCCCGCAGGGTCAGGCTCCCGCCATGTCGCACGCCGTGCCTCAGGGTGGCCAGCAGCCTCTGCCCGGTGGCCCCAACCCGTTCGGCGGCGAGGCTCCGCAGGGCGCCTTCCCCGGCGGTGACGGTCCCCACAACGACCGCCGGTAAAGTAACGGGTCACTAGGACCTGTCACTCGAAAGAGCCCTCTGTGATCCTTATCAGTGCTGGTTTGGTGCTCGCGGCAGTGGTTCTGCTGATCGCGGGCTTCGTACTGGCGAAGCCGTTCCTGATCATGTGGTCCATCGTGGTCAGCGTGCTGTCCGCGCTGTTCCTGGTGATCGGGGCGTTCCTACGGCGTAACGAGCTTTTTCCCGGAGGTGGGCAGGCCGCTGCGCCGGCCACCCCCCCGAAGGGGCTCATGCCGCCGGCTCCGCCGTACAACCAGACCGGTCCCACGGCTCACCAGCCACCCATGCGGCCCCAGCCGCACCCCCGACCGCAGCCGCAGGCGCCGCAGCGGACCGCCACGGTCCCCGCGCCCGCCATGCGCCGCCCCGCCGCGGGCGGCGTCGCGCCGGACGCGATCGTGCTGGTGATCCCGGGACGCAAGCGCTACCACGTACCCGGCTGCAGGCAGCTGACCGGCCGGGATCACGAGGAGCTCACCTACGAGGAGGCACGCGAGGAGGGCTTCACGCCCTGCACGGCGTGCCTGCCGGACGCAGCGCTCGGCGGACGGCAGCTGCCGCCTGCCGCCGACCCCGAGCCCGTCGCCGCCCCCGGTTCCGCCCCCGTCAAGGACGTCACGGCGAGCCGGGCCGAAAACTCCGCGGAGACCCGCGACCTCCGTCCGCCGGTCACCCCGCCGAAGCCCGACACGAAGGCTTCCACCCCCGACCCGGAGCCTGCCGCCGCCCACGAGGATGGCGCGCCCGGGTGGTTCGGCCGTCCTTCGGCCGACAGCACCGACTCTCCCTCCGCCGCCCCCGAGCCCGGCTCGGCCGCCGCGCAGGCGGAGACCTCATACTTCCGGCCGCCCCCCTTCGTCCAGAGAGCCGAAGGAACGTCCGCTTCGGGCAAGCCCACGTCCGGCAAGCCCTCCTCAGGCCGCCCGTCTCCGGCCACGCCCGCTTCGGGCGGGCCGTCCTCGGGCACATCCGCTCCTGGATCGCAGTCTTCCGGCCGCCCGTCTTCGGGCACCTCCGCCTCAGGTCGTCCGTCTTCTGGTACGCCCACCTCGGGCCGGCCGTCCTCCGGGACGCCCGGGTCCGGGAAGCCCAGCTCTGGTACGGGGGCTGCGAGTCCGGCGGCCGGTGCGAGTGTGTCCGCCACGCCCGCACCAGGCAAGCCCTCCACCGGCGACACCTCGCCCGGCGACGGCGGCACTCCGGGCAAGCCACAGACGGGTGCCGGCAAGCCTGGTCAGCCCGCCACGGGCACCACGCAGCGGCCAGGATCGTCCCCGGAAGCGTCCGGCGCCAGGCCCGGCCGGCCCGGCGTCGCACCGGGACAGCCGGGTGGAGCCGACACCAAGAGCGGGCAGACCGGCACCCGGCCGGACCAGACGGGCGACCCCGCTTCCAGGACCGGTGGCTCTGACGCCAAGGGAGGTCAGTCGAGCGCGACCCCCGGCCAGTCTGGCCCAGCCCCAGGTCAGGCGGGGGGTAAGGGCGGCCAGCCGGGTACGACGCCTGGCCAGTCCGGGAGCAAGAGCGGTCAGTCGGGCACTACGCCCAGCCAGGCCGGCGGCAAGCCCGGGCAGTCCACGGGCAAGACAGGGCGGCCCGGGGAGGCGGATGACCGGGATGACGACGGCCCGGGGCCCGCCACGGCGCCGCAGCCTCGTATAACCATTTCACCGGCATCGGGGCGTACAGGTACAGGAAGCACCGGAGCCGGCGCCAAGCCGTCCCAGCGTCCTTCTGGGCCTCCGGAGCAGGGGCCGTCGCAGGGGGAGACCGTGATCCTGCACGAGCGCCCCGCCTCCTCGTCCGAGTCGCAGGCCAAGCCCAAGGGCCCGCTGCCTCCCGGCACCCCGGCCCGTCCGACGGGCACCACGCCCGCCGCCGCTCCGGGAAAGGCCGAGAACGACGATCCCAAGGCCGCTCCCAAGGCGGCGACCGGCAAGGGAGGGACACCGCGAGCTGACGGCGGCCCGGCAACCCAGGGCGACACTCCCGCAGCCAAGGGCGGACCCTCCACGGGTGGGCCCCGACCTCCCGCTTCCGACGCTTCCACGAAGCCCCCGGCGTCCGGCGCCAAGGACGAGACGGTCTCCGGCAGCGGCAAGCCCACCTCCGGCTCCGGTGGTAGCGAACGCCAGGGAGTCGTGAAGGTCATCGTCGGCACCCGCCGCTACCACAGCACCGCCTGCCCCCTGGTCAGAGGCGCGGGCGACACCGGTATCGAGACGATGACCCTCGCCGCCGCCGAGGCAGCCGGCCTGACCAGCTGCTCGGTATGCCAGCACGACCGCCAGACCGTCTCCTGACCCCGCACCCCGCCCGCCTACCCAGCATCCCCGCCCACCCAGCACCCCCACGCCCTCACCTCCGCCTCGACCGAACGCCGGTCCGACACACCGACGCTTCGGGTGCGAGGCCGAGGGGCTCGGGCTTCTCACCGCAGGGAGGTGCCCGCTGGGCGGTGGGTGAAGGATCTTGTCGCCCGTCGCCCACCCGGATGTCGGCGACCGATGAAGACTGACCCCCGGTCGGGGGAATCCGGCCATGCGGTCGGGCCATTCACGGGACACGATGCCGCCGCTCATCCGGCCGCCGGCCGGTCCGCGTTCCCGAATGCCAGATATCGGCGCAACGCCTCTCGCCCACCGGGAACGAAAGGCCATCGATCCACGACCTCCCGCAGTTCGAGCTCTGTGAGCCAGGCGTGCCACGCGATCTCGGCCGGATCCGGCACTAACGGCTCCTTGATCACGGCCTCGTGCACACCGAACCAGACCGGGCTGACCCCGTCCCGGCACAGGAACGTGAACAGGAAACGCACCGGAACGCCGGCGCCCAGCTCCTCGGCCAGTTCGCGAGCCGCTGCGTCCTCATATGACTCGCCGACGTTCACGGCACCCCCGACCATCACGTCATAGCGGCCGGGAAAGCGAGGGTGCCGGTCCGCTCGGCGTAGCACCAGGATCCGGCCCGTCGGATCGCGGCAGATCGTCGTCGCGATCCGATGCGTCCATCGCCGGCGCTCCGCCTCCGCGCGATCCACGACCCCCAGCACGCGGTCTCGTTCGTCCACCCGCTCGACCAGCTCACCCATGCGGGACACGATCGCAGGCGCCACCGACAACCTGCTGCACGAGCGGCCCGAGCCAGTGATCCGCGTCATATGATCTGCCGGACCGGTAACGATCCCCAGCGGCAAGCCCACGATCAGCCTCGCCGCCATGGATGCCGAACTCGGCCCGTCCCCCTCACACAGGAAGAGATCCCGCATGCGCACCCTTTACGTCGTCACCCACCCGGAGGCGACACACCACGTCGAGAGGGTGGTCGGCGGCTGGCACGACTCACAACTGACACCAGCCGGCCTCCGCGCGGCCGGCTCGATCGCTCGGGCGTTGCGGGCCCGGATCCCGGGCGGTGCCGAGGTGGAGTTGTTCTGCTCGGATCTGCGGCGTGCCCGGCAAACGGCCGAGCCGCTGGCCGAGCTGTTCGGGGTGGAACCGGTGCCGGATCGCAGGCTGCGGGAGAAATCCTACGGAGTGGCGGGTGGGAGGCCGCAGGAGTGGCTGGATCAGCGGTTCGTCCCGCCACCGGCGGACGGGGAGCGGCTGGAGCACGACGAGGGCGTGGCGGGCGCCGAGACCAAAGGGATGTTGGCCCGGCGCGTCTACGCGGCCATGGACGAGATCGTGCGGCGGCCCTGCGAACACCAGGTCATCGTGACGCACGGCGGCTCTCTGACCTTCGTCGTGGCGTCCTGGATCAGGATGCCGATCCAGGCGGTCGGCCAGGTCGGTTTCCCGGTGCCGTCCGGCAGCATCACCACGCTGCGCGAGGACGACTATTTCCACAATCGTGCGGTCGTCGGCCTGGGTGACATCCGCCATCTCGGCTCCGCGGAATCCGCAGCGGGCTGACCTCGACCTGTTCCGGTGCTGTCGCCGAGCCTGTGAAGAGCGAGAGGGGCGCCCTGTGGCAGGGCGCCCCTCCAGGTCAGGCGCGGCGGAGCTGGAAGGTCAGGCCCAGGTCCTCGTCCACGTGCGACGGGAAGTCGGTCTGGGTGCCCTCCGTGAAGGTCGTGGCCAGGACCTCCTCAGTCACCACCTGCCCCTGCGTGCGCAGCGCCGCGGCCAGGTCGGCAGAGGTGGCGGTCCACCACAGGTCGATGCGGTCCGTGATGGACAGGCCGGTCGACTTGCGGGCCTCCTGGACCAGGCGGATGACCTCGCGCAGCAGGCCCGCGCGGCGCAGGTCGTCGTCGAGTTCCAGGTCCAGGGCCACGGTCTCGCCGGTGCCGGTGCCGATCGCGCCCGTCTCGACGGCCCAGCCCGAGCGGGGCTGCTCGTTGACGATCACCTCGTCGGGGCCGAGCATGATCTCGCCCAGCTCGTCCGCCTCCACCATGACCGTGGCGCCCGAGCGCAGGGCGCGGGCCACGCGGGCCGGGTCGGCGGCGGCCATCGCGGCGGCCACGAGCTTGGTCTGGGAGCCGAAGCGCTTGCCCAGGGCCCGGAAGTTGGGCTTGACCGAGTAGGACACGAGGTCGGCGCTGAAGCCGGACATGTCCTCCATGGCCTGGACGTTGAGCTCGTCGGCGACCAGGCCGCGCAGCTCGGCCGGCAGCGCCGGCCAGCCGTGCGCCCCCACCAGGGCGCGCCGCAGCGGCTGGCGGGTCTTGACGCCCGAGGAGGCGCGGGCCGAGCGGCCCAGCTCCACCAGGCGGCGCACCAGGGCCATCTGGTCCGACAGCGCCGGGTTGAGCAGGTCCTCGCGCACCTGCGGCCAGGAGGTCAGGTGCACCGAGGACGGCGCCCCCGGCGTGCGCAGGACGTCCCAGAGGTGGTCGGTGACGAACGGCGTGATGGGCGCCATCAGCCTGATGACCGTCTCCAGGCACTCGTACAGGGTCGCGAAGGCGTCCTGCGAGCCCTGCCAGAACCGGCGGCGCGAGCGGCGTACGTACCAGTTGGACAGGTCGTCGAGGAAGTCGGCCAGGCGGCGGCCGGCCCGCTGGGTGTCGTATTCGTCCAGCGCCGCCGTGACCTCGGCCACCGTCCGGTGCAGCTCGGCCAGCGCCCAGCGGTCGAGCAGCGGGCGCTCGGCCGGGGCGGTGGCCTCCGGCAGCCGCTCGGGCGTCCACGACTCGGCGTTGGCGTAGAGGGTGAGGAACGAGGAGGTGTTCCAGAGCGTCAGCAGGACCTTGCGGACGATCTCCTCCAGCGTGTTGTGCCCCACCCTGCGGGCCGACCAGGGCGAGCCGGAGCAGGCCATGAACCAGCGCAGCGCGTCGGCGCCGTGCTGGTCCATCAGCGGGATCGGTTCCAGGATGTTGCCCAGGTGCTTGCTCATCTTGCGGCCGTCCTCGGCCAGGATGAGGCCGAGGCAGAGCACGTTCTCGTAGGAGGACTGCCCGAAGACGAGCGTGCCGACGGCCATCAGCGAGTAGAACCAGCCGCGCGTCTGGTCGGTGGCCTCGCAGATGAACTGCGCCGGGTAGAGGCCCTCGGGCTTGCCGCGCTCGCCCCACTGGGCGAAGGGCATGGAGCCGGAGTCGTACCAGGCGTCGATGACGTCGGGCACGCGGCGGGCCTCGGCGCCGCACGAGGGGCAGCCGAAGGTGACGTCGTCGACGTACGGACGGTGCGGGTCGAGCGCCGAGACGTCGTGACCCGCGAGCGTGCTCAGCTCCTCCAGCGACCCGACGCACGTCACGTGGGACTCGTCCTGCGAGCACACCCACAGCGGCAGCGGCGTGCCCCAGTAGCGCGAGCGCGACAGCGACCAGTCGACGTTGTTGCGCAGCCACTCGCCGAAGCGGCCCCACTTGATCGTGTCGGGGTACCAGTTGGTGCCGGAGTTCTCCGCCAGCATCTGGTCCTTGACCGCGGTGGTGCGGATGTACCAGGACGGGAGCGCGTAGTAGAGCAGCGGCGTGTGGCAGCGCCAGCAGTGCGGGTAGCTGTGCTCGAAGTGACCGCCGCGGAACAGCAGCCCGCGCGCCCGCAGGTCCTCGGTCAGCTCCTCGTCGGCGTCCTTGAAGAACCGGCCGCCGACCATGGGCACGTCGTCGAGGAAGCGGCCGTCGGGGCCGATCGGGTTGACGACGGGCATGTCGTAGCGCTTGATGACGGCCAGGTCGTCGGCGCCGAAGGCGGGCGCCTGGTGGACCAGGCCGGTGCCGTCCTCGACGGTGACGTAGTCGCCGAGCACCACGTAGTGGGCGCCGGGGATGTCGACCAGGTCGAACGGGCGGGTGTAGGTGGTGTGCTCCAGGTCGCGGCCGGTGTGGCGGGACACCTCGGTCACGTCGTCGCCGAGCACCGACAGCAGCGGCTCGGCCACGACCAGGACCTCGCCCTCGGCCGTGCGGGCGGCCACGTAGGTGACGTCGGGGTGGACGGCGACGGCCGTGTTGGACACCAGCGTCCACGGCGTGGTCGTCCAGACCAGCAGCGCCGCGCCCAGCTCGGCCAGCGGGCCCGAGGTCACGGGCATGCGGACGTAGACCGACGGGCTGGAGACGGTCTCGTAGCCGCCGGGCTGGCCCAGCTCGTGGTCGGACAGCCCGGTGCCGCAGCGCGGGCAGTAGGGGGTGATCCGGAAGTCGCGGAACAGCAGCCCCTTGTCGAAGACGACCTTCAGCGACCACCACACGGACTCGATGTAGGACGGGTCCATCGTCCGGTACGCCTGCGACAGGTCGATCCAGTAACCCATCCGCTCGGTCATCTGCTCGAACGCGTCCACGTGCCGCAGCACCGACTCGCGGCACTTGGCGTTGAACTCGGCGATGCCGTACGTCTCGATGTCCTTCTTGCCGGACAGGCCCAGCTCGCGCTCGACGCCGACCTCGACCGGCAGGCCGTGGCAGTCCCAGCCGGCCTTACGCGGGACGCTGAATCCGCGCATGGACTTGTAGCGGGGGAAGAGGTCCTTGAACACGCGGGCCTCGACGTGGTGGACGCCGGGCAGGCCGTTGGCGGTGGGCGGGCCCTCGTAGAAGACCCAGGAGGGATTGCCGGCGTTCTGCTCCACCGAACGCTCGAAGATCTTCCCGTCCCTCCACCGGTCGAGGACCTCGCGCTCGAGCGCGGGCAGGTCGACCTGCGCGGAAAGAGAGCGGAAATACGGAGAAGACATCTCGGGCGGGACCTCCACGCTTGATCGGCCGGCAGGGCTGTTGCGTGAAGGGACGAAGCCAGGAGGCTCCGCGGTACCACCCTTCTTGGCCTCGCCCGGGGCGGGGCCCTCTTCATTGAAACTGCGGCCGGGTCTAATGAGCTCGAAGAGCCGTTCTTCCGGCGGCTCCGGGGTGATATCCCTCACATTCGGGGCCCCATCAACGCCTTGCAGACTCAAACCATAACGCAGAGCGGGAGCGAAGGCTTCCAGGTTTTCCCGGGTGGCGGCCCTGCCGGCGCCCGCGCTTCGGTACGTGAGTCGTAAACGGCGCAAAGTTGTGGGAATGGACGCCGCTGAGAAGGAGTTGAATGCGCGAGGCGGGATAGTACGGGGGAGGTAAACCGTCCGGCGGGTCGTTTGCCGTTCCGTTATGAGGATCCTAAGCTGCCCGCACCCTTTAGGCCCTTGTTCAGCATGGAGGCACAGGCATGGCGGCAGTCACGCAGACCGCTACACCGTCGATGTGGTCGGAGGAGGAGCTGGCCGAGGTACGCGACCGGCTCCAGACCGAGATCGACGAGCTCGAGGCGGACATCCACCGTCACGAGTCGGAGATAGCCTCCGGCGACGTCACCCAGGGCGCCGGCGACGACCAGGCGGACGCGGGAGCCAAGACGTACGAGCGCGAACGCGAGATCGCCCTTACCCTGAATGCGCGCGATCTGGTCGCGCAGAACGAACGTGCGATCGCCAGGATCGACGCAGGGACCTATGGAGTGTGCGAATCGTGCCACAAGCCGATCGGCAAGGAACGCCTCCAGGCGTTCCCGAGGGCGACGCTGTGCGTGGCCTGCAAGCAGAAGGAGGAGCGCCGGTAGCGGGCACCCCTGACGAGCCTGCCGAGGGCCGGGCGGAAAGCCCGGAGAAGGGCTCGGCGGAAGACCCGGTGAGGGGCTCTTCCGCCGGCCGGCAGGAGGGGGAGGGCCCGGCGGGGCGCGGGCCGCGCCGGGGCCTGTTCGCCGTCCTCGTGGCGCTGGCGGCCGTGATCTACGCGGCCGACCTCGTCACCAAGACGGTGGTGCTGCGCACGCTCGAAGGTGAGCCGCCGCTGGTCGTGCTCCCCGGTGTGCTGCAGTTCCGGGTGATCTTCAATTCGGGCGCCGCCTTCAGCATCGGCACGGGCATGACGTTCGTCTTCACGCTGATCGCGGCCGGGGTGGTCGTGGCCATCGTGCGCACCGCGCGCAAGCTCGGCAGCCGGGCCTGGGCGGTCACGCTCGGCCTGCTGCTGGGCGGCGCGCTCGGCAACCTCACCGACAGGCTGCTGCGTTACCCGTCGGGATTCGGGCGCTCCACACAGCTGCAGGGCCACGTCGTCGACTTCATCGAGGTCCTGCCCGGGAACTTCCCCGTCATCGACTACTTCCCCGTCTTCAACATCGCCGACTCCGCGATCGTCTGCGGCGGCATCCTGGCGGTGTTCCTGGCCTGGCGCAACGTGCAGATCGACGGGTCGAAGGAGGTGGGCGACGGTGAGTGAGCAGCGCAGCCTGCCCGTGCCCGACGGGCTCGAGGGAGAGCGGCTCGACGCCGCGCTGTCGCGGCTGTTCGGCTTCTCCCGCACCCGCGCGGCCGAGCTGATCCTGGCCGGCGAGGTGCTGGTGGACGGGCAGCGGCCGGCCAAGTCGGACCGGGTGCACGCCGGAGCGTGGCTCGACGTGACGATGCCGCCGCCGGTCACCACGCCGATGCCGGTGGCCGAGCCGGTGCCGGGCATGACCATCGTGTACGAGGACGACGACGTCATCGTGGTCAACAAGCCCATCGGGGTGGCCGCCCACCCCACCGTCGGCTGGACGGGCCCGACCGTGATCGGCGGGCTGCTCGGCGCCGGGCACACCATCGCCACCAGCGGCGCCGCCGAGCGCCAGGGCATCGTGCACCGGCTCGACGCCAACACGACGGGCGCCATGGTCGTGGCCAAGAGCGAGCACGCCTACTCCCACCTCAAGCGCGCCTTCAAGGAACGCACGGTCGACAAGCGCTACCACGCGCTGGTGCAGGGCCATCCCGACCCGTTCAGGGGGACGGTCGACGCGCCCATCGACCGGCATCCGTCGGGCGACGGCCGCTTCGCCGTCGTGGCCGGCGGGAAGCCGTCCGTCACCCACTACGACACGGTGGAGGCGTTCAGGGCGGCGTCGCTGCTGGACATCAAACTGGAGACCGGGCGTACCCACCAGATCCGGGTGCACATGTCGGCGCTGCGCCATCCGTGCGTGGGCGACCTGATGTACGGCGCCGATCCCACGCTGGCCGCCCGCCTGGGGGTGACCCGGCAGTGGCTGCACGCGGTGGCGCTGGGGTTCGAGCATCCGTCGAGCGGGGAGTGGATCTCGTTCAGCACCGACTATCCGCAGGACCTGCAGAAGGCGCTCGACATCGTCCGCGAGGAGTCCTGAGGCGTCGTCCGCCAGGCCCGGCCCAGGGGGCCGGCCTCGTCGGCGAGGAGATCTGAGCGGCCGCTAGGGCGTGCTACTGACCGTCGACCTGGCCGGGCGTCCTGGTCGGGGTGTCGTCCTTCTTGTCGTCCGTGGCCTCCCGCGACGGGGTCGCGCTCCGCTTGGGGGCGGGCGTCCTCGGCTGCTCGCGCGTGGGCGGCGGGGTGCTGCGCGGGCCGGTGCTCCGGGGTCCGGCCCGCTGCGGCACGGTGCTCTGGGGTACGGTACGGCGCTCAGGGGGCTGGGAAACCGGTGGGCTGGAGGACTTGGCCGGGTCGGTGGCGGCCGGCTTCGTCCCGGGGGCCGAGCTGCCGACCACGGCGGGGACGGTGTCCGGCACGCGCGGCAGGTCGTCCGAGCGGTTCGACCACCAGGCCGCGCCGCCCGTGACCACGGCCACGACGAGCGCGCCCCCGGCGATGACGGCCAGTGGCAGCGCCCGCCCGTACCCGCGCCTTCTACCGTGTCCGCCGCCGGGCCCGCCACGCCGCGTCACGCCGGGCCCAGCGGCGGGCCCAGCGGCGGGCCCAGCGGCGGGCAGGGTGACCGGGCTGGTCTGCTCCGGTGCGCCGCCCGCCAGGATCACGCTCAGCCGCTGCTCGGCCTCGTCCAGCGTCATGCGCTCGGACGGATCCTTGCGCAGCAGGCCCATCAGCACGGGGGCGAGCACGCCGGCCCGGGCCAGCGGCTCCGGCTCGGCGTGCATGACCGCCCCCAGCGTGGCCAGGGCGTTGTCGCGGTGGAAGGGGGAGTGACCCTCCACCGCCATGTAGAGCGTCACGCCCAGCGACCACAGGTCCGACGCCGGCCGGGCCCGCCCGCCGGCCGCGCGTTCCGGCGCCATGAAGGAGGGGGTGCCGATCAGGATGCCGGTCCTCGTGACCGGGGCCTCGTCCTCGGTGGTGGCGATGCCGAAGTCGGTGAGCACCGCCCGGCCGTCCTCGGTGAGCAGCACGTTGTCGGGCTTGACGTCACGGTGCAGCACGCCGGCCGCGTGCGCGGCGCGCAGCGCCTCCATGAGCTGCAGGCCGACGCTCGCGACGTCGAGTTGCGACATGGGCCCCTCGTCGCGGATCTGCTCGCCCAGCGTGCGGGAGTGCACGAGCTGCATGACGATCCAGGGGTGACCCTGCTCCTCCAGGACGTCGTAGACGGCGGCCACGCCGGGATGGGCCACCCGGCCCGCCGCCCGGGCCTCGCGGAACGTGCGGACGGCGAACTCCTCGCGTTCCTCGCCCGTCAGGCCGGTCGGAGGCAGCACCTCCTTGACGGCCACGTCCCTGCCGAGCACCTCGTCGTGCGCGTGCCACACCGTGCCCATGCCGCCCCGGCCGATCGTCCTGAGCAGCCGATATCGCCCACCGACCATCACCGCTGAATCGGACATGCACCGGCGACTACCCAAGAACGATCCGGACAAGCGCCGTGACGGCCGCCGCTGCCGCCAGAACCACCAGAAAAGGTGCGCGCAGCAGCAGCGCCACGACCGCCGCCCCGAGTCCCGCCGCGCGGGCCGGGTCGAAGCGCAGCGCGCCGTCCTCCGTGAACATCTGCACCGCGATCAGCGCCGCCAGCAGCGCCACCGGCACCAGCTCGGCGAACCTGCGCACCGTCGGATGGTCCAGCACTTTACGGGGCGCGGCCAGCCCGGCCAGCTTCAGCGCGTAGCAGCCCGCGCAGACGACGGCGATCGCCCACCACAGCGTCATCGCGCCATCACCACCAGCACGGCGACGGCCGACAGCAGCACGGGCACGCCCGGCGGGAAGAACGGGGTGGCGCACAGCGCGATCACCGCCGCGCCGGCGGCCAGCGCGGGCAGCTCGCCGCCGGCCTTCAGCCGCGGCCACAGGATGGCCAGGAACGCGACCGGGCCGACCACGTCCAGGCCCAGCACGCCGGGGTCGCCCAGGGACGAGGTGCCGTAGGCGCCGGCCAGTGTGGTGAGGTTCCAGGTCACGTAGAGGCTGGCGAACGTGGTCACGAAGCCCGTGCGGGCGGCCTCAGGGGTCGGCTGGGCGAGCGTGACGGCCGTGGTCTCGTCGATGACGCCCTGGGCGGCCAGCAGGCGGCGCGGGCCGCGTACCCGGAGCAGGTCGGCCAGGCGCAGGCCGTAGAGGGTGTTGCGGCCGCCGAGCAGCAGCGCGCCGAGCGCGGCGGCGGCCAGGTCACCGCCGGCGCCGACCGCGCCGGTCAGCGCGAACTGTGAGGCGCCGGTGAAGGCCAGCAGGCTGAGCACGCACGCCTGCGGCACCGACAGGCCCGCGGTGATCGCCGCGGCGCCGAAGGCGAGGCCGGACAGCCCCACCGCCAGGCCGACGCCGAGACCGTCCCGCACGGCGGCGGAGCGGTGTGTTGTCTCTTCCATGCCACCCGAGGCTAGGCGGTGGGAAATGTACCGGTCTTGTACGATCCTGCGGCCCGCTGGTACGCGGCCGGCGGCACGCCCATGATGCGTTTGAAGTGCCGGTTCAGGTGCGCCTGGTCGGTGAAGCCCACCTCGGCGGCCACCTGCGCGGGACGTACGCCGGAACGCAGCAGCCGGCCCGCCCGGCGTACCCGCAGCGAGATCAGGTAGGCGTGCGGCGGCATCCCCGTCGCGGCCTTGAACGCCCGCAGCAGCGCGAACGGCCGCGCCCCCACCGCGCCCGCCAGGTCGTCCAGCGTCGGCGGATCGACCAGGCTCTCGTGCAGCAGGTCGAGCGCCTCGCGGACCACCCCGGATCCCTCGGCGGGACCGCCGCCGGGCGGCCGGGGCGCGGCGTGCCGGGTCAGCAGCCGGGCGAACAGCGTCCGGCTCAGCGTCGAGGCGGCCAGCGCGTCGCCCCGCTCGGCCGCTTCGTGCGCCCGCGCCAGCAGCCGCGCCACCTGGTCGTCCCGGGCCACCTGCGCGGGGAAGTGCGGCGTGCCCGCGGGCGCGCCCAGCTCGGCGGCGATCGCCTCCAGCGCGCCGATCGACGGGTAGAGCATCCGGTACGCCCACCCGCCCGGCACCCCCGCGTGCCCGGTGTGCGCGGTGTCGGGGTTGACCAGCACGAGCTCGCCCGCCCCCGCCCGGTGCAGCGTGCCGCGATAGTCGAACTCCTCCACCCCCGACACGATGAGGCCGATCGCGTAGCCGTCGTGCGCGTGCCGGGCGAAGCGGTGGGTGACGTAGCGGGCCTTGAGCAGGTCGGTCTCCGGCACCGCCGGATGCCGCCAGAACCGGGCCTGCTCGTTCGCGGACGGGCTCATCGGGACGGCTTGAACGTCCTGGCGAACGTGTCGAAGTAGCGCCGGTCCTGCTTCCACCGGGCGTGCGTGGTCTCCCAGTAGAGGGCGTAGGGACGGCCGTCGTGGGTGTGGAAGCCCCGGTTGATCACGTGGATCGTCTCGCCGCCGCGCACCCTGGTGAACTCCCAGTCGGCGGCCCGCAGGCCGAGGTAGCCGGTGGGCCTGATGCCGATCCGCCGGTATCCGGCGAACTCGCCCCTCGCCCTGATCTCCCTCTCCAGTCCGGCCCAGTGCTCGACCGGGTCGTCCCACGGGATGGTGGGGACCGTCCACTCCACGATCAGCGCTCCCGGGCTGCCGGGTCCTGTGACGCGGATGCTGTCGCGTTCCGGGTCCTTCCTGGCCTGCCAGCGCGGCGGCAGGGCGATGCGGAAGCGGCCCGCCGCGTTGCTGTAGGAGCTCCAGCCCGCCGGGAGCGGCGTGCGCGTGACGGTGGGCTCGGGCGTGGGGGTGCGCGTCGGGGTGGGCTCAGGGGTGGCGTCACCGCTCGGCGTGGTGGTGACCTGGCCGGAGGTCGGCGTCGGGCGCGGCGTCGCGGGCGGCGCGGACCAGTGGTCGGACAGCAGCACGCCGGCCGTGCCCAGCGCCGCCACGGCGGCCAGGGCCGAGGGCACGCCGATCCACAGCGCCTTCGCGCGCCGGGCCGGCCGCTGCTTGGGCAGCGTCGGGTGCACCCCGCCGCCGGAGGGGACGGATCCGCTCGTGTCACGCCCGCGGTGTCCGGCCGGGCCGCCCGTCCGGCCGGCCGGTTCCTCCCTCCAGGGGAGATCGGGGACAGCCGGTGGGCGGGGGGCGGCGGCGATCGCGTACAGCAGCCTGGCGGCCTCCTCGGCGGGCATCCGGGCGGCGGGGTCGCGGCGCAGCAGCCCCATGATGACCGGTTCGAGCGCCCCGGCCCGCACCGGCGGCTCAGGGGCGTCGCGCAGCACCGCCGCCACCGTCGCCGCCCACGAGTCGCGCTTGTACGGCGGCCGCCCCTCGACGGCCGCGTACAGCGTCGCCCCGAGCGACCACAGGTCCGACTCGGGCCGGGCCGGTTCGCCGTTGAGCCGCTCGGGCGGCATGTAGGCGGGCGTGCCCACCAGCCCGCCGGTCGCGGTCAGCCCCGCCTCGGTCTCCAGCGTGGCGATGCCGAAGTCGGTGAGCACCACCCGGCCGTCGTCGGCCAGCAGCACGTTCTCCGGCTTGACGTCACGGTGCAGCACCCCGGTCGCGTGCGCGGCCCGCAGCGCGTCGAGCACCCGGCCGCCGATCACGGCGGCCTGGCCCTCGCGCAGCGGCCCGCTCTCGCCGATCACCTGGGCCAGCGAACGCGAGCGGACGAGCTGCATGACGATCCACGGCCGGCCGTCCTCCTCGACCACGTCGTGGATGACGACGACCGAGGGGTGGTCGAGGCGGCCCGCCGCCCTGGCCTCCCTGATGGTCCTGCGGTTCAGCTCGGCCCGCTTGGCGTCGCCGACGCCGGTGTAACGGACCTCCTTGATCGCGACCGTACGGTCGAGCAACTCGTCGTGGGCTCGCCACACCACTCCCATGCCGCCCTCGCCGAGCGGCTCGATCAGTCGGTAGCGCTTGCTGACGTGCACGCCGCGCAGTCTATTTGGCGGGCACGAACGTCGCGCAGAAGCCCTCGAAGAAGTCGTAGTCCGCCTTCCAGTGGCTTTTCAGCGTGTGCCAGTAGATCGCGTACGCCTTGCCGTTCTCGGTGACGAAGCCCCGGTCGCGGACGCGGGTCGGCCCGGTGTTGGTGTTCCAGGTGAAGTCCCAGTCCGCGGCGGCCTTGTGGAAGCCCTCGACCTTCTTGATGCCGATCTTCTTGTAGCCGCCGAAGCCCTGCTTGAGCCGCGGCTCCTGCTTCTTCCAGTCCTTGTACGGGTCCTTGCCCGGCTTGGCCGCCTGCTCGATCATGACGTAGGCGTTGGACGCCGCGCCGGGGCCCTTGAACTTGACCTGCCTGCCGCCGCGCGTCCACACGTCCCACTTCGGGGGCAGCCCGAGGGAGAAGCCGAGCTTCTTGTCCGTGTACATCTTCCACCCGGGGGGCAGCGCGGCCTTCGCCGCGTCCATCGGGCTCTTCTTCTCGGGGGACGGGCTGGCCGGCGGGCTCGTGGTCGCGCTCGGGCCGGGCTCCTCGGCCGTCTCGGAAGGGGAGGGCGGCGGCGAGGAGGCCGTGCCCGTCGGCGACTGCGCCGGAGATTGTGCCGGGGACTGCGCCGGGGACGCCGTCGCGCCCGTCGCCCCGGAGGTGCGCGCGTCGTCCGCGGGCTCGTCGGGGGCCGAGCGCAGGCCGAGGTAGCCGCCGATACCGGCGACGAGCACGACCGCGACGGCCGCGGCGATGATCGTCCCGGCCTTGCGCTGCTGCTCGGGCCGTCCCGACTCGATCGTGGACGCGGTCTCCCGGCGAGGGGGATCGGCCGGCGGGCGCGGGATGCGCGCCCCGGTCTGGGGCGGCACCATCGGCTCCGGCTCCGGCGCCGCCGCGGGGATCAGGTCCGGGTCGGTCGGCGTGTCGTCCTCGACGGGGGCGTACGGGCGCCTGGCCTTGGCCGGCCGCTTCGGCGTGGTCGCGGCGGCCGGCCGCTTCTGCCTGGCCGGGGCGGGCACGTGCAGCTCCTGCGCCGCCGGGAACTGGGCGGTCGGGGGCGCGCCGGCCTGCGCGATGGCGTTGCGCAGCTGGCGCTGCGCCTCCTCGTACGTCAGCCGCTGCACCGGCTCCTTGTTCAGTAACCCGTGGATCACGCCTTCGAGCGGGCCCAGGTTCTGCGCCGGGTCGGGCTCGTCGGTGAGCACGGCGTGCATGGTCGCCAGCGCCATCCCGCGCTCGTGCGGCGAGCGGCCCTCCACCGCCGTGTAGAGCGTGGCTCCGAGCGACCACAGGTCCGACTCGCGCCGCGCGGGCAGCCCCTTGAGCCGCTCCGGAGCGATGAACGCCGGCGTGCCCGCCAGGCCCGTCACCGTGAGCTGCGTCTCGGTCTCCAGCGTGGCGATGCCGAAGTCGGTGAGCACGACCCGGCCGTCGTCGGCCAGCAGCACGTTCTCGGGTTTGACGTCGCGGTGCAGCACGCCCGCCTCATGGGCGCGGTGCAGGGCGTCGAGCATGGCCAGGCCGATCTCCGCCACCCTTGTGGCCGGCAACGGCCCGTCCTGCTTGATCACGGCTCCGAGGGAGCGTGACTGGACGAGTTGCATGACGATCCAGGGCCTGCCGTCCTCTTCGATCACGTCGTGAACGACGATCACGTTGGGATGCTCGAACCTGGCCGCCGCCCTCGCCTCGCGCATTGTGCGCCGGTTCAGCAGCTGCACCTCTTCGCCCAGGGCGGCGGCGTACCTGACCTCCTTGACCGCGACAGTGCGGTCGAGGAGCTCGTCGTAGGCTCGCCACACGATGCCCATTCCGCCCCTGCCGATGGGTTCCTGCAGCTGGTAGCGGCCGGCGATGCGGCGTCCGTCCTGCTTGCGATCCGACATCAACGGCCTCAAACCCTCCTCTAGGCCAAGAAATACTCCCATAGGCAGGGATCAACGGCGACTCGCGTGAAGGACAGTCCGCCATACGAGATGTGCTGCCCAGCAGGTGGAGACGGGGGTGTAGGGTTCAGATATGACTTGCCGTCGTTACGCGTTTACCGAGCCGGCTCCGGGAGAGCCGGTCGCAGGCTAGCGACCACCTGGAGTCGGCACGAGGCAGAGACACCCGTCTCTGCCTTTTTCGTTGTCCGCCGGCTCCTGGGCCGGCCGAGCAGGGAGTCAGGATGTCATCGACGTTGGAACGGCGCGCGGTGCCGGTGGGCGGGCTGCTCGTGGGCGAGGGGCCCGCCGTGGTGATCGGCGGCCGGGTGAGCCTGCGGGCGCGGCGCGGGCAGGCGGGCGCGGGGCCGGTGGCGATCGAGGGGGCCACCCTCGTGGAGCCGTACTCGGCGGACGACCTGCCGGCCATCGCCGAGCACGCGGACGCCGTGGTGGTGGGGGCGTCGTGGACCCGCGACATCCCGCTCGTGCGCGCGGCGGCGGGGCTCGGGCTGCCCGTGGTGGTCGAGCGGCGGCGGGAGGCGTCCGTGGCGGAGTGGCTGGAGCTGGCCGACTACTGCGCGGCCGAGGGCGACGGGCAGGTGATCCTGTGCGAGGGCGGCCGGCCTGACCTCGGGCTGATGCGGGCGGCCAAGGTCGCCTCCGGGCGTCCCGTGCTGGCCGACGTCTCCGCCGACGTCGGCCTGTCGGCCGCCGCCGTCGCGGCCGGCGCCGACGGGCTCATCGTCGGCTCCCCCGATCCGGCCTCGGCTCAGGGAACGGGTGCAGGAACGCCCTCCCTGGGCTCTGGGACGGGCTCAGCGGGCCCGGGGCCGGGCGCGGACCGGCTGGTGGCCGAGGAGGCGGTCGTGCTCGTGGGCGCGCTGCTCAGGGACGAGGCGCCGGCCACGCTGCCGGAGTGCCGCCAGGCCATCGACCGGCTGGACGCCGCGCTCGCCACGCTGCTGGAGCGGCGGGCGGAGCTGGCGGGCATCGTGCAGCGGATCAAGCCCGTGGGCGGCTTCGCGGGGCGCGACCTCGGCAGGGAGCGGGCCCTGGTCGCGCGGATGGCCGTTCGCGCGCCCGCGCTGGGCGAGGCGCGGCTGGCCCCGATCATGAACGCGGTCATCGAGGCGGGCCTGCACCTGGCCGAGGAACGCGCCGCCGAGTGACCCGCCGCCGGATCGCGGGCGCATGACGGGCGGCGGGCAGGCGGGCGGTCAGGCGGGCGGCCAGGCGGGCGGTCAGGCGGGGCCGGGGGTGACCAGGCGGTAGTTGTGCATCGGGCGGCCGGGGCCGGCGGCGACCTGCTTGGTGATGAGGTCGGCGAAGCGGCGGTAGCCCTCGCCCGTGGGGTGGTAGCTGCGCGCGTTGACCGTCAGCTCCTCCATGTTCACCGCCAGCCCGTTCAGGTACGGCTGCGGCTGCCCCACCTCGTGCCCGGAGAAGGCCGCGTAGGCGTCCACGTACTCGGCGCTGCCCGGCGCGCCGAACGCCGCGATGCCCCGGTCGAACTCCGCCACCACGGCCCCCACGGTGTCGTTGAGCCGCCGCGTCATGCCGTTCAGCCAGCGCTGGTCGGCCACGCTCATGTTGTCGACGCTCGCCACCGGGTGCTCGGGGAAGGGCCGGGGGTAGCCGAGCACGATGACACGGGCTCCTGGGGCGCGCACGCGCAGCTCCCGCAGCACCTTGCCCATGTCGGTGCGCAGCTCGTCGATGCGCCTGCGGACGGCGGTGTCCTGGTCGACGCAGGCCGACGACCACGGGATCTTGACGATGCAGCCGGTCAGCACCTTGCTGAAGCCGGCGTCGTTGCCGCCGATGCTGAGCGTGATCAGGCTGGCGGCGGGCCCGACGCGGGTGATCTGCGGCGGCTGGCCGTGCTGGCCGGTCAGGAGCTGGCGGGTGGTGGCGCCGCTGCAGGCGTAGAAGGCGGTGCCCCCGCCGAATTCGTAAGTCGCCGCCACCAGCGGCACGTACGAGCCCGTCGCCCGGTGGCAGCGCGCGGCCCCGTCGTTGACCGGCGACTTGTCGAGGTCGTAGACGCCCTCCCCGGAGGAGTAGGAGTCGCCGAGCGCGACGTACGTGCCGCCCTGGGCCACCTGCAGCGCCGTCATCGGCACCACCTTCGGCAGGTCGCCGCGCGGCTCCGCGGTCGTGGGACAGCCCGCGTCGAGCACGGCGCAGGCCAGCCTGGGGTAGACGCCCAGGGGCAGGCACGCCAGCGCCAGCGCGACGCCGATGGCCACCGCCGCCGAGATCCGGACGATCTTCCGTCTCGTCCCGTCCAGCGCGACCTCCCCGATGACGGCTCCCTCGTACGTGCGCCATCGAGACTACCCAGCCGATCATCCGGGCGGGCGTGTCGCGCGGGCTAGGCTTCGGCCTGGGCCGGGGCGCGGCGGCGGTAGACGGTGCGCCGCCACCAGCCCACGGCGATGGCCACGAACAGGCACGGCACCAGGTAGAACGCCAGCCGCTGGTCCGCGTCGGCGAACGGCATCAGCAGCACCACCAAGGCCAGGAACGCCAGCGTCAGCCAGTTGGTCCAGGGCGTGCCCGGCATCGGGAAGTCGGAGCGGTGACCCGTGCGGCGCAGCCGCAGCTGGCAGTAGACCAGCACGCCCCACGTGGTGATCACGCCCAGGGAGGCCACGGCCGTGGCGATGTTGAAGGCCCGCTCGGGCATGAAGTAGAACAGCACCAGCCCGGCCAGGAACATGGCCGCGGTGAACACGATGCCGCCGATCGGCACGTGCCGGGAGCTGAGGGCGCCGGCGAAGCGGGGGGCCTCCCGCTTCATCGCCATCGAGCGCAGGATGCGGCCCGTGGCGTACAGGCCGGAGTTGCACGACGACAGCGCCGCGGTGATCACCACGAGGTTCATCGCGTCGGCCGCCCACGGCACGCCCATGCCCGAGAAGACCGTCACGAACGGCGACGTGCCCGCCTCGTAGGACGTCCACGGCAGCACCATGCCGAGCAGCAGCACCGAGCCCACGTAGAAGATCGCGATCCGCCACACGACGCCGTTGATCGCCTTCGGCATGACCTCGCGCGGCCTGGCCGTCTCGCCCGCGGTGATGCCGACCAGCTCGATCGAGGCGTACGCGAACACCACCGACTGCAGGCTCATCAGCACCAGCGGGAACCCCGTCGGGAAGAAGCCGCCGTGCGAGACCAGGTTGTGCGGCCCCGCCTGACCCACCGCGAAGACCACCAGCACCAGCCCGACGACCAGGAAGACCGAGATGGCGAGCACCTTGAGCATGGCGAACCAGAACTCCAGCTCGCCGAACAGCCGCACCGACAGCAGGTTGACCGTCATGACGACGGTGAGGGCGAGCACGGCCGTCAGCCACTGGGGGAAGGCCGGGGCCCAGTAATGGACGTAGGCGGCGATCGCGGTCAGCTCGGCGATGCCGGTGAACGCCCAGTTGATCCAGTACATCCAGCCGCTGGCGAACGCGGCCCATGGACCGATGAACTCGCCCGCGTACTCGACGAACGAGCCCGACGCCGGGCGGTAGAGCACGAGCTCGCCCAGCGCCCGCATGACGAAGAACGCGGCCACCCCCGCGGCGGCGTAGGAGAGCACGAGCGCCGGCCCGGCGGCGGCCAGCCGGCCCCCCGCGCCGAGGAACAGCCCCACCCCGATCGCCCCGCCGATGGCGATCATCTGGATCTGCCGGTTGCCCAGGGCGGGCAGGTAACCCTCGTCGGTCTGCGTGCGCATCGCGTGACTCCTCGATGACCTAGCGTGACCACGAGGATATCGGCGCGGCCGATCGCGGCGGCCCCGGCGCGCCGGTCCCGCGGGCCGGCGCGAGCCTCCTCCCGCAGGTCGGGCCGGGGACCCGGAGTTGTCGGTGGCGGCCACTAGAGTCGGATCGCCCACCGATTCGAGACCGGGAGGCGCCGCTCCATGTCGTCCAGCGACTCGTTCGTCCACCTGCACGTCCACACCGAATACTCGATGCTGGACGGGGCCGCCCGGCTGGAGCAGCTGTTCCGGCAGGCCGGCGAGCTGGGCATGCCCGCCATCGCGATCACCGACCACGGCAACCTGCACGGCGCCCACGACTTCTACCGGCGGGCCACCGCCGCCGGGATCAAGCCGATCATCGGCATCGAGGCCTACGTCGCGCCGGGGCTGCGCCACGACAGGAAGCCGGTGCTGTGGGGCGAGCCGCACCAGAAGCGCGACGACGTCTCGGCGGGCGGCTACTACACCCACATGACGATCTGGGCGCGCGACAAGACGGGCCTGCACAACCTGATGCGGCTGTCCTCGCGCGCCTACACCGAGGGCTTCGTGCGCAAGTGGGCGCGGATGGACGCCGAGATCCTGGCCGAGCACGCCGAGGGCCTCATGGCCACCACCGGCTGCCCGTCGGGCGAGGTGCAGACGCGGCTGCGGCTGGGGCAGTACGACGAGGCGGTCAGGGCCGCCGCGAGATACCAGGAGATCTTCGGCAGGGACGACTACTACCTGGAGATCATGGACCACGGCCTCGACCTGGAGCGCCGCGTCCGCGACGGGCTGAGCAGGATCAGCCGGGAGCTGGGCATCCCGCCGCTGGTGACCAACGACTCGCACTACACCTACGAGTCCGACGCCGCCTCCCACGACGCCCTCCTGTGCGTCCAGACGGGTAAGCAGCTGTCCGACCCCGACCGGTTCCGCTTCGACGGCAGCGGCTACTACCTCAAGAGCGCCGGCGAGATGCGCGCCGCCGACTCCTCCGGCCTGTGGGCCGAGGGCTGCCGCAACACGCTGCTGGTGGCCGAGAAGGTCGATCCGGCCGGGTTCTTCCCGTTCAAGAACCTCATGCCGACCTACCCGATCCCCGAGGGCATGACGGAGAGCGAGTTCTTCCGCAGGACCGTCTGGGAGGGCATGGACCGGCGCTGGCCCGGCGGCTACGACGAGGAGCACCGCAGGCAGGCCGAGTACGAGATCGGCGTCATCGAGCAGATGGGCTTCCCGAGCTACTTCCTCGTGGTCGCCGACTTCATCATGTGGGCCAAGGCCGGCGGCATCCCGGTCGGGCCCGGGCGCGGCTCGGCGGCCGGGTCGCTGGTGGCGTACGCGATGGGCGTCACCGACCTCGACCCGCTCCCGCACGGACTGATCTTCGAGCGGTTCCTCAACCCCGAGCGCGTGTCCATGCCCGACGTCGACATCGACTTCGACGAACGCAGGCGCGGCGACGTCATCCGCTACGTGACCGAGAAGTGGGGCGCCGACAAGGTCGCCATGATCGCCACGTTCGGCACCATCAAGGCGAAGGCCGCCATCAAGGACGCGGGCCGCGTGCTGGGCTACCCCTACGCGCTCGGCGACCGCGTCACCAAGGCGTTCCCGCCCGCCGTCATGGGCAGGGACATCCCGCTCGCCGGCATCTTCGACCAGGACCACCCGCGCTACGACGAGGCCGGCGAGCTGCGCCGGCTCTACGACGAGGACGCCGACGTCAGGGCGACGATGGACCTCGCCAAGGGCCTGGAGGGCCTGATCAGGCAGACCGGCGTGCACGCCGCCGGCGTGATCATGTCGGCCGAGGTGCTGACCGACCACGTCCCGATCATGCGCCGCGACAGCGACGGCGCGATCATCACGCAGTTCGACTATCCGACCTGCGAGGCGCTCGGCCTGCTGAAGATGGACTTCCTGGGGCTGCGCAACCTCACCATCATGGACGACTGCCTGAAGCTGATCGAGGCGACCACGGGGGAGAAGGTCGACCTGCTGGGGCTGCCGCTCGACGACCGCAAGAGCTACGAGCTGCTGGCCACGGGCGACACGCTGGGCGTGTTCCAGCTCGACGGCGGCGGCATGCGCTCGCTGCTGCGCCTCATGCGTCCCGACACCTTCGAGGACATCTCCGCCGCGCTCGCCCTCTACCGCCCCGGCCCGATGGGCGCCAACTCCCACACCAACTACGCCCTGCGCAAGAACGGCCAGCAGGAGATCACGCCGATCCACCCGGCGCTGGAAGAACCGCTCAGGGACATCCTCGACACCACCTACGGCCTGATCATCTACCAGGAGCAGGTCATGGCCATCGCCCAGCGGGTGGCCGGCTACTCGCTCGGCGCCGCCGACCTGCTGCGCCGCGCGATGGGCAAGAAGAAGAAGGCGGAGCTGGACCGGCAGTACGCCTCCTTCGAGCAGGGCATGAAGGACAACGGCTACCCCGATGCCGCCGTCAAGGCGCTGTGGGACATCCTGCTGCCGTTCTCCGACTACGCCTTCAACAAGGCCCACACCGCCGCCTACGGCCTCATCGCCTACTGGACCGCCTATCTCAAGGCCAACCACCCGGCCGCCTACATGGCGGCGCTGCTGTCGTCGGTGAAGGACGACAAGGACAAGTCGGCCCTCTACCTCCACGAGTGCCGCCGCATGGGCATCAAGGTGTTCCCGCCCGACGTCAACGACTCCGACTTCGACTTCACCCCGCGCGGCACCGACATCCGCTTCGGCCTGTCGGCGGTGCGCAACGTGGGCGGCAACGTCGTCGACGGCATCATCTCCGCGCGCAGGCGGAAGGGCCGCTTCACCGACTTCACCGACTTCCTGCGCAAGGTGCCGGCCGTCGTCTGCAACAAGCGCGTGATCGAGTCGCTGGTCAAGTCGGGCGCGTTCGACTCGCTCGGCCACGTCCGCAAGGGCCTGGTCATGGTGCACGAGCAGGCGATCGACGCGATCATCGACATCAAGCGGAACGAGGCCATCGGCCAGGACTCCCTGTTCGGCGCGATCGACGGCGGCGAGGACCGGACCTTCGACGTGCGGATCCCGGTGGGGGAGTGGGACAAGACCACGCTGCTGCAGTTCGAACGCGAGATGCTCGGCCTCTACGTGTCCGACCACCCGCTGTTCGGCGTCGAGCACGTCCTGGCGGCCGGAGCCGACTGCTCCATCGCGGCCGTGCAGGACGAGAGCCGGGCCGACGGGCAGGTGGTGACCGTGGGCGGCATCCTGAGCGGGATGCAGCGCAAGGTCACCAAGAAGGGCGACACGTGGGTGCTGACCCAGCTGGAGGACCTTGAGGGCGCGATCGAGGTGATGATCTTCCCGTCGGCGTACCAGCTGTGCTCGACGATCCTGGCCGAGGACGCGATCGTGTTCGTCAAGGGGCGCATGGACAAGCGGGAGGACGTCGCCAAGCTGATCGCCATGGAGGTGACGGCGCCGGACCTGTCCCAGGTGACGGGCGGGCCGCTGCTGGTCAGCCTGCCGCTGCGGCGCTGCACGCCGCCGGTGGTGGAGCGGCTGAAGGAGATCCTTGCGACGCATCCGGGCCCGTCGGAAGTGCACCTCCAGATCCACAACGGCCCCAGGACGACTGTTCTGCGCCTCGATGATCGTCTCCGCGTCGCACCCTCCCCGGCTCTCATAGGCGAGCTCAAGCAGTTGCTCGGTCCCGCCTGTCTGGGCGCCTGAGTTCTTTTCCATCTTTACGGCTCCGCG
The DNA here is from genome assembly GCF_035917475.1 of Nonomuraea fuscirosea. Lineage (NCBI taxonomy): Bacteria > Bacillati > Actinomycetota > Actinomycetes > Streptosporangiales > Streptosporangiaceae > Nonomuraea > Nonomuraea fuscirosea. Next base: position 6,156,188 of record NZ_CP109074.1, on the reverse strand, counting down.
GCGGCCGGCTCCTGCCGCCGCACGGGGCCGGGCTCTGTCCAGGGGGACGCTCACCAGGTGGGCGTGGCCGGCCGCCGTGACGCGCGCTCAGTGGGCCGGGTCCGTGGTGATGCAGGCACCACGGACGTTCCGCCATGACGTGCGCCAGTGGGCCGGGTTCCTGGTGGTGTGGGCAATGATCGCCTGTGGGAGGTGGTTGTTCGTGGGCAAGGGTCGCCGTCGCTCTCCGGGCGGGCTTGGGGCAGGATCGCAGGCGTGAGTGAACTGCACTACCTGACCGCGACCGAGCTGGCCCAGCTGATCAGGACCAGGCAGGTGAGCGCGGTGGACGTCGTCCGAGCCCACCTCGACCGCATCGACCAGGTCAACCCGCACGTCAACGCCGTCGTCACCCTCGTCGCCGACCAGGCGCTCCAAGCGGCCGAGACGGCCGACGCCGTGCTGCGGCGGGAGGGGCCCGCCGGGCCGCTGCACGGGGTGCCGGTCGCGCACAAGGACCTGGCCGACACGGCGGGCATCCGCACCACGTACGGTTCGCCGCTGTTCGCCGACAACGTGCCCGACCGGGACGACGTGGTCGTCCAGCGGCTGCGCGCGGCGGGCGCCATCACCATGGGCAAGACGAACACCCCCGAGTTCGGCACCGGCTCCCACACCGTCAACGAGGTGTTCGGGGCGACCAGGAACCCCTACGACCTGTCCAAGTCCGCCGGCGGCAGCAGCGGGGGAGCGGCCGCCGCGCTGGCCACCGGCATGGTGCCGCTGGCCGACGGCTCCGACATGGGCGGCTCCCTGCGCAATCCCGCGTCCTTCTGCAACGTGGTCGGCCTGCGGCCCACGCCCGGCCGGGTGCCCAGCCACTCCGACACCGCCGCCTGGTACACCCTGTCCGTGCCCGGTCCGATGGCCAGGACGGTCGACGACGTCACGCTGATGTTCGGGGCCATCGCCGGGTTCGACCGGCGCTCCCCGTACTCGATCAAGGAGGTCTTCGCGCCCGAGCCCGAGGAGGGCGTGGCGGGGCTGCGCGTGGCGTGGAGTCCCGACCTGGGCGGGCTGCCCGTGGACGAGCGGACGGCGGCGGTGACCGCGACCGCGCCCGCCGTCCTGGAGCGGCTCGGCGCTCATGTCGAGCAGGTGGAGCTGGACCTGAGCGGCGCGGAGGAGGCGTTCAGGACCTACCGGGCCTGGTTCTACCTGCTCGCCCACGGCGACAAGAGCGGGCTCGGGCCCAACACCGCCTGGAACGTCGAGCAGGGCCGCGGGGTCACGGGCGCCGACCTGGTCCGGGCCGAGGTGGCGCGCAGCGGCCTCTACCAGCGCATGGCGGCCTTCTTCGACACCTACGACGTGCTGATCGCGCCGGTGAGCCAGGTGCCGCCCTTCCCGGTCGAGCAGCCGCACGTGAGCGAGATCAACGGCGAGCCGCTGCCCGACTACCTGGCCTGGATGCGCTCGGCGTACTGGATCAGCGTCCTGCACGCGCCCGCGGCCTCCGTGCCGGCCGGGTTCACCGGGGACGGGCTGCCGGTGGGGGTGCAGATCGTGGGCAGGCCGTTCGAGGACGCCAGGGTGCTGCGGGTGGCGCGGGCGTTCGAACAGGCCACCGGCCACGGCCTGCGCAGACCACCCCTGTGACGGTGGTCCTGGAAGCGGGCAGGCTCGGCGCGCGTCAGCTCGGGCCGAGGCCGCCGTACGGCTGCCGCAGGGGCGAGTCGCGGTAGCCGTGCATGCCTTCGAGCAGCCCGAAGAAGCCCACGGCCAGCAGCGGCCACGACACCATCACGCCGGAGGCCGTCAGTTTGAGCGCGCCGGGGACGACCTTCACCCCGGGCGCCGCGGCGGCCTCGACCGTGACCGCGCCGATCGTGAACGTGGACCCGGTCCACAACGTCAGGAACGAGGCCAGCGCCCCGCCCGCGCACAGCCCCAGCAGCACGGGAAGCATCCAGCGCCGCCCCGAGAACCAGGCGACGCCCCCGCACAGCAGCCCGAGCCCGCCCGTGATCACCGCGAACCAGCCGTCGGCCGCGATCAGCGCCTGCGTGGTCGGGTCGGCCAGCACCGTGCCCCGCTCGGTGACCTGGTACGGAGCGCGAGGGGTCAGCCCTGACCAGAGCAGCCCGGCGGCGACCCCGAGAGCGGCGAGTGTGAGGACAGTTACCGCAAAAGCGCGTACTTCCCTCGTCACGCCACTCCCCCTCGCATGTACGGCCGAATCAGCTCGATGGTATCCCCCGGTTAGGCTCATTTCGTGATTGCAGAAGAGGTCTGGCTCATAGAACCCTCCGGCCCGCTCCGGGGTGACGTCGAAGTACGCGGATCGAAGAACGGCGTGTCCAAGCACATGGTCGCGGCCATGCTGGGCAACGGCGAGAGCAGCATCCACAACGCCCCCGAGGTGGGCGAGGTCGAGATCACCGCCGCCATGCTGCGCGCCCTCGGCATCAACGTGGACATCTCCCGTACCGAGATCAGGATCGAGCAGGGGCCCGAGATCGAGCCGCGGGTGCCCGCCGCGTTCACGGGCCTGAACCGCATCCCCATCCTCATGCTCGGCCCCCTCCTGCACCTGGCGGGGGAGGCGTTCGTGCCGCTGGTCGGCGGCGACCCGATCGGGCGGCGGCCGGTGAACTTCCACGTCGAGGCGCTGCGCGCGATGGGCGCCGAGGTGGAGGTGGGCGACACCGGCATCTACGCCAAGGCCAAGCGGCTCAACGGCACCAGGATCGAGCTGCCGTACCCGAGCGTGGGCGCGACGGAGACGATCCTCATGTCGGCGGTGCTGGCCGAGGGCAAGACGGTGCTGAAGAACGCCGCCATGGAGCCCGAGGTGGTGGAGCTGGCCCTGTTCCTGCAGCGGATGGGGGCCAGGATCGAGCTGTCGCCCGACCGCAGGATCGTCATCGAGGGCGTCGAACGGCTGCGCGGCGCCTCCACCTGGCTGACCGGCGACCGCATCGAGGCGTTCTCCTACCTGGCGGCGGGCCTGGTCACCCAGGGCGAGGTACGCGTGCACGGCTGCCCGCAGGACCGCCTGGTCACCGCGATCACCACGCTGGCCAGGATGGGCGCCCGGTTCGACATCAACGACGAGTACGTCTGCGCCACCGCGCCCCCCGAGGGCCTGCGCGCGGCGGCCGTGCAGACCGACACCCACCCGGGCTTCATGACGGACTGGCAGACGCCGCTGATGGTGCTGTTCACGCAGAGCCAGGGCATGTCGGTGCTGCACGAGACGGTCTTCGAGAACCGCCTGGTGTACGTGCCCGCGCTGCAGAAGATGGGCTGCGAGATCGAGGTGTTCGACCAGTGCCTGGGCGGGCCGGCCTGCCGCTACCACGACACCAACGCCCGCCACTCGGCCGTCGTGCGCGGCGTGTCCAAGCTCAAGGGCGCCGACGTGACGCTGCCCGACATCAGGGCGGGCTTCTCGGCGGTGCTGGCGGCGGCGGTGGCCGACGGGACGTCCACGCTGCGCGGCGTGCACCACATCGAGCGCGGCTACCACCGGCCGTTCGAGCAGTTCGCCTCGCTGGGGCTCAACATCACCCGCCAGCGGTGAAGCCAGGCGCGACGTCACCCGCCAGCGGTGAAGCCGACGCGACGTCACCCGCCAGCGGTGAGGCCAGGCGCGTCACACGAGCTCGACGTCGCGCGTCAACGGTGACGCCCGGGGCCCGAGGTGGCGCGTCAACGGTGAACACGCCCCGGTAAAGAGGTGCCAAGCGGGCGTTTGCCGCTGATCCGGACGTCGCAGATCATCTAGCGTGAGCCTACTCAGATCGGTCGTGTCGCTCGGCCTGGCGGGGGCACTCGGAGGAGTGCTGGTGGCCGCGGTGGCCGCACCCGTGGTCGGCGGGGGCGGCCTGGCCACGATGAGCGTCGCGAACACGTTCGTGGAGTTGCCGCCCGCTCCGCGCGAGGAGCCGCTCGCGCAGGTGACCCGGCTGCTCGACAAGGACGGCCGCCAGTTCGCCCAGTTCTACGAGGCGAACAGGACGGCCGTCCGGCTCGCCGCGGTCGCGCCGGTGATGCGCAAGGCGATCGTGGCGATCGAGGACGCCCGCTTCTACGAGCACGGCGGCCTCGACGTCAGAGGCACGCTCCGGGCGCTGCTCACCAACACCCAGGCCGGCGGCATCAAGCAGGGCGGCTCGTCGCTGACCCAGCAGCTCGTCAAGAACATCCTGGTGGAGAGCGCCCGCACCGACGCCGAGCGGGACAAGGCCCGCGCCCCGAACCTGGCCCGCAAGATCACCGAGCTGCGGTACGCGCTGGCGCTGGAGAAGAAGTACCGCAAGGACGAGATCCTGGAGCGTTACCTGAACATCGCCTACTTCGGCGCGGGCGCCTACGGCATCGAGGCGGCGGCCAGGCGCTTCTTCTCCACCTCGGCCTCCCGGCTGACGCTGACCCAGGCGGCCACGCTGGCCGGGGCGGTGCGGATGCCGTACTCGACCGACCCCTCGCTCGGCGCGACGCACCAGGCGCGGCTGAAGATGCGCCGCGACCTCGTGCTCGACCGCATGGCCGGGCTCAAGCTGATCAGCCAGCAGCAGGCGGCGGACGCCAAGGCCGTGCCGCTGAACATCAGGCTCAAGCCCGAGCCGGGCGGCTGCGCGCAGAGCGACTACCCGTACTACTGCCTCTACGTGCAGCGCGAGCTGCTGTCGAACCCCGTCTTCGGCAACACCGCCCGCGAGCGCGGGGCCAGGATGGCCAGAGGCGGCCTGGTGATCAGGACCAGCCTCGACCCGATCGCCCAGCGCGCCGCCGACCGCGCCATCCGCGAGCACGTCTCGCCCGATGACACCGAGGTGGCCGCCGAGGCGATGGTGGAGCCCAGGACCGGGCGGATCAGGGCGATGGCGGCCAGCAAGCGCTTCGGCCGCAACCCCGGCAACCGCAAGAACGGCTCCAGGACCACCTTCAACCTGGCCGCCGACGTGGCGCACGGGGGCGGCCAGGGCTTCCAGGCCGGCTCGACGTTCAAGGTGTTCACCCTGGCCACGGCCCTGCAGCAGGGCTGGCGCTTCGGCGACGGCTTCCAGACGCCGGGGGCGATGTCGCCGTCGCAGGGCTACCGCGACTGCTCGGGCAACTCCGTGAACGACCCCGACACCCGCATCCTGAACGCCAGCGGCGAGGGCTCGGGCGGCCCGCACAGCATCGAGACCGGCACCTGGAAGTCGGTGAACATCTTCTACATGATGCTGGAGCGCAAGGTCGGGCTCTGCAACGTGGTCCGCACCGCGAAGAAGCTCGGCATCGCCCGCGCCGACGGCGGGCCGCTGCGCGAGGTGCCCACGTTCACGCTGGGCGTCAACGAGATGGACCCGGTGACGGTGGCGGCGTCGTTCGCGGCGTTCGCGGCCAGGGGGCTCTACTGCCGGCCGCTGGCCATCATGGAGATCATCGGCAGGGACGGGCGGCGTACGCACGTGCCGCCCTCGTGCGAGCAGGTCATCGAGCGGCCGATCGCCGACGCGGTCAACCACGTGCTCAAGGGCGTCTTCGACCAGGGCACGATGAAGGGGCAGAGCATCGGCCGCCCGGCCGCCGGCAAGACCGGCACCAACAACGGCTACACCTCGGCCTGGTTCGCCGGCTACACGCCCGCCCTGGCGGCGGCGGTCAGCGTGGGGGACATCCGCGGGTCCTACAAGTTCCCGCTGCGGGGGGTCGAGATCGGGGGCCGCTCGTACGGGTCGGTGCAGGGGGCGTCGCTGCCCGGGCCGATCTGGGTGGAGTCGATGGGGCCCGCGCTGCGGCGTACGGAGCCGCGCGGGTTCCCCGGGCCGGACATGGCGCGATTCGGCGGCGGGCACACGCCGGGGCTGAAGGAGGCGCTCGCCGAGGAGGAACGGAAGAAGCGCGGCGTACGGCCCTTCGGCCGGCGGCACCGGCGGCTGTTCGAGTGGCTGCTCGGCCACTCGGCCACGGACGATCCCGGGCCGCGGCGGTCGCAGCGGCTACGCCAGTGGCTCACCGGCGACGCCCTCGCGCCGTCACCGCCGCCGGTAGGCGTCCGCCCCGCCCAGCCGGCCGTTCCGGCCCCGAGCCGTCCGCAGCGGCCAGCCGTTCAGGCTCCGAGTCGTCCTGAGCGGCCCGCTGTGCCGCCTCCGGTACGGAGCCGTCCCGAGCGGCCGGTCGTTCAGGCTCCGCGGCGGCCCGAGCGGGTCGTCCGGCCGCCGGTGCGTGAGCGTCCGGAACAGCCCGGCGAGGGCCGTCGCGCCGGTCACTGAGCGCCCGTGCGGGGACGAGCTCAGCCGGCCTTGCCGATGGGTGCGGTCACGGCTCGGGTGAGGGTGATGAGGTTGCCGGGAGCCGTCTCGATCTGCAGCCCCCGCTTCCCGGCCGAGAAGTAGATCGTGTCGAAGCCGAGCGCCGAGGAGTCGACCACGGTCGGCAGCTGCTTGCGCTGCCCCAGCGGGCTGATGCCGCCAACGACGTAGCCGGTCACCCGCTCGACCTTCGCGGCGTCGGCCATCTCGGCCCGCTTGCTGTCGAGCGCGCCGGCCAGGGCCTTGAGGTCGAGCTTGCCCGCCACCGGCACGACCGCCACCGCGAGCCCGCTCTCGACCTCGGCGACCAGGGTCTTGAAGATCCGCTCGTACGGCACGCCGAGCGCGTCGGCGGCCTCCTCGCCGTAGGCCTGGGCCGAGGCGTCGTGCTCGTACGGATGGAGCGTGAACTCCGCCTTCGCCTTGGCCAGCGCCACGGTGGCGGGGGTGCCGCCCTTGCCTTTCGTCTTGCTCACGACATCCCAGTGTAGCGAATCTACATTGTAAAGGCCCGGCCCGGGGTGTACCCGAACGCCCGCCGGAACACGTCGATGAACGCGCTCGCCGACGCCCACCCGCACCGGTGCGCGACGGCGGTCACGGGGACGCCGTCGGCGAGCAGGAGCAGGGCGTGGTGCAGGCGGAGCTGGGTGCGCCACTGCGGGAAGCTCATGCCGAGCTCGGCCCTGAACAGGCGGGCGAGGGTGCGGCCGCTGGTGCCGGCGCGGGCGGCGAGCTGGTCGAGGGTGCTGTTGTCGGCGGGGTCGCGGTGCAGCAGGGCGCAGACGGCGGCCAGGCGGGAGTCCCTGGGCGCGGGCAGGTGCAGGGCTTGTTCCGGGGCGCTGCTGAGCTGGTCGAGCAGCACGGCCAGCAACCGCTCCCGCTCCCCGCCGTCACCCTCGCGCCCGCCGGCGGCCGGCCCTGACGACTGCGGGGTGATGGGCGCGCCGCCGGGCGGGCCGCCGGACGGGCCGGTGGACGGGCCGTCCGACGGGCCGGTGGGGTCGGTGTAGGCGATGATCAGTTCGCGGAGCAGCGGCCGTACCACCAGCACCGCCGGCCGTTCCAGCCCGAGCGGGTTGCCGGTGAGCCCCACGAGCCGCAGGTCGGTGTCCCCGTGCGCGCGGTGCTCGTGCACGGTTCCGGCCGGCACCCAGATGGCCCGGTTGGCGGGTGCGACCCAGATCCCCGTGCCGGTGGTGACGGACAGGACGCCGCGGCATGCGTACACGATCTGGTGCGTGTCGTGCCGGTGCGCGTCGATGCCCGCGCCGGGCGGGAGCGGGCGGCGGCCGGTGGGCGCTTCGGGCAGGTGGCGGATTTCCGGCATGAGTTGGCATTTTATCGGAAGCGAGCCAGAACACCCTGATGAACGATGGAACGGTGAACAGGATCCCCATGCTCGCCGCCGGCCATGCCACCGTGGACTTCTACCAGGGCGCGGTCCCCGCCCTCGTGCCGTTCCTGGTGGCCGGGCGCGGTTACGGGTACGTCGCCGTGTCCGGGATCGTGCTGGCCGCCACGCTGCTGTCGTCGATCGTGCAGCCGCTGTTCGGGGTGCTGACGGACAGGTGGCGCATGCCGTGGCTGATCCCGGTGAGCATGGTGCTGGCCGGGGCGGGGGTGGCGGCGGGCGGGGTGACGGACTCGTACGTGCTGACCTGGCTGGCGGTGGCGCTGTCCGGGCTGGGGGTGGCGGCCTACCATCCGGAGTCGGCGCGCCTGGCCAGGATCGCGAGCGAGGGCAGTCACGTGCGGATGAGCTGGTTCTCGCTGGGCGGGACGCTGGGGTTCGCCTCGGCTCCGGTGCTGGTGACGCCGCTGCTGGCGGGGTGGGGTCTGGGGGCTTCGCCGTTCCTGCTGCTGCCGGCGGTGCTGGGGGCCGTGGTGACGCTGCCGGCGATCAGGGCGCTGTCCGGGGGTGAGCGGGCGGCCGAGGCCGCAGGGCTGGCCGGGGGGCCGGTCTCGGGGAGTGACGACTGGCCGTCGTTCGTCAGGCTGACTTTGGTGATCGTGTTCCGTTCCGTCGTGTACGTGGGTTTGAGCGCCTTCGTGGCCCTTTACATGGGGGGCGGGGCGGCGGGGGCGGTGGCGCTGTTCGTGCTGTTCGCCGGCGGGGCGGTGGGGACGGTGCTGGGCGGCAGGCTGGCGGGGCGGTGGGGGAGGGTGCGGACGATGCGGCTGGCGTACGCGCTGGCCGTCCCGGCGGTGGCGGGTGTGGTGCTGGTGCCGGGGCCGGTGGCGTACGTGTTCGTCGCGGCCTCGTCGATCGCCCTGTATGCGCCGTTCTCCCTGCATGTCACGCTCGGCCAGGATTTCCTGCCGACCAGGGTGGGCACGGCCAGCGGGGTGACGCTGGGGCTGGCGGTGAGCGTGGGCGGGCTGGCCAGCCCGGTGGTGGGCGCGGTTGCGGAGGCGTCGTCGCTCAGGGTGGCGCTGGCCTGCCTGATCGTGTTCCCGGTCCTGGCCTGGCTGGTGGCCAGGACGCTGAAGGATCCGGCTCCGGTGCCGGCCCGGCCGGACGAGGGCCGCTCCGCCCCGTCCCCGGCCTGACCCGCCTGGCCGGTGTCAGGCGCGGGTGTGCAGGCGCAGGGTGCCGGTGTTGTCGCGCTGGGTCGGGTCGAGGCGGGTGGAGGTGACGCGGGCGGTGATCGGCAGCCGGCGCGCGGCGTCGTCCGCCACGTCGAGCCGGGCGGTGATCCGTACCGGCTTGCCCGGGTGCACGGCGGCGATCGTGCAGGCCACGTTCCTGCCCGTGCTCTTGCAGGCGGCCCCGCCGGCCGAGGCGGGGCGCAGGCCGGCCGGGAACGTGAGCTGGACCGGCACCTGGGTGGCGGCGGCCAGCCCGCGCATGGTGACGGTGGCGGTGACGGTCGCCGAGCCGCCGCGCGCGACCGGGCGCGCGGGGCCGCTCAGCTTGACGGACAGGGCGTCGTAGACGCCGTCCGGGTCGGCCTGCTTGACGATCGCGCCGTAGCCTTCGACGTTGAGCGCGTTGGCGACGGAGTTGCCGTCGGCCTCGCCGTCCTCCTTGCCCGCAGACAGCACCCCGACCAGGTCGCCGGTGCCCTTGATGATCCACGGCCCGCCGCTGTGCCCCTTGAACAGGTGGCAGTTGTACGTCTCCAGCCGCCCCGCCCGCGCCGCCTGCCCGGTGGCGCTGCGGGCGGAGAGCATGCTCTCCGCGTGGCTGACGCCGGCGGCCTGCCGGGTCCTGCCCAGGCACCAGAGCTGGTCCCTGCCGTCGTACGGCTTCCTGCCGAGCAGTCCGGGGTAGCCGGTGGTGGTGATGGTGTGCTTGCCGCCCTGGTTGAGCATGGGGGTGAAGGCGCCGACGGCGTCCTGAAGGGTGCGGTCGCGCTTGCCGACCTCGATGAGGGCGATGTCGTAGACGCTGTTCCAGTCGCCGCCGCCGGCGCCGGTGTATCCGTCGGGCTTCCACGCGCGCCGGCCGCCCCATCGCCCGTACGGCTCCCGCTCCCGTACGCCGGCTCCGCGGCCGTCGTAGGCCGGGACGAAGGCGAAGCTGGTGTGCCACCGGCCGGTGGACGATCCTTCCGGCACGCCGTACACGCAGTGGGCGGCGGTGACGATGAGCAGCTTGGAGGCCGAGCGGATGACGGAGGCGCTGCAGGAGTCGCCGCTGCCGGCGGCGTTGACGAAGAAGAGCCGGCCGCTGATGCGGCTGTAGGGGGCGCCGGTGTACGGCCTGGGCACGCGGGCGTATCCGTTGTCGTCGCCGCCCGGGGTGATCCGCTTGGCCGAGGGGACGCTGTGCCGAGCGGCGGCGCTCTTGGGGGTCGCGTCGCCTGGGGTCGCGTTACCTGGGACCGCCTTCCCTGGGAGCGGGCTTCCGTGGACGGTGTTGCGCGGGCCCGCGCTCTCCCGCCTCGCGCTCCGCAGGCTCTCGGGCAGGTCGGAGGCGGTGGCCTTGGCCTGCTTGCCCGGCGTCCAGTAGCGCACGGCCCGCCCTGGGCGCATCAGCGGCGACGCCTCGGCGCCCCATACGGGCCGGGCGGGCCGGATCGGAGCCGCCACCTGCTCGGCCACCTGCTCGGCCATCCGCTCGGCCATCCGCTCGGCCATCTGCTCGGCCGGCTGATCGGCCGACAGGGCGGCGGGCATCGCGGGTGGCTGGTCCGCCGTCGCGGGCAGCGCGGGCGCGGCGCCCGTCAGCGTGATCAGGGTGGTGACCAGAGTTCTTCGCACAGTTGCCCCCGAGCAGCTCGATCCACGTCTCGATCACTGTAAGTCACCATAAGGGCGCGAAGGGTGGCCAGGGGTGGCGTGTCGTGAGGATGTCGGCGAACGCGGTCCGTACCCCCTCGTCCAGAAAAGGGAGGAAACGTCAGCCGGCGGCGGCGTCGCCGGTCGTGTTCGGGGGCAGGATCTCGTTCGTGCTCGCCTCGGCCGGTTCGCGGTCGGGCCGCAGCCCGCGCCAGGACGGGTGCCGCAGCCGCCCGTCGCCGGTGACCTCGGCGTACTGCACCTCGCCGACCACCCGGGGCTCCACCCAGTGCGCGTCGCGGGCGTGCTCGCGCGGCACCGGCTCGCCGAACGGCGGGTCGCGGCGTTCCAGGGGCGTGAGCCGTTCGAGCAGGTCGCGCAGCATGGACTCGGTGAAGCCGGTGCCGACGTGGCCGACGTAGCGCAGCCGCCCGCGCGGGTCGTACGCGCCGAGCAGCAGTGACCCGATCGTCCCCGACCGGCGTCCGCCGCCGGGTTTCCAGCCGCCGATGACGACCTCGACGGTGCTGACGTTCTTGACCTTCGTCCATTCGCCGCTGCGCCGGCCGGGCCGGTACGGCGAGGTCATGCGTTTGCAGACGACCCCTTCGAGCCCGAGTTGCCGCGAGGAGTCGAAGGCCCGCGCGGCGTGGTCGGCGAACCAGACGGGCACCTGCCAGCGGAAGCCCGGCGTGAGCGTGCTCTCCAGGAGTTCGCGCCGCTCGGTGTAGGGGCGCGCGATGACGCTGTCGTCGTCGAGGTGGAGCAGGTCGAAGGCCATGAACGTGACGGGCGTGGTCCTGGCGAGCTCCGCCACGGCGACGGGGTTGCGCTGGTGCATGCGGGGTTGCAGCGCCTCGAAGCTGGGCCGCCCGGCCTCGTCGAAGGCGACGATCTCCCCGTCGATCACGGCGGGGCGCCGGCCGGTGGCGCCGGCCATGAGCTGGAGTTCGGGGTAGGCGGGGGTGATGTCCTTGCCGTTGCGCGACATCAGGTGGACGGCGCCGTCCTCGACGTAGGCGAGGGCGCGCACTCCGTCCCATTTCATCTCCACGGCCCAGTCCGCACCCTGGACGGAGGTCAGGGTGCCGAGCTGGGCCAGCATCGGCGAGTAGGCCGGCAGCCGCGACATGGTGCATGCCGTACCCCGTCTGCTTGATCGACAGTGACGGGGAGGCGTCTACAGATGGTCAAGTGGCGTGTGTTCCACGAGTTCGGCCAGGTCGACGCCGTGCCGGCCGAGTTCGGAGACAGTGGCGCAGTAGCCGCGGAGGTAGGTGCGGCCGTTGACGCGATGGGAGACACGCAGCAGCGGGCGATCGTCGAGGATGATCGCCTCCACCAGGATGCCGTCAGGGCCGTGCCACTGTCCCATGCCGGTAAGCGTAAGGGACCGGACATAATGGACACGTAATGCCGGCGAACCCACCCGTCGCCGGAGAAGGGCCGGAAAGGCCGGTGAACACGCCCTCCGCGCCCGCAAAGCGGGTAAAAACGACGCAACGTTAACTTTGGGTTACTCCACGTTTTTCTTTGTATGACGCGTTAGCCGGCCCACGCCTGGGGCAGTGGTACATGCTCGGAGCTTTCCCCGGCCGTGGCCGTACCCCCGTGACGGCCACGGCGCCACCCCGGCAGGCCCGGTCCGGGGTGCGGTGGTCGCGGGGCGTGCGTCGGCGAGCGCCGCCCCGCGACCGCCGAGACGTTCCGCCATGTGGACAGAACCAGATTCAGGGTCCGGACTCCGTAGACTGTCAGGGTGATTTCCCGTATCGACATGCGCGCTTCCCTGCCCGGGAATCTGCGCGACGTGCTGCCCCGCGCCGAGCTCGACGTCGAGGCCGCCCTGGAGAAGGTGCGGCCCATCTGCGAGGACGTGCGCCATCGCGGGGCGGCAGCCGTACGGGAGCTGACCGCCAGGTTCGACGGTGTCGAGATCGCCTCCGCCCGCGTCCCCGCCGAGGCCCTGGAGCGGGCGCTGGCCGAGCTGGACCCGAGGGTGCGGGCGGCGCTGGAGGAGTCGATCAGGCGGGCCAGGCTGGTCCACCGCGACCAGCGCCGCGCCGACGTTACCACCGAGGTCGTGCCCGGCGGCACCGTGACCGAGCGGTGGGTGCCGGTCGATCGGGTGGGCCTCTACGTCCCGGGCGGCCGGGCGGTCTATCCGTCCAGCGTGGTGATGAACGTCGTGCCCGCGCAGGAGGCCGGCGTCGGCTCGCTGGCCGTCACCAGCCCGGCGCAGAAGGAGTTCGGCGGGCTGCCGCACCCGACCATCATGGCCGCGTGCGCGCTGCTCGGCGTGGACGAGGTCTACGCGGCGGGCGGGGCGCAGGCGGTGGCCATGTTCGCCTACGGCACCGAGGAGTGCCCGGCGGCCACGATGGTGACCGGGCCGGGAAACATCTACGTGGCAGCGGCCAAGCGGCTGCTCAAGGGGCGCATCGGCATCGACTCCGAGGCCGGCCCGACCGAGATCGCCATCCTGGCCGACGAGACGGCCGACCCGGTCCACGTCGCCGCCGACCTGATCAGCCAGGCCGAGCACGACACGATCGCCGCCGCCGTGCTGGTCACCACCAGCGCCGAGCTGGCCGACGCGGTCGAGAAGGAGCTGCCGGGCCAGGTCTCGGCCACCCGCCACACCGAGCGCATCACCGAGGCGCTGAGCGGCCGGCAGTCCGGCATCGTGCTGGTCGGCTCGATCGACGACGGGCTGAAGGTGGTCGACGCCTACGCCGCCGAGCACCTGGAGATCCACACCGCCGACGCGGCGGCCGTCGCGGCGCGGGTGCGCAACGCGGGGGCGATCTTCGTGGGCGCCTACGCGCCGGTCTCGCTCGGCGACTACCTGGCCGGCTCCAACCACGTGCTGCCCACGGGCGGCTGCGCCTGCCACTCCAGCGGTCTTTCCGTGCAGTCGTTCCTGCGCGGCATCCACGTCGTCGACTACAGCCGTGAGGCGCTCGCGGGCGCGGCGGCGCACGTGTCGGTGCTGGCCGACGCCGAAGACCTGCCCGCCCACGGCGCCGCGATCCGCGCCCGATTCGACTGGCGAGTGCCCACGGAGACCGCGTGAACCTGGACGATCTGCCGATCCGCGACGATCTGCGCGGCAAGACGCCCTACGGCGCTCCCCAGATCGACGTCCCGGTCCGGCTCAACACCAACGAAAACCCCTACCCGCCCTCGCCCGAGCTGGTCGCCGACCTGGCCCGCGAGATCGGGGAGCAGGCGGGCACGCTCAACCGCTACCCCGACAGGGACGCGGTGGCGCTGCGCGCCGGCCTGGCCGGCTACCTCGGTCACGGCCTGAGCACCGAGCAGGTGTGGGCCGCCAACGGCTCCAACGAGGTGCTGCAGCAGATCCTGCAGGCGTTCGGCGGCCACGGCCGCACCGCCCTGGGGTTCGAGCCGTCCTACTCCATGCACCCGATCATCACCGGCGGCACCAGCACCGAGTGGGTCAGGGCGACGCGCGAGGAGGACTTCTCCCTCGATCCGGGCAAGGCCACCGCCGCGATCGAGGAGCACCGTCCCGACGTCGTCTTCCTCACCTCGCCCAACAACCCGACGGGCACCGCGCAGCCGCTGGAGACGATCGAGGCGGTGCTGGCCGCGGCGCCCGGCATGGTCGTGGTGGACGAGGCCTACGCCGAGTTCGCCCGCGAGGGCACGCCGTCGGCGCTGACGCTGCTGCCCGCCCATCCGCGGCTGATCGTCACCAGGACGATGTCCAAGGCGTTCGCGATGGCCGGCACCCGGCTGGGCTACCTGGCCGCGCATCCGGCCGTGGTGGAGGCGCTGCTGCTGGTACGGCTGCCGTACCATCTGTCGACGCTCACCCAGACCGCGGCGCTGGTGGCGCTGCGGCACCGGGCCGAGCTGCTCGGCACGGTCGACGCGCTGCGGCGCGAACGCGACGAGACGGTGGCGTGGCTGCGTGCCAAGGGTCTGTCGGTGGCCGACTCCGACGCCAACTTCGTGCTGTTCGGGCGGTTCCCCGACCGGCGGAAGGTGTGGGAGGGGATGCTGGAGCACGGCGTGCTCATCCGCGAGGTGGGCCCGCCCGAATGGCTGCGTGTGTCGATCGGCACGGGCGAAGAGATGACGGCGTTCCGCGCCGCCCTGGAAGGAGTCCTGTGAGTCGCGTAGGTCGCGTCGAGCGTGTCACGAAGGAGACCTCGGTCCTGGTGGAGGTGGGCCTCGACGGCACCGGCCGGGTCGAGGTGGCCACGGGGGTCGGCTTCTACGACCACATGCTGGCCCAGCTGGGCAAGCACGGGCTCTTCGACCTGACCGTCAAGACCGAGGGCGACCTGCACATCGACTCCCATCACACGATCGAGGACACCGCGCTCGCGCTGGGCGCGGCGTTCCGCGAGGCGTTGGGCGACAAGTCGGGCATCAGGCGGTTCGGCAGTGCGTCGTGCCCGCTGGACGAGTCGCTCGCCCAGGTCACCGTCGACCTGTCCGGCCGCCCTTACCTGGTGCACTCCGAGCCCGAGGGCATGGCGCCGATGATCGGCCCTGAATACGACACGACGATGACCCGCCACATCCTGGAGTCGTTCGTCGCGCAGGCCGCGATCTGCCTGCACGTGCACGTCCCCTACGGCCGCAACGCCCATCACATCGTGGAGTCGCAGTTCAAGGCGCTGGCCCGGGCGCTGCGCGAGGCGTCCGAGCTCGACCCGCGGGCCACCGGGGTGCCCAGCACCAAGGGCGTGCTATGACCGACAACCTGCTCGCCGGGGTGATGGTGTTCATCGGGCTGTTCCTGGGCGGCGGTGTGTTCTCCCTGTTCAAGCAGGGCCTGAAGATCGGTGCGGCCGTGTGCGCGGTCGGCGCGGCGCTGGCGATCACGGCGGGGGTGTTGTGGTGGTGAGCAAGAAGAACGTGGTGGTGCTCGACTACGGCTCGGGCAACCTGCGCTCGGCCGAGCGCGCCCTGGCCAGGATCGGCGCCGACGTGACCGTGACGTCCGACTTCGGCGCGGCGCTCGACTGCGACGGCCTCGTCGTGCCGGGCGTGGGCGCGTTCGAGGCGTGCATGAAGGGCCTCAAGGGCGTGCGCGGCGAGCAGATCGTCGGGCGCAGGCTGGCCGGCGGCCGCCCGGTGCTGGGCATCTGCGTGGGCATGCAGATCCTGTTCGCCAGGGGCGTCGAGCACGGCGTCGAGACCGAGGGCTGCGGCGAGTGGCCGGGTACGGTCGAGCGGCTCGAAGCGCCGGTGCTGCCGCACATGGGGTGGAACACCGTCAAGGCGCCCGGCGGCAGCGTGCTGTTCGCCGGCCTCGATGCGGCCACCCGCTTCTACTTCGTGCACTCCTACGGGGTGCGCGAATGGGAGTTGCGCCCCGGCGACGGCTTCGCCGAGCCGCTCGTCACGTGGGCCGAGCACGGTGTGCCGTTCGTGGCCGCCGTGGAGAACGGCCCGCTCATGGCCACCCAGTTCCATCCCGAGAAGTCCGGCGACGCCGGAGCCGCGCTGCTGCGCAACTGGCTCGGCACGATATGAGCCGCCGCGCCGCCGCGCGTCCGGCCCGGCACGCCGGGGGCCGCCGCGCCGCCGTGCACCCGGCCAGGCACGCCGTGCGCCGCCGCCGGGAGGCGCCGTGAGCAAGGAGCGCGCCCGGCGGCGGGCCGAGCGCGAGGCCGAGCGGGCCCGCGCGATCCAGGTCAACGAGGAGCGGCAGGCACGCAGGGCCCGCCGCCGCGCCTCGCTGGCCCGCCTGGTCCCGCGGCCGATCCGGTTCTACCGCCAGGGCGGCCTGCTCGCCCGCCGCCACCGCGCCCAGAACGCGGTGGTGGCGCTCGGCTTCCTGATCGTCCAGGTGATCGCCTGGCTGATGTGGGGCTCGCTCCCGGTCAGCTTCGGCGTCCTCATCTTCTCCCTGTTGCTCGCGCCCGTTGTCGTGACCCTCGCTTTCGACCGGAGGATCTGAATGTCGCTTGTATTGCTGCCCGCCGTGGACGTCTCCGACGGCCAGGCCGTACGCCTGACGCAGGGCGAGGCCGGGACCGAGACCGCCCACGGCGAGCCGCTGGCCGCCGCACTGGCCTGGCAGGAGGCGGGCGCCGAGTGGATCCACGTCGTCGACCTCGACGCCGCCTTCGGCCGCGGCACCAACCGCGACCTGATCGCCGAGGTGATCGGCAGGGTCGACGTGAACGTGGAGCTGTCCGGCGGCATCCGCGACGACGATTCCCTGGCCGCCGCGCTGGCCACCGGCTGCCGCCGGGTCAACATCGGCACCGCCGCGCTGGAGAACCCCGAGTGGTGCCGGAAGATCATCGCCGAGCACGGCGACCGGATCGCGGTCGGGCTCGACGTGCGCGGCACCACGCTGGCCGCCCGCGGCTGGACCGAGGAGGGCGGCGACCTGTGGGAGGTGCTCGACCGGCTGGAGTCCGACGGCTGCCCCCGCTACGTGGTCACCGACGTGACCAAGGACGGCATGCTGCAGGGCCCCAACCTCGACCTCTATCGCCGCATCTGCGCCCGTACCGACAGGCCCGTGGTGGCCAGCGGCGGCGTTGCCAGCCTCGATGACCTGCTGGCTCTCGCTTCCCTCGTCCCCGAGGGAGTGGAAGGCGCCATCGTGGGCAGGGCGCTCTACGCTCACGCGTTCACACTGGAAAACGCGCTGGCCGCGGTGCGCGTGTAGCTCTTGCCGGGAGGGGGCGAGATGAGCGTCAGCAACATCGGTATGGAAAGCACTGGCTACAGGGTGTTTTCGGGCGGCATCTGGGAGGAGAAATACGGCTACGCCCGTGCCGTGGTGGCGGGTGACCGGGTGATCGTGTCCGGTTGCACGTCCACGGTCGACGGGGAGGTGCGCCACGTCGGCGACGCCTACCGGCAGGCCCTGACCGCGATCGACATCGCGCTCGAAGCCGTCCTGATGGGCGGACTGACGCGGGAGGACGTCATCATGGTCCGCTACTACGTGGTCGAGCAGCGCCACTTCGACCTCGCCGGGCGGGCCATCAACGAGGTCTTCGGCAAGGTACGTCCCGCCTGCACCGGGGTGCGGGTGGCAGGACTGATCGACCCGCGCATGCTGGTCGAGATCGAGATAGAGGCGCTGCGAGCATGACCGTTGCGGTAAGAGTCATCCCCTGCCTCGACGTGGACGCCGGGCGTGTGGTCAAAGGCGTCAACTTCGAGAACCTGCGCGACGCGGGCGATCCCGTCGAGCTGGCCAGGCGCTACGACGAGGAGGGCGCCGACGAGCTGACCTTCCTCGACATCACGGCGTCCTCGGGCGAGCGCGAGACCATGCTCGACGTGGTGCGCAGGACCGCCGAGCAGGTGTTCATCCCGCTCACCGTCGGCGGCGGCGTCCGCGCGGTCGAGGACGTCGACCGGCTGCTGCGCGCGGGAGCCGACAAGGTGTCGCTCAACACGGCCGCCATCGCCAGGCCCGAGCTGCTCACCGAGGCGTCCCGGCGCTTCGGCGCGCAGTGCGTCGTGCTGTCCGTGGACGCCCGCCGGGCGCAGGGCACGGCGAGCGGGTTCGAGGTGACCACCCACGGCGGCCGGCGCGGCACCGGGATCGACGCGGTGGAGTGGGCCGCCAGGGGCGAAGAGCTGGGCGTGGGCGAGATCCTGCTCAACTCGATGGACGGCGACGGCACGCTCGACGGTTACGACCTGGAGATGCTGCGCGCGGTCAGGGCGGCCGTGCGGGTGCCGGTGATCGCCAGCGGTGGCGCCGGCCGGCTGGAGGACTTCCCGCCGGCGGTCGCGGCGGGCGCCGACGCCGTGCTGGCGGCCAGCGTGTTCCACTTCGGCACCCTGAAGATCTCCGAGGTCAAGGAGACCCTGCGGATGGCGGGCCACCCGGTCCGCTGAACGACGGACTGACGCCCGGGGCGCCCCGGGCGTCAGCGCCGCTCCGCTCCTGTCGCGGGCCTCAGAACACCCGCAGGTGGTTGAACAGCTCGTAGGAGACGTCCTTGGCGGCGAACGCGGCCGCCTCGGACCGTTTGACGGTCAGGTACGCGCTGCGCCGCAGCGGCCCGAGCGCCTCCATGAGCACCTCGTCGCCCTCCAGCGCGTCCAGCGCCTCGTCCAGCGAGGCCGGCAGGCGGGGATAGCGGCCGGGCACCGTGTCGGGGTCGACGTCCACGGCCTCGCCCGGGTCGAGCTTGCGCCGGATGCCGTCGAGCCCGGCGTGGATGACGGCGCCGAGCGCCAGGTAGGGGTTGGCCGAGGAGTCGGAGGGCTTCAGCTCCAGGTTCGGCTCGCCGCTGTCGCCGAGCGGGGAGCACAGGCGCACGGCCGCCTCCCTGTTGTCGGGGCCGTACACGGCGTACGCGCTGGACCACATGCGCGGCGCCAGCCGGCGGAAGCTGTTGACGCTGCCACAGGTCAGCGCGGTGAGGGCGGGCAGGTGGGCGAGCAGGCCGCCGATGAAGCCGGAGCGCGCCTCGCCGTCCTCGGCGAACAGGTTACGGGAGTCGCTCCAAAGAGACAGGTGCAGATGGGTGCCGTTGCCGGCCTGGTCGGCCAGCGGCTTGGGAGCCAGCGAGGCCCACATCTGCATGCGCAGGGCCACCCCGCGTACGGTCTCGCGGTAGATGACGTGGTTGTCGGCGGCCCGCAGGGCGGGCGCGTGGCGCACGGACAGCTCCTGCTGGCCGGGACCCAGCTCCGGATGGTAGTGCTCGACGCGCAGCCCCTGCGTCTCCAGGGCGCGCATCAGCTTGATCGTGTAGTCGTGGGCGGTGTCGAAGCCCAGCCCGGCGTAGCAGAGCGAGTCGTCGATCGGCACCAGCCGGTCGGGCCCGCCCGACGGGTCGGGCAGCCTGCGGCCGAGGGTGAACTCCGGCTCGAACGCGGCAATGAGGGTGTAACCCTCGGTCGCCAGGTCGGCGATGGCGTCCTTGAGAAACGTCCGCGCGCACGCTTCCCACGGAGTGCCGTCGGGACGGCGCAGGTCCGACAACATGGCCGCGGCGCCGGGAGCGTAGGGCAGCGGCACATACGTGGCGGGGTCGGGAACGATGCGCACCTCACCCACCGGACCCATGTGCTCGACGTCCTGGAGCTGGTCGAGCATGTTCATCGCCATCATGGCCACCGTGTGCCCGATGCCTGTGCTGAGCCGTTCGGCCAGCCGCGACCGAGACACCGCCTTGCCACGGATCACGCCACCGTGGTCGGCGTACAGGAACCGGATCAGCTCGATACCCTCGAGCTCAGCCCGTTCGAGGATCCGCCGGGCGTGGGGATCGAGCTGATTGATCTTGGTGCCGCTCGGGCGATCTGTCATTCTGCCTGCGTAACACGATCCGGCAGCGCGGGGAAGCACCTGACGCAGACAGAACCATCCGTCAGGTCAGAACACTCGAGAAGAACACGGCCAACTGATTGGCTCCCTGAATGATTCCGTCGAACACACCGTTGACCGCGGCGGCGGCTTGGGCCGGCCGGGTGAACAGGTAGAAGACCACGAACGCGACAGCCGCGTAGGTGATCACCTTCTTGACCTGCATGGGGGGCCTCCTGCAGTCCATTCCCAGCCGTATATACCCGGATCTGGGCGATCACTAGGCATCTTCTGTGAAGATGTACATGATCCTAACCGGGGGGCTTCTTTCTGTTGCCATGGTACGGGCTTGAATCCGCGCGCGAGCGCCTGCCGCGCCGGGATTTCCGTGACGGCCGGGGCGCAGCAGGTGAGTGCCTCATGACAGAAGATTGATCGGCTTCCGGCCTGGTCATCGGGCCTGAGCGGAGGGCCGCTCGGCGGGCGTGAGCACGAATCGCGTGGCCCGATCGGGGGCCCGGCCGGCGGGGCCCGGCCGGTCGGCGTGTCGTCAGACCCCCAGGGTCGCCTCGCGCAGCGCGCTGACGGCGTCGGGCTCGCCGGTGAGCTCCACCCTGGCGTGCGCCTGCCGGCCGAAGCAGAACATCAGCAGCTCGCCCGCCCGGCCGGTGACCTCGACCCGGGAGCCGCCCTTGGGCCCGCCGAGCGCGACGCCGCCGCCGAGCCGGTGCAGCACCACGCCCACCGGCGACTTGCGCAGCGTCAGCCGGGCCCCGCTGGAGACCCGCTTCCAGATCAGCCGTTCGAGGTCGTCGGGCAGCGCGCGGGGCTCCCAGTCCGGCTGGGCGCGGCGCACGTCCTCGTGGTGCACGAACAGCTCCAGCGTGTTGACCGCCTCGTCGAGCGCGGGCAGCAGCCCGTACACGCCGCCCGGTTCGCGGACCAGGCCGACCAGCTCGGGGTAGGGCAGGCGCGTCTTGAGGCGGTTCTGCACCGAGGCGGTGTAGCCGGCCAGCGGCTTGAGCGCGATGCCGGGCATCGCGTCCGGCCTGCGCTCGCGGATGGCGAGGTGGGCGGCCAGGTCGGCGGTGGTCCAGCCCGCGCACAGGGTCGGCTCGTCCGGGCCGAGCCGGTCGAGCAGGTCGCAGAGCGCGGCGCGTTCGCCACGAGCATGAGTCACGGGCCCAACCCTACCGGTGGGAATAACGAAGTGATCAGACGTGATACTGACATACGTATAAACGTGCGAGTCTGAGAGGAAATCCCCCGCGTGGCGAGCAAGGTCACCTCGGCCGTGATGCGTCAAGGACTCCGTGTCCTTGGGGTGGCCATCCGCACCGAAAAGGCGGTTTTCACACTGGCGGTCACCGCCAGCGCCCTGTACGGAGGCATGACCGTCGCCTCCGCCTGGGCGCTCGGCTGGGCGACGCAGAACGTGGTGCTGACCTCGTTCACCGCAGGCGACGTCACGACGGGCGCGCTGTGGACCGGCGTGCTGCTCATCTTCGGCACCGCGCTGCTCAAGGCCATCGGCGTGGCCGGGCGGCGGATCCTGGCCGGAGTCATGCAGTACCGCATGCAGGCCAGGTCGCGCCGCGACGTGACCAAGCAGTACCTGCGGCTGCCCCTGTCCTGGCACCACCGCCACCCCACCGGCCAGCTCCTGTCGAACGCCAGCGCCGACGCCGAGGCCGCCTGGGCGCCGCTCGCGCCGCTGCCGATGGCGGTCGGCGTGATCGTCATGCTGGTCACGGCGGCGATCGCGATGCTCTTCACCGACCTGGTGCTGGCCCTGGTCGGCTTCCTCATCTTCCCGGCCATCGCCGTGCTCAACCTGGTCTACCAGCGCCGGCTCAGCCCGCTGGCCACCCGCGCCCAGCAGCTGCGCGCCGAGGTCAGCGAGATCGCGCACGAGAGCTTCGACGGCGCCCTCGTCGTCAAGACCCTCGGCCGCGAGGAGCTGGAGACCGACCGGTTCCGGCGGCGCGCCCACGAGCTGCGCGACGCCAACATCGCCGTCGGCCGGGTGCGCGGCCTGTTCGACCCCATGCTGGAGGCCCTGCCCACGCTGGGCGTGCTCGCGGTCCTGGCCGTCGGCGCGGGCCGCCTGTCGGCGGGCGCGATCGACGCCGGCGGGCTGGTGCAGGTGGCCTACCTGTTCACCCTGCTGGCCTTCCCCATCAGGGCGCTGGGCTGGGTGCTGGCCGAGCTGCCGCGCAGCGTGGTCGGCTGGGAGCGGGTGCAGGCCGTCCTGGACGCGACCGGCTCCATGGAGTACGGCTCCGCCGCCGCCACCTCGACCGCCCCGGCGGAGCTGCGCATCCGCGACGTCTCCTACGCCTACGGCGAGGCCGAGGTCCTGCACGACGTCACCTTCGAGGTGCCCGCCGGCCGCACGGTCGCCCTCGTCGGCCCCACCGGCTCGGGCAAGTCCACGCTCGTCCAGCTCCTGGCCCGCCTGGTCGACCCCGACTCGGGACAGGTGCTGCTCGACGACGTCGACCTGCGGGAGCTGCCCTACGGCGGCGTGGCGGAGTCGGTGGCGCTGGTCCCGCAGCAGACGTTCCTGTTCGACGACACCGTACGCGGCAACATCGCGCTCGGCGGCGGCGGTGACAGCGACACCGGCATCGGCGACGAGGACGTGTGGGCCGCGCTGCGCCTGGCCCAGGCCGACGGGTTCGTCGCCCGCATGCCCTCCGGGCTCGACACCCGCGTCGGCGAGCGCGGCGCCACCCTGTCCGGCGGCCAGCGCCAGCGCCTGGCCCTGGCCAGGGCCGTCGTGCGCCGCCCCCGCCTGCTCGTCCTCGACGACGCCACCTCCAGCGTGGACCCCCAGGTCGAGGCCAGGATCCTGCACGGCCTGCGCGACGCCGCCCAGGCCTCGACCGTCGTGGTCGTCGCCTACCGGATGGCGACCATCGCGCTGGCCGACGAGGTCGTCTACCTCGACCGGGGCCGCGTCGTGGACCGCGGCACGCACGAGGAACTGCTCGTGCGCTGCCCCGGCTACCGCAACCTGGTGACGGCCTACGAGCGCGAGGAGGCCGAGCGCGCGGCCATCGACATTCCCCCGATCGAGGAAGAAGAGATCAGCGCATGACGGTCCAGAGCATCCGGCGCGATTCGGAACGTTCCGCGCTGGCCACGGTCCGCCGCGGACTCTCCCTGACCCCCGAGTTCCGCAAGGGCCTGGCCGGCACGCTGGCGCTGGCCGTCATCGCCACCATCGGCAAGATCATCGTGCCGGTCGCGGTGCAGCAGACGATCGACACCGGCCTCAAGGGCGGCACCCCCGACGTCCCGTACATCACCGGCGCGGTCGTGATCTGCGCCGCCGCGGTCGTGCTCACCGCCCTGGCCGCGTACGTCATGAACGTGCGCCTCTACAAGGCCACCGAGTCCTCCCTGGCCACCCTGCGGGTGCGGGGCTTCCGGCACGTCCACGACCTGTCCGTGCTCACCCAGAACACCGAGCGCCGCGGCGCCCTGGTCTCCCGTGTCACCAACGACATCGACCAGATCAGCACCTTCATGCAGTGGGGCGGGCTGATGATCATCGTGGCGTTCGGCCAGCTGTTCGTGGCCACCGTGCTGATGTTCGTCTACTCCTGGCAGCTCACCCTACTGGTCTGGGCCTGCTTCGTCCCGCTCATGATCGCCCTGCCGCGCTTCCAGCGGCTGCTGTCGCGGGCGTACACGGTCGTGCGCGAGCGCACCGGCGACATGCTGGCCGCCGTCAGCGAGTCCGTCGTCGGCGCCGCCGTCATCAGGGCCTACGCCTCGGAGCGGCGCACCGCCGAGCGGATCGACCAGGCCGTGGACGCCAACAAGAAGGCCCAGACCAGGGCGCAGACCATCGTCGGCTTCGTCTTCCCGCTGACCGAGATCGTGGCCGCGCTCGCCATCGCCGGCGTCGTCCTGCTCGGGGTGCGGCTGGGCATGTCGGGCGACATCACCCAGGGCGAGCTGGTGGCGTTCCTGTTCCTCGTGACGCTGTTCGTCTCGCCGCTGCAGACCGCCACCGAGGTGCTGAACGAGGCGCAGAACGCCGTCGCCGGATGGCGCCGCATCCTCGGTGTCCTCGACACCCCGCCCGACGTCGCCGACCCCGGCGAGCAGGGCGTGCAGCTGCCCCGGGGGCCCATCGAGGTCGCGTTCGAGAACGTGCACTTCTCCTACCCGGGCGGCGTGCCCGTGCTCAGCGAGGTCACGATCGAGATCCCGCCGCGCTCCCGCGTCGCGATCGTGGGGGAGACCGGCTCGGGCAAGACCACGTTCGCCAAACTCCTGACCAGGCTCATGGACCCCGGCTCAGGCCGTGTCACGGTGGACGGCCACGACCTGCGCGACGTGCGCTTCTCCTCCCTGCGCGAACGGATCGTCATGGTCCCGCAGGACGGCTTCCTGTTCGACGGGACCCTGGAGGACAACATCCGCTTCGGCAAGCCGGCGGCCACCGCCGAGGAGATCGAGCTGGCGCTGACCGAGCTCGGCCTGGCCGACTGGCTGGAGGGCCTGCCCGCCGGCCTGGCCACGCCGGTCGGGCAGCGCGGCGAGTCGCTGTCGGCGGGCGAGCGCCAGCTCGTCGCCCTGGCCCGCGCCTACCTCGCCGACCCCGACCTGCTGCTGCTGGACGAGGCCACCTCCGCGGTGGACCCGGCCACCGAGGTACGCCTGGCGCGCGCCCTGGAAGGCGTCACCAGGGGCCGCACGGCCGTCTCGATCGCGCACCGCCTGTCCACGGCGGAGAACGCGGACGAGGTGCTGGTCTTCGACTCCGGCCGCCTGGTGCAGCGGGGGCCGCACGCGAAGCTGGTGGACGAGCCCGGCGTGTACGCCGACCTGCACGCCTCCTGGATCTCCGCCGCCCGCTCCTGACGCTCCCGCCCGCCTGGCATGGACGCTTCACGGGTGCACGGAGGCTTATGCGTGCGGGCCCGGGAACGCGTCGAGGCTCACGCGCGCATGGCGGCGAAGGTGACGCTCGTGCCCGCGGGACCCGACACGATCGTGATGTGCTCGCACAACATGCTGGTGAGCCACAGCCCCCGCCCGCAGGAGTCGAATCCCGCGGGCGGGCGCATGTCGCCCATCCACCCCGCCGGCAGCCCCGGGCCCTCGTCGGTGATCTCGCACCACAGCCGCTCGCCCCGCGTCCACAGCCGCAGCCGCCCGTGCCCGCCGCCGTGCACGACCGCGTTCGTGACGATCTCGTTGACCGCCAGCACGAAGTCCTCCAAACCCCTGCCGGTCAGTCCCGCGCGGCCGGCGTGCTCGGCGACGGCCCTGCGCAGGAACGTGATCCGTCCCCGGGCGAAGCTCGTGCAGAACACCTGTCTACACATCGCCCACCCGGCGCACGGCGATGACCTCGTCGGCCCTGATCAGCCTGAGCACCCGGGCCACGGACGCCCCGCACACCACGGAGGTGCTCCCGTACGGCCTGGCCAGGGCCGTGACGGTGAGGAGCTGGGCCGAGCCGGCGTCGATGAAGTCGAGCCCGGTGGCGTCGACCACGACCTCGCCCGGCTCGTGCTCCAGCCGCGCCAGCAGCGAGGCGAACGCCGGCCGGTTGGTCAGGTCGATGTCCCCCCACACCCGCAGCCCCGGCGGCGAGCAGGTGTTGGCGAAGCGCAGCAGCGCCTGCTCGGGGGAGATCGGATGCACCGAGGCGGCCCGGTCGAGGGCGTCGCGGGGGAACAGCCGGCGGTCGTACTGGCACACGGCGGCCAGCCACCGCTCCCCGAACAGCTCGTTGGTCGCCGCCTCGAACGCCGCCTGCCCGCGGGCGTCGCCCACGCCCCAGGAGGCGTCGATCAGCGCGTACACGCCGTGCTGCCCGTGCTCGCGGGCCCGGTCGTGGGCGCCGGTCAGCTTCGCGTGCACCCGCTGGAGATCGAGCGAACCGCCGGTGAAGTAGGTGTCGGCGCAGGCCAGGATCTCGATCCGGCCGGCGTCCTCGGCGTCGGCGAACCCCGGCACCAGCGGTGCCAGCCACGCGCGCGTCCGCTCGGGGCTGTCGGCGTGCGTGATGAGCACCACCCTGGTGCGGCGGCGCAGGCCGTTCAGCGTGAACTCCTGCGCGGCCGTCATCCGCTCCCGCTCGCCCTCGAACGGCAGGCAGACGTGATCACCCAGATCGGGATCGAGGACGGAGCCCGCGACGTGCACCACGATCGTGTCCTCCCCTAGCACGCGTCGGCTCCGAAATTACTCCGATCCACGCCATCACGTAGCGCGTTCTCAGTAAAACCCACTGTGACGCGCCCCAGACCGGTGTACCTTTTCGGCGGGGCCACCCGTGGGAGGGGACATGAGGAGCATGGGCGTGGATGTGCTGGAGATGTCACGACACCAACACGGGGAGCTGGTGGTGGTCAGCCTGGCGGGGGAGCTCGACGTCGACAACGTCTCCCGGGTGCGCCAGTGCCTCGACGAGGCCGTCCGCGCGCACGGCCCCCGGCTGGTGGTCGACCTGAGCGCGCTGACGTTCATCGACACCACGGGGCTCGGCGTGCTGGTGCGGCAGCTGGCCGCTCTGCGCGACCGCGACGGCACCATGGCGCTGGTCGTCCCCGACGGGCTGGTGCTGCGGCGGCTGCGGCGCACCAACCTGGCGCCGCTCTTCCCCATCTACGACACGCTCTCCCAGGCCCTGGCCTGATACCGGGGGAGGCGGGCGCGGCACAGCGGTGGCGGGGGCACGAGGCGGGGCTGGTTGAATGGCAGCATGTCGCTCGACCCCAAGATCGCCGCCCGGCTCAAGCGCAACCCCGACGGCCTGATCCCCGCCATCGCCCAGCAGTACGACACCGGTGAGGTGCTCATGCTGGCCTGGATGAACGACGAGGCCCTGCACCGCACGCTCACCACCGGCCGGGCCACCTACTGGTCGCGCAGCCGCGCGGAGTTCTGGGTCAAGGGCGACACCTCCGGCCACGTCCAGCACGTCAAGTCCGTGGCGCTCGACTGCGACGGCGACACCCTGCTCGTCAAGGTCGACCAGGAGGGCGCGGCCTGCCACACGGGCGAGCGCACCTGCTTCGACGCCGACCGGCTCGACGTCGTGCTGAGCTAGGCGGGACGGCATGCGGGCTGACAAATCAGACGGGGCCGACAGAGCTGACGGCGCCGGCAGGGTCGGCGAAGCCGACGAGGTCGGAGGCGTTGGCGGAGCTGACGGGGTCGGCGGAGCCGTCGAGGGCGGCGGGGCGGCGGTCCGGCGTGGCGAGCTGTGGGGCTGGGTCGTGGCGACCGCGCTCGGCAGCCTCCTGGTGCTCGTCGCCGCCGGGCAGACCTGGGCGCGGGTGCTCGGGAACGGCGACACGGCCGCGCCCACCGGCGGCGACCTCAGCCCGGTGCTGACACCCGCGGCGCTGGCGGGCCTGGCCGGCGTGGTGGCCGTGCTGGCCGCCAAGGGGCTCGGCCGCCGCGTCGTCGGCGTGCTGCTCGCCCTCTGCGGCGTGGCCACCGCGGCCGGGACGTGGACGGCGCTCGACGACGCCGGCGTCACCGGCTGGCTGCGCGAGCGCAACGTGCTCCACGGCGTCACCGACCTGCCCTGGGAGCCGGTGACCTGGTGGCCCGTCGTGTCCGGCGCGGGGGCCGTACTGATGATCGCCGGAGGAGCGGTCGCGGTCGTGCGCGCGAGCGCGTGGAGCGGCATGTCGGCCCGCTACGACCGGGAGCGGCGCCCGCCGGCCGGCGCCGAGACGCAGGTCGCCGACGACAGGGCGCTCTGGGACGCGCTCGACCGCGGCGACGACCCGACCGATTCCCGCTGAGCACCGGCCCTGGCGAATCCCGCATTGTTCTGATTCCTTGGCCGCCCGGCGAACATTTCCTCAATAGGCTGCCGTTGCAACTCGCCACGGACATTTGAGGAGCCGGCTCATGAGCTACGGGGATCAGGGTGAAAACGGCGGCTACGGGGCCCAGCCGCCGGGGGGAGGCTATGGCCAGCAGCCACCCGGCTACGGCCAGCCTCAGGGGGGCAACGGAGGATACGGCCAGCAGCCGCCGTCGGGGGGCGGCTACGGGCAGCAGCCCTACAGCGGCGACGGGGCCTACGGGCAGCAGCCCCAGAGCGGCGGTTACGGCCAGCAGCAGCCCGGCCATGGAGGTTACGGCCAGCAGCCGGCCAGCCATCCGCAGGAGCTCGGCTACGGGCAACTGCCGCCCAGCGGCGGTTACGGCCAGCAGCCCCCCAGCTACGGCGGTCACGGTCAGCAGGGGTACGGTCAGCAGGGCTACGGGCAGCCGGGCTACTACGGGCCGCCCCGCTCCACCAACGGCATGGCGGTGGCCTCGCTGGTCCTGGGCATCATCGGCCTGGTCGCCTGCGGTCTCACCAGCATCCCCGGCGTGATCCTCGGCCACGTCGCGCTCAACCGGATCAAGCGCACGGGCGAGGAGGGCTCCGGCATGGCCGTCGGCGGTCTGGTCACTTCGTACATCACGGTTGCCATCTGGGTGTTGTGCTGGCTCATCTTCGGCGGCATGCTGCTGTCTCTGATGGGCCTGAGCGCTGCCGCCACGTCGTCCTCGTACGACTACTGAAACCGGCGGTGACCTGCGCCGCGCGTAGCCGGACCGTGACGACCCGCTTGCGGTCCGATTACGAATTGTCCGCAAGATGGACGTTAGTCCTCGTAGTAGATGGTTTCTCGCTAGGCTGCCGCGCGCAACTCAGACTCGAAGATGACGACATGAGGGGTCATTAGCATGAGTTACGGTAACCAGGGCGACGGCGGATACGGCGCTCAGCCGCCCGGCGGCGGTTACGGTCAGCAGCCTCCGAGTGGCGGTGGCTACGGCCAGCAGCCCCCGAGTGGTGGCGGTTACGGCCAGCAGCCCCCGAGTGGTGGCGGTTACGGCCAGCAGCCCCCCAGCGGTGGCGGCTATGGCCAGCAGCCCCCCAGCGGTGGCGGCTACGGCGGTGGTTACGGTCAGCAGCCCCCGAGCGGTGGCGGCTACGGCCAGCAGCCTCCCGGTGGCTACGGCGGCGGTTACGGTGGCGGCCCCGGCGGCAACCCGCCGGACAACCACCTCGTCCCCGCCATCCTCACCACCCTGTTCTGCTGCCTCCCGCTCGGCGTCGTGTCGATCGTCAAGTCGTCGCAGGTGAACCAGAAGTGGCAGATCGGCGACTTCGCGGGCGCTCAGCAGGCCTCCGAGGAGGCCAAGACGTGGTGGAAGCGCAGCCTGATCATCGGCGCCGTCGGCTACGGTCTGCTGATCATCGCGTACGTGCTGTTCTTCGTGATCTTCGCCGCCAGCATGTCCTCGTACTCGTCGTACTAGGCCGCGAAAGACGACGAGCACGTACCGGAAGGCGGATACTGGAGACATGAGTTTCGCAACAACCGAGCGGCGCGGCACGAGACGCCTCAAGGCGCTGCTTCCGCCGCTCGGTGTTGCGGCCGCCGCCGGCGTGGCGTTCGCCGTGGTCGGCGCGGTGGACCCCAACGAGCCGGGTCACTACCCGACCTGCCCGTTCCTGATGATCACCAAGCTCTACTGCCCGGGATGCGGCACGCTGCGCACCATGCACGCCCTGGCGCACCTCGACCCGGTCGCCGCGCTCGGGCTCAACCCGCTCGCCATGGCGATGATCCCGTTCCTGCTGTTCTGGTGGGGACGGTGGGTCCTGCGGTCGTGGCAGGGCCGGCCGCGGCGCACGACGCTGGCGCATCCGGCGTGGCTGTGGGTGTTCATCGGAGTGGTCATGGTCTACTGGGTCGTCCGTAATCTGCCCTTCGGGGCGTTCCTCGCTCCCTGACCGGGTGCCGGTGGCGAGGTGACCCCATGCGGGCCGATAGCATCGCAGGATAAAGGCGAGAGAGCGGACGCGACGCGAACTCTCCGCCACCCCCAGCAGCCGACCGGAGGGACCTCAAGCGCGTGAGTGAGCGGACGGAAGGGCCGAGTGTCCTCGACGACATCCTCGACGGGGTGCGCGCCGACCTCGCCGCACGTCAGCGGGACGTCTCCATGGACGAGCTCAAGCAGCGGGCCGAGCGGGCGCAGCCGCCCAGAGACGCCATGGCCGCGCTCGGAGGCGACAGGATCTCGGTGATCGCCGAGGTCAAGCGCTCCAGCCCGTCGAAGGGCGCGCTCGCCGCGATCGCCGACCCGGCGGCGCTGGCGGCCGACTACGAGGCGGGCGGCGCCCACGTCATCAGCGTGCTGACCGAGCGGCGCAAGTTCGGGGGCAGCCTCGAAGACCTGGCCGCGGTCCGCGCCCGCGTCGACATCCCGATCCTGCGCAAGGACTTCATCCTCACCTCCTACCAGCTCTGGGAGGCCCGCGCCCACGGCGCCGACCTGGCCCTGCTCATGGTCGTCTGCCTGGAGCAGGAGGCTCTGGTGTCGCTGATCGAGCGGGCCGAGTCGATCGGGCTCACCCCGCTGGTCGAGGTGCACACCGACGAGGAGCTCGACCGGGCGGTCGCCGCCGGCGCCCGGGTCATCGGCATCAACGCGCGCAATCTGAAGACACTCGAGGTCGACCGCGACGTCTTCACGAAACTGGCGCCGAAGATCCCCGATAATGTGATCAAGATCGCCGAGTCGGGGGTGCGCGGGCCGCACGACCTGCTCGCCTACGCCCGTGGCGGCGCCGACGCCGTGCTGGTGGGGGAGAGCCTGGTCACCGGAAAGGACCCGCGCAAGGCAGTGGAGGCGCTGGTCACCGCCGGCGCCCACCCGTCGACGCGCCCCGACCACTCAGCAGAGGGATAGCAGTGGCAAACGAAGGCACCATCCTGACCGCCGCCGACCTGGCCGGCAACGGCGCGCGCGGCGACGACCCCGACGTGCACGGCAAGTTCGGCATCTTCGGGGGCCGCTACGTGCCCGAGGCGCTCATCCCGGCGCTCGACGAGGTGGCCGCCGTCTACGAGAAGGCCAAGAACGACGCGGAGTTCCTGCGCGAGTTCGACCACCTGCTGCGCACCTACGCCGGCCGGCCCACCACGCTGACCGACGTGCCGCGCTTCAGCGAGCGGGCCGGCGGCGCCAGGATCGTGCTCAAGCGCGAGGACCTCACCCACACCGGCGCCCACAAGATCAACAACGTGCTGGGCCAGGCCCTGCTGACCAAGCGGCTGGGCAAGAAGCGGGTGATCGCCGAGACCGGCGCCGGCCAGCACGGCGTGGCCACCGCCACCGCCGCGGCCCTGCTCGGGCTGGAGTGCGTCATCTACATGGGCGCGGTCGACTGCGAGCGCCAGGCGCTCAACGTGGCCAGGATGAAGCTGCTCGGCGCCACCGTGGTGCCGGTGACCAACGGCTCCCAGACGCTGAAGGACGCCATCAACGAGGCCTTCCGCGACTGGGTGACCAACGTCGACACCACCCACTACCTGTTCGGCACCGTCGCGGGGCCGCACCCGTTCCCCGAGATCGTGCGCGACTTCGCCCGCATCAT
This sequence comes from Nonomuraea fuscirosea, assembly GCF_035917475.1. Classification (NCBI taxonomy): domain Bacteria; kingdom Bacillati; phylum Actinomycetota; class Actinomycetes; order Streptosporangiales; family Streptosporangiaceae; genus Nonomuraea; species Nonomuraea fuscirosea. Next base: position 6,124,963 of record NZ_CP109074.1, on the reverse strand, counting down.
CGGCGTCGAGGCCCGCCGCCAGATGCTGGAGCTGACCGGCAAGCTGCCCGACGCGGTGTGCGCGGCGGTCGGCGGCGGCAGCAACGCCATCGGCGTCTTCCACGCCTTCATCGGCGACCAGGACGTCGCGCTGCACGGCTACGAGGCCGCCGGCCACGGCCTGGAGAGCGGCGAGCACGCGCTCACCCTCACCGCCGGCTCGGTCGGCGTGCTGCACGGCTCGCGCACCTACGTCCTGCAGGACGACGAGGGCCAGACGATCGAGTCCCACTCCATCTCCGCCGGGCTCGACTACCCGGGCGTCGGCCCCGAGCACGCCTGGCTGAAGGACTCCGGCCGCGCCACCTACCACGGCGTCACCGACGACGAGGCGATGGCCGCGTTCTCGCTGCTGGCCAGGACCGAGGGCATCATCCCCGCCATCGAGTCCTCCCACGCGCTGGCCGGAGCGCTGGAGCTGGGCCGCGAGCTCGGCCCCGCGGCGACCATCCTGGTCAACCTGTCCGGGCGCGGCGACAAGGACATGGGCACGGCGATGAAGTACTTCAACCTCTGACACCTGAGACTCCGTGACCCGCCGCGAACGGGCGCCCCGGCTCCCGGCGTCGGCGGCTCCGGGCGACGCGGCGTCGGATGCCGGCGGACCCGGCTTCCGGTGCCGGCGGCTCGGGGCGATTCGGCTCCGGGCGCTGTTGGCGGCCCGGGACGATCCGCTGACGACCCGCGCCGGGCCGGGCCGGGTTGCCGCCCGCGACACATCGGCGTCCGACCGGCGCGGGGGATTCTGGGGCGGGCGGGCGGCAGGGCATCATGGTGAGACTCGACCTTCGAAACGGATAGACATGACGACTCTTCAGACGGTTTTCGCCAAGGCGAAGGCGGACAACCGGGCCGCGCTCGTCGGCTACCTGCCCGCGGGCTTCCCCTCCAAGGACGGCGCCATCGCCGCCGCCGCGGCCCTGGTGGAAGCCGGCTGCGACGTCATCGAGATCGGCCTGCCCTACTCCGACCCGCTCATGGACGGGCCGACGATCCAGGACGCCGTGCACAGGTCGCTGACCAACGGCACCCGCATCGCCGACGTGATGCGCACGGTGGAGGGCGTCGCCGCGACCGGCGCCGCCACGCTCGTCATGACGTACTGGAACCCGATCGACAAGTACGGCGCCGACCGCTTCGCGCGCGACCTGGCCAACGCGGGCGGCGTCGGCACCATCACGCCCGACCTGACGCCCGAGGAGTCCGAGCCGTGGCGCGCCGCCTCCGCGGCGGCGGGCATCGACACGGTCTTCCTGGTCGCGCCCAGCTCCACCGAGCAGCGCATCAAGGCCGTCGTCGACTGCTGCACCGGCTTCGTGTACGCGGCCTCGCTCATGGGCGTCACAGGCGCCAGGGAGAGCGTCAACGTCGCCGCCGAAGGCCTGGTCGAGCGGACCAAGGCCCACACCGACCTGCCCGTGTGCGTCGGGCTCGGCGTCGGCACCGGCGCGCAGGCGGCCGAGGTGGCGGCCTACGCCGACGGCGTCATCGTCGGGTCGGCGTTCATCCGCCGCATCCTCGACGCGCCCGACGAGGCGGCCGGCCTCGAGTCCGTCGCCACGCTTGCCAGGGACATGGCGCGAGGCGTACGCCGCTGACCGCGTTCTGAACACGGGCCCGCGAGAACACGCGGGCCGATACGGGCGTGTGACGCCGCGCGAGCCTGCCGCCCGGTGCGCTGAAGTGTGCCGCGCAGCCTTCGTGTCGTTTGTCATGAAAAGTGGCGACTCTCCCAGGTCAGCCAGGGGGAACCCGCTTAGCTGATGCTTATCTCCGGCGTGGTCAGATGGAGATCCCGGTACTGTGCGCGACTTCCGCGCAGATCCAGAGGAGAACACACGTGGCCGCGTCACTAGCATTGCCGAGAGCGACAACGGCGATACCCTGGGTGACAACCGTTGCCCGGCTCGTGCTGGGCGGGGTGCTGGTCGCGGCGGGCGCGCTCAAGATCGGCAACCCGGCCGACTCCGTCGTGGCGGTCAAGGCCTATCAGCTGCTGCCTGAGCCGGTCGCCGTCGCGGTCGGATACGCCCTGCCGATCCTGGAGATCGTGGTCGGCGTGCTGCTCATCGTCGGGCTGCTCACCAGGGTCGCCGCGGTGATCGCCGGGCTGCTCATGTTCGCGTTCGTGTTCGGGATCGCCTGGGCATGGGCCAACGGCCTGCGGATCGACTGTGGCTGCTTCGGCGGCGGCGGGCAGCTGGGGGTGGGCCAGGAGCCGACCTACCTGCTCGACATCCTGCGCGACTTCGGCCTCGTCCTGCTCGGCGTCTGGACGGTGCGTTTCCCGCCGGGCCGCTTCGCGCTCGACGGTGCCCTCGGAATCGGGGGCGACACAGGTGATGACGACGAGGGGGACGACCGATGAGCAAGGGCGAACGTACCAAGACGAAGTCGCAGTCGGCGCGCGAGAAGATCAAGGCGCAGCAGGCGGAGGCGCGGGCGCGGGAGAAGCGCCGCCGGGTGGTGGCCTACACGACCGCGGGCGTGGTCGCGGTGGCCGCCGTCGGGCTCGGCGTGTGGTACGCCGCCAGCACCTCCCGTTCCGAGGAGGCCGGGGCGGCGCTCGCGCCGGTCACCGTGCAGCCCGACGGCAGCGTCGTGATGGCCAACGCGGGCGTCGCCGCGCCCGTGGTGGACATCTACGAGGACTTCCAGTGCCCGGCCTGCAAGGAGCTCGAGCGGGTCAGCGGCCCGACATTCAAGAATCTGGCCGCGGAGGGCAAGGCCAAGGTGGTCTTCCACCCGATCACGATCTTCTCGCAGGAGCCGACCAAGTCCAACTCCGTACGGGCGGGCAGCGCGGCCAGGTGCATCGCGGACGGCAAGCAGTGGATGGCCTTCCACGACCTGCTGTACAAGAACCAGCCCCCCGAGAGCGAGGTGGGCTTCACGGCCGACCAGCTCAAGCAGTGGGGCAAGGACGCCGGCGTCACCGATCCCGGCTTCGACGCGTGCGTGACCTCGAACAAGAACGCCGACGCGCAGCTCGCGTACAGCAAGAAGGTCAGCGAGGAGCAGAAGCTCGATCACACGCCGACAGTGAAATTGAACGGTACAGAGATAGACAATCCGGTACTGTTCAGCCCGTCGCAACTTCGCGATGAGATTACGAAGGCGGCCAAGTAGCCTCGCTTCCGCTACCCTCACCTGACATGCCCCTTGCCTCGATTCCCAGCCCTTCCCAGGGGGTCTGGTATCTCGGAATCATCCCGATCCGGGCTTATGCGCTATGCATCGTGCTCGGCGTCATCGTCGCCGTCTGGCTGAGCGAGCGGCGCTGGCGCGCCCGCGGCGGCCAGCAAGGGACGATCATCGACATCGCGGTCCCCGCGGTCATCTTCGGTCTGATCGGCGGCCGGCTCTACCACGTCATCACCGACTGGCAGACCTACTTCGGCAGCCGCGCGATCAAGGAGCCCATCCAGGCGCTGTTCATCTGGGAGGGCGGCCTCGGCATCTGGGGCGCCGTCGCCCTCGGCGCCCTCGGCGTCTGGCTGTCCGTGCGCAAGCGCGGCATCTCCATGGGCGCCGTCGCCGACACGGTCGCGCCCGGCATCGCCTTCGCGCAGGCCATCGGCCGCTGGGGCAACTGGTTCAACCAGGAGCTCTACGGCTCGCCGACCACGTTGCCGTGGGGGCTGGAGATCGACATCGAGCACGGCGGCGAGCCCGGCGTGCTCTATCACCCGACCTTCCTGTACGAGTCGCTGTGGGACGTCGCGCTCGGCTTCGCGCTCATCTTCGTGGGCCGTAGCCTGGCGCTGCGCCACGGGCGGCTGTTCGCCCTCTACGTCGCCGGTTACACGCTCGGCCGCTTCTGGATCGAAGGGCTGCGCATCGACCCGGTCGGCGGCGTCGACCACGCGGTGGAGTTCCTCGGGCTGCGGATCAACCAGTGGACCTCGATCGTGCTGTTCGTGCTCGCCCTGGTCTACTTCTTCGCCACCCGCAACAAGACGGGCGTGGAGATCGTGTCGCCGCCGTCGGCGGACGACCCGGACGCGCAGGCCGAAGTGGACCCGGAACACGCGGCGGGCCAGGCCGATCCCGGCACGGGCGAGTCCTCCACGACCGACGCCCCTCCAGGCGACTCCACGGTCGGCGAGACCTCGGAGCCGGAGACGGCCGCGAAGCCATCGGCGACGGCCTCCGGAGACTCTCCGGCGGCGTCCGCGCAGGACTCCGCGGCCTCCGACCAGCCGGAGACCGGGAAGCAGCAGCCGGGCACGGCCGACGCCGGCGAGTCAGCGGACGCGACGCGTACGGAAGACTCCCAGAGCAGCACCGCGGATGCCACCGACGACACCCCGGCAGACCCCGGACCCACCACGACCGGCTCCACCGGCGCCGCTTCCACCGAAACGGCTACCGCCGGGACGGATGCCGCACCAGCCGCTGAAGCCGACACGGGCACCAAGGCAGCGGACGACGATTCGGGAGAGCCCTCCGGGCCAGGAGAGCCCTCCGGCACAACAACCTCTCCCGAGACGCTCGCCGAGCCTGAACCCGTGACGAAGGAGAAGAACTCGCGATGAGCGGTCGCGCGGAGGCCCACCACCGACATCGCGACGTCACCGGAGGCTGGCTACGGCCGTCGGTGTTCGGCGCGATGGACGGCCTGGTGTCGAACTTCGCGCTCATCGCAGGCGTCGCGGCCGGCACCGCCAACACCCGCATCATCGCCCTCGGCGGAGCCGCCGGCCTGGCCGCCGGGGCGCTGTCCATGGCGGGCGGCGAATACGTCTCGGTGGCCAGCCAGCGCGAGCTGGCCCAGGCCGAGATCGCCGTCGAGCGGCGCGAGCTGGCCAGCCATCCCGATGACGAACGGGAGGAGCTGGCGCAGACGTTCGTGGACAGGGGCGTGGCGCCCGACCTGGCCGCCGAGGTGGCCAGGCAGATCTCGCTCCACCCTGACCAGGCGCTGGAGGTGCACGCGCGCAACGAGCTCGGGGTCGCGCCAGGCGACCTGCCGTCGCCGGTGCTGGCGGCGGTGTCGTCGTTCCTGTCATTCGGGGTAGGGGCGTTGCTGCCGCTGCTGCCGTACCTGCTGGGGGCGCACGACCTGCTCTGGTCGGCCGGATTGTCCGGTGTGGCGCTGTTCGTGGCCGGGGCGATCGTCTCGGTGGTGACGGCGCGCAGCTGGTGGTATTCCGGGCTACGCCAGCTGCTGGTGGGAGCGCTGGCGGCGGCGGTCACCTTCACCGTCGGGAACTTCGTCGGGGCGGCGGGGCTGTGATGGCCCGCAAAAGATCACCCTCCAAGGGCGGCCGCACGGGCGGCAACGACGAAACTGGCCGCACCAGAGGCACCCGCTCGACGCCGCCCACAGACAGCACAGGCTGGCCCGCCACCGACCCTCACGGCACACCCCCGGACACGGGGTGGCCCGGCGCGGGCCCGGAGGGCGGCCGCCGTGGCGCCGCTGCCGGTCCGGACGGCGGCCACCACGGCCCGGGTACCGAAGGCGCTCGGCCCGGCCCTGGGACGGACGGCGGCGGCTGGCCCGCCCCCGGCACTGACGGCGGTGGCTGGCAGGCCGCTGGGACGGATGGTCGCGGTCGTCGGCCTGCCGGTATGGAGAGTGGTAGTTGGCAAGCCAGTGGGACCGACGGCGGAGGTCGGCGCGCTGCCGGGACGGATGGCCGCGGTCGTCGGCCTGCCGCTGCGGACAGCGGCAGTTGGCAGGCCGCTGGTGCGGCTGGGACGGATAGTGGTGGCTGGCCGGCGGCGGGTGATGGTCGGTCGGGAGCGGGTGCAGGTGGTCGGAGCCGCCGTTCGGACGGTGGCGGCTTCGGTCGGGGTCGTGGCAGGTCCGGCGCGCATACCGACGGCGGCGGCTGGCCGGCGGGCGGCGCCGAGGGTATCGGCGCGGACGGCGGCCGACATGGTGCCGCTCCAGAGAGCCGGCGTCGCGGCGTCGGTGCTGACGGTGCTCGGCCCGGTACCAGCGCCGACGGCGGTCGGTCTCACGCGGGCGTGGACGGTGGCTGGCACGGTGCCGGTGCCGACAGCGGCCGGTCCCACGCGGGTGCGGACGGGGGCCGGCACGGTGTCGGTCCCGAGGGTGGGCGGCGCGGTTCTGGGTCCGACGGCGGTAGACCGGCTGCCGGGACGGATAGCAGAGGCTGGCCGGCTGCCGGTTCCGGCTGGCACGCCGCTGGGACGGACGGTGGTGCTCAGCCGGCTGCCGGTACCGATGGCGGCTGGAACGCCGCTGGAACGGATGGTGGCGGTAGGCAGGCCGCTGGGACCGATGGTGGTGGTCGGCGCGCTGCCGGGACGGATGGTCGCGGTCGGCGGGCTGTTGGTCCGGACAGTGGCGGTTGGCAAGCCGCTGGGACTGGGACCGCTGGGACGGACGGTCGCGGTCGGCGGGCTGTTGGTCCGGACAGTGGCAGTTGGCAAGGCGCTGGGACGACCGGGACCGCCGGGACGGATGGTCGCGGTCGGCGGGCTGTTGGTCCGGACAGTGGCGGTTGGCAAGGCGCTGGGACGGCCGGGATGACTGGGACGGCCGGAACGGATGGTAGTGGTCGGCCGGCGGCTGGTGACGGCCGGTCGGGAGCGGGCGCAGGTGGTCGGAGCCGCCGTTCGGAGGGTGGCGGTTTCGGCCGAGGGCATGGCCGGTCCGGCGCGCACACTGACGGCGGCGGCTGGCCGGCAGGCGGTGCCGAGGGTATGGGCGCGGACGGTGGCCAACCCCTGACAGGCACCGACGGCCGCGGTTGGCACGCCACCGGCGGCGGCCCGCAGGCGGCCGAACCGGACGACCGGCGTTCGGAAGGCGGCCGCGGCAGCCGCAGAGCCGGCCGCTCTCATGGCGGCCGATCCGAGGAGCCGGTGAACGGCAATTGGCAGGCGTCCAGCACAGGCGACGGCCTGCTGTCGAACGACGGCTGGTCCACCGACGCGCCCGGCGCCGGACTGATGGCAGGCGGCCGGTCGGCAACCGACAGCCGAGCCGCGAACCCGGCAGGTGGCCGACCGGCGGATGACACCTGGTCAGCAGATGCGACCGGCGGCGGGTCAGAGGGCGCGACTGGCGGTCGGCGGTGGGGCCGTGGCCGGAGCCGGGGCGCGAGCGCGGACGGTGGTCGTTCGGCGGATGATGCACGGTCAGCGGATGGGACCGGTGGCCGGCGGTCGGGTCGTGGCTCGGGCGTGAGTGCGGGCGATGGCCGGTTCGCGGAGGATGCGTGGTCGGCTGATAGGCGACCGGGGACCGGTGACGGAGGTACGAACGCGGGTCATGGTCGGCCGACCGACGATGGGTGGTCGGCGGGTGCGGCCGGAGGACGGCGGCCGGGCGATGGCAGGTCTGCAGGTGCTGACAGTGGCGCCATGTTCATGGCCGGAACGGTTGACGGCGGCTGGTCGGTCGACAGCGCTGGCAGTACCGGCGGTGTCGGCGGTGTCGGCGGTGTCGGCGGTGTCGGCGGTGTCGGTGGTGCTGGTGGCGGGGACGGTGGTGCGCGGCAGGCATCGGAGACGGAGGGCAGGCGGCGGTTCGGGCGTGGGCGGAAGTCGGCGTCGGGCGGGCGGAGGGCCGAGCCCGGTGATGGGGAGGCGGAGTCCGGCTGGCTGAACGGTGAGGACAGTGACCGGGCGTCGGCGTTCGGGTGGCCGGAAGAGGACTCCGATGGTGCGGATGCGGCGTCCGGGAGGCGGAAGGCCGAGTCCGGCGGTTCGAAGGGCGTGTTCGGGCGCGGGCGGAGGGCCGAATCCGGTGCGCCGGAGGTGGCGTCCGGGCGTCGGCAGGCCGAGTCCGGTGGTTCAGAGGCGGTGTCCAGGCGTCGGACAGCGGAGTCCAGTGGGCCGGAGACGACGTCCGGGCATCGGATAGGGGAGTCGAGTGGGCCGGCTGCGGCGCACGGAAGGCGGAAAGCTGACTCCGGTGGGTCGGAGCCGGTGTCCGGGAGGCGGAAAGCGGAGGCCGGGCGGCGGAAGGCGGAGGCCGGTGGGCCCGCGACCGGGGAGTTCGACGCCGAAGGGCTGACGGTCGCCGGCCGTGGCGCGGGTGACGACGACGGATCCGGGCGACGGGAGCCCGCCTACCACAAGCGGCGCCGGACCCCACGTTCCGACTGGCAGTTCCCCGTACTCACCGACATGGGTTTCCGCCCCGAGCAGCAGCGCCTGTTCGTCATCATCGCCACGGTCGCCGGAGTGCTGGTCGCCGCCGGAGCCTTCGTCGCGGTCGTCAGCTCCCTCGGCACCTACTCGCCGGAACGGCAGATCACCGCCTCCGTGCTCGGCCCCGACGCTGCCGTCCCGCAGGTGTTCCATGGCTGGAACTCGCCCAAGCTGTTCAACCCCGTCACCGAGCGGGCCAAGGACCCGAAGGCGCTCACCGAGAAGGAGGTGTTCAGCCAGAAGGGGCTCGCCGTCTCGAAGAAGCTGAAACTCAAGCTCGTCGCCAAACAACTCGACGCCGACTGCTCCACGGCCCTCTGGGGTGAGCGCCTGCACGAACTCACGTCGAACGCCGGCTGCACCCAGGTCGCCCGCGGCCTGTACGCCAGCTCCGACGGCCGGTACGTCGGCCAGTACACGCTGCTCAACCTCAAGGACGGCAAGTCGGCCTCAGAACTGGTCGAGTCCTTGAAGACCCTCTACCGCGGCGGCTGGGCCCGACCGCTGACCTCCCCCAAGGCGGCCTTCCCGCCGGGCGGCTATTCGGAGGCGGGCGGCTACGCGCTCGGCCATTACGTCGGGCTGGTGTGGCTCGGCAGGCTGGACGGCACCGAACCCACCGCCAAGGACGACTTCGTCTCCCTCACCCTGGCTCTGCGCGGGGCGGAGAAGGCCGTCTACCGCCGCGTCGTCGCGATCACGGGGCCGTCCTCCTGATGTCCCGCCGTATCGTCCTCCCCGCAGTGGCCGCCGTCCTGGCAGGCGCCGCCGTGGCGGGCTGGCTGTGGCTGCGCGGCGACGACCCGCGTCCCACCACCCTGCACGCCGAGCTCACCTCCGCCTTCTACGCGGCCATCGACACCCGCCAGCGCGACGCCACGCCGCTGACGATCGAGGAGGTCTTCCCGCCGGCCGCTCAGAGCCTGGCAGGCATGGGGCAGGTGTCCACCCGCCAGTTCACCGACTGCGACGAACTCCTCTGGGGCACGTCGGCCACCGGGTGCACGCAGGCGCTGCAGGCCACGTACGAGGGCGGCTCCATGGCGGGTCAGTTCGTCATCTTCAACCTCAGCGACGGGCGCGCGGCCGACGGTCTGGTCTCCGCCCTGCGCAAAGACGGGTTCGTACGGCAGGACGTGGCGTTCGCACCCGCCGGCAGCCTGGCCCAGGTCCGGGCGATGGGCCATTACGTAACGGTGAGCTGGACCGGCACCACCCAGCCCACCCAGCCAGGCCAGAAGCCGGCTGGTTTCGAACAATTCGGCCCGCTGAACCAGCCCACCCACCCCGAGCAACTCGACGACTCCGGCCAACCGGGCCGGCCCACAGAGACAGGCCGCAGAGGACCATCCGCAGAAACGGACCAACCTGGGCGATCCGCGGAAACAGGTCAGCCTGGCCAGCCCACGGACACCGGCCGGCCCGGACAGTCCACGGACACCGGCCAATTGGCTCGGCCGGAGGACGCCGGCCGGCCCGAGCGGCCCGCTGACACTGGCCAACTAGGGCGACTCGCGGGCACCGGCCGGCCAGGGCAGCCGGCGGACCCCGGCCAGGTGGAGCAGCCTGCAGACCCTGGGCAGGCTGGGCAACCCACGGGGTTCACACAGCCTCAGGATCCAGGGCAGGCTTCGCAACCCGCCCAACCTACCCAGGATCTGGTCGCTGCCCTGGTCGCGCTGGACGGCCTCGGCCGAGCAGTACAGGGCCGCGTCGTCGCCGCCACTTGACGACCTCGGGGCCGCTCACGGTGCATGCGGCAGGCTTGGCGGTGCTGAGACTGGTGAGGGTGTCGTTCGGTTGACGAACTTGGGTGTCGCCTGTGATTGGGGCGGAGCGGCGTGTTGAAGTGGCGAGAGCCATGCCGTTGGGGTATCGGCGATTCTGTTGCGACCGTGGCAGTAGGTGCGCGCGGGGGCTCGGTTACTCGCCTTAGGTGTTCGTTGCGAGAGAGACACTTCCGTCTGCCGGTGCCGCAGAGTGGGACGCAGGCGCGAGCAGGCCACAGCGTTGGTGTCCGAGCCTTGGTCGCCGGACGTGGCGACGGGTGGGAGGAGCGCGGGATACTGCCTTGATGACTGCTGAGTACGCCCACAGTGACCAGTTCCGTGGTGGACGCATTCACCTGTGCGATCTTGCCGGGCTGGAGATCCGGGATTGTGAGGTCAGCGGTCTGAAGGTCGTCGACTGCTATGGGAGCGATGTCTACCTCGGTGGCGACTTCGAGCGGGTCGTCGTCAACGACGTCGATGTGACCGCCTACGTCGAGGCCGAGCTCGACCGGCGGCACCCCGCGCGGGTGCTGGCGCGTGATGCCGCGTCCCCCGACGACTACCGGGCTGCTTGGGAGGCCGTCGAGACGCTGTGGGCGGCGACGCTCGACCGCGCCAGGCTGTTGCCCGAGGCCAGGCTGCACGAGCGGGTCGACGGCGAGTGGTCGTTGGTGGAGACCCTGCGGCACCTGCTGTTCGCCGGCGACGCCTGGCTGGGCAGCGCGGTGCTGGAGGAGGAGGCGCCGTACCATCCGCTGGGCCTCTGTGGCGGCTGGATGTCGCCCGACGCGATGACGAAGCTCGGTCTCGCCCGCGATGCCGCCCCGACGCTGGACGAGGTGCTGGCGCCGCGTCTCGCCCGGATGGCCGCGATGCGGCGTGTCGTCGACGGGCTCACCGAGGATGAGCTCGATCGGGTATGCGGTCGCAAGCCTGCGGATCCGTATCCCGACCAGGAGTATGTCGTGCGTAGGTGTCTCAAGGTGGTGCTGAAGGAGGAAGCCGAGCACCATCGTTATGCGGTACGTGATCTCGCCGTGCTCGAGGCAGCCGGTGCCTGAGGCGGCGCTTGTCTTCGGGCGTGTGGGTGGTCAGGTGGTGGTGGTCAGGGCGGTGATCGTTCTGGTGACTGCCTCGTGGAGGGAGGACAGGCGGTGGAGGGGCGCTTCCAGGGGGGTCAGATCGTCTGACCAGTCGGCGGCCTCGCGGATCAGGGAGCGGGCCTCGTTCTTCGTCAGCGAGGTGCCCTGTGCCGCGGCCACCGCGATGAGGGCCTCGCGCCAGGTGTTGGCCAGTTTGGCGTGGGCGTTGTCCAAGATTCGGCGCAGTACCGTGTCGGCCTCGCCTTCCGGCTGCGGCCGGCGTACGGCGTCCAGGATGCCTTTGCCTGCTTCGTTCACCTCGTAGACGAGTGACAGGGCCTTGGGCAGGGGTGGGAGGGCGGTGCCGACGAGGCGGACGTGGGCGGCTCGGGTGGCGAGGAGGAGGCGGGGGAGTGCGGACTCCAGGCCGGGCGGCATCGCCACGGCGACCCGCTGCGGTGCGGCGGCGTACGGCTTGGCCAGCCAGGTCGAGAGGCGGACCCGCGGCTGTGAGAGGCCCTTGGGCCAGTCGCCCACCAGGAGGTCCGCTTCGAAGCCCGCCAGCGCGTCCGCGGCGGCCGGTCCGGAAACCAGCGCGCCGCTTACCCCGGAGGAGATGGGGGTGGAGGCTTTTGCGGTGGATGGTTCGAAGGTGGATTCGACCGACTGGGGGCCGTGGGTGTAGATGGCGGTGGTCTGACGGGTGAGGCGGGACTGGACCGCGGGGCGGGTCTTGGTGGTGGGGCGCAGGAGGTAGAGGTCGGCGGCGGAACCGATCGCCTCCGCCCCGAAATAACGGTTGAAGTCGGGATAAATGGCCTCGTAGACCAGGTTGAGCTCCGACAACTCCTGCTGCACCTTGAAGGCCAGCATCGGCGTGCGCTCGCTCGCCCCGTACGCCAGCAGCACCCGCCCGTCGTCCGTCAGCCCCTCCACCGCGCGCGCCACGAACAGCCCGATCCCCTCGGGCGTGTACGGCGGGTCGGTGAGGGCCAGGTCGTGGTCCCTGGCCGAGGCGGGCAGGCCGAGGCGCAGGTCGGCCCAGCGGGTGCGGATGCCCAGCCGCTGCTCGTCGATGTAGGCCAGGACACGCTCGTCGACGTCGACCACCGTCACGTCGGTCTCGGGGTGGACGAGCTTGACGGCCAGCGAGGTCAGGTCGTGGTCGCCCACGCACAGCAGGCGGGCCCCGGGCAGCCAGAAGCGGGCGCCGAGCAGCAGCGCCCGGCGCAGCACGGTCTCCGGCGTGGCCGAGACGTGGTCGAGCACATGCCGGGCGCGCGGGGCCTTGGCCACCAGGGCGGTCAGGCGGTCGAGCACGTGGGCGTAGTGCGGCAGCAGGTGGGCGACCGGGTCTTCCGGAGGCGCGGCCACGGCGAGCAGATCCTGGTAGGCGGGGGTGTCGATGAGCGCGACGCGGAAACGTTCGCCGTCGCGCTCCAGGACGACCTCGCGCAGCAGCGACTCGACCGTGCGCCTGGACGTGGCGCTCTGCCTGACCAGCTCGGCCAGCGTGCACCAGCGGCCCTCGCAGAGCAGGGCCAGCGCGTGCCTCAGCCGCCTGCTGTCGGCCCCTGCCCCGGCGAGCAGCCGTTCGACCCCGTCACGCTCCATGGGTGAACCCTATCGGGGGCCGGGGACACTCGATCTCCGTGACGCGAATCCGCGGCGTGCGCGGGGAATTTCGGGCCCCACGCCGGAGGTTTGGGATAGAGCGTTCGGATGCCGGAGTAGTGCGAATGTTCTCAATGCGGACGCGGCGGGCACCATTCCGGCAGGGTGGGGTAACCTCTATCCACGATATGCAGCAGGGCCAACGTCGTCCCCGCCTGTAGCGCAGTTCAGACAGACGAAGACGACGGGAGGGATTCAATGCCTGCTGCCCACCTCGGGATCCCCGAGCCCCAGGGCCTGTACCACCCCGCCAATGAGCACGATGCCTGCGGTGTCGCCATGGTTGCCGACGTCGCGGGACGCCGTGGACATGGGATCGTGGTGAAGGCGCTGACGGCGCTGTGCAATCTTGACCATCGGGGGGCCAAGGGTAGCGAGCCGGACACCGGCGACGGAGCCGGGATCCTGACGCAGATCCCCGACACGTTCTACCGCGCGACTGTGCCGTTCGCGCTGCCCGCCGCCGGGTCGTACGCGACCGGCATCGCGTTCCTGCCGTTCGACGAGCAGGCCAGAGGCGTGGCCACCCGCCTCATCGAGGAGATCGCGGCCGAAGAGGGCCTCACCGTGCTCGGCTGGCGTGAGCTGCCGGTCGACCGTGACCTGCCGGGGCCGAGCGCCCGGGCCGTCATGCCGCACTTCGCCCAGCTGTTCGTCTCCTCCACCGGCGGTCACGAGGGGCTCGAACTCGACCGGCTCGCCTTCTGCCTGCGCAAGCGCGCCGAGCACGAGGCGGACGTCTACTTCCCCTCGCTGTCGGCCAGGACCGTGGTCTACAAGGGCATGCTCACCCCCGACCAGGTCGAGCCGTTCTTCCCCGACCTGAGCGACGAGCGCTACGAGAGCGCGATCGCGCTGGTGCACTCGCGTTTCTCCACCAACACCTTCCCCAGCTGGCCGCTGGCCCACCCCTACCGCTACATCGCCCACAACGGCGAGATCAACACGGTCAAGGGCAACCGCAACTGGATGCGCGCCCGCGAGGCGATGCTGGCCTCGGCCCGCATCCCCGGCGACATCTCGCGGCTCTTCCCCATCTGCGACCCCGACGGCAGCGACACCGCCAGCTTCGACGAGGCGCTGGAGCTGCTGCACATCGGCGGGCGCAGCCTGCCGCACGCCGTGCTGATGATGATCCCCGAGGCGTGGGAGAACCACACCGAGATGGACCCCGCGCGGCGGGCGTTCTACGAGTTCCACTCCACCCTCATGGAGGCGTGGGACGGGCCGGCCTCGATCACGTTCACCGACGGCACCCTGGCCGGCGCCGTGCTCGACCGCAACGGCCTGCGCCCGGGGCGCTTCTGGGTGACCGCCGACGGCCTCGTCGTGCTGGCCTCCGAGGCCGGCGTGCTCGACTTCAAGCCCGAGGACGTCGTACGCAAGGGCCGCCTGCAGCCGGGTCGCATGTTCCTCATCGACACCGCCCGCGGCAAGATCATCGAGGACGACGAGATCAAGGCGGAGCTGGCGGCCGAGCTGCCGTACGCCGACTGGCTGCACGCCGGCCTCGTCCGCTTCGAGGAGCTGCCGGCCCGCCAGCGCGAGATCCCCACCCACGAGGCGCTCGTCAAGAGGCAGCAGACCTTCGGCTACACCGAGGAAGAGCTGCGGATCATCCTGTCGCCGATGGCGAAGGCGGGCCAGGAGCCGATCGGCTCCATGGGCACCGACACGCCGGTGGCCGTGCTGAGCGAGAAGCCGCGGCTGCTGTTCGACTACTTCACCCAGCTGTTCGCGCAGGTCACCAACCCGCCGCTGGACGCCATCAGGGAAGAGCTGGTCACCTCGCTGGCCAGCACCCTCGGGCCCGAGGGCAACCTGCTGGACCCGGGGCCGAGCTCCTGCCGCCAGCTCGTGCTGCCGTACCCGGTGATCGACAACGACGAACTCGCGAAGATCATCCACATCAACGACGAGCACGACCTGCCCGGCTTCCACCCGTACGTCATCAGCGGCCTGTACGAGGTCGCCGGCGGCGGCGAGGCGCTGCTGCGCCGGCTCGCGGAGATCAGGGCCGAGGCGTCCCAGGCCATCGCGGACGGGGCGCGCATCGTCGTGCTGTCCGACCGCGGCTCCTCCGACGCGCTCGCGCCGATCCCGTCGCTGCTGCTGACCGGCGCGGTGCACCACCACCTGATCCAGGAGAAGACCCGCACCAAGATCGGCCTGGTCATCGAGACCGGCGAGGCCCGCGAGTGCCACCACATGGCGCTGCTGATCGGCTACGGCGCCGCCGCGATCAACCCCTACCTCGCCATCGAGACCATCGAGGACCTGGTCGACACCGGCGCGCTGGAGATGGACAAGCGCAAGGCCGTGCGCAACCTGATCAAGGCGTACGGCAAGGGCGTCATCAAGGTCATGTCCAAGATGGGCGTGTCCACGGTGGCCTCCTACACCGGCGCGCAGATCTTCGAGGCGCTCGGCCTGAGCCAGGAGGTCATCGACGCCTGCTTCACCGGCACCACCTCCCGCCTCGGCGGCGTCGGCTTCGACGTGCTGGCCGGCGAGGTCGCGCAGCGTCACGCGCACGCCTACCCGCGGGTGGAGAACGCCCACCGCAGGCTCCAGGTGGGCGGCGAATACCAGTGGCGGCGCGAGGGTGAGCCGCACCTGTTCAACCCCGAGACCGTCTTCAAGCTGCAGCACGCCACCAGGACCCGCCGCTACGAGATCTTCAAGGAGTACACGAACCTCGTGGACTCCCAGGCGGAGCGGCTGATGACCCTGCGCGGCCTGTTCAAGCTGCGCGCGGGCGAGCCGATCCCGATCGAGGAGGTCGAGCCGGTCTCCGAGATCGTCAAGCGCTTCTCCACCGGCGCGATGTCGTACGGGTCCATCTCGATGGAGGCGCACGAGACGCTCGCCATCGCGATGAACCGGCTCGGCGGCAAGTCCAACACCGGCGAGGGCGGCGAGGACCCCGAGCGGCTGTACGACCCGGCCCGGCGCAGCGCGATCAAGCAGGTGGCCTCCGGCCGCTTCGGCGTCACCTCCGAATACCTGGTGAACGCCGCCGACCTGCAGATCAAGATGGCCCAGGGCGCCAAGCCCGGCGAGGGCGGCCAGCTGCCCGGCCACAAGGTCTACCCGTGGATCGCCAAGACCCGCCACTCCACGCCCGGCGTCGGCCTCATCTCGCCGCCGCCGCACCACGACATCTACTCGATCGAGGACCTGGCCCAGCTCATCCACGACCTGAAGAACTCCAATCCGGAGGCCAGGGTCCACGTGAAGCTGGTCGCCGAGGTCGGCGTCGGCACGGTCGCTGCGGGCGTGTCGAAGGCGCACGCCGACGTGGTGCTCATCTCCGGCCACGACGGCGGCACCGGCGCCTCCCCGCTCACCAGCCTCAAGCACGCGGGCGCCCCGTGGGAGCTCGGCCTGGCCGAGACCCAGCAGACGCTGCTGCTCAACGACCTGCGCGACCGCATCGTGGTGCAGGTGGACGGCCAGCTCAAGACCGGCCGCGACGTCGTCATCGCCGCGCTCCTCGGCGCCGAGGAGTACGGCTTCGCCACCGCTCCGCTGGTCGTCTCCGGCTGCGTGATGATGCGGGTCTGCCACCTCGACACCTGCCCGGTGGGCGTGGCCACGCAGAACCCCGAGCTGCGCAAGCGCTTCACCGGCAGGCCCGAGTTCGTGGTCAACTTCTTCGAGTTCATCGCCGAGGAGATCCGCGAATACCTCGCCGAGCTGGGCTTCCGCTCGCTCGACGAGGCGATCGGGCACGTCGAGATGCTCGACATGACGGCGGCCGAGGACCACTGGAAGGCCAGCGGCCTGGACCTGTCGCCGATCCTGCACCGGCCCGAGCTGCCCGCGGGCACCGCGCTGCGCCGGCTCGTCGAGCAGGACCACGGGCTCCAGCACGCGCTGGACAACACGCTCATCCAGCTCGCCGAGGGCGCCATCCAGGACGGCACCCCGGTCACGCTGGAGCTGCCCATCCGCAACGTCAACCGCACGGTCGGCACCATGCTCGGCCACCAGGTCACCAAGCGCTACGGCGGCAAGGGCCTGCCCGACAACACGATCGACATCTCGTTCACCGGCTCGGCGGGCAACTCGTTCGGCGCGTTCGTGCCGCGCGGGATCACGCTGCGGCTGACCGGCGACGCCAACGACTACCTCGGCAAGGGCCTGTCCGGCGGGCGGATCACCGTCCGGCCGCACGACGAGGCCCCGCTGGACGGCCACATCATCGCGGGCAACGTCGCCCTGTACGGGGCCACGTCCGGCGAGGTGTTCGTCCGCGGCGTCGTGGGCGAGCGGTTCTGCGTGCGCAACTCCGGCGCCACGGCCGTCGTCGAGGGCGTCGGCGACCACGGCTGCGAGTACATGACCGGCGGCAAGGCCGTGGTGCTCGGCCCGACCGGGCGCAACTTCGCGGCCGGCATGTCGGGCGGCATCGCGTACCTGCTGGACGTACGTCCCGAGCGGGTCAACCGCGAGATGGTCGCCATCGAGGCGCTCACCGAGGAGGACGCCGAGTTCCTCAAGGAGACGGTCGAGAAGCACTTCGCCGAGACCGGCTCGCCGGTCGCCAAGCAGCTGCTGGCCGACTGGGACGCGGCGCTGGCCCGGTTCGGCAAGATCATGCCGAGCGACTACAAGAGGGTGATGGAGGCCGCCGAGGCCGCCCGCATCGAGGGCAGGGACATCGACGAGGCCGTCATGGCGGCCGCGGTGCGGTCATGACCCGCCGTCACGAGCCCCGCCGTCCTGGCGGGCTGACCCGGCAAACGCATGTTCACGACAAGGGAGGCGTACCGAATGGCTGACCCGAAGGGTTTTCTCACGCACGACCGGGAGCTGCCGGCACGCCGTCCCGTGGACGTCCGCATCAGCGACTGGCGTGAGGTCTACCAGGACTTCTCCCAGGAGAAGCTGACCAAGCAGGCGGCCCGCTGCATGGACTGCGGCATCCCGTTCTGCCACAACGGCTGCCCGCTGGGCAACCTCATCCCCGAGTGGAACGACCTCGTCTACCGCACCGACTGGCGCGAGGCGATCGAGCGGCTGCACGCCACGAACAACTTCCCCGAGTTCACCGGCCGGCTCTGCCCGGCTCCGTGCGAGGCGGCGTGCGTGCTCGGCATCAACTCCGACCCGGTGGCGATCAAGCGGGTCGAGGTCGAGATCATCGACCGGGCGTTCGCCGAGGGCTGGGTCACCCCCCAGCCGCCGGCGGTGAAGACCGGAAAGCGGGTCGCGGTCGTCGGCTCGGGCCCCGCCGGCCTGGCCGCCGCCCAGCAGCTCACCAGGGCCGGGCATGACGTGGTGGTGTTCGAACGGGCCGACCGCGCCGGCGGCCTGCTGCGTTACGGCATCCCCGAGTTCAAGATGGAGAAGCGGCACATCGAGCGCCGCCTCGACCAGATGCGGGCCGAGGGCACCGAGTTCCGCACCGGCGTGAACGTCGGCGTCGACGTCACCGCCGCCGAGCTGCGCGAGCAGTTCGACGCGGTGGTGCTGTCCGGCGGGGCCACCCAGTGGCGCGACCTGCCGGTGACCGGGCGCGAGCTCAAGGGCGTCTACCAGGCGATGGAATACCTGCCGCTGTCCAACAAGGTGCAGGAGGGCGACTACGCCACCCCGCCCGTCTCGGCCGAGGGCAAGCACGTGGTCGTGATCGGCGGCGGCGACACCGGCGCCGACTGCATCGGCACGGCGATCAGGCAGGGCGCCGCGTCCGTCACCCAGCTGGAGATCATGCCGCGGCCTCCGGCGGAGCGGCCGGCCGGCCAGCCGTGGCCGACCTACCCGATGCTGTTCAAGATGGAGAGCGCCCACGAGGAGCTGGCCGACGGCGGGGGAGAGCGGGTCTACGCGGTCTCCACCACCGAGTTCGTCGGCGACGCGGACGGCAACGTGCGCGCGCTGCGGCTGGTCGAGGTCGAGGGGCCGCAGGCCGGCTTCAAGCCGATCCCGGGCAGCGAGCGGGAGATCCCCGCCGAGCTCGTCACCCTGTCGATGGGCTTCCTCGGCCCGGAGAAGGGTGCGCTGCTGCAGGACCTGGCCGAGGCCGCCGGTGACGGCTTCTACGACGCCAGGGGGAACGTGGCCCGCGACAAGACGTACATGTCCAAGGTGGACGGCGTCTTCGTGGCCGGTGACATGGGGCGCGGGCAGTCGCTCATCGTCTGGGCCATCGCCGAAGGCCGGGCCGCCGCCTCCGGCGTGGACCGGTTCCTGACCGGGGACACGGCGCTGCCGTACCCGATCCTGCCGACGGCGCGTCCGCTGGTCTGACGCCGCTTCTCGGAACGGCCCGGCTTCGGCCGGGCCGTTTCCTTTTTGCACCACGTGCAAAGCTTGCAGGGCGTGCAAAAAGTGCGTAGAGTGCAAGGCATGGAGACTCCACAGGAGCGGCGTGACCGGCGCCGGGCCGAGAAGCGGCAGGCCATCAGGACGGCCGCCGTCAAGATCGCGCTCGACCAGGGTCTCGAAGCCGCGACCGTGGAGGCGATCAGCGCGGCGGCCGACATCTCGCCGCGCACGTTCTTCAACTACTTCTCCGTCAAGGAAGAAGCGCTCGTCATGGAGCCCCTGTGGCGCCCTGAGGAGTTCACCGGCCTGCTCGCCGCCCGTCCTGACGACGAGCCCGCGTTCGAGTCGCTGAAGGCGGTGGCGCGGATCCTCGCGGCCCGCGTCGGCCCGATCTGGGCGGACGCGCGGCTGTTCGGAGAGCTGCGCCGGCGCCATCCCGAGCTGGCCGCCAAGGTCAGGGCGGCCGACGAGACGAAGCTCATGGAGGACGTGTTCGCCGCCGTCAGGGACCGGCCGGGCGTGGCGGGCAAACTGCACGCCAGGCTGCTCGTCATCGGGACGTTCGGCGCCACGATCTCGGCCGTCCAGGAGGCGGCCGAGTCGGGCGGATCGGTGGAAGAACTGCTCGAGGAGGCGCTGACCCTGCTCGAAAACGGGCTCTGATCTCCATGTCTCAGTGAAAAGCGGCGACCGGGGTGGCACCCCCGATCGCCGCGGATTCCTCCTGCCCTCTGCGAAAAGAAGCAAGGAGTCGACCCCCATGGTAGCGACACTCTCCCCCGAGGCCCCGCCTCGGCGATCACTCTGGGTGAGCATCGGCTCACTCATTCTGGTCATGTTCCTGGCCGCGCTCGACCAGACCGTCGTGGCGACCGCCATGCCGACCATCGCCGGCGAGCTGAACGGCCTGCAGGACCTGTCGTGGGTGGTCACGGCGTTCGCCCTGGCCTCGGGCATCGTGACCCCCCTCTACGGCAAGCTCAGCGACATGTACGGCCGCAAGACCCTCTACCTGACGGCCATAGTGGTCTTCCTGGCCGGCTCGGCCCTGTGCGGCCTGGCCCAGACGATGGGCCAGCTCATCGCCTTCCGCGCCTTCCAGGGCCTCGGCGCGGGCGGCGTGATGGTGCTCACCATGATCATCGCGGCCGACCTGGCCACCCCGCGGGAACGCGCCAAGTTCCAGGGCATCTTCGGCGCCGTCTTCGGCATCGCCTCCATCGCCGGCCCCGTCATCGGCGGCTACCTCACCGAGCACGCCTCCTGGCGCTGGATCTTCGCCATCAACCTGCCGCTCGGCGCCATCGCCCTGGCCGTGGCCTTCACCGTGCTCAAGCTGCCCCGCCGCACCTCCCCCCACCGCGTCGACTGGCTCGGCGCCGCGCTCATCGCCGGGCTGCTGACCTGCCTGACCCTGCTCGCCTCCTGGGGCGGCTCCGCCTACGCCTGGACCTCGCCCGTCATCGTCGGGCTCGGCGCCGGGGCGGTGCTGCTGGCCGTGCTGTTCGTCCTGGTGGAACGACGGGTCGCCGAACCGGTGCTGCCGCTGCGGCTCTTCCGCGACAGGGCGTTCACCATCCCCGTGGTCGCGGTCGTGCTGCTGGCCACCGCGATGCTCGGCACGGCCACGTTCCTGCCCCTGTTCCTGCAGCTCGCCTCCGGCGCGAGCGCATCGGACTCCGGGCTGCTGCTCCTGCCCATGATGGCCGGCATGATCGCGGCCTCGACGCTGGGCGGGCAGATCGTCACCCGGCTCGGGCACTACAAGTGGCTCATGGTCGGAGGAGCGGTGTCGGCGGCCGCGGCCGGGTTCCTGTTCGCCACCATGGGACTGGAGACGAGCACGTTCGCCTCCAGCGCGTACATGGTGCTGGCCGGGGCCGGGATCGGCGTCATCGGGCAGAACCTGCTGCTCGCCGTGCAGACGACCACGCCCGAGGCCGACAGGGGAGCGGCGACCTCGGCCGTCACGTTCGCCAGAGGCGTCGGCGGGGCGGTCGGGGTGGCCGTGCTGGGCGGCGTCTTCAGCGGACGGCTGGGCGGCGGGCAGGCCGCGCTCACGCCCGAGGCGATCCAGGCGCTGCCCGAAGGGGTGCGGCACGCGACCCAGCTGGTCTTCTCCGACGCGATCACCGGGGTGTTCGCCTGGATCGGGCCGATCATGCTGGCCGTCGCGGTGCTGCTGGCGTGCCTGCGGAACGTACGCCTCACCCACCACACCTGACAGGCCCACGAAGCGGGCCCCGCAAGGGGTCCGCTTCGCCCGCCATCAACCGAAATTTCACCACTAAGTTGCATCAGCCGATGACTGTCGGGAAGATGCAGGTTCTGCGGCAAGTCGGCGGATGGGGGAACAATGCGGCGGGTCGCCTCTGGCATCATGGCGCTGGCCGCCGTCGTCGCGGCCGGCGCCTGCGCGTCGGCCACGCCCCGCGAACCCGCCCCCAGGAAAGCCGAATACCTCGTCTTCTACGCCGACGGCAAGCAGCATCAGGCGGAGGCGGCCGTCGAACGCGCCGGCGGCTCCACATACTCCGCCGAGACCAAGCTCGGCTACCTCCTCGCCGGCGGCTCGGGCGCCGGATTCGAAGAAGCCGTCGGAGCGGACCCGTCCATCGTCGGCGTCTCCCCCGACCGCCAGATCGGCTTCGCCACCGCCCGCCCCGCCACCTCGGGAACCAGCTCATCGGGCCGGTTCCCCGACGAGCAGTCGTTCACCAAGACCAGAGGCGAGCCCCTGGCAGGCCGCCAGTGGGACATGCGGATGGTCGGCGCCGACCGCGCGAACGCCAAGGCCCCCGGCACCAAGAAGGTCCTCGTCGGCGTCATCGACACCGGCGTGGACGGCAAACACCCCGACATCGCCCCCAACTTCAACCGCGAGCTCAGCCGCAACTTCGTCACCGACCGGCCCAAGGACGACAAGGGCGAGACCCTCGACGGCCCCTGCGAGGCCGCCGACTGCAAGGACCCCGTCGACGCCGACGACGACGGCCACGGCACCCACGTGGCCAGCACCATCGCCTCCCCGATCAACGGCATCGGCATCGCCGGCGTCGCCCCCGGCGTCCAGATCGTCAACCTCAGGGCCGGCCAGGACTCCGGCTTCTTCTTCCTCAAGCCCAGCCTCGACGCCCTCACCTACGCCGGCGACATCGGCGTGGACGTCGTCAACATGAGCTACTACGTCGACCCCTGGCTGTTCAACTGCGCCGCCAACAAGGCCGACAGCAAGAAAGAGCAGCTCGAACAGCGCGCGATCATCACCGGCATGCAGCGCGCCCTCGACTACGCCAGGCAGAAGGGCGTCACGCTCATCTCCGCCCTCGGCAACGGCTCCACCGACCTCGGTCACCCAACGGTCGACAAGCAGAGCCCCGGTTACCCCAAGGGCGACGAGAAGACCCGCCAGGTCGACAACTCCTGCGTCAACGTGCCCGCCGAGTCCAAGGGCGTCATCTCCGTCTCCTCCGTCGGGCCCTCCGGCCGCAAGGCCATCTACAGCGACTACGGCGAGGAGCAGACCGACGTGGCCGCCCCCGGCGGCGACGCGCTCGACGGCGAAGGCATCAAGGTCACCAGGACCATCCTCGCCGCCGCGCCCGAACGCGTGCTGCGCGCCGCCGGCCGCATCGACGCCAAGGGCGAGCCCAAGGGCGCCGACGTCGTCAAGGACTGCGAGAACGGCGTCTGCTCCTACTACCAGTACCTCGAAGGCACCTCCATGGCCTCGCCGCACGCCGCCGGCGTCGCCGCGATCCTCATCAGCCGCTTCGGCGAACCCGGCAGGGGCGGAGTCGAACTCGCCCCCGCCACCACCGAGGAACTCCTCTTCAAGACCGCCACGCCCAAGGCCTGCCCCACCCCCCGCCAGTACGTCTACAAGTCCTTCGGCCAGAGCGAGACCCACGCCTGCGACGGCGGCGAGTCCGACAACGGCTTCTACGGCCACGGCATCGTGAACGCCTGGAAGGCCGCCACAGTAGAGCGATGACGTGCCGCGCGGCGTGCGGCGTCCGACGCACGTGGAAGACTGGGCCCGGCGCAGCGCAGGTCACCCGGGCCTGCCCGCCGGCGGCTTCATCGACCACCGCATCGACGGCGTCGTCCACCCGGAGGAGTACCCGAACTTGGCACGTCTGGGGGTCTCGGTTCTCGTTCTGTTCGCCTCCGTCGGGTACGTTCTCCGTCGTCAATGACTGCCAAGTGGTCTGTACCAATTAAGGTAGGACTCGTGACTCGTCGCGCGAAAATCGTCTGCACCCTAGGCCCCGCCACCTCCAGCAAAGAACGCCTCCGCGAGCTGATCGCCGCAGGCATGGACGTGGCACGGTTCAACCTCAGCCATGGCAACCATGACATGCACAGAGAGGTCTACGACCGGGTCAGGGAGGTGGCGGCCGACCTCGGCCGCGGTGTAGGCGTGCTCGCCGACCTGCAGGGCCCCAAGATCCGTGTCGGCACGTTCGAGGAAGGCCCCGTCAGGCTGGGCTTCGGCGACGTCTTCACCATCACCACCGAAGACGTCCCCGGCGATCGCGAGCAGGTCTCCACCACCTACAAGGGGCTGCCCAACGACGTCCGCCCCGGTGACACGATCCTGGTCGACGACGGCCGTCTCGTCCTCGAAGCCACCCGCGTCGACCCCGAACGCATCGTCACCCGCGTCGTCATCGGCGGCATGATCTCCGACAACAAGGGCCTCAACCTGCCGGGCGTCAACGTCAGCGCCCCCGCCCTCACCGACAAGGACGAGGCCGACCTGCGCTGGGCCCTGCGCACCGGCTGCGACATGATCGCCCTGTCCTTCGTCCGCCGCCCGTCCGACGCCGACGTGGTGCGCAACATCATGGAGCAGGAGGCCGTCCGCCTCCCGCTGATCGCCAAGATCGAGAAGCCGCAGGCCGTCGACCGTCTCCCCGAGATCGTCGACGCCTTCGACGGCATCATGGTCGCCCGCGGCGACCTCGGCGTCGAGCTGCC
The DNA here is from genome assembly GCF_035917475.1 of Nonomuraea fuscirosea. Taxonomy (NCBI): domain Bacteria; kingdom Bacillati; phylum Actinomycetota; class Actinomycetes; order Streptosporangiales; family Streptosporangiaceae; genus Nonomuraea; species Nonomuraea fuscirosea. The sequence goes on along the minus strand of NZ_CP109074.1, from coordinate 6,101,001 downwards.
GCTCGAAGAGGTCCCGATCGTGCAGCGGCGCATCATCGAGCTGTGCCGCGAGAAGGCCCACCCGGTCATCGTGGCCACCCAGATGCTCGACTCCATGATGAACGCCCCGCGCCCCACCCGCGCCGAAGCCTCCGACGTCGCCTACGCCGTCATGGACGGCGCCGACGCGGTCATGCTGTCGGGCGAGACCTCCGTCGGCAACTACCCGATCGAATCCGTCAACACGATGGACCGCATCGCCTGCGCCGCGGAGAAGTCCTTCCTGCACGCCACCCACACCCTCGAACGCATGCCCGAGACCACCGGCGGCGCCATCGCCAGGGCCGCGGCCGAGGTCGGCGCCATCGTCGGGGCCAAGGCGCTGATCGCGTTCACGATGTCGGGGGAGACGGCGCGCCGGCTGGCCCGCTACCGCTCACCGATCCCGCTGCTCGCCTTCACCTCCGCGCCGCACGTGCGCGGTCAGCTGTCGCTGACGTGGGGGGTGGAGACGTTCCACGTGCCGTTCGTGCACCACACCGACGACATGGTGCGGCAGGTGGAGGCTTCGCTGCTCTCGCTCGGACGGCTGGAGAAGGGCGACAAGGTGGTCATCGTGGCCGGCTCGCCTCCCGGCACCCCGGGCAGCACCAACGCTCTGCGCGTCCACACGATCGGCTCCGCCGTCTCGCACGCGCATTAGAGCTCGAATATTTCACGCTGCGACGTGGTCGGCCACCCGTCGTAGATCCCTGAGGGCCCTCCAGGGAAACGGCCGCTGACCCTGCACCGGCCGGCCGCCGTCACGGCGCGCCCTGTGGGCCCTCTCCGTGGTTACAGCGGCCGGTGCCGCGGTCGAGCAGGCCGTCACGTCCATGCCGGGTCGCCGGCCGGCCGTCACGCCGATGGCGAGTCGCCGGCTGGTCGTCACCCCCACGGCGAGTCGCCGGCCGCCACCCCATGGGGAGAGACGGCCGACCACAAGCCTCGTGAAGCTGAGCCGGGGTCAGTTGGCGTGCAGGGCGGCGTTCAGTTCGATGCCGCCGCCCTTGCGCGGCACCGCCTCCACCGCGCCCGACTGCGAGTTGCGCCGCAGCAGGACGCCGTTCGTGCCCGACAGCTCGGCCGCCTTCACCACCGTGCCGTCAGGCAGGGCCACCTTCGTGCCCGCCGTCACGTACAGGCCCGCCTCCACCACGCAGTCGTCGCCCAGCGAGATGCCCAGCCCCGAGTTCGCGCCCAGCAGGCAGCGCTCGCCGACCGAGATCACCTGCTTGCCGCCGCCCGACAGCGTGCCCATGATCGACGCGCCCCCGCCGACGTCGGAGTGGTCGCCGATGACCACCCCGGCCGAGACCCGGCCCTCGATCATCGCCGCGCCCAGCGTGCCCGCGTTGAAGTTCACGAACCCCTCGTGCATCACCGTGGTGCCGTCGGCCAGATGCGCGCCCAGCCGCACCCGGTCGGCGTCGGCGATCCGCACGCCCGCCGGCATCACGTAGTCGACCATGCGGGGGAACTTGTCCACCCCGTACACCGACACCGGCCCCTTCGTCCGCAGCCGCACCCGCGTGTGCTCGAAGTCCGCCACCGGGCACGGGCCGAAGTTCGTCCACACCACGTTGGCCAGCAGGCCGAACAAGCCGTCGAGGTTGACGCCGTGCGGCCGGACCAGGCGGGAGGACAGCAGGTGCAGGCGCAGCCAGACGTCATGCGTGTCCACCGGCGGCTCGGCGAGGTCGGCGATGCCGGTGCGCACCGCCACCACCTCCACGCCGCGCACCGGGTCCGGGCCGGCCAGCTCGGCCAGTTCCCCGTCCAGTTGCCCCGCCTCCTCGGCGGAGAGCCGTTCGGTGCCCTTCACGGGCGGCGCGCCCAGCTGAGGAGCGGGGAACCAGGTGTCGAGTACGGTGCCGTCGGCGGCGATGGTCGCGAGGCCGACGCCGAAGGCGCCGGTCGAGTCGGGAGCGATAGCAGTCACGGGCCCAAAACTACCGTTTCGCAGGTCAGCTCAGGGCACCCGGCAGGTCAGCGGCACATCGCAGATCAGCCCAGGGCGCCGAGGTCCGCGGAGAGCCAGCGTTCTGGACGCATCCTGAACGTCACCAGCACCTTCAGATCCGAGCCCTGCACATATCCCGACACGGCGTCGGGCGGCAGGTAGCGAGCCGAGATGCGGGTCAGCTCCTCCAGCGTCGTCGGCCCCGACCGCACGACCGGCCCCTCCACCGAGACGTACCGGTAGGTCGGGCTGGCCCGCTGCACCAGCATCGAGAACCGGCCCGCCTTCGCGATCAGCCTGGCCTTGTGCGAGTCGCCGTCGGTCAGGAACCGGATCTCGCCGCCGGGGCTGTAGTCGTACCAGACCGGCACGGTCAGCGGCGCCCGCCCCTCGCCGGACTCCACGGCCAGACCCGCGATGTGCGTCTCCGCCAGAAACGCCTCCCGCGCCGCCACGCTCAACGGCATCCCGCCCACCCCCGTATTCATCGATCTTGAAACGGCTATTCCCCCTGGGAGCGATCCCGAAAAGTCCCCACCCACGTCGGCCCGGCCGCTCCTGCTCGCAACGACCTGATGAACTCGGCCGCCACCCACCTCCGCGCCAACTGTTTGCAGTGTTATAGTCAAAAGCAAACAGTTGGAGGTCGCCATGAACCGTTCCTCCGATCTCGCGGCGCGAGGACGCCTGCGCCGCCTGACCCTGACCGCGGTTCCCCTGCTGCTGGTGGTGGCCGCACCCATGATCATGCTCAGCTGGTACGGCGAGCAGCTGCCCGACCGCGCCTACGTCGACAGCTGGGCGGCCCTGCCCCAATACGCGCCCTCCTGGGAAGGCTGGCTCTCCCAGCAGTGGTTCACGCTGGTGCTGTTCGAGGCGTCGCTCCTCTTCCCGTTCGTGTGCTACTGGCGCCTGCCCCAGCTGCAGCGCGGCGTGGTGGCCCTGGCGTTCTTCGTCGGCGGCTCCCGCGCGACAGCCGTCGTGCTCTCCGTGACCGCGCTCGCCGGGCAGGCGGGCCCGGTTCCCGCGCCACCGTGGCACCGGGCCGTGGAGATCGCCGTGACCGTCGCGGCAGCCGCACTGGGCTACCTGGCCGCGGGCCGGATCCCGGCGCCGCCCGAAGCCACCGCCGCACCACCCGCGCACGCGCCCACCATGGCACTCGCACCGACGCAGCGCGTCCTCTTCGTGACGTCGTCCTGGTCGGCCCCCAGGCTGGCCGTCGCCGCCGTGCTGGGCACGCTGACCGTGCTCAGCGTCCCCTACGGCTCCGGAACCTGGCAGGGTACGGCACTGCTGGGCGCATGGACGATCTTCGAGGTGGCGCAGGCGCGCACCCGCCTGCAGATCGACCACTCGGGCATCACCGTACGGGCCGCCTGGCTGCCTGCCCTGCACCGGACCCTGCCCTACCCCCTGATACGGTTCGCGCAGGCCAGCGCCGGACGTCCCCCAGGACGCTACCGGCTGCACGACGGCGACGAAGGCTGGGGAATCATCAGCGGGAAAGGACCGGCCCTGGTGGCGAGACTGAGCGACGACCGCCAGTTCGTCTACTCCACCCGCGCCGCCGAGACCGCTGCGGCACTCGTCAACGGATGGCTCAGCAGACAGCGCCAGGGGGAGACGGCCTGATGCTCATCAGCATCGACCCGGCCTCGCCCCAACCCCTCGCCGACCAGGTGGCCGCCTCCGTACGCGCCGCGCTGGCCGGCGGCACGGCGGCACCCGGCGACCGGCTCCCCTCAGCTCGCAACGTGGCCGCCACGCTCGGCATCAACCTGCACACCGTCCTGCGCGGCTACCAGCAACTACGCGACGAAGGCCTGGTGGAGCTGCGCCGCGGCCGGGCGGCCGTCATCACCGACAACGCCGACCGGCTCCGGCTCCGGCTCGCCGAAGCAGCCGAGGAGTTCGCCCGCGCCGCCCTCCACACCGGCGCCTCCGAAGAGGAAGCCCTGGCGGCGGCCCGCGCGGCCTGGAAAACTCTGAGCGGCTGAGCGGCGCCGGGCCTCAGACGGTCAGTATTTGGGGCCGACATGCCGATCGAGCAACTCCACGGCCTCCCGCCTGGCCACGGACAGCTCGTTGCGCTTGTTGAAGCGCCAGGCGACCCCGAGCAGGTCGAGCGCCTCGCCGCAGAGGGCGAGAATGTCGGAGGACTCGTTCTTGAACAGGTAACGGGGGTATTCGTACCAGTGGACACCGCTGGGCAGGTCGCGGCGGACGCGGTTGACGCCTCGGTAGCCGTCGGAGTGCATGAGCCCTCTGACCAGCCGTCCAGGGTGTGCTGAGACGATCTCTCGCTGCCAAGGGGCGAGCACGATCTCACGCTCGTGCTTCTTGCCGGGGCCGTGCTGGGGGAACAGATGCGGCCAGTGCTTCGAGTAGGAGTTGACGTCTTTGCAGCCCTGCTTCTGCAGCACGCGGACCCTGTTGGTCGGCCGGACGGCGCGCAGCGCGTCGACACATTCCTGGACCAGGCCCGGCCACGTGTCGGCACAGGCGATCCGCAGCGCCCAGACCTGCTTGGCGCGGTCGCCCACCCAGGAGATGCAGCCGTCACCCAGATAGAGGCCCAGGAGGTAGGCGTAGGCCTCAGGAGGCGAGGGCAGCCGAGGAGAGGCGGCACAGCGAGGGCAGGTGCCGGTCATGGTCGAGTCGTCCCCAGGCCGGTCGCGCCACCTGCGAACCGTGGCAGGGCTGACCCCGATCCGGCGGCTCGTCTCATTGACACTCAGCCCGGAGCTCAGCAGTCGGCGCGCCCGATCGCGCAGAGCGAGGTCATGCATGCGGAGAGTGTCGCAATCGGGTACGACAAAAGCCGCCCGGCCAGGAAGCCGGGCGGCTGATGGTGCCCCGGGTGGGATTCGAACCCACACTGTACGGGTTTTGAATCCGTTCCCTGCTGCCAGTTGGGGTACCGGGGCTGATATCCGGAGAAATCCAGATTCATCCGTGATGCACGGACCTGAAGTTTAGCTCAACCTGGGCCACATCGATCCGGCGTGGATCTAATCTACCGGACGTCTGTACTCTTCTGCTCGTGAGTACGCAGCGGCGAGTAGTGATCGCGGAAGACGAGGCGCTGATCCGCCTCGACCTCAAGGAGATGCTCCAGGAGGACGGCTACGTCGTCGTGGGCGAGGCCGGTGATGGTGAGCAGGCGATCCGGCTGGCCGCCGATCTGAGACCCGATCTGGTGATTCTGGACGTGAAGATGCCGGTGCTCGACGGCATCTCGGCGGCCGAGCGGATCGTGGCGGACCGGATCGCCCCGTGCCTGATCCTGACCGCGTTCTCCCAGCGTGATCTGGTGGAGCGGGCCCGTGACGCGGGGGCGATGGCTTATCTGGTGAAGCCGTTCACGAAGGCGGATCTGGTGCCGGCGATCGAGATGGCGGTCTCCAGGCATGAGGAGATGGTCGCGCTGGCGGCCGAGGTGTCGAATCTGTCGGAGCGGCTGGAGACCAGGAAGCTGGTCGAGCGGGCCAAGGGGCAGTTGATGACGCAGCACGGCTGGAGTGAGCCGCAGGCGTTCAGGTGGATTCAGAAGGCGTCGATGGATCGGCGGTTGAGCATGCGTGAGGTTGCTCAGATCGTTATAGACGACGCTGCGGAGCGGTCCTGAGGGAGTCTGCCGGCGGGGCGGGGGCGTGGATGGTCAGCGCAGAACGGCTGTGAGCAGGTCGGCGCCGAGGGCCGTGAGGTCGGGGAGGTTGACGCTGTAGCGGACGTGGCGGCCGTGCCGCTGGGTTGTGAGCAGGCCGGCGCGGCGCAGGACGGCGAGGTGGCGGGAGACCTCCGGGGGCGTGAGTTCCCAGGCGTGGGCCAGTTCGCCGGTGGTGTGCGGGCCGCGGGCCAGGGTGCGGAGGAGTCGTAGCCGTACGGGGTGGGCGAGTGCCTCCAGGCGGAGGGTGACGGTTTCCAGCGTCACTGGTTTGGGCGGGTCCGCGTCGGCCACGGGGTACTGCACGACGGGCGGCCGGCCGGGTGTGTGGATCGCCACGAGGTGCGGGCGGCCGAAGACGCTGGGCAGGAAGGTGATGCCGGTGTGCCGGGCGGTGGTGGCGTCGTCCTGGAGTTTGTCGACGATGAGGTGGTCGCCGTCCGGGGTCAGGGTGAGGGCGTCGGAGATCGACGCGAGTGCCGCTCCGATGCCGTGGCGTTGCCGCAGGTCGCGTCTCATGCGCAGGTCGGCGGCGAGTTGCGGGGCGACGCGGGTCCAGGTGGCGTCGAAGAAGGCTTCGGCGCACTGTTCGAGGGTGTGACGGATTCGGGCCCGTACGGCGGCGGGGTCGGCGAGCAGGCGTTCGGCGAAGGTCTCCTGGAGGGTGCCGCGGGCCTGGGCCAGGTTCATGGCCCGGTCGCGGGCGGTGGTGTCGGTGAGCGGTGACGGTGCGGTGAAGTGCACGCGGTTGCTGCCGCAGGTGGTGATGAGCGCGGCGGTCACGTAGGTTTCGTCGTCGATCCGGTCCACGTCGTCGAGTTCTTCGGCGAGGGTGGGCCGGGGGCGGGCGGGGACGAGGAAGTCGGCTCGTGAGGAGCGCCAGAGGAACTCCGCCTCGCGCAGCCGCTCGGCGAGTTCGGGCCGCAGCCCGGCCCAGACGTCCGCGGCCCAGCCGGCGAGCTTCGGGTGGTGCCCGGGTTCGGCCAGGACGTGCAGCATGGCGGTCAGCTCGGCCAGGGGGAGGCGGCGAACCGCAGTCGTTCGGGCGGCAGGCCGCTGATGTCGATCCGCAGCGTCATCCTCTCATCATCGCTGGTCGGACGGCCGGGGCCGGCGTCGGTTGACGGTATCGGTCAATCGTCGCGGCCGGTCCGGGCGGCTGGACGCACGGTTGACGCCATGGCAACCATCGACACTCGGGCCCTGGTCCGTGCCTCGGGAGGTCCTCGCTATGCCGTCGCCCTTGCCGTGGACGCGCTCGGCACGGGCCTGCTGCGGCCTTTTCTGCTGCTGTACGGGGTGACGGTGCTGGGGTTGTCCGCGCCGGTCGCGGGCGTCGCCATGACGGCGGGTGTCGTCGTGGGGCTGGTGTGTGTGCCGGGGGTCGGCCGGTGGCTGGACCGGGGTGCGCGCAGCACGGTCGTGGCGGCGTCGATGCTGGTACGGGTGGTGGGTGTGGTGCTGCTGGTGGCCACTCCGGCGGGGAACGTGTGGTTGTTCGCGGCGGCGGCGCTCTTCCTCGGGGTCGGCAACCAGGCGTGGCCGGCCGCCCATGCGGCTCTGGTGGCCACGGTCGCGCATGGCCGGGACCGGGATGCCGCCCTCGCGGCGGGTCGCGCGCTGCGTAACGCCGGGCTGGGCGCGGGTGCGCTGCTGGCCACCGTGTGCCTGGCGGGCGGGGCCGCCGGATCGCGGGTGTCGGCGGTCGTCACCGGGTTCGCCTATCTCGCCGCGGCGGGCTTGGCGTGGTCTGTCCGCGTACGCGCTCATCCTGCGGCCGCCATGGAGGGGAACGGCGAGCCCGCGCCCCGGATGGGCGTGCTGCTGGCCGCCAACGTGATCTACGTCTTCTGCCTCAACGTGCCGGAGATCGCGCTTCCGCTGGTCCTGGTGGCGCAGTTGCACGCTTCGCCGGTCTGGCCGGCGGCCGTCTTCGTGGCCAACACGGTCCTGGTGATCACGCTGCAGGTTCCGGTCACGGTCCTGTTGTCCCGTTTCCGCCGGCGGATCGTGCTGGCGCTCGCCGGTGTGGTGCTGGCCGTGTCCTATCTCGGTTTTCTCGTGGCCATGTCCCTGGGGCAAGGGTGGGGCGCTCCGGCCGTCGCGGTGGTGTCCGTGGTCTGCACCTTGGGCGAGATCGTCTATGCCGGCAGCGCCACCGCGCTGGTCGCGGCGCGTGCCCCGGCGCGGGTTCTGGGACGCGCTCTGGCCCGCTTCCAGCTCTCCACGGGTTTCGGCCTGGCCGTTTCCCCGGCGGTCATCACGGCGCTCGCGTCCCACGGTCCGGCCGTGCTCTGGGGCGGCCTCGCCGGTGCGACGCTGCTGTCCGCCTCGGCCGTCGCCGTCGGGACGGATCGGGAGGCCCGGGAGCGGCGCGATCATGACCGGCATTGACCAGGCCGGTCAGGACAGGATCACCGCCGTCCGGGGCAGGATGCACGCCGCCCGGGGCAGGATCCACGCCGTCCGGAGGAGGATCGACGCCGTTGGGGGCTTATGACCCGATTTTCCGAGCCGGCGCCCCAAGGCGGCATCGCGCGGTTGAGGCCGCGACTTCCGGCAATATTATCTAGATCCGGAAATTTCGGATCAGGTCATCTCAAATCGTGGAGTGTCCGTAACTCTCATGAAACATACCATTACTATGGGTGTTTAGGACATTACGAATCGGCATAAAAGCCCCAGAAGAACTCCCCACAACCGCCCAAAAGAGGCATGCTGAGCTCGGAAAACCCGGCGAAGGTGATCGTCACTTCGCTGAGATAGGGGGAGTCTCTTTCATGATGCGCATTGCTCCAGCGGGGCGCTTGCTGGCCGTCGCGGCCGCGGCGAGCCTGGCCCTGACGGCCTGTGGTGGTGGCGGCGACACGGCCGCCGAGCAGTCAGGCACCGCCGCGCCGTCCACGGCGGCCTCCTCGGCCCCGGCGGCTGCGGGCGACGGCACGCTGACCATCGGCACGGTGCTGCCCCAGACCGGTTCGCTGGCCTTCCTCGGCCCGCCCGAGTTCGCGGGGGTCGACCAGGCCGTCAAGGAGATCAACGAGGCCGGGGGCGTGCTCGGCAAGCCGGTCGAGAAGCAGCACACGGACTCCGGCGACACGACCACGAACATCGCCTCGCAGTCGGTGGACAAGCTGCTGGCGCAGAAGGCCGACGCCATCATCGGCGCCGCCTCCTCGTCGGTGTCGGAGTCGATCATCGACAAGATCACGGGCGCGGGCGTCGTGCAGTTCTCGCCGGCCAACACCTCCGACAAGTTCAGCACGATCAGCGACAACGGCCTGTACTTCCGTACGGCGCCGCCGGACAAGCTGCAGGGCCGGGTGCTGGGCGACCTGATCGCGGCCGACGGCAACGACACCATCGGCATCATGGCGATGCAGGACTCCTACGGCTCGGGCCTGGCCGACCAGGTCACCAAGACGGCCGAGGAGGCCGGCGCGAGTGTCGTGGAGCGGGTGGACTACGACCCGAAGGCGGCCGAGTTCTCCGCCGACGTCGCCAAGATCAAGGCCAAGAACCCGAAGGCGATCGTGCTGATCGGTTTCGAGGAGGGCGCCAAGGTCGTGGCGGAGCTGGTCAAGCAGGGCCTGACCGCGGACAAGCACAAGTGGTACATGGTGGACGGCAACATGTCGAACACCAACTACCTGAAGATGCCCAAGGGCACGCTCAAGGGCGTCAAGGGCACGATCCCCGGCGCCGAGGCTCCCGACGCGTTCAGGAAGAAGCTGCTGGAGCTCAACCCCGAGCTCGACGACTTCACCTACGCCGCCGAGTCGTACGACGCGACGAACCTGATCGCGCTGGCCGCGGAGGCGGCCAAGGACGACACGGGCAAGTCGATCGCGGCCAAGCTGCCGGAGGTGAGCAAGGGCGGCGAGAAGTGCAAGAGCTTCAAGGAGTGCGCCGACCTGCTGAAGGCGGGCAAGGACATCGACTACGACGGTGTCAGCGGCCCGATCGAGTTCAACGAGGCCGGTGACCCGGCCGTGGCCACGATCGGCGTCTACGAGTACGGCGACGACAACAAGTACCCCGGCAAGGCGCTGGAGTACCGTACCGGCAACATCGAGGGCTAGGAGCCGAGCCCGCAGGCGGCCATCGCGTAGGCGATGAGCCGGTCCTGCAGCGGCCTGGGCGGCGTGACGATGACCACGCGCTCCTGCCCGCCGTCGACGGCGGCCCGCACCGGGAACTGGAAGGCCTTCTTGGCCTCGGCGAACGCGTGCGGGTCGCACCGGCCGGGGGTGAGCTCGACCGGCGCCTCCAGCCGTTGCGCGCCGGCTTTCAGCAGGCCCATGGGCCTGCTGCGGGGCGTGGCGATGTAGTGGGTGGTGCCGCCCATGTCGTTCAGCGAGACCTCGCCGGGACCGCGCCTGGTGACCACGAGGCTCCCGCGCATGACCTTGCCCGACTGCTTCCAGTCCGGGCCGAACTCGATGCTGGCCGCCTGCTTGATGAGGAATTCGGAGCATTCGTCGCGCAGCAGTCTGGCCAGGAGAGGGTCGGGGTGCGGCACGTCGAAGACGACCTTGTGCGGCTGCTCGGAGCCGGTGGCGACGTGGGCCACGACGGTGGCGGGGCGGACCTCGGGCAGGGCGCCGGGGGAGCAGGTGGCGGCGCCGTACGGGATGGGCAGGTCGGTCCGCTCGGTCTTGCCGATGACGGCGCCGGCCCGTCGCGGCGGGAGGGTCCTGAAGGACTCCGTGACAAGCTGGACATCAGCGAAATAAACGGGCGTTTCACTCGTATTTCGGACAGCCACTTGAAGCGCGTGCGCCGGCTCGTCGGAACGCCATTGGGCCAAGGAGACGGATACGCCGGCGGGCGGTCCGGCCGGTGGCGGCGACGGCAGGGGAGTGGTCCCCTGGGCGGAACCGCAACCGGCGGCGAGGACGGTCAGCGCCAGGAGGGGCGTAATGCGCTTCACCTGTCGCACATTAGGCGTCCTTGCGCAGGTCCGTAAGTTGAGGAGTGATTACGACTCCGCATCCAAGTGCCGACAGTTCCCACGGGGACCTAGTTACAGTCCTTCACCATTTTGTACGTTTCCGTCATTCGATCGGGAACGCTCGGCGGTGCTGACGGATCCCGGCCTGGATTGAAGGAGACACTTCATGATCCGCATTGCTCCCGTGGGACGGGCGCTGGCTGTCGTGGCCGCCACGAGCCTCGCCCTGACAGCCTGCGGCGGTGGCGGCGGCGACACCGCCACGCAAACGTCCCAGAGCGCCGCGCCGGCATCGTCCGCGCCCGCGGCGCAGGGGGACGGCACGCTCACCCTCGGCACGCTGCTGCCCCAGACCGGTTCGCTGGCATTCCTCGGCCCGCCCGAGTTCGCGGGTGTCGACCTGGCTCTCAAGGAGATCAACGAGGCCGGCGGCGTGCTCGGCAAGCCGGTGGCCAAGTTCGACACCGACTCGGGCGACACGACGACCAACATCGCCTCGCAGTCGGTGGACAAGCTGCTGGCGCAGAAGGCCGACGCCATCATCGGCGCCGCCTCCTCGTCGGTGTCGGAGTCGGTGATCGACAAGATCACGGGCGCCGGTGTGGTGCACTTCTCGCCGGCCAACACCTCCGACAAGTTCACCACCATCGCTGACAAGGGCCTGTACTTCCGCACCTCGCCGCCGGACAAGCTGCAGGGGCGTGTGCTTGGTGACCTCGTGGTGGCCGACGGCAACGACACGGTCGGCATCATGGCGATGCAGGACTCCTACGGCACCGGCCTGGCCGACCAGGTCCAGAAGACCGTCACCGACGGCGGCGGCGAAGTGGTCGAGCGCGTCGACTACGACCCGAAGGCGGCCGACTTCTCCGCCGACGTCGCCAAGCTCAAGGCCAAGAACCCGAAGGGCATCGTGCTCATCGGGTTCGAGGAGACGGCCAAGGTCGTCCAGGAGCTGGTCAAGCAGGGCCTGCCCGCCGACAAGCACAAGTGGTACATGGTGGACGGCAACACGTCCAACACGAACTACATCAAGATGCCCAAGGGCACGCTCGACGGCGTCAAGGGCACCATCCCCGGCGCCGCGGCTCCGGAGGAGTTCCAGAAGAAGCTGCTGTCGGTCAACAAGGACCTCGAGGACTTCAGCTACGCCCCCGAGTCCTACGACGCGGCCAACCTGATCGCCCTGGCCGCCGAGGCCGCCAAGAGCGACGCGGGCGTCGACATCGCGGCGAAGCTGGCCGAGGTCAGCAAGGGCGGCGAGAAGTGCACCAGCTTCAAGGCCTGCGTCGACCTGCTGAAGGCCGGCAAGGACATCGACTACGAGGGCGTCAGCGGCCCGGTCGAGTTCAACGAGGCCGGTGACCCGGCCGTCGCCACCATCGGCATCTACCAGTACGGCGACGACAACAAGTACGCCACCAAGGCGCTGGAGTACCGCACCGGCAACATCGCCGGCTAGTCGGTCACAGGTCAGCACGGCAGGGGCCCGGTCGTCCCCGACCGGGCCCCTTTGGCGTGCGCTTCCCGCGGGGGCTCAGCGGCAGCCGGCCACGATCCGGTCCGCCGCCTGCCGGTAGCGCTTCAGCAGCGCCACCCGCCGCTCCCTGGGCACGTCGTTCTTCGACAGGCCCTCAGTGGTCGTCCTGACGGCCTCCACGGCCTCCTGGAGCGAGTCCGGCAGCCTGGGGCCGAACTCCAGCGTCGTGCCGTGCACCTCCGCCAGGCGGCCTGTCAGGGCGTCCTCGAACGTCTGCCGCTCCTCCCGGCCGGCCGGCTCCAGCATGAGGCCCGCGTACCCGATGGAGGAGACCACGCGGGCGCACGGGCTGTCGGTGGGGTCGCCGCCGGTGCTGAACTTCGCGGCCGAGGAGGCGTCGTCCTGGCACCCGACGAGCAGGACGGGCAGTATGAGCGCGACTGTCGCCAAACGTTTCACATCGCGTATTAAAAAACAGCGAAGGGGCTCCCCGGGAGGAGCCCCTTCGCCTTCTCGACCGTTTCGTTACGTACGGACGCCGCGTCCCGTCATGCCTTGGCGAGCGTCCCGAGGTAGAGCTCGATGACCTTGGGGTCGTTGGCGAGCTGCTGCCCGGTCCCGGTGTAGGCGTTGCGGCCCTGGTCGAGCACGTAGCCGCGGTGGCAGATCTGCAGGCAGCGCCGCGCGTTCTGCTCCACCATGATCACCGTTACGCCGGCCTTGTTGATCTGCTGGGCCTGGATGAACACCAGGTCCTGCAGCTTGGGCGACAGGCCCGCCGACGGCTCGTCGAGCAGCAGCACCGACGGCTCCGTCATCAGGGCCCTGGCCATGGCCACCATCTGCCGCTCACCGCCGGACAGGGAGCCGGCGCGCTGCTTGCGCCGCTCCGCGAGCGCGGGGAACAGCTCGGCCACGAACTCGAAGCGCTCCTTGAACTTCCCCGGCACCTGGTAGGCGCCCATCTCGAGGTTCTCCTCGATGGTGAGGCTGGGGAAGACGTTGTTGGTCTGCGGCACGTAGCCGACGCCGCGTGAGACCAGCGAGTGGGCCTTCATGTTCGTGATGTCCTCGCCCTTGAGCAGGACCTTGCCGCTGCGGATGTTGACCAGGCCGAACATGGCCTTGAGCAGGGTCGACTTGCCGGCGCCGTTGGGGCCGATGATGCCGATCAGCTCGGCCTGCTTCACGTACAGGTCGGAGCCGTTGAGGATGTTGACGCCCGGCAGGTAGCCGGCGATCAGCTCGTCGCAGCGCAGCACCGCGTCCTCGGCCCCGGCCAGGTGGGCGGAGCGGTCGGTGATGGCCGCCTTCGACTCGGCCGGCTCTTCGGCGTTCACTTCTGCGTCTCCTCCTCGATTTCGGCCTCCAGAGCCGCCTCGGCCTCATGCAGCTGAGACTCCAGCTCGGTGTCCGACAGCGGAGCGTCGTGGTGGGCGCCCAGGTAGGCGTCGATCACGCGCTCGTCCGACATGATCGTCGAGGGCGGGCCCTCGGCGATGACGGTGCCCTGGGCCATGACGATCACCCAGTCGCTGATGTCGCGGACCATGTCCATGTCGTGCTCCACGAACAGCACCGTCATGCCCTGCTCGCGCAGGTCCTTGACGTGGCCGAGCAGCGACTGCGTCAGGGCCGGGTTGACGCCCGCCATGGGCTCGTCGAGCATGACGAGCTCGGGCTCGACCATGAGCGCGCGGGCCATCTCCAGCAGCTTGCGCTGGCCGCCGGACAGCGACCCGGCGAAGTCCTCGCGCTTGGCGTCCAGCTTGAAGCGGACGAGCAGTTCCTCGGCCCGCTCGGTGATCTCGTCCTCCTGGCCGCGCCAGAAGGCGGGGATCATGGCCCGCCAGAAGCTCTCGCCCTTCTGCTTCTGGGCGCCCAGGCGCATGTTCTCCAGCACCGTCAGGCGCGACAGCGCCTTGGTGAGCTGGAACGTGCGCACCATGCCGTTCCTGGCGACCTTGTGCGCGGGGACGCCGTTCATGGCCCGGCCGTTGAACGTCCACGCGCCGGCGTCGGCCGTGTCGAAGCCGGTGAGCTGGTTGAAGAAGGTGGTCTTGCCCGCCCCGTTGGGACCGATCAGCGCGGTGATGGAGCCCCGCTGGATCTCGACGTGGTCCACGTCGACGGCGGTCAGGCCGCCGAAGCGGCGCACGACCTTGTCCACCACGAGGATGGGGTCGGGCTTGGGCACGCCCGGCTCGCGCGGCATGTCCTTGAACGCGGCCAGCGCGGACGCCTTCCGGCTGGTGGTCATCGTGTCATCGGGCATTGATGGCGATCTCCCTCTTGTCCCCGAAGATGCCCTGTGGCCGGATGACCAGCAACAGGATGAATCCGAGACCGACCAGGGCGTACCGGATGGGGCCTACCTGGGTGGTGGTCATGAACGGGATGAACCCGTTGCGGACCAGCTCCGCGAGGGTGTTGCCGACGAAGACGAACAGCACCCAGAAGATCATCGCGCCGACGACGGGCCCGAAGACGCGGGCGGCGCCGCCGAGGATGACGATCGTGTAGGCGAAGAAGGTCATCTCGGTGCCGAAGATGTCGGGCTGCACGGCGCCGTTGTAGAGGCCGTAGAAGAAGCCGGCCAGGCAGCCGATGATGCCGCCCAGCATGAGCGACTGCATCTTGTACGAGAACACGTTCTTGCCCAGGGCGCGTACGGCGTCCTCGTCCTCGCGGATGGCCTTGAGCACGCGGCCCCACGGGCTCTTCATCAGCAGGTAGACGACGAGACAGCTGAGCAGCACCACGCTCCAGCCGACGGCGAGGAACCAGATGACGCGCTCGTCGAAGCCGAACGGGCCGATGCCGTAGTGGCCGGGCGGGAACGGGTTCATCGCGTAGAAGTCGCCGGTGAAGCCGCGCCGGCCGTCGGAGCCGCCGAAGATGTCCTTGAAGTACACCGAGCGGAAGACGAGCCGGACGATCTCGGCGGCGGCGATGGTGACGATCGCCAGATAGTCGGCGCGCAGTTGCAGCGTCGGGATGCCCAGCAGCAGCGCCAGGATCGCGGCGGCCGCCAGGCCGATCACGATGCCCATCCAGAACGGCAGGTTCATGACGGTGACGGCGACGGCGAGGCCGTAACCGGCCACGGCCATGAACGCGGCCTGGCCGAAGTTGAGCAGGCCGGTGTAGCCGAAGTGGATGTTGACGCCGATCGCGGCCAGGCCGTAGACGACGGACTCCCAGCCGATGGCGGCGTGGACGGTGGTGGTGATGATCGTGAGCCAGTCCATGGTTACCCCCGTCACCCGATCCGCTCGCGGCGGCCCAGGATGCCCTGCGGCCTGAAGAGAAGCACGATGATCAGCACGGCCAGCGCGCCGACGGACTTCAGCTCGGGCGGCACCCACAGGGTGGACACCTGGATGAAGATGCCGACCACGAGCGAGCCGACCAGGGCGCCGAAGGCCGTGCCGAGCCCGCCGAGCGTGACGCCCGCGAAGATGAGCAGCAGGATGTCCTGGCCCATGGTGAACTTCAGCGACTGCGACAGGCCGAGCATGATGCCGGCCAGCGCGGCGATGGCGGAGCCCGAGGCCCAGATGATGCGGATGATGCGGTCGACGTTGATGCCGGAGGAGGCGGCCAGGGCCGGGTTGTCGGCGACGGCGCGCGCCGCCTTGCCGGTGCGGGTCTTCATCAGGGCGATGCCCACGACGATCAGGACCGCGAGCTCGATGCCGATGGCCCAGAGGTTCTTGGGCGCGGCGCTGATCGGGCCGATCTCGATGCCGGCCTGGGTGTTGTAGTCGGTGTAGCTGTCGTTCTGCGCGCCGAAGAAGAACTGGATGAGGTTGCGCAGCAGGATCGCCATGCCGATCGAGATGATCATCATGGCGATGGTGCCGGTGCCGCGTTTGCGCAGCTGGCCCCAGAACAGCCGATCCTGGCCGTAGCCGAGGGCGCCCGAGACGATGATCGCGATGATCGCCGCCGGGATGAGCTGGAGGCCGAACCCGACGTTGAAGGCGTAGGCGATGACGGCTCCGAGCGTGATCAGCTCGCCGTGGGCGAAGTTGGTCAGGCCGGTCGTGCCGTAGATGAGCGACAGGCCGAGCGCGCCGAGGGCGATGATCAGGCCGAGGTTGACGCCCTCGAAGGTCAGCTGGGCCGCCTGCTCCCAGAACGTGCTCTGCCCGGTGTCCTCGGGGGCCGCCCCGGGGGCGGCCTTGGGCTGCAGCGCGAACAGCACGGTGGAGCAGTTGCCCTCGTAGACGGTCGGCGTGCGGACGTTGCTGCCGCCGCGGACCTCGGAGTCGGCCGGCAGGCTGCTGGGATCCAGGGTGACCTTGTACTTGCCCGGTTCGTCGACCTGAACGTCCCACGTGCCTTGTGCGTTACTCGTTACCTCCTCGACGGGTTGTCCGCCTTCGGTGGTGACAGAGATCTTGGCGCCGTTCACTGGCTGGCCTTGGAGTTTGAGTGTTCCCCTCAGTCCCTGGCAGTCGGCCGGATCCGCATGGGCGGGGACGGCCAGCAGGAAGATGAGTCCACCCAGGAAGGCCGTGAACGCGATCACGGCTCTGCGCAATGGTGCTCCCTCGAAAGTAAGTCAAGGCGGGGTTGTGCCCCTCCATCTCGACACGCGCGCATCGCAGGCACAACTGGGATGCAATGGCGGGAGCCTATTCTGGTGTCGCCCGTTTCAGTATCGTTCGTCACCAATTAGAGACATGTGTGTGTCACTGATGTGAGCAAACAACGAGCCAGGTCAGGGGCTAAATCGGGCTTGACGCCTGGCGCTTCGACGGAACGAATCGGTAACGATCGCGGGAGCACGCGACGAGCCCGCGGGGTGGCCTTTGGGGCCGTGTCCGGTCTCATCCCTCGACGTGCGCGGAAGACCTCCCGCGTACGCGGGGCCGGACACGTTTTCTACTAAGCCTCCCCGCGGGCTCTGGTGCAGCAACCGTAGCGACCCGCGGGGGGCATGCGCAAAGGGTCGGTGAAAGTGACGTAAGGGTCAGCGGTCACGCAACATGCACGTGAGCCGCGCGGTGCAGACCCGCCGCCCCTGCTCGTCGGAGATCTCGATGTCGTACGTCGCCAGGGTGCGCCCGCCGTGCAGCCTGGTCGCGATCCCGGTGACGTGGCCCGAGGTCGCCGAGCGGTGATGGGTGGCGTTCAGCTCGATGCCGACGGCGATGCGGCCGGGACCGGCGTGCACGGCCGCGCCCACCGAGCCCAGCGTCTCGGCCAGCACCGCCGAGGCCCCGCCGTGCAGCAGCCCGTACGGCTGGGTGTTGCCCTCGACCGGCATCCGGCCCACGACCCGCTCGGGGCCGGCCTCGAGGAACTCGATGCCCATCCGGTCGGCCAGCGTGCCCTCGTGCAGGCCGTTGAACAGGGAGGCGTCGAGCGGATGGTTCAAGGGGTCGGTCTGCGTCAAGGGGACGCCTCCACTCTTTCGAGCTCAGGTTTTCTGTCGCAGACGCAGACTAGGCTGCGTACGTGCCGAAGAGTGAAGTGACCCCCAGCCGCCCGTGCCTGCTGCTGCTTGACGGGCATTCCCTGGCCTATCGCGCGTTCTACGCGCTCAAGGACGCCAACCTGATGACCACCGACGGTCAGCACACCGAGGCGGTCTACGGGTTCACCTCGATGCTGACCAACATCCTGCGCGACGAGCGGCCCACGCACGTCGCGGTGGCCTTCGACCGGTCGGAGCCGACGTTCCGCCACGAGGAATACGCCGACTACAAGGCCAACAGGAGCGAGACGCCCGAGGACTTCCGCGGCCAGATGCAGCTCATCTACGAGCTGCTCGACACGCTGCGCGTGCCGCACCTGTCCAAGGCCGGCTTCGAGGCCGACGACCTCATCGCCACGCTGGCCACCCGCGCCGCCGGCGAGGGGATGGACGTCCTCATCGTCACCGGCGACCGCGACGCGCTGCAACTGGTCGACGAGCACGTCACCGTGCTGATGACCCGGCGCGGCATCAGCGACATGACCCGCTTCACGCCCGAGGCGGTCGAGGAGAAATACGGCCTCACCCCCGCGCAATACCCCGACTTCGCCGCCCTGCGCGGCGACCCCAGCGACAACCTGCTCAGCATCCCCAGCGTGGGGGAGAAGACCGCGGCCAAGTGGGTGCGCGAGTTCGGCTCGCTGACCGCGCTCGTCGACCGGGTCGACGAGGTCAAGGGCAAGGTCGGCGACAAGCTGCGCGAGCACGTCGCCCAGGTGCTGATGAACCGGCGGCTGACCGAGCTGCTGCGCGACGTCCCGGTGGAGGTGGAGCTGGGCGACCTCGTCCAGGGCGCCTGGGAGCGCGAGGAGATCAACAAGCTGTTCGACACCCTGCAGATCCGCGGCGAGCTGCGCGAGCGGGTCTTCAAGGTGCTGGGCACCGGCGAGCAGGAGCCCGAGCAGGGCTTCGAGGTCGAGACCGTGCTGCTCGGCCCCGACCGGGTCCAGGGCTGGCTGGCGGCCCTGCCCGAGGGCCGCGCCGGGCTCGCCTTCAAGGGCGCCTACGGCAGCGGCACCGGCCGCGTCGACGGCATCGCCGTCGCCTCGCCCGACGGCACCGCCGCCTACATCGACCCCGTCAAGCTCACCGAGGCCGACGAGGCGGCCCTGCGGGCCTGGCTGGGCGACGACGCCAAGGCCAAGGCCGTCCACGACGCCAAGGGGCCCATCCTGGCCCTCTGGGCGCAGGGCATGGAGCTGCGCGGGCTGAGCTGCGACACCGCGCTGGCCGCCTACCTCGCGATGCCGGGGCAGCGCACGTTCGCCCTCGAAGACCTCGCCCGCCGCTACCTCCACCGCGACCTGCGGGCCGAGGAGGAGCCGAGCGGGCAGGCCGCGCTGTTCGGCGACGACGAGGACGCCCCCGCCAAGGACCTCGCGCTGCGCGCCCACGCCGTGCGCGAGCTGGCCGAGAGCCTGGAGGCCTTCCTGGCCGGGCGCGGCGGCACCCAGCTGCTGGCCGACGTGGAGCTGCCGCTGCTGTCGGTGCTGGCCGAGATGGAGCGCGCCGGCATCGCCGTCGACAGCGCCTACTTCACCGGCCTGGAGGCCGAGTTCGGCGCCGCGGTCAAGCACGCCGTGGAGGAGGCCCACCGCTCGGTCGGCGAGCAGTTCAACCTGGGCTCGCCCAAGCAGCTGCAGGAGATCCTGTTCACCCGGCTCAACCTGCCCAAGACCAAGAAGATCAAGACCGGCTACAGCACCGACGCCGACCAGCTCGCCTGGCTGGCCGCCCAGACCGAGCACGAGCTGCCGACGATCATGCTGCGTCACCGCGACCAGCAGAAGCTGCGCACCACCGTCGAGGGCCTGATCAAGGAGATCTCCGACGACGGGCGCATCCACACCACGTTCAACCAGATCATCGCCGCCACGGGCCGGTTGTCGTCGGAGAAGCCCAACCTGCAGAACATCCCGATCCGCACCGCCGAGGGCCGCCGCATCCGGCAGGGCTTCACCGTCGGCGAGGGCTACGAGACGCTGCTGACCGCCGACTACAGCCAGATCGAGCTGCGCATCATGGCCCACCTGTCCGGCGACGAGTCGCTGATCGCCGCGTTCGAGTCCGGCCACGACTTCCACCAGGCCACCGCCGCCCGCGTCTTCGACCTGCCGCCCGAGCAGATCGACGGCGAGCTGCGGGCCCGGATCAAGGCGATGAACTACGGCCTGGCCTACGGGCTGTCCGACTTCGGGCTGTCCGGGCAGCTCAACATCCCGGTGGCCGAGGCGCGGGCGCTGAAGGAGGAATACTTCCAGGAGTTCGGCGGCGTACGCGACTTCCTGCACGCCATCGTCTCCCAGGCGCGCACCGACGGCTACACCGAGACGATCATGGGCCGCCGCCGCTACCTGCCCGACCTCACCAGCGACAACCGCCAGCGGCGGGAGATGGCCGAGCGGATGGCGCTCAACGCGCCGATCCAGGGCTCGGCCGCCGACATCATCAAGGTCGCCATGCTCAACGTGCGCCAGGCGCTCGGCGAGGAGGGGCTGGCCTCCCGGATGCTGCTGCAGGTGCACGACGAGCTTGTGTTCGAGGTGGCGCCGGGCGAGCTGGAGCGGCTCAGGCAGCTCGTCCGCGACCAGATGAACGCCGCGTACACGCTGCGGGTGCCGCTGGAGGTCTCCGTGGGCGTCGGCCGTACGTGGGAGGACGCGGGCCACTGAGCCGGCTCGATGGGCCACTGAGCCGCTTCCGGCCGGCCGCGGCGGGCCGGAAGCGGTCGGCCGCGGCGGCAGGGCGGGCCGGCGCGCGGCTTCTGCACTAGTCTGGAGCGGATTTCACCGATCGGCCGGGAGTTCTGTGCGGCTACCAGCTTCCCTCATGCGCATCATCGGGCTGGCGAACGTGGTGGTGATCTCGGTCGCCATCGTCGGGCTGAGCCTCTTACCCGGCGAGCCGAGACCACACGCCAAGCCTCAGGAGACGGCCACGGTGAAGGGCGCCGACGAGGCCGCCCGCCCGCCCGCCACGCCGGCCCCCGTCGGATTGCCGCCCGGCGTGGTCTCCACGCCGGAGTTCGCCCGGCAGGTGCGCGCCAACGAGGCGGGGCTGGTGCCGGTGCTGATGTACCACCGCATCCTGGCCAAGCGGCTCGCCTCGCTCGACCGGACGCCCGCCCAGCTCAGGAAGGAGCTGGAGAAGCTGGCCAAGCGGGGTTACGTGCCGATCACCGCCAGGGAGTTCGTCCGCGGGGAGATCCACGTGCCGGCGGGCAAGTTCCCGGTCGTGCTGACCTTCGACGACGGCCACCCCAGCCACTTCGGGCTGGACGCGAGCGGCGATCCCCGGCCCGACACGGCCGTCGGCGTGATCCAGGACGTCGCCTCCCGCCATCCCGGCTTCCGGCCGGTGGCCACGTTCTGGGTCAACAAGGAGCCGTTCGGCCTGCGCGAGCACGACACGCAGGCGGCCGCCGTACGGTGGCTGACCGAGCACGGCTACGAGGTGGCCAACCACACCTGGACCCACCCCAATCTGCGCGTGCTCAAACGCAAGAAGGTCCGCGAGCAGATCGTCAGGGTCGAACGGCTGCTCAAGAAGCTCGGCGCGCCGCCGTCGGAGACCATGGCCCTGCCGTACGGATCCATGCCGCGGGGCAAGAAATCCGCCAGAAGCGGATCATGGGACGGCACGAGGTATGATTTCGCGGGCGTGTTCCTCGCGGGAGCCGAGCCATCGCTTTCGCCCTACGCGAAAAAGTTCGACCGTGGTGCGATCCAGCGCATCCAGAGCAACGGCAAGAAGGGCGAGTGCCGCAAGTGGTGCTCGCAGTACTGGCTCGACTGGCTGGACAGGCACCCTGGTGAGCGCTACGTCAGCGACGGCGACCCGGAGCGGATCTCCATCCCGGAGAAACGGCGGGGTAATATCGTCGCCAAGCGAGGGCTCCAGGTCATCGCCTACTGAATCCTCCCCGGATTGACCCAGTGGCGAAGGTCTCATATGCTGATCGCTGCGCTGTGGGCTCGCGCGCGCCTCAGACGGAGCGGGCTCGCGCTCGGTCACGTCGATGTCGTAATTCCTCGGCTTGATGCGGAAGAGGGCCTGCCGCGCATCCGCCACATCGACATCCTGTCCGCGTTCGGAGCAATTCCACACATGACGTCCAGCACTGAGGCCACCTCGAGCACCCCGCAGGTAGCGGTCAACGACATCGGGTCCGAGGAAGCCTTCCTCGCGGCGATCGACGAGACCATCAAGTACTTCAACGACGGCGACATCGTCGAGGGCACCGTCGTCAAGGTCGATCGAGACGAGGTTCTTCTCGATATCGGCTACAAGACCGAGGGTGTCATCCCCTCGCGTGAGCTTTCGATCAAGCACGATGTCGATCCTGCTGACGTCGTGGAAGTCGGAGAGCACGTCGAAGCCCTGGTCCTCCAGAAGGAGGACAAGGAGGGCCGGCTGATCCTGTCCAAGAAGCGCGCTCAGTACGAGCGGGCCTGGGGCACGATCGAGAAGATCAAGGACGAGGACGGCATCGTCACCGGCACCGTCATCGAGGTCGTCAAGGGCGGCCTCATCCTCGACATCGGCCTGCGGGGCTTCCTGCCCGCGTCCCTCGTCGAGATGCGCCGGGTCCGCGATCTGCAGCCCTACGTCGGCCGTGAGCTCGAAGCCAAGATCATCGAGCTCGACAAGAACCGCAACAACGTGGTTCTGTCGCGCCGCGCCTGGCTGGAGCAGACGCAGTCCGAGGTCCGCCAGACCTTCCTCAACACCCTCCAGAAGGGGCAGGTCCGCAAGGGCGTCGTCTCCTCGATCGTCAACTTCGGTGCGTTCGTGGACCTCGGCGGCGTCGACGGCCTGGTCCACGTGTCCGAGCTGTCCTGGAAGCACATCGACCACCCGTCCGAGGTCGTCGAGGTGGGCCAGGAGGTCACGGTCGAGGTCCTCGACGTCGACATGGAGCGCGAGCGCGTCTCCCTGTCGCTCAAGGCCACCCAGGAAGACCCGTGGCAGCAGTTCGCCCGCACCCACCAGATCGGCCAGGTCGTGCCGGGCCGCGTCACCAAGCTGGTGCCGTTCGGTGCGTTCGTCCGGGTCGAGGAGGGCATCGAGGGCCTGGTCCACATCTCCGAGCTGGCCGAGCGCCACGTGGAGATTCCGGAGCAGGTCGTCCAGGTCGGCGACGAGATCTTCGTGAAGATCATCGACATCGACCTCGACCGTCGCCGCATCAGCCTCTCGCTGAAGCAGGCCAACGAGGGCGTCGGCACCGAGGTCGAGTTCGACCCGACCCTCTACGGCATGGCGGCCACGTACGACGACCAGGGCAACTACATCTACCCCGAGGGCTTCGACCCGGAGACCGGGGAGTGGCTCGAGGGCTTCGACAAGCAGCGCGAGGACTGGGAGCGGCAGTACGCCGAGGCCCAGACCCGCTTCGAGGCCCACAAGAAGCAGATCGAGGAGGCCCGCAAGGCCGAGGCGGAGGCCGGCGAGGCCGCTCCCTCGTCCTACAGCGGCGAGACGCAGGCCCCGCAGGGCGGCTCCTCCTCGTCGGCTCCGGCCAGCGGCGCGCTCGCCTCTGACGAGGCGCTCGCGGCTCTGCGCGAGAAGCTCGCGGGCGGCCAGAGCTGAAGTCCCTGACTTCGGCCGCCTGAGGCACCGCTAGAACGAAGGGCCCCGCACGGAAACTCGTGCGGGGCCTTTCGCGTGCCCGGCTGCTCGGGCCGGGCTCGGTCTGCCCGGGCGGGTCAGCACGGATGCCCGTACGAGCGGCGTGCGATGTTTCATCGACTCGGCGTGTGGCGTGTGGCGTGTGGCGTGTGGCGTGTGGCGTGTGGCGTGTGGCGTGTGGCGTGCGGCGTGCGGCGTGTGGCGTGCGGCGTGCGGCGTTTCGTGCGAGCCGTGTGTTCCCGCGAGCTCTCCGCCCGGGCAGGATCTCTCGGACCTCGCCGACGATTCCCGGACCTTGCCGATGATTTTCGGACCTTGCCCGCGGTTCGCGGACTTTGTCGGCGATTCGTAGACCTGGTCGGCGATTCGTGGCGAAATCATCGCGCGGCGGGGTAACGCGGAAGCAGGCTTTCCGCATGTCCTTCTACTGTCGCCGGTATGGACGAGATCATCAAGCCCTTCCGCATCGATATCCCGCAAGCAGACCTCGACGACCTGCGCGAACGGCTGCGGCGTACCCGGTGGGCGGCGCAACTGCCCGGCGGCTGGAGCAGGGGCGTGCCCGTGGCCTACCTGCGGGACCTGGCCGGCTACTGGGCCGACGGGTTCGACTGGCGCGCCCAGGAGGCCAGGCTGAACGCGTTCGCGCAGTTCAGCACCACCATCGACGGCCAGCCCCTCCACTTCATGCACGTCCGCTCACCCGAGCCGGACGCGCTGCCGCTGATCATCACGCACAGCTGGCCCAACTCCGTCGCCGAGTTCCTCGACGTCATCGGGCCGCTCACCGACCCGCGCGGGCACGGGCTCGACCCCGGCATCGCCTTCCACGTCGTGGCCCCGTCGCTGCCCGGCTTCGGCTTCTCGCCGTTCCCCGCCCCCGCCGACGAGCGGCCGTGGAGCGTCGATCGCGTGGCCCGCACGTGGGCCGAGCTGATGAGCCGGCTCGGGTACGAGCGCTACGGCGCGCACGGCAACGACGCGGGCGCGCTGGTCACCCCGCGGCTGGCCGCCCTGGCTCCCGAGCACGTGGTGGGCTCCCTCATCACGGCCGGCCTCGGCATCCCCACAGGCGACCCGGCGGAGCTGGACGGGCTCTCCGACGAGGAGCTCGCCGAGCTGAAGGAGCTGACCCAGTGGATGGGCCAGGGCAGCGGGTACGGGCCGTACCTGGCCGCCAGGCCGCAGACGCTCGCGTACGGGTTCGCCGACTCGCCGGTGGCGCAGCTGGCGTACCTGGTGGAGCGATACAAGGAGTTCGACGGGTGGGGGCCGGGGGCCGAGCCGATCGACCGGGACCTTGTGCTGACCAACGCCACCCTGTACTGGCTGACGGAGACCGGCGGCTCCTCCTCCTGGACGTACTACGAAGGGGCCGCCGGCCTGCCCCGCGACCAGCGCGCCGTACCCACCGGGGTGACGCACGGCGGGCCCGCGGCGATGCGGCGGATCGCCGAGCGTGGGAACGACATCGTCTACTGGGGAACGGCCCAGAGCCCCAGCCACATGGTCGCCATGGCGGCCCCCGAGCCGCTGGTGGACGGCATACGCGCATTTTTCCGGACAGTCCGCTGAGGAGTCGCAAGATTTTACCCACCGCTCTTTGCAAGGCTCTGACCTGCGCGCTTGGCTGCTGGGAGACTGTCGTCCTGCTGTTGGTCACGACTTTCTCGGGGGCTACGCGGTGGGCATGGTTCAACGAACGATCTGGGCTACACCCCTCCGGCCGCTCGCCATGACGGCACTCGCAACAGCCCTGGCAACAACCCCGACACTCACCCCAGCCACCGCCACCACCGCCACCAACTCCACCGCCTCCACGGCCGCCACCTCCACGGCCGCCACCTTCACAACCGCCACAGCCGCCACCGCCACGGCTCCACCACCGACCGTCGGCGTGGACGCACCCGATCAGGGGTCTTCGGAGGCAAAAGTCGGCGATCGGAGGTCCTCCGAAATGGGGGTACGCGATTACGCGTCCTCCGAGGTGGGGGTTCGCGATCAGGGGTCCTTCGGTGTGGAGGGGCGCGAGCACGAGTCGTCCCGGGCGGAGCCGCGGGACGTGAGGTTCTTCGGGGCGCAGATGAGCGCTGCCCGGCCCGTCGGCACACCGGTGGTGAAGGGGCCTGAGGTGAACGGGCCTGGGGTGAGCGGGTCTGGGGTGAGCGGGTCTGGGGTGAGCGGCTCTGAGGTGAAGGGGCCTGAGGTGAGCGGGTCTGGGGTGAGCGGCTCTGAGGTGAATGGGTCTGGGATGAACGCGTCTGAGGTGGCCGGGCCTGTCGCGGCCGGGTCTGGGGGAGCGCGGCCGTGGGTTTCGCCCTCGCCGCCTCCTTCGGGGGGATTGGTGAACGACGGGAGCGGGGTGGTGTGGCGGGGCTGTGGTGACGGGCTGGAGTGCGCGAAGCTGGCCGTGCCCGTGGACTGGGCGGCTCCGCGCGGGCCCCGTACGGAAGTCGATGTGGCCAGGATGCCCGCGCGTGACCCCGCCCGGAGTCTGGGCCCGCTGGTGGTGAACGTCGGTGAGGGGTCCACCATTCAGAGTGTGCGTGCCAGGCCCGATGCGGTGAGTGAGCTGGCGCGGTGGTTCGATGTCGTGTTCGTCGAGGGGCGCGGGATCGGCGACCGGGGGAGTGCCGCCATGGTGCGTTGCTCCGTGCCGCCGCCCGACCCGCGCCGGATCCAGCTCGCCCCCGGCCCGGCCGCCTGGCGCGCCTACGCCCGTGACAACGCCGCCTACGACCGCAGTTGCCGCCTCGCCGCCGGTCCCGCGTACGCCGGCCTCACGTCCAGGCAGGTGGCGCACGACCTCGACGCCCTGCGCGCCGCGCTCGGCCAGCACCGGCTGCGGTACTTCGGCAACGCGTACGGGGCGGTGTACGGGCGGGCGTACGCGGAGCTGTTCCCGCGCCGGGTCGGGCGGATGTACCTGGAGGGGCTGCCCGACCATCCCGGGACCGGCCTGGGACGGCGGCTGATCGCCCACGCCCGCGCGGCCGAACGCCGGCTGTCGGCCTTCAGCGACTGGTGCGCCAACCAGCCGGGCTGCCCCCTCGCTGACGACGACGCCGTGGCGGTGCTCGACGACCTCCTCGAACGAGCACCGTCGGCCGCGAACCCGTCGGGCCGGCTGGGCAAGGCGGGCCCGGGGCACGGGGCTGGTGTGGTGAGCGGCTACCAGGTGGTGGCCGCCGTACTCGCCGGACTCACCCCGGAGCGCTGGCCGGAGCTGGCACGGGCACTGTCGGCGGCCGAAGCGGGCGACCTGAGCGCCCTGGCCGCGATGGCGTCCGTGACACGCCCGGCGGAACCCGGGACAGTGGCCCGCTCGACGTGGTGCCACGACTTCATGCCGGTCGTGCCCGGCTACCGGCGCTTCCTGACGATGGAGTCACGCCTGCGTGCCTTGGCTCCGCGCGTCGGATGGCTGACCGGCCGCCACGAAATCGCCCGCTGCCTCGGCCTGCGACCCCTCCCACCCCGGCCACCCCGGCCACCCCACGCGGCGACATCGGTCGGGGAGAACAGCGGCGGCCAAGGAGATGGCGCCAAGGGCTCCGTGCCGCCGGTGGCGACGGCGGGTGGTGGGGATCCTGTGGTGCGAGTGACGCGCGGTGGCGAGAGTTCTGTGCCGCTGGTGGAGATGATCGAAGGCGAGGAGTTGGTGGCGCCAGTGCCGGTGAGGGCTGGGGATGAGGGCGCCGTGGTGTGGATGTCGCCTGGTGGCGGGGGCTCCGTTCTGCGGGTGCCGGTGATCGGAGGTGAAGGATCAGTGCTGCCGGGGACGATGGCCGGTGGTGAGGGGTCCGTTGTGTCGGTGGCGGCAGGTGGGAGGTCGTCGGTGCTGGTTGGCATCGGCAGGCTGGATGCGGGTAACCCGCCCGCCGCTGCGGCGAGGGCTGCCAAGCGGATTCCCGGGGCGAGGGTGTTGTGGCACGGTGATGGGCAGGACGCGTATCTGTTGCAGGGAGCCGGCAAGTTGCGTGCGGCCTGTCTGCGTGCCCGTGTCCACGACTATCTCGTCAACGGGGTGCTGCCCAGGCCGCGCACTCTGTGCCCCGGAGAGCTCACGGCCGGGCGCTTCCACTGAGGAGAGCTCATGGTCGGCCCGAGATCAGCTTGCGGTCCGGCATTCCCTCTGAGATGAGCCCGGGGTCGGGTGCGTCCCCTGGGATAGGGTGCTGGACGTGGTGATCGAACGGGCGGTGGCGGCGGACGCGGGCGAGATCCTCACCCTGCAGCGGGCGGCGTACGTCAGCGAGGCGCAGCTCTACGGCGACCCCTACATCCCGCCGCTGATCGAGTCGCTGGAGCAGGTGCGCAAGGTCATCGAGAGCGCGGTCGTGCTCAAGGCGCTCGATGGAGCCCGGATCGTCGGTGCGGTGCGCGGGCAGATGTCCGGCGCTACCTGTCTGGCCGGCCGCCTCGTCGTCGCTCCCGACTGGCAGGGCCAGGGAGTGGGTACGGCGCTGCTGCGCGCGTTGCACGAGCAGGTGCCGGAGGCGACGGCGTTCGACCTGTTCACCGGTCACCTGTCGGAGGGGAATCTGCGGCTCTACCGTCGTCTGGGCTATCGGGAGACGAGCCGCGAGCGGATGGACGACCACCTGACGATGATCCATCTGCGCCGGACACCGGATGGAGCCCTTCCATCGCGGTGACGGCGGTCCGGGTCGCGTTCGTGATCGATTCCTTCCGCTGCGGTGAGGGCGGCTCCGGTCGTTCGTGATCGGGTGCTCGTGAGGGTCCCATGCGCCCCGAGGGTCGATAGGCTGCAACAGTGCTGAAAATCGGGCTTACCGGTGGCATCGGATCCGGCAAGAGCGAGGTGTCCAAGCGGCTGTCGGCCAAGGGTGCGATGGTGATCGACGCCGACAAGATCGCTCGTGAGGTGGTCGAGCCCGGCACGCCGGGCCTGGCCAGGGTGGTGGCCACGTTCGGTGAGGAGGTGCTCCGCGCGGACGGTTCGCTCGACCGGGAGCGGCTCGGCTCCGTGGTGTTCGCCGACTCCGAGCGGCTGGCGGCGCTCAACGCGATCGTTCACCCGCTGGTCGGGGAACGGGTGGCGCAGCTGCAGCAGGAGGCCGCCGACGACACGATCATGGTGTACGACGTGCCGCTCCTGGTGGAGAACAACCTGGCCCCGATGTACGACGTGATCATCGTCGTCGACGCGCCGGACGATCTGCGCATCCGGCGGCTGGCCGAGCATCGCGGCATGCCGGAGGCCGACGCCAAGGCCCGCATCGCCGCCCAGGCGAGCCGGGAGGACCGGCTGGCCGCGGCCGACATCGTGATCCCCAACGACGGCCCGCTGGAGGAGCTGGACGAGCGGGTGGAGGAGGTCTGGCCCGAGCTGCTCCGCCGCGCCGCCCGCGGTTGACCAGCACCCGAGGGGGTTGCTGGGCGGGGTCGTACGTCGGTTGACGGGATGACTTTCTTCCATGACCATCGGAAAGATCGTCCGACAAGGTTCGTGGAAGGACCGCCGATGCCGCGCCCGACCCCCTGGCGTGCCGCCTTACTGGCCTTGACCGTCGCCCTGGGCATGATCGTCCCCGGGGTTCCGGCCGCCGCGGCGACGCGGTCGTTCCGTAATCCGGTCAACCCGTCGGCGGACCCGAGCCTGATGTACCACGCCGGCCACTACTACGTGGCCACC
Source organism: Nonomuraea fuscirosea (assembly GCF_035917475.1). NCBI lineage: Bacteria > Bacillati > Actinomycetota > Actinomycetes > Streptosporangiales > Streptosporangiaceae > Nonomuraea > Nonomuraea fuscirosea. Next base: position 6,072,138 of record NZ_CP109074.1, on the reverse strand, counting down.
ACGCGCGGCGACCGGATCGGCATCTGGCGCTCGCCCAGTCTGGCCACGCTGCCGGCCGCCCCCGAGCAGGTCGTCTGGCGCGACAGCGACGGCAGCCGCAACACCCAGATGTGGGCCCCGGCCTTCCGTCACGTCGGATCGCGCTGGTACATCTACTACACCGCCTCCGACGGCGTGGACGCCAACCACCGCATGTACGTGCTGGAGTCCGCCGGCGACGACCCCATGGGCCCGTACGCGTTCAAGGCCAAGATCGCCGACTTCGGCGAGTACGCCATCGACGGCGAGCCCATCACCCACAACGGTCAGTCGTACTTCGTCTGGACGGGGCCGGGACGCGGCATGGGCGGGCCCGCGCAGCTCTACATCGCCAGGATGAGCAACCCGTGGACGGTCACCGGCGGCCGGGTCGCGATCCCGGCCGACGGCGGCTGCACGGAGGTGCGCGAGGGCCCCACACCGCTCTACCGCAACGGCAGGACGTTCCTGACCTACTCCACCTGCGACACCGGCAAGCCCGACTACCAGCTCTGGATGAAGAGCATCGCCGACGGCGCCGACCCGATGGTGGCGGCGAACTGGCGGCAGCACGCCGGGCCGGTGTTCTCGCGTAACGACGCGACGGGCGTGTGGGGGCCGGGCCATCACTCGTTCTTCCGCTCGCCCGACGGCACCGAGGACTGGATCGCCTACCACGGCAAGAACACGAGCACGTACACCTACGACTTCCGCACCACCCGGGTGCAGCGGTTCGGCTGGAACGCCGACGGCACTCCGAGCTTCGGCCGGCCGCTCGCCGCGGGCGCCACGCAGCAGCTGCCGTCCGGCGATCCGGGCGCGGCCACGTCGGTGATCAACGACTTCGATCCGCAGGTCGTCTACGCCGGCTCGTGGCAGTCCGGCTCGGGCTGCGGCAACCAGTGCTTCTGGAGTGACGACCACTGGAGCGGCCAGGCCGGCGCGACCGCGACGGTCAGCTTCACCGGCACCCGCGTGGCGCTGCTGAGCGTGCGAGACCGGGGCAACGGCATCGCGGCCATCTCCATCGACGGCGGCCCCGAGCAGCGCGTCGACTACTACAGCGGCATCCGGGTGGGAGAGCAGCTCAACTATCTGAGCCCGGTGCTGGCGCCCGGCGCGCACACGCTGCGGGTCCGGGTGACCGGCGAGCGCAACCCCGCCTCGGGCAGCACGGTGATCAGCATGGACCGCGTCGAGGTCTTCTGAAGCGGGGAGCCTCAGAAGCCGAGGTCTTCCGCATCAGAAGGGGGAGTCGAGCGGCACCTGCCGCACCCCGGGCAGGTACGGGTCGAGCTCGCCCAGCTCGAACCGCGACATCCCGACGACGTGCCAGAACTGCCCGGCGAAGTCGCCCTGCACCTTGTAACGGCCGTCGGGCGCCAGGGCGGCCCACCCCTCGGCCAGGCCGAGCAGGGTCGCCCGCCGCTCGCCGCCCTCCCACAGGATGACCACACCGTCGTCGCCGGCGCTGGCCAGCAGGTCGGCCGCGGGGCTGTAGGCGACCGAGAGGACCCGGCGGGCGTGCCCGGCCAGGGAGTGCCGCGGGCGGCCGGTGGCGGTGTCCCAGACCCGGACGAGCAGGTCGTCGCCGCCGGTGGCCAGGCTGCGGCCGGAGGCGTCGAACGCCACGCTCCACAACCTGCCGCCGGCGTGGGTGAGCGTGTGCACCAGGCGGGGCTGCCACGGCTGGCCGGGGCGCAGCTCCCACAGCAGAGCCCTGCCGTCGTTGCCCGCGCTGGCGAGGTGGCGGCCGTCGGGGGAGAAGGCCACGGAGTAGACGCGGTCGGTGTGCCCCTCCAGGGTCGCCACCCGGCCGCCGGAGGCGACGTGCCACAGACGGACGAGCTTGTCGTCGCAGCCGGTGGCCACGTAGTTGCCGTCAGGGCTGAACGCGATCGAGCGCACCCGCCCCCGGTGGTCGGTGAGGTGGCCCGCCAGCCGCCCGGTCGGGCGGTACCAGATGCGGACGCTGTCGTCGTCGTTGGCCGTGGCCAGCAGGTTGCCGTCGGGGCTGAACGCCTCGGCCCACACGTGCTCGGTCTCGGCGTGCAGCTCGCGCTCGTAGTCGCCGGTGGCGGCGTTCCAGAAGTGCACGCCGCCGTCGTTGCTGGCGGTGGCCAGCGTCGGCCCGGCCGGCGAGAACGAGGCGGAGACCAGCCGGTCGGCCGTGCCGGTGAACTCGCGCAGCCGCCGCGCGGTGCGCGGCTCCCACAGGCGGACGATGCCGTCGTTGCCGCTGGTGGCCAGCATGGTGCCGTCGGCGCTGAACCTGACCGAGGAGATCCGCCGGCCGTGGCCGCGCAGCACCCGCTGGCACTGGCCGCTGCCAGGGTCCCACAGGCGCACGGTGCCGTCGTTGCTGCTGGTGGCCAGCTGGCGGCCGTCGGGGCTGAACGCGAACGGCCACACCGAGCTGCGGTGCCCGGTGAGCTCGATCTGCTGGCCGCCGCCGAGCCGCTGCAGGCGTACGGAGCCGTCGGAGTCGCCGGTCGCCAGGAGCTGCCCGTCGGGGCTGAAGGCGACCTGGTAGACGGCCGCCGCGTGGGTGAGGTGCACGCCGCGCGACTCGCCCGACGGGTCCCACAGGCGGACGCTGCCCGCCGTGTCGCCGGTGGCCAGCAGCGAGCCGTCGGGGGCGAAGGTCACGCAGTAGACGCTGCCCAGGTGCCCGTGCAGCTCGTGCAGCAGCCGCCAGGTGGCGGTGTCCCAGAGCCGGACGGTGCCCGCCTCGTCGCCGGTGGCCAGCAGTGAGCCGTCGGGGCTGTGCACGGCGCGGTAGACGCTGCCCCGGTGCTCGCCGAGCGTCACCCGCACCTTGCCCGAGCGCAGGTCCCAGACGCGGACCACGCCCGCCGAGTCGCCGATGACCAGCGACGAGCGGCCGAAGGAGGCGGTGAAGACGGGGGCCTGGTGTCCGGCCAGTTCGTGCACGAGCCGGCCGGTGGCGCTCTCCCAGACGCGGACGACGCCGTCGCCGCCACCCGCGGCGACCAGCTCGCCCGAGGCGTCGAAGCGGACCGGCCAGACGCCGTCGGGGTGGCCGCGCAGGCCACGCAGGGGCTCGCCGGTCATCGCGTCCCACAGCAGCACGTTGCCGTCGCTGGCGCCGGTGGCCAGCATGCCGCCGCCGAACGTGACCGCGTACACCCGGCCCTGGTGTCCTTGCAGTGTGCGCACGGGCGCGCCGCCCGCGCACAGCAGCACGCCGCCGTCCTCGTTGCCGATCGCGAGCGTGGAGCCGTCGGGGCTGTAGGCGATCGGCTCGGGCAGGCGGCTGGTCTGGAAGTGGTAGCCGTACGGGACGCCGATGCCGGCGGGCGCGAACTGCACCTCGACCGGCTGCCCCGGCACCACGGCCGCGCCCGGCAGGTGCGGCAGCGTGCCGGTCACGTCGATCAACGCGGCCCGGTGCCAGCGGGCGCCCTCGACCGCGGCGTCGCTCAGGTCGACCCGGGCCAGCCTGGCCCCCGACAGGTCGGCGCCGCGCAGGTCGGCCCCGGTGAGCTGGGCGCCGTCGAGCCGCGCGCCCACCAGCCTGGCCTCGCGCAGGGTGGCCCTGGACAGGTTGGTGCCCGCCAGTGTCGTCTCCGACAGGTCGGCGCCGGTGAGGTCGACCTCGCGCAGGTCCCTGGCCGACAGGTCCTCGCCCTTCAGGTTGGCGCCGCGCAGGTCCGTACGGGCGGGCGTGCGCAACCTGGCGGCGATCTTGACCGCGTTGGCCTTGGCCTGGTCGTCGGGCTGGGGGTCGGCCACCCAGGCGCGCAGCGCGCGGACGTCGGCCAGGTCGCACAGGAACTCGACGGTCAGCGCCGACAGCGGCCGCAGCGACAGCAGGACCGGGTTGTCCAGGGTCGTGGCGATGTGGCGGGCGATCAGCCACTCCATCACCGACGCGTGGATGAACCCGAACATCCCCTCCTCGGTGCGGACCAGCAGGCTGCCCGAGCCCATCCGGAACGCGGCGTGGGCGGCCGAGAGCTGCCCGTCGGCCAGGTCGGTCAGCGTCTCGCCGATCTCGGTCAGCTCGTCCACGCCCAGCAGCGACTCGCCGCTCTCCCACAGCCGCACCGCCAGCGCCGTCACGACCCGCCACAGCTCCTGGACGGTCAAGGCCACGGCCGAGCCGGGGACCCGGGCGCGCCGCTCCTCGAAGGCCAGCCACGAGGTGAGGATCTCCTCGTACAGCAGGGCCGGGCTGATCGTGTGGCGGGCCTCGGCGACCGTGCGGAGCCGGTCGGCGTCGAGGTCGGCGATGAAGCTCAGCATGCGCGGGTTCTGCGCCAGCGCGAGCAGGTCCTCGATCTCGGCCATCAGCGACATGCGGGCGCCGGCCTCGTCGCCGTCGGCGAACCTGTTGGCCAGGTAGGAGCGGATCTGGTCGTGGGTGAAGTCCTCGACGCCGAGCACCCGCCGCTGCGGCAGCACGCCGACCATCTCGCCGAGCGAGGTCAGCACCTGGCTGTGCGACTTGAAGTGCTGGGTGCGGCTGGCCACCACGATCTTGGCCTTGTCGTCGGCCGCCGCCAGCAGCGTGGACAGGTGGTCGGCCGCGCGGTCGTAGGTCAGCCGGGTCACCAGCTCGTCGAACCCGTCGAACAGCAGCACGATCCGGCCCTGCCGGAGCAGGTAGCGGAACGCCTTGAGATCGATCACCTCCTCGCCGTGGCTCGCCAGATGGGCCGCGACCAGCGCGTCCACCGAGTGGGCCTTGTCGAGGGCGCGCAGTTCGATCAGGATCGGCGTCAGGTGCGGCAGCTCGGCGGGGATGCGGCGGGCCAGCTCGCGCAGCGCGAACGTCTTGCCGTGGCCGAAGTCGCCCAGCAGCAGCAGGAACCGGCCGTGGTCGGCGGCCAGCAGCCGCATCAGCTCGTCGGTCAGGCCGTGCTTGACCTGGCTGCCGGGGCGGTCGAGCTCGCGGTAGCGCTGCGGCACGTACAGGTGGGGCGGGTAGCGGCGGTCGTTGGTCAGGCGGGCGGTCTGCTCGCCGACGTAGCCGCTCAGATCGAGCAGCCCCTGGAACTCGGTGAAGCTGCGCAGCCGCACGCCCTTGCGCATCAGCTCGTCGCGCAGCGCGCGGGAGGCGGGCGGCCCCTGGTAGACGAGCTCGGCGGGCAGGCCGGCGGCGTGGGCCCGCCGGGCGAACTCGTTCGCGGCCTCCTCGGCCGCGTCGCCCGCGTACGCGCCGATCATCGTCTGGCGGACGAACCCGTCCTCAGGGTGGGTGACCACCAGATGGGTGCCGAACCTGCGGATCCTGGCCCGCTCGTGCCGGGCCTCGCACACCTCGGTGATGCGGTCGAGCAGCAGCTCCACCGGGCTCGGCTCGCGCTCGGCCGCCTGGGGCGCGGGCGCGGCGGCGGGCGGGCTCTGGCCGGTGAACGTGGTCCGCGCGGCCCGCCAGCGTGAGCGGATCAACTCGGGGCGCCCGTCCGGCCGGCCTTCCGGCAGCCAGACGCGCAGCCCGTCGGGGCCGATCTCGACGACCTGGTGCCGCCCCGAGCGCGGCGCGGCGATGCGCCCCTCCACGGCGGACCCGGTGGCTGTGCCGCTTCCTGAACCGCCGTGGAGGAGCAGGTTGAGCCGGTGGCCCAGCAGCCGCTCGAACGTCTGGACGTCGCGCAGCTCGCCCGGCGGATGGCCGAGCACGCCGAGGCGCAGCCAGGCGTCCTCCTCGAACTGCCGCAGCCGCTCGGCGAACCACGCCGCCTGCGCCTCCCCGAGCAGCGCGTACGCGTCGCGTTCCAGATGACTCATCGCCATCGTCGAGTTGAGCCCCGCCACGACCACCTTCAGATCGGGGATCTCGAACAGTGTCCACGGCTGCGCGGCGTCGAACACGCGGTCGTCCAGCCCCTGGTAGACCTCGCCGAACAGCTTCGCGAAGTGCCGCCACTTGGGCCAGTAGGGGGGCTGCGGGCTGACGTCGTCGGCCTCGCACGTCATGAAGTACGCGCTCGCGGCGGCCTTAGTCACGTCGCGCGGGCCGGGCAGCAGCACCAGCCGGTGCGGCTCCAGCCCGATCAGCAGCCGCAGGTCGGTGATGAACCGCGTCGCCTGCCCGAACTGCCCGAGACTGCCCGACTCGGTCAGGTCACCGCTGACGACCATGAGATCGGGGCGAGGCATGCCGCGGTCGTACATGGCGGTCAGATCGGCCCAGATGTGCGCCTGCATGTCCTCCGGCGTGAACGGGTCGCCGGGGTCGGGCAGCGCCCGGCCGAACCTGGGGCCGCCGATGTGCAGCACGCTGATCGACTCGCGCCCCCGGTCGTCGCCCGCCGCCGGCGGGAACTTCGGCGCCGTCACCGGCGAGCGCCGCGTCCTGGCCCGCTCGGCGGGCGGCGGCAGCGTCGGCGGGGACGGCGGCACCCGGGAGCCGTCGGGGAAGGCCGGCGCGGCCTCCGGCTTGGCCCGGCCGGACATCGCCTCCCTGACCCGGCTCAGCAACTGCGCCCTGGCCTGCCCCGGGTCGGTGACCCCGAGCAGATCGACCCACGTGATCGTGGACAGCAGGCCCTCGACCTGGACGTCCTCCAGCCTGATCGTGACGAGCTTGTTGGACGGATTGTCGGGGTCGGCGCGCAGCGCGGCCTGCCACTCCATGCGCCCGTAGCGGGAGCCGAGATAGTTGCGCGAGAGCACGGCCACGACCAGCTGCGCCTCGCTGACCCCGCGGTCCATGAAGTCGATGAAGTTGGTGCCGGGCACGAAGTCCCACGCCTGGATCATGGTCTTGTAGCCGGCCGCCTCCAGCTCCCAGGCGATCCAGGTCGCCCATGCCGTGTCGGCGGGGGAGTAGCTGACGAAGATCTCGGTCGGCCTGCCGTCACGTGCCATCTGCTCAGTATCCCCCGGCGATGCGGGCACGGGATCGGCATTTTCCCGGCGGTGTGCGGTCGTCCTCGGGTGTTGCCGCTTCCCGCCTTGTGCGATCATCGTCGGGTGTTGCGGCGTCTCGGCGTGCTCGACCTGATCAGGGTCGGGCTGCTGCTTCTCGGCCTGGTCTTCGTGGCGACCGGGCTGCTGCCCTGGGCCGAGGCGGTCGGGAGCCTCACCGAGATCGGCCCGCTGCTGGTCTTCCTGGTCGCGATCATCCTGCTGGCCGAGCTGACCAAGGAGGCCCAGGTCTTCGACGCCATCGCGGCGAGGATGGCGGTGCTCGGCCGCGGCAATTACGCCGCCCTCTTCTTTCTTTGTACCGCTTTCGCGTCTTTTGTCACGATATTTCTGAACTTGGACACGACGGCGGTGCTGCTCACCCCGGTCATGCTCGCCCTCGCCCCCCGCGCCCGCATCGCCGCCCTCCCCCTGGCCATGACCACGATCTGGCTGGCCAACACGGCGAGCCTGCTGCTGCCCGTGTCCAACCTGACGAACCTGCTCGGCATCAGGAAGATCGGCCTCGACGCCCAGGAGTTCGCCGCCCGCATGTGGGTCCCCCAGATCGCCGCCATCGCGGTCACGATGGCGTTCCTGTGGGCGTTCTACTGGCGCCGCGGCGAGCGCCGCGACCTGCGCTACACCCCGCCGATCCTGGAGCCCGTGGCCGACCGCGCGCTGTTCGCCGCCGCCTCGGCCGGCTGCCTGCTGTTCATCGCCCTGCTGCTGTTCAAGGCGCACGTCGCCGTCGCCGCCACCGCCGCGGCGGCCATCGTCCTGGCGGCCTTCCTGCTGCGCGCCCGCGAACGCCTGACCTGGAGCCTGGTGCCCTGGCAGCTGCTCATCTTCGTGACCGGCCTGTTCCTGGTCGTGCCCACGCTCAGCAACCACGGCCTGTCCGCCCTCATGACCTGGATGATCGGCGGCGAGGGCGACCCATACCGCGCCGCCGCGGTCGGCGCGGGCCTGTCCAACCTGATCAACAACCTGCCCGCCTACCAGGCCGTCCAGCTCGTCATCCCGGCCGCCGACCGGGACCTGCTGCTGGCGCTGCTGGTCGGCACCAACGTCGGCCCGGTCGTCACCCCGTGGGCCTCGCTGGCCACGCTGCTGTGGTTCGAGTCGTGCCGCCGCCACGGGGTCAAGGTCCCGATGCGGCGCTTCCTGCTCACCGGCGCCGGGCTGGCCGTCGTCGGCCTGCTCGTGACGGTGTGGACGCTGGTCACGTTCGGCTGAACGCGCTCAGGGCTCAGGGGCTCAGGCGGCGGCCGGCTCGTAGGCGGCGGTGACCGCGTCCAGGGCCCAGCGCATCCGGCGCACGTACGTCTCGGGGTGGTCGCCGGCCTCCTGCGCCACGTACGCCGCGCACCACGCCGGGTCGCCGCCGCACGCGCACAGCCGCTCGTCCACGGCCGCGCGGATCCGGTAGGCGGACAGGTCGTCGGACGGCTGCAGGGGGGTGGCGAAGAGCACCTGCGCCAGTTCGGTGGTGGTCATCATGTCGGGCTCCTCTCCGCGGTGCCGTTTCCTCGGCACTCTCTAATAAGACGTCGAACGGCGGCGGAACTCATCGACAAAAGACACACATCATCCGTGCACTTTTCCTCACCCCAGAAGGGAGAGAAGTGCAGGCATGGAGCGGGGGTGGGCCGCCACGAAGCTGCGCGTCTCCGCGGCGTCCACGCGCTCCTCGTACGGCCCGCCGTCCAGCGCCCGGATCTCGGCGCCCGCCTCCATCGCCAGCAGCGCCCCCGCGGGCAGGTCGATCACCCCGGCCCGGTAGCCCACGACGCCGTCGATGTCGCCGCGTGCCAGCATCGCCCACGCCAGCAGCGGCGCCCACAGTTGCAGCACCCGGCGCGCGTCGAGGTCGAGCGCCGTCTTCAGCCGGCGCAGGGTCGGATCGTCCCTGGCGACGTCGTACCCCTGGATCCAGGCCAGCAGCGGCCCGCGCGAGTGCGGCCGGTGGACGGCGGTCAGGCGCGCGCCCGATGAGGCCGTCGCGCCCCGCCCCCGCACGGCCGACCACGTGCACGCCGACACCGGGTCGTGCACCACGCCGACCTGCGGCAGCCCGTCGCGGCACAGCGCCAGGCCCACGACGTAGGCGGGCAGCCCGATCGCCACGTTGTTGGTGCCGTCGAGCGGGTCGACCAGCCACGTCCACTCGCCGCCCGCCGCGCCGACCAGCCCCGACTCCTCGGCGATCACCGTGTGCGACGGGTACGCCGTCAGGATCCGGTCCAGCAGCAGCCGCTCCGAGGCCAGGTCGAGGTCGGTGACCACGTCACCCGCGTCGCCCTTGGCCCGCACGCCCAGTGCCCCCCGCGTGCCCTTCAGCAGCAGCGCGCCGGCCGCCTCCGCGGCCTCGACAGCGATCTTGCGAGCGTGGTCCAGGTCCATCGAGGTGCCCTCTCAGGTCAGGTGCGCGGTGATCAGGCGCACGGCCGCGGCCGTCTCGCCGGGGTCCAGCGGCTGCCTGGACACGTGGTGGGCGCCGCCGTGCAGCGGGCCCAGGGACAGGTCGCGGCTGCCGGGGCGGCCACTGCCGAGCGCGATCGTGGCCGCCTCGCCGCCCTCGGGCACGACGCTGCTGTGGAAGAGGCCGGCGGCCAGCGTGTAGGTGTCGCCGGGCCCGAAGACCTCCACCAGGCCCGTCTCGTGGCGCACGGTGCGGGAGGTGGGCGAGATGCGGTCGCCGTCGGCGCCACTCACCACCTCGTAGACCCGGTGCGTGGCGTCCGCCCCGGCGTCGGCGACCACCGCGTGCACGTTGCGCATCTGGCCGTAGAGCACATGGCTGACCAGGTCCCAGCTGTGGCAGTGGATCTGCGACGTGGTGCTCTCGGCGTGCGCGAGCGAATCGGACCACAGATGGAGGCATACCCCCTCACCGCCGTCACGCTCCAGGGGCAGGCAGACGAATCCCAGCGGATGCCGGACCGCGCCCAGATCGGGCCGGGCCAGCACGTCCAGGGCCCACCGCCTGGCCTCGCCCGCGGCCAGCACGTCACGTACGCCGGAGTAGCTCATGACCCGTAGGGATCGACGGCGCGCAACGCCTTGCGGGCGATGTCGACGACGTCACGGCCGTCGTACGACTTGGGCAGGGGCACCCCGATCCGCTCGAACAGCTCCTGCACCTCCTCGATGGTGGGCTCGTCGCCGAGCGGGACCTTCTTGTACATCTCCAGCGGCACCCGCCGCGCCTGCTCGAAGCTGAGCCGCAGCTCGGTGTCGCAGTTCTCGTAGTAGAACGTGTCGGCCAGCGCGGTCATCGCCATGTTGGGGTCCTCGACCGTCATGATCAGGCGGGTCGTGGCCAGGTCCCAGCGGAACGTCGTCATCGTGGCCGACAGGCCGACCCCGATGTCGAGCAGGCCGTAGCGCTGGCGGTGCCAGAAGGCGGCCAGGATGGTCGCGTACGACTCCTTCCTGGCCCGGTCGGTGGTCCACGTCTCGCCGGTGGCGTCGGGATGGTCCTGCAGCGAACGGCGATAGTGCGCGTACGTCTCGCACACCTCCGCGTTGGTCGGGTCGATGACCTCGACCCTGACCGTGAGGTGGCGTTTGTCCCTGCGCGCGGCCGCCACGCACGCCGGCAGCGTCACCGCGCGCAGATAGGTGCCGGTGCCGCCCTTGAAGCTCCACCTGGTCGTGTCCTTGCGGGCCTCGGCGTGGGACTGGGCGATCTCCTGACTGCTGCCCAGCACCCTGACGAGTTCGAGCGCGTCGAGGGCCCGGCGCGTGCTGTGGGCCAGGCTCTCCAGCTCCTCCAGCCTGGCCAGGCGCAGCGGGAGCTCGGCCAGCGCGCCGGAGGTGATCGTCTTCTCCACGGGCGCCTGCCTGACCCGGTCGCGCAGCAGCGCGGTGGCCACCAGCGCCAGGATCACCAGGGTCGCGGCGGTCACGAGCTGGCGCTGGATGTCCTCGCCCTCGGGGCCGAAGATCTCGTCCGGCATGATGCCCAGCACGCCGACCACGATCGCCAGCCCGAGCGCGATGGCGCCGTCCGCGTTGTGCGCCGCCCATGAGGCGGCCTGTCTCAACGCCGCCATGAACCGTGCCATCGCTCGCCCCGCCGTCCGACGATCAGTCAGTTCCCGACGTCATGGTAACGACCGCGCCATGCGACTGCCAGCACACGCAAAGGAGTGATCCCCTGTCGGAAGGTGGCCCGGAATATTGCCTCGCCTGCGCGAAACCGGCGATTGTAGGATCCGACGGCATGATCATGGATCCGCACCTTCTGCGCTACTACGAGCAGGGCGGCGAGCTGACCAGGCTGCGGCAGGGGCGGGGCCGGCTGGAGTTCTGGCGTACCCGTGACGTGCTGCTGCGCACGCTGCCGCCGGCGCCGGCGAAGGTGCTCGACGTGGGCGGCGGCACCGGCGCGCACGCCGAGTGGCTGGCCGCCGAGGGCTACGACGTCGAGGTGATCGATCCCGTGCCGCTGCACGTCGAGGAGGCCGCGGCGCTGCCCGGCGTACGCGCCCGCCTGGGGGACGCCCGTGATTTGCCCGTCCCCGACGGCGCGGCCGACGTGGCGCTGCTGCTCGGCCCGCTCTACCACCTGCCCGAGCGCGCCGACCGCGTCCGCGCGCTGCGCGAGGCCCGCCGCGCCGTCCGCGCGGGCGGGCTGGTCGTCTCGGCCTTCATCAGCCGGTACGCGGCCCTGCACGACAGCGTCCGCCTGGGCACGCTGCCGCTGGACGGGCGGGTGGAGGTCGAGTACCGCACCCTGGAGACCGGGGAGATCGTCTCGGCGCGGGAGGGCGGCTTCCGTGGTTACGGCCATCGTCCCGAGGAGATCGTCGCCGAGTTCACCGACGCGGGGCTGCCCCGGCCGCGTGTCCACGGCCTGGAGGGCGCGTTCTGGCTCTACGAGGACGTGGACGACTGGCTGGACGACGACGGGCGGCGCGAGCTGCTGCTCGACGCCGCCCGGCGGCTTGAGTGCGAACCGTCGCTCCTGGGGGTCAGCGGCCACCTGCTGGCCGTGACCCCCGCCGTGACCCCAGTAGGAGACCTGTGACCTAGAACCAGCCGCGGTGGCGGGCCATCTGCTCCAGGCCGCGCTGCAGGGCCGCGTCCGCCGAGTTCGGCGGGTCGTCGTACCGCACGGTGAACCGGTTGTAGGCGTCGTGGCTGGAGCTGAGGAAGCCGCCCCGCTTGTCGGCCTCCAGGATGACGTCAACCTGCCGCGGCCCGGCGATGAACGTCAGCTCCAGCTCGTTGAAGTGCCGCCGCCACTGACCGCCCGCGTAGTACTCGATCTCCTGGAAGAACGGCATCGTCGAGCCGTACAGGGTGCCCCGTTCGAGATCGGCCTTCTTGAACTGGAAGCCCAGCCGGTCGAGGGCGCCGAGCACGTGGTCCTGCGCCGGCAGCGGACTGACGAACAGCGGGTCGAGGTCGCCCTTGTCGAGCGCCCCCGCCAGCGCCAGCTCCGTCTGGACGCCCAGCCGCATACCGCGCAACGGATGCCCCGCGATCGCGCTGATGGGGGTCTCCCACGGGATCGGGACCTCGAACGGATGCTGGTGCTGCGCGCCCGCGGCTAGCTGGAACGTCCCCGCGACCTGCTGGCGCAGGAAGCTGTAGGACGTCTTGTACTCGTTGTCGCCCTGCTCGACCTCGACCACGGCGGTGAGGTCGATGTGGATGCCCTCGACCTTGTACTCGGAGTTGCCGCCACGGAAGTGGACGACGCCGCGCAGCAGCTCGCCAGGGCGCACGCCCGTGTCGGTCAACACCGTGTCAACCTCGACGCCCGCGCCGAACGCGGCCATCAGCTTGCGGAACACCATGGAGTTCTCCTATGCGGAAGGTGTACGGCCGTTCACTTGACCCGCTCCCGTACCCGAGATGCGGGGGAGCAACTGAGCGAGCAGGAGGGTGGACAGCGCGGAGTCGGCCTGACCCTGCTGGGTGCGTACGACCAGCGGCTGGGGGGCATTCTCCGCCAGTTTCGCGCCCACGTCGAGACGCTTGCGGGCCAGCTCGTACTGCAGCACGGCCCGGTTGTCCCGATACGACTCGGCCAGCCGGCGCAGCGCCTTGGCCTCGTTCTCGGCGGAGGTGAGCTCGGCGCGGCCGCGCGCCTCGATCTCCCACGTCACCCGCTGCGCCTCGGTCTCCTGCTCCTCCAGCATGCGGGCCACGTCCTTGCGGGCCGTGTTGTGGGCGGCCTTGACCTCGACCACGCGGGCGTCACGGGTCTTCTTGGAGCGCTCGATCTCCATCAGCAGGGTGTCGATGCGGCGCTTGCGGGTCAGCTCCCACTCGCGCTCGTAGGCCGACAGCTCCTTGGCCACCTTCTCGCGGGTGGCCAGGTGCTGCTGGTACTGGTCGGGCAGCTGCACGTCGGGGATGTTGGAGCCGGTGACGCGCACGCCGTAGCGGCCCAGCTGGCGGTTGAGCGCGTCCTGCATGTCGCCGACGTCGGAGCCGCGCAGGTCGTACGCGCGCTCGGTGTTGACCCGGCGGCTGCGCTGCCTGATCGCGTCCTGCACCGCGCTGGACAGCACCAGGTCGAAGTTGCCCGCGCCGATCGTGCGGACGAACGCGACCGGGTCGACGATCCGGAACTTGAGGAAGAACTCGATCGACTTCAGCGGCACGTTCTCGGCGGTCGGGCAGGCCACGATCGGCGCGGAGTACGGGATCTCGGTGGAGGTGTCGACGACCGCGTCCACCCGGTCCCACGGCAGCCAGAGGTAGTGCCGGCCGGGCGGCAGCGTGCCGGTGATGGCGCCCCAGCGGCTGCGCACGCCCGTGGTGCCCTCCTCGATCTCGATGATGGCCTTGCGCCACATCGTGATCAGGGCGATGAGCAGGAAGAACAGCGCGGCCAGCGCCGCCGGGACGGTGAAGTCGGTCAGCGCCGCCATGCCGGCGAAGTAGAGCGCCAGGAAGATCAGCGTCATCCAGGCGAAGCCGCGCCGGTCCTTGGGGATGACGACGGGCACGAGCTGGCCCTGCTCGCCGCCGCGCAGGAGCTGGCGGATGTCGCCCCAGGAGGCGACCGATTCCTTGATCTTGGAGAAGTCGCGGCTCATCAGATCTCACTCCCAGCCTGTCCGTGGTGCTTGCCGCCGGGCAGCAGCCGTTCGACGGTGGATTCGAGGTCGGAGTCGGGCTCCGGCACCTGCGGCGGCTGCTCCACGTCGGCGGCCGTCTTGGCCAGCAGCGACGCGATCTCGCCCTCGCGGCCCCGTACGCGCAGGCCGATCTCGTCGAGCCTGGACCGGATGGCGGCCATGTCCTCGGCGGAGAACAGCGCCGCGCCCTTGCCGCCCACGAGCTGCTGGGCCAGGGCCAGGAAGTCGATGTCGGTCTGGTCGCCCACCTGGACGACCTGCGGCAGCCGGGTGGAGACCGACTCCAGCTTGGTCAGCAGGTCCTGCTGGAAGCGGTAGTCGAGGATCTCGGGCGCCTCGGCGGCCGACAGCGCCCTGATGTCGAGCGCCTGGGCCTCCAGCAGCGCGGCGTTGGCGTTGGCCGTGGACTCGGCCTCGACCAGGCGCTGCCTGGCCTGCGCGGTGGCCTGGTGGGTGGCGCGCTCGAGCGCGGTGTCCATGCGGGCCTGGTAGCCGGCGATCTCGGCCTGGATGGCGCTCAGCGTCTCCTGCAGGCCGGCCAGCTCCTTGACCAGGTCGCCCTCGTTCTGCTCCTTGCGCAGCTGGAGCTCGTACTCGTAGGTGTAGGCCTCCTTGGCGACGCGGACCATCTCGGGCGCGGCCAGGTCCATCCGGTATTCCTGGCTGGACGGCTCGGCGTGCGTGATGTTGACGTCGGTGAGCCGCACGGCGGGCAGGAACTGCTGGTTGAGGCTCTCCAGCATGCCGAGCGTGCTCTCGCCGACCAGGTCGTAGATCTCCTCGGCGCGCTGGGCGTAGATCAGGGAGCGGGTGACCTCGCTGATGGCGTTCTGCAGCTTGGACTGGAAGCCGCTGACCGAGCCGAGCACGAAGATGAACTCCGCCGGGTTTTCGATCCTGAACTGCAGGAACAGGTCCACGCTGGCCTTGACGCCCTGCTGGGTGGGCGCCTCGCTGATCGGCGCGTTGAACGGGTACTCGCGGGTGGTGTTGACGATGTAGCTGACCCGCTTCCACGGGTTGAACAGCGTCACCCGGCCCGGGTCCGCGATGTGCACCAGCTTGCCGAACTGGGTGATCAGGGCCTTGCAGCCCTCGGGGACCATCACCACGCTGCGCCGCCACCACAGGAACGCGGCCGACAGCACCAGCACCACCCAGTAGTGCGGGCCGAACACCACGTCCGCCTGCGGGACGATGTTGCCGAGCGCGCCGATGAGCCCGAGCAGCACGAGGATGCCCAGCGGCACGATCACCTTGGCGGTGCTGCCCTTGGGGATCACCACGGGGGAGATGACGTGCATGCCGTTCTCGGCGAAGCTGCGGTTGACGATCTCGCCGGCCTCGTTGAGCGACGCGGTGCGCGCCTCGATGAGGGTGCCGACGGACACACCGCCGTCGCGGGCCGCGGCGAAGTCGTGCGGGTTCAGCGCGAAGCCCTGGGCGCCCTGGCCCTGCATCTGGCCCACCTGGCCGGTGACCTGTCCCACGGCTTGGCCCACCGCCTGGCGTACGTCACCCCCTTGGGCCACCGTTCGGGCTATGCCCTGTCCTGCCTGGATCAGTGCCTCTCTGGGTCGTGACATGAAACCTTCCTCTTCCGCTACAGGCGAATTCGACCGTATCGGGTATGACTTACTGTTCGCTTGCAATGCGGTGTCACAGGTGTATTGCTATTCGTCGCAGGTATGCTATGGATGTCAGATCCCTGCTATCGGGGGGTGCGATGAGAGGGGCTGGGAAGTCAGGCCGTGATGAGCGAGAGCGTCCACAACCGGATCGCGCTGCTGCGCGCGGAGCGCAACGTGACCCGCAGGCAGCTGTCCGACGCCCTGGGGGTGCACTACCAGACCATCGGCTACCTCGAACGCGGCGAATACAGCCCCAGTCTTCACCTGGCGCTGCGCATCGCCGCCTATTTCGAGGTTCCGGTGGAGGTCGTCTTCTCCACCACGCCCTTCCCCCGCATCGGCGAGCGTCCGGCCTGACGCTTTCTGTCGGTGGCGCCACCTACAGTGGGCACCATGCGACCGGTCACTGATTTGCAGCGGAAGGTGGCGCCCTTCGAGGTCGTCACCGAGATGACTCCATCGGGCGACCAGCCGACGGCCATCGCCGAGCTGGAGCGCCGCGTCAAGGCCGGGGAGAAGGACAACGTCCTGCTGGGCGCCACCGGCACCGGCAAGACCGCCACCGTGGCCTGGCTGATCGAGCGGCTGCAGCGGCCCACCCTGGTCATGCAGCCCAACAAGACCCTCGCCGCGCAGTTCGCCAACGAGCTGCGCGAGATGCTGCCCAACAACGCGGTCGAATACTTCGTCTCCTACTACGACTACTACCAGCCCGAGGCCTACGTCCCGCAGAGCGACACCTACATCGAGAAGGACTCCTCGATCAACGACGAGGTCGAGCGGCTGCGCCACTCGGCCACCAACTCGCTGCTCACCCGCCGCGACACCATCGTCGTCGCCTCGGTGTCGTGCATCTACGGCCTGGGCACGCCGCAGGAATACGTCGACCGCATGGCCCGGCTGCGCGTCGGCATGGACGTCGACCGCGACCAGCTGCTGCGCCGCCTGGTCGACATGCAGTACACCCGTAACGACCTGGCCTTCACCAGGGGCACCTTCCGGGTGCGCGGCGACACCATCGAGATCATCCCGAAGTACGAAGAGCTGGCCGTCCGCATCGAGATGTTCGGCGACGAGATCGAGAAGCTCGCCACCATGCACCCGCTGACCGGCGAGGTCATCACCGAGGACGAAGAGCTCTACATCTTCCCGGCCTCCCACTACGTCGCGGGCGAGCAGCGCATGGCCGCCGCGGTGGCCGGCATCGAGGCCGAGCTGGCCGAGCGGCTGTCGGAGCTGGAGCGGCAGGGCAAGCTGCTGGAGGCGCAGCGGCTGCGGATGCGCACGACGTACGACATCGAGATGATGCGCCAGATCGGCACCTGCTCCGGCATCGAGAACTACTCGCGTCACATGGACGGCCGCGAGGCCGGCAGCGCGCCCAACACGCTGCTCGACTACTTCCCCGAGGACTTCCTGCTCGTCCTCGACGAGTCCCACCAGACCGTCCCGCAGATCGGCGCCATGTACGAAGGCGACGCCTCCCGCAAGCGCACCCTGGTCGACCACGGGTTCCGGCTGCCGTCGGCGCTGGACAACCGGCCGCTGAAGTGGGAGGAGTTCCTGGAGCGCATCGGCCAGACCGTCTACCTGTCGGCCACGCCCGGCCCCTACGAGCTGGGGCGGGCCAAGGGCGAGGTGGTCGAGCAGGTCATCCGCCCGACCGGCCTGGTCGACCCCGAGATCGTGGTCAAGCCGACCAAGGGCCAGATCGACGACCTGGTGCACGAGATCCGCGAGCGGGCCGAGCGCGACGAGCGCGTCCTGGTCACCACGCTGACCAAGAAGATGTCAGAAGACCTCACCGACTACCTGCTGGAGCTGGGCATCCGGGTCCGCTACCTGCACAGCGAGGTCGACACGCTGCGCCGCATCGAGCTGCTCCGCGAGCTGCGCTCGGGCGAGTTCGACGTGCTCGTCGGCATCAACCTGCTGCGTGAGGGCCTCGACCTGCCCGAGGTGTCGCTGGTGGCCATCCTCGACGCCGACAAGGAGGGCTTCCTGCGCTCCGAGACGTCGCTGATCCAGACCATCGGCCGTGCCGCCCGAAACGTCTCGGGCCAGGTCCACATGTACGCCGACAAGGTCACCCCGTCGATGGAGCGGGCGATCGACGAGACCAACCGGCGCCGGGCCAAGCAGATCGCCTACAACGAGGCCAACGGCATCGACCCGCAGCCGCTGCGCAAGAAGATCGCCGACATCCTCGACTCGCTCCAGCGCGAGGACGCCGACACCGACAAGCTGCTCGGCGGCAGCGGCCGGCAGCAGTCGCGCGGCAAAGCCCCCGTGCCGGGCTTCGCGGCCCGCCAGGCCGGCCAGCACGCCAAGGCCATCGCCGGCGAGATGCCGCGGGCGCAGATGGAGTCGCTCATCGAGTCGCTGACCGAGCAGATGCACCAGTCGGCCGCCGACCTCCAGTTCGAGGTGGCCGCGCGGCTGCGCGACGAGATCAAGGAGCTCAAGCGGGAGCTGCGCGACATGCGCGAGGCGGGGGTCAAATAGACCATAACCCGCCTGACCTGGGCGAATGCTTTACCTGGCGCCGGGCAGCGTCCAGATATGAACAAGACGATCATCGGTGCCCTGGTCGGCGCGACGGTGCTCGCGGGCGGCTGCGGCACCGCGTTCCGTGAGGTGGAGTGGCTGGCCGCCCAGCCCTCCCCCTCCCTCGGCACCCCCACCTCGACCACGGCCCCAGGCGCCCCGGGAAGCCCGGGCGACTCGCCCTGTCCAGGCTGCCCGGGCGGGCCTGGCGGTCCAGGTGGCTCTGGCATGCCGGGTGGTCCGGGTGCGCCGGGTGAATCCGGCGGTCCAGGCATGCCGGGCAGCCCCGGTGGTCCCGGCCAGAACGCCCTCGACGACCTGAAGCAGGCCGGTCAGGCGGCCCTGGCGGCGGTGCCCGGCTCCACGCTCATCTCGATCGAGACGGAGGAGGGCGGGCGCACCTGGGAGGTACAGGTCGTCGGCAAAGACGGAACCGAGCACCAGGTGGACGTCGAAGCGGGCAAGGTCGTCAGCGGCCCCACCACCGAGAACGAGGACCAGTCGGACAAGACGAAACACCGGGACCGGGTGGCGGCCGCCAAACTCGACTATGCCCAGGCCGCCGACAAGATCGCAGCCGCGGTCCCGGAGGGCCGCGTCACGGAGCTCAACCTGGACACGGAGCAGGGCAAGACCGTGTGGGAGTCGGACGTGATCACTCCGAACGGCACCAAACACGAGGTAACCGTGGACGCCACCACCGGCCAGGTCACCCAGTCCAACAGCACCGCAACCTGACCCTTCGCCCCCGACGACCGCCGACCAGGCCGGTGCGCCGCCGAGGGAGCGGTCTGCGACCGGTCGCGGCCGAGAACGCCGGCCGGTGCGGCAACCCGGCCACCGTCGGCAGGCAGGAGATCCCGGGCCGCGCCCGAACATGGCCCGCCCTCGGAAGGGCCCGCTTCGGCGGGGTCCGGTTTGACGGGGAGTTGTCCTCGGGAGGGTTCGGCTGGGTGAGGTCCGGTCTGACGGGGTTCGGCGCGCCGCTGGCCTGTCGCGCCGTGGATCCCGCCACGCCATCGGTCCCGTCGCGTCATCGGCCTGGTGAGCGCGCGCTCAGTCAGCAGCAGGGGTTGCCTGGAGTCTTCGATGGGGGTTGGGGGATCAGGGGAGGAGGGCGCGCAGGGTGTGGGCGAAGGCTTCGGGGTTGTCCAGCATGATGTTGTGGCCCGACTCCGGGATGGCCAGCACCTGGACGCCCGCCTCACGTAGTTCGTCCGCCCCCTTGGGCGCGGAACCCTCGGGGTGCAGGTAGGCGCGGGGGATCGGCAGACCGAGGAGCAGCTCGCGGGTCGTGGGGGTGGTGTTTCCGGCCAGGCTGACCGCCGTACGGTGCAGGCCGCGCAGGTCGGCCAGGCGCATCGTGGACCACCAGTGTGGCCCCACGCGGTCGCGTACGTCCTTCCAGCCCTCCGTCACGAACTCCTCCTCCTCGTAGTCCGCGATGCCGCTGGTGCCCGGCCGGACGGGGGACGGCGGGTAGGGGTCGAGGTTGGCGTCCACCAGGATCAGGCCGGCCACCAGATCGGGGTTACGGGCGGCCAGCGTCGTCGCCACCGCCCCGCCCATGCTGTGCGCGATCAGCGACGCGCCCTCGACCCCCGCCGCCCGCAGCGCCGCCGCCAGGGCGTCGGCGTGGGCCTCAAGCGTGTAGGAGAACTCCTCTGGACGGTCGCTGATGCCGAACCCGAGCAGGTCGACCAGCAGGGAACGGTGGCGCGGCAGCAGCGGATGAACGGCGACCTGGGCGTAGTAGGGGGCCGAGGTGGCACCGAGCCCGTGAACGTAGACGCGGGCGGGCTCGGCGCCGGGCAATTCCACCCAGCGCATGTGAGCGCCGCTGGGATGGACGATGGCATGGTGCATGGTGGGCCTCCTTGTGTATCGGGCTCAATATACATCGGCTGCGAGGTATAGTGGCATACATGTTGGAGCTGGCCATACTCGGGTTCCTCAGGGATCGGCCGTTACACGGTTACGACCTGCGTCGGCGCATCGCGGCGCTGATGGGGCACGTGCGTCCGGTGGCCGACGGCACTCTCTATCCGGCGATCAAGCGGATGGAGGCCTCCGGCCGGCTGATCAGGAAGGACGAGCCGGGCATCGCCGCCGCGCCCCGGCGCACGCTCTACCTGACGCCCGAGGGGCGGGCGGAGCTGGAGCGGCGGCTGCGCGACCCGGACGACCTCGACATCAGCGATGAGAACCGGTGGTTCGTGCTGCTGGCCTTCCTGCGTCATCTCGACGAGCCCCGAGATCAGGCGGCGGTGCTGCGCAGGCGCCTGACCTTCCTGGAGGAGCCGACGAGCTTCTTCTACGACGACGGCGACCGGCCGATGGGGGCGGAGGAGTTCGGCGACCCGTTCCGGCAGGGCCTGCTGACCATCGCCCACGCCACCAGCCAGGCCGAGCTCGCCTGGCTCCGCGCCACCATCGAGGCCCTGGAACGCGGCGGGGCTGGTGCTGGTGCTGGTGCTGGTGCTGGCGCCGGCGCCGGTGCTAGTGCAGACGCAGACGCGGGTGCTGGTGCGGGGGAGTGAGTGGGCCTCTCGACAGACGTTCAGCCACCCTGGCATCAGGGCTGGTGCGCGGGCGGATCACCTCGGTGGTCTGCTGCCGATATGGGCTCTGCGGGGGTGGGGAGAGCCGGCCGCCACGTGTGAGTGATGCTGGGGCACGCGGACATGGAGTCCACGCCGCAACTCCTCGGCCAACCCGTGCAGGGCTCTCGTGAGGGCTGCGACGGGCAAGGTTCTCACTGGTGGGCCAGGTTTTGAGTGGTGGGCAAGGTTCTCACCGGTGGCAAGGTTCCCGCCGGCGGGTGAGACCCGTGGGGCGGGGCGACTCCGGTCGCGGACCTGGTGGCCGGCAGGGGTAGGCCGGGTCCGGATGAACTCGCCGAGTCGCCGAGCTGGGAACGGGTGGCGGGGCGGGGCCCCGGTGGGATGTGGTTCGTGCGAGCGGAGTCTCGGTGGGGTGCGGTTCGTGCCGGAAGGGTCCCGGTGGGATGTGGTTCGTGCGGGAGGGGTCCTGGTGGGGTGTGGTTCGTGCCGGAGGGGTCCCGGTTGGGCGCGGGAGGGGGTGCGGTGGTGGTGCGGGAGCCTGTCAGCCTCGGTCAGTTGGGCGGCTGGTCGAGGTGGAGGTCGATGTCCACGTCGAAGCCGATGTGGGTTTGCAGTCGCTTGCGGTGGATGCCGGTCGGGACGTAGGTCCTGACAGCGGGCTCCGGTTCGAAGGTGTAGACGACAGGCGAACCGTGGTCTTGCTCCACCCGCCAGAGGTGCTGGATGCCGGAGTTGGCGTATTTGATCGGCTTGGTCGTCCTGTCTCGGTCGATGGACTCTGCTGAGGCCACTTCGATCACCAGATGGACGTCTTCTGGTCTGAAGGACGTGGTGTCGTCCCTGATCGTCATCCTGGCGACCAGCATGACGTCGGGCTCGGGACGCTGGCGTGGTCCGAGGGTCGCGGGCATCTCGCGGATAACCGCAAGGTGCGGCGGCGGTGTGAGGTGATTCTCGAACAGGCGGAGCGTGCGCATGTGGAAGCGGGTCTGCGGTGGCCTCAGCAGGAGGGAGCCGTCGATCAGTTCGACGTGCCGGGGCGCGTCGGGAGGAAGGTGGTCGAGCATGTCGGCGGTCCACCCGCCGGGAGGGCCGGGGTACAGCCATTCCGGCAGGGCTGTGCTCATGAGGGCGGCTCCTCAGGGGGAGTGACGGGCCGCGTTCATGATGTCACAGGGCGTGGCTACCGGGGGTGGTCTTTGCGTTCCTCCATGGTGCGGCGGTAGAGCTCGTCGATCTCGTCGAGCGGGTCCTTGACGGGGGCCTGGCGGCGGGCCTCGATCTCCAGGTCGGTGCGGGAGGAGAGGTCGGCGATGCCGGTCGCCGTGTGGTGCACCTGGTCGCCGAGGAGGTCGGCGCGGATGCGGGCGCACATGGCCGTCAGCTTGGCCTGGTGCTCTCTGAGCCGGTTGAGGGTGGCATGGTCGACGTACGGGGACACGCGGCGCTGCTGGGCGTACATGCCGAGCTGCCCGTCGTGGACGTCGGCCTGGGCCGTCAGGTCGGCCAGCAGGCGGGGCAGCTCGCCCAGGCCCCAGCCCTGGCGCTGGGCCTGCTCGACGGCCTGGCGGGTGAGGGAGACCTCGCGGCGCAGGTCGAGGCGCAGACGCTCGACCTCGGCGGCGTCGCCGGTGCCCATGGCGTTGACGTGTGTGGTGAGGCGGGTGGTGGCCTCCTTGGCCTTCACCGCGGCCTTCCTGCCCAGCTTGACCAGGAGGTAGATGCCCACGCCTCCCAGCAGCAGGAGGAACGCCAGGATCACCAGCACGATGACTAGGAACTCGCCGATCTCCGCCACCTCCCGTTGGTGTTGATGTCTTGAAGGATAGTCGGCCGGACGGGATCGGGCGCGCGAGACCAAGCAAGCCCTTGATCAGGGCCAAGCGGTGTGTTTCAGTTCACATGATTCCTGAAACACCCCCAGAAAGGGCATAGCGCGTGCTTGACGGCAAAGTTGTGATCATCACCGGCGGAGCCCGGGGCATGGGGGCGGCCACCGCCCGGCGCTGCGTCGCCGCCGGGGCACGGGTCGTGATCACCGACGTCCTCGTGGAGGAGGGCACGGCCACGGCCAAGGACCTGGGCGCCCGCTTCGTCGAGCACGACGTGACGAGCCAGGACGGGTGGGCGGCGGTCGTCGCCGAGACCACGCGGGAGTACGGCAGGCTCGACGGCCTGGTCAACAACGCCGGCATCGCCTCCGTCGCGATGATCGAGGACCAGTCGCTGGAGGAGTTCGAGCGCGTGCTCCAGGTGAATCTGGTCGGCACCTTCCTGGGGCTCAAGGCCGTGGCGGGCGCCATGCGTGAGTCGGGCGGCGGCGCCGTGGTCAACCTGTCGTCGGTCGCGGGGCTGTTCGCCCTGCCGGCCACGGGCGGGTACGGCGCCTCCAAATGGGGAGTGCGGGGGCTGACGAAGATCGCGGCGCTGGAGTTCGGGCGGCACCGCATCCGCGTCAACTCCGTACATCCCGGGATGATCATCACCCCTATGACGCAGCCGCTCGGCGCCCGGTCGGGCGACGGCACGTTCCCGCTGGCCCCCGCCGGGCGCTGGGGCGAGCCCGAGGAGGTGGCGGAGGCGATCGCGTTCCTGCTGTCCGACGCCGCCTCGTACATGACCGGCGCGGAGCTGGCCATCGACGGTGGCTGGACGGCGGGTGAGAGCGCGCTGATGCTCCCACCTGAGCGGCCCGGAAGAAGTGACGGGCCGCAGGCATCGGAAAAGCCGGGGAGGCCGGAGGGGAGTGCGGGGTAGATGCCGTACGCGGAGGTCGGGCCGGGCGTCCGGCTCTTCTACACCGACGACGGGCAGGCGGACGACGATCAGCCCCCGTTACTGCTCGTCCACGGCTGGGGCGCCGATTCGCACCAGTGGTCCTGGCACATCGACGCGCTCGCCGCCCGGCACCGCGTGATCGCCGTGGACCTGCGCGGCCACGGCTACTCCTCGGTCCCCGACACGGGCAACACCCCGCGCATGATGGCCGCGGACCTCGACGTGCTGCTCGACCGGCTCGGCGTCCCCCGGGTGATCGCCGTCGGGCACTCCATGGGCGGTCAGGTGGTCTCCATCCTGGCCGTCGAGCACCCCGAGCAGGTGCGCGCGCTCGTCACCCTCGACCCCGGCTACGGCATGAGCGCCTCCCTGGCCCGCGGCTTTCCCCAGATGATCGCGTCGCTGCGCGGCGAGGACCCGCACGCCGCCGCCGAGCGCATCGACGAGTGGTGCACGAACGCGGGCACCCCCGACGTCATCAGGCGCTGGCACAAACGCAGGCTGTACGGGATGGCGCCGCACGTCCTCGCCGAGGCGTTCGAGGCCATGTTCACCGGGCCCGGGGCGATCGGGGTGCGCCCGGCCAGCGATGAGTACCTGGCCCGCCGGCGCTGCCCGGTGCTGTCGATCTGGGCCGATCAGGGGCGGGCCGGCTGGGAGGCGGCGCTGATCGACAACTCCGGGTCCGTGGTGGTGTGCTGGGAGGGGGCCAGCCATCGGCTGCACGAGGAGCGGCCGCGGGACTTCGTCCAGACCCTGGAGGGCTGGGTGCGCAAGCTCTGAGTGCCGCGAAGGGTTTCGCGGCGGCGGATCAGCCCGCGGGCGGAGCCGGGGTCAGCCTCACGGGTGACCCCTGGCCGCCCTCCTACGGGCGCGGCGCCGCCGTACGCGCCGCAGCACCCACCACGCCAGCGCCGCCAGCAGCAGCAACGCCAGGATCACCAGCACGGGCAGGAAGATCGCGATCAGGCTCATGCCGAACGCGCCGGCGTCCTCGGCCGCGCTCACGACCGGCGCGCCCGTCCCCGCCGTGCTCACGTTGACCACGGGACGGGCGACGGTCTTGATCGTGTGGACGACGAGCGCCAGCACGATGCCCAGCAGCCAGCCCACCCAGGGGTGCTCGGTCATCCAGGTCGAGTTCTCGAACTCGGCCGCCGCGCTCGTCGCGGAGAAGACCACGCCGCCCGAGGCCGGCCGGACCACGGTCTGGATGGCGTCGTTGACGCTGTCGACGGCGGGCACCTTGTCCAGCACCATCTCGGCGACGAGCAGCACCGCGATCACGGCGAGCACGCCCCAATCGGACAGCCAGGAGTAGCCGTCGGGCAGTTTCACGGTGTCGGTGAAGTTCGCGAGCACCCCCACGACCAGCAGCGGGATGTACGCGTTCAGCCCGGCGGCCGTGGACAGGCCCATACCGGTCAATGCGGCGAGCATGCCCCTAGTCTGCCCGTGCCGCCTCGTCCATGAGGCTGATCAACCCGGAATGGGTGAATTCGGCCACCGCCCGCTCGTACTTCTCCATCCCCCACGACCAGAAGTCGAAGTCGATGGTCGCGTTGGCGCCGTCCTGGATCGAGGCCCAGAGCGTCCAGCCGTACTTGGACATGAGGCCCAGCAGCCGCGCCCTGGCGATCTTGTGGCGCAGGCGGCGGCCGTAGTAGGCCGTGACGAGCTCCTCCAGGTGGCCGAGCGGCAGGTCGGACTCGCTCCAGATGTTGCCCAGCTCGAAGCAGGGGTCGTTGTTGCCGGAGTATTCGTAGTCGATCAGCCAGAGGCGCTCGCCGTCGTCGAGGATGTTGCCGGGCAGCAGGTCGTTGTTGCACGGGACGGTTCCCTCGTCGCGTACCGCCAGACATTTCTGGATCTGGGCGACGGTGGGCATGAAGTCCAGATAGTCCGGCGGCAGCCGGAAGCCGCGCTCACGCACGATGCTCAGGTAGCGCCGCTGCACGTCGAACATGTCGAAGTCGCGGACGAACCGCGGCCCGGCGTGCAGCAGGCGGCACGCCCGCGCCACCCGGGGCAGGTTGGCCGGCTCGCGCAGGTCGGCCTCAGTGAACGTACGCCCCGGCAGGTATCCCACCACCAGCACCCCGAGCGCGGGCAGATAGGCGTGCACCGGCGCGCCGACCCCCGCGCGCGCCGCCGCGATCGAGTTGGCGTGCTCGGCGTCCCTGTCGATGGCCAGCAGCTCGCCGTCGCTGGCCCACACGCGCGCCACATACGTGCCATCGGGCGTGGTCACCTTGTAGTTGTGGTTGGTGAGCCCGCCGGGCAGCTCCTCCACGGAGCGCGGCAGGCCGGACAGCAGGGGGATGCGATCGAGGACCTCGGGCGCGGCCATGCTCGATGCTAGGCCGCCCCGCCGCGAACGGTCTAGACCTTTACCGGCGCGCCGGTTAGCCTCGCGACCATGAGCGACTCGGCCCGCATCGTGATCATCGGCGGCGGGGTGGGCGGCGCGTCCGTCGCCTACCACCTCACTCAGCTCGGCGAACGCGACGTCGTCCTGCTCGAACGGGACGAGCTCACCAGCGGCTCCACCTTCCACTCGGCCGGGCTCGTCGGGCAGCTGCGCGCCGACCCCACGCTGACCAGGATGAACCAGTACTCGGTCGAGCTCTACCGCACCCTGGACGCCGGATGGACGGAGTGCGGCGGCATCAAGCTGGCCTCGACGCCCGAGCGGATGGAGGAGATCCGCCGCCAGATCGGCTGGGCGCGCACGTTCGGGCTGCCGCTGGAGGAGATCTCGGTGGCCGAGGCGGTGGAGCTGTTCCCGCTCATGGACCCCGAGGGCGTGGTGGGGGCGGCGTACCTGCCGACGGACGGGCAGATCGACCCCTCCCAGCTCTGCTACGCCCTCGCCACCCGCGCCCGCGAGGGCGGCGCGCGGCTGCGCACCCGCACCCGCGTGCTCGGCGTCAGAACGGCCGGCGGCCGGGTCACCGGCGTGCGCACCGACCAGGGCGACATCGACTGCGAGATCGTGGTCAACTGCGGCGGCATGTTCGCGGCCGAGATCGGCCGCATGGCCGGGGTACGCGTGCCGATCGTGCCCATGTCGCACCAGTACGTGGTGACCGACGCCTTCCACGACCACGCGGGCCTGCCCACGCTGCGCGACCCCGACCTGCTCGTCTACTACCGGCAGGAGGTCCAGGGCCTGGTCATGGGCGGGTACGAGCGCACCTGTGCCCCCTGGACGGCCGGGCCGAACGCCTTCGACGCCGTGCCCGCCGACTTCAACGGCCGGCTGCTGCCCGAGGACTACCCCAGGTTCGAGGAGATCTCCGACAACTCCAGGGTCCGCGTGCCCGCGATGGCCGACGTCGGCATCCGCAAGCTGATCAACGGCCCCGAGGCGTTCACCCCCGACAACGAGTTCTGCCTGGGCGAGACCGAGGTGGCCGGCTTCTACGTCGCGGCCGGGTTCTGCGCGCACGGCATCGCGGGCGCGGGCGGCATCGGCCGGATCATGGCCGAGTGGATCGTCGACGGCGAGCCGAGCATGGACGTCTGGCACATGGACGTCCGCCGCTTCGGCCGCCAGTACCGCTCGCCGTCGTACACGATCAAACGGGCGGTCGAGAACTACGAGACGTACTACGACATCCGCTACCCCGGCCACGAACGGTCGGCGGGGCGGCCGCTGCGGCTCTCGCCCGCCTACGGCTGGCACGCCGCCCACGGCGCCGTCTTCGGCGAGAAGTCGGGCTGGGAGCGGGTCAACTACTACGCCTCCAACGAACAGGCCGGGCAGGACGAACGGCCGCGCGGCTGGGCCGGGCGGCTCTGGTCGCCCGCGATCGGGGCCGAGCACCGGGCCACGCGCACGGCCGCCGGGCTGTTCGACGAGAGCTCGTTCGCCAAGATCGAGGTCACCGGGCCCGACGCCGCCGCGCTGCTGGAATGGGTGTGCGACAACCGGGTCGCCCGCGAGGCCGGCGCGGTCACGTACACGCAGGCGCTCAACCGGCGCGGCGGCATCGAGTGCGACTTCACCGTGACCCGGCGCGGCGAGGAGGAGTTCCTGATCGTCACCGGCACCGCGTTCGGCTCGCACGATCTTGGCTGGCTGCGCAAGCAGGCCGCCCAGACCGGGTCGAAGGCCCGCATCGCCGACGTCACCGGCCAGTACGCCTGCTTCGCTCTGTGGGGGCCGCGCGCCCGCGACGTCATGGCCGGGCTGACGCCCGACCCGCTGGACTTCCCGTTCATGTCGGCGCGGGAGCTGACCGTGGGCGACGTGCCGGTGCTGGCGCTGCGGGTGACGTTCGTGGGCGAGCACGGGTGGGAGCTGTACTGCTCCAGCGAGTACGGGCTCGGCCTGTGGCAGACGCTGTGGCGGGCGGGCGAGCCGTTCGGGCTCGTGGCCGGCGGCTACCGGGCCATCGACAGCCTCAGGCTGGAGAAGGGTTATCGGGTGTGGGGCGCCGACATCGGGCCGGAGACCACGCCGTACGAGGCCGGGCTGGGCTTCTGCGTCAAGAACGACAAGGAGTTCCTCGGCCGCGACGCGCTGGACCCGGCGCCTGGGCGCAGGCTGCGCTGCGTGACGCTGGACGACCCCCGCGCGGTCGCGCTGGGCAACGAGCCGGTACGGGTGGCGGGCGACGTGGTCTCCCGGGTCACCTCGGGCGGCTACGGCTACACCGCCCGCGCCTCCATCGCCTACGCCTACCTGGAGGCCGGTCCCGGCACGCCGGTCGAGATCGAGGTGGAGGGCGCCTGGGTGGCGGGGACCGTGGTCAAGGGGCCGGTGGTTCCCTGACCCCGCTGCGCACCGAGATGCGCACCCGGTCGGGGCGGAACAGGTCGAGCGCGTACTCCACCGGGGTCCCGTCGCCCGCGTAGGCGGTGCGCTCGATCAGCATGAGCGGCGTGCCCGGCTCGATGCCCAGCTCGGCGGCCTCGGCCGGCCGGGCGATCACCGGGTCGAGGCGCTCCACCGCCGTACGCGGCTCAAGGTCGTAGCGGGCCGCCAGGAGCGCGTACAGGGAGCCGGTGAGGTCCTGGTCGAGCAGGCCGGGCAGGTCGGGGAACCAGGAGCGCTCCAGCGCCACCGGCGACCGGCCGGCCGAACGCACCCGCGCCACCTCGTGCACCGGTGCCCCGGCCGCGACGCCGAGCGCGGCGGCCGCGGCGGCGGGCGCGGGCACGGTCGCGGCCCCCAACACCCGCGCCTCGGCCCGCAGGTGGGCGCGGCGCATCTGCTCGGTGAACCCGGCCAGCCCCGTCAGGTCGCACTCGATCCGCGGCTCGGCCACGAACGCCCCGCCCGACCTGCCGGGCACGCGCAGCAGCACGCCGTCGCGCTCCAGCGAGGCCAGCGCCTGCCTGAGCGTCATCCTGCTCACGCCGAGGCGCCCGGCCAGCTCCCGCTCGCCGGGCAGGCGGTCGCCCGGCGCCAGCTCGCCGCCGGCGATCGAGGCGAGCAGCCAGCGCTCGATCTGCACGTGCGCGGGGACGCCGGTGCCGCGCACCAGCTCAGGCGGGATCCCGACCACAGGCGCAGATTACCCTTTGCCGGACATCTTCCCTACGGGGTCCGCGTCGGGCCGCACGGGGTCAGGCGCCGGGCCGCACGGGGGCCCGGTGCAGGGCCGCACCTCCGGTGCCGGGCCGCATCGGGTCCGGCGCGGAGCCTCGCCGAGCGCGCGCCGGGTTCACTCCGACAGGCGTCGCAGGCGTTCGACCGCGTCGCCGAACTCGGCGATCATCTCGTAGACCACGTCCCTGGCCGGCCGGACCCGGTCGAGCTGGCCCACGACCTGCCCGACGAAGTAGTTGGCCAGCTCCAGCGCCCCAGGCTCGCCCTTCTCCGCCGCCGCCACGATGCGCCCCATCGCGCCCTCGGCCAGCAGCATCTGCAGTGGCATCCCCAGCGGTCCAGGGCTCTCCTGCCCCGCGTCCCACTCCTCGGTCCAGGCCGACTTGAGCTGCCGGGCCGGCTTGCCCGTACGGGAGCGGGACCGGACGGTGTCCAGGGACGAGGCCGCCAGCATCTTCTGCTTGACCGCGGGCGACGTCTCCGCCTCCTCGGTCGTGAGCCAGACGGAGCCGCACCACACGCCCTCGGCCCCGAGCGCCATGGCGGCGGCCATCTGCCGTCCCGACGCGATCCCGCCCGCGGCCAGCACCGGGATCGGGCCGACCGCGTCCACGACCTGCGGCACCAGCACCAGCGTGGAGATCTCGCCGGTGTGCCCGCCCGCCTCGGTGCCCTGCGCCACGATGAGGTCGGCGCCGGCGGCCACCTGCCTGCGGGCGTGCTCGACGGTGCCGACCAGCGCGGCCACCGGCACGCCCGCCTCCCTGGCACTGGACACCATCTCGGGCGGGGGCGGCCCGAGCGCGCTGGCGATCAGGCCGATGCGATGCTTGAGCGCCACGTCGATCAGCCCCGTCGCGCCGGACGCGGTCACCCGCCGGCCGATCTCGTCGGCCACCGGCGTCATCGGCCGGCCGGGCGCGCTGACGCCGTACTTGGCCAGCAGGTGCGTGACGAAGTCCCGGTGCCGGTCGGGCACGGCGTCCATGAGGTGCACGCGCCGGTCGTGGGCCGAGGGGTCGACCTTGCCGGGCACGAGCACGTCCACGCCGTACGGCCGGCCGCCCACCTGCCCGTCCAGCCAGGTCAGCTCCGTGTCGAGCTGGTCGGGCGAGTACGCGACCGCCCCCAGCACCCCGAAGCCGCCCGCGTTGGTGACGGCGGCCACCACGTCACGGCAGTGGCTGAAGGCGAACAACGGGAACTCGATGCCTAAACGCTCGCAAATGGCGGTCCGCATGCCCCCGACGCTAACGGTCAGAACCTTGTTCGGTCCATCCCCGCGCGGGTTCTCATGCGGTCGCGTCCGCGGGATCTCGTACGGCCGCGTCCGCGGGGTCTCGTACGGCCGCGTCCGCGGGGTCTCGTACGGCCGCGTCCGCGGGGTCTCGTACGGCCGCGTCCAGGAACGCTCACGTGGTCGCGTCCAGCGTGATGGGCGTGTGCCAGCCCCGCTCCGGCGTGTAGCCGCGGACCCGCCTGGCCGGCACGCCGGCGACCACGCTGTGGTCGGGGAACTCGCCGCGCACCACCGCGCCGCCCGCCACCACGCACTGCCGGCCCAGCGTGGTGCCCGGCAGGATGATCGCCCCCGCGCCCAGCCACGAGCCGGAGCCGATCGAGACCGGGCTGTTGCGCGGCCACTGCCGCCCGATCGGGATGTCGGGGTCGTCGTAGACGTGGTTCTGGTCGGTGATGTACACGTACGGGCCGGTGAAGACGTCGTCGCCGATGTCGATCGACTGGTGCGCCACGATGTGCGTGCCCCTGCCGATCGAGCAGCTCCCGCCGATGCGCAGGATCGAGTCGGGGCCGAGGTCGGGGCCCGGCATCATGCCGCAGGAGATCGACACCCGCTCACCGATGAGCGTGTGGTCGCCGATCTCGATCCACCGCTCGCCGAAGATCGCGCCGGGCGGGAAGGCGATGCTGACGCCGTCGCCGAGGCGGCGGAACCGGTAGCCGGATGGACTGGCCGGAGTGATCTCGCCGGCCCGGCGGATCGCCCGGTAGGCGCGGTGTACAAAAGCGCCCAAAGCCCGGCGTACAAGTGACATAGGGACCAAAGTTACCCGCTAGGTCATGCCGTTAGGGCATGTGAGGGGCGTTGTTTGATATCCTGAGAGCCCGTGGACACTTCGACCACACCTCGAGCCACGGGAGCCCCTTTGCGCAGCGCATCGCAAACCAAGCATCTGTTCGTCACCGGCGGTGTCGCCTCCAGTCTCGGCAAGGGGCTCACGGCATCCAGCCTCGGTCGCCTGCTCAAAGGGCGCGGTCTCAGGGTCACCATGCAGAAGCTCGACCCTTACCTCAACGTCGACCCCGGCACCATGAACCCGTTCCAGCACGGCGAGGTGTTCGTCACCGACGACGGTGCCGAGACCGACCTCGACGTCGGCCACTACGAACGCTTCCTCGACACCGACCTGCACGGCTCGGCCAACGTGACCACCGGGCAGGTCTACTCCAACGTCATCGCCAAGGAGCGGCGGGGCGAATACCTGGGCGACACCGTCCAGGTCATCCCGCACATCACCAACGAGATCAAGGACCGCATCCGGGGCATGGCCGGCCCTGACGTGGACGTCGTCATCACCGAGGTCGGCGGCACGGTGGGCGACATCGAGTCGCTGCCGTTCCTGGAGGCCGTACGCCAGATCCGGCACGAGGTCGGGCGCGACAACGTGTTCTTCCTGCACGTCTCGCTGCTGCCGTACATCGGTCCCTCGGGCGAGCTGAAGACCAAGCCGACCCAGCACAGCGTGGCCGCGCTGCGCAGCATCGGCATCCAGCCGGACGCGATCGTGCTGCGCTCCGACCGGCCCGTGCAGACCGCGATCAAGCGGAAGATCAGTCTCATGTGCGACGTGGACGAGGACGCCGTCGTCTCCGCCGTCGACGCCGCCTCGATCTACGACATCCCGAAGGTGCTCCACTCCGAGGGGCTCGACGCGTACGTGGTGCGCCGGCTCGGCCTGCCCTTCCGCGACGTCGACTGGAAGGAATGGGAGCAGCTCCTGCGCCGGGTGCACCGCCCGGCCAAGGAGGTCACGATCGCGCTGGTCGGCAAATACATCGACCTGCCCGATGCCTACCTGTCCGTCACCGAGGCGCTGCGGGCCGGCGGTTTCGCCAACGACGCCCGCGTCAACATCCGCTGGGTCAAGAGCGACGACTGCGAGACCCCGGAGGGGGCCGCCCGCGAGCTCGACGGCGTGGACGGCGTGCTGATCCCCGGCGGGTTCGGCGTGCGCGGCATCGAGGGCAAGATCGGCGCCATCCGCCACGCCCGCGAGGGCAAGGTCCCGCTGCTCGGCATCTGCCTCGGCATGCAGGGCATGGTCATCGAGGCCGCGCGCAACATGGCCGGCATCGAGGACGCCAACTCCGCCGAGTTCGACCCCGACACCAAGCACCCGGTCATCTCCACCATGGCCGACCAGGAGGACGTCGTCGCCGGCGAGCGCGACATGGGCGGCACCATGCGCCTCGGCAGCTACACCGCCAAGCTCGGCGAGGGCACGCTCGCGCGGCGGCTCTACGCCGGCAAGGCCAAGGCCGACGAGCGTCACCGTCACCGCTACGAGGTCAACAACGCCTACCGCGACAAGCTCGAGAGCGTCGGCCTGATCTTCTCGGGGCTGTCGCCCGACGGCCGCCTGGTCGAGTACACCGAGCTGCCCGCCGACCTGCACCCGTTCTTCATCGGCACCCAGGCGCACCCCGAGTTCCGCTCCCGGCCGACGCGGGCCAACCCGATGTTCAAGGGGCTCGTCAGCGCCGCGCTCGAATACGCCGACAGCCGCGTGGGCGCCACCAAGGTGGGTCCGTGAACGGCGCCGGGGCGGAGGGCTCCGGTCCGTACGACGGCTCCGGTCCGTACGACGGCGAGGGCGAGGGTCCGTACGACCGCGAGGGCGACGGTCCGTACGACGGCGGCGGCGCGCCGGCCGCGCCGCGGCGGGAGCGGAGCGCGACCATGATCGCGGACACGCCCGAGTCGTGGGAGGTCGTCGAATCGAGACCCCGCTTCAAGGGTCACGTCATCGAGGTCGTCACCGACACCGTCAGGATGCCCCGCGACGAGGTCGCCGACCGCGACTACGTCGTGCATCCCGGCGCGGTGGCGGTGCTCGCCCTCGACGAGCACGACCGCGTCCTGATGATCAGGCAGTACCGCCATCCCACCCGCCGGCTGATGTGGGAGCTGCCCGCCGGCCTGCGCGACGTGGAAGGCGAACCGCTGGTCGACACCGCCGCCCGAGAGCTCGCCGAGGAGGCCGGCTACCGGGCCGGCGTCTGGCACACGCTGGTCGACCTGCGCTCCTCGCCCGGTATGAGCGACGAGCGGATCAGGGTGTTCCTGGCCCGCGAGCTGACCAAGATCCCCGACGAGGAGAACGGCTTCGTGCACCGGCACGAGGAGATCGACATGCCGGTCGAATGGGTGCATCTCGCCGACGCCGTCGAGAAGGCGCTCATGGGAATGATCCACAATTCCCCGGCCGTGGCCGGTATCCTCGCCGCATATGCGGCTTCGGTCGAGGGGTACTCCTTGTTGCGCCCCGCCGACGCCCCGGAGGCGTGACGGAAGGACCAGTTCGTGGAGGCGGTGCTCTCCAGCTACCTCGCCCACCTCGCGGTGGAACGGGGCCTGGCTGCCAACACACTCGCGTCCTACCGGCGTGACCTGCGCCGATACTTCGAGCACCTCCAGGCGCGGGGCCGCCTGGAGCTGGGCGAGGTGGGGGAGGCCGACGTGCTGGCCTTCCTCGCCGCGCTGCGCGAGGGTGACGGCGAGCACCCCGCGCTCGTGGCCAGCTCCGCCGCCCGCGCCGTCTCCGCCGTGCGCGGCCTGCACCGCTTCGCCCTGCGCGAAGGCGTGACCGCCCACGACCCCGCCCACGAGGTACGCCCGCCGCGCCAGCTCCGCCGGCTGCCCAAGGCCATCGCCGTCGATGAGGTCGAACGCCTCATCGCCGCCTCGGGCCCCGACGGCGCCCCGCTCACCCTGCGCAACCGCGCCCTGCTCGAAGTCCTGTACGGCACCGGCGCCCGCATCTCCGAGGCCGTCGGGCTGGCCGTGGACGACCTGGAGGACGACCAGGTACGGCTGCGCGGGAAGGGCGGGCGTACCAGAGTGGTGCCCTTGGGGCGCTATGCCCGCTCAGCCCTGGACGCCTACCTCGTGCGGGCCCGTCCCGGTCTCCTGGCCCACGGCCGCGGCACCCCCGGGGTCTTCCTCAACGCCCGTGGCGGGCGGCTGACCAGGCAGGGAGCCTGGGAAGTGCTTCAGGCCGCCGCCGAACGCGCCGGACTCGACCGGATAAGTCCCCACGTACTCCGCCATTCCTTTGCAACTCACCTTTTGGACGGCGGCGCGGACGTTAGGGTGGTACAGGAGTTGCTCGGCCACGCCTCTGTGACGACCACCCAGGTCTACACGCTGGTCACGGTCGACAAGCTCCGCGAGGTGTACGCGGCCGCGCATCCGCGTGCCCGTCAGTGATCTATAGTCTTTTGACACGTGCGCCACCCTCGGCGTGCCGCCTTGCCGCGTTAAGTGGTGACGCCATAGTGTCCGTCCGGACGGTCCGGTTCGGGATCGTCAGGGAGGTTCGAGCTGGTGACTGTGACGACCAAGGGTTCGACCCCGGGGACCCCCGACAACCCCTGGGGCGACACGAAGACCAACGCGCCTTCCAACGGCGTCAACCTGGGCCCCACGCAGCGGCCCAGACCCGTGTTCCCCGAGCCGGTGCCACCGGCGGTGCACGGCCCGGCGCGCGTGGTCGCGATGGTCAACCAGAAGGGTGGCGTCGGCAAGACCACGACCACCATCAACCTGGGTGCCGCCCTGGTCGAATGCGGTCTCAAGGTGCTGCTCGTCGACTTCGACCCGCAGGGGGCGCTGTCGGTCGGCCTGGGCATCAACCCGCTCCAGCTCGACCTGACCGTCTACAACCTGCTCATGGAGCGCGGCGTCACCGCCGAGGACGTGCTGCTCGAAACCGGCGTCGAGGGGCTCGACCTGCTGCCGAGCAACATCGACCTGTCCGCCGCCGAAGTCCAGCTCGTCACCGAGGTGGCCCGCGAGCAGGTGCTCGGGCGCGTGATCAAGCCGCTGCTGCCGCACTACGACGTGTGCCTCATCGACTGCCAGCCTTCGCTGGGCCTGCTCACCATCAACGCGCTGACCTGCGCGCACGGCGTGATGGTGCCGCTGGAGTGCGAGTTCTTCGCCCTGCGCGGCGTGGCGCTGCTCATGGACACCATCTCCAAGGTGCAGGAGCGGCTCAACGAGGACCTCGAGATCGAGGGCCTGCTCGCCACCATGTACGACGCCCGCACCCTCCATGGGCGCGAGGTGCTGGCCCGGGTGGTGGAGGCGTTCGGCGACAAGGTGTTCCACACCGTCATCAACCGCACCGTGCGCTTCCCGGACGCCACCGTGGCCGGCGAGCCCATCACCACGTTCGACCCGTCGTCCCTCGGCGCCAACGCCTATCGTGAGCTGGCCCGCGAGGTGCTCTCGCGCTGGCCGGCGCCTGCCACAATGGCCAGGTGACCGAAGAGCAGAGCACACCTGGAGGCTTCCAGGTCCACCTGGACGTCTTCGAGGGCCCGTTCGATCTGCTCCTCGGCCTCATCGCCAAACACAAGCTGGACATCACCGAGGTCTCGCTCTCCAAGGTCACCGACGAGTTCATCGCCTACATCCGGGCCAAGGGGCCCGAGTGGGACCTCGACCAGACCAGCCACTTCCTGCTGGTGGCGGCCACCCTGCTCGACCTCAAGGCGGCCAGGCTGCTGCCGTCGGGCGAGGTCGAGGACGAGGAGGACCTGGCGCTGCTGGAGGCCAGGGACCTGCTGTTCGCCCGGCTGCTGCAGTACAAGGCGTACAAGGAAGTGGCCAAGATCTTCGCCGGGCGGATGGCGGCGGAGGCGCTGCGCTTCCCGCGTACCGTGCCGATGGAGGAGCAGTTCGCCAACCTGCTGCCCGAGCTGATCCTCGGCATCGGGCCCGAGCAGCTGGCCAGGATCGCCGCCAAGGCCTTCACCCCGAAACTGCCGCCGACCGTCAACGTCGGGCACATCTACCAGCCGCTGGCCAGCGTCAAGGAGCAGGCGGCGATCCTCGTCATGCACCTGCGCCGGCTCCGGCGGGCCACCTTCCGGGCGCTGACGTCCGACTGCGAGGGCACGTTCGAGGTCATCGCACGGTTCCTGGCCGTGCTGGAGCTGTTCCGGGAGTCGGCGGTGACGTTCGAGCAGGTGGAGCCGCTCGGCGATCTGCACGTGACCTGGACGGGGACGGACGACGGGGACGTGGCGGTGGGCGACGACTACGAGGAATCCGCGGAGAGACCATCGAATGACTGACGACAACCCCCTGCCCAACCCGCGCAGGTCACCCGACTCCGACCCGCCGCTGCCCGCCTGGATGACTTTGCCCGGTTCCCTCGTGCAACCGGGCGCGCCCGCGGTGGAGGAAACCTCCACCGCCCCCGACCCCGCCGAGCCGGCACAGCCTGCCACGGCTCCCGCCGAGAACACCGCGTCCGTCGCGGAGACCACGACGGACTCGGGGCCTCAGGATGCCGGGACGGACTCCGACTCCGGCTCCGAGGGGGGCATGCCGAGCCTTGGAGCTTGGGACGGCGCGACGTCCGAGGAGACCACGGAGGATTCCCGGCTCGCGGATGCCGGGCCCGCGGAGCCGGATGCGGCGGACGAGCCGACGGGCGACGCCGAGCCCGAGCCTGCGGCGGGTGCGGTGGAGCAGGGTGCGCCGAAGCCGGATGGGCCGGAGCCGGACGTGGCGGGATTTGGCGCCTCGAAATCCGGTGCGGCCGAGCAGGGTGAGCCGGAGCCTGGCGTGGTGGAGCACGGTGAGCCGGAGTCCGGTGCGGCGGAGCCGGATGGTCCAGAGCCGGATGTGCGCGAGCCGGAGTCGAAGGTGACGGGGTTCGGTGCCTCGAAATCCGGTGCGGCCGAGCAAGGTGGGCCGGAGGCTGGCGCCTCGGAGCCGGGTGTGGCGGGGTTTGGGGCGCCGGGGGCTGGTGCGCCGGGGCGGAGTGGGCTGGGGTCGGATGTGGTGGAGCAGGCTGCGGAGGGGGGATCGGAGGGTGGGCCGACGCTTGCGGCGGCGTTGGAGGCTATCCTTCTTGTAGTCGACGAGCCCGTCGCCGAGGTGACCCTCGCGCAGGTGCTGGAGCGGCCCACACACGAGGTGGGTGCCGCTCTGCGTGGCCTGGCCGCGGAATACACCGCGTCGGGGCGGGGTTTCGACTTGCGAGAGGTCGCGGGCGGCTGGCGGTTCTACACCCGTGCCGACTGCGCGCAGCTGGTCGAGCGGTTCGTACGCGACGGCCAGCAGTCGCGGCTGACCCAGGCCGCGTTGGAGACACTAGCGGTCGTGGCCTACCGGCAACCGGTGAGCCGCGCCCGAGTCGCCGCCGTGCGCGGCGTCAACAGCGACGGCGTCATGCGGACGCTCGTCGCCAGGGGACTGGTCGAAGAGGCCGGCTCCGACCCGGAGAGCCAGGCAGTGCTCTACCGGACAAGCTCATACTTCCTTGAACGTCTGGGACTGCGGGACCTGAGCGAGCTTCCCGAGCTCGCACCCTTCCTTCCCGACGACTTGGAGAATCTCGAGGAGACGACAAAGTGATCAACAGGCGCAGCACCCCGTCCGGTGATGGACGCGGTCGTGGACGCACCGGCGGCTCCGGCCGCGGCGGGCGTCCCGCCTTCCGCTCCGACGACAACCGCGGCGGCCTCCGCCGCGACAACGACTCCCGCGGTGGCTACCGCGGTGACAGTGACTCCCGCGGCGCGTCCCGCGGCGACAACGGCTTCCGCGGCGGATCCCGCGGCGGCGACGACAACCGCGGCGGATCCCGCCGCGACGACTTCCGTGACCGGCCCGCGCGCGACTCCCTCCGCGCCGACCGCGGCGGATCCCGCGCCCGTTACGGCGACGGCGACCGCCAGAGCCGCTTCCAGCGCGACGAGCGCACCCCGCGCGGCGACCGCGAGGACCGCTTCGGCGGCGCGGACCGCAGGGAGAGCCGACCCACCGGCGGTGACCGCGGCGCGAGCCGTTTCGGCGGTGGCGACCGTGGTACGAGCCGGTCCACCGGTGGCGACCGTGGCGCGAGCCGTTTTGGCAGTGGCGACCGTGGCACCAGCCGCTTCGGTGGCGGTGACCGTGGTACGAGCCGCTTCGGCGGTGGCGACCGTGACGGCCGTTCCGGTGGCGGTGACGGTCGTGACTCCCGTTCCGGCGGCGGCGAGCGGCGTGAGAGCCGCTTCGGCGGCGGGGACGACCGGCGTGAGAGCCGGTACGGCCGTGACGAGCGGTCCCGCGACGGCGACCGGGGCGGCTACCGCTCCGAGGGCCGGGACAACAGGTACGGCGACTCCCGTGGCGACCGGCGTGACGGCGGACGTGGTGACGGTGGCCGCGGCGACTTCCGTGGTGCCGCACGTGATGGTGGGCGCGGTGACTTCCGTGGCGCCGGGCGTGACGGCGAGCGCGGCGACTTCCGCTCCGAGCGGCGTGACGGCGCACGGGACGACTCCCGTGGTGACCGGTACGGCGACCGGCGTGACGGTGGGCACGGCGACTCCCGTGGCGACCGGCGTGACAGCGGACGTGACGGCGGACGTGACAGCGGACGTGACAGCGGGCGTGACGAGCGTGGCGCTGGGTTCAGGGCCGGGCGGAGCGGGCGTCGTGAGGACGCCGCTCCCACGGGCGCGAACTCGACCCGCTCCCGCTACGGCAGGCGCGACGGCGACGACCGCGGCGGCAGGCCCGGCGGCGACGGGCGCGGTGCCAGGTATGGCGGTGGCAGGCCCGGTGACGGGTCCGCCGGTGACAGGCGCGCTGGTGGCGGGCGCGGTGGTGACGGGCGCGGCGCGCGTACGTCCCGCCGTGACGAGGTGCAGACGCTCGGCGGCGGCGGACGCGACGGTTACCGTGGCTCCCAGCGCGGGCGTGACGGCTTCGGCGGCTCGGGGCGCGGGCGGGAGGGCTACGGCGGCTCGCCGCGCGGGCGCGACGGCTCTGAGGGCTCCTCACGCGGTCGCGACGGCTTCGGCAGCCCGCAGCGCGACCGGGTGAAGGCCGCCCGCCAGCCGCTTCGTGACCACGACTTCTACCCCGAGGGCTACACCGACGAGCGCGACACCACCGAGGTGCCGGGCGGCGTACGGCTGCAGAAGGTGCTCGCCCAGGCGGGCGTGGCCAGCCGCAGGGCCTGCGAGGAGATGATCGGCGACGGCCGCGTCACCGTCAACGGCCAGGTGGTACGGAGGTTCGGCGCCAAGGTCGACCCGGCCGCCCAGGTCATCCACGTGGACGGCAAGCGCATCCCGACCGCCCCCGACCTGGTCTACTACGCGCTCAACAAGCCCATCGGCGTGGTCTCCACGATGGACGACCCGCAGGGCCGGCCGTGCCTGGCCGACTACGTCGAGGAGCTGGCGCCGCGGCTGTTCCACGTCGGGCGGCTCGACACCGAGACCGAGGGCCTGCTGCTGCTCACCAACGACGGCGAGCTGGCCAACCGGCTGACGCACCCGAGCTACGGCGTGCAGAAGAAGTACTGGGCCAAGGTGCCGGGGCCGATCCCACGCGACCTGGCCCGCCGCCTGAAGCAGGGCATCGAGCTGGAGGACGGCCTGGCCAGGGCCGACTCCTTCGCGATCGTGCAGGAGCACGGCCAGCAGGCGCTGGTCGAGGTGGTGCTGCACGAGGGCCGCAAGCACGTGGTCCGGCGGATGCTGGAGGAGGCGGGTCACCGGGTGATCGACCTGGCCAGGATCGAGTTCGGGCCGGTGAAGCTGGGCCGGACCAAGCCGGGCACCGTCAGGGCGCTGAGCCTGAAGGAAGTCGGCGAGCTGTACGCGGCCGTGAAGCTGTAATCTGGCCGGACGCAGGAGCCCGTGCGAACCTCCGCACGGGCTCTCCGGCATAAGAGGGGACGAACCACATGGTGCGGGCGATCCGCGGGGCGATCCAGGTGGACGCCGACGACCGCGACTCGGTCATCTCCGGGACGACCGAGCTGGTCAGCGCGATCATGGAGCGTAACCGGCTGACCCCGGACGACGTGATCAGCGTGCTGTTCACGGCCACGCCCGACCTGACCTCCGAGTTCCCCGCCCTCGCGGCGCGTAAGCTGGGCTTCCACGACGTGCCGCTGATCTGCTGCACCGAGATCGACGTCCCGGGCGCGCTGCCTCGCGTCGTACGCCTGATGGCGCACATCGAGACCGACCGCCCGCGGTCGGAGATCCAGCACGTCTATCTGCGCGGGGCGGTGGCCTTGCGCCAGGACATAGCCCAGTGAACACCGGCCAGCCGGACGCACGACCCTCCACATCCGTATAGCCCGATAAATCAGGACATCGAGATGGAACTTCGTACCGTGCTCGTCGTCGGCACCGGTCTCATCGGCACCTCCGCGGCCCTGGCGCTGCGCAAGCGGGGCGTGCGCGTGCTGCTCGCCGACCGCGACCCCGGAGCCGTACGGCTGGCACGGGAGCTCGGCGCGGGCGAGGACTGGCAGCCCGGCACGGCGGCCACCGACCCGGCGGACCTCGCGATCATCGCGGTGCCCCCGGCGTACGTGGCCACCGAGCTGCTGGAGCTGCAGCGGATCGGCGCGGCCCGGTTCTACACCGACGTCGCCAGCGTGAAGGCCGAGCCCATCCACCGGGCCGCGCAGCTGGGCTGTGACCTGGCCACCTACGTCGCCTCCCACCCGCTGGCCGGGCGCGAGAAGTCCGGGCCCGGCGCGGCGCGTGACGACCTGTTCCTCGGCCGCCCGTGGGCGCTGTGTCCCACGGAGGAGGCCGACCCCGAGGCGAAGGCGGCCGTGCTGCGGCTGATCGACCTGTGCGGGGCCAACGCGGTCGAGGTGAGCGCGATGGACCACGACCGCGCGGTGGCCGTGGTCTCCCACGCGCCCCACGTGGCCGCCTCCGCCGTCGCCGCCCGCCTGGCCGACGCCACGGACGTGGCGCTGGGGCTGGCCGGGCAGGGCGTGCGCGACGTCACCAGGATCGCGGGCAGCGACCCCGGGCTGTGGCTGGGCATCCTGTCCGGCAACGCCTCCCCGGTCGCCGAGGTGCTGGAGGCGGTGGCCAACGACCTGGCCGACGCCGCGAGCGCGCTGCGCGCCCTGGCCGACGGCGACGGCACCGCCACCGGCGAGCTCACCCAGCTGCTCAAGCGCGGCGTGGTGGGCCACGACCGCATCCCCGGCAAGCACGGCGGCCCCGCCTCCTCCTACGCCGCCGTCCAGGTGGTCATCGGCGACAGCCCCGGCCAGCTGGCCCGGCTGTTCCGGGTGTGCGACGAGGTCGGCGTCAACGTCGAGGACGTGCGCCTCGAACACGCGCCGGGCCTGCCCCTGGGCATCGCCGAGCTGGCGGTGCAGCCCGACGCCGCCGCCTCGCTCACCGACGCTCTGCGCGAACGCGGCTGGCAGGTCCCGTAGCCCCGGCGACCCCGTAGCCGGAAGCGTTCCCTGACGATTCTCCGGGACGATGTCACGCCCGTGCCTCCTCGATCCGTCTTCAGGTCAGAATCGAGGAGGTAAGGACAATGAGCGACATCCTGGTCCTGGGCGGGGGCTACACCGGCATGATGGCGGCCATCAGGGCCGCCCGGCTGACGCGCAAGACGGGCGGCAGGGTCACCCTGGTGAACGCCGCGCCGACCTTCACCGAGCGGCTGCGCCTGCACCAGACGGCCGCCGGGCAGGAGCTCGGCGATCATCCGCTGGCCGAGCTGCTCGCCGGGAGCGGCGTCCGGCTGCAGATCGGGCGGGTGACGGCGGTCGATCCGGTACGCGGGCAGGTGCGCCTCGACGCCCGGGACGGCGGCGAGCGGGTGCTCGGCTACGACAAGCTGGTCTACGCGCTCGGCACCGTCACCGGCACCTCCGTCCCCGGCGTCGACGAGCACGCCTACACCTATGACGACCACGACTCCGCCGTACGGCTCTCGCGGCGGCTCGACGACCTGACGCGCGGCACCGTGGTCGTGGCCGGCGGCGGGCTGACCGGGGTCGAGTCGGCGGCCGAGCTGGCCGAGACCCGCCCGCACCTGCGGGTGGTGCTGGTGACCAGGGGCCGGCCAGGCTCGATGATGGGCGCGAGTGCCCGCGCCTACCTGGACGCGGCCCTGGAGCGGCTCGGCGTCGAGGTGCGCTCCGGCGCGGACGTCACCAAGGTGCTGCCCGACGGCGTCGAGCTGGACGGCGGCGAGCTGATCCACTCCGACGCCACCCTCTGGACCACCGGCACCAAGGGGCTGCCCGTCGCCGCGGAGTCGGGGCTCACCGTGGACGCGCAGGGCCGGATCGTGGTGGACTCCGCGCTGCGCTCGGTCTCCCACCCCGACGTGTACGCCGTCGGCGACGCCGCCGCGATCACGCAGAAGTTCGGGGTCATGCACGGCACCTGCCAGGGCGGGATCCCGGCGGGGCTGCACGTGGCCGGCTCGCTGGCCGCCACGCTGCGCGGGAAGGATCCGGCCGCCTTCCGGTTCGGTTACGTGCATCAGCCCGTCAGCCTGGGCCGCCGGGACGCGGTCGTCCAGTTCACCCACCAGGACGACAGTCCGCGCAGGTGGTACCTGACCGGGCGCGCGGCCATCAGGTACAAGGAGACGCTGTGCGCGAGCGCGATGCCGACGTTCAAGCTGCTCAAGCGGGGCCTGGTGCCCGTCTGGATGTTCCGCCTCACCGCCACCCTCTGAGGAACGGCGAACGGCGAACGGCGGGCGGGGCCAGGAGGCCCCGCCCGCCGCGTTCAGCGTGGTTACGCGTGGTTCAGCGTTTGGTGATCGCCTGGCTGACGGCGTTGGGGCCGTCGTACTGGCGGTCCGGCATGGCCTCAAGGGCCTCGATGATGTCGTCGTCCGCGTCCTGCTCGCGCGCGGCCTCGACGAGGTCTTCCTTGCTGGCCGGATAGTCGACCCCGCTCAGGTGCCGCTGCAGGTCGATCGGGTTAGGTGCTGTGCTCATACCTGCTTGCTGCCCATCCGTCACGCTACGTAACCGTCCGTGCGCGAAACGGTGTGTCCGGTGTCCAATGCGCGCCGTGCCCGTTCCACCGAGGCGGGCAGCAGACGGCGTTCGGCCAGGGCCCGGGGCGCCCTGCCCAGGGCGGCGCGCAGCCCCTTCCAGCCGGCGGGCCCGCCGCGCAGCGCCTCGAACGCGCGCCGCGCCACCACGGGCCACGGGCGCCGCAGCAGAGCCGTGAGCAGCGCGTTGCGGGCGGCCAGCGACTTCCTGGCCTGATGGTCCCTGGCGGGCGACGGGTGGTGGTGGCCCACGACGGAGTCCACGTACGCCAGCCCCCAGCCGCGCGCGGCCAGGTCGAGGGCCAGCCGTTCCTCCTCGCCGAAGAAGAAGATCACGTCGTCGAAGCCGCCCGCCTCCAGGAACGCCTCCTTGCGCACCACCGCCCCGCACGCCAGGAACCCCAGCACGCTCGGCCCCGGCAGGTCGGGCTCGAGGCCGAGCGGCGAGTCGCGCATCAGCGCGGACACGGGATCCAGCCGCTCCTCGGGGCCCACCAGCACGCGCGCGCCGAGCACCGCCAGGCGCGGATGGGCGTCCAGCACGTCGGCGGCCCGCTCCAGCGCCCCGGGCGCCCACCAGGAGTCGTCGTCGGCGAAGGCCACGTAAGGCGTCTCGGCCAGCTGGACGCCGAGGTTGCGGGCGGGCGCGCCGAGGTTGCGGCCCGCGTCGACCACGTGGACGTCGGGGAAGTGGCGGTGCACGAACCGGGCGGTCCCGTCGGTGGAGCCGTTGTCCACCAGGATCACCGGGCGTGGATGCAGGGGGAGCGAACGGGTCAGCGTCCGCACCCTGTCCCTGCTGGCCACGACCACCGTGACCCTGGCTCCGTCGTTCACACCGTGTCACTAACCGGGCCGGACGGCGTTAGTCCTCCCGCTGCTGTTGACGGGCCGGGGGAGGGGGCGTACAAAGGAGGGGTAACAGTGTTACCCGAGAGAAACGGCGTTACCAGCATGACGGTCACCGCGTATCAGCAGGCCCAGCGGCAGGGGCAGGGCGTCGTCAGGGACGTCATCCTCGACGCGGCCAAACGGCTGCTCGTCGGCGAAGGGCCGGGCGCGCTGACGGTGCGGCGGATCTCCGCCGAGGTCGGCTGCTCCACCAAGGTGATCTACACGCTCTTCGGCGGGAAGGACGGGCTCAGCGAGGCGCTCTGGCTGGAGGGGTTCGCCCGGTTCGAGCGGCGGCTGCTGGAGGTTCCCGCGCACGACGACCCGCTGGCGCGGCTGCACGGGGGGCTGGCCGCCTACCGCGACTACGCCCTGAGCGAGCCCGACTACTACCGGGTCATGTTCCAGGGCGCCATGCCGGGGTTCAAGGCCGGCGAGGAGTCGGTGCGGGTGGCCAAGCGCACGTTCGACCTGCTGGTACGCGGAGTGGCCGCCTGCC
Source organism: Nonomuraea fuscirosea (assembly GCF_035917475.1). Taxonomy (NCBI): domain Bacteria; kingdom Bacillati; phylum Actinomycetota; class Actinomycetes; order Streptosporangiales; family Streptosporangiaceae; genus Nonomuraea; species Nonomuraea fuscirosea. The sequence continues at coordinate 6,027,555 of NZ_CP109074.1, read as the reverse complement.
TGGAGGCCGGCGTGCTGCGCGGCGGGACGGCCGCCGAGATCGCCGACGTGCTGTGGATGGCCATGCACGGCGCCGTAAGTCTCGAAATCTCGGATTTCTTCGATCAGGGCGAGGCCGAGCAGCGCTACCGGCTGCTGTGCGCCTCGGTGCTCACGCCGTTCCTGGCTTCAGCAGAGAAGGACGCATCATGACGACCACCCCCTTCCAGCACGGATTCGCCCCGGTGACCGAGGAGGTCACCGCGTTCGACCTGGAGGTCACCGGCCGCATCCCGGCCGAGCTCAACGGCCGTTACCTGCGCAACGGCCCCAACCCGCTCAGCCTCGACGACCCCACCGCCAGTCACCTGTTCCTCGGCGAGGGCATGGTCCACGGGGTGCGGCTGCGCGACGGGCGCGCCGAGTGGTACCGCAACCGCTGGGTGCGCAACGCCGCCGTCGCCGGGCGGCTCGGCGAGGCCGTCCGGCCGGGGCCCGTCCACGGGGGCATGGACTTCGCGCCCAACACCCACGTCATCGGGCTGGCCGGGCGCACGTTCGCGACCGTGGAGGCGGGGCCGCTGCCGTACGAGCTGAGCTACGAGCTCGACACCATCGGCGCCTGCGACTTCGACGGCGGGCTGCCGGGCGGGTTCGCCGCCCACACCCACCTCGACCCGGTCAGCGGGGAGTTGCACGCGCTGGCCTACTTCTTCGGCTGGGACCACCACCAGCACGTCGTCCTCGACCCCAAGGGCACGGTGACGCAGGTCAGGGACATCCCGATCGCCGACGCGCCCATGGTGCACGACTTCGCGATCACCGAGCGGTTCGTGGTCATCTACGACCTGCCGGTCACGTTCAGCATGCCCCACGCGGAGAAGGGCACGCTGCTGCCGTACGCGTGGAACGAGGCCCACCCCGCCCGCGTCGGGCTCCTGTCGCGCGAGAGCGGCGACCTGCGCTGGTTCGACCTGCCGTCCTGCTGGGTCTTCCACACGCTGAACGCCTATGACGACGGCGACGAGGTGGTGGTCGACCTGGTGAGCTACCCGAAGGGGTTCGTGGACGCCCGTCTCGACCTGGGCGGCATGCCCACGCTCGACCGGTGGCGGATCGACCTGACCACCGGCCGCGTCGGCGTCAGCACGCTCGACGACCGGACGCAGGAGTTCCCGCGGATGGACGAGCGCCGCACGGGCCGGGCCTACCGTTACGGCTACACCGCCGCCACCCGCGACATCCACGACGTGGTCGGCCCCGGCCGCGCCGAGATGGAGGACCTGCCGGACGAGACGTTCGACAACACGCTCATCAAGCACGACCTGCGGCAGGGCACGCAGGAGTCGCGGCAGTTCGGGCGCGGCGCGTACGTGGGCGAGCCCGTCTTCGTCGGCTCGGGGGAGGCGGAGGACGACGGCTACGTCATGACGTACGTGAACAATCCGGCCAGAGGAGCGGCCGACCTGGTGATCCTGGCCGGCCAGGACTTCACCGGCGAGCCCGTCGCCACCGTCCACCTGCCCGCCCGCGTGCCGCTCGGCTTCCACGGAAGCTGGATCGCCGACTGAGCGGGAGGCGGTAGCCTTCTCAGGTTGGGAAAACGTGAAGAAGGAGAGGCCGTGACCGGTCTGGTCGTCGCGATGGACGGGCCTTCGGGGTCGGGTAAGTCGAGCGTGTCGCGCGGGGCGGCCCGCGCGTTGGGCCTGCGTTACCTCGACACCGGGGCGATGTACCGCGCGATGACCTGGTGGATGCTGCGCCAGGGCGTCGATCTGACCGATCCCGCCGCGGTCGCGGCCCGCTGCGGCGAGCCCGCCGTGCTCTCCGGCACCGACCCCGACGGCCCCGCGATCCACGTCGACGGCGTCGACGTGGCGGGGCCGATCAGGGAGGCCGAGGTCACCGGCGCGGTCTCCGCCGTCGCCGCGGTGCCCGAGGTGCGGGCGCGCCTCGTCGCGCTGCAGCGGGAGATCATCGGCGACGGCGGCATCGTGGTCGAGGGCCGTGACATCGGCACGGTCGTCTGGCCGGACGCCGCCGTCAAGATCTACCTGACGGCCAGCCCCGAGGCCCGCGCCCGCAGGCGCAGTGCCGAGCTGGCCGGCTCCACGGTGGAGGCGCAGCAGCAGGCCATGGCCAAGCGCGACGCGCTCGACTCGACACGGAAGACCGACCCGCTCTCGATGGCGGTGGGCGCCGTCGAGCTCGACACCTCCGACCTGACCCTGGAAGAGGTCATCGCCGAGGTGTTGCGGCTGGTCGCGGAGCGAGAGGGCTCGGCAAGCGAGTCCTTGAGCGACCGCATACACGAGCGCACCTGAGCCGAACTCAGGTGCGGTACTCACAAAGGATGAAAAATCGTGACAACGGGGGATTGGGTCGAGGCTGACCTCGACGACCTTGAGATCGGCGAGCACGAGCCGAGTGTGCCGCTGCCGGTCGTCGCCATCGTCGGACGGCCGAACGTCGGCAAGTCCACGCTCGTCAACCGCATCATCGGCCGCCGTGAAGCGGTCGTGGAAGACGTTCCCGGGGTCACCCGCGACCGCGTCACCTACGACGCCAACTGGCGCGGCCGCCGCTTCACCGTCGTCGACACCGGCGGCTGGGACCCCGACGCGACCGGCATGAACCTGCGCATCGCCGAGCAGGCGCAGGTCGCCGTCGAGCTGGCCGACGTGATCGTGTTCGTGGTCGACGCCACCGTGGGCGCCACCGACGCCGACGAGATCGTGGGCTCGGTGCTGCGCCAGTCCGGCAAGCCGGTCATCCTGGCCGCCAACAAGGTCGACAACCAGCAGCTGGAGCTGGAGGCCGCCGCGCTGTGGTCGCTCGGGCTGGGCGAGCCGTTCCCCGTCTCCGCCCTGCACGGCCGCTCCAGCGGCGACCTGCTCGACGTGATGCTCGACGCGCTGCCCGAGACTCCGCAGGTCACCTTCGAGGCCGAGCGCGGGCCGGCCCGCGTCGCCCTGCTCGGCAAGCCCAACGTGGGCAAGTCCTCGCTGCTCAACAAGCTCGCCGGCGAGGAGCGGGTGCTGGTCGACCCCATGGCGGGCACCACCCGCGACCCGGTCGACGAGCTGATCGAGCTGGGCGGGCGCACCTGGCGCTTCGTCGACACCGCCGGCATCCGGCGGCGCGACCGCGAGCTGCAGGGCGCCGACTTCTACGCCGCCATGCGCACCCGCGCGGCGCTGGAGCGCACCGAGGTGGCGATCGTGCTCATCGACGCCAGCGAGCCGCTCACCGAGCAGGACCTGCGCATCATCGGCCTGGTGATCGAGTCGGGCCGGGCCATGGTGGTCGCCTTCAACAAGTGGGACCTGGTCGACGAGGACCGGCGTTACTACCTGGAGAAGGAGATCGACCGCCAGCTCGTCCGCACCCCGTGGGCGCTGCGGGTCAACATCTCCGCCAAGACGGGCCGGCACGTCGACCGGCTGGTCCCGGCACTGGAGAAGGCGCTCGACTCCTGGGCCACGCGGGTGCCGACGTCCCGGCTCAACGCGTTCCTGACCGAGCTGGTGCAGCAGACGCCGCCGCCGGTGCGCGGGGGCAAGCAGCCGAAGATCCTCTTCGCCACGCAGGCGTCGATCGAGCCGCCCAAGTTCGTGCTGTTCACCTCGGGCTGGCTGGAGGACACCTACCGGCGCTTCATCGAGCGGCGCATCCGCGAGGAGTTCGGTTTCGCCGGCTCCCCGATCGACGTGTCGATGAAGATCCGCGAGAAGCGGGCCAAGAAGGACAAGTGATAGGCTCCGCGGCAACGCGTTGACGGAGACGAGTAACCAGCGGGGCCCACGGCCCCAGAGAGCCGCCGTACGCTGCGAAGGCGGCGCCGTGTCCCGCTGGCGAAGACACTCCCGAGCGCGGGGAGGAAATGCCCCGCCGGTCTGACCCCCGTCATCGGGTCGTGGAGGCCGCCCTCGCACGGGGCGGCGAAAGTGCGGTGGCACCGGGAGCTCCCTTCTCCCCCGCACTCCCAAGGGGTCATGCACTTCCTTCTCAAGGAGCTGTGATGATCTCTCGTGTCATGTCGGCGGAGCTCGCTGAGCACGCCGGGCAACGAGTGACGATCGCCGGTTGGGTCCATCGCCGCCGGCACCTGAAATCCGTGTCCTTCCTGATCGTCAGGGACCGTACGGGGCTGGCCCAGGCGGTGACCGGCCCGAACCCGCCCGTGGGGGACCTGCCCGCCCAAGACTTGCCCGCTCGAGACCTGCCCGCCGAGGAGAGCGTCGTCGCGGTCACCGGCACCGTGACGGCAAGCCCGCAGGCGCCCGGCGGCTACGAGCTGGTCGCGCCGGAGGTCGAGGTTCTGGCCGAGCCCCGCACGGCGCCGCCGTTCGACCTCTACCGGCCGATCGTCGGGGCCACGCTCCCGACCGTCCTCGACCACGCGCCGGTCGCGCTGCGGCATCCGCTGCTGCGGGCGCCGCTGGAGATCTCGGCCGCGAGCGTGGCCGGGTTCAGGGAGACGCTCGACCGGCTCGGGTTCACCGAGATCCACACCCCGAAGATCGTCGCGTCGGCCACCGAGTCCGGCGCGAACGTCTTCGGCATCGACTACTTCGGCCGCCCCGCCTACCTGGCGCAGTCGCCGCAGTTCTACAAGCAGGCGATGACCGGGGTGTTCGAGCGGGTCTACGAGGTCGGGCCGGTCTTCCGCGCGGAGCCGCACGACACGGTGCGGCATCTGGCCCAGTACACCAGCCTGGACGCGGAGCTGGGCTTCATCGAGGACCACCGCGACGTGATGACGGTCCTGCGCGAGGTGGTGGCGGGCATGCTGGAGTCGGTACGCCGCCGCGCCGCCCCCGCGCTCGACCTGCTCGGCGTCGAACCGCCGGTGGTGCCCGCCGAGATCCCGGCCGTCCACTTCACCGAGGCGCAGCGGCTGACCTCGTCCGGCGAGCCCGACCTGGCGCCCGCGCAGGAGCGGTGGCTGGGGGAGTGGGCGCGGCGGGAGCACGGGTCGGAGTTCCTGTTCGTCACCGGCTACCCCATGTCCAAGCGGCCCTTCTACACCCACCCCGACCCCGCCAGGCCCGGTCACTCCAACGGCTTCGACCTGCTGTTCAGGGGCATGGAGCTGGTCACGGGCGGGCAGCGGCTGCACCGGTACGAGGACTACGTGCGGGCGCTGGCCGACCGGGGCGAGGGTACGGAGGCGTACGAGGGTTACCTGCAGGCGTTCCGGTACGGGATGCCGCCGCACGGCGGGTTCGCGCTGGGGCTGGAGCGGTGGACCGCGCGGCTGACGGGCGCCGCCAACGTCCGTCAGAGCACCGCCTTCCCCCGCGACCTGCACCGCCTGTCGCCGTGACCCCGGCGTAGCGTCGCGCTCATGCCGTTCCGGTTCGCGGCCGGGACGGCATGAGCACCGCCACCGCCGCGCCCAGCAGGCAGATGAACGCCGTGACCAGGAACATCTCGGTGTATTCGGTGTGCAGCGCCGCCTGCACCTTCGCGGTGTAGTCGGCCAGCCTGCGCTGGTAGGTCTCCGCGTCCACGCCGAACGGCAGTGGCGTGTCCAGGTTCGCGGTCAGCGACTGGAACCGGTAGAAGCCCCACGCCGACACGGCGGCGATGCCGATCAGCATGCCCATCATCCTGGCCACCACGACCGCCGCCGACGCCACGCCGTGCTGCGCCGCCGTACTCACCCGCAGCACCGCCGACGACACCGGGGCGATCACCAGGCCGAGGCCCAGCCCGGCCACGACCAGGTCGAGGTCCACCACCAGGCCCGCCCCGGCCAGGTCGAGCGGCCAGCGGCTCATCAGCCAGTAACCCGCCGCCGCCAGCAGCAGGCCGCCGACCGCGACGGGCCGGTCACCGAGCCGGCGCGCCAGCAGCCCGCCGAGCAGGGCGGCCACGGTCAGCGCGGCCAGGAACCTGGCCAGCACCAGCGCCGCCCCCAGCGCGTCCGCGCCGAGCAGCGTCTGGGCGGTGAACTGGACGAACACCATGGTGACCAGCAGCGCCGCCCCGGCCAGGAAGCTCACCGCCAGGGTGGCGAGCAGCGGGCCCTTGCGGGCGCCGGTGAGGTCGAGCAGGCGTACGGGGGAGCGGATCTCCCACCAGACGAAACCGGCGGCCGTCAGCACCCCGGCGGCGATCACCGGCGGGCCCCACGGGGGGAGCACCGCGGCGGCCGGATCCGGGTTGTAGAGCCCGACGACGAGCAGCCCGAGCGCCAGCGCCAGCAACACCCCGCCGACCACATCCACCCGCCCGACTACCGCACCACCGACCGCACCACCGAGCGGCCCACCCTCCGGCCCGCCGACAGGCACACCGTCCGGCTCAGCGATCGGCTCAGCGATCGGTCCACCGTCCGGCCCACCGATCGGCTCAGCGATCGGCTCAGCGATCGGCGTGGCCGCGACGGCCGCTTCGGTGCCCGGGGAGAGCGGCCGGCCGGCCGAGGCGTCCGAGGGCGCCGGGTCATGGCCTGAGCCGCGCTGGGGCACCGGTTCGGGGTCGGCGCGGTGGGGTGCGGCGGCGGTGTCGGCCGGGAGGGACGCTTGCGGCGCGGGGCGGGAGCGGGACGGGAGGGTGAGGTGGACGGCGAGGGCGGCCAGGGCGGCCAGGGGGAGGTTGATCCAGAAGATCGCGTGCCATTCCCCCAGCTCCACCCCCGCCACCACCGTGCTCGGGATCAGCGCCACCAGCCCGCCGTACAGGGGCCCGAGCGCACTGCCCAGTTCCTGGGCCGCACCCACCGCCCCGAGGGCCACCGGCCGCTCCCGTTCCTCCCACAGGTCGCCGATGAGCGCCATCGTGATCGGCAGCAGCGCGCCCCCGGCCACCCCTTGGACGGTCCGCCCGGCCACCACCATGATCTCGCCGGACGCCAGCGCCGTCAGCACCGAGCCGAGCGCGAAGGCCGCCAGGCAGGCGTGGATCAGCGGCCGCCGCCCGTAGCGGTCGGACAGTTGCCCGAGCAGCGGCATCGCGGCCACGTACCCGAGCAGGAAGCCCGTGACGATCGGGGTCGCGCGCTCCAGGTGGTTGAGCGGGATGCCGACGTCCTCGGCGATGTCGATGAGGACGGTCACCACCACGTACGCGTCGAGCGCGGCCAGCAGCACCACCGCGCCCCCCGCGCCGAGCACGACCCGGCGGGCGCGCCTCATTTCGCGGCGGGCGGCGTGATCGTGACCGGCGCGTCGTAGTCGCTGAACGACACCGTCACCGTGCCGTCCTTCAGCGGCAGGCTCGCCTTGGTGAGCCGGCTGGTGGCCTGGTCGAGCCAGACCTTGCCGTTCACGCCCTGCGTGACGCCGGGGATGATCTGCCCCACGACGTCGCCGGGGAAGGTGGTGGCGACCCGGTAGGAGCCGCTCTCGACGGCTTCGACCTTGGGATCGGTGGCCCGGGCGAGCAGCTGCGCGATGCCTTTGGTCGGTTCGAGGATGACCGAGGGGTCGTAGAACTGCGCGAGCTGGGCGCGTGTCATCTTCTGGAAGCCGCCGGTCGGCCCCTTGAAGTGCACGGTGTCGCCGACCAGGGCGAAGTTCACCTCCTGCAGGGTGCCCAGCACGTCGAGCGTGATCGTGCCGTCGGCGTTCCCCTCCGCGGTGAGCCGGCCGTCGGCCTTCTTGACCGGAACGTTGGGCTTGCCCTCGGTCGCGATCGAGAAGCCGGCCGACTTGACGGCCTTCATGGCCTCGGAGGCCTTCTTCATGAGATCGGGCCCGGCGGGCAGCTCGGCCCCGCCGCCCGCCGACGAGCACGCCGACGCCAGGGCGAGAACCGCCACGATCACTAGCTTTCTCAGCATGACCGGGATGCTAGCGACCGGTCGGGAACGCTGTGAGGCTTCCCCGGTATCGGTTGGATGTCAGCGCAGCTTCTTCAGGTGCTCCACGATCGGCGCGTACGCCGCCTCGATCGCTTCGAGCTGCTCGTCGGTGAGCCGGTCGACGAAGTGCTCGCGCACGCCGCCCACGTGGACGGGCGCCACCCGCTGCGTCGTCTCCCATCCTTCGTCGGTCAGCACGGCGTACGTGCCCCGCCGGTCGTCACGGCAGTCCTCCCTGACGACCAGGCCCTTGGCCTCCATGCGGGAGATCTGGTGCGACAGCCGGCTGCGCGACTGGATCGTCGCGTCGGCCAGGTCGCTCATCCGCATCCGGCGGCCGGGACTCTCGGAGAGGTTGACGAGGATCTCGTAGTCGTTCAACGAGAGGGAATGCTCCTGCAGCTCGCGGTCGAGCCGGTGCATGAGCAGCTTGTGCAGCGCCAGGTGTGTACGCCAGGCACGCTGTTCGGCGGGGGAAAGCCAGCGAGGCGCGCTCATGATCTCCAATCTAGCGCACGTAGGGTGATGCGCCATGGACGAGAAGTCGGGCGAGAGTCTCACCACCGTACTCGTGGCGGGAGCGGCGAACCTCACCATCGCCCTGGCCAAGCTGGTCGCCGGCGTCGTCGGCGGCTCGGCGGCCATGCTGTCGGAGGCGGCCCACTCGGCCGCCGACACCGTGACCGAGGTCCTCCTGCTGGTGTCGGTCCGCCGTTCCGGGCGGCCCGCCGACCGGCGGCATCCGTTCGGGCACGGCAAGGCGGGGTTCGTCTGGGCGATGATGGCGGCCGTCGCGACGCTGGTGGGCGGGGCCGGCTTCTCGATCACGCACGGCCTGCACGAGATCGCCCACGGCGAGCGGCTGTCGAACCTCACGCTGTCCTACGTCGTGCTGGCGGTCTCGTTCGTCATGGAGAGCGTCTCGCTGGCCAGGTCGGTGGCGCAGCTGCGCGCCGAGGCGGCGCGATACGAGGTCACCCCGATCCGGCTGGTGCGGGTCACGTCCGACACGGCGCTGAAGGCCGTGCTGTTCGAGGACGTCGCCGCCCTCGCCGGGCTGCTCATCGCGGCCGGCGGCCTGCTGGGCTCGCACCTGACCGGCTCGGCGCTCTGGGACGGCGCCGCGTCCGTCGCGATCGGCCTGCTCCTCCTGGTCATCGCGCTCAGCCTGATCCAGGCGAACCTGTCGCTGCTCATCGGCCAGGCCGCGCCCCCGCAGCTGGAGACCGGCATCCGCGCCGTGCTGGTGACGCAGCCCGAGGTCGAGAACGTGGTCGAGCTGCTCACGATGATGATCGGGCCGGGTGCCGTCCTGGTCGCCGCCAAGATCGACTTCAGGGACGAGGCCAGCGCGGCCGGAGTGGAGATCGCCTGCGACGAGGTGGACCGGCGGCTGCGCGAGTCCTTCCCCGGCGTCGAGCAGGTCTTCCTCGACCCGACGCCTACCCGCCGCCGCTGAGCTCGGGGATGGGCGCCCGGCTCGCCGGCACGTCGGTGACGACGGCCACCCTGATGTCCGGGCCCGCGCTCCACTCCAGCAGGTGCCGGCCGGTCAGGTCGTCGCCGCCGTCGCCGAGCTTGTCGAGCGTCAGCTCGCCGCGCTTGATCAGCGCCTCCTTGCGGGTCCAGTGGCGCATCAGCTCGTCGTTGCCGGTCACCAGCGCGCGCTCGCGCGGCGTGAGCACCCGGTCGGCCAGCATCGTGTCCAGCGGGCCAGGACGCACCCGTTCGGCGTCCACCCCGACCTTGCCGGGGCCGGCCCCCGCGCACACGTAACCGCGCGTGTGGCTGAAGCTGACGCCCAGCTCAGGAGCCTGTTCGAGGTACGGCCTGCCGTGGCCGGGGCCGTGCAGGTCGCAGACCTGGAGCAGCGTCAGCCCGGCCGGGTCGGCGTCGAGCACGGCGGCGGCGCAGAGCCGCACGAGCAGGTGGGCGGCGACGAAGGAGGCGCGGTCGTGCTCGTACACGAAGCGGGCGGCCCGCTCCTTCTCCACGTCGGTGAGCCAGTCTTCGGGGGCGCGGACCTCGTCGGGGCGCCCGCCCATCGCTAAGGGGCCGATCGTCAGTCCTTCTCGTCCTTGTCGCCGTCGAGGGAGTACTGGTCCTCCGAGGCCGCGCCGAGCGCGGTCACGTCATGGATCTTCCAGCTGCCCTTCTCCTTCACAAGACTGATCTTAAGGTGCGAATCCCTGACCGAGCGGATCGCCTGCGAACTGTTCACCTGCTGATCCACGACGACGATGGCGTGCGCGGTGGCCTCGTCCACGTCGGCCAGGTAGACCTCGCGCACGGTGGCCTGTGAGGTGGCCTTGAGCTTGACGATGACCTGCGCCATCGTGCCGCCGAAGGCCGTGTCGTAGGTGGCCAGGAAGTCACCCGTGGCCTGGGCGGCCAGGGTGGAGCGGGTGGTCTGCAGGTCGCGGTAGTCGTAGCTGAGCAGGGCGCGGCTGAACGCGCTCGCCGCGCCGGACACCTCCAGGCGCAGCGCGCGCTCGGACTCCAGGGCGGCCCGCGCGTCCTGGGCCTGGCCGGCGGCGACCCACTGGAGCACGGCGGTGGCGGCGACGGCGGTCACCAGCATGGCGGCCAGCGCGCCGAACACCTTGGCCCGCGTGAACCGCCCGCCCCCGCGCCGCTCCCCGGCAGGCTCAGTTCCGGGCTCCTCGTCGGGCTCGGCGTCGGGCACAGCGTCGGGCTCGGCGTCGGGCACAGGGTCGGGCACAGCGTCGGGCACAGCGTCAGGCTCGGCGGGTTCAGCGTCGGACTCGGCGCTGGACTTCCCGGTGGGTTCGGCGTCCGGGGCGGGAGCGGTGGTGCCGGTCGCCTCGGCGACCGTCTCCGTGTCCTCGGCGGGCGGGGTGGTGGGGGTCTCCGGGCGGGCCTGCTCGGCGAGCTCTTCTTTGGTGGTCAAGACGACTCCTCACGGCGGCGGGCGGCCCGGCCCGCCGCGATCCAGCCCACGATGCCACCACTCGCCACCACGGCGAGGAACATCGCGGCAATCAGCGGGACGGTGTTCGCGGGCGTTCCGGACGCGGCCCGGCCGGCGGTCGCGTCCGCCGATGACCCGGTGGCTCGCGGGGTTCTGTCCGTGCCGTCCGCGTCCTTCCTGTTCGTGCTGTCCTCCTTCGCGCCGGGTTCCGGTGTGCCGCCGCCCGGCCGGTCGTTCGCCGAGACCGGGGCGCCGGAGTCGCGGGGCCGGGCGGCGACGTCCTGGCGCTCACCGCCCGGCCGCCCGGCCGCGTCCGGATGCGGCGCTCCGTCGCGGTCCCCGTCGCGGTCCCCGTCGCGGTCCCCGTCGCGGCCCGCGTCCGGGTCGGGTTCCGGCGCGCGGTCGGGGCAGGCGCGGAGCTTGGGCACAGAGGGCGGGCCGAGCGGCCCCGCGTACTCCTCGGCCGGCTGCGGCCCGCCCGGCACGCTGAAGACGAACGCCGCCTTGCCGTACACCGTGTCCCCGCGCCGGTCGCTGATGTCGTCGGACAGGCTCAGCGCGGTCGGCACGATGCTCAGCAGATGGTGCACGTTCCGCTCGGTCGCGGCCGAGAACGCGGGCCGGTGCGGCAGCCCGGCCGCGGTCAGCAGGCAGGAGAAGCCCGGCCGTGACTTCCTGACCGCGTCGTCGAGCTGGGCGAAGAACCCGGGCCCGTGGTCGAGGAAGGCGTTGAGATCCGATCGGGACTCCCGCAGCGTGGCCGTCACCGTGCTCAGGTCCGTGATCCCCGAGGCCAGTTGGCCGCGCTTGCCGGCCAGCGTGTGCGTGAGCCGGGTGAGCTGCACCGCCAGGTCGTCGAGCACCTCGGTGTTGTCGGCGAGCGTGCCGGTCAGCGTGTGGGCGTTGTCGATGATGCGCCTGATCGCGGGCGCCCGCCCGTCCAGCGCGACGGCCAGCTCGTGCACGATGGTGTCGGCGTCCTTCGGCGGGACCGCGTTCAGCAGCTTGCCGACGCCCTCGAACAGCTTCTTGTAGTCGAGCGGCACCGTCGTCCTGGCCAGCGGGATCGTGTCGCCGGCGGCGAGGACGGGCCCGGTCACGCCGGCGGCGGGCGGCGAGAGCTCCACGTACGGCTCCCCGATGGCCGACTTGCGCCGCACCTCGGCGGTGACGCCCTTGGGCAGCCGGATCTCCCTGTCGATGTCCAGCCCCACGACGATCTTTCCCGGCGCCAGCCGTACGTCACCGATCTTGCCGACCCGGACGCCCAGGTAGGCCACGTCGAACCCGCGGATCAGCCCGGGGGAGGAGACGAACTCGGCCGAGACCCGGTAGGGCCGCTCGATCGCGTCCAGCTTGATGATCGTGCTGAACGCCCAGACCGTCATGACGATCCCGAGCAGGACGAAGAAGCCGAGGTTGAGGAGGATGCGGTGTCTCATCGCGGCGGCTCCAGCAGCATGCGGAAGTCCTCCACGGGATTGCGTACGGGATCCTCGCGCACCGACGGCAGCACGCCCTTCAGCCAGACGTAGATCATCACCTGGCCGTTCACCGTGATCGGCGGCGCGTCGATGAACCTCTGCAGCTTGGCCACCAGCGCCTTCAGGTCCTCCTTGCCCCGCTGCATGGACGAGGAGATGGCCTCCAGCTCGCGCAGCAGCGTGCGCAGCCGGGCGGCGTGGCGCGGGTACACGGTGAGGTTGGCCTGCTCGGCCAGTTCGGTGAGCGCGACGATGGTCTTCTTCACGTGGCCGCGCCCGTGCGCGAGGCGTCCGGTGGCCGCGGCCAGCGTGCCGGGCAGCCGGTCGAGTTCGGCGCTGCCCTCGGCCAGGTCGTCGCCCAGCTTGGCCAGGGCGTCGATGCTGGTGCCGAGGTCGCGGCGGGCGGCCGCGTAGGCGTCGGTGACCTGCGCCGTCTGCCTGATCAGCCGGTTGACGTCGTCGCCCCGCCCGTCGAGCGCGGTCGAGGCGGCGTCGAGGACGGCGTTGACGTCCTGCGCGCCGAGCGCCTCGATGAGCGGCCCGGCCTTGGCGGTGACCTGCTCGATGTCCGGTTCGACCGAGGTGTCGGCGATGGTGGCGCCGTCCTTCAGGTAGGGGCCCGAGGCCAGGTCCTTGCCCGGCGGCGGGCTGAGCAGCACGTAGTTCTCGCCCAGCACGGACGTCTTGGCCACGGTGGCCGTGCTGCCCTGGGGCACCCGGTGCGCGGACTGGACCGACATCGTCACCTTGGCCCGGTAGCCCTGCAGCGCGATGGCGGTGACGGTGCCCACCCGCACGTCGGAGATCTGCACGCTGTGCCCGGCCACCAGGCTCTGCACGTCGTCGAAGACCGCGTACAGGGTCATGTCGCCGGTGGTCGCGCCCAGCGTCTGCAGTGAGCAGGACGCGGTCAGGGCGAGCGCCGCCAGCGCGGCCGGAAGCCGGATCCTCATCGCGCGCCTCCCCTCCGGGAGAAGGGACAGTTGCTCAGCCCGGCGGGCAGGCACGGCACCTCGCCCAGGTTCAGCGCGTCGAACAGCGGCCGGAGCCACGCCCTGGTCATCGCGTTGAGCACGATCCTGATCTTCAGCACGTGCTGCTCGCGATCCCAGGAGTCGATCAGGACGTCGGCGAAGTCGGCCGCGCCCTTGACCGCCCGCGCCATGGAGTCGCTGTTGGCCCGGACGGTCAGCACCAGCTCGGCCAGCGTGGTCGCGGCCTGGGGGAGCCGCTCGGCGTACTGCTCGATGAGCACGTCCCCGCGCCGGACGAACCCGGCCATCGACGCGACGAAGCCGCGCAGCCGCCGCCGTTCCTCCGCCAGGATGGCGCTGGCCTCGGAGAAGGCGTCGATGGCGCCCGTCACCTGGCTCTCGCGCTCGTTGAGGCTGCCGGCCAGCTCGCTGAGCCCCTTGGCCAGGTCGATGAGCCGCTGGTCCTGCGCGGCCAGCACGCCGGTCAGCTCGGAGGTGTCGGCGATGGCGTTGTTGATCGTCTTGCCCCGGCCCCTGACGCCGTCGGCCAGGTCGCCCGCCACGTCGCCGAGCCGTTCGTCGTCGAGCGCGTCGGTGAGCTTGGTGAACGCGTCGAGCGCGTCGTCGATCTCCACCGGCAGGTCCGTGCGCTCCAGCGGGATCGTCGCCCCGGCGCCGATCCGCCGGTCGCCGGGCTTCCACGGGGGGTAGAGGACGACGTTGCGCTCGCCGAGCGTGTTCTGCGGCGCGACCACGGCCTTGACGTCGGACGGCAGCGGCACTCGCGGGTCGATCCGCAGCTCCGTCCGCACCCTGTCCCCGTCGATGGTGATGCTGTGCACGTAGCCGGCGTCGAGGCCCATGACCTTGACCCGCGCCTCCTCGTACAGGGAGGGCGCGGCGCGGAAGAAGGCCACCAGCCGGTACGGCTCCGCCCCCGTCACCGAGCACCCCGACGCCAGGAGCGCCCACCCCAGCAGCACCGCCACGAGCCGTCTCATCTGTCGCTCTTCCTGTCTTTGGCGATGGCCCCCAGCACCTCCGGGTTGATCGGCCCCAGGCCGGTGGCGATGGCCTCCAGCCACGGCCCCTGTCCGCCCATCGTGGACAGGCCGGAGAACGTCGGCCCCGCCCACGCCAGCAGCGAGTTGAGCCGTTCGTTGCTGCCGCTGAGCCGGGTGGTGATCGCCGCGTTGTCGTCGAGCACCTGGACGAGCGACTTCTCGTGCTCGTCGATCAGCCGGGTCGTGCTCTGGACCAGGTCGCTGCCGTCGCCGAGCAGGGTGCGCAGCTCGGCGCGCCGTTTGCGCAGCTCGTCCAGCATGACCTCGACGGCGTCGATGAGCCGGACGAGCTGCGCGTCCTTCTTCTTCAGCACGTCCATGATCCGGGTGCCGTTGTCGAGCAGCCGCTGGAGCTGCGGCTCGCTCTTGCTGATCGTGTCGGACAGGTCGCCGATGTTGTCCAGCAGCCGGGTGACGCGCCCCTTCTTGACGGTGTCCAGCTTGTCCAGCTCGGCGAGCAGGTCGTCCACGGCGTCGGTGTCGAGCCGCTCGACGAGCCGGGTCGCGTCCTTGATGGCGTCGTTGATCAGCGTGGGCACGCCGGTCCGCTGCACGGGGATGCGCCGCCGGTCCTCGGGCAGCTGGTCCAGGTACGGGGGCGTGACCGGCCCGGTGAGCTTGACGTACCGGCCGCCGAGCAGGTTGGACAGGGCGACGTCGGCGCGGGTCGCCCGGCCGAGGCGCACGCCGTCGTCCACCTTCCAGGTGACCACCACGTGGCCCTGCGCGTAGTCGGCGCGCACCTCGGTGACCTTGCCCACCCGCACCCCGGCCACCCGCACGTCGTTGCCGGTGCGCAGCCCGCCGGAGTCGGTGAACACGCCCGACACGGTGTAGCCGCCCTCCAGCAGGCCCAGGTTGCCGACCAGGAAGGTGGTGACGAGGACCGCGGCGAGCACGGCCAGCGACACCAGGCCGACGGCGTGCTTGTTGCGGTCCCTGAAGGATCCGACGCTGAAGGACTTGAGCGCCATCAGCGGCCCACCAGCAGTTTCCGCAGGTCCTGCTCGCTCTGGATCCTGGTGTTGCGCAGCGGCGGAGGCGTCTTCATCCCGTACGGGCACGGGGCGGCGTTCAGCGCCACGCAGGGGACCGCGGTGATGAAGTAGTGGCCGCGGTTGACGCTCGAGTACGCCCGCGCGAACAGCGGCTGGAACGTGCTGACCGTCTTGTCGATCCTGCCGACGTTCCGCCGGATGCCGCCGGTCAGCCCGGACAGGTTGTCGACCAGCCGGCCGAGCTCGCCGGCGTTCTTGCCGAGCACCTCGTTGGAGGTGTGGACGGTGGCCGACAGCTCCACCAGCGCGTCGTCCACCAGCTCGCGGTTGTCGGCGAACGCCTCCGTCAGCGTGACCAGGTTGTCCACCAGCCGCTCGATCTGCCGGTCCCGCCTGGCCACCACGCCGGTGACGGTGGCGTAGTCCTTGAGCAGTTGCTCGATGGTCCGCTTGCGCTCGTTGACCGTGGTCGTGATGGCGTTGACGTTGTCGAGCAGGCGCGGGATGTTGTGCTGGTTGCCCTTGAGCGACTTGGCGGCGGCGGTCAGGAGCTGGTTGATCTGGTCGGGGTCCAGGCTGCGGGTGAGCGGGCCGAGGTCGCTGATCAGCTCGCCGATGTCCACGACGGACGAGGTGCGCGTGAGGCGCGCCCCCGGCGGCAGCCGGCCGGGCGCGGTGCCGGGCAGCAGGTAGATGACGCGCTGGCCGACGGCGTTGCGCCAGCGTACGGCGGCCTCGGTGTCAGTGGGCACCCTGACCGCGTCCTGCACCTCCATGGTCACCTCGGCCCGGCCGTTCACGACCCTGATCGTGTCCACCTGCCCGACGGGGGCGCCGGCGATCTTCACCTGGTCGCCCTCGATCAGGCCGGACACGTCGTCGAACACGGCGACCAGGCGGTAGCCGCCGCCCGTGCTCACCCGCTCGATCTGCACCGCGATCACCACGATCAGCGACAGGGTGAGGCCGATGAACAGCGTGAACCGCATGAGGGTCCAGCGGCGGCGCAGGCGTTCCACGTCAGCGCCTCCCGTCGGTCGGGCCGCAGGCGCCCACGATCAGCTCGCAGACGTCGGTGGCGATGAACGCCTCCACCTGCAACTGGCGGTTGCCGCCCGGGCCCGGCGCCTCGATCAGCTCGTTGAGCAGGTCCACCAGCCGGTTGAAACCGCGTACGCCGTCTCCGGCCAGGCCGAGCTGGGCGTAGATGAGCGCGGCGACCCGCTCGCCCGAGTGCACGCCGGCCCGCAGGTTCCCGCGGTGCTTGGCCAGGCCGTGCGAGACCTGCCCGGAGACCGAGGTGACCTCCTGGAGCAGGGCGCGTACCTTGTCGGCCCGCTTGAGCAGGTCGGGGGTGATGACGTTGACGTCGGAGGAGATGGAGACGAGCTCGTCGCCCTTGTCCGACAGCGCCGTGCCCAGCAGCGCCGCGTCGTGCAGGAACCGCCGCGCCTCCGCCCGGTGCCGGTGCGCGACGCCGACGACCGTGCCCGCGTCGCCGATCAGCTCGCGCAGGTTCTCGCCCTCGCCCTCCAGCCCCTTGGCCAGCGTGTGCACGATGACCGTGACCTCGCGCGGGTCCACGGCGTCCAGGCCGCGGTAGGCGTCGCCGAGCGTGTCGGACAGGTCCAGCGGTTCCTCGGTGTCGGTGATGACGGCTCCGGCGGACAGGTACGGGCCGGTCGTCTCGCCCGCGCCGGGCCGCAGATCGACGAACTTGGGGCCGAACACCGACGCCGGCTCCACGGAGGCCACCGCGGTCGTGGGAACCTTGACCCCCGGATCGACGTGCATGGTCACCACGGCCCTGCCCTTGACGTCCAGCGCGATGCCCGTCACGTCGCCGACCGTGATACCGCGGATCTTGACCGGCGAGGCGGTGTCGAGGCCCTGCCCGGCCCGGCCGAACACGGCGTCGATGCGGGTGCCGCGTAACTCGGTGGTGGTGCGCACCACGTACAGGGTGGCCGCGGCGAACACCGCCAGCACGGCGAGCGCGATGCCCATCCGGGTGGCGAGGGAGAGTTCAGCTCGGTTCACCGGCCTCACCCCGTCAGCGGTATGTTGCCGCCGCCGCCCCAGAACAGGTACGACAGCAGCAGGTTGAGCAGCACGATCGTCACGATCGACTGGCGGATGGCCCTTCCCGCCGCCACCCCCACGCCCACCGGACCGCCGGTGGCGTGGAAGCCGTGGAAGCAGTGGATGACGATGACGGCGAAGGCGAACACGGCGACCTTGGAGACGCTGAACAGGATGTCGCTGACCGGCAGGTACAGGTAGAAGTAGTAGTCGTAGACCCCGGGCGCCAGCCCGAACAGCACCGTGCACATGAGCCGCGTGGCGAAGAAGCTGGCGAACAGCGCGATCAGGTAGATCGGCACCAGCGCCAGCAGCGCCGCCACGACGCGGGTGCAGATCAGGTAGGTGAACGCGTTGATGCCCATCACCTCCAGCGCGTCGATCTCCTCCGAGATCCGCATCGCGCCCAGCTCCGCCGTGAACGACGAGCCGACCTGCGCCGCCAGCGCCGTGGCCGCGATGATCGGGGTGATCTCGCGGACGTTGGCGAAGCTGCCGACCAGGCCCATGAACGACTCCGCGCCGATGGCCTGCAGCCCCTGGTAGCCCTGCAGTCCCACGGTCGCGCCCACGACGAACGCCATCGTGAACACCACGAAGACCATGCCGCCGCCGATGACGGTGGCTCCGACGCCCACCACGACGTCGCTGACCTGGCGCAGGACGACCTTGGCGTACTTGAGCCTGAGCACCACGTCGCGGACGGAGTAGAACAGGACCTTCCACACGAACAGCGGCCAGTCGGCCAGGGCAGCGAACCGCTCGGCGGCGTCCCGCCCCCTGAGGGCGAGTCTGAGGCCGGCCGTCCGCGTCGCCATCAGCCGGTCACCATCACAGCGACCTCGGCGGATAGGCCAGGAAGTACACGGCGGAGATCACGTAGTTGAACGTGAACACCAGCATGAACGTCACCACGGTCGCCTGGTTGACCGCCCGCCCCACGCCCACCGGGCTGGTCGCGCACGTCATGCCCTTGTAGCAGGCCACCCCGGCCGCGATGAACCCGAAGATCCACGCCTTGAACAGCGTCACGTACAGGTCGGAGGCCACGACCAGCGACAGCGCGCCCTCGAAGTACGCGCCCGGCGTGACGCCCTGCACGATGACGTTGAAGAAGTAGCCGCCGGTCGCGCCCGCCAGGATGACCAGCGGGCACAGGCACACCGCGATCGTGCTGGCCGCCCACATGCGCGGCGTGACGAGGCGGTGGATCGGGTTGACCGACATGACCTCCATCGCGCTCAGCTCGTCCCTGATGTGGCGGGCGCCGATGTCGGAGGTCATGGCGCTGCCGCCGGCCCCGGCGATCAGCAGCGCGCTGGCCAGCGGCGCCACCTCGCGGATCAGGCCGACGAAGACGGCGCTGCCGGTGGCCGAGCCGGCGCCGAGCTGCCGGGCCAGCTCACCCACCTGCAGCGCCACGGTCGCGCCGAGCGGCAGGGAGACCAGGAGCACGGGGACGCTGGTGACGCGGGCCAGGAACCAGCACTGGTCGACGAACTCCCACCACCAGCGCCTGACGTCCCAGCTCCGGCGCAGGCCCTCCAGGACGATGACGAACAGGTCTCCGACCTGGCCGAGGGCCGAGCCGGCGCGGCGTCCGACGTACCCGGACCAGGCCATCACCACCTCCGCCGCCTACGGATCAGCAACCCTACTGACGGGTTGTCCAGTAGGCCATGGCTTGGCGGTAATTTGCGGAAAAGGTATGAGGGCCGGGCCGCGCCTTGTCAGCCACGTACGAAACGTGACCGTCCCGTTACAGCTCCGTCCTGTCAGAGCAGGGCGCCCATCCAGGACTCGATGCCGTCGGGGTCGCGGGGGAGCGCGTCCGACATCAGCCGGGCCCCGCCGGCGGTGATCACGAGATCGTCCTCGATCCTGATGCCGATGCCGCGCAGCTCCTCGGGCAGCGTCAGGTCGTCCGGCTGGAAGTACAGGCCGGGCTCCACGGTCAGCACGTTGCCCTCCTCCAGCACGCCGTCCAGGTAGACCTCGGCCCGCGACCTGGCGCAGTCGTGCACGTCCAGGCCGAGCATGTGGCCGCTGCTGCACAGCGTGTAACGCCGGTACAGGCCCGTCTCCATCAGCGTGTCGACGCTCTCCTTCAGCAGGCCCCAGTCGCGCAGCCCTTCGCAGATCACCCGCATGGCCGCCAGGTGGAAGTCACGGAAGCGAGCGCCGGGCCGCAGCGTGGCGATGGCCGCCTCCTGCGCCTGGTGGACCAGCTCGTACGCCTGCCGCTGCACGCCGCTGAAACGGCCCGACAGCGGGAAGGTGCGGGTCACGTCGGCCGTGTAGAGCGTGTCCGACTCGACGCCCGCGTCCATCAGCAGCAGGTCACCGCGGCCGAGCGCGCCGTCGTTGCGGATCCAGTGCAGCACGCAGGCGTGCGCCCCGGCGGCCACGATGCTGTCGTAGCCGGTCGCGTTGCCCTCCAGCCTGGCCCGCAGCCCGAAGACGCCCTCCAGGTACCGCTCGCCGCGCGGATGGCCGAACGCCTGGGGGAGCGCGCGGACGACGTCCTCGAAACCGCGCGCGGTCGCGTCCACGGCCGACTGCAGCTCGCCGACCTCCCACTCGTCCTTGACCAGCCGCATCTCCGCCAGGAACGACTCCAGCTCCGCGTCACCGTCCACCCTCGGGACGGCGGCGTCCACAGCGGCGTCCACGCCCCGCAGCACCCGGGCCGGACGGCCCAGCTCCAGGTCGCGGATGTGGGCGCACTCGACCTGGTAGAGCGCCGCCGCCTCGGCCAGGTCGGGGCGCGGTCCGGCCCAGAACTCGCCGTAGCGGCGGTCGCGGTAGAACTCCTGGCCCTCCTCGCGCGGGGCGCGCGGCCTGACGTACAGCACGGCCTCGCCGGACGGCTCGATCACCAGCACGTCGTCCGACTCGCCCGCCCCCGTCAGGTAGGAGTACGCGCTGTGCGGCCGGAACCGGTAGTCGCTGTCGTTGCTGCGCACCTTCAGCGTGCCCGCGGGGATCACCAGCCGCTCACCCGGGAACCGCTGCGCCAGCGCGGCCCGCCGCTTGGCCGCCCACGGCGCGATCGGCCGCGGCCCGGCCTCGGCGCCCGCCTCCTGAGGGGCCCAGCCGGTGCGCATGAACGCGGCAAGGTCGTCGGTGACGGGCAGATCGTGGCTTCCGATGTTGAGCGCCTCGGCCATGGAGCGTTCCTTGAGTGGTATGTCGGTCGATGTCGTGATCCAGTACAGGGAGCAGCCTACGGGACCGCTTGACGAGGGCCCCGGGGGGTTGTTTGCCTGGACGCAGGGTTGGAACACTGAGGGCAAGAGGTGGTGCACATGCTCATCGGGACGATCCTTCGTGGCAAGGGCAGTGACGTGACGACCGTCGCGCCCGCCGCCACTGTACGCGAGCTGCTCGCCCAGCTGGCCGAGCACAACATCGGCGCCGTCGTCGTCTCCTCCGACGGGGTCACCATCGAGGGGATCGTCTCCGAGCGCGACGTGGTGCGGCGCCTGCACGACCGCGGCGCCGCGATCCTCGACTCCCCGGTCTCCTCGATCATGACCACCGAGGTGACCACGGTCGGTCCGGGGGAGAACGTCGACTCGCTCCGGCAGACCATGACCACGCAGCGCTTCCGGCACATGCCGGTGGTGGACGGCGGCCGGCTGGTCGGCATCGTCAGCATCGGCGACGTGGTCAAGAGCACGATCGAGGAGCTGGAGACGGAGAAGGCGTCGCTGGTCGACTACCTGCATCGTTGACAGCATCGTTGACAGGGATGGGACGCTTGGTCCGTGATGTACGGGCCGCCCCCTCCTGACCATCAGCGGGTACCTGAGTACCCCCGGGCCACGAGCAGCCCGCCGATCATCGTGCTCGTCTCGGGGCTCGCCGCCCTGCTGGGCTTCCTGCTGGGCGTCTTCGTCGGGTTCGGCGCGCAGACGACCTCCGCCGAGGAGCCGGAGCCGCGGGTCACGGTGACGGTCGAGGAGAGTCAGCCGGGTCTGCCGGACAGCAGCGCGCCGGCCGCGACGCCGCCCCAGGACGGGCAGCCCACGCCCGGCCAGACACCCCCGGACCAGACCCAGCCCGGTCAGACCCAGCCAGGACAGACGCAGCCCGGCCAGACCCCACCCGGGCAGACGCCGGGCCAGACCCAGCCGGGTCAGACCCAGCCAGGACAGACTCCGCCCGCGACGCCTCCCGGGCAGACCACCCCGCCGGGAGCCGGGGACGCGGCGACGCCGCCGCTGAACGGCGCCTCCCTGCGTACCCTCGTCGTCGGCACGGACATCCAGCCCGGCACCTACCGCACCACCGGCCCCACCGCCGGGTTCCCGCTCTGCTACTGGGCCAGGCTGCGGAACACGACCGGCGACATCATCACCTCCGGTATGCCGACGGGGCCCGCCAGCGTCACCATCCTGGCCACCGACAAGGCCTTCCAGACCGGTGGTTGCGTCGAGTGGAGCAAGGCGTAACTTTCTGCCGGAAACGCTGGACAACAGCGCAGAAACGCGCAATTCTGCTCACCGGCAGAAAGGAGGCACGCCCCAGCGTGCTGGCGTGACGCCCTGCGGTCATGGGCCACGCCACTCCGGCGTCCCTGGCCGGGACGCGTAGCGGAGAGTGCGGAACAGCGCGCGTCGCCACCGATCCCGAACCGTTCTGTTCGCGAGGAGTGTCCATGCGTCTGTCCGCTCTCGTCTCCGCCGCCGCCCTGGCGGCCGTCACCGTCGTCACCTCACTCACCACCGCCCCGGCCGCTGCCGGATCCGCCTCCGGAGCGGCCTTGGCGACCGCGTCCGGGGCCGCCGCGCTGCCCAGTCCGGTCGCCTGCAACGGCTGCTGGAAGCCCGCGCTCAACACCAGCTGGGACTGGCAGCTCATCGCCCTGCCGAAGAAGCCGTACCCCAACGTGCAGATGTTCGACATCGACGGCTTCGACGCCACCGACGACGGCACCATCGTCAAGTCCCTCAAGGCCGACAAACCTGGCCGTCGCGTCGTCTGTTACATCAGCGCGGGCACGTATGAGGACTGGCGCCCCGACTCCGGCCGCTTCCCCGCCGCGGTCCTCGGCGACCCGCTGGAGGACTGGGAGGGCGAGCGGTGGCTGGACATCCGCCGCTACTCCGGCGAGCTGGGCCAGATCATGAAGGACCGGCTCGACATGTGCAAGGCGGCCGGGTTCGACGCCGTCGAGCCCGACAACGTCGACGGCTACACCAATGACACCGGCTTCCCGCTCAAGGCCGCCGACCAGCTCGCCTACAACGCCTGGTTGGCCAACGAGGCGCACAAGCGCGGGCTGTCCGTGGCGCTGAAGAACGACGTCGCGCAGATCCCGCAACTGCTGCCGTACTTCGACTTCGCGATCAACGAGGAGTGCTGGGAGCACTCCGAGTGCACCACCGCCCAGAACGGCGGGTCGTACGGCTACGACCAGTTCGTCAAGGCCGGCAAGGCCGTGTTCCAGGTCGAGTACAACCTGGCCACCTCGAAGTTCTGCTCGAAGTCCAACGCCCAGAACTTCAACTCGCTGAAGAAGACCTACGACCTCGACTCCTACCGCGTGGCCTGCCGGTAGGACAGGCGTTTGCACTGGTAGGGCGAGCGTAGGAGGATGCGCTCAGCCCACCAAGGAGGAAGACATGTCGGTGTTGCAGAGCTTTGTGGACAGCGTGCGCAACGGGGCGATCGAGGTGATCGACCTCACCGCGCCGCTGACGGCGGAGACGCCGATCCTGCAGCTGCCCGAGCCGTTCGGCAACACGATCCCGTTCCGGCTGGAGGAGATCAGCCGGTACGACGATCGCGGCCCGGCCTGGTACTGGAACGACATCCACACCGGCGAGCACACCGGCACCCACTTCGACGCCCCCGTCCACTGGGTCACCGCCCGCGACGGCCAGGACGTCTCCCAGGTGCCCGCGCGCAGCCTGATCGCGCCCGCCGTGGTGCTCGACCTGGCCGCGGAGGCGTCGAAGGACCCTGACTTCCTTCTCCAGATCGACCACGTCAAGGAGTGGGAGCGGGCCAACGGCCCGCTCCCCGAGGGCGGCTGGCTGCTCTACCGGACCGGCTGGGACGCCCGCTCCGCCGACCAGGCCGCCTTCCTGAACGCCGACGAGACCGGCCCGCACACGCCCGGCATCTCGGTCGAATGCGCCCAGTGGCTGGCCGCCGAGACCCCCATCCTCGGGCTCGGCGTCGAGACCGTGGGCACCGACGCGGGCGCCGCCCACTCCTTCGACCCGCCCTTCCCCTGCCACTCCTTCCTGCTGGGCGCGGGCAAGTACGGCCTCACCCAGCTGCGCAACCTCGACCGCCTGCCGGTGACGGGCGCCGTCGTGGTCGCGCCGCCGCTGCCCATCGAGGGCGGCTCGGGCAGCCCCGTACGCGTGCTCGCCCTGGTCGAGCGTTGATCGTCGCCGAGGCCGTGGGCCGGGTCCTGGCCGCGTGCGGGGCCGGGACCGCCTTCGGGGTGGTGGGCAGCGGCAACTTCCACGTCACCAACGCCCTCGTGGCCGCCGGCGTGCCCTTCGTCGCCGCCCGCCACGAGGGCGGGGCCGCCACCATGGCCGACGCGTACGCCAGGATGAGCGGCCGGGCCGGCATCGTCTCGGTGCACCAGGGTCCGGGGCTCACGAACGCGATGACCGGCATCACCGAGGCCGCGAAGAGCCGCACCCCGCTGATCGTCCTGGCCGGCGAGGCCACCGAGCCCCAGTCGAACTTCCACATCGACCAGTCCGCCCTGGCCGTCGCCGTGGGCGCGGTGGCGATGCGGGTCACAGGGGCCGTGGACGTGGTGGAGCAGGTGGTCCGGGCGTACCAGGTGGCCGTGGGGAACCGCCGCACGGTGCTCCTGAACCTTCCGCTCGACGTCCAGTCCACTCCCTGCCCCGACCTCGACCCCACCACCCTGACCACCCGAACCACCCGCCTCCTCGCCGCAGCCCCGCCCTCGGCCGGTCCCTCCGCTTCCACCGCGACCGGCTCCACCCCCACGCCGGCCGGGCGCTCCAGCGGGGAGCCGGCGGGCGGGGCGGGTTCCGGGCGGGAGCCGTCGCCTTCCACAGGTGTGCCTTCAGCGGAGGACGGGCTGCTGGAGCTGGCGCGGGCCCTGGAGGGGGCGCGGCGGCCGGTGTTCATCGCCGGACGCGGTGCCCGGGGGGCCCGGCGGGAGCTGGAGGAGCTGGCCGAGCGGACCGGGGCGCTGCTGGCGACCTCCGCCGTGGCCAAGGGGCTCTTCCGCGGCAGCCCGTGGGACCTCGACGTCTCCGGCGGCTTCGCCACGCCCCTGACGGCCGAGCTGATCCGCGCCGCCGACCTCGTCGTCGGCTGGGGCTGCGCCCTGAACATGTGGACCACCCGGCACGGATCCCTGATCTCGCCCGGCACGCGGGTGGCGAAGGTGGACCTCGACCCGGCGGCGCTCAAGACGCACGTGCCCGCCGACGTGGGCGTGGTGGGCGACGTGGCGGAGGTCGCCCGGTCGCTGACCGCCCGGGTGCGGGCCGGCGCTCCTGGTTACCGCTCGCCGGAGCTGGCCGGCCGGATCGAGGCGGAGGGCCGCTGGCGGGGGGTCCCGTACGAGGACGAGAGCGGCGGCGGCCGGATCGACCCGAGGACGCTCACCATCGCGCTCGACGACCTCCTGCCCCAGGACCGGATCGTCTCGATCGACTCCGGGAACTTCATGGGATATCCGTCGATGTTCCTCGACGTCCCCGATGAGAACGGGTTCTGCTTCACCCAGGCGTTCCAGTCGATCGGGCTCGGCCTGGCGACCGCGATCGGCGCCGCCGTGGCCCGCCCCGACCGGGTGCCGGTGGCCGCGCTCGGCGACGGCGGCGCGCTCATGGGGCTGGCCGAGCTGGAGACCGTGGTCAGGCTCGGCCTGCCGATGGTGATCGTGGTGTACGACGACGAGGCGTACGGGGCGGAGGTGCACCACTTCGGCCCGCACGGCCATCCGCTGGACACGGTCAGGTTCCCCCCGGCCGACCTGGCCGCCATCGCCCGCGGCCACGGCCTGGCCGCCGTGACCGTCACCGGGCCCGACGACCTGGCGGGCGTGGCGGAGTGGACCGGAGGCGAACGGGACCGCCCGCTGCTGGTGCACGCCAAGGTGACACGCGAACGCGGCTCATGGTGGCTGGAGGAGGCCTTCAAGGGCCACTGATCCAAGGACCTCTGATCCGGGGGTCCCTGGTCCAGGGACCCCGGTCCGAGGGCTGCGGATCAGAGTTTGCGGAAGGCGCGGGACTCCTCGGCGGCCTCCAGCACCTCGGCCAGCGACGAGCCCGCGCCCGCCGCCACCGCGGCCGCGATCGCGCCCTCCACGAACGGCACGTCCGCCACCACGATCCGCTCTTCCTCCTCCAGCAGCCGGGCGTTCAGCACCGAGCTGCCCAGGTCGGGGATGAGCACCACCCCGTGGCCCTGATCGACGCTGCGCACCGCCGCCTCGACGCGGTCGATGGAGGTGCCCAGCCCGTTGTCCGAGGTGCCGCCGGCCGCCGCCACGGGGGCGTCCGGCCCCGCGATCCCGAGGGCCAGCGCCATCGCCTCGGCCGCCAGCCCGGCACTGTGCGAGACCAGCACCACGCCCACCATCACACCGCCTCCACAGTCGCTCCGGCGGCAGCCCGTCCCCCATCGGCCTCTCCGGCAGCAGCCCGTCCCCCAGTGGCCCGTCCCCCAGCAGCCCGTCCAAGTCCAGTGACAGTCCGTCCGGTCACGGGCCTAGCCCGCCACGGTGGCCAGCGCCGTCATGAACAGCACCGCCGACGCCGCCCCCGGATCCTCGTGCCCGATGCTGCGCTCACCCAGGTAACTGGCCCGCCCCTTGCGCGCCTGCATCGGGATCGTCGCCTTGGCGCCCTCGGCGGCCGCGCGGGCCGCCTGGTCGAGCGCCTCCTGGACGCCCACGCCGTCACGTACGGCCAGCGCCAGCGCCCGTGAGGCCGGGGCGAGCGCGTCCACCATGGTCTTGTCGCCCAGGGCCGCCTTGCCGAGCCGTTCGACGGCCACCACCCCCGCCTCGAAGGCCGCCGAGAACCCGGCCAGCGTCACCGGCGTCAGCAGCGCCTTGCCCATCTGCCGGAACACCGATCCGTACAGCGGGCCTGACGCGCCCCCGACCCGGCGGATCAGCGTCGTGCCCGCCGTCGTCAGCACCTCCGCCGCCGACTCCGGCGCGGAGTCGGCCAGTGCCTTGCACACCTCGGTGAGGCCGCGGTCGAGGTTGGTGCCGTGGTCGGCGTCACCGATGGCCGCGTCGAGCCGGGTCAGGCGGTCGCGCTCCTCGCGGACGAGCCGGGCCGTCTCCTCGAACCAGGCCACGAACAGGTCGGTGTCCATCAGCGCCCCCAGCGCAGCGCGGGCGTCTCGACCGGCGCGTCCCACAGCCGGGTCAGCGCGTCGTCCAGCAGGCAGACCGAGACCGAGAAGCCCTGCATGTCCAGACTCGTCACGTAATTACCCACCAGCGAGCGCGTCACCCGGGCTCCCTTGCCCTTGATGAACGCGGCCACCTCCGCGAACACGACGTACAGCTCCATGAGCGGCGTCCCGCCCATGCCGTTGACCATGACCAGCAGGTCGCCCCGCAGCGGCTGGTCGCGATGGACGGCCTCCATCGCCACCCCGGCCAGCTCGCGCGCCGGCGCCAGCGGCACCCTGGCCCGCCCCGGCTCGCCGTGGATGCCGATGCCCAGCTCCACCTCCGTCTCCGGCAGGTCGAAGGTGGGCTTGCCGGCGGAAGGGGTGGTGCAGGAGGTCAGGGCGATGCCGAAGGACCTGCTGCGCTCGTCCACCTCCTGCGCCACGGCCGCGACCCGGGCCAGCGGCGCGCCCTCCTCGGCCAGCGCCCCCGCGATCTTCTCCACGAACAGCGTCGCCCCGGTGCCGCGGCGGCCGGCCGTGTAGAGCGAGTCCTGGACGGCGACGTCGTCGTCCACCAGCACGCTCGCCACCTCGACGCCCTCGACCAGCTCCGCGGCCATCTCGAAGTTGAGCACGTCGCCGGTGTAGTTCTTGACGATGTGCAGCACCCCGGCGCCGCCGTCGACCCCCAGGGTCGCCTCGATGATCGGATCGGGCACCGGCGAGGTGAAGATCTCGCCGGCGCAGGCGGCGTCGAGCATGCCGTGGCCGACGAAACCGACGTGCAGCGGCTCGTGGCCGGAGCCGCCGCCGGAGACCAGGCCCACCTTCCCGCGGCGCGGGCCCTGCGCGCGGTAGACCACGTGGTCACGGATCCGCAGCGAGGGGTGGGCCGCGGCCATGCCGTTCAGCGCGTCTTCAACGACGGATTCTGCCGTGTTGATGAGCTTCTTCATGGTCGAAACATCTGCCCGTTTTCACGACCGCGCAAGCGTCGTAGCGTGGGCGGAGTGGATATCGTCTACAGTCCCTTCGACGCCGCGACCAACGACGACCCCTATCCCGTCTACGCGCGGCTGAGGGCGGAAGCGCCGCTCTACCACAACGCCGAGCTCGGTTTCTGGGCGCTGTCCCGGCACGCCGACGTCTCGGCCGCCCTCGCCGACAGCGCGCTGCTGTCCAGCGACCACGGCCCCATGCTGGAGCCGGGCGCCTCGGGTCCCGAGGCGCGCAGGTTCCTGTCGTTCGTGGCGATGGACCCGCCCGAGCACACCCGCATGCGCGCCGCCATCTCCAAGGGCTTCACGCCGCGCCGGGTCGCCGCGCTGGAGCCCATGATCAGGCAGATCGCGCGCGAGCACATCGTCCGGGCGGTGGACCGGGGCACGTTCGACTTCGCCCGCGACATCGCGGCCAGGCTTCCGCTGGACGTGATCTCCGAGCTGGTGGGCGTGCCGCCGTCCGAGCGCGCGGGCGTACGCCGTGACTTCAGCGCCCTGATCGGGTACGCCCTCGACGGCGAGACGGCCGACGACGGACTCAAGAGCCTGGTCTCGCTCGGCGGCCACTACGGCTCGATCATCGCCGAACGCCGGGCCGAGCCGCGCGACGACCTCGTCTCCGTCCTCGTCGCGGACGAGGAGCTGAGCGACGACGACATCGTGGCGTTCCTGTTCCTGCTCATCGGCGCGGGCGCGGAGACCACCACCCACCTGCTCAGCGCCGCCTGGTACTGGGCGTGGCGCAACCCGGACCAGCGCGCCGCCGCCTTCGGCGGGGCGATCACGCCGTGGATGGAGGAGTCGCTGCGCTACGACACCCCCGCCCACGGCACCGCCCGCCGGCTCACCCGCGAGAGCGAGTGGTACGGCGTCCGCGTCCCGGAGAACGCCAAGATGTGGCTGCTGATCGGCTCCGCCAACCGCGACGAGCGGGTCTTCCCCGGCGCCGGCGACTACGACCTGAGCCGCGACACCGCCCGCTCCCTCAGCTTCGGCGTCGGCCGCCACTACTGCCTCGGCGGCGCCCTCGCCCGGCTGGAGGCCAGGATCGCGCTGGAGGAGCTGACGAAGGCCGTCTCCCCCGGCTACGACATCGATCCGGCCGGCATCAGGAGGACCGCGCACGGCAACGTCAGGGGCATGGTGAGCCTCCCGACGTCCGTGAAACCCGCCTGAGTACGTTACCTTCTGCTCATGGCTGAGATCGTGTACCCGCCGGTGATCGCCGCCGCGCGGACCCTGTTTCGCGTGCTCGACATCAAGTTCCACATGGAGGGGACCGAGCACGTGCCGCGCACCGGGGGAGCGGTGCTGGTGAGCAACCACATCAGCTACCTCGACTTCATCTTCGCCGGGTTCGCCGCGCTGCCGTCGAAGCGGCTGGTGCGCTTCATGGCCAAGCAGGACGTGTTCGACAACCGGATCTCGGGGCCGCTGATGCGCGGCATGCACCACATCCCGGTGGACCGGGAGGCGGGGGCCGGCTCCTACGCCACGGCGCTGCGCATGCTGAAGGCCGGTGAGGTCGTGGGCGTGTTCGCCGAGGCGACGATCAGCCGGTCGTTCACCGTGAAGGAGATCAAGAACGGCGCCATCCGGATGGCCCAGGCGACCGGCACGCCCGTCATCCCGGTGGCGTTGTGGGGCGACCACCGGCTGTGGACCAAGGGGCGGCCGCGCAACCTGCTGCAGCGGCACGTGCCGGTCACCATCCTGGTCGGCGAGCCGATGCACCCCAAGCGCGGCGAGAACGTCAACGACCACACCACCGACCTGCACCGGCGCTTGTCGGAGCTGGTGGACCGGGCGCAGCGCACCTATCCGGAGGTGCCGCAGGGGGTGTGGTGGCAGCCGGCCCACCTCGGCGGCACCGCGCCGACCCCGGAGGAGGCGGCGGCGATGGACGCCGCCGAGGCCGAGGCCCGCGCCAAGAAGGAGTGACCACGTGACCACCACTGGCCGGCCGTCCCGCGAGGGGCGGCCGGCGGGTCAGATGGCCGCCTGGTAGGCGCTGGCGCGCATGCCGGCGAGTAACCCCGCCGTCTGCTCCGGCGTGTAGCGGCGCACGGGGTCGTGGTGCAGCAGGCCCTCGATGAGCGGCCGCATCACCCCGGCCCGCCGCGGCGGCGGGTAGGGGCCGCTCCTGGCCATGCCGAGGACGGTGGCGGCGTCCTGGCCGGGGTAGGGCGGCTGGCCCTCGATGGCGCTGTAGAGCGTGGCGCCGAAGGACCACATGTCGGCCTCCTTGCTGGCCGGCCCCCCGTGCAGCCGCTCGGGCGCCATGAAGGCCGGAGTGCCGCGCAGCCGCCGCGAGGTCGTCATGCGGATGTCACCCTCGGCGGTCGCTATCCCGAAGTCGGTCAGCACCACCCGGTCACCGGTCAGCATGACGTTGGCGGGCTTGACGTCGCGGTGCAGCACGCCCGCCTGGTGGGCGGTGCGCAGCGCCGCGAGCAGGTGCTGCCCGATCGCCGCCACCGACTGCGCGGGCAGCGTGCCCACCTGTGACAGCAACTGGTGCAGCGAGAGCCCGTCAAGGTATTCCATCACGATCCAGAGCTTCCCGCCCTCCTCGATCAGGTCATGCACCGTGACGATGTTGGGATGCGTCAGCCCGGCGGCCATCCTGGCCTCGCGCAGCACCCGGCGGCGGACCATCTCGGCCTCACCGGCCAGGGTCAGCTCCTTCAGCGCCACCGTACGGTGGAGGAGCTGATCGAACGCCCGCCAGACGACTCCCATACCCCCACGACCGGCCTCCTCGTTCAGGAGGTACCGTCCGCCGATCTCCCGCATACCATCCCCTCTAGCTCGGGGATAATCATGTCACCTCAGCACAGGCTCTTGGGTGCCTAACGTGATCCGGACATGTCGGAAAGTGCAGCTTCGCTGGTCAGAGGCCCAGAAATTTGATCTGACAAGGCGCGCCGCATCAGTCCGACACCGACCAAACATACTCCAGTCGCGCCCACGAGGACGGCTCCAAGCCCGGCGAACTCGGCCACGACGCCTCCCGCGGCCGCTCCGAGCGGCATGCCACCCATCCCGACGAGCCGATATGCCGAGTTGACCCGCCCGAGCAATTTCGCCGGAATCAGCCGCTGCCGGGTGGAGATCACCAGCACGTTGCCCCCGGCGCCGATCACCCCCCACAGCACGGCGGTCGGATAGAGCGTCCACGGCGAGGGCACGATCACCGGCACGAGCAGCAGCAGGCTGCTGACCAGCCAGCAGCCGGCCAGCGTCCTGAACTCCCCGAACAGCCCCGCCGCCCGGTCGGCCAGCAGCGAGCCGAACACGGCGCCGGCGGCGAAGGCCGTGGCCATCAGGCCGTAGCCGGCCGGTTCGAGCCCGATCTCGGACCCGTCGCCGACCGCCCACAGCACGAAGACGGCGAAGTAGGCGGAGTTGGCCAGGTTGAGCAGCCCGGCGGTGACCGCCAGGCCGCGCAGGACGCGGTGGGACCACAGGAAACGCAGGGCCTCGGCGATGTCGGCACGCATCGGCCGCCGAGCCTCCGCCTCGTCCCCCGTTCCCTCTCCCTTCGTGGTGGTTCCGGTCCCGCCCGGGGGCCGGTACGCGCCGCGCATCCCCAGCAGGAGCAGGCCGGCGGCGGCGTACAGCAGGGCGGGCGCGCCGAAGACGACGGCGGGCAGCGTCGCCACGAGCAGGCCCGCCACCGGAGCGCCGACGAAGTCGTTGCCGATCATCTGGGCGCTCGACACCCGTCCGTTCGCCCTGGTCAGCGCGTCGTGAGGGACGGTCATGGGCAGGACGGACTGCGCCGAGAGGTCGGCGAAGACCTCGCTCACCCCGGCCAGCAGCACGGCGGCCAGCAGGAGCCAGAGGTTGAGCAGGCCGAGCACGGCGAGGAGCGTGACGCCGGCCAGGATCACGGCCCGGACGAGGTTGGCGCGCACCATGACGCGGCGGCGGTCGGCCCGGTCGGCGATCGCGCCCGCGTGCAGCGCCAGCAGCAGCCACGGCAGCGTGGTCGCGGCGGCCACCAGGGAGACCAGGGTGGGGGAGCGGGTCATCGAGACGGCCAGCAGCGGCGTGCCGATCTTGAGCACGCCGTCGGCCAGGTTGGACAGGGCCGTGGAGGACCACAGATAGGCGAACGAACGCCCGAGACGCGCCATGGCGGCCTCCGCTATCGTGTAAGGGAAAGTGTGCACAGGATTCTTTGCAAAGATAGGCTTGCACAGTATGAGGCGCAAGAGCTTTTCCGCCAGAACGCTCGACGCGAACGCCATGAAGTCCTTCGCGCACCCGCTGCGCCTGCGGCTCTACGACCTGCTCGACGAGCGCGGGCCGTCCACGGCGACCCGGCTGGCCGGCCTGGTCGGGCAGAACACGGGGGCGACCAGCTACCACCTGCGCGAGCTGGCCAGGCACGGCATGATCGAGATCGCGGAGGGGATGGGGCGGGGGAAGGAGAAGTACTGGCGCGTCACGCCGGGCGGCTTCTCCTACGGCGAACCGTCCGAGGCCGACCCGGAGGCGGCGGGAGCGGTCGAGTACCTGCTCGACGATCTGGTCCGCCAGCGCGGGGAGGAGCTGTCCCGATGGCGCGAGGAGTCGCCGACGGCCCCGGAGGAGTGGGTGGCGGCGAGCGTCTTCGGGCGGCGCTCGCTGCGGCTCACGGTGGCGGAGACGGCGCGGATGCGGGACGAGGTGTTCGCGGTGCTGGAACGCTACCGCGCGGTCTCCGACGGCAGGCCGCCCGAGGTCACGGAGGACCTCGGGCGCGTGATCGTGCACTTCGACGTCCTGCCGGTGGGAGGCGGCCGCCCGGCGCCGGATGACGACGACTGATCAGGCCGCTCGCTCACCGGCTCGGCCTGACGCGACGAGGCCGCGGGCTCCGGCGTCAGGTGCGGAGGCCGTGCGGGGTCACGTGATGAGGCCGAGGGCGCGTTCGGCCAGGCCCTCCGGCGCGGTGCCAGGGGAGCCGCAGGCGAACGGCGGGCGCGGGTCGTACTCGATGGCCAGTTGCACGCTCTGCGCCGTCACCGGATCGGCGGCCTGCGCCAGCAGCGTCAGCGCCATGTCGATGCCCGCCGACACCCCCGCCGCCGTCACGATCTTCCCGGCCGTCACCACCCGCTCGCTCACCGGCTCGGCCCCGAAGCGGGTGAGGAAGTCGAGGATGGCCCAGTGCGTGGTGGCCTTACGCCCCTCCAGCAGCCCGGCCGCCCCGAGCAGCAGCGAGCCGCTGCACACCGAGGTCGTCCACTGAGTGTGCTCGTGCGCCCGCCTGATCCACCCGACCAGGGCCTCGTCGGACAGGACGTCGAGCGTTCCAGAGCCGCCGGGGACCACGATCACGTCCGGGCCGGGCAGCTCGGCGTACGAGGCCGTGGCGTTCAGCAGGAGCGTGCCTTTGTCGTCGGCGACCGGCCCGCGCTCGGCGGCCACGAACGTGACCGTCCAGCCGGGCGCGAAGGCCAGCACCGTGTACGGGCCCACCGCGTCGAGCGCGGTGAAGCGGGGATAGAGGGGGATGGCCACGTGCATGGGTCTGCCCTTCCTCGGTGGAGACGTGCGCGCTTCGAAACTACCCCGGAACGCCGAGAGCCCCCGGGGGCAGGACCGGGGGCTCTCGCCGGAGATGGGTGATGGAGAGATCAACCCATGTGCGGGTAACGGTGGTCGGTCGGCGGCACGAACGTCTCCTTGATCGCGCGGGCGCTCACCCAGCGGGTCAGGTTGAGGATCGAGCCGGCCTTGTCGTTGGTACCGGACGCGCGCCCGCCGCCGAACGGCTGCTGGCCCACGACGGCGCCCGTCGGCTTGTCGTTGACGTAGAAGTTGCCCGCCGCGAAGCGCAGCCGCTCGGCCGCCGCGGCGATGGCGTAGCGGTCCTGGGCGATGATCGAGCCGGTCAGCGCGTACGGCGCGATGCCCTCCATCTGGTCGAGCACCGTGTCGTAGGCGCCGTCGTCGTAGACGTGCACGCCGAGGATCGGCCCGAAGTACTCCTTGACGAAGAGCTCGTCGGCCGGGTCGGCGCACTCCAGCACGGTGGGCTTGACGAAGTAGCCGACGGAGTCGTCGTAGGAGCCGGTGAGCACGTCGATGTTCGAGGACGCCTTCGCCCGGTCGATCGCCTCCTTGTGCTTGGCGAACGCCCGCGCGTCGATGACCGCGCCCATGAACGTCGACAGGTCGGCGGCCACGTCGCCCACGGTCAGCGACTCGGCGGTGGCGACGAAGTCGTCACGCATGCGGTTCCAGACCGAGCGCGGCACGTACGCCCGCGAGGCGGCCGAGCATTTCTGCCCCTGGTACTCGAACGCGCCCCTGATCAGCGCCGTCGTGAGCACCGCCGGGTCGGCGGACGGGTGGGCGAGCACGAAGTCCTTGCCGCCGGTCTCGCCGACGAGGCGCGGGTAGCCGTGGTAGGAGGCGATGTTCGCGCCGATCGTGCCCCACAGGTGCTGGAACGTCGCGGTCGAGCCGGTGAAGTGCACGCCGGCCAGCGCCGGGTGGGTGAGCGCCACCTCGGATACGGCCTGCCCGTTGCCGGTGACCAGGTTGATCACGCCCGGCGGCAGCCCGGCCGCCTCCAGCAGCCGCATCGTGTGGTGCGCGGCGAGCTGCTGGGTGGGCGACGGCTTCCAGACGACGACGTTCCCCATCAGCGCCGCCGAGGCCGGCAGGTTGCCGGCGATGGCGGTGAAGTTGAACGGCGTGATGGCCAGCACGAAGCCTTCGAGCGGCCGGTACTCCATCCGGTTCCACACGCCGGGCGACGAGATGGGCTGGTCGGCGTAGAGGCGGCGGGCGTAGGCCACGTTGAACCGGAAGAAGTCGATCAGCTCGCAGGCCGCGTCGATCTCCGCCTGCTGCGCCGACTTCGACTGGCCCAGCACGGTCGCCGCGTTCAGCGTCTGCCGCCACGGGCCCGCCAGCAGGTCGGCCGCCTTCAGGAAGATCGCCGCCCGCTCGTCGAACGACAGGGCCCGCCACGCGGGCGCCGCCGCGAGCGCGGCGCCGACGGCGTCCTGCACGTCCTGGGCCGTAGCGTCGTTGGTACGGCCCAGGACGGAGGCGTGGTTGTGCGGCTGCACGACGTCGACGCGGGCGCCGCCACCCTGTCGCTGCTCGCCGCCGATGGTCATGGTCAGGTCGATCGAGGCCCCGGCCAGCTCCTTGATGCGGTCCTCCAGCGCCGCCCGCTCGGCGCTGCCGGGGGCGTAGCCGAGCACGGGCTCGTTGGCCGGCGTGGGGACGTTGCTGATGGCATCCATTTACTTACCCCCAAGGGCACGAAGGAAGAAGGCGACGTTGGCGGGGCGCTCCGCCAGGCGGCGCATGAAGTAGCCGTACCAGTCGTCGCCGTACGGGACGTAGACGCGGACCGTGTGGCCGGCCCCCGCCAGGGCCTCCTGCCGGTCGGTCCTGATGCCGTAGAGCATCTGGAACTCGTGGTCGCCGATCGCCCGCCCGAACCGGTCGGCGAGCAGCTCCGTGATCGCGATCATGCGGTCGTCGTGCGTCGCCACCATGGGGTACCCCTTCCCCGCCATGAGGATCCGCAGGCATCGCACGTACGCCTTGTCCACGGCCGTCCGGCCCTGGTGCGCGACGGAGGCCGGCTCGCGGTAGGCGCCCTTGACCAGCCGCACCCGCGAGCCCTCCGCGGACAGGTCCCGGCAGTCCTGCTCGCTGCGGAACAGGTACGCCTGGATCGCCACGCCCGTCGCGGGATGGTCCTCGCGCAGCTTGCGCAGGATGGACAGGGTGGAGTCGACCGTGGTGTGGTCCTCCATGTCGAGCGTGACGGTCGAGCCGCCGGCCGCCGCGGCGGCGCAGATCTCGCGGGCGTGCTCCAGGGCCATGGCGTCGTCGAGCCGCTGGCCGACGGCCGACAGCTTCACCGACACCTCGCCCCGCGATCCGAGGCCGAGCGGCCTGATCGCCTGGAGCAGCGTGATGTAGGCGTCGGCGGTCGCCTCGGCGGCCCGCGCGTCGAGCGTCTCCTCACCGAGGTGGTCGACGGTCACGGCGAGCTTCGCGTCACTCAGGCGTTCGACCGCGTTGCGGGCCTCTTCGACGCTCTCGCCCGCGACGAACCGGCCCACGACCTTCTTGGTGGGCGGGAAACCCGACACGGCACGGCGTACGGCACCGCTCCTGGAGGCGGCGAGCAGCAGTTGACCCAGCATGTGTCCAAGTGTAGAAACCGCAGCTCAGCGGGGGCCATCGACGGGCGTAACGCCGCATGTGGCAGGCTGTCGTACAAATGCACAACACGGCAGACCTACAAGAGATCGTCGACGAGATCGCCGCCCGGCTGGGGGCGTCCGCGACGCTGGAGGACCGCTCGTTCCGGCTGCTCGCCTATGGGGCGCAGCACGGTGACATCGACACGGTCCGCCAGGAGTCGATCCTGCGCCGCCGCGCCACGGGAGAGGTGCGCGACTACTTCGAGCGCTACGGCATCGCGCGGGCCGGCGGCCCGGTCAGGATTCCCGCCGACGCCGAGCTCAGGGTCCTGGCCAGGGTCTGCTGGCCGTTGCGCCACGCCGACGTCACGTACGGCTACCTGTGGCTGCTGGACCCGGGCGAGCTGGCCGACGGCCCTGAGCACCCGGAGTCGCCGCAGGGCGAGCTGGGCGGGCGCACCGACCCGAGGCCCCACGGCGAGCGGGGCGGGCTGAGCGACGCCAGGCTGCGGGCGGTGGCGCCGCTCGTCGCCAGGGCCGCCGCCGCGCTCGCCCAGGAGGCCAGGAGCAGGCAGGACCTCGGGCGCGGCCTGCGCGCGCTGCTGTCGCCCGACCCCGAGGTGCGCGCGGGCGCCTCGCTGGAGGTCCCCGGCCCGGTCGCGGCCATCGCCGTACGTGAGTCGCCGGAACGGGTGGCCGCCCTCTGGACGCTCCCGCGCGGCGTCCTGGCCCGCACCGGCTCGCCGGTCGCCCTGCTCGCCCCCGCCCACCTGGCCGGAGAGGTGGCGCAGACCGTGCAGAGCGCGTACGGCACCGCGGCCGGCATCGGCGCGCCCAGGGACGATCCGGCCGACGCCTGGCTGAGCTGGCGTGAGGCCCGCCAGGCGCTGCGCATCGCCGAGCACTTCCCCCGCCACGCCCCCGTCGCCCGCTGGGAGGAGCTGGGCGTGCACCGCCTGCTGTCCCGGCTGAGTCAGACGGACCTGCGCGAGCTGGCCGAGGAGACGGCGGCGCTGGACGCCGAGCTGGCCCAGACCGTGGAGGTCTACCTGGACCGCGGCGGCCACGTGCAGAAGACCGCCGCCGAGCTCGGCATCCACCGCCAGACGCTCTACTACCGGCTGGGCAAGGCCGAGCGCCTCACGCACAGGGACCTGTCGGACGGTGACGACCGCCTGGCCGTCCACCTGGGGCTCAAGGCGGCCCGGCTACGCGGCGCCGACGCCTCGTAGCGCGCCACCCGGGCCCCGGCGCCTCGTCGTAGGGCGTCACTCGCGGCCCGCCGCCTCGTGAAGCGTTGCTCAGGCGTCGTGAGGCGTCACTGGCTTTCGTCGAGGACCCGGCGCAGGGTGACGGCGAAGGCGTCGGGGTCGCCGGGCATGCCGAACTCGTCCCCGAGGAAGCCGCCGTGGTTGCTGGGGAAGGTCACCGGCTCCGTCCCGAGCCGCCCGGCCACCGCCACGGCCGACCGGCAGGCCATCTCGCCCTCCGACTCGACGCCGACGCCGACGACGATCCTGGTGGAGGCGGCCCGCAGCGCCTCGAAGTCGTGCCGGTGGTGCGTACAGGTGATGAGGTTCTGCGCGAACAGCACGTCCTCCCTCGACCCGTCGTCCTCCGTCGGCATCCCGAGCTCGGCCGGGTCCTGGACGGGCAGCTCGGACAGGTCGGCGGGAAGCTCCCCGCGCCACCCGGAGGTGCCGATGAACTTGGCCATCGCCGCGCCGAAACCGTCGCGCTCGTACGTGGCGCGGATGTCGGCGATGGCCGCCAGCGCCCGCTCGCGGTCGGGCAGCTCCTGGGCCGCGGGCGGCTCGTGCGCCACGAGGACGCGCACCTGCTCAGGATGCCGGGCCACCAGCGCCAGCCCGTTGACCGCGCCGCCGCTGCTGGCGAAGATGTCCACCGGCCCGGCGCCGAGCGCGCCGATCAGCAGGTGCAGGTCGTCGGCGTGCAGGTCGGGCGTCGACTCGACGAGCCCGTCGGTGCGGGTGCTGCGCCCGATGCCGCGCGGGTCGTACGTCACCACCGTGCGGTCCTGGAAGTGCCCGGCCAGGGTGGTGAAGCCGGTCGCGTCCATCGGCGAGCCGATCATCAGCAGCACCGGCCGGCCGGAGCCGGACTCGGGCTCGCGCACGTCGTAGTGGAGGGTCGCTCCCGGCACCTCGATGGTGTGGGTCTTGGGGTCGGTCATGGGTCGCTCCTTCTCGATGACGATATGCAGACCGGCGGGCGCGGTGAAACTCATCGGCGAGGTGACCCATCATGCCCTCAGACCGTGCTCAGGCCCACAGCACCGACCCGATGATCAGCAGGAACAGGAACGCCAGCAGGCCGAGCGGGATCGCCATGAGGGCGATCGTGATGCCCATCCCGTTCCACTGCTGAGGCGGAGGGCCGAGCGCGCCGCGGGAGTAGGCCCACATGGGTGCGCGGTACTCGACGTCGAGCGACATGCCGGGCTGCAGCCAGATCGTCAGGTCCGCCGGGCCGATCTGCGAGGGCAGCAGGTATGGCAGGTGGACGTGCAGGTGGTGCTGGCCGGGAGGCAGCACGAAGGCGTTGCGGCCCCACCGGCCGGGCATCGGGCGCCCGTCGACGACGACGGTGGGCGTGATCATGGACAGCATGAAGCCGAGCCAGTGCCGCTGGATGTCGAGGACGAGCTGCGCCTGCGGCCCCTGGGGCATGGGCGGGGGCGGCTGACCGTGACTCCACGGTCCCGAGTGCGGCCCTGGCGGTGGCCCAGGTGGCCCAGGCGGTCCTGGTGGTGGTCCGTACGGCGGCTGGGGCGGATGCATGGCGCCAGATGCTATCGCCACCGCCGCGCCTCATGCCCACGCTTCGAAATCCGTGGAAGCACATCAAAACGGACAAATACATACAATGCGGACAGAATGGGTAGGAGTCCGTAGGGATCGATTGCCCACCCCACCGAGGCGCCCCGGCTGTGGGGAAGCAGCCGGGGCGTTCTCCTGCCTCAGGACGTATGGACGGGCCGCGCCGCGGGCGCCACGATCTCCTCGTCGTCCGCGCGGCGCCGTACCCAGAGGTAGACCAGCGCCCCGGCGAACAGCACGATCGACGTCCACTGGTTGACCCGCAGCCCGAGGAACTCCACAGCGTGGTCGACCCCGCCCACCGGATCGATCCGCAACCCCTCGATCCAGAACCGCCCGAACGTGTAACCGGCGACATAGAGGGCGAACAGCCGGCCGTGGTGCAGCGCGAACCGCCGTCCCGCCAGGATCAGGGCGAAGCCGAGCGCCGCGTCCCAGATCGACTCGTACAGGAAGGTCGGGTGGTAGAGCACGCCCGGCTCGCCGCCGTGCGCCTGGTCGATCTCCAGGCCCCACGGCAGCGTGGTCGGGCTGCCGTACAACTCCTGGTTGAACCAGTTGCCCCAGCGGGCGATCGCCTGCCCGAACGCGATGCCGGGCGCGACCGTGTCGGCCATGGCGCCGACGGAGATGCCCCGGCGGCGGCAGGCCAGCGCCACGCCCACGCCACCCAGGATGACCGCGCCCCAGATGCCGAGCCCGCCCTCCCAGATGAACAGCGCCTGGTACGGCTCCTTGACCGCGCGCGGGCCGAAGTAGGTCTGCCAGTCGACGATGACGTGGTAGAGCCGGGCGCCGATCAGCCCCAGGATCACCCCGGGGACGGCGATGTCGGCGATCGTGCCCTGCTCGCCGCCGCGGGCGCGCCAGCGGCGGTCGCTCAGCCAGGCGCCGAACAGGATGGCGACGATGAAGCACAGCGCGTACGCCCGGATCGGCAGAAAGCCGAGATGCCACACCCCTTGGGGCGGGCTGGGAATGGCGGCTAAGACCATGCCGGTGAGGCTAGCGAACGCCGGCCGCCCCGGGCCTTTCCGTGACCTGATCGCGGCTGAACCGACAGGCTTCAGATCACCGGGCGCGGTAGATCTTGACC